>NZ_FREX01000020.1 GCF_900143565.1 Pseudovibrio sp. Alg231-02 | reverse complement strand
GGTCCGTACCGTTCGATGGTGCTCGTCTTAAGGGTACTAAAGCAACTGCCGATATGGTTGATGCTGCCAGCGGTGAAGTGGTTGTTGAAGCTGGTAAGAAAATTACCGCTCGTACAATCCGTCAGTTGACGGAAAAGGGCGTTAAATCTCTTAAGGGTACTGATGATGATCTGTTTGGCCAGTACCTTGCCGAAGACATTGTTGATACGCGTACTGGTGAGATATATGCTGAAGCTGGTGAAGAGCTGACTGAAAAGCTTCTTCATGAGCTTGTTGAGCGTGGCTACCACGATCTGCCTGTTCTGGATATCGACTACGTTAACGTTGGTCCTTTCATCCGCAACACGCTGGCTGCTGACAAGAATGACGGCCGCGAAGGTGCTCTGTTTGACATCTACCGCGTTATGCGTCCTGGTGAGCCGCCAACCATTGAGACTGCAGAGGCTATGTTCCAGTCTCTGTTCTTCGATGCTGAGCGCTACGACCTTTCCGCGGTTGGCCGCGTGAAAATGAACATGCGTCTTGACCTTGAGTGTGAAGATACTGTTCGTGTTCTGCGTAAAGACGATATCCTATCAGTGATCAGCCTGCTGCTTAATCTTCGTGATGGCCGCGGCGAAATTGATGACATCGATAACCTTGGTAACCGTCGTGTTCGCTCCGTTGGCGAACTGATGGAAAACCAGTACCGTGTTGGCCTGCTGCGCATGGAACGTGCGATCAAGGAGCGTATGAGCTCTGTTGAGATCGACACTGTGATGCCTCAGGATCTGATCAACGCAAAACCTGCTGCAGCAGCTGTACGTGAGTTCTTCGGTTCTTCCCAGCTGTCTCAGTTTATGGATCAGACCAACCCACTGTCTGAAGTGACGCATAAGCGTCGTCTTTCAGCGCTTGGGCCTGGTGGTTTGACCCGTGAGCGCGCAGGCTTTGAGGTTCGTGACGTTCACCCAACACACTATGGTCGTATCTGCCCGATTGAAACACCGGAAGGTCCGAACATTGGTCTGATCAACTCACTGGCAACCTTTGCACGTGTGAACAAGTATGGCTTTATTGAAAGCCCGTACCGCCGTGTTGTTGATGGCCTTGTGACGAAAGACGTTGTCTATCTCTCCGCTATGGAAGAGAGCAAGTACTACGTTTCTCAGGCGAACGCTGAGATGAACGAAGATGGTAGCTTCGTGAACGACCTGGTTCAGTGTCGTCATGCGGGTGAAAACATCTTGGTCACCTCTGATCGTGTTGATCTGATGGATGTGTCTCCGAAACAGCTGGTTTCCGTTGCTGCATCGCTCATTCCGTTCCTTGAGAACGATGATGCGAACCGCGCACTGATGGGTTCCAACATGATGCGTCAGGCTGTGCCGCTCGTTCGTGCACAGGCTCCATTTGTTGGCACCGGTATGGAACCAATCGTTGCTCGTGACTCTGGTGCTGCTATTGGCGCACGTCGCGGCGGCGTGGTTGACCAGGTTGATGCAACACGTGTCGTTATTCGTGCGACTGAAGATCTGGATCCTTCCAAGTCTGGCGTAGACATCTACCGCCTGATGAAGTTCCAGCGTTCCAACCAGGATACCTGTATCAACCAGCGTCCGCTGGTGAACGTAGGTGACCGGGTTCGTAAGGGCGATATCATTGCAGACGGTCCTTCGACTGATCTGGGTGATCTGGCGCTTGGCCGTAACGTTATGGTCGCGTTCATGCCTTGGAACGGCTACAACTTCGAAGATTCCATCCTTCTGTCCGAGCGCATCGTTCGCGATGACGTCTTCACCTCCATCCACCTCGAAGAATTCGAAGTGATGGCGCGTGATACGAAGCTTGGCCCTGAGGAAATCACTCGCGATATTCCGAACGTTTCTGAAGAAGCGCTGAAGAACCTTGATGAAGCCGGCATTGTTTATGTTGGTGCTGAGGTGAAACCAGGCGACATTCTTGTTGGTAAGATCACTCCAAAGGGCGAAAGCCCAATGACACCAGAAGAAAAACTTCTGCGTGCGATCTTCGGCGAGAAAGCTTCTGACGTTCGCGACACATCCATGCGTCTGTCTCCAGGTGTATCCGGTACTGTTGTTGAAGTTCGTGTATTCAACCGCCACGGCGTTGAAAAAGACGAACGCGCGATGGCTATCGAGCGCGAAGAGATTGAACGTCTTGCGAAAGACCGCGACGACGAACAGGCAATTCTTGACCGTAACGTCTATGGCCGTCTGGCTGAGATGATCATGGGTCATGTGACTGTTGGTGGTCCGAAGAACTTCCGCAAGGGTGTTGAGATCGACGGAAACGTTCTGAACGAATTCCCACGTTCTCAGTGGTGGCAGTTTGCTGTCGAAGACGAGCAGCTGATGAGCGAGCTGGAAGCGCTTCGTGGTTCTTATGATGAGAGCCGTAAGCGTCTTGAGCAGCGCTTCATCGACAAGGTTGAGAAGCTGCAGCGTGGTGATGAATTGCCACCTGGCGTTATGAAGATGGTTAAAGTCTTCGTTGCGGTTAAGCGTAAGATTCAGCCTGGTGATAAGATGGCTGGTCGTCACGGTAACAAGGGTGTGGTTTCCAAGATCAACCCATGTGAAGACATGCCATTCCTGGATGACGGTCAACACGTTGATATCGTTCTGAACCCACTCGGCGTTCCATCCCGTATGAACGTTGGTCAGATTCTTGAAACACACCTTGGCTGGGCTTGTGCCGGCATGGGGCAGAAGATCGGCGAGCTTTACGACGAATATCGTAAGTCTGGCGAGATCGAGCAGCTTCGTGGCAAGGTCGTTGAGATCTACGGCGACAACATCAAGGGTGAGCCGGTTCAGGAATACGACGACGAAGGCATCGCTAAACTTGGTGAGCAGCTGCGTCATGGCGTTTCCATCGCGACTCCGGTCTTTGATGGTGCACGTGAACCTGACGTTGTTGACATGCTGAACATTGCTGAGATGAAGCCATCCGGTCAGTCTACATTGTATGACGGACGTACCGGTGAACAGTTCGACCGTCAGGTCACTGTGGGTTACATCTACATGCTCAAGCTTCACCACTTGGTTGACGATAAGATCCACGCGCGTTCTATCGGACCTTACTCTCTTGTTACTCAGCAGCCGCTGGGTGGTAAGGCGCAGTTCGGTGGTCAGCGCTTCGGTGAGATGGAAGTGTGGGCGCTTGAAGCTTATGGCGCAGCGTACACCTTGCAGGAAATGCTCACTGTTAAGTCTGATGACGTGGCAGGTCGTACCAAGGTTTATGAAGCTATCGTCCGGGGTGACGACACATTTGAGGCGGGTATTCCTGAGAGCTTTAACGTTCTCGTCAAGGAAATGCGTTCCCTGGGCCTCAATGTCGAGTTGCAGGATAAGGAACCGCGTCAGAAAGCCAATGATGACGCTGAAGCAATCGATGCCGCGGAATAAGACCTTTCAAGGTATTTCGCTGTAAGTCATGTATTCATGCCGGAAGAGGGGAGCCTGCTTATTAGCACGCTCCCCGACCTGCGCATTTTAGGAGAGAGCTGATGTCGCAAGAGGTCATGAACCTGTTCAATCAACAGGCTCCCGCACAGACCTTCGATCATATCCGCATCTCGATCGCCAGCCCGGAGAAAATTCTGTCCTGGTCGTTCGGTGAGATCAAAAAGCCGGAGACGATCAACTACAGAACTTTCAAGCCAGAGCGCGACGGGCTGTTCTGTGCTCGGATTTTCGGTCCTATCAAGGACTATGAGTGCTTGTGCGGTAAGTATAAGCGCATGAAATATAAAGGCGTTATCTGTGAGAAGTGTGGCGTTGAAGTCACCTTGTCCCGTGTACGCCGTGAACGTATGGGCCACATTGAGCTTGCTGCTCCTGTTGCGCATATCTGGTTCCTGAAGTCGCTGCCATCCCGTATCGGCATGCTGTTGGATATGACGCTTAAGGATCTTGAGCGCATCCTGTACTTTGAGAACTACGTTGTTATTGAGCCAGGCCTTACTCCTTTGAAGCTGCGTCAGCTGCTTTCTGAAGAAGAGTTTGTTGCCGCTCAGGACGAATACGGTGAAGACAGCTTCACTGCTATGATTGGTGCTGAAGCGATCCGTGAGATCCTTGCCAGCATGGATCTGCAGCGTGAATCTGAAAAGATCCGTCAGGAAATTGCAGAAGCAACCACAGAGCTGAAGCCTAAGAAACTGGCGAAGCGCCTGAAGGTTGTTGAAGCGTTCATCGAGTCCGGAAACCGTCCTGAGTGGATGATCCTGACTGTTGTTCCTGTGATTCCACCGGATCTGCGTCCGTTGGTTCCGCTGGATGGTGGCCGTTTTGCGACGTCTGACCTCAACGATCTTTATCGTCGTGTGATCAACCGTAACAACCGTTTGAAGCGTCTGATCGAGCTTAAAGCGCCTGACATCATTATTCGTAACGAAAAACGTATGCTGCAGGAATCTGTAGATGCGCTGTTCGATAATGGTCGTCGTGGTCGTGTGATCCAGGGTGCTAACAAGCGTCCTCTGAAATCCCTTTCAGACATGCTGAAGGGTAAGCAGGGTCGTTTCCGTCAGAACCTTCTCGGTAAGCGCGTGGATTACTCCGGTCGTTCCGTTATTACTGTGGGTCCTGAACTGAAGCTGCACCAATGTGGTCTGCCGAAGAAGATGGCGCTTGAGCTGTTCAAGCCGTTCATCTACTCCCGCCTCGATGCAAAGGGTTATTCTTCCACTGTTAAGCAGGCGAAGAAGCTCGTTGAAAAAGAGCGTCCGGAAGTTTGGGATATCCTTGATGAAGTGATCCGCGAGCACCCGGTTCTTCTGAACCGTGCGCCTACGCTTCACCGTCTTGGCATTCAGGCTTTTGAACCTACCCTGATTGAAGGTAAGGCAATCCAGCTGCACCCACTCGTTTGTTCCGCGTTTAACGCTGACTTCGATGGTGACCAGATGGCTGTTCACGTTCCGCTTTCTCTGGAAGCGCAGCTTGAAGCCCGTACTCTCATGATGTCCACCAACAACATCCTGCACCCGGCGAACGGTGGTCCGATCATCGTGCCGTCCCAGGATATTGTTCTTGGCCTCTACTACCTGTCCATTATGGCAGATGGTGAGCCAGGTGAAGGCATGGCCTTCGGTAACATGGGTGAGTTGCACCACGCGCTGGAAAACGGTGTTATCACTGTTCACTCCAAGATCCGTGGCCGCTTCAAGTCTGTTGATGAGCTGGGCAATCCAACCTCTGAAATCCATGAGACCACTCCTGGTCGTCTGATGATTGCAGAGCTGCTGCCGAAGCACTTCGAAGTACCGTTCGACGCCTGTAACAAGCTGATGACCAAAAAAGACATCTCCAAGATGATCGATACGGTTTATCGTGCTTGTGGCCAGAAAGAGACCGTTATCTTCTGTGACCGCGTTATGCAGCTTGGCTTCAAAAACGCATGTCGTGCTGGTATCTCCTTCGGTAAGGATGACATGGTTATCCCTGATGCCAAGGCGACACTCGTTGAAAGCACCACCACTTTGGTGACTGAATACGAACAGCAGTACAACGACGGTCTGATCACTCAGGGCGAGAAGTACAACAAGGTTGTTGACGCTTGGGCGAAGTGTACTGACAAAGTCGCTGATGAAATGATGGGGCGCATCTCTGCGACCGAGTTCGAAGAGGACACAGGTCGTCAGAAACAGATGAACTCTGTTTACATGATGGCTCACTCCGGTGCGCGTGGTTCTCCAGCGCAGATGAAGCAGCTCGGCGGTATGCGCGGTCTGATGGCGAAACCAGATGGTTCCATCATCGAAAACCCGATTATCGCGAACTTTAAAGAAGGTCTGTCGGTTCTCGAGTACTTCAACTCCACCCACGGTGCCCGTAAGGGTCTTGCCGATACGGCGTTGAAAACTGCGAACTCCGGTTACCTGACACGTCGTCTCGTGGACGTTGCGCAGGACAGCATCATTCTTGAAGTTGACTGTGGTTCCACTGGTGGCATTACCGTTCAGCCAATCGTTGATGCTGGTAACGTGATCGCGACCCTTGGTATGCGTGTTCTTGGCCGTACAGCGGCTGAAGACATTTGCAACAACAAGACCGGCGAAGTGCTCGTTCCTAAGGGACGTATGATTGACGAGAAGGACGTGGAGCTTCTTGAAGCTGCCAAGGTCCAGATGGTCAAGATCCGCTCCGTGCTGACTTGTGAAACCAAGACTGGTGTATGTGCGACCTGTTATGGCCGTGACCTTGCACGTGGTACTCCGGTGAACATCGGCGAAGCTGTTGGTGTTATTGCCGCGCAGTCCATTGGTGAGCCTGGTACTCAGTTGACCATGCGTACGTTCCACATTGGTGGTACGGCACAGGTTGTTGATAGCTCCTTCATTGAATCCAACTTTGAAGGCACCGTGAAGATGCGCAACCGCAATGTGGTTCGCGACTCCGATGGCAACAACATTGTTATGGCACGTAACATGTCCATCATTATCGTAGATAGTGACGGTAATGAGCGTTCTACGCATCGTCTGACTTACGGTGGTAAAGTCTTCGTTGATGAAGGTGACGTCATCAAGCGCGGTGATCGTATTTCTGAATGGGATCCGTACACTCGTCCGATCCTGACAGAACTTTCCGGTCGTGTTGGCTTTGAGGATCTGGTTGATGGTTCTTCCATGCAGGAAACTGCTGATGAAGCGACCGGTATCACCAAGCGTGTCGTTATCGACTGGCGTTCTTCTCAGCGTGGTGCTGATCTGAAGCCTGCGATGGTTATTCAGGACGACAGCGGTAAGATCAAGAAACTGGCTCGCGGTGGCGATGCTCGTTCCCTGCTTTCCGTTGACGCTATTCTGTCCGTGCAGCCTGGTGACATGGTTTCTGCTGGTGACGTTCTTGCACGTATTCCTCTGGAATCTGCAAAAACGAAAGACATCACCGGTGGTCTGCCACGTGTTGCTGAACTGTTCGAAGCACGTCGTCCGAAAGATCACGCGATTATCGCTGAGCTTGACGGTACGATCCGCTTTGGCCGAGATTACAAAAACAAGCGCCGCATCATCATCGATCCTACCGATGAGAGCCTGGAGCCTGTTGAGTACCTCATCCAGAAGAACAAGCACTTCCACCTGCAGGAAGGGGACACTATCGAGAAGGGTGAATACCTTGTTGATGGTAACCCGGCACCGCATGACATTCTTGCGATTAAGGGCGTAGAGGCACTGGCTGCCTTCCTCGTTAACGAGATCCAGGAAGTTTATCGTCTGCAGGGCGTGGGCATTAACGACAAGCACATCGAAGTGATTGTTCGTCAGATGCTTCAGAAGGTTGAGATCACTGATCCGGGTGAAACAGAGTACTTCTCTGGTGAGCAGGTCGATAAGATCGAATTTGATGCAGCTAACCAGCGTGCGATTGATAATGCACGTGATCCTGCCAAGGGTGTTCCAGTTCTTCTGGGTATCACGAAGGCAAGCTTGCAGACTCGTTCGTTCTTCTCTGCTGCATCGTTCCAGGAAACAACGCGTGTTCTGACTGAAGCAGCTGTCTTCGGTAAGATCGATCCACTGGACGGTCTGAAAGAGAACGTGATTGTTGGTCGTCTGATCCCAGCGGGTACAGGCGGGGCGATGAACCGCACTCGTAAGATTGCGACACTGCGTGATGATCTCATCCAGGACGCTCGCCGTTCAGCTTCTACTGCTGGAACTGCGGACTCCATGTTGGAAGATTTCAGCCGTGACGGTCAGTTCTAGTGAGCTGCAAAATCTAAATTGAGGTCAAGCCGCCCTTCGGGGCGGCTTTTCCGTTTATGGCAGATGGTTGCTTGTGGCGACCTGCTGACCTGCCACTAACAAGAAAGACGCGTATCTGATTTTGGAAGCTGAGACTCCTTGGCGGATACGTCTGGTGTTTTGAATTGAAACGTGTCCTTTCGGTCGGGCTGGACTGATTGGGTGCGTGATGAAGGAAATAAAATGTCTGATCAGATTGAAGAAGAAAATGGTGATGACACCCCTCCAGTTGTCTACCTGATTATGGGCCGTGCGTGGAAAGAGGAAGACGGTGAAGAAGAAGATGGTCTTCCGTTCCACGTAATGGTAACCGCGCCTGATGACGATGGTGCAGTTCGCCGTGCCGTTGAAGCGTTGGGTGAACAGGGTTTCGTGGATGCAGCTCTTGATCAGCTGGGATACATCACGGAAACACCGGAGGAAGAGTTCTTCGTTCAGCCTTATAAAGACGCACTGGCAGGCAATGTTTCAGTGATCACGTTCTAAAAATTGAACTGATGATCCGATTTTGGATTTTGGAAAGGAGAGGGTGACCTCTCCTTTTTTGCGTTTGGGGAAAGAGGGGAGGTGTAAATGCCTCTTTGCTGGGTGTTTCAAATAAGTAGTGATCTTGCCTGACTTGTGAGTACAGTGATCTTTTGGCTTTGCAGTTGAAGCCAGAATTAAATGGAGCGAACGTTCTTGGGGAATGCTACTTCGAAGACTGCATTGGTAACAGGTGCCAGCAAGGGCATTGGTCAGGCCACCGCAGTTGCTTTTGCCGAAGCTGGATATGATGTCTGTGTGAACTATCATTTTGATGAGGCTGGAGCGGAAGAGACTGTCCGGCGATGCAAGGAGGTTGGCATACGCTCGATTGCTGTTGGTGCGGATGTGGCTGATCTTGAAGCCGTGCGTCAGATGTTTGTCATTTGTGATGATAGCCTCGGGCCGATCACTTGCCTCGTGAACAATGCTGGTATCATAGGGGGATCGTCCTCCTTAGTGGACTTGGATAGCTCGGCGTTGGTTTCGACTTTTCAGACCAATGTGTTTGGCATGATCTATTGCATGCAAGAAGCAGCTAAACGTATGAGGATTGACGAAGGTGGTTCTGGTGGTGCGATTGTAAATATGTCTTCGGTTGCTGCCGTGATGGGGAGCCCAGGGGAGTATGTTCACTACGCCGCTTCAAAAGGTGCAGTGGAAACATTGACGGTTGGTGCGGGCAAAGAATTTGGACCCCTCGGCATTCGGGTGAATGCGATCCGAGTGGGAACAACTGCGACCGACATGCACCAGCGGGAGGGAAATCCTGATCGCCCGGCACTTGTTGCTGCTGCAACACCTCTTGGTCGTATAGCCGAGCCTTCAGATATTGCAGAGGCTGCTGTCTGGCTGGGATCATCCGGGGCAGGATTCGTGAGTGGGACTACTCTGACAGTTGCCGGTGGCCTTGCTCCCTAACTGGGTGTGTTCGGTGTGTGAGACTTGAGGCGACGACGTGCCTTCGCCCTGTGGCAGTATTTGCACTTAAGGGGCGTAATTGAATTTGAGTTAAAGCTGCAAGAATCAAATGACCTGCGGAAATGACGATGAGTCAGAGTAGGGATGTGCTTAACTTCCTTTTAATCTTCAGAGTCAAACTGCAATGAACACTTAAGCGTCTCCAAATTTTGACGTCTTCTGAGAGGAAATTGCTGAATCTACGCGAATCTTGGGATACACCGTATGAATCTGAGAGTCTGGGGCCAAGAATCTCTTGGAAGGGACTTGACGAACAGTGTCCTGATGAGTAGGTTCCGGCAACCTTATGGCAAGCAGTAAGCAATGTCCTTCTCCTGAGGCGCCTCGCCTCGGAGTACTGAAGCTTAAACGTTGTCGGGTTCAAAGGCGAATACAAGTCGAATGCAAGACCGCGGATCCGTCCGTGGTCCTCTGGTTTCGCGGTGCCCTTCACGAATAATCGTTCGTGGATTTGGTGCGCATGCGTATGTCTACCAGAAACTGCGTCCGGTCGAAGAGCAAAAGTAGTTAAAGGGCAAATTATGCCAACGATCAACCAGTTGATCCGTAAGCCGCGTACAGTGCCGGCGAAGCGGAACAAAGTTCCAGCGATGGAAGCGTGCCCGCAGAAGCGCGGCGTGTGTACTCGCGTATATACAACCACTCCTAAGAAGCCTAACTCAGCGCTTCGTAAAGTGGCAAAAATCCGTTTGACCAATGGCTTTGAAGTTATTGGTTATATCCCGGGTGAAGGTCATAACCTCCAAGAGCACTCCGTTGTCATGATCCGTGGTGGTCGTGTAAAGGATTTGCCTGGTGTTCGTTACCACATCATCCGTGGCGTTCTTGACACCCAGGGTGTTAAAGATCGTAAACAGCGTCGTTCCAAGTATGGCGCTAAGCGTCCGAAATAATAGGATATAGACCGATATGTCCCGCCGTCACGCCGCTGAAAAGCGTCAAGTTATTCCGGATCCTAAGTTCGGAGATATCGTCGTTACTAAGTTCATGAACGCAGTAATGCTCGATGGTAAAAAATCCACCGCAGAACGCATCGTATACGGTGCATTCGATGCGATCGAATCTAAAGCTAAGGCTAGCCCGCTCGAGATGTTCCATCAGGCGCTCGAAAACGTTATGCCACAGGTTGAAGTTCGCTCCCGTCGTGTTGGTGGTGCAACTTATCAGGTTCCAGTCGAAGTTCGTACAGAGCGTCGTCAGGCACTTGCTATCCGCTGGCTGATTTCTGCAGCTCGCGGTCGTAACGAAACCACAATGGTTGGTCGTCTGTCCGGTGAACTGCTGGATGCTGCGAATGGCCGTGGTAACTCCGTTAAGAAGCGCGAAGATACTCACCGGATGGCTGAAGCTAACCGTGCATTCTCGCACTACCGTTGGTAATCACCCTGGATAGAGGCTGACGCTATGTCACGTACGCACAAAATCGAGGACTACCGTAACTTCGGTATCATGGCTCACATCGATGCTGGTAAGACGACCACTACAGAACGTATTCTGTATTACACTGGTAAGTCCCATAAAATCGGTGAAGTTCATGATGGTGCAGCTACCATGGACTGGATGGAGCAGGAGCAGGAGCGTGGTATTACCATTACTTCAGCTGCTACGACTGCCCACTGGAACGGTAAGCGTCTGAACATCATTGACACTCCAGGTCACGTTGACTTCACGATTGAAGTTGAACGCTCCCTGCGTGTTCTTGATGGTGCAGTTGCACTTCTCGATGCGAATGCTGGTGTTGAACCTCAGACTGAGACCGTATGGCGTCAGGCTGATAAGTACAACGTTCCACGCATGATCTTCGTCAACAAGATGGACAAACTCGGTGCTGATTTCTACCGCTGTGTAGAAATGATCGAGAAACGTCTTGGCGCAACCCCAGCATGTGTTCAGCTGCCGATCGGCGCTGAAAGCGAATTTGCTGGTGTTATCGATCTGCTGAAGATGAAAGCATTGGTTTGGAACGGTGAGGCTCTTGGAGCAAGCTGGGATGAACTGGATATTCCAGAAGATCTCGCTGACCAAGCTGCTGAATACCGCGAAAAACTGATCGAGATCGCTGTAGAAGTAGAAGAAGAAGCTACTGAAGCATACTTGGAAGGCGAAATGCCATCCAACGAAAAGCTTCAAGAGCTTATTCGTAAGGGTACCATTGCTGGCAACTTCGTTCCAGTATTGTGCGGTACAGCATTCAAGAACAAAGGCGTTCAGCCTCTTCTTGACGCTGTTGTAGATTACCTTCCTAACCCGGTTGAAGTGCCGGCGATTAAAGGTATCGACGCCAAGACTGAAGAAGAAACCACTCGCGAATCTTCTGATGAAGAGCCGCTTGGTATGCTCGCATTTAAAATCATGAACGATCCGTTCGTTGGTTCTTTGACCTTCGCACGTATTTACTCTGGTGTGCTGTCTAAGGGCTCATCCGTGCTGAATACTGTTAAGGGCAAGCGCGAACGCGTTGGTCGCATGATGCAGATGCACTCAAATTCCCGCGATGACATTGATGTAGCCTATGCAGGCGACATTGTGGCTATCGCAGGCCTGAAGGACACGACCACTGGTGATACGCTTTGTGATCCTCTGAAGCCTGTTATTCTGGAACGCATGGAGTTCCCGGATCCGGTTATCGAGATCGCTGTTGAGCCTAAAACCAAAGGTGACCAGGAAAAGATGGGCCTTGCCCTGAACCGCCTGGCTGCTGAGGATCCGTCCTTCCGCGTGAAGACAGATGAAGAGTCCGGCCAGACAATCATTGCTGGTATGGGCGAACTTCACCTGGACATCCTTGTTGATCGCATGAAGCGTGAATTCAAGGTTGAAGCAAACATCGGTGCACCTCAGGTTGCTTACCGTGAAACCATTACCAAGCCTGCTGACGTGGATTATACCCACAAGAAGCAGTCCGGTGGTACTGGTCAGTTTGCTCGCATCAAACTCTCTATCGAGCCAAATGTTGTTGGTGAAGGTTTTGAGTTTGCTAACACGATTGTTGGCGGTAACGTTCCTAAGGAATACATCCCTGGTGTATCCAAAGGTATCGAATCCGTCATGTCCTCTGGTCCACTTGCTGGCTTCCCGATGGTCGACATTAAAGCTACCCTCACTGACGGTGCTTACCATGATGTTGACTCGTCTGTGCTCGCATTTGAGATCGCAGGTCGTGCTGGTTTCCGCGAAGCTGTGGCTAAAGCAGGTCCAAAGCTTCTGGAACCTATCATGAAGGTTGAGGTTGTCACTCCAGAAGACTATATGGGTGACGTGATTGGTGATTTGAATTCCCGTCGTGGACAAATCGCCGGTACCGAAAACCGCGGTGTCGTGACCGTTATCACTGCTATGGTTCCGCTGGCCAACATGTTTGGTTACGTGAACAACTTGCGTTCCATGTCCCAAGGACGTGCGCAGTATTCCATGGTGTTCGATCATTACGACCAAGTCCCGCAGGCTGTTGCTGACGAGGTTATGGCGAAATACGCCTAAACCTCATTAGACCAGTCAAAGGGATTCAAGAGAGAACGGAGAGATCCGATGGCTAAAGAAAAATTTGAACGTAATAAGCCGCACGTCAACATCGGCACAATTGGCCACGTTGACCACGGTAAAACTACACTGACCGCAGCGATTACTAAATCCTTCGGTGATTTTAAAGCATACGACGAAATCGATGGCGCTCCTGAAGAGCGTGCTCGCGGTATCACTATTTCAACAGCACACGTTGAATATGAAACCGAAGCTCGTCACTACGCACACGTTGACTGCCCAGGCCACGCTGATTATGTGAAAAACATGATCACTGGTGCTGCACAGATGGACGGCGCGATCCTCGTTGTTAACGCTGCAGACGGCCCAATGCCTCAGACYCGTGAGCACATCCTGCTCGCTCGTCAGGTTGGTGTGCCTGCTCTGGTTGTCTTCATGAACAAAGTTGACCAGGTTGACGACGAAGARYTGCTTGAACTCGTAGAAATGGAAGTTCGTGAACTTCTTTCTTCCTACGAATTCCCAGGCGATGATATTCCAATCATTGCTGGTTCTGCACTTGCTGCTCTTGAAGACCGCGATGACGCGATCGGYAAAGACAAAATTGTAGAGCTGATGGCTGCAGTTGACGACTATATCCCAACTCCTGACCGTCCACGCGATCTGCCATTCCTGATGCCGATCGAAGACGTGTTCTCTATCTCTGGCCGTGGTACTGTTGTAACCGGTCGTGTAGAGCGTGGCATCGTTCACGTTGGTGACGAAGTTGAGATCGTTGGCGTTAAAGACACATCTAAGACCACTGTTACTGGTGTTGAAATGTTCCGCAAGCTGCTCGATCAGGGYGAAGCTGGCGACAACATCGGTGCATTGATCCGTGGTGTTGGTCGTGAAGATGTTGAGCGTGGCCAGGTTCTTTGTAAACCAGGTTCCGTTACTCCTCACACYAAGTTYAARGCTGAGGCATACATCCTCACCAAGGAAGAGGGTGGACGTCACACTCCATTCTTCACCAACTACCGTCCGCAGTTCTACTTCCGTACGACTGACGTGACTGGTGTTGTTTCTCTGCCAGAAGGCACAGAAATGGTGATGCCTGGTGATAACGTTGCTGTTTCAGTTGAACTTATCGTACCAATCGCTATGGAAGATGGTCTGCGCTTCGCTATCCGTGAAGGCGGTCGTACCGTCGGCGCTGGTGTGGTAGCAGAAATCATCGAATAAAGGCTTTTAAAGTCTTTACATATCGTACCGCGGTGGTTATTGCGGTACGGTTCCTTCCAGTGAGTTGATTATTGGTCGGAAAAAGGTTTTGTCCCATGCTTGGGACTTTGTAGGGGTATAGCTCAGTTGGTAGAGCGACGGTCTCCAAAACCGTAGGTCGCGGGTTCGAGCCCTGCTGCCCCTGCCATCTCTTTGGTTGAGAAAAATCTTGATTAATCGAAGTTGGTGGCATATGAAGAGTTTTTCAGGGATAGGGCGCGTGGAAGAATCTACGCGCCCACCTGTCGTGTAATGGGCCGGGACCGGATGGCAAAAACCAATCCTTTTACATTTATCCAGCAAGTTCGTTCTGAAACTGCGAAGGTAACTTGGCCGACGCGTAAGGAAACTGGCGTGACCACGTTAATGGTCTTCGTGATGGTTTTCCTGGCGGCGATGTTCTTTCTTGCTGCTGACCAGCTGATGAGCTGGGGTATCAGTTTACTGCTTGGCTTCTAAATAGCCTCACAGGCATTTCTAGTAGGAACAGGATTTAAGATGGCTAAGCGCTGGTATATTGTGCACGCTTATTCGAACTTCGAGCGTAAAGTTGCTGAAGCGATTAAAGAAAGAGCTCAGCAGCAGGGTCTTGAAGATTCATTTGACGAAGTTCTGGTTCCGACCGAGAAGTTCGTAGAGGTACGTCGCGGTCGCAAGGTTGATGCTGAGCGTAAGTTCTTCCCAGGGTACGTTCTGGTGAAGATGGAGATGAGCGACGATGCTTATCACCTGATCAACGATACGCCGAAAGTTTCCGGCTTCCTCGGTAACGACAAGAAGCCGATGCCGATCTCCGAGGCTGAAGCGCAGCGTATTCTTAATCAGGTTCAGGAAGGTGTCGAAGCTCCGAAACCTTCTGTCAGCTTTGAAGTTGGTGAACAGGTTCGCGTCAGCGATGGCCCGTTTGCTTCCTTCTCTGGTCTCGTCGAGGAAGTCGATGAGGAACGGGCACGTCTGAAAGTGACAGTGTCCATCTTCGGCCGGGCTACCCCGGTTGAACTTGAATACGGACAGGTCGACAAAGTCGGTTAAGTCCGGGATGGGGCGGCAGGTGAAGCGCACTTTCGTCGGTGTGCTGGAAGCCAGACCGCCCGCTCTCTTATCCAGTGAAATGCGCTTGGCGTGATTTCACAGATCCATTCTGGAGAGAATTATGGCGAAAAAGATTGACGGCTACTTAAAGCTTCAGGTGCCAGCAGGTTCTGCTACACCATCCCCACCAATTGGTCCTGCGCTGGGTCAGCGCGGTCTGAACATCATGGAGTTCTGTAAGGCGTTTAACGCTAAGACCCAGGATGTTGAGAAAGGTGCTCCTTGCCCAACCATCATTACTTATTACTCCGATAAGTCTTTCACTTTTGAAGTTAAGACAGCTCCGGCTTCTTTCTTCCTTAAGAAAGCTGCGAAAGTCAAATCTGGCTCAGCAACTGCTGGTCGCGGTACCATCGCGTCCGTGACTAAAGCTCAGGTTCGTGAAATCGCAGAAGCTAAGATGAAAGATCTCAACGCTAACGACATCGAAGCAGCAATGCTGATGATCGAAGGCTCCGCCCGTTCCATGGGTCTGGAAGTTACGGAGTAAAGTATCATGGCTAAAGTAGGTAAGCGCATTAAAGCTGCTCGCGAAGGTATTGATCGTAACAAAGAGTACGCAGTAAGCGAAGCTCTTGGTGTTGTTAAGTCTGGCTCCACTGCCAAGTTTGACGAAACCATCGAAGTTGCAATCAACCTTGGTGTTGACCCACGTCACGCAGACCAGATGGTTCGTGGTGCATGTGTTCTTCCAAACGGTACCGGTAAAACTGTACGCGTTGCTGTATTTGCTCGTGATGCGAAAGCTGATGAAGCAAAAGCTGCTGGCGCAGACATTGTTGGTGCTGAAGAGCTGGTTAAAGAAGTTCAGGGCGGTACCATCAACTTCGATACCGTCATCGCAACTCCTGACATGATGCCACTCGTTGGTCGTCTTGGTAAAGTTCTCGGTCCTCGCGGCATGATGCCTAACCCTAAGGTTGGCACTGTGACCCCTGATGTGACCAAGGCTGTTACAGACGCCAAAGGTGGTTCTGTACAGTTCCGCGTTGAAAAAGCTGGTATCATCCACGCTGGCGTTGGCAAAGCTTCTTTTGAAGCTTCCAAGCTGGAAGAGAACGTGAAAGCGTTCGTTGATGCAGTGATCAAAGCTAAGCCATCAGGTGCAAAAGGTACTTACGTTAAGCGCGTAGCCCTTTCATCCACGATGGGACCTGGCGTGAAGGTTGATCTTGGTTCTATTACCGAGTAAACACCTCGCCTATAAGAGTTACCTCCCGCTTTTATGTGGGAGGTTTTACCGCTGAAAGACTGTTATGGTCCTTCGGCATCCCTGTCCGAGACTGCAGGTGCCAACGTTTGTTGGTTTAAGTTTTTGATAAGAAAGGCCTGCATAGATGGAGAAGAACTGATTTGGTTGATATGCAAAATGCAATTCAACCTTGCGGTTCGAACCAAATTGCCTTGCTGCGTCTCTCCGGCGCGTAAGGGGACAGGACCCTAATCGTCGTTGTCGAGGTTGGGTTAGCCCAACTTTGATGCGGCAAAGGCAAACCGGCGGCAATGAGAATTGCTGCCAACTGGAGAAGGCAAGTGGAAAGAGCGGATAAGCAAAAGTTCGTCAGCGATTTCAACGAAGTGTTGTCGAACACTGGCGTTGCAGTTGTTGCGCACTATGCGGGCCTTTCAGTTTCTCAGATGACTCAGCTGCGTGCTGATGCTCGTGAAGCTGGTGGTACCGTAAAGGTTGCTAAAAACCGCCTTGTCAAGCTTGCCCTTCAAGGCACTGAACTAGAGCATATCAGCGACCTGTTCAAAGGCCCAACTGTCATCGTTTATTCCGATGATCCAGTTGCTGCGCCTAAGGCTGCTGCTAACTTCGCTAAGGCTAACGAAAATTTCGTAATCCTTGGTGGTGCTCTTGGTTCAACTAACCTGGATACTGCTGGTGTTAATGCACTGGCAACGATGCCGTCTCTGGACGAGCTTCGTGGCAAGCTGGTGGGTATGATTCAGACCCCAGCGACCCGTATGGCCATGGTTACGAGCGCACCGGCCGGGCAACTTGCTCGCGTCTTCAATGCGTACGCCGAGAAGGACCAAGCCGCGTAAGGCGGAACCACATAATTTTTGTCAAAACCGAAAACGGTTCGAACAACAAGGTACTGAAAAATGGCTGATCTCGCAAAGATCGTAGAAGAACTCTCCGCACTGACCGTTATGGAAGCTGCTGAGCTGTCTAAACTGCTCGAAGAAGAGTGGGGCGTATCTGCTGCTGCTCCTGTAGCTGTTGCTGCTGCTGGTCCAGCTGCTGAAGCTGCTGAAGAACAGACTGAATTCGACGTGATCCTGGCTGACGCTGGCGCGAAGAAAATCAACGTGATCAAAGAAGTACGTGCGATCACTGGTCTTGGTCTGAAAGAAGCTAAAGAGCTCGTAGAAGGCGCTCCAAAAGCTGTTAAAGAAGCAGTTTCCAAAGACGAAGCAGAAGAGCTGAAAAAGAAGCTCGAAGAAGCTGGTGCAAAAGTAGAACTCAAGTAATCCTGAGTTCTTCAGATATTGGTCCCGGAGTAATCCGGGACCTTTTCCGTACCCTGGCGGGTTTCCCGGCCGGGGTAAACGTCCCAACGGGGGAGGGCGCCTGAACAGCGCCCTATTGTGGACGGTTCTGAGAAGCTACGTTTTCTGCCATGCAGGGCGTCGTTTTTCTGAACCGTCACCTTGAGTGATACGAGGAGCGACAATGACGCAGACGTTCAACGGTCGCAAGCGGGTCCGTAAGTACTTCGGATCCATCCGCGATGTAGCGGCTATGCCAAACCTTATCGAAGTGCAGAAGGCGTCTTATGACCAATTCTTGCAAGTTGATAAGGTTGAAGATAACCGTGTTGACGAAGGCCTAGAGGCCGTATTTAAGTCCGTATTCCCCATTTCGGATTTTGCAGGCAATTCCCTTCTTGAATTCGTGGATTACGAATTCGAAGCACCAAAGTATGATGTGGAAGAGTGCCGCCAGCGTGATATGACTTACGCTGCGCCACTGAAGCTTACGCTTCGCCTCATCGTGTTTGATGTGGATGAAGATACTGGCGCAAAATCGGTTAAAGACATCAAAGAACAAGATGTCTACATGGGCGATATTCCGTTCATGACCGATAACGGTACCTTTGTGATCAATGGTACAGAACGCGTTATCGTGTCTCAGATGCACCGTTCCCCGGGTGTATTCTTTGACCATGACAAAGGTAAGACCCACTCTTCTGGTAAACTTCTGTTTGCCGCACGTGTGATCCCTTACCGTGGTTCATGGCTCGATATCGAATTCGATGCTAAGGACATTGTCCACGCACGTATCGACCGCCGTCGTAAGATCCCTGTGACATCTTTGTTGATGGCGCTTGGTCTTGATAGCGAAGAGATTCTCAATACCTTCTATAACCGTATCGACTACGTACGTAACGGCGAAAACAGCTGGTCCGTACCGTTCGATGGTGCTCGTCTTAAGGGTACTAAAGCAACTGCCGATATGGTTGATGCTGCCAGCGGTGAAGTGGTTGTTGAAGCTGGTAAGAAAATTACCGCTCGTACAATCCGTCAGTTGACGGAAAAGGGCGTTAAATCTCTTAAGGGTACTGATGATGATCTGTTTGGCCAGTACCTTGCCGAAGACATTGTTGATACGCGTACTGGTGAGATATATGCTGAAGCTGGTGAAGAGCTGACTGAAAAGCTTCTTCATGAGCTTGTTGAGCGTGGCTACCACGATCTGCCTGTTCTGGATATCGACTACGTTAACGT
>NZ_FREX01000016.1 GCF_900143565.1 Pseudovibrio sp. Alg231-02 | reverse complement strand
TCAAGCAGAAGACGGCATACGAGATCGGTCTCGGCATTCCTGCTGAACCGCTCTTCCGATYTGCCTGTTTGGTTCGCTTTGAGTCTTCTTCGGTTCCGACTACCCTCCCGACTGCCTATGATGTTTATCCTTTGGATGGTCGCCATGATGGTGGTTATTATACCGTCAAGGACTGTGTGACTATTGACGTCCTTCCCCGTACGCCGGGCAATAATGTTTATGTTGGTTTCATGGTTTGGTCTAACTTTACCGCTACTAAATGCCGCGGATTGGTTTCGCTGAATCAGGTTATTAAAGAGATTATTTGTCTCCAGCCACTTAAGTGAGGTGATTTATGTTTGGTGCTATTGCTGGCGGTATTGCTTCTGCTCTTGCTGGTGGCGCCATGTCTAAATTGTTTGGAGGCGGTCAAAAAGCCGCCTCCGGTGGCATTCAAGGTGATGTGCTTGCTACCGATAACAATACTGTAGGCATGGGTGATGCTGGTATTAAATCTGCCATTCAAGGCTCTAATGTTCCTAACCCTGATGAGGCCGTCCCTAGTTTTGTTTCTGGTGCTATGGCTAAAGCTGGTAAAGGACTTCTTGAAGGTACGTTGCAGGCTGGCACTTCTGCCGTTTCTGATAAGTTGCTTGATTTGGTTGGACTTGGTGGCAAGTCTGCCGCTGATAAAGGAAAGGATACTCGTGATTATCTTGCTGCTGCATTTCCTGAGCTTAATGCTTGGGAGCGTGCTGGTGCTGATGCTTCCTCTGCTGGTATGGTTGACGCCGGATTTGAGAATCAAAAAGAGCTTACTAAAATGCAACTGGACAATCAGAAAGAGATTGCCGAGATGCAAAATGAGACTCAAAAAGAGATTGCTGGCATTCAGTCGGCGACTTCACGCCAGAATACGAAAGACCAGGTATATGCACAAAATGAGATGCTTGCTTATCAACAGAAGGAGTCTACTGCTCGCGTTGCGTCTATTATGGAAAACACCAATCTTTCCAAGCAACAGCAGGTTTCCGAGATTATGCGCCAAATGCTTACTCAAGCTCAAACGGCTGGTCAGTATTTTACCAATGACCAAATCAAAGAAATGACTCGCAAGGTTAGTGCTGAGGTTGACTTAGTTCATCAGCAAACGCAGAATCAGCGGTATGGCTCTTCTCATATTGGCGCTACTGCAAAGGATATTTCTAATGTCGTCACTGATGCTGCTTCTGGTGTGGTTGATATTTTTCATGGTATTGATAAAGCTGTTGCCGATACTTGGAACAATTTCTGGAAAGACGGTAAAGCTGATGGTATTGGCTCTAATTTGTCTAGGAAATAACCGTCAGGATTGACACCCTCCCAATTGTATGTTTTCATGCCTCCAAATCTTGGAGGCTTTTTTATGGTTCGTTCTTATTACCCTTCTGAATGTCACGCTGATTATTTTGACTTTGAGCGTATCGAGGCTCTTAAACCTGCTATTGAGGCTTGTGGCATTTCTACTCTTTCTCAATCCCCAATGCTTGGCTTCCATAAGCAGATGGATAACCGCATCAAGCTCTTGGAAGAGATTCTGTCTTTTCGTATGCAGGGCGTTGAGTTCGATAATGGTGATATGTATGTTGACGGCCATAAGGCTGCTTCTGACGTTCGTGATGAGTTTGTATCTGTTACTGAGAAGTTAATGGATGAATTGGCACAATGCTACAATGTGCTCCCCCAACTTGATATTAATAACACTATAGACCACCGCCCCGAAGGGGACGAAAAATGGTTTTTAGAGAACGAGAAGACGGTTACGCAGTTTTGCCGCAAGCTGGCTGCTGAACGCCCTCTTAAGGATATTCGCGATGAGTATAATTACCCCAAAAAGAAAGGTATTAAGGATGAGTGTTCAAGATTGCTGGAGGCCTCCACTATGAAATCGCGTAGAGGCTTTGCTATTCAGCGTTTGATGAATGCAATGCGACAGGCTCATGCTGATGGTTGGTTTATCGTTTTTGACACTCTCACGTTGGCTGACGACCGATTAGAGGCGTTTTATGATAATCCCAATGCTTTGCGTGACTATTTTCGTGATATTGGTCGTATGGTTCTTGCTGCCGAGGGTCGCAAGGCTAATGATTCACACGCCGACTGCTATCAGTATTTTTGTGTGCCTGAGTATGGTACAGCTAATGGCCGTCTTCATTTCCATGCGGTGCACTTTATGCGGACACTTCCTACAGGTAGCGTTGACCCTAATTTTGGTCGTCGGGTACGCAATCGCCGCCAGTTAAATAGCTTGCAAAATACGTGGCCTTATGGTTACAGTATGCCCATCGCAGTTCGCTACACGCAGGACGCTTTTTCACGTTCTGGTTGGTTGTGGCCTGTTGATGCTAAAGGTGAGCCGCTTAAAGCTACCAGTTATATGGCTGTTGGTTTCTATGTGGCTAAATACGTTAACAAAAAGTCAGATATGGACCTTGCTGCTAAAGGTCTAGGAGCTAAAGAATGGAACAACTCACTAAAAACCAAGCTGTCGCTACTTCCCAAGAAGCTGTTCAGAATCAGAATGAGCCGCAACTTCGGGATGAAAATGCTCACAATGACAAATCTGTCCACGGAGTGCTTAATCCAACTTACCAAGCTGGGTTACGACGCGACGCCGTTCAACCAGATATTGAAGCAGAACGCAAAAAGAGAGATGAGATTGAGGCTGGGAAAAGTTACTGTAGCCGACGTTTTGGCGGCGCAACCTGTGACGACAAATCTGCTCAAATTTATGCGCGCTTCGATAAAAATGATTGGCGTATCCAACCTGCAGAGTTTTATCGCTTCCATGACGCAGAAGTTAACACTTTCGGATATTTCTGATGAGTCGAAAAATTATCTTGATAAAGCAGGAATTACTACTGCTTGTTTACGAATTAAATCGAAGTGGACTGCTGGCGGAAAATGAGAAAATTCGACCTATCCTTGCGCAGCTCGAGAAGCTCTTACTTTGCGACCTTTCGCCATCAACTAACGATTCTGTCAAAAACTGACGCGTTGGATGAGGAGAAGTGGCTTAATATGCTTGGCACGTTCGTCAAGGACTGGTTTAGATATGAGTCACATTTTGTTCATGGTAGAGATTCTCTTGTTGACATTTTAAAAGAGCGTGGATTACTATCTGAGTCCGATGCTGTTCAACCACTAATAGGTAAGAAATCATGAGTCAAGTTACTGAACAATCCGTACGTTTCCAGACCGCTTTGGCCTCTATTAAGCTCATTCAGGCTTCTGCCGTTTTGGATTTAACCGAAGATGATTTCGATTTTCTGACGAGTAACAAAGTTTGGATTGCTACTGACCGCTCTCGTGCTCGTCGCTGCGTTGAGGCTTGCGTTTATGGTACGCTGGACTTTGTAGGATACCCTCGCTTTCCTGCTCCTGTTGAGTTTATTGCTGCCGTCATTGCTTATTATGTTCATCCCGTCAACATTCAAACGGCCTGTCTCATCATGGAAGGCGCTGAATTTACGGAAAACATTATTAATGGCGTCGAGCGTCCGGTTAAAGCCGCTGAATTGTTCGCGTTTACCTTGCGTGTACGCGCAGGAAACACTGACGTTCTTACTGACGCAGAAGAAAACGTGCGTCAAAAATTACGTGCAGAAGGAGTGATGTAATGTCTAAAGGTAAAAAACGTTCTGGCGCTCGCCCTGGTCGTCCGCAGCCGTTGCGAGGTACTAAAGGCAAGCGTAAAGGCGCTCGTCTTTGGTATGTAGGTGGTCAACAATTTTAATTGCAGGGGCTTCGGCCCCTTACTTGAGGATAAATTATGTCTAATATTCAAACTGGCGCCGAGCGTATGCCGCATGACCTTTCCCATCTTGGCTTCCTTGCTGGTCAGATTGGTCGTCTTATTACCATTTCAACTACTCCGGTTATCGCTGGCGACTCCTTCGAGATGGACGCCGTTGGCGCTCTCCGTCTTTCTCCATTGCGTCGTGGCCTTGCTATTGACTCTACTGTAGACATTTTTACTTTTTATGTCCCTCATCGTCACGTTTATGGTGAACAGTGGATTAAGTTCATGAAGGATGGTGTTAATGCCACTCCTCTCCCGACTGTTAACACTACTGGTTATATTGACCATGCCGCTTTTCTTGGCACGATTAACCCTGATACCAATAAAATCCCTAAGCATTTGTTTCAGGGTTATTTGAATATCTATAACAACTATTTTAAAGCGCCGTGGATGCCTGACCGTACCGAGGCTAACCCTAATGAGCTTAATCAAGATGATGCTCGTTATGGTTTCCGTTGCTGCCATCTCAAAAACATTTGGACTGCTCCGCTTCCTCCTGAGACTGAGCTTTCTCGCCAAATGACGACTTCTACCACATCTATTGACATTATGGGTCTGCAAGCTGCTTATGCTAATTTGCATACTGACCAAGAACGTGATTACTTCATGCAGCGTTACCATGATGTTATTTCTTCATTTGGAGGTAAAACCTCTTATGACGCTGACAACCGTCCTTTACTTGTCATGCGCTCTAATCTCTGGGCATCTGGCTATGATGTTGATGGAACTGACCAAACGTCGTTAGGCCAGTTTTCTGGTCGTGTTCAACAGACCTATAAACATTCTGTGCCGCGTTTCTTTGTTCCTGAGCATGGCACTATGTTTACTCTTGCGCTTGTTCGTTTTCCGCCTACTGCGACTAAAGAGATTCAGTACCTTAACGCTAAAGGTGCTTTGACTTATACCGATATTGCTGGCGACCCTGTTTTGTATGGCAACTTGCCGCCGCGTGAAATTTCTATGAAGGATGTTTTCCGTTCTGGTGATTCGTCTAAGAAGTTTAAGATTGCTGAGGGTCAGTGGTATCGTTATGCGCCTTCGTATGTTTCTCCTGCTTATCACCTTCTTGAAGGCTTCCCATTCATTCAGGAACCGCCTTCTGGTGATTTGCAAGAACGCGTACTTATTCGCCACCATGATTATGACCAGTGTTTCCAGTCCGTTCAGTTGTTGCAGTGGAATAGTCAGGTTAAATTTAATGTGACCGTTTATCGCAATCTGCCGACCACTCGCGATTCAATCATGACTTCGTGATAAAAGATTGAGTGTGAGGTTATAACGCCGAAGCGGTAAAAATTTTAATTTTTGCCGCTGAGGGGTTGACCAAGCGAAGCGCGGTAGGTTTTCTGCTTAGGAGTTTAATCATGTTTCAGACTTTTATTTCTCGCCATAATTCAAACTTTTTTTCTGATAAGCTGGTTCTCACTTCTGTTACTCCAGCTTCTTCGGCACCTGTTTTACAGACACCTAAAGCTACATCGTCAACGTTATATTTTGATAGTTTGACGGTTAATGCTGGTAATGGTGGTTTTCTTCATTGCATTCAGATGGATACATCTGTCAACGCCGCTAATCAGGTTGTTTCTGTTGGTGCTGATATTGCTTTTGATGCCGACCCTAAATTTTTTGCCTGTTTGGTTCGCTTTGAGTCTTCTTCGGTTCCGACTACCCTCCCGACTGCCTATGATGTTTATCCTTTGGATGGTCGCCATGATGGTGGTTATTATACCGTCAAGGACTGTGTGACTATTGACGTCCTTCCCCGTACGCCGGGCAATAATGTTTATGTTGGTTTCATGGTTTGGTCTAACTTTACCGCTACTAAATGCCGCGGATTGGTTTCGCTGAATCAGGTTATTAAAGAGATTATTTGTCTCCAGCCACTTAAGTGAGGTGATTTATGTTTGGTGCTATTGCTGGCGGTATTGCTTCTGCTCTTGCTGGTGGCGCCATGTCTAAATTGTTTGGAGGCGGTCAAAAAGCCGCCTCCGGTGGCATTCAAGGTGATGTGCTTGCTACCGATAACAATACTGTAGGCATGGGTGATGCTGGTATTAAATCTGCCATTCAAGGCTCTAATGTTCCTAACCCTGATGAGGCCGTCCCTAGTTTTGTTTCTGGTGCTATGGCTAAAGCTGGTAAAGGACTTCTTGAAGGTACGTTGCAGGCTGGCACTTCTGCCGTTTCTGATAAGTTGCTTGATTTGGTTGGACTTGGTGGCAAGTCTGCCGCTGATAAAGGAAAGGATACTCGTGATTATCTTGCTGCTGCATTTCCTGAGCTTAATGCTTGGGAGCGTGCTGGTGCTGATGCTTCCTCTGCTGGTATGGTTGACGCCGGATTTGAGAATCAAAAAGAGCTTACTAAAATGCAACTGGACAATCAGAAAGAGATTGCCGAGATTCAAAATGAGACTCAAAAAGAGATTGCTGGCATTCAGTCGGCGACTTCACGCCAGAATACGAAAGACCAGGTATATGCACAAAATGAGATGCTTGCTTATCAACAGAAGGAGTCTACTGCTC
>NZ_FREX01000008.1 GCF_900143565.1 Pseudovibrio sp. Alg231-02 | reverse complement strand
GCTATCATTGGTGTCAGGTGCGGACAGTTCCAGCTCTATATARATGCCGGCAGGATCCGGTGTGAACACACGAGCAAGATCGCCTGGACCGTCGGCAAAGATAACACCACCGTCGTTAATGCTAACATTGCCACTGGCGCTGCCAGCTCCTGGAATAAAGAGAGTGTCTTCTGCGTAACCGCCAATACCATCTGGAGTGAAGATGTAGATCTTGTCTTCAATCCCATCAAAGACGGAAGCAACAATCACTCCACTTGCATTCATTGAGAGGCCATGCTCACTAGGCATGCCACTAAAGATACCTTCAGGTACAGTCAGCTTGACTTCCGAATAGCTCCCGCCGTCTGTCGGAGTGAACACATAAATAGCTTTTTCGGCACTACCCGGAGTACCATCTCCGAAGGCACTAACCGCAACAACACCAGAGTTATTGATCGCAGTATTGGCACCGAAGTGGTTCAGGTCAGCTCCATCAGAAGCCACAAGTTTGGTCTCCGCATAACTGCCGCCATCTGGCGTATAGACATAGACCGAACCGGATTCACTGCCCTTATCATCATCCCCAGAAGCACCAACTACCACAACTCCGTGGTCATTCATCTGCACTCCATGACCAAAACTGTCATACTCAGCACCATCAGAGGCAACAAGTTTGCCGGATTTAGCTGTGACATTACCCTCACCCAGGATTGTAACAGTAACCGTCTCAGTGGAACTTTCACCTGAGGCATCTGTTACGGTGTAAGTGAAAGTATCGGTTGCGGTTTCTCCGCGGTTCAATGCGTCGTACTTACCATCTGGACTATAGGTGAATGTACCATCGGCATTTACTGTAACAGAACCGGTAGTGTCGCTCGTATCAACGGCAATGCTATGGGTGTCAGATGTATCGAAATCAACGAACTCGGGTGCGATATTAATCGCAGTGTTTTCGTCTGTCTGCCTCGCGATCTCAACCGCAACCGGCCCTTCATTCTGCCCTGTCACCGTAATTGTGACAGTAGAAGTCGCACTTTCACCAGCAGCATCAGTAATCGTATAAGAAAACGTATCTGTAGCTGTTTCTCCAACAGCTAGATGATCGAATTTAGTGCCTGGGTCATAGTGGAATGTGTCATCACTGATGACTGTTCCAGTTCCGATCATTTCAGCGACATTCAAAGCAAGTGTATGAGTATCTACCAGATCAAAATCCTGGAAGAAAACTCTAATGGAAATCACATCGTTTTCAGTAGTTGAGATTTGAATTGGGTAGGAAAATGGTGCGGAGTTAGACATTAAAACAACTTCCCTAAGAGCATTAACAATTACACCCTAAAGTTGCAAAACTTGCCCGAAACTTATGATTTCAATTTTAATAAATATGTATTTTCCGCTGTATTTTGAAATAGATAAGAATCTCGCATCTTTCTTATGTTAGGTTGTAAGTAAATGTACTTTCACCCCTTATCGGCAATGCGATCTAGTTTCCTTTCGATATTTTCCAACCGCTTTTCAACGCTCTCAACCAATGTCTCAACCCGTGTAACACGCTCAACCATAGCGCTACTTTGCGAAGCGTAGCGCTCCAATGCAGTCACTCGTTCGTTGACGCTTGCCGCCCACCAGACAAAACCAATAAACTGCAGTATCACAGTAAACATAAGCCCTACTGGGATCTCTTTTCCAAGACGCCAACCCGAAAGCGTTTGCTCTTGCATCGCCATCACAAGCACCTCTTTCTTTCGCAATTTGATCGTGTAGTTTTAGTTGTCTCGTCAGGCTTTGCACTTCCGGTACTCAATCAAGAGAGTGTTCCAACGCGACCAAACTCACGAAGAAATTTCACGAGTTCCTGTGCAACCAAGCTTGTGAGTTTATCCACTAGCTAGCCAGAAAAGAAGTTCTAACTGAAGCAACCTCAAGCTTCGTTGATCGAGACAGCACCTTCGCGCTGTGCCAACACTCGCTCTCCTTTCACTGGATAGCTTTCCGGCCACCGGATATCTAAGAACCGCCGCTTTGAAAGCTTTGCAGTTGTGACTGCATTGGACTGATTGCCACCAAGCACATGATAGTGGCCGGCACTCTCAGAAACGTAGAAACCAACGTGCCCTTTCCAACCGCGAGGGCTACCGCGCCAGAAGACAAGAATAGAGCCAGGCACCCCTTTATCTAACCGTCTGCCGTATTTCGCCCATTGGCGAGACCCTAGAAGATTGATAGGCAGGCGATCAGAAACAAGGCTCATGCAATGGGCGACAAACAGACCACACCAAGGGGTTTCATCAGTCTGGTAGGAGATACCCAACTTACTCGCCCAACCCATAATCCTTGGATTGTGCTTCGGTCCTGATATTTCCTTGGTTCCCAACAATCGTCGCGCCTCAATAAGCCATGGCGGCTCGCCACTTTTGACCGCTTTAATCTTGAAGCCTAGCCAACTCTGATAGGCATGTTCTGAAAGTCTGCCCCAATCACCATCGGGCTTGCCTGGATTGAATCCAAGTTCCAACAGCATTTCTTGAGATTCCAAGTCTGGTACCCCTCCCATGATCACCTCACAAAAAAGGCTCCCCAGGGGAGCCGGCTTTCAGTTGAGTTCGCTTGCAATGCCCTACCAAACACCAATCACAACCATATCGTGACCTGTGCTTGAGCCGACAAATGGATAAGGTGTGGTCGTTCGCCGTGTCACAAATCCAGTCTTAAAGCCATCTTTTGTTTTCGCAGTGGTTCGAGGTATGTGCCCGCTTTCATCTGCCGTCGTTAAGACGGTGTATTTACCTGCTTTGCTGGATGGGAGCGCTTGTACGAACTCGTATTCGTAACCACCTACACTAGTACGGCTGCAGGTCAGATTGCTTGCCCAAAGCACATCACCGTTTGTATCCACCTTCGCAGCGGCAATAATCCTCGGAACAGCTGCAAGCGTATTCAGTTTTGCAGAATTGAGCTTCTGATCGGTGACAGCGTTATCGGCAAGTCTGCTTCCGTAAATTGTCTTAAGGGCTATTTGGGTGTTGGTGATTTTGTCTAAAACCGCCAACGCTCCTAGCCTCAGATTTGAACGCGCAGCAGATTTGTCTGGAAGGTCACTCAGGTTGTTCGCTTTATGGAGAAAGTCACTTGTGTCTGGAGTTGCAAGCACCCATCCATTAACATCAGAATAGACTTTCAACTTCTTATCTGGCGATTTGAAATACAGCGCTCCATCTGCCAGCTCATTGCCCTCATTATCAGTGTCCGGATCGTCGTCAAATGACCCTAGATAGAGCTTATTGAAGCGCTTAAACGCCAAATCAGAAGCTTGCTCAACCGCAACTTCCAGTTGGTTCAAAGCGTCCTCTGCTTTGCCTTGAGCTGTTTGTGCCTGATTACGAGCTGCTATGGATGCGGTCTTGGCCGCAAGAACCACTGCTTCGACATTTGCCGGATTAAGGAGAACATAACCCTCCTGCCCCTCAATCACTGTGAGCATAGCCGGATAGCCCTTCTGCAGGTCATCAGGGTCGAGTTCATTGCCGAGGCCATTTCGAATTGGCAACAGCACATCATCAACCTTGATGGTCACGGCGCCTGAGTTGTTTGCAATGGGAACGAAGACTGCAAACTCAACTGCCGAGAGGCTGACACCCAATCGAAGTTTCGCCCTGATCGCATTACCCGTCCCATCGATATCAACCAGTCTCGTGATACTGTCAGCAAGGTCGCGCACATAGTTCCAGGTACCACCCAACCATTGATAATATCCGCTTTTGTTTTGATCTGGATCTGCACCAACCATGGCAGGGGTGTAATCTTCTTTGTTGGTGATCGCATCCAGCTCAGCCTTGGTTTTCACTAGAACTGCACCAATCATAGCGGCAATCTCAAGTTGCCCCATATAGGCTATAATCTGATCTTTATCTGGCTCATACGGATCAGTACTATCAAGCCCCAGCGTGTCATGGCCGCGCCAAACCAATTCCTTAATCAGGAAGTTCATAGCCAACTCCAAGTGTTGAAAAGAGATTAGGTAGAGGCCTGAAGCACAACCGGATTGGACCAGCTGCTATTTTGCCCAAAGACCGAACGGGTTCGCATGCGGAACCGATATTCCACACCAGCAGTCAAGCTTTCTGTCTCGATGGTTTCTTCACCATCGTTTGCTTGCGCGTACTTGGCAGCGCCGCCGCTGGTTTTCATATACTCCAGCTCATAGGTGAGAGCCTCGGAGTTACGCGAGAAGCTCGCCTCAGCAACCAAGCTTTGCCCCTGCTGCTCAAATGCAATCGTAAAGCTGGTGACAATCGGCAATGCAGAGGAGCCAATGCGTTGAGGAGGATCACCCTTTTCGCCCTCCTCCTCAGGTTCAAAATCGTAAAGGCTATTAGGAACAACGATTGCCTCGAACTGGTGGGTAAAATTGTTGAGATCCAAGATCGGAGTTCCAATAAGTTCCAGATTGGCATCCACCAGATGAGGCGGTTCTGTGATCTTGATAAAGCGTCGAAACGGCAGGTTCTCAGATGCAAAGTAGTCGCACACAATCCGCACACGCGGAGCTGTTGCACGAATGTATTTTAGCTTCTGTTTGCGCCGCATATGGTTGTGGCTTTGGATGCATTCGTTATCAACGGTTCGCGACCTGGGGTCGTTCTCATCCACATATGGATCACCCCAGATGACCGCATCATCCTCGGTATAGTTCAGCTCTGGATTGGTCCAAAGGCCCCGAACAGATTTCACATTCGAGTTTGGATTCCGGTTTGACAGGAAGGTCACTTCCTTGATGTCTGCTGTTTTCAAGTGAATGTCAGGCTCTACCCACTCCCCGGCATGCACCGCCACCTTGCCTTGCGGGTCAACATAAAGCAGCAGTTCACCCGCTTCATCAATCAGCCTTGCAACCTCAGTGGGGTCATTGTTCTCCCGGCCACTGAAGCCACCATGATATCGAGGCTCTTGATCCCCTTGGAAGTTGGTGACCTGCTCATCAGCGACAGCAGCAGCACTAGCCCAACTCTCAAGATTAATCCGCTCAGGCTTCAAAGCTCCTCCATAGGGAGATAGCAAGAGATCAAGACGGTGAAGCGCAAGGTTCCTGCTAAAGGCGACCTCATCAGTTCGAGGGTCTAAAACGCGTTTAGCCCGAACCAAAGATGTCACTGTCGGATATCCATGCGGATACACCGTTCTATGATGCTGAGCGCTGACGCTCTTACAAATCACAAGCGTGCTGGCGATGCTGTCGCCGCGATGGTCATCGCTCCAGATATCGCTAAACTTGGTGACCAGCTCGGAATTAGGTATACCCCTGCACTTCTGCAAAATTGACTGCAGCCTCATAGTGAGCCTTTGCCCCCTCATGATCCTCTGCGAGCAAAGCCTCCCAGTACGCAACAAGCCTTTCCTCAATAATGAGAGACTTCCTTTGTGCCACATCAGGGCTTTCGGTTTTAAGGGAGAGCTGGATGCGTGAACGCGGATCGACAGACGCATATCTTTTGGGAACACGCTTCACAAAAGAGTACATTCCACGACTGATCGTATGAGCCATATTCTACCCATCCTACATGCAGTGTTATGTAATTTGTTAAGTAGCTCAGTCCACCAGTGTCAAATCACTTTGCTCAACACGCTTCAATCCATTGATTAAGCGTATCTATTCGTATTTTCAAAAAAGGGAAGATGGCGGACACGGAGGGATTCGAACCCTCGAGACCCTTCCGGGCCTACTCCCTTAGCAGGGGAGCGCCTTCGACCACTCGGCCACGTGTCCATGAGCGGGTAGATACCACGAACCACCTGAAATTCAAGAGCAAGTAGCAACTGTAGCTGTGGAAATAGAAAATACCCTGTGTAGAAACTACAAAAGTCCCAATCTCACCCCCAATTTCCCATCAATACGAATTTCTGGATGCGCACTTTACAAAATTCTGAAACAGGCGTAGATTTTCAATCAAACGATTGATTAAAAAATAGGTGTCGTTATGACTAACTCCCCCACCCCAAATGAACTGCGTGAAGTTCTGGCATCTGACACCCCATCGGCCAAAACAAAACGCGACCTTATTGAATCTGCTCTCTACCACTTCGGTCGTGAGGGATATGCCGGCACGTCCACGCGCTCTATCGCGCAAACAGCAAAGGCCAACATTGCTTCCATTGCCTATCACTTCGATGGCAAGGCCGGGTTGAAGCGGGCATGCATCAACTTCATTGCCATGTCGATTGGCGATGTGATGTCTGTTGTGCTGAACCGAAAGCTCTCTGACATCGAGCATCTGTCACCTGAAGAGGCGCGCACTAAGATTCTGGAGATGATCGACCGCATGATCACCTTCACCCAAACAAACAAGCGCGCTGAACTGGTAATTGGCTTTATGCTCAAGGAGGTGTTGCACTCACCAGAGGAAGTGGACACGCTTTACCACTTGATCTTTGAGCCGCTGATGGACCGTGTCACCGTGCTCTTCAGCCGCGCAACTGGCCAGCATGTCGCTTCTGATGAACTGAAGCTCGCAATCTTCGCCATGATCGGCCAGCTGCTTTACATCCGTCTGGCCCGTCCGCTGGTGCTTAAGCGCATGGGCTGGCAAGCCGTCGGCCCGGATGAGCTGGCACAGATCAAATCTATCCTCCACCGCTCAATCAACGCCTTGCTGGATGAGCTGTCGAAAGGCTCGAACCATGCTTAATGTCTGTGCCCTTCCTGTTGTGGCAAGCTGGCTTGCCTTTTGCGCGCCGGAACCAAACCTGACCGCTGGTTATGTTGAAGGCGAGTACCTCAAGCTGGCGCCAGTGGAACTCTCCGAAATTACTGATGTACAGGTCGAAGAAGGAGAACGGGTCAAGAAAGGCCAGCTCATAGCCATATTGGAATCCTCCGATGCCAACATGAAGCTGGCTGAAGCCAAGGCTCAACTGCAACAGACACTCGCCTCACTCAATGACCTTAAGCTTGGCAAGCGCCCTGAGGAGATCGACGTTTTAAACGCCACCCTGCGCTCAGCACAGGCACAGGCCAAACATTCGCAAAACGTCTACGACAGATATCAGGGCCTTCTCGGGCGTAAAGTCATCTCTCAAGCACAGTTTGATGAAGCAGAGACCGCCCTGCTCGTTGCGCAAGCCCGCATAACAGAGCTGCAAGCCCAGCTCTCCGTTGCCAAGCTGCCAGCACGTGAAGATCAGATCGCTGCCGCCGAGAGTCAATATGAGATGGCAAAGGCAAAAGTTGATCTGGCCGAGTGGTTGCTGGAGAAGCGGAAGATCTACGCTCCGGAAGATGCCAAGGTCACAGACGTGTTCCTACACTCTGGTGAAATGGCAGGCCCAACAGCGCCGGTTGCCAGCCTTTTGCCCGTCAATTCCATCAAGCTTCATTTCTTCGTGCCCGAAGAGCAATACGCACAGCTGGAAGTTGGTACCCGGTTCAACGCCAGATGCTCCGGCTGCGCCACCCTGCAAGCCTTGCAGATCACCCACATTGCAGAAGGCCCGGAATTCACCCCACCAGTCATCTACTCTTTAGAGACACGCGAGAAGCTGGTTTATGAGGTGCAGGCAAAGCCAATCACGAAGCATTCTCCGTTGAGACCCGGTCAGATTTTTGACGTTGATCTGGACAGCTTGCAATGAACGCAATTGAAGTCAAAGGCCTGACCAAACGCTTTGGCGACAAGCTGGTCGTCAACAATGTCTCGCTCAAAGTCAAACCGGGTGAGATTGTCGGCTTCCTTGGTCCCAATGGCTCGGGCAAAACCACCAGCATCCGGATGATGTGTGGGCTCCTGAAGCCAGACGAAGGCAACGGACAGGTGCTTGGGTACGATCTGATCAAGGACCGTCTGCTGATCAAAAGCCAGGTCGGCTACATGACGCAGAAGTTCTCGTTCTACGAAGATCTGACCATCGAGGAAAACCTGAGCTTTGTCGCGCGGCTTTACAACCTCAAACCAGTGAAGCAGCACACAACCGCAACACTGGAAAAGCTCGGCCTGCTCTCCCGCCGCAACCAGTTGGCAGGCGAACTCTCTGGCGGATGGAAACAGCGCCTCGCTCTGGCGGCCTGTACAATGCACAAACCGAAGCTCCTGCTGTTGGATGAACCCACCGCAGGTGTAGACCCAAAGGCCCGTCGCGATTTTTGGGAGGAGATCCACCGCCTTGCAGCTGATGGCATGACTGTTCTTGTCTCCACCCACTACATGGACGAGGCCGAGCGCTGCCATCGCATCACCTACATCTCATATGGCGAACTTTTAGCCGACGGCTCCCTGCATGATGTCATCGCAGATGCAGGACTGTACACATACACACTCACCGGCCCCAACCTTGAACGTTTCATTCCTAGGCTTCAGAAAAACAAAGGCGTGCAGCAGGTCGCACCGTTCGGCAACTCATTGCACGTGACAGGAACAGACCTTCAGGCATTGAAACGCGCGCTCAAACCACTGGAGCAACACGAAGACATCCAGATCGAACAATCAGAAACCAATCTGGAGGATGTCTTCATCAAGTTCATGAGTGACAGCACGGACAACATGCAATGAGCAGAGTATTCTCCCTTCAGCGGCTCTTTGCCATGCTCATCAAAGAGTTCATCCAGATGCGCCGCGACCGTATCACCTTTGCCATGATGCTCGGCATTCCCCTGCTTCAGCTCGTGCTGTTTGGCTACGCCATCAACAATGACCCGCGCGGCCTCCCCACGGCTCTGGTCTCAATGGCAAATGATCCATACTCTCGCGCTGCCGTCACAGCCCTTGAAAACTCTCAGTACTTCAAGTTCACTGATGTGAATGTCTCACCGTCAGAAGCCCGCAGCCTGCTCCGGCGCGGCAAAGTCACGTTTGTGGTGACGTTCCCGAGCGATTTCGCCAAGCAGGCAGAAGCAGGAACGCCCAACGCACTGATTGAAGCAGACGCCACAGACCCGGCAGCGTCCGGCGCTGCGGTCGCCTCTGCCCCGGCAATCATCGAAAAAGCCGTTGCATCCATCAAACAGAAGAATCCTAGTCTGAAGCAGGATCTTTTGAAGTCCAGCACCATCATTCATCGCAAATACAATCCGGAAGGCATCACCCAGTACAACATCGTCCCCGGCCTGCTGGGCGTCATTCTTCAGCTGACGCTGGTGATGATGACAAGCATCGCCCTGACGAGAGAAACAGAACGCGGCACCATGGAAAACCTTCTGGCCATGCCCGCATCTCCTTTTGAGATCATGTGTGGCAAAGTCCTGCCCTATCTGGGCGTGGGGGCGGTTCAGGTCGCCGTAGTGTTGAGTGCAGGCCGCCTGCTCTTCAACATCCCGTTTGAAGGCGGGCTGCTGCTACTCATCGGCGCTATACTGGTTTTTGTGCTGACATTGGTTCTGCTGGGTTACTTCATTTCAACAGTCGCCCGCACGCAAATGCAGGCCATGCAGATGACGTTCTTCTTCTTCCTGCCATCCCTACTGCTCTCCGGCTTCATGTTCCCCTACGCGGGCATGCCGGAATGGGCGCAAACACTGGGCGAGATCTTCCCGCTCACTCATTTCCTGCGCGTTGTTCGCGCGATCTTGCTGAAAGGCGCGGAATGGAGCGAGGTATCTGCAAGCGTTTACACCCTCTTCCTGTTCGTCGGCCTGCTCCTGATGCTGGCCCTCAAGAGGTTCAAGCGGACACTGGACTAGTAACCGCTCGTAAGAAAAGAGGCGCTGTTTTGCAGCGCCTCAATCAGATCAACTAGCTGGCCTCAAAGGCCTCAGCGCTTTGAGAGACACTCGCCTCTTCAGCTCCACTCGAGACGAGATTGGCCATCAGGCGAAAAGCCCCCGGCACCAGCTTTTCCATCTGGTGATGTAGGATAAGCGAGGTGTGAATGTGTTGCCCCTGCCCAAAGTCACCCGCAAGCAAAATGCCTTGGTGAGGCGCTTCATCAGGGTCCGCCATCTCCAGCAGCGGTTCATAGGCAGCATTCCAGCTCTTCGCAAAGTAGAGCCCGCGCTCCTTGTGCCAGTTCGCCCAATCGCTCTTGCCAATCTCATTAGGCTGGTTGAGCAAGGCATGCTGCGGGTTCAGATAGCGCACCTCGGCATCTTCATCCGTCACCCGCCAACGCAGGCTCGGTGATCCAATCTCAAGCGGCTGAAGCGGAAGCTTTTCTGCATCCCAACGATCCCATGGACGGTGATAGAGTGTAATCAGGCGCCCGCCTGCTTTCACCCACGCATGAATATCCTCAATCACATCATGCAGGTCCTGTCGGTTACGAAATGCGAAGATACCAACAACAAGGCAATCCAGCCCTTGCAGCCGCTTGGCACTCAACTCACCAACGGGCAAATCAACCAGTTCAACGCCAATGTCACCAAGCCATTTGGCAACACGGTCATTACCGCTCCCGACATAACCAACACGCTTTGCATCAAGACGCGCCTCGACAACACAGATCCGAACCGTCGCCGGAGTAACCCGAACACGCTGGCTCACATGCGGATAAGACACAACATGAACGGTGTAAGCCTGCTCGCCCCCCTGCAGGATCGGCAACTCATAAATCCCATTGGCAACATCATCCGGCAGAGCAATCTGGAAAACACCATCATCAAACTGTGCCGTCCATCCTTCAGGCACATCAAGACTCAAACTCTCGGCATTCCCACCCACCGGAATGCTCAAGGACCGGTTTTCCAGCGTGTTGTTGAGCACGAAACCCGTGTCATCCAATGTGACCACATGAGAAGGAAGCACAATCGGCTCCACCTCAAACAGCAGCCGCGTTTCAACCGCCACACCGTGAGAAGTAAACTGAAGCTTTGCACAGGGCGCCTGAACCGCATCTGGACAATAAACAGCAGGATACGGATCACTGGTGTCTGCTTCAGATCCAACTTGGACGCAGCCGTCTTGCTGCACCCAGCCCTTCGGCAGATCCAGCTCAAAGCTTACGGCTTCACGGTTACACTCAAACGCAACCTCGACGCTCTCACCACGCTTCAGCTGGTCTTGAGACAACCGCACTGAGGCAACAATGCCCTCTGCTAGCTCAAGCACCTTTGCAAGCTGCAACTCCTTGCGCTCCAAACGGTGCAGAACTTCATCACGGGCGGCCTCAGGGCACTCACCCATCGCTTTGCGCAACAATTTCAGCGCCTGCGCCGCAGCCGCCCCAATCATCGCACGGTTCGGGAAGGCCTCAATCGCATCCAGACAATGATCATGTGCTTTATCCAGCAACGCTGAAAGCGTCGGAGCTCCTGCAAACGCAGCAAGCTCGGAAAGGTCTTTCGGAAGATTGTCGGATAAAGACAGCTCTTCTGTTCCAACCGTGCTCTCCGCCAGATGCAGCGGCCACACGTTGCTTTTGTCGTAAGCCTGCCAGCGCCCCATACCTTGTGTTTTATGGAACGCACGAGACTGTTCCCCAATCTGTGCCCAGCTCCAGCCGGTGACTTCCTCTTCACCGTAGCCATCAAACTCCAGCGTCGCAGGTGGTGGTGGAACTTCATCATCATACGCCCCGCCAGCCCCGGACCATGCTGGCAGGTAGAGCTTCTTGACGGTCCAGCACGGCAGATCAACATCAGGAAACTCTGGATCAGCCGCCGCTTTCATCACCTCAAACGCAGCCTGTGTCATGGCGCGGTGGTGACCATGCTGGCCGGGAATATTCAGGAAAGTCGGGCTGATGATGTCTGGCCGCTCTTGCCGGATGATTTCAACAAACCGTTTCAGCGTCCGTTGATGCCCCCACTTGCCAAGCGTCTCAACACCACTTTTTGAAAACCCGAAGTCAAAAACGCTGTCCTCAGCATTTTCCGAAAGCCAGTACATGCGCATGTTCAGCACATCACAGGCTTTTTCCATTTCAGCGGTGCGCAATACACCAAGGTTCTCGGTCGCCTCGGTGCCAATATCATTTTGCCCGCCCTCACCGCGGTTGGCGCAGGCATAAGACAAGGCAATGCCATCTCGAAGACCGATCGCTGCCAGCATCTCAGAAATCTCATCATCTGGATGAGCTCCCGTATTCATAAAGGAAACCGTTGACTTGAGCGGCTGCAGCGCCCGCCAAAGGTTCACCATCCGCACACTTTGTTTGTGCTCGGCAATACGTTCTTGTTCTGAAAGTGGCATCGTGTCCCCTCAGGCTACCTTCGAAATACTTGGAATATAGGTGTCGTGTATAATCAGCGCTGCCGCTCCAAGAGCCGCAGTCATCCAACCAGATGCTCCACGCACGACACGCGGCAAAGTCCGGTCAGCGCGAACGGAAACCGTCGCATCAATCAGGTTCAGTTGAGCAATCAACCGCTCAAGCAACTCTGGCGGCATGGCGCCACCCAGAATAACGGCCTCCGGATCAAACAGGTTCTCAAGCGTTCCAATGGCCTGCGCCAACGGGTCAGCCGCTTCACAGATCCACTCATCCAGATCAGGGTCATTCACGGCCAGCAGATCAGAAAGGTCCTTCTGGCTCTCGGCAGACTTGCCGCGCTTTTGCAAAAACTCACTGGCCGCCATACGGCTGGTGTAGGTTTCAAGGCATCCGCGATTGCCACAGGAGCAAAGTCGCCCGCCCCGCTCCACAACAACGTGCCCCAGCTCACCCGCGTTGCCAAACGCACCGCGCAAGATCTCGCCATTGGAGATCACCCCAAGCCCCAGACCAGTGCCAAAATAAACAAAACAGAAGGATTGCAGATCCGTAGCAGAGCCAGTTGTCTGCTCTGCAATCGCCGCCGCCGTCGCATCATTTTCCACGCGCACAGGCACCTGAAGCACATCTTCAAACAGCACCTGCGGATCTTTATCGTCCCAGCCAACCAGCTCGGCCTTCCCTGCTCCGGTCAATCCCACACGGCCAAACGGACCTGGCATAACGATTCCCGCACCCAAAACAGGCGGTGCGTTCTTGCCAATGGATGAAAGAGCCTCATCGCAGGCCGCCTTAACGGTTGGCAAAACCACAGCAGGCTCACTGCTCTCGATATGTATGCGCTTGGTGTAAAGCGTATCGCCAAGAAAATTCACCAGCGCGCACAAGATCGCGTTGGGGCGAACCTCCACCCCCAGCGCAACAGCACCCGCCGGATTTAAAGTGTATTGCACCGCAGGCAAACCACGCCCTTTTGTTTGCCGCTCACCCGCAAGAATCAGAGCTTCGCTCTCCAATTCAGCTATAATGTTACTCATTGCCTGTGTGGACAAACCGGTCAGGCGCGCAAGTTCTGCTCGCCCCAGTTTGCCATGAGAACGTAAGTGCCCGAGAACGACTTTCCTATTGTGAAGTCGAGTTCTTTCGGCGTTGGAGCCAATGATTTTAAGTGGTGTTTTTCGATGCATATCTATCCATTAAATCAAAACACTTGAATACTCAACTCAATTGAATTAAATCTGTTCAGCATTGTGAAATATTAAGAGAAGAACATTTCTTTTCGCAATTTATCAAAAGAAGCCGGGGCGAGGAATAGAGGGCAGCTCCGACTTTAGGACTTAGGAGAGGGTCTTATGAAGCAGTTGAAAAAGTGGATGCTGGGGGCAACCACCGCGGCTTGCGCAATGTATGCAGCAGGCAGCGCGCAAGCAGTTGAAATTGAGTACTGGCAATATTTCTTTGAGCCACGTGTGAAAGCAATGGAAACCCTGATCGAAAACTTCGAGAAGGCAAACCCAGACATCACCGTGAAAATGACCCACTTCCCGTATGCGGATTACCGTACGAAAGTGGCAGCAGCGATCCCTGCAGGTCAGGGCCCGGATGTGGTACAGCTGTTTTACGGCTGGTTGAACGACTACGTAAACGCACAACTCATTCAGCCACTTCCAAACGACGTTTTCCCGCCAGCTGAAATTGAGGCTGAGTTCTTCCCAATGGTTCAGGCCATGAAGCGCGGCGATCAGTACATGGCCCTGCCAACCGCAGTGCGCTCACTGGCTCTGTTCTACAACAAGCGCCTGTTCGACAAAGCTGGCATCGACGGCCCGCCAAAGACACTGGACGAACTGGTTGAAACCGCAAAGAAACTCACCCAGAAAGACGGCGCAGGCAACCTGTCCACCGTTGGCATCACCACAGGCATGAACGCACAGGACCACCACTGGTTCCGCGAAGTGCTTATCCGCCAGTTCGGCGGCGATCCATACATGGATAATTACAAGAAAGTGAACTACAACACAGATGCTGGCAAAGCCGCTCTGAAGTACTACTCCGATCTTGAGTTCACTCACAAAGTGACCGCAGCAGGCTTCATGGATGAGCCACAGGCCGCCTTTAAAGCAGGCCGCGCAGGTATGCACATCGACGGCTCCTTCCGCATCGGTGCACTCAACAAAGTCCGCGGCCTCAAGTGGGGCGTTGCAGAGCTGCCAGCCGCAGCTGATGGCACCCATTCCAACTACTCGTCTTACTGGGTGAACGGCATCACGTCCAAAGCCACCGATGAGAAGTACGATGCTGCCGTCAAGTTTATGAAATACGTCACCTCCGATGAGGCCATGCAAGTCTGGCTCAACACCGTTGGCGAACTTCCTGCAAAACCATCTGCAGCGATGACAGAAGCCAATGCCAACCACGAAGTCTACGGCCCATTCATCAAAGGCCTCGGCTATGCGAAGACAACAATCTTCGCCAACGAAAGTGGTCAACGTCAGGCTCTGATGGACATGGTTGGACGTATGCGTCTTCAAGATCAGTCTGTAGATGGCTCTCTTGCTCAGGCAGCAGGCGAAGAGCAGAAGATCCTCGACGACTACTACAACTAAGCATCACGCGACGGTCTATCAAAACGTATGTGTGTGGGGGCTCCACCTTGCCCCCACACCATCAAGACAGCATGTAGGGCAAAGGCTCCTTTAGCAGAGCCATAAAACACCTTAAAACAAATAGTTAGAGCAGTCTCATGACTCATATTCTGAGCGAACTGCTGCAATTCCGGCTATAACCAGGGGGCGGTTTTGGGGATTTATAAGAGGCTCTCGATCTCGCAAAAGCAGATCGTCTGGGCGTGGGGGCTACTTGCCATCCCAATCGTTTTTTATGTAGTCGTGCGCTTCTATCCAACAGCGAACGCTATTCTGCTCTCTTTTCAGGAATGGAACCTGCTCGGCTCCCGCAATTGGACCGGGTTCGACAATTATGTAAAGCTGTTCAGTGATCCCACATTCTGGAAAGTGTTCGGCAACACCTTCCTCTATTTGATTTTGGGAACACCAAGCTCCCTGCTCCTTGCCTTCGTAATCGCGTTCCATCTCGACAAACTACGCTTCATGCATGGCACGATCCGGGCATTGTACTTCCTGCCATTCATGACCAGTGCGGTCGCAATGGCGTGGGTCTGGCGCTGGTTCTACCAGCCGGTTCCAATCGGCGTCTTCAATAACACGCTGGCCACCTTCGGCATCCCGCAGATCCCGTTCCTGAACTCAACCACCTTTGCACTGCCATCCATTCTGGCACCGGCCATCTGGGCAGGACTGGGCTTTCAGGTCATCATCTTCATGGCTGGTCTGCGCGCTATTCCGCAAACCTATTATGAAGCAGCCCGCATTGATGGCATTTCTGCGTGGGAAACGCTAACCGAGATCACCATTCCTCTTCTCAAGCCAACCATCGTCTTCCTGGTTGTCTTCTCCTCCATTGGCTTCCTGCGCATCTTCGATCAGGTCTTCAACATGACCACGAATGATCCCGGCGGCCCGCTCAACTCCACCAAGCCGTTGGTTCTGATGATCTATGACACGGCCTTCAACTCTTTTGACATGGGGTATGCGGCAGCACAAACAGTTGTTCTGTTCACCGTTTTGCTTGTCGTCAGCCTGCTGCAACTGCGCGTCATGAGGGATAAGTAATATGGCTTTCTCAGATACTCTAGACACAAGCAAGAAGGCCTCGGCCCTGCGCAATTCTGCCCGCAGAAAACGCAGTCAGGCGCAGTTCATCCGTTGGCTCCTGCTGTTTGCAGGCGGCATCGCTATGATCATGCCAATCGTCTTCATGTTGTCCACCTCATTCAAATACCCGTTTGAGGTCTACAACCTGAACCTCATCCCGGAAGAGCCAACCATCGAGAACTACACCTATGTTCTGGAAGATGGCCGCTTCTTCGGCTGGTTCACCAACTCTTTGCTTATCGCAACCATCACCACCATCTGTAACGTGCTATTCGACAGCCTCGTCGGTTACGTCCTGTGCAAGTACACCTTCCCGGGCCGCTACATCATCTTCATCGCCATCCTGTCGACCTTGATGATCCCAACCGAAATGCTGGTTATTCCGTGGTACCTGATGAGCTCTGCGTTCGGTTGGCTCGACACCTACTGGGGCATCATGTTCCCGGGTCTCATGACAGCCTTTGGCACCTTCCTTATGAAACAATTCTTTGAAACTGTGCCGGACGACTTCCTGGAAGCTGCGCGCATTGATGGCCTCAACGAACTGCAGATCTGGTGGACCGTGGCCATGCCGCTGGTACGCCCAGCTTTGGCAGCTCTGGCAATCTTCGTGTTCCTCGGCAACTGGACAGCCTTCATCTGGCCACTCATCGTCACCAACAGTCAGGAAATGTACACCCTGCCCGTTGGCCTCACCACCTTCTCAGTAGAAGCGCAGGTGGAGTGGGAACTGATCATGACAGGCGCAGCAATTTCAACCATCCCGACCCTGATCGTATTCCTGGTATTCCAGCGCTATATCATTCGCGGCGTAGTAATGGCAGGGCTCAAAGGATGATCGACAGTTCCAAATTCCCCCATCCTGTCTACAAAGACACGGTGCTCGCACCACTCTTTGAAGGGGTCAAAGCACATCATGTCGCCTCGATCACTCAGATCAATCAGGCCCATTTGGTGATGCTATGCGAGACTGGGATTGTTCCAGTTGAAACCGGCAAGCAAATCGCCAATGCATTGCTTGAGATCGAAAAGGACCTGGCTGACGCTGATCCGGAATACACAGGCGAATACGAGGACTATTTCTTCCTCGTTGAAGCTGAGCTGAAAAAACGGCTGGGCCCTGACATCGCTGGCATGCTGCACACAGCCCGCTCGCGCAATGACATGGACCACACGGTCTTCAAGCTGGCGCTGGCAAAACGTTGTGATGCCCTCACCCAGCAAGCTCTGCATCTGTGTGATGTGCTGATCAAGAAAGCTGAGATTGAGAAAGAAACGCTCATTGTTGCCTACACCCATGGGCAACCGGCACAACCATCCACCTTCGGACATTATCTGTCCGCCGCGCTGGAAGTGCTGCTGCGTGATCTGGAGCGATTGAATCTGGCAAGAGCTGGCATTGATCACTGCCCAATGGGCGCAGCGGCCATCACCACCTCCGGCTTCCCAATCAATCGGGAGCGTATGGCGCAGCTGCTTGGCTTCAGCGAGCCTCTGCTCAACTCCTATGGTTGCATTGCCTCAGTAGATTACGTGACGGGCCTCTACTCGGCCATGAAACTCATGTTCCTGCATCTGGGCCGTGTCATTCAGGACATGCAGTTCTGGAGCGCCTTTGAGGTAGGACAGCTCTACGTGCCAAACAGCTTGGTGCAGATCTCTTCCATCATGCCGCAAAAGCGTAATCCAGTGCCAATCGAGCACCTGCGCCATCTGGCATCGGTCACAGTTGGCAGGTGCGATGCAATCGTCGGCACCATGCACAACACTCCGTTCACTGACATGAACGACAGTGAGGGTGAAGTGCAGCAAGCAGGGTATGCCGCCTTTGAAAGCGGCAGTCGTGTGCTGGATCTTTTTGCAGCACTGATCGCAGCAAGCTCCATCAACGAAGAGCGCGTTGCGAAAAACACGAACGCCTCCTGCATCACCATCACAGAACTGGCGGATACACTGGTGCGTGAGGAAGGTCTCTCCTTCCGTCAGGCCCATGAGATTGCAGCAGACACAGCCAAGGCAGTGATCGCAGAGCAAAAGCCACTGCGTGATGGTTTTGACCCATTTGGCAAGGCCTTTGAGGCACATGCTCAAAAGGTATCCAACATGAGCGAAGACCAGTTCATGCATGCTGTCAGTGCTGAGAATTTCGTTGCTATTCGCACCCGCCCCGGCGGGCCTGCTCCAAGTGCATTGGATGCTGCTTTGGAAACTTACAAGCAGTCCGCCAAAGCCCTGAGAGCCAAAAACAAATCATTTGCAGATCAAAGCGTGCAGGCCACTTTAGTGCGCAGCGCTGCTTTTGCAAAACTAGTGCAGGAGTGATCGATTGACCACCGTATCCCTAAACAATCTCGTTAAGTCCTACGGGGACACTCAGGTCCTGCATGGCATCAATCTGGACATCCAGTCCGGTGAGTTCGTTGTTCTGGTTGGCCCGTCCGGTTGTGGCAAATCCACCACCCTGCGCATGATCGCAGGTCTGGAGGAAATTTCCGCAGGCGACATCCGCATCGGCGGTGATGTGGTCAACGACATGGAACCCAAAGAACGCAACATCGCCATGGTCTTCCAGAACTACGCGATCTATCCGCATATGACAGTGCGAAAGAACATCGGCTTCGGGTTGCGCACCTCCAAACTCTCCAAGGACGAGAAGGACGCGCGTATCAATGAAGTCTCCGGCATTCTGGAACTGACGGACCTGCTCGACAGAAAGCCGAACCAGCTTTCCGGCGGACAACGCCAGCGCGTCGCCATTGGCCGCGCCATGGTGCGTGATCCAGCTGCTTTCCTGTTTGACGAGCCTCTATCCAATCTAGACGCACAGCTACGCACCCAGATGCGACTGGAGATCAAAAAGCTTCACCAGCGCGTTGGAAACACCATCATCTTCGTGACACACGATCAGGTCGAAGCCATGACCATGGCAGACCGTATCGTGATCATGAAAGACGGTCACATCCAGCAGGTCGGCACACCATTCGAAGTCTTCTATGAACCTGCAAACATCTTTGTAGCTCAGTTCATCGGTGCCCCTTCCATGAACATGCTGAATGGCATTGTGAAGGGAGAAACGATCGCTCTGGACAATGGCACCTCAGTTCAGGTGCCAACCACCAAGCTCAGTGAAAATCAGCAGGTCGCCGTTGGCTTGCGCCCGGATGCCCTGCTGGTTCAGGAAGGCGAAGGCCTCTTTTCCGGCGAGGTTTCCGTGATCGAGCCACTCGGCACAGACACCCTCGCCTATGTAAAAGTGGGCGAAAAGGAAGTCATCGCCAAAGCCTCCGGCAGAACACCGCCTGCCGTTGGCGACACCGTCAACCTGCATGCAGCACCTGAAGCCATTCACTTGTTTGATGCACACACCGGGGAGGCTATCCGGTGATCTCAAAACAAACCGATGGGGCAATCGTCTGTGCGGGACGAGTTTATTGCGACCTCATCTTTACTGGGCTCACCGAACTGCCAAGACTAGGCGAAGAAACCTACGCCGAAGAACTGGCAGTTGAACCCGGAGGCGGCGGTTTCATCACCGCTGCCAACCTTTCCGCATTGGGCCACAAAACGACCCTTCTGGCCTCCATGCCAGGCGGCCCGTTTGGCTCTGCGATTTTAGACAAGATGCAGCGCAGCGGCGTTGACCTGAGCCTGTCGCCATTCAACACCGCAAACGGTGCTCAGGTAACAGCCGTCATCGGTTGTCAGGAAGACCGCGCCTTCCTGACAAAGCGCAATGGTACCGCAGTCCCAAGAGACATGCTGGACGCGTTCAGCACATCAAAAGCCAGACACCTCCACATTGGAGAGCTGGCAACGCTGCAGGAACTTCCGGAACTTCTGGAGATCGCCAAAGCCGCAGGCATGACGGTTTCTTTGGATTGCTCATGGGATCAGAACTGCCTCTTAAATGGCAACGTTCAGAACCTCATCGCGCAAGTGGATCTGTTTCTGCCAAACGAGATGGAAGCAGAGCATTTGGGCTACCTGAAAGAGCCAGCCAACTGCCCGACACTCACAGTCGTCAAAAAGGGTAAGGCAGGCGCAACCGCCATCACTAAGGACGGCGAGATCACCGTTGCTGCAAACCCCGTCCCTGTTGTCGATACAACAGGCGCCGGAGATGCCTTCAACGCTGGTTTCCTGAGCTCATGGCTCCGCGGTGCAGACATCAAGACCTGCCTACACGACGGTAACAAGTGCGGTGCAGCAGCCGTTATGCGCATCGGCGGCGCACCTTAAATCAAACAAAAAGGGTCACACACGCTGTGGCCCTTATCCCCCTTAACTCTCCCTTTTATCCCCGCCTTCATCTTCCCTCAACACCACTTGCAGTCGCAGCACATATGCGCGCCTCAATGAAATACCGATGAACGTATCCTCCTACCCTTTCAGCGCAAATTTTACATAGCAACGCACATTGCAACGCAAAAATTAAAACGTATTCTTTGCGTAATTATAAAATTACAAATCATTCGAAAAAATCTATATTTTTAGCCATTCTTGACAGAAATAAATTTTGATCCCTAAAATACAAACGTTTCAATTATTGCTCTTCTGAGTCTGGAAGAGCCCAATCTGTCGGATTTCATTTCGTGGCACGCGCAACAATCAAAACCATCGCTCAAAAAGCAGAACTGTCGGTTGGTACCGTCTCAAGAGCATTGAAGGATTGCTCTTCAGTCAAGGACAAGACCAAACAGCGCGTTCGCCAGATCGCCGAGGAAATCGGCTACGTCCGCAACCTCGACGGCCTCCGCCTGCGCACCGGTCGCACTTACTCTGTCGCCGTCGTCATGACCACTCCCACCACTGGCAGCCATGAGTGGGAAGGTGTCGAATATACTAATATTCTCAATGGCATAATGGGCGCTCTGCGCGGCACCATGTACCGAGCGGCGATCTATCCGGTTGATGATTTTGCCAGCAGTTTTCAGGAAATTCGAAATATTGTAGAACAGCGTTTGGCCGACGGCATCATCATTTCAGGCACCCGCCCCGATGACGCCCGCATCAGTTATATGCTGGAAAAGGACTTTCCCTTCGTCACATACGGCATGAGTGAGCACTTCACTCCCTATTCCTATGTGGATGCGAACTCGCAGGAAATGTCCCAAAAAGCCACCACCCGCCTCATCCAGCTCGGCCACGCCAACATCGTCTCCATCAACCCGCCAGACGAGCTGATGTACTCCAAACAACGCCAACGCGGCTACATCCGCGCCCTGCAAGACGCGGGGATAGACGTCCAAACTGAATTCATCGCAACAGGCCCGCTTACACCGGAGTTCGGCAAAGCGACCGTTAAGGCCCTGTATAATCACGACAAAAAACCAACAGCCTATATTTGCGCCAACGAAGCCAGCGCACTCGGCGTGCTCTCCGCCTTTTACGAACTGGGCATAAAGTTCGGCAAGGATGCGATTGTGAACGCCACCGACGACATCAATGTCAGTGCATACTTCACCCCACCAATCACGACATATTTCCTGCCCATTGAAGAAACCAGCAAGGCTCTCGGCGAGTTCATCATTCGCCGCATAGAGGGAGAGCCGGCACAAGACCTCCAAAGAATGGTCATGCCACAACTGATCGAACGGCAGGACGACCGCCTGAAACCTTAGGCTTCAGACGCACACGGCCCAGCGCTCTGGCTGAGCCAAGCAAAATTATGAGGAGAGCATAATATGTTACGTGAAATTATTGCCGCATCTGTTCTTGGCACCATGGTGATAGCGAGCGCACAAGCCGCTGATCTGGAAGGGAAAGTTCTCAAAGTTGGCTCTGATACCACCTACCCGCCAATGGAAACCGTTGATGAGAGAACCGGTGAAATCGTTGGCTTTGATGTAGATATCATGGATGCCATCTGCGCGAAGATTAACTGCAAGGCCGAGTTCGTAACAACCGCCTGGGACGGTATCTTCGCCGCACTTGTCCAAGGTGAGTTTGACGTTGTTGTCTCAGGCGTGTCCATCACCGATGAGCGCAAGAAAACCATGGACTTTTCAGAGCCTTACCTTGTCGTCAGCCAAGCTATCCTGCTGCGTGTAGAAGACGAAGGCACATCTCTTGAAGGGTTCCAGAGCGGTGGTAAAACACTGGCCGCACAGACCGGAACCACCAACGCTCAGCTGGCCGAAAAACTCGTTACACGTGAGAACACACGCCTTTACGACACATTCGCAGCCGCCATTCTCGCCCTTCAGAACGCTGACGTAGACGGCGTGATCATCGACGGCACCTCCGCCCATGCCTACGAGCAGGAGTTTGCTGGCGAACTGACAGCCGCGATCAAAGGACTGGAATCTGACCCGCTCGGCATCGTCTTCCAAAAAGGCTCACCAATGGTCGACGCCATCAACGAAGGCCTTGAGCAAATCAAAGCAGACGGCACATGGGATGCCCTCACTGCCAAATACTGGGGTGTTGAGAACTAATCTCTTTTAGGCACCATGCCTAAACCTCCGGGCGGGACTGTTCAATGTGAGCAGCCCGCTCTCCCAATATTTTGAAGCGATCCACGGAACGCATCAAGTCATTGATGTGAGTGGAGGAATCCCGTGAATGTCTTAAAAACACTGCGGCCCAGCAATGTCATCCTCATTGCTACCATGCCCTTCATAATCTACCTGTTTGTCTCAACCAACAACTACAAGCGCTCGATCTTCGCAATCGTCGGCATCGGAGAAAACGCAAGTACATTGTTTGCAGGCTTCCTGTGCCTGCTGGTCATCTTCACCGCAGGTTTTTGGCTTGCCTACTCCCTGCTGAAAGGCACCGAGCCAAGCAAAGCCAACAAACTTGGCCAAAACTCTGCATTCATTATCTATTTTGCCCTTCTGGCGCTAATCGCAACCAACACCATAGACCTGTCAGTCTTTGTTGACTCTGTCATCGCCAACAGTGTTGATCCCTACACATCTGACCTCATCCAAAAAGCAGTCAGACCACGCCAACTCACACCAGAAGCTCAAAACTTAGTGCTTGGCATTTTCTCCAAAGCCGCCTTCATTTACCTGATTGCTTCACTTGGCATCCTACTGTTTCATTACTTCAGTAAATCAAAGCAAGCGTTTGTTTCCATAAGCAGATACACGCTGCCCCTGCTGCTCCTGACCAACTTACTCGGTGCTTTTTACATTCTCTTTGTCGCCCACGCAGGGTTCGCTGCCGGTTTGATGGTCACCCTCCGCGCAGCATTCTTTGCTTACTTTGCCTCAATGGTCTTAGGCCTCATCTGGGCAGGTCTGCAAAGCCTGGAAAAGAAGAAGCATACCAACCTCTTCTACGCCGTTGCCGCTCTCATCTTCTTCGGTCTCTGCGCTGTCTTCGCCCTGCAACCGCAGCAGTCCTACAGCCTGATCGGAACCTTGGAAGGCCGCGTTGCCATCATCAAAGGCACCCCGCAGTCAATCACCGACCAAATCCGCTTTGGCGAATATGATGGCGCAGATCACACCAGTATCGACATCCGCAGTGTGAAGGACCCAAGCCATGCGCTGGTCACCGTTGAAAAGAACGAACGTGTATCGGCAGCTTTCATTCCAACTGAAGCCGTTCCAACAAATGCAAATCTCCTCTGGCAGACATCCTTCTTGCCGGATGAGAGCAAGTATCCCGCCATCACGTTTGGCGTGCTTGGCTTCTTCACCATGCTGCTGGTGAGCTGCTCCTTTTATCGCAACGAACACCCACTCGCCATTGCGGCAGAGTTCTTCATAGACACCGTCCGCGGCATCCCAATGTTGGTGATCATCCTCTATGTAGGTCTCCCTCTCAGCGGAGCCCTCAAAAGTGCATCAGACGGCATAATCAATCTGCCCAACATGACCCGCGGCATCGTCGCCATCTCCATTGGCTATTCCGCCTACATGGCCGAAATTTTCCGGGCCGGCATTTTAGCCGTCCCCAAAGGACAGATTGAAGCCGCACGGAGTTTGGGCCTAAGCCGTTGGAAAGTCGCCCGCTTTGTCGTGCTCCCACAAGCTTTGTCCATTGTGATCCCGCCACTTGGCAATGAGTTCATCGCCATGTTGAAGGACACCTCTCTGCTGTCGATCCTCTCTGTTCGCGACGTTACACAGCGTATGAGAGAGTTTCAGGCGAGCAGCTTCCTGCCATTTGCCCCATTCAACTCCGCTGCAATTCTTTATGTCGTCCTCACTCTGGGCGCTGCCAGCATAATCAAATCAATTGAGAGACGTTATGAGCGCAAATCACACTAGTAAACTGCAGCATCTCCAACAGCTGGCAAACTCAATCAAGTTCCCAAAAGACATGGTTCTGGGAGCCGCAACTGCGTCTTATCAAATTGAAGGTGCCGTCAACGAAGGCGGTCGCGGCCCTACTGTATGGGATCACTTCACCCACATTCCCGGCAATATTGCAGACGGTACCAACGGCGACATAGCCTGTGATCATTACCACCGGCTGGAAGAAGACATCGCCTTGATGAAAGAGCTCGGTCTCACGGCCTATCGCTTCTCCATCTGCTGGTCGCGCATCCTTCCCAATGGCCGTGGGCCGATCAATGAAGAGGGCCTGGCCTTCTATGAGCGCCTGACCGACTTACTGCTGAAAGCCGGCATCACACCCTACGCAACCCTGTACCATTGGGACTTACCGCTTGCCCTGCAAGAAGAAGGCGACGGCTGGCTGCGTAGAGGGCTGGTAGACGACTATATCAATTACGTCGATATCACCACGAAACGACTTGGCTCTAAAATCAAACACTGGACCACATTCAACGAGCTCTTCACCTTCACATGGTGGGGCTATGGATTGAAGGAGGACGCACCCGGCCTCGGCGGCGGCGCAAAAGCAGCACTGGCGGCAAGTCACCACGCCCTCCTGGCTCATGGCAGAGCTGTTCCAATCATCCGCAAGAACGTACCTGACGCTCAAATCGGCATTGTTCTGGATTTGAATCCAGTCACCCCAGCCAGCGACGCCATTACAGATATTGATGCAGCTCGACGCTTTGAAGGCTGTCAGAACCGCTGGTATCTGGATGCCATCTTTAAAGGTCAATATCCAGATGACATGCTTGAGACATACAAGACTGTCCTTCCTCATATTGAGGTGACAGACCTTCAGGAGATTGCCCAACCTCTGGATTACCTCGGCATCAACATCTACCGCAGATCTATCATCAAGAATGGCACCGAGTTCGCACCAGTCAACTTCAAGCGCCACCTACCAGAAGGCCAATACACCCAGATGGGCTGGGAAGTTCATCCCGAGTGCCTCTATGACATTCTGCAGTATGTAAACACCAACTATGCTCCGAAACAGCTCTTCATAACCGAAAACGGAGCCGCCTTCTCCGATACTCTGGAAACAGATGGAAGCATTCGGGATTGGGATCGCAGCACCTACGTTCTGTCCCATCTGAAGCAGGCAGCCAGAGCGATTGAAGATGGAATACCACTAAAAGGATATTTCTGTTGGACACTCATGGACAACTTCGAATGGGCCGAAGGGTATCTCCCGCGCTTTGGCCTGATCCACGTTGATTTTGAAACCCAGAAACGCACCATCAAGCAAAGCGGCAGACTTTACTCCATGGTTGCCAACCAACTGCAGAGTGAGATGCAGGAAACCTCAGAGTAATCTGTCCTTCAACTCAAACCAGGTGTAGCTGAGAGCAAGCAGGTGGCGGCGCATAGCCCTGAAAGGAAACTCTGTCGGCGCCAGCTTCATAAAACTTGGGTAAGGCATTTTTGTTGCCTCACCCAGGATCTCAGCTGCCACCAGCTGCCCGGCATAAGTGGCCATAGCAACGCCATTCCCATGATAACCAAAAGCAGCGTAAAGCCCCTGCGTATTGGGAACCGCACCTGCAAATGGCACGAGTTTATGGGTCAAACAGGCAAGACCAGACCAGAAATCTGGCGTTTCAACTTTCGCCCATTCAGGAAACATCCGCTCAAAGTCACGCCGTGTAGCTGTGCGCATACGCTTTCGCGCATGTGGCGTAGCACTTACGCTTCCCCGCATACCAAAGAGCATTCGCCTGTCCGGGAGCAGACGGAAGTAATGCAGCAAAGTCCGGGTGTCATAGGCCATCTGACTAGAGAACCACCCCTGACGCTTCAACTCCTCATCAGAAAGAACGCGCGACATCAAAATGTTAGATTGTATCGGAAGATATTTTCCAGCCATCCACTCCGGCATATTTTCAGAGGAATAGCCATTGGTCGCCAAAAGTATTTTTTGCGCACGCAACTGGCCAGTTCTTGCTTTCAGGACATACTGCCCATCTGCAGCAGGAGTAATGCCGAGCACAGAGGTCTGTTCATAAAACCGGCCTCCTTGCGCCTTCACAGCCTTAGCAAGACCACGCGCATATTTGTAAGGATGCAGCGCAAACCCGATTGGAATTGTCAGCCCAGAAGAAAGCCCAGAGGCCGTCATCCCAAGCTCTGCAAGTTCATCTTTGTCATGAAAGGTGCAGCTGATCCCATAGCGCTTTTGTATGTCTGCAGCTGTATCTTTCAGCTGATCAACACGCCGAGCTTTGTGTGCAAGAACCGTTTCTCCTTTGGAAACAACATCAGCATCAATCGAGTTCTGCTCTAACAGCTCTGCAACCAGATCAATGGCTGCACGCTCTGCATAAAAATACCGCCGTGCATCCGCTTCCCCATAGCGATCAATCAAGTCAGCATCATCTGCAATCGTCCCGCCCAGACAGCAAAAACCACCATTGCGACCAGAAGCCCCCCATCCAATATGTTGAGCATCCAGCACCGCAACATCGACACCCTGCTGCGCAAGTTTCAACGCTGCAGACAGCCCTGCGTATCCACCTCCAACAACAGCAACTTCACAGGACTGTTCATCGGAAAGCGGCGCACCAAGCGCCTGAGGAGAGAGCGAACGATGCCAGAAATTCTCGGCGACCGATTGCTCTCCATATGCATCCTCTTGAAATATGCGGTGCAAACTCAATCGAGCCTGAGCCTCCTCAAAACCTAGTTGATGCCTTGGGCAGTAACATCAGCAGCCGTCAGATCCAACGCACGATGCGCTTTCTCAATCAACTCATCCACCTCACTGCGCGAAATCACAAGTGGCGGCGAGATGATCATACTGTCGCCAACGTGGCGCATCACCAAGCCACTCTCAAAGCAATGATCTCGGCAGATCGTCCCAACAGTGCCTTTTTCAGCTTCAAACCGAGCACGACGCGCCTTATCCGGTGAAAGTTCCAAAGCACCAACCAAGCCACAAATACGCGCCTCGCCGACCAGCGGATGCTCGCCGAGAGCTTTCCACTTTTCAGCCAGATACGGCCCTGTATCATTCGCAACCTTTTCAGGCAGTCGCTCATTTTCAATGATATCAAGGTTCGCAAGTGCTGCTGCGCAAGCTGCAGGATGCGCAGAGTAAGTAAATCCGTGATAGAACTCGCCGCCATGCTCAATAAAGCCCTTGGCAACCTTCTCACTCACCACAACCGCACCAATCGGCAGATAACCAGAGGAAAGCCCCTTGGCAATCGGCATCAGATCCGGCTTGAAGTTGAAAGTCTGTGAGCCAAACCAGTTCCCCGTACGCCCAAACCCGCAAATCACCTCATCAGCAATCAGCAGGATGTTGCGTTCACGGCAGATACGCTGAATCTCTGGCCAATAGGTCTCCGGCGGAATAACAACACCGCCTGCCCCCTGAATAGGCTCCCCGATGAAGGCTGCCACATTGTCTTCGCCAAGACGATCAATCTCAGCCTCAAGCTCACGCGCGCGCATCAGGCCAAACTCGGCAGGATCCAGGTCCCCACCTTCACCATACCAGTAAGGCTGGTTGATGTGAGTGATGTCAGGGATAGGCAGCCCACCTTGCGCGTGCATCGCACTCATACCGCCCAAGCTCGCACCGGCCATGGTAGAGCCGTGATAAGCATTATGACGGGAGATGATCGTCTTCTTGGTCGGTTTGCCTTCACTGGCCCAGTAATGGCGTACCATTCGAACGACGGTGTCATTGGCTTCAGAGCCTGAGCCCGCAAAAAATACATGGTCCAGATGATCCGGCGCCAGATTAGAGATCCTTTCAGCAAGGGCAATCGCAGGCGGATGAGAACTCTGGAAAAACGTATTGTAATAAGGCAGTTGTTGCATCTGCCGGTGAACCGCTTCGATAATCTCTTTGCGGCCATACCCCACATTCACGCACCAAAGCCCCGCCATTCCATCCAGGATCTTGTTGCCCTCAGAATCCCAAAGATAAACACCATCAGCCCGCGTAATCACACGTGTCCCCTTAGCGTTGAGGGACTTGGTATCTGTAAACGGATGCAGATGGTGGGCAGCATCCTTTTCTTGCAGAACATGAGTGGGCGGAAGATTAGCAATATAGTCCATGGGGTCAGTCCTTCCGAAAAGAGGCACGCCCTGCAAACCGGGCAATAGAAGTAAACTCCCCATTATTTTGTGATCACAAATGCAGGAGAGTCAATCTTTACTTCAATAAAGACACTACCTGCCTATGCCTCCAGTCTAACCCATCAAAGCATGCGGCTCTATGAACTCAGCCAGAGAAAACAGCAGATCGTCAAACCTTCTCAGCAAGACTGAGAGACTCTCTGATAAACCCCATGCCCTGTGCAATATCCTCTTCCAAGGCAACCTTTAAAGCAGTCTGATCATGCATTTTCAGCGCTTCCAATGCCTGTTTATGCTGGTCATCCAGATTCGCAGTACCAGACCGCCCATAGACCAGGCGCATAAATGGACCAAACTGAACCCATAGATTTTTGACAAGCTTGATAAGAATTTCAGATCGGCTTTTTGAGTAAAGATAAAAGTGAAACTCGTAGTTTCCGCGCATGTACCCTTCCACATCGCCAGTTTCCAGAGCGACATCAATCTGATCATCAATGCCTTGGAGAACCTGAATATCTTCGTCTTTCAAATACACCAGAGCTTTGGATGCCAGCTCAACTTCCAATAACCGCCGAGCTGACCAGATTTCATCGATTATATCTTCGCAAACATCTGGGATAGAAACACGCCTATTGCCGTGTAATTCCAATGCGTTTTCTGCAATGAGACGTCGCACAGCCTCACGAACAGGCATCGCACTCACACCCAGTTCCTCAGCCAGCCCGCGCAGGGTCACAGCCTTGCCCGGCAGAAAACCACCAAACAGGATCCGTTCTCTCAATTGGCGGTAAACTTGCTCATGAACAGGGATCCCCACATCAGGAACAACAGCGCTTTGTAAAGTCATCTTACTCATGAAGGAACTATAGAAGCACCCGAACCAGCTGCAAAGATAATTTGATCACAAACTATTGCCTAGCTGAGAATTCTGTGGTCATCTTTCAAAACAGGCACACAATTAAGAACAACGGAGACGGCCGGATCCAGACACGCCAGCACCAACGCTGTGCAAAAATTTGAGGGGGGAAGATGAAATGAGTTCAAACTTCAAGTCCAGACTGACGGGCACAATGGCGACCGCAATAATGGTTGCATGTGCAGCCAGCGCAGCGCACGCAGAAGGCACCATCAACGTTTACAATTGGTCTGATTACATCGACGAAAGCGTTCTGAAAGATTTCGAAGCTGAAACCGGTATCAAGGTCAATTACGACGTTTTCGATTCAAACGAGGTTTTGGAAACCAAGCTGCTCGCAGGCACCACAGGGTACGATATTGTTGTTCCAACAGGCAGCTTCCTCTCCCGGCAAATTCAAGCCGGCGTCTTCCAAAAGCTGGATAAAGACGCCCTCCCGAACCTGAAGAACATGTGGTCGCTCGTCTCCAACAGAACCTCCATTTATGATCCGGGCAACGCTTATTCCATCAACTACATGTGGGGCACCACTGGCATCGGCTACAATGTAGAGGCCGCTGCTAAACGTCTGGACGGCAAACCGGTCGACAGTTGGGAAATCATCTTCAATCCGGAAATACTCGCCAAGTTTCGGGATTGCGGCATTCATATACTGGACGCGCCAACAGAGCTCATCCCCGCAGCGCTCAACCACCTCGGGCTAAACCCAGACAGTCACAACAAGGCAGATATTGAAAAAGCTGCTGCACTCCTCAAAACCATCCGTCCATACGTCCAGAAGTTTCACAGTTCCGAATACATCAACGCCCTCGCAAACGGCGATATCTGCTTAGCTATCGGTTGGTCTGGTGACGTCTTTCAGGCCCGCGACAGAGCAGCAGAAGCCGACAACGGCGTCACCATCAACTACATCATTCCAAAGGAAGGTGCGCTGATGTGGTTTGATCAAATGGCAATCCCGACAGATGCAACCAACTCTAAGGAAGCACATATGTTCCTCGATTACATCATGCGCCCGGATGTCATCGCAAAGGCTTCCAACTACGTGGTCTACGCCAACGGCAACAAAGCCTCACACGAGCATCTGGATCAGGAAGTTTTAGAAGATTCCGCCGTATATCCAGATGAAGCAACCATGGAAAAGCTTTACGTCACAACGCCTTACGCACCAAAAATTCAGCGGATTGTGACCCGTGCCTGGACCGCAGTGAAGTCGGGCCAGTAATCATCGGCAGCAGCGGGCAACTCAAGTTGTCCGCACGCCTTCCATGTTTCTTTGGAAGCAGGACAACAACAGAGGGTGGAGCGGGCCACGATGGAAACTCTGGTAAACACTCAGCCAGTCTGCAAATTCGCACCTTGGGAGGATCCAGCTCAGGAACCTTTGGTGCGCTTTGAAAACGTCACGAAGAAGTTTGGCGACTTCACTGCCATTGAGGACTTAACGCTCAACATCTATGAGCGCGAGTTCTTCGCCCTTCTCGGCCCGTCCGGCTGCGGTAAGACGACTATGATGCGCATGCTGGCAGGGTTTGAATATCCCACCTCTGGCAACATCATGCTCGGTCAGAACAATCTGCAAAAGGCACCGCCACACAAACGGCCCGTCAACATGATGTTCCAGTCCTACGCCCTCTTCCCGCATATGACAGTGGAACAGAACATCGGCTTCGGCCTCAAACAGGAAAAGACCGCAAAGGTTGAGATCAAGCGGCGTGTTGAAGAAATGCTATCTCTGGTTCAGCTGGAACCATTTGCCAAGCGCAAACCACACCAGCTTTCTGGCGGTCAAAAGCAGCGCGTTGCTCTTGCTCGTTCCCTCGCCAAGAAGCCTAAACTCCTGCTGCTTGACGAACCGCTCGGTGCGTTAGACAGGAAGCTGCGCGAGCAGACCCAGTTTGAGCTGATGAATATTCAGGAGCAGCTTGGCCTCACCTTCGTCATCGTCACTCATGATCAGGAAGAGGCTATGACAGTCGCGAGCCGCATCGCCGTGATGGACCACGGCAAAATCGTTCAGGTCGCAACACCAGCTGAAATCTACGAGTATCCCAATTCCCGCTATTCTGCTGATTTCCTTGGCGATGTTAACATCATTGAAGGCCAGATAGATGTCACCACTGGCGAAACAGCAAGCCTGGCATGGGCTGAAGGTGAAATACCTTTGGCGATCTCAACCAAGCTCCGTCCTCAAGCAGGAACGACCACCTGGATCGCAGTTCGCCCTGAAAAACTCCGCATCTCTAAAGACAAGCCAGCAAACGCTGACAACTGCATTAAGGGCGAAGTCTGGGACATCGGCTACACTGGCAACATCTCAACTTATCACGTCAAAGCCTCAAATGGCTCCATTTTGAAAGCACAGGTCTCCAACAGGGAACACCTCGCCGACCGCCCAATCACATGGGAGGACACCGTCTATGTCTATTGGGAGAAAGGCGCTGGCGTCTTTCTGGACGCGTGAGGTGAGCGATGGCAGTTGCAGATATCACCTCCCCCTCAGAAGAAATACAGGAGACATCCAGTCCGAGTTCAGGCTGGGGGCGCAAATTGCTCATAGCGATCCCGTATATCTGGTTGCTGATCTTCTTCCTCGCACCCTTCGTCATTGTACTGAAGATCTCCTTGTCCGATGTCATACTGGCGCGCCCGCCATACTTTCCAAACTTCGACATATCAGAGGGTTGGCAAGGTCTGCTCGCCATGCTTCAGGCGTTTGATCTGGAGAACTATGTCTGGCTAACGGAAGATACACTCTACCTGAACTCATACCTGAGCAGTCTCAGGATCGCATCCATCTCAACGCTGCTCACTTTGGCAATCGGCTATCCTATCGCCTATGCCATGGCCAAAGCCCCAAAAGAGTGGCGTGCGACCCTCCTGATGCTGGTGATCCTGCCCTTCTGGACCAGCTTTCTCATCCGCGTTTATGCATGGATCGGCATTCTCAAAAAAGAAGGCTTCCTCAACTACTTCCTGCTCTGGACAGGCATCATTGACGAACCCTTGATGATCCTCAACACCGACACTGCCATCTACATTGGCATCGTTTATTCCTACCTGCCTTTCATGGTCTTGCCACTCTATGCAGTTCTGGAAAAACTCGATATCTCCCTGCTGGAAGCTGCAACAGATCTGGGGTGTTCGCCTCTCAAAGCCTTTTGGGTCATTACCCTACCCCTGTCATTATCAGGAGTTTGGGCGGGCTGTTTCCTCGTCTTTATCCCTGCTGTCGGTGAGTTTGTCATTCCAGACATTCTGGGAGGGTCCAGCACTATCATGATCGGCAAAACACTCTGGGTGGAGTTCTTCTCCAACAGAGACTGGCCAGTCGCATCCGCCGTCGCAATTCTGCTGCTGCTTATGTTGATCCTACCCATCATCCTGTTCCAGAAACAGCAGGAAAAACAAGCGGAGGCCAGCCAATGACCCGCTTCAACTGGTTCAACACAACAACGCTCACACTCGGCTTTGCATTCCTCTACCTGCCGATCATCTTGCTGATGATCTATTCTTTCAACGAATCCAGATTGGTCACCGTTTGGGCTGGCTTCTCCACCAAGTGGTATCAATCAGTCTTCTTCAATGAGAGTTTCATCAATGCCGCATGGGTCACACTCCGTGTTGGCTTCATCTCTGCATCTGTCGCGACTGTGCTCGGCACCATGGCCGCACTTGTTCTCAATCGCGCTGGACCATTCCACGGCAAAACGCTCTTCACAGGTATGATCTACGCACCAATGGTCATGCCAGAGGTCATCACGGGCCTGTCACTGCTCCTGCTGTTCGTCTCGCTAGATTTCACCCGAGGATTCTGGACAGTTACACTGGCACATATAACCTTCTCCATGTGCTACGCCGCCGTCGTCGTCTCTGCCCGTCTGGTGACGTTCGAACGTAGTCTGGAAGAAGCTGCCCTTGATCTGGGGTGCACCCGTTTTTCCGCCTTCATGCAGGTGACACTGCCCATCATCTTTCCCGCAATTTTGGCAGCATGGCTGCTGGCCTTCACGCTTTCTCTGGATGATCTGGTCATTGCCTCCTTTGCTTCAGGTCCTGGCGCTACCACCCTGCCCATGAAGATCTATTCTCAGGTCCGCGTTGGCGTTTCACCAGAAATCAATGCCCTGTCATCCATTCTCATTTCTGTTGTCGCTGTTGGCGTGGTCACCGCTTCGCTGGTCACAAAACAAGCACAGGTCAAGCGCATGAAAGAAGAACGGCTGGCGATAAGCTCAAATTGATCGAGGAAGTGTACGTGTCTGATACAAAACACCCATCCTCGCTGGATGAATACTCAAAAGGCGATCTGGCCTACACCCGCTCCACCCCTTATGGGACCATAGCCGAATCCAGCTATGCCGGAGCGCTCAGTTTCATGCGCCGTAAATTCACCAAGAACCTTAAGGGGATAGATGTCGCTGTCTGTGGCATCCCCTTTGACACGTCCGTCAGCAACAGGCCGGGATGTCGCTTCGGTCCAAGAGCAATCAGGCAAGCTTCCTCCATATTGGCCTGGGACCACGCATGGGGCTGGTCCTTCGACCCGTTCGACCGCCTTGCTGTTGTCGACTACGGCGATTTCATCTTCGATCCCGGCTACCCCATGAGCGTACCGGAAGAACTGGAACAGCAGGCCTCTGCCATTTTAGACGCAGGTACGGCAACACTCATGCTGGGTGGAGATCATTTCTGCACCTATCCCATGCTAAAAGCGCACGCAAGAAAACACGGACCACTCTCCCTCATCCAGTTTGATGCACACAGCGACACATGGACTGACAACTCCAGCCGTATTGACCATGGCACCATGTTCTACAGAGCGGTAAAAGATGGTCTCATCAACCCGCAGACATCGATACAAGTTGGTATCAGAACCAACAACGAGAACACACAGGGCCTCACCACAATTACGGCGGACTGGGTCCGTAATAACGGGGCAGAGGCAACGATTGAACGCATTCACAACGTGGTTGGAAAAAGTGCCAGCTACATCAGCTTCGACATCGATTGCCTCGACCCTGCTTTTGCACCGGGAACAGGAACACCTGTCGTTGGCGGCCTGAATACCGGAGAGACACGTGAGATCCTGCGTGGTCTCGCTGGCATAAACCTGAAAGGCATGGACCTTGTAGAGGTCGCACCTGCCTACGACCACGCAGAAATTACAGCGCTGGCTGGAGCCACTTTAGCTTTGGATTTACTTTGCATCTATGCCAGCCAGTTCAATCAGAACACCAGATAAAACAACACATCAGATCACGACCAGAAGAGTTCGCATGCCAACCCTGACAGCAGTACAGCCGCAATTGGAACAGTTTCGAATTGAAGCCGACGCCTTCCTGAAACAACACCCAGACCTCGAAAAGATCGAGGTCCTCTATGCTGGCTTTTGTGGCCCGCTCCGAGGCAAATGGTTGCCAGCAGAAATGCTGGATAAACTGGCCGAAGGTGGTGTTCGTTTGCCCTTGTCCACCGTCGCACTGGACGTGTGGGGCGTTGATGTGCCGGCAACAGGCCTTGCCATTGAGCGCGGAGACCCGGATGGCATATGCATCCCAGTTCCAGGAACGCTGAAGCGCGTGCCATGGGCCAAAGTGCCGACCGCGCAAGTGCTCGTCACTCTTTTCGAGATTAAGGACCAGAAGCCAACCCCACTGGATCCAAGATATGTTCTTGAAACCGTTGAGAAGAAGTTCCAGAACAAGGGCCTGACACCTGTTGTCGCTACAGAGCTGGAGTTCTACTTCGTCGACATGGAATCCGGTCCAGCTGGCTTACCACTCCCTCCCTACATTCCCGGCACCAACCAGCGTCTCAAAGCCTCACAGATCTATGATCTGGACATCATGGCTCAATTCGAACCGATCCTCATGGAGATCAACCAAGCCTGTAAAATTCAGGATATTCCTGCAGACACCACTACCTCTGAGTTTGGTCACGGACAGTTTGAGATCAACCTGCTGCACGTACCAAGCGCAGTGGAAGCTGCGGATCACTGCCTGCTGTTCAAGCGCGTTGTCCGCCATATTGCCCGCAAACACGGCATGGATGTCACGTTCATGTCAAAACCCTACGCAGAAGAGACTGGCAGCGGCTTCCATATCCACACCAGCCTACTGGATACTGAAGGCACCAACATCTTCAGCGGCAGCACAGAGGAAGCAAACCCGGCCTTGCGCAACGCCGTAGGGGGCCTGCTGGACACCATGCTGGACATGCAAATCCTGTTTGCTCCACACGCCAACTCCTACCGCCGCTTGCAGCCGGGTTCTTATGCCCCAATCACCTGTTGCTGGGGGTATGACCACCGAGCCGCGGCGATCCGTGTACCGGCTACACATGGCAAAGGCGCAAGGCTGGAGCATCGCGTTTCCGGTGCTGATGCCAACCCATATCTGGTTGTCTCAGCGATCCTCGAAGGCATTCATCACGGTCTTGAAAACCGAAGCGATCCCGGCACTCCAATCACCGTGGAAGCGGACCTCACCCAATATGATCACCTGACAGGAAACTGGGAGACAGCAATCCAAACATGGGCGCAAAGCAAAACGGCTGAGCAGATGAGCACAGCAGAGTTTCATCGCATGTACGGCATCAGCCGGAAAGCTGAATACGACGTGTTTGCAACCACCATTACTGGATTTGAATGCCAGACCTACGCCAGGAAGGTCTGACATTTCATCAAACCTAGGAAGGTTCCTTGATGTTGCGCTCCATCAGCAGCTGATAGGCTTTGGGTGATAACCGGTTGAGCCACCACGCCAAACTGGCAACGCGGCCAACCGGCTTCATCTCCGTCTTGCGCACATACGCTTTGTAGATGATATCCGCCGCCCGTTCCGCGCTCATATAATCAACGCCATCTGTTGACGAGCCCGGACGGGCCAAACCGTTCTCTTGCGTCTCCGACCGTCCAACATTGGTTGCTACAAACGAAGGCGCTGCAATCAACGTATGAACGCCATAAGACTTCTCTTCAGACCGCAACGAGCCAAAAAAGCCTTCCAACGCATGCTTGCTGGCCGCATAAGCCGTCCGTTTGATCAAAGGAGAGAACCCAGCAACAGACGAGATTGCCAGATGACATCCCTTAGATGCTCTTACTGCTTTCAAAAACGCCCGCGCCGTATGCACTGCTCCAAAGTAATTGACATCCAGCACCTTTCGATGCGCCTCAAGGCCCATATCAGCAAACCATCCGATATGCGTAATACCTGCATTGTAAACCACCAGATCAATACTGGTGTGCTCTGCCAAAACTTGTTGAGCAACTTGCTCAACTGCACCCCCATCGGTCAAATCGCAGGCATAGATGCTCTGTTGCTCATTCTGTGGCAACCCATCCACTCCCGGACCAGGCAAATCCAGCAAAACCGTATGCCAGCTCTCGCGCTGCAACCGGGTTGCAAGTGCCTGCCCTAAACCACCAGCACCGCCTGTAATAACCGCTGTTTTCATCAAAGCCCCACAGATACCCGCCAGTGTTCAAACACTTCTGCACTCGTCTTCTCGGGAGTATAGCCAAACACTGATTTCAACCGTTCATTGGCCAAAACCGGACGGTATTGCAAAAACCGAACCTGCTCCGGCCCATACCGGGAGAGCCGCAGAGGCTTCGCCACACCTAAAACGAGTTTCAACAACCAGGACGGCAACTTAAGGACAGGCTTATTGAGCACCTGTCCAAGCTGCTGCATCGACAACGCTCCATCGCCCGCGACGTTGTATGTTCCCTCGGGAGCCTCTGTCGCAGCCAATAACAAAATGCGCGCAAGATCCTCCGTCCAGATAAACACAAACGCACTATCTGATCCTGCCACACCAAGCAGCTTCGGTTTATGAAACAATGCGGTGATCTGGTTGTTCATACCCGCACCAAGAACCGTCCCAACCCGCAGCACAACCTGCTCCAGTTGCGGTGCCTCCGCACGCGCCTGAGCCAAAGCGGCTTCGACCAGACGCTTATGATAAGAGTAGGCGAACTCAGTATTGCCGCGAATGCGATCATCCTCATGCAACGGCATAGGGTTGTCCGCATGGTACCCATAGGCTGCCCCGGAAGATGTCACCACAAGGCGCTTCACTCCGGTCTTAATCGCAGCATCAATCACGGACTGAGTACCAACCACATCAACCAGATATTCGATATCTCGCGTGGATTCAGCAGATGGTGTGACGATGGAAGCCAGATGCACGATCACATCGGGCCGCTCGTCCTCAATCAATGCTGACACCCTGTCTGTAGTCACATCCAGCGTTCTGAACCGGGCATTTGCTGGGAGGCCACTCGGCTCACGAATATCAGTCGCAACAACCTCCTGCTCCGTGCCCGCCAATTGCCTCAGAAATGCTTGTCCGACACCTCCGGCAGCACCGGTAATAAGAAGCTTGGTCATGACGTCGCCTCCGCGGGAAGCTTGACTGCTTTGCGCGCCATAAAACTGGCAAGCACCAGTCCGCTGATCGCATGCCAAATCCCCCAGGCAGCCGCCACAACAGACATGCCGCCAAGCCCACCAAAAAAGCCGAAGATCAACACCAGCCCCAGACCGGAATTTTGGATGCCAGTTTCAATCGTAATGGCCCGCCGGTCATAAGCAGACACACCAGCAACGCTCGCCAGAGTATACCCCGCCGCTAAAGCCAGCCCATTATGGACAATCACGAGAGAGGCCACAGCACCCACATAGGCAAGAAAAAACGACCAGTTGGCAAACAGCGCGATGAAGATGAAACCGATAAAAATCCCCATGGACGCCATGCGCAGTGGTTGCCGTATTTTGGCAGCCAGCTGTGGCTTGATGCGGTTGAGCATGATGCCAAGAAACAATGGCAACACCAACATAAAGCAAACAGTAATTGCAACTGACAGCTTATCGATATGCGTCTCTTGCAATATCGCGCGCGTGGGGCCGTAAAGACTACCCCAAAATGCGATATTAAAGGGTGTCGCAACAATTGCTCCCACCGTGGCAAAAGCCGTCATGGAAACCGATAGCGCTGCATTACCTCCTGCACGATGAGTGATGAAGTTTGAGATATTACCACCCGGACACGCCGCCACCAGAATAAGCCCCAAAGCAATCGAAGGTCGGGGCTGAACGATCAGAACAAGCAGAAATGTGAGGCTCGGCAAGACCAGAAATTGAGAGCACAGCCCAATCACCACAGGCTTTGGCGACAGTGTCAGTCGCTTAAAATCCGCAGGACAAAGATCCAGCGCGATTGAGAACATCACAACACCCAGAATACCATTGAGCAGGGTCAGAGAACCGGAACTGAAGTTGAGAACAACAAGGTCAATGTCACTCATGCCATTTCCCTCTTCAACGCCTGTGTGCGCTTGTTCAGTGCAGAGCGATAACTCTGTTTGTCCACGTAGTAGGCCATCCGCGCCAGCTTGAGGTAGTTCATCCCCCCGGTCTCACGCTCAAATCCCTTGGCTTTCTCAGCTTTGATTGCCTCAGCTGTCATACTTCCGTCCCTGAGGCCTCTCAGATAACGTGCAACCAGTTCCGCCTGATCATGGCGCCCCTGCCAACCCAGACCGGTTGCTTCAATCATGCCCATTACAAACAGATCATTCCGTTCTGGATGCATGCAATTCAAAAACAGATGCGGCGCTTTGCCCTGCCAGTTCAAAAGCTCTTTGTCGATAAAAGGATAATGCAGCTTATAGCCAGTCGCGGTGACGATGAGATCATACTCAGCCTCTTCACCATCACGAAACCGAACTGTATGCCCATCCAGTTCCTTGATATCTGCTCGAATGCCAATATCCCCGTGACCGGCATGATAGAGAATAAGCGAGTTCACCACCGGATGGCTCTCATAAAGCTCGTAGTCTGGTTTGGGAAACCCATAGGCCTGCGGATCACCAACAAACCATTTCAGCAATGTTTGATCCACTCGCCGCTTCAACCAGAGCGGCAACTTCACCGCCCCACCCATCGTGTCTGCCGGTTTCCCGAAAACATATTTGGGAACAAAGTAATAGCCACGACGCATGGATATATCGCACTGTACCCCATGATGGATCGCATCCACCGCTATGTCACAACCTGAATTGCCCGCCCCGACAATCAGCACCCGTTTGCCGGCGAACTGCTGCGCACTCTTGTAGTGGCACGAATGAATGAGGTCGCCAGAAAACTCTCCCGCAAACTCTGGCATATTGGGTTCAGAAAGCGTGCCATTGGCGATCAGCACTCCGGCAAACTCAGCTGAATGATCTCCGTCCTGATCTCTCCAGCTGACCGTCCATCCCTCACCGTCACCTCCCAACGGCGCAATGCGGGTCACTTCTGCTCCAAAACGATAGCGCCGCTTCAAATCGAACTTTTCGGCAAACTCCTGAAAGTAGGTCTTTAGTTCGCGGTGACCGGGATACTCAGCAATGTGATCATTCATCGGAAAATCTGTAAACTCGGTCATTTTCTTGGATGAAATCAGATGCGCAGACTCGTACATGGTCGACTTCGGCCCATCAATATCCCAAAGCCCGCCCACATCGCTGTGTAACTCAAAACCCTGAAAATCTATTCCCTGCTCAATAAGTGTCTTGGCCGTGGCGAGCCCCATCGGCCCTGCCCCAATTAAGGCATAGCTCTCCTTTGAAATATTCACTGTTCGTCCCCCCTAAGAACTACAATTAGATTGAACAGTCGTACAAAATAAGGCAAGCTCTTTTTATGATTAAGAAGATTTCGCAGGAAAAACAAAGACAAAGAGCCCCTTCAAAAAGCTCTCTGGAGACGCGGCAAAAGATTCTCGACGCTGCAGAACACCTGTTTGCCTTTCGCAGTTATGACGCCGCGTCCATCAGGGACATTGCCCAAAAAGCAGGGGTAAAACTGGGCCTCGTAAACCACCACTTCGGCACGAAGGAAGACCTGTTCTTTAAAACAGTCGAACGCCGCGCCGAAGAACTCGCCCGTCTCCGCCTTGATGCACTGGAACAGCTGAAAGCGTCAGAACAAGTCATCACCCTGAAAGGCATTCTGGAGAGTTTCTTCTACCCTTATCTGGACAAGGCAGAAAACAGCGGCCCCGGCTGGCTTGCCTACGCACGTCTGGTCGCAATGGTCTCTGCAGAAGAACGCTGGAGCGTAATCTCACAAGCTTGCTTTGACCCAACAGCAAAAGTATTTCTTTCAGAAATCGCCAAGCTCTATCCCACTGCCGACCTTAGGAAAGTCTCCGCAACCTTCGTCTTTTCCATCTCTTCACAAATCGCTCTGTGCACCTCAGCCTGGCGTGTTGATGCAATGGCAGAAGAGGATCACACCTCCGGCATTGCTGAAATGAAAACATTGCTCGTAGCCTATGCCACCGCCGGCATCCATAACGCCCTGTCTGGACCTTGATGATATCCGTTCAAGGCTCCTTCAAAGCAGATCAATCAGCCTGCGCAACTCGGGCCTTCAGTTCTTTCTTGTCTTCAGCTGAAAGATCCCGCCAGTCACAATCTCTCAGGCCTGCCTCCATGGCATAAAGCGCGAGGATGGAGACACCCCGACCAAACCGAAATTTCAGCCGTTGATAAGCTTGCACAGCTCCAAGCTCACGCAGATCATCTTCACTGCAAACATCAACCTCAGACAGCATATATTCGGTCTTCGGACCCAGGTTTCTCAATTGACTGATCGACTTGCTCAAAATGCACCATTCCAGACGTTTCACTCGGGCTTCACCTGATTAAGGCGCTGCACCTAAGCATAATTTGGAGATCGTCGTTCCAGAAACGCATTAACCCCTTCCTGCGCTTCATCATGTCCCAGAGCCTCTGCCATTGTATCCCGCTCCAGATCCATTTGATCGTCATAGCTGTTGTGATCAGCAGCTGATACCAATCGCTTGATCGCCCCCTGTGCCCTTGTTGGACCTTGCGCTATTCGATCAGCTATCAGGTGCGCTTCTGCCAAAGCAGGCTTATCGCTAAGCACATTGACCACCCCTAACTGATAGAGCCGTTCAGCCGAAACAGGTTGTCCCAGCAAACACATCTCCAAGACCAGCTGACGGGGAATAAGCCGGGACAATGAAGCGGTAGCCCCTCCATCCGGCACCAGTCCAACCTTCACATAAGCCAGCGTAAACTGAGACTGCCGCTCTGCTACCAGGAAGTCACAAGCCAGAGCCAAAGACACACCGGCCCCGGCAGCCCCTCCATCAACCGCCGCAATCACCGGTTTGGCGCAGTCTCTTATTTTTCGAACTAGATTATGGAGTTTTTCAATATTATTATTTCGCTCAAGAACCGTCATCTCGCGGCGCTTAACCAACGTGTTCAGATCGCCACCCGCACAGAAATAACCGCCTTCTCCCATCAGGATAACGCTACGGATCTCTTTTTCCTGATTGGCGAGATCCAACGCCTGCGAAAGCCCATCGTAGTATTCTGGCGAAAGCGCATTGCGACGAGAAGAGTTACAGTTCATGACGATCAGACGATCCGCCTTGCGCTCAACGCTGACAAGAGAAGCACGCTTCATGACATTGCCTCTCGCGCAGATTCCCTCTGCATAGCTCCAACAAAACGCTCCAGATGGTAGTCTACATCGCCGAGTTGATGATCGATCATCATCAAACGCTTGGCATAATGTCCCAAAGCATACTCCTCGGTCATGCCAATACCGCCATGCAACTGAATGGTTTCTTCGCAAACCAGTTGCGCCACACGGCCAATCAAATTCTTAGCTGCACTCACATGCTTATCTCGCTGGAAAGGTTCAGCAGAAAGGTGCCCCGCCACATTGATCAGTGCAGAGCGGGCCTGTTCGATCTCAATCAGAACCGTCGACATACGATGCTGAAGCGCCTGAAACTTGCCCAGCGCACGGCCAAACTGCGTCCGCACGCGCAGATACTCAACGGTCAGATCCTTTGCGGCTTCCATCGCGCCAACGGCCTCGGCACACAGCGCGATCACGCCTGCAGCGCGTGCTGCCTCCAGAGCAGAAAGGACAGCCTCCGAAGCCCCCAAACACGCTGAAGCAGGCACAACTACATTCACCAGAGCAATGTCGCTGGCGTGGTAACCGTCCAGATTGGGATAGGAGTACCGCTCCACGCCTGAAGCATCGACATCTATCAGAAAAAGCTGCAGCCCATCGGCACCACGAGCGCTCACAATCAGCTTGTCCGCACTTGGCCCACCAATCACCACCGACTTGGTGCCATTGAGCCGATAGCCATCCTCTACCCGCTTTGCAGTTGTCTCCACAGCATCCAGATCATAACGCGACTGAGGCTCTTCCAATGCTGGAACGATCTTGAGCTTCCCGTCAATCACATCCCCGATCAGCGACTTCTGCTCCTCTGTCCCAAGCTCGCCCAACAACTGTCCAGACATAACGCCAGAGGCCATCAAAGGCTCCACGCAAGCAAACCGACCCAACTCCTCAAACACGACTGCAATATCAAAGCCGCTGCCTCCAAAGCCCCCATACTCTTCTGCGAACAGCGCCCCAATCACACCTAGTTTAGCAAAGTCACTCCAGATTTTCTCCGAAAAACCCTGCGCATGCCCAACAGAGTTAGCCCGTTGCGAGGCATCGTAGTTATCTGAAAGGTAGCGATGCAGAGTATCCTGAAGCATCCGCCGTTCGTCACTATGATTGAAATCCATGGAACGCTCCTAAAGGCCGAGAATAGCTTTACTGATGATGTTGCGCTGGATCTCGTTGGACCCACCGAAGATGGAAAGCTTACGGTTATTAAAGTAACCCGGGCTCGCTGCGGCGGCATATTCCGGCCCAACACCTTGCACGTTCGCGCCGCTATCCATCGCCTCAGACACAAACGGCATAGCGTAACGCCCAATCGCTCGCCGTGTCAGATCATTGATCGCCTGTCGGATTTCAGTTCCCTTGATCTTCAGCATGGAACTCTCCGCTCCCGGCGCCTGCCCTGCCGCCGCTTTGGCGATCATGCGCAGGTTCGTTGTCGCCATCGCCATCAGATCAATCTCAATCTGCGCAACCCTTCCGGCAAAATACGGGTTCTCCAGCAGTGGCTTGCCACCAGACATCTGCTTGGCACAAATCTCCTTCAAATGAACAAGAGCCGCTGTCGAAAAGCCAACGCCTGCAATATTGGTACGCTCATGGGTCAGCAGATACTTGGCATAGGTCCAGCCCTTGTTCTCCTCTCCAACAAGGTTGGCAACTGGCACCCTCACATCCTCAAAGAACACCTCATTCACTTCCTGCCCACCGTCAATCAACGTAATAGGCCGAACAGTGACACCCGGTGTCTTCATATCAATCAAGAGAAACGAAATACCTTCCTGAGGCTTCACGTCCTGGTCCGTACGCACAAGACAGAAGATCCAGTCCGCATATTGACCCAGTGTAGTCCAGGTTTTCTGACCGTTGACAACATAATGGTCCCCATCCCGCACAGCACGGGTCTTCAAGGAGGCGAGATCAGAACCCGCCTGCGGTTCAGAATAGCCCTGACACCACCAGTCCGTACCATCCAGAATCCGCGGCAAAAAGTGATCTTTCTGCGCCGGACTGCCAAACTTCAAAAGCACTGGCGCCAGCATGGAAAGCCCGAAAGGGATCGTCCGCGGCGCATGGGCAAGGCAAAGCTCTTCCTCAAAGATGTGCCGGTAGACTGCATTCCAACCAGTCCCACCATGCTCCACCGGCCAGTTGTTCGCCAGCCATCCCTGCTTGTTCAGCGTGGCATGCCACTCTTTATGATCCGTCTTGGAAAGGCGCTTTCCCAATCTGACCTTTTCCGAGAGCGTCTGCGAAAGGTCCTTGTTTAAAAACGACCGCACCTCATCACGAAATGCCAACTCTTCAGCTGAATAGTTCAAGTCCATATGCCGCCCTCCCTGCTTCACTGGACATAACTGTCGGGAGGATCCAGAACGCATCGCTCAACTCATCCCCATCATGAGATCAGAGTATCGCGCATCCAGATTATTTCAATATGTAATCCATAATTCCAATATGCAGAATTTCTAGCAAACAGCTCTAACGATAATGAGAGCTTTCCGCTCGCTACAAGCTTAGCCCCGATTGACCAGAACCGAGGGCAAGCCCAGCGCCCGTTCCAACTCTTTCACGCGGTCCCGCAGTTTCGGCCCAACTTCATTTTGCATGCGATTATAGCTCAGCATGTCCGGTGTTGCCCCGCAGCTGATCGCAACCGGCTCGCCAAAATCATGAGACCGGAAACCGGTTGAGACCGCATTGATGTTCTCAGCATAACGCTTATCTTCATCAACAATTACAAAGCCTTGGGCCAACAGCTGAGAGTACCCTGCAGCCCGTGCAATCTCCAGTATCTCAACAGAAATGTTCTCATCCCGCCCCTGTACACGCTCGCAAACCTGAGCAAACTCATGGTCCGTTACGCTGGCCAGATAAGCATGTCCAGAGGATGATCCAGTAACCGGAATGCGGTGCCCCACTTCCAGCCAGATGGCAGGAGCGCCTTGCGGGCGCCACGTCTTGGTCAACAGCATCTTGTTTTCATCAAGCACTGCCAGCAAAGCAAGCGTACCCGTCTCATCAGCCAGTTGCTGCATCATCGGATTTGCCGCTTCAATGAAGGAAACAGAGGCACTGGCAATATTGCCCAGCGCCAGCGCTGCCGGACCAAACCGATACCGATCATGACGACGCGCATGGCTGAGATAACCAAGCTGCTGAAGGGTGAAGGTCAAACGGGAAACAGTGGATTTGGGAATGCCAGTACGCTGAGAGATTTCCTGGTTGCCAAGCCCGTCATCAGAAGCCCGGAACGCCCGTAAAACCTGCAGCCCTCGCGCCAGCGTTGTCGCAAACCGCCGGTCTTTTTCTTCATGTCCGCTCAACGCTAAAACCCCACCCCGATCATTTACATCCCTTGCCTAACACACATCATCCAACTCAAAAAACACCAGCAAGGCATCCTGCAGCACTTCTCCAAGAAAAACACTGCTCACACTTCCAGCCATTCCCGCCGGATATCATCCCGCGCTCGAAACTCCTCTGGTGTCCCGTGATAAACAATCTCCCCATGCCCCATCACATAAACCTGTTGGGCAATCTTCAGCGCGATGGAAAGCTTCTGCTCCACCAGCAAGATCGAAACACCGGCTCGCGCAATCTCCGCAATCAGCTCCCCAACTTGCGTCACAATCTTGGGTGCAAGCCCTTCGGTCGGTTCATCAATGATGATCAGATCAGGATCTCCCATCAGCGTCCGGCAGATCGTGAGCATCTGCTTTTCGCCGCCAGAAAGCACACCAGCTGCCGTATCAGCACGTGATTTGAGGTTTGGGAACATATCCAGCATCTGCTCAATGCTCCACCTGCCCGGCTTACGTATATCCTTGATACCAAGAAGAAGATTGTCCCGCACACTCATCAAAGGGAAGACATCCCGGTTCTCCGGCACATACCCAAGCCCCTTGCACGCAATGCTATGGCTCGGCAGGCCGGCGATAGTCTCACCTTTGAACCAGATACCTCCTTTCGGTGCCACCTCGCCCATAATCGCCTTGGCTGTGGTGGAACGCCCGACACCATTGCGCCCCAGCAGCGCCGTCACGCTGCCCTTGGGCACATCCATATTCACGCCGCGCAGCACATGGCTCTTGCCATAAAAAGCATGCAGATCGCGAACTTTCAGCATTTCACTTGCAGCAACCCTGCTCATGCACTCTTCTCCGCAAAATCTGCCTCATCCCCCAGATACGCCTCTCGCACACGCGCATTACCGCGAATTTCCTCTGGCGTTCCGGTTGCGATGATCTCACCATAAACAAGCACTGAAATCCGGTCAGAAAGCCCGAACACGACGCCCATGTCATGCTCCACGATCAGGAGCGTCTTCCCTTCCGTCGCCATCTCAATGAGCTTGATCGCCCTGTCGGTTTCAGAATGGCTCATGCCTGCTGTTGGCTCATCCAGCAAGATTACATCTGCCCCGCCTGCAATGGTGATGGCAATCTCCAGTGTGCGTTGGTCCGCATAGGTCAGCAGCACAGCTGGCACATCAGCCTTGTCCGTCAACCCCACCTTCTCCAGCACTTCAGCAGTCTTCCGCTGAACCTCCTTCAGGTTACCAATGTTCCGCCAAAAGCTGTGCCCATATCCAAGCGACCACAATACTCCGCAGCGCACATTCTCACGCACCGACATATTAGTAAAAATGTTGGAGACCTGAAAACTCCGAGACAATCCAAGCCGATTGATCTGATGAGGTTTAAGACCAGCGATCTGCTGTCCACCCAGACTGATCTTCCCTGAACTTGGTGGAAACAGACCAGAGATGAGGTTGAACAAGGTGGACTTGCCAGCCCCGTTGGGGCCGATGATCGCGTGTCGCTCACCCCGGGCAATCTCCAGCGAAACCCCTTCGATAATTTTCGCCGGACCAAAGCTTTTGCGAAGGTCCGTCAGTTGTAAGGCTGGAGCATTCATGAGCCTACACCTCCCTGTCTGGAAAGCACTTTGAGCGAGCCTATGCCAACACCGGCAAGTATCAAACCAACTGCCCACGGCATCATCTGGTCAGGAGCCAGATGGAAACCAAACGTTTCGAAAGCCTCTCCAAACCCATTGGAATGCCGCACTGCCAACTCAACCAGCACAATAACACCAGCTGCAACCATCAGGGCCGAAGTCACAAACGCTCCAGCCCGCAACACCCCCTTACCACTCAAAGAATGCTTTAAGGCTGCAGTCCCGCTCAGCAACAGCCCAGCAAGACCGCCCGGTGCAAACAGGATCATCCCGATAAACAGCAGCCCCAGATAAAGCAGCCACGCCTCTGAATAATCTGAGAGATTGGACTGCATATAAGTCAGCACCACAGCTCCAAGAATAGGCCCTGCAAAGTACCGCGCCCCGCCAATGAACGCCATCAGCAGCACCAGACCTGACGGCACTACACTCAGGCTTTCCGGCGTAAATATCTCATAGTTCACCGCAGACATGCCGCCCGCCAGCCCGGCAAAACCGCCAGCGGCGATGAACACCAGATAACGCACACGGTTGGGGTTATAACCCACAAACTGCACCCGCTCTGGATTATCCCGCACTGCCTGCGCCAACTTGCCAAGCGGTGTTCTGGTGAAGGCATACATCAGCGCGGTGCCTAAAAAGGTCCAGAACGCAATGAACCAGTACACTTCGCCCAAAGGCCCAAGAGACAACCCAAACAGCTCAACACCATTCATGCGATCGCCAGTGATACCTTCCTCGCCACCGAAGACGCTGATAAACATGAAACCGGCAGCCGCAACAAGCTCTGCAATGCCAAGCGAGATCATGGCAAACGGCACTCCCGCCCGCCGGCAGGACGGCCAGCCAATCACTGCGCCCGCCAGCGCTCCTCCCGCAAACCCCACCAGTGGCAGGGCAAACATGGGAAAGGCTGCCCAGACACCACCATCATAACTTGCGTTCTCAATCGCATTCATTCCGTGCATAGCCGCATAACCACCAAGGCCAAAGTAGACCGCATGGCCAAACGAAAGCATCCCCGCCTGCCCCAGCAACATGTTGTAGGACAGCGCAAAAACCATGTTGATGCCAATCGCGTTGAACAGCGATAGCCACGTTCTGGACGGCTCAAACAGCGGAATGCTCAACAGGATCAGAGCGAGCAACAACAGCGGCAGAACCCGTGTCGCAAATTTGTAGCGTGCACTCGGTGCCAGATCAGGCACCCGGTCAAGACTGTAGTCGGTCAAAACTCACGCTCCCCCATCAGCCCACGCGGACGCAGCATCAACATCAGCACCAGAAGAAGGAACGGCAGCATGGGAGCCAAAGACGCAATGGTAATACGTCCGATATCGCCATCAGCGCTCAATCCGGCAAACGAAAAAATTTCAGCAAAACTGCTATCGATTGAGATGGCAAAGGTCTGAAGAAAGCCAATCAGCAAACTGGCAATAAACGCCCCTTCCAGACTGCCCATACCACCGACCACAACAACCACAAAAACAATCGGTCCGATCGAAAACGCCATGGATGGCTCGGTCACCAGATAGTTGCCGCCTATCACCCCGGCCAATCCCGCCAGCGCACAGCCTGCCGCAAACACCAGCATAAAGATCCGTGGCACGTTATGCCCCAGATGAGACACCATATGCGGATGTGTCAGCGACGCCTGAATGATCAGCCCGATCCGCGTTCGCTTCAACAGGTACCAAAGCCCCGCCAGCATCGCGATGGACACAGCCAACATGAAAATGCGATACGCCGGATACTGAGAACCAAACAGTTCAAAGAGCGAATAATTGAGCTCCGGCGGAATCTCATAGGCAACAGCAAACTTACCCCAGACAATCTTCACCAGCTCCTCAATCACATAAGCCAGCCCGAATGTGAAAAGCAGCTCAGCCACATGCCCCCTGGCATGCACTTTGCGCAGGCCCCACTTTTCAACGCAGGCTCCAGCTGCTCCAACGCAAATCGGCGCCAGAAATAACGCAAACCAGAAGCCGGTGTGCTGGCCAAGAGTAAAAGCAAAATAGGCACCCAGCATGTAAAAGCTTGCATGAGCCATATTGAGAACGCCCATCATACTGAAAATCAACGTCAATCCGCTGGACAGCATGAACAGCAACAAGCCATAGATCAGCCCGTTGAGCAGAGCAAAAACAACCGTCTCCATAACATCCCTCAAAAGAAAAGAGCATGCTCAAGCCCAATTGCCCGAGCATGCCATTGTTCAAGTAAGATCGTTAGGAAGGACGACGCATCCTGCACGTCGTCGGAGTTTCAGTCGCCGCTGCCGGAATGGTGATATCTGTTTTGAACCCGTAACCGGTATTCTCCACATCACGAGCCACACCCTCAGAAAACGTTGAGATATAAAGCGGTTGCATCAGCTGGTGGTCATCCGCCCGCATGGTCACCTCTCCATACGGCGTCTCATAAGTCATCCCTTCCAGCTCAGCTGCAACCTTGGGCACATCCACTGACCCAACCGCATCAACGGCCTTATCAAGCATGTTCATCAAGGTGAAAACCCGCTCGTAATAGTAATCGAGATTGTTGGTTTTCTCAAAATCATCCACCCGAGCCATCTGCTTTTCAGAGGCCTCGATGTTCTCGTGGAACTCAGTGATCTGTTTCACCAACCCAACAGCACTCTTCCCCATCGCAGTCGGAGCCCCCAGACCGCCGCCATAGAACGTCAGATACGGCACTGTATGACCGGACGCATTAGCCGCTTTCACCAGCAGCGTCATGTCTGTTCCCCAGTTTCCCGTAAACACAACATCTGCCTTCGCGCTCATCATTTTCTGCACGTAGGGCGTGAAATCTTTAACCTTGCCAATCGGATGAAGCTCTGCACCAACAATCTTGATGTCCGGACGTTTCTCCTCAATCATGGACTTTGCAGCTGCTGTAAACGCTCGCCCGTAAGAATAATCCTGCGCCAGAATATAAGCAGACTTGATGTCTTTCTGATCCCGCAGCCAATCAGTCAGACCCGCCATTTTCATGTCCACATGGGCATCAAATCGGAAATGCCAGTAATTGCATTTCTTGTTGGTCAATGCAGGATCAACCGCCGCATAGTTGAGGAAAAGAACCTCTTCTCCCGGATTACGCTTGTTGTGCTTAGCAATCGCATCAGTCAAAGCATTCGCAACGCTCGACCCGTTCCCCTGCGCAATAAAGCGAACACCCTGATCAATCGCCTTCTGCAGTTGAACAAGGCTCTCTTTCGGATTGATTTTATTATCAAAAGCAACCACTTCCACCTGCATGCCGCCCATACCACCAGCGGCATTAATTTCTTCAGCCGCATAGCGGAAGTGCTTCACCCCAGCATCACCCGTACTCCCAAACGGACCTGATAGCGGATCAATGTATCCGATCTTGATAACCTCAGCTTCCGCAGAGAGAACACCACCGGAAAGCAGAAGTGCAACCAGACTAGATTTCAATAAATTACCTTTAGACAAAACAACCCCTCCCCCAAAAAGATTTTTCATTATAATATTATTAAGGCAATGAGATATTCATCAGACTATATTGTCAAGCAATAAGTAAAACCCAATTCCGCATAGTGACTTAAGCAATTTCACAGTTCAAAACTGAGCCGAGTCATCTGTTTGAAAACTTCATCATAAGTCGTCGCCAATAAACATTGCATGCAGCCTGCAAATTTCTTCTTCAGATGATTGTAGTTTGTATCAAACAGCACAACACACCCTCGAGACCGGCCCTACAGAATATCCCAGATAAATCAGTAGAGTTAGGGACAGCTGAATGGGCAACTTCAAAATCATTCACGACTTGATGGTTGAAGTCGGACCGCTTCTGGAAGCCTTGGAGATATCAGAGTACGCAGAAGCCAAAACCTGGACTGTTCTACTAGAAGATTTCCTGATCATCCTGGAAAGTGATGAAGACAATAATATCCTTCATATCTCCACCATTTTAGGGAGCCCTGCGCCAGAAGCCCGAAGGGATACTTATCTTAACGCCCTACGCTACTCAGGGGAACAACAGGCGGAAAACAATTACCGTGTTGGCCTTGTTGAGAAGGACGGTGATCTCGCATTGATCAAAACCGAGTACACCAACAATCTGGATAGAAACAAACTCTACACCACACTCAAAGACTTTTTGAGCGAAGCTGGCAAACTCAATCTCATGATTGAGACCACACCCGGACCGCAGATCTCCTTGACCGAAAACACCGGCGAAATCATTTTACCCGCCTGATAAGCGTTTACGAGCAAGGATAACTCCAAATCTTCTTTTAAATTTTTACTCAAGTGTTTGCTGCGGCACACCTGTGGCTTTTTCCAATTGTTAGAAGCGAAAGGTGAATTGGCCTGAAAGCAAGAGCAGGCTGAAATCAGGAGCAGGACGTGCAAAAAATCTTTCAAATGTTGTCAGGGAGAAATGATGTTCTCCTGGCATTTCTTTTGATCGCAATCGTATTCATGATGATCCTTCCGTTACCGACGGTTCTCGTGGATACGCTTATTGCAATCAACCTGAGCCTTGCGGCAATCTTGCTGATGGCTGCGCTCTACCTGAAAGATGTTGTGGCCCTCTCGGCCTTTCCCTCTATCCTGCTTCTCACGACCCTCTTTCGCTTGTCACTGTCCATCACGACGACCCGTCTGATCCTGCTCAAAGCTGACGCTGGCGAAATCATCGACACCTTCGGCAACTTCGTTGTCCAGGGCAATCTGGTCGTCGGTATCGTTATCTTCCTGATCCTGACCATCGTGAACTTTCTGGTGATCACCAAGGGCTCCGAACGCGTGGCAGAAGTCTCCGCCCGTTTCTCCCTTGATGCAATGCCCGGCAAGCAGATGTCGATCGACTCCGACATGCGTGCTGGCCAGATCGAACTGGATGAAGCCAAGCGCCGCCGCACCAAGCTGGAAAAAGAAAGCCAGCTTTACGGTTCCATGGACGGCGCCATGAAGTTCGTGAAGGGCGATGCGATTGCGGGCCTGATCATCACCGCGGTTAACATCATCGGTGGCGTCATTATCGGCACCTCCCAGCATGGCATGAGCGCCGTTGATGCTCTGGATCGTTACACCATTTTGACCATCGGTGATGGTCTGGTTGCTCAGATCCCGGCTCTGTTCATCTCCATCACAGCTGGGTTCATGGTCACCCGTGTAAGCACCGAGGATTCCAGCGACCTTGGATCTGACATCGCCAAACAGTTGAACAGTGAACCAAGGGCCCTCATGATTGCAGCGACAATCATGGTCGGCTTTGCGCTTATTCCTGGCTTCCCAACGTTCATCTTCTTGCTCCTTGCAGCAATCTTCGGCTCTGTTTCTTTCTTCTCCATGCGAAAGACGAAATCTCAGTCCGCTAGAAAGGATTCGCAGCAGCTCTCAGCCTTTGCGCCCGCCATAGCGCCTGAAGGTGAAGCTATGATGATGCCTGATGAGGACATGGCGACCGAAGTGGAAGCCGCTCAGGATCTGGCCATTACGATCACCGTTCCACTCATTGTCGATATCTCGTCTTCAGTCAGGTCCACACTCAACCCGAAGAAGCTCGACAGAGAAGTCGCAAAAGTGCGCAAAGCGCTTTATTTCGATCTCGGTGTCCCCTTCCCCGGCATCAAACTGCGCCTCAACGAGAGCCTGCCGGAAGGCGAGTACCGTATCCTCGTCAACGAAGTCCCTGTTGCCCGTGGCGCAGCACGGTCCGGCTATTTCATTGCCCGCGAAACACCGCCAAACCTCGCTATGTTCAACATTCCTTACGAGGAAGGCGACAGCTTCCTGCCAAACACCCCGTCTTTCTGGGTGAACAACAGGCACTTTGAACAAGCAACGCGCGCTGGCATTCAAACTCTGACACTGACCGGCATGCTCAGTCTGCATTTGGCTCATGTGCTCAAACAGCACGCCGCAGAGTTCCTCGGCATTCAGGAATGCATGTTCCTGCTCAAGCACATGGAAGGCGACTTTGACGAGCTGGTGCGCGAAGTAAACCGCGCCGTCCCTCTCATCTCGTTGGCCGATGTTCTCAAGCGTCTGGTGCGTGAGGACATCTCCATCCGTGATATGCGCACGATCCTGCAGGCCATCGTGGAATGGGGCCAGAAGGAAAAAGATCCACTCATGCTGACGGAGCATATCCGCATGGCATTGAGCCGTTACATCACGCACAAATACTCTGCAGGTCAGCACATCATTCCGGCATACCTCATCGATAAGGACATCGAGGATGAAGTGCGCGGTGCTATCAGACAAACCAGCGGCGCCTCCTATCTGGCGCTTTCGCCGGATACACACCGCCAGCTCATCACCGTCATGCGCAGCGCCATTGGCGATAATCTGGCACACAACGGCATCGCTCCGGTCATTCTGGTCCCAATGGATATCCGCCGTTTCTTCAGAAAAGTGATCGAGCGCGACTATGCCGATCTGGCTGTGTTGTCCTTCCAGGAACTGGCGCCAAACGCCAACATCCAGCCATTAGAGAAAATCAGTTTACGCGGCAAGGTTGGCACCCTACCAGCCTGATCCCCGAATACCGCGTAAAACCTGCCCTTTGCCCGGGCAGTAAGGTGGAACCCGAATAACCATAATCAGAAGCCCCAACTTCGGGTCATCGGGTTCCACCTGTTCTTAAAATGTTGGGAAGAAATCATCGTCCTCGGTGATCTCAGCACCGTACTCCCCGTCATCAAACTGAAAATCCTTATAACCATCCTCTTTGGTCGCTCCAGCTTTTAGTCCCTCCTCCAGAACCTTAAAGGCATCGGCAACCTGGTTTGCAGGATTTTTCCAAAATACAATCTGGCCAAAAATCATTGCTTCTGAGTAGGTCCCTAAAGACGTAAGCACTTTTGCTGCATCATCTTTGTTGAATGGTTTGCCATCTTCTTTAATCAGGGCAAGGTGCACGCCTTTTACCTTGGTGCCGTCTCGCACGGTAACGCCGATGCACGAACTGAAGCCGGTGAATTTGATTTCCCCTTCCCCGCATCCAACTTCTCGCTCAGCTATCGCCATGATATCCGCAGCCTCTTTCAAACTTCCATCTTCCGGCAGGATCAGATCTGGCTTGGAGGCATCACCATCAACGGCAGGAACGTCTTCAGGCTTAGACGGCTCCTGAACTTCTGCTTCCACTTTTTCTTGAGCAGCTGTTTTTTCAGGCTCCGTAACGTCATCTTTAACCTGTTCGTGGACGCCATCGGCCTCTTTTTCCTCGGCCTTTTCCTCACTCTTAACGTGGTCCTGACCGACAGCTTCCACCTGGTCCTGAGAACCGGCTTTCAGCTCCGGCTGTTCATTGCCGTCTGGTTGATCACCAGTCCCAACCGGCTCTTCATCAATTACCTGAGCTGGGATTTCCGGGTTAACACCAATGTGTTTCAAAACATCAGTCGCCCATTTTTCGTGCTCAACACCCATTCTCATTCTCCGAAAAGTTACCCAGCAATTCTCGCGGGGACACTTTAAATTCACATGAAGGTGGAGCATCCATTTTTGTACTAATCCAACCCAAGTCTCAGCAACCCGCCATACAAACACCAATGGCACCGCATGGCCTCTCATGCAGTGGTGAAGCTAAAATCCCGAGAAACGGGAGGGGCAAGGCGAGCAGGCAATACCTGCGCATTGTATATAAGTTAGTTTCTTCGGCATTGGCTGTCGCCTTGCCCGGGCGTTTTTGTATGAAACAAGGTCTCCACCGAAAGGCATTGGGAGCAGGTGCCTACCCATCAACGTGAGGTCTCACAAAACACAAGGCTTTGCTTCGAATACACCTTTCTGGGCAGTTGCTGTAAAGGACAGTTTGACTTGTCCCTGACAGCTGCAGCTGCCAGTGTAGACGCCCATCGGGTGACCAGCTTCCGCTTGGTCCCTGCACTAAAGACTTTCAAGGGGTGTTTCAACGGACCCGCCGGAGGATGCGTTATGTCTTCCGGTAGCCCCGCCCAGCCCACGCCGAGCTGACGGTCGCTCCGCCAGCTGCCCGTGTACGTGGACACGAGATAATCTTAGGGCTGGCGGAACCAGGGGGAATAAGTTTTTGATGCAAACGCGACGAACGACAGCGTATCTCTGAAAAGTGGAAACCGGTTTTCGGATAAAGATATGCAAAAACAAAGACTAAAGCAGTTCAGGTATTTCAATTTAAATGCGAACTGCTTTAAGGCATCAACCGCTCAAGAAACGGAGCAACAACCGGGCCCCAGACTTTAGGCCCCTCATCCCTCAGGAAGAGATCATGACCGTTCTCGCCCTCAAGCGGCAAAATGGCAAGCTCTTGCTTTGCATCACTTTCTGATGTGTAGGCCTCAAAAAATGACCTGGCCAACATCGGGCTATAGTACTCTTCGTTCTCCGCATAAACCCAGAGTGTTGGTAGCGTTGTCCCAGCCCCAAACATCCTGAAACCTTGTTCTGCCTGTTCTAAATCCCGCGCACTATAATCATCTATTGCCACTGCCCCCGGTGCGAAAGCGATGACACCGCGAACACCATTTGGAGCCTTCCGAGACGTGGCTAATACGCTGTTCCCACCTGCAGAAAATCCGAGAAGGACAACATGATCAGCAACCACAAACGGCTGATCCTGAAAGTAACGCACTGAACTATTGATATCATGAACGCGCTCCTCAAGGACCTTAATGAAACCGTCTGAATCCCCATCCTCAACAACAGAACGCTGCCCCTCTGAACGTCCGTAGCCTCTGCGAATAACAACAGCAACTGCATATCCTCGCGCAAGAAACCACCTGATTGCAGCGTCAGGACGGAAATCATAGGGACCATCACGTGGAGCACTCCGAGCCGCCCCATGAGTAAACACCGCCAGAGGAAAAGGCCCTTCTCCATCCGGCTTGAAGGTGGTCGCATCCAAAGTGATCGTCATATTGCCGTCTTCCAACTCAACCGGAACCCGCCAAATCTGCATATTCAGTTCACCAAGCGGCTCACTGATGGGGCCAACCCTTTGATGAGGCGATTGCGCAAGAGAGGCTTGCACAAAAAACAAGAAAACCAAAACGAACAAACTGGTGATAAAACCCGAGACCACGTCCCGCTTATTGAGCCTATAAAACATCTTGCCCTCACTTGAATTACAATTGCATTACAATACAATTACAAATGAAACACGATTCTCACACAACTGCAAGCTGGATTATTCAAGACAGAAAGACGAGGAAATGTAGGACTTAGGGCGTTTCTCGGAACATTGATGAAACGACAGCGTATCGCCGAAAAGTGGAAACCAGTTTTTGGAGATACGCAAAAACAAAGGCTAAAGCAGTACAGGTGTTTCAGCCTAAATGCGAACTGCTTTAGTTCAGCGGCTCATCACCGCTCTTCTTCTCATGCTCAAGATCGATCACACCGCGCTCAAGCGGGCCGTTGTAAAGAATGTCTTTGTTCTTATCGATCCAGACGAGAATTTCGGCAACAGCTGCAAACATGTCTTGCGGAATGAGCTCTTCAATCTCCACTTCCGCATGCAACATACGGGCAAGCTTAACATTGGCAAAAATTGGCACACCTGCCGCTTCAGCTTCTGTACGCATCTTAAGCGCGGTCAGATCAAGCCCTTTTGCCACCACCAATGGTACAGCAACCTCATCCGGGCGATAGGAAATGGCAACCGCGTAGTGCGTCGGGTTCACCACAACAGCACTGGCTTTGCGGGTATTCTCAAGGTTGTCGCTCATGAGAATTTCCTGAGAAATCCGCTTACGCTGCCCTTTAATTTCAGGACTGCCCTCGGACTCCTTATGTTCCCGCTTCACCTCTTCCTTCGTCATCTTCAGGCTCTTGATATGGGTGTGCTTCTGAAACATGAAATCAAGGATCGCCACGCCAACAAAGGCCAGAAACGAGATCCCGAGGATCAGTTTCATAATCGCACCACTGATATTAGCAATGCAGGGAATGCCGCAGGAGAGCGAGTTGATGTAAGCGCCAATTGCGTACTTCACTGTGAAGTAGAGCATGGTGCTGAGCAAGGCGATCTTCAGGATGGACTTGAGAACCTGCACCACCTGCTTCATGGAAAAGATGCGCTTAAACCCTTCAGCCAGACTGATCTTGCTCAGCTTGGGCATGATGCTGTCAACGGCCCAGAGAAAGCCAAACTGCACAAAGTTGCCAAAGATGCCCGCCGCAATGGCAACACCAATCAGCGGCAGCACAATGTCCATAAAGGTCGAAAAAACACCAAACACCCCTTCTCCGGCGGAGGAAGAAAAGTCTCGCCGTGTCGCCAGACTGGCCATGTCATCCATCAGGCCAACCAGCTTGGAGAAATTGCGGTCCCACGCAAACCAGAGATAAGCAATCACCGCAAACAGCGAGATGGTGGTCGTCACCTCGGTACTCTTGGCCACCTGCCCTTTTTCACGAGATTCACGTTCTCGTTTGGGGGTGGGAAGTTCGGTTTTTTCGCCAGCACTCTGCCCACTCATGGACGGACCTCAAGCTTTTGATCCTGATAGATATCCTTGCCTTTTTCAAAGATCCCGAAGATCTCGTCCGTAAACAGCTTCAGCTCAATCTGGTGCTCAGCCGCTTCTGGCAGCAAGAATGACAGATAGAACGTCAGCAGAATGACGGCCACGCCACTCTTGATCGGCATGGCAAGAATGAACACCTGAATCTGCGGATCAAACCGGCTGATAATCGCCAGTGCAAACTCTGCAAGGAACATCAGGATCACCAATGGCGCAGCCATAACAAACATCAGGCGCATCGCATTGTCGAAGATCGACAGGATCAGCTCCGGGAAATCCTCTGGCAGAACAGGAATAAACTCTGTCACCGGAAAGATCATGTAGGAGTTATAAACCAGTGTCAGGATGAAGAAGAACCCTGGCGTCAGGAAGAGATAGAGAATGAACGCACGGGAGAACAAATCCCCGACGGGCGAGCTCTCGTTCCCCAACATCGGATCAATACTGGAGGCAACCGCAGCACCGCGCTGGTTGTCAATCAATGTCCCAGCAGACTGGACAGCCCAAAGCAGACAAGAGATCGTATAGCCAATCAGAAACCCGATGGCATACTCCTTGAAGAAGTAGACAACAAACATCGATCCGGTTGGCGAAAATCCGTCCACGTACTGCAGGTTATAAGGGTACAGCGGGATCGCAATCACCATCACAACCACATTACGCGCCATGCGCGACATCAACGTGGCATTGAAGATCTGTGATGTTGCAAACACCGCAAAAATACGCGGAAACGTCAGCAACAAAACAAGAAATGCATCACGATGGACTGTGGTGATCTCCGCAAGCAGGTTCATTGGCGTTACCTGACCAATGTCGGGAAATCATCAAACAAGGCCTGCGTAAAGCCAATGGTCTCCGAGCCAAGGAAGCTGGACATCATAAACAGCGTCAGCGCCACGGCGATCAGCTTGACCCCAAACTGGATTGTCTGCTCCTGCATCTGCGTCAAAGCCTGCAACAGCGACACGGCAAGCCCGACAAGCGAGGCAACAATGATTGGCGGCAAAGACAGCATCATCACAAGGATCATCGCCTCGGAAATGCGGTAGACGGCGTCTTCAGGGGACATAAGCTACTCCTCTCACATTTCCGACTAAACGTAGGTCTTGATGAGACCGAGGATCAAACGCGACCACCCATCCACCGCCACAAACAGGAACAGTTTAAACGGCAGGGAAATCGTCAGCGGCGACACCATCATCATGCCCATGGCAAGCAGGATGTTGGAAACAACAAGGTCAATCGCAAGGAACGGCAGATACAGCAGGAACCCGATCTCAAACGCCTCACGCAACTGCGAAACGGTATAGGCCGGCAGCAAGATTGCAATGCTGTCCTCTGTCATGCTTGCGGAAATATCAGCAGGCCACAACTGGCGGGACGCCTCAAGGAAGAACGCCTTTTCCTTGCTGTCCGCATGCTTGGCGAGAAAATCTTCAAGCGGCCCCTTGGCAGCAACAAAGGTGGTCTTCATCTCCTCCACCGTGGTGATGGAGAGGTTTCCTTGCTCTACGATCTCAAATGTCTGCAAAAAGACCGGCAGCATGATGTAGCCAGACAAAATGATGGCCAGTGCATTCAACGCCATATTAGGCGGAATCTGCTGCACGCCAAGCGCGTTACGCACCAGCAGCAGCACCACCGAAAGCTTGATAAAGGATGTGGCGACAATGGCCAGAAACGGAACAAGGGCCACAACCACAAGCACTAATATGAGCGAGAATGGATCAGACGTCATCAGCAAATCTCAGATTGGGCGCCTTTGGGCACCTCTGGTTATGTTAGGCTTTGGCGTGACCGAAAGCAGTTTTAAAGGCCGGTGCCCCGGTCAGTTTTGGAAATGCGCAGTGCGACCCGCTCATCAATCTGCACCAGATGCCCCTTGGCAATGCGCTTGCCCGCAGCTCGCACATAAACCGGTGTCTCTTCATTGAGCGCAGGCACATCAATGTTCACCAACGATCCCGCCGCCCAGCTTTCCAGCTCGGCAATAGAGATCTCGCGCTCATCAACTTCAAACCGCACAGGTACTGTCATCTGCGACAGATCAATGGAGCCGATCTCCTCAGCACCACTCACCTGCTCTGCATTCGCTTCTTCGGCTAGCTCACTCATACCGTTCACACTCTCAATTCGTTCGCAGCCCCATCCCTGCTCAACCAACACCAGATGATGCCGGCTCAGCGGTCCATCCACGGTGATCCGTTGCCCCAGCGCAGGCGCATCCAGCACCACCAGATCCCCAATGCACAGACTGGAAACCTCAGCGGTTGGCAACGGCGCTTCACACAGCGTCAGGCAGATGGAGGTATTCAACTGTTCACGCACCGCGCGCCATGCAGGTTGCGCGGTCAGTGGCAATTCTCCAAGAAAACCGGAGAGCGCGTCAGGCCGCACGCCAACTTTGGCCAGCACAGGAGCACCGCCAATTTCGCCATACCGGACAGCAAACCAGCTCAGTTGCTCCAGTTCGAGCGCTGGCAATAAGGCAGATACAGCCTGCAACGGCAGCTCACTCTGGATCTTCGTAAAATCAGCGGGTAATTCATTGCGCAAGTTAGAAACAATGCCTTCAACCAGAGCATTGCGAAGTCCGTCTTCCAGCTCAAGAACATCCGCATAAGCGAGCGGCACATTCAGTTGTGCAGCAAACGGAAAGTCCTCAAGCACCAGCAGAGCTGTTGCACCAGATGCACTGCGCAGCACACTCCCTTGCGCAAAAGCGGAAGGCGCTTCACTCACCTGAAAATTCAGCGTGTGCGTGCTCTCAACCGTAATGTCCTGCTCCGCATAGCTCAAAGCTGCGTTCCAGTAGGCCAACGGGTCTGTTTTGGATTGATAATTCAAGGATGTCATGAGCTCGTGCTGTTCCCCGCAAAGATGGAGGACAGACCTCCCATTGAAGACGAACCAGCATCAACACTTTCGATCTCCTGCTGTTCCAGTCGATCAAGAATGCGGATTTTCCGGTCAGGAAACCGCTGCTGCAAAGTGCGCATGAGCCCCTGCGCTGCGGCCTGAACTTCACCAGCAACCCGGTCACCACTCACGCGCTCCAGCACAACAGCCAGACCGCCTTGTGTTGTCATAACTTTCAGCCCGGCAAGGCCAAACCGGTTGGCATCAAGGGTCAGGCTCAAGACGCGCCCATCGCTTTTGTCTGCCATGGCCTCTGTGCGCATAGCCTGTTCAATCTGGTTTGCAATCGCGCTCATCGCCTTATCGACACGTGCTTCAGTACTCGCCTGACGCACGGAGCTGAACAGCTCGGACGGATTGGAAACAGAAATACTGCGGGCTTCAGCGGGATCAGACGCGGCCAGCAACCGGGCATGGCTCAAGTCAAGCGGGTCAGTCTGGCCCTGCTCGGAACCTTCGCCCTCCTCCTGAAAAGCACCCTTTCCATGAACCGGAACAGACTTGCCTTCAGCGCTGCGCAATTGTTCCTGAAACAAGCTGACATCCTGCCGGTTCAACCCCTCGGAAAATTTGTTGCCCTGCTGCTTGCCAGACGTTTTGCCATGCTCACGAGGTTGCTTACCACGTATATTTTCAAGATTTTGCTGCTGCTCAAGTGGCTGCGAACCCTGAGAAACTTTCATAATTCCACTTGCCTTCGCCCGGAAAACTGCTCCTCGATCTCCTGCTCCTCCGCAGCCTCCATTAAGGCATTGGTTTCTACCCGAAGATCATCCGCAACCTTTCCATACTTATCTTTGATGCGAAGTGCTTTTTGATACTCAAGACGGGCAGCATCCGCATTTTTAAGCGCACGATCATAAACATAGGCCGCGCGTTCAGCTGCGTCCTCCAGCTTTTTGACCGCACTTTCAAGGATCTGTGCCTGCTCTTTCACTTTATCGAGATCATCCGTTGAAATGACCTTCTTGATGATCTCCAGATAAAGCGCATCCTGCTTGGCTGGCAGCGCGGCACGTTCATCTGCCGCAACTTGCCGCTTGTGCTCCAGCTGCTCTTTGGCACGCCGAACTTTCTCCAGCTCAGCGTTGAGCGTCCGTTGAGCTTTCTGCTCCTTAAGTGTTTTGACGAGATGAAGTTTTTTGATTTGGTTGATCACGCAACAGTGCTCTTCAATTTGCTCAAGGCCTCATCAAAGCCATTGAACTCATCAGTACGCTGCTGCAGAAATTCTTTGATCGGCTTGTTCTTAGCAATCGCCAGATCAGCCTCAGCATCAGCCCCCTTCTGGTACTCACCAATCTGCACCAGAAGCTCAACCTCTTCATACTTCGCCAGCAACGAATTCACCTTGCCGGACATCTCGCGATGTTCAGGCGTGGTAACCGCTGTCATCACGCGGCTCTTGGAATTCAGAATATCAATGGCAGGATAATGGTTGCCCGCTGCCAGCTTGCGCGACAGCACAATATGCCCATCCAGAATGGAGCGGGTCTCATCCGAAACCGGCTCGTTCATATCATCGCCTTCCATCAGGACTGTATAGAACGCAGTGATCGAGCCTTTATCATTCATCCCTGCACGCTCCATCAGGCGCGGCAGCGTGGCAAAAACAGAAGGCGGGAAACCACGGCGGGTCGGCGGCTCACCAACAGCAAGGCCAATCTCACGCTGCGCACGTGCAAAGCGGGTCACAGAATCCATCAGCAACAGCACGCGCTTGCCCTGGTCGCGAAAGTACTCAGCAATCGAGGTTGCAACAAACGCTGCTTTCGAACGTTCCAGGGAACTCTTGTCAGAAGTGGCTACAACCACAACGGACTTCTTCATCCCCTCAGGACCAAGATCATGCTCGATGAATTCGCGCACCTCTCGGCCACGTTCACCAATCAGCGCCAGCACGGTCACATCAACAGCGGCGCCCTTCACCAACATCGCCATCAACGTGGACTTACCACCACCAGCAGAGGCAAAAATGCCCATGCGCTGGCCTTCGCCGGTGGTCAGCATGCCATCAATGGCACGCACACCCATTGGCAGCGGTTTGTCGATAATCCGGCGCTGCATAGGATCCGGCGGTTCCTGGTTGACCGGATAATGCGTTGCAGGCGTAAACTCCCGGTCCAGCCCATCAATAAAGTTGCCCATGCCATCCAGAACCCGGCCAAGCAACCCATCACCAACAGGAACAGATTGCACATGCCCAGTCGGGCGAACCTCAGTGTCCGGCCCTACGCCATAAAGCTCGCCAATGGGAGACAGCAGCGCTTCATCATCATGAAACCCAACCACTTCTGCCATAAGTTTGCGACCTGTTGAGCGCGTGTAAAGCTCAGCAATTTCGCCAATTTCCACCTTTGGCACCACTGCATGGATGAGTGTACCCACCACTTTACGGACACGGCCTGTCAGCGGATAAGGATCAACATCCGTGGCAGCTTTGACAAGCGCACGACCAAGCCGCGGCACCCCGGACCCAATCTGCTTGCGACGGTCCTCAACATGCTCAGCAGGTTCAATGAGAGATGCCATTACACCTCCGAAGATCGCTTGGAGGGTACTTGAGCAGATGAGGTGCGTCGCAGGATCTCTTCAATTTCCTCCAGCCGAACCTGCAAGTTGCCATCAACGCGGCCAACAGGTGCGTCCAGTACAATGTGAGCCCCCTGCAAGTCGCCATCCTCGACAATCTCAAGAAACTCGACCTGCTTGAAACCATCAGTGATCGCACCACTCATGGCCACCGCTTGGGAGTACATTTCCGGAGCAACATGCAACCGCACACGCTTTTCAGCGCGTAGTGATTTCAGCATACTGCGGGCCATCAGGCGAACGCGCTCAGCATCATCAAACTCATCCAGCAAACGACGCAGCAGCGTGATGGTCACCGTAACAACATCATGCTCCACTTCACGCAAGCGCGTGTCGAGCAGTTCTTGCTCACCAAGGATGCGTTCACAGGCTTCAGACTGAGCTTTACGCACACCATCTTCATAGCCCTGCTTTTGCTGTTCCTCATAAACGCGCGTCGCATCCTGCAGAATTTCCTCTGCCTTGCGCTGCGCATTTGCAATGATCTGGTCAGCCGTTTCAATGGAAGCAAATTCAGCTTCCTTAATGATGTGCGTGCCTGGCGTCAGGTTTGCGCCCAGCTCTTTCAGTCTATAAATGCTCGCCATTGTGGCAATCTCCGACGCAAATACTGGACAAAATGCTCTTGCTGCTCTGCTCGCATCACCAGCAAACGAGCGCTAAGTTTTTCGTTGAGTTCATTGGAAAAGCGAAGACGAACAAGCGGCTCAAGTTTCGCATCAACAGCATTGACGAAAGCCAGAATGCCCTCTGCGCCAACAAGTGTCAGCGCCTGCAAAGCCTCTTCATCACTTCCGCGGCATAGAAGATCGAATGCCTCATCATTCTCGCTTTCATAGCCAAGCGAACTGAAGAAGAACGCCACATCGCGAATGGCGATATCAAAAACCTCTTCACCAAACAGAGCTTCCATACGCTGGCAATCCTTCTTCAGCACAAGGCGCCCGATCATCTCATGAAGTCTGGCAATTGCGATGATGCGCATAACGCCGCCAAAGTCTTCAGCACCCAAACTGCACAACATCAGTGCAAGCCGGGCCTGCTCTGAGACTGCCAGAGTTGGCGTGACCGCCACATCAGCAGCAAGCGCAGTAAGCCCAAGCTTTTGCGAGACATGCGTATTCAAAGGCCTCTGAAAATCTTCCTGCCCAGCCAGACCACGCAGCACGTTCAACTCAAGGCCAGCAGCTGTCAGATGGTCATCATGCGCAAAGGAAAGAGGGTTCAGTAAAGACGCAGCAAGTCTGGCCTGAAGCGGCCAGACTGCGGAGTGATGTGGAGTGCCTGTCATCATGCCAGTCCCCTGCTACTAAGCAAGTTCTTCAGGCAGAAGCTCGTCGCCGTCTCCACCCTTGGCTTTTTTGCCGCCGGAGCTGATCTGCTTGAACAGCAAATAGCCAACGCCACCAATCAACAGCAGCAGCACGACGCCCACGGCGCCAAGGATCTGCCAGAACATACCGGCGTCATCGCGTGCAATGCGCAAGCCCGGGAACACGGCCTCATACTCTTGCGCTGAGCGCTGTGAGAATGGTTTCAGCTCACGTGCAGGAACAAGCGCAACAGAAACGCTGGCGTATTCAACACCCTCAATCGCATTACTGACCAAGCGCTTGATCTGAGGGATCAGAAATTCAATATCGAACTCCGGGCGATGCTTGATGAAGATCGCAGCAGAAGATGGCTTCACCTCTTCGCCAAGATCCGCTTTTTCCGGCAAAACGATGTGAACGCGGGCAGAAACAATACCATCGATCTCGGTAATGGTCTCAGCCACTTCCTCACTCAACGCGTAGATAAAGCGAATACGCTCCTCAAATGGCGAGGAGATAATGCCGGATTTCTGGAAGACCTGACCGAGCGTGTCACGCGTACGTTTCGGCAAACCATTCGCATTCAAAATTGTGACGGCACGCTGAATATCGTCGTCATCCACCTGCAAGGTGACAAGACCATCTCCCAGACCAACTTTCTGAGCAGACACACCATTTTCCAGCAGCAGGCTGAGCATGGTGTTTGCCTCCTGCTCAGAAAGGTTGGTGTAAAGATCTGTGTTGCAGGCGGCCAAACCAATCACCATGCCCACAATTGTAATAAAACGCCGAATATTCATTTAGACTTTCACTATACCTACTGAATGCGCAGTCTTAATCAACGCATCAAAGCGTCCAAGCCTTGCGTGGTTTTGCCTGCAATTTTCGAGCTCACATCAACCAGCAAAGAGTAGTTCGCCACTTCGATCTGCATGTTGATCAGCTTGTCAAAGTGACTGAGTTTGCCACCTTCAGAAATTGCATTGATGTTGGAACTGGTCTCGGCAAAAACACCCCTGACCTTGGCCAACCCGTCAATAACGAAGTTACTGTCCGTCGGATTGACGGAAGCAATTTGTGTTGGTGATGAAACAGCTGCCACGTTCTGGGCAGCATTAACTTGCTCCACTCCGCCAATGACCACATTGCCATTTACGATTTGCCCGGCCACAGGCGGTTGCACGCCCCCGGCAGCATTGAGTGCTGTCTGGAACTGGTCCTCAAGACCGGTAACATCGCCTGTTGAACCACCGGCGGACGGGGCTCCACCCTGCAGCGCCTGCTGCAGTTGAGAGGTGAGTGCGCTGTCCAATACTGTTGCCATGAATGCTCCTCACGTATTACTGAAACTAAGGTAAACTGAGCCGGAACGCCCCTTAACGGGACATCATCGCGCTTACTGGATTGGCAAGTTCGTCTCTGGAGGACAGAGCCTGCGCAGCAATTTCCGCGCACGGCGTACCAGCTGCCATCTCACAAACTTCGCTCAGGATTTCGCAGGCCGTATCAATCTCGCCCTTACGCAGCAACGCCAGTCCGCGATAGGTCTGGATGGTATCTGTCGGCGGTGCGTTTTCCAGACAGAGCAAGGCTTCATCTACATTGCCGCGCGTCATTGCAGCAAGGCTTCGGCCCAGAGGCCCTGCCTCCTGATCCGGTCGCATCACCTGGAATGCTTTGAAAATGGAGTCAGCATGTTCTGCAAGACCATAGGAGACAGCAATAAAACCAAGCTCCGCGAGCACCTTTACGGTTTCACTATCAAAATCTTCTGCGTTCATTCCACCCTCACTCCAAAGCTTGCATGCGACCTGCTACATTCAAAGAGCAAGCCGCATACGAATTCTTGTTGTCAGTTGATCGAATAGATTTCGCTATTCAAACCTAACGATTATTGAAGAGAGGCATCCCGCTTTGGCGGAACTGGTGAAATGTCACCAGCTGCTGGCTTGGGCAATGGAGCCGGTCTTCCGTCCCTCGTTAGATTTCCGTAGATCGCCTGATCATCACCAAGAAGCACATCAGAATACTCACTGCTGTTCTCTACAGCACTCTCCACCCCTGAATTTACGTAGAGCGGTTCATTGTTCACAGTGCTCACCTTCTCTCCCCAGCGAGAATCGGCCTGAGACTGATCGATAGTCGCGTAAGTCTCATCAAGCAGGAAACTGCCCGGCTCTGCCAACGGTCCAGTGTTGAAGTTTAGCTTGTTGTATGGATTCTCATTCTCGATGACCTGATGATCGATATCAGCCAGAACGCCAGCAGCTTCCCTACGCTCATTTGCTGCGGCTTCTCGCAACTGATTTGGCGTGTAATGCCTAAGGATCGGCGCACCTTCTTTATCACCACCACGCTTGTTTACAGCAGCATACTGCTGATCCCCAAGCTCTGGCTTATTCAGATCGCCTTCAAAGCGAACAGTTGCATACTCTTCTTCGTCAGGCACACCTTCCCCGCCAAGCAAGCTATATCCGTCACCCGACACATCAGAGTAAGCTGAGCCGTAAAGTGAGTTAGGCAGAACAAGCGAACCATCAGTATCAATGAAATGACCAGGCCCACTGTTCACGGAAATCTGCTCATAGGTACTCGCATCAGAAAGAGCATCTGCAACCAAAGACTTGATCGTCGTGCTCAATTCTTGCAGTGCTCCAAAACGCACGTCATTGCTGTGATATGTTGGGTTGTTTTTAACCTTCTCGAAGGCCTCCGTCAGAATATCATCCGTCTTCGCTTGATGGTTTTGAAGCCCACCTTTATCCAAACCTGCAGAGATCTCATTCTTTGCCAACTGTGAAAAGACATGCCAGTTGTTCAGCTTTTTGTCGTGGGTTTGCAAAGCATTCCCAAACAGTTTGCCACCAGTCAGCTTGGCCAAACTTGCTTTGGAAACCTTACTACTTCCGTCTTTTGTCTCTGCACTGTAGATGGTTTCACCATCTATGACGTCACCACCAGTAACGCGAACCTGCGCATTTTCTTTAACGAACTCCCTGTTCGCCGGGTGATCAATCTGCGCCAAAACATCAGATAATTGGCTACTACTGGAGAAGCTAACTCCGGTCATTATTGCCTCCGCATTCCATAAGCCTCGAACGGCTCGTTACCTGTAAATTCTTGAGCTTAGAATGCACGTTTGAGACATACAGCTGAGTGTCGTTGGTCACAGCCAACGATGTTTCCTGCAGAAAAAACATCAAAACACGATTTGGTTATTCCTCGTTATCTCAATAACTTAGCGTTAAGTGTCAAACAGCACAAAGGCCGATCCATTCAGAACCGGCCTCTCAGAAATAGATGACGTATGAAGGGTGAGAGTTAAGCAACCGCCATCTGACGGGCAATTGCTCTCATCTCAAGCTCTTCCCAGACCCGCATTTGCTCATTAAAGCTGCGCATCTGATCGTTAGAAGCCGAGATACTCTCCCTATCTGCAGATCCGAACGTTTTGATCATAATTTCAGCCAGAACCTCATCAGATGTTTCGTCCTGAACGCAGCCACTGGTCCGCACGAGGTACGCCAACCCAAGCTCAATCTTCTCCTCCGCGTCATCAAATATCTTCGCTGCAATGGAAAAGACCGGAGCCGATGGAAGTACATCCATGACGATGGCATTAATGCGTGTGAGCTCACCAAAACTCAAAGCAGCTTCTGAAGGCCCTCTATCACCAAACGCCTGCTGAATGATTGCCATCATGTACTCAAATACATCGCAATCATGCGCTTTGATCTGGTTTTCAATCAGGACTTCAAAATCATACCAGGTCCCGGCATCTTCAACATCATGCACTTGCTGCTCAAATGCCTCTGCTTTTGCAGTCAAAAACCTGCCTCTGACACCAAGCTTTCCTACCATTTTCCAGAGAGGCTGAGAGAGACTGAAAGCACGCGGTTTCACCAGCTTGGTTTGAAAGACAAGCTCATCTTCAGTTCGCCCCCGTGCCTTTTTCAGCGGAGGAATAACAAGATCAGACTTTCGAATTTTCAGATCGTGTTCACTACTGAGAAGTGCATTCAGCAGATCGTTAAGTGTTGGCCTTGAAGGAAGAACAAGGTCAATCATAAAGCATCATTCCAGTTTTGTTGTTATTGTGTTGGCGCAGCTGAAGCACTGCGAACCGTGCGAATTGCATGTGAGTTTTTCGTCTGGTAATCCCGATCAAACGACAGCACTTTAATCCGGCGTTCTGCGACTTTGGCTTCCTGTACTTCGCGTTCAGCGGCATCATCTTCAACACCAGCAAACGCATCCTCAACACGAATTTCGTGCCCGCCATCATCGGCAACGTCACTCTCTTCACCAACCGGTGTAATCTTGGCAGCCTTGGTCTTCAGCTTGTCGCGGCTATAGGCTTTCTCGCGCACAGCTTCATCCTCATCAGGTCCACCCGTCTCCACTTCACCCTTCTCATCAAGCAACTCACGCGATTGCTGGAGGGATAGTTCAGTGGCTGAAGCCTCATTCATGCTGTTGAAGCTGGACTCAAACGCAGGCTGATCATCATGCGGCACCTCTGCAGGCAGCTGAACACCTTCCGTTGGACAAACACCTTCTCCGTGATGAGGGATGTCGCCATGCGTGCTGTCGTTACTATTCGTCGGCGATGAAGGCTGTTGCTCCAGATAATCGTCCAGATTACGCCGCCCCAACCCGGCATAAGAAAATCGGAAGTCATCATCACTGACATATCGCATCTGATTACCCGCCAGCTGAAAGCCCAGAGACGACATCAGCAACGCACTGGAAACACCAACGGTCGCCTTTGGCTCTTCCTTAAAGTTCTCGGGCAGAACAGTCACAGCCCCCTGGTTCTTCAAATAGGAACTCAGTGTCTTGAGGGAGGAGAATTTCAGCCCCTTTGGGTTGTTCTTCTCTTCCTCATAAACAAACTGGGAGATATAGCTGATGGCCTCATCAAACAGGTCCTGACGTTGATCCACGGAATCTTCATAGAGGCTCTGCGCAGCCTCATTCCTCAACAACTGATAAAACACATTCCAGTTGGAGACCTTCTGCTCTGGTCGATCTGCTTTATGCTGAAGGAAACGGGTGTGGCGCGTCACAGCGCGGCAAAGTCCAAGCACTTTTTCACTAAGCCCGTCCCCGTTTTCACGAGAGACTGTGGCCTTGTAAAGCACCTCACCATTTTTGCTCGCACTTCGGGTCAGGCTCACACGGGCATCCTGAACCGACTTGCCCGAAATAGCAGCCTCAAGGCGTGCGACCACATTGGTGTAACGATCATTTTGAGAAAAGAGGATTTCAGTCATTGTGGCCCGCTAGATACCGACAGCCGCCAAACCACCCTCCTCAGGATCAGTCACAGGATACTGTCTTCAATTTTTGGAGAAAGAAACGTTTAAGCCCCATGGAAAGAGCTAGGATTTTTAGAGGCTTATCAGGGAAGCTGGTTCAAACAGGTCATGCTCATCATCGTCAGCTGCACTTTCAGCCAACCCGCCCATTTCACGAACAATCTTCAGCCAGCCAGCCGAAACATCAGCAAATGCCAACACAAACTTGGCAAGTTTTTGAGCATCCCAGGCAACAGCACGAAGGTCATTATGCATGACCAGCGCATCGTTTTCGATCAGCACCAGACGCATACCGCCTGACTGGAAGCTCTGCGTGTTGTAAACGAGAACCAACTCTAGGATCCGGTCTCTCTGTACCGCCGTCAACTCACACAAACGCGCAGAAACACAGATACGATCGCTGTCTGTAACCAGCTTAAATTTCAATGAGAATGCATCAAGGTCAACAACACGAATAGATGGATCCTGTTCATCTTCTTGTGGTTTCACGCCTAATATCTGGCATGCATCATTGAGCAATTTATCGAGCATTGGGGTACTCCGCTTCCTTACTTTCTTGCAGACAACACTGCCAGAAAACGAAGAAACACAAAGTGCTAAACGATACAGTTTGAATAAGATGTAATCTCAATCCGCATTATTTTTCATTTATTATTCAAAAGCCTAGCAGATACGGAAAGAATGAATTTCTCTCACCATCCTACAACTTAAAAAAGAAATCCCCCAGAACACCGAAGCATTCCAGGGGACACATCTGTCAGCTCAAAGCAGCTTAGAAAGAAGACAGCTCACGGCGCAGTTTTTGCGTAATGTTCTGCAGTTCAGACTGCTTGCGAACAACACGCGGTGTAATCATCACCAACAGCTCAGTTCGCTTTGTGTCATTCGTTGTATTGTCCTTAAAGAGCTCGCCAAACACTGGGATCTTGCGCAGGATCGGCACACCAGACTCCCCCTTTTCTTTGCGCTCCTGAATAAGACCACCCAGCAAAATGGTCCGTCCGGATTCAACAACAATATCCGAGTTGATGGTTCTTGTTGCAATGGTCGGCGTCAGCGATGATTCAGTCTTGTTTTGCACCACATTACTCACCTCCTGCTGAATCTGCAGCAGAACGGAGTTGTTGGAACGAATATTCGGCTCAACCTGCAAAACAATACCGGTGTCTTTTACATCCACCTCATTGGTCACAGTCACGTTGCCATCATTACTGGAAGATTGACTGCGAGACGCAAACGGCACCTGATCGCCAATCACAAGACGCGCTTTACGACCGTCCAGAACAGTCAGATAAGGAGACGAGATCACCTTCACCTTGGTGATGTTTTGAAGCGCCTTCAACACCACATCAACCCCAACAGTATTGAGGGAAAGAGCACCACCAGCGCTAGCTGGACGAGAGGCCCCTTCTGCGACTGTACCAACACCACCCGCAAAATTACCTTTACTCAGGTACCATTGGACCCCATAGGAAAGGTTGTCATTAATGTTCACCTCAGCAATTGTCGCCTCAATCACCACCTGAGAGAGCGGAAGATCAAGTGCTTGCACGACATCACGGATATGTTTGAATTCTTTATAGGTTGAATTCACCAGCAACGCATTGTTCCGGCTATCAGCAACGATGCCTACCTTCTTGGCAACGGCAACTTTAGCACCGCGCGTCTCAGCAATATCGTCAAACAACTTATTCGCGTTGTTAAAGCGGTTGTTGATTGAATCTCCACCTGGATTTACGGAAACACCAGTAGCAGAAACCGGGAACTTGCGGGCAGAAGAGCCATTATTCTGAGCTTTTTGCTTCTGCTCATTAGCCGGCGGAGCAACAGAACCACTGCCCCCTTCACCCGCAAGGATCTGCGTGAGCTGCGTTGCAATTTCATTTGCAGGCAAATACTTCAGCGAGATGATCCGCACCTTAGGCGTATCCAGAAGATTATAATCTACTTCCTTCGTAATCCGGCGCACGCGCTGCAACATCTCGCGGCTCTGCACAGCCACAAGCAAAGACTGCTGCGCCTCAAGCGGAATAACGGTCAGCGGAGAATTGACCTGGTTTGGATAAAGCTGCTGAAACAGTGTGGTGATCTGCTTGGCAACCTGACTTGCTGAGCTTTGCTGCAGGCGCAACACAGACACAATCGTTTTGTCATTATCGCGATTGTAAAGGCTGTTCACCAACTCTTCAGCCGCACCAATATCTTCTGGTCGCGCCCGAACCGCAATCTTGTTCGATCCCTCAACTGCAACGGCAGAAGCACCAGCTGGCAGGATAGCCTGCAAAACCTTCGCCGCATCACCTGGGGAAGCTGAGCGAACAGGCAAGATCCGAAGCTTCAGATCGCCCGCAGATCCAACACCAGAAAACTGTTCAATCGCCTGAATGGTTTCAGGACGGCCAATATGGAAGATCTGGTCAATGAGCTTAAGAATATAACCATTGCGGCCCAGAAGCACACGAACCAATGATAGCATCTGGTCTTTGGCAATTGGTTTTTCCGTCTGGAACGTGACAGCACCTTCCAGCGGCTCATCAATCACATAGTTGACCTGCAAAATCCCACCCAACGTTTGCTGAATGAAATATTCCAGAGTTTCACCACGGAAGTTCAGGCGAACCACATCAGAGGTCGCCTTGGCATCACTGGATTGCGCAACGCGGATTTCCTGCCGGTTGGCGTTATTCAGCCGGGAATCTGCCAGCAAAACCTTAGCTTCTTCATCATTGAAGTAGAAAGCCGCGCCGGGTCTGCCTTTTTCCGCATTTTCACTGTTCACCCAACGGGTGTTGATCGCACGGCCCAACACGCCACGCGTATTGGATGCCAATCTTGGTTGGCCTGAAAGGGCAAGATGGTTTTCGCGCTGGTTCTCTTCTGAAAAGAACCGCTGAAGCTGGTCAGACAACCCCGCTGGTGGGGCTGTGTTATCCCATTCCTGATCAGCTGGCTGGGTTGTGGTACACCCCAACAGGATCAATGAAATAGAAAGTACCCCTGCTGTCTTGCGCAGCATTGAACTTAGTTTAGCACCAATCATTTCAAACCTATGCGTTCAGCACAAGCGCCCAACACGATCCCCGGGGCTAAACGAACCCGGGGCTATCGCACTTGTGCTGCCCGAACTTTATTCGATTACGTTAAACGCGGCCGTTATCTAAAAGCAGCTGAAGTCTGCCGGTCGTATCCGAAGTATCCTGACCAGTAACGGACTGCTCCGCCACAGAAAGTGATTTGGAGATTGAGCTGGACACATAACCAACCAAACGTAGGGCATACTCAGCTTCGAGAAGCGTCATCAAAGCCTTCTCATCCTTCACACGATCCTCAGCAAACACACGCACTTCCTCGCGCAGTTCTTCAATAATGGTGTGACGCTCATCAAACTCAGGCTTAGTCCCGTTCAGCTTGCTGGCAGCATCCGACAAAGCACCTTCCAGCGTAGACTGGCCGTGTTCGTCCATCTCACCAGTCTTCGGTGCACCAGCCATTTCCTCAAGCGCAGTGCGGAGCAAAGATTGCACCGCATCACTTTCACTCAGGTCTTCAAGTTTGACGTCCAGCTGCTGGACGGTATCAGCAAGCGCAGTCTCCACCTCACTGATCGAGGTATTGATCTGAGCAATCTCACCATTCAAACGGGCAACTTCTTTAGGATCCTGAACGAGTTCGCTATCTGGATCATCTGGATCGCTTGGCACAGTTGCTGGAAGATTTGCCAGTTCATCTTGCTTGGAGGTAAGGCTGGTCTGCAGATCAGACAACTGGCCTTCCTGTTCCTGCTGCTGCAAGTCCAAAGCCTCAATGTCAGCTGCAATATCTTCCTGCAAAGCAAGCGCCTGTAGCAGCTCAGAGCGTGCAGAACGCACCTTCTCAGATTGCCCGATCAGATTTTGCTCTTTCAGCGAGGTTTGGATTTCCTCAAACCGGGCAACAACCTGCCCGACCATCACTTCCAGATTTCCGCTGTCTGGAGGTGGCTGCAAACCAAACGCTGCCGACACCCCGACTGAGAGGAGCTGACTGGCAGACGGAATAGACTCAACACTCTTGTTCGCGGCCGGGCGAACAATCTGTGCACTGTTATCAATGGCATTGGATACAGATGAAGAACCAATTGGCGTAACTGCAGTCATCTCAGACTCCTTGAATTATCTCTCCCTATATCTCGCAGATAACCCAGAGGTCGTGTTGTGCCTTAAAACACAGAACCCGCCCTCTTATGGACATTATTGGGACAATTACGGAGTGAAAAAATGGTTACTTCCATGTGTGTGCTGAACGTACAACACCTGCAGCATCCTTCTGATCAAAAACGAAGAATGAGGTCAGCACCTAAGCAAGCTGTAGGATTGACACCTAAAGACCGCCTTAGGAAGAACTGTCGTCCCCAGAGCCAGCAGTCCGCTTCGCAAGGGCCGCTTTGAGGGCAGATAGGACACCGTCTGTGAGAAGCATGAAAGCATAAGCATAACCAGGCCGCCGCTTATGCTCATTCAACCGAGGAAGCTGCGTATAAAGGCGTTGCAGCAAATGATACCGATTCTCGATCTTCGCAATCAACTCATGCAAATCGGCAGGCGAGTAAGAGGCCACCTCAAAGGTTGTTAGCCCGATGCGGTTCTCGTCAGAAAACGTCAGGCTGGGCTTCTCGTAGGCAAACCAGCGAGACAGATCAAACTGCGCACTGTATTTGAGATACAGATGATCAGCTTCCTTCAGGCGATTGACCGTCCGGGTCGCCCGTTGTTCATACTCAAAGCGATGGTCTTGAGAGAGTACTCTGGTCCGCGCCAGTTCGGTCCCATACTGCAACGCAATCTGGCGATCCACAGACATCCTGCCAGCACCAAGCGGCTTAACACTCTCGACCTTTCGCGCAGATGTCAGCAAGCCAGCCGTAAACGACAGCTCGCGATACAGGATCCCTATATCACCGGAAATCTTGGAGAATTTCTCTGCCTGTATCGGACCAGCAAGCTCAACAACTCCGTTCTCATCCTCACCCAGATCATAGGGCAGATGTAGATAACCGGAAGTCGCAATCATGACACATCACTGTCTCGTGCAGCAGATTTTTTCTGCGCCTCCAATGCAAACGCAAGCCGCTTAGAATATTCGATGAGCTCAGGAACAGGCCGCACCTTCATCAGCTGATAAAAGCGCACCAGTTCCACAGTCGCCTCATCCAGCTCTCGTGACCACAAACAATGCTCAGCAAGCCTGAGGGCGACGGCTGGATGTGCCTCATCAAGCAGCTTTGCTTTGCGAAGCGATCTCTTGACGTCCCCCCCGCCAAGTGGCCAGTCTGCATGGCTCAACGCCAACCCAAGCCAATACTCAACATTGTTTGGATTAAGCAGACAGAGAACTTCAAACTGCTCCTTTGCAGATGCTTTTTGCTGCAGGTGCAGAGCCTGATAGGCAAACTGATAAAGAACCTTCTCCAGCTTGCCATCAGCCTTCAAAACAGCAGAGAGCCCCTGCCGGGACTTGATAGCCTCAAGAATAGCCTGCGCACTTACTTGCCCACCACCGAGCGCACGAAAAACAGCATCAAGATTGACATCTACTTCTCCCGATTGATCTTCGGAGGCGGCAGAAGCCGGAGTATTGTCTGTAACAGGTGCGAGTGGCATCGTTTATCCCCGGCCTCAAAGTTCAGAAAGTGCAGTAAGTTGAACTCAGGCGTTGTTCAGCCCGGTCAATAGCTTTTGAGCCGCCTGATGGATCTCGGCATCCTTGCGGTCCTTGGCATATGTCAAAGTGTCTTCAAGGTCTTCCTTAGCCTCGGTAATGTGACCCAAAGCAAGACAAGCAACACCAGAAAAGTAGTATGGACGCGGATTGGTCGGGTCGAGCACCATTGCAGCGGAAGCTGCCTGCACAGCAAGCGTGTACTGCTGCAACTGCACTGCACAGTTCGCCAGCCCAAGCTGCACATCCACATTGATCGGCTCAAGCAGAACAAGCCCAGTGTAGATCTCCAGCGCCTTCTCAGTCCGCCCTGTATCCATCAAGCCCTTGGCCATCACCAGACCTGGATTGATGTCATCTTTCGTAAGCCCCAGACTACGGCCAATTGCGCCTTTTGCGATTGCCTTGATGTCTTGTTCTGGAGAGTTGCCCAGTTCTGAAACGAGCTCAGTCATATCGTGCCTCTTTACGGCTTAAGAAAATAAGAAAGTTTGGGAGCGGCAGCGCAGCATTAAAGGTGAAACACCATGGCACCATCCAGCTCATCAGAAAGAGAGGTTTGCGCAGCACCCAGCAACGGATTGCCTTGATAACCACTTGGGTCCGCTGAAACCAACGGCTGATAAAGGCTCACAACAGACAAGAGCTCCTCAACCAGCCCGGTCAGCTTCTCCAGCTCTGTGTAGCCGCGAAAGCTCACCGAAAGCACAAGCTCTTCTGCGCCATCATCAGTCTTGCGTAAAACCGCCAGCGTTCTGAACTGCGACAGGCAGGCCAGATTTAAATGCAGGATATCTTCAATCTGTCGGCCTCTGGTTCCCACCGTTTCACTCAGTGAGCCAATAACCGTCGTGACTTCAATACCACCCCCATCAAGGGCATCAGAAAACACGAGTTGAACACCATCAACATTCATCGAAGCGGTGTTCTGCTCGGAGAAAATCGGTGCACCTAATCCCAGCTTTCGCCAGAGTTTATCCAAGCACCCTGAAAAGTTTAAGGAGAACACGAGAAATCCTCTCTGACATGCGCAAGATCAGCAATCAGTCGCTAAACGCGAAAAAACAGGTGTGCGTTGAGGGTAATAAACGCACACCTGCTTTTGTGGCTTAACCGCGAGTAATCGCAGCTGCCCGTTCGTTTTCGATTTCGCGAGATTCTTTCAGGAACTGAATGATCGCACGGATGATATCGTCCAGAGCTTTCTGGATAGATTCAGCCTGATCATTTTCCTTACGAACCTCTTCAGCAGCTGCTGCCAGCTCCTGAGAAATCGCTTCATCTTCTTTTGCGTTTGCCTGAGTGAACGCACTCGCACCCTGAGAGGTCGTGTTACCCAAAGTGTTGGCAACACCACCAATCGTCGCGATGGACTGTGCACGAGATCCGGATGCACTTGCGACAGCATCAAAACCTTTCGCTTGCGCACGGTAATCACCGGCACGCTGCGAATAAAAATCATTCAGCTTGCCACCCTTGCCCGGCGCAACATCAGCTGCTTTCGCATCCATCTTGCCAGCCTGCGAGTTGGCATTCGCAGAGTTCTTCGCCGCACCCAAGCCTTTTGCAGCACTACCAATCGCAACAGCAGACATCACGATGGAAACAGCAGAAGAAACAACAGTCACAACAAGACTGATAATCGCACCTGTACGGGTCTCTTCAGCTGCATCGCGGCTCTTCCCGGCCTGAGCGTGCATCTGCGTCTTCACAGTCTCACGTGCAATCAAACGGGACTCGAGCTCGTTATTGCGCTGATTGACAGCAGACTTGTAAAGAGCCTGTGCAATCAGACGAGACAGATTGCCTGTACTGTCGACCTTGTCGAGAGAACCGATTGCAACAGTCGCCGCTTCCAGACGACCCAGCGCCTCGTCCGTTGTCGCCTTGTCAAAATTCGCGCTTGCAGCAAACTGCGGCAAAGACACGAGTGACAGGAATGTTCCGTGATGCTCTGGTGGCAAAGTTGCCAGACGCGCTTCTACGCTCTGCTGGAACTCCGTTGCCCGCTCTTCAGAAACGGCAAGTTTGCCGTCCTGAAAGAAACTGGGCGGCAGATAATCACGATTGTAACTGGCACCTACGGTTGCTGACATAAATACCTCCTTTTAACCTGCAAACTTTGTTCTACCCAGCGTATCGGCACGCTCATTCATGGAACTCACGGTTCCATCCAACGCATCAGCGAACTGTTCGCCTGCCTTGGTCAGAATGGAGAGCAGCTGATCGATGATCTGACTGAGCAACTGGATAAACGCATCAAGGTCAGCGGCATCTGCTTGCAGTTCCTTGGACTGCGCAACATCCTGGCTAGCTGTGTAAGAAACAGCACCCGCTGCAATCGCACCGGCACTACTACCGATCTGAATGATCGCGGAAGTAATGGAAGAGATCGCCTGGATCATCGCGCCAACACTGCCTGCCTGAGCACCCGGAATAAAGAAGGACGCAGCAGCCAGAGTGATACCAACAACGGCTGCAACCACTTTCATGGCAATATCAACCTTCATGACGGTTTCTTCATCCGCACCAGCGGCCACTGCAATGTGTCCGGCGATACTTTGGCCAGTCGCGGCCTGCACCGTGGCATCAATGGCCATGGCAAGCTGCACCACCCCGGCAGCAATCATAAACGCCCCGACAACCTGCAGTCCTGGAATAACCGCCAGAATTGTGCCGGCCACAATGGAAATCGCCGCAGCAACCCACTGAAATGCCAGAGAGATCTTCTGCCAGATGCTGAGACCTTTTTGCTTCTTCTCAGCTTCTTCCTGCTTGCGGATAGACTCTTCAAGCTTGATCGCCTTATCCTGCAAAGCACCCTTCTGTTTCGCTTGGGTAAGACCCACTTTGTTCTTCTCAACCGCTTCCTGAGTGCCCTGCATTTTGTCCAAAACGGACGCAACAAGCACTTCAATATCCTGGAAGCTGGAAGTAGTCAGCGGAGTTTCAGGACCAACCTGAGTAAGGCTGTTTGAAAGGCGTGTAATGTGCTGCGCAAACGCAATGGTCGCAATCATCGGCGTACCACCAACAGATGCAAGTGCTCCCGGCCCAATCTTACCTGCACCTTTTACATCACCAGCTTTGCCAGCCATTTCAGAGGTCGTATCAAAAATATCGCCCAGACTGTTGCTATTCAGACCAAGGCCCAGACCTTTAGGAAGCTCCATATCTATTCTCCATGCTTAAATAATTGAGATCAAAACTATTGTCAGACCAGTTTTTGGCGTGCGCTTTTCATCATGGTTTGCGCATACTTCTTGTCGTCATAATTTTTGACGGGATCATCAAACATGCGCAGTGCGGCTTCAAACGCGTCACCAGCTTCCTGGTATTCCTTTGCAGCCAGCAGACATTCACCAAGACGCAGATACCCCTGCGGGTTGGTCGCATCCATACTGATGAAATGCAGATAGAGCTTCACGGCCATGCGAACGTCGCCCTGAATCTGATAGGTCATCGCGAGGCCATAGGTGTACTGCTCTTCCATCGGAGCAATCTGCACCAGCATAATAAAGAGCGACTTCGCCTTCTCGACCTGACCGACAGAGATGTTCCGGCGAGCCATCTCATAGACAGCTGCGAGCTCCTCCTCTGACAAACCCAGCATCTCGGATATGGAGACACCCTGCTTCATCAACTGGTAGAATTTTTCATCCTTGAAACCCAGTGAATCAAGATGCTCAACGAGCGGCTCAGCGATCTCTTTAATCGTCTCAGCAAAGAGCTCTGGTGACTGTTTGGGCATATCGAGAAGTGACATGGCGCCCTTTCTTTATCTCTGACTAATTCAGCATTTAAGAAAACAATAAAGCGCAATCAGAAGGTGTTCTGTGCCAAACAGAACACAAGAATAGGCAATACGCATTGTGCAGTGATTTTTTATGCATCACGAACATGTGAGCACAGCCAACAGGCTGATCTGCCACCAACAAAAGGCAGCTCAGTCTGCATAAGAGGAGGAAGCAAACCCTCCCCTTCGATCACAATCTGGAGTTATTGGGAGAGTTTCTGCCGGCGGTTGCCAAGATAGATATCAATCGCATCCTTAGCCTTATCAGCATCATGGAGCGTATAAAGGCAACGCGCACGAATGTAATGACGCATGGACTGCTCATCACTACGCGTATACTTACCAAACTGCTCAAGTGGATCCAGCAGGTCCAACTCCCGCAGACTTTCGAGCGCAAGGTCAAATCGGTTGAGAAGGAAAAGCAGAACCGTGCGAGCCAGAAGCACGTCTTTGGAATGATCCTCCATCACCATCATACCCTGCACCATGGTGAGCGCCTCTGCATATTTGCAGTTTTGCGTCATGATGTAGATACTGAGAAGAAGAAAGTCTCGCTGCCGACTGTTGAGCGCTGTCATCAAATTTACCCTTGCAACAACATGGCAAGGGCTGCCTGCAGGTCTTCATCAAGCAACACATCACCCATCAACAGGTCTGCAACACCTTTTAGAACACGCTGCCGTTCTCCCTGCTCACGCAAAGCTGCCGCAGCAAACAAACGCTGAAGCTCCTTGCGCATTTCGCTCAACTCAGTCGGCAAAAGAATGTCTGTTTCAGATAAATCCGGCAACAAAAGAGAAGGTAAGCGCTCATCCAGTGTCGGACGGTACAAGACCTCATTTAAGGGCCGCACTTCTGGCAAAAATACAGGAGCAAGCTTTTTGCCCTCTGGCAATTGAACCTGGTCTTCAACCTTCCAGTTGGAAACCTCATTCACGCCAATTGTAATCGATGCAACCCGCATTCCGAATCCCGTACCCAGTCAAAATAAAACGCAGCCCTGACTTACATGCCAGAGCTGCCATCACAAAAAAAAGCTTTTAAGAGAAGCCACGCGCAATCTGAATATTCAGATCAAAACTACGGCGCACAGTACCAGTCGCCTGCTCGTACGAACGGTTCTGTTCACGGTTATCCTGATTGATGTCATTGGTCAGCAACTGAGGGTTCAGAAGCGTAACCGCATCACTCAACTGCGTTGAGAAGCGCTCCCACTGCGTCCGCTTAAAGGAGTTCTTGCTTCCGTTACTATTGTTAATCATGTCATGCGTTGGCCGGGTAATATTGAATTCCTTCTCAACAGGGTGCGGCTTACCCGAAGCGAAGTCTTCAAACATATACGCAACAGCAGTACTGAACTGGCTAGGATTATCAAAAGACACAGAAAGAGAGTGCTTTTCTTTATCCGCGTCCTTTCCGGTATCATTGAACTTCTTCAGTGCTTCGTTCACAATACGCTGCATTTCCGCATAGGCCTGAGACAACTGGTTGAGCTGGGTCAGCTGCTCTGTTCTCATTGTAATGATCGCCTGCTGTTTCAAACTGGCCTGATTCTGAATGAGCGCCACCAGCGTCGGCAAATCCAACCGGGAAATTGTACCATCTGAGTTTGTGATACCACCAGCAGATAACATCTGCTGCTCAGCTTGCTTGATTGCCAGAATACGCTGCTCTTGCTCGATAAAAACAGCATAACCACGGTTGATCGAGGCATTATTATCTGGCGTTAGAACATCTCTCGAGTTCCGCGCTGGATTAGCCAGATTTGGTGTCTTCACATCAAAATAAGCATGCGCCCGCTCAAAACGCTTCACAATTTCCTGCATTTCGGTAGCCAGATCTGAACGAGCATAAATTCCGGTATTAGGAACATTATCTCTCAGCATTTCCAACTGCTTGACGTAGGCTTGCTTGTCCTCATTGAACTTATCACGGTCAGAGCTTGAAGTTTTGTTAGTCAACGTCTTGTTCTTAACGTCATTAATCTCTTTGTCGATCTGGGCCGTAATCACAGCGCGGCTGGCAGCAAGGTCTGTATCTGCATTTGGCAGCAGATCCAACAGCGGCGCAATTCTGGTCTTAAAGATGGAGTTGTTTGCCAGTCGCTCCTGCTCCGTCTTCGAGAGCTGGAAAATACGAGATTTTGTCAACTCATTCACGATGGTCACACTGCGTTTATCATCGGAGCGAATTACACCAACCTGATTGGACCCTGTACCAATGACTGTATTTCCTGACTGAATCTGCGCCTCAGTGAAATTATCGCGCAAATAACGCAGCTGAACGGCCGGATGCCAGGAGACAAATTCATGCGGTGACGGATTGCTATAGTTCGCAGGCAAGTCTTCATCAGCAACAGTATCAGCCGGATCTACCAAAACACTGGCCACATAAGCATTATACTTACTCGGGTCGGTCGCGTAGTTCGTCGTCCCTGGAATCGACAACAAGGGATTCTCAAAATCAGGATCGGCTTCCGGCAGGTTGGATAAGAAACTATCCCAAACACTGGTCTGCGTTTCTGCAGCCTGCAGCGCGGGACCTTGCTGCGCCGCTCTTTCCTGCGCACCATCACCAGCACCACCGGAGGCAGCTTTAGCCGTATCGTCATCTTTTGGAGGAGCAAGAGTATCTGGGTCTACAGTAGTAGATGAGCCTGAGCCAACACCATTAATCATTTTCATCTCCTCACATCACAAAATAAGGCGAGTACGACCCGCATTCTTTTGGGGCTTCGCAAACTGAGACCGCGCAGCACCGCTATTATTTTCGTTGTCTTTCAATCGCTTCGTGAAATGCTCAGCAATCGCGTCATACCCCTGCAAAAAGCCATCAAAGCTCTTCGAAGCAAGCAGCCCGTTAATCAAGCTCAGCGCGACCGGATCTTTCTGAACGGCAGGAAGATCAAGCAACTCCTGCAAGCTCGCAACCATCTGGTAAGACACATCTTGCCATTCATTTTCTGAAGGCCAGTTCTTATCAGCGTTACAAAGGCTTAATGCATCATCCAAATAGGCACTCAACGCGCCTGCATCACCACTTACAGTGAACTGGGGAAGCAACTCTTCCTTGCTGGATCCGGTCTTCGCCATACAACATTCCCATCAAAACACTATACGCCCTCTATAAACGGGCAGACCGGGGCACCGCTGTTCCGAACGACACACCTTCAAAATCGAAATTTAGCAATGACAGAATTAGCAAAATGGGTGAGCCCACTTGTGTCGCCCGACACAAAGCAATTTCGCTAAAAGAAGTATGAAAATGACATATTCTTATTCGTAGTATCAGCGGAGGACTTTTCAATGAGCTTAGAGGTCTTAAGATCAACGATTGCCACTCACAACGCTGAGTCGCCAGTTGGCGCTCCACTGGTTGCGGAAGCCACAGGGCAGCGCCGCGCTGAGCGCGTCATGCAGCTCAACAATCCATCTAAACTGACGGACGCCGCTGAAGAGCTTGGCCAGGCCGTATCCTCACGCCTCGACAAAAGATCACTGGAAAGCCGCTCAATCCGGCAAGGGCAAGGCGCTAACATAGAAGCAATCACACGGATTGCCGACTATTACGATAAGCTGCCTGACATGCCCTCTCAGGATAAGCTGCAAGGTTTGGTTCAGCGGTTACAGGATTACCAGCACAACCAAAGCACCAACGGTGAAGGCTCAGGACAGCTCACTCCTCAGGACGTATTCGCATTCCTGCAGCAGTTTGACGGTGACGTAACTCACCAGTATGCCGCCCTGCAGATCGCCATCGAGCACTTTGAGACCACAGGAGCAAATGATGCTCTTTTGGGAGCTCTGCTCAATGCCCGCGAATATATGGAAAGCGGTGAGACTGGTCGTGACGTGCGCGCAGGCTTTGCAGTCGCGGAACTTGCCCACGACAAAGCCGAGGATTTGGGAACAGATCCTGCAGTCATCCGTGAGCAATACCGCGACATGCTGCGTAGTGAAGCGAACTTCGGAATCATCTTCGATAAGTTCAATGACCTGATCGCACGCACACATTCAATGCATCACGACGTAAACGGCAATGAAAGCTCACCCCTCACCTCTTTTGATGATGTTGTGGACCTGTTTACAACCGCCGCAAGTCAGGGCCTGGAAATTGCAGACACACAAGATGAGCCTGCTCATCTGGAAGCGGTCCTGACCGAGCTCGGCAAACTAAAGAGCCTGCGAACCGTCTATGAGGGTGTGCATGTCGCAACCAAACTGACAGGTCGCAGCTTCTCAGAGTTCACACGTGTTGTGGAAGAGCTGGGCACGGAGAAGCTGGCAAGCTCACTGTTCCATTATCTGGGCAAAGCAGTCACATCACCTGCTGACGCACAAAGTCTTGTTGCACCACTCGCTCCTGCTGGGGCCAGCGCATCGTTGAACTACACAAACAACCTGCTTGCATTGCACCGTGAGGTTCCTGACACCATCCTCACAAACGAAAACATCCGCAATCAGCAACTCGAAACATTACTGGTACTGTCAGAGCAGCTGACGATCCTGGAAGAAGAGCAATATCAAACAGCAACTGACGCTACGCCGGTTGATAACTTCGCTCAGGTCAGCGCTGCGTCAGCTACTGTTCACTGACCCGTCATCGCTAATAAAATAGCTGCTGCAACATGAAACCAAGGAAGAACAAAGGAGAGGATTGAATGCAGTTTTCAAGTGCCATCCAGTCAAGCCTGGAAGCGTTCGCAAACAATATGAAGATCCCCTTTTCTCCGCAGATGGATGGAAGTCTGTCTTACCTCCTTTCACAATCCGGTGAACTGACGTTTACCCCTGTCGAAGGTGGCAACAGCGTCGTTGTCAGCCTTGGTCAAACCACAACGGGTGACCAGAATTCAGCAAATGAAGCTCTTTTGAGCCGAGCTGGCTTCAAACCTGAAATTGGAACCAATCTGCATACAGGGAAATCTAAAGATGGAACGTTACATCTGGCGGTTTTATACGAAGCAGGACAACTTAGCCCTGCAAAACTCGAGCAAACGGTCGATTATCTGATAGGTGAATTGAGTTCACTATAAAAACTACAATCAGTGCATGCAGGTATACACCAGTTTCAATCTTATAATGACTCACACTTGTTCACATTACGGAGGGAAATCGTGACTTTTTCGCACTTAAAATCACAATCCCGAGGGATACAGTCAATATCCATTAAAATATAAGTTAGATGATGACAGCCAGACTTGACTCGCTTATTAGCTGTCTTAATTATAGTTTTGTCCGTGTTCTGAAGCACAATTCTTCGCAATTGTGTACGAGTGAGATTGGGGTGGAATATTGGTAGAGTATAATAAGAAAAAGACGAAGTATATTTGCTCTGCGGAGACCAGTATATCTTCATCCTCTAAAATAGCTGCACTTATTTAAGTAAGAGGACACGGTACATTTCTATGGAAAAGGCAGTATATGATGCAAGCCTGGGTAGAGGCGCATCAAGAGCTCATAATACTGGCACCTCATCCTCAGGTGAAAGCAGCTGGAAAGAAAACGCAGCATTGTTTCAAGAGCTGAATGATGAATTATGTGCATCTTTAGAGCAATCAGCAATTCGCCAAACCTACTCAAACGGCGAGAACATCTATCTTCAGGAAGATGATGCTGAATTTCTTTACATCATTGAGAGTGGACATGTTCGCTTAAGTCACTTGCGCGAAGATGGATCTACCTTCCTTTATGCCATCATCACAGCAGGCCAAAGCTTCGGCGAATTAGGTGTCTTTCAGCGATCTGTTCACGCAGATACAGCTTGCGCGTTAGGAAACGTAGTCGTTCACAAAATCAGACGCTCTGCATTTCATGTCATCAACGAGCAGAGTGCCGAGATCTGTCGCGCACTGGCTGTAGTCGTAGCGAAACACTATCGCTCCTACATCGAATCGACACGCTGCTTGTCACTGCCAAGCCTCTCGGCTCGCCTGGCTCATGCGTTGTTAAGCTTGCTTGAGTCGATCGGCACACCTGCGGGCGATAACCCAAAAGACAAGTCTGTGATCTCTGGCGCAATCGTTACACAGAGTGACCTGGGTGCAATGGCGCGCGGAACACGCAGCAATATCAACCGCCGCCTGAAAGAGTGGGAGCGCGCTGGCATCATAAAAATTAAGGATCGTTCTATCACTGTGCTGAATAGGACAATGCTAGAGCGGAACTTGCTCAATAATGAGTCAAATTTTTAAAAAAGCTGGAAGCGTTGAAACAAAGGACTAACGCGTGCAAGACGAGAACACCAATAACGAGATGTATGTCACCGATCTGGAAGAGACTTTAAAAAGTCAGCAAGGTTCAGAACATGCTCGAAAACTCGAAAAGAAATTGGACGCTCTTTCCTCTTGGGTACGTGAAAAATCCGAGGAGCCTCAAACTGAGGCTGACTACCAACGTATTCAAACAGTGATAAACGGCATCACTGCTGCTCAGGACGTCCTGCGCAAGTTTCCAGTCCAGTGTTAGAGCCGCGCAAACATTAGGAGAGTCAACATGACGTCTTTTACTCAAGGCATTACAGCGTCCTACACGTCAGCAGCTCCCGAAGCACTGGCTAACAAAGCGGGCATGAATGCGCTCGACATCAGCGTCCGCTTCCAGACCGAGATGGACAAGATCAATGACAAGATCATTGAAGCGCAAAACTCCAACTTGGCTGAAACTGAAAAAATGTTCACTTTGCAGCTGCTCGTGAACACTTATACCACCATGGGTCAGACACGAACCAGCATGGTGAAGGCGCACGCCGATATGGTTAAAGCCTGCGCACGTAACATTGCCTAAACCTTTTTAAAAGGCTCTCTTCCGGTTGCCAAAGCGAGTGTGGAAGAGAGCCTTTGTATATTCAGGTCCATGAGACAGGTTCGGTCTTCCCGAACCCTGACAATCCATGGCATTTTCCAGTTCGCTTTTGGCAAATAGTCAATATGGCGAACTCCAGCGCTTGTTTAGGTGGGACGCCGAATGGGTAAACTCATCCTCAAAATTCTTGTAGGCCAACAGGCTGGCGCGGAAGTCATGCTCGAGCCGGGTGAGTATACACTTGGTTCGGACAGAAACGACGATTTGCAACTGGCAGATCTGAGCGTTGCCGCAAGCCATATGCAGCTACGCCTGCAAGACAACAAAATCGAAATCTCTGCAAAGGCAGGAGATGTCCGGACAGAAAACGGTGTCTCTCTAAGTAGTGGCAATGACGAATGGGTCGAGATTGAGCCTCTTGATGTCATCAGCATTGGTGTCATCAAAATTGCACTTGGCGCCAAAAACGCTCAATGGGCAACACTAAGCAAAGCACTGAATGCTCCCCATGAAGATGACGAGCAAACAGCAGAGAACTCTGCTGCAAACTCAATCCTTGGCGAGAATGCAAAGCACGTTGACGCGATATTCGCTCCAATTGCAAAACATCGCAAGCGCATAGCTTTTGCAACAGTTGCAAGCGCCGTCGTGCTTGGTGGTTTTTACCTCGTTGGCTCAGGCAAAATATCTCCTCGCACAGCAAGTGCCCTCCCCAATGGAGGCATTGAAGCAGTGCGTATCGCTCTGGCAGACCTCCCCTTCGCAGAAAGACTAAGCCTGCGCCAGGACGTTGACGATCAGATTTATCTGACAGGCTATGTCAGCGAACCTGTTCAGCGCCGAGCAATCACAGAAGCCGTAGAACGCACTGAAGTACCTGTCCGCTTGCGCGTTCGCGTCATCGAAACACTAAAAAAAGATATTGCCGGTTATCTGCAATCTCGCGGATCCAACGTAAGCTTCGCACTTGCGGATGACGGAGAGTTAACCCTGAGCGGTTCTGTTCTCGATAAAACAAGTGCTGACCAGCTAATCGCGGACCTACGCGGGTTGAATGGCATCTCCGGCGTAACATCAAACATCAAAACTGCAGATGATTATCTTCTGGATGTGCGCAAGCTGGCCAAGCGTGCCTTGATTGATGACACCATCATCTTCCGTCTCGACGATGAAACTCTTGAAGTCAGCGGTATCATAGCAAGCCAGGACATTGATCGCTGGTCTGGCTTCTTACGCTCATACTCCAGGCAGTACGCTACGTTTATTCCACTGCGTTCTCTCGTCAAGTTGGTACAAGAAAACGGACAGGTCGTAGATCTCAAAGCCAACTTTGATGGCGGTATTGAACCCCTGCTTGCTGCTGTTGATCCACTCACGAATGAACCGGTCGAAGAGCGCCAAACCAAAGTATTGGAACTGGCGCGGGCAATCAAACAACAAGACGGTTTTGTAGCTAGCCAACCAAATCAAAAATCTTCCAGCCGCCTCGCCAAAAGCAATGCGGCAGGACAACCCAAAACTGGCCCTGAAGCACCCGCAACGCCGCTTCAAAAAGCAACGGAACGTTTACTAAGCAGCATCGGCATTGCATCCGCTCAAGCATCAACGTCACCAACCAGTCAGCCGACAGTGTTAGAAGAAACAGATGCAGGCCAGCAGACGACAAACGGAAAGCTGGAAGCTAAAAGCGAAAAGCAACAGGGCGTAATCTCTCAAAGTAAAGCAGATGCCCGGTTCCAAAACGTCGCTCTGGACGATCCTGAGCTTAACGAAGCGGCTGAAGTCGTGTTCCTTGCTTGGATGGAATCCGCTAAGGCCAAAGGCGTGATACCTGAAGAGCTAAAAAAGAACTTCCTGCCCTTGCTTATAACGCCGCCCTCTGAGGGTCCTCTCTGCTCTGAAAATCTTTCAGTACCAGTCTCACAGATCCCTGTGACTGTACTGTGGCTCGATATCCTGAGCAGCAGCGAAAGCCTCGCTCTCACAACGTTTCCAGAGGAACGCCAGCGCTACATTCTGGAAGCTGCAGTCAATCCAGCTGCAACACGCGACTGCCTGATCAAATCAGAAAAAAGCAACAACATTGATTTGATCCCCTACTCCAACTTCATCAGAGAGAGCTTGCGAAACCCTGGTTTCATCAGCTTCCTGACGCGGGACCTTTCATCTCCGTCTCTGACTGTCACCGGAGCGAGCCTGATCGGCGAGCGTTATGTTTTGAACAGCGAAAACAAACGCTACAAAATCGGCCAGTCCATCGACCAAAGTAGCCGCCTCCTTGCTGTCGGCGAGCTGGGTGCTTTGATCCGTGAGTATGAAGGATACTCTGTCGCGATATATGGCGATCAGACAGCCTGGGTCGTCCGCGAAGCAAACGCGAGGCAGTAAGCCATCGCTCAACAAACAGTAGAGCACTTACTGTACAAACATACGAAAAGCCGGGTCTCATATGAGACCCGGCTTTTTCTTAGGCCACAACGTCTACTTGACTGTAAGAGCCATCATCATCCAGCACCACTTTAATGGTGTCTGTATTGCTGATGTTATCAAGGTGAGCGATCTTCGACCAGTTCTCGCCATTGGCAGCCCCATCCACATCAACAAGCACATCACTTCCAGAACCATTTTCCTGGACCTTCACGTACTGTCCAGCTTCTGCAGCATCAACTTCATCGTCTCCGAAAGCCTTGTTCAGGAGATCCGAAATATCGAGGCGATCAACATTTTGATCTGTTTCCCCCTGAGCCGTACCATCAAAGTCGGTGATTGTATCAAAGCTTCCATCCAGAACGTCGAAGATGAATGCATCAAGATCATCTTCACTACCGCTGGTCATCCGGTCATAACCCGCACCACCATTGAACGTATCAGAATAGTTGCGGCTACTTGACGGATGCCAATCATCCCCAATCAAAAGATCATTGCCATCACCACCAGACAGATCATTATGCCAGTTACCCTGCCCTTCAATTCTGTCGTTCTGATCGGTACCATTTAAGCGATAATGCCACCCTGAGTTCTTGTCTGGATCATTCTCGTAATACTTGTTCTGAGAATAAGCAGGCTCATTATAATCGACAACGATGGTGTTTGGATTATCCGTATTCTCAATCACATTGACCGTTGTGGTTGCAACACCACTTTCTTCAGAGCCATTGCTGACAACCATTTCAATAGTTCTCGTATCAATGTCTGAAGAGGTGTTGAATTCAATGGATTTGATCGCCGCAACATATGCTGCGTAACTTGCATCTCCAGAGAGGGTCAGAACCAGATTGCCACCAACAACTGCAGTCGTGGCAGAAATACCAGAGAACGCTCCCTGAGGGAGATAACTCAGAGCATCACCCTGCTGATAACTCTTTAGCGTTATGACTGCACTGGAGAGTTGATCGTTGGAAGTGTCATTATCGGCATCATTAACGCCAAGCATATCAGCAATCGCAACGCCTTCCCCACCAAGAGTAAAGTCAATGTCATGCTCGGTCGTAGGATCAATAACATTGTCTCCAGTGATCTTCACATCGAGAACTCGGGCATAATCATCCGTTCCTTCCATACCAGACACTTCAAAAGTGATCGTAGTTTCAGAAGGGTTCCAACTAGGCAGATTGCTTATGTCAATCGTAATGACTTCGCTTCTGCTTTGCGTCGATTGATCAAACATTGGGATACGAGCGCTTCCGCCATCCCATTCAATCAAGAGATCAAACTGATCATCACCGAACTCCAGATGGTTCCCAACTGAAACCTCCAACTTTAGATTTTCTCCATTCGTCAGATCAACCGATCTGGAAATGGATCCCTCACCATTTGGCGTCCAGTGCGGGAAGTAAAGATGACCGGAGATCGCTCCGCCCTGCTGCGGAACATAAACATCTCCATAATCGGAATCCCCATCAAGGTTTCCGTTCTCAGACCATGCTCCAGTCCAAGTAACAACACCGTTGCTATGTCCATGACCATAATCGTAGGAACCGTTGTGCTCCTCAAAATCATCTCTGACTTTGAGCTTGTCCGAACTACCTGGCTTGAAGAACAGATTAAGTTCAGCAGCCTGATTTGTCACAGACACTTCAACGTCTTCGCTCGCATCTTCAGTTCCATCACTCGCAACGATGTTGAAATTATAGTCTTGATCAGCGTCCACATCCAACGGGTTCTCGAAATCAGGTGCAGCTTTAAAGTAAACTTCACTGCCTCTGATTTCGAACAAATGAGCATCTTCACCCGTCAAGGAGTATGTCAGCGCATCGCCATCAACATCAAAGGCACTAAATTCTGCAACCGCTCCGACCCCGTTTTCTGCAAAATTGGACTGAACATTTGTAACAGTGAGGACTGGACGATCATTCACTGGAGTGACACCAACTGTCACAGTGATCACATCAGAAACATCACCATCAGCATCTTCAATACGGTAGCTAAAGCTATCCAGCCCGTTGAAGTCGGCAACAGGTGAGTACCTCACAGTACCATCAGAGTTTACAACAACACTGCCGCCCTCAACAGTAACCCCAGCGTTTTCAAGCAGAACTGTTGCGTCTTTATCAGCCCCAACAGCATCATTGCTCAGAACATTGATATCGAATGCAACATCTTCAAAGCCAATCACATTATCAGCGGCACCAGCTGGCACATCGTCAAGGATGTTGACGGTAAAGTCGCCAGAAACGCTATCGCCGTCACTATCCTTCGCCTCAAAATCGAAGGACAAAGAAAGATCTTCTGCTTCATCGCCTTCATGATCCAGCTGTCCAAGCAGTTCAAATGTATACGCACCTGAACCATCATCAGACAATGTCACTTTGAAGACTGCATTGCTCAGATCATTGGCATCCGCAGGAGCCGTACCGGTGTAGCCAATCAGGACTGCACCAAACGCTTGGAGCAAGACAGGAGCACCTGCTGCTTCAAGTGCTATGTTGCCGCCAGTCTTCGCCTGCTCCCCATCTGTAACATTGACAAAGGAAACGCTGCGATCGGAACCATGCACAGGAGAAGCAACATCACTGTCGGCATCATCAGTCCCCCAATTGATGTGCAGGCTGCCAGAGACTTCTGCATTCCCGCTAGCAAGGTCTGCCTCATCAACTACAAGCCCAACTTTGTGAAGCTGAATGTCATCCAGATAGGTGCCAAGGCCGTTGTTTTGGTCAGGCGTCATCAGTTCAACGAACTCAAGACGGTCACCATCGGGCTGACCAGTTCCGACCACATTGAGAGTGATGGTTGTCCAATTAGTGCTGTTGGTTGAATACTCACCAACCTCAACACCATTCCAAAGCACCCTCACATCACTGGTTGGACCATTACCAGCCCGATCAGCAAGGTCAAACGTCAACTCATACTGTGTATTCGCTTCCGTCTGGATATTCTGGTAGATACCATCAACTTTACCAGAATCGTCTCCATCCTTATCTAGTTCCAGATACTGATCCCCATCAGATGATGGGCTGAAGCTGTCGGAATGCAGCTCAAATTTAGTTCCATTGGTTGACATCCAGCCAGACATTGTATCGATGGCTTTATGTCCAGAAGAGCCAATATCCGGCTCTTCAAAGGAACCGTTGACAACAAGGTTTGTCTCATAAGAGCTGCTATCGATGATAGGCACGTCATCAACAATCTTGATAGAGAATTTTCCAGCAAGATTAACGCTGTCACCATCGCCATCAACCGCAACAATCACAGATCCAAAGTCGATCACTAGAGGTTGCTGAACATTATTCTCACCATTGCCAGCAACATGATCCAGTTGATCAAACAGCTTGAAGACTACATCACCACTGTCAGATGTCAGGTCCAGCGAGAACACTGGGCGATCATTCTGGAAACTGTACTCTATGTTGCCATCAGTTTCGACGTAGCCGACAATCTTGTCACCAATCACCACATAGGACAGCGTTTCACCACCTGAAGTGAGAGCCATCTGTGTTAAACTCACAACCGCATCAGCTGAGATATCAAACGCGCCGCCATCATTGCCCAAATCGACAAGAGCACTGACATTATCAGTCAGGTAAGCTGGTCCGTTGTTGTCATTCTCACCTGTCGTCGAGCCATCCAAATCCCCATCGCGAGGAGCATTTCCCAGCACGCCAGAGTTCAAGTTGACAATATCATCTTCATCCGCTGTTGCTGTTTGAGACGCGCCTGTAAGGGCAACTTCATCATCTTCGACAGAGATTACAGCTGTCGCAGTTGATGTGTCACCATCCCCATCTGTGACAGTGAAACGCAATCGCAGATCAATACGATCGTCACTACCAGCCTCACCAACATCTGGGTGATCAAACCCAAGGTGCTGAGTAAATTCATAGGCCCCATCAGGCTGGACAATCACAGTAAATGCGGTAGCACCGCCAGTTTCAGTGGCCCCTTCAATGGTGATCACACCATCTGGTGCTGTCGTGCTGGAAAGAACGACCTTCTCTCCGCCAACAGTCAGGAAGTCACTGCGTTGGCCTTTAGGTTCTTCCAGATCAATACGGCGTGCATATCCTTGATCATCAACGATCCGTGCAGCAGTTACGGTAGCTCCATCTGAGCCACCTTCAAACTGAAGCATGCCGGAAGTCGCCACGCCAAAATCATCAGCCTCGCTTACTGTGATCTTCGAACCAGCTCCCGTGGCAGTGGGCTCATCATCATGGAAGATGATCTTGTCACCAATATCGACAGATGCGGTGTCTGTATCCCCATCTCCATCAGTTAAGGTCAAAACAGCAGAGATTTTGCCTGCCAAGTCCAGCGTATGGTCGTTCTCGTTCTGAACATGTTTCAAAGATGCGTATTGAACAACACTCAGGCTACCGTACTCATCAATCGAGACAGCAAAGACAACAGCAGCATTGGCATTACCCGCACGACCAACAATCAAATCTCCCTCAGTATAAAGGTTGATTTGAGAGCCATCTGTCGTTTGCAAACCAGAATCTGTGCCTTGAGCAGCAATTTCCAGGGTGACTTCCGGTGCATCAACTCCATCCGCCCCAATATAAATATTGGCTTCAACCAAATTCACATTGTGAGCGTAAATTGTCTCCATGTCCGGATCATTTGCAGCCTGACTATCCAGTGAAGCAAACAAAGCACGGATATCAGAATCTGGGGCAGCAACAACTTCATCAAGCTGCTGTCCTGCAGTCTCATCCAGCTCTACAGTTTCACCAGTTACGGTGAAGTCGTGAATGTACGGGCCGTCATCATCAAACGTCAGATGCTCACCAATCTGCACTTGCGTGGAAACCACATCGCCATCTTCATCCGTAACAGTCAAAACTGCTGTCACCTTGCCATCAAGTGACACATACTCATCAGAAGACGTCGTATCTAGATGCTTGATAGACATGTACTGAACCATAGACACATCACCATTTTGATGCACATGGATAGCAAAAACGGCTAGTCCCTCAGGGCGGCCATTCCCCCCCGCAAGACGACCAACAATCATCCCATTCTCTTCAGAGAGAAAGATTTCATCACCTTCAGTCGTAAACAGACCAGATGAAATACCATCACTGGCAATTTCGAGAGTGACTTCGTAGCTGCCGGCTTCATCAGCTCCTACATTCAAGGACCCGTCCAGGACGTCATTTCGAGCATAGATGGGGCCATTCAGATCAAAATCGCTACCCGTATTCGTAACATCTTTGAATGTATCAGAACCGATCCAAGGTGGAATATTGTCACTATGCGGCCCTTGGGTCTCGTCAATGCGAATATGATCATCAATCCAAAGTTCTGGCGCTGGGATGTCATCAACAACGGTTACATCCAGCTTGCCATCCAGGGCAACGGTGTCCCCGTCTCCATCTGTCGCAATGATCACAGAACCAAAGTCGATGGCTGCAAGCTCATCACCATTGAGAAGCTGAAGGGCAGTGTTCTCGCCATCACCGGTCACATGGTCCAGCTGATCAGCTTGCAACACAGCAAACTCACCAGTCTCGGTATTCAGAAGCAGCCCAATAACCGGACGGCCACCAGCAACACCAACCATCAATGTAATAGTCGCACTCAGCTGCGCATGCTGGAACTGAACCACATCGCCGTCAGAAGACAAACCAAGGTCGCTCAGCTGCTGCGCTGCATCTCCAACAAAGGTAAACGAACCGGCGCCAGCGTCACCATCAGCACCAAAGTCAACAGTGTTCTGAAGGTCTCCGGCTGCAATCGCAGAACCACTCAGGAATTCAGTCCAGTTGCCATCAGCTTCAAGGCCCCAGTAATCAGGGCTCGTACCCGTTGACAGGATCGTGTCGATGTCATCCTCATCAACAGTCACATCCTGCTGCTGATTGGTCACCCGAGGTCCATCATCATCAAACGTCAGAAGATTGCCGACAGAGATCTCAGTTGAAACCGCATCACCATCTTCATCGGTGACAGTCAGGATTGCGCTCACCTTGCCATCAAGCGAGACATGTTCATCAGAAGATCCGGTGTCCGGATGCTCAATGGACATGTACTGAACCATTGAGACCTTGCCGTTTTGATGCAAGTGGATTGCAAACGCAGCATCTCCGTCTGGTACGCGGCCAACAATCTGACCGTCTTCCAGATGAAGCGTGATCGCCAAGCCTTCAGTCGTGGCTAGACCAGAATCTGCATTATCAATGCGGAAGACCAGCTCATAATTGCCGCGCTCATCAGCACCAACATTCTTATGGAAATCAAGAACATCATTCCGCGCGTAGATTGGACCACTCAGATCAGGATCACTGCCCTTGTCGTCAACATCTTTAAACAGCTTGCGAATGCGCCACTTCGGCGGAACATTATCACTGTGATCACCCTCGGTCTCGTCAATGCGAATATGATCATCTACCCAAAGTTCTGGCGCTGGGATGTCATCAACAACGGTTACATCCAGCTTGCCATCCAGAGCAACGGTGTCCCCGTCTCCATCTGTCGCAATAATCACAGAGCCAAAGTCGATGGCAGCAAGCTCATCACCATTGAGAAGCTGAAGGGCAGTGTTCTCACCATTACCAGTCACATGGTCCAGCTGATCAGCTTGCAACACAGCAAACTCACCAGTCTCGGTATTCAGAAGCAGCCCAATAACCGGACGGCCACCAGCAACACCAACCATCAATGTGATAGTCGCACTCAGCTGCGCATGCTGGAACTGAACCGCATCGCCGTCAGAAGACAAACCAAGGTCGCTCAGCTGCTGCGCTGCATCTCCAACAAAGGTGAACGAGCCAGCGCCAGCATCCCCATCAGCACCAAAGTCAACAGTGTTCTGAAGATCTCCGGCTGCAATCGCAGAACCACTCAGGAATTCAGTCCAGTTGCCATCAGCTTCAAGGCCCCAGTAATCTGGGCTCGTACCCGTTGACAGGATCGTTGCGATGTCGTCCTCATCAACAGTCACATCCTGCTGCTGATTAGTCACACGTGGTCCATCATCATCAAACGTCAGAAGATTGCCGACAGAGATCTCAGTTGAAACCGCATCGCCATCTTCATCGGTGACAGTCAGGATTGCACTCACCTTGCCATCAAGCGAGACATGTTCATCAGAAGATCCGGTGTCCGGGTGCTCAATGGACATGTACTGAACCATTGAGACCTTACCGTTTTGATGCAAGTGGATTGCAAACGCAGCATCTCCGTCTGGTACACGACCAACAATCTGACCATCTTCCAGATGAAGCGTGATCGCCAAACCTTCAGTCGTGGTCAGGCCAGAATCTGCGTTATCAATGCGAAATACCAGCTCATGACCGCCGCGCTCATCAGCACCAACATTCTTATGGAAATCAAGAACATCATTCCGCGCGTAGATTGGACCGCTCAGATCAGGATCACTGCCCTTTTCGTCAACATCTTTAAACAGCTTGCGAATGCGCCACTTCGGCGGAACATTGTCACTGTGATCACCCTCGGTCTCGTCAATGCGAATATGATCATCAACCCAAAGTTCTGGCGCTGGGATATCATCAACAACCGTCACATCCAGCTTGCCATCCAGAGCAACAGTGTCCCCATCTCCATCTGTCGCAACAATCACAGAACCAAAGTCGATGGCAGCAAGCTCATCACCATTGAGAAGCTGAAGGGCAGTGTTCTCACCATTACCAGTCACATGGTGCAGCTGATCAGCTTGCAACACAGCAAACTCACCAGTCTCGGTATTCAGAAGCAGCCCAATAACCGGACGGCCACCAGCAACACCAACCATCRATGTGATAGTCGCACTYAGCTGCGCATGCTGGAACTGAACCRCATCGCCGTCAGAAGACAAACCAAGGTCGCTCAGCTGCTGCGCTGCATCTCCAACAAAGGTGAACGAGCCAGCGCCAGCATCCCCATCAGCACCAAAGTCAACAGTGTTCTGAAGATCTCCGGCTGCAATCGCAGAACCACTCAGGAATTCAGTCCAGTTGCCATCAGCTTCAAGGCCCCAGTAATCAGGGCTCGTACCCGTTGACAGGATCGTGTCGATGTCATCTTCATCAACAGTCACATCCTGCTGCTGATTGGTTACGCTTGGCCCATCATCACCAAACCGGATCTTCTCACCAATTTCAATGCTCTGGCTGGTCACATCGCCATCACCATCAGTGACTGTCAGAACGGCTGAGATCTTGCCGTCCAAGTTGACGAACTCATCATGGCTGTCTGTATCAAGCTGCTTGATGGACTGGTACTGCGCAAGGCTGACTTCACCGTCGTCATCAATGGAGATTGCAAACACCGCATCGCCGGTTTCGCCACCAACGCGGCCAACAACAAAACCACCTTCCAGATAAAGCAGAATGTCAGCGCCCGCTGTGGTCTGAAGACCTGAGGCTGCATCATCAATGCTCAGCGTTACCTTATGGGTCGCGCCATCAGCACCATCATCATAGGCAAAGTCCACCACGTTATCGCGGGCGAACTGAGGAACCATATCCTCATCAGAACCTTTGCCGGAAACACCATCAAACAGGGCTGTAGCTGCAGGATCAGTGGTGTCATCGTTATCCAGACCAGCACTCTCATCAACCTGAACGAACTTGTTCAGCTCAAGAGACGTGATCGTTGGCCCATCATCACCAAACCGGATCTTCTCACCAATTTCAATGCTCTGGCTGGTCACATCGCCATCACCATCAGTGACTGTCAGAACGGCTGAGATCTTGCCGTCCAAGTTGACGAACTCATCATGGCTGTCTGTATCAAGCTGCTTGATGGACTGGTACTGCGCAAGGCTGACTTCACCGTCGTCGTCAATGGAGATTGCAAACACCGCATCGCCGGTTTCGCCACCAACGCGGCCAACAACAAGACCGTTTTCCAGATAAAGCAGAATGTCAGCGCCAGCTGTGGTCTGAAGACCTGAGGACATACCATCAACAGCGATGCTCAGCGTCACCTTATGGGTCGCGCCATCAGCGCCGTCATCATAGGCAAAGTCCATCACGTTATCGCGGGCGAACTGAGGAGCCATATCCTCATCAGAACCTTTGCCGGAAACACCATCAAACCGGGCAGCAACAGCTGGTTCAGTGGTGTCGTCATTATCCAGCCCCGTACTCTCATCAACCTGAACGAACTTGTTCAGCTCAAGAGACGTGATCGTCGGCCCATCATCACCAAACCGGATCTTCTCACCAATTTCAACGCTCTGGCTGGTCACATCGCCATCACCATCGGTGACTGTCAGAACAGCAGAGATCTTACCGTCCAAGTTGACGAACTCATCATGGCTGTCTGTATCAAGCTGCTTGATGGACTGGTACTGCGCAAGGCTGACTTCACCGTCTTCATCAATGGAGATTGCAAACACCGCATCGCCAGTTTCGCCACCAACGCGGCCAACAACAAGACCGTTTTCCAGATAAAGCAGAATGTCAGCGCCAGCTGTGGTCTGAAGACCTGAGGCTGCATCATCAATACTCAGCGTTACCTTATGGGTCGCGCCATCAGCACCGTCATCATAGGCAAAGTCCACCACGTTATCACGGGCGAACTGAGGAGCCATGTCCTCATCAGAACCCGGATTAGCAACACCATCAAACAGGGCTGTAACTGCTGGATCAGTCGTGTCGTCATTATCCAGACCAGCACTCTCATCAACCTGAACGAACCTGTTCAGCTCAAGAGACGTGATCTCCGCCATGTCATCATCAACATTAACAGTAAAGCTGGAACTTACTGTATCGCCATCACTGTCAGTTGCGACAAAACCGAAGATCAGTTCGATATCATCTTCAGTACCAGCAACAAAATGATCCAGATTATCAAGAAGCTCGAAGCTATAAGAACCAGACCCATCATCTGACAAAGTTACTTGGAAGACCGCATCCTCACTGCCCTCTTTCGTCGCTGTAAGAACAGTATCCCCCTCACTCAGAGTGTAAACAAGTGCAACACCATCAGATGTCAGGACCTGAGAAGTTATTGGAGTTCCGTCAAACTTGACTGAACGATCCCCAATACCACCTTCATCACTGTCGGCATCATCCGCACCCCAATCGATATCGAGAGAGGCAGTAACTTTATGAGAGGTTGCTGGGGCATCACCATCTGCGGTGTCATTACCGTTACCGATATCCGGGATGCCATCTTCATCAACAGTACCTGTTGTGGGTGCCCCAATCTCCGGCAGGTCATCAGCAACATTTACAATCAGGAACGAGTCTGCGGAATCTCCATCAGCATCAAACGCCTGGAAACCAAATTCCAACTCCAGAATGTCTTTCACATCTGCTTCCAGATGATCCAGATTGCCATGGAGTGTAAAAGTAAATTCACCGGTTTCCGGGAAAGTGTTCAGCAGAACCTCAAAAACCAATTCGCCATTAGGCAGCTTGGCAATAAGCAGCTGGCTGCCCGCACCAATCTCATTGGCAGCATCCGCAATAAGGTCCTGTACTTCATAAGTCAGCGGCTGCCCGTCAGCAGTCAGGCGGATTGGGGTCCCAGCTCGGTCAACAGGCACGCCGGCATCAAGTTGGAACGCCAACGAACGCTCGCTCACACCGTCCAGACCAAAGTCGACATTCAGGTTGCCTGTGAAGGATAGTGGCCCTTTGCCAGCATCAGCCCAATCAGTTTCATCAAGCGCGCCAACTTCCGCAATGCCAGCCACAGGCACATCATCAACGTCCTGTTCGGAATCATCTGCCGCAGCCGCAGCTCCGGCATTGTCTTCTGGTCTCAGGAGATCATTGACATTCAGACCCGGCCCCAGTGGACCGCCATCAGGGTTGTCATCAAAATCTTGTCCTGAACTGTTTGGATCTTCCAGCTGATCGGCAATTGGCGTCCCGTCACCTGCAGCGGTTTGGAGCGTATCAACCGGCAAGATTTCGACAAGCGCACCAAATTCTTCAATTGTCAGCGTCTGGGTTTCACTCAGGATCAACGTCCCATCCGTCTGATCTCCGGCAAAGAACCCTTCGACAAGAAGCGTGCCGCCATCAGAAAACAGGATTTGCAAGCTCTCACCGTAGCGGAAGAGACTAACTGGCACTTCCAGCATCTGGCTGAAATCAACCAACTGCCCCGGCTGCCGAACAAGAACCTCCGACTGGCCTTGGGTGGCAATCCCAATCTTCAGCACTTGTGAAGGAACAGCTGCCTGGGAAGTGTTAGTGGCTGTGATCGTAGTAGACGCTTGACGCTCTGACATTTTAGCAAACCCGACGCATAAACAGTTTTAATAAAATTTTAGCAATTGCGCCGATAATTTTGCCAATCATGATAAAAGTCAAATCATTTCCTTAAGGAATTTTTAACATCGTTAATTCCGTCACAGTCCAGCAACACCCTTAATTCGCGCGTTTCTGCGACAAAGGTTTTAATTTGATTAAATTTTATTGAGTATTTTACTTTTTGTTAAACATCGCTCCCTATACAGGGTGGCGAAGTTATTAACGGGAAATGCTGTTTTCTGGAGAGTAAAGCTCAGGAAAGAAGGGCATTTTCAAACAAAAAAAAGAGCGCGTTCTTTGCCCCTTGCAACGCGCTCTGAATAGATTTTTAAAAAGTAGATTCGCAGTTCTAATTAAACGTGCGTGTCATTGCTGCAAGAGATGTAAACTTCACCTTTTGCGGAAGCTGCTGGCCACTACCGGCCACATGCACCCATTTATAGTTTTTGGTGTCCTGCTTGAGTGCAACCCGGCCAAAGCGGTTATCAAGGACATACTCTCCACCTTTGTAGGAGAGATTGAGGATTGCATGATACTGGCCGATCTTGGTGTCATAGACTGCAACCACCTTCATATCCTCAGCAGGAATACCCAGTTCCCTTAAAGTCCAGTACTTTAAGACAGCATAGTCCTCACAGTCCCCTCTGCGCTGACTCAGCGTTTCAATTGGTGAGGCCCAATAATCACTTCGCCCCCAAACCTGCTGGTCACTTTGATAGCTGATGAGTGCGTTGATCCCACGATTTACATAGGAAAGCTGCTTGTGACGCGGAAGCTTGCGCGCAGCTTTAATCAGGTTGCCCCAGGTATTTAAAACGCTTACTTCGCATTTATCACTGCTATTCAAACACTTAGAAGTATCTGTAATCCGGTCCATCTGAGTTGTAATGATGTTCCAGCGCCTGTCGATGGAAGTTCCGGCAGTAGAACGAACGATACGCTGCAGATTACGTGTGGGAGTACTCAACACAGCATTAGAACCATGCGCAGATGCTGTTTCAATGGCAGGCAACTCAGGCTTGGCCATTGGAACGGGCATACGTGCCTTGGCAACAAGAACCGGCTCAGGAGTAGCAACAGAAGCAAGATCAATTGGAAAATGTGGAGTTTGCGGCTCCAATGCAGCAGCCGCGGAAACAAATTGAGAAAATCCGAGCGCAATACCGGCAAATCCGAGAACTGCAGCTTTGAAGACGCAATAATCCTTCGTTACCGCACGGCGTCTGCCGGCAGTCCAAAACCTATTACAAAACATCCTGACGCCCCTTGTCAGGCGTTCGGAATTATCTCTCGCGAAGTGCTTCCGAACGCACTTTGTTTATAGGCTTAAGGATATAATCCAACACGGTTTTAAAACCGGTTAAAACATCAATTGAGGCCACCATTCCTGGTATTATTGGTAAAGGATCCGTTTCCGTCCCAAGATAGTTTTTATCTGTTCTGACGTTGACTTTAAAAAATCGATTACCCTGCTCGTCCTTGGTGGAGTCCGCAGCGATCCTTTCCAGCTTGCCTTTCAGACCTCCATAAATGGAATAGTCGTAGGCAGTGATTTTGACCGTAACCTCTTGACCTGGCCTAAGAAATGCCACGTCCTGAGGACTGATCTGCGCTTCAATCAGAAGCGTATCTTCCAGCGGAACAATCTCGACTAAAGGCTCTCCAGGCTGCACCACAGCCCCGATTGTGGATATATTCAATTGATTAACCACACCGTAGACAGGGGCCTCAAGATCCGTCCGCTGAACCTTGTCTCTGGCCGCCTTAATAGTCTCATTTATTACCGCAAGTTCAGCCCGCGCAGCCGCCAGTTCCTGACGCGCTTTGGCGTGAAACACTGTCTTTGCATTTGCAATGCGCTCTTCCGCTTCCTGTCCGGCTGACGTGACACGCCGAATAGAGGCATTCAACACCTCCAGACTGCCCTGCGCTTCATCAAGCTGGCGCTTAAGACGCAGGAACTCGATCTCAGGAAGCACCTTGCGCTTGAAGAGACGCTCATTAATCTCCACTTCACGCGCCAGCGTTTCCATGGTGACAACGGTTTTACGTTTCTCAGCAAGCAACTCTTCCAGCTCTTGCTCTCTCTGCAATCGCTGATTTTTCAAAAGGGAGATTTCACTTGTGAGCTGCAGGTTACGCGCCAGATAGACCTGCTCTTCTTCAAACGTGTGACCCGGCGCATTGGTTGTAAGCTCACCAGAAAGCTCCAGAGGCACACCACTTGCTTCCGCCATCAACCTCTCAGCACGTGCCAAAAGGCTCCACTGGCGCTGCTGAAGCTCACCTAGCTGCGAAGAAAAGCCTGTATCATCCACCCGGACAACAACGTCCCCCTTTTGAACGATCTGTCCCTCTTTCACGAGAAGAGACTTTACAATGCCCTTTTCAGGCGCCTGTACAATCTGGATCTGGCTGGACGGCACAACCCGTCCCTCACCACGTGTAACCTCTTCAAGCTCGGCTTGAGAGGCCCATGTGATCCCGGCAGCCAAAGCCACAAAGACAATCAGAATGACACGCGTGGCAGCACGGGGAGGTCGGGTCTGCAAACTTGCACGGATATCGGTTGCGTAATCCCAGTTCTTCATCTCACACACCCTCCGCGCTACGCTGGCGCTCTTCGTTCCGCGTCGCACCAAGGGTACGTAGCTTCTCAATCACAAAATCCCGTGGTCCATCTGCCACAAGCTGCCCCTTATCAAGGGCAACCAAACGGTCTGTAAGCTGCAATAAGGAAGTTCGATGTGTGCTAATGATCATCGTCGTATCAGGCGAGTTGTATTCCCGCAGGCGCTCCAGCAACCGGCGCTCTGACGCTGTATCAAGATGACTGGACGGCTCATCTAAAAACAACAGACGCGGTTGGCGCAGCAACATTCTGGCAAGCGCAACGCTTTGCTTCTGCCCGCCAGAGAGCAAACGACCACCCTCTCCCACCTGCATGTCAAACCCATGAGGATGTGTCGCAACAAAATCCTCAACACCTGCAATATGAGCTGCACGATAGATATCTTCGTTGGAAGCCTGAGGCCGCCCAACAACGATGTTCTCTCGCAAGCTGCCACTAAACAACACGTTGTCCTGTGACAAGAACCCGACACCATCGCGCAGATCCGCAGGATCGTACTGCCGCGTATCAATCTTATCGACCAGAATTGCACCATCTGAGGGCGTATAAAGCCCGGATAACAAACGCCCCACTGTCGATTTACCAGCACCCACGCGGCCAATAAGCCCGATGGTCTCTCCAGGCCGAACTTCAAAGCTCACATTGCGCAAGGAGTCTTCAGCAGCCTCAGGATAGCGAAACGACACATTTTGGAAGGAAATCGCACCAGACGTGATGCGGCTGTTCACATAAGTCCGGTTTGGTCTGCGCTCCGCAGGCAACTCCATCAGACCAGACAACATCTTGTAGGAATGCATGGTCTGACGCAGTCGTGTCAGCGTACCCGCAATGGATGACAAAGGCGCAAGAACACGCCCTGAAAGCATCATCGCAGCAATCAGACCACCCATATTCACCGCCCCGTCATTGACCAGATAAACACCCCAGACAACGATACAGATGGACACCAGAGCCTGCGCAAAGCCTGTCAGCGACTGAGCCAATGTGGACCAGTAACGCCCCTTCAAAATAGCCGCTGCACTGGAGGCAACAGATCGCTCCCACTTGATCTGCATAGAGCTCTCAGCATTCAAAGCTCGGATGGTATCGATATTTGCAATACTTTCCACCAACACGGAATGGCGCATCGCACTTTCTTTTGTGGCCTGATCAACAGAACCAGCAAGCGCAGGCTGAACAAGCAAGTTGATCAGAATAACCACCGGAACAGCAGCAAGCGGCACATAAGCAATCGGTCCAACAATCAGGAAAAGCACCATGATGAACAGGCCGATGAAACACATATCAATCAATGCCACCAAGGAGGAGGACGTGAAAAACTCACGAACAGTCTCAAACTCTTTGATGTGATTAGCAAACTGGCCGGTCGATCCCGGGCGGTTCTCCAGATCAAGCCCGAGCGCATGCGAAAAAATTCGCGATGCGATAGCAAGATCTGCCTGTTTACCTGTCATGTTTATGATAGAGCTGCGCGCGGTCTTCAAAATTCCATCAAACACCAGAGCAAGAAGCACCCCCGCCGCAAGCGCCCATAGTGTTGGAATAGCAAAGTTTGGCAGCACACGGTCGTAAACATTCATGATGAAAAGCGGTGAGGCCAGCGCCAGACTATTGATGACCAGCGCAGCAATAGCAACGTGGATATAATCCTTCCAAAAGCCTGCAATAACGCTCCAGAACCAGTGCCCGTCCCTGCCAGACCCCATACCGTTAGTCTCAGAAGTCATATTGACGGGCTTAAAGAAGATGCCATGTCCGCTATATAGCTTCTCAAGAGCTGCAATTGAGAGAATTTGCTGCTCCTCTGGCCTCTCCGCATCAACAATCGAAGCGTGACCCGTGCTCTCATTTAGCTCCTTCAAAATACGAAGGCTTCCATCTTCAAACACAAGAATTGCAGGCAATGAGATCGCAGGTATTGTTCCAGCTTTTTTCCTGACTGTGACCGCCCTCATTCCGCAATTAGAAGATGCTCGCTCAATCAGTTTGATGGAAAGCCGCTGACCATCGTAAGGTAACCCAGCCAAAATAACAGAGTCGGTTGCGTAGTTACCGTAGCTTCTGGCGATGTACTTGATCGCCTCGACAAGCGGATCTTTGATGCTCACTTCAGCTGAGTTTTCAGTCTCGACGGTCATTTACAGTCTCATCATTCTTAACGACAAAAGGGAGCCGCAAAGGCTCCCTTCCTGAAGAAAATTTCGGCTATGCGTGCAGATTACACCATTAACGAAGTGGTTCAATCTGGAAACCCGCAGCTTGAGGGAAGATCGATGTGTTCCCGCGGCGGTCGGCTCTTGATTCAGCTGGTGGAGTGATGTTGAACATCGCCAGCAGGTTACCAGTGGTACCTTGCAGCTGATAGGTAGAGAACTTCAGAATATACTCTGCAGAGATCAGATCGATGCGGCTGTTAAACAACGCGTTTTCAGCGTTCAGCACATCTAGCAATGAGCGCTGACCAATGTTGTATTCCTGACGGTAACCGCTCACAACACGCTGGTTGGCAGAAACGGTCTGACGCAGAGCGGAGATGCGCTCGCGTGTTGTTTGAACAGACGCCCATGCCTGCTCAACAGCTTCATCAGTTTCGCGGCGCATACGGTCAACACGTGCCTGTGCTTCTGCATGCTGCTCAACCGCACGACCACGCATCGCACTGTCATAACCGCCATTGTAAAGGTTCCATCTCAGGCGAACCATGATGCGGTAGTCATCACTACGCCCTTCATAACCATTCAGGTCATCTCCGAAATTGGCAGAACCATTCAGAGTAACCCGTGGCATGAAGGAGGAGTTGCTCTGCTCAATCGCAAAACCAGCAGCATCCGTGTCAGCCTCAGCCGACAAGATCAACGGATTGCTCTGACGAGACATTGCAAGTGCAGAAGACAAACTCTTTGCAGCAGCTGAGTTTGCAGCAGAAACAGCACCCAGATTGCTTGGAGCAACACCAACGACGCGGCGATACTTCGCCATTGCATCCAGCAATGACTTGCGCACGCTTGCTGTAATCATGCCAGTGGCGGCAACGCGTTCCTGCACCTGAGCAAGATCAGCGGCACCAGTTTCACCGCCATCGTAACGTTCTTTCACTTCACGTGCGAGACGCTGGTGAAGAGCAGTATTCTCTTTGGACTTGTTCAGAATCTTCTGATGGCGCACAACATCGACATAGGCTTCAACAGCATCAAGTGCGATCGCTTCAGAGCGTTCCAGAACACGCAGAGCAGCACCATCAACACGGGCGCTCTGGCGGTAAATCTCATTCACTGAGCCGAAGCCATCAAACAACAGCTGCTCAGCTTCAACACTCACCTGCTTGGCTGCACGCCATTGCTCAGTGGTGTTGGATTGTGCCCTGCGCAAGCGCTCCGCACCAAAAGAAGCATTCACACTCAACTTCGGCATGAACGCACTTTGAGAAGCACGCAATTCCTGATCACGCGCCCTTCTGTTTGCAGCGGACTCTACAATGTCTGGATTAGTGAGAACGGCGGTTTCAACAGCATCTCGTAAAGACGCAGAATGAGCTGACGTCACTCCCAACGCGCACATCAACAGTGCAACAGAAGTACCTCGAAAAAGCATTGCCTACACCCCAATGACTTTTCCATGAACGGCGTTTACCTCAAACAACCAAAGGCAGCAGAATTTCATCATTACAGCGCCCCTGATTTTCCGGCCATGGGAAAAACAAAAAGAAAATCTAACAGAGTAAAATCACGTGTAGAGATTTTTATCAATATATTTTTTCATAGTATAAATGGTACCCCAAAATCTCAAGATATCACCCAGACACAAACAAACTAAACCAAAGCAAATACATAGATAAACACAAGAACAATCAAATACTAAAGCAAATTATGCAAAACGCATTACAACGAAATTAGCGAAACACCTCGAGAAAAAGAGAATTACAAAGAAAACGAGTCAACTGTATTCAGCCTAAAAAAGTACTGAGTATATATAGAAAGATAAAATTTTACAGATATTCATTCACACTCTCTAAAATACCACCTGTCATTGAATTTTATTTACGCAAGTGGACTCTGAGAAATCCAACAGTTCCCACATGTTAACTATAAGACCCAAAAACCGAATACTGATTCTTTTAGTTTCCCCTCACCCATAGCCTTCGTTCTCAAGCTCAAGATCCCCTTAAAACTCAGGGGCTCCCTCACAAAAAAGAGGCGGATGCTTCGACATCCGCCTCTTTAAAATCTGCATCATTTTGCAAAACGCTTAGTTCAGCAGCAGGTTTGGAATGTACAGAGCCAGCTGCGGAATGAACGTGGTCAGCACCAGTGTTGGCAACCATGCAAAGAAGATGAACATCAGCGTCGGCTTCAGCATCTTGTCAACCGAGGTATCCGTCACCTTGGATCCCAGATACAGCAGTGGAGCAGTCGGTGGCGTAATGTTCGCCATGCCCAGGTTCACACCCAAAACAGCCGCAAAGTGGATCGGATCCATACCAACGCCCTGCACGATTGGAAGCAGCAGCGGCGTTGAGAGCAGGATACCGGAGATATCATCCATCAACATACCGATGATGATCATCACCAGATTCACCATCAGTAAAATCATGATTGGATCTTCAGAGACGGAGTAGACAAATTCCTCTGCAATCGCTGGGATGTCTTCAAAAATCAGGAAGCGGCTCACGATCAACACCATGAAGATCATCGCCATCACCACACCAATGGTGATGCCTGAGTTCAAAATGGTTTCACGGAAGGTTTTCCAGGTCAGGCCACGGTAAACGTAGATCGCAACAGGGATCGCATAAACAACAGCAACGCCAGCGGCTTCCGTTGGTGTCATGATGCCACCATAGATCCCGCCGAGGATGATGACAGGCATCATCAATGCAGGAAACGCTTTCAGGCCGCGACGCTTGAACTCGTAATTGAAGTCATCTGGACGCTTTTCCAGATTGATGTCTTTATGCTTGCGCAGCATCACTTGGTTTACGATGATCAACAGCGTAATGAGGATCAAACCGGGAATGACGGTGGAAAGGAATGCACGCAGCACGGACTGCTGTGCAACCCAAGCATACAAGATGTGAGAGGCACTTGGCGGGATCAACAATCCAAGAGGTGCAGCGCTAACGATCAGCGCAGCTGACTGGCCTTCAGGATAGTTGGCTTTGCGCAGATGCGGCATCATGATGCCACCAATGCAAGTCAGTGTCGCGTTTGCACTTCCGGAAATTGAACCGAATACACCGGACGCAAGCACAGTTGCAGCAGACAAACCACCTTTGATGTGCCCGACAAACAGCTCCGCCACGCTGACAAGAGGCGCAGCGATACGCCCTTTTTCCATAATACCGCCAGCAATGATGAACAGCGGAATAGCCAGCAGAACCACATTGTTCATTTTCCAATGGCCGGTTGGCAGATAACCAGCAACATCATGGCCGCCCATATAGGCAAGGAAAATAAGAATTGCGCCAAATGCTAAGTGTACGCTTACACCAAGCAGCAAAAGGCCGCATAGAATGGCAATTGACCCAACAATAATCATTGCGCTGCCCCTTGAGCTTTTATTGGTTCTTCTTCAGGGTGTACGTTTTCCGCAATTTCGCGGGGTTCCCGTTCCGGCCATTTAGGACCGTTTCGCAGCAGCAGATAAAAGTGCAGCACGGCGAACATGGTCATGAACAGGAAGCCCAGGAAAATAGCTAATCGAGGCGCAAAAAATGGAATCTTCAGCGCAACGGTTGTCTGCCACATTGGGTAGGAGGCAAGTTCTTCCTCAAGCATGAGCCAGCCCCAATACGTGACCGCACTCAAAACGCCAATTTCAATGATTTCTACAGCCACCTCACGCCACCAGATGATGCGTGGGTTTTTGATCAGAAAGCCAAGCACGTCTGCGTTGACATGCTCTTTGCGTGCTGAGGCGACAGCAGCAGCCATGAAGAACATCCAGAAACTGATGGTCATCAGCCATTCTTCATAGGCAAAAAGGTTGCCACCAAAACCATAACGGACAATCACAACCATAAAAAATGTGAGCGCCATGATTACACCGCCGGCTGTAATCATGAAGTTCATCAGTTTAATGACGCCGTTCAGCGGTTTAGCCACTGGCCTTGGAAGTTCGCTCGTCAGAATACTCATCTGATATTTGCCCTTCGTTTCTTGAAACCAAATAAGTCATAGAAAAGGCCGGCGCAGGGTATGCGCCGGCCTTGAAGAGAAGGGCTTATTGGAAGTCTTTCTTCAGACGGTCAATGGTGTCCTGACCAACAACTTCAGCCATTGCAGGCCAAACTTTTTCACGAACACGCTCAGCAAGAACTTTTTCCTGCTCAGGGGTGAAGCTCAGGACTTCATAACCGGACTCTACGAGTTTCTGCTTGAAGTTCGCATCGTTCTCTTTGTTGAACTGGAAGTACTGCTTGGAAGCTTTATCAAACGCAGCTTTCACAACAGCTTTCTGCTCATCATTCATCTTATTCCAGGTTTTCAGAGAACCATAGAAAGAGTTGATTTCAGAGATCGCATTGTACTCTACGAAGTACTTACCAACATTGGACTTTGCGAAGATGGTGTAAGCAGCCTGCTTGGTGCAGCACAAGGTGCCGTCAACAATACCGGACTGCATTGCAGGGAACATATCACCCCAAGCCATCGTGGTGGTGTTGTAGCCCAGAGTTTCAGCCATGTCTTTAACAACAGCAGAAGACCAGACACGGATGTTCATGCCTTTGTCGCCAAAGCCTGCGTAGTCTTCAGGCTTTTTGTTCGCAACAACACCAACAAAACCTTCTGGGTTGTGGTTGAACAGCTTCAGACCGAGGTTTTCAAGACGCTCATTGATGATCTTGTTGTACTCAGAATCTGGGTTCAACATCACGTTTTCCAGATCATCCCAGCTGGTGAACAGGTATGGCATGGACATGATGTCGAGCACAGGATCTTTGTGGGAGTAGATGAACGCCATCACAAAGTCCACGTTACCGCGGATGGTGTCTTCAACCAGAGACTCACCGGAACCGAGCTGGCTTGCAGGGAAGACAGAAACTTTCAGGCCAACATCAGCAGCCTCAATTTCCTTTTCGATCTGCTTCAGCATTTTGGTGCCTTCGTGATCGACAGGTACCGTACCAGCGATTTTCAGACGCAGATCAGCAGCGTATACGGAGGACGCCAGTGTCAAAGCAATTGCACTTGCCGCACCTACGCTCAATACGCGACGGAAACCCTTTGATACAGTTTTAAGGCTAGGTTTGTTCATTCTTGTCTCCCTAATAACCATCCAGATACGCATCTATTGCTTATCATTGGCTCCCGGATGGCCGATTATGCCTCTCACAACACAGGCGACTTGCGTCAAATCGTGTCACTCAAGATTTTTAGATTGCTACAGCTCAGGGGCCGCGATCAGAAACATCTTTCATTGCTCTTGATGAGTGATGTCCCTGTAAGTGCTTATCCCCTTGTGCCGAATAGATGCGAAGAACTGGCAATAAAGCGCAGTGCGTTTCACATGCATACTTTTACTAACTCGGGAAACATACTAGATATAATTCAAATGATCCATATTTTTTTCACTATTGACCATTTGTCACCTTATGAACTAGTCATATCTACTGAATTTGAAGAAATTTTGGGCGGAAAGCTCTTCAAATTATAGGGTTTTAGGCAAACCAAATGGCAGCAGCAATTTTCTGCATCAAAAAAAGACACTGATATATCAATTTAATATCGGTCGAAAATCGAGAGGAACATCGAAGATGCAGAAACGCTACACGCAAAAATCGAGAATTTTGAGTGGCTGATACATTTGATCCATTTGCACCAAAAAATTTAAAACAATGATTCGTTTGGGAGGGGAAACTATGACGAAAAGCTATCAGGAGACGGTTGATCAACTCACGAAAGCCTATCCAAATCTAAGCAAGCAGCTCAAAAAGAGCGCGGCTTATGTCTTGGAATATCCAAGTGATGTTGCCACCCTGTCCATGCGTCAGGTTGCAGCCCGTGCAGACGTCCCTCCTCCCACCATGAACAGACTTGCAAAATCTCTTGAGTTTGGAACCTACAATGCCCTGCGTGATGTCTATCGCGGCGGGTTCGAGGATTTTTCCTCCAACTACCCATCCCGAGCCGGAGAGCTACAGGCCACACATGGAACCTCGGATATTGAAGCCTCTTTGCAAAGCTTCAAAAGCGCAGCTCTTGGCAATCTGAAGCATTTGTTCGACACCGTCGACCGGGATCATCTCCAACAAATCGTCTCGTCACTGGCCACCGCCCGGAACGTGGTTGTTGTTGGTATGCATGCATCTCACTCACTCGCAAATTACCTGCACTATGTTGCCTCCATGTGCTTTCGCAACTGGCGGCTCATCAATCGCAAGAATGGCGAAATCGCAGATCAGGTTGAGTACATCAACGCCGATGACGTTGTCGTCGCAATCTCCCTGAACCCATGCGCTGCAGACACTGTGCTCGTTGCAAAACGGGCGTATGAAGTGGGTGCAACGGTCGTCGGCATCACCGACACCAGAACATCCCCACTTGCCACTTATTCAACCGACCTCCTGCTCACACCTGTTCAAAGCCCGCATTTCTTTGAAAGTTACGTCGCCACTGCGGCCCTTCTGGAAATGATCCTTGGCTTATTGGTGGCAGATAGCGGGCAGGTCGTCATCGACAACATCACAAGGCTGGAACGCTGCCGCAATGAACTCGGCGAATACTGGCCAGACCAATAAACCAATAAGAACTCGGAATACCCTATGACAAAGCTCAGTCTCCTTGCCGGTCAGATCAACATTCCTGCGATGACCACAGCAGACCAGCGAGACGCACACGTGCGATCCGTGACCGCCAAGTTGCATCAGCAACTCACTGCAAAGCCACATGATCTGGTTGTTCTACCTGAGCTTTCGACCGTTGATTACTCCAGAGATGCCTTCGCTGAACTCGGCGTGCTGGCAGAAGACCTGAACGGCCCCTCTGTCAAAGCATTTGGCGCTTTGGCAAAACAGCACAACACCACAATCGTCTTCGGCATGCCGCGCAAAGAAGAGGATCACTATAAGATCTCTCAGGTCGCTGTCGGGCCGGACGGAGCTGTCATTGGCTGCTACGATAAGCTCCACATTTGCCAGTATGGCGCATCTATGGAGAAGGAATACTTCGAGAAAGGCGACCACCTTTTCTCGTTTTCTGTAAAGGGCATAAAGGTTGCGCCAATCATCTGCTACGATATCCGCATCCCTGAACTCAGCCGCGCACTGGCTCTGCAACACGGCGTTGACCTTATCCTGCACAGCGGCGCGTATGCCCGGGATGAGAGCTTCTTCAGCTGGCACGACTTTGTGGTCACCCGCGCTCTGGAAAGTCAGATCTTCTTCCTCAGCCTCAATCGCGCTGGCGAGAACTTCGGTAATTCCACGTTCTGTCCTCCCTGGACAGATGAGAACACACCGCGCACAATCTTCCCTCAAACCAACGAGCATTTTGAGAGCTTTGAGCTGGATACGGCTGTGATTGATCAAGCGCGCGAAGACTACACATTCCGCAAGGATTTGCTGGAAGACTACTCCCAACTTAAGCATCAGGAACCTGAGCTGCTCAACCAATAGCTAGCTCTATTCCCATCAGTTTTCCCTCTAGTATCGGTTGCAACAAAACAACTTTCTGGAGGGAAAACACGCCATGACAGATCTGCCACAACTTACGGACGCAACGCTCACGCTTGAAAACCGCGTTGCCACACTCACCATGAACCGCCATGACCTGCGCAACGCCCTCACCGGCTCTGCGCTGATTGACGACATCGTGACAACGGCGGAATGGGTCAACATCTGCCCTGATGTCTCAGTCCTACTTCTGACGGGTGCAGGCTCAGCTTTTTCCTCAGGTGGCAACATCAAAGATATGGCAGAACGCGGCGGTGACTTCGCTGGCAATGTGGCTGAGGTGGAGAACCACTACAGGCGCGGCATCCAGCGCATTCCTCTCGCCCTGCAAAATGTAGAAGTGCCTATCATTGCAGCCGTCAACGGCCCTGCCATCGGAGCGGGCTTTGACCTTGCCAACATGTGCGACATCCGCCTGGCTTCCACCAAAGCCAAGTTCGGAGAGACCTTCCTGAACCTTGGCATCATCCCCGGCGATGGCGGCGCATGGTTCATGCAGCGCTTGATCGGCTACCAGCGCGCGGCAGAGCTTACCCTGTCAGGACGTGTTATCAATGCCCAGCAAGCCAAGGAATACGGCCTTGTGTTGGATGTGTACGAGCCAGACGACCTCATGACAGAAGCCAGCAAGATGGCTCAGCAGTTCGCCTCTCAGCCCCCAAAGGCCACGCGCCTCACCAAGCGCCTGCTGAAGATGGCCCAGCGCACTGAGCTAAAAGACTTCCTCGACCTGTCCGCGTGTTTTCAGGGTATGAGCCACAATGAGCCCGAACATCTGGAAGCTGTGCTCGCCTTCATGGAAAAGATGAAATAGGCACCAAAACGAGAAGAGCGCTGCATACTGGCGGATACCCGGCAGCGTACAGCGCTCATTCAAGAAACAAGAAATGCCTTACTTCGCAGGCCTGCGGATGGAAGGTTCTGCTTCCAAAACCAGCGGATTAAGCCCCTCTCCGCCATCCTTCACAATATCAAACAGTTGCAGCCGCATCCGCGGCTCCCAAAAATCATTAATGTGATCGGCAATACCTGCAACCGCCTCTTCATGCGGCTTATGCTTGAAGAAACCAGCGATCTGGTTTGCCATGTAGGTGAGCTTTTCTGGTGCCATACCCGAGCTCTCCTCCCTTTTAAACTCTCAGTTCCATTGCGCGCAGACTGCACAAGCATCCCTAAAATCAGAAAATACTCATGCAGCCCAGCGTCAAATACACTTATTCCGCAGCTTCAATCCGGCGAGACCGAACAGCATGCTCCTGATACTCTTCCTGCCAGTCTGTCTGACCGTTGGAAAGAGAAACCTGAACAGCCGTCACCTTGTATTCCGGACAGTTCGTCGCCCAATCAGAATAGTCGGTCGTCACCACGTTTGCCTGTGTCGCCGGATGGTGGAACGTGGTGTAAACAACACCCGTTGAAACACGATCCGTCACATTCGCCCGCAAGCTGGTTTCACCAGAACGGCTCATTAGCTTGAGCCAGTCACCATCTTTAATGCCGCGCACTTCTGCATCATGCGGATGGATCTCCAGCACGTCTTCCTCATGCCAGACCACATTGTCTGTACGCCGTGTCTGAGCGCCAACATTGTACTGGCTCAGAATACGGCCCGTAGTCAAAAGCAGCGGGAAGCGTGGACCGGTTTTCTCATCCGTCGCAACATAATCGGTCCGAATGAAACGGCCTTTGCCACGAACAAACCCATCCAGATGCATGGTTGGCGTGCCTTCCGGCATTTCCTCATTACAAGGCCACTGAACTGAGCCCTGCTCCTCCAGAAGGTCGTAAGTCACATTGGCAAAGCTTGGAGTGGTTGCCGCAATCTCCTCCATAATCTGAGAAGGATGCGTATAGGTCCAGTTCGCCCCCATGGCATTTGCAAGCAACTGGGTCACTTCCCAATCCGCATAGCCATTGCGCGGTGCCATCACTTTGCGCACACGGTTGATACGCCGCTCAGCGTTGGTGAAGGTGCCATCCTTCTCAAGGAAGGTGGAACCAGGCAGGAACACATGCGCATAGTTCGCGGTCTCATTCAAAAACAGGTCATGAACGATCACACATTCCATGGCAGCAAGACCTGCAGCAACGTGCTTGGTATCAGGATCAGACTGCAAGATGTCCTCACCCTGCACATAGATGCCTTTGAACGTTCCCTCAACAGCCGCATCCAGCATGTTCGGAATACGCAAGCCCGGCTCGTCAGAGATGGTCACACCCCAGATCTGCTCATAGATATCACGCGCATCAGCATTCTTCACATGGCGATAGCCCGGCAGTTCATGCGGAAACGACCCCATATCACAGGAGCCCTGCACGTTGTTCTGACCACGCAGCGGGTTAACACCAACGCCTTTCTTGCCGATGTTACCAGTCAGCATAGCAAGGTTGGCGATGCCGATAACAGTCGTGGACCCCTGACTGTGTTCCGTTACACCAAGACCGTAATAGATCGCACCATTCCCGCCGCGCGCATAAAGTCGTGCTGCACCGCGCACTTCCTCAGCAGGAACACCCGTCAGCAACTCAGCAGCTTCAGGGCTGTTGGCTGGGTTGGATACGAACTCAACGTAATCCTGAAACTCATCCATATCACAGCGTTCACGAATGAAGGCCTCATCGAACAAGCCTTCAGTCACGATCACATGCGCCATCGCAGTCACAATGGCAACGTTCGTTCCCGGACGCAGCGCCAGATGGTGCGAGGCCTTGATATGCGGAGACTTCACCAGATCAGTCCGGCGCGGATCAATCACGATCAGCTTTGCACCCTGACGCAAGCGCTTCTTCAAACGAGAGCCAAACACCGGATGCCCGTCCGTCGGGTTTGCCCCGATCACCAGCACCACATCGGAATGCTCAACACTGTCAAAGTCCTGCGTCCCCGCAGAGGTGCCAAACGTCTGACCAAGGCCATAACCGGTTGGTGAATGACATACGCGTGCGCAAGTGTCCGTGTTGTTGTTCTCAAACACGGCTCGTGTCAGCTTCTGAACAAGGAAAGTCTCTTCATTGGTACAGCGAGAGGACGTGATCACTCCAACAGACTCTTTGCCGTACTGCTGCTGAATGCCCTTCATCTTGTTCGCTGCAAAGCTCAGGGCTTCATCCCAGGAAACTTCCCGCCATGGCAGATCAACGCTCTCACGAACCATCGGGTTGAGGATACGGTCCTGATGCGCCGCATAGCCATAAGCAAAGCGGCCTTTCACGCAGGAATGACCACGGTTCGCCTTGCCATCCTTATACGGCACCATGCGCACCAGCTCATCACCGCGCATCTCTGCCTTAAATGAACAGCCGACACCACAGTAAGCGCAGGTCGTCACCACAGAACGTTCCGGCTGTCCGATATCGATAACAGACTTTTCCTGAAGCGTCCCTGTCGGACACGCCTGCACACAGGCACCGCAGGACACACACTCAGAATCGAGGAAACTTTCAGACATCCCCGCTGTCACGCGAGAGTCAAAGCCACGACCGGTAATGGTCAGCGCAAAAGTTCCCTGCACCTCTTCGCAGGCCCGCACACAGCGCGAGCAGACAATGCACTTGGCAGGGTCATAGGTGAAATAAGGATTGCTCTCGTCTTTTGGCTTCCAGCAGGCATTCACCTCACCGCCGCCATCACGCATTTTAAAGTGGTTCTGCGCATCAGCGCCATAGCGCACATCGCGCAGACCAACCGCTCCGGCCATATCCTGCAGCTCACAGTCACCATTGGCAGCGCAGGTTAAACAGTCCAGCGGGTGATCAGAGATGTAAAGCTCCATCACACCACGGCGCAGGCCTTTAAGACGATCTGTCTGGGTGCGAACCTGCATCCCCTCTTCCACCAGCGTGGTACAGGAGGCAGGCGTTCCGCGTCGCCCTTCAATTTCCACCAGACACAGGCGGCAGGAGCCAAAGGCATCAACCATATCCGTCGCGCACAATTTGGGAACCTGAATACCAGCTTCCATGGAAGCCCGCATCACAGAGGTTCCTTCAGGCACGCTCACATCAAAACCATCAACGTTGATAGTGACAGTCTTTTCAGCGGTCGATTGAGGAGTACCAAAGTCTGTTTCTTTAATCAGGGTCATGGGTTCACTCCGCCGCGTCTGTTAATGGCTTTACATGAAAATCCTGCGGAAAATGCGTCAGAGAACTCATCACAGGATAAGGTGCAAACCCGCCAAGAGCACACAGCGAGCCCATTTTCATCGTATCGCAAAGGTCAGTGAGCAACTCCACTTGCTGCTCCGGCTGATCCCCTTCAGCAATCCGGTCCAGCACTTCCACACCGCGCACAGACCCAATACGGCACGGCGTACACTTGCCGCAGCTCTCAATGGCGCAGAACTCCATGGCAAAGCGTGCCTGCTTGAGCATATCGACCGTATCATCAAACACCACGATCCCCGCATGGCCAATCATGCCATTACGCTCAATAAACGCCTCATAATCAAAGATCGTGTCAAACAAAGACGGCGGGAAATAAGCCCCCAGCGGACCGCCAACCTGAACAGCCTTCACCGGACGGCCACTCAAGGTGCCACCGCCGATATCGTAAATCAGCTCATTCAGTGTCAGTCCGAAAGCCGTCTCAAACAACCCGCTGTTCTTGATGTTGCCAGTCAACTGGATCGGAATAGTCCCGTGGGAATAGCCAACACCATAATCGCGGTAGAACCGTGCGCCGCGATCCATGATGATTGGCACAGACGCCAGCGACATCACGTTGTTGACCACAGTCGGACAGCCAAACAGACCCTCAATCGCAGGAAGCGGAGGTTTCGCCCGCACGATACCGCGTTTGCCTTCAAGGCTGTTGAGCAGCGAGGTCTCCTCGCCGCACACATAAGCACCAGCCCCTTCGCGCACTTCCATATCGAATGCATGATCAGAGCCCATCACGGAAGCTCCGAGAATACCGGCTTTGCGCGCAATCTTGATCGCGTCCTGCATAATAGCAACCGCATGCGGGTATTCAGAGCGGGTGTAGATGTATCCCTTGGTCGCTCCCACCGCGATACCGGCAATGGCCATGCCTTCGATGAGAACGAACGGATCGCCCTCCATGATCATCCGGTCAGAGAACGTGCCACTGTCACCCTCATCTGCATTACAGACGATATACTTCTGCGCACCTTGCGCCTTCAGCACAGTGTTCCATTTGATACCTGTCGGAAAACCAGCACCACCACGGCCACGCAGACCACTGTCTGTCACGTCCTGCACAATCTCCGCAGGCGTCATCTCAAGCGCACGCTTCAGGCCAAGAAAACCGTGATGCATCTCGTAATGTTCAAGAGAAAGCGGATCAGTGATACCACAGCGGGAGAACGTCAAACGCGTCTGACGCTTCAGATAAGGTATCTCTTCGGTCAAACCATGACACAAAGGATGGTCACCACCATCCAGCAGTCCGGCCACATCAGATGGCTTCACCGGACCATAGGCTATCCGGCCCTGCTCGGTTTCAATCTCAACCAGCGGCTCCAGCCAGTGCATACCGCGAGATCCGTTACGGATGATTGTCGCATCCACACCGCGCGTGCGCAGCTCATCCGCCAGCGTCTCAGCAACACGGTCAGCGCCAACCGCCAAAGCAGCAGCGTCGCAAGGAACGTAAAGGACAGCCCCCATCACTTCACCTCCTCAACAAGCTTCAGCACAGCGTCTTCATCAAGGCGGCCATGCAGGTTGCCATCCATCATGGCAGCTGGTGCACACGAGCACAGGCCAAGGCAATAGACCGGCTCCAGTGTCACCTTCCCATCAGGCGTGGTTTCGTGCCACTTGATGCCAAGGTCTCTTTGAATATCATCTGCAAGCTTTTCGCCGCCCATCGACTGGCAGGCTTCTGCACGGCAAACCTTCAACACATGGCGTCCGGCAGGTTCTGTACGAAAGTCGGGGTAAAAACTCATTGTGCCGTGCACTTCAGCACGGCTCAGGTTCAACCGATCTGCGATCTTTAAAAGCGCATCCTCGGGAACATAACCAAATTTCCCCTGCACATCGTGCAGGATTGGCAGGAGCGGCCCTTCCTGATGTTCGTGGACATCAATAATCGCGGCCGTTTCTTTTTCTATATCCTGCGATTGCGTCTGCAAGGCCATAAAATCCTCCCTCCTCGCACGTCAATGCTTCGTGTTGGCACAATATGTCGCAGGCAATCAATATGATATATCCGTTGGGCGATTGCACATCCCTATCAAGGAAATCACGTAGAGAGCTCTTTGCCCTGCGAAATTCTAGTAATTCTCTTCAAAAAAATGTCCAAAAGCGGCGCACGAGGCTCACGCTGCGTCGCAATCAATCCAACCATAATACTGGCATAAGGATCAGAGATCGGGATAATCTCCAGATGATCGGAGGCAATTGTCTGCGCCACGGCCTGCGGGATAATCGTCCCCCACCGCCCGGTACGCACATGCGCCAGCAGGCACATGATGGAATCTGACTGCAGCACAGGCTTTGCCACCACATCAACATCATGCAGGATATTGTTGATGATACGCCGGCATTGCATGTCACTGGTCAGCAAGCACAACGGGACCCTGCTCACATCCTCCAGCGTGGCATGCTCGCGGCCAGAAAGTGGCCCACCTTCAGCCACCACAAAACAGTAGCGCTCCCGATAAAGCGGGATTTGCAAAACCCGCCCCAAAGGCTCGTTGTCCAGATAGGTCAGCCCCACATCAATTTCCAGATTTTCCAGCTGCGCCAGTATCTCAGAGGACGGACGCGAGAACACCGCAAAATCAACGCCCGGGTTTTCCTCGCTAAAGCATGTGGTGAGTTCAGGAACATACGTCAGAGCTGTGGGAATAGAGGCAATCCGCAGTGTACCCGATTGACCATCACTGACCGCCTTCAGCTCCTGCTTCATGGTCCGCGTATCAGCCACAAGCTTGCGGGCCCATTCCAGCACCCGCTCCCCTTCTGGCGTCAGCCCCTGAAAACGCGAGCCACGCAGAACCAAAAGAGCGTCAAGCTGTTCTTCAAGATGCTTGATGTTGGCCGAAAGCGTCGGTTGCGTCACACCACACTCGTCCGCCGCCTTCCCAAAATGCTTCTCACGCGCCAACGCAATAAACATCTCCAGCTTGTCGATCATGGGTTATCCTCGCAAACGTTCCCGCAACACCATCCATCAGCAAGCACCAGTCTTGTCAGGCAGATACCGCTCGAGATTGCTCATATCCTCCTACAAGCAATCCCTTAGATGTTTTTTCTTAGCTCTGAAATGAACTAGCATATTCAGAGCAAGAACGATAACGCGGAACGTCAAGAACACGGCGCAGTTTGGATAAACTCTGCAATCAGACGTTCATACCAATGAAGCTTACACCAGCGACCATGAATATGGCGGCCAGCATGCGGCGCACCCAGTTGCCTTCACCCAGGACGACAAAACCGATTAAGGCGGCAAAGATGACGGAGGTTTCGCGCAAGGCTGAGACAGCGCCCAGCGGTGCAAAGTTTTTAGCATAAAGCACCAGACCATAAGCAATCATGGAGACAAGACCGCCCGTCAGGCCCAGCGCCCATGTTCTCCTGGAAAGACTTGGCAAAACAGACCACCGCCGCACACCAATGAAGGCTGCGATAAAGACCTGCAAAAACGCACCCCACGCCCAGTAACTCAGCGTGTTGCCAGAAAGCCGGACACCAACACCGTCAACCAGCGAGTAAGCGGAGATACAAACACCTGTGGCAACCGCAAACCCAAGCGCCGCGCCGCCAACACCTTGCCGCAAGGCAGACCAGCTGGACATCTGAATACCAAACCCGATCAAGCCAATGCCAAACCACGCCCAAAACGGCAGTACTTCGCCCACAAACAGCATCGCCCATAAGGAGACCAGCGCCGGGACAATACCGCGTGCAATGGGATAGACCACACTCAGGTCCCCATGACGGTATGCCTGCCCCAGCGTGTAATAGTAGACAAAGTGAATGCAGGTGGAGAGCGCCACGTAGCCAAAACTCTCAGGTGCTGGCAAAGGCAGGATCATGATCATCACACCCGCTGGGATCACATGGCCGAACGCCACAAGTCCGAGGGTGAGTGTGCGGTCACCTGCTGTTTTAACAATCGCATTCCAGATCGCATGCAGCAGTGCTGCTGCAAGGATTATCATTATGATGGATAGGCTCATCAATCAAAACCATTCGTAGTGCGGAAGCCTGCCCAGCAGCTTTTGCAAAGCTCCATCATCCAAGCTGCGACTGACCTCGCAACACCAGAAATCCGGCTTCCATCTTGTTTTATCTATCTTTTAAAATGCTGTAATTTCGAAGGTTTTCGATTTCTGCATCTGGTTACCTGCGTGCAGCTTTAAGCAAATCACAGGCGAGTAGTCGTGTTTCAACTCAGCTTTTTCGGGAGGCTATGAAGCTTTGAATGCCCCAGTCCGCAAAGGCAGTCACAAACGGTTCTTCAAGTGGGCTGTCGGTCACCGCATAATCCACCTGTCGTGGGTCCGGTCCCACATACGGCGCTGTCTCACTCAGCTTGCCATGATCAAACGCAACCAGCACCCGATCCGCCTTCTCTGCAATGGCAGCACTCAGTTGGGATTCAACACTGCTTTGATAGAGAAACCCCTTGCTGGCAGAGACCGCATCAAGGCTGAAGATGGCCATATCAAGCGCGAACCGCTGTACCTGACAATAGGTGTCGTGACCAAAGGTTCCCCGATCATTGACCTGCATTTCACCACCAAGCAAATGCACACGGTTGCCATTCACATTCACCAGTGTCTGCGCAACACCAATGGAGTTTGTAACCACCGTCAGGTTCCTGCGCAATCTCAGGTCTTCCGCCACATATGCCGTGGTGGAGCCAACATCCAGATAGACGGTCATGCCATCTTCAATCACATCACACACAACAGCGGCGATCAGCCGTTTTTCATTGGTGCGCTGCGAAATACGGCGAAAGAAGCTTGGGTCGTTTTGCGAGCTCGCCAGATAGGCCCCGCCGCGCACTCGCTCAAGGTCTGAAGTAATCGACAAAGACTTCACCGTCCGGCGCACAGTTTCTTCAGAAACATCCAGTGCCTTTGCTAGATCAGCATTGCGTGCCGATCCGCCAAGTCGATTTAGAACTTCCAACAGTTCCAGTTCGCGGTGGCTATGAGACATCTGCCCCTCACGTTTACGCTGATAATCACGTTCTGTGACTGCCTTACTCCACAACTACAGTCAAATTCCAACACATATGTCGATTTATGTTGGAATTTGTGTGTAGCTGTGGATTATTTGCTGGCAAACGACCACAGTTACATCTCTCTTTCATATTGCCGGAGTAACGGTCTGTCGGACTGCGCCACACCTGTGGCTTTGGGGGATCAGGAACATGCAAAACAAACGCAATGTGCTTTTTATCATCATCGACCAGCTGCGCGCGGACTGTGTGTTCGGTGAACTTGGCAAACACGTAAACCTGCCAAACCTGCGCGCGTTCATGGAAGACAGCGTCACCTTTACACGCCACTTCTCCGTCACCAATCCCTGCGGCCCGTCCAGAGCGTCATTGCTGACAGGGCAATACGCCATGAACCATCGCTCCGTGCGCAATGGCACACCGCTGAGGCACGACACGCCCAACATCGCAATGCAAATGCGCAAGGCGGGCTATCTGCCCATGCTGTTTGGATACACGGACACCTCACAGGATCCCCGTGCCTTCCATCCGAACGACCCGGCAGTCAGAACCTACGAATACCCGATGAACGGCTTCCATGAGATAACGGAGATGCGCATGGATATGTCCTATCCATGGCAGTCTCACCTCATGAACCAGGGGTATAAATTTGAGAAGTACTGGGACGTCTACAAGCCCATCTCACCGGAAGGCAAAGCCCCACGCCTCAACGATCCCGCGCTTTATGCAGCTGAAGACAGCGACACGGCGTTTCTAACAGATGCCTTCCTCAAGACAATGCCAGCCTACAGTCAGCAAAGCTGGTTCGCGCATCTTACCTACATTCGTCCGCACCCTCCGCTCGTCGCCCCTGCCCCGTATAACGACATGTACGATCCGCAAAACCTGCCGCTCCCAGAGCGACTGGAAAGCGCGGAAGACGAGCAAGCCCAACATCCGTTCTTCACCCCGGTCATGCAAAACAACAGCGCAGCCAGCTTTGTTGAGGGCTTCCCAGATCTGGAACCAACAGACGAGAACATCCGTACCCTGCGCGCAATCTATCTCGGGCTAGCCACAGAAGTGGATCACCATGTAGGCCGTGTTGTGCAGTTCCTCAAAGACACAGGACAGTACGACGATACCATGGTGATAATCACAGCTGACCATGGCGAAATGCTGGGCGACCATCACAGCTGGGGGAAAATGACCGTTTATGATGCGGCCTACCACACCCCTCTCATCATCCGCATGCCAGAGGGAGAGCACGGAACGCAGGTCTCAAAGATCACCGAGTCCATCGATATCATGCCGACCATTCTGGAATGGGTCGGGCAGGATGTTCCTGGCTCCGTGGATGGCAAGTCCCTGCTCCCGTTCCTTAAAGGTGAAACCCCTGAGGACTGGCGCACGGTCTCTATGTCAGAGCTGGACTTCGCTGATCCTTTGGAACCAACACTCTGGCAGCAACAGCTTGGAACCAAACTGGACAACTCCTGCTTGAGCATCTTGCGCGATGAGCGTTTCACACTTGTGGAGTTTGCAGCTGATCTGCCCCCCATGCTGTTTGATGCTAAGGGCAAAGGTGAAATGGAAAATCTGGCGCAAAAGCCAGAGCATGCTCAAACACTGGCACGTATGACCCGCGAACTGCTCCGCCACCGTATGAAGAACATGGACAAGACCCTGTCCAACTGGATGATCACCACAGACGGCCCAAAACACTGACCCGGAAACGGGGCATCACACCATGCCCCGTTTTTCACCACGGACAGACAAACAGCTGATCAGCGCTGTTTAATCTCCTCAATCATCGCCTTCCCAATCTCAGCGATCACCGCATTGCGCTGCTTAAAACTCGCATCACTGCCCGTCATATAGGCTGCTGCAAGATATGGCTTCCCCGTTTCCGGCCAGATAACACCGATAATCCCCCGCGAACCATTGTGACCAGCACCGCTCTTGTCTGCTATGCGCCAGCCCTTCGGCAGATGCTTTCGGATCAACTCATCAGCCACCTTGTCATCCACCATCCACTGCTGCAGCTGTGCACGGGAAGATGGAAGCAACACATCCTCAAACAGCAGCCTGTCTAATGTTTTGAGCACAGCAGAAGGCGAAGTAGTATCACGGGGATCTCCGCGCTTGGCTTCGTTCATAGCTGGCTCATTCCGGTCCAGACGCGTCACCCGATCACCAAGCCCACGTAAGAATCTGGTCAGCCCTTCCGGCCCATCAACGCGTTTCAAAAGCAAGTTTGCAGCACTGTTATCGCTCATGGTGACCGTCGCTTCACACAGCTGGCCAACACTCATTCCTGAAGCCACATGGTTCTCCGTAACAGGAGAATAAGAGACAAGCTCGGTTGCTTTGTAAGTGACAAGATCACCAAGGTTCTCTTTACCGCGATCAACACTGCTTAAAACGGCTCCGCAGAGCAATGCCTTAAACGTGCTGGCCATGGGAAACCGCTCGTCCGCCCGATGCTCAACGGCCCAGTCAGATCCGGTATGGCGCAACACCACACCAATGCGCCCTCCAACCTCAGTCTCCAACTGACTGACTGTGTCCATCAGTGGCCCAGCCTCACTGACCAAAGGCAAGCTCAACGTGAAGGCCAACGCACATGCAAACCGTCTCATAGGGACGCAGCTTTCCTCTAAAAAACGCAACATTCTCCAATTCCTTTCATGGTGAGCAGCGGCCCCATCAACAAATAAATTTCATGAAACAGGTACTGCCTATCCCCTGCCGCAAAGCAGAACACTCAGCAGCATAAATTCGCTAAAACCAGCGCTTAAGCTAGAAATTTCATGTGGTGGGCACCGGTATAATAAGATGCATCCTCAGACCTAAACACTTTTAGATAGAGCCACAAACGACTAATTCTCGACACAAATATTAGAAAAACTAATAGGCATGGACCGACCAAACATCCCCCTCAACGCCCTCCGCGCCTTCGAAGTCGCCGCCCGGCAAGGCAGTTTTACCCGCGCTGCGATCGAGCTGAGAGTCACACAAGCCGCTGTAAGTCATCAACTTATCGCTCTGGAAGAGCTACTGGGAACACCTCTTTTCCACCGCACCCCGAAAGGTCTGATCCTCACCGATGAAGGCACAGCCTTACACCCCATCCTCACCCAAAGCTTCGACAGGATCGGAAATATCCTCGACCGTTTCCTTGATGGTCGCTATCAGGAAACCCTCAATGTCGGCGTCGTGACCACCTTTGCAACTGGTTACCTCATCGAGTGCCTGCCGGACTTTCAGCAAAAACATCCCGGTGTGAAGCTGCGACTGTTCACCAACAACAACCGCGTCGACATCACCAAAGAAGGCCTTGATATCGCAATACGATTTGGTGAAGGCCTCTGGCCGGGCCTGCAAGCAACACCATTGCTGACCACACCTTTAACCCCATTGTGTTCACCAGATATCGGCCTCTCTCTCAAAACCCCTCAGGACCTCACCAATCACACGCTCTTCCGGTCCTACCGTTCAGATGAATGGGAGTTATGGTTCCAACGCGCAGCGACAGCCTGCCCGAAAATCACAGGCCCAGTCTTCGATTCATCCCTCGCCATGGCCGACATGGTTGAAGCAGGTTTAGGCATCGCCCTTCTGCCCCATGACATGTTCAAGCGCAGAATTTCAGAAGGTCGCCTCGTCAGACCATTCCCCTTCGAAGTCACAACCGGCAAATACTGGCTCACCCACCTCAAATCCAAACCCGCCACCCCAGCAACCACCCTCTTCAAAAACTGGCTACTCACCCAAAAGTTAGTTTCCCTCAACTCGACACACACAGCTTCCTAAGTAAAGGGCGCACTTTCGTTTGCGCAGTTCGACAAAGTGTGGCCAATCATAATTAGGTCGGCAAGTTAGACCGCAGTTAATGTTCATGCCCCTTCAAGGTAATTACCAGCCATCCTAAACATTTGAAAAGCGACTGGAGATTTAATAGCCACCTAAATAAATTTAATTATTTGGCGATCATCAACAACCTCAAACAACATAAAAATTATATCATTTACTATTCTCACAATAAAAACAATGATATAATAAATAACTATTGCGCAGAGCATAAATTTGCACCAACCTAAAACAAACCCCACCCTCTCAAACTGACAACAAATCAAATTAACACTATTATATCTTGACATTTAACTTCTAAGATGAAGTATTCATATTATTTTCATACCAAGCCAAGAATCTCTGGCACGCCACTTTGAGGCTTTTAAAATGTCTATACCTCGTATCTTCATCGGCTATGATAGCCGTGAGATCATTGCCTACCATACACTTTGTCAAAGCATAATTGATACCGCATCAATCCCAGTTCAAATATGCCCGATTGAGAAATCCTCATTAAGAGAAATTTTTAATCGCGAAACACATCCTCTTCAATCAACTGAATTTTCATTCAGTCGTTTTCTTACACCTTATCTCTCGGACTACGAGGGATGGAGCTTGTTTATGGATTGCGACATGATATTTCGTAAAGACATTGCAGAGCTATGGGCACTTCGCGACGATCGGTATGCAGTTATGTGCTGCAAACATGATTATGAACCGGAAGAAGGCATCAAATTCTTAGGAAATCTTCAGAGCAAATATGCAAAGAAAAATTGGTCCAGCGTCATGCTGTTCAACAATGCACAATGCAAATCACTTACTCCTGAATACGTTAACACGCGAAGTGGTTTAGAGCTTCACCAATTCAAATGGCTTGCAAATGATGATCAGATCGGTCCACTTCCGCTAGAGTGGAATCATCTAGTTGGTGTTTATGATTTTGACCCGAATGCCGCCATTGTGCATTACACAATTGGAGGCCCTTATTTTGAGGAGTTCAAACACTGCGATTATTCTCAAGATTGGGAGCGCTATAAATCACGAATGCTTTCTGCACAGCAGATTGAAAAGTCCAAACCAGTTCCAGCCTAAAGATAATCATGAAACATTGTGTCGTTACTACATTTCACGAAGCTGGGTATCAGCAATATGGAAAACGGTGTATCGAAAGCTTCCTAATGAAGTGGCCAGACACAGTCTCAATGCTAGTTTACCCTGAAAAGACTTCCGTTAGCTTCTCAGAGCCAAGATTACAGTTGGTAGATCCTTTGGTAGCTCTACCAAAGCTACAGCAATTTAAATCTTCTTATAACGATAACCCTTTTGCCAACGGCACCAATCCAATTGTTCCAGAGCAAACGAATAACTTTCGTTGGGATGCTTATCGCTTTTCGAACAAAGTCTTTGCAGTGACAGATGCGATTCGTCGCTGCCATGGCACCTTCGACCAACTTATTTGGCTGGATGCTGACACTGTTACGCACACTGTAATACCAGAAAAGTTTCTTGATAAAATGGCACCCAACGCGAGGCAACTCGCCGCCTACCTCAATCGACGCGGATATCCAGAATGTGGTTGGGTAGGGTACAATCTAAATCATCCTGAGATCTTGAATTTTGCCAACAGATTTGAGCAGATTTATCTCTCTGGTGAATTCCTTACATTCAAAGAAAATCACGACAGCTACATTTTTTGGGAAATCGTTCAGGAAATGGAGCAGGCTAAGAGAGCAACTTTTAAGGAGCTCGGAAGTAGATGGCAAACAGGACATATTTTTATAAAAAGCGCGTTAGGTAAATATGTTGATCACCTCAAAGGGGGCCGAAAAATTGAGGGACGCAGTAAAGAGCGGGATACTCTATCCTTTACACGTAAACTTCCTCGTTTTCTGAAACAAAGTTTTTCTAAATAAAATTTTCAAAAGAAGTGACGTGGCTTAAATGCTCACGACACATCCAGGAGCTATCTGTGACTCATTCTATTCAACGCCTTGGTTTCGATAAGTCAGACCATAGCTTTTGGCAGATATTGATTGTTTGTAGCGGGAAGGAATTTCTCGCAACTGGTGAACAGTTTTTACTCAGTTGCGAGGCATGCTCTCCAGGCCTTCGTGTTGTGATTGGAATTTCAGATGGTGATGAAGAAGCTACTGAGCTTTTACAACAGGTAAGCCAACAACTCTTTGCCACAACAATTTACAAATTTGAATTTACTTCAGATTATGTTTCTACCACCAATACAGCAGCCCTCTATGAGGCTGCAAGCTGGCTGGCTGGTCGATCAAACCACGCCCTATTGATTTTAAGAGTCGATTTTACTGTTGTTGAAGATCTGACATTATTGCCTGTTGTCCTACAAAACTGCGATTTGGCGGTGCATACCATCCGCCTTAAAGAAGACGGACATCGTATTGCCTACCCTCAACCTCTTTGGTTAAAACACTCTCCTAAAACTTACCGCCTTCTGGAGTTCATGAAAAATCACATTGCTCCAGCCAACATACAAACAGACGTTTCTGAAGTGGGCCTTATCAAGAAAGCTATCCTTAAAGAAAACAACAAAATTAAGACTGGGTGTATTCCTGAATATTATCGCGATAAGTCATTACGCAGAAACTCATATATTTTGCGCCGTCCAATTGATCATGTCCAAGGTGAACTAAAGCAACTTACCGGCCTGAAAAGTAAGATCGAGTGCACCAAGAGCAAACCAAAGAACCTGGTGCTATTTCCACTACAGGATATCGGCACTAAGCAGCCATTAGACGATAATAGTTTTTCAATTCGTGTTTCCCGATTATCTCGTCCGGGTCGGATTGGATGGCGCGCAATGGCACGCCTTATTTCTCTGTCGGCACAACCTGAAAATTCTGCCAGAATCTTACCTGTAGCTCAATGGGAGATAACTCAGGAGCTAGTGGACCGACTCCATTTTGTCGATCGGCTTTACATTCCCCACAAAACGCACAATCAACTTCCAGTTGATAATGCTACTTTCTATATGCAGGAGTATCTACCAGAGATATTTACTTGTTCTTCTACTGGTTGGGGCCCTTCCGCAGATTGGGCAAGTTCAGATGATTTTTTAGACTTCTCTATTGAACCACGACTAGAGAAATTTAAAGCTGAACTAAAAGCTGAAAAAAAAACCAAAGCTCCGCAAAAGAACCAAAAACATCAATCAATACCAGATTTTGATATTCTTGCTGTCCTTCAGATTCCTGATGATGAAGCTCTGACTCTACACGCCAGTTGTACATTAGAAAACTTCATTGAAGATATGGCAAAACTTGCTGAGAGTCAGAGCCTTAAAGTATTATTTCGAAAGCACCCTCTGGATCTTAGCGATTTTTACGACACAGCAAGGAAAAAATGGCGAAGCAAGCATCTGCTCTTTTCTAATGTCGGACATATTCACGACGTACTGGCAAAATCCAAATGTGTAGCTGTCATTAATAGTGGTGTCGGTCTAGAAGCAATGTTATTGGGGAAACCTGTTATTGCTTTCGGTAGAGCTATCTACGATCAAGCAGTCACAACAGTATCCAGTAAAGTCCTCATTCCGTCCTATCAACGTGCTATCTCTGAAGATGATGTCTCACGTATCAAGCGATACGATCATTTCCTTTCATGGTTCCTCTATCATACAAGCTTTAAACTTGATGAAACTCATCTTTATAATACACTTGCGGGCACCGAAGCTACTCGAGTAGTTGAGAACCCAGTCTACAACTACTATCAAGATGAGAAAAAACTAGCGGCATCGCGAGCAAAAAAAGTTGAGTTCAAGAAATCCAAGCTTTTGGGATTGTCTTTTGCTGATGTTGTTAGGAAAACTAATAAGCCTTTAAAAAAAGCAAAGAAAGTCATCCAAAAAAACTATTACCATGAAGCCGTTAACCGCTCGAAAGGTTTGTTTATGCCGCACTTCCAAGCGGACATGTTGACAGGAAAACGTGTGTGCCTTGTCGGAAATGCTGGAAAGTTACTCGAGAGCAATGCAGCTGAATTTATCGATAGTCACGATATTGTTATAAGAATGAACCTTGGGTGTCCCTACATCGTTAAGAAAGGTATGACTATTGATTCCACATGCAAAAAGTACATTTACGGAATATTTACTGATGCCCGTTCTAGTCAATCAGAAGATTACACCGTCTTAGATCCTAAAACACCAAATCATATTTTAGAGGAATATACCGCAATCTCAGCGATTGGCACAAAATCAGACATCTGGTCATGTTCAACGGCAGATCGTTCAAGACAACTATTCTTTGCGCCAATTTTTAATACTCACAATGTCGCACCTCACCCAAGTTTACATCACCTGTCATCAAAATTTATTCTAGACCACAAAGTAGAACGATTACCGAGTTTCTATACAAAGAAATTGCAGAAAAAGCTCTCAGCAGAGCCTACTTCCGGAATCATTTGGCTTGAGTTTCTCCGTCAGACAAAGCTTGAGGAGTTATCCTTGGTGGGTTTTGACTTTAACAAATCCAAACACATCATCCGTGAGGGACTGAGCCTCCTAGAAGCTACTGGAAGATACCGCCATAGCCCTCAAAGGGAACAAAATTACGTGAAGAATTGCGTTCTACCAGCACACAGCAATATACACCTTTATTAATTTTTATACTGAATGTGCAGGCACAGTTCTTAGTGCATCTCGATGCAACGCTCTTATGATAACTTTAAAATCAAATGAAAGCTTATAATATGTCATTGAAAGAGACCTTAACTACAGAGCGATCAGAAATAGACAGTAAGCAACAAGAGATAGCGCAACTAAGTAAACGGCTACTTCAACTAGAAAAAAGAATGTCTGCAGTTGAAGGAAAGAAAGCACGACCACTTGAAAAGCCTGAGATGTCAAAGGCCGCGCAGGAGATGGTTGAAACTCTCTTTTCTCGGCTAAGTCCCATGGATGTTGCCGGGCATGAGTTAGCTCGAGTTGGACGCACCTTTGATGGAGGCTATGTCATGGTGCCTCCACGATCAGAAGAGAAAATTGCGTATTCCTTGGGTATCAACCGTGATGTCTCTTGGGATTTAGAGATGGCGCATAAGGGTCTTAAAATTTATCAATATGACCATACAATTACTGGGCTACCTTGCCAGCATAAGCAGTTTAATTATTTTAAGAAAGGTATAACTGCTTCATTTCAGACCAACAAGCACATGACCTGCTTACGAGATGAGATAAAGAAAAATGGGCATCAGAATGCAAATGACATTTTGCTGAAAATAGACATAGAGGGTGACGAGTGGGAGGTTTTTGCAGATCTAGAGACAAACGAATTACAGAAGTTCTCACAGATACTGGTTGAGTTTCACGATTTACATAAAGTATATAAGCTATTTTGGTTTAGAACTGCTTTGGAAGCATTGAATAAAATTTTTCAGACACATCAAGCTGTTCATGTTCACGGGAATAACAACACAGCATTGCGCATTGTTGGCGGTTATGCAATTCCACCGGTTCTGGAAGTCACATTTTTACGCCGCAACTCATATCAATTCTCACCATGCACGCGAATTTTTCCGAATAAGTTGGATCAACCAAACAATCCAAGTTTTGCAGAGCACCAATTGGGTAGTTTCCAGTTTCCACACACAGACTAAGCTTGGGCTGTTTCTCATTCTAATGAAAATCCCGGCTCGGGAAGAGTCTCTTTGCTTGTTCTCGTGGGTGGCGAGCTCGTGTGGCGCTGTTTGGGATGAGAGGTCGACGTGGGGCGTCATCGGCTGCTGGTAATGTTTGGCCGATAACTTCGTCCAGCGGATGCCCCAGCAAGGATAAGCGGTCTGAATAGTCACTGATTTCCTGCGCGATGAGATGCACGACAATCCCCTCTCGTTGCAGGTAACCTGTAACGTAGAGCAAGCGACCAGAAATGACTTCTCTTCGGAATTTTTGATAAACCTTCGGCCAAACCACTACATTACAAACCCCAGTTTCGTCTTCAAGCGTCACAAAAATAACTCCAGACGCCGTTCCGGGACGCTGACGTGTAACAACAACACCGCAAACACTTGTTCGATCCAGAGAAGCTTTCTGCAAGGCAGCATGTGTTGTAAGTCCGGGTATTTCCGGACGTAGCAGTTCCATCGGATGCGCTCGCAATGACAGTCGTGTTGAAAGATAGTCTTCCACTACCTCTTCCCCCAAATGCATAACAGGCAAGTTCACATCTGGTTCAAAGATCGCCTCTCCATCAAAGGGGTCATTAAACAGAGGTAACGGTGTGGTACCTTTAATGGCCTTTACTTGCCAAAGAGCATCACGACGATTGAGCCCCATGCTAACAAAAGCATCTGCCTCTGCCAGCTTCTCAAGTGCTGCCGGGATCACATGAGCACGCTGCCAAATGCTTTGTGGATCTGGATAGCCATTGCCACGTGCAGCTACCAGCCAAAGAGCATCTTCTTCATTAAAACCCTTGATCTGACGAAAACCAAGTTGAATGGCCAGTTGCCCGTCACTACGCCGCTCCAATGTATTATCCCACTGGCTACGGTTGGCACAAATAGGCCTCACCTCCACATCATGCTCTCGGGCATCTCTTATAATCTGAGCTGGAGCATAGAATCCCATAGGTTGAGAATTAAGGAGCGCACAGGCAAAAGCAGCTGGATAATGGCATTTAAGCCAGGCAGAAACATAAGCAAGCATACCAAAAGCAGCAGCATGGCTCTCAGGAAAGCCGTAATTACCGAACCCTTCAATCTGAGAAAAACATCGCTCTGCAAACTCTAACTCATAGCCACGCTCCAACATGCCATTAACAAAACGGGTCTTGAAAGAACTGATGGTCCCCATACGCCTGAAAGTCGCAAGTGAGCGCCGCAAGCGATCTGCTTCTTCAGCAGAAAATCCTGCTGCAACTTCCGCAATCCGCATAGCTTGTTCCTGAAAGAGAGGCACTCCAAGTGTTTTCCCCAAAACGCCTTCTAATTCTGTTGAAGGAAACGAGACTTTTTCCAGACCTTGTCGTCGCTTAATATAGGGGTGCACCATACCACCTTGGATCGGGCCGGGACGCACAATGGCAACCTCAATCACCAGATCATAAAAGGTGCGTGGCTTCATACGCGGCAAAAAATTCATCTGAGCACGACTTTCAACCTGAAAAACACCCAGTGCATCTGCAACACAAAGCATATCGTAGGTTGGCTTATCTTCCTGTGGCACACTGTCAATTGTGAGTTGGCGCCCTTCTTTTTCTTCAATCAAAGCGAAGCACTTGCGGATGCAAGTGAGCATACCAAGGCTCAACACATCGACTTTCAGGATGCATAATGCATCAATATCATCCTTATCCCATTCAATGACTGTGCGGTCTTCCATAGATGCATTCTCGATAGGGCATAACTCATCGAGCCGACCTTGGGTAATCACAAAGCCACCTACATGCTGAGACAAATGACGAGGAAAACCAATAATCTCTTTTGTGAGGCGAATGGTAAGAGCAAGGCGATGATCTGACCCAGACAGGCCGAGTTCTTTTAGTCGTTCTTCGGGTACACCTTGATCAGAAGAACCCCACATCTGCCCTGCTAAGTTTGCAAGCAGATCCTGCGACAAGCCCATAACCTTCCCAACCTCGCGGATGGCAGCACGAGATCGGAAATGAATGACGGTCGCGCACAAACCTGCGCGATGGCGACCATACTTCTGGTAAATGTGCTGAATAACTTCTTCACGGCGCTCATGCTCAAAGTCTACATCAATGTCTGGTGGCTCTCCGCGATGCTCCGAGATAAAACGTTCAAACACCATAGAAATGGTTTCTGGAGCCACATCAGTAACACCAAGCGCATAGCAGATAATGGAATTGGCGGCAGACCCTCGACCTTGACATAAAATGCCTTGAGAGCGGGCAAAGGTGACAATGTCGTGCACCGTCAGAAAATAAGCAGCAAACTTAAGCTTAGAGACAAGAGCCAACTCTTTTTCAACAAGAGAACGAACACGCTCAGTCTCTCCCTTGGGATATCTGCGTTTAATGCCTTCAAGGGTAAGCCGCTCCAACCGCTGTTGAGCCGTTTCGCTCTCACTTCCTTCCTGTGGGTATTCATAGGACAGTTGGGATAAGCAAAAAGAGCAGCGATTAGCAATCTCCTGCGTTCTTTTGACCGCAGCTGGGTACGCACGAAACAGCTGAGCCATCTCCAATGGTGTCTTGAGGCGGCGTTCACTATTAGGCAGAGCACGGCGACCAATCTTGTCTATGGTCACCCCCTCACGAATACAGGTCAGAACATCAGCCAGTTGCCGGCGACGTCCATGATGCATAAGCACATCACCAACAGCTACCATTGGTGTTGCAAGACGCAGAGCCAATTTCGCGCAAGCATCGAAGTAAGCTTGATCATTCCCATCATACTGTGGCACAGCCCCTAAGAAGACATGAGAAGGATAAGTATGCGCCGCCTGTTGAATATGCTCTCGAACTTGAAGCCTATCGATCGCCTCTTGAGGCAAAGCGATCAACATTAGACCACAAGCCCCTTCCAGAAGATCTTTTAAGAATAACTGGCATTCACCTTTTTCAGTGCGCCTTTTTCCTTTGGTAAGAAGCCGGGACAAGCGAGCATAAGCAGAGTGGTCTTGCGGTAAAGCAATCCAATCAACAGGGCTGTCCTCCAAAACCAGGCGACACCCCACCAGCAAACGCGGCAGAGACATAATAGGTTCTCGTAGGTCGTCAGCACCTTCCAGAATTTCTTGTCTACTGTTTGGATCAGTACGATGGCAGGAACGGACAGCCAGGGCCTCGTCTCTTTTGCGAGCAAGTTCCTTAAGCGCTGAATAAGCACGTACAACTCCAGCCAGAGAATTTCGATCTGTTATAGCAATCGCCGAAAGCCCCAGACTGGCAGCTCGAACCACCAGTTCCTCAGGATGGGAGGCTCCGGTAAGAAACGTGAAGTTGGAGGTAACACACAATTCAGCGTAGCTCATGCAAACTCTCCTTGCACGAACCACGCTGGATTTAGTGGCGTGAAAAACATCCAGAGGCGTCGGCCTTGTTCGGTTTCCACACGCCAATAGTCTCTTACACCGGATCGCCAATTGGGATCGTCCAACCACCACTCTGGGCAAATACGTTCTGGTCCTGTTGCGGCGGCAACCGAAAAACGCATGCGCCGCCAGCTGAATACGTTAGGCGGCTTCTTTTCATGGCCTTCAACAAGCTCTGGAGAAAACAGTTGTAAAGGACGCAAATTCTGTTCTTTCCACTGCCCCTCAGGTTCACAATAGGCTGCAGGCGATACAATGAAACTACGCTCAGGAATATGGCTATCTGCTGGCTGAAAACGCTTAATCTTTTCCAGACCAATGCGACTCCCGAGCCGCGTAATCAGATCACTCAGCACATCATTTTTCTTTGACTGAGCATTGCCGGTTTCCAGTTGCTTTAATGGCAAAGCCTCAACAGCCAAAGCTTCCAACCGTATCTGATCGATACCAAATCCTGCATCTAACTCTCGCACACTTCTCTCAAACAGCGGCAGAATGCTCGTCCCCTCACGCATGGGCCGAGCAAGTCGCAATTCTACCTGCACGCTGGCCTGATCAACACGCTGACAGGTCATAAGCAACACCCGGGTGCCCATCTCTTGGCTTTTTAGCTTATCACAGATGCGTTGCAGCAATCGCTCAAGAGCAGCCATCACATCATCATAAAGACCGATAGGATCAGGAAAATTTAGCCGGGCAGCATAAGAGGTATCTGGAGCCATAGCATTGATTTGTTCTGGCTGATCACCAAACGCTTGGTCGATACGGCGCATCAATGGCAAACCAAAGCGTCGACCTAGCGTGGCCCGCGGTGTTACCAGAAGGTCACCGATAGTACGTAGACCAAGGCGCTGCAGTGTCGCACAGGTTGCCTCATCCAGCCTTAATGCAGCAGCAGGTAAAGGGCCTAAAGCTGCCTTGAGTTGTCCATTAGGGACAACGCCTCTACCGAAATGAGAAACAGCCCAAGCCCCACCAATTGTGCCAGCCAACCCAGAGCGAACATTGAGTTGATAACTCTGGAGCCGGTCATGAATATCCGCGAGAAGTTCAGCTTCACTGCTGAAGAAATGAGTTGAGCCAGTGACATCAAGCAACAAGCCATCGTTTCCATCGAAACCGACCCATGGGCAATACCGATCAGCCCATCGCGCCAACAGCTTTAAGAACCTGTCATCAGCATACCGGTCTGCTGAGCGTGTCAGCAAATCAGGGCATAACGCCTTAGCATCTGAAAGCCCCATACCTGAAGCCAGCCCCAATTGCATCGCTCTGCTGTTTAAACAGTATAATCGCTCTGTACTTTCTTCATGAGAGGTTACAGCAAAAGGCGCAGATGTGGGATGTGAGCGTAAAATACGATCACTGGCCATCCTCGGAAACCACAATGACACGATGCGCCTTGGCATCCCAATACACCTTCCAACCACTCAATGTTCCTATTTTGTTCTTAATGAGCTGCCAGTGTTGAAGAGTCAAGTTCTTATCGGATATATGGTTTCCCTTGAATATAGGAGAGCAGTGCCAACGAGTTTGTGTCGCATTGCTCCCAGCCCCTTCAGGTATAATGAGAATCCCGGTAGAGCCACCTTGCTCAGCTGCCAACTGCAAACGCCTGCCTGCAGTCAGATCGAGCTTTTGAGTGGCCACAGAAATTACTAGATCCACAGCGCCAGAACGCAAGCCATCTTCTGTACATGCGAGTAAATCATTGTGGTTCTCAACCTCAACCAAAACGAGATTCTTGGGAGACATAAAAGCTGCTAAACCTGCTGGATTGAGTTGCTCAATTTGCCAACCAGTCTGAAGCCACAACACTCTCATATCAGCTTGCCCGCAGGCCATCGCTGCAAATGCTGTCGCTCCGGCTCCACATACTTCATGAACCCGGCTGACTTGAAGCGGAAAAAAACTCTTAAACTCTGCCATCACGGCCCGATTATCTCTCAACAAAGAGAACATATCAAGAACATTATTTTCATAAATTCCCTTACTCATTCGCACATACATGAACGAACAATATGAGGCAAAACTCTCATCTCACAAACTGTTGGCTACCAGAAATTTCGCAGGCATAACACACACGCAAGCACGTCCTCTGGCATATTCTATTAGGAATAGGACAGGCTACGCAGCACTCTTCATTAATTTCACTAGCTGGACAGTCATAGGGAGGTCTCAACAGGTGGATGCAACACTTTAATCTTTGAATAAAGATGGAGTGTTCGACATGACGTATCGCCGCCGTATTTACTATTCTGCCGCACAATGAGCACAGATTTGGGATCGATGGCAGCGGGGAGAAACGATGAGTTCGATTGGCCGTGTGTTCGACCGGCAGTCCTCCTCTGTGTTTTCTGTTATTTCTCCGACCGGAGGCATCCGCCCTTCTGATCGGCATCGTGGTAAGCTGGCGCTGAGTTTGAAAGAGCGTGAAGAGATATCGCGTGGTCTCAGCATCAACGCATCTTTACGATCTATAGCCCGCCARTTGAGCCGCACTCCGTCTACGATCAGTCGCGAGGTGCAGCGAAATGGTGGTCAGGTCGCTTATCGCGCGGTAGCGGCGGATCAAGCTGCCTGGGACCGCGCTCTACGGCCCAAGACATGCAAACTGGCTTGCCATCCTTCTTTGAGCCATGCAGTATCGGTGAAGCTGCGCAGCAAGTGGTCTCCAGAACAGATTGCCGGCTGGCTCAAACGTAGCTTTCCAGGAGATGTAAACAAGCAGGTGTCCCACGAGACGATATATCRAAGCCTTTACATACAGGCTCGSGGCGTATTGAAGAAAGAACTGCTGGACCATCTGCGTGCTAAACGCACGATACGCCGGTCCAAACACGCAAGCCTCAAACGAAAAAGGCTAGGCCAAATTAAGGATGCTGTTTCGATCAGTAAAAGGCCCGCTTGCGTCGAAGACCGTGCAATACCGGGGCATTGGGAAGGAGATCTGATCGGAGGATCCAAGAATAGCTATATCGCCACTCTTGTTGAGCGGCAAACACGCTATGTCATGTTAATCAAGGTTGCCAACAAAGACACGAGCAGTGTTATTTCCGGGTTGATCAAACATACCCACAAATTGCCAAAAGAGCTTTACAAATCTTTGACTTGGGATCGATGCAAGGAGATGGCAGATCATCTAAGCCTGACATTAGTAACGGATGTTGCTGTATACTTCTGCGACCCACATTCACCGTGGCAACGCGGATCAAACGAAAACACGAACCGCTTGCTGCGGCAGTATTTGCCCCGAGGCACTGACTTATCTGTACACACGCAGCCTGAACTTGATGCAATCGCAAGACAACTCAACGAACGACCACGCAAGACCTTGCAATATCAAACTCCAGCTGAGAAGTTATCACAGTGTGTTGCCGCGACCAGTTGAATCCACCTAGCAACATATTTTCAGTGCGCCTAACGCAAACAAACGCAAAGCTGAGGTAACTTCTCTTGACATCAATCACATTGCGCAATGCACCAACTAAGAATATCACTTTTTGTCCACCTGTCGTTGGCTTAGTTAGGAATTCAAACGCAGCGAATCCACACGCTCACTGCCTTCTCTTAAGGATGTAAAGAGAGCTTAAGCTTTCGACACATTACAGCATTATCAGGCAACACCGTTGAATTCCTTGAAGTCATTGAGAGGTGGCTCGGTTTGTTTGAACAGTTCTGTGCTGTTTTATAAGTGGACCCGGCCTGCTTTCATGCAGCGATATTCAGTTGAGGGTGGTGGTTGAAATAGACCTGATCCGGTGTCTTGCGGTCAAGCGATGAATGAGGGCGCTTGGAATTGTAGAAATCCAGATATCTCCTGATACCGTTTCTTGCCTCTGGGACATTGCCATAAGCATGCAGATAGACCTCTTCGTATTTGATGGATCGCCACAGTCGCTCAACAAAGACATTGTCCCGCCAAGCGCCCTTGCCATCCATTGAGATGGCAACATCAGCATCTTTAAGCATTTTTATGAATGTCAGCGACGTAAATTGGCTTCCCTGATCGGTATTGAAGATTTCCGGTTTACCGTACCTGGCCATAGCTTCTTCAACCGCTTCAATACAGAAAGCTGTATCAAGGGTGATTGAAAGTCGCCAGGACAACACGCGCCTTGAGAACCAATCTACAACCGCAGCCAGGTAGACGAAACCTTTGGCCATGGGAATGTACGTTATGTCCATTGCCCAGATCTGATTGGGACGTGTGACAGCCAGTTTCCTCAGCAAATAAGGATAGATTTTATGCCCCGGCGCTGGCTTTGATGTATTGGGACGGCGGTAAATTGCCTCGATACTCATCCGCTTCATCAGCGTTGAGACATGAAGTCGACCAACCTCATATCCCTCGCCAAGCAAAAGTCCCTGAAGCATTCGGCTGCCCGCAAAGGGATAATCCAGATGCAATTTGTCAAGTCGCAGCATCAGTTTCAAATCACTGTCAGATGTCGGCCTCGCAGTGTAATACAAACAACCTCGAGAGATGCCCAGAGCTTTCGCCTGCCGGGACAGGGAGAGTTTATGCTTAGGATCGATCATTTCTTTGCGCTCAACAGGCAGGCCTTTCTGAGCGCCCCGCTTAAAAAATCATTCTCAAGCATCAACTCCCCGATTTTAGCGTGAAGAGTTTTGACATCAACTGCCGCGGGTTCAGCGGCTTTGGTTTCCTTCTCGAAGACATCGCTGGCACCTTCTAGCAGGTGATCCCGCCATTGCTTGATCTGGTTCGGGTGGACATCATAGTGTTAACCAAGTTCACTCAAGGTTTGCTCGCCTCGAATGGCCGCCAAGGCTACTTTGGATTTGAAGGCAGATGTGTGATTGCGTCTGGGACGGCGCGCCATAGTCGGTTCTCCTGTAAAGCCATAAGAGCAAATTACAGACCGAAAATCCACTTATATCGCCTGTTCAATTTTCCCGAGCCATCTCTGTAGTTCTCCAGCAGGATGCGGTTCTTCATGGTCTGATGCCACCTTTCGATCTTGCCTTGTGTTTGCGGGTGGTAGGGCTTGCCGTGCACATGGTCCATGCCTTTGTCCTCAAGCCAATCAGCCAGATCGGAAGACAGGTAAGAGCTGCCATTATCAGAAAGCAGGCGTTGACGATGCAGTACCTTTGGCTGCTCGCAGCCGGAGGCGTCCTGCGCTAGTTGCAAGGTTTCGGTGACATCCTTGGCCTGGTGGTGCATAGCTTCCAGGCAATGATGTAGCGGGAGTAATTATCGAGCACGGTGGACAGGTAAAACCAACCCCAGCCGATAACCTTGAAATATGTGAAGTAGGTTTGCTACTGCTGGTTTGGCACCGTTGTCTTATCCTTGAACTCATCGGCGGCCTTGATCACCACATAAGCGAGCGACGTGATCAGGTCTTGCGTGTTTGTCGTCAGCACCTATGGAACAGGTTTACGGATTTGAATAAGGGAGTGTTTTGGCCCATGATCACGACGACAGGAGTAAGGAATGGGGCAAAACACAAGGACTAGCAGCGCTGCAGAAGAGAAGATCCGCATTGTGCTTGCAGGATTGTGTGGCGAAGACCGCATTGCCGAGCTGTGTCGTCAGGAAGGCATCTCGCAAGGGCTTTACTACAGCTGATCCAAGGAATTTCTGGAGGCTGGCAAAAAACGTCTCACCGGAGACACCACCCGCCAGGCCAATACGGGCGAAGTCAAAGAGTTGCGTAAACAATCACGAGAATTAAAAGAGGTTGTTGCTCAACAAGCGTTGGAGATCCGGCTTCTTAAAAAAAGTATGCTGGACGATGGGGAGGACGACATATGAGGTATCCCGCCCATGAGAAAGCCGAGATTATTCGTCTGGTCGAGAATTCCCACCTGCCGGTCAAACACTCTCTGACAACCCTTGGCATTCCCCGTACCACATTCTACCGTTGGTATGCCCGCTACCTTGAGGGTGGCGTCGAGGCGCTGGAAGACCGTGTACACCGATCCTCGAAGGTTTGGAGCCGCATCCCTGATGCCATTCGCGATCAGATTGTTGAGCTGGCTCTGGAGGAACCGGATCTGTCACCTCGCGAGCTTGCCGTACGCTTCACTGACACAAAAGAGTATTTTGTGTCAGAGGCTTCTGTTTACCGCCTACTCAAATCCAAGGATCTGATCACTTCGCCAGCTTATGTGGTGATCAAGGCCGAAGACGAGTTCAAGGACAAGACTACGGCCCCCAACCAGCTCTGGCAGACGGATTTTACCTATCTGAAGGTCATCGGCTGGGGCTGGTTCTATCTGTCCACCGTACTCGATGACTTCTCACGCTACATCATCGCCTGGGAACTGTGTACCAGCATGAAGGCCAAGGATGTCACCGCCACGCTGCAAAAGGCACTGGACACCTCCGGCTGTGAGAGCGCTAAAGTCATTCACAAGCCCAGACTGCTTTCTGACAATGGCAGTTCGTATGTCTCATCAGACTTGGCCAAATGGCTCCGGGACAAGGATATGGCCCATGTTCGTGGCGCTCCCTATCACCCGCAGACACAGGGCAAAATCGAGCGTTGGCATCAGACTTTGAAGAACCGCATCCTTCTGGAGAATTATTACCTGCAAGGGGATCTGGAGCGGCAAGTTGAGGCCTTCGTTGATCATTACAACAACCATCGCTACCACGAGAGCCTGAACAACATTACCCCTGCCGATGCTTATCTGGGACGGGGCGACAACATCTTACAACATCGCAGTGAGATCAAACGTAAAACTCTGCTCAATCGCAGCTTGAACTACCACGCAAAAGCGGCATAACATCAAAACAACAACGGGCCAAGCACTCCATTATTCAAAAGCCTAATCAGTTCCACTTCATTTGACGACGGACACGCTTGACTCAGTGAGTAAAAGATTTCACCGTTCAGCATTTCTTCCAACATTCTCCCGCTGAAGTTTTCACAGTACTCGTTTTCTCAGAATGATTCAGGCTCAATAGCCTTGAACAGCTCCTGACGACCTTTGCTATGAACTTGGGCACAGACTACCCTGATATAGGCGGGCACAACTAGCAAGATGAACACGTCTGACGAAGCATTAATGATCTCGGTCGAGTTCGACTTTTACTTCCTCCATTTAGCCAAACATTCCCAGCTATGTCCATCCAAGATGTTGAGCGTTCTGAGGGGCCAGCCGTCGACAGTTCAATGATGTACGAAGTCGTACAACCAGATATTTTTGCAATATTCCGGTCGTAGGCGGAAACACGATCCATCGTTGAGCCAGAGCCGTTTTTTGTCAGCACGCCAACGTGGCAATTACCGCAGCGTTGATCTATGCTGCGCCAGAACACGGCAAACCTGAACCTTGTATTGACTACGCACATGGTCGGTGCAGTCCAACGTACATCAAGGGTTCCGAAGTTTCTCAGTACTGCTTCCTTCAAAAATCAGAGTATCCCGCGCAATATCTCAAACCAAACGCCGCGGGTGCTTATTCTCTTTCTATAACCGTTTCAATTACTTGAGCTGATCCAGGCTCATTCTGCTGTACTCCTTACAGCGATAAAGGTTTGTTCTGTCACACTGATCTGTTTGATCGCATAGATCTGAGCCATGCGTTGCCCATTAGAACTTCAAAGACCATATGAAGTTAGTAAATCAGTAGTGTATTACTTCCAACTCATACAGCGACAGTGTCAACCGCCTGGTGCTGGTCATTAATCCAAGCCACAAGCAACTTCATTTAAAGCTCGGATTAGTCACTAAGCATTTTCAATTACATTAATGAGGATGGAAGGTTGGAACCGCAATTTCCCTAGTTCTAAGTGAACTAGCAGCACCTTTGCTTAATTCCGAACCTCTTTCATCACTCAACAAATCATTTAAGTGAATTAGTTTCACTTCGACCCTTCAAACCCGAGAAAAGTGCATTAAGTTCGGTATGCACAATTCAATTGTCCGGGCAATCAAATGAAATTCAATTATCAAAACCCAACTAAACTTTTGTTTGGTCAAGGGAAAATATCGGAAATTAGGGATCAGATCCCGACTGGAAGCCGCATTTTGTTGGCCTATGGTGGTGGATCGATCAAAGCGAACGGTGTTTACGAGCAAGCGTTAAGCGCGCTTGAAGGTTTCACCGTGGTTGAATTTTCTGGCATCGAAGCCAACCCACACTTCGAAACCCTAGAAAAAGCCGTAGAGCTGGTGAAAGAACAAGATCTGGACTTCATCCTCGCAGTTGGGGGAGGATCTGTTGTCGACGGCTGTAAGTTTGTAGCAGCAGCTGCACACTATGACGGAGATCACTGGGACATTCCAAGCGGTAAACATCGCATTCAAAAGGCAACACCGCTCGCGTCTGTATTGACCCTTCCTGCAACAGGCTCTGAATCCAACGGCAACTCAGTCATCACCCGCAAGTCGACAGGTGAAAAACTCGCTTTCGGCTCTCCTCTTGTTTTCCCTGTGTTCTCGGTTCTCGATCCAGACACCATGAAAACACTGCCAGAACGCCAACTCAGGAACGGGTTGATCGATGCCTTCGTGCATGTCTGCGAGCAATATTTGACCTTCCCGATCGGCGCATTGGTACAGGATGGATATGCGGAGACATTGCTGCGAACGCTCGTTCAACTGGGCAAGAGCTATCCCGAGCGCGATACTGATGAATGGCGCGCAAATCTGATGTACGCAGCAAACCAGGGCTTAAATGGCCTCATCTCATGTGGTGTGCCGCAAGATTGGGCAACACACCAGATCGGACATGAGCTGACAGCGTGTTTCGGCATTGACCACGCCCAAACACTGTCCATCATTCAACCAAGCCTCTTGCGCAGTCAGATTGAACTGAAGCGCGCAAAACTGGAGCAAATGGGAACAGCAGTGTTCTCACTGCCTCTATCTAAAGATCTGGCTGAGAAGACGATTGATGCGATCGAAGAGTTTTACCAACAACTGGCCATGCCAATTCGTCTGTCAGATGCCAACATTACGGATCAAAACGACATCGACACGCTCATGCACATCATCGAGAGCCGCGATTTTTTAAAAGCCATCGGTGAGCATGGAAAGATCACGCCGAATGTGATCAAAGACATCGTGTACTCAGCACGCTGAGCCAAAAGACAGCCCGCCGTACAAACGGCGGGCTTTTTTGTGCATACAACCAGTTTCTCTCGAAAACTCAAGTGACAAACACATCCGTCGCCCGCTAGTCCTGTGAGATATCAGCGCATCCTTTCGCAAATTACAAGGGAGAAACGGGTATGTTACAGTTATCCGATACCCAAACTAAAAACGCCCTGCCCTTCCGACCACTGGTCGAGGCTTTGAGATCAATGTTCAAAGAAGGCTGCGAAATGCCTGTTCGGCACCATCACACCATGGGCGTGCCGGATAAAGCAGATGCCACTTTACTGCTCATGCCCGCCTGGCAATCAGGTGCCTATTTCGGTGTAAAACTCGCGAGTGTGTTTCCAAGTAATGCAGACGCCGGTCTTCCTGCAGTCTCCGCCACTTATCTGCTCTCTGACGGCAAGACTGGTGCACCGTTAGCGTTGGTTGATGGCGGCGAGCTGACAGCGCGTCGCACAGCGGCAGCCTCCGCCCTTGCTGCTGATTACCTTGCTCGCAAAAACGCAACGACCCTGACAATGGTCGGCACGGGTCGTCTCTCCGCAAACCTCATTGAGGCGCATTGCACAACAAGACAGATTGAAACTGTAACCCTCTGGGGCCGGAACTTCGATAAGGCCAAGGACAATGCGCAAGAACTAAGCGCAAAACTTGGCATCAAGGTTGTAGCAGAACAATCCCTTCCCAAAGCTGTTGAGCAGGCTGATATCGTTTCCGTTGCAACACTGTCTAATGAATCCCTCATACAAGGTGAATGGTTGTCTGATGGCTGTCATCTTGACCTTGTGGGCGGGTTCACTCCAAACATGCGCGAAGCAGATGACACGGCTATCTCCCGCTCACGAGTTTTTGTCGACACCCGCGCAGGTGCGATGAAAGAAGCCGGAGACCTGACCATCCCGCTTGCGAATGGCACGTTGAAGCCTGAGGATGTTCAAGCTGATCTTTACGATCTCACCAGAGGCGGCAACATTGGCAGAGCAAGTGAAAACGAGATTACGTTCTTCAAATCAGTTGGGGCTGCATTAGAGGACTTGGCAGGAGCAATCCTTGCCTATGAGAACTCAAAAGAGTTGCTAAACGCATAGACAAATCCTCGCTCAGCACGGTTATCCATTCCTGTGCTGAGCCCAAAACCGTTGCCGCATCTCTGCCGTCCTGAAGTGTGTGAAGTGCAGATCCCGTTGCATCGACACCAATGGTTGATAATGAAGCAGGTCGATCTCCTTGGTCGCAACTGGCCTTAAACTATCCAGCACATAACACGCGCCTTGAAACTGAACCGTGGTCACTGCATGTATGACTTGTCTTCTGCTATCCTTCACCACAACAACTCGCAGATCCGTTTCTTCATAGCCCAGCGCTAACAAACTGAAATACTTGGCAATCGCGTAGTCCTCACAATCACCTCGCAAGCCCAGAAACTGCAAAGGCGCGCGCCAGACGTCCGCCTGCCCAGCGGCAACCGCCTGAGGATCGTATCCGGCACTTTCATTGATGTAAGAGTTGAGCAGCGAAAGCTGCCGCAGTGATTTATTGTTCCCGACACCCCGGACAATGCGTGACCAATAATCAACGGAGCCTGCACACCGCAGATTTCCGGCAAAGCACTCTTTCAAGGAGGCCAGTTGTTGGTCGCATTCAGGCAGTACGGCCTGCCATTTCCTGAAAGCTTGGCTGTTGCCACCACTAATTTCAACCGAACCAAACAACCCATAGCTTTCCCTCTTCTTTATAGCGTTTGGCCCCGTAAACCTCATTAGGGAAAACAGACGGCGGCGGCGCACTTTGCTCTGATATCTAAACCGCAGATTATGAGCTTGCGCAGTGGACATGCTGGCCACAATGCCAGTCAGAAAAGCGGCTTTGACCACCATCCCTACAAAGCTTCGTCGTAACAAACCACGTTTTCTACGGTGCTTGCCCCGGTATTCCGGAAGAGCCATAACGCATTACCGTTCTCTTAGCGCCTCCTCACGTGCACGATTAACTGGCTTAAGAATGTAAGAAAGCACACTCTTTTCTCCAGTGAGTATATCGACGGAGGCGACCATCCCCGGAAGGATGGGAAGACTCTTGTTGCGACTTTCTAACTCCGTTTGTTTCGTTTTGATAATTACGGAGTAAAACTGTTCACGAGTATTTTCGTCGTAAACAGTGTCTGCAGAAATTCCCTCAACTTGCCCATCCAGTCCGCCATAAATGGAAAAATCATAAGCACTGAGCTTAACAAGCGCCTGCTGTCCTTGGTGAATAAAGGCGATATCCTGAGGTTTCACCTTTGCCTCAACAAGCAAAACATCTTCAACGGGCACGATGGTCATAAGCTGCTGAGAAGGTGAAGCCACGCCGCCAATTGTGCTCACATCAATCGTGTTGACGATGCCATCCATGGGGGCGCGAATATCTGCGCGATCGACTTTATCACCAGCCCCTTTGGAAGCTTCTGCAATAATATCCAACTGAGCCTGCACCTCGCTCAGCTCTGCGCGGGCTGCCTGCCGGAACTTGGTGTAAACACCTTCAATTTCCTGTTCAGCCTCCTCAACAGCTGCCTGCAAACGCCCTGCTGTAACCTGAAGCGTGTTGACCTGCCCCTCCAGATCACCAATCTCACGCTGAAGTTTGAGCATATCTGTACGCGGAATGATCTGCTTTTCAGCAAGCGGCGCTTTCAACTCTTTTTCTTCATTTGCAAGACGCAATAAATCAAGAACCTTCCGTCGCTGGTTCTCAGAGGCTTCAAGTTCCGCCATACGCTGTGCAACGCGCGAACGATTGATTGCAACTTGGCCCTTCAATCCTTCCAGATTGGCCTGAAAAAGAGACAGCTCCGAAGCAACAATCTGCTGAGCATTCTCGTGATAGTGGTCGCTATAAGCTAGCTCCTCTCCACGCTCCGGCCAGACGGACTGAAAGTCCAACCGTTCACGAGCGATCTCCAGTGCCAGTTGTTTTGCCACCAGTTCACCCAGGTTGGAAGAAAAACCCGTATCATCCAAGCGGATCAGGACATCTCCCTTACTGACGAGGTCACCCGTTTTCACAAGCACTTCTTTAACAATCCCACCTTCAAGGCTTTGAATAACCTGTATCTTCGCAGATGGAATGATACGTCCATCTCCACGGGTAACTTCTTCCAGCTGCGCCCAACCGGCCCAAAGGACAAACGAAATCAAAAGCAATCCGATCATCAGGACTAATAAGCGTGTGCGTGCAAAAACGGCATTTTCCAAACCAATTGACACCTGCGCAGCACCACGCGGAAGCCGTGTGGTTTCAGATCCAAGCCTCATCCAATTTGTGACCCGTTCCATCAGATGCAATAGGCGCAAAGATAATCCCCCTAGAAACTCCCCAACAAGTTCCAGAGGCACGCGACCAGCCGGAATCAAGTTATCCTTACCAAAGGTAACTCTCCTTGGTTTTTCTGAATACTACGGGGATCTATTGCGGAGAATTGCAGGTTGGAACTGACAAAAACGGCCAAGCCGAAAACAAGAAAAGAAAAGACGCCACCTTCCGTAAACGAAGAAGACACAACGACGACTAAAATATCTTCCACGCATGAAGAGAGTGACCCAGTCATCGAAGCCTCAGTTTCGACTGTTACGCCAGATGAAAATCAAGAAGCAAAACGGGAACCTGAAAGCACAAAACCTGCAGAGGACACTACATCAAACGCTCAACTGTCAGATTTAATCGAGATTGATCCACTGCGGGGATGTCTCGAAATTCTGCTGGTTCAACACAACATGCCAGCAAATTCAGAAAACCTCATCGCAGGTCTTCCCCTGGAGAAGGGCAAACTCACTGCTGACTTGCTACAAAAAGCTCTCAAACGCGCTGGCTTTTCGACCAAGGCTTTCCATCAGAAAGTCACAGATCTCTCCTCACTTTTGTTTCCTGCAGTTTTACTCCTCAAGTCCGGTGGTGCATTGGTCATTCTGGAAAAGTACGATGAAAAATCCTATGCAGTCGCCCTCCCGCATGCAGATGGCGGCGCCGTTCTGGCTAAGGTGGATGAGCTTCAGGCACTCTGCAGCGGAGAAATCATTGTTGCAAAGCCCTTCTACAAACCAGAAGGTTCACAGGAGCAAACAGCTAAGGAAGACAATTCCCATTGGTTTTTCAGTGGCATTAGAGCCGTTGCACGAGACTACGCTTTCGTTGCGCTTGCTGCAGCCTTCATCAACTTGCTAGCGCTGGCTTCACCACTCTTCACCATGAACGTATATGACCGTGTCTTACCCAACTCGGCCTTCCCTACACTTTGGGTTCTCACTCTTGGCGTAGCGGGCGCGTTACTATTTGACCTTCTGTTGAAGTCACTGCGTGCTTCCTTAATCTATTTTGCAGGCAAACGAGCTGATCTGATAATTTCCTCCAAACTGTTTGATCAGGCAATGCACTTGAAAATGGCGCATCGCCCTGCAAGCACTGCAGGCTTCCTCAACGAAATGCGTGAGTTCGAAACCATTCGCGAGTTCATGACATCAGCAACAATCGCTGCCATCACAGACCTTGCCTTCCTCGGCATGTTCCTAGGCCTGATCTGGTATATCGGCGGTCCCATGGTTTATCCGCTTCTTGCAGCAATCATGAGCGTGGTCACAATTGGACTGCTGATGCAGTTCCCTCTCAAACGAGCCGTGGAAGCAACAGTTGCTGATGCTACGCTGCGAAATGCACTGCTGGTAGAAAGTCTCTACGGCTTGGAGACAATCAAACTCCAACGCGCAGAAGGACAGCTTCTTGGCAAATGGGAGAGTGCCACAGCCGCAGCAGCCTCAGCACAAAACAAAGTCAGATCGCTTTCTACATGGGCTTTAAACCTAACGGGCTTTTTGCAGCAACTCACCACAGTCGCACTTCTGGTCACAGGCGCATATCTGTTCTCAGAAAAGCTTATCTCCATGGGCGGCATTGTCGCCTGTGTGATCCTTGGGGGACGAGCTGTTGCCCCACTAGCAACACTTTCCAGCTTTCTCGCACGGTTCCAACAGGTCAAAGCCGCTTACAAAAGACTGGGCGCCATCAATCAGTTACCACGAGAAACACCGTGGGCCTCCAGGCACCTGAGCAAAACCATTGATCACGCTCAGGTTTCGCTAAAGAATATGAGCTTCACCTATCCGCAGGCTGCAGAGCCAACATTGAAAAACCTGAACCTATCCATTTCCGCAGGAGAGCGCATCGCCATACTCGGTCCTGTCGGTTCTGGTAAATCCACTCTGGGCCGAATATTGAGCGGTCTTTATTCTCCAGAGTCAGGAAGTTACGCCATCGACAGTTTGGATCATCAGCAATTTGCACCCACGGAACTGCGAAGATCCATATGTTACATCGGGCAGGATGCTAGCCTTTTCTCTGGATCCATCAGAGACAACATCAAATTAGGTCGCCCTGAAGCCTCAGATGCAGAGCTGGTCAAAGCAAGTGAGCTTTCCGGAGCATTGGAGTTTATCGATGCTCATCCGCACGGATTTGCCAGATTGATTGAGGAAGGTGGCCGTGATCTATCATCCGGGCAAAGACAAAAGCTTATCCTGGCCAGAGCATTCATGGGCACCCCAAAACTACTGTATCTGGATGAACCAACAGGCATGATGGATGGCCAGACCGAACAGCAGTTCATCAATGCCCTCTCATCCTCTGTCACCCCGCAGCAAACGCTGATCATTTCCACACACCGCACAGCACCACTTTCTCTGGTCGATAGGCTGATTATTCTGGATAAGGGCCGTATTCTCGCTGATGGCCCAAAGGAAAAAGTCATCCATATCCTTTCAAAAGGAAATGGATGACCTGAGGACTTAGTACTCTCTCATGTATTCGCGAAAACAAAGACAGCGATTGACGGCTTCATCATCCCAAACCGCATCTTTCATGTAGCCAATGGCAATTCCACACCAGTCTCTTGTTTCCAACGCCCAATCAAATCGCAACTGCACGATTGTACTGTGCTGCGCAGAGACAACAACGGTATTTGCCTCCTCAAAATAATCACGTACCCGAACAGAAATTTCGCTGTGCAGCTCCTCAGGGTGTCGCAGATTGAAGTTGTAGCACACACCACCGCGATAATAATCAGAGGTCGCAACGGCAAGGTCCGCGCTGACAGCATCCCCAGCCCAAACCGAAAGAGACATGGCAGCCCCCCAGATGAGGAGTGTAGGACCGCTCATGCCCGTTGCAAATTTAAGTCTGCCCAAAGCCTTCTCCCTCATTGTTTCGGTTTAGGCATGGCAACAGGTGTCCCACGCGCCCACTGAGCTGAAACGCCTGGCAACACTTTGCCCGGCAGCCAGCCCTCTGTTTCCTCATCATCCCGTACTTTGCGATAGCCCGCTTCAGCTTGGGCAGGAGGTTGAACATCAAACGATTCCAGCAATCCGCCCATTGCTGCCAGCAATCGGTAGTTGGCAAAGGTTTGCGCATAGCGGGCAGAAATCTCGGAGACTTCAGTAAAAAAGACTGTGTTTTGTGTATCCAAAACATCCAGCAGAGTTCGCTGTCCAACAGTGAACTGGCCTTCATATGAAATGAGAAGTTGTTGTGATGCTGAAAGCTGTTTTTTGATAATTGCAAGTTGCTTGGAAAGCTCAACACGCCGGATCCAGGAAGCACGTGTTTCCCGCTCAACTTCACGAAAAGCCCGCGCCGTTCTCATCCGTGCCTCACCTGCCCGCTCAACCTGCTCAGCACGCCTGTTCTTCGTGATGTTGCCATTAAAGAGGTTCCAACGCATGACAACCAGCGCTGTTGCCTGATTGTTGACGCCGGGAAATCCGTTCAGGTTTTCACCAACACGCGAGGAAAGCTCCAGATCCAATCTTGGATAATAATCTGCCTCTGCTATCTTAATCTGCGCATTCGCCGCATCTACATCGGCTTTGCGCAACGCAATCAGTGGATTGTTCCGCCGTGCTACATTCAACACATCAGGAAGCGTACCAGGAATGCGTCGTGAAAAACTGGGGACGCCCCCCAAGCGTCCTACTGGCTTGCCCACAACCTCAATAAACGTGGCTTCAGCAAGTTCAAGCTCTTCAACAACCTCCTGTAATGCAAGCCGTGCAGCAAACACCCGTTCACTTGCCTGTTGAACGTCTGCAACGGAGACAACCCCGCGAGACAAACCTGCCCGCATATCCGAGGCCACTTTGGAGTGATAAGCAATATTGCGTTGAGCAGACTGTTTCACTTCAAAAAGACGGGAAACTTCCACATAGGCACGCACCGCACTCAGACCGATGAACTCAGACCGCTCCCAAACTCTGAAAGACGTGGCATCCAGACGAGCTCTCTGACGCTCAATCTCATAGGTCGTCGCAAATCCATCAAAAAGCTTTTGCCGACCTGTCGCTCTCACTTCATAAGGGCCATAAAAGAACTGATCCCGCTGACGGGTAAAACTGCGATCAGCCCATTCCGCCCCCCCGCGAAACTCAAGATCAAGACGCGGCAACCATTCGCCTTTAGCTTGTTTCAGCTCAAAGCCAATCGCATTGCGGTCAAAAACCGCTTCTCCAATTTCAGGATTGCTATAGACAGTAAGGTTAACTGCATCTCTGAGAGACATCGCGTGGCCTGCTCCGCTCAACAAGCCAACGGCAGCAACGCCAAGAATAAGTGGCGCAAACAACTTCATACACACGCCCTCTACGCAATACTTGAGACAACCGGGCAACTGAAGCTTTAATTTACTTTATTTTAATATAATGTCATTCCTCACGCAATTAAGTGTAATAAATATCAATAACTCAAAAAGTAATAGCAACATCAACTCAACAGACGCGGCCTCTAATATTGTCAGTTATGCGTATTGTATAATGTATATATAAATTTGAACTCCATTTGATTTAGAATTCGGCAGCACAATTTCAGCGAGACGTTGTCTTCTCACTCAGAAAAGGCGCGCTAACGTCCTGTTCCAGTTTGCAAAGGGAGCCTTGCATGCCGAATACCAGAACCGGTGAACCTCAAGCGCTTCCAACCAATCAAACATCACCTGAACAGGTGCCAGAGTTGGAGAATAGGTCTCAACAAGAGGCCGGTTCAACAGCACCAAACATCAGCCAGCTTATCATCGAACTTCCTGATAACATTGAAACAACGTCAGAAACGCCGTTAGATGACCAACCACGTGGCATGAGCCTGCTTCTTAATGAGATAGAATGGGATCCTGTCAGAGAAATTCTGCTGCTGCCATCAGGCCTGGAGCTTGCAGACATCCAGACCGCCAATGGCACCACCGAAATCACCTTGTCAGATGGCACACGTCTGATCATTGAAGGTCACAGCAACAATCCACCTTCTATAGAGATTGAAAATCAACTCCTCACCGCGCAGGAAATTCAAACAGCATTTGCAGCTGCGCGAAACGCAGAACCAAGTGCAGGTCCAGAGACCTCATCAGGTGCATTAAGCGCCTCTGAACCCTCAAGCGGCAACAATGAGCCTCAGTCTCCGTTACCTGCCAACGATGAGCTCATTGGCAGCGGAAATGATTTCGAACCAATCTCAATCGTCGTCCAGCCGGCTTTTCCAATCACACCGCTCCTGTTGCCCTCAGAGCGCGATAAAGAGGTTTTAGAACGTGATTTAGGAGATGGCGCATTCGAACCTGACCAACAAACCACATCCACGCCAGACCTATCCGATCCGCGAGTTACACCTGCTTTTTTCGCAGGCAACACTGATGATGTATACGAATCCGGCCTCGCGTCTGGCACCGAAGCTGGACAGACCATCACGCAAACAGCCGGACCGATGAATATCCAGAGTGGCTCTTCCCCGCTCCAGACACTCGAGGTTTGCGATCCCTCACAAAATATCTGGATAGATGTCACCAGCGGCGGTCAGATCACCACGCCCCACGGCACCTACACAATCACAATTAATCCAGATGGAACCTACAGCTGGGCCTACACACTCAACACATCAGGTGATCACAGCAACAACACGCCGCAGGATCTCCTGAAAGTCCGCGTGACCAATGAAGAAGGCAATCAGGCAACTGGTGACATCACCATCAACATCATCGATGATGCACCTTTGATTGATATCACAGACACACCAGCCTCAGTCGCAGAGGGCAACACTTTAAACGGCACGTGGTCACTCAACCCGGGCGCTGATGGCGTCACACAGATCACTGTCTCAGTCCCTGGAGAAGTCGACCAGACTATTTCTCTTTCCGGCAACACATCTGCCATATTCACGCTGCCCAAAGGTACGCTCACCGTCAATCCGGATGGTACCTACTCCTTTGAAGCTACGACCAATCTCGACAACGATGATCCGCAGCTGCAAACCTTCACCATCACCGCAACAGATACTGACGGAGATACAACAACTGACACACAGACCATCACAATCACCGACGGCACAAACCCAACTCCACCAGACAATTTGCCCGGTGAAGCGGTGGACCTGATCCTCACGGTCAACGAAGCAACCATTGATACAACGCAGGATCAAAATGATCTGGCTGTTGGCAGCACCACAGGCTCTGATCCAACCAGCACAACTGAGACAGACATCTCCAGTATCCTCACCTTCACGGCAGGATCAGACAACCTCACCACATTCGCATTTGGTGATCCCTCAGGCATTATAATCACCAATGGAGATGCAGCTCTTAACGTCAGCTGGGCAGTCTCAAATGGTCAACTTATTGGCTCGATCAACGGCACGCCTGCAATCATTCTGGCACTGGATGCTTCAGCCATCCCAGCAGGGCAGCAAGGCTCCGTACAGATCACAGCCACACTGACGGATGCCTTTCCCCATGATGCAAGCGGAAATCCCATCAAGATCAACGGCATCACCATAAACGCCTCAGATCATGACGGAGACACAGTCACAGCCGACATTCAGGTCAACATCATTGACGACACGCCACAACTGGACATAGCAGACACGCCAGCCTCAGTCGCAGAAGGCAACACACTCAACGGCACGTGGTCGCTTAGCCCCGGTGCCGATGGCGTCACACAGATCACTGTCTCAGTGCACGGAGAAGCCGACCAGACCATCTCACTTTCCGGTAACACACCTGCCACCTTCACGCTGCCCAAAGGGACGCTCACCGTCAATCCAGATGGCACCTACTCCTTTGAGGCTGCTACCAATCTAGATAACGATGATCCGCAGCAGCAATCCTTCACCATCACCGCAACGGATACTGATGGTGATACAACAACTGACACACAGACCATCACGATTACCGACGGAGCCTCACCGACACCGCCAGACAATCTGCCCGGTGAAGCGGTGGATCTGATCCTCGTGGTCAACGAAGCAGCTCTTGATACAACGCAGGATCAAAATGATCTGGCAACAGGCAACATTACAGGCTCAGATCCAACCAGCATAACTGAGACAGACATCTCCAGTATCCTCACCTTCACGGCAGGATCAGACAACCTCACCACATTCGCATTTGGTGATCCTTCAGGCATCACCATCACTAATGGGGATGCAGCTCTTAACGTCAGCTGGGCAGTCTCAAATGGTCAACTTATCGGCTCAATCAACGGCACGCCTGCAATCATTCTGGCACTGGATGCTTCAGCTATCCCAGCAGGTCAGCAAGCCTCCGTACAGGTCACAGCCACACTGACAGATGCCTTTCCCCATGATGCCAGCGGAAATCCCATCAAGATCAACGGCATCACCATAAACGCTTCAGATCATGACGGAGACACAGTCACCGCCGACATTCAGGTCAACATCATTGACGACACGCCACAACTGGACATCGCAGACACGCCAGGCTCGATCGCAGAGGGCAACACGCTCAATAGCGCGTGGTCGCTCAATCCAGGTGCCGATGGCGTCACACACATCACCGTCTCAGTACCCGGAGAAGTAGACCAGACTATTTCTCTTTCCGGCAACACATCTGCCATGTTCATGCTGCCCAAAGGTACGCTCACCGTCAATCCGGATGGCACCTACTCCTTTGAAGCTGCGACCAATCTGGACAACGATGATCCACAAGCACAAACCTTCACCATCACCGCAACGGATGCTGATGGAGACACAACAACTGACACACAGACCATCACAATCACCGACGGCACAAATCCCTTCGGTGGCGACATTATCGCATTAAGTCTTGATGAGAGCGCTTTGGGAGATCAGATCGGCAACAATGAGCCGACGGGCGATGTGATTGGCTCAAACCCAGCAAGCACGGCAGAAACACAAAGCGATACCCTGAGTTTCACAGCTGGCTCTGACAATATTGTCAGCTTCACGATTGGAGACACATCCAATATTGAGGTCCGTGACGACAGTGGCGCAGTCGTCAATTCCATCAACTGGGCCCTTTCAGCTGATAAACAGACACTCACAGGCTCAATCAATGGTCAAAACATTATTCAGTTGGCCCTGACAGGCTCATCCATTGCAGCTGGATCCACGGGTTCAGTTCAAGTAACTGCCACACTGCTTGCAGATTTTCCGCATGTGACCAACGGAACCAGCGATTTCACAATATTGGGTGTTCCCATTGTCGCAACGGATACAGATGGCAGCACGGCTCTAGGCATCACCAACATCTCAATCAAAGATGACAATCCAGACATCGACATCTCAGACACACAGAACGTCGTCACCGAGGGAGAGACAATCAGCGATACATTCTCCCTCAGCTCTGGCGCTGATGGATACGCTCAAGTGACCGTCTACACAGACGTAAACGACCAACACATCGTCAATCTGGCCCCAAACACACAAACCACACTGTTTACTCAGCAAGGTGAACTCACCATCCATTCAGACGGCACATGGGAGTTTACAGCCAACACAGGGCTGGACTTCCCCCAAAACCAAACATTGCAGTTTTTCATTTCAGTTGAAGATGGGGATGGCGATACAGATACGGATAGCCATCTCATTTCCATCAAGCAGGCAGCACCACCCATACTCGGCACATCCGGGAATGATGTGCTAACGGGAACTCAAACCAGCGAGCTCATCAAAGGGCTTGATGGTGACGATCATATCTCCGGCATGGAAGGGCGAGACAAGATTGCGGGAATGGGTGGCAGGGACACACTTGAAGGTGGAGCAGACAGCGATACATTCGTGCTGGATCTCTCCAATCTCACAATTGCAGATCTCATCACTGACTATGATTCATCTGGAGATGATGCTGATCGGCTGGATGTGACAGAATTGATCGGATCAGAACAAGTCACGCAGCAAAATGTGGGAGACTACTTCCAGCTATCAGGAGGCGTTCTGAGTTTTGATCAGGATGGAGCTGGAACAAACCACAACATGGTGCAGGTAATGGAGTTTTCATCTCCACCAGCTCAACTGGAGCTGATCGTGGATGAAAATCAGGCACCACTCGTTGTCACTGCATAACTCACTAGGCTCAGTACAAAGAAAAACCTCGAAAGCGATAGCCTCGGGGTTTAAATAGGTTCAGCTGCAGATCACGGCAACACCGGCCATTCGTTCTGGCTCAATCACCCAGAAATCACCGGATTTGCGTCCACCAAGTGCTTCAGCATATTCCCCAAAGCTCTCCAGATTCGCAGCAGAAAAGCCTAGGGCCGCCAGTTTAAGGCCTGCCCTGTTAGCTGGAGCTTGAACCCCATAAAGGCTCTCATAAGCGCTTGGGGAAAGAACTTTGACCACCCCGCGAGACGTTTCAATCTCAACACCAAGACTGGAGAGCCGTGCAGTGCGCTCACCAATAAACGCCTTCAGGAATTCATGATGGTCTGCAGGGTCATTTGCAACAAAAATGACTTCACTCAGATCGCGTACAGTGTTCGGATGGGATTGATACTCTGCCTTCCAGAAGTTTTCCGGAAATTTGTTATGGCAGGTAAAAAAGCCAAGTTCCGCACTGAGTGGATCTGTCGTGAACGTCAGATCAAAGGCAACCTGACGCTCTTCACCTTCTGGAGAAACAGCAATCCGCTCGAAGGAAAATGGCGCGTACTCAGGAAGACCAGCAGCAGCGTATGCTTTACGGTCGTCCGCCGCACTCGTGCTGTCCATGACGAACATGGAAGCACCTTCTCCCTTCAGCAGGAAGTCGCGATTGAACGCGCCAAAGGAGAAAACACCTTCACTTGGTTCTGACAGCTCAGCACCTTCGCCAATCACCAAAACCTCAAGAAAACTGCCGTTCAGCTGAACGAGGCGATTTTCCGTGCCCCAAGGATGACGCGCAATTGGCGTCACCTTAAATCCGAGCTGTTCCCAAAGCCCTGCTGCATCCTGCAAAGAGTTTACAGCAAGTACAATGTGGTCGATTCCCTTGGTCAAAGTGTTTCCCCCAAAACAGCAGATTAAACCAGACGGCTATTATCGCGCGCAGCACCTACAAAGGAGGAGAACAGCGGATGCGGCTCAAACGGGCGTGATTTCAGCTCTGGGTGATACTGAACACCAATGAACCAAGGATGGTTATCAATTTCTACCGTTTCAGGCAAAACACCATCTGGAGAGGTGCCGGCAAAAATCAGACCAGCCTCTTCAAGCTTATCACGGTACCCGATGTTCACTTCATAACGATGACGGTGACGCTCGGAGATCTCAGTGGAATCGTAGATCGCAGCAATCTTACTGTCAGCTTTCAGAACTGCATCATACGCACCAAGACGCATGGTACCGCCCAGATCACCTTCTGCCTGACGCTGTTCTTTCTCGTTACCGCGTGTCCACTCAGTCATCAGGCCAACAACTGGCTCTTTGGCTGGGCCAAACTCGGTGGAGCTCGCATCAGCAATACCCGCAAGGTTACGCGCAGCTTCAACAACAGCCATCTGCATACCAAAACAGATACCGAAGTAAGGAATGTTGTTCACGCGCGCATAATGTGCAGCAGCAATCTTGCCTTCAGAACCGCGCTCACCAAAACCACCAGGAACGAGAATACCATTCACATTGGCAAGGAACTCGCTTGGGTCTTCTTTTTCAAATGTTTCAGATTCAATCCACTCAAGATTGACCTTCACACCATTCGAAATTCCACCATGCACAAGCGCTTCAATCAAGGACTTATATGCGTCTTTGAGAACGGTGTACTTGCCAACAATAGCAATGGTGACTTCACCCTCTGGATTGAACAGAGAGTTTACGATGCTCTCCCAACGGGAAAGATCTGGAGCCGGAGCACCTGTGATGCCAAATGCATCCAGAACCTGCTCATCAAGACCTTCCTTGTGATAGGCCAGCGGCACTTCATAAATGCTCTTCGCATCATATGCCGGAATAACAGCTTCTTCGCGCACGTTACAGAACTGAGAAAGCTTACGGCGCTCATTCTCAGGGATCTGACGGTCACATCGCACCATAAGAATGTCTGGCTGAATACCGATAGAACGCAGCTCTTTAACAGAGTGCTGTGTCGGCTTGGTCTTCATTTCACCAGCACTTGCGATGTAAGGCAGCAGTGTCAGGTGGATGTAAACGGCTTGTCCGCGTGGCAAGTCATTGCCCAGCTGGCGAATAGCTTCAAAGAACGGCAGACCTTCGATGTCACCAACGGTGCCACCAATCTCACAAAGCACGAAGTCGTAGCCTTCGTTGCCATCGAGAACGAAGTTCTTGATCGCGTCAGTCACATGAGGAATCACCTGCACGGTACCGCCAAGGTAATCACCGCGGCGTTCCTTCGCAATAATGTCCTGATAAATGCGACCAGTGGTAATGTTGTCCTGCTTATTTGCCGGACGACCCGTGAAACGCTCGTAGTGGCCAAGATCCAGATCGGTCTCTGCGCCATCATCGGTCACATAACACTCACCATGCTGGTAAGGGCTCATGGTACCCGGATCAACGTTCAAATAAGGATCGAGTTTACGGAGCCGAACCTTATATCCGCGCGCCTGTAAAGCCGCACCAAGAGCTGCGGAGGCAAGTCCCTTCCCAAGAGAAGAAACAACACCACCGGTGATGAATATGTACCGTGCCATGGATCGCTACCACGTTTGAAAGGGTGGAATTTATCAAATAGGGAAGCACGCCTTGGTGGGTGCCTGATAATCCAATACCCTGGATAATTGAGTTATGTCTGAACGCACGAATGACGGACACTGCACAAGCGTGCGGTGCCGTCAGACGTATATTTCAACTGTTTCTGCTTTACAGCAGATTACTGAGCAGGTGGAACCTGCGGGCCAGCTGGCTGACTTTGCTGCTGAAGCTGGTCAAGAAGACCATTGCCAGCGCCCCCTTCTGTACCCTGTGTTGCTGAACCGGCAGGAACCTGATCAAGCAAAGAGCCTGGACGCTCGTCATAACGAGCCAACAGAGAAAGAGCGAGTGAAGTAGCAAAGAAGCAGACAGCAAGAATCGCAGTACCGCGAGTCAGCACATTAGCTGTGCCGCGGCTGCTCATCACACCACCGCCGCCACCGCCGCCAATACCCAATGCGCCGCCTTCAGAGCGCTGTAGTAGAACCAGTGCTACCAGCGCCACGACGACCATCAGGTGGATAACAATCAGAACGGTTTCCATAGGTATCCGTAGGTTTAATGAATTCGTTAGTCGGCCTTCTAACCGAATTTGCTGCGCCTTTCTACCCTAAAGGCGCAGCAAATTGGTGGACTGCTAAGAATATTATAAAAAACCGGCTATTATTAGCCGCGATAAGCTTCGGCAATTCCAAGGAAATCCGTAGCTTTCAGGCTTGCGCCGCCAACCAGAGCACCGTCAACGTTTTCAACCGCAAGCAGCTCTTTTGCATTGGTAGGCTTAACAGAGCCACCATAAAGGATGCGCATTTTACCGCCAACATCACCACCAAACTGCTTGATGAGAGTCGCTCGAATAGAAGCGTGAACCTCAGCAACGTCTGCTGGAGTTGGCGTCAATCCAGTGCCAATCGCCCAAACTGGCTCATAAGCAATTACAGTGTTTTCGGCAGTTGCGCCTGCTGGCACTGAACCCAGAACCTGTTTGGTAACCACGTCAAGTGTTGTGCCTGCGCGGCGCTCGCTCTCAACTTCACCAACACAAACAATAGCAATAAGGTCAGCGCGGTAAGCAGCTTCAGCCTTCTCACAAACATCCGCATCAGATTCGCCGTGATCTTCGCGTCGCTCGGAGTGACCAACAATCACAAACTTGCCGCCAGCATCACGGATCATTTCCGCAGAAATATCGCCAGTATGCGCACCGCTCTCATTTGCGTGGCAGTTTTGTGCGCCAATCGCAATTTTGTCTTGGGAAGCCAACTGCGCAACCAGCAATGCAGGTGGACAAATCAGAAGCTCTACATTTTCGGCAAGTGCTGAGTCGTATCCCGCGCCCATAGCTTCCAGCTCTGCAGCTGAAGCCTTGGTGCCATTCATTTTCCAGTTACCAGCAACAAGTGGCCGATTAGTCATTTGATCCGTTCCCCAAATATGAATTCCAAATTCCCAAATGGAATGTGTGCTCACTAGCAGAAAAAACACTTAAGTCCCATAGCGGATTACCGCTAGTACGATGAACTTCGTATCTCCTGCCGAATCTCACAGCCTTTATGGCGTGTAAACTTGCCCCAGGGCGAAAGGAACACTATTATCCGGCGGCCTTGCATGTGTGCGCGGGGAGACTGTCCCTCGCCTTCAACAAGAGAACGGATAAAATTATGCTCGACGCGCTGCGTAATAGCGTAGGTTCCTGGTTTGCAAAGATCCTGATCGGCCTTCTGGTCCTCAGCTTTGCAGTTTGGGGGATCGCTGACGTCTTTACTGGAATCGGCTCCACATCTGTTGCCTCAGTTGGCGACAAAGAAATTTCGGCTCAGGATTTCCAACGAGCTTATTCACGCGAGCTCGACCAGCTGTCACGCCGCGTCGGCCAGCCTGTCACTCAGGAACAGGCCGCTGCATTTGGCGTACCAGCTCAGGTTCTGGGCCGCCTCATCGCCGAAGCTGCGCTTGATTATGAAGCATCACAGCTGCGCATCGGTGTATCTGATGAAGCTATTGTCAAAACAATTCAGGAAACCCCAGCATTTCAGGGTGTAAATGGCTACGATCGTAATCGCCTGAGCCAGGTACTTTATAACTTGGGCATAAGCGAAGACGAATTCGTGATGCAGCAACAGCTCGTCGCAGAGCGTCAGCAGCTTGCAGAAGCTGTTATCGGCGGCATCGTTGTGCCTAAAGCAATACTCGAAGCCTTCGACAAATACGCAATGGAAGAGCGCACTGTTGAGTACCTCGTGCTGCCACAAAGCTCTCTGACAAATGTTCCAGCTCCGACTGACGAAGAACTCGCTACGTTCTTTGAAGAGAACAAAGGCAACTACAAAGCACCTGAATACCGCAGTGCCACTTTGATAGAGCTGACAGCAGACAAGATTGCAAAGCCGGAAAATGTGACTGAAGCGGAACTCGCTCAGGAATATGAGCGTACCAAAAACCGCTATCAGTCTCAGGAACAGCGCCGTATCTTCCAGATTTCCTTCCCAACCAAACAGGAAGCAGAAGCCGCTGTTGTTGAGATGGAGTCCGGCAAGACTTTTGAAGACCTCATGAATGAACGCGATCTGACCGAAAAAGACGTCGATCTCGGCCTCATGAACAAATCCGGCTTCCTTGACCAAAAAATTGCAGATGCAGCTTTTGCTCTCAAAGAAGGTCAGGCAAGCAACGTGGTTGAAGGCCAGTTCACCAACGCGGTCCTCTTTGCCAAAGAGGTCAAGGCAGCTGCAGTACAGCCTCTGGAAGACGTTAAAGATGAACTACGCGGTGTCGTTGCTCAGGCAAACGCAGCCGATGAAGTAGAAGACCTCTTCAACGAAGTCGAAGACGCACGCGCAGGCGGCAGCACCTTTGAAGAAATCGCTGAGCGCTTTGATCTGGCTCTGATCAACACACCTTCATTTGACGCTTCCGGCAAAAACGAAGCGGGCGAAACTGTTGATCTTCCACAAGCAAGCGCACTGACCACAGCAGTCTTTTCTACCGATGTTGGCGTTGAAAATGATCCACTGGAAATCGGCCGTACAGGTCACCTGTGGTACGAAGTGAAAAATGTCACCCCTTCCCGCGACAGAGAACTCTCTGAAGTGAAAGAAGCCGTGACTGCTGACTGGACTGCCAACCGCACGGCAGAGCTACTGGAAGAAAAAGCTCAAGCCTTGATCGCAGAAGTCGAAGCAGGAAAGCCTCTTTCCGAAGTCGCAACGGCCGAAGGTCTGACAACAGCTACATCCGCTCCGTTCACCCGCAACGGCGGCATCGCGGAGCTTTCCGGCTCTGCTGTAACTGCAGCATTTTCCGGACCAAAAGGCACCGCCTCTCAGGTTCCTGGCAACAACGAAGACCGCATTCTTCTTGTCCTCACCGACACGACGTCTCCAGCCTTCATGACAGAATCTGAAAACGTGCAGCGCATTGACACTCAGCTAACAGGTGCGCTGGAAAGCTCCTTGCTCAACCAGTTCATCTCTCAGCTGGAGCAAACAGAAGGTGTCCGAGTAAATCAGGCAGTCTTCAACCAGCTGACCGGACTGGATCGTCAGTAGACAAATCCTTGTCGAAAACAAGCCCGCCACACTTATAAGTGTGGCGGGCTTTTGTTTATCTCCTAGACAGCCCTCCGAAAGCTATCTAATAGTTAGCCCTTGTGTATGCTAAGGAATTACCTGAGAGATTGAGGGGGTTTTCGCCGTGAGCAATTTGAAAAATCTCATTGGAATTGTCGCTGACGGAAACACGTTGGACCGATCTCAGGCCCGCCAGGCCTTCGAGATCATCATGTCAGGCGCTGCAACTCCCGCACAGATCGGCGGCTTCCTCATGGCCTTGCGCTTGCGCGGCGAAACCATCGACGAAATTTCCGCAGCTGTAGAAACCATGCGCGCCAAAATGATCCCGGTGAAAGCACCAGATCACGCTATCGACATTGTTGGCACAGGTGGCGACGCATCCGGCTCCTATAACATTTCAACCTGCACAGCCATTGTTGTGGCAGGCTGTGGCGTGACTGTTGCTAAACATGGCAACCGGTCCCTGTCCTCCAAATCCGGCTCTGCAGAAGCGCTTGCCGAGCTTGGCATCAATCTGGATCTGGATGCGAACGGCATCAGCCATTGCATTCATGAGGCCGGTATCGGCTTCATGTTTGCGCCAAACCACCATAAGGCCATGCGCCATGTCGGCCCGGCCCGCATTGAGCTGGGCACCAGAACAATCTTCAACCTGCTAGGCCCGCTCGCCAATCCAGCAGGCGCAAAGCGCCAGATGACAGGCGTATTCGCACAGCAATGGGTTGAACCACTCGCCAACACCCTTCAGGAAATGGGCACCGAAAAAGCCTGGATCGTCAACGGCTCCGATGGAATGGACGAAATCACCACCACCGGAACCACCTTTGTCGCCGAACTGAAGAACGGAAACATCAACACCTTCACAGTGTCTCCTGAAGATGCGGGCTTGCCGCTTGCAAAGACAGAAGATCTGAAAGGCGGCGATCCAAAAGAAAATGCTCAGGCACTGCGCGAAGTGCTGCAAGGAGCAAAAAACGCTTACAGGGATATCGTCCTACTCAATTCAGCGGCCTCCCTTATCGTCGCAGATAAGGTCTCCACCCTCGCTGAGGGTGTCCAGATGGCTGCGCATGCGATTGACCAAGGTGCAGCCCTTTCCCGACTGGACAAACTTGTTGAAGCCTCCGACGCTGCAACAGCTGCCAATATGAAACTCTAAGATCACGGATCCCATGTCAGATATCCTTAAGAAAATCGAAGCTTACAAACGTGAAGAAATTGCTGCTGCCAAAGCGCAAACTTCATTGGCTGATCTGAATGAGGCGATTAAAGCAGCAACACCAACACGCGGCTTTGCAGATGCTTTGAAAGCCAAGCATGCGAACGGTGAATACGCCCTGATCGCAGAGGTTAAAAAAGCAAGTCCATCCAAGGGATTGATCCGCGCTGACTTCAACCCGCCCGCACTCGCCAAAGCCTATGAAAACGGTGGGGCAGCATGCTTGTCCGTATTGACGGACACACCATCCTTTCAGGGCAAACCAGATTTTCTTGTAGCAGCTCGCGCTGAAGTCTCTCTGCCAGTTCTGCGCAAAGATTTCCTTTATGACACCTATCAGGTTCATGAAGCACGCGCATGGGGCGCTGACTGTATTTTGATCATTATGGCAGCTGTTGACGACCAACTGGCCAAAGAGTTGGAAGACGCCGCATTTGAACTGGGCATGGATGCGCTTATCGAAGTTCATGACGAAGCTGAGTTGGAACGCGCACTGAAGCTCTCCTCTCCGCTTGTTGGCATCAACAATCGCAATTTAAAAACCTTCGAGACATCTCTGGAAACCAGCGAGCGGCTCGCACCACTGATCCCGCAAGATCGGATCATCGTTGGCGAGAGCGGCCTGTTCACTCCGGAAGACCTCTCCCGAATGGAAAACTCCGGCATCTCCACCTTCCTCATCGGCGAAAGCCTGATGCGTCAGGAAGATGTGGAAACCGCAACCAAAGCTTTGCTTAAACGCTAAAAATCAACTGCTTGGCAAAAGCAGACACCTGAACAAACTGTGTCCAGAGGCAAGACAATGTCAGAACTTTCTCCAAAACTCACTCACTTAGATGACAGCGGTGCGGCTCATATGGTCGACATTTCGGAGAAAGAGGTTACCTCACGCATTGCCCGTGCAGGCGGTCAGGTAAAAATGCAGCCTGAGACTCTGGACATGATCCTTTCAGGCAACGCCAAGAAAGGCGACGTGCTCGCAACGGCACGCATTGCTGGCATCATGGCGGCCAAGAGAACTCACGAGCTGATCCCGTTGTGCCATCCTCTGGCGCTTTCCAAGGTTCAGGTGGACTTCACACCCAATCCTGAACTGCCAGGAATTGAGATCGAAGTCTTCGCAAAAGTATCCGGCCAGACAGGCATCGAGATGGAAGCACTTACAGCCGCCTCCGTTGCCTGCCTGACAATTTACGACATGGCAAAAGCCGTGGACCGTTCTATGGAGATCGGTGAAATCCGGTTGCTGGAGAAGAAGGGCGGCAAGTCCGGTCACTATTTGGCTGAGGAGGATAACTCCCAATGAGCTTGATCAGTATTGAAGAAGCGCTGGACCGCCTCCTGAAAGATGTGAAGCAGACCGGCACCGAGCAGCTTCCACTACTTGAAGCCGGAGAACGCATTCTGGCAGAAGATGTTGCTGCAACGAGAACGCAGCCTCCATTTTCCGCCTCAGCGATGGATGGATATGCTGTCAAAGCTGCTGATACGGTCGATCCAGAGACTGCTTTGAAGGTCATTGGAGAAGTTGCTGCCGGGCATAACTTCGATGGCACGCTGCAAGCCGGAGAAGCTCTGCGCATCTTTACAGGTGCACCTGTTCCAGCAGGCGTTGACGCGATTTTAATGCAGGAAAACGCCCGCCGTGACGGGGATAACCTGTTTTGCGAGGAAGCCGTTTCTGTTGGTAAGTTCATCCGCCCAGCAGGCCTCGACTTCAAAGAAGGCCAGACCCTCCTGAAGGCAGGTGCCCCACTCGGCTTCCGTGAATTGTCTCTTGCAGGCGCCATGAACCACGCAACCCTGCCAGTACGCAAAAAGCCAGTTGTTGCGATCCTCGCAAATGGTGACGAACTCGTCGAGCCAGGCCAGGTACCGGGCCCGAATCAAATCATAGCGTCCAATCAGGTCGGCATCGCAGAATTCGTCAGAAACTGTGGCGGAACGCCAATGATGCTGGGCATTGCCCCAGATCAGCCTGAGGAAATTGCAGCACGCGTGAAGCAGGCCATTGAAGCGAAAGCCGATGTACTGGTGACACTCGGCGGTGCCTCTGTTGGCGACCACGATCTCATTCAGGACGTGCTGGGCGCTGAAGGCATGGAGCTGGGCTTTTGGCGCATCGCCATGCGCCCGGGCAAGCCCCTCATGGCCGGTGCCCTTGGCCCCATGAAAGTCCTCGGCCTTCCTGGCAATCCAGTCTCCAGCCTTGTATGTGCACTCCTCTTCCTTGGCCCGCTTCTGGATAAGATGTTAGGCCGCACGGTCTCTGTGACAAATCAAGGCGTTACCAAAGCCACATTGGCAGCTGATTTGCCTGCAAATGATATGCGTCAGGATTACCTGCGCGCCAGCCTGGACACAGACGAGCACGGAGATCTGATAGCAACGCCGTTTGGCAAACAAGACTCTTCCATGCTTGCCTTGCTGACAAAAGCAGATGCCCTGATCATTCGCCCACCACACGCACCAGCTGCAAAGGCAGGTGAAAAAGTGGACCTGCTCAAGCTACGCTAAATCCAGTCATCAGGAGTGGGCAACCTCTGCCCACTCACCCACCAGAAACCAAATCCCCCAGTTCTAGCAGGGCTTAACCTCAACAAACCCATTGCAGAACACAATGAGAACAGGTAGAGTACGTTCGTGTTTTGTCCTTCCAATCGCAGAAGTTGAAGTCTTTCAGCTTCTTGGAATTACAAAACCGCGATTGGTCAGGAATGGCCGCTCACTTTCAATCAGCGCCTTAGGAGCGAACGGGGATAAAAGATGCTTACACAGAAGCAACACGAGCTTTTGATGTTCATCCATCAACGCTTGAAGGAAGCCGGTGTTCCGCCTTCCTTCGATGAGATGAAGGACGCGCTGGACCTCCGTTCCAAATCCGGCATTCACCGGCTGATCACAGCTCTGGAAGAGCGCGGCTTCATTCGCCGCTTGCCGAACAGAGCTCGTGCACTTGAAATCCTCAAACTGCCAGACTCCATTTCTCCGGGCCTGAAGCCTGCCGCCAAGGAAAAAGGCTTTGCGCCAGAGGTGATTGAGGGCTCCCTAAGCAAGAAAGTCGCAACCCCACCACGCGCCACATCACCAGACGAAGTGCCGACCCTGGAAATCCCGGTCATGGGCCGCATTGCTGCAGGCGTCCCAATCGAAGCAATCCAGACACAAAGCCATACCATCGCAATGCCTGCTGATCTGATGGGGCGTGGCGAGCATTATGCGCTGGAAGTCAAAGGCGATTCCATGATCGATGCCGGCATCTTCGATGGGGATACCGTGTTGATCAAACGTGGTGACACGGCTGATAACGGCGAAATCGTTGTGGCACTGATTGATGAAGAAGAAGCAACCTTGAAGCGCCTGCGCAAAAAAGGCGCCTCAGTCGCGTTGGAAGCGGCCAACCCCGCCTACGAAACTCGCATCTTCGGCCCGGGCCGCGTCCACGTTCAAGGCAAGATGATTGCGCTCTTCCGCCGCTATTAAATCATTGGTTGCCTGAGGCAATTTTGGATTCCAAGGTCTGCGCTGAGCATCATATGCCCAGCGCACTTTTTTTATTCTTTCCCCGCCCTCAGCACCAGCAGAAAGCCAGATGTAAGCTGAACCGCGCTCTCCGAAAATCTTCTGGTCAATAACCAGCTCAGCCCGGCAAGCCGGAGGCGCCTGAGCCTGTGTGATGACGATGGTGGCAAGACGGCAGTCAGCCTCCAAAACTTCAGCTACTTTAGACTGTGCCAACAGGATCGGCGCAGAGCTTATCCTCCCTCCCTCTGCAGGCTGCTGAGGGAATATCTCAATCACACAGCCGCGCTCATCACAGGACCGATCTGAAGCCCTCACCTTGTGTTGCTTGAACGAACCCGCCGAAACTCCACCAGCACGCAACAGGCTGTCAGCAGCAAACGACATACGTGAGGACGTCAGTCGAAACGCACCATCCTGCCCATAATAAGCAATGTGCTTGCCCGCATCCGCAATCATCAGATCAGGCGCCTTGCCACCGGCAAACATCAGGACACTCACCGTAAATGCCGGAAGTGAAAGCCATTTCAGGCGCAGCGGCATCACACACAGCACGACAATAGCAAAGATCACAAGCAGATACCCTGGAGCGCTGGCAACCCCGAGACTGGTCAGCCCCTCACTGAGTGAGCTCACCCAGTAGGCAGCTTTCAGCACCAGTGCCAACCCAGCCTCCATCCCTTGCAGAAAGAACGCATCCGCACCAAACGGGATCGCCAGCAGGCTCAACAACCCAAGGGGCATAACCACAAAAGTCACCAATGGCATAGCAAGGATATTCCCCAGAACCCCATAAGGCGCAACCTGCTCAAAATGCATCGCCGCAACTGGCCCCGTAGCAGCACCTGCAATCAACGAGGTCAACGCACAAGCTAGAATCCACTTTAAACTTACACGACTAACCTTTTGAAACCATGAGGCATTACTCCTTCGCAAATTATCGCGATCACCGAGCAACCAATCCTTCCCAATCATATAGGCTGAGAGCAAGGCGAGCACTGCAATGAAGGACATCTGAAACCCGGGAGCCAGAATCTCCTCCGGCCTCAGGCTTAAAAGAACAAGGCAAGCCAGCGCCAGACCACGCAAACTGAAGGCCCGCCGACCAAGCAGACCCGCGCATAAAATCATCGCCGCCATCAAAAAAGCTCGCTGCGTTGCGACAGAAGCTCCTGACAAACCAAGATAAACAATCGCCGCAATCAGTGCTGCCACGCTGGCATAAACGTGAATATGTCCTTTCAGCGCAAGCGACTGGCTGAGGGATAGGATCAGGCGGGCACCAAGGAAGACCAGAGAAGTCACAAGACCCATATGCATACCGGAAATAGCAAGCACATGAGCAAGTCCGGCGTTGCGTAACGCATCCTTGTCAGCAGTGGCAAGGTAGTCTCGCTTGCCCACCAGAAGCGCAACAGCAAACGCACTTTCCGCGCTGTTATCCAACACCCGCCGGATCCGCTGCGCTATCCCACTGCGCACACGCTCTATCCCTCGCAGAAAACTTGCGCCCTCTACGGGTGCCACAACAACCGGCTTGGAAAGTGCGTAGCCAACCGCACCAATCCCACTGAAAAACGCAGTGCGGGCAAAGTCATACCCACCGGGGCGCACCGCACCTCCCGGTGGCAACAACCGAGCCTTCAGCTGCATCCTGTCCCCCATCACGGGTGCCTCTTTCATCCCCTTGATGCTGATCCGGATGCGATAAGAAAGAGGAGTTACGCCCTTCTGCGAAAGTGTTGTCACATCTGCAAAAATGACGGAGTAAGCCCCTTTGCCAGAATGCTTTACCCCAGCAACCACACCCTCTACTTTGCGTGTAACCGGCCGCTCCAGCGGGTCACCGCGCGCATACTCCACGCGCAAATCAGCAAGGAAGAACCCGGCAGTAAAGAACAAAAGCGCAGTCAGCCCAACCGTCAATCGCCCAGCTCTCCAACGGCGAAAAGCAAATAATCCCAATAAGATAAAAGAAGTTCCGCTTAAAACACTATAAGGCTCCGCGGGGAGTGAGAAATAAACCAGCACACCAGCCAGATGGCAAAGCGCATACCAGAGGATGCCATGCCCCTTGTTCCAATCCTGCACGAGCGCAGAGCGGGCATAAGTCATGACAGCTGACCAATCCGGCCTCAGCACGAAACCCAGCAGCTTACGTGTCTTTTGGACCACTTCACAAAGCCTAAGGCGCTGTTTTTCTTCAGCAAAACGCGTGCTTGCGTTGCTATGTGCGTTTTTTGCGTTGGTTTGCGTTTTTGTGCGTTGCTGTGTGGCTCGCCCAGCAAGCGCCGTATCGGTCTCAAACGGTGCAGAAGAAAACTTATCCTCCTCAAGGCAAAGCTCACCTATTCTGGGAGCACAGCCACCAGATTGCGTCTTGTCTGAGGATGATTGCCCCTCGCGCACCCTTAAGTCCCTTTCTGCCACTTGGGAACTTTTCAATGCTATGGTACACAGCCCGCAGAGGTACGGCGCCCCGCCGTAATTACCCCAAACTATTCGAAGTAACTTGAAACTTTTCCGGAACACCTATGACTAAACCTGTTGTGACGCGCTTTGCGCCTTCTCCTACTGGCTACCTGCATATTGGCGGCGCCCGTACAGCCCTGTTCAACTGGCTTCTGGCAAAACACAGCGGCGGTAAAATGCTGCTGCGCATTGAAGACACCGATCGCTCCCGCTCCACCGAGGAAGCCGTAGATGCGCTGCTGGACGGTCTGTCCTGGCTGGGCATGGACTGGGACGGCGAGCCGATCTCCCAGTATGGCCGCGTTGACCGCCACCGCGAAGTTGCTGAGCAGATGGTCAAGGACAGCACTGCGTACTACTGCTACTGCTCTCCGGAAGAAGTGAACGAGATGCGCGAGAAGGCCCGCGCAGAAGGTCGCCCGCCGCGTTATGACGGCACCTGGCGTGATCGTGACCCTTCTGAAGCACCAGAAGGCATCGCCCCAGCCATTCGCCTGAAAGCGCCGCTCGAAGGTGACACCATCGTGGAAGATCAGGTTCAGGGCACCGTCAAGTTCGCCAACAAGGATCTGGACGACCTGATCCTCGTGCGTTCTGATGGCAACCCAACCTACATGCTGGCTGTTGTGGTAGACGATCATGACATGGGCATCACCCACATCGTTCGTGGCGATGACCACCTGACCAACGCAGCACGCCAGTCCCTGATCTATAAGGCCCTGAACTGGGATGTCCCGGTCATGGCGCACATTCCGCTGATCTATGGACCAGATGGCGCAAAGCTCTCCAAGCGCCACGGCGCAGTAGGTGCAGAAGCGTACCGGGCTATGGGCTACCTGCCATCCGCCATGCGCAACTATCTGGCACGCCTCGGCTGGTCCCACGGCGATGACGAGATCTTCTCTACCGATCAGATGATCGAGTGGTTCGGTCTGGACGCTGTAGGCAAATCCCCGTCCCGTTTCGACTTCAAGAAGCTGGAAAACCTGAACGCTCACTACATGCGCTCAGAAAGCGATGAGGAGCTGCTCGGCCACTTCCTCACCTATCTGATGGACGTGGAAGGCGGCGCAGACGTCATGGCGTGGATTGCAGGCGACGGAAACCAGGACAAACTGGTTGAAGCTCTGCCTGGCCTGAAAGAGCGCGCAAAGACCCTTGTCGAACTGCAGGAATCTGCACGTTACCTCTGGGTTCAGCGTCCGCTGGATCTGGATGCAAAGGCTGAAAAGATCCTCTCTGACGAGGCACGTGCTGTTCTTGGCAAGGTTCTGGTTGCTCTGGAAGCACTGGACGAGTGGACCGTGGAAAGCACCGAGACTGCCGTTAAGGCAGTGGCTGAAGCAGAAGAGCTGAAACTCGGCAAAGTTGCTCAGCCATTGCGCGCTGCACTCACTGGTCGTGGCACATCCCCAGGCATCTTTGACGTGCTCAAAGTGCTCGGAAAAGACGAATCTTGCGCACGCATTCGTGATCTTTCAGCTTAATTCGCTGAATTCTAAAAGAAACTACCGCTGCAAATACTAGTCATTCGTAGCGGTAGTTACACTTATAGCTAAAAGCATTGGTTGCGGGCGCTTGCCCCATCGCGGCAAATGATATAGGCAGTTCCACGACAACACTCTCCTCCGGGCGGAAACGTCAGATCATGCAGTGTATTCATTTGTACACAAATGAAGCAAGTCGCATGAGGAGATACAAAATGGGGGTTGCCTGATATGAGCGACAAAACAGCGAAACTGACTATTGGAGACAACAGCTGGGACTTTAACGTCCACTCTGGCTCCATGGGCCCTGATGTTCTGGACATCGGTTCGCTTTATAAGCAAACTGATCACTTCACACTGGACCCTGGTTTCACATCAACTGCCTCATGCGAATCCAAGATCACTTACATCGACGGTGACGCAGGCGTTCTGCTTTACCGCGGTTACCCGATTGAACAGCTCGCCGAACACGGCGACTTTTTGGAAAGCTGCTATCTGCTGCTGTACGGCGAACTGCCAACACGCGCAGAGAAGGACGATTTTGTTCATCGTGTAACCTACCACACCATGATCCATGATCAGATGAGCTCTTTCTTCAAGGGTTATCGTCGTGACGCCCACCCAATGGCAGTCATGACCGGTACCGTTGGAGCTCTCTCTTCCTTCTATCATGACAGCACCGACATCTCTGATCCACACCTGCGCATGGTTGCATCCCTGCGCATGATCGCAAAGATGCCGACCATTGCTGCAATGGCCTACAAATACCACGTTGGCCAGCCATTCGTTTACCCAAGAAACGATCTGGACTACGCATCCAACTTCCTGCACATGTGCTTCGCAGTTCCATGTGAGGAATATAAAGTAAATCCGGTTCTGGCACGTGCCATGGACCGTATCTTCATCCTGCACGCTGACCACGAGCAGAATGCTTCCACATCCACCGTACGTCTTGCTGGTTCTTCAGGCGCAAACCCATTTGCATGTATTGCAGCTGGTATTGCATGTCTGTGGGGTCCATCTCATGGCGGTGCGAATGAGGCAGCTCTGAACATGCTCTCCGAAATCGGTTCTGTTGACCGTATTCCTGAGTATGTAGCACGTGCAAAAGACAAGAATGATCCGTTCCGCCTCATGGGCTTCGGTCACCGCGTCTACAAAAACTACGACCCACGCGCGCGCATCATGCAGAAAACCTGTCATGAAGTGCTTGCAGAGCTGGGCCACCAGGACGATCCGCTTCTTGAAGTGGCAATGGAACTGGAAAAAGTTGCTCTCACCGATCCTTACTTCGTTGAGAAGAAGCTTTATCCAAACATTGACTTCTACTCCGGCATCACCCTGCGTGCTCTGGGCTTCCCAACCACCATGTTCACCGTGCTCTTCGCACTGGCTCGTACAGTAGGTTGGATCGCACAGTGGAAGGAAATGATTGAAGATCCTTCCCAGCGTATCGGTCGTCCACGCCAGCTGTACACCGGCTATTCCGAGCGTGATTATCAGCCAATCGACCAGCGCCGCTAAAAACATTCTCCGAAAAACGGATACCGGTTTTCGGGAAGTGTAGCAAAGCTGCTTGAGCTGATAGACAGACTTTAGAAAAAGGAGGCATTTTGCCTCCTTTTTTATTTGAATAGCGCCCATTGCGTTCAACACACGCAAACCATGAGGCGGCTTAATCCTGTTCATGCCTCACCACATCCCTATCCTTGATGTTTGACCAAGTGCCCAGCACTGCCACTGGCATCAGAAAAGGATGTATTGATGCGTCTTGCCCCCCTCCCTGTTTTTGCAGCTTTCACGCTCCTCTCTGCTGGTCTGGCAAGCTATTCCTTAGCAAACACCGACACGACACAAGCCTCCAGGGACGTTGTCTTTTCAAACCTGAGCATGCAGGACGGCACATCAGACAATTCCATCTGCGTTGAGCGTTATGGTGACGGGTACACAGTCTCCCCCTCCAAGGAAGCCCCCAAGCGCACCTACATCAGCGATAAGGGGCACACGGTAACGCTGGTCGATACAAACGAGATCCTGGGACACGGCATTTTTGCAGAGCACGACAGATTCATGATGACGTTTCCCGGCAATAAAGAGGAAGAGATCGAGGTCACTCAGTTCGTAACCGGCCTGATTGGCGGAGACCATTACAGCGGCGTATTCACAGACGGCACATGCACCGGCAAGGTCTTTGTTGGCCCGCTGAAACTGCAGTAAAGCCCGCTCACCACCGTTCCGTTGAACTGACACAGACAGAGACAGAGACAGATATTCTGAGAGGTTCCCCAAACCGAAATGGTTCGGAGCAAAGGGCACATCAGGCTCATCGTCCAACAGCATTTCGCAGCCGCACCAATCCTGACCGTTCAGGCATAAAAGATGGGACGCAACAGGTTTAAAACGAGAGAAAGCATGCGAGTTAAAAAGCTGAAGCAGTCCGGTGTTGTCCTCCTCATCACCTTTGGAATGCTGGGGCCAGCCAGCAGTCAGATCGTCAATCGCGTCAATAAGGCCAATCCATTTTCCGACATGAAGCGCGCGCTTCCAACACGGCAAGTCTTAATTGACAACCTGACAGTCCTGACTGATGCCGTGGGAATTGAGTTTTGCGAGGGACGTTATGGCAAAGGCGGCACCATTTTTCCTGACCGAAACGGGAAACAAGGGCAGTTTATCAGCAAGATGAACGACAAAGTCTCCCTCTACGATCGCAGTGAGTGGCGTCAGGATGGCATTTATGCAGAACACTCAAAACTGCTGATCACCTTCCACAATGCCCCAGACGTAGAGGTCGAGGTGACTGCCTTCATCACCGGCTTCGTCAACTCCAAGATGTTCAGCGGCGTCTTCTCTGATGGCGTCTGTACCGGGCACTTCTCCGTCGTAGCCGCCAAATGATCCCGCAAAACGCTGCTTCGAGAAATTGACTAAATCCGGACAGTCACACGAAACACATTCTTCATCCTAAAGAAAATCAAATTGAACCCAGAGCATTTACATTAACGCAGCAGGACTATTCTTTGCGGGTCGTGAGGCCTGAACAGCAACGAGTGGAAGCTCCCCATGAAGAAGATTTTCTGTGCAGCAACAAGCCTCAGTCCTGTCCTCGACAGATCCGGGACGAGAGGTCAGGCACAGCAGGTTTGAAATGGGAGTAGACATGCGCCTTACAAAACTGAAACAGTCCGGTGTAGCTCTCATCCTCACCATTGGGATGCTGGGGCAAGCTAACGCTCAGATCACCCACCGCGACAACCGGGGCAATCCCTTCACAGACCTGAAACGCCTGTCTGTATCACGGCAGATCGCCATCCAGAACCTGACAGTCCTGACAGATGCAGTTGGTGTTGAGTTCTGTAAAGAGCGCTATGGCAACGGATACACTGTCTACCCCGATCCAAACGGACGGCGCGGACAGTTTGTCAGCGACAAAGGGCACAAATTCTCCCTTTATGCCCGCAGTGAACTGCGCGGTGACGGCATTTATGCCGAACACTCGCAAGTCCTCATCACCTTCCCCAATGATCCGGGCGAAGAAGTCGAGAACACCCAGTTCATAACCGGCTTCGTGAACTCCAAAATCTTCACCGGCGTCTTCTCAGATGGCATCTGCTCCGGGAGGTTCTCTGTCGTCGGCGTCAAATGATCATTTCTGGACAGGCGCAGTTGCCTCAGTCAGCTCAAAACATTTACTGACAGAACTCTCGTTGGTCTTATAGGTGCGAAAGCCAACCGCCTCATAATAACCCAGCCCCTCCGGGTTGGAGGCACCAATCGTGGCATCAATCTTCTCAAGCCCGGCTTGTCTGGCAGCATCAAGCGTTGCAGCAAACAAGGCCCGCCCGACACCGCGGCGCCCTGCACTCGGGCGCACATGGGTGCCGATCATGCCCCAACCCGGCGTCACACCATAAGTGTTGCCCTCTGATGCCCGTTTCAGGATCTGCAGCCCAAGCAGGGTCCCGTCCACATCTTCAACCACAGAACAGCGGATATTATCTGCATGAGCAATGTACTGAGAGATCACATAGGTCTCATCACTCGGCAAACTGCGCTTTCCTAACGCAGCAAGTTCCTGCAAAAAAACGCTGATTTCTTCAGCATCGACCAGAACCGCGTCTCTGACTTTCATAAAAACCTCAAAATCTGTAGCTGACCTGCACACTCATTCTCAAAACAAACACGACAGGCGAAAACCCACGATGCATCAATGCAATGAAGAGCATAGCCTATCATAAGCCCTGGATTTTCCAGCCCCTGCACTGCGTAAATCTTCAGTTTTCACGGATGTTTATGCGTAGTGCATTAGAAACTGGCTAAATCCAGCAGCATCCCCAAAACTCATTCTTCATCCTAAAGAAAATCGAAGCTCAGCAAAAACATCTACGTTAACGCAGCAGGACTACTCTTTGAGCGGTTTTAAGCCTGAAAAATAACAAGTGGTGGCACCCATGAAGAAATATCTCTGTGCAGCAGCAAGCCTTGGCGCAATTGCCTATGTCAGCAGCACGGCCCTGGCAGACGATCACAGTCTGGGCAGTGACAATGAATCCGTCACATTCTCCGAGCTGACATTGGCAGACGGCACGCCTGACGACGGCACCTGCGCAAAACGCTACGGAACAGGTTACAAAACCGCAGACCATCCCGACACGTCTTCACCAAACGCTCAAAAGACGACGACAGAAGGCCACGACATCATCATCTCCTCCACCGGAGGCACCATTGGGGATGGCATCCTGTCCATCGAAAATGAATACGAGATCATCTTCCCCAATGACGAGCACAAAGAAACAATTGATGTGAAGATGTTCGCAACCGGCCTGATTGGCAGCGGAACAGCCTCAGGCGTGTTCTCGGATGGCACGTGCCGCGGCAAGGTCACCATTCAATCGGCCCAGCAGTAGGACCCGAGCCCGATGAAAGCCGCCCTTTGCACAGTCATATCCCTGACAGCCCTGACGCTCACAAGCATCAGCGCAGACGCGATGAGCCTGCGATTGGGGCGCGGCGACAAGTTTTCCGCATTCACCGACCTGTAACTGGTGGACGGAAGTCCGGACAACGGGATCTGCGCGAAAAGATATGCCAATGGCTTCACGGTTAAGAATCATCCAGGCTCCCTCGCAGAGCACCGCAATTTCATCACCTATGAGGGGCATGAGATCAAAATGATCCATATAGGCGGCAGCTTGGAAAGTGGCCTGTACTCAGTGGAGAATGAATACATCATCACCTTCCCGCAGGACATACAAAGCAAACCTGTCAACTTTCAGCTGATGGCAACAGGGATCACAGGCGAAACGCAAGCGACTGGGGTCTTCTCTGACGGGACGTGTCGCGGCTCAACAGTGATGACACTGCTGAAGAAAACACAACTTAAATGATACAACACCGCGTCATACCACCCAACGATACGGGACGGATAGAACAATGAAAACACTGCTCCTGACCACAATCGCCTTCACGGCACTAGCCATCACCAGCACCGCTGCTCTGGCCGTCGCACAAAGGCTGGGGCCCGGCGATAAAACAATCACCTTCTCCAATCTCTCCATGACAGACGGCAGTCCAGATGATGGAACCTGCGAAAAGCGCTACGGTGAAGGTTTCACAACCAAGGATCACCCGGACTCCACCAATGACACGCTTAAACGCGGCACGGACAAAGGCCACGACATTCTGGTCATCGCCATTGGTGGCAGCGTCAGCGGGGGCATCTTCTCAATCGAGAACGAGTACGAGATCATTTTCCCGGGAGATGAAACCAAAACACCTGTTGACGTGGAACTCGCTGCAACAGGTCTGGTCGGCACTCAGGAAGCGTCCGGCGTTTTCTCCGACGGCACCTGCCGCGGAACACTGCACATCAAGGTATTGGACAACTAACATCATACAAAAAGGCCTGAAGATCTCTTCAGGCCTTTAAACTTACAGCTTAAAGCGTCACTTTAAGCATAACACCAAATGACTCTTGGTTTTCAAAGAGCTACACCCATTTAGTGAATCACTTTCAAAAGCACCTAAGCTGAAACTCCAGCCGTTTCCAGAATAATCCGGGCAGCCTTGCCTGCCTGACTTTCGCCTTCAGGCAAACGCATCTTTTCATCAATACGAGAGAACGCGTCCAGCTGCGCCCGCCGCTCTGGACTATCAGACAGCAGCGCAAGTACGGCCTGACTGAGCACTTCAGGGTCCGCTTCGTCCTCAATATATTCCTTGATGCTGTGATCCCCAAGCACAAGGTTGGGCAGCACAATGGTGTCCACCGCAACAATCTTGACGAACCGGTTGATCTGCTTCAGGCGGCGGAAGAACCAGTCCAGCTTGTAAGCTATAACCATAGGCACACCAGCAATCGCCAGCTCCAAAGACACAGTACCGCTGGCCGCAAGCGCTGCATTTGCCTGTCGCAAAGCCGCAAACTTTTCCGCTTCACCCGTCACAATACGCGGCTGCACCTTCCAGGAAGCCACACCATCGCGAATGCGCTGCTCCTGATGAGGCACTGCTGGAATGATCACATCCACATTCGGATCTTGCGCACAAATCAAAGCGACTGCTTCGCCAAACGGCTCCAGCAACCGCGAAACCTCGCTGGTTCGGGAGCCCGGAAGCACCACCAACTGCTTTCTGCCTGCACCGAGTTCTGCGCGCTCCCCCGGAGCCGGCCGCAAATCAGCAAGCCGCTCAATCAACGGATGCCCCACATAATCACAGGGCGGTCCACCAAGGCGCTTGTGAGCCTCAGGCTCAAACGGCAACAGAGCAAGCAGCTGATCCACATATGCCGCCATCTTCTTCGCACGTCCCGGACGCCACGCCCACACAGACGGGCTCACATAGTCCACCACTCGGATATGAGGCGCTTTTTTGCGCACGCGCTTTGCCACATTGTGAGTGAAATCCGGAGAGTCGATGATCAGCAGCAAATCAGGTTGCTCGGCAATAACCGCATCAACGGTTTGATGTACACGGCGAATAATTGTCGGCAAACGTTCCAGCACCGCCGTAATGCCCATCACAGCAATATCATGCAGCGGAAAGATCGACTGCACACCTTGAGTCGCCATGCGCTCACCGCCCAGACCACAGGCTTGTAGACGATCACCAATCGAAGCCCGCAGAGCTTTTATGACTTCCGCGCCGAGCTGATCACCAGACTCTTCACCAACAACAAAGAAAACCTTGAAGGGTTTGACAGCTTCCAAATCGCTCATACCTTAGCGCTCACCAGATTCAAAATCTTCATCACGTGCGCAGCCATAAAGGAAAACACCCAGCTCATCGCAAAGGCGCTCAACCTCATCACGATGCGCAACCAGCACACGCCCAGCCTCAACACACACGCCTTTCAGCTGCGCCTCAGCCGCCTTCTTGATGGTTTGCGGCCCAATCCCCGGCATATCGAGACGAAGGTCCTGCTGAGGCTTAGAACACTTTACAAGCACACCTGCAGCCCCTTTGGACCGGACACGGCCATTGGCACGCAACCCAGCAACACGCTCAAGCATGGCGTCAGTGCCTTCAGCGCCCTCAACAGCAACAACACGTGCACCCACAGCAACAGCACCCTGCCCGATATCCAATCGGCCCACAGCATCCACCGCCTCAATGGCAAGCTTCATATCACTCAGAGCCTTAGCATCCGGCTTCGGCCCTGCCACGTGGCCTGGGCTAGCAACCAGCCCCGGAGCAACTTCATGAGCACCAACCACGTGCAATCCCTCTCGTTCAAATATTCCGGCTACCTTCACCAGCAAATGATCATCACCGCCAACAACAGCCTTGATGATACGCGGCAAACGCCAAATCGTCCCAAAATCACCAAGGATTGATGTGAAATCAGGCCGCTTCCGCACAGCACCGATCAACACCACATCCTGAACGCCGTTAGATTTCAGCGTTGAGAACAGTTTGCCGATCTGCCCCCAGCCAAGTTCAACGGGATTAAACGCAGAAAGGGAGGCATCTGCCTCCCCCTTGATTGCGATGGTCACCACATCGCGACCTTGTTCCATAGCAGACCGAATGACCAGACCGGGCAAATCGCCACCGCCAGCAATCACAGCAATAGGTGCCTGTTTCACCATGAATTCAAAACAGACCCTTATTCACCGGTGTTGCGCGGCGTACAGAAGCGGCGCTTTTCATCTTCAAGCATGAACGACGTCATCGTCTGCACACCTTCAAATTCAGCGTACTTTGTCCGCGCAATGTCTGCACGAGCACGCAACGTACCCTCTTCACTGTTGAAGACCTCCTTATACGCACCGCGCAGGGCGTGGATTTCTTCGCGAGAAAAGTTGCGGCGCTTCAAACCAATCAGGTTCAGCCCTGCAAGACGTGCACGATCACCAATCACAGACCCATAAGGGATCACATCAAACTCAACACCAGTCAGACCGCCAATGATGGAGTGAGCACCCACACGGCACCACTGACGCACAGCAGACAGTCCGCCAAAGATCACATGATCTTCAACCTCAACATGCCCGGCAAGCGTCGCGTTGTTGGCCAAAATAACGTTATTGCCCACAATGCAGTCATGCCCGACATGAGTACCCATCATGAACAGGCCGCCATTCCCAACACGCGTCACACCACCACCGCCGGCAGTGCCAGGGTTCATAGTGGAGTGCTCGCGGATCTGATTGTCTTCGCCGATTTCCAGTAGCGTATCTTCGCCGGAAAACTTCAGATCCTGCGGCTGATGCCCCAAGCTGGCAAACGGGTAGACCTTCGACCGGGCGCCGATCGTTGTCCGTCCAGCGATCACCACATGGGAAACAAGCTCTACATCATCGCCAAGGGTTACCTTGGGACCCACCATGCAGTAAGGACCGATCTTGACATTCTCTCCAAGTACGGCCCCATCCTCGATAATCGCGGTGGGATGAATCTGTTGCATCAATGACCTCAATTCGCCTCGTCAGAATCGACAAGCATTGCGCTGATTTCCGCTTCAGCAACCTTCTGCCCGTCTACCATTGCAACACCTTCAAACTTCCAGATGGTCGCGCGGTTACGAACTTTTTTCACATGAAAGTGCACCTGATCACCAGGAACCACAGGCTTGCGGAACTTACACTTATCAATGGTCATGAAGTAAACCAGAGAAGGCACATCTTTCTTTTCACGACCATGGACGCAAAGCGCACCAGCAGTCTGAGCCATCGCTTCGATAAGCAACACACCTGGCATTACAGGCTGGCTTGGAAAATGCCCCTGAAAATGTGGCTCATTGATGGTTACATTCTTAATACCAACACCTGAGTTGTCGCCGTCCATATCAACGATACGGTCAATCATCAAAAACGGATAACGATGGGGCAAAAGCTCCATAACCCGCATGATATCAGCGCTTTCAAGTGTTCTGGTCTCTACATCACTCATAATAATGCCTCAGCAATATCGGTTTGACTGGCATATGTCTCACTTGGAGCATCTGAGGACACGCCCTCCTCATTCACCAGCCAATCTAGTTAACTATCGGGATCAGATCCCGGGTCTAATCTGTTATTTCTTGCCGCCTTGAGCGGTCAGGCGGCGAAGCGCCGTCATTTCCTTGAACCACTCACGGATCGGCCGTGCCGGTACACCACCATAACGCCCACCTGGCGCCAGATCGTCGTGTACAGCACTTACGCCAGCAACTTGCGCGCCCATTCCAATGCGAACGTGCCCGGAAACACCGGTCTGCCCGCCAAGAACCACATAATCCTCAAGGCTGGAACTTCCAGAAATCCCTACCTGAGAAACAATGACGCAATGCTTTCCGATATTAACGTTGTGACCAACCTGAACCTGATTATCAATCTTGGTTCCATCACCCACAGTCGTATCACGGTTTGCACCGCGGTCTATACAGGAGCCAGCGCCAATTTCAACATCATTTCCTAGCACAACTCGGCCCAGCTGGGGAACCTTGATATGTCCACCTGGCCCCATCGCAAACCCAAAGCCATCCTGCCCTATGCTAACGTTTGGGTGAATAATGACACGATCACCAAGCACTGCGTGCTGCAAACTGGAATTTGCTCCAATGGAGCAGTTCTCGCCCAGCTGACAATTGGCAGCGATCACTGCATTGGGACCAACACGAGATCCAGCCCCAATCACCACATGCGCGCCAATGACAGCACCAACCTCAACAACAACACCTTCACCCAGCTGCGCGCTCTCATCAACAAAAGCCCGCGGACTGACAGACGTCTCGCTGGTTACCGGAAGTGGCCGCATTGCGGTTGGGTAAAGCTCTGCCAGAACTTTCGCCAGTGAGCGGTACGGTTCCTTGGCGAGCAAAGGCACAACGCCGTCAGGCACCTTGTCGACATGCTTTTTGCTCACGAGACAAGCTGTTGCCTTCGTGCTCTCAAGCTGATCCAGATATTTCGGATTATCGATGAACACAAGCGTTCCGGGTACGCCTTCATCCAGAGGAGCAACACCAGTAATGGCAAGCTCACTATCACCACGAACAATCTCCGCCCCAGCCCATTCAGCTACTTGTTTCACTGTTATTGATCGAGCTTCAGGGAAGAAAACCGGGCTAACTTCAGATTGATTTGATGGTTCTGTCATAGGATCCTACAAAAAAACGGCCGCCGAGGGTATCGGCGACCGATTATAATCAAATTTTCACTAGATCAGAAGCGTGTACCACCACTGAGCTTGAATACCTGCGTTTCATCAACATCGTTTTTGAGCACAGGCCAAGCAAAGTCAGCACGCAGCGGCCCAAACGGCGACTGCCACAACACCCCAACACCAACAGAAGCACGAAGATCGAAGTCTTCAGACTGGATACCGCTTCCGATTACAGAAGACAGTTCGCTATCCACACCCCAGAGAGAACCCGCATCAGCGAAGACTGCGCCCGACAATCCAAGTTCTTCAGGGAAGACTGGGAATGGGAACTGACCTTCAACGGTACCTGCAACGTAGTATTTACCACCCAAGGCATCGCCACCGTTTTCATCACGAGGACCATAACCGTTGGTTGCAAAACCACGAATTCTGTCAGGTGAACCCTGGAACTGATCAGTCACGCGCAGACGGTTACCGATAGATTCGATGTAACCGGCAGAACCCTTCACAAAACCAACAAGACCCCATTCAGCGTAGAGCTCTTCAAATGCGCTACCCTTAAACTGACCACGAACATACTGAGACTCTCCGCCGAGACCCGCAACTTCCTGCTCGTAGGAAGCAACATAACCGTCACGTGGGTTCAGGTTGTTGTCCAGAGTATTGTAGACGAGCGAGAAGCCCGCAAGTGAAGTCGTGTACTGCCCAAGGGAGTCACAGACACCCAAAGACACACCAGGCTCACAATCGCTAATGCCAGTAGAGTCACTACGTGTCAGATCGCGCTGGTAGAGCTTGTAGAACAGGTTAAGCGTCAGTTCGTCTTCGCGAAGCGGAAGGCCGAAGTTAATCGCACCACCAGTTGTCTGCTCTTCATAAGCACGGGAGCTGTTCTGATCGTATACGCGGCGGTATACATCCAGACCTGCGGAGATACGACGCCCCATGAAGAACGGCTCAACGAATTTGAACTCATACTTCTGGTTATCGGTACCACCACCAACAGCAGCTTTAACGTACTGACCGCGACCAAGGAAGTTGCGCTCGGTGATGGAGATATCACCAATCACACCGTCAGAGGTGGAGTAACCCACACCGAATGAAACTTCACCGGTTGGCTGCTCTTCAACATCCACGTTGATGATCACACGGTCAGGAGCACTACCCTGCTGACGCGTAATACGCACATTCTGGAAGTAACGCGTGTTGCGCAGACGACGCTCAGCCTTATCCAGAAGGATACGGTTGTAAGCATCACCTTCAGCGAGATCGAATTCGCGGCGGATCACGTACTCACGTGTACGGTCGTTACCACGAACGTTGATACGCTCAACATAAACGCGTGGACCTTCTTCGATCAAATAAGTGATCGAGACTGTCTTGTTCTCATAATCACGCTCACCACGAGGGCGAACCTGAGCAAACGCATAGCCTGCCTTGGAAACTTCCAGCGTCAGAGCTTCAAGCGTCTTTTCAACTTCTAAAGAGTTGTAGGTATCACCAGACTGAGTGCGCAGATACTGGCGCATCGCCTCTGGGTCAACAGCAGACAAGGAGGTATCGATTTCGATATCACCGAACTCGTACTGCTCACCTTCATCAACAGTGAACGTCACGTAGAAGATGTTTTGCTCACGGTCCAGATCTGCAACAGCAGAAACAACGCGGAAGTCAGCGTAACCCTTCTGGTAGTAGAACTGACGCAAAGATTCTTCATCTACATCGAGACGATCAGGATCATAAACATCAGTTGTACGCAACCAGCCGAGGAAGCCACTTTCGCGGGTCTGGATCTGCTCACGCAGGTAGCCGTCGGAGAAGGCTTGGTTACCGATGAAGGAAATACGGGCAACACCCGTCTTATCCCCTTCTTCGATTTCAAAAACCAGATCCACACGGTTATTAGCGCGCTCAATAATCTTCGGCTCAACAGACGCACGATAGCGACCGGAGCGACGATAAGCTTCCAGAAGGTTCTGAGCATCAGACTGAACACGCGCACGTGTCAGCATGGACCGCTCAGAAGAACGAACGACTGATTGCAGAGCTTCGTCTTTCAGTCGCTTGTTACCCTCAAAGGAGATTTTGCCGATAACTGGATTTTCTTTAACATCAACAACAAGAGTGCCGCCGCGTTGCTCGATGGAAACATCAGCAAACAGACCGGTCGCATAAAGCGTGGTCAGGCTCTCGTCGATATCAATTGCAGAAAACGATTTCCCTGGACGGATAGTCAGGTAGTTGCGAACTGTTTCGCTTTCGATGCGCGTTGCACCGTTAACGACAATCTTGTTAACCACCGCGGCCTCAGCAACCCCTGTTCCGATAAACGGAACCCCAACCGGAGCAACTGTACTAGTAGCTGCGACGGCCATTGCCAAAAGCGACACACGTGACAGGTTCTTAAATGACTGCATAGAACTGCTATGCCTTTTATTTTCAGCCTAAAGTTGCATTAGTCCCCTGATCCTCAGATCACTAATGCGCCTCAGGGTAATGGATAGAATCTGAAACACCTAGGAACTTTGTACAAGGTTTTCAGAGTAAAGCAAGGCGACACAACTGGATTTAATGCAATTTGCCCAATCCTTTGCCCAACCTTTGGTTACGCAACTTACCTAAGAGCCGATTATCGACCGCAGATCATTCCAGGTCGCAAAAACCATTAGAAGCAGAACCAGAGTGATTCCTATCCGGAACCCGAAATCCTGCAGTTTTTCACTCAACGGCTTACCCCTTACGATCTCGATGATGTAGTACAGCAGATGCCCGCCATCCAGCATGGGAACAGGCATAAGGTTGAGTAAACCAATAGAAATTGACAAAACTGCGGTAAGGTTAATTAGCGGTAAAATACCATGGGTCGCAACTTGCCCGGAAATTTGCGCTACGCGAATCGGACCACCTAGTTGGTCCGGATCTTCTTTACCGAGGAAAAGACCGCCAATATAACCTAATGTCCTATCAAGAATGTACCATGTCTCTTTTACCCCTTCACCCACGGCTTCCACCGGGCCAAAACGCTTGACTATGATATCTTCCTGAGAAGTATTTCGCTGAATTCCAAGAATTCCAACCTTCTGCGTATTCCCAAAACCATCACTGATTTCCTGTAGTTCTGGCGTTGCAGTAAGGCGCTCGACAGCATCCCCGCGCTCCACATCGATCTGCATCGGAACGCCCGCACTCGCCGTCACGACCCGCTGCACATCATTGAAACTTTCTACTGGATTGCCATCAATCGAGAGGATCAAATCCCCTGGCAAAATGCCGGCCATTTCAGCCGCACTACCAGGTCGCACCTGATCCACACGTGGCAATGTTTCAAATTTTCCTAAAAATCCAAACATTCCTGCAAAGATAAGAATAGCGAGGATAAAATTGGCAATAGGCCCTGCGGCCACAATTGCGGAGCGCTGCCACGGGTTCTTCGCGAAGAACGCAGTCCGGCGCATCTCCTCATCCATTTTGGCTTGCTCATCACGGTCTGGCACGCTTGCAGCATTCTCATCACCTGAGAACTTCACATAGCCACCCAGCGGAATGGCACAGACCTTCCAGCGCGTCCCATGCTTGTCATTGCGACCCAACAGTTCCGGTCCAAACCCGACTGAGAATGCAAGAACCTTCACCCCGCACCAACGCGCGACGAGGAAATGCCCTAGCTCATGGAAGAAAACAACCACAGTAAGCACAGCCAAGAAGGGAATGATGACTCCGAGCGAACCACCAAGAACTGAACTCAGAACGTCCATGCGAACAGCCTTACCTTATTTTTTAAAGGAAGCGCCGGATTAGGCGGCCATCTTCCCAATAACTTCGTTTGCAACTCGACGCGCTACCTGATCCAACTGAAGAATCTCCTCCAGCTGATCTGAACAATCTAGCATATTTTGCGTATGAAGCCGATTCAGAACATCCTCAAGAAGCTCTGGGATCTGGAGGAAGCCGATCTTCCGTCCAAGGAAGGCTTCCACCGCCACTTCGTCAGCTGCGTTAAAAATCGTCCCTGCCCCATCGCCAAGTTCCATCACTTTACGTGCAAGTGACAGCGCAGGAAAACGCTCAAAATCAGGCTTTTCAAAGTCCAGACGCCCAATCATCCCCAGATCAAGATCCGCAACCGGAGCCGTCTTTCGGGTTGGGTATGCCAGACAATGAGCAATTGGCCCGCACATGTCCGGAACCGCCATATGGGCCAATAATGACCCATCACAATATCTAACCATGCCATGGACAATTGATTGTGGATGGACAACCACATCCAGCTGATCAGCGGTAATAGGGAACAGATGATAGGCTTCAATCAGCTCAAGACCTTTGTTCACCATCGAAGCACTATCAATGGTAATCCGCCGCCCCATGGACCAGTTTGGATGCTTCAGCGCCACCTCAGGCGTCGCAACACGCATCTCATCCAGTGTCGATGTTCGGAATGGTCCACCGGAAGCTGTGACAATCACTTTGTCGACAGCTTTGGGGTCATCCTGATCAAACACCTGAAAAATAGCATTATGCTCTGAATCCATCGGCAGCAGTTTGGAGCCATGCTTTTCAGCCAGCTCACACACAATCGTGCCTGCACACACCATGGTTTCTTTGTTGGCAAGAGCGATATTGCTGCCTGCCTTGATCCCCTCAATGGTCGGCTCCAGCCCTGCGGCTCCCACCATAGCAGAAACCAGCACATCCACCTTCTGGCTAGCCGCCTCCAGCACAGCCTCACGACCAGCAGAAACCTCAACGCCAGTACCGGCGAGTGCCGCTTTAAGATCTTCGTATTTGGAGGCATCACCAATGACCGCACGCTTTGCGCCAGTCTCCCGGCACGCCTTCGCAAGCGCATCAACATTGCGGCCTGCAACAAGTGCATTGACGTCATAACGCTCAGGGCTGTGCGCAATAACTTTGAGCGTACTGGCTCCAACCGATCCGGTTGCTCCCAACACACTGAGAGATTTTGTCATATCAACAACCCTTGCAAATCAACAGAACCGTGGGCGAAGCACAAAAATCAGCAGTATCAGGATGCAAACAGCATCAACCCTGCATTTGGATCGAACAGCTGACCGCCAAACACTACACCAACCACATAAGCAAACACAGCGGCAGCGACAAGGCCATCAACGCGATCAAGCAGCCCACCATGCCCGGGAATAAGGCGACTGGAGTCTTTCACCTTAAAGCGGCGCTTCATGGAGCTTTCAAACAGGTCTCCAAGCTGAGAGACTGCAGAAAGAACAACAGCAAGCCCCAAAGCCCAGACCAGCTGAGAACCACCTGCAACAGCAACAAAGCCCATTCCTAAAAGCGAAGAAAAAACCACGCCACCAATAGCACCGCTCCAGGTTTTGTTTGGAGAAACAGCAGGCCAAAGCTTAGGTCCGCCAAAGCTGCGACCACACACATAGGCCGCAATATCGGTTCCCCAGACCACAAGGAAGAGATAGATGATGAAGAAAAGCCCTTCATCCCCTTCCCGCAGCGCAAGCAATGAGACAAAGGTCAGGCCAGCGTAAACGTAGCCCTCACTCACCCAGCGCGCCGTCCGGTCAAAACCGCCAGCACCGTAAAGTACCGCGGCGCCAGCAATCAGCGCTCCGGCAATCCAGAGCGGTTGCGCCTGAAAGTAACTAAAGCCAATGAAGAGGAGAAACAGATAGCCCAGCAGCACAACAGGTCGCTGAGTGTTTTGCAAAATGATCTTGTACCATTCCCAGTAAACAATCAGCATGCCAACAAGCACGAGGCCAGCAAACCAGAAGCCACCTGCCCATGTCAGCGCCAGCGCGACAGGAGCAAGAATAACTGCAGAAAGAGCGCGTACCAGCAAATCAGGATTTGCATTTAGCACGCGCCGGATAATTCCTCCGGAAGCGCCTTCAGAATTGTTCTGATTGTTTTTGTCAGGCATTACGTCCCAGTCGCGTCAGAGCTCAAACCCCCATACCGCCGGTCACGGTTAGAGAACGCCAGCAAAGCATCATCAAAAGCATCAGAGTTAAACTCAGGCCAGGGCGTCGGAGCAAAATAAAATTCGGCATAAGCAGCCTGCCACAACAGGAAGTTGGAAAGTCTCTGCTCTCCCCCTGTGCGGACTATGAGGTCTGGATCCGGAATATCACGGGTATCCAGACAAGTGCTGACATCATCCTCCCCAATGTCAGCAGCTCTCAACTCACCAGCTTCCACGCGCTGCGCCAGTTGCCGTGCAGCTCGGACAAACTCGTCCCGCGCTCCGTAGTTAAAAGCAATAACCAGCACCAGCCCGGTACAATGAGCGGTCTCTCGTTCCGCATCATTAAGCAGGGTCAGCATAGATTTATCGAGATTTTCTTTGGACCCGATGACACGAACCCTCACATTAGTCTTGGTGAGTTCCTTAATGTCATCGCGTACAAACCGGCGCAGCAAGGCCAGCAGGAAAGAAACTTCCTGTTGCGGGCGCGCCCAGTTCTCAGAAGAAAAGCTAAAAAGCGTCAGGTAGGAGATCCCGCGCTTTTGTGCGTGTTTAACGGCTTCGCGCAGTGTTTTCACACCGCGCCGATGCCCTTCAGTGCGCGGAAGGCCCCGGCGAGTTGCCCAACGGCCATTACCATCCATAATGATGGCGACGTGACGAGGCACACTCAAAAGTCCGATTTCGGAATTTGCATCAACCGCCTCAAATTCAACGCTCGCCGCCATATAGCCCCCGCTTGCAAACAGGATTAAACCTGCTTGATTTCCTGTTCTTTTTTGGCAAGTACAGAATCAACTTCACCAATAATGTCGTCAGTCATCTTCTGAACCCTGTCAGAAGCTGACCGCGCATCGTCTTCCCCCATCTCACCAGCTTTTTCGAGCTTTTTGATGGTTTCCATGCCATCGCGGCGAACATGACGTGCAGCGATCTTCGCTTGCTCGGCAAATTTATGCGCAACTTTGACAAGTTCTTGACGACGCTCTTCATTAAGCTCAGGAATTGGCAAACGCAGCACCATGCCATCCACAACCGGGTTCAGACCAAGGCTGGATTCACGGATAGCTTTTTCAGTGGCCTGCATCATGGAACGATCCCAGACCTGAACAGAAATCATGCGCGGCTCTGGAACACTGACTGTCGCGACCTGGTTGATCGGCATTGGAGCGCCATAAGCCTCCACAGTGATTGTGTCCAGCATACTTGCAGAAGCACGACCAGTACGAAGACCAGCAAATTCATGCTTCAAAGCTGTGATCGCACCATTCATGCGGCGGTCAAGATCGTCATAGTCCAGCTCTGACATAATTTCCTCTTTCACCTATCATTTTAACGGACCGGCATTCCAAAACTAAAAACCGGCCCGGGTCAAAATCCGACAGTTAAGACACCAGCTGGTGTCTGTTAGTCTTCAATGACCGTAAACAGCCCCTGCCCGCGCAGCACATTAACAAGCGCGCTGGAGGTCTTGATGGAAAAGACAACTACAGGAATAGAGTTGTCCCGGGCAAGTGCAATCGCGGTCGCATCCATGACTTTAAGGTTCTTTTCAAGAACTTCCCCCGGTGTAAGCGTGTCAAAACGCTTTGCATCAGGCTTAAGCTTAGGATCAGCGTCATAAACGCCATCAACACTGGTACCCTTGAGGAACACATCACACTGCATCTCTGCCGCACGCAGTGCCGCACCAGAATCAGTGGTAAAGAACGGATTGCCCGTACCACCGGCAAACAGAATAACGTCCCCGTCTTCCATGTAACGCTCTGCGCCGCGCTGAGTAAAGCTCTCACAAATCGACGGCACCGGAACAGCGGAAAGCACACGCGCCTGAATACCGCGCTGACGAAGCGCATCGGCAAGCGTGAGCGAATTCATAATGGTTGCCAGCATACCCATATGGTCGCCGGTAACACGGTTTGCGCCTTTGGCTGCCAGAGCCACACCGCGGAAGATGTTACCGCCACCAACAACAATGCCGAACTGGGCACCCAGATTTACAGCCTCTGAAATTTCCGCTGCTACCCGTTCAACCACCTTTGGATCGATACCAAAGTCCTGGTCGCCCATCAGCGCTTCCCCTGAAAGTTTCAGAAGAACTCGTTTCCAGCGAACACCCTCAGACATAGTAAACCTCTTTTCATGCATCCAGATACAAAGAGGGCGTCGACTGAGTCGACGCCCTCAATAAATTAGTTACCAGCAGCAGCAGCAACTTCAGCTGCGAAGTCTGATTCTTCTTTTTCAATACCTTCACCAAGGGCGATGCGAACAAAGCCGGTGAGTTTGATTGGAGAACCGATTTCTTTAGCTGTTTCTTCAACGGCCTTCTCTACAGTCAGATCAGGGTTGATAACGAAAGACTGCTTAACCAGTGTAACTTCTTCATAGAACTTACGCAGGCGACCTTCAACCATCTTCTCGATGATGCTTTCAGGCTTACCAGACTCACGAGCCTGTTCCATGTAAACAGTGCGCTCACGCTCAACAGCGTCCGCGTCCAGCTCGTCAGTGTTCAGTGCCATTGGGTTGGTCGCTGCAACGTGCATTGCAATCTGTTTACCCAAAGCTGCCAGCTTGTCTGCATCACCTGCAGATTCAAGAGCAACCAGAACACCGATTTTGCCAAGGCCGTCGCCAGCAGCGTTGTGCATGTAAGAAGCAACAACACCTTCAGAAACAGACAGACCAGCAGAACGACGAAGGGTCATGTTTTCACCGATGGTGCCAACAGCTTCCTTCAGCTCGCCTTCAACGCTCTTATCAGAACCTGGGTAAGGTGCTGCAGCAAGCTTCTCAACGTCACCATCAACAGTAAGCGCGGTTGCAGCGATATCGCGAACCAGCTTCTGGAAGTTTTCGTTACGAGCAACGAAGTCTGTTTCGGAGTTAACCTCAACAACAACAGCTTTGTTGCCATCTGCAGCAACTGCGACAAGACCTTCAGCCGCAACACGGCCAGCCTTCTTAGCAGCCTTTGCAAGGCCTTTGGTACGCAGCCAGTCAACAGCTGCTTCCATATCACCGCCTGTTTCTTTCAGGGCAGCTTTACAATCCATCATGCCAGCACCGCTTGTTTCGCGGAGCTCTTTTACCATAGCAGCGGTAATGCTCATCGTACGCCTCATGGACGGGAGTGTGTCATAAAAAAATCAGAGGAAGCCGACTTCCCTGCGGATTCATCCGATTTATCGCATAGCGACCGTGACCCTTCGCAGTAAAACAGACGAAAAATCACATAAAAACTGGAGGGGAAGCGCATAAATGCGCTTCCCGAGAGAAAACCTTAGCCTTCGCTCTTGTCAGCTTCAGCTGCAGGAGCAGCTTCTTCAGCAAGAACAGGCTCTTCAAGGAGTTCTTCAGATTCGCCGAGATCGATACCCATAGAACCGGATGCGCGTGCGATGCCGTCAATAGCAGCGCGTGCGATCAGGTCTGTGTAAAGAGTAATTGCACGACCAGCATCATCGTTACCCGGTACAGGGTAAGTAATGCCATCTGGATCACAGTTGGAATCCAGGATCGCAGCAACCGGAATGCCCAGACGACGAGCTTCCTGAATTGCGTTAGCTTCGCGGTTGGTGTCGATAACAAAGATCAGGTCGGGAATACCGCCCATGTCTTTAATACCACCAAGGTTGCGCTCAAGCTTCTGACGCTCACGGTCAAGGAACAGACGCTCTTTTTTGGTCATGCGGTTTGCATCACCACCGTCGAGCAGTTCTTCAACTTTACGCAGACGCTGGATGGACTGAGAGATCGTCTTCCAGTTGGTCAGCATGCCGCCGAGCCAACGAGCGTTTACGTAGTACTGAGCAGAGTTGCGAGCAGCTTCTGCAACAGCTTCCTGAGCCTGGCGCTTGGTACCAACCAAAAGCACGCGACCACCAGCAGCAACAGTGTCAGACACAGCTTTAAGAGCCTGGTGCAGAAGCGGAACTGTCTGACCAAGATCAAGAATGTGAATGTTGTTGCGAACACCGAAGATGTAGTTGTTCATCTTTGGGTTCCAGCGGTGCTTCTGGTGACCAAAGTGGACGCCTGCTTCAAGAAGCTGACGCATAGTAAAATCAGGCAAAGCCATGCCTTTATTCTCCTTAGTTTTCCGGTTTAATCCTCCGCAGGGCAGCACAACCGTGCAACTCTCTAACCGGATGGAGCTCGCCACAAGGACAAACCCCGCCCTGCGTGCGGGATGGGGCGCTTATAGAACCCCTTTTCAAGAAGATCAAGCACTCAAGGATTAAGATCAACACATAGGCCCGAATTAGTAAAACAGATACTCTCCAGCCCTGTTTGCACAACTACAAATTTTATCATCTCCACCACAGCAACCAGACACCAAACCAAACTGTGGGTATGCGCATTACATATTAGTAATTCCGAAAAGTTATAGTTAACAAAACATCAACAAAACGACTCAATTCGGACACATTTTAAAATGGCACCAAACAAACTGATAGTAGCAGCACTTGTGGCTTTGACATTGAGTGGCTGCGCCAAAACCGTCAAGCTCTCGGACATTGATGCAAAGACGATCTCCAAATCCTCAGTAAAGCCCATCAAAAACCGACATGTGAGAGAAGGTCACATCAACACCCATGGCATCCAGCATGGTCTGCTGGGTATTGTTGTGACCACAGCCATGAATGCAGCCTCTGGCGCCTATGGCGAGATGGCCTCCATTCCCGCAGCGAAGCACGATCCACAAACCGCCATGCGCGACCGGTTGACCAAATATCTGCAGAGCACCCACAAGTTCCGCTTTAAGGGCACGATCAAGGGCCCATATAGCAAACCGACCATCAGCGAGGAGAAACGCGCAAAAGCTCTCACAAAGCTCGCCAGAGAAACCGGTTACTCTGGTTATTACTTGGATGTATCAACTGTCACCTATCAGTCAGAAATGCAGGGCGCAGGCTGGTTCGCAAATCTCGCTTACCGCTACCGCGGACGCGCACTCCTGGTTTCCGCCAAGGATGGCAAAATCCTCGCTGCCTCAACCTGCAACGTTACTGATCATGCCGATTTAACTGATCTGGCTGAGAAAGGACAAAAGAGTGTAGACCGCTTCGCCAGAAACCTCGGTTACTCCTGCGCTGAACAGGTCATACAGAAAATCTTTTAGTATCGGAGCAACTGGCATGAACACCAATAAACGCAACATGCTCTAAAATAGAAAACCCCGCCGAACATCTTCCGCGGGGTTCTTTTTTTGCATATACCGAAGCATCCTAGGACATCTGGACGTCCATCACGCCCGGTAGGGTTTTCAACGCACCAGACAGTTGCGGTGAAAGCTGATAGTTTCCGGGGAGTTTGACCTCCACTTCGCGCTGACCGTTATCCAGCAGCACAACGCAGCTCACTTCACCATCACCGCCGCGGCGGAGTTGGCGCTGCAAACTCTGGATCGGTTCACTGGATCCGAGGAAAATTCGCAGGGTTCGATGCACCCTGCCCGCCACTTTCTCCAGCGGCTCTACCTGTGAAATGCGAACACTGACTTCCTCATCACGCATATCTGCCTGCACCAGCAGCACAACAGATTGCCCCGGCTCCAGCAAATCGCGGCATTGGTTCAGCGTCTCAGAGAACATCACCGCTTCATACTGCCCGGTCGGATCAGAAATACGAACGATGCCCATCTGGTTGCCGGTACGGGTCTTGCGCTCCTGCTTTGCTGTCACAGTGCCTGCAAGACGCCCTGCGGAAGACCCAGCCTTCACAGAGCGCTCAAAATCTTTCCAAAGCTGCACACGCAACTTGGTGAACAGCTCGCGATACTCATCGAGCGGATGGGCTGAAATGTAAAAGCCGACCGCCGCATATTCTTTTTGCAGCCGCTCGGATGGCAGCCAAGGGTCTGTCGGATTGAGGATCAAAGGCTCTGGCGCATTGTCTCCGCCAAAGAAATCATTTTGACCAGATGTCTTATTCTCTTCCGTCCGCTGTGCCATCCCGATGATGCGATCCAGACCGTCAAGCAACTGCGCACGGTTTGGATTAAGTTCGTCAAATGCGCCAGCAGCGATGAGATTCTCGATCGTGCGCTTATTAAGAACCTTCGGACTGATACGCGTTGCAAAGTCACCCAGATCCTTAAACGGTTCATCTCCACGCACATCAACAATGTGTTCAACCGCCTGCTCGCCCACACCTTTGATCGCACCCATAGCGTAAACGATCTTGCCGTCAAGCACGCCAAAATGCACACCGGATTTATTGACGGAGGGTGGCACGACCTCGATACCCATACGCACCGCTTCCTGACGGAAGTCACTCAACTTGTCCGTATTACCCAGATCAAGCGTCATGATGCCGGCGAGGAACTCAACCGGATAATTCGCTTTCAGCCATGCAGTTTGATAGGCCACAAGCGCATAAGCAGCCGCGTGGGATTTGTTAAAACCGTAGTTCGCGAACTTGGCCACCAGATCGTAGATCATCCCGGCCTGATTTTTATCGACCTTCTGCTCAACCGCCCCCTCAACAAAGCGGGCGCGCTGGATCTCCATTTCAGCCGCGATCTTCTTACCCATCGCACGGCGCAGCAAATCCGCTTCACCAAGAGAGTAACCAGACAGCACCTGAGCAATCTGCATCACCTGTTCCTGATAAACGATAATGCCGTTTGTCTCGGTCAGGATTGGCTCCAGCAACGGGTGGAGATAATCAGGCTCCTGCTCGCCATGTTTTACCGCGTTGTAGATCGGGATATTGTCCATTGGGCCCGGGCGATAGAGCGCCACCAGAGCAATGATATCCTCAAACCGGTCAGGCCGCATACCAGCAATGGCGCGGCGCATGCCCTGACTTTCCAGCTGGAACACACCAACCGTCTCACCAGCAGCCAGAAGCTTATAGGTCGCGGGGTCATCAATCGGTATTTCATCGATCTTAACTTCAATACCGCGCTTCTTGATGTGCGAAACCGCAGTATCAATCACTGTCAGCGTTTTCAGACCCAAAAAGTCAAACTTGACCAGACCGGCCGCTTCAACCCATTTCATGTTGAACTGAGCAACAGGCATGTCAGAACGAGGATCTCGGTAAAGCGGTACCAGCTGCTCCAGCGGACGGTCCCCAATCACCACACCCGCCGCGTGGGTAGACGCGTGACGATAAAGTCCTTCCAGCTTCTGCGCCATCTTCAAAAGGCGATCGACAACCTCTTCCTGCTTGGCTGCTTCACGCAGCCGCGGCTCCTGCTCCAAGGCCTCTGGCAATGTGCACGGATTGGCCGGGTTGCCGGGCACCAGTTTACTTAGGCGGTCCACCTGACCATATGGCATTTGCAGAACACGGCCCACGTCGCGCAGCACCGCCTTGGCCTGCAGCGTTCCATAGGTGATGATCTGTGCCACCTGCTCGCGGCCATACTTGCGCTGCACATAACGGATCACTTCTTCACGACGGTTCTGACAAAAGTCGATGTCGAAATCCGGCATGGACACGCGGTCCGGATTCAGGAAGCGCTCGAACAGCAACGAGAACCGCATTGGGTCAAGATCGGTGATGGTCAGTGACCAGGCAACAAGCGACCCCGCACCGGAACCACGCCCCGGTCCCACAGGAATGTCCTCATTCTTCGCCCACTTGATAAAGTCCGCAACGATCAGGAAGTATCCAGGAAACTTCATACGGATAATGATGCCAAGCTCATAATCCAGACGGTCCCAGTAATCTTTCTCTTCAAGGTCAGGTGCCAGCCCATGCAGATCGAGACGCGCCTGCAAGCCTTCCTTCGCCTGCCGCGTCAGCTCTTCCGCCTCGGCACGCTCCGCTTCGCCAGCATCAGCATCCGCACCAGCAAAGCGTGGCAGAATAGGATCTCGCTTCAAAGGCCGGTAATGGCAGCGCCGCGCAATCGCCACGGAGTTCTCAAGCGCCTCCGGAAGATCGGAGAACAGCTCCATCATCTGCTCACGGGTTTTGAAGCAATGATCCGGCGTCAGCTGACGGCGATCCGTCTCGACAAGAACACGACCTTCGGAAATCGCGATCAGGGCATCATGCGCTTCATAATCATCCGGATTAGGGAAATAAGCCTCGTTGGTCGCAACAATTGGAATATTCAGATCATAGGCAAGGTTCAGGAGCGCAGGCTCAACATCTTCCTCGCCTTTCATATTGTGGCGCTGCAGTTCCACATAAAGACGATCGCCAAATGTGGACTGCAAAACCTCTAGGCGAGACTTGGCAAGATCAACATGCCCCTCTCGCAGTTGCGAGTTAATCGGGCCATCACTCGCACCGCTCAGAACAATCAAGCCATCGGATTTACCCAACACACGTGAAAGAGGAACATTGGCTTTGAGCCCCGGCTCTGTATCAAGAAAGGCTCTTGATACAAGATCCATGAGGTTCTCATAGCCCCCTTCATTCACGGCAAGAAAAACCAGATCACTGACGGCTTCATCTCCCACCGCGTCAGGCTGATCGTCAAAGGTCACCGATATCTGACAACCAATGACAGGCTGTATACCCGCGCCAAAAGCTTTTTCAGAAAACTCAAGCGCACCAAACAAGTTCCCGCTGTCAGTAATGGCCAGCGCCGGTTGTTCATCCTTGGAAGCCAGATCAAGCAGCTTTCCAATTGGGAGAGCTCCTTCCAGCAATGAATAAGCCGAGTGAACACGGAGATGGACGAAACCTGGAGATGACATCTGGAGCCTTTTGGTTCGCAAGGTATGTGCGACAGTAGCACCTCATTTGGAGGACCCAAAAGCAAAATGCAATTGCCTGGCAAATCGCACCACCGGTTATCCCGAGTTTCCCAACCTCTCTTCCTCAGTATTTTCTAAGGAAGCATCCGGGTCAGCGCATCACCCCACATCAGGCAACTGCTTGCAAAAAGAACGATAGAACCGAATGCTGCTGCTTCACGAAGTACAAATGACATAACAAACACCCTTATTTTGAACCCTATTTGTATTCGTTATGTTCTATCAATGTTCTCATTCTTTCAACCCTTAATTTGGCTGGGTCAAACTCATAGTTAATGAGTGGTATACGCATTCCTCCTCCAACATCACCACTCAAACACAGCAAGGTATTTCCCTCAGCAACTCAACAAGTTGCTGAATCAATCAGCGTTAACGCCGCAGGTAAGTATCGCGGAACACCAGCCTTGCTTGAGCACTCAGACAGAGAGAACAACAGGCATCAAAACAAGAACATCTCCCAAAAACAAAAATGCCAGCGAACAGGTCGCTGGCATTTGATTCTCAATGGAACGCACTCTCGTTTCCAATTTAAGGAAGCTCGACCACCTTGCCTTCGCGCAGTGTAATCCGTCGGTCCATCTGTTTTGCAATTTCCAGATTGTGGGTTGCCAGCAAGGCCGCCACACCGGAGGCACGAACCAGCGCAGTCAGTGCCTCAAACACATACTGCGAGGTGTTCGGATCAAGGTTCCCCGTTGGCTCATCCGCCAACAGAACACGCGGTGCATTGGCAACCGCACGCGCAATCGCAACACGCTGCTGCTCACCACCGGAAAGCTCAGCCGGACGATGAGTTTCCCGCTCAGATAAACGCATATAAGAGAGCAGCTGGCGCGCGCGCTCTTCTGCATCCTGACGTTTCAGTCCGCAAATCATCTGCGGCAACGCAATGTTTTCCAGCGCAGTAAATTCAGGCAGCAACTGATGGAACTGGTAGACAAAGCCCACCTCAGTCCGCCGAATGGCTGTGCGCGCATCATCATTGAGCTTGGAACATTCCCGCCCGCCAATCAGCACCTCACCGCTCTGCGGCATTTCCAAAAGGCCAGCCAGATGCATCAGCGTAGACTTACCTGCGCCGGAGGGCGCCACGAGCGCAACCATTTCCCCTTCATAGAGGTTAAGGTCAGCGCCCTTCAGAATTTCCAGTTTGCTGTTGCCCTCAACATAACCGCGGACAACATTCTTCAAACTCAGAACAGGAACGCGTTCCTCACCCTTAAGCGAAACACCAGAAACCGGTTTTGTTGGTTTATTCATCATTCGTAGCGCAAAGCCTCAACAGGATCGAGCCGGGCTGCGCGCCAGGCAGGGTAAATCGTAGCAAGCAGGCTCAAGACCAAAGCCATAATAACAACACTGGTCGTCTCACTTGGATTCATTTCAGCCGGCAGCTTTGAAAGGAAGTAAAGCTCAGGCGAGAACAGCTCGGTCGAGGTCAACCAGGAAATCCCCTGGCGAATGCTCTCAATGTTCCAGCACACCACAGTACCCAAAATAAACCCGGCAAACGTACCAATGGTTCCAATGCTGGCCCCCGTGATGATGAAGATCCGCATCACCGCGCCGCGAGTTGCACCCATCGTACGCAGCACGGCGATATCACGGCCCTTATCTTTCACAAGCATGGTCATGCCGGAAATGATATTCAAAGCCGCAACAAGAACAATCAGCGTGAGGATCAGGAACATCACGTTACGCTCAACCTCAAGCGCTGAGAAGAACGTCATATTGCGCTGGCGCCAGTCAGAAACGAACACAGGCCGTCCAGCCTCTTCTTCAATGACAGGTCGCAGCGGACCAACAGCATCCGGGTCATCAGCATAGACCTCAATGCCCGTCGCCAGACCTTCTTTATTGAAGTACAGCTGTGCTTCATTAAACGGCATGAAGGCAATCGTACCATCATATTCGCTCATGCCAATCTGGAAGATCGCAGAGACCGGATAGCCCTTCACGCGCGGGGTCATCCCCATCGGCGTGATGCTGCCACGCGGCGTAATCACGCGAACCGTATCACCAACAGTCACACCCAGCTGACGCGCAAGACGAGAGCCAATGGCAACACCTTCACCATCATCAAACCCATCCAGCGTTCCAAGCAGAACGTTCCCGGACACCAGATCCAGTTTATCAAGATCAGCCTTATGAACACCGCGGAACAAAGCGCCCAGATCAGCGCTTGGTCCGGAGATCATCGCCTGCCCTTCAACAAACGGCATAGCAAAATCAACACCGTCGATGCCAGCCAGCTTGACCGAGGTCGCCTCATAGTCATTGAGCGGGCTATCGATGGGCTGCACGAGCACGTGTCCGTTGATGCCAAGAATTTTGGTCAGCAGCTCCGTACGGAACCCGTTCATCACCGCCATAACGATAATCAGAGTTGCAACGCCCAAAGTGATGCCCAAAAAGGACAGACCGGCAATAATTGAAATGAAAGTTTCTTTGCGTCTGGAGCGCAGATAACGCCCTGCCAGCATCCACTCAAAGGGTGCAAACCACCGGTTCTTTCCGGGATGAGCCGCCTGAATCTCTGCCGTCATACTAGACTATTCTCCGTTTCCGCCTGTTCAACTACCCCGTGGAATATAGGGAGCATGAAGAGCAAGTGCCATAAGCTCTGGCAAAAAGGCCCGGCAGCAGAAAGGCCGCCGGCACCTAGCATACCATTGAAGCTGCTGAGTTACCCCAAGCTTCGCTGATATCAGCCTTTTAAGGCAGAAATCAGTTTGTTGACAGCCGCTTCCGGGGTCAACATTTCGCGATCACCAGTTGCACGGTCTTTGACTTCCACTTCACCAGTCTTCAGACCACGTGGGCCAACAACCAGCTGATATGGCAGACCAATCAGATCCATGCTTGCAAATTTCTGGCCTGCACTGGTCTTGCGGTCATCATAAAGAACCTCAACGCCCGCCTTTTCCAGCTCCGCGTAAACGCTCTCACAAACTTCATCGCACTCAGAACCAACCTTCATGTTGATCAAACCAACATGGAACGGCGCAACTTCTTTTGGCCAGACAATGCCATCATCATCATGGCATGCTTCAATGATCGCGCCCAGCAGGCGGGACACACCAATGCCGTAGGAACCCATGTGAACAGGCTGTTCCTTGCCTTCAGCAGTCATCACTTTCGCGCCCATAGGCTCGGAGTATTTGGTGCCGAAGTAGAAGATGTGGCCAACTTCAATACCGCGTGCAGAAACCTTTTTGTCTTCTGCAACAGCCTCAAAGGCAGCTTCGTCATGCATCTCATCAGTTGCAGCGTAAGGCGTGGTCCACTGCTCAATAATGCCGGAAAGGTCACCATTGAAATCAATATCTTCCGCCGGAGTTGGCAGGCCAAGAATATCCTTATCAAGGAACACTTCGCTCTCACCGGTAGACGCCAGCACGATGAACTCGTGAGACAGGTCGCCGCCGATTGGGCCAGTGTCCGCCTTCATAGGAATTGCAGTCAGACCCATGCGGGCAAAGGTGCGCAAATAAGCGACAAACATGCGGCGGTAGGCTTCTGTTGCCCGCTCTTTGTCCAGGTCGAAGGAATAAGCATCCTTCATCAGGAACTCACGACCGCGCATCACGCCGAAACGAGGACGCACTTCATCGCGGAACTTCCACTGTATGTGATAAAGGTTCAGCGGCAGGTCCTTGTAGGAGCGCACATAGCTGCGGAAGATGTCAGTGATCATCTCTTCATTGGTTGGGCCAAAGAGCATTTCCCGTTCATGACGGTCTTCAATGCGCAGCATTTCTTTGCCGTACGCATCATAGCGGCCACTTTCGCGCCACAGGTCAGCAGGCTGAATGGTTGGCATAAGCAGCTGGACAGCACCGGAGCGGTTCTGCTCTTCTTCAACAATACGCTGAATCTTGTTGAGCACACGGTGGCCAAGCGGCAGCCATGCATAAATCCCGGCTGACTGCTGACGGACCATACCCGCACGCAACATCAGGCGGTGCGATACGATCTCGGCTTCTTTCGGAGTTTCCTTCAAAATAGGCAGGAAATATCGGGACAAACGCATTAGTTTAACTCTTCAGGTTTAAAGGCACGCAAGCTCTGGCTCACCACCAAACATCATTTCTATGTCTTCTTAGCAAGCAGAACGCCTGTTGTAACTGCCAACATGGTTATATGCCAATTTTCTAAGACATATTTCCCCATACACGCAGCTTTTTGCCTACACCTTTGGGTTCAACTCACGGAATCTCCGAAAAATTATAGCTAAAATTTTAGGCAAGCAAAAAATTGCGGCGAATTGATACAAAATGATGACAAACTAATGTGATTACGTTAGTGTCTGTTCAACAACAAAAACAACACCCTTAAGCGGTGTTGCAAGGTATCGCGATCTTTAGTCTTGGGAGGAAGGTTCTCGGGCGCCCGTTTGGTTGCAGCCGGCACTCTACGCAAGTGCAAAGAGAACATTTAGACGCGGAACTCGTTCTAACAGCAAGGCTTCGGCCTTGCTTTTTTTTCGCCAATTTCTGCCGTTTCACTCCATGATATTCTATGAATACCGCATTCAGTTTACTCATATCAGCATACTCACCAGAGTCTGAATACAGCAGGGACAAGTGTCTCTCTAACAACACCCCTCTAAACGCAAAAAAAGCGATTCCAGAGAATCGCTTTTTTTGACACTTGATGGATTTGCTCTGTAACTCGCTGATTTTACGCCACACAATTGATGTGTAAAACCAAAATCAGGAAGGAGCATTGCCCATTAATTGATCAACAAGTGGAAACAGATGCGCGCCAAGGCCGGACTCAAGGAACCAATAGAAGGCAACGAACACAATTGTCGTTACAATCGTGTTGATGATCACCTTCTTCAGCATCTGAGGATTTTTGGGCGCGCTTTCAGTCGTTCCCGGAACAACTTCGCCCTCTTCCGCCTGAGTGCGAACACCAAACGGTAAAATGGCTAGGAACAAAATCCACCACATCATAAAGTAGAGTGCAACGAGTAGCGGCGTAGCCATAAATGTGCTCCTGGAACGTTCTTGTTTCTTCTGCAGCTGGTCACCTTACTGTTGTATCACAAAGCAACCAGCGCACTACAGGTTTTTACCTACAAGAATTAGGCCCGAACCGAAAGCCTTCCAGTTTCCTCAAACCACAAGTCTTTCAAGGCAAACTTAAGCCTGTTCCAACTCGGTCAATGTTCCAAGGAAGTCTTTTGGGTGCAAGAACAACACCGGCTTGCCATGTGCACCAATCTTCGGCTCACCATCACCCAGAATCCGGGCTCCGTTAGCAACCAGCTGATCGCGCGCTGCAAGAATGTCATCAACTTCATAACAGATGTGATGGATACCACCTTGCGTGTTACGCTCCAGAAACTTGGAGATCGGAGAATTCTCGCCAAGCGGCTCCAGCAGTTCGATCTTCGTGTTTGGAAGCTCGATAAACACGGTCGAAACACCATGATCCGGCTGTGCCACTTTTTCTGAGGCAATGCCGCCGAGTGCATCACGATACACCTTCAGGCCTTCTTCCATATCCAACACGGCAATCGCGACGTGGTTCAATCGTCCAATCATGACGGTCCTCCCAATAACTCTTTGTTCTAGAGCGCGTTCCATTCGATTGCACACAATCAAATGACAAGAAGCTGCCCAAACAAAATGTCAGAGCACAGCACCTATCTGCAGATGAACGCCTATGAGTTCTAAGGAACAGATTTCATTCACAAAGTCCATTGGATCAAAAGTCAAAGGCCGCAGATGATATGCTCATTTGCGGTCTTTGATTATCTCGAAAAATGTGTCTGAGGATCAGACGCGTTGCACCAATGCTTTACAAAGAGGCTTCTTGCCCCAATGCTCTACAACTGCATAACGCCCCGCCCGTCTGGCAGCTTCACGCACCAGTTCCACATCACGGCGGCGGCTCTTTGGAATGGAAATCACAGCTCCATAAACAGCATCACGAACGGCATCCTCAAACGGTGTCCCGTTCTCAGTCTCATCCGGCATCCCGAACAGAACCACATCGATATCGCCAAGCAACTCACCACGGCCATCCACGATCAGCGAAACCGTCACGCAGCCACCATAAGAAAGCTTGCGCCGTTCCTGAACACCAGTTTCCTCAGGAGCTGCAATCAAATGACCATCGCGAACCAGAATACCGGCAGGTGCTTCATCAATGACCTCAAGCCCACCCGGATGTAGGCGCACCATGTCGCCATCACGGATGATCTTAACGTCCTTCACGCCTTTACTGATCGCAAAGTCCTTATGACACTGCAGGTGCAGCGGCTCACCGTGAACCGGCAAAACTTTCTTCGGGCGCACAAGATTGTAAACCTGATCCAGCTCACCACGACGCGGATGACCAGACACGTGCACCAGCGCATCACGATCTGTCACCACCTTCAACCCTTCGTGGGTCAGCTGGTTGATGATATTGGAAACAGCCTTCTCATTGCCTGGAATGGTCCGACTGGAGAAGATAACCATATCACCAGCAGACAGCGCGACCTGGCGGTGCTGATCACCTGCAATACGGGCCATCGCAGCGCGCGCTTCGCCTTGCGAACCAGTGCAAAGAGCAACAACCTTATCACGCGGCAAAGATCCATAGGTCTCTTCATCACGGAATGGCGCCAATCCATCAAGATAGCCCAGATCACGCGCGATCTCGACGGTGCGCTGCATACTCCTGCCAATCACAACAATCTCACGCTCTGCCGCCATTGCCGCTTCTGCAACCGCGCGCATACGCGCAACGTTGGAGGCAAACGTGGTCACAGCAACGCGGTTCGGTGCCTCTTTGATAATCCGTGTCAGCTCTTCCTTAACATCCGCTTCACTCGGGCTGACCCCGTCACGGACTGCATTGGTGCTGTCACAGACAAAGACATCAACGCCTTCATCTCCCAGTTCACGCAAACGCTGAAGGTCGATCGCCTTGCCAATGCCCGGTGTCAGATCGATCTTCCAGTCACCGGAATGCAACACCAGCTGACCGCCAACACGAATAGCCAGAGCACACGGCTCCGGGATCGAGTGGGTCATGGTCACCATCTCAATATCAAAGATACCGGCTTTGAAACGATCTCCCTGATTAACAACGGTCACCGGAATTTCATAATCCGCACCATCGCCAATCAGCTTGGCTTCCAGAAGGCGAGCAGTGAACTCGGTCGCGTAGACCGGCAGTTCCAAGCGCTTCCAGAGGTAGGACAATGCGCCGTAATGGTCTTCATGAGCATGCGTAATGACGATGCCATCAATGCGAGACCGCTCTTCTTCCAGAAAACGAATATCTGGCAGAACAAGGTCGACACCCGGCAATTCCGGTCCGGCAAATGAGACACCAAAATCAACAATCAGCCAGCGACGGTCGTCCTCAGGTCCATATCCATAAAGACCAAGGTTCATTCCAATTTCACCAACACCGCCCAAAGGCAGGAATACGAGCTCTTGAGTGCTCGACATCTAAGACTCCTTCAAAGCATATCCCCAATAAATGGTTCCGGTTCTCGGAATGAGAATATGCGTATAAACTCTAGAGCGCGTTCCGTTTGATTGGGACCAATCAAGCAACAGGAATTCGCTCAAACAAAAGAACTAAGAGCGAGATGCGTGAATGCTAATGAACGCAACTTGCTCTATGTCCTGACAGACGTGTGGCCTTGGTATTCAAAAAGCCAGCAGAACACGCTTTGCACGTCTTCAGGAAAAGAAAACATCTCCGGCTGTCACCAGCCGCTCGCCACCATGATCCATCTTGACGATCAGGCGACCCATTTGGTCGATGTCCATAAAGACACCGGAAAACTCTTCATTGCTCAGGCGGACACGGATCGGTTTCCCGCGCCCCACGGCGCGTCGCAGCCATGCAGATCTGATCTCTTCAAACCCACTGGCAGCTTTCCACGTTTCCAGCCATCGTGCAAAACTTTGCGCAAGTGCGTCAAAGACCTGTTGCGGCTCACACATGTATCCCATGCTGCGTAAATCTGTAACAGCATAATCACCCAAATCTGGGTGATGAGACACGTTGACGCCAAAACCGCACACAAGGCACAGCTCACCATTAGGCCCACTTTCGCTCTCAAGCAATATGCCAGAGACTTTTTGTCCGTCGATGAGCACATCATTCGGCCACTTCAGCTGCACCAGATTGTGCGCACCTGTTGCCCGTTCAATAGCCTCTCCAAGAGCAAGAGCAGCCACAAAGGGCAGCTGAACGATCTTCTCGTTCTGTACACCCACCCGCAGCAACACTGAGGCAAACAGATTGCCGGTCTCCGAAGTCCACGCCCGTCCACGACGTCCGCGCCCGCTCAGTTGAATATCGGAGCGGACCCACAGATTACCTGGATGCCCTTCCCGTGCCTTGTGCAGGCCGTGAGTATTGGTGGATCCGATCTGGTCGTAGTACTCAAAACAAAAGCCCGGTGCAGATCGCACCGGGCCTTCGTCTTTTAATTGTCCAAGGTTCATCATAGGAAACTAGAACAGAACGCCAGCCGCATTGGCAGCCGCATTCATAATTGGTTCCGGCATGATGAAGAACAGTCCGACAACTGCGCTGGAAAGACCAAGCACAATTTTCATTTCACCGGACATTGGCAGGAACTCGCCAGTCGCATCATCAAAGAACATGACCTTGATCACACGCAGGTAATAGTAAGCAGCCACAACGCTGGTCACCAGACCAATCACGACCAATGGAGCAAGACCTGCATCCATCGCAGCGATGAACACGTAGAACTTACCAAAGAAGCCGATAAGTGGTGGCAGACCGGTCAGAGAGAACATGATCACTGCAAGCAACACTGCCATTGGCAGGTTGGTCTTGGAAAGACCTGCAAGATCGGAGATCTCTTCAACCATGCCTTCCTTGCGGCGCATGGACAGGATGCAAGCAAACGCACCCAGTGTCATCGCAAGATAGGCAGTCATGAACACGATCAGACCGTGGACACCAGCTTCAGTACCAGCTGCCAGACCAACCAGAGCGTAACCCATGTTACCAATGGAAGAGTATGCCATCAGACGTTTGATGTTCTTCTGACCAATCGCAGCAAAGGCACCAAGACCCATGGACGCGATAGCGATGAACACAACGATCTGCTGCCAGTCCGTAGTCACATTGCCCAAAGGCTCAACCAGCACACGGATCAGCATACCGAACGCAGCAATCTTAGGTGCTGCAGCAAAGAACGCAGTAACCGGTGTTGGTGCACCCTCATAAACGTCCGGGGTCCACATATGGAATGGAACCGCAGAGATCTTGAAGGCAATACCTGCCAGCATGAACACGATACCGAACACCAGACCAAGGGATGCACGATCGTCTGTCAGAGCCGCCGCGATGCCAGTAAAGTCAGTGTGGCCAGTAAAGCCGTAGATGAAGGACATACCGTAAAGCAGCATACCGGAAGACAACGCGCCAAGGACGAAGTACTTCAGGCCAGCCTCTGTTGAACGAACAGAGTCACGGTTAATCGCAGCCACCACGTAAAGCGCCAGAGACTGCAGCTCAACACCCAGATACATGGAGATCAGATCGTTGGCTGAAAGCATCAGCATCATACCAACGGTCGCGATCACGATAAGGATCGGGTATTCAAAGCGGTCAAAGTTCTGAGAACGTGCGTAAGCAACGGACATCGCAATCGCAAAGCCGGACCCGATCAGCACCAGTATTTTCATATACTGGGAGAACGCGTCCTGTACGAATGCGCCGTCAAATGTTGTGCCGTAATGCGGGCTCACCAGCAGGATCAGACCCGCAACAGTGAGCAACGCAACGCAGATACCAGTTACCAGCGGAGTGGATTTCTCTCCACCAAAAGCTCCAACCATCAGCAGGACCATTGCGCCGAGAACCAGAAGGATCTCGGGCAATACCGGCATTAGATCAGGAATAGCTAGAAGCTCAGCATTCATGAGTGCACGGTCCCCTGTTAATGGCTAGACACTGCAGCGGCTGCATGGGCAAGACCCCCTGCATCAAGCGCGGCATTGTAGTTTTCGATAAGGGCACCAACGGACGCAGACGTCACATCCAGCACTGCTGCTGGGTAGAACCCGAAGAAGATAGTTAAAATGATCAGCGGAGCGAGGATCAGCTTCTCACGGCCTGTCAGGTCCAGCATGGACTTGAGGCTTTCCTTCTCCAACGCACCAAACACGACGCGGCGGTAAAGGAACAAAGCGTAAGCAGCAGACAGGATCACACCAGTCGCAGCGAAGAACGCCACCCACGTATTTACCTGGAACACACCAATCATAGTCAGGAACTCACCCACAAAGCCGGCGGTACCTGGCAGACCAACGTTTGCCATGGTGAAGATCATGAACGCCACCGCATAACGAGGCATGTTGTTCACGAGACCACCATAAGCCGTAATCTGACGGGTGTGCATCCGGTCATAAATCACACCAACACACAGGAACAGTGCGCCAGAGATCAGACCGTGAGCCAGCATCATGAAGATCGCGCCTTCAATACCCTGCGCGTTGGCAGAGAAGATACCCATGGTCACGAAGCCCATGTGAGCAACGGATGAGTAGGCAATCAGCTTCTTGATGTCTTCCTGAGCCAGCGCCACCAGAGAGGTGTAGATGATCGCAACGACAGACAGTGTAAAGATGAACGGTGCGAACATATCACTGGCGATTGGGAACATTGGTAGTGAGAACCGAAGGAACCCATAGCCACCCATCTTCAGCAGGATCGCAGCCAGAACAACAGAACCAGCCGTCGGTGCTTCCACGTGAGCATCTGGCAACCAGGTGTGAACAGGCCACATTGGCATCTTCACTGCAAAGCTTGCGAAGAAGGCCAGCCACAACCACGTCTGCATCGCTGCCGGGAATTCGCTCTCGTTAAGAAGAGTTGGAATATCCAGTGTACCAGCCTGCCAGTACATGGCCATGATAGCCGCCAGCATCAGCACGGAGCCGAGCAAGGTGTACAGGAAGAACTTGTAGCTTGCATAAACGCGGCGCGGACCACCCCAAACACCGATGATCAGGAACATCGGAATAAGGCCAGCTTCAAAGAACACGTAGAACAGAACCAGATCCAGCGAACAGAACACACCGATCATCAGTGTTTCCAGTACAAGGAAAGCGATCATGTATTCCTTGACGCGGGTCTGAATGCTTTCCCAGCTCGCCAGAATACACAGCGGCATAAGGAAAGTAGTCAGGATCACGAACAGCATGGAAATGCCGTCAACGCCCATGTGGTAGGTGAAGGTATCACCAAACCAGTTGTGCTTCTCCACCATCTGGAAGCCAGGGTTCTCGTTGGTGAACCCGCCCCAGATGAACAAAGAGACGATAAATGTGAAACTCGTCGTAATCAGCGCAACACGCCGAATATTCGTTTTCGCATCTGGGTCATCTCCCCGCACCAGCAGGATGAAGAACACACCGACCAGTGGGAGAAATGTTGTGATGGAAAGGATGGACCAGTCGTTCATTAATGAACTCCCCCACCGGAGAACATGGCCAGGGTCACGAAGAAGGCAACCCCGATCAACATGGCGAATGCGTAGTGATAGATGTAGCCAGACTGCAGGCGAACAACCCAACCGGTAACCTGCTGAACGCGTGAGGCAACACCGTCAGGACCAAGTCCGTCAATCACAGTGCCGTCACCGCGCTTCCACAGGAAGCGGCCAAGAGCCAGGGAAGGTTTTACGAACAGGAAGTCATAAAGCTCATCGAAGTACCACTTGTTCAGGAGGAACAGGTACAGAGGCTTATGACGCTCTGCCAGAGCCTTCGGCATATCTGGTTTAGCGATGTAGAAGAGGTAAGCGATGATGAAACCGCCAGCCATTGCAAGCCATGGGGAAAGCTTCACGAGCCAATGGACGTGATGCATTTCTTCAATGACTGCGAGCTCACTGTTCGTACCGCCAAAAACATTCTTCCAGAAGCTGAGATAGTCAGCACCAATAAAGGCATCCTTGAACACCATACCGGCAAAAGCAGCACCAAGTGCAAGCAACAGCAGCGGTACAAGCATAACCCATGGGCTCTCATGGATGTGTTTCATCACATCAACAGAAGCGCGGGTCTTGCCGTGGAAGGTCATGAACACCAGACGCCAGCTGTAGAAACTGGTCAGCGCAGCTGCAAGTACCGTTGCCCAGAAGGCATAGGACGCAAACATGTTGTGACCAACATAAGCAGCTTCAATGATCGCATCTTTGGAGATGAAGCCAGCTGTACCGATGTAGGTAAACGGAATACCGAAACCAGTCAGTGCCAGCGTACCAATCATCATGGTCCAGTAGGTCCATGGAATGTGCTTACGCAGACCACCCATCTTACGCATGTCCTGCTCGTCAGACACAGAGTGAATGACGGAGCCAGCGCATAAGAACAGCAGCGCTTTAAAGAACGCGTGTGTGAACAGGTGGAAGATACCAACACCGAACGCACCAACACCCAGCGCCACGAACATATAACCCAACTGAGAACAGGTGGAATAGGCAATCACGCGCTTGATATCGTTCTGCACACAGCCAATGGTCGCTGCAAAGAAGGCAGTCGTCGCACCAAAGAAGGTCACAACAGTCAGAGCCGTTGGCGCAAGTTCAAAGATTGGCGCAAGACGCGCAACCATGAACACACCAGCCGTCACCATGGTCGCTGCGTGGATCAGCGCGGAAACAGGCGTTGGGCCTTCCATCGCATCCGGCAACCAGGTGTGAAGCAGAAACTGAGCTGATTTACCCATGGCACCCATGAAGAGCAGCAGACAGACAACTGTCAGCGCCGCTTCAGGCATCAACTCATAACCAAGGAAGTTCAGAACAGGCTCTTTATTCTCAAGAAGAGAAGGACCGCTGCTGAAAATCGTTGCGAAGTCGATGGAACCGTACAGGTAGAAAACACCGAAGATACCCAGAGCGAAACCAAAGTCACCCACACGGTTGACGATGAATGCTTTCATCGCAGCCGCATTGGCAGAAGGTTTCTTGTACCAGAACCCGATCAACAGATAGGATGCCAGACCAACGCCTTCCCAACCAAAGAACATTTGCAGCAAGTCATCAGAGGTGACCAGTGCCAACATTGAGAAGGTAAAGAAGGACAAGTATGCAAAGAACCGCGGACGATGCGGATCGTGGTGCATGTACCCGATAGAGTAAATGTGAACCAGACAGGAAACGGAGTTCACAACCACCAGCATCACTGCGGTGAGTGTATCAACACGAATTGTCCAGTTAACCGATAGATCCCCAGAGGTGATCCAGCGGAAAATTGTCACAATCTGCGTGCTCTCCGACCCAAGGCCGTATTGAAAAAACACCACCCATGACAAAAGGGCTGCGACAATCATGAAGCCGCTGGTGATGTACTCGCTGGCTTTGACCCCAAGCCGATTGCCGAACATTCCGACAATCAGGAAGCCAAGCAACGGCAGAAAAACGATTGCTGAAAACATCCGCCCCTCAGCCTTTCATCATATTGATGTCTTCCACGGCAATAGAGCCGCGGTTACGGAAGTAAACAACCAGAATAGCAAGACCAATGGCCGCCTCTGCTGCTGCAACGGTAAGAACCAGGAGCGCAAAGATCTGACCAACCATGTCCTGCATGAAGTAGGAAAATGCCACCAGGTTGATATTAACTGCGAGCAATAAGAGCTCGATAGACATCAGGATCACGATGACGTTCTTTCGGTTGAGAAAGATGCCAAAGATCCCGATGGTGAATAGGATCGCTGCGACCCCGAGATAGTGCGCTATGCCAATTTCCATGGGCGCCTCTCAGTGCTCCCCGTGTTCTATTCAAATTCCGGAGAAGGAACCCTCAAGAGGAAGGCCTTTTCTCCGGCACGAATTAATGATGAAGACCCGTTACAAACGCGTCTTACAACCCCTTGCCTCTTTCAACTTTGACCACTTCGATCGAAGTTTCAGGACGACGGGCAACCTGCTCAGAGATGTTCTGACGGCGTACGCCCGGCTTATGGCGGAGGGTCAATACAATCGCACCGATCATTGCAACCAGCAGCACCAGACCAGAAACCTGGAACCAGTAAATGTAGCGGGTGTAAAGCAACTCACCGATAGCGGCGATATTTTGTGTCTGCTCAACAGGAGGTGTCGGGGCGGACCCTTCACCTAACATGCCAGGAGCGATGTACCAGCCACTGGCAACCATCAAAAGTTCAGCCAGCAGAATTGCACCAATCAGCGCGCCGATTGGCAAGTACTGCAAGAACCCCTGACGCATTTCGGCAAAGTCAACATCCAGCATCATGACCACGAACAGGAACAGCACCATGACCGCACCCACGTAGACAACAACCAGAAGCATCGCCAGATACTCGGCACCAATCAGTACAAACAACCCGGCTGCATTAAAGAAGCACAGGATGAGGAACAGCACTGAGTGAACCGGATTGCGAGAAGCAATCACCATGAAGGCAGAGGCCACCGCAAGTGCGGCAAACAGATAGAAAAACAGGGCCTGCAAAACCATTTTTAGGTTGCCTTTGTCCTATTGTCTCGCCCGGTCAGTGCAAAGCCCCAACCGGACACAATCCACTCCCGTTACCTTAACGGTACGGAGCATCCAATTCGATATTGCGAGCGATCTCACGCTCCCAACGCTCCCCATTCGCAAGCAGCTTGTCCTTGTCGTAGAACAGCTCTTCCCGCGTCTCGGTCGCAAATTCAAAGTTCGGGCCTTCCACGATCGCATCCACCGGACACGCTTCCTGACAGAACCCGCAGTAAATGCACTTGGTCATGTCAATATCGTAGCGAGTGGTACGGCGTGTCCCGTCATTACGACGAGGTCCAGCTTCAATCGTAATGGCCTGCGCAGGGCAGATCGCTTCACACAGCTTACAAGCAATGCAGCGCTCTTCTCCATTCGGATACCGGCGCAAGGCGTGTTCACCGCGAAAACGCGGGCTTACAGCACCCTTCTCAAAGGGATAGTTAATCGTCGGCTTTGGCTTGAAGAAATAACGCATGGCAAGAAAAAACGCCGATACGAACTCCTTCAAAAGCAACGACTTTGCGGCCTGTCCCAGTCCCATAGCCTTTACAGCCCTTTCTTGATCGAACATGCCACCGGCATGGAAGATCGATTACAATCCAAGAGAACCTAGGGGCACTTCCAAGAAGTCATACTAGGTTCTCGTTACCCTTTCCTCTCGAATTAAGGAGCAATACTAGCTCCGGCGAGATATCCGATAATCGGAATCCCGATTATCGTCAGGGTAAAAATGACTTTGCGGATCGTCGGTTCCGCCAGCTCAACCCAACCTTTTTCAGCTGGGTTGCGCTCTTTTCCTTTGTTGATGGCTGCCTCCATAAATCCAAGAAGGAGACGGTAGTTCAGCCATCCAAGGTAAATTCCCATGACACCGCCGATTAACCCGGCGATGGAAATCATGCTCCGAACCCACCCACTGGCGGGGTCCAGCCCATGAACATCAGCACGAAGGCCACGATGAACACCATTGCCAGTGACAGCGGCAGGAAGACTTTCCAACCCAGGCGCATCAGCTGGTCATAGCGGTACCGAGGGACCATTGCTTTGGCCATGGAGATGAAGAAGAACACCAACAGACACTTGAGCAGGAACCAGACGATACCAGGCACCCATGTGAATGGTGCGATATCCAATGGAGGCAACCAGCCACCCATGAACAGGATGGTCATCAGACCACACATCAAGGAGATCGCCACATACTCACCCAACATGAACATCATGTAAGGGGTAGAGCCGTATTCAACCATGAAGCCTGCAACCAGTTCAGATTCCGCCTCTGCCAGATCGAATGGCGGACGGTTTGTTTCAGCAAGTGCGGAAACAAAGAACACCACGAACATCGGGAACAGCGGCAACCAGTACCAGTTCAAAATAGACAACCATGGAACGCCCAGCACGTGAGCAAGCCCGCGAGCCTGCTGCGCATAAACGATCTCGGTCAGGTTCAACGAACCAACGCAAAGCAGAACAGTCACGATCACGAAGCCGATAGACACTTCGTAAGAAACCATCTGAGCCGCAGAACGTAGAGCTGACAGGAACGGGTATTTGGAGTTGGAAGCCCAACCACCGATGATCACGCCGTAAACTCCAAGGGAGCTGATCGCGAACACATACAAAATACCCACGTTGATGTTTGCAATCACCCAGCCATCTGCAACAGGCATAACCACCCATGCAGCGAGTGACAGAACCACTGTAATCAGCGGCGCAAACAAAAACAGGAACTTATCAGATCCCGATGGGATCACTGGCTCTTTCAAAACGAATTTCAAAAGATCCGCAAAACTCTGCAGCAAGCCCCAGGGGCCAACAACGTTAGGACCACGACGGATCTGGACAGCAGCCCAGATCTTACGGTCAGCGTATAGAATGTAAGCAACGATCAGCAGCAGCACGACCATCAACAACACGCTCTGGAAGAGCATGATGATCAGCGGCCAGCCATAATCCCAGAAAAAAGCTTCCATGCTCACCGTCCCCTTATTCCGCCGCCTCAGCTCGGCGCTGCATGGCAAGTGCGGAACACTCGGCCATCACCGCTGAAGCTCGGGCAATCGGGTTGGTTAGATAAAAATCATTGAATGCCTGTGCGAAACCGGCACCATTCATGTCACCACCGCGTGCGGCAAGCTTGGAAACATCCGAAGCAACACCGGTCGCGATGCAATTTACATTCGCCATATGAGGAACTGCCTCAACAACAGCACCGCGCAACTGCGCAAAGCTGTTGAAGGAAAGTGGCTTACCAAGTGCACCGGAAAGCGCACGAATGATTGCCCAGTCCTCACGTGCATCACCAGGAGGGAATGCAGCACGGTTTGCCAGCTGTACACGGCCTTCCAGGTTCACAAAGGTCCCTGGTTTTTCGGTGTAAGCAGCGCCTGGCAGAATAACGTCAGCGCGGTGTGCACCACGGTCACCGTGGGTACCGATGTAAACAACAAACGCATCACCAAAGGAAGACATGTCCAGTTCATCTGCGCCAAGCAGGAACACAACATCAAGGTCGCCTTTGGCAGCTGCGTCTTGAATACCGCCAGTATCCAGACCGCCCTCACCCGGAACAAGTCCGATATCCAAACCACCAACGCGGCTGGCAGCAGTGTGCAGAACGTTAAAGCCGTTCCACTCATCGCTCACAGCACCAACGCTTTCAGCAAGCTTGGCAGCAGCAGCCAGCACAGCTGCACCGTCTTCACGGGCAATCGCGCCTTCACCAACGATAATCATTGGATTCTTCGCGTTCTTCAGGACCTCTGCAAATGCATTCTTGCCAGAAGCAAGATCCGCCAGAGTGTCCGGACCAGCACCGAGGTAATCCACATCATAAGTCAGGTCTGCAGGCTGGCCAATCAGACCAACTTTTGCACCGCTATGACGCCACACCTTGCGGATGCGAGCATTGAGAACAGGCGCTTCAACACGTGGATTAGCACCCACGAGAAGAATTACATCAGCGTCTTCAATACCTTCCACGGAAGAGTTAAACAGATAGGTTGTCCGGCCAAGCGATGGATCAAGCTGTGCACCATCCTGACGGCAATCCATGTTGGCGGAACCAACACTCTCCATCAAAGCCTTCAGAGCGAACATCTCTTCAACAGTTGCAAGGTCACCAGCAATTGCAGCAGTTTTAGAACCACCAACCGCTTTCACCTTGGCCGCAACCGCATTCAGAGCGTCAGTCCAGCTCGCAGGAGCCAGCTTGCCCCCCTGCTTCACATACGGGCGATCCAGACGTTGTGTCTTCAGACCGTCCCAGATGAAGCGGGTTTTATCGGAGATCCATTCCTCGTTCACCTCTTCATTGAGGCGAGGCATGATGCGCATGACTTCTTTACCGCGTGTATCCACACGGATAGCAGAGCCAAGAGCGTCCATCACGTCGACGCTTTCTGTCTTCACCAGTTCCCATGGACGAGCATTGAACTCGTATGGACGGGAAGTCAGAGCACCAACCGGGCAAAGGTCAATCACGTTGCCCTGCAGCTCGGAGGAAAGCGCTTCTTCAAGATAAGTGGTAATCTCGGCATCTTCACCTCGGCCAATCAGGCCCAGCTCAGAAACACCGGCAACCTCGGTCGTAAAGCGAACACAGCGCGTGCAGTGAATGCAGCGTGTCATGATCGTCTTCACAAGCGGACCGACATATTTATTTTCAACTGCGCGCTTGTTTTCCGCATAACGGGAACTATCTACACCGTAAGCCATGGCCTGATCCTGAAGATCACACTCACCGCCTTGGTCACAGATAGGGCAGTCCAGCGGGTGGTTGATCAGGAGAAACTCCATCACACCTTCTCGCGCTTTTTTCACCATAGGAGATTTTGTAAAAATCTCTGGTGGCTGGCCTTCTGGTCCCGGACGCAGATCGCGCACGCCCATTGCACAAGAGGCAACCGGCTTTGGCGGTCCGCCTTTTACTTCTACAAGGCACATGCGGCAGTTGCCGGCTACTGAAAGCCGGTCATGAAAACAGAACCGAGGAATTTCCGCGCCGGCCTCTTCACAGGCCTGCATAACGGTATATTCCGCAGGAACTTCAATTTCTTTGCCGTCGACGACAAGCTTGGTCATGCGTTGGCATCCTCACCCTTAGCTTCTTTAGCCCGATAAGCTTTAAGAAGCTCAGTCACTTCAATTCCATCGATGGTCATGCCCTCCAGCCGGCAGCTTTTGAGTTTAGCGCCAGCCAGATTGGCATTTTCAAGGATCAGCCCAGAAAGATTGACTTTCTCGACTGACCAACCAGAAAGGTTTGCATCAAGGATAGACCAACCTGAGAGATTAACGTCCTTGATGCGGCCACCGGACAGGTTCACATTCGTGAAAGAACAACCAGACAGATTGCAATCCACAAACAAAGAACCGGAAAGGTCGCTTTCGCTCACATTCAGACGTTTTTTCTCATTGCTGATCTTCATATCCCCTACTCCGCTGCAATCTTGTCGGTCGGTGTGCGCTGCGTAGCAACGTATTGATCGATCCGATCTTCAATCACAGGGCGGAAGTTTTTGATCAAACCCTGAATAGGCCATGCAGCCGCATCACCAAGCGCGCAGATCGTATGACCTTCCACCTGCTTAGTTACTTTGAACAGCATGTCGATTTCTTCATAAGAGCTCTCGCCCTTGACCATCCGCTCCATCACGCGCCACATCCAGCCCGTACCTTCACGGCACGGCGTACACTGACCGCAGCTCTCATGTTTGTAGAAGTAGGACAGACGGGCAATCGCTTTGATGATGTCCGTGGAGTTGTCCATCACGATCACAGCAGCTGTACCCAGAGAAGAGCCAACTTCGCGCAGACCGTCAAAGTCCATCTTGGCGTCGCGGATCTCTTCGCCCTTCACACAAGGAACAGAGGAACCACCCGGAATAACCGCCAGCAGATTGTCCCAGCCGCCGCGGATGCCACCGCAGTGCTTTTCAATCAGCTCTTTGAACGGAATCCCCATGGACTCTTCAACAGTACAAGGTTTGTTCACGTGTCCGGAAACACAGAACAGCTTTGTACCAGCGTTGTTTTCGCGGCCAATACCGGAGAACCATGCACCACCGCGACGCAAGATGGTCGGAGCAACAGCAATGGATTCCACGTTGTTCACTGTGGTTGGGCAGCCATAGATACCCATGTTCGCAGGGAACGGAGGCTTCAGACGCGGCTGACCTTTTTTACCTTCAAGACTTTCCAGCAGTGCAGTTTCTTCACCGCAGATGTAAGCCCCTGCACCGTGGTGCACGTAGATATCAAAGTCGTAGCCGTTCTTGTTGTTCTTGCCGATCAGGCCAGCATCATATGCCTGATCAATCGCAGCCTGCAGGCGCTCACGTTCACGAATGAACTCGCCGCGCACGTAAATGTACGCCGCAATAGCACCCATCGCGAAACCAGCAAGCAAGCAACCCTCAACCAGATGGTGAGGATCGTGACGCATGATTTCACGGTCTTTACAGGTGCCCGGCTCGGACTCATCTGCATTGACCACGAGATAGGCTGGACGACCATCGCTTTCCTTCGGCATGAAGGACCACTTCAGGCCAGTCGGAAAGCCCGCACCACCACGACCACGAAGACCGGAAGTCTTCATTTCGTCAATGATCCAGCTGCGACCTTTGTCAATAATGTCTTTGGTACCAGACCATGACCCGCGCTGACGAGCTCCTTCGAGCCCCCAGTCATGCAGACCATAGATATTGGTGAAGATACGATCGGAATCGTTCAGCATCGCTTACCCCTCACCTTTCGCTTTGGCTTCCTGAGCTTTGCGGTGGCTCTCCAAGAACTCCGCAACACCAGCCTCAGCTGGACGAGGAACACCAGTATAACCAGCACCGCCAGTATTCAGAGCAGCACCTGCATGGTGCCGTGACGCTGCATCGGAACCGTCAACAACGATAGCTTCCTGAGGTGCACCCTTTGTGGTGTCCTCAATGTTCAGCAATGTGGTTGGACCACCCTCTGGCGCCGCGAATATACGGTCAACACCCTGAGGGCCCGGCAGAACCGGCTTTCCGCCTGCAATGTCATCAAGAAGCTTTTCAAACTTCTCAACATCCAGATCCTCATAGAAGTCTTTGAAGATCTGCACCATCGGCGCGTTTACACAAGCACCAAGGCACTCAACCTCTTCCCAGGAGAAGTTTCCATCTTCGGAAAGGGTATGAGGGGTCTCAGAGATCTTGCTTTTACAAACTTTGATAAGCTCTTCAGAACCACGCAGCTGACAAGGGGTCGTACCACACACCTGAATGTGTGCTTTTTTACCGACCGGCTGCAGCTGGAACATGGTGTAGAAGGTAGCCACTTCCAGAACACGGATGCGAGGCATATCGAGCATTTCAGAGATCGCACGGATCGCTGGCTCGGTCACCCAACCAACCTGCTCTTGCGCACGCCACAGAATTGGTACGACAGCAGAAGCCTGACGCCCTTCTGGGTAACGCGCGATAACCTTATTCGCCCATTCCAGATTTTCTGGAGAGAACTCAAAAGACTCTGGCTGTTCGTGATGAAGACGACGCACTGACATTACCGGTCAATCTCCCCAAATACGATATCGATGGAACCGATGACAGCGGCAACGTCAGCCAACATATGGCCGCGGCACAGGTAATCCAACGCCTGCAGGTGAGCAAAGCCAGGAGCCTTGATCTTGCAGCGGTAAGGCTTATTGGTTCCATCAGAAACGAGATACACGCCGAATTCGCCTTTTGGCGCCTCAACGGCTGCATAAATCTCGCCTTCAGGGACTTTATAACCCTCGGTGTAAAGCTTGAAGTGATGGATCAGAGCTTCCATGGAGCGCTTCATTTCACCACGCTTTGGTGGAACCACTTTACCATCGGCAGAAGAAACAGGGCCAGTTTCCTTACCCAGCATCTCCAGACACTGCTTAATGATGCGAACAGACTGGTGCATCTCAAACATGCGGATCAGGTAACGGTCGTAACAGTCACCGTTCTTACCGATTGCAATGTCGAATTCCATCTCATCGTAGCACTCGTAAGGCTGCGACTTGCGCAAATCCCACTTCGCACCGGAACCACGAACCATCACACCGGAGAAGCCCATAGCCCAGGCTTCATCAAGATCAACAACGCCGATATCAACGTTACGCTGTTTGAAGATACGGTTGTCAGTCAGAAGGCCTTCAATGTCGTCAAGGGTTTTGAGGAACGGATCACACCAGTTCCACATATCCTCAAGCAACTGAGCAGGAAGATCCTGATGCACGCCGCCCGGACGCACATAAGCCGCGTGCATACGAGCACCACAACCGCGCTCATAAAACGCCATAAGCTCTTCGCGAGGCTCAAAGCCCCACAGCGGCGGTGTCAATGCACCAACATCCATCGCCTGCGTGGTCACGTTCAAAAGGTGTGACAGCAAACGTCCAATTTCAGAGTAAAGCACACGGATCAGCTGACCGCGCTTTGGCACTTCAATGCCCAGCAAGCGTTCAACTGCAAGAGCAAAAGCATGCTCCTGATTCATTGGTGCTACATAGTCCAACCGGTCGAAGTAAGGCACAGCCTGAAGATAGGTCTTGTGCTCGATCAGTTTTTCAGTACCCCGGTGCAGCAGACCGATGTGCGGATCAACGCGAGTGACCACCTCACCGTCCAGTTCAAGAACCAGACGAAGCACACCGTGCGCCGCAGGGTGCTGCGGACCAAAGTTAATATTAAAGTTTCGTACCTGAGCCTCAGCCATTCTCTACCCGTGCCTCAGTTCGATGCTTTTTCATCACCAGGAAGCACATAGTCAGTACCTTCCCATGGTGAGAGGAAATCAAAACTACGGAATTCCTGAGTAAGCTGCACAGGCTCATAAACAACACGCTTCTTGGTGTCGTCATAACGAACCTCTACATAACCTGTCAGAGGAAAATCCTTGCGAAGCGGGAAACCGTCAAAACCGTAGTCAGTCAGCAAGCGCCGCAGATCCGGGTTACCGGTGAACAGAATGCCGTACATATCGTAGGCTTCACGTTCAAACCATTCAGCACCCTTGAAAATGGAGATAACAGAAGGAACCGGAGTGGCCTCATCTGTCTGAACCTTCACGCGAACGCGCAAGTTCTGAACGGGGGAAAGCAGGTGGTACACAACGTCGAAACGTTTTTCCCGAGCTGGCCAGTCCACACCGCAAATATCAACCAATGCTACAAAGCCGCACCGCGCGTCATCGCGCAGGAAACGCAAAACATTGATAATCTGATCATGGGACACATTAAGGGCCAGATCGCCATAAGCAACCGACCAGCCCTTAACTTTGTCTCCAAGCGTTAGCTCGATAAATTCACCGAGTTCGCTAAGCGTCTCGTCCATTACCTTGTTTCCTATAGGTTGGACATCTCACAAATGGCAAGGAACCCCATGCCAGCAATGTCGATAAGGCCGCGCACCACGAAAGTGCACGACCTGTAATTTATCTTTCAATCGTACCCGTACGGCGGATCTTCTTCTGCAGCAGCAGCACACCATAAAGCAGCGCTTCAGCAGTTGGAGGACAACCCGGCACATAGATATCAACCGGAACAACCCGGTCACATCCGCGTACAACAGAATAGGAATAGTGGTAGTAACCGCCGCCATTTGCACATGATCCCATGGAGATCACATAGCGAGGCTCTGGCATCTGGTCGTAAACCTTACGCAGCGCAGGTGCCATTTTGTTGGTCAGTGTTCCTGCAACAATCATCACGTCAGACTGACGTGGGGAGCCACGAGGAGCAAAGCCGAAACGCTCTGCGTCATAACGCGGCATCGACATCTGCATCATTTCCACTGCACAACAAGCAAGACCAAACGTCATCCACATGAGCGAACCGGTACGTGCCCACTGAATCAGACTTTCACTGGAAGTAACCAGAAAACCTTTGTCAGAAAGCTCGTTGTTCACATTCATGAAGAACGGATCATTTTCGCCCACCGGGCGGCCTGTGTTGGGATCAATGATCCCTTTTGGAGCTTCAGAGACAAGAGGCTTGGAGCCGTCAGAGATCAATCCCATTCCAGCGCTCCCTTCTTCCATTCATAGATGAACCCAATCGTGAGCACGCCCAGGAAGATCATCATGGAAACGAAGCCAAACCAGCCCAGTCCGCCATAAGCAACAGCCCATGGGAAGAGGAAAGCAACTTCGAGATCAAAGATGATGAAGAGGATCGATACCAGATAAAACCGGATGTCGAATTTCATACGCGCGTCATCAAAGGCATTAAAGCCGCACTCGTAAGCGGAGAGCTTCTCAGAATCTGGATTCTTGAAAGCTACGATAAACGGGGCAATGAGAAGCGCGAGGCCAATAACGAGGGCAACACCGATAAAGACGACAATCGGGATGTACTCCCTGAGGAGGTCTTCCATTTGTATATCCGTCCCTGGACGTAACAGGTCATGCGACCAATAAAACTCTTGGTGCACTGCACACACGGCAGAAAGTAGGGCGTAAGATTTGGAAGGACACCCTAGGATCCGGTGTATCTAGTCGCACCGCAACGCACGATTAGCTTAGCCCCACCATCTGCGCAAGACCTTACAACGGAGTAAATCGGGTCGGAAAGAGTGCCTTACGCCGCGAGAAGATCACATTCTCGAGAGGCGGGCACTAAAAAGCCGCTAAAAACCTAGAGATATATATTATGAGTACAATACTCATATTAAAATAGAAAAATGACGTTTTCTAACAATTGCTTGGGAAAACTACTCAAGACTTAAAATCGGACAATAAAATTGGTGCATTTTCCTGCGTAGTTCTGCGTAAATAGTCAAAATGTCTCAATTGAAGAGTCGCGGGGCAATACCCATGGGCCTGCACTACTTGCTACACTTTAAGTCCCTGCCCGCAAAAACTTGTCCGCTAAATCCGCGATTTAAGACAGCTCCCCTACCCTAATTATAAGACAGCAAAGCTTTGGCAAAAGACATGGGCAGATAATGCAATAAAGCTCAGAGAAGATGAGCCAGAATACACGAAAGCACGGTGCGCTATTTAAAGCGAACACCGTGCTTTTCGTAGTAAATGAAAGTGGCGCGAGTGACGGGACTCGAACCCGCGACCTCCGGCGTGACAGGCCGGCACTCTAACCAACTGAGCTACACCCGCAACTCTCATTTATGTGTTTGTTATAGCAGCTACTTCTCAAAGAGAAGTGGCGCGAGTGACGGGACTCGAACCCGCGACCTCCGGCGTGACAGGCCGGCACTCTAACCAACTGAGCTACACCCGCAGCTATAACAGTTTGCTTGGACTGAACACCTCTTCCCAAGGGAAGTGGCGCGAGTGACGGGACTCGAACCCGCGACCTCCGGCGTGACAGGCCGGCACTCTAACCAACTGAGCTACACCCGCTCAATCCAAACTACCTTCAACAACACTTTGCTTTCCTGCGCCGCTTCTCCTAAGGAAAAGTGGCGCGAGTGACGGGACTCGAACCCGCGACCTCCGGCGTGACAGGCCGGCACTCTAACCAACTGAGCTACACCCGCTTGGGTCAGCAACGTTGTGTCGTTGTTGGTGGCGCTGATTTACGGCGGGGGCGGGTCCAAGTCAAGCGAAGTTGGATCGACTTTGCGAGTTTTTCCTGAATAACTTGTTTTCACTGTGAAAATTGGCCTCGAAATGCGTTCAGATGTGGAAAACAAGACTGCATATCACCCATTTTATCCCCTTCTGGACTCAAGGACTTTTTGGCTAGCCCTGAAAAAAATCTTATTCGCCATCAATGAAAATTCGAAAACCGCCTCAAAAAAGTCAAATCTCGTAATTCTACTTAGCGCGGGGCGGCTCCTGCGATAAAGTCAGGAACAATCATCTCAATCAAAATACAAAAAAGTCGACAGTCCAATTCATTTCAAGGACCGGTTTTATGGGCACATTTTTCAAAGCGCTTGCTCTCGTAGCAACAACAGCTGTCGCAATCCCCTCACCCACTCAGGCTGATACAGGGGACTTCATCATCGGGCTCGGTGTAAGAGCGATCGGAAACACGATCATCGATGCAACTCAACAACCAACCCCACATGTCGTCACCGCTCAATCCCAGCAGGCGCGCAGCATTCCCCGCATCGCAACCCAGCAAACAGTGGCTCTCAGTCGCATTCAGCTGAAAGACGTCCAGTATCGCCTCAATCTGCTTGGCTACAACGCCGGTTTTCCAGATGGTGTAGCTGGTAAACGCACCTTGCGCGCAATAGGCAGATTTCAAAGCACCCTTGGTTACGTGGCAACCGGGCGGCTTACACAGTCTCAACTGGAAGAGCTTTACACCCGCACGCAAAAGAAACGCTATCAGAAAACCCAGATCGATCAGGCGCAACCAACACCAGCTCAACCACCTCTGCCCCAATCTAATCCTGGCGGGTATTCGGAGGCGGAAAAAGCAACAGTCAGAATCCCAAAAGAAAACAAGCTTGCGCTGGACCCCAAAAATCCACCCAACATTTACGGTCTGATCACTGGCATGCGCAGTGACGAAACTGCGGGCTTTCTAAAGACAGAAGGCTATGAGGAGTGCGTGGAGACAACCGGACTGACCATCTGCAAGAAAGCAACCAAGAACCTTGAGGAAACCGTCAGCGTCAGTAAGGTTGGAAACATCATCTACGGACTGAGCCGCACTGTGAGCTTCAAGACTGCCGCCCCAAGATCTGCAGTCCTAACCAAACTGGCAGAGGCCTACCCCAACCTCACCCGCTTCAAAAAGATGGCAACGTCCAGCTCCAAAACCTGCCTGGAGCACCACAGTGGCGATGGGGCTAGTTTATTAGCACCTGCAGAGGCCAATCCATCCGACCCTGAAACGCTTCTGACACTTACCGAAAACTGCCGCAACTTCTACGCCATTGAGCTAGAAGGCACCCGCAACCTCAAGTCCATGCGCATCACCCTCTACGACGGTCACCCCATCCAACTCGCAGAGGAAGAGCAAACCGGCATTTTCCAAACCAAATCCGAAGCCGCGGATGAGCTAAAGTTCTGATCAGCCTATGCCTTTGTATTGGCCTCAGACCATTTGGGGCCAATACAGCAAATGCCCCCCAATCTCCCTCGTCAGGATTAACTCCCCACAAGTGAGAGATTATTCCTGCTACATACACAGTTAAAGTAGCCTCAAAAATTCATTTCTGCTCACCCGCAAATTTGTCCTTTTGGGAGCTCCAGAATGTTCAAAGTAAAAGCGCTGGCTCTGCTGGCTGCACTGTGTCTGTGCGCAACATCAGCCACTTCAGCCTCACTGCATAAACTCGAAGAATTCAAACCTCACGTCTCGTATGAAAAGACATCCTATACCTTTCCGTTTCTCGCCAAAGAAATTGAGGCGGCAAGCTATGATGCTAACGGATCTCTTGGATACATCCTCGTCGCATCAGACTCAGCAGATAATCTCGTTATCTCTACATGGCAGTCCAATGTCACAACACCAGTAGATCTGGTCAATCGAGGCAAAGCGCGCAGTGTTTCCGTCGCAAAGATCGACGACACCCATTTCATCACGCCCGTCATTGATGGAGGCAACAAGCTCAGGGTCATTCTCTGGAAGATCACAGGAAACGGGGAAATCACATATCGTGGTTTTCGCTCCGGCCCGGAAGTTACAGAAGTAACCTCTGCAAGCTCTGGCTCAGCTGCCATGGTCGTCGCTCAACGAAAGAACGGCACCTTGTTTGCACAAGCCTTCAAAGTGAAGCAAGCAGAAGACATCCCGACTGAAAAAGCACTCGACCGTCGCGGCATATATAATTTTGCCGGCTCCGCCGACCAACTCACCATGAGTGACGGAACCGCAAATCTCCTCGCCTTCCGCGATGGTGATGGAAAACTGCGAGTTACTCGACTGCGCAAACGCCAGAACGCATCTGTGATCGAACGCGGACCAACACTTGTAAGCATGGGCCAAATTCAGAAAGCCGCAATTACTGCTGCCGATGGCACTCCGAATGGCCGATGGATCACCCTATCAACAAGCAAAGGCCCCAGTGAGTTCAAAACAGGGCATAAATGTTTGGGCCAGACCATTCATAAAGAACCCCATGGGCGTGGCAAGCTAATCGAATGGGATATTGGAACCGACGGCACCCAGTACCTCCGCCGAAGGGCTGAGCGTGAGTTTCAGGGCAGCGGAGGCGTCGCAAAGGAAGTCGCCGTAGAAGTGATCGGCAATGGCAACTATCTGGTCAGCAGCCACCTGGGCTTTGACACCTTCTGCAAAAGAAACCCGAAAAACCGCGGCAAACAGCGAATGGAGGTCCACCTATGGGATCACGCTGGCACCACCTATGACAAAGACACCTCAGGCCGCATCAACGGCAAATACTACGACGTCGCCATCGCTGAGTTTCGCCCCATTCAGAACTACAACGCAAACTTCGTCGTAGCCCTCATCGGCGAAAACCAACAGGTCAAACTGACCATCTGGGGTGTGAAGTAGCTCAATCCTGAACCATCAAGGCAATTCAAGAGCTACCAGACAAAGAAGGCAGCCTCTTCAGGGAAGCTGCTTTTTTTGTGCATCAACAAGTCTCCAGGGGTTTGCTTCAGTGCCTCTTCAGAGTGCCAACACCTTAAATCATTGCCTGAAACAAACCTTCTCGCATGAAGTACATTCATGGAAGGCTTACAAGAAACATCAGATAGGCATCGAATTTACCCGCATACTCAAAAATATCAGCATTTAAAAATCTCAACCTAGGGGTGAAATAATTAATTTATTTCAACTTACATTTTTTAGAGTTTGAGATAAATTTGCTGCAAGCGGATCTTTCCCGTCTTTCTTTTGATTTTATAAGTGTGCAAGGCAACAAAATGCGCAAAATGACTAAGCTTACTTCTGCTCTCTGCCTCTCTTTAGCAATCAGCACCACCACCGCCCGTGCAGGCTCCGAGGATTTCATCTTCGGCCTCGGTGCAGGCATTATTGGTAGCGCTATTGTAAACGGTGCCAAAAAGAACGCGCCAGCTCAGACGCAGAAACGAACAACACGGAAAAGAAGTAGTTTTTCAGCTGAGACACAGGACATCCAGTTACGCCTGAGCATGCTGGGCTTTGATGTGGGCACACCAGACGGCGTATCAGGCCGCCGCACACGCAACGCCATACGCCAATTCCAAATTTCCATCGGTGCTTATGCAAATGGTAAGCTCGATAACAGACAAATTGCCAAGCTCTATGAACTGACAACACCACAACAGCCAGCAGCACCAACACCTGTCGCAGCCTCCACACCAGCACCTGTGGCGGTCGTTGCCCCAGCGCCGGTGATAGCAGCACCAGTTGCAACAGCCGCTCCATCACAGCAAATCAACATCACAATACCTGTTACGCCCGGCGCAAACACAACCAACAACGCCCAGGTCGTGAATGTCACTCCGAACGTGTCATCAAAGAACGAAACACAAGTCGCAGTGACCTCCTCCAAACGCCTCGCTCTTGACCCAGCCAACCTTCCGTCAATTCACGGTCTGACCGTTGAGCGCTTTGAGCATGACGTGCAAGGCCTGCTGGAAAAAGTCGGATACCAGGGGTGCGTAGTGGATGAAACGAAGACTGTGTGTTCACTGGAGAAAGACACACTCTCTGAAACCGTAAGTGTGCTTACTCAAGATGAAAACATCTACGGCCTGCAACGTGAAGTCAGCTTCAAAAACCCGGCTCCCCGCGCTGCAATCATGGGCAAGCTGCTGGATGCCTACCCGGTGCTCACGCATTTTGAGAATATGACTGCCACACAGGATAAAACCTGTCGCATTACTTATGTCAACAACAGCGGCGAGCTCCTGAAGCAGGCTCTGGAGAAACCATCCAACGCAGAAGCGCTGCGCCAGCTGTCAGACAACTGCAATGACTACCACAGCCTGGAGGTCTTTGGAGAAGACACTGTGAGTGGCATACGCCTCGTGTTTTACAGCAGCAAGCCAATTAAGGATGCGATTGAAAACCGTAAGGGCGCGTTCCAGATTTCCTCAAAGCCAGCACAAGACCTGACTTTCTAATAGACACAGCACAAGCTAAAAATAAAAGGCAGCCTCCTCAGGGAAGCTGCCTTTTATTTTGCGTCAAAGCTTTAAGAAGCTCACCAGTCATGGCGATTGCGTACGATCAGGGCGGTCATAAGGCCAAAGAACGGTGGAAGACCAGCATGTTCCAAACCAAACCAGAAGCAGCCAGCAAGCGCCTCCTTTTGTAGGCCTTTCAAAAGTTCCACAAACAGGAAAAGTCGGCCCTCTGCGCAACAGCATTAGAAACTCCTCAAGATCTGATTTCACAATTGCGTGTCAAATCAGCCCATCGGGGAGTTTCTTGCGTTTGGATTGACCCTCCTCCTGCAGCACTCACTACGCATTCACTGCTCTGCCAATATTCGAGTCACTTGCGGCACACCCAACGCGATCACAAACACTTAAGACAAAAACTGAAAACCAAATCATGCAGCTGCAAAGCAAAGCATGCCTTACCAAGAACAATGAGGGATTCTGCGATGAAAACTGCCACAAAATTTCTACTGGCTACGACAACAAGCTTGTGCCTGCTGACCACGCAGTCAAGCGCTAGTGAGGAAGATTTTCTGCTCGGTCTTGGCCTCGGCGTTGCGGGCGCAATTGTGGCAGATGAAGCGATCAGCGATGACGTCTACGTGGAGGAGGTCTATATAGAGGAGGTCTATATAGACGAACCAGACCTCTATGTTGATGACAACGGAGATATCTATGTCGACGACTACGATGACTTCTATGAGGAGGATATCTACGTAGACGAAATCTATGTAGAGGACGTTTATATAGAAGTGCCGCACGTTGTAATCCCTCAGGTCACTCCCCGTCACCAACCCGCACAGACCCAAACACGCAAGCCATCCCAAAACCAACGCAAGGTCGGTTCACCTCAAACTCGTGGTATTCAGGTTCGTTTGAATAGTCTTGGATATAACGCAGGGAAACCCGATGGCATTCCTGGCAAAAAAACACGCAATGCGATCTCCCGCTTCCAAACCTCCCTCAATCATCCCGCCACAGGAAAACTAACTAACGTAGAGATTGCTGCTCTGGTTGAAAAAACTTCGAACCTCAACTCGAAAAAACAGCCCCAGAAAACTGAACAGTCTGCGAAAGAAGCAAGAAAAAAGGATTCAGTGAAGACCGCTGGAAAAATGCCAAGCATTCACGGGATGACCACAGGCGCTCCATTTGCCGGAACAGCAGAAAATCTGACAAAGAAAGGCTATTCCAACTGCCAGATTAAAACTGGCACTGTGAGCTGTACCCGCACAACAAAAAGTTTGAAAGATCAGATCACCGTCGGTTCAATTGACGGATCTGTCTATGCAATCCAGCGTTCCGTTCATTTTATTGAACCTGTTCCGCGGAAAGAAATTGAACATAGAATAGCCTCTGCTTATCCAAACCTCATCAATCAAAACAACATGATCCAGGCAAGCTCAGCGCACTGTCTCACAAACTATCAGCAAAGCCCTTCATCTCTGGCTCTGTCAACACTGAAGACACCACGGGAAGTGCAGCAACTTTTAGCCGCAGCGAAGTCATGCTCTTACCTCTATGCAATCGAGATTGACGATAAAGATCCGGCGAGTAGATTGGATATTGTGCTTTATTCAGCCAAACCAATCCAGTCCGCCCTCCATAAGAAGACAGATATCTTCGGTGCAACGACCGAGAAAACCAAAGACTTGACCTTCTGACAACATCCTTGAAGCTAAAACTGGCTTAGACACAAAAAAGGCTCTGATATTTCACATCAGAGCCTTTTCTTAGTTCAGCTTAAAACTGCCGTTACCAACCGTGGCGAATGCGCACGATCAGGGCGGTCATGAAGCCAAAGATCATGTGACCAACCAGAGACGCCCATGTCAGCTGAATGAAGCCGAGGAACGGAGGAAGACCAGCAAAGATGTGCGCCATGATGTAAAGCGCGAACACCCAAAGACCAACGCCATAGCAAAGACCAACAACCCACCATGGCAGCGGCGGAATGATCACACGTGCCAGCGGACGAGCAATATAGAGGTATCCGATAGGATAAAAGACGACGCCAACGACGGCGTGGATGACTTCAGCCCAGAAAAGGCTTCTGAAACCAAAGACCGACTGCACAAGTGCAGCTGGCTGTAGTGGACCACCAACCCAGAACGGCGTGATATAGCGCGCCCAGATCTCCCAGCTTACATCTGCAACGATGCCTGCCAGAAGGATGGTGACCAGAGTGTGCCACACAAGTGGCGGACAGATAGGGTGCTTATGACTTGAACCACTCATACGGCGCATGCCTCCACGTAGTTATACTTGATTGCCACGCGGAGTTAAAAACGATCTCAGTCATGCAAGCTGTTATCTACGGCACACTTAGCAGCGCAATAACGGCTCTTGAGCAGGTCCTACACGATTGTTTCCAACCGAACACCAGGATTTCACTCATTTAAGTGCAAAGCAGCTCTCAAAAAGTTGACGAAACGAGAGCACGCTAAGCGAATAAGCTCCACAGGCTATTACAGCAAGCTTAGCTATAAGATCCTGAGATCGCCCTTTGGTTTTCGCTCAGATTAGCACCCTGCCCTACAGCCTTGAGAAACCAATTGCCGAAACGCCGCCTTAAGCTTAACAGCGCCATCCTCGGTAATTTTCAGGAGATTAAACAACAAAAAAGCCTCCGCGGATCTCCGGGAGACTTGAAATCCTCAAAGAGGAATGGTGGGCGATGAGAGACTCGAACTCCCGACATCTTCGGTGTAAACGAAGCGCTCTACCAACTGAGCTAATCGCCCATCCTGGAGCGTTGAACATCCTCAAAAAGAGAATGGTGGGCGATGAGAGACTCGAACTCCCGACATCTTCGGTGTAAACGAAGCGCTCTACCAACTGAGCTAATCGCCCCCGCAGGGTGGTACGCCGTGTGGCGTGGGGAGCTGTTTAGCCGCCCTCCCTACCCTTGGCAAGGCCTGAGATTGAAAAAAACGACATTACCAGCAAAAAACTTGGAGCTGCCATCCATCCTGTGAATTACCTGATTAAACAAAGGCTTGTCGTCACAGTAAAAAACCGGCAACCCATAAGAAATGAGCGCATAAAAAAAGCCCCTGCCGCTCCAATGAACAACAGGGGCTTTTAAACCCAAAACGAACAAGCCCAATTAGGCGTTGACCGCGTCCTTCAGGCCTTTACCAGCTTTAAATTTCGGCGTCTTGGAAGCCGGAATCTGAATGGTTTCGCCTGTGCGTGGATTACGGCCTTCAGTTGCCGCACGAGCGGAAACGGAAAAGTTGCCAAATCCGATGATCCGAACTTCATCGCCGCTCTTCAGGGTTTCAGTGATTGCTTCGAAAGATGCTTCTACTGCTTCGCCTGCCTGTGCTTTGGTCAAGCCAGTTTTTTCCGCAACGGCCCCGATCAGATCATTCTTGTTCATGACAGTCCCTTTCTAAAATAACGTGGGGAATGCTTTAGATTCGCGCTGCACTCCTGAATCGGACATTCGTGCGAAATTGCGTTCAAATCAAGCCGCGAACCGCAGAAAACGGCCATTTTCTGTGTAGTATCAACCAAAAAAAGCCCCGGAACTTGTCCGAGGCTTTTGTATCCACAAGCAGACGCTCTGGTTCAGTGTGCGACGACCCCTGAACCCTTGTCATCTTTGACCAGTGCTTCAGAGCTGGACTTTTCTTCCTCTTCGCTCCATTCGATGGCTTCAGGCATACGAACAAGAGCATGTTCAAGCACTTCGTCCATGCGAGCGACTGGAATAATTTCCAATTCATTCTTCACATTGTCAGGAATATCAGCCAGATCCTTCGCGTTATCCGCTGGGATCAGAACCTTCTTGATGCCACCACGAAGAGCAGCCAGAAGCTTCTCTTTCAGACCACCGATTGGCAGCACGCGGCCACGCAGTGTGATCTCACCTGTCATCGCCACATCACGACGAACCGGAATACCGGTCATCACGGAGATAACAGTTGTCGCCATGGCGATACCAGCAGATGGACCATCCTTTGGAGTAGCTCCTTCTGGAACGTGAACATGCAGTTCGCGCTTTTCGAAGAGCGGAGGCTCAATGCCGAAGTCTTCTGAACGGGAACGAACGTAAGAGGCAGCAGCCGAGATGGACTCTTTCATCACATCGCGCAGGTTGCCGGTTACGGTCATCTTGCCCTTACCTGGCATCATGACACCTTCAATGGTCAGCAACTCGCCGCCCACTTCAGTCCATGCCAGACCGGTGACAACACCAACCTGATCTTCATCTTCAACCTGACCGAAGCGGAAGCGAGGCACACCGAGGTATTCCTCAATCAGCTCTTCATCCACTTTGATGGTCTTCTTGTCGTTGACCAGAATGTCCTTCACAGCCTTACGGGCCAGAGTGCTCATCTCACGCTCAAGGTTACGCACACCAGCTTCACGGGTGTAAAGACGGATGGTCTTCTGCAAAGCGCCGTCAGACACTTCGAACTCACCATCCTTCAGACCGTGGTTCTTCACAGCCTTTGGCAACAGGTGACGACGGCAGATCTCGATCTTCTCATCTTCAGTGTAACCAGCAATACGGATGACCTCCATACGGTCCATCAGTGGACCCGGAATGTTCAGCGTATTGGCTGTGGTCACAAACATGACGTCGGACAGGTCGTATTCCACTTCGAGGTAGTGATCCATGAAGCTACCGTTCTGCTCAGGGTCAAGAACCTCAAGCAGAGCGGAAGACGGATCGCCACGGAAATCCATACCCATCTTGTCGATCTCATCGAGCAGGAACAGCGGGTTAGACTTCTTCGCTTTCTTCATGGACTGAATGACTTTACCCGGCATGGAGCCGATGTAAGTGCGGCGGTGACCGCGAATTTCAGCCTCATCACGCACGCCACCAAGAGACATGCGTACAAATTCACGTCCGGTTGCTTTCGCGATAGATTTACCAAGAGACGTTTTACCAACGCCTGGAGGGCCAACAAGACACAGGATAGGGCCGCGCAGCTTATTCGCGCGCTTCTGCACTGCAAGGTACTCCACAATGCGTTCCTTGACCTTCTCAAGGCCAAAGTGATCGGTATCCAGAACCTTCTCGGCAAGCGTCAGGTCATGCTTAACCTTGGACTTCCTGCTCCACGGAATGCCGATCAGCCAGTCAAGGTAGTTGCGAACCACAGTCGCTTCCGCAGACATCGGGCTCATCTGCTTGAGCTTCTTCAGCTCAGCATTCGCCTTCTCGCGAGCTTCCTTGGACAGCTTCGTCTTCGCAACGCGCTCTTCCAGCTCAGCAAGTTCATCACGGCCATCTTCACCATCGCCGAGTTCTTTCTGAATGGCCTTCATCTGCTCATTCAAATAGTACTCGCGCTGGGTTTTCTCCATCTGGCGCTTCACGCGGGAGCGGATGCGCTTTTCCACCTGCAGAACGGAGATCTCGCTCTCCATCATGCCCAGCACCTTCTCAAGGCGGTCGGTGACAGCCACAGTGCCAAGCAGTTCCTGCTTGTCCTGGATCTTCACAGCAAGGTGGGATGCAATGGTATCAGCAAGCTTCGAGAAGTCGTCAATCTGATTAACAGCGCCGAGAACCTCAGGAGACACCTTTTTGTTCAGCTTCACGTAGTTCTCGAACTCGGAAATCACTGAACGGCCAAGAGCCTCGACCTCAACCTCGTCACCGCCAGCTTCATCAAGAATAACGGCTTCTGCTTCATAAAGGTCTTCGCGATCAGTGAACTTGCCGATTTCGGCACGTGCTCCACCTTCAACCAAAACTTTTACGGTGTTATCTGGCAGCTTCAGCAGCTGCAAAACTGTTGCAAGGGTACCGACTTTGTAAATCTGATCGGTATCCGGATCGTCATCCGCCTCGTTCATCTGGGTCGCAAGCAAAATCTGCTTGTCAGACTCCATCACCTCTTCCAGAGCACGGATCGATTTCTCGCGCCCTACAAACAGCGGCACGATCATATGAGGGAATACGACGATGTTGCGCAGTGGGAGAACAGGAAAAACAGAGTTTTCTGTCTCTTCTTCCGGGCGCATTTCATTGTCAGCCATCTCTATTCCTTTCAAATTGCAGCTTTCCAACGAAAGCTACGAAAAAGCGCAACATAAAAATCGACTAAGGCCCTTAGGGCACTCGTAGAATTTCGAGGGCCGAATTCACTCGCCCCAAAACGGGCACAAACAAATTCGCCAAGCTGCGAACTAGACCTATTAGGTGGAGACACCGCCTCCAAGTGTCAAGCACTCCGCTTCCAAGTCTTTCAGCGATCTGTTGATATTATAAGCTTTTTTCCTGTTATCAGGAGCGTATAACACCGTTTGATCGTCCTCACACTTAAGCTGGAACACCATCCTTCCCGGTCTTGGTTCGCGTTTACGCAGAACACTCATACGCATCATCATGCTAGACACATGAGACAAAAAATGGGCGGCACTTTTTTCAAGAAGTTACCGCCCAAATTAAACTCAATACCCGTGAGCGAAGCCTACTGGCTCATCAGTCCCCATCGCCTTACGCGCTGGTTGCTGAATTCTCCGCACGATCCTCGTAAATGTACAAAGGACGCGCATCGCCGTCGACCACCTCACCGGAAATCACAACTTCCTTCACACCCTTAAGGCCAGGAAGCTCGTACATGGTTTCCAGCAGAATTGCTTCCAGAATAGAACGCAGTCCGCGAGCACCGGTCTTTCGTTCAATCGCACGTCGGGCAACTGCCTTCAGAGCGTCTTCATGGAAGGTCAGCTCTACGTTTTCCATTTCGAACAAACGCTGATACTGCGCAACAAGCGCATTCTTAGGTTCACTCAAGATGGACACCAAAGCGTCTTCATCCAGATCTTCAAGAGTTGCAATAACCGGCAAACGGCCAACAAACTCAGGAATAAGACCAAACTTCAGCAGATCTTCAGGCTCAAGCTCAGAGAACAACTCACCGGTCTTGCGATCTTCAGGTGCAAGCACAGAAGCAGCAAAGCCGATAGAGGTTTTGCGACCACGGTCAGAAATGATCTTGTCCAGACCAGCAAATGCACCACCGCAGATAAACAAAATGTTTGTTGTATCTACCTGCAGGAATTCCTGCTGCGGATGCTTACGACCACCTTGCGGCGGAACAGAGGCAACAGTCCCTTCCATGATCTTCAGCAGTGCCTGCTGAACACCTTCACCAGAAACGTCACGGGTGATGGATGGGTTTTCTGCCTTGCGGGTAATTTTGTCCACCTCATCGATGTAGACAATACCGCGCTGCGCACGCTCAACATTGTAGTCTGCGGACTGAAGCAGCTTCAGAATAATATTTTCAACGTCTTCACCAACGTAACCCGCTTCAGTCAGCGTGGTTGCGTCAGCCATCGTAAACGGAACATCCAGAATTCGGGCGAGCGTTTGTGCCAGATGGGTTTTACCACATCCGGTAGGACCAACCAGAAGGATGTTGGACTTAGCAAGTTCAACATCGTTGTTCTTGGAAGCATGATTCAGGCGCTTGTAGTGGTTATGAACCGCTACAGACAGAACCTTTTTGGCTCGGCCCTGACCAATCACGTAATCATCAAGAACACCACGAATTTCCTGAGGTGTCGGAATCCCATCACGAGACTTCACAAGCGAAGATTTGTTTTCTTCGCGAATAATGTCCATGCAGAGCTCGACGCACTCATCGCAGATGAATACGGTCGGACCCGCAATCAGCTTACGGACCTCATGCTGGCTTTTTCCGCAAAACGAGCAGTAAAGCGTATTCTTGCTGTCGCTGCCGCTGGCTTTGCTCATGAGATATAACCCCGCATCGTTTCAAGGGACACAGCCCCTGTTAGAATTCTTAGTTCGACAGCGATACTTTCGCCGCGACGTTCTACTGACTTATCGCGTTTTGTGTTCCGCTTCCAGAGGGAAGCTTTGGAAATCACTAATAGCCATTCTCTTATGCGATATTTGGCTCGCAATAATCAACATTCCTTTAAGCCTCGCACGCAAAGTTCATTCCCTGTTAAAAAAACTTGCGCGCGAGTTACTTTATAAAACCGGCTTTAAGCTGGTTCGATAACGTTCAAGCTCTCACGATTTTCAATAACGTTATCAATCAGACCGAACTCTTTCGCCGCATCTGCACTCATAAAGTTATCACGTTCAAGCGCTTCTTCAACAGCATCAAGAGTCTGACCCGTATGATCAACATAGATCTCATTAAGGCGACGCTTCAGCTTCAGAATTTCCTGTGCATGCAGCATAATGTCTGCCGCCTGCCCGCGGAAACCACCGGAAGGCTGGTGAACCATGACGCGGCTGTTTGGCAAAGAAAAGCGCATACCCTTTTCACCAGCAGCCAAAAGCAGGGAACCCATGCTTGCAGCCTGACCGATACAAAGAGTTGAAATCTTCGGACGGATAAACTGCATAGTGTCATAAATAGCAAGACCACTGGTCACAACACCACCCGGGGAATTGATATAAAGTGCAATTTCTTTGTTCGGGTTTTCCGCTTCCAGATAAAGCAACTGGGAACACACCAGTGTAGCCACAGTATCTTCCACAGGACCGGTCAGGAAGATAATACGTTCCTTCAACAACCTTGAGAAGATATCATAGGCCCGCTCACCCCGGTTGGTTTGCTCTACAACCATTGGCACCAGGCTGTTCGTGAAATACTCAACAGGATCGGTCATGCGTCATCCATTTTAAATATGCAGAAAGCTTCGTGAAGCTCGGTAACTTATCCGGCATTCCGGTAAGCCTGCAAGAAACTTATGTCGAAAAAAGCGCCACGCCCACCCACGGGATGTCGCCCTTGTCTTAAAGGCACTTGCCAAAAGGTAAAGCCACAAGGTTTATGGAGTGTTTCCATAAGACCCGATAGTCTTATCCCAATTATAAGGGAGCTTAAAGACCACATTGGGCCTATGCACTTAAGACGGCTTCAGATATTTCGGCTTTCCACCTCAAAATTCAAGATGTCAAAAAAGAAAAAGGGGGCACAAGGCCCCCTTTCCGAAATTCTTGGGTAATCCCAACAATTATGCTTCGTCTTCGTCCTGAGCCATCAGCTCTTCTTTAGACACAACTTTGTCGGAAACTTTCGCGAGTTCCAGAATGTAGTCCACAACCTTCTCTTCGTAGATTGGGGCACGCAAGGAAGCGAGAGCCTGTTCGTTGTTCTTGTAGAATTCGAACACCTGCTGTTCCTGACCTGGGAACTGACGAACGCGGTCGAACAGAGCCTTCTGAACTTCTTCGTCGGTAACCTGAACTTTGTTCTGCTCACCAACTTCAGAAAGAACCAGACCGAGACGTACACGGCGCTCAGAGATCTTGCGGTATTCAGCTTTAGCTTCGTCTTCGGTTGTTTCTTCGTCTTCGAAGGTTTTACCGGACTGCTGCATGTCAGCTTCAACCTGCTTCCAGACACCGTCAAATTCTGTTTCCAGAAGTTTTTCAGGCAGCTCGAAGGAGTACTCTTCGTCCAGCTTGTCCAGCAGAGCGCGCTTTACTTTCTGACGGGTAGCTGCACCGAACTGGCTTTCAATCTGGCCACGAACGATTTCTTTCAGCTTCTCAAGGGATTCAAGACCCAGCTTGGTTGCCATTTCATCATCAATGGAAACTTCGCCAGCAGCTTCAATGCCTTTAACGTCGATGTCGAAGGTAACTGCGCGACCAGCAAGGTTTGCTGCGCCGTATTCTTCAGGGAAGGTCACGTCGATGACTTTTTTGTCACCGATTTTCAGGCCAACGATCTGCTCTTCAAAGCCAGGAATGAACTGACCAGAACCCAGAACCAGCTGACCGTTCTCATCTTCACCACCTTCAAATGGCTCGCCGTCAAGCTTGCCGAGGTAATGCATGGTAACGCGGTCACCGTCTTCAGCAGCAGCACCTTCTTCGCGCGCTTCAAATGGACGGTTGCTTTCTGCGATCTGCTTAACCTGCTCGTCAACTTCGTCTTCGGAAATTTCAACGATTGGGCGTTCAAGTTCAATCGCAGAGAAATCTACGATGTCGAACTGTGGCAGAACTTCATAGGAGATGGTGTAAGCGAGATCTGCTTCACCAGCCAAAACTTTCTCAGCATCATCGTCAGAAAGATCGATTTCTGGCTGAAGAGCTGGCTTTTCTTTGCGCTCTTCAATGGTCTTAGCAGTGGTTTCGTTGATCAGGTTACCGATCAGCTCACCCATTGCCTGACGGCCATGAACTTTTTTGAGATGAGAAACTGGAACTTTACCCGGACGGAAGCCGTTAATGTTTACCTTTGACTTCATGTCATTAAGATATTCATCGAGGCGGGTCGCCAGATCCGTCGCCGGGATAACGACTTTGAGTTCGCGCTTTAGGCCCTCGGCCAGGGTTTCTGATACCTGCATGGTCTTTGCTTCGTCCTTGATTTAGGACGCGTACCGACAAACCAATATGGTTTGTCCCAGCACGGTAAACATAACACCAATTTCGAAGGGGGGAAAACGCTTCGGGAGAAAATCCCTCAGCTCTTATCCGCCTGACGAAAAGGTGAGCATAAACCGAACCTCGACAACGCCCTCAACTTTTCCGTTTCCGATAAGCTACGGTCGTTTATTTATGCACCGTATCACCGGGGATATGGTGCGGCTGGAGGGACTCGAACCCCCACGGTCTCCCGCTAGAACCTAAATCTAGTGCGTCTACCAATTTCGCCACAGCCGCGTTGGAGGGGTAGCTAAATGGGAACCTAAGAGAAGTCAACCACCTAATACGCTGTTTATGCCCAGTTCTCGGTTTTCCACGCCATTTCTACCTATGAAACTGTGCATTACGACAATCCGGGGCTAATTTCTCAAGCAGGAGATCGCATCACATCCTTTTTCTTTTCTGGCTCGTGCATTGCCAGCCAGCAAGCCACTCCGCTCACTCACAAAGTGGCGTTAGAACCCGCTGCATAAAAGCCACGCCTTTTTCGGTCAGATACAACTCCCGGCGGCGACCATCCGTTTTATCCGCTTCAACACGGGCATAGTTATGTCCACCACGCACATCCTTGTGCCCTTCGCACCAATAATAGATGTTGCGGGTCGCGGTTCCTGATTGGTAACCAATCTTCTTTTGAAGGCCATGAGGATGGATCGTCACCCCCTCCTCCTGATGAACGGCAATTTCAAGCAATGTCAAAACCGTCGAGACCTGCATTTTAGCATCATGGTCTTTAAACGGTGCCAGCGCCTCGATGATCTGGCGGAGTGCTGCAGAGTGCTGTGTCGTCTTGCTCATAAGAATATCCGTAATATCGTCCCGAAGGCGAAGACGATCACACGTTTTACGCGCAACCCTCCCCCTTCTCTCGTCTGCCTATCGCATTGCTTGTCTCACTAAATGATACGCATGACGTTTCGTAGATTAATTATCACAAATATTGATGATTCCCACCGGATATCTCAGCAGCTAAACCCATCCCTTGGGCGGGGAAGCTTTAAAAATCACCCAAAAATTGAACCAGCTCGGTGAGCACATCCGGAATATGCGAAACCAGATCTTCCGCAATAAGCCCGGCTCCGGCAATCTCAGCAGCCCGGCCATGCACCCAAACACCTTTCGCAGCGGCTTCATAACCACCAAGTCCTTGCGCCAGATATCCGGCAATCACACCCGCCAGCACATCACCAGACCCTGCTGTTGCAAGCCAGGGCGTGCCACTGGCATTGATGGACACATGGCCCTCAGGGTCTGCAATCACCGTATCCGCCCCCTTCAGCACAACCACAGCACCAGCCTGTTTCGCGGCCTTCTTGGTGCGCTCCACTTTGCAATCTGTGGACGTGGGATCATACAAATCAGGAAACAACCGACGGAACTCCCCCTCATGAGGTGTGAGCACAACACGCCCAGCGCAGTCAGAATCCGCAATGTAGGCAAACAAGTGCTCCGGCTTTTCCTCAAAGGACGAAAGCGCATCCGCATCCAGAACCACACCGCGCGCTCCGGAAAGGCACTCAGCAACCCGCTCCTGCGTCTCGCGGCCAATACCGGCTGCCGGTCCGATCACCACGGAGTTGAGCCGCTCATCTTCCAAAATACGCTCAAAGTCGGCAATACGTTCAGCCGGACGGATCATGATACTCGTCAGATGCGCGGCATGGACCAGAGCCGCCTGCTCCCGCGCCACCACAGTCACAAGCCCGCTGCCTGCCCGCTGTGCGCCCAGCGCAGCAAGACGGCTTGCACCAGTGGCAAACTTGGGACCACTCACAACAACAGTGTGCCCCCTGTTATATTTATGCCCTGCCACAGCCGGCTGATCGGGAAGATCTCCCCAAATCTTGTCGCAGTTGTAAAAGGCGGTTGGCCCAACCTCCTCTAAGACAGCGTCCTCCAGTCCGATCTGCTCAATAACGATCTCACCGCAATGTCCCCGGCCCGGATAAAGGTAGTGCCCCGGCTTGGCGCGAAAAAACGTAACCGTCATATCTGCATGCACAGCCTCACCCAGCACAGCGCCACTGCGGCCACTCACACCGGAGGGCAGATCAACTGCGACACATTGCGCCGGACTGTCATTGATGTGCTGCACAAGCGCCAGAACTTCATCATCTAAAGGACGAGAGAGACCCGCACCAAACAAGGCGTCAACAACAACGTCGTCCTCACCCAGCTCTTCCAGCGCAGCCCGCATGTTATCCATTGAGGTTAAATCAAGATCCATCTCGTCATAGGCAAGCTCCGCATCGCCTTCGAGAGTTTCTGGATCACACACCAGCCCGACAGAAACATTAAAGCCCTCATTGTCCGCAAGCTGCGCAACAACAAAGCCGTCTCCGCCGTTGTTTCCGGGACCGCAGAACACAAGAACTCGCGAATAGGGATGCAGAATCTGGCGCATCACCTCAAACACAGCCTTGCCCGCATTATGCATCAACTCAATACCGGGAAAGCCACCCTCGATGGTCAGGCGATCTGCCTTCTTCATCTGCAATGGTGTCAACAACTCATGCATAAAGCTCTCCATTTCCCTATTCGTCAGGCTCTGAGAAATTTATTACCCATTATCCCTAAGAAATTGGTTCATCATTACCCAGCTGCCGCGACGTTTTTTCGATCACGAAAAATCACAAAACATAAGCTAGTGCTAAAAGGCACAGATTTAAGAGGCACTTCCTGAGTAAATGTTGATACCAGCGCACCACTTTGGGAAAACTACGAAAACATGCACGAGAGACGAGCCCACTACGACCAGCTAATGACTGCTTTCGCACGACGTCTGGGTATGACCACCCAGCCTGATACTGGACTATTTCTTATTGAAGAAGCAAACGGAAGTCGTTGGTCGGTCGAACTCAATGAAAGCTCGGACCTCATTTATATAAGCACCAGCCTCCTTCTTGCAGAAGATAAAAACACACTGAAGGCGGCTTTGGAGCTCAATCAGGATGTGGACCTCCTCCGCGGAGCGTTCCTCGGACTGTCTCAATCTGGTGACTTGCAACTGAATGCTCAGGCCACACTCCGGTTCACAGATGACCTTGCACTGGAGAACACACTGGTCAACCTGATGCAAATTCGCGAGCAGGTATGCGCACGGCTTTCTGAAACGAAATCCACCCAAACCTCCAAAGCCGTAGAACCGGACTGGAGCACGACGTCTATTCGCCTGTAAAGGTCTCTCACCCATGCATTCCGTCAACTCTCCCAAGCATACTCCAGTTGATCAGAGCCAACTCCAGAACGACGTAAGTGCACAACAAAACTCTGCGCCAAAAAAATCAGAGAAGTTGGAAGCGCGCGGCGTGTCTGTTGAGACCCAAAAGGGCTCAACACCGCCAACAACAAGTAATACGAAGCCCCTCGACACCGCTTCAACTGAAACGCTCGCAAACCGGATAAAGCCACCGAGCCAAACCAGTTCAGAAAGTGTAACGCAGGAGGCAACCGCCCCTTTTGAAGCAGACCGCACCGCGCTTGAGCAAAATGCCAAGCGCCTTGGTGCTGGTGCCAATGGTGAAGTCTATCTTGTCAATCAGGACGGCAAGTCCTTCGCATTTAAAGTCGCAAGCACCGAAGCCGGTTGGCACGCCCTGCAGCAAGAAGCACAGGTCTACGGCAAACTTGCCCAGATCGGTCCTCACGATAATATCGTCAAAAGCATGGGCATCGTCGAAGTTCAGGGCGTACAGGGCCTCGCCCTTGAGCATGTGGAAGGCTACGAAGCAGGCAAGCTCTTCACCACTGCCGAAAAGCTTTACACAAACAACAAGCTCAGCCATTCCCAGTACTGGGGCACCGTGCAGTTCATTATGCGCGACGTTCTGAGCGGCGTGCACCATCTGGCACAGGCAGGCATCAGCCACAGCGACATAAAGGGCGGCAACCTCCTTTATGACAAGGAAAGTCAGGCGATTAAAATCGTCGACTTTGGCAGCGCTGCAAAAATCGGCATTGATCCTGTCACTATTGGCACTCCGGACCATTCAGCTCCGGAAGCTCTTTTGTCTCTTCCCCACAAAGATGGAGACAAGCCACGCGCCAATGAGAAGCAGGACACCTTTGCGGTTGGTCAGATGACCTACCGCGCAGGCGAACATGCTGAGAATTTATTTGGTGCACAAAATACCGGTGAGCCAGCCGCGCTTGGCTTTGCAATGCATTCCAAACTTCGAGATATCGAGCGTCGCGGCGAGACCATTGAGTATCAAGCGCTCAATCAGGCCGATGACCCAGCCGTTGCAGGCACACCGGGCCATTTCGGCAAGGGCGGCGAAACCGCTTATGTTGAGTTCGTCAATATCTCAACCCTGCTGGACATCGATGTGCGTGGCACCGCAGAAGAGCTCCTGAAGACCAACTTCATCTCTGACCCTTTATGTCAGCCAGACGAAGCCCGTCAGGTGATCTCAGGCCTCATGACCAAGATGGAAGAAGACCACAAGGCAGAACTCGCAGCTCTCATGCAACAAACCTGATCTGCTCCTTGCAATGATAACCATCAGAAAGCCGGCCTCTTGGTCGGCTTTTTTGTTGCGCCCCTTCAGGGACATTTTAATCACATCCCTCCATTTCGATACACCTTAACAACATCGCCTCTGTTTACAGTGGAGTGAGCAAACGATCGCAAACAGCTCAAGACCTGTAATATGACAAAGTCGCCTCGTCCTCTTCAGAACCCGTCGAATGATCCATCAACTCAGGATGCCCAGATCAGCGCGTGGGCAGACAATGTCATCATCCTGCTGGGCCTGAGTGAGAGTTCAGCAGAGGACGGCCAGACAGAACCCGATTTCGACCATCCCCACATGGCCGCCAGCAGCCGGTTCACCGTCAGCGACGTCGAAGAAATCAGCTCTTCAGAAGACGAGGAGAGCGATGACGAGTTGGAGCAACCACTAACACCCACAGCTTCCCCCGCCAACAGGTTCACAGTCAGCAGCGTCAGCGAACCAAGCTTCTCCGAGGATGAAGAGAGCGGCACAGAGCCGGAACAACCACAGCCCGCCGCAAACCGGTTTGAAGTCAGCAATGTGGACGAGGACAGCCCCTCAGAAGATGAGTTAGAGCAACCACTAACACCCAAACCTTCCCCCACCAACAGGTTCACAGTCAGCAGCGTCAGCGAGCCAAGCTTCTCAGAGGATGAAGAAAGCGACACAGAGCCGGAACAGCCACAGCCCGCCGCAAGCAGGTTTGAAGTCAGCAATGTAGACGAGGACAGCCCCTCAGAAGATGAGCTGGAGCAATCACCAGCACCCACACCTTCCCCCGCCAACAGGTTCACAGTCAGCAATGTGGACGAGGACAGCCCCTCAGAAGATGAGCTAGAGCAACCACTAACACCCACAGCTTCCCCCACCAACAGGTTCACAGTCAGCAGCGTCGACGAGCCAAGCCTCTCCGAGGAGGACGAGAGCACGGAAGCACCAGCAACAATGGCTCTCCCCTCCGACAATCTCAAACGCGCCAAACGACTGGGGGCTGGATCTTTCGGGGAAGTGAGCTTGTACACGGACGAGAAAAGCGGAAAGTCCATTGCGTTCAAGACCGCACGGTCACAAAAAGGCAAAGACGCCCTGCAAAAAGAAGCCCAGATCTACGGGAAGCTGATGGCCGCCGGCCCGCATAAGAACGTTGTACAGTGCTACGGAATACACGAGATCGACGGCGAAACCGGTCTTGCCATGGAATACGTGGAAGGCTGTGAAGCAGGTGACCTTTTCGAAGGGGCCGAAGAACTCCTCCAAGAGAACAAGCTCAGCCACTCTCAATATTGGGGCGCTTTACAGTTCATGGCGAATGAAGCGATTGACGGACTGAAGCATGTCAACGCGGCAGGCATCAGTCACAATGACATCAAAGGGGGCAACATCCTGTTCGACAAGAACAGCCAATCCCTCAAGATCGCTGATTTTGGTTTTGCAGGCACCATTGGAGAAGATCCACTGGACTTCGGCACCCCGGAGTATTCCAGCCCGGAAGCCATCGCCGCCGCCTTCAAAGACGCAGAAGATCGTGACCGCCTAGACGATAAACAGGACGGCTATGCCATTGGCCAGATGGTGTATGGCGGAGGTGAAGGTGAAGCCAATCTTCTGGGCGCGCCGGATTGCGACAGCCCTTATGCATTCGCCCTCCATGTTGTGCGCAAACTGAGCAACTCAAAATCTCAAACCGGCGAAGAAAACAGCCCGGAGAAAGCCCTCACGCCAACAGATGATCCTGATCTGGTTGGAGAGCCTGGTTATTACAACGAGAGTTACGAGTCTGCGTACGCCCGCTTCGTCAACAATTCCATGCAGATCGATCCGAAGAAGAGAAGCAGCCTGGACGACATGCAGCAAAGCCAGTTTTTACAGGATCCGCTCCTGCAACCGGACGAAGCGAAAAAAGTCCTCGACTTCATCATGCAGCAAACCAGCTCCAAATCTGCATAGGATAAAAGCTAGCTTCATACGATCAGAGCTGGGCAACACGCCTAGCGATTGGACTTTGGCGGCTTCTTCTTCACATTCCTGGCAGCCTCCCGCTCATCACTGGCAATCACCACATCCTGAGGCTGGGAAAGCTCAATCAGGTTGCCGTCAGGGTCGCGAATGTAGACAGACAGGATCGGCGAACTGGCACCTGTGCGGAACACAGGCCCCTCAACAATCGTCACGGCGGCAGCACTCAACCGCGCAATGGCCGAATCCAAACTCTCAACCAAAAAGCAGAGATCTGCGGTCCCCGGCACCTGTTCCTGTGCGATCGGAGTATGATCCACATCGATGGGCTGAAGGTTGATCTTCTGCTGCCCAAAATGCAGGGCCCGCCGCCCGCCTCCGAATATGATCTCCTCCATACCCAGTACATCCTGATAAAAACGACTGGTACGTTCAACATCATGAACGGTAAGCACGACATGGTCGAGAGAAACCAACCTCATCACTCGCTCCTTCAAGCGCATGCCAAAAACTGACTGTCAGCTTCCATAGGAACGCGCAAAATCTGCAACAGCTTTTTCACGACCAACCATAACCCTGCCTTGCATAAGGAACCAACTCCTAGTTTCAGGCGAGATGAACAAAAGGTACACTGCCTATTTTTTAACCATTATGCGCAGTGTTTGTGCACCAGATATATTTCAGATGCAGTTTCCCATTATTATTAAGGGAGCAAACTGCCCGCTTTCGCGGCTTTTTAAGAAAATTTCAAAACTGGCACGGTTTCTGCATTCATATTTCCGTAAGTTTTGAATCGCGAACTTTCTGCACACGCGCTGATCATTTTTAAGAGCATGCCAGATCAGCAGCGCACGCAGATACAAGACGAACTGAGAGTGTGAAGACCATGAAGAAAATTGAGGCGATCATTAAGCCGTTCAAACTGGATGAAGTGAAAGAAGCACTTCAGGAGGTTGGTCTTCAGGGGATCACCGTTACCGAAGCAAAAGGATTTGGCCGCCAGAAGGGTCATACAGAACTCTATCGTGGCGCCGAGTACGTGGTGGACTTCCTGCCAAAGGTTAAGGTGGAAATCGTACTCAACGATGATCTTGTAGAAAAAGCTGTAGAAGCCATTCGCGACGCCGCACAGACCGGCCGCATTGGTGATGGCAAGATTTTTGTCTCCAGCATCGAAGAAGCAATCCGTATTCGTACGGGAGAGACGGGCGAAGACGCTGTTTAACCCAGAGTTTCACTAGGAAATCACGAGGACTGAATGAGTTAGGGGCAACGATCCCACACGCTTGGTCTTCCAGTTTACAACACTGCGCCACTGGCGATTTTAATAAGAGGAATAGGAAGTTATGACAACCTCCGCTGATGTCTTGAAAGAAATCCAGGAAAAAGACGTAAAGTTCGTAGATCTTCGTTTTTCTGATCCGCGCGGCAAGCTGCAGCACGTCACCATGGATATCTCCCAGGTGAACGAAGACATGTTCGCAGAGGGCGTCGCATTTGACGGTTCTTCTATCGGTGGTTGGAAAGCAATCAACGAATCCGACATGATGCTGATGCCAGATCCGGAAACAGCTCATATCGACCCATTCTTCGCGCAGTCCACCATGTCCATCTTCTGTGACGTTCTCGACCCACGCACAGGCGAAGGTTACAACCGTGACCCACGCATGACAGCCAAACGCGCTGAAGCCTATGTAAAAGCATGTGGCGCAGGCGACACCGTATTCGTTGGCCCGGAAGCTGAATTCTTCATCTTCGACGACGTTCGCTTTGCAGCAGACCCATACAACACCGGCTTCAAGCTGGATTGTTCCGAACTGCCATCCAACATGGACAGCGAGTACGAGTCCGGCAACCTCGGTCACCGTCCACGCACAAAAGGCGGCTACTTCCCAGTACCACCAATTGACAGCGCGCAGGACATCCGTTCCGAAATGCTGACCGTCATGTCCGACATGGGCGTTAAAGTTGAAAAGCACCACCACGAAGTGGCAGCAGCTCAGCACGAACTCGGCATGCAGTTCCAGACCCTGACAACCTGTGCTGACCACATGCAGATCTACAAGTACGTGGTTCACCAAGTTGCACACGCTTATGGCAAGTCCGCGACCTTCATGCCTAAGCCAGTCTTCGGCGACAACGGCACCGGCATGCACTGCCACTTCTCCCTATGGGAAGACGGCAAGCCAACCTTTGCTGGCAGCCAGTATGCTGACCTTTCCGAGAATGCTCTGTACTTCATCGGCGGTATCCTGAAGCACGCGAAGTCTCTGAACGCATTCACCAATGCGTCCACCAACTCCTACAAGCGTCTGGTACCGGGCTACGAGGCTCCAGTTCTTCTGGCATACTCTTCCCAGAACCGTTCTGCATCCTGCCGTATTCCATTCACATCTTCTCCAAAAGGCAAGCGCGTTGAAGTTCGCTTCCCGGATCCTTCCGCAAACCCATATCTGGCGTTCGCTGCACAGCTGATGGCTGGCCTTGATGGCATCAAGAACAAGATCCATCCTGGCGATGCAATGGATAAGAACCTGTATGATCTGCCAGCAGAAGAACTCTCCGAGATCCCAACTGTTGCAGCATCTCTGCGTGAAGCTCTGGAATGCCTCGATGCAGACCGTGAATACCTCAAAGCAGGCGGCGTATTCGATGACGACCAGATCGACGCATACATCGAACTGAAGATGGAAGAAGTCATGCGCACCGACATGACCCCTCACCCAGTTGAGTTCGACATGTACTACTCCGTCTAAGTTATGAAGGGACTGCTTTAACTCCAATGCACCTATGGCGTATCCATAAGACGAGCTTCGGCTCAAATCAGGAGACGCCTTTCAAAAGCAGTCCTCTCATCTAGGCACAATAAAACCCCGGCTGGCCTCAGTCGGGGTTTTGTTTTTTCCATCACCCGGATCTCATCTGGCGATACAAAGCTGCATCAGCAAAGCAGAGAGCTTACCAGCCGCCCTCTCTCATCTCCGCAGAAATCTCAAGACGCACCCGATCGCTGGTCAATGGTGCAAACTTACCAACACCAAAGTCACTGCGCAAAATCGCTCCCTTGCCCTCTACACCGATCCACTGCCCCTGATAGTAATCAAAGTAGCTTCCCAGCGGATGCGGGCCATTGTGTTTGAGCTGAAAGTCCAGTTCCACCGGATGCTTTTGGTCCCTGATGGTCAGGTCCCCCACCAATGTCACAGCTGTTGCCCCGGTTTGCTTGACGGATGTGGAAACGAAGGTGATCTCAGGAAATTTCTCCGCGTCAAAGAAGTCAGAGCCTTTCAGATGCTCATCCAGCGGCTCAACACCCGTATCCACGCTTGCCGGATCAATGGTCACACTGACTTTCGTTTCTTCAATCTTTGCCGGATCAAACTCCACTTCCCCGCCAACAACCTTCCACTCACCAGACTGCTCTGTCAGTCCCGCATGATTGTAGTAAAACCGGACCTCGGTATGGGTCGGATCAAATTTGTAGCTCGCAGCCTGCGCTGACGCTGTGAATGCAAGTGACGCCGCAACAACGGCGAATTTCGTGAAATGCTTCATGCTTTTCCTGCCTCATATCTCTGTTTGTCACATAAAACTGCAGTTTCCCGCAAATACACAATCATTAACCTATTGATTTTTATCATGTTAATGTATATGCATGTATATACATCTAAATGAACGGAAACCTTTTTCAAGAGCGGAATGCGCAAATAACGAGGATGTGATGTCTGTCAGCAAAGAGTCAGTTTCTCTCTGGATCGCTCTCAACAGAGTGCAAAAGACCATCTACACCGATATCGAAGGCGCCTTCAAAGCAGAGCGCTTCCCCCCTCTCTCCTGGTATGACATCCTCTGGGAACTGGAGAACGCACCCGATGGCCTGAGGCAATTCGAGTTGGAGCAACGTGTCCTCTTCCAGCAGGCCAACCTCTCCCGTGTGATCCAGTCGCTCGCCAAGGCTCAGCTGGTCGAGAGCAAACCCGCCCTCAAGGACAAGCGCGGCAAAACCCTCTTCATCACCTCAAAGGGAAAAGATCTCCGCGCCCAGATGTGGCAAACCTATGAGCGCATGCTGGAAGAAAAACTCGATACAAAAATCAGCAAGGAAGGCGCGACCCAACTTGCAGCAGCCTTGAAGGCGCTAGTTTAGATTTTTTCATCGACCAGTGGGTCGTGACAGTAAACAATGGCTTTACGCGCAACACAGCACCTCTACACAGCAACGCAAGAAAACACGAAAGAACGCAAACCAACGCACATTAGAGCGCAAAGGGGATATGTCATCACCACGTCACGAAACTGCGTTTAAGTGCAATGAGGTTATCAGTATCTGACCGTGCTGATTAGACCCGCATACTCTTCAAAGGCGATCCTCCCGGATCGCCTTCTTTTTTGCGCTTTTTTGGAAAAATAGAGTGTCTTCACTAAGGCAGCACTAACTATTTTCTCCCCCATCCCTTGAAAGAAAACCCAAGCGTTCCTAAGTTAGGTACAGGTCAACAAAAGGAGAGCCAATGACTCCACCGGACCTGCATGTTGTACGGTTTTTATAAAGGCAATTCGGTACTTATGAAGACCCTCTGCAAGATGCTACAATATAGCAAGACTACAAAACGGCCTGAGCGACCGAGCGTCATCAGACGGTAAGCACGGATCGAACCCGGACGTACACGGGCGGAAATCATATCAAACGCCCCAGCATATAGCCTTGAAACGGTAAATCGCGGCGATCCGACTATAAAAGCAAAACCCCGTTTAGACCTTCGAGAAGGACGCGGGGTTTTCTTTTGGCCATTGCAATGTAGTCCGCACCCTCTAAAATATACCAATTACATTCATATTTTAGAGAAAACAATGACCGCAGCAGCCGACACAATTGAACTTCTCCCCACACTTCCTTCCCTCAACATTCAGGAAACAAAAGCGTTTTACGCAGACAAGCTCGGCTTTACCAACGTCGTTTACGAACAGGACGACTTTCTGATTCTGCGCAGAGACACTTTAGAAATCCACTTCTGGCTCACCACAGAAAAGCACCTGTGCAACAACAGCAGCGTTTATTTCCGTGGAGGGCCCATCGTCGACCTTCACGAAGAATATCGCAAACTCGGTCTTCCAGAGGACGGCAAGAGCGAACCTCGCTTCACGCAACTCACCAGACGCCCCTGGGATATGGAAGAGTTTTACATCCACGACCCTCACGGCAACCTATTGAAATTTGGCCGCATTCCGCTCTAAGCAGAACAGAGAGGAAACACACCTGCGTTGCGGAGAACTCACTCAACACACCTCAGCACCAAATTCTCCGCACAATCTCAAATCCCCAACACAGCTTTTGGGCCTTGCCAGAAAAAACGAGTGAATCCCGCTGAAAACTCAGGTATAGACCTTTCAACTTGGAAATACTCAGTAAATTGAACAGGCTTGACCAATGAGCTCATATAAATCCGAATTTATGCGGACAATGGAAGAACGCGGCTTCCTGCACCAACTCTCTAACGCCGAAGGTCTGGACGAACTTTGCGCGAAAGAGACCGTAACCGCATATATTGGCTTTGACTGTACAGCCTCCAGCCTGCACGTTGGCTCCCTTGTACAAATCATGATGCTGCATTGGTTCCAGAAGACCGGCCACCGTCCGATTACCCTCATGGGCAGCGGCACAACACGCGTTGGCGACCCGACTGGCAAAGACGAAAGCCGCAAAGTGCTGACCGATGAGGACATCGAAGGCAACAAAAACGGCATCAAACAAGTCTTTGAAAAGTTTTTGCAATTCGGTGATGGCCCATCTGATGCAATGATGATGGACAACGCCGATTGGCTGCTCAAACTCAACTACATGGACTTCCTGCGTGATGTTGGCCGCTACTTCTCCGTCAACCAGATGATCCAGCGCGACAGCGTGCGCCTGCGTCTGGAACGCGAACAGCACCTGTCGTTCCTCGAGTTCAACTACATGCTCCTACAGGGCTACGATTACCTCGAAATCCATCGCCGCACAGACTGCCGTCTGCAGATGGGCGGTTCTGATCAGTGGAGCAACATCCTCTCTGGCGTAGACCTTGGTCGCCGTCTTGCAGACAAAGAACTCTTCGCCCTCACCACCCCGCTGCTCACCACAGCATCCGGTGCCAAGATGGGCAAAACCGCAGCAGGCGCAGTATGGCTCAACGCAGACATGCTCAGCCCCTACGATTACTGGCAGTTCTGGCGCAACACCGAAGATGCTGACGTCGAGAAATTCCTGAAACTCTTCACCATTCTGCCAATGGACGAGATCAAACGTCTGGCAGGTATGGAAGGCGCTGAGATCAACGAAGCCAAGAAGGTTCTGGCAACCGAAGCAACCGCCCTGCTCCATGGCCGTATCGAGGCTGACAAAGCTGCTGAGACAGCTCGTAAGGCGTTTGAAGAAGGCGCCAATGCCGCTGGTCTGCCAACCATCGAGATTGCCGCTACAGAGCTAAAAGAAGGCCTCGGCATCCTCAACGCTTTCGTAACCGCTGGTCTTTGCTCTTCCAACGGAGAAGTCCGTCGCAACATTAAAGGCGGCGCTGTCCGTATCAACGATAAGGCGGAACAGGATCACAACCGCTCTATCACCGACGCTGACCTGACCGATGATGGCGTGATCAAGCTTTCTCTTGGCAAGAAAAAACACGTTCTTGTAAAGCCAGTCTAACAGTCTGACTAAACACAATATCTTTGACAAAGCCGGGCCTTGCTCCCGGCTTTTTCTTTGCCTGCAAAACACTGCAAGTTTATGCAATTGCAGCCAGTCAACTGCACCTTGAGCTAGCCCTGATAGCCTAAACTGCGCCCCTCGTATTTAGGAGCAGCCCCCATGGCGATGCAGGATTGGAACGCACAGCAATACTTGAAGCACGCAGCCTATGTCGCAGACTTTGGGCAAGACGCACTTGAGTTGCTCGCTGTGCAGCCCGGAGAAAGCATTTTGGACCTGGGATGCGGTGAAGGCACGTTGGCCCAGGAAATCCAAAGCCGAGGGGCAATCGTAACCGGCGTCGACACAGCAGAAGATATGCTCCTGCAAGCGAATGAGAAAGGTATCAAGACTTGCCTCATACCTGCTGAAAACCTCAATTTTGACAAGGAGTTCAACGCAGTTTTCTCCAACGCAGCTCTTCACTGGATGCAGGATTACAAGGGCGTCATTCGAGGTGTTGTGAATGCTCTGAAGCCGGGAGGTCGGTTTGTTGGTGAAATGGGATGCGACCGAAACTGCCGCATCATCCGGTCTGCAATGGAAAACGTGTTCGCCGAAAACCCTGCTTTCGGCCCCTACAAGAGCCCCTGGATTTTCCCACCACCCGAAACGTACATGCGCGCGTTGAAAGAAGCAGGCTTCTCAGTCACTTATCATACCGAAATCGAACGCAGGACACCGCTGGAGACAGGAATGAAGGGATGGCTGCAACTCTTTACCAGCAGCCTCACAGAGCAGCTGAGCGAGGCTAATAAGAAGCGATTTTACAAAGAGACAATCAAGCATCTCAAACCGCTACTTTATTCGAGAAGCAAAGGCTGGGAAGCAGACTACGTTTGCATGCGCTTTGCAGCCTACCTCCCTGTGACCTCTACTTAAATTCAAAGATACGGCGGAACACACCCGGCGCAATTGCAGAGACCGGGTTGACCTGGAACTTAGGCTTCTCAAAAGTGCCATCCAGCTTATAGGTCACTCCAAACAGCCCTTCATCAGAAGAACCTCCGCCAAGGATAAGTCCGATCACCGGCAGTTTCGCAAACAGGTTGTTCAAGGCATAGGCAGGAACAAACGTGCCAGCCATATCCAGCTGACGGTTCTTCAGATTGGCATTCCCGCTAAAGGTCCCGCCAATAATAGCACCGCTCAACGTTCCCTTGGAAACATTCAGAATGTCTCCTCTGCGCGAAAACTGCATGCGCATCTTTTGGAAAGACGCCTCACCAGAATTCACTGCAGCAGAATACACTTCGCTGTTCCGCGTTCCGCGAATTTCCTTCGGCTCGATCCCTTTCAGCGCTTTAATCGCAGGATCTTCGGTGATGGAAAAATCATTTACAGTCAGCTGACCAGCCCAGTTGGTATCAGTTGGCATCTGGATATCCAAGCGCCCGTTACCACCGCGCATACGAGGGAACAGATCCATAAACCGTAAGAACTCACCGGCATTGTTCAGCTTGCCTTTTGCAAAGCGATGCTTCCCCTCGCCGCCAACAGTGAAATTGAACTGACCACGGCTTGAGGTCGCGCCCGAAACCGCAAGATTAACAGCGCTTACCCCGCGGAAGAGCCCATCAATCCGCACGTTTTGAGCCTGTACACCTCTGAAACCGATCAGGCGCCTGAATGTCAGGTCAACCGCAATCACATCTCTTTTGCGCTTTGCCGAAGCAGCTGCATTATCGGCCCCAAACGAATCCAACAGGGCACGGCCATCAAACCGATCCGCATTCATGACGACCTGATACCCACCACCACGGCGTGGACGAATGGTCATCTTGGCTTTGTCATTGGGGCGCAGATTGAACGCGGAGAAGTCAGCAAGCGCCAGCTTTCCATTGCCATCAATTTTTAGATTGCCACGAACTTCAACACCTTCAGACAGGAATGAGAAGTTATGGAGCGTCCTGGCATTACCATTTTTTGTCACACGGAACCTTGCGGTTGCACGTACACCAGACACCTTGCTCCAGCCAACCTCACGAACGTTGATGGCAGCTTTTGAAAGGTCCAGTTCAAACACCTGCGCGCCGCCACTGTCCTCATAGCTGACTTTCACAGAGCCTTTGACATAGCCCTGAAGATCAACACCGTAGTCTGTCAGATCTTTGGCATTGGCAACAAACGTCACGCCCTGACGGTCTTCAGCCCCACTGCCATCGCGGCTGGTGCTCAAATCAATCTCAGACTGGAAGCCATTCAGCTTCCCCTTGCCGGAAATCTGGGTTTGCTTTGTGTCCGCCTGAACGATCAGGTTTGCATTTTCAATGGTCTGGCCTGAGATCTTCGCTTTACTGCTGAAGTCCTTCAGATCCAGATTGGCCCGCCACTCAACATCTTTAACCTTGAGATTCTTGAGGAGCGGGAACAAGGCTTCAACACGGACTTCACCCATGCCAGAAAGGTCTGCTGGCACGACACTGAAACTCTCTAACGCATTTATAGGTTCAGCGTCAGCTAGCACACCCAAATCATCGGCACGCCCCGTCAGCAGCACAGACAGTTCAGCAGGCAGAGCGCCTGGTGTTGCGATATTCTTGATCGCAAACTGAACCTCTGGCACCTTAACGATGTTCCCGTCTTGCATACGGAAATGACCATTGCTGCCGGAGATCGAAAAATCTTCATTCTCGATCTTGCCAGTCCCGGTGAGATCGCGCACCACAGGCAGAGTTTTGAGCGCTTTGACTGAGCCGTCAATCACATCAAAGGATGCTGTAAGGCCGTCTCCCTGCCACGCAGGCGTACTCCGGTCGCCATCAAAGGCTTCTGGCCCAAGCGCCAGATCCAAGGCAATGTTATCAACCCGGCCAGGGCCGAGGTGATCAATCAACCAGTTTCGGGTTTTTGGTGCTGTAACTGTCGGCCAAACCTGCAACACTTCGCCAAAGCTCAGGCTTGGGCTGTAAACGGATAGCGCAAGGGACGGTCCCGGTTTCCCGTAGTAGAACGATCCCGCAACATTAATGTCAGCATCAAGCCCGACAGCACGAGCTCGTTCAATAGAAATCAGGGAGTTCGTCGGATCAAACGTGCCAGATGCATAAGCATCAGGGAACAGCAGCGGCGGCGACTTTACATCAGCAGGCGCCAATACGATCTCTCGGGAACCAAGCGAATAGTTCCACTCAGCGCCTTCAGTTACAGGTGGCTGCACAACCCCACCAAACACAACGCGTGTGTTTTTACGGCGCAGATAAGATCGTCCGATGATAATATCGGGATTATCGCGCTGCAAATTGAGATCCAGGAATGCTTCGTCGACGGTAATAGAATTATCTGGAGCAGTGCGGATGAAGATTGGAGAGGTACGAACATTCATATCCGCACCAACAAACTCACCGGTCGCCCAAAGTTCAGCATTCGCTTCAACAAACAGACGCGTATTCGCCAGCTTGTCATCACGAGCAAAACTGTGTGTTGGCAACAAATCTCGCAGCGAGGCATCACGCAGATTGACGGAAATGTTTCTCGCACCAGTTTCTGGTGTAACAGTGCGCTTCAGATCCCATGACCAGTCCCCTTCACGGCCCACGATCTTAGCATTTACTGCAAAGGAGAGATCATCCAGCAGCACAGCATTTGCATCAATACCATCAGCGACAAACTCTTCACCCTGCGCGTTGATCACCAGTCGACCGTACTCAATAGCAACTTTTTCAAGATGCCAGCGTTTGAGCTCCTCAACAGCAATCACACTAAACTTATCGATCGCTACCACGCGGTTTTGCACTCGCGGCAAAGGCTCCGACCCACTCGCCAGCTTGATCGTTGCAGAAGGCCGTTCCAGCGCGACACTGGTGATTTCCAGATCACCGGTCAGCAGTCCAGACAGATTGATGCCGATTTCGGCTCGTGGGAGCAACACAGTCGCAGCAGTACGACCTTTGACGCGAATAAGGGAGTCTTCCAGGAGAATACGGCTGCCGTTTTCACCAAACAGATCAAACTGCGCACTACCAACGGTAACGTTTAGCGCTTTGCTCTCAAACTGTTTGATTGCCCAATCCACGAGGTAGGGAACAGAAAACGGGCCACTCATCACCCGGTAACCGCCAAAACCAAACGTTATAAATAGAAAAACGCAAACAACACCCCATATTACGCGTCGCTTAAAACGACGTGTAACAGGAGAGCTCTCAAGCTCTGCTGTATTCCCAACATCAACAGCCAGAATCTCATTCCCTGTTTTAGTGGTACGTTCGATTTTGACCGAATCGTAACCTGCGATAGCATCGCGTGATCACAGGTGCTCTGCAAGATTAATTGCTTATCTACACCATACTCAAAAAAACGGCGTCCCAAGAGACCAAATGGCACCCCAGGAGCAAATAAAGAATGCCTGATACGAAAGATGCGACACCTTCCTTACCGCAGGAAGGCATGCTGGCACCGGATTTTACCTTAGCCACAGATTCGCAAGGACAATTCACTCTATCAGAACAAACTGGCCAGTCGGTCGTCGTTTATTTTTATCCAAAAGATGACACACCAGGCTGCACAAAAGAAGCAATTGCCTTTACCGAAAATGCGGCTGAGTTTGAAAAACACAATGCTGTTATCATCGGCATTTCGCCCGATACACCACTAAAGCATGACAAGTTTAAGGCGAAACACGGACTTAACGTCACACTTGGGGCAGATATCGAAAAAGAAGTTTGTGAGGCCTACGGGGTCTGGGTGGAAAAAAACATGTACGGAAAGAAGTACATGGGCGTTGAACGCTCCACATTTCTCGTTGATAAAGAAGGCAAGATTGCCAAGATTTGGCGTAAGGTCCGCGTTCCCGGCCACGTCGAAAAGATCTTGGAAGAATTACAAGGTCTGAGCCAGTAAAGAATGCCAAAACTTCCGGGCAACAATGATGCGGATGCGTTTGCAGGGCAAGCGCATCTCACCCTCCCTGAAAACACCAGCGTAAAGTCTCTTAGAGACGGCGCCCGCCAAATCCTCGAAACACCTGATTTGGATATGAAGGTCGCGCTTGCCTACTACGTCGCAAATCAATGGTTCAAAGGCGCCCTGTCCATTTCCCGTGGCACAGGTGAAAGGCCCATGCCGGACCGCCCTGGTCGCCCAGCAAAACCTGAGCTTCTTCCACCACGAGACATGCCCAAACGCGCAGTTGGAGGGAAAAACGGCAAGATCGCCCTGCTCCATTCTCTGGCACACATCGAACTCAATGCCATAGATCTCACCTGGGACCTGATCGGCCGCTTCACCCATGTGCCCATGCCGCGCTCCTACTATGACGACTTTGTCCGCGTTGGATTGGAAGAGGCAAAACATTTCACGCTCATTCAAGAACGCCTTGCAAAGCTTGGGCACGCCTATGGCGATCTGCCAGCACATGACGGTCTTTGGCAAGCTGCCCAGTCAACCGGCAAGGACCTGATAGCACGTCTGGCAATTATTCCACTCGTGCTCGAAGCCAGAGGCCTCGACATCACCCCATCCATGATCGAGAAGGCCAACGCCACAGGCGATGAAGACACTGCCAGCGTGTTGCATGTGATCTATCACGATGAAAAAGGACATGTTGCCTATGGAGCGAAATGGTTCCGCTTCATGTGTGACAGGCACCGTGTACGCCCTGAGCCTCGTTTTCAACAGCTCGTAAAACAACATTTTAAAGGACCACTGAAGCCCCCGTTTAATGACAGAGCAAGATCTGAAGCAGGTCTCACTCCGGGCTTCTATCGACCGCTCATCAAATTGACCCAATGATACACTGCACTTAGACTTTATTAACCATAACTAACTTTAATTGAGTTTAACAAATCATTTCCAGTAGGCAAACTGAGCAAGTGGTCATCCAATGAAGCTTTCCAGGTGCAGTGAGTTTTCTAACAATTACAACCAATTGAAATTGGATGGCCCAATGTGGCTTTCGCGCATCACATCTGAGCTGCGCGTAATTCCTCCGATGGCCTATTGGATTTCCGGTCTTGCAGCAACAGCGGTCGTCTCCGCAGTTTTGGCAAGCAGCTTTCAACAGTCTCTCAGCGAGATGCGGCTCAATTCAACATTATCCAGAGAATTGGCTCTCCGTGAAAACTATGAAAGCGAAATTCGGGATCTAAAATTTCAGCTCGGCGAGATGCGCGGACGGTTGGATCAGGACACATCAGGTCTAAATGCTCCTGCTCGCAAACAGCAAGCGCAGCTATTGCGGCAGTTTCAGGAAATTGAAGCACTGGTTACGCTGGCGGAGCAATCAAACCTTGTCCTCTCCGCTATCCCGCCCTCTCCAAAGCGCAAACCTCTTCAAAGAGACGTCGGCGCGACCAACACCCACAAACTATCGTTTGCATCACAAAAAAGCGGTGCTCCACTCGATATTCTGAAAACACTGTCAGGCAAGCAGTCCACCGCCCCACAGCCAGCTGCCCCTCACAAAGGCTTCTATGCGAAGCAAGCACAAGGGCAACTCTTGCTCACCGCTTACACACAAGCGGCTATAGACGACATTAAACGTGCAAACACGCTGCTTAAGAAAGCCGGCGTTGCACAGCCTGTCTTTGTCACCCCAAGTTCATCTGCTGGCGGCATCTATCAGGACATTGGGTCTGCTGATTTGGACAGTAGTATGATTGCAGCGCGCCGGATCATTGAACAACGCATTGAATTAAATACCAAAGTGGATGCCTTGCCATTTGGTCGCCCACTCTCCAGCTTCAACATCTCCAGTGCGTACGGAGCCCGAACAGACCCGTTCCTCGGCAAACCTGCGATCCACACTGGTCTGGATTTCAAAGCACCTCGCGGAACCTCAGTCAAAGCAACCGGCACCGGCATTGTCTCACTCTCACGGTACAACGGCGGCTATGGCCTTTCTGTAGAAATCGTACATGACAACGGCCTCGTTACCCGCTACGCCCACATGCACAAGCTACTCGTTAGCGAAGGGCAACGCATCAACATGGGCGATGTCATCGGGACTGTCGGCAATACGGGCCGCTCAACAGGCCCTCATCTCCACTACGAGGTGCGCCTCAACGGCAAGCCAGTCAATCCAATGCGCTTCATCCGCACAGGTGACAGGCTAGCTGCGATTTTCAAGCCCAAAAAACAAACCAAAATCGCACTCAATCTGCCTTAAGACCATTCGCAACACAAAAAGCCCCGAAACTGAGTTCCGGGGCTTTTCTAATTCATTGCAGAAGATAAGGCTTAGTCGAGATCTTCAACCGCGGCAGGCGCGTTGCCGAATGCACGGTGCGCCAGCGTTGCTTCCATGAACTTATCCAGATCGCCATCCAGAACGTCAGAAGGCGCAGTGCTTTCCACGCCAGTCCGCAGATCCTTCACAAGCTGGTACGGCTGCAGAACATAAGAGCGGATCTGATGCCCCCAACCGATATCGGTCTTGGAAGCAGCATCCTTGCTCGCCTGATCTTCACGGCGCTGCAACTCAGCCTCATAAAGACGTGCACGAAGCATATCCCACGCAGTTGCGCGGTTTTTATGCTGTGAACGCTCACTCTGACACTGCACGACAATACCTGTTGGATTGTGCGTAATACGAACAGCAGAGTCAGTCGTGTTCACGTGCTGACCACCAGCACCAGAGGCACGATAGGTATCAATGCGGCAATCGCTTTCGTTGATCTCGATATTGATGCTGTCATCAATAACCGGATAAACCCAGACGGACGCAAAGGACGTATGACGACGTGCATTGGAGTCATATGGCGAGATGCGAACAAGACGGTGAACGCCTGCTTCGGTCTTCATCCAGCCGTAAGCATTCTCACCTTTAACAAGCAAAGTTGCAGACTTGATGCCCGCTTCTTCGCCGTCATTGTATTCCATCAGCTCGACCTTATAGCCGTGCTGCTCACCCCAACGGCGATACATGCGCAGAAGCATGCTGGCCCAGTCCTGACTTTCAGTACCGCCCGCACCGGAATTGATCTCGATATACGTATCATTTCCGTCGGCTTCACCAGAAAGCAAGGACTGCAACTGCAGCTTATTGACCTGTTCCAGCATAGCTTTCAAAGCAGCTTCAGCCTCGTCAACAACGGACTGATCATCTTCCATCTCGCCCATCTCAATCAGTTCCTGATTGTCAACGAGATCCTGCTCAAGCTTGCGAACACCGCCAATGCTGTCATCCAGCTGCTGACGTTCACGCATCAGTTTTTGCGCATTCGTCGGGTCACTCCAAAGATTTGGATCTTCAGAAAGCGCATTGAGTTCATCTAGACGGACAAGTGCAGTGTCCCAGTCAAAGATGCCTCCTCAGCAGGCTTATGGCCTGCTTGATTTCGTCGACGATGGCCTCCATTTCGGCGCGCATCGGATACCTCACTTTTTTGAAAAACAACTGTGCAGTCAATAACACTGCGTCGGGTGCGAACATAGTCGCAGCAAACGATTTCCGCAATCAGCCAGACCACAGAAACTGTGGGCTGGTCATGCAGTTAGCAAGACCAGCCCATGAAGTTTTTAGTAAAGTCCACCTGTGCCGGACATAACGGCGCGCCCAGCTTCCGGAGACAGATCCTGACGGATACCAATCTCATCCTGGAAGCCAATGACAGAGTAACTGTCTGGTGGCGATGTACCCGGTTTGAAGGATTCCAGAATTGTACCTGGAGCTCCGGCACCAGCCCGTAGACCAGTACGGCGGTTGATAGACACCAGCCGTAATCCGTTTGGAACACGGAACTCCAACGGAGGCGCATCCTTTAGAGCATCCTTCATGAAGGCAGTGAAGATTGGCGCAGCAACCTGACCGCCAGTCGCACCGCGGCCCATCTTGCGCGGAGTATCATATCCAACGAAAACACCCACAGTCAGTTCTGGTGTAAAGCCAACAAACCATGCATCGCGCTCATCATTGGTAGTACCAGTTTTACCGGCAACAGGACGGCCAACAGCTTTAACACTTGTCGCCGTACCGCGCTTGACTACGCCTTCCATCATGGAAGTGATCTGGTAGGCGGTCATAGGATCAAGCACCTGCTCACGAGTATCAATAAGCTCGGGCTCTCCCTGATTGCTCCAATACTCTTCGGAGCAATCTGTGCAAACAAGCTGATCGTTCTGATAGATAGTCTCACCATAACGGTTCTGGATACGGTCAATCAGAGTAGGCTGCACTCGGCGCCCGCCATTGGCCATCATGGAATAGGCCGCTGTCATGCGCATCACGGTGGTTTCGCCTGCACCAAGAGACATGGAGAGCACCGGCATCATATTGTCATCAATGCCAAAACTGCGTGCATATTCAGCAACCAGATCCATGCCCATGTCCTGAGCAAGACGAACAGTCATCACGTTACGGGAAAGTTCAATACCTGTACGCAGAGTAGACGGACCGTAGAACTTGCCACCATAGTTCTGTGGCTTCCACGGGTCCTGCCCTGGTCCTTGCTCAATCTCAACAGGCGCATCGAGCACCACTGAAGACGGCGTATAACCATTATCCAGCGCAGCCGCATAGACGAACGGTTTGAACACAGAGCCCGGCTGACGCCAAGCCTGCGTCGCACGGTTAAACTGGCTTTCGGCGTAACTAAAGCCACCAACCAGCGCGACAACACGGCCAGTATTCGGGTCCATGGCAACAATGGCACCCGAAACCTCAGGCACCTGCCGCAGCACATATTTGCCACTCGCCTGACGCTGAACGTAAATCACATCACCCGGACTTAATACTTCCTGCACATTGCGAGGAGCACGACCGTTGACGCGAGCCCATTTCATATCACTCAGTGAGAGATCTGCACGGACACGCTCAGTAGAAAGTTTCCGGTTTGCCATGCGCTTCGGACGAAGCCCCACCACGGCCTTCTGATTACTCACAGACAGAACCACCGCACTCGTCCACTCAGGGACATCGTTCAGCGTCTGAACTTTAGCTAGAGCCGCGCCCCAGTCGCTGGAGGTGATTTCAATCGTACTGATCGGACCGCGCCATTTACCGCGCTTATGGTCGAAGTCAACCAGGCCGTCACGCAGTGCCTTACGCGCCTTCAGCTGCATGTCAGGATCAAGGGATGTACGAACGGATAGACCATCCTCATAAAGCTTCTCTTCACCGTACTGACCGGCCAACTGGCGTCGCACAGCCTCAGAGAAATACTCAGAGCCTTTCACGAGGTTACCAGTTGGACGCAGTTTAACGTCAAGAGGCTTGGCCTTAGCTTCAATACCTTCCTGAACTGTCACGTAACCGTTCTCAACCATACGGTCGATAACCCAGTTCCGGCGTTCAATCGCACGGTCTCTGTAGCGGTATGGGTGATAGTTGGATGGGCCTTTAGGAACCGCAGCGAGATATGCAATCTCTTCAAGCTCAAGCTCGTGAACAGATTTATCAAAAAGGATCAGGGAAGCAGCACCAACACCGTAAGCGCCGACACCGAGATAAATCTCATTCAGATAAAGCTCAAGGATCTCTTCTTTCGTAAACGCTTGCTCGATACGCAAAGCAAGAAGCGCTTCTTTGATTTTGCGCTCATACTTCTGCTCACCGGTCAAAAGGAAGTTCTTTGCAACCTGCTGCGTAATCGTGGACGCTCCAACAAGGCGGCGCCCGGACCCGCTGTTACGAACGTTTGTGATCACCGCACGGCCAATGCCCCACGGGTCGATCCCGATGTGTTCATAAAAGTTCTTATCTTCAGCAGATAAGAAAGCTTGCTTCACACGGTCCGGAATAGCCTGAATCGGAATAAACAAACGTCGTTCACGCGCGAACTCATACATAAGATGACCATCAGCAGCATGCACACGTGTCATGACTGGCGGCTCATAATCCTTCAGCGCGGTGTAGTCCGGCAGATCCTTGGTTATGTCATTGAGATAAATCCACAATCCGGCAGCTGCAATCAGCCCCAGAACAACTGAAATCCCAAAGAGATATCCAATGAACTTTAAAAATAATCTCATATTCGGGCTCGTTTGCTTTCCCGCTAAGAATGTTCGTGTCGTGAAGCCAGCATTCCAGAGCCAGTTTCAAACGCCGTTCCTGATGCATTTCCCGTTAAGGGTCAAGAGGTCTCGCCCTGAATGAATGCAGCAGAATCGAATCCAGACTTCACTGTTACAGTTTGGCACCCAATCGCTTTTCATTATGGCAAAGCTGAGGCAGGAACTTAGTCTTTATCCCACTGCAGCAGCGACATATACGCACCCGAAAAACAATCACACCAAACAGCTATTGCTGCGCAATTCTAGCCCGAAAGAAACCGTTCGTCGCTTGAACAATCGCATCCGACACGCGTTCCCGCCACTCATCAGAACCTAACATTTTCTCATCCAGATTATTGGAAAGAAATCCAAGTTCAATCAAAACAGACGGAACATCGTGGCTTTTCAGCACTTGAAACCCCGCAGAACGAAGAGGATTTTTAATAACTGTTGTGGCGCTTTTAAGTTCTTCAACCACCAACCGTGCAAAATGAATGGAAAAATTCTTGGTCTCACGGCGGGTGAGTTCGACCAAAATATCTGTAACCTCTTCAGGTTCATCAGAAAAATCGACCCCGCCAATCACATCCGAATAGTTTTCACGGCGCGCCAGCGCAGCCGCCATCCGGTCAGACGCTCGCTCTGAAAGAGTGTAGATTGAGGCCCCACGCGTCGTCTCTGCCCCATTTGTGATCGAATCCGCATGAATGGAGATGAACAGATCAGCCTCTTTCCCGCGCGCCAGCTTGGTCCGGCTCCCCAAAGAGATGAATTTATCATCATCACGGGTTAGATAGACCTGATAGTAGCCAAGTTTATCCAGTTTCTCTTTCAAAAACCGGCCAAAATTCAGAACGATCGCCTTTTCAAGCGTGCCATTACTGCCAACTGCACCAGAATCAACACCACCGTGCCCCGGATCAATAATGATCACGGGCAGATCGTTTTCAGCAGCAGTTGGCTCTTGAGTATCCTGCTTGGGAACAGATGCTGTCGCCCCTACTGGCTGCGCATGTGACGTGGCCTGACCAACCGCAGCCTCAAACTCATCAGGAGAAGATTCGGTCAGATCAATAACCAGCCGTGTTGGTTGATCTTGTACGCCGGGCAGCAAAAAGGTTTTGTCCAGAGCGACTGGAGAATTGAGATCCAGTACTACTCTGGAACGCCCTTTGGAGATGGAGCCATACCGCCAGGACCGAACCAGCCCCCGTCCTTTTGGCACGAAATCTCTTGGAAACTGGAAGGTGACAGACGGCAAGTCAATCACCAACCGATAAGGGTGAGACAAGAATGAAAGGTTATATCCAACCTCACCATCCATATCCAGAATGAAGCGCGTCCGTGCCAGATCTCCGGCAACACGCGCATCAGAAACGACCGAAACCGCATTTTGCGCTGATGCAGCATTACTCATGGCAACAGTTGCAATGAGAGAAAACGCGACACAATAAAAGCTGAGAGCACAGAACCTGAATGCATGACTGATGCGGCTCACCTTTTCACTCCCCTATAGAAACACTGGCAATTTAGTTTAAATCAAGTTGAACGATTAAAACACGATTAAGCGAAAGTCACCCCGCCAAACCTATCATTAAGCATTGATTAACAACTGCAGCTTTCGTAGCAAGACATCGCCAGATCGATTTTCCCAAGCTTGCCAAGCGTCTCGAGGGATCGTAAAAGGTTTACTAGGACTTCGATTTGGAATTGTTCCGTAAAGTTGTGAGCCATATTTTTTGAAGCTGATATCCTGAGATTTTCGCAGTTTTCAAACTGATCGAAATGTTTCAAAAAGCCCATATGAGCCATTTGTGCCGTTTCCGGTTTGTTGATGAGGATACGGTATAAACCAACTGGAAGAGCAGTCTGCTCGAGAGCCAAGACAGAGTTTTGCCGTGACATTTTCGGTCATGGCGGGTTGTGAACAGATTTTCTGTCGCTTTGGATAAGTGCTTTATCCCCGAATTTTCGGAGAGATACGGCAGCTAGGCGCAGGAACAGACGTTTACAGATTGGAAGCCTGAAGAAGCGCTTCCATTTCAAGCATACCGCCTTATGGGCGGTCAAAAGAGATCATTAAGGGCGAACGGTTTGTCAAAGCTACGCGCAAATACAAATGAACATGAGTTAAGAAGCAGTGCGCCGACGTGTCAGTCGGTCCCTTCTTGCCGTGGTCATGCGCGCCGCCGTCTCTCCTTTTCTACTAGCAACTTACATAACAAGTTGACCGACCTGACGATGTACAAATCTCAGCGCCACTCGCGCCGTCTTCAGTGTTTGGTCCTAAGGAACTCACTTCATGGCAAACAAGATGCTGATAGATGCGACCCACCCGGAGGAGACCCGGGTTACGGTCGTGCGCGGGAATCGGGTTGAGGAATTTGACTTTGAAGCCGCAAACAGAAAGCAGCTTCGCGGAAATATCTACCTAGCTAAAGTCACACGAGTAGAGCCATCACTTCAGGCCGCTTTTGTTGAATATGGTGGCAACAGACACGGGTTCCTCGCCTTCAGCGAAATCCATCCGGATTATTATCAGCTCCCGAAAGAAGATCGGGAGGCTCTTGAAGCTCAGCTTGCAGCCGAAGCAGCTGCAAACCAGCGTGAACGTGCCCGCAGAGAAAAAGAAGAAGCAAAGCGTGAAGCCGAAATTCAAAAGGTTGCTGCAGCGAAAGCCGCAGAAGCTTCTGAAGACGTTGTTGCTGAGCTGATCGAAGCTGAAACCAGTGCTCTGGAAGCAGAACACGAGGCCGAAGCTCTTGCCAGCATGGATGCTCCTTTCCAGGATGACAGCATCGAGGATATCGAGGCTGAAGCTGCAGAAGAAGACGAAGCTGGCAATTCTACAGCGCAAAAAGCAAGCGCTGGTGATGCAACGGCTGCCAAGCCTTCTTCAAAAGAGCCTGTAGCTGAGGCTGATACTGCTGAAGACACAGAAGCTTCCGACAAAGCCGCATCAGAAGACGCGACTGAGGAAGCTGCAGAAGAGACATCTGAAGCTGAAGAGCAGGATGATAGCGAAGAGGAAGCGGAAGAAGAAGTTACCGCACGCCCTCGCCGTCTGCGCGACAACTATAAGATTCAGGAAGTCATCAAACGCCGTCAGCTGCTGCTGGTACAGGTCGTGAAGGAAGAGCGCGGAAATAAAGGCGCTGCTCTGACAACATACCTGTCCCTCGCTGGCCGTTACTCTGTTTTGATGCCAAACACCGACCGTGGTGGCGGGATTTCCCGCAAAATCACGAAGCCAACAGACCGCAAGCGCCTGAAGCAGGTTGCTGGTGATCTGGATGTGCCGAACGGCATGGGTGTTATCCTGCGCACAGCAGGCGCCAGCCGAACCAAAGCAGAAATCAAGCGTGACTTCGAATACCTTCTGCGTCTTTGGGAAAATGTCCGCGAACTGACCCTTGATTCAGCAGCCCCTACCCTCGTTTACGAGGAAGGCAGCCTGATCAAGCGCTCTATTCGCGACCTGTACAACAAAGACATTGATCAGGTTATGGTTTCTGGCGAAGAAGGCTACCGTGAAGCGAAAGACTTCATGCGCATGCTGATGCCAAGCCATTCCAAGAATGTTCAGCCTTATCGCGATGCAACGCCAATCTTCACCCGTTTCGGTGTAGAAGCCCAGCTCGACGCAATGTTCTCACCACAAGTGACGCTGAAGTCCGGTGGCTACATTGTCATCAACCAGACAGAAGCTCTTGTTGCGATCGATGTGAACTCCGGGAAAGCAACCCGCGAACAGAACATTGAAGACACCGCTCAGGCAACCAACCTGGAAGCAGCAGAAGAGATTGCTCGTCAGCTTCGCCTGCGCGACCTCGCTGGCCTTGTGGTTATCGATTTCATCGACATGGAAGAGAACCGCAACAACCGCGCTGTTGAACGTCGCCTGAAAGAATGTCTGAAGTCTGACCGTGCCCGCATTCAGGTTGGCCGCATCTCACATTTCGGCTTGCTGGAAATGTCACGTCAGCGCATCCGCACCGGCGTACTCGAAAGCTCATCAGTTGTTTGCCCGCACTGCCATGGTTCTGGCATCGTGCGCTCAGTAGAATCTGTTGCTCTGCACATCCTCCGCTCCCTGGAAGATCAGCTGCTGCGTGGGTCTACTCACAACTTGAACCTGAGCACGCCAAATGAAGTGGCGATGTACATTCTCAACCAGAAGCGCCATCACTTGATGGATCTGGAGCGTCGCTTCGGTCTGGAAATTTCTATTCTCGGAGACGACACCGTCACCGAGCAGCACTTCACTTTGGAGCGCGGCGAGCTTGCAACACCAAGCGAGCGTACGCAGCCTCTGCCAGCTACAGTTCAGCCGGACACCATCTTCCCCGTTGAGGAGGAAGAAGAAGAAGACATCGTTGAAGAGGCTGTAGAGGAAGAGAAGCAAGAAGCAGCTGATGAGGACGGCAATGATCGTCGTCGTCGCCGTCGTCGTCGTCGTCGTCGCACTGGCAACGAGAAAGACGAAGCTGAGCAGCAGGAAACAACATCTGCGAGCGCTGAAGAGCCGTCTACTGAAGAGGACGCATCCTCTGAAGAAAAGTCAGCTGACGCGGACTCTACTGAGCTAACAGACGAAGAAGAAGATCGCCGCCGCAAGCGTCGCCGTGGTCGCCGTGGTGGCCGCCGCTCTCGTCGCAGAAGCGCATCTGATGAAAACGGCGAGAACGGTGAAAGCTCCGAGGAAGCAGAAGGCTCAAAAGAAAGTTCTGCGGACAGCGTTGAAGAGATCATCGCAGAAGCAAAATCTGAGACCGCAGATGAGGCAGTAGCTGTAGAAGACACTGCTACTCCTGCAGAACCGGTAACAGAGGCTGTAGCTGAAGAAGAGCCGAAGAAAGAAACCCGCAAGCCTCGCCGTCGTCGCAGAGTAAAACCTGCACCTGAGGAAACAGCTGAAAAGGAAGCTTCTACAGAAGCAACCAAAGCCCCTGCCCCTCAGGCAGAAGAAACTTCAGACGTCGCGGTGAAAGAAGCTCCGGCAGAAGTGGCAGTACAAGCAGAGCAACCTGCGGAAGCTCCGGCAGAACCAGTGAACAAGCCTGCAGAACCGATTGCTGAGCAGCCTAAAGAAGAAAAGCCTGCGGAAGTCGCTAAGGTTGAAGTGAAGGAAGAAGCTCCGGCTGTCGAGACCCCTAAAGCTGCAGAAGCAGAAGTTGAGGCCGAAGCACCAGCGAAACCGAAAGCGCCAACCAAACCGGTTGTGACATCGCATAAGGTTGTTGAAGGGGAAACCGTTGCCGTTGAAGGCGATGATGACTCGCCGCGCCGCACAGGTTGGTGGCAGCGCCGCTCTTTCTTCTAAGAAGAAACAAGTTCAAAAAAAGCCCGCTCAACTGAGCGGGCTTTTTTATTGCCTGTTACTTGAGCCAGTCTTCCAACCGCTCCACCGCAAGCTTGATATCGGGCTCCTTCCCCGCAAAGGAAAAGCGCATGTATTGATTCCCGCGTGTCAGATCGAAATCTACGCCGGGTGTTGCCGCAATGTGTGTCTCTGCCAACATCTTCTGACAGAACTCCATAGAATCGTTGGTGAGCTTTGAAACACCCGCATACACATAGAACGCACCGTCAACCGGCAGCACATCAAAACCAAGCTGAGGAAGATGATCAAGCAGCACCTGCCTGTTGGCAGCATACCCAGCCTTGATCTTCTCATAATCCTCCGTCGCATCAAAAGCAGCAGCTGCAGTCACTTGCGCCAGCTCTGGGGGCGAAATGTAAAGGCTCTGCGCAATCCGCTCAATCGGACGTACAAGCACCTCAGGCAACACCATCCAGCCAATACGCCAACCTGTCATGCAATAGTATTTGGAAAAGCTATTGACGATGATCGCCTTGTCCGTAAAGCGGAGCGCCGTCTCCTCCTCCATATCATAGGCAAGCCCATGGTAAATCTCATCAGAGATGAACCACAGATCCATCGCTTCACAAGCCTCAACCAATGCCTTGAGAGCATCAGGAGACATCATGGTCCCGGTCGGATTCGCCGGACTGGCCACAAGCACGCCCTTTAGCGGCTTCTCCTTATGCACTGCCTCAAGAATCTCAGGGGTAAGCGACCAGCGCGTTTCCGGCCCAACCTCAATCTCCACACACTCCAGCCCTAACACCTCAATAATATTGCGGTAGGCCGGATAACCCGGAGATGTAATTGCAATGCGGTCCCCTCTGTCAAACCCGGCAAGAAACGCAAGGTTAAATCCGGCAGAAGAACCCGTAGTTGCAAAAATGCGAGATTCTGGAACCTCTAATCCGAAGGTTTGCTTATAGTAGCGAGCAATGCTCTTCTTCAGCAGCGGAATGCCCTGTGCTTCCGTGTATCCCAATCGGCCAGAAGACAGGTGGTCATGCGCAACCTTCAAAACCGAGTCAGGAACAGGCGCTCCCGGCTGACCCACTTCCATGTGCAGCACATGTTCTCCGCTTTGCTCAAGGCGGTTGGCAGCATTCAGCACTTCCATAGCTTGAAAAGGCAGGACTTCACTACGTTTTGATCCCATTAATACTGACAAATGCATTCCCTCTTATTTCTTCTTCTCAGAGCCTGTGCTTTAATTTTTCGGGCTACCTAGCAATTTTGCCTAATAACTGCCTATCTTGGGTGGTTAAGGCTTATTTGAAAGTCTATGTAGTACTTTAAGTGCGAACCGCTCTGCGCCTGCCAAGCCAATTAAGGGGACTTGACGTGCAATTTAAGAACAATGCATTGAAACGTGTGATTGAACCAGTCAAATCACAAGCAACAAAGTTTGCGCGCAAAATTCTTATAACAGCAACCGCACTTTCACTGGTTGTACCTAATGTGGCAATCACCACAGCTCAAGCTCAACAAAAGAAGGGGCTCCCCCTCGTTCGCGATGCAGAAACTGAAGATTTGCTGCGCGAATACGCCAAACCGATCTTCCGGGCAGCTGGACTTCCTGCCAATCAGGTTGAGATCATTTTGGTCAACGACAAGAGCTTTAACGCCTTCGTTCCAGACAGCCGCAGGATGTTTATCAACCTCGGCGTCATTATGGATGCCAAAACGCCAAGCGAAGTGATCGGCGTAATCGCACACGAGACCGGCCATATTGCTGGCAACCATCTGGTTCGCATGCGCCAGGCAGCTTCAAACGCACAGATCATGTCAGTTATCGGCATGATCCTGGGTGCAGGCGCTATGGCAGCAGGTGCAACCACGGGCAACAGCTCTATCGCCCGCGGTGGTGCAGCAGCTGTCTCCGGTGGCGGAGCGCTCGCCCAACGAAGTTTCTTGTCCTATCGCAGATCTGAGGAATCATCAGCTGACCAGGCAGCCCTGCGCTACCTCGATCGCATCGGCGTTTCTGCCAAGGGCATGCTCACAACATTTGAACGCATGGCGGATCAGGCTCTGTTTTCAGCGCAGTATGTAGATCCATACGCGCTCAGCCACCCCATGCCTCGCGCCCGTTTCAACGCCCTTCAAAACAGGGCTCAAAAGGCGAAGCACTTTAACAAGAAAGACCCTGAGCGCCTTCAGCTGAAGCATGACATGGTCAAAGCCAAACTGCTGGCATTCACCAGTCACAGAAACTCAGTTTATCGTGCCTATCCAGAAAGAGACAAAAGCCTCCCTGCGCAGTATGCCCGTGCTATTGCCAGCATGAGGTCCGACAAAGCGTCAAAAGCTGTCAGAAAAATTGACGCCCTGATCTCAAAAGCGCCGGAATATCCGTATTTTTATGAAATCAAAGGACAGGCGCTGCTCGAAGGCGGCAAGCCGAAAGCCGCAATTGCGCCATTCCGTAAGGCGCTGGCGCTTTATCCTGGCAATCCGCATTTTGAAATCTGGCTGGGCTTCGCAATGGTCGCATCCGATGACAAGCGATACCTGAAAGAAGCAAAGAGCATTTTGACCAGAGCTCTGCGAAAAGACAGATATTCCATGAACGGCTATGCCCAACTTGCAATCGCGAATGCTCGTCTGGGCGATATCGCTGGAGCAGATCTGGCAACCGCTCAAAGTCATATGACCCGCGGCGATGTTCGCAGCGCACAGCGCTACGCAAAACGCGCTCAGAAAAAATTGAAAGTCGGCTCACCCGCCTGGCAACAAGCTGACGATATACTGTCAGTCAAAGTGCCTCAGCTCAGACGCCGCTAACAAATCAGACTGATAAAAATCAAGCACCCGAACAGGGTTACAGGAGACGTCATGAACAAACTCATTCGCAGAGCTGCGATCACATGTGCAGCAACGTTCGCCCTGCTGCCAGCAACTTTTTCTGCACAAGCAGAAACAGTGAACCGCGCTGAAGTCGAAACAATCATCAAGGAATACCTTGTCGCAAATCCGGAAATCGTGCTGGAAGCGCTTCAGGAACTTGATAAGCGCCGCCTCGCAGAAGAAGAAAGCGCACGCAAAGGTGCTATCTCCAGCCTCTCTGATGAGATCTACAACAGTGACTATCAGATTGTCCTCGGCAACCCGGATGGCGACGTCACGCTCGTAGAGCTGTTTGATTACAACTGCGGTTACTGTAAGCGCGCACTGTCTGACCTTGTTCGCCTCGTTGATGAGGACAAGAACCTCCGCGTTGTCTTGAAAGAGTTCCCTGTTCTAGGCAAAGCCTCTCAGGAAGCCGCACGCGTTGCGATCGCAGTTGCAGAAGTTGCACCTGATAAATACGAGGATTTCCACCTCGCACTTCTGGGTCAGCCTGGCCGCGCAAACCTTGCCAGCAGCCTGAAAGTTGCAAAGGACCTTGGGATCTCTGATGCAGATCTTGAAAAATCAATGAAGTCCAGCCGCGCAGCTGAAACCTTCCAGGAAGTATTCACGATTGCTGAACAGCTCGGCATCACCGGAACCCCTTCCTATATTTTGGGTGAAGAAGTGATTGTTGGAGCCGTCGGCTACGACACTTTGAAGGAAAAAATTGCAGCTGAACGCGAGTAGATTGATCCCAATCGCGCATATCAACGCATTTTCGCAGCTTTATCCTTAAGAACTCAACTCAGAGCGGACAAAGGTCTTTTCCTTGGTCCGCTCTGACCATATAAGAGGGCCAGTTATGTTTATTTGCCTGGCTACACTTAACCAATACGTCAAGTAAACCTAGCTTATTACACAGAGTTTTTGAGAACAGATTGGTTGCGTAGGCGCAACTACATTTGTGTACTTCTGAGTAAATCAAAGCGTTATGTGCCTTTCTGCGCTAATAAACATGATATTGCCTTATGCGCAGCCTAGGCACTCCGGATGCATACTTTTTAAAAGACAGCATCTCGCAAATAGAGAATTAATGGCTATCTAAGCAGTTAATAACCAACTGCTTGCGTAGTTCATTCAGTCAGAAAATCCATAGTTTGCTCTGAGCAATTGGATTTTCACAGATTATTAAAGGCCATCCTTGCTGCACAATCGCTTTGGGGGCCAAACCGAAGGCTCCTGGCATTAGTCAGGGCATTTCGAACTGGACGATGAAAACGATGACGAAAGAAACTAAGTTTGATCAGGAAATGATCCGCCAGCTTGCAAATGTGCTGGACGAAACCAACCTGACCGAAATCGAAGTGGAACAAAAAGATCTCCGCGTTCGTGTCGCTCGTCAGCTGACAGTGGGTGCAGTGGCACCAGTAGCAGCACCTGCTCCTGTAGCTGCTCCAGCACCGGCACCAGCAGCACCTGTAGAGATTGCAGTTTCTGCAGATGCAGCAAACCATCCGGGCGCAGTTACTTCTCCTATGGTTGGCACAGCATATCTGGCAGCAGAGCCAGGTGCGTCAGCCTTTATTGAAGTAGGTAAGTCCATCAAGAAGGGTGAAACTATTCTGATCATTGAAGCTATGAAGACCATGAATCAGATCCCTTCACCAAAGTCAGGCACTGTGACTGCAATTCTGGTTGAAGATGGTCAGCCAGTTGAATTCGGCGAACCACTTATCATCATCGAATAACAGGCGAAGTCTCTATGTTCTCAAAGATCCTCATCGCAAACCGCGGCGAGATCGCACTCCGCATCCTTCGGGCATGTAAAGAGCTTGGCATTCGCACTGTAGCGGTCCACTCTACTGCCGACGAAGACGCAATGCATGTGCGCCTTGCTGACGAAAGTGTTTGTATTGGTCCGCCGGTAGCGCGCGACAGCTACCTCAACATCCCGCAGATTCTGGCAGCCTGTGAAATCACTGGCGCCGACGCTGTGCATCCCGGTTATGGTTTCCTTTCCGAAAATGCACGCTTTGCGGAGATTCTTGAGGCGCACGGCATCACCTTTATCGGCCCTACTTCAGAGCACATCCGTGTGATGGGCGATAAGATTCAGGCGAAAACCACTGCAAAAGAACTGGGCATTCCAGTTGTGCCTGGTTCTGATGGTGGCATCACTCCTGAAGACGACGTCCATGCAATCGCTAAGGAAATCGGTTATCCGGTTCTCGTAAAAGCAGCAGCAGGCGGCGGTGGCCGCGGCATGAAAGTCGCCCTGACAGCTGAAGATCTGGATACTGCGATCTCAACCGCACGTTCCGAATCCAAAGCAGCCTTTGGCGATGATGCTCTGTACATGGAAAAGTACCTCGGCAAACCACGCCACATTGAGGTGCAGGTACTGGGTGACGGTCAGGGCAACGCAATCCACCTCGGTGAGCGCGACTGTTCTTTGCAGCGCCGCCACCAGAAGGTATTCGAAGAATGCCCATCCCCTGCGCTCAATGAAGAGCAACGGATGGAAATCGGCGAAGTTTGTGCAGACGCTATGCGTAAGCTCAAGTATCGCGGTGCGGGCACAATCGAATTCCTCTATGAAAACGGTGAGTTCTACTTCATTGAAATGAACACCCGTTTGCAGGTGGAACATCCTGTAACCGAGATGGTAACCGGCATTGATCTTGTGATCGAACAGATCCGCATCGCTGGTGGTTCTACTCTGTCAATCAATCAGGAAGAAGTTCGCTTCTCTGGTCATGCGATTGAGTGCCGTATCAATGCAGAGCATCCTCTGACCTTCGCACCATCTCCGGGCACAATCACCTATTACCACCCACCAGGTGGCTTGGGCGTGCGCGTAGATTCAGGCGTTTATCAGGGCTACAAAATTCCTCCGCATTATGACAGCCTGATCGGTAAGTTGATCGTTCATGGCCGGACCCGTGTGGAATGTATGATGCGCCTGCGTCGTGCTCTGAGCGAGTTTGTGGTTGATGGCATCAACACAACTGTTCCACTCTTCACAGAGCTTCTGGACAATCAGGATATCGCCAACGGCGCCTATGATATCCATTGGCTTGAGAAGTTCCTGGAAGCGCACATTGCAGCACAGAACTCCGAAGAAAACTGAGGAGATTTAGGGAGGTCAAAAGCAGGCCAGCATGGAATTTAAGATTACCCCACAAATTCTGCTTAAAGCATACGCTTGTGGCATCTTTCCAATGGCTGAGACTGCTGACTCTCCTGATCTTTTCTGGATTGATCCCGAGCGGCGAGGTATCTTGCCGCTCGATTCATTTCACATCCCCAAACGGCTCGCCAGAACCGTCCGCTCCGACAAGTTTGTCGTTCGAGCCTCCCGTGATTTCAAGGCAGTAATCTCTCACTGCGCGACAACCACCTCAGAGCGCAAAGAGACATGGATCAACACTGAGATCCGCAAGCTCTACACTGCGCTTTTTGCCATGGGGTATTGCCACACAATCGAGATCTATAACGCCGCTGACGAGCTCGTTGGCGGCCTTTACGGTGTATCACTAGGCGGCGCCTTCTTTGGGGAGAGCATGTTCTCACTGGAGCGGGATGCATCCAAGGTTGCCCTTGTGCATCTGTATGGCCGTCTGCTCTATGGAGGCTACAGGTTACTGGACGCTCAGTTCGTAACAGAACATCTGGAACAGTTCGGGGCGACAGAAGTTCCCAAAGAGCAGTATGGCAAGCTGCTGGAAAATGCGCTGATGGTACTCGGAGATTTTCACGCACTACCGCAGGAGAGCTCTGGAAAATTAGTGCTGCAGATCATCGAGGATATGCGCCCTGCTTCACCTAAAAGCAAAAACGGCCTCATCTGAGAGGCCGCATCATTTAACGCAGTGTTGCAACAACCTTCGGTCGTGGCACCGGAATTTCTCCTGAAGAAACAAAGTCTTTCCCAGCTAGATCATCCTCTTCGGAAACAAGATCAACAGCTGGACCAGCGTATCCTTCTGGTGGCGGCACGGAAGTTGTCTTCTTACAGTTGATCAGCCAGATGTCATAGACACTGTGCTCAACAGCGTGCACACCAGGGTTACTTGCAAACATCCAGCCACTGAAAATCCGGCGAACTTTACTATCAAGCGTAAGCTCATCAACCTCAATAAACGCAGTGGTTTGAGAGGCTTCTGTCCGAGGCCGGGAATTACAAACGCGCGGCGTTACCTGAAGCGCACCAAACTGAACTGTCTCATCAATATAGACATCAAACGTGGTAATGCGACCGGTAATTTTATCCAGCCCTTTGAACACTGCAACCGGGTTTTTAATTGGTGTCTGAGCTTGTGCAGGCAATGCAAATGCTGCCCCACCAATCAACGCAGCAAGTGCGCAGGATGCAGCGCGCCCAAGATATTTACGCATTGTAAAACCCATAAAACTTTCCAGCAGCTAGTGATTCAAACGCCCGAGCTGTAAAGGGCTTAGCACTGGAATGCTACGGGGAAAAGGCCAGAACGAGGCAAACACGCGGCAATCGCTGAGGAATCTCAGCTAACCCACAGGCGTTGCGCGAAAGCCACGATAAGCCACCGGCAAATTTTACTTAAATAACAAGGCGTGGATTGTCCAAATGGTCTTGAGTGGCTGGTTTCATAGAGCAGGAAGCAGCCAACAACCGAGACCTCAATGCAAGCAGAGCAATCGCACTCGATAACCCAGCAACAACAGCCACACCGGGCATCCAGTGCACTTTGCGTTGGTTTGCGTTATTTGTGCGTTACACGCGTTTTTGCTGCGTTTTTTTGCGTTCTTTTGTTTCTGGCACTCTCGGGCGAGGCTCCCGCCCAGTCCCTCTACCAGAAGTACATCAAACAGCAGCAAAAGGAGATCCTGAAAGCTCCCTCTGAAAAGCCAGAGATGCCATCTGACGAAAACGGCATGCCTGAGACACTGCGCATGCCGGCAATGCCTTTGATGGAGTTTCGCGCAAAAGACATTATCGGCATGTTCCCTCTCGCACCTGCCGACACCAGCTCCCCAAGAGCAACGCTGGACAGCTTCCTCGATATCATGGAGGAAACAAACCACCTCATTCAGGAAGCTTACGAAGAAAACACAGGTATGGGTGCGTTCTCCATGGAAACGCTCGGTATGAGCAAAAACCATGAGCACATTCAGAACCAGATCCATCTCGCCGAGATTCTTCTGGAGCGTGCCAGAGGCTGCTTTGATCTTTCCGGCCTCCCCAGCGCAACACGTCAGCAAACATCATTGGAACTGGTCCTGCAGCTCAAAGAGATTCTGGACCGCATCCCGCTTCCCCCCTTCCCGGATATCCCCGGAACAGCAGCAGGCACCTACGACTTCAATCAGGCCGATCTGGAAAGCTCCTGGACGATCCCATTCACCCAAATCGTTATCACCAGGATGACTGAGGGACCGCAGCAAGGAGACTATGTCTTCTCAGCAGAAACAGTGGACCGGATCCCGGAGTTTTATGAGGAAGTCAAAGCGCTCCCGTCCCGCTCCTCCATTCCGCAAGACCTTTACCACTTCTTTGCCAGCAGTCCCGGGCACCTGCTTCCGCCAGCCTGGTTCTCGTTGATTGAAAGCCAACCTCCATGGCTACTGGAGCTGTATTATGGACAGGCCGTCTGGCAATGGTTCGCGCTGATCCTGATCACAGCAATCGCCGCAGTCATTCTTTTCTTCTTCGTCACCATCATGCGGCGCTTACCAGACCGCAAGAAACCGGTTCGGCGACAAGTGCTCAGCATCATCACTTCTGGCGCTATTGTCGGCTCTCTCATTTTCCTGCGTTATCTGGCTGATTATCAAATCAACATTGGTGGCCCGGTTCTGCAAGTCTATGACCTGACCATCGAAACACTCGTCTGGATTGGCGGCGCCGTCATCATTTACAAGGTCCTCCGCCTCCTGAGCGAACTGGTGCTGATCAAGAACCGCGGCGTTGCCTCCATCGACCGCAGCATCATCCGCACAGCAACGCAGTTCTTCGCCATCCTGTGCGCTCTCATTCTGCTCACGTACGGCGCGACCCGCCTGAACATCCCGCTCTACGGCATCATCGCAGGGATCAGTGTTGGCGGCCTCGCCATCGCCCTGGCCGCTCAGCCCACACTCGAAAACCTCCTCGGCGGCCTGATCCTCTATGCAGACGGCATTGTCCGTGTCGGAGATTATTGCGAGTTCAACAAGGTCCGCGGTCACGTGACATCCATCGGCATGCGCTCAACTCGGATCAGAACCAAAGACAGGACGCTGGTAACCATCCCTAATGCAGACCTTGCAAAAATGAACTTCCTGAACTTCACATTAAAAGATCATTTTCGTGTCGTTCAACACTTCTCATTAGAGTTCGATACAACAGCAGAACAACTAGAGGCCGTCATCTCCAAAATAAAGCAAATGCTAGCCGAACACCCACTCTCTCTGCCAGACGCTTCAAAAGTTCTGCTGGAAGAGATAGACGAAAACGGCTTCTCAATTCTCGTCGAAAATGGTGTCAAAGCATCAAGCCGGGATGAATACCTCGCTATTCAGGAGGATATTCTTATCCGCATACTCAAGCTTATTTCAGACGAAAACATAAAGGTCGCCCATCCTTTCATCAGTAGTAATGGCGATGTTAGAGATCCAACCAAAACCATAAAAGGCCCGATTGCAAAAGCAAAGTCTCGGAAAAAAAAGAAAAACCAAGTATGAAACCGTAACATACATCTACAGAGCATATTTGAGCGACAAATACCCAAACAGCCCACACCACAGATCAGTTTTGACACGGTTTTCTTAGAAAGAGTAGCAGAGAGCGGATGTGTGAAGGGGAGAGCTTCTCCCCTCACATCCAGAGGATTATTTGCGCGAGATACGATCGATCTCTTGGCGCACAAGCCGCTCCACCACGCTTGGCAGATGCTGGTCGAGCCAGCCTTTCAGCATTGGGCGCAGCATCTCAGCCACGAGGTCTTCCAGTGTACGGGCGTTCTTGGACAGCACCGTGTTGGCAAGACCGTTAAAGGCGCTGGACACAACTTCGTCCGTCGCGCTTGAGATAAGTGTTTCCGCCGGACTTTTTGCAGCAGAAGGTTCAAGAATGTCATCTTGCCCCATGCTGCCCAGCCCAAACGCTTCAGGACCCGGCTGATCAAGAAAAGCGATGTCTCCATCCTCTTCCTTATCTTCCTCAGCAAGACCTTCAATAATTTTCAATGAGGAGGATTGCTCGTCGATCTGCTCTTTTTGCGTCAGCTCCAGAACGTCTGGTTCCGCATCCTTCACCACTTCTGGCTCAGGAGTTGGAGCAGGCTCCATTTCCGCTGGCGCATCATCAAAGAGTTTATCTAGATCGTCCTGTGATAATTCGCGACCCGCGTCCGCGTCACTCAATGCAGCATCTGTCATCTGTTCTGCGCCACTTGCTTCGTCATCCGAAATAATCTTGCGGATCGAGCTCAGGATATCCTCCATGGAAGGCTCGTTACCCTGTGAGACAGCTCCCATGTATGTGCTCCACTTCTAATCGCGTCTAATCCGCCGGCTTTCCGACTCAGTTCATTAATAAATACTTACTTAAATATAGGAGAAAAGCGCCCCCGCCTGACAGCCGCATATCCAGCAAAAAGCCAATTCCCACAAGGAAAACGAGCAAATTTGAAAATACGGCAACAAAAAAGGGAGCCGACAAGGCTCCCTTCTCCAAAATTTCATTATATCAGAGGAGCTTAACGCCCATCTGGAGTCCGCAACCCAATCCACTTATCACGTACCAGACGGTAGTGTTCAGTTGGATCATAACGCGCACCGGACAATGCCAGACTGTCAAAGTCCAGACGACCAACAGAGGAAAGAACCGCATAAGCAGCAACCACACGGTCACGCTGCGCAGTCACCAATGTTACGCGCGCATCCACCAGATCACTCTGCGTATCCAGAACATCAAGCGTGGTCCGCTGACCAACACGCTGCTCTTCAATCACGCCTTCCAAAGCAAGACGAGCCGCAGCAACCTGTGCTTCAGCTGCCGTAATGGAAGCGATCGATGCATTCAGCTGCCCCCAGGAGGAGATCGCCTGCGCACGGATGTTATCACGGGACACATCGACCAGAATCTCGGTACGGCCCAGATCTTCTTTAGACTGGCGCACAACAGAGTATTCGCTACCATTCTGGTAGATAGGAACAGTCACACGACCAAAAATAGAAGCTGTTCTGGTTGGCCTACCCTCAACACCAGGAAGGTTGCTGTCGCTATAAGACAAGTTTCCCTCAACTTGAGCAGTCGGAAGCAAAACACCCTCGGCAGTTTTTACTGCAAACTGAGCGGCATCAACCAGGAACTGAGAAGACTGGATCGCAGGATGCTCTTCCTGACCAATAGAGATTGCGGAAGCAACAGTCTTCGGCAGCAAGCTTGTCACATTGGTGCGAGCACTCAGGTTTTTCGGATCAATCCCGATCACCTGACGGAAAATCGCACGACTTGTGTTCAGATTTGCCAGCGCAGTGTTCAGTGTGGACTGCGCACGTGCACGACCTGATTCAGCCTGAGAAACATCAGTCCGCGTACCTTCGCCCACATTGAAGCGATCTTTAGAAGCCCGAACCTGCTCTTCCTGGAACTTCAAGTCACTCCGACGCAAAGACACAAGCGCAGTATCGCGAATGACGTCCATATAAGCTGTCGCAGCCTGGAAAAGTGCCGTCTGTTCTGCCGTGCGCAAATCTTCACGCTGCGCACGAACAATAGCCTCAGCCTGACGCGTAGAGTTCACTGTGCGGAACCCGCGGAACAATGGCTGCGTTACTTGGAGTGATAAATTGTATTGATTGTTTTCGCGATAGGTGCCCCGAGAATCCTGCCATTGGTAACCATAGTTGCCACTACCAATAATGCTTGGGCGCCATCCAGCCAGAGCCTGTGGCACACCTTCATCTGTCACGCGAAGTTGTGCGCGTGATGCGTTCAATGTCGGGTTATTCTGATAGGTAGCAGCCAATGCCTCTTTAATTGAAAGAGCATTCGCGCCTTGAGCACTTACAAGCAAGCCGACTACTGCAACTGCACCCGCTAACGTTTTCCGAGAAACCACTTCATATGCCTCAAACAGGGTCAATCTTACGAACCGCAAACCCAACACACTCGCCGAATTGTATATCTTATTCGGCGTTTTCCGAAACCGGCGATCAAGCCGATTTTGGAAAAAAATAAACACTGCGACGAACAAGCAACATCTTATCGATATAATTGCCTAGACTAATCGCAGAATATCATTCCCCGGAGGCACACTAGTAGAACCATTAAGTTTTTACTACCGTTTTTTCACCCAATGATTGAAACGTGGATATCTCTACATCATTGATAGAAAAGACAGCAGCAGCAGCCAGTTCTTATTTTACCCCACCAGAGTTTGAAGTGCTTTAAACCAGCATTGGGACAAAACTGTAATGCACATCACGAAAACGGAAATTCATCACAACACTTCACAGAAAAACAAAAAAAGGCGAAGGTTGCCCCTCGCCTCACATCTCAGTACTTGCATCGCAAGCGCTTAGAATTCAAAGACTTCCGGCTTCTCAAAACCTGGAAGCGCACATGCATGCGCATTAAACGCAAACACAGAACTCACATTGCCGCCAGACTTGGTATAAAGCCGCGCAACACCTGCATTGCTCTCACCCTCAACCACAACAAGACGCCCCTCGTCTTTCAGCTGAGCAGTTAAGGCTTCCGGCAGCTCTTCAACGGATCCATTGACCAGAATAACATCATAAGGCGCGTCAGCCGCATAACCCTTGGCCAGATCGCCATCAATCACAGCAGCATTTTCAATGCCCAGCTGCTCAAGATTCGTTGAGGCCGCTTCAGACAGCGCCACATCAACTTCCAGACCAACAACAGCTTCTGCCAGATAGGAAACAATCGCCACGCCATAACCAGAGGCAGCGCCGACCACAAGCACAACATCCTTGGCAGTGATATCAGCCAGCTGAACAAGACGACCAAAGATGTGCGGCTTGAGCATTTTACGCTCGCCTTTTTCATCAACGGCTACATCTTCATCAATATAGGCCAACTCCTGCAGGTTTTCCGGAACGAACTTTTCGCGAGGCACTTTGCCCATAGCACCAATAATGCGCAGATCTGTAATATCATTGGTCCGCAGCTGATTGTCGACCATCAGTGTTCTTTGTTCCGCGAAGTTGACCATCTTGTCCTCACTGTCTCGCAAGATTCTTTGGCTGAGAAATATCGCTCATGCACCACAAACACAAGCTGCCATATCCGTAAAAATAAACAGTTCCCTCTGTTGTTTTTCTATTTTTGAACTTTGCGGTGCAAATACGAGCTTTTTCACCATGCAGGAAGAAAAGCCGTGCCTCATCCAGAAAGCTACTCACTTAGGTAAACCCCATAGATTTCGGTGTTTTACACAAGAGTGATCGTGGAAAGTGAATTTGCCCGCTTGACTATCCGCCCCAAATATCAGAAAAGCCCCTCACACCACAGCGGGGCCTCTTGGCGGAGTGGTGACGCAGCGGATTGCAAATCCGTGTACGCCGGTTCGATTCCGGCAGAGGCCTCCATTTTCCTTCCTTTACATTGATATTATTAGCTTTTTTAGCGCGAAGTGTCCCACTTTTAGGACACCTGCGAAAAGTGGGACACTTTTCCGTTCTGGATGTGTTCAAATCCAATTTTTTCTCGCTGTGAATAAGCCTTTCTCAACACCCTCCAATGCTGCGGTGCATTCTGAATAAAATCTCCCCATGTCTGCTACGCAAAAAACGCTCAGCACCGGTCCAGGAGAACAGCGCACAAGAAACGATCACCCAAAGCCATAAGAGTGTTGCTGTTCCATCAAACTGAACAATCGCAGGCAGCACATGCCATACCCCGAAAGCAACACCTCCTCCTCCTATGACCAACGGGATCAACAGATGACATGCGATTTCTCGTTTTCAGGCAAGCAACTTAAAAGCAGCAAAACATCTGAAATGACCTGCTCTTCACTCTCACCCAGACCTAGAATAGAGTTTCTATAAATCACCATAAACATGAAAAACTCCTAATATTTACGTGCAATTAACTTCACACATATGCATTAGGAACCGATTTTCTGTGGTGAGTTACTGGTGAGAATAAGAGGCCATTTGAGCAGGGTACACAAACACACTCCAATGCACGAAACTCAATAGTTACGTCACCATTCTGCGAACTTTCGTCTGCTAGCTGAACAGACTCATTTAGAGAACGAAATACACACCCCCGAAAGAAGGCTAATGCCGCGAAATCTAGACAGTAAGCGCCCTCGGAACATCCAACGTCTTTAGCAAATCGCGAGTTTCATTTGATTATTCAACTTCTGAATGTTAGGCAAATTCTTTTCTGCAAAACCATTCGGACGCTGCAAGCGCGCAATATAGAGTTCGCTTCCAACCATTGATAGGCAGGCCTTCATCCTGAGCAACTTCCAGCAAGTTCTGACTAAACTCATCAGGACTAAGAGACTTTAGCGCTTTTTTTCGGAATGCAACAACGGTCGAGAGCTCCTGTGGGACACGCGCACGGTATCGACTTCCTAAATTACAGTCTAAGAAGTGCTGCTTTACTCGCTGACGATCTTTGTCTGACCAAATTGCGGGAGGATTTACACCAAAGTTTACCACTATCGGATCCCCCTCCTCTACAGAGGCAGTAGTCCACTTTTCATTAAAGAAGTGACTTTTATCAAGATATGGATGCAGAGGTTGTAGCTTCTCATCGGTTGGAAAACCACTTCCCATTCCTTTATTACATACAGCGCAAGCAGGTACTAAGTTTAGCGGGAGTATCGAATAAGCTGGAAATCTAGATTTTGGAAGGTAGTGGTCGACGGTCCCCGCCTCTCCATCTTCTCCCATTTCTCCTATTCCACCGCAGTACGGACATTCCCCATGGGCTGATAGCTTAATTGTGTCATAGATGGTACGCGGCTTTCCTTTTGATCGAACCACCCCTACATCATAAAGAGCAACAAGTTCTGCTTTTGTTAGGGTACCTGCAACAATATCCTGTTCGTTTCCATGCCTAGCCCTTGGTAGTCTGCACCATGTTTCTGAGAGAGTTTCGCGATCAAAAGCTGAGCACGCGTTTGTTATCGCGTAGCGGTTTTGCTCAAACTTTCTGCGTACCGCTTCATCTGGCCAACCAGCAACACTTTCATCGTATAACTCGATTGCCTCAAAGGGTGGTTTCTTTAATTTTCGCATAACTATTCTGACTGTTGGTTGGCAACCATTGCTCGCAATATACCTCTTGCCTCGTAACCTAACCTACCTTCAAGACGCTTCAGTAGGTCCTCATAAGTCCCACCATTCGAAACAAGATCCGTTAAAACTGTGTGATAACCAGACTGTTCAACTTCAAGGCCAAACACTTCTCTCGTGAGTATTCCAACGTTCTCACCAAAAGTCTCGGTGTCAGGTCTCTTCTTTTCAGAAGCGAGTCTAGATCGGAAGACTTTCCAGACACATGATTTTGGAATTTCCTGCAGCACTACCGGAGAGTGAGTGGCAATAATAGCAATGGCATTTCGAGTGTGTAGTAGTTGGGCTAAGCTACGCATGAGAGCAGAAAGTAGTGGCGGATGGAGGTGGCTCTCAGGTTCATCAAATAGCACTAATGATTTCTCTTTCACACGAGCTACCAAAAGTGTCATTGTAAGTATGACAACTGAATGACCCGAACTCATTTTACCAATTAAGAACAAAGCTCGCTTACGTAACTCTTCACCAGCTAATGGCAACAGAGACATGAGATCCATTTCTGCAAAGTTCTCATCACTCTGGAGCGTTTGGACGGCCTGAGCCCATCTATTTTTCCTGCGATCATCCTCGAAGCAGAAGACTAGCCCATCTACAAACTCTGCAAAAAGGTCATCCTTTGATTTTAAGATTGCTCCATCTGCTGCTGCATAATCAGTTAAACCAATATATGCGTATCGATCATCATCTTTTTGCGTCGGTAGATCGAAAGGGTCGAATGCACTGAACGCCACAGAAACAAGATTATTAACAAACCCATCCCCCTTTACGCGGCCACCAAACACATGCTCGGTGTAAAAATAAGATTCTGTTTCAGCATCGCTCGCTATCGACTTAATCATCGAGTTTAGTAATGTGGTCTTTCCAACACCATTCCTGCCAATTAACGCATGCATATTTGTGCTTGGAGTTGAATTAGCTTCTACTGAGAAAGCCAAATCAAACCCTGCAAAGTGGCTAGAAGGAGGAAGGCAAAACCCAAAATTAAAATCTGTAAGAAGAACTTCACCCTGAAGTACACTTCTATACTGATCCCGTACTAAACTTATGCTAATTGAACGCAGGTGCGAGTCCTTAAAGACCTGCTCATTTTCAGCAACTGCAAGAATATCGTCACTAAAAACGACATCTCTCATTCTTTCCAAAAACTCATTAACCCAATTTTTGGGTATCTCAGAAGATAATTTTTGATAGTATGCAACGTTCATACCAAGCGAGAAGAAACCGTTTGGCAAGCTCGAAAACTCAGGACTAAGCTTCTCATATGTTCTATCTTTAGTTGTTTGGCCAACGAAGCCAATACGAACACTCTCCAATTCGTGTCTTTCGCCAGTGTCATCAAAAACACAAATTTCAAAACTAGTTATGAACGAATAGTCATTCCAATTATCTATAATAAGGTATACTTCATTGTACCCGGTTTTGGGCGCAACGCTTTTAGAGGGGAGAACGTGGAACTTCATAATAATAGGTCCAAATCGCACATCTGAATCAGCATACTCATCAAGAGATGTTCGTTATATACCTGCAAAGAAATCTCAAGTACCACAACACAAATTATAGGTTGCAAACAGCTTTGGATTTGCAATCAAATTCCTGACACTTATTCCAAAGTTCTTTGCATACTTACTGGACCTCTAGACGAGCCCCATACTTTTGCTGCAAACAGCAGGCATTTGCCAAACGCAGAAACTTTAAAAAGCCGCTTCAGTAGAGCACGTCAACTCCAACATCCCTGCCTTTTCCCGTTCCTGTCATTTGCTGCAACTCTGTTTGCCCCCGCCCTGTCCGCTTGAACCAGCACCACAAAGCCTTGGGGGCTTAGATTATTCTTTGTGAACCCACTGCAACTGCTCGCACTCTGCAACGTTTCGCAGCCCGGAATCATCAAAGTACTCAAGACACAAGCGGTAATCTTCAAGACCTTGCAAATAGGCATCGTCCTGCGTCCTTTGCTGTTCCGCTTTCACAGTCCCTTGCAAAGCTTCATGCTCTGCCTCGATAAACGCCCCCTGCCGGATCTGGTGATAGGCAATGGCCGCAAGTGCACAAAGAAGAAGGGCGGCCGCCAGCGCCCGCCCTGTCTTCGTTCTCATCAGGAAGGAAAGAACCGCCCCCATATCAGGCGGCCCGCTCTTTATTGATCAGCAAATAACCAGCAACGCCCACGCTGATCACAAGAGCAATTGCAAAGCCCCACTGCACCGGCCCGGAGCCAGCCAGAATGCCGGAGAAACCAGAAGCAGCCATAGCGCCCTTGGTGATCCCATCCGGGCTAAGCCACGCGCTGAGTGCGCTGGTTTCCTCGTCAACGGCCTTTGAGCCTTCCTCATTCTCATGTGGCTCAAGATTTGGAGTTGGTGCCCGTTTAATAATGGCATTGCCCACCAGCTCTAGGGATCGCTCCTGCACATGGCGCACGCGCCGCGTCCAGCCGGTCTTGTTGTAGGGCCAGTTTTTCAGCCGCTTCATGAATTTCAGGCGAGCTACTGAGAACAGGTTGATTAAGGTTATGGCAGAATGCGCCTTCACTGCACCCAACGTAATCAGGCCCAACACGCCATCTACTTTGACTTTGAGGATCTTCTGCAGGATCTTCACGGCCCGCGCCGGGCCGGAGTTTACGGCACAATCAAAAACGGCATAGTCCAACCCACGCGGCAGCTTATCGCCTTTCACAGCATCCCAGTATTGCGCCCGGTAGATATCAATTGCCTCTTCACGGCTCAGGCGCTTCACTTCTTCCACGCTCACGGCACGTCCGCGCCAAGCCGACAAAGTTCTTTGAGTGACGCCAAGGTTGGTAGGGCCGCCCGGATCTGCTTTGCGAGACCGGTTTGCAAACCCACCCTCAGTTCCAAGCAGGTCTAAAATAATCAGTCGGAACGTATCTTTCATGCTCTGCCCCTAATAAAAAACGGGAGCCAAAGGCCCCCCGCGCAGGTACAAAAAAAGCCGCAAATGCGGCGCGAAAAATTAACAGGCTGGCTTTAGCTCAACTCTGCGGAACAACCGGCAGGAAGTAATGCATCGCTATGCGCACCTTGCCCCCGGTGAAGTCGCCGCCATTGGCGGTTAGCCGCACGGCCGTATCACTGTAAAACGCAGTTGGACCAATCACCCCGGCATTGTTTGAACCGGCAGCCGCCCCCAGCGACCCGCCAAACTTGGATTGCTCACCGGCAAGCCCGCAGTCATAAGAAGCTGCCCCTGTCACAGCCTCCACCGTGCGGGTGGATACGCAGAACACGATTGCCCGGTTAGGGATCAAAACTGAGCTGTCAACGCTGCTCCCCGCAAGGCTTAGCTCTTCATCCACGGTTACAAACTGGCTTTGCGCCTTGCTGTCCGTTTCACTTAAAACGGTTTTCTCTTGCTGGAAGGCAAGGCCGCCCGTGTTCGGATCTGTGCCCAGACCGGCCACAGAAGAAAAACTGCCCCATGCCCCGCCGGAATAAACCTGCATGGTTTCTGCGCTTTCAATCCAAGCAGCCCACCCGATGCCCGGTTCAAGGAACTCCCAAGCCTCGGCGCTAAAGGCCGCAATCTCGTTTTCATGCCCGGCAAAGTCCCCGGCCGCTCCTGCAGGTACGATGTAACGCGCTCCCTCGTTTGGATCTGCAGGCGGATTGGTTACGCTGTTTGAGATGACTGAGAGCTGCACCACCACATCAAGCAAGGCTAACGCCTCATTGTGGGTCACATGCTTTTGCGATTGCGCAGCCGCAATCATCGGCAGGTTCAAGTGTGCCGTAGTGCTCATAGCTTCCCCTTTACGTCTCGAAGTGAGCAACAGCAGGAACGCCGCGCCCATAGACTTCAGATAGTTGATAGACCCACACGTCAAAGCTGGATGCAGGCCCGCCAAAATCTTCCGCCTGCATTGCGGCCGTGTAGGAAACAGTCCCTTTGGAAGCAGAAAGGGAGCGCTTTAAAACGCCCCCTTCACGGATCTCAACACTGTAACTTTCCAGAGCCTCCCCAAGAGGCACCTCTGCCACCTCCCAGCTATCCCCACCCGTTCGCGTGCGTCTTATCCAGCTTATTGCAATGCTACCATCCAGCCGCATGGTGGAGGATAAGTGCACGGGCGAAAGCGGCCGCTCTCCACGGCCGGTGAAAGTCTTCTGGTAGCTGGTGTAATCCTGCGATCCCACGCCAGCCCCGGCCTTTCCTGCCTGCCAGTTCAGCGGCAAACCCAGCTCGGAACGGGAAAGCCCGTTTTGTGTTATCCCGCCATCCAGCACAACCACACGCGCCCCTGCAGGTGCACCCATGCCGGGCTCACTGCCCCGCTGCCCGCGTAGCAGCTTGCTTAAGGTATAGGTACGCGTGCCGGTTAGCTCAGCATTGGCAAACTGCAACAGCTCCCACTCACCGCCTGCCCCTTCAATCAGCATGGCATTGCCACCAGAGAACACCAGATCCTCTTCAAGAGAAGCCAGCGCCCCGTTGTAGAGCTTGACCTTGACCCGGTTGCCTTTGTCCCAGCGGTGCAGCGGCCCTGCAGGTAAGGGTGCCTGCAGCTCCCCAAGCACACCTTGCTGATTAAGGGCGGCCCGCAGCTCATAGCCACTTGTCACCGGGCTGGATAAGAACGCCATGCCCGGAGAAAACGGCAACTGATAGCCGCTCAGATAGCCCTGCCATGGTGTGTCCTGATCACGCAAAAGCGGCCCGTCGATAAACACCCCTAGTGCGGCGGCCTGCAGCACCTGTCCTTTTGAAACAAAAGCCCGTGTTGCCCCCTTGGTTGCCTCATACACCGGTGCATCATAGGTCACCGCTTCAATCATGCGGGCGTCTCCATCCTTGACAGAAAGCACCCGCACCGCGAACACACGGCCGGAAATGGTTAGTTTAAGATAGTCACCCGGTTCTATGTGCAGATCCGTTGGCGGCAGCACATAGCTTAAGCGCTCCCGTGAGGCCCACGCCTCCTGCAACAAGCTTTCGGCCATGCCCTGCAGGCGCTCATAGTTGGTCACGACAGGCAGATCAGAAGTCACAACCCTTTCCGTTGAAACAGCCCCTTTCAGCGCCTCTGCAGTTGCTGTGTTAAAGTCCTTTGAGCTGTCATAGGCCGTTACCCGCACCACTGCAGGCAGCTCGGTTTCTTGCGCTCTTGTAATGGAAACCCGCTCTTTGTCCCTGCCCTGATCAACCAGTTGCTCTGCTTCAATCTCAGCTAAGGGAAAGCGGGAACGACGCGGGCGAAACGCCACCCGGCCACCAGATTCCACCGCATCAAAGAAGAAAGCAGCCCCAAGGGTTTCCAAGACGCTGCGGGCACTGGTGATAGAAGAGATGAGGAAGCCATCGGCAACCCCATCCGCCCCGGCAGTTTCAAAGTCTATGCCTTCACGCAAGCCCGCCCGCTCCATCAAGAGCCGGGCAATGCCATCTGCGGAGACACCGCCCACACGGCCGGAAAGCCAATGCCCAGTGGTGAAGTTGCCCCAGTCCGCCCAGGTATCGGATTCCACCGGAAACGATGGAAACGGCCGCACATCCCAAGCCCATGCAAACATGTTCACCGGGTCCACCATCGGCTCGCCATAGACCGGGCTAACTGGATTRTTGCCAGCCTCTACAGCCCAGTATTCCAGCATGGCGCGTAGGTAACGCCGCTGTATCAGGTCATCACGCACCCCGGAGGAAAAGTAAGGCACCTGACTTTCTGAGGATTTGGGATCATAAAACACGTTTGGCTGATTGGTGCCTTTGTCGATCGCGGGRCAGCCAAACTCTGTAAACCAGATAGGCTTTGATTTTGGCACCCAGTTAGTTGAGGTATTTGAACGCACCCCGCCCGGCCGGTTGTGGTGCGGGTTTTCCCACCAGCCCCGCAGATCCTTTTGACGAAACACGAAAGGCTCACCATGTTCCTGATCTGCAATCAAGGTGCGGTTCTGGTTTGTCCGGTCCTCATCAGAGGCATAGTAGAAGTCAAAATACTCCCGGCCCTCGATGCCAGCTTTCAGATAGTCCAGATCATGGATCGATTGCGCACCTTGCCCGTGGTCCTCATGGTTTTCATGATCACGCCAATCGGTCAGCGGCAGATAATTATCTATGCCAATAAAGTCGATATCGTCATGAGCCCAAAGATAATCGAGATGAAAGAACACATCGCCGCTGCCATCATTAGGCCGGTGGCTGTGAAACTCGGACCAGTCAGCAGCATAACCTATCTTTACATCCGGCCCCATGATCTTGCGCGCTTCCTCGGCGATATAGGCCATGAAGTATGCAAACGGAAAGTCATCAAACCCCCATGTTAGAGCCGAAATGCCCGGCATTTCCGTTCCAACAACAAAAGCATCCACACCGCCCGCTGCCTTTGCTAACATCGCAAGGTGCAAGGCAAAATGGGTATAACTCCATCGATAATCGCCAGTGTAGATAACTTGATCACCATCCCAACTAACATCAAAATGGTCAGACTCCCCGAAGAATGAAAAAAGTTGCGGTTCGATTTCAAACGTTCCATCCGGGCTGCCCGGCTGCCCCGGTGCAGGGTGACAAGTGATCCGGCCGCGCCACGGATAAGCCTTTTGTTCTGCCTCCCCGTAAGGATCTGGCAGGCCGTTGCCTTCTGGAATATCCATCATGACAAACGGATAAAGCATCACCTTAAAGCCGCGCTCTTTCAGATCCTTGATTGCTTCAACCACAACACTGTCAGAAGGCGAGCCACCATAAGCGGGCTTTCCATCCACATAAGAGACAAGCCGCGCTTCATCCCGGCTTAGTCCGGCAACGCGCCATTCAATCGGACTGGTGGTTTTGCGCGCTTCCACACGCGGTGCAATCGTGCACTCTCCCGCCCTCAAGTCATCACCAAAGCACGCCACCACCAGAGAGACGGTTTTGCACTCCGGGCAGGTGCTCTGCAAAAGATCTATGGAGTGCTCCCAATCGGTTGCAGCAGAAAGCGTGTGCCGGTTGTTATAGGCCGTGGTGGGGCCGTCCTTGCCATCCTTCACGGGTGTTTTGGAATAACCAAATTCAGTAGAGCCGGGAATAAGAGAGATAGCCGACAGCTTTTCTTCCTCATAGCCAACGGAGCGCACCACTTCAAAGGTCAGTTGTGGCAAGCGGTTCCCAAAGTCTGCAAGGGGCAGCTCTTCAAACACCACATAAGCCAGGCCGCGATAGGCTGGCACATCCGGGCTGCCCTGTTTGGCAGCAATCAACGGATCTGCTTCCTGTTCCTCATCACCCTTGTAAATGCGCATGGTGATTTTGGTTGTGTCGATTTCCTTGCTATCCGCCCACACGCGCAAAATGTCAGAGATTGGCCCCTCGCAGATCCCAACCGCAAAGTTGGCGTAGTAGCTGTAGGTTGTTTGCGTCACCGTAGAAGACGAACCACCGCCCGCCTTACCGCCATGTTTTTCCGTTGTGGTGGTCACAACCTCATGCAGATTTGTTGCCCAGATCACCTGCCCGGAAACACGCGCACGCCCGGCCACAAGAGGAACCACCGCCCCTTCACTGGATCCCATCACCTGCAGGTTATCCAGCCGCTGCCCTTCCACGTGGCTCTTGCTGCCCGGAGTGAAGGCAGAAACCAGCATGTTGTCTAAGTAACTCCCGGCAATGCTTGCCGCTGCCGAAAGAGCAAATGCCGCAACCTGCCCCGCACCTGTAGCCCCTGCAATCGCAGTTGCCGCCGCTGTTAAAACAAGCGTTGCCATTGTTTTACCCTGTAGCTTGTGTCAATTACCGATGAAAATCGAAAGAAAAATGGAGATAAATTTGGAGTTGTTGAGCATCGCAATCGGCACCCTTGCGCTCTTCAGCGGCGCTCTTTGGTACTTTGAAAGGAAGAAGAGAAGAGATCTCTCGATTGTACTCGTGATGGCCTATTGGCCCGCTGTACTTCTTTCAATTGAGATCTTGTTTTTGGGATTTGCGACTGTCTATTGCGAACCAGTCTACTCAACCAAGCCTTCTCCTGCTTGCAACATTCTGGGAATTGATGCGACAGCGCATCTCACTATGGGGTCCCAGATGTCCCTAATGATCATCTATACAATTTTGTATTGTCTTCTCAGCTCATTCATCTGGGCTATCGCGGTTCTGGTTGTGTTCATCCGCCGCCGCTTGAGCAGATAGTTGCAGGGTTCTTTCAAGGGAACTCAAACGCAGCTACCGCCCGGCGCTGCCACCACCCTGAATAGGGCACCTCAACAACTCCCGCGCCCTCTTGCGCGTGGATCATCACACCGGGCCTGCTGATCAGACCCGCGTGTTTTGCAATCGCGCCGGATCGTACCCGGAACACCACTACCGCCCCAAGGCCGGGCGGGTCCAGCGCTGCACGCTGGAAGTACTTTTGCCCGGCTTCCAAAAGCGTTTCATGTGTTCCAACTTCTCCCCAATCCGGGGAATAAGCCGGAACCGTTTGGGGCTCAGATCCGTAAAGCTCCCGCCAGATCCCGCGCACCAATCCCAGACAATCACAACCAGCCCCTTTGACACTGGCTTGATGATGATAAGGCGTTCCAAGCCAGCCACGGGCAAGCGCAACAACCTCATTTGATATAGGAGGAACCGTCATTTTTCTGCTCATCCTGTTCAGCGTAGGACAAAATAAAATCAGGGCCGGGCATGTGCGGAAAGCCGCGATAGTTCACCGCGTTTGCAAACTTCTCTTTGCAGGCCGCAAAGGTATGAGCACACCCGGCAAACACGTCAAAGCTATCCCCGGCAACAATCGGCTGCACAGGCGCTTGCCAAAGGGTCAGCTCTGCAGCCCCGTCCTCTGTCAGCTTGTGCACCTTGATTTTGACGCGAGCACCTTTGTTTGCCCCGGTGGTCCAGTGAAGCTGCCCCCATGAAAACCGGTCAGCCGCGAACCCACCCAAGCCGGCACACGTAAACACCCGGTCTTTCACCGCTGTTACACTGCCCGCCCCATTGTTCTCCGGTGCCTGCAGATCCACACCACATCGGCTATCCCCCAACTCAGCATCGCAGCCATACTGGTAAGTGCGGCCGGTGTTCTGGTTGAGCCGGTGGGCAAGGCTGCGCATCTCTGCGTTAAATGCAAGCTCGCCTCTGCTCACCTCGCCAATGTTGCCGCGCTGCATAACTTCCCGTTGTGAGGTGTCCTGCCAGTTCACCCGGTAAAGTACGATTTCCGCATCATCATAAAGCCCGGCCGCAATGTCTGCTTCCGTGATCTTGTCAGAAGAAAACGCGCCTTCCACGTCCATGTTGTTAACGGCAAGGCCAAGATTAGCCTCTACATCCGTTCCGGTGAAACCAGCCGCCGCCTCAAACACAACACCCAAGAAAACCAATTGCCGGTCATGGTCTGTAAAGCCCTGCTTCACGCCATCGCGCCGCGTGACCCGCCAGCACCAACACAAAGTGGTGCAGTTGCCCTGCAGGTGCTCTGCAAGGGCTGGATTAAGCTGTCTCATAACAGCACCTCAACAATCGGAATATTGGTCACGCTGCCCTGTACATGGGCGTTTAGTGTCAGTTCCAGCATATCGGTGTCAAAGCGGGCTGGAACATCGAACTCAAAGCCCGCCGTGACCTGCTCACCTGCAGGCGGGGCAGAAGCAAAGGTGATCAGGCCGGAAGTCTCATCAAGCACAAACCCCACGGCCGGGGCACCGCCCACCGCCACCACAACCGGTGCAGTGTCTGCAGGCAAAAGGATCTTGCGTGTATACGGCTGGAAGGTCGCGCCGTAGGTCTTCACAAGCTGGAATTCCTTTTGCACGCCATCACCAACGCCTAACACCTGGTCAGTGGCGCTGATTGCATCACCGGGCGGGCAACTCTTAAAATCTGCCCAATCCTTCCAGCGAAACGCAAACATACGCCCGCGCCGCTCTTCAAAGAACTCCACCACCTTATGCAGATCATTGACAGAGCGAACACCCTTAGCCGCGTTGTATCGCCTCCGGCTATCTGCCCATTGCTGATTGCGCGTTTCCCGGCCGTTGGCACGCACCACAACTTGCGTTTTACGTTCCGGCCCACCGCGTGCCCCTAACGAGATATCTGGCGGAAACCGTRTGTCATGAAATTCTTCCAGCATGTCAGCCTCTCTGCGACGAACACAGATCTGGAAGAATTTCATGACACACGGT
>NZ_FREX01000015.1 GCF_900143565.1 Pseudovibrio sp. Alg231-02 | reverse complement strand
GAGWCCGGACCGCGATGGCCTCGCCAGTGTCTGCCAAAAGGTGACATCCCGCTTTCCCTTTCTTGAAGTAATCTGTGCTGATGGAGGATATCAGGGGAAAATTGCAGCAAAGGCGAGCCCGCGGCCGCTCCAAATCGTCAAGCCAAACCAGAAAGGGTTTCAAGTACTTCCAAAACGCTGGACCGTAGAGCGCACGTTCGCCTGGCTTGGCATAAACCGCAGGTTGTCAAAGGATTTGGAACGATATGCAAAAACCACAGAAGCTCTAATGAACGTTGCAATGATCAAGCTGATGGTTCGAAGAATTGCTCGATATGGCTATTCTTGAACAGACTCTAAGATAGAATCTACACTATAATGATTAGTATGCTCTGTTTTATAAATATTTTTTCGATTATCGAAATTAATAGCGTTTCCCTCAATCAAGGCTTACTGGGCATAATACTAAATAAATGCCAGCTTAAGATTTGAGTTGCGGCGCTTCATTGGTAATTAGTTGATGATAATGGAACTATCTGATTATCGGAAAACTTGGATGATCAGTTTGTAAAAATAGGTTGGCGCACGGATCGCAACTTCTGAGTTAAGTATAAGAATTACTTATATTGACATACATCTAATCGATTTGATTTCTGGATCTTATGCATTATGAAACGCCGGTATCAGAAAACAAGTATCCAAGTTTTTTTGACATAGATCTCTGATGGCGTTGGTTTTCTTAATATGGCATCAAGTTTTGTAAATTAGTGGTATTAGCAATATTGGCAGAAGAGACTTATATTTTGGACACGATCCAGCTCAAATTGACTGCTGAACAAATTGGTTATCTGATAGATGTTCGGCAAACACTGCATAAAGCGCCGGAAGCTTCTGGTGAAGAAGAACAAACTGGTCGCTTTATTGTTGGGCAACTCGAGCGGATTGGGGCTGATCGTATTTTTTCCGGGCTTGGCGGTTTTGGGGTGATTGCTGAGTATCGTGGCGCTGCAGATGGGCCAACTGTGATGATCCGGTGTGAGCTGGATGGGTTGCCGATTGAGGAGATCTCTGAGGTTCCTTATCGCTCACAAATCCCGGGCCGTGGCCATCTGTGTGGGCATGACGGGCACATGACGATGGTTCTTGGCGTAGCACATTTGCTGTCCGCACGACGCCCGAAGCAAGGGCGTGTCGTGTTGATGTTCCAGCCAGCTGAAGAGACTGGAGCAGGGGCGGCGGCTGTGATTGAAGATCCGAACTTCGCAGAGTTCCGACCCGATTTCGCCTTCTCACTGCATAATTTACCGGGACGCCCCATGGGAGAAGTCAGCATCTGCCGGGAGTATGCCAATTGCGCATCTCGCGGAATGCAGATCAACCTGCGCGGAAAGAGCTCTCATGCAGCTGCACCGGAAGATGGTCTCTCTCCAGCCTCGGCAATCTCTGTGTTGATGGAGCAGCTCGCGAAGCTGGGTGTCGGCGGGGAAATGAATGATCAATTTACACTCAGCACACTAACACATGCCCGTTTAGGGGAGCCAACGTTTGGAATTGCACCCGGGTTTGGAGAGCTGCGTGTCACACTGCGGGCCATCAGTGATGCATTGATGGAAGATATGATTGACCGGGCACAAGAAGCTGTCACGCAGGCAACTCCTGATCTGGATGTTGCAATCACATGGCATGATATTTTCCTTGCCTGTGTCAACCATCCAGAAAGCCGTGATCAGATTATTCAGGCAGCGAAGCGGGTCGGCACCCCATTGAAGGAACTGGATTATCCGATGCGGTGGTCAGAAGATTTTGGCCGATTTGGATTGGATGGGGCAAAGTCTGCGATGTTCTTTTTGGGCTCTGGAGAAACACAGCCTCAGCTCCACAATCCTGACTATGACTTCCCGGATGAGCTGATCCCGATCGGAGCAGATCTGTTCGTTACGATCATTGATCAGCTTTTGGGTCTTGCTGATTAAAGTTCACCGACGAGCTTGTAGTCCCATCTCTCGCAGAGATGGGGCATTCGTTTGCCCCCCCCAGTGGTCAGGCCTAGTTCAGGTAACTTCTGTCTTCCAGAGGCACTTTTTTGATTTCATCCCGCAAGATTTCAATAAACGCTGCCTCTGCAGCATTGTGCCGGGTCTTTGAGTTCGTAATGAGTGCAATGTCGTAGACCGGCAGGTCTGCAAAGTCGGTAATGCGCCATAAGCGCTTCGCCTCGACGTAAGGCCGGGCCACATGGACCGGAAATGGGCCGACGCCGACGCCAATCTCGATCAATCGGCGCAACTCTTCCAAATGATAGGACCGGCCAACAGGGGAATGCTCAATGCCCAGCTTGTTGCGTGCCATGGCAAACTCACTCATTTCTCCGCCGGGTTCATCAGTGGGGAAAGTCACATAGGGCTCGTGGGCAAGCTCTTCCTTGCGAATATCATCACGCCCAAACAGCGGGCTGAGGCGACCACAATAAAGCGCAAATCTCTCACGGTAGATAATCTCATAGGTCAGGCCGGGTTGACGAGCCGTGGTGAGGCCTATTCCGCAAGACGCCGTTTTGCGCTTCACCTGCGTCACCACATCACCACTTGTTGCAACCTTGATTGAGAGCGTCGCCTTTGGGTGCGTCCTGTGAAAACGGACAAAAGCTGCATCAATCACAGGCGACTCGGCATGGGTTGCTGTTGCGATGGAAACGTGTCCGGTCACGTCCTCGCGCACGTCTTTCAAGACTGCTGCAATGCGCGACACACCGCTATAAATCTCAAGACATTCCTCATAGAGAAGCTGCCCGGCTTTGGTCAGTGAGAACTCACCTGCATTACGGTCTATCAGCATGCAATCAAACTGATTTTCCAACCGTTTCAAGGCATTGGTAATGGCTGGTTGTGTCAGCAAAAGTCGCTTTGCTGCTTTGGTAACCCCTTTCTCTTCAACAATGATGAGAAAGGTATAAAGCAAGTTCCAATCGAGGTTTCGACAGAAGCGTTCAAGAGAGGTTCGATTCATATGATATTACTCAAATTTATATCTACATTAAATATATGAACTTGCTTAATGCGTCTACTCTTGGTCCTATGAATTTATGCGTAGGTTGTTAGTTGCAGCAAAAAGGGGTAGCGCACACAACCAGCACTAGGCATACGCAAAAAACGATTTTCCGGAGGAGAGACACTTGACCAATTTCACAAAATTCGCAGTTGCAACTGCGCTGACAATCGGCCTGACAAGCGGCGTTTCTGCTGCAACCACCTTGAAGCTTGCCGGTGTTGTACCAGTTGAGCACTACGGCAACACACTGCTGGAGCAAATCAAGACTGATATTGAAGCTGCCAATGTTGATTTGAAAGTAACCGTGTTCCCGGCAGGCCAGCTCGGTGCGGGCGAAGAACTGTTTGAAGCTGCTGCACGTGGAAACGTAGATCTGGTGCATTCTGTGGTGTATGCGCACAGTGATCCGGTCCTTGAAATCAACTCTCTGCCATACCTTGTGAGCAGCTGGGATGAAGCCGAAAAAGTCTATCTGAACAAGGGCTCTGCCTTCAACAAAATCTTTGCTGAGCGTCTTGACGGCTTGGGTCTCAAGCTTCTGGCGAACGCACCAGAAGGGTTCATCGGTGTTGTAGCAAACGATGTGCCTGACAATGCAGGCAACACAGGCGACAAAGGCATGAACATTCGTGTCTGGAGCTCTCAGGTCATCAAAGCGACCGTTGAATCAATTGGGTTTAAAGCCACCACAATGAACTGGGGCGAAGTCTTTCCTGCCATTCAGGCGGGTACGGTTGATGGAGCGATCTGCTGTACTGCGCAGCTGGCTTACAGCGCATTTGCAACCTCTGATGTTGGCAAAGCCTTCATCCCGTACAACGCTGTAGTCGAAAACACCACCTACTACGCCTCCAGCCGCACGTGGGACAAACTCTCCCAAGAGCAGCAGTCAGCTGTCCAGTCAGCTTTTGACAAAGCCGCCCGTGATTATGCTGCTTGGGGCCGAAATAACGAGGCACAATACGTCACAAAGCTTCAGGAAAGCGGTTATCAGGTTGTGACAATGTCTGATGAGGACCGTGCTGCTATTGCTGAGAAAGTGCGTGCGGACGTATGGCCACAAATCTCTGAAATCGTTGGCAAAGACACCATCGATGCTCTGATGGCAGATAAATAAGCACAAAGACACCTATGCGAACGGGTGGTCTGTTGCTGCCCGTTCCTTTTCCTGAAGTTAAGCCAGAACTATGAGCATTCATGTCTGAACTCTCACAACACCTCTCACCAGGCTGGTCTCGATTTGTCGATCGCCTGGTAACGATCAAATCCTGGTTGCTTGCCATTGGCTGCATCATCATGGCTGGCACGTTCTTCCTCGTGGTGATCTTTCGCTATGGATTTGGCTCAGACCTGTTTGCCTATGAAGAGTGGCTGCTGATTATCTGTTTCTGGATGTATTTCGCAGGCGCAGCAATGGGAACCTACGATGGCTCTCATGTAAATGCAGACTTGTTGACCTATGTGATCAAGGATCCACGCAAAGCACATGTACGGGCCCTCGTTATTGGTTCGATTGAGTTCATCATTGCGATGGCACTGGTCTATTGGTCCGCGCTCATGATTATTGATGAGATCGACAGCTATCCCCGGTGGCGCGCAACAATTGCCCTTCGAATTCCGTTCTTTGTCCCACGCCTTGCCATGCTGGTCGGCTTTGCAACCATGGCCTTCTACAGCCTGCTGCATCTGATCGTGCTCGTCAAAACCGGCCCAGCCAAATCTGCGGCACAACCAAATGTGCAACAGCAAGATGATGTATCGCTTCCACCGGTCATGCCAGAGACAACAAAAACAAAAGAGCCAGCACTATGATTATTCTGGGAAGCCTTATTCTTATCTGTCTCATGCTGGTGATTGGCGTCAGCGTCCCAATGTCCTTTGGCGCTGTTCTACTATTCATCGCGCTCTTTGGCGGGCACGACGTCAGCGGCTTTATGCCAACAGGGCACTGGAAGGTAAGCTCACTGGTCCTGCTTGCAATCCCATTGTTCATCCTGGCTGGCGCAATCATGGAGCGAGGCCGGATAGCGGCACCTTTGGTGTCCCTTGCTGAGCTGATGGTGGGCAACGTCCGTGGTGGGCTGAGTGCCGCTGCGGTTGTTGCAAGTGGCATCTTCGGAGCGATCTCTGGTTCTGCTGCTGCTACACTCACCTGCATCGGCTCCATTATGATGCCGCATCTGCGCAAAGCCAACTATCCGGAAGGCATGGCAGCGGCGCTGATCGTGAGCGCTAGTCCCTTGGGCCTGCTTATTCCGCCAAGCTCCTCACAAATTCTCTATGCCTGGACCACACAGCAATCCGTACTCAAGTGCTTTCTGGCAACCGTTATTCCAGGGGTCATTCTCATCGGTTTCCTCTGCATCGTGAACTTCGTGATGCTACGGAATGTAAAGGACCTGAAGACCGAACGTGTGGGAGGCAAGTTCACGTTTGAGCTGCGCACCAGAAGCTTCAAAGCTATGCCTGCGCTCTTGATGCCTGTGATCATTCTGGGTGGCATCTATGGTGGTGTTATGACACCAACAGAAGCTGCTGGTGTCGCTGTAATCTACGCAATTCCGATCGGCTTCTTTATCTATCGCGGTCTTGATAGGGAGAACTTTTTTCCAACACTGCGCTATGCCGGCACAACCATCGGTGTTGTCATGATGATGGTGCTTATGGTGCTCATTGTCAGCCAGTTTCTGGTGTTTGAGAATATTCCGGCAATGGCAAAGGATCTGATTTACTCAGTTTCTGATAATCCGATCATTATCCTGCTGATGGTCAATCTGGTCATGATCCTCATTGGCATGCTGATGGATGATATCTCCGGCTTGCTGTTGTCCGCGCCGCTCTTGCTGCCAATCGTGCAAAGTGTCGGCATGGAACCGGTTCACTTTGCAGCGGTGCTTGGTGTCAATCTGGGCATGGCAAACATCACGCCTCCAACAGCACCATTGCTTTATCTTGGGGCTCGTGTGACGGACGCTCCGGTCAACAAGATGATGAAGCCGACGCTGATAATGATTGCATTCGCATGGCTGCCAACGCTGGTAATCACGACCTTTATTCCGCAGGTTGCGCTTTGGTTGCCAGAACTGGTGTTCGGCTGATCAGAGTTTAGCCTCAGCTCACTCTAATGAGCTGAGGCAGCTCTCTACTGTTACTTTCACATCGGCATATATGAAGATGGCAACACCAATGTATTCATCTTGGTGCGAGATTTCGTGCACCCAAATTGAAGCGAATTTAAAGATTGCGCTCGGGCTTTTGCCCGACAAAACCAAGTTCTGTGCAGTTGTCAAAGCAGATGCCTATGGACACGGTATCGCGAACGTCATGCCAATCATCCAGCGCAACAACGTTCGTTACGTCGGCATCACGTCAAACGCAGAAGCGCAGGCTGTTCGCGACACCGGTTACAAAGATAACTTGCTCCGGTTGCGGGCAACAACGCGCGATGAGGCTGAAGCTGCTTTGCCTTTTCAGGTTCAGGAGCAAGTGGGCAGCTTTGAGGGCGCATTGGAACTTGCCAGTGTCCGCAGGAATGAAAGCACTCCTGCAAACTACCATCTCTCGTTAAATGCAGGCGGAATGTCTCGGGATGGCTTGGAGCTTTCCTCCCTAAAAGGCAAAGAGGTATGCCAGCGTATCGTAGAGTTGCTGGGACCGCACATCACAGGCGTGAGCACTCATTTTCCCTCAAACCTACCTGAAGAACTTGAGGCGAGCATCGCGCGCTATCACAAGGACGTGGATTGGGTCGTCGCCAATACGTCTCTGCGGCGTGAGAACTTGCTGGTCCATGCCGGCAGCACGCTGACACTTGTCTCTTCATGCAACCCTTATACGGACATGATGCGCTGTGGTGCGGTGATGTACGGCATTGTAAAGCCAGAGCTTGGCTTTAAGACCACCATGACATTAAAGGCGAGAATAATAAGCCTTGGAGAATTCCCCGCTGGCAGCACGATTGGTTATGACCGTGCGACGGTGCTAAATGAAGACAAGCGGCTTGCGACTGTATCACTGGGATACGCCAATGGATATCTGCGACGCTTTGCAGGACTAAGCAGTGTGCTTGTTCAGGGCAGAAAACAGCCCGTTTTGGGGAAAATTTCCATGAACACCATTGTCGTGGATGTGTCAGATCTCATGGGCGTTGCATTGGGAGAGGAAGTGGTTGTGTTTGGTAGCCAGCAATCTGCTGAAATCACAACTCAAATGGCAGAGGCGTCCTCAGGCACCATCATGGCTGATCTTTATACAGATTGGGGTCAACGCAATCCGCGCGTCGTAAAACACACTCAGGATGTCACGAAGAAAGAAACGTTGCTCATCTGACTTCAGATAATCTCTACAACGGATACAAATACACCCGCCGGAGGGTCTCCGGCGGGTGTATCTCGTTTTGCGAGAATTAGTTGCGCGGGGACAGGTGAAGACCTGCAATTGTGCAGCGCACAGAACCGCCAGCCAGCTCAAGCGTTGGGATAGCAAGCGGCACCAATGTTGCTGTCGCTGAGATCCTATCGCGTTGCTCTTCTGTCAAAATATCATAGGCAGTTTGCGAAAGTGCGAGCAGGGGGCCATCCTTGCCCATCAGTTCGATTGCATTTCCGGCAAAACCAGAGATCTGAGCATTGCTCAGCTCAATCACATCCCGACCTGTGGCTTCAAGGCGTGCCACAACTTCTGAGCGCCGCGCCGTATCTGTGATCATGTCTGTACCGATCAGCGCAAAGTTGGTTCCAACACACATCAGCACGTTTGTATGATAGATCGACGTGCCCTTGTCGTCTTCAGCTGCAAACACCATCGGCTCAAAGTTGAAGTGCGTGCAAAAACGTTCCAGCGCGATTGGGTTGGTTCTGTCGCTCTCCACCGCATAAGCAACACGATCAATATGATCGAGCACCATTGCGCCAGTTCCTTCAAGATAAAGCCCATCCTGCTCAAGGCCGGAATAGTCGATGACATCCTGAACACGGTAGTCTGACTTCAGCATTTCAAGAATGTCGTGACGACGCTCCAGGCGGCGATTTTCTGCCTTCATCGGAAAAATCGCAACGTGTCCACCAGCATGAGTAGAGAACCAGTTGTTAGGGAAAACACAATCTGGAAGTCCCGGAGTATCTCCCTCAAACACATGAACGCGCACACCGTGAGATTCAAGCTGCTCCACCATTGCGGTATGCTCATCATAAGCCTGCTTGGCGTGCTCTGAATCTGTTGTGATCTCAGCCTGAAAAGCGTTGTCAGCAGCAGTCTCCGCATTCACTGAAAAGTGGTGCGGGCGAACCATGACGACGGCGCCGGGCGCTTGAACGGATGTACGGTTCATGCAGCGTCTCCGCTTTCCGGTTCTGCACGCATCACCATACCAAACAGGTCACGCGGATCATCAGGATCGGCTAGCATATCAAGATCATGGTACAAACCTGTGCCCTTAAGTTGGTCACGAACGTAGCGAAGGGCGGAGAAGTCCTCAGTTGCAAAGCCTACACCGTCAAACAGCGTGATCTGACGCTCGTCTTTGCGGCCCTCTGCCTGACCCGTGATCACTTTCCAGATCTCAGTGACAGGGAAATCCTCCGGCATCTGCTGAATTTCGCCTTCGATGCGTGTCTGAGGTGGATACTCCACGAAAACATCAGAGCGGGCCAGGATGCCACTGGCAAGCTCAGTCTTGCCCGGGCAGTCGCCACCAATCGCGTTGATATGCACGCCAGTTCCAACCATATTGTCGGAAAGCACGGTGGCATTCTGCTTGTCGGCGGTACAGGTGGTGATGATCTGTGCGCCAAGAGCCGCTTCTTCTGCGCTTTTGCAGGACTGCAAGGTCAAACCGCGACCTTCCAGATTGCGCATGAGTTTTTCAGTCGCCTTGGGATCAACATCGTAAAGCCGCAAGGTTTTGATCCCGCAGATTTCCTTCATCGCCAAAGCCTGAAACTCTGACTGCGCACCGTTGCCGATCATCGCCATGGTGTGAGCATCTTTAGGAGCAAGGTATTTTGCCACCACAGCTGAGGTCGCTGCTGTGCGAAGCGCTGTCAGCACGGTCATTTCAGTCACAAGGACAGGGTAACCGGTATACACATCTGCCAGAAGACCAAACGCAGTAACAGTCTGCAGGCCTTCCTTAGTGTTCTTTGGATGCCCGTTGACGTACTTGAAGCCGTATGTCTCGCCATCCGAGGTCGGCATCAGCTCGATAACACCTTCTTTGGAGTGGGAAGCCACCCGGGGTGTCTTGTCAAACAGCTCCCAACGACGAAAATCTTCTTCGACGTAGTCGGCGATGCCCGAGAGCATTTTCTCAATGCCAATGTGATGGACCAGCTTCATCATATTGTCGACACTGACAAATGGAACGAACGCGAGTTCTGACGGGGCAGGGGCTGACATGAGCTTTCCTCAAGTAATTACAGTTTCCCTAGTATCAACTGTGCAAATTGCAAAAAACATATCAATCTTGCTAAGTATGAGAGATAGTTTTTGACAGATTGCTAGGTTAATTTTATATTATTGCTAAACTTATGGGTTGAGAGCACTTATGAAGCAAAACCATACGGCGAAACATATTTATGATGAACTCGACCGGCAATTAATCAGCCTTTTGCGTTTGGATGGCCGTGCTCCAGTCTCCAAACTTTCACAGATTATGGGCGTCTCACGCGCAACAGTACAAACACGCATGGACCGGCTGCTGGAAACAGGGGCTCTGCTTGGTTTTACGGCACGAGTGCGTGAAGATTATGACAGCGGCGAGATCCGCGCTGTCATGATGATTGAAGTGATGGGACGCAACACCACCCAGGTCATCCGCAAACTACGCGGTCTGCCCGAACTGCAAGTCCTGCACACCACCAGCGGTAAATGGGATCTGGTAACAGACATCCGCGTCGAAAACCTCTCAGAATTCGACCGCGTCCTGCGCGAAGTCCGCCTGATCGAAGGCGTCATGAACAGCGAAACAAGCATCTTGCTGTCCAGCGTTTGACTGCTAGCAACTTGCCTTGTTTGGGTTCCTAATTGATCCGCAACAAGCGTTTCAGCTTAGTTTGGAATCCGCCGCGTTTCTCTTTCCGCGCTAATTCCTCTCCAGAGATGAGAAACGTTACTTGCACCACATAGCGTTCACCTTTGAAAGAAGGATGGCCATGCCAGCTTGTTTCTGAGCGTTTAAATGCGAACACGTTCCCAGCGAGCGGAGAGACCTCCTCAGCATAGTCGTCCATGTCAGTGTCTCCATTAAGGGCACGAATGGCACCTCCAGCGGCGTCATCCCAATCTTCATTGAGATAGATGAGCATGGTGCAGATCTTGGATTTAGAATCGTTGTGAATACGGCCATCACCGTGTTTGGACAAGCGTCGCACAGTGATCATCCGTGGTTTGTCCATAAGATCCAAACTGAGTTTTTCCGAAAGAATTTCAGCCAGTTCCGGTTTGTAAAGATCATCTACAAGTTGCTTGAATGCGCCAGTCGATTCAAGTTTTGACAAGGGCAGATACCCAGTCTGTTTGATATCTGGATAATCACGACGAACATCAGCAGCTTGCTTTTGGGTCAGTACATTTTCCCCCACCAGATACTGGAAAGGAGTTGTACGAGTATTGGAGTCTCTGAGAGCATCGAAATTGATCATTTTCCAACTTCCCTGACGCAGCAAAAAACAGGTGGTAGCTGTAGCACAGGTTAGAAAAGCCAAAAATTCTCAGTTCTGAGTGCAGAAAATTTGAGACTGTAATTTAAATGGTAAAGGATCAAATCAACCAGAGAGATCTCTTGTGTTGATTTGGCTGTGAAATAATAGTTCACTATCAAAAAGTCTGTTTTACGCGCTTGATTTCTAAGATCTGCAGAACAAGTGCATAGGGAAATGCCATTTGAAAGAAATCCCCCAATCAAATGGCATTGCAGTCGTGTTACAGATGCCACTCAGCGAGACCAATGCGTTCTGAGCTGTCTACCCGCAACGTGATCGGTTGGCTGTCCTTGTCGTGCATGAGGACCGTATCCGCCCCCACACATTCAGTGAGCATGATTACGATGTTTCCTCGTGACAAACTGTCTGTGTGAATGGTTCCACCCGGAAGCATAATAGCTTTGCCATCCGGAACTTTAATATTGGCCAGCGCAAATTTGTCGTCTTTGATCTGTTTGCCCACGGTAATAACGATCTCGTCCTGATCTGACGAAGCCATAAAGATATGAGGAAACTCATGTCTTTCGACGAAAAACCCATTGGCTTCTTCGAGAGAGTATTGGTGGTTTGCTGGTGTAATTTGATATTCAACGACGTTGAGATCACACTTGTCAAACTTCACCGGAACGGTTTCGCCTTTATCAAAGACTTTCACGCCAAACGCTTGTGTTACTTCTTCAAATGCAGGCGATAATTCCGTTTCCATCGGAATTTCCAGTAAGACATCTGCACAGGACAGACATCCAGATGCTCCAAACACGTTTCCGGGCGCGGCGATGCTGACTGTGTTTGCATCATGCCATGTCCCTTCTATGACAGAAAAAGCGCTATCTGGGAGCGAAGACAATGATGTTTTCGTCTCCAAGATACTCTGGTGAGTGCCCGCGACCGTTTGTGAAGGAGACGCCGGTGTAATGTGAGGGGCACTTCGATTGATAACCACATCACTCCCCGGTGGGATGATGCTATGAAGAGCGTTAGTTGTGACAGCAACTTCATTGTTGACCACACGGTGTATCGATACAGCCTTTAAAGAGCTCTCTACTTTCTGACTTGAGAGCTCTGCATTGTATTTAACCGTGATTCCAACATCATTCAGGCGCCGTTCCTGATAATCTGGCAGCTTTATGCTCTTATCGGTAGAGCTTGAGCTCACCGTATGCTGTAGGTTTGCTTGTACCTGCGGCGTTGATGTTGCAAGTGTGACTGGCATCCTGGTTTCTTCTCAGAAATTGCAGGACTGATGAGCCCTTTTCTTGAAAAAGGTACTCATCTTTGTCCTGACTTGATTGAAATGAACATGCTGCATCGTGCGGTCACGTCTGCATCAAACAGACTGTGACCGAGCAATCAGTGGTTTGATGAACACAGGCGTTATTCAGAAAGCGCCTGCAACTCAGTTTCAAACTGCGTACGTTCTTCTGGTGTGAAACCGCGTAAGTGGTTGCCATCTGTGCGTTGCGCGATCACACTAGCGACGAACTCGTTGGCTTTGTCCGCAGGAATGTCCGGATAGTTTTGGGCCACATAAAGGGCAATGGTCTGCTGATCTTCGTTGAAGTTGATACCACCCGGTGTCGTGATCTGCTGTGGTTTGAAGCTTTCAGTCTGGGCTGCAATGTTCAGCTGTGCTCCACCAATCAGGCGTGGGTCTGCAACAGTCGCGGGCTGTGTGCGGCTCAAGCCTTGCGCCAGCAGGTCTGACACGCGGATTGGTTTAGCCGTACCCCCCAGATCGTTTGCCGCTTTGCTCCGTAAATCGAAGGTATGCAGCAGCTCATTAACGTCGCTCAGAGATTGCTCAGCGTCGGTTGCTTTAAGTGCGCTTAACAGTGCAGCCTTCTGGTCCTCATATTCGCCCGGTTTTTTCAAACCGGAATCAGGCTTCAGAAGCTGTTCAAATGACTTTGTATCCAACAGAGCCGGGAAATGTTCTGTAGCCAAAGAACGGAACTCAGGATTGTTCTCAAGGACAGCTTCAAGCTGTGAGCTGTAATCTGCGTCAAGGTAATTGTGTTGGATCCCACGACTGGACTGCATCGCAGCAGCACCGACCACTTCCAGACCTTCAGTCTTGGTCGTACCTGCAACTTCCAGACCCACCACGTGCTGCCAGGCCCCACCGGAAGAAAGGTCACTGAAGCGCTGGTTGACGTCGTAGACTGGCTGCAACTGAGAGGCCAGTTCTCTTTCAAGGAGCGGGACTTTCTTAGCCGCCCCTTCAACCACTTCGGTTCTGCTGGTTCCGCCACCGCGCTGACCGACTGCATAGACCAGGTAGTCTGCTTCAAAGTCTCCACCATCTGTGCTGATGGTCAAGGGGCGATTTTCACCCGCAGAGACTTTGTTGATCTGCTGATAACGGAACACCGTACCGCCATCAGAACGGTCATTACCCGCTTCCTGTGCCGTGAAGGTAGCCTCAATACCAACAGAGCGCACATCCCATGTCAGTGCCACGCCAGGCTTTTGATGGGGCTGCATCATCCAGAAGATGTTTTCCTTATCAACGCCGCGTGTTGAAAGCTCCATAATCGCATCTGTACCCGCATTCGGGCCCATTACCGCCACAACACGTCCGGTCAGGTCTCGCGTGCCTGCTTCGTTACGCTGGAACTGATCCAAATCCAGGCAGTTGGCAGCATTGGGGTGACCAGAATTTCTGAAATCAGCCACTTCCGGCGGGACGTGATGGTACTCGTAGTCTGAGCGTTCAATGCCGGCGCCTGTGGCAAGGATGACCTTCTTGGCCAGAAGCGGCTCGCTATCTGCATCAGTCTGCACCTTATAAAGACCTGTCTCTCTGTCTCGGCTGATCTGACGGACTTCGGCATCAAGGATGTTCCCACCAGAAACCTGATCGATGCGTTGCGCATTGAGCTGAGACCACTCCTGTCTGTCAACCGGGTCCAGGCAAGAGGATGCAATTGGTTCATCACCAGGGTTCACCAGCTGCTGTGCCTGGTTGATGCATTGAGTGTAATGGCCTTTTTCATAGCCTCGTGCACCGGCCCATGGATCATTTTTGCCGACCACAAGCACGTTGTTCTTCGTGCTGTCCGCAACAATAGAGCAATCACACCGTTTCAGGCTGGTGAGGTAGGCTGCTGCCGATGTGCCTCGCCCGACACAAATCAGATCATATAGTGATTTGTCAGCACCAGCGTTTCCTTGCGTCGTTGCGAGTTGATCTTTGACAGCGGACTGCGTTTCAACGGCTTTTTGTTGATGCGATTGCAGCGCCGGGTGAGGAGAACTCGGCGCCGGACTGCTTGTTGTATCAGCCTGTGGTGGGATGTTGGCAGGGGCAATTGTTGGTGCCGTAGAAGTCGCTTGCGGGATGGTCATCGGGGAAGCCCTCGTTCTTATGGGGATCAGATTTTAAGGGAGTTTTGGGGAATTTCTGTTGCGTGCTCCTGTGTGAGGAGAACGCCAGATTTCAAAAGCTCAGCCCAACCCTGCGCCCTTTCTGCAAACTCAGAAAGGGCAGCAAAAAGGTCGTGACGAGCCAACCCATTCATCGGAATATCCCAGAGGAGGGTGATGGTCTTGTCTGTATCTGCCAACATTGCAAACCGCAGGCTACCGGTGCCCGCCCAAGACTGATTGACCTTTAAAAAATACTCCAGCAGATCAACCCGGTTCTTTTCTGGTATTCCGCCCAATTCCGCACTGATGGCGAGGGCATGTCTGTCTTCTTCCAGTGTCGCAATCACGTCCAAACCTGACGTGAACTGAAACAGCCAACTGTCTCGTGCCGGATCCGCAAACACGGATGCATCAACGAATAAGTCACTCACTTCCGTGACGAGTTTCGATACTTCGCTCGTACCAACCATAGTTTTCCGCCCTATGTCTTGCCGCCGTCCACGGCCTTATGTCTGCGCAAAACATTAGAACACGTTGCAATAGGTGATTGTGCCGATAGGCATAGCTCACAGAGGTGTGATGGAGTTTGAGGGGCCGATGCAACCAATATATATTTGAAGTACATGTTGGTATTTTGCTGCAAATAGACGAACGTATATTTATCTTCTAAATATAGAGATATTCTATTTTTTGAGAATGGCTTTACTATCGTTAGTCTGTGTTTCGTACCCTAACATAGTTAATCCCAGTAGATTAAGGGTGTTTTAATGAAAAATTAAATAGAGATTTAAAAAAAACTAAGCCATTTGGGAGTTTTATACATATCAGGATTTATTTCTGATCAAATAGCACTTCAAGTGGATAAGCTGGGTGGTAATGTCAGGTAGAATTTCGGAATTTATGGAAACATATCCGTCTAACGCTTGAAATTTAGTTCAAATCCTTCAACAACCGACCATGTTTTCTCGTCTGCTTAATGACTTCTCCGAAGGTGTTGAAGCCGTGGGAGGATAGGAGGGGGAGGAGTTTGCAGAGGGCTTGGGCGGTGGCCTGGGCATCGCCGAGGGCTGTGTGGCGCAATGCTATGGGGATTTCTATACCAAGGCGAGTGCAAAGGGCGTCGAGAGTGTGCTCTTGATCCGCGCCGAAAACGACAGCAGACAAGAGGACGGTATCAAGGATCGGATGGTCCCAGGCATAGCCGGACAAGTGGCCGTATCGATGTAGGAATGCCATGTCGAACGGAGCATTGTGCGCGACAATGACGGCGTCTTTGGCAAAGGTGTGAAACTCTGAAATTGCAGTCACCGGGTCTGGAGCATCTGCCACCATGTCATCTGTGATCCGGTGAACTCCGGTTGAGGCCGCTGGAATGGGTCTGCCCGGATTGACCAACTGGTCAACTGTTTCACCGGGAATGATACGTCCGTTAACAACCCGCACGGCCCCGATCTGGACAATGTCGTCTTTATTTGGCATGAGGCCAGTTGTTTCTGTATCGAAAACGACGAAGCTGAGATCACGCAGAGAACGCTCCTCAATTTCCTTTTCAAAATGGTGCTGGGCCGCTTCAAAATCATAAATCAGAGGTCGCGGTGCCTCTGGTGCGATGCGTGCGGTCGCATCGTCAATCAGGATCATATAGCCCGACATCCCTCTGAGTTTTTTAAGGCGCAATTGAAAATTGAGATTGCCACGGGCTCCTTTCACATCAACCGCAATTTCTGTTTTCAATTCGATCAGCTGATCATAGGCAGCACGCACTTCCTCCTCAATAAAGTAATCAAAGATGGATGCACTCAAACGTGGAACATGAACCTGCCCAAGAATGTCTGCGGCTTGACCGTCATAAAGCATGATTTTGTGTGCAGGGCTGACGAGCACGATGGCGACGGGGATCTCAGTTAACAGTAAGGCCAGCTGCTCGCGCTCGCTCGCCAACTGTGCCGTTGCATCAGAAACCAACTCATCAGTTTCTGCACTGTCATTGGTTAAACGCCAGGCAACCGCATGAGCCGCAGGCGCAAGGTCGCCCAGGTACTTGGCTTCTTCAAAATCAATTGAGGCATCAACGTTTGCATGAGCTGTCGTGCGGATGGCAGCGGAGAGACGTTGCACTGGTTTGGCAACATTTTCGTCAAACAGAAGCCAGATGCTGACCGAGATCGCAAGAAGACCAAAAATGGATAGAATGCCGGCCAACAGGAAACCTGAGGCTGGTGTTGTTTCTGCAATACGGGTGTATCCGAAATAAAGCGCAGCCCCGACAACGGCACAACTTGCTGCGGCAACACCCGCGAACAAGAGGAAGATCCGAAATCGTAAACTGAGGCCTGTTAACATTACCCCGCTCCGCATATTGTTGAGGTGATCCTGTCATTTTCCGGCACTGACACCCACTGAGCCCCAGAGATGCTTCCACCTTCCTCAAAAATGATACCGTCAGCCAATGCTGCCCGTCGGCTGGTGGCACAATCAGTAAGCACAGGAAGCTTGTTCACCGGAGACCAGCGGCCAAAGAAGTAAGCTTGCGCCAGTTTCATGCCCGGCTGCTCTGGATGTGTCTGGATCGTAGCAGTATCAATCGCGACAAATCTTTCAGTGAAGGGAAACAGATAGGTCCATGGACGATAGAAGGCTTTGCTTTCTACAGTTTCAGCAACCACTATGCCATCAGGGAGCGTATCTTTGGTGCGCGAAAACCAGCTGTACTCGCTGGAGATTGTTGCCAGCAACATGGCAGCACCGGCAGCAACTGGCGCAAACCAGCGCGGCAATCGCCCGCCAAGAACATGATTGATCAACATCACAAGACCAGCTCCGGCAATGCCTGCAATGAAGGTCCCGATCAATTCAAGAAACATGTTATTCCTCCCAGGTAACTGTGGTCGCTTTTGTCTCGCCACAGCTTTGATTATTATTGGTCTAGAGCGGAGCGAATTCTTGTTGTTTGATTGAATCCAATCAAACAGAACGCACTCTAGCTTAGCATTCCGCGACCATGCCCGACTGCTGACTGCATGGTTTTAACAACAACAAACGCATCCCGAACATGAGAGCGTTCAAAATCTGACAGGCTAGAAGGCTGCAGAAAATTATCGGGTTGAGCGCCTTGTTTAACCAGATCGGCCTGATGCTGGATTCGCGTCTCGGCGATCAGGTCATAAGCATCCAGAAGGTCTCCCGCACCTGATTTGCTCAGTTGGCCACTCTCACGAGCTTCTTCCAGCCGTGCGCGGGTATTAACCGCCCCGATCTGTCCTTGCAGCGCATAGATCCGTGCCAGATCAACCACTGGCACCACGCCGTTGTGCTTCATGTCCAACGTATTCTTATGCTCACCAGAGCGGATGGTTGCCAACCCGCGCAGCAAACTGAGTGGCGGCGTATGTTTCAACGAGTTGCTGACCATGTGTGCCACGAAAATTGAGTTACGGCTTGAAGCTTCCAGTGTTTGTGTTTGCAGGTCTTCAAAGAGGGAAACCTCGCCGCCAATTGGCCTGAGGTCAAACATGACAGAGCTGAGCATCTGCGCTTCTGGGTCCGGTTTGTTGATCCACCCTTCAAAATAGGTTTTCCAGACAGATAACGGCTGGCTCCAGCGCGGGTTCGTCGCCATCATGTCACCTGGGCAGTAGATGTAACCACTGGTGTTCAGTCCATCACACACAAACTTTGCCAAATCAGCAAAGTACCCAAGCCGTTGCTCGTCGGTAACGTGGTCATCCAAAAACAGACAATTATCCTGATCACTGACCCCGGTCTGTTCGCGGCGCCCTTGCGAGCCGCAAGCAAGCCAAAGATACGGGATGGGTGGAGGACCAAACTTTTCTTCTGCCAGTTTCAGCAAGCGGCGGGTTGCGGCATCAGTAATATCAGAGATCAACCGTGTGACAATTTCGTGCCGACTGCCACCTGCCACCAGCTGCACCAGCAGGTTGGGTATCCGGGCCGTCACCCGTGCTATGTCATAGGCATCTTTGGCCCTGGCAACTTCGCTGACCAACTCAGCTGAACTGATGGCCTGAAACCGTGTCAAATCCGTTTGCGTCACCATGCCGACGAGGCGCTCACCCTCCACGATTGGGACATGACCAATACGCCGTTCCATCATCAAATGTAAAAGATCCGACCCGATGGCTGATGGGGCAAGCACAATGGGATTAGCCGTCATGACAGCTTCAACCGGTGTCTCAACTGATAAAGCAGATGCCAAAACCTTAAAGGAGAGGTCCCGCACCGTAATGATCCCGATCAGCCCACCTTTTGCATCTGTCACACACAGCGAAGAAACGCGGGCATCCCTCATCTGCTGGGCAGCATGTTGCACTGTGTCGTCAGGACGACAGGTAATCGGGTTGGGCGCCATAAACGATTCAATTGGAATGGCGGCCAGATCATTTTCGCGGGTCCGCGGCTTCTGAGTCCGGTCAAAGAAACGGGCAACGGGTTGATGCGCTGCGATCAGTTCTGTCAATAACGCAGGCGGGAGCACCAAAAGGACAGTTGGCTCACCTGCTTTTGCGGATGTAACCGCGCGTCCGTCCAGAAACAGACCGCGCTCCCCAAACGAATTGCGAATGCCGAGACGGCTTATGACGGCATCATTCTTATCCCGGATTTCGACGCCGCCCTCGTAGATGAGAAAGAGCCCCGGCAGCTGTTCTCCAAGCTCATAAATATCAGCACCGTGGACGCGCTCCCACACTGTTATCTGGTTGGACAACGCCTCTTGATCTGTCTCTGGAAGAACATCATAGGGATGCACGGATTTCAGAAACTGCAGGACTTGCTCTGATGTAAGAGGCATGGCTCCGCCTTCAGCTGGAAGAAATAAAGTCCTGCCCAGCATAGGCCGGGCAGGACAGGATCAAAAGACAGCGGGTTACTGAGGTTCAGCAACCCGCGTCAGTTATCAATGGTCCTGAGCTGCACCGGCTCCACGAGGGATGCGTACGCTTTCCACGAGGTCCTTGATCACCTGAGGTGTTTCCTTCGTCATGCCTGCAACAAAGTAAGCAACAGCGAAGTTCACAGCCGCACCAATCGCACCAAACGATGTGGACTTGATCGTACCAAGCAGTGGGTCAGCATCAGAGAAGCTGGCGGTTCCTGGAATGAAGAACCAACCCTTGTGCAGGAAGATGTAAACAAGGGTCACAACCAGACCAGACAACATACCCGCAACAGCGCCGGTGTTGTTGATGCGGGTTGAGAAGATACCCATCATCAGCGCAGGGAAGATGGATGCCGCTGCAAGACCGAAGGCCAGTGCCACCGTTTGCGCCGCAAAGCCCGGAGGATTGAGCCCCAGATAGGTTGCCACAATAATCGCAACCGCCATGGCCACTCGGGCAGACATCAACTCACTCTTTTCTGAGATTGATGGTCTAATTGCCCCCTTGATCAAATCATGGCTAACCGCTGAGGAGATTGCGAGCAAGAGCCCTGCTGCTGTTGAAAGGGCCGCTGCCAAGCCGCCTGCAGCGACAAGACCAATCACCCAACCTGGAAGGTTTGCAATTTCCGGGTTCGCCAGCACGAGGATGTCACGGTTGAATTTTGTCAGCTCATTTCCAACCCAGCCTTTTTCGCCGGCAAGAGTTTGCATTTTTTCACTCTTGTCGTTGTAGTACTGGATTTTGCCGTCGCCGTTCTTGTCTTCCCAAGCCAGAAGTCCTGTCTTTTCCCAGGTGTGCATCCAGTCATATTTTGGGTCGTTCTTAATCTGTGCAACTTCAACAGCACCACCATTAATGCCGCCGTTTGGCCACATCATATCTGTGATGTTGAGACGTGCCATCGCGCCAACTGCAGGAGCGGTGATGTAAAGCAATGCAATAAACACCAGCGCCCAACCTGCGGACCAGCGTGCATCAGCCACTTTAGGCACGGTGAAGAAGCGCATGATCACGTGCGGCAGACCAGCAGTACCAATCATCAGAGACAGCGTGAACAGCACCATGTTGAAGGTGTCAGCATTGTTCGATGTGTATGAGTTGAAGCCAAGCTCAGTCACCACCTGATCCAGTTTGGTCAGAAGTGGTTCGCCACTTGCAACATCATTACCAAACAGACCAAGTCCTGGAATTGGATTGCCAGTCAATTGCAGCGAGATGAAAACTGCTGGAATGGTGTAAGCGGTAATCAGCACCACATACTGAGCGACCTGCGTATAGGTAACGCCCTTCATGCCACCGAACACAGCGTAAGCAAACACAACACAGGCACCGATCAGCAGGCCTGTTGTGTTGTCAACTTCCAGAAAGCGGCCAAACGCGACGCCAACACCGGTCATCTGACCGATCACGTAGGTGGTTGACGCAACAATCAAGCAAACCACAGCAACAATACGAGCGGTCTGACTGTAGAAGCGATCACCGATAAACTCAGAGACGGTGAACTTGCCAAACTTGCGCAGATACGGAGCAAGAAGCAGTGCCAGTAGCACATAGCCACCGGTCCAGCCCATCAGGAAGGATGAGTTGTCATAGCCGGTAAACGCAATAAGGCCGGCCATGGAAATAAATGATGCCGCAGACATCCAGTCAGCTGCAGTTGCCATGCCATTGGTGACAGGATGGACACCGCGGCCTGCAGCGTAAAATTCAGATGTGGAACCCGCACGGGCCCAGATCGCGATGCCGATGTAGAGCGCAAAGGAGCTGCCCACAAATAGCAAGTTGATAGTAAACTGATCCATGATCTGAAAAGCCCCTATTCTTCTTCAACGCCGTGTTCACGGTCAAGACGGTTCATACGCCAGGCGTAGAAAAAGATGATCGCCAGGAAGACCAGAATGGAACCCTGTTGTGCGAACCAAAACCCCAGATCAGTGCCGCCAACACGAATGCCGCTCAGCAGCGGGCGTAGCAAAATGCCAAACCCGAACGAGACCAGAGCCCATATAACGAGGCTTATTTTAATGATACGCATATTGGCAGCCCAATATGCGTTGTTGGATGAGTTATCTGACATGCTCTCCTCCCGTTTGGGCCGGATGAAATTCAACCGGACGGCATATGCCCCCAAATCTCAAACTGGATTTGCTGTTGATGACCAGTACCTCCCACTGGTCAGCTGGCTTGGAGAGTATTCGTTGATCTTGTTTGGCCTAACAAACCCCATCAAGAAAAGCCGCTCAGGTGACGTAGAATCCCATCAAAACATCACCATTTCCAGAAAGCTAAGCTTTACATTTGCGTAGAGTTTAGAGCTCGCAGACTTACACAGCTAGCCACTTGCTCCCTTAACCCGCCCCACTTCATCAAGAAAGCGTTGCGTCAGTTCCCAAAGCCGGAACTGAGCTATCACAAGATCTTCCAACGACTCCCACACAAGCCACCTTCAGCACCCAGTTTGTTCCCCCAAAGTCAACTTGTACACGCCTACTTACGTAGAGAATACTTATGTATTACAACCAAAGACTTTGAAACTACTTACAGCTTGGTTTCCTTTTTAACTTGTCAAATTGTTGCGACATAAATATAGACACCATGAGTTCTCAAGGAACCGAGAACGTTTCCATGAGTGTTGTCAAAACTGGAGTTTGTCCCAGTTTCCGGACAGTTTGATTAAAGTAGTTATGCCGCCATTTTCCGAACCCTTTGTTCATATGCCTAACAATGTGAATTGTAGTTTATTGCCGAATGTTGGCGTCGGCGGCTGTGGAACAACCTCAATGTATTCAAAGATCGCTGCTTTTGCCTGCTACCTTGACTAGAATAACAAGCGCTGGATGAGACTTTCTTCATAGAGGCAAAAAAGCTCTCCATGAGAGCATTATCAAGTCACTTGCCCACGCTACACATGGATTGTCTGACGCCAGTTTCACGCCGCAGCTTGCGATACTCCTCGGAGCGAGATGGCGACTCGAGGTCGCTATGCTGAATAAGACCGATAGTCAATCTGCGCCTTGCCAGAGCTATGTTGCAAACATCACTGAGCAGGCTTGACTTCATATACTTGTCCATAGCCCAGCCGACAATTTCCCGTGTTGCTATATCCTTAATGTCGACCACAGACCGCCAACCTTCCTCGGTGACACAGTAGGTGGTCTCAGCAAGCCAGATGATGTTTGGTACAAAATAATCCAAGTTAGTATACTCAATTGTCCGGAATTCAGGGTGGATTCCAATTGTTGTGGCAACATAAAATAGATAAAGATAATATCAGTCATACTTTCGCTTTTGATGTCTAAAGCAGAGCGCAGGCATCATCGAGCACACTTTGACTATTACTTCTGATAGCACAGAGTTTCTGTGCTTTTTCAAACTTAGTTGTGCGAGTTCAAGATCTGTCAGTGCTGTTGTTTCTTCAGATAATACTATGTGTTTCTGTCTGCAGTGCAATCGGTGCAGGGGCAACGACTTCGCTGATTATCTGAGGCCGGGATGCATATGGCATGCTCTGAGGAAATACGGCTTCCGTCAACTCGGAGTTGTTAAGGCTCAGCCCAGCTTTCGCAATAACTTCCAAATTTAGGGTACATCTGATGTATCCCAGTCCGTCAATAAGGCTTGTGATAGCTGGCAAGGCAAAAACATCGGGCAACGATCATCGTTCTCTCTATCTCGATTCATACTCGTCTTTATCGCGCGCCTGTTGCCGCTGCCAAAGTCTCATGAAGTGCGTCATCTCCTGTGTTGGGGAAGTAAGGTGATGCCGGTGTTGTGTGTTCCGTTTGCGGAACACACAACACTCTAAGATAGCTTCGAAAACTCAATGTACTTGGAGACATAGATGAGCCTCCAAGTATCAGTTGAGACACATTTTTGATTATAGCTATTTTTTTAAATGTGAACGTATCGATGGTCGTTGCATAAACTCCTGCGGATAACCTAACAACCAACAATGGTATCAAAGCAACTCGGATTGTGACAAGTGGAGGTACTGCATGAAGCGTTCGTATTGTGTGACGACGTCCGCAATCAGCTGTTCTTCGGTGTAGCCGAGCACGTCGTACTCCTGACCGCCTTGGGCAAGGAACACCTCGACGCGGTAGTAGTTGGTGCCTTCCTCTTCGGTCTCGTCCTCATTTTCATCTTCGTCGATGAGATGGCCGGGGCCGATTGCCAATGCGGTTGTGAAGTACCGTTTTCGCAGGCCATACACAAAGACCGTTTCTTCAGACTGCTCGATGGTCAAACGATAGTTCTTGGTACCGGTCAGTGTGGCTTTGAAACCGCGTGTCTCAAATTCCGCCTGCACCTTTTCCAGAGCAGGCTTGCCAACAGTACCCATAAAATGTCGTGCGTCTTTTAAGGTCGCGTTTTCAGTCAATGTTCCGATGCGCTGCCTCCAATCCACGGTGCTTTTTGTGTACTGCACTGTGGTGTGGTGCATTTGCAGGTTTTTGGTGCGCAAAGCATCATCCTGCAAGGCTTTGTAAAGGCCAAAGCACATCAGCAGCATAACAATGAGGAAGGGGAGCGCACTGGCAATTGTCGCAGTTTGTAAAGCTCCCAGCCCACCTGCCGATAACAACACAATCGCAACAGCGCCTTGCAACACAGCCCAAAATACACGCTGCCAAACAGGGGAGTTGATGTCGCCGCCAGAGGTCAAACTGTCAATAACCAAAGACCCGGAGTCGGAGGAGGTTACAAAAAAGACCACCACCAGCACGACGCCCAGCATGGAGAGTACAGATGAAAATGGCATGTACTCAAAGAACTTGAAGAGAGCCAGAGACACATCAGTAGAAACGGCTTCAGCAAGGCTATCTGCCCCTCCATTGAGGATCAGATCGATGCCTGTGTTCCCAAAGATCGTGAACCAGATCAGGCTGAACCCTGTTGGCACAAACAGCAGGCCAACGAGGAATTCACGGATGGAACGACCACGGGAAACGCGTGCGATAAAGGTACCTACAAAAGGTGACCACGAGATCCACCACCCCCAATAAAGCAGAGTCCAACCGCCCAGCCAGTCATCTTTTCGGTCATAGGCATAAAGGTTGAAGGTCTTATGGATCAGGTCCCCCATATATGCGCCTGCATTTTGCACAACAGTCTGCAGCAAAGTCACGGTTGGCCCAACAATCAGAACCAGCACCATAATGCAAACAGCCAGAATGAGGTTCGTTTCAGAAAGGCGTTTCACACCTCGATCAAGGCCGGAAAAAACCGAAGCCGTTGCCATGCTGGAGATAAGCACAATCAGAATGATTTGTGAGGTTGTCGAAACAGGGACGTCAAACAGATAGTTCAGGCCAGCATTCACCTGAAAAGCACCATAGCCAAGCGAGGTGGATACACCGAACAAAGTGCCTAATACCGCAAATGTGTCAACCGCATGGCCGATCGGACCGTAGATCTTCTCTCCAAACAGAGGATAGAGCGCAGACCGCGGCAACAAAGGCAATTGGTGGCGGTAGGTGAAATACGCCAATGAGAGAGCCACCACACCATAGATCGCCCAGGCATGCAGACCCCAGTGGAACATGGTGATCTTCATTGCCTCACGAGCAGCCTCAATAGTCTGCCCTTCCATGTCTGGTGGAGACATGAAATGCATGATCGGCTCTGCGACACCGAAGAAAACCAGTCCAATGCCCATGCCTGCTGAAAACAGCATGGCGAACCAGCTTTTGTAGGCGTAATCAGGCTCAGCATGATCAGGTCCCAGTTTGATATCACCAAACCGGCTCACCATGATGAAAAGGATGAACAGCAGAAAAATCGCAACTGCCAGAATATAGAGCCAACCAGTGTTTGTTTCGATCCAATCCTGAATGTTGCTGTAAAACCTCTGAGAGCCTTCCGGCCAGATGACTGCTGTAATCAGGAGCAGAAAAATCAGCGATATGGAGCTGATAAAAACAGGAGGATTAAACTTGTGCTTTATTCTCATCACGTGCTTCAACAAGCGCCGAAAAATGCAAAAAAAGGGCGCACGAGTGACGAGGACTGCATTTTTCAAAGCAAAGCTATCTCAGTTGTGTAGACGGCCTCTTAAAACAATGTGTCCAACTCAGGATGGTTCTAAGCAAAACAAATATATATGCTTCGAATGACCAAAGCTGGGGCCGAGCATTTACTCCTGGCTTCACCAAGTGGCAATAGCTTTTATGTCGCACCTAAAAGTACGTATTCTTTTTTAATTTCAAAGGCTTGTAGATTTAAGTTAAGAGTGCTCGTGCTGAGCTGTAGAGCAGCGCTGTCAAACTCAACTGTTTCGCCTGAGAGCCCGGCTCAATACAGCATAAAACGAGATATCTGATCGCGACTGGGCTTTGAAATGCTCAGTTCAACTCTGTAGGGAACATCAAAGCCGGATGACTGCCATCTTGTCTTGTGTCATGTCGTGCATGGTGTAGCCGATACCTCCGGTGTTGTAGCCGGACTGGCGACGACCAGCAAAGGGCATCCAGTCCACACGAAAGGCGGTATGGTCGTTGACCATGACAGCAGTGGCATCGAGATGTTGGACGGCTTGGAAGGCTGTCTCTAAGCTTTGAGTGAAAACAGCGGCCTGGAACGCAAAGGGCAGGCTGTTTGCAGTCTCAATAGCCTCTGCAATACTATCAGTGCTGTAGACGCAAATCACCGGACCAAAGATTTCCTGTTGCGAAACGCGGACATTGGCAGGCGGATTCAGCAACACGGTGGGGGCATAGGTTGTCGGGCCCAGGCGTTTTCCGCCTGCCAACAACTCGGCTCCTCCATCGATAGCCTCATTCACCCATTCCTCAACCCGGTCCACTTCACCAGGCCGGATCAACGGACCGCAATCCGTTGTCGCATCAGTCGCATCACCCACTTTCAGCAGTTTGGCAGCCTCTGCCAGCTTTTGCGCGATTTCCTGCGCTTTAGAGGGAGGAGCAAATACACGCTGAACAGAAACACAGACCTGACCAGAATGATAATAGCCTCCCTTGATTAAAAGAGGGATCATGTCGTCGATATGGGCATCTTCGCTGACAATGACTGGCGCAGCACCGCCATGTTCCAGAGCGCAGCGCGCACCTGGTGTCAGCTTTGAGCGAAGCATCCAGCCAACACGTGCAGAACCAATAAACGAGAAGAACCCAACCCGCTGATCGGTGATCATCTGCTCAGCCACTTCGTTATTACAAACAACGGCACGGCACCAATCTGTAGGCAATCCGGCCTCATGTAACATGCCTATAAAAGCCTGGCAGGACAGTGGTGTATCGGGAGCTGGTTTGATGATAACCGGACAACCTGTAGCCACCGCCGGTGCCACCTGATGCACAATCAGATTGAGTGGGTGGTTGAAAGCGCTCGCAGCCACGACCACGCCGATCGGCTCACGCTGGGTGAACGCGATGCGACCTGATCCCGCCTCTGTCAAATCCATCGGAATTTCGCGGCCAGTCATTTGGCCAACCTCGTGTACGCAAAGTTCCACGCCATCAATGGCGCGCATCACTTCCACGCGGGCATCAACCAATGGCTTGCCACCTTCGTTGGCGATCTGGAACGCCAACTCGTCAAAACGAGCCTCCATGAGCTGAGCTGTTTTCTTTAAGATGGCTATTCGTTGAAAAGCAGGAAGCCACTCATCACGCTGACGAAAGAGATTGTGTGCAGTCTCCAGAAATGCGTCGACCTGCTCCCATTCACTGGTCTCGACACTGCCGATGCATTTCAGGCTGTACGGATTGACGACATCCAGTGTCTTGCTCATATCAGACACACCTTGGCTGCAAGCTCGTCAATCAAGACCCGCTGGTTTTCGCTGTAATCAACGGGAATATCAACCAGATGGACCCCGCCAGCAGTAAAGGCCGCTTCAAAGGTCGGCAGCAGGTCTTCTGTGCGGGTAATCCTGTGGCCAGTAGCACCATAACTGTTTGCATACTCGACAAAGTTAGGGTTGCCAAACTGTAATCCCCAGTCTTCAAACCCTGCATGAGCCTGCTTCCAGCGGATCATACCGTAAGATCGGTCATCCAAAACAGTGACCACCAAATTGAGCTTCAACCGAACAGCCGTTTCCAGCTCTTGACTGTTCATCATGAAACCGCCATCACCGCAGATCGCCATAACCCGGCGGTCTGGATAAAGCTTGGCTGCCATCATAGCCGAAGGCAGGCCAGCGCCCATTGTCGCCAATGCGTTGTCTAAAAGCACCGTATTGGGTTGATGAGCCTTGTAGTTGCGGGCGTACCAGATCTTGTAGATCCCGTTGTCGAGCGCAATAATATCGAAATCACCCATCACCCTGCGTGTATCAGCGACCACCCGTTGTGGGATAACCGGAAAACGCGCAACATCACCACCTTCAGAGGTGTGTAGGTCTGTTTCTTTTTTGATGCGCTGGAAATAACTGCGATCAAAGTCCAGCGGACCGCCCAGGATATCGCCAAGCCGCGCAACGGAGCGGGCAAGATCGCCAACCACCTCAACCTGAGGGAAGTACACCTGATCAACCTGCGCAGCCTTGTAGTTCATATGGATCACTTTGGTACCGCCATGTTCCATGAAGAACGGCGGTTTTTCGACAACGTCGTGACCCACATTGATGATCAGATCAGCCCGTGCAATTGCGCAGTGCAAGTAGTCGCCATCAGAGAGCGCGGCAGTACCAAGGAACAGGTCTGAGCGCTCATCAATGACGCCTTTGCCCATCTGAGTGTTGAAAAACGGAATCTGGGTCTTTTCGGCGAAAGCCTTGAGTATGGAGTGAGCGTCCTTACGGTTTGCTCCAGCTCCGAGCAACAGCAACGGCATTTTTGCATTGCGGATCATCTCAGCTGCTTCATTCAGCACCGTATCATCTGCGACCGCGTAGTAACGGGGATGAGGGTGCAAGACAGCTTCATCAGTTTCTTCAACAGCAATATCTTCAGGCAGCTCCAGCAAGACCGCGCCGGGGCGCTCCTCTTCTGCCACGCGGAAAGCCTCACGGATCAGGGCAGGGATGGTGTTACCATGTACAATCGCCTTGGACATCTTACAGATCGGCTCAAACAGACTGACAATGTCAATGATCTGAAATTGCCCTTGCTTGGATTTCTTGATCGGCTTTTGCCCGGTGATCATGATCAAAGGCATGCCGCCCAGAAAAGCGTAGGCCGCCGGGGTCGCAAAGTTGGTCGCGCCAGGTCCTAGCGTCGCCATGCAGACGCCTGCTTTGCCAGTCAAACGCCCATAAGTGGCAGCCATAAAGGCCGCACCTTGCTCATGTCGGTTCAACACCAGTTCAATTGTTGAGGTACGAAGGGATTCAAGAACGTCAAGGTTTTCCTCACCAGGAACAGCAAAGACGTATTCAACACCTTCCGCTTCCAGTGCAGCTACAAGACGATCAGAAGCTTTCATCGGGGCATGAGAGTCAGGCATGGGATCTCCTGTTCAGTCAACGCTTGGCTTTAGAACTTCAGGCTTATGTTCTCTCTATGAGATCAGAAATTAGTAAAGGCAGTATGCTGATGATTGAAGTTTCCGTGGGGATATCTTTTGGCGGTTGGTTCTCCGTCAAACAAAAGGACTACTAAGTAGCAGGATTTTGGTTCAGGTTCGGTGCATACACTTATGTTTGCTCCAATGTTTTATAATAAGTGAACCTTCAAGTTGAGCATTCTTGAGAGAATACGTCAGCAGTCACATCAATCCGTAGCTAAAATCATTTGATTGGTATACCGATGAGTTACTATTTATTTTTAGATTATTGAGTGTTATTTAAGTTCTGCTTCTGTCAGCTTCAAGATTGGATACACTGCGAAGATCATTCGCAATATTGGATTAAGGTTATCAACGGACTTTACGGTTATTCGTTCGTAGGTTGCGACCATCTTACTGCGTAGCCTATTTAATGTAGCTTGTTTTCCTAAAGCATGTCTTTGGTGTCAATAGTTAACAGCTGTTTCATTCTGACGATCGTGGTAGGATAAGAGAGGCAAGTACGTCTGTTGCCCTACTTGTCCTCAACGTTTTGGTAAGAGATCCTCATGCGGGTGAAGCTCATGGAGATGTGGGCTTTTTGGATGAGGGAGACGGCTTTCAGGTCTCCCAGCTTTAACGCTGTCAGGATATCATCCATTTCCCGGTTGAAGATGATAACTTCGTCTGTCAAATCGATGACGGATGCAAATAGAGACTTGAGCCAGATGCGGGTTGTCTGCATGTAGAGCCTCTCCGAAACCTCGCGCAAAGGACCGTTATCTGTGAGCTTGAGGATGGTGAGGAAGAAGTCCATGATCAGGATCGAGAACTCGCGGGCATTTGGGTTTGTCTGCAGTTCTTTGGCGCGGGCAGTCAAAGCCTCAAACTCAGACAGTATCTCCTTTGTGGGAGGTGCTGGCGACAATTTTCCGCTGAGTTCCGCCAGTTCCATGCGCAGCAGATAGGTTTGTTCCAGCTCCTTGATGTCCACGTCCGTTACAAAGGTACCGACACCATGAACTGAGCGCAGCAGGCCTTCGCTTTCCAGGCGAACCAGCACCCGGCGCAATGGTGTCCGGCTGACACCGAATTCTTCCGCCAGTTCTGTTTCAGAAAGTCGTTTTCCGGGCGCGTAATCCAACAGGCAGATACGATCCCTAATTTCATCATACATCCGGTCAAACCGGTCGCGTGCGCTATAGTCTATATTTGCCAGATCCAAGATGTTCACCGATCACTCTTTTCTCGTGTTTTCGTTGTATATACTCATAGTGCCAAGGGCAAAGCTATTGATCCCTTGGCACACTAGTTGTTTGGCCTGACGTGTTTATAAATCAGTCTTTTATGAAGAGTTTGCGCTCAACATTGCAAAGAGCTTGGGCTGGGCCTGCCTCGGTGATGACGATTGTCTCCGTGGTCTCCAGCCCCCAGTCCTCCAGCCAAAGGCCTGGCATGAAATGAAAGGTCATTCCGGGCAACAAAACTGTTTCATCCGTAGGTCGAAGCGAAAGAGTGCGCTCGCCCCAATCAGGTGGATAGCTCAGACCAATCGGGTAACCGCAGCGTCCTCCACGATCAATGCCGACTTTGGTGAGTGCATTGTTGAGTGCATTGGCTATATCACAGGCGCGGTTTCCTGCTCTGGCCGCCTCCAGGCCAGCTTCCAACCCTTCTGTCAGGGCCATTGAGGCGTCGACCATCGATTGTGGAGGTTTGCCAAGAAAGACTGAGCGGCACAGTGGGGCGTGATAACGCCGGTAGCAACCGGAGAGTTCAAAGAAAGTAATCTCTCCAGTTCGCATTTGGTTGCCGTTCCAGGTCAGATGAGGTGCTGTCGCATCCCTTCCAGATGGTGTCAGAGGCACAATGGCAGGATAGTCTCCCCAGTCATCTCCAACACCAGTAATCCCGGCGTGGCTTATATCCGCAACCAGCTCATTCTTCCTCATCCCAGGTTCAGCTTTCTCCAGTGCAATCCTGATAATTTTGTCCGAGATGGCTGCTGCTTTTCGAATGAAAACAAGTTCTTCTTCTGATTTAACACCGCGTTGCCAGTTAACCAGCGCCGTTGCATCAACAGGCACTGCATTGGGGAGCTCTGAAAACAAAACCGCATGTGCTTTGGCGGAGTAATAATAGTTTTCCATCTCCACACCGATGCGGGATGTGGAGTAGCCTCTTGCTTCAAGGTGTGATGCCAGATCCTCCATAGGATGGCAGGTTGTTGACTGGATGTAGCGATCTGCATAGCCAAGCACATGGTCGTCATCCATCCAAACAGTTCGCAGCGCCCCATTTGCATCCTGGATCCGGCCCCACCATAACGGATCTCCCTCCAGTGGCAGGATTACGCCTTGATGCACGTAAAATGACCAGCCGTCATAGCCCGTCAACCAAGCCTGGTTCGATGGATCAGTCACAAACAAGACCTCAATCCCGGCCTGCATCATGGCACTGCGGGTCTGAGCAATGCGCCGATCGTATTCTGTTTTGCTGAATGGAGCATTTTCTAGGCCCATGTCGCCCTCCCTTGTCAAAAATATAATTGTACACAACAGTAACTAACACCAATAAGATCAATCAAAAATAACAAATTTACCAGCATTAAAATTAGCAAAATATAGCTATGTGGGTAATTTTATTATTGACTATGCCGAAATATCGATCATGTTGTGTACATCAAGTATTTGCACGTAGGTTTGCGGTTGCATAGCAAACCTGCCGACGTGGCAGTTCCAATGAGCAGTCACAGGCATTCACTAGAAACGGCGCGCAAGATGCCGAGTAAAACAGATATTCATCAGGATGATTTTGGGGGAGGAATTAATGACAGGTATCTTTAAACGGGCGTTACAATCTTGCGCAGCGGTGGGACTGGTTCTTGCTGCAACCGGAGCAGTGCAGGCTGATACATGGCGATATGCTTTTGAAGAAGCCATGACTGATGTTCAGGGCGTGTATGCTCAAAAATTCAAAGCAGAAATTGAAGCCAACTCTGATCATGAAATCCAGCTGTTCCCTTATGGAACTCTTGGTGAGTCTGCTGATATCATGGAACAGACGCAAGATGGCATCTTGCAGTTTGTTGATCAGTCTCCAGGCTTCACCGGCGCTTTGATACCGGAGGCACAAGTGTTCTTTGTGCCTTATCTCCTTCCTACAGATCAAAAGCATCTCGCTCGTTTCTACAGGGAAAGCAAGGCGATCAATGACATGTTCAAGCCGCTCTATGCTGAAAAAGGCCTTGAACTGCTGAACATGTTCCCCGAGGGCGAGGTGGCAATGACCACCAAGAAACCGGTGAAAACATGTGCTGATCTGAACGAAGTCAAGTTTCGCGTAATGACCAACCCACTGCTGGTTGAGAGCTATCGTGCGTTTGGTGCGAGCCCGACACCACTGCCATGGGGCGAGGTTTATGGTGGGTTGCAAACCAACCTTATTCAGGGGCAGGAGAACCCGACTTTCTTCCTCTATTCGACCAAGATCTATGAGGTCACCGATTACATCACGTATGCGGGGCACAACAATTTCACCACCGCGGTGATGGCAAACAAAGATTTCTTTGATGGCTTAAGCGCAGAAGATAAGGACCTGGTGGAAAAGGCAGCAGCTGCTGCATATGACCATACCGTCGTCTATCAGCAACAAGCCGCTGAAACTGAGCTTGCTAAGATCATGGAAGCCAAGCCAGAGATGAAAGTCACTGTTCTGACCGAAGATGAGCGTGGATGTTTCAAGGCAGCCGCGGCTGAGGTTGAAAAGACCTTCATCGAGATGACAGGTGATAGCGGCGCTGCAATCATTGCACAAATGAAAGCCGATCTGGCCGCGACTGCAGACTAACAGTCAGTTGTTATCGCGCAAGATATGTAGGGCGAGCACTCCTCGCCTTACACGCCTCATGTAATGCGGGACGGTGGAATGAGTGATCAGGCACAATCAAACTTGCCAGGCTTTTTGGGTGTTATTGACCAAGCGATCAGCCGGATTGAATCCGCCTTGCTTGCAGTCGGCGTTCTTTTGATGGCAGCAAACACGATCGCCAATGTAATCGGGCGTTTTGTGCTTGGAAATTCCATCTTCTTTTCCGAGGAACTGAACCGTATCTTGATTATTCTGATCACGTTCGCTGGTATCAGTTATGCAGCACGGCATGGGCGCCACATCCGTATGAGTGCCATTTATGACGGCTTGTCTCCTGGCTATCGTAAGATTCTGATGGTCCTGATCTCGCTGGTGACCGCAATTTTTCTGTTCCTGCTCTGTTATTACTCAATCAACTACATTGAAACACAGGCCTCTCGTGGCCGGGTGTTACCTGCACTGCAAATTCCTGTTTGGGTGATATTGGTTTGGGTGCCCGTTGGTTTTTTCATGACGGGAACACAGTACCTGCTCACTGCCATCAAGAACTTGACTGCTCCCGATATCTATCTCTCGACCCACATGCTTGAGGGTTATGAAGAAGATGAGATCGAGGTCTAAAAGATAGTATCATGGCAGCAACAATATTCCTTTCGATGATTACTCTTCTTCTTCTTGGGTTTCCTATGATGATCCCTTTGATCGTCGGGAGCTTCATTGGTTTTTTGATGATGTTCGGTGATTTCGGGCAAATGGAAACCATGATCCAGCAAATGGTTGCAGGTATTCGGCCTGCATCTCTCATTGCTGTGCCCATGTTCATTTTTGCAGCAGATATCATGACACGGGGACAGTCCGCAGGCCGCCTGATTGATTTGGTCATGGCCTTTACGGGCCACGTGCGCGGCGGTCTTGCCATCTCGACAGCAATGGCCTGCACAATGTTTGGCGCAGTCTCAGGGTCCACGCAGGCAACCGTTGTGGCTATTGGATCGCCCTTGCGTCCACGTATGCTTAAGGCCGGTTACAAAGACAGCTTCATTCTGGCGCTCATCGTCAATGCCAGTGACATTGCTTTTCTGATCCCACCATCAATTGGAATGATCATTTATGGCGTTGTTTCAAATACATCTATTGCAGAATTGTTTATCGCAGGTATCGGGCCGGGACTGCTCATCCTCGTTCTGTTTTCAATCTACAGCTACATTTACGCCGTCCGTAACCAAGTCCCAACTGAGCCTAAAGCCAGTTGGCGCGAGCGGTTGACCGCAGTCCGGCAGGCGCTGTGGCCGCTAGGTTTTCCGGTAATCATTATTGGTGGCATTTATGGCGGCATCTTCAGCCCTACAGAAGCGGCCGCAGTGTGTGTGCTTTACGCTTTGGTTCTGGAAGTCTTTGTGTTCCGCTCCATGACTTTGACTGATGTTTACAAGACAGCTCAATCAACCGGTTTAATTACCGCTGTGGTGTTCATTCTGGTCGGCGCAGGCGCAGCATTTTCCTGGATCATTTCTTTTGCTCAGGTCCCACAGGAAATCCTGACTGCGATCGGCATTTCTGACATGGGTGCAATGGGTATCCTGTTTGTCATCTCAGCGGCATTTTTTGTTGGCTGTATGTTTGTCGACCCAATCGTCGTTATTCTGGTGCTGGTACCCATTTTTGCACCAGTTGTTAAGGCTGTTGGTTTGGATCCGGTGTTGGTTGGCACGATCATCACATTGCAAGTCGCCATAGGCTCAGCAACGCCGCCATTTGGATGTGACATCTTCACGGCCATTGCAGTGTTCAAGCGACCGTATGCTGAGGTTATCCGCGGGACGCCACCGTTTATCCTGATGTTGGTTGGAGTCGCCATTGCTCTGATCTTTTTCCCACAAATTGCGCTCTTTCTGCGCGACTTAGCTTTTGCCAAGTAACAAGGAGTACTCGATGTTTAAATCTATCCTTGTTCCATTTGATGGGTCTAAAGGGGCGGAGCGAGCACTGCTCAAGGCCGTTGAATTGGCGACTGTTTGCGGCAACATCCCGCTCTCTCTTCTGACCGTTTACAAACATCATTCAATGTTGGAAGCATCCTTCGCAATCGTGCGCCCGGATGAAAATGAGAGCGTGGATGATGTGATGCGCAATCACGCTCGTGAAGTGGCAGAGCAGGGGAAGCAACTTGCCCTGAATGCCGGGTGTGCAAACATCCGCGCTTTTGCCAAATCCGGCCCAACAGCCCGCACGATTGTGGGCTTTGCAAGAGAACACCAAAACGATGTGATTGTTTTGGGGAGCAGAGGGTTGGGTTCAATCGAAGGATATTTGCTTGGCAGTGTCTCTCACAAGGTAACAGGCTTGGCGGAATGCCCGGTCCTTGTTGTTTAGGAGGGCACATGGTTTTTGATTGTCGTCCTAAGGCCTCTCTGGTTGAAGCCAACTTTGACGCCCGTTCAGTCAATAAACGGATAGGTCTGATTGTTTTGGCAACAGATCACACCAGCGAAGGGGATTTCGCACGCATGTGCGATCCTGATCAGATCGGCATTTACGCAAACCGGATCACCTATCAAAACCCAGGTACACGAGCGAATTTGCTGGCAACAGGTCCACGCCTGACAGAAGCTGCTTCGCAGATATTACCTGGAGATGCGTTGGACGTAATCGCTTACAGCTGTACGGCTGCTTCAGTTGTTCTGGGAAACGCAGTTGTCGGGGATTATTTGAAAGCTGGCAAATCTGACACCCCATTTGTGACACCCAGCTCTGCAGCATTTGATGCGCTCGAAGCTTTAGATGCAAAACGGATCAGCGTGTTAACTCCATACTCTGCCAGTATTTCGCAGGAAGTGTTTCAGTACTTTGCCGATAATGGCCTTCAAATCGCCAGTGCAAACTATCTCGGTGTCGATGATGACCGTGAGATTGCGCGGCTTTCCGAGTCTACGATTATTGAGGCTGCCTGTGCAGCTATGGAGCCGAGTGCAGACGCATTGTTCATCTCGTGTACCGGGTTGAGGGCGGCAGTGTGCATTCAGAGGATTGAAGATCGGATTGGCAAGCCAGTGGTGACTTCAAATCAGGCAATGATCTGGCGTTGCCTTCAGCATCTGGGCTCCGAGCAAATCGTACATGGTTTTGGCCATCTGTTCCAACACTCAATCAAAAGTCGGATGAGCGCACAATGACGCAAAAAATCACCGTTCATGACAGTTTTTCTGCACGCCAAAAGATAATGGGGCACGTTAGAACGACCCCCTTGGTCAGCTCACCCAGCTTGAGCCAGATCTGCTCTGCAGAAGTGTTGTTGAAGCTTGAGCAAACGCAGATCACGGGAAGCTTTAAACTGCGCGGTGCGACAAATGCAATTTTGTCACTCAACGCAGCTCAAAAAGAAGCTGGTGTCGTCGGTGTCTCAACTGGAAACCATGGTCGCGGTCTGGCTTATGCTGCCTCAAAAGCAGGGGTGCGTTGCATCATCTGTATGTCAAAACTTGTTCCGCAGAACAAGGTAGAGGCAATTCAATCGCTGGGTGCTGAAGTTCGAATAACCGGAAGTTCTCAGGACGATGCTCAGGCTGAAGTAGATCGGCTGGTAGAAGACGGAATGACGATGATCCCGCCATTCGATCACCGGGATATCATTGCCGGGCAAAGCACTGTTGCACTGGAAATGCTGGAGCAAACGCCTGATCTGGATACGGTACTCGTACCAGTCTCGGGCGGTGGCTTAATTTCTGGAGTGGCTTTGGTGATGAAAACCATCAATCCCTCAGTTCGTGTAGTTGGCGTTTCAATGGAGCGCGGTGCCGCCATGTATAGCTGCCAGCGTGCAGGCAAACCGATCCTTGTTGAAGAAGTGCCAACACTCGCAGATTCATTGGGTGGTGGGATTGGGCTGAACAATGCCTATACCTTCGAGATGACACGGGACCTGGTAGATGACTTGATCTTGGTCAGCGAAGAAGAAATCGCAGAAGCCATTCGACACGCTTACTGGCAGGAACGTCTGGTGATTGAAGGCTCAGGCAGTGTCGGTATTGCTGCCTTACTCGCTGGAAAGATCAAAACACCCGGAAAATGTGTGAGCCTCATCAGCGGGCAAAATATTGATATGGCGCTGCATAAACGATTGATCGACGGCGAGAACGTCGATGTTGCCGCGCCGACCTCTGTGAATGGAAGCCTTTATGCCTGAGATTAATATCCTGACGGAGGCAGATCTGCGCTCTGCTGTTTCTTTGGATCTGGATGCTGTTGCATGTGTAGAAAATGCATTTCGATTGCTTGCAACAAAAGACGTTGTAATGCCGCCTATCCTGAGCTTCCATGTACCTGAGCACAATGGGGAAGTGGATGTGAAGACTGCCTATGTTCCCGGCATAGACAGTTTTGCGATCAAGATGAGCCCGGGTTTCTTCGACAATCCCAAACTGGGACTGCCAAGCCTGAACGGATTGATGGTGTTGTTTGATGCAAAGACCGGCATCGTCAAGGCGTTACTGCTCGATAACGGGTATCTGACCGATGTGCGCACAGCTGCCGCTGGAGCCGTCGCAGCCAAGCATCTGTCACGAGAGAACAGCAAGATTGCCGGTATTCTTGGAAGTGGCATTCAGGCCCGCCTCCAACTGCAAGCATTGACGCTTGTTCGTAATATTGAACGAGCTGTTATCTGGGGGCGCAACAGCGAAAAAGCAGCTGCCTGTGCTCGGGAGTGTGCAACTCAATTGGGAATTGAAGTCGTTGCTGGCAGCATCGCTGAGGTTATGGCTCAATCCGATATCGTCGTAACAACAACCCCCTCCAAAGAGCCCTTGATCAAGGCGGATATGATGCGACCTGGGCAGCATATTACTGCCATGGGATCAGATGCCGACTATAAATCGGAACTCGCGCCCTGCGTTATTCCAGGTGCCTCTGTTTTCGTTTGTGACCGCTTATCTCAATCCATCAAACAAGGCGAACTCCGTACAGCGATAGCAGCTGGCACGATCAACAGTACTGAGATGTACGCAGAACTTGGACAAGTAATTTCTGGCCAAAAGCCAGGGCGGCAGTCGGACAAAGACATTACGGTTTGCGATCTGACAGGAACTGGGGTGCAAGACACCGCCATTGCCACCTTGGCCGGAGCCCGAGCTGAAGCCGTAAAAGCAGGCACAGCTATCAATAGTTGATCCGTGTGTATTAGGACGAAAATTATGCAGGCAAATCCCATCACGCCCACAATCCCATTGGATCAGGACGGCATTCATCATGGGTTTTTACGGTTACCCTATAGCCGTGATGACAGTGCGTGGGGCTCTGTTATGATCCCCATTACGGTCATCAAAAACGGGGAAGGGCCGACAGCGCTCTTAACAGGCGCAAATCACGGCGATGAATACGAAGGGCCAGTTGTCCTCCAGGAACTGACAGTTGCGTTGAAACCAGAGGACGTAACTGGTCGAATTATCATAGTTCCGGCCTTCAACTTTCCGGCATTTATGGCGGGAACGCGGACGTCACCCATTGATAGGGGAAACCTGAACCGTTCATTTCCCGGTCGTCCTGACGGAACTCCAACCGAGAAAATTGCCGACTACTTTCAACGTTACCTGCTTCCTCTGACAGATGTCGCTGTCGACTTCCATAGCGGAGGTAAGACCCTTGATTTTGTGCCGTTCGCAGCAGCTCATATTCTGGAAGATAAGAGCAATGAGAAGGCCTGCTTTGAAGCAATGGCTGCGTTTAACGCACCTTACTCCGTTCAGCTCCTCGAAATCGATAATATAGGTATGTACGACACAGCAGTTGAAAGCATGGGCAAGGTTCTTGTGACAACAGAACTGGGCGGTGGTGGAACTGCGACGGCAAAAACAATCGGAATCGCACGCAAAGGATTGCGTAACGTCTTGATCCAGTTCGGTATCCTGCAAGGAGAAAAACAACTGGAGTCCTCCGTAAATTTGGGGATGCCAGGCGCAGATTGCTTTACATTTTGCGAGCAGGGCGGGCTATACGAACCTATGGTCGATCTGGGAGATCCCGTTGGAGAAGGTGACATTGTTGCCCGTGTTTGGCCAATGGACAGAACCGGTGTTGAACCAACCAGATACCACGCAAAGCGTAGCGGCATTCTCATTAGTCGTCATTTCCCCGGACTGATCAAATCCGGTGATTGTGCGGCGGTGATTGGCGTTCCTGAAGTGTGAGAGATATCAAAAGATGAGCATGCAACTTGATCAGCGTGATCTGGATATCCTGCGAATACTCTCATATGAGGGCCGCATCACCAAAGCCGCTTTGGCGGACCGCATCGGATTGTCTCCAACACCTTGTTGGGACCGGCTGAAGAAGCTGGAGAAATCTGGTCTGATCGAAAGCTATGGTGCAAGAATTAATCTCAAAAAACTGGGGCCTCACGTCACTGTTTTCGTCGCTGCTGAACTGGTGGACCATACGGCTGCGAGCTTTTACGCCTTTGAAACAGCCATGCAGAACTACGAGGAAGTCGTGGCTTGCTGGGCATTAGGGGGCGGATTTGACTATCTGATACAGATCGTGACCAGAGACGTAGACGCCTATCAAAGGCTGATCGACACCATGCTGGATGCACGCATCGGGTTATCCCGCTACTTCACGTACATTGTGACGAAGCCTGTAAAGGGAAATGCGGCACCTCCGTTGAATCTTCTTTTCGCAGCCGATTAGCAGACGATTATTCTGTAACGAACACTTCATTCAGTCACATCCTCCGCCAAAAACAGGCAAATTCTGTTGTAGAGCAAGGAGGATGCGCCATGTCAGAAACAGCCTTGTCTGCACGGACGGACATTCAAGACAAAGCGCTAGTGCGTTCCTTTTCCTATATAAATGGAAAGTGGTGTGCTGCAAAAACAGATGAGACATTTGCGGTTATTGATCCAGCAAACGGGGATTACCTAGGGGATGTCGCAGGCCTTTCAGCAGATGAATCGTCTGCTGCGGTAACTGCAGCTTCAGATGCCTTTCCCAAATGGTCGGGATTACTACCGCAAGAACGAGCGTCTATTTTGCGACGCTGGTTTGAACTTCAGCTTACGCATAAAGAAGATCTCGCACGGATCATGGTTCTGGAACAGGGCAAACCCTTGTCAGAAGCCCGTGGTGAAATAGAGTATGGTGCAGCATTTGTTGAGTTCTATGCCGAGGAAGCCAAGCGTCCCAACATTGAAGGCGTCACCAGTCATCTAGCAGATGCAGAAGTGGAGCTTTGGCGGGAACCCGTTGGGGTTGCTGCCCTTATCACACCCTGGAACTTCCCAAGTGCGATGTTGACACGGAAAGCTGCCGCTGCCTTGGCAGCAGGTTGTACGATCGTTGCCCACCCATCAGCGGAAACCCCGTACAGCGCACTCGCCCTAGCGGAACTGGCTGAGCGAGCTGGAGTTCCCGCAGGTGTGTTTAATGTGGTGACTGGCTCAGCTCCAGAAATTGTCGAGCCCTGGACCCGCGATAGCCGCGTGCGGGCGCTGTCCTTTACGGGGTCTACCCCTGTCGGCAAACTGCTTTATAGCCAATCCGCCTCCACCATAAAACGTCTTATCCTGGAACTTGGCGGACATGCTCCGGTTATTGTCTTTAAAGGGGCAGATCTGAAGAACGCGGTTGCTGAGGCCATAAAATCCAAGTTCGCAACATCCGGTCAGGATTGTCTGGGGGCGAACCGAATATTTGTTGAGCGTCCGATCTACGAAGAGTTCTGCAAAAGTTTTACAAAAGCCGCTCAGTCTCTTTCCATAGGTGCTGGATTGGATGATCCGGACATTGGTCCGTTGATGAACGAAAAAGCTGTTCTGAAACAAGAAGAACATGTCGCCGATGCCGTTGCCAAAGGCGCAAAGATTGCCTGTGGGGGCACCCGACATTCATTGGGACCACTGTTTTTTGAGCCGACGGTGCTGATTGATGTGCCCGCAGAGGCTCTCATTATGCGTGAAGAGACCTTTGGGCCAGTTGCTGCGATAGCTCCTTTTGACAGTGAAGAGGAAGTCATCGCCCGTGCCAATGACAGTGAATATGGGCTGGTTGCGTATCTGCACAGCGATGATCCGCGCAGGATTTATAGGGTTAGCCGTGCTCTTCAATTCGGAATGGTTGCAGTCAATCGCACAAAGGTAACTGGCGCACCCATTCCATTTGGAGGCACCAAACAATCTGGTCTGGGCCGGGAAGGCGCACGACTGGGCATGGAAGAGTTTACTGAAGTTAAATACGTTTGCCGCGACTGGGCATAAGGGAGGAAAGTCATGTTACGAAACGATCAGCTGGCACAATGGGATCGGGAGAATTTTTTCCATCCTTCAACTCATCTGGCTCAGCACGCCCGAGGTGAAACGTCAACTCGAGTGATCAAGACCGCCTCAGGTTCTTACATAGAGGACCGTGAAGGGCGCCGAATGTTGGATGCGTTCGCCGGACTATACTGTGTGAATGTAGGGTATGGCCGTCAGGAGATTGCTGAGGCAATCGCCGAACAGGCCAAAGAACTGGCCTATTATCACTCCTATGTCGGGCATGGCACAGAAGCGTCGATCACACTTTCCAAGATGATTTTAGATCGTGCGCCGAGTAATATGTCTAAGGTTTACTTCGGGTTGAGCGGCTCAGATGCCAATGAAACCAACATCAAGCTGATCTGGTATTACAACAATATTTTAGGTCGGCCGGAGAAAAAGCGAATTATCTCCCGCTGGCGTGGTTACCACGGTTCGGGTCTGGTTACTGGTTCGCTGACAGGCCTTGAGCTGTTTCATAAGAAGTTTGATCTGCCCGTCGAACAGGTCATTCATACGGAGGCTCCCTATTATTTCCGCCGTGACAATTTGGAGCAAAGTGAAGAGCAATTTGTCGCCCATTGTGTTACTGAATTGGAGGCTCTGATTGAGCGAGAAGGGGCCGACACGATTGCGGCGTTTATTGGCGAGCCGGTACTGGGAACCGGCGGGATTGTTCCACCACCAGCTGGTTATTGGGCGGCTATTCAAGCCGTTTTGAAAAAACACGATATTCTGCTGATTGCTGATGAAGTGGTGACAGGTTTCGGGCGCCTCGGATCCATGTTTGGTTCTGATCATTATGGATTGGAAGCGGACATCATCACCATCGCCAAAGGCCTGACATCTGCCTACGCACCGCTCTCCGGTTCTATTGTCTCAGACAAGGTCTGGAAGGTTCTTGAACAGGGCACAGATGAAAATGGACCAATCGGCCATGGCTGGACGTATTCAGCTCATCCCATTGGCGCCGCAGCCGGTGTCGCAAACCTCAAATTGCTTGACGACCTGAACCTTGTTGAGAAGGCCGGTACCACTGGTGCATATCTCAACAAATCCATGAAGGAAGCTTTGGGTGATCATGCCAATGTAGGAGATGTGCGCGGCGAGGGATTACTCTGCGCCGTAGAGTTTGTTAAAGACCGCGACGACCGTAGTTTCTTCGAGGCATCCGACAAAATCGGGGCTCAAATCTCCGCAGCCTTGCTGTCTCAGGATGCAGTCATCGCACGCGCAATGCCCCAAGGCGACATCCTCGGCTTTGCCCCCCCATTCTGCTTAACACACGAAGAAGCAGACACAGTCGTTGCCGCAACAGTAAGAGCGGTGAAAGCTGTATTAGGTTGATACTGATTTAGTGTAGGCTGGTGTCTCAATCAGCTTGCTCTAGCAATGTGCCATTCATTCTTTTCTAAAACGAAAACAGGCCCCAAAGCAGAGCTTTGGGGCCTGTTTTTAGAAGCTTTTGATCGGTAATCAGCTGCAGCCGCTGGTGGAGCCGCAGGTGTCGCATTTTAGGCAGGTGCCGTTGCGGACCATGGTGAAGTTGCCGCATTCTGCGCAGCTTTCACCCTCATACCCCTTCATGCGGGCCTGAGCGACCTGACTGGCGACAGATGGCTGTGCAGCTGCAGGTGTTGCGGTGCCTACGCTTGCTGTTGCCGTCGCTTCGCCGCCACGCTGGAAGGCCGTTGCAATCGCATCAGACTGAGCAGTGATCGCACCGGCCAGCTGAACAGCCGGATCGCCACCTGGGACCAGACGGAATTTTTCAGTCTGACCACGTACAAGGCCGTGAGAAACAATCGCAGGGCTGCTCTCTTCATCCTGACCTTCAGCAGAAGAACGGGAAGTAGATGTCGCACTGTCCAATGCTTCTGGCGGCACGTGGGCCAGATCGTTACGACCCAGATAAGATACAGCCAGCTCACGGAAGATGTAGTCAAGAATGGAGGTTGCATTCTTGATTGCGTCATTGCCCATCACCATGCCAGCAGGCTCAAAACGGGTGAAGGTGAACGCGTCAACATATTCCTCAAGCGGAACGCCGTATTGCAGACCAAGGGAGATCGCAATCGCAAAGTTGTTCATCAACGAGCGGAAGGCAGCGCCTTCTTTGTGCATGTCGATGAAGATTTCGCCGATGCGGCCATCCTGATACTCACCGGTTGTCAGGTACACTTTGTGGCCACCAACGGAAGCTTTTTGAGTGTAACCTTTGCGGCGGTTTGGCAGCTTTTCACGATTGCGAACAGCACGCTCGATGATCCGCTCAACAACACGCTCTGCAACAGCTTCAGCGCGAGCTGCCTGTGGCTGTGCAATGATGTCATCAACAGTGTCTTCTGCATCATCGTCTTCATCTTCCAGCAGCTGAGCGTTCAGCGGCTGAGATAGCTTGGAGCCATCACGGTAAAGAGCGTTTGCTTTCAGACCCAACTTCCAGGAGAGCATGTAAGCTTCTTTACAGTCCTCAACACTGGCAGTGTTTGCCATGTTGATGGTCTTGGAAATCGCACCGGAGATAAACGGCTGCGCAGCGGCCATCATCTTGATGTGACTGTCAACAGACAGGAAGCGCTCACCAATGCGGCCACAAGGGTTTGCACAGTCAAAGACCGGGTAATGCGCTTCTTTCAGGTGTGGTGCACCTTCCAGAGTCATAGCACCACACACATGTGTGTTAGCAGCTTCAATCTCTGCCTTGCTAAAGCCCATGTGGCTCAGAAGGTCAAAGTCCATATCTTCCAGCTGCTCAGCAGAAACGCCCAGCTTGCCGGTCAGCAGCTCATCACCAAGGGTCCAGCGGTTGAAGACGAACTTGATATCGAATGCAGACCCAAGTGCTCCAGCCAGTTTCTCAAGTGCAGCATCATCGAAGCCTTTGGCTGTCAGGCTGGCGCTGTTGATGGCAGGGGACTGAGAAATGGAACCGTGACCAACTGCATAAGCTTCGATCTCGGCAATTTCAGCCTCTGAGTAACCAAGTGTACGCAGCGCTTCAGGAACAGCGCGGTTGATGATCTTGAAGTAACCGCCACCTGCGAGCTTCTTGAACTTCACCAGCGCAAAGTCAGGCTCAATACCGGTCGTGTCACAATCCATAACCAGACCAATGGTGCCGGTTGGTGCGATCACAGTGGTCTGCGCGTTGCGGTAACCGTGTGCCTCTCCAAGCTCAAGAGCTTTGTCCCATGCAAGACGGGCACGCTCAACAAGCTCAGCCTGTGGGCAGTTGGAAGCATCCAGAGGAACGGGCAGGGTGCTGAGGTTCTCATAACCCTTGCTCTCGCTGTGCGCAGCGCGGCGGTGGTTGCGGATCACGCGCAGCATGTCCTTGGCGTTTTCCTCATAACGAGGGAAAGAGCCAAGCTCACCAGCCATCTCAGCAGAAGTGGCGTAACAAACACCGGTCATGATCGCGGTGATCGCACCACAAAGCGCACGGCCTTCATCACTGTCATAAGCAATACCAGAGGTCATCAGCAGGCCGCCGATATTGGCATAGCCCAGACCAGTGGTGCGGTATTCGTAGGACAGTTTTGCAATCTGCTTGGATGGGAACTGCGCCATCATGACGGAGATCTCAAGCACGATCTGCCAGAGGCGGGTCGCATGCTCAAACTTGTCAAAGTCGAACTGCTGGTCTTCCTTACGGAACTGCAGCAGGTTCAATGAGGCCAGGTTACACGCGGTGTCATCCAGGAACATGTATTCAGAACATGGGTTGGATGCGCGGATCTCGCCGCCCTGCGGGCAGGTGTGCCATTCATTGATGGTGGTGTGGTACTGCAGGCCCGGATCAGCAGACGCCCAGGCCGCATAACCAATCTGTTCCCAAAGCTCGGCTGCTTTGATGGTCTTCTTGGTACCACCATCGATACGGCCAATCAGATCCCAGTCTCCATCAGCAGCAACAGCTTTCAGGAAGCCATCAGTCACACGAACGGAGTTGTTGGAGTTCTGGCCAGAAACGGTCAGATAAGCCTCAGAATCCCAGTCTGTGTTGTAGATCGGGAACTCAATGGTCTTGTAACCCTGACGTGCGAACTGAACCACACGCTGAATATAGTTATCAGGAACCATTGCCTTCTTGGCAGCGCGCATTTCGCGCTTCAGGGCAGGGTTCTTTTTAGGATCAAAGCAATCGTCGCCGCTGCCTTCGCAGTTAACGCAAGCCTTCATCACAGCCTGAAGATGCTTCTGACACACTTTAGAACCGGTTACGATGGCCGCAACCTTCTGTTCTTCATGCACCTTCCAGGTCACGAATTCTTCGATATCCGGATGGTCAATATCAACCACAACCATCTTAGCTGCACGGCGTGTTGTGCCACCGGACTTGATTGCACCAGCTGCACGGTCACCAATCTTCAGGAAGCTCATGAGGCCGGAGGACTTGCCACCGCCTGCCAGACGCTCACCGCTTGCACGCAGAGAGGAGAAGTTGGTGCCGGTACCGGAGCCGTATTTGAACAGACGTGCTTCACGAACCCACAGGTCCATGATGCCGTTTTCATTCACCAGATCATCGTCAACAGACTGAATGAAGCAAGCATGCGGCTGCGGATGCTCATAAGCGGTCGCAGAGCGGGTCAGCTCACCAGTTTGAAAGTCTACATAATGGTGACCCTGGCTTGGGCCATCAATGCCATACGCCCAATGCAGGCCGGTGTTGAACCACTGTGGGGAGTTCGGAGCAACCTTCTGGGTCGCGAGCATGTACCGCAGTTCGTCATAAAACGCCTGCGCATCAGCTTCGCTGTCGAAGTATCCGCCTTTCCAGCCCCAGTACGTCCATGTACCAGCCAGACGATCAAACACCTGACGGCTGTCGATCTCAGACCCAAAGCGCTTGTCTTTCGCCATCTTGGAAAGAGCTTTGTCGTCTGGAGCTTTGCGCCACAGCCAAGATGGAACAGTGTTTTCTTCTACCGCTTTCAGCTTGGCCGGAACGCCAGCTTTGCGGAAGTATTTCTGTGCCAGAATATCAGAGGCAACCTGAGAGAATTGCTTAGGAACCTGAATGTTCTCCAAGCGAAACACAACGGAACCGTCTGGGTTACGGATCTCGCTCGTTGCGTTGCAAAACTCAATATCTGCGTAGGGGGATTGTCCTTCCGCAGTATATCGCCGCTCAATTCTCATGTTTAGCCCCTTATCGCACCCGGTGACGGTCACCGCGGTGCATCTCGGTTTTAAGAGTGCCGATAGCTAAGATTTTAACCAAAAGTCCGCCGCCGGTTTTGATTAATCCGCTATCTGGCATTTATCCTAGTAAACGCAGGTAAAGTGGCACGCAATTCGATGCTATCACAATATCTAGTGTGCTGATAATATATTAACACAATATTTAGGCTGTAATTGGCAAAAAAAAGCGACCGCTGGAAGTGAATGTTAATCCAACTCCTAGCACTCGAAGCTACTTAAATGTGGTGAACTCCCGGCCGAGGCCGCACTATCCTGAACACGTCTTGATTTCGACCTCAAATTAGATTGAATCGGAAAGCATCGTCAAGCGCGATCTGTCCACTGGTTGTGTGCATAAGAGGGATCGGAACACCAAATATTGTAATCTGTGTGGATTGTGGGGAGGCTCTGGTGTGTTCCAAATCGGGCACAGGCAGCAGAACCCCGCCATTTCCGCAAAGCCAAGCGAAAATGCAAATTCAAGCTCATTTTTTCTGGGGGATATTTTTAGGAAAAATTATTCAGTGGATCAGAAAATTTCACGGGTAAAAAAGTCTGTGTACCCCACGCAATTTTACGCAGTAGTTGTATGGAGAGATCATATATAGTTTCTCAATTACCTTCGGTATCTGGTTAGGTTAAATTAGCGAGCAGATATGCATCACACCTCCTTCGGCAAGGACATTTCTCAGTTAGATGTGGTTCTTGTGGAACAGTCAAAACCCACCCAAGCAATCCTAAGGGGTATCTTAGGCACCCTGAAGCTTGGGCGCGTGCGTGTCTATGACAGTCCCAAAGATGCATTACCAATGCTCATCTCGGACCCACCAGATCTGGTGTTATCCGGTTGGGAGATGAAACCCGTCAGCGGTTTCCAGCTCTTAAAGCTTATGCGTTCAGGCCGAATCCCCGAGCTCATCAATGTTCCGCTCGTCTTTATTACGGCCTATGGCACCCGTGCTTTGGTGACGCGCGCCTTGGAAGCAGGGGCCCATCATCTGCTGGTCACGCCGATTTCATCCTCTGTTTTGAAGAAATCGCTAGAATCAATCAGCAAGGATCGTCGTCAGTTCGTCCGCAACAACGACGGTGGTTTCATTATTGATGGAACGGCAAAGCGACTGGAACAGAATCAGGCCAAGTTCGCGGCGCTCAACAAAGCGCGCGAATACCAGAAGGACGAGAACGCACCATCACCCGAATCTGAAATGGTGCCAAGGCCGCGCAGATCGGCGAAAAGAGATGAGAACGAGCCTCTCTCACTCAAGGATCTGGAAGTTGGAAATGTTTCACCAGCAGACAAGTTCAGTCAAAACCCGTACTTGTCGCGCCGTACCAAGAAGTAACGTGCAAAATAGTCATCGGAATTGTGAAAATAATAACTGACCCTAGGATATTTAAAGCGACTTCCGGTGAATAGTTGAAACTACGGTACTCTAAGACTGGACAGGCACCCAAACACTCGTCATATTCCGGGAAAATTTACAAAGCCACCGATCTGGAAAGGCCAGACACATGAAACACCTTCTGCTTACGTTCTTCACATGGTGGAACAGTGACACGTGGGGCACTCGCTTCTTCACATGGAGAAAGGGTGAGTTCGTCGGGACCGATGACTTTGGTAACAAGTATTATAAAGAGCGCGGCGGCAAGCGTCGTTGGGTGATTTATAAAAACCTTGCTGAAGCCTCCCAGATCCCTGCCGGTTGGCACGGTTGGATGCATTACCGCACAGACACTCCACCAACAGAGAGTGGTTATGTCGCGCGTGAGTGGGAAATCGCTCACTCTCCAAACCTGACAGGCACACCAAATGCATATCGTCCAAAAGGGTCCATCCTGACCCCGGAAAAACGTCCGGAAGTGACTGGAGACTACCACGCCTGGACACCTGGCGAATAAGCCAGACATGAGTTACGAAAAAAGCCCGGTCAATCGACCGGGCTTTTTTAATGCGTAAAGCATCGCTGATTATCCAGCGTCTTCTCCGATCAGGCCGAGACGGCGATCGAGATAGCCGGCACAGTTCCCAATCAGACCATCTACATGGTTTTCAAAGAAGTGGTTTGCACCTGGCATTTCCTGATGGTCGATAATGATACCCTTTTGGGTTTTCAACTTATCAACCAGCGCCTGCACGTCCTTTTGAGGAACAACCTTGTCCTGCTCACCATGAATGATCAGCCCTGAAGACGGGCAGGGGGCAAGGAAGGAGAAGTCATGCAAGTTGGCTGGTGGGGCGATAGAGATAAAGCCCTCAACTTCAGGACGACGCATCAAGAGCTGCATGCCAATCCATGCACCAAATGAGAAGCCCGCAATCCAGCAAGCACGTGCATCCGGATGGATGGTTTGTACCCAGTCCAACGCCGCAGCAGCATCTGAAAGCTCACCTTGACCATGGTCGAACTGACCCTGGGAACGACCCACGCCGCGGAAGTTGAAACGCAAAACTGCGAAGCCGCGTTTCGCAAACATGTAATAGGTCTGATAGATAATCTGGTTGTTCATCGTGCCGCCAAACTGCGGGTGCAAATGAAGAACCAGTGCAATCGGAGCATTACGTTTTTTTGCTGGATGGAAACGGCCTTCTAGCCGCCCTGCAGGGCCATTGAAGATCACCTCAGGCATATACTGCAAAATCCTCTTGTTTTAGTCGGCAGCAAATGTCTGCCGGCTTTTTGGTATACCGGATCATTGTCGATTAAACTTGACTGCGAGACGCAAGTTTATTAGAACCAGTTTAGAATTATTCTACGATGAACCTCAAGGGCTACACTGAAAATCGGCCTCTATTGGAGAAAGGTATATCCAACTCGGCGCACGCACGTTATAGACCTCAACGAACTCAAAGGGAACTCTTTACCCCTTATCGTAAGCACCGTGGAAAATATCAAGGTTTCCATTTCCATAGAGACCCAATTAGGGCACTAAAGAACCCCATTTTCTGTGTTAAACTATGACAATAAACCGTGAACTGACATATTTAGACTATAACGCCAGCGCTCCGCTGAGGGAAGAATCTCTTTTAGCTCTTCAGGAAGCCTACAAAGCAGCTGGCAATGCGTCCTCTATTCACAGCAGCGGTCGGCGCGCCCGATCCATCATCGAAGATGCAAGGCACAAAATTGCAGATCTGGTAGATGGCAACCCGGCGAATATCATTTTTACGAGTGGAGCGTCAGAGGCAAACGTCACAGCATTATCGCCCACTTGGCTAAAAAATGGCGAGCCCTATATTCTGACCCAGGTTTTTGTGAGCGCAATCGAACACCCATCCATTATAGCTGGTGGTCGGTTTGCAGCCCAAAATGTTCAAAGCATTCCCGTTGATGAAGACGGGCGCGTGGTAGTGAGTGAACTGCGCAGATTGCTTGAGAAGCTGGGAGAAGATGAAACCGCGTTGGTTTCTGTTATGGCTGCCAATAGTGAGACCGGTGTTTTGCAGCCCCTGCAAGAAATCGGCGTTCTCACAGAAGATTTAGGTCATCTCTACCATGTGGATGCAGTCCAGATGGCAGGGAAAGAACCACTTTCAATGGCCATGATTGGCTGCAACTCCATGTCGATCTCCTCCCATAAAATCGGAGGTCCACAAGGGGTTGGTGCTCTTATCCTCGGGAAAGGTGATTTTCGCCCCATTCCGCTGCTGACGGGTGGCGGACAAGAATCGTGGAGAAGAGCCGGAACAGAGAATACGGCAGGCATTGCAGGATTTGCGGTTGCGGCAGCGCAATCAACTAATCCTGATGAACATGCTAGGATTTCGCGCCTGCGAGACCATATGGAAGAGAGACTGAATGAACTTTCTTCAGATGCGATTATCTTCGGTAAAGATGTCGCGCGTCTTGGCAACACGACGTGTTTCGCAGTTGAAGGGATTTCAGCTGAAACCGCACTGATCAACTTTGACTTGTTTGGTGTCGCTGTTTCATCTGGGTCTGCTTGTTCATCCGGCAAAGTAGGCGCATCCCATGTGCTTCTTGCAATGGGAGTATCGGAATCATTGGCGCGTGGCGCAATCCGGGTCAGTCTCGGTTGGGCGACAACCCATGAAGATGTTGAGCGTTTTTTAGGCGCTTGGACGAAAATTTATAAACGAATGAAGCCCACATAGAAGGGGTGAACGCCGTATATAAAAATAAACGAGGACAAACCCTCGTATAAATAAGGATGCACTGTGTTGCGACAGAGCATCTGTTAAGTAAGGGCAAACGGGTCCAATAATCGTACCCAATGCGGCTTTGAACCGCGTATGGAGACAAAGCATGGCGGCAGTCCAGGAAACAATTGATCAGGTCAAAGCAATTGATGTTGATCAGTATAAATATGGCTTCGTAACCGATATCGAAAGTGAGCTTGCTCCCAAAGGGCTCAATGAAGATATCGTTGCATACATTTCGGCTAAAAAAGACGAACCCGAATGGATGCTCAATTGGCGCTTGGAAGCGTTCCGTCGTTGGAAGACGATGGAAGAGCCAACATGGGCGCGAGTTGATTACCCGAAGATCGACTTTGAAGACCTTCATTATTATGCAGCACCTAAAAAACGTGAGGGACCCAAGTCTCTTGACGAGGTGGATCCAGAGATTCTGGAAACCTACAAGAAGCTGGGCATTCCATTGTCCGAGCAGGAAATCTTGGCAGGTGTTGCACCAGAAAATCGCGTCGCAGTTGATGCCGTTTTCGATAGTGTTTCAGTAGCAACAACCTTTAAGGAAGAACTGGCCAAGGCAGGCGTTATTTTCTGCCCGATCTCCGAAGCAATTCGTGAGCATCCAGAGCTGGTTCAAAAGTACCTTGGGTCTGTTGTTCCGGTCTCCGACAACTTCTACGCAACATTGAACTCAGCTGTGTTCTCTGATGGGTCGTTTGTGTACATTCCACCAGGCGTGCGTTGCCCAATGGAACTGTCCACCTACTTCCGCATCAACGAGCCGAACACAGGCCAGTTTGAGCGTACGCTGATCATCGCAGATAAAGGCTCTTATGTGTCTTATCTGGAAGGGTGTACTGCCCCTCAGCGCGATGAAAACCAGCTGCACGCTGCTGTGGTTGAGCTTGTTGCTCTGGAAGATGCACAGATCAAGTATTCTACCGTTCAGAACTGGTACCCAGGCGACTCTGAAGGCAAAGGCGGTATCTACAACTTCGTGACCAAGCGTGGCGATTGCCGCGAAAAGAACTCCAAAATCTCTTGGACACAGGTTGAAACCGGTTCTGCCATCACTTGGAAATACCCAAGCTGCATTCTGCGCGGAGATAACTCACAAGGTGAGTTCTACTCCATTGCGATCTCTAATGGTCACCAGCAGATCGACAGCGGCACCAAGATGATCCATCTGGGCAAAAATACTGCCAGCCGGATTATCTCCAAGGGTATCTCCGCAGGTGTCTCTCAAAACACCTATCGCGGGCAGGTTTCCGCGCATCGCAAGGCATCTAACGCACGTAACTTCACCCAGTGTGACTCGCTTCTCATTGGCGATAAGTGCGGTGCCCACACCGTCCCTTACATCGAAAGCAAGAACTCCTCAGCGGTGTTCGAGCACGAGGCAACAACCTCCAAGATCTCTGACGACCAGATGTTCTACTGTCAGGCCCGTGGCCTTGATGAGGAAGAAGCTGTCGCATTGATCGTGAATGGTTTTGTCCGGGACGTAATCCAGCAACTGCCGATGGAATTCGCAGTTGAGGCACAAAAACTGATTTCGATCAGCCTTGAAGGAAGTGTGGGCTAAAACGCGGATCACCGCGTTTGCCTCGTACCTATTGACGAATTGAAAAGACGAGAACGATAGATGCTTGAGATCAAAAACCTGCACGCCGAAGTTGATGGCAACAAAATCCTTCGCGGCATTGACCTGACTGTACGCCCGGGTGAAGTCCACGCGATCATGGGACCAAACGGGTCTGGTAAGTCCACCCTGTCATATGTATTGGCAGGCAAAGACGATTACGAGATCACTGAGGGCTCCATCTCCTACAATGGCGTTGACTGGGCTGAGCTTGGTGCCGATGAGCGCGCCGCTGCCGGCATGTTCCTTGCGTTCCAGTACCCGATCGAAATCCCGGGTGTTGCAACCATGACCTTCCTGAAGACTGCGTTGAATGCACAGCGCAAAGCACGCGGTGAAGATGAAATCTCCACCCCTGACTTCATGAAGCTCGTACGTGAGAAGTCCAAAGAGCTGAAAGTGACGCCAGACATGCTCAAGCGTCCACTCAACGTTGGCTTCTCCGGCGGCGAAAAGAAGCGCGCTGAGATCCTGCAGATGTCTCTGCTGGAACCAACTCTGTGCGTTTTGGATGAAACAGATTCAGGTCTGGACATCGATGCACTGCGCGTTGTTTCTGAAGGCGTCAACCAGCTTCGCTCCCCTGAGCGCTCTATGATCGTGATCACGCACTACCAACGTTTGCTGGACCACATTGTACCAGACGTCGTGCACGTTCTGTCCAAAGGTAAGATCGTGAAAACCGGCGGTAAAGAGCTTGCTCTTGAACTGGAGAAAAACGGTTACGCTGATTACGTCGGCGAAGAAGCTGCTTGAGCTGGAGGGTAACCGATGAATGCTCCGGCAAATATCAAAGAGACAAAAGCAGAGCAGAGCCTGAACGCTCAGTTCGACGCAATTTTCGCGCAAACAACGCAGGAAAACGCAAATCAACGCAAACAGGCGTGGGATGCTTTCAAAGCGAAAGGTATTCCACATCGCCGCGTTGAAGAGTGGCACTACACAGACCTGCGCACCAAGATGAACGATGCATTTGCATTGGCTTCAAAAACCGCACCTAAAGCTGATGCTTTGAAGGGTGCTGGTGATCTGAAGACCTACCGCATTGCCATCGTCAATGGTCGCTATGCGCCAGAACTGTCTTCAGATCAGAATGTTGCAGGCTTGAGCATCGCTCAGACCAACGGCTTCCTGGCAGCACAGCTGGGCACTGATGATGCCATGGCGCACCTCAATCAGGCTCTGGTTCAGGGCGGCATCAGCATCAAGATCGATGCAAATGCAAAGATTGAGCTGCCGATTGAGATCGTTCGTTACACCGACGGTTCCCAAGTCAGCTCCTATGCAGGCACCACGGTTGAGATCGGTTCGGGCGCAAAAGCGCTCATTATCGAGAGCTTTGAAGGCGATGCCGACGCTGCTTACCAATCCAACGCCCTCACAGAGGTCAAGGTTGGTGATAAAGCAGATGTGCACTGGCTGAAGCTGCAGGTGGAAAGCGCAAAAGCGCAGCATATCGAGACGCTTAGCATTGAGCTGGGTGCGGAAACCAATTTCCAGCACTTCATCTACAATGAAGGCGCATCGCTCTCTCGTGCCCAGCTCTTCCTTGAGTTCAAGGGCGAGAACACCCATGCTGGCCTGCGCGGAACATCTCTGCTCAAAGACAACCAACATGCTGATATCACACTGTTTGTGAAGCATGCCGTTCCAGGATGTGAAAGCCGCGAATACTACCGTTCTGTCGTCGACGACAAAGCCCGCGCAGTTTTCCAGGGCAAGATCATTGTGGAACAAGCAGCTCAGAAGACTGATGGTCAGATGATGATCAAAACGCTTCTGCTGAGCGATACCGCTGAAATCAATGCCAAACCTGAGTTGGAAATCTTTGCGGACGACGTTCAGTGCGCCCACGGTTCCACCACCGGCGACATTGACGAAGACCTGCTGTTCTACCTCATGGCACGCGGTATTCCAGAAGCGCAGGCACGCAAAATCCTCGTTCTCGCATTCCTTTCAGAAGCTATTGAGGAATTTGAAGAGGAACAGTGTGTAGAATTGCTGGAAGCAATGACACGCAGTTGGCTTCATGCCGATGATATGGTGAGCGAATGACCAAGGTCGACAACACGGCTTTCACAGCTCCATACGATGTTGAGAAGGTTCGGAAAGATTTTCCGATCCTTTCAACTCAGGTCTATGGCAAGCCGTTGGTCTACCTGGATAATGGTGCGTCAGCCCAAAAGCCGACGGCGGTGATTGATGCAATCACCAAAGCCTACACCCAGGAATATGCCAATGTGCACCGTGGCTTACACTATCTGTCGAACACGGCCACCGAAAACTTTGAGGCGGCACGCGAAACCGTGCGCCGCTTCCTGAATGCCCCAAGCGTTGACGAAATTATTTTCACAAAATCAACGACTGAAGCAATCAACCTTGTGTCCTACGGTTTGGAAGATGACATCCAGGAAGGCGATGAAATCATCATCTCCATCATGGAGCACCATTCCAACATCGTGCCTTGGAACTTCCTTCGGGAACGCAAAGGCGCTGTCATCAAATGGGCACCCATTGCAGAAGATGGAACGTTTCTGCTGGATGAGTTTGAAAAACTCCTGACAGATCGCACCAAAATCGTCGCGATGACCCATATGTCCAACGTCACCGGAACTGTGGTTCCAGTGAAAGAAGTCACGCGCCTTGCGCACGAACGTGGTGCAAAAGTGCTGATCGACGGCTCGCAAAGTGCAGTGCACATGCCTGTCGACGTTCAGGATATTGGCTGTGACTTCTATGCGATCACCGGGCATAAGCTCTACGGTCCAAGCGGCATCGGCGTGCTCTACGGCAAGAAAGAGATTCTCAACAAGATGCGCCCATTCCAGGGCGGTGGTGAGATGATCAAGGACGTGACCGAGTGTCTTGTCACCTATGCTGAAGCTCCGCATCGTTTCGAGGCTGGTACCCCGCCAATCGTTCAGGCTATTGGATTAGGGGCCGCCCTTGACTATATGGAGAGTCTGGGGCGCGAAAATATCGCATTGCATGAAGCGTCCCTACGTGATTATGCAGAGCAGCGCTTAAAGGAAGTCAATTCCCTGAAGATCTTTGGTAACGCCAAGGATAAGGGATCGATCTTCTCCTTTGAGATTGAGGGGGTTCACGCCCACGATATCTCGATGGTGATTGACAGAGCGGGCGTTGCAGTTCGGGCCGGTACGCATTGCGCGCAACCTTTGCTGGCGCGCTACGGCGTGACCAGTACATGCCGTGCAAGTTTTGGCCTGTACAACACCCATGATGAAGTCGACCGCCTGGTAGAAGCCTTGCGTAAAGCGCAGATGATGTTTGGTTAGGACCTATGACAGACAACACACAAACAAGCGAGTTCTCTGACGGACCTTTGACAACTCCGGAAATCAACCAGAGCTCCGCAATCCCTGCGGAAGAGCTGGAGCGTTTGACCGGCGATATCATTGCTGCGATGAAAACCGTATTCGATCCGGAAATTCCGGTCGATATCTACGAGCTTGGCTTAATCTACAAGGTTGATATCGAGGACGACCGCGCGGTCAAAATCGACATGACTTTGACCGCTCCAGGCTGCCCGGTTGCTGGCGAAATGCCAATTTGGGTAGAAAACGCAGTAAGCTCTGTACCAGGCGTTGGCACCGTGCAAGTGGATATGACCTTTGATCCTCCATGGGATCCTAGCCGCATGTCTGACGAAGCTCGCGTTGCGTTGAACTTCTTCTAAGGTTCGAATAGCGCTTACAATGTATGGCACCTCGACAGTGTTGAGGTGCCCATGGAGGGTGCAAAATGGCCTCAGGATTTCAGGTACTATCGCTGACGGACGAAGCAGCTGATTACATTCGTACTTTGCTTGAAGCAAGTGATGCCGATCCACTCGGTTTGCGTGTCGCCATAAAAACAGGTGGCTGTGCGGGCATGGAGTACGAACTGGATCTGGTAACAGAAGCAAAGTCCGGCGATGATGTTGTTGAAGATAAAGGCGTAAAAGTCTTTGTCGATCCAGCAGCTACGCTTTATCTGCTTGGAACGGAAATGGGTTTTGAAACGACGAAATTCCGCTCAGGTTTTACGTTCAAAAATCCAAATGAAGTCTCTGCATGCGGTTGCGGTGAATCCGTAGAGCTGCTGCCAGCTGATCTTTCAAAGTTTGCTCAGAAAAACTAGTAGCGCTCAAGTCTGAGCAGCTACGGCAATAGGTGGGATGCCGTGTCTCTTTTTAATTCATTGAAAAACGATAATCTCGAGACGTGGCATTCCTACACTAAACATGAATTTGTCCAGGGCCTTGGCGATGGAACTCTGCCAATTGCAGCGTTTAAGAAGTACCTCGTCCAAGACTATCTCTTCCTGATTGAGTTCGCACGCGCCTATGCGCTTGGCATGTACAAGTCCACTGACCTTGCTCAGATGCGAAAATGTCTTTCCTCCGCAAAGGGCATTCTTGAAGTAGAGATGAGCCTTCACATCCGCCTTTGCGAAAGTTGGGGGCTGTCTGAAAACGAGATTGTCGCAACTCCGGAAGAGCCAGCAAATCTTGCATACACCCGGTATGTTCTCGACACCGCAATGAAGGGCGATATGCTCGACCTGAAAGTTGCACTCGCACCTTGCGCTATTGGTTATGGGGAAATTGGTGCCGAGCTGGCAAAGCAAGATGGGGCACTAGATCCAAGCAATCCATATGCAGAATGGATCAAAGAATACTCCAGTGATGAGTATCAGGAACTCGCCGCTGATGCGGTGAAGGAAATCGATGATCTCGGCGCGCTCTACGCAACTGAGGCACGCTACGCCAAATTGTCTAGAATATTTAGAGAGGCCACTAGACTTGAGGCCAATTTCTGGCAGATGGGCCTCGAGCTATAATCACTTAAAAGAACACATCACATTTCTGTGAGTGGATGAAACGAGCAATAATCTTGTCGATCTTCGACTGAATATTGCAAGCTTTCAATATATTTATATCTTTTGGTGATTGCTTATGTCTTTATCCTCATTCTTTCTATCTGATAAACGCCCTGTATTCCTGAAGAATATCCGTTGCCGCCCCATGTTTGGCGGACACGGATATTACATAAATGGCAAAATGTTTGCCCTCGTTCGTGAAAAGTCACTCTATCTCAAAGCGGGATCCAATAACGTGGCCGACTTTTTGCTGACTGGTCAGCTGCCTTACATTCATCAGTGTTTTGGAGAGTATTTCCCGACGAACTTCTATTCGGTTCCGCTGAATATTGTCGAGGATGAAGTCCAGTTGACACGATGGATTGCAAAGGCAATACGCCAACTTGCTCAAGCCAAGGAGAGTGCGAAAGCCTCTTCGGCCTTGGATAGCCGACAAAAAAAGACGGCAGTCATACGGTCTGCCGTCTCGAATACGTTTCTATTTTAAAAATTAGCGCTGCTCAAGCAACCTGTGTCACGCTGGGGATCTTCTTCTCTTCCTCAGCTTTCACGAGGTTGCGGCCAGCTTTCTTGGCAGCATAAAGCGCAAGGTCCGCACGAGACACCATGCTTTCTGCACTGTCGCCAGACCGGAAAGTTGAAATGCCAATAGAGATTGTGATGCGACCAAGGTTCTCACCGGTGGAACGCTTCACGAGTTCTTTCGCCACAACGTTCTTACGGATCTTCTCCGCAATCACCTTGGCATCTTCAATGGTAGTTCTTGGCAGAATGATGCCAAACTCTTCACCACCATAACGACACGCAATATCGTTGTTCTTGACATTCTGCTTCACCGCCAGCGCCACAAGTCGAAGAACCTGGTCGCCGGTCTGGTGTCCGTAGTTGTCATTGAACTGCTTGAAGTGATCGATATCTGAAATCAACAAGGAGAGGGGAGCATGGCTCTCTTCTGTCTCCTTAACCGCACGCACAAGACTCTGATCGAAATGCTTGCGGTTGTTCAGTGTGGTCAGTTCATCGGTGAGCGATTCATAACGGATCGCCTCCAAACCTTCCTGCAAGACGCCGATCTGACGACGAGAATCAACCAGCTGTTCGCGAAGCTCTTGATTGCTTTCAGCGGTTTCAGTGGTCAGTTTTGCAAGATGAATGACAAGTTGGGAAAGTTGAGAACGATCACTGACGTTCTCAAGAGCGCTCAATGTACGGGCCAGCTCTTCACCGTATTCGGTGGTTTTGAGTGTTCCTTTATCAAGCGCCGAAATCAGTTCCCGAACTTCCTCAGAGATCTTGTCGCCAACTTCGTCAATGCGCTCACCCAAACGGTTCGGCGACAAAAAGCGGTTATAGATCTTCTGAGTCTCTTCAGGAGAAATTTTGCCATCACGGGCAAGAATCTTATTGATGGTCCGGTTCAGGGCCCGGTTAAACCCGGAAGCGTAAGAATACCACAGCTCATAGTTGCGTGGAAACGCTGGAAGCTTATTCGTCTTGATGTAATCGAGCGCACTGTCTGCATAAACAATCGTACGCTTGAACTCGTCTTCTTGACTCATGATTGCATCACCGCGTCACGGAAAGGGCTACCCCATAATTTATAAGCTAATTTAACATTAGCTTATTTAATGGGATATACCTAACCAGTGGTTAACCTCAGGAAAATGGGCTATCGGCTTTGAACTTTGGAACGAGTTTCCCGCAGCAGGAAGGCCGGAACGTGGCTTGCATTACGGAAAATTGCATCATCTTTAGGTTGATTAGCGCGGCGACCGCCTCTTGGACGAGGTGGAGCAGCACGACGCTCAGCGTGCATTGGAACCACAGGTTGCTCTTCAAGGCCAGCTGGTACAGATTCGGTTTCCTGAACTGCTGCTTCCTGAACTTCAGCCTTAGGCTTGCGTGAGCGGCTTTTTTCTTTTGGAGTGCGGGTAGAGCGGCGGCGAGACTTTTTGTCATCGGCAGGCTTGGAGAAATCAACCGGCTCTCCGACCCACTCGAGCTCTTTACCAATCACGTCGTTAATCGCTTGCAATGCTTTCTGGTCCTTGCCCGTCACAATGGAAATCGCAGTACCTTCACGGCCCGCACGCCCGGTACGTCCAATACGGTGGACGTAATCTTCTGCATGAATAGGAAGATCAAAGTTAAAGACGTGGCTCACGGTTGGAATGTCAAGACCACGTGCAGCAACATCACTGGCCACCAGAACCTTGATGTGACCCTTTTTGAAGTTGTCCAGCATGGTCATGCGAGAGCGCTGGTCCATGTCACCGTGAAGTGCACCAACAGAGAACTCATGACGCACAAGCGAACGGAAGAGGGTAGCTACATCGCGTTTGCGGTTACAGAACACGATCGCATTCTGCAGATCTTCAGCACCTTCGATCAGCTCGCGCAATTTCGCGCGCTTCTCGTAGTCTTCCGCATCAGCCGCCGCAATGCGCTGCGTTACAGTATCCGCAGTTGTAGAAGCTTTCGCCACTTCCACCTTTGCAGGGTTCTGCAAGAACGTGTCAGTCAAACGCTGAATCTCAGTCGGCATAGTTGCTGAGAAGAACAGGGTCTGGCGCGTGAACGGGATAAGCTTACAGATGCGCTCGATGTCTGGAATGAAGCCCATATCCAGCATGCGGTCGGCTTCATCGATCACGAGGATATCAACGCCCTGCAACAGCAGCTTACCGCGCTCGAAATGATCAAGCAGGCGGCCAGGTGTTGCAATCAGAACATCAGCGCCACGCTCAAGCTTGCGGTCTTGCTCAGCAAAGGAAACTCCGCCGATCAGCAGTGCGACGTTCAGCTTGTGATTGACGCCATATCGATTGAAGTTGTCTTCCACCTGCGCTGCAAGCTCACGGGTCGGCTCAAGAATAAGAGTTCTTGGCATCCGGGCGCGCGCACGGCCTTTTTCCAGAAGAGTAATCATCGGCAGCGTAAAGCTTGCCGTTTTCCCGGTTCCAGTTTGAGCAATCCCGAGGACATCTCTACGTTCGAGAACGTAAGGGATGGCGCCTGCCTGAATGGCAGTCGGTTCTGTATAGCCAGAGGCTTCTACAGCGGCGAGAACTTTCTCACTAAGTCCGAGAGTGGAAAACGACATATTTCATGTTCTTTACGATAATTGAGGAGAGAAGCTGGAAGCCGTATGAGTTACAGGTTTCTCCAACCAGTTTGGCGGAACACTACATTTCTAAGCAGCGTTGTCAATAAATTCTGCGGTATAACCGATATATTCCTTCAAGTTATGCCAAGGTTGCCGAGTTATAACCTACGCAAAACTCAGCAACTATTCAGAATTAAGGGTCTTTTAAATATCCAGATCAGTCGCGAACTCTGCTCGCTCCTGAATAAAGTTGAAGCGTGCCTCAGGTTTATTGCCCATCAGCTGCTCAACCGCATTGCGGGTTTCACTCACTTCATCCTCGCCAACAACCACTTTAAGCAGCGTCCGACGCTTCGGATCCATGGTGGTTTCCTTCAGCTGAGCAGGCAACATCTCACCAAGCCCCTTAAAGCGGCCAATTTCGATCTTGCCATTCTTCTTGAAGCTGGTTTTCAAAAGCTGCTCACGATGTTCGTCATCCCGGGCATAAAGCGTCTTACCACCCTGACTGATCCGGTACAGCGGAGGAACAGCAAGGTAGAGGTGACCGTTATTGACCAGATCCGGCATCTCTTTATAAAAGAATGTGATGAGAAGGGCTGCGATATGCGCACCATCTACGTCCGCATCAGTCATGATAACAATACGCTCATAGCGCAGATCTTTGTCATCGTAGTTGGATCGCGTCCCACACCCAAGTGCCTGAATGAGATCTGACAGCAATTGGTTTGCGACCAGCTTATCCCGGCCAGCGTTCGCAACGTTCAGGATCTTACCACGCAATGGCAAAACGGCCTGTGTTGCACGATTACGAGCTTGTTTCGCTGAACCACCCGCGGAATCACCCTCCACGATAAACAGTTCAGTGCCATCAGATTTGCTTGTTGAGCAATCTGCGAGCTTGCCGGGCAGACGAAGGCGACGAACTGCAGTTTTACGCGCGACGTCCTTCTCCTGGCGACGCTTCAAGCGCTCTTCAGCACGATCAACGACCCACTCAAGCAGTTTGTTTGCCTGATTAGGAGAAGCGGTCAGCCAGTGGTCAAACGCATCGCGGACGGCGTTTTCAGCAATACGGGTTGCCTCATTCGTGGCCAGCTTGTCTTTTGTCTGACCAACAAACTCAGGCTCGCGCACGAACACGGAAAGCATACCAGCTGCTGACGTTAAAACGTCGTCACCCGTAATAATGGAAGCCTTCTTGTTGCCAATCAGCTCGCCATAGGCCTTCAGGCCGCGGAGCAGGGCATAGCGCAGGCCCGTTTCATGCGTTCCACCTTCAGGTGTTGGAACAGTGTTACAGTAAGAGTTGACGAACCCGTCGCCAGCAAACCAGGCAACAGCCCATTCAACTGAGCCATGCTTACCTGTCGCCTGTGTCCGTCCTGCAAAAACTTCGTCAGTAACGCGGCGCTCTTTACCAAGAGCCTCTTCCAGATAATCCTTCAGGCCGCCAGGGAAATGGAAAGTCGCAGTCTCAGGCACTCCATTGGCTTCATCGGCAAGAGCCTTGGCACAGCGCCAACGAATCTCCACACCACCAAACAGGTAGGCCTTGGACCGCGCCATCTTCATCAAACGGGCGGGTTTGAACTTGAGTGTCTTGCCGAATATTTCCGCATCCGGCTTAAACCGCACCATGGTGCCACGGCGGTTGTGAACATCACCCACCAGCTCTAGGCCGCCATCAGCAAGGCCACGACGGAACGTCTGGCGATACAGCTTGCGGTTACGCGCAACCTCAACGACCAGTTCTTCGGAGAGCGCGTTTACAACGGAAATCCCCACACCATGCAGACCACCAGAGGTCTCATAGACTTTGCTGTCAAACTTACCGCCGGCATGCAGGGTCGTCATAATGACTTCCAGCGCGGACTTGTCTTTATATTTAGGATGCGGATCAATCGGGATACCGCGGCCATTATCAGTAATGGTCAGGTAGCCATCATCGCCCAGAGAGACATCAATCCAGCTGGCGTGGCCTGCAACGGCCTCATCCATGGAGTTGTCAATCACTTCAGCGAACAGGTGGTGCAGCGCCTTTTCATCCGTGCCGCCAATATACATTCCCGGGCGGCGACGCACAGGCTCCAGACCTTCAAGCACTTCAATGTCAGCTGCTGTGTAATCACCCTCAGCGCCGATAGGAGCGGCCTTGCCTGCGGATGATGGCTTTGCAGGTGAGGTCGGTGCGCTTGCGGCTGGTGCTTGTTTCTTCTCAGTGCTGCCAGAAGAGGATGTCAGCTCATCCATGCTTTTGGTAACATCTGCAAACAGATCATCAGGCGTGCTCATCGTACCTCTTTGGTCTTGCGCTTAAATAGTCTCGAATCAAACGGCAGTCTTGCAGGACTGAGAGAAAAGGGCAAAGATCTGCCGGAGTTCTACTCTTGTTCCTTGTGGGTAAGCGCCAGACATACGCTTTTTCGCTTACCTGAATGTGCCGACCCCCACCAAAAGCGGGCATCTGATGCCATATGCGCCATTCGCGGCGAAAATACAAATAGCATTTGTGATTGCCCCAAGGCCTGTGATCAAAACTTTACACCGGACATACACACGGCAGTTACGTCATCTGCTGCAGATTGTTGCGAGCATGCAACAGCATTTTGCGCTGACCCGAATGGTGGAAACTGACACTGGTTCATGAATGGCAAATTGGATAGTTTGCCTTGTCCATGTTTGAGAGATGGTCGAACTGTGTAGGATTTTTGTCAATCAGATAGAAAGCTAGGCATTTGTAAGATCATTTGTGACAATTTGAAGGTATGTCACCTTTGGAAACAAAATTGACATTTTTTCCTTTCATAGCCTGATCACACAACGACGGTATGAAAAGATAAGAAGTCAGAACCACTGACAAGTAGGCAGTGGTCAAGTGAGGCACTTTGATAAAAGCTCTGTTTAAAGATGAAATGGGAACGCACCACAATGCGTTGACGCGTCTTGTAACAAGCTTGAGCTGCGCCTCGGTTCTTACTCTTCTCGCACTCAACAGTGCACATGCTCTGGATACCAACAAAAGCGCAAGTGCAATGGCTGCCGTCAATCAGATGGCAAATGTCACACCTCAGCAAGCCTTGAGGGAAGGGGCCCGCGCTTACTACTCCGGTGAAAAAGACAAGGCACTCTCTCCACTTCGCTACGCTGCTGAAAACGGACAGGCTATGGCAGCCTGGAAGCTCGGCAGGATGTACGCGCAAGGAGACGGTGTGCCGGAAGATGATCTTCAGGCGTTTCAGTATTTTTCCCAGGTCGTGCGCGAATACTCTTCCGATGGCCCCAAAGCACGTTCAGCCCCATTTGTCGCAAGCGCTCTTGTTGAACTGGGTCGCTACTTCCTGACAGGTATTGGCGACAGCCCGGTTAAACAGAACACGCACAAAGCACGTGAGGTGTTCACTTACGCTGCCTCCTACTTTGGCGATGCGGATGCGCAGTACAATCTCGGCATCATGTATCTCAACGATAAGCTGCCAGATTATGACCGCCGATTGGCTGCCCGTTGGTTGAAGCTCGCAGCCGTAAAAGGCCATGTCGGAGCGCAGGCCAAATTTGGTGAACTGCTGTACTTTACAGAAGAACTGACAACCGCACGCATGACAGGTCTCAAATGGATGACCCTGGCACGCCGGCAAGTGGTTGGCGGTGATAATGACGCCTGGATCGTCTCTCTCCACGAGAAGGCATTTTCTCTCGCCTCAGAAAAAGAGCGTCGCAATTCTGCTGAATGGGCAGACGCATGGCTGGTTAAGCGCGGCCACGTGATTGCTTCAAGCAACTAATCCACTCTCTTCTGATTTTCTTTTAAAATATGACTTGACCACTCAGGTTATTTCTGCGATTTAAAACATGAGTTCAATATTCAAGTTTTGTTATTGACCTCTGTTTGGCGATTGTAGACCCCGATTGCGGGTCTCTGGAATGTACTTGGGGTGAGCCTTTTGCGCTCACCCTCTTTTTTTGTCTGCACGTCGCAGAAAAGCTAAAATTTTCACAGTCTTCACGTACATTGTTTAAGCCTCTGAAATTTCAGTCTTTTCAACAGCAGGATGCAGTTTTCGAAATTTTCTCGCATGATTTGGGAAAAACTATAAAACACGCTTGCCAAGCTTTAAAACTCTGCCTATATACCTGCCTCAACAAGACGCCGCGGGGCGTCACGTTGATGAGATCGGAGCATAGCGCAGCCTGGTAGCGCATCTGGTTTGGGACCAGAGGGTCGCAGGTTCGAATCCTGCTGCTCCGACCATTCATCAACACGAAGATAGATCGGAGCATAGCGCAGCCTGGTAGCGCATCTGGTTTGGGACCAGAGGGTCGCAGGTTCGAATCCTGCTGCTCCGACCATCTATCGACCCGAAGATCAGTTCGGAGCATAGCGCAGCCTGGTAGCGCATCTGGTTTGGGACCAGAGGGTCGCAGGTTCGAATCCTGCTGCTCCGACCATCTTCCCTTCTTCTTCCCCAAAATTTAATAATTTAAGTAGTCAGCATCGCTGCCTTTTATGCTTTTGTGCCCTCAAATCTGCACAAAGTAGCGCTCCATTTGCATCTACTGTCACACGTCTCATTCAGCTGCACCGCTCTTTGATTAAAACGTGCAGGGAAGGTTGCTGGCAGCGCTCCTCATTCAGTCTCGACATAGGTCACCCTAAGTGCAAGCTAGCGCTCTACGGTCCCTTTAAAATGCTCTACTGAGAAGCTGCAATCCTCACCATAAAACTGCAGCCAATGCGCACATAGAAAAAGCCCGAAGGCGAGGGCCTCCGGGCTTCTTAAATCGTACAACTGTGAAACCTGCTTAGAACACGAAGAGATCCAGCACGTAGAACAGAGCAGCTGACAGGATTGCGGCCAACGGAACCGTAATTACCCAAGCAGCAATGATGGTCATGAAGTGCGAGCGACGCACCAGCATGCGGCGCTTTTCGTCTTCTTTCACAGTGTTCTGCTTATAGCTTTCCATGCCGGTGCTTTCTTTCACGAAAGCAATACGGCGCTTGGACTTCATTGTGTACCACTCACGGAAGAAGCCAACGCCGAAGATTGCGCCAACTGCAATGTGAGTAGAGCTCACCGGAAGTCCCAGCCAGCTAGCAAAGATCACTGTTATCGCAGCAGATAGGGAGACACAATAAGCGCGCATCGGGTTCAGCTTGGTGATCTTTTCGCCGACCATGCGGATCAGTTTAGGACCAAACAGCATCAGACCGAAAGAAATACCAAACGCACCGATCAGCATAACCCAGAGAGGAATTGTCACAGCTTTCGCAATGCCACCTTCCTGAACGGTGTGCACGATCGCAGCAAGAGGACCAATCGCATTTGCAACATCGTTCGCACCGTGGGCGAAGGAAAGAAGTGCTGCGGAGAAAATCAAAGGCCAGCGGAACAGGATACGCAGAGACTGGTTCCGGTTTTCCATACCTTCAGACTGCTTGCGGATTAACGGACGACAAATAGCCAATGCAGCAACAAAGGCAATTGCGCCAAGCAGCAGAGCGACCTCAATGTCGATCTTTACGATCTTCTTCAGACCCTTCATTGCCAGATAAGTAGCAAACGCAGCGGCCATGATTGCGATCAGCAGCGGCACCCAGCGACGGGCAGCGGCAATCTTGTCTTGCTGGTAGATAATGAAGGATTTGATGAAGGCCAGGAACAAGGCCGCAATAATACCGCCAAGAACCGGGGAGATGACCCAGCTTGCGGCAATGCCGGACATTGTGCCCCAGCTGACAGAGCCAAAGCCAGCAGCAGCAATGCCGCCGCCCATCACACCACCAACGATAGAGTGGGTGGTGGAGACGGGAGCGCCGATCCATGTTGCAAGGTTCAGCCAGACAGCCGCAGAGATCAGCGCCGCGAGCATCAGCTTCACAAAGTCTGTGTAATCTGTCACTTGCGTTGCGTCGATAATGCCCTTGGAGACCGTCTTCACGACGTCACCACCGGCAATCAAAGCGCCAGCGCTCTCAAAAATGGCAGCAAGCAGCAAGGCGCCGCCAATGGTAAGAGCTTTAGAGCCAACAGATGGGCCCACATTGTTGGCTACATCATTTGCACCGATATTGATCGCCAGATAGGCACCAATACCTGCAGCAGCAACAATAATAATAGCGTTTGGATGGTCAGAGACATAAAAACCAGCCATCGCCATAGCGAACATTAGAAAAACAAATGCGACCGCAGGAGCAACCAATGGACGTGCCATTGCGTTGCCGGCCAGCTCTAGCCTGGAAAACTTATCTAAGTCTTTGTCTAGAGTAGGCTTTTTTCTAAGGTTAGACATGCTGTATACTTTTTTCGCCGCGTCTTCTTCGCGTAGTTTCTCATGCACCTGGCAGCAGGCATAACACCTGACTACAATTTTGCACCCACCCTTCATCACAGGACAAAGGCGGGCGAGCGCACATCATTGAATGTGGCAGTGTTGCCCTCAAATGAGCGGGCACTAGAAAAGCACTCGAGGAACTTTGTGTATTAAAGTTACCTTCAAGCGCTTTTATTTCCAGTGAACGCTCAGTTCGCGCGCAAACTAGTTTTGTCTCCGGTATATTTCAAGTTAAAATTACCTATAAACTTTGGAGAAGTAACTAGTCACAGAAATATCACGAAAGCTTCGCAATTTCTTAATTAAAAATCGCCCAACGTCAAGTCCGGTAATACTGGAAATAAAACCGCAATTATTGCACCAGCTAGCGCAATTATTGCACTTAAGGCCGCAATGAGTGCATCTATAGCTATTTACTAAGAGAAATCGGTATAGCTTGACCAAGTGCATTGACACCAATGGCATAATTGGAGAAGAAACAGGAAAACTGGTATATCGCGTTGGAGAGTGTGTTTCCGAATCCAATGCGAAAAAGAGAGGTTACATGGTAGCTCGCATTTACAATCCAGCCAAAACTGCAATGCAGTCCGGAACAGCCAAAACCAACAACTGGGTGCTGGAGTTCGATCCACAGTCCCCAAAATCCATTGATCCGCTGATGGGCTATACGTCATCAGGTGATATGAAGCAGCAGGTAAAGCTGAAGTTCCCGACCAAGGAAGAAGCGGTCGCCTACGCAACACGCAACAATGTTGCATACCGTGTTGACGAAGAGAGCAAACGCAAGCACCGCCGCGCATCCTATTCAGATAATTTCCGTTTTGACAGATTATCTCCGTGGACACATTAAGTTTCAGCATTGAGATTATTCTCTAACGGCCTTATGAAACATCCCACGCAACGGGCGATCCACTCGCCCTTGCAAAAGCGGTCCCTTAGCTCAGCTGGATAGAGCACCGGCCTTCTAAGCCGACGGTCGCAGGTTCGAATCCTGCAGGGATCGCCATTCTTCTCTCCCAATTCATTGAGCGAAAACTCAACTCCCTCTAAAACTAGTAGTTTCCTGCATTCTCGCCCCTTTTGAGCAAATTTATCTCATCAATTGAGTAGTGCAGTTTTAAAATGCTCAAAATCCCAGCGAAACTGAGGGGATGTAAGGTGTTCAATCAGTGGCAGTTTTAATAAATTCCTCTAATAGATCATTGTGCACGCCACATTTTTGCTGTAATTGACGGCAAAACACGCCCTAGGGGAAATCAACGAGTTGAACTGCGTGCAAAAATCATCTGACATCCGTACGAACTGGACGCGTGAAGAGGCTGAGTCTCTTTACAACCTGCCGTTTAATGACCTGCTGTTTAAAGCTCACTGCGTTCATCGCGAGCATTTTGACCCCAATGAGGTCCAGCAAAGCCAGCTCTTAAGCATCAAGACAGGCGGTTGCCCGGAAGATTGTGCTTATTGCAGCCAGTCCGCTCGCAACAACACCGAGCTGTCCGCCTCAAAGCTTCTTGAAGTCCAAATGGTGCTGGAAGAAGCTAAAAAGGCGAAGGAAGGCGGCGCAACCCGGTATTGCATGGGCGCAGCCTGGCGCTCTCCTAAAGATCGCGACATGCGCGCCATTGAAATGATGGTGGAAGGCGTTAAAGAGCTCGGCATGGAAAGCTGCATGACGCTTGGCATGCTGACACCCGAGCAAATTTTGCGCCTCAAAGATGCTGGGTTGGATTATTACAATCACAACATCGATACCTCAGAGCGCTACTACAGCGAGGTTATTACAACTCGCAAGTTCTCTGATCGTATCGACACCCTGAATCTGGTCAAGGAATCCGGTATCAAAGTCTGTTCTGGCGGCATCGTCGGCATGGGCGAAAAAGATATGGATCGTCTCGACATGCTGGTTTCTCTGGCAACACTGGAAGAGCATCCGGACAGCGTGCCGATCAACATGCTTATCCCGATTGAAGGTACGCCGCTTCAGGATGCTGAACCGGTTGACCCGATTGACTTTGTTCGTCTGATTGCCGTTGCACGCATCATGATGCCAAAATCTCATGTTCGCCTGTCAGCAGGCCGGACAGAAATGTCTGATGAGACGCAGGCAATGTGTTTCTTTGCTGGAGCAAACTCCATCTTCAAAGGCGAAACACTGCTCACCACAGACAACCCGGAAGACTCCAAGGACGCAGCTTTGTTCAAACGCCTTGGTATCCGCCCTATGGGGCTGAAAAGCTGTGCGGCTGAGCATGAGCCTGCTGAATAAGCACCAAGGAGCGCTCGAGCGTCTGGCAGAACGGGGCAGGTCCCGTTCTCTGCTCAAAGCGCATGGCTGCGATTTCTCATCTAACGACTATCTGGCGCTGACAACAGCGCCAGAATTGCGTTTGGCGGCAGAACATGCGCTTGCGCGTGGTGTCGGTCTGGGTGCTGGCGGCTCGCGCCTCCTGCGCGGCAATGATCCTGAGCATGAAGCGCTTGAGCTGGAAGCAGCAAAACTGTTCAACACTGAGCGCTCCCTTTTTTTCGGTGGTGGATACAACGCCAACATGGCGCTGTTCTCAACCCTGCCGCAGCAGGGCGACCTTGTTTTGCACGACAGCCTCATCCACGCCAGTGCACATGACGGCATGAAGTTGGGTGCAGCCCAGTCCATGGCCTTCAAACATAATCAGGTTGAGGATGCGCAGGCATGTATTACCCAGTGGCGCCAACAAGGCGAAACAGGGCGCATCTGGATCGCCTGCGAAAGCCTTTACAGCATGGATGGTGATCAGGCACCTATCAGGGACCTGATGGACCTCGCTGATACGCACGATGCGTTTTTACTGGTCGATGAAGCCCACGCGACAGGCGTGCTGGGTGAGGGCGGCAAAGGCCTGGTAGCGGAATTTGAAGGCCGGGAGAACGTCATTTCGCTCCATACCTGTGGCAAAGCTCTTGGAGCCTCCGGCGCACTTGTCTGCGGGCCAGCTGTTCTGATCGACTATCTCATCAACCGCGCGCGCGGGTTCATCTATGCGACAGCACCATCTCCTCTGGTCGCAGCCATTGTGCGTGCATCGCTAAAACTGGTACAGGATCAACCGGAACGGCGGGACCAGCTTGCTGACCTTGTAAAACATGCAAATGCTGAGATGGACCGTTTATGCGGACAAAAGGGCAGCGGAACGCATATTCTCCCGTTCCTCATTGGCGATGACAAGCGCACCATGATGATTGCAAAAGCACTGCAAGAACGCGGCTATGACATCCGCGGCATTCGCCCACCAACCGTACCACGGGGCACATCCCGCCTGCGCATTGCGTTGACCTTGCATGCCAGCAAGTCCGATGTATCCAATATGTTTGAAGTGCTTGCAGAAGAAATGGGGCTGGTTCGCTCATGACAAAACCAATCGTAGTTACCGGAACCGACACCGGTATTGGCAAAACAATTTTCTCTGCAGCGCTGACGCAAGCTTTAGCTGCCACCTACTGGAAGCCCGTTCAATCCGGACTGGAAGAAGAAACCGACACACAGGCAGTAATACGTCTGACAGGCTGCAAAACACTGCCAGAGACATACCGTTTGCAGGTTCCCGCTTCTCCGCATTTCTCAGCGGAAGCAGAAGATGTCCTGATCGATACGGAGAGCCTGGCCTTACCTCAGGTCGATGGATCGCTGGTCGTTGAAGGGGCAGGCGGTCTTATGGTTCCGCTCACGCGCGAGACGCTTTACGTCGACCTCTTCAGGAAATGGCAGGCACCGATTGTGCTGTGCGCCCGCACCGGCCTTGGCACCATCAATCACAGCCTGCTTTCTATTGAAGCGCTGCGTACCCGTGGCTGCAACCTGCTCGGCATCGTATTTATCGGTGAGGAAGTAGCAGATTCAGAACGTACGATCGCAGAGTACGCAGGCGTCAAGAAGCTTGGCCGCTTGCCACTGCTGCAACAAATCACCCCAGAAACAATAAGAACAGCGTTTGCAGAGAATTTCCGTCTGGAAGACTTCTGCCTGCAAAACGGGGAGAACGCATAATGTCAAAGCACTCACCAATCTGGCATCCATTCACCCAGCACGCTGTGCTGACGGAAATGACCAAGATTACGGGCGGTTCTGGCGCATACCTGACAAAGGATGACGGCGACAAACTGCTTGATGCCATTGCTTCCTGGTGGGTCGTAACCCACGGCCACTGCCATCCGCACGTCATCGGCGCGATCAAGGAGCAGGCTGAAAAGTTGGATCAGGTGATCTTTGCAGGTCACACCCATGAGCCTGCGGAGCGACTTGCGCAGCAGCTGTTGAGCTGCACGCCTGATGGGCTGGATTATGTCTTCTTCTCAGACAGCGGTTCTACCAGTGTGGAAGTGGCGCTCAAGATGGCGCTCGGCTATTGGCATCATCTGGGCGAAAAACGCCAGCGCATTGTCGTTATGGAAAACAGCTATCACGGCGACACCATCGGCACCATGTCCGTTGGCGAGCGCGGTGTTTTCAACCAGCCTTACAATCCGCTACTGTTTGATGTTGCCAAAGTCCCGTTCCCAACCGCTGGCAATGAGCAGAACACACTAGATGAGCTTGAAAAACTCTGCGCTCAAGGAGATGTCGCAGCGTTTATCGTAGAACCGCTCGTTCTGGGTGCTGGTGGCATGCTCATGTATTCCGCTGAAACGCTGCGGGCGCTCCATGAGATCTGCAAGAAGCACAATGTACTGTTCATCGCTGATGAGGTGATGACGGGGTGGGGCCGTACAGGCAAGATGTTTGCCTGTGAACATGCACAGATCACGCCGGATATCGCATGCTATTCCAAAGGCCTGACTGGTGGTTCTTTGCCGCTTGCCGTCACCATGTGCTCCTCGGCAATTTATGATGAGCATTATTCCATGGACAGAAGCAAAACCTTCTTCCATTCCAGCTCTTACACAGCAAACCCAATCGCCTGCGCCGCTGCGGTCGCCAATCTGGAGATCTGGGAGAATGAGCCGGTCTATGACCGCATAGCAAAGCTCATGCAAATGCAATCCGCTGGCCTTGCGCGTTTCAAAGACGATGATCGTTTCACCAACATCCGTCAGACGGGCACCATCGCGGCCATGGATATCAACGTGAAGGATCACGGATATCTGTCTGATGTCGGCCCGCGCCTCTATGAGTTCTTCAAGTCAAAGAACCTGCTGCTGCGCCCACTGGGCAACACGCTCTATTCCATGCCACCATACTGCGTCACTCAGGGCGATATTGACCAGATCTACGATGCGATAGCTGAGGCTGCTGATGAACTCCTCTAAGGACCGTGGTGGGCTGATCGGCTTCGGACATTACGCACCAGAACGCCGCGTGTTCAATGCGGAGATCGAACAGGATCTGGGACTGGAAGAGGGCTGGATCGAACGCCGCACCGGCATTCGTGAGCGCCGCTATGTCTCCTCTGATCAGGCTCTCACAGACATCGCGCTGCCAGCAGCTCAAATGGCGATTGAGGACGCTGGTATCGATCCGGCTAAAATCGGACTGACACTGCTGGCAACCAGCACGCCTGACCACCTGTTACCGCCCTCAGCTCCTCTGCTGGTGCACAAACTGGGCCTGCCAAACTCCGGCGGCATCGATATGGCAGGAGCGTGCGCAGGGTTCCTTTACGCACTGGCCATGGCCGATGCCTATGCCAAAGCGCAAGGCATTGCGGTTCTCGTCGTCGCAGCCAATATCTTGAGCCGCCGCATCAACCCGGCAGAACGCGCCAGTCGCGTGCTGTTCGCAGATGCTGCAGGTGCCGTTGTGGTTCTGCCACCAGCACATAAAGAGCAGGGCATCCTTGCTGCCGATCTGGCATCCGATGGTGCTTATTACGACCTCATCAAAATCCCAGGTGGTGGCAGTCGTAATCCGTACAGACCGGATATGAACCCCAATGAGTACCTGATGAGCCTGCAAGGTGGGCAGATAGTCTTCGCCAAAGCGGTCAACACGCTCACAGATTCAGCCATGAAGATTCTGGGGCAAGCAGACATCAAACCGTCAGAGGTGGACCACTGGGCACCCCATCAGGCCAACTCCCGGATCATTCAGGCTGTCGGAACCAATCTTGGAATAAACGCCGATAAAACACTGATGACTCTGGGTGAGTACGGTAACAGTTCTGCAGCCACCATCCCATTTAGCCTTTCCAAGTGTCGGGAAAATCGAAGCTATAAGGCGGGTGACATAATCCTTCTGTCCGCCATAGGCGCAGGCTTCGTCAGCGGGTCCTTGTTGATCGGCATGTAGCAAAAGCGCCCACTCGTGGTGGAAAGACGAGCGGGCGCGTGCACATCAAACCGCAGTTATTTTGATGCGCTGTCCAGATAAGCCAGCAGGTTCTCGATATCTGCTGGCTTCTTCAAACCGGCAAATGCCATACGGTTTTTTGGCAAGAATTTCTTCGGCTTGGCGAGAAACTCTGTCAGAGACTCTGTATCCCACGTCACATCAGCACTTGCCATAACCTTGGAATATTTGAAGCCCTCAACAGCAGCGGCCTGACGGCCAATCACACCATGCAGGCTCGGGCCAACTTTGTTCTGCCCTTCCTTCACGCTGTGGCATGCCTTGCACTTCTTAAAAACCTTCTTGCCCGCCTTCACATCACCCGCAAACGCCACCTGAACAGGAGCCGCAACTGGTTCAGCTGCAGCTTGATTCCCGTCTGTTGTCAGCACAAGGCGAAGAGTAACCGGTACCGTCCGTGTAATCCCGTTCAGCTTGGCAAGTGTTTTCAGCTGATCCACACCTGCATTCACACCCGCTTCCTCAGTTCCCAAAAACACCATGTCATTGGTAGTCGCCAGAACTTTGCTGTCGGAAATACGCGCTACAAAAACCTCTGTCTCTACCGGGATTTCGGTGCCCAGCAAATTGAGGGTGGCTTCAAGATCAACAACAGTGGTTGCACCAACTGCAAGCTGGTTCAGCTCAGCAGTGTCCAGCTGCGCAGTCAGATCAGCAGACCCGATGCTTTGGAACACGATCTGGCGCATACGCTCATTGCGAATATCGATGTTGGTCTCAACAGAACCCAGATCAATTGTCAGCTGCAGCTTGCCATCTTCTGAGACAGAGCCGGAGAGTTTCTCAAAGCTGTTCACTTCCCCCACGGAGTTTTTCTTGATGGTGCCGTATGAAAGGCGTGAGCTGTCGCTGTCCACGCTCCAGGTTTGTGCAAGGGCACTGCCAGACAACAGTAAAAGCATCGCAGAGGTGCGGAAAAGGGTTTTTACCATAGGTATGTCGCCTTCGTGATTTGATGTGATTGACGATTTTTGGTTGCTATCAATTGAGGAACACACGACAGCTGGCTTTTATTCGATGTATTTTGGAAAAAAATATCAGAAACGTTTTCAAAGTGACCTAATCACCATCATGCCCCGGCTCTGGCGCTTTGCACTTTCGCTTGCAGGGCAAAAGGATCTGGCGGACGATTTGGTGCAGGCCACATGTCTGCGGGCATTGGAGCGGGAAAGCCAGTTTCAGGCAGGTTCAAACTTTGCCGCCTGGACCATGACCATTTGCCGGTCCATCTGGTTAAACGAGATGCGCAGCCAACACCTGAGAAAAACCGGCCAGCTCGACACCGCCATCGAATCCAGCCTCATCGACCCGTCTCCATCTCCTGAAACGAATATTTTCGCCGCTGAAGTGTTTAAACAGGTGATGCGACTGCCAGAAGGTCAGCGCTCTGTGGTGGAACTTGTCTTTGTTGAGCAATTCACCTATCGCGAAGCAGCCGCAATTTTAGGTATTCCTATTGGAACGGTCATGAGCCGTTTATCTGCAGCCCGAAAAACGCTTGCACCTTTAAAGCAGGAACAAGCCAAGCAGATGAAGAAGGGAGAGCTGGCATGACGTACACTGACGAACACCTACGGTCTTATCTGGCAGGCTCTCTGGACTCAGAAACCGCACAGCAAATAGAAGCGGATCTGGAGAGCGATCCGATCCTGGAACAACGCCTGCTGGCACTTGAAGGTCTGCTCCCCGTCGTCCAGCAAGGCTTTGCAGAGATCCCTGACGCAGATCACCTGAAACAGCTGGAAGACAAGATCTTCGCACAGCCAACCCCTGCAAACGATCATGCAGCCGCTCCAACCTTTGTCCGCACATGGAGCACCCGCGCAGCAACGCTTGTGATTGGCTTGGCCATCGGAACAGGCTTCATGTACTGGGCAGATGACGCAACTGACTGGCGGCAGGAAGTCGCAAGCTATCAGGCGCTATACGTCAAAGAGACAATCGCATCCTTGAACAGGTCCGAGGATGAACTGAAACAAGAGCTGGCTGAAGCCTCCACCGCTGTAGGCCAGCAGCTGAACCTTTCAGACCTCAATGATCTGGAAGGCTTGAAACTACTGCGAACCCAGGTTCTGGGCCATGAAGGCGCACCACTCATCCAGATCGTCTTTGCAGACCCCAACGGTGCCCCGGTTGCATTTTGCATCCTCAAAGACACCGATGCCGCCGGAACCATCATGCAATCCACCAGCCTCAAAGGCATGGCCTCCGCAGACTGGACCGGCAACGGCTATCGTTACCTCGTTATTGGAGGCCAAAACCAAAGCCGCATCGACACCGTCGCCGAGCAAATCCACTCCCGCGTTTTGTAGGCAAGGAGAGCCTCACACAAATCTTTCTGTCAGTATCTGTCAGAGTGAGCGCCGCAGGGAGGATCAGTATGCTAGGTCTTTCGGATTGCTGACTGGGACTTTGCGTTGATGAAAACATACGACGAGATTGAAACGGAGACTGAAGATAAGCTTGCAAGCCGTGTCTGGTTTCACCTGATGCGGGCCCACCGCTATCTTTACCCACGCTTTGAGCGCAATTTGCGAACGCATGGCATTGATAACCCGGTCTGGTATGAAATTCTGCTGGAGGTTGAACGTGCCGGAGAGCAGGGGGCAAAGGCCTCTGACTTGCAAGACCATCTGCACATGGCGCAGTTCAGCATGTCACGGCACATCGCCCGTATGGAAAAGAAGGGGCTGATTGAGCGTCGTCCAGATAAAGAGGACGGACGCGCGCAGCTGATTTTCCTGACACCTCAAGCGGCCCATGCCCACGAGGAAATCTGGCCGCATTACTTCAAAATCATCCAGCAGGAAGTCGGAGAACGTCTCACCAAGAAAGAGGCGTTTGAACTCTTCAAACTGCTGACCAAGCTCTACGAATAAAAAAGGGCCGCTAAACAGCGACCCCAATATCTCTTAAAACCTGTAGTTTGCCGTAAGGCTAAAGGAACGCCCCGGTTCCTTCAGGGTGTTTACTGACTGGTAGTCACCACCATACGTTCCTCGATCTGAATAATCTTCATCAAAGATGTTGTTTGCCTCAAGTCGAAGCTTCAAACCATCAACCTGCTCTGGTTCGTATTCCGCAAACAACCCGACAACTGCATAGCCATCCAGTGTTCGATTGGAGTCACCAGATCCTGTGTCATAATCGAATGCCCCTTGCACATCTCCGCCGATTATCAGACCGTAGTCTTCCAATTTATGAGAAACGTTGAAAGCAATGACTTGTCCCAGTGGGGCAGCAAAGTCCTGAGCAACATAGGAATCGGCGGCATCACCATCAACTTCCACACGCGTGTTGGAATAGGTGATTTTTGCCGAACCTGAGGTCCACTTGTAGCCCGCAGCCAAGTTGAAGCCTTCGGTAAGAACATCCACATTTGCGTCACGCGAGCGAGCATCGCTAATGTCAGTTCTGAAGATTTCACCGGAGAGCAAAAAGCCGGAACGTTCAAACTCAAGCCCAGCAGTCACGTTGTGAGAACGAGATGACTTGATATCGGAGTAATCCCATGAGGAGCTGAAGGTATAATTGTCCTCAAGCGCTATCCCACCAAAAACAGTAGCATAACCGGCTTTAAGTTTGAGGCCTTCCAAGACCTCATAGGATGCCGAGCTGTTGCCACTCAGACCAGTGACAGAAGTATCGAAATCTCCAAGACCTTCAAAGCGCTGATGATCAAGGCGTAAGCCCGCGGACAGTTTCAACGCTGACGATGGTGTCCAACGTACCTGTCCGAAACTGCCGAAGTTATGAGCAACCTCTTCCAAATCAGAGGATGGATCATCGTAGTTTGCGGTCTTCCTGTAAAAATCAAATCCGGTAGTGAAGCCAATATCCTCAGTTAACCGGAAAGTGTTTGCAATTTTGCCGTTCAAGGTATTGGAAGTCCCGTTACTTCCATATGGCACAGGCACGTCGATATTGTTTTCGCTGAAGCCGAGCACCACTTCAGGATCAACAAGATCTGTTGGCTCGAGGTGCTCATAACGGAATGAGAAGCTCTTTCGCAGGGTATCATACAGCCGCGTTGTATCATTTGGTTTTGAGGTCAATGAACCAATGTTTGCACGAAATGCCCGCTCTTCCTTGTCCTTCAGCATCATGCCAGAAACCTCAAAGCGATGTCCGGTCTCAGATGTGTAACCGGCTTTGAGTAGGCCAGTCTGCAAGTTTGCTCCGGTACCCGGGATTTCCCAGTTACCGCCAGAGGTGTAGTCCTGTCCCTTAGCGTTTTTAGCGAAGGCCAGAATATCAAAGCCGTTATGCTCAGCAAAACCAGTCAAAGCTTGGGAGAATGTATTGCCGTTTGTATCAAAACTCAGCGTGGCTTTGCCGCCCATGGTCTCGCCATCTTCCAGCAGGTCTAATGCATCAATCAGCTGAAAGGCGATGGAACCGCCCAGAGCGTTCGGGCCAGAATCTGCAGCGGCAACACCCGCATCCACACGCACCGCACGCAACAACGCTGGATCAATGGCATTGGCTGTTACATGGTGGAACGCACGGTTGTTCTGCATCGCGCCTTCAATAGTCATGTTCAGGTTGAGAGCATCCACACCATTGACGAAGATCTTCTGGGCAATAGGGATACCGCCGCCAACCGTTACTGAGGCATTCTCAGCAAACACATCACGAAGATCACCCATCTCAGCGGCTTCAATCGCTTGAGTTGAAACGTAGATTGAGGTGTTTCTGTCAGCAGCCACTGCAAAGCGATCATTGTTGAAACTATAAACAACAACAGGGTCCAGCTCCTCGCTGGCATCCACACTATCCTGCGCTGCAGCCCCGGTAGAAAAATAAGCAACGTTTAAAACACAAACGGAAACAAGCAAGCGCCACCGAAGTTTCTTCATTAGGATCCCCACCCACATATTGGCCGTATTACCTACGGCGAATCAAATATGAGATAATTACTCATGTTTATGCGCGAGGGTATATTGGAGCGTAATTATAGATGCAAGTGCATCTATATACATAAACGTTTGCGACACGATTAATGAATTGAAATCACCATAAAATGCAATGTGTTATGTAATTTTTATCAAAATCTGATCTGTGTGTATCCGCTGAATTTGACAGGAAGTGTTCAAAGATCACCGGGCGCAAAACAAAAAAAGCCCCCGCTAAAAGCATAGCGGGGGCTTACAATAAAAAGAAATTTAAGCTTGGCGCTGGCCCATCTGATCATCAAGTGTCAGCAGGTGCCAACGGTCATCACCAGCAGCTTTCACCTGGTCCAGAACACGGCGGAACAGATCTTCTTCTTCAATCTGCTCTTCAAGGAACCAGTGCAGCATGTTCTGCGTCCCATATTCCTTTTCATCATGGGCGAGATCAAACAGAGCATGGATTTGCGACGTGACCTTCACTTCCATTTTCATGGCCAGCTCAATAGCTGCCTGTGCTGAATCAAATTCAACAGTAGGAGCAGATATGCCTTCCAGAGTAACGCGGGAGTCCCGTTTCACGATGAAGTCATAAATGCGCATTGCATGGTCAGTCTCTTCTTTTGAATGAAGACGGAACCACTTTGCAAAACCTGGCAGCTCAATGGAATCAAAGTAGGCAGCCACAGCGAGATAAACGTAAGAGGCACTCAGCTCAGCATTGATTTGCTGGTTAAGAGCTTCTGCGACTTTGGTGTTGAGCTTCATCGGATTCTCCAATCAGTAGTTTTGTGGAGACAGATTTGAAGAGCTACAAACTATTCGCTTTGACCAAAGTCAATTTGAGAAGAATTATCTTAGCAATTGCAAGTGATTAGCAGTTTCACAAATGACCATTTTGGGAGCTCAGGCCCTATGTTCGCCAGGTCTTGGGCGCTGATCCATAGATCCGCTTAAAGGCATTGCTAAAGCTGGACGGGCTGTTATATCCCGCCATATAGGCAGCCTCAGAAACAGTAATGCCGCCTTTGTTGATGGCTTGCCGCGCCTTCTCCAAACGCTGTTTACGAATGAAATCAGAGACAGTCAGATTGTACTTTTCCTTGAAGTGGCGCTGAATGCTTCGTTTGCTAAGGCCCGTTTCTTTAGAGATCCGCTCGATGGAAAGGTCTTCCTCCAGATGCTCCAGCAGAAATTCCCGCACCTTCAATCCTTTGATCCGTAACTGACTGTCCGCTTCCCGCTTCTCGGCCTGGACGGCCCCCTGCAAGTGAGCACAGCTCTGAGACATCAAGCCAAACGCCTCGGCTTGCCGTTGAAGGCCACCGATTTCATCAGCCCCATCATTCGTCATAGCCAAAATCCGCGCAGCACAGTCCACCATACGCTCATCCGGCTGCCAGATGAAGTAGTTCAGGTGGCCATTCATAAAACTCCGCACTTCCGCAGAAAGAGCAGAGGCCTGAAACCCAATTGCACCGTACCAGTCCGGTTGAGCTGCAATGCCAACCTTGCGCAGCGAGTGCCCGGCCTCACTCGGCTTCAGGCGCAAATTGGCAGGTTTTCGCAGGTTGAACAGCAGAGCCTGAGGCTTGGGTGTTTCGCGATCCCCGGCATCCAGATCAAAATAAACATCATCAATGTAAAACTGCTGCTGACCTTCCAGATAAATGAAAATCTGGAAAATAGGTGAGAGCTCCACCAAACTTTCATTTTCATGATGGCCCATTGTCTCATCCAGGACTTTGACTCGGATCTGCTGCTCAATCTGCACAGAAAGTGCTCCCTGACTTTTCACTGGCGCGAATGGATATGTTTTTGGCGCACACGCCAATGCATTTCCAATCGACGAACGCCCCCTCATAAATATATTATGAGTTTTGAAGTCAAGTTTAAAACTTCGTATAAATGAAGTAAGTCCAGCGCGACCTTCCAGCTCACGAACATCTCGGTAAAGAGGTGCCCAAAGTGCTCGCCACACACTGCGAGCGCTCATGGTGTTGTGCTGTCGCGCGGATACGATTGGAGAATGTTTCGATGTCTAGCCGCGACGTTGATAGAGCACTTAAGAACGCCCGTTTCACGCAAAAAACGCAAATGAACGCACTAAACCTTTTATTGGTTTCCACCGCGCTGACTTGCGCTTCAGCGGCGTCCGCTCAGGAGAATAAACTGCTGGATGAAGTGGTCGTCACAGCCTCAGCTTCTGAAGTGACCTACAAGAACGCGCCAGCAAGTATCTCCGTTATCACCGCAGATGACTTGGAAAATCAGGGGGCTCGTGACGTTCGTTCCCTTCTGGAAAGTGTAGAAGGTCTCACGTTCAACAGAGCAGGTAATCAAAGCAAAGTGCAGATCCGCGGACTGAACGAGAATTACACGTTGTTTCTGATAGACGGAAAACGCGTCACCTCCGCTCCAAACGCCTTCCGCGGAAACGACTACGATTCCGGCTGGGTTCCACTCGAAGCCGTCGAACGTATTGAAATCGTTCGCGGTCCTATGTCCTCACTCTACGGTTCAGATGCAATCGGTGGTGTTGTCAACATCATCACCAAGAAGGAAACCGAAGAGTGGCACGGCTCACTTACCAACGAATATACCCTTCAGGAAAACCGCAAATCCGGTGATTATGGCCGTACGGGTTTCAATCTTTCAGGTCCAATCCTCAAAGACAAACTCTTTATGCGAACCTACGGCAGCTGGGATTTTCGCCGCAAAGATTCAAGCTCTCTGAACCCTGACAGTGCAAGCGGGCGGGCTAATGCAGGCTTTGCCAAGAGTGATAACAAACACCTTGATACGACTGTGACCTGGGATGTAAACCAAGAAAATTCCGTTGATTTTAGCGCAGGTTACAGCAAGCGCACACACGATAAGACAACATTGGACAGATACTCAGCGGGCATAACTCATCACGGCTCCTACGAGTTTGGTGAGACTGAGCTGCGTGTCTTTGGTGACCGTATCGACAACTCCTACGGCCACGGAAACACCGCTGGCGACGATATGCCGAACACAGCCTATAACTTCAATGGCGATGGCAAAGTCAGCTTTGACGCAGATCTTCTGGTCCCGAACTTCATCACCGTCGGCGCGACTTACCAACATCAATCCCTCGAAGACAAGTATGTACTTGTAGGCGAGGGCGGGTCAGACAGTTCCCTCTGGCAAGCCGCAGCCTTCATTGAAGACCGTCTTGAAATCACAGAGGATTTCGAGGTTACACTCGGAGGCCGTCTGGACAAACACGAAAAATTCGGCTGGAACGCCAGCCCCCGCGTTTACGGTGTTTATCACCTCACACAAGCCCTGACATTCAAAGGCGGCTGGTCCTCATCCTTCAAAGCCCCAACACTTCTGCAGCTGTCCCCCAATTGGAAACAGGTCTCATGCGGAGGGGATTGTTTCTTAGAAGGCGCTGAAGATTTGAACCCGGAACTGGGCAGTAGCTTTGAGGTTGGCTTCAAATATGACGAAGCAAAATGGAGTGTTGGGCTAACCAGTTTCCATAATACGATCAAAGACATGATCCAGTTTCCACCCGCCAGAACAGCTGATGTTGCGGTTGCTCAGACCTATTCCAACTATGTTGGTCTCACTGCAGATGGCAAACCGATCTTCAAGTTTGAAAACATTGAAGAAGCTCGCACAATGGGGATAGAAGCCAACCTGACCCTGCGTCCAACAGATGAGCTGACTGTCTCTGCCAACTACACCTATCTGGATGCAAAAAACACAAGCGCCAACGATGCACCGCTTGCCTTCCAGCCAGAGCATACCGCAAACGTTAAACTGGATTACAATTTCAGTGAAAAACTCAGTTTCGCGTTATCTGCCAACTACGTAGGCGAACAATACACCTCGGTTCCCGCCAACGGTGACATGGCATTTGCCCGCAAAGTAGACGGTTACATCACTGCAGATTTCACAGGTCGCTATGACGTCAATGAGAACTTCACGTTGCGCGCTGGCGTTCTAAACATTGCTGACAATCAGATCCTGAAAACGGATTGGGATGAATTCAATGTTGACGGTCGCCGCTACTTCATCTCAGGCACCACTCGTTTCTGATCTCTAATAATGAAGGAGCAAGGAGGTGGGCCCACGCTCACCTTCAATGCGTAGAGGTGTATCACTATGTTTTCATTTAAGAAACCGATAATCAGCTTAGTGGTTTTTATGATGTCTCAAACTGTGTCTTCAGGGTCAGCACTCGACCTTTCAAAAACGGAAAGTACGACTGAAACACGGTTTCTTCAGCAAGGCCGAGAGGAAGTCTTTGAGCTGCAGGCGGAAACCGGGGACTACATAGAACTTGGCTGGCAAGTGAATTCTGGCCGTTTTAACCTGGACAGTATCAACCGATTGACTGGTGCTCACATCCGCAGGTTTGTTTTTTCAAACGCTGGCCGTTCACCATTCTTGCTCGTCGTAGAGGATGCGCCAATCAATCTTAAAGTCTCTGCAATTGAAACCGGGCACTACACGCTGTCTATCATCAAACAAGTTGGTGCTGAGCATCAGAATATAGAACAAAATGAATACCTTAGCCCGCGTATTGCCAACCTTGCAGATCACCTGAAATCAGGCAACTCAACGGATGTCTTCTGGACTGAGATTGAACAAAAAGGCACGCCGCTCATTGAAGACAACGGGAACAACAAGAGTATCCTGACATTTCTTGCCAGAGGCGCCAGAACTGGTGTCCGCCTTCTTGGTGCCCCAACAAGCAATCATGAGGAACTTGAGCAGCTTGCAGGCAGTGACGTCTGGTTCAAATCATTTGTCGTTCCCAACACCACGCGGCTTTCCTATCAACTTGCTGTTGATGTGCCGGTGATTTCAGGCACTTGGATGGAACGACGGAGAGCGATTCTGGCAACTCTGGCAGCAGACCCGCTCAACAAGCACCCTTGGCCAGCAGACGCAATTGATCCTTATAGTCAACACTCTACGGTGCTTTTGCCAGCAGCTGAACCTGGCCATTTTCTCGGCAATCAGACAGTCGCAAAAGGTCAGGTCACACATTCCAAGATTGATAGCAAAACCCTTGGGAACAAACGTGATATTTGGCTATATCGTTCTGTCGGCTATGAAGCATCAAAAGCAACTGCTCCGCTGCTCATCATGTTTGATGCAGAACACTATAAAGGCCGTATCTCTGTTCCGGACATTCTGGATAACATGGTCGCAGACGGCGCAATTCCGCCATTAGCAGCCGTATTTATATCTCATATAGATTCAAAAACACGAACTCAGGAGCTGCCTAACAACGCTCAGTTCGCTGCGTTTGTGGCGGAAGAACTATTGCCATTTGCAGAGGCAGAGCTTGGCATATCCGCTACACCAGAAAGAACCATTTTGGCAGGCTCCAGTTTTGGAGGCCTTGCGTCCAGCACCATCTCTCTACGCTATCCGCAACACTTTGGAAATGTTCTCTCCATCTCCGGATCCTATTGGTACTCAGAGGAGAATGAAGAGAATTACGTCGCGAACCTCATTGCAAATACTCCCCGTCAAGATATCCGTTTTTTCCTCAGCGCGGGGCTCTTTGAAAAGAGTGTAGTCGGCGGAGATCGAGGGATACTACAGTCCAATCAGCATCTTAGAGACGTTCTGCTTGCCAGGAATTATGAGGTGAAGCTGGAAGCCTATGCAGCAGGCCACGACTTATTCTCATGGCAAACCATTCTCAGTGATGGCCTTGTTTTTTTGATCGGGAAGGGCGCTCCATGACGGGTTGAAATCTCGTTTAGATGCAATCGCATAAAAATCTGAGTGTAAACTTCAGGTATTATTGGACATCCTTATTTTTTGATTTTAGATAGAGACAAAGCTCAACAGCCAGGCTCTGATGCCAAGCCATGAGACATCTATCCAACGGAGTTAGAAATGTTTCATCGTGTAACGAGATCGGTTGCCGCTTTCGCCTGCCTCGCCCTCGCAGCTTCTCCAGCCCTTTCAGATCAGGTCGAAATCAACACCGCCAATGGCAAAGCCAGCGTCGTTGTTGAGCCCAAAAATCTGATTGTGTTTGACATCGGAGCGGTCGACAACCTGAATGCACTTGGTGTTCAACCAGCAGGCGTCGTCAACAAAATGTATGTCGATTACCTTGATAACGTTCAGTCTGAGGCAGACGTCATCGGAACTCTGTTTGAGCCCGATTTCGAGGCAATCAATGCGCTTGAGCCTGAACTGATCATCGTTGGCGGCCGTTCCAGTAAACAGGCAAAGCCATTGTCTGAACTCGCGCCAACCATCGATATGACGCCAAGTTCTTCAGAGGTTTCAGCAACGCTGCTCGCGCATCTGGAAGCCTACGGAAAAGTCTTTAACAAGCAAAAGGAAGCAACGCAACTTACTAGTAATTACAACAAGTTGCTAGAACAAGTGAAAGCTTCAGTTAAAGGCAAGGGCAAGGCGCTTTTCGTTCTCACCAACGGCCCTAAAGTCTCCGTATTCGGCCCGGGCTCACGGTTCGGCTGGTTCCATGATGAACTGAAAATTGAACCGGCAATGGCTGAGGTTGCCGTTGCATCTCATGGAGAAGCGGTGTCCTTCGAATACATTCAAAAGGCCAATCCTGACTGGCTTCTGGTGATGGATCGCGCAACAGCAATTGGAAGTGATGCTGAAAACGCGCGTCAGGTCTTGGACAATGAACTTGTGACCAGCACAACAGCATGGAAGAAGGAGCAAGTGATCTACCTTGATCCGGCAGCGACTTACATCGCGCAAGGTGGCTATCAGGCAACCACACGCATCTTCAAACAGCTGATTGAAGCCTTCAATAAATAATAGTTCTCGCCAAGAGCTGGGCAAGTGCTGCTCAGCTCTAGCCATTTCCTTGGTGTCCCATGAAAAACATCGGCGTTGCTATCGTCGCTCTGTTCGCGCTTTCCTGCTTCAGCTTATTCGTTGGTGTCAAAGAGATCTCCCTCTCTGACTGGTGGCAAACCCCTCAGAACATTGACCTCTTTTTTATCAGTAGAATTCCGCGCACATTGGCAGTTGTTTTGACAGGTGCATCCCTTGCTGTTTCAGGTGCTGTCATGCAAATGCTCGCCCGAAACAGCTTTGTGGAGCCTTCCAGCGTTGGCACAGCTCAAAGTGCAGCACTGGGCATTTTGCTTGTGACACTGCTTTATCCGGGTAGCCCATTGATTGTGAAGATGATTGTCGCGTCCATAACAGCGATGATCGGCATGGCTGTCTTCTTGGCGATGATCTCCAGATTGCCCGTAACATCTCCATTGCTCGTGCCACTCGTTGGCTTGATCTTCAGCGGCATCGTGGAAGCCTTGACCATCTTCATCGCTTTTCAAACAGAAATGCTGCAGTTTCAGGGGACATGGATGAGCGGAGAGTTCTCCGGCATCTTACGTGGCCGCTATGAGCTCTTGTGGCTTTGTGGCGTACTGGCAATCCTCACATATGTTGTGGCTGATCAATTCACCATCATCGGCATGGGCAAAGATGCCAGCGTCAATCTGGGCCTCAATTACAAGCAAGTCGTGATTGTCGGCCTGTTTATATTGGCACTTTCAACGTCACTGGTTGTTGTCACTGTGGGCATGATCCCATTTGTGGGGCTGGTTGTGCCAAACATCGCCCGCAGATTGATGGGTGACAACCTGCGGGCCAGCTTGCCGTGGGTCGCAGTGCTCGGCGCGCTTCTGGTGCTTGTATGCGATCTTATCGGGCGTCTGGTTCATTTCCCCTATGAGATACCCGTTGGTACGGTACTCGGCGTCATCGGGTCTTTCGTTTTCCTCTATCTGTTGTATGCGAGACCAGCTCATGCACGCTAAAAAGCTCATTATCCTGAGCGTTTTGCTGGCACTTGCTTGTATCGCTTTCATGACTCTTGGCGCCAAAGGCAGCTGGAGTTTCCTGCTTGTTTTCCGGGGAACAAAACTACTCGCACTTTTGCTGGTGTCAGTCTCAATTTCTGTTGCAACACTTCTGTTCCAAACCATCAGCGGGAACCGCATCTTAACACCCTCCATCATGGGCTTTGATGCCTTGTACCTGCTGGTTCAAACGCTGCTGGTGTTTATGCTCGGAGGGTTCACCTACGTCGCTCTTGATGGACAAATCAAGTTTCTCGCAGAAGTAGGTGTTATGTTGCTTGCAGCCGTATTGCTCTTCTCAACAGTGATGGGAAAAGGCAGGCAGGACCTTCATCGTATGGTTCTGGTGGGTATCATTTTCGGGGTATTGTTTCGAAGTCTGACAGGGTTCCTGCAAAGGATTATCGATCCAAACGACTTCGCCATTTTGCAAGGTGCAAGTTTTGCTCAATTTTCCAGCGTAGACAAAGACCTGCTCGGCCTCAGCATCCTGCTCGTTTCAGTGTGTTGCCTTATCATTTGGCGGCTTAGATACAGCCTTGATGTCATTGCACTGGGACGCAGCAACGCGATCAATTTGGGCGTAAACTATGAGCGGGCAAGCTTCGCTGTTCTGGTCCTCGTCGCCACTCTGGTTTCTGTTTCAACAGCGCTGGTCGGTCCTGTTGCTTTCTTTGGTTTGTTGGTGACTAGTCTTGCTCATTTTATCATGAACACCCACCGTCACAGCATTTTGCTGCCGGCTTCTATTCTGATCGCTGCACTCATTCTCGTCAGCGGCCAGACGGTCTTTGAGCGCATTTTGAAAAGCCAGTCTACCCTGAGTGTTACCGTAGAATTCTTCGGCGGACTTCTCTTCCTGCTGCTTCTCTTTCGAGGAAAAATGAGATGATTGAAATTAATGGTGTTTCTCATAGTTACGGAAAGAGCAAAATCCTTCAAAACATCTCGCTTTCCATAAAAGAAAGCGGAATCACTGCCTTGATTGGGCCAAACGGGGCAGGGAAGTCCACGCTCTTGTCCCTCATGACCCGCTTGCAGCCACTCCAGACAGGTTCCATCTCGTTTGATGGCCAATCAGTGTCGCAAACACCCACCAGAGAACTTGCAAAGACCCTTGCTATCTTAAGACAAGATAATGCACTCAGCAGTCGTATGTCTCTGCGGGATCTTGTTGGATTTGGCCGCTACCCGCACCACAAAGGTCGCCCAACAGCCAAAGATCATAGAGCGGTAGATGAAGCTTTAGATTATTTTGATCTGCAAACTATGTCCGACAGGTTCATTGATGAAGTCTCTGGCGGCCAAAAACAACGAGCACTAGTCGCAATGGCATTTTGTCAGGAGACAAAGTACCTCCTACTGGATGAACCTCTTAACAATCTTGATATGTACTACGCTCGCAGCCTCATGAAGCGCCTGCGCGAGATAGCAGACACAGGCAAACGCTCATTTGTCATCGTCCTCCACGACATCAACTACGCCGGAGCCTACGCTAATGAGATCATAGCCCTGAAAGACGGCACCCTCGCCATCCACGGAACACCGCAGGATGTCCTGGAAACAAAAGCCCTGCAGACCCTCTACTCAATGGAAATCAAAGTAACCCAACACCAGGGACAACTCGTGGCCTTGCATCATTTGTAGGCAGTACTCTTTGGGATCTAACGAATTGTTTCGGCTTTGAGAATGGTGAAATGCACAGTTGGCCGGGATATGTAATGTAGTCATAAGTCCATATAACATATTGATTTTTTGAATAATTATAAAACATGATTATTTAATTCATATTTGACTTTTGTCATTTGCGAAAGATGTTCTGTTTTCTATTTCTCGGATTGCAAATCATTCTCAATTGCGAGTAGCAGCCAGTTTTGCCCTGGTGATCCTATTGCATTGGAGAGGGATAGGGGAGGTTTGCTCATGATGGGCTATCCCCTCAAAAGAGATTCCGAGTTTAAGCATGTTGAATAAAACGGCACTTCTATCATTCGCATCGGCAGTGGCAATCAGCTCTGCAGCTCTTGCAGGTTCTACTGAAGTTAAAGTCGAGGTTTTAGACAAAACTTTTGATCCAGCGGGTGGTTTTCTGGCTTACACAGAGTTTGAGCTTTCTGGCGAACCTTTAGCGGAAGGTCTGGGGCTGGATCTTGATGTTCTTGACCCAAATCTCGTCAATCAGCCAACCGCTTTTGATTACGCAGCCGGCATTGAGAGTTATGAATACTCTGAGGAGGCTATGTATGCGGTCAATTATCAGTCCAAGATGGGCCCGCATATCGTAAACGGTCCACTAAACAAAGCACGTGGCGGTTCACTTGAAAGCCTTGGTAAGCGCGTGATTGAACTGGCTGGATCTGTTGCCTTCCCAGTGGAAGAAATTCCGCTCAACATGTACCCGATCACCTTCCCATACATCTCAGCGCTTCCTGAATTTGGTCAGGCAACTGACAGTTCTGTCGTCTCCAGCGATGAGGCGGATATTCTGACCGCTCACGGAAAATCTAAAACAGTAAAAGTCGATATTCCAGCGTACTTCCGCGATTATGCTTCGCTCTCCTGGAAAGAGGAAGGCATGGACAAGTCTTTCAATCCCGGAGCTGCGGCAGGCATTATGCTGAAGGATGTCATGTGGGCACAGGATTTCCTCGGCGGTATGCACACAATAGCAGAGGATCTGGAAGTTGAGGCTGAAAGTTCTGTCATGGATCAGGATGGCGTACACGCGCTCGGAGTATCCACGGCAGATGGTTTCAACGGCGTTATTCTAACTGAAATGCTCAATGACCGCATGATAACATTACGTGATCAGTTTGGTTATGACGGTAAGATGCTTGGCGCAAAGCTGACCGCGTCTTATGATCCTGCACAGGGCCCAATCTGGTTCCCGCGCAAGGTCGCTGTGACTGAAAAGACCGAGAACGCCGTGAAAGCCATCGGGTCTTTGAAGGTCATCGACGGGGCATCCTCTCTGCGTGACACATGGTTGATGCTGTGGCCGCTTTCTGAGATTTACGCATATAGCGACCAACGTATCGCAAACACAAACCAGAATCCGGCTTTTATCGCCGTGTTTGACGGTGCACCATTTGCTGCAGCTGTTGATTTGAACAAAGACAATGATCCGGTGAATGACATTGCTTCTGATGATGTCTTCTCCGCTGCAAGTGTTCTCACAAACGCCACTTTCAAAAACTTGGATGCACTGCACTTCAACAAAGAAGCGGGCACTCTGGTTGATCGTTATGATGGCAAGCAGGGCTCCAAAGTTACCACTTATGATGCGGCATATGCTCTTCAGGCCCTGAACATTTTTCAGCGTTCTCAGGATGCACTGGCCGTTGGTTATGCCTCCGCTGATGCGGGCGAGAGCCTGGAAACTGCACGCGGCAAGCGGGCGCTCGAGCTGATTAAAGCGCAGGCAGATTTTATTCTGAAGAATTTGATCTCTGAAAATGGCCTCGCAATTGATGGGTTTGAGATTGGCAAAGGCGCGAGCACGGAGCAAAGCCTGGGTACACAGTTCGCTGTTGTTCATGGGTTAACCTCGGCATTCCTTGCAACAAAGGATGAGAGCTACAAAGAAGCAGCACGTAAGCTGTTCCTGACCATTGAAGCGAAGATGTATGACAAGACGATTGGCACATACGCTGCTGTGCCAGGCCAACCAACTGAGCACACACCATACACCGCTGCTGCAATCAGTGCTGGACTGCGTAGTGCAATGCTTATTCTGCGCAACAGTGAAGGTGAGAATGAACCTCTATTGGACCTGGCAAGCCTGACGCACCGATATGAAAGCTGGTTCCGCACTGTCATTAACGGTCGCAATGTGAACGAGGGCATGCAGCTTGCTGAATGGCTGGGAGACAGTGGCGAAAACGTTGTAGCTGGTAGTGAAGATCTGGACACGGATGCAGATGGTGTTCCGCAGATTGTGCAAGCTGGCACAGCTATGGTGATGGCCGGTAAGGTCAAAGTTTTTGCTGTGAAATAAGTAGTTTACCGCGATTTGAAACAGCCGGGGTGTAAAACATCCCGGCTTCTTCTGCCTGTTAACCTAAGTCAAATGCGAGGCATTCGCATTTAGCTATAGAGACAACAATCATAATAATCTGACGAAGAATCGATCCGCAGTCATGGATGATGCAAGCAAGAATAGCGTACCAGTCACTGGACCTAAGCCAGCACAATCCAGCGCAATAAAGTTGTTCTGGAAACGTCTCGGTTACAAGAGCAAACATGCTGAGTTTGTGCTTTACTTCCTCACTATCAGTGGGTTGATGCTGTGGGATGTTGTTGGCCTTCCTTGGCAGCTCATCCAACCTTCACTTGCCATTCATTTCATTGTCTCCCTTATCCTCTTTCCATTGTTTGTTCTTCCATTCTGGTTTTCTCATCGTGACCTGATCAAGAAGAACGGACGCCCGTTTCTTCGTAGAACAGGCCAGATGATTGAGATTGCCCTGGTACTGTTGGTTCTCAGTGGCATTTATCTCGCGTTTTTTGGCAATCGCGGCAACATGATAGGGCAGGTCGCATATTGGCTCCATCTGGTTCCAGCACTGCCGGTTTCGTTATTGGTGTTTCACCATGCCAAGCGCTATTCGATGGTTAAGGTTGCAGCTTGGATCTTCCCATTTCTTCTGGCGCTGGCCGCACTCATGGTGCCAGCCTATGCTGCCGTTGAAAGTAGCTCCCTTGTTCTCAATAGTGAGGGCACAAAACTCATCTCAGCAAACTTTGATGCAGGCAGTGTCACTGTTGTTGACCGCAGCTCTAGCAAAGTGCTGCAAGAGATCAAGATCGGTGGTGAGCTACGCCGCATCGCGTTGGATGAAAAACAGCATATTGCAGGCGTAACGGACTACACGGGTGACCGTGTGGTTTTCATTGATCTGAACACAAGCAAAGTTCTCTCTGAGTTCAAGACTGACTATCGTCCATTTGGCATTATCTATGACAAGATCAACAACCTGTTCTGGGTTTCATTGTTTGAAGCGCACAAGATCATTGCAGTTGATCCGAGACAAGGCATCACTCAGGAAATCGACAGCGAAGAGACCCCGCGTGGTCTTGCTTTGCTTAGTGATGGTCGTCTGATCGTAACGCATGCCATGGTTGGCAAGGTCTCCATTTGGGATACTTCAGGGGCTAAACTTACATTTCTGAAGACGATCAGTTTGGCTGAAACTCAGGACAACGACGAAGCTGTTTCGCAGGGTGTCCCGCGCATTCTGGATGATATTGCAGTAAGCCCAGATGAGAGCGAGGCCTGGTTGCCACACGTTCTTTGGAACTTTGATCATCCTTTCCAGTTTCAATCCACCGTGTTTCCGAGTGTCTCATTGTTGAGCCTTGAACAAGGGCAAGAGAAAGAAGTTGCTGAGCGCCGCAAGCACCTCTTCAAGCAAATCAATATTATCGATACCAACAATCGCACCCGCATTGTTTCAAACCCTCATGATGCTGAATTCTCCGAGGACGGTAAAAAAGTTTACGTTACATTGGCTGGAAGCGAAGACTTGATGGTCTTTGATCTGACACGCAGAACAGCCCTGACCAGCAAGAAGAAGCGCCGAGCGCGCCGCAAGGGCAAACTGAACCAAGGTGGGGCAAAGGTCATGCAGATCTTTCGCCACATTCCGGGCAACAATCCGCGTGGGTTAGTCGTTTCGGGGCAGGACATCTTCGTGCAAAACGCAATGACACTTGATTTCGTAGCACTGAAGAGAGGTGGGGACGGCCCGTTTGCGCGCGTCACTCTGGGTGGGCAAGCTCCAGCTCCACTAGTGCAGAGCGATCCGGTTGAGGCCAAGCTACGCCGAGGTAAAACCCTTTTTAACAGCGGCAACACGGATGATTCCAAACTAACGCCTACCACTGGTGACTTTTGGATGAGTTGTCAGAGTTGCCATGTGGATGGCTTCAACTTCACCAATGGCTATCTTTACCGATCCACACCAACCAAAAAGTTTGACCGTGCCACGATTGGTCACGACAACTTAAACAATATGATCTCCGGTAACTTCATCGGCGACTACTTGCGCATCATGCAAAAGACGCAAGGTGGTATGGGCCATGACGACCGTGATGGAGCCTTGCAGATCAATCCGGATGAACCGTCAGAACCGGTCAAACGCGACATGGAGGCTCTGCAAGCTTTCATCACATCACGTGGAAACTTACCGCTGAATGCAAGTTGGATACGCCTTGATGATGATCGGAAGGTTCTACATGAGAAGGATTGGGTGAACTCAGCCGCCTGTGCATCCTGCCATTCTGACATGTTTGAGCAATGGGCAGATTCAAACCATCGTCTGATGGGAGAATCTAACCCATACTTCATGGTCGTGAAATCCGTTGCAGAACAGACGGAAGGTAAGGACTTCGGCAAATGGTGCCTTGGCTGTCATGAGCCACAAGAACAGTTCACCGAGCCAAAGGCGGTTCCGCAAGAAGGACATATGTTTGAGAAGGGTGGTGCCAGTCTCTTTGAAGCCCTTGAGACGGGCGTACCGGATTCAGATGAAGGCACGGGCTGCTTATTCTGCCATCGTATCACTCGTATTGAAGCAGCTATGGGGCAGACGGCAGGCACCAACGCCAGCTTTACCGTCAATGTGAAAGATAGAGAAAAGTATATCTTTGAGGATAACGACAACGCACTGCTGCACTGGGTGGGTAACCGTCAGATCAACGCCAAGCCCGAAGTGCATGCCAAGTCGTACTCTCAGCCATTTTACAAGGATTCTGCTCTGTGTAGCACCTGCCATAATGAGGTGGCTCCAGGCACAGGTAGTGTCATCGTGAACACCTACGGTGAGTGGGAAAAATCCTCCTACAACAATCCAGCGGACCCCTCCAAGAACCGCACTTGCATCAGCTGTCACATGATGGCTGACGTGCGAAAGATCGGTGAGAATGTCCCAGGCATTTCTACAGATGGGGGCAAGGTGAAAGAGAATGTGGTGACACATCAATTCACGGGTGCCAATCACCATCTTGTCGGCCTGCGCAATAAGAAGCTCTCAGACATGAGCATTGAGCTGTTGCAAACTGCTGCTGAGTTGGAAAGCTACATCGACGAAAATGAGAAACTGATCGTTCGTGTCAAAAATGTTGGAGCAGGGCATGCCTTGCCAACCGGCGTTGCTGACTTCCGGCAGCTTTGGCTGGATGTGACCGTGAAAGACGCAAGTGGCAAGGTTATTCTGGAAGATGGCAAGATGGATGATAAGGGCGTCGTACCAACCGATGCTCGTATGTTCCAAAAGGTCTTTGGCGACAAGGATGGCAAGCCTGTCGGCCTGCTCTTCTGGCGTTATGAAAAAATGCTGAAAGATACCAAGATCCCAGCGAATGGTTATCGGGATGAAGCCTTTGCATTGCCAAAGGAAGCTACTTATCCGCTCAGCGTTGATGTGAAGATGATGTTCCGCATCTATCCGCAGTGGGTGACCGATGCAGTACGCCAATCCTACCCAGATCTACCAAATCCAAAAGCTGTTGTTATGGCTGAACTTACTCAAACACTGGAGCGGCCATAATGTTTGCCAGTTTTCTGATCACATTTCGCGAAGGGCTGGAAGCCTTTCTGCTGGTTGGCATCATCCTGTCTTACATGCACAAACTTGGCGTGCGGCATTTCAACAAATACGTCTATCTTGGTGTTGTACTTGGGTTGATCGTATCACTGGCGTTGGCCTTTGTTTTCCAGGTGGTGATTGACCAGTTTTCCAATCAACACTATCAGCACCTGCTGATGATCTTCATTCTGCTCTTTGCCACGCTGGTACTGAGCTACATGGCGATCTGGATGCACAAGCAGGCCAAGGCGCAGGTCGACAATGTCAAAAAGAAGCTGAAGTTCCACATCTCCTCCGGCAACCTGTGGGGCATGGTGTTTCTTGCGTTCATTGCGGTGCTGCGAGAAGGATTTGAGACCGTATTGTTTTTCTCTGCTCTCATGTATTCAGGGCAGGGCGTGACATTGGAGAACGGTCTGATTGGGGCAACTATCGGTCTCGTTGCATCCATCCTGCTGGTTTGGATTATGATGCGCGGCACCCGCGAAGTTCCTATTGCTCCGTTCTTCAAGTACACCAGCTTGCTGATCATTATCATCGCAGCCGGATTGTTCTCGTCTGCCATCAATATGCTGCAGGCGATTGATGTTGTTCCGATTTTGGTGGAACAGATCTTCAACATCTCGTTTATTTTGGATGATCAGGGCACCTTTGGTACTTTCATGCGGGCGTTGTTTGGATATAACGCGTCTCCAACGCTAATCCAATTTACCAGTTGGGTGCTTTACCTTGGATTATTCCTGAGTTTCTGGAGCCGCGGCTATGCTCAAAAAGCCTGAACATGTTTTGGTGTTGGGGGCGGGGCCTGCTGGTCTGACAGCAGCAATCCGCTTGCTGGAAGCTGGTATTCAGGTCACCGTGCTTGAAAAGGCTTCAAAAGAGGGGGGCCAAAGCGGTACAACAACGTTTGAAGGTCGCCATGGGACCTATCGCTTTGACTACGGTGGCCACCGCTTTATCACTCACAACGCGCAATTGCTAAAACTGGTTGAAGAGCTGGTTGGCGATGACCTGTTGACCAGCCAACGCAAAAGCGTCATTCGCTTTCAGGATCGTACCTACGATTATCCATTAGCAATGAGCAACATCCTGAAAACGGCACCAACCTCATTATTGATTGGTGCGGTAAAAGACTTGGTACTTCTGCCATTCGGTAAGCCCAAGGACGATAACTTCGCAACTTGGATTACCAGTCGGTTTGGTAAGACGCTCTACAAAAATTTCTTTGAAGGATACACAGCTAAACTCTGGGGTATTGATCCGGTCGACCTGTCCGCAGACTGGGCTGGTCAGCGCATAAGTCTGTTGGACTTGAAAGATGTTGCCAAACGCCTTTTGCCAATCGGGAGTGACACTCCGCGCACTTACGCCAGAAGCTATCGCTACCCTAAGCATGGGTTCGGTGCCATTTTTGAGCGCATGGCCCGAAAAGTTGAAGCGCTTGGCGGCGAGATTATCTTTGATGCAGCTGTCGATGGCTTTGACTACGCAGCAAATAAAATTAGTGCCGTGAAAGCAGGGGGCTTGTCCTACCCGGCAGATGCTGTGCTCTCTACGCTCTCTTTGCCTTACATGGTGAACATGACAGGTGGCGAGAGTGCGTTAACATTCAGAGGATTACGGTTCTTTAATATGCCTCTTGAAATGGACAACCTCTCAGACTGCACATGGCAGTATCTGTCAGATCCCGACATAATAGCAACGCGATTGCAGGAGCCAAAACGACGCTCACCGTTCATGGCTCCCAAGGGGCACACCTCTGCAATGTTAGAGATCCCATGTGATCCGGGGAGCGGGCTGTGGGAGATGGACAACCAGCAGATGTTTGCTCAAGCGTGTGGTGTCTTGAATAAGCTTGGCATCAATAGCGCAGCAGCCACAGGTGAATACTTCTCTACTTATCAGCGGCAGGCCTATCCGCTGATGACAGTGGGATATGAGAAGAACCGTGCTAACGCAATTGCCCACCTCAATCAGTTTGAAAATCTGATCCAGTGTGGGCGGCAAGGTACCTTCCGTTACATCTTCACAGACACCTCTATGGAGATGGGGCAGATGGCTGCTGATGCGTTGATTAGCGAAAAGGATCAGCGCACTACCATCTATGAGCATCGTAGTGAAAGAACCGTTATTGAAACGGAAAGTGTGGCTTAGGAGACCAGTCGTGGTGAGAATATTTTATGCATTGCTTATGTCTTTGCTTACTACTGGTCAGGCGCATGCTTACTCTTATGCTGCTGCTGGCAAGGAGCCTCTGATTGATGCGCGGGAAGCCATCTATAAAGCTGTGAACGCCGGAGACTTTGAAGCAGCGAAGTTAGCTGCCAACGAGATCTCAGAGGAACTTGCCTATTTGACGACTGATTATGACAGCGGGCTCTCTGAAGCATTTGAAAAGGCCTTAGCCTCTCAAGATACAGCGACAATCGCAGTTGCTATCAATCGCGTTTTTGTTGCCGAGATTACCCGTCGTTTGCAAGCTGGTTCCGAAAACTTGAACGACTATCAGACCGCTAAGGTTCTTGTCGTCAAATCAAAACGCTTCTTCGATGCCATGGCCGGTGAATTGCCGGGCAAGCAACGTCAAGCAGCCGATCAAAGCCTCCGTCAAGCACTTGAAGCCATCGGAAACCCTGGTGTTTTTGGGGTGGGTAAGCGAGAGGCAGATCCTGCCGCTTACAATGCAGCTGTTGAGGACGTCTTAAAGGCGTTGGCAAACTAGTATGTTGCGACTTGGCTGGAGCGCATCTCTCTTTTGCTACGTGACTTTATCTACTTGGTTGCTCCGCCACACACCAAGCATCCCAAGTGATGATGCCTATTTCTTTGTTAATGGCACAATTCGCTTCAGTGTGCTTGAGTTCAGACCGCATTTTCCGGGGTATCCGGGATTTATAGTGCTGAGCAAACTGCTTGTTTTGATGGGCTTGAGTGCGAAGCAAGCGGTCTTCTACCTGAGCCTATTTTCTGCACTGTCTTTACCTCCTCTTGCAGCATGGACTACCCAAGCTTGGGGAGCATCTCATAGAGGTGTGCTGCTGGCCTTCTTCGCAGTTTTGACGCAGCCTTTCCTTCCGCTTGTCGCATTAAGCATGATGAGCGATGCAACAGGTATTGCATTCTTTCTTGCAGCTCTGGCTTTTATGGGTAGAGGCAAACACATCAGGGCAGGGTGCTTTGCAGGGTTTGCTCTGGCCTGCCGGCCATCTTTCATTGTTCCAGTTGCTCTGGCCTTAATCACTGAGTGGTATTTGAAAAGAGAGGCTCGCACAAAACTCTTTATCGCAAGTGCCGGCACATTGCTCGTGTTCTTCGGAGGAGTATTCCTGCTGGAAGGCGAGGCTTACCTGATTGAAGCGCTGCGGTTCACCGAAGGTCATTTCACCGTCTGGGGTAACACGTCATTTGAGCAAACCTTCGAACGTGAAAGCTGGTTGGATGCCTTTGAAAAAGAACCCATAGCTCTCGCAAGCTTGCTCTCTTTTCTCTTCATAGCTGCCCTTGCTTTCCTAACCCGCCCCAAACTCACACCCTTGCTGATAGCAGCAGTTGCTGCCGTACTCTGGACACTACTTGCCCAAAATCCCGAAAATCTCCGCCACGTGCTCCTACCTGCAATTTTGCTAGTTATTTGGTTAGTGAATTCTTCTGGCAAGTGGGCAAAACCTGCTTTGGTTCTTGTCATCGTTTTGCAGCTTGGCATCTGGCCGCAATTTCTAATCAAGCCCGTAATTATCTCACCTCTCAAGCAAGCAGCAGACTTTTTAGGACAACAACCGACCGGAACTCTTGTTACAAATAGAGCCGTTTTCTTTCTTCGAGCCTCATTGCCACAACATAAGATTCATGATGCATTCTTTTTTGACAGTGTGGAATCTGGTTTGCAAAGCCAAAGGCATAGACCAATCTGGAAATTGGTCGGGTCTAAGGCTATGAGCAATGTGTGGTGCAACTCAGAAACGATGTTTGCAGCAAGAGTGCCCGGTGAGAAAGTTTTTAGTTTACAAACGCAGTGCCGTTGATGTCGCATGAACTTTCGAAAGCACCTCTAGTACGTATCTGTCGACATGATTGGTGACGTCAGTCAGATCTTCTCCAGAATCAATTGGAAGATATGGCTTGGAACAAGCAAGGTCAGAACTTGTTTTCAAATGCTCACATAGTGCTGACACGAAGCCTAAATGCAAAAGCTCCCAAATGGGAGCTTTGCTTAACCTCTTTATATACCATGAGGTTAAATGGTGAGCCCACACGGGCTCAAACCGTGGACCTACGGATTAAGAAGCGCTTCAGAGGGATGCGCTCTTTTGCGTTGAAGATCGATTAAATACTATAAATCAAAGAGTTGTAGAAAAATATTTACGCCTGCCTACCTTGCTTTTCACGCTCAATCTCATACATTTGCTTACATAGTGCTGACACAGAACGGTAAGCAGATAGGTTTTGACCGATAACGATTTAGATTCTGTTTTACACAGGTCCTAAAAGAAAACCTTAAAGGTCGTCAGAAACAGCGACAATCGGGAACGTACTTCAACTGATATTTTTGTATGTTTGGTGGCTCCTGTCAGGAGCCGTCAGCTGGAGAGGTTTGTCTATGCCGAACATAACGAAGCGAACGGAGGATGCGGTAAGGCCGACAAGCAAAAAGCAAATCTTCTAGGACAGCAAACTCAAAGGCTTTGACCTTCAAGTGATGCAGAGCGGTGCAAAAACACTCCTTGTGCAATATCGCACAGATGAAGGCCGCTCTCGTCGTATGAGTCTTGGCAGGTATGGTGAGCTAACACCGGATCAAGCCAGGGACTTGGCGACCGACGTGCTAGCAACGGTCCGTAACGGAGATGATCCTCTCTTAAAGCGGGAGAACAAACGAGCTGCTCCCACAGTGAATGTACTTCTTGATGTTTACATGAGCAAACATGTGCGGGTTCAAAACAAACCCAAGACAATGAGCGTCTCCTTAAACGGTGTGTTCGCTCACGATTGGGATACATGAAACTCAGCTCTGTCAGACAACAAGATATTGCAAAGCTGAATCACGCGTTGAGAGCAACACCACGTCAAGCCAATCAAGTTCTGGCGGTCTTATCAAAGGCGTTCAATCTTGCTGAAGTATGGGGCCTAAGGCCAGAGCACAGCAACCCGGTTCGGTTGGTCAAGACTTGGTGCGACCTCTTGTCTGTCATGAGAGCGTGTGGCATGCTCCAACGCCTGAAAATTTATAAAGCGAACTTTTGTCGCGACACGCTTGCAAAAGGATATCAAGATTATCGCCATTCCCGTCTACAGCTCGCTCCAAATAGTCTCATAGCTAAGCACTCTTCCCTGCGTCACCAGAAGATCTTCAACATCGCGCTGGCTTATGGCGAACGGATGATAGACCTAAACCGCTTAGCCAATGATACTGCGTGGGAAACGATAGCCTTTGAGACGAGGAAAAGTGTCAAGATCGAGCATAGTTATCAACTGCCCGAGGCAGCTAGAAGCAACAAGTTGGCAGTGCCTGGCATGAATCTGAAGAATAAGCTTCGGCATTCATCAAGCTCACCACTTACGTAACGTCCGCTTAACATTGTGAAGCTTCAGAGCCTGCGCCAGGTTAAGCGTCTTTGTTGGGTTTGGAACTTACAAACTATGGCCGCCATCAACAGGCTCCAGCAGTTCGATCATGTTTCCAAAGGGGTCATGGACCTTCTTGCGGTCGTGGCCGAAGAGGATTGTGTCATCCGTTACCGTGACAGACGCTGCCCGTAGGTTCTTCGCCAAAGCTGCCAGGTCATCGACAACAAGTCCTGGGTGGCCAACTGTTACTGGCGCAAATGGTTCACTGCCGAGCAAATGCAAATTGACCGAACCTGATGAGAACCAACAACCGGCATGGCTACTCGCTTCTTGAGGGCGTTCTATTTCTTTAAAACCTAGTAAGGTGCCATAAAACCGCCTCGCATCTTCAACACCATCGGGTGGGATCGGCAGCGCGAAATGCTGCATGAGCAGTACCGTCATCTTCAGATCCTTTGCGTCTGCATCCACAACGACCTTCTTATCAAACTACAATATGAGTTAGCTTTCTAAATTGGCGATAATTTAAACAAGTGTGAGCTGAAAAGCCAAGTGCGTACAGAGAGCTTGCTTGGCTCATCAACTTATGTGGTTATGGCTTTGTTGCACGGCCAAAAGAAAAGATTAACCCAGACATCTATGGAATGTCTGGGATACGTCGTCGTTCGTTTACCGGTTTGCGACTTGGTAAGCGGTAACCATCAAGACCAACAGTCATGTTTGCCGTCTAAACACGCCGGACAGATGACCGCATATGATGATTGCTCAAATCAGATCAATATGCCTCGCAAGGCAGAAGCCACTCACATGGAACACTCGCTCAGCCTCTCACTGCCGGTAACTAAGGTGCCCTTATAACCTTGCATGCGTTCATTCGTAACATCAGGGGCTCTCAACTCGAACACTTGATAAAGCTTTGACAAGTGCCAGGATCTCATCGGCAAAGTTGTCCGATTGAACTGGGCGGTTATGGAAAACTGTTCGGTTGAGAAGTATTGCTGGTACGAGCTCTGCTAGCAGATCCAATTGAGGATGATCAGAACCCAATAGCCTGGCAAAAAGCTGGCGAAGTGGTTTATCGTCATATCGATCACGAATAGCGTTAGCAATACCCTTATCCTCCCTCAATGCTGAGATTACTCCGGGAAGTAAATCTGGTTTTGAAGCATAAAACTCAGTTTTCTCCCGAATAACAGATGCCAAATCCGCTGCGGCGTCATCACTGGAGGGAAGTGGAGGGTCAGGAAAAGCGCGAATAGCGTCAGTTACTAAGGCTTCTTTTGTTTCCCACCTTCGGTATATCGTACCGAGCCCACTTCCGGCTTTTTCTGCCACATCCTGAACTCGAAGTTTATCAAACCCATGTTCGATAATTAACTCAGCCGTTGCAGCAAGAATAGCGTCGGTCCTGTTACGATCCCGCTTACGACCGCGGGTAAGCTCAGCTCGCTGGCCTGATCTCTTATTCATGAAGACTTCCTAATTACTGCAAAGGTTGATTTCCATGTCAAACTTCTATATCGCTTATTCGGTAACTAACAATTCCGGAATTATATATTTCCGAATAGGAGTGGCCATGAGTTCTAAAAAAGCTTCAATTATCAAGCAAGCGAGTATGGTGCTCAACACTTTCACACCACAACGAAGGAAACCAAGTCCCGTCTATGCAATCCCTGAAGAAGACAAGCACATATCAGGTAAGACAATTGTGTTTACGGGTGGAACTGATGGTATGGGGCGAGCCGCTGTTAGTACACTGCATAAGCTCGGGGCAAACCTGATCATCTTAGGTCGCAATGAAGAAAAAGGGATGGCAGTTGCACGCGAGCTAAATGCCATTGATGGAGGGTTTGCGCAGTTTCTATCCTGTGATCTCGCATCAATGGAGAGCATTCGCTGTTGTGCTGAACGTATCATTGCCACTCACAAGCGCATAGACGTCCTAGTCAATTGCGCAGGTGCTCAAGTCCCAAAACGCACCATCACAGCAGATGGGTTGGAGAAGATGTGGGCGATTAATTATATTGGCCCCTTTTTGCTTACGAACCTTTTGCTAGAGCGTCTCAAAACCTCTGCACCGTCAAGAATTGTGAATGTTTCCTCCGAAACGGAAGCACTAGGCCATATTAATTTTGAAGATCTCCAAACGAAACACGGCTTTGATGCGCTAAAACCCTATGCTCAGGCAAAGCTCGCGCTCAATGCGTTTACAGTTGAGCTGGCTGAGCAATTAGAAAGCTCAGGAGTCACTGTAAACGCGCTTAATCCCGGCTTCATTCGTTCCAACTTGCTGCGGGATCTAAAAGGCATTCCAGGTATTTTTCGGCTCATCATGCGCATTTTTGCCTCTCCACCGGAAGTAGGAGCTGATCGCATAGTAAGGCTCGCTATTTCGTCGCGATACAGCAGTGTAACTGGCACCTATACAGATGAAGACAAGATTTCTGAGCCCAATCCGGAAGCGAAAGACACAAGTATCAGAACAAAGCTTATGCAGATAAGTGATGCTTCAACGGCTAGATGGAGAGCATCTTTATCAGAAGCCTGCAAATGATCCGTCAATCTCTGCAGTGAAGTAGATGTAGATATAAATTTTGTTATAATATAGCAATATTGGCTGAGATTTCCGCACTAAATTAGTAAAATTATAGTATAAATCAAAATACATCACTTGTGCAAGATGTACATATGAATATTGATAGTATGTGGATAGTGTATATCGTAATTCGATAATTTCAATTATCGGAAAAGATTCGCATGTCTACCAGATATAACTCCAATAAATCTATATTAGTGGAAAAGGGAGATGCTCCTGCCCACTTTGATACTCCGTACACTCTTACCCCGAAGGATACTTTCTATGGGTCTTTGAAAAGAGGCGGAGATTCAGATTTTGTTGCGATTGTCCTTGAGGCGGGGGTTGAGTACACGATCACCATGGACAATGAAGGATCCAATGGGCCATCGGACACAAGTTTGGTCCTGTTCGATCCCAACTCCAGGCCTGTCGCGTCAGACACTGAAAATGGGAATGGTAGTAGATCCGAAGTCACTTTCACACCTGAGGAACGCGGCACCTATTATGTTTTGGCTACCATTGGTGCAGAGGGAAATTCTTTTGGAGACTATCAGCTTAGTATAACCGAGGAAGCTGGCTCTACTGAAGTGCCGGTAGATCCAGACGCTTTTTCAAATGACCAGATTGCACATCAGTTGTCTGATGCATATTGGGGATATCGCCGGGCATTTGATGTGGAACCTGGAGAGGCGATCTCGGTCAATATTTCTGGTTTGACAGATACCGGCCAATACCTGGCAAAGAATGCTCTTGACGCATGGTCAATGATGACTGGCATCAATTTCGAATTTACAGATACCTATGCAAAGATAAACTTCGACGACAATTATGGAGGAGCCTATGCAAGCTCCAACACCTTTTATGGTGAAATTGAGCGATCATTCGTCAATGTTAGCGCGGACTGGGTTGATCGATATGGAGCGGACTTAAACTCGTACTCCTATCAGACATATATTCACGAAATCGGACATGAGCTGGGGCTGGGGCATGCCGGCCATTATAACGGAGATGCTACATTCGGCGTAGACAATCATTATTCCAATGATTCCTGGCAAGCGACAGTCATGTCATATTTTAGTCAGCAGGGAAACACGAACATCGATGCCAGTTATGCGTATGTGGTCACGCCTATGATCGCCGACATTCTTGCTATGCAAGATCTTTATGGAACGGCAGGTAACTTGCGTACTGACGACACCATCTATGGCGAAAACTCCAATGCTGGAGGATATTACGATGATATCGCTGGCATGGTTCCGGTGACCTTCACCATTCTGGATGATGGTGGCAACGATAGCATCAACTTCAGCTCTGTGACTAGTGATCAGCGGATTTCTCTTGTCGAGGAAACCTATTCAGATGTTCAGGGCTTGAAGGGCAATCTTGCCATTATGCGTGGAACCGTGATTGAAAATGCATATACCGGTTCTGGGGATGACGAACTGATTGGCAACGACGCTCACAACAAGCTTTTTGCAAATGAAGGTCACGATTTGCTGGATGGTGGGCGTGGCAATGACTGGCTCTATGGCGGCAGCGGGATAGATCAGCTCAAAGGTGGCAAAGGCAAGGACAGGCTTTACGGCGAAGATGGTCGAGATACTCTGGATGGAGGAGTGGGCAACGATAGGCTCTACGGCGGGAAAGGCGATGATAACCTGCTTGGAGGCAATGGAAACGATCGTTTAGATGGCGGCATAGGCAATGACGAGCTTGATGGTGGAAAGGGGAGTGACCTCCTAACAGGAGGCATCGGTGATGACATACTTTCCGGTGGTAAAGGCAAAGACACTTTCATCTTTGCGGCTAACTCTGGAGATGACAGGATTACCGACTTTTCGAGCGGGCTAGATGTCATCAAGTTTATTAAGAATAGCGTCACCAGTCTTGAAGAACTCACCATTTTGGCTTCAGAGGATGGCGCGCTCATTTCCTACCAAGGTGGTTCCATCGTGTTGTCCGATATCGGTGCTGATCTAATCAGCGCTGATGACTTTATGTTCGTGTAAATAAAGTGTGCTCCAAGCGCTTGTTCTTCTTACAATTTTCTTGGAGCACAGTTCAACGTCAGGCTGTTATGCATAGAGTGCGGCAGCATCTGAGGAGCTACTGTCATGTCTGCGCTATTTTTGAGCAGATGAAGAGAGAAAACAGCTGGCTGCACGAGAGCTTCCGAGGTTAACGCAAAGCATTCAAGTAAAGCCGCCTACTCCAAATGCCAGGGCCCGGTAGCCTGTTCAAAATCCTGCTGCATTGCGTCAGTCATTAAACTTGCGCGGGATCGTAGCATCTTTGCTGCAGTCAAAATTAGCTCACAAGATATAGAATTGTGTTTTGAGGCATGGTGCTGGATGCCCCTCTATGATGACCATGAGGCTCTGATATTTCACCGAACTCATTTGTAGCAATGATTGAAATGTCGCATGTAATTTTTGACAGTCCACCCATTATTAATGCAAGATTTTGGTCGCCTTCATCGAACGCTCTCAAACAAGCAGACTCGCGAACAAGTAATTTTCTTTTTAAATGCAAGCAGCTTGGAGGTGCCTTAAGCTCTTAGAAACTGTCTTATTCACCAAAGTCCCCATTACACGCGGCTTGTGTCAGTATAGATACCGATAATTGGCTGTGACTTATAACAGCAATTCTTACTTGATTACGTTAGTCATCACATTCCCTTATGTAGTTAGTGAAGTGATCCATCTGTAACCAACTAAAAACAGAACGCACCTTAAAATGCGATTGGCGGCAACAGGAACGGAATGGCAGATTGCAAATCTTAAAGGTTTAGGATTTGCCTGTATTCAATGTGTCGTATTTCTGGCAATTCTAATCGGTAGCTTCTTCATTTTTGCGCTTTTTGCTACGAGCTACTGTAACGCCCAAACGGACCGGACCGCCCCACTTATCCGTATTGAAGGCGCTATAGGGCCGGCCACTGCTGACTATGTGACACGTGGCCTCCAATCCGCCCAGGAAGATGGAGCCACGCTTGTCATTCTCACTTTGAACACCCCTGGCGGTCTAGACACTGCAATGCGCACCATCGTCCATGCCATTCTGGCATCGTCGGTTCCAGTTGTTGGGTATGTTGCACCGAGCGGTGCCCGTGCGGCCAGTGCCGGAACCTATATTCTGTACGCATGCCATATTGCTGCCATGGCACCGGGAACCAATCTTGGTGCAGCTACACCGGTTCAGGTAGGTGGTGGTTTTCCCGGATCAGAAGGCTCTGACAACGACGAGGACGCAGAGACAAGTGCGGCTCCGTCCTCCTCCGACAAAGCTATCAGCGATGCAAAGGCTTATATCAAGAGCCTTGCCCAGTTGAGGAACCGAAACTCAGAGTGGGCGGAAAAGGCGGTCAGCGAAGCTGCCAGCCTAACGGCGGTCGATGCTCTTGAGGAAGGGGTCATCGACTTTATTGCCGATAGTCAAACCGATCTTCTTCAGCAATTAAATGAGAGGTCCGTGGAGTTGCCAGAAGGGCAGATTACGCTCAAAACTGATAATTTGACGATTATTCCGGTGGAACCAGATTGGCGGACCGAGTTTCTTTCTGTCATCACTAAACCGAGTGTTGCCTATATCCTGTTTCTTATCGGCATCTATGGCATCGTTCTGGAATTTTACAGCCCTGGTATTTTCATCGCAGGGATTACCGGTGTGATCTGCCTGCTTTTGGCGCTCTACGCCTTTCAGCTGCTGCCAGTCAACTATGCCGGACTGGCTTTAATTCTTGTCGGGCTTGGTCTTATGATCGCTGAAGTACTTGCGCCTGGCTTTGGCGTGCTCGGACTGGGTGGTGCCGTCGCCTTTGTGCTGGGTTCAATCATGCTGATCGACAGTGACACTCCAGAACTGGAGGTATCTCCTATGTTGATTGGGTCGATCGCAGCTGTTAGTGCCGGCGTTTTTCTCGTCATTCTTTATCTTCTTATGCGCTCCAAGGGCCGGGCCGTCGTAACAGGGCGGGAAGAAATGCTCAGCAGTAAAGCCGTGGTTTTGGACTGGAATGGAAGAGAGGGGCACGTCAGAGTTCATGGTGAAGTATGGCAAGCAACAAGTACAACGCCTTTAATGCTGGGCCACACCGTCGAAGTATCGGCTATTGAGGGGTTAACCCTCACCGTCTCTCCCCTTAAAAGTGAGGACCAGTCATGAACGAACTGCTTAATTATTCCTGGACTTTGACTGTACTGATTCCACTCTTGATTGTTTTCTCGTCATTGAAGATTTTGCGGGAGTATGAGCGAGGTGTGATCTTCCTGCTAGGGCGTTTTTGGAAAGTAAAGGGTCCAGGTTTGATCATCGTTCTTCCGGGTATAATGCAGATGGTTCGGGTGGATCTGCGCACACGCGTCTTAGACGTGCCTGAGCAGGACGTAATTTCACGCGACAATGTCTCCGTCAAAGTCAATGCCGTCGTGTATTTTCGCGCCGTGGACGCTGAACGGGCGATTATACAGGTTGAGGATTTCCTTCAGGCGACCACCCAACTGGCCCAGACAACGCTGCGCTCGGTTGCAGGTCAGCATGAGCTTGACGAAATGCTCGCATCGAGAGATCGGTTAAACGCTGACATTCAGCGTATTCTGGATGAACAGACGGAAACCTGGGGTATAAAGGTGTCAAATGTGGAGTTGAAGCACATTGACCTTGATGACCGCATGATCCGGGCAATCGCAAAGCAGGCGGAAGCTGAGCGGCTACGCCGCGCCAAGGTCATCGACGCGCAGGGCGAACAGCAAGCGGCGGAAAAGTTTCTAGAAGCCGCCGGAATTCTCTCTCAGAACGATCAAGCCATGCAGCTGCGTTATCTGACAACCCTGCAGACAATCGCGAGCGATAGAAGTAATACGATTGTCTTTCCAATGCCAATGGAACTGATAGGCCGACCAATCGCAAAGAGTCCTGCCGAAGAGCAAAAATGAGGCAGTGTTTCCGAGTAGCACCGTGCACTACTACTTCAAGCGTTTCTCCTGTGATGGCACTCTGAAACGGGCTCATGAAGCTCTTTATCAGCAAACTCGCCAGCTGGAAGGGCGTGAGGACAGTCCAACCTTCGCAATTATTGACAGTCAGTCAGCGAAAACCGGCCCGGATGCCCGCGGCGATGTCGGCTATGACGCCGGAAAGAAAGTTAAAGGGCGCAAGCGCCATATCCTCGTTGATATTCTTGGACTTGTTTTGAATAGCAAGGTCCATTCAGCGGGTATTCAGGACCGCGATGGCCTCGCCAGTGTCTGCCAAAAGGTGACATCCCGCTTTCCCTTTCTTGAAGTAATCTGTGCTGATGGAGGATATCAGGGGAAAATTGCAGCAAAGGCGAGCCCGCGGCCGCTCCAAATCGTCAAGCCAAACCAGAAAGGGTTTCAAGTACTTCCAAAACGCTGGATCGTAGAGCGCACGTTCGCCTGGCTTGGCATAAACCGCAGGTTGTCAAAGGATTTGGAACGATATGCAAAAACCACAGAAGCTCTAATGAACGTTGCAATGATCAAGCTGATGGTTCGAAGAATTGCTCGATATGGCTATTCTTGAACAGACTCTAAGAGCTTCTCGAGGTAAAGAAATTATGAGCCCTGCAATTCAGAATGAGCTAGAATTCGACCATCGGACGTTCCCATTATGAGTTGAATCGCGCTCACCTGTAGGCTTCTTCAGTAGCAGATATGAGCGATCTGGAAAATTATGACCATTACTGGATATTCGGTTCAGTGCAGGGTTCCCACCAGTTTTATGTTCTTGCTATTTCTAATTGTGTGCGTCCTCACTAGGCCTAGTGAGGACGATAATCCACTTAAGCGGGATCCAACGACCTTGTGCGGAACGTAAAATCCAAAAGGAACTTCATTTAGACCCTTTACAGAAAAACAGAGAAAATCTGTAGTTGGTCAACTCATGTTGGAAAATCAGTCGTAAGTAATAGTTTCATCTTTACGAAGAAATTTTCCAACAGCAGCATCCTCTTAAAATTTGTAACTGGCTCGCCCCTGCACTGTGTCACGCGAGGTGTTGCCTGAAAAGCTCCCTGCGTAGGTTACTGATGCAGTTAGGTTTCCTCTGGAAAGGGTGAAGCCAACAGAGGTATTCAGGTATGTACGGTCTGCCCCGAAGCTGAGTTCTTCATTACCGCCTGCCTGATAAATCTCACCTTCAACTTCGTTGTCGGTCAGAGCGTGAAGGACACCAACTTTTGCGTTGGGCTGCACTGTCCAATCTCCCAGATCAAAGTTGTGGGCCCAGGCGAGGTTTGCAGAAAGGTAGAGATCATTGTCATTCACAGCACTGTAACGGGTATCAAGACTACTTGTGCCTGATGCGGCGAAACCATCTTGATTAAGCCATACGTGCGTCAAAGCAACTTCAGGGGTGAAATGATTACCAGCAAGCTCTGCGTCGTACATCACTGACAAGCGCGTGGAGAGTGTGCTCGTTGTGAATTCCCCTGCTCTGGAACCAGTACTTGTGGTGTTGGCAAACTCGTTATCGGAGTGCGTATAAAGAGAGCTCAGGCCGAGCAGTGTGGAACCGTAGTGATAGGAAATCTGAGTGCCAACGGCATAGCTTTTTATGTCTTCAGATCCATCGTCAAGCCTTGCACCTGCGAAATCCAGTTTCCCATGTCCGTAGTAACCACTTACGCCAACAAAAATGTTGTCAGTTACAGAACTGTTCAGTCCAATCAGCAATCCCTGAGAACGAGAGTTATAACCAACAGGATCATAAGTGGCTGCTTGCTGGGAAACGGAACCTTGCATGTACAGCTGCGTTGTCTTTTCAAACCCATCACCAAACACATCTGATGGCGCAACTTTAGCAATTTTAGTTTGACCCTCGGTTTTTTTGGGGACCGAGGCATAGCTGTTGTAATCCTGCTTTGATTGAGCGGGTGATTTCAAGCCGTTGAGCCTGAGATGCTGCTTTTGTCCATCAATCTGATCTTGCAGGTTTAAAGCCATTTGCCGTGTTGCTACAGCTGAAATAAGTGCGGAGGAGCTTTCTGGTGTAAAGTTAAACGTGATTTTCTGTTCACCTGCTGTGGCCGTTTGGTCCTCAAATTCAACAGTCCAGTCAGAGCCAAGCTGGGCACGTAGTAGGTTGATGTTCGCGAGATCCTCAAACTGACCTTCTGTCAGTGTCTTGTTTTCTACCAGGCTTGGCAGAGTGTAACCGCCTTCCTGCAGATCAGCAGGGTCAACGTATACATATAGAGCCGCGTCATCAAAGGTAACATTGTCACCAGTGTTTGATTGTATTGTTCCTTCATAATCAGTGAGCTGCAGATCAGATGCCAGAACTACGCCATAGTTGGTTATGCTTAAATCAAAACCATCGGTGTATACCTGATAGGCTTCACTGTCTGCATCGCCTGATGCGCTGGCGAGAATAAGTCCTTGAGAGTCTAGGATCAGGTCATTCTGGAGATAAACACCGTAAGCCCGCGCTTTTGCATTGGTGCCACCATTCAATACTGATTGAGCCCTCGCAGAAATGGTACCAGTGTTTGTGAGCGTTCCAGATGCCTGTTCGACACCATAGGCCGTTGCTCGGTCTCCATAACTCGTTGCCTGTGCCGTGATGGTAGCACTGTTGCTTCCAAGGTTACCGTTCAAGCCATAAGAATAGACAAAATCACCCAAAGAATTGCCATCCGCTGTACCGCTAATCGCTTGGGCAATAATGTTGCCGCTGTTTTGTCCGACATTTGCGCGGATGCCATAAGCATATGCAAAACGAGTTTCGCTAAGAGACAGGGCTTTGACCTGCTGAGTATTTTCAGTGACCTCTGCACCCTCAATGCCAGTCGCATAGACGAAATCGCCTTTGGACACTGCAAGAGCGGTTACTTTGCCCTGGTTCACAAGTGAAACGGCATCATTAAGGCCCGTTGCATAAACAAAGTCTTCTGAGTGGCTCTCAACGTGGATCTGACCTGTGTTCAAGCCCGTGGCGCCATCAATGCCATAGGCATAAGCGCCTGTATTACCTGCACCAGTATCAATTGTCCCGGCACGTGAAAGAACGGTAATATTGCCAGAGTTTACACCTACATCCCCCTGAATACCAAAGGCTCTGGCGAGGAGCGAGCCATCACTCAGGTTTTTACCGGTTGCCCCGTTGGCTTCCACGTAGATGTCACCAGTGTTTTCGGTGGTGCTTGCCTGAATACCGTAGGCTTTTACCGTTGCATCCACATTATGAGTATTTGACGTCCCCGTAATTACACCGGCATTTGCGATGACGCGAATATCGCCGGAATTCTTAGTGATACTACCGTAAATCGGATCATTGGAATTGTGAGCTGCCAGGTAAATGCCGTAGGCATCTGCAGTGCCATCAATGTCCTTATCTGTTTCAGTGATATCACCAGATTGGGCTAAAGCCTGAATATCGCCTGTGTTTTCAGAAAGAGTGCTTGGAGTGGAACCGCCGTTGTAATCATAGATCCCATAGGCACGGCTGTAATCCGCTTGAGAGACTGCAATGGACGTAACATCTCCGCGGTTGGTGTCAACTTTACCATCGATACCTTTTGCACGCGCATCATCTTGTTCGGAAACAGCCTTGGCAAAAATTTTTCCGGTGTTCTCTCCTAGGTTGCCGCCAGTGATGTCCATACCGGTTGCCTGGACGTAGCTCTCCTTCGAGACGCCACGGGCACTGATGTCTCCCGTGTTGGTTTCAATTGACCCCTCATACACATCAATACCAGTCGCCTGAACATAGCGCTGTTCTGATTGACCATAGACATTAATGGTTCCGCTATTGGTGACAATGTCACCTTCAAAAAGGTCAATTCCTGAAGCCTGTACAGAGTCAGCAACCGAGATCCCTGTCACATCAATGGAGCCAGTATTCGCGGTCAAGTCTCCTTTGTAAGTATCGATGCCGTATGCCTGAACATAATCCTCTGCAGATTCACCGTGAACGATAATGTCGCCGTTGTTTATGCCAACTTCACCCCTGATGCCCGTGGCCTGGACATAAGATCTGACGGTGCTGCCATCACTGGTTCCTGCAACTACCTTAACCCAGATCCTGCCGGAATTGGTGCTGACATCCCCCTGAATGCCATAGGCTTTGGTGATCAGATCAGCGTTGCTAGCACCTGTGACCGAAGAGCCGTTCGCCGTCACCGTAATATTGCCGATGTTATCACCCACATTTGCAAGAATACCAACCGCTTCCACGCGGCCATTTTCGGTGTTGGTCTCCGACGAAGCAGTGAGTTGCGCGCCAGTTGCAGTGGTTGTAATATCGCCTCGGTTCTCAGCAATAGTTCCGTAAATCGGATCATCCGAGTTGTAAGCCTCTAGAAAGATACCATAGGCTTTTGCTGAGGCTTCAATATTACCGTTCATATCATGAGTAGCGCCAGCTTGTGCTGCGACACTAATGTTGCCGCTGTTGCTGGAGATATTGTCAGGGACAGAATCTCTTTGATAGCTATGCAGGCCATAAGCACGAGCGAATGTGCTGTAGTTGTCGGTACCTGCATTAGCTTCGGCCGTGATGGCACCTTCGTTGATGTTAACGGCACCACTGATGCCATAGGCCTGAGCATAATCATTTGTCGAGGTCGCTGAAACAGTAAGCGCTCCAGAATTAGTGGAAGTGTCCCCCTGCACACCATAGGCATAGGCATGCTCAGATGCAGTTGCCGAGATCACCATAACACCACTGTTGGCGGTGACATTACCTTGAACGCCGTAGGCATAAGCGTAGGCTTCTTCACTGACACTGGTGGAACTCAGGTCACCGGTGTTATTCCCCACATCCCCTTGTATCGAATAGGCGTAGGCTTGTTCCTTGGTGCTTCTTGCAGTTGATTGAATATCACCTGTGTTTTCAGCGGCGCCGTTTTGAATGCCAAATGAATAGGCAAAGTCATTGGTTGCTGTTGCTTCAGCTCTTATTCTACCGGAGTTCTTTTGAGTATTTCCCTGAATGCCATGGGCATAGGCGAAGCTATCAACTGACGTGCTCTCGACGTCAATAACGCCCGTGTTGGTGCCCACATTCCCTTGAATTCCATAGGTGTATGCGAAACGTTGCTGAGATGTGGCGGAAATGAGAATGTCGCCGCTATTGGATTCCGTTGCACCTGAAATGCCATAAGCGTTTGCATTTTGTGTGGTGGACTTGGCGCTTACCTTGAGCCCGCCGGTGTTCAGGTCAATGGTCCGGCTGCTTATCCCGTAGGCTTTAACAGGTCCTGTTTCAGCGGAAGCCGTTATATTCAGTTTACCCCTGTTGGTGATCTGCTCACCACGAATTCCATAGGCCTGCGCATTGGCGCTTGTACCAGCCGAGGTGGAAGTGGACGTACCTGCAATTGCTGTAACAGAAATCTTGCCTGAGTTTTCGACGATCGTTCCCTGAAGGCCAGTTGCTTCGGCTGACACATCTGCATCATCATCGGTGGCACCATTTCCGCCCCGCGCCCAAAGCGTGACATCACCGGAGTTCTGGATTTCTCCGCCCTGTATACCCGTTGCAGATGCAGACGAGGAAGCGTCACCGCTTGAAGTCGTGTCACCAGCAGCGGAGTCAATGAGAATGCTCCCGGAGTTGGCAATCTGATCATCTGTCTCAGACCACAAACCAACAGCATCAATAGACAGGTTTTCTGCTGCAGCGGAAGTCTGGCGTGAAAGATAGAGTGTGATATCTACGTTGGAGTTGATCGAGGCAGAAGAAGAAAGCGCTGACAGATACAGTTTACCGGTCAAGGCATCAAAAGCATCAACGCCATTCCAGCTTTGAACAATGTCAAAGGAAGAGGTTGTTCCCGCTTCGATACTGCCAGTCAGTACATCTGTTGAGCCTGAGGTCCTGCGAAAAAACAGCGACCGTTTATCACTGGCTGACCCATCAAACCCCGCGTAGGCATCATTAGGCGCTTGCAATGTAGTGTTGTTGTCAATTGGTTCAGCAGAAACGGTCTGAACCACAACAAATAGAAGACCGCTCAACGCAGTCGTAGAAAACAAACGCTTTATTTGCATATTAAAGATTGCCCACCCCAACATTTAGTATGCAATTAGCAGATAAATTGATGAAGGTGAATGCAAATTTAAGTCAGAATACCAGATCAGCTAGACGATGGCAGGCGGTTTCACACACTCGCTATTCCGGATGACTTTAATCGGGAAGGATTGGTGATCGAGCATTCACAAGTAAAACCCACAAATTGGCTATGAACCTACGACAACGAAGCGGACAAAGACGACCTTCGCCGTACACTTCGATCCGGCGAAGTCGTGCCAACTGCAGCCAGTCACAAAATTCTATCAGGGATTGAAGTGTGCGCTATTGGCATGGTCTGACAGACGAAGCTGAGTTTCAGTGTCGGAGAGTCTGTCAAACCAAAGCTGATGCTCGGCGATTTATGTTAACGCGAGTGCCTTTAACTCCATTGGTTCTTTTAGGAGAGCCAAGGGAAAGGAACCATTGCGTTTGAAACCAATTGTTTCATAGGCCATTCACAGCTTCTTTCGGAATGATGTGCTGTGCTTCAAAGCCAAAAAGACGACCGCGGAAAATGCTCATTGCCTCAACTCCAAATCAGATAAAAAATTAAACATTACGGGCTTTAGAAAATCGAAAATCAATTTTGGGATAGGCCGCTACAATAGCGTCATGCAGCTGTCCGTTCATGTGTCCGTCGTCAAATGAAGTGGAACTGATTAGGCTTTTGAATAATGGAATGCTTGGCCCGTTGTTGTTTTGATGTTATGCCGCTTTTGCGTGGTAGTTCAAGCTGCGATTGAGCAGAGTTTTACGTTTGATCTCACTGCGATGTTGTAAGATGTTGTCGCCCCGTCCCAGATAAGCATCGGCAGGGGTAATGTTGTTCAGGCTCTCGTGGTAGCGATGGTTGTTGTAATGATCAACGAAGGCCTCAACTTGCCGCTCCAGATCCCCTTGTAGGTAATAATTCTCCAGAAGGATGCGGTTCTTCAAAGTCTGATGCCAACGYTCGATTTTGCCCTGTGTCTGCGGGTGATAGGGAGCGCCACGAACATRGGCCATATCCTTGTCCCGGAGCCATTTGGCCAAGTCTGATGAGACATACGAACTGCCATTGTCAGAAAGCAGTCTGGGCTTGTGAATGACTTTAGCGCTCTCACAGCCGGAGGTGTCCAGTGCCTTTTGCAGCGTGGCGGTGACATCCTTGGCC
>NZ_FREX01000011.1 GCF_900143565.1 Pseudovibrio sp. Alg231-02 | reverse complement strand
TAATCACACCAGCCATTCTCCATGCTCCAACTCCCGGCCACCAAAGACTCAGGGAGAACATTACAGGAATAGACCGCGATCAAATCAGGCTGCACTCTCTCAGAACGCCGGCAAGCAGACTTCGGAGCAATCCGCGTTCTTTGAAAACTGAATAATGAATGAGGGTGTATGGTGGTCGTGACACAGGCTGCAGCGCCTGAACTCGCCGAGATGGCATTAATGTGCTGAGAGACGCCCAATGGAAAGCCCCGCCATTGCGTTCGTTTGCGTGATTTTGCGCGAAACAGCGTTTTTATGCGCTCGAATGTGCAAGACGACAAGGAAACAGCACGTATGGGAAGACGCGGAACTAAGAACGACATCAGCAAACGCCTCTTGCTCCAGCCAACTGAGGGACAGGACTTATCCTCCTTCTATCAAATCTTATAAACGCAAACCAAAAAACTATCCCCGCCGAAGTGGGCTTTTGATCATCAGCTTCAGGTCTGGAAAGGCGGTTATGGCGCATTGCGCTGTTTATTTTTGTGTGCTCCCCTCCCCCTGGGAGTTTTAATAGCGGAAAAAACAATGATTTTCAGAGCTTTGAAAGATATGAATGCGTCTGTGCTGGGGTTCGGTTGCTGGGCTGTCGGTGGCACCTGGAATGACACAGAGGATCAAACCTCTATCCGAACCATGCGAACAGCCGTTGAGCTGGGCATCAATTTCTTTGATGTCGCACCGGTTTACGGGCTTGGGCATGCGGAAACGCTTTTGGGTGAGGCCCTCAAGACCTTTGAGCGTGACCAGCTGTATATTGCCACCAAATGCGGGCTGGTTTGGAACAACCCAGAGAGGGCTGTCAAAAACAATCTGACCAAAACTTCTATTATAGAAGAGGTGGATCAATCACTCGAGCGTTTGCAGACAGAATATATTGATGTGCTGCAGTGCCATTGGCCTGATCCCCATACACCTGTTGAAGAGACCGCCGAAGGTTTACGCGCTGTTGTGGAGAGTGGGAAGGTTCGACATCTTGGCGTCTCCAACTTCTCATTGAAGATGACTAAAGAGCTGATGCAACATTGTGAGCTGGCCACTTATCAGGGGCTTTATAACCTTCTGGAGCCGAATGCCACGCATTATCATAATATACCGCTGAGCTACCGTAGTCGTGATGAGATCATTCCGCTTTGCGAGGAGCATGACCTCAAGTACTTGCCTTATAGCCCATTAATGCAGGGATTGCTGGCAGGAACCTTCAAAGCAAGCGGTAACTTCGACCAAAATGATGACCGCGCCAATAACCCGAAACTGAATTCTCCGCTACTGGAGAAGTATCTCGGCTGTGCTGACGAGTTGAAAGCTTTCGCTGAAAAAGCCGGTATGCCTCTGGCCCATCTGGCTATGGGGTGGTTGATGGCGCAGGATGCGGTCGGGCCCATTATTACCGGAGCCTATCAGGAATGGCAGGTGAAAGAGAACATTGCGGTCACAACACGCTCTTACGATGCGGACCTTTTGAAAGGTGCTGAAGACATCGTTGCTAAATGGGCGCTATCTTAACTTATCGAGATCGAGCCAACAAAACCCAGTTCTGAGGAACTGGGTTTTCACTTCGCAATCCAGAGCAATGTGACTTTATATATAGGCTTTGCCCTCATAGTTTGGCGACACCATTTAGAAGCAGCTTATCCCTCTGATCGCGGCCTCCAAGATCAGCATTGGGTTTATATTCAAACGCAAAGTTGATCTCCTTCTCTTTTATAAATCGATAGGGAACCGCTGTTTTGATGTGGAACTCCAGAACGTGCACAAATCTGTTTCAAAGTCTGAGCGAACATCTGAGTCAGGCATGAAACTGAGTTCCAACCACAGTTCGCCTTTCAGGTCATAGATGGCAACTTCACGCTCTCGCCTCAAACATCATCGCCACCTTACACCTCGATTGCACCTCTCGCCGTAAGGCCGAATGCAACATGCTCCAAAGTGCAACGGATCCAACTTCCCACGGAACCGAAACTGAGCTGCTCTTACTTTGAATGGTATTTTCTGCGCTGCGTCCGAACCTCACGTCTCACACTAAGGTTTGCTATGAGAAAGCCATCAATAGAGAGAGCAACCCTACTCACGTGCCTCATTAGGCCTGAAATATCTTCATCTTTGCACAGTCAATACAGCATGGAAGAGATTGGTATTCTCTGAAACTGGCGTGTTCGAGCAGTATGAGGCCCGAAAATAGAATATGAAGATCACAAGCTTAGAGATGTGAGACAGGTTTTTAGGTCTCTTTGATATTGCTTTTGCAGGATCAGGCAAATCGGCAAAAGCTATCCCCAAGACTAAGTATTTTTACTCTTGTGTGTAATGCATTTAAATTTGTAGGTTTCGCGCACACCAAGTGGTGCCTAACCAATCACTGTCAGCGACGGCTTCATGCTAAGCCAGATCACTTTCGCTGTATGGCATCGCTATCCATCTGTGCCTCCGCCATGGAGGCAACCGCGTTGCCAGCTTCCGCCCTTTGTGCGTGGAACCCATTTCTGGCAGTGATCGTATAGGCTCGCCCATGAGCTTTCGCGGCAGATGGCTAACAAGCGGATCATGGCTCTTGGTTGAGCTGCTAAATCCACGTGACGTGCGCATTCGGGCTGCATGCGTGGATATCTGCCAATAAACAGGACCAGTATGACTGATCAAACCTGCGCAGATCTTATTCCGGCCCCCGAAGGGCCGTCCAATCTTATTGATACTGATTATGAAGTAGGACAAGACAATATTACACCGCGAATCGCTGGTGTTGCGTTTGACGTCCACAATATCGTTTTCACTATTTCCAGTATTGCGATTGCAATTTTTGTTGCAATTACTCTGCTCTATAAAGACGCTATTGGTCCGGTCTTTGGTGATCTACGTGTTTGGCTCACTTCTAGTTTTGACTGGTTTTTCCTAATTGCCGGCAATATCTTTGTGTTGCTTTGCCTCTTCCTTATTGTGTCTCCACTGGGAAAGGTTCGCATCGGCGGCAGAGATGCAAAACCAGATTACAGCTACAGCGAATGGTTCTCCATGCTGTTTGCTGCGGGCATGGGCATCGGCCTTGTCTTTTACGGCGTGGCTGAGCCACTTGGCCATTTCTCTTCCATCACTTCTGGCAGCAGCTGGGCCCCATTGGGCGGTGAAGCGCTGAGCGGTGCGGAAGCAGAGCGCCTTGCCATGGCCTCCACCATCTTCCATTGGGCCCTGCACCCATGGGCAACTTATGCTGTGATTGCTCTTGGTCTGGCTCTGTTTTCCTATAACAAAGGCCTGCCGCTGACCGTCCGCTCTATCTTTTATCCAATTCTGGGTGAGCGTGTTTGGGGTTGGCCGGGTCACGTGATTGATATTCTGGCTGTGTTTGCCACCATGTTTGGTCTGGCAACCTCTCTGGGTATTGGTGCAGAACAAGCCAATGCTGGTTTGAACCATTTGTTTGGTCTTGAAATCACGACAACAACCAAAGTCATTTTGATCATCGCGATCTCTGCTATTGCACTTTGTTCCGTTGTTATGGGGCTGGATAAAGGCATTAAACACCTTTCCACCTTCAACGTAATCACCGCTGCTTTGCTGCTTGGTTTTGTTCTGTTGGCCGGTCCAACATTGGACATCCTGCAGAAGCTGTTCTGGAATTTGGAAGCTTATCTGGAATATCTGCCAGCACTTTCCAACCCAGTTGGCCGCGTTGACGATAACTTCCGTCAGGGCTGGACAACTTTCTACTGGGCTTGGTGGTTCTCCTGGGCACCGTTTGTGGGCATGTTTATCGCTCGCATCAGCCGTGGCCGCTCCGTTCGTGAGTTCATGATTTGCGTGCTGGTTATTCCAAGTGTTGTTACCACCCTCTGGATGACAGCCTTTGGCGGCACAGCGATTGAGCTGGAAGCGACTTCTACCCTTGGCAAAATTGCAGGTGCGGCGACTGAGATTCAGCTGTTCGAGATGCTGAGCAACCTGCCACTTGCTGAAATCACATCTGTACTGGGTGTTGTTTTGATCATCACATTCTTTGTGACGTCTTCAGACTCCGGCTCTTTAGTGATCGATACCATTACAGCTGGTGGCAAGGTGAACGCACCGGTTCAGCAGCGCATCTTCTGGGCGTCTTTGGTTGGCCTTGTTGCGATTGCATTGCTGCTTGGCGGTGGTCTTTCCAGCCTTCAGGCTATGACGGTTTCAACCGGCTTCCCGTTTGCGATTATCTTGCTTGGCGCATGTTTTGCAATCGTCAAAGGTTTGCGTAGCGAGCCTAGATAAGCAAACTTCATACTAAATTCAAAAAGCGGCGGGATCATTTCCGCCGCTTTTTTGTTTGAAATGGTTGCATGTGGGATCGTCGTTTGACCCGCCTACATCAGTGAATGGTTGCTGCCAGCTTCTTGGCATCTGCGCGCATGTTGGCCGGAAGCGGGATGTAGCCGGATGAAATTGCGGCTCCCCTTGCCTGTCCGCTCAAAACAAATTCAGCAAACTGGCGCACCGCAGTACCGGTTTTCACATCAGGGTAGACGTCTTCCGTCACCAGCCAAAAGAATGAAATGATGGGATAAGCGCTGGGAGCTTCAGGGTTGTGAATCTCATCAATGGAGAGCGGGTCACCACTTCTGCTAATCTCTTCAATGGCTGCTTCTCCGGCATTGAGTGAAGGTGCTACGAAGTTGCCCTTTTGATTTTCGACCAGAGCCATCGGGATTCCCAGTGTGCTGCCAAAGGCTGAGGGGGCATAGCCGATTGAGCCATTATTCTCTGTGATCTTGGTGACGACCTCAGAAGAACTGGGCACAAGGACAGCGTCTTTCGGGAAGGTTTCCAGTGGCCAAATGCTGGCAGATTTGCCAGACCATGCATTTTCGGCGGTGTACAAGTGCTTGGAGAGGGCAAGGTTTGCGCCGCTGGCATCACTACGGCCAACAATGGTGATTTTCAGCTTTGGCAAGCGCAGGTCCGGGTTCACCATGCGGATTTCGCGGTGGTTCCAGTATTGGATGGAGCCATCGAAGATACCGGAGAGTGCGTTGCGCGTGAGCTTCAAATGGCCAACACCTTCAATATTGTAAAGAATGCCGAGCATGCCTGCGGTGATGGGGATCTCCAGTAGTTTATCCTCTATGGCGACAGGCTCATCGGCGGCATCAATATCAAGGTCTTGCTCGAGGATCGCTTCCAGCGGAGCGCTGGAGACAGCAAAATCGACCTTGCCAGCCTGCAATGCCAGCACCCCAGCTCCACTGCCGATCGGGTCGTATCGCACTTCGATCTCGGGGTTTGATGTTTTGAAGAGACGCAAAGTTTCATTGAACAGGACGTCTGGATACATGGAGCCCGCTCCGCTCAGTTCCTCGTAGGGTTCTGCCTGAGCGTAGCTGTCCTGAGCCATTGAGGAGTTAATCAGAAAACCGGTTGCCAAAAGCGAAAGGAACGAAGCAGCTACAATCTGAACGCACAGTTTTGGAGAGATCCGGTTGAGCATGGCACATCTTTCTCGGAGATTTTCCAATATGTAGACGCTGGTGTGCGTCATTTTATGCTGTTGGGCGCTGATATAACCGCCCGTGCAAGGCCCCTCATAACTTAGATTTCATAAAGGCTTTCTCATTGTCGGCTGCGGTATTCTTTGAAAACTTTAGCTATAGAAACACAGCATTGGTTTTGCTTGATCTTAGGGAGGGATTTACTTCGCTGAGGCATGGTCTGCACAGACAAATATCGTACCCAAACAAAGGTGCGGAGGATGGCAAAGAACAAGAAGCCACTTCAGTGGAGCAGCAAGACAGACACCACCGCGCATGAGCACAACAAGCAAGTGCTGAAGACGGTGCGCCATTTGCTGCGTGCGCACGAGACCAACTGGCTGGTAAAGCGGTTGAAGAAGTGGTCGCCCACCGATTTGCTGCAGTTGCTAACCGCCCTCCCCTTGCCGGACGCTCGCAAGCTGTTTGCGCTGTTGCCTATTCGGCCTTCCACCAAGATCCTTGCTGAGCTTTATCCGGATTTTCGGGCTGAACTGCTGAAAGACGGGACGACCACACGGCTGGTGGAGATTCTCAATACGCTGAAGGAGAATGATCTGGCGGATACGCTCGATGAGTTTCCGCAGAGTTTGCTCGACATCATCGTGCCGCAGCTGGATGCGCGGGCGGAGATTGAGGAGCGGATTTTGCATGGGGAGGATACGGCTGGGCGGTTGATGAGCCGGAAGTTTGTGGCGTTCAACGAGGATTATACGGCAGGGAAGGCGATTGCCGCGATCAAGAGCCAGTATGATCTGGTGGGGCGATTTCGTACGGTGTTTGTGGTGGATGCAAAATACCGGCTAGTGGGGCGGCTGGATGTGACGCGCTTGCTGACGCTGGAGCCCAAAGCTCGCATCGGGGATGTGATGGATGCCAATGTGCTGGCGGTGTCGGCAGAAATGGATCAGGAGGATGTGCTGCGTAAGGCGGCGAAGCGGCAAATCTCCTCCATGCCTGTGATTGACAGTGATGGGAAGCTGATTGGGCGGATTACGACTGAGCAGATGAACCAGATTGTACGCGAGGAGCTCTCCGAGGATCTGATGTTGATGGGCGGGGTTTCGCCGGAAGCACGGCCTTCAGACTCCGTGCGCCGGATCATCAAAGGCCGGTTGCCCTGGTTGATGACGGGGCTGATTGGGTCTGCTGTTGCGGCGCTGGTGGTTGGATCTTTTGAGGATGAGCTGGAGAAAGCCGCTATTTTGGCGGCGTTTATTCCGGTGATCATGTCGATGGCGGGCAATTCCGGGCTTCAGGCGTCTGCTGTTGCGGTGCAGGGCATTGCGACGGGGTCTATCTGGACGGGCAGTACGCTGTTTCGGCTTTGGAAGGAGTTTTGCGGGGCGCTGTCTAACGGCGTGATTGCAGGCAGTGTGCTGACTGTGCTCATCAGCATTGGGGCCGTGCTGTTTGAGATTCATGATCCGGTGTGGCTGGCGCTTACGGCTGCGTCCTCTCTGGTCATCGTCACCACGGTGGCGGCGATGGTGGGGGCGACGGTGCCTGTGGTGCTGGACAAGATTGGCATTGATCCAGCAGCGGCGACGGGTGTTTTCATCACCACTAGCAATGACGTGCTTGGGGTGTTGGTTTACTTCACGACGGCCAGTTATCTTTATCTGTAACTTGACGTTCCCTGCCCTAACGGTCCCTACTACCCAACGATGAGGGAGGGACTTTCATGGAACAGGAACAGAGTTTCAGCCACAGCGAAGGTGAGGCTGGGGAGTTTGAGGCGCGGGGGTTGCGCAGTTATTTTGAGTACCGCGACCTTGGCGTGGCTGACGCCACCAACGGGGCTGTGGTTGCGCATGTGATTAAAGCGCGTGAGGGGCACAATGCGACAGGTCAGTGGCATGTGCATGATTGCTCCTTTCAGTTTTATTATGTGCTGAAAGGCTGGGCGCGGTTTGAGTATGAGGGGCATGGCATCCGCACGGTGAAGCCGGGGGACTGTGTGGTGCAGCCAGCGGGCATTCGCCACCGCGAGATTGAGCATTCTGAGGATTTTGAGCTGATCGAGATCGTCTCGCCTGCCGGTTTTGGCACTCAGGCGGAAGACGAGGCCACAGAGACCACTGAGGCCTGAAAGCAAAACCGGGGCTTGTGAGCCCCGGCGTGTTTTATGAAATCAGCGCTGTGCAGCTGCTGGTTTTGCGCGGCGTGGTCTGTTGCTCTGGCTGCGGTTTGGACCGCTTTTTTGAGCTGGGCGCGCATTTGCGTTTGGTTTGCCGCCGCGGCCACGACCTGCATTTGGCTTTGCACCAGCTGGTCTTGCGCCTGCCTCACCTGCTGGTTTGCTGCCTTGTGCGGCACCGTTGCGGCCTGCACCGCCAGCTGGACGACCAGCACCACCGGCTGAGCGGCCAGCGCCGCCACCACCACCGCCACTGCGGCGACGGTTGCCTTGCGGGCGTTTGTGGCGTTTCAGCTGTGTCTGTTCGTTTGTTGGGTCGTACGCAGGCATTTCGCCGTCCGCCCAATCGCCATCACCAGACGGGATTTTGCGGCCAATCAGGCGCTCAATGTCGCGCAGGTATGGCTGTTCGGTTCCATCACACAGGGAGATGGCAACACCGCTTTTGCCTGCGCGGGCTGTCCGGCCAATGCGGTGAACGTACGCTTCCGGCACATTTGGCAGCTCGTAGTTGACCACGTGGCTGACACCATCAATATCAATTCCGCGGGCAGCGATGTCTGTTGCCACGAGGATTTTGATGGAGCCATTTTTGAAGCCATCCAGCGATCTTTCGCGCTGGCGCTGGCTCTTGTTGCCGTGGATGGCTGCTGAGCTGAGGCCTGCTTTGTCCAGATGACCGCTGACACGGTCTGCCCCGCGCTTGGTGCGGGTGAAGACGATGGCGCGTTCGATGTCTTTTTCTGACAGGATTTCCTGTAGGGCAGCTCGCTTTGAGCTTGAATTGAGGAAGCGAACGGACTGCTCGATTTTCTCAATTGGACGGGAGACCGGCGCCACGGAGATTTCACGCGGGTTACTCTGGAATTCTTTGGCCAGCTTGCGGATCTGGTGTGGCATGGTTGCGGAGAGCAGCACTGTCTGACGCACTTTTGGCAGTTTGCCAAGAATACGGCGAATGGCTGGCGCAAAGCCAAGGTCCAGCATCTGGTCGGCTTCGTCCAGTACCACTGTTGTTGTGGCGTCCAGCTTGATGCCGCCGGTGCTCATGTGGTCTTCCAGACGGCCCGGAGTGGCGATCACAATGTCCAGACCTCTGGACAGGGCGCGCAGCTGTGGGCCGGGTTTCACACCACCAAAAATCACAGCAGTCGATGGGCCGATATACTGGCCATAGGTGCGCACGCTATCAGCGATCTGCGAGGCAAGCTCACGGGTTGGCGCAAGAATAAGCGCACGGCAGGTGTGCGGCGCTGGTTTTTTGCGGTCTTCTGCCAGACGGGTCAGCAGCGGCAGCACGAAGGCTGCGGTTTTGCCGGTGCCTGTTTGTGCGATGCCGAGGATGTCCTCGCCCGCTTTCATGTGCGGAATTACTTCACGCTGGATTGGGGTTGGGGCCTCATAGCCCTCTTCTTTTACAGCGCGCAGGATAGGCTCTGCGAGGCCAGCTTCGTCAAAATTCTTCACTCTCGTACTTCCAAGATGTGCAGAGCACGCCCCCTGATATGGGATCAGGCAGGTACTCATAGATTAAACGCCAGCATATACCCCGCAGACATATGTCTACGCGGCCAGACTGGCTAAAATTGAGATCCATGGAGTTTGAGAGGAGCTTTGAAAGCGACCTAGAAACGCTGCGGACCACGGTGCGTGCCCGTGTTACATCCCACTCGAGCAGGCTGCCTTGCTGAATATATTGCAGGCAGCGGGGTGGCGCTCCAAGCATATGCCCGATAAGCGCGTTGCCTCGGGAGATATAGGTAAATGCGCGGGAATGCAAGGGGGTGGGGTTCAAATGCCCCTGCCGAGCTCCCCTCACCGACGTCCTCCTACGCTGAACCATGCAGCATTCTCTACTCATGACTTAAGGTAAGCTTCACACAATCTATAGGAGCATTAATGCATCTTGCATATACCTATAGTTGATTCCAATCACTGGAGAATTTTTATGGCTAGAGTTACTCATCTCACTGAAGGCGACGATTCTTTTAACGTTTACGATTTCCAGATCGACCACATTTATGGCCATGGTGGTAATGACAGCATTAGTGCCGGAACTCACTCTGACATCGTTTGGGGCGGCACAGGTAACGATAACATCTCAGGCAATGAAGGTGATGATACCCTTTACGGCGAAGATGGCGATGACTTTCTACACGGTGGAGAAGGTAACGACAGCCTTATAGGTGGAGACGGCAACGACACCTTCCGTGGCGCTGACGGAGATGATCAATTGCTCGGCGGCAATGGCGAAGACATTATGACGGCCAATGAGGGTGAAGACACTGTCTATGGTGGCAATGACAACGACTTCATTAATGGCGGCTCTGGGGACGACTATCTATCCGGCGATGCAGGTGACGACCGGATCGAAGGTGAATCGGGAAATGATACAATTCTAGGTGGAGAAGGTGCAGACCAGATCAAAGGGGGAACCGGGAATGATACAATTCTAGGCGGTTCAGGAAACGATACAATCGAAGGGGGTGCCGGTATCGACATTATTCGAGGTGGCAGCGGCACTAACAGCCTGACAGGTGGGGCAGATACAGACATCTTTGTCTTCGGTGCCGGCGATGGCATCAGCATTATCACTGATTTTGAAGATGGTGTAGATCGTATTGGTTATTTTGCTGATAACGCCGAAGTTATTCAATCCATCGAAATCTCTGAAGAACTTTTTGGCGGATTGTTTGTCGGCTCTACATTGGTGAAAATTGATGATGCTTATGCTGTATTGGACGGCATTACAGTTGATCAGTTTTCCAATGCCGACCTTTATAATGTCTCACCTCCTCCTGCGACTGAAACTATGGACTTACTTTCATAAAACTACAAAATTAATTGCTGCCATCATTCGATGGCGGCAATTTTCTTACATTGATACATTCATCCGGAATACAGCGTAGACTGGCTGCAATCATTTTTTGGCAGTCTGAGCAATCAAACAACAATTGAACAAAACTAGCGTCCATCACATCCTTTCCCAGCGTATCCCCACGGCAACACCTCCGCCTTCTTCTGCAACTTTTCGTTGACAGGGCGGACGTTCCATTCCACATTCATATGTGAGGCTTCGAAACCTCTGAAAAGCGGCTACCGCTCCCGTTAACTAGCGGATTTTTTGTGTCTTTTTTCTAAAGGCGCAAACCCTTTGCTATGAGCGGGAGGGCGGTGAATACAACACCTCCTTCGGGGGGGAATAAACTCGCCTGTCTTTTCCAGGTTTCGAACCTCCCGCTCGCCAGTGGGTCTTCGAAAGCTCATCTGTCGTCGCGGAACTTCAACAGCCAGAAAAGAAGGCTTTGAATATGGACGACACTGCATGCGCCTGTGGCGCCACAAATACTCTCCAAAACGAATTTGACGAAGTAAACGTTGTTGTTTCTGATCTTCAGAACCTTGCATACATCCAGCATATGGTGCTGAGCGAGCGGATGAAGAACAGCTGCGAGCGTGATGCTTTGTTCACTCTGCACCATGCATTATCTGACCGCCTAGAGGCACTCAACAAGACCTGCGGAATTTTAACTGATGCGTTGTCCGGCACATCCTTCCCTAAAGGATTTTCCGGTCACGCAACACGCAGCGTCGCCTCTCCAACATTGGTCAATACGAAAACTGTGTCTCTTGATTAGATCACTGTGAAACGGCACTCCAAGGGCTGGCAGTACCACCCTTACACAGCCCTTCATGAGTGTCCTGCTGGTCTGCGGCCGGGCGAATTGTGCCCGCAGGCCAGCGTTTTTGTGTGTGGGTTTGTATGGATGTGTTGGTGCGTGAATTTTGGGTCCCGGGTCTCCGCTACGCTCCGCCCGGGATGACACCAAGAGCTAAGCTGGAACGAGGCCGAGCAGGTTTGGTAGGGTGGTCATGGATTGGAACGGGTGGGCGCCGAAGAGGTTTTGGGGTGCCGGGATGGTTTCTGGCGTGTAGGCGAAGCAGCGCATGCCGGCGCTGGCGGCGGCTTTCATGCCGGTGGCGCTGTCCTCAATGACGACGCAGTGCTCCGGGTTGATGCCTGCCTTATTTGCGGCATGCAGGAACAGGTCTGGCGCGGGTTTGCTGGCGCCGACATCCGTTGCGGTGAAGACGTTGCCGTCAAACCATGGCAGCAGGCCGGTGATTTCCAGCGTCATGCGGACCGTGAACGGATGTCCGTTGGAGCCAACGCAGATGGGGATTTTTGCGTTGGCGAGTTGCTTTATCACCTGCTGAATGCCGGCAACGGGCTGGACTTCCTTTTCCAGCAGAGCGTTTGACTGCTCGTGGAAGTCCTTGTTCCAATGGCTGGGCGCGTTCAGGCCTTGCTCTTTGAGGTAGGCGTCAACCTCGCGGCTGGTTTTGCCGACGAACATCTCCCAGCATTGCTGAAAGGTGAGCGGCGCCCCGTAGGACTGCAGCAAACGGTGCAGAGTGCGGATGTAGAGCGGCTCGGAGTCCACAAGCACGCCGTCACAATCAAAAATCACAAGTTTGGGTGGGGCCGATAAAAAAGACACTGCAATATTCCCGAGAGTAAAACCGGAGCCTAGCTTTTGGAGGCGGGCGTGGCAAGCGTGGTTTGATTGGCGGGCCTTGCGAGGGCTAGCCTGCCACTTTGCGCATGAGGGCTTCGATTGGGCCGCGTTTGAAGAACTGGCTCCAGATGAGAGCGTAGATGACTGCTGTAGCGCAGAAAATGGCTGAGGCGAGGAAGGCTGCCTGCGGGGTTTGGCCGCCGAGCAGGCCCAGCTCCTCCATGACGCCCATGCCGAGCAGGATGTGGGCGAGGTAGAGTGTGAGGGTCTGGCGGCCTGCGGGGTTGAGGATAGTCAGCACGCCGGAGCTTTTCAGCATTGGGGCTGAGCGCAGACATACGCCGACGACCATGGAGGCGACGGACATGCCAGCCATCATGTAAAACGGCATTGGCGGCACCGGGCTTGTGCCCACCAGATCGGCCAGTTCCGGCTCTACCATCGCGATGAGTGGTTGCAGGTAAGCACTGACAGCGTTGACGAACAGGAAGACCAGAAGGCCGCCGAACATGAGCGCATCTTGCGTTTTGGTTGAGGAGAGGCTTGAGCGGCTGAGCATCACGCCAAACAGCAGGAACCCAAGCCACGGGATGACCGGATGCCAGCCGTTGAAGAACAGATTGCGGATGAAGCCGACGGGTGTCCAGAACTCAGGATAGGTCAGGTCGTTCCAGTTCCAGCCAGCGTCATAATCCAACAGGATGACCATGAGCACAGAGGTGGTGGCCAGACCCGCAATGAGCCAGCCCAGAGTGCGGGTGCCCACTGGCAGCAGCAGAGCACCGAAGAGGAAGTAAAACGCGTAGTAGTGCAGGATGTCAGCATCAAAAATGAGCATATTGAGCAGGCCGAGCACGAGCAGGAAGGCAGCGCGTTTGACCGTGGTGAAGATGGTGAGGTTAAGCTCCCCTTTCATCCCCGCCAGACCAAGGCCGATGCCTGCCAGCACGACGAAGGTGGCTGCAGCGCGTCCTTCCAGTGCGTAGATGATGTTGCTGAGAATACCCTCAGCACCTTCTGCGCCCATCACGATGGAGAAGTTGACAATCACCATACCCACGAAGGCGATGAACCTGGCGAGGTCCAGCCCCTCCAGTCGCCCGATTTTAGTTGCTGCAGCCATCACGTTCCTATCCGACCTGATATGGCCTATACTGTTCGTTCTGCCTCCCAGAGCACGCCGCGTTCATTTACAACTACGCACCGCACTCTAACATCTTTGTCGGAGCGAATTCTTTTCGTTTGCTTGAATCCAATCAAACGGAACACGCTCTAAACCCCAACGGGTTGCACGCCCTTTACCTTCTTCGTAATGCCGCCAAACAAGGTTTGAATTGCAAGTGCGCTGGCATCATTGGTTGCGATGTTTCCGGCCTGTGATGTGCTTGCTGCTGCATACAAAACAGCGTCCAGCGAGGCGATGATCCAGCTGTTTGGGATGAAGGAGAGAATGTCGCCTTCTTCCTTTGCACGATCAATTAAATCACAGAGTTCCTTGTCGTGGCGCTTGATTTCTCTAGCAATTTCGGGATCATCCCAGACGTCGGGATTCTTCCAGAGGAAGTGACAGGAATCTGCATAAGGCACCAGAGCGCCTACAATGGCTTTGAGCTGTTCAAACGCTTTGCGCTTGCCTTTGATGGCTGCATAAGACGCTTCGTCCATCTGGTCTAAAGCGCGCAAGGCCACGTCACGCAGCAATTCCTCACGTGTGCCAATAACACGGTGAAGAGTTACGCGTTTTACGCCTGCGGCCTCTGCAATATCTGCCAGAGACGCCCGTGGCTGATTGTTGAGCACACGTACGGCTGCTTCCAGCAGTTTGTCTTTTGTGGTGTTGTTCAATGGTATCGACATGATACTTATATGTATTATTAGATACACAACTGTCAATAAAGGTCCTGTAATTTTCTGCAGGAAATAAGAAGGTCAAAAGCCCATGTTTCTTCTCAATACGACGGATTTTTTATGAGTATTATCAAAAGAATGTGCCAAGCTTGCTTTGTGGCACCGGCTCTTTTCATGAGCGTGATTCTTAGCCCGCCAGCCTTGGCTGACCATTGGGTGCCCTGGGCGTTTTCATGGGATAAAAATGGCGCAACACAGCAGCATATCAGCCCACAACAGGGTTTGAGTAAAATAAAGACAACCTCTCTGTGGAGCCCGGATGGGGAGCTGCTGGTGGTTCAGCTGGTTTCTTCCAAGAGCTTCAAAGAGACAGTTGAGTTGCTGGGCAAGGACATTTCCTCCAACAGCAATCCGGAACTGATTGCCAGGTATGGCACGCTTCTGACGTATGGGGTCTATATGTCGGAGGATGAAAGCGAGATGGCTGAGCTGGCAGCCCGTGCTGATGTTTATTTTGATCAGGCCCTGAGTCAAGATAAGGCCAGCTGGGGCGCGTGGCTTGGGAAAGCGACACTCTATGGCTTCTCTCATAAGCGGGATCAGGAGGCTTCCTCCATCAAAATCCTGAAGTCCATGATTGAGGCGCAGCAGAAAACCAAGTCCAACTGGCATCATGTGTACCCGTATCTGGTGCTTGGGGCGATTTATGAACAGAAGCGGGATTTTCTGACTGCCAAAGAAATCTGGACAGAAGGCCTGCAGCACTTCCCCAATAACGAAGCACTGCATGCAAAAATGATCGACTGATCTGATGTGCTGGCGAGATAACCTCTTGCCAGCCCCTCTCCTGCTACTTTTTCTTCAATGCTTTGATGAAGGAATGCGCTGTTAGTCCGTGCAGGATAACACTGAGGCCGATGGTGGTTACAGCTGTTGATGCGATGACGGAACTGCCCGGCAAGTTCGCATCCAGCACGATAATAGCGAAGACGATGCTTGCCAGACCTCGTGGGCCAAACCAACCAATAAAGAGCTTTTCTTTTGTGCTCAAAGGCTCACCGCGCAAGACGAAAAGGACAGGCAAAATTCTGACGACCGTCAAGCTCAGGATGGAGTAGGCCAGGATTTCCCAAGTGAACTCATGCAGGACTGAGCCGATGATAGCTGCGCCAAAAATGAGCCATGTCATGAGGGAGAGCGAGTCTCCTATTCCTTCTGCTGAATCCAGGAGCTGCTCTTTGTAGGGCTTCTCCAACCAGCCGAAAACAATACCGCCCACAAAGGCAGCGATGAACCCGCTGCCACCTGCCAGTTGCGCGACTGAGAAGCAGCAGATCGCCAGAGCGACGACAGTCACCTGCTCCCACGTTTTGGATTGCTCCTTGGTCTGGAAAGAGTAATCAATGATCTGCCCAGCGAGAATGGCAATGCCAATCCCCACAAGAACACCCAGGCCGATCTGCTCAGCAAGCAATTGCGCGGCCATTTTGTTCAGGTGGCTTATCAGGGATGGATCAGCTGCAATTGGGAGGAGAGAAAACACAATTGGAACGCAGATGCCGTCGTTTAACCCGCTTTCGGCATTCAAAGTTCCTCTGATCTTGGCCGGTACAGAGGGATCTGTCACCACGGCCTTGCCAAGCGCGGCATCCGTTGGAGCGAGTAAAGCAGCCAGAATTGCAATCTCGATGACAGGGAGTTGTGGCAACAACGCCATCCCGGCTCCGATGCCAAATATGATTGTGAGCGGCAGGCCAACCAAGAGGAGGCGCCGTGGTAAGTCAATGTTGGTGGCAAGGACTTTGAGATTTGCTTTGGCCGCATCCGTAAACAAAACGATTGCAAGAGCCAACTCAGCCAATGTCTTGATGGATTCATTGGTGAGCTTGACCTGAAACCACCCCAAACCGTCATTGCCAAGCAAAAAGCCAATAATGCAAAACAGCAATGCTCCATTGATCGGCTTTTGCTCCAGCCGTCGGCTCATCACGCTGTACAAAAAAACCACTGCAAAGATGACGGTCAGATTTTGATAGGACATTTGGCCATTTTAATCCCGGCGGTGTCCACTATTCGTGTTCAATGGATCGCCTTTAAGTTGCGCATTCCCGACACTCTAAGAAGATAGTCTTTGCATTGGTTTAAGCTGCACAAGCCGATTTGCCTCAGCGCCTCAACAGTCTCATTGCTGCCCAACGAAGACCTGTGTCGAATAATCAATCACTATTTGCTCGTCCTCCCCCCAATGTTCTTGCAGGATCTGATCAAGCTCAATCAGGAAAACGCCATTGCTTGCTTTGATCGCAGCTTGAACTTTTGAGGAGGATTTGGCCATTTCAACAAAATCCTGATGTGACATGGAACGGGACCAAGGGAACCGCCGAACGTTTGCCTGAGCAAAGCCTGCCTTTTGCATCTCCTGCGCATAGTCGAACCTGCGGTAATCTCTGGAGTAACTGGTGTTGTGCGTTTCGATTAAGGTTTCATAGGCGTGCATGAAAGCGCAGGCTTCCAGCTGCCGGTTGTTCTCGATAATTACCAGACACCCTTGTGAGGTGAGAACACGCTGTACTTCCCGGTAGAACTTCGGTCGATCAAACCATTGTGCGGCCTGTGCGACGGTGATGAGATGAAAAGCACTGTCTTCGAACGGAAGCTTTTCAGCAGCGGCTTGATGCCAAGACACTTCACCTGCCTTATCCCTTGCTTTTGCCTGAAACAGCATGTCTTCGTTGACGTCGCATCCTGTAAACTTGCTGCCTGGTGACAGCCCTTGAAGTTGGCGCGTCAAAATTCCGGTGCCGCAGCCAACATCCAATAGATGCCCCTGCTCTGCACCTTTGGGCATCTCCAACAGATCCACGATGTGTTCCAGCGCATCCTGTGGGTAGCGCGGACGAGCTTGGTCATAGATTTTTTGCAGGCCGGAAAATGCGTGATCACTTGCGATATTCATGAAGCACCTCAATTTTGCATACATAAGTATACAAAAATCAAACCTAGCTCAAGTTGTTATTGGCAGATCATGCATCAGACACCCGAAGGCGGGATGTTCAGTTTCAGATACTCAGGCCAATCAACACTGTGATGTTTGATGTAAACTCACTTGTTCCATCTGTGTCGGGCGCGGTAGGTTTCTTCCATGAAAACAACGAATGATATCATTGATGGTGTACCCGTCATCGAAAAGCTCAGTGTTGATGAGCTTGCTGCTGGGAAACACCGTTTCTTCTTTAAAGCCTCCACAGACTCCCTGGGAAATTACCACCGTATTCCAGTGATTGTGATCAAGGGTGCGGAGCGCGGAACAAAGCTATTCATTCAGTCAACGCTGCATGGCGATGAGGTTCAGGGGGTGGATGTGATCCACCAGTTGTTACCGCATCTTGATCCAGCGGCTCTGAAAGGTACTGTTGTTCTGGTACCGGGCGCAAACCCTCCTGGCATGCAGCTGGCTTCGCGCTACTACCCTTCGCAAAATGAGACACAGACCTTCACAAACCTCAATCGCATGATGCCGGGGGATGCGAAGAGCTCAAATGCGGGAAGCCGGTATGCCTATGCGCTTTGGCATAATCTTTACATGGACAATGCGGATATCTTTCTGGATCTGCACACGGATTCAACCGGAACAGCTTTCCCATTCTTTATGTTCGCAGACTTCCGCAGTGCAGATGTATGTCGACTGGCCGCTCTTCAACCTGCAGATCAGATCCTAGAAGATGACGGTATTGATGGCTCGGTTGAGACTGAGTTGGTTCGGGCTGGCGTTCCATCGCTTACCATCGAGCTGGGCTGTGCCAATGTGTTTGATCCGGATATGACCCAGCGCGGTGTTCAGGGCATTTTGAACACCTTGATCGACTATGGGATGATTGCGGGCAAAGTGAACCTGCTTGGGATTGAAAGCTATGTGGGGAACGACGATATGTCGATCACTGCAGACACTGGCGGGTTTGCGCGTGTGTTGGTGCAGCTCAATCAGGAGGTGACCAAAGGCCAGCTGGTTGCCACCATGACAAACGCTTTCGGCGATGTAGTGGCGAAGTACGCAGCCCCATGTGACGGGCGCGTGCTTTCCGTTTGCACCACTCCTTTACGGGAACCGGGCGCGACCATCGTGCAGATACTGCGACGGGTATAGGTCTCACAGTGAGAGCAGGCCGCTTCGTAGTGACCTGCTCTCGTCTTTTATTTATGCATATCGTTTGGCACCGACCACACAGCCAACCACAACGACTGTCGCTGCAATCATCATTGACGAAATCGTCTCCTGAAGCAGCAGTGCTGCAAGCATGAGGCCGAAGAATGGTTGCAGGAGCATAAGCTGTCCAACCCCCGCAGCACCGCCCAAAGCCAGCCCGCGATACCAGAACACAAAGCCAACCAGCATTGAGAAGACAGAAACGTACATGAGGCCATACCACGCGGTGGACTGACTGTCTGGCAGCTGAGCAGGTACACTTAGGATTGCAGCTACCAGCATGACTGGAAGAGCCAGTACAAGTGCCCATGAAATGACCTGCCAGCCTCCCAGCTTTCTTGAAAGTGTCGCCCCTTCTGCATATCCAAGGCCGCACACAACAATTGCGCCGAACATGTAAAGAGAGCCAAGCAGTGAGCCTTCTGCGTTTTGTGAGAGCGCGAACACCGCCACAGCTAGACTGCCGACGCCAGAGAACACCCAAAAGAATGGCTTTGGTCTTTCCCCTCCTCTCAAAACAGCGAAGATAGCTGTCGAGAATGGTAAAACTCCCATCAGAACCAGCGACTGCGCTGCCGTCATCTGTGCAAGCGCCAATGCAGAAAGCAGCGGGAAGCCTATCACCACACCGAGGGCAACGACTGTCAAGGACAAGATATCCTGCCGCTTTGGGAAAGGCTGCCTCAGCACGCTCAGCAACGCAATGCCCAGCAATGCAGCAATCACTGCGCGTATGCTTGTCAGAAAGAATGGATCAAATCCGGCGACAGCTGTGCGTGTTGCGGGCAAAGAGCCGCTGAAAATTATGACACCGAGCAGACCGTTTCCCCAGCCTGCTGAGCCTCTTTGTGCCAGTGATGCTTGCATCATTCACCTCCGTTTTCTGTTTTTTAGCGAGGTGGGGCTAGGCACAACAGCCACAAAACAATACAATTGCGAGAAACTGTACTGCTACAATCGTCAATACAGCAGGTGAGATGTAAAATGGCTTATGGGCAACAAACACAACGCGTGATGCAAGCGGTGCGCAGCAAGATCAGCAGCCGCGCGTTGGAACCGGGCGAGAAACTGCCAAGCATCCGAGGGTTTGCCTCTACAATGAATGTTTCCGCCTCGACAGTGGTTGAGGCTTATGACCGGCTTGCTGCCGAAGGGATTATCTTTGCCCGCAAAGGGGCCGGATTTTATGTCTCCCCGAAAACGCAGCCCTTTACGGTTTCAGAGATTGGGCCGCATCTGGATAGAGAGATCGATCCGTTCTGGGTCTCTCGACAATCGCTGGATACCGGACGGGATATGCTCAAACCCGGCTGTGGCTGGATGCCTGCGGACTGGATGCCGAACGCATCCCTGCGCAAGGCCATTCGTAATTTGAGCAAGGCGGATGATCACTTGCTATCAGATTATGCCAGCACACGAGGGGCCAGCAATCTGAGACGGTTGCAGGCTAGGCAGTTTGCGGCAGAAGGGATTGAGGTTGATCCGAACCAGATTTTGCTGACAGGTTCTGCTACTCAATCTATTGACCTGTTGTGCCGTTTCTTGCTGCGCCCCGGAGACAAGGTTCTTGTCAGTGACCCGTGTTACTTCAACTTTCAGGCAATCCTGAAAGCGCATCAAGTTGAGATTGTGAGCGTGCCGTACACCAGGACAGGCATGGATTGTGAGCAGTTTGAGCAGGCTGTTGTGGAGCATAAGCCACGTTTTTACATCTCCAACACCTCATTGCATAACCCCACGGGGGTCACCCTCTCTCCTCAAGGTGCTCATAAGATCCTGAGTATTGCAGCCCGGCATGATCTCATCCTGATTGAGGATGATGTGTTTTCTGAGTTTCTGCCAGAAATAACGCCGCGCCTGACTGCCTTGGGCGGGTTTGATCGCGTGATCCGACTTGGCAGCTTTTCAAAGACATTGTCGGCTTCCGCACGCTGCGGATATATCGCTGCCAAACCAGACTGGATTGAAGCTCTGGTTGATCTTCAGGTGGCCACGACCTTCGGTGGCCCTAGCCCGATCACCACGGAGCTGATTTATGCTTGCCTGAGTGATGGTTCCTATCGAAAGCACATGGAGGCCTTGCGTACTCGCCTTGCCAAGACACGGCGCGAGGTTTCCGCCAATCTGGTTGAGCTGGGCATCCAGACCTGGTTGATGCCAGAGGGCGGATTTTACCTCTGGTGCTCGCTGCCGGAAGGCATCGATTCAGCTGAACTCGCCCGCGCAGCCCTGCAGCAAAACATGGTTCTTGCCCCAGGTGATGTTTTCAGCCCAACCCAATCCATGGGCCAGTTCATGCGCTTCAACGTCAGCCAGATGGGGAACCCAATGACCTACGAGATTCTGGCGGACGTGATGTGTAATCTTTAGTGGCTTATTGCCGACCTCAATTCAGTAGGAACAAGCCCCCAAGTCTTTGTTCTGGGGGCTTGTGGTTGATGTCACGCCTCTACAAATTCATCTGCGAGTAAGGCTGAGTGCACTTGTGCTCTCAGGTTAGTGTGATCAGCAAGTTGAAGGCGCAGGACAATGCCGTGTTTGGGAGGTTTCTTCAATTGAAGAGGCTCGTCGTTTCCATCAAGAAGCCCTCCTTGCCTAGCAAGCTGTTTCAGGGCACTTCGTGACACTCCCAGCTGCTGAGCGAGCAACCTGTCCAATCTCAGATTGACGGGCACTGCTGCGTTCAGTGTGATTTCAAGAACCGTCCAGTCCCGTGCCGTGCCCTCCACGATTTGCTTGTGAACGGTGACCATCCCCTCACCTTCACTTAGTGCAGCGACAGCAGGTAAACCAGTTTTATCAAAGGCATACCTTTTCACTTGCTCCGGGCAATTGATTTGCATTGCTTCCAAAAAGTCCGGGGCGATCTGCTTGCGGTTACAGCGTTCAAAAATCGAGCGATTCCACGTGGCATCGCAGGTCATGCATTTGTAAATGAGCCATGCGTCCAGTCTGGTGCCATTTGCATTGAGACGGAACTTCCCTGATGGTTTGAAGGGCTTAAGAACACCGCAGTTCTTGCAGGGAATAATCGGGTTTGGTGGGTTTTCGGGTTGAAGCGTCCAGACGCATTTAAGCGATTTCGACATGCTTTTGGATTTCCACTTGTCAAAAAGCGGATGCGCAGCATGACGCCGTTACAGCACACGGTAAGGCTAAGGATTTTATAGAAAGCAGCGCGCAAAAATGCGCAAGGATAGTGCCAGAAATCACGAGGCCAAACCGGTCTCATGCCACCATCCGCGCAACAGAAAGCGCGCCGCAAAGGAGTATCTTTTGCAGAACAATGATTGACTAAAAGAGACCGGTGATTACATAGGCAAAATTGATTTCTCACGTTGTTTAACTAGGCAGTCAGCTCTAGCAAAACACGCCAATCAGCGGAAGAGACTTTGAACGCTACGGAAGTTTCCGAGAGCTTGCTGTAGCTTTGCCGTCACATTTACTTAGGTGTAAAGGCTATTTACGGGTACTAAGTCTCTGGTTCGAGGTAACCTTTATAGGAAACGATGTGCCCTACCGCTGGAGCTGAAATCTGGACATCAAACGAAAACCGCCCATCCGTCTCTTGCTCAAAGCTCTCTCCGTGAGGCAGCAAAATTCGTGGCATGGGTATTGAGAATATAGACCATCTCCGAGGAATAAAGCGCAGCTTTCCCTCATCTAAGACGAGTGCCAGAGCAACCTTCACGGGTCCAAATTGTTCACTCAGAAGGTAACTGTCTTTTCCTCTACCCACTTTCAGAAAAGATTCAAATTCTTTTCCATCAAACGACCGGGTCCAGCTTAGACCATTTTCATCTGGAATCTGGGTGACACACACATTCGCCGCGTCGTTCGTTTTGGGAAAACCGAACACACGACCTATCATTTTCGAAAGCAGCCCTGAGCCTCGATGAACTACTGCCTGACCTTGCCACGTTTGTTTTTGGTCTGAGCCATGAAAGTTCTGTAATGCAGTTGGAAGAAGATTGAAGGCACTCCCAAGCACCTGTTTGAACGGGTTGAGCTCGGCTCTTTGATCCTGCCGGAATCCCATAGTGATCGGTCTCTTTTCAAAGAGTTTACTATAGTCTTCCAGCTCCAATTCCCGGGTTGCAGATCTTGCTCCTGTTTTGGGTACTTCGCCTGCAAGAATTTTCCGAATAATTGCTTCGATGGCCATAGAAGGAATATATGGGCCGTCATCGCCTTCGGCCAACATATGCCATGACTGCTCAACAGGCCCTTTATTCGCTGAGCCGCTTACATGAACAAACATACCTCCCCGATGCTCTCCATATTTAAAGAGGTTAAGGACCCGATAGAAAAGCGGAGACAACGGCTCAAAGGACGGGAGCCTCAGTGTTGACCTCACCCGAGCCATCCAGTTTAACATCTTATGCAAAACCTCCGGAATAGGTCCCGCCCCCATCCAGATCGATTGCATTGTAGGATGCTCAGGTGGCAGGACTTGCAGGTCAGGCACATCGACAAGCGAAAAGTGAGTGTTTCTCATGGGCAGTTTACCCGGCACAGAGATCGTGTAGCGTCGAGTTTCAGCAAGACCAATTGCTTGAGCACGTTCACCTTCACGAAACAGCGTGATTGGTGAGCCAGCATAACCAACAATCGCACGCATTACGTTGAGCCCAACTCCCGCGAATGGAGACGGTGCAATACCTCCAGTCACATGGTGTATCTCCATCGTCTTAGAGATCTCCCGAAGGACACTTGCTGTCAGAACCGGAAAACTGCTCACGCCAGAAATCACAAAAATCCCGGCGGTCTTTGCCTGCTGGTCAAACTGAGAAACACCAAAGACAAAATCCGCAGCATCTGCAAAGTCGAGGTAATTCACCTTAGCTGCGATGCACGCTTCAACGGTGGCATATTTATGTTGGCCATAGGACTGAAATGGACCTGAAGCATCGATTACGATATCGGGTTTTATTGTTGGGAGGCAAAGAGCAATTTCTGTGCGATCCAAGGCTAATGGGGTGAGCGCAGCGCTACCGCTATGTCTTTTACAAAAAGCTTCAGCCTTGTTTTGATCGCGGCCTGAAACAACAAGCTCAAGGCTTTCGATATCTAAAAGAAGCTCAACCAACCGCCCACCAAAGACACCGTAGCCGCCAAGTACCAATATTTTCAAAGTAACAGCCTTTTTCTGACTTCAGAATTCTGCACTGAACACAAATCAGCCCTACCGAAAAACTTATAGCGATTGCGGGCAACAACTCCGTACATCGCATCCTGCACAGATCGTGGTAAAATTCGCAATACAACCAAAATGTTCCATACTCCCCCCAAGCGTAACCCAACACGGATCAATGCATCCAGTGAGGTATATGCAACTCCATTTTCGAGATATAGCCAGCTCAATGGATTAGATGGATCGAGCCCATAATGGACTGCTAACGCTTCTCCCAATTCGGACTGCAGCGGTACGATCCTGAACTCTTCGTCCTGATCGTTCCTTGCTATCCATGCCGCTCCTTTTGCGCAAAGTCCGCAGTGGGCATCCATGACTGAAATAGGGCCATCATCTGGGAACCTTGGGATGCTGCTATCATCCCGATAGGAGAACTTGAGTTGCTTCGTTTCCATACGCAAGAGTTATCACTTTATGTTGGTCCCTGAAACGCAAAAGCCCCGGAGCTGGTGCCCCGGGGTCTTTTTTCGAGCCGCAATGTTTAGCTTGCAGGAATGGCGTTGGACTTAAGCTTTCGCTTTAGAGGCTTTTTTCGCTTTTTCCTGCGCAAGATCTACAACATCCTCCGCGCGGCCCTCTACGTAGACGCGACCGTAATAACCATCGAGAAGGAGCTGTTTGATCTCATCGATCAGTGGGTACCGTGGGTTTGCTCCGGTGCACTGGTCATCGAATGCTTCCACAGCGACTTCGTCGAGTTTCGCCATGAACTGCTCTTCAGTGATACCCAGGTCTTTGAAGCCTGCCGGGATCTCAAGAGCCTTCTTAACGCTTTCTACCCAAGCAACCAGTTTCTCAACCTTTGCTTCACGGCTGTCTCCAGTTGCTGTGAGGCCCAGATGGTCAGCAATATCACCGTACCGGCATTTTGCCTGAGGACGTGCATACTGAGAGAATGCAGTCTGCTTGGTTGGGTTGTCATTTGAGTTGTAGCGGATCACGTTAGAGATCAGCATGGCATTGGCCAAACCGTGCGGTACGTGGAACGCTGCACCTACTTTGTGTGCGATAGAGTGACAAACACCGAGGAAGGAGTTCGCAAATGCGATACCTGCGATGGTTGCACCGTTGTGCACTTTCTCACGTGCATTCGGGGATTCGGCACCCATTTCGTAGGATTCTACGAGGTTCTCTTTAAGCAGTTTGAGAGCCTGCAGAGCCTGACCATCAGAGTACTCGTTTGCCAGAACAGAGACGTAAGCTTCTGTTGCGTGAGTGATGGCATCAATGCCGCCAAACGCTGTCAGAGACTTCGGCATGTTCATGACAAGGTTCGCATCCACGATTGCCATGTTTGGTGTGAGTTCGTAATCCGCAATTGGGTACTTCATGCCGGTTTCGTCATCAGTCACCACCGCAAACGGGGTTACTTCAGAGCCGGTGCCAGAGGTGGTTGGGATCGCAACCATCTTGGCTTTTTCGCCCATTTTAGGGAACTTGTAGATACGTTTACGAATGTCCATGAAGCGCAATGCCAGATCAGCAAAGTCAACTTCCGGATGTTCGTACATAACCCACATGATCTTTGCTGCATCCATTGGGGAACCACCACCAATTGCAACAATCACATCTGGCTTGAATGCTTTACAAAGGTCAGCGCCTTTGCGCACGATGGACAGTGTTGGATCTGCCTCTACTTCGTAGAAGACATCTGTTTCCATGCCCAGGCCTTTGAGAACACGAACAGTCTCATCAGCGTAGCCGTTCTTGAACAAGAACCCATCGGTTACGATCAGTGCGCGCTTTTTGCCTTCCAGATCACCCAGAGCGATTGGCAGACAGCCGCGACGGAAGTAAATGGATTCAGGCAGTTTGTGCCACAGCATGTTTTCAGCTCGCTTCGCAACGGTCTTTTTGTTGATCAGGTGCTTTGGACCTACGTTCTCACTGATGGAGTTACCACCCCAAGAGCCGCAGCCCAGTGTGAGGCTTGGTGCGAGGGAGAAGTTGTAAAGGTCACCAATGCCGCCGTGGGATGCAGGAGAGTTGATGAGAATACGGGCAGTCTTCATCCGACGGCCAAATTCTTTCACACGATCTGCGCAGCGGTCCTGATCTGTATAGAACACTGAGGTGTGACCGATGCCGCCCATGGTGACGAGCTTTTCAGCGGTGTCACATGCGTCTTCAAAGCTTTTTGCTTTGTACATGGCAAGCGTTGGAGACAGCTTTTCGTGTGCGAATGCTTCGGCTTCACTGGCTTCGGTGACTTCACCGATCAGGATCTTGGTCCCTGCAGGAACCTTTACGCCGGCCATTTCAGCAATTTTTGGTGCTGGCTGACCTACGATCGCTGCGTTGAGGCCGCCGTTCTTCAGCAGTACGTCTTTAACAGCCTGAAGCTCTTTGCCTTTCAGCACGTAGCCCTGGTGGCTGGAGAAGCGCTCTTTAACCTGCTCGTAGATTTCCTCGACAACAATAACAGACTGCTCAGATGCGCAGATCACGCCGTTATCGAATGTTTTGGACATGAGGACAGAAGCAACAAGGCGTTTCACGTCTGCAAACTCATCAACCACAACCGGAGTGTTACCTGCGCCCACGCCGATGGCTGGTTTACCAGAAGAGTAAGCTGCCTTCACCATGCCCGGACCACCGGTTGCGAGGATCAGGTTGATCTCATCGTGTGTCATCAATGCGTTGGAGAGTTCCACTGTTGGAACGTCAATCCAGCCGATGATGTCTTTTGGCGCACCAGCTTTGATTGCTGCGTCCAGAACGATGCGAGCGGCTTCGTTGGTTGCCAGCTTTGCACGAGGGTGCGGGCTGAAGATGATACCGTTGCGGGTCTTCAAAGAAATCAGTGCTTTAAAGATCGCAGTAGAGGTCGGGTTTGTGGTTGGGACAATGCCGCAGATGATGCCTGTTGGTTCTGCAATGGTGATGGTACCAAAGGTGTCATCTTCATCGAGGATACCGCAGGTCTTTTCATCCTTGTATTTGTTGTAGATGTATTCGGAAGCAAACTGGTTTTTGATAACCTTGTCTTCCATTACGCCCATTCCAGTCTCTTCAACCGCCATGCGGGAGAGTGGGATGCGAGCATCCGCAGCAGCCAAAGCCGCTGCACGGAAAATCTTATCTACCTGCTCTTGTGTGTATGTAGCGTAAGTCCGTTGCGCTTTTTTAACCCGAGCAACCAGGGCGTCTAATTCTTCGCGATTAGTGACAGGCATTCTCTTCTCCGTAGGCAAAATCCGAAGCAGAAACGTGACAAACTATCCGTACATGTCACAAAACAGCTCTAGGGAGGAAACCGCTCTTCTGTTCGACACAGGTATTATTGGGTCACATTGTACTTTAGGCGCATGACTTAAGTCAAAAATCAGAGATATATGAATAGGATGTCATAAAACTGGCAATCTGAAGGCTACTCTGAGAGACCAGAATTGCCATAATAATCAAACTTGTCATTTATTGCATAGCATTGCATACAGTTTTCACCCGTAAAATCAGTGATATTACACTTTATATTCAATGAGTTAATGCGAGGTGAGATCGCGATTTTTACTGGGAGATAGCCAGCGATTTGCTTATAGGACAAGTGCGCTGTCTTATACTGTGTGAAAGTTCTTTTCCTGCAATAATTTGCTGGTAGTTTCACCTAGTGCTTGTGAATAGTGCGCTCTGGCTGCACAAAATACGATATTACCCGTATTTAATGTGACTCATTTTTACAAATTCAATGAGTCTGGCAGGTATTGGCGACTTACAGATCCCAAAACGGACAGGAAGCTGTAAAGGTATTGTATTCACCACCTATGGGATGACGCAGCTCAAGCGTTTGCGCGTGGAGGTGCAATCGCTCTGAGAACACCAGCGCCTCTCCGTCAGCGTAGAAGCGGTCTCCCACAATGACATGACCAAGCGCGAGCATATGTACGCGAAGTTGGTGAGAGCGGCCTGTGACTGGCATCAGCTTTACAAGGGTTGTCGCTTCCTCGCGGTGGACCACTTCCCAACGCGTGAGTGCTGAACGGCCCTGCTCATGGTCAACCATCTGTTTTGGGCGATTGGGCCAGTCACATCGTAGAGGAAGATCAACCTCTCCCTGATCCTCAGAGACATGACCCCATACGCGGGCAATGTAAGTTTTTCGCGTCATGCGCTTTTCGAATTGAAGCCCGACATGACGGTGCGCGTCTTTGTTCATGGCCATCACAAGCAGGCCAGAGGTATCCATATCCAATCGGTGGATGGTTGTTGCTGTTGGATAGACGGATTGTGCGCGGCTTTCCAAACAGTCCCTATGCTCTTCTGCGCGACCGGGGACACTCAACAAACCACTCGGCTTATTAAGGACCAGAAGCTGCTCATCCTGATGGACAACATCAAGGAAGGGCTCTATGGGCGGTGCGTAGATAAAGGATGGGCTCGGAGTGTTCATGGAGGGGCTTATAACGGCTTGTAAGCAAACGTCAACGGATGAGCCTGTCTGTGTTGTACGAGACTGCAACAGCCCCATATAACCGTCAGTATCCTGTTTTTATGAGGTTCCTATGATTGGCAATTTTAATTCTGAATTTGAAAAGATCACTGACTACTGGTCCCCTAGGATCGTCGCTCAAGTGAACGACCAGTATGTTAAGGTCGCCAAGGTCAAAGGAGATCTCGCCTGGCACAAGCATGATGAGGAAGATGAGCTCTTCTATGTTGTAAAAGGCAGTGTCATTATTGAGTACGAAGGGGAAGCTGTTACCCTAAATGAGGGTGACTTTCATGTTGTCCCCAAAGGTAAAATGCATAACCCGGTTGCTCAAGAGGAATGCTGGATCGTGCTCATTGAGCCGGTAGCAACAAAGCACACGGGCGATGTTGTGACTGAGAAGACGAAGTCTTTGGCAGATCAGTTGGCATAACGCCCAACTAAGGCAGCAGGGCTAATCCCGAATAAGCGGAATCTGGTGTCTTTACATTCAACGCATGCTGAATTACGCTTACGTTAACACGATGCCTGATGCGTAATACGTAGTGCGCTACTTAGAACACCTTAGGCATCTGCCCGGATTTTTCAAACACTGTAATTTAACAGATGGAGGGAACAAATATGAGCATGGACGCACTTTTGAATGACCTGAAAGGCCGCGTAGAATCCAGCGACTTTGACAGCTCAATCAAGTTTGACTGTGGTGACGAAGGTGTTCTGGTGATTGATGGCAATTCCATCTCCACCGACAACAAAGACGTTGATTGCACAATCGGCGTTACCTTTGAAGACCTGCAGTCTCTGATTGCTGGCGATCTGGATCCAACAGCGGCATTCATGCAGGGCAAGTTCACTATTGATGGTGACATGAGCGTTGCAATGAAACTTAGCCAGCTGATGTAATCTCGGCTGCTAAAAGATCGTGCATTCGGGCCACGTGCCCGGATGCCACATAGACTAAAGTCTACGCAGATTCCTGCATTCTATGCTCGATAAGTTGCTGCAAAAACATCGCCCAGTGCTCGATGTAGGCCTGCTTATCTTCTTCCTTCATAAACAAACCATCTGAGCTGATCAGGCCTGTCATCATCTGACGCGAGGCTGTGATGAGCGTACGTGCGATTGTCTGACTTATTTTATTGCTATCAAAAATTGCCAAAATTCGATCGTCAGTCACTTTCGCGAAATTGTCGAAGGTGGGTTTGATGCGGCGACGCAGCGAGTCTTCCGTTCGCGCTGCAACAAGAATTTCCACCATGGTGAGGTACTCAGGAGAGTTCGCCTGATTCGTCCACCATTTGATAGTCAGCTCAGAAATTCTGCTTTTATCCTCACCGATTTCGTTCAACCACTCCAAAGTCAACCTAACGGATTTCGCGAGCAACCTTTCCAGAACAAAGACCATCAGATCTTCTTTAGTCGGGAAATGATGCTGCAGCGCACCCTGCGAAAATCTGGTCTTTTCGGTAATTTTCTTAATAGATGCACGGTGATAGCCAAACTCGTGCAAACAGCTGATAGCCGCAAGGAGGATCTCCTTACGCATGCGGTCACTCTTCTCTGCCTGAGTAGATTTTCGCGTTTCGCCGGTATCTTGAAAATTATTTTTCATGGAGCCTCACATCAACGCTTGTAAAAAAACCATATGCATGTATTTTTTTCAAGAGATAAGACGAAACACGTAGTGCATAGTTTAGGGAGGAGAAATTATGTATCGGGAGCGTCAGTCCACTGTTGGAACCCTAAGGGAGAAGGTTTCCATGCACACTGTTATTATTGGTGATCCACATCCGGCATTTTCCAGAGCACTTGCGAGTATCTACTCCAATGAGTGTCATGGCGTGAATGTACTTGTGACAAAAAGCTTTTCCGAGTTGCAGACTTGGGTAGAACTTCACCCTTCCGCAGTGGTACTTGTGAACCCTCGTATGAAGGGGGCACCAGGACTCGGCACGGCATCCGCACTGCTGGAGACCTATGAGATTTCCAGCCTTGTCATGCTGCTTGAGCAAGACAATCCGGGCCTTGCAGATTACTTCATTGCCCGCGGTGCAAGTGCAGCTGTTCCAAAGACTGCTGATTTTTCTGTCTTCAAAGCGATTTTGACCGGCGGCACTGTTGAGGTGACCACTGAGTCCGAAGATGCACAGAACGCATTTGGTATCGACTTTTATGAAGGTCTGGCCAATCTGACACGCCGTCAGGCAACCATTTTGACTTACTTGAAAGAAGGTAAGTTGAACAAACAGATCGCTCATGAGCTCGGAATTTCCGAAGCGACCGTGAAGCATCATGTTTCTGCACTGCTGAGCACCCTGGGCTTCTATTCCCGCTCTCAGCTGGTCGCAATGATCAATGAGCTGGGCATCAACGTGGATTATCGTGGCGGCAACCGCAAAGCGGCACGTGCCAAGACCAATGCACGCCGCGGAGCCAATGGCTACAAAATCTCAGGCGCGGGTGCTGGTGTGACACCGTCCTCCACATTGCAGCCAACGTATGTTGCAGCTCCTTAAACGGAACTGACACACCTGTGGCGAGTTTACAGCTCCCTCGCCGCAGTTTATTCTCCTTCCTTTTACGGGTGTTACAGCAACGACCAGTCCAACAGGTGGCGTTGCTGTAGCGCTCTTGCCACAGCAAGCAATTTGTTTTTCCAGTTTGACTATTTGCGCCTTACAAGCACTTGCCGTATCGTCAACTTTTCCTCATTATTGATTTTGTAGGCTCCCAAGGCCCGGCTTCAATCTTTCAGAGGACTAGAAAACTGTGCAGCCAAGCGATTTTGCCAGTTTGAGCGACCTTGAGGTCATTTGGAGCGATCATGGCGGTATATGTCCGATCCCCACGCGCACCCTTGTTGCTTCTGATTTGCTCTTAAGCATCGGTCCCTCACCGGACAGAGAGTTTGACCAAACGTTTCAACGCATTTCTGGTGCGCTTGTGCTTGCCTATGGAGATCCGCTCTATAATGGTGGGCTCCGCATTATAGACGAAGCTGCCGCGCCTGAGCAGAACCAGTTGAACCTTGTGTTTTCGTCCAAACATCAAGGCCACTTCAACACAGTTAGCCATGAAGCCTTCTACAACAACGAAAATGCTCTGTATGTTCCGTTTCGCAATTGGAGCGAAGTGCATCCGGAGGACGACATTGAAAGTCTGTTTGGGGATTACTCACCCGGCATCTTTCTGAGGTATGTGGTGAGTGAACGTACACGCTCATTCCCGGATATCCTTGCAAGACTTGCAGAAAGAGCTACTGGGTTACAGGTATGTAGTAAGAACCGTTCCCTGCTGTTTTCCAGCCTCTCTGAACTTCGGCGAAAACTTCCAAGTGATCTTATTCTTGTCGATGGCAGCGGGTTTGGCGGCCAACCAACGTCGCGCCAACAGAAGAAGCCTTTGCTTTACACGACAAACTGGATTTCGCGAGAACTGATCGAACCTTCAGAACTGCACCACACAGAGAGTGATGTACCCAGCCTCTTTGATCTACGGCGCAGATTTTCACTCAGTTCCTGAAGAGTTTTCCAACTTTTCTTGGCAGGATGCACAGGTGCCTTTGATCTCAATAGAGGTTGATTTCGCATCAAAGCCATTCGCGCTTGCCCAACCGCTCAGAATTTCCGCGACATCATTGTCAGCAAATTCCAGCGCTTTGCCACAAGCTTCACAAATCGCAAAGCCAACCATCTCTACAGAATGACATGAGGGGTGTGCACACGCGACAAAAGCGTTCATGCTTTCGAGGCGATGGATCAGGCCCAGCCCGATGAGCTTGTCCAGAGCACGGTAGACCTGCAATGGTGCGCGAAGTCCCTCAGAGCGAAGTTGATCCAGAATGGAGTACGCGCTCATAGGTGCATCTGAAGCGCACAGCAAATCCAGAACCAGACGCTGATTTTTAGTGAGCTTCACTTCTGCAGTTGCCATTGCCACTTCTTTCACTCCAAAGCTTGTTGCATTCCTATGCATTCACGCATCAAGCCCGAACACTTTATTCTCAAGCGTCTTCTTATCCAAAAACCGGAACTACTTTTCGGGAATACGCTCTACTGCCCTCGCTCCTTTCCCAATACTCTGTTTATGAGCCGGGATGCAAACAATGAAAGCAAAAATAAGCACAGGCTGGCCACAACGATGGATGGACCGGACGCACTGTCAAACTGCAGTGAGCCTTCCAGACCGAGGATAACACTCGCCACACCGATGATAGATGAGGCAACGGCCATTTGCTCCGGTGTTCTGGCAAACCAGCGCGCTGTCGCTGCTGGGATAATCAGAAGCGCAGTGATCAGCAAAACGCCGACAATCTTCATGGCAATGGCGATGATTGCTGCCATCATGACCATGAAAACGAGCTGTGTCAGGTCTGGATTGAAACCTTCAGCTTCCGCCAGTTCCCGATTGACCGTGGACGCCAGCAATGGGCGCCAGAGAAAGTACATCAAACCGAGAATAACTGCGGCGCAGGCGTAAATTGCAATGACGTCCTCATTGCCAACAGCGAGGATATCCCCAAACAGCAAAGAGAGCAGATCAAAACGCACTGAGCTCATGAACGCAATCAGCACCATGCCGAGCGCAAGGGCCGAATGCGACAGTAACCCGAGCAAAGCATCCGTTGAGAGCGCCCCACGTTTTTGCAAGATGAGCAAACACAGGGAAACCGTCACTGTCACCCCCAGTACGCCTACCATGAGATTGATGTTCAACAGGAAGGCAAGCGCAACGCCAAGAAGCGCTGAGTGGGACATGGTATCGCCGAAATAAGCCATCCGACGCCAGACGACGAAGCAGCCGAGTGGTCCGCTGACAAGCGCAAGTCCAATCCCGGCCAACATGGCTCTTAGAATAAAATCATCCATGATCGCAGCAGTCTCCAGAATCCCCTTTGGATGGAACGATTGTTCCGTCGGCCTTGTGGCTGTGGTCGTGATGATGGTGGTAGATCGCCAGGGACTGTGAGGCAGCATCCCCGAAGAGCTGCTTGTAGGCATCAGAAGCTGCCACATGTTCTGGTGCACCGCTGCAGCACACATGACCGTTAAGGCAAACCACTGTATCTGTCTGCGCCATCACCACGTGCAAGTCGTGCGAAATGAGCAGGATACCGCAGTTCAGCTCCTCACGAATTTGGAGGATCAGATTGTAAAGAGCTATCTCACCGGAATAGTCGACACCCTGTACTGGCTCATCCAGAACGAGAAGGTCTGGCGTGCGCAGGATCGCTCTTGCCAACAGTGCTCTTTGATATTCACCACCCGAAAGCTGCTGCACATTGGCATTGATGAGATGCGAGATGCCCGTTTTCTCCAGCACCTTATCAATCTCATCCCTAGACGGTTTGGCGGTCAGGCTCATCAATCGGCCGACAGTCAAAGGCATTGTCCAGTCCACAGCGAGCTTTTGAGGGACATAGCCGACTTTGAGATTGGGCTTGCGCTTGATCTTTCCGGCATCTGCTTTCAACACGCCTAATGCGGTTTTCGCGGTCGTGCTTTTGCCAGCGCCATTCGGGCCGATGAGGGTTACAATCTCACCAGCTTTTACACTCAGAGTCACATTCTGGATCAACCAACGGCCTTGCCGCTTGATCCCAACTCCATCCATCTCAATCAATTGCACAATAGGCACCTCAACTCACCGTGGGCAGCTCCACGAAGGGGATGACTTTTATATGTTATGTAATAATATTACACAAATAAAATATTCGTTGATTTCACAGTGAGTACAAAAAAGCCGGAGCAATGCCCCGGCTTGTTGATGTTTGTTTTTCTGAATTTGGCTTATGCAGATTCGCGCATCGCTCGTATTGCTGTTTCAACACCTCGTAACTCTGCAAGGCCCCGCAAACGGCCCACTGCTGGATAACCCGGTGCAGATTTCATTTGCAGATCTGAGAGCATGGCATGACCGTGGTCTGGACGGAACGGGATCAGATCATCAGAGCCAGATGCTTTCCTACGCTCTTCTTCATCCACCAAGGCTGAGATCACACCAACCATATCAACGTCGCCGGTCAGATGATCCGCCTCGTGGAAGGACAGCGGATTGTCTTCGCGTTTGGTGGCCCGCAGGTGGACGAAATGGATGCGTTTGGCGTAGCGCTGCACAATGCCTACAAGATCATTATCAGCCCGAACACCCAGAGAGCCAGTGCAGAATGTAAAGCCGTTTTCAGGTACATCGACTGCCTTCGAAATATATTCATAATCGGATTCAGTTGAGCATACCCGCGGTAAGCCCAGCAGCGGGCGCGGAGGATCATCCGGATGGATTGCCATCACCGCTCCAGTTTCTGCACACACTGGAATGACCTCTTTGAGGAACAGCGCTAGATGCTCTCTTAGCTTATCCGCATCAATGCCGTTGTAACGCTCCAGGTGGGCGCGAATATCTGCAACCGTGTAGGATTCTTCCGAACCTGGAAGGCCGGCCAGGATCGTTCTAACCAATCCGTCTTTATCTTCCTGAGACATCGCCTCGAAGACTGCGGTTGCGCGCGCAACTTCTTCTGCAGAGTATTCTTCTTTAGCGTTCGGGCGCTCGAGAATGAAGATATCGAAGGCTGTGAAGACATCTGCATCAAAGCGAAGACAGGTCGCGCCTGTTTCCAGTTCGTAGGTCAAATCTGTACGTGTCCAGTCCAGTACAGGCATGAAGTTGTAGCAGATCTTGGTGATGCCGCAGGCCACCAGATTGCGGATAGATTGCTTATAGGTCTCGATATACTTTTCGAAATCCCCAGTGCGCGTTTTTACATGCTCATGGACCGGAACACTTTCGACAACAGACCAGACAAGACCGGCAGCTTCGATCTCGTCTTTGCGCTTTTGAATTTCTTCAACTGGCCACACCACGCCATTCGGGATGTGATGAAGAGCGGTGACAATGCCCGTTGCCCCTGCCTGCCGAACATCTTTGAGAGTGACCGGATCATGTGGGCCATACCAGCGCCAAGTCTGTTCCATGTTTAGCTCTTTGCTTTTCAAATTTTGGGGCCAAAGCCCGGTTTAACATTTCACTTCGGTTATTTTTTGAGATCGTTCACCGCTGCCAGCGGATCGGTATCAAAAAGATATGCATCAAATGCAGGATCATCGACATCAGAGAGCTCCAGCAGTGTCATGCGCACATTCTCCAGATGCTGCCACATGGCTTGTCGGGCCATTTGCGGATCCCGGCATTGCAGCGCCGACAGGATTGCCTGGTGATCATCCAGCCACTTAATCTGATAGCCTTGGTCAAAGATGCGCTGATGCAGCTGCTCCCACATGCGGGAACGTTTGCGCAGGGTCCAAAGATGCTCAACTGATTCAGTCAGGACAGAGTTCTGGCTTGCCTGAGCGACCAGACGGTGGAACTCCTCGTCAGCTTTGTGACTTCCGGAACCCGATTCAATTTCAACCCGTTCCTTTGCCAGCGTCTCGCGCATTTGCATCACATCAGCTTTGGTCGCCATTGTCGCGGCAAAAGCTGCAATATTGCTTTCCAGCAACTGACGTGCCTGCAGCAGCTCAAATGGGCCAATGTCCTGCTCTAAGGAACTGTCTGGTGTCACATCACCCGGAAGACGAAGAACATAAGTACCTGAACCTTTACGGACATCAACCAGCCCCTGCACTTCCAACATGATCATCGCGTCTCTGACCAGTGACCGACTGACGCCCAGATCCTCAGAAATCTTGCGCTCTGTAGGGAGCTTGTCACCAATGGCGAATGCACCGTTCGCCAAATCGCGAACCAGCTCTTCTGCTACATCCTGATAACGTCTTCTGTTCGAGTCTAATGTCATGGTGCAATCCAGATCAGTTTTTCGCTTTCAGCTCTGCATAAAAATCTGCAAGAAGTTTGAAGGCTGTTTTCTTTGTTTTCTTGTCTGAGGCGATCAAGCCTTTGCGGTTCCAGCCTTGCTGGAACATATTCTGTCGACGTTCGACACGGAAATCATAGAGGATCCATGGTGAGATGCCCTTTACGAATTCTCGCTGGCGTAAGGTGGCAATCTGCTTGCGGTAAACCTCAGCCATGTAACTCTCACTGAAGAAGCCCTTCTCCAACTTGCCCTCACCGATGTAACCATCCGCACCAGTTTCGGAGATGACGACAGGTTTGCCCGGCTCTGAGTTGTCCAGGAAGTCGATCAGGTCGTCGAAATTCTCCTCATACCAACCATAGTACTCGTTGATGCCGATCACATTGATATGCTGGATCAGGCGATCCTCGATACGGTTCTTGGTGTGGTTCACAAGGCAAGCAGCAGAGGTCAGGCGTGTTGGGTCCATCTCTTTTGCGGTATCGACCAGGTGCTTCATGAACGAAAGGCGCTCGTCAGTGTCGGGGTTCTCGTTTCCAACAGACCAGATGACGACAGATGCTCTGTTGCGATCACGCTTGATCAGCTCCTGAAGCTGGTTGCGGGCATCATTGAGAGTATCCGTGTTCTTGAAGTCGATTGCCCAGTAAACGGGTATCTCTTCCCAAAGAAGAATTCCTTCACGATCTGCCATTTTTGCGGCGCGTTCATCGTGCGGATAATGGGCGAACCGCATGAAATTGCAGTTCAGCTCCTTGGCATGTCGGAACCGTTGCTCCAGATCCTCATCACGCAAGACTTTGCCGGTAAACTCGTCATCCTCGTGCACGGAGATGCCACGGAAAAAGATTGGCTTGCCATTGAGCAGAACGTCCGTTCCGACTTGATCTATCTGACGGAACCCGATCATGTCTTCGACACGATCTTCACCAACAGAGGCTGTTGCCTGATAGAGGCGCGGGTGTTCTGGTGACCACAGCTCTGGTTTTGATGGGATAACCAGTTTTCCGAAGCCGTCTTCGTCAATGGGAACCTCAGACTTGATGCCCAACTCTTTGAACTCGACTGTAACGGGCGCTCTGTCTGGACCGTTGACCTGCAGCTCAACCGCGATTTTATCGTAGGAGCTGTCAGGGACCAGGTAGGCGAAGAAATCTGAGATGAATGTTTTCGGGGTTCTATAGAGCTCTACATCCCGATAGATGCCACCGTAGTTGAACCAATCGGTATTTCGCATCGGGACACGGTCGAGGGTGCGGGTGTTGTTCACGCACAGCATCAACCAATTACGGCCCGGTTTTGCGTGATCGGTTAGCTCTACATTGAATGGCGTGGACCCGCCGTAGTGGTTGCCGAGAAACTCCCCATTCAGGAACACCTTACAGTCGTATTGAGCCGCCCCTACTCTGAGGAAAAGGCGTTCGTCTTTCCGCACCTCTTCCAGATCCAGTGAGCGGGTGTACCACGCACTGCCTTCAAAAAAATACCATTTGTCCTTGAGCATAGACCAGCACGAAGGAACTGGAACGGTTTCGCCTGCATAAGGGTCGTAATCGTAAGGCTCAGTCTTATCTTCTGGTGCTTCTGGCGTGAAAGAGAACCATTTTTGGCGCAGCCCGGTGTCCAGCAGGTCGACGCAGAAGTTCCACTCTCCGTTTAGCGACTCAGCTTTACGGCCGCCCGTGAAAATCAGCATGCTGCTGTTCAGATTCTGCTTATTGAAAGGAACGTCATAGTCCTCATCATGCAAGCAAGCCAGGCCGTTATCGGCACCTTCCATCCGCTCAAGCATCACTGATCCTCGTTGACCAATATTGGTTTCGTCGTTGTTGGGACATCCGTCCAAGTTGGTCGACCTATTTGTGCGTATTTGAGAAAATCAGGCGAATGTGCCATTGATCTGAAAATCATCACACCGGAACCTCTATACACTCGAAGAGCGTCATCATTCCGAAATGTATGTATCAAACCAACAATCCAAACTCTCAAGCTGCTGTTATAAATAGTTTAAATAGCTGATTGAGAGTTTCTTCCCCTTCCCTTTGCCTCAGAATACATCTTTCAGCACGCTACCATTGGTTGGCGTTGCTCCCGTCTCTACATCTTCCTTTAAAAACAAGAGCTCAGAGCAATTCCGCTGATACCGTTGAATTGTGGAGAAAGGAGATCAACCAAACCTCTCTCCACACATGTCACATTTGTACAAAACTGCGACATTGTCAAACCATTTTATCATATTGGTTGACCAATAATCAAAAATCAGCAATTAATTGGAGGAGAGGTAATTTAATTGGATTCATTGGATATCCGTAGATTTGCAGATCTCCAACTGAAACCCTCTCACGAATTCAAGATCTCCTGAACAACCCCTCAGGAGAAATTGGTCGCCCACTGTAGATTCTTTCTGCATACTGAGCCCGCGCCTTCACCTGGATTAGGGAAATAAAATGCAAGCGCTGACCAAAATAGTTAACACGATCCTCAAGGCCGTCACGGTGTCGGTTTTTGTCGTGCTCGTGGTGTGTGTGGTTTGGCAGGTTTTTTCGAGATACGTTCTTGGCACGCCAAGCACCGTGACCGATGAACTTGCTCGTTTCATGTTTATGTGGATCGGCCTGATTGGTGCGGCCTATACGCTTGGAATGCGAAGACACCTGGCAATTGATCTTTTAACCGGCTCACTGGTCGGCAATCGAAAATTGTTTTCAGATTACTTCATCATTCTGGCGATCGCGTTCTTCTCAGGTGTTGTCATGCTTTACGGCGGCGGACAACTGGTCCTGAAGACACTCGCCAACGGGCAGGTCTCGCCCGCTCTTCGCGTTCCAATGGGCTACATCTACGCAGCTATTCCGTTCTCTGGCGGCATCATGCTGTTCTACTGCATTGAGTTCTTCATTGGTCTCGTCAATGGCACGGGTACAGGTCCAAACGACCAGATGCCTGACGCCGCTGATCCTGCTGCAAAATAAGAGTAAGTCTGATGGAATTTTTAAGTAGTGAGCTTCAAAGCGGTCTTATTCTGTTTGGTGTGTTTGGCATTCTCGTTACACTCGGCGTGCCGATCTCCTTTGCAATCGGGTTGGCGGCAACAGCAACAATCACCTTTCTGATCTCTTTTGATCAGGCCCTTTTTGTTGTTTCACAGAAGATGGCGAGTGGTCTGGACAGCTTTACGCTGTTGGCGATCCCCTTCTTCATTCTCGCTGGCAACATCATGAACTCTGGTGGTATCGCACGTCGCTTGATTGAGCTGGCCAAGATTGTTGGCGGACGTTTGCCGGGGGCTTTGGCACACGTCAACGTGCTGGCAAATATGCTGTTTGGCTCCATTTCGGGCTCTGCTGTAGCCTCTGCTGCTGCAATCGGTGGCATCATGTCTCCGCTACAGCGCAAAGAAGGCTATGACCCTGCCTTTTCTGCTGCGGTGAATGCAGCCTCCTGCCCAACTGGCATGCTGATCCCACCTTCCTCAACGCTGATCGTTTACTCTCTAATTTCTGGTGGTACATCCGTGGCAACGTTGTTCGTTGCCGGATACTTGCCGGGTATCCTGATGGGTCTTGGTGTGATGGTTGTGGCTGGTATCGTTGCTGCGAAACGTGGCTATCCGCTGATCCCGCTGCCAAGTTTCAAAGAGATCCTCTTCAAGATCGCTGATGCTTTCCTGCCGTTGTTGCTCATCTTCATCATCATGGGCGGTATCATTGGTGGCGTCTTCACAGCAACTGAAGCTTCTGCGGTGGCGGTTGTTTACACCTTGCTGCTGGCGGTTGGCATTTACCGCGAAGTGAAGGTCACTGATCTACCCACCATCATTCTTGAGAGTGCGATCACCAGTTCCATCGTGCTGCTGCTGATTGGTTGCTCTATCGGCATGTCCTGGGCCATGACATTCTCTGACATTCCATACGCAATTGGTGAAGCACTGGCGAATGTTTCCGAGAACCCGTTCATCATCATGCTAGTGATCAACATCTGCTTGCTGGTGATTGGTACTTTTATGGACATGACCCCTGCGCTGCTGATCTTCACACCGATATTCCTGCCAGTCGCGACTGAGCTTGGCATGGATCCTGTGCACTTCGGTATCATGATGACCTACAACCTGTGCATCGGCATCATTACGCCGCCAGTGGGCAGTGCGCTGTTCATCAGCTGCTCTGTGGGCAAGGTTGCTATTCAGGATCTGATCAAACCAATGCTGCCATTCTATGCCGCGGTGATTTTCATCCTGATGCTGGTGACTTTCATTCCAGAAATCAGCCTGTTCCTGCCGCGCGTCATTCTTGGTTACGGCGGATAACAGACAGACACTTTGCAACCATAACAACACCCAACAAAACTGGTTGAAGCATAATGAAAACGCTAGGTAAGTGGTCCTACATCGAGACCGAACAGAACCGGGTTGACCTGCTTGTAGATAACAAGCATCTGCTTTCTCTGTTCGTTCTTGAAGACAAGCTTGTTCGGGTTCTTTTGCGCAAGAATGGTGAGTTCCGGCAAGGACGGACATGGTCCATCACTCCGGCAGAAACGCCGGTACCGTTTGAAGGCCGGTCTCGTCTTTCTGTCGAAGGCTTCTCGCTACCAGAGTTTAAGCAAGAGCTTGCTGAGGGCACACTTACACTGGAGACACGGGCTTTGCGCGTCTGCGTGAAAACGCCGCTTCAGATAATCTGGGAGGCAAAATGCGAAGACGGGTCATACCAGGTTATCGCCAGCGAACGGCCTACAGGCGCTTATATGCTAGGCGTTAAAGACCACAAGAACTCGCATTTCTTCAGCCAACCTGCAGATGACCGGATTTATGGCCTCGGTGAAAAGGCTGGCAATCTACTGCGCAATGGTCGCCGCTACGAAATGCGTAATCTTGATGCGATGGGGTATGATGCAGAGACCACCGACCCACTTTACAAACATCTGCCGTTTACGCTGACACGTACCGGTTCTGGTGTCTCTTATGGCGTGTTCTACGATAATCTGGTGAGCTGCTGGTTTGATCTTGGCAATGAGATCGACAATTATCATCAACCCTACAGATCATACCGTGCTGAAGACGGAGATCTGGACTATTACTTTATGCTTGGCCCTTCCCTATTGGAGGTGACTAAGACGCAGGTTTGGCTGACTGGCAAGCATATCTTTCCGCCGAAGTGGAGCCTCGGGTATTCCGGCTCGACCATGTATTACACCGATGCGGAGAATGCGCAGGAACAGCTGGAAGGCTTTGTTGATCTGATCAAAGAGCACGCCATTCCTTGCGACAGTTTCCAGCTTTCCTCCGGTTACACATCAATTGGCTCCAAGCGCTATGTGTTCAACTGGAACTACGAGAAATGTCCTGATCCAAAGACCATGACCTTAAAGTTTCTGGATGCTGGCGTTCATCTCGCCGCGAACATCAAGCCATGTCTACTACAGGACCATCCTATGTATGGTGATGTGGCAGCGAAAGGCCTGTTCATTCAAGACAGTGAGGCTGATCAGCCAGAGCGGTCTCTGTTCTGGGATGATGAAGGTTCTCACCTCGACTTCACCAATCTGGATACTGTGAGTTGGTGGAAAGCCAACGTCACCAAGCAGCTGCTTGAGCGTGGTATCGGTTCCACCTGGAACGATAATAACGAGTATGAGATCTGGGATTTCTTTGCTCGCTGTCAGGGGTTTGGTGAAGAGATTGACGTCGGGCTCATTCGTCCGCTTCATTCTTTCCTGATGATGCGTGCTTCTTATGAAGCACAGGTGGAGTATGCACCGGAAGAGCGCCCTTATCTTATCTCGCGCAGTGGCTGCCCCGGCTTGCAACGCTATGTACAGACGTGGACTGGTGATAACCGAACTGGCTGGAACAACCTGAAATACAACATCAAGATGGGTCTCGGCCTGTCGATGTCAGGTATCTACAATGTTGGCCACGATGTGGGCGGCTTTTCAGGTGCTCGTCCTGATCCTGAGTTGTTTGTACGCTGGGTTCAAAATGGCGTCATGCATCCGCGTTTCACGATCCATTCGTGGAATGATGATGCAACTGTCAATGAAGCCTGGATGTATCCAGAAGTTACGCCCCTTATCCGCAATGCGATCCAACTGCGTCAGCATCTCATGCCGTATTTCTACACCATGCTGCACGATATGCATGTGATGGATGAGCCGTTTTTGCGCCCAACATTCCTTGATCACGAAGGAGACGCGCACACCTTTGCGGAGACAGATGACTATCTGCTCGGTAAGGACCTGTTGGTTGCTTCTGTGGTTGAGCAAGGTGCTGCAACACGTGAGGTTTATCTGCCAGATAATGGCGATGGCTGGTACGAATTCGATACAGGCGCGTATCACAAGGGCGGACAAACCATCGTTGTTGATGCACCTTTGGAACGCCTCCCCCTGTTCGTGCGTGCAGGTACCGTCATTCCGCTTGCTAACCCAACAGCTAAGAACACCACTGAGTGTCATCTTCAAGCCCTGGCAATCTTCCCGTTCCAAGGCACCGGAAAGCGAGAGCTTGCTGTTTTTGAAGATGATGGCATCAGCCATAATTGGCTAGATGGCGCACACATCACCTTGCATATGGCTCTTTCCAGCAGTTCCAACGAGCAAAATTTAACTTTGTACCGCAGCGGTTCACTTGAGATTGATGGACGAGAACTCTCCGTTTTCATCAAAGGCCGCTCACCGAATGGTCTTGTTCCAACTGTGGTCGTGAACGGACAACAGGTTTCGGATGACACTCACACTTTCTCACTCAATGAGCTTTGATAAGGTCCACCTCCTATGACTATTGAATTTCAGAAACTCGATCTCAATGCGCTTCCAGGTGATGTGTCTGTCCCATCTTATGATCGTACATCACTAAAGCCGCGTGTTGCTCATATTGGTTTTGGTGCCTTTGCCCGTGCTCACGTTGCAATGCATCTGCACGAAACACTTGCTGCTGGTGGCGGTGATTGGGGCTTGCGGGTGATTGAGTTGTTCGGAACGCCGGATCTGTTTGATAAGCTTGCAGAAAATGATCACCTCTACACGTTGGTTGAGACTGCTGATGAAGGCACAAATACCCGGCTCCTCGGGGCTGTATGCGAGACACAGCACGTAGCACGCGATGGTGTAGCGGCTCTGATTGATGGGCTTGCAGAAGAGCAGCTGAAGGTCATTTCTCTCACCATTACCGAGAAAGGCTACTGCGTTACAAACGGGAAGCTGGATCTGGATAATCCAATGATCCAGCAGGATCTTAAAGCACCAGAAGCGCCCCAAACCGCAATTGGTTTGATCGTTGCTGGCCTTGCGAAACGTCGGGCGCTTGGCAACGGCCCTATCACGGTGATGTCTTGCGATAACTTACCTCATAATGGCGTGCTCTGCGGAGTTGCTGTTCGTGAGTTTGCGGCCAAGCAGAATGCAGAATTGGCTGCGTGGATCGAGGAAAATGTCTCTTTTCCATCCACCATGGTGGACCGCATCGTGCCTGCGTTGACTGACGAGTCCCGAGACCTCATCCGCGAGAGCCTTGGCGGACAAGTTGATCTGAATGGCATCGTATGCGAGCCGTTCCGTCAGTGGGTGATTGAAGACAACTTCAAAGCTGGACGGCCACAGTGGGAGCTTGCTGGTGCGCAACTTGTTGCGGATGTTGAGCCGTTTGAAGAGATGAAGCTTCGCACTCTGAACGGCTCTCATTCCTTCCTTGCCTACCTTGGCTTCCTTGCAGGCAAGGAGACCATTGCAGATTGCGCTGCCGATCCTGTATTTTACGCAGAAGCGCGCAAGCTGATGGTGGATGAACAGTTGCCCACACTGGATGTTCCAGGCGATGTGGATTTGGAGGCTTATGCGGACTCATTGCTCAAACGCTACTCCAACTCCAAGCTGAAACACCGTACCTGGCAGATTGCTGCAGATGGAACACAGAAGATGCCGCAGCGCTGGTTAAACTCTGTGAAGTTCCATCTCGCCAATGGCGGTGACTATCGTCATCTGGTGCTCGGAATTGGTGGCTGGATGAACTACATCCGCGCGGATCGCAATGGCGAAAGCTACGAAGTGGTTGATCCGATGAAGGAGAAGCTTGCTGAAATTGTCGCCAAAGACGGCGGGGACACAACAACCTATGTCGATGCACTGCTTGCCTTGGATTCTGTGTTCCCATCTGAACTTGTTGCTAACGATGAGTTCAAGAAAGCGGTTCACAAGGCCTACCAAGCAGTGGCAGAAAAAGGTGCCGCGCAGGCTGTCGCTGATTTGGCTGACTAGGTTTTACGGAAATCCTTGCTCGGCTACAGGCTGAGCAAACGCTCATACTCAGGGATTGGTGACAGGATCAATCCCCCTACCTTCAGGGCAAAAACGATGCAGCCATTTCTTGGACAAGACTTCCTCCTCGAGACAGAAGCAGCACAGCGGCTTTACCACGACTATGCAGCTGAAATGCCAATCGTGGACTACCACAACCACTTATGTCCGCAGACCATTGCTGAAGACCATCGCTTTGATGACATTGGCCGCGTCTGGCTTGAGGGCGATCACTACAAATGGCGTGCTATGCGGTGGGCCGGGATTGATGAAAGCCTGATCACCGGCAAGGACACCAGCTTCAAAGAGAAGTTCCTCGCCTACGCTTCCGTGATGCCGAAGTTTCTTGGGAACCCGCTGTACCATTGGACGCATCTGGAGATGTATCGCTACTTTGGGCTGGAGGGTGTGATCCTCTCAGAGAAGTCCGCTGAGACTGTCTGGGAAGTTTGTAACGGAAAGCTTGCGACCAAACCATTTTCCGCTCGTGGCCTGTTGCAGATGCAGCACGTGAAGATGCTGGGAACGACTGATGACCCTTGTGATGACCTGCATTGGCATAAGATGATCGCGCAGGATCCAACCTCTACAATGGTTGTTCGGCCTACCTTCCGGCCTGACCCGGCCTTTAAGATCGATAAGCCGACGTTTCCTGATTACATCATGAAACTCAGCAGAACCGTTGGTTTTCATATCGACAAGTATGAGCGTTTGCTTGAGGCACTTTCCATGCGACTGGATCACTTTGGACGACATGGTTGCCGTGCGGCGGACCATGGTCTGGACTCCATGCTGTTCTGCCCGGTTCCGTCCGGCACCGAATTGAACCGCATCTTCAAAGAAGGGCAAGGCGGAGCAACGCTGAGTATTGACGATGTGACTGCATTTCAATCAGCTGTTCAGGTGTTCCTAGGAAAGGAATACGCAAAACGTGGCTGGGTGATGCAGATGCACATTGGCGCAACACGGAACAACCGTAGCCGCATGTTCAAAGCATTGGGGCCAGATGTCGGCTGTGATGGCATTGATGATCGTGAGCTTGCTAATCCACTCAACCAGTTCCTCGACACTTTGGATCGTGAAAAAGCATTGCCCAGAACTGTGCTGTATTCTCTTGATCCAACCAAGAACGAAGTTGTCGTAACAACAGCCGGAAATTTCCAGGACGGTTCCTTCGGCGGCAAAATTCAAGCAGGAACAGGCTGGTGGCACAATGACCAGCTGGACGGCATGGAACGCCAGATGACACAACTTGCGCAGATGGGATTGCTTTCTCAGTTCCTCGGCATGTTGACAGACAGCAGATCGTTCCTATCTTTCCCTCGACACGAGTATTTCCGTCGCTTGCTTTGCAGGATCGTTGGGGAGTGGATGGATAAAGGCCACATTCCGGGTGATTTTGAGCTTGCGGGAGGCATGATCAGGGACATTTGCTACAACAATGCAGCAAACTGGTTCCTTGATGAAAAGTAGGTAAGCTTTGGCCCCTGCTTTATCCCATGAAGCCCCTTGGACCATGCCTCTGGACCAAGGGGTTTCTGACATCAGGGACCTGCTTTAATCGTCATGCTTGTAAATTGTATCCAGAGCATCAGCATGGTTATTGAGCACTTTCGCACGCCTGATTTTCAGTGTTGGCGTCAGTTCGCCTGTCTGGATCGAGAAGCCATCTGGTAAGATCTCAAACTTGCGAATGCGTTCAACCCGCGAATGACGTGCATTCACTTTTTTGATGCTGGCCTGAATCACACTCCGCAACTGATCTGATTTCAGAACATCTTCAGGCTCGATGTTGTTCTCAGTTGCAAATCGCTGTGCCATTGCCCCATCAACGGTGATCAGAGCGCTTAAAAAGTTCTGATTGTTGCCTGCAACAACAGCATATTCGACCAAAGGTATTTCCATAAGGTCTTGCTCGAGCATCGCAGGCGAGATGTTCTTACCTCCAGACGTGATGATAAGCTCTTTTTTACGGCCTGTGATAAAGAGATAGCCTTCCTTGTCGAAATAGCCGATATCACCGCTATAGAGCCAACCATCGCGTAAAGCTTCATCTGTTGCGGCAGGGTCATGCGCATAACCAGAGAAGTTGGTGTCTGCTTTGCAGAGTATCTCACCATCTGCGGCGATTTTGATCGTGACACCATCCATCGGCTTACCGACAGACCCCAGACGGGTTGCTCCAATGATATTGATGGTCGCACCACCACAGTTCTCTGACTGGCCATAGACTTCGCGGATGACAATATCCAGTCCTGTAAAGGCCTCCAGAACACGCTTGGATACGGGCGCTCCACCACTTACGAACATGCGCATTTTGTCGAGGCCGATCTTGTGTTTGATCTTATCGAGCACGAGGCGGTTTGCGATCTTCTTTTTGGTGTTCAGCACCAAACCAGCAGACTTGCCGTTTATGCTTTCTTTGTACCAGTCCTTACTCGTTTGAAGAGACCATTGAATAAGCTTACCTTTGAAGCCTTTCTCTTTGCTGAGCTGCTTTTCGACTTTCTCATTGATCTTCTCAAAAATCCTTGGAACACCGAATGTTACAGTCGGCCTCACCTCTGGCAAGTGTTCACCGAGGCTGGTCACGGACTTAGCGTAGTAAACCGGGTAGCCAGTGTCACAAGCCTGAATGATGGTGCCGCACTGCTCTGCGATATGAGCCATGGGCAGATAGGAAATATAACGGTCAGCCGGTGTCGGTTTGAAGGCCAGATTCAGTGCATCAGATTCTGTGCGAATTGCGCGATGGCTGATCTGCACTGCTTTCGGCAGACCTGTTGTCCCTGAGGTGTAAATCTGGAGTGCAATGTCCTCAGCAACAATGTCATTGAGGCGTTGGTTAAGCTCAGCATCCAGTCCAGGACTGTTCTCACCCAGGGACATAAAGCTGGCCCATGTGTATTGATCTGGATTTTCGACGCGCCCATCCAAACGAATGGTCTTACGCAGGTGGCGCATATTCTCTGCCTGCTCGCCTATGCCTTTGAGCTGAGCTTTGGTTTCAGCAAGCAAGATGCGGCCTTGCGAATGGCGCAGGATGTAATTGATTTCAGGAGCGGCAGCTGTCCAGTAAATGCCCGTTGGAACAGCCCCGATCATCATGGCAGCTACATCCATGATAGTCCATTCAGGACGATTGTAACTTAAAATACAAACGGCATCGCCGGGATTAACGCCCAGTGCGAGCAGTGCTTTTGCAGCGTTACGTACCTGCTCGCCATATTCAGTCCAGCTCGTTGCTTCCCATCCATCTTTCCCACGAACAAAGTATGCTGGTTTGTCGGCAAGGCGTTCGACAGATTCCATGAATGCTTGGGGAATGGACTTAAACGTGTTTTGAGCTTGTGCTTGAGCAACGGGCCGGGCCTGCGAACTCATGTTATTCTCTCTATTTTTATTATTTCCAGAGCTTTACATCCTCTGAATTTGTCGGTGTCAAATACAGATACCAAGAATACCCATCAAACCCACAAGAACTACAGGTATTTTCTCTTATTTTCATCTCTCTGGTTCATGAGCAACGAATATTCATTTTTGATTTGACAGAGTTTTTACTGAATTCCTGATATATCTAATTGGAAATTTACTTTAATGCTTCTTAGAGGCATTAAAGATTAATCATTATCGCTAGAGTTCTTTGGGGATGCTGCTTATTTAGTTGAGTGGTTTCTGCAATTTAGCGGTAAACCAGAGGAATAGATCTCCTATGGTAACAGGGATCGACAATCACTCAGTCGGGCAAGTTCATTTATGCAGCAGTTCAGTGTTACGCGCGGTCTAAACCTACCAGATCCTGTTCGCATCAGTCGCTACAAGCGTCTGCCAGAACTTGGCCCTGCCCTCTTGTTCTTCAGCGGAGGAAGCGCGCTTAATCCAACAGCTCGCGCTTTGAAGCAGTACACCCACAACTCCATTCACCTGATGACACCGTTTGATAGCGGTGGAAGTTCTGCTGTTTTGCGTCACGCCTTTGGTATGCCCGCAATTGGAGACCTACGCTCGCGTTTGATCGCACTGGCAGATGAAAGTGTTCTTGGGCAGTCCGAGATCTACCGTCTTTTCACACATCGGTTTCCAAAAACGGCTTCTCTTGAGGACTTGCACGGTGAACTGGTGGATTTGTTGGAAGGGCATGATCAACTGATCGCACGAGTTCCCAACCCAATGCGACGCCTGATCCGGCATCAGCTGGCATTTTTTCATGATGCGATGCCATCAGACTTCGATCTAAGAGGCGCCAGCATTGGAAATCTGATCCTTGCCGGGGGGTATCTGAACAACAATCAGAAGCTTGATCCGATCATCTTCCTGTTCTCAAAACTGGTGAACACACTCGGCACGGTTCTGGCGACTGTTGATGCACGTTTACATCTGGCTGTTGAGCTGGATTCTGGTGAGATCATTGTGGGCCAGCATAATATGACTGGCAAAGAAACCTCGCCCATTGCAAGCAGGATTAAACGGACCTATCTGACCCGCTCTCTGGCCGGAGGTGATCCGGTGGAGATTGAGGTCTCTCCTAAAAAGCAGCATCTTATCGAGACTGCAGACATGATCTGCTATCCTCCGGGAAGCTTTCACAGCAGCCTGATTGCAAACCTACTGCCAATGGGCGTGGGTAAGTCCATTGCACGTAGCCCAAATCCGAAAGTGTATGTCCCCAACCTCGGCAATGATCCCGAGCAATTCGGGATGAGTCCAAATGAGACGGTAGATGCACTCTTGAAACATTTGCGCGCTGATGCGGGGGAAGATACGCCAACAGACAAGCTGCTCAATTTTGTCGTCACAGATGAAAAACATGCTGCTGAATTTGATTGGGCTGAGCTGGAAGCACAGGGCATTTCCCTGATTGGTGCTGATCTGACAAGCACGCATTCGGTTCCTTATTACGACCCGGAAAAACTAGTTTGCATGTTATTGAGTTTTCTCTGAAGTCCTTTTCGTTCAGTTAACTCACTGTAAATTCGTGATTTATGTCTTTCGCATGCAACATCTGACAGAAGCAGATGATTTGCAATAGTTTGCCTTGCGCTATCGTAGGTTTGTTGTTGCAACTTAGTTAGATCATCTCGAACATCATCTTCAACTTTACTTAAAACCCCCCCAACACTTCACAATATTTTATTTGCAATGACGCTTAATCAAGAAACAGAAGACATGTTGACGCAAGTATACGCATAGATATTAGGTAGCAGGAGCATGTTTACATTCGACACATAACCAAGCGGAAAAGCAAATGTCGAAGTTCAAGTTTCCTACCGCGTTTACAATTCTATTTGCCCTCATCATTCTCGTTGCGATAGCAACCTGGTTCGTTCCTGCTGGTAAGTACGATCGGGTGATCAACCCAATCCTCGACAAGGAAGTGCCGGTCCCCGGCACCTATCATCTGGTCGAGGCTAATCCTCAAGGCCCTGTTGAAGTCTTTATGGCTCCAATTGCAGGTCTTTATGACCCGATCTCCTACACGGCAAATGCAATCGATGTTGCGGTCTTTGTTCTTGTGATTGGTGGCTTCCTGATGGTTGTGACCCGAACAGGTGCAATTGATGCAGGGATCGCCAAGATTATGACGGGATTGAAGGGGCGAGAGAACCTGATGATCCCCATATTGATGGCCTTCTTTGCAGCTGGGGGCACGATCTATGGGATGGCGGAGGAAAGTCTTGCGTTTTACGCGCTCATCATTCCCGTGATGATCCGCGCTGGTTATGACTCTATGACGGGTGTTGCCGTTATTCTTTTGGGTGCAGGCATCGGAACGCTTGGCTCAACGATCAACCCGTTTGCAACTGTAATCGCCTCGAATGCAGCTGGTGTGCCTTTTACAGACGGCATCGGTCTTCGCTTCCTTATCTTGATTGTTGGTTGGCTGGTCTGTGTGGCTTGGGTCATGCGTTACGCTGCAAAGGTGAAAGCTGATCACACTTCTTCCCTTGTTTCCGAAATGAAGGATGAAAACGAAAAACACTTCCTGCAAGGTGTCTCAACGGACGACATTCCCGATTTCACGGCGAAGCACGGTTGGATCATGACGATCTTCGTCGTCACATTCGGCCTGTTGATCTACGGCGTTGCTGTTCTTGGCTGGTGGATGGGCGAAATGGCTGCCCTTTTCCTTGCTGCCTCTATACTCGTGGGGATCGTTGCCCGACAAGGTGAACACGAGTTCGTTGACAACTTCCTGGATGGTGCACGTGATCTGCTTGGTGTCGCGCTGATCATCGGGGTTGCCCGCGGTATCGTTGTGGTGATGGATGCTGGTTCGATTACCGACACGATCCTTTACTGGTCCGAACAGGCCGTCAGTGGACTGAGCAAAGTTGCCTTTATCAATGTGATGTTCTGGCTGGAACTGGTGCTGTCGTTCTTCGTGCCCTCTTCCTCAGGTCTTGCCGTGTTGTCCATGCCGATTATGGCACCGCTGGCAGGGTTCTCCAATGTTGGGGCGGAATATGTGGTCACGGCCTTCCAATCCGCCAGTGGGCTGTTGAACCTGTTCAACCCCACCTTTGCCGTTGTGATGGGCGGGCTTGCGATTGGGCGCGTGCCTTATGACAAGTGGCTTCGGTTTGCCATCCCGCTCGTGATCATTCTGTTCGTTTTGATCTCACTTGCGCTGTCGCTCAGCGTTTAAAGGCGGTTTCTCCAATCTTCGCAGAGGCAAGCATGCCTCTGCGCCGCACAAATCAAACCTCTGAACCAAACATAGAGACACTGATCTCTCACAAACAAGAATTCTGGAACGGAGTCTGCAACATGACTGAATTTGGTGTTCATTCGGAAGTTGGCAAACTGAAAGAAGTGATGGTTTGCCGTCCCGGGCTTGCGCATATGCGCCTTACGCCCGGCAACTGTCAGGAGTTGCTGTTTGATGATGTGATCTGGGTTCGAGAAGCACAAAAACACCACTACGACTTCTGCCTCAGAATGGAAGAGCGCGGTGTGAATGTGCTGGAGATGCACAATCTTCTGAAAGAGACGCTGGAGGATCAGGAAGCTCGTAAGTGGGTGCTGGAACGGCGCATCACACACAATCGCGTTGGCTATGGCATGGCCGAGGACCTGCGGGCCTGGCTTTACGAGCAGCCCGAGAAGTTTCTCGCGGATCATCTGATTGGCGGCATTGCGCGGTGTGAGTTGGGGTTCAAACCAACAGGTGTGTTTGGCAGTTATCTGGACCCGAACGACTTTGTCATTCCGCCCTTACCGAATACCTTGTTCACCCGCGATACGACCTGCTGGATCTATAACGGCGTTACGCTTAATCCGATGTTCTGGCAGGCGCGCCAGAACGAGACGCTCCTCACCACTGCAATTTACAAATTCCACCCTCATTTCAAGGGCAAGGTCAATTTCTGGTGGGGTGATCCGGATGAGGACTTCCATGAATCTACCGTGGAAGGCGGCGACGTCATGCCAATCGGCAATGGGGTTGTATTAATTGGGATGGGTGAGCGCACCACACCTCAAGCTGTCGGTCAGGTGGCGCGTGCCCTCTTCCGCAATAAGGCGGCAACTCGCGTCATTGCCTGCCAGATGCCAAAGAGCCGTGCAGCGATGCACTTGGACACTGTTTTCACCCTTCTTGATCGCGACAAAGCAACAGCGTTCTCAGGCGTTTGTGATGAGATTATTTGCTTCTCGATCCGTCCCGGAGACAAACCCGAGAGTGTCGATTACAGGCAGGATGAGGGACATCTGTTCGATGTCATCGCCAATGCACTTGGTATGCAGAAGCTGCATGTGGTGACCACAGGCGGCAATGCTTATGACCAGGAACGCGAGCAATGGGATGATGGCAACAACGTTGTCTGCCTCGAACCTGGTGTCGTGGTTGGGTATCGCCGAAACACCTACACAAACTCAAAACTCCAACGAGCTGGTGTCGAAGTCATCGCCATTGACGGGTCTGAACTTGGTCGTGGTCGCGGTGGTGGACACTGCATGACCTGTCCAACAGTGCGTGACGCCGTGGAGTTCTAGTGTTTTCAAACTCCGTTGAACAATAAAAACATCCAAGAGATGGAGAGTAAGGAAAAATGGCTTTCAATCTGAAAGGTCGCAGTTACCTCAAGCTCAAAGACTTCAGCCAACGCGAAGTGCTTTACATGCTGGATCTGGCCCGTGATCTCAAGCGAGCCAAATACTCTGGAACAGAACGGCAGACACTTGTCGATAAGAACATCTGTCTGATCTTCGAAAAAACCTCTACCCGTACCCGTTGTGCCTTCGAGGTTGCCGCTCACGATCAGGGAGCACATGTCACCTACCTGGATCCATCCGGCTCTCAGATCGGCCACAAGGAATCCATGAAGGATACCGCACGTGTGCTGGGTCGGATGTTCGATGCCATTGAGTTTCGCGGTTCCGGGCAAAAGGCCGTTGAAACCCTCGCCGAGTACTCTGGCGTCCCGGTCTATAACGGGTTGACTGATGACTGGCATCCAACCCAGATGCTCGCTGACATGTTGACAATGACCGAACACAGCCCCAAGCCGTTGCATGAAATTTCGTTTGCCTATCTGGGCGATGCCCGCAACAACATGGGCAACTCATTGCTGATGCTGGGCGCTCTATGTGGCTGTGATGTTCGCATTATTGGCCCGCAAGAACTGCACCCTGAACCGCATGTGTTGAAAGCAGCTGAAGTCAATGCAAAGCGGTATGGTGCGCGCATCACGATTACAGATGATGCCAAAGAAGGTACTGAGGGTGTTGACTTCATCCATACAGATGTCTGGGTCTCCATGGGTGAGCCGCCGGATGTCTGGGACAGCCGGATCAAGTTGCTGCGTGACTATCAGGTCAATAAGGCCTTGATTGAAGGCACCGGTAACCCGAACACATTCTTCATGCATTGCTTGCCAGCTTTCCATAACCGGGAAACTAAGGTGGGCGAAGAGATCTTCCAGAAGTTCGGGATCTCCGAGATGGAAGTGACTGAAGATGTCTTTGAATCAGATCGTAATCTGGCGTTTGAGCAAGCTGAAAACCGGCTCCACACAATTAAAGCCATCATGGTTGCGACGATTGGAGGCCGATAATGCGTGTTGTCGTCGCTCTTGGCGGAAATGCCCTTCTCCGGCGTGGAGAGGCAATGACTGCCGAAAACCAACGAAAGAATGCGCGGATCGCCGCAGAAGCGCTAGCGCCACTTTATGATGATGGTCATGAGGTGGTCATCACGCACGGGAATGGCCCTCAGGTCGGCTTGCTGGCACTGCAAGGTGCTGCTTACGAGCAGGTTGAGGCCTACCCTCTGGATGTGTTGGGTGCTGAAACAGTTGGCATGATTGGCTACATGATTGAGCAGGAGCTTGGGAACCTGCTGCCCTTTGAAAAGCCATTTGCCACGATCCTCACGCAGGTTGAAGTTGACCCAAACGATCCTGCTTTCAAAGATCCAACAAAGCCCATCGGTCCGCTTTATTCCAAAGAAGAAGCGGAGAGACTAGCCGATGAGAAAGGCTGGTCCATTCGAGAAGATGGAGATAAGTGGCGGCGCGTTGTGCCAAGCCCCTTACCCAAACACATCTTTGAGATCCGGCCTATCAAGTGGCTTCTGGACCATGATGTGCTTGTCATCGCAGCAGGTGGGGGCGGCATTCCAACTATGTACAACGAAGAAAAGAAGCTCGTTGGTGTGGAATGTGTGATCGATAAAGACCGGTGTTCAGGCCTTCTTGCCAAAGAGATAGATGCTGACGTCTACATTATGGCGACAGATGCGGATGCCGTTTATCTGGATTGGGGTACACCGAGCCAACGCGCGATCAAATCGGCTTCTCCGGATGCACTGGATGCATATGGTTTTGCCGCAGGTTCTATGGGACCAAAGGTAGAAGCAGCACAGACTTTTGCTCGGCAAACCGGCAAAAAATCCGTCATATGCACGCTCGCTGAAGTGCCTCAAGCAATTTTGGGAGAGAAAGGGACTTCAATCACCACAGCGGCTGGTGACACCACGTTTTACTGAGATGGATGCCCCGAAGCTGAGTGAGCTTTGGGGCGTTCCTGTTTTCAAATGCATTTGATTGTCCTTGGGCTTCATTTTGCCCATCAAAAACAACAGGAACACAAAGGACGAATTGCATATGGCCAAAGTGCCAGCTCCATATTCTCAAAAAATGTCGCTGGTCGGAGCGATCATTCCCGTTGCCTCGCTCGTTATCCTGCTTGCGCTTTCCTACTATCTGTTTGGAGATGAAGCCTCCTCAGGACCAAACCAGATTGCGCTCTTGTTTTGTGCCCTGATCGCCAGCTTTGTGGCGCTGTTTCATGGTTTTCACTTTGATGAACTGAAGGATGCTGTCGTTGATAGCGTGAGCACCGGCCTTCATGCGATCTTCATTTTATTTGCAGTGGGCTCGTTGATCGGCACATGGGCTATGTCCGGCACCATCATGGCGATGGTTTATTATGGATTACAGCTCCTTAGCCCGAATTACTTCTACTTCACGACCGTCATTATTTGTGCCCTTGTTTCAGTCAGCATCGGTAGCTCGTGGACTGTAGCAGGAACCATTGGCATCGGTTTGATGGGGATTTCAACAAAGATGGGTCTCGATCCCGCTATCACTGCCGGCGCTATCCTGTCGGGCGCCTATTTCGGAGATAAGTCCTCCCCACTTTCTGATGCAACTAATCTGGCAACTGCGGCGGCGGGATCTAATCTTTACACGCACATCAAAGAAAATCTCTGGACGTCCATACCTGCTCTCATCATTTCGCTAGCCCTCTTCTGGTGGCTCGGAGAACCCGGAGACTTTGTCGCACAAGGCACGTTAACCAGCATTGAGCAGCACTACGACATTACCTTGCTCAATTTCCTTCCGCTCCTGCTGGTTTTGGGACTGGCAATTGTCCGCTACCCGCCGTTTACGACCATCTTTATTGGTGCATTGGCGGGCGGTCTTTATGCAGTCATCATGGACCCAGACAAAGTGGTTGGCCTTGCTGCCTCTCCGGCGCTGCCCTACACACTGGAGGTGATCAAAGGCGTCTGGATCGCCATGTCTAACGGTTATGTGAGCGTGACAGGAGACCCTTCTATTGATGCACTGCTGAGCCGTGGTGGCATGGGCAATATGCTGACGACCATTTGGTTGATCATGACAGCTTTGGCGTTTGGTGGGGTGGTTGAGAAAGCCGGTATTCTGGACCGGATTATCGGCCCGATCCTGCACGCAGCTAAAACCACTGGTGCGCTGGTGTTGTCGCTGGTTTCAACCGCAATCGCGACTAACATTTTGGCGGCAGACCAGTACATTGCGATTGTTATTCCGGGCAGGATGTACCGCAAGTCTTTCCGTCAACGCCGATTGCGACCTGAGGTTCTGTCCCGTGCGGTTGGGGATAGCGCAACAGTGACCTCCGCTCTCATTCCATGGAACAGCTGTGGCGCTTATATGGCGGCTACACTTGGTGTTCCAACGCTGGCTTTTGCTGGATTTGCCTTCTTCAACATTGTCAGCCCCCTCCTGACAATTCTGTTTGCCGTGATGGGATGGAGAATGTTGACGATGACAGATCACAAGCCTGAGCGTATTGTGCTGCCGGATGATGAGCAAGAAGCCTGATTAGTGAGAAATGCAGCACCGCCATGGAGAATTTTAGCTGGCACCAGATGCAAGAAGACGACCTGCACGAGATCGACCAGATCATGCAGCAGACCTATCCGCATTTGCCGGAGGATATCGACTGTATTCGGGAACGTGTGCGACTGTTTCCTCATGGCTGTCAGGTGCTGCGACAAAACGATAGAGACGCCATCCTCGGCTACATCATCTCGCATCCATGGGAAAATCGTAGTATCCCACCGCTCTCCAGCTTACTGGGCTCCCTGCCCTTTAAGGCCGAAGTCTATTACATTCACGACATAGCCCTGCTGCCGGAGTCACAAGGCATTGGCGCAGCCCGAGATGTTCTTGAGCAACTGAGTCAGGTGGCGCGTAGTCTGTACATCAACAAGTTTGCGCTGGTTGCTCTGGGCACCGCCAATGAGTTCTGGCGGGCACGTGGCTTTCGAACAGTGCACGAACAACTGCTCAAGGATAAACTCAGAGCATATGGAGCGAATGCACACTACATGCAGCGTGGTGTCGACTAGAACGGCCTGTCTTTGACCTGCTCCATACAAACGAATGTAGATGTCTGCGCTACATAAGGCATTTCAGAGAGTTTTTCTCCCAGTACGCGGCGATAACTTCCGATATCCTTGGTTCGCACTTTCAGCAGATAATCAAATCCGCTTGCAATCATGTGGCATTCTTCGATCTCTGGGATTTCCCGCGCAGCTGCGTTGAAAGCTTCCAGTGAGCGTGAGCGCGTGTCGTTAAGTTTGACCTGTACAAACGCGATATGACCAGCACCTAACTTGGTGTGATCGACTTCTGCCCGATAGCCAAGAATGTATCCCGCATCCTCCAGTTTCTTCATGCGAATCTGGCAAGGCGTTTTAGAAAGGCCTACCTTTTTCGCAAGGTCAGTGACAGTGATGCGCCCGTATTTTTGCAGTTCTTCTACAATCTTACGATCAAATTCGTCCAATTTCTCCATGATATGCCATTTTATTATTCATAACGACCATTTCGACTGAATATCAAAGTCGAATAGTCTTTACCATCAAAAAATACAGGAAACATCCCTATGGGTATTTTGCTAATGTCAGCTCAACAATAGGTATTTAACAGTAGGGAGCACGGCATGGGATCAGAGGCTACGCCGGAGATCATCCGCAACAAAATCAGAGATAACTACCTTCCTGACGAAAATCAGGTGGTTCAGGAGCTCATTTCATCCCTGCAAATGGATGAGGCTGCGCGTAAGCGGGCATCTGACAAGGCGGCAGATTTGATCTCAGATTTGCGGGCGAACACCTCTCCAACAATCATGGAGAGTTTTCTCGGCGAATACGGCCTCTCAACTCAGGAAGGCATTGCGCTGATGTGCCTTGCGGAAGCTTTGCTTCGCGTGCCTGATGCCCAGACAATTGATGCGTTGATTGCGGATAAGATTACTCCAAGTGCCTGGGGAGAGCACCTGGGTCAGTCTTCTTCCACACTGATCAACGCGTCCACATGGGCGCTGCTGCTGACTGGTAAGGTTCTGGCGCAAGATGATCAGGGGCTCGTTGGCACCATTCGCGGTGTTGTGAAGCGCCTTGGTGAGCCTGTGGTTCGTACTGCTGTTGCGCAAGCGATGAAAGAATTGGGTCGCCAGTTCGTTCTTGGCCGTACCATCCGCGAAGCCATGCGTAATGCGCGTGCGGAAGAAGGCAACGGCTTCACCTACTCCTACGACATGCTTGGCGAAGCTGCTCGGACCGAGGCTGATGCAAAGCGCTATCATCTGTCCTACTCCAAAGCGATTACCGCGCTTTCCAGCAATTGTACGAAAGCAAGCATTCGCGAAAACCCAGGTATTTCAGTCAAGCTTTCGGCTCTGCACCCACGCTATGAGTTTGCCAAGCGCGAACGTGTGATGAAAGAGCTGGTTCCTCGCACTCTTTCCCTTATCATGCTGGCGAAGTCCTCCAATATGGGCTTCAACATTGATGCAGAAGAAGCGGATCGCCTCGACATTTCCCTTGATGTGATTGAAGCGTTGCTGGCCGATCCTGCAACTGAGGGCTGGGACGGTTTCGGTATTGTTGTACAGGCGTTTGGACCACGTGCAACTCACGTGATCGACTGGCTCTATGCGGTTGCTGAGAAGTATGATCGCAAGATCATGGTGCGTCTGGTGAAAGGTGCTTACTGGGACAGCGAGATCAAGCGTGCACAGACCCTTGGTATTGATGGCTATCCGGTCTTCACCCGTAAGGTATCCACTGACATCTCCTACACTGCTTGTGCTGAAAAACTACTGGGTATGACGGACCGCATCTATCCGCAGTTCGCAACTCACAATGCGCACAGTGTTGCAACCATTCTGGAACTGGGAAAAAATCTTCCGCTAAGCTCCTACGAGTTCCAACGCCTGCATGGCATGGGCGAAGCGCTTCACGAGCGCACCATGAAGAAACACGGCTCCAACTGCCGCATCTACGCTCCGGTTGGTGCACACAAAGACCTGCTGGCTTATCTGGTTCGCCGCCTGTTGGAAAATGGCGCGAACAGCTCTTTCGTGCACCAGATCCGTGATGAAAACGTGACACCAGAGGCAATTGCACAGGATCCGCTCGTTCATATCGAAAAGTATGGCGAGCATGTTGCCAACTCCAAGATCCCTCTCCCACCAGCGCTTTACGGTGCGGGACGTAAAAACGCAAAGGGCTGGGATTTGAGTGATACACGCCAGGAAGCTGAGTATGTTGAGAACCTGAAATCCTTCTCAGCAACCAAGTGGAACGGCCATCCTGTCATTGCAGCTTCCGTCAAGAACGCTGAAGCGGTGAGCGTGAAAAACCCTGCAAATCTGCGGGATGTTGTTGGCAGCGTAGCGACCGCGACGCCGGAGCAGATTGAAGCGGCTTTGACTACCGCACATAACGGCTGCGCTGAGTGGGCAGACAAAAGTGCGGAAGACCGTGCTGTCATCCTTCGCAAAGCGGCAAACTTGTTTGAAGAAAATGCTCCTGAGATCTTTGCTCTGCTGACACGTGAAGCTGGCAAGACCTACATGGATGCCATCAACGAACTGCGTGAAGCGGTTGACTTTGCACGCTACTACGCGAACGAAGCGATCCGTCTTGATGAGCGTGATGGTAAAGGCGGCCTTCGTGGTCCAATTACCTGTATCTCTCCCTGGAACTTCCCGCTTGCGATTTTCTCGGGGCAGATTTTTGCCGCTCTGGCAGCTGGCAACCCAGTGCTTGCCAAGCCTGCGCCACAGACGCCACTGATCGCAACGTTTGCTGTTGGCCTGATGCACAAGGCTGGCATTCCTGTCGAGACTCTGCAGTTGCTGCCAGGTGCTGGCGAAGTTGGTGCTGCGTTGACATCTGACAGCCGTGTGGCTGGTGTTTGCTTTACTGGCTCCACCGGAACTGCGCAGCACATCAACCGTGCTATGGCAAAAGCGCTTGCTCCATCTGCACCGCTGATCGCTGAAACAGGTGGCCTTAACGCTATGATCGTGGACTCCACGGCTCTGCCTGAGCAGGCTGTTCGCGATGTGATTGCTTCCAGCTTCCAAAGCGCGGGTCAGCGTTGTTCAGCGCTACGTATGCTTTATGTTCAGGAAGATATCTTTGAAGATTTCAAAGCGATGCTCCTGGGTGCCATGAGTGAGTTGGAACTGGGTGATCCATCAGCCTTGTCGACAGATGTCGGTCCGGTGATTGATGCAGCTGCACAGAAGAAGATTGCTGCACACTGTGAAAAATGGGCTGAAAAAGGTCGCGTTATCAAGCAGATGAAGGCCCCAACCAAAGGTCACTTCATTGCTCCGACACTGATCAAACTGGACGGTATCGAAGAGCTGGACGAAGAAATTTTTGGTCCTGTTCTGCACATTGCAACCTTCAAGGCAGAAGAGATCGACCAGACGATTGACGCGATCAATACAAAAGAGTTCGGTCTGACATTTGGTCTGCATACCCGAGTGGATAGCCGTGTTCAGCACATTGTAGAGCGCGTGAAGGTGGGTAACCTTTATGTGAACCGAAACCAGATTGGAGCGATTGTTGGATCTCAGCCGTTTGGTGGTGAAGGCCTGTCTGGTACTGGCCCGAAAGCAGGTGGTCCTCACTATGTGGCTCGGTTCCGTCTTGCTGACACGTCAGCGGCGACCAGTGTGGAGCTGAGCAAAACCGTCTCCGCCGAGGATATCTTTAAAGCGCGAGGGGCATTACGCACCAGCACGTGGGAAGGTAACTTCGGTCGCTTCACCGAGCTGGCAACCCTGTTTGAGAAGGAAACAGGTCTACTGAACCGTGTTGCGGCTGATCACGCACACAACATGCCTGGACCAACCGGTGAATCCAACCGCCTTTATGCTGCGCCACGTGGCACCGTGCTTTGCCTTGGCCCGGATACAGAAAGCCTGAAGCATCAGGTGGTTCTGGCTTTGGCAGCTGGCAACGGGGTGATTGCTGTTGGACAAGACGCAGAGAAGCTGGCTGTGAAGCTGCGCACTCTTTCCGCTCCAATCGTCGCATTAGAAGGCAATCTGGCCGTTGGTGCGCTGAAAGAGCTTCAAGGTGTTGATGCCGTTGCAGCGAACCACGCTGAGCAAGAGCTGAAGGAAATGAAGGCTGAGCTTGCCGAACGTGAAGGTGCTTTGATGCAGCTGATTATGGAGCGTAACCAGCCTGAGCGTTATCAGCTGGAACGTCACCTCTGCATTGACACAACAGCGTCTGGTGGCAATGCGAGTCTGCTGGCTGCGACAGAAGACTAAGCTGTTCTTAAACAACAAAAAAGCCGCCTCAATCTGAGGCGGCTTTTTTCGTTTTGAACCACAATCAATGACTATGACGCGGCAGGCCTTTTTGCGCGATGCGCTGGTATTTGACGGCTGGTTTCAACACCATGCCTTCATCAAACTGATCTACAATACCGCGCTGAATTTCCTGCCACGGCGTTTGATGCTCAGGGAATTCATAGCCACCACTTTCAGCTAGCTCCTGCTTTCGCTTCGCCAGCTCCTCCTCAGAGATCAGCACATTCGCTTCCCCCTTGTTCAGATCAAGGCGAACGATATCTCCGTTACGCAACAATGCGAGACCACCCATGACGGCGGCTTCCGGGGATGCGTTGAGGATAGAGGGAGAGCCTGAGGTGCCTGACTGACGACCATCACCGATACATGGCAGTGCATCAATGCCTTGCTTCAAGAGCTCATCCGGCGGCTGCATGTTGACAACCTCAGCACCGCCCGGATAGCCGATCGGGCCAGTTCCGCGAATGACGAGGATTGTGTTGGCGTCAATGCCAAGAGCCTCGTTGTTGATGTTGTGGTGGTACTCTTCAGGGCCATCAAACACCACAACCTTGCCCTCAAAAGCATCTAAATCATCTGGATTAGACAGATAACGCTCTCTGAAATCCTTTGAAATCACAGAGGTTTTCATGATTGCGGATTTAAAGAGATTGCCTTTGAGGTTGAGGAACCCGGCGTCTTTCATCATCGGCTTATCATAGGAGTAGATCACGTCGTAGTCGGCAACTGTGCTCTCTCCATAGATTTCACCTGTGGTCTTTCCTGAAACAGTGACAGCATCTTTATGAATGTGGTCATGTTTCATCAGCTCTGAGAAGATGCCCGGTATACCGCCTGCACGATGGAACTCTTCTGAAAGGTAAGCCCCAGCCGGTTGAACGTTGGCAAGCAGTGGGATTTTATGGCCCAGGTTCTGCCAGTCATCATTGTGCAGCTCAACGCCGATATGTCGTGCGATAGCGTTGATATGTATTGGCGCATTGGTTGAACCACCGATGGCCGAGTTCACTGCAATTGCGTTTTCAAACGCCTTGCGTGTGAGGACATCTGACGGCTTTTGATCGTCATGCACCATCTGCACGATGCGCTTGCCAGTCTCATATGAGATCTGGCCGCGTTCGCGATATGGTGCGGGGATAGATGCGCAACCGGGCAGGCTCATGCCCAGAGCTTCTGCAAGCGAATTCATGGTAGACGCCGTACCCATGGTGTTGCAGTAACCAACGGATGGCGCAGAATCTGCAGCCATTTCCATGAACTCTTTGTAGTCGATCTCTCCGGTGGCCAACATCTTGCGGGCTTTCCAGATAACCGTACCGGAGCCAACACGCTCTCCCTTGTGATAGCCATTGAGCATTGGTCCAACAGTCAGGCAGATGGCGGGAATGTTGACGGTTGCGGCGGCCATGAGCAGCGCTGGTGTGGTCTTGTCGCAGCCGATGGTCAGAACAACACCATCGAGCGGATAACCATAGAGGGTCTCGACAAGTCCGAGATAGGCAAGGTTGCGATCAAGCGCTGCGGTTGGGCGTTTGCCGGTTTCCTGAATAGGATGAACAGGAAACTCGAAGCAGATGCCGCCCATTTCGCGGATGCCTTCGCGTACGCGCTCTGCCAGCACCAGATGGTGACGGTTGCACGGGGATAAATCGGACCCCGTCTGGGCAATACCGATAATCGGTCGGCCTGACTGAAGCTCTTCACGCGTAATGCCGTAATTCAGGTAGCGCTCCAGATACAGTGCGGTCATGCCCGGATCGTCTGGCGAGTCAAACCACTCTTGTGAGCGGAGTTTTGTTTTTGGAGCTTCAGTCATAGCTCTTCAGTTCCTTCCCGAACCAGAGCAACCCCTGCTGGAGGCAGCTCCAATCCATCCAATTCCGCTGCATCAGCAAGACGCAGCGCTTTCAAATTCATCTTATTTTTCGAATAGTTATAGTAGAAAGCGCCGACAGATGTTTTGCTTCTTCTCAATCCGCTCGGCAATTCCACCTTATCAATTTTGGCAGGTTTGAAGACCTCATCCAGAATGGCACTCATGAGTGTTGGGTCGGCCCAGGCGGAGACGTAGTAGATGTTGTTTTCGCCCATGAAGATCGGTTGACCGCTCTCGTCTTCGAACAGGATTGGCAAGCTGGTGGTGACCTCTTCTTGCCAGACATAGGCTTTGCCGCGTTCCTGATCTGCCAGGTCTGAGACTGGTATCGCAAACTTTATCGGGCTGGTACTGACACGTAGAACCTCAACGCCTTCAAAGGGTTCAGGAAGATGTAAGGTCTTTTGAGAGATCTGGTAGTTCTTGTCTTTCTGAGCCAATCGGGGACCACCGAGGACGACACCGCCGAACTCGATGTAGGCTTTGAGGTTTTCTGAGAGTTCCTCGCTCATTGCATAAAGGGCGGGGACAATGACCAGCTTGTAGGGGGATAAGTCCTGAGAGGCTGGTCTGATGACTTCTACATCAACACCCTTTTGTCTCAGCGCGCGGTAGTAGGAGAGGACGAGACGGAAGTAGCTAAAGTCTTGACCCTGCTGCTGAGTTTCGTGTGCCCAGTGACTTTCGTAGTCAACAATGAGTGCAACAGGAGCTTCTGACGGGGTGAATGCGCCCAGCTCCTCAATTTCGCGGGAAACCTGAGCGGCTTCGACATAAGCCTGCGCAGGCTTATTATCGGTCTGCTTGAGCCCTGCATGCATTTGCTCCTGTGCGAATGGGGCCTGTCGCCAGCGGAAATAGCTTGTGGTTTCAGCACCATGGGCGAAAGCTTCCCAGCTCCACAAGCGCACCATTCCCTTCAGTGGGATTGGGTTATACGGTGCCCAATTCACGGGGCCGGGTTGCAGCTCCATGATCCAGAGGCGGCCATGACCAGCTTGTCTGTAAAGGTCGTGGTGGAAGGCCTGATAATCGGGATCGCCTTGCTGGAAATAGTCTTCCCAGTAGCCATCAGGTGTGCCCTGCGGGTTTTCCATCTGATATTGGCTGTGGAACCCAAGGGGATAGCAATCCCAGCTGGAGATATCGAGCTGGTCTCCGACCTTGTAGTGGTCGAAGGAAAACGTGTTGCCCATGAAGTTATGGAGGATTGAGCGGCCCGGAGAGAGCTTGCGCAAGATATCAACTTGCTCTCCGTTGAACTCAGCGACTTGATCTGATGAAAACCGTTTGAAATCAAGCCTATGAGACGGGTTACTCTCTGTCACCGTCAGGTTTGGCAGATCGACCTGCTCAAAGCTGTTGTATTCCATTGACCAGAACACATTGCCCCAAGCCTCATTCAAGGCTTTGATATTGCCGTACTTTTGCGCCAGCCAGAGTTGGAAGGCCTTGTGGGCGGAGCCAGACCAGGAACGGACAGTCTCATGACAGCCGTACTCATTGTCGGTTTGCCAAGCTGCGACAGAGGGGTGATTACCATATCGCTCAGCGAGGATTTCTGTGATCCGGCGGGATTCCCAGCGGTAGCCTTCGTGGGAGAAGCAGTAGTGGCGGCGGCTGCCGAATTTTCGGGGGTGGCCGTTCTCGTCAACGGCGAGCATGTCCGGGTGTTTATCCACCATCCAGCGTGGAGGTGTAGCAGTTGGGGTGCACATTACGATCTTGAGACCCGCACTTGCGAGAGTCTCAATTGCGCTGTCCAGCCAATCCCATGAGAAACGCCCTGGTTCAGGCTCAATACGCGACCAGGCGAACTCAGCGATGCGCACATAGGTAATGCCCAGCTCGGCCATTTCTTTGGCATCTTGCTGCCATAAGTCCTCTGACCAGTGTTCTGGGTAGTAACAGATACCTAAGTGTTTCTTATCGCTCATGAGATCACATTTGTAGTTCAGGGTCTGGCAGACCTGGAGTATCAATAGGGACTGCAAAAACCGATCCAGCGAGAGGCTCTTTCGCCAATTGCTCCTCACTCAGGTTTTCGCGAGCCGTGGTAATGAACAGCGTTTTGTAGTCGGCCCCACCAAACGCAGGACAAGATGCCTGACTTGCGTCAATCTCAATAATGCGATCCACCATTCCATCAGGTTTATAGCGAACGACTCTGTATCCGCCCCATTGAGCGTTCCAGAGATATCCCTCAGCATCAACCACGGAACCGTCGGGGCCAAATCCTGTCCCGGAGATATCAGCAAATATCTCCGCGGGCCCTTCTGGCAGGCCAGTTTGCGCATTTAGTGACCATTTGATGATCTGAGATGTCACCGTGTCTGAAAAGTACGCAGTGTCCCCATCTGGCGAGAAACAAAGGGAATTCGGGATTGTGATGTCGCTGGCAACCTTCGCTAATTCCCCCTTGAAAAAGCGATAAAGGCTGCCTGCGCCTTTTTCTGCTTTGTGGCCCATGGAGGAAATCCAGAACCCGCCGGTACGGTCGGTGCGGGCGTCGTTGGAGCGGGTGACAGGGTTTTGGTCCTCGACAGGGAGGATAAGGTTGCGAGTGTGCGTTCCCGGAGACCAGCGATACAGACCTGTTGCAGAGGATAACATGAAGTCATCGCTGCTTGGGATCTGCGCAAAGGCGGAGACCGGCTCATCGAACTTCCATGTTTCAATAGGACCGGTTATGCCCTTTTTCAGCACCAGATGATTGTTGATGTCCACCCAAAACAGCGCGTCATGGCGGGCGCTCCAAAGAGGGCCCTCCCCTAAGCTGCATTCTGTTTTGGCGAAAACATAGGGCTCACTCATGCACTCTCTCCGAGTTTGAGCGCATCGTATGCTGCAACCATTTCTTTTGCGTTTTCAGAAACCTGCGCGGCGGTGTGCCCCGGCTTGTAAAGGTTGCTTGCCATGCCGAAGCCCTGACAGCCTGCTTCCACATACTGCGCAAATTCCGCAGGGCCGACACCGCCAACGGCATACACAAGGGTCTCTTTCGGCAGCACAGCACGCACTGCCTGAATGCCTTTTACTCCCACCTGAAAGGCCGGGAAGATCTTGAGTGCATCAGCCCCTGCCTTCAGCGCGGCAAAGCATTCTGACGGGGTGAGAACTCCCGGATAGGAGGCCATGCCTTCTGCCTTGGTGGTGCGGATAACATCTTCATCGTAGTTGGGAGAGACGATGAAGATTCCGCCTGCTGCGCGGACCTGTTTGACTTGCTCTGCTGTGAGAACTGTCCCCGCGCCGATGGCGGATAACTTGCCGAACTTGTTTTGTGCCATAGTGATAGACTTGAGTGCCTCTGGCGAATTGAGTGGCACCTCGATCTGTGAAAAGCCTGCTTCTATAAGCACTTCCACAATATCCAAAATCTCAGCAGGCTTCACTCCACGGAGGATAGCCATGAGGTTGCGCTCTGGTGTTTGTTTAACTGTTGTCATTGAGTGCCCCTTGTCTGACGGCGGATAGTCCAGTGAGTGCGGCTTTGTCTGCATCATGCACGATCGGTGTTAAGCCGAGATGCTGCAGGGCCAGCGCGTAATTTTGTGCAAGCGTGTTGCCCCCAACGAGGTGGACTTGCTTGGGTGGGTTGTCCCCGCACTTTGCGAGCATGTCGAGAAGCTCTGTTCCGATAACAAGTGCGGAAAGTTTGGAAGCGCCTGCCTGTGTGCTGGTGTTGTTGAGCAGCTGTCCGGCGCGCAGACCAAACAGGTTGCCGAGCAGTGTAGCTTCCTGATTTTTCAGCTGATCCAGCGTGGTGAGGAAAACATCCTTGTCCAGCTCTGCCTGCGTATCCAGCGAATGTCGGAGGATGGATTGTTTGGCGGTGAGCGCGAATAACTCTCCACTCAGGAAGGTGGAGGTACGCGTTACTGTCCCCTCTTCCATCTCTACCCATTTGCTGTGGGTGCCAGGCAGGCAGAAAACGCCGGATTTGTCGGATAACTCATAGAGAATGCCGAGTAGGAGTGTCTCTTCACCGCGCATAACATCCGGGTGCTGCTCTGATTTTTGGCAGAGACCGGGCACTATGAACGGTTGGATGCGGGCATTACTTGTTTTGGGTGCAACCAGATGCTGGTGCAGTTCTGTCAGTTTGGTTGGCACAGGCACATATTCTGCCTCTTGCCAGCCCTGACGGCTGCCAGCCATGCCGCAAATGAACACTTGCGTTGGTTTTGCGTTGCTGTGTAACCAGTCTCCGATCAAACCCAGCAAAACACCTTCAAATTCAGAAGGTTGCAGTGTTCCCGCACCTTGCGTTGATTTTGCGTTGTTTTGCGTTACACCGTTTTCGTCAATCAGCCATGCGCGAAGACTGGAGGTCCCCCAGTCCACGGCGACCCAGCTGCTTGCCTTTGTGATCTGACGGAGGTCGTTATTTGGCGATGCCACTTGGTTCACTTATGCCCCCTGTTCCCTTTTATGTTTATTATTAGCTTCAGGCACATTTTCAGGCGCCTTCGGCATTGATGGATTTTGAGAAGCAGGATTGCTTGGGGCATTCCTGCTTCCGGTATTTTGTCAGCCCTTGGTCGCCCCCAGCGTTAGCCCTGCAATGAAGTGTTTTTGCATGAGGAAGAACATGATGACCGGAGGCATGGCTGCAACGACGGACCCGGCTGATACCAGATGCCATTGAGCAACCCACTGACCATTGAGCGAGATGATGCCACCTGTGACTGGCATGGCATGCGTGCCCTGCACCAGAACGGTCGCCCAGAAGAAGTCATTCCAGATGAAGGTGAAGATGAGCACCGACAAGGCCGCGATGGCGGGCCGCATGAGTGGCAGCACCACGAACCAGAAGATACGCAGTTCCGAGACGCCTTCCACACGGGCGGCTTCGATCAGTTCACTCGGCAGTGCCTTGATGAAGTTGCGCATGAAGAGCGTACAAAAGCCCGTCTGGAAGGCCACGTGAAAGAGCACCAGACCTGTCACCGTGTCGTATAGGCCCATTTTGAGCGTGAGGTCACGAACCGGCACCATGAGGATCTGAAAGGGTACGAAGTTACCTGCCACGAACATGAAGAACAGCCAGAGATTGGTTTTGAACTTGTAGGTCGCCAGCGCGTATCCGGTCAGGCATGACAGGGCAACAGCACCAATCACGGTTGGGATAGTGACCTTGAACGAATTCATGATGAACAGGCCCATGGGCGTGTTTTGGAAAACGGTCAGGTAGTTGCCCAGCTCAAACGAGGAGGGCACACCGAAGTAGTTGCCCATGGCAAGGTCTGAGCCCGGGCGGATGGAGGTGACCATGACGCCGATCAGCGGCAAGAGCCAGACCACTAAGGAGATTGGCAGGGCCACTTTGTAAGCGACACGGGTTGGTGCGGATGCATTTGCGACGGGAGTTGGAAACATCTTAGTAGCCCTCCCTCTCATCTTTCAGCATACGCACAATGAAGAGCGTGATGAACACCATCATGATAGCGAAGAGCACAACAGCGATGGAGGCGCCGTAACCCATGCGGAAGCCATATTCGGACAGAGCTTGCTCGTACATGTAATAGGAGAGCACACGACTGGACCCGTACGGGCCACCGCTGGTCATGATGGAGACCAGATCAAACGAGCGTAGCGCGCCGATGATTGTGACGACAACTGCGATGAAGGTGGCTGGGCGTAGCTGCGGGATGATGACATACCACAGCATCTTCCAGCCTTTTGCCCCATCCAGCCGCGCCGCTTCGATCTGGTCTGGTGAGACGTTGTTGAGGCCCGTCAGGTACAGGATCATGCAATATGCGATCTGCGGCCAAAGGCCAGCGACGATGATGCCGTAGGTGACAAAGCGCTCGTCAGCAAGGATAGCAATGCCTTCCACCCCCATAAACTCCAGCAGCTTGGTGAACAAACCGAAGTTGGGGGCATAAAACCATGAGAAGATGAGGCCGACGACAATCTGACTGATGACAAAAGGGAAGAAAAACAGAGACTTATAGATACGAATGCCCGTCACAGTCTGATTGAGGAAAATCGCAATCAGTAATCCGGCAGGCACTGCCAGCATGTACAGCACGAGCCACAACACGTTGTTGTACAGCGCGGTGTAAAACGCCTCGTCATCTATAAGCTCAATATAATTTGCAATGCCGATGAAGGTTTTGACGCCGATGCCATCCCACTCATACAAGCTGATCCAGAGTGACTGGCCGATTGGCGCGATCACATAGACCAGAAACATCACAACACCCGGCGCTAAAAACAGCCAGGGTGCAAGTTTGCGCTGGTTGGCAATCCACTTTGACGATCTGGTTTTGCTGGCGCCTGATGTGGCAGGTCCTCCAGAAAACTTTGGTGAGTTTCCGGAAGATACAGGAGCCAAGGCCTGCTCGCTCATCTATGTCCTCCTGCAGAAGATCATGCTTCTGCGCTGTTTATTCCTAGAGCATAGGGCGGCGAAATCTTCCGCCACCCTACTTAAGAATTCCGCCTATCTACTACTTATAGACACGGGTCCGGATCTTCTCGAGACGGTCCAGAATGGCGTCAGCCCGCTCTGGCTTCACCATGAATTCCTGAAAGCCTTCCATGCCAGCCTTTGCCATTGCTGCCGGAGCATCACGGTCGTAGAACTGCGCCAGCGCATACGCATTGGAGAGCATGTCGAAGCCCTGCTGCAGGATGCGCTCTTCAGGACGTTCTGCACCGGAGTTTACAGGCAACTGACCGAGTGTGACGTTTGTTGCCGTCTGCACATCTGCACGCGCCATGTAAGCAAGGAACTTCTTCGCATCTTCCTTGTTTTTGGCATTTGCAGGAATGTGAATGGTGTCGGTCGGTGCATCTTCAGCCATTGGAATGCCCGGTGTGATTTCCGGGAACTGCATAAAGCCGATCTGCTCTTCCTTCAGGCCACCGTTCTTGAACACGTCAACTGCGAAGTTGCCCATCAGGTACATCGCCGCTTTGCCCTGCACGAGTGCTGGCACAGCTTCCTGCCAGTCCAACGCTGCATGGTTAGCGTTGTAGTAGCCTGGCTTGACCAGCTCGGCCCACTTGTCGAAAGTCGCTTTTACACGCGGGTCAGTGTAAGGCACCTTGCCTGCGGTGAGGTCCATGTGGAACTCGTAGCCGTTGACGCGCAGGTTCATGTAATCAAACCAGCCGCCTGTTGGCCAAAGTGCTTTTGTGCCGATTGTGAACGGGTCAATGCCAGCTGCTTTGAGCTTTGCGGATGCTGCAACCAGTTCGTCCCAGCTGGTTGGAACAGCAATGCCCTTCTCTTCGAAGATATCTTTGCGGTAGTAGATGCCCCACTGGTAGTACGTGTAGGGCACACCCCATTTTTTGCCATCAATGGTCATGGATGCCGCTGCTGATTTCAGCTGCTCATTGAGACCATTTTCCTCCCAGACATCCGAGACGTCTTCAAACAGACCCGCATTGACGAAGGGTGCCATGCGGTTGCCCGCGTACCATGTTGCCAGGTCCGGCGCGTCTGCTGTGAGGAAGTTGCGAATGGAGGTTTTATAGCCCTCCTTATGCATCGTGTTGACGATGACGTTCACATCCGGGTTCTCCTTGGAGAAGCCAGCCACGATGTCTTCAAATGCTTTTTTTGGAGCCGGATCCGTCTGGTCGAGATTGATAATCAGATCGCCAGCGGCATATGCGGAACTTGAAATCATAAATGCTGCAGCGAAACCGCTCGCAGCTACCTTGCTAAAATTAAACACCTAAACCTCCCAATATCGCCAAGAAATAAGTTCCATTGAATGAAACTTTGTTTTGACCATTGAAATAGTTACGTGCTAGTGCATAATTGTCAACCAAAGGAACTAGGAAGGGATCTGTATGAAAATTGCAGATTTCCGGAACGGGTAAGGAAACAACAGGAAATGGGCGCACAAACCCTGAGTATCTCTGAGGAAACCGAGCAAGACCTCACAAGCCCCATTTCCAAGGCACTGGTGGTGCTGGACGCGGTTGCAATGGCAGAATCACCCCCTCGGTTCGTAGAGCTTTTGAATGCTTTGCCGCTGAGCCGGGCGACGTTGCACCGTCAGCTACGGCAATTGGTGAAGGAAGGCATGCTGGTGCATGACGAGGTGCATCAGACCTACAGCATTGGCATGCGGGTACTGCGGCTGGCCCATTCTGCCTGGAGCCGTGCCAGCCTTGCCAGTGTGGCGCGGGATACGCTGGACATGCTGAGCACGCAGATTCCTGAGACCATTCATCTGGCTGTGCTGGACAACAATCAGGTGCTTTACGTGGACAAGCGCCTGCCGCCGCGCAGCGTTTCCATGTTCTCCAGCCCTGGCAAGATTGGCCCGGCCTACTGCACGGGTGTTGGCAAAGCGATGCTCTCTGCTCTTCCTGAGGCACGGCTTGCTGAGGCGATCAAGGCGCAATCATTCCAGTGCCATACCGATAAGACGCTGGTGAACGAGACAATGCTGCGTGATGAGCTGGCTCGTATTCGCACGCGCGGACATGCCTATGACGATGAGGAGCATGAAGGCACCATCATTTGTGTGGCCTTGCCGATCCTGAACAAGCGCGGGGAGCCGATTGGTGCGCTTTCCGTGACCAGCACGACCTATGTGACCTCGCTCGACACCATGGTCAAAACCTATTTGCCTGCCATGAAGGCGGCGACCAATGAGATTTCAGAGAACGCTCAGATTGCACTGGGTGTTTGATTTGCGGGGCTTTGGGAGGCCCTTGCTCAGATATTGAAGATATTTTTCGGGAGGGGAACAGATGACCGCAGTTGTGTTGCGCGATCTAAAGAAGAGTTATGGCGACACGCAGGTGATCCACGGTGTGGACCTGGACATTGAGGAGGGCGAGTTTGTTGTTTTCGTTGGACCCTCTGGCTGCGGAAAATCCACCTTGCTGCGGACCATTGCCGGGTTGGAGACCAGCAACAGTGGGACCATCCATATTGCGGATGAGGATGTGACGGACATCGATCCCTCCCAACGCGGTATTGCCATGGTGTTCCAGAGCTACGCGCTCTACCCGCACATGACCGTTGCGGAGAACATGGGCTTTGGCCTGAAGATGACCGGACACCCCAAAGCCGAGATCAAGCGGCAGGTGGATGAAGCGGCGCGTATTCTGAAACTGGAAGAGTATCTGGACCGTCACCCCAAAGCGCTTTCCGGTGGTCAGCGGCAGCGCGTGGCGATTGGGCGGGCGATTGTGCGCAACCCGAAGGTGTTCCTGTTTGACGAACCGCTTTCCAACCTTGATGCAGAGCTGCGCGTGCAAATGCGCATTGAACTTGCCAAGCTGCACAAGGACGTGGCGTCCACGATGATCTACGTGACCCACGATCAGGTGGAGGCTATGACACTGGCTGACAAGATTGTGGTGCTGGAAGGTGGTTACATCCGGCAGGTGGGCAAGCCGCTGGAGCTTTACGATAATCCGGCGAACCAGTTCGTGGCGGGCTTTATCGGCTCTCCGAAGATGAACTTCCTGAGTGGTAAGGCTGGGCGTTCAACCGATGCAGGGCTGGAGATTGCAGTATCCGGTTTTGACGGGCAGACGTTGGTCGTACCGGGGCTCACCTCCTCCATAGTGGAGGGTGCAATGGTGAGCGTTGGCATTCGCCCTGAACAATTTGTGGTTGGCTCGGATGAAGACGGCGTTGGCGCGAATGTGAGCGTGTCGCTGGTCGAGAACCTCGGCGAAACCAGCTACGCCTACTGCACGTTGCCCGACGGCGTTCAGGTCATCGCAGAAAGCCGCGGCAACCGCCTTGAGCAAAACAGCGAAGCCCTGCACCTGACCCTGCCCGCCTCACGGGCCTTGCTGTTCAAGCCAGATGGCGAGCGGTTGCGGTAGCGGCTGGGATGGTTGCTTTTGCGGCTGGAGTGGGGACGCCACCGCTAACCCGTAATCAGCGATAAACCTCCAAATGCAGCGACACCGAGACACATCGTTGCAATGACGTGGTTTGTTGTGATTGCTACGGCCAAAGCGACTGCAGCTGCCATCCACATTTGCATAGATTGCCCGGAAAGGGACGTCGCAATGAGGCTGACGACAATCAGGCCGGGCAGCTCCTCCAGCACCCAGGAGTGCTTTGATGCTCTAACTTTGCTCCCAGCAAAAAGTCCGATTATCCGGATAGATAGGGCAGCCACAGCCAGTGTGAGAATGATAAGCCAATGAGAGCTGGTCATTGTGAAGCGCTCCTGATTTGGCGGATCATATGCGACGCAACGAGCCCACAGAGGGCACTGGCAACAATTGCGTAGGCCTTGGGAAGTCCCAGGTAAACCATCGCGATTGCTAATCCAAACGCGACCGCCCATGGCAGGATACTTGATCGCCCCTGCCATAGCCCTCTCGCCATTGCGATAAAGGCTGCTGTGAAGGCAAAGCCGAGTCCGAACCTTTCAAGGTCAGGCAGGACCGTCCCAACCAAAGCACCGGATGCAGTGGATAGCGTCCATACGAAGATCATGACCAGGCCTGATCCGATCAGGAATGAGGCTCCGATGTCTTTGGATTTCGCCCGTTCCGACATCGTGAGCGCCCAGTTCTCATCTCCGGTTATATGAATTGCGACCAGCTTTGCCCGCAAAGATAAGCCTGCAAGAACATCAGACAGGGAGGCGACGATCCCGATGTATCTTAAATTGAGAGCAGCACCTGCAAATGCGGCTCCGAGAACTGTTGAGGCATTGGCAAATTGCTCGACGGCAACGATTTGAGATGAACCCGCATGAACGGCTGCGCTCATAAGGCCGACACTCCACCACGGGAAGCCAGTCTGTGCCGCCAAAAGACCAAATGCGAAGCCGTAAAGGGCCGCCCCGGCAGCAAGGGGAAGGATTGATATAGCACCATGTTTCATGAGGTTGAGCATAGATGCAGCCAGTGATGCAATTAAGCGCTTTATTGGCGATAATATGATATGAATAAATCAAACTATCAGCATTTATAGGGAAATTCTATCATGGACGCTATCGATGTAACTCTGCTTCGTGCTTTGCAGGAAAATGCCAAGACTTCGATTCAGGAGTTGTCCGAACATTCTGGAACGTCGACAGCATCTGTGCAGCGTCGGCTGAAAGCTCTACGTGATACAGGAGTAATCCAGAAAGAGGTTGCCGTTCTTGATCCCAAGAAAGTTGGTTTGGGAATAACCGCAGTGGTTGCTGTTGAGCTGGAACGAGATCGATTAGATCAAATTGACGCCTTTAAGCGTAAAGCCCGTGAGGATCGGCAAGTTACGCACTTCTATTGTATTGCTGGTGATGCGGATTTCATGATGATTGTTATGGCTAAAGACATTGAAGATTACGAGGCCTTCACCCACAGGTTCTTCTTTGCAGACAAAAATGTCCGCAAATTCAGAACATCCATTGTCGTCTCAACAGAGAAGGCCACGCTTGAGTTACCTATCTGATGGGAGTGTTTCATAGATCCCCCGCAAAGAAGGTATGCCTGAGGGAAGACCTCAGGCGATTTCTTCTGCGTAGAATGGGAGGTGTTTGCGGAGGCGGATGTAGGTGATTTCGCATTTGAGGTCTTCGTCGAACTTGGTGGCCTCGCGCACGTCCTCGTATCTCATGTGGTGATAGAGACCCAGAGCGCGTTCGTTCTGGATGAGGACCGAGATTTCTGCGGTGTGGTAGCCACGGGCGGCGATGCGGCGCTCCGCTTCTTCTGCCAATGCGGTGCCCAGTCCGCTGCTCTCGTAGTCCGGGTCAATCCAGAGATCGGTGATGAAGTTGTCGGCATGTTCTGTTGCAGCAAAGCCGAGCACGCGATCTTCTTTGACCGCCACCACAATCTGATCCAGACAGGCGCTTGCAAAATCAGTGAAGGAGGCTTTGCTCATGGTGTCGTGAGCAACCTGTGGCACGTGGGGGCCGATGCCCCGTTTCCATGAGGCGAGACCGACCTCTCCGATCTGCGGGATATCTTTTGAGCGAGCACTACGAATTTCAAAGGACTTCATCAGACTGATCCACCTCTCTGCGGGCCTTTCAACATCTCTCGCAAGTCTCGCTTAAGGATCTTGCCGTAGTTGTTTTTGGGCAACTGATCCATGGCGACATATTGCTTCGGACGCTTGAAACGCGCGATGTTATCAATGCACAGCTGATCCAGCTCTGCAAAAGCGACGGTCTTTCCCTTCTCTGGCGAGATGATTGCCACCACCTCTTCGCCCCACTCTTCATGGAACCGACCGACAACTGCGACTTCAGATACATCCGGATGCAGCAGAAGGATCTCTTCCACTTCGCGAGGATAGATATTGGACCCGCCCGAGATAATCATATCCTTCGAGCGGTCGTGCATGGTGAGGAACCCATCCTCATCCAGCGCACCCATGTCGCCTGTTTTCAACCAACCATCGACAATCGTGGAAGCGGTTGCTTCCTCATTGTGCCAGTAGCCTAGCATGACCGCCGAACCAGACACGACAATCTCGCCAATCTCACCGACGGGCAGGTCTTTCATGTCCTCTCCTACCACACGGAGATTCGAGACGACTTGAGCTACCCCAACTGATTTCAATCTTTCTTCCCAACGGGGATGTTTTCTGTCGCAGACCTGCTCCCGGCTGAGGACCGTGATGCCCATTGGGCATTCGCCCTGCCCGTAGATCTGTGCGAAGCGTGGTCCGAGAACATCAACGGCTTCAACGATATCAGCGAAGTACATTGGACCACCAGCATAGATGATGGTGTCCAGCCCCTCACCCGTTGCGCCTGTGGCTTTGGCCACTTCCACCAGCCGGTGCACCATTGTGGGTGCCGCAAACATGGCGATCCTGCCGACCTGTGGGGCGATTTCCAAAATCTCTGCAGCGTCAAACCCGCCAGAGACCGGGCAAACGTGACGACCACCGGCCACAACGTGCATGAAACTGTAAATGCCTGCACCGTGAGACATGGGAGCTGCGTAAAGCGTGGCGTCTTCGTGCGTTGGTGTGCCAATGCCTGCATAATACCCGAGCATCATGCTCTGGATGTTTTGCGAGGACATCATCACCCCTTTAGGGCGGCCTGTGGTGCCGGAGGTGTAAAACAACCAGACCATATCCTGCGCGTCAATGGGCACAGGCTGCGCCAAAGGCTCTGCGGTGAGCATCTGTTTGTAGCTGTCCTGATCTACCGAGATAACCTTGGTTTTGGACTGGTCGATTTCCCTGATCAGATCCTCACCCACATCATCAGAGATGAAGACGGTGGTGGCCTCAGCATTCTCGATAATCCATGCGGCTTCTTTCGGGTGCAGCTTGGCATTGATCGGAATTGCAGCGGCGCCAGACCACCAGATGCCATAACTGGCTTCCAGATACTCTGTGCGGTTTTTCATGAAGATGGCAACACGGTCGCCCTTGGAAACACCATAGTCACTTTGCAGAGCACCGGCGATGGCAGCGGAGCGCGCGCCAAACTGACCGTAGGTTGCCACAAGCTGCGTTCCGTGAAAAAGCGCAGGTGCGTCGGGTGTTATTCTTGCTGTACGGGCCAGCCATTCTGCCAGGTTCATTCGGTCTCCCCCTCAAATCAGAGTGCTTTCCCTCAAAAGCAATCTGGCTACTGCCGTCTCATCGCCCGTTTTTCTTCTGGCGATCACGCACTGTTCACTCGTCTCTTATTATTGGTCTGGGAGCGTCGTGGTGACGAATTATGGTCGGCTGCTTCAACACAAACTTTCAAGCTGCGAATACTATAGTTTTTTGCAAGTCTGGGTATACGCCTCTTGTTTAACGCAATTTGTAAGTTTACGCTGCGGCTTTCTGCAATTTACATTTCTTTGTTGCTCAGAGCATCCCATGTTCTGCCTGAGTTCAATTATGAATATTAAGAGGAAATCCTGCCATGAACCTTCAAAAAGCTGGAGGAATAGCCTCTCTTATTGAAGCGGCCACATACATTATTGGCTTTGCTCTTTTAACCACTTTGCTCGCGGATGCCGGCTTTGGCGAAGACGGCAGTGATGCGAACCTGCTGGCATTCGTCGTGGCCAATCAGGGCCTTATGTATCTCTGGAATTTCATCATCTACATCGTCAATGCAGTGTTTCTGGTCGTGTTGGTGATTGCGCTGCATGACCGGCTGAAAGCTGCAACGCCGGGTCTCTCTCAGGTTGCCGCTGCTTTCGGGTTGATCTGGGCCGGACTGGTTTTAGCCAGTGGCATGCTGGCTAACATTTCTCTGGCGGAAGTTTCAACCCTTTACGCACTGGACCATGACGAAGCACTGGTGATGTGGGCAACCCTGGGCAACGTGCAGGAAGGTATTGGCGGCGGCAATGAGATCACCGGTGGCCTGTGGGTGTTGCTGCTGTGCTGGGCCGGCTTGCGTGGCTCCAGTCTTTCCAAGGGACTTGGCTGGCTTGGCATTATCATCGGTCTGGCAGGGATTGCCACAGTCATTCCGGGCATGAGCGATCCGGGCGGTATCATCTTCGGCCTTGGCTTCATTCTCTGGTTCATCTGGGCAGGTATTTATCTGCTCAGACACGGTGAAGCCTCTGGTTAAGCCGGTAGCAGAGTGGCATGAGCGATCAAAGCACTCTCAAGGAAATTTGGACAAGCTAAGACCGTCAGACAATGAAGAGGTACTATCTCAATTAAAACAGCATGTTACATGATGCAAAATCTTCTTGAGAATCGACACAGTTGTATTTTGAGAAGGAGTATGGCTGGAAACCGGAATGTGCATGCACAGAGCACAGCATTTAAGCCAGTGTTACTGACTGCTCATTACAGGCTTTAGAGAACGCATAAAAGCAATGCTTAACTCTAGGCTAGTCGAATAAATTTTCAGGAGAAAATGGCTGGGGTGGTAGGATTCGAACCTACGGTACACGATACCAAAAACCGTTGCCTTACCACTTGGCTACACCCCATCGCTGTGTGTGGGGCGGGTTATAGCTTTATGATTTGGAATAGGCAACCACTCAATTTCTTTTTGCTGTGAGAAACTTACAAGTGTTCCACAGGTGAGCATAAAAGCGGATTGTGTGAGTGCTGGAACTGGCGTGTTGCTCTGGGCTTTTGCCTTTGTGATTTCTTATCTGAAAACCGCATCTCTCATTTCCCAGAAGGTTTAAAACCTCAGGGAATTCTGCCGTTTTTGAGAGTTCGCCCTGTTCCACAGCTCTATCAGGTTGGGTCTGGCTCACCGTTTCCCTTTGGCAATTCCTCCGCTTTATCATCGGGTTGTGCCAGTTTGGAGCGATCTTGTGCGATGAGCATGTAGACATTTGGGACGACGAACAAAGTGAAGAGTGTTCCGATGGACAAGCCAGTCGCAATCACCAGTCCCATGTTGAATCGAGACGCTGCACCTGCTCCGCTTGCCAGCACCAGCGGGATCACGCCAAGCACCATGGCGGCGGTTGTCATCAGGATGGCGCGCAGGCGGATTTGCAGGGCGCCAATCACAGCCTCACGTTTGGTTGCGCCCTGATTTTCCTGAAGTTCGCGGGCTACCTCTACAATCAGAATACCGTGTTTGGAGATCAGGCCCATGAGCGTGATGATGCCAACTTGCGTGTAAATATTAATGCTGGCGCCACCTATCCCGATGTTGATGAAGAACAGAGCCCCTGCGATGGACATGGGAACCGAGATGAGAATGATGATTGGGTCGCGGAAGCTTTCGAACTGAGCTGCAAGGGTCAGGAAGATGATGAGCAATGCAAAGGCAAAGGTGACGACAAAGCCGCTGCTTTCCTGCTCAAACTGGCGCGACTGTTGGGCATAGTCGACATCATAGCTTTCTGGCAGTTCTTCCGCTGCAATTTGTTGCAGGACTTGCAAGGCCTCAGCCAAGGGCACACCAAAGCTGGGTACGCCGGAAAGCGTCATGGAGTTTAGCTGCTGGAAGTGCGGGATGAACTCTGGTGTGACCTGCATATCCAGTGTCGCAACGCTGGAGAGCGGCACGATTGTACTGCGCGGGGCATTGCTGCTTGTGTTCGTTCCTGATCCGCCTGATGAAAATGCGGAGGCAAAAGAGCTTGATGAAGACGTTCCGCTTTGTGCTGAACTACTGGATCCCGCGCTGCCTGGTGCTCCCCCCTGCGCTGCACCACCTGACGCTCCTCCAGTTGCCGTAGAGCTGCTGGAAACACGGATATAAGTGTCCAACAGTTGTTCCGGATTGAGGCGGTCATACTGAATGATTTGCGGGATGACCCTATAAGAGCGGCCATCAAAATCGAAGTAGTTGATGTAACCGCCACTCATGAGTGCTGTGAGGGATTGCCCCACATCCTGCAAGGTGAGACCCAGCTCAGCAACACGGTCGCGGTCGATGTTGATTTTGCCCTGCGGTTTATCGATCTTCAGGTCCTTATCAATGAAGATGAACTTGCCGGTGGCCTGTGCCTTTTCCAGTATTTGAGACCCAACGACATTGAGTTTGTCGACGGGTTGGGTGGTTTTGATGACAAACTGCACAGGTAAGCCGCTGCTGCCCGGTAAGGGTGGGTTTTGGAACATCACTGTTTTGAAGCCTGCCACACCTTCCATTGGAGGCTGCATAGCATATTGCAGCTCAGTGGCGGTCTTGGAGCGTTCATCCCATGGAGTGAGCAACACGCCTGAGAGTACGCTGGAGGACAGCACCAGTTGAAACACGCCTTCAACCTCAGAATATTTCCGGGCGATGCGATAGATCTCTTCTGTGTAGAGCATTTTTTGTTGCAGGGTGGCCGAAGGTGCTGGCGTTGACTGGGCCAGAACTAGGCCCTGATCCTCCTGCGGTGCCAACTCTTGCTGTGAGGTGGAATAGAGCACTGGAATACTGGAGAGGATCAGGAAGGCAAAGGTGAGAACGACAGGCCTGTTGTCCAGCGATGCTTCCAGAGCACGCAAGTAGCGTTTGCGGAACCGGTCGTAGATGTCATCCACCGTACGGGTCAGTGCATCATCCCACCCAGAGGTCTTCTCTGATCTTGCTTTGAGGATCTTGGAGCTCATCATAGGTGTCAGGGTGAGCGCGACAATGGCTGAGATGGTCACCGAGCCAACCACTGTGAAGGCAAATTCTGTAAAAAGAGCACCCGTCAAACCGCCCTGAAAGCCGATGGGGGCATACACCGCGACAAGAACGACCGTCATCGCCAGAATGGGTCTGCCGAGATCTTGCCCGGCTTGAACGGCAGCCTGAAACGGCGTGCTGCCTTCCGAGATGTGTCGTTCTACATCCTCCACCACGATAATCGCATCATCCACCACAAGGCCGATGGCCAGCACCAAGGCAAGGAGCGTGAGCAGGTTGATGGAGTAACCCAAAACCAGCATGATGAAAAAGGTGCCGATCAGCGATAGCGGGATCGCGATGATGGGGATGGCAACTGTGCGTGGGGAGCCAATGAAGAGGAAGACCACAAACGTCACGATCACCAATGCTTCGAGAAGGGCGCTGATCACCTCATCAATTGCTGCGTTGATGAAGAGACCGGAGTCGTAGACGATCCGTGCTTCCAGCCCCGGAGGCATGGCATTTTGGACTTTGGGCACGACCTCGCGCACCTGATCCAGCATGGCCAGTACGTTTGCAGCTGGCGCGGCCTGCACCCCGATGTACACTGCTGCCTTACCGGAATAGAGCACGGCCAGATCATAATCTTCAGATCCCAGCTCCACCCTGCCCACATCACGCAGGCGAATGATTGCGCCATCGCTTTCTGCCACAACAAGCTGACGGAAATCTTCAACATCAGTCAGGTTGGTGTTGGCCGTGAGTTCCACCTGCACCATCTGGCCTTTGGTATTGCCCACACCGGAGATAAAGTCATTGCGAGCCAGAGCATTGGCGATGTCCGTGCCGGTGAGGCCATAGGCGGCCAGTTTATCCGGGTACAGCCATGCACGGATTGCGAAGCGTTTTTCGCCGTAAAGCTCAGCCGTTTGCACACCATCGATTGCCTGAATTTGTGGCTGGACAACACGGACGATGTAGTCCGTGAGCTGATTGCGGTCGATCACATCAGAGGTGAAGCCGATGTACATGGCGTCGATGGTCTCACCGATTTGAATGGTGAGCACCGGGTTTTGCGTTTCCTGGGGGAGCTGGTCCAGTACTGAGCTGATCTGGGTATTGATCTCCGTGAGGGCTTTGTCGGCATCGTAGTTGAGCACCAGATTGACCGTGATGGTGCTGACTGTGCTGGCACTGGTCGAGGTCATGTAGTCGATGCCGTTGGCCTGCGCGATGGCTTCTTCCAGCGGGGTGGTGATGAAGCCCGCGACAGTCTCAGCGCTAGCACCGAACAAGGTGGTTGAGATGGTGATGACGGCGTTTTCCGTCTTTGGGTACTCCAACACCGGCAGTAAGAAGATTGCGCGCAAGCCCAGCGCCAAAATCATCAGGCTGATGGTGGAGGCCAGAACGGGGCGACGAACATAGATTTCTGTGAAACTGTTCATGGCCCACCTATTGCTCTACGGGTTTCGGGTCAGGGTCATTGAGTGGCAGCACGGAGTTGTCGATGACGACCTTGGATCCATTGCGCAGCTTGAGCTGCCCTGCACTCACCACCAGTTCATCCACCTTAAGGCCTTTTGAAATCACGATTTGATCGCCTCGTTTTGCACCGGTCTCGATGAAGCGCTGCTTGGCGGTGTAGACAGGTTTGTCCATGTGCTTTTCGTCGGTCTTGGTCAGCACATAAACGGTGATGCCGTAAGAGTTGTAGGTGATGGCCGTTTGGGGGACTGTGACCTGCTCTTTTGGCGCTGATATCACCGTTTGCACATCGACGAACATGCCCGGGATCAGCTCTTTGTTTGGATTGGCAAAGCGGCCACGCACTCTGGCGTTGCCGTTGTTGATGTCGACCTGCGCATCTATGGCAATCACTTTGCCTTTGATGGACTGGTCCGGATAGGTATCGGCCGAGACCTCAATTTCCTGATCGCGTTTGATGGTGCCCAGAAATCGCTGGGGGATGTAAAAATCAACGAAGAGATCATCAAGTTGCTGAAGGTTGACGTAAGGCTGGGCCACATTGAGATACTGGCCAACGCTAACCTGCCGGATGCCCAGGCGGCCTGAGAATGGAGCGCGGATGTTTTTCTTGGCAATGATCGCAAGCTGGTTTTGCACTTGTCCCTGAAAGTCTTTCAGGCTCGACCAGTCGGAATCGATCTGCTGTTTGCTGACGGCGTTGACTTTGTACTGCTTCAGGTCTCTGTCCAGCGTTTGACGCGCCAGAGTTTCCTGAGCTTGCAAGGATTTTAGTTGCGCAATCTCCTGTGTGGTATCCAACTCAATCAGCAGCGCGCCTTTCTTGACGTCCTCACCGGATGCGAAGTTGATATGGGTTACCGTGCCAGGAAGCTCAGGCGACAAATCTGTTCCCATGATTGCCACAAGCGTGCCAACTGCCGAGACTTTTTCGGTCCAGAGTTGGTTGGTGGACTTGTAGGAGGAGACGGTCTCGATCTTATTTTGCAGACCGGATACGATTTTCCCGAGTACTCTGGATTTGTAAAGCTGGAACCCATAGAGCCCGCCAAACGCTATACCGACACAAATCAGCATAATGATCATGTGTTTTTTGGTGTTGGTTTTTTTGCGTTCACTCATGGCTGGTTCACCGGCTGAATCTGTTTGCGATTGAACGGCGGGACAGCCGAGATGATGGTCAGAGGTCTTCCATCCCTTATTGGTGCCGCATTGGGGCGGTTCCACCACCCTCCACCGAGCGCAAAGAACAGGGCGACAGTGTCTGTGAAGCGTGCGGCTTGTGCCTGCACCAGATTTATCTTCGCTTGTTGGTAGGTTTGGACTGCAAGCAGCAGTGTTGTGAGGTCGATTGCGCCCAGATTGTATTGTTGTTGTGTCAGGCGCAGGCTCTTTCTGGCAGAGCGCTCGGCAGCAAGGCTGGCTTTCAGGGCACGGGCATCATTCTTCAAAGCGCTGATCGCGTTGGAGGTGTCGCCAAATGCGGTCAGCACGACATTGCGATAGCTTGCGGCGGAAGCCTCAAAAGCTGCAACGGCGGCTTTGCGCTGACTGTTGAGCGCTCCGGCATCAAACACTGTTTGGGCTGCCGAGGTTGTGATTTGCCATGCGCCTGTTCCAGAAAAGAACAAGCGGTTGAATACTTCGGAGTCGTTGCCCGCATTCCCGGTAATCTGGAAACTTGGGAGCTGATTGGCCAATGCAACACCGATGTTGGCACTGGCTTGCCAGAGTTGCGCCTCAGCAGAGCGGATATCTGGCCTTCGCGCGACCAGCTCTGAAGGCAGGCTTAACGGTAGTTTTCTTGGCAATTTCAGGTCAGAAAGATCAAACTCCTTTACGATGTCCTGAGTGGGGTAGAAGCCGCCCAGCGTTTTGATCTGATTTTTCTGCACCACCAATTGTTGTTGGAGCGGTGGCAAAGTTGCCTTGGTTTGCTCCAGCGTTGCCAGCTGTTGCAGGACCTGACTTTCATCCACACCACCTAACCTGAACTGCGCTTGCAGGATGGCGAGTTGCCGCTGTTGTACCTTGATGATTTCTTCAGTTGCACGGATCTGCCCTCTGAGGGAGGCTTCCAGAATTACTGCATTCAACAGATTGGATGTGAGCGTCAGATGCGCTGCCTCAACCTGAAACTGCGAGTACTGAATGTTGGCGACTTGTGACTCGATGTTCCGGCGTGTGCCGCCCCAGACATCAAGCGTATAGGAGATGGCCAATGACAAGCTGTAGGTCGTGAAGAAGGGGTTCAGGTTCGCAACAATTTCACTCGCCCCGCCGCCACCAATAGGGAACTTCTGTCTGTTACGGCTTGCATTGCCAGTGACGGTTGGGTAGAGCCCTGCACCTGCCACGTAGGCATTTTCCTGTGCCTGTCTGAGATTGGCTTCAGCTTGAGCAATTGTGGGGCTGTTGGCGACTGCAAGGCTGACATACGTGTTGAGGGCTTTTGACTCGAACAGCTCCCACCACTCTCCCGGCAGGTCTCTTTGAGTAGAGAAGTTCTGCGAGGCTCCACCCTGAATGTCAGCGGACACAGTCGCACCGGGATCATTGCGGGTAAACTTGGCTTCTGGTGAGAGCTCTGGCCTTTTGAAATCCGGGCCTACCATGCAGGCTGACAGCAGGAAGAACAGCATAAGAGAGGAACGCCGACACACCGTAGGCGCAGGAGAACTCCTCGTCTTGCTGCAAAACCCGAACCAGACACTCAACAGTGGTGCTCCAATGACCTGTATCTTTTATTGGCGGAGAACGAAGCTGTACGCACACTCAAACACTGGCCAAGAACACGGCTGACCTAAGGGTACTTGATGCTGATTTTGCCGGTCAAACACGCTTATGGTGTGTGCCGGGTTATCCCACGCTAATGGCGTGAAGCATCCTATTTTACCTAATTATATTAACTAGTTAGGCTTCATATTCCATGGAGGTCACTCTTAGTGCAGGTCCGTGACACGCTCAGAAATCATGGAGAGGAGCAGTTTCTCATAGGCATCAATTGCACGTTCCTGAGAGAAATCACGTGCTCTGGTGGCCAAAGTGTCGTCAGATCTGTCGCACTTCACTGCGGCGAGGATCGCTTCTGATAGTTTGTCTGCGTCACCTGATGGAACAAGCCAGCCATTGCGGACATCGCTCAATACTTCGCGGGCACCTGCGCCGCTGTCGAGCGCAATGATGGGTGTTCCCAAGGCCATTGCCCGCACTAGCTCTCCGGACACGCTGTCTTGCTGAGATGTTGAGACGTACACGTTGGCCGCTCTCAGGAACCTCTCCGGTTTGGTGACTTCACCCGGCATGGTGACGATATCATCGAGCGCCAGATTGGAAGCCAGCAGCTGGAGCTCTTCCTGCTCCTCTCCCTTGCCCAACAGATACGCCCGCAGATTATCCTTGTATCGGCTGAGCGCCATGGCGCGGAGGAGCTGGTGATGGGCATGGCGACTGGACGGGGCCCCGACACTTATCACCTTGCTGGTGCCGTGGGTTTCGAACCACTCCTCTTCAATCGGCTCTGCTGCCGTTTCAAACACATTCATTTCAACAAGAGGATTGTAGATGACACTGATCTTTTCTTTGGGCACCTGCTCGCAAAGATCAACGACATGTTCGATAGACTTGAGTGTACAAATCACCCGCTCTGCTTCACGATAAATCAGCGGCACTGCTATGGTGGCTGCGCTCTTTTGGGTTTTCAGTGCAAGACGATCTGAAATGGTAACCGATGAATGGAGCGTGATCGCCACAGGCACCTTCAAACGCGAGCGTGTTTTGACGGCGGACAAGCAGGCTATGTTGCTGCCTGTGCCGTGAGAGAGAATAATATCCGGCTTCTCTTTTTCGACCAGTCTGGCAACGCCTGCTGCAGCTGCGGCGGCTCTGGCCTTTTCCAGAAAGACCGGTGTAATTCGTGGTGAGTAGTGGGACAGGTCTCTTGGTTTGCCCGTCAGGGTGATCAGAGTGATGTTGTGTTGACGCGCAGCAAGGCCGTTGGAGACCACCTCGGTGATCTCAGTAATGTCTTCATCAAGGAAGCTTTCCTGTACTATAAAGAGCTTCATGACGCGCCCCCGGCCCACCGGTCGAACAGATGCGCCTCCAGACACTCGAAAATCTGGTTTTAAGAGCACGCACCGAAGCTCAATCTAGAAATCTACGGTGTTGTTCTCAATCTGGTTGATTTGATACCCGATTATCTCCCAATGCATTTATCAGGGTAATTCCTTACTTGGCACCCTATCTCCTGCCTATCTGGATCTGTCTGCACAAGCTTAGTGGTTTTAGTGGTTTCTACCGTGGGTATGAAAAAGAATCACATTGCTGCAGCACAATGCTTTTTTCTGCATCCCAGTGTTGATTTACCCTTTAAAAATTAGGTGCTCCCGCCTATTGTGCGCGGCAGCAAATTCAGTTCAAACGTGTAGATTAAGCCTCCTATGAACACCAAGGCCAACTATGTGCTCACCCTTTCCTGCGGAGACAGAAAAGGGATCGTAGCAGCGGTTGCAAACTCAATCGCTTCTCAAAACTGCAACATCTGTGAAAGCGCTCAGTACGGCGATGCAGAGACAGATCGCTTTTTTATGCGCATCTCTTTCAACGCACCGGACGGGATGACCAAAGAACAGTTTGAAGAGGGCTTTGGCCCTGTTGCAACGGGCTATGGTTTTGACTGGAAGGTGCACGATCTTTCCAAAAAACCTCGTGTTCTGGTGCTGGTCTCACAGATGGGGCACTGTCTGAACGACCTGCTCTACCGCAATTCCACTGGCCAGCTGCCGATGGATCTTGTGGCGGTTGCATCCAACCACACCAAGTATCAGTCCCGCGTTGAGCATGAGCAGATTGCCTTTCACTACCTGCCAGTGACCAAAGAGACCAAAGCGGAACAGGAAGCCCAGATTGTTGATCTGGTAGAGCGCGAAAACATCGATCTGGTGGTGCTGGCGCGTTACATGCAGATTCTTTCCAATGAGCTCTGTGAGAAGCTTGCAGGCAAGGTGATCAATATCCACCATTCTTTCCTGCCAAGCTTTATAGGTGCAAAACCGTATCACCGGGCCCATGCACGCGGCGTCAAGATGGTTGGAGCCACCGCGCACTATGTAACCGCAGACCTTGACGAAGGACCAATCATCGAGCAAGACGTGAGCCGGGTTGAACACTTCCATTCGGTGAACGAACTCATCGCCCAGGGGCGTGATACGGAAAGTCAGGTTCTTGCTCGCGCTGTCCGCTATCATCTGGAGCACCGAATTCTCCTTAACGGTGACCGTACCGTGATCTTTAAATAGGACTTGCCATGAGTGAGGCTCTTATTATCGACGGCAAAGCTATTGCTGCATCTGTCACCGACGAGATTGCTGCACGTGCTGCACGCCTTGAATCTGAGACAGGTATTAAGCCGGGTTTGGCTGTTGTGATTGTGGGTGAAGACCCTGCCAGTCAGGTTTATGTACGCAACAAGGGCCGAACCGCAAAAGCATGTGGTTTCAACTCCGTCACACACACGCTATCAGCTGATGTAAATGAGGAAGAGCTTCTGACTCTTGTGACATCACTGAACGAAGATGACACCATTCATGGTATTCTGGTTCAGTTGCCTTTGCCAAAGCACATCAGTGAAAATAAGGTCCTCGATCTCATTAAGCCTGAGAAAGACGTCGACGGGTTCCACCCGATCAATGTTGGCCTGCTGGGCAGTGGCAATACTGACCGGGCGCTTGTGCCATGCACCCCTGCTGGCAGCGTGTTGCTGGCAAAGAAAGCACTTGGCGATAATCTTTCCGGCAAAACCGCTGTGATCGTCGGGCGCTCCAACATTGTTGGCAAGCCGATTGCTCAGCTGCTGTTGCAAGAGCACTGCACGGTGACAATTGCTCACTCCCGCACCAAAGATCTTCCTGATGTGGTTCGTTCTGCAGATATTGTTATTGCTGCCGTGGGACGTCCGCAGATGATCAAGGGCGACTGGTTGAAGCTGGGCGCGACGGTCATTGACGTGGGCATCAACCGCATTCCAGCACCTGAAAAGGGCGAAGGCAAAACCCGTTTAGTGGGCGATGTGGCGTTTGATGAAGCACTCGGTCACACAGCTGCTATCACCCCGGTTCCACGTGGTGTAGGGCCTATGACCATCGCGATGCTGATGAGCAATACCCTGACTGCTGCACGCCGGCTGATGGGGTTGGACGAAGAGCCGCCGCTCTTTGAAGCCCTGAACAGCTAAGCCATTCCGCCAGACAGGCAGACACTCCTTGTTTTCCGGTTTGCCTGTTCAGTTAAAATAGATCCATAGATAAGGCTCCGAAACACCTTCGGGGCCTTTGTTATTTGTAGTGGTGCTCAAGTTCAGATCACGTCTGCAGTTTGTTTTATTTGCATTCCCCCACCCTAATGTTTCTTTCAGCACATCTCAGGTGTTGGCGACTCGCTAGCTTCCTCTCAAGCAACGTAATTGAGGGGATGCACGATGCATCATGTGGACCGTATCGTCCCAGTTATTCGCGAGACGCTTGGTCTGCCGGAGTTGAAGTTTGACGAAGCCGGGCATGTGGACCTGCTTTTTGAGGACAGCTTTTCTGGTGTCTTGAGCCGCATTGACGGCAACAATCTGGAATTCAGTTTCTATCTGCCGGGTCTGGACATCAACCAACCCCACATCCTGAAAGCAATGCTTGCTGCCAACTGTCTTGGCACATCGACCGCAGCCGGACGTCTGGCCATTGATGAAGACAAGATGCAGGCACTTTACTGCGAGCGCTGGTGCCTCTCTGACGTGCAGGAGGACACAGTTCCTGAACGTCTGATCGATGCCGTTTCAACGGCTGCCTTCTGGCTTGCTGAGGGCACAAACACCTTACTTCAGAATGACTTCGTATAAACGCGTAGCAACACATTTGAGTGCTGAAAAGAACAGAGTAGCTGCAAGAGGAATACTAGTCTGATCTTAACAGCAGGAAATATTTAAGCAGAAAGATTCGTCTGCTTCAGAAAAGTCGAGATAGCAATGCGTCAACTACTGGATGAACTCTTCAACGAGATCGGGCGAAGGATTGGCCTTGATGGACTGTGTTTGGATGAAGACAACACGCTCTTGCTTGGACTGGAGCAAGAACTCTTCATGACTGTGCAGTGGCGCGATGAGACGCAGACGCTCTTGTTCAATGCAGTGTTGTGTACGCAGCCTTGCGATAATCAGGAGAAGATGAAGGCCCTGATGCAGACGAACTGTGTTCTCACACACGGACACGGCATGAGCTTCAACCTTGATCCGGCGACAGACCATATCAACCTGTCTCAGGTGGTTAGCATTACCGACAAATCTTCCTTCACGCTGCAAGAAAAGCTGGATCTGTTCATTAGCACCTCTGCTGCCTGGCATGAGCGATTGAGCAGCACTGCCCCTCTTCAAATGGACTGGCAACATTCTGCCAGTGTTGCAGACGAGTCTTCTTTTGAAACTTTGGGTATGAGAGTATGACCAATATTAACCTCGCACATTTTCAAAATGTAGCCGAAAGCGCTGCTTTACTCGGCAATCTGGACCAAAAGCTAACTGTTACAGACACGGGAGCTCTGCAAACACGTGAAGCAAGCTCCAGCCTCGCCGGGAAATTGATTTCCTGGCACAAATTGAGCTCTTCTGAAGGCACTGCCAAAGCTCAGGATCAGGGCGCATTCCGCACTGCACTGCAAGATAAATTTGGCAAGGAGCTTGGTGATCAAGCTTACAAACACGCCTGCACAGCTTGCGGTTACACCGATGGCAAAGCCCACAGCCTAACGGCCGAGCAGATTACAACTGGCATTGATTTCGCTGTAAGGCATAAGCATGAAGCCGAAGCACAGAACAAGAGTATTATTGAATATTTTGAACAGAACCCAGAGCAGTTGTTGACCGTTGGTCTAACCCGCGTAAATGGCAGCAAAAACGAGATCAACAAGCTGATTGCGAACAGGACGTCCCAGGACTTTGATAACAACGTGCACGGCAAAGTAGAGCACGAGCTGGCGGGTGCGTTTAAGCAGAACCTCAGAGATAACATGAGTGACACTGAGTTAGCGAAGGTGTTGGACTTCGTGAAAAGTTATGATCCAGTCCTCGAAAATCTGCCTGCGCTGAATGAGTTACCAGAAATGGTGCAAGACACAGTAAAGTTTTCTGCGATGATCGCGAACAAAGCAGATGTTAACAAAATGCAACCCTCAAACCTTTCCATCGTATTTGGCCCTAATGTCGTAAAAGATGATAGCTTAGCCCCTATGGAGCAAATTGGTCTCATTGAGGTTGGAAACAAATTCTTTGCTGCGTTGGTTGAACGCGAGCTGCCTGACGATTACTATTTACGTATACCGAAAAACGATTAAGCAAAAAAGGCCGCTGAGACAAAAACTCAGCGGCCTTTTTTTGTATCCCTATGGCTGGATTACTTGCTTAGTTTTTCAGCCATGATCTGGATTGTTTTGACATATACGCCAGCGCGGTTCCAGGAGCGGATCACCTCATAGTTAGGTGTGCCCGGTCCCCAAGGTTGACCCGGCCGCCAGCCGTAAGACATGAGGAAGTGCGCGGTGGAAGCCAAAGTATCTGAGGTGTTGTACAGCAGATCCCGTTTGCCATCGCCGCTGTAGTCAATCGCGAACTTGATGTAGGAGGATGCGAGGAATTGGGTCTGACCCAACTCACCTGCCCAGGCTCCCTTCATTTCGCTCGGCTTCAAGTCGCCCTTCTGGACGATGAGCAGCGCATGATAGAGCTCGTTGCGGAAGAAATCAGCACGGCGGCAGTCATAAGCCAACGTTGCCAGAGAGCGTATGGTGCTCATATTGCCTATGCCACGACCATAACCAGTCTCAAGCCCCCAGATGGCGGTGATGATCTCACGCGGAACGCCAAATTCGTTCTCGATGCGATTGAAAAGCCGGTCGTGCTTTTTCATCAACTTGCGGCCCTTATTAATGAGCGCATTGTTGACGCGGAGCTTGTAAAACTCGTCGAAGCTGAGTTTGAAAGATTTCTGGTTCCGGTCATACCCAATCACCTTGCGGTTATAGGTTATGCCATTCAAGGATCTGTTCAAAGTAGCCTTTGAAATGCCCTGAGACTGGAGCGTCTTTTTATAGGACGCCAACCAGCGGTCAAAGCCCGCCCCTGTATCGCCACAGGTTGCAGCTTGAGCAGAAGACACGCCTAGCAACACCAGACCAGCGCCAAGTAATAGCCCGGCTTTTCTGGTTTTGAACTTAACCTTGTCAATAAATGATTCGAACACCCCAAACTCCTGCATGTTCACTAAGCAATTTTGATCGTTCTAACGAATAAAAGTAGCCAAATTGGCGGATAACTGAAAATTTTTGCAGTCCTAATATATTTATTCGCATTTTAACCTTGATCCTAACACCGGCATGTGTCCAACTAAAGGCCGTACACATAACTGTTTTCAACATGCCTGATCGTTTTGGACAACCTATAGGCGCATAATTAAGGACAAGCTAACACTTAGCTGGACTTACGCAGGGGAAGTTATGCACTTAGACGTTCACCTCAATGAGGTGAGTCTCCAGGTTGGGATTTAGTGGTGAAGACAGACTTGGGGACAGGGCAACGTAAAGGTTTCCCATTGGGATATAACGGAGGAATGGGTATGAAATCCATCAAAACCATCGCTGCAACTGCAGTATTGGCAGCAGCAATGAGCACAACTGCTATGGCAGCGGACTTTAAGCCTGCAGTTATCTTTGACATGGGCGGCAAGTTCGACAAGTCATTCAACGAAGCTGCCTATAATGGTGCTGAGGCTTTCAAGGCTGAGACCGGTATCGAGTATCGCGAATTTGAGATCTCCAACGCTTCCCAGCGTGAGCAGGCTCTTCGCAACTTCGCTCGTCGTGGCATGAACCCAATCGTAGCGATGGGCTTTGCGCAGGCTGCTCCAGTTGAAAAAGTTGCTAAAGAATTCCCAGATGTCAGCTTTGCTATCATCGACTCTGTTGTAGATCTGCCAAACGTACGTTCTGTTGTCTTTAAAGAGCAGGAAGGTTCTTACCTTGTTGGTATGATGGCAATGCTCGCATCCGAGACCGGCAAGGTTGGCTTTGTAGGCGGCATGGACATTCCGCTGATCTCCAAGTTCTCCTGTGGTTACAAGCAGGGCGCACTGACCACCAACAAAGACGGTGAAGTCTTCGCAAACATGACTGGTACTACTCCAGCTGCATGGAACGATCCGGTTAAAGGCGGTGAGCTTGCTAAGTCTCACTTCGCACGAGGCGCAGACGTAATCTTTGCTGCTGCTGGCGGTACCGGCCTTGGTGTTCTTCAGGCAGCTGTTGATGAAGACAAGAAGTTCATCGGCGTTGACTCCAACCAGAACCACCTGGCTCCAGGCAAAGTGCTGACCTCCATGGTTAAGCGCGTTGACGTAGCTGTTGCAAATGCATTCATGGATGCAAAAGAAGGCAACTTCACAACTGGCATCCAGTCTCTTGGCCTTGCTGAAGACGGTGTTGGCTATGCAATGGACGAAAACAACGCTCCACTGGTTAGCGAAGAAATGAAAGCAGCTGTTGAAGCAGCTCGCGCAGACATCATTTCCGGCAAAATCACCGTTCATGACTACATGAGCGACATGGCTTGCCCATACTAAGATTTGCTTAGTATGGTCAGATATTAGCCCCTGCCTGAACACAGGCAGGGGCTTTTTTATGCTCTACCCCACCATTGGCCTTGGGGTTTGTATCTCTTCCAGATGTTCGATTGATGCTTTCAGAAGAGATATCGCTTCTTCAAAGTGCTTATGATGCGCGATCGTTGACAGGCTGACCCGCAATGCGTTGATGTCCGTGCGCGGCATAGCCTGAAAATTGCGATGTGACAGCACTTCCACGCCTCTCAAAAGAGCCGCTTGCGCCACCAGCTCCGCACTTTGCTGTTGGGGGAGTTGCAGCCATGTGAAGAGTTTCTCCTCCCCCCCTTGTAGCGTGTTCTCCGGAAACACCTCTTTTATGTACTGGTAGCGCTGTCTGAGAACTTCTCGTTTTCTTTGCAGTGTTTCTTGCAGTTCCCCACCTGTAATCCATCTGGACACGATCTCTACATTGAGCGGGGCTGCCATCCATGTGCTCTCGCCGATGGCGTTGGCAAAAGCCGTTTTGACATTGCCCGGCACATGGATGTAGCCGGTGCGCAACCCGGCTGACATGACTTTGGACGGGGAGCCAATCAGGACAGTGTTCTCGGGCACCAGCTCCAAGAAGCTCTTCTGCTTGCAAGAAATGAAGGGCGTATAGGGATCGTCCTCAATGACGGTGAGGTTATGCTTTTCAATCACAGTTGCCAGTCGCTGGCGCTCGGCGTTACTCAATGTATGAGTTGTCGGATTTTGTGCGTTCGGTATCAGAAAAACACCGCGGATATCATGTTTGGTGCACGCATCCTCCAGCGCCTCAGCAGACATAGACCCCATATGCCCCTTCTCATCCCGTTCAGCTTCGATGGGTACAATTTGCAAGCCCAGAGCCGGTAGAACAGACAGAATGGGCGGATAGATCATCTCGTCTACTGCAATGGCATCGCCTCGGTTGAACATAGCCAACATGGCGATCTGAATGCCGTGTTGCGCCCCGCATGTAACCAGTGTCTGGCTGGCATTTGCCGGAGCGCCATAAAACTCTGAGAGAAACTGAGCGCCTATCTCCCTATGATAGAACGTTCCCTCAGACGGGCCATATTCGTTCAGGGAGTTGACCAGAGGATCATCGCTCAATTCCCTGAGCATTTGCCCCAGATCCGGGTTCAGGTGAGCGAGGCCCAAATTGCGAGCTAAATCATAGCTCTGAATGCCTTCGGTGTTGGGCATCAGCATCAGCGGTGAGTGCACATTGGCGGTCTTGGCAACGAATGTACCCCTGCCCGTTTCTCCCCGCACCAGCTTTTTCCGCTCAGCCTCGGCATAAGCCCGCGTGATTGTACCAAGTGTTACGCCGAGCTGATAGGCAAGCTCGCGCTGAGGCGGAAGCTTGTCACCTTCCACAAGGCGGCCAGTTTGAATGTCTTGTTCCAAAGCCGTTGCAATACTTAGGTATTTTGGGCTTGAGAGCTTGTTTGGGTCAGGCTTCCACATTGTATTCATAACAATAAAGAGATTGATAGATACGATCGATACAATAATTTAGCACATCGTGTAGATTGTATCAATTGACTGGAATAACAATATGGATTGGGCAACACTCAGCGCATTCGCGATTTTTGTAGCCATTATGACCGGCACTCCGGGCCCGGGAAACCTCACCTTCATGGCGATTGGTGCCAGCGCGGGTTATCGCACTGCTTTTCCGGTTATCATTGCGGCAGAGCTGGGCAGCCTACTGCTCAACCTCTGTGTGGCTTTCGGACTGGGACAGTTGATGGCGCGCGGGGGGCTGATGGTCAACGCCTTCAAGTTTACCTCCATGGCCTACATGACCTATCTGGCCTGGCGCATTGTGCAGTTGAACATCAAGCCAAAGGGCGAAGTTAGCTTGCCGACATTTTGGGAAGGTTTGCTCATTCATCCACTTAGCCCCAAAACCTGGGCAATGAGCCTGGTGGCGTTTACCAGCTTCTTCGCGGCCAATGGTATGGGGCTTTATGAGAATGCGGCGATCCTGACAACTGGCTTTTTGATCGGCGGCATGATCTCTCACAGTGTGTGGGCAATGGTTGGGGTTTCAATTCTTAAGGTGATTGGCGAAGGCGTTTTGATGCGCGGCATCACAATAGCTATGGCTATCGCGATGCTTGCAGCAACTGTTTGGTCCTTGCTTCTCTAATTGTTTTCACTGGTGGCGCGAGGCAAGCGCTGCCAGTGTTCCTTCCAATATACGTTCCACTTTAGGGCGGTCTGCCCGCTCCATGATGCCGATAATGGGTGCCTGCGTTTTACCCTCGTGATCCAGAATAGTCGCACCGCGGGCAAACTCTCCACCTGTTTCAACGAGTACGCCGCAAACAATGGTTCGGGCTATGACCTCAGAGTCCAACAGGGCAGCAGCGGCCAATGGATCAGGCAGGATGAGAAGGTCTTCGTGGTACCACGTCTTGCCACGCTCTCGCATAAACGTACACATATGCTCTGCAAACTTGGCTGGTATCGTGTCCCCCAAACGTTCAAATATACCATCGACCACATCCCCCGGGAGGGCATCATGGAGGCTCGGTTCCCATGGAATGAGCGTTGTGTTGATCGCCTGCGAAAACACTGCTTTTGCCGCTTCCGGGTCGCAGAGGATGTTGAACTCAGCTGCGGGAGTAACGTTGCCGCGTCCGTGGCAGGTTCCACCCATAGACCAGATGCGATCAACTCCTTCGACCAGATCCGGCTCCTCGCGCAAGACTTCTGCCAGATTTGTGAGTGGTCCAATGGTCAAGATCTGAAGCTTTGGCCCACCCAGCGCAGCTTTGCGCAGAACATCCCGGAGAGCATTGTGTGCTGTCTCACCTGAATGCCTCAGGAGGTGCTGAGGGCGTTCCACACCGCCTAAACCGTCTGGCCCATGAACATAAACAGCATCAATACGCTCGCCGGAAATTGGATCAGAGGCGCCTTTATGAACGGGAATGTCTGCATTGCAGATGGCGAGCGTGTCCAGAATGTTCTTTGTTGCCTGCTCCAGATCGACATTGCCGAATGTAGTCGTGATGAAGTCTATCTTCTTGCCTGAGCCGATGAGCATCATGAGTGCGATAGCGTCGTCAACACCGCCATCCGTGTCCACTGCAAAAACAAAATTATCCGGCACGTCATTCTCCTGGCACGCCTTGTTGGCAGTGCATATCCATCAATCAAACTCAGTTTCAGCATTCTGCATTGGTGAGCAAGCCCTCGTTTCCTCAGGTCTTCAGGCCACCCTGCTGCCATCCGTTTGTCGCGGACGATACCACGAAGGGTTATTCAAATGATTTAACTGCACATTTGTTAAACTCAGTCGGCTTGCAATATCCCCCTAGGGGGGATAATAGTGAAACATGACTGAAAAGCACACACACCAGTCCCATCCGGGAATTGTTAATAGGCTTAAACGCGCTGACGGGCACCTCAAATCCATTATCAGCATGATCGAGGATGGTCGCCCATGTGTGGAAATAGCTCAGCAACTTCATGCAGTTGAGAAAGCTGTCATGCAGGCAAAGAAGACCCTGATCTACGATCATCTCGATCATTGCCTCGACGACACAGTCAACAATCCGGATGCAAATTCCGAGCAGACGATTGAAGAGTTCAAAGCAATCTCCCGTTACCTCTAGGGGGATATAGTCAACTCAAGAAAACAAGAAGCCAAAGGAGTTTCCGCGTGCTGTCCGTACTCGCGAACCGAACCTATCGCCACCTGTTTCTTGCTCAAGTCATTGCCTTGTTTGGTACTGGTCTTGCCACTGTCGCCCTGAGTCTTCTGGCGTTTAACATCGCCGGAGAAGACGCCGGTTCAGTGCTTGGAACTGCCTTTGCGATCAAGATGATTGCCTATGTTGGGCTGGCCCCGATTGCAGCTGCGTTTGTTGAACGGTTGCCGCGACGTGCTGTGCTGGTGGGGCTGGATCTCATCCGTGCAGCGGTTGCTCTTGCGCTGCCGTTTGTGACTGAGATCTGGCAAATCTACCTGCTTATATTTGTGCTGCAGTCCGCTTCCGCTGCTTTTACGCCCGCATTTCAAGCGGTTATTCCTGACGTATTGCCAGAAGAGAAAGACTACACCAACGCTCTGTCCTTGAGCCGCCTTGCTTATGATCTTGAGAACCTGCTCAGCCCGACGATCGCGGCTGGCTTGCTATTGGTAATCAATTTTCATGGTCTGTTTGGTGGTACGGTGATCGGTTTCCTCGCCTCTGCAGCACTTGTCGTTTCCGTCACCTTGCCAAAGCTCAAACCTGTCGAGAACCAGCGTACAGTCAAGCGCATGACGCAAGGCACTCGTATCTATCTCAGTACCCCTCGCCTGCGCGGAATGCTTGCTGTTTATCTTGCTGTCGCGGCTGGCGGGTCCATGGTGATTGTGAATACGGTGGTGATTGTACAAGGCACGTTTGGCCTGCAAGCTGATGATGTTGCCATTGCTCTTGCTTGTTTTGGTGCAGGCTCCATGATTACAGCGCTCAGCCTTCCTAAAGTTCTGGAGCGCTTTAAAGACAGAAGCGTCATGATCCTTGGCGCCAGTATCATGGCCGTTTGCCTCAGCTTCGGGTTTATGTTGAGCAGCTTTACGCAGTTGCTTCCGCTCTGGTTCCTGATGGGCCTTGGCTATTCCGCGGCACAAACACCCTCTGGTCGGGTTTTACGACGCTCTGCGAGAGGTGGAGATCTTCCGTCAGTGTTTGCAAGCCAGTTTGCGCTCAGCCATGTATGCTGGCTGATTGGTTATCCAATGGCTGGCTGGGTTGGCGCTCGTTTGGGCATTCCGGTCAGTTTTCTCTTCATGGCAGTATTGGCGTGGATCAGTGTTTTCGCAGCAATGCTGCTGTGGCCGAGCAAGGATGCAAAGAAGTTGCGACATTCCCACGAGGACCTGCCAGACAATGATCCTCATTGGTCAAAGGGCGTCGACAAAGTAGGCAAGAGCCACGTGCACGAGTTCAAGATTGACGACCTACACACACGATGGCCTAGCAGCCTATAAAGCAGCTGTTGCTCAAAGACGGCCCAGTCGCATTGCGATGGGCCAACTGATCTTGCGGAGTTGCTGAGGATCTCCCCAAAGGCTGGTTAGCTCTCTTGCGAAGCTTTCCATCAGGCTTTGCTTGCCAGCCTTTGCCGCTGCTTTGACAGAGGACCACGTGCGCACGTAGCCGAGGAACTGCTCCAGCGTCCACTCCCGCTCAATAGACATCTCCGGATACTCCAGCTCCTGAAACGGAAAATCAAAACTGGCGTATCCGCTGTCGACGTGCTGGCGCTCTGGTGGCCAATAAGGGCCGATTTCATCGTAATAGAACTGGCGAAAACGGGTATTGCATTCGGCATGATTGATGGAGAGAACACCATAGCTGACGAGTGCGAGCACACACCCTGACGCACCAACACGCCTGACTTCCTCATAAAAACTTGCCAGATTAAACCAATGCGCAGACTGTGCGGCGACAATCAGATTAAGGGACGCATCTTCAGCTGAGCAGTGTTCTGCTGGCTCCACCGCAAAGCGAATGTTGGGAACGGGTGCTGCGTTTTCGATTTGGGAGGCACTGACATCTGTGGCAAGCACCTTCCTGAAATGTTTGGCGATCATGCCACTGAGTTGACCATTCCCGCAGCCAACATCCAAAGCCAGATTGTGCTGCTGGCATTGTGAGGCCAGAAACTCAACAAGCTCGGTAGGATAGGTTGGGCGGTACTTTGCGTAGCTCTCTCCAGCAGTCTGGAAATGTGATGCAGCCAGATTATCCTGTGTCATGTGCAAACCTCCCCTATTGACGGTGGGAGACTAACAAAAAACGCGGCCCCAGTAAGGGACCGCGTTTTAAAACTTTTGCCTGTCTGAAAGATTAGTTCAGTGGAGACAGGATGATCTCTACACGGCGGTTCTGCGCGCGGCCAGCTTCGGTTGCGTTGGACGCGATCGGGCTGGTCAGGCCGTAACCTGCTGCGGAGATGCGTGCACCGTTTACACCCTGATTATACAGGTAGTTGCTGACGGAGTCTGCGCGGCGCTGAGAAAGCTGCAGGTTGAACTGAGCGGACCCAGTGTTGTCGGTGTGGCCATAAACGTTCAGACGTGTCTGCGGGAATTCTTTCGCAACGAGAGAAACACTGTTGAGGACCTGCATTGCGCGGGAGGACAGAGTTGCCTGACCAACAGCGAAGGTCACATCATTTGGCATGTTCAGTACGATCTGGTTGCCGTTACGAGTTACGGAAACGCCAGAGGACTGGAGCTGCTGACGAAGCTGCGCTTCCTGACGGTCCATATAGTTACCAATACCACCACCAATCAGGCCACCAGCAGCAGCACCAACGAGCGCGCCTTCAACGCGAGCACTTTTGCCGCCAGCGATCGCGCCGATGATTGCGCCTGTGGCTGCGCCAAGACCTGCACCGCCTGCAGTTTTGGAAACGCGGGACTCACCCGTGTATGGATTGGTTGTTGTACATGCTGCAACGGAAAGGCCGAGAACAACAGCAAACGCGGCGTGCATCAGTTTTTTCATTTAAAATTCTCACATCGTAATTTTTGAGGGTCAGATGAATCACAATGAATCTGCCCCCTATCGAACATTAACCCTATCAAAAGCCACTGAGCGCCTAATACAAGTGCCCAATGAGACAGTGTCCTTGAATTCCACCGGATTTGTCGCCGAAAACAGCCATTTTTATTGGTTTGTGATAGCAGTCACACAAATCACCACTGAATTAAACAAAGCCTTTTGACACTCAAAAATTTGCCACAATTTCCGCAAGGCAATTTAAAGCATGCTGTTTAACGCCGTTTTTTCCTAAAAGATGAAGACTAAGGGAAGCCCAAAAACAAACAAGAAGGTGGGGTTCCATGAAAACGGTGCTTGTCCTTGCATTCAGCATTCTCAGCATGACGTGGTCATTTGCGCAAAGCCCAAATGCAGATGACCAGCTGCTTTTTGCCCCTGACCAACCAGCACCGCCTGAGCAGCCCTGCATCACTCTCAGCAACAAGAAGATTCTTTGCGGGAAGGCTGATGATGCTGGAAGCCAGCTTCTCAGCGTGTTCAAGGGCGTGCAGTATGGGCAAGCGACGCGGTGGCAACCCTCCAGTGTGTTTGATAAGTATGAGCCCAACGGCTACGAGGCATTGCAATACGGCGCGCGTTGCCCGCAGCCGATCTGGAATCCAAAAGATCAGCTACGCGGTGAAGAAGACTGCCTCTATATGAATATCTGGGCACCAGCTGATGCTATCAAGAACCTCAGCAAGCTGCCTGTCATGGTGTTTTTCCATGGCGGTGGTTTTATGGCTGGTGGAGCAGACAAGGCCTATCACGCTGCCGATAAAGAGATCATTGAGCTTTATTCCGGCAAGTCGTTTGCTGCTGATCAGAACATTGTGCTCGTGACAGTCAACTTTCGCCTTGGCATTCTCGGTACGCTGGCGACTGACGGGATCACCGGACAAGAGCCTTCCAACGGCGGCAACTACGGCTTGCAGGATCAACAAACCGCACTGAAGTGGGTGCAGAAGCATATTTCATCATTTGGCGGAGATCCTGAGCAGGTCACGATCTTTGGTGTGAGTTCCGGCGCGATGGCTGTTGGCCTACATATGTTCAGCGCTGATAGCTCTAAGGATCTGTTCCGCGCTGGCATCATGCAAAGCAGCGCATCTGCCTATAAGTATCGCAATAAAGAGGAAGGGCGTGACCTCTTCTACTTCTATCTAAAATGCCTGAGAGCTGTCATTCGCAATCCAGACTCGGATGAATGTGCGTTAACAGCACAGCTTGATGATCTGGAAAAAGCGAATACGCGACAAATTCTTCTGGCTCAGGCTTTGCTTCAGGATACGCTCTTCAAAAAAGGTGTGTTCCTGAGCGCCCTGCCTGGCAGCATAGCCTTTTCCCCCATCATCGATGGCAGTTTCCTTAAAGAACAGCCCAATGTGCAGATGGAAAAGGGTAATGAAAAGCCTCTGATGTTAGGCTTTAACAAGAACGAAGGCGTTCTGTTCGCGAACTTTATTGACGCGACCGGGAAGCTAAACGCTGTAACTTTCAACGGGATTTTGGGCCGTGATTACGAAAACCCGATGCTGATTGTGGGCCGCGCTGGGTATGGCGCACAAACTCCTGCTGCATATGGCTTGCGCCCGAAGACACCGGCCACGGCTCTTTCCAACCTTATTGGGAATTCAGTGCTCACCTGCCCTACTATGTCCGCCAACATCGAGCGGGAAAAGCCGAGCGATAACACGTGGCTCTATTTCTTCGCGCAGACATCTGTCGAGAATATGGAGAAACCGCCAACAAACCCGAAGGTGAATAATGCTTGCGGCCCACACAACCAGTGGAACAACGCCTGTCATGCATCGGAATTACCATTCGTGTTCAACACTATGCCGCCGGATGCGACACAAGAAGACAAAGACCTTGCTGTGAAGATGAACGCGCTTTGGGCGCAATTTGCAAAGACACCCACAGAGGGACCATCCAAAGACTGGAAATTGTGGAGCAGGCCGAAAATCGGCAACCCATCAAACTTCAATGTCCTGCAGGGTGCGAACATCGAGGCAACTTATGAGGATCTCTTTGAGCAATCCGATTGCGCGTTCTGGCTTGGGGAAGTTATTGAAAGGAATGCAAACGCCATTCTTATTCCCAAGCAGATACCTGAGGAATAATCCAGTCTTTTCAAGGAAATAAGGAAAAGAACTGGCGAAGCAGATGATCTCAACTATCTCACTAAGGAGCCTTAAGAAGAGATGGTACAGACGAGTGGATTCGAACCACCGACCTTCGGAGCCACAATCCGACGCTCTAACCAACTGAGCTACGTCTGCTTGCCAGTGGCGCGGAACATAGGTAGAATTTTTAAGGTTGGCAAGTCCCTTGAAACATCAAAATGAAAAAAGTCCACAACACTGATAAAAAATCGCCAGTTACACACTGCAACTAGGTGGTTTCACTCTGTTTTTCAGAGGCTTAAACGCAAAATCCTCCCGTATGAGTTGCAAATTGCTATGCAATCCAATCGGGAGGATATGTACGTTCTTGAAAAAATTTAGCCGGAATTATGCCAGCTTCATATCTTTCATAGATTTGTCGAAAGCTTCTTTTGCAGGCTGAGACATCGTGGTCGCAAGTTTCGTTGCAGTTTCCTGCATCTCTCTCACCTGTTGGCTCATCGCATCATACTGTTTGCGGCTGTAAGAAGACTGAAGCTCGATTGCTTCAGACAAGCTCTTCACACCGAACATGTCGCGAATGTGAGAGAATGCAGCTTCGGAATTGTCTTTCGCTGCATCGACAGCTTTCAGATTGATTTCCATGAAGCTGTCACGTGTCACTTCCATGGTCTCTTCAAGCATTGCAGATGCTTCTTCAGAAGCAGACTTCACTTTGGCATAACCTTCACGCGCCTGATCAACGCTCTTTTCGGTCATTTCCTGGATAAATGCAGGCACTTCCATCTTGTTCATTGCAAACACCTCATTCTCTACAGATTTGGTAGCTTTTGGAGCAGCCTGTTCAGTTTTCTTCTCGGATTTAGCAGTATCAATTTTCGCAGTAGTCATTTGGATTGCTCCTTATCGTCTTGAGAGAAACATAAAGGATCAAGGGGGAGAGAACCGTCTCCCCTTAGGTCAACTTGAGATTAATATAGGAGCTATTTTGTGCATTGCAACATTATTTTGCAGCGCAACAATATCGATTGCGCTTAAGCTGCTGAAACGAAGAAGAAAACTTTTTTATTCTGGTGGTGCAAATCGCGAGTTTGCAGCGGTGGGTTTTAATAGCATACTTCGAACGAGGCGCTGATACGCCTCATTCCGCCGTTGTTTGGGAAGGAATCAGCCCCCTTAAAACCAAGGCTCCTCAGAAGTCTCCTGCTTTTTTTGCTGCGTCCTTTACAACGCGGGAGGCTTTCTCACCCATCTCTCGCATTTGCGCTCCACTTTGCTCCATCTGCTTGTGCAAGTACTCTTGCTGCAAACCCACAAGCTCTTCCATATCGCGCGCCTGAAACATGCGCTGCGCTAATTCAAAAGCGGAATTCACATTTTGCTCGGCAAATGAAAGGGCCTGACGATGCATATCTGAGGAATCCACATGCATTGTGCTCGATGCATCTTCCATGCTGCTAACCGCATTTTCGGTTGCATCCATGAAATTATCAAAAGCCTTACGTGCCTGATCAATGCTTCGATCAGCAAATTCACGCATTTGATCCGAAACTTCAAAAGGAACTTTTGTATCTGCCATGCTCAAGCCTCCACCATTGTTGATTAAGGTTTCATTCGCATTGTGGAAAGGGCCTATTCCCTCCCCTATTTGCAACTCGTTTACTCTGATGTGGCAATGCTATACTTAACCATAGGGAAAGAAAATAGGAGCTTAGACGAGCACTGCAGTTTACGGTACTTTAAGTATACAGGAATTGTGGGGTGAATAATTGGGCGGCTTGTATCTATTGGAATTGACAGATGCGAAGTTCGGCGCTCATTTGTTAAACTCTAAGCCTTTATCAGGATTTAGCTTTTGAAATTGCCGGTGGGTGGGTTGCCATAAATGGCAGGCTCTGGTTTTTCAAAGCTTACAGATAAAGTAGGGTGGGGCTATAATTGGAAAAATGTACCCCTGATAAATTGAGGCAGGTTTCTTTAGTAAGCTTACAGCAAAACCGCTGAAGTCGCTTACATGCCCGTTTCAAACCGGATATCATTTGATAGCACCGCCAATTTTGCGTCTTGGTGCCTGTGAAAGAGAGTAGATTGCGTTTCTCAACCAACCCCTTCTTGGGAAACCTTCAGAGTAGGGACCGAGCTCGTGGCTGACTTTGTCTTCAAACGCCGACAACGGCCGATCCGCTTCACTTGGGAGCTGGACCGAAACGGCTGCTTTCGTAGCTTCTCGAAGGAGTTCGCCGAGCTATTAGGCCCACAGGATGCCGCTTTGATCGGCCTCCCGTTCGATGCTGTCCGCAAAAAGCTGAGGATTGGTAAGGTCCCGGCGATTTCGAAAGCTATCAAAAAACAGCGTGCCGTCAGCGGTGCGACACTGCTTTGGCCTGCCTGCAATTCCAACAAGGTTGTTCCTCTCGATTTATCTGCTCAACCGGTAGAAACAAAATCAGGCGAGTATGACGGCTTGCGCGGATTTGGGGTTATCCGCAGCGTCGATGCAAAGAAATCCGATGAACCTGTTGATCCGCTTACAGTTCTGACCAAGTTGCGTGCCGCGCTAAAAGAGGAAAGCGAAGACACTGAAGCTACCTCTGAACCGGCAAAGACAGAAACTCCTGTCAGTGAGCCTGATGTTGGGCTGACGCTTGAGCACGATCAGCCAGAACGATTTGTGCAAGGAGACGTCGCACCAATCGAAGCACTTTCCGAGACTGAGACACGTCATGTAACGGAAACTGTTGAGGCACCACTGGTTGAAGGCATTACGGCGCCAGGTTTCTTACAGAGTGAACCTGAGATTCCAGAGTTGATCGTTGATTTCAACGAGGATGCCGAGGAAGAAGAGCAGGACGTCGTTGAGAGTGCCGAACATCCTGAGCCGGAAACCTCTCCCGAGGCTGATCCGGTTGAAGAGGTGACAGTCGCGGTGGCTCTTGAGCCTGAAGCAGACGACGCTGCTGATGCTGAAATCAACCTCCCACCAGAACCGGATCTACCTGCATCAGACACACAGTCAGATGAAAATGGATTGCACTTTCTTCATGACGAAGAAGCAATTGCTGTTGAGGAGAATGAAGGGTTCCTTCAGCTGACGGATGCTGACGTCCTTCGCGATCCGACAGACCCTCTTGAAATTGCAGCTCCCGTTGAGGTCGAAGCGCAACCTGAGGAGATTTCTGAGCCTGAAATAGCTGATCAGACTGTTCCTGCTTCGGAAGGTCCTGAGCACGTGACGGCTGAAACTGATTTGCAGGCTTTTGAAGAGGATCTTACTGATGCTGAGGAAGCTCCACCAGAAACCGCAGAACAGGTGAGCGCTGCTCCGTCAATTCCCGAGCCAACCAGTAAAGATGACTTTGAGCGTGCTATTGCAAACTTGCCGGACGCACCGCAAAAGAAAGTCAGAACTGGTCCACGCAGCCTTGCGGAATTGACCAACAGCATTGTTCGCTTGGTAGATAAACATCCTGTTCCAAGAGAGAATGTTGGACTTTCCAAACCAGAGCGAGATGCCTTCGACAAGATTGCGCGGGCATTGGGTGCTGAGAAGAAAGATGAGCAAGCTGCTGTTCCGGCACAAACTGAAACCGCAAAAACAGTTCCTGCTACACCCGAAGAGACAGCAGCTCTTGCCGTAGCTGAAACTGATGTGGTGGAGACTGAGTTCCACGAAGAACCAAAGCCTGCAACAGCGGCGAAAGCTGACAACATTATTCCGCTGCCTGCTGAACCTGCGGCACGTGATGAAACCGTTGCAGCTGAGCCAAAGCAGGACAACGTAACCCATGTGGTTCTGCCACGCGTTCCACCAGATATTGAAGAAGCTGCAGAACGCGCTCGCGAAAAGACAGGACGTATTCCTGACAAGCCGATTGTAGCGCCAATCGATCCCCGCTTACTGGATCGCCTTCCGATTGGGGTCGCCGTTGTTCGCGACCGCGATGTTGTTTATGCAAACGACACTCTGCTTGAGCTGCTTGGTTACGAGCGCTTTGAAGGATTGAATGAAGCAGGAGGCCTTGAGGCAATCTTCGCAGAACCTGAAGAGTGCCCTACTCCAAGCTCTCAAACTGTAGACCGTATCGTACACGTACGGCTCGCAGAAGGTGGTGTGCTTTCCGTTGATGCGCGTATGCATGCTGTGCCTTGGAATGGTGCGCAAGCGCTCATGATCTCTGTGGTGGAGAAGATACAGGGTGAAGCAGATGCCCCTGCAGCTTCGGTTCACGTTCAGGCTGCGACTGGCTCCGAAACTCAAATCAAACATCTGCACACGCGCATTGAAGAGCTGGAATCCGTTCTCGCAACCGCGACAGACGGCGTGCTGGTGATGGATCAGCGCGGCATCATCCGCAGTGCAAATCACTCTGCAGAAGCCCTGTTTAATGCCGGCGAAGATGACCTTCTAGGTGCTCCATTTACGACATTCCTTGCGGATGAGAGCCACATTGCAGCACTGGATTATCTGGATGGGTTGGTCGCCAATGGCGTTTCCAGTGTGCTCAATGACGGGCGTGAAGTCATTTGCCAAACACTGGACGGCGATATCTTCCCAACGTTCCTAAGCATGGGACGTGTCAGCCACGCAAACGAGCAGCTTTTCTGTGCTGTGTTGCGCGATATTACCCAGTTCAAGCGAGCCGAAGAAGAGTTGGTGAGTGCCCGGTACAAGGCGGAGAAAGCCAACACTCACAAGTCTGAGTACCTGACTAAAATCAGCCATGAAATCCGCACGCCACTCAATGCGGTGATCGGGTTCTCAGAAGTGATGCAGGAAGAGCGCTTTGGCGAGCTTGGGAATGTGCGTTATAAAGAGTACGCCCGCGATATCCATCGCTCCTGCTCCCATATGCTGACGTTGATCAACGACCTGCTTGATCTGGCCAGGATTGAGGCTGGCAAGATGGATCTGGCGTTTGAAGCTGTTTCCGCAGCCGATGTAATCAATGAGTGCGTGGCACTGTTGCAGCCTCAGGCGAATGATCAACGCGTTATTATTCGCGCCAGTACACCTCTGTCTGTTCCTAAGATTGTGGCGGATCCAAAAACGCTGCGCCAAATCACATTGAACCTGCTGTCTAACGCCATCAAGTTCAACCGGTCCGGCGGTCAGGTGATCATCTCGCTTGTGCTTGATCCAAGTGGTGAAGTGCACTTGCGCGTTCGGGATACTGGCCACGGCATGTCGAAGGCTGATCTGGAAGCTGCGCTTCAACCGTTCCGTCGCCTTAATGCCTCTTCTTCAACAGAAGGGTCTGGTCTTGGTCTTCCATTAACCAAAGCCCTTGTGGAAGCGAACCGTGCTTCGTTTTCAATAAATTCTGAAGAGGATGAAGGTACGCTGGCTGAAGTCACTTTCCCACCTCAGCGAGTTCTCGCCGAATAACGCGCTCCTGTGGTGGCCTGACCATCGCAGGAGATTCGCATGCTCACACTGGCTGCTTTGGAATATGCTTCGCAAGAACTGCGGCGCCATATGGCCCCGACAGCGCTTTACAGCTGGCCCTTGCTCAATGACGCCTTAGGCTGCGAGGTCTTCATCAAGCACGAGAACCATGCGCCCACCGGATCGTTTAAGGCCCGGTGCGCTTTGCTTTATCTCCTACGCCAATCACAACGGCATGTCAGCTCTACAAGCTTTGTTGCCGCCACACGCGGTAACTTTGGACTGGGCATGGCGTGGGCAGCCAAAATGCTGCACCAGCGTGCAGCGATTGTTGTTCCTCAAGGCACTTCCAAAGAAACGACAGCGGCTATCCAAAGCTACGGCGCATTTTTGATTGAGCACGGCAAAGACTTTGAGGAGGCCCATACATTCGCCTGCCAGATGGCCGAGGATTCTAAGCAGGTGCTCTCTCCCGGCTTTGATTATGACCTTGTTCTGGGAGCCGCGACTTACGCGCTTGAGATCTTCCGCGCGATTAAGGACCTGGATGCCATCTATGTGCCTGTTGGTTTGGGCACTGGCATATGCGGATTAATATCTGTGCGTGACCTCTTTGGCCTGAAGACGAAGATTATCGGCGTGGTCGCAGAAAAGGCGGATGGGTGCGCCCGCTCTATTGAAGTTGGTGAATATACACTCACGTCTTCAGCCAATACCTTTGCTGAAGGGATTTGTGTGCGAGGGCCTGCCCGGGAAGCTTTTGCCTTAATCAGATCAGGCGCTGAGCGCATTATCCGTGTCAGCGAGGATGAGATTGCAGAAGCAATCCGTCTGCTTTATCGCACAACGCACAATGCGTGCGAAGGTGCTGCTGCTGCTGGTCTGGCAGGCCTTTCAAAAGAGCGTGCCAACCTGCAAGACAAAAGGGCTTCTTTCATCCTTTGCGGGCAAAACATGAACCGCATCTGGATGGCACGAGTGCTGCAAGGAGACACTCCGACTCCTTAAAATTGGAATCGTTTCTGCATATGAACGTGAGTACTGCACTCCCTCCAGACCAGTTTGTTTTCAACAACTCTGAGTTTTTCAGTAAACTTTTCCTTGAGGCTGACATGAGCCGCAATTGAAAATCATTCGCAATTGCAGATGGATAGCACCTTAAAAGCTGAATTTCACAGTTTAGAATAGTTCTATCTCATTGTTTTCACGAAGTTTATTAGTTGACAGAGAAAGTCAAGTTTCCGATATAACGGCAAATGACAAGCGTTTGCAGACGCGTACAAGATCACTCAGGAGATGTTCCGATGAAGTCGTTGTTTAAGGGAATTGGGCTGACAGCAGCTGGTTTTGCACTTGGTACAACCGGTATGGTCGCATCAGCTCAGGCAGAAGGCGAAGTGAATATCTATTCTTACCGCCAGCCAGAATTGATCAAACCACTTCTCGATGCATTCACTGCTGAGACTGGCGTCAAAGCAAACGTTGTTTTCGCTAAGAAAGGTCTTGGCGAGCGTATGAAGGCCGAGGGTAAGAACTCTCCAGCTGACGTTCTTCTTTCCGTAGACATTGGCCGTCTACAGGGTGCAAAAGACCTCGGTGTTACTCAGCCAGTCGTTAGCGATGCAATCAACGGCAACATCCCGGCAAACTTGCGTGACTCTGAAGGCCACTGGTTCGGTCTGACAACGCGCGCTCGTGTCATCTATGCTTCTAAAGACCGCGTTGCCCAAGATAGCATCACCTATGAAGAGCTTGCTGATCCAAAATGGAAAGGCCGCCTTTGCACCCGCTCTGGTCAACACGTTTATTCCATCGGTCTGATCGCTTCCATGATTGCTCACAAGGGCGAAGCTGAGACACAGAAGTGGCTGGAAGCTGTTCGTGACAACCTGGCACGTAAGCCAACCGGCAACGACCGTGCGCAGGTTAAGTCCATCTTCGCAGGTGAATGCGACATCTCATTGGGCAACACCTATTACATGGGCAAAATGCAAACCAACGAGAAAGATCCTGAGCAGAAGGATTGGGCAGCGTCAGTTCGCATTCTCTTCCCGAACACCGAAGGTCGTGGCACTCACGTGAACATCTCCGGCATGGTTCTGGCAAAAAATGCTCCGAACAAAGACAACGCTGTAAAGCTGATGGAATTCCTTGCTTCCGATGAAGCGCAGGCTATCTATGCTGCACAGAACTTCGAGTATCCAGTAGAGCCAGGCATCGCACCATCTGAACTGGTTGCCTCCTGGGGTTCCTTCAAAGCTGATGAAGTTTCTCTCAACGAGATTGCTGCTCAACGCGCAAAAGCGAGTGAGCTGGTTGATATCGTTGGCTTTGATAACGGTCCATCCAGCTAAATTCCAACAGGTAAATTGAGTTGAAGCCATTCCATGACATCCAGACACGGACATAGTGGATCGCCACAATACAGAACCGCCGCCCCCTCTTCTCGAGGGGAGCGGCTTCTTGCGTTTGGGACCTACTTTCTAACCGGCCTCGTTGTGATGCCGGTTCTTGCAATTGTTATTATGGCTATGGGCTCTTCGGGCAATCTATGGCCGCACCTTGTCTCAACAATTCTACCGCGTTCAATTGCCACCACATTCCAGCTGATGGTCGGTGTTGGTGTGATCGTGTTTGTTGTCGGGGTCAGCACAGCATGGTTAGTCACCATGTGCCGTTTTCCCGGGCGGCGCTGGTTTGATCTGGCGCTACTGTTGCCCTTTGCAGTCCCGACCTACATTATCGCGTTTTCGTATGTTGAACTGCTGGATTACACTGGTCCGGTGCAAGGACTGATACGCGATATCTTTGGTTTCAAGACCTCTCGTGACTATTGGTTCCCTGAGATCCGCTCTCTTGGTGGTGCCATGTTTGTCATGGGTTTTGTTCTCTACCCTTATGTTTATCTGAGTGCACGCGCCTCGTTCCTTATTCAGTCAGCTTGCGCGCTGGATGTGTCCCGTACCCTAGGCGCAGGTCCATTTCGCTTGTTCTGGAAGGTCGCGTTGCCGCTTGCACGTCCTGCTATTGTGGTTGGTGTGACCCTTGCTCTGATGGAGTGCCTGAACGACATTGGTGCAGTGTCCTTTTTCGGCGTGCAGACACTTACATTTTCGGTTTATGACACATGGCTCAATCGCTCTAATCTGACGGGCGCAGCTCAGATCGCAACAATCATGCTGGTGTTTGTGCTGGCGCTGATGTTCATTGAGTATTATGGCCGCCGCAAGCAGCGTTTTCATCAGACAACGGGTACTTATCGTGCTTTGCCGAGCTACGAGCTGCAGGGCTGGCGTGGCTGGGTTGCTGTGGCTGTCTGCGCGCTGCCTATCATTCTGGGCTTTGTCTTTCCGTCATTGTTGCTCCTGAGCCGTGCAAGTCGCCGTGTGGAAGATCTGTTTGAACCAGCCCTTTGGGCTGCTGCTGGCAACACTCTTTGGCTGGCTGCTGTGGCCGCTGCTGTTTCTATCGGCATCAGCCTGACCCTTGCCTATCGCCGCCGCCTGTTCCCAAGCAGAGTAACAACGACACTGGGCCGGGTAGCTTCGATTGGTTACGCTGTACCTGGCACCATTCTGGCCGTAGGCATTCTGTTCCCAGTTGCAGCATTGGACAACATGATCTCAGAGGGTTTTGAAGCCTTGCTCGGGTTTGGTACTGGCTTGCTTCTGATTGGATCAGGTACAGCGCTCATCTACGCTTATGTCGTCCGTTTTCTGGCTATGTCATACGGACAGATAGATGGCGGATTTGGCAAGATTACCCCGCACTATGATATGGCGTCTCGTAGCCTGGGACAGACTGCGTGGGGCACCCTTGGCCGCGTTCACATGCCGTTGATGAAGCCAGTCATTCTCTCCGCGACACTGCTTTCCTTTGTGGAGTGCATGAAAGAGCTGCCTGCAACGTTGCTTCTGCGTCCGTTTAATTTCGAGACACTCGCAACAACGGTTTACAACGCAGCTTCTCGTGAAGCGTTTGAAGATGCTGCTCTGCCAGCCCTGTGTATCGTGTTGGTGGGCATCATTCCGGTGATTATGCTGGCAAAGACAAGTGCCGATACATTCCGCGAGAAACGCGGCAACAAGCGCTTTTCCAAGGACACCTCAATGGTACCTGCTGAGTAAGAACGGAAAGAGTTTGCAATATAGAAAAGCCGCTGAAGATGTTCAGCGGCTTTTTTAGTATCTAATGAATCTGTATCCGATGTTATCTGGTCGCAGCTGCCAGTTTCAGCGCCATTCCAACAAAAACAACAGAGGCAATCCGGTTCATTACTTTCTGAGCAGTTATAGACTTGCTCAAACGATCGCCGATAGCACCTGCTGCGAAGGCGACTGAGCCAAAGACCAGAACTGCCGAAAGCATGAATACTGCCCCCAGCTGTAAGAACTGCGGCATAACAGGACCGTAAGCAGGATCAACAAATTGCGGAAAGAACGAAAGGAAGAAGATAGCGACCTTGGGATTGGTGATGTTCATGATTACACCGCGACGGTACAGAGGGATCAAAGCAGAATGATCGACCTTATTTTGTTGTACCGGCTCAGGCTTCGCTCTGAAGGCTCCCCACGCGAGATAAAGCAGATACCCGACACCAAGCACCTTGACGAAGGTAAACGCCAACTCGGACGCCTGAAAAATCGCGGATACACCGAGCGCCACAGCCGTTGTGTGAAAAATCAAGCCGGTGCAAAGACCAAGCGTCACCGCAATACCCGCCATACGACCACACACTGCAGACTGTGTCAGCACGAAAATATTATCAGGGCCTGGTGCCAATGCCAGCAAAACAGTGACAGTGAAAAAACCAGCCAGTACATCTATTGGGATCACGCGGTGCTCCAATACTTTACCAAAAACCTCTATTTTCATAGTTTATTAAGGCAAAGGAAACAAGCAGCATCACCTTTCCCCTGATTGCACGTCAGGCTTGGTAGTTCTTAACTGCTATGGAAAACATCATGAAGAAACTCATGTTTGGAAGCCTCGTGCTTCTTAGTCTGATTGCCGGTAACACTCTTGCTCAAGACTCCAATCTGTATCACTGGCTGATTGAGCTGGATGGCAAAAATCAATCCCTTGTGCTTAAGCAAGCTACGTTTTTGGAAGAAGGCAACTTCAAAACTGCCTTTCGACTGAGGGAGCCTGATGAAGAGGTGGTTCTTAAGACCTGTCCAAATGTTGAGGGAGGTACAGGCAGCTGCAAGAGGGAAATGCAGAGCCAGATAGAGGATTATGTGACGCTGCAACGGGACTTCAGGGATCAACTGGTGCTGTTTTATCCAGAAGATCCGGATCATATCGGTCCCTTTGTCTGTACTGACGATGATGTTGCTTCAGAAGACAAAAACTGCGCTGTTATTTTGGAGAGTTTTCTTGATGGCGCTTGGCAGCGGCTCGACGCAGACTTCCGAGGTCTGAAAGACGTCTGTTTATGGCACCAAGGTGTTGAGCTGGAAGCTTTTCAGCAACAACTCTTTAAAGACCTGCAAGAACCATTTGACAGGGCTGGCTTTGGTGGCTTGAGTACTGAGCAAAACGCTAACTCGCTGGCAGACATTTCTTCAAGCTTGCTCCGGGTAAAGTACTCTCTCGAAGATCTTCAGGGTGCTTTTACAGAGCAAGGTTTTTTTATGAGTGACACCGGTGTCGGCCAGGTTGAAGAGAACTTTAAAACACGCAACTGTCAGATTAACTGGCTATGCGCTATTGCTAAACATATGTTCTCTGAAGCCCGCTGCGAGTTTGTGCAGCAAGAGGATTGAGATGCCTAGTTAAAAGGTCGGCTCGCATTTTGGCAACGGGCTTTTGCTATCAGCAGGACCGACGTTATGGGCGAACTAGTTTAAGATGGTATTGGTCGCAGAGACTATCGTCGAGAAGAAAAGTATTTGATAACTACTCTTATTACATACAAATAAAAAGAGAGGACAAATTGCCCTCTCTTGTCTTGTCAAAGTGAAGTTTGGTTACTCTACCAAATTCGCTTCAGTTTTCTCTTTGATCTCATCCAGAGTTACACCCTCAGCCATTTCTGCGACTTTCAGGCCGCCGTCGACTACGTCGAAGACGCCGAGGTTGGTGATGATGCGGTCGACGCATTTTACACCGGTGAGCGGTAGGGCGCACTTATGGAGGAGTTTTTTGTCACCGCGTTTGTTGGTGTGATCCATAATGACCACAACACGTTTAACGCCTGCAACAAGGTCCATTGCACCGCCCATGCCCTTGACCATTTTGCCAGGGATCATCCAGTTGGCGAGATCACCCTCTTCTGAGACTTCCATCGCACCGAGGATGGAGAGGTCAATGTGACCTCCGCGGATCATCGCAAAGCTGTCTGCAGAAGAGAAATAGCTGGTACGGTCCAGTTCAGTGATGGTCTGCTTACCTGCATTGATCAGATCTGCATCAACTTCATCTTCAGTCGGGAACGGGCCCATGCCCAGCATGCCATTTTCTGACTGCAGAGCTACATTCATTCCGTCTGGAATGTAGTTTGCGACCAGTGTCGGGATGCCAATGCCGAGGTTAACGTAGAAACCATCTTGCAGTTCTTTTGCCGCACGGGCGGCCATTTCGTCACGATTCCAAGCCATGATTACTGCCCTCCCTTAAGCTTCGCGTGTAGTGCGCTGCTCGATGCGCTTTTCAAATGTGCCAACAACGATGCGGTCAACGAAGATACCTGGAGTATGGATCTGATCCGCATCCAGCTCACCGATCTCGACGAGCTCTTCAACTTCTACGACAGTGGTCTTACCAGCTGTTGCCATGACCGGGTTGAAGTTGCGCGCTGTCTTACGGAAGATCAGGTTGCCTTCTTTGTCAGCTTTCCATGCACTCACGAGAGCTACGTCTGAAACCAGACCGGTTTCCATGATGTAGGTTTCACCGTTAAAGTCTTTGTGCTCTTTACCTTCGGCGATCAGGGTGCCAACACCAGTTTTGGTGTAGAAACCCGGGATGCCTGCGCCGCCTGCACGGATGCGTTCAGCAAGGGTACCTTGAGGGTTGAATTCCAGCTCAAGATCACCATCCAGATACTGACGCTCGAAAGTTGCGTTTTCGCCAACGTAAGACGACACCATCTTCTTGATCTGGCGCGTCTGCAACAGCAGGCCCAGACCGAAGTCATCAACGCCTGCGTTGTTAGAGATGGCAGTCAGGTCATTCGCACCAGAATCTCGCAGCGCAATAATCAGGTTTTCAGGAATGCCACAGAGACCAAACCCACCTGCCATGACGGTCATGCCATCAAAGGTAAGTCCTTCCAGAGCAGCGGCAGCACTTGGATAAACTTTATTCATTATAAACTCCCAATACATGAGTTGGTAGAACTCACGCTTCTCATTCTCCAGAACGCAAGCAATACCGCCTTTTCATGCTGGCAATGGGACCTGACCCTCCATCCGGATCAGCATCCTGCCGTTCCCTCCTAGGGAAAATAGGTATAGCGACAGCAATGTTGATAGCTGTGTTTTATGTCCTCGCCAAGTGCTCTTTGTACAGAGAGCGACTATTTATTGAGGTGAAAACCACAAAGCTGGGAGGAATGGGTGTTTGCGGTGCACAATTTTATAGAATGTAACACTCAGACCCATGAAAATTCTTAAAGATGGGCTGCTGCGAGTCGCTCTTCTTCCATGCGTTTGAACCTCTGCCTTTTGGTGAGGAGAGATGCCAAGATGACGCCAATCGTCACGATAACGACCAGTATCGTGCAAATAGCATTGATTTCTGGCGTCACACCTAATCTCACCTGAGAATAAATCTTCATAGGCAAAGTGGTTGATCCGGGTCCGGAATTAAAGCTCGCGATCACCAAGTCATCCAGTGACAATGTGAATGCCAGCATCCAACCTGCGAGCACACCTGGCAGGATCTGAGGGAGGGTTATGCGGAAGAATGTTCTGACAGGAGGACAGCCCAGATCCATTGCAGCTTCCTCTAAGGAGCGGTCAAATCCAGAAAGGCGGGATTGCACAACGATCGCCACGTAACACATGGAGAATGTGGTGTGGGCAATCATGATTGTCCAAAAGCCGCGATTTTGATCAATAGCCACGAACAGAAGCAGCAATGACAACCCGAGGATGACTTCTGGCATCACGAGTGGTGCGTAGATCATCCCCGAAAACAGAGTACGCCCGAAGAAGCGTCCTTGCCGGGCTAAGACCAGCGCAGCCAATGTGCCAAGAACCGTTGCCAGAGTTGCAGATGTGAGACCGATACGGAATGTGACCCAGGCAGCTTCCAACAGCTGTTCGTTTTGCAGCAAGGATGCATACCACTTGGTGGAGAAGCCGGCCCAAACCGTGACCAACCGAGATTCATTGAATGAAAAAACAATCAGAATGACGATGGGCAAGTAGAGGAAGCTGAACCCCAAAACCAATGATGTGAGATTAAACCAACTCGGTTTTGACGGCATTACACGTCCCCTTCGTTGCGTCGGGTCTCGTGCCGCTGAAACAGCAAGATTGGAATCACAAGCAATACCAGAAGAACAATTGCCACCGCGGACGCAACTGGCCAGTCCCTGTTGGAGAAGAACTCAACCCATAGGGTTTTCCCGATCATCAGTGTTGATGAGCCTCCCAACAGGTCGGGAATGACGAACTCTCCTACGGCTGGAATGAAGACGAGGAAACACCCTGCAATCACGCCGGGCATGGCAAGAGGGACTGTGACCCGCCAGAAGGTCTTCCAGGGTGGACAACCCAGATCCTCTGCAGCTTCTATCAGGGTCGTGTCCAGTTTCTCTAAGGAAGAATAGAGCGGGAGGACCATGAAAGGCAGGTAAGAATAGATAATGCCAATGTAGACGGCGATGCTGGTGTTGAGGATAACCAGAGGCTCATTAATGACACCGATTGTGATCAGTGCGTGATTGAGTAGGCCATCAGTTTTCAAGATGCCGATCCACGCATAGACCCGGATCAAAAAACTGGTCCAAAACGGCAGGATGACCATCATAACCAACGTTGGTTGCCAGCTTCTTGGTGCCCTAGCCATGCCGTAAGCAAGAGGGAAGCCAATGAACAAGGTCAGTAATGTAGATATGAAAGCTATTTGCAGGCTAGAGACATAGGCGCGCCAGTAGAGGTCATCCTCTGTTAGCCAGATGTAATTATCTAGCGACCAGCGCTGCGCAGCTTCCCAAAGTCCAAGCACCCCCCTTCCCCAATCGATTACCGGCAAGTAAGGCGGAATTGAAACGGCTGCTTCAGACAACGAGATCTTTGCAACAATCACAAACGGAACAAGGAAGAAGAGCAGCAGCCAGACGTATGGCACACAGATGAGTGCGAAGCGGCCCCATTTTCCGGTTGGATTGGTCGGTGAGTTTTCCGGTGCCTGAAGTTCATGACGTGGTGGTGGGATCGTTTCTGATCTCATGAGGTCGGTTGATGAGAGGTTGGGGTCAGTCATTTGCCACCTCTCATCGTGTCAAGATCACGCCGGCGTCGCTGTCCCATGACAACCAGACCTGATCTTCCCAAGTGATCGGTCTTTCAACCAGTCGTGCTGTGTTGGCGACAATCGCCCGCAGCGTCTCTGTCTCAGCCACTTTGATATGGTAGATGGACACGTCTCCCATATAGGCGATATCCCAGACTTCTCCTTGAATAGCATTGGTACCCAAGCGATCTGGTTTATCGAAGGAGATACGCATCTTTTCCGGACGGATGGCTAGAGCAGCGTGATCGCCCACGTTTGCAGAGGTTGGATAGCAAACATCCAAATGGCTACCCAGAACAGATGAGAACATCTTGACGTCCTCAAGTTCCTTATTGGTGACTTGCCCGTCCAATACGTTGATGTCACCAATGAACTCCGCCACAAATCGGGAGTTGGGTTGCTCGTAGATTTCTCCCGGTGTCGCATTTTGAAGGATCTTGCCCTTATCCATAACCGAGATGCGATCTGCCACGGTCATCGCTTCTTCCTGATCATGGGTCACGATCAGGAACGTCATCCGCAGCTGTTCTTGCAGATTGATCAGTTCCAGCTGGGTTTCTTCACGAAGCTTCTTATCGAGCGCAGCAAGAGGTTCATCGAGGAGGAGCACTTTGGGGCGTTTGGCGAGGGATCTCGCGAGTGCAACGCGTTGGCGCTGACCACCGGACAACTGGTGCGGTTTGCGTTTGGCAAATCCTTCCAGCTTGACCAGACTAAGCATCTCCATGACCCTGCTTTTGATCTCTTTGGAAGGCAGGCCGTCCATTTCCAAGCCAAAGGCGATGTTCTTTTCGACGTTCATGTGCGGGAAGAGCGCGTAGGACTGGAACATCATATTGACCGGGCGCTTATATGGCGGCACGCCGGCGAGGTCTCGACCTTCCAGAAAGATCTGACCTTCAGATGGAGCCTCAAATCCTGCAAGCATTCTCATCAAAGTGGTTTTACCGCACCCAGACCCACCCAGCAGAGCATGGAACTCGCGTTTGTAGATTTTGAGAGAAAGGTTATCTACGGCAACAAAATTGCCAAAACGCTTGGTGATATTCCGAAATTCAATAAAAGGCTGCTCGCTCGGGTCGTCCCAAGGTGAAAATGCACGACGTACGGGGCCAAGCGGTTTCTTCGCCAATACTCCAATCCTTTTCAATGGCCTGCCGGGTCAATGGTTCAAGGTAGGATTGCATCTCACGGGGCAACCCTACGCTTGCAGGCCTATAGTTTTTAGTGACCGGTTTTGACAGTTGTGAAGGTGCGGTTCATCAAGCGCTGTGCTTTGAGCGGCTTGGCACCGATGGTGTAGAGGCGTTGCTTCACCTCATCTGTCGGGTAGATGTTTGGATTTGACGTCACTTCTTCATCCACCAGAACTGTCGCGTCTTTGTTGCCGTTGGCGTAGTAGACATAATCCGACATTTTGGCGATCACTTCCGGGCGCATCAGGTAGTTGATGAACTCATGCGCTTCTTCAACGTGCTCTGCATCAGCGGGAACTGCGATCTGGTCAAACCACATCTGGGCGCCTTCGTTCGGCAGGATGTAGGTGACCTCAACGCCCTTGTCAGCCTCTGCAGCGCGGTCTGCTGCCTGTAATACATCGCCAGACCAGCCGTAAGCCAAGCAGATGTCGCCGTTGGCAAGGCCGTTTACAAACTCAGAATTGTGGAATTTGCGAATGTAAGGACGGATCGTTTCCAGAAGTTCGCCAGCCGCTCGAATGTCTTTCGGATTGTTGGAATCTGGGTTTAGACCCAGGTAATGCAGCGCAGCAGGGAACATTTCATCCGGCTCGTCCATCACATATACACCACAACCCGCAATTTTTGAGAGCTCTTCAACGTCAAACAACAAATCCCAACTGCCGATTGGAGCGTCAGGATTGAGTGCACGCACCTTTTCCTCATTTACCCCATAGCCAGAGGTACCCCACATGTAGTTGACGGAGAACTCATTGCCTGGATCGAACACTTCAGTACGCTCTTGCAGAAGTGGATCCATGTGCTTGAGATTTGGAAGTTTGTCCTTGTCGAGCTTCTGATAGACGCCTGCCTGAATCTGACGCTGAAGGAAGGTTGCACTTGGGACAACCACGTCATAGCCAGTCTTGCCAGTCAGCAGCTTTGTTTCCAAAACCTCATTGGAATCAAAGGTATCGTAGTTCACAGTGATACCGGTCTCGTTCTCGAAGTCTTTGAGAACCTGCGCATCAACGTAGTCCGACCAATTGTAGACATTTACAATACGATCCTTAGCATTGGCGGCAGACAAAGAGAGAGCCAGCGCTGCTGCTCCCGATAGCAAAATTACGGTTTTCATTCTCAAATACTCCAATCTCAAACACAGGAGCTCAAAGCACCTTGGCGAAGCGAGCCTCTGCATATAGCCGCCATGGTATATCCTTCTGGTGGCAGATTAATTTCGGCCTACATTCCAACCCAATATTTTACAGGAATGCCGTAGGTTCGTTGGGTGTCTCAGGCACCCAGCTCTCAGGTCCTCTCAACACTATCAGGGTTTCTAGTGTGCAGCCTTAACCCGTGTCCAGAAGCTGTTGGCTAGAATCAAAGGTTTTATTGAGAACAATGATTCCGACTTTAATCTCAGAAGCACTAGAAACTTCTTCATCACTGCCGTCTGGTCAACGGTCCGCTATCTGAAGTGTCTTCAACTGTGCTGGGAACCTGAAAGAAGCCACAGAGTGTCATCAGACATTGTTGGCTCTTGTTCATCATCCAAAATTCAAGAAAACAACCACTTCTCAATGCTGTAGGCTGGCTTAGATGACCACATTATCACCTTAAGTAAGCATTGTAATTTTGTTAGAATGAGGCGTAATTACACACTCGGAACGATTAAAGAGAAGGTACAATTAGACTTCCACAAAACAACATAGTTTCCGACTTGAGCAGACCTCTGCTAGACTACTACCCCAACCAGAAGCAAGCTGGATCTTATAGCAGCCGCAAAGAGCTGAATTACTTTTCATGAGTGAAACGCTGCCACGAACATTTGGTAGCAAACCCAATTGGAAGTCCTATGAGTTCTGAAATTAATCCGGATGATGAAGCGGCGCTTAATATGCGCGGTGTGAGCGACCTTGAAGAAGCCCGCACCTGGCTGCAAGCCCGGAACATTGGAGATATTGAGTGTGTTGTACCTGACGTTGCCGGGGTACCACGCGGCAAGATGATGCCGACAAACAAGTTTTTCAGCAGCAACACGCTGACAATGCCCTCTTCTATTTTCGCTCAGACTATTTCTGGCGATTACCCTGAGGATGATGACCGGTTTCAATATAATCCGACGGATGGCGACCTTTATTTCAAGCCCGATTATTCAACGCTGACCATTGTGCCTTGGGAGACTGACCCGACAGCTCAGCTCCTGCATGATGCTTTCACCAAGGATGGGAAACCCTTCCCGATTGCTCCGCGTAATGTCCTAAAGCGCGTTCTTGAGCTTTATGATGCTGAGGGCTGGCAACCAATTATCGCCCCTGAGGTGGAATTCTATCTGGTTAAGCCCAATACCGATCCCGATTATCCGCTGGAGCCTCCAGTTGGTCGCTCTGGTCGTCCTGAAGTTGGCAGGCAGTCTTATTCAATCTCCGCTCTCAATGAGTTCGACGAGTTGATTGACGACATCTATGATCTTTCTGAGGCTCAGGGACTGGAGATCGACACCCTTATTCACGAAGAGGGTGCTGCTCAGATGGAAATCAACTTAAGACACGGTCACCCTCTGGAGCTGGCGGATCAGGCGTTTATGTTCAAACGCACCATTCGCGAAGCTGCGCTGCGCCATAACATTTACGCCACTTTCATGGCCAAGGCGATGTCCTCTCAGCCAGGGTCATCTATGCATATTCATCAGTCTATCCTTAACCGGGAGACAGGACAGAACATCTTCAACAGTGCAGAGAACGAGGCAACGCCTGCCTTCTATCATTTTATTGGTGGGCATCAGCGTTACATGCCCGCTTTAATGCCGATTATGGCGCCTTATGTGAACTCCTACCGCCGTTTCGCGCGTGATAGCGGGTCTCCAACCAACCTGTTCTGGGGCTACGACAACCGCACTGTGGGGCTTCGTGTTCCCAGTTCGTCTCCGGATGCGCGACGGTTAGAAAACCGGGTGCCGGGGTCTGATGCCAATCCGTATCTCGTTATCGCTTCCAGCCTCGCCGCCGGATACCTGGGTATCAAGAAAAGGATTGAGCCTGATAAGCCGAGAGACACCGATAACAGTGAGGTGATGAGCAAACTCCCGCGTACATTGCTTCATGCCGTTGATGAGTTTGAAGCAGACGATGATTTGCTGGAGATTTTCGGCGAACAGTTTGTTGCCACATATCGGGCCATCAAACTTGAAGAGTACGAGACCTTTATGTCCGTTATCAGCGCCTGGGAACGAGAATACCTGCTGATGAACGTCTGATTCCCACCGGATGGGGTGTGACTTTCACGCGAAACTGTGGATACCACACCCCTTAGTTGAGCTGATTACGTCCAGCAATTTTAACTTTCATAATATTTACTAGAGCCACTCACAGCATAGTTCCCAAGAGATACTTCCAGGGAACTTAATTTAAACCGATTTATATTTCGAATTTAACTAATTACAAATACATATGCGGATCGAATTTTCGTCAAAACATCACAAAAATGTGAGATTATACAAAATTATACTTACATATTTTTGAATTCACTGGGTATTTAATTTCAGAATTCCTAGTCTATCATGCAATTTTTGATTTTATTTAATTTTATCACAACTTTATGTCTAATTTTAAATACATTTCAAATGTTGTTTATTACAAACCATATTCGAGGCTATTGATGGCGGTTAATAGGTTGCAAACGCAATTTAAATCGCATTTGCTGGTTTTTGAGGACATCACATGCCAGATCAGAAAAAGAGCATTCTTCTCGTTGAAGATGCCAATTTCTTTGCTCGCGTAACTGAAAGCGAGATTGAGCGTGCGGGGCATTATCATGTCACGACAGCGAAAACGTATGCTCAGGCAAAAACTATTTTAGAAGAAGGTAAGGTAAAGCCATTCCTTGCTCTTGTTGATCTGACGCTTCCAGATGCGCCGGATGGTGAGGTTGTAGATCTCACTATCGACGCCGGACTACCGACAATCGTATTCTCGGGGCGTTTTGATCAGGGTACCCGACGATCAATTCTGAAGAAGGGGATTGTAGATTACGTCCTCAAGGATTCTCCTGCGAGCCTTGGTTACCTTGGTGAGCTGGTCAATCGCGTCGATAGGAACCTCAGCACCAAAGTATTGATCGTGGACGATTCCTCGCATGCACTGGCGTTGTTAAAGAAGCGGCTTCAGCTCTATTGCCTTCAAGTGATCACGGCTACTTCCGGCGAAGAAGCGTTGGAAACACTCAAGCAAAACCCTGATATCAAGCTGCTGATCATTGATCATTTACTGCCGGGAGCGACTGGTTTTGAAGTCATGACGCGGATCCGACGGAGGCATAGCTTCAGTACTTTGGCAGTCATCGGAATCTCAGCAACAGATGACCCAGCCCTTACTGCGAAGTTTCTGAAATCCGGTGCTAACGACTTCCTGAACAAGGCGTGCACACCTGAGGAGCTGATGCTGCGCGTTTCGCAGAACCTCAATCAATTGGACCGCATAAGTGAACTGACCGAGATGGCGCATCGTGACCCGATGACAGGCCTGTTTAACCGTCGCCACCTCTACAACGTCGTCGATAAACTACATAAAGACCAGATGCTCGCTGGCAAGGAGATGCGATATGCCATGATCGACATTGATCGCTTTAAGCAGATCAATGACAAGTTTGGCCATGAAACCGGAGACAACCTGATTATCTCTGTTGCGCATCGCATTTCGGATCTCCTGCCGCCAAGAAGCGTCGCCATTCGAATTGGTGGAGACGAGTTCTGCGTTGCACTGCCTGATATCGATGAACCGACATCCAAGCAGTTTCTCTCTGAGCTCAGAAGTTCCATGCCAGTCACAGATCCCGGTAATGACGAACATACATTTGCGCCGACGATCAGCGTCGGCCTTTCAGCGGGCACTGAGAACTCACTGGCGAGCGCTCTCAGGGTTGCGGACCGTTGCCTGTACAGAGCCAAGAAATCTGGCCGCAACCGCATTGTAACGTCTTCTGCAACCACTCTTGATGCCATGTAGTCTGACGGCACCCTGCCATCAGATTGTCCTACCTCCGTCGACTTCCAAAGCTACACCGGTGATAAACTGAGCTTCATCTGAAGCAAGCCAGAGTGCTGCGTTTGCAATGTCTTCTGGTTTAGAGAAGCGCCCCAAAGGAATGCTGTCACGAAACTGCTGGCGCTTCTCTGGGGTGTCTTCTCCCATGAAGAGCTCCAGCATGCCGGTTTCTCCGGCCACTGGACATAAGGCATTGACGCGAATGTTTTGAGGAGCAAGCTCGACTGCCATGGATTTGGTCGCTGTGATGACCCAGCCCTTGGAAGCGTTGTACCAGGTGAGCCCGGGACGAGGACGGATGCCCGCCGTGGACGCGGTGTTGATAATGACACCACCGCCCTGTCTTTCTAGCTCAGGCAAAGCTTCAAGCGTTGTCAGATAGATGGCTTTGGCATTCACCTCGAGAATGCGGTCAAAGTTGTTTTCATCTACCTGTGCCAGAGGGCAATTGCGATGAGTGTAGCCAGCGTTGTTGACGACGACATCCAGCCGCCCAGTTTTCTCAATTGCATAAGCAACCATCGCTTTCACATCGGAGCGCACGGTCACGTCTGTCTCGATGGCATACGCTGTGTCACCGATTGCGTCTGCAAGATTTCTTGCTGCAACTCCATCGAGGTCAGCGATGATGACCGCTGCCCCTTCTTGTGCATATTTTTGAGCGATGCCTTCTCCAAAACCAGCTGCACCACCCGTGATAATCGCGGTTTTTCCTTCCAATCGTCCTGACACGCTTTTCCTCCCCGCGTGTGAAAGTCCGCCTTAAGCGTGACTGACAACAATGGTCTTCAGAACAGAGAATTCTTTAAGCGCTTCAAAGCCTTTTTCCCTGCCGTGACCAGATTTCTTGACCCCACCAAATGGCAGCTCAACTCCTCCACCTGCTCCGTAGGTGTTTACAAAGACCTGACCGGACCGGATGGCTTTGGCAACACGCGTTGCTCTTGCGATGTCCTTGGTCCAAATGCCAGCTACGAGCCCATAAGGAGTTCCATTGGCAATGCGAATTGCTTCTTCTTCCGTCCGAAACGGAATGAGCGAGAGAACCGGGCCAAAAACTTCATCCAGAGCAAGTGGGTGATCTGTTGGAACCGGACCATAGACTTTTGCTGTGGTGTAATAGCCCTCTGTCGGCGCATCCGGGGCGATTGTGCCCTCCCCAATCAGCGGAATGCCGTCTGTCTCTGCCTGCTCACAAAAGGTGTTTACACGGCGGAGTTGGCTGGAGTTAATCAATGGTCCGAGATCTAGATTATCCTTGTATTGGCCTGAGACAGTGTTTCTAAAGGCGGTTCTGAGTATATCAACTGTCTCTTCCCAACGACTTTGATGCACCAGAACACGAGATCCGGCAGAACAGGTTTGACCGCCATTCTTCAAAATACAGTCCTGAATAACAGGTAGTGCTTTGTTCAGATCAGCATCTTCGAAGATTATTTGCGGGGACTTACCGCCAAGCTCCAATGTACAGCCGATATGATTGCGAGCGGCTGCAGATTGGATCAGAGTCCCCACATCTGGCGATCCTGTAAAGGTGATGAAATCCACTTCAGGATTGTAGGAGAGCGCAGCTCCAGCCTCTTCTCCTAAACCTGTCAAAACGTTGAGTGTTCCAGCTGGAAAACCAGCTTCGACTGCAAGATTGGCTGTTTCAATAATGGATAAGCAGGCATCTTCGGAGGGTTTGACGACCAGTGTATTGCCCATGGCTAACGCTGCTCCTGCAACGCGCGCGAAAATTTGCATGGGGTAATTCCATGGCACGATGGAGGCGACAACGCCATGCGGCTCGCGAACTGTCATTGCGAGATAATCAACCGCAATCGGTAGCGTCTCACCCGTGATTTTGTCAGCCGCCCCACCATAAAACCGGAAGTACTGGGCGGCAGCATCGATGTCCCCATAGCCCTGGCTTAAGGGTTTACCAGTGTCATGTGCCTCAAGCTCTGCCAGATGGTCCCGGTTTTGCGAAATCAACTCCGCGAGCCTTAATAAACGCTCTCCGCGTTGCCCCGCAGATAGTGAGGCCCATTCCTTTGAGGTGAGCGCTGTTCTTGCAGAAGACACCGCTTTCCCGACATCAGATGCAGTACACCGAGGAATCGTTGCATATGGCAAGCCCGTGCTTGGGCAGATCATATCAATGGTTTCTCCAGAGGATGCATCACACTGTAAGCCATTGATAATTGATCTGTATTTTTTCAAATTCTGAGAATTAAGTGTCGCGCTAAACTCTGTCATACCGCCCCCCTCGGATGATAAGCTTTGTGCTAGTCATCCAAACGCTAGTTCATGTAAGAGGGCGGCGCAATTCTCTTCTTGGGGGAGTTTTACTGGGTTTCAGTTGGTGTCAGAACCGTTGCTGAGCTCTTTACTCCATAAAACTGATTGTGCCACAGCTCTGCATATATCCCGTCTTTTGCCAGTAATTCCACATGCGTTCCTGCTTCAACAATCTGCCCTTTGTCCATCACAATCAGACGGTCCATTCTGGCAACAGTCGTCAGGCGATGGGCAATAGCGAGGGTGGTTTTGTTCTTCATCACATCATTCAGGATCTCCTGAATATCGGCATCCAGCTTGGTGTCCAAAGCTGATGTTGCTTCGTCCAGGATCAGGATTGGCGGATTTTTCAGAAACACACGGGCCAATGCAATCCGTTGACGCTGCCCACCGGAAAGTTTGATGCCACGCTCACCTACGAATGCCTCAAAGCCTTTTCGGCCTTTGTTATCTTCCAGTGCCTCGATGAACTCCAACGCATGCGCTCGGCGGGCAGCTTCGCGAACATCTTCCATCTCGACATCATCTTTTCCAAGCGAGATGTTGTCGAAAATAGACCTATGAAACAACGAGGTATCCTGTGTCACCAACCCGATTTCTACACGTAGAGATTCCTGCGTGACGCTTCGCAGATCCTGATGATCAATGGTGATCGCTCCACCTTCAACGTCGTACATGCGCAGCAGCAGATTCACGACGGTTGATTTGCCAGCACCTGAGTGACCGACGATACCTACCTTCTCACCGGGTTGGATGATGAAATTCAGATCTTTCACAATCGCAGTTTGCTGGCCGTAGGCAAAGTCGACATTGTTGAACTCAATGAGACCCTTCTCATAGCGAAAGTTCTTGGCCTCAGAATCGTCAACAAGGCCAAGCGAGTGCTCCATGGTTCTGGCGGTGGATTTAAATGAGCCATAAGAGCGGAAAAGACCGGTTAACTGAGCAAATATTTCCAGCAGTTTGCCTTCCAGGCGAATGGCAAAACCAAGGACAATTGCAACTTCACCTGTTGTGATTGCCTGTTGATGCCACAACGCAAGACTTAGGCCTGTAAATGCAGCAAGACCACATGCTCCGACGAGTGCAACAAGCATCCGCGATGTAACCACTGTGGAGCGAAACCTAACTATTGCCTCTTTGAAACCTCTGAGCTGATTTGTGAAATGACCAAGCGCACGATCATTGCCCTGAAAGAGCTTCACAGTCTGAATGTTGGAGTAAACGTCAACAACAGAACCATTCACGGCATGCGCGATATCTGCTCCTTCTTTTGAAGCATCACGAATGATTGGCACGCGGATATACGCTAGGACAGCAAACAATCCGATCCAGACGAGCATGACTACCCCAAGATACCAATGCAGCCATGACAATGCGATCAGGAGCGACCCTGCAAAGAAAAAGTTTGGGATGACAATTCCAATCCCCGCCCAGAACAGTTCTGCAACTTCTCGCCCACCTCCAAAGGTTTTGCTGGCGAGGTTTCCCGCAAACTCCTTTTGAAAGAACGTCATGTCCTGATTGAGCAGTCGATCAAAGAACGTGACACGCGATGAGGTGAGAATATTAACGTGAAGTGTCAGTGAAATCAGAACTTCATAAGCAATTGAAAATACTGGCTTTGCAACGAGAAATGCGACCGCAGCAGTCACAATCAGCCACATGTTCTGCTGCCAGAACAGCTCTGGTCCACTCGCTTCCATCTGATCAATCAGGAAACCAACAAATGACAGCAGGAAGACAGTCAGAATGGTTTCGACCAGCACCACCAGCAATAGAACCAGAGTGTGCTTTGGAAAGATGAACACGAGAGAACGCAGTTGTTGCAAATGCGTTTTGCTCTCCCATTCCATATGATTTTTGGCAAATGGGTCAACATGATTGGTTGCCCACTGATAAAGCGCATTCAGCACGATCTGCTCCGGGAGACAAAAAGAGAACACTTAGACTATCGTGCGACTCGGCTTGTGAAAACCCAGAAGAATTCATCTACTCAAATTTGAACTCGAGACTGTGTCATCTTGCGCAGGCTCTAGCACTACGCATATTTTATCTTATTAAATTCAATGCATTATCTCTATATTAGATTTTTCTAATTTTATGCATTGTTATTTTAGTATTTTCTAATATACTAATTTCAACTTCAAAAAAGGATTAGCCCAATGCGTTATCTTTCTAATTTAGGTGAGCGGTATTCTCCTCTGTACTTTTTGTCCGCCGTTGGTGCAGGTGGCTTGGCAATTAGCTTCTTTATGTACCTGATGTGGATGACACCACATAAGGGGTCTCCTATCGCTAACTTTGCCTCTTTGACTGAAGCCTTCAACAACGGTTCTATCGCTATGCAGGCGCTGATTGTTGTGGCCGCGGTTGGTATTATCTTCTTCTCAGTGTTGCACTTACGCTTGCTGTTCTGGAATTTCTCCGAGTACGGAAAGTGGAAAAAAACCAAGGTTTTTGAAGGCTTTAAAAATTCCAACGCGGAAAGCCAATTGATGACTATTCCGCTGGCTCTTGCCATGACAGTCAATGTCAGCTTCATCGCGGGTGCGGTGTTTGTACCAGGCCTTTGGAGCATTCGCGAAATCCTGTTCCCCTTCTCCCTGCTGGCTTTTGCAGCTATCGGAGTGTTGGGTTTCCGCATCTATCTGGACTTCATCTCCCGTGTCCTGACAGAGGGTGGATATGAGTGCGCAAAGAACAACAGCCTCGGTCAGATGATCTCCGTGTTCGCATTTGCCATGATTGGCGTTGGCTTCTCTGCTCCGGCAGCTATGAGTCAAACCAAGGTGATTGCGGCAATCGGCATTGCTGGTAGTGCCCTGTTCATCGGCGCAGCGATTGTGATGGGGACAATCAAACTGATCCTCGGCTTCCGTTCTATGATGGAACACAAGGCTGCGGGTGAAACCACACCAACACTCTGGATCATTATTCCGTTCCTGACCGTTGTTGGCATTGCAATCTACCGCATCAAAATGAGCCTTGCGCATAACTTCGATGCACCGGTAACTGCTGGCGGTATCTATGTTTTCCTGATCAGCCTGTTCGCAATCCAGATCCTGTTTGGTCTGATCGGCTGGGCAGTCATGAAGCGGGTTGGCTACTATGATCGCTGGATCGCTGGTCCGGACAAGTCTCCAGGTTCTTACGCGCTGGTTTGCCCTGGTGTTGCACTGTTCGTCTTTGGTAACTTCGTCATCAATGCAGGCCTTGTGAAGCTCGGTGTTCTTGGCTCCATGTCCATCGCCTACTTCGCGCTGTACGCCCCGCTGATTGTGATCCAGATCGCAACAGTCTGGCTGTTCCTGAAGCTCAACGGAAAGATGCTTTCAGCGTCCAACCAGTTGCAGGCTCAACCAGCAGAATAAGAGAAAGGCGGGTGTTTGACCCGCCTTTTCTCATTGAGTTTGAGTATCTTGCTCTAAAATCAAATCGGACGTCGCGCCCATGGTCTCGTACCAGCGGGCGCTTCTTTTCGCGCAAAGACCGGCTGCGTGTAGGCAGTGACTTCATTGAGGTTGCCGGACTCCAGATCAGCTCGTAGACGCGGGTTGTCCAGTGCAAAACTGTTGATGCCGACGCGGAGCATGAAGCCGATCTGATCGAGAATGAACGGACCAACCGCACGGATCTCGCCACCGTAGCGCAATCCATCTCTCAGAATGCGGGCAGCAGAGAAACCTCGGCCATCTGCAAAGCTTGGGAAGTCCACTGCAATGAGTTCCAGCGCCTCAAGATGATCAGCCAGCTTTTCCGCTTTTTCACCTGCACGAAGTACAACACCCAAAGTCAGATTTGTCTGCTTAAGCTGTTGTTCTTCTGCCAGAAAACGCTCCAGAGAGAAGATAAGCTTTCCCTCGACTGGCAGGGCTTCATCCTCTGCGATATAGGCCCAGTCATCAGCAATGATCTCGTCGTTCTTGAAGATCTCAGTGGTCTTTTTGAGTTCTGTTGTCATTTAAACCTCAGATGCTTTGGGCTGCGCCGCCCTTGGACGCACTTGAGAAATGAATTCCACATTCAGTTTTGTCTTGACCGCGCCAACGGCCTGAGCGTGGGTCTTCGCCCGGAGCAACCTTGTCTGTGCAAGGCATACACCCGATGGAAGGATACCCTTCTGCGACCAACGGATGTGGTGGCAGGCCATTATCCTTTGCGTATTGAAGGACTTCGGCAGCGGTCCAGTTGGCCAGCGGGTTCACTTTGATGCGGCCTTCTTCGACCTCAAAATGCTCCAGACTGGCTCGAGTGTCAGCCTGATGGCGTTTGCGGCCTGAGATCCAAGCTTCGAAGCCACCAAGCGCTTTTGCGAGTGGAACCACTTTGCGGATGTGACAGCACGCATCAGTATCAGACGCCCAGAGAGCGCCCTTTGGGTCTTTCTCAGCAAGATCTTCTGGTTCAGGCGTGATGACACGTACGTCTAAAAGCCCAAGTTGCTCAACCAGCTCGTCACGATAGCGCTTTGTTTCGCCAAACAGTTTGCCGGTGTCGACAAACAGGACTGGCGTACGCACGTCGATCTGAGAGATCATGTGAAGCAGCACGGAGCTGTCCGCACCGAAAGACGACACTATAGCAATCTTACCGGCAAATTGGCCTTTGAGCGAGTGCTCCAGAACCCCCCGGGCATAATGCTCGGCATACATCCGATTCAGCAGTTTTGCCTGCGCTTCAAGTAAAGACTTATATGTTTGATCACGAACCATAAAGTGCCTCTTTGAAGGGTTGATCTCCAAGGCGGCGATAGGCGTCGATGAAGCTTTCTTCCTCATCCAGGCGGTTCGCCAAATAGGTATCGACAACAGTCTCAACGGCATCGGTGATCTCTGCTTCCGGGAAGCCGCGACCGATGATTTTGCCGATAGATGTGTTCTGATCTGCAGAACCACCCAGTGTAATCTGATAGAGCTCTTCGCCTTTGCGGTCTACGCCCAAAATGCCGATGTGGCCGACGTGGTGGTGACCACAGGCGTTGATGCAGCCGGAGATTTTCAGTTTCAGATCGCCGATCTCGTTCTGACGCTTAACCTCTTCAAACCGCTTGGAAATTTCCTGTGCAATTGGGATAGAGCGAGCATTTGCCAGAGCACAATAGTCCAGACCCGGGCAAGCGATCATGTCGGTGATCAGGCCAGCGTTTGAATCTGCGAGCTCGTTTGCCTTCAGGATCTTGTAGACAGTGGGGACATCTTGTAGCTTCACGTGTGGCAGAACGAGGTTCTGTTCATGTGTGACGCGCAGCTCATCATGTCCAAACCGTTGTGCCACATCAGCAATTACGTCCATCTGATCGGCTGTTGCATCCCCCGGCGCTCCGCCAATTGGCTTGAGCGAGATGGTGACAGATGTGTAACCCTCAGCTTTGTGCGCATGCAGGTTGCGGCTGGAGAACAAGGCCAGATCGCGGTCTTCGCGCTTGGCTGCTTCCAGCTCTGTGCTGATCTTTGGCAGGGCTTCAAAAGATGGTGGTGCGAAGTACTCGTTGATGCGGACCACTTCTTCATTTGGCAGATCGAGAATGCCGTTTTTGGTCGCCTCAAACTCGGCCTCAATATCCTGCTTCAGTTCTTCCAGACCGGTTTCATGAACCAGAATCTTGATGCGAGCCTTGTACTTGTTATCGCGGCGGCCATAGCGGTTGTAGACGCGCAGAATCGCCTCGCTGTAAGCCAGCAAGTCATTTTCCGGTAGGAAATCCCGTACCTTACGGCCTACCATCGGCGTACGGCCCAAGCCGCCACCGACGAACACCACAAAGCCGATTTCCCCGTCTTCATTGCGGGTCAGCTGCAGGCCAATGTCGTGCACCTGTACGGCAGCGCGGTCCTGTTCAGCGCCTGTGATTGCAATCTTGAACTTGCGTGGCAGGAACAGGAATTCCGGGTGTAGTGAAGACCATTGGCGCAGGATTTCGGCGTAAACGCGTGGGTCTGCGAACTCGTCTGCGGCTGCGCCTGCGAACTGGTCGGAGGTTACATTGCGGATACAGTTGCCAGAGGTCTGGATGGCGTGCATCTCAACGTCGGCAAGTTCATGCAGGATCTGCGGCGTATCAGAGAGCTTTGGCCAGTTGAACTGGACGTTCTGGCGCGTTGTGAAGTGGCCGTAACCTCTGTCGTAAGTCCTTGCGATATGGGCAAGTTTACGCATCTGGTTTGCATTGAGCGTGCCGTATGGAATTGCGACACGCAGCATGTAAGCATGCAGCTGCAGGTATAGACCATTCATCAGGCGGAGCGGCTTAAACTCGTCTTCGGTCAGCTCGCCAGACATACGGCGGCGGACCTGATCCTCGAACTGGCTCACGCGCTGATTAACAAAGTCGCGATCAAATTCATCGTAACGGTACATGGAAACTCCTGAATCTAAAAGGACTTAGGCCGAACGCAGATGGCGTTCGGCTTGCTTGCCGAGGTCGAGACGAGTGGTTGGCCCTTGTGCGCGAATGCGCTCTTTCAGGCTCTTTGGCTGCAAATGACCGTCTTTCAGTTCCAGATCAATCGCGTAGGTGCCGAGAACGTATTGTTTGTCTTCACCGGCTTTCGCGAAATCCAGAGCTGAGGCCATGTCTTCGTCGGAGCCCAGAACCCAGGCTGCTTCAACAAACTCGACCCACTCTCCGTTGTGGCCGAGCCAGACGACATCACCATCGACCAGTCTGTTGGCGGTAATAGTTTTCATCGGGTCTCTCCCTAGGCTGCGACAACAGCCGGTAACTTCTCGAATTTAATTGGACTTAGAGGGAGCGAGCGCGACTGATCTGCGTGGGCCACTGCCTTACCAATGATGATAAGTGTGGGTCCGGTGACACTGTCGTGCTGCTCAAAATTACAAAGGTCTTGCAGTGTGCCTGCAAAATTGCGTTCTTTTGTCTGGGCTGCGTTCTCAATCGCCATGACGGGCGTGGATAAGTCCAACCCGGATTTTGCCAGCAAGTTGGCAACTTTTCCTGCAACGGTGCGCCCCATATAGACAGCGGTTGTCGCTCCATTCAGAGCAAGGTCCGCCCAGTCCGGGAGGACATCTCCATGCTGGTTATGCCCTGTGGCAAACACCAGTGAGGAGGCAACACCCCGTAATGTCAAAGGAATCTGCGCACTGGCGGCGGCAGCAAACGCTGCGGTGACACCGGGTACAATTTCAAAGTCCACATCATGCTCACGCAACGCGGCGATCTCTTCTCCAGCGCGGCCAAACACCATTGGGTCCCCTGCCTTCAGGCGGACAACCCGTTTGCCGGACTTGGCAGCAGAGACTAATAACTGGTTGATTTGCGTTTGCGTTGAACTGTGCGTTCCTTTGCGTTTTCCTACGCTGATGCGTGTTGCGTCGCGGCGCCCCATGGAAACCACGGCATCCGGGACCAATGCATCATAGAAAATAACATCTGCTTCTTGCAGGACACGCTGTGCGCGCAGGGTCAGCAGGTCTTCTGCTCCCGGGCCAGCACCCACAAGCCAGACATATCCCCGCTGATCCTGCTCACTGTTCAGCAAGCGATGCGCTTCGGTCAGAGCCTTTTGTGTCTCACCAGCAAAAGTGTTCGCAGCTATAGTCCCTGAAAAAAATTCAGCCCAAAAGCGACGACGCGCACTTCCCGAAGGCATCAGCTTACCAACTGTAGCACGGAAGCTGTCTGCCAACCTTGCGAGTTGACCGGCTTCACGTGGTAACAGGGCTTCAACCTGCGCGCGGATGTGGCGGGCATAAACAGGGCCAACGCCTGTTGAAGTGATCGCCACGGCAACAGGTGCGCGATTGACCATCGCACCGGTGTAAAAATCACAAAGCTCAGGGCGGTCCACCGCGTTGACCGGGATGCCTTTCTCACGAGCAGCTTCTACGATCTCACGATCCAGCTCTTCTTCATCAGTGGCAGCAAACACCAGGGCTGCGCCATCCAGATAAGCCGGGTTGAACACGCTAAGCATGAAGACGCCGTCCGCGTCTGCCACCGCTTCAGCCAAAGCTGCACTAGGGCGCTCATGGCTAACAACGCGGATGTGCGCTTTGGTTTGCGCCAGAAGCCTCACCTTCGCAGCAGCTTCATCACCACAGCCAACAACAACAACCATTTTGCCTTCAACCTTGTGAAAGGTTGGAAAGACAGCGAGTTTATTGCTCTCGTCCTGCTGTGTGTTGAAGCTCTCTACCAAAGCCATTGCGCTCTCCAAGCGTTTTGGGATCATTTATGCTGGAGTGAATTCTTATCCGAAAACCGGTTCCCACTTTTCGGGAATGCACTTCATTGGGAGCGAGTTTACAGAGTAGAGTTCCTCTAAGCTCGGTATGGCATTCCAAAGCTGGATGAGTGCGTAGAAAAGATTTTTTTCAAGCGCTTGAACGGCGGAAAGATGCCCTGACTTTAAAAACGGCACCCGTGAAACATCATTCTACATTTACAGCAGATATGACCACATAAGCTCTCAAAATTACCATTACATTTGCTGATTGAGAAAATAAATCTACATACCCCTAACATCCGTTAGAGCAACGAACACCAGAAAAGAAAACCTATCAATTTCGACGAACTCGTATTTTAAAGAATCTGGTTCTTCGCGTTTTACAGGTTGCTACCACGCATTTAATACGGAGTGCGACATGGATGAAATCAGTTCCAGCTTATCCTGTTAAATCTTCCAAACAGGATCAGACAGCATAGCCAGCCTTGTCTTTTTCCATTTCGCTCAATATCCAGTCTCGGAACAGCTTTATTTTTGGGTTGTTTTTCTGCGTTTCACGGTAAACAAGCCAAACTGGATTTTCAGCCGTGCACTTTAATGGGAAGGGCTGGATAAGCAGGCCATCCCGCAACGCACTTGAATGAAACAACGGTGTCAGAATCGCAACACCATGCCCCGCAATCGCGATATTTCCATCAACAGTTTGCGTGCCCATTTGGGAAACGGGTTGGTTTGAAAAATCGGGATCTTTCACGCCAGCTGCTTCAAACCAGTTTCTCCACCAAGGATCTCCTGTATCAATAATGGGAAGTTTCAGCAGGTCTTCAGGCTTGTTCACACCGCCAATGCTGTCAGCAAGTCTTGGACTTAACATGGGAGTATACGTAACTTCGGCTAGTTTGTGACAACATAACCCAGGCCACTTTTTAGGGCTGTTTCTGATCCCCATATCAATATCAGAGGATGCAAAATCAACAACGCCGCCAGAGGCTTCCAATTGAACAGCAATTTTGGGGTTCGCCATCTGAAACTCTCCGATACGCAACGAGAGCCAGTTCATGGCAAAAGTGGGAACCACACTTAGTTTCAGTGTCCCATCCTGCGTTCCTTGCACCGCCGAAAAGCCAGCACGAATAGACTGAAAAGCCTCATTTGCAACTGCCGCAAGTTGCGCACCTGCATCCGTTAAAACAACTTGTCTTCCTACCCGATTGAACAAGGGTTTCCCGGCACGATCTTCCAGCACTTTTATCTGATAACTCACCGCTGCTTGCGTCATTCCCAGCTCCTCCCCAGCACGGGTGAAGTTGGAATGTCTCGCTGCCGCTTCGAAGGCGCGAAGAGCGTTGAGTGGAGGCAGACTGTTCGGCATCTTTGATAAAATCTCCTTATGCTTTCTTCCCTATATTCGATTGGACTGTAAATGCAACCTCCGGCATTAATTCCCCAACAACAGCAGGAGAAAAAGCATGGCAGATTTCACCGTTGAAGCTCAGAAAATCAAAGTATCATCGAATATTTTCAATAGGTTATCTAAAGGATTTAGAGATATTTTCTTTTTAATGAAAAGCGGGAGTGAGCGTTTAGATGCACGTGGTCTGCCGGCACACTTACAAAAGGATATTGGGGTCAACTTAGAGTCAGAGCCATTCATCAGATGAAGCGACATAAGGTCGTCATATGGTTCTTATCACCCTCTGTTATCTTCTAAATCATCCCAAACTAACAAATTCAAACTAAGAATGCAGGTCCACCTCACCCGCCATAATGTGCGCTGACGATGACGCGGACTTCTACCAGGGCGCCTTCGCGGCGGAGGCCGGCGGCTTCAATGGCGGTCCAGGCTGGATAGGGTTTGGAGAAAAACTCGAGGCGGATGGAGTCGAAGAGTTCATAGTGATCGCGCAGGCCGATGTGGTAGCTGGTCATCTCAACAACAGCATCCATATCGACGTTGGCTTCACGCAGGATGCATTCGATCTTTTTGAAGGTGTTGCGGAACTGGGCTTCGGGGTCTTCCGGCATCTGGCCGCTCATATCCGCACCGGTCATGCCACTCAGGAAGATGTGGTTTCCCGAGAAGATGGCTGGTGACATGTTGAGCTGTTCTGAAACGGATTGAAACTCGTGTGGGAGCACTAAACGCTTGACCATGAAATACCTTTCTTGCATGTGCCTTCGGGAGCTTCGAACGAACCGAAGACATGCAAACTATAAAACCGCCCGCAGAACCTAGCAGAGGGCGGTGAAAATCCAAATGATGTTGTCGTGAGACTGGCTTGCTTCTTTTACTCGAAGGCGGAAGGAATAAACTCCACGGCCTTGCAAGGGATGTATTTACCGCGCCGGATCAGATTTCGGGAAGCTGATTTGTAGACGACATCCTTGAGCACCAGATAGGCTGGTAGTTTGGCGTTGGAGCCATAGACCTTCATAATCATATCTGCCCATTTTTTTGCCAGGTCGCTTGGTTTTTCGACGATAGGTACGCCGTTGTGCTTTTCGCCAGTGTATTTGAGGATCAGTTCTTTTTGAACTGCAGGCTTTGAGAGGGCGGCTAACGCACCTGTCAGTGAGGCTTCCTGGTCTTTTGTTCTACCGTCTGCTTCTGTCCGGCCCCCTTCCGGTGCTCCATCAGTCTCTTCTACTTCCTCCTCTTTTTCTTTAACGACGACGTTGTAATGGTTCTTCTTGCCACTTTCGTCAGGCTTGAACTCAATCTCGAACATCATTACCCAAGGCTGTTTGCTGGCCCATTTCTTGATGTTCTTGAGACTGGTGCCCTTGCTCATTTTTGCGATCACCTGCTGGAGAATGTTTTCCTGCAGGGCGTTGAAGGCTTCATGGGCTTCGCCGAAGCTTTCCAGCATGCCCTCACCTTTGGAGCTGAGGAATTTCTCCAGTTCCTCTTTATGTGCTTTCAGTTTTTCAGCTTTGCGGGCCTGATCTGCCTTCAGATCAGCAATGTTATCTGCGAGCTCTGCCAGATCCCCAGCCATGTTTTTGGGTGCTGCGCGAAGCTTTTGGGCCGCCTGAACAGACTCCGAGGTCTCCTTATACGTCACCACATGGACTTTCTTTTCAGGCTTGCCGCGTTTGAGTTTTCCTTTGAGGCCAGAGCGATTTTCGCGGTACCAGACTTCCTTCACCTCCATATAGTCCGGCAGTTGATCCGATATGTCCTGTCCTTCTTTTTGAGCTGTCAGCAAAGTTTTGGCCCATGCCATGGAGGCCTCACTGGGAATGCCCACGAACGGTTTGCCGTCCGGTCCTGTTTCACCAGTCTCGCGGTGAGACATGGAAGCCATCATCTGGCCTGAGCGAAGGCCGTTGAAGACCAGCTCCGGCGTGGTTGCGAGCTCGGTTTTGGTTACAGCTTTGTGGGGCATGTCCACGTGGTTATCGACCATCGGGTCGCCGGTGCTTGCCGGTGTTTCCGGTGCTTGTCGTGTTTCTGATGTGATGGAAAAGTTGCGGCCTTCTTTTTTTATGTTGACCTTCACCATCTGGGCCCATGGCTGCGTTTCTGCCCAGGCCAGGCTCTTCTTCATGTTGTTGCTTTTGTCCAGATGAGCCAGCACCATTTCTTCTGCCGTGCGCTGTAAACCAGAGGTGGCGAAAACGGCTTTGGGCCGCTCATCTGACAATTGCAGGACGGCTGCTTCGACTTCAGCTCCCCGATTGATTGCAGCTTCCACGCAGTTGGTGCAATTGAGCGCGAAGGCCATTTGCTTGGAGGTGGCGGTGCCATAGGCGATGGCTTCTTCTTCCAGCTCGGCCAGTCGTTTCTTTTCACGCTCTGACACCGCATTGGCTTTGGCTTCATGCAGGGTCTTCATCATGGTGTCGCCAAAGGCTTTTTCGTGCATCAGCTCTTTGGTTGAGGCCACCAGCTCATTGCCCAACACCTTCATGTTCTGGCTGAAGAACATGATGGTTTCGCGCTGTGCTGTGTCCATTTGGTTGGAAGGGGTATCGCTGGCCTGACGGAGATAGGCTCTGAACTCAGGTGCAGTTGACTGATCCTGAAACACTTCGCGGGTCAATTGACGGGATTGTTTTTTCAGCTCAATTTCGTGCTGCATCAGCACCATTTGCCGGGCTTTATTATCGCTCTCCCCCAGAGTGCCTTTAACCAGCCGATCCCATTTGACGGCCTCCGGGTCCGCATAGGCTGCACCCAACGGGTCTTCATCATAATGGGATTTTTGGGACTGGTAGGAGTTGAGGCGCTGGGTGAAGCCTTCGGTGGATTTGATGCCTGCGTCTTTCAAAGCTGCTGAGAGAGGGCGTTTCTTACGTTCCGCAGCCGGTGTGCCTTCAACGATGTAATCTGCGATATCAGGTTCTGTGGTCCACTCTGGTGTGTCTTCGTCCACTTGCGAGCCAATCGCCGCGCTTGCCTCAGAGGTTTTGCTGGTGACGCTTGCAGAGCGTTTCTTTCGGCCACCGCCAACGAGATCATGGAACTTCCAGTTCATCTCTGAATAGACTTTTTTCAGCCAATCATCGTACTTGGGGGCTGACTCTTGTCCTGGCATCGACACACCTCTCCTAACCTGCGTCAGACAAAAGGTTTACCACGATCACATTGGTGTGATGATGCTGGCTTGAGGGCTTAGTTAGCGATTGGTGAGCTGCAAGGCCACAATGCAAAAGAAAAGCCCCGGCGGACCGGGGCTCTGATACTCATCTGTCTGGTTTTGCTGAGCTTACTTGAGGCGCTGCATCACAGACACATAGTTGGCAACGGCTGCGCCGCCCATGTTGAAGATGCCGCCGAGCTCTGCGCCGTCCACCTGAATGCCGCCAGCTTCGCCTACCAGCTGCATGGATGTGAGCACGTGCATGGACACGCCAGTCGCACCGATTGGGTGGCCTTTGGCTTTCAGCCCGCCAGATGGGTTGACCGGCAGTTTGCCGTCCTTCTGGGTCCAGCCTTCCAGAATGGCTTTCGCGCCCTGACCTTCTGGCACAAGCCCCATGGCTTCATATTCGATCAGCTCAGCGATGGTGAAGCAGTCGTGGGTCTCAACGAAGGACAGGTCTTCAACGGTGATGTTGGCCATGGAGAGCGCGCGCTTCCAAGCTTCTGTACAGCCTTCGAACTTGAGGATGTCGCGCTTGGACATTGGCAGGAAGTCCTGCGCATGACCCATGCCGCGGAAGGCGACAGCCTTTTTGGCAGAGAGGGCTGTGGTGGTGTCGGTGAGGACGATGGCTGCTGCGCCATCAGATACAAGTGAACAGTCTGTGCGCTTCAGCGGGCCAGCTACAAACGGGTTCTTCTCGCTCTCATTGAGGCAGAACTCTACGCCGAGGTCCTTGCGCATCTGCGCATATGGGTTTTCGACGCCGTTCTTGTGGTTCTTCGCAGCGATGTGGGCCAGCGCTTCGCTCTGGTCGCCGTGCTTTTGGAAATACATGCCTGCGATTTTGCCGAAGACACCAGCGAAACCAGCCGGGGTATCGCCATCTTCTGGCAGGTAAGAAGCTTTGAGCAAGTTTGCTCCGATTTCACGGCCCGGCGTGGTGGTCATCTGCTCAACACCAACGACGAGCACGAACTTGGCGTCGCCTGCTTTGATGGATTTGACGCCCTGATGCACGGCAGCTGAGCCAGTCGCACATGCATTTTCAACGCGGGTGGTTGGCTTGAAGCGCAGCTTGTCATCTGCCTGAAGCACGAGGCTTGCAGTGAAATCTTGCTTGGAAAAACCTGCATTGAAGTGACCCAGAACGATCTCATCAATGTCTTCAGCGGCGAGACCGGCATCGGCAATCGCTTGCTTGGCAACCTTTGTGACAAGAGACTCTACGGTTTCATCTGCCAGTTTGCCAAACGGTGTGTGTGCCCAACCAATAATTGCGGCCATTTTCTTCTCCCAAAGAAATTAAAGTGGGTGCCGAAAGTCTCGCCTCAAACCCGGCTCTCAAATGCGCGCAAATCGTTTCACCCCTGCGCGCCAGATGCAATCATACGGAAGTTGTAGTGAACGGGGCTATCCGAGGGACTTTATGCTAGGTTTTGTCGATCTGACAGTCCTTTCCACCCAAGCCGAGTGATGGTTTCTGGTTTGCTCTCGCCGTATGAGCAGGGTTTGACTGGCGGTGCGCGACGACTTTCTCAGTCATCTCCCTTATTTGATATTGATGGGTTTCTATTGGGTGAAAACAGTCCTTCATATTGGACGAATTTCGGAATGTGTAGGGGGGAGTAAACTCTAGATTATTGCGGATAATCCAAGAGTTTGAGGCCCGATATCTCCACTCAGAGCAAAATCATCGACATTGCAGCAAAGCGGGCCCAGCAAGGAAAGCCAACCGCTAATGAGCGATCTGATGAGACCCGCATTCCGATGTCTGTTTTCATCATCGCGAAGAATGAGGAAGACCGGATCGGGCAGACAATTGCCAGCTGCATTCACTGGGCTGATGAGGTCATTGTGATTGACAGCGGGTCTACGGACCAGACCGTCACCGTTGCCCAGCGCATGGGCGCCCGTGTGCTGCACAATGACTGGAACGGGTACGGCTTGCAAAAGCGGTTTGGCGAGGACCAGTGCCGGAATGACTGGATCCTGAACATTGATGCCGACGAGGTGGTCACACCTGCACTGCGCGATGAGATAGTGAGCCTGTTCCAGACCTCTGTTCTTGCGCAGAACGATTTTTGGGAGGTGGACATCTGCGATGTGTGGCCTCACGAAACGACCGCTGCAAAACACGCCTACTCTCATAAGCAAATCCGGCTTTACCGCAGGAGTGTAGGCCGTTTTTCTGCCAGCTCGGTGCATGACACGGTTCGTCCGCCCAGCGATGCCAAGATAGGCATGCTGAAGGGGCATATGGACCACCGCAGTATTCCCAGCGTCGCCTTCCACTTTGAGAAGATGAACCGCTATTCCACCATGCAAGTGCATGAGATGCGTGGACGGGGCCGTAGGATGCCGAAGTCACGGCTGCTCTACGAGTTTCCCGCAGCTTTTCTGAAAGGCTATTTGGTGCGCGGGTACTGCCGATATGGCTGGTGGGGTTTGATTGCCTCCACCAACTATGCGGTTGGGCGATATCTGCGGGTCGCGAAATCCATTGAAGCAGATCTTCTAGAACAGACCCATTCATCTCAGAGGGGGGCGACTGCTGCACGGCAGGATAAGACCTGACCCAGCCTTCCACCCGATGTTCCTGATTTTTCAAAGAAACGACGCAACACAACAAACACTTAGCTACCTTCGCAGCCTCAGCTGGAAGGCAGAAAAGCTTAAGCAGATAGGTGGCTTATTCAATGGCTGAAAAGCAACAGCAGGATCCCGCCCCTCTTGTCAGCGTGTTGATCCCTGCGCGCAATGCCGCAAACACGCTTGGAGAGACGCTGAGCAGCCTGTTGGCACAAAGCTTCACAGACTTTGCTGTTGTGTTGGTGGATGATGCCTCCACCGATGAAACCCGGGAAATTGCGGAGCATTTTGCAGGCCATTTTCCGAAGGGCCGGTTTCAGATTCTTGAAGGGCCAGGTCAGGGTATCTCAAACGCGCTTAATACCGGGCTTGCGGTGATTGAGAGCCCATTGGTTGCCCGCCTTGATGCGGATGATCTATCAGAGTCGCTTCGTCTGGAACGGCAGGTTCGGATTATGAACCGGAACCCTGACTGGCAGTTGTGCGGAACAGAAGTTTCCGTGATTGATGAGGCCGGGCAGATCATTGACCAGATGGAGTGCCCGAAAAGCTCGGTTGAGATCCGCAAGCGCCTCTTTGAGAAGTGCTGTTTGTACCACCCGACCATTATGTTTCGCCGTGATGCTGTGTTGGCCCTTGGCGGTTATCGCCCGCATTTTGATGGAGCGGAGGATTACGACCTTTATCTGCGCTTGCTGGAGTATGGGAAGATTGGTGCTCTCAACGAGCGGCTCGTCCGGTATCGGCTGCATCCCGGACAGGTGACTGCACGCAGCGGACGCCCTTATCGGATGGTGGCTGATATGGCTTTGCTCTGTGCTGTTGCGCGGTTATACGATGAAGAGGAGCCGAGTTTCAGCAAGGACACGCTGGCGAATGATGTGGGCCAAGCACTGCGTGATGAACTACGGGAGCGCGGCTTCCTGCATATCTCGCCAAAGGTGGCACGGCACATGGCACAGCGTATCAAGAAGGCCAAGGCGCGGTTGGAGTACCTGAAAGGACTGCTGTTTGTTGAGAACGCAAAGGCACGGAATTACAAGGAAGCGGCCAAGGCGTTGTTGGTGTGAGGTTTACCTCTCTAACTTGCAGGAATTGCACAGTACCTGCTGTTGGTGATGTGCTGGAGACAGCAGTTTTCTTTGAGAAGTAATGTGGGATTGCTCAGGCGTTGTAAGCACATCTGTTGCTGTTCACGCTACTACACTTCCTGCGAGCTCTCTTCCCTGCAACCAACTCTTTAGCTAATTGAAGCGATCGTATTTGCGAACTCGCTTCACTCTGGCTTGGCCCACTGCGCTAATTCTATCGTGATCTTTTCTGGCCCAAACAGGAACACCAGTTTTCTGTCGTTGAACTCCATGACTTCGGAACGGGCTTTGAACCCGGCGGCTTGCAGCTTTGATAGTCTGTCTTCCAAATCATCAACCGCGAAACACAAGTGATTGTAGCCTGTTCGGCAGAGGTCTTCAGGGTAAGGCTCGCTGCGTGGCTCTGGATTGCGGTAGTGTAGCAGTTGGATTTCGAACCTGGGGCTATGACCTTTCAGAACCAAAGTGACGTGCTCTGCTTCCAGATCTGGAATGCCCATGTACTTTGAAAACACGGGACCGGAGATGACGAGGGATTTTGCTTCTTCAAAGTCAAGCAAGTTAAAGAAAGCACGCGCCTCATCCAGATTGCGGACAGCCACTGTCACATGATCAGGGTGCATTTTGTTGATCTCCTGGGTTGCAGGCGATCTGATCTTCGCCCTGCTTTACCAGTCCCGGTCTTCATTCACCTCACTCTGACACGAGCATGTGGTCGATGAGGCCCTGTGTTTTATCGGAGCCGCTGACAAAGTCATCCCACAGGCTCATGAGCATGTCGTCGTAGTTTTCTGCGATCTGGTGGATGTTAAAGAGACGAAGCACTCTCTCCCGTCCTGCTTCTGCCATCTCCTCACGCAAAGGGCGGTTGTCGGCCAGATCGAGCAGCGCAGATGCAATCTCTTTGGGGGATCTTGGGTTGATCACCTTGCCAGTTTCGCCCACCGCCTCCCACAAGCCGCCAGAGTGTGTGGTGATCACCGCAGCGCCGCAGCTCATGGCTTCAATCGCGGTGCGGCCAAATCCTTCTGCCACGATGGAGGGGACCACTGCGATGGATGATCTTGCGAGGCGTTTTTGGACATCTGAGGCATTGAGGTTAGTCTCGATCGAGACACTGTCTGCGTGGCTTGAAAGCATCTGCCGGAGAGAGTTTGCCGTTGATTGCTCCCCCTCGTCGGTAACGGCCAGTACCAGATTCAGTTTCCACCCCGTCCGATCCAAACGGTCTGCACAGGCAAGCCAAGCCTGCGCCAGGTCGAACACGCCTTTGTCTTCCCTTGCCCGCCCCACATAGATCACAGAGTTTTCTTTGGGGGCTGGGGACCAGAGCTCGCAATCTATGCCGTTGGGCACCACCACACTGCGGGCTTTTACACCCGTGAAATTTTCGCAGAAGTTATTGCGGGCATCTTCGCCAACCCAGATGATGCCGGCAAGGCGGTTCATTTTGCGGGTGTACTTCCAGCGTTTGAACGCGCTGTTGCGCTCGAACCTGCCATGCCTGTGCAAGATTACAGGGGTACCGGGAAAGTCCGTGATGATCTGAAACGCCGTTTCCAAATGCTGATGCACGACGATCAGTTGCGGTCCAAACTCTGACAGCGGATCATAGAACTTTGCGGGCGTTGGCTTTTTACCCGGTTCTGTCACTGCAAAAACATCAACATCTTCAAACAGATCCTCCTCGCCTCCTGCAAAAATACGCAGGTTGCCTTTGTTCTGGCTATGAAGCGCAAGATCATGAGCGCACAGATCTATTGATGTGGCTCGAGACTGGCAAAAATGCATATTACGCGGCATTACGATTGCAGTTCTCAATGCGGCCCCCACTTTACTGTTTGCATTCAGCAAAGCTTGAAGTGCGAGGACTGTACATTCCTTAGAAGTCTTCCTTCTAATATCAGGGGTGCTTCTTTAAGGAGGTGAAAATCCCTGATGTTCTCTGCGCTCCATCTGTGGGGTGAGGCGCTCTCCCGGCTTGTAATTGGCGGAAAACAAAGGCATTAGAGCTGTAAATGTCATTGGCTGGAGCCTCAATGACCATAAGCGGACTGGATGGATCTTTGACAAAGCATGTTGCAATCATCGGAGCAGGCCCTGCCGGGCTGTTTGCTGCTCAACATCTGGCAGAAGCCGGAGTGCGTGTGAGCCTCTTTGATCAACGCCCGTCCCCTGCCCGCAAGTTTTTGATGGCTGGGCTTGGTGGTCTCAATCTAACCCACAGTGAGGATCTGGAGGTTTTTCTGAGCCGCTACCGTCCTGCACATGCGCAACTGTTGCAGTCAGTGCGGGATTTTCCTCCTTCTGCTTTGCGGGAATGGAGCGCAGAGTTGGGGCAGCCGTCTTTTGAAGGCTCCAGCGGCAAGGTGTTTCCTAAAAGCTTCAAAGCCTCTCCGCTGTTGCGTAACTGGTTGAAATTGCTTGATCAGCAAGGCGTAACATTGCATGCGAACACCCGATGGCACGGATTTGATGAAGCCGGAAGTTTACTGCTTCAAAAAGGCAATGAACCCATTGAAGCGCAGGCGTTTGACGCTGTTTTGCTGGCACTTGGTGGCGGTTCCTGGGCGAAGCTTGGCTCTGATGGCGCGTGGGTTTCGACTTTGCGTGACAAGCAGATTGACGTGAACGCGCTGCTCCCTGCCAATTGCGGGTTTGAGATTGCGTTCTCGGATCACTTCAAGGACCGCCACAAAGGTACTCCCATGAAGAAGATAGCTGTCTCCCACGGAGATCGCCGTGTTATTGGTGATGCCATGCTGGACGTTTGTGGGATTGAAGGCGGCGTGATCTATGCGCTCTCAGCTGATCTGCGGGATACAATCCTTGCAACAGGGACGGCACAGATTGAGATTGATCTGAAGCCGGATGTCTCTGCTGACAAGCTCGCGGCCAAGCTGGCGCGGCCACGTGGTAAGCAATCCATGAGCAACTTCCTGCGCAAAGCAACAGGTCTGCCCGCTGCTGCGATCGCTTTGATGCGGGAAGCAGGACCGCTGCCGGTTGAGGCTGATGAGCTAGCAGCGCGTATCAAAGCTCTGCCATTGCAGTTGACTGCTCCGCGCCCCATTGACCGTGCGATTTCCAGCGCGGGCGGGATTTCGTTCGACGAGGTTGACGAGCACTACATGCTGAACAAGCTGCCGGGTGTGTTTGTGGCGGGCGAGATGCTGGACTGGGAAGCGCCAACGGGTGGCTATCTGCTGCAGGCGGTGTTTGCGACAGGTCGCTCTGCTGCGCATGGCATGAACGCGTACCTTCAGGCCTGACGGGTTTGAAACTGGCGCCTGTAAGCTGTTGGCGTGGTGCCATATTTGCTTCTGAAGTGATGCCGCAAGGTTGCTGCTGAGCCGAACCCACAGAGGTGGGACAGGTTCTCCATGTCCATCATCTCTTCCGCTTCCAATAGGTGCTTGGCTGTTTCCAGTTGCTTGGTGCGCCGCCACTCTGCGGGTGCAAGTCCGGTTACCTTTGAGAATTTGCGGATGAAGGTGCGCTGGCTCATGCCCATCAGATCCGCCATTTCTGGCACGGACATGGTGTAGGCACGTTTTTTCTCCAGCTCCTCAAAAAGCGCTGCAAAGCGTTTGCTTTCCCGTTCCTCGGGTACAGGCTGTTCTGCAAACTGGGTTTGCGTTCCTTCTCTGAACGGAGGTGCAACCAGTCGTTTGGCAACGCTGTTAGCGATCTGTGAGCCGTAATCCTGCCGGATGATGTGGAGCGCAAGGTCAATGCCTGCTGCGCTGCCTGCGGAGGTGAATACCCTGTCGGTCTCTGAATAGAGCCGGTCTTCTTCCACGTTGATGGACGGGAACCCGGTTTGCAGCGCCTCGGCATAGCGCCAGTGCGTCGTGGCTGTGCGGCCATTGAGCAGGCCAGAGCGCGCCAGTACAAAAGCACCGGAGCAGATGGAAGCAACACGGGCTCCACGATTGTAGGCCTTACACAGTGCCTCAATCAGGTCCTCCGGCACCGGGGTATCAATGCCACGCCAGCCGGGGATGAGGATGATGTCGGCCTGATCCAGCGCATCCAGCTGCTTTTCCGCTTTGATCTCCAGACCACCCGCAGCACGGATAGGGCCGTCCTCGATGGCGACGGTCTCATACCTGTACCAGTTCGCGCCGAATTCCGGTCTTGGCAGGCCGAACAGCTCGTAGGCCTGACCGAACTCGAAGGTGCACAAACCGTCATAGATGAGCGTTGCAACAAGCGGGCCTTTTGGGCTGCGGGGTGTGAGTTGGACCATCGGAAAAATCAATTCGAAAGAGATTGGCGTATTTTTTACGAATATAGTCATTTGAGCCAGTTTTTCGCAACTGGGAAATTCTTCAAATTATGGGAGCAGGCGAAATTCCTGTCATCACCCAAGGCTGTTTGCGGAGGCACCTCTCCTGCAAGCTGCTTTAAAATAAGTGTTTTTGGTGCTCCTCTCCCTAATCAGGAGCATCCTCGCAGATTTGGAGAAATACATGTCCTCACGCGCACTCGAATATTCCCCAGCCGCCCCAAAGCTGGCACTCTCGCATTTCCGTTCAATCCTGCAGTTCGAAACAGACTGCTCTGATGTGCAGGCAGATTTGGCCGATGGTACTCCAGAATTCGTATTGATTGATGTTCGCGGTGCTACCCGCTTTGCGAAAGGGCACGTGGATGGTGCGATCTGTCTTCACCATCGTGATCTGACGGAAGAGAACCTTGCCAAGTGGCCGATGGACACCGTGTTTGTGGTCTATTGCGCTGGGCCGCATTGCAACGGGGCAGACAAGGCCGCCTATAACCTCTCCCGGCTGGGACGTCCCGTGAAGATTATGCTGGGCGGTATGACCGGCTGGATCGACGAAGGCTTTGAGTTGGTTTCCTCGAAAGCTTTACAGCCTGTTTAAACCAAGTGGTTTCAGGCTTGCGGGCATAAAAAAGGCACCGAGGTGGGAGGATACCTCGGTGCCAAACAAAGCAGGCATAAAAAGGCCGATTGGGAGGGGGAGGTACGGCCTTTAAAATCGTCGGGGCAAGACAACCTGCCTTGAAACAAGGAGGACCCACCAAGCAATGGAAACGGGTCACCCTTCAGTTGTCCGCATAGTGATATGCAGATAATCCCTTTTCAGGACTTATTGTTATTTTAGTAATACTGACTGCTACGCACTCAGTACTTAATGACGCCCTGTTAAACCAGTGTTCTTATTGCTATTGAAGGTATCAGGATCTTGTTATCATCAGGTTTTCAGAGATGGTGAACAAACACTTATCTGACACACCTGCAGAGAGACGCGGCCTAACGGCTAATTGAGGTGTAAACAGGGCGAAATACGGCTTTTCCATGGCGCATGGCCGTCAGCTTGTCGCAGTGAAAGCAGGAGTAGTCACAACGACTTACAGTAAGTCGCAAGAAGCATCTCTTTAAACTGAAACTGCAAAGAGTAATTGCAAATATTTGACTGATGCCTCGATCATGAAAATCGATTTTTTGATATAAAATTCTGGACAGCTGAAATTTATTTTCCGGATAAGCAAATACAAGTGATCCATTCAAATTTTAACAATTTGGCTCAATCTGGAATCATTGACTCCTTCCTGAATACATGCGTCAACTCTATTTACGTTGTTTGAGGGCAGGCTTGCGAAGTCTTTTGAGACGGTGTTTGCGTTTACGGAGGCCCCTGGGCAACGTGGGAGGGGTTTCATTATGCATAAATTACTTAGGGCCGCGGCGGTTAGCCTAGCGGCCAGCGCGTTTGCGCTTACTGTTTCATCAAATATTTCCTCTGCGGCAGAGCCGATCAAGATTGCCCACGTCTATGGTAAAACCGGTCCTTTTGAGGCCTATGCCAAGCAATCTCATGTGGGTTTGATGATGGGATTGGAATACGCCACCGGCGGGACCATGGAGATTGATGGCCGCAAAATTGAGGTCATCGAAAAAGACAGCCAGCTCAAGCCGGATATTGGACGTGCCATGCTGGCCGAGGCTTATGGCGATGATGAGGTTGATCTGGCAATTGGGCCGGTCTCCTCTGGTGTTGCGTTGGCGATGCTCTCGATAGCCGAGGAATACGAGAAGCTGCTGATCGTGGAGCCTGCCGTTGCTGACAGCATCACGGGCGCCAACTTCAACCGCTACATCTTCCGCACGTCACGGAATTCCTCTCAAGATGCGATTGCGAATGCTGTTGCCCTTGGGCAGGACGGAGCGTCTATTGCCACGCTGGCGCAGGATTATGCGTTCGGGCGTGATGGTGTGGCTGCTTTCCGCAATGCAATTGAAAAGACCAATGCCAAGCTGGTGTTTGAGGAGTACGCACCGACGGACACCAAGGATTTCACCGCGAGTGCCCAGCGCATCTTTGAGGCTCTGAAGGGGCAGGAAGGACGCAAGTTCCTGTTTGTGATCTGGGCTGGTGGTGGAAACCCGCTAGCGAAGATCAACGCGATGAACCCTGAACGCCATGGGATTGAGATCGCAACGGGTGGCAACATTTTGGCGGCTCTGAAAGCCTATAAGGCCATGCCGGGCATGGAAGGCGCCACCTACTATTACTACGAGATCCCTCAGAACCCAGTGAATGACTGGTTGGTGAAGGAACATGAGGCTCGTTACAGCTCACCGCCAGATTTCTTTACTGCGGGCGGTATGGCGGCAGGCATCGCTGCTGTCGAGGCGATCCGCAAAGCTGGCTCCACGGATACGGAAGAGCTGATCACCGCAATGGAAGGCATGGAGTTTGAAGGTCCGAAGGGGCTGATGAAATTCCGCGCTGAGGATCATCAGGCATTGCAGTCCATGTATCACTTCAAGATCCGTGTGGATCCAGAGGTTGAATGGGGCATTCCTGAGCTGGTGCGCGAACTCAAGATTGAGGACATGGATATCCCCGTTCAGAACCAGTAGGTCCCCGTTTTACATAGCTCAGAGAGGGAGCGGGCGACTCGCTCGCTCTCCTTAATCGCAAAAGATAACGCTCTGGAACCATGAGAGGTTTCTGCAGGATTGCTGACCTCATCCTCAGTTGCAGATTGTCCCGCTTACGGAATATCAGAGCCTCAAAGAGCGAAGTACAAGACCATGGACATTCTCTTAAAGCTGTTTTTGCCGCTTTCGCTGGCGTTCATCATGTTTTCTCTCGGGATCTCCCTCACACTGCAGGACTTTAAGCGCGTGGTGCAGATGCCGCGTGCGTTCAGCATTGGTATGCTGGGGCAATTGCTTTTGTTGCCCGTTGTTGCCTTTCTCATTTTACAAGTGGTGGAGCTGGAGCCGGCCATGGCGTTTGGCGTGATGCTGCTTGCCTTCGCCCCGGGTGGTGTCACCTCCAACATGCTGACACGGTTCAGCGGCGGATCTGTCGCGCTGGCGGTGTCGCTCACCGCCGTGACCAGTGTGCTGTGTGTGTTGACGGTGCCGGTTTTTGCAGCGGCATCCGCAAACTACTTTCTTGGTGCGGCCATGCCCAAGATTGATGTGACGTCTATTGGCATTTCCATGGCACTGATTACGACTGTTCCCGTTGCGATTGGGGTTCTCGTCAATCATATGGCGCCATCGTTTACCGCCGCAATTTCCAAAGTGGTGTCGCTGTTGGCTTCCCTACTGTTTGTGGTGATCGTGCTTGGAGCCATTGCCACCAACTGGTCTGTGCTGACGGCCAACATTCTGGAACTGGGGCCAGTCCTTATTTTGCTGAATGTTGTGATGCTGCTGATTGGGTATGGCGGCGCCAAGCTTATGAAACTCTCGCATCCTGACAGTGTTGCGATTGCTATGGAGGTGGGCGTCCAAAATGCCACGCTTGGGATCACCGTTGGGGCTTTGATCGCAATGAACGGCGAAGCATTGCCGCCATACAGTCTGGCCTCCGGTATTTACGGCATCACCATGTATGGCTGTGCCTTCCTCTTCATCCTCTGGGCACGGCGGAAAGCGCGGGCAAACCCGAGCCTTCGCGCCCAAAATGAACTCTCATAAAGGGCAGGTCTTTGGAATTACAGAAAGACGAAAAGCCGGTTCTGAGTACGCATGATCTGACCATTCGTTTTGGTGGGCATGTGGCTGTGGACGCAGTGTCCTGTGATTTTCATCGCGGGACACTGACTGCCATTGTGGGGCCGAATGGTGCTGGCAAGACCACTTACTTCAACCTGATTTCCGGCCAGTTAGCCGCCAGCGCTGGTCAGGTCTGGTTTAATGGTGAAGACATCACGCGCCTTTCAGTTGCCGACAGGACCCTTCGGGGCATCGGACGGGCGTTTCAGATGACCAATCTGTTTCCCGGCCTGAGCGTTCGGGAGAATGCACGGCTGGCGGTGCAGGCTCATCAGCGGATGGGCATGGATTTGTTTTCTATGGCGGACAGCCATGTGGAGCTGATCCAACGGGCAGAGCACATTCTGGCAGAGGTGCATTTGCTGGATAAGGCCGAGCAGATCACATCCGAGCTGTCACATGGAGATCAGCGCAAGCTGGAGGTAGCTCTGATGATTGCCATTGGTCCGCAAGTGCTGATGTTTGATGAGCCGACAGCAGGCATGAGCGTTGATGAAGTGCCGGTTGTGCTGGACCTGATCCGTGAGTTGAAGCAGGACAAGGACCGCACGATTTTGCTGGTTGAACACAAGATGGATGTGATCCGCTCACTGGCTGACCGGATTATTGTGCTGCACAACGGAGAGCTGGTGGCAGATGGGGACCCTACCGAGGTGATCGCCTCTCCGGTGGTTCAGCAGGCTTATCTGGGTGTTGCACCTGAAGAGAAAACAGAGGGTGCGCATGTCTGACGCTCTTCTCAGCCTAAACGGCGTTCACACGCATATTGGCCCCTACCACATTTTGCAGGGGGTTGATCTGGAAGTTCCACGCGGTGGTGTCACGGTTCTGCTGGGGCGGAATGGCGCTGGCAAGACCACAACGCTGCGGACCATCATGGGGCTGTGGCAGGCCTCGAAAGGTACAATCCAGTTTGATGGAACAGAGATCCAGAAAGAGACGACACCGGCCATTGCCCAGCGTGAGATTGCTTTTGTGCCGGAGGATATGGGCATCTTCACCGATCTGACCGTGCATGAAAACATGCTTCTGGCTGCACGAAACAGTGCGATTGATGAGGAACGGCTGGGATGGATCTTTGGCCTGTTCCCTCCCCTCAAAACATTCTGGCAAAGTGCTGCGGGTAATCTTTCCGGCGGGCAAAAGCAGATGCTGGCGGTGGCTCGCGCAATCATTGAGCCGAGAAAGCTGATCCTGATTGATGAGCCGACCAAGGGGCTGGCTCCTGCAATCATCAACGCCATGATTGCAGCCCTGAAAGAACTGAAAGAGATGCAGACCACGATTTTGCTGGTGGAGCAGAACTTTTCCATGGCGCGCGCAGTGGGAGACACCGTTGCCGTGATGGATGACGGGCAGATTGTTTATTCCGGCGCCATGGCAGAGCTGGCAGCTGATGCCGGATTGCAGGAGAGGCTGATGGGACTTTCACTGGAGGCACACCAATGAGTGACAGCCTGATTAAACCGCGCATCGAGCGCCCTTCCTTCTCTCAGATGATCGAGGCAAAGGCACCGCTGCTGCTTGTGCCTGTGCTGATGGTGATCGGCTTGTTCGCGATTGGTTCCGGCTCCACCTGGTTGACGCTGACGGCGGCGGGACTGGCGATGGGGATGATGATTTTCATCATGGCGTCTGGCCTTACTGTGATCTTCGGCCTGATGGACGTGATCAACTTCGGGCATGGGGCATTTATTTCGCTTGGGGCCTTTGCAGGGTTTACCATTTTGGGTCTGCTGGGTGGCTGGATTGAGAGCCCCAGTATTGCGCTTAATCTGGGGGCTGTTTTGCTTGCTGTGGCGTTTGCCATGCTGGTGACGGGTCTTGCGGGCTATGGCTTTGAGCGGCTGATTGTTAAGCCGGTGTACGGGCAACACCTGAAGCAGATCCTCGTGACCATGGGCGGGCTCGTTGTGACGCAGCAGCTGATCTATGTGATCTGGGGCCCGGATGAGATCGTGCTGGCGCGGCCTGCTGCGTTTCAGGGTTCTTTTGTGGTGCTGGGAGCTGCCATTGAGAAATACCGTGTGTTGGCCATTGTAATCGGGCTGGCGTTGTTTGTTGCCATGCGACTGGTTTTAAACCGGACACGCATTGGGCTGCTGGTGCGAGCTGGGGTTCAGAATGGCGAAATGGTGGAAGCTCTGGGGTATCCGATAGAGAAGCTGTTTCTGGCAGTGTTCATGGTGGGCTGTGCTTTAGCGGGACTCGGCGGTGTGATGTGGGGTATGTATCAGGAAACCATTACGGCCCACATGGGGGCTGAGGTGATGATCTCCGTGTTTATCGTGGTGATCATCGGTGGGCTGGGGTCCATTGAGGGCTGTTTCATCGGCGCGATGCTGGTGGGCTTGTTGACCAACTACACCGGCTTCCTGATCCCCAAACTGGCGTTGGTCTCGACCATTTTGCTGATGGGGGCTGTGCTGATGTGGCGACCTCAGGGGCTTTACCCCGTCGTCAAAGCGCATTGAGGAGTTTGTCAGATGATTGTGAAACTCCTTTCCGGTGACCGTCCACGCAGCAAAATGCTTAGTGCAGTCTTGCTGCTTATTCTGTTTGGTTTGCTGTTTGCACCCTTTCTGTTTCCCGGCACGCGTTCGTTAGATACGGCTGCTCGCATTTGCATCTTCATTGTGCTGGTGGCCAGTTATGATTTACTGCTGGGGTACACCGGCGTGGTGTCGTTCGCGCACACTATGTTCTTTGGTATCGGGGCTTATGGGACGGCCATTGCACTGGTGAACATGGGCGCCTCTTACAGCGCGATTGCGCTTGGCACTGTGTGTGGTGCGCTGGTGGCCGGGGCCTTTGCGTTTGTGATTACGCTGTTCTCACTACGGGTCAAGGCAATCTTCTTTGCCATGATGACGCTGGCTGTGGCGAGTGCGTTTCTGGTGCTGGTCTCGCAACTTTCCGGCTTCACTGGCGGTGAGGACGGGCTGAGCTATCGTATCCCGCGGGAGATGACGCCTGCGTTCAAGTTGGTGAAGGAGAAGGTGCTCGGAGTTCGCCTCAATGGCAAACTGATCACGTACTATGTGGTCTTCTTCAGCAGCCTGTGTCTGTTCCTTGTTTTGCTGCGGATGGTGAACTCTCCGTTTGGCCGTGTTCTGCAAGCTATCCGAGAGAATGCATTCCGCGCTGAAGCGATTGGCTACAAGGTGGTGCGATATCGCAGTGTGGCGACAATTCTGTCTGCGGTGATGGCGGCACTTGCGGGTTCGCTGATGGCCCTCTGGCTGCGCTACACTGGACCAGCGACAACGCTCTCCATGGATATAATGGTGGACATTCTGTTGATGGTTGTGATTGGCGGAATGGGGAGCATGTACGGCGCCGTTATCGGGGCTGTCCTGTTCCTTCTCACCCAGTCCTATTTGCAGAACCTCTTGGGCCTCCTTCAGGAATCGCTGGGTAGTCTGCCTATAGTATCAGAGGTGGTTTCACCGGAACGCTGGCTGCTTTGGTTGGGAATGTTATTTATCTGCAGTATTTACTGGTTCCCTAAGGGCATCGTGGGCCGTTTAAGAGGAACATAATGCCTCAATTGGGCTCTTTTTTTAAATTGCACCTTGTGGATTTCTTAAGGAGCAACTACATCGGTAGGGACGAGCAAGCTAAGAGATTTGCTTATCCCGTAGTATTAGAGGGGCGACATATGACCCGCCTCCCTATATGAACCATTAGGACTGATTTCTTTTAGAAAGAATGAGAGCTCAGACCTTATGACTGCGGGCTGTTATTAGAGACACGGCTGGCAATGTTGCGGTGCATGTATCGGAACAATGTCCTTTTCTGCCTTTGATTACATTGCTCGTCACGACTGACCCGCCTTAACCAGGCGAGTTGACTTTTTTGGCTTAAAGGACGTTTCCATGCGACAAGACGGTACCCTCAAATTCTTCAACCACGACAAAGGCTACGGCTTCGTTACTCCAGCTGACGGTTCCAAAGACATCTTTGTTCATATCACAGCTTTCGAACGCTCTGGCATCGCAGTTCCTGCTGAAGGTGCAGCGATCACTTTTGTTGCTGAAGAAGATCGTCGTGGCCGCGGTTTGCAGGCTTCCCAGATTGAGCTTGCTTAATCTGTACGATTTGCGAGGCTCCAGAGTTTGTTTCAGCGCAAGCTGAATGAACTTTGTGACCGCCACATAATTGGCCTGATGCGCGCCGGCAATTGCCAGGCGCCGTCAGGCCTTTTATTTTTCACATCAGACCCGCCGTCTCCTTGTTCTGATCAGAGCTTGCCTAATGCTCTCTCTCCCCCACCTTTTGGCTGAGAACTTCTTAAAAGAGCCGCAATCACGGCTATTTTATCTGGCTCAACGAACATCGTTGTTTTCACTTCATAAATTTCGTGGTTCACATGACGACTTGGCCTCGCAAAGTTGCCACTGATGGCCTATACTGACAAAAGTCGCAGATCTGCGCTTATAAGAACAACTTTTTTCTCTGCGACCTCTCGCAGAATTGGGCAAGGGACTCATTGTGAAGGGCACGACCAAAGCCAGCAGAACGCAGCATCGCATTCTTGAAGCGGCCATCGACTATGTGCAAGCACAAGGCGGTGGGCAGTTTTCGTTGGATGCAATCGCCAAGCATGCAGGCGTTTCCAAAGGTGGGCTGCTCTATAACTTCCCAAGCAAACAAGCTCTCATCCGCTCCATGGTTCAATACCATGTAGATGGCACGCGCGATAACATTGCCACAGAAGAGCAGAAGCTTGCTGATGATCCTTATCGTCATAAACTTATGCGGGCATTCCTGAAGGGGCTTTGCAGCAAGTTCAAAGAAGACAACAAGGCAGCCTCCGGTATGCTGGCCGCCATTGCAGACGACCCGAGCCTGCTTGACCCTGTCCGCGTCTTCCATAAAGACATGTACGCGCGCATTCAGGACGAGTCGGAAGACCCAGAGCTGGCAACCCTTGTCTATCTGGCTGTTGAAGGTATTCACAGCAACGGGATGTTTCAGGTTCTTGATGAGGACCAGCTGAATGTGGAAGAGCAGCTCGAGCGCATGTTCGAGATACTCAAGTAAAGCTCTCTCTGACTTGATTTCTTCTCAGCCCTGACTGCTGAAATATATCGCCAGACCCACCTGCCCTCTGCTAGCATTAATACCTACGTATTTTATGAATTAGCGGAGACGGGCAGATGAAACGCCGTGACTTTTTGAAAACAGCAATGGCAACTGGTGCTGCAGGCAGCGCTTCTGTCCTTGCTGCGCCAGCACTTGCAAACGCCACATTGAACCTGAAACTCGTCGGCTCTTTCCCAAAGGGTTTCCCGGGCGTGGGCACCTCAGCTGAGCAGCTGGGCAAACGCATCGAGGCGCTTTCTGACGGAAAGATTTCCATCAAGTATTTTGGCGGCGGCGAGCTGGTTCCTCCGTTCGAAACATTCTCTGCCGTTTCCTCTGGCACTGCTGATATCGGTCACAATGCGCCTTATTATCAGGTGGGCAAGATCCGCTCGACCATGTACTTCACCACCCTCCCGTTTGGCCTGGATGCGACTGAGCTTTCCGGCTGGTTGCGTCATGGCGGCGGACAGGCTCTTTGGGACGAAGCTTATGCACCGCATGGTGTGAAACCATTTTATGCGGGTAGCTCGGGCGCTCAGGCAGGCGGCTGGTTCAAGAAGCCAATCAAGTCTCTGGACGACCTTGTCGGGCTGAAGATGCGTATTGCCGGCCTTGGCGGCGACATTCTGCGCAAAGTGGGTGCGACGACTGTTGTCACACCTCCGCCAGAAATCTACCCTGCCCTGCAGTCCGGCGTGGTTGATGCGGCTGAGTTTGTTGGCCCGTGGAACGATCTCGCTCTCGGCCTTTACAAGATTGCGCCGTACTACCACTTGCCAGCGTTCCATGAGCCGGGTCCGGGTCTGGAAATGATCGTAAACCAGAACACCTATGAGAACCTGAGCCCTTGGCTGAAGGAAGTTCTGGCGCAAGCGGCGACAGCACAGGCTGAAGAGAGCACAGCGGAGTTCCGCTACAACAACACCATCGCTCTCTCCACACTGGTGGAGCGCGGTGCTATTCTCTCCTCCTTCCCACCGGATGTGATTGAAGCGATTGGCGCGGCTGCCCGCGAAGTGATTGCGGCCTATCCTGCCGGGGACGCGATGAGCGAGAAAATCCACGGTTCCTACATGGACTACGTGAAAGCTTGTTCTTTGTACGGTGCCCGCATGGAGGGACAGCTTTATCAGGACCGTGCGCAGGTGTGGTCTACGTAAGCATCACTTGACCGAGATCTTGGAATGGGGAGCTTTGCTTCCCTTTCCATAGACTGCTTAAACGAATCATCAAAAGCTCACTAATAATCGTCGATGCTCTTGTACTCGCTGAAAACTCAAGTATATTTCCGAAATAATAATCAATTGCAATCTACACATATACTTAGGAACTAAGTATTTCACCTACTTATATTACTTAGGTGAGAATAAGTAGGTAGTTAGTACAAATCCAAGCTATAGAATAAACGCTCTATAAAGAATTACTGACTCAATTTGTGCGTGTAATAACGAAACAGTGTAACGGGCAGCAGTGCCCCGCTCAAATTTGGAACTCGAGTTCCCCTTTCAGGTGCTCTCATGCGTCGTATTCTTTTAAAGTATCGTATCATCGCGATATTCATGCTTGCGTTTGTGCCCATGCTCTATTTTGCTGGCTCACAAACCACCACCGCCTATAACAAAAAGGTGGAAGCATCCTCTATTGGTCAGGTTGCAGAGTTTGTTCCTGTATTGAGTGCTGTTGTTCACGAACTGCAAAAAGAGCGTGGCCGCTCCGCCGGATACCTTGGCGCAAAGGGCAAAGCCTTTGCAGAGGGCCTTGCTGACCAGCACAAGCTGACTGACAGCAAAATCCGCATCTATAAGACTGCGCTGGACAACATCCACCTTGCTTCCATTGACAAGGGCCTTGCGGCTCAGGTGGACATGGTGAACAGCCGTCTGGCAAACATTGCCCGGATCCGCAATAACGTCAAAAACCTGAACACAACTGTTGGCGAAACTGTTGCTTACTACAGCGGCACGATCAACGAGGCCTTCAAGTTTTTGCCAAGCACAATTGCCGTAAGCCGCGATGCAAGCCTTGTTCGCAAGCTGAGCATGTATGAAGAAGTGCTGCTTGGAAAAGAGAACGCAGGCATTGAGCGGGCAATTGGCGCAAACGGCTTTAGTGCTCAGGAATTTAACCCGACTATCTATCACCGTTTTGTACGCCTGAGCGCCAGCCAGGACACGCATTTTAAAACCGCGCGTTCTTTGATGACCGGTCCTCAGGTAAAGTTTCTGGAGAAGATCTTCAACCGGCCTATCATGAGCCAAGTTGATGCTGCCCGTAAGCTGGGCTATGCCGCTGCGTTTGGCGGCGACATCTCCTCTGTTTCCGGTACTGAATGGTTTGATCTGGCGACCAAGCGTATTGATGCACTGAAAGATTTCGAGGACTACCTTGCTGACGAACTGGTGATGCATGCGCAAAAGCTGACTGCGAATGCACAATGGCAGTTCATGTTGGCCCTGATCATCTCCGGCATTGTGACTGTGCTGGGTATTGGCGCGGCTTACACGATCATTCGCAGTGTATCTGTTCCGGTTGCAGCCCTGCTGGGCGATGCTCGCAAGCTGGCTGAAGGCGATACCACTGTGACGTTTGCAGGTGCGACTGGCGTTGATGAAGTTGGCCAGGTGGCGAACGCTGTTATGTCTTTCCGCGATACGGTTGCTGAGCAGAAGCGTTTGCAGAGCCTTTCTGAGAAAGAGCATGAACAGGAGCGTGATCGCCAGATGCACGTGGATCAGCTGATCAGTGTGTTTAATGATCAGGTCTCTAGTGTTCTTGACCGGGTTGATGACAATACCGGCAAGATGCAGCAAACCGCGGACTCTCTGACTCACATCGCGACAACCACATCTGACCGTGCCAACAGCGCTGCTGGTTCCTCTGAGCAGGCTTCGCACAACGTACAGACTGTGGCATCTGCTGCTGAAGAGCTCTCTGCATCCATCGAAGAGATCGGGCGCCAGATCTCCCAGACCAAGCAGACTGTTGATGATGCAACCAGTGTTGCAACTGCCACCAACGATCATGTGGCGGATCTGGATGTTGCGGCTCAGAAGATTGGCGAAGTGGTCAATCTCATTCGTGACATCGCCGAGCAGACCAACCTGCTGGCTCTGAACGCAACCATTGAAGCAGCGCGTGCTGGCGAGATGGGTAAGGGCTTTGCGGTTGTTGCATCTGAGGTGAAGGAGCTTGCGACCCAGACCTCTAAGGCGACAGAAGAGATTTCCTCTCAGATCTCCGGTATTCAGGGCTCCACGAAGGAAGCCGTGACCGCTATTGAGCAGATTGCTGGCACAATGCATCAGGTGAATGAGTACACCAGCTCTATTGCCACTGCGATTGCTCAGCAGAATGCGGCGACATCCTCCATCAGCCAGAACATTCAGCAGGCTGCGCAGGGCACTCAGGATGTGGCGGACAGCATGAGCGTTGTCACGAGCTCGGTTCAGGAAACCAACCACTCTGCCAATGACGTGCTTGAGGCTTCTTCTTCTGTTTCCAAACAGGCAACGGAGCTGCGCCAGACCATTTCCAACTTCCTGAGAGATGTTGTTGCGGCTTAAGCGTTAAACATTGCTGAAATGCATGAGGAGGGCCCCGGCCCTCCTCTTTTATTTGATCCCGAGTTGACCTTGGCTGGAAAGCCCATATAAGAGCGCCATGCAAAACATTGACGTTCTTATAATAGGTGCAGGTGCCGCCGGCCTGATGTGTGCCATTGAGGCTGGAAAGCGCGGACGCTCTGTGCTGGTGATTGACCATGCCAAGCGCCCAGCGGACAAAATCCGCATCTCCGGTGGTGGGCGGTGCAACTTCACAAACCTGCACGCTTCCCCCGCGAACTATCTTTCTGAGAACCCGCGTTTTGCTGTTTCTGCTTTGAAGCGCTTCACCCAGCACGACTTTATCGCGCTGGTGGACAAGCACCGCATCAGTTGGCACGAAAAGACACTGGGCCAACTGTTTTGCGATGACAGTGCGCAGCAGATCATCGACATGCTGCTCCAGCTCTGCCAGCAATCTGGCGTTCGCATTCAGCTGGGCACCAGCGTCACCTCTCTTACCAAGCCTGATGATCGCTTTACCGTTGGCACCTCCAGAGACACCGTGCGAGCGCAGTCTGTGGTTGTGGCATGCGGAGGTCCATCCATTCCCAAGATGGGTGCCACCGGCTTTGGCTACGAGATTGCCAAGCAGTTCGATCTGCCGCTCGTCACCCCTCGTGCTGCTCTCGTACCGTTCGTCTTTGATGATGCGATGCGGGAACGGACCAAACATCTGGCAGGCGTTTCAGTGGATGCTGTTGTGTCTTTCAAAAAGACCAGTTTTCGTGAAGGATTGCTCTTCACCCATCGTGGCCTTTCCGGGCCATCCATTTTGCAGATTTCCTCCTACTGGGAAGAAGGCAAAGACATTCGCGTCAACTTGCTTCCAGACACAGATGTTTTTGAGGCCCTGAAGTCCGCCAAGCAAAGCCAGCCGAAGCAGGACATTAAGACTGCGGTGGCAAGTTTGTTGCCCAAAAAGCTGGCCACACACATTGCTGAGGAGCATAAGCTGGGCGGACGGTTGGCCGACACCTCCGACAAGGTGCTGCGCAAAGCCGCTCTGGCAATCAATGAGTGGGCCCTCAAGCCCGTTGGCACCGAGGGCTACCGCACCGCTGAGGTCACCTTAGGCGGCGTAAGCACAAAGGCCCTCTCCTCCAAAACAATGGAAACGAGCTCCGTCCCCGGCCTCTTCTTCATCGGCGAAGTCGTCGACGTCACCGGCCACCTCGGCGGCTTCAACTTCCAATGGGCCTGGTCTTCCGGCCATGCGGCCGGGCAGTTTGTTTAGTGTGACGGCATAATAAAGTTTGTAATGATGCGGTAGAGTTTGTGATCTTAACAACGTTTGGAATAATAAAGTTTGTAATGTCGCATCACATACACTTTGCTACATGTGCGAAAAGCTCTCCCAAAATTTGATCTATCTTGGCTGCGACGGGCCACAAGCAGCCATTTGGCTGGTTCCACCAAGGGTTGAGATTGCTGGCAGCAAGTCCTCTCATTCGGCTTGATAAATAACCCTTCATAACCCTTGAGTACACTAGTGTGGAGTGCGTCGTGCGAAGCGAACCAAAGACTGCACGTGTGACCAATAGTAGGGAGCACTTATATGAAATCTCGTCAATACATTCATCAAACTAAGCAGTTTGCAGAGCACTCGTCTTTTGTAAATAACACAGCAAGTAATCAATGAAGCGCTGCGCCAGTGGATTTTCTTCCTGTGCGGACAAATAACTTAAGACGCTAGTTACTGGTAGCCCTGGTAGGGCGCTCTCAATCACAGGAATGTCCTCCAGCAATGCAGAGGCCGGTAGAATGGAAACTCCAAGCCCCGCTTTTATGGCGGACTGTACAGCCTGAATGGAGTTCGCAGTGATTGAGATCTTCCAWTCTGAGGCCATGGCTTCCATGGCAGAGATTGCTATAGCGCGATAGCTGCATGGTTCCTGCATCAAGATCAGTTCCAGTGGTTTATCAGCCGCAGGCAGCTGCCCGCACCAGACCAGCGGCTCCTGCCATAACTGTTTGCCGCCAGAGGCCTCTGGTCCGGCGAATACCACATCCAGCTCCCCGGCATCTAAAAGACACAACAAGTCAGCCCCGCCGCCGAGGATCAAGTTGAGATCACAAGTGGGGTGTGCTCGTTTGAAGCGGGCCAGATGAATATGTAGGTGCTGCGGTACCAGATACTCTGCAAACCCGACGCGCAGCATGCTTTGCTCCTTGGGCGCAGAAACGCTCAACACAGCCTCATCAGCCAACTCCAAAATCTTTCGAGCATAGCCGATAAAAATCTCACCTTCGCTGGTTTGGGAAAGAGAACGGCTCGTACGCTCAAATAGTTTCACATCCAACCGCTCTTCCAGCTTGGCAATTTGCAGRCTGATCGCCGATTGCGTCCGCCCCACTTTTTCTGCTGCAGCGGAAAAACTACCCTCCTCAATGACAGCGATCAAAGAGCGAAGCACAGTCAGGTCCGTATCAAGTCGGAAGGGAGATCTATTGGCGTTGCTCATAGGACCTRTTTATTTTTCTAGTTTTACTAATCGATCGTGTTTAGCCATATGTCTCATAGAACGCCAATAATCAATAAGGAAATYTTATTCATGCTAAAATCTGTGCTGGCAGCCTCTGCTCTGTCTTTCCTCTCATTATCTGCTGTAGCTGGCGAGCCGCTTCAGTTGGAAGAAGTGGCAAAATTCTCTGAAACCCGCCCGGGTAACATCACCGTAACGCCAAACGGACGCATGATTGTCAGCATGCAGCCGTTGGATGGGCCGGCGTTGAAGGTGGTTGAAGTTCTGAAAAATGGTAGCAAGGCCCCGTTCCCAACTCAAGATTGGGCAGATGGTCCGGAAGTAGGCGAACTCGGCTTGTCTGCTGTGATTGGTATCGACACAGACTCCAATGGCGTGGTCTGGATGCTGGACATGGGAAGCGATACTTCTGCACCTCGTCTGCTGGGCTGGAACTCTGAGACCAACACGCTTCACGCAGACTTGCAGATTGACAAATCTGCTCTGACAGCAAACTCCTTCCTTCAGGACTTTGCGATCGATGAAAAACGTGGTCAGATCTATATCGCGGATATGACCCTCGGCAATCTGGCGGGGCCATCCAAGCCAGCCATCGTTATCGTGGACCTGAAGACCGGCGAAGCCCGCCGCCTGCTGGAAGCGGCAGAGCAGTTTATCTCCCCAGACCGCGATGTGGTGATTGACGGTGGCCTGATGGCAGCCAAAGGAGAAGATGGCTCCCTCAACAATCTACGCTTCGGCCTCAACCCAATTGCCATCTCTGATGACAGCAAATGGGTCTACTTCGGCACTGTGAATGGCGAGCAGATCTTCCGCATCCCGGCTGAAAAACTTGCAGATCCCTCCGTAAATTCTGCCGATCTGAATACTTTCATTGAAGAATACGGTCCCAAAAAGCCTAGCGATGGTATGACTTTCAATTCCAATGGTGGTCTCTTCGTTTCTGATATCGAGAACTCAGCCATTGGCCTGACCACCGCTGGAAAGTACGAAGTGCTCATTCAGGACGAGCGGCTTTCCTGGCCGGATGGCTTTGATGTTGCTCAAGACGGATATGTCTATGTTACGCAAAACCAGTTGCATAAGCACCCGGCTTTCAATCAAGGTGTCAATGGTGCAAAGGCTCCATTCTACGTGATGCGTTTTCCGGTTCCGGGCAAATAAGTTTCAAAGAAACGGATGTGACTGACGGGTTCAAACAGCTCGTCATTTGCACATTTAAGATCAAATACAAGAAATTGAGAGGCTCCCATGCTTTTGAACACACCAATCTGCGATTTTGGTTGGAAAGCGCCAGAATTTACGCTCAAAGATGCTGATGGCACCAGCTTCACCATGTCTGACCAGATTGGTGAAAGCGGTTTGCTCATCGCCTTTATTTGCAATCATTGCCCTTATGTGCAGGCCATTGCAGATCGCCTGGCAGAAGACATGAAGCAGCTCAAAGCCGAAGGCTTCGGCGTTCTTGCTGTCATGTCCAATGATTATCGCTCAGTGCCTGCTGATGGACCGAGCTTCATGAAAAAGTTTGCCAAGGAATTTGGCTTTAAGTTTCCGTATTTGCTGGATGAAACACAAGAAGTTGGCAGAGCATATAACGCAGTTTGTACGCCAGATTTCTTCGGCTTTAACAACAAGGGTGAGCTGCAATACCGTGGCCGCTTGGATGATGCTGGCTTCGACGACCCAACCAACCGCACACCAGAACTTCTCAATGCCATGCGTCAGGTTGCCAAAACCAGCTGCGGACCAGAGCACCAGATCCCTAGCATGGGTTGTTCAATAAAGTGGAAGTAGATCTGTTTACGCGAAAGCTAGTCAAAATGGGGCAATTAAGAAGCCGGACGCAGTAGCCACTAGCAGAGGACCAACTATGGGAATTCGAGCAGATCCTCCAAGGGTTGGTGCTGTTTGCATAAAAGATATTCTGAGAACCTTATTGGATCGCTCGAGCACAGATTGATGCATCCGCCCGAGTAGGTTGCAAAGAGCCCAAAGCAATAGATGCTGCAACGAGTATGAATGACGGCTGTTGCGCGCTTGACGCTGAAACTAATCGCGTCATAGCTTGGAGGGCGGCTGATCATAGTTTCTCGGCATGTTCTAAGTTAGGAATAGCAAAGCTCGCTACTCAAGATCGATACATCCAGCTAGGAACAAGGGCTGGTTTCAAGTGCAACCACAAGCGACAAAGTATAACTCCCAAAACCGTGAGCGTGTTCTGCGCTATTTCTCCCAATCTCATTTGCGGTAATTTAATGCATGCAAGAATTATGGACTGATTTACTTAATGGGGAACATTACGCGGTTCTGTCTGCGTGTATTGCCTATGCTTTGCTCATGGGGATCGTTAGCATCACCGCATGTTTTCGCATACGCCGCTGGCCTCATACGATTGGAAAACTCACGGAAGATGGGGTTTCAAGCATTGGAAGCTCTGATGAGAGAATGCACACGGCACGCGTGAGGTATGAATATTCTGTCAACGACATATCCTATACCGGCAAGCGGTTAAGTCCGTTCATTATTAGGGCCACTGGAACCAGAATGGCTGAGTGGCAGAAGGGTGGTATTCAAAAGCATGAAGGCGACTGTGTTACTGTATTCTACAACCCTGCTCTGCCCCACAAATCCTACCTGATAGTACCCACATGGACCGGAATTGCAGGGGTATTTCTGCTCGTCGCGATTCCGGTGTTTCTAATTTGGTTCTCTATTTAACGTCGACGCACATTAAGTCGGGCGACGACATTTTGAGTCGCACAATTTAATTGCAGTAAGAAGAGCTATCAGAGGCTCTGTGCAATAGGAAAGAGGCACATTGTGGAGTTATATTTCTATAACCAATCCTATATCCTTTATTTGACGCACAAGCCGCTCTCACAGAGGTTCCCAAAAAATGACTTCAACAGAACCCCGATCATACGGCTCAACGTTTTGGCGGAGGTCCTTGGCACTCTTCGCTGGGATTTTTGGGGTGCTGACTCTGATTTCCGGTGGGAGCGTCTTATTTGGGCCAGTGGAGGTTCAAGTGGCTGCGGGCGACTACATGCCAGTCGTGCTCTGGTTCAATTTTCTAGCAGGCTTTCTCTACATCGGTGCTGCAATTGGGATCTGGCTACAGCGTAACTGGGCACTTGGCCTGTCTGCGTTTATCGCAGTGGCAACGGGCCTGATTGCTTTGGGGTTCGGATTTCTGGTTTTTCAAGGAGTGGCATATGAGATGCGAACTGTAGGGGCCTTGGCCGTACGGATAGGTGTTTGGACAGTGATCACCCTGACGTTAATGCGCAGTCGACATCAAATGTGAGACTCTGATAACTAGCTCAGGACTTTGACGTGCGTGCGAACCAGACCAAGCAATGAGGAAAGCAAATCAGATGTTTTGTAGCTGATAACCAAGTCAAACAGGGGCCACAAGCGGACTTTTGAGCGGTTCTACCGAGGGTTGATAGGTGTTTTAAATGGATGCAAGTTCTCTCCCAAACTCAGCAGCAGTTGGAAGTTAGCTTTTGAAGTACGTTTACCGACGTGCAGCTGATTAAGAAAGAGCACAAGAGTTAAGCGTGGAGGTATTGATCAGAATTGGCATGCAGAACTTCAAAATCAAACCAGAGAGCGACGCTGCAATATCACCTTCAGTCAGATCAACTTTGAGTTCTAAACTTTATGATTAATCACTCCTTGCATGTTGTTGATGAATGATCTCCGCTACGTTTAGCCCCATCTTTCTGCAAGTGCGTCTTCTTTCTGATTAAACTCTGCGTGGTGGAGAGCATATAAAAGTTTGAGGCATTCCACCAAAAAGGGATCTGTATATGCGATTGCTCCAAACGTTTAAATGCTGTCGGTTTGGAATAACCCGCAGACGCGGGTTATTCCATGTTGGTTATCACGCGAACATGAAGTCATCTTCAGTGATGTTGCTTACGGCAACGTCTGAAAGGGTGATGGAGCTACCATCATAAGAAATGATGGTGTCACCATCCTTCCCGGAGATGTTCAGGTCGTTGAAGCTATCGATATTGTTTTTGAATTCAATTAGATCAAAGCCATCTTCGAAGTCGATGATTTCATCAGCACCCCAATTGGTATCGAATACAAACCTGTCATTTCCGGAACCTCCGGAAAGCATGTCGTTGCCAAAACCGCCTTCAAGACGATCATGACCAGCATTGCCATAAAGAGCATTGTCGGCAAAGTTACCGATCAGCGTGTCGTTGCCTGACCCTGCATAGGCAGTTTCAATCACTGTATCGCGCATGATGGCTAGATTGCCTTTGTAACCATTCACATCAGAATAGGTTTCTGCCAACAGCGAGATTTTCTGATCAGCACGCACAGAACTAAAGTTGAGAGTGTCCTGCCCTCCACTGTCAGAGATCGTGTAGGTTACCCGGTTTAGATCCGCCAGATCATCATAGTAACCGCCAGCGGTTGAGTTTTCGCCATAAACGGTATCACCACTGCGAATGTTATCAGCGGTACCATAGAGATCCTGCATTGCAAGAATGTCAGCAATCATTGGCGTAACGACATAGGCATAGCTAGCGTCCACAGCAGAGTTCTCGTTTTGAGAGAAGTAGGACATAACTGTGCCCTGCCAAGAATCGTTCGCATAGTGATTGTCTACACCATAGCGTGCGCTGCCGTTGTAGTTGCCAGCATGCCCCAGGCCGAGAGCATGGCCGATTTCATGGATGTAAGTCTGGAATGAATAGGAATCCAGGCTGGTTCCACTGTTCTTCAACCATGAAGTGCTTACGTTTACAATTGATGACTGAATGGTGCCGCCATATGCGCGGGAGCTTGAGTAGGCACCGCTTCTATCATCACTGAAGGTGATTTGTGCGCCAGAATTCACCTGCTCAAAGTTGATGCCAGTAGTCATCGACCAAGCATCAAGAGCTTTGATCGCGAGAGCCTGACCATCACTGTTCAAGCTTGTTAGGTTTACCGTGATCGTGCCACCTGGTTCCACATCAAATGCACGACGGCCACTGCGCCAAGCTACATCAGTGAGCTGGTTAGCGATTTGATCATTGGTAAAGTGCCCTTCAGGCACAACGATCTCAGGGTCGGAGGTTGGCTGGGGAACTACCGGATCTGGATCTACAGGATCCGGATCTACAGGGTCTGAGTCCACAGGGTCCGGATCTACAGGATCTGGGTCTACAGGGTCCGGATCTACAGGATCTGGGTCCACAGGGTCYGGATCTACAGGATCTGGGTCCACAGGGTCTGGATCTACAGGATCTGGGTCCACAGGGTCTGGATCTACTGGATCTGGGTCCACAGGGTCTGGATCTACTGGATCTGGGTCCACAGGGTCTGGATCTACTGGATCTGGGTCCACAGGGTCTGGATCTACTGGACTGGCATTTTCGATTACGTCAATCTTATAGCTGCCAGTATAACGGTCACCAAAGGAAGAAGCCCCAATATAAAACTTGCCGCTGGAAGTGGCCGTAAACGTGATCTCAGAATTACGTCCTTCTCCACTATCGTCATCAAAGGCAATACGGTTACCATCACTATCATAGAGCGTAAGGACAGTGTTGCGAACACCGTAATACCCGGTTCCTTTTAGGGAGACTGTGTACTCTTTACCTTCTTCAAGCTCGATTGCCACAGCATCACGATCACCGCGGTAGTTCAATCTTCCAACAAAGCTCTCGCCCGCATCAATTGTATATGGTGTGGAGCGACTAAATGGGGCATCACGCCATTCATCGCCAGGTGAAGTCCATTTGTAGGAATAATAGCCATAAGGATTGTACTTATAACGGCTAGAAGAGCCCGAATAACTGTAATGCATCTTACCCTCAATTTTTACTTCAACAACAGAAGTAAAATTGAGCATCGATCAGTAACAAACAACTCTAATTAGTATTTTTTCCCATGATAATTTTGTCCACAAAACATAACATAAACTTAAATCAAATAGAGGCAAGTATAATTAAGTGTTTATTTCAAATGCATTTGACTGCTAATTACTAATCTAATCAACATTATCTAATTGATATTATTGATATATAATCTAAAAATTACCATTTATGTCGATTTCGAGGAGTTGCATTGAATAAATCTTATGCTACATTATAAAAATTATTTACACATAATATAGCCATATTTTCATATTTTTACTTAAATCTGCTCGGTATCGAAAATTCCATCAGAGATAGGCCCAGTGGACGCACGGCAGTATATTTTGCCATCGTTAAGAACAATAAGAGAACTTTGCCGAGTAACCACAAACACCCTGATTTGTTAGGCTAATTACGCTGTTCTTAAACAGTTAATGGACGGATTAAGATCGGTAATACTGCAATCATTCGGCAATTCTAAACTTTGCTGCAGGTGCGAAAGCCTAACTATGCGAGTAATGTTTTGAGAGACGACGGGCCAGAAGCCGACATTCGGGTGGTTCTATCAAGGGTTGAGACCAACTTGGATTGATGATGCCGTGGCCTCTGCTTAGTAGGGCCCAATCATCGATTGTGGGTCTCAGCAAGCTTAAGCAAGTCTCAACACGCCTCTTCTCTCTTTTGAGGCGCCTGCGATCTGCGATAGAACATATTTTCTGGTCTAGAGGTCCACAATTTCTGGAAACTTCCTCACATATCTTATCAAAGGCAAACACTTATTCCCGAGCAAGCTAATCAAGACTTTTAGAAGAGAGGTTGCAATGAGCACCTGATTGGAGATTACGTAAGGCCTACTTTAGCAACTTATCAGTTCTGGAATGTATAACCCTTCCCCCACTCAGTCATGATGTGTATTGGATTTGAAGGTTCAATTTCGATCTTTCGCCGCAAGCGCTTGATTAGCGTGTCTACAGAACGATCATCCTTGCCAGCGTGCTGTCGAGTTCTGGCAACGGCAAGTATGTCTTCGCGGGAGAAAACAACACCAGGACTTTGCGCAAAAAAACGAAGGACTGCTGCTTCACTTTGTGTGAGCGGTACGGTAAGGCCTTTAATGTTGGAAATGCGCCGCAGCTGAAGATCAAATGTCCAATCTCCAATCTGTATTGCAGAAGCCGTATATTGTTGAGCGTGATCTTTACGACGACGTAGCACGGCTCGTGCGCGGGCTAACATCTCCGGAAAAGTGAATGGTTTGACGATGTAGTCATCGGCGCCAATGTCAAGCAACGCAATGATTGTGTCCTGGTCACTGAGTGAGCTCATCATAATGATGGCAGCGTCAGATCGCTCTCTGACTTCACGGCAAAACACTTTGCCAGAGGGGCCGGGCATGACAATGTCAACAAAGCAGAGATCAAACTTTGTCTTGTTCCAAACCTGTCGTGCTTCGGGGACACTTGTACACCGATGGGGGGTGTAGCCAGCGCTAACCAAAGCCTTCCCCAGCTCTTCTCCGAGGGTGTGATCGTCGTCCACGATCAAAATACTCTCGCTCATCCGGTCTAAACCTTCGATATCCAATTGACTTTGCAACACGCATATATTGTAACATCTGCGTGTCAACTTGTCCCAATGTCGAGATAGATAAATGAAATCAATGAGGTTTTCATCGCGCCTTACGCTTGGTCAACAACTAATGTTTTTGGTCATTGGACTGGTATTGGCAGTTCAAGTCGTAAACGTAATTGTATCGCGTATTGCTGATGTGCAGCTTCTGACAGCTGCTCAAAAAAGCCTTCATTTCACATTGGCTGGTCGGTCTTTCAGTGGAGTCTTAGCCCTGCCAGAAAACCAGCGTGTCCGATATACGCAAACCTTATCTAATCTCGCTGTTCATATAGAATGGGGAGTCCCGCGAGCTCTACTTGATGGTGACGAACGGCGCCCAGATATCGAGGCCGAAGCACTTACCTGGTATGGCCGTGCAGGGTTACCCGTCTCAGAAGTAGTTGTGACAGAACGAGGCTTTCCAACTCCTCCTCCACCCCGCGGAATGGTTGCAGAAGAGACACCTATGTTAGGCCTTGGTGAACCGCCGCGTACTCTTTTGGTAAATGAGCTTGATTGGAAGACGACCCCAAAATGGGTTTTTGAGGAGAAACCGGCACCGTCAAACAATCTTCTGAACTTATTCAGAACCTGGCCACGCGCTGAAGTGTACAGGGTTGCATTGCGCCATGATGCTACAGACAACTGGCTCACGGTTTATCAGCTCAGGCGCTTACCACCTATCAATGCAGCCTACACGAAGCTTATAACATCGAGCCTGGTTTCTCTTTTAATTGCAACGGTAGTTTTACTGATTAGTCGGCGTGTTATGGCACCTTTTTGGCACCTTTCTCATCAGGCAGAGCGACTTGGGCGCGGCGAGACCACTTCCTCTTTGATTGTGCAGGGACCGCGTGATACCCGTGAGATTATCAGGTCTTTCAATCGAATGAATGAGCGCGTTACGCAGGCGGTGGATTATCAGATTGGCCTATTACGCAGTCTTGCTCATGATTTGAAAGGTCCTTTGGCAGGGATCAAGCAGCTTGTTGATGCCGTTGGTCCGCAAACCACCAGATATCAGATTGAGGCCCGTCTAGATCGCATACAGAGCATTGTTGAATCTATTATGGCTTTTTCTCGTGCGGTGATGCGAGATGGAGGCTTCCAGCGTGTAGACCTCACACTTCTGCTGGAGGTTGTAATTGAAGAGCGCAGTGAGCTGGGAGATGCAGCTGAAATGACAGACACAGCACCTGTTATCGTGTCATGTCGCGTAAATGCAATTCAGCGCTGCTTATCCAATCTCGTTGAAAATGCCTGCAAGTATGGTGGCGAAGCGCATGCCACTGTGTTCAGGGACGGAGATGAAGCGGTTATCATCATTGATGATAATGGCCCAGGCATTCCAGAAGAAGAACTAGATCGTGTGTTCCAGCCTTTCCAGCGCTTGGCAACAGACATACCTGGCAGCGGCCTGGGATTGGCAATCGTAAAGACGATTGTAACTGACCAAGGTGGTTCTATCCGTCTATTGAACCGCGCTGAAGGTGGGCTGCGAGCTGAGCTTCGCCTTCCGCTCCATCGGGAGGATTAATCAGCCTGACAAACTGTGACAGGTGTTTGTCACAGTTTGTCACGAGACCCCAATTCAAGCCCACGGTATCCATGTAGGAGTTGGACAATTCCGTCCTTAGAAACTCGGCGTTGCGCTCACCTGAGGCTTATTCGGGAGTGAGGCGTGCGCCTGACGATTGGATAATCAAATGGTAACTCGGTCAATTAACGAGAAAACAGAGAATGTGAGCGGCAGTGTAACATTCGATGAAATTACGAAAAAAAACCGGAAAGACTTCTACATTCACGGTACTGACGGAGATGAACAGGTTACACTGTACAACCTAAGTAAGGGCTATAATTCTATAAAGCAAAATCCGAATCTCCATTACTATGGGTATGGTGGCACCGATTCTTTAATCTATCACGGAAGTCTAACTACTTCGGTCAATCTCGTAGTTATTGATGGAGATACTGTCCATATCGCGGGAGGATATGGCGACAATGATCAGTACAGCAGCCGCAACCTCCACAGCCTGGACGTCTACGCACACAATGTTGAGATCTTCAACTTCACTGGACAAAATGATACTGCAGACTTTAGCGGTCTGTCTTATGGCGTTACGGCTTATGGAGAGGCAGGTGATGACCAGCTCATCGGTTCCAATGGAGATGATTACTTTGATGGAGGAGATGACGCAGATACGATCGAAGGTGGCGCAGGGGCTGATCTGATTTTTGGTGGCAAGGGCAACGATATAATCTGGGGTGGCACATCAGGAATTACAGCAGACAGCGCCAACGAAATGCATGGTGGTGAAGGTAATGACACCATTCATGGTGCGATCTATGTGCAGACAACACCCAATGTCGATATCATCACAGACAATATCGACATTGCTTATGGTGGTGCAGGTGACGACATAATCAAAGGGTATGATGGCAATGATATTCTTGATGGAGGCACTGGCGCTGACAAGATCTACGGGGGAGAAGGGAACGATATCATCTCTTCAGGATCGCTCAAAGACCAGGCGGTAAGTGACCAGCTTTGGGGCGGATCTGGTGCGGACATGTTTATTATTGGCGATGGCAGCACCGATTACACCAGTGACTTTGTTCTCGATATATCAGCAGCTTTTCCTAACAAGGGCAATGATTGGACATCTATTCTGGACACAGCGGGCAGCGTAGCGGGGCTTATACCGGGCGTGAATACAGCAGGTACACTCGCAAAAGTAACAGGTTCAGTTGCAAAAACTATAGCTTCTGGCTTTGACGCATACTACTCAGCAACCAACTCATCAAAGACAACTTTTACCATTGATGCAGACTGGAACACACTTTCTGAAGTTGTAGTCAATGACTTCAACCCGTTGGAGGATCATATTTTGATCCCGATGGGGGAAACCGCAGAAGGTATTAGCACGAACTACGTCGTTGAATGGGAGCCGTCACATGATTACGCATTCACAGTGCGGGACAACCGCTTAAACGCAGACTACGAAATCCTTGCCGTTAAATGGGCTGACGATCTTGTTGATTTCTTCCCAGACTATATGACCGATTATGGTGATGGTGATGCGATCGTTAGTGACTATATGGATGCGCTTAGAGAAAGTTTGAAGGAAAGCTACGTCAGCTACGATGGAACCGACCTCTATTTTGGAGACGAAAAACAGAAACTGGATGATGACTGGTCCGGTGAAATGGCTGGTTCCAATGTGGGTTACATGGATTTGGGCGCCTATGCAGGTTGGACGATTTACGACAATGAAGCCGACAACGACATGTGGATGGGGACCAATCTGAACGACATCCTCGGCGCGTTTGTGCCAGCCGAAGTCAACCCCAATGCCCCTAGGGAGGGATATTATTCTTCTACTGTTTATTTGTATGGCATGGGCGGCGATGATCTTTTGTTTGGTGGTGCAGGCAGTGACGTCATCAATGGCGGCGAGAACCTCGACGGCACTGCCGACAGTGATACTATAGCTTTCTATGACGCAGATTCCGTCAACATTGACTTGGGCACAAAGATTTTGAATGAAAATCTTGGCATCTATTACTCAACTTCCAAAGCAACTTACTCTATCCAGACCGACAATAATGGCGGAAAAGACTCTAAGGTAGATACCGACGTCTTGTATAACATTGAAAACGTGATCGGATCAGACGGAAACGATGTCATTAAAGGAGATGACGAACGAAACATCCTTTCAGGTGCTGGTGGAGATGATGAGTTAACTGGAGGGGGGGGCGCCGACACTTTTGTCTTTGCCGCCAACTCTGGGAAGGACACGATAACCGATCTCGACAAAGCCGATGTGCTCGTTTTCGAAGGATTGACTGTGGATGAACGTGATGCACTGATCAGCTCCCTATCCGGTACAGGCAATAGCCTTTCGATTGATAGTGACAATTCAGTAACCTGGGAAACAAGCCTCGACAAATCGTCATTCCAAACGAGTATCTCCACCAATGAAGGCGATACGGCAACCTATGATGTGACTGTCGCAGCGGCTCAAGCAGCTGAACGAGCGTATCATGCAGGACTTACAAACCTGACAGACACTTTGGACGCCAGTGCTGCAACACAGTCAAGCAACTACAACAACAATGCCTACCTCGCACACAACGTTCTCGATGGTGACATCAATACGATCAATCACACCGGCACAGGCAATCTTTGGTTAAATATTGATCTGGGTGAAGATGCACTGATTGAGTTCATCGATCTGGAAAACCGTCAGGATAACTGGACAAGTTCCCGTCTGAGCGGAGCTCACATTGACATATTGGATGATGGGGAAGTGATCTGGTCATCCTCAGACCTGACCGCTGCGCACAACCAGTTGATCGAAGTTGGCGGCATCATTGGCGACGAAGTCCGCATCGACCATGCTGATGGACATTATCTACACATCGCTGAAATCGATATCTATGGCGATTTCATAGCCTAAGACGTCACAAGGACACGGGTCACTGAAGGCCCGTGTCCCTCATATATCTGGTGGGATTGTCACTGTTGATCAAACCTAGGACAGCTGCCACCTATCTGACCTATCTTTATGGGTTTCTTGCTTACTGATCGTGAGTGAAACATGTCTTCGCAACAATCTATTTCCCCAAAGCGCCCTATGGTGGCTGAGGCGTTTGCGGCGTCTCGGTCCGGGTATGCGGGCGTTGGGGTCTTGAGTCTGGTCATCAACCTGTTGATGCTGACGGGTCCGATGTTCATGCTGCAGATCTATGATCGCGTGCTCGCCAGCCACAGCGTGCCAACACTGGTGATTATCGCCAGCTTCGCCGGTATCCTTTATCTGTTCTTCGCCCTGCTGGAAGGCATCCGTGCCCGTGGCCTGTCGCGTATTTCTCAGGAAATTGACGCCCGCCTGTCGCGCACCGCGTTCCTTGCCAACCTGCGCGTACCACTGCGCAT
>NZ_FREX01000018.1 GCF_900143565.1 Pseudovibrio sp. Alg231-02 | reverse complement strand
AAGAGACTGGATACAGCAGGTCGTTGGGGACAGAAACGGTAGGGATGTTATTCTCCTGACCCATCATAATCCAATCAGTTTTGATGGCCTGAAAAGAGATCACAAGTGGGGTGTGCTCGTTTGAAGCGGGCCAGATGAATATGTAGGTGCTGCGGTACCAGATACTCTGCAAACCCGACGCGCAGCATGCTTTGCTCCTTGGGCGCAGAAACGCTCAACACAGCCTCATCAGCCAACTCCAAAATCTTTCGAGCATAGCCGATAAAAATCTCACCTTCGCTGGTTTGGGAAAGAGAACGGCTCGTACGCTCAAATAGTTTCACATCCAACCGCTCTTCCAGCTTGGCAATTTGCAGGCTGATCGCCGATTGCGTCCGCCCCACTTTTTCTGCTGCAGCGGAAAAACTACCCTCCTCAATGACAGCGATCAAAGAGCGAAGCACAGTCAGGTCCGTATCAAGTCGGAAGGGAGATCTATTGGCGTTGCTCATAGGACCTGTTTATTTTTCTAGTTTTACTAATCGATCGTGTTTAGCCATATGTCTCATAGAACGCCAATAATCAATAAGGAAATCTTATTCATGCTAAAATCTGTGCTGGCAGCCTCTGCTCTGTCTTTCCTCTCATTATCTGCTGTAGCTGGCGAGCCGCTCCAGCTGGAAGAAGTGGCAAAATTCTCTGAAACCCGCCCGGGTAACATCACCGTAACGCCAAACGGACGCATGATGGCCCTGTTGCAAATATTGCTTTGAGTTAAATATTTACCTCAGCGCCGTTTATCAAGCGGCCCATGCCTCAATTTCGGCACGGTGATGATCAAAGAGCTCCGAGAACATGTCCGCCCCTAAGCCAAATGTACGCTCGATAAGACGGACCTCGCCCTTGATCCCAGGTTGGATCTGGAACGCTTTGGCTTGGCCCTTTTTGAGGGCACGCATCACCTCAAAACCCTTGATCGTGGCGTAGGCTGTTTTACGTGATTTGAAGCCTAGTGTGGGCTTTATTAGCCGCTTCAACTTGCCATGATCGGCCTCAATCACGTTGTTGAGATACTTAACTTGGCGGTGTTCTGTGTCCGCTGGACATTTGCCCTCGGCTTTTAATGCCCCTATCGCCGGTCCGTATGTCGGGGCTTTGTCGGTATTGATCACGCGTGGTTTTTCGTAATCCTTCAAACCCCTTAATRCTTTACCCAAAAAGGTTTTTGCGGCCTTTGTGTTGCGCGTTAGAGAGAGGTAGAAGTCGATTGTATCGCCCTGTTTTGTAACCGCGCGATAAAGATACATCCATTTTCCTTTAATCTTGATGTAAGTTTCGTCGACTTGCCAACTGCCATTCCAAGATGGCCGCCGCCAATGCCAACGAAGCCGCTTTTCCATCTCGGGTGCATAGTGCTGAACCCAGCGATAAATCGTAGTGTGATCGACATCAACACCGCGCTCTTCAAGCATGTCTTCCAAATCACGGTAGSTAATCCCGTAGCGACAATACCACCGCACAGCTCACAGGATGACTTCCCCACGATAATGCCGCCATTTGAAATCACCGCTCACTGGAATACCTCTTGCTTTACCCAAACATCCGGCATCCGAATAGTATTTGCAACAGGGCCGGCCACACCTGCTCCGCCTCTTTTTACCAGTGAATAGAGCACGGGATAGGTGCCTAAACTGGAAATCAAGATCGGCTGCTCTAAATTTGAAGTAGAGGGTCGCGTCAGCTCGCTCACATTAAATAAAGTTTACGTAAACGTAATTTGACTTTAAGTGATTTTCTGAAAAATTTCTCACAATTTCAGCAAATTAAAATATGACTACAAAACTCAAGATAATAAACTACCAGATTCTTGTTACTTGATCGGGTAGAAACCAACAAAATTTACACCGCAAAATCTAATCATTTCGGCCAATTTTAAGGGCAAACCTAGTAGAAAAAGCATTTAGTCGCATAGGATGCTTTGACGCACCCCGAAACTGAAGGTATTAGAACCTCATACAACGCCTTGTTTTGTTACGTTTACGTAAGCGTAACTGTAACCAGGGACGGGAGAGAGATTTATGGCGAACGCTGACCTCAAGGCCAACCGGCCATTATCGCCCCATCTTCAGATCTATAAGCCGATCGTGACGATGGTGATGTCCATTCTACATCGCATCACCGGGGCGGCGCTTTATTTTGGAACGATTTTGATGGCGTTCTGGCTCATCTGCGCAGCAGCAGGTCCTGAGTCCTATCAATTCGCAATGGACGTTTTCGGTTCCTTCCTGGGCCGTCTGGTCCTCTTCGGCTTCACATGGGCACTTGTGCACCACATGATTGGCGGTTTGCGTCACTTCATCTGGGACATGGGGCATGGCTTTGAATTGTCTGCAGCGAACTGGATGGCTCGCGCGACAATCGTAGGCTCTGTTGCTCTTACCGTGATCCTCTGGATCATCGGTTTCATCGTCGCTTAAGGAGAGATCAATGACCGATATGCGCACTCCGCTCGGGAAAGTTCGCGGCCTTGGCTCAGCTAAGGACGGCACGTCGCATTTCTGGCGCCAGCGTTTGACCGCTGTAGCAAATGTGTTCCTTATTTCCTTCTTTGTTATCCTCGTCATCGCGCTGCAAGGTGCTGATTATGCGAGTTTCACTGAAGCACTTCAAAACCCGATCATCTCCACCTTGCTGCTTTTGGTGATCTTGGTCGGCTGCCTGCACATGAAGCTGGGCATGCAAGTCATCATCGAAGATTACTTCCATTCAGAAGGGCTCAAGCTTCTTCTTCTTATGGGAAACATTTTCTTCGCTTCTTTTATCGCACTCGCTTCCGTGGTTGCAGTGCTTAAAATCAGCTTCGGAGGCTGATCTAGATGGTTGAACAGACCGGTGTATCGACAGCGCCAAGCCAGAGCGGCAAGGCCTATGAGTTTGTAGACCACAAGTTTGACGTTGTGGTTGTAGGTGCTGGTGGTGCTGGCCTTCGGGCAACGCTCGGTATGGCTGAGCAGGGATTGAAAACAGCTTGTATCTCCAAGGTGTTTCCAACTCGCTCCCACACTGTGGCAGCACAGGGTGGTATTGCAGCAAGCTTGAAGAACATGACGCCAGACTGCTGGCAGTGGCATATGTATGACACTGTTAAAGGCTCTGATTGGCTCGGTGACACGGATGCGATGGAATACCTCGCGCGTGAAGCACCAAAGGCAGTTTATGAGCTTGAGCACTACGGTGTGCCTTTCTCCCGTACGGAAGAAGGCAAGATCTATCAGCGCCCATTCGGCGGCCACATGCAGAACTACGGTGAAGGTCCCCCGGTACAGCGCACCTGTGCTGCTGCTGACCGGACTGGTCACGCGATCCTGCATACGCTGTATGGTCAGTCTCTGCGCCACAACGCTGATTTCTTCATCGAGTACTTCGCACTTGATCTGATCATGTCAGAAGAGGGCGTATGTGAGGGCGTGATTGCCTGGAACCTCGATGACGGCACAATCCACCGCTTCTCTGCGAAGATGGTTGTTCTGGCCACTGGTGGTTACGGGCGTTCGTTCTTCTCCGCAACATCTGCCCACACCTGTACAGGTGATGGCGGCGGCATGATCGCTCGTGCGGGTCTGCCTCTGCAGGATATGGAGTTCGTTCAGTTCCACCCAACCGGTATCTACGGCTCAGGCTGTTTGATCACGGAAGGTGCGCGTGGTGAAGGCGGTTACCTCGTAAACTCCGAGGGTGAGCGCTTCATGGAGCGTTATGCTCCTTCCGCGAAAGACCTTGCCTCTCGTGATGTTGTTTCCCGTTGTATGACGATGGAAATTCGCGAAGGTCGTGGCGTTGGCAAAAACAAAGACCACATCTTCCTGCACCTGGATCACCTTGATCCAGATCTGCTGGCAGAACGTCTTCCAGGCATCTCCGAAAGCGCACGCATTTTTGCTGGTGTTGACGTGACTAAGGAGCCTATCCCGGTTCTGCCAACTGTTCACTACAATATGGGTGGTATTCCAACCAACTATTGGGGTGAAGTGCTGAACCCAACCAAAGAAGATCCAAACGCTATCGCGCCGGGTCTGATGGCTGTTGGTGAAGCTGGGTGTGCGTCCGTTCACGGTGCAAACCGCCTCGGTTCAAACTCCCTGATCGATCTTGTTGTGTTTGGTCGTGCGGCTGCTATCCGCGCTGGTGAAGTTGTTGATCGTGAAGCTCCAATTCCAGAGCCTAACGAAGCTTCCAGTCAGAAAATCATGGCTCGCTTCGATAAGCTGCGCTTTGCTAAGGGCTCTACCCCAACTGCTGAGTTGCGCTCCAAGATGCAGAAGACCATGCAGGAAGATGCGGCTGTGTTCCGTACTCAGGAAAGCCTGGAGCAGGGATGTAAGCGCATCTCCGCTATCTGGGATGAAATGAGCGAATTGCACGTTTCTGACAGCTCCATGATTTGGAACTCTGATCTGGTCGAAACGCTTGAGCTTGAAAACCTTATGGCCAATGCAATCACCACTGTTTACGGCGCTGAAGCGCGTAAAGAGAGCCGTGGTGCACATGCTCGTGAAGACTATAAAGATGGTCCTCTCGGTGGTCGTAATGATGACGAGTGGCGCATGCACACCATCTCTCACCTCTCTGAGGATGGTAAGGTGACCTTGAGCTATCGTCCGGTTGTTCTTGAGCCGCTGACTACCTACGATCAAGGTGGCATCGACATGAAGAAGATCGCACCGAAAGCCCGCGTCTACTAAGGCGCCGAAATCTGGAGTAACTGTTATGGCTGAATTTAAACTGCCACAAAACTCCCGGATGGGAGAGGGCAAAGTCTGGCCAAAGCCGGAAGGCGCCACTAACACCCGTGAGTACCGCATCTACCGCTGGTCTCCGGATGACGGACGCAATCCACGCATCGACACCTACTACGTTGATGCGGACGATTGTGGCCCAATGGTGCTGGACGCGCTCATCTACATCAAGGATAAGGTCGATCCAACATTGACCTTCCGCCGGTCTTGTCGTGAAGGGATCTGCGGATCCTGTGCGATGAACATCGACGGAACCAACACACTGGCATGCACAAAGGGTGCTGACGAATGCTCTCACGAGATCGTCAAAATCTACCCTCTGCCACACATGCCTGTTGTGAAGGACCTTGTGCCGGATCTGACACGTTTCTACGCGCAGCATCGCTCTATCGAGCCATGGTTGAAAACCACGACACCTGAGCCTGAAAAAGAATGGCTGCAGTCCTACGAAGACCGCCAGAAACTGGATGGTCTTTATGAGTGCATTCTGTGTGCTTGCTGCTCCACCTCTTGCCCAAGCTACTGGTGGAATGGTGATCGTTACCTCGGCCCTGCAGTCCTTCTGCAGGCTTACCGTTGGTTGATCGACAGCCGCGATGAGGCAACTGGTGAGCGTCTGGACAATCTGGAAGATCCGTTCCGTCTGTACCGCTGCCACACCATCATGAACTGCTCTCAGGCATGTCCAAAGGGTCTGAACCCTGCAAAGGCAATTGCTGAGATCAAGAAGATGATGGTCGAGCGTCGCGTTTAATCAGCGTGTGAGCACGTTATAAAATCAAGAAAAGCCGCCTCACTGAAATGAGGCGGCTTTTTTCATTTGAGGCTAATAGCCTAAAACTTATAGGAAACACCGATCCGGATCGCGTCGCTGTCAATGTCTTCCTTGAAGCGCGTTCCACCAACGGTAAAGCTACGACCGGGAAAGACAATGCGCTCATAGTCCAGGCGTACAATCACTCGCTCGGTGACGAACATCTCAAGGCCAGCACCGCCAACCCAGCCAAGCATGGTATTGCTGTCGGAGCCAGGACCGAAATTCGGGTTAGAGGCACGGAAGGTGGAAACAGCTGCACCACCAGTCACATACGCCATGAACCAATCGTAGGTGATGCCGGCCCGGATCTTTGCGGCAGCGAAGTAATCAGAGCGCAATGACATTTCACCGCGAGAACGCTCACCAAAAGACCAGTAAGCGCCTTCGCCTTCTACGCCGATCAGAATATTCTGATAAGTGTAGTTGTAGCCGCCATATAACCCAACGGTCCCGCCGTTATACTGCGTACCACTGTTGTTGAAGCGGTTCGTGCCATGAAGGCGGGCCCAGCCACCCTGCACACCGAGATAGAAGCCATCCCAGTCATATTGAGGTGGGGTGATCAGCCCATCGACAACTTCTTCCTCGTAAACCTCATAGGGCTCTTCCACCTCTACACCAGGCGGATATTCAACAGCATAGGAATGGCTGCTGAAGCCGAGCAATCCCAATACCGCAAACGCAAATACTCTTAAGCGACTCATTGGTTCCCCCAAAATACGCAAGAGGATGACACGGCTAAATAATCAGACGTGATAGGTAACTTGATACAAATAAGTCTAGAACTGTGATCTTTATAAATGCTTGATTTTAAAAAGGAAAATTTGCGTTAAGGCTAGTTGAAATTGACAAGCGCTGATGTGCTGATTTCTTAGTTTCAAGGGGTAAATATCTGCAATCCCTACGAAACCGTCAATGAGCTCATGGTGGGTTTACAAAAAAGTCAGCAACTCTCTAGCGTCGCTCAACGCCTCGCAGAACCAGCTTGATAACGCCAATGCATTCTTTGCGCTGTATCTCATAGGGTTCGTGGCTGTGCAGTTGAGGAAAGCGGAACTTCATCGTCGCAGCGTGAATGTGTCTTGCCACCTGACTGACTTCTCGCAGGTCAAATTCCTCAGCAAGGTTGCCAGAATGCAGGATGGTGTGCATTGGTTGTCGCACAAGCCGGAACAGTTCTTCAAAGTCTTCCGGGCGCTTCTGTTCCAGCACCTGCAAGCAGTCTGCCAGACCCTTGTTGAGTGCCAGCAGGCGATAAGTCTCTTCAAATTCCATCATGAGAAACTTGCTCAGACGTGCTGAGGCACTGGCGTTGGGGTCAGTCGCTGTTTCAAGGCGCGCAACCAGCTTCACCACCTCTGCAGCGACAACAGCACAGGCAAGGTCTATCTTGCTTGGGTAGAAGTTATAGATGTGTGCCATTGAGATACCTGAGGCATCTGCAATCTCGCTCACCGAGGTTTTCTTGTACCCTTGGGTGAGGAATGCATCACGGGCGGCAGCGAGCAGGTCAGCAGCACGGCCCTTTGCAGTCAGGATTTCTGCGATGGACATATCAATTTCCGAAAATGAAAAAACGAGAGTTCCTTCAGTAATCATAGCTGAGTAGAGATTGCAATGACGTATGCGTCATATTAACGGACAAATTATGTAAAAACACGAATGATATTAATGCGCTAAGCGCAATTTCTTTGATTTTAGTCATTGTTGGATTTTTGCGAATTATTAGTATTAGTAATATCTAATATAAAAGGAGTCGAAGCATGGCTGTAGAAAATTGGCAAGAATTCCTCACCCAAACGGATGGTCGCATCGCTGAACTGCGCCCGGGTATTCCTGGTGTGATGAAGGGATTTGGTGAGATCGCGAAGAGTGCGATTGGAACCGGTGCTCTGGAACCAAAGCAAAAAGAGCTCATCGCGATCTCCATCGGTGTTGCTGCACGCTGTGATGCTTGCCTTGGATACCATGCAAAAGCCTGCATCAAGTATGGTGTAACCCGCGAAGAGTTGATGGAAGCTCTCGGTGTTGCTGTTTACATGGGTGGGGGGCCTTCTCTCATGTACGCAGCAGAAGCGCTCAGTGCATTTGATGCTCTGTCTTCAGAAGCAAAGTAAGAAGTGACGTATCTTCACCCAATCTCTCTGTTTTCCTAAAACTTAGAGAGCAAACTGCTTGCGTGCACTTGCCCTGAATTGCGTTCAAGGGTAAGTGCAACGAGGGGAAGCCTCTTAGATTTCAGGTAGGCAATATTGGTGGGTGCACCTTCACAGGTTGGTTCGGAAAGCTCTTCTGTTTTTATGGAGCTGGAAAAGAACTTTCGTGATTTGGAAAACGAAAGAAATCTGCGTGTTCTGCACGCGGGCGATCTTTCGCACCTGTATCTTCATAAAAAATCTGAAGCTCACTACGCCAATTGTCGGTTCATCTACATTCGATCAATTGAACACTACCTTTCCCTTTTTCCGGTCGATGAGACGGTAGACGTTGATGTGAATGTCCCGGCAAATGTGTCTGGCTGGGACTTGAAAAAAACGCTCATTGCGCTGTTAAAAGGCAATCCTGAACCGCTTGATTGGGTTCAGTTGAAGGATCCATATGCGGGGCATGACGAATTTCCGAAGTCGTTGATCTCCTTTGCCCTTGAGCATTGTGACCCGGTTCGCTTCGCGCTTTATCATTACAATCGGATTGAGCGACAGAAACACCGGTTTGATGGTGTATCACTCGGCGAGATCGTACCTGAACGCTTGTATGACCTCATCCGCTCATCACTGGTGCTGCGCTGGTACAATCAGAACCGCTATCAGGGTGTTCCGCCTTCTCGCCTCTCAGATATTGCCGAGGCGACCTTTATTCGCCCTGTGCTACGTGGTGAGATTGAGGAGTTGGTAGAACGTAGCGAGGCTGGGATGATCAAGGATGTCGTTCGCCCTGCTGGCGCTATCAACGATCTGATCCTGGCTGAATTGGAGGCTGGCCCTGCATTGCTGGCCCGCCGTCGTCGCCAGTTTACTCAGGAAACGGCTGCCCAAGCTGATCGTTTCTTCCTGAAATGGGCGGTCATCCCCAAAAACTAAGGGTCTCACAAGGCCTTCTGTTTACTTCTCTCACCTGTAGTCCTGCAGAAACAGCAGAACCGTGCCAGTTTGCGTGAGAAAGATCTTTACCTTTCTCACAATACCTTGAAATCGCGGGGATTATGACCCCCAGCGCTTGCTGTTATGACCACGCCGGAGACGTGAACAGCGCAACAGCGCAAATCAAACCAACGAACCAGACAAGAGAACGCAGGGTGGCGCGGTTAAGCCAATAGCATGCGACGTACAGCACGCGCATTGCGATGAACAAACCGCACAGTCTTTCAATCCAGTCTGGGTCACCGCCATAGGCGAGGGCAACGAGCACAGATACTGCATAAAGAGGGAAAGCTTCGAGGCCGTTGATCTCTGCGGAGCGCGCGCGCAAGCGAAATCCTTCTTTCCAATATTCTGGGTCTCTTGGGTTTGAGTTGTCGAACTTGCGGGAAAATTTGGCAGGAAGAACAGAAAGCCATGGCATCAGGCCGGCAATCAGTATGGTCCATAAAGGGAAAGACATTGTGCAGCTCCAAATAAACTCAGAAAAATCGGAGCCTTTATACAGGCATAAAGAAGCAAAGTGAACTGAGTTCACTTAGGTTTGAAGCCTCCATTGCGAATATTTCCGCACTTTGGCTTCGCTCGTTCCAATTCTAATCGCAATTATTTTAAGCGCATCGTCTGGTTGTCATCGATCCGAAGAAAAAGGGCACTATGAAGTGCTGGAATCGAGTGACACCGAATGATTGGACATTGTCCGGCGCTCCAGTGGAGACGTGCCTATGACTAAGGCAAATGTACTGTTTGTTTGCGTAGATAATTCATTTCTGAGCCTGGCTGCGGAAGCCTACTTAAACCATACTTCCATGGGAGAGTTGCGTGCCTTCTCTGGTGGCCCCTTGCCACGAGAGGAAATGGTTTCGCTCACCAAGAAAGTTCTTTTCGCCAACGGTATGGATGAGGGAGGATTGCATCCGAAGCCCTGGACGATTTTTTCGCTGCCCCATGCGCCTCAACCTGACTACATAATAAGACTTCAGACGAGTGTGCTTCTTGACAAGCAACCAATGTGGCCTGGTCATCCAGTAAAGTTGAACTGGGATATCTGTCTAGATGAAGATGTTCCACGAAACATAAAAGAGGCAACAGATGCATTCCACAAAATTAAAGAATCTATAGATCTTGCAACCTCCTCTAAGGTTTTTTCTAGTGATTCTCTAAATTGGCGTGCTGCTTGTTAAGGTTGGCTGGCCCAATGCTTTATGAGAGTTGTCAGATTTTCCCATGTTTCCCTTAGGAAATAGGGGTTTCAGTGGGAAACTCACATTTTTTTGAGTGGTAAACCTTTCACCTGCCTTGTTTTAGGGGCAGTTTCTTAAGGTCTTTATGGTTAATACGCCTTAATTCACAAGGCTGGGATGACACCACTATGAATCGTAGTTTGACGATTGCATTTGTTTCTGTAATTGCACTTTCCACAATAGCGTGCCAACGGACGACGTATACCCGTAGCTATGTCTCTCCGTTGCCTGCTTCTCCGATCTCACCAATCGAAGGTCAGACCCTGTCGCCGATCACTCCTGGTCAGCCAGGCTCTGAAGGCCAGATCTTGGTTGACGGTCAGGACGCGAACGCTAATTCGCAGGTTGTTTCTGCACCTCCTGCTCCAAACGTCAATGCAACAGGTGGCTCTGTGGGCCGTACTGATCTGCTTGGCGGCTGGAGCGTTTCTTCAGGTGGCGACAATTGTAAGCTCTTCATGACGCTGACCAAGTGGAGCGGCGGCTACCGTGCGAACACACGCGGCTGTAGCGATGCAACGCTCTCTCAGATCTCTGCATGGAATCTGAATGGCAGTCAGGTTGTCTTGAAAGACGCTGGCGGCGGAAATGTTGCGACGCTCTCTGGTGCTGGAACCAACTTCTCTGGTCAAACAGCGAACGGTGCTCCAATCAACTTCGCCCGCTAATCATCATCTGATGATTCTATAAATTTCGAAGCGTTGCGCCAATATCAGGTGCAGCGCTTTTTGTGTTTGCTTAAGTGCGCCGCAGAAGTTGATCAGATGTGAGACGTTGGTTTTACGAATAAACCCTATTGTACTTGCGTCTGGGTAGCGCTCTCCTTTATGCCATGGGCAAATATAGCCCATCGGATCGGCGTGATTTGCCCTCTGAAATACAGCTTAAGGAATGTGAGCTCCGTGCTTGAGAATACGTCTAACCTAACAACCGTCCTTGCCCACTACGAAGCGATGGTCGCGCGGGGCGACCTGGAAGCCGATCCAGCGCAAATTCAGGTGGCAAAGTCTCTGGATGCTTTGACGGCAGAAATGGCGCAGCGGAAGCCAGAAGAGAAAAAGGGGCTGTTAGGTCGCCTGTTCGGAAAAGGCAAAGAAGAGCCCGACTACATCAAAGGTCTGTATGTTTGGGGTTCTGTAGGGCGTGGCAAAACCATGCTCATGGATTTGTTCTACGATCTAAGCCCTGAACCTAAAAAGCATCGTTCTCACTTCCATGAGTTTATGGAGGAGATCCATGATCGCATATTCATGGTCCGTAAGCAGATCAGTGCTGGAACGATCAAAGACCGCGATCCGATCATCCCGGTTGCTGAGGAGATCATCAGCACAACGCGTCTCCTGTGCTTTGATGAATTCACTGTAACCGACATCGCCGATGCTATGTTGCTCGGACGGCTTTTCGGCAAATTGTTCGAGGCTGGCGTTGTCGTCGTGTGTACCTCAAACGTGGTGCCGGATGAGCTCTATAAAGACGGACTGAATAGAAATCACATTCTTCCATTTATCCGTTCTTTGAATGAGCGAATGAGTGTCATTCACTTGGATGCGCCAACCGATTACCGCCTTGAGAAGCTCTCCGGCTCAGATACGTACCTCGAGCCGCTTGGTCCTGAGAGCCTCCAGAAGATGGAGAAACTTTGGGCCAGCATGACCTACGGCCTTCAATGCCATCTTGTTGAGTTAGAGAACAAAGGCCGGAAAATACCAGTAAGCCGCACTTGTAGTGCGATCGCCTGGTTCACATTTCAGGAATTGTGCTGCACCCCGCTAGGGCCCTCTGATTACCTGCGTATTGCACATGCTTTCAACACAGTTTTCCTCGAAGGTGTGCCCGTACTGGACAAGGCGCGCAGGAACGAAGCAAAGCGATTCATCAACCTGATTGATACGCTTTACGACAATCACGTTCATCTCGTGATTCAGGCAAGCGCAGAGCCGCAGGACCTCTATGTTGCCTCATCTGGAACCGAAGCATTTGAGTTTGATCGAACAGCTTCGCGCCTGATCGAAATGCGTTCGGAAGAGTACCTGATGCGTGAGCATAATACCGAAAACTGAAAAAATTTAAATTTATTCAGAAATGACGTATTGAGAGCTTATCCAAACTGCTAAAAAAACGTCATTTTACGGAAAATAACGCGGATGTGTGTTTCATTTGGGTTGCGCACATCCGTCAAAACCGCTACCCACTGCGACAAATAGGCACCATATATCATGGTTCTATGTTACGTAAAGGGGAGCTCCTCATGGCGCGCAACAAGATTGCTTTGATTGGATCCGGTCAGATTGGTGGCACACTTGCACACCTCGCTGGTCTGAAAGAACTGGGTGATATCGTTCTGTTCGACATCGCTGAAGGTATGCCTCAGGGCAAAGCTTTGGACTTGGCAGAATCTTCTCCAGTTGACGGCTTTGACTCTGGTCTATCTGGCACAAACACCTATGAAGGCATCGCTGGTTCTGATGTCGTCATCGTGACTGCAGGTGTTCCTCGTAAACCTGGCATGAGCCGTGATGATCTGCTTGAAATTAACCTGAAGGTTATGGAGCAGGTTGGCGCTGGTATTAAGAAGTACGCTCCAGACGCATTCGTAATCTGCATCACCAACCCGCTCGACGCGATGGTTTGGGCTTTGCAGAAATTCTCCGGTCTTCCAGCAAACAAAGTTGTTGGCATGGCTGGCGTATTGGATAGCGCTCGCTTCCGTTACTTCCTCGCTGAAGAATTCAAAGTATCCGTAGAAGACGTAACCGCATTCGTTCTTGGCGGTCACGGCGATACAATGGTTCCACTGACACGCTACTCCACTGTTGCTGGCGTTCCACTCACCGATCTGGTGAAAATGGGCTGGCTCACTGCAGAGCGTCTCGAAGAAATCGTTCAGCGCACCCGTGATGGTGGCGCAGAAATCGTTGGTCTTCTGAAAACTGGTTCCGCATTCTACGCACCAGCTGCATCTGCTATCGCAATGGCAGAAAGCTACCTCAAAGACAAAAAGCGCGTTCTTCCATGTGCTGCATACCTTGACGGCCAGTATGGTCAGAAAGACATGTACCTTGGCGTGCCAACTGTTATTGGCGAAAACGGCATCGAACGTATCATTGAAATTGATCTCAATAGCGATGAAAAAGCGATGTTCGACAAATCCGTTTCTTCTGTAAACGGCCTTGTTGACGCTTGTAAGAAAATCCAGCCTGCTCTGGCATAAGCCACGCAAGCTATGATCTGAAAGACTGGCAGCACTAGGCGTTGCCAGTCTAGCTCCCTGCTTCGGCAGGGCCCCTTAGAATGGGAAGGGCAGATGAACATACATGAATACCAGGCCAAACAGGTCCTGAAGGAATACGGCGCACCTGTTGCTGAAGGTGTTGCAATTTTCTCCGCTGATGAAGCTGAAGCTGCTGCAAAAAGCCTTCCAGGCCCGTTGTGGGTTGTGAAGTCTCAGATCCACGCAGGTGGTCGCGGTAAGGGTAAGTTCAAAGAACTCGGCCCGGAAGCAAAAGGCGGCGTTCGTCTTGCATTCAACTTGGATGAAGTAAAGTCCCACGCTGCTGACATGCTCGGCAACACTCTGGTGACTGCACAGACCGGTGATGCTGGTAAAGTCGTAAACCGTCTTTACATCGAAGACGGTGCGGACATTGACCGCGAACTGTACCTCTCTTTGCTCGTCGACCGCACATGTGGTCAGGTTGCTTTCGTAGCATCCACTGAAGGCGGCATGGATATCGAGGAAGTTGCGCACAATACGCCAGAGCTTATCCTCACTCTGCCAATCGATCCGCTTCAGGGCGTGACCGAAGACAAAGCATCTGCTCTTTGTGACACCCTCAAGCTTGAAGGTGAAGCACGCGCGGATGGTATGAAGCTGTTCCCAATCCTCTACAAAGCATTTGTAGAAAAGGATATGGCGCTTCTCGAAATCAACCCATTGATCGTTATGGAAAGTGGTCGCCTGCGCGTTCTGGATGCGAAAGTATCCTTCGACGGCAACGCACTGTTCCGCCACGAAGACATTGTTGCCCTGCGCGATAAGACCGAAGAAGACGAAAAAGAGATCGAAGCTTCCAAGCACGACCTCGCTTACGTTGCTCTCGACGGTAACATCGGCTGCATGGTGAACGGTGCTGGTCTGGCAATGGCGACCATGGACATCATCAAGCTGTATGGTGCTGAACCTGCAAACTTCCTTGATGTTGGTGGCGGCGCTACCAAAGAGAAAGTAACCTCTGCGTTCAAGATCATCACGTCCGATCCAAACGTTCAGGGCATTCTGGTCAACATCTTCGGTGGCATCATGCGCTGTGATGTGATTGCAGAAGGCGTTCTGGCTGCTGTTAAAGAAGTTGGTCTTCAGGTTCCTCTCGTTGTGCGCCTCGAAGGCACCAACGTTGAGCTTGGCAAAAAGATCATTAGCGAAAGCGGCATGAATGTTATTCCTGCTGACGATCTCGACGATGCAGCTCAGAAAATCGTGGCTGCTGTGAAGGAGGTCGCATAATGTCTATCCTCGTCGACAAAGACACCAAAGTCATCGTTCAGGGTCTGACCGGTAAAACCGGCACATTCCACACTGAGCAGGCACTGGCATACTTCGGCACCCAAATGGTTGCTGGCGTACACCCTAAAAAAGGCGGCGAAACCTGGTCTTCCGGACTTGAATCAGCTGCTGAACTGCCAATCTTTGCTTCCGTTAAAGAAGCAAAAGACGCAACCGGTGCAAACGCTTCTGTTGTTTACGTCCCACCAGCAGGTGCAGGCGCAGCAATCATCGAAGCTATCGACGCTGGCATTCCTTTCATCGTTTGTATCACTGAGGGTATCCCGGTTGCAGACATGGTGAAGGTTAAAGCTCGCCTCGACGCATCCGACAGCCGTCTTCTCGGTCCAAACTGCCCAGGCGTTCTGACACCTGAACAGTGTAAGATCGGCATTATGCCAGGCTCCATCTTCCAGAAGGGCTCTGTAGGTATTGTTTCCCGTTCAGGTACACTTACTTATGAAGCAGTCTTCCAGACTTCGCAGGAAGGCCTCGGCCAGTCCACTGCAGTCGGCATCGGTGGTGACCCTGTAAAGGGCACTGAGTTCATCGATATGCTGGACCTGTTCCTGGATGATCCAGAAACAGAATCCATCATTATGATCGGTGAGATCGGTGGTTCTGCAGAAGAAGAAGCAGCTGAATGGCTCAAAGAACAGGCTGCAAAAGGCCGTTCTAAGCCAATGGTTGGCTTTATTGCTGGTCGTACAGCGCCTCCAGGCCGTACCATGGGGCACGCAGGTGCTGTGATCTCTGGCGGTAAAGGCGGAGCGGACGACAAGATTGCTGCAATGGAAGACGCGGGCATCCGTGTATCTCCATCCCCAGCTAAGCTTGGCAAGACCCTTGTTGCTCTTCTCGAAGAGTTGAAGCAGGGTGCTTAAAAATTACACCTCCTATACCATTTAGGAGGCATACTAAATCGACTGTCGGTGAATCACTTTCATCGACAGTCTTGAGAAGGCAGTAAGTCCCCAGGCTTGCTGTCAGTCGCGGGACCCAAGGGTATGTGGTGTGTGACACCCGCCCAAAGAAAGTAGGGCGGATCAACAGTCCGCTTAAAAACGATGGCTCGGCAGGACGCGAACAACGTATTCGCGCTGACGTCGTTTCTTTACGGCGCCAACGCTCCTTATATTGAAGAGCTTTATGCTCAATATCAGGAAAACCCGAATTCACTCGACCCCGAGTGGAAAGAATTCTTTTCTTCGCTTCAGGACAATCCAGAAGACGTAATCAAGGAAGCTCGCGGAGCAACCTGGCAGCGTTCTGATTGGCCAATTCCAGCAAATGGTGAACTGGTTTCAGCTCTTGATGGCGACTGGCCCGCTGAAAAAGAAGTCAGCAAAAAGATCAAGTCCACGGCCAAGAAGAATGGTGTTGAGCTAACCGAAGATCAGGTGCTGCAGGCAACTCGCGATAGTGTTCGTGCGATCATGATGATCCGTGCTTACCGTATGCGCGGCCACTTGCATGCTGATCTTGACCCGCTCCGCCTTGCTGTTCCTGGTGACCATGAAGAGTTGCATCCCGCGACCTATGGCTTCTCTGAAGCGGACTGGGATCGGAAGATCTTCCTGGACAATGTTCTGGGTATGGAATTTGCCACTATCCGTGAGATGCTGGAAATTCTGAAACGGACCTATTGCTCCACCCTTGGTGTTGAGTTCATGCACATCTCTGATCCTGCTGCAAAAGCATGGATCCAGGAGCGCATTGAAGGTCCGGACAAGCATGTTGCCTTCACACCAGAAGGTAAGAAAGCGATCCTCAATAAACTTGTTGAAGCCGAAGGCTTTGAGAAGTTCCTTGATGTAAAATACACCGGTACAAAGCGTTTCGGTCTGGACGGTGGTGAAGCACTGATCCCGGCGCTGGAGCAGATCATCAAACGGGGTGGTGCTCTTGGTGTTAAAGACATCGTTCTGGGCATGGCACACCGTGGCCGTCTGAACGTTCTGTCTCAGGTGATGGGCAAGCCACATCGCGCGATCTTCCATGAGTTCAAGGGCGGTTCATACGCTCCTGATGATGTGGAAGGCTCCGGTGATGTGAAGTACCACCTCGGTGCTTCTTCTGACCGCTCCTTCGACAACAACAACGTTCACCTGTCTTTGACTGCGAATCCGTCTCACCTTGAGATCGTAAACCCGGTTGTTCTGGGTAAGGTTCGTGCCAAGCAGGACCAGCTTTCTGATTGGAAAGAGACATCGGAAATTGATCGCAGTAACGTCCTCCCATTGCTTCTGCATGGCGATGCTGCGTTTGCTGGTCAGGGTGTTGTTGCTGAATGTTTCGGTCTGTCCGCACTTCGTGGTCACCGCACTGGTGGTTCGATCCATGTGATCATCAACAACCAGATCGGCTTTACAACCAACCCACGCTTCTCACGGTCTTCACCTTATCCTTCTGACGCCGCGAAAGTGATCGAAGCGCCGATCTTCCATGCAAATGGTGATGATCCGGAAGCTGTTACTTTTGCTGCAAAGATTGCAACTGAATATCGTCAGAAGTTCGGACGTCCGGTTGTGATTGATATCATCTGTTATCGCCGCTTCGGCCATAACGAAGGTGACGAGCCTGCGTTTACGCAGCCAATCATGTACCGCAAGATCCGCAAGCATGAAACAACCCTTCAGATCTATGCTGACAAGCTGGTCAAAGAAGGTCTGATGTCTGCTGAGGACGTTAATAAAGCAAAAGCTGACTGGCGTTCGCATCTGGATCGTGAATTCGAAACAGGCCAAACCTACAAGCCAAACAAAGCCGACTGGCTTGATGGCCGTTGGTCTAAGATGAAGGTTGCGAAGGAAGTTGACGAGCCGCGTCGTGGTTCTACCGGTCTTCCAATGGATGAACTCAAGGAACTTGGCGGTAAGCTGACCAATGTTCCTGATGATTTCAATGCACACCGCACGATCCGCCGCTTCATGAACAACCGTGCCAAAATGATCGAGACCGGAGAAGGTATCGATTGGGCAATGGGTGAGGCAATGGCATTCGGTGCATTGCTGAAAGAAGGCCATTCCGTTCGCTTGTCCGGTCAGGACTGTGAGCGCGGTACCTTCTCTCAACGTCACTCCGTTCTTTATGATCAGGAAGACGAAGGCCGTTACATCCCGCTGAACCATGTTGGTGAAAAGCAGGGCCGTTACGAAGTCATCAACTCAATGCTTTCTGAAGAAGCAGTGTTGGGCTTTGAATACGGTTACTCGCTGACAGAACCAAATGCGCTGACCATGTGGGAAGCACAGTTCGGTGACTTCGCAAACGGTGCGCAGGTACTGTTCGACCAGTTCATCTCCTCTGGTGAGCGTAAATGGCTGCGTATGTCCGGTCTGGTCTGCTTGCTGCCGCATGGCTACGAAGGTCAGGGTCCTGAGCACTCCTCAGCACGCCTTGAGCGTTTCTTGCAGATGTGCGCGGAAGACAACATGCAGGTAGCCAACTGTTCGACACCGGCTAACTACTTCCACATCCTTCGCCGTCAGTTGAAGCGTGACATTCGTAAGCCACTCGTTCTGATGACGCCAAAGTCTCTGCTCCGCCACAAGCGTGCAGTTTCCAAACTGGAAGACTTCGGCGCAGACGAAAGCTTCCACCGTCTCCTTCACGATGATGCTCAGACGAACCCGGGTTCAACTGTTGAGCTGAAGAAGGATGAAGACATCCGTCGCGTGATCCTGTGTACAGGTAAGGTCTACTATGACCTGCTCGAAGAGCGTGAGAAACGTAACATCAATGATGTTTACATCCTCCGTGTTGAGCAGCTCTACCCGTTCCCGACCAAGTCCTTGTGCGTAGAGATGGGCCGCTTCAAGAATGCAGACGTAGTCTGGTGTCAGGAAGAGCCAAAGAACATGGGCTCATGGTTCTTCATTCAACAGTACATTGAATGGGTTCTGGAGCATGTGAATGCAAAAGTGCATCGCCCGCGTTACGTTGGCCGTCCACCAGCTGCTGCAACAGCAACCGGCTTGATGTCAAAGCACTTGGCTCAGCTACAAGCTTTCCTCGACGATGCATTCGCCGAGTAAGTACCTCGTAATCAGGTAAGTCCGACAGGCCTTTCAGGGGCCCTGAAACGAAAAGAGATAGAGACAATGGCGACGGAAATTCGAGTACCCACTCTGGGTGAATCCGTAACCGAGGCAACAATCGCTCAATGGTTCAAAAAACCGGGCGATGCGGTGAATGCAGATGAGCCACTGGTTGAGCTGGAAACAGACAAGGTAACTGTTGAAGTACCTGCGCCTGTAGCCGGTAAACTGGACAGCATTGATGTGAAAGAAGGCGATACTGTTGAAGTTGGCGCCCTTCTAGGTTCCATCGCAGAGGGCGCAGCTGGTGCTGTGTCCGCTCCTGCTGCCGAAGCTGCACCGGCTGCTAAAGCTGCGCCTGCTGCAGCTGCTGAAACAGTTGAAGTTCTGGTACCACACGCTGGTGAAAGCGTTACCGAAGCTGAAGTTGGCGAATGGTCAGTTAAAGTTGGTGACGTTGTAAAGGCTGACGATATCCTCGTTGAGCTGGAAACAGACAAAGCTGCTCAGGAAGTACCTAGCCCAGTTGCTGGTACCGTGGTTGAAATCGCTCAGGCAACTGGCGCAACTGTTGAGCCGGGTAACCTGCTCTGCAAAATCGCAAAAGGCGACGGCGCAGCTGTTGCTGCTGCTCCGGCAGCTGCCGCTCCTGCACCAACCGTTTCTGGCACAAGCATGCCAGCAGCACCTTCTGCAGCAAAGATGATGGCTGAAAAAGGCCTCTCTGCTGATCAGGTTGCAGGCTCCGGCAAGCGCGGTCAGGTTCTTAAAGGTGACGTTCTCGCAGCTGTTGCTGCTGGCGTTTCGGCTGCTCCGGCAGCTGCTCCGGCTCCTGTTGCAGTGCGCGCCGTTTCAGCTCCGACTGACGAAGTGCGTGAAGAGCGTGTTCGCATGACCAAGCTGCGCCAGACAATTGCGCGCCGCTTGAAAGATGCGCAGAACACTGCGGCTATGCTGACCACTTACAACGAAGTGGACATGAAGCCGATCATGGACCTGCGCAAGCAGTACAAAGATATCTTTGAGAAGAAGCACGGCGTAAAGCTTGGCTTCATGGGTTTCTTCACCAAAGCAATTACCCATGCTCTTAAAGAAATCCCGGCTGTAAACGCTGAGATCGATGGCACTGACATCATCTACAAAAACTACGCTCACATCGGTGTTGCTGTTGGCACGCCTAAAGGGCTCGTGGTTCCTGTTGTTCGTGATGCAGACCAGATGTCTATTGCTGAAATCGAAAAAGAAATCGGCAACCTCGGTCGTAAAGGCCGTGATGGCAAGCTCTCCATGGCAGACATGCAGGGTGGTACCTTCACCGTTTCCAATGGTGGCGTCTACGGTTCCCTGATGTCCTCTCCAATCCTGAATGCACCGCAGTCCGGTATCCTCGGCATGCATAAAATTCAGGAGCGTCCGGTTGCGATCAACGGTCAGGTAGAAATCCGTCCGATGATGTATCTGGCTCTGTCTTACGATCACCGTATCGTTGACGGCAAAGAGGCAGTGACCTTCCTGGTTCGTGTTAAAGAGAGCCTTGAAGATCCACAGCGTCTGATTTTGGACCTCTGATATAAACGTGCCCGGCACTGGCCGGGCACATTTGTTTTAAGGGAAATTGGCGCACTTCTCTTCGTTGCAGCCTTCTCCCGTCTACTTACAGGGATTTGCAAATGTCCTACGATCTCGTCGTCATCGGTACCGGCCCAGGCGGTTATGTTTGTGCAATCAAGGCAGCTCAGCTCGGCATGAAAGTTGCTGTGGTTGAGAAGCGTAAGACCCATGGTGGTACCTGCCTGAACATCGGTTGTATTCCATCCAAAGCTCTGCTGCATGCCTCTGAAATGTTCGAGGAAGCAAACCACAGCTTTGAAGCCCTTGGCATCAAAACTTCCAAGCCAAAAGTGGACTGGAAGGCAATGCTGGCGCACAAAGATAAAGTGATCGACGGCAATGTGACCGGTATCGATTACCTCTTCAAAAAGAACAAGATCGACGTTCACTTTGGTACTGGCCGCGTGCTGGGTGCTGGTCGCGTAGAAGTAAAAGCTGAAGACGGCTCAACTTCCATCGTGGAAACCAAGAACATTGTTATCGCAACAGGTTCTGACGTGATGCCTCTGCCAGGTATCGAGATCGATGAGAAAACTGTCGTCTCTTCAACTGGCGCCCTGTCTCTGGATAAAGTGCCGAACCGTATGACTGTTGTCGGCGCTGGCGTTATTGGTCTTGAGCTTGGTTCCGTCTATGCCCGTCTTGGTGCTGAAGTGACCGTTGTTGAGTTCATGGACAAGATCCTTGGCCCAATGGATGCAGACGTTTCCAAGCAGTTCCTGCGCATGCTGAAAAAGCAAGGCCTCAAGTTCAAGCTGTCCTCCAAGGTAACTGCGGTTCAGAAAAAAGGCCGTGCTCTGGAAGTGACCGTTGAGCCAGCAGCTGGTGAAGCCGCCGCCGCAACTCTGGATGCGGACGTGGTTCTCGTCGCGATCGGTCGCCGTCCATATACGGAAGGTCTTGGTCTGGCTGAAGCAGGTGTTGAGCTGGACGAGCGTGGCCGCGTGAAGACAGACAATCACTACAAAACCAATGTTGACGGTATCTTTGCTATCGGTGATGTGATTGCAGGCCCAATGCTTGCGCACAAAGCTGAAGACGAAGGCGTTGCAGTTGCAGAAATGCTCTCAGGTCAGGCTGGTCACGTAAACTATGACGTCATTCCTGGCGTTGTTTACACCTCTCCTGAAGTGGCCAGCGTCGGCAAAACTGAAGAAGAGCTGAAAGCTGCTGGCATCAAATTCAAGTCCGGCAAGTTCCCGTTTTCCGCAAACGGTCGTGCAAAAGCAATGCTGCACACCGACGGTTTCGTGAAAGTTCTGGCTGACGCTGAAACAGATCGTGTGCTCGGTGTTCATATCGTTGGCTTCGGTGCTGGCGAGATGATCCACGAAGCATGCGTTCTGATGGAATTTGGCGGATCCTCTGAGGATCTGGGTCGCACCTGTCACGCGCACCCAACCATGTCCGAAGCAGTGAAAGAAGCCGCTATGGCAACATTCGCCAAGCCAATTCATATGTAATCTGGAATTTCTGGATTAAGAAAGAGCCGCTTCAGGAAACTGAGGCGGCTTTTTTTGCTACTGGCGAACAAGGATGTAGCTGCGGGTCTTATTGGGAATCGTTGGATCGTGGTTTTCGGTGCGGACATATGCCTGAATGCGCTCACCCATTGGCCGCAGCTCAATATACTGGGCTTTGAAGAAACCACCAAACCGGAACGTGAGTACGCCAGAAAAGCTAAGCTGTCCTGCAGCCCAACCCCATTTGCAATCGCGAGGAGAGCAGCTGGTGAAAGCACGAGCACGCACAATCAGTTGGCCGTCAAGGCATTGCCCTTCAACTTCAATCTGAGAGAGCTCTTTCAAACGTGCTTTGGGATTTTCCCAATCCCCCAGCTCCGCCATTTCTGATTTGCGGACTTCACAGGCGGTTTGCGCTTGAGCTGCTGAAACAAGAAAAGCAAACGTGCAGAAGAACATGCACAAAAATGATGTTTGTCTAAGTTTCATGACTAAAAGCTCCCCGCCTAGTCCTCTCATATATCAATGTAGATGGGCTCTGCGAGGAGTAAATGCGTGTTTTATCCTATCACCCTAGGTCTTTTACGCTTTTGACGATGTCTTGAAGCTTGCGCGTAGCTGCGGATGGACTGGATGCCCCACAGATTGCTGAAATAACTGCAATCCCATCAGCTCCAGCTTTGATCACCTGATCCGCATTAGCAAGTGAAATTCCGCCAATTCCAACCACAGGCAACTGAGATTGAGCCGTTAAACCGGCAAAGCTCTCCATGCCCATATCAGCCGCATCATCCTTACTGTTCGTCGGGAAACAGGCGCCTATGCCAAGGTAATCACAGGCAGAAATATCCGCAGTATCCAGCTCGTCCTGAGTGCTGACCGAAAGACCTAGCAGCTTATCTGAGCCGATCAGCTCCCGGGCTTTCGTGGCATCCATATCATCCTGCCCAACATGAACACCGTCCGCATCAACCGCTAAGGCAACATCTACACGATCATTGATGATTAGCGGCACATTCAGCGGCTTCAACGCTTGCATCAACCGCTCTGCCAGCTCAATTTGCTCGCGCGTGCTGCCAGTCTTGTCACGAAGCTGCACAACAGTAGCACCGTTTTGTGCGGCTGCGATTGCTATGTCGACGGGGTCCTGACCGGGGCAGTCTTGCGGCCCCAGTACCAGATAAACGGAAAGATCAAGCAACGGTTTCATGCATTTTAACCCGTGCTGTTGCGTTGAGGATATCGCTGTTCAGCTGATAGAGGCCGTTAATGATATCCAGCTGCAAGCTTGCTGGTCCTGCTGAATTTTTTGCAGCAATCTCACCAACAACCCCGAGAAAGACCATTGCATCAACAGCAGCATCAAACGGGTCATCGCAAACAGCCAGTGTTGCGCCAGTCAAAGCTGTTGCCGTGCAGCCAAGACCAGTCACATAAGGCATCATCTTATCCCCGTTGGCGACTTCAGCAGTGCGCGCACCATCAGTGATAAAATCAACCGGACCAGAGACGACAACAACAGCGCCTGTCTGCTTCGCCAGTTCTTTCGCTCCTGCCAGTGCAGCCTGAGAGCTATCCGTGCTATCAACGCCTTTTCCACCTGCACCCTGACCAGCAAGTGCCATGATTTCAGAGGCATTGCCACGAATGACGCTCGGCTTGTTCTCCAGCAATTCACCAGCAAGCTTGGTGCGGAAGGTCAGCGCTCCAACAGCCACCGGGTCCAGTACCCAAGGGCGACCAGCTTTGTGGGCAGCAGCAGTTGCCAGCTTCATCGCCTCTGCCTGAGCTGGGGTAACCGTGCCAACGTTGACCACTAATGCACCTGCAACACTTGCAAGTTCAGGGGCTTCTTCCGGGCCATCCACCATGGCAGGGGAGGCGCCAATGGCCAGCAGGGCGTTGGCTGTGGTGTTCGCCACCACGATGTTCGTCATGTTATGGACGAGTGGACTGTTTTCACGAATTGCGGAAAGAGTTGCGCAAGCGCTTTCGACACGACCCATTTTTATCCTCGGTCTTGTTGTGCGAAAGAGAGCTGGTATCAGGGACTTGGCAAACTGCCAGACAATCTATCCCCCAATACGGCGTGAGTGCTCCCTTCGCTGGAATTATCCAGAGCAGGTTCTTCGAGTATGATCTCAGCCACAACACACGTGTCGGGCACCCCGTTTCACATCGACGAACCTAGGGGATCTGCTAAGGGAGATCAAGGTGATGTGAGGGAGGGGGACAACCTATCAACGACGCGGGTGTGCCTTGTCATAAGCGTCCAACAGCTGTGCACTGTTCACTTCCGTATAAATCTGTGTGGTAGAAAGGCTTGCGTGGCCCAGTAGCTCCTGAATGCTCCTCAAATCCCCGCCTTCAGACAGCAAATGAGTCGCAAACGAATGTCGTAAAGCGTGAGGGGTTGCGGTATCTGGCAGCCCAAGAGCACTGCGGATTTTTTGCATGGCCAGCTGGATCATGCGCGCATTCAACGGACCGCCGCGAACGCCGCGAAACAGCGGTGAGCTGCCCGACAGATCGTAAGGACACTGCTTTTTGTAGGCCTCAATAGCTTCTATTACCACTGGCAGAACCGGAACAAGCCGTTCTTTGTTGCCTTTACCGCGAATCTTCAGCGACTTATCCCCCTCCTTCGGTGCTGAGGCCGATGTCAGAGACAGCGCTTCAGAGATACGGAGACCGCAACCGTAGAGCAGTGTGAACACCGCTGCGTTGCGGGATTCAACCCAGGGAGTGTCCTCAAAAGCGAGATCGTTGCTGACAATCGCTTTGGCTTCCTCAACGGGGATAGGCTTGGGCAGGCTGCGGGGAAGTCTCGGCGTACGAACAGCTGCAGCACCAGCCGCATTCACCTCACCGCGCTCCTCCAGAAACGAGAGGAAGGAGCGGATGCCCGCCAGCCCGCGGGCAAGCGTCCGCGTCTGCGCGCCATCCCTCCGACGCGTCGCCAGAAATGCGCGAAAGTCCTTTGGTTTCAAAGACTCCAGATGCCGCAGGGCAACCGGTTCACCTTCATAACTGGTCATGAAGCGCAGGAACTGACGGGTATCGCGCTCATACGCTTCCAGTGTCCGTTCAGCCAGTCGCCGTTCAGAGCCCAGATGATCAATCCAGTCTTCAATCGCTGCGGTAACATCTGGTTTGCAGATGATGAGTAAGTCTTCGCCGCTATCAAGGGAATTTGCCATTCGCAAAGTGTAAGCGCCAAATCTGGCTGAATGGTTACCAAAAGATAAACATACACGCCTTTACGAAAGGCCTGCGCAAATTTAGTTGATGACGATTGGCTGCCCATGATCACTGATGATCCGGTCAATCTCTTGCCGTGCTGCCATCGCAAACCGTTTCTGGTTCTCGGTTGGCACCACAGAATCCCCCAGAACGACGATGTTCTCGTCATTAAACCGGTTCGCTGGTCCTGTGTAATTGAAGCTGCCGACAATCATAATGCTATCATCAATCACCATAAGCTTATGATGAAGCTTACCAATTCGGCTTGAACCGCGAACGAAATGCAAATCAGCGCCAGCTTCTGCTAAAGGCTGAGTGGCTGCCCAGTCCTGTCCGCCTTGCCGGGCATCAAGCGCACCACGCACCTTTCGCCCGGCCTCCATCAGCAGCAACATGGCATCATCAATGCCGGAGCTTTTGGAGAAGGTGAAGATAGCAAAGTCCACCCGTTCCTTAGCTTTTGTCATCTGTTTGGTGACTTCCATCTCTGGTGCGTGGTCTGGTGCAAAGCAAACTTTCACGCGGATGTCGTCAACAATCACTTCTCTCGGTGTGTTCTCGGCTTCGTTCTCATCAACGCTGTATCGGCCAAATCGCCCGCGTTTAATCTCCCTGAATTCCCGTTCAAAGATATCGGCAACCTTCTCATTCTTGATGATGAGAAGATGGTTCAGGTTGCGATGTGTGCCGGTTTCAGTGAAGTTTGTGGAGCCGGTCAGAACAGCACTGCCATCGCGAATGATGAATTTCTGATGGAATATCCGTGGGTTAAAGTCAGTCCGAACCCACACTTTAGAGCGCAGCAACGCCGCATGAAGTTGCCGGTTCACCTCGTTCTCAACACGAGGATCGCTTGAGTGCGGGTCGTCTGCTGGCTCATCAACGCTCAGGTAATCTGCCTCGGATACCACTCGCACCCGCACCCCGCGCCGCTTTGCGTTGATAAGTGCGTTGGTTATGCGTTTATTGTCTATTTCTTGAATTGCTATGTCGAGCGAGCGCTCTGCAGCATCAATAAACCCGATAATCTCGCCCTCAAGATCATCCAGCGGATTATCCGGTAAATGATCGAGGACTGTCTTCGGACCAACAAGGAATTTCAGATTCTCAGTTTCAACTGCCATTGTACCCTCCCACCGTCATAGCACCTTACCCTAGGGTAGATGATGTGTCGGTACACAATTATGACGGTAGGAAGCGAAAAGAGGACCTGGTTAGAAACCAACTGAGATGAGTGGATTGGTGTTACCCTGAATTTCCAGGATGCGCGCATCACGCAGCTGCTCTTCTTCAGAGACCGGATCCTCTGCCATCCACTGGTTGAACATCTCGACCTCAGTCTCTGTCAAAGGCATGCCATAGGTGGTCTGCATGTACAGATAGATCCGCGCAATATCACCACGGGTCTCTGCCATTGGCTCGGCAACTTTCCGGCTGCTATCAATCTCAAAATCACAAGCGCCATAAGTCCGGTCTTCGCCGGTGATAACGGCCATGCGATAATTGGAGCGGTCCCCGTTTAACTCACCAACGGCTGGAACGAGGTTATGGAGATCAGCTTCCATGCGCTTGAAATCTGCATCAACTTTAGAGCAGCACCGGCGGCCCTTATAGGATTTGCCCTTCTTCGTGGTACAGGCGGGGTCACCTTCACTCCAACAGGCGCGTGTTTTGCCAAAACGGGATGCCGGAACAATGTGCTCCCATTCAATCCGCTTGCCGCGCTTGGCGTTTTTGCGCGGGGTATACCCGCAACTGTCCGCATCAACCTGCTTCTTTCCATTGTAGGTGCAACCACAATAGAAAGTCTCGCGATACTCTTCTGATGGATAAATATGCTTCTCCAACAGACGCTTGGCCTGAGAGAAGCTGGTTGGCGGTGCAGAAAAGGCTGCAGTTGTCCAGATGCAAGCCAAAAGGGCAGCAGAGAATACGATGAGGTTACGCATGAAGAAGTCTTTCGCAAGCGTATCCCTGAAAAGTGGTCTCCGGTTTTCAGGTGAGGATACGCATTAATAAAGATCTTGAATGAGGCGCGTGAATGAAATGCACGCGACATATTCAAGATCACCATCAGAAACTGGCGAGGGAGAGTTAAGAAACCCCTGCCAACACTGTTTGACGCGGTGGATACTGGTTTGTGCCGTTCCACTTTGACCGAATGAATGGGTGTGAACCTTGCCAAGAGTGATGAGGGGAGGGGAAAACACAGGCAAACAAAAAAAGCGCTAAGAGGCTTTGTTTGAGGGCACTTTCGGGAAATACTACCTGCTTCTCATTTTGAATAGGGAGCAGTGAGAGCTAAGTGACGAAATACAATGAATTTTTGCAGAGGGTAATTTCAAAGAACAGCTTGTTGACGCTTCCGCAGATTTATCACCACGTGCGAAACATCCCATATGGATCGACGGGGAACCGTGACCCGAGGATTGTCTACACAAGCAATTTAGGGTCCTGCTCGGGGAAGCACATTTTGTTGAGAGACCTGCTCCGAGAGGCTGGATATCGGGCGGAGATCGTCACGATGTTTACATACTTTAATGAAAGCACGCCTATAGATGAAAGCTTCCCGGAAGAGCTTAAAGCAATTGCGACGCATGAACGGGTCCCGGATTTTCATCATTACCTGCGAGTTTTCGAACAGGAAACATGGTTGAATTTGGATGCGACTTGGCACGACGCACTCATGAACTTCGGCTTTAGAGTGAATCATGATTGGGATGGCTCTACCCATACCAAGCTTGCTGCAGTCGCAGAGCAAGAATATCCCGTTACAGAAAACATAATTGATTTGAAGACCCGCCTTGTTGCGAGCCTCTCACAAGACCAGCAAGAATTGCGCGGGAAATATTTCCAGCTTGTGACTGAGTGGATTTCAGAGAACGCAAAGTCGAGCCCATAAAAAAACGCGGACCCAAAGGTCCGCGCTTAATATCATCGCGATATGCGAAAAAACAAAGAGCTTAAACGATGCTCTGACCGGTTGCTGCCCAGTCCTTCATGAATGCTTCCAGACCTTTGTCGGTCAGTGGGTGCTTCACGAGGCCCTTCAGTGTTGAAGGTGGGATAGTTGCAACATCAGCGCCGATAAGAGCGCAGTCTTTTACGTGGTTTGCGCTACGGATAGAAGCTGCAAGAATTTCGGTGGTGAAGCCGTAGTTATCATAGATCTGACGGATTTCAGCAATCAGGTCCAGGCCTTCAATGTTGATGTCGTCCAGACGGCCGATGAATGGAGAGATGAAGGTCGCGCCAGCTTTTGCAGCCAGAAGAGCCTGGTTTGCAGAGAAGCAAAGGGTCACGTTGGTCTGCACGCCTTTGTTCGCCAGAACGCGGCAAGCCTTCAGGCCTTCCAATGTCAAAGGCAGCTTGATGCAGATGTTGTCTGCAATTGCGATCAGCTCTTCAGCTTCTTTCAGCATGCCTTCAGCGTCAGTTGCAACAACTTCAGCAGAAACAGGACCATCCACAAGCTCGCAGATCTCTGCGATGACTTCTTTCATTGGACGGCCAGATTTCATGATAAGAGATGGGTTAGTGGTAACACCATCGAGAAGACCGGTTGCAGCCAGCTCTTTAATGTCGTTGGTGTCAGCAGTATCAACGAAGAATTTCATGCCGGAAAGGCTCCTGATTTCTTAGTAGCCTCTCGTAGGGTACCGGAGGCCTAGGGGGGAATTCCGGTATGTGTTTAGCCCAGAGTGTATAGAAACAACAAGAGTAAAACCCGCTAAAGCGTATTCCCGAAAACTGGATTTCGGTTTTAGGATAAGAATGCGCGGCAAAACCAGCAAGTGCTCAACAGGGAATGGAGTTTCGTGAGTCAGCAAACTGAGTTTTTTGGCAACGGCCAGATGTGTGAACCAGAGGTTATCGTACCTGTGCTGGTTCCTGTCGCTGTCGCAGGTGCATATTCCTATAAAGTACCAGCTGACATGGACGTACGCCCCGGTTCCATCGTGCGTGTGCCTCTTGGCCCGCGTGAGGTGATCGGTGCCGTTTGGGATGGAGAACCGGACACAAAGGTTAATCCCAAAAGGCTGAAAAGCATCCTGCATGTCTACGATACGCCCCCAATCGCTGAAGATCTTAGGAAATACATAGACTGGGTTGCCGCATGGACGCTGGGCGCTCCCGGCATGGTTTTGCGCATGGTGCTGCGTTCTGAGGAGGCTTTGGAACCAGAAACGCTGCTCTCTGGTGTGCGCTACATTGATGGCATGCAGCCGGACCGCATGACACCTGCGCGCTCAAAAGTCATGGAACTCGTCGAAAATGGCATGGCATGGACTCGCCCTGGCTTGGCGGGAGCCGCTGGTGTCAGCTCCTCGGTCATCGACGGCCTTAAAAAGCAAGGCGTGCTGGAAGAAGCAATGCTGCCAGCAACCCCGCCACTGCCTGATCCTGATCCATCTCTTCCGGGCAGAAAGCTGACGGATCTTCAGGAAGGCGCCGCGAATCAGTTGTGCGAATCCATCGGAAAAGGCTTCAAAGCCTTCCTTATCGATGGGGTGACAGGGTCAGGAAAGACCGAAGTTTATTTCGAAGCCGTCGCCGAAGCTCTCAGAAACAACGAGCAGGCTCTGGTTCTCATCCCCGAAATTGCGCTCACCAACCAGTTTTTGGAGCGGTTTGAGCAGCGATTTGGGGTCAGACCAGCCGAATGGCACTCGCAAGTACCTCCAAAACGACGCGCAAGAACGTGGCGGGGAGTCGCAAATGGCGAAGTAAAGGTCGTTGTTGGTGCGCGGTCAGCACTTTTCCTTCCTTTTCACAGGCTAGGTTTGCTGGTCGTGGATGAAGAGCATGATACAGCCTACAAGCAAGATGATCGTGTTCCCTACAACGCTAGGGATATGGCCGTTGTTCGGGGGCATATCTCTGGTTTCCCTGTCGTGCTTGCCAGTGCAACACCATCTGTGGAAAGTCAGGTAAATGCAAAGCTGGGCCGATACACGAAAATCGTGCTTCCAGTGCGTGCTTCCGGTGCGGAAATGCCGACAATCAAAGGCATTGATATGCGCTGCGATGGGCCTGAGCGAGGCAAATGGCTGGCACCTGCACTGGTCAATGAGATTCAGGAAACACTGACCAACGGTAATCAGGTTCTGCTCTTTTTGAACCGTAGGGGTTATGCCCCACTGACCCTGTGCAGAACCTGCGGCCATCGGTTCCATTGTGAAAACTGCTCAGCTTGGCTTGTGGAGCACCGCTTTAAGGGCAAATTAGTGTGCCACCACTGCGGCTATTCACAGCCTATGCCAGATAAATGCCCCGAATGCAGCAAGCCTGATACGCTGGTTGCGTGTGGTCCTGGCGTGGAACGAATTGCTGAAGATGTCTCAGCGTTATTTCCCGAGGCGCGCGTCCTTGTTCTCTCCTCGGATTTGCCGGGCGGAACAGAGCGCATAAATCGCGAAATGAAGCTCGTTGAAACGGGCGAAGTTGACATTGTCATCGGCACGCAATTGGTCGCCAAAGGGCATAACTTTCCATTAATGACCCTTGTAGGGGTGGTTGATGCTGATTTGGGCCTCGCAAATGGCGATCCTAGGGCAGCAGAGCGCACTTTCCAGCTTCTGGCTCAGGTGACGGGACGTGCTGGCCGAATACACGGAAAAGGCAGGGGATTGCTGCAAACTTACAACCCTGACCAGCCCGTTATAAAGGCGCTTCTCTCCGGAAATCCCGAGGAATTTTACGCTGCGGAAATCGAGTCGCGAGAAAACGCCGGCCTGCCTCCATTCGGGAGACTCGCAGCATTGATTATCTCTGGAGCGGATAGAACTCTCACCGAAAAATTTTCCAAAACTCTTGCAGTAAATAGTCCTAGTTCGGAAGGCGTTCAAATCCTCGGTCCGGCAGAGGCTGCAATGGCGCTGGTGAGGGGCCGATATCGGTTCCGTTTGCTCGCAATCGCGCCCCGGAGTGTTGATTTACAAGGCTTTCTGAGAAACTGGTTGTCTGCCGCTCCCAAGCCAACTGGCGGTATCAGAGTGCAGGTTGATGTTGACCCCCAAAGTTTCATGTAGTGCTGCGCAGAAAGTTTGATACCTCAATGTATGCGTTGGAATACCTACGCCATGTTGCAAGGTGTTCAAGCGTGTGCTATGCGAAGCGCGGCTTTATCGGCACGGTTATCTCAGATTGTGCCATTCAAATTGAATTAGACGCGACTTATCAAGGATTTGGATTTCCGGCGAGCCAGCCGCCAGAATCTTGTATGCGCGGGAGAGCACGGATCCAGTGACTGACAACGTATCTCTCATTTCGGGCGTGGCCTTGCGTTATGCTTCTGCGCTGTTGGACCTTGCTGAGGAGCAGGGTGCGACGGCAGAGGTGGAGAAGGGTCTCGACCAGTTTGAGGCACTCTTGAACGAGAGTGCTGATCTTGATCGTCTTATCAAGAGCCCCGTTTTTAGTGCAGACGCTCAATTAAAGGCGATCTCTGCTATTTTGGAAAAGGCCGGAATTTCCGGCCTGACCGCAAATTTTGTGAAGTTGGTTGCCCAAAACAGGCGCCTCTTTGCCGTTCCAGGCATGATTCAGGGTTTCCGTGAGCAGCTTGCTGCAAAGCGTGGAGAAGTTACTGCTCTAGTAACCTCTGCAACGGAATTAAACGCTGAGCATGTCGCAGCTCTTAAAGAAGCACTCAACGCTTCTACGGGCAAGAATGTGAAGATTGTAGTGAAGGTGGACTCATCCATTCTTGGTGGTTTGATCGTGAAGATCGGCAGCCGGATGATTGATACGTCACTGCGAACCAAGCTCAACTCTCTTAAGTTCGCGATGAAAGAGGTCGGCTGATGGATATTCGGGCCGCGGAAATTTCCGCTATCCTCAAGGACCAGATCAAGAACTTCGGCCAAGAAGCTGAAGTGACTGAAGTTGGTCAAGTACTTTCCGTAGGCGACGGCATTGCCCGCGTTTACGGCCTGGACAACGTCCAGGCGGGTGAAATGGTTGAATTCCCAGGTGGTATCCGGGGAATGGCATTGAACCTTGAAACTGACAATGTCGGTGTTGTTATCTTCGGTAACGACCGTGACATTAAAGAAGGCGACACGGTAAAACGTACCGGCGCTATTGTGGAAGTTCCAGTAGGTAAGGGTCTGTTGGGTCGCGTTGTCGATCCACTCGGTAACCCAATCGACGGCAAAGGTCCGATCGAATCTACTGAACGTCGTCGTGTTGACGTGAAGGCACCAGGCATTCTGCCTCGTAAGTCCGTTCACGAGCCAATGTCTACAGGTCTTAAAGCGATTGATGCTTTGATTCCAATCGGACGTGGTCAGCGCGAATTGGTGATTGGTGACCGTCAGACCGGTAAAACCGCTATCATCCTCGACACCTTCCTCAACCAGAAGCCTTTGCACGCATCTGACGACGAACACGAAAAGCTGTACTGCATCTATGTTGCGGTTGGCCAGAAGCGTTCAACTGTTGCTCAGTTCGTGAAAGCTCTGGAAGACGCTGGTGCTCTGGAATACTCCATTGTTATCGCTGCAACCGCATCTGATCCTGCTCCATTGCAGTATCTGGCGCCGTTCGCAGGCACTACAATGGGTGAGTACTTCCGTGACAACTCCATGCACGCTGTGATCGGTTATGATGACCTTTCCAAGCAGGCTGTTGCGTATCGCCAGATGTCCCTGTTGCTCCGTCGTCCACCAGGACGTGAAGCTTACCCAGGTGACGTGTTCTACCTGCACTCCCGTCTGCTCGAGCGTTCTGCGAAGCTGAACGAAGATCACGGCCTCGGTTCTCTGACCGCGCTGCCAGTGATCGAAACTCAGGGTGGTGACGTTTCTGCGTTTATTCCGACCAACGTGATTTCCATCACCGACGGTCAGATCTTCCTTGAAACCGATCTGTTCTTCCAGGGCATTCGTCCAGCGGTTAACGTTGGTCTGTCAGTTTCTCGTGTGGGCTCTTCCGCTCAGATTAAAGCGATGAAGCAGGTTGCTGGCCCGGTTAAGGGTGAGCTGGCTCAGTACCGTGAAATGGCTGCGTTCGCGCAGTTTGGTTCTGATCTGGATGCAACCACTCAGAAGCTTCTGAACCGTGGTGCACGCCTGACCGAATTGCTGAAACAGCCGCAGTTCTCTCCGCTTAAAACGGAAGAACAGGTTGCAGTGATCTTCGCTGGTGTGAACGGCTACCTGGACGATCGTCCGGTTGGCGAGGTTCGCGACTTTGAAGCTGGCCTGCTGCGCTTCCTGCGTGCAGAACATGCAGACCTTCTCTCCGCTATCTGGGAGAAGAAGGCACTCGACGCCGATTTGACAGACAAGCTGAAAGCTGCAGTGGAAGCTTACGTCAAGACCCTCGGTTAATTCGAAGCAACGGGATAAGGAACGAGAGCGCCCATGGCGAGCCTCAAGGACCTAAAAAACCGCATCGCTTCGGTCAAAGCGACGCAGAAAATCACCAAGGCCATGAAAATGGTGGCCGCGGCGAAACTGCGTCGTGCCCAGGATGCTGCAGAAGCAGGTCGTCCCTATGCTGAACGCATGGGGACAGTACTTGGCAATCTTGCAGCTGGGTTCGAAGGTCGGGATGATGCGCCGAAGCTGATGACGGGTACAGGACGGGATCAGACACATCTGCTCCTCGTCTGCACAGCAGAGCGTGGCCTCTGTGGTGGTTTCAACTCGTCGATAGCACGTCTGGCACGTGAGCACGCAGACAAACTTCTTTCCGAAGGTAAGACGGTCAAGATCGTCACCGTTGGTAAGAAGGGGCATGACGCCCTGAAGCGTGGCTACGGTCAGTACATTGTAGAGAATATCGAACTACGCGGCCTGAAATCTGTTGAATTCAGCGACACAAAGCACATCGGCGATCTCGTCATGGAAATGTTCCAGGATGAGAAATACGATGTTTGCACACTGTTTTACGCGCAGTTCCAATCGGTAATCAGTCAGGTTCCGACCGCCAAGCAGCTCATCCCAGCTCAGTTTGAAGCGAAAGATGAAGCTCAGGACGGTTCCTCTGAGGACGCGCTTTATGAATACGAACCAGGTGAACAGGAGATCCTTGAGACTCTTCTGCCACGTAACGTCGCTATTCAGATTTACAGCGCAATCCTTGAAAACGGTGCCTCCGAGCAGGGCGCGCGCATGGCCGCTATGGACAGTGCAACGCGTAATGCCGGCGAGATGATCGACAAACTGACAACGACGTACAACCGTCAGCGTCAGGCACAGATCACGACGGAACTGATTGAAATTATTGCGGGCGCGGAAGCGCTCTGACCGAGTTGAGACGAGGATTTAAGTGATGGCTGACACGAAAGTCGGACAGATCACGCAGGTAATCGGCGCTGTTGTCGACGTTCACTTTCCAGGTGAACTCCCTGCAATTCTGAACGCTCTGGAAACTGACAACGGCGGTAACCGTCTGGTTCTCGAAGTTGCTCAGCATCTGGGCGAAAATACAGTACGTACAATCTGCATGGACGCGTCCGAAGGTCTCGTTCGTGGTCAGGAAGTACGCGACACTGGCGAACCTATCGCAGTTCCTGTTGGTGACGGAACTCTGGGCCGCATCATGAACGTGATTGGTGAGCCTGTTGATGAAGCTGGTCCAATTGAACATGATGCCAAACGCGGTATCCACCAGGAAGCTCCGGCATTTGTAGAACAGTCTACAGAAGCTGAGATCCTTCCAACCGGCATTAAGGTTGTTGACCTTATCGCTCCTTACGCAAAGGGTGGTAAGATCGGCCTGTTCGGTGGTGCGGGCGTTGGTAAAACCGTTCTCATCATGGAATTGATCAACAACGTTGCTAAAGCACACGGCGGTTACTCCGTATTCGCTGGTGTTGGTGAGCGTACTCGTGAAGGTAACGACCTTTACTGGGAAATGATCGAATCCGGCGTGAACAAGGAAAAAGGCGGCGAAGGTTCTAAAGCTGCTCTTGTTTACGGTCAGATGAACGAACCTCCAGGAGCACGTGCACGTGTTGCTCTGACAGGTCTGACCATCGCGGAAGACTTCCGTGATAAAGGCCAGGACGTTCTGTTCTTCGTGGACAACATCTTCCGCTTTACGCAGGCTGGTGCTGAAGTGTCCGCACTTCTCGGCCGTATTCCTTCTGCTGTGGGCTACCAGCCTACACTTGCTACCGATATGGGCGGCATGCAGGAGCGTATTACGACCACATCTAAAGGTTCTATCACTTCCGTACAGGCCGTTTACGTTCCTGCGGATGACTTGACTGACCCTGCACCTGCTTCCACATTTGCTCACTTGGACGCGACTACGGTTCTTAACCGTGCGATCGCTGAAAAAGGCATCTATCCTGCAGTGGATCCACTGGATTCCTCCTCTCGTATGCTTGACCCGCGCATCATCGGTGACGAGCACTACGAAGTTGCGACCCAGGTCCAGGAAACACTTCAGCGCTACAAAGCACTTCAGGACATCATCGCCATCCTTGGCATGGATGAACTTTCTGAAGAAGATAAGCTGGTTGTTGCTCGCGCACGTAAGATCGAGCGCTTCATGTCCCAGCCGTTCTTTGTTGCTGAGGTCTTCACTGGTTCCCCAGGTAAGCTGGTTGCGCTCGAAGACACCATCAAAGGCTTTAAAGGCCTTGTTGCTGGTGAATACGACCACCTGCCAGAAGCTGCATTCTACATGGTTGGCTCTATGGAAGAGGCAATCGAGAAAGCGGCTAAGCTGGCTGAGGACGCTGCTTAATCTCGGTTCTTTTGAACCGGTGACTTCTTTGGGTGACGCTTTTGGCGTCACTCTTAGAAACGGATAGAGGATGAGCTAAATGGCTGAAGCATTTCAGTTTGAGCTGGTTTCACCAGAGCGCCTTCTGCTCTCGGCAAAGGTTACTGATGTAATCGTGCCAGGCACTGAAGGTGAATTTGGTGTTGGCGCTGGTCACTCGCCGTTCTTGTCAACCATGCGTCCGGGTGTTGTTAAAGCGCTCAGCGAAGATGGTTCCAAGCACGAATACTTCGTGCGGGGTGGTTTTGCTGACGTTTCCGCGTCTGGCATGACTGTTCTGGCGGAACAGGCGATCCCGATGGCCGATCTTGATGCAGGTTACATCGCACAGCAGATTCAAGATGCGAGTGAAGATGTAGCTGATGCTAAGGACGAAGATGCACGTCAGGCTGCACGGCTGGTACTTTCCCAGCTGCAAGAGCTGCAGGCAGCTATCAAAGCTTCCTGATTGCAACTTCGATGCCAAGAAAAACAAAAGCCTCGGCAGTGCCGAGGCTTTTTTGTATCTGCCTATGCAGAAAGCAGGCTCTTTAAACCGTTAGTGGGAGAAAAGAGCACAGGATGAACGAGCAGCCCAGTCGATTAGGCTGCAAGTCTCTTTTTATTTGCTGCTGCGTTTGCAGCGCGCATTTCCTCAGCACGCGCTTTGCGCTGCTCAGGTGTCTCGTAAACTATCGTGCGATGGTGGTCGCAATAAGAGCCATTTTCAGCGCGGTTCTTGCAAGGGAATGTATAGCTCCCGCTGTCACCTTCAGTCCACTTACACTGGCCCGCCTTAGGCATAACTGGTGCTTTCATTTACCTACCCTTGTTCTTTGGAGCCAGTCGATCAACACTTGCATGCACGCGGGAGGAGCGTGAATACCATGCTCGCCGTTGGATCGTTGGAACCATTTTTGATTATGGGATCACCGGAATTTTCTTTTGCTACATTAAAAGCAAACAAATTTACCGGACGGGAAAAAGATTATCTCTCCCCTTTCCAAATTGCTAGATATTTTTAGCTGTGTAAAAATGCTTACACAAGAAAATCTGGATAAAATATTTTTCTGATTTTTAATTGTGTAAGTAAAACAAATAGATAACAGAGTGGATGTGTATGCACCAATATTAACCACCACGTGAATTCTGCTGAATTGTTGTGGTTACTGCACCAAATTGATTCATCAATTGTGGCGAATTATGGTTTTTCAGAGTGCCTTCCCAGCACACCGCCGGCATTGTGAAGTGCTTCGGGATCATCCAAATCACGTCGCGCCGCTTCTCCAAGCTCCACGGTGTAAACCACCGAAGGGTTCTGCTGAATGATTGGTTTGCCGCCAATATCACCTCGCAGACTAAGGAGATCATCAAAAAACGCACGATCCCAAAGCACTGGATTGCCTCGTTTGCCATGCGTTGTGGAGACGCCGATCAGCTGATCCTGCATGGAGTCGTGATTCTCCAAAAGCTTGTTGATGTCATCCGTGGATACGAAAGGCATGTCACCGAGCAGAATGAGTGCAGCCTGTGATTGGTCGTTGACGCTCTCGATTCCCTTTTTGACGGAGGATGAAATACCTTCATCGTACTCAGCATTATGTCTGAACCGGATCGGCAACCCGGAAAGCGCCTCTTCCACCTTAGAGGCCATCGCTCCTGTGACGACAATCAGCTCATTCAACTCACTCGCAAGCGCATGCTCGGCAACGAGCCGGACGACAGGCTTCCCATCAATAAGCGCCAGCAGTTTGTTGTGGTCTCCCATGCGAGAGGAGTTACCTGCGGCAAGTAGAATACCGCTGCAGGTGGCTTTGTCAGCCTCCTCAGAGAGAGGATGGTCTCGGGGCTGAGGACGACTATGGATTTCTTTCAAAAGCCCGCCAACCCCCATCGACATGATGTCTCTGCTGGTAACGCGGATATTGGCCAGCAAGCGCTGCAGGATCCAGTCAAACCCGTTCTCTTGCGGACTACGCGCACATCCTGGCGCACCAATAACTGGGATGCCATTCAGCTCCCCAAGTACGAGCAGGTTGCCCGGATCAACCGGCATCCCAAAATGGATGAGCTCCCCACCAGCTGCTTGAAGAGCAGCAGGAATAACATCCCCTTGATCCACCACGGCTGAAGCGCCAAACACAACAATCAGATCAGCGTCCTGCACTTGCTCTGTGCCAAGCGCATTCGTGAGAGCCTCTTCTTCATGGGGCACACGCACATCCGCAGCAATCGTACTTGCTGCAATGTCCAGCCGCTCCTGCAAAACACGAAGGCTCTTTGCAATGACTGTCTCTTTCAGATGCGGAAGCGTCGTGGAAATAACTGCAACCGATTTCGGCGCATAAGCAGCCACGGAGATAGCCTCGGAAATCTTATTTGCAGCGCTCTGTGCCAGCTTCTGATCAACAGCCAACGGAATAATCTTCGCAGTCGCAAGCATGCGCCCTTCGCGAACTTCTGTGAACGGAGGCAAGCAGGCAAACGTGATGGCCGGATCAATCAGATTGGCTTCTGTCACTTTCTCAGCATCTACCTGCAAAATCCCGCTTTGCGAGGCATAAAGGTTGGACCGTCCTGTAAAGGGGGTAGAAGCAGAAACAGCTGTGCCGCAAGCATGGTTGGCCAGCAAAGCAGCGGCGTCATCTTCGTGCAGATCAGTTGCCTCAACTTGTGCAACAATAACCTCCGCAAACCCTGCTGCAATCAACTGGCTCACATCCGCATCACTGAGCTGATGTCCTTTGGAGAGGGAGAGGCCATTATGTTTGATGGAGTGGGCAAGGTAACATCCTGCACTCTCTGCGGCTGATCTGCTTCCAAATTTCACGTCAGCCCGCCTTCTTCTGGTCTGCCTTGGTCCCACGCAAGGTCACAATGATCTCTGCGAGCACGGCCACCGCAATCTCGGCTGGGTTGGCAGCGCCAATATCAAGACCGATTGGCGCTTTGATACGGGCAAGGTCCTCTTCGCTCATACCAGCCGCGAGAAAGCGCTCACAGCGCTTTGCATGTGTCTTGCGGCTTCCTAAAGCGCCAACATAAAAGCAGCCCGCTTTCAGCGCTTCCATCAGCGGCACATCATCAATTTTCGGATCGTGGGTCACCGCAGCAACGGCGGTGAAAGGATCAAGCTTCAACTGCGCCATCACATCTTGCGGCCATTCAGCCAGCAACGGCACCTCAGGGAAGCGCTCTTCAGAGGCAAACGCAGTGCGTGGATCGACTATCGTAATGTCAAACCCTGCCGTTTGCGCAATTGGAACCAGCGCCTGTGTAATGTGAACAGCGCCCACCACCACAATCCGCGTGGCCGGAACCTGCATGCTCAGGAAGTACTCTTCGCCGTCTTGCGCCTGCACCCGCCCTGATTTGCCACTGCGAACACCGTTTTCAAAAGCAACGGCAATGGCACCATCCTCTGCATCATCTCCATAAAGCATCACAGAGGACAGACCGGTTGCCAGATTAGTGAGCAGCGCTGCAGGTTGGCGTGCAGCTCTGGAAGTGTTCAGCAAGCGAACATGTCCGTGATCCGCCTCTGATGTTAGAGGCTCCAGATAAACGCCAATCTTGCCACCACAGGAAAGGCCAACGCGCCACGCAGTTTCATCGGCGACACCAAACTCAATCTTCCGCGCCTTGCCATCTTCCAGCACATCCATGGCTTCAGCAACCACTGCGCCTTCCACACAGCCGCCGGACACTGATCCCTCGAACTCTCCACTTTCATCAATGATGAGATGGCTGCCAACAGGGCGCGGCGCTGAACCCCACGTCTCAATCACCGTCGCCAGCACCAGTCTGCGCCCCTCTGATTGCCAGCGCTCAGCAACACCAAGGACGTCGAGGTTTTTGGAAAGCTCTTGAGGCAAAGTGGAAACAGACATGACAGGCTCGCAAATAAACAGGGTCCCTAAGCGTCCTCCTATGCGAAAAACCTGAGAGATCTCGCGTAGGACGATGCCCTAATAGAATGAGGAGCCTAGCCTGCTTGTTCAAGGGGATGCAACAACAGAACAGTGTTCAGTAAAACAAAAAAGCGCCGGGGCTTTCGCTCCAGCGCTCTCTTCGGGGGACTGATGATTACTATTCAGCAGCAATTTTGGTGATCGGGCCTGCATGAAGGACCAGATCATCAACGTGATCCTGGAAGATTTGGAAGTTCGCAGCGAACATGTCGACAAGCTTGCTCGCCTGCACGTCATATTCAGCCGGATTGCTCCAGGTGCTCCGTGGATCAAGGATACTGGTATCAACACCTGGCACCGCAACAGGAACCATAAAGCCGAAGTTCTCATCCTTGCGGAATTCAGCGGTGTTCAAAGAGCCGTCCAATGCAGCACGAAGCAGGGCACGGGTTTCTTTGATTGGCATACGGTGACCAACGCCATACGCACCACCGGTCCAACCGGTATTCACCAGCCAGCAATCCACGCTGTGCTCACGGATCAGATCTTTCAGCAACGCACCATATTCTGATGGATGACGCGGCATGAACGGTGCACCAAAGCAGGTGGAGAATGTTGCCTGCGGTTCAGTGACCCCACGCTCTGTGCCAGCAACTTTCGCGGTATAACCGGAAAGGAAGTGGTACATCGCCTGAGCGTCGCTGAGCTTCGCGATTGGAGGCAAAACACCAAACGCATCAGCCGTCAGCATGATGATGTTCTTAGGGTTCGGCGCGCGGCCACTTTCACTTGCATTCGGAATGAAGTGAATAGGGTAGGAGCAACGCGTGTTTTCCGTTTTGGAACCATCGTCAAAGTCTGGAACACGAGCCTCATCCAGCACAACATTCTCAAGAATGGTGCCGAAGCGCTGCGTGGTCGCAAAAATCTCTGGCTCGGCTTCTGCAGAAAGGCGAATGGTTTTTGCGTAGCAGCCACCTTCAAAGTTGAAGATGCCTTCTGGCCCCCAACCGTGCTCATCATCACCGATCAGCGTGCGGGCTGGATCAGCGGAAAGCGTGGTCTTGCCGGTGCCGGACAGGCCGAAGAAAACAGCGGCATCGTCGTTATCGCCAACATTCGCGGAGCAATGCATTGGCATCACACCGTCTTCTGGCAACATGTAGTTCAGCATGGAGAAGACGGACTTCTTCATTTCACCGGCGTAGGCAGTACCGGCGATCAGAACGATCTTGTTGGTCAGATCACAAGCAATAACCGTCTCGCTCCGGCAACCATGACGCTCTGGGTCAGCCTTGAAGCTTGGCAGATCGATGATGGTCATCTCTGATTCAAAGCTATTCAGGTCTTCGCGGGACGGGCGAAGAAGCATGTTGCGGATAAAGTGGTTATGCCATGCCAGCTCGTTATAAACGCGAACGTTCAACTGATGCGCAGGGTCAGCGCCTCCATAAAGGTCCTGTACATACAGGTCCATGCCTTCAGCGTGGGCCAGCATGTCTTGCAAAAGAACATTGAAGTTCTCCGGGCTCATCGCCCCACTGTTGTCCCACCAGATCGTATCTTCGGTCTTGGTATCACGAACAACAAACTTGTCTTTTGGAGAGCGTCCTGTGTGAGCACCTGTTTCGGCACAAAGAGCACCGCCAGCGGCGATCTGTGCTTCACCGTTCCTGATAGCATGCTCATAAAGTTCAGCTTCGGTCAGGTTCCAGTACACACTGTTGAGGCCCTTCAGTCCGAAGGTGTCACACCCAAACGCGGAATTCCGTAGTCCGAACTCGTTCATGTTCAGTAGTCCTTAATCGGCTCACTATTTAGCTTGCGTCATTCAATGGCACTGCGCCAGTGAATTTAGCGATAACGCCCCTTGGATGGGACAGTCATGCTTACAAAAGCAAGACCAGAAATCCTGCGTTTTTCTATTAAACCGATTGAAATACGACCTTTTGCTGGCATAGATTTATTTTGCTTATAAAAATAAACTCTACACAAACTTGGTTTTCACTTTTAAGCGTTTAACGATACACTTCATGAAGAACACGTGGCACTTGGCAGGCGAAACCTTGTCAAAAGTAGCGCTAAATAAGGAATTTTTCCGAGTATCTTGCTAAAACAGGGTTTTGCCTTATTTCGAGGTTAGGGATCGCGCAAGTTAATCTCAAATCCCAACTAAGTAGCGAAACGTGCAAGAGAGGAATAAGGTCTCTGATATGCCAACGATTGCTCTGGTCGATGACGACCGTAACATTTTGACATCCGTCTCAATAGCTTTGGAGGCCGAAGGATATCGGGTCCAGACCTATACAGACGGAACAGTCGCACTGGAAGGGCTCCAGGCCGACCCGCCGGATCTTGCCATCTTTGATATCAAGATGCCGCGTATGGATGGAATGGAGCTGCTGCGCCGTTTTCGCCAGATGTCCGATCTGCCTGTAATCTTCCTCACGTCTAAAGACGACGAGATTGATGAGTTGTTTGGCCTGAAAATGGGCGCTGACGACTTTATCCGTAAGCCATTCTCCCAGCGCCTGTTGGTTGAGCGTGTGAAGGCTGTTCTGCGCCGTGCTGCACCACGAGATGCCGCAAGTGCTGCGACTGAGACCTCCAAACTGCTGGAGCGTGGCAACCTTGTCATGGACAAAGAGCGTCATACCTGCACATGGCTTGCAAAGCCGGTCACGCTGACAGTGACGGAATTTCTAATTCTCTTTGCTCTCGCTCAGCGTCCGGGCGTTGTGAAAAGCCGTAATGCGCTCATGGATGCTGCCTACGATGATCAGGTCTATGTTGACGATCGCACCATCGATAGCCATATCAAGCGCCTTCGCAAGAAGTTCAAAGTGGTTGATGATGACTTTGATATGATCGAAACACTCTACGGTGTAGGTTATCGCTTCCGCGAGAACTAATCTTAAGCAGCTCGTACAGGGCTGTCTGAAGGTTGGAAAAACCTGAGAACACACGTTCCTGAGAATTCGATAAGAGCGAATGTCGGAAAATAAAGAAGAACAAAAGCGGGAAGACATCGAAGCAGACGACGCTTCTGATACTCTTGACCCGCAACATACAGGTGCGTTCCGTTGGCTGGGACGCAGGCAAGTGCGCCAACGCGTCTTTACGCGCTGGATCTCGCTCGCCGGTATCTATGCCTTTTCTTCTTTGACCCGCCGCATTCTGGTGCTCAACCTCGTCGGCCTTCTGGCGATGGTGATCTCCATTCTGTACTTGAACCAGTTTCAGGCCGGTCTGATCGATGCACGCGTTCAGTCACTGCTGGTCCAGGGTGAGATCATTGCAGGCGCCATTGCCGCGTCCACCACGAGCGATGGCGATTCTCTTATGGTTGATCCGGAGATGCTGCTGCGTCTGGAAGCTGGAGAATCCACCAGTGCTCGCTCAACGCTGGGAAGTCTGGACTTCCCGATCAACCCTGAGATTGTCGGACCTATTCTCCGGCGACTGATATCGCCCACCAAAACACGGGCCCGAATCTACGACCCTGAAGGCATGTTGATGCTGGATTCACGCCAGCTCCATGCCCAAAACCAGATTTTCCGCTTCGACCTGCCACCGCCGGACGAAAGCAAGGATCCCTTCTTCCAGAAAATGTGGGAGGAGTTGAAACTCTGGATCCGCCGTGGTGAGTACCCGCCATATAAAGAAGTCGGACGGACGGAAGGGCGCGAGTACCCTGAAGTTGAAGCTGCTTTGGCAGGTTCCCCTGCATCCGTTGTACGTGTTGGCGCAAAAGGCGAAATGGTTGTCGCCGTGGCTGTGCCAATTCAACGCTTCCGCGGTGTCCTTGGCTCTTTGCTCCTGTCAACACAAGGCGGAGACATTGATGATATCGTCGCCGCAGAGCGCAATGCGATCCTGAAGATTTTCCTCGTTGCTGCTGTTGTGGTGATGATCCTGTCTGTACTGCTTGCTGGCACCATCGCAGGGCCAGTCCGCCGCTTGTCTGAAGCGGCGCAAAAAGTGCAGTCTGCGATCAACACCCGGGAAGAAATCCCTGAGTTTGAAGATCGTTACGATGAGATTGGTCATCTGGCGCGTGCGCTGAGGAATATGACCAAGGCTCTGTATGGCCGTATGGATGCGATTGAGAGCTTTGCCGCAGATGTGGCACATGAGCTGAAAAACCCGCTGACATCCCTTCGAAGTGCCGTTGAAACCCTGCCATTGGCGAAGAACGAGCGATCACGCGAACGCTTGCTGGAAGTCATCCAGCATGATGTGAAACGCCTTGATCGCCTGATCACGGACATCTCTGAAGCATCGCGGATTGATGCGGAAATGTCTCGCGCAGAATCTCACGATGTTGATATGGCAACGCTGTTGCAGGCTGTCGTATCCATTGCCAATGAACGCGCTTGTGATGATATCGCCCATGTCGATTTGAAGTTTGAGCCATCCAAAACAGACAAGAATTTCCAGATGCACGGCAATGACCAGCGTCTCGGTCAGGTCATCAATAACCTGATCGACAATGCGCGCTCATTTGCACCAGAAGGAACTCCTGTTACAGTTACGGCGAAGCGCAAGAACAACCAGATTATCATCTGGGTCGAAGATTCTGGTCCTGGTATTAAAGAAGAACTCCGCGAACGCGTCTTTGAGCGCTTCTATACGGATAGACCGGAATATGAGGGCTTCGGAAACAACTCTGGCTTGGGTCTCTCGATCTGCCGCCAGATTATCGAAGCACACCGGGGTGAAATCTCGGTCATGAACCGAACCTCTGAGGAAGAGGGGCAAGAGCCGAAAGTGCTTGGTGCCCGGTTCGTGATCAAACTGAGGGCCAAAACAACCTCATGACGACACTGGATCAGAAGCAAAGTGTTCAGGCAGCAGAAGGTCAGGCGATACATGCGACCTGTCTGGTGGTTGGCACGAAAGGCATTCTGATCCGTGGCCCCTCTGGAACCGGCAAATCAGCGCTGGCGCTGGAATTGATACAGCGCGCGCATCTTAAAGGCAGTTTTGCAGCCCTCGTTGCTGATGATCGTGTCTACATTGCTGAGAAAAATAGTCGCTTAATAGGGTCTTGCCCAAATCCAATTAAGGGAAAGGCCGAGCTGCGAGGCTATGGCGTTGTCGATGTTCCTTACCTCGATACTGCAGTAATCCATATGGTTCTGGATCTGGAAGCCCGAGAGGAAATCGATAGATTGCCGGAGGAGCAGGTGCAGACCTGTGAACTTTGCTCAGTCAAATTAATTCGACAACAAGTACCTAAAGAAGATCATTTAGCCGCTCTTCGGCTCGCGAATGCACTTATTTTTACTAATCCAGTGCACAACTATTAGCCCTCTGTGTATGAGCATGCTGATTTTTCTTGCACTGCAGCGTGTCCTTCAACAAAGTAGGATTGGAATAACCTAAGAGTAGACACTCTGTTAGTTCGCGGGAAATATATGATTGGTCTAGTTCTTGTCACCCATGGTCGGTTGGCAGAAGAGTTCAAATCGGCTCTTGAGCATGTTGTAGGTCCACAGGACCGGGTAGCAACCATTAGCATCGGCCCAGATGACGATATGGAACAACGTCGTCAGGACATCCTGCGTTCCGTTGAAGCTGTCAACGACGGCTCTGGCGTTGTCCTTCTTACCGACATGTTTGGCGGTACGCCTTCTAATCTCGCTATTTCTGTGATGGATGGTGGTAGCGTTGAGGTCGTAGCTGGTGTAAACCTGCCGATGCTCATAAAACTGGCAAGCGTTCGAAACGAAAAATCGCTCGCCGAAGCGGTAGAAGAAGCCCGCAGTGCAGGACAGAAGTATATCTCCGTAGCTTCGCAGGTCCTGTCCGGGCAAGGCTAAGAAAATATGGATGAATGCACAGTGTTAGCTCGCGATCTGACCATCGTGAACACCCGTGGTTTGCACGCGCGCGCCTCAGCTAAGCTGGTCAAGCTGGTTGAGACTTTTGATGCCCATGTAAAAGTTTCCAAAGACGGCCAAACTGTTGGTGGAACCTCCATCATGGGATTGATGATGCTTGCAGCCAGCACAGGCTGCTCGATCCATGTTGTCGTAACCGGCAATCAGAAAGAAGAAGCCATTTCCGCAATTGCGCATTTGGTGGAAGACGGTTTCGGTGAAAGAGACTAAATAAGTCAAGCCTCTAGAGTATCTCATGAAAAAGCGGCCAGCTTCACGTTTGTTGGTGGTTGATCCTCAAGACCGAATTCTCCTCTTCAATTTCAAGTTCGATAAAGGCCCTCTCAAAGGCCAGGACTATTGGGCCACCGTTGGCGGTGGTATTGAGCCGGGTGAGAGTTTTAAAGAAGCCGCCCGCCGCGAACTTCTGGAAGAAACCGGAATCTCCGAACCTGTCGGTGAGGTGATCCATGTTGGAAGAGCGGTGTTTCAGACACCATCCGGTGAGATGGTAGATGCTGAAGAACATTTTTTCTTTGTCACCGTTTCCGACTCGAAAATCGACTATTCCAACCACACAGAGATAGAAACTCAGGTAATGAGAGAGCATCGCTGGTGGACGCGGAAAGAACTCGAGACAACATCTTTGACAGTCTTCCCTGAAAATATCCTAGAAATTCTAGAGCCTTATCTACCCAGACGCACATAAAGCATTCTGCACGCCTGCATTTGTTTGCATTTTAGGCTGATATAAAGAAACCTTTATATCTTTATTGCTTTCTGACTTCTCTGTGATGTATAACAGCATACAGTGAGCGTTCATTTTGCGAGCACTCATCAATCACGCGGGAGGGGACTATGGGCCCGGGCTTTCAGGAAGATTTAATGACTGCGTCTAACGATTACTACGTCAAAGACATCTCACTTGCAGAGTGGGGTCGTACTGAAATTGAAATTGCCGAAACCGAAATGCCAGGCCTGATGGCTTGTCGTGAGGAATATGGTGCAAGGAAACCTCTCAAAGGCGCACGCATCGCTGGTTCCCTGCACATGACCATCCAGACAGCAGTTCTGATTGAGACCCTCATTGAGTTGGGCGCAGAAGTTCGCTGGGCATCTTGTAACATCTTCTCCACGCAGGATCAGGCTGCAGCCGCAATCGCAGCAGCTGGTATTCCGGTGTTCGCTGAAAAAGGCGAAACCCTTGATGAATACTGGACCTATGCGGACAAAATCTTCGATTGGGGCGACGGCCAAACCGCAAACCTCATTCTGGATGATGGCGGCGACGCAACTCTGATGATTCTTCTCGGCGCAAAAGCAGAGAAAGACCCATCCGTCCTCGACAATCCGTCTAATGAAGAGGAAACCGCTCTCTTCGCAGCGATCAAGCGTCGCCTCGAAAAAGACCCGGGCTTCTACTCTAAAGTTAAGGGCAACATCCAGGGCGTCTCCGAAGAGACAACCACGGGTGTTATGCGCCTTTACGAAATGCAGAGGAAGGGCGATCTACCATTCCCTGCAATCAACGTGAACGACTCTGTCACCAAGTCCAAGTTCGACAACCGCTATGGCTGCCGTGAATCTCTCGTAGATGGTATCCGCCGTGGTACTGATGTCATGATGGCTGGTAAAGTTGCTGTTGTCGCTGGTTACGGCGACGTTGGCAAAGGCTCTGCGCAGTCTCTGGAAGGCGCTGGTGCCCGTGTGATCGTGACTGAGATCGATCCGATCTGTGCGCTTCAGGCTGCGATGGATGGCTATGAAGTGAAGACGATGGAGCAGGCCATCGGTGAAGGCGATATCTTCGTCACCACCACCGGCAACAAAGACGTCATCACAGCTGACCACATGCGCGACATGAAAGACATGGCGATCGTCTGCAACATTGGTCACTTCGACAACGAGATTCAGGTTGCTGCACTGCGTAACTACAAATGGCGCAATGTGAAGCCACAGGTCGACCTGATCGAGTATCCAGATGGCAAGCGTCTGATCCTTCTCTCCGAAGGCCGTCTGGTTAACCTTGGCAATGCGACAGGTCATCCATCCTTTGTGATGTCCGCCAGCTTCACCAACCAGGTTCTGGCGCAGATGGAGCTGCATACCAAAGGCGATGACTACAAAAACGAAGTCTACGTGCTGCCGAAGCATCTGGATGAGAAAGTTGCGCGCCTGCATCTTAAGAAGCTCGGCGCAACCCTGTCTGAACTGACGGACGATCAGGCCAACTACCTTGGTCTCGACAAATCCGGTCCGTTCAAGGCAGAGCACTACAAGTACTGATACGCGTCCGTCGCAATTGCTGTTAACGCTAAGGGACTTAGCGTTAACAGCTCCATGAATTCTACTAGGCCCAATAAACACACTTTCAATATATTGGGGGTGCGCTTGTTGGGCTTACTACAGATTGTAGTGGATGATTATTTCGCCCACAGAATTTGTTTACTTTTTGTAAAGATCCTCTTCTTCCCAAAAATCAATCAGGTTATGTTGATTGTCGAATCAGTCGTTAAGTTAGGCAGTTGAGCGACTTATTCGCGATTCGTGACACCAATGCGGCGTGTGATGCGAATCTGAGGCGGCGAAGAAAGGGGCACAACATGCCAGCATCCTGGCATAAACACGCGCGTGTTAACGTGCTGTGGCGTAGAAGGTTTAGACTCGTTCTGAACCTGATGGGCGTTGCTGTGTTTGCTCTCCTGGGTGCTGCTGGTTTCTCTCAGGCTATGGATATTCTGCCAGCTCTTTCAGGTAGTTCAGTTGACGCCTTCAAGGTTGTCTGGGTCGCGGCAACGGCCGGCATCGCCTTGTACGCAGTCGCAGCCTCCGTTGTGCTTGTCCGCATCCGCAGGAATGACTCTTTGTCCATCCTGCAATTGCGTCAGGACCGAGCCGATGCGATGGCGCGCATTGACCGCCTAGAAAGCTTGCTGGAAACAGAAGACAGTCTCCTTTTAGTCTGGGATGGTGAGGCCAAACATCCCGGTGTTGCCGGACATCTACCTGAAAACCTTGAACTCGCAGGCGGCCTTTCGCAGCTCGTCGAGTTCGAGACATGGTTGGACGTCAAATCCGCCGAGGCCCTGCGCGCTTTTCTGGAGCATTTGCGCGGCCACGGCGAAGTCTTCCGGTTAACCTTAACGACCACCGACGGGGTCTATCTGGAAGCATCCGGCCATACCGCAGGTGGACTGGCAGTCCTGCGCCTGCGTGATCTGACCGGAGACCGTCAGCTCAGCGCCCGCCTTGCTGAGCAAAACAAAGAACTGCGCGAGCAGATCTCCTCGCTTCATAGCCTGTTAGACGCATTGCCGGGGCCTGCATGGCAACGCGACAACCATGGCCAGCTTGTCTGGGTCAACTCAGCCTATGTGGATGCTGTCGAGGCCGAAAGCACCCGCACTGTGGTTGATGAGCAGATTGAGCTGCTGGAAGCAAAAGGCCGCAACAAACTCAACATGATGCGCCAGACCGACGGTGTCTATCATTCGCCAATGCCGGTTGTGGCTGCGGGTGAACGGCGTGTCTTTGAGTTGACTGACGTGAATTCTGAGCATGGCAATGCCGGTCTTGCTCAGGATATTTCCGAGCTTGAACGTGTACAGGGACAGCTTCGCCGCACACTAGAGTCCCATACGCGTACGCTCGATCAACTTCAAACTCCTGTAGCCGTGTTTGGTGCTGATCATCGTCTCCAGTTCTATAATGCAGCCTATCGCTCCCTATGGGATATTGATCAGAGCTTTCTGGAGACCAAGCCGGAAGAAGGTGAGCTGCTCGACGCCCTGCGCGCAGCTCGTAAACTGCCAGAGCAGGCTGACTATCGTGGTTGGAGAACCAAGCATCTGGAATGCTACCACGCCTTGGATGCACAGGCGTATTGGTGGCATTTGCCAGATGGACGGACACTCCGCGTGATCGCCAGCCCGCATCCGCAAGGTGGTGTGACGTACTTCTACGAGAACGTGACCGAGCAGCTGGATCTGGAAAGCCGCTTCAACGCACTGACCCGGGTACAGCGGGAAACGCTTGACCACCTGACAGAAGCTGTCGCCGTGTTCGGCTCCAACGGACGCATGCGCCTGTCCAACCCGGCCTTTGCTGAGGTCTGGGGCCTGTCTCAGGAGTTCCTCGAAGGTGATCCACACGTCAACGACCTGCTGGACACCTGCAAGGAGCTGATGGGCGAATCCGACCGTTGGCAAGAGCTTGCCCGTGGCGTAACAGGCCTGTCCGACAACCGCACCAGCGTTTCTGGTCGCATGGAGCGGGTCGACGGGTCTGTCATCGACTACGTCACCGTACCGCTGCCAGATGGAGGCACGCTGCTCACCTTCGTGAACGTCACTGATACGGTCAACGTGGAACGTGCCCTCCACGCCACCAATGATGCGCTTCAGGAAGCTGATCAGCTCAAGAACGCCTTCATTCAGCACGTGTCCTACGAGCTGCGATCCCCGCTAACCACCATCATCGGCTTTGCGCAGTTGTTGGGTGATGCCAAGTTTGGTGATCTGTCTCCGAAGCAAGAAGAGTACACCGACTACATTCTGTCCTCTTCGTCTGCTCTGCTGCACATCATCAACGACATCCTTGATCTGGCAACTGTCGATGCCGGTATCATGGAGCTCGAAATCTCCGAGGTCGATGTTGCGCAGACGGTATCTGAGGCTGTCGAAGGCCTGAAAGATCGCCTGGTCGAATCCGACATCACGCTCCGCACCCACATGCCTGAGGGCATAGGCCATCTCAAAGCAGATGAACGGCGACTGCGTCAGGTTCTCTTCAACCTGCTGTCCAACGCGATCAGCTACTCCGACAAGGGCGGCTTGGTAGACATCAGCTGCCAGCGTGATGAAAACGAAATCCGCTTCCGCATCAAAGATCATGGTGCAGGCATCCCTCAGGAGATGCTGGACCAGGTCTTCTCGCGCTTTGTAGGCCGCGGGGCTGGTGGAAACCGTCAGGGCGTTGGCCTTGGCCTCTCGATCGTGAAGAGCTTTGTCGAGCTGCACGGCGGTACAGTCGATATTTCCTCCGCCGAAGGGCAGGGCACCACAGTGGATTGCACCTTCCCGCTTGAGCCGCATGTCCATTCGCTGGAAGCGGCGGAATAACTCATCCTTCAGTTTTCGGTCAGATAAATGCCTCTGGGGCTTGAGTTCCTTTGCTGGTTTTGGCAAGTGCTTACTCTTGAAGAATTCCGGGGGCGTCGTGTGTCGTTAAATGAACGCGGCCTGCTCTAATAGATTGGTACGTATCCTTGGTAAGTAAGTTCAGTCTTGCTTTGAGGGTACGCTTGGAAAGTATAGATTAGAGCATTCTGCGTGAGCGCGACTATGTGCAGCTGCTCTTGAGGCGAATTGTATGAAGGTACTTCTCGACAATCAGAGAGCAACTGAGCTCTTTGCTGCGGATTTGGCTGAGCTGCTGAAAGAGGGAGACGTACTTGCTCTTTCCGGAGATCTTGGCACAGGCAAATCCACCTTGAGCAGAGCACTGCTGCGCCATCTGGCAGCTGACCCTCATCTGGAAGTCCCAAGCCCCACCTTCACGCTCGTTCAAACCTACGACCTGCCAAGAATGTCCGTCGCTCATCTCGACCTCTACCGCATTGAAGAACCGGAAGAGCTGGAAGAGCTTGGGCTCGACGAATATCTGGAAACCGGTGTCGCGCTGATTGAATGGCCAGAGATGGGAGACCCATCCTACTGGCCGGAAGCGCTGGACCTGAAACTGACAGAAGGCACCGAGCCAGACACCCGCGAGATCACCCTCACAGCCAACTGCGAAAGCTGGCAGAACCGCCTTGATCGCCTCGCTGCCCGCCGCGCTCTGCTGCAAAAATCCGGCTGGATTGATGCCGGGCGTGAGCATGTGCAGGGCGATGCCTCCATGCGGACCTATTTTCGACTTCACAAAAACGGTGAGACAGTCGTCTTTATGGATAGTCCGCCAACTGGGCCAGAGCCGCGTCTGCCCACTGGCAAAACCTACGGCGAAACCGTACATCGCGCCAGGGACGTTACTGCCTTCTTCGCCGTCGGCAACGCCTTGGCGGATCATGGGTTCCGCGTACCAAAACGACTGGCCGCCGACCCGGAAAACGGATTGGCGCTGCTGGAGGATTTCGGCGACCAGATCATCACCGAAAACGGTGAGGCGGTCAAAGAGCGCTACGAGCTGGCCATTGACGACATTGCCCGGCTTCACAGCTGCGACTGGCAAACAGGATTGCAGGCGGATGGCAAACCCCATCAGCTGAAGCCTTGCGATTTCGAAGTGCTGATCACGGAGGCAGACCTCTACCTCCAATGGTATCTGCCTTACGCCAGTGGAGCACCAGCAACAGAACAGCAAGGCCGCGGCTATGTTGAAGCGTGGCAAGAGCTGCTGGAGCCAGTCCTCCAGGGCGAGCTAACTCTGCTTTTACGGGATTACCACAGCCCGAATATCATGTGGTTGCCAGAAGCATCAGGTCTCAATAAGCTGGGTCTTATTGACTACCAAGATGCAATGATGGGCCCCGCGGCCTATGATGTTGCCTCGCTCGTGTACGATGCACGCGTGGATATGCCAGCCGACCTGCAGGAGCATTTGCTGCAGAGATATTGCGACTTGGCAAGAAAACATAAACCCATTTTTGATGAAATGGCGTTTCGGAATGCTGTTGCTGTGTTGGCGTTGCAGCGCAATGCCAAGATCCTTGGCGCGTTTGTACGTCTTGATAAGCAGCTCGGAAAACCTAAATACATGGAGATGCTTCCTCGCATCCGCAATTACGTGCGGCAGTGCTTTGCACAATTAGGGGAAGTAAAACTCAAACCCATGTTCACTGTCATACTCTCGTCAAATGAGACGAGCCAAAGTGGCGACTGAAACAAGAGAACAAAACGACAGAGACAACGAGATGCCTAAAGAAATTTCCTTCCACCCTAAATCGGCAATGGTTTTGTCCGCAGGGCTGGGTAAACGTATGCGGCCCCTGACGGCGACAACCCCAAAACCTCTCATCGAGGTGGACGGTAAGTCAATGTTCGCGCGCGCAGCAACACGTTTGAAGGATGCTGGCCTCGAAACCTGCGTTGTCAACGTGCATTACCTTGCCGACCTTGTAGAGGCCCATGCCCGCAGGTTTGAAGGCTTGGATGTCAAGATCTCAGATGAACGCGAAGAGCTTTTGGATACCGGTGGCGGCATAAAAAAAGCCCTGCCAATTCTGGGCACCGATCCGTTCATCCTGAAAAACTCCGACAGCTTCTGGCTGGAAGGGGTAAAGCCGAACCTGGATCTCCTCGTAGAAACCTGGGATGACCATCAGATGGATATGCTGATGCTGCTCGCACCAGCCGTCAATGCGGTTGGTTATGACGGCAAAGGCGACTTCCTGATGGACGATGAAGGCAAGCTGGAACGCCGCGATGAGCGTTCTGTGGCACCTTTCATCTATTCCGGTACCGCGATGATCCATCCACGGCTGTTCAAGGATACGCCGGAAGGCCCATTCTCCCTCAATCTGCTGTTCGACAAAGCGATTGAAAATGGCCGCCTCTTCGGTGTCGAAGGCGATGGCCTTTGGCTGCACGTTGGAACGCCCCAAGGCCTCGATGACGCCGAACGCGCCATCGCCAACAGCGCAAACTAATCTAAAAAATAGGACAGGCCCGCCAAATTGTGCGGGCCACCTCAGCCAACCTCCCCCTTAGCTGATGCGCCAATACTCAATGCATTTGGGTAACTTCCACAAACATCTGGGCTCTGGATACCGGATCACCTCTCCGCTCGTCCGGCATGACGGCAGAGGATAAATCGTGGGACTGAGTGATTTCCATTCAGAAAATGCACCCTCTATGACGTCATCCCGGCCCCCGATGTACATACCGGAGACATAGGTTACAGGTGTTCGGAGAGATGGTTGACACATTAACATGGCATTCAGGGAGGGACCGGGATGCCTTGGCAAGAGTGTTCAACAATGAAACTTCGAGAAGAGTTTGTCCGACTTGCAGATCAGGACAATGCTAATTGGCGTGCCTTGTGTCGCCGGTTCGGTATCAGCCCACAAACAGGCTATAAATGGCTGAGGCGGTGGCGTGCGGGAGAAGACTTGAATGATCTCTCCCGCCGGCCCAAAACATCTCCTAGACGTTCACCACAGGAGGTGGAGCAGAGGATTTTATCAGTGCGTGATACTTACCCGGCTTGGGGTGCTCGAAAGATCCGCGCTTATCTGCAGCATAAAGGCATTACAATTCCAGCAAGCTCCACGGTGCACGCCATTCTACAGCGCCATGACCGTATTGAACCGAAATCAACCCCAAGGTCCCCGGATTGGCAGCGATTTGAAGCTCCTCTTCCTAATCAACTCTGGCAAATGGATTTTAAAGGTTGGATCAGGCTGGAAGATAACACTCGTTGCCATCCTCTCACGGTTGTCGACGACCACTCCCGGTTTGCGACCTGCCTTAAGGCTTGCCCAGACCAACGCACCAATACAGTTAAAACGGCTTTAGAAGAGAGCTTTAAGCTCTACGGCTTGCCGAGAGCCTTTCTGGTTGACAACGGTTCCCCATGGGGGACAGCTCTTACCGATCAGCGTTGGACACCATTGCGGATCTGGTTGGCTCATCTTGGTGTCCGCCTGATCCATGCCAGACCTTTTCATCCTCAAACCAAAGGCAAGAATGAGCGGTTTAACCGAACCCTGAAAGAGGAGGTTCTGGCATACAGAACATTTCGCAGTCACCGCACTATGCAATCGGCCTTTGATCAATGGAGGCGGATTTATAATTTCCATCGCCCGCATGAAGCACTTGGATTAGCGCCACCTATCAGCCGCTATACAATCTCACAGCATATCTTTCCCAAACACCTTCCAGATATCAGCTATCCCAAAGGAACAATGGTCCGAAAGGTACCCAGAACAAGAGCGGAAATCAGCTTTAAAGGCAGGCTCTGGTATGTCCCCAAATGCTTCCGTGGCTACACTCTCGCCATACGTCCCTCAGACAAACCTGAGATCTTCAACGTGTGTTTCGCCGCTAACACTGTCGCAAAAATCGACTTAACATCATAACATGACCGTCACCCATGTCCCCGAACAAACGTCAACCATCTCTCCGGGACAAACAACTTCGCCCGGGATGACACCGGGGGGAGCCGACTGGCTGAAGAGCAAGAAGCCCGCCCACCATTGTCTTTCCAGCCCCCGAGCCCGGACCTATACGATAATTGCTGCATAGCGCTAGCCTAGCGTTTGCCGTCAGGCACTCATGGGTCCCGGGTCTCCGCTACGCTCCGCCCGGGATGACAGTGGGGGAAGCAAATTGGTTAAAGAGTAAGCCCACTTATCTGCGGGCACATGAAAATCAGCCGAAAACTACGCCCACCGCCTTCTCTTCACGCAATCACCCTCCCTCGTCATCCCGGACAAGCAACGCGCAGATCAGGGATCCAGAGCCACACCCATCAACGCATCTAAAAACACACACGAAGATGCTGGCCTGCGGGCACACTTCGCCCGGCCGCAGACCAGCAGGACACCCATGAAGGGCTGTGCAAGGGTGGTCGAGGCCAGCCCTTGGAGTGCCGTTCACAGTGATCTAATCAAGAGACACAGTTTTAGAATTGACCAATGTTGGAGAGGCGACGCTGCGTGTCGCGTGACCGGAAAATCCTTTAGGGAAGAACGTGCCGGATAACGCATCAGTTAAAGTTCCGCAGGTCTTATCAAGTGCCTCTAGGCGGTCAGATAATGCATGGTGCAAAGTGAAGAGAACGTCACGCTCACTGCTGTTCTTCATTCGCTCGCTCAGCACCAGATGCTGCATATAAGCAAGGTTCTGAAGATCAGAAACAGCAAAGTTCACGTCGTCAATTTCATTTTGAAGAGTATTTGTGGCGCCACAGGCGCATGCAGTGTCGTCCATAATCAAAGCCCTCACGTGGTTGGCTGTTGAATGAACCGCACGACATTGGGCTTTCGAAGGCCCGCTGGCGAGCGGGAGGTTCGAAACCTGACCACGGCAGGCGAGTTTATTCCCTCCCGAAGGAAGTATTGTATTCACCGCCCTCCCGCTCATATCAAAGGGTTTGCGCCTTTGGAAAAAGGCACAAAAAATCCGCTAGTTACGGGAGCGGGTACCGCGTGGAAAGAGGTTTCGAAGCCTCACATATGAATGTGGAATGCAACCGCCCACCTGTCAACGAAGAGTTGCAGCCGGGAAAAAGGTGTTGCTGCGGGGTTACGCCGGGTGAATGGACAAAAGGGCAATTATTGCCAATAGCCACTTGTGGTGGCTTATGTTGGTTACTGGGAACTCTTTAAAAAATTAGGCTGGAAAATGAGAAGTRAGCTGCCAACACAAGGTTGGCAGCAAAAATTTTGGTTTACTACGCTAGTAGGTCCATAGCTTCAGTTGTTGCTGTAGCTGCGGCTGACAAGTTGTACAGATCTGCACCAGAGAACTGATCTGTAGAAAATCCATCCAACACAGCAAAAG
>NZ_FREX01000009.1:245000-248606 GCF_900143565.1 Pseudovibrio sp. Alg231-02 | reverse complement strand
ACCGAGCACCGAGCACCGAGCACCGAGCACCGAGCACCGAGCACCGAGCACCGAGCACCGAGCACCGAGCACCGAGCACCGAGCACGAATGATCGCAATGCTACGCAAAGACAAGCTTATGAGTGAAGAAATATCCTCAGAGGGGGATAACTTTTATATGCGGATGCCAGCGTAACATCCGGAAAAGCGGGCATAAAAAGTAAGGCGAATTCCACGGGGTAAACATATGCCCGCTAGGCGGTTCTATGATAGAACCTCCCCGGTTCAAAATTAAATGCATGCGGTGCAAAAGCCAGACACAAAACCACTCAATAAGAACCACGAGCAACGCACATTTCGCGCAAATAACGCAAATCTGCACAAAAGAACGCAAACCTTAAAATCAGCACGATCAGTTATTCAGAGCCCCACGTGATCAGACACACTTAAGCTGCAACAAAACCAATCTCTTTCTGCAACTTCTTGGTCAGCTTCCTCGCAATAATGCTATGCGCCTCGCGAACATAATCCTTGATGTCTTCATCAGCCATCGCCTGCGCAGTCTCAATCTGAACCCACTTCGCCCGAGCCAGATAAGGCGCCGGAATAATGCCCTCCTGTTCCGTCAGAATCTGATAGGAAAGCTCCGAACACTTAAAGCTGATCTTGATCCCTTCCATCTCAGGACGGTCCTCTCCCCAGTTAGAACAGATCGCAAAGATCTTCCCTCCAACCTTCCAAACCGAAGCGTTCCCCCACTGAATGACATTGCTCGTCCCAACCAATGACTTGCAATAATTATCAAACTCATCCCGCATCAATGTAGTCTCTCCCTAGCAATCAAAAAAAGGCATCAAACACAGCCAATAACTGCAACGAAGATAACACAATCAAAATCCAATTCGGTACCCGTTCAACTAACTTTCAGATTTGGCTACCGATAAAGAGCACCCATCACACACGCTCACTCTTATTAACCCCAGGTAGCACAAGAATAGTTCCATCTCTTTTGTAGTCAGCGTAGAGCAGTTACGGGTGCTATCCCATCTATCTCATCCTTACGCAGAATGGCCTTCCGCATTACCTCCGAAAGCTCAGCAATCATAGCGGCACAAATTCGAGTGCAAATGCCGCCAACGAACGCAGATAGGAGCGCACCGCCGTTCCGGCAACGTGGTGCAGTTACGGATTCAATCCTCCCGTTTACATCCTGATGCACGACTGGCCTCGTATTACCTTCGCAAGTGCAGCAGGCGTGGAGGCGCAATACGTGTGCAAATACCAGCGAACGCAGATAGCCGCACAAAGTCATCCCAGTTGCGGTTTAGCTCAATCACGCTTCACACAGCACCAGCTCATAAATACCGCGGCTTGATCGCCTGTGTTAGTCGCTCTTGAGGTCTAAGGCTCGCCCTTCCCACAGGCTCACTCCCCTTCTCTTTGGGATACACGGAGGGTAGTGCTTGTCTCATCACAGCATCGTTAGGCAATACGTTTCAATCCCTTGAAGCCATTGCTTTGGTTTTACTCAGGCAAACTTGAGGCTGTATATTCAGGGATAGGGGAGTGCTTTGGTTCTGGGCCGTTTGGAGCTTTGCTCGCTGTGTTTTCAGCCCGTTCATTCAGGATGGCCTAATTCCAAAACGCAAAAAGCCCCCATGCTTTAAGCATTGGGGGCTTTTTGTCTGATATATTGTTCTGTTTATTTTGAGGTTTTTGTCGGTGTGTATTATTCATGCCCGGCGGCGCCCTACTCTCCCGCGTCTTAAGACGAAGTACCATTGGCGCAGGGGCGTTTCACTTCCGAGTTCGGGATGGGATCGGGTGGGGGCGCCCCGCCATAGCCACCGGGCAGGAATAAGTCACACTGACTTTTGAACTGGTCTTTTATGCCACTCTTATTGAGAGTGTCAGGACACTTCTGCGAAGTGTCTGTTGTTGTTATCCAAGTTTTAGCTTTGTTTTGTTGGCGACAAATCTACGTGTTTGTCGTTTATGATTATAGCTTAATGGGAGTGATCAAGATCAATCGAGCTATTAGTAAGGCTCAGCTTCGAGAGTTACCCCTCTTCCACATGCCTCCTATCAACGTGGTGGTCTTCCACGGCTCTCAAGGGATATCTAGTTTTGAGGTTGGTTTCCCGCTTAGATGCCTTCAGCGGTTATCCATTCCGAACATAGCTACCCTGCAATGCGGCTGGCGCCACAACAGGTCCACCAGAGGTTCGTCCATCCCGGTCCTCTCGTACTAGGGACAGATCCTCTCAAATTTCCTACACCCACGGCAGATAGGGACCGAACTGTCTCGCGACGTTCTGAACCCAGCTCACGTACCACTTTAATTGGCGAACAGCCAAACCCTTGGGACCTGCTCCAGCCCCAGGATGTGATGAGCCGACATCGAGGTGCCAAACAATGCCGTCGATATGGACTCTTGGGCATCATCAGCCTGTTATCCCCGGCGTACCTTTTATCCGTTGAGCGATGGCCCTTCCACGAGGGACCACCGGATCACTATGACCGACTTTCGTCTCTGCTCGACTTGTCAGTCTCGCAGTCAGGCAGGCTTATGCCATTGCACTCAACGAGCGATTTCCGACCGCTCTGAGCCTACCTTCGCGCGCCTCCGTTACCATTTGGGAGGCGACCGCCCCAGTCAAACTACCCGCCACACACGGTCCCGGGTATTGTAGTACCGCGGTTAGATATCCATGAGGACAAGGGTGGTATTTCAAGGATGACTCCACCAAAGCTGGCGCCTTGGTTTCAACGTCTACCACCTATCCTACACATGTCATCACGAATACCAGTGTGAAGCTGTAGTAAAGGTGCACGGGGTCTTTCCGTCTGACCGCAGGAACCCCGCATCTTCACGGGGAATTCAATTTCACTGAGTCTGTGCTGGAGACAGCGGGGAAGTCGTTACGCCATTCGTGCAGGTCGGAACTTACCCGACAAGGAATTTCGCTACCTTAGGACCGTTATAGTTACGGCCGCCGTTTACTGGGGCTTCAATTCGGTGCTTGCACACCTCCTCTTAACCTTCCAGCACCGGGCAGGCGTCAGACCCTATACGTCGCCTTGCGGCTTCGCAGAGCCCTGTGTTTTTGATAAACAGTCGCAACCCCCTATTCTGTGCCCCCAATACAAAGTTGCCTTCGTATTGGGCTCCCTTCTCGCGAACTTACGGGAGCAATTTGCCGAGTTCCTTCAGCACAGTTCTCTCAAGCGCCTTGGTATACTCTACCTGTCCACCTGTGTCGGTTTCGGGTACGGTCTTAGCGTGGGAGCTATTTCCAGGAACACCTTCACCGCATCTCCAATCCAATAAGGAGATACGATACACGGCATCCGTCACTACCCACTGGCCGGGGAATATTAACCCCGTTCCCATCGACTACGCCTTTCGGCCTCGCCTTAGGGGCCGGCTAACCCTGCGCCGATTAGCGTTGCGCAGGAACCCTTGGACTTTCGGCGAGAGGGTCTCTCACCCTCTTTATCGTTACTCATGTCAGCATTCGCACTTCTGATACTTCCAGCAGCCCTCACGGGTCCACCTTCATCAGCTTACAGAACGCTCCGCTACCGCTTGTCAAAGACAAGCCCGCAGTTTCGGTGTATGGCTTT
>NZ_FREX01000009.1:0-240000 GCF_900143565.1 Pseudovibrio sp. Alg231-02 | reverse complement strand
TTTGTTGAGTATGGTAATGAGTGCGGTGTGCCGGTCATTCATAAGCTTGGTGAAGTGATCAACGAAAACTCTGAGGTGCAGCATTGGGTCAAAAATAAAGGTGACACGCCAGCTGTTCTGACGGTCACCGATATTGTGGACTTAAACGATACTCAGCAGGGAAACTTTAAGTAGCTTCAGTTTCCAGCTCAGGTTCAACTTCGCGCAGGTTGAGGTGGATGCCTGCCATAGCGCAGCGGGCTGAGCCGCCTGCTTGTTCAATGGTATCCAGCTTCAACTGAACAATCTTGGTGCTCTGCTCAATCAGATCGATCTGATCCTGATGTAAAGAAGAGTATGCTCCCTCGGACATAGCAAGAAGCAAGCCTTCTGTTTTGCTATGCAACTCAATGGAACGTCCTGCACAGGCTTCAATTTGCTCGTTGTTCAACTGAACAACCTGACGTCCAGACTGCTCTAAACGGCGAAGGATCTCTGCTTTTATTGCAGGATCAGTGATCAAGTCTGATCCAATCAATGCGATGCCAGTGCCAATGCAAAGAATTTCATTGGTGTGAGTAACAGGCTTGCCATCAGTGTGTTGCGCCTGAAAAATCACAGGCTCATATTTGAAATGATCACAGAACTGTTCCAGAGCCTGCTGATTTGCATGACTTGACGGGACTGCATATACAACGCGCTCAACGTTATCGAACACCATTGCGCCCGTTCCTTCGAGGAACTGCTGCTCATCTTCCAGCTCTGAAAAATCAACTACATCCTGAACGCGGTATTCGGATTTAAGAAGCTCGATTACATCACTACGACGTTCTTTTCGACGGCTCTCCGCCTGCATTGGGTAGATGGTGACATAACCGCCTGCATGCGTTGACAGCCAATTGTTCAGAAAAACAGAGTGTGGTGTGTCACGAGACTTATCTTCGAACAGATGAACATCAACACCATGCCTACTCAACTCATCTGCTGCGGCAGAAATCTCAACATATGCCTGTTCTGCAAAATCGATGTCTTTTTGAGATTCACCAATAAGACTGCGAGAACTGCTCTGAGCTGCATCTTTGCTTGTGCTGAAAAACAAAGGGCGGATCATAACAACGGCAGATGGAGCCTGAACGGATCGGAGAGTAGGTCTGTGGTTCGTCATTGGTTCTGCTTCTTTTTGATGAGTTACACAGTGCACCATTCATAGGGCGCAGATTATTTTTGGGAGGATTGGAAGCGGTTTTCATTTTTGATTGGCGATTTCGCTTCTTCTTACCGGGGCTCATCTCCTCCTGATGGCTCGCGGCTTGTTTTCTGAATTGGTCTTTCAGAAAGTACGCACTAAAAAATATACAAAATTGTGTAAATATTGAGGCATTACCCAAAAAGCACCGCTGAGTAAGCATAGCAAAACTAAGAAATACGTAGATTTATACTATTATTATCATCACGTTACAGAAAACATTAGCTGAGTTAGGGAGGATTACGAACTAGACGATTTTCATGCGATCATGATGATGAAACTCAATGAGAAGCCAGCCTCAACTCGTATAAGGCGTGGTAGAAATTGATGGAAAAACATTTGAACCGGAAAAGAACATGCATGCGCTGATCGTCTATTGCCATCCAAACTCTGAAAGTTTCAGCAAGGCTGTCCTTGAACAGGTGGTAGAGACACTCAGGCTTCAAGACGTCAGCCTGGATCTCATTGATCTTTATGAGGAGGGTTTTCAGCCAGTTTTAACCAAGGGCGAGCTGGATAGCTATTTGGATACCTCCCTCAACCAGCAAGGTCTTGAGCACCACATTGACGCATTGCAGCGCTGCGACACGCTCATCTTCATTTATCCAACCTGGTGGTATGGCTTGCCTGCCATGATCAAAGGATGGCTTGATCGCGTACTGGTGCCAGGTGTTGCTTTTAAGCTGACTGAAGAGGGCGCGATCAAACCAAATTTGCAGAACATTAAGAAACTTGCCGTTTTTACCACCTGTGGTGCGCCAAGATGGCTTAGTTTTCTTATGGGCATGCCCGGCAAGAAAACCGTTTTGCGCGGCGTGCGTGTGCTTTGCAACCCATGGGTAAAAACCAGATACGCTGCCCATTACAACATGGACAGCTCTACTGAAACCTCAAGGCTTCGCCATTTAAAGGTGATTGATAGAAAAACCCGAAGCCTTTGCAAAGCTTAGCCCCTCTTCTCAGGCCAAACTAAAGATGGCCTGCGAACAGCGACTGACTCTAGAGGTGTCTGCCATGTTTCCTCGACGCTATTGGATGGATTTTAAAACCACAGACTTTGAAAATATTGATGCTCAAAGGACGATTGCGATATTGCCGACAGCTGCTGTTGAACAACATGGTCCTCATCTCCCGCTTGGCGTGGACACATACATTAATGAGGGTATGCTAGAGACCTTGTGCGCCCGTGCACCGGAAACGCTGGACTTCCGTATTTTGCCTATACAATGCATTGGGAAGTCTGATGAGCATATTCATGCGCCGGGGACACTGTCGCTAAGAGCCGACACAGCGGCAAAACATTGGATTGACATTGGCACTTCGGTTGCAGCCTGTGGCATCCGGAAAATGATCATTGCCAACTCTCATGGCGGGAACCTGGACTTGATCGGCATTGTCGCGCGGGAGCTTCGCATTCGCTGCAAGATGTTGGTTGGCAAATGTCATTGGTCCAGCTTTGGAGCGCCAAACGGGCTATTTAGCGAGGAAGAACTGAAGTTTGGGCTGCATGGAGGCGATGAGGAAACTTCGTTGATGCTGCATTTTCGGGCAGACCTTGTTGACATGTCGCATGCACAAGACTTCCGCTCAACAGCTCAAGATCTTGATGAAAATGCCCGGCTGGGGCCAACCGGGCTCCCTTCTTATGGCTGGATTGCTTCTGATTTGAACCCGCATGGGACAGTGGGAAATGCTGCAAATGCAAGTTCAGAGAAAGGGCGTTTGACCGCCGAGCATCAAGTGGATGGCTTTATTGAGTTTTTACAAGAGACAGCGGATTTCGACATCAATCGGTTTGATTAGTGTTTCTTGTTGCTAGCTTTGGCGAAACTCTTTGAAGCAACCAGGAGAACCTGTTTTAATTGGTTTTAGTTAGTACTGTATGTGGAGTTGAGCAATGCAATTTCTAAAAGTGATTTCAGTTTTATTGCTCACACTTTTCAGTACGCCAAATATCAGTTTTGCAGCAGACAGTCTCAGCCTTTCAGGCGGGCAACAATGGCTTGTTTTTGCCAGCAAACAGGATGCGACCGAAGCTGTGCAGCTGGCGGAAGGCTTTCAGGACGCTCTGCAAGGGACACCCTATCAGGATAAAGTGCGGGTGGTTCGCTCAGAAAACGGCTGGTTCGGTGTGGTTGTTGGCCCTGTAAACTTTAAAAAACTGCAACTGGCACGCCAGCAGATTTCGATTGATTTGCCTGAGGATGCTTATCTATCTCACGGGCGCCGCTACTTGGAGACTGTTTGGCCCGCCAGAAACTTGCGTTTTGGAGAGTTTGAAGCGCAGAACCATTTTTCTCTGAAACTCGAAAAGCTGCGTGTTGATGCGGGCCTCATCACGGAACAGACTGACCCGAATGATGAATTCTCAAAGAATTCAAAGGTACAGGTTGTTGGATGGACCGGGCAGAATAAAGTGTTCTCGTTTGAGACGGAGCCAAGTTATTTTCCTCAGTACGGCCAGAGCGTTGAGGTTAATCGTCTTGCCAAGGAGACTGAGTTTCCTCAGGTCGTGATCAAGCGATTTACGGGTGGGGCGCATTGCTGTGTGGAGCAACAGATCATCACGCAAAATCGAGAGGGAAGCTGGGTGATGGTTCAGGGTGCGGTGCTGGATGGCGGATATGGCTATAGCTTTGAGGACTTGGATGGTGACGGCACACTTGAGCTTGTGAGTGCGGACAACAGCTTCTTTTATCTTTTCGCGCCATACGCAGGCAGTTTTGCACCGCTTTACATTGAAAAGCTCTATTACGACGAAATCACCGATGTAAACATGGACCCTGTCTATCAGACTGCCTTTCGAAAAGAGCTGGCTTATCTCGAGGAATTAGCTGGCGCTGAGAAGTCGCTTTGGGGCGAAAATGGCTTCCTTGCCGGTTGGGCAGCTCTTCGGGCGCGGTTGGGAGACGGGATGGCTGCTGTCGCACAAGCCACAGATAGAAGCCGGAGTGATCAAGAAGATTTCCGGAAGTATGCCTGCCCGGATGGAGCGCCAAGTTCAAAGTGCGATTACGAGAATGCAGTTGCTCTGCCGTTTCCGGTTGGTTTAACCGTACATTTGATAGAAAGAGGCTATTTGCCAGTTCAGCCGCCTCGTTAGGACACAGCTCATTCACGTGCGAAGATCTATCTCTTTGTTTGCACGCGTATTCCTGCCTGGAGGCCGGAACACCTTTTGGGAAAACGCCCCAGCAAAAGCTATCTGAGAGCAACTCCCGGCCACATGGCTTCAACGCGGCGGAGTTTATAGAGGAAGTGCTCTTCGTCGCAGTATCCGGTATTGCGTTCCATCTTCATTGAAAAAACGCCAGACAAACCGAACGGTGCCAGGACGGTGAAGGTTCCGTTGGTCTCTAAGCGAACGCCGAGTGCATAGGTTTGGACGGGATCGCGCACTAAAGCTTCTGCAGTGCATGTGACTGGTGTTCCATTGCTCATTCGCTCACTGTCATGATGGATGACATGGCCTGCCTGATTGGACAGGTGCACCTGATATGGCCCAGCGCTCAGGATCTGACGGATATGGCGCAGGTAGGTGGCTTCTTTTTCGAGGGCTTGCTCTGATGGATCGTAGTAGGTGATGTAAAGCTGGTGATTTCCCGCCATGGCGGGCTTGCCCTTCAACGCAGTCCAAAGAGGCCATGCGATGGAGGGACCGGAGATGCACCAGTCCGGCAGGCGGAGGGATCTGATGCCCTTCATGGCGGAAATCAGATGCGCGTTGGAGCGCAGGACCAGCTCAAGCAACCGCTTGCGATCCTCCTCACTGGTGAGTTGAGGGTCCGCAAGCGTTGCCTGATCCAGGTACTCCAAGTTGGCATTGGCCAAAGCTGAGTGACGCACTAATTTTGGCATAGCCCTGATGACGCCTGCACCGGTTCATTTCAGAGTATCGGGTGATCAAACCGGATCACGGGTGATGCTCTGACATTTCATGTTTATGCATATCCTGATCCAAAGAATGGAACCCATGCCTCGGGGAGATGCTCTACTCTTTCTAACTACTAAAAGATTCCAATGAGATAATCCATTGGTGGGTTGGGCCTTGGTAAACAATGTTGAGGATCAATTGCAGGTCGTTTGTTGTTATGGTTCGGTTCGTTATCTCAATTCTTACAAGTGGTTGGCGTGCAAAAGCCCGCTTTTGAGATCGAAAAGCGGGCTTTTGGGTAGGCGGATAAAATTTGGGGGCAGCCTACCAAGGGATGATTGTTAGTTCTGGCCAGTGCTTGGTGAGACGGTTGGCTTTGCGGGTGAAGGTTTCTTCGTTGGGCAGGACTTTGTTTGGGAGCATCTGCATTTGGAAGATGGGTTCCAGTCCGAAGGGGGCTTCGATCTGCAGGCGGTCATCGTCGTGCAGGCGGGCGGCGACGGAGTGGGTTGTTGAGGCGTAGTAGAGGAGAGACTCCAGCGAGCAGCCTAGTTTGGGGTAGTCCATGCCGAAGTGCTTGGGGAACCAGAGGTGCACGCGGGCCTGATTGCGGATCTCAACTGGAAGCCCCAGCGGTTCGCAAGCTTTGGCGAGGCTGGTGATCACACGGTCTTCGGCCTCGTAGGATGTCTCCGCCTCATCATGGTAGATCAGGTCGTAGTCTTTGATGCCGTGTCCAGCCTCCCTACCCGTCAGTGCGTTCCAGACACTTTGGTAGATTGCGCCCGACGCGAGCCAGGCATCTGGCAACCGGGCGTCACGCAGGACCTTCAGCAGATCATAGAGCACGGTTGAGCGGATGACCTCTTCGATAAAGTACACGCGCCCCTGCTCACCTGCGCCATGGTGAACAGGGGAAACACGTGATGGCAAGGAGGCGATCTTCTCCTTGGGAGTTGAATGAGCGGATGAGGCGGAGGCCGTGAAAACTGACATGGACACGATTTTCATTTGAAAGAGATCAAGCTGTGAAGACTGCCGTAACGAATCGCCTGCAAAAACCAGAACTAAAAGTGAATTAAATTAGTACATAACAGGAACATTATGATAATCCACCCACCAGATCAATCCATGTAAATTTGGGGCTTGGCGACCTGTGAGAATTGACAGGTAGATTCGCTTAGGATTTGTGCGGGGCACTTTGAAACTATGAAGATGTGGATAGTGGGAAGTACCTAGTTGCGTACTTTTCGCAATGTTACGCAGCGCATTTCACCCGAAGGGCTAGTTCCCATAACTACGTATTTGTGCGAGATGCTCGAAAGCATCAGTTTTTCCTTGAGATTTGGTGGCATTGGGCAGTAAACCGGTGTCGCGCAGCCTTTCGACCACACGGAGCATGAAGATGACCGAGACCCGCCTGACCATTAGACGGCCTGATGACTGGCACCTGCACTTACGTGATGGCGAGATGCTGAAGGCCGTTCTGCCGTCAACTTCTGCAAACTTTGGCCGCGCGATCATCATGCCTAATCTGGTCCCGCCTGTTGTCACCAGCAAGGATGCTGCCGGGTATCGGGATCGCATTCTGGCAGCCATGCCAGAGGGGCACGACTTCACTCCCCTCATGACGCTTTATCTCACTGAGACCACCGATGCGGATGATCTGGAGCAGGCAGCCAAGTCTGGTCTGGTGACTGCGGTGAAGCTTTATCCTGCTGGCGCGACAACCAACTCACAAAGTGGTGTGCGCGACTTTGATAAGGTGGCGGGTGTTCTGGAACGCATGGCCGAGATTGGCTTGCCGCTTCTGGTGCATGGTGAGGTCACAACGTCTGACGTGGACATCTTTGACCGTGAAGCAGTGTTCATTGAGACTGTACTGGACCCGATCCGCCGCAAGTTCCCTAAGCTGAAAGTGGTGATGGAGCACATCACCACGGAAGAAGGCGTTAATTATGCCAAGTCTGGTGGTGACAATCTGGCGGCGACGATCACCACGCACCACCTGATCATCAACCGGAATGACATTCTGGTCGGTGGCATCAAGCCTCACTTCTATTGCCTGCCTGTGGCGAAGCGTGAGAAACACCGCCTTGCGCTGCGTGCTGCAGCCACTTCTGGCGATGCCCGTTTCTTCCTTGGAACAGACAGCGCCCCGCATCTTGACCAGAACAAGCTGTGTGAGTGTGGCTGTGCTGGCATCTTCTCCGCGCCAAACACTATGAGCTGTCTGGCACATGTGTTTGAGCAGGAAGGTGCGCTCGACAAGCTTGAGGCATTTGCCTCTCTCAATGGTCCGGCGTTTTATGGCATGGCACCAAACGAGGCGACCATTGACCTGGTAAAGGCCGATGAAAAGGTCAGTTACCCGCCGAGTATTCCAACACCGGACGGGCCGGTGACCCTCTTCAATCCGGGATTTGATATATTCTGGAAGGTTGAGACCTAAAGATGAGTTTCAAAGCAGTTTGCACCTAATATGGCCGGGGCAAGCTGCTTTTTTTTGACGTGAATGCGTGCGGTGCCAGCTCCCTGTCATCCCACGCATTCCAGATCTTTGTTTTCGCGCGTATTCTTATCCGAAAACCGGAACCACTTTTCGGGAATACGCTCTAAACCACCTACTGTGACTTGAGGGACAGCGATGTTTTCCAATTCTTTTCCTGACCGCGAAGTGATGGCGGAACTGACCGCAAAAATGCTCATGGAAATCAAGGCGGTGAACTTCCGTCCAGAAGAGCCGTACATTCTGGCATCCGGCCTAGCGAGCCCGGTTTACATCGATTGCCGTAAACTGATCTCCTACCCGCGCATTCGTGGCACACTGATGGAGTTTGCCGTGGCAACCCTGCTGCGTGATGCGGGCTTTGAGAAGTTTGATGCGATCGCAGGCGGTGAGACGGCTGGTATTCCGTTTGCCGCGTGGATTGCAGATAAGATGGCACTGCCAATGCAGTATGTGCGCAAAAAGCCAAAGGGTTATGGCCGTGATGCGCAAATTGAAGGTGATATTCACGAGGGGCAGAACGTTCTGTTGGTGGAAGACCTGACCACCGATGGCGGGTCCAAGATCAAGTTCTGCGAAGCACTGCGCAAAGCGGGTGCGGAAGTGACCGACACGCTGGTGGTGTTCTATTACGACATCTTTCCGGAAACGAAAGGCAAGCTGGCAGAGCATGGCGTAAACCTGCACTACCTTGCCACATGGCACGACATCCTGCGCGTTTGCCGCACAAACGATTACTTCTCAGCTGAGAAGGTGAACGAAGTTGAGAAGTTCCTCAATAATCCGCTGGAATGGTCCGCTGCCAACGGTGGTGTCAGCGAACTACCGCTCTAAGCGGTTCTTTAGCCAGACACAAGATTTGATGAAAACGCAGGGCTTTGGCTCTGCGTTTTTTGTTTTGTGGCGTTGCTTTACATCATAGCCTCAAAGTTGTTTTTGCCACAAAAGCAACATGAAGCGAAAGCATATAGATAACAGCAAAGTTTATGATAATTACGCAGATGTAGCTTTTATGAGGTGAAGACCTCGCGGGTACTCGGGTTCAGCTTAGGATTTGTTTTGTGACGGGCTTCAACAAAGTCTGCAAAACCTGCGCGCTGAAGCATGGGGGTGTGCTTTCGTGAACATCTTCACACCGGGAACACCAATCAAGAGCACATAGGCAATTTGGGCAGGGCGCAGGGAAACAATAATGCACGTAATCAGACACCTTATGGTGCCAGCACTGCTGAGCACTGGACTGGTCTTTTCTGTTCCTGTTTATGCGCAGGATGCCGCGGCTCCTCAGCCCAAGCCGGCGTTGCAGGTTGCCCAAGATCAGCAGTCCTATTGGTTTCCTGAGACTGACCTTAAACTGCATCCCAGAATAATCTCTCGTCAGCTGCCCAATGGTATGCGGTATTTGCTGGTTCAGAGCCAATCCCCCAAGAACCAGATTGAGGTTCGTATGGCGGTTGATGCTGGATCCTCTTTGGAAAAAGGGTCAGAACCAGGTGCTGCCCATTATCTGGAGCACATGGCGTTTAACGGTTCTACCAATGTGCCGGAAGGCGAGATGGTGGCCTTACTGGAGCGCGCAGGACTGGCCTTTGGCGCAGGCACCAATGCAGCGACCACGTTGAATAACACCACATACCGTCTCTCTCTGCCTTCAGCAGATGCGGAGTTGCTGGACACTGCGCTGTTTATTATGCGTGAGACAGCAAGTGAACTTACACTCTCAACAAGTGCGATTGACCGTGAGCGCGGTGTTGTCGCCTCTGAAGTGCGCGGCAATTACGGCCCAGGCTATGACGCGCTGGTTGCCAGATTTGATTACCTTTATCCGGGCATTAAACAGCGCACCTTGCTGCCGGTTGGCACAATGGATGGCATTGATGCCGTTGACCAGGCAACCCTGCGCGATTTTTACGAGAGCTACTACACGCCCGGTCGGACCACAGTGGTTGTGACTGGCGATATTGATGTTGAAGCAACAGAAGCTGCCATTCAAAAGCACTTTGCGGATTGGAAGCGCCCTGCGAATGCAGAGCAACTGGACAGCGAAGAGCCGGATTTTGGGAGATTGAAGGTTGCTGAAGCCCCGCGTGCTGCGCTTTTTGTAGAACCGTCTTTGCCTACCGTGTTGAGCATTTATCTCGTCAAACCTTCTCAAGAGCTTATTGATAACCAGCAGAACCGCATTCAGAACACGCTGCGCAGGATCGGGATCAGTATTTTGAAAGAGCGTCTGCGTGATGCAGCCCTTGCCTCTCACGATACTATGGTCACTGCCGGCACGGATTATTACAGCGAAGACTTTGCCGACACCGTTGTTGCCAGCGCGACCGTTGCCACCGACAAGTGGCAGGACGGTTTTGCTTTGCTGGAGCAGAAACTGCGGCAAACACTGGCTTATGGCGTGACACAGGAAGAAGTTGACCGGCAGTTGGTGAACCGGCTCAACTCACTGGAAGTTGCGGTGAAAGCGGAAGAGACTATTCCAAACCGTGCAATCGCCAATGTACTCGTGCGCGATGTGCTCAATGAGAGCGTCACCACATCCTCTGCTGATGATCTGGCCTTCTTCCAGAAACACTTTTCTGATCTGAAAGCGCGGCAAGTCTCAAAGGCACTGCTTGAGCTTTGGGAAGGCGCAAAACCAAACCTGTTTATGACGACTGCCGAGGCCTTTCCAAATGCTGAAGAGACCATTCTTTCCGTGTTTGAAGAAAGCCAGAAGCAGCCAGTTGCAGCCTTTGAAGCCAAGTCGCTGACTAGTTTTGACTATGAAAGCTTTGGTCCCAAAGGCAAAGTTGCTCAGCAGACAATTAGCAGTTTTGGGCAAATCCGCTCTTACACTTTTGAAAACGGCGTGGTGCTGAACTTCAAGCGGACGGACTTTGACAAGGGTAAGGTGTTTGTCTCCCTGCGCACTGGTCGCGGTATTGAAGACCTGCCGGCTGATAAAGATGGTTTGGCCGGTTTCTTCCAGAGCGCGTTTATTGTTGGTGGTCTTGGCAAGTACTCGGTTGCTGATCTGGATAAGGTACTTTCTGGTACACAAGTTGGCGTTGGTCTTTCCTTTGGCGAAGACGGCATTTCCGGGCAATACGGAACAACGCCGGACGATCTGAAGCTGCAATTGCAGGTGGTCGCGGCGTATCTGACAGATCCGGCATATCGTCCTGAGGGGCAAGCGTTTTACCAAAAGAGCCTGAAAGAGACCTACAAGAACTCCCGCAGCTCTGCTGAAGCTGTTCGTGGCCGCGAGTTCTCCCGCATTTTGCATAGTGGTGACAAACGCTGGGGTGCAGGAAGTGAAGAAGCTTTGCTGGAGCGGAACTATGAGGAGCTGAAGCCAATCATCTCCCGCATCGCTCAAAAGGGCCCGATCGAGATTGGTATTGTAGGCGACCTTGAGGTTCAGACCGCTCTGGATGCGGTTGCCGAGACTTTCGGCGCTTTGCAGCAATCCTTTGAGGCGCCAAAGCATAGCTACGCAACTGGTATTGAGTTTCCTGAGGCGCAAGCTGTTTCTTTGACCCATGAGGGTGACAGTGACGCGGCACTTTTGCAGCATTATTGGAAAACCAGCGATGATGCAGATGCAACGCAGAGCTATACACTGCAGTTGTTGCAGGGCGTCATAGAGCTTCGTCTGCGCGATAAACTGCGTGAGGCTATGGGCGCGACTTACAGCCCTTATGCGTTCAGCATGAACTCCAATACAATCAAAGGGTTTGGCTATATTGGAATGTCCAGCAAGTTGAAACTGGATGATGTGGATGCGGCGGAGACTGTTTATCAGGATATCGTCAAAGAGCTGCAGGTGAAGGGCAACATCACAGCGGATGAGTTGCTGCGTGCGCGTCAGCCTATTCTGGAAGCCATGAACAATGCCGAACACAGCAATGGATTGTGGTTTGAACTGGCAAGTCAGGCTGTAAGCTATCCTGAGGCGATCCAGCGCTATCAGAATTACACGACAATTCTGGAGCAGATCACCCCGGACGATCTGGTCGTGGCAGCATCGGATTTTCTGGTGCCAGACCGGAATGTGACGCTGAAGATTCTGCCGCAATAAGGCGAACTGAAAAACGCAGGGTTTGAGCCCTGCGTTTTTGTTTGAAGTGCTTTAAGAGACCTGCTGGCGATACTGGATGACTGGCAGGCCGCCAATGCCCCAGTCCTCAAGGGCAACCTCATCAATCACCACAAAGGTCGTGCTTGGCTTTTTGTTGAGCACGCGGGACAAAAGCTCTGTTACGCCGTGGATCAACTCGGCTTTTTCGTCTGCGGTTGGACCTTTGCCATCCGGTCCACCTTCCCTGGTGATCTTGATGTTTACATATGGCATCAGCTTGCCTCCGGCTTTGCGATGTAGGTGAAGATCTTGGTCATGATCCGCCAGCCGTGCTGGTCTTTGGTCAGGGTGAGGAAGTCCAGATACTCGCGGTTCATCATGGTCATTGAGGCTTTGACGAAGGCCATTTGAGAGCCGCCGAATTCCATGGAGTGGATGCGGTCCTGCCGCGGCTCCCCTTTCTTTGCAGGTGGGATACGGCGATCCACCATTTCGAAGTACTCACTCAGGGACTTATGCATGTAGTCCCCTTCGATCATGTTGACGTAGCGCGCATCGAGGTGAAACACCTCAGCCAGGGCCTTGGTGTCTGCGTGATAGAGGCCGTCAAAGTAGCCTGTCATCACCTTCTGAACTTCTGCAAAGGTTTGTGGGTTGCTCATCAGATCAGGCCTTCAGCTTTCATTGCTGCCTGTGCCGATGGGCGTTGGCTTGTGCGCTGGACAAAGGCAGCGAGGGACGGCCAGTTGATCAGATCGACGCCGACGAAATTCGACCAGTTGCAGACGACGAACAGATACGCATCCGCAACAGAGAATTCCGCACCCAGGAGATAAGCTCTGCCGTCACTGAACAGAGCCTCCAGATAGTTGAACTTGGCGGCAACGTTCTTTGCGGCCTTTTCCTTGTCCTGTGTCGTTGCTGATGCGGTGAAGAACGGGGTGAATGCTTTATGGAGTTCTGAGCTGGTGAAGTTCAGGTGCTCCTGCAAACGCGTGCGGGCAACAGTTCCAGCTGCTGGAGCAAGCCCGTGTTGCGGGTGATTGTCTGCCAGGTATTGGAGGATTGCAGCGCCTTCGGTGAGCACTTCTCCTGACGCCAACTGGAGCGCAGGAACGTAGCCTTTCGGGTTGATGGTTTTGAAATCTACGCCCGTGCTGGTCTTCCCTGCATCGGTGTCTACGCTGTCGATCTCGTAGGTGGCTGCGATCTCATTCAGCGTGATGTGTGTTGCCAGAGAACATGCGCCGGGTTTGTAAAACAGTTTCATTGGAAGCTCTTTCCTCAAGGTGTTTGTTATCAGGCTTTGAGGAAGTAATGCCTCTCATGATTAATTGATAATATTGAATATTCACGATAATGATTAGAAATTCAGATCATCTTGAGTGAGCGTATTCTATGACTTATGAGCAGCTGGTTGTTTTGCATGCGATTGTGACAGAAGGGACTTTTCGCGGTGCGGCGGATCGCCTGCACAAGTCTCAGTCCGCCATCAGTCACATGCTGAAGAAGTTAGAGGCCGAGATTGATATGGTCTTGCTGTCCAGAGAGGCGTATCGGCCTAAACTGACGCCTGCAGGAGAGGTCTTTTACCGGCAAGCCATTCGCGTAATGCAGCAGATGAATGAGCTGGGTAGTCTGGCGAAAACACTGAATGCAACACAGGAGGCTGAAGTCTCGCTGGCGATTGCGGCAACGTTGCCGTTACAGCGCGTTCTTGAGGTTATTGGCCATGTGCGGGCGAAGTTTCCGGCGACCCATATTCACCTGTCGCGCGAGAGCATGAGTGGCCCCATTGAACGGCTGCTCCATGACCGGGCTGATATTATTATCGCCAGCATGGATGGTGTGCCTGTTGAACAGGTGGAAGCGGTTTCTTTCGCGGATGTTACCATCCTGCCCGTTGCGCACCCCGCGTTTGAGCCTGCGCAGAGTAAGCATATGAAAACCATAGCTGAAATGCAGACGTATACCCAGATCATCGTGGCAGACAGCGGTAGCGGTGCGCTCAGCCAAAGCCGGGATTTGTTGCCGGGTGGTTTGCGTTGGACGGTGACGGACTTTGCCGCCAAGAAGGAGATCCTGCAGGCCAAGCTCGGTTGGGGTGGCATTCCCGAACATATGATCATCGAGGAACTGGCACGTGGTGAACTGGTCCAGTTGAACGTTGAAGGCTTCCAGCCACGCCAGTCCCGCCTGTTTCAGATCCGCAAGCGCGACAGAGACGTTGGCATTGTCGCGCAAGCCATCTGGGATGACCTGATGGGAACCGAGAGCTGAGCAGGCACACTTCGGATCACCTCATTACGGTCAGGCGAACTCCGGCTGTTTGCTGAACGTCAGTGTTTCGCCGTCTGCCGGGATCAGGAGTTTGTCACTGACACCAGACTTTTGCGCCAGATCCCGTAGCTGCGTTCGCTTTACAGGGCAATGGTTTATGGCCTCCAGATGGTTTGCGATAACTTGTCCCGGCGCTAGTCTGATGAACTCCATGATCTCATCCAGCGACATGAGGATGTCCTTGCCGATATCCAGACTTGCGTTGCCTGCTGCGACAACTGCGATGTCGGGCCTCAGGGTTTTGAGGCAGTGGCGGACATCTTTGGTGAGGACAGTGTCGCCGGAAATGTAGAGCGAAGGTGCATCGGGCAGCTCGAGAAAGTACCCCACGCCGGGGCCCATGAATCTCGCAATCCAGCCGTAGCCGTGAACCGTTGGGATTGGGGTGATGTAACCGTCGAAGAAGGGTTGGCGTTGCTCATCCTTCAGCGGCACGGTGAGAATTCCCCTTTTCCCAATGAAACTCTCATCATCCAAACGGCAATAGGTCGGGATTTTCTTGGAGAGCAGAAGTTTCTTTGCTGCGCCATCCAAATGATCTGAATGGCCGAGCTGACAATGCGTTACCAGTGCCGCAGTAAGACCCTCAAGGTTTTGCTGGGCACCATCAGGCAGCGGAACCATCGGATTTCTCCGGCTTTTATGTCGGATGAAGCTGTAGCTTGGCAGTGATCCAACCTTACCCAACATGGGATCAACCAGTATGCGGTGTTGCTTGTGCTCAATGATGAGGGTTGCATTGCGAAGAAAGTGAAGTTTCATCCTGACCTACTGCTCTAACCTGACCTTGGTCCGTTGATCCTAGTTTTTGGCAGGAAGTTTGATATAGTCCGACTAGACACAAATCATACATAATCCGCCACATGAGATTTGAGCATGACTTCAACCATTGCGATTTTGCTGCTGGAGAACTTTCTGGGGCTCGCAGCCTTTGGGTCCGCAGACATGTTCAAGACTGCAAACCAGATTGCAGAAGTGCGTGGCGACGAGGTCATGCCGTTTCAGGTCCAGACTTACTCATTAGATGGCGAGCCTGTTCGATCTTCAAACGGTATTTTGGTGACACCCGATAGCTCCCTAGAGGAGATTTTTGCGCCTGATGTGGTGTTTCTTCCCGGCATTGGCACGACCTCAGCGCCGCAATGCACGATCAGCACAAACTGGTTCCGTGGTGTTGCTGAGCAACTTCAACGCCATTCTCAAAACGGCAGCATCATTGCTGCGAGTTGTACCAGCACGTTTCTACTTGCTGAAGCGGGACTGCTAGAGGGAAAGCAAGCCACAACAACCTGGTGGAAGCAGAAGGAATTTAGTGCGGCTTATGAAGGTGTGGAGCTGGCCGGTGATGAAATTCTCGTTGATGCAGGCAATGTCATTACCAGCGCTGCGGGCACTTCCTCTCTGGACCTTGCACTACATCTCATCAACCGGCTGGAAGGCCCTGCCCTTTCCAGATTATGTGCGCGATTTATGGTTCTTGAAGAAAACCGAGGCTTGCAGCAGCCCTTCATGATCCCGTGGCATGAAAAAACACGGGATGAGACGATTGAACGTGCGGACCAATGGGTGCAGAACAATTTGTCCTCACGCCCCCTCAAAGTACAGGAGCTTGCTGGCTTTTTGGGTATGAGCACACGCAGCCTGTTGCGGCACTTTAAGCGAGAACTGTCACTGTCTCCGCAGCAATTCATTTTGAACATCCGCTGTGAGCGTGCGAAGTCTCAGTTGGAGTATACGACGACACCAATAGCCACGATTTCTGAGGCATTGGGCTATTCTGACGAGAACGCATTTAGGCGCTCGTTCCTTGCGCAGGTTGGCGTCTCACCAGCCCGGTACAGGCAGAAGTTTCGCAGGCAAGCACCTTAATCAGCAGATGCTTTTTCTGGCACAATTGCAATCGCATCCACTTCAAACTCAATGATTTCCGTTGCGAGGACCGGCACTGGAATGAGTGTGCTTGCTGGTGGGCTGGCACCAAAGATTTCGCGGCGCTTTTTGTTGACATAGTCCAGTTTGGACTGGTCATGATCTTTAATCAGCACCGTGATTTTCACCGTGTCTTCCACGCTGCTCCCAGCAGCTTCGAGCGCTTTGATCAGGTTGTCGAACGTTCGGTCGACCTGTTCCTCAAAGGTGTTTGATCCATCCTTGGAAATGCCCACCTGACCAGCCACATATGCGATGCGAGCACCTGGAGCGACAACGACAATTTGCGCATACCCAGACTTAGTTGAATCTGACAGGGTGTCAGGATTGATGATGGTCTTTGGGTCAGTCTCTGCAGCCAATGCTGAGCCACTCAACAAGATTGCAGCGCACATCGCGAGGGCTTTGCCTGTGGTTTTCATGGGGCATTCATTTCCTGATTGTGTTGTTCTGTTGTTGGCAGCATCTTGGCGAGCGGCCATTTGCTCAGCTTGCGCCTTAGGTCACTTTTTGCCGGATTTGCCTTTGGGCGGTGCTTTTGCCTTGGGCTCCACCTTGAAGCAGGCTTTCATCTTTTCGACTTCGCCCTTCAGTTTCGGAATATCTGAGCGCACAGACTTTACCTTGCCGTTCTTGAGAGCCGTCTCGACCTTCTTGATCAACTTGTTTGCGGAGGCTTTGTGTTTGTTGAATTCGGCGACTTTGTCCGGATTATTCAAAGTACCCAGCTTGCCAGACAGGTTTTTGATGTTCTTTTGGGCATCCTCGACAGCAGCTTGATATTCTTTCTTCCGTTTTGCGATGTCCTCACTGTTGCCAGGTCGCAAATCGAGCATCACGGTTTTGGCTTCTTCCAGCTCTTCTTCAGCTTCGAGGAATTTGTCAGCTTCCAACGTCTTCAAAGTTTGATCCAGCCCATCCCTGGCTTCTGAGTAGATGTCTTCAAATTCTTCTCGGGCGTTCTCATCCTGAATTTTGTCTTTTTCTTTACTCAGCTCTGCCAATTCAGCCTTGGCAGCATCGATTTTCTCACGCAACTCGGCGTAGGCCTCTTCCGGATCTTTTGCTGCGGAGTAATAAGCTGCTTCCAGCGCATCCCTCATGAACTCAAGCTGGTCCACGGCGTCACTGATTGCGCCTCCAGCATCGCCACTGCCCATACTGGCCTGTGCTTTGTCGATATTACTATCGACTGCAACATAGGCCTGATCAAAGTGTTGGAGGTGCACCGCAAGCTCTCGGTCAAGTTTCGCCTTGCCGGCGATCTCAGATCGCCTGGCATATGTATCCTTCAATGTTTTGCGTAGGTAATTGATGTGATCCGCGACAGGCGTTTTGCCATCAATGCGCAGGTTCTCTTTGGGTTCGCGCTCAAAATTTTTCGTCGGACCAGTCCACTTGAGGTTACAAGCGCTTAGTACGTTTTCCACCCAGGCTTCGACCTCTGGTGAGATGGTTTGTGCGTCTACATCCGGCATTCAGCAACTCCAGACCAATGCGGTGACAGCTTAATTTCTTTGCGACCATTATGCTTAGCTAGAAAGTTCTTGCCTCCATATATGAGAGTTTGAGTGAAAACGGCTTGAAGGAGATCTCTCAAGCTTTGAGCAAACTTGAAGCGTTCATCCCATAAAAACTTGATGCTGACTTGAACAGGTGCCCTGCGAAGTGGCCTGAGGTTTTGTATGACTAAAACGCGAGTAGCCTCTGAAAGATAACTCTAACGTTTGTCCCTAAGCATCCATGGATGAGCAAAGGCGAGCAAGCAAAACCTCCTTCAGCTTGTGTTCTGCCGAAGCAATCAAGGGATACAACCATGCGGATGAAGTTACTTGCAGCGGCAGTTATCGCCTTCTCGGTTGGCTATACCAGCCAGATCGACTTTTCAGAGCTTCCAACTGGTGTGGCGCTCTTCTTTTCCGTTGGCACAGCCAATGCTCAGTCCCCTGCACGCAACACAGCCCGGCGTACCTCTCGTCGGACTTCCCGCAGAACATCCAGGCGTGTGAACGCCCGTCAGTCCATCGCGGGATGCGCGCCCTACAACTCCTATTACAATTGCGGCGGCGTCTATTACAGACCTGTCCTTCAAAACGGCGTGACTGTCTATGTCGTTGTTAATCCATAATTTTGCTGTTCTGGAGACTGAAGATGATTAAATCAATTGGAACCGCCCTGCTCGGCCTTGGCTTGTTGGTTGCGACCACTGGATACAATGCGATGGCACAGGATGCAGCAGCGCAGAATGCAGCCCAAGGCGTGTTTGAAGCCTGTGAACCAGAGATAAAATCTCATTGTAAGGAAGTGACACCCGGAGAAGGTCGCATTTTTGCATGCATGTATGCCTATGAGGATAAACTCAGTAAGCAATGCTCAGCTGCGATTGATGACTTCGCCGATGCGCTGGATTTCTTCTTCGCGAATGCCAGACAGGCTTTGGCAATTTGCGCACCTGACATTGAAGCTCAGTGCTCAGAAACAGAAGTTGGTGGTGGTCGTGTTCTAACCTGCCTGAGTGAAAAGCAGGACGAGGTTGGCGCTGAGTGCAAAGAAGTGATCGAAGTCTTCAGTGAGAAGTTTGGCCTGAAAGATGAGGACTCTTGATTGCCGTAGCGTAGATTGCTGGCTGATTAGAAAACAATTAATCAGCCAGCTCATCCACGTGAAATCTAATGAATAAAACTAATCCAATCACCATAGGCGCAATATAATTACATTAATTGACGTAATTTTAGTTGATAATAATACACGATAAATCTACCTAATCTATCATATATGCCAGATCTTTGATGAATAATGCTTTTTGCATGTATTCACCTAAGGATATTTCGTTTTTCTGCCCCTACGTCAACTGATAGAAAATTCACGTACGCATGATCATTACATAATGTGTGGGAGGTCATCGGTAGACGTCATTTCTACCGGTCATGAATAACTATTGTTTGTTGCCTGACCTGTGTTTTGCTCTTCTCTGATGGTCCATGAGCTTTTGAACTGGATGCTGTGACACATGAAGAACGCCAGATTGCTTATTGCGGTTGTTGCTTTCTGTTTTTCCGCTTTCGGCGTGAGAGCCTCAATGCCGGTTAATCCTGACCGGCCCTACTCAGACCCCACTTGTTCCTATGCTATCGAACGGTTGAAGGAGGCTGTGGCTGGCAGCCCCTTGCAAAGTAGCAAGGAGCAACAGCGGACTGTTCAATATGCCATTGAGCAAGTGGAACGTGCGTGCCTGGAAGATGCTGGGCGGACGGACGACCTTCCGAAGCCCCGGCGAAAATGAACTCATTCATCTGAATGTCCATTTTAAGCTGGAGAAACATAATGACAAATCTCTATGAGACCAGAGATGCCGCAGACAACACGTCTACATCCTACCGTTTGAGGGACACGGGGCAGGATGCGCAGGGATCGGACAACAATATCTTCGAGACAGTTCAGGGCACTATTGCCAGTGACGGCGACCACGACTGGTATGAAGTTGAGCTGGTTGCCGGGCAGACTTACACCTTTGCTGCTATTGGCACTTTTGATGGCGAAAGCCGCTTGGTTGACCCTTATCTGCGCCTGCGGGATTCCGATGGGAACCTGCTGGTGGATGACGATGACGGCGGACCGGGCACGCACTCCACCATTACGTTTACCGCAGCAACCAGCGGGACTTTCTATCTTGATGTGGCGTCCTATGGTGATGAAGGCACCGGCCAGTACGGCTTGTCTGCTGTGGAAGGCGACAAAGCTTATTATGACGGCAATATGGGTGCTGGTGCCTTGCTTCGCCCTGGCCTCTCGTGGAGTGGACCGGGTACAGCTGCGACAGTGACTTATGGCTTCCGTGAGAACAACAACGGGGTTGAAGACACGTTTGCGCACGTCACTGATGAGCAGATTGCAGCTATTGAGAAGGTGTTGGCCTCCTACTCAGAAATTGCCAATATCTCGTTTGATCGGGTGAACCCGGACGGATACACCGACGATGCGACCATGCTGTTTTCCAACTACAACTCCACCACGGATGGTGCTGGTGCCTATGCATATTATCCAGGTTCGCCGGACGCTGGCGAAAATGAAGGCGACGTTTGGCTGAACACGAACAGTGTCTCAACCGATGAGTTGCCAACCGGCTCTTACAGCCACTTTGCTGTTATGCACGAGATCGGCCATGCTGTGGGGCTGGCGCATCCGGGGGACTACAACGCTGGTCCGGGTGTGCGCATTACTTATGATGAGCATGCTCAGTTCCGTCAGGATACGCAGCAGTATTCTGTGATGAGCTATTTTGATGAGAGCAACGCCGATTCCAACCTCGGCTACGGTGGCTTCCCGGACACACTCATGCCGCTGGATGTGCTTGCACTTCAGCAGCTTTACGGGGTGAATATGACCACCCGTGCGGATGACACGGTCTACGGCTACAACTCCAATGCTGGTGGTGCCTACGATTTCTCTGAAAAAATGCCCAGCGCGGTCACCATTTGGGATGCTGGTGGAAATGACACCATCGACATGTCAGGTGCTGGTAAGGTCAACCAGATGATCAGCCTCATTGATGGCTCCTTCTCCGATGTGGGTGGTGGCCTGAGTAATCTGGCGATTGCTTACAACGCCGTTATCGAGAACGCGATTGGCAGTGGCGGCAATGACACCATCATCGGCAATGCGGCTGGCAATACTCTAGTTGGCAAAGCTGGCAATGACACGCTGCTCGGCAACGGCGGCAAGGACAAGCTGATTGGCGGAAACGGTCACGATACCCTGCGTGGTGGCTCTGGCAATGATGTGCTGAAAGGCGGTGCCGGGGACGACACTCTGGATGGAGGCTCTGGTGCGGACAAGTTGATTGCAGGTGCTGGTGACGACACGCTCACAGGCGGTTCAGGCGCTGACAACTTCTGCTTCTTCAATCTGGGAGGTGATGACACCATCAACGACTTTGAACTTGGCAGTGATCTCATCATGATCAAGAGCCGCATGGCAGAGTTTGCCAACCTCACCATCTTTGATGATGGCGGAGATACCGTGATCACCTTTGGAACAAACTCCATTTCTCTGGTGAATGTGGATGCTGCACTCCTTGGCGAAAGCGACTTTGCTTTCGTGTAGTCAGCAGAAACTGGTCAGTGCCCTATCAACCCGGGGCACTGACTCAGGTTTTAAGAGGTAGCCTCAGCCATTGCTGGTTCCAAATGCTCCGCGCCAAGCATGGCTTTAAACTGCTGAAGAGCATCAGTGGCGAGCCCGGCAGCTTCAAAAACAGCTGCTGAAAAGGATACCGGGGCCGTTCCAGGAGCGGAAATCACGCCACGATCCGAGATAGCGGATGCACTTGACTGGTAGTGTTCAGCACCTTTGTAGTTTTTCGCATTTTGCTGCAGGAATTCTGCGTTGTTTGATGTGTGTCTCGCTTCATTCAGCAGACCTGCTCTGGCAAGAGCCAATGTGCCACCGCAAATTCCAGCAACAGCACCACCGCGCTCGTGGTGAGCCCTGAGCAGATCTGCGATATCCGGAGCCTGTTCAGTTTCCCAGATTGTTCCCCCAACAACGACAATAACACTTGGTTCAAACGTCCTGATCTCATCCAGCTTACGCGAGACAATCGCAGCGAGCCCGCCTTGCGACTTCACTTCACCGACCTGAGGGGTGAAGAACTCAACCTGCATACCGAAAAATGGGCCGCCAGTGCCAGCAATCAATGCGTATTCCCAATCGGCAAAGCCTTGGGTGAGGATCACTGCAATCTTCGTCATTTCAAATATCCTTTTGAGCAATCATCCGGGTTGATCGCCATCACTTATAATAGATTCCGTTCACTATATGTTCCAGAGGCAAGATTGGCTATCCCTTTCTTATCAGAACGACAAAACAGATGCTCTTGCTTCCATACAAGCAGATTTCTTTGATCTGAACTACCACGTCAGATCCCAGGGATTTAGGTCTTGGCTGAGATGTGTTGCCCTGTGAGTTCAAGTTGAGTTGGGGAGGCATAAATGGGGCAATGGAAACTTCCTGTTCAGGCTGCTATTGCGGCACTGATGATGGGGTGTGCCACGTTTGTTGCCTTTGCAATTGATGGCAAACCGCCACAGCATTATCCAGAGCTGGTCGGGCAATGGGTGGTGATCAAGAAAGATGCTGTTTACTGGCATCGGGATATCCAAAGTCAGGAGAACGGACCTTCTCATTTGCGAATAGATGAGCAAACAGGACCGGTGCTGGAGGGAGTTTTCTTCTGGCAGATCAGTCCGGGGTCCGGGCGAGATCATGATGGACGGTCCGAGGTCTCACAATCCAAAGAACCCGTGATTGGGATGATCGGATGGGACGGCGCGTCCATTACACTTGTTGAGCACCCTGACACAGGCACTATGCAGGGGCGCATGATAAACTCTGACACAATGGAGCTGGTGCACTATGAGGCCGGACCGTATGCAACGATCTCGCGATATTTGCTCGTGCGACCTTAATTACTCCAGCCATGTTTTCAGCTTCAACTTCACGCTCATCAGAGCGCAATCAGGTTTGAGATCACCCAGGTATTCATCAGGTCAATGAAGAAGCCGCAGGTGAGTGGCACAATGAGGAATGCTTTAGGCGATGCACCAAACTGACGGGTGACGGAGGTCATATTCAACACGGCTGTAGCGGTGGAACCGAGCGCTATCCCGCCAAAGCCTGCTGCGATAACGGCTGCATCATAATCCTTGCCCATGGAGGTGAAAACGATAAAGAGGGCATAGCTAATGGCAAGCGCGATTTGCAGGGACATCACCAGTGCGACGAAGCCCATAAATTGCCAAACCACCAACAGGTCCATGGTCATCAGTGCGATGCTGAGGAAAATACCGAGGCTGATGTCTGAGATCATCGCCATGCCTTTTTCGCGGCCAACATTGTCGTAGTTGCGAAAAAGCAGGCGGCCCACGTTGTTTATGATGATGCCTGCGACAAGAATTGGCACGAATACCGGAATAACGACACCAGCTTCCTGCAGGCCAAGGTACATCATGTAGCCGATGAAAATTGCCATATTGATGAAGAAGACGGCGCCCAGAACATCGTAGTAGTGCAGATTCAGCTTACCATCATCCTTGAAATTCTGCCCGACAGCTTCGTCTGTGCTGAGGGATCCTGCCAGTTTATGCCGTTTCATGAGGTACTGAGCAATTGGTCCGCCGATAATGCAAGCAGACACGATGCCAACAGTGTTACAAGCAATGCCGATCTCTTGCGCATTTGCGACGCCAAGTTCTGAAGCAAAAATTGGTGCCCATGCAAGCGTTGTCCCTACCCCGCCGGATAGCGAGACTGACCCGGCGATGATGCCTGTGTGTACCGGATAGCCATAGACGCTGGCCGCCCCCATACCGACAAAATTCTGAACGCCAAGAAACACCGAGGAAATGATGATGAGAATGACAAGTGGTTTGCCACCTGTAAGAAGGTCACTCACCTTTGCACGAAGGCCAATTGCCGCGAAGAAGTAAATCAGAAAGAAATCAATCGGTTCTGTCGAGAATTTAAGTTTTACACCCCACCAGACCGTCAGCACAGTAACAAGAATGGCGCACAGCAATCCGCCAGCCAGAGGGTCAGGGATCGTCAGTTTGCGAAGGGCTACACTTTTTCGAACGAGCTCTCGTCCGACAAACAAAACAAGGATTGCAATTGTGATTGTCGTAAAAGGATCAATCTCAATTAGCTCAGGTTGCGCACCTTCCATACGGGCCTCACTGTTCACCAGCCTTGGTTCTATCAGCATGACCTCACTTGCCGTTTAAAAGTGATCTGCGTATTTTAATCGGGGTGATCCATTTTATTTACTCTGATGCGGCAACAAAACCTTATGTATTGCGTAGATTTTCGAGAATTTCTTGTGTAAGGAAGACCTACAATTTCAATATTACAGCGGCTCAACTGTCCCCATGACTAAACTAGACAATGAAGCACTTGCTGACGCATATAACCGGGCTCTGGATCTGGAAAAAGCAGGCAAGTTTGACGAGGCTGCTGAGGCCTACAAAGCAGTTCTGGAGTTAGATCCGGAAGATCATGGTGGCGTGGCCGTTCGCCTAGCGAGCATGGGCAAAGGAAATGCGCCCCTCAAAGCGCCGGATGCTTATGTGAGCACGCTGTTTGATCAGCATGCCGAAGTGTTCGACATGGTTCTGGTGGATCAGCTTGGCTATTCCGTTCCGCTGATGGTGCGTGACAAGATTGAAAAGCTGGAACTTGGCCTTTTCAAACGTTTGTTGGACCTTGGTTGCGGGACTGGCCTTTCCGGCGAAGCCCTGAATAACCTGGTGCCCCATAAAACCGGCGTGGACATTGCCGAGGGGATGGTTGAAGTTGCGGATGAGAAGGAAATCTACGACGACCTCTACGTGGGTGAAGTGGTTGAATTTCTCAAGGTTGAGGAAGAAGAGCGCTGGGACCTCATCGTCGCAACTGATGTGCTGCCCTACATGGGCGAGCTGGAAGAGTTTTTCGCCGGTGTAGCGGGCAACATTGAAGCCAATGGTGTCTTTGCATTTTCCTCTGAGACACTTCCTGCAGAGGAGTTAGGCGAGCAGAACTTCATGGTGGGCAAGTACCATCGGTTTGCGCATGCTGAGGGCTATGTTCGGAACTTGCTGGAGAGCAGTGGTTTTACCATTCTTGATCTTTCGCCAATCACCGTTCGCTTTGAGCAGGGTGAGCCAGTTCCGGGTCATCTGGTTATTGCGGCCTACAAGAAGAGCTAAGGGCGTAAAAATAACTAGATAAAGTCAGGTGACTATTAATTGTTAAAATTGTATTAATGTCGCGAATGACTTAGATTTCCCCCTAGGAAATAAGCGTGCAGTTCTATAACTTGCACAACCTTAGATACGTCCGTCACATACGCGGAGCAACATGGGTGCCCATGACCAGTCTTAATATCAATGGCAGATCAATTGATGCCAAGCTTGGTGAAACACTTCTAGAAGTCGCTGAGCGTGGTGGACTAGCTTTGCAGTGTGACTGCGGGAATAGCACTTGTGAAAGCACGCGTGTTACTGTGATTTCCGGTGAGGTGGAAGCCAATGGCTCTCGGCTGAAAAGTACCGTTCTTGCTTGTAAGGCAACGGTTGCTGGCGATGCTGAGCTGAAGCTGCCCGCATCCTCTGAATTGCAGTCGCTTAAGGGGCATGTATCCGCAGTGCGGAAGGTTTCGGATGACCTTTTCGAGTTGCGCCTGAGTTTTACCAAGCCGATTTCATGGCGTCCGGGCCAGTATTACCATGTTGAGTTTCGTGGTCAGGAGCGGGTGAACCTGTTTGCCAGTTTTGCTCTGGATGCCGGGACTGAGTTCAATACGCTGATCTTCCTCATAGAACGGGCCAACACCCCTGATCTCTTCGCAATGCTTGCGAAGAAGGGCGATGTGAAGGGGCGGGTTGGCATCACCGGTCCTTATGGCTCTTCCTTCCTTGGGCATGATGACGAGCCGCTGATTATGGTTGCCGGACCGAACAGCCTACCTCCGATCTGGGCGATGGCTTTGAGTTCTGCCATGGGGCAACCGCGCCGTGAGAAAGTGCTCATTCTGGATCAGTCGCTGAAGCAAGACCAGTTTCAGCAGGTGTTTAACTGGCTAAACCGCCGCGGCATACAGCCAACCTTTGCGGACTTGCAAGGTGATGGCGCAGCTGAAACTCTGCAGGCACTGCTGCCAGATTTGACCGAGTTTGACATGGCTTATATGGCTGGTTCACGCGATTTCATTACCGGCCTTGAGCATGTTTTCATAGATGCGCAAGCCACTTACGGGCGCATTCCAAATTTTCAACCATGGGATGATGCAGCCGTGCAAGTTGATGGTTCCGCCGCGATGGAACCTGCTGAGTGACGATTTAGCCTGCGGCTTTCTTGGTCAGTTTTGAGTTGTTGACCTGCGCTTCCAGCGTGACGCCGCGTGCTTCTTCCAGCATCCAGAAGAGCGCCTGATTGGGAGGTGCGGGCTTGCCAAAGTAATAGCCCTGCGCTTCAGAACATCCCATTGCCGTCAATTGCTCTGCGATCTCTTTGCTTTCAACGCCCTCTGCTGTTGTTGTGATGCCGAGGCTGTTTGCAAGATCGATGACGGAGTTGACGATGAAGCGGGAGTCATCATCTTCAGTCATACTCATCACGAAAGACCTATCAACTTTGATCCTGTCAAAGGGGAAGCGGCGGAGTGTACTCAGTGAAGAATAGCCTGTTCCAAAGTCATCCATAGAGATCTTAACGCCGATTTGCTGCAGCTTCGCCAGAGTCTGACGTACGCGCAGATGATCTGCCAGTAACACAGTTTCTGTCACTTCCAGTTCAAGCCGTCCGGGATCCAGACCCGTACGAGCCAGCACATCATCGACAACCGGTAGAAGCTGTTCGCAGTAAATTTGACGGGGTGACAGGTTGACTGCCAAATTCACCCGCTTCGGCCAACCGACAGCCAGAGAGCAAGCTTCATCCAGTACCCATGCCCCGATTTCCAGAATCAGACCCGTTTCTTCTGCCAGTGGAATAAACTCGAATGGTGAGATGAAACCGTAGCGCGGGTGGTTCCAGCGCAGTAGTGCTTCAAACCCCGAGATTTCGCCGGTTGCCAAGATGACCTGTGGCTGGAAATAAACCTCCAGCTCCCGATTTGCAGTGGCTTTGTAGAGATCGGTGATCAGGGTCTGACGCTGCTTGATTTTGGCAGCCATATCATCTTCGAAGAAGCGGAAGGTGTTTCGACCGTCATTTTTGGCCTGATACAAGGCAAGGTCAGCAAAGCGAATGAGCTCATCCACGTTTTGATATTCCTTGCTGAATGTGGCGATACCGACACTTGCGGCGACCACGATTTCATGACCTTCCAGGAAACACGGAGAAGCGATGACTTTCAGCACTTCTTTGGCAAGCTGTTCCAGATCTTCACGAGAAGCAGGCAATTTAGACAAGATCGCGAACTCATCACCGCCGAGACGGGCGACCATCTCTTTGTTAGCCACCTTTTCTCGCAGGATTTTTGCGACGTGGCACAAGAGCTTATCGCCAACTGCATGACCCAATGAATCATTGATAGTCTTAAACTCATCGAGGTCCAACCACAAAATGCCGAAGTGCTCATCTTGTGCCAGAGCAGCTTGTTTCATCTCTTGCAAGCGCTCATTCATCAGCAAACGATTGGGCAGTTTGGTCAAGGCATCGTGCGTTGCGAGATAGCTCAGGTGATCACTGATGCGCTGCCTATCAGTGATGTCTTCAAAGATCGCAACCCAGCCGCCGCCATCTTGCGGTTCCAGCGTCATCAAGATGACCTGTTCACTTTGCAAAGTGAGTGTAAATGTGCTGCGAACGGTACTCGGCCAGTGTTGTTGTGCGACGGAGTTTTCGCCATCATCCTGCAAAAACTCCTGGGCCAGAGGCATACATTGGACCATTTCATCCCATGTCATGCCAATTTTACCCTCGCCTTGTTCACAAGCGAAGATGTCATCAAAGCGCTGATTGAACACAATCAATCTTTTCTGTGTATCGAACATACACAACCCATGGGACATGTTGTTCAATGCAGCGTCAAATAACGTATTTTGCTTCACCAATTCCTGTTCTTTTTTGCGCAATTCCTTGTTCTTGCGCTGGATATTGAGGCGCAAACTGTCACGCTCCCGAGCGGAGGCCTGGAGCACTTTAACAGCGCGGGCGATCTCTCCGACTTCATCCATCCTTCTGGTGCCCTCTACCCGCACATCAAAGTTACCGCCCGCCACATCAGAGAGGGCATCTGCGATACGCTGCAGTGGCTGGGACATTTTGCGGGAAACAAACAGGGCTACGATGAAGATGATGAGACAGGCGGTAAAGCCCAACACAATAAGCCGCTGGAACGTCTGAGCGCTGGTCTCTTCGCCCACATTGCGTAGGCGTTCCTGCGCGTCCAGCAAGACTTCGAGTGGCTTGAAGGCGCAAATTACGAGCGGTGATGGACCGTTGTCACAATACTCGAATGCAGTGTTCAGGATCTTAAGTTTACGCAGGTTTTCAGGCATTTGCAGCGCTTCGACCGGTGCATGTGGCGAGGCGCCAACCAGCTTGTCCTGATAGAAAATCGCAATCTCGGCACCTGAGATCTTGCTGTATTCGTCAATCACACCAGAGTTGAAGGGAAACCACCGCTGCGCCACCAAGGCTCCACGCCACTGGGTGCCCGGATCGATGAGTGAGGAATAAAGGACTTGAGAGACGCCTGCATCAGGCTCCCCTGGCAATAACGGGCCAAATTGGGTGGCTGGAAGAAGCGTGTATCGGACGGCTGGGCCTGTGCCCGTGGACGGTGTCCAGACAGTACTAAGCGACTGTTTCAGATGAACTTTGAGGAGTTGCTTCTGGATCAGCCCCGGATCAGCACGCTTGGATGCTCCGACGATCTGGCCACGGTAGTTCAGCAGGATAATGGCGTCAAGCGGCGTGCCTTCCTGCACCAGTGACAGGATGTTCACATCCCCTGCCCAGACGCGTGTTTCTGCAGCTTTTACGATGTCACCGCGCTCACCAATGGCAGAAAGGCTGGCTGCTGTTTCGGATAGCTGAGACTGAATACGGTGTCTCACCAGCGCTACGTCACGCTCAAGCGTCGTGGAGAATTGGTTTACGGCGATCTGGGAGAGCTGTTCGCTTTGGAGTTGGAGCGTTCTTTCCCACTGAATTACAACGAGAAATGTCAGCGCAAAATAAGATAGAGCAATGGCGACAACAGAGATGATTGCTAGTTTAAGAGAAATTGAGTGCCGGACTCGTCTCATAGAAATTGCCTGCGCCGAACAGTTTGCTATTCGCCAAATGAACAAAAACCTCGTGCGTGAGGGCACAGAGGTCTCATGAACAAGGCCTGATTGTCGCGAAACTGTCTTAAGCAGGCGTGAGCACTACCAAACTATGAGTTTTGTCGGTTAATGCTCACGAAAGCAGGTTGGTTAAATGCACTTTAATTGCATCGTACTAGGCAGAGAGCTCTAGTTTTCTCTCAGCGTTCACCTCAACGCTTGTCCTAATTTCGTCTGCGTTTTCAATAATCTGAGTCAAGTTGATTGCATCCAGCTCTTCCATGAAAGAGTTCAGCGCATGCTTCAGCTTGCCTTTGAAACGGCAGACACCCGATAACGGGCATGGTTTGGCAGGATTGCATGCAAAGCACTCCACCAGTGCGAAATTGTCTTCAACATTCCGGATGAGTTTGCCGATGTTGATGGAAGCTGGCGCATGAGCAAGCATCAGACCACCCAATCGCCCTCGTCTGGATTTGATGTAGCCCTTCCGGTTTAAGATCTGCACGACCTTGGCGACCTGAGGACGCCCGCTGTTGGTTGCCTCAGACAAGCGGTCAATTGTCCACTTATCGCTCCGGTTGACAGCCATGAGCATCAGTATGCGTACCGCTACATCTGTCATCCCAGTTAATTTCATAGGTACCTCGACCTTACTCTAAAGCTGAAATTGCTTCATCGAATTACAGTTAATAAAAACATTTGGGGTATTATTTTTATTGATTGACACCGGTCATATACTACAAAAGAGCAGTACTCACATGGGAACATTGATCTCCATCAAAAGTTATCAAAATATAAATACAATTACCAACTACACACATCCAAACCATTACGCTGGGTCAATTAGAATCTACATTCTATACTTAGCGTAAATAACTTTTTTTGCGTTTTTTTCTTTCGTGACCCCAATATTTCCTTACGTAATAACTGAAAGAAACGAAAACTATGATTTATTAAGCATGGATTTTTAATGAGCGAAACTATCGATGATCGATTGACGTATCACTGTATATCTTCAGCGGAGTTGGAAGAACTTGGAAACTCCCAGGATATCATCATGGCGATCATGCCGGAGGTCTTGGATGAGTTTTATAGACACATTCGAAACTTTCCTGAGACTATGAAGTTTTTCAAGAATGAAGAGCACATGCGTCATGCGCGGGAGAAGCAGCATGAGCATTGGCGGCTCATATGCAGTGGGAAGCTGGATGATGACTATGCACAGTCTGTGCAGCGGATCGGCAGAACGCATCAGCGACTCGGCCTGACACCGCAATGGTATATCGGAGCTTACAGCAGGTTGGGAACGTTGCTCAGCGCAGCTCTTCTTGAGCAGTCTGGTGGCGGCTTATTCTCCCGTTCCAGCCGGCCAAGCAAGAACCTGCCTGGCATCCTCAACAAGGTCATCTTGCTTGATATGGACCTTGCACTGGCGGTTTATGACCAGACCGGGGAAGAGGCGCGTCAAGAGTTTCTGACGGACCTTGCAGAGCATTTTGAAGGATCCGTGGGCCAAGTCACGTCCTCCATTGCCAGTGCTGCAGATCAGCTTCATGGGTCTGCAGTTTCCCTTTCCGGCAACTCGGAGCACACCAACGAGATCAGCTCCAGCGTGGCGGCAGCGTCTCTGGATGCCTCTCAGAACGTGGAGGCGGTGCGCTCTGCAACCGAGGAGCTGGGGACTGCCATTTCCGAGATTGCTGAACAAGTTCACAAAACAACGATTACAGCCTCCAACGCGACACTCGCATCCACAAAGGCCTTCCAGCAGGTCAATCATCTGTCCCAAGTGGCAATCGAGATTGGTGATATTATTGATTTAATTACTCAAATATCGGAGCAAACCAATCTGCTCGCCCTCAACGCAACCATTGAAGCGGCGCGTGCCGGTGAGTTGGGCAAAGGCTTTGCTGTGGTTGCACACGAGGTGAAGTCGCTCGCTCAGCAAACAGCAAATGCAACTGTGCAGATCAGCGATCAAATCTCTGGGATTCAGGAGAGCACAAGCGAGTCCAAAGAGGCGATCTCTGAGATCAAAGAGATCATTGAAGAGATGAATGACAGTGCAAATGCCATTGCCAGTGCGGTTGAACAACAAGGCATCGCAACGCAATCCATTGCCGTGAACATCAAAGATGCTGCATTGGGAACCACGCAGGTGTCAGATAGCATCGGCCAGGTACAAAAAGCGGCGGATGAAACCGACAAAACCGCTTCAGGCGTGCTTGATGCTGCACAAATTTTATCCAATCAGGCTGCTGACCTGCGTTCGTCGGTTGGCACTTTCCTCGGCAACTTGAGATAGAAAGCCTTCGCACTTGCGTTAGCTGCACTACGAAAAACTGGTGTTTGTCCTTCAACCAAAAGACAAACACCAGTGCTCTGCATACCCTGAGAAATTTAAACGACATTCTTCATGAATTCAGTATTTTACAGTTTTAATGGACACCTTACGTAAAATGCATTTATTTCATTCAGGTCACATTTGCAGTGCAACACTTCCTTAAAACTAAATAGGACAAAAGATTTACAACATATAATAGAATCTTACTTGGTATTAACCTTTGGTTTAAAAACCATAAGTCGAATTGCGATTCATTATACTACCGAACTAGGCTTTCCTTTGCGTGAGCTGACGTAACTGTTTCTGGTGAACAAGGAATGGTGAACGCGGCAGGTTCTTAGGAGGACGGGACCTCTATCACGTCAATTCGGGCATTTTGCCTTTCGGGAGGATTTCATGAGCATTATTCGTAGGCCGATGAATCGGCGTAGCCTATTGAAGGCGGGAGCAGCCAGTGGTCTGGTTCTGGCGACCCCAACTATTATCAGCCGCAGCGCCTGGGCTGAAACCAATTTCCGCAATGACCCAACCAATTCTAAAACAGTCACATTCGGTTTCAACGTGCCACAAACAGGCGCTTATGCTGACGAAGGCGCTGACGAGCTGCGTGCTTATCAGCTGGCCGTCAAGCACCTGAACGGTGAAGGTGACGGCGGTATGCTGAGCACCATGAAGCCGCTTTCGCTCAATGGTAACGGCGTTCTTGGCAAGAAAGTTGACTACGTCACCGGTGATACTCAAACAAAGTCTGATGCGGCTCGCGCCTCTGCAAAGCGCATGATCGAAAAAGACGGCGTTGTCATGTGGTCTGGTGGCTCTTCTTCCGGCGTGGCGATTGCACAGCAGTCTCTGGCACAGGAAATGGGCGTCGTGTTTATGTGCGGTCTGACCCACTCCAACGACACCACCGGCAAGGACAAGCGGCGTTATGGCTTCCGCCACTTCTTCAACGCTTACATGTCCGGTGCAGCACTTGGCCCTGTGCTTGACAAAGAAATGGGCAAAGACCGTCGTGCTTATCACCTGACAGCTGACTATACGTGGGGCTGGACACAGGAAGAGTCTATTGCCAACACTACAGAAGGCCTTGGTTGGGAAACCGTCAACAAAGTCCGCACTCCATTAGGTGCTGGTGACTTCTCTCAGTACATCGCACCTGTTCTGAACTCTGGTGCTGATGTGTTGATCCTGAACCACTACGGTAAGGACATGATCAACTCGCTGACACAGGCTGTTCAGTTTGGTCTGCGTGACAAGCTTGTCAATGGCAAGAACTTTGAGATCATCGTTCCGCTGTACTCCCGCCTTATGGCTCAGGGTGCAGGCGAAAACATCAAAGGCATTTACGGCACAACCAACTGGAACTGGTCCTTGCAGGACGAAGGTTCCAAGGCCTTTGTTAAGTCGTTCGGCCAGGAATATGGCTTCCCACCATCCCAGGCTGCACACACCTGCTACGTTCAGACACTGCTTTATGCAGATGCGTGTGAACGTGCGGGCACCTTCAATCCAGCAGAGGTTATCAAGGCTCTGGAAGATCACCAGTTCGACGGTATGGGTAACGGCCCAACTCTTTACCGCGGTTCTGATCACCAATGCTTCAAGGATGTGCTGGTTGTGAAAGGTAACGAGAACGCGACTTCCCAGTTTGACCTTCTGGAAGTTGTTGAAGTGACGCCTGCTTCTCAGGTCACGTATGACCCAGAGATCTTTGGTGGCGAGCTTGGACCTTACAAGGTCTAACAGCACCGTTTGCCCGGCTGCAGTTTTTTGCAGCCGGGCAATGGCTCCTGCTTGAACCACTGATGTTCCGCATTGGATGCCTTGCACCTTCTCACGAATTTAAAGGGAGAAGAGCGGATGGACGCCATCGTTCTTCAAATTCTCAACGGCCTTGATAAGGGCGGTGCCTATGCTTTGATTGCGCTTGGGCTAACGCTTATCTTCGGTACGCTTGGAGTTGTGAACTTCGCCCATGGGGCCTTGTTTATGCTTGGCGCATTTTGTGCCGTAGCTTTCAATAAACTGATCGGCCTTGAGCAGGTTGTCGTCGATCCTACCAAGACCACGGCCTGGGGTACGCCTTTGGAAACCCGTGTACCTTACATTGAGGTTTGGCTGGGTGACACTGGCACGACGATGCTCAACTACTCCGTTCCATTGTCGATCGCATTTGCCATTCCGGTCATGCTGCTGGTTGGGTATGTGATGGAACGTGGTTTGATCCGCCACTTCTACAAGCGCCCACATGCTGAGCAGATCCTTGTGACCTTTGGTCTGGCCATTGTTTTGCAAGAGATCATCAAAACTTATTTCGGGGCAAACCCTATTCCGCAATCTGCACCGGACATGGTGCGCGGCGCGATGGATCTGGGCATTTGGATCGGCTTTGATCCGGGAACTGTCGTTTATCCGCAGTGGCGCATTGTGTATCTGTTCTTCTCGCTTAGCGTGATTGGCGGGGTCTTTGCCTTCCTGCAGTTCACCACCTTTGGCATGGTTGTTCGTGCTGGCATGGCTGATCGCGAAACTGTTGGCCTTCTTGGTATCAACATTGAGCGTCGCTTTACGCTGGTCTTTGCCGTTGCTGCCGTCGTCGCTGGTCTTGCTGGCGTTATGTACACGCCGATCCTTCCGCCAGATTACCACATGGGTATGGACTTCCTCGTGCTGTCCTTCGTGGTGGTGGTCGTGGGGGGCATGGGCTCTTTGCCCGGTGCGGTATCTGCTGGCTTCCTGCTGGGCATCTTGCAAAGCTTTGCGAGTATGAATGAGGTGAAGACCATTCTGCCGGGTATCGACCAGATCATTATCTATCTAGTTGCAGTTATTATCCTTCTGGTTCGTCCACGTGGACTTATGGGCCGTAAAGGTGTGATGGAGACCTGAGCCAATGATGACCAAGATTTCTCCACGCTCCGACCTGCTCATGCTTGTGCTGTTTACAGCTGCAATCCTGACGATGCCGATCTGGCTGGCACCGATTGGTGCCGGGTATCCAGACCTCTTGCAAAAGTTTGCAATTTTCGGCCTGTTTGCTCTGGGCTTCAACCTGCTGTTTGGCCTGACTGGCTATCTCAGCTTTGGTCATGCAGCCTTTCTGGGCATCGGGTCTTACGCCGCGGTCTGGAGCTTCAAACTGCTGGGAATGAACCCTATTCCAGCACTGCTCTTTTCCGTGGTGTTTTCCAGCCTGTTTGCGGTAGCCATTGGGTATATCTCGCTGCGCCGGTCAGGCATTTACTTTTCCATTCTGACGCTGGCGTTTGCGCAGATGAGCTATAATCTGGCGTACTCTGTGCTAACTCCAATCACCAATGGTGAGACCGGCTTGCGGGTGCTGCAATCTGACCCGCGGTTGTTTGACAGCTCTTCAGAGGCGTCCGGTCCGCTGATCTCCAATCTGTTTGGGATTGAGATGACCGGGTACTCGGGTTTCTACTTCTGTGCTGTTCTGCTCATCATCGGGTTTTATATTTCACAACGCATTTTCCGCAGCCCATTCGGGATGATGCTGCGTGCTGTGAAATCCAACCAAAACCGCATGAGCTATACCGGCCTCAATACACGGCCTTACACCCTTGCCGCGTTCGTCATTTCCGGCACGTTTGCTGGTGTTGCAGGTAGTCTGCTGGCCGTGACAGATCCGCTTGCGGGTGCTGAGCGCATGCAGTGGACGGCATCTGGTGAGGTGGTTTTGATGACTATCCTGGGTGGTGCCGGCACTCTGCTTGGGCCGATCCTAGGTGCAGGTCTCATCAAGTACTTTGAGAACATCTTCTCTGCATACAACGAGCAGACACTGCATGCCATTTTCTCCTTCCTGCCTGACTTCATGGAGGGAGCAGTAGTGAGCCTTGCAAGCTTGTTTGTGGGCGAAGGCTGGCATTTGACGCTTGGTTTGTTGTTCATGGTGATCGTGATCTTCCTGCCGGGCGGTATCATGGAAGGCTTCAACCGGATAACCAAGCTGTTCCGCCGGAGACCTTCGCGTGTTGGCAAGAGAGCAGGTCATTCGCATTCTCCAGCATCAGCCAATGCAGCGGAATAGAGAGAGGCAACCATGGAAATTCTTAGTGTTAAGGGCGTGAACAAGCGCTTTGGTGGCCTGAAAGCTCTCGATGACGTGAACCTTTCTATCGAGCAAGGGCATGTGCATGCCATCATCGGGCCAAACGGCGCGGGCAAATCCACATTGCTCAATTGCTTTGTAGGGCGCCTGATCCCTGATACGGGCTCTGTGACCTTTCTGGGCAAGGATCTCATTGGCGCTAAGCCGCATGAGATCAATCAGGCGGGTGTTTCCCGCGTGTTTCAGACGCCGGAGATCTTTGGTGATCTGACCTTGCAGGAAAACGTGATGATCCCAACGCTGGCCAAGCGAGATGGGGCATTCACTATGAACGCCTGGGCTCGTGTGGATGGTCAGGGCGAAATTCGCGACAAAGCCATGCATATGCTTGAGGATGTTGGGCTTGCCGAGAAGAAAGACATGAGGGCGGACTCGCTTTCTCGCGGCGACAAGCGGCGTCTGGAACTGGCAATGTGTCTGGTTCAGGACCCAAAACTGCTGCTGCTGGATGAGCCGACTGCAGGCATGTCGCGGGCTGATACCAACAACACCATTGATCTGCTGAAGCGTATCGGAGAGCGCGGCATCACCAAGATTGTTATCGAGCATGACATGCATGTGGTGTTCTCCCTCGCCAGCAAGATCAGCGTTTTGGCGCAGGGTACTGTGATTGCTGAAGGGCAGCCGGAAGACATCAAGGGCGATCCACGCGTTCAGGAAGCTTATCTGGGAGGGGCGCACGTATGACCATTCTCGAAGATCAATTCAAGGGCGCGACCGCGCCGGGTGTTACGCCTGTGCGCTCCAAAGGTGGTGCTCCGGCTTATTTCTCAGCATGGGACCTGCACGCTTACTATGGCGAAAGCTATATCGTTCAAGGTGTTAGCTTTGATATTCGCGAAGGCGAGATCCTTGCGCTGCTGGGACGAAATGGGGCTGGGAAGACGTCTACTCTTCGCGCGATTGCACGTGCCAGCGACCCGCAGCTGACACATGGTGAGATCTGGCTGGACCATAAGCCTATTCATGAGATGCCAAATTATCTGGCTGCTCAGAACGGGATCCAATTGGTGCAGGAAGATCGCCGGATCATTCCGGGGCTGACCGTGGAGGAAAACCTTCAACTGGCGCAGATTTCGGAACCGCATGGGTGGTCGATTGAGCGTCTCTACGATCACTTCCCTCGCCTTGCTGAACGCGCCAAGCAGGAAGCGGTGACCATGTCTGGCGGTGAACAGCAGATGCTGGCTGTGGCCCGTGCACTGGCTCGTGATGTAAAGCTGCTGTTGCTGGATGAGCCGTACGAGGGCCTTGCTCCGGTGATTGTTCAAGAGATTGAGCGCATTCTTGAGAACGTGAAGGAGCTGGGCATCACGACGATTATCGTGGAGCAGAACGCTGTGGCGGCTCTGCACCTTGCTGACCGTGCGGTGATTCTGGACATGGGCGAAGTGGTGTTTGATGGCACGGCACAGGATGTGCTCGACAACGAAGAGCTTCGACAAACCTATCTGGCGATCTGACGTTTTTGCTTGAGCGTCAGCTCCGCAAAAGCAGGTTGCGTTAGTTCTGAGTCTGCAACTTGCTTTATTTTGCAGGGTGTCTCTGAGCATTTTTCAGCATGTTCAGAAATCCCGATCAAGTTCCCCCAAGGGCTATTGACCCTTTACCTGAGCCAGAGGATTCGTTCCTCTGGTCTTTTTCTTTTTCGGGGCATCATTTTTCAAAGGGTATCTAAGAACTGCTGATAGGTCAGAGGACCTTGGCGTGCAGGTTCATGGCCCAGAAAGCGGTTTTGCCAGAAACTCAGGTAGAGACTGGAGAAGTCAAAGGTTCCTGCCAGAATACGCTGTTTCTCTTCAAGCAGACGTTCACTGGTCAACTCACTCCAATCTTCGAGAACCACGACTGGCAAGTCCTCAAATAGCGGGTTCAGGCTTGAGGTTTTGACGATGGGAATCGCGCCAAGAAACAGCGCTTCCCAAGTGCGGTGGCAGTCCATTCCATCCCCAAAAGGGCTGATTGTGAAGAGGAACTGCGCGTTCTTACGCCAGGATTGCTCTCGGGGAAGATGATCATCTTCGAAGTAAGCGGTAGAGTTATCCGCAATCTCCATCACCTCCGCCCTGTCTCCACGATGGGCTGCATGGTGCCAGTTGCAGTAGCCTCGGGCTTCCCGAGCTTCCAACGGCGCGGCATCGGTAGCTACGACGCGCAGGCACTCTTCCTGCTCAAGCGGTGTTTGAAAGTCCCCCCAAGCGTGAGATTTGCGGGCTGTCATGGTGTGGTAGTCCAAACCGATGGGCAGGTTGAAGACCTTTTCGTGCTCGATAGCCAAATTCTGCGCATACCATGCAACCAGCAGTGGATGGGAGAGCAGGTTCTTCAGATCGAGTGAGGACAGCGTGTTTGGCAGGGTCGTGTCCGGTCCAACGGGCAGATCACTGTCGCCGCTGAGCAGGACGAATGGCTGGCGAATGTGCAGTAGTTTGGTTTGGACGAAATGCGGCAGGGCATCCGTGGTGATGTAAAGCGTGGCACCTTCGTGGTGATGCTCCAGCAACTCATCATCGAGGTCAGGCACCGAAGATTTCAGCTTCTGGTTCCGGCTTTGGCAGGCTTTGGCGAGGCCTCTGCTGGAGATAAACTTGCAGTGGTGTTCCTCTCTGTCTCGCGGCATCCACTGATAGGATTTGTATTGCAGCAATGAAAAGACCAACCAACCCTCCTGCGCTTTCCGATATCTAAGCGTGCACTGTTGTTTGGCGCCACTCTGAAATCTTTCCCACCATTTCCAGAGAACTCCCTATCCCCTTAGAGCTTGGTGCGTATTCTTGGCCAGACACCGCGGCCAGTTTTGGGGAATACGCTATAGAGTTGAATGGAATTTGAGAGATCCCATTGGTGCAGGATTACCATGATTTACCAAAGTGCATGCAGGATGGAACTGGCACGCTAAAATCCATTGCAGTGCTTTTCAGCCGAGGATTTTACTGAAAGAAGGCCCATAGATGCGCTTCCTGTCCCAGCGCGATGAGGAACAGTCTCCTAAAAAAAACAAATCACAGCTTGAGGTGAGCTATGGCAATATTCCGCGCCATCGCACGCAGTTGCATCAGCGTCTTCTCGACCTGGGCTTGCCGACACAGCCTGTTATTCGTGAGGTGCTGGATTGTGCCCAGTACTACTCCCTCAAAGCCCACGAGGATTTGCTGGTACAAGGGCAAAGTGCGGACCGGTTTTTCATCATTCTTGAAGGTGATCTAGAGGTTATCAAAGAGGATCAGGATGGAGCCGATACTGTTCTTGGACACCTGAAAGCCGGTGATGTGGCAGGAGAACTGGCTTACATTCGCGCCCATGTAGGACCACAAAGTTACATAGCGAGCGTGCGAGCCAAACGGGATACGGTTGTCGCTGCATTGAGCTGGAACCGGTACGGCACCCTGCCGACCTCGACTGAAACCAATTCCATGCTGTTTCGCTATTTTGCCCGGCAGGCGGCGCATCAGCTGGAACAAAGCAGCTCCCGCGTGCTGGAAGAGATCAAGATCCGATCCCGTCGATTGCAGGCCTACGCGGTTTTGCTGGTGGCGAACATGATCGCCATGTCGTCGTTTGCGTTGTTCATCAGCCTCTACAAAAATACGTTTGATGATTACGGCTACGGCTTCATTGCGATGACGGTTTACAGTTTGAGCCTGAACTTCATTCTCGCGGCTATTCTGTTTTACATCATGAAAAACCTCTATTTGCCGCCACGCATCTTCGGGCTTGAGTTCAGTCATCTCCCAAGCCAGTTTGGTTATGGGGTGGTGATGACTGTTCCGATTATTCTGGTGATGGCAGTTATCCGGTACATTGTGCACCCCTCAGAAGAGTCGTTTTCCTTCTACTTTCTCGCGCATCAGGTACAGGGGCCATTCATGGGGTGGCCAGAGGTGGCGTTTGCGATTTTTTATGCACTGGTGATGTGCCCTATTCAGCAGTTCATTGTACGGTGTGGCATGCAGGTTCCTGTGACAGCCGCGCTGGGGCCGCATAAGCTTTCCTCTGTGTTCTGGGGCAATTTTGCAGCTTCTGTTGCTTTTTCTATCATCCATCTGCCCTATTCCAAACTGGCCGTTTTGCTGACGTTTATGGTGAGTTTTTATTGGGGGGTGATGTTCCAGTATCGCCGGTCATGGGTGGCGGTTTCCACCAGCCACGCGATTGCCGGGCTTGCGGCATTTTACTGGTTCGCCTTGCTGCGTGTAGCCTAACAAAAAAGGCGCCAGAGGCGCCTTCTTCATTGTCATCAGGATCATTCTCAGATCAATTTTCAGATGGCTTGTCTTCCTTGGCATCAATGACCAGTTCACCACTGGAACCTCTTGCTGCACGGCCTTCCTCGATGGTCCAACCGGCCTTTTCGCGCATCCATTGGAAGCTGACGTAAAGGGTCGGGATGAGGAAGATACCGATAGTCGCTGAGAACAGCATACCTGCCAGCACCGGCACACCCACCGCAACCATGGCTCCTGCCCCCGGACCGGATGCAATGACCAACGGAACAAGACCTGCAGAGAACGCCAGTGATGTCATCATCACTGGACGGAAGCGCAAACGAGCGCCTTCAATTGCGGACTCGTAGATCCCCATACCATCAATGCGTTTTTCGAGTGAGAACTCGTTCATCAGGATCGCATTTTTACCCGCCAGCGCGATCAGAATGACCATACCAATCTGCGCATACAGGTCGAACGCCAGACCAAAGATCCAGAGGCTCAACAAGGCACCTGCTAATGCAGGAGCAACCGAAAGCAGAACGGGAATTGGTGTATTCCAGCTTTCATACAGCGCCACAAGGAACAGATAGGCAAACAGGAAGGCTAGTCCCAGTACCAGTGCAGTTTGACCCGCAGCTTCTTTCTGTTCCAATGCCAGCCCCGTCCACTCATAGGCATAGCCTTTTGGCAGGGCTTTGGCCGCGACACCATCCATCGCCGTCAAAGCTTCACCCAAGCCTGCACCGGGGGCTGCATTGCCGTTGAACGCGACTGCGCGGTAGTTGTTGTAACGGGTGATAGTGTTTGCCCCGCGTGACAGCTCAGTGTGCACGACGGAGGACAGTTCAACCATCTCACCTGTGTCTGAACGGACAAAGATGGAGCCGATGTCTTCAACACCAGAGCGATACTTCTGCTCTGCCTGCAGGCGGACGGTCCATGTGCGACCGTAGAGATTGAAGTCGTTGATGTAATAACCGCCCAGCGTGGCTTGCAATGCGTTGTAAACACTTGCCACATTCAGGCCAAGCACCTGAGCACGCTCACGATCCAGCTTCACATTCAACTGCGGTGTGTTTGCGTTAAAGGTCGTGAAGAAAGACGCGATATCCGGCGCTTCATTAGCCGCTACAATCAGGGAGCGGGAGATTTGCGCAAGGACTGTTGGATCCTGACCTTCCAGTGCCTCCATGATGAACTCAAAGCCACCTACCGTGCCGAGACCATCGATTGCAGCTGGGTTGACCGGGAAGAAGGTTGCTTCCGGAATACCTGCCAAAGCTCCGTATGTTCTGTAAACGAAGGCGAAAGAAGACAGTTCGCGTGATGGACGTTCCTCATAATCCTTGAGTTTGACGAAGAAAACGCCTGCGTTTGGTGATGAGCCGCCACCTGCCAGCAGGTCGAGCCCGATGATCATTGTGGTGGAGTTGACTGCCGGGTCTTTGCGGATGATATCGTCGGCTTTGCGCATGACCGCTTCAGTACGGTTGCGAGATGCACCCGGAGGCAAATTGACCAGCACCATGGCGTAGCCTTTGTCTTCATCCGGGACAAAGCCATCTGGGGTGTTGGAAACAACCAGGAAACCAAAGAGCGCGAAGCCCACCACGACAGGCAGAGAAAGCAACGACATTTTTGCGATGCGCTTGATAAGGCCGGCGTAACCATGGCCGACGTCATCAATCTTTTTGGAAACCTTGGCCATGACACCTGTCAGGTCTTCTGACTTCATCAAGATGGCGCAAAGAGCTGGAGACAGTGACAATGCGTTGATGGTGGAGATCACCATTGCCGCGGAGATGGAGACCGCGAACTCTCTGAAGAGTACACCGGACGATCCCGGCAAGAAGGCTACTGGCACAAACACGGAGAGCAGTACCAGCGTAGTTGCGAGCACAGGGGCTGCAATTTCGCTGACCGCTTTTGATGTTGCCTGAGCCGGTGTGAGATCAGGATGTTCGTGCATAATGCGTTCAACGTTCTCAACCACGATGATCGCGTCATCCACTACGATCCCGATGGCCAGCACCAAGGCCAGCAGCGAGATGGTGTTGGCCGTGTAGCCCATCATGAAGGCCACTGCGACAGCACCGATGATGGATACGGGGACCGCGATCAGCGGAATGAGGGTTGCGCGGAATTTGCCGAGGAAGACGTAGACCACGATGGTCACAAGCACGAAGGCTTCCAGCAGCGTATGGATCACCTTCGAAATCATCTCATTCACGAAGAGCGAGGTATCGAAGATGGAGATGTATGTGAGGTCTTCCGGGAAGCGTTCTGCCAGATACGCGATACGCTCATTAACCGCTTCTGACACAGCCACAGCGTTTGCGCCCGGAGACAGGTAAATCCCCACCATCGCTGTTGGTTGCTGGTTGTATTCTGCCAATATGTCATAGGAGGCGCTGCTGAGTTCTACGCGGGCGACGTTTCTCAGGTGAACCACAGAGCCATCAGGATTTGCACGCAGAACGATGTTCTGGAACTCTTCAACGGTGTTCAAGCGGCCTTTTGCTGTGACGGTGAGCTGGAGCTGCTGATCAGCCGCCAGAGGAGCTGCACCGATACGACCGACAGCAGCTTGTTTGTTTTGTGATTGAACTGCAGAGATCACATCTTCTGCTGTCAGATTGAGGGCTCTTAGTTTGACCGGATCCAGCCAGATGCGCATGGAGTAATCCTGCGCGCCGAACACACTGGCATCACCCACACCTGGAATACGCTTCAGTTCGTCTACGATGTTGATGGTGACGTAGTTGGAAATGAAGAGGCCATCATGTGTCTCATCGGGCGAATAGAAGGAAATCGCCTGCAGGAGATCACCGGCCTTTTTGGTAACGTTGACACCCTGATCCCGGACTTCCTGCGGTAGCTTGCTTTCAATGGTGCTTATTCGGTTCTGAACGTTCACCGCATTGATATCGGGGTCTGTTGTCAGATCGAAGTAGACTGTTAGCGAGTAGGTGCCATCACTGGAAGACGACGACTTCATATAGCGCATGCCGTCTACGCCGTTGACTGCCCCTTCAACAAGCTGGCCAACACTCTCTTCCACCGTCAGCGCATCCGCGCCAATGTAAGTGGCGTTGACCTGCACGGTTGGGGGAGCAATGGTCGGGTATTGTGATACCGGAATTGAGTAAATCGAGATCGCACCGACCACGACTATGAGAATCGAAATCACCATCGCCAGCCGAGGCCGGCGAATAAACATGTCATAGATCATGGTTTATTGACCTGCCAGCTGTGCGTTGACTTTAATTCCCGGGCGAACTTTCTGGATGCCGGATGTGATCACCAGATCACCTTTTTCGAGGCCACTTCCAACAATAACAAGGCCGTTAATCTGATCGACGACGGCGATGCGCTGTTGCTCAACCACGTCTTCGTCATTCACCTTCAGCACATACGGGCCTTCCTGATCCAGCAGCAGTGCGGATTGAGAGACAACCAGGACTGGGGTGGCATCTTTGGCGTTGGCAACGACATCAACCAGCTGGTGGTCAAACAGCAAGTGATCAGGATTTTCAAAGATTGCATAAGCGGTGACGGTGTCTGTGCCCGGGTTGGCTTCTGCTTCAAGGAAGTCCAGCTTTCCGTTGTGCTGGTAGAACTTGCCGTCTGACAGGCGAACTCGAATGAGTATGTTATTGGTGACGAAGTTGTTGGCGCGCTGAGATTGCAAGATCAGTGCTTGTGGAACCGGGAACGCCACGCGAATGGGGTTCAAAGACGTGATGGTTGCCAGAGTTCCGCTGTTGGCATTGACGTAGGCACCTTCTTTAAAGGCAGCAGTTCCGATCTGACCATCCAGCGGAGCGCGGATTTCTGTGTAGCTCAGATCCAACTCGGAGAGCTTCAGGTCTGCCTGACGCAGAGCCAATGCGGCATTGGCCTCTTTCAGGTTCGCGCGGGCTGTGTCGAGTTCGGAGACTGAAATTGTATCCCGGTTGACGAGCTGCTCCTTGCGGTCAAAGTCAACTTTTGCCAAATCAACCTTCGCCTGAGCACTTTCCAGATTGGCTTGGGATTGCTCTACTGAGAACTCATAGGGCTCCTGCTGGATCACAAAGAGCAGGTCGCCTTGCTGAACTGTCTGGCCTTCTTTGAACTCCAGCGGCTCAAGAAACCCGCCGACGCGGGCAATGAGTGCGACCTGACTGATTGCTTCGGTACGGCCAGAGAAAACGCGTTCTTCTTCAATAACTTCTTCGCGTGCAGGTTCAACAATAACACCTGGAGGGGGGGGAGCTTCCTGAGCAAAGACTGCCGAGGAGAAAAGAAATGTGCCAAGAGACGCCCCCAGAAATGCGAGGGTGGCTTTGCGCGTTGATGAAAGCAGATTTCCATTCCGGCCGGCAGGGAATTCCATTTTATTGTTCATTTTTTACTCTTACACATTGAGAATTGCTGGCAGCACTTGCCTAACATTACCTTAGGGAAGTGACTCAATCCTTGATGGCGTTGGGCACAGCTCTATCCTTCGCTGCCAAGGTCCCCTGGCAACGTTCAAATCAAGTCAGACTGAGAAGTGCATTTGTCCTCCCACTTTCGTGAGGGAAAGCCCGTGACTGGTGTCACAAAAAGCGGTTTCTGGAAATTTTTACCCCTTGTTCGCCTGTGCCAGGTGCACAAGCTGAGTGGTTTCTGTCCAGAATTGCTGGCGGATTTCTTTGCTCAGGATTTGCGTGTCCGGCGGGATTTTTGTTCCGCATTCGTAGAACCCTCCAGTCTTGCCCGCAAAGTCCGGAGAGAGCAGCATGTGCATAGCTGGCAGGGCTGCATAGGGGGCAGATTTGCCGACCAGCGAGCTTTTCATACCAAGCCAGAACCGCCTCATGGCGCTGTAGCCCTGCATTTGTTTGGTCAGCACAAGGCCGGGTCCGAACGCGTTGATGCAGATGTCTGTGTCCTTCAGCTGATCAGCCAGTTCCATCAAGAAGAGCAGATTGCAGTTGGTGTGTGCTCTTCCTCGGTCCCAACTATCTAGCTCACAGTCAGGATCGTTGAGGATGTTCAGGTCGGGTAGTTCAAACTTTGTCACCGGGCTTGCAAACGAGACAACCCTTGGTGCTGATTGGTCCTTGAGCAGCGGTGTGATCTTGCTCAGCAGCTGAAATCGGCTGAGGTAGTTGACCGCAAACCCGGCCTCAATCCCCTCTCCTGTAATGCCGCGAAACCCCGGTGTTTCGGCAGCGCAGAGGACGATACGGCTCAGGTTCGGCAGCTTTTGCGAGATCTCATCGGCGAGACGGTCCACCTCTGAGATGAGAGAGAGGTCTGCCACAAAACCACGGTGGGAGTGATGGGGGCCGGCGTCGCCAACATCCTTGAGGACGGCACTCACTTTCTCCTTAGAACGCCCCACAATGACGAGGGTTTGGCCAGCATCTGCCAAACGGATCGCAAGCGCTCTGCCGATGCCATCCGTCGCGCCCGTTACCAGACAGGTGTTGTTGGTTGCCCGCCATTCCTCCAAATACCCGGGAGGTGGTGGCACCGGAATGGCCTTGGCTTTCTTCATGCCAGAAGTAGAGCAGAAACCCTTTAATCAGTTGCAGAATTTTTCGATAAACTCACTGAGGGAAAGCGTAAGGTTTTCTTGCTGGGTCAAGACAGCGTCGCTCACACGAAAGTTTATGCGTGACGAGCTTGAGTGACTTTGCAGAAATGCCCACATTTGCTAGTAGATTTTATCTGGGCGCGCTATCGGGATTGAGGGATCTAATTTTATGCAGGAAGCAATAACCGATTTCAGGGGCGCTTTGCGACGTCTGTATTTCGGGCAGACCACTGTTGGACGTTCCTGGCGTATCGGCTTGCTGATGTTTGATGTGGTCACGATCCTCTACTTCGTGCTGTCTGCAACGCTTCCTCAGCTGGAGAGCTACCCGCGGCTGGACTGGGCCATCGGGTTCATTCTGCTGATTGATTACGGGTTCCGCCTCACAATTGCGCTGAGGCCTGCCCGAGCGGCGCTTGACAGCACGGCCATTGCAGACCTCATTGTGATCCTGTCTTTGTTTGCTGAAGCCCTCATCGAGAACCTCGGCTTCTTGCGCGTGATCCGCATGTTGCGATTGCTGCGCTCTTACCATGTGGTGAAGGATTTACGGGAGACGTTCTCGTGGTTCAAAGAGCATGAAGAGATCATCAACTCAGCGATGAACCTGCTGGTCTTCGTGTTTATGGTGAGTGCAATTGTTTATGTGATTGAGGCGCATCTGAACCCGGACATCAACTCCTACATGGATGCGCTGTATTTTACCGTCACAACGCTGACAACGACTGGTTATGGCGACATCACCATGACGGATACGATGGGCCGCGGGATTACAATCGTCATCATGGTGTTTGGTGTGGCGCTGTTTTTGCGGCTGATCCAGACCATTTTCCGTCCGTCTAAAGTAAAATATGCCTGTCCTGATTGTGGCCTTAATCGTCACGATAATGACGCCGTTCACTGCAAGCATTGCGGCAATACTTTGCACATTCCCACGGAAGGGGAATGGCAGTAGGCCCTCTCGCGGTAAGCTGTAAATGACGGCATCAATTTTGAGAGTAAGACCGCCCTTGAGGCGTATGTTAGCATAAACAAAATTAATCTCGGCAATTCCTGGATTCATCCATGAGTTTCAATAGGTTTAATCCGAGAGAGCGGCAAGAAGTGGAATGGGCATGAGCCTTCTTACAAGTGCGATTACGTTTGCTACCGTGGTTATTTCCGGGTTGGTTCCCAATGCGACAATGGCAGAGGAAGCGACCTGTGGTGTGACTGCTCCCTGTGAAGTTGAGAGCGGTGAATACTATGTTGCACTTCCGGATTCTCCTGCTGATGATGAACAGATTGGCGCCATAATCTACCTGCACGGGTGGAAGGGCAAAGCTGATCGCGCCATCGAGAATAAAGCTTTGCGTAATCTTGCAAACGAGCTTGGCGTTGCTCTCATTGTCCCGCAGGGCATTGGCGGTTCCTGGTCCTATCCGGGCTCCCCAAGTCAGGATCGTGACGAGTTCAAGTTCTTCGATGAGATGCTGACAGACGTTTCTGACCGCTTCCCGATTGATCGTGAGAAGATCCTGCTCTCAGGCTTTTCCATGGGTGGTTCCATGGTTTGGAATCTGGCCTGCTACAAGGGTGAGAACTATGCTGGCTTCGCACCGATTGCCGGTGCCTTCTGGGATCCAATCCCAGCAGCCTGCCCTTCTCCTTTGACCAACCTTTACCATACCCACGGGGTTGAAGATAAAACCGTTCCGATGGTGGGCCGTGCGATTGGCGCGAACTGGCGTCAGTCCGATGTATTTGACAGTCTTGATGTCTGGAAGCGGCAAGCTGGTCTCTATGATACCGAGCCGACATCCATCAGTGCTGGCGAGTTGCAGTGTGATGTGTGGTCTGCCAAAGGCGAGAAGCTTGAGCTTTGCCTGCATGATGGCGGACACTCCATGAAGGCCAACTGGATCCGGCGTGCATGGCTTGATCTTGCCAACACAAAGCACTGGTAAAACCCACAGGTCCATCACGGTAGAAACTTCAAATTTCACGGGCCATCACGATACTGTGTGATTTTTCAGATTGTTGTGGTGGGCCTTTTCTGAGTGCTCTAACGTCTCTCCAAAATCTGCTGGATTGCTGTACATGACAGGGTCAGTCACCCTCCATTTGCGGTCAATCTTGCCTCAAAACCAATGGATTAGACGGTTTGAATTCTCTAGTAGACGGTGAACAGCACCAGTCCTCTACCACCAAAGGACCTTTGGATGGCCTTGTGGTGCTTGACCTTTCGCGCATTCTGGCAGGCCCAACCTGCACTCAGCTGCTGGGTGATATGGGCGCTGAAATCATCAAGATTGAACACCCAACACGCGGGGATGACACCCGCAAATGGGGGCCTCCCTTCCTGAAAGGCAAAGGCGGTGCGGATACTGGCGAAAGCGCGTATTATCTCAGCTCCAACCGCAACAAACATTCTCTCGGCATCGACATGCGTTCTGAAGAAGGCGTGGAGATGCTCAAAGAGCTGGCGGCGACCGCTGACATCGTTATCGAGAACTTCAAGGTTGGTGACCTTGCCCGCAAGGGCCTCGGTTATGACGACCTGCGTGCGAAGAATGATCGGCTGATCTACTGCTCCATTACCGGTTTTGGCCAAACTGGCCCTTACTCACATAGAGCGGGCTATGATGCGCTGATTCAGGCCATGGGCGGGATCATGAGCATCACGGGCCTTCCTGAGGAGGAAGGTGGCAGCCCAACCAAAATTGGTGTCGGCATTGCTGATGTGATGTGCGGGATGTATGCCTGCAACGCTATTTTGGCAGCTCTGCACCACCGCGAGAAAAGCGGTGAAGGTCAGCACATCGACATCTCCTTGCTGGATTGTCAGGTGGCATGGCTGATCAACCAAGGCCTTTCCTATCTAACTGACGGCAACATCCCAAAACGGCTTGGCAATGCGCACCCAACCATCGTGCCTTATGAGACCTTCCCGGCCTCTGACAAGGACTTCATGGTGGCTGTTGGCAACGATGCGCAGTACCAGCGTTTCTGTGAGATTCTGGGTTGTCCTGAACTGAACACTGATCCTCGCTTTGCAACCAACGCTGACCGCGTGCGCAATCGTGCTGAACTGGTGCCTTTGCTGCGTCAGTTCACAATCAAACAAGGTGCCCAGCATTGGACGGATGAACTTGAGGCTGTTGGCGTTCCGTGTGGTCCGGTGAATGATCTGGCTGGCGTGTTCAGCGATCCGCAGATTCTGCATCGGGGTATGAAGATTTCTCTGCCACACAAGCAATCTGACGATGGTCAGGTAAGCTTGATTGGTAACCCGATCAATTACAGCAAGACGCCTGTTACATACCGGAAGGCACCGCCGACCCTTGGCGAGGACAGCATTGAAGTGCTGACCAAGTATCTACAAAAAACCAAAGAAGAAATTGACGATCTCGCTGCTCGCGGTGTCGTGTCACTGGGAGATTCATAATTATGCGCGGCGCTGATCTTATTGCTCAAAAACTGCATCAGGCTGGCAGTCAGTATGCCTTCGGGATTCCGGGTGGCGAAGTGCTGGCCCTTATGGATGCCCTGAACCTTGCTGGTTTGAAATTCAATCTGGTGAAGCACGAGAATGCTGGTGGCTTTATGGCTGAAGGCGCATGGCATGGCCTTGCGCGCCAAGGCAGGGATGCCCCCGTTGTTTTGCTGGCAACACTTGGGCCGGGTGTGACCAACGCCGTCAACGTGATTGCCAATGCCTTTCAGGATCGCGTTCCGCTGATCTTCCTGACAGGCTGCGTAGATACTGCTGAGGCTGAGACCTACACTCACCAGGTGATGGACCATCAGCAACTGCTGCGTCCTATTGTGAAAGCCAGCTTCAAAGCAGCTCCGGGTGCGCTGAATGCCATGATGGACAAGGCAATTTCCATTGCCATGTCTGGTCAACCGGGACCAGTGCACATTGATGTGCCGATCTCCGTTGCCGAAGGTGAAAGCGACGAAACACAGAAAACACCGAACTATGGTGTTCGTGCTGCCCAGCTGCCATTTGGTGATGTGCTGGAGCAAGCGCGTGATTTGCTAGGCTCTGCTCAACGCCCTATCGCAATTGCTGGTGTTGATGCCGTCAATGTGGATGCAGGCAATGAGATTGAGGCGTTCTGCGAGGCCTACCAGATTCCGCTAATCACCAGCTACAAGGGCAAAGGGCTCATTCCTGAAGGCCATAAGCTTTCGCTTGGTGGAGCAGGTTTGTCGCCCAAAGCTGACAAGAACCTGATGCCTTTGCTGGCTGATGCGGACCTTGTTGTGCTGATCGGCTATGACCCCATTGAAATGCGCGTGAACTGGCGTAATCCGTGGAGTGAAGAGACATCAGTTATTGAGCTGACGCCTGTGTTGCGCAGCCATGGCATGCACCATGTGAGCCATACTCTGGAAGGCGATGTGAAGCCAACCCTGATGGCTCTGACACCAGAAGATGAGGCCGGTATTGTTCCAGAAGAGAGCGATTGGCTTCGTGACCGTATCGCACCAGCCAAGGAAAAGCTGAAGGCCGACTTTACTGCGGAAGAAAGTGGTTGGGGCCCAGCCACTGTGTTCCACGGCCTTCGGGAAGCCTTGCCGGATACCACTGTTGCAACTGCGGACAGTGGTGCGCACCGCATTCTGGTAAGCCAAATCTGGGAGAGCCACTACCCGCGCACAATGCTGCAGAGTTCTGCGCTTTGTACGATGGCATGTGCCTTGCCGCTTGGCATCGGGCATAAGATGGCAAAACCGGAAGATCCGGTTGTTGTGTTTGTAGGTGATGCCGGTCTGGAGATGGGTCTTGGTGATCTGGCGGTTCTGCGAGATATGCAGGTGCCGTTTATTGTCTGCGTGCTGGTCGACGAGAGCTTGTCTCTGATTGAGCTGAAGCAGCGTGCGAACCAGAACCCTAATCTGGGCGTGGACTTCTCTGCAACCAACTTCCCTGCACTTGCTGACGCTTATGGCGGGCATGGTGTTTGGGTGGATGATGCTGAGAGCCTTAAGAAAGAAGCGAAGGCAGCACTGAAGCGCGATACCTTCACCGTTCTTGCTTGCCGCATTGACCGCAGAGCCTACGACGGTAAGCTGTAGAACCATTTGCATTTTCGAGTGTGTCGCGGGAAAGGTGACACACTCTTTTTTTGATTTCTAAAGAGTGCCTCAGGTGTTGTCTGTGGCACGGTCTGCAATGCGCTGGAAGATCACATCCAGTTCCTCGCTCAGTGAGACCAGATCCTCAGAGGCTGTGGCTCGGTAAGGCTGGAAGACAAAGCTCGGTGTTTTCCAGGACAGCGTTGCTGTGCCATCCGGATTTTCCGTCAGATAGAAGCGAACTGGCGCCTCAATACCTGCCTGCACACTTGCTGCCAGCATGCGTCTGGCGAAGTCGTTACGAAAAACCCCAATCACATAGTTGCCAGGGATTTCGAAGCCGTTTGCTTTAGCACCCCGAGAGGCACTTGCCATGCTGACGAGCAGCATGTCTTCTTCGCGAATGGCTTTTTTCAGGGAGTCCAGTAGCTCATCAATCGCCATGGTGGTTTCGATAACCCGCCAGCCATTGCGCGGCAGCACCTTGCCCTGCTGCGCTTGCTCTGTGGTGATTTGAGCCTGGGATGGTTGAAAAGCGGCCATAACGAACATCAATGTTCCAACAAAGCCGAGCATCCCCGTAAGGAGTTTCATGGTTCAATCCTTTTCGTAATGAAATGAGTTTAAAAGCGGGAGTTGAACAGGCTGTTGTTCAAGCTCCCTTGATTTTAATTGGCCAAGTTTTAGTCGTATCCGGCAGCTGGTTTCTATTTTGCGGTAACAGGTGCAGGATCCATTCCGATCAAATGACGGACACGGGTTCCAACCATAGACCCGGCAAAGGCGAAGACGAGCCACAACCAGCCATGTATGGAGCCGGAGGTTATGCCCCCGAGATACGCTCCGATGTTGCATCCGTAAGCAAGGCGCGCGCCGTAGCCGAGCAAGAGGCCTCCGATCACTGCAGTTCCAGCATCTCTGAGATTAATTTTTTTCACCGGATTGAACTTTCCGGCCAGCCCAGCTGCAATCAGAGCCCCGAGCACAATGCCGAAATTCATGACGGATGTGGAATCGGCAAAGACAGATCTTTTGATCGCCCCAACCTGCCATTGCCAGTAAGGCCAGGTCTCTACCGGGATACCAATGGCATAGAAAAACTTTGCACCCCAGAGTGCGAAGCCGGATGTCACGCCCCATGGGCGCTGCAACACAATGAACGTAAGAACGCAAACCAACGCCAACATCAACGCACCCAGAACATAGCCCCATTGGCCTTGAAAAAACCCGGTGGTTTTGCGGGATTTCTCTAGTTCACCCCATTGTTTTTTCTCGATAAACACCGAGAATATCGCAAAGGCGACAAGTGGCACAATGGTGATCAGTAGCGCAGGGACGACCCCATAGCCACGCACAAGCGAAAATGCCGGTAATCTTGGAAGAGAATTCCAGAATGAAAGATGCGCTGTTGCAATTACGCTGCCCAAAATGAAGAAGGCAAGAGTGATCACCATGCGTGATGAACCGCCTCCGACAGTGAACAATGTGCCTGATCCACACCCTCCGCCGAGCTGCATTCCGATGCCAAAAATGAAGGCTCCGACAGCTGCTCCAACACCGAATGGAAACACGAAGCCACCGGTGCGTATGCCGATGTTTGGACCGTATTGGAGGAGTGGGAAACTTATTAAACAAACCAATGAGATAAGCAGGAATTGAGCACGAAGGCCCTGCCCTCTTCGCTGGGTGACAATACGGCGCCATGCTGCCGTAAATCCGAAGCTCGTATGGTACAGCGCAACGCCTGCCAGAGCACCGATCAAAGCACCGCCAAAAACACGCCAGCCGTTGTTCTGGAGTCCCAAGAGAGCAACACCGGCCAACGCGACCAGCGCTCCGATGACGATCACAGATTGCGGTGATTGAATCTGTTGATCGATTTTTGTTTGTTGATAGCTACTCGTATTCGCCATGAATTCGCCACGTACTTAGTCTCAATTGGAGTAAGGACATTACACAGTGGGGACTAACTAGAAAATCAAGAAGCAGTGAACACTATTTCATCCGACAAACAGAAGATTATCACAAGGTAATAAATACTGGTATAATAGAACTTAATATCTAAAATCTTACTTATTATCACTATTAATAATAGTAGATTTTTACAGGTAAGCTTCTATTTGACGCATATTTTTTCTTAGTGAATAGAATAGTGTTTTCTATTTCTTCATGAGGTTGAACTATATTTTCTACATAAACAAAGCTTGCTGATATTAAACACCATTTTGTGTGTTGAACGTCATCGCCAGTTTTGAAAGGGTTCTGATCAACAGATTTCCTGGCAGACCTGTGTCGTTAGTAATGTAAACCCAATGGCTTATCTCATAAGCGATTGCACATTGCACGAAATACTGGTCGCCTCAACCACGGGTCGCATCCATGCGCATTGATGACCAGTTCGAATACACGGTAACACTCTCCGATAAGAGTGCATTAACACACTGGAACAACACTATTCTTGCGTTTTTGGCACATAGTGCTGCAACGCCGGAGCATCTTGCGAAAACACTGGAGGCCGATCCAGACTTCGCTCTGGCTCAAGCCGCGCGTGGCCTGTTCTGCCTACTGCTTGGCAGACGCGAAATGACAGCAACTGCTTTTGAAGCTTATGCAATTGCTGATAAATGCCGCAGAGATACACAGATTACGGACCGTGAAGAAGCTGTTGTTGAAGCTTTGAATGACTGGCTTCAGGGTACGCCGACCAAGTCTGCTGATCGCCTTGACGAACTGCTTCTTAAATACCCACGCGATGCATTCCTTCTGAAGCTCGTCCACGCTATTCGCTTCGTTCTTGGCCAGCCATCCCGCATGCGCTCCTCGATTGAAGGTGTGATCTCGTCTTATGAAGACGACCATATCGCAAAAGGCTATGTACACGGTTGTTACTCCTTTGCGCTGGAAGAGACTGGTGATTTTGACCGGGCTGAACGGATCGGCAAAGAAGCCGTTGCTTTTCAACATGATGATGCCTGGGGCCTGCATGCAGTTGCCCACGTGCTGGACATGACCGGCCAGACCGAAGAAGGCATCAAATGGCTTGATGACCAGCCAAAGGCTTGGGAACACTGCAACAACTTTGGTTATCACGTTTGGTGGCACCTTGCGCTGCTGCACCTTGATCGTGGCAATGTTGAGCGTGTTTTCGAGCTCTATGACCAAAAGTTCCGTAAAGATCACACAGACGATTATCGCGATATCTCCAACGCAGCTTCCATGCTGGTTCGCCTTGAGCTTGAGGGCATCAAGGTAGGTAACCGCTGGGAAGAGCTGGCGAGCATCAGCGAAAAGCGTGTCGACGATTCCTGTAATGTTTTCGCAGACTTGCACTACATGCTTGCTCTGCTGGGAGACAACCGTCGTCAGTCCTCTGACCGCCTGTTGACTCGAATGCGCACATTTGGCGAACAAGACACCAACGAGATGGGTCTCGTGACCAAAACAGCCGGTTCTCCAACAGCATCTGGATTGATGCAGTTCAAGAACGGCAATTACTTCAGCGCTTACCACCACCTCGCAGAAGCACGCCCGCTGCTGCGTACCGTTGGTGGCAGTCATGCTCAGCGTGATGTATTTGAACGCCTCACCATTGAAGCCGCTTTGCGCGCTGGCCTTTGCCAGGAAGCAAAACGGATGATTGATGAGCGCACACGCTTGAGAGGCGGATCAGACACCTATGGTGAAACCCGCATGGCTCAAGCAACTCGCATGACGGAAGCCACCGACCTCATGCAAAGTGAACACCTACGATTCCGTATGGGATAAATGGAGGTGCAGCTTCGGGGGATTTCGGAGCTGCATTTCATCATCTATAGTTTTTAGTTTCAGAGACATCGTGAACCAGCACAGTATACCGCCGACCCCTATGAAAACGGCCAGCCGACCAAGAGATCCACGCCTCGATTTTTTTCGAGGGATCGCAATGTTCATCATCTTCATAGCCCACCTTCCTGCAAACGGGTGGGCTCTTTGGATTCCGGCGCGTTTCGGGTTCTCCGATGCAACCGAGATATTTGTGTTTTGCTCTGGCATGGCCTCCGCAATTGCCTTCGGGCGCGTCTTTGAACTGCATGGCCTGGTCATGGGCAGCGCGCGTGTTCTTTATCGCGTCTGGCAAGTTTATTGGGCCCATATCTGCCTGTTCCTCGCCGTTGCGGGCATGCTTGCCTTCCTGCAAATCAACGGCTGGACCAGCGACGACTATGTCGGGAAGCTGAACCTTTGGCACTTCTTCGAAGATCCGATCTTCCAGCTGCCAGGTTTGCTGACCCTTACCTATGTGCCGAACTACTTCGATATTCTGCCAATGTATCTGGTGATCCTTGCGATGTTGCCGGTGATCATGATTGCCTATTACAAGGCCGGACGAGGTGCGGTTGCAGCAATCATCATTGCATTTTGGCTGATCGCAACCTTCCGACTGGTGGATTTCCCTGCTGAGCCATGGTCCGATCGCCGTTGGTTCTTCAATCCATTTGCATGGCAGTTGCTGTTCTTTACTGGATTTGCCTTCATCAAGGGCTGGATTCCGGCTCCTCCAGTCAAGAAACGTCTCTTGTTCCTGAGCGCCTCGATTATTATTCTTACGATTCCGTTTGCTTACTTCCGCATTCTCAATGAGGTGCCTGAGCTCCGCAGAATTGCAAATGATATCAGCGACCTCACCGTAAAATCCGAGATGGGCCTCCTGCGCTACATCCACTTCCTAGCCCTTGCTTATGTGGCGTGGGTAGCTGTTGGAGAAGGCGGGCAACGGCTGCTCATGGGCGGTTTTGGTGGCAAAGTTGTCCGGGTCATCAAGAAGGTAGGCCAACAGTCTCTCGCTGTTTTCCTTGCAAGCCTCATTCTTGCGCAGGGCATTGCAATCTTCCGGGATGAGCTCGGTTTGAAAGGCACGGTCACAGGTGGAATCATGGCAAACTTGCTTGGTTTTGCAGGCTTAATTGCCGTCGCCTATACCGTGGCATGGTTTAAGGGTGAGCCATGGAGAAAGCCAAAGGAAAAACCAGCTTCCTAAAGCAGTTCGCATTTAAGTTGGAACACCTGAACTGCTTTAGTCTTTGTTTTTGTGTATCTTTATCTGAAAACCGGCTTCCACTTTTCGGAGATACGCTGTAGCTTTGCCAGTTCAATAGAAACCTAGAAATCAGAAAATCGGTTGCGTGCTATTTACGCAACCGGCTTTTTCCTGGAAACCTGACGGCTCTCACCACCTTCAGCTTATTCTTTTATCGCGTGACCGCAGCTCGGTTTGCCTTGGCAAGTTCCAACTCTACACGGCGCTGCTCTTTATTGAGGCCTTGCAGTTCAAGCGGTGTTTTCTTTTCTTCAGGCAACAGCCAAAGTCCGGAGTGTTTAAAGTACATACCGAGCGCTGGTTTTGAGGTGATCATTGCAAACGGTATTGTTAGCAATGGTCCAAGGATTACCGGAAGCAGAAGCCACGTATCTGCAAAGGTATAATCCATCATCCAAATCACACCGCAAAGGCCGAAAAGAGTTTGGGGCCAGAACTTCTTCACTGCCAAAAGGAACGGAATACCATGGGGTTGTCTTTCCTGCCCTCCCCATTGCGTTTTTCGTCCTGCGAACAGTTGTGCAATAAAGATGCTGTGCGCAATTGCCATGACTGGTGCTAGCAACATGGAATAGACCAGCTCGAAGAATGCACTGACAAACACCGAGAAAGAGCCGCCATAATCCCGGCGTTCGTTCCGAACTGTCAGGACATGGGCAAGCGTCGCAAGTTTGGGTGCAAAGACCATGCTCATGATGGCCACAATCAGGATCGTGCCGTAAAACGGATCGAATGTTATCGTCTCGGGCGCGGAAACAGATGCGGTTAAAATCGCCATTGCGATAAAAACGAGCCATGCCGGAGAGCCAGCAAACATGAGGATTGCAAGGCCAAGTTGGATTCGTCCCAAAAGCTTAAACCCGGGCTCTCTGAGCAACTTAAAGTACTGAAGGTTTCCGTGACACCAGCGCAGATCTCTGCGGATAAACTCGATCAAATGAGGTGGGTTTTCTTCATAGCTGCCACCTTCTACCGGCCATACGCGCACCTCATAGCCCGCGTCTGCCATCATCGCAGCTTCAACCTGATCATGACTGAGGATCGGGCCGCTCAATGCGTCATTTCCTGGCAGAGGCTCCAGCATGCAGAACTGCGTGAAGGGCTTTATGCGAAAAATCGCATTGTGTCCCCAATACGGACCTGACGAGCCTTGCCACCACGCTGCGCCAAGCGTGTAGGAGCGCATTCCCAAACGCATACCCCATTGGAAAACACGGGTGAAGAACGAGTTGGTTGAAAGTCCCAGAACAAGTGTTTGCAAAATACCCAGACGCGGATTTGCATTCATTTTGCTTACAAGGTGGCATAGGGATTCTGCTGAGAGGAAGCTATCAGCATCCAGCGTGATCGCATATTCATGCCGTGTCCCCCAGTTGCGGCAGAAATCTTCGACATTTCCTGCTTTGAAGCCGGTATTCTTTTCACGTCTACGATAAAGCACTTCAATCCGATTTTGCCATCGTGCCCGCAGTAGGGAGAACTCCCGCATTTCTTGCCGGATATGCTCAGGATCATTGCTGTCACTCAGGATATAGAGAGAGAAGCCGTTGAGTTTTTCCAGACGATCCAGATCTTGAAGCATCGCTTCCAGCTTCGCAGCCACTTCAGGTGAATCTTCGTTTCGCACGCAGGAAAGCAAGGCGGTTTGCTTATTCTGCAAAGGCTTTTTTAGGTCAAGTGTACCCAGCGGCGTGCCAGCGTATACCTGAGCGGTGGAATTTGAAGAAAATCTCATGAGCATCAAGCCAATGACAGCATGCCAGAAACCGATGACGAGCCATGGTAAGGTTACCAGAAATGCGAGAAGCATCACGACTTTTGAAAGGGCAAAACCGTTGAGGAACAGTGTGAGTGACATGATGGTGGTCAACACTGCTAAAGAGGTTAGAACGAGCCCTCCAAAGATCAGTCTGCGCCTGAATAAGCGCTTATTTTCCTGATGCTTGTCGATGATGTTGGTGGAGAGCAGCTGGTCAACAAGACTAGTGCGGGCGTTCTCTTCAGGAACCCGTGATTGTTTTGTCATGTCCTACCCAAATTATTATTGTTTTTAGAGGCACCTACATTTCTGCTAGTTTCCTTTGTTCACGTTTCCCTAGAGTATATTTGTGAAAACTTAGCGATCCGGGGAGCGCGTTTCTTGTCTGAGTTAGCCAGAGCGCTTTGGTACACTGCGCCTCAAACCATTGAAATAAGAGAGGAAAAACTCTCTAAATCATCTGGTAACCGTGTTTACTTAAAAACTCATGCTTCCGCGATCAGCCGAGGTACGGAGGCCATTGTCTATCGTGGCGATGTGCCAGTGAGCGAGCGGGAACGAATGATAGCTCCGTTTCAGGAAGGGACCTTTCCCTTTCCTGTTAAATACGGCTACGCAAACGTTTCTGAAGTGATTGAAACAAAAGATAATTTAAAAGCGGGCCAACGCGTTTTTTCTCTTTTTCCGCACCAGAACAACTTTCTGCTCTCCGCAGATGCGCTCTATCTTATTCCTTGTGATTTACCGAGCACCCGAGCCACTTTGGCAGCAAACATGGAAACAGCGCTGAACATCATGTGGGATGCAGCTATTCTGCCATGCTCCAACGTTGCCGTGGTTGGTGCTGGCACTGTTGGCTCGCTGGTTGGCTATCTTTGCGCTCGCATCGCAGGTGCGCACGTGACTATGATTGACGTCAACCCGAAGCGGCAGGACATTGCAGACGAGTTTTCCTGCGCATTTTCCTTGCCGGAAGTTGCTCCCGAAAATCAAGATGTTGTCGTGCATTGCAGCGCCTCTGAAGCTGGCTTGAACACTGCGATCCGAATTGCAGGGAGAGAAGCCAGAATTGTGGAGGCGTCCTGGTATGGCTCGCGCCCTTCCGGCCTTGTTCTTGGCGGGAGTTTTCACAGTCAGCGCCTTAGTCTTATCTCGTCTCAAGTCGGTCAGGTTGCTCCCATCATGAGGCCACGCTGGACGCACCGCAGGCGAATGGAGGCGGCAATCTCTCTTCTGAAAGATGACGTACTCGATACTTTGCTCGCGCCTCCCATCGAATTTGAAAAAGCGCCGAAGGATTTGAAAGACGTTCTTTCAGGCAAGAAAGATACTTTATGTCAACCCATTGTTTACACTTAATTTTATGAGGATTTTGAGATGTATTCAGTCGAAATCAGCAATCACATTATGATCGCGCACAGCCTGAAAGGAGAGGTGTTTGGTCCTGCCTCTCAGCTTCATGGCCTTACTGCACACGTCCACGTCGCTATATTTGCAGAGGAACTGGATGAGAACGGGATTGTCATAGACATTGGCAATGCACTTGATGTGCTGGCAGAAATTCTGCATCCGTTCAACTACAAGAATCTTGATGACCTTCCTCAGTTCAAGGGGCGGAACACCACGGTCGATTTTCTCTGTAGCTACATTTACCAGCGCGTGTGCGATGCTGCTTATCTACATAAACTGGGCCGCGAACCGAGCGAACTTAGCAAGGTGCGCGTTTCAATTTCCGAGAACCCTAATGCGCGTGCGTCTTATGAGGCGCCGTTGACTGCATCCGAGGCTCATGAGTAACTTACATCCTTCTTTAGGCCAGACAGCAGAAGCACCTGCCAGATCTTGCTATTTTGTCTTTCCGGGTGATCTGAACACGCCTACAGGTGGTTATCGATATGATCGTGAGATCATTCGGGGGCTGCAGAAACACGGCTGGAATGTCTCACTCATTAGCCTTGAAGGCACCTACCCGGTCCCATCTGATGCCGACAAAAAGTTGGCGTTTGAAGTCATTGAAGAGATAGAGCCCTCAGCTTTGATCATCGTGGATGGTTTGGTGCTTGGGGCTTCATCTGATTTGGCGCAGAGTATCGCTGAGCGTTCCAATCTCATTGCGCTGGTTCATCACCCACTGTTTCTGGAAAGTGGGATTGACCCTAAGCTGGCAAAGGTGCTCCGCGCGGCTGAGACGAAAGCTCTCACGTTTGCAAAGCATGTGATTGTGACCAGTCCTTCGACACAGAAGACGCTTGTCTCTCAAATGGGCGTTCCAGCGGAAAAGATCAGTATTGTTCTGCCCGGTATTGATCGGCCGACTGTCTCGGAGAGCGTTGCAACCTCGAACGAAGCTCTGGCAACCCCAAAGTTGCTTTGTGTTGGGTCGTTGGTACCGCGAAAAGGACAATTGCATTTAGTTGAAGCGCTGGGGCAACTGAAGCATATGGACTGGCATCTGGATCTCATTGGAGAAACGCGGTTTGATCCAGAATATGCGAGCCAAGTGCGATCTCAGATCAAAAAGCATGACCTCACTGAGCGTATTCGCGTTCATGGAGGTATTCCCAAAGCTGAACTAACGGGTTTCTATCAATCAGCCGACCTCTTTGTGCTCCCAACATACTATGAGGGATACGGGATGGTTTTTGCGGAGGCTATGAGTTTTGGGCTCCCGATTATTGCAAGTGGCGAAGGCGCTGTCGCATCGACGGTTCCGCCTACAGCTGGCTTTCATGTTGGTGCGGGCGATCCTCTAGCTTTGGGCAAGGCCATCGAAACACTTCTTCAAAACAAAGAGTTACGCTCTCAACTTTCAACTGGGGCCCTTGCTGCTGCTCGTGCATTGCCAGATTGGAATGACAGCGCAAAGGCCTTTGCTTGCACACTGGAGGCTCACAGGTGAGTGGATTTTCCTCTGAATGGCTCTCATTACGTCGTAAAGCAGACCGGCGAGCGCGCAACAAAGACGTCATGAAAAAATTTTGTAGCTGGTTGGTCGAGCATGCCCCCAAGGGTGGCCCACTCCGGCTCATAGATGTGGGCGCTGGAACCGGTTCCTTTCTGCAGGATCTGGCAGAACACATTGAGTCAAACAGGGAGCAGGTGTGGTTGCTGATCGACAACGACCCTGAACTTCTCAAAGTTGCAAAACGCATCTCTCCTCCCTTGCCTCATACGAGAACGAAAACAGATGTTTGCGAACTGACTGATGCCGGGTCACTGGATATTCTGGAAGGGCATCATGGGGTTGTTACCTCGGCCTTTCTGGATCTTGTAAGTGCAAATTGGCTGGATAGCTTTGTTGCCCGTATGCGTCAGCTGAAACTCCCGTTTCTTGCAGGGCTTTCGTACAACGGTATCCTACTGAGCAAACCACACCACCCAACAGACCGGCTTATTCAGCGCGCATTCAATCAGCACCAAGCCACAGATAAAGGATTTGGGTCTGCGTTAGGGCCGCTTGGTGGGTTTCATGCTCGTGAGCGATTACTTAAGGCGGGGTATACCTGCTTTACCGGACGCTCTGACTGGGTATGTGCACCTGAAGACGATGCTTTGCAGCTGGAGCTGATTAAGGGGTGGGCCCAAGCGGCACGCGAAGTTGGGGTATCAGATACAATCGTGGATGATTGGCTGGAATTTCGTTTAGCGGCACTTGGCAAAGGCAAATCACAACTGCAGGTCGGGCATGTTGATATTGTTGGCCTTCCGCCTCAATGAAGCTATGAAGACCTTTGCTTCCAGCGCTCAAAATTAGAGGCCTATGTTCTTTAAGATCAACGCCTGTGTGAGCATGAAAAGGCGTGGGCAGCGGATTTCCTGTTTCTCGTAAAGGCTTCGCAGTTCATGGAATGATAGCTCGACAACTTCAATATCTTCGTCTTCGTCCAGATCGCGCCCTTCAATATTCAGGTCGCCAGATGTGTACTCGGCGAGGAAAAAATGCGCCCGCTCAGCAAGACGTGCGGGGTTGATGAAGACATTCGCGACCTTAGTGAGATTGGTGAGCAGGCACCCAAGCTCTTCCTGAGCTTCGCGTACACATGCTTCTTCTATGGACAGATCGCTGATCTCGATTCCGCCAGCGCATGCCTCTAGGATAATCTCTTCCTCCATAATGTAGGGCGCGACTCGGAGTTGCTTAACGATCAGGACTGTTTTCGCTTGAGGGTCATAAGCCAGCACAGCAATTGAATCGCCGTAGACCCATACCGGATCTGTCGTAATGTGCTCGCGTCCATCTTCGTGAACAACACGCACTTCAACTTCCTCAATCCGCCCTTTAGCTTCCCAAAGGGTCGTGCGTCTTATGAGCTCTGGCATGCGTGTGTCCTTATTCGGGAATTCACGCAAATTTATACGGGCACTTGCCGGCGAAAGGAAATGCTTTTCAACCCTTTGGAAAAGTTAATTGTTCAGGCTCAGATCTGCCAGCATATCAACACCCAAAGGATGCCAAGTGACATCGGGGCGGATAGCCTGTGCGAGATAATCAATTGCAGGCAACTGAAGACCTCTTGGTCCTGATCCGATGATGAGCGGGGCGATCATCAGGTGAAGACGATCGATCATTTTTAGCTCGATAAAGCGAGACAATGTCCAAGCACCACCTTCAACGAGGATGCATCGAAACTCTCGCAGTACATGCCGGATTTCAGCACAGGACAGACGGCCTTTTGCATTTGGCTGTAGCTGAAAGCATTCCACTCCATCAGGATAACGCGCATGGGCATCTGTTCGCGTAATCACAATGCGGCGGGCATTTGTATCCTGCAGGAGTGTACTGTCGCGCGGCATACGGCCATAAGGGTCAATGACAATACGTGCGGGGTGCCGTCCGCTGACATGCCTGACAGTGAGTTGAGGGTTGTCCGCAACCGCTGTTCCCACTCCCACCACGACAGCATCACAAAGTGCCCGGAGCCGGTGAAGATGGATCAATGCTTCAGAACAACTCACATAATTGGAGTCTCCGGTGACCGTTGCAATGCGGCCATCAACTGACTGTCCAAGCTGACCAATAACAAACTGCTTTTGCGCCATGCAAAGAGGTGCAAACACACTGCCATAACCTTGCAGGTTTGGCGCACGCCTCTCCACTGATGCTGCTAAGACCTCCTGCCATTCATCAGGAGACAAAAACCCTGAAGATTGTTCTAGCGGCTTTTCGCAGGTCAACTGAGAATTATTCGGATGATCTTGTTGATGTATTGGTGTTGTGTGGCCCCTGTCCATCAAGCCCCCTTGTTTTACCGAGTTCACAGCTCACCTCACCTAAGGTTAGCCTAGTGGTAACGAACCTTGATTAATCTGTCGATCAGGAGATTGCAGGGGCTCTTCAGGAACCTCTGGGGTTATCAGGAGAATAGAGCATGGCCTATCAAGTTGCCGGATATTCAGCCATGGCGAAGACGTATCACTGGATCGTCGCCATTCTGGTCTTAATCATGGTTCCGATGGGACTGGTGATGACAGATCTGGGGCCTGGAGCCCTTCAGAATACGCTCTACTTCTATCACAAGAGCATCGGTATCCTGCTCTTCCTGCTCGTGGTTTTGCGCCTTCTTCAGCATTGGATTACGCCTGCTCCACCGCCGCCAGCCTCTCTTTCACCAGCTCTGCGGATCGTCTCACGTTCAGTACATGGGTTGCTCTATCTCGTGCTGATCGTAAATCCGATATTAGGCTGGGTTGGGCTCTCTCTTTATGGAGCACCAATGCCATTTTTTGGCTTGTTTGATCTGCCGAGTATCGTTTCGCAAAATCGTCCAGTTTCAGAAAGCATTCTGGATTTCCATGCAACTGTTGGTGTTGTGTTTGCATGGCTGATCACGCTGCACATTTTAGGCGCGCTCTATCACTGGCTCATCGCTAAAGATGGGATTATCGAGCGGATGACAACGGCGCCCTATCAGAAACCTAAAGATTAGTTTGGCAGTGTTGCGTATTTTTCACGCAAGCCTTTAAGGTCTTCAAGACCTCATCAATCGACGCGCATAAAATGCCGCCGGATGGCTTTGGGCGCTTAAGCATCGCAACAGGCATCTGTAGCTCACGAGCAGCTCTGATTTTGCCGTAGGATGCTGATCCGCCACTGTTTTTGCTGATGAGCCAGTCTACTTGCAGCACCTTGAAAAGCTCGGATTCTTCGGACCAGCTCTCATTTGGCAATCCTTCAATGTACTCCGCGTTTTGAAGCACTTCACTCCCACTCGGGCGATTTAAGGTACGGATTACAAATGTAAGATCCGGGCGTTGTTTCAGCGGTGCAGCAATCTTGGCACTGGCAGCAAAAAAGACCTTTGCGCTGGGTGGAATCAGCTTTAGTGCCGCTTCTACGTTATCTGCAGAATACCAAATATCATCATTGGCTTGCTCCCAAGCAGCTCGTTCAAACCGGAGCAACGGAATCGCGAGGTGCCTTGTTGCTTTGGCCGCATTGCAGGATATTTGAGCAGCATACGGGTGGGTTGCGTCGATAACGGCAGCAATATCCTGAGTTTGCAGATAGTTCGAGAGGCCATCGACACCACCAAAGCCTCCGATACGTGTTGTCACCGCAAGGTCTATTGAGTTTTTGGTAACTCCAGCGAGTGAAGCAATGACATTTTGCTCGCCATTCACAGCCAGTGCAGCAATCAGCTTTCTAGCTTCTCGTGTACCTGCGAGCACAAGGATTTTGGGCTTCTCTGGCATCAAAACTGCTCCAGTTTTGCAGACTCTTCAGCCGGGACATGACCCAATACCTGACCTCGCCGATCCACCACGATAATCTCAACGCTTACAGCAGCTCCACGAAGAATGCTTAAGGCCGCACGTTGTGCTCCCTGCGCAACGACCTCTCCCATATGAATATTTTCGGCAGCAGCTCTTTGAGCAACATAAGAGACTAGATTTGCCTCTCTTGTTTCCGCGAGGAGCTCTTTCGAAGCTCCGGCATGACGCAGCACATCTGCCAGTGCATCAAAATCGACTGCTGAGCGAGCCGAATGCAGGTCCATAGCCCCTTGTGCAAGCTTCGTCAGTTTGGCAACTCCGCCGGAGATGGTTAGTTTCCGAACAGGATGCGCACGCAGATACTTGAGCAGGCCACCCGCAAAGTCTCCCATATCAAGATAAGCCTGTTCGGATAAATCAGGATAGTGGGCACGCAACACATCTTCTGAGGTTGCTCCTGTTGCAGCTGCAACGTGGGCCAAGCCAGTGGCACGCGCAACGTCTACACCACGATGAATGGATGCTATCCAGGCAGCACACGAAAATGGCCGGACAATACCCGTTGTGCCGAGTACAGAGAGGCCGCCGATAATACCAAGCCGCGAGTTCATGGTCTTTTGAGCCAGCTCTTCGCCGTTTTGGATGGATATCTCAACATCTACAGCAAGAGTTACGCCGTACTCATCTGCCACTTGTTGCAACTCACGGGTCATCATTTGGCGAGGCACAGGATTAATGGCAGGCTCACCAACTGGGATCGGCAGCCCGGGTTTTGTGACCGTTCCAACGCCAGGACCAGCGAGAAAGCGAATTCCGGTAACCTTTGTGTTGAAGGTCACTCTGGCCTGAATGAGCGCTCCGTGGGTTACATCAGGGTCATCACCAGCATCCTTGATGATGGCAGCTGATGCAGAATTTTCAGTCAGCTTTTCGAAGGCGAGTGAGAAGGATGGCGTATCACCACGAGGCAAGGTGATGCTGATCGGATCCCGAAAATCTCCAGACAACAAAGCTGTATACGCTGCCTTTGCCGCAGCGGTTGCACAGGCGCCTGTTGTCCAGCCTGTTCTCAGTTTTTTTTGCCCAGTTTCAGCCATCCGGCGACTATACAGATTTAGCGGGATATACCAAGCAGAAGGCTTTGGACTTCCAATTGGTTTCCAATTAAATTGCTACGCAAAACCACATAAATCATGAGAACCACTTGTTTGATATCTCCCTCCCCCACTTTGAATTTCCGGTGCTTGAAGCTGGATGGGTTTGGCTTGCTGGTGCCGGCCCCGGAGACCCCGGTCTGCTGAGCCTGCATGCCTTGAATGGCTTGCGGCAAGCAGATCTCATTGTCTATGACGCATTGGTGGATGAACGCATTCTTCAATTTGCGGCTGAAGGTGCTGAAATCATTTATGCTGGCAAGCGCGGTGGCAAACCTTCCCCCAAGCAGTCCAGTATTTCGATCAAGCTGGTGGAGCTTGCAAAATCCGGCAAGCGTGTCATGCGCCTCAAAGGTGGAGATCCGTTTGTATTTGGCCGCGGTGGGGAGGAAGCTCTTGCACTGGTGGATGCTGGCGTTCCCTTCCGTATCATTCCAGGTATCACAGCTGGCGTTGGCGGGCTGGCATATGCTGGAATTCCATCTACTCACCGAGGGATTAATCAAGCAGTTACGTTCCTCACAGGTCATGACCAGAATGGGGTTGCGCCTGATGAGCTTGACTGGGATGCTCTTGCCAAAGGATCACCCGTGATCGTGATGTATATGGCAATGAAGCATATTTCACTCATTACCCAGAAGCTTATGAGTGGTGGCCGACGTGCAGCTGAACCTGTTGCTGTCATCTGCAATGCCACACAGCAGAACCAACAAGTGCTGGAAACAACGCTTGCTTCTTGCGCTGAGGATATTGAAAGTAGTGGCCTTAAGCCACCTGCGATTGTTGTCGTTGGTGATGTGGTGAATTTGCGTGAGCAACTGAACTGGATTGAGCCAGCTCTTGCGCGTACCTCGCAAACCTCTCAATTGAAAGAAGAGCCTGCCCTATGACCATTGCGAAGGGTTTCGTTATTGCAGCGCCGTCTTCCGGGTCTGGCAAAACAACGATTACATTGGCGCTGCTGCGTGCTCTTCGTGATACCGGGCTTCGTATTGCCTCGGGCAAATCGGGACCAGATTATATCGACCCTGCTTTTCATAGTGCGGCTTCCGGGCGGCCATGCCTGAACTATGACGCCTGGGCGATGTCATTGGCGCAACTTTCACTCAACGCCACGGAGCAGGAAAAACACACTGACGTTGTGGTTGTTGAAGGAGCTATGGGTCTCTTTGACGGTGCAGCTGATGGCTCTGGCTCTGTTGCAGAATTAGCGGTTCATCTGGGTCTGCCGGTTATTCTGGTGGTGGATTGCAAGTCTCAGGCGCAATCGGTTGCTGCCCTTGTCCATGGGTTTCTCACATACCATCCTCATTGCCACATCAATGGCGTCATTCTCAACCGGGTCGGGTCTCCGCGTCATGAGCGCATTTTGCGGCGTGCGCTAGAGCCTTTGGATGTCATTGTCTTAGGCGCGTTTTATCGCTCAAAGAGATTGGAGTTGCCTGAGCGCCATTTAGGGCTTGTGCAAGCCAGTGAGCGTGAGGATTTGGAAGAGTTCCTAAATGCAGCTGGTGAGGTGGCTGCTGAAAGTGTGGATGTGCCAGCCTTGATGCGCCTTGCGAAAGTGCTTGCTATTCCTGCCCGGGAAAACAAAGAGCTGACAGGCATTTCTCATTTACCTCCGCTTGGGCAATATATCGCGATTGCTAAGGATATTGCCTTTGCTTTCAGTTACGAGCATCTGCTCAGTGATTGGCAGAGGCAAGGCGTTACACTTTCCTTCTTCTCTCCGTTGGCAAACGAAGGCCCATCAGAAAATGCTGACGCAATCTTCCTGAGTGGCGGATATCCGGAACTTCATGCAGAACAGTTATCTCAAGCAGACATCTTTAAGCGCGGAATAAAATCTGCTGCAGCTGCAGACAAGCTCATTTATGGTGAGTGTGGCGGCTACATGGTACTTGGTGAAGCGCTGACAGATAAAAGTGGGCAGTCCCACGAGATGCTTGGTCTGCTGCCGATTGAAACCAGCTTTGCGAAGAGAAAGCTGCATTTAGGCTATCGGAAGCTGAAGGCGACAGAGGCCGCAAGGTCTGCTGGCTTTCCTTGGATGAACCCGTTGGGTGCGCATGAGTTCCACTATTCAACGCTGACGATCAAATCAGAAGCACCGCCGCTTTTTGATGCTCAGGATGCGGAGCATCACGATCTGGACCCTCTGGGCCACATCAATGGGCGTGTCATGGGGTCTTTCGCGCATGTGGTGGCAGGAAGAAGCGAAGAATGGTGGTCCGCTTCTTCCTAATTCCAGCAGTTACGCAGTCACCTTTGTCTTCTTCTTTGGACGAAGAACGTGAACGTGGTTGGCATCATAGAGCGCACTGTCTCGAAACTCTTTCCCTGCCTTCAAGGCTGGCCCAACGAAGATGAGAGCCGTTCTTGTGATCTTCGAAGCTTTTGCTTTTTCACGAATGTCCGCCAATGTGCCATGAATGAATGCTTCATCCGGCCAGCCAACGCGGTAGGCGATGATCACCGGACAGTCTTCACCATAGAGCGGAGCCAGTTTCCGGTAGATCTCTCCAAGATTTCTGACACTGAGATGGATTGCCAATGTAGCACCAGAGCGGCCAAGCGTTTGCAGATCCTCACCTTCAGGCATGCCTGAGGACTTCATCGAGGTTCTGGTGACGATGATGCTTTGTGCGATTTCAGGGATCGTCAACTCGGTTTTCAAGGCTGCAGCCGCCGCGGCGAATGCGGGTACACCCGGAGTTACATCGTACTCAATGCCCAGATCATCCAATCTGCGCATCTGTTCCGCAGTGGCACCATAAATGGATGGATCGCCGGAGTGGACCCGTGCCACATCCAGATCTTTTTCGTGAGCCTTTGCAATTTCGTCGATGATTTCATCAAGGGTCATGGAAGCTGTATCCATGACCAATGCATCTTCTGGTGCGGCCTCGACAATAGCAGGCGGTACCAATGAGCCTGCGTAGAGACAGACTTTGCATTTTTCGATGAGCTTTAGCCCACGTACCGTAATCAGTTCGGGATCACCCGGCCCTGCTCCAATGAAATGAACCGTCACACTGCTGTCTCCGTTTCTTTCTCTGGTGCATCGATCTTTTTGGCATAACCCCGTGGCGTGTAGACAAAATGCAGGGATTGGCCGTTGCCTCCCAAGCGGGTTTGACTACATCCCACAATAACCGTAGTCAGCATGTCGACATCATCGACTTGTAGATCCTTCAGCGTTGTTGTGGTGATGACCTCATTCTCTCGTCCGATGTTCGCACCGAGAATAACTGGCGTATTTTCAGGACGATGTTGCAGCAACTTCTCCCGTGCCCAAGCCAATTGCGTGCGGCGACGCTTGGAGACTGGATTATAGAACCCAATCACGAAGTCACCGATTGCTGCACCTTCCAGGCGCTGCTGAATTGTTTCCCATGGGGTGAGAAGGTCTGACAGAGAAATGGCGCAGAAGTCATGTCCCAGCGGCGCTCCGATGCGGTTGCTGAGAGCGATCATTGCGGAGATGCCCGGTGCAGATGCAACTTCAACGCGGCGAGCGGCATCGCTAACGCCGCCGTTATCCTGTGCGCGGTCTAGTAGTTCGAAGACCAGGGCTCCCATGGCATACACGCCAGAGTCTCCTGAACAGACCAGCGCAACGTTGTGGCCCTGCCCAGCTCTTTCGAGTGCGAAGCGGACGCGCTCTTCTTCTGCTCCCAGTGGGAACGCATGGCGTTGCTTGCCTCTGATCAGGGATGAGACGAGGTCGAGATAGAGGCCGTAGCCGACGACTTCATCTGCCTCTGCCAACCAGCTGGAGGCTTCTGGCGTACGCCATGCTTCTTGCCCCGGCCCAATGCCGATGACGTGAAGGCGGCCTCTTGCTCTACCAAGTTTCTCGTGTTTCACAGGGACCAACGCTCTGGCAATAGCAACTGTGGCGTTTGCAGTTTTCTGCTTTTCCAGCACCAGTTCACCGGATGTGCCGACGCCTGCCAAGGCAGAGCCTTCACTCACGCCATGGCATCCAACCTCAGCAAAGACGACATCAGACGGATTTTGCAGACGATCTTTGTGTTCGTTGAGCTCACTAGCCGTGAACAGGCGGAAAGGCTTGTTGTAGCGGGCAGCGAGCTTGTTCATTGCCACTTCATCGGCCTTCAGGTCGATACTCGCGAAAGCTGCTACGGCTCCCATTGAGATGTTTGCCTGTTTCAAGCCTTTTTGAAGGAGCTCATCCAGCTCCTCAAGAGAACACCCTCGGGAACAGCCAAGACCAACCACGTGAGTTTGAGGGTGGAACACGAGCTTTCCGTTGTGTCCATCATGGGGTTGCTCGGTTGCAACAATTTCCAGTTCAGCATCATCCGCAACAGGAAGAGTCGCCGCCTCCAACCAATCTGCCTGACCGGAGAGTTTTACAGCATCGCCTGCCAGCATATGCGCCATAACAGACTTGGCGTCTGATGGATTGGCGAGCGTCCAGCCTTCTGGTGGATCATCAAGCGCAACACCAAAGACAGTGTCGCCTGCGGTCGTGATCGCGGCATGACCGTGCAGGACCTCTGCAATTTCATGGGCTAAGGCATTGGCACCGCGATGGCCGCCAAGCAGCGGAACAACGCTTGAACCATCTTCTGACACTGCAATGACAGGTGGTTCGTTTCGCTTTTCTGCCAAGACAGGTGCGAGCGCGCGGATGAGAATTCCTGCAGCACAAATACCGATGATTGGTGTACCTGACTGAAACAAGGACCGCAGATGATCCATCGGTTCAGAGAAGGAGAGATGATAATCTACATTCGGCTTTGAACCGTTTCTTGCAAAGCCGTGAATGAGGCTTTCATCCAGTACAGTGGAGAGCTTCTGAGCGGTTTTCAGAGCGACCGGGCTGATCACAACGATTGCGGGTGCAACGTCCATGCCTCTTCTCCCTTATATACAATTATCATTGAAAAATACGGTGCAGTTTCATTTGGATAGTCAACCAGACGGGCCACCACCATTTCCGGCAGGGTCGCCCGTTCGACGTATCCTGCTGCACCAAGTAATCCCAGTTTTTCAAGCAGAGCCTTGACGCGCGGTAGATGGCGCCCGACCTTCAAGATGACGAAAGCGTCGGACTGCCCAATGCTGTGTTGAAGTTGCTCATCTTCCAGTGGACCGGGAATGATTGTCAGCACTTCATTACGCGCAGCGAGGGGCCTGCCGAGCGCAGCAGCGCAGGCATTGACTGATGATACGCCCGGCACGATTTCGCAGGCAAAGTTACCGCGCAGACGTTCGTAGAGGTACATGAACGAGCCATAGAGAAATGGATCGCCCTCACACAGAACGACAACATCTTCTCCCGCTTTCAATTTCTCCGAGATCGTCTCTGCCGCCTGATCGTAGATTTCCTTTGCGGGAAAACGTTCGACCTTCATCGGCATTTCAATCGGGACTTCTGTTGTTCCCTCTTGAATATACGGTGCTGCAATTTGCCGAGCGAAACTGGACACTCCAACTGCCGCTGGGTATGCGATTGTTTTTGCAGAACAAATGAGCCGGTGAGCTTTTAGCGTCAAAAGCTCAGGATCTCCTGGTCCAAGACCAACGCCATAGAGCGTACCAGTCATGACTTTACCAAGCTCCATTGTGTTACCGGCATCAATGGACGCCAACCCGTGAGACCGCCAATGGGATCGGCTCTTGAGATTGCTATACGGCTTAGATCTCCACCGTACTTCTTCCAGCCCTCTGCCAGCACTTGCTCTCCTTCCAGAGTAACAGCATTGGCTACCAAGCGACCTCCTGATGGCAGCGCTTCAAAGCATGTTTTGAGTATACCCGCTGATGTGAGGCCACCTCCGACAAAAATCGCATTTGGCTGCGGCAAATTATCAAGTGCCTCGGGGGCTTTGCCTTCAATCAGCTGAAGCATAGGTGTCCCTAGGGCTGCTGCATTTCCACGAATGAACACATGCCGTTTTTCCAACGGCTCAATGGCAAGAGCCTTGGTATCCTTTGCAGCCCGCAGCCATTCGATACCGATGGATCCACTGCCAGCGCCAATGTCCCACAGGAGCTGTCCCGGAATAGGTGCAAGTTTGGCAAGCGTTACAGCCCGTACTTCCTGTTTGGTCATTTTTCCATCATGACGGAACGCAGAATCCGGCAGACCGGGCGTGCGTGACAAGACAGGCGTGTTTGGGATTGGTTTGGCTTCAATCGCAATCGTGTTCAGCTCGGCAGCTTGATCAGAATACTCTTCAGCCTCGCGGCTTATTACTTTTTCCTGCGGGCCACCGAGATGCTCAAGTATCGTCAGGGTACTCGCGCCATACCCTTCATCAGCGAGTAGATCTGCAATCTCACCTGGGGCTGCACCATTAGACGTGAGTGCGATGATGCGGGCGCCGGGATAGAGGAAACCGCGCAGGGTATCCAGAGGGCGGCCATGCAAGCTGAGGGTTTCGACATTTTGCAGAGGCCAGCCTAAGCGGCTTGTAGCCAAAGCGAATGCTGAGAGATGCGGGATGACCTCGATCTCTTCAGCACAGAACTGACGATGAAGTGTTGCTCCGACACCAAACCATTGCGGATCCCCCGTCGCCAACACCACTGTGTTTTGACCACGGTTTACCGCAAGTTCTTCAATGCCTTTTGAAAGTGGAGACGGCCATGCTTTCATCTCACAACTGATGTTGCTTGCACCATCTTGCAAAAATTCCAGATGCCGTGCTCCACCATAGATGAGAGAGGCAGCTTTCAGCGCTGATTTGGCTGTTTCAGACAGGCCGTTAAAGCCATCCTCACCAATGCCGATGATTGTGAGCCAAGGTGCTGTTTGACTGCTCATTTTGATGTCTCCTGCACCTTTTCTTCAGGCAAGCCTGCTGCCATTGCATTGACTGCTGCAGCTGCAATTGCAGAGCCACCTCTGCGCCTCTGAAGTGTTAGAAACGGCATGCCGAGTGAACTTGTCGCCAGTGCTTGCTTGGATTCTGCGGCTCCCACGAACCCAACGGGAAAGCCGAGAATAGCTGCTGGCTTTGGTGCACCATTTGCCACTATCTCAAGAAGATGAAACAGCGCCGTTGGTGCATTGCCAATGGCGATAACAGCACCTTCCAGATGCGGTCTCCAATGCTCAACAGCCGCAGCCGACCTTGTTGTGCCGAGCTGTTTTGCAAGCTCGGGCACGTCTGGCTGGTTCAAAGTGCAGATGACTTGATTGTCTGCTGGCAGGTATTTGCGGATAATACCATGTGCAACCATCTCGACATCGGTCAGTACCGGGGCGCCGTTTCGCAGAGCCTCATTTGCTTTGGCAACTACATCCTCAGAATATGACAAATCCTGCGGAATGTCAGTCATCCCACAGGAATGGATCAGGCGGACTGCAACAGGCCTCAAGTTATCTGGCAGGCACTTTAAGTCAGCCTCTGTCCGTACGATTGAAAAGGACTGCCGATAGATTTCGGCAGGATCCTTAATGTAATCGTAGGGTGCCAGAACTTCTGGATTCACGTTCTGGCCCATTCTCAGGCATCATCCTTCAACATGGATTTTGGCCCAAGCGGGTGATCTGCATGAGGATACGGATGATGATGGTGATCATGTCCGTGGTCATCACCGTGATGATGGTGGTGTCCGTGGCTGTGGTCATGGGAGTGACTATGCGCATGATCGTGAGCATCCGCGCCCTTGCTGTCACACTCTCCAGTACACGTCACATCACACAGCTTGCATTCAGCTTCATCACCCAAGCCTTCCACGTGATGGTGGTGGCTCTCCTGTGGCAAACCGATCTCAGCCTCAAACCCAAGAACCTGTTCTCTGTACTTACAAAGCTGGCAGTTCATGTTGTTTGAACCCTGAACAATCTCCGTCACACGCTCTTGCATCGTGTCGATGACCTTCGGGTGATCGTTCAGATAGCCAGCTTTGATAAACTCAACATCCGGGTGGCGTGCGGCAACTTCATCGGTGAAGTTGTAAATACGCTGTACAAGAACGCCAGTGAACAGGAAATATGGGAACACAACGATACGCTTGTAACCAAGCTTAACAGCGTGCTCCAACCCCGGCTCAACGAGCGGGAAGGTTACGCCAGAATAACAGGTTTCTGCCCAACCAAAGCCGAAACCTTCCCACAACATGCGGGTGATTTTGGCAACGTTGGAGTTTGCATCCGGATCTGAAGCACCACGGCCAACCACCATAAGCAGGGTTTCTTCCGGCTTCACCTCAGGACCAGCTGCATCGATGGCTTCCTGAATGCGTGCGCCTGCAGCCTGTACCATGCGTGTATCGACGGCCAGTTCGCGGCCATATTCGATGGACACTTCAGGATGTTTGGCCTGATAGGTGTTGAGCACAGACGGAATATCATTTTTTGCGTGACCAGCTGCAAACAGCATGCCTGGAACTGCAAGAATGCGCGTACACCCCTGCTCGCGCAGATTGTCCAGACCTGAATGGATCACTGGATTTGCGAACTCGAGGTATCCATAGTCCACTGGAAGATCCGGAAATCTTTCACGCATACCTTTTGCAAGGCGAGCAAATTCGGCAACTGCACCTTTGTTTCGACTGCCATGTCCGCAGATCATGACGCCGAGTTTTTCTTCTGTTTTTATTGTCATTATGCTGGCTCTGCTTCTGTACCATCTGGGGAGAGAGCACCATCGCTCTCAGCATTTTCCGGCGAGTTCTCCTCAGAGGAAGAGGATCGTTTTTTTGCTTTGGCAGCCAGACCAGCGATGATTGCAGCGCCGGTGACTGCGGCTACGCCAATCCAATGGCTGTGGCCAGCAAGCTCACCCAAATGTCCCGCATGTGCAAAGGCAGCAGACGAGGAAAGCCCCATCACTCCTGCGAGGAGCGCGGGCTTCAAAAAATAAGACATGTTCTATCTCCAACATGCAGCGGTGCCTTCCATTGCCACTGGCAACAGGGGTTTATCGCTGTCATTTAAGGAGACGTCGCAAAGACAATAGATGGACCAACGAAATAGAACATCGACCGCGCACTATAAGTCCGCAGCTTCACACATTATTTCGTCAGACAGCTTCGATTCTGGCCCCCGATGTGGGTCGACCGCCCCCGAAATCCATTTCAGTCCGTCACGGGACGCCGTCCATAGTTTTACGAGGAGCAAGCTAGTTGGCGACCCTGGAGATAGCAAGATGATAATTTGCGCAATTGGTCGATACCAGAGGTTTTCTTAGGTGCAAAAATACGGGTAACTTGATCGAAGTGTTTGACTTACACCTGCATCTGGCATTGCTATTATAGGCAAGGCCCTAGCCTATCACAGGGGTCGCTTTTGTGGAGAATGCGTTATGAAAAAAGAGCTTGTCCTCACCGTCGTTGCTGATGACCGCCCAGGTCTGGTTGGTGAAATCTCCAAGGTGGTTGCTGATCACAAAGCGAACTGGATCGACAGTTCCCTCTCGCGTCTGGGAGGCCAGTTTGCGGGGATTGTTCGTGTACATGTTGAAAAGGCACAGGCAGCAGATCTTTCAGCCGCTCTGACCAAGCTTGAGTCTGTGGGGCTTACCATTGGCATTCACGTTCACAACACGGGTGATGCGCCAGCAGGTGCTCATGCGCTTCTTCATATTCTGGGACAAGATCAACCCGGCATGATCAGCCGTGTCTCCAGCGTGCTGGCAGATCTTCATGTGAGCATTGAGACTCTGGAGTCACTGGTTGAACCGGGTTCCATGAGTGGTGATCTTATGTTCCGCGCAAATGCTCGCATTATTATTCCGCCACATCTGTCGCCGGCAGAAGTCTCTGAAGCATTGGAAGGTATTGCGGCTGATCTGATGATTGACGTTGAACTCAATGAAGCAGCAGTAGAAGAGGACTGATCTCTTACACGCATCACGTTGTTCTCAGATCTCTCCCGGGTAATTACGTATTTACCCTCGATCCCTACCGGGATTTACGCTAGATATGGCTGTTTGGTTCAATTCCCGGGGAAGATCTGATGCAAGACACTGTTCGGACGATTACAGCGCTTCGCGGCCATGTATTCCAATTTAGCGGCGATCCGTTCTGCGATAATCCGGCAGAGGCACTGACAGACTGGTCTGATGGGCTGGTTGTTACCGAAAACGGTAGGATTACCGCAGTTGGCGACGCGGCAGAGCTTATTAAGGCGCTGCCAAGTGATGCTGTGGTTCATGATCACAGCGGCAAATTCATTCTGCCGGGCTTTGTGGATTGCCATGTCCATTATCCGCAGACAGAGGTTATTGCTTCCTACGGCGCTCAGCTGATCGAGTGGTTAAACACCTATACCTTCCCTGCTGAAGCCAAATTTGGCGACATTGACTACGCGCGCCGTGCTGCCGACGTTTATTTGCAGCAAAGCTTTTCAAACGGCATCACCAGTGCTTCCGTTTACTGCACCATTCATCCTGAGTCCGTGGATGCGCTGTTTGAGCAGGCTGCGCGATACAACATGCGCATCGCTGCCGGTAAAGTCATGATGGACCGCAACGCGCCAGAAAACCTGCGTGATACTGCGCAGACAGGTTATGATCAATCCAAAGCGTTGTTGGAGAAATGGCATGGACAGGGTCGTGCGCTCTATTCCATAACTCCCCGCTTTGCACCAACTTCTACTCCTGAGCAGATGGAAGCGACCGGAGCGCTCTGGAAAGAGCATCCTGAAGCTTTGCTACAGACCCATACTTCTGAGAACCGCCAGGAACTGGAATGGGTCGGAGAGCTATATCCTGAGCATCCTGATTACGTTGGCGTTTACGAACACTTTGGCTTGCTGGGAAAGGGCTGTGTGCTTGGGCATGGGATTTATCTGAATGATCGTGAAAAAGCGCTTATTCATGAAACCGGGACATCGATTGCGCATTGTCCAACCTCGAACACCTTTATTGGCTCTGGATTGTTTGATGTACGCGGTTCGCATTTTACACACGATCCGATCACTGTAGGGCTGGCAACAGATGTGGGTGGTGGCTCCAGTTTCTCCATGCTGACCACAATGCGGACGGCCTATGAGGTTGCCCAGTTACAAGGCTACTCATTGCACCCGGTACAGGCCTATTATCTGGCGACGGTTGGTTCAGCCAAAGCGCTCTATCAGGAAAACCGGATCGGTAACATCAAAGTGGGTATGGAAGCGGATTTCGCTATTATTGACCCACTCTCAACACCACTGATCCGCCACCGCATGGCTTACGCCAATAACGTGATTGAGCAGCTGTTTATTCAGATGATCCTTGGCGATGATCGCGCGATTGCAGCGACTTATGTGGATGGTAAGCGGGTCTATTCTCAAGCAGGATAACGCTACGGTCAGAGCTGGTGATTGCATCAGCTCTGTTTTTCACTGTCGAGAGCACCTGCATCTTTTCCGAAGTACATAAAAGACAGCAGGTAGCAGAGCAGAGTGACAGCTGCTGCGGTGCCGAATACGTACTCATAGCTTTCCGTGAAAAGGAAGATCGAGCTGGAGATGGACATTCCTATTGTGCCACCCAGCATTTGAGATGTGATCATCACACCACTCGCCTGCCCCTTCTTCGTTAGCTCAACTGAGTCCACTGATGACTTCATTGATGGCAGAAACAACAATGGCATTGCTGCTCCCCATGCAAGAAGTGCGGGGAGCAGCAACCAATAGTTATCTTCGGCAATGAAGGCAGTTAGCCAGAGCGTTGAACTGGACAGCACCAATAGGCCCCACATGGCCGGCTTACGAACACCAAACTTGTCAACACAGACACCACTCAACCCAGCTGTTGCTGCATTCATCACGACTGCCGACATCAATGCTAAACCTGCGAAGAACGGAGCAAAGCCGAGTTTATCCTGAAAGTACAAAGCTCCAAAAATGAACATTGCAATCTTGGAATATTGCGCCTGAAAGACCACAAATGCCGCAACTGCGAAGGAAGGCTTCTTGAAGAAACGCACTTGAATGAGCGGCGCTTTTATATGCAGTTCATTCCAGAGGAAGATGGCTAGCGCGGACACCCCAACAGCAAATGACAAGACGATATCTCTTGATGTCCAGCCCCATTCCGGCGCTTGCATGATGGCCAGCACGAAGAAGAAAAGCCCCACAAGCAATGTGATGATGCCGAGCCAGTCAAATGAGTAATCCGAAAGGCTTTTATCCTGTCCGTGTGCAATGCGCCCTTTCAACGGAGCAAATGCGATAACCAAGCAGACGATCAGAACAAAGGGTGGGTTGATCCAGAAAATCCATCGCCAAGAGAAATAGCTCGTGAAGTAGCCGCTCACGAGTGGCCCTGAAGACAGAAAGATAGTGGCGATTGAGCCGAACACGCCCAATGCAAAGCCTCTGCCTTCAGGTGGGAATATGCGTGAAATAGCAACAATGGGCAGAGGGAACATGATTGCAGCGCCAATCCCCTGTACCACACGCGCGCCTACGAGGAAGCCTCCGTTTGGAGCAAGACCACAGGCCAGCGACGCTAGACCGAAGATGATCATGCCAGAGAGGATGAGGTAATTGATGTTCACCAGATCAGCGAGTTTGCCACCCAGAGCCACCAAAGCTGCGAACATCAGCAGATAGGAATTCACCACCCAATGGGCTTGAGTGAGTGTCATACCAAACTCTTCTGAGATGGTTGGCAGAGCCAGACTGACGACTGTTTCATCCAACAAAGCGAGCCCAAGGATGAAACTCATTGCAGCCAGCAGCACCCACCGATGCACAACCGATGGCATGCAAGTATCTTTGGGCGGATGTTGGAGTAGCTCCGTCATTGGCACTAGCACCTCACAGGCCAGAGCCGACAGGCACAGCCAATTTCAAGAGTTTCTAGCTATCACAGAGGAAGGAAGACACCTAAGAGCGTACTTTGGTACACGCTTAGCAGGGTGCTAAGACTCAAGAGACAATTATGCCGATCTCTCGAGTCTCAGCTTCGTTAATTCTGGTTTTTATTCACCCAGAGCAAGACCTTCGCGGCGTGGATCTACGCCACCTTGCAGGCCATCTGCCGTGATCACAATTCCATGAAGACCGGAATTGAGGTCGCGAATATTGGTTTTGTAACCCATAGCATCCAGTGCTGGCTGCAGCTTTTCAGCGGCGGTGCCCTTCTCAAGGTCATAGGTACCAAAGCGATTGACCAGATGCGGCATAGAGATCGCCTCCTGAATATTCATGCCCCAATCCAGGTTCGCAACCAGTGTTGTTGCAACATAGCCAATGATGCGACTGCCGCCCGGAGACCCAACAACAACGAATGGTTTGTCGTCCTTCATCACGATTGTCGGAGACATGGAAGAACGTGGACGTTTGCCCGGCTCAACGCGGTTAGCAATCGGCACACCGTCACGATGCGTACGGAACGAGAAGTCCGTCAACTCGTTGTTGAGCAGGAAACCATTGGTCATCAGGCGTGAACCAAAGCCGTTCTCAATTGTGGTCGTCATGGAAACAGCATTGCCGTTTGCATCTACGATAGAGAAATGACTGGTTGATGGCAGTTCAATGCTCTCATCGTCAGCCAGCAACATGGCGTGATCCCATGTTGGGTTCCCCGGTACCACCTGCTCTTTTGACAATGCTTTGTCACCACTCAGCAACTCTGCGCGCTCTTTGAGGTAAGCAGGCGCAACGAGGCCTTTGGTTGGCATTGGCACATAATCACTGTCCGCCATGTAGCGACCGCGATCAGAGAAGGCGAGACGGGATGCATCACCAATCAAGCGCCATGCATTTGGATCGCCTGAGTTCATGGAAGGCAGGTCATAGCTGTTGAGCTGACCGAGGATTTGACCAACAGTCAGAGCGCCAGAGGATGGTGGGCCCATGCCACAAACTTCAAAGGCGCGGTACTCTGCACAAACAGCGGCACGCTCTTTGATTTGGTAGTTTGCCAGATCCTCAAGAGCCAGTTTACCCGGATTGCCCTTAGCAGACTGAACAGTCTCAACGATGGACTTTGCAATATCTCCGGAATAGAAACCGTCCGCTCCATTTTGAGAAATTGCAGTCAGTGTCGCTGCATACTCTGGGTTTTTGAGCAGGTGCCCAACTGGCAAAGGAGTGCCACCCGGCAGGAAGTAGTTTTTCGTTGTTTCGAAACGAGAGAGGCGCTCTTGATCATTGGTGATCAAAGCGTTCAGGCGTGGCGAAACTTCAAAGCCGTCTGTTGCGAGTTTGATGGCAGGTGCAACCAGATCTGCCCATGGCAGAGAGCCCAATTTCGCATGAGTATCATACAGCAGCTTTACTGTGCCTGGCGTTCCTACAGATAGGCCGCCAACAACTGCATCATAGAATTTGAGCGGTTCGCCGTTTTCGTTTTGAAACAATTCCGGTGTTGCGGATACAGGCGCTGTTTCACGACCGTCATATGTGGTCAGCTCGCCCGCTTCTGCGCCGTAATAAACGAGGAAGGCACCACCGCCGATCCCGGAGGATTGTGGTTCAACCAACCCCAACATGAGCTGCACAGCAACCATTGCATCAATGGCGTTTCCGCCAGCTTTCAAAACATCAAAACCCGCTTTTGATGCATGAGGGTTTGCAGCAACCACCATAAACTTCTGCGCGGTTACCATTTGCTTGTCGGAGATTCCGCTTGCCATTTCCGGCGCAATACTGTCCGCCACCTCCTGCGCTTGCGCAGGTAAAGCAAGCCCTGCTGCCAGTACGGCAGAGACCCATAGTTTCTTCATTATTTTCCCTCCTGAAGCGGGCAAATTCCCGCTGATTAGACTAGCTCTTCAAATTCACTTTCATTCTTCAATGCAAAATCCAAAATTCCACGCACATGTTCCGTGGTGCTATCAATGACCGGAGCTGAAATATCCTCCTGCCCCACCAACAGTCCAAGCTCTGTGCACCCCAGAATGACACTATCTGCACCCTGGTCCTGTGCTTTTCTGACAATCTGCAAGAGTGTGCGGCGAGAATCCTCATTAATCTGACCCCGACACAACTCATTATAGGCGATGTCATGGACGACGGCTTGCCCTCCATTGTCAGGGATCACTACCGATAATCCGTAGGTATCCTGCAATCTTCTGATGTAAAAATCCTGTTCCATAATGTAACGCGTTGCAAGCAAAAGTGGTTTCCTGCGTTTTACCTTTTGGATGGCATTCGCAGTTGTTTCAGCAATATGAATGAATGGGATCGTCAAACCATCCTGGATGTAGGAGGCGACTTTGTGCATTGTGTTCGCACAGATCACAATGCAATCAGCACCGGCACCTTCTAATTTCAGCGCCGCCTGTTTTAGCAGGTTACCCGCTTCTTCCCACTCTCCGTGAGCAAGAAGCAACTCGATCTGAGAAAAATCAAAAGACCATAAAACCAACTCAGCAGAATGGAGTCCGCCAAGCCGTAAACGTGTTTGCTGATTAATCAGTCTGTAATAAGTAGCAGTGCTCTCCCAGCTCATTCCTCCTAATAAGCCAATCGTTTTCATACATTCCTCGACATACAATACTCGTCGTAGGAACTATGTTGGCAAATTGCGCCGACTTAGAGAAGGTCGTTTTTTGTGCAATTGAGCTGGGAGACCTAATTTAAGGCACTCTGCAGGTGATGTCCTCGCCGTCTTTCGCTTCACAACATGACCATTCGGTGTAATCTTCCAGGCATGCCTCACCACCTACAGAGCGGCGATTGCAGAGCTTATTCGTCTGGAAGGTGTAGCGATCATCCGCATCGATATCAGTAAATCTATGAATGGGTCCGTTGGGAGCCTCCGGTCCAATTGTGACCTGAACTTCGCAGAGTTCGGTATCAGTGGTATCCAGAGTGATAGATGTCGCATTCGCTTTCTGACCTAGCGCTAACACTAGGAAAAGAGCCGAAAATACGAAGAGGCCAAACCAGAGGGGGCGCTTAAAACACAGGGACATTATCTTCACCTTTAGTATTTTTCTATTAAAATTGAATAGAAATTACCTATTCAATTCCGAGGTAAAGGTAGCTATCGCCGGTAAACTTAAGCCGCAAAGTGGACGATGAATTTTCATAAGATTACAGTAAAGTAACCTAGGATAATTCTATTGCCACTTAGTCATGTTCACGCCCGGGTCAATTCCTAGTGTATTAATGCCGCGAGCAGCAATTTCTTTGAGCATATCCGCTTTGTTTTGCATATCTGCATAAAATGGAGGCACCGGCGGTGCGATAATTCCACCTATCCGAGTCACCTTGAGCATCGCCTCCAAATGTCCCTCATGCAAAGGTGTCTCACGCGGGACGAGAACCAACTTGCGGCGCTCTTTGAGCACAACATCAGCAGCACGCGTGAGCAGGTTGTCTGAGAAAGAATAGGCCACACCTGATAGTGTACGCATGGAGCATGGCGTGATGATCATACCGTCAGTGTGGAACGAGCCGCTTGCAATAGCGGCTGTCATTTCATCAGGTGCGTAGGTGATGGATGCAAGCGCTTTGAGCTGCTCAACACCATCCTTGCCAAGCTCATGTTGAACAGAAGCGACGGCTCCTTTTGAATGTACCAGATGCGTTTCGACACTCAGCGCTTTCAGGATTTCCAGCGTTTTCAGAGCAAGTTGAGCTCCGGATGCGCCCGATACTCCGACAATGATACGCTTCGTCATGCAGCCTACTCACTTCCTTCAGGAGAATTCTTGATCTCTGAAGGGGTGATAGCATCCTTTGGTTGATCCTGGTTTTGTTTTTTAGGCAAGCCACTGGGGAACAGTTCATCCCAGCGATCTTCAACCTTCTTGGTCAGCTCTTCCGGCATACGCATCACTTCCGGCCAGTCAGTACGCGTTTCTGATCCGATTTTGGTTGTTGCATCAATACCGAGCTTGCCGCCCAGACCTTCCATACCAGATGCAAAATCCAACGTGTCGACAGGTGTGCGATCCAGAACAACGAGATCACGAGATGGGTCCATGCGGGTGGCAACGGCCCACATCACATCGCTCCAGCTTCTGCAGTCTATGTCTTCATCAACGGTGATGATCAGCTTGGTCATGGTGAATTGAGGTAGCAGCGACCACATGCCCATCATCACGCGACGTGCCTGACCGGGATAGCTTTTTTTGATCTTGAGAACTGCAATTCGATAGGAACACGCCTCAGGTGGCAGCCATAGATCGACGACCTCCGGAATTTGCTGTTTCAGCAATGGCAAGAATACATCGTTCATAGTTTCGGACAGGACTGCAGGTTCGTCTGGCGCTCTGCCGGTGAAGGTGCTCATGTAGACTGGATCCTTGCGGGCACGAATACCCGATACTTTGAAAACTGGGAACTGATCAGGGTCGTTGTAATAGCCGGTATGGTCCCCAAATGGACCTTCCTCAGCTGTTTCTAATGGCTCCGCAAAGCCTTCCAGAACGATCTCGGAGGATGCTGGCACATGCAGGTCAACGTGCTTACATGGGATCAGCTCTGGTCGTCCGCCGGACAAGACACCGGAAATCATCAGTTCGCTTACATCGGAGGGTGTTGGTATGACAGCTGACAAGATTGTTGCAGGATCAGCACCAATGACAACGGCAACCGGCATACGCTCACCACGCGCTTGCCAGAGGCGATGGTGGGCAGCTCCACCGCGCATGGCGAGCCAGCGCAGGATTGCTTTGTCTTTGCCGATGACCTGCGCACGATAGATACCCAGATTGTACTGAGAGGGATCATCTTTTCCCGGAGGGCGGGTGATAACGATGCCCCATGTGATCAGCGGGCCAGCATCGTTTGGCCAACACATCTGCACGGGGAACTGTTCCAGATCAACCGGCATGTCTATCAGTGGAGATGACCGCAAGCGTTTTGGATGAGCCGCCCAGGCTGCTTTGGCAACAGGCAGCGCATCTATGAAGCCCTTTAGGCCCTTCGGCGGTTGCGGCGAGCGAAGATAGGCCAGAAGTTCACCTAAGGCCGGAAGCTCATCTGGTGCACAGCCGAGCCCTAGAGCGACGCGCTCTCGCGTGCCGAACATATTGGTCAGGAGCGGCATATTGCTGTGCGTTCCCGAACATGTGATCGTATTATCAAACTGAAGTACGGGACCACCTTGCTCAATCACCTGACGATGGATTTCTGTCGCTTCAAACTGAGCTGAGACCGGCGCCTTTACTCTCACAAGCTCCTGCTTCGCTTCCAGTACATTGAGAAAGCTGGAGAGTGTCTCGAACTTCTTTTCGGTACGCCAATACATGCCAATTCCAGATTACTAGGCAAACTCGGGATCTGTTCGCTGGGTTAACACACATTTGAAGGGTGTTGTCGCTCTGGTCCTTGACCTCCATCAATGATGAGTTCCGCTAGGATTAATAGGAGAGGATACTGATCAGTGGAGATTAAAGTATGTTCTTTAAACCGGACCGAGGCCTGTTTCCTCCTGCCCTGCAAAAAGCTCTCGGCATATTGCCGGTTCCTCCGCTTGGCTTTGCTCTGACCCGAGCTGTGCGTCGGCTTGCCCGTAATCGCCCAGACCTCTTCGAGCGTTTGGACACATACAAACGCACTCATTTCATAATCGACCCGATTGATATCCCGCATGTCTTCCGCATGATCCCAAATGGTGAACATGCGACGGTTGAGATGTTCAAGCGCAAAGATGCGCCTGAAGGTGCGGCGCGTATTTCTGGACCACTCATCGTCCTGCTGGGATTGGTTGATGGCACCTACGATGGTGATGCCGTTTTCTTTACCCGCGATCTGGTGATCGAAGGTGACACGGACGCTGTGCTTGCGCTTCGCAACACCATGGAAGAAGCCGACCTCTCTCCTGCTGAGTTCCTTGGTTTCAATGGTCGCCCACGTGAGGTCGTGGATGGAGCGACCAACAAGACATTAGATCATCTGCGCCGACTACTCGACGCACCAACTGCCACTTCCTGATTGCCGCTGCAGGGTGAAGGCGCCCTGCGCGAACCAAGTGGTTAACTCTGTTATTTTCTAGAAGGTGTTTTATGCTTGGACAGCGCAACGATAATAATCCGTCACTGGAGCTTGTTTGCCCAGCCGGTACACCAGCTGCTCTTAAAGCCGCCGCAGAAGCGGGCGCACACAGCATTTACTGCGGTTTGCGCAACGAAACCAACGCTCGAAACTTCCCCGGTCTGAATTTCTCTGAAAAGGAGCTGAATGCCGGGGTTCGCCTCGCTCACAAGCACGGTTCGCACGTTCTTGTTGCTGTGAACACGTTTGCCCGGGCGGGTGACACACACATCTGGAAGCGCGCGGTTGATGCTGTTTCTGCATCTGGTGCTGATGCGATCATTGCTGCCGATATTGCAGTGCTTGACTACGCACAAGAGAAGCATCCGAACCTGCGTCTGCACCTTTCCGTACAAGCTGCTGCGGCAACACCGGAGTCAATCAGTTTTTATCAGGATACCTTTGGCGTGCAGCGTGTGGTTCTTCCACGTGTCATGTCCGTTGAAGAAATCGTCAAGCTCAATAAAGAGGTCACGGTCGAGACTGAAGTCTTTGTGTTTGGCGGCCTATGCGTGATGACGGAAGGGCGCTGCGCTTTGTCTTCATACGCTACAGGCAAGTCTCCAAACCTGACTGGCGTTTGCTCCCCTCCAGGCGATGTTTCTTACGACGAAGATGGCAGCAATCTTTATGCCCGTCTGGGCGGCTTTACCATTGATGGTTTTGGTGAAGGCGAAACTGCTGGATACCCAACGCTCTGTAAGGGACGCTTTAAAGCAGAGGGAGAAACCTCCTACCTGTTTGAAGACCCAGTTAGCCTAAATGCTGCAAGCTTGTTACCGCGCCTTCAAAAAGCAGGTGTGACCGCAGTTAAGATTGAAGGTCGCCAGCGCGGTAAAGCCTACATTTCACAGGTGGTGAAAGCCTTTCGTGCAGCTGTTGATGCCATGGATGCAGGCGGCAATGCAGAAGAAGAAGTTTCAGCCATGTTGAGCGCAATGACAGAAGGTGGACGCGAAACCACCGGCGCCTACAAAAAGATCTGGAGATAAGGACCAATCATGAGCAAGATCGAACTTTCCATTGGTCCTAACTTCTTCAACTGGTCCAACGAAAAACTCGTCGACTTTTATGCGCGTGTAGCAGATGAAGCTCCTGTTGAGCGCGTTTACATTGGCGAAGTTATTTGTGGCAAACGCATGCCGTTCAACGACAAGGTGTGGCCTGAGATTTATGAGCGCCTCACCAATGCAGGTAAAACGGTTGTCTTCTCAACAATTGCGCTGCCCGTCACCATGCGTGATCGTAAGTCCATCAATGCCCTTTCAGCAGATTGCGAGCTGGTCGAAGCTAACGATATTGCGAGTGTTCACAAACGCTCGGGCGAGCCTTTCGTTGGTGGGCCGTTCCTCAATATCTACAATGAGCAGACAGCGAAGGTTCTCATAAACCTGGGTATGGAAACGTTCTGCCCGCCTGTTGAACTGCCGATCAAGTCTGTTGAAGCGATTGCGCAGGCTCTGCCAGACCTGACCATCGAGCTGTTTGCATTTGGTCGTCTGCCACTGGCCGTCTCTGGTCGCTGCTACCATGCACGCGCTCACAAGCTGCATAAAGATAACTGCCAGTTCATCTGTGACCGTGATCTTGATGGCATGGACGTAACGACACTGGATGACCAAAAATTCCTTGCAGCGAATGGTATTCAAACACTGTCTCACAGTGTTCAAGCCATCACGCTTGGCCGCGACGAGCTTTTGACAAAAGGCGTTGGCCGCTTGCGTCTTTCACCGCATGATATTGATATGATTGCGATTGCCGAGATCTATCGTGATCTCGTTGACGGAAAGATTGAAAGTGCCGAGGCCGTAGCACGTCTGCAAACACAACAGCTGCCTGGCGCGCTGGCAAACGGATATGTGACCGGAAAACCCGGGCACCTTTGGGAAGCAGACTAAGATTTCAGGAAAGGCGGGGCTTCGGTCCCGCTTTTAGTTTGACGGGACCATTCCGCTCATCACGTCAAAGATCATTTTACAGATTTGCTCTGCGGCCTCAGCACGCAGGCTTTTCTGAAACTCGACAGCTTCCGCCGCTTTGCCTTCTTTGATGAACTTCAACAGCTCCCAATGCTCCTGAGCGGAGTTGACAGGGGCACCATGCGCTTTCAGCAACATGTTACGCGCGCGTTGCGATCTGTCCCAGAGCTGTAGGAAGACAGTTTCCAGATGCACGTTGCCGCTGAACTTGACGACATCCTCGTGAAACTTCTTGTCAGCAGATGTCCAAACGCTGAGGTCTCCACGTTCAAGTGAAAGATCCATCAGGGTAACAGAGTCTTCCAGTGCACGTGCTTGCTTTTCGCTAATTGGCTTTTCAGCAAGTTTGCGAATAGCAAGCCCTTCAACAACTTCAAGGATCTCGTAGATCTCCGAGATATCGCCGACAGTGATTGGAAGAACGCGCATACCCTGACGCGGGCGCATTTCCACGAGCCCGTCCTTCTGCAGCATTAGCATGGCCTCACGCACTGGCGTACGGCTCATTTCCAGCTGGGTAGCCGCTTCCTGCTCAAGCACCTGCGTACCCGGACCGAGCCGGTTTTCGAGGATTGCTTGCTTCAGTTTGCGATAAGCGATGGAGACGTTAGACGTGGACGAAGGCATTTCCAAAAGGTGAGTTCGAGTAAAGATCGTTTTTCTCTATCACCCCCCTTCTACATTGTCGATATTTCCGCTAAGTCATGATAAATTGCATTGCACATATAAAATTAATTTTATCTATAGAACCCATAGGGTTCGGCCATTTACTCTAATCAGAATTGATTATTTATAACCATGCTTAATCCGTGGGTTATCCCTGCCAAACCGTGACTGCGTAATACACAAACAGATATCGGGCCACTTTGCCGATTGCGACCAGCACCAGAAAGTTCATGAATTTCATGCGCAAAGTGCCGGCAATGAGTGTGAGTGGGTCGCCAATGATTGGCACCCATGCGAGCAACATTGAGGCTTGTCCGTAACGCTTAAACCAGCGCACAGCTTGCTTGAATTGATGCTCTTTTACCGGGAACCACGACCGGTCTTTATAGTGAGACAGAAAACGTCCGCAATACCAGTTGAACACTGAGCCGGCCACATTGCCCAGCGAAGCTGATGCAATCAAGATCACCGGATCCCAACCTCCCGCTAGTAACAAGCCGCTGAGGACTGCCTCTGATGAGCCCGGAGCTAGCGTGGCAGCTAGAAATGAAAACGCAAACAAGCCACCATAAACACCAAGAGCCACGAGCATCTTAAGAAAAACTCCAAATCACTTGAGTAGTAATATTTCACAGCATATTGAGCCATCCTCCTGTGCACGCTATGAAGGGGCTCGTTTTGCTTGAGCGCATTTTTCCGATCAATTGCAACTAATTAAATGGAAAGCGCTGAAGGAGCTCTATGCTAAGACAAACAGTTCGGAAATAAGGCATTCCGACTAGTTCTGGGGGAGAACATGGATAAACAACAGAAAATAAGTGTTGTCGACATGCATACAGGCGGCGAGCCGCTTCGTATTGTAACCGACGGCTATCCGGAGATCCCTGGCGACATCATTTTGGCAAAGCGTCGCTATGCACGAGATAACCTTGACCACCTCCGGCATTTTTTGATGTTTGAGCCTCGTGGTCATTTCGATATGTACGGCGCGATCCTCGTTGAACCGTCTCACCCGGATGCTCATTTTGGTGTGCTCTTCATTCACAATGAAGGTTACAGCACCATGTGTGGTCATGCAGTGATAGCTCTGGGACGATACGCAATTGATCACGGGTTGGTTGAGGCCAAGTCACCCATCACTGAAGTGCGCATCGAATGTCCTTGTGGGTTGGTTGTTGCTTCCGTCGAGGTCGATAACGGTGTTCCTGGTGCAGTCTCCTTCGATTCCGTGCCAGCATTCCTTCATTCTCGCGACGTGACGGTTGATGTGAAAGGCCTGGGTGAACTGACCGTCGATGTCTCCTATGGAGGCGCATTTTATGGTCTAGCGCCTGCTTCTGCGTTTGGCTTGGATGTACAGAAATCCCGAACACGTGATCTGGTTGATGCTGCAAACGCTGTAAGCGATGCTATTCGTGCAGCAGTGACGCTTCAGCATCCGGATGATGCTGATCTTGCATTCCTGTATGGAACTATCCTGACAGATGGAAATGACGCTTACAGCGCTGACCCAACTGCGAACATCTGCGTGTTTGCTGACAGCCAGGTAGACCGCAGCCCAACCGGGTCCGGTGTAACCGCACGATTGGCTGCACAAGCCGCGAAGGGTCTGATTAGCAAAGGGCAGACGCGGCGATTTGAGAGCCTGATTGCAACAAGCTTTGAAGGCACTTATTTCGCGGATGCCAAATGCGGGCCACATGATGCGATCATCGCGCAGGTAGCAGGCAAAGCACATTACAGCGGAGAAGCAACCTTCTGGCGGGAAAACGATGATCCTGTTGGTAACGGCTTCCTACTGAGATAACTCTCTGTAGTTTTTCAGGTTTCGATCAAGTTTCGAAAAGTGGCAGGCTCCGCTTTCTCGTCAGAGAGCGGAGCCTATAGGTTTTTGCTGGAAATAGTTGCGGGTTAAAGCTAGAAAATACGAAGAAATTCAAAAAGATAACCGAAACTTTTCGGTAGTAATCGGGGGTGATCAGCAATGGCAGTTGATCCTAAGCGTTTTCTGAGAGACCTGTTTCATGCGGCCATTGAGTCCGCTCAACCGGAAAAGTGCATCCCGAAGTTTTTGCCTGACGCGCCCAAAGGGCGGCTCATCGTTATTGGTGCAGGGAAAGCCTCCGCAGCCATGGCACGGGCCGTGGAAGATAACTGGCAAGGCCATCTCAGTGGTCTGGTAATCACACGTTACGGCTACAACGTTCCTTGCAAATCCATCGAGATTATTGAAGCGGCGCATCCAGTGCCTGATGAAGCAGGATTGGCTGGAGCTAGGCGCATGTTGGAGCTTGTTTCTGATCTTTCTGCTGATGACACAGTTCTCTGCCTCATTTCCGGTGGCGGTTCTTCGCTCCTACCCTTGCCGTTTGAGGGGCTTTCGCTGGAAGACAAGCAGTGCATCAACAAGGAGCTGTTGCGGTGTGGCGCTACGATCAGCGAAATGAACTGTGTGCGGCGGCATCTCTCGCAGATCAAAGGCGGGCGTTTGGCTGCAGCGTGTCATCCTGCCAAAGTGATCAACCTGCTGATCTCCGACGTTCCCGGTGATGATCCGATCAACATTGCATCTGGTCCAACGGTTGCTGACCCGACCACCTGTGCCGAAGCTCTGGCGATTGTGGAGCGGTATAAGATTGAGCTCCCTGCAAGAGCATTGGAGGTTCTTGAAAGTGGCGTTGGTGAAACGCCGGATGAAAGTGACCTGAGCCTCGGATCTGTTGAGACGCATATGATCGCGACGCCGCAGTTGGCGCTGGAAGCCGCAGCATCTGTTGCCGAGAAACAAGGTGTTCCAGCTTACATACTGGGTGACAGCATCGAGGGCGAAGCAACGGATGTAGGCGTTGTGATGGCCGGGATTGCCAAGCAAGTTGCCTCGCATGGACAGCCGTTCAAAGCCCCTTGTGTGTTGCTTTCTGGTGGTGAGACGACAGTCACGATCAAGGGCAATGGTCGTGGAGGGCGAAATGTGGAGTTTCTGCTCTCACTGGCAGTTGCTTTAGACGGCCAGCAAGGTGTCTACGCCCTTGCTGGAGATACAGACGGCGTTGACGGGATTGAGGAGATTGCAGGGGCTTACTGTGATCCTTCCACCCTACAAAGAGCCTGGGGCAAAGAGATCAATCCGCGGCGATCCCTTGCTGACAACGATGGGCATGGGTTTTTTGAGGCGATTGGCGACAATGTTATCACCGGCCCGACACTGACGAACGTGAACGACTTTCGTGCGATCTTTATTGATGCCGTTTAGGCCATAGCGTTCATTTTATCTCTCAGATCGTTCAGGCTTCTGGACGAGTAAGTTGCTTAGGCTCATAGTGAGTGGATGCTTGATACGCTCAGTGACATCCTCACCCGCCTTTCTGTTAAAGGCACGCTTTACTTCCGCACCTCCTTTACGGTGCCATGGGGTGTTGCCGTGCCGTCCTTTGAGAATGTGGCACGTTTTCATTTTGCCCATCGTGGGGATTGTATGGTGCGGGTGAAAGAGACGGGCAAGAAGGTATTGCTTGCTCAAGGTGATTTGCTGATCGTTCCTCATGGCGCCGCACATGATATCTATTGCGGGCGCTCTGAGGAGGAAGTCATCCTGCCGCTGGATCGTGTTCTGGAGCTTTCCGGGTACAACGGTGAAGGTGTGCTGGTTTATGGCGGAGAGGAGGATGAACGTGAGACACAGCTGATTTGCGGTCACATCTCATTGGCTCGCAATGCCCGTCATCTCATCTTTGATCAGCTGCCTGATTACATCCATATATCGAACTATGGAGAAGCCGCAGGGCGTTGGATGGAGGCCACCCTGCGTCTGATAGGAGATGAAACACATGGCACACGCCTTGGCGGTGACCTGATCGCGCTTAAAATGACCGAGGTTTTGTTTGCTCAGGCGCTGCGCAGTTTCATTGAGCAGGAAGGTGAAAAGCACCTCGGGCTTGCCGGGTTCGCTGATCCGCAGTTGAGCAGAGCGCTGGCCGCCTTTCATAAGGCTCCAGCACGCGAGTGGAGCGTAGAAGGCTTGGCGCGGGAGGCAGGTCTTTCGCGGACTGGATTTGCGACGCAGTTTTCCAGCAAGATGGGCCTTACACCCATGCAATACCTGACCAGTTGGCGCATCCAGATTGCGCAGCAGGGTTTGGTTGACGACCAGATGAGTGTATCTGAAGTGGCAGCGCTTGCTGGATATGCTTCTGAATCTGCATTTACGCGGGTTTTCAAGAAAGAAGTGGGTTTAACACCAGCGGCGTATCGCACATCCCATTAAATAAAATTAGCTCAACTGTTCTACTTTTAGATCCATCCTGAACGATCTGCATATTCCTTTGAACGTCCTGAAATTGAGCTAAACGGGAGCTTCTCCTAATCTGACTGTGCCCAAAACGAAAGACCGACACAGTCAAAAAGGAACCCTGTCATGTCCCTCCGTTTCGTTACAAAAAGTATCCATGCTTATCTGGATTATCCCGTTGCCTTTGCCTTGATCGGTTTGCCCTTTATTCTTGGTCTTGGAGCATCCAATCCATTGGCGCTCTGGCTATCTGTTGGCACTGGCACAGCAGCGTTAATTTTGACGCTTCTGACGGATCACCAGTTTGGTGTACTCCGTGTGCTGCCTTACAGCCTCCATCTGGCCGTTGATGGAGCGGTTGGTGCGCTCTTCTTGCTCGCACCTTTCCTCTTCGGCTTCACTGGACTGGACGCAGCCTATTACTTTGCTAACGGCTTGGCGGTTGCGATTGTGGTGAGCCTGCACAAACCAGAGACCGAAATGGCAGCAGCTTGAGGCAAAGCCCCTCACCGCCTGCACAACCAATAAACCGTAGGTGTCGGAAAGAGGCCTGCGGTTTATCCCATTTTTACTGAAGCTCTTGCCAATGCAGGTTCGGAATAGCCTCTCCAGAAACTGTATTGCGTCAGGAACAAGCCAACGCGATAAATGAAGTCCGCGAAGATAACACCAGCCAAACCGTAACTCATTGAAACACCGAATACATAGGCCAGCGGTAAGAAAATGAGCCATTGCGTGATTGCTGAGACTGTCCACGCTCGCCCAAACAGTTGAGCACCTTGCAGAACATAGTTCATCACTGCTCCCGCAATGTTGATTGGCAAGATTAAGCAGGAGAGAGTGAACACCATAATGAGTTGCGGTTCATCCAATGCTTCTCCCAGCAAAAGGGTCAGGACATCCTCAGAGAGCACCATGACGAGCAGTGCGTAGATCACAATGGGATATGCAGCACCTGAGATCATCTTCAGACCAACCTGTTGGGCTCCCGACAGGTCTTTAGCCCCAACTGCCTGACCTACCTGACTGATCGCGACGCTTCCCAAAGCATTTGCCACATAAATCGGGATGAGTGTTGCCTGAGTGATGACCTGATAGACGGCCAAAGCTAAAACACTGAGATGCCCGACAATCCAATAGCTTGAAAAGATCCCAAGAGCGTAGATTGTGCTTTGAGAGGCTGACAGGATTGCCTTCCTCAAAATCTCGATGATCAAAGGTACAGACAAGACTCCAAGCCTCAGCTTTTGCTGCGAGATCGCTTGTAGTGCTGCTGACACATAGAAGACCGCTGCAAGCGCAAATGCGATGAACGTGCCGAAGCCAATTCCTGAAATTCCCAGTTTAGGAGCGCCAGCCCAGCCGAATGCCAGCGCTACAGTTGCAATGGCATTCACTATCTGCGTTCCAATGCCGATGTAAGAGACGGTCCACGCTTTGCCGACAGCAATAAGGAGACCGCGGGAGGCGCCGCACATGTAGTAAAACGGTGTCGCATAAAGGAGAAACTCCAGATATCGTCTTGAAGCTTCCCTGACTTCAGCGTCCGGATTCATGAAAACAAGTATGTCTTCGAGAAAATAGATTGAAGCTATAGTTAGCAAGAGCCCAAAGCTTACGCCCAGGATCAGACAGACCACAAACGCGTCCAGCACTTCGTTGTTTTCTCGACTGGTCAGAAACCCAGCAGTGAAAGATTGGATTGCGATGGAAAAGCCGTTGGAAAATGAAAACAAGACGAAAAACATCATGCCGCAGATTCCGACCGCAGCGACAGCGGGTGCACCGAAATAACTGGAGACGTAAGTATCTGTCCAGTTGGTGAACAAAGCAGCGCTGCCGGTGAGGAAGAGCGGTAACGCCCGCAAATACATATGCTTAAACGAAATCATCGAAGTATGGATTGCCGGAGAAGAGGTAGGAACTTAACATAGCCAGCATACACTGTTCCAATGAGAGCGATAGGTGAAAATAAGTAATTCAACCTATATTTTATCTTATGCTTCTAGCTGATCTGTCTTTTCTTCATTTTCTGAAAGTAACTGTTTCGATCAGCACAGTAGCTCCTTTGTAGAAGTGCCAATCTCAACTGCATCGAGATCTTCATTCCAAGATCTCTTCCACTCATGGTGAGGAGTATGCCATGGCTGAGACAACTGCATTTGATGAGTTGGTTCGGGCGTTTTCGTCCAGTTTTGATCTGGACCTGCCGGAACCGTGTAATGGTGCCTACTTTTTCTGCGTTGATGAGCGCAGTCATTTGATTTTGTGTCAGCATCATGAGGATTTTATCATGATGGCACTGACGAGTGGGCTGCGTAAAGTTGACCTTTCTGCTGATCAAGCCCTCATGCTTTTAAAAAGCAACGGCAACGCATTCACTCAACCACATATCATCGCGTCGATCACCGGGCAGCGCGTATCTCACTGGACCGAGGTTTCTACGGGCGGTGGTGCTGAGCTTATGCGCGAAGCGTTTGATTTGCTCCTTGATGCAAACGGACGACTGGAGCGTGCACAGCCTTCTGCTGAAGAGGGGGCCCTCGATGAAATCCATGTGCCTTTGCCCAAGTACGGCTCAGACATGGTGATCATTGGCTCCTGATCGCTCTGACAAATCAATGGAATTTACTGTTTTCACGTTGGTGTTCCGGCGCTCCTGAAGAATGGAGGCCAACACCGGGAATTTATGAGGTGTCCGATGGGTCGTTCTCCAATTCATTCAAAAATTTCGCAGCCTCAGGTCAATCCAGATCAACAAGGGGCTACGCCTAAGAAAACAACCAGTTCTCATAAAGGGCATAAGCTGGGCCATACCGAGCCAAAGAATGTGCATCGCTTGCTGGACCAGCTGGATGAGCTGAACGGAAAGTCTACACAGCACAGCCGCCCAGCAAAAGCCGGGGCGAAGGACCCCCAACTGCGCCCACTCGCTTATCACAAGCATCATAAACCGGAGGGCGAACCTTCTAACCCAACTGATGGCATGTCACGCGCTGCGAAAAAGCTTCGCTATGAGGGCTACCGTTTGCCTTCAGAAAAGTTGATGGGGCATGGCGCGAGCAATACCGCGACATCCTCACAGCAAAGTGCAAAGACTGTTTCGACTAAAGCAGAGCCTCCGCTCGCTGCGCATGCGAACACACTTGATCATATGGGCTCAGATCCTGATTTAAGCGACTACGTTATTGTTGACACTCCCAAGCCTGAGGGAAGTAAGACGTCTGCCGCAAATGGTGCGTCACAAGCTGTTGAGCAGTCAAAATTGGAAGCCGCTGAGCAGCCAACCGCACCTCAACCACGCAGCGAACTGTTGGAGTTGAAACCACATCCGGCAATGCTGGCTATGCATGAGTTGGATTTGACGGTAAGCCCGGAGCTTGAGCAGCAATTCCAAGCGTATCAAGAAAAGAAAACGGCCTTTATCAATGACCCGACAGGCACTGCACATGAAGGACCGGAAGCAGCAAAAAAGCAACGGCTGATCACAGGTCTGTTGGGTATGGCTCAAGACAAGGCTGACACATATCTGCGTATGCAGTTTAGAACCGGGCTGGACAATGATGCACGTACGTTGGCCAAGCAAATCTTTGAAGATGCCGCTCATGATCCTCGCTTCCTTGCCTTCCTGAAGGTCGCGGCACTGGCTGCACCAGAGGATTTGTCCAGTAATCACAAAGAGCTGCTGGTATTCCTGAGCCAGAACCTGAAGGCGCTGAATAAAGAAGTTGTTGGCGACGTCAACGCGCTCATGCGCCAGAATGCGTTTAGTAAAGGCGTGAGTGAAGCAGTCGACACCGCCAGAGAAAATGCTGTGACCGAGCAGGATGTGCGTTATCTGGATGAGGTCGAGAAAGACATTGTCACCTATCGAATGGCGACTTCCAAGCAACTGGGAGAAGCGCTGAATGCCAGCAATGATTTACTGGCAGCCATGAGCTTTGGTGATGCGATCCATTCCAGCACAGAAAGCCTCTCGCACGAGAATGGTCGGGCGCAATACGCGCTGGCCAGCCTGCGTGAGGTGGCCTCGCAATTGACTGAGCAGCACCTGGCGGATCATCACAGTACCAAGAAGACTGAGACATGGATCGCTAAGCAGCCATGGGCGGCGCTGGTTTCTGTTTCCATTCAAAAAGATGGCGGATACTACAACATCAACACGGAACTGCGTCACGATCCTGCTCCAAGAAAAGTTGGCAACAGCACGTTCTTTGACAATACCGATGTGGTCCCGCAATTGGGACTGACGAAGAGCGAGTTGCGCGACAAGCCCCAGCTGGTTCTGAATGGTCTGCGCTCCAAGGAGATGATGGAAGCACTGAAGTTGGTGCCTACTGGCGAAGACGGCGTAGATGATTTGCCCATCGTTGAAAAGCCAAGTGATCTGGCCATGGCGTGGGGAAGTACACTCGTGGAGGCTAAGCAACGGGGCGATAACATTTCAAAGATGTTACCCGACTACTTCATCCTGAAGCAGGTGCGCTATCACAAGATAGAAGGCTTCCTGATCGAGAATGACATGCTGGAACCAGCCTGGGTGGTTGAGTACAAGCCGACCTCTCATACGATGTCAGAGATCGGCAAAATGAGAGCGTTGCCGCAAGCTGCTGCTAAGAATCTGGCTGCTCTGACTGTCAACCTGAATGAGTTGAAAGACAGTCAAACCAAACAATTTGACGAGCTTTCTTCCATGAGAGAGCGTTTGGATAATTTCTTGAGTACCAAGGGCAATGGCCTGCTGATGAGCTTTGGAAAGGCACACTTTGCGCTGGATAAGCTGATGGAGCATGTGCGCGATGACGTGCACGCCCGGATTGAAAAATCTGGCGGAAGCCTGAAGAGGATCCAGAAATGGATCTCTGAGCAGCCATGGGTCGCATTGTTTGATGTTTCTGTCACACGTCCTGAGGGAGGCAAGAAGAGCGAGTATCTGATTTCTGTGAAGCAGAAGACTGCTCCTGAACCAGCTCACACAACCGTTACGGTTGAAGACCCGGAAACGCAGGAAGCTGGGGCAACAGCTCCTCAGGCACATGATGAATTTCCGGGAGTGACAGGCACCTTGCGGGCGTTGTTAGAGCCCAAAATTCGAACTCAACTCATCCTGAAACCAACCGGTGAAGCCAGCTTGGGTGCGGAGGTTGTTGAAAAGCCAAGTAAGTTGGCACGGGAATGGGGTGAGCTGCTTGCCAAGGACGCTCAGGCTCAAGAGTCCCTGCCAGATTTTCTGGAACTACGGGAAGTTCAGTATCACAGTGAAACCAGAAACGTCTTCAGGAAAGGACATCTGAAAACGTGTTGGGTGCTGGAGTTCAAGCCTGAAGCTCTGAATGCTGGTAGGAGCTAAAGCTTGGGGAGTGCGGTCAACTGACTGCACTCCTGATCTTTAATCGTCAGCGCTTGTAGATGATTGGGAACCAGTCTTCTCGCAAGATTTGCCCTGGCTTCATATCATGACCCGGGAATGGCGGAGATGTGCGGCCCGGACGTTCGATATAGCGGGCATCATCGCCCAGCAGACGCAGTGAGAATGCGCGGCGGCGCTGTTCTGTGGTATTACCGCGTGCGCCGTGCAGGGTGTAATAGTTGAACGCGACTGCATCACCCGGTTCCATCTCCCATTCGCGGATCGGCATGCCTTCTGCATCAGGGTCCGGGATTGGCATGTACTCGTCGCTGTCGCCATAAAAATTCTGCTCGGACAGCCAACGAATTGGCAGCACGGGCTTTTCCCAAAGATGAGAACCAGCGACGCAGCGCAAGGTGGCGCCTGTTACCGCGTCCATTGGCGACCAGAAGCTGACGGTCTGCTGTCCCTCAACAAAGTAGTAGGGTCCATCCTGATGCCATGGCGTTGCTTTGGAGGTTCCAGGTTCTTTGACGAGTACGTGGTCGTGGAACATCTGAACGGTTTGGGATTGCATCAGGTCTGCTGCTGCTTCTGCCGCTGGTGAGTTGTTCACCACCTCGACAAACTCAGGAATACGCTGCCAGTTGCAGTAGTCATCAAAGAAGCGGCCGCCCTCGCCTTCCTTCAGGTTTTCTGCTGCATATTCTCCCGGCTCTGCCATGTTCCGCTCAATACCAGCCCTGATCAGATCTACATGATTCTTAAAGAGGCCCTTGATCAGTACGACACCTTCGCGCTGATAGGTATCGATGTGGTCCTGAGTGATAAGTGAAGATGGCATAGTCCCGTCCAGTCTGTTAGCGAAGCCGACAGTCTGGACGAAGAGTCACGCTGGATAAATACAACTTATGCTAAGCGATCTGGAGATTTTCTCAGGCAACCGTTGCGAAGGGCTGACCGACTTTAACCAGAGTTTCTTTACCTGCAGCACTGTTGGCGACAAGATCTTCGCTGAAGTTTACCGCACCCGGCTCAAACACGACAACAACTGTTGAGCCACCAAACTTAAAGAAGCCTTTTTCATCCATCTTAGCGACGTGGCCAGAAGTCTTTGTATTTACAATGCTACCGACACCAAACGCGCCAACTTCCACGTAGCACATGGTGCCCGCATTTTCGGTCTTGAGCAGTGTGTAGCTGCGTTTGTTTTCGCCGAACACATCTGGACCAGCGCCCAGAGCAATCGGGTTTACAGAGTGGTAGGCTCCCTGAAAGTCTCTTGCGTTAACAATTTCGCCCGCACAAGGGAAGTGATAGCGGTGATAATCTGCCGGGCACAGGCGCACGATTGCCAGTGAACCACCGATAAAGCGATCTGCGATATCTGGCAGCATTTTGCGGATGGAGAATGGATGGCCTTTCACTGGGGTGAAGGTGTCTTCATCCAACTTAGGGAAGACTAATACACGACCGTCCGCTGGGCTGACGATGGTGTTTGCGCCAGTATCGAACGGACGAGTGCCTTCTTTCAGGTGGCGGATGAAGAACTCGTTGAAAGACGCGAAGCTCTCCTGAGGGTCTGCAAACTCTGCTGTGTCGATGTTCAGCTCATCAATCGCGCTCTGGATTTTGCCTTTGGAAAGCGGGCTGTCATAATACCAGCCCATGGCCTTGCTGAGCGCAGCGGAGCGGAACAACAGCTTTTCGATCAGGCTTGAGCTGGCGTCCTGATAGGCCCAACGGATCCACTTCTCCCCCAGAACCGTTTCTTCAAACTCTCTGCCGGTTTCACGGTCAATAACGATAATGGGTTGTTTCTCAGACATCTGGCAGCCTTGCTCGCAAATTACGAGGCTTTACTAGGTGAGATACTCAGAGAAGGCAAGCCGCGCGGCAAGTAACCATTCGTTTTATTTCAATATCTGCAAGTGGTCACAATTCTATCTTCACTAGTTCGCTCAATTCTCATGTCTAACGCCCGATTATGCCTCAAATCCAGAACATCAGAGACTAAGTTACAACCAACAATCCATCTCGTTGCGGAGTTTCCTATGCCGGAGAACAAGCTCACTTCAGAACAGCACCACTGGGCGCAAAAGGTCTACAGGCGTTTGCAATGGAAGTTCCCATTGGTGGAGGGAGATCCCACTGAGGAGGGTGAATTTGAAGACATCCCGCTTGATGATGTTTCCCTTGATGCAACGGCTGAGAGCAATGAAGAGGTCACTCAAAAAACCGATGCGGAACCAGATGATGAGCTGACTGCCCGCAAAAAAGCGCACGATGCGGAACTCGGCAATCTCTTCAAGCGTCTCAGAAAGGCTGCCAAGTCCATCAGGGTTGCCGGAAAACGCAAACCTGTGTTTACCGAAGAGGATGAAAGTCAGGATCTTTTTGAAGCAGCTAAGCAGCTGGGAGAAGAACAGATTGAGCTGGCTAAAGATCTGGTTGGCAAAGAGGATGAGAACGGTTTCACGGATCTTGTCTCAATCAAAGCGCACGCCGACAAGGCGGACCAATACCTGAAGACAATGCAATCCGCCTATCAAAAAGGGCGCGGTAATGCGGTTGAGGAGTTGGTTGAGCTTAAGAAAACTGCAGCATTGCAACAAAAGCGCGTTGAGGATGTCTACAAAGAGCGCGAGCCTGTCTTGCTCTGGAATGTGGACCTGTCTGCAGTCGATAAGGCTTATGACGCTGCGCAAGACAACTTCACGGAAATGAACAGAGCGATCTCCGGTTATGTGGTGTCAGAGGTCGACAGGACTCTTTCAGTTGCAAAAGAGAGATACACTGTTCTGAAAGATGCGATGGACAGCGCGAAACGTTACGCGGATGCTGCTGGTACCGCGCTTTTGCTGAAGGTGTCGATCGCTCAGCGAGAAATTCGAGATCTGGCTGGTCAGCGCGTCACATTGGATAATAGCCCGCAGCAGCAAAATACCTTTGATAAGGTCTATGGTGAAGCAGCGGCTGCAGCAAAGAAAGCAAACGATGCTGTCCTCAGCAACCGCGGCATAGACTGTGAGAACGCACTGGAGGAAACGGAAAAGCTCATTTCGCAGATGCAGCAGGTGTTGTTGCAGGCAGTTGTTGGAACTTCAGAGATCGAGATCACTCCACCGGAAGGTTTCGATGAGGAGGAACTCAAGAGACTTTCAGGTGAAGTCACCGCTCAGGAAAGCACTGTCGAGGGACTTAACGGTCAACGGGATATTGTAAAGAACCACGGTGTCAACTTCCCCTCTTTCGAGGCAGCTTATCAATCTGCCCGTACGGCGATCCTAAGCGCGCGTACCGATCTCCTGGCCAAGAGTGTCCGTCTTGCTCAAGAGAGCATCATGGACATTCGTGACTGTGCGGCTGACATGCGGGACTACATAACTGAAGCGGAATCAATGCTTCAGATTCAAACTCAGCAAATCGAGGATCTTCGCAGAACACTCGAACCACTGGCAGACACGCGCAAAGATTTTGAGAGATACGCGCAGGCTGACGAGAAGTTTGGTGGCAAGCAGTTGGTGCGCTTTGATGCCCTTTGCGGTGAAGTGACTGCACTTATTGATTACGCAGAGGCCTGCGTGGGTGGCCAGCGGGTTGAGGAAGCTGATCAGGCTATTGGAAACTCACGCAATGGATTGAAAAAACTGGAGAAAGAAACCCGTAGCTTGCAGTGGATGCCGCAGGTCAACACTGCTGCGACTGAAGCTGAAGCCCGGGAGATGCTGCAAAAGGCAATTGCACTTATCAATGTGGAACTTGAAGATTATGACAGTATGGGCAGTGTCTTCAGAGACAATGAAGAGCGATTGATCTACACCAACCTGCATGACAAGGCCGCAGGCTTTGCCGAGCAAGCATCGGTCCTTATGGAACGGAAGAGGTTTGAGGCCTCAGAGGACGCGCTCGACAATGCTCGTATTACGCTCGATTCCATGGAAATTGCCTATGAGCGCGGCGCGAATACTGCTGCAAAAGTTGAGGGTTATCTTGCAGATGCCGAAGCTGCGAAAGACCGGATCAACGCTGTGTATGAGCAAGGGATCGCTCTACAAGATCCTGACCATAAAAACGACTTCCTGAGCTACAACAGCATTGCCAATGATTTCGCCTTTCAGGTGGAAGGGCTGATTGCAGAAGGTAAAGTGAGGGATGCACGGGCCATTTTGAGCAATCTCAAGGTCGCTCTGGCAAATCTGGAACGCTGCGTTACGCAGGCACCGCGGAAGAAAAAGAAAAGAAAAGCTGAACCCGCACCGAACCCAGCGCAGCAACAGGCACCTCTTGATCCTCATAGTGCGGAGCAGGCTGAGCTGGTGCAGCAATTTGATCAGACCCGCGCCGCTATCAATACGATTTTCAGTCAAGCACGACCGCATTGTGTTGATGAGTATGTGACTGATCTGGAAGCTGCCTATGCTGACGCAATGCAACATCATGAAGAAGGCAGTACGGCACTTGCCGGAGATGATCTGGAAAGCGCACGTGCATCTCTTTCTGAAGCAAAGAAAGATCTGATCATCCTGCAGAAGATACAGGACAACAGCCGACAAATCCTGAGCTCATTGTTGAATGGTTTGTCTGAAGGTGCGGCATACTATGAGAACATTATTGCCGGAATTCATCAAAAACGCGCTGAGTTTGATGCCTGGAACATCGACCTGACTTCATTTGATAGCTCTTACAAAACCTCTCAGGAAACGCTGACTAATCTTCGCAAAGCGATCAAAGATCAACTCGTCGACTTTGCCAAAACCATGATGGACAAGATTGAGGATGACCGGAGAGCTTTTGAGGAAGCCTATGAAGCAACACGCATCGACCGAGATAATCTGCGCTCTGAAATGATCCTAGAAGTCGGTGACAGGCAATCCTTATTGTCAAAGCTGTATGCCGATCAGTATCGCTTTGACGGAAATGAGGCTCTTCTTGAGCGCTTTGCGATACATCACGCAAGGGCATTGGTTTGCATCCAGATCATGCTGGATCATCTAAAAATAGATGAAGGGAAGGAGGCGGAGAAGCAGTTCGACAAGTTCAATGAATGCGCATCGATCTTACAAGAGATGTTGCAGCAGGCTCCTGCGCCAGCTGTTGAAGAAGAAAGCAAAGACCAGACACCGGATCTTGATGCCAAGGAAGATGTTAAGATTGGCATTGAGCAAATCTATCGCGAACTCAAGTCCTATGACAGAAGCAAGGACCTCTTTAAGAACTCCGAGGAGCTCGCTAAATTTGAGAGCATGGTCAAGAATGCCGAAGCTTATCTCAGCAAGGCAGAAGATCTCGCTCGGATAGATGAAGCCAGGGATGCTCTTGAGAATGCCCAGATTGCTATGGAGAGCGTGCGAATTGCGTTTGAACGTGGGCAACGTACTGCTGCGAAAATTGAGAGTTATCTGGCGAAAGTTGAGGAACTGACTGATACCGTCAACAAACTTTTCGGCCAACGCAGTGCTATTCAGGATGATGACGATCTGGCCCTCTTTATAGACAACAACGAAACAGCCAGTGAGGCAGCTTACAAGATTGAGAGTTTCCTGAGCAAAGGCAGGGTTATGGAAGCAGAGGTGCAATTTGGCTTCCTTAACACCATTATCGCCAATATGGAGCGGAAGCTGAAGCAGCAGACAATCAAGAAACGTAAAGCCATTTTCAAGCGTCGTGGAGCTGTGCGCCACGGCAAGAAAAAGTAGTCTGCCAGTGTACATTTTCGCTGGCGTTTCAACATTTGTTGCAAGCGGTGTTTGAATACGTTTGGCAACATTTTTCTGTAATTCTGCCCCGAGTTGTTTGCATTTTAATTCGGGATTGGAACGCAGAATGAGACGCTTTTTCACGACAGGTTTGTGCCTGGTCGCCATTGCTGGTTTGGCGGGTTGCCAGACAACAACGCCCGGGCAAGGTCGTCTAGGCGGTAAAGCGGTTAACTTTGAAGTGACCGAGAACTTCTTTGGCAGTGGCGGAGCAGCGACAACGGCCACATTGCCAGATGGCGAGGTGTTTACCGGTAAGCTCGTTACTGCGAAGAGCCAGACCACCAACATTGGAGAAAGCGACTTCGATGATGGGTTTGATGATTTCGACGACTTCGATGATTTTGACGGCTTTGACGACGGGCCGTTCTTTGTCTCCACCTTCTCAACCACATACAGCCCTTATGCCCGCGGTGTTTTGTTCAGCGCAAAGCGGAGCATGCGCTGTGTTGTAACGCTTTCCAATCCGGCTGATGGTTTCTCTGATGGTGGTGTTGGGCAGTGTAAGCTCTCTACTGGTGGGTCGTTCCCAGTCGAGTTTTAGAGAGCGAAATTTTTCTCACACTGTGCTTTTTGTGATTGCCGACCAAGTTGCCCCTGACCTACAGCCGGTTCAGGGGCTTTTGGCTGTGGTGACTGCGTTATTTGAAACGACTTCCAGACAGCCAAAACCGACATTTAACTTTTCGGGATTGGTGAATTACAATGAAGACTATTTTCAAGGTGGGTGTGTGCGTTGCTGCTGTTGCAGTTCTGGCGGGTTGTCAGTCCACCACAACCGGACAGGGACGTGTTGTCAGCAAAGACGGCAAGAACTCCCAGAGCGTGACTTTTCAGGTGACGGAAGAATTCCTCGATGATGGCGCGGCCTCCGCTGTGGCTACTCTTTCCAGCGGCGAGTTTTTCACCGGCAAGCTGGTGACTGAGAAAAAGCAGACCGAGAGCGTCGAAGACGGGTTCTTCTATGACGATGACGACGATGATTTCTTCTCCTCCAGCTCTTCCACCACGTACAATTCAAGAGCCAAAGGCGTGCTGTTCAGCGCTGCTCGCTCCATGCAGTGCCAGATTACTCTGAGCAACCCAAGCTCTGGCTTTTCAGATGGCGGCGTTGGCGAGTGTAAGATTTCTACCGGCGAGACTGTGCCGGTTCAGTTTTAAGCAGACCTTAGCTAAAGCAGTTCGCATTTAAGCTGAACTGCTTTAGCTGTTGTGCTTGCGTATCTTTATCCGAAAACCGGTTTCCACTTTTCGGAGATACACTGAAAAAGCCTGAGAAGCGCATTGCCTCTCAGGCAAGTTCAGCAGAGGTACTACCTCTGCTCGCTCTCTATGCTTGTTAAATCAAAGCCAAAGCTTGTTCTGGGCTCCCCAATGGATAGCCTTTAATGGACGACCTTATTGACCAGATCGATGCCATAGGCCTGTTGACCATCAAGGATCGTACCTTCTGAAAGGGTAATGCGCAGAACGATTGAGTTGGGGTTATCCTCATCGCCTTCTTCATCAAACCAATTGAAGATATCTTTGAACTTCGCTCTAATTTCTGAGTTCTTTTCAGCTTTCACCCAGCCGAGATTTTCAGCTGTTCCCTGGAAAGAAAAGCCTTCCATACCGCAAACAGAAACTTCGCTGTTCTGCTCTATCTGTAAGGTCTTATTTTTTCTTGCGTCAGTGGACACATAAAACGTACCACTTTCATAATAGGCGCAAACCATGCGGGTTGAAGGGCGGGGTTTACCGGCTTCCTTCTCAGATAAGGATATTGTCGCGAGGGCAATAACCACTTCTTTGTTGTTTCCGCAACGTGTTTCAATAAGTTTGATCGTATCGTCGTACTTACTCATTTTCAAACACCTCCAATTATTGGTGTTTCATACAGAGGACCACATTGAGTGCTTGCTTGGGTGCTCTACTGCTCAGTGCAAACCTGTCATCAAGGTTATATGAGACAGTGAAAGTGGGCACCTTCCTAAGCTATTTGGCTGTTTCATGCTTCTCTGGGCTCTGGTGCCCATGAGGGTTATGCCGCCCTGAAATGTAAGGAGCAAACCCATTGACAAGAAGTCGGAACAGGAGCTGACACCCATGTCAGGCAATCTGTATGGTCTCTAACCTCCGCACAGTTACCGCAGCCATATATGGAAGACGTCAGGCTCACTAAAAAAGCTTAGGCTCATCTCTCTTAGCATCAAGTCCGAACTGCATTTCCCGCACAATTTATTCTCTCGCTACCCAGAGGTCGTTCCAACAATCACTTCTGTGTGGTGGATGCGTTCCAAAGTAGGCTTCCCCAGTTACCCCACCTTTTCCGGCATGCCTTTGCCGTTGTTCCACCAGCGGTTTGGGTTGGTGCTGTTGGGGTTGTAGGCGGCGCGGCTGGCCCAGTCTTCGCGCAGGAAGATGACGGGTTCTTCGTAGTGGTGAGCGTAGATTATGGCGTCCATGACTTTTTCGAGCACTTTCGGGTCGCGTTCGATGGAGATTTTGAGCTCTACCATGGGGTAGGTCTCTGTCATGCCAGCCTGAAAGCCCTCAATGTGGGTTGTGGTGGTTGAGTTTGGTTCGGGCTGTGCTGTTTCCTTGCCAACCGCCGAAATACTGGCGTTGCGCTGGTAGCGCCCAAAGCTGAGCGGGTGCACTTGCATGACGGCGTCTAATATGCGGTCAGTGTCCTCCTCCAGCGTTTGGATTTCGATTGTCCAGACTGGCTCGAAACTTCCTGATTTTGCCTTGTATTTTGATAAGTCGTGCATCATCCCTCCCCTTACTCTGAATCCTGCACTTTACCGCTAAATGTGCCGTAGAGGCCTATGATGCCAACCATGCAAATCAGCAGGCCCGCGATGACGTTGAACAGCGTGCCTTCATAAAACGATGTGTAGGCGAAGTAGGCGCCGTAGATGCTGATAAAGCAGGTGATGAGCACGTACAGGACTTTGCGGAAATTGCGCATAAGACAGCCTCGTTGGCAGGAACCTGAGGGAGCCTAGCAGATTCCTTCTGCTTTGCATTCAAGATTGATCAGGGTGCTGCCGATGAAAGTGTCGCTTTTTTTCAATACGTGGGCACCGTGCCTGACTAGGGTCATCCTCATGAAAACAGGAGGAAATCCATGCATTTGAAATACGTTATTCTGTACGTTGAGAGCCCTCGTGAGACCATCGACTTTTATTGCAAGGCGTTTGATGTAGAGGCGGGTCTGATTACTGAGGGAGGGGATTATGGCGAGGTGAAAACTGGCGAGACGACGCTGTCCTTCTCCTCCTTCGAGTTGATGAAGAACCTTGGCAAAAACCCATCGCAGGCGGATGCAGGCAATCCCTGCTTTGAGATTGCATTCCAGACTGACGATGTGGCTGGCAACCTTGAAAAAGCATTGGCCGCCGGTGCTGAGCTTGTGCAGGAGGTCAAAGACGAGCCATGGGGGCAGACGACATCCTACGTCAAGGACATGAACGGCTTTCTGATTGAGATTTGCTCGCCAGTGACGGCCCCGGCCTGAGGCTGGTGCTTATCCGAAGGCGATGGACTGAGCCTGTCGTTTGAAGCCGGAATTTGCGGCGAATTGCATGGGCGAGGTGCCGAACCAGCGCTGAAATTCGCGGGTCATATGCGCCTGGTCGGAGAAGCCGTTGTCGAGGGCAAAATCAGCCCAACCTTCTGCGGTTTCAATCGCACGCGCGGTTTTGCGGATGCGGGCGAGCTGGCGCCAGTAGACAGGCGAGCGGCTGGTGTGGCGCGCCAAGGTGCGCTGCAAGGTTTTGAGCGTCACCCCCAACGCTCCAGCGGAGGCGGCAATGGACAATTGCTCCTCCGCGATACAACCCAGCGCTTCGGAGACTCTGGTGTTGAGGCGGGTGTGGTCTGCGAGCAATCTGCAGATGGTGGCTTCATCCCAGGAGCCCAGCACGCTCAGCGCTTTGATCAGGTCTTGTTCGTTTACCTGCGTGCCCGGCTTCAGGCGAAAGCCGATCATGCGCTTAACAGTTATTCGTTCTGTCTGGTGGGGCTCGTCGAACAGCTCTGATACGTGCCACGACGGGCGTTTGCCTTCTACTTCCGTGACGATCAGATCTCTGCACCCATCCGGCAAGATTGGGCCAGAGACACCGAGTTCACCCGAATGATGCCAGACCTGAGCAAGCGTTTCAGGCAGGGACGCGCATGTGTGATTGTGCTGCAAACATTCCCTCCCCTGTTTGCTTGGTGGTCCGCTTCAGGCAATTTGCCATCAGATCAACGAGGGAGCAAACGGATTCACTCCGAATGCCTCACCTCTTTGATCATACGCATATCGTTACTTCGTGGCGATGAAAACATCTCGCTTTGGAAACTGCCTGACTGCCTTGGATTGCCGGTTGAAGTGTGCTGTCAGCAGGTAATTCGGATTGCTGGCGAGCCATTCTGACAAGTCGATGGCCTGATACTCCCCCGTGTTAAAGGCAATCAGGATGCGGGCCTTTTTCGTACCTGTGTTTTCAATAGAATGGCCATAGCCTTGTGGGATGTAGCCAACATCGCCTTTATTCAGCGTTTCGATGGCATACCGACCTTTTGCGCCAAACATCGTCACGTCGATGCTGCCGTCCATCACGTACTGCCATTCATCCGCGTTGGGGTGCCAATGCAGCTCTCTCAGCGCACCTGGATCGAGTTCCAGAACAATGCCGGTGATGGTGGTTGCAATGGGGAATTCATTCTGACTGACGCGCCATATCCGTCCACCCTTGCGTGTGACCTTAGGTTCCTGCTTCATCAGGCTGTATTTGTGCGCTTCCGGAGTGGGGTTGAACTCGCCCTGATGCGGAAGCGTTGGCTGTTCTGGCGGGATGACACCGTGCACGAAGTAGGCTTCTGATTTGGGGAAGTTGTCAAACGCGCTTTCCGGCATGTCGAGGTTTTTTGCCAGTATGTTCTTCGGAGTGTTCCCCAGCCAATCGGTGATGCTGAACGTGCCGAACTCAGAGAAGTAGCCGTTGTCGAAGATCAGGATGAAGTGGCAGGGCTCATCTCCGATGCATTGGATTGAGTGTCCGTGACCTCTTGGAAAGTACCAGACATCGCCGGGGTCAAAGTCATCTGTCGAAGACTGGCCATTAGGATTGATAACCGTGGTGCGGCAGCGGCCATCCATGACGAAGGCCCATTCTGCTGCTGTCGCGTGCCAGTGCAGCTCTCGGGCAACGCCCGGCTCCAACCGCATGGAGACTCCGGCAATTCCTGTCGAGATGGGGAACTGCTCGACAGTCGCCTCTTTGCCGAAACTGCCACCATCAACGCGCCCTTTGGTCTTCTCCAGTTCGAACTTGAACCTCGGAAGTTCTGTGTTGGCCAAATCCGGTTCAGGAACGTTGTTCCAAAATGGCCCTGATGGGTATTCAGCTGCAGAGGCTTGTGTCGCAACCGCTCCGCCCATACCTGCTGCCACAGCAGCTTTGAAAAAGTCCCGTCTTGATGCGCCAGACATGTTGCCTCCCTACGATCAGGAAATGCAGCGCGCACATACTATCACGACGCCGTTCCTGAGCAATGGTGGGAGGTCGTTGTTTGGCTCAAGCAACCGAAATGCTGCGGTTAGCGTTAACCGCTCGTGCTCGGGCAAATTCAGAGAAAGATAGGTTCGAAAGGCATCACGACATCACGCCCTCCATGAAGTGCTGATGTTTGTTGCAGAGGCACCGAGGGCCGTGTGATTACCGCTCTTCCTCTTCGGCGAGGTAGCGTTCGAGTTTGGTGTGGTTGGCGACTTTGAGTTCGCGGCCGCGTTTTTCGACCAAGCCGTGTTCAATCAGTTGGCTGACGGCGCGGCGGTAGACGCGTTCTGAGCAACCGAAGCGTTCGGCCTCGCGGAAGACGCGCTCGAACTGGATTGGCGGTTTGTTGCCGCGTTCACGCATCAGCAGGTCTTTGGCGATGTTGTAGGCCAGCGGGTACATGAAGTGCGAGGTGACCCGGTCCATCACACCCTGATAGGTGTCGGCCAGACATTGGCTGAGCCAGATGCCCACATGAGGATGTTGCACCAACAGGGCTTCCAGCTCTGCAATCGGGATGACGCGCACGCTGACGGGACCATCGCAGCGGATGTCGAACTGAATTGGTTTTCCCGTCAGAAATTCGATCTCACCATAGAGGCGGTCTTCGATATTGAATCTGCCGTGACTGAAGCGTCGCCCATTGGCAGCGGTGTAGCTGACCGTGCAGAAGCCATCATCGATCCAATACAGGTGTTCAAGGTTTTGGCCTTGCCGGAGGAGGTAATCTCCAGGCTCCATATGGCGTAGAAGAAACGGGCCAGTTTTGACCCATTCTAATACTTCCTTATGTCCAATGTCTGCGAGCGATTTAATTGTCATTTTTGCATTATTTAGTTCAGAGATGCGGACAATTGTCCTGTTTTTGAATCGGAGATATTTCTACCTTTCTCCTTGCAAGCTGCATAGGAGAATCTGATGACACCGCATATCAACGCCCAGACTGGAGACTTTGCTGAAACAGTCCTCATGCCGGGTGATCCGCTTCGCGCAAAGTATATTGCAGAAACCTATCTGGAAAATGTACGCGAAGTAACAAACGTGCGTAATGTGCTTGGTTTTACTGGTGAATACAAGGGTAAGCCAATTTCAGTTATGGCACATGGTATGGGCATGCCATCCATCTCTATCTATGCGCATGAACTGATCAACTTTTACGGCGTGAAACAAATCATTCGCGTGGGCAGCTGTGGCGGTGTTGATGAAGAGCTGAAACTGCGCGATCTGATTGTCGCAACAAGTGCCAGCACCAACTCCGCAATGATCCGTGATCGCTTTGCTGGCTATGACTATGCTGCTGCACCTGATTTTGAATTGCTGAAGGCCTGTTCTGATGCAGCTGGCGAGCTGGGTCTGTCGCCGCGCTTTGGTAACATCCTCTCAGGTGATCTGTTCTACGGTTCCAACCCTGCGCTGCTGCCAGCGATGCAGAAAATGGGCGTTCTGGCAGTTGAAATGGAAGCTGCTGCATTGTTTGCAATTGCTGCGGAATTCCGTGTGAAAGCGCTGTGCGTGCTGACCGTATCCGATCACCTGATCACAGCTGAGGAAACCTCCTCTGAAGAACGCCAGACCAGCTTTAACCAGATGATGGAACTGGCTCTGGAAACTGCATATGCAACAACACCAGAAATGGCTGCGGCATAATGAATATGGAACTTGTAGGCTATCTGGCCTCAATTACTGTGATGACTTCCCTCCTGATGGGCAACGTCCTGTGGCTTCGTGTGATCAATATGGTCGGTTGTATCCTGTTCACCATCTATGGTGTTGCAGTTGATGCTTACCCAGTTGTTTTGCTCAACGGCATGTGCGTGTTCATCAACATTTACCACTTGGCAAAACTGAGAAAGCAACAACAACAAGCACTTACGCCAGCAGAAGCGTAAGGCACTCGCTCCCCATCAAGCCAAGGTAATTGTAAACTTAAGAGCCCTGAGCGTCCTCCAAGACGCGCTCAGGGCTCTTTTTCTATCTGCCGTCCGATTGCCGCTATCAGCCAGGCTGCTGCGCTTGCAGGATGTGCTTGTAGTAGATCTCACCACGCTCTGCGGCGAACATGTCGATGGTGAGGGTCTGCATAGAGAGGATCAGGAGCGCTATTCCAATTGCCTGAAGGTGCGCGTTGCTGAACAGGAAGAAGAGCGCGAGGCCGCCCAGAGCGAACGCAATTGCAAGCGGATAGGTGATACGGAAGATTTGCTCAAATCCTTCCACGCGCTGTTTTTCTTCTGCAATGAAGCCAGCAGGATCAGCCTCATACTTCTCGGCGAACGTGGTCATCCGCTGGGTGTTGTTGATGACACCAAAGACACTTGTTGAAACACCGATGAGACCAAGCACAATGAGCGGGATCATCATAGCCTTGGCATGTGGTGTGGTGCCAAACCAGCCAAAGGCAATGCCTGAGAGCAATAATGTCAGGCCAAACACGCCGAAGAGCGACGCTTCCAGAATCTCGCCCTTGCACCATTGCAGGGTGTAGTGAATGAAGTCCATTTGGCACCTCGATGAGTTATCGTTGCTCCAATTAAGTGAACGATGTTCTCTTGTCAATTCCAGTATTAATCCGACGCTTTGATTTGCCTGATTATGAAGTCCGTGAAGACCTTGATCTTGGGAGAAATCAGTTCGCGTTTCAGGTAGATCGCGTAGGTCGAGGTTTGCTGGCCGTGGGGACTGAAGGTCAGATCGGGCAGCACCTGAGCGAGATCGCCTTTATCAAGCTCCTGGCGCACGGCCCAGTGAGGGATAAGTGCCAGTCCCCCATGATTGAGGATCAGCTGCTTTTGTCCGTTGACGCTGTTTGTTTCAAGCGCATCGCCCAATGTCAGCCTTTCAATTTTCTCCGAGATTTGAAACCAGTTGGCCCATCCCGCATAGCCGTATTTGATGCAGCAGTGATGTGAAAGATCATCTGCAGTTTCTGGTGTTCCTGCATGTTGAAGATAGGTTGGACTGGCACAAATGATGAAGTTGTTGGGCAGCAGATGCCGGGCAATGAGTGAGGAATCTGACAGTTTTCCGCTTCGGATTGCAACGTCGACTCCTTCCTCAATCAAGTCGACAACGCGCTCGGTGAGCTCCACCTTGATGTTCAGTTTGGGATGGTTTGCAAGAAACTCTGGCACAAGCGGCAGGATGACGGTTTCGCCAAAGCCAACGGTGGAGCTGATTGTGAGGGTGCCCTGAGGCTCCTGTTGCAGATCACTGATTGCGCGTTTGGCTTCATCAAGGTCCGAGAGGATTTGCCGTGAGTAGCTGTAAAAGCGCAGTCCAGCCTCAGTTGGTGAGACTTTTCTTGTGTTCCGGTTCAGCAACCGAACGCCAAGCTCTTCCTCAAGGCTCACAATTTGCCGAGAGATTGAGGAGGGCTGCAGGTCAAAACGGCGGCTGGCTTCTGTGATGCTGTGCGCTTCCATCACCGCGTTGAAATAAGCGATCCGTTTCATCATGACAGCGTCCTCCTCGATTTCATTATTGCTTTATACGCAAAAATGATTTGTTTGGTGCCGTATTGTTCTGCGCTAATTGCAAAAATAAGTTTGCCTCACGAATAACAAATGAGGCTTCCCATGAAAGCGATGATTTTGAACGGGCTGGGCGCGAGCGATGTGTTTGAGCTGGCTGAGATTGAAAAACCAGCAGCCTGTGCCGGGCATCTGGTCGTAAAGGTATGCGCGACCAGTGTGAACCCTCTGGACACAATGTTGCGATCCACAGAGACACCGTGGTCTGAAAACCTGCCTCAGGTTCTGCACGGAGATGTTGCAGGTATTGTAGAAGAGGTTGGTGCGGACGTTCCACGGTTTAAAGTGGGAGACCGGGTTTATGGCTGTGCTGGTGGTGTAGCTGGCATTAATGGTGCGCTGAGTGAGTACATGCTGGTTGATGCGGACCTGATGGCCCACAAGCCCACTTCGTTGACCATGCGCCAGGCAGCGGCACTGCCATTGGTCTCCATCACCGTTTGGGAAGCATTGGTGCAGAAGTTGAAGATTTCAGCGGGCGATAAAGTGCTGGTGCATGGTGCAACTGGTGGGGTTGGTCACATTGCAGTGCAGCTTGCCAAGGCTTTGGGGAGTGAGGTGACAACGACTTCACGTTCCAAGAAACTCACAGCAGCTCAGAAGCTTGGTGCAGACCATGTGGTGAATGCGGACGAGACATCCGTTGCCGAGTACGTTGCTCAGCACACTGGAGGCGAAGGGTTTGATGCTGTCTTTGATACCATTGCCGGGGATCATATTCAGAAGAGCTTTGAAGCTGCTCGCATGAATGGCGCAGTTGCTACGATCCTGCCGATTGCAGATGTTTTGCTGGTGGCATTGAAAGGCCTCAGCTTCCATAGTGTGCTCATGTTAATCCCGATGGTGACGGGCAAGAGCCGGCGTGTGCATGGTGAGATTTTGGAGCAGATTGCCAAGCTGGTTGACGATGGCAAGATCACGCCTCTGCTGGACGAGACTGAGTTCTCAATAACAGATGTGGCAAAGGCTCATGACCGGCTTCAATCCGGCGCTGCGGTTGGCAAGGTTGTCATGGACGGCTTCCACGCAGAAGCTTAGTTAGCTTAAGTGACCGCCAGTGTGGATTTCTTGTGCTGGCGGTTTCATCTCAAGCGTTGAGCGACTTAGTCCAGCATCACGTTGCGGCGGGCTTCGTTGGTGCGTTTGGTGGAGAGGAGCAGGTTGGTTTCACTGGCTGAGATGCCGTCAATCAGGCGGATACGGCGCAGAACATCATCGAAGTGGACCAGCGTGTCGGTTCCCAGTTCTAGGATCAGATCCCACTTGCCGTTTGTTGTGTGCAAGGCAGTGACCTCGGTCATCTTGTTGAGGTGATCGACGATGCGCTGGGTGCCTTTGCCCTCGATCTTGATCATCATAATGCCACGAACAGGTTGTTCAAAGACATCGCCCCGCAGCACGACCGTGTAGCCGAGAATGTCGCCGATGGACTTCAAACGCTCCATACGTGAGCGCACAGTCGAGCGAGAAATCTTCAGCTCAAGGGCAAGATCAGAAACACTCGCACGCGCATTTCTACGTAGTATCGCGATGATTTTTTGATCTATCTCATCCAAAGTGCGTAACCTTACTTACCAATCTGGCCAATGCGACCACCATTTTGATCACAATGCCAGCTTTTTACCGCCACTTCCACAAGGATAATACCCCATATCGGATTTAATCGGGAAGTGGGAATGAAGAATACCGTTGTGCTCGTCGGGGCACCTGTACAGACAGGAACCAACATTCAGGGCTGCTTGATGGGCCCGGATGCTCTGCGAACTGCCGGACTGCAAGACTCCCTGGAAGCACTGGGCTACTCCGTTATAGACCGGGGCAACATTTTACCAGAGGCAAGTCGGGATCGGGTTCATTCCAACGGCGCTGTCCACCATTTGAGTGAGACAATCAGCTGGACCGAGAAGCTACATGATGTGGCTTTGGCGGAAGTCCGCGAAGGTCATCTCCCGGTCTTCCTTGGTGGCGATCATTCCATGGCAGCTGGAACTGTCAGCGGTATCGCCCATGCGGCGGCAGAAGCTGGTGAAGAGCAGTTTGTGCTCTGGCTGGATGCACATCCTGATTTCCATAATCTCAGCACAACGACCAGCGGCAACCTGCACGGCACGCCCGCGGCTTACTTTTGTGGTCTCTCCGGTTTTGAGGGGTATTATCCGGAGCTGAACACAGCGATCAAGCCAGAAAATATCTGCATGATGGGCTTGCGGTCCGTCGACAATGCGGAGCGGGCTGCCCTGCAGAAAACCGGCATTGAGACCTATGACATGCGCCGGATTGATGAAAACGGTGTGGTCAAGCCGATCAATGAGTTTCTGGAGCGTGTGAAAGCCGCCAATGGTCGCCTACACCTGAGCTTTGATGTGGACTTTCTGGACCCGGACATTGCGCCAGCAGTGGGCACAACTGTTCCCGGCGGTGCGACTTTCCGTGAGGCGCATCTGATTATGGAAATGCTCTGCGACAGTCAGCTGGTCACTTCTGTGGATCTGGTTGAGCTGAACCCATTCCTGGATGTGCGTGGCCGGACGGCGACTTTGATGGCAGATCTGGTTTCCAGCTTGTTTGGCAAACAGGTGCTGGACCATCCAAACCGCGCCTGATCGCAAGCAACACAATAAAAGATAGGTATCCCCATATGGTCCAGTTCGTAAGCGTTTCTAAAATTTTGGATTTGGTCAACAAACACGGTGTTGAGACTGTTTTGAAAGGCATGACCGAGTATGTGGAGGAAGATTACCGCCGCTGGTCTCTGTTTGATAAAACACCTCGTGTTGCAAGCCACTCCAAAGTTGGCGTTATCGAATTGATGCCGACCAGCGACGGGGAGCTGTACAGCTTCAAATATGTGAACGGTCATCCGAAGAACACCAAGGAAGGTAAGCAGACTGTGACTGCATTTGGCATGCTTGCTGATGTGGACACGGGCTACCCGTTCTTCCTCTCCGAGATGACCGTTCTGACTGCCCTGCGCACTGCTGCGACCTCCGTTATGGCGGCAAAGCATCTGGCGCGAGCAGATTCCAAGACGATGGCAATCATCGGCAATGGGGCTCAGTCCGAGTTTCAGGCGCTGGCGTTTAAGGCGGTGATGGGCATTACCAACTTGCGTCTGTTTGATACGGATGCGGAAGCGACTGAGAAGTGTGCTGCAAACCTTGATGGCAAAGGCTTTACCATCACCATCTGCCGCAGTTCTGAAGAAGCGATCACGGGTGCGGATATCATCACCACGGTGACGGCGGATAAGCAGCAAGCCACCATCCTGACAGACAACATGGTTGGGGCTGGTGTGCATATCAACGCGATTGGTGGCGACTGCCCTGGCAAGACCGAGCTGCACAAAGACATTTTGCTGCGGTCCAAGATCTTCGTTGAATACCCGGAACAGACCCGCATTGAAGGTGAGATCCAGCAGCTGGATGATGACTATCCGGTTGTTGAACTTTGGGAAGTGATTACAGGAGCTGCTGAAGGCCGCACCACCGAGCGCGATATTACCTTGTTCGACTCTGTTGGCTTTGCCATCGAGGACTTTTCCGGCCTGCGCTACATCTATGATCTGGTGAAGCAGGACGAAGCAACTCAGGACCTGGAGATGATTGCTGAACCGGCTGATCCGCGCAATCTCTTTGGCCTTTTAGAAGTTAAACAAGCTGCCGAGTAAGAGCAGCGGTCATCGTTAAACTATCCCTTGCCCGGGGTTTGTAAGCGCCTGCCTACCTAGCAGGCGCTTCTTTTTTGCTTGGTTCGCTTACGGGTTTAACAAAGGCCGACGACTATGGTTCGGCGCTTTTCCTGATCATTTACAGGATAGACTCGATGTGAACTTTCTTTGCTTCTTCCCAGATCGCATCAATGAAGATACTGATGGTCTCGCGCAGTTCAACGCTGTTGTTTGGATCGACCTGTTCAGCAAGGAGCTCATCAAACAATCCTGCTTCTACAACTCGGCCTTCCACGACCTCCGCAATCTCAGGGGTGTACTTTTCTGAGATAAACTGTGTGATCACATCGAGGGTGTCCACGGCTGCCTGCCTGATCTCATTATCAGGGACGGAGAAGTTCCCCTCCAGCAAGTTTGCCGGAAGCACAGAGGCCACGTCATGGTTTTCCGGCTCTGCTGCTTTTGCTTCGACTTTCGAAATAAACGCTGCAGTTTCCTCATCTTGTATAGCGCCGTTGGAACTCGACGCTGCATATTTTGCAGCTGTTACTTCGTGATCGGAAATTAACGCGGCGAGTGGATCGCTATTCAACTTTTCGTCTGCATAGTGAACACCGGTTACGACCTGTCTTGATGTCAGGCTGTGGTTTTGGCCAGCTGAGAAACCGCAGGCGTTGCAGGCCTGATCGTACGCTTGTGTTCCAAGGGTTGCGCCATACTTGTCCTGAAGGGCAGTCCGGAACGCTCCCTGATCTGCTGCTTTTTGAGAATCTAGGTTGCCCTGCAGAGCAAGCCAGGAGACAAAACGACCCTGTATAGACGTGCTTGCCTGACGGGTTTGCACATTCCCATCCGCAACCGTCAGCTTTTGAGAAGGCGCTGAATCGACCGCGATATTCTGAAAATTGCTCAAGCTAACTGAAGTCATAGTGTCCATCCCATTCTGCTGGTTTCTTTTGTAATGGGATCAGGCTAACGCTAAGTCAAAAGAGCCAGTGTCCTGTTCATCACAGCGCTCATGACACCTGAGTAACAACTCTGTCAGACGGGGGATGAGAAGCAGTCGTATTCAACTCTTTCAAATGGCAGGATTAGTAAGCGTGTCTCCCCATATAGCAAGCATTTGTTTATATATTTGGTTAGCCAAAACCACGGTGCATGAATGCAAATAATGTGCGATGCGCTGTTCGAAAAGTGCAAGCAAAGAGTAACACATGGACCAATAGTCAAATCGAGTTTTATCAATCCAAACGATTAAATTTCACGTTGCTACGATGCAGGAAAACAACATCATAGTAGCGGGCGTTTGATTTGAAATTGTTGAGGAAATTAAAAAATAGGAAGTCGTGTTTAAGCAGCTCTGCAACAAGCTCTGAAAACTGATAAGTCCCTTCTGCCGTATTTCTTATGTTTGTCTCGCAGATCAAGAAATCAATCTTAGGCATTATTTTGGTCATTCCACGGACCGCTTTCAACTCATATCCTTGAACATCAAGCTTCACACCATAAGGTGGCTCTGCTTCAACCTCAGTGAGAATAGTATCAAGCCTATCTATCTGAACCTCATATTTGCTATGTGCCTCCCATATTTTGAACTCTCCCTTAGGCTCTAGAAGCGATGATTTACCGGAGTTGTCATGCAATATTTGTGTGTCCTGGTGATCTCCAACTGCCTTGTTCACATACGTATAATTCTCAGGTTTCACCGTGAGCCGCTCTTCTCCCTCGAAGGCAGGATCGATCAATACGAACGGGAGCTCCGCAAATGCTCGATAGAGTTTAGGAGTACCTTTGTTTACTCCGACATCGATGATAGTTCTGGGATTGGTCGAGAGAGTACGCAGATAATCAATCCGATCAATAGCATCCGTCCGTTTGAGGTAGTGCTTGGGAAATACTTCAGAGAATTCGCGAATAGCAGAAAACTCATTTAAAATAACATCTTTCCTAGATTTTGAGAAACCTTCAACATCAGCATTTCTAAGCAATTTATCAAAAGAACTTATCATGCTCCGGATTGAAGAAATCGAATATTTTGCTTTGGTCAATGTATCACTCCAACGTGCTTAATCACGTTCATCCTATTTGTTAGAGTGTCTTTCAAACACCCCTACCCTCCAAGGCTGAACAAAAATATATTAAAAATATCAATTACTTAAAACTCTAAAATCTTTTCTCCAATGAGAAAGATCGCTATCTCTTAAGGTCGCTGCAACATAGCTGATAGGCAGTTGAAAAACAGCAACGCCGGAGGAAAACAACTATAGCGTTAGAATCATGTTATTGATATTTGTAACCAATTATTATGTCGTATGAATTAGCAATTGAACCATTATTTACTTTGTATGTTTCAAAGAGTATTCGACCACCTTGTCGCCTGCGATAAGCAAGAGGAGTTTCTTAGAGTCCCGTTTTACTTCAACAGGGCATTTCTTCGAGGCTTCGGCTTTGATTTCCGTGAGTTTTTTGTCGAGAGCGGCGAGTTCGCGTTCGGCTTTCTGGAAGTCATTCCGCTTTTTACTGGCTTTTTTCCAATGGGGGGCAAGCTTTAGGAGGTTGGCTTGGGCTTCATCATACTCTTTGTCTTCACTGAGCTTTTTGACGTCGCCTTTGTTTTTCTTGCTTGCCTCATTCAGCTGAGCAACCAGCTTGTTGTAAAGCTTGTCGAGGTCTTCAAAACCGCTGCTTTCGCGCTCCAGTGAGTTTTTGAGCCGTGTCAGCTTTCCATGCGCTTCAGAGATTTTGGAGACTTTTGGGGAATCCTCAACGGCTGCCTCATAGCTTTTTTCAAGGAAGGTCTTATTGCCCAACTCCTTGTCAAACTTGGTAATGTCCAGCAGATGGATGCCGTGTTTGTGGTCCATCTTCTGTTTGAGATCAGAGAAGCCACTGCGAAAATCAGAAAGGTTCTTAAAGGTCTTCAGGGTTTTTCCGGCCATTTTTCTCACCTGCTTTTGCTCTTTCAAAAAACGCTAATGCAAAACAGGCAGGCTCAAAAGGAAGAGGTCTTTCGATAGTTAAGCAAAGCAGAACCGGAGGTGACAAAAGCAAGAGTTACAGCGAGACAATTCGCATTGGTCTGTCTGAAAGACTAAGCCGGAAACGGCACAGGTCTTCCCCCACGCACAAACGTTCCTTTGAGAATTTAAAGTGGGTGGGTTGAGTAAAATACTATTTCCTCAAAACCTGAAATATCCTAGTAGTTTTGCTGGGCAATGCAGCAAGGGCCGACCCTTTTGATTTTCCCAACCTCCGTTCACTCGCAGTGCTTTGAGCAAGACGAAGCGCGCGCAGCATTGGTTTGTCAAAAAATGAAAAGCTTCACCGCCGCTTGTCAAAAAATTGCAAAAGACTCCGTCGGTCTGTTCTGGATTATGGTCAAGACCATGGTTCCCGTGATGATCCTTGTGCGCATTCTGATGGAATTAGGGCTGGTTGATTATCTTGGCGTTGCGCTTGAACCGCTGATGGGCCTGATGGGACTGCCTGCTGCAACGGGGCTTGTGCTTGCTGTTGGTTTGCTGGTGAGCACCTATTCTGCCGTGGCTGTCATGCTGACCATTTTGCCACTGGTGTCGCTGAGTGTTGCTGATGTGACCGTACTGCTTTCTGTGGTGCTGATCGCCCATGCATTGCCACTGGAGCAGAGTATCTCCCGCCGTGCCGGGATCAGCTTTGTGTTTTCCTCCAGCCTGCGTTTCGTGGTGGGCATCACCTACGGCATGGTGCTGAACCTGTTTTACTCTGCGGGTGGCTGGCTGCAGCAGCCGATCCAGCTTGACTGGTTGCCTTTTGCGCCGACGATTGAAGAGACATGGCTGCAGTGGGGCTATTCCAGTGCGTCTCTGCTCTTCACCATGTTCTGGATTATCATGGGGCTGATCATCTTCCTGAAACTGCTGGAACTGATGAAGATCACCGACCTGATTGGCTGGCTGCTCTCTCCATTACTGCGCCTTATGGGCATCAGCAAGGCGGCAACGCCGATCACCATGGTGGGTGTTTTGCTTGGGCTTTCTTACGGTGGTGGTCTCATCATCAAAGAAGCGCAGGAAGGCAAGTTATCCTCTCGCGATGCGGTGCTGTCGCTTTCCTTCATGGGCATCTGCCATGGGTTGATTGAGGATCCGCTGGTGATGATGGCATTTGGCGCGCACTGGTCCGGCGCACTGGTTGGGCGCTTTGTGTTCTGCGTTGCAGCCATGGCGCTGATTGGTCGTCTGATCCAGATGATGCCGGAGGATGCATTCAACCGGTTCCTTTACCGCCCAGCGAAAACAGCTAAGGCGGTTGGCTGATACCCTATCCTGTTCCTGATGCTTGGTTACGTTTCAGGAAGAAGCCTCGCTTAAAATGTTTCGCAGTGAGCCTCCTCTGGTCTGATTGCGGAACACGTGCATGAACGAAACACCTCCTCAAGAGACGCGCACTCCTAACGAGGCCTGGTTTGAAACCAGGTGGTGGTGGCGGGTGAAGATGTGGCTGCAGTGGACCAGCTGGCTGCAGTATCTGCCCAATCTGGTGGCTGTGGTGCTGTTGCTGGTGTTGGCTGGGATCGGCGCGCTGGTTGGCTGCTGGTCATTTCTGTTGGTGGATTTGCCGCTTGTTCTTGCTGGACTGCTGTTTCTCAATCTGATTTTCGATGTGGTGACAGTTCGGTATGGCTTTCACCCGGAAGAGCCGCTGCCAACCAGCCTTGAGCATCTGGATGCATTTGAGTTGCTGCGGGCGCGGGTCTCGTGCCGGTCCTTTCAAAAGCGGCTTATGAGCGAAGAGCATCGCCAAATGGTGCTTTCATTGGCAGAGCGGACTAGCAGGCCAGAGCATTGTCTGAGCCCTCACCCCATTCGCTTTGAGTATGTCGACAATCCGCTTGTGGTTTGGCCTGCGGTTGGGACGCATGAGTTTTTGGTGGCTATTGCACCGCGTGAGTATCATGAGATGGCGGTGGTGGATGTGGGGCGCAGTTTGCAGAAGGTGGTGATTGAGGCCACACGGCAAGGGCTGGCAACCTGCTGGATTGGGCCGGGAGCGGACCACAAGAGCATCATCAAACATCTGGGCGCACGGTTTGATCCTGAGAAGGATCACATCATCTGCGTTTGCGGGTTTGGGTATCGCTCCCGCTACACCCCGCTGGCGATCCGCCTCATCCAGAAGACACAGCGGCATCGGCTGGATGTGCAGGACTTGTTCTTTGCGGATGCTGGTTTTGCCAAGCCACTGAACACGAACGCACGGCCCTATCGGGAGTTTGGGCGGTGTTATGAGGTGTGTCAGTGGTCGCCCTCCTCCTACAATGCACAGTCGACACGGGGTATCGTGCTTGCGGAGAATGCGAGGATACGGCGGGTGGATTTTTGTGCGGCGACGCATTCACGGTACTACGCCATGGTGGCCTTGGGGATCTGGCTGGCGAACTGGGAATGCGGGTGTGAGGCTCTTGGCAAGGCGGGGCGATTTGAGCAGCTCTCCTCTGAAAAACGTGGTGAAGGACCGTTTCCGGATCTACCGCGCTATGTCATCTCGTGGATGCCTGAGGAGATGGGCTCCTCAGGCTGAGCTTATCGGCTTAGACCCAACGGACGTGCTTTGTGGTGTTGCTGGTGTGGTCGGCAGCTGGTGGGCTGGCATGTTTTTGTTGCGGTGATTTCAGTTCGCTCAACGCATCTTCAATTATGTCGTTGAAACTCTCGACGGTGACGGAGCTCAGGAACGTCTCATCCTCCCGCTTCTCAATGAGCCGCTCAATAGCGAGATCGCGGATTGGCGGGATGTTGGCCGCAAAGTAGGTGCCTGTCGCCTCGCTGTCCCAGCCAATGCCAGGGACGCCGTGCTGCTCGGCCAGTGCGGGGAAGTTCTCCCAGTTCAGCTGTCGTGACAGATCATGGATGGCGACTTCCGCATTTTCTGGCAGAGAGTGCAGGAAGCTTTGTTCTGCGTATTTCCAGACCTGCTTTTCAAAGCGCTCAACGGCGATCTTCATCGGGTGAGGTGTTTCGGAAACACTCAGAGTCTCCCCCTTCTCGACAGGTCTTTGGTCTCGCAGCACACCACGATAGATACTCTGCAACAGTTCATTGCCCCAAGCCTTGGAGGTGGCATTTTCGGCCAGGAGTGGATCATACTTCCCGGCAATCTCTGTACTGAGGCGGGCCATCAGTTCCCGTTCTACGTGGAAGGGATTCCGCTCCGTGTATTTGCCATCCGCGCGAGCAGCGAGACGTTCGGTGTTTGTCTCCGGGGTCTCAATGATCTCACTTTGGAACGAAGGAACCGTCTGATGGGCCTTGTTCTGAACCAGATTGCTGATCGGATTGTGCTTCACATCTTCAGAGAGGGCCTTGATGCGCACTGCTGAGCTTTCGTTTCTCAGCACCTGATGTTCTGCAAAGGTGACGCCTTCCTGCACTTGCCGGGATGTCAGGCTGTGGCTTGTGCCAGGATTCTGGTCGCAAGCCCGACAGGCGGCCTGATAGGCTTTCTCGCCCAGCGTTTTGCCGTAGTGGTTGGTGAGCGCCAGACGGAAGGCGCCCTGATCTTCCTGCTTCTGAACTTCTCCCGCCGCTTGCTGTTTGACCCAGGTGACGAGCCTGCCTGCGATTGCAGTGCTGGAGTGGGTCTTCACCTGTCCCTCAGCAACCGTGAGCTTGCCATCCTGCGGGATGGTGTGTGCGGCGGAGACAAAACTGTTCAAACCAATCGCTGTCATTGTCCAACTCCCATGATGTCAGCGGCCCGGGCGTACTGCCCTCCCACCTTCCAGAGTAAGCAATGACTTTGCAGGTTGCTGTTCTGAGCGTCACAGGAGATGACTGGATTTTATAGGGAAGACTACGGAGTTGGCGCTATTTGTCATGCTCCTTCAGGAAGGCATAGATGATTTCGTGAAGGCGTTCGCCGTCGAAGCTGGGGAAGTGACCGCCGTGGATAGTGCGGACGGGAATGTCTAACAGACGCTTCATACTGGCGATGTAGTCCGCCATGTTGGAGTGGTAGCAGTCTGTCACCAGCGGGCCGTCATAGACGATGTCTCCTGCGATCAGGGTTTCTGTCGCCTTCTCCCATAAAGCGATACCGCCGGGGGAATGGCCGGGGGTATGGATGACCTCGAAGTGTCGATCTCCGGTGGTGAGCACTTCGCCATCTTCCAGCAGGTGGCTGGCAGGGGCTGGTTTGACGGCGTATTCGGAAGACTTGTAGGGCTCTGGCGGAAGCGCGTCGAAGATATCGTCAGTTGCGTAAGGATCAGCCAGCGTGTTCTGACGGGTTGGATGGGCCAGCAGGTCAGCTTCTGCGATATGGATCAAGCGATGCGGAAACTCGTGGTGGCAGCCGATATGGTCAAAGTGGGTGTGGCTGGCAACGGCCATGACGGACTTTTCAGCGGTGAGCGCCACATGCTGCCGCAGGCTGACCACGCCCATGCCGCTGTCCACCAACAGATCCTTATGGCGTCCGCGCACATGCCAGATGTTGCAGCGGTAGAACTGCTTGATGTAGGGCTCATCAATCAGCGTAATGTCATCTGCCAGTTTCGTAGTGCGATACCACTTCCGGGCCGGAATGCGTTCCACCGCTCATCCCTCCTGCTTGATCAGAGAAGTCCATCATAGCCAGCTCTGGTGTGCAGGGGGATAACTTTATTTGGCGGGAGTTATTTCGCCCTGCAGCGTACTGCGGGACGTAGGAACGCAGAAAAAACGCATTCAACGCAAATGAACGCACATAGCAACGCAAGCGCGGTTTTGCGGGGTTGTCCCCGTTTTAAGCGTTGCCGCTTGGGGAGTAATCCGCGGCATTCACAGTTTTTGGGCGGCCATCCAGAGAGAGGTTGGCGATGCGTGGGGCAGTTTCGGCGATGACCTTACCGCGGCGAACAACAGTGAGGCGGGTTGCCTTCATGCGGAGGGCTTCAATGGCATCTTGTGCCTGAAGCAACACGAAGTCTGCGTTGCCGCCGACTTTGACGCCGTAGCCTTCCAGCCCCATGATCTTTGCAGAGTTTGTTGTGACTGCCTCATAGCAATAGCGGATGTCATCGCGACTGGAGAGCTGGCCTACATGCAGGCCCATGCTGGCGACTTCCAACATGTCTGCATTGCCCAGCGAGTACCAGGGGTCCATTACACAGTCATGACCGAAGCCGACGGTGATGCCGAGTTCGCGCATCTCACGCACGCGGGTCTGGCCACGGCGTTTTGGGTAGGTGTCGTGACGACCCTGAAGCATGATGTTGATCAACGGGTTGGCAATGGCGCAGACATCAGCTTCCGCCATCAAAGGCAGCAGCTTGGAGACGTAGTAATTGTCCATGGAATGCATGGAGGTGAGATGCGATCCAGTCACCCTGCCCTGCATGCCCAATCGCCGTGTCTCGTAAGTCAGTGTCTCAATGTGGCGAGAGAGAGGATCATCAGATTCATCGCAGTGCACGTCCACCCGCAGGCCGCGTTGTGCTGCAATTTCCATGAGGGCCTTCACGGAGCGGGCACCGTCTTCCATAGTGCGCTCAAAGTGCGGGATGCCGCCGACCACATCCACGCCCATATCCAGTGCGCGGAGCAGGTTGTTTTCCGCCGTTGGTGAACGGTAGAAGCCATCCTGCGGAAAGGCGACCAGCTGCAAATCGATATAAGGCGCAATGCGTTGCTTTACATCCAGCATGGCTTCCACACCGAGCAGACGATCATCACACACATCCACATGGCTTCTGATAGCCAGCAGGCCTTGCGAGACTGCCAGATCGCAGTAGCGCAGAGCACGTTCGACAACCGCATCAATGGTCAATAACGGTTTCAACTCTCCCCAAAGGCTGATGCCTTCCAGCAGGGTGCCGCTCTCGTTCATTCTTGGCAGGCCGAGGGAAAGGGTGGCATCCATATGGAAGTGCGGGTCAACAAATGGTGCTGAGACCAGCTGGCCCTGTGCATCAATCACACGCTCCGCTTCTGCGGTGATGCCCTTTTCAATCGCGGTGATTGTGCCGTTTTTCACCGCGATATCTACACCAGCTTCGCCAGTGGTCAGAACTGCGTTTTTGACAAGGAGATCCAGAGACATGAGTGGTGCCTTTCTTGCTTTTCCAGCTTAACGCTGACCACGGAAATAAGGTTGCAGCAGGGCGCGTGGGTAGTCTGCCTTGCGAGCCACAAGCACCAGCGCCACGATGGATAGCAGATACGGGATCATCAGGAAGACCTGAGATGGGATCACCGCACCGACCTCGTTTTGCAGGCGGATCTGGAAGGCATCAAACGCGCCAAACAGCAGCGCGCCCAGCAAAGCCTTGCCCGGTCTCCAACTTGCAAACACCACCAGTGCAATGCAGATCCAGCCGCGTCCGTTGATCATGCCAAAGAAGAAGGCATCAAAGGCGGACATGGTGAGGAAGGCACCGCCCAGCGCCATCAACGCAGACCCGGCCATGATCGCCCCGATACGTAGCACAAAGACCGAGAGGCCTTGTGCTTCAACGGCGGATGGATTGTCACCCACGGCGCGGATGGCGAGGCCAAGCGGGGTGCGATAGAGCACGTAACTGACCAGCAAGACCATGGCGAGTGCCAGAAAGGTCATGGATGTTTGCTGGAAGAGGGCTGGGCCAATAAAAGGCAGGTCTGAAAGAACCGGAATATCAAGCGGCTGGAATGCCTCGATCCGTGGTGGGCTGGACACTTTTGGCAGAGCTGTGCGGTAGGTGAAGTAGCTGACCGAGGTTGCAAACATGGTTATGCCAAGGCCAGACACGTGCTGAGACAAGCCCAGCGGCACCGTGAGGATGCCGTGGAGCAAGCCGAAAAATGCCCCAGCCAGTGCTGCGACGAGGATGCCGCCCCAGAGGCCAGCTCCGAGCCAAACAGCCATCCAGCCACACATGGCGCCAACCACGAAGATGCCCTCAATACCGAGGTTGAGCACCCCTGCCCGCTCGCAGACCAAGGCACCTAACACACCAAAGATGAGCGGGGTTGCGATGCGGATGGCAGCAGCCCAGAAATTTGCGGAGAGAAGAATATCAATATATTCCATGTCTTATGCCTCCCCTTTAGCGACAAGTGGTGTCTTTTTGGGCCTGACAAAGCGGATTTTGAAGCGCACAAAGAGGCTGGAAATCAATACGCAGATCAAAGACATGGCGACCACAAGATCAGCAATGTAGCTGGAAACGCCCATGGCGCGGCTCATGCTATCTGCCCCCACAAAGACTGCCGCGATGAAGACAGCAGCCACAACCACACCAACGGGTGAGAGGCCTGCAAGCATGGCGACCACGACGCCGGTGTAGCCGAAGCCCGGGGAGATATCGGCAGTCAAATACCCTTTGAGGCCAGCCACTTCGCTGACACCTGCAAGGCCTGCCAATGCACCGGAGATCAGGCCGACTTTGATGAATGTGGAGGTGACCGGAATGCCAGCATGTTTTGCGGCAGAGACGTTTTCACCCGTTGCACGGATTTCAAAACCCCAGACGCTGCGCTTCATCATAATGTAGATGATCAGGGCTGATGCCAGTGCGATCACGAGGCCCCAGTGGATGCGCATGCGGGCGAACATTTTGGGCAGTGTGGCGGCGCTGGTCATGGGTTCTGACTGCGGCCAGCCCATGCCCATGGGGTCTTTCATCGGGCCTTCCAGCATCATCTGCACAAACAGCAGCACGACGAAGTTGAGCAGCAAGGTGGTGACCACTTCATCTGCGCCCAGCTTCGTTTTCAGCAGGGTTGGGACGAGCATAAGAGTGCCGCCTGCAATCATGCCTGCCAGTATAATCAGCGGGATCATGATGTAGGCGGGCGCGGAGATTGCGCCGGTGCCGATGGCGACTGCTGCGAGTGCGCCTACATAGAGCTGGCCTTCAGCGCCAATGTTCCAGAGTTTGGCACGAAAGGCGACACTGACGGCCAGACCCGTGAAAATGAGCGGCGTTGCGCGGGCCAGAAGTTCAGAGAATGCGAACTTTGAGCCGAATGCGCCTTTGAAGATATGCCCGTAGGCGGCGAAAACTTCTCCCCCTGCCGCTGCAATGGGGATCGCAGCCAGCACGAGCGCGGTGATTCCGGCGATAATTGGCAGGGCAAACGCGAAGAGCGAAGAAACATTGGTACGAGGTTCAAACCGGATCATGCTGCTTGTTCCCCTTTTATGGATTGTCCTGCCATCATCAGACCAACCTGTTTCTTATCCAGCTTTTCCGTCTCCACTGGCTCGCAGATATGCCCGCGATGGATCACGGCAATCCTGTCGGATAATTGGAAGAGTTCGTCCAGGTCTTCAGAGATGAGAAGGACGCCAGCGCCTCTATCCCGCGCCTCTTGCAGGCGGCGGTGCACATCAGCCGTTGCGCCAACATCCAACCCACGGGAGGGCTGGGCGGCAAGGACGATATCGGGTTGCTGATCCAGCGTTCTGGCGAGGACAATTTTCTGGATGTTCCCGCCGGAAAGCAGACGGGAGACAGCAAGCGGGCCGGAGCAGCGAATGTCGTAGGCCTTGATAGCCTCTTGAGCGCGCATGCGAATTTCGTTGAAGCGAAGAAGGCCGAAGCGTTGGTAGGCAGGCTTGCGGATCTCTTCCAGAACGAGGTTTTCCTCTACCGACATAGCGCCAACGATGCCGTCGTGGTGACGGTCTTCCGGAATGCGGGCCACACCGGATTTAATGGCAGCCGCAGCACTGGCCTTGAGCGGTTTGCCGTTGAGCAGGACGGAGCCAGAGGTAGGGATTTCCAGCCCAGAGATGACCTTAGCCAGCGTGCTTTGGCCGTTGCCGGAAACACCTGCGAGGCCGATGATTTCCCCCTTACAGAGGGCGAGATTGACGTTCTCGATCTGCTCGCGGCCATCCCCAGCGCTGACACCGGCAAAAACGAGCGTTTCGTCTTCCGGATAGCCAGGTTTGCGTTCTGCGGTTTGGACGGAATGCCCGACCATCACCTCAGCCAATTGGTGGCGATCACACTGCGATGTAGGAAGGTCAGCAACAATCCGGCCCCCTCTGAGAACCGCAACACGATCAGACGCGCCCAGCACTTCGGCCATCTTGTGGGAGATGAAGATGATCGCCATGCCTTTGGCAGCAAGCAGCTTCAAGGTTTTGAAAAGACTGTCGGATTCCTGAGGTGTGAGAACCGCTGTGGGTTCATCCAGCACCAGAATGCGGGCGTCCCGGTAGAGCGCTTTGAGGATTTCGACGCGCTGTCTTTCACCAACAGCGAGCTTGGAGACGCGCAGATCCAGATCAACTTCTAGGCCGGAGCTCTGCATCAGCTCCTGTAGTTTTGCCCGCGCTTTGGAGCGGCTGAAGCGGCGTGAGAACAGGCTCTCAGTGCCCAAAACGATGTTCTCAAGACCTGTCAGGTTCTCAGCCAGCGTGAAGTGCTGGTGAACCATACCTATCCCCGCTTCAAGGGCCGCCTGAGGAGCACCGGGCTCCAAATCTACCAGAATACCGGAGGAGTGGCGAACCATGACACGTCCTTGATCAGCCACATAATGACCAAACAGGATATTCATGAGCGTGGTTTTCCCCGCTCCGTTCTCACCCAGCAACGCAACGATTTCCCCGGCATGCAGGTCCAGATTGACGTTTCCGTTAGCAACCAGATCACCGAAGATCTTGGTTATGTTTTGAAGAGATAAAAGCGGATGCCCGCTCTCAGTTTCTGGCATGGGATACCCTTGGACTGACGAGGTTATGCGCGTAGCAGGCGGAGAAGACGGGCCGGGATATCCCCCCGGCCCGATCAGCGTTAATTGGAGGATTTTGGCTCTTCGTCGTTGATCTCAACGGTAAAGGACCCATCCAGAATGCTCGCTTCGACAGCTTTGACCTTGCCAAGAAGGTCCGCATCCACCAGCGTTTCATCAACCATCAGCGAACCACCAGCATGGCCCATGAAGGAGTACTTGCCGTAGTCTTCAGCCTTGAAGTTATTCGCCTTTACAGCCGCAATCGCAGTGTCGATTGTTGGCTCCATATGCCAGATGGCAGAGGCGAGGATGGTGTTTGGATAGTCGGCAGCGGTATCGATCACATTGCCAATCGCGAAGATGCCTTTTTCCATAGCCGCATCAGACACACCGAAGCGTTCTGCATACAATACATCCGCACCGGCATCGATCATGGCGTAAGCGGTTTCTTTCGCTTTTGGCGGATCGTACCAGGAGTTGATGAAGTTGACTGTGAAAGTCACCTCTGGATTGGTTGCCTTAGCACCATTCATGAATGCGTGCATGAGGCGGTTTACTTCCGGAATAGCAAAGCCGCCGATCATGCCGATTTTGCCAGACTTAGATTTCGCACCTGCGATCATACCGGAGAGGTAGGATGGTTCGTGAATGAAGTTGTCGAACACCGCAAAGTTTGGCTCAGCTGCCGGGAAGGAGGAGCCCATGAGGAAAGCTGTTTCCGGGTATTCTGCAGCCACGTTGCGCGCTGCGCGTTCTACTGCAAACGCCTCACCAACAATGAGCTGATGACCAGCTTCGGCGTACTCACGCATGACGCGCTCATAGTCGGTGTTGGCTGTGTTCTCGGAATAGACGTAGGTGATGTCACCGCGTTCTGCCGCTGCGTTGAGCGCTTGGTGGATACGTCCAACCCATTGCTGCTCAACAGGAACGGTGTAAATCGCTGCGACCTTGAGAGGTTCGGCAGCTAAAACTTTTGCTGGTGAATAAACCGCGATTATGGCCGCAAAAACAGCTACGGCTGCGAGAACATGGCGTCTCACCAAACCGTTCAAACGTGTCGCAAACATGCACACCCCCTGAAATCAATAATTGTGCAGGGCTGCAGATCAGACTGCAGCCGCAATCTGCCCTATCTCGCATTTTAAGTGAAAAGGTCCTGAGCAGGACGAAGGCATTAAAAATGGCTGTATACGAGACAAAGCGGCTAATGACTAGATGCCTCAGAAGTATTTTTTGCGTGACGACACGTAAATTAATGCAGATCACACAGTACTTTTCTTATGGTATTCAGCTATTTATCGACTGTATAAATATTATTGGACCACTATATAGCTGTGGATTGAGCTAAGTGACGATAAAACACTCGAATCGAAGCAACATTATGAAATTTTACTTTTCGGTCAAATAATTTCAATCAATATTATTTTGCAATATTTTCCATGGATTGAAAAATAGCACACAGCGCTAATGATTGCTCTGATTGCCTAAATTGCATCCACGTAGCAAGCTGATTTTATGCAGGAATTGACGCTTGCTGCTTATAGAGCAGGCAATGCAAGCTGCAACGGATCACTGAGAAAAATTTGGGAATTGTTGTAGTTGCGAGTATTTTGGCAACCCACACAGGCTGCTCGGAGGAGTGCAATCGCACCCCTCACATTGCAATATCATGTCGCTCAGGCAGTCACGGTTGCAGCTTCCCAAGCGGTCAGGATCTGCATGATCTGACGGCTGTCCTCAACACTCGGAGCCGGACTTTCCAGCGCCTTGTTGCCAGCTTCGATCGCTTCACGGATCGCTCTGACCTGATAAATAAAGGCGTTGCCGTCTGCCGTAACTGTGCGCGTGTCACCCGGCTTTTCGTAGGGGGTGACCGTGAAGATATTCCCCTCAGCTTCCGGTAGCCATGGGTTGGAATTCAACACCAGACTTGCCTTGGAGCCAAGCACTGTGAAACCAGCATGGAGACCGTAGTCTTCTGCCGTGTGAAGCTGGCAAACAACACCGTTGTTCAATCGCAACGTTGCTGCTGACTCGCAGATGTTCCCATCTGCACCACGTCGGCCCATTGCCGATATGTTATAATTATCAAAGATATGGGTCGGGAATGCAGTCTGTAATAGAAGATGCATCAGCGAGGTCGGATAGCAACCAAGGTTATAAAGTGCCCCCTTGCTATGTGGGTTCACGAACCTGGCAATTGACGCGCAGTACTGAGCTGTAATCGACTGGATCTCACCCAACTCACCAGAAGCAACCACATCACGAATAGCAGCTGCAAACGGGTGGTTCAGGTACATCAATCCTTCCACGAAGAATACACCGTTCTCGGCAACTGCTTTCAGCGCCTGATCGGTTTTTTCCATGTCGATAGACAGCGACTTTTCGCAGAGGATTGCTTTCCCCGCATTTGCTGCCTTGACCACGTACTCGTGGTGAATGTGGTTTGGGAGAGCGATGTAAATGATATCAACGGCTTCGTCTTCAATCAGCTCGTTGAAGTCATCAAAGGTATGCTCAACATCGTACTTTTCTGCAAAGACTTTCAGAGGCACTTCTGACCGGCCTGCCACGGAATGTATCCGCGTCGATCCTTCCGCTTGTATAGCGTCTGCCATTGTCAGCGAGATGAAGCTTGTTCCGAGAAAGCCCCAGTTCAGTTTCGACATTGTTTTTCTCCAGAACACAGGATCCCGAGAACATCACGGGAAGAACTCCGGAAATAACCCTAATCACATTTAAGGAAGGAGAAAATACCAGAGATCAATAGCTTACTGCTTATCCAAGTTTATCGATAAAAGAGCAGGTACTCATCGCTGAGTACTTACAATTTTACTGAACCAACGGGCTGTCAGAACCAAGTAAATCAATGCCTTTTATCTCAGCAGACCCTGCCAGGATAGTGATGTATTGAGACACTGCTTTGGACCAGCTTGCGGCTTCCAACCATGCTCTGATGGTTTCCTCAACATGCTCGAATGGCAGGGTATTTCCCTCTATCTTCCTGTTCAGGAAAATGATGTGGTAGCCGAACTTGGTCTCAACAGGTTCGCCTGTCATCTGTCCTGCATGCATCGATTGGAGCGCTTTTTCAAACTCCGAAACTGTGCTTCCCTTGGTCAATTGGCCCAGATTTCCGCCCGTTTCTTTTGAAGGGCAAGCGGAGTACTCCAGCGCCAGATCAGCAAAAGCTTCTGGTTTGTCCTCAAGCAGTTTGATGACATCGTGGGCACGGGCTTTGGCTATGCTGCGGGCAGTGTGTTGCTCCGGCCCAGCTGCAAACAAGATATGGCTGGCTTCATAGATTGGCTCTGAACTAAAGCGGGTCCTGTTGTTTTCGTAGTAACGCTGGCACTCATCTTTAGAAGCAGTCGGGATCTCGACCTCCTGCTCAATCAGTTCTCTGATCGCTGCATCTTCAGGTGTCTCACTCCCGTCATCCATCTGTTCTGGTGCAGCCTCAATGTTCAAGGCCTTGGCTTGCTGCAACAGCAGTTCTCGGACAACTAACGCTCTCGCAGCAGCTTGCACCGCCTGACCTGGGTTCTCAGCCGGATGGTTTTGGGCCTCTGCCAGAATGTCTTGCTCTGAGATTTGGACCCCGTTGACCGACACATCGGTAATGATCGGTTTGCTTTTTGGAGGCACCTTAGTGCTCGGCAGATCCGCATCGGCCTGAGCACCTTCATTCAGATTTGGGTTGGTGTAGAGATTGGCCATTTCACCTCACTCAGCAGGATGGCGTGAATTGGTGGAGTTGCGCTCACGCACGATCTGGTAACCGGGACGCCACAAGTATCTTGCCGGAACGCTGAGCATATGCACCAAGCGTGTGAACGGGAAGATGAGCAAGATCGTCAGCCCCACGAACAAGTGCAACTTGAAGATCCATGAAGCATCAACGACATAGCTTGCTGCATCACCACGGAATGTGAAGATGCCTTGTGCCCAGCTCATGAATTTGACCATTTCCTCACCGTCCAGATGCATGAGGGAAACAGGTATAGTTCCAAGACCCAGAAGCAACTGGAAGCCCAACAGACATATAATGAAGGTGTCCATTGTGCTGGAGACTGCTCGTACACGCGCATCATACAAGCGACGATGAATGAGCATCCCTGCACCCACAATCGCCATCAGGCCAGCAATACCGCCGACGACGACAGCAAGAACCTGTTTGGCACCGTGACTGATACCCACCAGATCGAACAGGACTATTGGGGTCAGCAATCCAACCAAGTGGCCAAAGAAGATGATCAGCACGCCTACATGAAAGAGCACTGAACCCCAGACCAACTGCTTGCGGCGCAGGAGCTGGCTTGAACCAGCGCGCCAGCTGTAAGGCTCACGGTCATAACGGATGATTGTGCCTACAATCATAACCGAGAGGGCAATGTATGGATATATTCCGAAGAACAACGTGTTGAAGAAGCCAGACATTTCTAGTTCTCCCCTTGAATGTTCTGGGTCGTGATATCAGGCGGGCGTCTGTCCGCAGCTCTCATTTGCATTCTTAAGCGATCAGGGCCGCAACTACCCTCTCCTGCATTGCCACCAAACTTGACGACCTCTTCCTGCCAAATACGGTCCATGGCTTCGAGATCATTTGGATCATCTTCAGGCTCTGCAAGAATATTGGAGAGGAGCTCCTTGGACGGTGCCGCTTTGCTGATTTCAGCAACAGCCCCAAACGCATTGGCGTAGATTGAGCCCTTCTTTTTGAGACGCAAACGAAGGGCCTCGAAGATATGAGCTGTCTGGCCAAGCAGTTCCTGTGCCTCTGTAAATGGTTGATGCGCCAGATACTCGAGGAACAGCGGGATGTAGTCTGGTAGTTCCGTGGTCTCTACCGCGAAACCGTTTGTCAGGTACATCTCACGCAGATCGACTAGAGCTTGACCACGGTCTCTGCCCTCACCATGCACATGCTCAAACAGGTGTAGTGAATGTGAGCGTGTCCGATCAAACAGGAACACGTATCTTTCCTGCACCTCATAGAGATCTTTACCAGCCAGATCATCGCAAAGAGTGCAGATCATTTTCTGGCCTTTTGCAGAGAGCAAGCGATCTGAGTTTACCGCTTTTTTCAGTGCTGGTAGGTCATCCAGCAGTTCTTGCGTTGGGTAGTTGAGCAAGAGCGAGAGGATTTTTAAGGAGACGATCATCCGCGCATCTCCTTAAATATATCCGTTGGTGTTTCGACAGTTTTCTTGCGTGAACCACCGAACAGGTCAGTTCCATCACTGCCGCCAGAGCAACCATTGCCGAAGGAGAAGCCGCAGGAGCCACGGACATCGTAGGCATCCTCGGAAACTTCACGGTGTGTGGTTGGGATGACAAAGCGATCCTCATAGTTGGCTATCGCCATGATCTTGTACATGTCTTCAATCAACTCAGAAGTCAGACCCACTCGTTCAGCGATAGCTTCATTGACTACACCATCAACTGACTTGGAGCGCATGTAGGAGCGCATGGCGAGCATCCGCTCCAACGCCGTGACAACAGGCTCGTCTTTGCCTGCTGTGAGGAGGTTGGAGAGGTAGCGGACCGGAATGCGCATGGAGCGGACATCCGGCAGGTCGCCATCCCAACCGATCTTACCAGCTTCTGCAGCTGACTGGATTGGGGAGAGAGGTGGAATGTACCAAACCATTGGCAGTGTGCGGTATTCCGGGTGAAGTGGGAAAGCCACTTTCCAGTCGATTGCCATCTTATAGATCGGCGATGCCTTGGCAGCCTTGAGCCAATCCTCAGGAACACCATCTTTGCGGGCTTGTTCGATCACCTTCGGATCATGCGGATCAAGGAAGACCTTCAGTTGCTCTTCGTAGAGGTCCTTCTCATCCTTGGTTGAGGCAGCTTCTTCGATCTTATCCGCATCGTACAGGATGACACCCAGATATCGGATACGGCCTACGCAGGTTTCTGAACAGACTGTAGGCTGCCCTGACTCGATGCGTGGATAGCAGAAGATGCATTTTTCTGATTTTCCGGAGGACCAGTTGAAGTAGATCTTCTTGTAAGGACAGCCAGAGACGCACATGCGCCAGCCACGGCATTTTTCCTGATCGATTAGGACGATACCGTCATCTTCACGCTTGTAGATGGCACCTGATGGACATGCAGCAACACATGTTGGGTTGAGGCAGTGCTCACAAAGGCGTGGCAGGTACATCATGAAAGTGTTTTCGAACTCGCCATAGATTTCCTTCTCAATACCCTCAAAGTTGTAATCCTTTGAGCGCTTGGAGAACTCACCACCGAGAATTTCTTCCCAGTTTGGTCCCCATTCAATTTTTTCGATCCGCTCGCCGGTGATCGCTGACTTTGGGCGGGCTGTTGGGAACTGAGCACTTTCAGGAGCGCCCTGCAGGTGTTCGTAATCATAATCAAACGGCTCGTAGTAGTCGTCGATTTCTGGCAAGTCAGGGTTAGCAAAGATCTTCGCCAGAATACGCCATTTGGCACCCATCTTGGGAATGATCTTGCCATTGCGTTTGCGAACCCAGCCACCGTTCCATTTCTTTTGGTTTTCCCAGTCTTTGGGGTAACCAATACCGGGTTTGGTTTCCACGTTGTTGAACCAGGCGTATTCAACGCCTTCTCTGTTGGTCCAAACGTTTTTACAGGTCACTGAACAGGTGTGGCAGCCAATGCATTTATCCAGATTCAGCACCATTCCGACTTGAGCGCGGACTTTCATTCTGCTGCCTCCTGACCACTGTCATCCAGTGGTTCTTCCATCCAGTTCACTTTTTCCAGTTTGTGAACCACAACGAACTCATCGCGGTTGGAGCCAACCGTTCCATAGTAGTTGAAACCGTAGGATTGCTGAGCGTACCCACCAATCATGTGTGTTGGTTTGGTGACGGTTCTGGTCACCGAGTTATGGATACCGCCGCGTTGTCCGGTGAGCTCTGATCCCGGTGTATTCACGATCTTTTCCTGAGCGTGATACATGTAGATCGTGCCTTCCTTCATGCGCTGAGAGACCACCGCACGCGCCACAAGCGCACCGTTGATGTTGAAGACTTCGACCCAGTCATTGTCTTCAATGTCAGCTTTTTGCGCATCAACCTCTGAGATCCAGACCACCGGACCACCACGGTTGAGCGTGAGCATCAACAGGTTGTCGGTGTATGTGGAGTGGATGCCCCACTTCTGGTGCGGAGTGATGAAGTTGAGGACCAACTGCTTTCTGCCGAGAGATTTATCGTCGATCACCGGTTTGACGCCTTTGGTGTCTATCGGCGGCCTGTACACGCAGAAGCCTTCGCCAAATGCACGCATCCAGAGGTGATCCTGATAGAGTTGCTGACGACCGGAGATCGTTCGCCACGGGATCAGCTCATGCACGTTGGTGTAGCCTGCGTTGTAGCAAACATGCTCAGATTCAATGCCGGACCATGTCGGCGAAGAGATGATCTTACGCGGCTGAGCAACGATATCGCGGAAGCGGATTTTCTCTTCTTCCTTCGGCAGTGCCAGATGGGTGTGGTCTCTACCAGTGAACTCAGAGAGAGCAGCCCATGCTTTGACAGCCACTTCACCATTGGTTTCCGGGGCCAGAGACAGGACGACCTCACTTGCATCGATATCCGTTTCGATCTTGGCCAAGCCTTTGGTTGGCCCGTCTTCAAGCACCTCTCCGTTTAGGCCTTTGAGGAGGTCTACCTCGTGCTCGGTGTTCCAGCTGATGCCTTTGCCACCGTTGCCGAGTTTACTCATCAGTGGGCCAAGAGCCGTGAAGCGCTTGTAGATGTTTGGATAGTCTCGTTCGACAACAACAACGTTTGGCATAGTCTTGCCGGGTTGCGGGTCGATATCGCCTTTCTTCCAATCTGCAACGTCGAATGGCTGGGCGATTTCACCAGCGGTGTCGTGCAGGATCGGGACAAGGACGACGTCCTTTTCCTTGCCGAGAACTTCTTGTGAGACCTCAGAGAAGGATTTAGCAATACCCTTGAAGATCTCCCAGTCACTGCGGGCTTCCCAAGCAGGATCAGCTGCACTGGAAAGTGGATGAATGAAGGGGTGCATATCCGAGGTATTGAGGTCGTTTTTCTCGTACCATGTGGCTGTCGGCAGAACGATATCCGAATACACGCAGGTGGTGGACATACGGAAGTCGAGCGTGACGAGCAGATCGAGTTTTCCTTCGGGCGCATTGTCATGCCAGACAGCTTCTTTTGCACGCTGACGGCCTTCTTCACCGAGGTCTTTGCCAAGTACACCATGCTCAGTACCGAGTAGATGGCGAAGGAAGTATTCATGACCTTTACCGGAGGACCCAAGCAGGTTGGAGCGCCAGACGAACAGGTTGCGCGGCCAATTGGCTTCGTTGTCGGGGTCCTCACAAGACAGTTTGAGGCCGCCAGACTTCAACTCCTGAGCAATGTAGTCTTTAGCTTCTTTGCCGCTCTCTTCTATCGCTTTGGCAACTTGAAGCGAGTTGGTCTCAAGTTGCGGTGCTGATGGCAACCATCCCATGCGCTCTGCGCGAATGTTGTAATCAATCAGCGATGCATCCCAATCCCCATCAGGGGCGGTTGGCGACAAGATTTCATCTACCTTGAGCGTCTCATAGCGCCACTGGTCTGTATGCGCATAGAAGAAGGATGTTGAGTTCATATGCCGTGGTGGGCGTGTCCAATCCAAGGCGAAGGCCAGCGCTGTCCAACCGGTTTGTGGGCGAAGTTTTTCCTGCCCCACATAGTGGCTCCAGCCACCACCAGATTGACCAACGCAGCCGCACATCACCAGCAGATTGATGATGCCACGGTAGTTCATATCCATGTGGTACCAGTGGTTCAGACCAGCACCGAGGATGACCATGGAACGTCCGTTTGTCTTCTCGGCGTTTGTCGCAAACTCGCGGGCCGTTGTGATGATATGATCTTTGGGAACGCCAGTGATTTTCTCTGCCCATGTAGGCGTGTAAGGCAGTTCTTCGTCGTAAGATTTGGCAGAGTTTGGATCATCTAATCCGCGATCCAGACCGTAGTTGGCAATAAAGAGGTCGAAAACGGACGCTACAAGCGCTTCACCTTCCGCCAGCTTCACTTTCTTCGCGGGAACTTTGCGCACCATCACGCTTTCATGGTTGGTTCCCGCAAAGTGGTCATGCTCACGATTGCCGAAGTATGGGAAAGCCACGTCAGCGACTTCATCATGATCAGCTTTGTCAATGAAAGACATGGCGAGGTCCGTGTCTTTGCCGGCGCCGTCTCTTTCTTCAAGATTCCATTTGCCTTTTTCCCCCCAGCGGAAGCCGATGGAGCCATGCGGAACCACAATCTTCTTCGACTTGCGGTCCAGGGCGACGGTTTTCCATTCCGGATTGTTTTCTTCACCCAGATTGTCCGCAAATTCGGAAGCACGCAGAAGGCGCTCCGGGATGTATTTGCCGTCTTTTTTGACGAGGCGAACCAGCAGTGGCATGTCGGAGTACTTACGGCAGTAGTCCTCGAAGTATTTTGCCTGCCTGTCTAAATGGTATTCACGAAGGATGACATGGCCCATGGCCATCGCCAGAGCAGCATCAGTGCCCTGCTTTGGATGAAGCCAGAGATCCGAGAACTTGGCCGCTTCCGAGTAATCTGGACAGACCACGACTGACTTGGTGCCTTTGTAGCGAACCTCGGTGTAGAAGTGCGCATCCGGTGTACGCGTTTGTGGAACGTTGGAGCCCCACAACATCAGGAAGCCCGCATTGTACCAATCAGCGGATTCAGGCACATCGGTTTGCTCACCCCATGTTTGTGGTGAGGCAGGAGGCAGATCGCAGTACCAGTCGTAGAACGACATGCATGTGCCGCCGAGCAAGGACAGGTAGCGGGTACCAGCTGCGTAAGAAATCATGGACATAGCCGGAATTGGAGAGAAGCCAACGACACGGTCAGGGCCCCACTTCTTCGCGGTGTAAGCATTTGCTGCTGCGATGATTTCGTTGACTTCTTCCCAAGTGGCTCGCACAAAACCGCCGTGTCCGCGCACTTTCAGGTAATCTGCGCGCTTTGCGGGATCATCCTGAATGGCTGCCCACGCAGCGACCGGCGATTTCACTGTCCGCTCGTTACGCCATAGCTTGAGGAGGCGAGAGCGTATGAGTGGATGCTTCACCCGGTTTGCGGAGTACATATACCAACTGTAGCTGGCACCACGAGAACAACCCCGTGGCTCATGGTTTGGCAGGTCCGGGCGGGTACGCGGATAATCCGTCTGCTGGGTTTCCCAGGTGACAATCCCGCCTTTAACGTAGATCTTCCAGGAACAGGAACCAGTGCAGTTCACACCATGGGTCGAGCGTACGATTTTGTCGTATTGCCATCGCTTTCGATAGCTGTCTTCCCAGTTTCTATTCTCATTGGTTGTAACACCGTGCCCGTTTGCAAAGGTACCAGTGTCCTGTTTTGCGAAGAAGTTCAGTTTATCGAGTAGTAGAGACATCTGAAATGCCCTTCACGTTATTTGCTTAGCACGGAACGGAGGCACCCTTGCGGGTGTAGAAGAACCACGTGATCACCAGACAGATCACGTAGAAGATGCCAAAGGCCCAAAGCGCGGCATCCGGACCACCTGTGTAGGCGATGGATGTTCCGTAGGCCTTGGGGATGAAAAAGGCACCGTAGGCTGCAATTGCAGAGGTAAAGGCGATGATGGCTGCACTTTCACGTTCTGACTGGCGCAGGTGAGCTGTTGCATCCAGCTCTGGCATCAAGAGGCCGACCTGTTGGCGCATGATGGTCGGGATCATCTGGAATGTGGAGGCGTTGCCTACGCCTGTCAGGAAGAACAGTGCCATGAAGCAGGCAAAGAAGCCCCAGAAAGCTCCCGGCTCTGTTTTGATGGACAGGAAGAACAGCACGCCACCAACAGCAACCGCCATAAACAAGAAGGTCCAGAAGGTTACACGGCCACCGCCGTACTTGTCGGAAACCCAACCCGTACCAGCCCGGGAGAGTGCACCAACGAGAGGTCCAAGGAATGCGAAGGTGAGTGCATTTACTTCCGGAAACTGTGTCTTCATGAGCAGCGGGAAGCCTGCGGAATAGCCGATAAAGCTGCCGAAGGTTCCCGTGTAGAGAATGCACATGATCCAGTTGTGCGCTCTTGAGAAGATGATGGATTGCTCTTTAAAGCTCGCTTTGGCATCAGCGATATCGTTCATGCCGAACCATGCGGCCAGCGTCGCGATGATGAGGAATGGAACCCAGATAAAGCCAGCATTCTGGATCCAGAGTTGGGATCCATCCTCAAGTATTTGAGGAGCGCCACCGATCGCACCGAAGACACCAGCTGTGATGACAAGCGGCACCACAAACTGCATGACGGAAACGCCAAGGTTTCCGAGGCCTGCATTGAGCGCAAGCGCGTTCCCTTTTTCCTTCTTTGGATAGAAGAATGCGATATTTGCCATTGAAGAAGCGAAGTTACCGCCCCCGAAACCGCAAAGTAGGGCTAACAGAAGGAAGATGCTATAAGGCGTGGTGGGGTCCTGAACTGCGTACCCGATACCCAGAGCCGGAAGAAGCAGCGATGCTGTGGTTAGCGTTGTCCAAAGGCGACCACCAAAGATAGGAACCATAAAAGAATAAAAAATCCTGAGCGTCGCGCCAGAAAGACCTGGCAGAGCAGCCAGCAGGAAGAGCTGGTCTGTCGTGTAATCAAAACCGATGGCGGGTAGCCTTGCGACAACAACACTCCAAACGAGCCACACTGAGAAGGCAAGCAAAAGTGCCGGAATAGAGATCCAAAGGTTCCGAGAGGCGATCGCCTTTCCTTTGGTTTCCCAGAATTCCTGATCATCCGGTCGCCATTCAATTAGTGTGTGCCCTTTTTGAGTGTTGTTATCAGACATACATTCATTCCTTTTGGCTACATGCCCTCTCCAGACCGAATGTCCAGAAAGGGCTTCGCTGGTTACGGATACTTTTCTACGCCTGCAGGTCCGTCCGGACCTTCAACCGGCTCATCCGGGAGATCAGACAAATCTGTTTCGTCTTGCAATTCTGGATAACGCTTGCGCTCCATCCTGCGGATAGCGACGTGCATCCACACAGTTGAGACCGCAACAATGATGAAGAGAAGCATGAAGGGTGCCGTCCAAACGCCAGTCCAGTCGAGCAGAACTCCAAAGGCGATTGGCAAGAAGAAGCCACCAAGGCCGCCGATCATGCCTACGAGGCCTCCGACAGCACCAACATGATAGGGGTAGTAAACCGGGATGTGCTTGTAGACCGCTGCTTTACCAAGGCTCATGACAAAACCCAGAACGACGGTCACAGAGACGAAGGCACCAACACCAAGACCGAAGTTAAACTCGATTGGGCCGTCAATGCCGCTGACAACATATGAGGTTTCTGGGTAGCTCAGCAGGAAGAGACAAAAGAGGGAGACGATAAATGTGAGGTACATGACAAAGCGCGCGCCCCATTTGTCTGACATCCAACCGCCCAGTGCTCTGAAAACAGACCCGGGCAGTGAATAAAGGCCAGCGAAAACGCCAGCCGTCGTGAGCTCCAATCCGTAAGCCCCGGTGTAGTATCGCGGTAGGAATGATGCGAGCGCGACAAAGGCGCCAAAAACGAAGAAGTAATAGGTGGCAAAACGCCAGACTTGCAGGTTCTTCAACGGAGCGAGTTGCTCTGCTGTAGATACAGCTTGCTTACCTTCTTTCTTGCGCTCTTGCTGAGACGGATCATCTTTACTGAACAGATAAAACAGAACAGCTGTGACTGCCAAAACAATTGCATAAACGCGGGCTGTGCCTTCCCACCCAACTGCTACGACCAGAAATGGTGCTACGAAGTTGGTAACTGCTGCGCCGACATTACCGGCACCAAAAATGCCGAGTGCAGTGCCTTGTTTCTCTTTTTCAAACCACTGGGAGACATAGGCTACCCCGATAATAAAAGAGCCGCCGGCCAATCCAAGGCCCAAGGCGGCTAACAGAAACACTTCATAGGTTTGTACTGAGGTGAGCAACCAGACACAGACTGCTGTAATGAGCATCTGCAGCGGGAACATAATCCGTCCACCGAACTGCTCTGTCCATACTCCCAGGAAAATGCGGCTCACAGAACCTGTGAGCACTGGTGTGGCAACCAATAAGCCGAACTGAGTATCGGACAACCCCAGTTCGCCTTTAATGCGCACGCCAATGATGGAAAAAATGGTCCAAACTGCAAAACAGATAGTAAAAGCAAAGGTACTGAGACCCAATGCCCTATATTGATCGGAGCGAGTAACACCCTCAAGTGAATGCATAGTATTTGATCCTGAATTCTAGCAGGTAAGACAATCCACATAGAATCTCAGGAGCTTTAGCACCCAAAAGTAGAGCAACTCATAGAAAGAACAGGATTAAACGAGTAAAATTGAAATACAACTTGGAGTAAAACTATGTTTTATTTCCAACTCACGACGAAATGAAAAACACCTATCCAGACTACACTGATGCTGGTATGTTTCGTGTAGAGGTGGGGATTTCAAAGTTAAAGCAATGTCTTACATCAACAATGTCAGGATGTTTGTGCGCGTATTTGAACTTGGCAGCATGTCTGCTGCGGCAAGGGACATGCATGTTTCTCCTGCTGTTGCTTCCTCCCGTATCGGAGAGCTTGAGAAGCACCTGGGCATTCGCTTGTTTAACCGCACCACCCGCACCATCCAACCCACTGAGCAAGGTAGCATTTTTTATCCCGGTGCCCGTAAAATGCTGGAAGCAATGGAAGAGGCTGAAGCGGCTGTTCAGGAGGTGACACACACTCCACGCGGCTCAATCTTTGTTTCTGCTCCACTCGGCATAGGGCGGCGTTTGATCGCACCGCTTATTCCTGAATTCCACGATGCTTATCCTGAAATTCATGTTCGCCTCAGGCTCTCAGACCGTCCTCTCAACATTACTGGAGAAGGTTTGGATCTGGCATTCATTCTGGGACAGTTACCAAACTCTGAAATGCGGCTGAAAAACCTGTTGGACTGTCCTCGGGTACTGTGCGCCTCCCCTACCTATCTTGATCAGCGAGGTGAGCCACAGCAAGGGGCAGATCTCCAAAACGGAAAGCATGATTGCCTACTGCTCCAGTTTCCCGGTTCCGCTGAAAGCCGATGGACGCTTCAAACTCCTGAGGGCTTACAGAGCTTCACAGTTGGTGGGCCTTTCACTTCTGATGACGGCGATGTGTTGGTGAACTGGGCACTCGGCCATCACGGCCTCATCAATGCCTCTTTGTTTGATGTTGTCGATCATTTGCTCAGCGGAGACCTTATCGCCGTCTGCACTGCTACCCCTCCTGCTGATGTGCATTTCGCATGTCTATTTCCGCACAAACGCTATCAAGATCCTAAGATCCGGCTTTTTCTGAATTTCATCAGTGAGCGATTGAAGACGTATCTAAAAGACAAGAGTTTTCAGTACTCTACTCATCTTCAAGGCAAGTAATTCCCGACTGGAAAGTCGTTTATGTATCTGTTTCTTTTGATAGTTATTCGCGAAATACTTTCAAAATAATTTTGATAATCCAACTCATTTATTAGGCTAAACTGATAGATGGGAGGAGTTTGGTGGCCCTGCCAGCTGACGAGCTTAATGGACACGGTTGATACCAGCACATTTGCCCAGTGCTTCGAACAGTGCCTCGTCGATCCCTAATTCGACGAGTGCACCTCCCCGGCAAGGAATTCAACTTAATTCGGGTTGCTGCACTTACGCGGACTGCCACTGCGTGAGTGTCGTACAAGGAAGTAAACTTACATATGAGTACCCAAACACTGCCACCCCGCACCTTTGATGCCTCTTCTGAGGGCATATCACCTTCTTCTTTCTACGCACCTTCGGGAGGCTTGCCTCCGCAAACGCAAGTCATGACAGACCGGGCAGTGTTTACTAATGCATATGCCGTTATTCCCAAAGGCGTGATGCGGGACATCGTGACCTCAAATCTGCCTTTCTGGGAAAAGACGCGTGCCTGGATTATTGCCCGGCCACTCTCTGGATTTGCTGAGACGTTTTCGCAGTACATCATGGAAGTTCAGCCAGATGGAGGCTCTCTTAAACCTGAGCCAGACCCTGAAGCGCAGGGCGTGATGTTCGTTGTTCAAGGTGAGATTACTATCACAATGGGCAATGAGGCTTTCACACTTACCGAAGGTGGCTACGCCTATCTACCTGCTGGAGCCCAATATGAAGTGCGCAACAATAGCTCTCTAGCTGCCACATTCCATTGGGTTCGAAAGCGCTATGAGGCTGTCGAAGGCATTGCGAGACCCGACGCGTTGTTCACCCAGGAAAAGAATGCTGTGGTTGCTCCCATGCCAGACACCAATGGAGCCTGGACGACGACGCGCTTTGTGGACCCCAGCGATATGCGCCACGACATGCACGTCAACATCGTGAACTTTGAGCCCGGTGGCTGCATTCCGTTTGCTGAGACCCACGTGATGGAACATGGCCTGTATGTTTTGGAAGGGAAAGCAGTCTACCGGCTGAACAACGATTGGGTTGAAGTGGAAGCCGGTGACTTTATGTGGCTGCGCGCTTTTTGTCCGCAGGCTTGCTACGCTGGCGGTCCAGATCGTTTCCGGTACTTGCTTTACAAAGACGTCAATCGACATGCTCAACTCGGCTCGTTTCAAAGGTGATCAGATATGGGTAATCAGGTCACAACAGAGCGCACCATACAGATTGAGAAGCTCACCTCTGCGGTATTTATGCCGTTTGGTGAACTGATTGAGACCGGCGGGACATCACCTATATTAATCAACGAAGGCCGATGTGAGCGTTTTTCTGATCTGGCTGATGTTGAGTTTATTGGTGGCCGCGCTGGTGTTAGCCTGTTTCAGGCAGAGCTTCGCAGCCTGCCGCACACGCTGACGATGTTGGAGCGCCATCCATTGGGCTCGCAATGCTTCATTCCGATGAACCAATCAGAATATCTTGTCATAGTCGCCGAAGATGAAGGTGGACGGCCTTCATCACCTCGTGCGTTTATGGCGAGTTCAACCCAGTCCATCAATATCAAACGGAACACATGGCACGGCGTTCTGACTCCCATCAACGGGTCAGGACTGTTCGCTGTTGTCGACCGGATTGGGGACGGAAATAACCTAGAAGAACATTGGCTGAAGGAGGCCTACTTAATAACGGAATAACACTGTGCGTCATTAGTAGGAGGGGACTAAATGACCAGCAATTCCATCGGGACACCAGAACAACTGCGTGATCCGAACTACACACCTGCCTTACATAAGGCGGTACCACTTGGCATTCAGCATGTGCTTGCCATGTTCGTCTCAAACGTTACTCCGGCGATCATTATTGCCGGAGCTGCCGGATTTGGGTTTGGCTCTGATGCAGGGGCGCAGGGCTTCCCGGACATGACATACATGATCCAGATGTCCATGCTGTTTGCCGGAATAGCGACGCTTTTTCAAACAATTGGAATGGGAGCAGTTGGAGCCCGCTTGCCGATTGTGCAAGGTACCAGCTTTGCTTTCATACCCATCATGATCCCACTCGTTGCAGGTAAAGGCGTTGAAGCTTTGCCTGCTCTGTTTGGAGGCGTGCTTATTGGTGGTTTGTTCCATGCCATTCTAGGGATGTTCATTGGTCGCATTCGCTTTGCTTTACCACCGCTGGTGACTGGCCTTGTCGTAACCATGATCGGTCTGGCGCTGGTGAAAGTGGGCATTCAGTATGCTGCTGGTGGTGTGCCTGCTATTAGCAAGCCTGAGTATGGAAGTATGCTCAACTGGTCTGCTGCGCTCATTGTTATTCTCGTCACGCTTGGCCTGAAGTTCTATGCCCGCGGAATCCTAGCTGTATCTGCTGTGGTGATTGGCATCCTTGCAGGATACCTTTACGCGATGATGGTTGGCATGGTGACCGTGGACGGTATTGCCACAAGCGTTGGTCGCTCTGCTTCTTTTGCCCTACCGATGCCGTTCGCCTACGGCTTTGATTTCAGCCTTGCTGCTGTGGTTGGCTTCTGCCTCATGGCGTTTGTGAGTGCAGTTGAAACTGTTGGCGATGTCTCTGGCATCACCAAAGGCGGTGCAGGACGCGAGGCGACTGACAAGGAGATCCAGGGGGCTACCTACGCTGATGGTTTTGGCACAGCCATAGCCGGTGTTTTTGGTGGTTTGCCAAACACATCCTTCAGCCAGAATGTGGGGTTGATTGCCATGACAGGCGTGATGAGCCGCCACGTGGTGACCATTGGAGCTTTATTCCTCATCGTGTGCGGACTGATACCCAAAGTTGGAGCGATCATTCGCACAATTCCTATCGAAGTACTCGGCGGAGGTGTGATCGTTATGTTTGGAATGGTGGTCGCTGCTGGCGTCTCCATGCTCTCCGACGTCAACTGGAACCGCCGAAACATGGTGATCTTCGCGATTGCGTTATCAATCGGCCTTGGTTTGCAGCTGGATCCAAAAGCTGTTCAGTATCTGCCTGACACACTGCGCATTTTGATGACGAGTGGCTTGCTTCCTGCTGCTCTGATCGCGATTGTACTCAATCTTGTATTGCCGGAAGAGCTTACTGCCGAAGCAACGGAAGAAGTTTCAGGCGGCATGGCCTCACAAGAGGATCCACCACTCAAACCAGCAGGCTCCCAAGCCTAAAGAAACTCCCCTCGCCGTTCTGCTATGGCGAGGGGAGCATCTCTTATAGTTTCTGCCATGAACAGCCATTCTGAGAGCTTTTCACCGCTGTTTCAATAAAGTTCAGCCCATCCAGCCCATCAGATACAGTCGGAAGCAGTTTACTGCACTCGGGTTCTGACTGACCTAAGATGCGCGCAGCCAAAACATCAGCAAACTCGTTATAGATTGTTGCGAAGGCTTCCAGATACCCTTCCGGATGACCGCCTGGAATGCGAGAGACTGCATTTGCGGCCTCTATTGCATCAGGTCCGCCGCGTGTGATGCGGTAGCTTGACTTCCCATAGGGTGAGTAAACCAGATGGTTCGGGTCAGCCTGCACCCATTCAACACCACCTTTATCTCCATAAACACGCAGTCTCAGCCCATTTTCGTTACCCGGGGCAACCTGAGACGCCCACAGCATCCCTTTGGCACCATTTTCATAGCGCAGCAGCATCTGCACATCATCATCCAGCGCTCTGCCCTCTACGAAACTTGTCAGCTCCGCCAAAACTTCCGTTGCTTTCATGCTGGATACGAAGGAGGCAAGGTTGTAGGCGTGCGTGCCGATATCTCCGATACAGCCGCCTGCTCCGGATCGTTTTGGATCAGTACGCCAGCTGGCTTGCTTTTGGCCTGATTGCTCAATCGGCTCAGTCAGCCAATCTTGCGGATACTCCACTTGAATCAGACGAACTTTCCCGAGTTCACCTGCCTCAATCATAGCTTTCGCCTGCCGGACCATTGGGTAGCCGGTGTAATTATGCGTCAACAGGAACAGCTTGCCAGTTTCCTCAACCAGTTGAACAAGCTTTTCACTTTCTTCACTCGTCGTTGTCATCGGCTTATCGCAGATGACATGGATACCAGCCTCGAGCATCGCGCGAGCTGCCGGATAGTGCATATGGTTAGGCGTCACAATGGCAACTACATCAACCGGATCATCCCGAAGCGGTTCTTTTTCTGCCATTTCTTCGAAGGAGGTATAGGCACGATCAGATGAGATATAGAGTTCTTCAGCTGACGCTTTTGCCCGCGTTGGATCAGAAGAAAGGGCACCAGCAACAAGTTCATAGCGATCATCCAAACGCGATGCGATGCGGTGAACTGCGCCAATGAATGCACCCTGACCGCCGCCGATCATTCCCAGACGCAGCCTACGTCCCAATTTTTTCGGAATATCCAACACTTGTTGTGGCTCAGCAGCTTCGACGGTCATTATGCATTCTCCATATTTCTCAGGCGCAGATATCGGTTAGCGCAACAGCACCACCTGAACCTGTAGGATCATTAAGTCTGAGATCGGTAATTGCAAATGCTCTTTTGCAAAAGTGTTGGTCATTTCAGAGAAACTGTTTCAAAATCCAGGCTGAACTATTGCTGACTTAAGGGAGAGCAGAAGGTCTTATGCCGAACTCATCAGAGACCACCCGAGCCTATTACGAGAAGAATGCAGAGAGCTTTATCGAACGCACACTGCATCTGGACATGGAGGAGCACTACCAACGGTTCCTCAAGAGAGTGCCGCCAGGTGGGCGAGTTCTCGATGCGGGATGCGGGTCCGGGCGTGATGCCTACGCTTTCAAGCAGCTTGGCTTTGAAGTTGACGCCTTCGATGCATCTGCTGAAATGGTAAAATCGGCTAGTAAACTGATCGGTATAGATGTCCAGCACAACACATTTCAGGAGTTCAACAGCGAGCCGATTTACGATGCTATCTGGGCCTATGCCTCATTGCTTCACGTTCCTTATTCTGAATTACCTCTCGCACTCACAAATCTCTGCAATGCCCTCAAGAATGGCGGCACCTTGTTTGCTTCTTTCAAATTGGGAGAAGGAGAAGTAAACCGCGATGACGGGCGTCGCTTTTCCATGATGACCGAAGCCCGCTTCAGCAACATCCTGCAGCAGGTCCCGAACCTACAGCTTCGAGATGCCCGCATTACGCTGAGCAACAAGCCCTACAGCCCTAACGAGAAGTGGCTCACGATGATCATTGAAAAAGTAGGCTAAAGAACAAATGGCGGAGAGTGAGTCCGTATAATCAGTGTTCACCAAGATTTACCAGAACTCGCCCATAGCTAAATTATTATTGCTTTTCAATTATCTAAATTCACCGAGATCTATTGCCATTCGTATGCGTTCGTCTTAAACCTAACTTTAGTGTGGGAACAAATGTGGGAACAGCATGAGCTTAAGCGTGCAAAAAGTGAAGACAGCTAAGCCTGGACGGCACGGCGACGGAAGAGGTCTGTTTCTTTATGTAAAGCCGTCCGGCTCACGCTCGTGGGTGCTGCGCTATCAGGTTCAAGGTCGCAGACGCGATCTAGGTCTGGGCGCTTTCCCAGATGTCACACTTGCGATGGCACGCGAACGAGCAGCAGAGGCACGCCGGCTAATTGCCGAAGGTGAAGACCCAATCGCTAAGAAACAGCAGGCAAAACCAAAAACTTTCAAAGAAGCTGCTTTGGAACTGATCGAAAGCAAGCGTTCTGGATGGAAAAACGCAAAACATGCTGCGCAGTGGTCTTCGACACTGGAAACCTATGTGTTCCCTAAGATTGGACAAATGCAGGTTGCGAAAGTGGAGACCGCTGATGTGATCGGCGCGCTCAAGCCTATTTGGTCAGAAAAACCAGAAACTGCCAACAGGGTGCGCCAACGGATAGAGGCCGTGATTGATTACGCCTCTGCTCTTGGAATACGCACAGGCGACAATCCTGCGCGCTGGCGCGGGCATCTTGATAACCTTCTGCCGAAGCCCGCTAAAGTTCGCGCTGTTAAGCATCACCCAGCGTTGGCCCATGCGCAGATAGCCGACTTCATGGGTGAATTAGCTGAGCGTGAAGGTGTAGCAGCTAGAGCGCTGGGCTTTACCATTCTAACTGTGGCGAGGTCAGGTGAAACGCGCGGCATGACATGGGGCGAAGTCGATTTAGCAACTCGGGTATGGACTATTCCGGCGGAACGAATGAAAGCGGGCAAAGAACACCGCGTTCCGCTTACAGATGCTGCTATCGCTTTCCTTGGTGCACAAGGCAACCATGCCAACTTGGTTTTTGAAAGCGAAGCGAAACCTGGCAAACCTATTTCCGATATGAGCATGACGGCCGTTCTGCGCCGAATGGAGCGTGACGGCATTACTGTCCATGGCTTCCGCTCCACCTTCCGTGATTGGGCTGGTGAAACCACAGGCTTTCCGCGCGAGGTGATAGAGGCGGCTTTAGCACATGGTATTAAGAACAAGGCCGAAGCCGCCTATGCACGATCTGACCTCTTTGATAAGCGGCGTGATCTGATGGCAGCTTGGGCATTTACTGCATTGCCAGAGAACAGCGGTTCCAACGTCATTGCGATCTCAAAATAGACTTGTTATCCAGAAACGTGCCGTCCCCAGATTAACCCCGCACGACATGATACCGCTCTCATGTGGAGAGCAGGCATTTGCATTTGTGGTCTTTCGCAATTGGTGGTTGTGTTAGTGCGTGCGAGGGTGGTTTTCGAATCTTGGGATGAACAAGGCGCAGCTTCTATACGTTAGCGACATAGAGGCCGGATTGAGGGCGAATAATGACGAATGAAGAAGAACAACAATTTCTCACAAACCTAGAGAAAAAGCTCTGGAATGCTGCTGATAAGCTACGCTCCACACTCGATGCGGCACAGTACAAGCACACCGTGCTTGGTCTCGTATTCCTCAAGTACGTCTCGGACACCTTTCAAATCCGTCAGGATGAACTCACCGCGCAGCTGAAGAATCCCGATGATGAGTACTATCTCGATCCAGCTGATTACGACGGGGAAGATTCACAAGAGTATGCTGCGGAACTTTTAGAAGAACTTGAGCAGCGGGATTATTATGCAGAAGTCAACGTCTTTTGGGTGCCTGCCGCCGCACGTTGGAGCTTCCTGCGAGACAACAACAAAGCCGTTATTGGCGGCGCAGAACTCACCCTTCCCGATGGGACCACGAAAAAGTTTAGCTCCGTTGGCCACCTGATCGACAATGCTCTGGAGCAGATCGAAGCAGACAACCCAAAGCTCAAAGGCGTCCTCAACAAGCTCTACACCCGCCTGCAAATCGACCAGGCCAAGCTGGGCGAGTTGATAGACCTTGTCGCAACCATTCCATTTACACACGCCAGCCTGAATTCCAAAGACATCCTTGGCCATGTCTACGAGTACATGCTAGGACAGTTCGCTCTGGCTGAGGGTAAAAAGGGCGGGCAGTTTTACACGCCTAAATCCATCGTTAGCTTGATCGTGCAAATGCTGGAGCCTTTCAAAGGCCGGGTCTACGATCCTGCTATGGGCTCGGGTGGTTTCTTTGTGCAGTCAGAGCATTTCATCAATGCCCACAAGGGGCGGATTGGTGATGTCTCCATTTACGGGCAGGAATACAACCACACCACATGGCAACTTGCAGCCATGAACATGGCCATTCGCGGTGTTGATTTCAATTTCGGTAAAGAGCCTGCCAATACCTACACCAACGACCAGCACCCCGATTTGCGCGCTGACTTCGTTATGGCGAACCCACCTTTTAACATGAAGGAATGGGACACTGGCGTAAGTGAAAATGACCCGCGTTGGCGATACGGCACGCCGCCCTCAGGTAATGCCAACTTCGCATGGCTGCAGCATATGCTCTACCACCTCGCGCCCAACGGCTCCTTGGGCTTGTTGCTTGCCAATGGCTCCATGAGTTCCAACACCAACAACGAGGGCGCAATTCGTCAACGGCTCATAGAAGAAGATCTGGTGGAATGCATGGTTGCCCTGCCGGGGCAGCTGTTTACCAACACCCAAATTCCCGCCTGCATTTGGTTTCTCACCAAGAACAAAGGCGAGCGTATCGCCGCTAGCGGCCGCAAACTGCGGGACCGCAAAGGTGAGATCCTGTTCATCGATGCGCGAAACTTGGGCTACATGAAAGACCGCGTCTTGCGGGACTTTACAGCGGACGACCTAGGTAAAGTTACTGGCACTTTTCACAATTGGCAGATGGGCGAGAACTACGAGGATGTCGCAGGCTTTGTAAAATCCGCAAGGCTTGAAGAGATCCAAAAACATGATCACGTCCTCACCCCCGGTCGTTATGTGGGCGCAGCCGATGTGGAGGAAGACAGCGAACCCTTCGCCGAGAAAATGGCAAGGCTAACCGCGCAGTTGAAAAGCCAGTTTGAAGAATCCGACCGTCTGGAAGCAGCGATTAAAAAGAACCTAGCGGGGTTGGGTTATGAGTGTTGAATCTGCAATTACCCCTTATCCAGAGCATTGGAAGCTAACTACACTCGGACAGCTTTGTTCCGACGGAGGGGGAACCATTCAAACTGGACCGTTTGGTAGCCAATTGCACGCATCTGATTATGTGGAGTTTGGCATACCGTCCATTATGCCGAAGAATATTTCTATCGAAGGCATTTCAACCGAAGACATTGCTAGAATTACTACAGATGATGCAAATAGGCTTGCAAAATACCTAGTTAAAGAAGGGGACATTGTTTATAGCCGACGTGGCGATGTTGAAAAGTGTTCTCTTATTTCAGAGAAGGAAAGCGGCTGGCTATGTGGCACTGGTTGCCTGAAGGTTAGCCTGGGGGATTATAGCAGTGTTCCTTCAAGCTACATTCATGCCTATCTTTCACATCCAGCAATTCGTGAATGGATATCACGGCGTGCTGTCGGAGCAACGATGCCGAACCTAAACACCTCGATTTTGAGTGAAGTTCCAATTCTTGTGCCCCCAGAAAATGAAATCAACTTTATTCGTAATGTTTGGATGAACACTACGAGCAAGATGAACCTCAACCGTCAGACCAACCAAACGTTGGAGGAGATGGCGCAGGCGGTGTTTAAGAGCTGGTTTGTGGATTTTGATCCCACCCGCGCGAAAATCAAAGCCAAGGAAAACGGAGAAGACCCCACCCGCGCCGCCATGGCCGCCCTCGCCGGAAAAACCACAGAGCATCTCGACACGCTCGCCCCCGAACAGCTCCAAACCCTCTCCACCGCCGCCGCCCTCTTCCCTGATGCTATGGAAGACTCCGAACTCGGTGAGATTCCGCAGGGGTGGGCAATAAAGCTGACTGGTGATGTTTTGGATGTTCGAGATGGCACTCATGATTCGCCAAAAAAATCAGAGATTGGTTATCCTTTGGTGACATCAAAACACATAACTTCGGGTGTTTTGAAAATTGAAGACGCGTATCTGATTTCCGATGAAGATTTTAGAAAGATAAATAAACGTAGCAGAGTTGAACAGTATGATATTTTACTGACAATGATCGGCACAGTGGGTGTGTCTTACTTTGTGTTACAACCTGAAGTAAACTTCGCGATTAAAAATATTGGCCTTTTTCGAACTTCAGAAGTTGAGCAACTTAGAAATTATTTCTATTTACTTCTCAAATCTCCAAAAATGAAAGCATATCTGGAAGCCAGAATGGCGGGAACCACACAAAAGTACCTGTCTTTAAAAACGTTGCGTTCGATAGAAATGCTAGCTCCCTCAAAAGAACTACTTGCTGCCTTCAATGATTTAGTAAACCCGCTAATGGATAAAATTTTTATTTCTTGTTCAGAGGCAGACAAATTAGCCTCTCTAAGAGATACGCTTCTCCCCAAACTCCTCTCTGGTGAACTAACAACTGAAGTTGTCAAAGGGGGCTGAGATGAAATTTCTGAAGTCGCTTTATGATGACGAACTGAATGACGATGGAGATGTGGAGATAATCGGCTTACAATTCCAGCGCAGTCGAATACTGGGAGAATTAGAGCCTCGTTCTTATGAGGTAAGTTTTGAAGATTGGTCAACACAGCGATCTGAAAGACTGGTGGAAACAGCCAAAGAGATTCTCGGTTGCTACGATAACGCAAACCGTTTTGAGCAGCTCCGTAGAACTTTTGACAATGGAAAGCTGATGCCATTTATTGGCGCTGGCATGTCAATGCCCAGCGGCTACCCAAGTTGGACTAAGTTTTTATATGATGCTTGCAATGAGTCACATGTGACCGAAGAGGTTTTGAAAAAACTTCTCGGTGATGGAATGTACGAGGAGGCCGCGCAAGAGCTGCATGATGATATGACTGCGGCAGGTTTCAATGAATTACTAGAGTCAGTTTTTAAGTCAGAGAAAGAGGTTTCCGGTGCAATACATTATCTGCCGAGGTTGTTCCCGAAATCTTCTATCGTAACGACAAACTTTGATGGTCTCATTGAGCAGGTCTTCGGTGATGCCAACCAAAATTTTGATCTGGTAAGAAGCGGAAAGACACTAAAAGAAGTCACTCGTTTAATAGCAACCGGTAGCCGGCTGCTATTAAAGCTACACGGAAGCTGTGAGTTCGTGGGCGAGCGAGTATTGCTGAAAAATGAATATGATTTAGCTTACGCCAATAACAGTGACGTTAAAGACTTCTTTAATCGGATACTATTTGGCCAGTCTCTTATTTTTCTAGGATGTAGTCTAAATGTTGATCGAACTATTCAGTCTATGGTTGAAATGGTTAAGGAACATGGATCAAGTAATTTACCAAGACATTACGCATTTTTGGAATTAAGAGAAGGTGATGATCGTATTGCTCGAAAGAAAGAACTTGCTCACGCAAATATATTTCCAATTTGGTATCCCGAGGATGAGCACGATATTTCAATTGAATCTTTATTTTCATTAATGGCGGAGTAAAGTTAATGATAACCGAAGATCAACTAGAACAGCTGTGCCTCGATTGGTTTCAATCCATTGGATACGACTATATCTGCGGTTATGACATTGCACCGGATGGGAACGCCTCAGAACGTGCGGATTATCGGCAAATTATCCTGCATGACCGCTTGATTGACCGTCTCAAAGTTATCAACCCGCACATTCCATCGGCGACGCTGGAACAAGTTGGTCACCATCTGGCAAAGCCAGAAACACCAATCCTGATTAAGAACAACAAGGCATTCCATCAGTATTTGTTGGAAGGTGTGAAAGTCACGTTCAAGGATGCCTCCGGTGAAGAGAAAACCGACTACGTTCGCTTGATTGATTTTGACAGAGCCAACAACAACCAGTTCCTTGTTGTCAATCAATACACGATTACCGGATCGAAAGGGAACCGCCGCCCCGATGTGATTGTGTTTATCAATGGCCTGCCTGTTTCGGTATTGGAGTTGAAAAACCCTGCGGACAAAAATGCAGATATATGGTCTGCCTATCAACAGCTGCAGACCTACAAGGAAGAACTCCCGGATCTCTTTGCTTTCAATGAGGCCTTGGTTGTCAGCGATGGCATAAATGCGCGTGTGGGATCACTTACCGCAAACAAAGAGCGGTTTATGGCATGGCGCACTGTCGCCCATGAAAAAGACAGGCCGCACTTTGAATATGCTTTAGAGACGCTGGTTAAAGGCTTCTTCCAGCCTGAGTTACTATTAGACTACATCCACCACTTTGTTTTGTTTGAACAAGACGGCGATGTCACCATCAAGAAGATTGCGGGCTATCATCAGTTCCACGCAGTTCGAGCGGCGGTAGACGCCACCGTCTCAGCAACGAAAGTGCAAGGCGAGAATGCAGGTAAAGCCGGTGTTGTTTGGCATACCCAGGGGTCTGGTAAATCGATCTCTATGGTGTGCTATGCGGGTAAGCTGCTGGCTCAGCCGGATATGAATAACCCCACAATCGTCGTTGTAACAGATCGCAATGACTTGGACGGGCAGCTCTACGACACCTTTGGCATGGCGGCGGAAACGCTGAAGCAAACACCAAGTCAAGCTGGTGGCCGCGAAGAACTGCGAGAAATTCTGGCTGCGCGCCAGTCTGGCGGGATCATATTTACCACTATTCAAAAATTTGCGCTGGAAAGTAATGAGACCGCGCACCCGGTTTTAAGTGAGCGTAAGAATATTGTTGTTGTGAGTGATGAAGCTCACCGAAGCCAATATGGCGACAAAGCCAAGTTCAACGTAAAAACCGGCAAGTATACCTTCGGGTATTCAAAACACATGCGAGATGCCTTGCCGGGCGCGTCTTTCATCGGTTTCACCGGAACGCCTGTTGAGGTTGGCGACAAAGATACACGCGCCGTCTTTGGCGACTATGTTTCAGTCTATGACATTCAAGATGCTGTCGATGATGGCGCAACAGTCCCGATCTACTATGAATCCCGTTTGGCCAAGCTGGATATAAATGCAGACGAGATTGAAAAACTAAATCATGACGTAGACGAGGTCATCGAAGATGAAGAGGACGTCTCTGCGCGTGAGAAAGCCAAATCTCAGTGGTCAAACCTAGAAAAACTTGTCGGGAGCGAGGCTAGGATTGCCGAGATTGGCAAAGACCTAGTTGAGCACTTTGATGAGCGTACCGCAAGCATGCCTGGGAAAGGTATGATTGTCTGCATGAGCCGCGAAATCTGCGTGGATATGTACGATGCTATCGTCGCTCTAAAACCAGAGTGGCATGATGAGGATACGGCCAAGGGTGCCATCAAAATCGTCATGACGGGATCTGCCTCGGACAAAGAGAAGCTGCGCCCACACGTTTACAGCAAAGAAACGAAGAAGCTGTTTGAGAAGCGATTTAAGGACGTGAACGACCCTTTGCAGCTGGTGATCGTGCGAGACATGTGGCTAACAGGCTTTGATGCGCCCAACTGCCATACCATGTACATCGATAAGCCCATGAAGGGGCACAATTTGATGCAGGCCATCGCTCGCGTCAATCGAGTGTTCAAAGACAAGCCTGGCGGGCTGGTGGTCGATTACATTGGTATCGCCAGTGAGCTGAAACAAGCCTTGAAAGCATACACGGGGTCAAACGGTAAGGGTAAGCCGACCCATGATACCCATGAAGCCTATGCCATCTTGCTGGAGAAAATGGACGTGGTTCGCGGTATTCTGCATGGCTTCGATTACAGCGCTTTTGAAGACAAGGCCTTGCAGCTGCTGCCTGGAGCAATGAACCACATCCTAGCGGCCAAAGGAGATGGTGAAAAACTGGACGGCAAGAAGCGTTTTCTTGATGTTATGGCCGCTATCAGCAAGGCCTATACACTGTGCAGCACCTTGGATGAAGTTGCGCCGCTTAAAAAGGAAATCGCCTTTCTAAGTGCCATCAAGAACGCCATTGCCAAATTCACAACCGTCGATAAGCGCAGAACGGATGAAGAGAAGAACTCCGCTCTGAAACAGATTATTGACAACGCAATTGTTGCTGAAGGCGTAGATGATATCTTCAAACTGGTTGGGCTGGATAAGCCAAATATTGGATTGCTGTCGCCTGAATTCATGGAAGATGTGGCGAATTTAAAGGAAAAAAACCTAGCCGTTGACTTGCTGGAGCGCCTGCTACGCGACGAAGTAAAAGCACGAATGAAAACTGATGTTGTGTCAGAGAAGAAATACTCTGACCGGATTCTGGAGACACTGCGCAAGTACCATAACCGTGCAATTGAAACTGCTCAGGTAATCGAAGAGCTGATTAAGATGGCTAAAGATATGGCCGAAGATGCAGATCTGGCTGCAAAGTCCGGTTTGAACCCAGATGAAATAGCCTTCTATCGCGCTCTTATTCAAAATGAATCAGCAGTGAAAGAGCTTGGCGATAACAATCTTAGGGAACTCGCGAAATACGTCACGGCACAACTCAGGAAGAGTACCACTGTGGATTGGCAGGTTCGTGATAACGTTAGAGCAAAACTTCGCAATCTTGTTCGACGAGCGCTGAGAAAATGGCGGTATCCGCCTGATAGGGCCGATGAAGCTATTGAATTGTGCCTGAAACAGGCTGAGGCGTTGAGTGAAAACTGGAGCGCAGAATTCGACTATGTGGCCTAACAGCAGGGCCGAAGCTCTGAACTTGGCAAAAACGATACGCAATTTGAGTGCGCCCTAGGGTGGATAGCTGCTTTCAAGTTAAACGCTTTGAGGGTTGATCTATTCCCCTGTGGGTGCCGGTTGGAACGTATCGGATGCTATGAGCACTCGCATAAGCTTAGTATAGATGCCGTAGCGTAAGTTTTACACATCCCGCACGCGTACGAGTTGCACTGAACGCCGGTGAATACTATATTTACTTAAGTATTTCACACAGGGCACTAAATATGGGCAGTTTCAGCGGCTTTATTCGCAAGTCGCCCTCACAAAGACTGATGCGCTTTTTTGAGGCGCGAAGCGTTATCGTTCCTGAAAGTTTTGATTGGACAAGCAGCGGACGCGGTGGCGCATTGGTCCTATCAATCGAAGAGCTACTTGACAGTTTGCCAGACCGGAAACAAGACAATTTGAAAGCTGAGTTGGATCATCTTGCCAGCTTGGCGAATAAGAGCTGTCTGGTGAGTGCGGAACAGGTTTGCGCTGGGCATGGCATCGAGCTGGAAGGCTTTGAAGGGCTTCAAGATATTCTATTGATGCTTGCTGTAGATCACCCCGAGATAATTGACAGAATTGCGGCACAATCGTCTCTGATGCGAAAGACCGGCGGCAAGCAATGGTCCGCGTTTCAATTTGAGGACGATGGAAAACCTTGGACCCTAGACGACGAACGCGCGCGCGAGGTCTTTCTGGCAGATGCAATAAAGATTCTCGATCTGCCAGATCACCGTAAACGTGAAGCTGATTGGTATAAATCCATTCGGATAAACTCAATCACCGGGGAAGAAACGGAAATAATCCAGGCCACAATCTATGTGGAGGAACGACCAGAGAGTGAATTGGCATTTGGTGCATCTGAAACGCTCGAAAGGCAGACGGTCCAAAAAGTTCTGGAAGTTGGGATCGCTTGCGACGCGAAAGAGCGGATCGTCGAAATCTGCGCTAAAGGGGGAAAGCGCATTCGCGACGATTACGCGAATGCCTTTGCCAAAAATTTTGCTCCACAATCAGCCACGCCGATTGAAACTCCGCGCCGCGATGTCATGCTGAACATTCTACGAAGCGCTCCAGACTTCGACGTTGAACCTGCTGACGGGATCGACCGCATTGAAGTTTCATCGCTTAACTTCTTTTCAACTGGAGGAGGCTTCATGCACATGGAAAGGCGTGGAGAAGATGAAACCATCTACCAGTTTTTGGAAAGACGATTTGGCAACACCTCCCCGCTGAAAGCTGCGGGCTGGCAAATCACTGGTGCAACGCTGCGAATTATCCTGGCTGCGACAGAGGGAAAGCGGCGACGTACATTAACGGTCACGCTGCGGACACCTAACACAACAACGCTACCGAACAAGACAGAGCAGGATCGGCAGTTTGCATTTTCTCTTTTGGAACGCTGGGGGCTTCTTGCTCCACGTACGCAAGAGGGTGATGGGCTTGGGGAGAGTTGATTGGTCGCCATTGAGCTACTCAGTGAAGTCATAGCGCTGGGAGCAAAGGCCTCGGCATTCACGTTTAGAGAACGGCCTGGCTTTCCTGAACTGCTACGCCATGGCTACATTCGCGAAATGGGATTTGTGCAGTCCGTGGTGTGCGAGGAATGCGATTGGCCACATGACGCCGAACTCGTGTTTGACACGAATAGATACGGATATTTTTGCCCAACGCTTGGATTCTTAGAGCCTGAACGCGCATCTCTTACAGGTTTGTATACTGATCTGCAGGCCGTTGTTTCAGGCCTAGCAAATGCTTTTGGCTGCAAGCGCTGCAAATCCTCCCCAGTGCACGGTGAAACTTGGCGCATTGGTGCTTTACCATCAGAAGGAGGAGACATTTCACTTTACCTCCACCCTACCTTACTAGACGAAAAAGACGCTATGGCGGTTTTGTCAGCGCTCGCCCGTGAGGTTTCCACGCCATACAGTTTGGTTCTGACGGCAGCAGGCACCTTACCACTCCCAAACACAAAAACGGTCCTGCTTTCTGATGTGATCGGATTGGCACCTGATCAGTCTGGATTTTCCGTACTCTCCGATCCACGCGAGATTGTGGAAGTTCCACGAAAGAACCCAGGCGGGGCACCCAACCGATACAAAGGTATTCTCGAGCCCCTTATCCAGTCGCGAATAGAGGATGGCTCCGCATTGCTGGGGCGCAATGAGGAAGCCCAAGCCATTCAGTCAATCCTTAACAGCCGAGACACGATTGATAAAATGCCTTCACTGCCATCTATCAAGAGCTACGTGACCAAAGCGCGAGCTGGTGAATAACTGAATAAGAACCTTCGGCCTGTTTCTGTCCAAGTTTAATCCGCCATCGTTCGCCCATACCCAAACAAAGGAGTATGGGCAATGACGGAATCAATCGAACTCATCACGCAAGCGGCACAAGTTCTGGCAGTTTCGCCAAATGAAGCTGCGCGCCTATGCAGCATTGGGCGCACCACGCTCTACGCTGCACTATCTTCTGGCGACCTCGTAAGCGTCAAGATCGGCACCCGCCGTCTGATCACAATTGAGGCCTTGCGCACATGGTTGAAGAAGAACCAGCAAACGCCAGGCGCGTGAAGGATGCGACATGCCAAAGCAAGCGCGCCTGAGAGGGATCAAATCCTTCCGCACCTACACCATCAACGAGGCGGCGGGGGTCACCGGCGTCTCACCACGCACCGTTCGCAGTTGGGTGGCCAAAGGTCTGGCGATCATGGACAAGGAGCGTCCGGCGTTGGTACGTGGTGACGACCTATTAGACTTCATCAAGGCCCAGCGTCAGGGTAGGAAAGCTAAAACAGCCTCAGATGAATTTTATTGTGTCCGTTGCAGACAGCCACAACAGGCCGCAGGCAGGATTGCAGATTGCAACATCAAAGGAAGACGGGCCATGCTTACCGCACTCTGCGAAGTCTGCGAAACGGTGCTTTCTAAGCCCATAGCAGAGGCGAGTATTCCCGAAATCGCGCAGACTCTTGACCTTACAATCAAGCGGCATGAGACCGCATTATAGTGGTGGACACTGCTCCCCTTGTTCTTCCACTTCGCGCCTAGGCCGATTGTCAGGTTTTGAGTCACCGATTTAGCGACCCACAGGAGATAGACATGAGCAGGCGGCCTAATGAACAAAATGAGCGGATCAAGCGCCAATTTTTAGACTACCGAAAATTTGCGCGGCAGCTCTCAGAGAAATCACTCGATAAAGAACTGTCTGCATTAGAACGTTTCGACGTCTGGAATGGGCGCAAGGATTTCGCTCGATTCCATATCGAATGGGCCATGGAATTTCGCACTTTTCTAGAGCAGTTCAAAAGCACCACTGGCAAGCCATTGGGCAAGTCTACAACGCGGGCGATTTTAGCAACATTACGCGAGTTTGTACTTTGGTTATCTCAGCAAGATGGCTTTCGCAGTCGGATCAAACCATCAGACGCCGACTACTTTAAGCTCTCCCGCCGTGACGAAGCAGAGGCGCGCGCGGCACCCCCGCGCCCTGCGCCCAGCATCAATCAAGCCAAACACGCCTTGTCCTTGCTTCCAGATAGAACCCCATGCGAACTCCGTGACAAGGCCGTTTTTGCCCTGCTTTGCCTAACAGGTATTCGCGTAGCCGCTCTGATTTCATTAAGGGTCAAACACGTCGATCTGGTGGAACGTTCAATTACACAGAACCCGCGCGAGGTCGCAACCAAGTTCGGCAAGAGCATCGACACCTTTTTCATGAAGAACTTTGAAGAAGCAGAATCTGTTTTAGCCCAATGGATCAGGCACCTTGACCAGGAAATGCTCTTTGGGCCCGATGATCCACTATTCCCGGCCACAGCCATCATCGCACAAGCTAATACGGGCTTCAAAGCTGATGGTTTCAAGCGCCGTCCATGGAGAAGCACAGAGCCCGTCCGCAAAATAGTGAATGACGCGTTCTCCCAAGCAAGTTTGCCAACCTTCGGCCCGCATTCTTTCCGTCATATGTTGGCGCGCCATGCCGCAAACTCATCAACCTCTATCGCCGAGCTAGTAGCAAATTCCCAGAACCTAGGTCATACCTCTGTTTTGACGACCCTGCAAAGCTATGGCCAGATCAGCCGTGAACGGCAACGAGAACTAATTACAGGACGAAAACCTGATGAATGAAATGAAGAGGCCTATTACCCAAATAAAACAGGCAGTGAAGCAACTCTTTCGCGTGGGAACGAATGTGGGAACATAAAATCAAGAATCAAAATAATGCCAATATAATCAATATCTTAAATATCATATGTGGCGGAGAGTGAGGGATTCGAACCCTCGGAACACTTGCGTGCTCAACGGTTTTCGAGACCGCCCCGTTCGACCACTCCGGCAACTCTCCTAATTGATCCTCGTGGTGAGGATTGCGGGACCATATAAAGAAGCTTTCCCTTCGGCAAGCCCTGCGACGGCTATGCCGCAGATAACTCACAGCTCACGTGTCACCTGCTAATAAAAAACGCAGTGAGCGAACCCACTGCGTTGAAATGACTGTCCATTTCTGGAGAGTTATGCGGCTTGAACGTTTTCAAGGAAGGCTTTGATCGAGCGGTTAAACTGATCAGCTTCTTCAGAGATGCTGTCTGCCTGATTGTTGATGTCTTCTGCCGTTTTGGTGGAGTTTTCGATAGTGCTAGCAACTTCCCCCATTTCGGACTCACCAATACGAGACTGATCAGAAGCATCGGTCACAGAACGCGCGATTTCGCCAACAGTTACAGACTGCTGTTCTACAGCTGCTGCCACTGCTGAAGAGCTGGTGGATAGCTTCTCCATCATGCTCGTCACTTTTTCGATGGAGCCAACAGCATCAGTAGACACCTGCTGGATCGCATGGATCTGTTGCGAGATTTCTTCCGTTGCCGTGGTGGTCTGGTTTGCCAGATGTTTCACCTCAGAAGCCACAACCGCAAAGCCTTTGCCCATCTCGCCAGCACGCGCCGCCTCAATGGTGGCGTTGAGAGCAAGAAGGTTGGTCTGGTCTGCGATATCCTTGATCAGGCTAACAACTTTTCCAATACGGGATGCAGTTTCAGCCAGCTCCTGAATTGTCTTGGACGTGTTGATGACAAGCCCACCGACTTCATCGGCAACGTCTTTGGAGTTCACCGCTTCAGACGCGACTTCCTTAATGGAAAGAGACATTTCCTCACTGGCAGATGCCACAGTTGCCACTGATGTTGATGCATGGCTGACCGCATCACCTGCTTTGCCAGCTTTATCAGAGACACTTTCGACAGTGACATTCAAAGCGAAGGAGGCTTCATGCAAAGACTGGATCGCGGAGTTAAAGCCATCGCCTGCGGCCGTTGCTGCTTTTTCAAACTCTCGCACCAGAAGAGCAACTTTCTGCTCACGTTCCTGACGACGCTTGTTATCTTCATCGCGCTCATCGTTCAGCTGATTTCGCTCAATAGCGTTGGCACGGAAAACTTCCAGAATCTTCGCCATTTTCGCGAACTCATCCCGGCCTTTAGTGCCTTCGATATTGATTGAGACGTCCCCTTTTGCCAGAACGCCCATGGCCGTATGCAGGTTCGCCAGCGGGCGAGAGATGCGCCATGCAATGTAACCCGCAATCATCAGACCGATAATGCCCATGGCGCCAGCTTGCAACAAGAAGCGCTGCATGCTTGCCGCTGATGCCTCATTATGAAGTGCAGTTGCTTCCGCTTCACCAGCCGCACCAAAATCGTTGAGTTGTTGCGCAGCCGGGATCATCTCGTCCAGTTGCTCCAGAGCGAAGACCATCTCCTCCTGAATGTCAGCATTCAGAGTTTCAATCTGCTCCAGCGTCTCTGTGTAGGTTGCCCAGAGCTCGCTCACTACCTGAGATGTTTCTTCTGGCATTTTCGCTGTTTGAATGACCATGCCAAACTGCTCGATGCGGCTTTTGAAGGTACTCTTTTCAATTTCATACCCGTCAACGCCAATGGTCCATTCCATGGCCTGAAGATCTTTTAGCAAACCAGCGACACGATGAGTATCTTTGCTGACGTTCAGTTTCCGGCGTGCCTTATTAATTTCGAGCTGCATTGTGGAACTAGCCCCCTGAAGGACTGAAATGAGACCTCCATCTGAGCTGGTTCCACGCTCTAGTGTCGCTTCAACCACTGCGCCAAACGTCTCCGAAAACCCGTAGGCATAGCCTTCCAGGTTATCGTAGAGTTCGTCCTCAATGCCTGAAACATTCAGTTCACGTGTTTCTTCTACCAATACAACAACGCGCTCACGAGCATCTGCTGCAATGTCAGATGCCTCTGCTTTTGGATGAAGCAAAAACTCCCCACCAATTGCGCGCATACGATCTACTGCTGCACTAATCGCCTGAGCGTTTTGCATCAGCTGGTTGTAGGTCTGCGTATTTTTTTGAAACTCAGCATTCTGGCTGTTCATTTGGGAGAGGGAAATCAACGCCCCACCCAGCACAAGTATCGGCAACAACCCAAGAGCTGTAACTCTAGTTACGACGGAGTATATCCAGGCGAACTTTGGAATGCGCATTTTATGCCCCCCGCACGTATGCGGTTTAATTCATTGGATGATAATGATCGCGAGATTGTCACATACATTCCATATTCGGCGCTCATTTCTCCCCTAAGCACTTGTATGGAACATGCACAAATCTCTTTGCGCTATTGTTGGCTGGCGAAGGTTTATCGATCCTTAAAACAATCATAGAATGAACCTTAAAACGCAGCGTAATAGGTATTTGGACGTAACAATTAGATCGTAGGTATAAATCTGACAGCGCAACCATAGCGCGAATCACTCCGATGAAGGAGCGTTCTTTGACAGTTGAGTATTCGTGACATAAATCTCACCTCTCGTATTTCTAATATAATTGGCGAGATTCTGCGTTGACATTCCAGAATGCCTGCGTATATTCCAGCAGCTCATAAATTGCGGGGAAACCCGTGTTTTCGCGCTGTCCGAGGCAAGACATCGAAACCGCCTTCTGGTTTTTTCCAGAGTTTGCGGTCGATCTCCCCGAAACGGGACGTTCCTAGAGCATAAAGGAAACGGTCGACAAAGTTCGCAGTTTGCTGCGACGCCAAAGGGTGCGCTTAGATAAGAAGGACATGCGCATGTTCGCAGTCATCAAAACAGGCGGTAAACAGTACACTGTTGCTGCTGACGATCTTCTGAAGATCGAAAAAGTTTCTGCCGAAGCTGGTGAAACAGTAACTTTTGACGAAGTTCTCATGGTTGGTTCAGATGCTGAAACCACCATTGGTGCACCAACCGTTGAAGGCGCTTCTGTTGTAGCTGAGGTTGTTGAGCAGGGTCGTGATCGTAAGATCATCATCTTCAAAAAACGTCGTCGTCAGAACTCCCGTCGTCGTAATGGTCACCGTCAGGCTTTCACTACTGTGAAAATCACCGACATCCTGACCAGTGGCGCTAAGCCAGCTAAAAAAGCCGCTGCTCCTAAGAAAGCTGCCGCTGCACCAGCTGCTGAAGGCTCCGACGATCTGAAAAAATTGCAGGGTCTTGGCCCAGCAATTGAGAAAAAGCTGAATGCTGCAGGTATCTCTACCTACGCACAGATCGCAGCTCTTTCTGCTGAAGACATCGCCCGCGTTGAAGAAGAAACTGGCACTAAAGGCCGCTTCGAACGTGATAACTGGGTTGCACAGGCTAAGGAACTCGCAGCGAAGTAATTCGCGCAAGTTTCTGTCCTAGAGATTAAACGAGGAGTACTTCGTTATGGCTCATAAAAAAGCTGGCGGTTCATCCCGCAACGGTCGCGACTCAGCTGGTCGTCGCCTTGGTATCAAGAAGTTCGGTGGCGAAGCCGTGATTCCTGGCAACATCATTGCACGTCAGCGTGGCACGAAGTGGCACCCAGGCGCAGGTGTTGGCATTGGTAAAGATCACACCATCTTTGCGACCGTCGAAGGCAAAGTTGCATTCGAAGAAAAACGCAATGGCCGAACATTTATTAATGTGATGCCGGTGGCACTCGCCGCCGAGTAACGCTGACGTGATAATCCAAATCGTCGGCGTCTCATCAGACCCCGACGGATTTGGAAAAATCCGGTTCAGATCGAAAGATCAGAAAAAGGGGAGATGGGACGCCATCTTCCCTTTTTCTTTGTCCAGTGGGATGGGCAGTAGACCGGAGTTAAAACCATGGTAGTTGAATACGAAGAAATCCCAGAAGAAAGCAGTTGCGTTGCGGCCGGGTCGCCGCAGGACACCGCGCGTCTTGTCATCGACCGAGCGCGCAAGGATGATTTGGCTGACATCCTGTTTTTAGCCAACAACCGTCGGATCGCTGAGAAACTGACGAACATGCCGCATCCCTTCACGTATGAAGACGCTAAAGCGCTCGTGAAACGGTGTGATGTGCAGTTGCCATCTCAGGCGACGTTCGCGATCCGCATGAAGAACACTGGCCGTATTATTGGCGCTATCGGTTTCAACCCGCTTGCCGAAGACTTTGGTGCTGTGCACCTGGGTTATTGGGTGGGCGAGCCATTCTGGAACCAGGGATATGCGACAGAAGCTGTTCAGTCTGTTATCGAATTCGCGTTTGCTAACGGCGTTAAGGAGCTCTCCGCTTCTTGTCGCGTGAGCAATCCTGCCTCGCACCGCGTGCTGACCAAGTGCGGCTTTAAGCAGGACGGAACGACAAAGCTGCATTCTCTCGGCGCTATGGCCGTGGTGGATGCCACACGCTTTACACTGACCCGCAGCCAATGGATCGCGAATACGCGATGGGGCTCTGCTGGTTAAGTGATGCCAGATCAGCGGGTTGCAGTGACAGCAACCTGCTTCCGGCAGCGTGATTGTTGTTTGGCTGTAACGGCTTACCCTCAACCACACAAAACCAGCAGGCTTTAACCTGATCCTGATGCAGTCGCTCTGTCTGCAATCCGGGTCATCGAGGCCTTGCTGCGTTTTACCCTCACTTACCTACTCCAACGAACGATTAGAGAAATATGAGTTTGATTTACAAGGCCTTTTACAATGCTCACCACAACTATAGATACCCAAAGGCTGCAACTGCGCCCATTCCAATCTGACGATCTCCCTCGTTTTTGGGAGATCGGACCTTCTAACTATGAAATAGCACGCTGGCTCACCGGGTTAACGTGGCCTCCAACCATGATGGAAGCCGAAGCCTTTATAGAACAGGCGTGCCTTGCAAATGCTAAAACGGACTCATTTCCGTTTGCCATCGACTGTAACGGACAGCTTATAGGCGGCGTTGAAGTCCAAAAACCCGGTGATCTCAAAGAGTTCCCGGAACTGCCAACCATTGGCTATTGGCTTTCCGAAGCCGCACATGGCCAAGGGTATATCACTGAAGCATGTGTTGCTGCGCTGCATTGGGGCTTTGCGCGCGCTGCATGTGACACCTTCGCCGCTCGTGTGTTTGCGACGAACTATTCCTCTCAGAAGGTATTGAAAAAGCTAGGCTTTGAGCCTGCTGGTGTTTGCCTTCGGCACTCTAAACCTTTGCAACAAGACGTTGAGAATATCATCATGCATTTGCCGCGGGATCGGTTTGAGGCGTTGCATGGTGATGCGCATGTGATGATGGGAGCAGCGCTATGACCACCTTTCCTCGTTTCAGAACGACCAGCTTGACACTGCGAGAATGGCGAGAAACGGATGCACCTCGCGCGCTAAAACTCTTTCAAAATCAGAATATTACACGCATGCTAACCTCCAAGCCACATCCCTTTACAAAGGCAAATGCCGAAGCCTTTTTGCATAAGGCTATGCCTCACAATCTAAATGAGGTTTTGAATTGGGCAGTCGAGCTTAAAGGAGAAGTGGTTGGTGGTATTGGTGCCGGGCCGCTTGATAAAACACCAGACATGGGTTGGTGGCTTGCTGAAGAACATTGGCAAAAAGGCATTATGTTTGAGGCCGCTAGCGAAGCTTTGCGCTACCTTCTTCTTGAACGCGAACTCCCCAAAATCATTGCGGATGCATTCAGCGATAACAAGGGATCGCAAGCGCTGATGCGTAAGCTTGGTTTTGTTCATACCGGGCAAGGAATGGGGAGCAGTCTAGCTCGTCTGGCTGGCACTTATCCTACAGAAGAGTTCGCCATATCCCCGCTTGATTTCATCGCAGCACAACAGCTCAGAGTGCAGGAGGCAGCACAATGACCACTTTTCCTCGTTTGAGAACAGCCAGTCTGACACTTCGGGAATGGAAAGAGACGGATGCGCCTCGCATTCTGGAACTGCTGCAAAATCAAAATGTTACGCGAATGCTGGCGAGTGCTCCGTATCCTTATACCAAAGCGGATGCTGAGGTCTTTCTGCAAAGGTTTATGCCCAGAGACCTTGGTCATGGAGTGAACTGGGCCGTTGAGCTGCAGGGGGAAGTGGTTGGTGGCGTTGGTGCTGGCCACCTTTCCAGAAAACCTGAACTCGCCTTTTGGCTTGCAGAAGAACATTGGAAAAAAGGCATTATGTATGAGGCAGTTAGTGAGGTTCTCCGTTACTTGCTGCTGGAACGTGAGCTGCCTTCCATCTTTGCCGATGCCTTTAGCGACAATGCGGGATCTCAGGCACTAATCCGAAAACTTGGGTTTGTTCATACCGGACAGAATGAGGGACGAAGTCGAGCACGCCTCGCGGGCAATTATCCGACAGAAGAGTTCCTCATATCCCCGCTTGATTTTATCAGTGCACAGCAGTCCAGAGCGCAGGAGGCAGCGCAATGATTTTTCCGGAATTACAAACCAACCGTTTGATTTTAAGAGCACTTCAGCCGGATGATTATCCTCGGCTGCGGTTCCTGTTTTCTGATTTTGATGTGGCGCGGATGACTGCCAGCTTTCCGCATCCGATCACTAATGAGTGGGCGCATGAGTTTATCACTCGTAGTCATTCTAATGATCTGAATTCGGATGTGGTTTGGGCGATTGATAATGGTACCGGCTTCATCGGGTCCATTGGTGCACACCGGATCGGCAAATCTGCTTCTTTGGGCTACGCGCTTGGAAAATACTACTGGCGGCGGGGTTATATGAGTGAAGCCGTGCAAGCCGTTGTAAACTATCTACAAAATGAACGTTGCGTTGAGAACGTTGATGCGTGCGTTTTTTTGGAGAATCCTGCGTCATTCCGCGTTCTTATGAAGAACGGCTTCGTTCCAACCTCCGTCTGCACGCATTCCTGCGCTTCCAGAGAGTCCGACGAAATTGAGACCCAAAATTTCGAACTCAAGCTGGCACAGCACGCAGAGCAACCACAGCTTGCCGTGGCGGGGATAAGATAGGATGGCTTTTCCAGAGCTGAAAACAGACCGTCTTCGATTGCGCATGATTGAAGACGGTGATCTGGATCGCCTTGTCCAGCTGGCGAACTCTTACGCGATTGCGAGCATGCTCTCTGGCATGCCGCATCCGTTTACAGAAGAGACTGGCAGGTTCTACATACATCGCGGCAAAACCAATGATCCTGACAGTGTTGTGTTATGGGCCATTGACGATGGGACTGGCCTTGTCGGTTGCATCTGGGCAAAGTTTGAGGATGGTACAGGCTGGACCGGTTATTGGATGGGTGAGCCTTATTGGGGGCGTGGTTACATGAGCGAAGCGCTGCGCACAGTTCTGCGTTTCGGATTTGAACAGCGCTTTGTTACGAACTTTGAGGCCGGTGTGTTTGCCGACAATCCTGCCTCCTCTCATTTGTTGGATAAGATGGGCTTCAGCAAAGTGGGCGAAGAAACTATCCCCTCTAAAGGGCGCGGTGATATCATGGTTCCACATCTCCGGCTTGCATTGCCTAAAGCCGATTTTATGGACTTAGCAGAAGCGGAAGGTTGAGCGCGATGACAACCCAAAGCACCTTCCCGGCTCTACGCAGCGAGCGACTAGTCTTGCGGGAGATGCGGTCTGAGGATTTGGAGAGGCTTACTGAGTATCTAAGTGATTATGACGTAGCGAGGATGCTCTGTAGCCCACCGCATCCATTCTCCCTTGAGGACGGGCAGCAGTACTTGGCACAAACAATGGGCGGCGATCTGACAGAGGAGATCCATTGGGCAATTGAGCATGAAGGGCAGTTCTGCGGTTACTTCAAAGCAAACTACCTGACCACTCATGCTGGCATCGGATATTGGCTTGGCAAACCTCATTGGGGCAAAGGGCTGATGAGTGAGGCGCTGCATTTAGCCCTGACTTATCTGTTCCAAAAACGAGGCCTCGAAACACTGCAAACTGGCGCGTTTCGTTGCAATCCAGCTTCTTTGCGTGTGTTGCAGAAAGTTGGTTTCGTTACCAAAGGGCTACGCACCAATACCAGCAATGCGAGGGGCGGTGAGGAGCTGGAAGAGGAGTTTTTGAAAGTTTCCATTGACCAGTTCCGGACGGCAAGTGACGAACATTCGCCTTTTAAAGATAAAGAATTGCTGTGATGAAACAACGAAACAGCACTTACACAACCTTCCCCGTTCTACGCAGCGAGCGCCTAGTCTTGCGCGAGATGCGGCCTGAGGATTTGGAGAGGCTTTGTGCATACCTAGGGGATTTTGAAGTCTCCAAGTCGCTGAGCAGTCAACCGCATCCGTTTTTGGAAGTGGATGGGCGGGATTATATTGAGCAGGCGCTTGCCAACAACACAGCTGAGAGTGTGACCTGGGCAATTGAGCTTGATGAGCAGTTTTGTGGTGGTTTTAAAGCGAAGGAATTGCATGGAGCTGCGAGCGTTGGCTACTGGCTTGGGCGTGAGCATTGGGGCAAAGGACTGATGAGTGAGGCTTTGCGTGTTGTTCTTGATTATCTGTTTGAAGCGCGGTCGCTGCATGTGGTGCGGACCGGAGTGTTCAAGGAGAACCCGGCCTCCATGCAGGTGCTGACCAAGATGGGTTTCAAGATTACTGGTGAGGCCAAGCACGTCTGCCGCGCGCGGGGAAATGTGGAGCTCGATGAGATCCAACTTCAAATAGCCCGAAATGACTTTCTTCGGCTGACTAATTCAGACAAAAAATCGTGAGTAATGATAATGTTTCCTGAACTCAAAACAAACCGCCTGACACTCCGCCAGTTTCAGCAGGGTGATCTGGAGCCAATCTGTGAGTACATCAGCAACTTTGAAGTCAGCAAGATGCTGACTGTCGTGCCCTACCCTTACACAAAAGCGGATGGGGAATGGTGGTTGAACCACATCAAGGAGACACCGCTAAGCGAAGAGACGAACTGGGTTATTGAATCCGAACATGGGTTCTCAGGCGTCATTGGAATACGCATCCCAGAAGATAGCTTCCCGCGCATTGGTTATTGGCTGGGGCAACCGTTCTGGGGCAAAGGCTATATGAGCGAGGCAACTGAGGCGGTGGTCAATTACTGTTTTGAGGAATTAGGTTCTACCAAAGTGACTTCCGGGGCATTTGAAGAAAATGACGGGTCCCTGAATGTGCTGGCGAAGAACGGCTTCCAGACAATCGGCTCGGAGCCAGAAAAAAGTCGCGCTCGCGGAGAAGAAGAAGTCACTCTCATCAACGTGGAGCTCACCCGTCCTTTATGGGAAGCCATGCGGGCGGTGACGGTTTAAGGATGATTAGCTAGCAAAGGTGTTGTTAAAATGGAATTTCCTGAGCTTAAAACAAAGCGTCTAACTTTGCGGGTACTTCGAGAAAATGACCTGACGCCGATTTGTGACTACCTCAATAACTTTGAGGTTACGCGGATGCTGTCTGTGGTGCCTTATCCCTACACTAAAGCCGATGGTGAGTGGTGGTTGAGTAATTGCGCAAATACTCCGCTGACACAGGAGGTCAACTGGGCCATCGAGTTCGAGCACCGTTTTATAGGAGTTATCAGCATCCACATCTCAGAGGAAGGTGTGCCTTTGATTGGTTATTGGTTGGCCAAACCATTCTGGGGCAAGGGCTTTATGAGTGAAGCGACGGCAGAGGTTATTCAATACTGCTTTGAAGTCCTTGGTTCAGAGCGGATCACTTGTGGGGCCTTCGACGAAAATCATGGCTCTCTACGCGTACAAGAAAAGAATGGTTTTCAGCGCACCGGTTTGCGACCAGATAAGTGTCGTGCACGTGGAAATGAAGCAGTGACCTTAATTGAGACGGAGCTCACCCGGCATTTATGGGAAGCCATGCGGGCGGTGACGGTTTGAAGGTAAATTGCTTGTCGCGTGCCGATGGGTGCGCGCGACAAGTTTTGGGATCAGTCGAATAGCAGCGGTATCATGATGTGCAAGGTGCTGTGCATGAAGATGAGAAAGCCCGGACCGACCAGAAAAAACAGGCCCCCCATTATGATGCCGGGAACGAGAATGCGTGTGGCGATCAGGTTCCACAATAAGATGCTATCCAGTTCTCCAAGCTCATGAAGGAAGACAAAAGCTAGTGCTGCGATGAGGATTGCAGTGCCAGCAGACCAGAACACACGATATCTGTACTCAACGCCTGCCAGCAGTTTGAACATTCCGAAGAAGACCAGCGCACTCAGTAACATGCGGAAGACGAGCTCTTCGCCGTAACCAGCCACCATGCCAAAAAGATAGCCTGGACGTGAGCTTTCTTCTGCCGGGACAAAGTCAGGCAGCTCACTCCCAAAAAACGCCCAGATAATGCATGTGATGATGATTGCTGTGCTTACACCGCTCACGATCTGCAAACCGGGCGTGTGCTTTATCAAGCCTGCCCAGCCGAGTTTGTTAAAGCAAAACCAGCCCAAAAGCAGCGAGGTGAAAATGATGAGCCAGGTAGAGACGTAAATCGGCACGATCTTGATGAACGGATCTGCCCAGAAAATCTGACTTGTGTTCTGTTCGGTGAAAACCAAAAGACCAATGCAATAGAGAACAAAGACCTGAGCCCAGACGATTGTTGCCATGAGCTGGTTGCGAAAGGTGGTGGGGAAGTAGTTGTGTTGGGAAGAGGATGTCATTGTATTTCCTCCGCCTTCTCGGAGACATTGTTGAGAAGGTGAAATGGAGAGGAGGGCAACATCTCAAACGATTTCACTTGAGAGGCTGCCCTACACATCAATTCTGGCTCAGAGTTTCTGGCCGTTGTTGATGATGGTGGTCGATGCCGGGACTGCATTTACGACGGTTTGAAGCGCCATGCAGGCTTTCTCACTCGCCTCCACCAAAGAGGCAATCAGAGATGGGTCTTCTTGCGATTCGATGATGATGACTGTCTCGACGCCTTTTGAAACACCAAGCATGTCCGAGCCTTCTTCAGCGGTCATTCCCGGAATTCTGGACTGGAACTTCATTTTCTGCTCCAGCTTGATGGAGGAGATGTTCAGCTTCCGGGACTGAGCCAACCCATGCACATGCGTGAGCAGGCAGAAACCGATACCCGCGGCCAGGTAAGACAATGGTGCGGGAGCTGTATCCGTGCCGCCAATGGATGAGCCTTCGTCGCAGAGAACTTCAAAAGCGCCAAAGCCAGGGACGTTGGGCTGGACCACGCCGGTCTTGACCAAGCCGTCGCCTGTGAGCTCTGCGAGGAAGTCGACCTCAAGCTCCATGCCGTCTTTCGACTTTTTGATTTTGTTTAAGCTGATGTGCTGGGGCGTTGGCATGGCCGCTGCCCGGGTCACGATGGGATGTGTCACAGTGTTATTATCAAGCATCTCTACCTCCGTAAGTGTACGATACTGTACCGTACACTTAGCAGATAAAAATCACTTTCGTCAAGCATGACTGTTTTCGGCTGGTCGGCGCTGGATGAGATCAGGTGCCATATGCTTTCATGAAATCATGCACACATTGGCGAACATGATCCGAGATTTCCTGTAGAGTCGGTGCGGATTGAACGCCCAGCAGAAGAGCGAGGTGAGTGTCCTCGCGCAACATACCCATGAAGATGGCCGCTGCGTTTTCAGGGTGTTCGATAGCGACGATGCCCAGACTGCTCGCCAGTTGGAGCTGCTGTGCAATGCTGGAGGTTGCCCGTTTGGGGCCAAGCTGGAAGAATGATTTGGTAATATGAGGAGCGCGACTGCCCTCACCTATCAACATGCGCCAAAGGCCCAGAGTTCTGTCATCATAGATGAGGGTCAGAACGGCCTTGCCAAAGACAAAAAGAATCTCTTCAAGCTCCTGACGGGAGCCACCATCTTCGTTTGAGTCGAGAGGTTTAATGGAGAGGACAGGCCCTTCAGACAGGTTGCTGACAATCTCTGCCAACATTGCTTCTTTGTTTTTGAAGTGTCTGTAGACTGTGGTTTTGGAGGCGCGGGCGCGTCTGACGATCTCATCCATCGAGGTGTTGGCATAGCCAAGTTCGATGATCGCGTCAGCTGCAATTTCTAAAAGCTCATTTTTCCGCTTTTCGCCGCGCGATACCTTTTTCTCTGATTCCATGCAGGTTTTCCGTCTCTCACGTGGGTACGATACCGTATCTTACACTAAGCTCTAGTGAGTTTGGTGAGGAGAAACAAGATTGCAAGGGAATGGAATGTGGAGGCGTTCAGCTGACATCACGGCGAAGCATGATGTTGAGAGCCGGATTTGGGGAGGGTCGTATTCTGTAGAGGGGCGTTTTGGCTGAATGGACGCCTGATGGCTATCTCATTGTTGGTTTATTGATGTCTGGGCCAAATTCCAGACAAAAAAAAGAGCGCATTGCTGCGCTCTTTTTCACTGAACAGCTCGAATTATACGGTTTCGAGGTTTACAGCGCTCTGACGGCCATCACGACCAGCTTCCAGTTCGTAAGTTACGTCCTGGCCATCAGCCAGAGTAGACAGACCGGAGCGCTCTACTGCAGAGATGTGAACAAATACGTCTTTGCTTCCATCTTCAGGTGCAATAAAACCGAAACCTTTAGTGCTGTTGAACCATTTCACGGTGCCTTTAGCCATCGTGATATCTCCTAGTTAGTGTGCCGCTGCGACATGCAGATGGCTTTGGTTGCGTCAGGGCGAAATCGAGTGCACTGACGCCTAAAAAGGAGACAGGGTGTCGATAGTCTTAACGTAGAGACGGCATTCCACATATTGACTGATAAGTAAAGATCCAGCTTTCCATTTGATGCCTGTAGAACCAATTTTTTTAAATTCTCTGTGTTTTTACTGAGTCAAATCCTAACTTATTCCCTGATGTTTTCACAAAACCAATAAAAGTTGAGGGAAAACCCGATGTTAGGTCACCTTGTGGTTGCATTGCAGGTTTTGCCGATATTCGCGCAAATATTCCTCACTATGTGAAAAAAATTCCATGAACATGCTCTAAGCGCTTGCAATAGGGAGTGGTCCGAGATAGTGACCGCCCCCAAGCTTTTAAGTTCCTCTCGGATTTTGAAACCTCCAAGATGCTGTTGTCTGCTTACTTTGTTCCCCTGTGAATAAAGATGCAGGTGTCGATCACCTTTGATTCTCCGATCTGTGTGTGTTTATCGGACAATTGAAGATGGGTCCTGCTCTTCTGATCTGGCTGGCGCGACTGTTTATGCGTTCCGCGACTTTCAGCAGATGGCAGGATAGGGTCTTTGAGCAAGGTTGCGGCAACAGCCTTTCGCTCCCTCGTCCCGTTGTGATTGTACCCAGCACTCGTGGCAGAGTTTTACTTTAGATCTCAGGAACCAAAAGCAAGGGTTGGATAGCACCGGCGCGTTGCGAGCATATGGTTCGACGGGTTTGACGCTATCTTCGTGTACTTAAGAGAAAGAGCGCCAGCGACAATAAGCCAAGCGCTCCAAGAAGAATAAGAAGAGATTGTCATGTTCCCGGAGTTACAATCCGAGCGCTTGATCCTACGCGATTTTCGCGAGGGTGATTTTGATATTCATAATGCGTCTTTGAACGATTTCGATGTGAGCAAGATGCTGACTGTCGTTCCGCATCCTTATACAAAGGATGATGGTGACTGGTGGTTTGACCATTGCCGCACGACACCTCACTGCGAAGAGATCAACTGGGTGATCGACAATGGCGAAGGCCTTGTCGGAGTCATCGGCATCCGCAATGTCTCGACAACACCGCACCTCGGTTACTGGCTGGCTAAATCCCAATGGGGTAAAGGTTATGCCAGTGAAGCGACCAACCTGGTTTGCGATTACGTGTTCAACCGGCTGAATGCGGCTGCGATGAACACTGGCCTGTTCACCATCAATCCGAAGTCTCTGAATGTGCTTCAGAAGAACGGGTTTGAGGTGACTGGCGAGACTAAAGAGAAGAACCGCGCACGTGGTGATCTTGAAATGGATTACACTACAGTTACGCTGACCCGGGACAGATGGACATCGATGCAGGCGATCGCCGCCTGACGGTCCAGTCTCTAAAGCAACTTGTCTTTAGGGATTTGTTCTTGCGCATCTGAATTTTGAAAGGCTTGCGAATTGATGTTCGTGAGCCTTTTGGCTGTTCAGGGCAGTAAACCATAAATCAGGTTGCTTATTCTTTTCCGGAAAGCGCTAGACACTTTTCGGGAACACGCTTAAGCAATAAAATTAGCCAGATTTGCCGTTCCGCCCTTGGCGGGAGCGCAATAGGGCTTTATGACGTCCTCCAAAGAACGTCACAGGTGGACGAAAGAGAATAAAATGAAATTCCTCGATCAGGCAAAGATCTTTGTAAAGTCTGGTGATGGTGGCGCGGGCAGCGTCAGCTTCCGCCGTGAGAAATATGTTGCCGAAGGTGGACCCGACGGCGGTGATGGTGGCCGTGGTGGTGATGTATGGGTTGAGTGCGTTGATGGCCTCAACACACTGATCGACTATCGCTACGCGCAGCACTACAAAGCAAAAATTGGCATGCATGGCATGGGCCGCAACAGAACCGGCGCCAAGGGCGACGATGTTGTGCTTCGTGTTCCTGTAGGCACTCAGATTCTTGAAGAAGACAACGAGACCGTTCAGGCGGACATGACCGAGATTGGTCAGCGCTTGTTGCTTCTGAAAGGTGGTAATGGCGGTTTCGGTAACGCGCACTTCAAATCCTCAACCAACCAGGCACCGCGCCATGCGAACCCTGGTCTTGAAGGCGAAGAAAAGTGGATCTGGCTGCGCCTGAAGCTGATTGCGGATGCTGGCCTTGTGGGTCTGCCAAACGCTGGCAAATCCACCTTCCTCTCCGCTGTATCAGCAGCACGCCCAAAGATTGCGGATTATCCGTTCACCACGCTGCACCCGAACCTGGGTGTGTGTGAACTCGACAATCGCGGCTTTGTGCTCGCTGACATTCCGGGCCTCATTCGTGGTGCACACGAAGGTCATGGTCTTGGCGACCGTTTCCTTGGCCACGTGGAGCGTACGCGCGTTCTGTTGCATCTGGTGGATGGCTCTGGCGAAGAAGACCCGGCAGATTCTTACCGCACCATTCGCGGTGAGCTGGAAGCTTATGGCCATGGTTTGGATGAGAAGGCTGAGATTGTTTGTCTTTCCAAAGCAGATGCACTGACAGAAGAGCTGCGCGAAGAGCGCTTTAAGTCTCTTGAAGAAGCCTGCGGTCAGAAGCCTTTGATCATTTCGTCTGCCAGTGGTGAAAACATCGACACTGCTCAGCGCATGATCATTCGTGCAATTGACAAGGATAAGCAAGACGAGGCCAATGCCATTCCTTCTGATGGAATTGAGGAGTGGCGCCCGTAATGGCTCGAAGTCTGAGCGACTATAAGCGCATCACCGTCAAAATCGGCTCTGCCCTTCTGGTAGAAAAAGGCCGGTTGAAGCGTGAGTGGCTGGAATCGCTGGCAGATGACCTTCAGGCTCTTTCCGAAGCTGGGAAAGAAGTGCTGGTGGTCTCTTCCGGTTCCATTGCTCTTGGTCGTGGTGTGCTTGGTCTGCCAGCTGGTCCGCTCAAACTGGAGCAGGCGCAAGCCGCCGCTTCTGTGGGCCAGATTGCACTTGCTCAGGCGTATTCTGAAATTCTCGGTGCGCGTGGTTTAACGGCTGGCCAGATTCTGCTGACGCTCGGCGACACGGAAGAGCGCCGCCGTTACCTGAATGCACGCGAGACGATTGGCACATTGCTGAAGATGGGCGCTGTGCCGATCATCAACGAGAATGACAGTGTGGCTACCTCCGAGATCCGCTATGGCGATAACGACCGTCTGGGCGCCCGTGTGGCGACTATGGCGAGTGCGGATCTTCTTGTGCTGCTGTCTGATGTGGACGGGCTTTACACCGCCGCTCCGCAGACAGATCCTGATGCCATTTTCCTGCCTGAGGTTCCTCAGGTGACGCAGGAGATTGAGGCCATGGCCGGTGCGCCGGGAACGGCCTTCTCCTCCGGTGGCATGAAGACCAAGATTGATGCGGCCAAGATTGCGCAGAGCGCTGGTACGTCCATGATCATTGCCAGTGGCAAGACCATGAACCCGCTTAACGCAATTGAAAATGGTGCACGGGCAACATGGTTCCCTGCTCCATCCTCACCCGCCCGCGCCCGCAAAACGTGGATCAGCGGTCACCTGAAGCCGCATGGCACCATTCAGCTGGATGCAGGTGCGCTAAAAGCTGTGAAGGCGGGCAAGAGCCTGCTGCCAGCAGGGGTGACCAAAGTGGATGGCACATTCACACGTGGTGATGCTGTGCGTATTATAGATGCGGACGGGCACGATGTGGGTCGCGGTCTTGTGGCCTATGATTACGGTGAGGCCTCTCTCATCATCGGGCGCAACAGCAAAGAAATTGAAGCCATTGTTGGCTATCCGGGACGGGCAGAGATGGTCCATACGGACGACCTTGTGCTCTCTACATCTGATTTGGACAATTCATAGAAACTGTTTAGGTTGACCAAGTTCAACCAGTGATGACTTAAGGGTTTTGCAGATGCTGAATACTTCTGAAGTGGCAAATGCGGACAACACCGATGTTCGCGACCTGATGGCAACTCTTGGCAAAAAGGCACGCGCTGCTGCACGTACTCTTGCCATTGCCCCCACAAGCCAGAAGAACAAAGGCCTGGAAGCGATGGCAGCTGCCGTTCGCTCTGCAACCCCTGAGATCCTCAAAGCGAATGCGATTGATCTGGAAAGCATGCAGGCCAATGGTCAGCTGGCATCCTTTGTTGATCGCGGCACATTGAACGAAGAGCGCATTGAAGCCATTGCCTGCGCGCTGGAAGACATTGCCAAGCTGGACGACCCTGTCGGTTCTACGATTGCGGACTGGAAACGCCCGAACGGTCTGGACATCTCGCGCGTCCGCACGCCTCTTGGTGTAATTGGCGTAATCTACGAGAGCCGTCCGAACGTGACTGCGGATGCAGGAGCACTGTGCCTGAAGGCTGGTAATGCTGTTGTACTGCGCGGCGGATCAGACACCATCAACTCCAACCTTGCTATCTATAAAGCTTTGCAGGCTGGCCTTGCAGACGCCGGACTGCCGGTAGATGCCATACAGATTGTGCCGGTGAAAGACCGTGCTGCTGTTGGTGAAATGCTGAAAGGCCTGGATGGTAATCTTGATGTGATCATTCCGCGTGGTGGCAAGAGCCTTGTTGCACGCGTTCAGGATGAGGCACGTGTGCCTGTGTTTGCGCATCTGGAGGGTCTGGTTCATATCTTCATCGACAAAAAGGCCGATCTGGATAAGGCGATTGAAATCACCATCAACTCCAAGATGCGCCGGACGGGCATTTGTGGTGCAGCCGAGACACTGCTGGTTGATGAAGCTGTGGCAGCAACCATTTTGCCGCCAATTCTTGCTGCTCTTCAACAAAAAGGCTGCCAGATACGCGGTGATGAAGACGTCATGATGCTTTGCCCAACCGCTTCTGAGGCGACTGACGATGACTGGTCGACTGAATATCTGGATGCGATCATTTCTGTGAAGATTGTTGGCGGTCTGGAAGATGCGATTGAGCATATCGGGATCTACGGTTCCAATCACACGGACTGTATCATCACAGAAGACCAGATTGCGGCCCGCAAATTCCTTGCAGAAGTGGACTCGGCTATCGTTCTTCACAATGCATCCACACAGTTTGCTGATGGTGGTGAGTTTGGCATGGGCGCCGAAATTGGCATCGCAACTGGCCGCATGCATGCACGCGGACCTGTTGGTGTGGAACAGCTGACCAGCTTCAAATACGTGGTTCGCGGGAACGGCCAAACGCGTCCATGACGAACCCCGACCCCACAATGGGCGATAGCCACGGCAAGCTTGGGATTGTGCAACCAGACTGGATGCGCCTTCCCTATGCTGCACCGGGCAATCGCATTGGTTTGTTTGGCGGGTCGTTTAATCCCCCACATCCCGGCCATCTTATGGTGGCGGAGACGGCGTTGCGGCGCTTGAACCTGCATCAAATCTGGTGGCTGGTCACGCCCGGAAACCCGCTGAAGTCTCACCGAAACCTCGCACCCCTGGAAGAACGTGTTGCCGCCGCGCAGGCTTTGGCACGACATCCACGCATGAAGGTGACGGCCTATGAGAAGGTGCTTGGCACCTCTTACACGGCAAGTACGGTGGAGCAATTAAAGCTGCGCAGACCGCATCTGAATTTTGTCTGGGTTATGGGTGCAGACAATCTCTCCAATTTTCACCATTGGCAAAACTGGCAGAGCATTATAGAAGGGGTGCCTGTGGCAATTGTTGACCGGCCCAAAGCGACCCTTTCGTCTCTTTCCGCTCAAGTTTGCCAAAGGTATGCCTTTGCTCAATTAAAAGAAAAAAGTGCAGACCAACTGCCTGAGTGCAAAGCCCCGTGCTGGACCATTTTACGTGGTCCGCTGGATGAAACCTCTTCCACCCTCCTGAGGAATAGAGGACACACCCCAGGGTAACTTTACGCTTTTTACGGCAAGTAGTGTCTTGAAAATGCCATAGGGACCTGAGTATTCTTCTTGACGGAAGGCTTGAGTTTGTGCATTTCAGGCTTTTCGACCGGCAGAGTACTGCTTTCTCTAACCATGGCGAGGGCTCTTAAGCTGACCATGACAACTCAACATGAAGGGACGGACACCATCGCTCCTCTTCAACCGCATGATCCCACCAATGAGGGGGACGTGCTTGCACTGATCCTCAACAGCCTGGAGAATTCCAAGGCTGAGGATATCGTATCTCTAGATCTTACAGGCAAATCTGCTCTGGCTGATCACATGGTTGTGGCTTCTGGCCGCTCTCATCGCCATGTGGGTGCTGTTGCCGACTACCTGCTCCGTGATCTGAAAGATGCTGGCTACGGTAACGCTCGCGTTGAGGGCATGCCGCATTGTGACTGGGTGCTCATCGATATCGGTGATGCAATCATTCACATTTTCCGCCCAGAAGTCCGCAGTTTCTACAATGTAGAAAAGATGTGGTCTGCGGATAGCTCTGCACCGACGCAGTTCATCGGATAGTATCAGTGCTTCTTTGAAGCACTGACTATTACACCAGTCAATTCTCTACCCCTTTGGGGGAATGAGGGAGTCTGGGCAAATGCCGCTGATGCAGGTGCTGCTCCATCTGCATGAGATCTTTTTGCGGGTCACTACGATCTAATCCCGGAGACTTTATGAAAGTCACGATTGCCTGCGTCGGCAAAATGAAAGCTGGCGCGGAAAAGGACATGCTTGAACGCTATCTGGACCGAGCCCGCAAAGCTGGCCGTTCCGTTGGCATTACGTCTGTGTCCGTGGTGGAATTTTCAGAGAGTCGGGCTGCCCGTACGAGTGATCGAAAAGACGAAGAAGCGCAACTGCTGCTCAATGCGCTTCCTTCCGGTGCGATCCTGATTGCACTGGATGAGCATGGTAAGGCACTTTCCAGCGAAGCCTTTGCCAAAAAACTTGGCGGTTGGGCCGATCAGGGTATTTCGGATATGGTGCTCGCCATTGGCGGTGCCGACGGCCACGGCCAGGCGCTGCTGCAACGCGCAGACCTGAAGCTGGCTCTGGGCTCCATGACATGGCCTCACCAACTCGTCCGCATCCTGTGCGGCGAGCAAATCTACCGCGCCATCACGATACTGACAGGGCATCCGTATCACCGCGCGTGAATGGTGCGGAGGTTGCCTCTCTTTTTCCAATACCTTCCACTAAGTCTGTTTTGTATTTGCCCATTCCGGTTTCACCCGCCCGAATGACTGCTATGGATATTGATGTTTTTATTGGAAGTCGCTAAGCCTTCAACGTGGTTGACACTTCCTTAACGCTGTCTGGAGCATTATCCTCGGCGTTAGCTTTGGGGCTGCGTGCCTGTTGTTTTGCAGGGTTGGTCTACGTCGATATTTTAGTATTAAGGTCAGCGTTTTGCTCTGCGCTGCACTTTGGGAGTTCAGTTGTTGCGTCTTAGGGGAAACCTGATCCTCCGATTGGTGACAAGCTTTGCCTTGTTTTTTGCGGTAGCGCTTGTTCTGCCGCTGCAAAGTACTGCGCAAAAACTGACGAACGTCTCCTTTAAAATTGAAGATGGCAAGATTGACCCCGAAGATCCGGCGGCAATTGCCCTGCTCCAAAAAAAGGAACGGGAAAAAGAGCTTCGCAGCCTGAATGAAAACATCTCCCTTTCCAAAGAGAAGCGTGAAGAAATTCAGAGATCCATTCGTGCGCTGGAGCGTGATGGCGAGAGCCTGAGCGGAGAGTTGATCCGTACCGGTGAGCGCATGAAGAAACTGGAAAACCAGTTGGAAGCCACTGAAGCGCGCTTGGGCCGGCACAGAAAAAATGAGCAATCTGTCCGGGCGTCATTGAATGAACGTAAAGATGTTTTAGCTGAAGTTTTAAGCGCTTTGCAACGGATCGGTCATCGCCCGCCGCCAGCAATGGTCGTGCGTCCTCAGGATGCTCTTGGTGCGGTACGCAGTGCGATCCTGCTCAACTCAATCATGCCAGAAGTGCGGATTGAGGCGGAAGCGCTGGCGAGTGATCTTGCTGAATTGTCTCGGCTTCGAGCAAAAATTGAAGCAGAGCGCAACCGGGTTCGAAGTGGTGCAATACAGATGGCGGAAGAGCGTCATCGTGTTGAATTGCTTTTAGAAAAGAAGAAGGCAGCACGGCAGGAAAGCCTTGCAGCGCTGGAAGCCGAGAAGGCTCGCGCCAGGGAACTTGCCGAAAAGGCAACCTCTTTGAAAGAGTTGCTTGCTAACCTTGAAAGAGAAGTGGATAGCAGCCGTCGTGCGGCAGAAGCAGCGCGACTTGCGGACATTGAGCGGCAAAACCGGATCGCCTCCGGTGATCCGTTTGCTGATCCGAGCCGATTGAAACCGGTTGTTGCTTTTTCGGATACCCTTGGGCTTTTGCCTGATCCGGTGTCTGGAACACTCCTGCAAGACTTTGGGGTTGCAGATGGTTTTGGCAACGTAACGACTGGCCAATCCATTGCGACACGCCCGAATGCCCAGGTCACCTCCCCCACTGATGGTTGGGTGGTGTATGCAGGGGATTTCCGCTCTTACGGGCAGATGGTAATTGTTAATGCAGGCGGCGGATACCATGTCCTTATGTCCGGGCTGGACGATGTCATGGTGGAGTTAGGGCAGTTTATTCTAGCTGGAGAGCCAATCGCTAAAATGGGAGAAACGCGCCTCGCAAGCGCTAATAACCTTAATTTTAGTTTGGACCAGCCGGTTTTATATGTAGAATTCAGGAAAGACGGCACTGCAATCGACCCCAACCCATGGTGGTCACGCGCCGAAAACGAAAAGGTTCGCGGATGATACGGAAAGCATCGCTTTTGTTGGTTGGCGTAGTCATGGGGGCTACGGCGGTCGTAACATATTCTCAGGCACCATTCAGATTTGCTGAACCAGCTTCTGCTGCGTCTCCTGATACCTACAATCAGCTTAATCTGTTTGGCGACGTGTTTGAACGTGTGCGCTCTGATTATGTAGAGGAGCCAGCTGACTCCAAGCTGATCGAGACCGCTATCAACGGCATGCTCACCAGCCTTGATCCGCACTCCAGCTATCTGCCTCCAAAGAGCTTCCGCGATATGCAGGTGCAGACCCGCGGCGAGTTTGGTGGCCTTGGTATTGAAGTGACCATGGAAGACGGCCTTGTGAAGGTTGTTGCCCCGATCGACGACACTCCGGCTTACAAAGCAGGCGTACAGGCAGGCGATCTGATTACCCATCTTGATGGGGAACAGGTTATGGGCCTTACCTTGAATGAGGCTGTCGAGAAAATGCGCGGTCTGGTGAACACAGACATCGTCATTACAGTGCGCCGTGAAGGTATCAACGAACCAACCGATATCACCATCACCCGTGATGTGATCCGCATTCGCTCTGTTCGCTGGAACAAAGAAGATGACATCGGTTACATCCGCATCACGCAGTTTAACGAACAGACCTTTGATGGCCTGGAAAATGCTGTTGATGAGCTGACTGCTGAAATCGGCGAAGATAACCTGAAGGGCTTTGTGCTGGATCTGCGCAACAACCCAGGCGGTTTGCTGGATCAGGCGATTGCTGTTTCTGATGCGTTCTTGAACCGTGGTGAAATTGTTTCTACCCGTGGCCGTAATGCTGAAGAGACCCAGCGCTATAACGCTCGTAACGGTGACCTGACTGAAGGTGCGCCTGTGATCGTTCTGGTGAATGGCGGTTCTGCGTCAGCCTCTGAAATTGTAGCCGGTGCTCTGCAGGATCATCGCCGCGCGACTATTCTGGGCACACGTTCCTTCGGTAAAGGTTCTGTACAGACCATCATTCCACTTGGTGCGAATGGTGCGATCCGTCTGACAACTGCTCGTTATTACACACCGTCTGGCAACTCCATTCAGGCTAAGGGTATCCGCCCTGACATCATTTCCTTGCAAGAACTGCCTGATGAGCTGAAAGGCCGTGCTGAAACCAAAGGCGAAGCAGGTCTGCGTGGTCACCTTCAGGCCGAAGAAGGCGATGAAGGTTCTGGTAGTCAGGCTTACGTCCCACAGGACAAAGACAAAGATGTGCAGCTGAACCTGGCAAAATCCCTGCTCCGCGGCGAGAAGACTGATGCAGCCTTCCCACCAAGTGCAGACAGTGCAGCAAACGAATCCAAATAATTCAGAGTATCGGGCGCTTCATTCGGAGCGCTCGATTTCTATCTATTTGTTTTCAGGCATATACCTCTCCGAAAACCGGTAGCCACATTTCGGGGATATGCTATAAAGTGATTAAGGACGCCGCGCTAAACCTTCGTTTGGCGCGGCGGAATTTTATGACAGGGTGGGGGCACCAATGGTTAGGAGCGATTTGACAGCTCCGCTTGGAATGAACAAGCGTCGGAGCATCGGGCGATTGCCGCTCGGCCTGATTGGTGTCGCCATCATGACTGTTATTTTCACCACCGGCTTTATCTGGATCGGCATTGTTGATGACCCCAACGGTGGCGAGCCGATGGCGACTATCGAGCTTTCCAGCGCTCTTGATGGTGTTGCTCCCAGTGATATCGAGATTGTTGACCTACCGGATGGTTCTCAACTGGCCCAGATTGGGTCTGACCAGTTTGATGCCAATGGCTTTGGACAGGATGGCAGCTATCGCCCCTCTCGCCCAGCAGGCGCAAACGCGCAAGATCAGGCCAGTGGGCCAACATCACTCGTCGACTTGGCCCGGCGTGTTGATTATGAGGGGCTGGATGGTGGCTTCTCAAGCGAGTCGCTTTCTACCGACCCAATTGATCAGCTGCTCGAGCCCAACAAGTTCGGCTCCCTTCCAAAGATCTCTGCTGAGGGTATTCGCCCGCTGGATGCCTATGCACGGCGGCCTAACCCTGCAGCGCTGACACAGGCGCGGATTGCTATTTTAATCAATGGTATCGGGCTTAACTCCGATATGACGCTCAAGGCCATTGAAGACCTCCCTGCTGACATCTCTTTGGGGCTTTCTCCATATGGTGATGACATCAACAGCTGGATGAAATCTGCACGCCTTTCCGGGCATGAAGTGCTTCTTCAAGCTCCAATGGAGCCGTTTGATTATCCTGACAACGATGCTGGCCCGCAAAGCCTGTTGACCAATCTGGACAGGAAGCAGAACGAGGAGCGCCTCTCCTGGGTTCTTGGGCAGACCAGCAATTATGTTGGGCTTGTCAACTTCATGGGCGACCGTTTCACCTCTAACGAGACCCGTATGAGTGAGTTCCTCAGCAAGGTTCGTGATCGTGGCCTGATGTATGTTGATGACGGTTCGTCTCCCCGCTCCAGAGCAAGCGAGGTTGCCGGGACGCAGAAAGTGCCATTTGTGCAGGCCGATCTGGTTCTGGACCAGAACCTGAGCGCCGAAGCCATTGGTACACAGTTGCTGGAACTGGAAACAATTGCTCGTCAACGCGGCATTGCCGTCGCAACTGCGACTGCTTTCCCTGTTACGTTAAATGCGTTGGAGGCGTGGTCGCAGCGACTGGAGGAGCGTGGTCTTTCTCTCGTTCCAATCAGCTCTGCTATCAATTCCACACGCTAGAGCCTGTTGCGTTCATATGAACTCACGCATCATGCTCCAATCTTTCTTCTGCGCGTAGTCCCGAAAACCGGAGCAATCTTTCGGGACTATGTACTCAACTCTCTTTATTGGACCAGACATGACCGATTACAGCGCTCTTCCTTTTCGCCCTTGTGTTGGCATCATGCTTATCAATAGGGATGGGCTTGTCTGGGCTGGCAAACGCTATGGTGACAAACAGCCTATTCCTGAAGAGTTTGCCTGGCAGATGCCACAGGGTGGCCTGGACAAAGGGGAAGACCCGCTGGAAGCTGCGAGACGTGAGCTTTATGAAGAGACCTCTGTGAAGTCCATCACACTGCTGGCAGAAGCACCTGACTGGTTCTCCTACGATTTTCCTGAGGAGCTTCAACGCCAAGTGCGCAAGGCTAAGTATCGCGGCCAAACACAACGTTGGTTTGCATTCCGCTTTGATGGTGATAACAGCGAAATCAACATCCTGACTCCACCTGACGGGCATGCGCAGGAGTTTTGTGAGTGGCGCTGGGAAAAAGCCGAGAACCTTGCCGGCCTTGTGATCCCGTTCAAGCATCAGGTCTATCTGGATGTGGTTGAAGCGTTCTCTGAGTTCACAAGCTGATACGGCATGGAGATGTTGTACCATCTCGCCAGTGTGGATTTTCCTAGTACGTAGAATATCGGCAACCATGAGGTTTTGCTTAGCGCATACACTTGAAGTGCGCTCGGCAACTCATGTGAAGAACTTTTTTCGGGCTTCCTGTTCGATCGCATGACGGAGTTGCAAGTCTGCCAGTTTTGCCATTTCGGATTTCCAGTCTGGCGTGCCTTCAGCTTTTTGAACAACAAGCCGCTGAGCATCTATCTCTTTTTTCAATTCAATCTCGCGCGGTACAGCTCCGGCATCAGCCATGATCCTCATGCCTGCAGCCGTATCAAGAGAACCAGGTGCCCGTGCTGGCAGCGGCTTACCCTCTCCCTCAAGATTATTCAGCTGCCCTTCTGCTTGTGCTTTTAGGATTTGCCGCTCTGCAAGATTTTTAAAACCCATGATCTGTACTCATTTTCCTTTGAGATCACCTGAAAATCTGTAGGGTAGACGTAAGTCAGAACACGATATTTGTCAATTTTATTGACAATAAAACTAATTGAAACAAGTAAATCAAATGCTTAAAAAACCAGAATCTAAACCAGAAATGCTTTATGCTGGCATTCAGATGACCCGACCGTTGCTCCGTACCATCAGCAATCGGGTTGAGGCGGATCTTGAAGGAACCGATCTTACTGTCGGTCAGCGTGCTGTGCTGGAAGCTACGCTTGCTTTGGAGCAGGCAACAGCACCGCAACTCACTGATTTTCTGCAGCTGAAGCGCCAATTTGTGGCCAAGGTCCTCAAAGAATTGCTAGACAAGGAGCAAGTGGCACAAGTGAGCAATCCGCGGCACAAGCGTTCCGTATTTTATTGTTTGACACCATCAGGCAAAGCGCTGATTAAAAAAGTTCGCAAGGCCGAGATGAAACGGATAGAAGAGTTCGCGAAGGTATTTTCCGAGGAAGAGGTGGAAACCTATTATCGCATGCAGTGCGTTTTGAATGATGCATTGTCCAAGCGCTCTTAGGATCCACAAGTTTAAAGATGCGCGATTGATTGCGGTTTGCTGAGATTGGATTGAGATATGAGCAGGTTCTGGAGCCCGATTGTCCAAAAACTGGAGCCCTACATCCCGGGTGAACAACCAAAGCAACAGACCTTTATCAAACTGAATACCAATGAGAACCCATGGGGGCCCTCTCCGCGTGCTTTGGAAGCAATTGCTGCGGCCACAGGCGATGCGTTACGGTTGTATCCTGACCCGTCTGCTTCTGACCTGAGAGCGAGTATTGCCTCCTCTCTTCAGCTGACTTCTGACCATATCTTTGCAGGTAATGGCAGTGACGAGGTGTTGGCGCATGCGTTTCATGCCTTCTTCAGCGGGAAAGCGCCAATTCTCTTTCCGGAGATCACCTACGCGTTCTATCCAACCTATTGTAAGCTTTACTCGATTGAACATCAGCTGATGCCTCTCGGCGATGACTTCCGTATCAACCCCAGCGACTTTGCCGGGACTTGTGGTGGTGTGGTCATCGCAAATCCGAATGCGCCAACCGGTCTTGCCATGCCATTGGAGGATATCGAGGCAATCCTCAAGGCAAACCCGGATGTGGTGGTTCTTGTTGATGAGGCTTACATCGATTTTGGAGGGCAAAGCGCGGTTCAGCTTGTGCCAGATTATGACAACCTGCTGGTGGTGCAGACTTTCTCAAAGTCTCGCAGCCTTGCAGGAATGCGTGTTGGGTTTGGCGTGGGGCAACCGCATTTGATTGAGGGATTGCACAGGGTCAAGGACAGCTTCAACTCCTATCCCCTCGACAGGCTTTCACTTGCAGGCGCGCTTGCTGCCTGGGAGGACACGGAGTGGTTTGAAAAGACGCGCGACCAGATTGTTGCAGATAGAGAGAAGCTCACCGAGAACCTTCAGGCGCTCGACTTTACGGTGCTGCCATCTTCAACAAACTTCATTTTCGCCTCTCACGCGCATGTTCCGGCGGAGCGGTTACATGCCGATTTGAGAGATCACGGTATTCTGGTTCGATACTTCAAGAAAGAGCAGATCAACGACTGGCTGCGTATTTCTATCGGAACCTCTGAAGAATGTACCACACTGGTGAAAGTGCTTCGGACGATGCTCTGAATATATTTTGTTATTTTACAGGGTGTTAGATTTAAATGTCCTGCTCGTGTCGTGGTCATGTCGGCTGTTTGTCGTGGTGTTTTATTTAAGAAGCTTCCAGATTGCTCCTAGTTGAAGAACAGGAATTTTTCCGTGATTGTCAGAAAATTACGCATTGAAAAAGGGCTTTCTCAGGAACAGCTCGCACACATGGCAGGTATCAGCACGCGGACACTGCAGCGTATTGAGCGCGGCGCGAATGCGAGCCCCGAAACCCTGAAATGCATTGCTTCTGCTCTGGACACGGATTTTAGTGATCTCAGGAAGGAACAGGACATGCCCTCAGCATCTAATGGAATTTTACCCGAGCTTTCCGGCAGGGAGCAGGAAGCTATGGAGTATGTGCGGGACATACGAAGCTTTTACATGAACCTGATCCAGTACGCCGTTGTGATTACAGCTCTGGCGGTGCTGAACCTTCTTACATCACCGGGTTACCTCTGGTTCTTGTGGGTTGCTTTTGGGTTTGGCATCGGCCTTGTTGCTCATGGTTTGAGTGTGTTCGAGGTCATCAATCCCTTTGGTGGCGATTGGGAAAAGCGTCAGATAAAGAAACGGTTGAGGCAGCGGCAGTAGCCGCTGTTATTCCAACACCGGCTCCCAGTTCTGCTCTTTCGCCAGAATACCGAGCAGGCACAGCTCGATAGCGCTGGCCAGCGTATCCTCAAAGTTCATCTTCAAATGAGCCAGTTCAGGATGCTCCAGCGCTGCCAGCGAATTTTTGCGGTCTGCTTTCATCGGCCAAAGCCCTGCAACAATTGTGAAAACGTACTGGACTGCTGCAAGAGCTCCTGCCTCACTCATGTGTGGAAGGGCAGCGGTCAGTATCTCTGCCATCTGTCGGTGGCGATGCAGGAACTGCAGCTTCGCTTCTACAATGCGCTCTGTTGAGAGATTGTGCTCCAGAATTGGCGAAAGCTGGCTGACCAACAAACACAAGCGCGGATGCGCAAAGCACACCTTGGCCCAAAGCTTTGCAATACCTTTGAGATCTCGTTGGCTTTTAGGCTCACTCAGGGACTTTTCGAAGTCGGCAATCATGAGATCTGCCTCTTCCTGAAGCAGCGCGACAAGAATTTGCTCCCGGCTTTCATAGTATCGATAGAGACTGGATTTTGCGAGGCCAACCTCCCGCGCAACAGCGGAAAGGCTCGTGTTTTCAATACCTTCTCTATCCATCAGGGTGCGCGTTGATGTGAGGATCATCTTCTCTCGTTCAGCAAAATGTTCCGCTGTCCGCGCACGCTTATAAGCCTTTGATTTTTCGCTCATATTCTCAATCACTCTTCGGCACATCACATAAACGACCAATGGTCGGTTATTGACTCTCACAAACTCTCCAAATAAACTACCGATGTTCTGTTATTTTGACAATCTCAGGAGAGATACTTTGCAACAACAGCCAAATAATAAAAACAGTCAAGACCTTACAGGCAAAACGGCTGTGGTTACGGGCGCTAATGTGGGTCTCGGTTTTCAATCTGCTTTGGAATTAGCTGAGAGCGGTGCACATGTAGTGATTGCTTGTAGGTCTATCGAAAAGGGTGAGACTGCGATCACACGTGTCCGCCAGAAGGTCAGTTCAGGTTCTCTGGAAGTGCTCCCTCTTGACCTGACAGACCGGAAGAGCATTCACCGGTTTGCAAAGGCTTTCACTACAAAGCATCAGCAGCTGGATATTCTGCTGAACAACGCAGGTGTCGTAAACCTAGAGCAACGAATGCACACCAAAGAAGGTTGGGAAATGCATATGGCAACCAACCATCTGGGTCACTTTTTACTGACCGGATTACTGTTTGAAACACTTGTTGCGACGCCTAATGCTCGCGTCGTAACCGTTTCCAGCGGCGGTTACAGAGCTGCAAAACTAGATCTTGAAGATCTGCATTCAGAAAAGCGACCTTATTCTCGCTTGGGATTCTACGGCAATAGTAAGCTTGCAAATCTGCTCTTCATGTTTGCATTGCAACGGCGTTTTGAAGCGGCAGGCTCTTCAGCCAAATCAGTATCCGCGCACCCTGGACTGACAGCAACAGAACGTCAACAGTCCATCGGGATGGGAGGGTGGCTGTCTCGGTTTATGGCACGGCCGGTTGAGTTTGGATGTCGCCCACAATTAGCCGCGGCAACGGCTCCAGATATTGCGGAATGCGCCTTTCTGGGACCACGCTTCGGGCTATGGGGCAACCCGAGTCCTGTGAAGCTTTCTGGCCCAGCGGTGGATGCAGAGCTTCAGGAAAAACTCTGGGCACTCTCTGAGAATCTTACTGAGTTTCAGTATGTGAAGGCAGGCAACACTGCCTGATTGACAAGGCGCCTCAAGAAGAGGTGCCTTGTTCCCATTCAGCTTTGACCACATCACTTTGCTCATCCACCAACAATACTGACTTGTGCTTCTCGAAATCGGTGGTGGAGACAAGTTGGGCTAGGGCCCAGACTGCGGAGACGCGGACGGTTTCGTCCTCGCCTTGCAGGTGGCTTAGCACGTGAGGGATGAGCTTTTCTTCTGCGCTGTTGCCTGCTGCGATGAGGCAGTTGCGGATGAAGCGGTTGCGGCCAATGCGCTTCACCGGAGAACCAGAAAAGAACTTGCGAAAGGTTGGATCGTCCATTTGCAGCAACTCGGCAAGAGCTGGTTCCATCAGGTCTTCGCGGGCTTGCAATTTGGCTTCGCTGGCAGACTGAGCAAACTTATTCCACGGGCAAACAGAGAGGCAGTCATCACAGCCATAGATGCGGTTGCCTATTGGCTTGCGAAATTCCAGTGGGATCGGACCATGGTGCTCGATGGTCAGATAAGAAATGCACCGGTTGGCATCCACTTGATACGGCGCTGGAAAGGCCTCAGTCGGGCAAACTGTGAGGCAGCGTTTGCAGTTGCCACAATGGTCGACTTCAGGCTCATCCAGCGGCAGATCCAAGGTTGAGAAGATCGCCCCAAGGAAGAACCAAGATCCAAGCTCTCTGGACACCAGATTGGAGTGTTTGCCTTGCCAGCCGAGCCCAGCGGAATGAGCCAGAGGTTTTTCCATTACCGGAGCTGTGTCCACAAACACCTTTACATCCCCACCTCCTTTGGAAACCAACAGGCTGGCCAGCTCTTTCATTTTGCCTTTGACAAGGTCGTGATAATCGCGGTTGCGGGCATAGACTGAAATGTGCGCTTTATCTGGCTTGTCGCGCATTTCCATCGGGTCGATGTCTGGCCCATAATTCATCGCCAGCATGACAACAGAGCGGGCTTCCGGCCACAGTTCCAACGGGCTTGAACGCCGGACTTCTGTTTCCGGCATCCATTCCATTGTGGCGTGATAACCTTGCTCGATGAAGTGATGCAGGCGCTCTGGCGCGAGCGGGATCGCATCAGCCGTGGTGATACGGACGTCATCGAACCCAACTGCACGTGCACGCTTGATCAGGTCTGCTTTAACGCGAGCAGCCTGCTTTTCCGTTAGCTGTGTGTCTGAATGAGGTTTTAGAAGTCCAGATCCGCGTAGGTCTTTGCCGCTGGCATGCCGAGCATTTTGTCCGCCAGAATTGGGCGGAAGCTCGGACGAGATTTCATCCGCGCGTACCAGCTCTTCACGTTTTCGTCCTCGGACCATGGAACTTCACCAAGATAGTCTGCACAGGAGAGAAGACTTGCTGCGGCCAGATCAGCGAATGTGAGCCGATCACCAGCCAACCACTTACGTGTCGCGGCAAGGTATCCGATATAGCGCAAATGGTTCAGCATATTGACCCGTGCAATCCGTAAGATGCTTGAGTCTGGCTGTCCGCCACCCTGGCTATCCGGCATCTCCTGTTTGTAAATGCGTTCTTGCACGATGTAGCCAATAACCTCACCGAGGAATTTTTGCAAAAACCAAGAGACGAGACGACGCGTTTCTGCACGTGCTTCAGGATGATCTGGCAACAAGCGGCTGTTAGGAATCGCATAGCCGCGAGTTTCGTCCAAGTATTCCATGATAACCATGGGCCCGCACACAGCAGGGCCATCATTTTCCTTCAGAACGGGAAGCGTTCCTGCTGGGTTCATCATGAGGAAGTCGTGACGACGTGCCCAAGGGTACTCCGTCTGACATTCAAACGGAGTTCCATATTCTCCGAGCGCTAAGCGTGCGAAGCGCGATTCAGGAGAGAAAGGATGATGATAGAGCTTGAGCATTGTTCTGATTTATGAGCAAACCTGTAACCAAAAGGTTGCTATAGAAACGTAATTTGTCTCAAAAGAGTCTTGAGACGGTAAACCATACGAAAACACGGGGACAACCTCACCAATGACATCTGGGGAAAATTCGTGGAGACCATCGTTTAATGACAACTGAAAGTATCGTCGGCGCATTGCTGCTCGGCATCATTGAAGGCCTGACTGAGTTCATCCCAGTTTCCTCCACAGGGCATCTGTTGCTGATCGGGCATTTTATCGGGTTTAAAAGTGAAGGTCGCGCCTTTGAGGTGATGATCCAGCTTGGAGCTATTGCAGCAATCCTGAGTGTCTACTTCACACGGCTCACAAGAATTGCAGTTGCACTGCCAACAAGTGCAAAAGCCCGGCATTTCACAATAGGTGTTCTGCTTGCGTTTCTACCTGCTGCAGCGATTGGCGCACTGGCCTACGATTTTATCAAGGCGGTTTTGTTTGAAACCCCCGCTCTGGTCTGCGTGACGCTGATTTTCGGTGGTATCATTATGCTGCTGGTTGATAAAATGCCTTTGCAAGCACGCTATACCAACGTGGAAGACTATCCGCTTTCGCTTTACATCAAGATTGGCTTTGCACAGTGCATGGCGATGATCCCGGGCGTGTCTCGTAGTGGCGCTACGATTGTCGCATCCTTGCTGATGGGCACGGACAAACGGTCTGCGGCGGAGTTTTCATTCTTCCTCGCAATGCCAACCATGGTTGGTGCGTTTGTTTTTGATTTCCTGAAGAACAAGGACGCGTTGGGGCAGGATGACTGGACCCTGATTATCATCGGGCTGGTCTCTTCCTTTATTGCCGGTTTCTTTGTTGTACGCAGCTTGCTTGATTATGTCTCCAAACACGGCTTCGCGTTGTTCGGCTGGTGGCGCATCATTGTAGGCGGGCTTGGACTATTAGGTCTCATCCTCACTCAGAGCTAACCGCATCTACAATTCATCTTCAAAGCGTCGCAAACATGCGGCGCTTTTTTATTTCAGGTCGGAAGCTGGGGTGTGTTTGAAGCTGTATCCATTGTTCAACCATTCCTGAAACCTGTTCTGGGTGTCGGGATCGCTGAGCTCGTAATGAGTAACCAGTCCAGATTTTGGAATGTCCTGATCTTTACGCAGCAGGGCCATATCCAGTGTTTGACAGTTGGTGTGATAAAGCTCGACGGACCCTTTGTCTGTCTTTTGAAGATAGGCGGTATGAGAGATGTGGCCCGTTTTATCATCAACAAAATTGAGAACGCCGGACTCTTCAACTTTGGTGTGGTCGAACTCTTTTTCGACTGTTTCGGGAGATACGCCCATCAACTCAGGATATCCTTCCGGGTAGCCATTTACCTTGTTCTCCCCCATCAGGCTCGATCGCAAAAACTCTGGCAGGTTGCCCTCTATGACACCAACTTTCATTGCCGCGTTGTAGCAAACCTGCGGGCGCCAGCTTTCTTTCTTTTTGTCATAGTCAGCAGTGATGCTACCCTGAAGCTTTTCATCACCCATACGTTTGCTTTCAGGCTTGCTTGCTTCCGCTAAATCCAGCCAGTCCATCTCTTTACGGAGCTTTTGAAGGGCTTTGTTGCCTGACTTCAACGCCTTGTTGACATCATCAATGTTGCGGGCCTGAACGCATGCTTCTGCGTGGGAGAGCTCCTTGTTTACATCCTCACAAGCTGATGTGAACTTGCTAAGCTTTTTGGCATTGGCCTTACTGAAATAAGCACGCTTCACAAACTCGGCATTACGGTTTGCATGCTCATTGTATTCTTCTCGTAGACCGCCAACTTCATCTGATAGTTCAGAAAGCGTTCTTTCTGCATCATTGATCAGTTCTGAGTGTTCCGAAACGCACTTTTGCAAGAGAGAGACGGAAGAGATAACAGCATTCTCATTCTTGTCATGGATCGCAGCCAGAGCCGCCTTGAGAGCGGATTGAGTCGCTTTATCGCATTTTTTGAAAGATGAATTCAGTGCCTTATAATTTCTCAGAATGTCACTTTTAGCATTTAGTTCAGAAATAGAATGCTCTAGCTGAGAAAAGTCCGCAGGTAAGGCAGCTTCAGCTGATGCTTCGCCTGTCTCAGCACCTTCTGCACCGCCTGCATTGATACGCAGGAGTTTAAACATATCCTCTGTCCATCGATGCTCTTCTGGGGTCAAGTCGGTCAGCGGCATGGTCTCATTCCAGTTTTGAAGGCTCTACTGCTAAGGAAACTACTTAGTATCGAACAATATGCGGTAGTATGATGAAGGTAGTACGGCTTTTAGAACTGGTGGTGAACATATGCTTATGCAGCACCTGTGAGCTTAGGTTAAAATTGAATGAGCCGCTCCATTGAGGTTGCGACTACGCAAATCACAGTCATTTCAGGCACGAAAAAACCCCGCCAGAGGCGGGGCTTTGTGTTCCAAAATCGACTAAATCACTATGACTTAGCAGGTCTTTTTGCATCGTACTGCCCATGGGGGCGGAACTTATCAAGATACGTTGGCAGAATTGCTTCCATGGAATGCGGCTCAATGCCAAGCCCTTCAAAAGTACGCTTCTCCGACTGCGCTTCCTTGCTTACAACGTTATCGCTCTTCAGCAGATTGACCTGATCAACAGTCAACATTGGCTTTGGCAGCATCTGCATGAACTTTGCCTGAATACGTGCGATCAGGAACGGCAAAGTAACCAGCATGCGTTTGCGATGAATGACCTGCATCAGCAGCTGCAAGCATTCCTTAAAGGTCGCGACCTGAGGGCCGCCTAGCTCGTAAATTTTGCCAGCTTCAGCCTTGCCCTCGATGGCATTCGCAATAGAGAGCGCAACATCACCCACATAAACTGGCTGGAATTTGGTGTGACCACCGCCGATCAGAGGCAATACCGGGAAGAGCTGTGCCATACTGCCGAAACGGTTGAAAAAATCATCTTCTGGACCGAATACGATGGAAGGACGGAAGATGACGGCATCTGGCATTGCATCCAGAACGGCCTTTTCGCCTGCAGCTTTTGTTCTTGCATAAATAGCCGGGCTATTTTCATCCGCGCCAATTGCAGAAACGTGCACCAGGTTATGAATGCCCTGCTCTTTGCAGACCTCAGCCACTGTTGCAGGGCCTTTTGCCTGAACACTGTCAAACTTCTGAGCACCACTCTCATAGAGAATACCCACAAGGTTGATAACTGCGCAGGCGCCTTCAACGGCGCGCTCGACAGATTTTTTGTTACGCACGCTCGCAGCGACAGGCATGATTTGCCCAACAGCCCCCAGCGGCTGCAAATGCTCTGCAAGGTCAGGATGACGAACAGCGGCGCGGACGCTGTATCCGCGCTCTGCTAAGATCCTGATAACGTGACGACCAATAAATCCTGACCCGCCAAAAACGGTTATAAGTTTCCCGTTAAGCGCTTGCGCCATTTTCATCCACCTTTGCCAAAATTTTGCAGGTACGCGTATTAGCGCGCATAACCCTCAAAAAAGCTATAATTCATGGGATGTTAATACGCTCAAGGTTTTGGGATGTGAAGGCACTCTGTGGAGAAATTAAAACTCTTTGCAAATGTGTGATTGACAATCTCAGCCCGGATCACTAGAACCCAGCCTCACAGAGCGGCGCTGCCAAGCAGCAACCCTCTGAAAGAAAAAGATGATATGCCCAGATGGCGGAATTGGTAGACGCGCTAGCTTCAGGTGCTAGTGCCCGCAAGGGCGTGGAGGTTCGAGTCCTCTTCTGGGCACCATCTTTTCTTCACAAAGCTCTCCCTAAAAATTACAGAGTAACTTGACCGTTTGGTGTAGAAGAGACAAAACACGTCTCATGTACCAAATCGCGCTTATTCTTCGAGAGCAACAATGACAATCAGATATCACAAGAACGATCTTCCAGACCTTTCCAACTATGCTTCAGCTGACGCCGTTGCAGTAGACTCCGAGACTCTAGGTCTGAATCCGCACCGGGATCGGTTGTGCGTTGTGCAGCTTTCTTCTGGCGACGGCACTGCTGACGTGGTGCAGATTGAACGCGGCCAGCTGGTTGCTCCTAATTTGCAAGCGCTGCTTGAAGATGAGAGCAAGCCAAAGATCTTTCACTTTGCCCGCTTTGATGTTGCCATATTGAAAGAGTATCTGGACATTTCCGTTTCTCCGGTCTGGTGCACAAAAATCGCTTCCAAGCTCGTGCGTACCTACACGGACCGTCACGGACTGAAAGATCTCTGCCGCGAGTTGATTGGTGTTGACCTTTCCAAACAGCAGCAGAGCTCTGATTGGGCAGCTGAAAAACTGACAGATGCTCAGCTGGCCTATGCTGCATCAGATGTTCTGCACCTTCATAAGCTTAAAGAACGCCTTGAATTTATGCTGGAACGTGAAGAGCGTACCGAAATTGCACAGAAGTGCTTCGAATTTCTGCCAACACGCGCACAGCTTGACCTTGCAGGATGGCCTGAGAACGATATTTTCGCACATTCTTAAGTGAAACTCGAGTTTTCTACCAGTATTTGCGGTTTAATGGGCTTCAGCATTTGTAATTTGTTGAAGCCCCCCCATTTAGGCAGCTAGTGTGTACTTACCGCTTCCTTTCGGGTTTTTACCTGAAATTTGCGTATCAACGGAAGCGGCTTGTGCCTGTAAGATACTGGTTACTCACTGTACGAGAGACCGGAAAATGGCAACCGGACAGCGATCCCCGTCTGTATCGCGTCCAGAATGTTCCAGGACTATGAATGACAACAATGGAAAACATGCCCAAAGAGTTTGCGAATGAAGCGCAAACACGGCTTGAAAAAGCGCGCAAATCTGCGCGTCGACATTCCATTCTCGTTCGCATTCTCCGATTTGCTCTTCCTGCTGGCGGATTACTGATCGCCGCTGGTGTGATTGGCATGATCGTTTTCCAAAACATTCTTGCCGGCCTGAGCATTGGAGATATCAGCCTGACAACCGAAGGACTGGTCATGTCCAACCCGCATCTGTCGGGAAATGATGGTGATCGTTCATACAACGTTCAGGCGGATCGGGCTATTCAGCGTATAACAAACCCGCAAGTGATTGATTTAGAGAATATTGTGGCCGAAATCACAATAGCTCCCGGGGAAACTGTTAGTATCACCTCTCGAAACGGGACGTTTGATACAGAGATGGAAACCCTGAATCTCACCAATGGGATTACGGTCGCGTACAGTAAAGGCTATTCCGCAGAATTTGAGTATCTCGATATCGATATGAAGACAGGTACAATCCAGACCAACGATACAGTTGATGTCATCTCTGATGGTGGCTATATCGATGCTGGATCTATGGAATTTGATCAGAAAAACAATGTTTTGAATTTTCGCCGGGGCGTCAAGATGAAGCTTCTGCCCTGGGCACTGGAGAACGGTCAATGATTAACCGGATGAGAATATTCTCTCTATCTTGTCTTATGGCATTCGGGCTGGCTGGAATGGCCCACGCACAAACGTTCTCCGATTCATTCGCCGGATTTGGTTCTAACAATAAAGAACCTATTGAGATTGAAGCGACTAACCTTCAGGTTCGTGACAAAGACAAAAGCGCTATCTTCAGTGGAAATGTTGTTGTTACCCAAGGTGAAACCAAGCTGGAAACCCAGCGCTTGATCGTGTTTTATGCTGGCTCCATGGCCAATGGCACAGCGGATGGCCAGGCCGTCCAACAGTCCATTTCCCGTCTTGAAGCAAAAGGTAAGGTCCTGATTTCCTCTAAGGACCAGGTCGCAACCGGTGACGATGCCAGCTTTGATATGGACAAACAGGTTGTTGTGATGACCGGCAAGCGCGTTGTTCTCAGCCAGGGACCAAACGTAATTGTTGGCAAGCGCCTTGTGATCAACCTGGAGACAGGCAAAGCGAACCTGGATTCCAGCGAAACTGGCGGCAACACCGGTCGTGTGCGGATGCTTTTGCAGCCGAACAGCCTTGAAAATAAGAACTAAAGCAAAATAGGCCACGCTCTTGAGTGCACACCCAATTGATCCTCAGATCCCAACGCACCAGCCAGAAGGCATCAAGTACGCCGACCCATCAGAGGCGGTGCTTGAAGTTGATGGCATCGGCAAGAGTTACGGACGTCGTCAGGTTGTCAAACATGTCAGCTTGAATGTGCGGCGTGGCGAAGCTGTGGGACTGCTGGGTCCAAACGGAGCTGGTAAGACAACCTGCTTTTATATGATCACCGGTCTTATTCGTCCGGATCATGGTTCAATTCGCCTCGACAACTTCGACATGACACAGTTGCCAATGTATCGCCGCGCGCGCCTGGGCGTTGGTTATCTGCCTCAGGAAGCCTCAATTTTCCGTGGTCTCTCTGTTGAAGACAACATTCGTGCTGTTTTAGAAGTGGTGGAGCCGAACAAGAAGCGCCGTGAAGAAGATCTCGACTCGCTTCTAACCGAATTTGGTGTCACACACCTGCGTAAATCGCCAAGTATCGCACTCAGTGGTGGTGAGCGCCGCCGTGTAGAGATTGCGCGCGCTTTGGCAACCCGCCCCTCCTTTATGCTGCTTGATGAGCCGTTTGCGGGTATTGACCCGATCGCGGTGGGTGACATTCAGCAGCTCGTACGTCATTTGACCCAACGCGGTATTGGCGTGCTGATTACAGACCACAACGTTCGTGAAACGCTTGGGCTGATTGACCGCGCATATATTATCGCGGCTGGTGAAGTTCTGACAGAAGGCAAGCCACATCAGATCGTTGCAGATCCGGATGTAAGGCGTTTGTATCTCGGGGAACAGTTCACTCTTTGATTTCCAACCTATGCCGAATTGCGTAGAAGAGTGTTGCAGGCTAGCTTGCAGCACTTGGAGGACGAAATAACTCTATGGCAATCGGTCCAAAATTAGAATTCAGACAAAGCCAACAGCTTGTCATGACGCCGCAACTGATGCAGGCGATCAAGCTGTTGCAGCTGTCGAATGTGGACCTGATTGCACACGTTAATAGTGAGTTGGAAAGTAATCCCTTTCTGGAACGAGATGACAGCCCGGATGGCGCTGGTCCCGCTGGAGAGACCTCCAATTCAGAAAGTACTCCAGAAGCTGACAGTAGCCCTGCTGAGATGCAGGAGGGGGATTGGCTCAATAACGAGCTGGAAACAACTCCGGAAGCAATATCGAGCAATCTGGATTCTGAACTCTCTGACGTCTTCCCTGATGATAATGGCGAGCACCAGGCCGTTGATCCGGTTCAGCAGAAGGCGGATAACTGGCAGGCACCGAGCCACAGCACTTCCTCAGGAGCCTCTGACTACAATCTTGAAGCGTTTGTCGCCGCAGAAATCTCCCTGAGTGAGCATCTTCAGGAACAGCTCGGTTTTGTGCTCACGAACCCTGCCGATGTTCTGGTCGCTCATCAACTCGTCGATTGCATTGATGAAAATGGCTATCTACGCATTGACGGTGCTGAGATGTCTGCGCGCCTCGGGGTTTCAGAGCGAGATCTGGAGCGGGTTATTCTTGCTTTGCAGGCGCTTGATCCGGTTGGTGTGTTTGCGCGTGATTTGTCTGAGTGCCTAAAACTGCAACTCAAAGAAAAAGACCGCTACGACCCTGCCATGCAGGCGCTGGTCGAGAACATTGAGTTGCTGGCTTTGCATGACCTCGTAAAGCTCAAACGTATTTGCAAAGTGGATGATGAAGACCTCAAGGACATGATCCTTGAGATAAAAGAGCTCAATCCGAAGCCTGGCGCTGCATTCAATACGGAAATTACCCAGCCGATTGTGCCAGATGCATTTGTTCGTCCTGCTTCAGATGGAGGCTGGACCGTTGAGCTCAACACAGAGAGCCTGCCTAAGGTTCTGGTGAGCCAGAGTTACTACTCCGAGATTTCTCAGGGCTCCAGAAACGATAAGGAACTGGCGTACTTCACCGATAGCCTGCAGACCGCAAACTGGTTGGTCAAAAGCCTTGATCAGCGGGCGCGGACAATTCTGAAGGTGTCCTCTGAGATTGTTCGTCAACAAGACGGTTTTCTTACTTATGGTGTACAGCACCTTCGGCCAATGAATCTGCGCGTTGTGGCGGACGCCATTGGCATGCATGAATCCACCGTCAGCCGCGTCACATCCAACAAATACATTGCTACGCCGCGTGGCATTTTCGAGCTGAAATACTTTTTTTCTGCCGCAATTGCCTCTTCTGAGGGCGGTGAATCGCACTCAGCGGAATCAGTACGCTATCGAGTTAAGCAACTTATTGACGCCGAAGATCCGAAGAAGATTCTTTCAGATGACGCTCTTGTGAAAATTTTAAAAGACGACGGTGTGGATATAGCGCGACGAACTGTAGCTAAGTATCGGGAAGCATTAAAGATTCCGAGCTCAGTTCAGCGTCGGAGAGAAAAGAAAAGCCTGACCTAACCCACTGATATTTCTCATGGTTTCAATGAGACATAATAGGGTCCCGATCAGTTAATAACCTCTATAGGATGTTTTTCTGTTCTCATAGATTTTTCTAAGAACTCGAAAACAGTAGCACTTTAAACTTAGCTGGTCCAAACTACATGTGTTGAAGGGTTCTTTGCTCTTTGGCTGAAGAACCTGTCAGCGAATAAGTCGACACAACATAAGAGGTTCCCATGACAATTAGAATTTCGGGGAGGAACGTGGACATTGGTGACGCAACCAGGACACACGTTGAAGACCGGATTTCCGATGCACTGGATAAATATTTCCCAGGAGCATACACGGGTCATGTGACAATCGCTCGCGAAGGCTCAGGCTTCCGATCCGACTGCACAGTCCACCTCAGCACGGGAGTTGTGCTTCAGGTTTCGGGTGACAGTCAGGATCCGCGACAAAGTTTCGACAAAGCAGCCGAACGCATTGAGAAAAGGCTAAGGCGCTACAACAGAAAGTTAAACGACCACCACACAAATGGCCTCCCTGCAGAGTGGGAAACATACGGCGCAACATCGTATGTTCTTGCTGATCCTGAGCAGGAAGAAGAGGTACCCGCCGACTACAGCCCACTTGTGGTTGCAGAAACTGAAGCGAAAGTGAAAACACTGACTGTCGGAATGGCAGTTATGGAGCTAGATTTAAGTGAAGCTCCCGTTGTAGTGTTCCGCAACGCTGGTAATGGTGAGGTAAATGTCGTATTCCGTCGTCACGATGGAAACGTTGGCTGGATTGATCCAAATCTCGCTAACGGGGCTGCTCCTAACTGATAATCATGGTCATCACGACCCTGTACAAAGCCGGTTTTTACCGGCTTTGTATTTTGCATGGACACGGATCAAGGAATGGATCTGAACGAACTTCTTCGTCCTGAGGCTGTCATTGCCAACCTCAAGGCAAACAGCAAGAAACAAGCCCTGCAGGAACTTGCAGAACGGGCCTCTGAGATTTGCGGAGAAACTGAGCGCGATATCTTTGATACGCTGCTGCAACGCGAACGTCTCGGCTCAACAGGTGTCGGAAACGGCATTGCAATTCCGCATGGAAAAATCGTGGACCTTGACGGGTTGCACGGCCTGTTTGCGCGACTGGACAAACCGATCGAGTTCGACAGCTTGGATGACCAGCCTGTTGATCTGATCTTTGTTTTGCTTGCGCCAGAAGGCGCTGGAGCGGACCACTTGAAAGCTCTGGCACGTGTTGCACGACTTTTGAGGGATTCTGATGTTGCAAGCAAGCTGCGCGCAACAACAGATGCTGCTGCAATTTATTCTATTCTGACCCACCCACAGGCTTCGCCTAACGCAGCCTGAGGCACGTCAGCTCAAAAACAAAAAAGCCTGGATCGGACGCATTCCAATCCAGGCTTTTTTTTTGCCTAATTCACTGGGTTTGAAGATCTTTTCTACGCTTTGAAACGCTGTCCTTCGCTATTACTCCCTCTGAGAGCTCCCAGTAGTTGGTTTAGTGGACGCTCAAAGCTTCCAGATCATTCTCAATTGCGTTTGCAATTGCTGCGTTACGTGTATCAGTTAGAACCAGTGGTGTTCCGTCAGCAGCCAAAAGAGCCCAAGCAGGAAGGTCTGCATCCTGCAGCTCTGCATCAGGGAACATCTTCTTCAGGTCATTTGGAGAAACGCGCCTAACATAGGCGACTTCACCAGCTCCGAGTTCTTCAAAATTTTCGTACGGGTCGTCGGCCAGCACAGAAGGGGCGCGTGTCATCGCCTTCTCCTTGAGAGTTACTAGAGCAGGCTGCGCATGTTTTCGCTTCAAGCTCTAAGTCTTTATTGTCGCGCGCATCTTTGCCCAAAAATCGGTTTTCCGCTTTCCGGAGATACGCTTCAATATTCAGATCAGCGCGAAGAAAGGATTGCTCCTTTAATTCAGTCCCCCGCCGAGATTTCAATCCGGCGAACGATACGCTCTGGCTCAGGACGAGCAAGATCAATAGACAACAGACCATCTCGCAGGTCTGCCCCTAAAATCTCAATGCCTTCGGCCAATACAAATGCGCGTTGGAACTGTCGTGCAGCTATACCCCTGTGTAGGTATTGGCGAGTTTTGTCTTCTTGTTGGCGACCACGGATTACCAATTGGCTTTCCTCAACAGAAACATCCAGTTGGTCACGTGTGAAGCCGGCAACCGCAAGCGTGATGCGGATGACTTCACCTTTCTCTTCAGTGGCAACGAGGCGTTCAATATTGTAGGGTGGGTAGCCGTCATTGGCTGCTTTGCTCACCCTGTCCAATACGCGCTCAATATCATCGAACCCCAACATAAATGGGCTCGAAAACGCAGATACTCGCGTCATAATCCAAGTCCTTCTTCAAGCGACCCAGCTCCAGACCCTCATTAGGCATCCGGTGTGAGAGCATCTCGCCCTCGGTCTTTCCTCTGGAATATGGCGGTTAGCGGCGAAGGTTTCAAGTTAACTTAATGATACTCAATTAATTCTCCCGGATCGCAACGGTATTCTCAGGCCCCACAACAAGCTTGGGTGGTAAACTTGCAGGACTTTAAACAGTGCTGCTTTGAGCCCTTGGTCTGTTTGGTCCTTCGTTTCCCTTCTCTGCTGCCATGCCGGGAATGACAGGTTTACGTCCCCCTTAAGAAATCGTAGCGTCTGCTTTTGGAGAATGTTGCCTCAAGGGGAGTGATAGGAATGGACATTGCTGAGGTAGATAACTCACGTGCCACTTTGATGGTGAAGGCTTATCCGTTTGCGCTGATCGCTATCAGCCTTCTCATCAACCTGTTCGTCTTCGGCATTAAACCGCTCGTCATCACTCTTCCCACTCCAGAAGCAATCGAAGCCTTGATCATCGCTGCGGTCCTGCTTCTTGGCAATCACACCTGGCTGATGACTGTCACTGAGCTCACGCGCGCTAAGCATGATCTGGCGACAACACCAGAAGAATGGGAGCAGAAAGGCGGGCGCCCGTCTTCAATTGCTCAAGATGCTCGTGACGCGCTGGAACGTCGTCACAATGCTCATCGTAACACCACCGAGAACATGGTCTACTTTCTGCTGTTGGCAACTGTTGTGGCTATCGTTTCGCCTGTCACTCTTATGGTGCAGGTTTGGATAGTTGGATTTGCCGTTGTCCGGCTTGGCTACACTTACAGTTATCTGTCAGCCCAAACCGGCCTACGAGGCTTGTTTATGAGCCTGAGCTTGCTCAGCCTTTATGGGATGGCCAGTTATCTCGTAATGGCGATGTTTGTTTGATCCTCACCGTCCAAACAGAAAAGCCGGGGCAATGCCCCGACTTCTGCCTTTCACAGATCACCGTGAGCGAAATCGGTGGTCTATGATTTTCGATGTCTCACAGCCTCACCAGCTCGCGAGTTTATCAAATTTTTCAATCTGATCCGGCTTGATCTGACCTTCCTCATCACGGCCAAGGAAGATTTTCAGATAACAGTTACCATCTGCATTCAGGAAATTGATGGACATCGCCAGCTTGGAGAAGAATGGGCGCTTCAAGAACATGATAGAGCGGCACGCATCTGCCTTGATATGGCCGGAGAAGCCGCCTTCTGTCTGCTTAAGATTATAGAACCCGCGCGCATAGCTGCCTTCCGGAAACGGACCTTTCACTTCAAAGATCATGTCTCCTGTGTTTGCGATGCTTGTGACGTTGCCCCAGGCAGGGATCGCCTTGATCACTTCATCAAAACGTTCGCCTGAATGTTCACGCCACATTTCTTCTGGCAGGCAGCGGATTGTGTCAGCCATTGAGAGGCCGTGCTCCTTGGCAATGCTCTCCAGAATGCCTGCGGGGTTTTCTGCAAGTTTCTCTTTCAGCTCTGTGATTTGTGCGTTCATGCTGCCTCTTCCTGATAGGTTTTGGTTTCTAGCTGCAAGCTTGCGGAGTGCAATTTAAAGGCAGCCTTGAGATAGGTGAGAAGGGTTTGATGCCAGAAGCGCCCTGCAGTGGTGAGGGAGATAATCTCCTCACCCGTGATCAGGCCGAAGCTCTGCCAGTTACCCAACAATGGGTCTATGGATTTGCGAAAACCACGGGCGCTGATTTCTGTGCGCTCCAGATGCCCGAGGTCGAGGCGCATTTCTTCAATTCCAGCAGCTAGGAAGTTGAGGGGAGAAGACAATGGATCGGCTCTGTGCAAACGCGACAATGGCTTCTCCCCCTCCTCCAGACACCGCATGTAGTCCACGATTCCTCCATGGATGCCGTAGGAATATCCGTTGATGTTGCCGCCTGCCCCGGAACCGAAGGCTAGGCAGTCTGCGCCAGACTTGATCAATGTGTTGTAAAGATTACGCTCTCGGGTCTGTCGACCCCAATGACTGGAAGAAATCTGTTTCCAACCGTGGTGATGCATGTACTCTAAACCCTCGCCGTACATAGCTCCCTGCTGCGGCAAGGACGCTGCAGGGTCGCAAGCCCCCTTCTCAATCGCTTTTGAAAGGGGACTGCCGGGAAAGACTGCGAGTGTGTATAGATCGACACCATCCAAGCCCAGATCCACAACAGTTCGTAAATCATCACGCCAGACTTCTGCGGTTTGATAGGGCAGACCTAATATCAGGTCACAGACGATTGCAGCACGGTTGCGGTCTCTCAGGCCTTCAAAGAAACGGATTGCTTCTGATCCGCTTGCCTTACGGCCTTGCCGCTTGCGGACTTTGGTGTTGAAGGATTGAACTCCGGTTGAAAAGCGATTTGCACCCGCATCCAGACATGCATCAATCTTGTCATCATCAAAGTGGAAGATACGTCCCTCAACTGTGATCTCACAATCGGCTGAGAGAGGATAAAGTTCTCGGATACGACGGATCACTCTTGCGAGGTCTTTCGCATGTAGGGCTGTCGGAGTGCCGCCGCCAAAATAAACGGCGTTGATTGGTGAGCTTTGAGAAGCGGGGGAAGATGCCTCCAGCTCAAGTTCTTTGATTAATGCATCAGCATATGGGGCTGAGTGTTCTTCATGCCATTTGTTGCGGTAGAACCCGCAGAACAAGCAATGGTTGGCGCAAAATGGGACATGCAAATACATGACGGCCATGCCTGACCGTTTGGATTTTTGAATTTCCTGCCAAACAAGCTGGTGCTCCTCTTCCGATACAGCCTCACCAGCAGAGCCGGGCATATGGGCACCACGGCGCTCAAATGCATAGCGGAGAGGATCGTCTGTTTCCTGAGCGAAGAATTTTTCCAGCGCAGCTTTCATCGGTCAACCTAGCTTTGTTAATTTGGTTGGCTCGCAATGCGCTGGCTAAATATGAGTATTTACATCAAGTTTTGTTTTTGAGAAGAGAAGTTCGCTCACGTGCGATAAAATGGCACAGGTTTTCGACTGCATCTATGTGTACCACACGAAAAAGGCCCAGCGAATGCCGGGCCTTTTGAAAGTTATATCTGAGCAGCGTTTAAGCTGTTTCGAGTGCGCCTTCCAGCTCGATACGTTTGCCGGATTTGGTGTCAAACGTGTGAAGCTTTTCTGGCTTTGCTGTCACCTTCAGGATCTGGCCTGGCTCGAAGTGCAGCTTACCAGGAGCACGAACTACAACGTCAACGCTACCTTCACCAATGGTGCCGTGAACGTAGCTCTCAGCGCCCACAGGCTCAACAACATGCACGGTCAGTGCAGTGTGCAGTCCGGAGTCGAACTTCTCACTCAGCTCTTCAATGACAAGATCTTCCGGACGAACGCCGAGGATCAGGTCAGACAGATCTGTGTTCAGCTTCACGTCAACAGTTGCGCCATTGTCGAGTTTCCATTCATTGCCGCTCTTTGCCAGCGGCAGCAGGTTCATCGCAGGAGAACCGATGAAGGTCGCAACGAATGTAGACGCAGGCTTTTCGTAGACATCAATCGGAGACCCGATCTGCTCTACAACACCGCCGCTGAGAACGACTAGGCGATCTGCCAGTGTCATTGCTTCAAGCTGATCGTGGGTCACGTACAGGCTTGTGGTGCCTAGTTCTTTCTGAAGCTTCTTGATCTCCATGCGCATCTGCACACGCAGCTTTGCATCAAGGTTAGACAGAGGCTCATCGAACAGGAACGCGGCAGGTTCGCGAACAATCGCGCGACCCATTGCAACACGCTGGCGTTGACCACCGGAAAGCTGACGTGGCCGACGATCAAGGAAATCTCCGATTTCCAGAATTTCAGCCGCTTTGCGCACGCGCTTTTCGATCTCATCCTTAGGGATGCTGCGGTTTTTCAGGCCATACGCGAGGTTGCCGTAAACGGTCATGTGCGGATAGAGCGCATAGTTCTGGAACACCATTGCGATGTCACGATCAGCGGGCTCTACATTGTTGACTAGGCGATCCCCGATGAACAGCTCACCATCTGTGATGGTTTCCAGACCTGCCACCATGCGCAGCAGAGTGGATTTGCCGCAACCGGAAGGGCCGACGAGAACAATGAACTCACCATCCTTAATGTCGATGGAGATGCCTTTTACCGCTTCTACGTTGCCTGCGTAGATTTTGCGAAGGGTATTAAGTTGAATGCCTGCCATTTTTATTTCTCGCTTTCCACGAGCCCTTTAACAAACCAAGACTGGAAGATCACCACGATGAGAACAGGTGGAAGCATTGCAAGTACTGCAAGTGCCATTGCCTGGTTCGTATCCGGGATCTGCGCACCAATCCACACCTGCAGAATCTGCTTCATGCCACGCACCAGCGTGAAGAGGCTTTCATCCGTGGTGATGAGTGTTGGCCAGAGGTATTGGTTCCAACCAAACACGAACATGATGATGAAGATTGCAGCAATCATGGTCTTGGAGAGTGGAACAAGAATGTCGATGAAGAACTTCAGCGGTCCTGCACCATCGATACGCGCAGCTTCAACCAGCTCATCCGGAACGGACTTAAAGAACTGGCGGAAGTAGAAGGTGCCTGTTGCAGACGCAATCAATGGGATGATCAGGCCTGAATAGGTGTTCGCCATACCGAGGCCCTGTACGATCTCGTAGGAAGGCAGAATGCGCACTTCCAGAGGTAGCAGCAGGGTGGAGAAGATGATCCAGAAGAAGAACGTTCCAAGCGGGAAACGGAAATACACGATTGCGTAAGCCGCCAGCATGGAAATGATGATCTTACCGAAGGCAAAGCCGAGGCCGAGAACCAAAGAGTTCCACAGCATAGTCAGACCAGTCACGGACTTGGTAAAACCGCCAGCTTCTGTCAACACCTGCTTATAAGTGTCAACGAAATGGCCGCCTGGAGAGAGCTGAAGGCCATCTTTGTAAATGGATACAGCATCATGACTGGAAGTCATGAGTGCGTAGACAACTGGCACCAGCATAAAGAGGGCGCCGAGAACGAGGACTACGTGATCCCAAAACTGTGAGCGTTTCATCTATCCCTCCTTAACTGTAGTGCACGCGACGTTCGATCATGCGGAACTGAACCACAGTGAGAGCGAACACGAGTATCATCAAGATCACAGACTGTGCTGAGGACCCACCAAGGTCGTTACCGCGGAAGCCATCAAGGAACACCTTATAAACGAGCGTTACAGGGTTGTTGCCTGGCTCACCCTTAAGCACCAGATCGATAATACCGAATGTATCAAAGAGCGCGTAAGTGATGTTGATGATCAGCAGGAAGAAGCTGGTTGGAGCCAGCAGTGGGAAAGTCACAGTCCAGAAGCGACGTGAAGAAGATCTACAATCAACCGCAGCTGCTTCCTGAACGGATTTTGGAACACTCTGGAGACCAGAGAGGAAGAAGATGAAGTTGATCGGAATTTGCTTCCAAACCGCAATCACGGTCATAGCAAATGCAGTATCAAAATAGTTCACACCGATCTGCATGTTCCAGCCGAGGGCGTGGGCAAGATCGTTGAGTGGGCCAATGTGCTGGTCAAACAGCATCACGCCTACAAGGCCTGCGACGGGAGGGGCGATCGCATAAACCCACATGAGCAGAGTGCGGTATGTGGAGGCGCCTTTGATAACGTTGTCTGCTTTGACTGCCAGCAAAAGAGCAATGCTGAGAGAAAAGAATGTCACCGCAGCTGAGAAGATCAGCGTGAACCATGCAGTTCTGCTGTACTCGCTCGCGGAAACAACATCTTTAAAGTTGTCTAGGCCAACAAAGGTGGAGCCGAAGCCAAACGGGTCTTCAAGATAGAAAGACGCCCTGATTGCTTCTGCGGCTGGCCACAGAAAGAAGACACCAACAATTGCCAGCTGCGGAAGCAGAAGCATGTATGGCATCAATGGATGTGAGAATTGAACTCGTTTCATGGACTGGCCTGGTCGCTGTTTTCGTTGTGGTGGCCGGTTGCTTAGCAAGCCTGACCGCTTGTTCAGAAAAGCTCACTGCGCTCTTTGACGCATGGGAACATTCTATTTCCAAAACAACCTGAGACCGGAGACACTTAAAAGCGTCTCCGGTCTTAGCGAAAGTCTCAATGCTAAGTCTTAGTTAGACGTCTTAGCAAAGCGAGCCAGAAGCTTGTTAGCTTCGTCTTCGATGGTCTGGAATGCGTCGTCTACGGATTTGTCACCGGAGAAGATTTTACCGTATTCACGGTTCATCACGTCACGCACCTGAACGTAGAAGCCCATGCGGTAACCCTTGGTGTTGTCTCCACCTGGCAGTGTCAGCTGCTTGATGCCGATTTCAGCTGCAGGTACGCGGTCGTAGTACCCATCCTTAGTTGCCAGCTCATATGCAGCGTTGGTGATTGGCACGTAACCAGTTTCCTGGTGCCAGTAGTACTGCATTTCTGCGGAAGTCAGGAAGGAGTAGAAGTTCGCAACACAGTCGTTTTCTGCTTTTGGCTTGCCGGACATTGCGAAGAGTGCAGCGCCACCGATGAAGGTGTTGGTGCCTGTTTCGCTAACAGAAGCCCAATGAGGCAGGTAGGTTGCGGAGAATTTGAAGTCTGTGGATTTTGTCAGGCCACCGAAGGAACCTGAAGAACCGAGCCACATTGCAGCGGAACCGTCCTGGAATACCTTCTGGTTGTCACCCCAGCCAGTGCCGTAGTAACCGAACAGCTCAGCGTCGAGCCAACCTTTAACCTTTGTGAAGTGCATTTTGATCGCATCGTTGTTCACGAGGATCTTAGTGCCTTTCGCGCCGTCGTAACCGTTGTTGTTGGTTGCGAATGGCAGGTTGTGGCGGGACATGAAGTTTTCGGTGAAGATCCATGGCAGGTGTGACTGTGCCAAAGGAATATAACCAGCAGCTTTCAGCTTAGGAGCGATCGCTTCGAACTCTTCCCAAGTCTTAGGAGCTTCAACGCCTGCTTTCGCCAGTGCTTCTACGTTGTAGTAGAGGATTGGGGTAGAGGAGTTGAACGGCATGCCGATCATTTTGCCAGCTGCGTCAGCGTAGAAGTAACGAACACCAGCAATGTAATCTTCGATGTTGAATTCAACACCAGCGTCTTTCAGAAGGTCTTCAGCTGGAACAACTGCGCCTTTTGCACCGATGATGGTAGCGGAACCTGCATCAAATACCTGAAGAATGTTTGGCTGTTCGCCAGCACGGAATGCCGCAATACCAGCAGTCAAGGTTTCTTCGTAGTTACCTTTATAGACTGGGGTCAGCTGACACGCGTCCTGAGACGCATTGTATTTGGTGGAGATTTCGTTGACAACTTCACCCAGACGGCCGCCCATTGCGTGCCACCAGTTGATTTCTGTCGCAGCGAAAGATGCTGTTGAAGACATTGCGAGTGCTGCAAAGGTTGCGACACCAGTTGCTTTACGAAGAGTCATTTTTGTTGCCCCCCATTGGGAAAGTTGAAAAAATCTAACATGCGAAGCGGAGTTAACACCTGATCCATCGCAGTGACGATCCATCCCCTACGCCTCATCTGCGATATCACTTAGGTGTTTCACACTAGGATGACAGTTTCTTGAAGTTTCGATGAATTGCAATTGGATCTTCGTTTTTTTTCATAATTATCATGAGATTGTCATGTTTCGGAAAAGCGAAACCGATCCAAGGCGACTGTTTTTTATGCAATATTTTCTGCCGTTCAGCATGATTGAAGTGTCTAAAATTGGAAGTTTTGTTTCGAAAAAATTCGATACGAAAGATTTCGAATGTTGAGCATTATGCAAAGATTTGTCGGCTAATCACTTGATATAAAGGAGAAATACCTAGACGGCGAATAAAATCTATTTTTGCGCCTTGCACGTTTCTGCGGATGAGCTGTCTTAATGCTTTAAGGCGCAGTTTTTCGAATGCAAAAGGCACTCAAACTTATCCACAGGCGCACTGTGTGCAACTCACCGAATGCAACTTCTAATGCAAAAGTTTGCATGCTCGAAAAGATGAAATGTATTCGTTTCAATCAAATAGAGTCATCTAATCGCGTTTTTTGACAGCACTGAGGGCGCGAAACTGACGCTTCACGCCCCCAAGTTGAGCTTCTTCAGACTGAAGATTTGCCCCAGACTAGTTGGAGGGTAGCAATACTGCATCGACCACATGGATTATTCCGTTATCTGCAGGAATATCGGCGCTGATTACGTTCGCTTTGTCGACTGTCACACCTGACGATGTTTTTGAGACGGAAAGTGTCTTGTCTCCAGAGCCCTTGATTGTCTTCACATGAATTGTCCGGCCTGGAAGGTCAGTGGACGCGAGCTTTCGTGGCAGGACATGGTAGCTCAGGACCGCGATCAACTGATCCTTGTTCTCAGGCTTCAGCAACATTTCTACTGTTCCATCCGGAAGAGCAGCAAACGCTTCATCGGTCGGAGCAAAGACCGTCAGATTTTCACCGTTCGCTAACGCGCCGTCCAAACCAGCGGCCTGAGCTGCAGCGATAAGGGTGTTAAACTGCCCTGCCCCTTGAGCTACTTCTACAATAGTTCCTGCATTAGCACTTACTGATCCAGCAAGAACAAGCGAGCTTACAAAAGAAATCATAGATAAACGCATAGAACCCTCCACTCCCCAGAGATGTAAATCAGGGAATTACATTAGATTTGGCTGCGACATCCTGCCGCGCACAAGTTCTTATACTGACTGGGATTGAAGGCAGATCACTCTGATCTGAATTTTATTTTGTTTCCTCAAAAGCACGCAGCGCTTCATCTCGTGATTTTTTGAGGTCAACGATTGGCAACGGATACGTTTCACCCAGCACAACGCCTGCATCTTTCAATATGTCTTTAGGAGCTTCCCAGGGTTTGTAGAGGTATTTGTCCGGCAGTTCTTTGAGCTCCGGGAGAAAACGACGGGTGTAATCACCGTGGCCATCAAACTTCTCGCCCTGTAGCACGGGATTGAAGATACGGAAGTACGGGGCTGCATCAGCTCCACAGCCAGCAATCCATTGCCAGCTTGCACAGTTATTGGCGAGGTCTGCATCCACCAGGCAATCCCAGAACCAAGACTCGCCTGAGCGCCAATCCAGCAGCAGGTTCTTTACGAGGAACGAGCCGACGACCATCCGCAGGCGGTTATGCATATAACCGGTTTGCCACAACTCGCGCATACCTGCATCTACAATTGGGATGCCTGTCTGCCCGTTTTGCCAAGCCAACAAGCGTTGGTCGTCAGAAACCCACGGAAAGCGATCGAATTTAGTATTGAGATTGTTTTGAGGAAGCGTTGGGTTATGGAACAGCAGGGAATAGGAGAACTCACGCCAGCCTAACTCACTCCGGAAATGGTCAATGTCATGTGTCTCTTCGTGCATACTGAGCGCCCACCAGACTTGATTGGGCGAAATCTCTCCAAAATGCAGGTGAGGCGAAAGCCGTGAAGTATGCGTGAGAGCGGGAAAATTACGCCCCTCCTTGTAATTGGAGATGCCGTTTTCGAGAAACGAATAGAGCCTGTTTTGCGCCGCCTGCTCTCCATGCTCCCAACAGTTACTCAGTCGCGCTGACCATGGACGGCTGTCGATCAGTCCCAGGTCATCAAGAGACAGCGCACCATTTGTACTCACCTGATGCAACTGCATGGGTTTAGGGGTAGGTAAGGGCTTACGCGGCTCAGCCGCTTGCAGACAGCCTTTACGATAAAACGGAGTGAAGACTTTATATGGGTCACCATCTGGCTTTGCCACTTGCCATGGCTCCCAAAGAAGCGAACCGTTGAAGCTCTTAGCAGTTATGCCAGTCTCTTCCAGATCAGACTTCAGCTGTGCATCATGTTCTATGCGCCAGGGCTCGTAGCATCTGTTCCAGAAAACGCCCGTCCCTTCCGTCTCCTGAAGAAGGTTCTTGATAATGACAGATGGGTCACCGCGCATTATCAACAGCTGCCCGTTCAAGCTTTTATTGAGAGCTTTTAAAGAATGATGCAGCCAGTTCAGCGTCGCTCCACCATGTTCGCGCGCGCCTTTTTCACCGTCAGTCAGGATGTAGAGTGGAATAACCGCGCCGGCCTCGCAGGCCGCAGTCAGAGCAGGATTATCACTCAAACGAAGATCCTGACGGAACCAATGGATAACAACGGGTGCAGTCATCGACAGCCTCTGCTCAAAAGAACCAGTTGCGGCAGATGTATAGCAATTTCCTTGCGTATCAATGGCGATAGAGCTTCAATTCTCATAGTGCGCAACCGTCACTGCCGCGAGATTGGCTCGATTTGTCAAACACGTTCCAAAACGACGTAAAGTCAGCCAAAAACGATGAGAGGACGATCAGGTATAATCTAAAAGCATTGTTGGGAGCTTTTTTGAAAGAGCCGGATATTCTTAGCTGAATTTTTTGGCAGAATGATTTTGGTGGAGCCTAGGAGGATCGAACTCCTGACCTCTTCGCTGCCAGCGAAGCGCTCTCCCAGCTGAGCTAAGGCCCCATACCATGTAGCATTTGAAACGGGCTTGGGTTGCCCTGCTACGCAATCTTCAAGGAAGGTATGTATTTCTCGCAAAATACCAGACATTCTTCGCAGAACATCAGACATTTTTTCAAAATGTCTTTGGTGGAGCCTAGGAGGATCGAACTCCTGACCTCTTCGCTGCCAGCGAAGCGCTCTCCCAGCTGAGCTAAGGCCCCATCATTTCTTCCTTAGGCACTGAAACTTCAATGAAGTTTGTGTGCCGATGGAGGCGGAACATAGATGGGCCGCCCCCACATTTCAAGAGAATACTCTCTTAACAGCCTGCAGTTTCACAAGCTGTGGAAATTTTAGACTTCGTCGTCGTCGCGAGCCACAACGATGCCTGGTACGGCAGCGTCTTCATCATCTTCATCGTCGAGGAACACATCGGAGTCATCACCACTGATATCATCAGTGATCGTTTCATCTTCCAGCTCAGGAATATCTTCGCCAGATGCTTCAGCGTCTGCTTCTTCCAGGGAAACCAGTTCTGCATCGTCTTTGACCAATGCTTCCTTAGCTTCTTCTTTCTGAACAGCTTTTACAGCCTTGGCTGTTTTTGCTGTCATGCCCAGATCAAACATGTCGCCGCACTTAGGGCAGATGATCGGGTCACGTTTCAAATCGTAGTATTTAGCGCCACACGCCGCGCACAGGCGCTTGGTTCCGAGTTCCGGTCTTGCCACGGTTCTCACCTTTGTTTGTATCTCGTTGACGGCCCCCTTAGCCTCAGGTTGGCCATCATGTCAAAGATAAATCTTAGAAATCTACCCGAAGTCGTACATTCACTGCCGAAATTTCGCAATAGTTCAATGCGCCCTAGGGTGACTGTCTTTTTCTTCCGTGCTAGGAGGAACTAGTTTTTTAAGTCTCGCAACCCCGGAAATGAACATGTCCCATAATTCGTCACCGCAAATTGTGACCGCTCACAGCGGCTCTCCGCTCAATGGTCAGATCAAAGTTCCAGGTGACAAGTCTATCTCCCATCGTTCTCTGATGTTTGGCGCGTTGGCGCTTGGCAAAACCACCATCTCTGGCCTTCTCGAATCAGAAGATGTGATTGGTACAGCAAAGGCTATGAATGCTGTTGGTGCCAAGTGTGTTCGTCAGGAAGATGACACATGGACGGTTGAGGGTGTTGGACTGGGTAGCTTGCTTGAGCCGGAAGCTCCAATTGACTTTGGAAACGCGGGTACAGGCGTACGTCTGGCAATGGGTATTTTTGCGAGCCACCCGATTGCCGTCACCATGACTGGCGATGCCTCGCTGTCTGGACGCCCAATGGGCCGCGTCCTTAACCCGTTGCGTGAGATGGGTGTTCAGGTTGTTGCGCGTAACGGCGACCGTCTGCCAGCCTCTATCCGCGGTAGTGACACACCAATTCCAATTACTTACCGCGTGCCAATGGCATCTGCGCAAGTAAAATCCGCTGTGTTGCTGGCTGGTTTGAATACCGCTGGTACAACAACTGTTATCGAACCTGTTGCGACACGTGACCATACAGAGAAAATGCTGGTTGGTTTTGGCGCAGAACTGAAGGTTGAAGTGAACGAGAGCGGTGAGCGTATCATCACGCTGCAAGGCCAACCGAAGCTGCAGCCTCAGGATATTACGGTTCCTGGTGACCCGTCTTCAGCTGCCTTCCCGATTGTTGCTGCCCTGATCACACCGGGTTCTGATCTCACCGTTGAAGGTGTGCTTTTGAATGAGCATCGCATTGGACTTATTACTAGTCTGCTTGAAATGGGCGCAGACATTACCATCTCGAATGAACGGGAAAGCGGCGGAGAAAAGATTGGCGACATTCGCGCCAAGTATTCGCGATTAAAGGGTATTACGGTTCCAGCGGACCGAGCACCTTCCATGATTGATGAATATCCAATTCTTTCTGTTGCTGCTGCTTTTGCTCAAGGTGACACTGTCATGCTTGGTCTTGAAGAACTGCGTGTCAAAGAGTCAGACCGCCTGGCTGCTGTTGCACGTGGTTTGGAAGCAAACGGCATTCCGTGCGTTGAAAAACAGGACAGTCTGACTGTTACTGGTGGGGCAAACAATATTGGCGGTGGCACTGTTACAACACATCTGGATCACCGGATCGCAATGAGCTTCCTTATTCTGGGGCTCGCTGCACACAAACCGGTTCAGGTCGATGATGCAGCGCCAATCGCGACAAGCTTCCCAACCTTCCTCTCCATGTTTGGTGAGCTGGGTGGCAAGCTTGAAAATAAAAATGAGGAAGCTGCATGATTATTGCTCTGGATGGACCAGCGGCATCTGGCAAGGGAACGCTCGCACGCCAGCTCGCTGCGCATTTTGGACTCCGCCATCTGGATACTGGTTTGACGTATCGTGCTGTCGCCGCTGCGCTGCTTGCGCGCGGCCTGCCACTTGGTGATGAAAACGTTGCAATCTCTGTCGCCCAGAACCTTGATCTGGGTAATTTGGATCGCAATCAGCTCTCTTCCCATGAAATTGGTGAGGTAGCCTCTCGCATTGCAGTTCTTTCTGGCCTGCGCGAGGAACTGGTGAGCCTTCAGCGTGCGTTTGCTGATCAAGAGCCGGGTGCCGTTTTAGATGGCCGTGATATCGGGACTGTTGTGTGCCCGGACGCGACCGCGAAACTGTTCATTACCGCCTCTCCGGCAGCCCGTGCAAAGCGCCGGACAGACGAGTTGAACGGCAAGGGAATTCCAGCAGATTTTAATGAAATCCTAGTGGATCTGGAGCGTCGCGACGAGCGCGATAGCACCAGAAAAGACTCTCCATTAAAACCCGCTGAAAATGCACACTTGCTTGATACGACAGAAATGGATATAGACTCCGCATTTCGTGCGGCTGTGGATATCGTCGAACGCGCCCGGAATTCAGCTGTTTCATAACAGCCTTCGGAGTTCGCGTTTGTTATATCAAGCGACTGTTACGATACCGAATTTGGACAAGTGTGACCGCTTTCGCCGGCCCACTTACTTGTAAGTGGTTGTTTTTCAACGCGAGTTGAAAACCGGGAGCCCTTGTCCTTTAGTGTTAACACAAACCCGCCGGCGAGCGCCATTCTTATGGCATCAGGAGATTTTATGGAAAATCAAAACTTTGCTGCTGAAGATTTTGCAGCTCTGTTGGAAGAATCCTTTGCGACTTCCGACCTTTTTGAAGGCACCGTTGTAAAAGGCATCGTTGTTGCTATCGAAAAAGACCTCGCAGTCATCGACGTAGGTCTTAAGGTTGAAGGTCGCGTTCCTATGAAGGAATTCGGCGCTAAAGGCCGTGACGGCGAAATGGCCGTTGGCGATGAAGTAGAAGTTTACCTTGAGCGCGTTGAAAACGCGATGGGTGAAGCTGTTCTGTCCCGCGACAAAGCACGCCGCGAAGAAAGCTGGGTTCGCCTTGAAGTTGCTTTCGAAGCTGGTGAAAAAGTTACTGGTCAGATCTTCAACCAGGTTAAAGGTGGCTTCACCGTTGATCTGGACGGCGCAGTAGCATTCCTACCACGCTCTCAGGTCGACATCCGTCCAGTACGCGACGTTACTCCTCTGATGCACACTCCACAGCCTTTCCAGATCCTGAAAATGGACAAGCGCCGTGGTAACATCGTTGTGTCCCGTCGTACCGTTCTGGAAGAAACACGCGCTGAACAGCGTTCTGAACTCGTTCAGAGCCTGGAAGAAGGTCAGACCGTTGAGGGTGTTGTTAAGAACATCACCGACTACGGTGCATTCGTTGACCTTGGTGGCATCGATGGCCTCCTGCACGTTACCGACATTGCATGGCGTCGTATCAACCACCCAAGCGAAGTTCTGACAATCGGTCAGACCGTGAAGGTGCAGATCGTTCGTGTGAACCAGGAAACACACCGCATCAGCCTCGGCATGAAGCAGCTGGAAACAGATCCATGGGATGGCATCGAAGCCAAATACCCACTGGATTCCAAGTTCTCCGGTCGTGTTACCAACATCACCGACTACGGTGCATTCGTAGAACTGGAGCCAGGCATCGAAGGCCTGATCCACGTCTCCGAAATGTCCTGGACCAAAAAGAACGTACACCCAGGCAAAATCGTTTCTACTTCCCAGGAAGTTGAAGTGGTTATCCTTGAAGTGGACGCTTCCAAACGCCGTATCTCCCTGGGCCTCAAGCAGACTCTGCAGAACCCATGGGATGCATTCGCACAGCAGTACCCACTTAACGCCACCGTAGAAGGTGAAGTTAAGAACAAGACTGAATTCGGTCTGTTCATCGGTCTTGAAGGCGATGTTGACGGCATGGTTCACCTGTCCGATCTGGACTGGAACCGTCCGGGCGAGCAGGTCATCGAAGAGTACAAGAAGGGCGATGTTGTTAAAGCAGTCGTTCTTGACGTTGACGTTGAGAAAGAGCGTATCTCTCTCGGCATCAAACAGCTCGACGCTGATCCGTTTGAATCCGCTGGCGATGTTGTTCGTAAGGGCGCAATCGTTAAGTGTGAAGTGACTGAAATCAAAGACGGTGGTCTCGACGTTAAACTCGTAGACGGCGACCTCTCTGCATTCATCCGTCGCGCTGACTTGTCCCGTGAACGTGGTGAGCAGGATCCTACCCGCTTCAACGTTGGCGATGTGATCGAAGCTCGTATCACTCAGTTCGACAAGAAGACCCGCCGCGTTGGTGTATCCATCAAGGCACTTGAAATCGCTGAAGAAAAAGAAGCGGTTGCACAGTACGGTTCTTCTGACGCTTCCTCTTCTCTCGGCGACATCCTCGCTGCAGCTATGAAGAAGCAGAACGACGACGAATAAGATCTAGCAATAGATTTTGCGAGAAAGCCCGCTCATTTGAGCGGGCTTTTTTGTTGCGTTGATGAGTGCGTTCATTTGCGTTGTTTCGTATTCTTTTGCGCGCTTATGTCTGAAAAGAGCTTTGAAGCGTCTTGTTTCAGGGAGTTCTGCCTCTCGGCAGAGTTAGCCCCTGATCTTCTTCAGGGAGCTCATCAGGAATGCTCTCGGACCTTTTGGCATTGCGAGTACGATGCGCTTTGCTAAGGGGCGCAGGTTCTTGAGCCAGAGGCTGGCATAGAGCTGTCCTTTGAAGGAGAGCGGGCTGACGGCATCAAAGACGCTGGCGACCTGTGAGGTCCAAGTCATCTTGTAGCGGGAAGCTGGTTTTAGAAAATCGACTTTATCGATCCCAAGCGCAAAACACGCCTCGATGACGTCCATCTGGTGAAGTTTACCGGGACTGGATTGTTCGTAGTCCGGATTCCAATCAGCCATGTAAGCGGAATAGCAGCCTTCGAACAGAAAACCCCATTCGGTAGAGATTGGCAAATCACCATGCTTCAGCTCGAAAGCGATGAGTTCGCAGCCTTTGGCCGTGCCCTTACTTAATGACAGAAGGACGTTCTGCAAGCCATCACCTTCCAGCGCACGCGATGAGTAACCCATGGCTTCGACCCAGTTCTCTCGCCCGTTTAGAGTGCGTAGAAGCATGATTTCGAGTTCCGGGTCTTCCTGCCGGATCACGCGGTGCGAAAGGCCTGCTGACTTGTGGAGACGATTGCGTTGGTTGCGGATGGTTTTGCGGGAGCGGGCGGAGATGGACTTCAGATAGTCCTCAAAGCTATCCCACTGGTTCAGATCCAGCCATGGAGCGCCATCAGCCTCTCCGACCTCGGTAAAATGAGTGCTGGCGTACTCATAGAGTGCACCGCCCTCTCTGATCTGGCGGAGGTGGATGACATCTGCACCAGCCTTTTGAAGGTGTGGCTTCAGGTAATCCAATACGGCAGCAGGGTTATAGCCGGGAGTCAGCAGCATCTCTGAGTACTGCTGAAAAGGCTCTCCTAAACCAGTCAGTGCTTTCAGGGACTTTTGCTTTTCAATGCGCAGCGGCAGAACCGCGATCAGGCTTTGCTGGTCGTAGACAGCGAAGATTTTGGCTGATTGGACCGATGCAGGATTTTCAAGCATCGCCATGGTCCAGGCATAGCTTTGAAAGACCGGATTGCCTTTGGGGGCCCGCTCCAGCTGGTGCCATTTCTGCTGGAGTTCAGCGACCTCAACAGCAGACTGCAACACGCGCACAGACGGGTTTTGAAGTGCTTTTGTTGCAGAGCTCTGCTGCACAGAGGCGAGCTCGTCTGATGTGATAACATCTGCCTGCAACAAACTTCTCCCTTATCGATGCATAAAATGACTTTAACTAAAGCAGTTTGCGTATCTTTGTCCGAAAATCGGCGTCTACTTTTCGGCGATATGCTTGAAATGACTGAATCTCGTGGCTCTCGCCCTAGAGCACGTCGCGTTCATTCGCATTCACACACCGTGCTCTAAAATCTTTGTTAGAGCGAATTCTGGTCGTTTGATTGAATCTAATCAAACGGAACACGCTCTAACTCCTGATATTTATACATAGTTATTTTCAACCAGTTAAAAGTAGAAGTATTTTATAGAAATCTGAGCATTTGAATTTCTCACATTTCTGTCAGGGACCTCAGTTCTAGAAATATTGTCTCCTCCGCATGGTTTCTCTCAGGGTGATGACAAATCGTCACTTGATTTATTGCCCAGCAGAAAATGGAATAGTCCTGATTTAATTTAGGAGGGTTTCATGAGTGATTTGAAAGTTGCGCTGATTGTTGCTGGTGGCAGTGGTATGGGTGCTGCTGCTGCACGTAAGCTGGCAGAGGACGGTTATAAAGTCGCCATCCTCTCTTCCTCTGGCAAAGGCGAGAAGCTGGCTGAGGAACTTGGTGGTGTCGGTGTGACTGGCTCCAACCTTGAAACTGCGGACCTCCAGCGTCTTGTTGATGTTGCGATGGAAAAATGGGGCCGTATTGATACGGTTGTCAGCAGTGCTGGCCATGGGCCTAAAGGGCCGGTCCTTGAGCTCACCGATGAAGATTGGGCGAGAGGGATGGACTTCTATCTCATGAACGTGGTGCGCATCACCCGCATCGTTACCCCAATCATGGAAGCTCAGGGCAAGGGCAGCTTCGTCAATATTTCCACCTATGCCTTGTTTGAGCCCGAGGAGCTTTTCCCGACATCCGGCGTGTTCAGAGCTGGCCTTGCTGCTTTTACCAAGTTGTTCGCAGACAAGTATGCTTCCTCAAACATTCGCATGAACAACGTGCTGCCGGGCTTTATTGACAGCTTGCCAGAGAAGGAAGAACGTCGGGATCGCATTCCAATGGGGCGTTATGGCACCTCGCAGGAAGTGGCTGATCTGATTGCTTTCCTTGCCGGAGACACCTCCAGCTACATGACCGGACAAAATATCCGAATTGATGGCGGAATTACGCGCTCAATATAGGCTGGACAATTTTGCGAAGGCATCTGTCGCAATTTGCGGGATGCCCTTCTCTCTCGATTAATCGGAGAGATCTTAAACCTGCACGATCAGAAAGGGGCGGAAACGCCCCTTTTTTAACGCCACAACTCCTCCTCACCAGAAAGAAACAAAGCAAATTGTGTGATATGGAGCATTTACATGTGCTCAATTTTAATTAATGTAAATATTAATTCACTTTAATCAAAATAAACATAATAGATAAGCAATAGTAAATTGATGATAAGTTTTGATAACAACTTTTAATTTGCTATACACCACCTAAGATAGAGTCGTTTTTTGAAATTTTCTATTTCTGATTTCTATTTATCTTCAAGTAACATCTGTATATTACTTTACATGGCGAGCAAGAGAGTATCCCATTCTCTCAAACTCCACTGTGCTGTTTGTCTTGAAACATCGTTGAGGCCAATAACAAAAATAAGGTCCGGCAGCTTCAAGACTTCGGAATGCCCTAGCGGTCCGCCCGAAACCGCAGGGCTAACTGGAAACCCGTTTTACGCCGTCCTTGCAGCAATCGGCTTTGGGTTTCCAACAGCGCGCGGTGAACTATGCCCCTAGTTCTCGCGTCAAGAATTAAGATCACTGAACCTATCGGTTTTCAGAGCAATCGATAAAACAGTGGCCCAAAAAAGACGAAAAGTCCAACTGGCCCCATGGCCATACAGATCCCGTTCCGTTCTCAGCTCCCCCCCACCTCCTGATGAACGGAACGGATTTTTTATGCGATAAACATATGCTAGTTGCGACCATGCATTTATTTCGGGTATGACATTTCAAAAGGTGGCACTCCCCAGCCACGTCATTCAATCCGATAGGCAGCAAAAAACTAATGAAGAACTCTGCTAGCGAATGTCACGATATGACTCAGATCCGCGCAGAAATTGATCGTCTGGATTCCGAGCTGATTTCCCTGTTTGCAGAGCGCTGGACTTACATCACACGCGCCGCTGAAATCAAAAAACCAATTGGCCTGTCTGCCCGCATTGAAAGCCGGGTAGAGGAAGTTGCCAGCAACGTAAAAGCCCATGCCCGTGCGCATGGCCTGAATGCGCAGACCTATGAGACCATGTGGCGCGCACTGATGGAAAGTGCGATTGCGCACGAAGAAGACCTTATGGAAGCAGAGGAAAACGCAAAATAACATAGTATCGCCATTTTCTCTGGCATCTTAGTCGACTAGCATTACAACCAGAAATTTTCGGAGAATTAAGAGCCTACTTCCCCAAATTAACCGTTTGGCAGGGACAAAGCTTAATTTATGGTCGTGTTTTTACCGTCTGCAGAGAAAGAACACTTGGCTTATTCAAAAGCTTAGGTATTGTTTCCCTATAGTCGCTTAAATGAGTTTGACCGGGAAGACCCCATGAGTCTAGACAGTGACGTTCTTATTGATCGCAGACGCCTGAGACGTAAAGTTTCGTTCTGGCGCGTCGTTAGTTTTTTAGCACTTGCAGCTTTGCTGTTGTGGGGAGGCGCTGAGGCAACTGGCCTTGGTGAGCTTGCCCGTTCTGAAAAGCATATTGCTCGCATCGAAATCAACGGACCGATCACCTATGATCGCCGCCAGTTGGAGATGCTTGAAGCAATCGCAAAAGATGACACCGTGCAAGGCGTCATCGTCTCCATTAATTCTCCCGGTGGCACCACTTCCGGTGGTGAAGCGCTTTACAATGCGCTGCGCAAGATTGCTGAGAAGAAGCCTTTGACAGCGTCCATCACGACGCTTGGCGCTTCGGCTGCTTATCTTTCCGCAATTGCCAGTGATCACCTTGTTGCTCAATACACCTCTTTGACCGGATCTATCGGTGTTCTCTTCCAGTATGGCAATGCAAAAGGGTTGCTCGAGAAGATTGGCGTTGAAATGGATGCGATTAAAAGCGCACCATTGAAAGCTGAGCCAAACTTTTATGAGCCAGCCACGCCTGAAGTGAAGGAAACTTTGCAGGAACTGATTGACGATACCTATATGTGGTTCGTTGGACTTGTTGCAGAACGCAGAGGCCTTTCTAAAGAGCGTGCACTTCAGCTGGCGAACGGTCAGGTTTACACCGGGCACCAGGCAAAAGACCTTGAACTGATCGATGAGATTGGTGGCGAGCAGGCCGCGCATCAGTGGCTTATTGACGAAAAAGGACTTTCCAGTGATTTGGAAATAATCGACTGGAAACCAGAATCAGACGAGCGGTCACTCCCGTTCCCTGCAAATTTATTAGGCTTTTTGGGTAGTGAGAACCAGAATTTGGTCATCTCACTTCTCAAAACAGCAAAAAGTGTCGTAGATTCAAGCCTACCGCTTGACGGTCTCGTGTCTGTTTGGCAGGCTCCGGATGCGGCAACAGTCTCAGCACTTGGGGGGGCAAAGCATGATTAAATCGGAATTAGTACAGACTATTGCGGAGCGTAATCCGCATCTCTATCAACGCGATGTAGAGAATATCGTAAACGCCATTCTTGATGAAGTTACTGAAGCGCTGATGCGCGGTGACCGCGTCGAGCTGCGTGGCTTTGGTGCGTTCTCAGTAAAGAACCGCCCGGCACGTGTTGGACGCAATCCAAGAACTGGCCAAAAAGTTGAAGTTGGCGAAAAGTTCGTTCCGTTCTTCAAAACCGGCAAAGAAATGCGCGAACGACTGAACGACGGTACGGATCACGGCGAAGACGACTGATCCTGGAGTAATACATTGGCTCGTTTCCTTCGGAATTTGCTGCTTATACCTATAGCAGCTCTACTTGTTGTCCTTGCGGTTGCGAACCGGCATTCCACGCTGATTTCGCTTAACCCCTTTAACCCAGAGGACCCGATGTTGACGTTCAACATTCCGGTTTTCTGGTTGCTGTTTGGCGCTGTTGGACTGGGCGTGATGCTTGGCGGAGTGGCGACCTGGATGCGACAAGGACGGTTTCGTAAAGAGGCTCGTGTTCAACGACGCGAAGCGAACCAACTTAAACATGAAGCGGATTCACTGCGTAAGGTAGCGCAGGGTGACATTGCACCCGGCCTGCCTGCACCAGACCATAAAAAAGCAGCCTAACCGCTTTATTACTCTGCCCTGACGTTTAACACGGGGATTGCGAATGCGGATCATCACAGCTCAGGACATTGAGGGGGTGATGAGCTTTCGCGATCTTCTTGAGACGCTGAGACGTGCATTTCGTGTTGGTGTGGTGGCCCCTTCCCCGCACACACAAAGAATTGCACGTCCAACCGGCCTTGATGACGGCTCTCTCACCATCTCCTCTGCTTGGCATGACTTCGCCGCTCAAGACACTGTTGAGCGCGGGTTTATTGGCACGCGTCTGGAGAGTTGTCTTCCCACATCACTGGAGCATGACGCACCTGCTGTTGCTGGTGTGTATCTTTTGCAGTCTGGCAAAACGGGGACGCCGCTTGCGCTTCTGGATGGCAAAGCGCTCGTCAACTGGCGCACAGCTGCAACATCGGCGCTGGCCTCCTCTTATCTTTCGCGCGAAGACACTTCCCGTTTGCTGATGGTGGGTGCTGGAAACCTTGCACCTTATCTGATCGATGCGCATGCTTCTGTCCGCCCCATCAAGGAGGTTCTGGTCTGGAACCGAAGCCCTGCTGCTGCTCAACAGTTGGTGGAGCATATGCAGGGGCAACCTTTTAATGTTTCAGCGACAACGGATCTGGGCGGTGCTGTCAGAGGCGCAGATATTGTGTGCTGTGCGACGAGTGCGAACACGCCGATCATTCAAGGGGAATGGCTACAAGAGGGAACCCATCTGGATCTGGTTGGCTCCATGCATGCTGATCAGCGAGAATGCGATGATACGGCTATCTCGCAGGCGCGGTTGTTTCTGGACAGCTATGACAACACACCAACAACCGCTGGTGATCTCAAAGAGCCGCTCGCTGATGGCGTTCTGAACTTGCAGGACATTGCGTCTGATCTGGCGGAGTTGTGTCAGGGCGACCGGGCAGGCCGGCGCTTTTACGAACAAATCACGCTGTTTAAGTCAACGGGCACTGCTCTGGCTGATCTTGCCGTTGCCGGACACGTTTATCTGCGCGTTTAGAGCGTGTGGCGTGCAGGTGCGTTCGCACATGAAGCCCTAGTTCTTTATTGCGTGCGTAGTCTTGTCCGCAAATCGGCGCCACTTTTCAGGTTATGCTGTAGCTGAGGACCTTACTCCAGCTCGTCCATGTCTTTCTTCTTCGGGGGTGTGTAGCTGGGCAGGTGCCAGTCTTTTGTGATTGCACCACCGCGCAGTACCATGGCCATAGCAAAGCCAAGGGCTGCTGCAAGGTTGCTTTGTCCGCTTGCCATAAGCGTGACGGAGTAAGTGATCGCCCCAGCAAACGCAGCGGCCAGATAGATCTCTCTTTGCAGCAAGGCGGAGGGCTGGCCAGCAATGATATCGCGCAGGATTCCGCCAAATGTTGCCGATGCGACTCCCATCAGCACGGCCACCGCAGCATTGTCGCCAAGCGAGATCGCTTTCGCAGCGCCCATGACTGAGTAAGACGCGACCCCAACAGCATCCAGCCAGCGTAGCGGGCGGCCCCATGCTTCAACCTTATGGGCGTAAAACCACATGATGACAGAGACGATGAGGCAGACATAGAGGTAGCTCTCGTTCTCAACCCAGAACACAGGCACATCAAGAAGAGTATCGCGCAGAGTTCCGCCGCCAATTCCGGTCAGCGAGCAAAAGAACAAAAAAGCGATAAAATCCTGACGCAGACGTGCAGCCACCAAACCGCCAGTCACGGCGAAAACGGCCACTCCCAAAAAGTCCAGATACTGCCAGATCTCAGATTGCATCTACGTCATGCCCGCAAATTCGTTGGTTTCAAGTCTGGTGGTTTTAGCCAGCCATCTTAAAAAAGCAACCGAAGAACTACACTACTTCATTTGTGAGATTTAAATAGCCTTAGATCCTGTGAAGGGTTTGGGGACAGCGCCAAGAACTTCAAATCAGCCCTGCGTTTCTTGCAGAGCTTCTGGCATCCCCGCAACAAAAAACGGAGGCCGAATAGTGACCTCCGTTTTGAATTTATTTGAGAAACCCTCATTCAAGGATGATCCGGGCCAGGCCCTCCAGTTAAGCCAATCTAGACTGGCACAGCACAAAAGCGGTTACCTCGGTGATGCTGAAACTTGAAAGCTATCAAGCAAATTTTCAACGGGAGTCATCAAGCTTGAAGGATCATCTGGAAACAGATCTTTATCACCAGTAGCACTGTACACGACCTCTCCACGCAACCACTGGCACTGTAGCTTTCCAAAAAGAGGTTTACACAGTTTGGCGGGCCCAAGGGCATTTATACTAAATTGAAAATACAGAGCTCTTCCGATAGTGATTGTTTTTTGCCGGCTCTCATATAGAGGTGTCATATCAGGGAAAGAGACACGCACCTGAAAGAGATCACCTCCCGGACGGATACTTCCTCGGGATGGCGCGTATTGCCATGGGATTTCATATCTGGCTTTACCTATCCAATAAACCTGCTGAAAATCTGTTTCAACTCGAGGCAGAAATGGAGAAAGAGCTGCTAAGGCAAGTATCAAAAGCCCGCACTTATAGATGAAAGGTGCAAATGGCCGCCGCCATAACCAGATGGCGAACAATAAAACTGCAGCAAGAATTGGGATAAACACTGCATTTTGGCGCGGATAGAACAGTTTATCGCCGCGAGCCTGCATCGGAAAATAGGCTTCTATAACAACGTGATCTACAAATACCGGAGCTAGCCAGAACACAGCAGAGATAACTGCTAACCAGAAAAAGACAGGCCATTTCCACATAGATCACCAAAGATAAATATACATTCAACTACAACTATTTACATGCATCTTCGAAGCCCGATCAGATTGCAAGCAAGCCTTGCTTCCTTTGAGAGCTAAGAGATTTCCAATTGATCGGAGCCCTAGAGTAAAGTGGTCTGTCAGTAAGGCCAAGCAATAGCGTATACTTGAACCTTTTTTCAACTTTAGATTGCTTCACCTCCTCTGAATGCATAAGACAAAGCGCAGCACAAGGCAGGTGTCGAAATCTCCAAAAGCCAACAGTTGTGCCTAGAAATAATATAGTTATGAGAATAGCGAGTTGTATTATGGTTGCTCGAGTTATTGTTCCAATTGCGATTGCTTTCGCATTAACCGCCTGTTCAAGCAGTGCTGGTATTTCCAAAAAGAATCCTGATTACTTTGGTGCAAAAGAACGCGAAGGATCGCTTAGCGGCGTATATAACCCTGCAGGTTTTAGCTCTGCACAAGTTCGGAGGCTACTCGGTACTTTATGTCAGGGTGGACAGCTTGAAGGTTTTTCGGAAGCGCGTAGTGACGGTCTGGTCTCATGGAAGACAAACTGCGCGAACGGCATTCGTAGCGGAGTTGGCTTTGTGGAGTTTCAGCGCATAGATGGCAGCAGCGAAATTATGGTGGAGACAACTGGCTCCAACGGTAGCGGTAATCTTGTGTATACCCGCCAAAAAGTAAAGCTATAAAGCGGATTCTGACATAAAAACGGAGGCCGAATAGCGACCTCCGTTTTGAAATTCTTTGAGAAGCCCTCAGTGTTTTGAGGGCTTTGGTGTTTAGGCTTCTTTGTCTACTGTGGAGCCTGGCTCTGCTGCTTTGTCGGCAACTGGAGCGATTTTTGGGCCGCCTTTGGAGACGCCGACCATTGCAGGGCGCAGGACGCGCTCGCCGATGACGTAGCCAGCCTGAACAACCTGAACAACAGTGTTGTTTGGAACTTCTGTGTTCGGCACTTCAAACATCGCCTGATGGAAGTGCGGGTTGAACTTATCGCCTTCAGGTGAAAGACGCTTCACACCGTGTTTTTCCAGGTGGTTGAGCATTTCGCGCTCTACCATTTCAACGCCTTCAACCAGCGCCTTCAGGTTTTCGTCGTTTTCACGTGCGTCATCTGGCAATGCATCGATTGCACGGCCAAGGTTGTCATTGACCACCAGCATGTCACGCGCGAAGCCTGCGACTGCGTAGGCTTTGGCGTCTTTAACTTCTTTTTCAGTCCGACGGCGCAGGTTTTCCATTTCTGCCATGGTGCGCAAAGCGCGGTCTTTCAGGGCAGCATTTTCTTCTCTCAGCGCCTCGATTGGATCTACTTCCGCAGCAACTTCTGCCTGCTCGGCTCCATTCGCAGTTTCGTCAACCACAGCTTCCGGATTTACCTGCTCTTCTGCCTGCGGAGTTTTATTTTGATCGCTCATCGTCATCCCGTCTCTTAAAACTTGCTCTTTTTACCATGGAGCAAAGCACTGCAAGGGCTGCCCTAAGGCGCCCGCGCAAAAATCTATCCGGTCTTTATTTAGTCGCTGTTTGACAAAAACAAAAGACCTCCGGCCACTTCCATGACCGGAGATCCTCAGAATGCCCGATTTTACTCAGCATTTCGTTGCAGATACCCTCAAAATTAAGAGTACTGCTTGATCCAATCAGCAATTTTGCCCTTAGGCTGTGCGCCTACGAGGGTTGCAGCTGGCTGACCATCCTTGAACAGGATCATGGTTGGGATAGAGCGAACGCCGTAATTCATTGCGCTCTGCTGGTTGCTGTCGATATCCAACTTAGCAACTTTGACCTGACCAGCCATTTCCTCAGAGATTTCTTCCAGGGACGGCGCAATCATTTTACAAGGACCACACCAGGTCGCCCAGAAATCTACGAGAACAGGGGTCGAGCTCTGGAGTACTTCAGCTTCGAAGTTACCGTCTTCAACATTCACAGTGGCCATTTTTGCCTCTTTTCATAGTGCAGGTTGAGTCGCCCCAACTGAGCAAACTCTGTTGCCCTGAAAGTAAGAACGCAAGTGCCGAGCGTCAAGCGAACGAATTCTCAACATTCGACTAGAATTTAAAAGATTTCATCAGTTCCACTGGTATTTCTACCAAATGGGGACCTGACGTATAGAGGAGCAGCGCTCTTATTCTCCGATCAGGATAAAGCTCAGAAAGCAATTTTCTATAAACAGCCAGCTGCGCAACATACGTTTCGGAGACTTCGTGCACGCTCCTTGGGACGTAGGCATTTGTCTTGAAGTCGAGAATAATCACTTCTTCGTCATTGACCAGCAAACGGTCAATCAGACCGAAGATTTCAACCGGCTTGCCATCCTCTCCCGTGAGCATACCCTGTATTGGAACCTCGGCTCTGCCATTGGCGCTGAACAACTCTGCAAACTCTGGGTTGCCCAGCGTACCCAACACATCATCCAGCAGACGTTCTTTTTTGTCCTCAAACCGTTCTGGAAGGGAACTGGCAAGGAACCTTTCAGCTGATACCGTGCGTTCTTCTTCTGGCAGATCGGGCAGGAACTCCAGCAGTCTGTGAACGATGCGGCCACGGACCAGCGGCCAGTCTTCTGGCTGGCGAGCTGCTTCCAGAGCATCTTTCGGGTCTTGCTGCTCGATGTTCTCTTTTGCTTCCATCTCCTCAAAGGCGGCAGATGGTTTTACGCGGCGGATACGCTCAGGCGTGCTGACGTTTGTTGAGACCCAGTCCGGCATAACAGCCTGTTTCCGGCTCTCAATCTTCTCAGATTGCGGCAGGATCGGCTCTGGCTTTTCTATGCCATTCTTGGTCCAGATCCACGCTGATACTTCGCCGTTGGCGTCTGTTTGCTCGCGTGCTTCCTCAATCAAACCGTTGCGGGTGAGTGTGTACCAGCATTCATCATGCGGACCACGCTTGGGTGACCAGCCACACACGACGAGACGATCCTTGGCACGGGTGAGCGCTACATAAAGCAGACGGCGATATTCTTCTTTCTGCTCTTCTGCCAGCAGTTCCAGCGCTTCTTCATGCCATTCGGTGCGCTGTGCTTTGTTGGGCAGCCAGACAAGAGCTGGCGCAGCCTGCGTATCCCCTGCCCGCTGTTTTTCAACCATTACCGGCGCATGCAGGCTGGAGACGGGCGCATTGCAGCCATCAGCGAGAATAACGTAGGGCGCTTCCAATCCCTTGGAGCCGTGGACCGTCATGATGCGGACCATGCCTTTAGCGGCGTTGAGCTCGCGTTTGATCTCAGTTGGCGCTTCGGCCAGCCACGCAAGGAAGCCTTCCATGCCGGGGGTGCCGCTCTTTTCATAGGTGAGCGTCAATGAAAGGAACTCATCAAGCACGTCATCGACTTCCGTGCCAAGACGCTCACGGAACTTCTGGCGATAGCCGTCGGTTCCCATGATCTTGGCGAAAAACTCGAAGGGTGGAACGAAGTCTGCGCGATCACGCCAGACAACCAGCTGCTTGCGAATTTCCTGCCACTTCTCGCTGTTTTCTGACTTTCTCAGCAGCTCATGCCAGAGAGTGCCCGGTCTTGGGACACCTGGTGTTTCGTGAGCGATCTCGAAGAGATCATCATCAACCAGGCCAAAGAGTGGGCTTTTGAGGACGCAGGCGAGAGAGAGGTCATCCTCCGGCAGCAGAATAAAGCGGCCCAGCGCGACGAGGTCTTTGACGGCGATGTGGTCTGTGAGGACCAAGCGGTCAGAACCGGCTGCGGGAACATCCAAACGTTTGAGTTCGCGGTTGAGCGCTTCCACAAACTGGCCGCGCTTGCGGACCAGTACCAAAACATCCCCCGGGCCTGCGATTTTGCGTTGGTCCCAGTCCTTGATCTGCTCTGCTATGCGGGTGGCAAGGCGCAGCATGGGGTTGCCGGTGCCGATGGCATCAATTGGCTGGGTCCAGTCGTCTGGTTCCAGCGTTTCTACGGCTTCTTCCAGAGGCCAGATTTCGACACGGCCCGGATCGTTGTGGCGGATGGCTTCGTGCACGGGTGCAACGTTGTCCTGTGACAGACCTTTGTAAGTTTCCGGTGTGTCGAACACCTTATCGACCGCACCCAACACATCCGGCGTGGAGCGGAAGGAGAGGTTGAGTTCGATGCCCTCGAAATTCTTCTGCGCTTCCTCAGCCCGACGGGCGAAGAACTTGCGCATCTCAGCAAAGTAAGCCGGAACAGCGCCCTGGAAGGAGTAGATGGACTGTTTTTCGTCCCCCACCGCGAAGATGGTACGGACTTTCTCTCGCGCACTGTCACCAGCGAAGAATTCTTCTGCCAGCGCGCGGATTACCTCCCATTGGCGTGGGCTGGTGTCCTGTGCTTCATCAACGAGGATATGGTCGAGGCCCTGATCTAGCTTGTACTGCACCCATTGCGCTGCCTCGGCACGGGACAGGAGCTGCGCAGATTTGACCACCAGATCTTCAAAGTCGAGGTAGCCGCGACGGAGTTTTTCCGTCTCGTAATAGCGTAGAACCGCATCTGATAGGGTGAGGATCGCTTTGGTTCCAGAAACCGTTATGACGGCATTCAGGTGCTGCAGAGCCTCCAATACGCGCATTTGCTCGGCGAGCAAGCGTTCGATCACTTCCGGGAAGGCTGCTTGGACCTTCTTGGTGGCGAGAGACTTGCGTGGGCTGAGGGTTCCAGTGAGGAAGATCTTCAACCATGCGATGCGCCAGGCTTCATCGTTTTTGTGCGTGATGGCCTGATCCAGAGCAGCCGCGCGGTCCTGGTCTGTCTTGGAGCCGACGCGTAAGGCTTCCGCAAACGCTTTTACTTCGTCGTCAGAGAGAGAAACATTCCGTCGCAACGCAGATGCAAAGCCAGATATATCATCATCCGGCATGACGGAGAAATCAGCGTATAGCGCGGAAACAGCGCTTTCCAGGTCACCATAAGGAGCAACCCAGCGATAGAATGCATCGCGGCGGCTGATCAGCTCTGAGAGGGCTTTCTCAACGCCTGAATCCGGTAATAGCTCAATGAGCTGGGACAGAGCTGACCCGATATCGGAGTCCGGCTCAATCTCTGCGCTGTGCAGAACGCTGGCGCGGGCCTCATTGAGCAGCTCTTCGGCAAGGCGATCATCCAGTACGGAGAAGTGGCCTGCAACATTGGCCTCCAGCGGGAACTGGTGCAGCAGCGCTTCACAGAACGCGTGGATGGTCTGGATTTTCAGACCGCCCGGTGTTTCCAGTGCTTTGGCGAAGAGGCGACGGGCGTTTGCCAGCTGCTTTGTTGAAGTCGGTCGGCCTTCGATATCCTCGATCTCGGCGGCAAGCTCAGCATCGCTCAGCTGTGTCCACTTGGCAAGGGAATCGAATACACGGGTTGCCATCTCCGCCGCGGCTGCCTTGGTGAAGGTGAGGCAGAGGATGCGGGATGGGTCGGTGCCGGATAGCAGCAAGCGGACGACGCGGCGGGCGAGCACGAAGGTTTTGCCGGAGCCTGCGTTTGCACTCACCCATGCGGAATTTTCAGGGTGCGCTGCGCGTTGCTGGCTGTCGAGGGTTTTTGCCGGAATATCCATTATGCATCCTCCCCGTCTTCTCCAAGGGACCATTCCTGCACACGGGCGAGATGATCATAGGAGGCAGCCCATTCCCTCTCCTTCAGCACACGTGCTCTGGAGAGATAGCCTTTGCGTGGGTTTTCATAGGCGGCGACGAGCTGTTCCAAGCGTTTCCATGCTTCTTCCGCCAGCTCTTCGGCAGTGCTTTCCTTTGGTACACGACTTTCCAGTTTCACGGCATCGCTGCCACCTTTAAGCTGGATGTAAAGCATGTCGGAGATGGGCATGTCATGTGGCAAATCCTCAAAGCCCTTACGGCGGATCATGGCGACTTCCAGTGGCAGCTGTGGTGAGAGCAGCGCTTCAACCTGTTTGGCAGAGGGTGGCTGGCCGGTTTTGTAGTCCACCACGCGCAAGCTGTTGTCTTTCATCTGATCGATGCGATCTGCACGGCCTGTGAGCGTAAAGTTGCGCTCCGGGCGCTGCATTTCCACTTTGCCGTATTCCTCAAGGAAACGATCATAGATTTTAGGCGCGACTTCACCTTCATACGCGACAAACTCTCCCGCGATGCGCTCAAAGCGCGGCCACCACAGGGCGCGGATAGCTGGGAAGGCATCCAGTGGGCGGAACAGTCGGCCACCTTCGGTTTTTAGTGCTCGAACTGCCTTGTCGTCGAATGGGCCATCCCAATCCTCAAGGAAGTTTGCGAGGGCATCGTGGATGATGTTGCCTTTGTCAGCGGCGCCGGGTTCGCCGCCGATTGGGTCAACTTCATCCAGCTTCAGGACGTTTTTGGCGTAGATGAGGTACGGATCGCGGATCAGATTTTCGATGGCGGTTACGGAGAGCTGAACCGGACGCGCTTCGACTGGTGGCTTTGGCTCAGGGCGCTTGGCTGGGCGGACTGGTGTTTCTGAGCGGTCGAGCACAAGGGCGAGTTCAGTATAGCGTTTGCCTTTGGCACGCATCTGCTGCTCTACGCCTTGGCCTGCCAGCGTGACGATGCGCTGGAGCCAGCGGGAGGCCACGGTTGGGGAGCCATCCACGCGCTCTGAGCGAGAAAGCACCACTTCCGGCGCGCCAAGGTTCCAGAGGAAATCGTGGGCGGAGGTGCCGATTTTACGCTCAGGCGGATCGAGGCCGATCTGGCCTTTCATGGGGCGGTTGAGCCATGGGTCGTTGCGGGTTCGCCGCGGCCATGTGCCTTCGTTCAGTCCGCCGAGGACGACGAGGTCATAGCGCTGCAAACGGGCTTCCATGGGGCCGAGCAGGTGGATGCGTGGATCAGCTGGTGTGCGAGAGCGGACGGCGCCGCCGGTGATGAGGGCACCGAACACGCCGGGCCATTCATTGGCAGGCACGCAGAGGCCAGCTGCATCAGCTTCCAGCAAGGACGTCAGAGTTTCGGCGAGCGCCTTACCGTTTTCGCCGCTGAACAGCTCTTCCGTCGAGCCGTTTTCATCAGCCCCAAGCAGCAGGACTGCATCCACGTGGGTTTTGATGATGTCTTCGACCGGGATCTCATTTGGGTTTTGCAGCAGGGCTTCCAGTGGGCCGAGCGCTTGTTCCAGACGGTCCAGCAGGGTGTTGATGGCGTTCCAGTCTTCTTCCACCAGCTTGCGCCAGCGGGAAACTGGTCTGTCGGCCTTCTCCATGGCCAGATCATGGGCTGCGGCCACCGCTTCGCGCAGGCCACTGAGGCCCGGTCTTGGATGCGGGCCGCGCAGCACGCCGCGTTCCAGAGCGCGGGCGGCGGAACGGACTTCCTTGGCCTTCATACCGAGGAAGGCGAGCGGGTGTTTGAGGAGTGCCAGTAGGTTGACGGGATCGAGGCCTTGCAGAGCGAGCTTTGCGGTGAGGATAGCAAGCACCATGGGCGGTGTTTGCTCCAGCGGACGGCCAGCGGTGTCATCCACGATGATGCCCCAGCGGGTCAGCTCTGAAGCCACACGGCGGGCCAGTGTTCTGTCGGGTGAGATCAGCGCGGTTGTTTTGCCTGCTTCCACCGCTTCACGCAGCAGCAGGGCGATGGAGAGCGCTTCTTCGGATTCGTTTCGCGCTGTGATCAGCTGCGTGCCTGCGAAGGCGGTCTCTCTGTGCTCTGCCAGCTGGGAGGTGAAGAAGTTCTGCCACTCTTCCGTAGTCTCTGCCGGACGGAGTGCTTCGTTGACAATCTCGCAGCGCAAACGCAGGGCTTCGCTTTGCGGTGCGCCCAGTTGCGTGACGTCTTCTCGCTTTATGCCCAGCGCCAAGAGCAGTTGGCGGAGGCTGTATTGCGGGTGGCCGGGAACGCGTTGTGGTTCTGTCGGGCTGCCGAGTGCCTGCCAGCTTTCAGCATCCATGCCCATATCGAGCGCCGGAAGCACAAGGGCTCCGTTTTCCAAGCTCAGCACGGCTTTCATCAGCTCGGCGGTTGCTGGGAAGGAACCGGTCGCGCCCGCCACAATCACCGGACCGCGTGGCGATGTTGTGCGCAGGCGGGCGGCTTCTGCGCGGATGAGGGCTGAGCGGCGCTCCTTCGGGTCCATCATGCCGATGGCTTTGAGGTGCTCGGGCCACAGATCAGTGACGATCTTCAGGAACTCGAGCGTGATCTTCCAGTATTCGGCGTGGTCATCGGGGACAAGACTGCCCAGTTCTGCCCAGCTGGCTTCCTCTGTCTGCACTTCATCCATGAGCGTGAGCAGGTTGCCCGCGAGCCATGCAGCATCAGCGGAGGACGCTGGAACGCGGGCGGGGTCATCTTCTTTGAGCTGAAGGATCTGGCGGCGGAGCTGGCCTTTCCACGCCCAGACAAGGCGGGTCATGGCCAGTTTTCGTTCCATAGTGGACATTGCAGGTGGCAGCGCCTCGCCGTCTCCATGACCTTTCAGGATATGCTCTTCTTCGTCCACATCACCGAGTGGCAGGATTTTGGGCAGCAGAGCGGCTTTGGAGCCTAAAGCTCTGCGCAGGACATCCGGCAGGGTTCTGGCAGCACGGCGGGTTGGCACGTAGATGGTGACGTCAGCCAGCGCCAGCGGGTTATCATCCGCCTGAAAACCCGGGATCAATTGCCCAGAGAGCAACGCTTCTACAGTTGCCTGCAGAAATGGCGTGGATGGGGAAACACTGAAAATATTTGGGGTGGCCGCCACCGGAGCCTCCTGAACAGAACCGAATGCTCCTTTTTAGTTCAGTTTTCAGCGGATCACACAGCAAAAAGCACGGCGCGGTTTTATATCCCCGCGAGTTTCATGGTGAAGCTGGTTTCTTATGCGCAAAGTAAACCAAGAAGCCGTACCAAATCACGAAAATAGGTGTTGCTATTATGGACAGAGTGCTAATTGCAATCATAATGAAATAGGCGGCATCGTTCGATGTCTCATCACGTAACCCACCCATGACCTCGAATACAGCGTGCTCCAGATTGAGGGCGACAAGCGCTGTCACAATCAATGTTAAAGGCAGAACGGTTGCCACGAAAACAGCTCTGCCACTAAGTTTGGCAACTCTTTGCAAAAAGACTGCCAGTAATGCGACTCGCCAGCTTGCGACAACAGCGAGAAATAGCATGTTCGCAACTTTCGCATTTCCTAGTGACATAAAGCGCTCAACAGGAATGGAGTAAAGCGCGGCAGGGAGTGAGGTAAGGCTGATGAATAGAAGGATATTTTTGTAGCTGAAGTTCTTAGGTTTCAAAGGCTGCGCTATAGCCCAAACCAGACCAGCCAAGACATAGATATACAAAACCGAGCCTAAGCCTGCATATTGCCACGGCCCCGCGGAGGGATGATCCCAATAACGACCGATGCCCACCAACCAGGTTACGAGCAAGCCCCAAGCCAAGTAGGCTGAATAAGACCTGCCCAGTGGCGGCTTGATTGGGCGGAACAGAAGAAAATTAATCTGATCCTTTAATATTTCGCTGAAAATTGGTTGCATACGCGTCTCTACGAGAAATCCATTCAACTAAATCACTTAGTTACCCTCGTATGAGGGCTTGTAATTTATTCATGTTGCAATGAGACATCGCCAGTACGCAACTGCAGGAATGCGTTTTGTGTCCCTGTATTTTCAGGGGCCAATCGCTCGCCTCACTCACGCCCGCAGGTCAATTGCGTGGTTGATTTGGATGCCGGTGTTTGCGGCGCAGTAGGTGGGGAATGGGACGCGGGCGGCAGTGTTGATGTCGCGTTTGATCCATTCCCGCTCTTCCAGCCGAACCAGCGAGGCTGACAATGCGCGGTCGGTGATTGTCGTCAGGTCTGATCTTATTCCCGAGAAACGCTGAGGGGTAGCAGTGAGTGCCAGAATGGGAACCGTCCAGCTTTTGCGCAGCAAGGCAAATTCCTTTTCATCGGGAACTGCGGCTACGATCCTGCTGGCGATTTCGGCGGCTTTGACACCTTTTGGGGTCAGTCGAAACTCCGGACGGAGTGGGTGACCGTGGCCCGGGTTCCTCTCCAAGAGTTTGAGCTGGGTGAGATGTTCAAGACTGGCCGCGAATGACGTGCGGCCAGCACCAGATGCGGTCAGCAACGGAGCCTGCCTGCCGGGAACCCCTGAATGTAACAGGGCCAGAATGTTTAGAGACCAAGCCCGAGAAGTGAGCTTGACAAGTGTCGCAATGTCCATAAAGTATAGTTACTTTATTTTTTCACAAAAGGAAAGTTTGATGTCCTTAGTTTCTTTGGAAAATACGATTACCCTCGCCATTTCTGTTCGTGACCGTCATGTGAGCGCTGAATGGTACAGCTCCATGCTCGGCTTTGAGCTGATCCATCACATTGATGAGGCTGGCTGGAGTGAAATGAAGACAAAAACGGCTGGCGTCACACTTGGGCTGGGTGAACAGACAAAGCCTACCCCCGGCAATACCGTTCCTGTTTTTGGCATTGGCGATATCGAGAGCGCGCGCGGCGCTTTGGAAGCTGCGGGTGTGAAGTTTGACGGTGCGACTGAAACCATCGAGGGCATGGTGAGCACGGCCACGTTTTACGACCCAGACGGCAACGCGATGATGTTGGCACAGGACCTGACTGTGCCTGCGTGATATCAGCGTCCGTTACACACTCACCTCAATGAGAAGCTGAAGAAACCAGTGCCTCATTGAGGTGAGCTTTGCAAGGCGGGGCTTAACCTGATGGCATTGCACTGAAAGCGGTCTATACTCTGCCGGATGTTGCAGCCTGCTAAGATTCTCATTTTGACCTATGGCTCTCGCGGAGATGTGGAGCCCTTTATCGCTTTGGCCTGCGGGCTTACAGCTCGTGGCCACACGGTTACGCTCAGCAGTGCTGAAAAGTATGGTGACTGGGTCAAGAGTTTCGGTCTGGCGTTTGAGCCACTTTCGAACGACACGATTGATCTGATGACCACTCCTGACGGGATTGCAGCGCTGGAGGGATCATCCGGGCTCTTAAAGAGAGTTGCAGCAGGTGCACGGCTCGCGAAGAAATCCGGGCGGCTGAACGATGGACTCAACCGTGATGCGTGGCGGGCCGCACAGGCCGTTCAACCTGATCTCATTGTCTTCCACCCCAAAGTGATGGCTGCGCCTCATATTGCAGAAGCATTGAACATTCCGGCTGTGATGGGGTTGTTGCAGCCAATGATCGTCCCAACAAACGAGTTCCCTGTGGCGGGGATGCCCCGCTTGCCGATACCGGGCTACAACAAGCTGGGGTACGCACTCGTCAAACTCTCTTATTCGGCTTTTCGCAAATCGGTCAATCAGTTGCGCACCAAGGCTCTGAAACTGCCAGCAATCCGGCATCGCAATGAGGTTCTGTTTCCCCGTGGGGCTCTACCAATCAAGACGCTTCATGCGATCAGCTCGTGGGTTATTCCCCGACCAAAAGATTGGCCGGATGAAGCGGTTATGAGCGGTTACTGGAGTTTGAAGTCTGACGGGGACTATGAACCACCAGCAAATCTAAGCAGTTTCCTCGAGCGTGGACCTCCACCCGTTTACATTGGGTTTGGCAGTATGACAGTTGAGGACCCGAAAGCGTTGCAAGAGGTTCTTGTTGAGGCCCTGCGAAAGGCAAATGTTCGCGGTGTCCTCTCAACTGGCTGGGCTGGGTTTGATGCCATTGAGAGCGACGATATCCTGAGTGTTGCTGATGTTCCGCATGAGTGGCTGTTTCCGAAGATGGCAGCTGTTGTGCATCATGGTGGCATGGGAACCACTGCTCAAGGTTTCCGCGCAGGCGTGCCTTGCGTTCTGTGCCCCTTCTTCGGCGATCAGCCTTACTGGGCACAAAAGAGTGTTGCTCTGGGCGTTGGCGCTCCGCCTGTGCCTCGCAAAGTCCTAACCGCTGATAAGTTGGCACACTCCATTCACCTTGCACTCAATGACGCTTCACTGAAGAAAAACGCGGGTGACCTAGCCTTGCACCTGCAAAGCGAAGACGGCGTGGGTACTGCGATCGCAGAGATTGAAGCTTGTCTTGCCAAGGTGGCAGAAACCTTCATGAAGACCTCAGTTTAAATCCGAATACAGATCGCACCATGACGGGTTAAGTGCTTCAATCAACTCAAGCTTCCATGTGCGCCTCTAGGTAATTCCAGAGGCGGAGGGCAGCAGATTTGAAGGACTAGCGGGATAAATTCCTTACAGTTGGCGAGGTTGGATTGAAGACCGCCGCTCCGAGATAGTCGGGACACTGAAATCAGTCGATTGAAAAGTAAAGCGGGCGGTCTGACCATGCATAACGAGCTTTTTGCTGAGCATATTTCCCACATGCAGACATGGCGTACTTTTGCTCAACGAAGATAGAGCAAATGAGCATCATGATGTGTACCGCGTGTTTAGCGACACCGCATCTACCGCTTTCATTGCATCTCGTTGAAAGAGTAGAATCTAACTTAATATTTCAAGACACGGGTAGTCAGTCAGACACAAGCATGCAGAGTACAGATTATTTATGCAACCTATTGTATATAAATCTATAGACCTCAAGGAAGAGTAAAATGTTAAAGACTGTACGACTCGGCGATGGAAATGACTATTACAGCAACTATGACTTAGTAGCAGACCTTGTTTATGCAGGCGGTGGTAATGACAGGATCCACACTAATGAAGGTAATGATTTCATCCATGGTGAAGGTGGTGATGATTTCCTAACTGGCGGCAATGGTGATGACACTATTTGGGGCGAGGCAGACGACGACTACCTTAGTGGTGATGGTGGTAATGATACGCTTTTTGGTGGCACAGGTGATGATGAAGTAAGTGGTGGTAGTGGCGACGATTACCTAGACGGAGAGACTGGCAATGACATTTTATATGGCGGGTCCGGTAATGATACTTTCAAGTTTAATAGAGGCAACGGCCAAGATAAAATCATCGATACGTCTGGTAGCAATGACACTATTCGTTTCGGTAGCGGGATCGAATTAGATCATGTCATGGTTGCTGTAGACCCAGTAAACCCCAATGATCTAAAAATCTACATCATTGATCCGTCAAATCCAAATCAGATCACCGATGTGATCACCCTTCAAGACGGAGCAAGTGCATCTTCCCCAATCGAGAAATTCGAATTTGCTGATGGTACGACACTAACAAAACTTGAGTTCCAGACTGATGGGACATTCACAATCAATGGCTCTGCTGGAAATGACGAGCTAAATGGTAGCATTGTGAATGATACCATGCTAGGCGGTGAAGGAAATGACGTTATTAGGGGCGGTTCTGGTAATGACACCCTCCTGGGTGGTGAAGGAAGTGACGTTCTCCAAGGTGGCGATGGAGACGATACACTTGATGGTGGTGCTGGTGTTGACTTTATTCGCGGTGGTAGTGGGATCAACAATATCGTGACCGGCGGTGCGGACACCGACGTATTCATGTTTGGCCCAGGTGATGGCCTCAGCGTTGTCACTGATTTTACAGATGGTGTCGATCTCATCGGCTACTATGGAGAGGTGGCTCAGGTTATTCAGACTGCAGAAGTCACTGCTGAAACCTTTGCTGGCATCGCTTCACTTGAAGGCAAATACATTGGGTCAACACTCGTAAAAATTGATGACTCTTTTGCTGTGTTGGATGGATTTTCTACAGATCAGTTCTCTGGTGCAGATCTGTACAACTTGTCAGCCGCAGCTACAGCAACAACTGAAGCTATGGACCTACTAGCGTAGTAAACCAAAATTTTTGCTGCCAACCTTGTGTTGGCAGCTCACTTCTCATTTTCCAGCCTCATTTTTAAAAGAGTTCCCAGTAACCAACATAAGCCACGACAAGTGGCTATTGGCAATAATTGCCCTTTTGTCCATTCACCCGGCGTATCCCCGCAGCAACACCTTTTTCCCTTCTGCAACTTTTCGTTGACAGGTGGGCGGTTCCATTCCACATTCATATGTGAGGCTTCGAAACCTCTTTCCACGCGGTACCCGCTCCCGTAACTAGCGGATTTTTTGTGCCTTTTTCCAAAGGCGCAAACCCTTTGATATGAGCGGGAGGGCGGTGAATACAATACTTCCTTCGGGAGGGAATAAACTCGCCTGCCGTGGTCAGGTTTCGAACCTCCCGCTCGCCAGCGGGCCTTCGAAAGCCCAATGTCGTGCGGTTCATTCAACAGCCAACCACGTGAGGGCTTTGATTATGGACGACACTGCATGCGCCTGTGGCGCCACAAATACTCTTCAAAATGAAATTGACGACGTGAACTTTGCTGTTTCTGATCTTCAGAACCTTGCTTATATGCAGCATCTGGTGCTGAGCGAGCGAATGAAGAACAGCAGTGAGCGTGACGTTCTCTTCACTTTGCACCATGCATTATCTGACCGCCTAGAGGCACTTGATAAGACCTGCGGAACTTTAACTGATGCGTTATCCGGCACGTTCTTCCCTAAAGGATTTTCCGGTCACGCGACACGCAGCGTCGCCTCTCCAACATTGGTCAATTCTAAAACTGTGTCTCTTGATTAGATCACTGTGAACGGCACTCCAAGGGCTGGCCTCGACCACCCTTGCACAGCCCTTCATGGGTGTCCTGCTGGTCTGCGGCCGGGCGAAGTGTGCCCGCAGGCCAGCATCTTCGTGTGTGTTTTTAGATGCGTTGATGGGTGTGGCTCTGGATCCCTGATCTGCGCGTTGCTTGTCCGGGATGACGAGGGAGGGTGATTGCGTGAAGAGAAGGCGGTGGGCGTAGTTTTCGGCTGATTTTCATGTGCCCGCAGATAAGTGGGCTTACTCTTTAACCAATTTGCTTCCCCCACTGTCATCCCGGGCGGAGCGTAGCGGAGACCCGGGACCCATGAGTGCCTGACGGCAAACGCTAGGCT
>NZ_FREX01000014.1 GCF_900143565.1 Pseudovibrio sp. Alg231-02 | reverse complement strand
GCCGTGAGCCGTGAGCCGTGAGCCGTGAGCCGTGAGCCGTGAGCCGTGAGCCGTGAGCCGTGAGCCGTGAGCCCAAAAGCCAAACCAACACTCGAAGCACAACAACAAAAACCACCTTCAGCAGCCTAAAAACGCCACAACGCCAGATTTGAGAGGCTTTGCGTTTTTTTGCGTTCAAACCTGCAATGTTACGTTGCTATGTAAAACCAGCAGGTCAAACGGCGAAGCAAGGCTACAAAAGACCTCGCACCTAGTCAGTCCAAAGAAGCAACCAGAAGCAAGGCTCAGCAGCAGACTTATTCCCCATCTGCCAACATCTATCCCCGCTCCAGAAAAACATATCCCCGCACTCAATACGACAACACCGGCATCGGCATCGGCATCGGCATCGGCATCGGCATCGGCATCGGCATCGGCATCGGACAAACCACAAAGCCAGCACTTTAAATCAAGTCAGCAAAAGCACTGCAGCTCATTTAACTCAGCAACCCCAGGTCCAAGAGAACGTTCAATTCAATCCGGCACCGCATCCATCACGACAAGAAAGTGCAGCTTTAGCCGGAAACTGCACGCACCACGACAAAAGCGCGTTCGCATCAGCCCTACACTTCACCGCAAATACTCCTGTCCAACATGCGACAAGCACAAACGACATTAGCACCCCGAAGCAGACGGCCAAACTCAAACCACCTCAAGCCTTCAAATCAAACCAATTCCAAATAGCAACCCAATCACCACCAACAAAGACTCAAGGAGAACATTACGGGAATAGACCGAGATCAAAACAAGCTGCACTATCAAAACCAACATAGACAACCCGACTATCAGTAAAATCCGAGTTCTTTGACAATTGAATAATGAACTTATTAAGTAGATCGCGCTCTGCTGTAGGCTAATTTACATTTCGCCAAGCTGGAATGCACCATCCGGCTTTCATCTAGAAAGGAGGCAAGGGCCAATCATCGAAGTAAAAATTGCTCCAACAGGTAGCGCCCGTCATAGTCCCAGTGAGACAATCGGCCAGTATGCTCCATCACTAACAACCCCATGCAATGTGCAATCGCACCAGCCGGCCATTCGGGAGACCGTCCTCCAGCACGAGCGCACCCCTCAATCAATGCAATCACCCTACTAACTTGCACGTTAAGAACACCATCAAGCTCACGCCCCAATCCAACCCGCTTCAATCCACTGAACACATACAAACCCAAAGCAAGATCATCCGGGCGTTCATTATAGAAATCAAAGAATGCAAGTACACCAGCCTGAGCCTTCTCTTCTATAGACAAGCAGGTTTCAATGGCCTCGGTAACGTTGATATGCAGCTGCTCTAGCGCTTCTTGTAAAACAGCACAGTAAAGCTCTTCTTTGCTATGAAAATAAGGGTAGATCGCACCGGTCGTACATCCGGCCGTTCGGGCAATGGAGCGCATCGAAGCCCCGTCGAGACCTTCTTTTGTGAAAACATCACGTGCAGCATTCACAATGAGCGACCGGCGTGCCCTTCTCAGGTGATCTGCCCGCATTTGGCGGGCATCAACCTTGGTGCTTTCTTGATCATGTAAATCAGGCATCGTTTCTCACATTAAAGAGGCGCATTAATCGGGCGATTAGCGGTCCAATCAAATGTGCCCTGATCACGCTCGCGAACAGCCTGTTTCCAAGACACGTCTTCCGCCCGCTGTTTAAAATTCATGCCTTCAGGGCTATGGCGCGTAATACCATCAAAGAGCGTCGCTATCATTTGCGTCTGGTAAAGCCCCATGGACTCAATCGCCTGGTTGATCATGAGTTTTTGCATCATCAGCTGGTTCACCGGAATACCAGCCATCCGCTCAGCAAGCTTTTCAACTTCCTCATCAATTTGATCTAAGGGCACAGCTTTATGGATCAGACCAATTCGCTCTGCCTCTCGACCATCAATTTTGTCGCCAGTCAACAGCATGCGTTTTGCACGTTCCGGGCCAAGCCGATAAACCCACATTGCAGTTGTAGGACATCCCCACACTCGGACCGGCATGTAACCAATATGCGCATCCTCTGCCATAACAATCATGTCAGAACACAATGCAATGTCGGAACCACCTGCAACGGCATGGCCATGCACTTTTGCAATGACAGGCCGATAACTGCGCCACAACGACATAAATAGATCTGTGTTTTGTTTCATGAAGGCATAATCCTTCATAGGATCCCAAGGCATTTCCTGAACACCCGGATTACTTCCCTCCGTTTCAGCATAAGCCGTCAGGTCATATCCCGCACAAAACGCAGGCCCATTACCGCCAAGCACAATGACATGAACACCGTCATCTGAGTTCGCCCGTGCCACACAAGCCGCCAGCTCTTGCGGAATATCCATATCAATAGCATTCATCACCTCAGGCCTGTTCAGTGTAATGCGTGCGATACGGCCATCTTTTTCATAAAGTACCTTAGTCATAGTTCCCTCCCATAACGACTCAATAAAAATATAACACCGTTATATTTGAGGGAATTGGCCAATGGGAGAATCCAGCAGCCCAATCAACCTCTGGAATTTTCAGCCCTTAAAGTTGCTCTAAGTTCGGTTGAGCATTACGGCCAATAGCAATAAGGGCGTAATCCACTGATCTAGATGAATACATGCTCTCGCCAATTCAGAAATCTCGACAAACAGCGCGCATTCTAACTTAGCTACAGGAGAGCACTAGAAAGTTATAAGAGGCGGAAACAACAGCTCCCACCTCAAAACGTCAAAACCACATCATGAAAAATTCGTCTAGAGCTCAAGTCGAAGCTCGACGCCCTCATTCTTCGCCCGGGAACAGCACAGAACCAGAGTGTCTTCTTTTTCTTTCCCACTCAGCACGAAATCACGATGCTCCACTTCGGCACCTTGATATTTGGCCGTGCAGACCCCGCAGATGCCATCCGAGCATTTGGTTGGCACGGAAATTCCCTTCTCATTCAGGACATCAGCTACGCTCTTGTCCTCCGGGATCTCAATACGCTCACCCGTTGACGCCAGTTTTACAAAAAAGCTTGTGTTGACATAATCACCCTGATCTGGAACCGAGAAATACTCTTTATGCAAGCTCTCCTCAGACCAGCCTTGAGCAGCAGCAGTCTCCAGCACTCCATCCATAAAGACATCCGGACCACACGTGTAAACATGATAGCCGTCTTCAAAGTCAGCCAGAATTGTACTCAGATCTGCCCGCGTTCCTTCACTAGAACAATGAATGAAAGCCTTATCCGCCCAAGGTGCTCGCTGAATTTCATCGATGAACCCAGCCTTGTGGCGATGACGGAAACAGTAGTGCAACTCAAAAGGCTTCCCAAGCACATGCAAACGATGCGCCATTGCAATCATTGGTGTCACGCCAATTCCACCACCAAAGAGTAGGGTTTTCTTTGCATCTTCATGCAACGGAAAATGATTGATCGGCTTGGAGATGAAAACCCGGCGTCTTTCATCGAAGATCCGGTGCATGAGCGCTGAACCGCCGCGCCCCTCTTTTTCTTCCAAAACACCAATCACGTATTTACTGCTGTCTGCCGGATCGCCCGCCAGTGAGTACTGGCGCAAAAACTCAGGAGCCACAACAACATCAATATGCGCTCCGGCTTCAAACACAGGCAACGGCGAGCCGTCGTCCAGCATAAACTCGTAGCGGGATACACCTTCCGCTTCCACATCCACCTTAGACAGGCGAACTGCTAAGACCGGAGACGAACTCGCACTGACCTCATAAACAGGAGCCAGGTCATTCGACCCAGCAGCAAGGCGGGCTTTGTATTCTTCAGCTGAAATCATACCCTGATAGGCCTTGATCCCAGCTTCCCGGTCCATCATGAACGGAAATGGCCATGGATGCGGCGCAAGATTGGCTGGATACACCGCCAGCGTCTGATCTTCATATTTAAGATCAAGGTCGAGCTGCAACTCGCGCTCATTGGTCCCTTCAGCGATCACATAATTACCATCACCGCTCGCAACCAGATCCCACCACCACTTTTTGACAGGGTTTATGGATCCGTTGCCAAGCTTGTCATCCAGCTTGGCAAGAACTTTGGCAGAAGATGGCATCTTCATTGCTGTCCAGCGGAACGGAGCTTCGCTGAACAATCCTTCAAGATTCCACGGACATGTTTTCATGCAGCGACCACACAAGGATCCCGCTGGCTGGGACACACGGTAACGCGCGCACTTCTCAGAGTCTGACTTCCAGATCTCGTAGCCATTGAACATACGTTTCGGCCCAGCTGTGATCGCCCCAGATGGACACTCACGCGCACATTTATTGCAGCTTTCGCAAAAGCGTTGTAGGCCAAAATCAATTGGCTTGTCGTAGGTGAACGGCATATCCGTCGTCACCACGCCGGACTTTAAGCGCGGGCCAAGGTAAGGGTTCAGAATAACCTCGCCAATACGGCTCACTTCACCAAGGCCAGAAAGCAGTAACAGCGGTGGCTGAAGAACTTCACCATCAACGACAGAATGACAGCGGGCCGGATACCCCAGGCGGCGGATTTGCTCAGCAACGATCCCCCCAATAATGGAGGTTCGCAGATACGCTCGCATCGACTGTGCACCGGAGATCCAATCATCCCCGCTTGCGCCCTCCATCGTCTCATGCCCTTGATCCACCAGAATGGAGATCGCGTTTTTATGGTAAGGCGTAATTGGCTCACCGCGTGCATCGTGAGAATAGTAGGCGTGATCTGGGCAGCGGGATAGGCCAACTGCATCAGCACCAAGGAAATAGAGTGCCGACTTTACGTTGGCCGCGTTTTTATCCGGGTCTACCGCACTCGGCGAAACTTCAGAGGCGGTCTCACCATCTTGCAGCAAGATCAGCGCGGCAAGCGCACGGCGGGCGCAGTACCCCATCGGGTTTTTGGCGAGATACCCCCCATTTTTAGCAGCTTCCTGAAGGGGCTTGCCCATGTCACCAAAAAGAGCACGCGCAAACATGTCCGTCCGTTTGGGGACACGCGGCACGCGCGGCTCATCGATAAAGGTCGTTGTCTCGTCTACCCGCTTGATCTTCTCAAACGGGAACGCCCCCAAGTGGTAATCGCGGTTCTCAAACGGTTTGCGATTGAAGGCATTCTTGAATGTCCCCATGCCCAGCTGCCATGCAGGGCCGTGAGAACTCCAGATATCCGATAGTTTCCGTGGTGCAAGCGGCTGATCTGATGTTAGCTCAAGCGTGGTTGTCACAGCTGCCAGTGTAAACTCGCGGCCAACATATGGATTGGAGACAACCGTTTCACCGTCTTCTTCAAGCACTTCCACCAATCCGGCAGAAACCGCCAGTCGGTTCAGATCCACATCAGCACTGCTCGTGGTATGCGCACGCGCCTCAACACCCAACAGGCGCAGATAGTTGGCCAGAACCACAGCCACTTCAGCTGCACGAATAGCAGAACGTTGCTCACAGGTACCCACAATCCAGTCGCCACCGGGCTCATCAGCTCTCGGCTCACGCGGATGCTCCATCAGCACCACCAGCGCAGAGCCATGATGTGTCACAGCTCCCGGGGTGGATGCGGCACTGTCGCGGACATCAGCCATGGTCACGTCGATGCCAGCTGCCAGAGTCTTGGGCTGAAAGGTCTGAAGATCTTTTGCGAGCTTATCCAGATCAGGATTGCGCAGTGATCGCTCAAGAAAATGATCAGGAACCAGATCACAAGTACCCATCATCGTGGCATCGAAGAAGTACCCAGCAGCTTTGAGGTGATTAGCTCTCTCCTGCGGATCATCCGGGATCTCTGAGAGCTTGGCGTTGTGTGCCCCATCACGGATCGCATCCATGATCGCGCTGAAGGATGCCATCGAGTTGCTCAGGATCTCTGGATTACCGGCCTGTGAGAAAACCGTTGGCATCACCTCGGGCACACGCCTCAGATCAACTGCCTCATGCGTCCGCTTCAATCGTTCAGAAGGATATGGTCCAAGATGAACCTTTCTGTTTTTGTAGGAAAACAGACGCATATTACTCTCCCCCGGCCGGCTAGTTTGGCGATACTATTATGTCCCGGCTTATTAGTTCTTGCAGTCGCTCAGTCCTCCCTGACCAAACCACTACGAAAATTCATCAATTAACTCTTAGGCATTGCTGAGCTCATGTCAACATTAAGCGCCTTCATCACTACGACTTGAAAGAAAATGCGCAGCCAGCCGACAATATAATTGCCATCAAGATGATCACAATTGAGTTTTTCACTCAAAAAACCCATAATATGAGGAGATACTGCCAGCAGCCTTAAACCCTTCAGACAGACAAATCAGCCTCAATGAAATTCATCCCCGTACGCCGTCATAACGACGGCTGAAACCCAAAAAAAACCGCTCGGTAATGATAAACCGAACGGTTGCTCATGCTACAGTAAGACGGACTGTTACTTAATTTCGATCTCATATGTGTTCCCGCCAGATATGACACGTCCTGCCGAATACATCCGAAATTTGGTCACGACCTTATCTGTGCCTCGAAAGTCTTTATCCGGCGAATAGTACATGATCAGATCGTTCGTCTGTTTACCCGCACATTTGCCGGCTGTCTTTGGCAGTGCAGATCGGGACTGCACAAAACGAACGACACCATGCTCCGGCTTCTTAACAAAAGAGACTTTTGGTAAGGTCGCAGAGCTGCATGTTTCAGGAACGTAATAGCTATAAACGTTAAGTTTTGCAGTACGGTTTGCCGCAACCTGAGACCTGATCAACTCAGCATTTGCGCTGAATGAGAACACCACAAACAGGAAGACACAAATGTATTTCATCGCAATTCTCCAAAAATTTAAATCAAAATTATATAAACTAGAGAATCGACAAAGCACAATCAAACACATGTAATATTCATATTGAACACACAAGTAGATCTACTCTTTAATTTCACACCTGTCCTTTACGTAAATCTACATTCACTCAAATAATCGCGGTGACATTTTAGAATATAAAATCTATTTTTATCTACAAAAGCCCATAAACTATTGATTATGCAATGCTCATGCAGGTATTTGCAGTACTTTTGCAACCAGATCATCACGCTCTAATCTTCCATCAAGACGCAATACAGGCATTTTGCATTCTTTCAGCCAGGCTTCATGCCTGTGCCGGCTCCTGCCAGAAAAGTCGGGTTGCTCATACTGCGATGCCCACTGAAAGAAAGCCTCGTGCGTCTCAAACATGTCGCCACCTTCAAGAATACGATCCCCAAAACGTTCCATTTCTCGTTTTTTCAATCGCTGCAAGCGCTCGTCTTGCGGTACACTGATGAAAACAACAAGCGTGCTTTGAGAGACAAGCTCCTTCGCCCAGCCCTCACAAGCTCCACTCAAAACCCAACCACCTTCGCCCATCGCTGGTTTCATGAGAGCAACACGCTCTTCTTCAGGCCGTTTTACTGAGAAGGGTCGTTCTGTTTGCTCCCAAAAGTAATCATCAGAATCCACATGAGGAACTGACAGAGCATGAGCAAGTCGATGGCCAAGCGTGGTTAAACCTGCGCATGAAGCTCCAAAGACATAAATACGTTTATGCAATGCAAGAACCTTTATTGCTATGACAATGAGGATGGAACTCGCGCAGCAAGATCACTGGCAATGCGAACAAGCTCACTTTGAGACCCAAAGCCAGCCTTTTCCGTTATTCGTGCCATATGATTGCGCGCAGTATTGTAGCTGATATGCATTTTGTCAGCTGTCTCCCGCATAGACAAGTCAACAACAAGACACTGTTCAGGAAGTACTACATCTGAACACCATTCAAATCCTCAGGAACTGTTATCTCACGTTCTGTCGCGGCACCCTTGCAGCCAGGTCACTCGCAAGTCGAACCAACTCACTTTGAGAATTTACAGAAACCTTGTCGGCAATTCGCGCCATATGATTGCGTGCAGTGTTGTAGCTGATCTCCAGAGCGTGAGAGGTCTCACCCACAGATGCCCCACGAACCAGATACTGAAGCAACTCAGCCTCACGTTTGGACACCCCAAAATAACGTTGAAGGTTGTCCAACTCCGCCAAGGGCTGGTCACCCGGATCCATTATCATGCAAAGGAGTGGCTGCGGCCCGCGTACAAAGGGCGCCAGATAAGCAGGCGTCTCTGAAAGCACATTGATAGGCATCACAACAAAGAACGGATTGGGCGCCGCCTCACCATTCAGGACCAGTGGCCCCAGAGGCTTGCCAGACGTCCGACACCGTAAAATCGCATCCTCAAACAACTTTCGATGCTCATTATGGCGTGAGGAAATCTCTCCACGACGATCAATAAAGAAGCTCTGGCTGGAACTGAAAAACACCTCTGCCTGCTTGTTGGCAAAAGCAACGTGATGCCCTTGATCCAAAATAAACGCCGCACTTGGAATACGATCCAGCCAGAAGGAGTAGGCGTCAGTCAAACCGCGTCTTTGCTCAAGATGCAACGCAACCGAAAACGCATTTTGAAAATGAGGTCTGACAGTTTCAAGAGTTTTCTCAAGCTGCATTGCATCAGGACCATCAAAATCAGATTGCACTGCTACAGAAACCATGGCCGCATCCATCCCCTGACGGTGGATCATAAAGCCGCGAACACGATCAAACACTCCATAATCGCTGAAGACCAGATCAAAGAAATCAGTATCCCGAATTTCATCTTGGCTGATGAAATCCTCGGTATGAATCAAGGCATTCAATGGGGCAAATTTAGCAAATCGGGGCAATGGATTGCTCTGGCCCGCAGCAAGTATTTTTGCTTCCATGTCCTCTTTTGTATTGAGGAAAGTCATGTGATGATATTCAAGCGAGCTGAGCGAGACGATCTTGTAACAGAGCATGGTTTCACGAAAGGACGATGCCATAGGCTCAAAAGCCTGCCCAATATCCTCACCAAGAGCGATATTGGCATAAAGCCGCTGGACCATTTCATCGTGTATGCTTTGCATCACCCCACCCGAATCGGAGAAACACCCCTTCTGTCTCTACGTAAATTAAATAGTAAAATTTTCAGATATCAATAAAATTGAAGAATATTTTCTTTGAACCGCCATAAATGGAAGATTCAAACTAGAAATACCCTTGTAATATCATGGGGAATCTCAGTTATTCATGACAAATACAAATAATTGAAACTACTCTCTACCAGTATCAGTAGGTCTCAAAACCAGACGTGTGATGATGGCATCCTGTTGTTCTTCAAGAGTAAAATCCCAGCCCATCCGTCTTGCTATGCGTTCGCAAAGTGAAAGGCCGAAGCCAAAGCTTTCCTCATAAACAGAGGTAGCATCCGCTTTGGTGCCAGCTGAAACGGGGTTTTCAATCTCAAAGACCCCATTTTGATAACTAATTTTGATCTCACCCTTTTGGGCATGTTGAAACGCGTTACGGATCAGATTGCCAAACAAGATCAGCAAAGGTGCTTTAGGCAGCTCGGCCTCATCCTCACTCAAGTCCAGCACTTCCGTGAGCGGTTTATTGCCCTTCAGATAAGACAGTTCTTCAATGCACCCTACAATTAGCTTTGCTGGCACGAGCTTCTCAACTCGCGGCGGTGCAGAGCTTTCCCTGCCCAGCCAAAGCAAAGTCTCTACAATGATGCGCATGTTCAAATTAGCCCGCTGAATACGCTCCACGGGCACAGTATCCTCAGAACCACTTTCCTGGCTCTTCAGCAGCGCAATATTGCCGGCAATCACCGTAATCGGCGTCCGCAACTCATGGCTCGCATAGCGCAGGAAAGTCTGTTCACGTTCAACAAATTCAGAAATACGGGACACAGTGTATGTGAGCTTCACAGCGAGATTATTCAATTCGCGGAACCTGAAGTTGGGCGGTGTCTCACCCACATTCTCAGCATTCAATGACTGCGCCCAATTTTCCAGATTCTGGATCGGCCGGATCAACCGCTTAGATAAAATGCGCGCACTCACAAAGGTGGCGAGTAGATTGACGATCCCTACAATTGCAAAGGCAAGAAGGACCACCTGATCCTCTTCGGAGCCCTCCAGATATTCTTCTGTGCTCTCAAGCGTGATGTAAAGGTTGCGGCCATCTTCCAGCGGATAGATGTACAGATAGAGATAATAGGTCTCCTTGCAGTTTCCCTCAGCATCACAGCCTCGATCTTCATCATCGTAGTACAGCTCCAGCGGCTCCAATGGCTCCTCTTTGAAACGACGAGACATTTCAGCAGGCAACGCTTCAAGCGAAAAGGCACTCTGAATAAGGTATGTCTCTGGCAGCGGAGCTTCAGGATTTGCCTTTACGGCCTCCTCGTAACTTTCGCCCAGATCCTCAAGTAGGTAGATGATGCTCTCATCTGAGCCAGCTACAAAGAAGATTGGCAGTAAAAACGTGTAGACCAGCAACAGCAGAATAACGCCCAGAAAGAAAGCGATACCAAGTTCACGAAATATGCTGCGTCCGCGCACTCTGGCTGCTTTCTTACTCACCATCCACTTTCTCCCTCAGGCTATAACCCCCGTTTGCATCTCGGCAGATAATTTCAGATTCGGCAGGGCGTTGGATTTGCTGACGCAGTTTGTACAAGTGCACATTAAGGCTGTTGCTCTCCGGAGGTTCATCACCCCACAATCCACGCTCCAATTGTTCTCGGCTCACCGAAGCTGGGCTATGTTTGCTCAAAATACCCAGGATCTTCCAGGCCGTCGGAGAAAGGCGCAGAACACGATCTCCACGCTTTGCAATATTTCGGGCAAAATCCACCTGCAGATCAGCAACCTCAAACAGCTTCGCTTTCGCGCTTCGCCGTCCAGAAAGCGCTCGCAGCCTCACAACCAGTTCCTCAAAGGCAAAGGGTTTGACCAGATAGTCATCCGTCCCGGCTTCAAATCCAGCCAACTTGTCAGAAAGTTCATCACGCGCAGTCAGCATCAGAACTGGGCGATCAATACCTTCCCGGCGCAGCGTTTCACAAACTGTAAGACCATCCATCTTAGGCAATGTCAGATCAAGAATGATAACGTCAAAATATCCCTGCCGTGCAAACTCGAGACCCGCCTCACCATTGTAAGCGTGATCGCAACTGATACCGTGGATTTTCAACACATCAGCAATCGTTCCAGCCAAATCCAGGTCATCTTCAACCAGCAGCGCAAGCAGGTTTTCAGTCTCATTCGTTGCCATCATTTTACCTGCCAAACTCGCCAATCAATTCTGCCAATTGAACACATCCATACTGTAGCAGCATGTGCCTCACACCCACCCACATTGGGTTTACAACATATTCCTGTAGAGCAAGCCCAATAACCAACGAGTGAACGCTGCTGTATTTTTCACCCATGCTGCATATTTACGTAAGCCGCGAGTTACTCGTATACATGCCAGACCAACTGCAAACTCCGAGAACTCTTGAGACATTAGTATGCCGATAAAAATGAAACCCAAGTCTTATGGCCCGCTGACGGTCGCCTCGCATGAGTATGGACAGTTCTGGGTGACCAATGAGTTCGGTCATCAATACTCGGCAGGCTACGGAGACTCCGATGAGTTCTCTGCCCCTTCAGACTTGATCATGTCTGCCCTTGGGTCCTGCATGGCAATCTCTTTGGAGATGGTAGCCAAACAACAGAAAGTCTCACTCGGAAATGTCTACATCACCGTAAAGGCTGAAAAAGCATCCACGCTGCCTCACCGCTTTGGCAGCTTCCACTTGGAATTTGCTCTCCCTGAATTTGAGAACCGCGAAAAAGCAGAGATCCTGATCAAAGCCGCCAAAGAGATATGTACGGTTTCCAACACACTAAACGCAGAAATCTATCTCTCACTCGTCTAAGGAAGCCTTCGCCGCAGTAAAAAGCCCAAGGCAGACTGTGCCTCGGGCTAAACGTTCCACCATACCAAGAGAACGCGTTAGATCATCCGCCGCGCACTGCCAGAAATGCGAATGGAGCTACCGGCCTCAGCAGGAATTTCTGCCGAAATGAGTGACTTCGCTCCCATGTCTTCTCCCTGCACAATCCGGATTTCACCAGCATGTGCCCAGCCAATATCCCGCAGGTAACCAGAAAACGCCGCCGCAGCAGCACCCGTGGCCGGGTCTTCAAACACGCCAGCTGACGCAAACGCATTGCGCACATCAAACTCTTGTGGCCCACGCACATGAACCAGCATGATGGTCACAAGACCCTGCCCAAGCATAAACTGCTTCATGGCTTCCAGATCATAAGCCATGCCCGCCAACTTGGCTCTATCAGTCAATGCCAGCACCAGATGATCCGCACCACCATGAATACGCGCAGGTGGAATGCGAAGATCCAGATCGCCTTCACTCAAACCAAGCAGATCAAGCAGCTGGACTTTCACGTCATTTTCCAATGCGGCGCTCTTGGTCTGCGGAGATTGCAGAGCTGCCTGCAACTGCCCGTTCTCCTGCCAGCTCTCCACTGAAATCACAGTTTCATTCAACGCAAGGCGATGGACTTTCCGGCCATGCTGCTGAGCCAGAACCGCGCCCAGCGCAATCGTTGCGTGCCCGCAAAATGGCACTTCATTCTCTGGAGAGAAGTACCGCACACGATACCCTTCTTCGTTGGCCAGAGGCACCGCAAACACAGTTTCAGAATAGCCGAGATCAGCCGCGATAGACTGCATCTGCGCATCAGGAAGCATCACATCCCCCACCAGCACGCCAGCAGGATTGCCACCTTCCTCTCCATGAGAAAACGCCGAGATATGTTGAAGCGCTAAAAGATCTGTCTGCATAAGAACCTCCAATCGTCAGGATTGAAAAAATAACCAGCAACAGCTCTATGCGATATAGAAAAAGAAAGGCAAATTACATTTTCTGCCCTCATAATATAAAGCGATCAGACGAAAGCACCTGAAGAAATGAAACAGCTGGATGAAACTGCCTGTAAAATCCTTGAGATCCTGGAGCGAGACGGCAGAATCTCTATCAGTGAACTGGCCAGCCGCATCGGCCTCTCCGCCCCCAGCACCACAGAGCGTGTCCGCAAGCTGGAGCAGGACGGCATCATCACAGGCTTTACGGTGGAGATAAACCCAAAGGCACTCGGCTATAGTCTGGAAGCAATCGTTCGCATCCAGCCAAGCCCCGGCAATCTGCACGTCGTAGAGCAACTCATCCTCAACGAGCCCCGCTTCACCTCCTGCGACAAGGTCACCGGAGAAGACTGCTTCGTCACCCGCATCTACCTAAAAGACGTCATCGAACTAGACGACCTGCTCGACCCCCTCCACGAAAAAGCAATGACCAACACCTCAATTGTGAAGGCTTCTCCGATTAAGAACAGGATGGTACCACTACGATGAGCGCCGCTTTAACCAATTGATGAAACTCAGCACAAGGTATTCGAATGAAAAGCTATTTTGCATCATTCATAATTTTACTTTTTGCTGCAAACTACCAAGCCAATGCTGCATCCGTTTCGAGCCCATTGAGTAAGGATAAGTGCATCAAACTCAGCACCTTACTTGAAGTGGACATGGAAAGATATCTCGAAGAAAAAGAACGCCGCTCGATGAGTGACAACCCATGCGATGCATTTGGCCTTCTGTATATCCTCGGCCTTGGTCTCCAGCCACCTCCATCAAACCAATTCGATATAAATGTAGGTGATGGATACCAATTCTACTATTTCTCCAGAGTATACCTTATGAAGAAAGCAAAACCCGTAGATACACCTGAGCGTATGAAAGACTTAAACGTTTTACGAAGTTTGGCCCTAGCAGCATTATCAGACGAGGCATTCAAGATCTCCGAGGAGAGAAAAGATGTCTACCGGGCGTTTCACTTAAGAGAGCTTTTGTTTGATACAAAAAGCTCAAGTACAGAGAGTCGTGAGCTTCTAAATAGCTTTATTGATATATACGCCTATGAGGTAACATTTAGGACTTGGGGCGAGGTGGACTGCTTCATCAAACATGACATTCCGAAGTACTCTGTCGAAGAAATAAAAAAATCATCTAGCTTTCTACACTGCATTCAAAATTTACAGAAAGAAGAAGACGGCTAGAAACGCAGCTTATTCTCAGTACCGGAGAGCAGTCTGCCGATGTTGGCGCGGTGCTTGGCAACGACCATAAACGCTACCACCATCGCGAAGATCTGGAAGTAGATCGTGTGACCAAACATCGGGATAAAGGAAAGCGCGACGAACAGCAGCGCCGCGCAGATCGAGCCCAGAGAGACAAAACGGGTCAGGGCAACAATAACCACGAAAGAGCCTAGGCAGCTTAGTGCTATAATCGAATCCAGCATGAAAAGCACGGCAGCTGCAGTCAGCACGCCTTTGCCGCCTCTGAAACCGAAGAAGACTGGCCAGTTGTGACCAACAATGGCACCTGCCCCGGCAAGCAGCATGCTCACACTGTCTATCGCCACGCCTGAACCTGCATAAACACCCAGATAAAGGCCAACCAGACAAGCAGCAACGCCTTTCAGGATATCTCCGACAAGAACAAGCAGCGCAGCAGGTTTGCCAAGTACGCGCAGTGTATTGGTGAGCCCGGCAGATTTACTGCCATACTCCCGTATGTCCTTGCCGTACATCTTCCCAACCAGCACTGCCGTACTGATACTACCCAGCAGATAGCCGGCTCCAAGAGCTGCAAAAAGCTTAATCAGATCAATCACAAGAATAGCCACTAGCCCACAACGCCCCGCAGCACCATCTTCTGGTGCACCTCGATAATCTCATCGATACTAAGGCGTCCATCGGGGCGATACCAGAAGCAAACGCCGGTCAGCATGGCGATGATGGCAAAGGCGGCAACTTCCAAATCCACAGCGGGAAACGCACCCGCCTGCACACCATCAGCAAGGATGCTCCGCAGATTGGCCTCGTACTGACTGCGCTTGGTCACCACGTCAGCACGATAGTCCTCACCAAGTGAACGCAATTCCAGATTCGCAATCACAACATCTGCGCGGCGCTCAATGTGGTAGCGAATGTGGAACGCAACAAACGCCTTGAGACGGGAAACGGGATCATCGCCCTTGCCTTCCAGCTTCTCCCAGTTCTCAATCAGGCTGATCATATGCTGGTTCATCAGCGCCTGAAGCAGCTCGTCCTTGCTCTCAACATAGCGATAGACAGACCCCGGCTGCACGCCCACCTCCGCAGCAAGCTGGCGAAGCGTCATCGCCTCAAAGCCCTTGGCTTCAATCAGCTTTTTCGCTGCTGCGTAAATCGCAGTTTTGGTATCTGCGCCAACGGAGCCTTTGGTTCGTGCCACGGTCTAAACCTTTTCCATTCAATCAGGAAACGCAATGTTTCAGTGCATGCCCGAGCGATGCCTAGCAGTTTTCGGGAAAGAATACGCAACAGGAAATGCGCCCTAAGGGTTATTGCATAGTAGCTGAGCCCCTGCTATTAATCAAACGAACGTTCGTTTAATTAATTTACGATCCACTGGGAAGCTCGATAAAGAGCGTGGATCGCAGAGCTTCGGTAGCAGGAGGAAGCGCCGTGTTTGACGCTGTAATGAATTTTGGTCTTGGTGAAGATATTGACGCTCTGCGCGAAACCATTCGCCGTTGGGCACAAGACAAGCTAGCGCCGCGCGCCGCTGAGATCGATGAAACCAACGAGTTCCCCAATGATCTCTGGAAAGAGATGGGGGACCTTGGTGTGCTTGGCATGACAGCCGACCCGGAATACGGCGGCACCGGCATGGGTTATCTCGCCCACGTTGTTGCGGTTGAGGAAATCTCCCGCGCCTCCGCATCTGTTGGCTTGTCCTACGGCGCGCATTCCAACCTCTGCGTAAACCAGATCAACCGCCACGGTACCGCCGAGCAAAAAGCAAAGTACCTGCCAAAGCTTTGCTCTGGCGAGCATGTCGGCTCTCTGGCCATGTCCGAGCCCGGTGCAGGCTCCGACGTTGTTTCCATGAAACTGCGCGCTGAAAAGCGCAATGACCGCTACGTGCTCAACGGCAACAAAATGTGGATCACAAACGGTCCTGACGCCTCCACTTTGGTGGTCTACGCAAAGACTGATCCGGATGCTGGCCCCAAAGGCATGACAGCTTTCATCATCGAAAAAGGTATGAAGGGCTTCTCCACGGCGCAAAAGCTGGACAAGCTCGGCATGCGCGGCTCCAACACGTGTGAGCTGGTCTTTGAAGACTGCGAAGTCCCATATGAGAACGTCCTTGGTGAAGAAGGTCGCGGTGTAAACGTGCTGATGTCCGGCCTGGACTACGAGCGCGTTGTCCTTTCCGGTGGTCCACTCGGCATCATGGCAGCAGCCATGGACATCGTCGTGCCTTACATCCACGAGCGCAAACAGTTCGGCAAAGCCATCGGTGAATTCCAGCTGATGCAGGGTAAACTCGCAGACATGTACACCCTGATGAACGCCTCCCGTTCCTACGTGTACGCCGTCGCAAATGCGTGTGACCGCGGAGAAACCACCCGTAAGGATTCCGCTGGCTGTATCCTATATTCCGCTGAAAACGCAACCAAACTGGCACTGGAAGCTATCCAGTCCCTCGGCGGCAATGGTTACATCAACGAGTACCCAACCGGTCGCCTGCTGCGTGATGCAAAACTCTATGAAATCGGCGCAGGCACCTCAGAAATCCGCCGCATGCTGATTGGTCGTGAGCTCTTCCAGGAAACTAAGTAATGGCTGTCATCAAGTCTCAGGCTGCAACGGGTTCGGAAAGCTATAAAAACAACCGCACCCTGCACCTCGCCGCAATGGATGAGGTCCGCACCGCAAGCCAGCAAGCTCTGTTGGGTGGGGGTGAAGGCCCTCGCGAACGGCACGTGTCTCGTGGGAAAATCCTCCCGCGTGAGCGCGTTGCTCGTCTGATCGACCCGGGCTCTCCGTTTCTGGAAGTCGGTCAGTTTGCTGCCCACAACATGTATGAGGGCGCCTCGCCTTCAGCAGGCATTGTCACCGGCATCGGTCGGGTCAACGGCATCGAATGTATGATCGTGGCCAACGATGCCACGGTAAAAGGCGGCACCTATTATCCGCTGACGGTCAAGAAGCACCTCCGCGCCCAAGAAATTGCCATGGAGAACAATCTCACATGCATTTACTTGGTGGATTCCGGCGGCGCTAACCTGCCTCAGCAGGATGAGGTGTTCCCGGACAAAGAACACTTTGGCCGCATCTTCTACAACCAAGCCAACATGTCCGCAAAGGGCATTCCGCAAATCGCGGTGGTCATGGGCTCCTGTACCGCTGGCGGCGCATACGTGCCAGCCATGTGCGATGAGACCATCATCGTGAAAGAGCAAGGCACCATTTTCCTCGCCGGTCCTCCACTGGTGAAAGCCGCCACGGGCGAAGTGGTTTCTGCTGAAGATCTGGGCGGTGGGGATGTTCACACCCGCCTCTCCGGTGTGGCAGACCACTTGGCCCGTGACGACGCTCATGCGTTGGCGCTGGCCCGTCAGGCCGTGTCCAATCTCAACCGTCGCAAGCCAGACCAGCTCCTGCTGCAAACGCCGGAAGATCCGCTCTACGATCCCGAAGAAATCCTCGGCGTTGTCCCCGCGGACCTGAAAACACCATATGATGTGCGCGAAGTCATCGCCCGCGTGGTAGACGGCTCTCGCTTTGACGAGTTCAAAGCCCGCTATGGCACCACCCTTGTCACCGGTTTCGCTCACATCCACGGCATGCCTGTCGGCATCATTGCCAACAACGGCATCTTGTTCTCCGAAGCAGCCCTCAAAGGCGCCCACTTTGTGGAGCTGTGCTGCCAGCGCAAAATCCCGCTGGTCTTCCTGCAAAACATCACCGGCTTCATGGTCGGGCAAAAGTATGAAGCAGGCGGCATCGCAAAAGACGGCGCCAAGCTGGTAACAGCCGTGGCATGCGCAAAAGTTCCAAAAATCACCATGCTCATTGGCGGCTCCTTCGGCGCTGGCAACTACGGCATGTGTGGCCGCGCCTACTCACCGCGCATGCTCTGGACATGGCCAAGCTCCCGCATCTCCGTCATGGGCGGCCCTCAGGCAGCAGGCGTGCTGGCAACAGTGCGCCGGGATGGCATCGAGCGTAAAGGCGGCACTTGGTCTGCAGAAGAGGAAGCAACCTTCAAACAGCCGATCATTGATCAGTTTGAAGAGCAGGGGCACCCGCTCTACGCCTCCGCACGCCTCTGGGATGACGGCATTGTCGACCCGCGCAAAACCCGTGACGTCCTGGCACTGTCCATCGCAGCAAGCCTCAACGCACCAATCGAAGACACGCCCTTCGGCGTCTTCCGCATGTAAGGGGCTCGGTATGTTCAAGAAAATCCTTATTGCGAACCGTGGTGAGATTGCTTGCCGTGTAGCAAAATCTGCCAAAGCCCTCGGCATCAAGGTTGTTGCAGTCTATTCAGACGCAGACCGCGATGCCCGTCACGTGCAAATGGCTGACGAGGCTTACCGCCTTGGCCCTGCGCCAGTGGCAGAGAGCTACCTCAATATCCCTGAGCTGCTCAACGCTGCCAAAACCAGCGGCGCAGACGCCATCCATCCGGGCTACGGTTTCCTTTCAGAAAACCCAGAGTTCGTGGAAGCGGTGGAAGCAGCTGGCCTTGTCTTCATCGGTCCACCTGCGGACGCAATCCGCGCTATGGGCCTGAAAGATGCCGCGAAGAATCTCATGGAAGAATCCGGCGTTCCAGTCGTGCCGGGTTATCATGGCAGCAACCAGGACGCTGAGTTCCTTAAAGCTGAATCCGACAAGATCGGCTATCCGGTCCTCATCAAAGCCCGCGCAGGCGGCGGCGGCAAAGGCATGCGCCGCGTTGATGATCCCGCAGACTTCTTTGAAGCTCTGGAAGGCGCTCAGCGCGAAGGTCAATCCAGCTTTGGTGACCCACGCGTCCTCATCGAGAAGTACATCTTGTCACCGCGCCACATCGAGGTTCAGGTCTTCTGTGATGGGCATGGCAACGCGGTTCACTTGTTTGAGCGCGACTGCTCCTTGCAGCGCCGCCACCAAAAGGTGATCGAAGAAGCTCCAGCCCCCGGTATGACCGAAGAGATGCGCAACGCCATGGGTAATGCTGCCGTTAAAGCAGCTCAGGCCGTGGGGTATGAAGGCGCTGGTACGGTTGAGTTCATTGTTGATGGCTCAGAAGGTCTCCGTTCTGACCGCTTCTGGTTCATGGAAATGAACACACGTCTTCAGGTAGAACATCCAGTCACAGAAGCCATCACTAGTCAGGATCTGGTCAACTGGCAGCTCTCCGTCGCTGCGGGTGGTGAATTGCCTCTGATGCAGGACGAACTCACCATCTTCGGCCATGCATTCGAAGCGCGTATCTACGCTGAGGATGCTGAAGTAGGCTTCCTGCCAGCAACCGGAACGCTGAACGAGCTGAAACTGCCGGAATTGTTCGCCCGCATCGACAGCGGCGTACGCAAAGGCGATACAATCACCCCATACTACGATCCAATGATCGCAAAGGTGATCTGCCATGGCGAAACCCGTGAAGCTGCTCTGGCGAAAATGTCTCTGGCCTTGGAAAAGAGTCAGGCAGTTGGTTGCACCACCAACATCACTTTCCTGCATCGCCTGTGTAACCACGACGGCTTTGCAAAAGGTGAGATGGACACCGGCCTTATTGACCGTGAACTGGAAGCTCTCACCAAGCCGACAGCTCCAACCAAGCACGCATTCGCTATGGCTGCTCTCATCGAGCTCGGCTTTGCAACTGAAACTGCATTGGTCCATAACGATCCGTGGGTGAGCCTCACAGGTTGGCGCCATTGGACGGCAGCCCAGCAGATTGCGCATCTGTCATGGCGCGATGAAGTCACCGAAGTTGTAGCAAACCGCCATCATGATGGTAGCCTGACTATTGCCATTGATGATGAAACCTTCAATTTGCAGATCCTCTCCGTAGACAACAACCACATGCGCGTGGATTTTGCCGGTCAAATCACCTCAGCTGACTTCTTCGCAGAAGACACCAGTCTCACATTGTTCTCCGACGGTGTCACATGGCGTTTCGATCTGCCGGATCATCTGGCAGAGCAGGATGACAGTGCGGCCTCAGGCAACGCCATCACATCGCCAATGCCGGGCCTTGTGCGTGCTGTAAACTGTAAGCCGGGTGACGAGGTTTCTGAAGGCGATACGTTGATCGTGACCGAAGCCATGAAGATGGAACACTCTCTCAAAGCACCGCGTGACGGCGTTGTGGCTGAAGTGATGGCATCTGCGGGTGACCAGGTGGAAGAAGGCGTTATACTCCTCACGCTTGAGGAGGAGGAATAACCGTTGTTGCCATCTGCGAAATCTTACGAGGAGCTCCGAGAAAAGTTTCAGTGGGACATCCCGGAGTTCTTCAACATTGGCGTAGATATCTGTGACAAGTGGGCGGACAAAGACGCCGCCCGCGAAGCACTCATCTTCGCTGAAGAAGACGGGCCGACAACCACCTACACGTTTGGTGACTTGAAAAAGCTGAGTAACCAGCTGGCCAATCTGCTCCTATCTCAAGGCATCAGCCGCGGTGATCGCGTCGGCATCCTACTGCCACAAGCACCTGAAACAGCCTTCTCTCATATCGCAATTCACAAGCTCGGTGGCATCTCCATTCCGCTCTTCTCTTTGTTTGGCGAAGAAGCACTGGAATATCGGCTAGAGAACTCTGGTGCGAAAGCTCTCATCACCAACAATGCAGGTGCTGAGAAGCTGGCAAAGATCCGCGACAACCTGCCAGAGCTCGAACTGATCCTGAACATCGAAGGCACAGACTTCGGCACTCGCTCACTCCATGCTGAAATGGCAGGGCAAAACGAAGACTTCACACCAGTGAAGACCAAAGCCGAAGACCCCGCCATTATCATCTACACCTCCGGCACCACCGGCCAACCCAAAGGCGCGCTCCACGCGCACCGCACACTGCTCGGTCACCTGCCCGGCGTAGAGATGCCGCACAACATGTTCCCGAAAGAAGGTGACCGCTTCTGGACACCAGCAGACTGGGCATGGATCGGCGGTTTGATCGATGTTCTTCTGCCAAGCCTACATCACGGCATTCCTGTCGTTGCTTGCCGTTTCAAGAAGTTCAGCGGCGAAGCAGCCTTTCAGCTGATGCAGGATCTAAAGATCCGCAACGCCTTCATCCCGCCAACCGCGCTGAAAATGATGCGGCAGATAGAGAACCCGAAGGATCGCTGGAACTATTCTCTCCGCTCCCTTGGCAGTGGCGGCGAAGCACTTGGCGCAGAGCTGATCCAATGGGGTCAAGACACGTTCGGCCTGGCAATCAGCGAGTTCTACGGCCAGACCGAGTGCAACCTCGTTGTCTCCACCTGCGCAGAACTGATGGAAACCCGTCCCGGCGTCACCGGCAAAGCTGTTCCGGGCTTTGATGTGCAGATCGTGGACGACAAAGGCACCGTTCTCGAAGCTGGTCAGCTTGGCAACATCGGCGTTCGTGCACCAAACCCTGTCATGTTCCTCCAATACTGGAACAATCCGGAAGCCACGAAAAAGAAATTCTCTGGCGACTTCCTCATCACGGGCGACAAAGGCGTGATGGATAAAGACGGCTGGATCCAGTTTGTTGGCCGCGATGATGATGTCATCACCTCATCCGGCTACCGCATCGGCCCCGGCGAGATTGAAGACTGCTTGCTGAAACACGACACAGTTGCCATGGCAGGTGTCATCGGCAAGCCAGACAAGCTGCGCACTGAGATCGTCAAAGCCTACATTGTGCTGAAGGAAGGTGTTGAGCCATCCGATAAACTGGCCAAGGAACTTTCTGATTTTGTGAAACAGCGATTAGCTGCGCATGAATATCCACGTGAACTGGAATTTGTCGAAGCCCTGCCAATGACAACAACCGGAAAGGTTATCCGCAGAGAACTTCGTGCCCGCGCTATCGACGAGGAGGTTTGATAAGCGATGAGCAAGAAACTAAACATTTTTGAGATGGGCCCACGCGACGGTCTGCAGAACGAAAAAACGCTGATCCCGACTGCAAACAAGATCGAACTGATCAACCGCCTTTCCGAGTGCGGATTTGAGAAGATCGAAACATCCAGCTTTGTTTCACCCAAATGGGTGCCACAAATGGCAGATGCTGCGGAAGTCTTTGCAGGCATCACGCGCAAACCCGGCATTGCCTACACAGCGCTGACACCAAACATCAAAGGCTACGAGCGCGCCAAAGCGTCTGGCGCAGATGAAGTTGCGATCTTCGCGTCCGCGTCAGAAGGCTTCTCTCAAAAGAACATCAACTGCTCGATTGAGGAAAGCTTCGAACGCTTCACTCCAATCGTGGAAGCTGCAAAAGCTGACGGCATTCCGGTCCGCGGTTACGTCTCCTGCATCGTTGAGTGCCCATACGATGGCCCGACACCAGCCCAAAACGTAGCAATGGTCTCAGAACGCCTGCTGCAGATGGGCTGTTATGAGGTTTCCCTCGGCGATACTATTGGCGCAGCCACTCCGGAAACCACGGAAGCAATGCTGGATGCAGTCCTGAGCGTCATCCCGGCTGAGCAACTCGCGGGCCATTTCCACGACACCAAAGACCTGGCTCTGGCTAACATCATGTCCAGCATAAAAATGGGCCTGCGCATGTTCGATTCAGCCATCGGCGGTCTCGGCGGTTGTCCGTATGCACCAGGAGCCAAAGGCAACGTCAGCACACTGGCCGTTGCAAAAATGGCAAAGCTACTGGACTACGACACCGGCCTCGACATTGAGAAGCTGGAACAAACGCAAGAGTTTATTCTCTCCATCAAAGAGGCGGCGGCAGCATGACCTATCAGAACCTTCGCATCGAAAAAGCAGACAACGGCATCACCACACTCTTGCTAGCACGCGCTGAAAAGCACAATGCAATGAATGCTGAGATGATGGATGAACTGGTTGCAGCAGCTGAAGAGCTGGACAACTGCGAGCAGACCCGTGCAATCATTCTGGCAGCGGACGGCGAAACCTTCTGTGCTGGCGGCGATCTCAAGTGGATGCAGGCGCAGGCAGAGAAAGACCGCATCGGCAAAATGCAGGAAGCCAATCGTCTGGCAGGCATGCTCAAACGCCTCGACAGTATGAAGAAGCCATTGATCGCTCGTGTTCACGGTCCTGCTTACGGTGGCGGAGTTGGCATTCTCAGCGTCTGCGATCTGGTGGTTGCAGCTGACAACACCAAGTTTGCTCTGACTGAAACCCGCCTCGGTCTGATCCCGGCAACCATCGGCACTTATGTTGTACGTCGCCTGGGTGAAGGTCATGCCCGTCAGGTCTTCATGAATGCCCGCCCGTTTGGTGCGCAAAGAGCTCATCACCTCGGTCTCGTCTCATTGGTGACAACACCAGAGGACCTGCACGCAGTAACGCAGAAAGAAGCAGAAGCTTATTTGAATTGCGCACCGGGTGCCGTAGCAGACGCAAAAGCTCTTTGTCAGAATTTAGCGCGTATGCCTGCAGAAGATCAGATTGACTACACAGCAAATGCCCTAGCGGACAGATGGGAAACCACTGAAGCACAGGCCGGAATTTCTGCATTCTTTGCTAAAGAAACACCGCCGTGGCGTAAATAGATCTTCACCCTGTTTTTTTGACCTGCGGCATATGCACAAATGCTGAGTTTTTTCTTTACTTGCTGGATCGCTTTGTTACATAGCATTTAGCGAAAAACGAGAAAAGAATGCTGCTGGCACTACAATCCATCAGGTCAAAACAGGACTTTCACACCCTTGTCTTCATTGCAGGGACTGTTTTGCTGAACGCGATTGGTGCCGGATTGATCATTCCGGTGACCCCGGCACTGGTCGCAGAACTCAGCCAAACCACCATCGCAGACGCAGCTCTCTGGGGCGGCTACATCGCAGCAAGTTACGCTGCCATGCAGTTCCTTTTCGGTCCTGCTGTCGGGGCAATATCTGACCGTTTTGGCCGACGCCCAATCCTCTTGATCTCCCTTGCAGTCCTGACAGTCGACTACCTGATCATGACCTTCGCAGGCTCGCTCTGGGTTCTGTTCATTGGCAGGCTCTTGGCCGGAGTTGCCAGCGCAACTTACGCCACCGCTTATGCAGCAGTCTCCGACATATCGCATAATGGTAAACGCGCCACCCGCTTCGGCATGGTTGGCGCGGCAATCGGGTTTGGCTTTGTCATCGGTCCGGTTATGGGTGGAACACTTGCCCTCTTCGGCGTTCGTGTACCCTTCTACATCTCCGCAGTTCTGATAGCGATGACCTTCGCTTACGGCCTGTTCTACATGCCGGAAACCTTACCAAAATCGGCGAGAAAGGCTATCCGCTGGCGCAGAGCAAACCCTGTTGGCGCAGCCATGGATATTGCCCAGTCCCCTGTTCTGGTGTGGCTCTTCATTGCGCTCTTCCTGTTTGAAATGGCAAACTTCGTGTATCCGGCAATTTGGCCGTACTACACAATTGAAGCCTTCCACTGGACCACAGCTCAAGTAGGTCTCTCACTCGCCATCGTCGGTATTGGTTTCTCCAGTGTCAAAGGCGGTCTTATCCGCTGGATTATTCCGCGCAAGGGCGAAGCGAAAACCGTGCTTTACGGCTTCTTCTTCGCTGTAATCGCATTGCTAGGCTTCGCATTTGCACCAAACACACTCACAGTCATCTTGCTCCTGCCACCAGCAGCGCTTGGCGCGATGATCCCACCTGCCATGATCGCCCTGATGAGCCATCACGTCTCACAAGACAAGCAGGGCCGTCTGCAAGGTGCGCTGACAAGCATCATCGGACTCACGCTTGTGCTTTCCACCTTGATGATGACACAGCTGTTCACCAGCTTCACAGCAGACAGTGCAGAGCTTTACTATCCGGGCGCACCATTCCTGCTGGCCGCATCATTCATGCTGCTTGCCATTGGTCCCTTCTGGGTTGGCCTGAGAAAGATCAATATCAGCGGCTGATCACAAACACCTGAAATAAGACCCTACGCCGGAGAGTGCCTCTGCAGATATTCATTTGTGGAGACAATATTGCTGCAAATGAACGACAGCGAAGCCATAATCGCTGCTTGCACAAACTCTTGCTGAGAAGACGTATCACAGGACCCCGGCTCCCGCGTCGCGCATGCATCGTAAATAATCGTAATCGGATATCCGAGTTCTGTCGTTGCATGCGCTGCAGCTGCAATGCAATCCTTACTCATCGACCCACAGATAACCAGCTCCTCAACATTCTCATCATCCAGGATCTGCTTGAGGTTATTGTTGAGGAAGATGTTAGAGGTATACTTCGTCACGATTGGCTCGTGCGGCAACGGTTTCGCCATATCGTGGATTTCAGCACCAATCGTGCCTTCAACCGTAAACGGCGCATCTTTCTCTTTAAAATGATGTTGGATGTGAACGATGGTTTGATCCTGAACGCGCGCATTTGTCAGCAACATCTGAATGTTCCCCGCAGCCTCGAACTGCCCTTCCAACTCACATTTCCCACCGGGAAAGAAGTCGTTCTGACAGTCAATTATCAGCAACGCCGTTCTCGTCATCTTACGCTCAACACCTCACGTGACAGACCAACTGCGTAATAGTCTAATAGATATCGATTGACGGAACTCAGCTAGAAAAACCCGCATTTTTCATAAAACCTAGGAGTAAACACCAGACCTGATAAAGCCCGCACAGAAAACCTGCTCAGTGACCCAGATATTCCTCAGTCGAAATAACCTTGCCATAGGCGAACGAAAGCGCTGCCATAATCGCCCCTTGAACATATTTTGCTGGAACGATTTCGCCTTCAAACTCAAGATCACAGGTCGCACAGGCGTCGTAGATAACAGTGATGGGATAACCAAGATCAACAGTCGCACGCGCCGCCGCATCAATGCACATATGAGACATGCCCCCGCAGATCACGATTTCCTCAACACCCACATCCTCTAAAATCTGCTGAAGGTTCGTGTTCAGGTAACTGTTGGCAGAATACTTGACCACCACATGCTCCCCTTCAGCGGGGCTGCAACTATCATGCAGCTCTGCCCCGATGGTTCCCTCAACAAGGAACGGAGCATACTTATCTTTAAAGAAATGCTGGATATGGACAATGCAATCGTCGTTATCGCGAGCGCTCTTAAGCAAACGCTGAATGTTCGCAGCAGATTCAACCTGGCCCTCGAGTTCACACTTCCCCCCCGGGAAGAAGTCGTTCTGACAATCAATGATGATTAGGGCTTTCTTGGCCATATCCCCTCAGGAGGTTGCTCATCCAAAACGTCGATTATGCTCCATTCAACGAATGCAGGAATTCATCGGTAGAAATCACGTTGCTATGCGCAAATCTTAAAGACGCCATCATAGCAGTGTGAACATGATCCGCTGGGACGGTTACGCCATTGAACTCAAGATCCTCTGTGGCGCACGCATCGTAGATGATGGTCAGCGGGTAACCCAGATCAAGGGTCTGACGCGCGGTCGCATTCACGCAGTTCTGGCTCATAGAACCACACATGACGATCTCATCAATACCAGCCTCAACAAGGATCTGCTGCAGGTTGGTGTCCTTATAGCCATTCATGTAGTTTTTAACGACAACGGGCTCCCCGTTCATGGGCCTTGCACACTCGTTAATCTCCACCCCTGGCGATCCCTCAACCAGATAAGGCTCTGTTTTATCTTTGTACATGTGTTGAAGGTGGATGACGTTTTCGTCGTTGTCTCGCACCACCTCAAGAAGACGGGCAATATTTTTTCCTGCTTCGACCTGCCCCGCTAAAGGACAGCTACCACCAGGAAAATAATCGTTCTGGCAGTCGATAATGATCAGGGCCCTTCTAGGCATAAGCACACCTCAGTCCTATTGGTCTTATTTGAGCAAACAATAAGGCCAACACGTTTAAGCATGCCGGATTTTAAAAAGCAGATTTTATAAAATCCCGAGCTATCCCTGATCAGAAGCCAGCCTCAGGAGCCGGCTTCTGAAAGCAGTCAAAGCCTGAGTTATGCAGCCAGATACTCATCTGTGCTGACAACTTTGCCATACGCAAAAGCCAGGGATGCCATGAACGCCCCATGTACGTATTTCGCAGGAATAGTCTCGCCGTTGTGTTCCATATCCAATGTCGCACAAGCATCACCAATAATGGTTGCTGTGTATCCCAGATCAACCGCGGCACGAACTGTCGCATCAATGCAGTTGTGAGACATAGAGCCAACGACGACCAGATGCTCAATGCCCTGCTCATCCAGCAATTCTTTCAGGTTGGTTTCCAAAAAGCTATTTGCAAACTGCTTGGTCACGAGCGGTTCACCATCCTGAGGCAACACATCATCATGAATTTTAACACCTTCAGTGCCTGCGTTGAAGAACGGCGCATTACCTGCTTCAACCACATGCTGAATGTGAATGATCGGAGTTTTCTTGCTGCGGCTGTCTTCCAACAAACGCTTTACATTCTGAGCAGCTTCAACCTGCCCATCCAGCTCCCAGGCGCCACCAGGGAAATAGTCGTTCTGAACGTCAACAATAACCAGTGCGGATTTAGACATTTGTGCCTCCATAGATTTGCTCTTGTCAGCAACAAACCTAATCAACACCTCTCATCAGCTCGATTGGCATATACGACATAAAACATGCTATAATTGCCATATGATCAGATCAGAGACACATCATCCAATCGGCATCCTGTCCTACACCGGCGCACAACTCTCAGCGGTTTATGGGCTAATCGATATGTTCCACGCTGCCAGCAAAAGCAATGCCAGCAGCATTGAGGCAACCGTGCTTCACGAAGATCAGATCAGCTCAATCGGAGCCACTACTTTCTCGGCGATTATCCTGCCTCCCTGTCTGGTCGATGATCACCCGACCGTCTCACCAGCACTCATCCAATGGCTCAAACACCAGCATGAGCATGGTGCAATTCTCTGTTCAATCTGCGTCGGCGCAATGCTACTCGCCGAAACGGGCATTCTTGACAACAGGCCCGCCACAACCCATTGGGCAATCACCGAGGATTTTGCGAAGAAATACCCTTTGGTACAGCTCGATACTGATAAAATGATCGTCGACGAAGGCGACATCATCACCGCAGGCGGCATCATGGCATGGACCGATCTGGGTCTCAGGCTGATTGACCACTTCATCGATCACACAACCATGCTCGAAGTCTCCCGCAGATTTCTCATCGACCCAGCCGGGAGAGAACAGAAAAACTACAGCCGTTTCTATCCTAACTTCACACACGGTGATCAGGCTATTTTGAAAGCCCAACACTGGCTTCAGACCACCTATAAGCAAAAACTGACAGTACCCGAAATGGCAGAAAAAGCAGGACTGACAGGACGAACCTTCCAAAGACGGTTTGAAGTCGCGACAGGGCACACGCCAAACACCTATTTACAGCAACTTCGCATAACCGAAGCACGCCAGCAGTTGGAGCAGACCAAACGGTCTTTCAACGAGATCGCATGGGAAGTCGGCTACGAGGACCCAACAGCTTGCCGCCGCGTGTTCATCAAAACCACAGGCCTCAGCCCTGGTCAGTATCGCCAAAAATTCGGATATCAAAGCTCAGCAACTTAATGCGGCTGGGTCAAAAACTCATCCGTCGAAACAACCGCCGCGTTGGAAAAGATGAGAGAAGCCATAATTGAGGCCTGCACATCATCCACGGACACTTCACGCCCACGGAACTCCATACAGCTCGCAGCGCAGGCATCGTAAACAACAGTAACCGGATATCCGAGGTCTAAGGTTGCCCGTGCTGTTTCAACAATACAGTACTGGGTCATGGAACCGCAGATGACCAGATCATCTATCTTATGGTCTGTCAGCAACGCTCGCAGGTTCGTCCCCTCCAGAGCATTAAAGTTGTATTTGGTTACGACCGCCTCATCAGCTTTCGGCCAAACCATCTTGTTGATCTCAGCACCAAAAGACCCTTCTGCCATGTAAGGCGATTTTGGATCTTTGTAGACATGCTTGATGTGTATTACGAACTCGTGGTGCTCTCTGGCGTCTTTCAAGAGCTCAACAATATTCCCGGCAGCTTCCATTTGCTTAGGCAATTCAAACTTGCCACCTGGAAAATGATCGTTCTGGCACGCGATGATGAGCAAAGCAGTGTTATGCGTCATACCCAACCCTCTACAGCGCATCCCTGCTGGACTGGTTCAGCTTCACATGGGAAACGCCTAAAAAGCCTGAGAGCCTGCTGCGTAGGAACTCTTGAACAGAGCAGACTCTAGGAAAAATTTACCAGCTGCATACTAGGAGCCAAAGTATTTAGGTGACGCGCACACAAACAGTCGGATTTTAGAAAACTCGGAGGGTAAACGACTAGCTATGACGCTCTGCGTGTGCCTTGATGATAAATCATAGACCACTGCCCATCTTCGAGTTTCCAGATGGAAGTCCGCTGCGTCTCATTCTCGACAATGCTGTAAAACACCTGAACGAGTTCCTCATTCAACTTACGCAAGCGAAAATTCTCAATTGTTCTGACAGGATAGTCCGCCGCCTCACTCGGAAGCTCAGCGAGGACCTGCGCTCGATCATATGTCCGGCCACTTGCACCAATCTCAATAAAGTCTGCGTGAAGTAACAACTCAAGTTGTCTCTTATCTCCTCGAGTAGCAGGCCTCAAAAGCTGCTGCTCTAAGAAAAGAAGTTGTTCCTGCATAGGTTATCCAATAGCCTTGAGTACTCTTTTGTACGCCTTCTTCTCAGCTCTTTTGCATCCAAGTTTAAGCCCTAACCAAATTGTCCCAAACTTGAAGAAAGCAAAAAATAACACCGCAAAAAATAGCGTATTCACGTCATTTAAGATTTGCCCTTTGCTAGGATCTCCAAACACAATGATAGTTGTAATAACTCCCTCTAAAATGAGCACTCCAACTAAGCATAGTCCGGTAAGTTTGAGTAAGACAAATCCTTCAAGATATACATCATGCCGATTGTATATAGTTTTGCCTACCCAATAACCCGCAAACATGCCCATCATGTAGGAGGTAAACCCAATCGAAAGCTCTACTCCCAAGATAGTATTACTCAATACCCCTAGAACGAGGAGGCCGATTTTTAGCAGCGTCAAAAGAGCCGTAAACCGACCAGCATGTTTCAACAAGCTAATTTGGGAACCATCCATAATCACTAGTCAAATACCTTCTATCAGAAACTATATTCATTATGACTTAAACCATCCCAAGGACAATAAAAAAACCCGGCGCCTCATGACACCGGGTCTCTTAATTCTTGTAGTGCTCTCAGCGTTTAGCCGCCGAAGTCGTCCAGCATGATGTCTTCACGTTCCACGCCCATATCAACCAGCATGTTGATCACGGATTGGTTCATGATTGGAGGACCACACATGTAGTACTCGCAGTCTTCTGGCGCAGCGTGGTCCTTCAGGTACTCGTTGTAGAGCACGTTGTGAATGAACCCGGTGTAACCGTCCCAATCATCATCTGGCTGAGGATCAGAAAGCGCCACATGCCATGTGAAGTTCGGGAACTCTTTCGCCAGCTGGTCGAAGTCCTCAACAAAGAACATCTCTTTCTTGGAACGTGCACCGTACCAGAAAGTGATCTTACGATCGCGGTTCTCAAGACGCTTCAACTGATCGAAGATGTGCGAGCGCATAGGCGCCATACCAGCACCACCACCGATGAACACCATTTCCTTGTCGGTTTCGCGAGCAAAGAACTCACCAAACGGACCGGAAATCGTCACCTTGTCACCCGGCTTCAGGTTGAAGATGAAGGAGGACATCTTACCGGCAGGAATACCCTGAGTGCCTGGAGGCGGCGATGCCACACGAACGTTCAGCATGATCATGCCTTTTTCGTCCGGGTAGTTGGCCATGGAGTAAGCACGTTCAACTGGCTCATCCACGATGGACTCATACTGCCAGAGATTGAACTTATCCCAGTCTCCGCGGTACTGCTCTTCGATATGGAAGTCAGTGTACTTCAGCTTGTGCGCAGGGGCTTCAATCTGAATGTAACCACCAGCACGGAAGTTCACGTCTTCGCCTTCAGGCAGGTCCAGAACCAGCGACTTAATGAAGGTTGCAACGTTCTCGTTGGAGCGAACAGTACACTCCCACTTTTTCACGCCGAACACTTCTTCAGGCACTTCGATCTTCATGTCCTGCTTCACAGCAACCTGACAGGAAAGACGGTCACCGCAGCGTGCTTCACGCTTAGTGATATGGCTTTCTTCAGTCGCCAGAATAGAACCACCACCCTCGTGCACTTTCACGCGGCACTGAGCACAGGTTCCACCGCCACCACAGGCGGAAGGAACGAAGATTTTCTGATCTGCCAGAACATTGAGTAGCTTGCCACCCGCAGGAACGGACAGTGTCTTCTCACCATTGATACTGATCTGAACATCACCGGATGCAACCAGCTTGCTGCGTGCCATCAAAATGACGATCACCAGCGCAAGCACGATCAGAGTGAAGAGCGTAATGCCCCAGGTAAAGTCTTGCATCTACTCGTCCCCTTACAGCTTCACGCCTGAGAAAGCCATGAAACCCATAGCCATCAAACCAGCAGTGATGAAGGTGATGCCAAGACCCTGCAGTCCATCAGGAACATCAGAGTATTTCAGCTTTTCACGCACACCAGCCATTGCAGTAATCGCCAGCGCCCAACCAATACCGGAGGAAACACCATAAACGGATGCCTCACCCAGATTGTAGTCACGCTCCACCATGAACAAAGAACCACCCATAATCGCGCAGTTCACTGTGATCAGCGGCAGGAAGATACCCAGCGCGTTGTAAAGCGCAGGAACATAGCGATCGAGGAACATCTCGAGGATCTGCACCACAGCAGCGATAACGCCGATGTAGGAGATCAAGCCCAGAAAGCGCAGATCAGTGCCTTCAAGCCCAGCCCATGCCAACGCATTGTCATTAAGCAGCGTGGTGTAAAGCACGTTGTTGATTGGCACAGTCAGCGCCTGCACAACAACAACGGAGATACCCAGACCCAGCGCAGTCTCAACCTTCTTGGAAACCGCAAGGAATGTACACATTCCAAGGAAGAAGGAGAGCGCGAGGTTCTCGATAAAGATCGCCTTGACGGCGAGGGAAAGAAGCCCTTCCATAATCAGTGAGCTCCCTCAGTTTCCATGATTTTATAGTCGCGCTTCTCAACCTGCGCAGGCTTCCAGGTACGGAACCCCCAGATCAGCAGACCGATCACGAAGAACGCGGACGGAGGCAGCAGCAGCAGGCCGTTTGGCACATACCAGCCACCGTTGTTCACGGTCTCAAGGATCTGCACACCAAACAGGGAACCTGAGCCAAGCAGCTCACGAACAACACCAACCAGCAACAGGATCAGGGAGTAACCCAGACCGTTACCGATACCATCAAGGAAAGATGGGATTGGTGGGTTCTTCATAGCGTAGGCTTCCGCGCGACCCATAACGATACAGTTGGTGATGATCAAACCAACAAACACGGAGAGTGTCTTGGAGATCTCGTAGAGATACGCCTTCAGAACCTGATCAACCAGAATAACGAGAGACGCAATAATCACCATCTGCACGATAATGCGGATAGAAGATGGGATCTGGTTACGCAAAAGAGAGATGAAAAAGTTGGAAAACGCTGTCACAAGCGTCACCGCAATCGCCATCACCAGCGCAACCTTCAGGGAAGAGGTTACCGCAAGCGCGGAACAGATGCCAAGAACCTGAAGCGTGATCGGGTTGTTATCGACCATCGGGTCCTTGAGCATGGACAAGTCTTTGCCAGCCATTACGCCTCTCCTTTTTTCAGATTGTCGAGGAAGGTCTTGAAGCCCTGCTCGCCCATCCAGAATTTGACGAGGTTGTCGACACCACGGGATGTCAGCGTTGCACCTGCAATCGCATCAATGTGGTGCTTGGAGCCATCAATACCCGCTGGAGCAGATTTGCCGACACCGATGTCCACGGACCCGTTATCGCCATAAACCAGCTTGCCCGGCCATTGTGCCATCCATTTTGGATTGTCTACTTCCGCACCAAGACCTGGGGTCTCACCGTGGGAGTAAAAACGCAGGCCATACACTTCATTGCCATCAGCGTTGAGCGCGATGAAACCATAAAGCGTGGACCATAGACCGTAGCCATGCACTGGCAGAATGATACGTTCAATCTTGCCTGCATCATCGCGCAACAGATAAACCGAAGCCAGTTTAGCCTGACGTTTGATGGATGCCGGATCATTATCCAAAGCAACGGAAAGAACCGGATCTTTCGCAGCAGCGCGCTGGTCATAAGTCGCAGCGTCTGCCGCGTCAGAGAACTTGCCAGTTGCAACATCAACAAGCCGCGGCTCAAAGGCACCAAATGCCTTCTCAACGTCGACACCAGCCTCGAAAAGACCAGCAACCTTGAGGATATTGGTCTTCTTATCGAGCGTTTTGTTGATTTCCTGCTGAGGCTTAAGCAGCACCGCAGCGCCGGAAACAATCATCGAACAGATCAGACACAGAACAACAGCAACGGTAATCGTACGCGGTGCTGAGTCCAGAGGCATCGCGTTGAAGCGCGCCCAAAGACCTGTAGGAGCTGTTGTGTTTTCAGCATTAGGCATGGCGCTTCATCCTCCGTGTGATGTTCGCCTTCACAACGAAGTAGTCGATCAGCGGAGAAAAGATATTGCCGAACAGGATTGCCAACATCATACCTTCTGGGAAGGCCGGGTTGATGACACGGATCAGGATACACATCACGCCAATCAGGGCAGCGTAGATGTAACGGCCCGGATTTGTCATCGCAGCAGTCACAGGCTCAGTCACCATGAACACGAGGCCAAACATGAAGCCGCCAGTGACAAGGTGCCAGTACCAAGGCATTGCAAACATCGGGTTGGTCTCAGAGCCAATCAGGTTCAGCAACAGACTGAAACCAATCATGCCCGCCAGACAACCAAGGATGAGACGGTAGTTTGCGATACCTGTGGTCACGAGGAACACACCGCCAAGAGCAATTGCAATCGTGGAGGTTTCACCGAAGGAACCCTGAATGGTACCAACGAAAGAGCTCATCCACGTGATGCCGTTTGCTGCCAGTCCCTGCATGCCGTCAGACGCAGCAACACCCAGTGCAGTCGCACCAGAGAAGCCATCAACTGGCGTCCACACTGCATCACCAGACATAGCTGCCGGATAAGCAAAGTAGAGGAATGCGCGGCCAACAAGAGCCGGGTTCAGGAAGTTTTTGCCTGTACCACCAAACACTTCCTTGCCGATCACCACACCAAACGCGATACCAAGACCAACCTGCCAAAGTGGCGTAGAAGCTGGAAGGATCAGCGTGTAGAGCATGGAAGAAACAAAGAAGCCTTCGTTCACTTCGTGCCCACGCACAATGGCAAAGAGCACTTCGAAGATGCCGCCAACACCGAGCGTTACGATGTAGATCGGCAAGAAGTACAGAGCACCATGCGCCATGTTGGCGAAGATGCTGTCCGGGTTAAAACCGATACCCAGCAGAGAGAGAATAAACGCTCTCCAGCCAGCAGGCTCAGTAATGCCCATTGCGGCCAGTGCAGAGTTTGTCTGCAGGCCAGTGTTGTACATGCCAAACAGGATCGCAGGGATCGTCGCCAGCACAACATACGTCATGACACGCTTCAGATCAGCGTGGTCACGAGCGTGCGGCGCAACGCTGGTCACTGTTTTTGGAGTGTAGATGAAGGTATCCACCATCTCATAGACGGCGTAAAACTTCTCGTACTTGCCACCCTTTTCAAAGAGCGGCGCAATACGATCAAACTTATCGCGCAAACTCACGGGTTAGCCCTCTTTCTCGATTTTATCAAGATTTGCACGCAGCGCAGCTCCGTATTCATTCTTGGAATGGCAGATGAAGGTGCATAGCGCCAAATCTTCTTCATCCAACTCCAAAGCGCCAAGTTTTTGCGCCATGTCAGTGTCCAGTACCATTAGGGAGCGGAGCAGCTGAGTTGGAAGAACGTCGAGCGGCATAACCTTCTCATAAGTACCCAATGGAACGATTGCGCGGATGGAACCGTTCTTGTTTGTACCAAATGGGAACTGCAGCTTGGTGCGGAAGAACCCAGAAGGATGCACATTAAGGTTGGACCACTTCGTCATGAATGGGCGAACCCAGCCAACAACGTCTTGTTTGTGGTCTTCTTCCATCAGCGTCACCTGAGTGTGGTAACGGCCAAGGAAGGCAAACTGGTCGGCGGCGATAGTGCCGGAAAGGACGGACCCGGAAACGACACGAGCTGGAATACCCGGCAGTGTTTCACCAGCCAGCAGATCATTCAGATCCGCACCAATGCGAGTTGTTACGAGGCGCGGCTTGGAAGCCAGCGGACCTGCAACAGAAACAACACGGGAAACATCCAGTTCACCTGTCAGGAACAGGTTACCGATTGCGATGACATCCTGATAACCGATGGTCCAGACTGTCTTGTTTTCATTAACCGGATCGAGGAAGTGAATGTGAGTACCTGCATTACCTGCTGGATGCTTACCTTCAAAACTTTCCATCTGCACACCAGCAACGCTTGCACCCGGAAGGTTATCCTTCGGGCTGTGGCATACGAATGTGCGGCCATCGGTTAGTTTAGAGACAATCTGAAGCCCAGCTTCAAACGCGCCAGCATTCGCATTGATGATTACACCAGCATCCGCAGCAAGCGGGTTGGTGTCCATCGCAGTTACGAAAATGGAACGCGGCTGCGTTTCAAAAACCGGAACCTTGGAGTATGGGCGGGTACGGAAGCTTGTCCAAAGACCAGACTTGGCGAGTTGCTCACGAACGACAGATGCGTCCAGAGTTGCCAAAGCGCTGTTTTCAAACTTTGAGAAAGCGATCTGTTCTTCGTTACCATCATCCAGTTTGATGACGATGGTTTCCAGAACGCGACGTGCACCACGATTGACTGCTTCAATAACGCCAGCACCCGGAGCAACATAGTTGATTTCAGGAGAGCGTTTGTCATTGAAAAGAGGTTGACCTTTTACGACGCGATCGCCTTCAGCAACCAACATACGCGGCTTCAACCCGTTGTAATCCCCGCCATTCACTGCAACACGGCGAACCTTCGGACCCTTGTGGATCTCTTGGTTCGGAGCACCGGTGATCGGCAGATCCAATCCTTTTGTAATCTTCATCCCTTACCCTGTCAGGCTTCTTATAGGGCAAACCACTAGATGTTCACGGGAGTATCTACGGGTAAATGATGCTAAGTCATTCTGCGAGTTACAAAATGCCGCGCATGCGGATTATTGACTTTGACAAGTCGAACCGAGATAAATCCCCCCACGGACCGCAATTTCAGCAACAAAGCCCGAGCATTGCTGAACGTCACTCATCCATGGCTCCGGTTAGGAGTAACCGCCCGCATACCATTAAAGTGCGTTGCGGTCAGCTATTCCTACGGATTTATGCGGGCCAATACCCTGATATACCGCAAATTTCAATAGGGATTCGTGATATTGACGTAACGGCAACAAGGCTGTTTCGCGAAAATTTTATCTCAAATAAGTTTTCCCCTATGTTTTCACATGCACGTAGTACCACCTACCAATTTCTTCACCATCATCTATTGCTGATCTTTGCGACAGCAGTATCAAACCCTATTTAACTTGACAGAAAACCAGAATAAGCCGATTACGCGGGGAAATTAACAAACTCTGAGGCCTAAATGCGCTTCCTCATTACAGCTCTCGTACTCATCTTTGTCACAGCATGTGTACCCAATGACAAAAGTCGCGAAGAAATCATACTTCACGGCAAAACCATGGGCACTACATTCAACGTCAAAGCCATCAAAGGGTCGTCTTCTGTAACCAAACAGGAACTGCAGCAGCAGGTTGACGAGGCTCTGGTTGGCGTCAACAAGGCCATGTCCAACTGGGACAAAAACTCCGAGATCAGCCGCTTTAACCGCTCCACCAGCACTGAATGGACGCCAATCTCTCGCGATTTCAGCATCGTGATGCAGGAGTCGCTGCGCATTCATAATCTGACAGCCGGTTATTTTGACGTGACGCTGGCACCACTCATTGAGCTATGGGGCTTTGGTACCAAGCAGGACACCCCTCCCCAGCCAAGCCCACGCGAAATCCGCAACGCTCTTGAGTCTGTCGGCATGAGCACCATGCTGGAGTTTGAGACCGATCCCCCAGCACTGCGTAAGGTCAACACGGATACCACAGTCAATCTCTCCGCAATCGCAAAAGGCTTTGGCATCGACAAAGTTGCTTCTGTTTTGAAGCAAAACGGCATTGATGAATACCTTGTCGAAATCGGTGGCGATCTGGTCACCAAAGGCAAAAACTCAAAAGACGAGCCATGGGTCGTCGGCATCGAAAAGCCAGACTCCGCAACGCGTACGGTTCAGCAAATCGTACGAGTGAGCAACAAAGGCATGGCGACATCCGGCGATTATCGCATATACAAGGAAGTGAACGGCAAACGCTTCTCACACATTATTGATGCTGCATCCGGGCGTCCGGTAACGCATAAACTTGCATCAGTAACTGTAATTGCTGACAATGCGATGCGCGCTGATGGTTTGGCAACAGCCCTCCTTGCAATGGGAGACAAGCGCGGCATGGCTCTGGCAGAGCGTGAAGGGATTGCCGCATACTTCATCGTTCGCGAAGGCGACCGCTTTATCACCCGGTCTTCCAGCGCGTTCAGGAAATTCGAGCAGTCTGCAGAGAAATAACGGAATATCGAAATGGCAACTTTCATCATCGCGTTTATCGTGCTGGTCCTGGTCGTGGCAGGAATGGCTATTGGCGCCGTTTTCAGGAACAAGCCGATCACTGGCAGCTGCGGCGGCTTGAACGCCATTGAAGGCGCGGACCACTGCATCGTCTGCAAGCGCGAAGTTGACCCGAACAGCCCGCTTCGTGAAAAACTGCAGCCGTGTAAGCGCAAGCAAGCGATGGAAGAGCAGAGCGCAGCTTAATCACCATCCATTTCAAAACGTTCGAGGGGCCGAAAGGCCCCTTTTGCATGCCTGCTATTTGCTGTCGGTATAATCTCGCGCAACGTCCGGACCTTCACCGCCAATCAGCTTGGCAAAGAACCCGGCGACAATCCCGAAGCCGACACCAATGGCAACAAAGCCAATACCAAGAAACAGACTACCCAGTGTCGGAAACAGCCCCTGCCCGATCGACGTCAGACTGTCCCCACCAATGAGCCAGAGCAGCAAGTTCATCCATCCGCAAATGAAACCGCCAGAGAACCAGCTCGGCATGATGGACTTCAGCAAGGGCAGATAGTTGATGACCCCGATCAACGCCACCAGGCCACCAAGCGTAATGCACCACAGGATCAGGCCGAACTGAACCACAAACGAAACATTCAGGTTAAGCAACGCGATAAGGTAGAGGCACAGGAGCCCAAAAGCCAGGCCAAACAACTTGGCTGTAATACCGCGTCTGATCAATGATGGCTTCGAAAACATGCTCTTGGCTCCAATAGGTTTCTCGCGGCAGACCTCTGCCAATTGAGAGCTATCATATACCAAGGCTCTTAAAACTAGTTTTCTGCAACCAGAAAGTTATCTGCTCGCCCAGCCAAAATCAAAAACGCCGAACACCAGCAACAGAAAGCTCGACAAGGCAAGCAACCCGAAAACCCAGCACCGCAGTTTCCATCTGGCGCCTTGAAGCTTCCAGGCGTCTCTGAACAGACGGCCACTCAGAATGAACACAACAAGCAGGACCACTCCAACCCATGAGGGCATTGCACCAAAGAAGTTTGAGAGCTGATCCATTTCGCCTCCGTGTGTTAATCGCCCCTCTTTAGTTCTGCCCCACGAAAAAGGCAAATAGTCTTAGCGTAAAGCTGAAATCACCGTTCAGTTCAAAAATCAAAACACCCAATTCCTCAACAGCACTTAGGTGGCAAACCCGCGATTTATCTATCACAATCGCCGGTGATACTGCCCTCTTGGACCCTTAATTCTAGCCATTTTCTCGAAGCTTAGGACCTCCGAACCACGGCAAACTTACATGTACCTTTCATATCTATTTTTTATATCTCATTGACCTTTTCACGAAGTCAGACTACAAGGCCCACGAAGAAAAGAGCTCGCTTGCCATTTGCCGCCTCATGGTCCTCCGTTATGGTTTCATGAGTGAGCGGAAGCGATGGGTAGGGCAACAAAGCTCTTGCTTTATAGATAATGACCCTCCTCGAAAGAAATACTAAATGACGATACCTGAAGGGGTTGCCCCAGCGCTTTCTACCGCACTAGAAAAGCGCGAATACACGTCTCTAACCCCGGTCCAGACAGCCGTTCTTGATGAAAAACTGAAAGGCAAAGACCTTTTGGTTTCTGCTCAGACAGGCTCTGGTAAAACAGTTGCATTCGGCATCGCTATTGCGCCGGAACTGCTGGGTGATGAAGAGCGTATGGGCCGTGCGAACGAACCTCTTGCATTGTGTGTTGCGCCAACCCGTGAGCTGGCTATCCAGGTTTCTAAAGAACTGGAATGGCTCTACGGCGAAGCCGGTGCTCGTATCACCACATGTGTTGGTGGTATGGATATGCGCCGTGAACGCCGCAATCTTTCTGCAGGCGCACACATCGTAGTCGGCACCCCAGGCCGCCTGCGTGACCATATTGAACGTGGTTCCTTTGATACTTCCTCACTTCGCACAGTTGTACTGGACGAAGCAGATGAAATGCTGGACCTTGGCTTCCGTGAAGACCTCGAATTCATTCTTGGCGCTGCACCACAAGAACGCCGCACTCTTCTGTTCTCCGCAACTGTTCCGCAGCAGATTGAAAGCCTCGCAAAACGCTTCCAGCGTGATGCACAGCGCATTTCAACAGTAAGCAACCGCGAACAGCACGCTGATATTGAATATCGCGCAATGCAGGTCGCACCAAACGACCGTGAAAACGCGATCATCAACGTCCTGCGTTTCTACGAAGCTCAGAACACCATCATCTTCTGCGGCACCCGCGAAATGGTGAAGCACCTGTCTGCACGCCTCGGCAACCGTGGCTTCGCAGTTGTTGCTCTCTCCGGTGAGCTGAGCCAGGCTGAGCGTAACCACGCTCTTGGCGCTATGCGTAATGGCCGGGCCCGCGTTTGTGTGGCAACCGATGTTGCTGCACGCGGCATTGACTTGCCAAACCTGGATCTCGTGATCCACGCAGACCTGCCAAACAACGCAGACACCCTGTTGCACCGTTCTGGCCGTACTGGTCGTGCAGGCCGTAAGGGCGTTTGTACTCTGGTTGTCCCACACACCCGCCGTCGCACTGCAACACGCCTTCTCGGCTTTGCAAAAGTGAAAGCGGAATGGGCTCCAGCGCCAACAGCCGATGAAATTCGCAACAAAGACCGTGAGCGCATCCTTGCATCCTCCGATCTGCAGGAAGCACCGAGCGAAGAAGATCTGCCAATGGTGAAGGAACTTCTTGAGAAGTTCACCGCTGAGCAAATCGCAGCTGCTTACATGCGCCAGATCCATCAGGGTCTGCCTGCACCAGAAGAACTGCTGGCAACAAGCACCAATTTCGATAGTGAGCGTGAGCGCAAGCCACGCAAAGACTTCGACAACGGTGTTTGGTTCCGCCTCAACGTCGGTCGCAAACACAACGCTGAACCGCGTTGGTTGCTGCCAATGATCTGCCGCGCAGGTCACATCACCAAAAAAGACATCGGCTCCATCCGCATCTTTGATGCAGACGCCCGTTTCGAACTCGACGCAAAACTTGCTGACAAGTTCCTGGAAACTGTCAAAGAAAACGGCACTGGTGAAAAATCAATCACCATCACCCGTATCGAAGGCAATCCAGAGCGCAGCAGCAGTGGTCGCCCAGGTGGCAATCGCAACAACCGCGGTGGCGGTGGTGGCGGCGGTTACCGTGGTGAAGGCGGACGCGGCGGTGAAGGCCGTGGTCGTGGTCGTCGTGAAGGCGGCGGTGGCGGTGGCTACCGTGGTGGCGAAGGTCGTGGCCGTGGTGGTGAAGGCCGTGGTCGTGGCGAAGGCAAGCCAGGTGGCGGCAAAAGCTTCCGCGATAACCGCGGCGGCGAATAAGCCTCACATTCCAAGATTTGAAAACGGGCCTTTTCAGGCCCGTTTTCTTTTATGCAAAGTCATCTTCATGTTCGTCCGGAAATAAATCTGGCCCCGTACTCACAATAAGATCATCTTTAAATGCTGGGATCTTCATCCTGAGTGTCGAAGGACAGTCCTCCGAAAGCTGGATAAAATATCCATACAACAAATCGTCGTTACTCAGATTTTCGTCAATTCTGATATATTGGCTTGCTTCTTCAATATCTTCGATGTCAGCACCAAGCACATTAGCAACCATTGCCAATGCATCATCATCTAAGTCCAACATTATGACACCCTTCTGTAATGTACATTGCACACCATTATGCATTAACAATGGAACAGCAACTCCCAAGATTTGATCTGCACAATGTCGATTGCTTTCTCTTCGTATTCTATTCGCATAGCTGTTTAGCCCCGTCACATCCATCAACAAGACTTTTGCCACTTTCTCACTCTACAAACACCAATAGCACCACATGGCCATCCATGCAGTGGTGAAGCTTTGGTCCCCGTGAAACGGGTGGAGCAAGGCGAGCAGGCGTTGCCTGCGCTACTTGTTAAATTAGTTTCTTCGGCATCAGCTACTCGCCTCGCCCGGGCCTTTTATCATGAACACGCGGGCTCCCTCTCGGACAGACGTGAATGACACGTCCCCGTGTCAATGACACATTCCCGTGTCACCGGCACATCTCTGTACCATTGGCAGTTTCCTGCCACCACCGGACGCCCTCCGGAACGACCCCAAACTCCCTATACCACTGTGGCCTCAAAAGGGTATGGCGCTTCACCGGACCTCCCGACAAGATACGTTACCTCATGCCGGCAGCCCAACCCCGCCCACGCCGCGGAATGGACGGTCCACTCCTGCCCGATTGCGTGGGCACAAAACTAAGATAAATCTAGAAACAGCAAGGGGAATAAGTTTTTGCTCAACCACAGCCTCCAGCCATAAAGTGCGCCTTTCTTGATTCGTACGCACATGTGACGTACAAAAGCACAAAGGCGACACAGGCCAAAGGAGGCACGCGATGCTTGGATTCAACGATGAAACCGAAGAGATCAAAGGCCGCAACACGGAGCGGATGAACTTCCGCACCAAGGCCCCCATCAAGGCGGCTATACAGCATGCTGCAGCATTGTCGGGCGTGGACGACTCCACCTTTACGATGAGCGCCGCCTTGCGAGAAGCAGAACGCGTGATTGAAGCGCATGAGCACACCCGCCTCGAAGCCGTCGATCATGCTGCCTTCACTGCTGCTCTGGAAACACCACCAGATCCAAATGAAGCACTCGTCACCGCAGCAAAACGCTACAAGACACGAGTGACCAGCCGTTGACGGACGTAAGCGTTCAGGAAAAGTCGTCGTCTGCAGATGGGGCTGAAACGCAGTTTTTTATTGAAGCTTTCGATCCTGAGAAGCATGACAGAGCGAACTTTTCTTGCGGCGTTGAACAGGTCGACAACTATTTTAAAAAGACAGCCAACAAACTCAGGAATGCAGGCAACACGTCAATATACGTGATGGCCAGCTCCAATGGAGACACAGCAGGTTTCTATGCCATGAATGCCCATGCAGTTCATTATCAGGACCTTCCGGGTAAATACAAACGGGCAGCGCCGCGTCATGGTTCAATTCCTGCCGTGTATATCTCGATGATCGGCAGAGACATCCGCTACCGGGGGCAAAAGATTGGAGAAGACCTTCTGATCGATGCCTTATGCCGTGCTTCTCGCGCATCGCAATCTGGCTATGCTGCTGCTGTAATCATGCTTGATGTACTCGACTGCGGAAACCCGGAGAAGGTTGCCAGCAGAAAAGCAATCTATGAGAGGCTTCAGTTTCAAAGCCTCCCATCTAACCCCCTGCGCATGTTCATGCCCATGAAAACTGCAGATATCCTCCGCCAAGAACTTGGTGGCTAAAGCGTATCACTGGAAAACAGCCACTCGAAGATGCTGGCCTGCGGGCACACTTCGCCCGGCCGCAGACCAGCAGGACACTCATGAAGGGCTGTGCAAGGGTAGTTGAGGCAGCCCTTGGAGTGCCGTTCACAGTGATCTAATCAAGAGACACAATATTGGTTTCGACCGGTGGTGGAGAGGCGACGCTGCGTGTCGCGTGACCGGAAAATCCTTTAGGGAAGGACGTGCCAGACAACGCATCAGTTAAAATTCCGCAGGTCTTATCAAGTGCCTCTAGGCGGTTACATAAAGCGTAGTGCAAAGTGAATAAAACGTCACGTTCACAACTGTTCTTCATCCGCTCGCTCAGCACCATATGCTGCAAAAAAGCAAGGTTTTGAAGATCAGAAACAGCAACGTTCACGTCATCAAATTCATTCTGAAGAGTATTTGTGGCGCCACAGGCGCATGCAGTGTCGTCCATAATCAAAGCCCTCACGTGGTTGGCTGTTGAATGAACCGCACGACACTGGGCTTTCTACGGCCCACTGGCGAGCGGGAGGGTAGAAACCTGACCACGGCAGGCGGGTTTATTCCCCTCCGAAGAGGGTATTGTATTCACCGCCCTCCCGCTCATAGCAAAGGGTTCGCGCCTTCAGAAAAAAGGCACAAAAAATCCGCCAGTTACGGGTGCGGCTACCGCGTGGAAAGGAGGTTTCTACGCCTCACATATGAATGTGGAATGGAACCGCCCACCTGTCAACGAAAAGTTGCAACAACCCCGCACCTGTTGCCCCAAGGATACGCTCAGCCAAAGCTCCCTCTGTCTGGCATCACGGTAGTAGCATCGAAGGCAAGACATCAATCGCCTCCCCTCCTTCGTCTTCCCGCACTTGATGCGGGATCCAGAGCCACACCCACCAACACCAGCACTCAAAGCACTAGATACCGGATCTTCGCTCCGCTCGTCCGGCATGACGACGGGAGGCATCCAGCACACGAACTCTACGTCGAGCCACTACTCAAAACAGCTCAGAACATCGCTCTCAAAATATGGCTCCTGGTTGACCCAGAACATATAGTCCACCTTCATAAAATCCTGCGCAAAAGCATGAAGTAGCGGCACGATATTCTGATCATTTTCAATCACTTCAGTTGTGCCCGTTCGTCCCGTATAGTTGCCATCCTGAATAGCAATTCCGAGAGGCGCGGAGTACGCCCGCTCATGCATCATCGCGATGGTATGGTTCAGCTGACCACGCCGCTTGACCATAAGATCCGGCGCGCCCAAACCAACACCAATGCTCTCGCCATATTCATAGATTGAGTTCAGATAGCCCTCATCTTCGAAGGGAAGCCACTCACCCGGCATAAAGTTCGCATACTGCATAGTAACCGATGTCGGAAACGCCGCCTTCATCGCGGACATGTTGCCCTTCAGCGCTTCAGAATATCTGGCCGGACTGAACTGCTCATCATCCTCAGCAGACACCCCAATGGCAGACTCTTGCAGATTGATCCCCTCAATCCGCCCGTCAAAGGCTTGCCCCAGCGCCTGAAGAAGCTTGGCAAACCGCTCCTGCACCTTGCTGTTCCACCGCTTAGCGACCCAACCTTCCGGCTCGTTGTTATCGTCAAACTGATAAACAGCACCGCCTGAATATTCATCAGAAAGAATGTAGTCAGGAACAGGGACATAGTCTGGATTAAACGAAGCATCCTGAAGCTGGACGAACAGCCTCTTGCCTTTGGAGCCCAGATACGCCAGATCCGCTTCAATCAGAGAGAAATCATAGGTCCCCTCGGAAGTTTCAAGCGCACGCCACGGATACATGATCTGCGCACCCACAAATCGGGAGCTCTCCAAAAACGGATGCTCCTCAATCGCTTCGCGGTCTCTGGCAAAATAAACAAAGTGTTTGATGCTATCTGGAGCAATGGGGCAAGCAGCCCCCAGATACTCTTTGTAAGCCTCTGCATACCGATCTGCAGGGTTCTTCCACTTGGCGAATGCAGATGGAGACGAAAAAGAAAAAAGCGCAACAAAGCCTAAGGCAACTGATTTGCGCACGCTGATAACTGGCATAGGGAAACGACCTGACGTCTATCGAGAGTAGAGCCCCAGAAAAGCGCTCAACTTTGTCGACAAAGAGGCCTACAGCCCATCATCGCCAGTTTTCACAGAGCTTAATGGCAAACAGCACCCCGCTATACCGAAAACCCCTGACGCTTCAGCTGCTGAATAATCTGATCGATCTTTTGCAAAAACTGAGAACGGTCTTTCGGTGAGAACGGGCGCGGACCACCTGTCTGCTCCCCAAAGCTACGCAGATCTTCCATCAGGTTACGTGTTGCCAGCGCCATACCAATGGAAGCTTCATCAAACACTTTTCCTTTGGGGGAAAGCGCAAGCGCACCAGCCTTCACCACACGGTCAGCCAGCGGAATATCCTGCGTCACAACAATATCACCCGGAACGGCCCGCTCAGCAATCCAGTCATCCGCAACATCAGGCCCATCAGGTACGATCACCCGTTCCACGTCCATGTCGCGCGGCGTGTTGATGAAACTGTTGGCAACAACAAACACCTTCAGACGATACCGGTCAGCAACCTTGTAAATCTCGTCTTTGACGGGGCATGCATCCGCATCAATATAAATAAGTATCTTTTTAGCGCTGGTCACAGCAGCTCTTCTCCTGCATCGCAGCGTATTCCCGAAAAGTGGTTCCGGTTTTCGGAGAGGAACACGCTCAAATCAGCCCTTTAGTCGCGCAGGAGCGATCACTTTGTCAATCAAACTTGCCATTTCAAGCACATGCCAGTCACGTCCAGCCCGTTCAATCAACATCAAACCCGTCCCTGGCATGCCATGCGGGTTCATGGGAATGGTCGCAGCACACCCGTCAACCCAGTTCACAGCACGCGTGTTCTGCGAAAGCTGACTGCCAAATTTCTCCGGATTACTGCCAACATCCTCAAGCAGCGGTGCAACAATCGGCACCGTCGGCGCAATCAGAATATCAAACTTGCCCGCCATCTCTTTAAAAGCACGGATAGCTTCCACCCGCTTCGAGCGCGCCTCTTCCATCTCTTTGCTCGTCACCTCAGTCGACTTGAGGATCCGCTGCACCACATAAGGATCACCAGTCTCTTTGAGACCTTCCAGATACCCGCCAACCAAAGCAGTGGTCTCGTAACTGCAGATCGTCCCAAGAAACGTCGCGCTATGACACAAGACAGGCTCTGAAACCGGCGCGATGATAGCACCCGCATCCCGGATCGCCTGCATCGAGCGATCAAAATCAGCACTCACTTGCGTATCCAGCCCCTCAGCCAACGGCGAAGCAACAAGCCCCACATGCAATCCATCAAGGCTCTTTATCCTGCGCGGAGCAAGACATTGCCCCGAAAGCACAGCATGCAAACGGGTGCACATATGTATTGATCGCGCAATAAAGCCGACCGTATCAAAGGATGGACAAACAGAGAAAAGACCCTTGGTCGAAATCGCCGCCCGCGTCGGCTTAAACCCGTAAAGCCCATTAAGCGCTGCCGGAATTCGCACAGACCCGCCAGTATCCGTTCCCAGAGCCGCATCACACAGCCCCAGCCCCACACTTGCAACAGCCCCCGAGGATGAACCTCCGGGAATGCGTGCAGGATCAATCACATTTGCAGGGGATCCAAAACAGGGATTGAGTCCAAGCCCCGTAAAACCCAACTCACTCATATTGGTACGGCCACAGGTAAACGCTCCTGCAGCTTTCAGGGCAGAAACCACCTTAGCATCTTCACAAGCCGGAGCCCGCTTGCGCAGGAACGGCGAGCCGGCACTGGTGACAATGCCAGTTTCATCAAACAGGTCTTTGAGAGAAACAGCCACGCCATGCAAAGGCAACGAGTCATGCGCTTCTTTCTGCCGCTGATCCGCAGCTTCAGCAGCGCGCATAATTCTCTCGGCATCAAACTCCAGAAACACACGCTCTACACATCCATCAGGCAGGTCCATTGCCCGATCAATATATCGGCGCGCTACATCTACCGCTCTGAAATGTATACGAGGATCTGTCGACAAGTTATCTCCACTCATCACGCATGCATATTTATCGCACTTTGATGGTTGTCGCCTGTTTTCCCCGTCAGTTCAATCATCTCCAAACAAAAGAGATACCAGTCTATTAATCTGCCACTGCGAAGCGCAGCAAAACTACAGTGTATCGCCCAAAAATGCGAACTGCTTTAGTTCTGGGCAGTGAGGGATGAAGCAGCAGAACCAAGCGCCTCAACGCTCTCCAGCAAATCTGGCAAAGACAATCCACTCAGCGCAATACGAGACCACAGCACCACAGAGTCATCATCCCCCTGCCCGACAATAATCGGATGGCCCGAAAGGTCAGGCAGGTTCAGCATCAGCAGGCTGCTTTCACTCAGCCCCTCATGAATGGCCTCACGCTCAACCCGCACCAGCAGCTTAATATAGTCTGGCTCATTGCCCACAAAGTACATGCTGCACGCACCATCAATATCCACCTGATAGACCTCATTCTCATCATACTCGTTGATCAGGTACTGCCTCATGAGGTCTTTCATCAGGTGATGGAAGTTCACATTGTTAGAAGCCATGCTTTTTCCCAGCTTTCAGCCCCTCAAACTTCTCATGGAAGTATTTCGCGGGAATCTCATCCGCTTGAACAGTCTCTGAAGTCCAATCCGTCACGTAGGTAGTCGCAGGATTTTCCGTGGTACTGAGGCTTGAAAACATAAATTGAGACCTGGAATTCTGCTCAACAATAAAACGCTCAAGCTTCTTACCCGGCGCACTGGGAACGTCCAGCGACTTAAAGAAGCCCTGAATTTCCTCAAAGGGCACAGGCTTTAGCCCCTCAATATCCAGAGATAGAGCAGGCTTTGGCCCGGCACGTGTCCATGACACCACGGTTGGCGCTTCACCCATGATACTCTGTTTCCCGTCCTCAAGACGAAAGGCCCCCGGAAATGTCGGCCATGCATCAACAACAACAGCCTCTTGCGTAGGGTCTCTGGGATCACCAATCATGCAAAACGCATGATCAACCATGGAAGAGGAAACACGAGCCACTGGGCGGTCTGTTTCTGATGCCGCCAGAAGCTTGTAACTAACCTCGGCATGCCCGGAACAGTTGCCGGCCTGCACACGGACTGAGCTTTCAGCCAACCCACCATGCTGCGGGGCTTTCGCCAGCCCATAATTGGCACGCAGATAACTCTCACCACGCGAAGCAAACACCTCCGGCGTCAAATTACCTGCACCAAATGGAAGCAACTGCTTGGTCTGCCAAATGACTTTTTGTGCAACCTTCAGGTCCTCAAAGGTCTGCGCGGAAACGCGAACCTCCTTCCCCTGAAAATCCCCTAGATACTTCTGCGCTTTCTTTACAGTTGTGAAGTTAACAGCATCAGGCGCCTCAGTAGTATTAGAACGAAGACAATGAACAAGCGAAGCAAAGGACGGCACTAAATTCTCCTGTTACACAACCCAAGATAGAAAAAATATCTCAAGATCGACAGTAACAATGAGAGAAATTCTAGCTGTGAGATTCAGCACAGGGATCGATTACATTAACTTGAAGAAACACCAGGAGGAAAAATATAAATACTACAACATCATGATTTTAAAAAGCTTTGCCAATTCTACACCTTTGATCGATCAGGCATAAAAATAAAAATTATTTAAAATACAGAACTCCTAACAAAAAAAGAGCCCGCCAGCAGAACCAGCAGACTCCCTGCAAAACTGATTGGAAGCAGACTTACCGTTTAGGCTTGTTAAACGCCGCTGCCAGAGCCGCTGCCATGGCATTGTTGCTACCGCCGCTCGTATCAGCTGGCTTGTTGCCACCACGATCACCCCCGCGAGGTCCGCCACCACGGTTGCCGCCATTTGGACGATTACCGCCGCCCGGACGACCTCCACCCTGGTTACGGTTACCACCCCGGTCGGCCTGTCGTTCCCGCGCATTCTCACGAGCATCTGCACTGTCCTTGCGCATGGTCAGGCCGATGCGTTTGCGGGCAACGTCCACCTCTACAACACGCACCTTCACAATATCGCCCGCCTTCACAACCGTATGCGGATCATCCACAAACCGGTCCGCCAGCTGAGACACATGCACCAACCCGTCCTGATGCACGCCGATATCAACAAAGGCACCAAAGTTGGTCACGTTGGTCACCGTCCCTTCCAGCATCATACCCGGCTTGAGATCCTGCATGGTCTCAACACCGTCCTGGAAGGAGGCGGTCTTAAACTCAGGACGTGGATCACGCCCCGGCTTTTCCAGCTCTGCAAAAATGTCCTTTACAGTCGGCAGACCAAACTTCTCGTCCGTAAACTCTTTTGGGTCCAGATTGCTCAGCAGGTTGGAGCCCATGATCTCACGAATATCGCGACCACATGCTTTGATAATCTTCTGCGCAAGTGGATACGCTTCCGGGTGAACAGAGGACGCATCCAGCGGGTTCTCACCGCCCGCAATCCGCAGGAAGCCCGCACACTGCTCAAACGCCTTCGGCCCAAGCCGCGCAACCTTCAACAGCTGCCTGCGGTTTTTAAAGGTGCCAACCGTATCACGATACTCAACCACCGCCTTCGCAAGGCCCTCTGTCAGGCCGGAGATATGCGCCAGCAGCGGAGCAGATGCCGTGTTGAGGTCAACCCCAACCGCGTTCACCGCATCCTCAACCACACCATCCAGCGAGCGGGCCAGCTTGGTCTGGTTCACATCATGCTGATACTGCCCGACACCAATGGACTTCGGCTCAATCTTCACCAGTTCCGCAAGTGGGTCCTGCAAACGACGACCAATAGAAGCCGCTCCGCGCAAAGACACATCCACATCCGGCATCTCTTTCGCAGCCAAAGCAGAGGCGGAATAAACCGAAGCCCCTGCCTCGTTCACCATCACCTTGGTTGGACGATGTTCTGCCGGAATATCCTTCAACAAGTCTGCCGCCAAACGATCCGTCTCGCGGCTGGCAGTCCCGTTACCAATCGCAATCAGGCTCACGCCATGCTTGGCAACCAATGCCCGTAAGGTAGCAAGTGACCCTTGAATGTCATTGCGTGGCTGGAACGGGTAGATCGTCGCGGTATCAATCAGCTTGCCAGTCGCATCAACAACAGCAACTTTCACGCCAGTCCGAATACCCGGATCAAGCCCCAGCGTCGCACGCGGCCCAGCGGGCGCAGCCAACAACAAGTCCTTCAGGTTACGGGCAAAAACCTTGATCGCTTCTTCTTCTGCCTTGTCGCGCAGCTCGCTCATCAGGTCCAGCTCAACATGAAGGCCAATCTTCACCTTCCACGTCCAGCGACACACATCAGAAAGCCACTTATCAGCAGAGCGGCCGTTGTTCACAATTCCCGCCGCATCAGCAATCATCTGCTCCACGGGCTTAACAGCGGAAACATCATCCTCATCCACGTTCAGGTCCAGCGCCAGAATGCCCTCATTGCGACCACGCAAAAGCGCCAGTGCCCGGTGGCTCGGAATACTCTTCCAATTCTCAGAATAACCAAAGTAGTCAGAAAACTTCGCGCCTTCCTGTTCTTTGCCTGCAACAACTTCTGCCTTCACAGCACCCTGACGCGCCACATAGTTACGCAGCTTGCCAACCAGCTGAGCGTTCTCAGAAAAGCGCTCCATCAGGATCTGACGCGCCCCATCCAGCACCGCCTTGGTGTCCGCAAAGCCCTTCTCCGCATCAACAAAGCTGCCTGCTTCGCTCTCAGGGGTCTTGTTCGGGTCGCTCAGCAGCAGATCTGCCAGCGGCTCAATGCCAGCCTCACGGGCGATCTGCGCTTTGGTGCGGCGCTTCTTTTTGTAAGGGAGGTAAAGGTCTTCCAGAGTGGCTTTGTTGTCTGCACCAGCAATCTGCTTTGCCAGCTCGTCGGTGAGCTTGCCCTGCTCTTCGATGGATTTCACAATCGCTTTGCGGCGATCTTCCATCTCACGCATATAAATCAGGCGCTCTTCCAACGTACGCAGCTGCGTATCATCCAATCCACCTGTCGCCTCTTTACGGTAACGCGCAATAAACGGCACCGTAGACCCTTCATCCAACAACTGCACCGCAGAATTCACCTGCCCCGGCGCACAGCCAATTTCACCCGAAATACGCTGAGAAATCCGCAAAGCAATATCAGCAGAAAGCTTACCCGCTTTGGCAGGAGAGGAAGAAGCAACAGACGTCAGATCAGACATTCAAATCTCGCAGGCTTATTAAAAACAGATGCCCACCCTAGGTCCCCAATGCAGGCAAAACTAGGTACGAGAGACGAATATGAACAGGGAAAGATAATGAAGACCAGAAGCACTTGAACACATTAAGTCTGCATCATCCAATGATCTAGACATTCAATTGCCCTGTAAACTTTTGCATATGATCTTGATTTTGAGCCACTCCGACTTCTGAAAGCGAATACCTGCCTTCTTATTGCAACCCATCATTTTTGTTTTCACTCATATGAATATGATGAAAAAATTTCTTTTAAATGCAAATTTCCATGGCAAGAATGACCCTCAACTAGCTGAATTATGTAGTATACTCGCAAAAGCTGAAATACAGGGGGCATTACTAATGAAACTATTAATTGCAGCTGCGGCGTGTTTGGTCGCGACATCGTCATTCGCAGACACCTATAAACGCGAAGTACCAGCCAACAAAGGTGGTTATGTGGATGGTGTCGGTTTCTACGACCGCTCAACCTGTTCTGCAGAAGCCATGCCAAGAGTAAAAATCAACAAAGAGCCTAAACACGGCAAACTTATCTTGAGACCATCCACTGGACCAATTAACCGGGACAACACCATCTGCAAAGGCAAGAACATAAATGTTATGTACATTTATTATCAGCCTGAGAAAGGATACCGAGGTCCGGACGAAGCACGTATAAGCTATAGCATCATGACATCAGGGCGCACCCGAGGCGGTCGCGGCTCTAACTCCTACAAAATTACTGTCAAGTAATCCAATAGAAACCAAGCGCGGGCACGCCCGCGCACAAGCTTACTAAAACTTAGCATCTGTCTCACCAGACAGACGCTAAACTTCCAACGCTTCAATCATCTCCACTCGCATCGCATGTCGCCCACCCTCAAACTGAGCGGAAAGGAATGCATCCACGATATCGAGTGCAACTCCTTCGCCAATCACGCGGACACCCATAGAAAGCATGTTGGCATTGTTGTGCACGCGGATCGTACGAGCAGAGAATGTGTCGCTACAAACCCCGCAACGGATACCTTTAACCTTATTCGCCGCCATCATGATCCCTTGGCCGGTGCCGCACAACACAATCCCAAACCTGCAATCACCAGAAGCAACAAGTTGTGCAGCCGCTTCACCATGCTTTGGATAGGGTGTGCTTTCAGGCGTTGTCGGTCCGATGTCGACAACCTCCCATCCCTTCGCAGCGATATGAGCCGCCACAACTTGCCGAAGCGGAATGCCTGAGTGGTCGCTTGAAAGAACGATGCATTTGTTGGTCATCATGAAATAGCTTTCCCGTTTAGCAAGGCACTTTGACGGCAAAGGGTGGTTACCGCACCACCGTAATCTTCTGCGCTGCACGGGTCACAGCCGTATAAAGCCAACGGGTTTTGTGCTCACGAAACGCCCAGCTCTCATCAAACAACACCACATCATCCCACTGAGAACCCTGCGATTTGTGCACGGTCAGGGCGTAGCCGTAGTCAAACTCGTCGGCACGGCGGCGGATGGCGTAAGGGAGTTGTTCACTGCCTTCCTCGAACATCGCAGGCAGCACCTTCACCCTGATCGCCTTCTTGGAGATGTCATCCTCTGATGTAACGTCAAAGCGCAGCGTGTTACCGCGTGGCGGACGCAGGCGGGAGACTTCCCAGAGGCCACCATTCAGCAAGCCTTTAGTCTTGTCATTGCGCAGGCACACCAGTTTGTCACCAACGGACGGCATCTGTGTCGTGATACCCTTCAGGTCCCGAATCCGGCCGTTATAAAGCCTGCGCGTCTTGTTGGTCCCCACCAGAACCTGATCAGAGGCGAGGATCCGTTCTTTGTCGATGTCCCGACGGGAAATCACAGAACTGTCGCCATATTGGCCAAAGTCCAGCTCTTGCCCATCGCGAATATCCATGGACATGCGCACAATCGGGTTGTCTTTCGCCTGACGATGAACCTCGGTGAGCATGATATCCGGCTCGGTCTCGGTGAAATACCCACCACCTCGCACCGGCGGCAACTGCGCAGGATCACCCAGCACCAGCACCTTTTTGCCAAAGGAAAGCAGATCGCGCCCGAGTTCCTCATCCACCATGGAGCACTCATCAATGATGATCAGGTCCACTTTCGCGGCAGGGCTGTCCCGGTTGATGGCGAACTGAGGGCTCTCATCCTCGTCCTCATCATCCTTCTTGGTGCCCTTTGGACGGTAGATCAACGAATGGATGGTCGAAGCATCTGCACAGCCCTTTTGGCGCAGCACATGCGCGGCCTTACCGGTGAAGGCGCCAAAGGCCACCTCTCCATCCAGCCCTTCAGCCAGATGGCGAGCCAGAGTGGTCTTGCCGGTACCGGCATACCCGAACAAGCGAAACACCTGCGGCCCGTGCGAACGGGACCAGCGCGCCACTTCAGTAAGTGCATCATCTTGTTGCGGAGACCAATCCATTCCAGACCACCTGTAATAACTTTCTCAAACCAGAATGAGTAATAAACGAAGCTGACCTGAAACGCCCTCGTTTTCTTAAAAAGGTCAACAGGACACTCCAAATTGAACCTGTGAAACTTACGCGGCCTTCAGGCACTGACGCTAGGGTTGCATCAGCAAACCATTTTCGGAGCAACCTCATGCCATTGTGGAAGACAAGTGCCAGCGAAAGTCCAGACATTTACGCCACGGCTCGCGCAGTTGAAGGACTTGCCAAAGAGCACATTCCAGAAACCGGAATGAGCCCGGAAGAGGCCTACAACCTTGTCCGCGACGAGCTCTATCTGGACGGCAACGCACGGCAAAACCTCGCCACTTTCTGCACAACATGGGTAGAAGACGAAGTCCACAAACTCATGGCCGATTGCATCGACAAGAACATGATCGATAAGGATGAGTATCCGCAAACGGCAGAGATTGAAGCCCGCTGTGTTCATATCATCGCCAGCCTCTGGAATTCCCCGGAAGCTGAAGAAACGATAGGTTGCTCAACCACAGGCTCCTCTGAAGCCGCAATGCTGGGCGGCCTCGCCCTCAAATGGGCATGGAGAGATCGCCGCAAGAAAGAGGGCAAACCCTACGACAAACCCAATATGGTTTGTGGTCCGGTTCAGGTCTGCTGGCACAAATTTGCCAAGTACTTCGATGTAGAGCTCCGCCAGATCCCCCTCAGTGAAGGTTCACTTCACATGAGGCCTGAGCAGCTGAAAGACTACGTGGACGAAAACACAATCTGTGTCGTTCCGACCCTCGGCGTCACCTTCACCGGTGTTTATGAACCCGTGAGGGAAGTTTGCGAGGAGCTGGACAAGATCCAGGCTCAGACAGGTCTGGACATTCCGGTTCACGTAGACGCCGCATCCGGCGGGTTCGTTGCTCCCTTCCTGCATCCGGAGCTGCTGTGGGATTTCCGCCTCGATCGCGTAAAGTCCATCAACGCCTCCGGCCACAAGTTCGGTCTCGCACCGCTTGGTGTTGGCTGGGTGATCTGGCGCGATAAGAAAGAGCTACCGTCTGATCTGGTGTTCAACGTCGATTATCTGGGCGGCAACATGCCCACCTTCGCACTGAACTTCTCGCGCCCCGGCGGTCAGATCGTCATCCAGTATTACAATTTCATGAGACTAGGCTGGGTAGGCTACAGAGACATCCAGTCAGCCTGCGCTGAGAACGCTCAATATCTCGCCGAAAAACTGGCGGGGCTACCGGAGCTCGACATTCTGTATGATGGCAATGGCGCCCTGCCCTGTGTGTGCTATCGCCTCAAACACCCGGAAAAGGCCCACTACTCGCTCTACGACCTTTCAGAACGGGTGCGCATGAGCGGATGGCAAATCGCTTCCTACCCACTGCCGGCAGACATGCACGATACGGTCGTCCAGCGCATCATGGTACGCCACGGCGTCTCTCATGACGCAGTAGACCAACTCTTTCTCGATATCCGTAAGGCTCTGAACTATCTGGATAAAAACAACATCAAATGGTCAGAGGCAGGACCAAGCTTCTCTCACGGGTAGAGCATACTACCGTGAGAGAAGCCGTCTAAAGATCAGGCCAGCTGCTCAAGCAGCTGCGCCAGATACTCTGGTTCATCCAGATGGTTCTCAACCATCAACTCAAACTCTTTGTAGGTAGCCACATATTGTACAGCTGCCATGAGAGCTCGTATTTCGCTTTCGCGCGTTGCAAGCGGGTGAGATGAGCCTTTTAATCCTGCGAAATAAGCATCAACAAACGCCTCACCGAGAGATTTATCGATCTCGCACAGGAATGGATAAACGCCAGCAACATCATAGACCGGCAAGTCCCAGCGGCATTCATCCCAGTCAAGCACACCGACCAACTCGCCAGAATTCTCGCTGATGAGCGTGTTGGGCGGTCCAAAATCACCATGAATCAGGTGTTTTGTCTCATTCAGGCTTCCAAGTTTACCCAGCGCTTCATCAAGCGCCGTCTCCACATCTGCCCAATAAGCAGAGCTCAGATACTTGGCATCGATGTTCTTGGAAGCTTCCAACTCAGAAAGCGCTGCCAACAAGGCAGCTCCTGACTTCAACGTCTCTTTGCTAACACCCGGACGTTCTTGTTCCGCAAATCGAAACGCATCTCGCTCCTCCCAAAGCTTGATGTGCAGATTTGCCAAGGCCTGACCACTCTGGCTACAGGTCTCAATCTTATCCAGTGGCGGTGTCTCACCTTCGATCAACTCAAAGACAGAGTAGTAAGCACCCTCAACCTCGGTCAAACGCTCCTGATTAACGCCATAAAGCGCCTTCGGAACTTCATATCCGATCAAATCCTGCAGCAGATCCAGACATTTGAACTCTGAAAGGATCTGCTCTTCAGTTCTGTTTGGATTGTGACGACGAAGAACAACAGGCTCCTCCCCGTCTATTTCTCCCAACCAGGTTTCATTGGCATGGCCCTCTCCAAATGAGGACCACCTGGTATTTTCCGGCAAGGCAAAAGCTTCATCAAGGAGCTTGATTTCCTGCTTATTCATTTGCTTCCCCCATTAACTCGCCAAAATCTCCCAATGCATAGCGCGTATTGCCATCACGGCCCGTTACTCGTTCTGCATTCAACATTGAATTGACGATAGCTTCCTCTGTAACTTCTGCAGTCGCTCTAAACACCCTGTCAATTCGCCGCTCATCCACTTGTTCCACCGAATGCGTGCGTTTTCTGCTCTTTGTGTCCACTGGATCCGCAGTTGTGAATGCTAAAGCTATATCGCCACTTCCATGACCAAGAAATGAACCAGTTCGTGCAAGTCCTACAGAAGTTCTCTTGGCAACCCGCTTCAACTGGCGTTCGCTGAGCGGCAAGTCCGTTCCGATGATCATGATGATAGACCCTTTTTCAGGTCCGCTCTCATCACGTGCCAGCTTTTCTTCAATCTGTGGCCCTAAATGCTGGCCCGCCAACGTAAAGTCCGGCATCCGGCCCATATTGGAAAGCACAAGCGCGCCCACATGGTACTCTTTGTTACCAAGCTTCACCTGACGAGAAGCACTTCCGATGCCCCCCTTTAGGCCGTAACAGGACATCCCACGCCCCGCACCAACCGCACCTTGCTCAAACTCGCCAGAAACCGCTTTAATCGCGTCCAGAGCATGCTGTGGGCGGACATACAACGCACTGATCTTGTTCAGGAAAGCATCATTACATTCAAACACCACTGGATTGATCGTGCCCATCACGAAGTCAATATCCGGCGTTTCTGCCAGGGTATGCTGGATCAGACCTTCGCTCACCGCACCAACGCTTAGCGTGTTCGTCAATAGGATCGGCGTCTCCAGCTCTCCCAGCTCTTCAACCTGTACCAGCCCAACACTCTTGCCAAACCCGTTAAACACATGAGAAGCCGCGCGCGTTCTCAGGTTAAATGCATTCTCACCATGCGTGGTAATCGCGGTCACGCCAGTCTGACAATCTCCATCGGTCAGCGTCACATGTCCGACTTTGACACCCGGAACATCACAAATTGTATTCCGCTGCCCCTTTGGCAAAGACCCAATATTGATTTTCTGAAACATTCCAACCTCTGGCACAAATCGTAGAGCATTCAAGTGTTACCAGTCCTATTTCATAGTTAATCAGCAAACAACGCTACCAGCCGCCTTCCCAGCCAAAATCAGGAAAGCGCTCACTCGCAATTGGCTGACCAATTTCACCACCGATGCCCTTTCCTTTTATGACTTGAATGATTTTCCATATTTAGTTCATCAAGAATTTCAATAAAATCAAAGAAAATAAGTGTAAGCAGCTAATTGCAAAATACCCTGAAATATCGGAAAATGGTCTACCAATTAGCTGCCACAAAACTCCCAGCGTCAGAATCTTTCCTGCATCATAGCAATCGCTCCGCTCGCAGGAAACTGAAAGGACTGGCCAATAGTGACGCATGCTGCCTGATACACTTTGAACAATGAGGACAAAATGACCGCAGAAATCATCAGCTTTGGGGAGCCATTGTTCGAATTCAATCAGGTTAAAGAGTATAGCGGAGAAGGACCGGATTACCTGTCAGGCTTCGGGGGCGATGCCTCCAACTTCGCATGCTGTGCAGCACGTCAGGGTGCAAACGTCGCCATCCTGACCCATCTGGGCGATGATGTCTTCGGCAACAAGTTCATTGGTCTATGGGAGAAGGAGGGCGTTAAAACGCACCTTGTCGAACGCAATCCGATTGCTCCGACAGGCATCTATTTCATCTCCCACGACGAGCAAGGCCATCATTTCAGTTTCGCCCGCAAAGGCTCTGCAGCCTCGCAGATCACACCAGACCAGCTGCCGGCTGATGCCATTCGTGCGGCCGTACTCTTCCATGTCACTGCCATCACGCAGGCCATTTCCACCAGCTCATGCGACAGTGTTTTCAAAGGCATCGAGATCGCCAAAGAAGGTGACACACTCACCTCCTTTGACACCAACCTGCGCCTGAAACTCTGGGATTTGAACCGCGCTCGCGGCATCATTCACGAAACCGCACGCCTCGTTGACTTCATCATGCCAAGCGTCGATGAAGCTGAAGTACTGACCGGCCTCTCCGATCCGGACAAAATCTGCGACTTCTACCTCAATCTGGGATCAAAGAACGTCATTCTCAAGTTGGGCAAAGAGGGCGCAATGTACGCAACAGCCTTTGAGAGAAAACGCGTTGCAGGCAATCCGGTAGAAGCAGTTGATGCCACTGGTGCTGGTGACTGCTTCTCCGGCTCTTTCTTCACCAATGTGGTGGCTGGCAAGTCGCTGGAAGACAGTCTCAAATACGCCAACGCAGCCGCAGCACTCACAACGCAAGGCTATGGCGCAGTCGCACCAATCCCGACACGCGATCAGGTCGAAGCTTTCATGCAGGCTCGCAGCATCTGATTTATTGATTATGAGAGGGCTCGCAACAAATGGGGCGAGCCTTTTCTATTTAAATTGATCCCCAAAGAAGCCGATGTGGTTTCGCATCTCACGGCGTGCACCTTCAACATCACGCGCTCTGATCGCGTCCAGAATAGCCTTATGCTCTTCGATCCCGTGCCGGCGTGCGAACTCAGGCAGCAACGGGTACAGCCCCTTGCTCATGTTCATACCAACAAGGATTTGCGGCTTCATGACTTCATAAACAGCCGCTGCATATTCATTTTTGGCAGCTTTCACCACCGCAGAATGAAAACGCATGTCACCATCAATGGTGCCGACAGAGTCCAGACCATCGCTGTGGATCTGCGCCAACGCAGCATCCAACTCTGCCATCTCTTCATCTGTCCAGCGCTCAGCAGCCAACGCCGCCATCTCGCCTTCAAAGGCCATTCGGGTTTCCTGGCATTGAATAACATCACCAATGCCGGAAATCGCAAATTCTCCGAGTGTGGGCGCAAAAGGCGTTGGAGTGACGTGCTCCTTGATGACAAAGCTGCCAGAGCCACGCACAGTCTTGATGTAGCCCTCTTTACGCAGGCGCTCCATCGCACCGCGTACGACAGGACGTGAGACGCCATACCGCTCGCACAGCGCATTTTCTGTCGGAAGCTTAAGACCTTCCGGAAATTCTCCGGAGTCGACAGCATCTTTCATCCTGTCGTAAACCGCATTCGAGAGGTTTGCTGGACGGGCCACCACTCACACTCCAATTATTCTTGTTTTTTAAGCTGTTTGCAGCCTTGGAAGTTTATTAATTTACAACAGCTGCCCTAAGCTAACAAGCTTGCCACCCTAAACCGCCCCCCTTAACGCAAAGCCTCTCAAACCAAATGAAATAAATAACAAAATCAGTTAGATATAAGAATTCTAGAGGTCACCATATAAGCGAACAACCATGTTCTCTAACCAGACTGCGACATTATGTAGTCTACTTATTTACAGCGCATCTTTCTAATATATCTGAGAGGGATTGTGGGGTCTCTCCAAGGTTGGGGGTGTTATTATGCGTCGACTTCCTTTTAAGACTGTTCGGTGTGCGGCAACTGACTTCTGTGGCACCGTCGCTGTAACGAGTATTCTGGTAGGCATTCTCTATCTGATTTTCACATTCACATGAGTCCGGCGGGTTTCCTGACACGTTGAAACGCAGGCATCTGTGGGGCAGTCGACACTCCCCACTGGCGAACGTCTGCAACTTGATGCATTCTTGACTTTGATGCTCAAGTAATCTTCAGATGACTGTCTTATGATCGATGTTCTTCAACTAAGCCCTTATGCGCCCAATGAAATCAACGAGGAGCTGGAAAAATGCGCCCCGCTTACTCGCTATTGGGAACTTCAACAAGACGAAGAGCTGAGAGCTCGGACCTTGCCGAACATCCGCATCGTCGCAACCAAGGGCGATGTTGGCCTCTCCAGTGAGCTGATGGCAGAAATGCCCAACCTTGAGCTCATTGCAGTCTATGGCGCAGGTTACGATAAAGTTGACCTGAAACAGGCCCGCGATCGAAACATCATCATCACAACCACGCCAGACGCCTTAACCGAAGCCGTGGCCGACCACGTCGTGGCCCTTGCACTGGCATCCTCTCGCCGAATTGCAGAGGGAGACCGCTTTATCCGCAATGGGGACTGGCTCAATGGCAAATTAGGTATCGGCTACAGCCTGCGAGGTAAAACACTCGGCATCTTTGGATATGGACGCATTGGCAGAAAAGCCGCCAAAATTTTAGGCGGCACATTTGGCATGCAAATTTTGTACTGTGATCGCAACGCAGACCCGAAACAAGATAAACAATGCCGGTCCTCTCCGTTGGAACTGGCAAGCGAATCCGACGTGCTTGTCATTGCTGCATCTGGCAGCCCGGACACAAAAAATATTATAGATATTAATATATTAGAAGCTCTGGGCCCAAGCGGACTTTTGATCAATATCGCCCGCGGTTCATTAGTAAACACTCAACATTTGATCACTGCACTTGAGAACAGAACACTCGGGGCCGCAGCCTTGGATGTATTTCCTGATGAGCCTAATGTTCCCAATGAGCTGATCGCGTCCCCCTACACAACCCTGACCCCTCACCTCGCGAGTGCTACACTCGAAACCAGACGAGAAATGGGACGCCAAGTGATTGAAAATATTTCATCTTACAGGAAAAATGGAGAAGTATTTAACCGGCTAATTCTCTAACCTATACGTAACCCAAATAACATTTACATAGAAAAAACAAAAATATAGCTCACACGCACACGATTCAAGTGTTATTGTCGCCTGATAATTCAACTTACTTTATAAATAAAGCAAATTCATGCCTTTAAGAAAATCCAAAGTTACTGTGTCCGATATTGCGAAAGCAGCGGGAGTATCCGTTGCGACTGTCTCGAATACCATAAATGACACAGGTCGAATGACCGATGAAACCAAAGCTCGCGTAAAGAAAGCTATGCAAGAGCTGGGGTTTGTCAGAGATTACAACGCCGCCAAACTCCGGTCAGGCCGTTCGCGACTGGTCGGCGTTCTCGTGCCGGATATTTCAATTCCATTTTACGCTGAGTTCTGCACGTCACTGGAAGCTGCTCTCTCAGAACACGGCTACCTGCCCGTTATCGCCAATGTCGGCGAAGACACCAAGCGTCAGCAAACCATGCTTGAAGAAGTCATCGGCCACGGCGTCGCAGGCATAGCAATCAGCCCGAGCGCAGGCACGAAAAGAAGCGACTTCGAGATCGCCAACACGCGCAGAATTCCCGTGGTCACCTTCTGCCGGGAAATTGAAGGTCTGGCGATGGACTACATTGGCTCCAACAATTATCAGGCTGCCCAGCTGGCCACGAAGCATCTGCTTGAGCAAGGCCATCGCAAATTCGCAATGATTGCAGGCCTGCAGGAAACCATGCCGGGCCGAGAACGCAAACGCGGCTTCTACGACGCCTTAAAAGCAGCGGGCATTCCTGAATCTGACATCCATGTTGAAGTATGCGGCTTTGATCGTGAATGCGGACGCATAAAAGCGCAGCAACTCGTCTCAAACAAGGCTGAGTTCACCGCCCTGCTCTGCCATAATGATCTTGTCTCAGTGGGTGCGGCTGCAGAACTCAAGAAAGCAGGCCGCAATATAGGCGAAGACCTGGCCGTCGTCGGCTTCGACAACCTGCCGGAAGGTGAAGCCTGGACCCCAGCACTGACTTCGGTTGAAAGCTATCCGCGCACCATCGGCAAGGACGTCGCCAACTTACTCATCAAACGCCTTGATGGAGAACCGACACCAACCACCACAGAACGGGTAGAGCCGCATTTATTGGTACGCGACTCCTCCAGTTTTAAGGTCTAAGACCCCTTACTCAGGGCGCGGCTCGTCCCAAAGGCTTTCCCAGGTGTACGGGCTACCGGACAAGAAGTACTCATCGCCTGGAATAAAGCGATGGTTCTTGTCCAGATGCGCAATGCGGGACATATCATGCTCATCAAGATCGCACTCGAGCGCTGCCAGATTTTGTGCCAGACGTTCAGGATTACCTGACTTTGGCACAACGATAACACCGTTCTGGATCGCCCATTTAAGCACCACCTGAGATGTCGTCGCGCCATGCTTCCCGGCAATCTCTTCAATAACAGGGTGAGCAAGAACAACATCCTGCTTTTGCGCATCCGTCAGATCCGCTGGAACACCACGTCCAAGCGGAGAGTATGCAGTCAGCGCAATGTTGTTGTGCAGGCAGTAAGAGCGAAGATCATTCTGCTGAAGGAAAGGATGCAACTCCACCTGATTAACAGCCGGAACAACCCGCGCTTCCATAATCAAATCTTCCAGCTTTTGCGTGCTGAAGTTGGAAACACCGATCGTGTTCGCTAGACCATCATCAAAGCACTCTTCCAGCGCCCGCCATGTATCCATCAGCGGCACATCTTCAAGCGAATAATAGTCTTCCGAGCTGGTAGGCTTCTTCACGCCCGTCTTCAGCGCCACAGGCCAGTGCATGAGGTAAAGATCAAGGTAGTCCAGCCGAAGGTCCGCAAGCGTCTTTTCCAGCGCGCCTCTCACATCTTCAGGCTTATGAAAGCTGTTCCATAGCTTGGAGGTGATGAAGAGTTCGCTGCGCTTGATGCCCTCTTCCTTCATGGCATCAGCAATCGCCTGCCCAATCTCAGCTTCATTGTCGTACATCATCGCACAATCGATGTGGCGATACCCAGCAGTCAACGCCGCACGAAGTGCAGGATAGGTCTTACCCTCTCCAAAGTTCACCGTACCAAGGCCCAGCATTGGCATCTTGTAACCGGTAGAAAGTGTCTTGGATCGCATGATGCCCCCTCCAAAAAAAGAAAACCTGCCAGCAAACGCCAGCAGGTTTCCTTACAACGTATTCAGCACCAGATAAATACCGACGCCCATCACGAGATTTGGTTTCGCCTCATTTGAGAGCAGAAACCTCAAGCCACGTATTTGTTCAGCACTTCAAGAGCCGCCAGCTTGCGGGAAAGATCCCCATCCAGCCACTGCTCCATAGCACCAAGAACACTCTCCTGAGCATAGCAACGCAAACACGTTGCGGCTCCGGGAATAAGAACGCCATTTTCCATCTGCGCAGCTTCGAAAATCTCATCCAGATTACTAGTATCTGAGTTTGCACTCACAAGCTCCAGCGCAGTCACACGCAGGCGACGGCGAGGGCTTTTGAGATAGCTACACACATCAATGTTAGCATCAGGTTTTCCGGCCAAAACTTTCAGCGCTGAGGCAGAAACAGCGTCGGTTTTGTCCTTCAGCGCTGCCGTCACAACCTTCTCAGCTTCTGGATTTGAGGAGGTGCCAAGAAGCTCAACACGCATTGCACGCACAGCCACATCATTCTCTGGTGGCAAAGCAAGGATACGCTCGATGGCTTCCTCAGAAAGCTCAAGCCCATTCTCAACCAGATGAACGAGGCTCTGACTAGCCGCGAACCGAACCTGCATCTGGCGATCAGACAAAGCAGACACCAGCGCATCAATCAGTTCAGGCCGCTTCGCATCACCACAAATGCGCAACGCCAGCAAGCGAATATCCAAAGCAGGATCATCCGGACGACCTGGCACAACGCGCTTCTTCTCAATCAGCTCATTCGCAAGCTCGAGGAAGTGCATATCTTTCTTGCCAAGATCGACAGGCTCTTCAGCCAGCTTCTCAATCTCGTCTTCAGTGTTCAGGATCGCACCGAGTGTTGAGCCCGGGAAGGCAACAACATTGTCAGGCAGGTCTTCCACGCTCTCGATAGCGCCCTCTGGCACGTCTTCAGCAACCACTGGATCAGCACCGGCAGTGACCTTCGCAACCAGCTCTTCAGCAGAAGGCTCTTCGGCAACAACCTCTTCCTGAGCTACCACTTCATTTGGCGCCTGAGGCTCAATCACATTGCCTTCACGATCAATCTGAATGCGCGGCTGCTTGCCGTCACCCTTGCCATTGCTACCCAGATCAGACGGATCTTTTTCTTTTGCGCCGTCGAGAATATCCTGATCATGCGCTTCAGGCATCAGCTTGCCAGAAACCGCCCAAACCAATTGTACAGCAGCATTGTCCGCAAAATCGCCCTCACCTTCAGCCAGCTTGGCCAGAGAGTTCAGGGCAACAAGACGGATTTCCTGTTCTGCACTTGTCACCTGCTCCTGCAAAACAGCAAGTCCATCAACGCTCGGCTTCTCGCCGTGAAGCACGATAAACGCTTTCAACACTGCTTCTTCCTGACGGTGGACAGCAATCTCACTCAACAGAGCCGTCGCAGCTTCACTCTCAACCTTCGCAAGGACAGGCACAAGCGCGGCAACAAAAGCATCACTCGCACTACGCAAAGAGCGTTCGATCCGCTCAATCAGCGCATCCGGCTTGGTGATTTCAGAAGAAGCTATCCGACCAAGCGCCATAATGCGCAGTGTCTCTTCCTCATCCTCAAAAGCAACCTTTTCAAGCTTTGAGTAGGAGAGTTTACCAGATGCTTTCAGTGCCAGACGACGCATTTGCGGTTCACTATCAGCCAGCAATACAGCCAGATCCGCTTCCTCACCACGAGCCATCAGCACTTCAGCCGCAGCAGCCCGCACATCAGGATCAGCATCTGCAAACAGCACACGCAGGATCTCACCAACCCGCTCATCCTTCGCAGAGGAGAGCGCACGCGCCGTATGTTCACGCACACGAGCAGACGCATCCGTCGCCAGTGAGGCCAGTTCAAGCAACCCGGCAACGCCCATCTCAGAAAGCGCCATGGTCACTTCCGGCCAAACTTCCTGACCAAATGGATCGCGGGCAGCTTCCAACAAAGCAGCAGCAGATGCTTCACATTTCAACGTGCCCAGCGCCAGAATGGACTTGCGCTGCACATCCAGCCAATCATCCCATTCAGCGCCATAACCGTCCCAAGCAACATCATCTTCGCAACGGTCTTTAGCCAGCTTTGTCAGCCATTCTTCCGCAACTGTCCCGCCAACAATTGTAAGTCCGTCAATGGCAGAAAGCTTCACTTCCAACACTGGATCGTTCTGCAAGCTCCACAGCAGAACATCAGCATCCAGGCCTTTGCCTGCGCTGATCAGAGCTTCAACCGCATCACTGCGGACGTCTTCATCTTCATCTCGCAGCGCTTCAGCAAGCGCAGCATGAGCAGTCGAAGTGCCAAATTTTCCAAGAATTTGAGCGGACAAACACTTTTCGCGCTCTTCGCCGTTTGCAAGCAACTCACACAAGATTTTCACGAGCTTTTCAGTAGCTTCGGTCTGCTCCACTGCAAAATCCTGATCTAAATGCCTGATGGAAACCGTCATGATTGGCTTTTCTCCTCAAGCGTATTCCCGAGTAGTGGACTCCGGTGTTCGGGCAAGAATACGCAAAACAAAAACTTAAAGCAGGTTGAAAACAAACTGACTTAAGGCCCACTTCTGCAAAAAGGCTCCAATGCGCGAGCCCCTTGGCACAAGCGGAAAAAGAACTGGCGGGATAGCCCCGCCAGCTCCTGATTTCTTATGCAATATCGCGACGTGCGAAAGACATAGACCGGAAACTATCCTTATATGGGCTTGTGCCGATCTTTTTGATACGACCAACACCCATCTTGTAGTTGTAGTTACCGCTGATCCAGTCCACCACGCGGCCAGACAGAGCGTTCGCTGGCTGTGCAGTGTGCAGGAAGTCCATGTAAAGCATGCCCTTCTTCAGCGCTGGGGTAACAATAGCTACCGCAGTAATAGCGCCTTCAGTCAGCTCGATATGGCCTTCATCCATCAGTTTGGTAAAGGTGAAGTCATCGCCTTCAATGCCCACTGTGGTGTCTGTCTGAACCGGAATACGGTCAGAGAAGAGCATCACGTAGTCACCGTTCTCAATACCACGCTCTTTCGCATCATCCGGGTGGATTTCAACCCAGTTTTCAGGCCAGCGCTGCACGATGTAAGGACGACGGCGGTCATCATAACCAGACTGCCAACGCTCGTTGATACGACCGGAAGTCACCCAAAGCTCATCATCCTTCGGCTTCATCCATGCCCAGTAATCGGAGAACAGGCTCCATGGGCTCTTCTGGATGTTACACTTACCAGTCTGAGAGTTGAAGTGAGTGAGCTTCTTGTTGTAGCGGTTGGAACCGGTTGGACCAGTCGCTGACAGTTCACGGGTCGTGTCATGCAAGCGCTGGGTACCCTGAAGGGTTCCATCTTCAAGCATCACAACTGGGCCCTGAATACCGTCAGTACCGAACTCAGCAAACTTCTCGTGAAGAGTCTTGCCTTCCTTCTGAGCAGCAACCTTCAGCATAAAGAAGTCTTTACGGCTGCCACGTGAGAAGCGGGCTGCTTCTTCAAGCACTTCGTTGGAGTCTTTCCAATCGTAGCCTTTGAAGCCCATTTTCTTCGCGAGGTTCGCAACAATCCACCAGTCAGGTTTCGCTTCACCCGGTGCATCGTAGAATTTTGGATACAGACGCAGACGACGCTCACCGTTTGCACGAGTGAATGTGTCTTCACCCCAACCAGCAGCTGGGAAGACGATGTCTGCGAAACGTGCACCAATTGGATCTACGAGGTAGATGTCCTGGTTCACAACAACCATACCACCGCTATCTACACGCTTCTTGAGTGTGTCGATGATGGTCTGTTTATCGTAAGAGCGCACCTGATTTGGGTTCTGAACAGTCAGCTCTTCAAACTTTGCAGCAAGAGACTGGGAACCACACATGGACTGAATCCAGGTGTTGCCAATCACGTGAGCAAAGCGGGTGTGACCACTCATCAGATACCGGTCGGTATCCATTGCGCGACGACGACGGCCTGGCAGTTTCTCAGGAGACTTGTTGCGTGGGTAAGACCCACCCTTCAAACCACCACGCTGGTGACCACCAGCACGGCCAATGACCTGCCCCGGACGACCGCCACAACCAGTGATAATACCAAGAGACGAAATCGCATTGGTGTTACCGGTGTTGTTGGACCAGTAGAAGCCTTTCTCGATCATGATGGAGGTCTTAGGACGGGATCCATCATCACGAGGCTTAGCCATCCACTCAGCAGCCTTGTAGATTTTCTCTACATCGATCTGAGCGGTTTCAGCAGCAGCTGTTGGTTCAAACTCATCCTGAGCCATCAGCCACTTAACGAAGTCATCGTAGCCTTTGGTCTGGAATTTGCCCCAGGTCGTACGCCACTGCCATGGAGTGTTACGAGTACCCTGACCGAAGCCTGAGGAGCTCTCCCACTTGTTATTGACCCAATCGCGGATCCATTCAGCGTCCTGCCAACCATTTTCGATGATCACACGAGCAATCGCGTTCACAACGAGAAGGTCAGTACCTGGCTGGATGTCGAGCCACAGACCACCATTCTTCTCCGCATAAGCCACACCAGCAGTACGGCGTGGGATCATGAAGATTGTCTTTTGACCGTTCTGGATGGCTGGCATAATCCAGTCAGTGAACAAAATGGTCTTGGACTCGTATGGATCGGTACCGCAGATCATCAGAGTCTCGGCATCTTTCCAGTCCTGATAAGAAGGACCGAAATTGTCGAAACCAGCATCACGGAAGCCCGGAGTGGACGTCACATCAGATGGAGTGTCGTGGAATGTGAAGTTCGCAGTGCTAACAGAGCGCAGAGCATACTTGGAAATCGCGTAGGTGTTTTCCATGTAGCCGTAGGAGAATGTTTTCACGCAGAAAGCGTTCTCACCATGCTTCTTGATAACGTGCTTACCAACTTCCGCAGCAATTTCCAGAGCCAGATCCCAGGTGACCGGCATCAACGTGCCGAACATGCGGATCATAGGTGACTTCAGACGATCGCGAGTTGGGGTCTGAGGGTTGTAAACCTTCTTCGCCAGCGCACCACCACGGATAGAAGAGTTACCATTGATGTTTACATGCTTGGTATCTTTATCCGGAATGATGATCACATGGTGAGGTTCGCCCTTGTGCAGCACAACGTTGTACTGGTTTGGAGCAACCCATGGGCCCAGCGGATCAACCGGGAAGTCGACGCCAAAGGCGTTTTCAGCGGCTTTTTCACCACCTACTTTTCCAGCCTTAACAGGCCAGCGATAGATCTTATAACCACACGCTACGATGCAATAATCACAAGCAGTGGAAAGAACATCAGCATCTACCGGAGGCAGCGGAATGTTTGTTCCAGGAATGTAGTAGGGAGTTGACATGATTTACTCCTCACCCTTTGAGATTGTCGTAGCGGCCATAGATCAGCCCGAACATACCAACAGCGTAAACATCGTCGCCGTCCAGCTCGAGAAGAACCTGAGGCAAGCTCTGGTAAGCCTGGCCGGAGATGAAGATACCGTGACGGGTTAGGTCAAAGGTGGTCAGGTGCAGTGGGCATGGACCCAGAGCCTTATCACCTTTCTGATAGGTACCCTGCAGCGGACCACCCTGGTGAGTACAGGTATAGTTGAACGCTACAATGTCCTTGTCAGAGCCAATACCGCCACCAGCTTCCTTGCCCAACTTAACAATCATGGACTCGCAATAAGCGCCTTCGTCCGGATAGTTAAAGTCGAGCGGTTCGTCTTCTTTCAGCTCAGAAAGCTTACAAATGAACTTGCGCTCATAAGTGGAGACCATCGCAGGCACCTTCGCAGAGGAAGGACCAGACTTGAGAGCCACCATAACGGTGAAGGTAGAAATACCGGAAGTCAGCAGGAACTGACGGCGTGTCATCACACAACGCTTGCCAGTTTTTGCAATTTCCTCAGGGCCGTTCACGACCTCAATCATCTCAGGAGAGACGGACTTAGGTTGATGTGTCATCTCCATCTCCTCTTAATTCGTTACAGCCGGAAGCGGTTCATACTCAGGAAGATCAGGTGTTTCCATGAGAAGACGCTCGCCAGTGAAGCTTTCTACGAAGGCCACCAGATCAGCTTTCTCTTTGTCAGTCAGACCGAGAGGCTTGATCAGGTCGGTTTTCGTTGCAGCCCAATCGTTAGTGCCACCACCCTGGTTGTAGAATTCAACTACATCTTCCAGAGTTTCCAACATGCCGTTGTGCATGTAAGGAGCGGTGTACTTGGTGTAACGCAGAGAAGGCACACGGAACTTGCCGAGATCAGCATTCTGCTTGGTCACGAAGTAAAGGCCCGGATCGTCCTTCCACTTGCGGTATTTCTCTTCCGTGGAGCCTTTTGCAAAAAGCTCGAAGCGGAAGGTGATTTGCGCAAGCTCATCGTCTTCCCAACCGTCATAAGCTGGAACGCCGAGGTTGTAGTACTTCTGGTTGGAGATCAAAGCACCATCATGACAGGTAGAACAACCAGCCTTACCGGTGAACAGTTCCATACCGCGCTTCTGCTGATCACTCAGAGCATCATCATCACCGAGCATGTACAGATCAAACGGAGTATCACGCTGAACAATTGACCGCTCAAATGCAGCAATCGCCATATAAGCGTCACGCATCAGAGGGTATTCGGTACCGAACACATCGTTGAAGCGCTCACGATACTCAGGAATAAACGCAAGGCGCGCTTCCATCATGTCGTCTTCACCGTTACCGGCAACACCACCACGAGCAGCTGTACGAGCTTCTGCTTCCAAAGATTTGGAAACACCAGTCCAGAACAGGTTGCCGTAATACGCAGTATTCACGATTGTTGGTGAGTTACGCCAGTGAACTGTACCCGGATAGCCAAGAGAGATCTTGTCAGGGAAATCCCAGCCAAGCTCTGGCAAGTGACATGCCGAACATGGCATCGCACCGTTACCGGACAGACGTGGATCGAAGAACAGGAGCTTGCCCAGCTCAACCTTTTCAGGTGTCATTGGGTTATCTGGTGGAGAAGGAGGCTCACCCAAAGGAGCCAGTTCTGCCGGGCGTTTTTCAGCCGCTTGAACACCAGCTGCAACTGCAACAATGGAAACACCAGCAAGTGCAATCACACTAATGGTTTTTTTGAATGTTGTCATTTTAGCAGCCCCCTAGTTCTTCTTGGTTTTCCAGTCTTCGATCAACTCGTAAGAGTAGTCGTCGGCTGTCCAAACATATTCAGGAGTATCGAAGCTGTCGCCAGACAAGGTCTTCAGGAACGCGACCAGATTGGCCTTTTCGCTGTTCTTCAGATTGAGAGGCTTCAGACGTGAGTCTTTGTTGACATCATCACCGCCACCCTGGTTGTAGAATTCTACAACGTCTTCAAGTGTCGCCAGCATGCCGTTGTGCATGTAAGGCGCAGTGTATGTCAGCTCACGAAGAGTTGGGGTCAGGAAGGAACGTTTGTTCTCTTCTTTATGATCCCGGATGAATGCACCCTGGTCTTCACGCAGGTTCATGTAGTTGTTAACGCCCATGAACTTCGCATAAGTCACATAGGTGATGTGACGCAGTGGATCAGACCAGATATCAGGGTTGTTAGGAACACCGATATTGTGTGGCTGATCATCTGTGAAGCGGTTGCCGGTGTGACAGGAAGAACACCCTGCTTTGCCCGTGAAGAGTTCATAACCGCGTCGTTCAGAAACGGTCAGCTCACCACGGTCAAACGCGGAACCTTGAGATGTAATGGATTTAAGGAATGCTTCTAAAGCACCGCGAGCACCACCGTTAGATGGTTCACCCTTACCCGCAGCTTCAAACATTTCAACGTAAACAGGATCTTGCTTCATGCGTTCCTGCATGATGCGCATATCCATGTTCATGATGTAGGTCTCTGTGATCATACCACGAGAGACATCGTTCAGGTTTGTACCTAAACGGCCATCATGCATCCAGGCTGCCCGGTGTCCGACATTCGCCAATGTTGGCGTATTACGGAAACCTTCTGTACCTGTATATGCAGTAGAAAGCTTTTCGCCGTCTGTGAACCCCTTAGCTGGATCATGACATGTTGAACAGCTAAGGTTGGTGTCACCAGACAAACGGCTATCATAAAATAAGCGTTTTCCCAGTTCTACAAGAGCAGGTTTCTGCTCTATCTTTGCAACAGGCCCTAAATCTGTTGCGAATGCCGCAGTGCTTGTCATCAAAGCAATCGACATACTGACGAGAAGGCGCATTGTTACCCCCAGTTTGGCTGGGATGATACTAACAAGATTCGTTGTCAGGCAGCATCGATCCCCGAATACGCAGTATTTCTGCATGGAGCTGAACTGTTTTCATTGATTGCAATCAGTAGTTGGATTTAGGAGTTCTAAAGAATGATATTTTTTCACGCTCATCCGGTAACAAAATGTTGAATAAAAGTAATCCTTAGAATATTGATTTATATCAATGTCCTTGACTACAGGGGACTTTACGCCAAATCACGTAATAAGCGGGGAGCTTAACGCATGTCGGGGACAACCCCTCCAAAGATAGCGTCATCACCTGACCATCTTTCGTTTGAATGTGTTCAGGAATCCTGCGGTTTTAAGGGCGAGGAATGCCTCTGTCGCCCGATGCATCATCATTTCGAAAAAGCAGAATTACGTGCCGCCAGAACCATCGAGCTGAACGAAGGTGATCAACTGGCGCCAGAAGACTTTCCGGAACCTGTTGTTTTCGCAGTTCTCAATGGTGTGATCGCTGTTGAGAGCCACTTAAGTGACGGACGCCGCTCCCTACTCACGCTTCGCTTCCCGGGTGAGTATCTGGACATGAACCGTGCAGACCGTCACGCGTCTGGTGAAGTGGTCGCACTTGCACCAACTTTAGTGAAGCTGGTTCCACGCAATGTCTTCGAAGAATTGCTGCTGCTGGATTCCAACCTGCGCCGCATCTACTGGCGCCGAGCGACGGACATCATGCACCAGCAGTTTGACCATTCCTCTGATCTGGGCAAAAAAACCCCAACAGAGCGCATGGCCTCCTTTATCTTTGAGCTACGCAACCGCATGAGCATTCCACGCTTTGTCGAAGAGTTCACTCTTCCAATCTCCAGGCAATCCATTGCGGATTATCTCGGCTTGCGCGCTGAGACTGTAAGCCGTGTTCTGAAGAGCTTGGAGAAGGAAGGCGCTGTAAAGCTCATCGGCAAGCACAAGATTGCCGTTCTGGACTTCAAAGGCCTGCGCAAAATAGCAAATGGCGCACGTCCGCGCCTGTCAAACCATCGCTGATCTGATCACGCGATTGTAAGGGCTGGTCATCGCGCCAGCTCTTCTTGCCCCAGCTTACTCTTCTTCTACATTGTTTATTCGCGTAGTGATCTCATTCAGGCGTGTCAGGCTTTGCATCGTCATAGGCAGCATAATGGCCGCCTCCACGAACTCCCATGAATAAGCCACGATAGAAAAGATCATGCCTGTACTCATGTCGGGTAGCCCAGCCGCCAGGATCAGATTGATCACAATAAACGCAATCTGAAACAGGAAAATTACACCATAAACGATGGCTTCCGTGTCAGAAAGACGAACTTCATGCATCCTTAGCGCACGCAGATGTCTCCAGACACCACGCCGACTCCCTCTCTCAAGCACATGCACCTGGTTCTCTGTCTCTGCATTCAGGGCGGAATTGAGTAAATAAAACCGGCTGTTAAACGCGGAGTAAGTAAGCAGCATCAGAACGACGACAGTAAACGCCGACGCTGACAGCCACAAATGGAAGCCAGCAAGCACCACCAGAGCGACAATAATCTGGATAACAGCTGAAAGTACTTCAGGTACTTCCCCTTCCAGATAGTCCACCAGCTCTCTGCTCATGTTCAGCCGCGCTGCCCGTTTCGAAACCGGCTTATTCTGGTGCCTCTGATCCAGTTCCGCCCCTAAATGGAGCCGGATTGTGCCATAGGCGCGGGTATCGTAAATCCGGCGTGCAACCGCGATCACCGTCAGCCCCACAAGGACACCACCCATTACAATGACATTGTCGAACACCCCTTGAAGCAGGTCATCAATGGCAAATCCGATGAGCAACGGGATCAGTGCCATCAAAAAATTTTCTGCAAGAACACCTGCCCATGTAAGACAAATCCGATAAGGAAATGTCTTCACAAGGGTAGAAAGTCCAAGATGTCCTTCTAAACGCATGATGCCCTCAACACACAAACAATAGATTGTCATTTTAGATAATCTATTGTCACACGGTGTCAAGGCCTGCTCATTCGGCAGTTAAGCAACCACCTCTTCAACACCAACCAATTCAAAGGACCCAATCGGCGTCTCAACTCCGTTCAGCAACACTGCCAGCCGATGTTCTCCCTCGTAATACCGACGTGTTGTGATTGGCCGAATACTGTGTTTGCCTGAAACACGCAGCGTCTGCCCAGCGCTCAACTCGCCTCTCCGCCACTTGAACACCTTTGGGGCCTGTGTCCCGTTCGCTTTGCGATGGTAGATGACAAAGTCCAGCATAAACGGAACTGCCTTCTCAGAGGCATTGCTTATCTCCGCAGAAAAGGTCAGTCCTGATCCATAAACCACCCGATCAGTATCCAACACACTGCGCACCACACGCGTATGTTCTGCATCATATCCGAGCACAGCAAGGCTCGGCAGATGGGCCGCCTTCACATTGCTCCGCAACGCATGCCGCACCAACCGCAATCTACGCTCGGTTGGTTGCTCGAGCCAGCGCCCACAAACCTCTGCAGTTAAATCAGGGTGATCCTTGGAAATGTCATTCAGATGATTGGCAACAGACCGGCGCACATATTCAGTCTCATCATCTTTAAGCTTCTCTAACAATGGCAGGCACTTATCTGGGGCCTCAATAAAGCCCTTCAATCGCTGTCCCCATGGCAACCTTGGCCGTGTTCCCTCAGAAACAAGTCGCCGCACATGCGCACATTCATCCTCAGCCCACTCAGCAAGAAGCGTCATTGCCTCCTCTTCATAGCGTTCAATAAACGGACGAATAGCAAACTCAGCTGAAAAGCGACGCGTCATCTCTTTCATAGCAGCCATGGAAAGCTCAAACTTCTCCAGGCCATAAAGCAGCACGTAATCAGAGAACGGCATTGTTACGAAGCCAGAAAGCCCGCTTCCATCATTCTCCCAGACTGGCTCATCCTCCATAGCCAACGGAGCCGAGAGCGTCGCCATCATAATCCGCAGCGCTTCGCTATAATCCTCAGGGAGATAACGGCGCAAGCAACGCGCCAGATGGAGCGAACGCTCTTTCAGCTCCAGCTCACTCAAACCATCCAGAGCTTCAGCTGTGAAACCAGAAGCAAGAAATGAGGGATGAGCCCCTGCCAAAGCAGAGGCCATCCGTTCAATAGATGCTTGATTGAAAACCTCTTTAAAAGGCTCAGCCATAAGTACCCACCACACTAAAGAATTCCATTGCACCAGCTTTGCGCGGCTGATGCTCACGGCTCATATCAATCAAAGAAAAATACGCCTGTCCGGCTTCATGCTGACCAGCGGCGGCAAAAGCCTTCTCACTTGCACTACTATCTGCCCAAACAACAATATCAGCATAAGCACCATCTTCATGCTTCACCAATGAACGGCGAACAAACCCTTCATGCTCATTCAAAAACTCCGCCTGAAACCGCTCAGAAGCAGCAACAAGATCACTTTCACTCTTGCCCTCAGCAAGATGAAACGGTGCAAACTCAATCACTTGGTTGGTCATCATTATTTTCCTTCAATATTCGGATGACCTGTTTGTATGGACATATATGTCATTTAATGACATATTTCTTTGATGAGCAATGAAACAAGCCGAGCAACCAGAGCAACAGCCCTAAAGCGCCTTGATAGACTTGAGCAGATTGAAGCACTGCTCAAGTCTGGCGAGTGTCCGACAACGCACGATCTGGCAAAAGAGCTCGGCATTTCCCAAAGAACTTTGTTCCGGGATCTGGAACTGCTCCGCGAGCGTGGCTTGCCCATTGAGGCAGATAAAGGTCGCGGAGGCGGCATCCGCCTTCAATCCCGCTGGGGTGTTGGCCGCCTCAAACTGGAATACAAGGAAGCGATCGACCTCCTCATCAGCCTCGCCATCGCAGAGAACATGCGCTCCCCTCTGCTGCTGGCCAACCTCAAACCGATCCGCCGCAAGTTGATTGCGTCCTTCTCTCCAGAGCTCCGCTCCCGTGTCGACACATTGAAGTCCCGCATCTGGATTGGCGAAACAGCCTCTCTTCATGTCTATGGATCTTTTGAAGAATTTGACAGCGAAGCAATAAGCCCTGTCAACGAAGCCTTCTTGATGAGCAAGTGCATCCATATCCAATACAGCGATCAGAACGGCAACCTTTCTCACCGAACCATCGAGCCACACTACCTTTTTCTGAGCTACCCGGTTTGGTACATTATGGCCTGGGATCACCTGCGCAGCGCCGTCCGCACCTTCCGTCTCGATCGCATAAAATCCGCCCAAATGCACGACAAAGGCTTCGCCCTAAAGCCTAAAAAGCCCTTCATAGACGCCATCGACGGCATCGAGCCCGCAACGCCTTAGTCATCAAAGCTTCAACAAACATTCATAGGCCTGCCATGCGGTGCCCCTAACCAGAAAGCACTTAACCGCAAAACTATTCTGACTGGGGATTTTTCATGCGCGTTCTTCGCACTTCACTCTTGGGCGGCATTTCCGTTGCTATGTTGGCAGCTGGTTTTTCTGCTGCAAATGCATCTGAAGCAAAGTTCTTTAAACGCATCGCGACCATGCCGGTTTACGAAACACTGGCGGAAGGCGTAGATCGCAAATCTGAAACCGTCGCAGAAATCATTGCTGCATCTGAAGACGGCAAAACCCTTGCTTTCACCGATGGCCCTCAGGAAGCAATCGTCTTCCTTGATGCAACCAACCCAGCACAGCCAAAGCCAGCAGGGCGCACAGCACTGGGCGGTGAGCCAACTTCTGTTGCAATCTCAGGCAATTACACATTCGCAGGCGTCAACACTTCTGAGAGCTACACCGCTCCATCTGGCTATGTGGCCGTTATCAACACCGCAACAAAACAGATTGTTGCGACGTGCGATGTAAAAGGCCAGCCTGACTCCGTTGCAGTGTCCAAAGACGGCAAGTTCCTTGCGATCGCCGTTGAAAACGAGCGTGACGAAGACCTGAACGATGGCGCTCTGCCGCAGATGCCAGCAGGTTTCCTCACCATCTTCGATCTGGATGAGAACGGCATGCCGAAAAACTGCGATACCGTGCGTATCGTGGAAATGACAGGCCTTGCAGCTGAAGGCGGAGATGATCCGGAACCAGAGTTTGTTTCCATCAACGGCAACAACCAAGCCGTTGTTACACTTCAAGAAAACAACCACCTCGCAATCGTTGACCTCGCTTCCGGCAAGATCACCAGTCACTTTTCCGCTGGTACCGCGACAGCACAAAACGTACCGGTCAAGAAAGCTCGCGCCTCTGATGCGTCTGGATCAAAGGTAGATATTCCCCGTGAACCGGATGCTGTGGCCTGGATTGACGATAATCGCTTTGTGACGGCAAATGAGGGGGATTACAAAGGCGGGTCTCGTGGGTTCACCATCTGGAACAAGGACGGCACCATCGAGTTTGACAGTGGCAACCAGATGGAACATCTGGGCATGTCGCACGGGCATTACCCGGCCAAGCGTGCACACAAGAAGGGCACTGAGCCAGAGGGCGTAACCATTGGTAAGTTCGGCGGCGAGACCCTGATCTTCGTAAACTCCGAACGCGGAAACTTCGTAGCAGTGTACCGCGACACCGGCACCGAACCTGAGTTCGTCCAGTTCCTGCCAACGCACATCGGCCCGGAAGGCCTGCTGGCGATCCCATCCCGCAATCTCTTCGTTGTTGCCAACGAGAAGGATAACGTGAAGGACAAAGTCCGTGCCCATGTCGGCCTCTATGAGTTTGGCGCGGCCTCTGTTGAGTACCCGCAGCTGGTTTCCAACATCGACCCAGAAACCAACGCACCCATTGGCTGGGGCGCAATCTCTGGCATGGTGGCAGACAAAACCGATGCCAACAAACTCTATGCCGTCTCAGACAGCTTCTACGACAACGCCCGCATCTTCACGCTGGATGTTTCCAAACAGCCCGTTGAAATCACAGGCCACATGGATCTGACCGGCGGCAACGCCAAGAAGTACGACCTCGAAGGCATTGCCCTGCGCAAAGACGGCGGTTTCTGGTTGGCATCTGAAGGCAACGCGAAGAAGGAAATGGAGCACTTCCTGCTTCAGGCCTCTGCGCATGGTGTCATCGAAAAAGAGATCAAACTACCAGAGAGTCTCATCGCACAGGCAAAACGCTTCTCTCTGGAAGGCGTAACTGAGTTTGAGATGAACGGCAAAACTCTCGTGGCCGTTGCTGTACAGCGTGAGTGGAACGACGATCCAAAGGGCATGACCAAGATCGGCATCTACAACCCTGCTGATGAGAGCTGGGGCTTTGTGCACTACCCGCTGGATGCACCACGCAGCGCAGCCGGTGGTTGGGTCGGTCTTTCCGAAATCACATCTCTTGGCAACGGCAAGTTCGCAGTCGTAGAGCGTGACAACAAAGGCGGCAAGGAAGCAGCCATCAAGCAGGTCACTGTGATCTCTCTGGAAGGCATCACCCCTGCCCCGCATGGCGTTGAGCTGCCAGTGCTGACCAAGAAGGTCACTCTCGATCTTCTCCCAGCCATGTCCGCAACCAACGGCTGGACACCGGACAAGGTTGAAGGTCTGGCAATCACCAAAGATGGTCGCATCCTCATCTCCACCGACAATGATGGCGTGGACGATGCCAACGGCGAAACCCTATTCTTCTCCATGGGTGATGCAACTCAGCTGAACTAGCCGATTAAAATTTAGGAGATAACAAAGCCCGGTCGAGAAATCTGCCGGGCTTTGTGCTTTCTGCAAGGCAACAACGCAAAGCCGACGACCCTACGAAGCAACTCAGAGCCAGTAGATATTACTACCTACAAACAATCTATGCGTGCTGTATCAAACAATACAGCCATCAACCAAACAAAATCACAACAATACAACCACCAGTTACTATTGATTCTCAATAAACACGGTGGTCTCATGCCCATATCTAATGTAAATACGACACAAACAACTGTTCAAATTGAAAACAACGCAAGCCTCGCGCAAGTTAATACTAAAAGCACACAATCCTCAAGCTTGAATGATTCCGTCTTAAAGGCAGAACCGGAACACAAAACAGGCTTCTACTACGCACCCTTCGCATCTGAGGATGTCTTACTTTTCGCAGCAGGCACCAATCAAGCCCGCAACACGGCTGGTAAGGAACCACGCCATATTATCGTGGCAAATGATGCTGCTAAAACCAAACTGGAAACGCTCAAGCAGCAGCTGGTAGAAAAGAACCAGGCTCAGGCCAGTGACATTCGCGAAAAGGCAAATGCAGTCATCTCGGAGCTGAACCTTGAGGGATTTGAGCTTCTGGACTTTGTATCATCAGATGCCTACACAGACCTGCTGAAGCTGGCACAAAACTATTCCTTTGAAGCAGATGTTCTGCAGCAGGCAAACATTATCAGCAATGAGAAAACCGGCATTCTAGGCACGCTGAAAAACGGTGAGAACAAAATCTACGTACTCGGCCACGGCGCTAACGGCTCTAACGAAATCTCCAGCAAACGAAGCGCCAGTGAGGAAGGCTATGAAACAGTTTCCTCAAAAGGGCTGGCTGAGCAACTCTCAAAAGGCGGTCTGGATAAATCATTCACCGATATACGCGTCGAAAGCTGCTACAGCGCAGATGCAACCGCACCGGAGTCATTTGACCCGGAAGAACTGAAACTTTCCTCCGAACCTGGCTTCATAGATGCACCAGAGGATCCAGAACTCGACGGGACCAAAGTTTTCCCTTTTGCGCAGTCCTTAGCGAATGAACTCAAGAGTGCTGGCTTTGAAAGCCCGGAAGTTGCCGGTTATCACGGCGCGGGAAAAGCCTACTCAGACGACACCCATAGATACCAGACACTCCACACAGACGATGCACCAGTGGCCAGAAGCTCTGATGTGCGGCAGATATTTATTCCGGTCTGAACCTACAGCTTTACAGAAGCGATCAGCCTAAGCGCATAAAGCCCAGCAAAACTCTTGGCCGGGCTTATTGCTTAGCCTTTACATTTTACCAGCCTGCTCAGGATAGCATCAGCTTGAGTCCAGAGGATCGCACTCCCCTCCTCTGCAATCTGATGCAGCTCAGAACAGCTCAGGCGCGTGGCAAGAGTGCTGCCAAAATCAGGCGAATGCACCGGGCTCGTATCCTTGAGGCCATACCATAACTGCACGTCCTGCTTGATGTTCTCAACGCTGAACGACCAGCGCCCCATCGCAAGCCGCGTATCACGGGCATAGCCGGCTGCTCCCTGAGCAAAGCCCAAGGCCAGCGCATCACGATAAAGAGGTGCAAACGATGCTGAGGCATAAAACGCACGGTCCTCTTCCCCGCTCATCCCCTCAATCATCTGCCACAGCCAATCTGCCGTCGCCATGCCTGCAATGTCAGCCTCAAGACGGTCCGGATCATCGCAAGCCAAAGAAACCATGCCCTTCAACTCATCAGGAAGCTTGGCAAACATACCGGGGGAGGCCAGCTCATCCTGACCGGACACAACCGCAACCCTATCAACAAGACCAGAAGCTGCCAGTGCCAATGCAAAAGGCGCCCCCTGCGAAAAGCCAATCGCAAACGCCTGATCGGCCACCACAAAATCAAGCAGTTCTTTGATATCCTCTGCCCAGCTTTCAAAGTTTTTCTCAGGATCTAGCCCGGACTTACCCAATCCCGGACGATCAACTGAGAGAACACGCAGACCCAGATCCTTTGCGATTTGCTCTCCAAACGAAATGGCAGAGGCCATTCCTGCCCCCTGACACAAAATCACAGGCCGCCCATCAGCATCACCCCATTCACTCCATGCAAGGGTGCGGTCACCGAGTAGATTTATTGTTCCTTCTTGCAGCTTCACAAACGTATTCCTCAATGCAAATTCAAAAACTAAATCAACAATCTAATAAGGCAGACGATCTCTCACTGCCCTTAAAGCTGCACCTAACAAAACGGGTAATCACTGCAAGATCAAGCCAACAAACAGACTTTTTCCCAGCCGCTTAGACGCCTCCTTAAAAAGAAAGCCCGGGGAATTTCCCGGGCCTTGTCGCTTAGTTCTTCGTAGCAAGCTGGGCGCTCAGCGAACTAAGTTCCTCAATATGCCAGAACTCGTGGATCTTGCCGTTCTCAACGCGATAAACCTCAAAACCGGCAATATCGAAGGCATTGCCATTAGCTTCAGCACCAAACAGCCCATCAGTGTTGGTGCCTTTGTAACGCCAGTAGATCAGAACTTTATCATCACCGATTGGCTCAACCATACCAAGCTCATGGCGGGAGTCCGGTGCGCCTGCTGCCAGAGCTGTATAGGTCCCCACCGCAAACTGCTTGGCGTTTTGTCCCTCACGACCATTATGGTCCACCATGTCATCGGCATAAAAAGCTGCCAGTTTATCCGCATCAAACGGGCGGCTATCCGCAACCTCATAGAATTTGCTCAGAAGATCAGTCGCTTCAGTGGCACCAGCAACTGCGGTTGAAAGGGCAAGAGCTGCAGCAGCTACAGCAAGCTTCACTTTGTTCATCGGCGTGTTTCCCTTGTTTTCATTAGGCAAACCCCATATGAAAGCAAAGAAGCAGAACGTCTAGTACGCACTTTTTTAGCAGCTAGTATATAAAAGGGTACTGCCCACCATGAGCGATGACAGCAAAGACACAGCCAGCAGAGCATTCATCGGCTATGAAACCTGCCCTGTGCGCCGTACCCTGACTGTTTTGAGCGGCAAATGGAAGCCATTGATAATATACGAGCTTCTGCCTGCACCCTGCCGTTTCAACGAGCTGAAACGCAGACTGCCCGGTGTTTCTCAACGCTTATTGACAGCACAACTCCGCTCTCTGGAAGAGGATGGAATTGTCGACCGTAAAGTTATGGAAGTTGTACCGCCGCATGTGGAATACTCCCTTTCAGAAAAAGGCAGATCCCTGCAGCCGGTCCTTCAGGCAATGGAAACCTGGGGCGAGAACGAGGTCAAAAACTTCCCGATCTCTTAATCCTTGCGCTCATAGTGGTAGGTGATCTTGGGCTTGTTCTTGCCGAACAGGATCTTCAGGATCACAATGGGGATAGTGATGGCAATAACGGCCAGCATCAGGCCGGAGGCAAAGCCGATAATGAGGAGGATAAATGCCAGTAAAGCCATCGCGAACAAAATCGCAATCACCCGCCCGGTTATGTATTCCAGAAAATTCAGCATCACCATCTCCAACGGGCATATCTTCCAAAACCAGCGCCGGTTTTCGGTTCAGGATACGCAAATAAACATCCAAAACAGCACCGTTGCTATGTGCGCTGTTTTCGAGCTACCCAAAGGGTACACCACTAGAAGATGGCGATGCAACTGAAGAGAATCAAGCGTTCTCATGCTTTTTCGCTGCCGGGTTATTCCCCCGCTCAGCATTCAGATCAGCAAATGTTTTGCCAGCGGAAACCAGTTCCTCAAGCAGCCTCGCAGGCTGCCAGAAGTAAGCATACTCCTGCGCATACGCCTTGATATTATTGAGGATTTTCTCAAGCCCAATCTCATCTGCGTACTGCATCGGGCCACCACGCCAACGCGGAAAACCGTAGCCGTAGATCAGCGTCATATCCACGTCCAACGGCCGCAAGGCAATGCCTTCCTCAACCACCTTTGCAGCTTCATTCACCATGGCTGCCATGTACCGATCAAGGATCTGCTCTTTTGAAAGGTTTTGTGCGTTGATATGTTTTTCTTTGCGTTCCTCTGTCAAAATCTCGAGAACAGCAGGGTTTGGCGTGCCTTTCCGCGCACCTTCCTCATAAACGTAATAGCCCTTGCTGGTTTTCTGCCCAAACCAGCCTTGCTCACACATGCGGTCTGCAAATGTGAAATAGCGCTCACGTGGATCACGGGTTGGCGCTTTCCGCTTACGGGTTGCCCAACCGATATCCAGTCCCGCCAGATCAGCCACCGCATACGGCCCCATCGGGAAGCCGAACTCCAGCATCACCTCGTCCACCTCAAACGGCGATGATCCATCCACCACAACTGCATCAGCAGCTGCACGATAAGTCGCCAGAATGCGGTTGCCGATGAAGCCATCACAAACGCCAGCCCGAACAGCGACCTTCCGCATAATCTTGCCAAGCTGGAAACCAGTCGCAATTACATCTGGAGCCGTCTCGTCCGCAACCACCACTTCCAGCAGTTTCATGATGTGGGCCGGAGAGAAGAAGTGCAGCCCAATCACATCCTGCGGCCGCTTGGTGACAGCTGCAATGGCGTTCACATCCAGATAAGACGTGTTCGTCGCCAGAACAGCACCGTCCTTACAAACTTCATCCAGTTTCTGGAACACCTGTTTCTTCACAGTGATGTCTTCAAACACCGCCTCAACGACCAGATCCACATCAGAGAGCGAGGCATAATCCGTGCTCAAAGATAAGGCTTCAGTAAAGATCCGCTGTTCCTGCTCTGCTGAAAGCTTGCCCTTCTTAACAGCACCACCAGTATTCTTGGCAATCGTCGCTTTCGCGCGACTGAGAGCCTCATCATCACGCTCAATCAGGGTGACGGAAAGCCCGTTCATCAGCGCACCGGTCGCAATGCCAGCCCCCATGGTACCGCCGCCGATCACGCCGATAGATTTCAACTCGCGTGGAGCAATGCCTTCAATTTCAGGAAGCTTGCCAAGAGCCCGATCCGCAAAGAACGCATGTGACAAAGCGCGGTGTTGAGCCGAGTCCTTCAGCTCCATAAACATCTCACGCTCTTTCGCCATGCTATCTGCAAAACTGGTCTGGCTGGCAACCTCAATGGCTTCAACACACACCACCGGTGATTTCTGACCACGGGCCCGCTTGGCAACCGCAGCCTTGGCATCCGCAAACACCTGTGGATCAACAGCAGGCGCAACCAGTTCAGAGCAACGTCGCAAAGGCGTTCCGTTGTCGATCACAGACCGCGCGAACGCGAGGCCTGCTGCAACCGCGTCAGTCTCTTCGCTCACCTCATCCAGAATGCCAGCTGCTTTGGCAGCATCAGCACCAAGCTGCGCACCACTCGGGATCATCTCCAGCGCTTTCTCGTAGCCCGCCAAACGCGGCAAGCGCTGAGTGCCGCCAGCGCCCGGAATGATACCCAGATGCACTTCCGGCAAACCAACCTTGGCGCCCTTTACGCCAACGCGGAAATGACAGCCCAGCGCAACCTCAAGCCCGCCGCCCAGCGCAACACCATGAATGGCCGCAATCACAGGCTTGGAGCAGGCTTCAATACCATCAATCACATCAGGCAGATGCGGCTCAGTGGCAGGACGCTTGAATTCGCGAATGTCGGCCCCCGCGATGAACACCTTGCCAGCGCCAACAATCACCGCAGCCTTCGCCGCATCGTCTTCTTCAAACTGCTTGATACGCTCAACCAGATCTTGCCGGATCGCCAGCGACAACGCATTCACCGGCGCATTGCTCACCGTCATAACCGCAACATCACCGCGCAATTCATAGGAAACCTGACCTGATGACTTAAATGAAGAAGACACTCGAAACTCCCTGAGGCAAAGCGCACTCCCGCGCCGCACTATCACTCGCAATTCCACGTAGTTTAGCAGGGCACAGCAGGAATTCCAGCTGTAAAATACAATTCTAATATGCGGAATTACAAGAGAGAGGCTTGGTTACCCTCACCATCTACAACGGCTCGTCCAACCCATTTGGCAAGGAGATCCAAAGCACAGTCTGAGCCTCAGGCGAATGCCGCGAAAGGTGACCCTTGCCATGCGTGTCCTCAATAAGCACGAACTCCCCAGCGCCGACTGTTCGAACTTCCCCGTCACTGGTTTCATACTCAACGGAACCATCAAGCCTCACAGTCAAAACCCGATCAGGCACATTATGCCATTCCACCTGTCTCATACCTGCTGGAATGTGAGAGAAACGGACGCGCGAAGCCGGATGACTGGCACTTACATCAAACGGAGTTGCTTCGGGATGCACCGACACTTTCTCTGTCGGTATCTCAACCTCACCAAAATGCGACTCCCCATCCGGCGTTGCGTAAATCCTTAGACACTTCACAGCAGCAGCCCCTTCAATCTGACCAAGACATCGCAAAATCTACCTACCATGCCGCAACCAGAAGACGAAACAACCACCTTGGTTGCAGCTGCACTTCCCAACTCAGCACAACACCCAAAAACAAAAAACCCGGCGCCTTACGACACCGGGTTTCTCGTTTAGTCTTGGAAGCGCATCATCGAAAACGAACTCTGTTCGCGATGATGGACACTTTAGAAGCGACGCTTACTTGGAAGCGTCTGCCCAGCTCTTGATCAGCTCGTCGTAGTCAACGGTGACCGGAGTTGGTTTTTCGTTAGCCAGTTTGGCTTTCGGTGCGCCTGGCTGGTTCAGCCAGAAATCGCGATCCTTAACTTCGTTGAGCTTAGGACCACACTCGCCCTGAACACCAGCACGCTCAAGACGCTTCAGAACTTTGTCCTGAGCAGCAGCAAGAGCAGTCATAGCTTCCTGAGGAGTTTTCGCGCCTGAGGATGCATCACCAATGTTCTGCCACCACAGCTGAGCCAGCTTTGGATAGTCAGGAACGTTGGTACCGGTTGGGGTCCACTGTACACGAGCTGGGGAACGGTAGAATTCTACCAGACCGCCCAGGTTAGGTGCACGCTCGGTGAAGGACGCATCACGAACGTCACTGTCACGCACGAAGGTCAGACCAACGTGAGACTTCTTCAAAGAAGTTGTCTTCGCAACGGTGAACTGAGCGTAAAGCCATGCAGCTTTTGCGCGATCTTCCGGGGTAGACTTCATCAGAGTCCAGGAACCAGCGTCCTGATAACCCAGCTTCATGCCTTCTTCCCAGTAAGCACCCTTCGGAGAAGGAGCCATACGCCACTTAGGAGTGCCGTCTGCGTTCACAACTGGAATACCCTCTTTCACCATGTCTGCGGTGAATGCGGTGTACCAGAAGATCTGCTGAGCAACAGAACCCTGTGCCGGAACCGGACCAGCTTCAGAGAACACCATGCCTGGTGCTTCAGCCGGAGCGTACTTCTTCAGCCACTCAATGTACTTGGTGATGGAGTAAACCGCTGCAGGACCATCGGTTGCACCACCGCGCTCAACGGAAGAACCAGCTGGGGAACAACCGTTTACGCGAATGCCCCACTCGTCAACTGGCAAACCGTTTGGAATACCCTTGTCGCCAGCACCTGCCATGGAGAGCCATGCATCGGTAAAGCGCCAACCCAGGGATGGATCTTTCTTACCGTAGTCCATGTGACCATAGACTTTTTCGCCGTTGATTTCTTTCACGTCGTTGGTGAAGAACTCAGCGATATCTTCATAAGCAGACCAGTTAACCGGAACACCCAGCTCATAGCCGTATTTCGCTTTAAACTGAGCTTTGATGTCTGGGTTTGTGAACCAATCATAGCGGAACCAGTAAAGGTTCGCGAACTGCTGTGTTGGAAGCTGGTACAACTTGCCATCTGGGCCAGTTGTGAATGAGCGACCGATGAAGTCTTCAACATCCAGAGTTGGCAGCGTAACCGCTTTACCAGTGCCAGCCATCCAGTCAGTCAGGTTACGAACCTGCTTGTAGCGAGCGTGCGTACCGATCAGGTCGGAGTCGTTGACGTAAGCATCATAGATGTTCTCGCCAGACTGCATCTGGGTCTGAAGCTTCTCAACAACATCACCTTCACCGATCAGGTCGTGAGTAACTTTAATGCCGGTGATTTCGGTAAATGCTTTTGCAAGAACCTTCGCTTCGTATTCGTGGGTCGCAATGGTTTCGGAAACCACTTTGATTTCCATACCTTTGAAAGGCTCAGCTGCTTTGATGAACCAGTCCATTTCCTTCATCTGCTCTTCCTGAGAAAGAGTAGAAGGCTGGAATTCGTCGCTCACCCACTTCTTCGCGGCTTCCATGTCTGCAAAAGCAGAGCTGGATGCGCAAATCATGGCTGCAAAGCCAACGGACGCTAAAAGCTGACGTCTCATATATATTCCTCCCGACTATAATTTATTGCACTGAAAGTTCCCCTAAACATCAGTGCGGAGAAAAAAGCTCAATCCTAAACCCAGCGGAATACGCAAAACGCATATGCCACACAGACCAACAGAGCCCACCAAAGGTTTGCGCTAACAAACCCAAGCCAAAACAGGCAGATAAACGCACTGCCCAACAACGAAACAAACAAGCGGTCTCCGCGTGTTGTCTCAAATCTCAAAATCCCGTGCCGTGGGCTTCCCCCCGGCACAAACCATTCCCAAACCGCCATGCTGGAGATCAGCAGGCCAATGGTGATGAAGAAAATCGCAGTCGGCGACGTCCAGGCCATCCAAGAAAAATCCATAATCGCCTCCCTGTTAAACGCGGCCCAGGGCAAAGCCCTTAGCGATGTAGTTACGTACGAAGTAGATCACCAGCGCACCCGGAATAATTGTCAGAATCCCTGCCGCCGCAAGTACACCCCAGTCCATGCCGGAAGCTGAAACCGTACGGGTCATCGTCGCCGCAATCGGTTTAGCCGCAGTTGTGGTCAGCGTACGGGCAATCAGCAGTTCCACCCAAGAGAACATGAAGCAGAAGAACGCTGCCACACCGATACCGCTTGCGATCAAAGGCATGAAGATCTTGCCGAAGAATTTCGGGAAGGAGTAGCCATCGATGTAAGCAGTCTCGTCAATCTCTTTCGGGACGCCAGACATAAAGCCTTCCAAAATCCACACAGCCAGCGGCACGTTGAACAGACAGTGCGCCAGAGCCACTGCAAGGTGCGTGTCGATCAGACCGAAGGCGGAATAGAGCTGGAAGAAAGGCAGTGCAAACACCGCTGGCGGAGCCATACGGTTTGTCAGCAGCCAGAAGAACAGATGCTTATCACCCAGAAACTTATAGCGTGAGAACGCATAGGCCGCTGGCAACGCGACCGCCACGGAGATAACCGTATTGAGCGCCACATAGGTGATGGAGTTGATGTAACCGTTGTACCAGCTCGGGTCCGTGAAGATCACCATGTAGTTGGCGAGCGTCGGCTCATCCGGCCACAAGGTAAACTTGCTCAGAATTTCCTGGTTGGTCTTCAGGCTCATGTTGAAGAGCCAGTAGATCGGCAGCATCAAAAACGTGATGTACAAAGTTGGAACGAGGAAAGCATAGCGGCTTCCGGTTCTCTGTGCCTTTGCGCGGGTCCGGCTGCGTGGAGCCTGTCCACCAGCAGCAACACCACCATCAATGACTGCAGTTCCAGTTGTTGTCGACATGGTGCTTACTCCTCGCCTGCGTAGTGTTTCTTCTCAGTCCCAATGTTGTTCATCGCGGTGTAGAACACCCATGAGAACAGCAGGATGATGAGGAAGTAGACGAGTGACATTGCAGCAGCTGGCCCAAGGTCAAACTGACCAATCGCCATCTTCACAAGGTCGATACTCAGGAAGGTCGTCGAGTTACCCGGTCCGCCACCTGTTACAACAAACGGCTCGGTGTAAATCATGAAGCTGTCCATGAAGCGCAGCAGAACCGCAATCAGCAACACGCTGTGCATCTTTGGCAGCTGGATGTAACGGAACACCGCCCAGCGGGACGCCCCATCAATACGCGCGGCCTGATAATAAGCCTCAGGAATAGAAACCAGACCCGCATAGCACAGCAGCACAACAAGGCTGGTCCAGTGCCACACATCCATAACAATCACGGTGGCCCATGCAGCAACAGGGTCCTGCGTGTAGTTGTAGTTGATGCCAAGAGAGTTCAGGAAGTAACCCAGCAGACCAATGTCCGCACGGCCAAACACCTGCCAGATGGTACCAACCACGTTCCACGGCACGAGCAATGGCAGCGCCATCAACACCAGACAAACCGGAACGCCCCAGCCTTTTTTAGGCATACAAAGCGCAATACCGATACCCAGCGAGATCTCAATAGCAAGAATGGAGAAGGAGAAAATCAGGTTTCGGACTAAGGCATCATGAAAGCGCTCGGAGCTGAGCAGTTCCTGAAACCATTCAATCCCAACCCAGAAGAACTGATTGTTTCCAAAGCTGTCCTGAAACGCATAGTTCACAACAGTCATCAATGGAATAACAGCAGTAAAGGCCACCAGCAAAAGAACCGGTAAAACCATGAACCAGGCTTTGTTGTTTACGGTCTTTTCCATGGATCAGGCCCCCTCACTTACGAGCCAGCTGTCGGCATAAAGGTTCGTCTGTGTTGGATCGAAGAGAGCTGTCGGGCTTTCCGGAATGCTCATGCCTTCGCCAACAATGGCATTCAGCGCAACACCTTCCATCTCACCACGTAAAATGCGGTAGCGGCCGATGTCTTCAACAGCGTTGACTTTCAACGGCAGACCTTCTCCGGCACCGCCGAGTTTCACAAACTCAGGACGGATACCAACCTCGGTTTTCTGGGCTTGCTTTTTCGGGTCGAGACCGCATGGCAGAGGCACACTATGCCCACCAACACGCGCCATGGTTCCATCCACCTCACACGGCAGAATGTTCATGCCCGGAGACCCGATGAAGTAGCCAACAAAAGTATGCTGAGGTTTGCGGAACAGCTCATCAGGCGTTCCAATCTGCACAACTTCGCCGCCATACATCACCACAACCTTATCCGCGAAGGTCAAAGCCTCGGTCTGGTCGTGGGTGACATAAACCATGGTGAAGCCAAACTGCTTGTGCAGATGCTTCAACTGCGAGCGCAAAACCCACTTCATGTGTGGATCAATCACGGTCAGCGGTTCATCAAACAGGATCGCGTTGGTATCAGAGCGCACCAGACCACGGCCCAGCGAGATCTTCTGCTTCTCATCAGCCGTCAGGCCCTGCGCCTTGCGCTTTGCCTTGCTTTCCAGATCAATGATCCGCAGAATCTCGTTGACCTTCTGATCAACTTCAGCTGCCGGAACACCGCGGTTGCGAAGCGGAAACGCCAGATTGTCGTAAACAGACATGGTGTCGTAAACGACCGGAAACTGGAACACCTGCGCAATGTTACGCGCTTCAGTCGACAGCTCCGTCACCGGCTTGCCATCAAACAGCAGCTCACCCTCGGACGGTGTCAGCAAACCGGAGATGATGTTCAAAAGTGTTGTCTTGCCACAGCCGGAAGACCCAAGAAGCGCATAAGCACCGCCATCTTCAAAGGTCAGGTTAACTTCCTTCAAAGCGTAATCGCTTGGGCTTGTTGGGGTCGGCAAATAAGAGTGGCGAATGTGGTCGAGATCAATACGTGCCATGCTCGCCTCCTTAAACCGCTTCACGCATGAGAGACGCAACAGAGCGACCCTCATCATCAAAAATCATGAAGTTCTTGGCATCCACATACACGTCGATCTTGGCATCCACGTCTACGTTATGAATGCCATGTTCCAGCGCCACCCAGCGGTGGTTCAGGCATGTCAGGTGAATAAAGCTCTCAGAACCAGTAATCTCGGAAACATCAACCACTGCAGGAAGGCACACAGCGTCTTCACTCGGGCGCTGCAGATAAAGGTGATGGGGCCGGAAACCTGCTTTGTAATGTCCATCAGGAAGACGCTTCTCTTCTTCTGATGCCGGAATAACCGTGCCATTTGACGTGCGGAATTCACCCCCGCTCTTCGTCAGGCCCAGCAGGTTCAGCGGCGGATCAGAGAAAGTCTGCGCAGTAACGATGTCCTGAGGATTGCGGTAAACATCAATGGTATCGCCAAACTGCGAAACCTGCCCCTCATGCAAGGTGGCTGTACGCCCGCCCAGCAACAAAGCTTCTGTCGGTTCGGTCGTTGCATATACAAACACAGCACCGCTTTCAGAAAAGATCTTCGGCAGCTCGTCGCGCAGTTCTTCGCGCAGTTTGTAATCCAGGTTCGCCAATGGCTCATCCATCAGCACCAGATGCGCCCCTTTGACGAGCGCACGTGCAATTGCAGTACGCTGCTGCTGACCACCGGAGAGGTTCAGCGGTGTTCTGTCCAGATAAGGTGTGAGCTTCATCAAGTCCGCAGCTTTGCGCACTTGCTTGTCAACTTCAGCCCCTTTTACTCCCGCAACGCGCAGCGGGCTGGCGATGTTTTCATAAACCGTGAGAGCCGGGTAGTTGATGAACTGCTGATAGACCATGGCGACGTCGCGCTTGCGCACGGAAACACCGGTCATATCCTGTCCATTTACGAGCACTTGCCCTGCAGTTGGCGTGTCCAGCCCTGCCATCAAACGCATAAGCGTTGTCTTGCCTGACAGTGTTGGTCCCAACAATACGTTCAATGAACCACTTTCAAGACGCAAAGATACGTCGCGAATATGGTCCATACCGTCAACAGTCTTGCTGACGCCCCTTAATTCAAGCATGTTGCCCTCCCGGAACAGAAAGCGACCCGACTGCTTCCTGCGATACGCGCTGCTTGCACTGCGGTACCTTCATATTCCTGACTGTAATTCCAAAAAACAACTCGGTGGTCGAGCTGAATCTCTTAGTAAAGGTCCCAGCCTTTTAAAGAACTGCGCCGTTTTAGCAACGCTACGCATCTGTCAATTTTTCACGAGCCTCCCCGAACACTTTCAAGTTCTGCTTTCTTACGCAGCTCCGTCCCTACAAAGTGCCATTAGAGATCAAAATTAAACTACGTCCTAACCAACACGTCAATTTTCGTTTACAGTCGATTACGCGCATATTCGCGTAATTTCGAAATATAAGCGAAACCACTTAAGCGTCAATTCGAAAATTGACAAAACGAAACTCTCAGTTGTTATCCATTAGGATGAGAACGCACCTAGTGCGGCAGAAAATGTTGAAGATCTGTCATTCTTGCATCTGACAGCCTGAACCAATAACACGTTGAAAAGACTGCGCTGTTGACGCAAACTCTGATTTAATGAGCTAGCTAATATTTTCGCGGCGAAATAATTCGAACCTAAATTCCCTATTCAGATGTTCTCCACCGGGTGTGGTCAATTCATGAAACCACCTTGCTCAAACATCGATTCTGACAACCGCTTCCGGAGAGGATCCCCTCTCCTCCCCCTCTTTTGCAAGCCCCCTTGCCCTTCAGGTAGATGCAACTCTATTGTCGTGTAGAGCAATAAAACCGAGGCAGCTAGCTTTGGTCGCTCTGGGAGGGGAACTGTATCATGGACTTTTGCCTACAGCTTTACAGCGCACGAAACTTCCAGCCCTGGAAAGAGGTTTTTCAGGAAACAGCCCTCCTCGGCTACACACAGGTAGAAGGTTTCGAAGAGCTCTACCCCACATTGGAGGCCGCTCAGACAGTGCGAGACCTCCTCGATGAGTACGACCTAGACATGCCCTCTGGCCACTTCGACCTCAAGGATCTGGAAGAGAACCTCGATCAGTGCATCAAGATCGCAGTCCTCCTCGGCATGCACACCATCTTCGCCCCCTACCTCACACCAGAACAAAGACCGACAATGAAGAAGGAATGGACCGTCTTCGCCCACCGTTTGGAGCACATGGCCAACACGCTCAAGCACAAAGGCTTCCACTTCGGCTGGCACAACCACGACTTCGAGTTCAAACCACTCCCGGACGGCACCATTCCTATGGAACTGATCATCTCAGAAGCTCCCACCGTGGAATGGGAGGTCGATGCCGCGTGGATCATCAAAGCAGGTCTGGACCCGCTGGACTGGATCGAAGCCCACGGCACCCGCATCACCGCAGTCCATATCAAAGACATCGCTCCAGATGGCGAAGGCACAGATGAAGATGGCTGGGCAGATGTCGGCTTCGGCACCGTCCCATGGGGCCACATTCTGACGGCCTTGCAGGAAAAAACCCGAACCAAAATCTACATTCTCGAACACGATGATCCGAACAATTTTCTCCGCTTCGCTGACCGTTCCTTAACCTCACTTAAAATGCTTGAGGGTGTATAGGTAGTTTGCCATAGACACGCCTTTCCCTTGCATTAAGGCAAGTCGATTGTCTCCACCAAGGAGACGGCATAAGGGAGAGGTAGGATGAACAGACGAGAGTTTCTCGGAGCATCTGCCCTAACAATTTCCAGCGCCTATTATATGGGCATCGTTGCTGGACCTGTTTTCGCTGAAGGCGAAAAAACAAACTCTGTCAAAAACGCAAAAGTCACGTATTTTGATGCCCGTCCAGGCGCGCGCTCCAGAGACATTGGCTTCGATTCCGATGGCATGGTTTGGTACTGCGGACAGGCAGATGGCACACTCACACGTCTTGATCCTGACAATGGAGAACTCCACCCGGTTTCACTGGGCGAAAATGCAGCCCCACACGGCGTGGTGCTTGGCCCCGATAACGCAATGTGGGTCACCGAAGGCGGACAAAACGCCATCGCACGTGTTGATCCGGCAACAGACGCCGTCACCCTCATTCCGCTACCTGCCGAGTTCGCAGACGCAAACCTCAACACAGGCATCTTTGACCACGACGGCATCTACTGGTTCACCGGACAAAACGGCGTCTATGGCCGCGTTGACCCCGTCACGCAGGAAATCGAAGTCTGGCCAAGCCCTCAAGGCCCCGGCCCTTATGGCATCACTGTCACACCGCAAGGTGATGTCTGGTACGCGTCCCTCGCCGGCAGCCACATCGCCAACATTGACAGAACCAATGGACGCGCCCGCATCGTGACGCCTCCAACAAAAGAGCAAGGCGCCCGCCGGGTCTGGTCTAACTCAGAAGGCAAACTCTGGGTCAGCGAATGGCTCTCCGGTCAGGTCAGCGAATACGACCCGAAGGCAGACACATGGCGCGCATGGCGTCTCCCCGGCAATGATCCACTGCCCTACTCGGTCTATGTCGATGAGAACGATAAGGTCTGGCTCACAGATTTCGATGCCGACGCCATCGTCCATTTTGATCCGGATACAGAAGAATTCACCAGCTTCCCAAGCAACAAAGCAGACGCCGACGTTCGCCAGATGGCAGGACGTAAAGGCGAAGCATGGGGCGGAGAATCTGGAACAGACAGGATCGTGCGCATTCAGTTTGATGAAACCGAAACAACACCATCCTGATTACAACAGGATCAGCAAAAAAGAGGGCGCTCAATCGAGCGCCCTTTTCCATTCAAAACCCGCAAATTTTAAGCAAAAAAAGGTGATTTGAGAAAAAAATCTGCACTGATAAAAACCAGCAACCACGAAGTATTCTGAGCCTGCCTGGCCCAATCGGCACCTTTACTGAATCTCAAATTCAGTCCTGACTGGCAGGTAAACAGCTGACCATCGCCCCAATTTATCTCTGGAAAGAAGCAATATGAAGAAAGTGATTTTAGGCCTTGCTATTGCCGCATGCGCAACGCCTGCACTGGCTGGTGAAGAGACTTTGAACAACACTCAAATTACTGAGTTATTGACCGGCTCAACCATCAAAGGCATCCACTTTGCCGCTGAAACACGCCAGTACTTCTCCGAGTCTGGTCTCACCCTCTGGATCAAAGAAGGCGACGCAAAACCATCCGAAGCGCGCTACAAGATCGAGAACAATCAGTATTGCTCCAGCTGGACTGGTCTTTGGAGCAAAGAAGAATATGGCTGCTTCAACATCACCCATGATAAAGAGCAGGGCATCTACTACTTCATCAACGAAGATTTCCGCGCGCCATTTATCCTGAACAACAAGTTCCAGCTTACATTTGATTGATCTGCTTTGCGCTCCGGTTCTAAAGCGGGTTCCGTTTTAGAACTGGAATGCCATCTGGTCTTTGCTGGCACCGGCTCCGTGCGGAATACCCTCGTGATCCAGCAACCAGACTTTTGTATCCAGCCCGCCACCAAATCCAACCAGAGCACCATTCGCTCCAATCACCCGATGGCATGGAATAACAATCGGCAATGGATTCGCATTGTTCGCCAGCCCCACAGCACGGCTCGCACCCGGATTGCCTAGCGCTTTCGCAACATCGCCATAACTGCGCGTTTCCCCAAACGGGATCGCCGCAAGCTGTTCCCAAACGCTCTTTTGAAACTCAGTGCCAATCAGCTTCCAGTTCAAAGAAAACTCTTTAAGCTCCCCAGCAAAGTAAGCTTCAAGCTGCGCAATCAAGTCCGCATAAGGCGTGACATCTTCCACCCAGCCGTCTTCAACAAACCGCCTGCGTGCACTTTCAGGAAAATGAAGAAACTCCAGCCCACCAGCTTCTCCACCAATCAGCAAAGACCCAACCGGGCTTTCATAACTGCAATATGTGATTGGCTCGTTTGTGCTCATGGTCAGTTACGTTCCTTAGTTGGGTCAGTTGGTTTGAGCAACGTAGGTGCAGCGACCTTGTGGAAACTCATCAAGGCGTCCAGCAAAGTAGTTGCTCTCATCATAGAATAGATCTCTCACATTCTTGGATATGGTGTTGGCATCGTGTCACCAGTTCCTTAGCTTGATAGATCGCAATGAGATTATCCTGTCTCCGTTTATGGATTGTATCGTTGCTTAATTAGTCGGCAAGCAAATTCGAACATTTCGATCAGCGCGTCACTTTGGTGTCTGTTGTCATACAACCTTCTGAAGTCACTCGATAAATGATGAATTAGATTAGCATATCCATTTCGGACTTTATTTTTCAGAATATTTCGAGACCTCGACAACCCAGGGTAGGCTGCGTCACGCCCATCTTGAGCTAGCTTTTCCTGAATCGCTTCGATTAAAGCCAAGAGTTCTTCTTCTGAGGTCTCTTCATGATCAAGTGAAAGTTGCGTCATCAATCTCCCCCTGAAAACGCATAAAAAAACTCTCCACCACGATCAGCAGCGGAGAGTTCTCTAAAGCTTAGTGAAGGCGTCAGAGCTTAGCAAGCTCACGCTCCTCAATCAGCAGCGTAAGTAACCTGTTTTTGAACACCAAGACCTTCAATACCCAGCTCCATCTTGTCGCCCGGCTTCAGGTAGGTCTCTGGCTTCTGCCCCATGCCAACACCCGGAGGCGTGCCAGTGGAGATCACATCACCAGGCTGCAAGCTCATGAACTGCGACAGATGCGAAATCACCTTCGCCACATCAAACACCATGGTTTTGGTAGAACCGTTCTGATAGCGATGGCCGTTCACTTCCAGATACATGGAAAGGTTCTGCGGGTCTTCCACCTCATCACGGGTCACAAGCCACGGGCCAATCGGACCAAAGGTGTCAGCAGACTTACCCTTCACCCACTGGCCACTGCGGTGCAGCTGGAAGTCACGCTCAGACAGATCGTTGACCACGCAATATCCGGCCACATGATCCAGCGCGCCCTTTTCGCTCACATACTTGGTGTGTTTACCAATCACCACACCCAGTTCCACTTCCCAGTCTGTTTTCACAGACCCACGCGGAATTTCGATGTCATCATTCGGGCCACAAATAGCTGAGGTCGCCTTGAAGAAGGTCACAGGCTCTTTTGGCACTTCCATGCCCGCTTCAGCAGCATGGTCGGAATAGTTAAGGCCAATACAGATGAACTTGCCCACATTGCCGACACAGGCACCAATGCGCGGATTACCTTCCACCACTGGCAGGCTGGTCAGGTCCAGCGCCGCAATTTTTGCAAGACCTTCCGCGCTGAGCGTATCTCCAGCAATGTCACCAACCACACCAGAAAGATCACGAATGTTGCCATCCGCATCCAGAACACCCGGTTTTTCAGCGTTCAGCTCACCATATCTAAGAAGCTTCATATCCTACCCATTTTCTTATACTGACCAACCGCCATCAATGGCGTGCGTCTGACCTGTTGTAAACGCGCTATCATCACTACCAAGGTATACAGCCAGCGCAGCAATCTCTTCTGGCTTGCCAATGCGTCCCATAGGTTGACGCGCAATAAAATCCTTCATCGCTTGTTCGTAATTGCCCGTGGCCTTCAACCGATCATGCAGGGACGGACTGTCGACCGTTCCCGGACAAATCGCATTACAGCGAACACCTTTGGTCACAAAATCCGCTGCAATTGCCTTGGTCAGGCCAATCACTGCTGCTTTGGAGGAGCAATAAACAAACCGGTTCGGCACCCCCTTCAACGACGACGCCACAGACGACATGTTGATGATGGAACCACCACCATTTTCCAGCATGCCAGGAATCGCAGCACGGCAGAGGCGGTACATCGCCTTCACATTCAGATTGAAAGAGAAGTCCCACGCATCTTCATCACAGTCGAGAATCGTACCGTTGTGTACGAAGCCCGCACAGTTGAACAGAATGTCCAACGGCCCTGTAACTTCCAGAGTGTCACGCACATCATCTGCATTGGTCACATCCAGCCTCAGGCCGGTCACACCCTCAATCGCATTCAACTCTGTAAGCGCAGTTTCGTTGATGTCTGTTGCAAAAACCTTTGCGCCTTCAGCAGCATAGGCTTCTACCGTAGAACGGCCAATTCCCTGCCCTGCAGCGGTGATAAGGGCTGTCTTGCCAGTCAATCGTCCCATGTGTCCTCCCCCGGACTGAATCTCTCAAAATTTAGGCTCGGCCAAACGGACCTGAAACTCGGATTATTAGAGAGGAAGCACCGCTTATCGTCAAAACAAAAGGCAAGTGGCCCGTTGGCCCTCTCCCAAAGACCGCAGAAATCCGTCAGTTCACCAAATCACATAATGGCATAACTTAAATATAAAAACTTCTTTCAAATGTAAATTAGAAATTGACAAGGTCGAATTTTGCGTCAAAAAATATGCTCACATCAAACAGAGCTGATCATGGCAGACACACAGACATCGCAAGACAAAGCTGAAAAATACCGCGCTCCTGCTTTGGAGAAGGGGCTGGATATTCTGGAACTGCTGTCCCAGTACGCATCCGGCCTGTCTCAGGCAGAGATCGCAAAAGCACTCGACCGGTCCCCCAATGAGATCTACCGCATGCTCACCACACTGGTGCGCCGCGAGTACGTATCGCGCTCAATAGAAGGCGACCGCTTTCAGCTCAGCCTGAAAATGTATTCCATGTCGCATCGCCACCCACCCGTCACACGGTTGTTGGAAGCGGCGGTGCCCATGATGCGCAAAACGGCCAAGGACGTTCACCAGTCCAGCCACATCGGCATGGAGCATCAGGGAGAGATCGTTGTTGTCGCCAGCGTGGAAGCGCCGGGCAACTGGAGTTTCGTCCTCAAAACCGGCTCGGTCATCGGCCTCTGGAACACAGGCACCGGACGGGCAATCGCTGCCTTCCAGAAGCCGGAGATCCGAGAGCTCATGTACAACCAGCATGAGCGTGCACTCGGAGAACCGGAGATGAGCCTCGATGAATTCCGTGCCATTCTGGATGAAGTACAGGAACAAGGTTTCGTACGCATGCCATCTGCCAGCACAGTCGGCGTTACAAATCTGGCCTTCCCAATTCTGGGACCAGATGGAAACGCAGTCGCTGCACTCAGCTGTCCATTCATGGAGCGCATCGACGATTTCAAAGCACCGGGAATTGAAGACGTTCAACAAGCCTACGCTCAGGTAGCGAAGGACATCACCAGCATTTACGGCACAGTGCCAACATAAGGAAATTGCTATGGGCTTGGGAGGGAAGCTGGCTCATCGACAATTGGGGGGAACAGATCTGCGACTGCCGACATTAGGAATCGGCGGCGCAGCATTTGGTGGGCTGTTCGCAACAGCTCCTCGCAAAGAGTCTATGAGCACATTGGATCGCGCCAAAGAGGTTGGTCTCACCTACATCGACACCGCCCCTTACTATGGCTTTGGCCGCTCCGAACGTGTCATTGGAGATGCCGTGCGCAAGCACGACTACATCCTCTCCACCAAGGTTGGCCGCTTGTTGAAACCGGGCATGGCAGACAATCCGGCCCAGTTCGGCTGGCCAGACCCACTGCCCTTCCATCCGGTCTATGATTACTCGTATGACGGCATCATGCGCTCCTACGAGGCCAGTCTACACCGCACCGGTCTCGACCGACTTGATATCCTGTTGGTGCATGATATCGGCACGGCGACCCATGGCCCGGAAGAAAACCGCCGCCACATGAAAGATCTGCAAGGCGGCATCAGGGCCCTTCAGGAACTCAAGTCCTCAGGTGCTATTTCAGCAATGGGCCTTGGCGTGAACGAGACCGCCATTTGCATGGAGCTGATGCAGCAAGCCCACTGGGACGCCTTCCTCCTTGCTGGCCGTTACACCCTGCTGGAGCAAGCCCCTCTCAAGGATTTGCTGCCAGCCTGCACAAAGGCCCAAACCTCCATCATTCTCGGCGGCCCGTTTAACTCAGGCATCCTCGTTGGCGGCAACACCTGGAACTACGGAAGCGCACCACCTGAAATTCTGGCTCATGTGACAGCGCTGAAAGAATGCTGTCAGGAGTTTTCGGTTGATCTGGCTGCAGCAGCCCTGCACTTCCCACTCGCGCACCCCACAATCGCCAGCGTTATTCCCGGCATGCGTAATCGCAGCGAGCTGGAAGACATCCTCAAATGGATCGCTGCCGACATTCCCGACGCCTTCTGGGCACGACTGAAAGAACGAGACCTTCTTCCCGCTGAAGCCCCGGTTCCGTCTGGCAATCTCTTCTTCGAACAAGAGGTGAAGCATGCTTAGAATCGATGCCCACCACCATTTTTGGAAGCTTTCCCGCGGCGATTACAGCTGGCTGACACCAGACCTGAACGTCCTGTACCGCGACTTCCTCATCAGTGACATCCAACCCCTGCTGACCCAAGCCAAGATGGACGGAACCATCCTCGTGCAAGCAGCAGACACAGTTGAAGAAACCCACTTCATGCTGGAGCTGGCCGCAGAACACGACTGGATCCTCGGCGTTGTTGGCTGGGTAGACATGGAAGCAGCGAACGCGCCAGACATCATCAGAGAGCTCTCCCAAAACCCAAAGCTCGTCGGCATTCGTCCGATGATACAGAACATTGAAGACGACGAGTGGATGCTGCAGGACAATCTGCGCCCTGCCATTCAGGCTCTCATCGACAACAACCTGACACTCGACCTGCTGGTCCAGCCCCGGCACCTGCCGCACCTTAAAACCTTCCTCAGCCGCTATCCGGACCTGCGCGCAGTCATCGACCATGGCGCCAAACCGGATATCCGCAATAAGGCCATCGAGACGTGGTCCCAACACGTCAGCGACATCGCACGCACCTCCAAGGTCTGCTGCAAACTCTCAGGTCTCCTGACTGAGGCCTCCGAGAACGCAGAGATCGAAGACATCGCGCCCTACGCCTTTCACATTCTGAAATGCTTTGGACCGGAGCGCGTCATGTTTGGCAGCGATTGGCCAGTCCTTCTCCTCGCAAATACCTATCAAAACTGGGTGGATATGGTGGAGCAGCTCACAGCTGACCTGCCACAGGCAGACTGGGAGGCCATCTTTGGTGGCACCGCTGCAAAGTTCTATCTCACCAAAACAATGGAAACTCTCTGAAATGTCGGCACCCATTCCAGCCAGCGTCAAACTTCAGCCAGCGGACAACGTCATCATCGCCACAAGAGCTTTGCAGCAGGGTGATAAGGCAGGCAATCTTCAGGTCCTCGACAATATCTCCGCAGGTCACAAAATCGCCGAACACGACATCAAGCAGGGACAAGCGCTGATCAAGTTCGGTCAGACCATCGGCTTCGCAACAACGGACATTCAGGCAGGCGCCCATGTGCACTCACACAACATGGAGTTCTCCGACCCCGGCGTGCACCACAGCTTCTGCAAGGACTACAAACCAACGCAATACGCCGAGCACCCGGAAGAGCGTACCTTCCTTGGCTATCACCGCGAAGATGGCAGTGTCGGCACCCGCAACTACATCGCCGTCCTCACCAGCGTAAATTGCTCCGCCACCGCAGCTCACCGCATCGCAGATGCTTTCAGTGATGAAGACCTGTTGCAGTTTGAAAATGTAGACGGTGTCGCCTCCTTCGCTCACGGCACAGGCTGCGGCATGGCAGGCGACAATGAGGGCTTCGCCAACCTCCAACGCGTCCTCTGGGGCTACGCCAAAAACCCAAATGTCGGCGGCGTTCTGCTGGTTGGCTTAGGCTGCGAAGTCAACCAAATCGACTTCCTGCTGGATGCCTATGACTTGAAGCAGTCACCAACATTTCAGTTCATGAACATTCAGGGCATGGGCGGCCTGCGCAAAACCATCGAAGCAGGCATTGAAAAAGTCAAAGCCATGCTGCCGGAAGTCAACAAAGCCTCTCGTCAGCCAGCGCCACTCTCCAAACTCATGGTCGGCCTGCAATGCGGTGGCTCTGATGGCTGGTCCGGGGTCACCGCCAACCCAGCTCTTGGTTATGCGACCGACCTGCTCGTCAAATACGGCGGCACCTCAGTCCTTTCTGAGACCTCAGAGATCTACGGCGCTGAACACCTGCTCACCAGCCGTGCCGCCAACCAGAAGATCGCCGAGAAACTGGTGGAACGCGTCCGCTGGTGGGAAGATTACACCGCCCGCAACAACGGCACCATGGACAACAACCCCTCACCGGGCAACAAACGCGGTGGCCTGACAACCATCCTAGAAAAGTCCCTCGGAGCTGTCGCCAAAGGTGGCACCACTGCTCTGGAAGGCGTGTACAAATACGGCGAGCCGATTGAAACCAAAGGCTTCGTCTTCATGGACAGTCCCGGCTATGATCCTGCTTCCGTCACCGGCCAGATCGCCAGCGGCTGCAACCTGATCGTCTTCACCACGGGTCGCGGCTCTGCTTTTGGTAGCAAACCGTCACCAACCATCAAAGTCGCCAGCAACACACCTCTCTTCGAGCATATGCCCGAGGACATGGACCTCAACGCAGGCTCAATCATCTCCGAAGGAAGATCCGTCGAAGAGGTTGGTACAGAACTGTTTGAACTGATGATCAAAGTCGCTTCTGGCGAACACAGCAAATCAGAAGCTCAGGGCCTGGGCGACTACGAGTTCGTCCCATGGCAAATCGGCGCGGTGATGTAGCAGGATTACTACCCTCTGAACCTAGTCCGGTATTCGCGCGGGGTCATACCTTTCACCGCGCGAAACTGCCTGTTGAAGTTGGCCAGCGCCGAATACCCCACATTATGAGCAATCATTGAGACCGGCGCATCCCCGCCGGCAAGCTGTGCACACGCATCCCCAATCCGAATGCGTTTCAGGTACTCTGAGATCGTCTGTCCCGTATGCCGCTGAAACAACCGGTGCACTCCGGAGACACTCAGCGCCGCAGTCTCGGCTAGTTCTTCCAGCGTCAACACACGCGCATACTCGGAGTGAATGAGCGTCAACACCCTGTCGATGCGCTCATTGCCACCATCCGCACTGGAAAGCACCACCGGATCATGCGCCAGCTGCATCGCATATTCATCCTCTGAGAGTTCCGACAAAACCCTGAGAACGATAAACAAGCGCTCCAGCGGGTCTTCCTCAAAGAAACTCTTGATCTTGGGCACCACACGCCGCCGCGCAGCATCACTGAAGCTTAGCCCCGCCAGTGCCCGCTGAAACAGCTTCTTAACACCAGCTAATTCTGACATCTCGCTGGTAATTCGCTCAATCCACTCCGGCTCAAACCAGATAACCAATGCCTGATGCGGTTCACTCTCGTCAGGCCGATTGTTAGACGCCCACGTATGCGGAAGATTAGGTCCAAGCAGCACAAGGTCTGAGTGCCCATAGTCTCCTACATGATCACCCACATAGCGTTGCCCTTCAGAGTTCAACGTCAAGGTCAGCTCATATTCAGGATGGTGATGCCAGGAGAACGGAATGCCGTCATGAAGACGCCGGTTCATCACCTTGAATGACCCGTCTTCAGACTCCGGCACTTTCTCCAGATATGACCGCATTTCACCCTCTGAACCAATAAGACGCCAGAATAGTACCAGTATCCGCTAGTTTAGAACAACTCTCACATACCAGAGTGAATAAACTTACAAGTTCATTGAAGGATCTGGGAGGACCAAATGGACGCTGAACTGCTTGCAGACAATCACTGGGGCTCAACCGCAACCGACACCCAGTTGAAGGACATCAAGAAGACCCTACCGCTGCGCGTCTTATCAGAAGAAGACTGGCAGCACTGGATCACCCGCGGCTACGTCATTGTGCGTCAGGCCGTTCCGCAGGAAAATGTAAAGAGACTGGTTGATCTACTCTGGGAGTTCGATGAGAAAGATCCTAGTGATCCGTCAACTTGGTACACACCACAACGCCGCGCTCACAAAATGCAAGAGCTGAACAACGCGGGTATGCTGGAAATCTATAATCACCAGCACCTGTGGGACAACCGCATGCAACAGCGTGTCTACGATGCCTTCGTAGATATTTGGGATCGGGAGGACCTTTGGGTCAGCATCGACCGCGCAAACCTCAACCCGCCCAGGAAAAACCGCGACGGTAAACCCGGGTTCATCCATTGGGACGTAGACACATCCCTGCGCCCTCAACCAATCAGCGTACAGGGCGTTCTTTCATTAATCAAACAGGATGAAGAAACCGGCGGCTTTCAATGTATCCCGAAGCTCTTCGAAGAATTCGATGAATGGGTCAAGACCCAACCAGAAGACCGCGACCCCAAACATCCAGACTACTCTGGCTTTGAGATCGAGAATATTGAAATGGAGCCGGGCGACCTGATGATTTTCAACGCCCTCCTCGCCCATGGCATCCGCCCCAACAACTCAAAAGACAAAGTTCGGATCGCCCAATACATCTCCATGTTCCCATCTGAGCAAACCAACGAAGGTCTCAGACAAGACCGCATCCATCAATGGCGCAACAGGGAGCCACCACAAAGGGCGTCCTTCCCCGGCGACCCTCGAGACTGGGAAAAGAAAAACGCCAAAACGGCAGAACTGACCGATCTCGGCAAGAAGCTTCTGGGACTGAACCTCTGGTAAAACAAAAAAAAGCGTTTCCTCCTAATGGGGAAACGCTCTTGCACCGTAACTTATTGAATTATGCGTAGCTGACGACCTCAAACTCTATGCCATCATCATCATCAAAGTAGAAGCGTCGACCCGGCTCATAGTCAGCGTGGTTTCGGGTCTTGTATCCGCCCGCCAGAACTTTCTTCTCTACCGCATCCAGATCATCAACCACCACGCCAACGTGGTTCAGGCTGCCATGAGTGACGTAGTTGTCTTCTTGAGTGGCATTTGTGTTTCCAAGGGAATAAACCGCGATATAGCTCTCGTCCGATCCAACATGAACGGTTGTTCCACCTGCCCGGGCAGCCCCCTGCCAACGCACACTCCAGCCAAACCAATCTGAAAGACGGCCCGCGGTCGCAATTGGGTCAGAAACGGTGATGTTGACGTGCTCTAAAAAACTCTTTGTCATCGCAATAGCCTTTCTTTTGACTTCTGATGACACCCTGTTTAGGAGTTCAAGTTAAGTTTAAGTCAAGCACTATTTTTGAGAAATTTATGCAGCACTCAGATGTCATGACAATCGGTGAGTTAGCCGACCGTACCGGCCTCACCACTTCCGCGATTCGTTTCTATGAGACCAAGGGAATTGTCACTGCCAGCCGAAATTCTGGTGGTCAGCGCCGTTTTCTGCGCGCAGACATCCGCCGCCTGTCATTTGCGTCAGTCGCGCAGGAGTTTGGCTTCACCATCAAAGAGATTTCAGATCAACTCGGGACACTTCCCCCGGGACGTGCGCCAAACAAAGCTGAGTGGCAACGCTTGAGCCAGCAGTTCAAAGTTCATCTGAATGAGCGCATTGCACGCATGGAGAACCTGAGAGCGCAGCTGGAAGGCTGTATGGGGTGTGGTTGCCTGTCTCTGGACAAATGCGAGCTCTACAACGCCGGAGACGCCGCCTCCAGCTACGGCCGCGGCCCCCGCTTCATCTACGGCGACAAGTCATTTAAAGATGAAGGCTAGGGTGCGGTAACCGGAGTTGTCGTGTTTCAAAATTTAGACAACAAAAAACCCGTCATCATGATGATAACGGGTTTTAATCTTTGGTTGCGGGGGTAAGATTTGAACTTACGACCTTCAGGTTATGAGCCTGACGAGCTACCGGGCTGCTCCACCCCGCGGTAAATAGTGTTTGTTCTGTTTTATTTTGTAGAGATTTGTCGGTGTGTATTATTCATGCCCGGCGGCGCCCTACTCTCCCGCGTCTTAAGACGAAGTACCATTGGCGCAGGGGCGTTTCACTTCCGAGTTCGGGATGGGATCGGGTGGGGGCGCCCCGCCATAGCCACCGGGCAGGAATAAGTCACACTGACTTATGAACTGGTCTGCGATGGCGCTTTTTAAGGCGCCAATGTTGTTATCCAAGTTTTAGCTTTGTTTTGTTAGCGACAAATCTACGTGTTTGTCGATTATGATTATAGC
>NZ_FREX01000013.1 GCF_900143565.1 Pseudovibrio sp. Alg231-02 | reverse complement strand
GCGGGATGGACTTGTTCATGGAGCAGGTGAACTTGAACGGAGTGTGCACGCGCTGACCAGCTGGCTGGCCGGACTGGATATCACGAGGAATGATGACAGTGTGATCAATGGCCTGCACCATGATCTCGTCTTCATGGCCTTCCTGCCACACGTTACCGACGGAATCTTCAGTAAACGCGCCTTGAGTGATTGGACCCTGAGTTGACCCTTCAATGGTGATATAAGCGGGTGTTGGCATAGTATGCTCCTGGTGAGCGCCCTCCGTATGCGGATAGACGCAGCAAAACAAATAAATGAACCCCATTTGATGAGAATGGGCCACAGCCCCAGACCCCAGTCTGCGACAGCGTGCCAACACAAATGCAACTTGCATGCCAACTTGACGAAACCAGCATCCAAGAATGAACGGAAACATATTTAACCCTTGAAATATCAATAGAAATTAATTTCAAATCATGTGTAAAATCACTCACGGCGCGGTGCTGTAAATTAAATACCGCTGCGTAAAGTTGGGCCAAAAATGGCCCCGAAAGTTACCGAGATCTAAGCAAATCAGCTATATTATTGATAAACCTGAGAAGTCGGTGAGCCGTTTTAGGCCCAGCTTGGGCCGTTTTTGGCCCGTCATTGAAATGTAAGGGATATTTGGAACAATCCTTCAATGGGGGTGTTCATGATACGTGTAATTTTTTCCAAGCGTGCCTTAGGCTCGCTCTAACGTTCAAAGAAACGTTGAATTTCTTGAACTCATCACCTTCGATCACTAGTTTACAAAGCCCTGAAGATTTCGGTTCAGATAACTGGTCTCCTTAATCAAAGTTCAGAATTCAGGTGTCTCGATGAGTTTACTGAACGATTTGGAAGGACGGAGGCTTGATTTCGAGCAGGTGGAATTTTTTACATATATCCTGAACATACCCCGTTTAGTGCAATATCCGTCTCGTCTCATGCGTTCGGCATCCTTCCCCTGAAAACCAGACCACCGATGGGGGAGAAAAAAATCAAATCATCAATAGATTTCAATGCCTTGACTGAAATCCTATATCGCATTCAGTACCTTTGCGGGGACGGACCCCTCATAGAAAAATACGGGAGAATGGGCTAGCAGAAGCGATACGGGCGGCGCTCACGAGGGGAGACACTCATGGGGTGCTACAAACAAGCCATCGGGGCCACACTGCAGGCCCGTAGCCTTAAAAAACAGAAGACGGAGGCAAAGATCGATGTCGCCGTCCTCAACAAAATGCACGCCCTCGGACATCCTGTCTTCGAGCGTACCAGTGTGCCCTGAGTTCAACGGGTAAGGGCGTGCAGTAAGTTGACTTGTATTTACGCAACACGGCCTGCATACACGGCAAAGGCAGGTTTATGCAACAACGCCAAGCCGCTATGCTCGACGCCTAAAATCCATCCGCAAAAAACAAGTGCCGCCAAATTCAGGTTAAATTGATAGCGCCGTCTATGATGCGTGCTCGGTCAAACCAAGCACCTGGCGCAGCGCGACGATATAATTCGAAGTGTGTGCGGGTCTTTTCGGACAAGCGGCAAATACGGTGTAAATCATTTGGATGAGATGCTGCTGCTCGGCAGCAGACAACCGATCCCTCAACATCTCTCCCAGAACCTGAACAACATCCAAGGTGCGCGATGTCTTGCGTTGCAGACGCTTACCTTCTGCAACAGCTGCACTGGCTTCATCCGGGTTGGTGATTTCACAGAGCACTTGATGCAACTTTATCTCCACGTTCCGGGGGACCTCCTTCCCTTCGGATATAATCGAAAGGATCAATGTTGACGCAGCTGTGACAGGGTCGCTTATATGCAGCATTGGCGCTACCGAACTGCGATGTGTCTGCTGATCAGCGCGCAGACGTCTGGCTGTCTTCGACACAGCTTCAGAGACTTCCCGCCCCGCTTTACTCATCTGTTTAATTCGGTACCACCAAAGGCAAGCGGCGCTCAAAACACCGACAATCAAAATAAGGATATGCATGAAATTCTCTGTTTCAAATTGTATGTCCGTCGTCAAAGATAGCTGGACAAAATTAGCTTTCGAATATCGGAGTGTTTGACCCTGTTATGTATTAATATAATGCGGCTTGTGCGTGGTAGCGCAAGCGGCGGCTTTAAAGAGTTTTACGTTTAATCGTCTGTCGTTTTTCCTGGATCTGTTTGTCCGGCGTTGTTGGGGTTGTAAGCCGGAACCGCCGAAACTTCTGTAACCTATTTTAAATTGGCGACCGGTCCCAGATTTTACCTGTCCGTAAGAGGGTCGATCAGCGGACGACTTGCCAGTAAATTAACATCAGCACCAGCCCCTGCGAGAATGCGAACTTTCCTACCTGTCCTTGCTGTGTGAAGAGGTGTCTTACCATAGTCATCGCGTGCATTCGGATTCGCGCCATATGCAAGCAGAACTTCAGCCGTCTTTTCATCTCCCCATGCCAGCATGGTTATGCCATTATCCCAGGGAGCATCGGGATCAGCGCCAGCAGCCAGAAGTGTGCGAAGAAAAATCAAGTATTCTTCATAGCTGATATGCGCGTTGAGCTTTCGTTTAAGCTCTGTTTCTTTCAAATCAGACCAAAGCGTTCCGTAGGTCTTATTTATTTGCTGCCTATATTCAGAGCGCGTTTTCAGAGCTATCTGGCGTCGTGTAACGACCAGATCATGCAGGGGGAAATAACGCTGGTGCTTCCATCCATCAACACGTGCTCCCTTCGCAATAAGCCATCGCACGGTTGCCAGAGAGCTTTCTTTTACTGCGTCATTTAAAGGTAAGCGGCGGGTGTTGAGTATAGCCCCTGCCCCCAGCAAAATCTCAAGCATATCAAGGTTGCTGTTTCGAACCGCATACGTGATTGCCGTTGAGAATTCATGGTCCCATAAAAAGTTCCCGGATATCCAGTCACTGCCGGGAACACAATCAGGATGGGCGCCTAAGCGAAGGGCCCGTTTAACCCCAGAAACTGAATTGGCGCGCGCAGATTCCAGCAGGGCTCTGTCTGCTGGAGTTGTTTCGACAACCGCTTGGGGAGGTTCATCCGGGCCAACATTTTCTGGATCACGCTCAAGCCATTTGATCCACGCCTTGGCCCCTTCACTGTCAGAGCTCAGATAATACCTGTCATTTTGCTGGTTGTCGCCGAAGCGCAACCACGAAGCCCACTCCGTACCAGCAAAACCAAGTTTTGACATTTCAGTTATGAAACTAAAAAAATCTGGGGCAAGCGCTAACCCATGCAACATCTCCAGTTCATGCGAAAAGTACCGGACAGGTTGCTTTTGCGGGTCGGGATCAGACACATCAATGGTAACAATGTCTCCATTCTTCAAATAATAGAACGGGAACTGGTTCTCCCACATCTCAGGAAAGTTAGGAGCTTCTGAGATACTCTCAGATGCTACCTGGCTTTTCAGGGCGACAAAATTCGGCAGGGCATAGCTATTGATATGTGACAGATCCCAAACAGCATCACGATTAAAACTCATTTGCGGCATATCCAACCTGCCAAAAGAGCTAAGATGATTTGGCGTGTACCACCCAAAGGTCACGCAGCCAGATAGCTGGGTTAGCACCGCACGAAGCTGCGACGGGAACAGCATTTGATATCGACTCTCCACGATGGCTAATGCTTCAGGAGCAACAGGTGGAGCAATATCAAGCGTGGTAACTTCCCATTGGCGTTTCCGGGCGGTTTCTTGCATCCTCCGCCAATTGGAATGCCAATCCTTCCAAAGCGTTCGCAGATCAGTTTGGGGGCCAGAGCATCCTCCCAGCAACTTAGAAGCTGCGCAGGCTAAAACTCCATTTATAAGAAACTGCCGCCGGCTTGTGCTTCTCCAAAAACCTGCATCAAGGGTTTTGCTAGAATTCTTAGGAACCATTAAAGCCTCAATGTAAGTGACAGGATTATTGGCGAGGCCAAACAGAAATAACTAAAGAATATAGCAGACCAGCAATTCTTGTAATCAGTCTCATGGCTAACCTGATCAAGCTGAGCTTTTAGTCACCGTTGCCAAAGGTCAGGTTTCAGTTTCCGGGGATCTTGGACAGGTAAAGTTATTTCTCTTTCACTCAGACACAGTCGGGACTGGCCAGCTCAATCTGAATCTGCGTGAGCCCGTTAAGGCGTTCAGTTGCCGAGACCCCTGTGACCAGCAATCCGGCCTCCGGCTACGCAGGAGCGGCAAAGGTAAAGGCGAGATCCTGCTCCTGAATGAGCTGCGGGATTTGTGTAATGGCATTCATGAAAAACTCACTGGCAAATGAAAAACGAAGAAACTGCAATAAAAGAACACATGATCAATCTTACCTCAAGGCAAGTGTCTTGAGCGAAACTGGTCTGAACCTGAGCTGTATCGTGCTTCAGGGAGGATCTTGGCCCGAAGAACCAGCTTCGATGAAATCGGCTCATAAAGATCAAGAACCAAGCAAATCTGGCCGCTCTGTGCTGCGCGTCCTGATGAAGAAAAGACTTGGAACGAGCAGTTCAAATGCGCAATACATCAGTGTTTACAAATCCATGGCTCAGCCATGTTTGCGGATAAAGGCGCTGATCTCATGACCGCGCAAGACTGCGCCAGGTGGAGTTATCTTTTCATTCCTGCGGAGATTTCATTTATGCGTTTAATTCTGACTCTTGTGCTTCCCTTTGTTGTGTTCTTCACAATCAACCGCCCGTTTCAGGGGATCTTTTGCCTGTTGCTTCAGATCACCGTGATTGGCTGGATACCAGCGGCCATTTGGGCCGTGTATGCACTGGGGCAATATAAGACCGACAAGAAAATCAGGACTATGTAGCGCTCCAACTGAGCATCACCAATACGGTTGATACAGCACAAATGAAAAGCGGCCTGCTATGAACAGACCGCTTTGATAACAATGTCAGGTCAATGCAAATTTAAGTCGGGCGGCGAGAACCTGGCCCACATTCTTGCTTTGTTGCCACTGCCAAACCCCACACCGTTTTCGTCCCAGATTTCGCCGTCAATATTGATGTAACCGTATACTGGGAATTCCTCACAGCCATTTGCGACCCAAAATAGGACTTTATCGCCCTTGTTGTAAGTATCCATTGTACGCCAATTGAGCGTTGTTTGAATGCTCATATCAATCACCAAATATTTAGAAATGAAATTAGTTGGAAAGTTCCTCCAAGAGGCTATTGAGCAGCGAAATAACTGACTGCTTATCGTCCTGATCGCAGATATGCTCTGCCACATGGGGCCTGATTTGAGCCTGCGGATTATCCGATATTGCGACCAAAGCATAAGCCAGCTCCTCAGTGTCGCCCTGAAGCTGTTCGCCTACTGCAGAACCGTGACATTAACTTCAAAATTATGCCTCTTCGTCCTCATCAATAACATCGACTTTATCAATTGAGAACGCTTCCAAAGCGTGTTCCATCGCTGTCTCAACCAGTCCCATTTCAGGTTCATAGGATCTGTAGGATGCATAGGCCAGAATGAGCGTAACTGCTGCATGCACTGCTTTGTCCGCATCTGGCGTACCTCTCAGTGCCGTGTAGATCTTTTCTTCAGCCTCGTTTGAGGCTTCTGGGATTAAGGCCAGATGTGTTTGGGTTCCCATAAAACTTGCTCCTTGTATGAGATGAGTTAAGTGTCCACTCCCCTCCCCCTCTGGAAGGTCGTTTCACTTTTCTCGTCATGGAAAGCCGTTCAGTGTGGTCAAGGTCATTCTTTGAATGCCTGCTTGCAGGTTGCCTTGACCATGCTGAAGGGAGACTTAGAGGTCAGCAGATAAAGGAAGCCGCTAAGCGGCTTGCCGCCTTTCTTTGCACGAGGGACAGTCCCCGCATGGCCGAGACAGACAGTGGAGCGCTTTAGGTTGAGTTTTGTCCTTGCTGGCTCGTTAGAGACGGCAGGAGGAAATTATGAGACCTTAAGCGTGGAGGTGTGTGGCTTGGTAAGCGTCAAAGGCGCGTGGACAGGCCCGGTCTGCCATCAGGCAGACGTGCCACTGAGCTATTGTTTCTTATGCTCTAAAATACGGCGCATTATTTCATCAAAGGCCAGATTCAGAATCTCTTACTCATCGTGATCACCCATCTTACGATCCAGCAACTCATACCAGCCTTCCAAAAACACGACTTACAGACTTGAAAAACAATTCTAATCAAGCTTCATCAGCTGATCTAACACCACGAACATAACTGACTGCAGATCTTCAAAAATATGCCAGAACAGATTGATATAACTAATCTATTTCGAATTCAGAGGAAGCCACATCAGTTCACCTGAGCCCGTGTTAGACAACTGAAAATTTCGAGATCTCGTTTCAGATCGAACATCAGATACGATTGGCCCATCTTTTCATTTTCAAAACAATGAGACTATGAATCCTCTTAGATTTCACTATTATTATCAGTTAGATACATCAGATATCCATCTTGCTACCAGCAGTTAAAACCTTGTTCGTTATTTTTCTGCAGCTCACATTGCAACCAGGCTACAAACTCCTGAACCAACTCCAGATCTTAGAACCTCTTAAGTTCGCTACCCGCTTAAAAATCTGTTTTGAGATTCTTCCCTTCCGCTTGATCTTTCCCTTGTCTTGCTCATTTCATCACCTGAAGATCACCTTCGCTTTCACTGTTTGAGCTCTCATTTCAGATCTGAAGTAAAAACCCCTGTCCTAAATATTTTGAAGCTTAGCCTTGATCCTCCAAAACTATCTCCTATCCTTGCTCAATTTACTTCCCTCCCTGCTCACCCTCACAAGACCGCCTCAATGTTCTTTGCTTTCACGTGCAACGACCCCGAACGCTGTTCTATTTGAGGACCGCGAGCTTTCCCCCCTGCCCTCAAATATCCTCACGTCCAGATCAGAATTGATATGAAGCTGCACCAGCTTTTCAAACTCTGCTGGATACATCGGTTTCTTTTCTCAAAGCGGGTGCGGAGCACCCAATTGCAAGCTTAATAAAACAGGCCGCAGGCGTGTTTTAAGTAGCGCGCAGCGGCAAAGCGTGGGGCGAAGGGTGAGCAATAAGGCATAGCGCAGCGTTGCCGCCGTGCCGATCCCGTAGTCACACCCCGTATAGGCCCACCGCCTTAACCTCTTGTTCAAGAATTGATTGTGATGGCAGGTAAGAAAAGACCTGAAACCACCCGCACATCTGGGGGGCTCGTGTGTCAGTCTCTCAGTCAGAGCCAAAAGGTTGAACCTGCGACCGTCCTGGTCGAATTGTGCTTGCAGCCCCGGACTGTTCAAGTAGAATCTGGATGATTGAAATTTGGACCGGAGTTGCCTCCTCCGCTCTGAAGACTTTCAAGAATTCACCTTTTCGAGCATGCGCAAAATGAACCATTTTAGTTGCATGGGGCACCATGAAATCAATCGTCATTACAGAAAAACCCTCGCAAGCCCGCAATGTCATGAAGGCTGTTGGATCTCGATATGGAGAGGTACTGGCGGCACAAGGACACTTGCTGCGGCTTCAATCTCCTGAAGAAGCCAATCCGGATTGGAAAGCATGGTCTTCAGATCTGCTGCGCCCACAAGGTGGCCGGTATGGGTTGGTTACTGACAGAACCAGCGGTAAGGGTGAGCGCCTTGATAAAATCAAGCGTGCTTTAAGCAGTGCTGATCAAGTTATCATTGCCACTGATTGCGACCGCGAGGGTCAGGCGATTGGTGAGAACCTTTTGCATTTTTACGGCTACAACGGCCGCGTGCTGCGAGCAATGTTTACGGCAGAAGATGAAAAGACGCTTCGCGAGGCGTTTGCCAGCGCCAAGCCCAACGCCAGTTATCGTTCACTTTATGATGCAGCGGTCGCCCGTGCTCAGGCCGATCAGGTGTTCAATCTCAGTCTGACCAGAACCGCAACGACCAGACTGGTGCCTTCCGGCGTACGTGCAGTCATCGGCATTGGCCGGGTCCGTACCCCAACGCTTGGAATTGTCTGCAGACGTGAGCAAGAGCTTTCGCAGTTCAAGCCACAAGATTACTTTGAGCTGACTGCAGATATTCAAGGTGAACATGGGCTGTTCCAACTTCACCACCGGCCGGCTGACAGTGAGCGCTATTTTCAAAAGGCTACGGCTGAAGCAATAGCTGCAGCAGCAACCGGTTGGCATGGCCCAGCCAGCGTCCGCCAAGAAAACCGGCGTCAGGCTCCAGGCAAACCCGTTGATCTTCCCAGCTTGCAAAAACAAGCTGCCAAATGGGGATGGACGGCGAAGAAAACATTAGACGTTGCGCAGGCTCTTTACGAGATCCACAAGCTGACAACCTACCCACGCGCTGCTGTGCGCTATCTTCCTGAGAACATGGTTGATGGAGCAAGCGCTGTGTTTGCCGCTCTTGTTGGCGGCGGCTATGTGAAGGATCTGGACTGGCAGGCCCCAACAATCAGGACAGGCAAACGCGGTGTATTCTCAGATGCCGGACTAGCTGGTGAATCTCATCATGCCATCATCCCCAATCCAGCTGTGATTGATCAGTTTTCAAAGATCATTGCAGGGCTGAACGCTGATGAGCGAAAGCTGTTTGATTTCATAGCCAAGACATTCCTTGCAGCGCTTGGCCCTGATTACGAATATCACCAAACACAGATTGCTATCAGTGTGCCGGTGAATGGTCAGACTATCGTGTTCAAGACTGTGGGCCGCTCTACAATTCATTCAGGCTGGCGTGCTGTTTACGGTGAGTTCATCGAGGACAGGTCATCCTCAGATAGCGAGGCCGAACTGCCTCAGGTTCGAGACGGTGAAGGGGTAGGGATCTCAGCTGTCAATATTGATGCCAAGAAGACAAAGGCACCAGCCCGCTACACGGAAGGTTCCTTGATTGAAGCCATGCAAAACGCATGGAGGTTTGTTGAAGATGAGGGCCAGCGTGCACAGCTTAAGGAAGCCAAGGGCATTGGTACTCCGGCAACCAGAGACACGATTATTGAGGGACTGAAAAAGCAAAGCTTCCTGACTGTCTCGAAGGGCAAACTCTTTGCAAGCGATACGGCTATGCAGCTCTATCATCTTCTGCAGGACCGGTGTCCTTCTCTGCTCGATCCAGCAACGACCGCAACAATGGAAGCGCGACTTGATGACATTGTGAGTGGTAGAGCCGGTGCTGATGAAATCATCCAGGAGATCTGCAGCTCTGCGAAGACGGCAATTGATGTTCTGGACGGGCAGGGGGCTAAGCTCGATATCCAGCGCAACCCGAGCCCAGCCATGGTCAAAGCAGCTAAGGGCAAGGCTGAACGTGAAGGCAAGCGTTTCACCCGCGCAGATCTGGCAAGCTATGACACGTTGCGGGCTTATCTGGGGCCAATGAAGGAGCGGGCAGGGGAGCCATCCGCTCCAAGCCCAGCACAGCTCAAGTGGGCAATGATGATAGCTGAACGGTTGGGACAGCCTCTTCCTGATGAAGCCAAAAGCTCAGCAAGGGCTCTGAGCAGCTGGATTGACGCGAATAATTTTGCCAGTGAGAGCCAGATGAAGTGGATCTGCAAGTTCGTTGAGGAAGGCAAAATCAAGAAACCCAAGGGCTATCCGGACAAGGTCAAAACTAAGAATGCCAAAGTGCTTCTTGATAAGATATTCAACAAAAGGTAAAATAGCTATCTATTTGAATTATATGAATTTTTACCTCAAGGGTGCACGCGTGCACCCTTGGCTTTGATCAAATTGCACGCGTTCAACCAGATTGTGCCAGGCCGAATAACGACTTGTGTAGCGCCAACTCGCCATCGACAGCCCGATCAATGCAAGCTCTGAAATAGCCGCCCGGACTGGAAATCAGCAAGGGATCTCGCAGGGCTTTCTCCGCTGTGGTTGCCAGCACAGCCGCCGCCGCATATCGTCCAACTTTTGCCTGAGCCTGTTGCATTCCCGATTGAGACAAACCAATCAGCAATGCAATATCACCGCTGGCCTTCAGCAATTCACTCCAGTTGTTAAACTCAAACCCAAGACTATTTTGAAGGTTTGATAAGGCTGATTTGAGCAAGCCTATGGAAATGCTCTCTAGCGGATCCTCTTGCTCAGCAGGCTTAACTTTGGCCTCAAAATTGCTCCTTGGTTCCTTCTCAAGAGCCGCTTTAACCTCAACTTGTTTGAGGTTTTGCTTAATCGAGTGATCAGCGTGAGCTGATCTCCGTTGTCTTATACCTAGCTTAAGAGCTTGAGGGTTTGTATTATTATATGGGGTGTCGTTAATGTCACCCGCGCATGTCATCTCATCAGATAATAAACTATCAGTTTCCTGCGTTTCTTCTTCAGCAGGAGTAAAGGCTGCGACCGCCATTTCATAAATACTCTGAAGCACTTCTGCGCGAGTAACAACATCCATCGGCTTGGCGCTGAGTGTCTCTACCGCGTCCTGTACATCGCAAAACTCTAGACCTTCTTTAGCGGCAAGAAGCGCCATGTCTTCAATCGCACGGAGCAAGCGGTTTACTGTCCGGCGGGCGTCTTTCTGTGCCTTGAGACGTTGAGCAAACTGAACACCCAGTTGCTTCAGCTCACGAACGCGTTGGCGAGCAGGGGAGAAATCAAAGCCGTACCCGCGCTCAATCTCACCCAGTTTCCCTTGCCTGAACTCACCACGATGAATATAGCGCCGTCCGGTTGGACTGTCCCGGTAAGCAATGATACCCGCTTCTACCAGCCGTTTCAGGCAGCGAATGACGGTGCGCTTTGAGCGGCACACGTATTCAGCCAGTTTTTCATTGGAGATTGCAACAAGAGGGCGGTGGTTGGGTTGCCAGTCATCCGCAGCAGTAAGGCCGATCAGGATATCCAGAATATGATAGCAAGTCCCATCAATGCCAAGGGCAGGTGCTGCCTTTTTGAGCGCCATTGCCACTTCTGACTTTGTCGTTTCAACAATATCATTTGCCATAGCCAGACGTTGACTGACCATCATCTCTGGTGTGAGTTTTCTAAACGAGGCTACTGAGCCTGAATTTTGCATAGCAAAACCCTCTCGCTCTACGTACCCGAAGAGCGTTTAAAACACACGTTATGCAACGTGTTTCATCAATGAGAGGCAAATCAGGGTGCAGAACGCAAAAAATCGCACCGCCCCTTAGGAAGGCGATTGATTTTAACAGCAGCACGAAGTACGGTGAATTTGCTGATACGGTACTTCTAGAGTTCTGCTCTGGATTGCCAGATGAATTCCGGTCCTGCAGATTGCCGTCTGCGGGGCCGTTTTCTTTCGCGGTTAGGTCATTCGCTTGCTCCCATTGGCTCCACGACCTTTTGCTCTTGCTGCTCAAAATCCTTAAGCAACTGATCTATTTTACTGGTCAGATATTCAGAGAAGGCTGCAGCCCGCACTTCATCTGCCATTACAATCTTGATATTCCGTGATCCGCGTGCCTCAACAGCCGGTTTGCCGTCTCTGCCCTTGATGAGCAGTTTGCGCTGCACAGCGGCTTTGCGGGACTCGACCCCCTCCACAGTGGAGGGGGATAAGTTTCCATCCACCACTTCAGTAGAGACAGCCAGATCGTGAACCCAGGCAAAACGATCCGGACTGGAAAGAGCATCCCATTTGCCTGAAGTCTTCAGGTTGGCAATGCTCTTGCGCAGCCGGGCAACAGTACCCTCGTTCTCACAAGCCTTTGCCACCGTCTCCCACTTCACACGGCCAATACCACGGGCGGACCCAATGTTTTCAATAAGATCTTCCGGTACACGGCGAATAATTGAGGTCAGTTTAGATACGCGGGTCTTGTCGCCAGCACCAACAGCAGCGGCGACAACCTCACGGGTAAACGTTTTGCTCAGCTCGGCTGCAAAGAAGCATTGCTGAATATAGGTAAGGTTCTTACGTTCTTCATTTTCCTTACCCTGAGCGATAACAAGTTCTTCATCGCTCAAATTTTCAACAACCGCGCGAACCGCAATATCTAGCTTTAAGCAGGCCTTAACCCGGCGGTGCCCATAGGCGATCTGATAATGGTTTGTCCGGTCCGGGTGAGGGCGCACAAGAACAGGCACTTGCTGACCATTCTTGGAAATACTCTCGACCAGGCTGTCCAGCTCTTCATCATCACCTTCAAACGCACGGTCCAGCGCTAATGATGGCAGCAGCAACTTGGCATCGAGGTTTTTGATGATCTGGCTTGGATCAACGGCTTCATTGCGCTGTTCGGTTAAGGAATGCAGGGCCGCACCAAGACGTCCAACAGCGCTCTTCTCCCGTGGCTTTGGTACCTCTTCTGCAACCGGCGTACTGGACGCACGCTCAAGACCTACATTGTTGCCGGTCATGATCGCACTGAGTTTACTCTTATTTCTCTTACGTTTATCGTTCATGAGCGACCCCAATAAGACTTCAGAAGCTCCTCAATCTCGCTGTTAACTCGATTAACGGAATCCAGCGCACGATCATATGTTTTGCCATTGAAGTTGGAGCGTTCCGCCTCATAAAGTGTTTGCTGAACGTTCCCCGCTTCGGCAATCGCGGAGCTTCGCAACATTGTGTTGGTGAGAACGTTTTGCAGCTGAGAACGCAGCATGGTCACCACATCTGTTTCCGGACGGCTGGTATTATCATGGCGCGTAATCAGATATTGCAGCGTTTTAGGCACCAGATATTCCAGCCCAAGCTGCTTTGCCACGGTGCTCTCAAAAAACTCGTTATGCGCGATGGACGTTGCCAGATACTGCGCCATAGATTCACAATCAATCCACTGCGGGTGAATGGTCACCAACAAATGGTCCGCTGCAAAGGATGCTGCGTTGGACAGGTAGCCCAGACTTGGCGGCGTATCGCAGATGATCACATCATACGCGTCTTCAACATTTTCAAACGCCAGTTGCAGGCGAGTGAAGTAAAGCTTGCGCTGAAGGCAGTCGGAAAGCTTGGCATGGTTGCTTGCCAGCTCATCTTCCAACTCACGAAGCCGTGTATTGGTGATACCTTTTTGCTTCTTCTCATCCTCAATGTCTGCAATACGGTTACGTAATACAGGCTCTTCTTGTCCAGCCAAAGTAGCGTAATGCGGCGCAAAAAATTCCCATTCGGTGAGGAAAGGGCTGCCAATGGCCAGATCAAGGTTATCAAAATACGTTTTCTGAACCACCTCGCTCATAGGCTTCGGGTCACTGTAACGTATTGATGCAAAAAGAGATTCCTCTTCCGGCACCATCTCAGGGACAAAGCCGAGCATACTGGATGCAGACCCTTGCGGGTCCAGATCCACCAGCAGAACACGATAGCCTTGCAAGGCCAGATGCTGCGCCAGATGCACCGAAGTACAAGTTTTGGCAGATCCGCCCTTAAAGTTGGAACAGGCAATGATCTGAATGTCTTCATCTTCCTTGCGGCGCGGATCATAGTTCAACGCTTTGGCGGTATCATCGCCAGCTTTTTCCGCAAGGTAGATCCGAATCTGGTTCATTTGCTCAAGAGAGTAATAGCGGCGCTCACCGCGACCAACCTTCTCAATCTCAAGCCCCATTTCATCAGCAGACAGAGCCAGATAGCGCGGAGTGATACCCAGATAGGCTGCCGCTTCTGACGCCGCAAATTTGCGCAGGTTCTTTTCCGCTTTTGGAGGAAACTGAGACTGCGCCAGCGCCGCAAGCGTGCTAGATAAAGCCTTATGGTCAGCCTTCATTTGAGAAAGCATAATACCGCGCTCTAGTACCTCAGTGCCCATTTCCGAAATCACCCGAAATTATTGATTAAACAGGAATTAAGGAAATAATTGGCACATCCGGTTTTAAAGTCAACGAGGACTTAGTTAATGAATCCTTAAAGGCGAGCCCAACTGGCTGAAAACACTGATCTCAAACACCAGACAAACTACCTATCGTGTTGTTTTAACATTATATTTTAATCTATCGTCCTTTAACAAGACAATATAGAACATTCCATAAATAAACGATGATAACATTTCTTTCGTCGTAAAATTTGGGCATTAAACCAACTCCCAGGTCAGATTCGCTTCACACCTTCTCGATAGATTCTATCTACGCGGTTTGCCAAGGACACAAATGTTATCATTACCAGAAGCACTTATAGTAGGACTGACAAGAGAGTCTGCATAAGTGTGGGGTAGTTATGCCACGAGTTTGTCGAATGCCGGATCCTTCGCTTCACATTTTATACCGGGATACCATTGCTCGAACTTCTGCCTGAGTGTTCCGTCCAGTGCCCGTGTGCGAGTTTGGAGCTAGAGATGAGAACCTGACTTTGACCAACACATCTGCTGTTTTTTGCCAAAGCGCTTCCCGACAACCGCACTAACTGTGCTTTCAACAAATCCGGTTGATACCCGCTCCCCGTAACGCCTGCGCTCTGCGCAGATCGGGATCATCTCGGCATTATTCTCAATGTAAGTCTGGAATTCTGCTGTTGCCTTTCTTAAAGCCTTGTTACCGTTACCCATGGCAAAGGCGGAAAACGTCGCGAAGGCACCATCCGTTCGGAACTGGCCCAGTTTTTGGCGCTTCATATTGGAAAACTAAGGGCTGGCCCGTTGTTTCTCAGCCGTCAGAGCCGGCAGGATGGCAGTGCACCTGTTTACACCCGTCAGCGCATTGGCCAGATCGTTCAGGAGATAGCGAAAACACTGACATCACCAAGCGTCTTTACCCGCATCTTCTGAGTCATGCTATGGCTACCCGGCTGCTCGCACTTAGGATGGAAATAACCGACGTGTAAAAATTCTTAGGTCGTGAGGACTTGTCGTCTACCCGGATTTATGCTGAAACCAGTCTGGCCATGCTGAAGCGAAAATTTGACCAGGTCACACAGCCACAGGGGAAGGCACTGATTAGCTCAATAGTCGTGACCCATGGCAAAGTCGTTGGCGCTTTTGCTGCTGACCTCCTGTCCGGGGGCCTGCGCAATCCCACATAATTTGGCGGTGTATCAATCGCTTATGGTTATCATCGCGAAACGCCTGATTGATTGACCGGCGCGAGAATTTGCCTGACAGATAAGGTTCACGAGCGTTCATGCGGTCCATAACCAGTTCCAATTCTTCTAGTCGATTTTCATCTGGAAGCTTCAACTTGTCGCAATAGTCAAGAATGCCCTGGAGGAAATCGGTAATCGTTCCCATATCCCAAAAGGCGTCGTAACCTTGTGCCTCATCGCGCCGAATTAGATAGCCTTCTACTCCTCCACAATCTTCCGGAGGACAATTATTTGCACCGCCAATGCAGGATGGTAGAGACTTGCCATCACCGGCCACATCAATGCACTCAATCCGGAGTTCATGTCGCCAGTTCACATTCAAATCATAGAAATAATGGAACTTTTCGTTTTTCCGAAGACCAAGTGATTGCAGGCTGACCTTGGCGGGCAGTTCGCCAAGTTCCAGGGAGCCATAATGAACCGCGAACTTGTCAAACATGAACAGGTGGATTCCCTCTCACCCCATGGCCACCTGCAACACGCCGTGCAGTTTGCGCTCGCTGATGTCGCTCCGCACCAGTAAACGCCGCCAAATCATTGGACTGATACCAAGCAGACGCACCTTAAGCTGGATGGCTGAACAGGACGGCGAAAGTTCGAGCATGCGCAAATGTGGCAGACACTTCACACTCCGGCAACCAGATCAGACTGCGTTATCGCAACTGCCCCACACTTTTGGGTGCTCTCCTAATAGGTGTTTTGCGCCCAAACAGAAAATTCGCAACACAAACAGTCGAAGTCACAGCTCACCTTGTGCTCCAAACCCGCACACGTGCACTGGACACTCAGGCAAGTATTCGAGCAGTAGTATCTCAACACAAAATCTGAAATACAAAGTCAGGCATTCGACAAACTCGCAGCCTGATTGCCTGCACTGTTAGTTTGTCGTGAGCCACCTGTTCGCGACGCAGCCTACTCTAGATAGTTCACTTGAACGCTTGTAACCTGTTGACGTCTTTATCCATAAAAAGACAAAAGAATGAGAGAGCCAAGCAAAGCGGTCACTACCGCATCTAATCTTATAATGGCTCTGTCAAGCACAAATACTTTGCCGCTGCTGCACGGTTTTCATTTAAATGCCCAGATTTACAACGATGCGGACAATGATGGATAAGGCCTGACTGGAGAAGGACTGCGGGCTCAAATGAGCGCTCTTCAGCAGCTTGCTGACGCCCCTCTTGTGTAGTTGTTGGGGGGAGGGGCGTCAGTTGCTTTCAAAGCAGTTAGTTGTCCGATGATCTGGTCAGCTCCATGTCCGGCAGCATTCTTGAATGCATTGGGTGTGAGAACCGATAGAAGAAGTGTTCGCGGTGGTTTTTCGCTTATGTTCCTTGTCCGGGTCTCACGATCTCCCTCCGTCGCTCGTGGAACACAGCATTAACAATCGCTTGACACTTCATATGAAGCTCCCGCATGTGAGCTTCATCTACCATTAGATTTTTAGAAAATCATCTTTACCGAACATATTTGCCCTCTGCATAGACACAAACAAAAACGTTGATTTGGACTAAGTAAGAGCATTGGCGGAATCTACGCGTTTGTGGCGTAGTTCACTCTAGAAGTCTTCTTATAGCTAAATATAAGGGCCCACTCAAAGCTATTCTAATATGTAGACATGGAAGCCTGTAAATGAACTCGTTTTCAAGCAAAAATCTTGCTTGCGCGACATTTTTGATGACGTTTTCGCTTGCCGCGGACCTTTTTCAGTTCAGTATCCCCTCATTAGATACTTTCAATTGTATCGATATCACGAGAGAGAGCTGAGCAGTGCTTTTTAGCGCCTGCATCTCCAAGTTTATCTAGCAACCTGCAAACTCTACCGGTAACTCTTATGCCATTACAAAACAACAAAAACTACGAGCAGTGGGTGTCAAACTACGGCTCTTTGGTAGGAGCCTCATTTATACCAAGTGCTAGCACCGGCTTCCCAACTTATGCGGAACTTGCAGACTATTTTAATATCCCGTCATCTCTGAATGAGTTCTCCAGTGAGGTAAAGCAGGCACTAACTCACGCAAACCTTAGCCCTGGCTCTTATGTTGGGGAGGTCGCTCTAACCGCTGCAGGTGGACGTGGCAATGCTGTCGTTTCTTTGCTGGTAGATGATACAGGAAAAGTTGGTTGGGCAATCGAAGCAAAGCTCAGCGTCGGCCCCGGTATCAAATATGGAGAGATGGGAAATGAATTCTCCGTGAGCATTGACGCGGGAGCATCTGTAGGAGCCCTTAGAGATCTGAAAGCTGTCCCAAAGGCCGTTTTAGACCTGATTCCTGAAGGTCTCGGAGGGCGGACAAAAATTGAGTTTACTTGGACCAAAGACGCGGAAGGGAATGTGCGCCTCAAACAGATCTCGTTTGGAGGATCTTTTGATTATGTTCTTGGAAGTGTAGGTGGCGCATTCCAAATTGAGTTCACAGAGAAGGGAGAGGCTAGATTTTATCTCGCAAGCACAGAGGCCGCCAAAGGCGCCCAATCTGCTGAATTTGCGAATGCACTTAAAACCCTCAAATTGAGCTCGGGGCTTTCCGTAAAATTGGAGTCAAAGAACCGTGTTCGCTTAAGAGGTGACGAGGTACTGGATGTATTTTCAAGCATTCTCAATAGCGGCGTAGAGATTGCTGCGGGCGCCATATATAACTATTTAGAAACGCTCCATGATCTGTACCAGATAGCTACAGGAAACAACGCAGTCCGGGATGCGCTTTATGAGCATGCCCAATTTAAAACACTGCTTGAAGCCGTCCCTACTGGGCTCGAAGCGTTTACAGGTGAAGTTCGTAGAAAGCAACTTCTTCGCTTCGGTATCGATATGGGGCTGAGTACCACCTTTTATGCCGAAAATCACGGAAGGTTAACAGACCCGTTTGTTCTCGATCTGGACGGTGATGGCGTTGAGTCTGTAACCGCAGAAGATGGCGTTATGTTCGACCTCGCTGGGGACGGCATAAAACGCGGAACCGGCTGGGTTGGGGCCGATGACGGGCTTCTGGTTCGGGATATAAACGGCGATGGTCAAATTACAGATGGCCGCGAATTGTTTGGCGATGCGACGGTGCTAAGTGATGGAACCACGGCAGAGCACGCTTTTGTTGCGCTTCAGGACCTTGATGATAATGGAGATGGAAAGCTCGACGCATCTGATCCAGCATGGAATGAGTTGCAGGTTTGGAATGATGAAAATCAAGATGGCATTGTTCAGGAAGGAGAACTGAAATCTCTCGACGAGTTAAACATCGAGTCGATTGGTGTAATCGGCGTTGAAGATGGTGAACAGCAAAATGGTAATGAGATTGCCTATAAAGGTGAAGTCAATTATAAGGACGGCACCTCATCTGAAACGGCTGCCTACTTCTTTGCTCAGAACACAAGAACTGATTATGACCTAGGAGAAATCCCAGAGGAAATTCAGGGCTTGCCGTTCATTGATAGTGAAGCTGGTCTTTTTAGTACTCATGAAGCAGCAAAAGTAAATCCTGAATTTGAAGCCATTTTACGAAATTTTGCAAACAGTGATAGCCGCCAGCAGCAAATGAGTATGATGGATGCCCTGATGGAAGAGTGGGCCTCCACTCAAAGCTGGCATGAGTATGGTAGGAAATCAATCGTCCAAGGACCTGTAATCAATCCGGCTAATATCTGGAATAATTTTGATCACGCTAACGAATATATGAAGCAGACTGAGCTTAACATCAAAGCGACGTTTGAGGCTTTGTCAGGCATCGATCTAACCAATGAGGAAAAAGCCTCCGAAGCCTTGGGTGCCTCTGAAGGGACAGCAACAACTCTAACGGCTCGGAAGCGGACGCGGGATAGGAATGGAAGGTACATTGATTACGATCGGGCAGACGAGGATAGCACATCTACACATGCAGAACGCCAGGCAGCCCGTCCCGATATTTATCTTCCAAATCTACCGGAAGACCTGAGTAACTCGGAGTATATCGGCCCATTTCAAGTTGTGAAGGTTGATGGTGTTTATGTGCCAACAGGCAACATCAAGCTCGAATCCTCTGTTGATTCCCCTGATGGAGAAGCAAGCTATCACGAAGAGTTGTACGGCACCGACTTAGGAGGAGCAAGAGCAGTTGCAGCTGCCAGTGACTACCTCGCAGGGCTTCGCAATGCGGCGGCTGTTTACTCAATGGTGTTAAGTAATCAGGCGTGGCAGCAAGCTTATACTACAACAAAATTGAGCGCTGAGGCCGGGCACCCCAAAAGGGTTGGCGGTTTGGGTATGGCTGCATCCTACTGGAATACTCTCGTTAGGTTAGTAGCGAAACACGGGCCATATATTGATTGGGGCACCTTCGATCCGCTATGGGGGACTGAATTTGATGATACTGAACCTTTGGAACCTCCCTTCAAGTTAAAAGACCATCCGAGCGATCGCGCTTCTCGGGACTCTACATTCGTGTCTCCGATTTTCGAGGGAGGACCTCCGAAAATTCCGCCCATTGTTGATCTTAATGGCAACGAGATCAACTTCCCAGAACCTCCAGGGCCAAGTTTCTGGGAGCGGTTTTTGGATGATCATGCTGCTACATCATTCGATCTTGCTGTCTCCGACTCGGGGTCAGATTATGACGAGCTTTCTAAAAAGCTTGATGTCCTTGAGAAAGCAACTGACGCGCTGCTGTTCGGTGGAAACACCGCGATTGACTGGGGCAAGGAGGGAGATGCGCACTTTTTCGAAGAAGGCGGTCAAGCCGGCTGGAATGGATTTACCCGTGCTGATACCATTTTGGCAAGTTTTGAGAGCTTGAAAGCTCAGAAATATATAGAACTTGCCCTCCAAACCCGTTTGGCGTCGCTGCTACAGACAATTACGGTGGAAGATGCTTTCCTGAGAGACCCTGCTACCGGGGAACTAATCTATTCGGAGGTTGAGGAAGGTGAAGAACCAACTCCGATCCTTTTAGGCGGGAAGGTGAATGCCGAAGAGTTCCATGCGCTTTTAGACCAAAATTTCGCAGAGGACCCAATAGCTGCATTTCAAGATCTGCTTGAAATAACTTCATTTATGGGACCGCGTTTCGGGGAATTGGGTATTAACCTACTTGAGATTCTCTCTAATAAATTGGCGGCACTCTCAACAGATGAGATTAATGAACTCATCGAGCTAGGTGTGCTGGATGGAGAAAGTGCCTCAGATGGTTATATTCGTCTCGAAAACATTGTTCATTTAACACGTGGAACGGATGGCAATGACAATATTACAGCACCAACAATAATGGGACGGGGCATCCAATACAGGACATTATTTGGAGGAGGTGGCAATGATATTCTTAGAGCTGCAAATGATCATATGCCGACCCACTTATACGGCGGAACGGGCACCGATACTCTCTACGGTAGCGCTGGCCAGGAGCTGCTGAGTGGGGGAGAGGGGAATGATACCATTACAAGTAATGGTGGTGGAGACATTATCCTCTTTAGACGTGGTGATGGGCACGACGTGATTAAGGGAACTTCCGGCGCAGAAATTGTGGTTCTGGAAGATATAGCCATCAATGAAGTTGAATTTGAAATGCTTCATACTGATTTGCTTATCACGATTATAGACACCGGTGAGACTGTACGAATCCAGCAGGCGTTTGTACCGACAAGAGGTATTTCTAAGGTTAGCTTCGGAAAAGGGGGGGGCTACTCAATAGAGTCCATTGTAAACATTCTCACAATGTCAACCGCCGGAGATGACGATATCAACGGACTAACTGCGTTCACTAACGAGCTTTTCGGGGGTGAAGGAGACGACACTATTTCAGGCGGATCTAAATACGACCAGATTTACGGTGGTACAGGAAATGACCTGCTCAAAGGGAGAGCAGGCGATGACGTCCTGAAGGGAGGAGACGGAAACGATACGCTAGATGGTGGCATTGGAAACGACTGGCTCAATGGTGGAAAAGGCGACGATATACTGAAAGGGGGAAGTGGCGACGATCTATTCTTCTGGGAGCGTGGCTCCGGCAACGATGAGATCCACACACAGGCAGGAAATGATCATCTTGTTCTTTTAGGGAAAAGCATCACGCTGGATGCCGTTAAGTTTAGTCGAACAGGTTACGATCTGCATGTGATCATAGCCGGTGACGATGGTGGCACACTCAGTGTCAAGAGGTTCTTCTTTAATTTTGAAAATGGGGATGGCGCCTATGCAATAAAAACAATTCTATTTAAAGATCAGAATTTCTATCTCACTGCGGAGCAGGTTGCCGAACTCACTTTATTGGGTACCGACGAAAATGACGCACTAATTGGTACGATAGGTAGCGATGAAATCAATGGTTTGGCTGGAAATGATGTTATCGATGGAGACGCAGGAGACGATATCTTAAGAGGAGGATCTGGTCATGACGAACTGAGTGGTCATTATAACAATGATAAACTGCTTGGTGGAAGTGGCGACGATCTACTCAAAGGCGGAGCAGGAGATGATGTTCTGCATGGCGGAAGTGGTTCAGACACATTACTCGGCGGTAGCGGTAACGACATCTACCAAGTAAAGCTGGGTGATGGTGAGACGTGGATTGATAACGGTAGTGATGTTTCAGGTCGTGCTGCAGCCTCCGATGTTGATGTGATCGAATTCGGACCGGGTATTACACGGGATATGATTACTTTCTCTAGCAAGAATTTTGATCTTAATCCTGGGAAAATTGAGAGTGACAGTCTCATCATATCGATTGAGGGCGGCGAACGCGTTGTTATTCTTGAGTATTTCAAGAATATCTACGGAACAGAAATTCCGCATTATAAAATAGATGAAATTCACTTTGCGAATGGAGATATTTTAACCTCCGAAGAGATTGAAGGAATTTTAACGCAGGATGGACCTCAGGTGTCCAACATCGTCGGAACAGATGACAACGACCTGCTTCTAGGGACGTCTGGAGTTGACCGAATTGAAGGGGAAGCTGGAAACGACACTCTCAACGGTGGAGACGGTGCAGATCGCCTGATGGGAGGCGAAGGCGAAGATCGCCTTGATGGAGGAGCCGGAATTGACGTCCTGGAAGGTGGTTCAGGGAATGACACCTACGTGGTATCCGCTAATCTAGGTACTGACATAATTAGAGAAGATGTGAGCGGAACTGAGCAGGATCAAGATACTATTGAAGTGAGCGAAGAAGTAGCCCCTTCTGCTTTGCGTTTGTCAAGAAAAGCTGACGGCTCATTATCCTTAGTGGTCGGCGATACGACTCTTGCTAGCATAGAGGGCTTTTTTGATGAGTTCGGCCAGGCGACCGGCGCGATTGATCAAATCACTTTTGCGAATTCCAGTGAAGGTTGGGATCTTAATGAGATCGTCAGCCGTGCTGCAGATGGCTCCGACCTAAATGATTATCTCCCAAGTAGCGGCAGTGATGGTGTTCTATCAGGCGGTGTCGGCGATGACACGATTCTTCTGGAAGATGGCGTTGATATCATCCGTTTTGGTTTGGGAGATGGCCAAGATACTATCTTAAGCACTGCCTCTGCCAGCGATGATATGGTCGAGTTCGGTGAAGGAGTAGCACCAGATGAGATTACAGCGAGTATTCAAGAAGATGGGTCTTTGATCCTCACACTGATCGATGGCTCCTCTATGCTGCTCGTCGGTAATGTCTTTTCAGAAACCGGAACCGAACTCCCTGTCTCTCAGTTCCGCTTTGAAAACGGTCTGGAGTGGGGACTTGACGAACTCCTAAAGCGTGCTCTCGAGGGCACTTCAGGAAATGATATGATCACTGGACTGAATAATCATAACGCTTACCTTTCTGGCGGGAGCGGTAATGATACTCTGGTCGGTGGAGATCTAAATGACACGCTTGATGGTGGCGCTGGAGACGATACGCTAAGTGGAGGAAAAGGCGACGATACCTATCTGTTCAGAATCGGCGGTGGACACGATACAATTACAAGTGATGTGGCTGGCTTTGATGAGCTCGTCTTCGACACTGATATAGATATCGCCGATGTTACCTTCAGCGTTCTCCGTCCAGAGGATACGGACCTGAAGATTAATTATACGGACGGGACCTCTATACTTATTGAAAATTTCTTTGCTAGTGCTGAAGAAGGAAGCGGTGGTATTGAAGCGTTTAGATTTGCGGACGGTGTCGTTTTCAATAGGGATGAAATCTTCGAATTTCTCTTTAATTCAACTGACGGAGTAGATCAGCTCGTTGGCAGCTCGATTAATGACCGAATTTTTGGAGCAGGTGGAAACGATCGACTGAGCGGTGGCGCAGGGGACGACCTACTTTCAGGTGACGGCGGAGATGATACAGTTGAAGGAGGAGCGGGTAACGATGTGCTGATTGGGGGCACTGGAGCCGACACGCTTTTGGGGCAGAAGGGCAATGATACCTACCATTACAACCTGGGCGATGGCAATGATATCATTAGTGATTATAGCTCAGGAAACGCTACCTCTGACTTTGACGTTCTCGTATTCGGTGAGGGAATAAACCCATCTGAAGTTTCTATCAGCTTTGGGGTATCTGGGAATCGTGATTTGGTCCTTGCCTTCTCAAGCACATCGTCAGTGACCATCGAGGGGTATTTCAACGCGTTCCATACAGGTACGGCATCAAAGTATTCAATTGAAGAAATCCGTTTTGCAGATGGAACGGTTTGGGCACCAGAAGATGTTTATCAAATGCTGGGAACTGATGGCGATGACCTCCTGTATCTTTTCAACAATCACGACGATGTTGTAGCTGTTGGAAATGGCAACGACAGAGTTCACGGTGGTGATGGAGACGACATTCTGAATGGTGGAGATGGGCAGGATACACTCTACGGCGAAGCTGGAGATGATACGTTATCTGCTGAGGGAAGTGATAACGAGATCTTCGGTGGTATAGGCCGTGATACGCTAACAGGGCACGGTGTTCTTGATGGAGGCGCTGGTAACGACATTATTAATTCTTACGGTGGGACAGTCTATGGTGGCAGCGGTGATGATATAATCATCAATCATTCAGATTCCGCAGCTAGTTTCCACGGTGGTGCTGGTGACGATGAGTTTATCGGAGGATCAGGACAGGAAACTGTTCACTATGACGGCGATCGAGAACGCTTCATCGTAACAGCAAGTAAGATTGATGGAGAGATAGTCTATCGTGTGTTCGATAAAGAGGGTGCAGAAGGTTACGATACGCTCAAGAACATCGACAGAATTTCATTTGATGGCCCCAACACTGCGACCTTTGATGATATCGTACCGGATTATACAGAGTTCCCGATAGAGGATAATCTCCTGTCAGTGAGTGCAGGAAAGAGTCTTTTGATTGATCCTCTCGCACTTCTTGCAAACGACCGCGTCCCCTTAAATTTCTTATGGGGCGAAAAGGCGAAGAATGGCAGAATTGTCCAACGTGAAGATGGTTTGCTTGAGTTTTTCCCGGAGGATGGTTTTACCGGAATAGCTGAGTTTTATTACGAAGTTGTGAGCCCCACCGATCCTAATTTCAGATACGAAAGTAAAGTAGAGGTCGAAATAAAGTCAGCAACTGAAGAGGACAGTGTAGACCACAATTTCGTGATGTCAGAGAGATCCGCGATGGTGGTGTCCGTAAATGCTCTTACGAAGCATCTTCAACTCGACGATGCGAGTGAGCTTACTATTGGGGAAATCTCCAGCGAAATAGGAACTGTCGAAGTTGCAGAAGACGGCAATTATATTATCAGGCCAGTTGCCACCTTTATCGGTGACTTTAGTTTCACTTATACGGTCAGTAACGGATCAGAATTAATCGAAGCTAATGCATCCATCGAAGTACTGCCTCTGCATGCGGATCGGAGATTGGACTATAACGGTTCTGTATACGCAGACGAGTATACCGGCACATCCGATGAAGACACTATTTTTGGCTATGCTGGTGATGATGAGCTCTCTGGAGGAGGGGGCGATGATATCATTAATGGTGGTAGCGGAGATGACCTGATCTATGGAGGTGACGGAAATGATCGACTAGTCAGTGGTGATGGACAGGATACCATTTTTGGTGAAGGTGGCGATGATATCATTAGCGGAACCGGAGAATTATACGGCGATGCTGGCAATGACGATATTCGCGGAGAAGGTATCCTATTTGGCGGTAGTGGACATGATTACATAAGCGCGACAGGTACTGCATTCGGAGGCGATGGAAACGATAGCGTTTATGGTGTCGGTGAGCTGAACGGTGATGGTGGTGATGACCGCGTTTCCGGGCAGGGGCATCTAAACGGTGGTGCGGGTGATGATTTAATCATTGGCAGTTACGCAGCCGCTGGTGGGAGTGATGATATCCTGTCTGGTGGCATAGGGAGCGATCGCCTGGATGGCGGGCTTGGCTCTGACACTTACCTCTTCAGGCGCGGTGATGGGCAAGACTTTGTCGATGAAACAATGTTTTGGGACGAGCAATTTGAAGGTCCAAACCCAGGGTTGGTTTCAGGCAATGTAAATAGTACCGATACTTTGTCCTTTGTCGGAGATATTGACCAGTATGACCTGTGGTTCACTCAGGATGGGGAAGATCTCGTCATTAATGTATTAAACAGCACTGACAGCGTGACTGTAACTGGATGGTACAGCGATGGCAGAGACAGCACTAATCGTCTTGATCAAATTGGGGTGGAAGGAAGTCTACTTTCCAACACAGATGTGCAGCAGCTTGTAGATGCTATGGCGGCATGGAATGCAGAAAACGTCACTGACGGCGTAATACCAACTTCTTTGCCTGACACTAACAGTCCACTATCCACTGCGCTGGCTACCGCCTGGGCTCCTTCTAGCTAAATATTGGGTAGCCTGTCAGTCAATTGGCAGGCTACTCATACCTTTAGAGCAAAGTATGCAAGACCTAGCTTCTACCTATCAGCCTACGCAGACAGAAAAACCGCAACCAGCTTCACCAGGAAATCGGGACATCGATACAGGTATTGCCTGCCTTGTCACACTTTTTAGGTTTCATGGATTACCAACAGATGCTGAGCAGTTAGTCCATCAATTTGGGAGGTCTGGCTTGAAGTTCACCGCAGAAGATCTTCTGCGTGCAACAAAACGTCTAAACCTGAAAAGCCGTGTAATTGAAAGTAACTGGGAGCGATTGGCGTCAACTAGTTTTCCGGTTATTTCTGAAACCGGGGGCGGCAATTTTTTTATCATAGCAAAAGTCGACTCTCAAAAAGAAACCTTATTAATACAAGATCCCGCTCAAGGACGTGTACAGCAAATCTCGCGACAGGAACTTGAAGCACGCTGGACTGGAAGACTATTACTAGCGACCAAAAGGGCGCAATTGTTTGGGGAGGGTAGCAAGTTTGACATTAGCTGGTTTGTGCCAGCTCTTATGCGTTATAAGCGTTTGTTTGGTGAAGTCTTAGTCGCCTCGTTCTTTTTGCAACTTATGGCTTTAATTTCACCTTTATTCTTTCAAGTAGTGGTCGATAAAGTTTTAGTTCATCGGGGTCTTACAACACTCGATGTTCTCATAATAGGGTTAGTAACCGTATCTATTTTCGAGGTACTTCTTGGCGGCCTACGTACTTATACCTTTTCTCATACAACAAATAGGGTGGATGTAGAGTTAGGTGTGAAACTCTTCCGCCACCTTTTAAATTTACCGCTGTCTTACTTTGAATCTCGGGCAGTCGGCCAGAATGTCGCCCGAGTGAGAGAATTAGACAGTATTCGGAATTTTATTACTGGATCTGCACTTACACTCTTAATTGACCTAGGATTTACGATAGTTTTCTTTTGTGTGATGTTTTATTTTAGCCCATTGTTGACCTCAATTGTCCTCGGATCAATACCATTTTATGTAATGATCGCATTAATAATTACTCCGATTTTGAGGAGGAGAATGGAAGAGCAGTTCCAGCGGGGAGCAGAAAACCAGGCTTTTCTAGTTGAAAGTATCACTGGAGTCGAAACCCTCAAATCGATGGCTGTTGAGCCTCAAACACAGCGCAAATGGGAAGAGCTGTTATCGGCCTATGTTGGAGCTAGTTTTCGTGCGTCAAACTTGGGGAATATTGCAGGGCAACTAACACAATTCGTCAACAAAGTTACAATGGCGCTCACGCTATATTTTGGCGCATTAGCGGTTGTTCACGGAGATATGACTGTTGGGCAACTTGTTGCATTTAACATGCTGTCGGGTCGAGTGAGCGGACCGATCCTAAAATTATCCCAACTTTGGAATGATTTTCAGCAAGCGCGAATCTCTGTAGCTAAGCTAGGAGATATTTTAAATACTCCTGCCGAGCCTTCGTATAATCCTAATAGATCGACTTTAAAACAAATCAGCGGGAGGATTGAACTTGATAGCGTTAATTTTCGTTATCGCCCCGACGGCCAGGAAATTCTACGCGATTTAAACCTTAAAATCCCAGCAGGCCAAGTTGTAGGGATTGTTGGGCCGAGTGGTTCCGGGAAAAGCACGATAACGAAACTGGTGCAGCGCATGTATGTCCCAGAAAGAGGGCGTATAATGGTGGATGGTACCGATCTTGCTATGGTGGACACGTCATGGCTTCGTCGTCAGGTAGGTGTCGTTCTACAAGAAAACTTACTTTTTAATCGTTCAATTCGAGAAAACATATCTCTGGCAGATCCAGGATTGCCTATGGAGCAGGTCGTTAAAGCAGCAAAACTTGCTGGCGCTCACAGCTTTATTCAGGACCTGAAGGAAGGTTATGACACAATGGTAGTTGAACGCGGCGCAAACCTTTCTGGAGGTCAAAGACAAAGAATTGCAATTGCAAGAGCCTTACTTACTAATCCGCGAATACTCATCTTAGACGAAGCAACTTCGGCGCTGGATTACGAATCTGAGAGGGTGATTCAAGAAAATATGAGAAAGATTTGCCATGGTCGAACTGTCTTGATCATTGCGCACAGGCTAGCCACGGTACGTGATGCGGATAGGATCATCACGATTGAAGAGGGCCGTCTGGTAGAAGATGGCACTCACAAAGAACTATTACAACGTAAAGGGCGTTACTCAGCACTCTACCAACTACAAGGTGGAAGCGAGGAATGAACAAGCTTTATCTCAAAACCAAGTCTAAGCTAGCCTCCTTTCTTGAGAGCCACAGATTACAAGTCGAAAAAGAGTTCGCGCCAGCAGCCATCGAAATATTGGAAACGCCAGCCAGCCCACTTGGGCGACTGCTTGCGATCTTGCTTTCGACTCTATTCTTACTTGTGCTGCTTTGGGCAACCTTTGGGGAGCTAGATATTGTTGCCACAGCCCGTGGTCAGGTTTCACTGTCTGGGGGCACAAAACATATTCAACCATTAGAGATTGGGACAATAAAAAAAATCTATGTCGATGATGGCCAATACGTTGAAAAGGGAGATTTGCTCATCGAGTTAGATGCGACGGATAATGCAGTCGAAACAGAGCAAATAAACAAAGAACTCCAGACGGCGAGATTAGAGATTCAAAAACTGACGGCTTTGACCTCTCTCTTGAATGGCGGTCCAGACACCTTCGCCCCCTCTAAAGAATTTAATATCGGAGCTGCTGCACTTGCACGGCAACAGCTAAACGCTGACTATTCTTCGCATCTTGCAAATATTTCGTCATTGTCTGCTGAAATTGAGAGACGCAAAAAGGCCAAAATCACCATTGAGGTCGAGGTAGAAAAACTTGAGAGTGCAATTCCGCTACTAAAAGAAAGAGAAAAATCTCTATTCGATTTGGTTCAAAAAGGACTGTCCCCGAGACCCGTTTGGCTCGAACTGAAATATAAATTGATAGAAGCAAAAGGAGATCGGAAAATTCAACTTCAACGTCTGCTCGAAACTGATTCCTCAATTCGAGTAATCGAAAAAGAACTTGCAAAAGCTAAAGCAGACAAACTAAATGAAGCTTATTCACGACTGATAGAAATACAGAACGTAAGAGAAAGTGCAAGTTTAGCTTTGCTGAAACTTGAGCAACAGCGTCAATTACGCCGATTGCGTGCTCCGGTATCAGGACATGTACAACAACTTAACGTGCAAACTATAGGAGGCGTAGTTACGCCTGCACAACCACTCTTAGTAGTCGTTCCCACAGGAACTCCATTAGAGATCAGAGCATTTATTCTAAATAAAGACAAAGGTCACGTTTCGGTTGGCCAAGATGTAGAAGTCAAAGTGGATAGCTTTCAGTTTACAAAATTTGGAACTGTACTCGGAAAAATACTCAGCATATCAAGCGACGCGATTGACGACGAAGATTTAGGCCCTGTTTATGAAGCCAGAATTTCAATGGATAGAGATGCCATGCTTGTTGAAGGCCAACAAGTTGTACTCAATCCTGGTTTGACCGTGACTGCGGAAATAAAGACCGGGAAGCGGAGGATTATTGAGTTTGTTCTTTCACCTGTTTTAAAAAGCATAAATGAGGCTGGAACAGAACTATAAGTTAATGGGATTAGTCGCCGTCTCTCGATGACTTGAACCATCTCAGTATTAGTGTTTTGCTAAAGGTAGAGGCATTCCCATTGGAACGAGACACATACGAAACGCAAGTCTTCGAAAGAACAGATTATTCGTGTCTTAAGAGTGCCCGAGGCATGAATCTCTGCTAAAGCAGCTTTGTTGCAAAAACAGTGTGTCAAATGCCAGTTTCTACAAATGGAAGACGAATATTCGGGCATGGAAGTACCCGAAGCTGAGCGATTAAGTAACTTAGAGGAAGAAGGGTGCAAGCTAAGAGTGGCCTTTACGGCTTACAGAGCCTTTGTAAATTTGGGCGCGAAAATGGTCGCCTTGTTAAATTTTTCTTTTTTTTCGCTCTCTTGTGAGTAAAGACGCCGATAAGTTATAAGCGTTCAAGAACACCAGCTAGAGTAGATTGCATCGCGAGCAGGTGTTTCACAAGAAAACCGGAAGCACCACAAAACGTGGGGCAATCAGGCTATGCCCATGCAGATAAATTTTGACGTTGTACGCCTTGTTATGTCCCTACGTAATCTTTCTCCAGTCATCTCACTGGATTAACGTTCTATCATTGCTACTTAAAAGGACAATGATTAATGAACTTTATTTATGGGACAAATGGTGTCGATTACATCGCTGACACCGACTCTGCCGACAGAATATTTGCATATGCCGGCAATGACCAAATACTCTTGGGATATGGTGATGACGAGGTGTTTGCAGGTGAGGGAAATGATGTCGTGTACAGCGGCTATGGATCAAACACCATAGTAGGCGGCTATGGCCTCGATACAATTAGTTATGAAATGCTGGACGAAGGCGTTGGCGTGACTGTGAACTTAGTCATCGGACGCGCAAACTATTCAAAGACAAAAGCGGAAGACAGGTTAAGCCAATTTGAGAACGTTAAGGGTACTAGGTACTCTGACATCCTGATTGGAGATGATTTTGCGAACACGCTTTATGGACTAAGCGGGAATGATCAGCTTTTTGGTGGAGAGGGAGAAGACCGGCTCTACGGTGGTGGCGGAAATGATTATCTAGTTGGCGGGCTTCACTCAGATCAGCTTTTTGGTGGTATGGGGGATGACTATCTCTACGGTGGGGATGGTCTGGATGAACTTCACGGCGCCTGGGGAAATGACGTGCTTTACGGAGGACTTCACTCAGATCAACTCTTTGGCGGCGATGGAGATGATAGGCTCTACGGAGAACACGGTGATGATATCTTTTACGGTGGAAACGGAGGTGATCAGATCTACGGTGGAGACGGTGAAGATCAGATCTACGGAGAAAATGGAAATGATTACATCTTAGGTGGTCGAGGCCAGGATTATATTAATGGCGGAGCTGGTCATGATACTATGACAGATTTCAGCGATGGTACGACATTTGACGGTGGTAGCGGAGTTGATACAGTCTCTTATGAGGACGCTCTTCTAGGTAACGATTTTGGTGCTAATTTGGGCATAGGAGTTGCAGAGTGGGGGACAACAAGACAGCGCTTGATTAACGTCGAAAATCTCGTGGGTTCCTCTGGAAATGACTTGATCCGTGGTAGTCGCGCCGATAACCACTTAAAAGGCGGTGATGGAGTTGATAGTCTCAGAGGCGGAGAAGGAAATGACATCCTTGAGGGTGGTTCTGGGGACGATTCGCAAAGAGGGGACGAAGGGAATGATATCCTTAAAGGCGGATCAGGAAACGATTTCCTTAAAGGAGGGAGAGGGAATGACATCCTTGAGGGCGGCTCTGGAGACGACAATCTAAGAGGTGATGAAGGGCATGACATTCTTAAAGGCGGCTCTGGGCAAGATACATTCGTTTTTGCTAGGAAATTTGGCGAATCAGAGATTGGTCATGATGCCATTTCTGATTTTGAAGAAGCTGACCTAATAGATCTTTCTAGGCATTTCGCTGCAAGAAACTGGGATGACCTCTCTGATGTAGTTGCACACATGTCAGTTGTCGGAGCTGACATTGTGATAGATCTTGGAATGGACTCACTTAAGATTAAAAACTGGAATATCAGTAATTTTACCGAAGATATGTTCGTGCTGTAAGTCATTCAGAGCATCGTTCTGGTGCTCTGAATTTCCACAACTTCATGCAACGGTGTTTCATTACCTCGCGCGTCAATTATTTATTTTGAAATGATCTGTCGTCAAATGAAGTGGAACTGATTAGGCCTTTGAATAATGGAGTGCTTGGCCCGTTGTTGTTTTGATGTTATGCCACTTTTGTGTAGTAGTTCGAGCTGCGATTGAGCAGAGTTTTACGTTTGATCTCACGATCAAATTGCTGCTATCGAAACGCCATCGCCTTGCACGCGCTGATGCTTTTAGCTTGTGGAACGACTACACAGTCGAATTGTATGCATGAATAGGTCGTTTGCGCGTTCTTGCATCTAAGTTGAAATAACCTGACAAAGCCGGTGGAAGTTATGGGGAGCAGGTCAGTCCAAACAAATGGGTACACCTCTAAAGAATGTAAGTGATTGCATGCTGTTATTCGACTTAATCTATGCACTGACAAAGTGTTATAAATTATCTCGCAGAGCATAATGACTGCTTAGTCCTCGCATGATGGCGCGAATATGTACTTCTGCACAATCAATAGCTGTAAATCCGCAATGTTGTCCATCGAAGGCGACAAAAAAGTCAGTACCAGCTAATAAAACAGCTTGAGCTCCGTTCTGGACGCATAGATCTCGACCAATTTCGAATAAAGCCTCCCTTTCCTCATTCGTAGCAATGCCATTCGCAGCAATAGAATCATATATAGAATCGACTATAAGGGCCCTGTCAGATAGTGGAGCAATTACCTCTGCTGAACTTATTCTCTCAAATAATTTCCGTTGCATGATAGGTAGCGTTCCTATGATACCGACCTTTTGCAAACTTCGAGATTGCAGATATTCATTGATAGCAGCCAAACCATCCACGATTGGCAATGGTGAGCATGCGTCCAGCTCCTGCAGACAAAAATGCCCCGACATTGCTGTTATTGCTACTTTGTTTGCACCCGCCTTTCTGAGACGTCCTATCAATGCTTTAAATATCCGAACTTGAGCAGTGGTCGCGCAATTTTCTAAATTTAACATGAGAGTTCGGAGATCTGCGTGAGCAATAGTTAAATCCAAGTTTATCCCTAGTTCACTGTGCATCTCGCATAGGCGACGATGGTAAAAGTTAGTTGCCGAAAATCCAATACCACCTATTAACCCGAGGTGCGGGACCGTACCATTAATCATGTTAATTTCTACCTGAAATGGCCCTTGATAGCAGAGCAGTATCGGTTTTCATCGAGACAATCGCGGTTTGTTCTTCACTCGCGCTTTAGGTTAAAAGGAACTCGAAAATAGCGATCTTTGAATAACAACGTTACAAACACGAAATAGCGTAACTTGAGGATGACATACTTTATAGTCTCACATAGCTGCTTTGGAGCCTGGAGGCGGATCCGGTCACGTGTATACTACTAGCTTTACCTTCACTAAACCGCACTGTGGACAGCACTTTACAGGGTTTGTTCATCTCATGACCTTGTTCGGCCTCAACTGTGGCTATTTCAGATTCGATGTCGCGAGGGAACTGAAGTTGGTAAAGCAGACCAGCAAGAGCACCATTTGTTGTTCCGGAAGCAGCTTCTTCATGGTCCCCGACACCATGACAGAAATCCCGAAGTCGTAACTTGATGTATCCGGATTTACTCTGCTGCAGGCACCATACACCAATTGTGTCGTACCCATTAACATGAGAATAGTTAAGTATATTACTATGATTTAACTGTAGTTTACTCAAGCGGTCAATTGTACTGACTTCTACAAAAAGATGATTTAGTGAGGCTGATGCCGAATATGCGCTCTTAATTTCATTACTAGAAAGGCCAAATGAGTCGTGAAATTGCGCACCTCTTAGATTAATTGGCTCAAATTTAGGTACTTCAAGCTGTATTGTGATACTTGCAGTCTGATCATGCCGATCAGTGAAAATAGCGATCTTTCCAGCTTTGGTTAGTTGATAAAAAGTGTGAAGGTTGCATTGTATTAAGTTGTCATCAAGTAGTGCTGAAAATGCTGCTACAGTGGCATGGCCACACATATCCATTTCACCTGTACTTGAGAAAAAACGCACATAAAATGTACGGTCATTTTTTTTGCGTACAAAAGCACAAGTTGGGGCACCAATGTCGGAAGCAATACGTAGCATCTGAGCAGGTGACAAATCGACTAAGTCATATATGACACCGGCTGTGTTCCCGCCGCAAACTCCATCAGAGAACGCCGCATATAATTTTATAGGTAATTTAGTCATTGAGATTTTGCGGTGACACTCTTCAACATAGATGAAATTGAGTTAGCTTAGTCTGACTACCCGCTATCTAACCCAAAGAAAGATAACATCAGGACAGGAGCGTCAGTCGCTATGTGCAAGATGAGCTATATTTCGCTAACTTGAAAGGGCTATTAGAGACAAACCCCAGCAGCTAGCGACAGGTAAATACAACATAAGGCTTGAATACAAACCCTGGATCCTCTCAAAGTTTGGAGGGAACTTGGGGCTCAGGTCACTTTTCGCAATAAACTTTTTTGTTCTTATTGTTTGACTACATTTTCTATGCCTTCCCAGCGAGATCCAAATCGTCTTCTATATTCGCTGGGAGATATGCCGACTAACCTAATGAATAGCCTTCGAAAGGTACTTGTATCATTATATCCGCATTCGTTAGCAATATCGTCAATTGGAAGAGATTGTCTCTCAAGGATCAACTTCGCTTTCTCTATCCGAGATAACTGAATATATTTAACTGGGGATGAGCCGGTTGCAGCCTTAAATCGCCGCTCAAAAGTCCGTGTCGGGAGGTTTGCTGCGGCTCGCGCATTTTTGAGGGCATCTTTGCTCTGGAGGCTACTTAGGATTGCTTCTTGTGCGCACCGTATGCGAGCGTCAAAATATTGCCGAGTTGCAGCTAGTTTACAATATGCCAGTTGATCTTTCTTGCCCCAATCTATTAGATAGTACTTAGCACTTTGAATAGCAGCCTCATGACCTAAAAATCGATTAATGAGGAACAAGGCAACGTCGTTCCAAAGAGCTCCTCCCCCAGATGTAACTAACTGATGCCCTGGTCCGCTAAAGACCATGGAACTACGAGCGTGAACTGAAACTTTCGGATAAAGCCTTTGGAATTCGGTTGCCCATGCCCAATGCGTAGTTGCCTTCTCCCCATCTAGCAAACCGGCTTGTGCTAATATGCAGCCACCTGAACAAATTCCGGCAATCGTGGCCCCGTTATTAAAATTTAGTCTGAGCCAATTTAGCAACTCGGGAGGTTGCTGTTCCGGAACGTTATTGGCATCGCCGATTGCAGGGATCACAATCGCATCCACAACACCGGCTTTCTCTATGGTCACTTCAGGAGCTATTTTCGCTTCATTCCAACCGATAATAGTTTCGTTTGACACTGCGACGATCTTCACGTCAAGAGATTTTTGAGCGTTCGCGTCTGCAGATTCAATACCGAACTTCATTGCCGTTTTCAACACATCGAAACATCCGAAGAGTGCACTTGCATGCACTCCTGGGCAGGCTAAGCACACTATTTTAATTCTGCCTTTTGAATTAATCATCTGACACTTGATCGATCGTACAAATGCAGACAAGCGTCACTAATTAAATCCGGACCTAGAACGAAGGCTATAAGTTCGCGCTTCTGAAAGGAAGACAGGCTGTTATTGGAACGACTATGTCGCGGCAATAGCGATGCGATCACCATAGATATCCAACGCACGCTGCCCACAGTAGCTAATCGTCGCCTCCTGTGATCAGGCGAAAAGAATTTCATAAAAAGTGCATCCTTATAGCTGGAGTACTAATCGCTTGAATACAGCAGAATGCAATTGGTTATGGAGGGTGGTTAGCGACATTGATAGGTGCTTCAACGACAGATGCAACAAGCGCAAAGATGTACCTTTTTTCTTCTAAGCGTTAAGGAGCACACTAAATGGAGTGAGAAAGTTATGAGTTGCAAGGTATCCTGCAGGGGAAGTATCCACCTATCTTGCTTAGTATTGAGACGTTTCCTTACGGTTCCCAGGGGATTGGCATGCTGCCTGCCAATATTCCGTACAAATCCGTAGCTTTTGGTCGACCGAAAGGTTCCACAAGCTTTATAATATGAGCATTAACTGGCGTTATGAAACCCACGCTGATCACCATGACGTTCCTGATAATGGAATGTCTCTAGTGCCCTGCGTTGGCAGTCCAGGGAATTGCCCACCAGAAAATTGCGGAGGCGTTGAAAAGCGTACTAATGCTTAGGCAGGTCGTTGATGATTTGGCCGTCGGGATGTTCTCGTTGAACAAATAGATCACGATGTATCGAGATACTGACGTGGTTTCTGATGAGGACTTGGACTTCACTTGGGAGAACGAACACCTTCGACGTGAAGTGCGCTTTCTCAAGAAAGAGCGGGATGCTCTTAAAAAGAGCTACCCAGTTTTTCACGCCCTAAAACAATGTAATATAAATTTATCGAAAAAGACGGGAACATCTTCCGGCCACCTGTTTATGTAACTTTGCTGGCGTCAGTACACGAGGATTGCGAGTGTTCCGCTGTCGACTTGCAAATCTCAGACGGCGTTCTGAATGTACGACATCAACGGGTTGGCAAGTTAATGCGTAAAATGGCAATTATCTCCAAAACTCTATTAAAAATTGCATCCACCACACGGATCGCAGTAGCCAGGTTTGATCTCGCAATTAGCAGAAGAACTTGCGTCAGCATGGCTTCGAAAGCTCGATGGGCGGCAAAGACAGTTGCTATGACAACGCAGCAGTCGAGATATTCTGCAACACCATAAAGGAAGAGCTGACTTGGCAATCTTTGAATACATCAACGACTTATCCAACCCACACTGCTAAGGTTGGATAAGTCTAATCGCTCTCGAACTGAGGATGGATTAAACGAACACGCGAGACGAAGAAAAGTCACGGCAAACCTAGTGTTTTAAATGTTTCATAAAAAGCCGCATCATCAGACGTGGATGTGATGGATGTAGAGGGAAACTATCGCTATCTCCATTCAGTCAGTATCAGATCTCAGAGTCTGCTGGTATTTCCTACACGATATGGGGCCTTGAATGCAATTAAGCCTTTTTCAAAGCCTGCTGCATGGCGCGGTAGGATTGGGTTTGCAGGGCGTTTGAGGAGAGGTTGAAGCTGTTGGCCAGTTCGCCGATCTCCTGCTCGTGTTGAGATAGCATGTCAGCGTCATCTGTCATGATAGCCAGTTCAACAAAACGGCCAAGGTCAGGGAGCTCGTCCAGCGTGACGTGGAACTTGCCGAGGAAGTAGATGTCGCGCTTCTTTTCCAGCCGCTCGACCTCCTCAAACCCCAAAGACAGGATCATGGCGTTCGTCTGATCTGCATCTGCCATATCCATGGAAATACATTTGTCCGGGCCCGGCCCTTTGCTGATCCAGAGTGCACGGCCTGACGGGCGCATGACACGCAGCACGTGTTGCTGGTTGTTATTGGCAAGGCGCCTGTCTGCAAGGTCATAGAAGATGTCTTGCTCGGCATTGCCAAGAGTGAAGGGCACGGCACCACGCGCTTCCAGCTGACTGCGGATCACCTCAAGATCAGCAACAGCGTATTTGCGCTCTACTTCATAGATACCAATGAAGTGATCACCCGGATCACACAGCATGCCTTTGGTTTGAAGATCGGTCCCAGTCATCACAAGCTCCCTAAGCTAATAAGAATACCCTTAAGAAGCGTTTGAGAGGGATGCAAGGCCGGAATACGAGGGACCGCTGTTACGTTGGCCTGTATAGTATGTTTGTGTCGCTATAAGCCCTTATAGACAAGAAACAAACAGGGTGCCAATCTTATAACATTTCATTTCATCTCCAATCTTCTAGTATACACCCTTCATCACGTACCAGTAGAAACTAACCAAAGTGGTTCTAGCCTAATAGGTTAAGTTCACCGTACGCACACAAAATGGCTGCGTTGTAACCCTGAAACCAGCATTATTGCTCACGTACTCGAGCAAGCCCTCGAGAAAATTATGAGCCTAATCGCCAGTTCTATCAATTACGACCGCAAGACTGGGCGATTACATTGAATTAATTGCCGACCTCTGGAAAAGCTATCTTTTGGAGGACGATTTGAGCATAAACACCGCGCCGGTGAGGATAAGATTTTGAAAGATAGTTCCATTACACCTGCAAACTCTAGCTGAAATACGGCAGGCATTTGATGTTATAGTGCTTTTTCAATAGAGTTCAGCAAGTAGTTTTCTCTGAAAGGCTCAATGTGTTCATAGCTACGAAAGTGGCCAAAAATTAGAACATAATATAAATGACAAAGCAGATTCACACTCCCCGGCGGAATATTCGCTCTAAAGCAAGTATCTTCATAAGGATTGACCACCAACGGACCCTTTAAGCAAAACCCCTTTCCGATTACTGGGCCTTATCTTGTTCTGAGGTTGCCTTTTCGTCGCCCCCCCAATTATTCTACAGCTTAAGACTGCTATGTAGCTCAATCAGTAGGAAATTAAGGAAAACGAAAGAGATTTTGTCGTTTTGCCCTCTTTCGCCTTATCAGAGTTTGTGGCAGGAGGCTGCCTTTATACCTAACTGAGTGAAAACCGCTAATGCCTGTCGAGATCCGCCCACTGTGCAAATCAGATGCCTCAGATTGCGCGCACGTGTTTTTTGATGCCGTCATGATCGGAGCAAAAGAACATTATTCGAAGGAGCAACTTGCCGCATGGGCTGGGCCTGCGCCAGCACCTGAGCGTTGGTCTGCCAAACTTTGCGACATGGCCGGCTTTGTTGCTGTCAAAGACAACATTGTGATCGGCTTCATGACCATCGACACAAAAGGTTACATTGAATTTGCTTTCACCAGCCCTAATCATACGCGCCAAGGCATTGGCACCACCATCTACAACCAACTGCTAAGTTGGGCAGAGCAGCGCGATATCACAACCCTCTCTGCAGATATAAGCCTTGCTGCGAAGCCATTCTTCCTCCACCACGGCTGGCAGGTTGAGTGCGAGCAGGCACCCGTTGTTCGCGGTATCTCGCTCACAAACTTCCTAATGACGAAAACCTTGGCCACGTAATGCTTAACGACGACCACCATACCTCTTCCGATATTCGCTTGGGGTCATGCCCACCAGTCGAATAAATAGGCGGCGAAACGATGTAGTATCTACATAGCCAACCTCGTAGGCGAGGCTTTCGACCGCCATATCAACAGTCTCAAGCAAGACCTTTGCCCGCTCCACCCGCATCTGCTGAATATACTTGCTAACAGCTGTTCCAGTCGCGGCCTTGAAGCGGCGCTCGAATGTGCGCACAGGTAACTCCGAAGAATCGCGCGCGTTTTGAAGCACATTCGTATTGGCAAGATTCTGCGCAATGACGCACTGAGCTTTCTTGACTTGCGCATCATAGTGCTGACGCGTTGCTTCCATACTGGAATAAAGCACTTGATCGCGTGCCCCCCAGTCAACCAGATAATACTTTGCACTTCGCAGCGCCGCTTCATGCCCGAGGAACCGCGAAATGAGGAACAAAGCCAGATCCGTCCAAAGCGCGCCGCCGCCAGTAGTCACAATGCGATGTGCGGGACCACTGAAAACCATCGCCCTACATTCGTGCAAGGTGACCCTCGGATATTGGTGCTTAAATTCCTCCGCCCATGCAAAATGAGTGGTAGCCTTCTCTCCATCGAGGACACCAGCTTCTGCTAGCAGGCACACACCGGAGCCCACGGCTGCAAGCGTCGTACCTGCCTCAAAATTGGACCTGATCCACTCCAGAACCGCTAGATTAGTCGGAAACGGCAAACTATGGATTTCACCAATAGCGGGAATGTAGATTGCATCTACTACACCTACTTGGGAGAGGGTCGTATCCGGTAAGATAAGTCTTCTCTTCCACCCCATCACGGGGTCCAATGTTTCTCCAACAATTCGCACGTCTAATACATCGGGGCGTCCGTAGCCAAACTCAGCACAGGACGTATCCTGCGCTGAACTTAAGACGTCTGTGCAGCCGAAAAGAGCACTGGTGTGCGTACCGGGTTGGGCTAAACAAGCAATGACTGTCATTTTGCTATTATTGCACTTCTTTATGTACTGATCTGCTATTTCCGTAAATTTGGAATAAATGCAGGTACTGCTTTTTTGTAACTACGGTAAACTTCTCCAAGCTCTTCAGAGAGATCGGCTTCCTCAAACATAGTCGCAATCCAAATGTACAGGAGTGTGGCAAACGCAAAAGTGAGCTGCCCCAATGTCATGAAAGGTGTGATCCACGGAGTGATCATCCAGCCCAAACTGATAGGATGCCGGATCAAAGCGTAAAGCCATCTGACGGTAAATGCAGGCTGTTTTCCTTGTACATGCCATGCCTGAGCCAGACCGAAAAAGGAGAAGTGCCCAATAGGAAATGTCGCACTAAACATGAGCACCCATACGCTGGTGTAAGCAGCTAGAACTCCCCAGTACACAAATGGCGTCTCAATTTGCCACACCACAATCGGAACGGGCTGCCAAAAGTATACCAGCAGGAACGTCATAGCAGCCGTCATATAAAGGTACGTAGCTCGTTCCATACTTTGCGGAATGTACTGCAACCACCATCTTTTGAAGGACCGTCGCGCGGTTAAAGAGTGCTGTAATCCAAACGCCAGCACCAACACAAAGTCAATGCATAGCGATTGTATCAAGGCCTCAGTGGCGCCGCTGTTTATGCTCTTAGGCACAAGAAAATCAATCAAGAATCCGAAGATATAAGCAATGTTGAGCATTGCAATCGCATAGGCGACTGCAGCATATAATAGCACAAATACGCGCATCTTCCCCTCCTCAAGGTTCTGTGAATACGCCAACAATTTGCTAAATTTCTCTCCTACCGGTTAGTGTAAATTGAGCCTATTTAGGGTCACAAACGACATTTCGCCTCATCGTTTTGTTGCTTCGCAGCAGGAAACAGACCTCCTCGGTAGGAAAATATCGTCTTTTGATCTGGTTTCGCAAGAACCCTTCATTATGAAATCAAGTTCTTTAAGGATTGGGCGCACTACGAGTTTCTTCAAAAAGTCTCCTTTAGGAAAACTGATAAGAAAGAGCTTACTCCTCCGATATAGTTCATCCGGCCACGCCAGGATTTGGGTTTCGATCCTAAACCTGCCGCCGAAGGAACTGGAGGTAATCTGCCCAAAAACTGAATGAGTTGGCACAACAGAATGGCTCCGTCGTAGAAAGAGCTTCTCTACGGAAGTGCTTTGCAAACAAGCACGCCAACTTAAGTCACCTTTTATGTTACTCTGAAGTTGTAACTTATCTCGATAGTCGGGTAGCGGAAGTGCAGTCAAAGCATTGTTTAGCAGTTCCGAAGGGTGGGGGTTCTGGCACCATAACCAAAGACGGCAAACGATTTATTTGCCAAGTCGGCGCACAAAGCTTCTATTTCCGGGAGGTGGACGATCACTTGCTGCAATTTTTAGTTCTGATCTATCTCAGGTCACAGTACTGGAATTTATGCTAAGAAAAAACAGCTCGAAGCATTTTACCGTTGCGTCTTCGATCCCAAATAGATTTCTCCTTGAGTTGAAACAATATGATCATATTACACCCGAAACAAACCGGTTCATTTTGGGCATTTTTCATGGACCCGTTGCAAGGTTTACCTGTTTAGATGGAGTGTCATCCAACTCGTCCTTACTAAAAATCTTTGGCCAGGCTTTTTTTGAGGATTCAGCAAAGATTTTGACATGCCCCAAAGAAGTGGTGTCAATGTCGCTCGGCTGGATAGTTAAATGCTCGATATGCGCAGCGTTTGGATAAAACTCCGCCAGCCGCGAAACAGCTTTTGGCGGTATCATCCAATCGTCAGCGACGGAGAGCAACTTCAACATTCCGTTAAATTGTGGCGCTTCTGGCAGTGGCAACTGGTTCCCCCAGTCTATGCGATGGAACGAGGGTGACAAACACCAGCGTCGCCATTGCCAGAACAAGTCGGCAGGTAAATCTGTCGCCAAACCCATCACCTTGCGGCTCAGTTGCCCAGTCAGCATTACAGACAGGGGGCCCGCCACAAACCAGAAGAACCAGATTTTCAGTTTATAAGGCATCGGCGTATACTTCCAGTATCCCAAACCAGAGCAAACTGCGCGTACAGAGTTTACCCGATTACGTTGCTGATGAAACGGGACCATCGTTCCACCAATGGAATGTCCTACCACGTGAAGTTTGCTGTCAGGGAAGCGCTCTGCGAGACAGTCAAGCGCCGCGGATTGGTCGAGGCAGCCCCAGTTGCTCAGCGTGACACGTTCGAACTCTTTAAGACCACTCAGCTGTTTGAAATGTAATCGATAATCATAAATCAAGCAGGCAGCTTGCTGTTCTTCTGCCAGCCATTCAGCAAAAGCAGTGTAGAAACGACGCTTCACACCTAGCGCAGGATGAAGCACAATAGCATGCTCTGGTTTGATGCCTTCTGTCACAAAGATCTCACCGCTAAGTGTAGCTCCTTTCGCGTCGATCTCCACACGCTCTTTCACAAGACTTACTCCCCAAGTAGTTTAAGAGAAATAATAAGGAATCATCTGCGCTGGCAACACTGCGGGTTACGGCGAAATCATGTCGCAAACGGCAACGACTTTTAAAGGCATCACAATAAACGAGCAAACAGGCGGAGAATTTGCCAAACGCTAGTCTTGCATTTCACACTTCATGCCAGGATACTATTGCTCTAACTTTTGTCTGAACGTTCCGCTCAATGCACACGTCGAGTTTGCAACAGGAGGTGGGGACCTGATCTATACCAGCACTTGTGCTGTATTTCACCGAAGCCCTCGCTGACAATGCATTGACAGTGCTTTCAGCAAAACCGGTTAAACCCGTTCCCCGTAACACCCGCGCTCAGCGTTGCTTGGGTTCATCTCGGCATAAGTTTCAATACAAGTCTGAAATTCAGCTGCTACTTTTCTTAAAGCTTTGATGCTGGCGGAATTGTTTTCATCCCCTTCCGAGTCGCAAGGCAGATCGTCAAAAACAATTTTCCTCTCGCGAAGATTACCGTTCCACAAATAGCTGGACTGACTCAAGATGGAGAAAGTTTGAGCATGCGCTAACCTGCAGGCACTTCAGACTTCGGCAACCAGATCAGACGGCGTTGTCACAACTGCCCCTCACTGTCAGATGCCCGCCTATCAAGGACATTGATCCTCCTCCAGCCGCTCACACCGTCTTGTTGTCGCTGGCCCCTCTGTAATTTAATATATTGATTGTCTAAGCATGCGCTCAACGAACATGAATGAGCGATGACGCTCCCCAGTTCGGGTCAAGCAACCTGTATCGACCAAAACGCTTTCTCTTTGCTCAATCCTCATGGGCAAAGAGACCTCCCCGTGTTTAGTCAGCTTGGCCCGAACCCCATATTTGCTACCACAGTCTGACCTAAGGCCCAAGTTCCCTCAAGTTTGTGTGAGGGTCTATAGTTTAAAGTCTCATGCAGTTCTCATTTCCAGCTATATTTGTCCTTCAAATTCTGCTGGAGAGAAATTGGCCAAATACGCACAAGATCTTTAAGTGTTGTCGTCGTGTTTCCAAGCCTTAATTTTGCCTCTGGCTTCGCTCAGTGATAAGAACAATGGTTCATTCAAGTACTCCTCTCGAAAGCTGCCGTTAAAATTTTCGACAATCCATTTGGGACCCATTGGCCGTTGCGTCTACACTCCGAGATCATATCGTCATTACCCTCGATATAAATCTGGAAATCAGCTGCTGCCTTTCCTAAAATTTTGATGCTGGCAGAGCGGGTTTCAACCTCTTCCAGGCCACATGTCAGATCCTTAACAACAAGCCTATCCTCGAGAAGATTACGGTCCTGCAGTATCCGTAATCAAGGATAGCTGGACAAATTTGGCTTTTGAACAGGGAAGTGTCTGGCCCTTTTGTGCGTTGATGTTATGCGGCTTGAGCGTGGTAGCGAAAGTGCCGGCTTTGAAGTGTTTTGCGTTTAACCATCTGCCGGTGCCGAAGGATCTGCTTGTCCCTGCCGAAGTTGCCGGTCTGCGCCTCCAAGTCCTCCGACATGGAATAGTCCTCGAGCAGAATGCGGTTCTTCATGGTCTGACGCCAACGCTCGATCTTGCCCCGCGTCTGCAGATGAAACGGTGTTGCAACTAAGCAGAAGTGACTGGTGGGCCGCAAAGCAGAAGCGTCATTGTGAGCTTGTGATAGGCAAAGAGTATGCACCTTGCCGCAGCGCTCTGGCCCTGACGGACGAAGACCCCACACATCGCAGGACGACAGGGCCCGAAGGAGTGGGCACCTCTGAGCGTGTTTGAAGGTGATGAACCTGCTAAGTGTTCGGGACACACTTTAGCACTTCGCCAGCGGCAGCAGTGCAGACATTTGCTGACGTTCGCTGCGGCGTAGAGAACTGGAAATGAGCATGGCTACGTCATGATGCGTCGGGCCAGGAGCGGTCATTGGGGCCTTTCAGCCAACAGTTGAGATCAACTTTGCTAATCTATTAAGCAACGGCCAACCGAGCCCTGTTTCGTTTCGATCTGAACGCATAGATGATTTCGCTGGATGCCCCAAGCGGAATTTTGAGTTTCCTGACCATCTGCCAAACCACCGTTTCCTGAACGACCCAAGGTCGACCTACCGCAGTCCAGCCCTTGGCTATCTGCGCGGCGAAGTTGCCGGGCGAGCCCAAAGCCGACACCGTTACGAACGTAAGGCCTTACTAAGCGGGATCGTAGACAGTTGTTCTGGGAGGCAAATGTCTTGCAACTTCATTTACGGGCGCATATCCTGCACTTCTCCAGCCCCACCCCAGATACCTGCACGGAATTTCCATAGCTTGAGCTGCTTCACCAACGGCAAGCTGTTTGTCCAGATCTTCATCAGACTTCATTCCAATGGCCACACCGATTAGGGCCTTTTCAAAGGGCAACTCGACCGGCCCTACAGCGCCGCCCGTTATGATGAACCGATATTCGTTTTCTGTTGACCAATCGGTATGCTTGTAGAGGAAATACGTGCGGTGATGCTCTTCAATCTTTTGCTGCAGCGCTTCCTCGAAATTTCTTTCAAAGACTGCCAGATCAATGACAGCAGCTCCATCTTCATCGGCTGGCAATTTGTCTCCGTAGCGAACCGCCCCCTGCAGCAGTAGCCCATCTCCATTCAATCCATTCGCAAAAGCCTGTCTCAAGCGTTCCCGATCGAAGATCAGGCACACACCCCGATGATCATGACCATATGTTGCCCACATCCGTGGCTTCGAATGGCCACGCGCGCAAAAGTCACTTGGACAGCAGCCGGGGCCCCAATCACCTTGCACATCGCATGAAAAACAAACGACTTTTGTCCGATTCCTGAAGTGATCGGATAATCGGTCATGGACAGCTCTCAACGCATCGCTGTTCCCAGAATTTCTAAATGCCCAACGATTGGGCTCTGATTCCATTGGGTCATTCACATTGGCAAGCGGATTGAAGCGAAGCGTTCGATTGCGGAGGATAAAGTCGATCGCGGTATCTGCGCTTGTGTAGTGATAGAGATATTTTTGCCGATCAAATTCCGGCGTAAATCCTGGATGTAATGGGTGCATTGTCTTCTGTTACCATTTGTCGGTAAGTAATAAAGATTCATACTCAGTAATAAACTATCATACTGGAATGCTCCCCGTTGACCTGAGGTCACCTCACTGCGCGATATGCTAATAATTGAGTGCGGAAAGCGGTCTTTCATTACACTGCGGGAACTGAGCTAAGCGAGAGGCTGTTGCCAGTGCCGTGGGCCAACTGCGGACATTCATTCGGCTCTATCAGGGGCTGAGACTGTTTGCTTGAAGGGTTTTGACCGTCTCCTTCAAACTAACTCGTCACTATTTCCAAAACCATAGGATTTTGTTGGCAGAAGCCTAAATCGTACGGCACTGTTATGAAATCAGTCGTTGACTTTGAGTGATGATAACTGCCAGCATCACCGCAAAGTTATAATTTACATGTCTAACTGCGTAGGGCGGCATTACGATCCATTTGAGACCCAGTTCTTGGAAGGTGGTTAAATGCTCGAACGCTCAAAACCTCATGTCAAAGCTATCTGGAAGTAAGCGCTCGGTGAAGCCGACCTAACGATGATGGCTTTGGCAAACTTATGTTAGCGATCAGCATTGGCTTTAAACAGCATGGCGTGCACCTTTACTGAAAGAAAGAACAGCTAGAATATACGCCTGAAGCGAATTTACGCAACAGCGTCGGGGTCATCCTCCTCAAGCGCGCACCACACCATCACGCTCCTATAGTATCGAGAGTACGTGGTTGAATATGGGGCCTCCGTGCGTATAGAACTCATTGATTACCGAGAAGTGATCACCCTGTTCGATAATCCGCAAATCTGCCTCAACACGATTATGGACCAAGTGATCGTAGAAGTCTTTGGTTTGTGCTTGATATTCGGCGCTTTCCTTAGAGCCAGCATAAAGAGTGAATTTCGCTCCGCGATGGCATGGCAAATGTAAAGGACTCATGAAAGGCAGATCTTCCGGTGAAATCCCCATCTGGTAGTTTTGAGCGTCGTGCATGTAAGGTTCCATATTGTAACCACCAGAAAAAGCAACCACGTTCTTGAATATAGATCCCGGTAGATCTGGATCTAATTGTGACCAATTGAAGACACCCATGCAAGCAGTCAGATGTGCACCTGAAGAGTGCCCCGCAACTGATATTCTGTCTCGATCTATGCCCCATTTTTCTGCGTTGACATAAAGATAGCGGATCGATTTCTTAACGACTTCGATCATTTCTTGAATAGAGACATCTGGCACTTGCGGGTAGTTGAGATTTGCAACCAGGACATCTTCTTGAGTGAATGAGTTTGCAATCTGGTAGTAGATGTCCTTTTGTGTGTACTGCCAATAACCACCATGAATATGGATCAGTAGTGGGCGCAGTGCTTTTTGATCTTTTGGCACAAAGAGATCCAAGTTACTGCGATAGAATGGTTGACCTCCGGTAGTAATTTCATGTTTCTCACAGTGGCTTGAAAGCTTCGTTTCGATCCACTGCTTTGCGAGTTCCCCAGCATCCGGGGACGTGAAAAACGTATGGAATTGGTCGAACAACTCCTTGGAAGTGTAGCCATCGAATATAACATCATTGCCTTCAGGAAGCTGAACAATATTAGCTTCAAAGGTGAACTTGTCGTCTTCGACCAGCGCAACATCTCCGAAGCGCCCCCCCCCCATTGTCCTTCGGTAAATGTCATCGACTTTTGGTAATTTTTCCATTACATCGTCGATATCGGGCGCACCAATCGTCAAGTCATGCACATAACAACGTTCCATTCCCAATTCGTCGTATTTTTGACGAAGGCTGTTCGAATTTTCCTCAACGGCCTCGAGAATATTGTTTTTTTTGCTGGAAACCTTAACATTCACTATGCGGCCATCATTGGTCTTGAAGCGCGGCGGGTATTGGTTCACGTAAGAAATCTTCATGGTGATCCCTCTTTTCTGAAATCAAAACTGAAGATACACATGGGATGTAAAAATCCTTAGAATTAATCAGCTTAAAATGGCCGCTTAGCGAATATAATGAAATTTTCCGGGATCAGGAACGAACTCCAGAGCGGACGCATACAAGGGAATCCGGAGAGAGCTTGAATGTTCAGTATGGTCGCTCAACAACAAGCTGACCGAAATCAACCTTTGATTGAAGTGACATGCTAACTGGACCTTCCTAGAATTAGGACGAATGGCCGGTATTGGTCACCAGCTACATGCTGCTCTTGCGAATGCCTATGCGCCGACGAACGGCAGCAAAGGAGCTCCGAGCCCCGACCGTCGGGCCGTTTCCATCATTCGCAAATAAACTGACCCGAAGCGGATAATTGCGATCGCGATGCAAATAATGCGATCTCATTCGCAGCTTATGTGAGTTTGGCGGGTCTGATAGGTGCAATTAATTCGAGCGAAAACCCAGGATGTTTGCAATCCGAGTAGCGGATGAATGCAATTCGCGACAGGTAAAGGTCATCGGCAAGCTAATCGCGAGTTGTGCAACACTCCATGTCAGAGCCTGATACCTTTTTACGGCTCTGTCCCGTTTTCAAAAAAATGTGGCGACGGTTGCTGGCACTCTCATAACTTCCCTAACATCACATGCCAAAGTGCGAGCAGGATCTGTGCATTCGGGGATGATGACGCCCGTGGCCCAATCAAATTTCACAAAGAGCAAATGAAGGCGTCTCCTATCGTGAAGTCCACAAAATTGGGCACAAGTCACTCATGTGCGCAGATAATAAAAAGGAAGAAAAAATGCGTGTCTTTCCTAGTCTCTTTACGGCAGCGTGTCTCTTGTTTACCGGTACTCCCGTTTTTGCCGCCATTTCCAGTGCCAATATCCAAGCTTGCATCAATGTAGATGTTGCACCTCTTGCTCCGATTAATGTTAACTTTATCGCGGGTAGCGGAACCGACCAATGTATGAGTGCCTCGGGCACGGATGAACCTCTCACTGTCGACACAAAAGGCCTTAACTGCGTTAGTATTGGCAATGTGGCAAGCAGCGCTGACGACGACGATAACAGTTGCGATACCCTGCCGTCTGCTTGGACACTGAGTTATCATACAGACGACTACGCTCAATCCGGCACAGCACGGACAAGCTGGGCGGCTGAAAGTGATGAGCTTCGAGATTCAGTTTCATTGAAAGAGACATCTCCGGGTACTCAGATCTGCCCTGAAGAAGCAAATTGCGATGCGACCTCCCAAGATTGGGACCATAACACCACCCCCGACATCTACATCATCTTCAATATGGAATGATCTTTCCAGAACCCTTCATCAGCACAGGTTGCTCTTTTGCTTTCCAGAGCAACAAGGCCTGCCATGATTTGGCAGGCCCTCTCCCATAACAATCAAAAAACATGAGAGAACCACTATGTCTAACTCGCAGTATCGTGGATCACAGGCGTTCAACCAAACGCTTCAGGTTAATGAATACGTCAATAAAAACACTGGCTCACTCACTATTCGAATTCCACTCGTTGAACTGCGAGGTAAGACAGAAGCCATTGGACTAAATCTCTCCCTCTCGTACCTTTCAGGAGCTGACGGACAATTGGGTATGCCGGAAGGCTGGGGTTTCAATCTGCCTTTCGTCACAAATGACGAAACACTCACATATCAGGGTAAGACTTTTGTCATTGATCTCGAATGGACTGACAGCTCCGGCTATCAGTCTGGCTTAAAGTATCTGAACGACCATGGGCAAAAATTTGAGAAATTCGTTAGAGATCAACCTCTGCCCTCTGGTGATGGAAGCTACCGTTATCTGCTCTCCTATAATGATGGGTCAAAGAGTTACTTTGATGCCACTGGCAAGCCCGTGCTGCAATCTGATCTCTTCGGCAATTCATTACAGTACAGATATGCTGACCAACTAACCGGGGTAGTTGGAAATAAGCTGACTGCCATTGTGGACTCCTATGGGCAAACCGTGACGCTTTCCTATAACTTTGGCAGTTTGATCGTGACGCTGCCGGACGGATCTACTCAAGAAGTCACATACGCTGATCAAGGCGTGGCTCGTATCATCAATCAAAGTGATGCTCCGACTGAGTTTGCATACATCAATCATGCCGACCAAACGGTCATTTCAGAGATTTCTTATGGTTCAGGACTAACAACAACCCTGACCTACACCTCCATCGATTACTTAGATGAAGATGGTAATCAAGGCTCTTTTCCTGCTGTTCAGAAGCTACAACACAGCAACCTGAACCGGGAAATTCTGGATGCCACTCAATATGTCTATGGAAGTGCCAGTGATGGCAATACATTTACAGGCTTTGCAGATGGGTATCGCCTGTCAGATTCTGGTGACAGTTTGATGAGCGGCCAGAATCCTGACTATCTTTATGATGTGCTGATGGAGAAGCTTGCAAAAAATGGATCAATTCTTTCTGCTTCACGTGTTTTTTACAACTATTTGCACTCACCGGTTCGCTCCTTTTCTTACCTTTTAAGTCAGGACGGCAGCACTATCGAAGCTTACAGAAGCTTGTATGAGTATCATTTCGTCTCCGATCAGCATGATCGCAGCGTTAATATGAGCAAGCCTGTCAGCGTTACTTATAGTGTCTACGATCCGGATGCTCAGAGCTGGCACGACTATAAAAAAATTGAGAGCGATTACAACAACTTTGGTCTTCTGGTATCCAGCAGGACGTATGATCTGACGGATGGCGACAGATCTCTGGTCCGCGAAACAACACGATCTTACGTAGCTGCTGGCTGGGGCGGTGCGATGCCACTTGAAAAGGTTGAGCGGGATGGAAAAAAAAGCCGTGAGATCAAGTCGACTTATACTCTCACTGAAGACCAGAAAAACATTTCTCAGATTACTCTTTTTGAGAAAACCAATGAATCTGTATCGTTTATGCCCACAAAAACGAAACGGTACTCATATGATGATGAGGGTGTGCAAGTAAGCTGGCAGCTGACCTGGGCAGAAGGTCATTCTGGTGATGCAGGCGATTTAACTTCTATTAGCAGCAGCATAACGCATGCTTTTGATGCAAGTTCCGGTCAGCTTACTGTTTCTACAACAGATGCAAATGGCGGAGTGGGTACCAGTATTTTTGATATGCGCCTGCCTATGGCGCCTCGCGTTCAGCAGAAGACCCCCGAAGGAAAAACCTACAACTTCTCCTATGACGCCGCTGGTCGTATGACAGAAAGTACAGACCCGCTTGGCCAAAGCAAAACCTATACCTACACAACAGCCGTCACATCTAACGGGTCAGCAGATCATGCTAGCAATACGGTCGTAACTCGTAATGCAAATGACTATATGCTCCGCAGTACTTTCGACGCGCTTGGTCGCTTTATTTTGCTTGAAGATAATGGGGATCCAACACAAGCCACCCCCGAGTTGAACCGACAGCTGGAAGCAATCACCTATAACTTGCTTGGACTGAAGGCAGAAGAAACAGGAATGACGGGTCTCACAACCCGTTATGCCTACGATTCATTGGGACGGGAAACTTCCAGAACAGATGCTCAGGGGAATGAGTATACTCTCAGCTATGATGATCCAAACCTGACTATTCAAAGTCACCTAAACGGTACTTTGCGTTCAAACGTTGAATACAACGGATTGAGTCAGAACATTGTTGTCAAGAGCTATCCCTACTCGGATACCACGGCCACACAATTTTACATGCACACCTATTCCTATAATGGATTTGGGTTACAGGATACAGTTGCAACATACAGCATGGATGGTGATGAGCAGACCCGTATTTCAACGACCACAAGCGAGTACAACCCAGAAGGTGCTGTTGTAAGCGAAACATTTGCAGGGTCAGCGGCCGATGAAGCGCTGCAAGCAGATGTAGTGACAGTAACTAGTTACGATCTGCTGGGCAATCCAGTTCAAGTGGGCCGTACAGTGAGTTATAATGGCGAGCCTCAGCCAGAAGCAACGACTGCTGTTCTCTCCTTTGATGCAATGGGGAACCTTGTTAAGGCCACCAACCAGTCAGAACAATCACAAGTCTTCACCTACAATGCAGACAACGAACTCATTACCTACCAGCGCCATGACAGGTTGATGACCCGCTATACTTATGATGATGCTGGCCAACTCACGAATGCTGAAACGGGTGACACCCACAGGTCATTTTCCTATCTCTCCAATGGTTTGGTTAGCGAGATCTCTGAAGGGGAAGCATCCATCAGATACGGCTATTCTCTGGATGGAACTGCCTCAACGATCCAGTATCCAGATGACACGTTAATCAGTTTTAGCAAAGACGATTTTAGCCGTGTTGTGGGTTACACCCTGCCAGATGGTACTCAATCCTCCTACACTTACACAGATACTAATCAGATTTCTGAGCAGATTACTGATGGTGTTTCTCTTCGCAACACCTGGGGTTCTACCAATAATCAACACGGTGTCCTGCTTAGCCAAATAGTACAGGATTCCCTAGAGCACAGTCAGAACACAAATTTTGCTTATGATGGCTATGGGTATCCTCAGCAGATCGATGTCATTGATGGCGAAGGTGCGAAACTGCTCAGTACCACGGCTACACGCGATAGCTGGCGCAATGTCACCAACCTGACCATAAGCTCTGAAAGTATTCAGGATGCAGCGGTGAATCTGGCTAAAACCATGTCGTACAACGGTTTAAATCAACTGGTTTCATCGCGGTCGCGTAATTTGAAGAATAACGAGCTCTCCAGCGAAGCATATAGCTTTGATGGTGCGGGAAATATTCTCGCTTACACGCACGATGACGATACTCAGGAATTTCAGTATAACGAAATCAACCAGCTGATCAGCGATGGCATTACATATGATGAAAACGGCCGTATGTTGAAGGATGTTGATGGAACAAGTTACTCCTACGATGATCTTGGCCGCCTGACTACGGTTGAGTTAACGGACGGCACGCAAGTGCAATACAGCTATAATGCTGAAGGCATGCTTTCTGCAGTGCTACGAGATGGTGCCACCAATCAGCTTCACACAGTCTCCAATAGCGTAGCAGGCGTAAGCCAGAGTGTTTCGCAGGAAGATGACGAGGAAAACTCACACGCGATTTTGTGGTCAAATACACTACCGTATGCACAGCGTACGGCGACTTCGCTTAGTCTTTACTCAAGAGTCATGAACTCGGTCCGTCTGCATAGCACCGACGGTGATTACGAAGGAATCAGCGTCTCAGATTACGGGCTCGTCACCAGTACCACGCCCCTTACTACCGCGAACAGCTTTAACTGGGAAGGTGAATATACCGATGCAGTAACTGAACTGAGCTTTATGAATGCTCGCTGGTACAGCCCTAAATCCATGCGCTTCCTTACACCGGATCCGCTGTACTCGATAAACACCTACGGCTATGCGAATGGTAACCCGATTGCAAATTTTGATCCTACTGGTTTAACAAGCGCCAAAGAAGTCGGGATCTATGTACTGGCCCTTGCAGTTGGAATTGCAGCTGGAGTTGCTGTCGGCGCTTTGGTTGGTCTCGCATTTGTTGGAACAGAGGGTGTCCTAGCGGCTATTGCTGCTTCTAGTTTAGCAGGAGCTGCCGGTTCGGTCGCTGGAGATCTGGCTGCTTCACTCGTGACCGGTGAAGAAGTCACCGGAACGCAGCTTGGAATTGACGCCTTAGGTGGTCTCCTTGGTGGTGCCGCTGGTGCAAGTGTAGAGCGCGCTATTGGATGGAGTGTTGAACGAGGTTTGATAAGCAGTGGTACAGCCGCACGTCCTCTTCTAACAAGAAATCTGATCTTTGCTGGTACATCAGGTGGTATTTTCGATGCAGCAGTATCTGCGGGTGTCACTTCGATCGCCAAAAACCAACCATTCTTCTCTCGTGACAATATAATCAATATTGCAGTGGGTGGTGCCACGGGAGCCCAAGCAGGGTATTCCGAGGCACGTAATCTGCAAACTAATGTACTCCCCACAAGCACCACCACCCAAGGTCAAGCAGGTGCCTCTACAACAACAAATGCGGTAGGCAACGCACAAACTAGCACCAGTTTGAGCTCCAACCCGTCGAACACCAGTCAGATTGCCACGCGGCCAAGAAGCAATGCGAGGGCGGTAAACAAGATCACTACCATCAAAGCTGCCACAAAATATCGTGGCCTAGGTGGAGTTATGAGTAGTCGTTTTCAAACGGGTGCAACAAGCAATACCTCACACTCTGCAAGTTACGATGTCTTTGAACAGAACTTCGAGGGGACAACGACCGTGGCACCACTGGTGTTGGTGAGAGGCAACTTTCATGATGCACAAAAGATCGCTGAGAGCATTCAGACAAACATCTTGAAAGTAGTGCTTTAGTGAACAACCTCAGGGGATTTAAATTGTCACCGAAGAAGTTGAGGACTGGTAATTGTCTTTCATTCAGGAAGACAATTACCTTTTGGGGGTATGTTCAGGATATATGTAAAAAATTCCACCTGCTTGAAATAAAGCTTCTGCTCCTCCAAAATCGTTCAGTAAACTCATCCAGATACCTGAATTCTGAACTTTGATTGAGGAAACCAGTTATCTGAATTGATGTTTTCAGGACTTTGTAAACTTGTGATCAAAGGCAATGAGTTTAAGAATTCCTACGTTTCTTTGAACGTTAGAGCGAGCCTAAGGCACGCTTGGAAAAAATTACACGTATCATGAACATCCCCCAATAGCGCAGCATGAAAGCGGGCCACCTGTGTAAACCTAGGTAAAAGTGTTCGGCGGACCCCGTTAGTAACTCAAATATTGATACCCAAGCTTGAACTCCGAGATACAACATATGGCGAGCAACCAACTCTCAACTTAATTGCCCCACACTTTTTGGCACTCTTTAATTTAGTAAAATAAAGTGTAAATTATTTTTTCAAAACTTGTCGTTGCAAACCTTATCTATAGCATCCCCCCCCTGTACGATTGCACTGCCGGATATGATTGTAGTTAGTGTTTTTATTTGTATAGAGGTTACACTAATGGCACTAATTCTAGGTACAACTGCTGCAGATTTCTTATACGGCACAATTCACAACGACAAAATATATGGTTATTCTGGAGATGACCTTATCTTTGCGACCGGTGGGAATAACTTGATTTATGCAGGCATCGGGAATGATACTGTGTTCAGTGGCGGAGGATCGGACACTTTATATGGTGGTAGCGGGCGTGACGAAGTAGTCTATGCAACTCTACGCGAAGGTGTGGGAGTTACTGTAAACCTTCAATCTGGGAGGTCATTCTATTCAAAAACAGGCGCGAGAGACACTCTATACGATTTCGAAGATGTCACAGGAACAATCTATTCTGACTTTCTGACGGGCGACAACGGCGCGAACACTCTCACTGGAAACGGAGGCGACGACTATATCTATGGGATGAGAGGAGATGACACCCTTTATGGCGGGAGTGGAAATGACTACATTTACGGAGGCTCGGGCTTAGACAAGCTTTATGGCGGTTCCGGGAACGACACAATGGTAGATTTCGGGGCAAACACAATTTTCGACGGTGGACGAGGCAATGATACCGTTTCCTATAGCACTCTACACCTAACTGGTTTGTTTGTTAATTTGTCGGAAGGAAAGGCTGAATTTGGAAAGAGAACACAAACCTTAGCAAGCATTGAGAATGTTAGCGGATCAGATCATGGCGATGTTATCTTGGGCAACGAAGCCAATAATGTTCTTAAAGGCTACAACGGTTCAGATATTCTTTTTGGACAGAAGGGAGATGACTATCTCGATGGAGGTAACGGTAACGATTACCTTGAGGGAGGATACGGAAACGACGTTCTTAGAGGGGGGCCTGCTTCCGATAGCGCAGCTAAAGACAGGTTTGTTTTTTCAGCTCTATCTCCCTCAGATAACACTGGGCACGACGTGATTCTCGACTTCGACCAAACAGATGTAGTGGATATCCATCAGCACCGAGCCGCTTATAGTTGGTCAGGTTTTTCTGAGATCCTAGAGCACATGCGAATTGATGGAAATGACGTGATATTGGAACTCGGATCCGGTTCTGTCCGTTTTGAAAATTGGGATATTGATAATTTCAGAGAAGATATGTTTATTTTATGATTCTTGCATATTTGAGGCGCTTGATACTAGCGCCTCACCTGCCAGCGAATAAACTAGACGCAACGGCTCGCAAAATAGCTGTCCTTTCTCTAAGAGCAACTGCCCACACGAATGTTGCGAAGTGTTTTTATGCGTGACCTAGGCGTGTCTCAAATTGAACCTTTTGAAGCAAACCACTCATTTCATGTCATCCTCTTGCTTCGCTTATCAGGCAGTCGAGATCAGGAGAGGTCAGGCTTTGCAGAAAGGCTTCGAGGTCTTGTTTTTCTGCTCCCGTAAGACCAAGCGGGCGGATGCGTGGGTCTTGACCACTCAGTTGTGATCTGCCTTGGTCGTAGAACTCAATAACCTGCGAAATCGTACTGAGATGGCCGTCGTGCATATAAGGTGGCGTTACTGTGAGATTACGCAGTGAAGGCGTGCGAAATCTCCATCTGTCAACTGGGTCCTCTGTTACCTCATATCGCCCTAGATCAGCTTCGCGTTCAGCACTAACAGATTGGATTTTTGAAAATTCCATCTGATGCACCACTCCGGGGGCAACTTGCACAGGAATGCTTGCCGGGGGATTTTGGCGCTTCTCTTCACGCATCTGACCATATCCGGTGTCATGGAAAAGCTCATCCGTAAAGAGGGCGTAGTCATCTTCGATCAGATGGCAATCACTGCAGCCCGCTTTGCCGTTAAATACCTGAAAACCATGCTTAACATCGGCACTAACAGCAGTTTCATCACCACCAAAGTACCATTGATCAAAGGGACTGTTCCCCGCAAGGATTGTTCTTTGATATGCGCCAAGGGCCATCCCAATCCTGTCGAGAGACGCCTGAGCCTCAAAGGCATCCTCGAACATCTGCACATAGTCCGGAATCTCCTTCAAAAGAGCAACAACACGTCCCGCAGACGGATTCGCCATTTCATTTCGTGCGGTTAACGGACCGATAAACTGTGTCTCTAATGCATGATCCCGGCCATCATGAAACAGCACATTCAGGTATCCAACATTCAAAATGCTTGGTGAGTTTCGCTTAAGACTGCGCCCTTCAACACCGATGGCTGTGCTCAGCTCCCAATTGGTGAACCCTTGTTCTGGAACATGGCACATGGCGCAAGACATTGTGCGATTGATCGACAAGCGCCGATCGAAAAACAACTTCCGGCCCAACCCAATCTTCGCGACACTAGGCGGGTTGTCATGTGGATGGGGGACGGGCGGAAGTCCAAGCGGGGTAGAAAGGCTCCGCTTCAAAGCCACTACAGACCAGTTTTCCGGGTCTGCTATGCAATGCGATTGTGCATGTGCGCCATCTGCCCAACACAGGAGACTGCCAATCAGACATGTAAGGAACCACTGGCGCATTATGACCTGCTTTCTTCCAGTAAAAGCGTCTCCACGTCTGTGATCAGGAGCCTCGGGTCGATGGTTCCAAGGCCATAGACGTTGCGTACAACGCCTTCGCGATCAACCAGATACATCCGTAAAAGATGATTGATGACCTCCTGATCGTTCGAACGATCAATGACTTGGCCAAAACCATCCAGAATAGGCTGCAGATCTGTCATGCCTGAACTCGTAAGCACGTGCCATTTCAGCTTCTGATCAGCATTCGCATCGATTTGAAGGGGATATGAAAAGGAGTTGATGGCCTCGACTGTATCGCGGGCAGGATCAAAACTGATAGTGATCAGCTGAACATCTTCTCGCAGTCCGGGAAGCTTCTCGCTGGCATCGTGAATTTCAAAGAGCGTCGACATGGCGATAGGACACCCATTCTCATCGCCGCACATCAGATAGACAAAGCTCACCAGATTGATCTTGCCTCTGGTCAGCGCTGCAAGTGAATGTGTCTGTCCATTTACATCCAGAACCTGTCCATCTGGCGCCGTCCTAAACCGGTTCAGTGTGTAAGAGCCCGGCTTGGGAGGATCAAACTGAAACTCTTCATGAGGGGTAAAGGCATCTGCAAATGGGCGAGTGGGAGCAGCTTGTCCGGCCATTAAGGTATACCAGAGTGCTGGAAGTGTTGCTGCAACACCACTGAAGACGAGGAGTTTTTTCAATACACGCATGCATCAGACCTAATGAGTTAGAAAAGCATGGGGCAACACGCGTGCTGCCCCAAAACGAGTTTGATCTAGCTGGTGTACAGCTCAGAACTGCCAAAACGCATGATGTGCGCACGGCCAAGGCCGAGCTTGTAAAAATCGATATCAAAATCCTCGATCAGCTCTTTCCCATCCCAGGTGTATGCACGCAGATATTGCACATCGTCGTCACCCTTTTTGTCCCAGTTTGCCAGCAAGGAAGAGCTGAAGTAGACCCGTTTCCCATCCCAGCTCTGGCTGACCATGTTGACCTGACGGTCGATGGTTTTCTCATAAATTTGAAAGGGGTTATGCGGATCGGAAATATCAAAGAGCCGCGTCTTGCCATCCATGAAGCTGTTGACCCACAGTGTCTGATCATCAGCAGCTATGGAGATATCGACGGGAAGCGGAATGTCCGCAGGGTTTCCAATATCCGCTACATCTTTGGCCTGCCATTCCCCACTGTCGTCCTCATAAATCAGCCAGAGTTTGGAGGTGAGAGCGGTCGTAGAGAATGCATAGTTCGCATTCGGGCCCCATGGGAAGCGGATCTCCAGGGGAGCGCCCGGCACGTTGAAGACCTTACGCGGCTGACGAGTATGCAGATCCCATTGAACGATCGTATTGCCAAACCGTTTCATCGCGTCGGCATCTTGCAGCATCTGCCCAAAATCCATCATGTAGTTTGACCAGCCAGTAAAGGAGGAGGTCAACATGATGTTCTTGCGAATGAGTGCGCGAATGTCATAGCCATAACCGTCCGCAACAGCATCCCCCACAGCAACGGCACCCTGCATGTCACTAGCGGTTGGCATCCAATAAGTCGCCACGTAATCGCCGGCATCGTTGTATTCAACCAGTGCCGTACGCCCACCGTGATCATCATCATTGGAAAGCCCGGTGATCATCATGCTGCCGGGAAGGGCAAAGAATGTATGTGGCCCGACAACGCCCCCTGAATCCTTGACAAAAGTCTCGATGGTTTTGTGGAGGGATGGCTTTGATGGGTCACTATGTACGTCGAAGATGAAAATGCGATTGGTATCCAGACCACCAGTCCAGAAATAGCGACGATCTGCTGAAAARCCACCATGATGTGCTTCATTCCGTCCGCCGACAGAAAGACTATTGATCACCTGACCGCGCATGGGCGAGTCTGGCCGCAGATCAATGGTAACAAGCTTATCTTGCTCATCGCCCATTCCCTCAACGCCGAGTGTCCAGACATAAACGAATTCTTCCTGCCCGGTAATCTTGGGCATATAAGGTGACTGACAGGTTTCATCAGCAAAAGCTCTAAACGGTCCGGCAGCCGCTGCAGCAGCAACAACCAGTGCACCAAATTCTCTTCTATTCATAAGATCCTCCCATAGAAATTAATTAATGAGTATTTCGAGTTGCCTCCAACTCGCCGGAAAGAGCCTCCAAATTTGTTCTCTCGGCATCAACAATTGAGCAGTGCTGAATGGCAGCTGCAGCGCGTATGTTTTCTTCTTTGAGTACTGGTAAAATATGCGTGCGAAGTCGCGGTTTTATGCGGTTTTGGGGGCCAACAACACCCATGCTGAAGAGTGCTCCAAGTCGGTCAACCATAATGGGCACGGCAATGCTGGTGACACCGTCATCAATCTCGCCATCACAAAGCGCAAAGCCATCGCGCCGCACGGTCTCCAGCTCAGCAGCGATATCAGAACTGTCAATGAGAGTGGCTTGCGTAAATTGCACGCGTTCGGTTCGCAGCAGTTCATCTCGCAGTTCGGGCAATATGAAAGCAGCAATGGCTTTGGCGGAGGAGCAAGCATGAACAGGCCGGGTCCCGAGGCCGGGGTAAATATAAGATATGGATGGATCACTGGGAGGCTCAACATGGATAAGGTCCACACGGCCACCACGATATCGTGCCAAAAAAGCCGTCTCACCAAGTTCAATCACCAGCCGGTGGATCATAGCAGAGACAGCTTTGATCACATGTGACTCTGATTTTCCTGTGAGGGCAATTTTGATAAACCGGATACCCAGAACATACCGTTTGCCGTCCTCAACCTCATCCAGAAAGCCGCAGCGAAGCAGAGACGACAGGTTCCGATAGATGGTTGCTCTGGGAAGCTTGGTCATCTGCGCAAGATCGTTCGCACTGACCGGCTTGGCGGCTCCAGCAACAGATTCCAGCAGCTGTATCAAACGTTCTTGCATGAGATTCTCACAATATGGACGTTTGAAGCGTATTCTGAGAAAAGTTTATCCGACAATCCGTGAAATTTGACAGGGAGGAACTGCCTTTTTGTAGCTTACGTATTACGATTATGCGTCATTGAACGTCCGTTAGGTTTGCAGGCATCAATCAAACGCCTCGTTGCAGCAAAAGAAATAGCAGGTTAACGTTGCCTCTCACTCTTGGATGGAGGAGCCGTCTCTATGTCGTTTCACTCAGCAATAAAGTCGAGAATTGCAGAATACATTACGAGTGAAACCAGAGTGCAGCGAAAACGGGCCTCCTACGAAAAACAACGAAGCCGACGAGGTGAGGCGCATGAAGTACACTATTTTCATCATGCTGCGGATCCATACGCTCACCTAACACTTCAAATGCTTGGCGACTTTCAGCGGCACTATGCAGTCGCCCTGAAGATCCATTTGATCTCTGGCCCGCCTGACTGGGCCGTACCAGAAAGGTCAGCGTTGGAAGCATATGCTTCCGTGGATGCGGCCTTCCTTGCCAAACATTACGGCCTGACAGGCAGGCCTTTTGAACCTCCAGATGAAGCTCAAATCAGTCAAGCTGAAACGCTAATGGCAGAGGAACTCGCCAACGATGCATGCGTGAGTAAGCTGCTGGAAATAAGTACTAAATTGTGGTCTGGAGAAAAACTCCAATCTTCAGTGGAGGGCGACAAGGTTGATCAAGCCAAAACCTGCGGTGATGCGCTCCTGGCAAAATACGGACACTATCTTGGTGCGACCTTTTATTATGGCGATGAATGGTATTGGGGCATCGACCGGCTACACTATCTCCAGGATCGCCTGCATGAGCTTGGACTTGGGCCTTCAGCCTCCAAGTTGGCGCCAGCAGTAGCGCAAAGGCGACATTCTCATAGACCGCCAGCACATATAGAGGTCGATTTTTTCCTGTCGTTCCGGAGTCCATACTCGTACCTGGCGTTTGACCGCACATGCACTCTGGCTGATCGGCAGGGGGTAAAGCTGAACATTCGACCCGTCTTGCCCATGGTCATGCGTGGCTTGCCAGTACCGCCTATGAAGCGGAAGTACATTTTGGCTGATGCCGCGCGTGAAGCCCGTTTGCATGCCATTCCATTTGGCCGGATTTGCGACCCACTGGGAACAGCAATCGAGCGAGGCTACTCACTCCTCGAGTTTGCTGAGAAGAATGACAGGCTTAGGGAATTTTGCAGTGCCTTTATGACTGGCGTGTGGGCGAAAGGTGTTGATGCAAGCACAGATAAAGGCTTGTCACGCATCCTCTCAGATGCTGGTCTGGATTGGCAGCAGGCACGTCTGGTCGTCGACAATGAAGATTGGCGTGCAAGAACAGAGCAAAACCGCAAGGAACTTACAGAGCTCGGGCTTTGGGGCGTGCCCAGCTTTCGAGTTGGAGCCACCGGTATATGGGGGCAGGACCGCCTCTGGGCAGTCGAAGACGCCATATGCGATGCCACTCTAACTGTCGAAAACTAGATGACGTTCTCATCAGGTGTCATTTGAGAAGCAAAACCTGGTAGAGATGCCAAGGCAGCCACGGGATACGGAAGGATCCCATGGCTTGATCAATCAGGCTCGTTTAGGCGTTACCAAGGAATGCCTGAAACGCATTAACGCGTTCTGCATGCTCACGTGGGTTAGCAGAATGTTTGACGAGTTTTGCAAGCAACTCGGTACAAGTCTGACAACGCGCACGCAGGGCATTGTCTTCCTCGGTGATCTCATAACCGTCGAGTTTTTCGTTTTCTTCCAGTGAAGAGACCGCATGAGCTGTGCGGGCAATGGCTTGCGCCAGTACTTTATCCAAAATCACTTGTGCTCGTCCTTCAAACTCATCCTTCTCGGTGAGGTTAGAAAGGTGAGGGCACATGAAGGTGATGTCCTCCGCAATAGCACTCTTCATCGTAAAGGAAACGTGCTTGAGCGCCTTTGAGACAACCGGAGGCATGCGGCCAACCGAAATGTCATAGCCCGCCATCAGCAGCGAATTTGGCAGGTTTTCAGAGTATTGCATCAATGCCAGGTAGAAAAAGCCGGAGCACTGGAACAGATCAATCGCAGCTCCCTGCGCCACTTCACTCTTTTCAGTCTCGCGATCCAGCAATGCAGCCAGTTCGCATAACGCAGTAAAACGCTCTTCCATACGTTTTTGGGCATCCTCTAAGCCATTCGCAAAAGCTTTAGGTGATCCACTGGCCGTTGGAAACAGAGGACTAGAAGTGTCAAAGTGATCAGCCAGTTTTCTGGCCGCATTTTCGATTTGTTCAGACAAGGTGCATCCCCTGATCATAAGAGCCGAGCATTCAGCTTCCTACATCACAAATAAACCGGGATGCAATGCGTAGCAGGTCAGAGTGGCAAGAGATTACTTAGTAACGCACTGATAAATCGTGGCTCAGGAAAATGGGCGGACTTGAAGCGATATTGCAGTGTTTCTGGAGAGTTGAGAGTACCCTCCATGGTCAGTCCTGCTAGACCATGGAGGGTGGAACTTACTTGGCTATCCTGGCTAATCGATCACTTATAATAGCCGTATCCATAAGACGCCTGGTGTTTGTTGAGTTTGGCTTTGCTCACATCGAAATTGTTCAAAATGACTCCGAGCGTCTTTCCTGGAGTTTGATCCAGGAGGTCTTTTGCCTGCTCAACTAAACCGCCGTCCGTATGGTTCCATGAGGCAACCAGCACGGTTGCGTCAACGACATGAGAGAGTACACGGCTGTCAATCAGTGGTAATGTTGGAGGACTATCGATGATAACCAGATCAAAAGACTTACTGGCTCCATCCAGCAGTGTTTTCATTGCTTTGGAAGAGAGCAGTTCGGCTGTCTCCCAGAGTTCTCTGTGACTTGGAGCAGGCAAATAATAAAGGTTTGAGCCTTCTTCATGTTTGGTAGCCTCAGCAAAGGTCACTTTTCCTGTCAGGACATCTGCAAGGCTCTTTTCATTCAGATCTCCCGGCGCATCTGCCGAGATCTGACGACGCATATCGGCATCAATAAACAGCACCCGCTCTCCAGCCTTCGCAGTGTAGTGAGCCAGATTGCGTGAAATGGTGGATTTGCCTTCTCCTGGAATGGCCGAGGTAATCAGCAATGTTTTGATCGGGTTGTCCAGACGCGAGAATTTGACCCGTGATCGCAATTCGCGAATGGATTCCGCGTAATGGCTCAGTGGGTTTGCCGATGCAAACTTAAAAATTCCTTTATTTAATGCATGGCTGCTTTTATAATTTCGTTGCGTACGTGGACTTTTAGCCATTAAGAAGCCAAAGATTGAGGTCATACGCGACTTAGTAGCGTAATGGTCTATCAGTGGCACTTGCGAAAAGAGCGGGAGGCCGATGCGGCTTTCAACGTCTTCTTTTGTTTTTAATGTGCTGTCGAAAAGCTCGATGATAAGTGCAAGCAAAGTTCCGATAATCAGACCCAAAACTAGAGAGACAACGAGAAACAATCTCTTATTTGGAAAGCTGGCGAGACTCGGAATTTCTGCGCGGCTTAATACCCTACTGCTAACAGAATCCATCTTCTCAAACTCTTGAGTTTCCTTAAGGCGTGCAAGAAAAGATTCATAAAGAGTTCTGTTTGCAGCTGCTTCTCGAACCAACTCACGTAAGTACACCTGCGCATGATTTTCTGTACTTGTTACATCACGCAATTTTTCAAGGCTGTCAAAGATTGAAGTTTCACGACGTTCTGCAACTGCTAGTTCATTTTGAGCGGTGTCAACAATACGCTGCAACTCTTTTTCAATTTGCTGACGCAGATCAATCAACTGAGAGCGAACACTCACCACTGCTGGATGCTTATGACTATATTTTACAGTAAGTGCTGCCTCTTTGCGTTCTACTTCAGATGCTTTTGCACGTAACTGAGTAATCACCGCAGATTGTGCAGCATCAGCAAACGATGAGGTAGAGCCACCTCGGACACGGACCTTCTCAATTTGGTCGACTCGGGCTTGAGCTTCAGCAGTTTTTGTTTGCGCGAATACAAGTTGTTGATTCAATGTGGCGATCTGTCTCTCATTGATCGTCCCACCACCCGCAACCTGCAGGTTGAATTCACTTCTGAATTGTTCAACAGCTTGCTCAGAACTGCGGACTTTCACGCCGAGCTCGGACAGGCGAACGCTCAACCATTCACTTGCTTCGCGAATGGCATCGTATTTGGTTGCCAATCGGTCTGCTAGATAAGCATCAGCAAAACCATTTGCTAGGTTAGCAGCCATCTCAGGAGAGTTTGCTTGATAAGAGAGGTCCACAACGGTGGTATTGCGGTTCAACGTAACATTAAGCCCGTTGAGAACTCGTTGCTCAAGACTGGCTGATGCAGGAGGTTCACCGGTGATCTTCGCAAACACCTCCGATAGATAAGAAGGAGTGAGTTGAAACTCTGATGAATTCTCTAAGTCATGTTCATTGATGACGCGCTTAGCAACAGCATTTGAGCTGAAAATTTCGATCTGACTCTTCAAGAGTTTGTCGTCGGAGCCAAAACCACTAAGTATTGCTTTAACATCAACTACATTCGCAGCCCTTGTTTCAATGTAGACTGAGGTAATTGCTGTGTATTTAGGCGAAGTTACCATAGAATATGTGACACCAAGGATGGTGACAATGCCAGTGACACTGAGGATCACCAGCCAGTAATTGCGCAAAAACTGAAAAACCAGTCGAAGATTGATTGTGTCTTCTGGTGTGGCATTCGATGCTAGGGAATTTTGCATGGATCTCAATACTCTACTCTTGCGTTGATCCCTATCAGATGCCGGCTGTAGCTGCTTGCAGCTTCAGTAGACTTGAGCCTCTCAAAGTCATAGTAGGCACCGAACTTCAGGTTGCGGTTGATGAGATGTTTTGTTTCCAGTCTCGCACGCAGTGTATCGTCGCTGCGGCTGGTGCCTGCGAAGTCCTCGCGTTTGAAAGAGAAAATTGGTGAAATGACAAAGTTCCGTCGGAGTTCGTAATCCATTGAAACTTTTGCGGTTGAGGTGAGTTTGCTGACATATCCGTCCAGTGAGCTCTCTTCCACCGCTTGGCGCCCGTCGAAGTTTACGACCAGGAGCGGAGAGGGCATCCATTGAACATCAACATTGAAAGAATAGGTTGAAATGTCTCCGCGGCTGCCCAGATCATAATCCTGTCTGAGATACCCGATACCAGCAGCGCCGTGCAGATTGCCGCGTTTATCCAGCTCCAGTCCCGTCAGAAACTCAAACCCATTTGAGTCCCGATTTTCTGCACCGGTCGCCTTCCAGTCGCGCGCATCAAATTCCGCGCTAACAAAAGCGCTGAACCCCGGCGAAAAGGCATAATTGATTTTGCCTAGCAGATTATATCGTGTGCCATCGCGTGCGTCTTGATCAATGGTGCCGCCATCCTTGGCCTCAACGTCATGGTAGTTGTAATGATTTACAGAACCGCCGCCAATGAACCTCAGGCGATTGAAGACCTTTGAAACCCGGGCAGACGCGGAGTAAGCATCACGTCTTACGCCGTGTTTTGCGTCTGAAGGGCCATCCGCATCACCCAACCCATATTGTCTGGATTCAATGCTTGTGCCGAGGTCCAATGCAAAATCTTTAAGGACTTCAAGCTGTGCTCCAGCTGAAGCGCGTCCTGACAACGTGGAGGCATCTGAATTGGAAAATACCTGCTTACGTTGCCCAGACAAGCCGAAGTGAATGCGATGACGTGACATGTCTGAGTTGATCGCAAGCGCTGGAGCAAAGACGCCCACCATGCTGCTTTCTTGATGATCTCTCGTTTTATAAAGATTGCTGTCGAAAGAGAGCCCGGAGGTTAAGGATGGCATGAAAACCCAGTTTGCATGCCGAATACCTTGAGCATTGTATTCCGGATGAGAGCGCAGGCTATATCCGCCCCCGTTTTGCAAGAGAGCGCTGGAAAGATCTGAAGCCGTCGCAGCATCAAGAGCTGAAACGGCCATGCAGGCTGCAAAAGTGAACTTCACGCCATTCATGTAAGCACCAAGGAAAGCAGATATATCTTTACGCTACACATTTGATTGGAACTCATTTTCCGCTGCTGTTTTTGTTTTGTGACGGGCCCAGACCGACGAGAGAGGCTCGTGCTAGCTCGATGCGTTTATGTCGTGTCTAATGAGATGAAAGTGACGTTCTGTGCGCCTGCATGTTCTGGGCGTTGCTTGAACGATTCTGACCTCACCACCGAGGAAAAGAGCGGAATTTAACCCACTCTTTTCACTCGCAAAGTTCAGTCCTTCTGCGACACTGAAAGTTGGCTGCCCTGAAATTCTGGCATGGTTGCGTGCCCCGCAGCGCTAATGCCTTCTCTACGCAGAACGATAATCATGGTCATGAAGATGATTTTCATATCGAGCCAAAAACTCTTGTTCTCGACGTACCAGACATCCAGCTCGAATCTGGAATCCCAATCGATGCTGTTGCGTCCGTTGACCTGTGCCCAGCCAGTAATGCCTGGTTTCACAAAGTGACGCATCATTTGACGCTTCGAATAGTGCTTCAAAAAGCCAGCATGTTGAGGACGAGGCCCAACAACAGACATTTCGCCCTTCAAAACATTCAGGAAACCTGGAAGCTCATCAATGCTTGTTGCACGCAAGATACGACCGAATAAGGTTAGTCGCTGATCGTCCGGAAGAAGTTTGCCAGATGCATCACGTTCCTCGGTCATGCTCCGAAACTTGTAAATTTGGAAGACTTCGCCGTTTAGTCCGGCACGATCTTGCTTGAAAATGATTGGGCTGCCCAGTCTGGTGCGTACCAAGATAGCTACCAAGATCATGATGGGTGATACAATCAGCAAGATAGCAAAACTAAAGACTACATCGAATATTCTAATCATGGTGCACTTCTAACTACTGTCGCTCACGGAAAGAAATACTTCATCCCGCCATGGTCTCAATTTGAGCAAGCCCCCAACACCCTCAGAAGAGCTACCTCACGAACTGTTTGCGATACTGCATGCCGGTCTTGCTTTGCCTATATCCCCTGCAAAGCTCAACCACCCGCTGAATGACGCAACAGAAAACCAGATCTACGCATCGCATTAGTTAGAGTTTTCGTAAAATTCTTACCAATGCTATTCTGATTTCAATTGGGGTAGGTATTTGATTCCAAGTAATAAAGTCAATATGATAAATATAGATTGTCACATAACTTAATTTATAAATATACATATAATAGTTTAACTATTTTAATCTGCGATTATACGAGAATTTTAACTAATATATACTTTAACGGCATTGAAGTATGTTTCATAAAATTTCCATAAAATGCCGCCCAGTTGTATCCTGCGTATTTTTTGGCGGAAAACATACGTTTTTGCGCTTCAATAATATGGGAATTAGATTGCCCATGCACGACTACTGGTTTTGAAAAATTCAATCTATCCTCTCAGTTTTTCAGAATATTCGTGAGATATGTTAAGAGAAGAACGCTGTGTTATAGTAGATAATTTAGTATAATTAGAATGAAATGGTAATGGTAATTTATTAAGTTAGATTTCAATTTGCGTAATCCTCACAATACTTCGCAAAATCATTTTATTGAATTGACTTAATCGCTTCTTGTAAAATATTTACGTCCTAGGTTGCTTTGGGTGCCAAGTGTTCACTGGGAATGTTCAGTAAAAATTTAATCTTACAGCAATCGTGCTCAGGCACTGCAGTGCAGGCCAGCATGGATCAGAAATCAACTTGTATTTGGGTTGCTCAGTCGCTCTGAAGGGGCAGCAGCAAGGGCAGGTGGGTTTGTTGTTATACCTAGTTTACTTGATTGAACAAGACAAATGAGAATACTTCTTGTTGCCAACAGCAGCTTTAAACTAATCAACTTCCGGCGTACTTTGATTGAGCAGTTACTGCGAGAAGGGCATGAGCTGATTGCAGCGGCCCCTCGCGATGACTACACGCCAGATTTCAAAAAAATGGGTGTGACATACATAGAACTCCCCATGGATGCCACTGGAACCTCTGTTGTCGCTGAACTAAAGCTGCTCCTGCGGATCTTCGGCATTACACGACGGTATCGACCCGATGCCGCATTGGGCTTTACAATTAAGCCCAACATTTACGGAGCTCTGTCTGCGCGCTTGCTCAGTATTCCGTTTATCCCGAATATTACAGGAATGGGCAGTGTCTTTGACCGTGATGATCTGTTCGCCCGTCTAATCAAAGGGCTCTATCGATCTGCATTTCGCAGATGCCCGCGGGTTTTCCTTCAAAACCCTGAGGATCTTGCCTTTTTTGTCAAAACAAGTCTGATTTCCAAAGAGCAAGCCTGCCTTTTGCCTGGGTCAGGCGTTGATCTTACAAATTTCCATTCAACGACTCTTCCGGGCAACAGTCATCGCCGAACTTTTACACTCGTCGCGCGGATGTTGCGCGAGAAGGGGGTTATGGAGTTTGTCGAGGCAGCTCGTGCTCTGTCTCCCAACTTTCCGGATGCCCGCTTCGTCTTATTGGGTCCGTCAGGCTCCGGAAAGGCCGGTGCATTAAGTGAAGACGATATGAAAAGACTGACAGCCGATGGGGTCGTTGAATACCTGGGCTCAGTAAAAGATGTTCGTCCGGTTGTCGCTGACGCAGATTGTGTTGTGCTTCCTTCCTACTACCGGGAAGGCACACCAAGATCGCTGCTTGAAGCCGCTGCTATGGGCCGTCCCATCATCACAACGACCATTCCAGGATGCAAGGACGTGGTTGATGAAGGTCAGAATGGCTTCCTCTGTGAGCCAAGAAGCACGCAATCAATTGAAACTGCAATGCGGCAGTTTCTTATGATGAGTGAGACCGCAATAAATGAGATGGGTCAAGCCTCACGCAAAAAGGCTGAACAGACCTTTGATGAGAGAATAGTAGTTGACCACTACACCTCTATTTTGCAGGCAACGGCCTAGGTCAAAACCTCTGTACTGTAAGCGTTTCAGAATGCCTTTAAAGTCCATTCCAGATCAACTTTGGTACGCAAAATCATCGGTTTACTCTTTCTTGTCCGGCATTGGTTCGCAACCACGCCAGCGGCAGGATGAAAGAGAGTTGAGACAGAAGAAAAGGGAATTGGTGTGAAGCAGAAACTGCTCAATGGCTTAACAGGTCTCGTTATCCTTGGCCTTCTGCAGGGCTGCGCTTCGGGCGAGTTCGCAGAACATAACACGCAAAGCCAGATGGCATCTGGCCGTGTCTTTTCACAGCCTGAGGTGTATCGGCTTGGTCCAAGTGACAAACTGCGTGTCATGGTGTTTGGAGAGCCGGACCTTTCAGGTGAGTTTGTTGTCGATGATCAGGGGAAGCTCGATCTACCTCTCATCGGTGATATTCCAGCTGGCAACAGCAGTGTAAAAGAGCTGGAATCCCGCATCATCACCGCACTCAAAGACGGCTACTTGAAAGAACCACGCGTGAGCCTGGAGGTTATCAGCTCACGCCCGTTCTTCATTCAGGGAGAAGTCGCACGGCCAGGAGAGTACTCCTATAAGAACGGACTGACCCTTCAGGACGCCATTGCTGTTGCTGGTGGATATTCTTATCGCGCGAATACATCAAACATCTTCATTCGGCCAGTTGGCAGCAACTATGAAGTGCCGGTGAACCTGACAGGTGCACGTCTATATCTGCGCCCTGGTGATAGCATCCGTATTCCAGAGAGATATTTCTAGTCCCGTGCAAACCAAAATGAAAACCATGCGACTGGCTCCTAAGCCAAAACGGTTCAGGTGTTCTGAAAAGGAACCACTGCTATGATCGCTCGCCTGCTCAGACATCAGGCTGGCATCAAGGTGCTGGCCCTCAAAGGCACTGAGGCCTTGGCAGGTGCTGCCATGACAATTTATCTGGCACGAATACTTGGACCTTCAGCTTTTGGTGTCTTTGCGTTCGGGCTCGCAACAATAATGTTGCTGGCAATCCCGATTAAAAACGGTGCATCCACGTTGATCACCAAGCATGTGGCCATTGCCCGTGAACGCAGCGGAGCAGAGCAGGCCGGACCTCTCCTGGCAACAGGACTGCGCTTGTCGCTTCTTTATGCAGGCGTGCCAATGGTGTGCCTTTGGACAGCTGTTGCATTAAGTGAAAACGCAAATGCCTTTGTTGTAAGTGTCGCACTCTTCTCTCTGGCTCTGCCATTCCTGTGCCTCACAGGCTTGATGGAGGGGGTTCTACGCGGCAGCTTCCGGCCTAATGCAGCAATCCTTGTCGGAACTGTACTTGTGCCACTGCTCGTCCTGGCAACTGCCTTTTTATTGACAGAGCAAATGCAGGCACAAGGCTGGAGGTTCGCTGTTGCAGTCTACATCGCAGCTGCAATCGCGATCACAATAATGAGCCTGGTACTTTCCCGCCCATATCTTGGCAACCTGCTACCGGTCCCAAAAGAAGACCGTATGGGTGGCCGTGAATGGCTACACCTCGTCGCTCCCTTTGCGATTGTGACTGGACTTCTGATCTTCAATCGGCAGATCGACACGATACTTCTGGGTGTGCTTGCCGGGGAAAAAGAAGCTGGAATCTACCGCATCGCCGCTCAGGCATCAGTGCTTGTCACATTCGGCGTGCAAGCCATCGGTCATCTTTACGCGCCCTATCTTGCGACAGCAGACAAATCGGCAGCTCCCTCGAAAATCTCAGGATACCTTCGCAAAAGTGTTCTCTTCTCAATCGCCTTTGGCCTGTTTGCTCTCGTGGCACTCGCAGTCTGGGGAGACGAAATTATCACCTTGTTAGCAGGGCCAGAATATCTGGCAGCCTATCCAGTGATGCTCATCCTTTGCGCTGCTAATCTGGCTGTGGCCGCAAACGGAGCAACTATGCAAGCGCTTTATATGCAAGGACACCAGAAGCGCACAGCTTGGATCTTCTTTGCATCGGGTGTTTTCTCCGTTGCTGCAAACGCGACGTTGATCCCGTATCTGGGCATCAACGGTGCAGCGATTGCATCCTCTGCAGCCATTCTTTCATGGTCACTGGGCCTTCGCTGGTTAGCTTGCGGAGTGTGGCGACTTTCTTATCTAACACTCTCACCTCGTGACCAGGAGTGACAGCTCATGAAGCTACAAAACTTCCTTCCAACCGGACATTTCTGGGATAATGCACTTTCTGTCTTAAACGCACGGAAACGCTTGGGATATTTTCCGAACCCGCGGAAACCACGCAGTTTTAACGAGCATATCCTTGCGCAAAAATGGGATTTTCGGGGGGATCTTGCACTCGCAAGTCGGGTGACCGACAAGGCCGAAGTCAAAAAATGGCTCGCTGAGATTGGTATGGAGCATTTGATTGTACCAACGCTCGGCGTATTTAAAAATACTTGGGATATTGAAGCGTTTCATTTCGAAGGTGAGCTTATTGCCAAGTCCACCCATGGCAGTGGTGAAGCTTTAATCAGGACTGCCCAGAATGGTCGTGCCTTCTCTATGGAAGACTTGGAGATTTTCCGTAGTTGGTTCTCAGAGGATTATTACAAGCGCAGCCGTGAACCTAACTACAAAGGACTTAGCAAACGGATTATCGTAGAGCCTTTGCTACGTGATGAAACAGGCAATCCACCTAAGGACTTCAAGTTCTTTTGTGCAGACGGTGAGCCTTTTGCTGTTCAGGTCGATCATGGCCGGTACACCCATCACACGCGCCAACTGTATGATACGAGTTGGCAACTTCTCCCTTATTCAATGTGCTATGAGCGCAATCCGGTCCCAATGCGCAAGCCAGCCTTGCTTGGTCAAGCCCTTGAGGCAGCACGCCAGCTATCAAAAGGCTTCGGATTTGTCCGCGTAGATTTCTATTTCATGCCAAAGGGCCTCAAACTAGGCGAAATGACATTCTTCCCAGGAAATGGTGCTGAGCGTTTTTCTCCAGCAGAAGGAGATGCTCAGTTGGGAAGGCAAATCAGGAAAGTCGGCTTTACTGCTGACCAGACAGCCGGAATGCAAAAAATGTCGGGCAAACAATGACGTTAAGTACTTCAAAAATTGCTCTCTTTTGCGTCTGGCTGGCGACTGTGGCATCAGGGCTGACTAAAACCTTGTCACCTCCAGGGCAAGGAATTGGAGGGCGTGTCTCAATAGGAGATCTGATCCTCATCCTGCTGATTGGCCTGTCATTTCTGATGATTATGCGAAATGGTGGAAGAATTCGCATAACGCGCCATTATCTCAGCATCTTACCGATTTTTGCAATTTTTTTCATTTCAGGCACTTTTGCTGATGATCAGCAGGGCGCTTACATCGAGTTATGCGTTCATATATTTGCTGTTCTGTTTTCGCTCGCACTTCTTAACTTATTACCTGAGAAAATGGATTTAGCCTTCGCCAGAAAGCTAACTAAAGCGCTCCTTTTAGGCGCCTCGCTATTGGCGCTATACGGTATTGCAGTACTCTTTGTCTTCCCACATCTGAACCCAGTTGTTGGCGGATTGGCAGGTAGTTTCCGTAATACAGGGCAGGCCGGAAACTACTTTTTGGTGTTCTCTACGATTGGTTTAGCGGCCATATTGTCAGGCTTGATCCCACGAACGTTTTTAAATGCCTCAATGGTTTTGACAATCTTGTTAGCGCTCATCTTGACAGGAAAACGTGCCTCACTTTTAGGCCTTGTAATTGGTTTTCTTCTCCTGTTGCTCATTCTTATGGTTGTTTCACGTAAAAGCTCAGATGCACGAGTTGGCAGCATGTTTGTCATTTCTTCTATTGTGATAGGCGTTCTGGTTTTCTTTGTAATTTCCCTTTCTCTTTCAACAGTGGAAGGTGCAATGTGGCGTTTTGAGGCAAAATTCACGAAATCAGGCTTGGAGAACTTCTCCACAGGCTTTTACTTCAGCAATATTTTGGCTGGCTTTACTGCATTTTCAGATCGTCCAATCTTGGGTGTTGGCCTTGGCAACATTGAGGGGGTTTACCACGAGTTCGAGATCCACAGCACCTATGTCGCGCTTCTGGCAACCTCAGGAGTTGTCGGATTCATGGGGTATTTTTTCTTTCTTTATCATATCATGCGAAGCGTCTTTATTCTGAAGTGGAACAACGAAATGGAACGTTTCTTGGTTTTCTTCTTTCCGTTTATAGTCGGTCAGGCAGGAGCTTGGATGTATACCTACACAGTTCGAAAACGGGAATTCTGGATCACAATTTTCTTACTGGCGACATTTACAGTGATACGTAAGCAGTTACATAAAAAAGTTAATTCCTGAAGCAGGGCAATTTTTAATTCAAGCCCAGATTTTTGTAAGACATGAATCTATTCAGGGATGCAAGTTAGCTTTTCTTCTTGACGATCAATGTCGTCAGGCTCTCCAAGCATCTTACTGTCCAGTGTTTGATTGCGAACACCTACAAACCATGCAGCAACGCTTTGATGAACCACTCGACAGCCTGTCGGTGCGCTTGGGATTTGCGTGAGGCGATGTAAAACTCTGATGTCCAGGTCAGATCTGGATGTTCCAGAAGGCGCATCTCGCCTGTATTGACCCACTGGGTGGCGTAGTGATCGGGGAGGACACCGAGGAACTTCCCACTCAAAATGAGAGCCGCGGCTGCTTCCATATTCGTGACAATCGCTTTGGGTTCTGGGGCTTTGGCATCTCGTGCAACGATCATGTCGTAGGAGCGCTGGCACACAGCGTGATTGTTCAGGATGTCCGGCGAGATTTCATCGGTTTCACATGCAAACAAGTCATGCGCCTGACCGCAGTACATATAGTGATTTTCACTGCAGACTTTGATGTATTCAAGCTCATCGCGCTTTCGTTTAAACGGTGCAATCGCGATATGCAGACTTCCCGTAATCAGCCCTTCTTTCAAGTCATTCGGAGAGGCAACAACCAGCTCCAGATTGACGTCGTTCTCTTTTGAGAAAAACCGCTGTAAGGCAGGGACTAGCGGAAACCCCGGAAGGCTGATCACCGTATCAACAATGCCAATGCGCAGCTGTCCGGTAATCGTCCCACGCAACTCGAGCAGTTCAGCGTCGAAATCCTCAACCAGGCGGATAATTTCGCAGGCTTTCTCATAGGCAATCTTACCGCGTTCAGTGAGTTGGAAACCACTGCGACCGCGCTCACAGACGCGATATCCAAGCGCAAGTTCCAGATCCCGGATGCGGCAGCTGATCGCCGATTGAGATATACCCAGCCTGAACTGCGCCTCAGAAAAACCACCACATTCCACGACAGCACAAAATGCTTCAAGCAGATTGTTTCGGAGAAGTTTCATCTAATGATCTTCCTGTTCTCAGATAATTTAATTACATTGATATATTTCATGTAAACATAACTTATTTGATATTTTTTCTAGGTTCAACATCTAGTGTGCTAGCGGCGAGGAAGATTGGGAACTAGTTCTGTGGGAGGATGAAATGAACTCAATTCTTAAATCGCTAAAGACACTAACAGCTGCAATGGTTCTGGGCACAGTCCCGCTAAGCGCTTATGCAGAAGACTGGAAATTCGCTATCGAGGAAATTCCAGGCTCGATCATGGATGCCTATGCGCAGGAGTTTAAGAAGCGCATTGAAACCAAGACCGATGGGGACGTGACCATCACGATCTACCCGATGGGAACGCTTGGCACACCAACGGATACGGTAGAGCAGGCGACGGATGGCCTCATCCAGTTCACCAACGTATCCATCGGTAATCTGGGCACCATCGTCCCGGAAAGTCAGATTTTTCTGCTGCCGTATCTCTTTCCATCTGACGCCAAAGCAGTCTCAAACATTCTGAACAACTCCGAGACCATTTACGGTGATCTGAATGAGGATTTCCGCAAGCGTGGCTTAGAAGTCCTGACCATGTATTCAGAAGGACCTCAGGTCTGGACCACCAACAAAGAAATCCGCAATCCGGATGACTTCTCCAACTTCAAAATGCGCGTTATGGTCTCTCCGATTTTATTGGAGACCTACAAGAACATGGGCGCGAGCCCAACACCGCTGCCATTTGGTGAGGTCTTTGGCGCTCTGCAGCTTGGTGCGGTAGATGGACAGGTAAACCCTGTTCCAACCATCGAAGAGATGAAGTTCTATGAGGTTACGGATTACCTGATCTGGGCTGGCGAACAGGAACTCGTCACCACCGTTGTTGCCGGAACTGATTGGTTCGACACACTCTCTCCAGACCGTCAGAAGCTTGTAAAAGAAACAATGGCTGGAATGTCAGGTTTCATTGATGGTGTGGTCGCTGACTTCAACCAGAAACGTCTCGACACCATTAAGTCGAACAAGCCTGAGATCAATCTGGTGGTTCTCTCAGAAGAAGAACGCAACGTCTTCCGTGCTCGCAGTGAAGCAACGGCAAGTGCCTATGTAGACGCTGCCGGATCTCGCGGTGAAGAGCTGTTGAAGACCTTGAAAACTGAGATTGCATCAACTCACCAATAATAGGAAGTCCCACATCCCATCACTAAAAGGCGGGGTGTGGGTGCACTGGAGGAGGGTAAAGATGGAACCCCGTTCTGTCCCCTTTAAGCTCCTCGGGAAAGTTGACGGTGTGATCAGCAAGATTGAGGTCTTCATCCTCAGTTGGGGCGTTATCGCCATGGCCGTCAACACCATCGCAAATGTGTTCGGGCGCTATGTCTTTCACCAGTCGATCTATTTCTCCGAAGAGCTCAATGAGTTTCTGATCGTCATCATCACCTTCATGGGGCTTGGTTACGCCACGCGAAAGGGCATCCATATCCGCATGTCGGCCATCTATGATGCTCTGCCTCAGAAGCTTCGCAAGATCCTGATGATTTTGATCACCATAACAACTGCAGCCATGATGGCGACGCTGACCTGGTATGCCGTTGAATATGTAGCGAAAGTTGCCAGCCGGGGCCGGGTCACGCCTGCACTGCAGGTGCCGCTTTATCTGACTTACATCTGGGTGGTTATCGGGTTGGGCTTAGCAACCCTCCAATATCTCTTAACAGCTCTGCGAAACCTCAATCTGTCGGAAGAGGAAATCTACGTCTCCTATCTGGAGGTCGACAGCTATGAGGATCCGGAAACGGCCGCCGCAGTTGCGCGCTTCGTTGAGAAGGAAGAGGAGACCGCAAAATGACAGAGCTCATGCTAACGGTCATGGTCGTTCTGCTGCTGTTCGGATTTCCGATGAAAATGCCGTTGATCTCGGCAGCCTTTATCGGGTTCCTGATCTACTTCCCAAACTTTAGTCCGCAGATACTGGTCCAGCAGATGATTGGCGGGGTCAAACCCTCTGCCTTGGTCGCAGTCCCAATGTTCATCCTTGCCGCTGATATCATCACACGTGGGCACTCTGCTGATCGTCTGATTGATGTGGTGATGCGCTTTATGGGGCACATCAAGGGCGGGCTGGCCATCTCGGTAACCAGTGCCTGCGCACTGTTCGGGGCGGTTTGTGGCTCTACGCAAGCCACAGTTGTTGCGGTTGGCGGTGCGATGCGGCCACGTATGCTGAAGTCAGGCTATTCAGACAGCTTCACCATTGGATTGATCGTCAACGCCGCTGATCTGGCTTATCTCATTCCGCCATCTATCGGCATGATCATCTATGGTGTTGTGTCCGGCACATCGATCTCGCAGCTTTTCATCGCTGGCATCGTTCCAGGCCTCATCATCGTGGTGTTCTTTTCAGCCTATTGCATGTGGCATGCGTACAGGCACGATATTCCGGTGTTGGAAAGATCCGACTGGGGAGAGCGGTTTGATGCGGTAAGGCGCGCACTCTGGCCCATGGGCTTTCCGCTGATCATCGTCGGTGGAATTTATGGCGGTGTCTTTTCTCCAACAGAAGCTGCAGCCATCTGTGTGCTGTACGCCGTTGTTCTGGAAGCCTTGATCTTCAGATCCATCCGCCTTCGCGATCTGCCGGATATCGCTCTGTCGACGGGGGCCATCACCTCGGTGGTGTTCATCCTGATCGCAGCGGGCGCGGCCTTCTCCTGGACCCTATCCTTCGCGCAGGTGCCTCAGACAATCATCAGTTCGCTAGGGCTCAATGAGGCTGGTCCGATAATGACGCTGACGGCGATCATTCTGGCGTTCTTCATCGGCTGTATGTTTGTCGACTCCATCGTGGTGATTTTGATTTTGGTGCCAATCTTTGCCCCACTGATCAAATCGACGGGTCTTGATCCGGTGCTGGTTGGAGTACTCATCACACTGCAGGTTGCCATTGGAGCCGCCACACCGCCATTCGGGTGCAATCTGTTCACGGCAATTGCTGTTTTCCGCCGACCATTTGTGGATGTTGTCCGCGGAGTTCCCCCATTCTTGCTGATCTTGCTGCTGACAACAGGGCTTGTGATGGCATTCCCACAAATTGCGTTGTTCTTGCCAGAACTCGCCTACAGATAATGAACTAACGGAGACGAAATATGTCTGATCACGGCTATAAATCCGGGCGCCTCAATCTGCCATTCGTTGGAATCTCGACCTTTGGAAAAAAAGAGTATGTGTCGGATTGGGATCAAATTGATGCGGATGTAGCGGTTCTGGGCGCACCGTTTGACTTTGGCGCACAATGGCGCTCAGGCGCACGTTTTGGACCACGTTCCGTGCGTGAAGCGTCCACACTGTTTTCATTCGGCCATGCCGGTGCGTACGATCATGAAGATGACGCGACCTATCTCAGCAGCGATGTCCGTATCGTTGATATTGGAGACGCGGACATCATCCACACCAAGACCATTGAAAGCCATGCGAACATCGAGTTTGGGGTCAAGAAAATCCTCGATGCAGGTGCTCTGCCTGTGGTGATTGGCGGTGACCATTCAATCAACATCCCATGCATCCGAGCCTTTGAGGAAGACTGTGCTGAAAAAGGTCCGATCCATGTAATCCAGATCGACGCACATCTTGATTTCGTTGATGAACGCCATGGCGTGACGGAGGGCCACGGCAATCCTATGCGCCGTGCGATTGAGAAAGAGTATGTCTCAGGAATGACCCAGCTGGGTATTCGCAATGTGTCCTCCACCGCCAAGGAAGGCTATGACGATGCTCGCGCAAGAGGCTCTGACATCCTGTCAGTCCGTCAGGTGCGGGAGCTGGGAGCAGAAGCTGTGCTGGAACGCATTCCGGCAGGCGCGCGCTACTACGTGACAGTCGATATCGACGCCTTCTGCCCGTCCATCGCATCCGGTACGGGTACCCCAAGTCACGGTGGCTTCCAGTATTACGATGTGCTTGAAATTCTGCAGGGCCTCAGCAAGCGCGGTGACGTGGTTGGCATGGACCTTGTGGAAGTAGCTCCTGCCTATGACCCATCTGAATCCACGCAAATTCTTGCAGCCCAGCTTCTTTTGAACTTCATCGGCTTCATCTTTCACAACAAGAAAGCTGAAGTAAGCGCACCAGAAACTGAAACTGCTTAAAGCCGATAGAAACGACGCCGATCGAGGCGCGAATTAACACTGTGCACGAAAAGAAAATGGCCCTGGATCTTAATCAGATCCGGGGCCATTGCATTTCTTCAGATCATTGCGTGCTCAACGCACAATTTAGCTTCGAGGCTTCAAGTTCTCTGGGTCGTAGAGCGGCGCATATCCCACTCCGGCGACTTCAACCGGATAGATTTCATCGAAGTAAGACACCTCCAGCTGTCGCCCTTCCTCGCAGTATTCCTGCGGCAGATAGGCAAGGGCGATGTTTTTGCCGATACTCGGGCCGTAAGCAATGGATGTTGTATAAGACCGCCGCCCCAGATCATCCACCAGTGTCTCACCCGTATCCGGATGCATCACGGGCAGATTGCCGACTGGGTAGCGCGCGACGCCGTCTTTATCGGTGTTGTCTGTCATCACCAGTGTACACAACATGGCAGGTTGAGCCTCACGGGCGCGATACTCCGCGTGCTTTTCTTTCCCGCGGAAGTCAGCCGCTTTCACCTTAGGCCGGGATAGGTCGGCCTCAAAAAGGTTGTACTGCGTGTGCAGGTCTGCATTTTGCAGGCGTAATGACTTTTCCAGGCGCCGCGAGTTTGCATAGGTCTCGACACCCACGGCAATCACGCCAATCTCGCGCAAAGCATCCCAGACAGCCAAACCATCCTCATAGCGCATATGCAGCTCCCACCCTTGCTCACCCACATAAGAGATGCGGAAAGCAGAGACGGTTTTGCCAGCAATGGTGATCTCGCGAATAGCTGCAAACGGGAAGTTTTCTGGTGTAAGGGCGTCAGGGTCCTCAACGACCTTCTGCAGGTTTTCACGAGCGTTTGGCCCCCAGATACCAATAGTCGTGTAATCCTCACTCACATCTGTGATGGAAACGTCCCAGCCATTATCATCAGCCACACGCTGCATGTAGACCAGATCTCGTGGCCCTGCATCCGCGCCGTTCACCAACCGGCAGCGATCTTCCATGCGGAACACGGTGAAGTCGGCCCGCACATGGCCATCATCATCCAGCATATGCGTGTAAATGCCTTTGCCAATATTCTTGTCACCGCCAATTTTGGCTGCGCACAGCCATTCCATCAGGTTAACGTGATCTGGACCCGAAATGTCAGTCATGTGAAAATGGGAGAGATTGATGATGCCGCAATCCTCACTCATCTCCAGATGCTCAGCATTGGAAACACGCCAGAAATGGCGCTTGTCCCATTCGTTCTCACGCTCAGGCACACGGTTGCCATGCTTGTTCAGCAAGTGCTCATTGGCGGCATAGCCATGGGCACGTTCCCAACCTCCAAGCTCCATGAAGTAGCCACCAAGCTCAACTTCCCGCTCATAAAACGGCGAGCGCCGGATGCCACGAGCATTGGCGAAAGGTTCGCGGGGATGAACAGGCGGATTGTAGATTTTCTTCGCAGTCTCCCAGCACCGGTCATGAATGTACTGTTTCTTGAGCTGGAACTCGTTGAAGCGGGAAAAATCTACTGAGTTATGGTCCACATGGGTTTTGCCATAGGTCATCCAGTCAGCAATCAACTTGCCCATGCCAGGACCGTCTTTAATCCAGATGCCGACAGCATACCAAAGCCCGCGCAGCTTCCGGCTTTCTCCCATGGATGGACCACCGTCAACGGAGGCTTGTAAAAGCCCGTTGAAGGAATGGCTTTCATTGAACCCGAGCTCAGCCAGAACCGGCGTCAGTTCCATAGCCTTTTCCAGCGGCTCAATCACATCCTCAAGCACCAGATCTCGCTGGGAGGGAGACAGACGAGCCTGCTCTTTTTCCAAAATGTCACGCGGATGCACGAGGCGAGGATTTTCCTCGTAATAGTAGCCCCATTCAATCTGCCCGCCCTCTGTACTCTTCGGATCACCCGTATCACGCATATAGGCAGAGTTGCCCTGATCTCGCAGCAAAGGCATGCCGATCTCAGCACCTGTGCCTTCAAACTCATTATAAGGACCGAAGAAGGTGAGGGGATGGTCCACTGGCATGACAGGCAAGTCCTCGCCAGCCATCTCCGCAATAAGGCGCCCCCAAAGGCCAGCACACACCACAACATGGTCAGCATGGATGGTCCCGCGCTCTGTCTTCACCCCCGTGATACGGCCATTATCTGTGATGAGCTCTAGCGCCGATGTGTTGGCAAAGATCTTGAGCTTCCCGGTCGCTTCACCCAGATCAATAAGCTTGCCAGCAACAGTTTGAGAGCGCGGAACAACAAGACCAGCATCAGGATCCCACAAGGCGCCCTGGATCTGATCTTCCTCCAAAAGCGGAAATTTTTCTTTGGCTTCAGCGGCGCTGATGATGCTCACATTGGTGCCAAAGGCTTTGCTTGAATCCACCCGGCGCTTGAGCTCTCCCATGCGCTCATCATCGCCCACGCGAGCAACTTCCAACCCACCAATACGGGCGTAATGGCCCATTTTCTCGTAAAAATCCATGGAGTACATGGTGGTCCAGCACGTCAAAAGATCGTGGCTGGTGGCATAACAGAAATCGGAGGCGTGAGCTGTCGATCCGATGTCTGTCGGAATGCCGGATTTATCGATGCCAACAATGTCGTCCCAGCCATTTTCAATGAGATGATGGATGACGGACGCTCCAACAATGCCGCCAGCGCCAACAATCACAACTTTCGCTTTGTTAGGAAATGCGGACATGTTTTCGATCCTTTACTTCTATGAATTCTCGGTGCGTTGGCAAAGCAGTGTTGGGTGTGGGGAAGTGGCCGCTAGGAGGTAAAGACCACCGTGCTGTTGTTGTTCAGCATGACGCGGCCCTCCAGATGAAATTTGACGGCTCGTGCAAGAACGCGGGATTCAATATCCCGGCCTGCAGCCACGAAGTCTTCAGCCGTCATGCCATGCGTCACCCGTTCCGTTTCCTGCTCGATGATCGGACCTTCATCCAGATCCGGCGTCACATAATGAGCGGTCGCACCAATCAGCTTCACTCCGCGATCATGAGCCTGATGATAGGGCTTTGCCCCTTTGAAGCTTGGCAGGAACGAATGGTGGATGTTGATGATCATGCCAAAGAACTTGCTGGACATCTCATCGCTCAGCACCTGCATGTAGCGTGCAAGGATAACCAGTTCCGCATTTGTTTTTTCAATAAGATCACTCAGCTTGGCTTCCTGCTCAAGCTTGTTCGCCTTGGTGATAGGCCAGTGATAAAACGGGATACCTTCATGGTCCGCAACGCCTTGGCTGTCCGCGTGGTTGGACACAATGGCGACAACATCAGCATCAAGCCAACCCACTTTGATCTGGTAAAGCAGATGCAACAGGGCATGGTCAAATCTGGAGACCATGATGATGACCTTGGGACGACGTGAGAAATCTTCCACCTTCAGCCGCATTTTGAACCGGTCAATGGCAGGCGACAGGGCCAGCTCAAGAGCTGCTTTGTCGATGTGCTCAGGCACACGCACGGCAACCCGCAGAAAGAACTGGTTTGTCTTGCGATCACAAAACTGGTTCGCCTCAACAATATTTGCACCGCGAGCAGCCAGAGCTGACGTCACTGTCGAGACAATGCCCGGCTGATCCACACAGGTGAAGCGAAGGATGAAGGATGTATCACTCACTAAACAGGTCTCTCCCAATCAAAATCTCAAATGAAACAAAGCGTTTCGCTGAACTCTTCGCGTCTTCAAACTATCAATTTGGAGAGGTTTTACGCTCATAAATAGGAGATTTGCGTCAGATAGGGATTACCCCTACGACATTTGATTGAGCATCCATCAACACATCACGTCTGATCAATTTTTATGCGAGTGCAGATGGAATGCGTAGCCAAGCTGACTCAAATTAAGTATAAATACTGCATGGGCTTACGCGTGTTCGCCAAAGCCCATAAATCCGGCCTCCTGACGCTGGTTAGGAGACTGGGCATGATGACGAAATTCGAGAAAGACGCAGGCCAGCATGGTCAGACCAACTGGAAAAATACGCCGCTGAAGACACGCTAAAACTGACCTGGATTGGATGGGCTCAGGCTGCAGACAGGCAATGTAATCATTGCAGTTTGTCGGTCTGAATATAAAGAGAAGCATCTCGTATGACACAGGCACTATCGCATCCGACCAACGCTTTGCGTAAACCAGTTTCCAAGCAGGAGAAGACCCGTCTTTCTGTTGGGTTCATTCTCGCCAAACGCTTCACCCTTTGCGCATTTGCCAACTTCGTTGATGTCCTGCGCCTCGCAGCAGATGAGGGTGATCGAAGTCGCCCGATCCTGTGCAATTGGACCGTCCTGTCAGACACCATGGACCCAATCCCATCCAGCAGCGCCGTTTCCGTTCACCCCAAAGAGCGACTAGGAGATCCGCGACGCTTCAACTACATCGTTGTGGTGGGCGGTCTCATTGATGAGAGCACGGAGTTCAGCCCGGCCTATCAAAACTTCCTGAAAGAAGCTGCCGCTGCCGGAATTCCCCTTGTGGGCGTGTGTACCGGTGCGTTTTTACTTCATCGGTCCGGACTGCTGGACGGCTACAAAAGCTGCGTCAGCTGGTTCAGCCACTCTGATTTCAAAGAGCAATTTGATGGCCTTGATCCGGTCACCGACCAGATCTTCGTCGTTGATCGTGATCGTCTCACTTGCGCAGGTGGTGTAAGTTCTGCCCATCTTGCCGCCTATCTGGTGGACAAACATGTAGGCCGCGCACATGCCAATAAAAGCCTGCACATCATGATCATTGATGATGCCCATCAGGCCGAAAAGCCTCAACCCGGCATCCCGCTTGATCTGAAAACTCAAAACCCCATTGTACAGCGCGCCCTGCACATCATGCAGCAAAACATCGACACGCCGATTTCCATTCAGGAAATTGCGCAGCGCATGGGAAAGAGCAAGCGCCAGATAGAACGCTACTTCCGCCTGTCTTTGGAAACATCACCACAGGTCGCATTTCTCAATATTCGGCTGGATTTGGCGCGTCATCTGATCGAGAAAAGCCAGAAATCAGTTGCACAAATTGCGGTTGATTGTGGCTTTTGCGATTCATCTCACCTCAGCCGCATGTTCCGCCGCCGGTACGGCTGTACGCCGCAGGTCTTACGACGCGTCTCTGTGACGGAAGAGAAAGTCGCCTAAAAAAATGCCGCCGAACCTGAAAGGTTGCGGCGGCATTGAAAGTTAAGAGGCTAAGTTATTGAGATAACCTAGCGCGGCTCGCTTGCAAGTCCTCTCCAAATTGCAACACACATGATAAGCAAGACGATTGTGAAAGGCAGTCCGGTGGAGATCACCATGGACTGCAAAGACTTCAGTCCGCCTGCAGAAAGCAGCAGCACGATCGCAATCAAGCCTTCAAACAGACACCAGAACACACGCTGAGGAACCGGCGCATCCACTTTGCCGCCTGCAGCAATCGTATCAATCACCAAAGAACCGGAATCGGAAGAGGTGACAAAGAAAACGATCACAAGCACGATACCGACAAAGCTTGTAATTGTTGCCCATGGCATAGCTTCCAGCATTGTGAACAGCTGAACTGGCAGCGCAGCTTGCTGAACAGCAGTGTAGCCGTCATTGACGATCTGGTTGATCGCAGCACCACCAAAGATGGACATCCAAAGCACGCATACCAATGACGGAATGAGCAGAACGCTAATCAGGAACTCACGAACAGTACGACCACGGCTGACACGCGCGATGAACATGCCCACGAAAGGTGACCAGGAAATCCACCAAGCCCAGTAGAAGGATGTCCAACCCTGCATGAAGTTGACATCATCACGACCAACCGGGCTGGAAAGAGCAGGAAGATACTGCAAATAAGCGCCGAGGAAGTTCAGAGCATCTGGCAGCAAGATCAGGCCCGGACCCGCAATAACAACAAAGAGCACCAGCAGAGCAGCCAGTCCCATGTTGATTTCGGAAAGCAGTTTCACACCTGCTTCAAGACCGCGCACAACGGAGACAAGCGCAATCGCAGTGATTGCAGCAATCAGTATGACCTGCCATGTGCTGTCAATTGGCATGCCAAACAGCTTGTTGAGGCCGGAGTTCGCCTGAACAGCGCCCAGACCAAGAGATGTGGCGAGACCAAACAGGGTTGCGAAAACGGCAAGAATATCGATGATATGTCCCGGCCAACCCCAAACACGTTCGCCGAAAATCGGATAAAAAGCGGAGCGGATTGTCAGCGGCAAGCCTCTGTTGTAGCTGAAGAACGCAAGGCTCAATCCAACAACAGCATAAATCGCCCATGGGTGTAGACCCCAGTGGAAGATAGAGGCAGCCATACCCAGACGGATCGCTTCTTCCTCTGTGGCAGCTGCACCAAGCGGCGCCCAGTCGGTTCGCACGCCATCAGCACCAACAGTTGTACCACCCAGTGAGGAGGCGAAGTGGCTGATCGGTTCAGAAACACCGTAGAACATCAATCCGATGCCCATACCAGCTGCAAACAGCATGGAAAACCAGCTCAGATAGCTGAAGTCCGGCGTAGCTCCCTTACCACCAAGGCGCACTTTGCCGTAAGGGCTCACCACGATTACAAGGCAGAGGATAACAAAAATGTCGGCAGCGCCAATAAAGAACCAGTCAAAGCTCTTCGTGACAGTAGAAAAGAGCGTGCTGAAAACGGAGTTTGCTTGCTCTGGCAAAAGTAAGGTGTAGGCAACAAATGCAACGACAGCTAAAGCTGAAATAGCGAATACTGGATTGTGAATGTCAAACCCAATGGGTCCAAATTTTCCTTCAATGTTATCTTGGCCAAGACTGTAATCCGAGTCTGCCATGTCGTCCGATGGACTATCCATAATATCCGCCGGAGGCCGGTCGGAATTGCGTAAATCAGTCATGAAGCTTCTCCTGTGTTGGACCGTTTATCTTGTGGTCAGGAGAGATCCTTGGGCTGGACCCTTCTTATCGTTCTTATTGATTTAGATACACTTTTTTATTGTCACTTATCAATGGATGGGGGAGTGCCAAACACTAAAGGTCCACTTCAATGTCTGACAAAGGTGTTGTGCAGCAAATCAGGATCTTACCCTGATCAATTTCCCGTTTTCGAATGCCTCCGCCATGTTGCATGTCGGTTTCACCCGAAACCAGTTGAGATTTGCATGTACCACAAATACCGCGTTGGCAGGATGCCATCGGTAAAATGCCAGCTTCACGCGCAGCAGAAAGGATTGTCATGCCCGGCCCACACTCAACAACATGTCCGGTCTTGGTGAAGGTGACCCGATAGGTTTGGTCACTGATTTCCGGCGCAGAAACCTGATCCTCAAAGGTACCAGCTGTCTCAGCCCCAAAGTCAAAGCTTTCTTCATGGTAATTTGCCATGTCGAAGCCTGCTTCCTGCAGCATGTTTTGCACGCCTTCCATGAAACGGGCAGGGCCGCAACATAGGATCTTCCTGTCTTTAAAGTCTGGCGACATAAGTGACAGCATCTGAAGGCTCAAACGCCCTTCAAACCCGCTCCAGCTGTTATATCCAGATGTGGTGCTGCACGTAAATGAGAGCTTGAAGGCAGGATTTTGTGCAGCCAGCAATTCCAGTTCATGTCTGAAGATGATATCTGCAGGTGTGCGTGCAGCATGAATAAAATGTAGATCTGTCGGCTCTGCAAGATCGCAGGCCGTGCGGGTCATTGACATCATGGGTGTGATGCCACTGCCTGCTGAAATGAATAACAGCTTCTCTTCCTGCGTGGCATCCGTGGTGAACTCACCAGCAGGGCCAGAGACATTCACTTCCTTGCCCGGCAGCATGTTGTCCAAAAGCCAGTTGGAACCCGGACCACCCGGCACCCGTTTGACCGTGATTTCAACGCGATAAGGCCGCGCAGCAGAAGCGGAAATTGTGTAACTGCGCATGATCATGCCTTCAACCGGAAGCTCGAAGGTCATGTGTTGGCCGGGATAGAACCTGAAAACCCGAGGCTCACGTGCAGAAAACAGGAACGTCTTCACATCATGCGTTTCCTGCCGCACTTGCCGGCAGACCAGAACATCATCCACCTCCGGATCCCACATGGGGATCCGGGTCGCTTCGGTGAAGTGTTCTTCATCGTAGTCCGTGACGGTCTTCAGATCATCAAAAGTTACGTTCTGAGTCATGCGTCCGCCATTTCAACATCACCGGCAGGCATGTGCGCTTTGTGGCGTTCAATATACCAGTCACACAGCGCTTCCACATGAGGCTCTGTGTATTCCGAGTATGGACCTTGCTCATAAGCAGGGTCCTCACTGCCAAGCTGTGCCAGCCGCACCAGATCCGCATCCTGCTGGTTGGTCATCATCCAGACCTGCTTCAGGTTGTCGAGGTTGTAATCCTCTCCCTCAATCGCATCCTTGTGCACCAGCCACGTGGTCCGCACCAGCGTACGGTCCGGCGACAACGGGAAAGCGGCAAAGGTCACGATGTGATCACTCATGAAATGGTGCCAGGAGTTGGGATTATGCCAGAAGCTCAAGCCACCAAGCTTGGCGTCCTTGAAGTTTCCAAGCAGCTTCTTGCTGGCGATCTTGGTGTCCAGAGTATGGGACTCGCCTTCGCCCATCAAAGGCAGGCGAATGCAACGGAAGCTGGTGGCATTGGCCAACTTGTCCACCTCGGCAGAAGGCAGGCCAGCGGCCTCCCAGCGCTTATGCTCGCTCTCAAGCAAAGACAGATACTTGTTGACGTCAGCCGTGCGCCGCTCATCCATTTCATCGGGCGAAAAGCCAAAACCGAACTCGGAGAGTGGGACGGTGAGCTGCGGATGAGTGCCTTCGCAGTGATAACACTCACGATTGTTCTCAAGCGTCAGCTTCCAATTGCCTTCTTCAATCAGATCAGCCGTGTAGGCCACCTTACAGTTGGCAATATCATGAGGAGCAATATAGGTCTCCATGATCTGCGCCATCTCTTCAATGTCTTCCGGAGGGTTCTCCGCAAGGCAAATAAAGATGAGACCGGCAATTGAACGCACATGAACGGTCTTCAGGCCATGACAGGTCTTGTCGAAGTCCTTGCCCATATGCTCGGCCAGAATGAGTTCGCCATCCTCGTTATATGTCCACCCATGATAGCGGCAAACAATATTGCCGATCGTGGCCTCAGGCTCATCAATGAGCTTCGCACCACGATGCCGACAGATGTTGTGAAAGCCGCGGATGTACATGTCATCACCGCGCAAGAGCAGGACGGATGTCTTGCCGATTTCAACGGTAATGCAATCGCCCGGTTCCGGAAGCTGAGGTTCGACAGCTACGAAAATCCAGTGTTTGCGAAAGAAGACCTCCATGTCCAGATCAAGAATGTCGGGAGCACTATAGAAGGGGGCGTTGAGGCTTTTGCCCTTTTCGCGGTGAGCTATAAGATCTTGAATGTAAGACGGAACGCTCATGTTCAGATACCTCGGCTTAAAATGATGCCTGGGAAGTTGACCGGTGCAGGTTGCTGAGATGATCAGGTGTCTGGCCTGATCGTGAAGAACAAGTCGATAGAACGTCAATCACTTCTGTATGAAGCGATCTGGAATTAGCGTGCTTGTAAAGAGGCTTAGCGTAGTTTGTTAAAGAGAATTCAGAGAACACCAAAGAGGCATGACTTGAATTCAGCCACACATAATCAAAACCGGTGGAATGAACTGAAGCTGGCTCAGCACAGACGAGCCAGGAGTTCGTCGATTTGCGGCAAGGCCGTTTCGCACAAGCATTGGAAAATGCTGACTGATACACTTTAAGCCTCCCTCTTACAGTGTGACAGTTCTCTAAAATTTCATGGGCAGTTTCTTTGCGTCAGGTCCGTGAAACTCGAGAGTAATCAGGAAATCTAGTTCGAATTAATCTCATGGAGGCAGGAAGTTTGAGGCACATTGACAGTAAAAATGCGACGCCTCTACGTTGCTCCCGCTGCAAATTCAAGACAGCCTCAACCACACGGTGAATTGATAGGTTGAATGACAGAGATTCTGGGCAGAAATGCTGCAGAAAATGCTTAGGCATCTGACGAAAACGTCAGGCTGATACGCAGGAGGCGTGAGCAAAAGCTCAAATAAAATTGAAGAGAGACAGGATAAATGCGCTCAAGAAAAATGCGGCCCTAAAGGCCGCATTCAAACTCCGCAACAGCTACCCTCAGCAACCCCATCACATGGGGCACAAACGATCGCCAAACATCCAGCCGAAACTGGTTCTGCTCTTCTCGTGTCAGGATCACCTGCACACTGTCAAAAATAGTCCGCACCCCACGACCACTCTTCAGCTCCGCAAGGTTTCGTGGACAGGACGTAGAGAGCAGCTCCTCAGCTTCAGGACCTGAAATCCGGATACTGACTTCCCGACTGGAAATGTCAGTCAGACTATGAACAGCGTCCGGATAGATCGCTGCCAACGATTTTTCGATTTCTGAACGCGCCTCCATTGGGCAGGTCAGCATCCACTCATCCGGCCCTAATTTGAGGGCAGTCATGCCGCCTGACTGAGCGCTCTCGCTGATGGATGAGGGCAGCTCAAAACCGAGTGCTTTTGACATAGCAACGGTGTTTTCACGCTTACAACGCAAACTAAAACGGCCCATTGCTGGCAGTGTTTCGACTGTACTATTGAAAGCCATGTGTGCCACTCCCTTACATCTTAATTCGGTCGCCATCAGGATCGTAAAACACGGTCCCGCTGACAGTTGCACGATGGGTTTGACCTGGCATTGGAATATCTATTGAGGTGCCATTCCGCTCAAAACCACCTTCAATCAAAGCCATAGCAATGGAACGCCCCAGTGCTTCACTCCAGTAGGAAGACGTCACATGCCCCAACATCTTAGCAGGGATAGCAGTGTCACCAGCCTCAACAATCTGCGCACCTTCCTCCAGCACAACACTTGGATCTTCCGTCAAAAGACCAACCAGTTGCTTTCGGTTCGGCAACAGCATATCAGGCCGCGTCAAAGAACGCTTGCCGACAAAGTCTGGCTTCTTCTTGCCAATGGCCCAGGTCAGGCCCGCGTCCGCTGGCGTAACAGTGCCATCGGTGTCCTGCCCAACAATGATAAAGCCTTTTTCTGCCCGCAAAACATGCATAGTTTCAGTGCCATAGACACACATGTCGTGCTTCTTGCCTTCCTGATAAAGCATCTCCCAAAGCGCGCGCCCATGCTCAGATGGAACGTTCACTTCAAAACCCAATTCACCAGTAAAGCTGACGCGGAAGAGACGCGCTTCAAAACCACCCACAGTGCACTCACGAAGCGCCATATGCGGGAAGGCTTCAGCAGAAAGATCTGTACCTTTTACAAATGGTTCCAGCACCTTACGAGCATTCGGCCCATTCAGCGCAATGGTTGACCATTGCTCGGTCGTAGATGTGAGCCACACATCCAGATCAGGCCATTCGGTCTGTAAAAAGTGCTCCATCATGGTCAAAACACGCGCTGCACCACCAGTTGTGGTCGTCACATGGAAGCGGTCTTCACTGATCCGCCCGATAACACCATCATCCCGAATGAAACCATCTTCACCCAGAAGCAGACCATAGCGACACCGACCAGATGCCAGCTTTGTCCATGGATTGGTATACATCCGGTTCATGAACTCGGCAGCATCCGGCCCGACAACTTCTATCTTGCCGAGAGTAGAGGCATCAAACATGCCGACAGAAGCGCGCGTTTCTCTGCATTCCCGCGCCACCGCCGTGTGCATATCTTCACCAGCCTTGGGGTAATACCACGCACGGCGCCACAAGGAGACAGGCTCAAACACAGCACCGTTCTCTTCCGCCCAATTGTCAATGTTGGTCTTGCGCGTCACCTCAAACAGCTCGTCCTTATGATAGCCGGCAAACGTTCCAAATGTCGTGGGTGTATAAGGCGGACGGAATGTAGTCAGGCCAACCTTGGGAGTAGGGCGCCCAAGCTCATTAGCAGCGATCTTCAAACCATTCATGTTTGACATCTTGCCCTGATCGGTCGCCATGCCATTGGTCGTAAAGCGCTTTACGTGCTCAATGGAGAGCATACCTTCGCGCACAGCGAGGCGAATATCCTTGGCTGTCACATCGTTCTGAAAATCAACAAAAGCCCGGCGTGCCAGCTTGTCATCGTTGCTCGGCAGCTCTTCCATAACAATACCAGAGCCTGCCCGATCCCCATCAACATCAACGGAAAGACCCGGCGCATTCTGTCCCAATGAAGTCAAAGCTTGCTGAGCTGCATGCACACCATCATCAAAAGCAGCCTGCTGGCTCCATAACCCACGCCCGCCACCAGCGATATGGCACCGTTCGGTCCGCTCACCAGGCAAGAAGACTTCATTCTCTTCATCCCAATGCAAACTGCCTTTGGTATGAGAGAACAAGTGAAGGGATGGGGTCCACCCACCACTCATCAAAACTGTATCGCAAGGGATGGAAATGATGTCAGTAACGTATTGTTCGCCAGAAATTCTGCCGATTTTCACTCCGGAGACGCGCTTTGTCCCGCTTACTGAAGTTACACTGTGGCCCACCTTCGCCGAGATGCCGCGTTTTTGGGCTTCCGAATTCAAGTAGTCATTCACAGTGGTGCGCACATCAACAATCGCAGAGATTTTCACACCTGCATCAGCAAGGTCAAAGGCGGCGTACCAGGCTGAATCGTGGGAAGTAACCACAACAGCAGCATTACCAACCTTCACGCCGTAGCGGTTGAGATAGGTCTGCGCCGCACCTGCCATCATCACACCGGGGCGATCATTGCCATCAAACACCAACGGGCGTTCAAGTGCACCTTGAGCAAGAATGACCTCTTGCGCCCGAATACGCCACATCCGTTCTCGTGGAGCATTTACAGGCGGGTTTTCCATGTGATCCGTGAGCTTTTCAGCAACGCCCACCATGTTCTCATGGTAATAGCCAATAGCAGTCGCACGGGTCATGATACGAACGTTGTCGCAGGCTTCAAGCTCAGCAATAGTCTCGGCAAGCCAGCTCTCGGTGCTCTTTCCATCAATGGCAGATGGAGCCTCCGAAAGCAGAGAGCCTCCAAGCTCCCGGTTCTCATCGACGAAAACCACATCAGTTCCATTGCGAGCCGCCGTTAAAGCAGCTGCAAGCCCTGAAGGCCCAGCACCAACAATCAGCAGTTCTGTATGTAGATAACGCGAGGCATAGGTGTCAGCATCCGGTTCGGTTGGGGAGACGCCCAATCCTGCAGACGCGCGGATAACAGGTTCATATACCTTGTCCCAGAAGCTCTTTGGCCACATGAAGGTCTTGTAGTAGAACCCGGCTGCAAACAGCTTGTGGAGCTTGTCGTTCACCGCTCCCACATCAAAGTTCAGGCTCGGCCACTTGTTCTGGCTAACAGTGGTCAGCCCTTCGTAAAGCTCCTGAACGGTAGCGCGGGTGTTCGGTTCAAAGCGACCTGCACCAGAGCGGGACGTTCCAATCAACGCGTTTGGCTCTTCTGATCCGGCAGTCACAGGACCACGCGGACGGTGATATTTAAACGAGCGCCCCATCAGATGAACGCCGTTGGCAAGCAGGGCAGAGGCAACCGTATCGCCTTCATATCCTTGGTAGGAAACGCCATCAAAAGTGAAGCGAACACGCTTGTCGCGATTGATGCGGCCTTTGCCGTCAACTCTCCAGTTGTTCATTGTTCTCTTCACCTTCTGCGTGGCTAGTCGGGCAGGCCTGTCCAATCTCATAGGTGGCGATGAATTTGTCGCTCACAGTGTTCCGCAGAGCGTTGAAATAACGCCCGCACCCGTGTGAGTGTCGCCATTGCTCAGCATGATCACCGCGTACATTGGAGCGAATGAACAGATAGTCGCGCCATTCAGCATCTGTTTGCTCAGCTGGGTTATCCGGACGTGCAATATGTGCTTGACCGGCATATTCAAATTCCAGCTCAGGCAACTTTTCCTTGCAATAAGGACAGTGGATTAAAAGCATCAGGCCGCCTCCTTAGTGCGCCACGGCAGCAGCAGCTGCTTCGTCAATCAAGCGACCTGTTTCAAAACGCGAGAGCGTGAACGGCGCGTTGATAGGATGAGGTTCATCTTGTGCAATAGTGTGCGCAAAAACATGCGCAGAGCCCGGCGTTGCCTTGAAGCCGCCCGTACCCCAACCACAATTGAGGTAGAGGCCTTGCACAGGGGTCTTTCCAAGGATTGGAGAACGGTCAGGCGTCACATCAACCACACCGCCCCATTTGCGCAGCATGCGCATACGGCGGAAAATCGGAAACACTTCGCAAATGGCAGCAAGCGTATGCTCTATCAACGGCAAGCCACCGCGTTGAGAGTATGAAACGTACTGATCTGTTCCAGAACCAATCACCAGCTCGCCCTTGTCAGACTGGCTGATATAGGCGTGTACACTGTTGGACATCACCACTTGAGGAAAGATCGGCTTAACAGGTTCAGACACAAGCGCCTGAAGAGGATAGCTTTCAAGAGGAAGTTGCACACCGGCAGTATCCATCACCACAGAGGTTCCGCCAGCTGCAGAGACCGCGATCTTTTTAGCCTTCACAAAACCACGTGCAGTTTGAAGGCCTGTGACAGATCCGTCTGGTCCTCGTTCGATAGAAAGAACCGGACAGTTCTGAATAATATCAACACCTCTTGCCGCCGCAGCGCGTGCATACCCCCAAGCCACCGCGTCATGCCGTGCCGTCCCGCCACGTTGCTGAAACGCGGCTCCCATCACCGGATAACGAGCATTGGCCGCGATGTTGAGGGGCGGGCACTTTTCTTTGGCCTGCTCAGGAGTGAGCCAGACATTATCAACGCCGTTCAAACGATTGGAGTGAATGTGACGCTTGAAGCTCTGCACATCATGAACATTGTGCGCCAACATCATCACACCGCGCTGCGAGAACATGACGTTGTAGTTCAGGTCCTGACTAAGACCATCCCAAAGGTCGACGGCATGGTCATAAAGGCGTGCACTTTCATCATAAAGGTAGTTTGAGCGAATGATGGTCGTGTTCCGGCCGGTGTTGCCGCCGCCAAGCCATCCCTTGTCAATCACCGCCACATTGGTGATGCCATGTTCTTTTGCCAGATAGTAGGCGGCCCCAAGGCCATGCCCACCAGCACCTACGATAATGACGTCATATTCGCTTTTCAGCTCAGCGTTAGGCCATTGCGGCTCAACGTTTTTATAGCCTGTGAGCGCTCCTTTCAGGAGCGACATTGCGGAAAATTTTGACAAGGCTACCTCCTTGGAATTCAAGAGAGATTGCCCGCTATGTAAAAATGTGTATGGTACGCATGCGAATATTATGAGGTATTTTTGCGCAGGAGGTGCAGGTGGAGAACACAACACGGACCAAGCGGCAGCCCCGACCAGCGCTCAATGTTGGCTTCATTCTGGCCAACCGGTTCACATTGTCGGCCTTCGCCAGCTTTATTGATGTCCTGCGCCTTTCTGCCGATGAAGGAGACAGCAGCAGGCCAATTCTATGCAGCTGGAGCGTCATTGCGCCTGATATGGAGCCCATCCGTGCCAGCTGCGGCGTGCGCATCCATCCTGATACCAACTTGATCGATCCAGCTCATTTTGATTACCTGGTGGTTGTAGGAGGGCTGATCGATCACATCGAACGCCTTGATCTTCGCTATGTGCACTATTTGAAATCAGCTGTGTTGAAGGGCGTGCCCTTGATCGGCTTGTGTACTGGTAGCTTTATTCTGCACCGTGCCGGTTTGATGAACGGTTATAAATGCTGTGTGAGCTGGTTCCACCGGACGGACTTCCTTGAGCAATTTGATGGATTGGAGCCAGTCTCTGATCGCATTTTTGTGGTGGACCGGGACCGTATTTCCTGTTCAGGCGGAACAAGTGCGGTGCATGTTGCAGCTCATCTGGTTGAGCGTCATGTCGGCCTGCGGCAAGCCCGCAAGAGCCTTCATATTCTGATGGTGGATGAAGCTCAAGATGACAGCAAAGCCCAACCGTTCCTGCCAACGTCGCTCAAAGCCAAAGATAATCTGGTCCAAAGGGCAGTGCTGATGATGCAGCAGGAAACGGAAAATCTGCGCAGCATAGAGCAGCTTTGTAAGATGTTGGGCGTTGGACGGCGCAGTCTTGAAATGAAGTTTAAGTCTGACCTTGATAAATCCCCAGCCGAAGCGCTCAGTCATATACGAGTAGAAGAAGCCAAACGCTTACTGGGAGAAACAGAGGCAACCATCACAGATGTTGCCATCCGATCCGGTTTTTTTGATGCATCCCACTTTAACAAGGTCTTCCAAAAACACACTGGCATGACAGCTAGCGCATATCGTAATTCCTTAACCGCTTAAGAAGGCTTCTTCTTGAGCAGTGAACCAACAAAGCCAAACAATCCTGCCCAGACAACTGAAGACAGAACTGTGAGGCAGATACGCAGCAGGCCAGACATTTCTCCAAGAGGCACATCCAGCAGCCAACTGGCCGTAATGAAGGGGAACAGAAGAATATTCGCAAGTATTGGCGAAACCTGAAGGCCGATGAAAAACCCTAGAGGAACAGCGATCAATCCGAATGCGGCCCCAAAAATGATGAAGATGTAAATCATGGCCTCAATGAAGTATGCAGTTTGAACCTATCTCCAAGTTTTGTCAGCTCCACGTTTCTCTGTAAACCAGTATTATTGTGAAGCCCGCTATTGAATCCTGTCATAAACTTTAGAACCGCAGCCGGATCACGCTTTCACGCGTATCATCTTAGGATCATACAGAGGTGCTAAGTGCACGTCACAGGGTACACGTTCTGTTGCAACTTCCAGCTCATATTTACCACCAAGAACGAACTCACGATCGACACCATCAGTATTGCGGACATATCCCAAGCCGATGGATTTTTGCAAGGTATGACCAAAGCCGCCGGATGATAGCCAGCCGACCCTTACACCGTCGCGATAAATCGTTTCTCGGCCTGACAATATGATGTCGCCATCAGTTACAAAGGTCGCCAGCATCTTTTTGACACCGTGTGTTCGTTGTTCTTCAATGGCACCACGGCCTTTGAAGGCTATGTTCTTCTTCAGTTTCACTGCCCAGCCAAGGCCAGCTTCTTCTGGTGTATGATCGGGGCCTATGTCGCTTCCCCAGGCCCTGTATCCTTTCTCCAAACGCAACGTTTCAATAGCTCTGTATCCAGCATTACGCAGGCCAAACTCCTGTCCTGCTTCATGAAGCGCAGTGTAGACGGTTGTTGCGTACTCAACGGGTAAATGCAGTTCCCAGCCCAGCTCGCCAACATAGGTCACTCGAAGCGCATGAACAGGACAGCCTGCAATACCGATCTTGTGAGCTTGGCCAAACCGAAAATGATCATTACTCACGACATCACGGGTTACGCGTTTCAAGATCTCGCGAGAGTTGGGGCCCATAAGAGAAAGGACCGCATAAGCTGATGTGACATCTACCAGCTGAACATTCATGCCCTCTGGAATATTGCGGGAAATCCAATCGAAATCATGGGTGGCAAAACCAGTTCCCGTGACAATGTAGTACTCATCTTCTGCCATTCGCACGCAGGTAAGATCGCATTCAATACCGCCATGATCGTTGAGCATTTGCGTGTAGATCAGTGAGTCGATCGGCTTATCTACGTCATTTGCCGCAATCCAGCTGAGTGCATCGACTGCATCAGGTCCCTTGAGTATAAATTTCGCAAAGGATGTCTGGTCGAAGAGCACCGCAGAGGAGCGGGCTGCATTATGTTCGCGGCCAACAGGTTCGTGCCAATTGGGCCTCGCAAACGTATAGATGTCTTTTTGTGCTTCTCCATTTTGAGTATCTGCATACCAGTTGGCGCGTTCCCATCCCAGTTTTTCGCCAAACACCGCGCCATCTGCTTTCAAAAACTCATAGAGCGGTGATTTGCGACAGGGACGGCCGCTTTCATGCTCCTCACTCGGCCAAGCCATTGTGTAGTGTTTGGCATAGGCTTCTTTTGTCCGTGTGCGTATCCAGTCACTATCAAAGTGCGGACGTCCAAAACGACGAATGTCGACAGGCCACAGATCGAAGGGTGGTTCGCCTTTTGCGATCCATTCTGCCAGTGCCATTCCAGCGCCACCGCCAGCGGCGATGCCAAACGCATTAAAGCCTGCATTGACGTAAAAGTTTTTGAGTTCAGGTGCTTCACCCATGATGAAATTGCCATCCGGTGTAAAGCTCTCTGGTCCGTTGATGAGTTCTTTGATACCTGCAGTCTCCAAGGCTGGAACTCGGCCAAGAGAAAGCTCCATCAATGGTTCAAAATGCCCAAAGTCGCTGTCGAGCAAAGTGTAGTGGAAGTCTTTTGGAATGCCATCCTCGGCCCAGGAAAGGGGATTGGCTTCATAGCCGCCCATAACAAGGCCGCCGACCTCCTCCTTGTAATAGGTCAGTCGGTCCGGATCTCGAAGCGTTGGCAAATCTCTGGGCACCCCAGGTATCGGCTCGGTGACCATGTACTGATGCTGCATTGGTACCAAAGGCACATTCACACCAACATGCTTTGCAAAGTCTCGCGTCCATTGCCCGCAGCAGGCAACGACAACAGCGCAGTCAATCCGGCCTCGGCTGGTTTCAACGCCTCTGATTACCCCTTTGTCGACATCAACACGCAGCACTTTCGTGTCTTCAAAAATCTGTGCCCCTGCCAAGCGAGCCCCCTTGGCAAGAGACAATGTTATATCCGAAGGATTTGCCTGGCCGTCACTTGGCAGATAAGCCGCGCCAATAACATCATCGACTTGCATCAAAGGCCAGAGATCCTGAGCTTCTTTAGGTGTCAGAAGCTGCATATCTAAACCAAAGGAATGCGCAGTCGTTGCCTGACGTTGCACCTCAGTCCATCTTTCATGATTACAGGCAAGGCGAAGACCGCCATTCATCTTCCAACCAGTTGCCTGTCCGGTCTCCTCTTCAAGGCGCTTATAAAGATCAACGGAATACCCAAGGAGTTGAGTGATATTGGCATTTGAACGCAACTGCCCAACCAGTCCGGCAGCATGAAAAGTTGTGCCGGACGTTAGTTTTTTACGTTCGAGCAAAACAACATCCCAGCCCAGTTTTGCAAGGTGACAAGCGGTCGAGCACCCGACAATGCCGCCACCTACGATCACAGCCTTCGCCGTTTTTGGCAATTCTTTCATATCAACCTCACTTCAACTGCAAATCAGCATATGCATGCTCAAACCGGAGCAAGTTTTCTCTGGTATAGCTGGCGTAATCGAACTGTATTTTGGATGTCTGCTCAGACACCATGCTCCACATACTCTCGCGCAGTAAGGATGCGCATTTCATGGCACTGTATTGGGCCCAAAGTGCATCGGAGATGGGTGCGTCAAAGTATGTTTCGAGCAGTATCTGTTGCAGGCCTTCAGATAGACTGGCATTTGTTGCCAAGCCTCCAAGATCGAACAGGGGAGAATTCAGGCCAGCGTATTCCCAGTCCACCAGCCAAAGCCGCTCGTTCTCATTTAAGATGTTCGCTGGAAGAAGATCGTTGTGGCAAAGAACCAACTGCACCTTCCCAACCGCACGCTCAAGCTTTTCAGCCTTGGCCATCAACGCATTGAGGCTCGGCAGATGATCCGAGTCCATAAGGCGAAGTGTTTCGGCATAATCGCGCAGGATGTGAAAGACCCAAAAAGCGAGGACAGGGCCACGTATCAGTTGCGTTGCTTCCCGGTGAACTTTGGTCAGGACACCGGCGATAGAGCGTAGCCTTTGCGGATCTTGGATATCGGCTTCGCTCAACGGTTCAGCGTCAACGTAATCCTGAACCAGCGCACCTTTTTGGAAGTAACGGACAGCAGGAGCGATGCCTGCGACATGGGCAGCCCGGCAAGCTGAGAGTTCATTGAACCGCATAACCCCATGTTCTACGATGTCTTCTCCAAGGCGCACTACATAAGTGCGTCCTTCATCAGTGATCTTCACATTGAAATTCGTAATGCCACCGCCCAGAATTTCGGCATTCGTTGGTTTCTTCCAAAATGGCAGTTCAAGGGCTCTTGTTACGGCTAATTCCTTTGTCAGTGTTTCGCTCATATTGCCAACCCCAATCTTGCTCGAGAGGATTTCGCAAGCGCGGACAAAATCCGATCCGCGATGATTGCAATAAAGGCTACGGCCAAGCCTGCGACAATGCCTTGGCCTGTATTTGCTTTCGTGAGTGCAATGTAAACTTCCTGCCCCAAATCCCGCGTGCCAACGAGAGCGGTGATCACCAGCATGGACAAAGCCAGCATAATCGTTTGGTTCAACCCCAACAGCAGTGAGGGAACAGCCAAAGGAAGCTTTATACGCCAGAGCAACTGCCAACGTGTACAACCAGATACCTTGCCAGCCTCAATCACTTGCGGACTAATCTCTCGGATCCCATGGGCAGCGTAGCGCAGAGCAGGAGCCATTGCATAAAGCACGATAGCAACCATGGCGGAAAACTCACCAACGCGGAAAAGCATGACAACAGGGATCAGATAGACAAAACTTGGGAGCGTCTGCAGAGTGTCAACCAGAGTGCTGAGGACTCTGTCTGCCCGCTCAGATTGTCCTGCCCACACGCCGAGCGGCATCCCAATTGCTGCTGCTATTAGAACTGAAACACCGCAGAGGTAGACGGTGATCATTGCATCCCGCCACAATCCATTGGCAGCAACAAAACCTGCCAGTGTGGCGCATAAAAAACCTAGTCGCCAACCACCAACGCGCCACCCGATAAGCCCGAGCGCTATGATGCCCCAAGCCCAGGGAATGCCTACGAAGAAACGTTTTATTGGAAGAAGAAGGTAGGTCAGCAACGCCGTCTTGATTGCTTCAAAAACCTCAAAGAAATTGATGTTGATCCACTTGATGGCCTGATCCCAGAAAGAGCCAGTGGTGAGAACCATGGCCTCAGGATAACTTTGAATTGCAGGGAATACCTTCCCAATAAGCGCTAGGAAAATCGTGAGTGCCAATGCAATGACAGCGTACATCAGAGGCGTCATCTGAGTTACAGATGAACCTCGGGCCTGCGAGTGAACATTCAGCGAAAAAGCCTGGCTTAGCCGGTCCAGCGCAATTGCAATCACGACAATTGCCAAGCCAGCTTCAATGCCTCCCCCAATGTCTAAACGACGCAGTGCAGCCAAAACATCGTACCCCAGCCCACCAGCGCCAATGATGGAGGCGATGATCACCATGTTCAGCGAGAGCATGATGACCTGATTAACACCCACCATTAAGGTTGGCAGAGCAGAAGGCAGCAACACCTTCCACATCATCTGGCGCGACGTACAACCAGCCATACGCCCGGCTTCATGCAGCGGCTCAGGTACGGATTGTAATGCAACAAGCACCACGCGGACCATGGGAGGCATGGCATAGATAATCGTGGCCACTAATGCAGAGACCGGCCCAAACCCGAACAGAAACAATATCGGCACAAGGTAAGCAAAGATCGGGACTGTCTGCATTAAATCGAGCAAAGGGCGCAGGAGCCGTTCAAAGCGCTCCGAACGATAAGCCAGAATGCCAAGCATTAATCCGCTAAGCACACCGAAAGGGACTGCAATAGCAATGGACGCCAAAGTCACCATCGCACTTTGCCATTGACCGAAAACAACCAGATAGAGGAAACAGCCACCCACCAAAGCTGCAAGTCTCCAGCCACCTGCTTTCACTGCCAATAAGACCAGAAGAAAGGTCACAGCGATCCAGCTCATGGAAGGGAAAATCTCAACGGCTTGTTGACCGAGGCCAGAATGAAACCCATCCGCAAGAAAAGCACGCATTGTGTTGTATGGCGCTTCAATTAATGCCGAAAGAAACCGCGTCAACTGGCGAAAAGTGAAAAGACCAAATCCCGCATCTTCCACAAGCCAAGCCATGAAAGTGCTGATCCTTTCATCCAGTTGCCATTGCCAGGCACTTGGAAACTTAATGATCCAGCGGGCATCGAGTGCCTTGTAAAGTGGAAAGGAATAGCTTGAGAGAAGCCAGGTTGAAGCAAAAAGCAAAAGCCAAAAGGAACGAGGGTTGCGCAAGCTGTCACGGAGATGGAAGTTCATTCCACCAACTCCTGCCCAAGCATGACGCTGACAACCTTTTCACGATTGATAGTACCAACAGGTACACCATCATCGTCCAACACCCGAAATGCGCGACTGGTTTTCCCAACCTCAGAAACAACATCTGCAACCTTCATGCTATAGCTTAAATCGCCTGCATATGCCCCGGCAGGACAGCCCGCCTTCATAATCGTTTCAAGCTGAATGACTTTGGTTCTGGGAATATGGCGTGTAAATTCCTCGACATAGTCAGTCGCGGGATTGCTCACCAGTTGCTCTGGTGTCGCGATCTGAACGATTTCTCCATCTTTCATCACGGCAATCCGATCAGCCAGCCGAATGGCCTCTTCAAAATCGTGTGTGATGAAGAGGATCGTCTTATGGAGTTTGTTTTGAAGCCGCAGGAACTCATTTTGCATTTCTCTGCGAATGAGAGGGTCAAGCGCGGAGAAGGGTTCATCCAGGAACCACAGATGCGGATCGCCAACCAATGACCGCGCAATGCCAACACGCTGCTGTTGCCCACCTGAAAGCTCTCGCGGATAAGCTGTTTCACGCCCATTAAGACCAACAAGCTCGATCATCTCATGGGCACGCGCTTCACGCTCTGATCGGTGAACGCCTTGAACATCCAAGGGAAATGCAACATTTTGCAAAACAGTTAGATGCGGGAGCAACGCAAATTGTTGGAACACCATACCCATCTTTTTACGTCGGACGTCGATCAACTCACGTTCAGACATTGCCAGAAGGTCTTGGCCTTCAAAGTGGATTGAACCGGCAGTTGCTTCTATGAGGCGGGACAGACAGCGCACAAGTGTGGACTTTCCAGAGCCAGACAGGCCCATAATAACAAAAATCTCACCTTTCAGAATTTGAAGGTTTGCGTCACGAACCGCACCCGTCAGATTTGCCCGCTCCAAAGCTGAGGTGTCTGGAGAACTGTCTCGACTTTGCAAAAATGTGCCTGCGTTTGCCCCATAGATCTTCCAGAGGCCTTTACAATCCAAAAGCACTGGCTGGTCCATGAAACATCTCCGTAAAACGCTGATATTGGACATAAAACTGAGCTTGCACAGACAAGAAGGAACAGCCCCTCGATCTGAACCTACTCATCTTGAACGCTCTACTTTATCCAGCTAACCCAACGGTCTTTGTTGGCAGACAGCCACTCTTCAACAACACCTTCAACTGACTGCCCCTCCAGATCGACTCTGGAGATCATAGCGCTCATCTCGGTATTGCTGACATGAAAGTTGGAAATCGCTTGAGCAGCGCCAGGCCATTTTTGACTCAAACCTGCCCAGGCAACTTTCCAGATGGGGCCAGTGGGTTTGCCACAATCATAAGCCGCAGATGGATTTACACCGATTGTCGCATCTTGATAGCAAGCAGCAGAGTAGGGCGGAAATTCGATAAATTTGCCCTCATACTTAGCTGGTGCCCAATGAGGCTCATAAAGCCACAAGATGATTGGCGCTTTTCGTTGATATGCCGATTCCAGTTCTGCAAACAAAGCCGCATCAGTGCCGGCATGGACAACTTCAAAATCAAGTTCAAGTGCCTCAACACGCTCTTCATCAAAGCCGCCCCATGTCACCGGACCGCCAAGATACCGTCCCAAGGGAGCCGTTTCTGCAGTGGCAAATACATCTGCACAGTCCTTGAGCGCTTCCCAGTTGGGCAAACCGGGACAAACCTCTTCCATGTAAGAGGGGTACCACCATTCCTCGATGGCGATCATGCCGCTTTCACCAAGACTGACAACATTTCCAGTCTCAATGGCTTCATCCATTGCTTCCCGGCCAGTTGTCTCCCAGATCTCCATTGCAACGTGCAGATCACCAGTCTTTAGGCCCGCAAATTGAGCGATGTAATCCGCTTGAACATACTCGATGTTGTAACCAGCTTGCTTGAGAACCTCACCCATAATGGTGGTTGTGATGATTTGACCGGACCAGTCATGAGTGGTGATTTTGATTGGATCTAGTGACTCAACTTCAGCAATTGCTGAGCTAACTCCCCAAGTCATAACCAAAGCAATTGATGGAATTACGGAGTATTTCATTTGGTCCCCTCCCGCAGATGATCCAATTCATCCATCCGCTGCAAGAATTTGAACCCGACCCCAATCAACTCCAGCAACGACACCTTATCTTACGTTGGGGTATTTATGGAAATCAACATAATGACACAATAAAATTTACTAATGCTGATTCAAAGTGTGCGAATATGTGGCTTTATGAGGTATTTTATGTTTTAGATTGGAGAGCTTAAGCCATGTCTATGCAGGATTAATACGGATTAGATTGAATGGAAAACATCAACAATCAGACACAACGTGAAATCCTGAACGCAATAAAAACAGCAGGTGGCACAAGCCGAATCGTCACACTTGCCAAGAAGCTGAAACTATCTGAAGAGACCATTCGAAGGAACATCAAACCCCTCGCGAAAGAAGGTCTGCTTGAGAAAGTCCATGGTGGTGTTCGCCTATTCGCTGAAGAGGACCAAGAGAGCAGTTTTCATGCGCGGATGCAGGAATGTCCGGAGGCAAAACGGAAAATTGCAGTAACTGTCGCCAGTATGATTGAAGACGGTAGTTCTCTGTTTCTTGATGTGGGAAGTACAACAGCTTTTATTGCCGAAGCGTTGCAAGACCATAAGCGCCTGATGGTTGTAACGAACTCGGTCGCAGTTGCCTACAAGCTTGCTACGCGAAACGACAATCGGGTTTTTATGGCGGGAGGCGAACTCCGGGCTCATGATGGTGGAGCATTCGGGGCAACCGTTACGAGCTTCTTTGATAACTTCGAAACTGATTACGCCATTCTGTCAGCAGCGGCGATCAACGCCAGCAAAGGGTTAATGCTGTTCGACCTGGAAGAAGCCCAGATTTCCCGCACAGTTATGAAGCATGCCAAATGTAAGATTGTGGCAGCTGATACCAGAAAATTCACCAGATCAGCACCCATCACTGTATGTGATCCAACGCTCATTGATGTGCTCGTAAGCGAGAAAGAACCCGCAACAGAATTCCACCAAGCCGCAAAAATCTGGCAAGCAAAAATCGTTGTCGCAGATTGAGAATGGCCAATACTTTTACAAGGAGCTTAAAGCGACACCAATTTGCTTGTTTCGGGAGTTTTTCTGGACCGTGCTTGAAAAGTCAAATTTTCGCTGAGACGAAGGATTATTTTGTAGGATAAGAAAGTGCCTATGAATTGGGTGCTACGCTTTCAACTCTTGATGGCAGTTATCCTCGTTTTGTTGTGAATTCAGTTGCTGTTTTAGCTAGGCGATGACTACCTGTTCGTGTTGTTCAATAGACGTCAGATGTTGCTCTCTCTTTGAATCTCAGGATACTCATAGAAACTACCTGCGTGACTTTGACAGCGATTCTGGTTTACTGGCTGCAAACCAAGGCAGCGGATTGTGTATCCTCACTAGTTTGGTGTGGTGAGGGCATGTTTGCTGCAATCAGCTCGAACACACAGTCAGTTAAAATGATATTCCAAGTTTTTCCGTGGGTTGGATAACGTACTCTGGAAACTCTATTGGACTAAATCCATTCTTTTGCACTTGTTGTGCATTTTCCTAATACGCTATCAGACGACCAAACAGGTAACACATTGCTAGAGGTCTAACAAAGAGGGTACTCTTAGAAACTTACTGCATTTAGGATGGACTTAAATGGGGGCTCTTGCAAAACTCAACTCAACTCCACTACTGATGCAATAAATGCGGCAATTGAGACAGTTTTTTCAATATGTGTAAGAGCGCCTAGCAGCCATGCATAAACTACATACTTAGAGTCTGTTTAAAAATAAGGTCTTGAATGAACGGGGTAATTTGAGTTCTTCGTGTTTTGCGACAAACTTGGAGACATCGAATGGTCTGGACCCCGTTCACCCGGGAGCTTCACTGCCGTAAAGGGTTGCGATATGCAAGCGATTTAACCGATAAAGAATGGCTTTTGATTGAACCCCATATGCCAAGCCAACCCAAAAGAGGGCGGCGGCGGAAGACTGACCTACGGACGGTCATCAACGCTGTATTCTATCAGTTGCAAACYGGCTGCCAGTGGGCGTTTTTGCCGAAGGACTTTCCTCCGAGTAGCACCGTGCACTACTACTTCAAGCGTTTCTCCTGTGATGGCACTCTGAAACGGGCTCATGAAGCTCTTTATCAGCAAACTCGCCAGCTGGAAGGGCGTGAGGACAGTCCAACCTTCGCAATTATTGACAGTCAGTCAGCGAAAACCGGCCCGGATGCCCGCGGCGATGTCGGCTATGACGCCGGAAAGAAAGTTAAAGGGCGCAAGCGCCATATCCTCGTTGATATTCTTGGACTTGTTTTGAATAGCAAGGTCCATTCAGCGGGTATTCAGGACCGCGATGGCCTCGCCAGTGTCTGCCAAAAGGTGACATCCCGCTTTCCCTTTCTTGAAGTAATCTGTGCTGATGGAGGATATCAGGGGAAAATTGCAGCAAAGGCGAGCCCGCGGCCGCTCCAAATCGTCAAGCCAAACCAGAAAGGGTTTCAAGTACTTCCAAAACGCTGGACCGTAGAGCGCACGTTCGCCTGGCTTGGCATAAACCGCAGGTTGTCAAAGGATTTGGAACGATATGCAAAAACCACAGAAGCTCTAATGAACGTTGCAATGATCAAGCTGATGGTTCGAAGAATTGCTCGATATGGCTATTCTTGAACAGACTCTAAGAGGGGTGAAATCGTGCTTTCAAACGCTCTCATTTGCTTACATAGTGCTGACACAAGATACAAAAGCAAAAAAGCTCCCGGAAGGGAGCTTTGCTAAACCTCTTTATATACCATGAGATTAAATGGTGAGCCCGCACGGGTTCGAACCGTGGACCTACTGATTAAAAGTCAGTTGCTCTACCAGCTGAGCTACGGGCTCTCGGCGGGACGGTTAGGTCACTGCCTGTGAGGGGTCTTCTAAGGATTGCAGGGGCTTAGCGCAAGCGGTTTTTTCGATTTTCCACACAGTGCATTGAATTTGAATCAAGTATGCATCTTACGCCTCTCACAATCATGAAGAGAAGGCGGCTACACTTAAGTGCCTTCAGCAAAGAATACGCCTCACGCGTACGAGCGCTCAAAGTTAAGAGTGGGAGTTATCATCAGACTTTCCCTCATAGGGCAAATTGTCTCGTTTTCTCCGTAAAACTACAACCTAAAGCTCATTAGACTACGTATTTCCACGGCAATTCATGAGTTTTAAGTGTCCACCACCGATGCTGACCATTAAATTAAATGCTAACGAATTCAATAAGTTACAACAATATAGAATTCCGCAACCCAGAGCGCCATCGTGCAAAATCAATCAAAAGTTGTGAAATATCTAAATACTGTGGAGATGCGTGTTTTGATCGATTAGCGGGGTTTGCTTTTTGATCTGCCGCAAAGAACTCACCTCCGAATAAGCGCACCTACTTAATGTATATTTTTCATGCGAGATAAGGTTTCTCGGAAATGCGAGCTCTCAGGTTGCGCACTGTCTTCCTTCTAATATTTACGTTCTTTCTCAGTGCGTCGAACTACGCGATAGCTGCGTCGGACTCTTCAAACCGTGTTCTCGACTTTGCCAAAAAAGTTGAGGTCACGAAGTTCTTTCCTAAGGCCGACAAGTATGGTGCGCTGCGCGAGGACATCGCAGTGTTGCCAGCAATGGCCGGAGATGACGTTGTAGGTTGGGTCTTCCTAACCACCGATCTAGTTTCCACAACAGGATATTCCGGCAAGCCTATCGATACGTTGGTGGGTATCAATCCTGAAGGCATGCTCACAAGCGTTCAGCTGGTAAAGCACGCAGAACCAATCGTTCTGATCGGTATCCCTGATAGCGAGATCAAAAAGATCACTGAGAATTACGCTGGTCTCGATATCAAGAAAGAAGCAGAGCAGGGCGGGTCTGCTCACGAGCTAGATATCATCTCCGGCGCGACCGTCACCATTATGGTGATTGATGATTCCGTCGTGAGAGCAAGTCTGAAAGTGGCGCGCACCCTCGGACTTGGTGGCCTGAAAGGCGCTGCTGCTGACACTGGTCCAAAATTTGTCATAGATCCAGACAAAGCAGAAGTCTCTGACTGGATGACAATGACTGGTGATGGTTCTATCCGTCGTCTGACGCTTGATGTTGGCCAGGTCAACGCCGCGTTTGTAGAGCAGGGCAACCCCAAAGCCATCAAGCGTCCAGAGAAGGGACCAGAAACCGACTCTTACGTCGATATGTTTATGGCGCTTGCTGACGTCCCAACTGTAGGTCGTACGATCCTGGGAGACGCAGAGTATGCCAATCTGAAAAATCGTCTGATAGAAGGTGAGCACGCAATCGTGGTCCTCGGTCGTGGTCGTTATTCCTTCAAAGGCACAGGCTACGTACGTGGTGGCATCTTTGATCGTATTCAGCTGATCCAGGATGACATTTCAGTCCGCTTCAGAGACCGTCAACACAAACGTCTCGGCGTTGTGGCTGCAGATGATGCGCCAACGTTTAAAGAATTGGACATGTTCACCATTCCTGCAGACTCCGGTTTCGATCCAAGTAAACCATTCCGGCTGCAACTTCTCGTACACCGTACAATTGGTGCGATTGAGAAAACCTTCCTAACATTTGATCTGGGCTATCAGTTGCCGCAGCAATACTTGAAGAAGGTAGAGGATGCACCGGTTGCCGCAGCAGATGCAGGAAATGGAGAAGGCGCAGATGCCGCTCCTGCAGAAGAAGGCCGCGTAGAGCTTTGGCAGCGCATTTGGAATGATCGTCAGGTTGATATCGCAATACTAGGCATTGCTCTTACAATCCTGACAGGCGTTTTCTTCTTCCAGATGCAGGTTGCTAAATCAGAGAAGTTTACTTTCTGGTTCCGTATTGGCTTCCTAACCTTCGTTTTGGTCTGGTTGGGCTGGATGGAAAACGCTCAGCTCTCTGTTGTGAACGTTCTGGCACTCTTCTCAGCGCTGACGACAGAATTCAGCTGGACCGCATTCCTGATGGATCCGCTCGTGTTCCTACTGTGGTTTGCTGTTGCAGCAGCACTCATCTTCTGGGGGCGTGGCGCATATTGCGGCTGGCTCTGCCCGTTTGGTGCACTTCAGGAGCTAACCAATCGGATTGCGAAGTTCTTCAAAGTTCCTCAGATCTCACTGCCTTGGGGATTGCATGAACGCCTCTGGGCCGTGAAGTATATGATCTTCCTCGCTCTGTTTGGCTTGTCACTCTACTCCTTGGCAGTTGCTGAGCATTATGCAGAGGTTGAACCATTTAAGACCGCAATCATTTTGAAGTTCCAGCGCGGATGGCCGTTTGTCCTGTTCGCTGTGGCACTCTTGACCGCGGGTCTGTTTATCGAGCGGTTCTACTGCCGTTACCTCTGTCCACTTGGTGCAGCGCTCGCCATTCCAGCACGCCTACGCATGTTCGACTGGCTGAAGCGCTACAAAGAGTGCGGCAATCCATGCGCACGTTGCGAGAAGGACTGCATGGTTGGAGCGATCCACCCAGAGGGCAACATCAATCCAAACGAATGCCTGAACTGCCTGCACTGTCAGGTTCTGTATCAGAGCGACGACAAATGTCCGGTCTGCATTAAGAAGCTTGCCAAGCGCAAGAAGTTCGAAGCGCAGACGGGTATTTCAAAGACGGAAAAGGGCACTTCCGTCAAACAACCGGCTTAGGCCAAATCTACTAGAAAGTATCAAGGGAGACTTTCATGACTGATAGAAAAGAGACAGGTCTGTCACGCCGCGCATTGCTCGGTGGCACTGCTAAAACAGCCGCTGTTGCGGGTCTGGGCGCAGTGGCAGTTGCTGGCGCTACTGGTGGCATCACTGCTGCACAGGCAGCTGAAGGTAACGACTTCCACGTTGCTCCGGGCGACCTGGACGAATACTACGGCTTTTGGTCTTCTGGTCAGGCAGGCGAGCTGCGCATTCTGGGCATCCCATCCATGCGTGAACTGATGCGCGTTCCTGTGTTCAACCGTTGTTCCGCAACCGGTTGGGGCCAGACCAACGAATCCAAAAAAATTCTGACAGAAAACCTGCTGCCAGAAACCAAAGAGTTCCTTGCAGCTCATAACATGGATACATATGACAACGGTGACCTTCATCACCCACATATGTCTTTCACCGATGGTAAATATGACGGCCGCTACCTGTTCATGAACGACAAAGCGAACACTCGCGTTGCTCGTGTGAACATCCAGACCATGAAAGCTGACAAGATCATCGAAGTGCCAAACGCGCACGACATCCATGGTCTGCGTCCTCAAAAATGGCCTCGTACAGGTTATGTCTTCGCAAACGGTGAGCATGAAGCTCCACTCGTAAACGATGGCAAAATCCTTGATAAACCAGAAGAATATAGCTGCATCTTCTCCGCGATCGACGGCGACACCATGGAAGTTGCATGGCAGGTGATTGTATCCGGTAACCTGGATAACTGTGATGCTGACTACCAGGGCAAATATGCATTCTCAACCAGCTACAACTCAGAAATGGGTACCAATCTGGCAGAGATGACTGCGTCCGAAATGGACCACTGCGTAGTCTTCAACATCAAACGCATCGAAGAAGGCGTCAAAAACGGCGACTACGAAATGCTGAATGGTGTGCCGGTTCTTGATGGCCGTAAAGGCTCTAAGTACACCGCATACGTTCCAGTGCCAAACAGCCCACACGGCTGTAACACTTGCCCAGATAAAAAACACGTGATGATCGCTGGTAAGCTGTCTCCAACAGTTTCCGTTATCGACGTGGACAAGCTGGATGCAGTGTTTGACGGTGCAGATCCACGTTCCGCAGTTGTTGCAGAACCTGAGCTGGGTCTTGGCCCTCTCCACACAGCATTCGATAACCGCGGCTTCGCATACACCACACTGTTCCTCGACAGCCAGATGGTTAAATGGGACATCGACAAAGCGATCCGTCAGTACGCTGGTGAAGATATCGACCCAATCCATTCCAAGATTGATGTCGCTTATCAGCCAGGCCACAACCACACTTCCATGGGTGAAACCCTGGAGGCGGACGGTAAATGGCTTGTTTCCCTGAACAAGTTCTCTAAAGACCGTTTCTTGAACGTCGGTCCGTTGAAGCCTGAAAACGAGCAGCTGATCGATATTTCTGGCGACGAAATGAAGATTGTTCATGACGGCCCAACATTCGCTGAGCCGCATGACGTCATCATCGTCCACCGTTCTCTCGTGAACCCAGCTTCTGTTTGGGATCGCAACGATCCAACATTTGCTGATGCGGTTAAACAGGCAAAAGCAGACGGTGTTGATCTGGAAGAAGCAGAACACGTAATTCGCGATGGCAACAAAGTTCGCGTTTACATGCACTCTGCAGCTCCAACCTTCTCTCTTGAGAAGTTCACCGTGAAGCAGGGCGATGAAGTCACCGTTTACGTCACCAACATTGATGACATTGACGATCTGACACACGGCTTCTGTATCTCCAACTACGGTGTGGCAATGGAAGTTGCTCCTCAGGCAACAGCTTCTGTGACATTCATTGCTGAGCGTCCAGGTGTTCACTGGTTCTACTGCCAGTGGTTCTGTCATGCACTGCACATGGAAATGCGCGGTCGTATGTTCGTTGAGCCTCGCGACGCATAAGGGAGCAGCGGGCATGAAAAGGTTATTCTGGCAAGCATTGCTGGGAGCGACGGCTTTGGTTGGTGTGAGCGTTTCCGCTCACGCCGCTGAAATCACTGTTCCTGCACAGCCTGATGCCTTAGCCCGCGCCTTAGATAAGGCGCAGGACGGAGACGTTTTGCGCCTTTCTGCTGGAATTCATCAGGGACCGATCATCATTGATCGGTCTTTGGTGCTTAAAGGAGAGCCAGGCGCAGAGCTTAAAGGCAATGGCAAAGGCTCAGTAATAACTGTCGAAGCACCAGATGTGGTCGTCGATGGACTGGTCATTACCGGTTCAGGTCTTTCCAACCAAACAATCGATTCAGGCGTGAAGCTGACAAAAAAAGCAGATCGTGCCCGAATTACAGGCAATAAGTTTCTCAACAATCTGGTGGGTGTCGATGTGCACGGACCAGACGATGCTTATGTTGCCGATAATCTGATTGAAGGACGTCGTGATCTACGCCCCAACGAGCGTGGGAACGGCATCTATGTGTGGAACTCACCAAGACTTTTGGTGGAGTTCAACACTATCAAATATGGCCGGGACGGCGTGTTTGTAAACACGAGCCCAAAAGATATCTTTAGAAACAACTATTTCGAAAACACGCGCTTTGCCGTGCATTACATGTATGGCAACAAAGGGACTATCTCCAATAACGTCTCAGTAGACAATCACATTGGCTACGCTCTGATGTTTTCCGACAAGCTTACCATCACAAACAACATTTCTGATGGGGATCGCGATCACGGCTTGATGCTGAACTATGCAAACAATGCCGTAATCACCGGAAACCACGTGAAAGCATCGCCTGAGAAATGTTTGTTTATGTACAACGCCAACAAAAACAAAGTCGACGGAAACACGTTTGAGCGTTGCGAGATTGGAGTTCATTTCACGGCTGGTTCCGCTAAAAATAAGTTTTCCAACAATGCTTTCATCGGAAATAAAACTCAGGTCAAATACGTGGGCACACGTCATCTTGAGTGGACCTACGAAGGTCGTGGAAACTTCTGGAGCGATCATTCAGCCTTTGACATGAACGGAGACGGAGTAGCCGACACCGCCTACCGGCCAAACGACATGGTCGATCAAATTCTCTGGACGCAACCCGCTGCAAAACTGCTTACCGGAAGTCCTGCTGTTCAACTCCTCAGTTGGACACAGTCTCAGTTTCCGGCGCTTTTGCCAGGCGGAATCGTGGACAAAAAACCGCTGATGCATGCACCAGAGTTAGCAAAGCCGAAGGTAGGAGCAAGAAGATGAATAATACAGTTCTTCGAGCTGAAAACGTCCGCATGACCTTCGATGGACGGGATGCTGTAAAAGATCTTTCCTTTGAACTGGGAAGCGCAGAGAGGGTTGCGCTCCTCGGACACAATGGGGCAGGAAAAACGACATTCTTTAAGATGTCACTTGGTTTTCTAACCCCAACGGATGGACGGATTGAAGTTTTGGGTGCAGAGCCCGGCAGTGACAAAGCACGCGCATCCACTGCGTTCCTGCCTGAATCTGTTGCCTTTCAAAGAACATTGACAGGTGTCGAAGTTCTCAAATACTACGCACGACTAAAGGGCGAAGATGCAAAAAAAGCCATTGGTTTGCTCGAACGCGTTGGACTTGCAGAAGCAGGACGCCGCCGCGTTGGGACATACTCAAAAGGCATGCGTCAACGTCTGGGTCTGGCACAAGCATTAATCGGAACACCGAAGCTTGTCCTGCTTGATGAGCCAACAAGTGGCCTTGACCCCATTTCTCGGCAGAACTTCTACGATCTGGTGACTGAGATTTCAGGAAATGGAGCAACAGTATTGCTGTCGTCTCATGCCTTGACGGAAATGGAAGCACGTACTGATCGCATCTTGATCATGTCCAAAGGCAAATTGGTGGCAAACGATACGCTCGACCATTTGCGGACCGCAGCAAGATTGCCGATCCGCCTCAAGGTGAAGTCGAAAGAAGAACCAGCAGAGCAACTGGCAAACCGCTTGGGTGGTACTCCGGTTAATTGCCGCTCGGTAGAGATCATGTGCGCACACGAAGACAAGATCGCAAGAATTGCTGCGGTCACCAGCCTTGGCGCGATGATCGAAGACATCGATGTCCATCTGCCAACTCTGGATGATGTGTATAAGCATTTCTCTGAAAAAGCAGATCTCGAAGATAGTGCAGGGGAGGCATAAAGATATGTTCCAACGTATCCTCACTGTAGCTCATCAAGAATTCCGGATCGGTTTACGAAATCGCTGGATCTTGCTTTCTGTTGTGATCCTGAGCGCGTTCTCCATGGCGCTGGCCTTGCTCGGTTCAGCTCCTGCGGGCACGCTTGATGTAAGCCGCATGACTATCACTGTAGCTTCTCTGTCCAGCCTGTCAGTCTATCTTGTTCCGCTGATCGCACTGCTGCTCGCTTTTGATGCTGTTGCAGGTGAAATCGAACGCGGGACCTTGCTGCTGATCTTCTCTTCACCAATGACGCGAAGCGAGTTCCTAATTGGCAAGGCTGTCGGACATATCTGCGTTCTAATGCTGGCTCTCACACTCGGCTACGGGTCAACCGCATTGATGCTGGCAGCCACCGGTGGCGGTGACACCAGTGGTTTCATTGACTTTGCGCGACTGATCGCAACCTCAGCCATCCTCGGCTTTGCATTCCTGTCTCTCGGGTACATCGTTAGTGCACTCGTGCGCCAGGTGACGACAGCAGCAGCAATGGCGATCGGAATTTGGTTGGTACTGATTGTGCTTTACGATTTAGCACTGTTGGGAGCATTAGTCGCTGATAGCGAAGGTTTCTTTGCCTCCAGCGTGTTCCCATTCGCTCTGCTGGCAAATCCAGCGGATGCCTTTCGCTTGTTCAACCTTTCAGCACTTGATGCCAACGCCATGGTCGGCGGTATGGCAGGTGTCGCTGAAAGCCTTCCATTCCCGCCAGTCGTTGCCCTTGCATCCATCTTTGTGTTTGCAGGTGTTGCAATGTCTGGTGCAATCCTGCTGCTTAAGAGGGTTTCCCCATGATGAAGAAACTATTTGCAGCCGTTGCTGTCACATTGCTTCTGGCAGCGTGTCAGGAAAAAGAAGAAGTCATAAAACCAGTCGCCATGGAGCTGAATGTCGAAGCTGCGGGTTTCTATTGCCAGATGACCGTCTTGGATCATGAAGGGCCAAAAGCTCAAATTCACTTGGCAGGTAGCCCGTTTCCGTTGTGGTTCTCGCAGGTACGCGATGCAGTCGCCTTCACACGTTTGCCTGAAGAGTCCAAAGATTACGTTGCGATCTATGTGAACGATATGGACAATGCAGTCAGCTGGGAGCAACCAGGCAACAACAACTGGGTTGATGCCGATACAGCATACTTCGTTATAGAAAGCACACAGAACGGCGGCATGGGGGCACCAGAGGCAATTCCATTTGGCACACAAGCAGGTGCTGAGAAGTTTTCCTCTGAAAACGGCGGTAAGGTTGTGAAACTGACAGAAATTCCTGATGAGTACGTACTCAAACCAGTTGAATTCGAACTCAGCGATGCGTCAAGCAACTAACCCAGAACTATAAAATCTGAAAATATAAAACGCTCCAGAAATGGAGCGTTTTTTGCGTCTAAACCAGTTTCACAGAATGGCAAGTTGCTTCAGTACTTGCAACGCTGCGGATAGCCAACCCTCAGATCCGGATCTCCAACCACAATCAGCTCATCAGGATCACACGTCACACTTTCCGTTGGAGAGCTATCAAAAGGTCTGAACTTGAGTGCACGATGCCCGCAAATGAGTGTGGTTTCACCGCAAATAAACCCAACCTCTTCAGTGTTCCTATGCTTAACAATAGAACCAAGTTTAGGCTCCCCAAAAGACATATCCGCAGTCAGCAAGTTCAAAAAATCAACTTCAGGAGTCCCATCCGCAGCATGCTTACTCGCCGTTTTCAAGAGATCCTCAAAAATATCATGCCGCGCAGTCGAATGTTGACTATCTACTTCGTTTGAATGTTCAGCGCGATTTAAGTCGATGGGCATAAGAGTTCTTTCAACTAGAGAACTAAAAGCAAATGTAAAAATACGAATTCAGACGAACAATCTGATTATGTCCAATCCTTATGCGCCTTTCACATAATCAGGAAAGGAGCACAAATTAGAGTTGAATTGGATAATAAATCCATATCGTAGATTTCAACAGCTGAAAAGGTAAATAAACTCAAGTTTTAAATAACCTGAGCAATGCACATTAAAAGTCGAAAAACAGAGGCACGACAAAAAAGCAATTTAACCTTTAAGATACAACACCTTAATTAAATAATACATGAGATCGAAAAGACACATTCATGACGTATGCACAATTATTAAGTCAAATTCATAAGGCAAAAAATCAGAGAAAATAGCTTCATATAGACAGATAGAAATTAGGTAGATTCCCCCAACAATAACTGTGAAGCGATCACATTCACTGAGAAGATTAAACTGAAGGAAGTGAACTCGAAACGACATTGTGAAAAGAGATAGACACGATATTCAATTTAGAACGTGATGTAACAAGTTGTTTGGAAAAAGACTTTAAATTTCTAACAACAGTGCCAAAGTGTCGGCAAGGCCGCAAGTAAATGCGCCTTATTGCTCATTTCGTTTCAGCATCTCGTGATAGATACGAGCAAACATCATGGAAACGAAATTCATAGGTCCTTTGCTACCCGAGCCATACACCTGCGCTTCGATTTCTAATGCCTGGGTCCACGCCTGATCAATTAAATCCAGATCAGTCTGCTTCACATGCTCTTCCATCTCACTTAGAATCTCAGTGTCTTCTATAAAGTCGACATCATTAACACCGTGAATTCCGAAACGAAGAAACTGTTCGTTGACGCCAAGAGCTAGTGCCAACTTTCCCAGAGTATCACCACGTGGATTATCTATTAAACCTTTTTCGATCTTATAAAGATTGTCATAACCAACGTTTGCACGTCGAGCTAAATCTTTGACCGTCAGATCATTCTGTTTTCTTAGTTTTTGAAGCCGCTGTTGCCAAGTCATGGTTGCTCTGCAGTCGCTAAAAACATAGTCCCGTGGAGAAGTATTCCAGTTAGTGCAATTAATCTATGACTAGATTGGTCACAAATAAATAAGCAAATGAGATATCCGCAAGAAATAGGGGAGCTGCCTACTGCATTGTCTTTAGCCAATCTTCCTCCTCTTTAAAATTGCTGAAACAGCACTCCCACCAAAATCTTAGGTTGTAGATTTAGTTTCAGCAAAAAGTGACTTGTGCACCTGTTCTCCCACCTCTGATGTTTAGAACACCAATATTGGGCTTGTCAGATGGGTAGACCATGAGTAAATGGGGCGAAATTAATTCTGGAAGGGGATAAATGGTTGCCAAATAATCAAGGTACTGCCCATGCCGTCTATGGTATGGGGCGCTGGGGTAAAGATCTTCTCTCTGTGCTGCCAAACGGCGATATAGCACTTAGTAATCCTTTGATGCCGGACGCTCCCAAGGTGAGTCTGCCGGAGATCGTTCACGACCTTGAACAACGTGGTATCCATTCTCCACTTTTGCTGCGCGTAAGTTCGTTCCTGCAAAACGAAATCGCTCACATCAACAATTCCATGGCAGATGCAATCAATCGCGTCGGCTACAAAGGCAAATATCGCGGTGTTTTCCCGATCAAGGTAAACCAGCAGGCGCAGGTTATCGACCGTATCGTTGAATTTGGCCGTCCTTACTCTTACGGGCTGGAAGCTGGCTCCAAGCCTGAGCTTGTTATTGCGCTTGCGCACCGCTTGCCTAAAGAAGCTCTCATTGTTTGTAACGGTGTAAAAGACGAAGAGTTCATTCGTCTTGCAATTCTTTCGCGCAAACTGGGTTTTAACACCATCATCGTGCTGGAAAGCCCGAAAGAACTCGACACCGTTATTAATGTGGTTGAGGAGCTGGGTGAGGAGCCTTTGCTCGGTGTGCGCGTTAAACTGACGAACCAGATTGGCGGTAAGTGGGAAGAAAGCTCTGGCGATCGCTCCACATTTGGCATGAACACGGACCAGCTGGTCTCAGTGATTGACAAACTGCGCGATGCGAAACTCTTGCACTGCCTGAAGTTGCAACACTCTCATCTCGGCTCGCAGGTTCCTGATGTTAATGACGTCCGCCGTGCAGTTGGCGAAGCCTGTCGCTATTTTGTCGAGCTGACAAGAGAAGGGGCGGAGCTCACCCATCTTGATCTCGGTGGTGGCCTTGGGGTCGATTACACCGGTGAGAAGAAGGCGATTGAAAACTCGACCAACTATTCGGTTGAAGAATACTGCGCCAATGTGGTGGAGACCGTTGCTTATGCAATGGATGAGGCAGAACTCACGCACCCCACATTGATCACTGAAAGTGGCCGTGCCGTTGTCGCGACCTCTTCAATGCTGCTCTTCAATGTCCTTGAAGCAACGCTGTTTGATGCGCCAACCGCCCCTGAGCCTGAAAAAGACGATCACCACATGGTTGCAGATCTTGCCGCCGTTGAGGGGTACCTTAGCGCAGAGCGGCTTCAGGAATGTTTGAACGACGCCTCATTCTACCGCAATGAGCTGCGTGCGCTCTTCCGCCGTGGGTATATCGACCTGCGCCAGATGGGTCGTTCTGAGCGCATTTACCTGCATTTGATGTCCAAGATTAAAGAGCTGGCGCCACCGACAGGTGTTGCTCCCGAGATCGACGAGCAGCTGGAGAAGGTGGCGGATATCTACCACTGTAACTTCTCTTTGTTCCAGTCCCTGCCAGATGTCTGGGCCATCGATCAGCTTCATCCGATTGTGCCGTTACAACGCCTGAATGAAGCACCAGATCGCCGCGCTGTTCTTTCTGACATCACCTGTGACAGTGATGGTAAAGTAGACAAGTTCATTTTGGCGGACGGCATCTCACCATCTTTGCCGGTCCATACCCTCGAAGAAGGCAAGCCATACTATCTTGGCGTTTTCTTTGTTGGCGCCTATCAGGAAACGCTGGGTGATCTGCATAACCTGTTTGGCGATACCAATGTGGCGACCATTGACCTGCGCGCTGATGGAGGATTTGATCTGCTTCAGGAAGTTGAAGGTGATACAATCTCGCAGGTTCTTTCCTATGTGGAATATGATCCACGCGACTGCGTAGACGCTTTCCGCAAGCTTATCGATGAGGCAGTCTCCGCTGGCACACTGAAGAACGCTGATCGACGCACGTTGGTTGCCGCTTACCGCGACAGCATCAACGGCTACACTTACTACGAATAATCCAAGGACCGGGGAATAGGCATGAGTAAGACTCTGGTAATCGGCGCAGGTGGTGTTTCCTCCGCAGCCGTACACAAAATGGCAATGAATTCGGATATCTTTTCTGAGGTTACGCTCGCATCTCGTCGCAAGTTTAAGTGCGATGACATTGCAACAAGCGTGAAGGCAAAGACCGGCGTTACCATCAAGACAGCTGAAGTTGACGCGATGGACGTTGCAGCAGTTGTTTCCCTCATCAAAGAGAGCGGCGCAGAGCTGCTGGTGAACCTGGCACTGCCGTATCAGGACCTGAAGCTGATGGATGCCTGTCTGGAAGCTGGCATCAACTATCTGGACACCGCAAACTACGAGCCGGAAGACGAAGCAAAGTTCGAATACCACTGGCAGTGGGCCTATCAGGAGCGCTTTAAAGAGGCTGGCCTGACCGCAATCCTCGGCTCTGGTTTCGATCCGGGGGTTACTTCCGTCTTCGCAACATGGCTGAAAAAGCACAAGCTCGACACCATCCGCCAGATCGACGTTCTTGATTGCAACGGCGGCGACAACGGCAAGGCATTTGCAACCAACTTCAACCCGGAAATCAACATCCGTGAAGTAACAGCAGATGCACGCCATTGGGAAAAAGGCGACTGGGTCAGCTCACCAGCGATGACCCACAAAGTTGCTTTCGACTTCCCGGGCGTTGGCGAGAAAAACATGTACCTCATGTATCATGAGGAACTGGAAAGCATGAAAACGCACTTTTCCGAGATTGAACGGGCGCGTTTCTGGATGACGTTCGGCGATGCTTACATCAACCACGTCCGCGTGCTTGAAGGCATTGGCATGACCTCAATTGAACCAGTCATGCACGAAGGTAAGGAAATCATCCCGCTGCAATTCCTGAAATCCGTTCTGCCGGACCCAAGTGACCTGGGCGAGCTGACAAAAGGCAAGACCTGCATTGGCGACATTGCAACCGGTCAGGCGAAAGACGGCTCCGGCGAGAAGACCTATTACATCTACAATATCTGTGACCACGAAGAGTGTTATGCAGAGGTTGGCTCGCAGGCTGTTTCCTACACCACTGGTGTTCCGGCAATGATTGGTGCGGCACAGATCCTGAAAGGGAACTGGAACGAGCCGGGTGTTTGGAACATGGAGCAGCTGGACCCGGATAACTTCATGGACATGCTGAACAAGCACGGCCTGCCCTGGCAGGTGCATGAGCTCGACGGCCCGGTACAGTTCTAAGCTGATGGCTGACATGATGCAGACACAGGCTGGCGATGCGGGAGCGTTCAGGACATTTGATCTTTCCCGGGTCCCAAGCCCCTGTTTCGTCGTTGATGAGGTTGCGGTCCGCCACAACCTTTCTGTGCTTAAGGACGTGGCTGATCGCTCTGGCGCGCACGTTCTTTCCGCGTTGAAAGCCTTTTCCATGTTTGCACTGGCCCCTGTTGTGCGCGAATATCTGGAAGGCACCTGCGCCTCAGGCCTTTATGAGGCACGCCTTGCCCGCGAAAAATACGGTGGAGAAGTTGCAACGTTCTGCGCTGGTTATAAAGCAAGCGAGATTGATGAGATCATTGGCTACACCGACCATATGATCTTCAACTCTCCTGCTCAAAAAGATCGTTTCCTGCCCAATGTCCGCACTGCCAGACACAAAGTCGATGTGGGCCTGCGCATCAATCCTGAGCACTCTGAAGGCGAGGTTGCGAAATACGACCCATGCGCCCCATGCTCTCGCCTGGGCTTTCCAATCTCGCAATTAAATGCAGAGGTATTGGAGGGCGTCGATGGCATCCATATGCACACGTTGTGTGAACAGGAGTTTGAACCACTCCAGCGCACATGGGAGGCGGTGAAAGATAAGCTTGCGCCGTATTTCAGTCAGCTGAAATGGATCAACTTCGGCGGTGGTCACCACATCACGCGTGAAGACTACGACCGTGAAGCGCTGATTGCCTTCGTCAAGGATGTGCGCGCAACAACAGGGCTGGAAGTTTATCTGGAACCGGGCGAAGCAGTTGCTCTGGATGCGGGCATTCTGGTAGGTGAAGTGCTGGACCTACCCCAAAACGCCATGAAACTGGCAATTGTCGACATTTCCGCAACCTGCCATATGCCGGATGTGATTGAAGCTCCTTATCGCCCGGCCATGCTGGATGAAGTGGAGGAGGGGCACACATACCGCCTTGGCGGCCCATCCTGCCTCGCAGGTGACGTGATCGGCGATTACACACGGGCAGAGCCGCTGAATATTGGTGATCGCTTTGCATTCCTCGATCAGGCTCACTATTCCATGGTGAAAACCAACACCTTCAACGGAGTTCCCCTGCCAGCAATCGCGCTCTGGAACTCTGAAAGTGATGATCTTAAAATCATTCGCGAGTTCTCCTACAACGACTTCCTGAACCGTCTTTCCTAAAGGTACGAAATGTCTGTTTTTCTTGACAGTGAGCTGACTGAAGCAGAACGCAAAGCAGAAGACGCTCTCTTCACAATTATCCCAGTCCCACTGGAGCGCACCGTCTCTTACGGCTCAGGTACTATCAAAGGCCCCGAAGCTATCATTGAGGCAAGTAATGAATTGGAACGTGGCTGCAATAGCGTTGAGCCATGCGCCTCCGGCATTGCAACGCAAGCACCAGTCGACTGCGATGGACCTCTGCCAGACGTCATGGAGCGCCTCGCTCAGCGTACGGAAGACGCCGTCAAAGCCGGTAAAATTCCAGTCACACTGGGCGGCGAACACTCGCTGTCTTACGGCGCGGTCTCAGGCGTTGCCCGTGCGCTCGGCAAACCGGTTGGCATTGTGCAAGTTGATGCGCACGCAGACCTGCGCATCGCCTATCAAGGCGAAAAACACTCCCACGCTTCTGTCATGAACCTCCTGGTAGAAGAGGGCAACTCCCTGGCACAATTCGGCGTACGCGCACTCTGCCAGCAGGAAATAGACAGCCGGAAAGACAACAAAGTTTTCTTTATCGATGCAGAAGAGTTGGTCACCAAAGGATTGCATGCTGTCGATCTGCCTGAGGATTTCCCTGAGCACATCTACATCTCCTTCGATGTGGACGGTCTCGATCCCTCTCAAATGCCAGCAACCGGCACGCCTGTGCCTGGAGGTCTTGGATATTACCAATCCCTGCATCTGGTAGAGCATGCACTAAAGTGCCGAAAATGCGTTGGCCTCGACGTGGTTGAACTGGCACCAGATGGAAATGCTGCATGGGACTTCACAGCAGCTCAGATCACCTATCGCCTGATGGCTGCGGCGCTGAACTCAAGGCGATAGCTTTTGAGGTGCACGCTGATTTTGAAAGAGCTGCTATTGAAGGCTTAAAAATATTACGGATCATATCGCCAAGAAAATCATTCATGGAGCCGTTTAATAAATTCAAAACTTACGCCGAATCTCATAATGTATCACGTATGTTACTTGATATTGAGGTCAGTGATATCATCATTATTTATAATTCAAATTTGGGGATGCAAATTCATGAAAGTTAATAATTCAACCATGCTGCCTATACTATTATGTGCAGCATTGACTGGCTGCCAGACACTAGACACACAACCTGGAGGACGTATCGTCTCTAACTCGCAAGAATTAAGCAAATTGGAAAGGGCGATAGAAAAGTACAAGCACTACGAACATCGGAAAGCCTTCGCGACAGTTATTGGTAAAAATGGCGCTTGGTCATACGGATATAATAAAAACAACACAACACGAGAGCGCGCTGTGAGAGATGCTCTCAGACGTTGTGAAATTGGGCGAAAAAAGCAAAATATCAAGAAAAAGTGTACCATTTATATGGAAGGCAACAGGGTACTGCGGGATTTATAGCGATCAGCACTTACTTTAAAGAGTGCGTCAGGCGAGTGTTGTGAAGATGTTGTTCGTTGTGTATGGACGATCGCGCTCAATTTTGACGCAGTTTCCGTTTCGAGAATGCGCGCTACAATTCCCCCGAAAAGCGGACAGTTTTTTCATGCGTAGACAACAAAAAACCCACCATAAAGGTGGGTTTTTTTTTGCTTATCTATCATAAAGATAGATGGCGGAGAGGGTGGGCTTCGAACTGCCATGTCAATCATTGATATTATTGAGTTTTTTCGTGTTTACAAGTCAATATGTTACCCATAATGTTACCCCAAACGGGTAACAAATGGATTCGGTTGTACAATGGCTAGAACTATCGGCAGCGGGAACCCTGACTATTTGTCCGTCAAGGATGGACGGTGGATATATGTTAGACGTGTTCCAGAGGTTTTCAGAGCATTCGATAAACGCACGTTTGCAAGGGCGTCCACAGGGATTCTTGTTTCAGAAGATCCGAAGGGATTACGTGCTGCGAGAAGCGCCGCAAAGATAAATGCTCATACTGAGGAGTACTGGCGTGGCCTTGCAGATGGTCAAGCGAAAGAAGCAAAGAAGCGATATGAAGCCGCGAGGCGGCGGGCAAGGGTGCTAGGCTTTGATTATGTGACCTCTGATGAGGTGGCCGGGCGACCTCTCAGCGAAATCATGGCGCGGTTATCGGCTCTTCAGACAACACAACATAGACCTCCAATCGTGGATGTGGCGGGCGTTCTCGGTGGTGAAAAAGCGCCCCAAATTCAGATTGAAGATTTATTCTCTGAGTTCGAGAAGACACAAAAAACTTATCTCTCAAACATGTCCAAGGACCAGGTAAGACGGTGGAGAAACCCGAAGATACTTGCCTTAAAAAGCCTAACTGAAATCACCGGGAATAAACCTCTCTTAGAACTTACTCGTAATGACGCCATTGATTTTCGTGAGTGCCTGCAAGATCGCGTGGAGGCTGGGCAAATCCAAATTGGAACTGCCAACAAGCAAATCGGGCACATAAATAAAATGATGCGCACGGTCATTAATCATTTCAGACTGGATATACAGTCACCGTTCGGAGAGTTGCGACTTGAGGGGGAGAGGACAGAACAACGCCATCCATTTGACCCTGAGTTTGTTCAAAAGAATATCCTGGCAGATGGTGCGCTTGATGGATTGAATGCAAGCGCTAGGTCTATCCTGTACCTAATCGTTGAGACTGGATTACGGTTGTCAGAAGCGGCAAATCTGACTGAAAACACGATACATCTTGAAGGCAAGGTGCCCTATATTGAGGTTGCTCCAGAAGAGCGACTTTTGAAGCAAGATCACACCACCAGAACAATTCCGCTCGTGGGTGTGTCTCTTATGGCAATGCAGGAGTTTAAGCGAGGCTTCAGCCGCTATCACGACAATGCTGGAAGCCTCTCTGCAACGGTGAATAAATTTTTGCTTGAAAATGACCTAAGGCCAAACCCGCGAAAGCATACGGCCTATTCGTTGCGTCACACATTCGAGGATCGGTTGACTGCGGTTGAAGCGCCGGAGAAGATTATTGCAATGCTTATGGGGCATAAATTCCAACGGCCTAAATACGGTCACGGCCCAACCTTGGAGCATAAACGGGAGTGGCTTCAGCGAATTGCCTTCACGCCACCTTCGAGGGTTTGAGGAGGGTTTGAATTCAAGAACTGTACTGCACGCTCACGTGGTGAAAGCTTATTTAGTTCTGCTTCCAGCCTATCAAAAATGGGGGCGTACTGCTCGCCGTACTCAACAACAATCCATGCTGCAAAGCGCGTTGCCTGTTCCAGTTCTTGATAGGTTGGGCCTTTCTTCATAGCGTCACGCTGCGCCTTCTCTGTCTTGCGCTGCCAGGAAGGCTGTTTGCATTTGCCAGCCTTGTTCCCATTTTTTGAAGCGTGGATCCTCGGTCATGTAGAGGTTGTCTGTGACTGCCTTGCCTGCGCTTGCTGCGTCTATGCCAAGCTGTTGAGCTTCGTCCAGATCGCCTTCCAGCATGCCCAGAGCGTGCATGTAGAGGTCCAGCATTGATTCCTGCTCTTCACGCTCTGATGGCTTCTGTTTTTTGATTTTCAGGATCGCCCGCATGGTGGGCACATCAAACCCGTTGCCTTTGGCTTCTGCGAATACGTCTTTGATGTCGTCAGCGATGCCTTTTTTCTCAACTTCCAGCCGCTCAATGCGGTCAAAGAAACTTTGCAGATGATCGGCTGCAATGCCGGAGCTGTTCGACCCGGTTTGTGTTTTTGCTGGTATAGCTTTTTTCGGGGCAGTCTTCGCCGGGGTGGTCTTGGTCTTAGGCTTGGTTACCGCAGCTTTGGTGCTTTGTGCTTGCCTGGCTTGTTCGGCTACTGCTTCCGCTTCTGGGGTGGTTTTGCGAGGTGCCATGTTGAACCTCACTGAGTTGGAGCTATGGAAAGAGTGCGATTTGCGCCGCTGGAAAAGCGGATTGCGATAATTTGCGCAAGTTCGCCGCGTTCACTCAAAGGGAGAGGCGCAGCCTCAACCAACCGTTCAAGGCTGAAAATTTCTGGCTGCAGTAAGCTGTAGTAGCTGGAAAGACTATGTGCGGACGGGCTGGCTGGCAGGCCATTGCTATTGAAGATTTGCAATTCCAATTCCTCCATATTGAAAGGTAATCAACTGGTGGAATTGAAATTCATAAAAAGTGAATTGTCAATTCACTAATTCACAAATAATGAATTATGTTGTATTTCAAAAATTGAGATCAGAGGGATGCTGGTTTGTGTTTTAATCAAATTCTTTAATCTTGGTTATTAGGTAATTGTTGACGATAAACCTGCCTATTTGTTTAGCTTTATGGGGTTTGAAATGTGTGACGAGGAACGATTACAGTTGCTGGCTGAAGCCTCTCAAATTTCAGGTTTATCGCTTGATTTTATTGAATTTTTGTCAAGGGGTCTTGATACCCAAGCTTTGCGCATGTTTTGCGGCAACGTATCGGCTCTTCCTAGAAATAGAAAATCCAGAGACGTTCCATAAATAGAGTTTATTTTTAGCGCCCCTTGAAGAGATAGGCGCTGTTTGGCTGCTTCCCAGTTATTTTGCTGAGTAGGCAAAACGCCGATGCTTTTGGCGAACTCTTTTTGGTTCAGTCCTAGGAAGTTTCTTAACCAAGTCAACCTGTTGGCGACATTATCATGGCTGAATTCATCTGTGTTCTTCATGGTGCTACTGTCGCATAATTCACAAATAATGGATATTTCTATTTTGTTGATGTTGACTGAGTTCACTAAAAATGAATAATCACACCATGAAAAGCGCAAGTAATGTTGTTAAGGAACTCAAGGTTGACGTGCTTTCAAAACGACTGGGAGTTGGCTCGTCAGCAATTTGCAATGCTGCTAAAGCGGGGCGTTTTCCTGCTGCATGGTTCCATGAGATGGAGCAGCTGGCGCTTGTCGCCAATATAGAACTACCACGCCATCTCTTCAATTGGAGACGTGGCAACGGGAGACGGAAAGCTATGGGACCGTGACCACCACAAGCCGCTAGGGCTGTTCTGAGGGTATAGTTACAAGTCACCTTGTTAGCTTCAATCCCTTTGTAATCAGAGCGCGTATTCCGCCACTGATTTTCTAGTTCTCACTTATCCAATTATCCGCACTGCTCAGGAGGTTATAAAATGCCTAGACCTGTTAACCGTCCCCGTTTGTCTTTTATTCCCGCAGGTGTGTTTGAGGACCGGCGGTTGAAACCGCGTGATATTCAGGTGCTGGGCGTTCTGTGCTGTTCCACGGATGGCAACGGCGTGACCTATCGCAGTCAAGTGAAGATTGCCCGGCAGTTGGAGATTGCGCGTTCTACGGTTCAAAAATCCATTGGTAACCTGGGTAAGGCTGGATGGCTGAAAGTAATGGCTGGTATCCGCCCGGATGGAGGCAGTTGCTCCCACACCTACCGTGTGATGCGGGCGCTTAAAGAGGAGGAGGAAGAGCAGCGCGACCTTATAGAGGATGTTCCGCATACAGCTCATGTAAATGAGCTTAAAGCTTCGCGTGAAAGTCGGCAGGCCCTGCCACCCCAGATCGGCACCTATAAGAACGAGTCCTTAAAACCTAAAGAAGAAGAAGACAAAGCGGCTGCGAGTAGGTCTTTATGCGAAAACGCTTCACCACTCTCAAAAGCTCCCACAATTGCGGATAGAGCCGGGCAGAGGTTTGTTGAGGGCTGCAGCCGGTTTCTACAGTCACTTGGGTTGGATCCAACAACAGCACAGGTGCGGGGCGGCCTAAACCCGGTTTGGGGCTGGTTGATCCATGGGTGCGATCTTGAAAAGGACGTAAAGCCCACGATTGCCCATGTTTTGGGGCGTGCGCCAGAGCAACCGCGCAGCCTCAACTACTTCACCCGCGCCATTCTTGCGGCCAAACGCAGCCGGGAAGAGCTGGGCAAGATTGAAGGCCGCTTCATACCAGATGGCAGCAAGGCCAAAGCAGCGCGGGCGCGGGATCTCGACAGATCTGCAGAGCGTTGCCGGGCGGCGATCACCAAAGTGTTTGGTGAGGGCTACGTATGAACGCTGCACCACAGGAAAAACCTCCCCACGACCTCATAGCACTGCACTTTTTGAGTACGATGGGGGGCACTTTCAAGAAGGTACCGGGCAGTAACGAGGAAGCCTATTTCACCTCTTTGCGGGAGAAGCTAAGCGGGTTTTCAGAGGACGTGCTGAAAGCCGGAGCGGATGCGTTGGTATTGGCCGCAAAAAGCACTGTTTGGCCGTTTGTCGGGGAGTGTGTGAAAGCCTGCACAGAAGCCCAACGGCAGCTGGAAGGCGCTCCAGAACCCAACCTGCAGGTGGGCGGCTATCCATGGCCGGAGTATGTGGCGATCAAGGTGATGGTGGGAGCGAATGCAGACACTGCGCTTTCGGCATGCCTTGCTGGCTGGCAAGCGGATCTGGTGGACTTTGTGCGCCGGGAAAAGCGCCTGCCGGATATGGCGGAAACTGAAACTCTCGTGGTCGCCACAATGGAGCGCAACCGGCGCGTGGCCGGGCAGGTGCAAACTGCTCTGGACGTGTTGCGCGGGGAAACCACACGGGAGCTCGCAGCGCTCCCGCCAAACCATCCAATTCAGTTGATGGCAGATACTTTTGAGCGGCGGCGTGAACGGCTGGCGGGCCTGATCGCCAAAGAAGTTTTACGACACGGGGAGATGCAGGATGTTGAACTCTAAGAATACAGACCCACTCCGCTTGCGCGGCACCAAGAAAGAGCAAAAGCAAGAAGCGCTGCGCCGAGCAAAGTATCAACGCGGGCAGGCGCTGGAATGGCTCTACAACAATAAACACATCAACAAGCAGCAATACCTGGCAGGTTGTAAGATCCGGGCGCTGTATGCTGAGTGTGAAGGGCAAGCCAGCTCCATCGACTTCACCCAGCCCCGCGTAGATTGCAGCCGCAAAGTGCGCGACTGGCTTCTTGTCTCCACCACAGACGCAAACCGAACACTGGAGCAGATCGCAGCCCTCTTGGGGCCTGATCAATCGCAGGCAGTATTCGCCATCGCCGGGCAGGGGCTATCCATCACAGAAGCGGCCATTGGCTTCGAGGAGAACGAAGCCAAGCGGGAGGCGGGGACGCCAAGCAGAGCGACGCGCGACTACGTTTCGAGGTTGATGCGCAATGGGTTAGGACATGTGGCAGGGGAGTTCCAATAGGTATTAAACATGCTTTTTGTGAGGAGATGCTGGGGAAAGGGCAAATTACTTAGTCATATTGATTGTGTCAACGATATGTCGCAACTATCAATGGGAATGATTAAGATGTGAGCTGGATGATTAAGATGGCCGTTCGAGATAGTCTAATTGATAGTATCTCCTCTTGCTTTAGCAAGATCCAGCATGAGGTTGATGTTAACAACTCAGTTGGCAACTTTGATATTAATACTCACGCAGAAGATATTTTTATTCCAATTCTCGGTTATCTGTATGATTGTCCGAACTTGAAAAATATGAACTCATACGAAGATAACTATCCCGCTGTTGACCTTGGTGATGAAGGTGCTCGAGTTTCCTTTCAAGTAACATCATCTGCAAAATCAGCAAAGATAGAGCATACATTAAAGCAATTTAAAAAACATAAGTTAAATAATAAATTCGATAAGGTTTATGTATATGTATTAACTTCAAAGCAGTCTTCATATACTTCAAAAAAATTATTATCTCTCGCGTCAGAGCTAGCTTTTAAGCCTGACGAGGATATCCTAGATTACCGCGATTTATTAAAAGTCGTGAAAGGTTTTGATACAGCAAAGGTAAGCGAATTTGAGGCTATTGTTCGTCGAGAGTTCGAAGTCCATCAACGCTTTGAGAGCTTTCTGCAAGATCAAGAGCATTTCTTCAAACTGAGTAATAAGAGAATTGAATATGAGAAGAGCTCTGGGAAGTACATCCCAGAAATATTTGCAGAAACTAAGCCATATAAAGATTTGGCTCGATTTTTTCTTAATCCAACTCACTTTAAAGGTAAGGCCTTTGATAAGTTAGAAGTAATAGATTTTGAGCGGTTAAATGAAACTCTGTCTCTTCAAGGGGTAGATCAACTAGACCCCGATATAGTGTCGATCGATTGTATCTCCGACCAATCTAAATCTCTGTTAGAGATGACAAAGGAACTTTCCAAAAACTATGACACGCTCCATCTCGCAAACGAGCAAGTAGGACAGCTCAATTTCTATCGAGGTGGTGAGGCTCTCACTGTTAAACCTGAGTTTGAGCAAATGCATCAGGTGATGAAATATCAGATGATGGGCGCCGCAATGGAAATCTCAAATATTCTAAGCGATACACTAAAATATTTTGAATACTCATTGGCTCAACTTCTAATGGTTACTGGAGCAGCCGGGCAGGGAAAGACAAATTTTATTTGCAACTTGGCAGATGATTTTTGCGGCAAATTTAACATTCCAGCAATTTACATTCCTGCTCGTGAGTTGAACGGGCAACAAACAGTCAGTTTGGTTGATTACATAACCAACAACAAATACTTGAATGATATCCGAGATAAATTTGAGTTATTAGATTTACTCTCTCGGTTGAGCAAGAAGTTGGATAAAAACATTGTAGTTTTTATCGATGGACTAAATGAAGTTCGAAAACTGGATGAGATCAATTTTGATCTGAAGGATTTTCTGAGTGCAGTTTCTCAATATGAAGGTATCAAGGTACTCGTAACATGCAGAAGCGAGTTCTTCGAACATAAATTTCAAGACTTAAAGCAAGATGCGGTAGATTGTAAAAGCGTTTACATAAAGAAAATTGAAGGAGGTATTTCTGATCGAGTTAGAGGAAGAATGCTGAAAGCATACTTCAAGCACTTCTCTATCAAGGCTAATCTTTCACAACGCGCTAGGAGTTTTTTACGGCGAGATCTTTTGCTTATGAGGATCTTCTGTGAACTCTATCGCAATGAAGATCTCGGCGATGTGTACGAACTTTATAAGATTGATATATTTAAAAAATATCTAGAAAAGATAGTCAAAAAATCTAAGTTAAGAAATGTCATTTCAGTTCTTTTTAAGTTGGTTGAGCAGGCCTTTATTGCAAAAGATACCTCCTCGATTGAAGTAAACGATTTCTCAGATGATGAGCGGAAAGTAATCGATTGGCTGTTAGACGAAGAGGTTATTCTCCGAAGAGAAATCCCAAAGGAATCTTTGACATCATTAGAAAAAGAAGCTGTCAGTTTTACGTATGATGAGCTGAGGGATTACATCATAGCGGCATATTGGGTTGATACTGCAACGAAAGAAGGAATTGAATGGTTTCGAGATCGATGGGCTGCAGTACAACAATTACAGTCATCTGAAGGAGTCGGCAAATATAGCTACTTGCTAGCTCGAAAGAGCAGTAATGAGCTTGTTCAAGATGAAGTTGAAAATTTCGATGAGTTTTTATCGCTGTTTCCATTTATTTTGTCCTCACTCCCATTTGAACTTCAGAAGGAACAGGATGTTGAATTTTCGCAAGAGGTACTCATCAGCGCGCAATCTAACCACTACCTTCTAACGCCACTTCGTGAGCTAGTTTATTATTTGATTTTTTACTCCGGAGAAACGGATGTAGTTAATGTTAGTGTCCTTACTAGCTATTTGAATAACTTAGATGATGATACTGCCACGTCATTTATGCAAAAAAACTTTGCCCGAAATCTTGATGATATAGTTGACCAGACTAACTCAATCATTGTCGATGAAATCGACGATATTGAGGATGAAAGATACGTTTGTTTTCTTCAGTTAGCCGCTTTTGCAAGTTTCTCTAGCAGAAATGAAACGCACTCCAATGCAGTCAGAATACTGGAAGGAGGCAAGAAGCGGGATTGTCTTTTGGCTCTAGAAAGAGCGAACTCAACAATTATCTCAGAGTTTGGTAGACAAATTAGATCACGAGTCGAAAATGTTCGAAGTAATAAATGACAAAATTGCACTCTTAGGTACCAATAAGATACCTACTTTTTCTGAGTTCTTGCATTCTTCAATGGTGCAGCCAGAAGGATATGGAGGAAAGATCCTTAAAAGAATTTATCGAGACATATTTATTAGATCGACCGACTTCAAGCGAGATTATGAGAAGTACTATTCTGTTGAGTATGCAAGTTTCGAATTATTCATGAAACATTATTTAGATTTCAAGTTTGATGCCAGAATTCTTGATTATGGGCATGTTCTCCTCATAAAGCCAGACTTGGAGTTCATTAAAGCTGATTTAGTTGAAAACTGCTTAGAGATGTTTTTGAAGCAATTCGGGGATCAAATACATGAAAATTAAGACAGATTTTGTCTCAAATAGCTCGTCAACTTCTTTTATATTTGTTGAGTTTGAACGGTTTGACCGAAACGCCTTTTTTGAAGCAGCTGGGGTCGATCAGAAGTCGCCAATCAGTTCTTTTTTTGATCAGATCTACCAACGGCTACGAGAGCAAATTGACAGTGGGCGTGTAATCTTGGATGTGCAGCAAGTTATTGGTGATGAAAGATTATTCCAAACGCCAGAGATACTTCATGAGATTACTAAAGCTCTCGAAGAAGAGAAAAGAGTCGTTGTGGGAGGGTTTAGCAGTGATGTCGATGCAATAGAGGCGTTCTTGTGTACTGAAGTGTTTGAAGTGAAATCAGAAAAGTTCTTAATAAATGCATTCGAAAATTACTGGTAAGTGATGAAGATTCAACGTTTTAAGGATCTAGGTTACACTACGATTTTTAATCCCAAAACGGGATTTTTTGCACGAGTTGAAGATAGTGGCCAACCTGAACCATTTTGGGCTCCGCATGGCCCAGAACTGATGGATATCGCCATCACAAACTGGTGTGACAAAGGATGTGCGTTTTGTTATCGGAGTTCTGATAAAAGCGGATATCATATGGCTGTCAGTGATTATGAAAAACTCATTGAGCAAGCAGCTGATATGGGTGTTTATCAAGTGGCGCTCGGCGGTGGAAATCCAAATCAGCATCCGCAATTTATTGATATTCTGCGGATTACACATGAGGCAGGGATAGTCCCCAATTATACCACAAACGGTAGAGGACTAACCTTTCCAATATTGCAGGCATCATCAAAGTACTGTGGGGCGGTCGCTGTTAGCGCTTATAAGCCTTATGATGAAACAACTCACGCGATTGAGAGTTTGTTGAAAGCTGATGTTAAAGTAAACGTTCACTTTGTAGTTGATGCGGTTTCTGTTGAAACAGCTATTCGATGGCTGGAGCAACCTCCATCATTCCTTAGTGGTATAAATGCTTTAGTTTTTCTTAATTATAAACCTATGGGGCGAAAAATATTTGAACGAAAACTACTGCGAAACAGTGAGTTGCAACAGAGGTTTTTTGAAGTTGCAACATCAAGCAGTACACCGTTTAAGATTGGATTTGATGCTTGTTGTGTGAGTGGCCTTTTTGGCCGTGTCAACGTTAACTCCAGTTCTGTTGATGCATGTGATGCAGCACGCTTCTCGCTTTTCGTCGCTGAAGATATGCGAGTCTATCCCTGCTCATTTCAACGAGGATTGCATGCTGGTGAGCAAATCACTGATGCGACTAGTCTCAAGGATATATGGTTAAACTCTGATAACTTTGATCAGTTCAGAAAGTACTTTTCGTCAGATACTTGCGGAGGATGTCTCCACAAGGCTAACTGCAAAAATGGGTGTCCGATTTTTGAGGATTTAGTTGTCTGTGGGCAACGATAGAAGAATGCAGTTAGTTAAGTTTGAGTGTAATTTATACGATGCGTTTGCATCATATAGATCTGCCAGGCTGTTTAGCTAAATTGAAGTCAGATGCTGCCGGGCAGGTGGCAATCGAATGGCCTGTTTGTTCAACCTGGTTGAGCAGAAATCTGGGCAATAACTAAAAGAATAAAGTCATAGGTATCTGTGCGCTGTTCTAACTTGCCCGGTTTATTGCTTTATTATTTTATCTTCAAAAGTTTAAGGGATGTTTTGCATGGCCTTTTGGTGGGTAAACCATAATCAAACATCGAAACAAGAGATTGCAGGCGGTTATGTCTGGTCTCCAAAATGCCAATCAAACGGGCGGCGTAGTCAGTTTTATGATTTTATGCGTGAGATGCGTGTAGGTGATTTCATTGTTTCATTCTCTCATGCTCAGATAGGCCATTTTGGTATTGTCTCAGGTTTGCCGTTGAGTGCTCCAAAGCCAGATGAGTTCGGTAAGACTGGTGAACAATGGTCTTTGGATGGCTGGTTGGTCCGCGTTGCCTGGGAAAAGGTAGCCCACCCATTTCGTCCCAAAGACAACATCGAACACCTTCGACCGTTTTTGCCAAAACGGTACTCTCCTATTCAAGAAAACGGGAATGGCAATCAAGCAGCCTACTTAACGAAAATCGATGAGATGTTATTTTCCGAGCTTGAGCAACTAGGCTCATTTCAACGCAATGGAAACATTGTAGTTGAGCATGAGCTCGACGATCAGGCATTTATTGAAGAAGTTGAAGATCAAATTGCAACGGTGCTTATTCAAAACAGTCCGATAGATAGTACTGAAACAGATGCCATTATCAAAGCACGCAGAGGACAGGGGCGGTTTCGGCAAAATATAGAACAGTTTGAGGACAAGTGCCGGGTTTCAGGCGTTAGGGATAAAAGGCTGCTCATTGGAAGCCATATCAAACCATGGCGTGTGTGTGAGACTGCGGAGGAACGACTAGATGGGGCAAATGGCTTGCTTCTAGCTCCCCATATTGATCGATTGTTTGATCTTGGTTTGATCACGTTCGGTGATACTGGGACACTGTTTGTTTCAGATTGCCTTGATCAGGAAACGATTGATTGTTTGGGGCTTTCTAAACCTGAGGCTCGGGAAGTCGGTACTTTTACAAGTAATCAAATCGCTTACCTTAGCTACCATCGGGATAACGTTTTTCTTGGTTGAATGTGGCGTGGCTGGTTTGATCATAAATGATGCGACTTGACACGTGCAGCACTAATCGTCATCATTCAGCCATAATGAACAAATGCGCTTTCAGGTTGCCACCTGAGGGTGTTTTTTCATTGGGGCTTACGTAATAGTCATATAAGCGCTTCTGGCTGCGTTGAGAACATCTGGATAGGCTTGCTGTAGTGGTGCCGTTAGTTGTTTTTCAAGCAGGCAAATGAGATCGTTGGCGACTTGATCATCAGCTTCATGCATCTGCTTAGCTGCTTCAACTGTATTGGTTAGAAGTTCGAAGAGTAAGATAGCTTCCTGTTCTGAGATCTCCACTGAGTAGCCATTGGTGCGTTGCTCTATTTGCATCAGTACTTCCTTCTGAAATTCAAAAGCGTAAGTTATCTGAGCTGGAGGATTCTGCAATATGTTCCAGTATACTGCAAACTTTACTGAGGTTGCCAAAGGGCTGACCAAAGCGGAACAACGACAGGTGCCCTATGCGATCAGCTTAGCACTGAATGAGACAGCACAGGATATCAAGACCAATTCAGAGAAGGCGTTAAGCAGGCGATTAGATCGCCCTACACCCTTCACCAAACGCGGCCTTGCACTAAAGCGGGCAAGCAAGCGTAACCTATCGGCCGTTGTCTTCTTCAAGGACAGGCAGGCAGAGTATTTGGAGCTGCAGGAGAAGGGTGGAACCAGAAGGCCAAAGCGGAAAGCGTTGGCGGTTCCGTTCTCACAGCGGCTCAATAAATACGGTAACCTCCCACGGCGCAGTATTGACCGGCTGTTGAAACGCCCGGATGTGTTTCAAGGTGAGATCAACGGGGTTGAGGGAATCTGGCAGCGCCCTAAGCGCGGCAAGCGCCGAGATAGCTCGCGAGGCACCAAGGGCCGCACAGGTTTAAAGCTGCTGGTTGCCTATGAGAAAAGCGCAGACTATCAACCGCGCCTGCGTTTTGAAGAGAGTGCGCGAAAGACCGCTGATGCACGGATGAAACGCAACTTCCGGCATGCAATGCGGAAGGCTCTGAAAACTGCCCGCTAAAAACTTGGGGGCGTGTTTCCATATTCTGAAAAGCTTTGGGTCCTTCCTGGGCACGCGCCGGCCTGCGGGTAGTTCGGAACTGCGGGACATTGGTTTGTTTGGTGTGCGGAAGCACTTGGTGTTTTCGTTTCTGTTGTTGTTCCAGATTGAAGGGGGCGGGCATGGAGAATGTTGAACGCTATCCGCTCCCTGATGGTGTGGAAGATGTGGTGGTGAATAAACGCCACCTTGCGGAAGCTTTTAAGAAGAGCCTGCCCACCATTGATCAATGGATTTCTGAAGGGATGCCTTGTGAGAGTAAAGGCACCAACGGGCAGGCATACGAGTTCCGGCTTTCGGTTTGTTATGCCTGGCAGAAAGACAGAGAGGCCGTAGAGGCTGCGGAAGAAGAGAAGATCCAAAGCAATATTCGGCAAATGCAGATGGCTTTGTTGGGTGGCGGATCTGGTAGTTCTGAAATGGCGCTGACACCACGGCAGCGCAAGGAACTTTACGAAACTGAGGCAGCCTATAACAAGCTGGCCCAATCGCGTGGCGAGCTGATCGCCCGTGCTGATGTTGTGGCGTTGCTGGAACGGACGTTCTCAGCGGTTCGCAATGCGGTGAACGGCATGCCTGACCGGCTGTCCAGAGATGTTGGTTTAGATGGCCGCCAGTCAGAGGCAGCGGTTGTGGTTGCTGATGATCTGCTGGCAGAGCTTCACCGGGAGCTTACTGAATTTATGCAGGCCATGAGCACGGAAGAAAACACCGGGCAGACTGCTATGATGGAAGCTGCTGAGTAGCTGCAATAGGAGTTTACTGGGCCGAAAGCTAAGTTTTGTAGTTTGACTGAAACAGAAGTTTGCGAGCGTGAAAATGTGCAGATGGTTGAGTGTTTTGGTTCTTGTCTCATTCTCCGGATTAATTGCTGGTTGTCAGAATAAGGTAGAGGCAGACACAAGTGACCTACCAAAAGCAAAGCAGATTGAACGGAATTGCGATCAGCTCGCCAAGGATTTTGAGGCTACGGAACGCTCTTATCGCCTTGAGAGCCAAAGAGTTGAAATGGGTGAAGTACCCGTCGTGCCCGTAGAAGACATAGAGGATCAGTTGAATAAACTTATGGCTCAAGCTGAACGCAAAAAGTGTGACTGGGTCAACTGATAGGTAAGTTTGATTGTTGCGTCAGGAGCAAGTTGAGGCATTTGGCAATGCGATTAACGGCATACCTGACCGATTGTCACGCGATGTTGGCTTTGATGACTGCCAGTCAGAGGCTGCGGTTGTGGTGGCTGATGAACTACTGGCAGATCTTCACCGGGAGCTTTCTGAATTCACGCAGGGAATGAGGGACAGGATCAGTTCAATGCGCTCAGCTTTCTTCGGTTAGTGGTAAAATGCCTTTCCAAATTCCATTAGGTAATAGCCGCCTGCTGCTATGGCAGCGTTGCAAGCTGAATACACAACAACCAATACCCACAAAATCGGATTATTTGTTCTGTCAAAGGTGAAGAGCAAAAAGACTATTGTTACAATCAAAGACAATAGGAGGACTAAATTCATATTTAAACTGACTTCCTCATACCCCATCAGATTTGCAATTACCATGAACAGAAAGGCAGGATTAAAAAATGCAGCTATGGGTATGGGAAGGTATGTAAGAGGATTTAACAGAATGGTGGAAGCAAATAAACCAATCACGAAATATGGCGAGCGGGTCAGAGAAGATAACATTAAGTGAATTCCATAATATGAATTTAGTAAACGTGAAGGCAGCTTTTTTACAGTAACTTACAGGTGATGAGATCCAGATGAGCTGACTTTGCCAGAACAGCGTTTTCGGTGGTTTCTAACTTAGTTTGCTGTGTTTAACATGTTTCAGTCTAGGCACCACATACTTGCCATTCCTACGATGTAGACGGCGAGTATTGCTGCTGCTGCGCTGCATATCAGATACACTATACTCAGGATACGCATTAACAGTATTTTCGTATGTCTAAAGACGAACACCACGAACATTGCTGTCACAACTATCGAAAAACACATATACAGGTCAAAACGCATGTCTATGTAGTGTTGTCTACATCCGCCACCTTCAGAAAGCATAGGTATTATATAATACAATGGGTTGAATACAGCATTCTGAGAGGCGTCAATGTATAATATCGGGTTGTATAATATGGTGACTACAAACAGGAACCATAGAAGTTTAAGCGAATTTATATCAATATATTTTGTTACTTTATTTGGCATGACTAATTCTTTTAAGTAAATGCAATTTATGATTGTAATAAATGAAATATGTGAGATGCATTATAATTGTCAAGACTTGTCCGTGATGACTTTCTGAATGTGTTGATTGAGTGAGAAAAGCAGGCGTGTATCTTCGCAGTTGGTTCAAGAGTTGGTTTTGATCATCCTAGCGCCTTGGCGCATTACTAGGACTTTGTTGTGATGGATGTCTAACGCTGCATTGTACGCGGCGTCTGCGATGGAGAAATGCCCGGCTTCTGCAACGGTTTCAACCGGGCGGTTTCCTTGTGTATCCCAGATTTGAACTTTGAATTTGTGGTCTGTCATCTCGGCAACCTCGCTTTGTGATGTTCATTAAATGTTCTCATCTAAAAAATCAATCTAGGGGTTGTCATGAGGTATGCGGATTTTCAACTTCCGCCCCGTGTGCATGGCTGGCGGCCGCCTGCTTATGCGAGTGCGGCTGGGTGCCTTGCTGATGCGCTGCCAATCCTTGCGCCCGTGCGGCGTATGTCGGTCTCTCACTGGGCGGGTGGTGAGCGCAAGCTGCGGGACAATGGGGCAGTCATTGCGTGGGATAACAAGGTAACGCCTTACATGGTGGAGCCTATGGACATGAGTGCGTCACGGCGTTTCCGGGGGACGGTGTTTGCAGGGCCTGCGCGGACTGGCAAAACGGATGCTTTGATAATCAACCGCATAGGGCAGGCGATCTGCTGTGAGCCTTGCGACATGCGTGTCATTCATATGGACAGAAACGCGGCGCGTGAATTTGCYTTGAAAAAAGTAGGGGCGCTGATCAACTACACGCCTTCAATCAAGCGGCGCTTAGGCCGGGGCCGGTTCGACAACAACATATTAGACAARCGTTTTCARGGYGGCATGACGCTGGATATCGGTTGGCCGGTGGTCTCCAAAGTGTCTGCTTCTGAYCTGCCTTTAATGCTGCTGACTGACTATGACCGTGCGCCGGAAGACATTGAAGGGGAAGGCAACCTGTTTGACCTTGCCTTGAAGCGTACGGAAACGTTTGGTTCTCGTGGGATGGCGATTGCAGAAAGTTCTCCGGGCCGCCTGATTGAAGATAATGACTTCTTGCCGCCTGAGGGTGCGCCGCATATGGCACCACCGGCAACGGGTATTTTAGCGCTTTATAACCGGGGCACCCGTGGGCGCTATTATTGGACTTGCCCGGATTGCTGCGAGGTCTTTGAACCAGATTACGAGCTGCTGCATTTTCCAGATGACGGTAGCCCGAAAGAGCGCGGCCTTGCTGCTGTGATGGCATGCCCGCATTGCGGTGCGATCTTTGAACCACGGCACAAGGTGGAGCTAAACCGGGCGGGCCGCTGGTTGCATGAAAGCAAAACCGGGGAGCTAGTGAGCGTTCATGATGAGGCTTTGCGGGAAACGGATCTTGTCACTTACTGGCTGAAAGGGGCGGCCGCTGCCTTCCAGCCGTGGGCGTCCTTGGTTTCCAGATATGAGACTGCCTGGCAGGAGTTCCAGCAAACCGGAGATGAAACCTCATTAAAGACCACTGTGAACGTTGATCAGGGCAAGCCTTATTCATCGCGCATGGTGGAAGATGAAGATGATTTGAGCGTGAAGCAACTGAAAGACAAGGCAGAGCACTATCTGCTTAAGGTCGCACCACCGGAAACCCGCTTTCTTACCATTGCTGTTGACGTGCAAAAGGGCCGCTTTGTTGTACAGGTGGATGCCTGGGGGCCGGGATTGGAACGGTGGCTGATTGATCGCTTTGATGTTCACGCCCCGCCTGCAGGTGCGCCAAGCGCCGACGCACGCGCGATAGATCCGGCAAAGTACAAGGAAGATTGGGACGCGCTTTTGCCCTTGCTGGAAAAGCACTACCCGGTTGCGGGCAGTGGCTACCAGATCAAACCGGCTGCGCTGATCGTGGACAGTGGCGGCGCGGATGGGGTGACAAAGAACGCTTATGCTTTCTTTCGTAAATCGCGCAAGCTTGGTCTGCGCAGGCGGGTGTTTCTTGCCAAGGGGCTGGACCGCTGGGACCGGGACCGGGCAAAGGAAGTCACGCCAGAAAAGGAAGAAGGCAAGCGCGTTAAAAAGCGCTCTGATTTGAGAATTGTTCGTGTGGGCACATGGCGGCTTAAGTCCGAAATTACCACAAGCCTTGCCCGTGAAGATCCCGGTGCAGATGCCTATCACCTGACCCGTAACCTACCTAGTGAAGTGTTTGAAGAGTTTTGCGCAGAGCGGCGCACCCCGAAAGGTTGGGTGCTTCGCAAAGGGCGCAAGAGAAATGAGGCGCTTGATTTGAGCGTTTATGGGCTGGCGTTGGTGCTGGTTCTGCGAGCAGAAAAAATCAACTGGAAGCGCCCGCCCATTTGGGCGCGGCGAATGGAAACCAATAGTTTTGCAGCACTCAGGCCAAAGCAAGAGGCAATCCGTGATGCGGGTTCAAAGGATCTTACCGGGGAAAGTGTGTGTGAGCTTGAAGCCGTACCAGCGCAAACTGAAGCGCCGGAGACGCAAGCGGAAGACGAAAAACAGGCGGTGCAAACAACGGTGAAGCCGAAACGGGCACCACCTAAAAAGGTGCGCCGAAAACCAAGGCGCAGAGGCAACGGTTTAGTGGCCGGGCTGCGGGGGTGATGCATGGCAGTAAATGGATTTGAAGAGCCTTTAAGCGCAGAACCTAAGGTGATGCGGGCAGGTGACTTTGCATCATGGCGGCGGGATGATCTGGCGCGAGACTTCCCGCCAGATGATCACACGCTTTCCTATGTGGGAACATTGGAAGGGGAAGCCCCGGAAAAAATTGAGTTTACAGCAACCGCCCTTGAAGGCGGTTTTTTTGTGAGCCTTGGGGCTGATGAGAACGGCGATTGGACCTCCGGGGTTTACCAGTGGGCGGCCTTCATCACGCGGGACAGTGACGGGGCGCGGAAGACCGTGGGCAGCGGCCGGTTTGAGGTTTTGCCGGATCTGGCAAGCGGGGACGCCATAGACCTGCGCAGCCATAACCGGCGCATGCTGGAACAGATTGAAGCGCTTCTGGAAGGGCGGGCAAAGTCTGGTGTTGCTTCCTATGAGATCGCGGGCCGTAAGCTGACAAAGCTAACCCCAAAAGAGCTGCAGGACTGGCACACCCACTACCGCAAGCTGGTGAAGATTGAAGACCGAAAGCGCACGGGCCGGGGCAGTCATCGTTTGCGGAAGGTGGAGTTTAAATAATGGGTGCATTTGCAAGATTTTTTGGCAGACGTAACAAGCCTGCAGAGCTGCCTGTTAAACAGCCGGGCGGGGCGGTACGCAAATACAAAGCGGCCCGCCCGGATCGCCTTGTAAAGTTCAAGCTGATGGGGCTCAATTCATCCTTGATGCGGGATGCGCAGGAAGACTTGTTGGGGCTGGTTTCCCATAGCAGGGAGCAAAGCCAGAACAACGATTACCTGAAAGGCTTTTACTCCCATTTGCGGCGCAATGTAGTGGGCCGGACTGGCTTACAGATTAAGCCGGTTGCCCGGCTTGGTGATGGCAACCTTGACCGGGACAGCAACAAGCTTATCCGTGATGGTTTCCTTGAATGGAGCCGCAAGGGGATCTGCACCACTTGCGGCAAGTTCTCTTTTGCTGATAGCCAGCGCATTGCGCTTACAGCCGCTGCCCGTGATGGGAACTTTCTTGCCCGCAAATACATTGGCCCGGAGTTCGGTCCGTTTGGTTTCCAGATCCAGCACCTTGATATCACCATGCTGGATGTGGAGTTAAACAAAGAGCTGGACCACGGGCATTACATCCTTGCCGGGGTGGAATGTAACGCGGTGGATCGCCCGGTTGCCTATCACATGTTTAAGCACAACCGCTCTTATTACGGTGGCCGTGGGACACGCATTCGCATACCTGCAGAAGAGATCGTGCACCTTTATCTGCCCTTTGATCAAACCGCCCCGGTGATTGGTGTTCCATGGGCGCACACGGCTTTGCGGCGTTTGGCGCAAATGAACAGCTTTGAAGACGCAGCCCTTGCGAACGCTGTTTATGGTGCGCAGAAGATGGGCTTTTACACCCGCTCTGCAGATGCTGACCCGGATGAAGAGTTAGGCAGAGATGAGCGGGCCGCGACCAATGGCGAGGCGGAAGACGTAGAAGAAGAAGAGTTCTACGAGGAAGAGGATCGGCCCCGGCTTGAACAAATGGAAGCCGGTGTTTTGGAAGAGTTGCCGGAGGGTTATGACTTCAAAGCCTTTGATCCGGCCTATCCCAACGGGGAAATGGAGCCTTTCATAAAAATCATGCTGCGGGCCGTGTGTACGGGGCTTGATGTGGCTTATTCGTCTTTGTCCAGCGATTTGGAGAAAGCCAATTTTTCATCCCTACGGGCCGGGCTTGGTGAAGAGCGTGAGCAATGGGGCGTGCTGCAGGGCTGGCTTGCAGATCATTACTGCGGATCTATCTTTCCCGATTGGTTGCGCATGGCGATGCTGAGCGGGCAAGTGCGTTTGCCTATGACACAGCTTGCCCGGTTTCAGGCGGTGGAATGGACCGGTCGGGGCTGGCAATCCGTCAATCCAAAAGACGATGCGGCCGCCAATAGAACCAACATGGAATCCCGCATTAAAAGCCCGCAGGAAGTGGCTGCAGAGCGTGGGCGCACTCTTGAAGATATCTATGACGATTTTGAAGAGGCAAGGGCACTTGCCAAGGATCGCGGCATAGATCTTGACGCGGTGCTTTCTGCCTTCATGAAAACGGTTCCGCCTGCTGAAAAAGAGCAGCCTAAAGAGGACTAACCACACCATGCCAACACATGAATTGAAGCTGCCGGAGCGGTTGTTCCGGCAGGGTGTTTTCGTGCGCGCTAGCGAGGGCGCGGAAGAAGACCTTTTAGAGCTTTCGTTTTCCAGTGATGCACCCATTCGCACCTATTGGGGCGTTGAAATTCTGGGTCACGATGAAGGCGAGATTGACCTTGATTTCATTGGAAGCGGGCGTGCGCCCCTGCTGATTGATCACCGCGCAACGGTAGAAAATCAGGTGGGCGTGATTGAGCGCGTGGAGATCAAGAACGGCAAGGGCCGGGCTTGGGTTCGCTTTGGCAAATCAGAGTTGGCTCAAGAGATCAAACAGCGCGTTTTAGATGGAGAGCTAACCAATGTTTCTGTTGGCTATCAGATCCGCAAAGCCCGTTTGGAAGAAGAGCATGACGATGACTTAAACGTCTATCGCATCACCTGTTGGACCCCTCATGAAATCTCGATTGTCTCAGTCCCTGCAGATCCTTCTGTTGGGGTTGGGCGTTCTCGTTCTGGCGAGAAACTTGTTTCCATTGCACTTGAAAGAAAGGCTGCAGCAATGCCCGCACCACTTGAAATTGAAAACCCAGAGACCGGCCCTTCTGAAGAAGAGCTGGCACAGATCCGCTCAAAAACTGCGGAAAATGAGGCCAAACGCATTCGCGAAATTGAGGCGACTGCGGCCGAATGGAATTGCCGGGACATTGCGGCGGAAGCGATCCGCTCCGGCATGTCTTCCGGGGACTTTTCAACCAAAGTCTTGATGCTTCAAGGCGAGCGCGGGCAGGAGAAAATCTCCGGTGCTGCGGATATTGGTTTGAGCCAAAAAGAACGCAAGCAATTCTCATTTGTGCGTGCGCTTAATGCTTTGGGAAATCCGACTAATGCGCAGTACCGTGAAGCTGCTAAGTTCGAGTTTGAATGCTCGGAAGAGGCTGGCAAGAAACGCGGCAAGCAGGGGGAAGGYATTCTTGTTCCTTCTGATGTRATGCGGGCGGATATGAGCGGGCARACCCGTAACCTGTCAACGGGCACAATCGGGGCYGGTGGYGCTCTGGTTTCTGATAACCTGCTTGCAAGCAGCTTTGTTGAGTTGCTGCGCAAGCGTGCAGTTGTGATGGGCATGGGCGCCCGCATGCTGCATGACCTAGAGGGCAACTTTAAGATCCCGCGTATGGTGGGTGGAGCCACCGCCTATTGGGTRGGTGAAAGCGATGATGTGACCAAAAGYGCAGAGGCTTTTGATCAGATCGAACTAAGCCCGCAYACTCTGGGKGCGTTTACCGACTATTCCCGCAGACTTCTCATTCAATCCTCGCTGGATGTGGAAGCAATGGTGCGTGATGATCTGGCGCGGGTGATTGGTTTGGAGATCAGCCGGGCAGCGCTGCATAGTGACGGCTCTGGGGAAACTCCAAAGGGGATCGCTGCCACCACTGGCATTAACTCCACCACCTTTGCGGCRAATGCYCCAACATTTGAAGAAGTGGTTGCAATGGAAACGGCTGTTGCAACGGATGATGCAGACATTGGAGCCTTGGGCTATGTCCTCAATGCTGCGATGCGTGGATCTTTCAAGACCACGGAAAAAGCTGCAGGGACTGCGCAGTTTATCTGGGAACAGGGCAACACGGTGAACGGTTACAACACCGGTATTTCTAATCAGGTGCTGGATCACAACGGCTTCTTTGGCAACTGGGCGGATCTTCTGATTGCGCTTTGGACGGGCGTAGATCTGACGGTTGATCCGTTTACCCAATCCACCAGTGGGACCGTGCGCGTGGTTGCCATGCAGGATGTAGATTTTGCAGTGCGTCACCCGCAGAGCTTCTGTCACTCCTTCAAAGCTTAAGCTTTACGCCAGTTAAGCAGCCGGTTCGCCCGGCTGTTTTTATTTGGACTTCTCATATTCTTATCAACTCTCAAGAGGGCAGATCATGGCTGCAAAGATGAAGATTGAAATTTTGAAACGCACGGTTTGCGGTGGTGAACCGGTTGCGCCGGGTGATGTGGTGAACGCTTCTGAAAAGGATGCAAAATTCCTGATCAATATGAAAAAAGCGGAAACAACCACAAGGCGGGTTGGCAAGGCTAAGGCGGGAGAAAAGCCAAAAGAAGAAGACGAACCAGCCGGGGACTAAACCCCGGCTCATATGAGAAGCAAACGGGGGGCTTTGTTGTAGCGTATCCTTATACGAAAATCGGTTTCCACTTTTCGGGGATACGCTCTGCCTCCCGTTTTTCGTTGGCCTTGGAGGTGAGGATTTACCAGTGAAAAAAGAACTACAGAGCACCACCAGCTTGAAACCACCCAAACCACTCACACCCATCGAGCTTGCGCGGGTGATGGGCAGTGCCCGTGTTAACCGGGCGGTTGGTGTGCAGGGCGGACAAACAATGGTGAAGCGGCAATGATTGATTTTGACGATGATCTAAATGAGATGCTGCGCACTGATGAGTTTGCAACAACGGCAACCTACGCGCTGCAGAACGGGGACACCGGGCAGCTCACCGGGATCTTTACCAATGAGGGGGAGGAAACCTCCTTTGGTGAGGTTGGCATGCTTACTTCCAAACCAGTGTTTGCGGTGAAGGGCTCAGATATTCCGGCAGAGTTTGGCGAGGGTGCAGAGCTGCTGATTGACGGGCAACGCTTCACAGCGGCAAGCAGCCCCATGAGTGACGGGGCAGGCTTAAGCCAGATCCTGCTAGAGCGTGAATAGGGGCAGCCATGGTTCACATAAGAACGCAGGTGCGCGATGCTGTAGAGGCGGCTTTAAAAGGGCTTCCTTCTACAGAGGATCGCTGCTTTGTCACGCGCACCTATCCGCTGGAACATAAGCGGCTGCCTGCGCTGCTTGTCTATGTGCTGGATGAGCAAAGCCAGCCTGCGGAAATGGGTGCAGACCGCGACATTGAACGGCAAATGAGCGTCACTGTTGAAGCCACGGCCGATGGCAAGGGCTTTGATGATGAGCTGGACCAGATTGCGGTGGAAGTTGAAACCGCACTCGCGGGCAGCGGCTTCTTAGGTGGCCTAGTGAAAGAGCTATACCTGCAGTCAACCAATCTGGATATAGCAACGCGCCGGGACCGGGGCGAGAAGCGCCAAGGGATTTTGACATTGCGGTATATGGCGCTTGCCATTGCCCCGGAGAATGACCCGGAAACCGCGCATTAGCCGCGCTTGAACGTGCGGCTGAAGAACTAACTTTCCAACAATTCAGGAGAACAGAGCATGCCTTTAATTCACGGCAATAAGGGCAGTGTGACTGCTGGCGGTGAAGATGTCGCCAAGGTTCAAAGCTTCAACCTTTCGGTAGAAGCGCCAATCTCGGATGCAACGGCGATGGGTGAAGAGTGGGAAACCCACTTGGAAGGCGCACCAAAACGCTGGTCTGGTTCTATCAGTGCCAAGCGGGTGAAAGGCGACACGGGGCAGGCAGAACTCAGCGCCGGGGCTTCTGTGGTGTTGCACCTTTATTACAGCGGCAATGAGAGCGGTGAAACGTACGCCTCCGGCACTGCAACGGTTACCAGCGTACAGCATGCGCAGGGCCGTGCGGAAACCATTGATATGACCTTTGAGTTTACCGGCAACGGCCCATTGATAGAAGAGGCCGTGGCTTAACTCCGGTTTGTTCCAGTGAAGTGAGAGGGGCAGTCTGTTTGTGCAGGCTGCCTTTTTGCTTAGCGCAGAGACAAGGACCCTAAAAGATGCGTGCGATTGAACGTGTGAAGAGCCATTACAAACAGGCGAAAAATCAGGTTATCGAGGTGCCAGAATGGGGAGCACGAGATCATCCTTTTAAGATCTTCTATGACCCGATGACGCCCAAACAACGAAAACGCATTTCTGATGAATATGAAGGCATGGATGCAGAGGCGTTTGTTGAAGTTTTGGTGATGAAGAGCCAGGACGAAAACGGCGAAAAGCTCTTTAATGCTGATGACAAACACAAGCTGCTGACGGAAGCAGATGGGGCGATTATTGGCCGGATTGCGGTGCAGATGCTTGGTCCGTGCGATGCCAGGGAAATTGAAAAAAACTAAGAGGCGATCCGTGGCGCATGTTCTTATTTCGGCTTGCGGATCGCTTACACATGCGGGTTGCGGATCTTGAAGACTGGCCGGAACCTGAACTTTTAGAATGGTCTATTTATCTAAAAATTGCCGGGGAGCCAAACCCATGACCGTGCCGGACCTTGTCTACAACGTGCGGGCCAATGACAAATCCCGTGCAACCTTTGAACGGAACCGGCGCGAGTTACAAAAGACGCGCCGGGAAACCAAATTGCTCAATATGGATATGGGCGGCCTTGGCCGCTCCATAGGCTCCATTAAGGGTGGGGCGATTGCTGGTGTGACGGTTGCAGTCACGGCGCTTGTAGCTGCCAGCAAGCAAGCGATCACAGAGGGATCAAAACTTGCCAAGGTTGCAGACAGGGTAGGGTTGACCACTGATGAACTGCAACGTCTGCGTTATGGCTTTGAGCTGACTGGTGTTGCGGCTGGCACAACCGATACAGCTATGCAGCGTTTTTCCCGGCGTGTTGGTGAGGCTGCCAACGGGTCCGGCGTTCTGCACGATATCCTGAAAGCAAATGGTGTTCAGCTTCGCGATTCCAGCGGCAAGATGAAAACCCAAAGTCAGATATTGGGTGAATATGCAGACTTGATTAAAAACGCCAGCTCGGAACAAGAGCGGCTTTTGCTGAGCTTTAAGGCGTTTGACCGGGAAGGGGCCGGGCTGGTTCTGGCACTCAAAAACGGTTCCAAGGGCCTTGATGAACTGATGGGCAAGGCGGATGAAGCGGGCGGGGTTCTGGATGAAAAGCTCTTGCGCAAGGCGGAAAAGATTGATGATGAGTTTGCCAAGATGTGGCGCACCTTTGAAATTGGTGCAAAGCGGGCAACTCTGGCGGCTGCCAATGCAATGGACGTTGCATTTAATACACCTGTTGCAGAGCCAACCCTCAAGGATTTGCAGGTCGAATTTTCGCGCAAGTTGCCGGGGCTTAACCGTGAGCTATCGCTTGCGCAAACGCTTGGTGATGAAGCCCGTATTGCTGAAATTCAAGAGCAGATAGATGCGGTAAACGCACGCCTTGCAGGTATTCAGAGCGAACGACAATTGCGCCATACTGGTTTTGCAGGTGGGCCAACCCAGCGCGGTGGTCGCCGAGGCCGGAAAAATGAGGCTCCAACAATCATTCCCGACAAGAAAACGGATAGCAGCGGGGGCGGTGGGTCTTCCAAGACAAAGGTGGACCCTTACGCCCGTGTTTTAGAGCAGCTTAAGTTTGAACGTGATCTGCTGAGCATGAACGCACAGGAACAAAAGCGGGCCAATGCGCTGCGCCTTGCCGGTGTGGAGGCTGCCAGCAAGCAGGGGCAGGAACTGATTAAAGTTACAGATGAGATCTATGCACAAACCCAAGCTCAGAAACAGCACAATGAAGTTGTGAGTTTGCTTGGCGGGATGGCACAGGATTCCATGTCGCAATTTATTGACGCTCTGGGGATTGCTGACACGGCAGCCGGGCGGCTGGTGGCAACGCTGGCAGAGGCGGCCGCACAAGCTGCCTTTATGGGGCAAGGGCCGCTTGCCGGGATGTTTGGAACCTCGCAGCAATCGAACCTATCAACGGCGCTCATGAGCACGTTTCAAGGCTTCTTTGCAGGCGGTGGCGTGCTTGGGGCCGGAGAGTGGGGCCTTGCCGGAGAAAACGGGATAGAGCCGGTTGTGGGGCCTGCCAAAATCATTTCCAACAAAGACGCCTTTGGAGGTACTGAGAGGGGTGTGGTGGTCAATCAGTACATCCAAACGCCTGATGTTGAGAGCTTTCGCCAGTCACAAGGGCAAGTATCTGGAATGCTGGTTGATGCTTTGAGCCGTGGGCGGCGCAACCGCTAGAAGAAGAGCAGGAGGTGAGTTTAATCGGTTCCATTAATGAGATATGCATATGAATAGAAATGCAATCTAGAGTAGGTTATAAAAAATGGGAACGAGACTAACATCCTGGGTAGAACGCAGATCCGGAGGARAGTATGAGCAGATTGATAGACCAGACCTGTTTCTATCCTTTGAGCCATTTGCTCCCCCAAATTATGGGGTCTATGCATTTTTAGCAGGTGTTCGAAATTATGCAGGAATTACACCGTTGTCCGCGCCTCGCGGATTGCCTGATGATGTTCGGGAAAGTGTCTCGAAGAGATACTACAGCTATCCTGACGTGCTGCATTCTGCGTCCTGGTTTCTTGTCTC
>NZ_FREX01000021.1 GCF_900143565.1 Pseudovibrio sp. Alg231-02 | reverse complement strand
ATATCMTGCCGTGTAACAGAGGCAAGTTTCGCCTTGCCCAAAGGCTTCCTCACACACCGTTCTAGAATACGCCGTATCTCGATAAGAGACTTTGGCTTGTTGTGCACCTCAACATGTTCGCTTAGATACATATCCAGCAAATCATCAACTGTTGGTGCATTGCGAATGATCTTGCGATTGACGGTCGGGTCTTCCCCATTACGTACCTTGGCCAGAACATCGACCGCATGTCCCCTCGCCTGATCCGGTGTCAGCTCCCCGTATTTGCCGAGGGTCATCCGGCGAGAGCGCCCTTCGAGGGTGCGATATTGAACAATGAACGTTTTGCGCCCGGTTGGCATCACCTGCAACCCAAATCCCGAGAGCTTACCGTCCCAGACGAAGTACTTCTTCGCCGTTGGCTTGGCTGCATCGACCGTTCGTTTCGTAACATTGGGCATCAGACAAAACTCTCCCGCTGACGGCCCGTGACAAGAACCGCCCCACATGCGAAAATAGAAGTTAAATTTAGTCCCGAATTGCTGCTGTTTCTGACGGCCTGACAGCTTGTGACGACCTTTTGGGCTTCTCTAATAGCCCTGTACAAAACACGGCCTCATCCCCTTATAGATCGCTTGCGCTATGCCTGCCGATTTTGGTCAGCATATTGTAAGCAAATGTACGAGTTTCGCAGCGAAATGCAAGGTAGGCAGGAGCAAATAATTTTCTACAACTCATTGATTCATAGTACTGAATCGTAGTAGAGTGTAAGTGGGCGTGAGTTGTAAATTGCAACTTGTAATCAGGGGGTCGCGGGTTCGATCCCTGCTGCCGGAATCACCATTTAACCTCGTCATATATAAAGAGGTTTAGCAAACCAAAGCTCCCAATTGAGAGCTTTTGCATTTAGACCTCGTGTCAGCGCTATGAGAGCATTTGAAAATGCGCAATTTCACCCCTCTTTTAGCTTTAGTAATTGCCCTTTCAAATTATGAAAATCAACACTGCAAAGAGGACTTCGAAGTTTTAATTTCGATGGTCTGTTTGCTGATGCATTTTTAAATACCAGTTGGCGCCTTGAAGTAACCCGGTAATTAAATTGGATTATCTACAGAACTTAATTGAAACACCTGGAGTAGCCGATACAATATTTTACAAAGAAATATACTAAACTATTATATCGACAAAACTCTAAAACCACCTATTTAAGTAAACTAAATTAATCTAACTCTGCTACTGCGGGATTTGCTAAATAGTATTCAGAAGTTGCTCTCCAAAATCTGCTCTCCCTATTGTCAGCATGCATATCAATTTCATGCATGCTGCGACAGGAGCGACAGATGCCACAAGGACAGTTTCAATCTCATCATGAAAACAGGCCTGGTGTGATTGCAGGTTTTCTCCCGCGGGACTCAAAGCTTCTGGGGAAGTGGCTGGATCATATCAGTAAAAAATCCATATCAGCGTATGGAGAGCAAATTGAACAAGGCTACTCTTTTTTGGAGCCTTCAGTTCAAGCCCTAGCCTTTTTGCTGAATAAAGACGATCACCTTCATGGTCTTGTAAGCGAGATGATTGAGCAAGGCTGGCAAGTTCACCAAGAAGAAGAACCCAAAGTGGCGTATGGAATTAAATCCATCAACAATATGCTATGCGCGCTCAATTACATTATCAAACATGCACCAATCTTTGATCCGGACTTGCCGCATTCAGCATTTCCAATATCAGGATTGTTTGTCTACATGATGTGGACACCCGCAGGGAACTTTGTCTTTAAAAACAAGCTTTTCAATGATGCCCTGAGAAACATCCTTGATGCCTGGTGTGAGTTTTTAGACTCTCCGGCCTCACTCAGTGTCGTTGTTACCTCAAAGGATGGTTGGCTTTCTGAAGCCTCATGGAAAGCGAACAGCCTGGATCAGTTCGTTACAAAAGAACAGATTGAGAAAGATCCTGTGCATTGGGGATACACGTCGTTTAATGACTTCTTCCATCGTCAAATCATTGCGATCTGCCGACCAATTGATGGGCCGGACAATGATCGAGTGATTACATCTGCTAATGATGGCACCGTTTATCGCATTGCACGTAATGTAAAACTGGATGACGATTTTAAGACGAAAGCCCAAAATTATTCTCTCAAGCAAATGCTTGACGGTAGCCCTCTCACAACGCGCTTTGTTGGCGGAGATACCGTTCAAACATTCCTAAGCGGCAACGACTATCACCGATGGAGAGCTCCTATCGCCGGTAAGGTTGTCGAAGCACGGGTCGTAAACGGATACATGTTCTCTGAGCTTTATTCAGAGGGGTTTGATCCTTCAGCTGGTACCAAGTCTCAAGGGTACGAGGCGATGGTAAACACGAGAGCGCTTATCTTCATCGAGAGCGACAATCCTGCAATCGGTTGCGTATGCGTTATGCCCATTGGGATCACAGAGATCTCATCTATCTCAATTCAGGTTAAAGTAGGCGATAGAGTTGAAAAAGGACAAGAACTTGGGTGGTTCAGCTACGGGGGATCCTCAATGGCTCTTGTTTTTCAGCCTAAAGCCATCAAGCAGTTTACGATTGTAAATCCTCTTTCAGATAACAACTCCAACAATGGGCCATTTGTTAGAGTTGGGGCACAAATTGCGATCTCAACTATTTAAGTCAGTCGTTGTTTTTCTCTTCAGCGCCTGGCGATAATGAAAATCAACGCCAGGTGTGCTTTCGCCAAACCGAAGGACACCTCAATGAAACACCCTCTCCTGGAACTGAATGATAGCGCCTGCTCGGCTCTGGTCGATGCTTGCACAGATCGCGACCCCAAGTACATAGATGATGATCTGTCCTGTGTTAAAGCCATCGCTCAAGCAGCTATCAATGTAGAGCTGTTCACGATCCCCCTCTACATGACGGCGCTGTATTCAGTCCAAGGTACACATCAAATCAACAGTAAGGGCAGTAAGCTTTATGAAGGCCGCTGGTGGCCTGGCTCTGGTCCTGCTGCTGAGCCCGACACAACAAACAAGCAAGTCTTCAATAAAGTCTACAGCGTGTTTATTGAAGAGATGCTGCACCTTCAACTCGCTTCAAACATGGCAACTTTGATTGGAGTGAAGCCATGCTTCACAAGCAGAGCCTTACAGAACGAAGAGTTTGGATGGACCTGCTATAAGCATGGCAACACCATGATCCCGCATATCTTGGATTTCAATGATTGGATAGATCATCCCATCTTATGTTCATATGATCCCGACCTAATGAACTTAAAAGGTATGCAAGTGATCCTACGCGCCATGAACAAAGATCAGGCAAAACTGTTCATGGCAATTGAAGAGACCGTTGAACTCGCCAAGCTCAATCTGGAAAATTCTGAAGTTCCCATACCTGATCCTCAGCCCAATGGTGATAAAACCCGACCAAAGTACTTTGAACCTGCACCATTTGATTGGTTCAAAGCCAACATGACGGAAGCAGATCTACCTCTGTTCGGCTCAATTGGGCATATGTACTTATGTTACTGGAGCTACCTTGAAATTACCTACTCAGATGGAACCAGTTTGCTTGGGCGTCTCTTAGGCTTGCAGCGAGATCGGTTCAATAAGCCTGAACAAACGGCTTCACAATATCCGATGATTGATATGAATCTGGAAGAGCTCGACAGCCTAAAGCTCAAGCTCATTAACAACATCAATGCAATCACTGATCAGGGTGAAGGCGGGGATGTTGTCAAAGACATTGTGAGGGTTTGGGGCTTTAAGTCATGGGCCAACACACTTGCAAAAGGCTCAGAAAATCCTCTTGGTTGCGTGAAGGAAAAGTTCCAGCCTAACAAAGAAGCATTGATTGAAGATTATCCTCATTACGATGATCAGGGCAATCAGCTCCCAACGCTATCTGGTATAGCCCGCGCCAGATCTGATGCAGCGGATAAAGACCACTTCGAACTGTTTTCGGAAGTGCTTCAACTCGTACAAAAGCATGATTACATGACATGGGAGAAATGGCACAACCAAAACCATACTTGGACACCAGATATGCTTGGTACCGATGGAGCCCCCAACGTGCCATGTACTGAAGACATCGCAACAGCGCTCAATAAGTTAAAAACCAAGCCTAATACCTACCAAATATTAAGCCAAGCTGCGGTTGGGACGATTAAGGGCATCACTACAGTCTTGAACAGTTACTGGAATAATAGCGATAACACCGAATTTCCCTCTCCTGCCATGGATGGGTCTGGTGATCGGGTTTCTATATGCTGGGCTGTGACCGGAAAAGTGCCCGATCTTGTGACTGGCATTGCCTCACAAAAGGAACATGTTCTTTATCATGCTTGTCAGGGTATGGCCTTAAACGGTTCAGATACCGAGACTTGTGCCAGTGTTTTAGCTTACCATAGCTGTAAAGGTTCAAACGAATGCAAGACCCAGGGTGGGTGCGGGTTTGTCCAAAGTGCCAGCGGTGGAGGTAGCTGTGGAGGTTCCGTTGCCAAAGGTCTAAAGAGCGCGCCAGCGGACAATAAATGCGGTGGTTTTGGAGGGTGTGCAGTACCAATTTCAGCCTCTCAGCTTTACCCGAAACAAGACGATGGTTGCTATGAGATGCAACTCTATAAATTTGGACCTGCTCCTGATCATAATTCAGAGGCTTTGAAGCAACATCTCCCTTACTCTGAAGGGGATGCCGTTTACGACATAGCATGGCAAGCTTACAGTCATGCGAAGGGGCTCGACCCTGATGCGCATAAAGCACCAAAAGCCAATGATTTGCGGCTGGCGATGCCACCAAGCACATAAACGGGGTCAAATGAGTTCATCTGCTTCATCGAAACAAGGAGCCGCAGATTCAGCGGCTTCCGAATTGAACGAAAATACTGATTATTTAGGATTTGGGGTTGGCCTGCGTTCTCAGCACTTCCCTGAGATTATGGCTTGCGAGAATTTACCTGTCGACTGGTTTGAGATCATAAGTGAAAACTTCATCGACAACCACGGATATGGTCGCAAGGTTCTCAAGGAGCTCCGCAGCAGATGTCCGATTGTGATGCATGGTGTCTCCCTCAATCTGGGATCTTCAGATCCACTGAACTGGGAGTACCTTCAAAAGCTCAAAGAGCTGGCTGAATTTGTCCAACCTTCATGGATCTCTGACCACTTGTGCTGGACAGGGATTCTTGGACACAACACTCATGATCTTCTGCCAATGCCTTTGACGGAAGAGAGCCTCAATCATGTATCCGAGAGGGTGCTGCAAGTTCAGACCTTCCTTGGACAACCAATCCTTCTTGAGAACCCATCCACCTACCTTGAGTTTCGACAAAATGAGCTGAGTGAGTGGGAATTCCTGTCGTTGCTCGTTAAAAAAACAGACTGCCTATTGTTGCTTGATGTAAACAATGTCTTCGTTTCCTCCTTCAATCATGGCTATAATCCGCTGGAGTATCTGAGGAACATTCCTCACAGCAGCATTCAACAAGTGCATTTAGCTGGTCCTACAAGGGCTGGTAATTGCCTGGTGGATACTCACGACCAACCTGTCCCAGATCAAGTCTGGGAGCTCTACAAAGTGCTCCTAGAGAAAACCGGACCCGTCTCAACGCTGCTGGAATGGGACGCAAACATTCCGAGCTTTTTTGAGGTCGTCGCTGAGTTGAACAAGGCACGGTTGATTTTTGATGGAAGGCCTTACCAGAGACTGGAGAGTTCAGACATCAAAAAAGTACCTAATGCATTCTCGAGCCCGGTTGTACGATAATGAAGGAAAGCTGTCTAAAGAACGATTCCCAGCTAAGGCAGCTACAATACTGGCTGCAGGAGGTCCTGATAAACCGTGGTAACCTCTATCAAAAACTCTTAGGAGCCGAACATCAAGCAAACCTTACACTCGAAGAAACCATAAAAGAAACAGAGCTGTTCCCCGCGATTGAGCGTATCAATATTTATGCTTCAGGATATATCGCACGCTTGGTTGAAGCGCTAAAGGCAGAGTATCCGCTGCTGTGTAAGTTCATGGGAGTTGAGGTTTTTGAGGGGTTCGCGAAGGCTTACATTGTCACTCACCCTTCGCGTTATAGCAGTCTATATAAATTAGGAGCTAAATTCCCAGAGTTTCTGGAGGAAACGCAACCTAAGGGAGCAAACTGCCCTGATCAAGTAGCTCTGTTTCAAATTCCTGCTGAGTTGGCTCTTTATGAAAGAACGCAGGCCGAGGTATTGCTTGATCACGGTCTTGAAGAACATCCTCATTATACGTCAGAAACGTCCATTGCCTTTCTGACAACAATCCACTCTGAGACATTACAAACATCGCCATGCCTAAGAGTTCTCAAGATGGAGTACCCAATCCGCTCGCTCGCCATTTCACTGCGTTTGAACGACACTGTGACGACACCTCAGCGCGCTAAAAATTGGGTGGCTCTTACGCGAAAAGACTACAAAGTCGTTTCTTTGCAGATCTGTGATTGGCAGGCTGAGTTGTTGGAAGCTTTGAAGTCTCCAACGCCCCTTTATCGAGCGCTGGAAAATGTTAAATTCTCAAATATGGCTGAAGTTTTGCTTTGGCTTCCAACGGCATTGGATTTTGGATTGGTCTATTATCCCAAATAGACCAATCTCAACTACATGAACAAAGCATAGTTTTGGTCGCCCAGTCTGTATGGAATAACTTGCGACACATCTGTGACCGCGGTGATAGTTGCCTCAGTTGTCCACCCCATACAATCGCCGTGCACGCGGTTTAAGGTCACTTCACCGCTACTGGCAATGTAGGTCATAAAGTAAGGGTCACCCGGCCCAACCATAAATGGATGCACAATATCCAACTCCTGATCATCCTTCAGATGTAAGTGAGAACCGACCTCATTGGTCCCCTCACTTAGATCATCTGAGAAGTGATCGATATTAACGTTGGGTTTCCATGTATTGGTTTTCAGGAAGAAGTTCTCATTGCCCCAGGTAAAGAATGCAAAACGTGTCCAGCCTTTTGCCCATTGGTGAGCCCAGACATTTTCTACGACAAGCGGAGGGCTTTTCCCACCGGACTTTGCCGTGGCTGATATCGTCCAGGTATTCACGGCGCCATCTGTGTTGTTGTAACCAAATACAAAATTCTGCCCCAGATCGACAGCGCATTTTACTTCGCTCAGGTTCGTCGTATAGGGATAGCGTGTATGATAGAAATGCAATGGATATTCGGATTTCAGATCCTTAGTCAAAGGGAAGAAATACATGTGTCCGTTTTTGGCCTGATAGGCGAGCAGATGAGGCTTGTTCATCATGTAAAACGGCTGAATCGAATCCCAGTCTTTGCCAAGCTCAAATGTATTAGGCACTTGCTTGATCCAAGGTTCTGTTTCAAGAAGCTCGAATGTGTCACAATTTCCGCTGCCCTTATGGTATCCGACGAGGATCATGGTGCCGTAATTGTCGTAGGTCGTCAGCGCGTCATAGGTTTGACTAAAAACGGGCTGCCCGACCTCAGACCATTCCATTACGCCAGCTTGTTGGGTTGGTGTCATTGTATAGAGCGTTGCAGTCATTATTCCCGTCTCCTAGCGTATATCTTCGCTGTAAATTTTGAGGGGAGCCGGATCTGCGCCGGCAATCTGATAGTAAGAGCAATGAGCAGGTTGCCCTGCTCCCTTCAGCTTCAAAATCTCAAACCCTCGATTGTACCATTGCTCGACCATCTGCAGATGCGTACCAGGTATAATCGGGACCGGATACACTTCCTCATAGGGCGTTTCTTTCTGCTGCACCGGAATGGCTGAGTGACCTATGCAACGACCTTTTGCGAGTGTTTTTAGAGGATTATCCGGTTCTGAATTATTGGGAGGCCAGCCAATGGGCCTGAAGTTATCTTCAAATATGCAAAGGTTATGTTCATGCCCCCAGAACCATGCAGCGACCTTATCAAAATATGGTCCAAAGGCTTGCCAAAGAGCGGTGTTTACGCCGGGCCGATTGATGTCACCTTCATAATCTGAGGGCACACCTACAGCAAAACGACCTGAGTAAAGCTGATGGTGCCCGAATAACAATGTACGGCCAGAGAATTGGCTGAGGTGGTGTCGGTGCCAGTCCATTTCATCAGGACGCACATACACCATGAGCGGTGGGTTTTGAGGGTCATATGCATCACTCGGATTGACATGAAGTACACCCAGGGCTTCATCCAGTTTGTCTCCAGCCACCTTCAGATAGTGCCCATGGTACCCCGTATCCATGCCTAGGATCTGCCAGGCCCCGTCCTCTGTGGTTAGACGGAAATAACTGGCTTGCTGCTGCTGACTGGGATGGGTTACGAGCCGACCTTCATCAAGGCACCTGAAGTACGGAAATGCTCCGCAAAAGTATTCATGATTGCCAGGCAACGTGTAAACGGGAGGACGGTGCCCTGCAGCTGTAAAAGCCACATTAAGGAGCCCAAGGAAGTATGTATCAAACTCCTGTTCTGTACCGGAATAATAAACATCACCGACGTGCAAGATCACATCTGGCTTGAACGAAAGTGCTGACGCTAGAACAGCAGCTGCCACATCCGTTCCTGTTCCGATATCACCGATCAAAGCAATGGTCGCGTTCGATGGAAGTTGCCAGCTCACGCAACCATAATCATAGCTCCCGCCTCCATACTTGGGATCTCTCCAACTACGGTAGTCAAGTTTCCCCCCTGAGTGCCCCGGATAGGACCAGAAGTATTTTACATACTCATCGAACATCTGTTGCCAGGCTGGATTGCCAAAGGTGAAGTTGTCCAGCTGTGTCTGCATCTGCGATTCAATTTTCTTATTTCCGCAAAAAATCGCATGTGCTTTATGATGTGTCAGATAAGCGAGGTATTCTGCGGCTTCCGAGTCACTGGCATTTCGGGTGGTCGGGATCTCAGGTGCCTTACCTGCCAATGCTTTATGTGCGTATGCATCCACACCCTCCAGCATTGGATGAGCGACCGGAACCCCTTGGCTAGGGTCATGATCTGTCATTTTTGAAACAACGCTCGCCGCAGCAGATTTCAACCGAGCCAGATCCGCATTCTCATAATTGACAATGGGTTGCATCATATATCCAAAGTTCGATGAAGCTGAATGTTGAGACTGTTAGGTGCTGTCATGGGTATCCCGGTCCAGTCCTCCCACAACCCATGATCAAGTTGAAAATGCTCGGAAGCTTGGTCCAGCCACGTTGTCGTGAAGTCCTTCAGTGGAGAAAAGCAGGTTGAGCTGCCTTTTCCCTTAGGCCAAAGTGTCCACGCAACTAGGTAATTCTCGCCGACGCACAACAGCCCCCCCTCTAGCCCACTCATAGGCTGCAGGCTCTTCGCCCATTTCAGTATGTGTGCTCTAAATATTTCTGGTGAGACGTTCTGGTTGCGCGCACCAATATAGTGCACCACATCACCGGACATCCAATCAGCGGGCGCATCTACGAGGAAATACGGTGTTTCTACTAGCAGGTCGGTCTCTGGCAGCAACACTGGAAATTCAGCGGCGCTTCGTGATGTGTCATATAGATCACCATGCAAATTCGTGTAGCAGCGCACAGCGACACATTTGAAAGCATCGTGATAAGTTTGTTGCGAGGTCCAGAACATTAAGGCGCTTTGATCTGGCACCGTTGGTGGTTTGCCTTCATTTTGTGGCAAAGACGGTATGTAAGCATGCAAGCCCGCATTGGGCTGTAACAAGGAGCATCCTGGCACAAACACAGAGCCTAGAAACTCTTCAAACTGCTGCTGTGTCTTATCTTTGCTTCGAAACCCTCGCCAGACATGTACAGCATCGGGTGGGACCTTACGAATTTCATTCATTTTCGAAAGCCCTTGTGAACTGCATATTGTATGTATCACCGGGCTTTACGTTCATGCCTGGCCAGTCATCCCAAAGGGCTGCTTGCGGTGGCAATATTGTCGGAACAGGTTCAAAAACGTGAGACCAATCACAATGTGATTGCAACTGTTCAAGCCCAGGATCAGTGCCGTCACCCAGTTCCCAATAAACGATATAATCTGCTCCGATGCAGACAATGCCACCTTGTATTTTTTCGCGCGCCTGCATTTCGGAAAGAATACTTTGCAGGTTCTGAAACAACTCTGCTGTGTTAGTGCCAGTTGGTAAGCCGCCCACCAGATGCCTTATCTTGCCTTTCATCCAATCCTGAGACTTGTCGATAAGGTAGTAGCATTGGTTTGATACCAAATCTCCGGCAAACAAGATTGGGAAATCAGCACCACTCTCCGGGGTGTAACAACCACCGTGGGTCAGTGTGTAAGTACGGCCTGCCAGTGTCTTGAAACCATCCCAATAGGTCTGCTGGGAGTTCCAAAACAAAATTGCAGTTTCATCGGGAACTGTAGCGGGCTTTTGGGCCATGCCGCATGGAATGGTGGGAACATATGTATCCAGCCCATTCTTGATCTGCATCTGTACAGTTGAGGGAATGAATGTTTCTCCAAGTCTCTGAAAAAACTCTTTTTGTGGAAGTGTAGACTGACGAAATCCTCGCCATATCCGGACTGCATCAGGAGGTATCTGGAAGGACATGGATCACGCTCCTTCCGACAGGATCTGGTCTGTAACCTGATTTAGAAAACCGATTGGGAGCGGCTTTTCCTCTGGTTTGCCATAGGGGCAACCTAAAGGGAATTGCCAATGTTCGTTGACACAGAACTGGCACGGGCCATCTGAACGGGAGAGGTAGTCTCCTGCGTCATTCCATGTCAACTTGCCCTCTCGATACATATATCCAAGCACGTCAGCCATGGTGGCGTGAGCATCGTAGAAGCTCTTTTCCAAATCAGGCCACACATCAGGCCAACTGGTCTTTATGACGTTCAGAATTTGCGGAGCATTTTCTGCAGAGAACTGGAGGGCATCATATCCATCACCATTCCCAGGAACATATGTAATCTCGGGATTGGTCTTAAGGTAATGCACACAGTCAGGAGACTTTGCTTCCAGTTCAGAAAGCCATTCAGGACTCAACCGGAACTGCGGTAGGAAGTTCGTGTCGTAAGAGAAATGCGGCGTTACAACGATCCGTGTATTGATGGTATAAGATTCACCATCGATCTCAGTAGAGAACTCAAACATGGTCGGATTGTCATTCTCAGTGGTGAGAGAAAACAGTGTGAACGCGTTGTCATAAGGATCTGTCGGTAATTCAGGTGACCGCTTTATGTGATCCTTGAAGGCATCCCGGAACATATCCCAGGAACTCTCCCCAACCAGAAATAGAACTGCTGGGTTGGTCATAACCAACTGCTTTAGAGCCCACGCATTTTTAGTCACACAGTTGGAGATGATTGTATCTTCACTCTCCTCCGTGCCACCCAGAAAAGCGGGTTTCCAATGAGGAGACGCACAAGCCACCATGTCTAACTGACAGACATCTTCACCGATCTTCAGATCAGCACTCTTATGGCCTTTAGCTCGTAAATAGTCCGAGAACTCGTTCAGGCTTGGGACGAACTGTTCGTAATATGTCTGGAGTTCCTGATAAACCTCAAGTTTGACACCAGCAGGCATTTGCATCTTGGAGATAATAATGTCGCCTTTTTCGAACTTGTTGTCCGGGCTATCATGATTGAAAAGCAGCACATAACGCGGCGTTCCGGTAGGACGCTCTAATGTAAGCGTAACTTCCGTACCACTTTCATATTCAATGACCACGTCGTAAGGAGAGCCTGCATGGTCTCTCTCAGCAGATTTAATCAGGCCATCTTCAGCTGCGATAATCTGATCAGCTGTAACAGTTGTATCTGCTGTCGGGGTAACGGAACTTCCTGAAATCAGGTATTTTTTGACCTCTTCAAAGGCAAAGCGTTCCTGATACACATTGCGATAGCGATAGTAGTAGGCGTACTTGTCATAGCCATCAGTTCCATCTTCGCTGGTAAAATCAGGATAGGCCCAGGACGTCCCAGTAATGCCCGGACTAAACGCAGTCAGGTTTGGGTTGATCCCTAAAGTCATGATGGGTGCTTTTCGGCATCCATCCATGATCTCACCATTCGGAAAGCCAGCGTTGCGCGTAATCCCTTTCACCCAGGGATACATCTCAGGTGTTCCAACTGGATCTGCGGCTTGAGGAAAGTCAGACAAGAAATCGTAGGTTGGATAAGGACCGTAAACTTGGTCCTCAGGGTTTTCCGGCCAGAAGAATGAACAGGTGCCACACGGACGAACATTGAAGACCAGCTCTATCTCCATAGGGTTCTTTGGCTGGCGGGGACTAGTATGTCGCGGTGGCGTATAAGAACTGGTCATCACTTTCCCTTTCCCGTGGCTGTTTGTTCCTTCAAATCTGTATCAGCTACAATGGTTCCCCAGGTAAGCAAAGCACCATTCATGGAAGTATAGAAGCCGTAATGCTCATAGATTTCGCTGGACCAATTCTCGCGCAGCTCTTGCGGGATTGGCTTGCCTGAAGGTGTTTGTGTTGGAATTAAAGTGTCAGACATGTTTCGGACGAACACATAATCAATGTGATACTCTCCGGCAGCATAACCAACGACAGCATCATCCATCTCCAGCGCACTATACTGCTCGGTGTCGTCCCCATCTGAGATGAAGTAGTAGTCAGTCGTGAGGAGCGGAATACCTTTCTTATCAAGACCTTTAGGTGACCCCAAATCTTCAAGAGCAGCATTCATCATGTCAGCAACGTTGAACTGCCCTGCCCAGTCAGGATTACCTTTGTCTGAATCGTAAATTGCCTGGCACAGAAGATACTCAAGATAAGGCTGCGTCACGACAGAACTCAGCTTAAAGAGTAGATTTTTTTCAATGATTGGGTTCATTGAAAGATCCGGATACCAGTCGGTGCAAGTAACTGTTTTGTCATTCAATCCTGAACCGGTATTTTCCGGCAACTTCAGCTTGATTTTGCCAGTGTTTGTAATCGCTGCATCACCCAGCTTTTCGCTTATGGTCGCTCCGCCAGCAGTGCCAATTGAGTAAAGCCGTTGTGGGGATGCTTCTTTCAGCACAAAATGCACCATCGCAATCAACCCATCTGCATAAGGCGGGTGTGAAAGATGTGCATCTGATTTCCAAAGCAGCACCTTCAAATCCACTCCAGCAGCGTTTTGGATAGATACGACCTGATAGAACCCCCAAAGATTGTAGGCTCCCTTCACGTACTCATCATTGGACCTTAAAAACCATCCTTTTCGAAACTCATCTGATGAGACGTAGGCCTCCTTATTAGAAGACACGAACACATGATCCAGTGCGTTCCATTCAGTATCTGTCCAGGTCATCACAACGATATCGACTTCGGGCAATGGTGCGTTCTTGCCCGGATTGCCAATGTCTACGTTGGTAGGAGCATTTTGACCCACTTTTGACCAGTCAATAACAGGAAGCGGAGGTAAAGCCCCCGGACTGGTACAAGCCACACTTTGAGCATCCGTATAACGGTTTTTCATAGCAAAGCCTCTCCTAAGCGTTTTGATTTATGAAACGGGGACCGTAAAAAACCGGGGCCGATAAGTCCGTGTAGTGCGCCATGATCTTGGCTTCATCACCGTAGAGTTCCGGTAGTCGGGCAATCAGATTTGCAGGAATCTGAGAGCGCATGATGTTGAAGCAGGAAAGCACGCGTAAATCTGTCATCGCAGCAACAGCTTTGCCAAATGTTGGCCAGGACTCTTCAGCTGGACCATTCCACATCAGATCCAGATCAGTCATGATCTCAGTGTATTTGTCATCAAACGCACAGAGGTTGGATTTGACCGATGCTCCCTCTGGATCAAGTTCGAGTAGTTTCTTATAACCGTCGCGAGGAACCGCGAGCACATTGGTCACGTTCGGCCAGGGTATTTTGTGACCCTTGAAAAACTCTGTTTCTGTTTCAGGCGTTAATTTGGGTTCTGGAGTTGGAACGAGAAGCTGCGCGCCGTAGTAGATCTCCGCAAAACGAGCGTAATGGCTCCCTTCCCCATCAAAGTTCTGCGCGTAAAGATCCTGAGCATTGCTCCCTTCGCCTTGCTCAACAATCTCGTCAATACCATCAAGGAATTGCTGAACAGGCGTTCGTTTATCCTCGATAGAAAAGACGGTGAAACCGATATTGTCTCCAACCTGGTTGGGATAGGTATTGGCAGAAGCTGAGAGGACTTTTTTCGCGGTGGCATTAATCTCATCTGCATTCGCCGAGATTGTGGCTTTAATTTTCGAGTAAAATGCACCAATAGAAGGGTACTTCTCATCTTTGTATTTTGCAGCTAACAGACTGATTGGTGTTTCAAGTCGTAGGAAGTTCTGCAGCTGTTTTTTGCTGAGCTGCGCAAAAACAACTGGCAAATCAGGCTCCACACCACCTGGCAATCCTTCAGATGGAGACAGTGGATCCAACCTCTTAATCGAAGGCTTTTCTCCAAGTGCAGCCAGTATATTGCACCCGATGGCCATATGAACCATCTCTTCCATCACGACAGAGCGGATCAGATTGTAAGTTGTGTAATTTTGAACTTCTAAGGAAAACATCGCCGCCAGATAAAGCGGCAAAGTTGCATGCTCCAAAGCTACAGCTGACTGAAGCGATGCTTTAATCCATTCCAAGTCTCGATCTTGCGGGGGAACTGATAGCAGCTGTTGGTCCACAAGTGGCCTCCCTCTGATAGCAAAAGTAATGCATACGAGAAAAGCCGCACCGTTCCTCTTCGAGGATGACTAATCATCCTTGACTAAAGCAAATTACCTTGAGCTGGGTGCATTCTTTTCACGTGGCCGGAAATTGTGCTTGCAAAATACGTGACTTCAAAAATATAAATCAATCATGCAATTGGAATGTGATAGTTGTGACAGTTTTTACATTGTGTTAATTTCAAATAATTCATCATTAAGAGCTTGCATACTCCTATTCATAGGCACATTTATTTTAGGTCACCTTGGATCTTTAAGAAAACTATCTTGTGGCGCTAAAAAAGATTAGATGTGTTCAACTGTAAGATTCAAAAATTCGTGAAAGCATTATGGTTTGCTCTGAAACGCGCTTGGTGTTTTGAAGAAACAGAGCCAACAGAAGAACTTTGAAGACTGCAATCAGGGCTCGAGGTCTTACTACACTGCATTACTTCCACTTGATGGATCAGGCCATGCTCGGTACTGTCCGCTTCGGACCTCAGCTGGTTTTAGCAACCGGATGTATAACGTTGAGAGCCTCTAGTGCGCGGTTTGTTGGGTTATTGAAACATAGGCACAGCCAACCTCTTGAGTATCATCCACCAAATAGGAGAATTCAAAGCCAGTCTCTTAGGCTGCACCACCTCAGCGCACGAAAAAGATCACTGAAGAGCCGTAGTTGGCTCCAAGGGGAGTGCAGGTTCCTCGTCTAACTAACTTTGATTGAACTTATCCTACAAAATAGCATGTACTTAAAATCGGTATTTGAAGCTAACATGCCCTCTAAATTCGCGTGCATTCTCAGCGAATGAGGACTGCAAAGGATCAACACTTATACCTGCATCAAATTCGTAGAGAATTCGCTCGTTTTCGATTGTCAGGTTTTAGTCAAAAAGCCTCATACGGTGCTTGCAAATATCCAAATAGATACTTCAAAACGCCTGTCGCCGATTTTTCATTCCCCTCCTTCCAATCCTGATGCTATCCGCTCCCCAATCGTTTCAGACAACACCCGGATCGGGTGTGCATCATGGTTCACATAGCAATTGGTGATGGTCACGTTGCGGTGGCGCAGAAGGTAGCTGATGAGGAAGGCGTTGCCGCCTGCTTGAGCTGCGAAGGTGCCAACCGTGTGGCGCAGATCGTGAATACGAACATCAGGAATGTTGGCATGGATGCGGATGCGTTGCCATGCATTCTCAATGACCTCAATCGAAATAGGTTGTGTCGGATCTTTACAGCCGGGCAAAACATAAGGTGCCCCATCCTCTCTTGGAATATCAGAGAGGATTTCGATCACACTGTTACTCACCGGATGAGGTTTCCGCTCATCCCCTTTTCTTGAAGGTAGTGCAATCGTGACCAATTCAAAATCAATATGCTCCCATTTCAGGGTTGCAATTTCACTCAAGCGCGCACCGGTGTAAAGGAGCAGACGTAAGCAACAAAGAGCTCTCGGATTTACAAGTGTCTTCCGCTTTGCAATATCCTTGGGCAAGTGCTTGGCTGTACTCTTTCCGGCTTTTATGACCCAGGGAAGACCTTCCTGGTCTGCCAGCTCAAGGGTACGCCCCAGTCTTTGCAACTCCTCCCCTGACAGGAAACGATCGCGCTCGTTTTCTTTGTAACGCTTGACCAACCGAACCGGGTTGCTGTGCTCTGGCCGTAGGCCCCATACTTCAGCGAGATTGAACGCCTTTGATAAGACCGCCAGAACCTGATTGGCTTGACGAGGTGTTGCTCTCAACGCGTGGTGCAGCTTTGCAACATCCTGCCGTCTGACAGAGCTGAGTTTCATGTGTCCCAGTCGTGAGCGAACACAGCGCTTTAAGAGCCGTTCAATGTCTTTCATTGTCTTGGGTTTATTGTGAACCTGCACATGTTTGCTCATGTAAACATCAAGAAGCACATTCACCGTAGGGGCAGCTCGCTTGTTCTCCCGCTTTAAGAGAGGATCATCTCCGTTACGGACTGTTGCCAACATATTGGTCGCCAAGTCCCTGGCTTGATCCGGTGTTAGCTCACCATATCTGCCAAGGCTCATACGACGAGAGCGGCCTTCATGTGTGTGATATTGCACAAGGAATGTTTTTGCACCGCTCGGCATCACTTGAAGGCCAAAGCCTTTGAGTTTGCTGTCCCAGAGAATTTGTTTTTGGCGTGCTGGACTTGCCGCATCCACCGTTCGCTTCGTTATGTTTGGCATAGACACACCTCTCCCGCTGACGGCTCCTGACAGGAGCCACCACACATACGAAAATGTCAGTTGAAATATGTTACCGATTGCTGCTGTTTCTGACGGCCTGACAGCTAGTGACGACCTTTAAGGTTTTCTTTTAGTACCTGTGCAAAACAGCATCCAAACCTTTATAGGTCAAAACTTAGCTGCTTACCGTTCTGTGTCAGCACTATGTAAGCAAATGTATGAGATTGAGCGCGAAAAGCAAGGTAGGCAGGCGCAAATAATTTTCTACAACTCTTTGATTCATAATAATGAATCGCACGTCATCGCAAATGAGTGTTCCCCGCTGAAGCGCCTTTTAATCAGTAGGTCCACGGTTCGAACCCGTGCGGGCTCACCATTTAACCTCATGGTACATAAAGAGGTTTAGCAAAGCTCCCTTCTGGGAGCTTTTTGCATTAGGCTTGGTACCAGCACTATGTAAGCAAATGAAAGCGTTTGAAAGTGTTTGAAAGCGCAATTTCACCCCTCTTAGCTCCTGCAAATACCCTTTCAAATTAATTCTGGAAAAGCTGTGAATGCCGTCACTAGCCGTCAGAGGCAAGGCATTCTGTGGGGTTTGATAAAACGGAAGCTGACGGTCAGTTGTCAGTGTTTGTCAGACTCGACTAAGTCCCATTTAGGCGAGCCAAAAACTCTTCATTTTTGGCAGACAGCGTTGGATCTGAAGTCCAAGCAATATCTTGCCCATCCCCTTTGTGACGCGGTACAATGTGAAAGTGGGTATGAAAAGCATCCTGCTGAGCTTCTTTACCATTACTAGAAACAATCTGAATATCGGCGAAACCCAGCCTTTCTTTGTACATCAGACATATGTGTTTGATAGCACGAGTAACAGCAATCAGATCATCCTCGTGAATATCAAAGATATTGGTAGAATGCCGCTTCGGAACAACCAATGTGTGATACGGAGCAATCGCACCGCGATCAAAGAAAGCAATCACACTTTCATTCTCATAAACCTTTGCATCTGGCTCCAACCGACCTTCTGCAATCTCGCAAAACACACACTTTGACATCACGTTTCCACAATAACCTTGGATTGGGCCCATCATGTACTGGCCCAAGCCCGGAATAAAAAAGATCCATAAAAGCGATGGAACCAACCTGATCGCATTTTCTTCGGCTTCGGAACCCGCCACATACTGGCAGGTGTCTATCTGCAGAAAAAGCCTCTAGATGGGTTTTACGGAGAATGGATAGTGCCACATGAAGGCTTTAGCGGCCATCATATGTATGTCACCGATGGCTATTTGGCTTTTGATTTTCACGGCTACTCATTGAGAGAAAGCTTGTTCAACCATTTTCGATCCGGCTGGTCAAAAAAGTACCTCGGATGAAAAGCAGATATCAAAAGAATTGACTTCTCACTCTTAGACACCATTGAGCTAAATCACCAAAACATCTCGGTCCAGACCAATACTGGGGTGATCCAGTCAAACGAGCACAACGTTTCCTAGACGGCATCGATCACAAACGCGCTGCAGCAAAGGCAATACAACTAGGACCTGTCTGCTAGTCACCAATCAAAAAAAGGCCTGAGAAGCATCACGCTTCCCAAGCCAGAATATTCCGTGAGAGGCAAAGCCTCTCTGCATTCCGTATTTTTAGTCTTTGGAGACTTCCAGCGCGCAAGGTTCGAGCAGCTCGGAAATCTTCTCGCTACTTCCCTGCACATCTTCAATGTGATTGCGCACAGTATCAAACAGCGTCAGCAACGCTTCATATTCCTGTGTGTGCTCCATGCGTTCGCTCAGAACCACACTCATGGAATAAACTAGATTTTTGAGGTGGTTGGTTGCTAAGCTAAGCTGGTCCACTTCATTGCGAAGGGACGTATGGGCACATTTCTCTTTACCAGTATCAGTCATCTAAAAACCCTCGTAAGTAGTTAGAACACCACTCAACAGAAGGCTTCTGATGGCCCACTGGCGAGCGGGAGGTTCAGAACCTGTACGAGGCAGGCGGGTTTATTCCCCCGCAAAGGGTATTGTATTCACCGCCCTCCCGCCCATAAGCGAGAGTTTGCGTTTGGAGAGCTAACTCCAGACACAAAAGACCGCCAATAAACGGATGCGGTAACCGCTTCGTAGAGGTTTCGACGCATCAAGATGATGCATGCGACGATTGGGGCAAGGTGTTAATGCAAGGAAACCGAATTCCTCCATAAACCTATAAGATTAGCGGGACTAAAAAGGGAGAACAACAACAAGAAGACCAACATCAAGTCCTCGCGAAAACTACATAGGCATTTGCGCAGTGGTCTCGAACTACCCGCAGGCAGGAGAAAGGCTGAGAAGGACCCGTGAAATCTTGAAGAAGAAGAGATTGGATCATATCCAGCCCAACGAGCATTTGCCGCCCTTTCGGATAGCTAAAGTCAATGCCTGTTTTTACTGAAAAGACCTAAGAGTCTGTTTAAAAATAAGGTCTTGAATGAACGGGGTAATTTGAGTTCTTCGTGTTTTGCGACAAACTTGGAGACATCGAATGGTCTGGACCCCGTTCACCCGGGAGCTTCACTGCCGTAAAGGGTTGCGATATGCAAGCGATTTAACCGATAAAGAATGGCTTTTGATTGAACCCCATATGCCAAGCCAACCCAAAAGAGGGCGGCGGCGGAAGACTGACCTACGGACGGTCATCAACGCTGTATTCTATCAGTTGCAAACCGGCTGCCAGTGGGCGTTTTTGCCGAAGGACTTTCCTCCGAGTAGCACCGTGCACTACTACTTCAAGCGTTTCTCCTGTGATGGCACTCTGAAACGGGCTCATGAAGCTCTTTATC
>NZ_FREX01000005.1 GCF_900143565.1 Pseudovibrio sp. Alg231-02 | reverse complement strand
GGTGCTCGGTGATCGGTGTTCGGTGCTGGGTCCTCGGTGCTCTGTGCTCGGTGCTCGGTGCTCGGTGCTCGGTGCTCGGTGCTCGGTGCTCGGTGCTCGGTGCTCGGTGCTCGGTGCTCGGTGCTCGGTGCTCGGTGCTCGGTGCTCGGTGCTCGGTGCTCGGTGCTCGGTGCTCGGTGCTCGGTGCTCGGTGCTGTATATACGAAGCATCACATGACATGCTCTGGAGCATTGTGTATGGCGCCTCCTTGTCAATTGATTGAAACCAAGCAAATGGAGCGCGCTATTGCGAGACACTCCTTATCCGCCCGAAACTTGAGATTGCTTTCGCTGGCTTGTGTTTTGTGCCAATAAGACACTATGGATCTGAACCAACTTGATGACCGGCTGAAAGCTGACTGCGAGAAGTGCGCTGCGCTGTGTTGTGTGGCGCTTGCCTTTGATAAGTCGAGTGTTTTCCCGTTTGATAAAGCTGCTGGTGAGCCTTGCCGAAATCTTGAGAGCTGTGGGACCTGCAAGATCCATTCTGATCTGGCGACGACCGGGTACAAGGGCTGTGTTCAGTTTCACTGTCATGGAGCTGGGCTGATTGTCACGCAGGATCTGTTTTCCGGTAATACGTGGCAGACACAGCCGCATTTGCTGCGGCCTATGATGGAGGCCTTCTGGGTGTTCTTACGGCTTCAGGAGCAGGTGTTGTTGCTGAGGCATGCAGCCAACTTGCCTTTGCCAGATGCTAAGCAAAAAGAGCTGCATGCATTTTTGGATGAGCTGTGCCCTGAGAACGGCTGGAGCTGGGATGCCTTTGAGGGGCTGGACCATGCCAAGGTGTCTGCGGAGGTGAAAACGTGGCTGATCTCCCTGCGCGATGTGTTGGCCTAGCTTTTAGATTATGCGATTTCGGGCTTGGTGGCTTTGACCATCAGGAGAAAAGCAGAGAGAGATTTCCAGCGGTGGAAGCGTGGCACCTGCTGGATCGCTTCCTCTGTTGGTTCGTGTTTCTGAATCTCCTTGATTTGAAGGCCTGCCTTGGTGAAGGGGGGCAGATAATTGCTCATGGTGTGAGGGAAACTGGGTACGCTGAAGCGCTGGATCTCTGAATGGTCTCCGCGTCGGGCGAACTTCCATTGATCTGCGAAGTGATTTTGGCCGAAGTACTTGGAGACAACCAGATCTGTCGCCTCTCTTCCCTCGTCTTTTCGCCAGGAAAGCCAGTGTTGGAACTGAAGGAGCTGGTTGCGTAGGTAATGTCTAATGGGGCTTTTGCTCCTCGGTAATTGCATGGGCGATCATGTTCTATGAAAGATCAGCATCAGCCATATGAGCACCCGTTCTTGTCAGCTTGCGGGTGTTGTTGTCTTCCCTGCAACCGAGATTAATAATGCGCTCGCCGCTGAGATTGCTCAGAGAGGCATCAAAGGCATAAGAAATTGTGAGGTATGACTTTGGAGCCCATTGCAGTCCTTCGTAAGGGCGTAGGCATTCGCGGGCGCAGCATGGTGTTGATGGCATATTTGCCGGTATTCTTCTCAGTGCAGGGCCTCGCCGGTTTTATGTTCTTGCTATTTCTGATTGCGTGCGTCCCGCGAGTTAGCACAGGGTGCAAAAGAAGGCCCAGTAGCAGCAGAGTGATAATCATGGGTACTGGCATCAGGCGGGGTCCTTTTCCTTACTTAATAGGACCTAAATCCTGATCTGCGTGACCTTAAACCGGATTCAGGTCGAATAAAATCTCGTCAGCGTTTGAATGAAGGTGTCAACATTCAAACCACTTCACCGATAGGCACTCCATGAAAACTACTATCCTTGCCCTCGCTTCGATCCTCTCTGTTTGCACTGAAATCGCAGCACAAGATGTCGGCCTCAACGAGCTGACTATAGCGGCTCCCCATCATGACCAGGATATGCAGATGGCTATCATGTTCCCTGCCGTGGGTCAGCACCAGACCGTGTTTGCTGAAAATGCGATATTCTATGGAACATCTGTGTTCAAAGACGCCGAGCCAATACAAGGACAATACCCAGTCGTTCTTCTCTCACATGGATGGGGTGGCAATTACGCTCGGATGGCGTGGCTCAGCGCGGGGTTGGCTTCCAAAGGGGCAATCGTTGTAGCGGTAAACCATCCGAGCAGTACAACTTTTGATTTGAACTTCGACACCGCATTCAATCACTGGACCCGCGCCGAAGACATGTCCGCTGCGTTGGACTATGTTTTACAAGATCCGATTTTCGCACCCATCATCGACGAAACACGGATCTATGCCACAGGCTTATCCTACGGGGGATGGACTGCCCTTTCACTTGCAGGTGTCCAAGGCAATCGGGACGGTTTTTTCGACTATTGCAAAGCTGCGGGTGCAGGGTCACAGTTTTGCGCTGAACTGACAGCCGAAGGCGTCGACATCACGGCAATCGATCAAGACAGGTATGAGGCATCCTACAGGGATCCACGTATCAGTGGCGTCGCGTCTATTGATCCTGGTCTAACTTGGGATCTTGCGCCGCAGGATGTGCAGGATGTAACGGTTCCGCTTCTTCTTATAGGGTTGGGCGAAGGAGCCTATAGGCTCAATGCGACAGACACGAGCGCTATGGGCAGCAATTTTGAGGCTTTGGTGCCGCAGGCTTCTGTTAAGACTATCGCACCCGCTACGCATTTTACAGCACTTGGACTGTGTAAGCCCGCAGGCGAAGCTCTTCTGATCGAAGAACAAGACGATCCTGTCTGCACCGACCCGGTGGGGACGGATCGAACTCAGGTGCTTAACACCATTATCGACGCCTTGGCGGATCACTTTGAGTTAAACTGAGGCACTCCATGGGGCATCTGGGCGTGGGGGTACAGATGTCCTTGCTATCTTTCAATGCGGCACACTGATACCTACTGAATTGGCTTAGTATTGCCGATTTGCTTCAACGTTCCATGCCCAACGCCAAGCCGAGACAGCCGATATTGGTGCAGACCGCAGCAATTGGCAAATAGGCTCAACGACCCGTGACACATCCAGCAAAAGTGAGCACATAGGTTCTACCGAAAAGTATTCATGAAAACGCCCGAAGTAACTTCTAAAAGAATTGCCTCAACCCCAGATGGAAATACTCGAATGTCCGTTGTTGGCCCGACTCGATCAGCAATAACTTGATATTGATCTGCGTTTGGTCTCAATGGTTGACAACAAGGGCATTGGTGGGCTGCTCTGCTGGCATGGTAAAGCCTCTGAGCTGATGATTTGCTGAAAAGGTCGCGGACATGACACATAGGACTAGGCTTGTCGAGCAGTGATGGTCAGCCTTGATCCTATAGATTTCCGTGGTGTTGGCATTCTGCATTGTGTATAGGAATGCAACTCCTTTGGCAGGTGATATTGCGGCGTGAACGACACTTCAAAAACAATCAATTTTGACCATGTTTCCATTGAACGGAGCGGTTCGACGATCATTCGTGACCTGTCTGTTGCGCTGCCGGATCAGCGGGTTGGGATTATTGGTCGGAACGGGTCTGGCAAGTCTACGCTTGTGCGCAGCCTGAATGGTTTGCTGCCGGTGAGTGCTGGATCTTTGCTGGTTCACGGTGTTTCTGCTGAGGAAGGGGCCAAGAAGCTGGCACGGGTGACAGGGTTTGTGTTCCAGAACCCGGATCATCAGCTGATCTTCCCGACCGCTCTGGAAGAGTTGAGCTTTGGCTTGCGCCAGATTGGGGTGGGCAAAGCGGATGCAAAGGTACAGAGCCTCGCGCTGTTGAGAGACCATGGCATTGAGCAGCTGGGAGAGCGTCCGGTTCATGAGCTTTCTGAAGGTCAAAAGCAGTTGATCTGTATTTTGGCCGTGCTCATCATGGAGCCGAAACTGCTGGTGTTGGATGAGCCGTTTTCCAGTCTGGATTTGCGGACACGAGTTGCACTGCGGCGGAAGCTGGAGAAGCTGGATCAGCAGATCCTCTTTGTCAGCCATGAACTGGATGCGCTGAGCGACTATGACAAAGTGCTCTGGATTGAAGACGGTAAGCTCAAGCAGTTTGGTGTGCCTGCGGATGTGCTGGCAGCCTATCAGGCGCATGAGCTTTCTGGCGTGGACCTTCATTTTGAAGGGGTAGCGCGCGCATGATCTCCCTTTACATGGCGGGCAACAGTTGGGCGCATAAGCTTCCTGCCAGAGTGAAGCTGATCTTTTTGTTTGTGCTGAGCCTGCTGATTATCCCGTTCAATACGCTTTGGTTCTCTGCTGCTCTGCTGGTGTTTGTGGTGGCGCTGTATGCAACGCTTGGCCGGCAGGGGCTGGAGAAGGTGAAGGTGGTTCGCCCACTGCTCTGGATGATGGGGATCATCTTTCTGGTGCATGTGTTTTTAGGCGATATTGAGCAGGGCATTATTGCTGTGTTGCGTCTATTGGCGATGGTGCTCCTTGCCAACTTTATTAGTATAACAACACATATGGAGGCCTTGATGGATGCGGTGGAACCGCTGTTCCGGCCTCTGCGTGTGTTTGGCATCTCCCCAAGGCGCGTCTCGCTGGCAGTCGCTTTGGTTATCCGTTTTGTTCCGGTGCTGCTGGCGGTTTATGCGTCGCTGCAAGAAGCGTATAAAGCCAGAACAGCCCACGCCAACAGCTGGCGCTTGCTTGCCCCATTTGCGTTACACGCGATTAAAATGACAGATCATGTTGCCGAAGCTTTGACAGCCCGAGGCGGGGCTGACGGCTTTGACCGTGATAAGAAATAGATAGGATGACTATGTCTAGCGATCGTTCTCTTGTTCAGATTGCATTTTATGCGGCGCTGATTGCTGCTCTGGGTTTGGTGCCCAAGATTGAGCTGGGTCTTGCTGGCGGAATTCCAATTACTGCACAGTCGCTTGGTGTGATGCTGGCTGGCATGATGCTTGGTCCGGTGCGTGGTGGGCTTGCGGTTGCTTTGCTGCTGTTTCTGGTGGCGCTTGGCCTGCCGTTTCTGGCTGGTGGCCGTGGTGGCATTGGCGTGTTTTATGGCGCGACAGCTGGCTATCTGGCAGGATACTTTGTTGGTGCGATTGTTGTTGGGGCGATCATGAAAGCCATGCGCAACATGAATGTGGTGTTTGGCGCGGTTGTTTCCGGCGTGATTGGCGGCATTGTTGTGGTGCATGCGCTCGGTGTGCCGGTGTTGGCTTACAAAGCTGGTATGACCATGGAGAAAGCCATCATGGTTGGCAGTTTGCCGTTTCTTCCGGGTGATCTGATCAAGGTTGCTCTAGCTGCTGTTGTTGCGCACACAATTGCGCGCGGTTTGCCTTCTGCAATGCTGTCACGCAACTAAGTCAGCTACAATGAGTTTTGAGAAAGCCGGTTCCTTTTGGAGCCGGCTTTTTCTTTGATTAGTTGCGCGATAGTAATAGAACTGGCAATGCTTTTTCTGAGAGGCAGACATTGGCGCTAACCAGCAAAATTACTGCGTTTAATCCGGCTTGGTCCAATATGTTCGAGAAGGAAAGAGGACGTATCTCGGGTGCTTTCGGAGATACTCTTGTTTCGATCTATCATGTTGGCAGTACAGCGATCACAGGATTAGCAGCAAAGCCTGAAATCGATATGCTGGTCGAAGTTTCCAGCCAGCAGCGCACATCTGAAGTAGACAACGTTATGCGTTCATTGGGCTATTCTCGAGGAAAAGATCTTTCGCCGGAACATTACTTCTATCGGCGGGATGTTGATGGAGTTCGGACTCATAAAGTGCATGTCTGTCCTACAGGACATTCGCAGATTTCTAGAATGCTGCGCTTCCGCGATTTGCTTCGTCAGGATGCAGAATTGAAAGATCAATATCAGTGCCTCAAGCTTAAGCTAGAGGCAGAAAACACTGATGGCATCAAAGAGTATCTAGCTGGTAAAGCACCGTTCATTGACGCCATACTGGAGGCAAAACCCGATAGCAGCAACTGATTGTAGCTGTGCCTTGGCGTTTAGTGAACAAGTGCCTCGTCCAGGTGCTTCAGGGCTTTGATGAGGAGGCCCTGGAGGATGAAATCTTCGTCCCATGGCAGTACTTCAAGGTTCACTGAATCCAGAAGTGGTGCCAGCAGGCCGCTTTCCAGCCCTTTGTTCATGCCGTGCTTGAAGAGGTCGTAGGCTTGCATGGCCTTGCCAGTGAGGACGATGCGGCTTGGGTCCAGCAGAGAAATGGTGCGGGCGAGGCTGACGCCCAGAGCGAAGCCTGCATCTGTGAAGACCTTTTGCGCCTGCGCTTCGCCTATGCGAGCTCTGGCGCGTAGGTTCTGAATGTACTCCGGTCCGTAGAACATGGCGGAGGGAGAGGTTTCCTTGGGCAACTTCTGGGCTTCACGGTAGAGCGCATAGTCGGCGATGTAGGCTTCCAGACAGCCCTTCTTGCCACATCTGCATGCTGCTCCTTCTGGCGTGAATGGTGAGTGGCCGTATTCAGCTGCGGCTCCGGTTTCGCCACGGTAGAGCGCGTTTTTGATGAAGATGCCCATGCCAACGCCGCGGTCAATATACACCACGACAAAGTTGCCGCTGTACTTCTCAGCGTCCTGCCGGTGCAGGGCTTCGGCGATCATGTTGGTGTCGTTGTAAAGCGTGCAGGTGATGCCGAGGGTTTTGGAGAGCTTGGCCGTGAGTTCCACCTGTCGCTCTGCAATGGTGGGTGACCAGATGATGGAGCCGTTGTGTTTGCCGACGATGCCTTGCGTTGCCACGGTGATTTCCATGACGCTGCGGGCACGAAGCGGCTCTGTTTTCATCAGCGCTTTAATGTGGCGGGCGAGCAGGGCGATGAATGCTTCGCCGCCCATATCGGAGGATTCCACCATGAACTTGGCTTCGGCATGCTGGTGGCCGGTATAGTCCACCAGAGCAAGCGAAACACGGTCTACCGAGAGCTTGACTGTGACCACATGGGCGACATCATCACGCAGACGCAGATAGGTGCGCGGGCGGCCACGGGTGTTGGCATCCGGATTGGGCTGTTCTTCCACCTCTGTGATCAGACCGCGATCTTTCAGATCAGCGGTGATGGAGGTGACGGCGGCTAGAGAAAGACCTGTTAGCCGGCCAAGGTCGACACGGGCCAGAGTGGTATGACGCCGCAACGTGGACAACACCACGAACCGGTTTTGGCGACGAACCTGCTCTCTACTGGCTTTTTCGATCATTCGAGTACTGGCCTGCACTGTGTGTTCAAAACATGTCCGCGTTCATTTGTATTCACGCCTTAGGCCCTGAACATTTGTTTTTTAGCGCATTCTTTTATCTGCGAGATAAGCATAAGTATTTGAGGACCAGTAAATAAAGAGAGTAATCGTATAAATCAGCGTTTTCACCCGAAAGTTGAGGTGACCTAATCGTAAGTCCTAGCTCGTTTGTTGAGGTGCTGTTCCGTCATCTTCATCTGTTTGAGCTGGCAAAGTTTCCGGCATCAGGAACAGGTACATGGTGCCGCCGATGAATGCCAGAACCGCAAGGGTGATGAAGGCGGGAGAATAGCCGAAAAACTGGACGATTTCTTCAGCCAGCAGGTTGGAGGCAGCCGAACCAATGCCCACCACGGCGGCGAGGGCGCCTTGTACCAGATTGAAGCGGCCTGTGCCTCGGGTCAGATCTGCGGCGATGAGCAGGATAATCACACCGAAGATGCCGTTGGCGATGCCATCCAGTGACTGCACGGAGATGAGTGCGACGGGGTCTTCCAGCCACATGAACAGCATGCCACGAATGGGCAGAATGAAGAAGGCGAGCAGGAAGAGCGGCTTGCGGCCCCATATGTCAGCCCTGGCAGCGCAGATGATGGACATGATGGTCATCCAGAACTGTGCCACGACGATGCAGGTTGCTGCGAAAGCGACACCGATGTTGACGTTGGAATTGACCGAGAGCTTTTGCCCGACCAGCGGCAGCATAGCTGCGTTGGCGAAATGGAACATGAACACGCAGAGCACCAGTGTGAGCAGGCGTTTGTCTGCCAGGATGGTGCTGACGGTGGATGGTTCATCGCCATCGTTGGGAGTGTGATGTAAGCCGCCTCGTGCTGCGTTGTGGTTGATGGCCGAGCCGCTGACCATGCCGATGCTGATGGCCATGCCGACGGCCATGAGGGCAACAAGCCAGAATACGCCTTCTGCCGAGATCCACAGTGCGAGACCTGCGCCCAGAATGGCGGCGAACACATTGCCCGAGTGGTTGGCTGCCTGATTGGCGCCCATTTGCACAGTGAAATGGTCTGGCCCTGATATGCCCAGAGTTATGGCGGCGATGCAGGGGCCGACAAAGGCGACGGCAATGCCCATGAAGATCTGCGCGATGTAAATCACCGCTGGATACTGCGAGAACAGCAGGATTGAGATGGTTGCGAAGCCGATGAGCAAGGCGCAGGAGGCGAGGAGCAGGCGTTTTTTGCGGGTGCTGTCGATGAAGGCACCGGCGGGTGTTTGCAAGGCGACGGTTGTCAGCGAGCCAATGGCGAGGACCATGCCGATGTTGCCGGGGGACCATTGCAAGCCCGTGAGCAGATAGATTGCAAGATAAGGTCCAATTCCACCCACGACATCGCCGGCGAAGAAGTTCGTCGAAAGCATTGCCTTGTTGAGTTTCATGGAGACCCTGGACTGTTGCGTGATCTGCGTTGAGAATAGGTGAGAGTTCTCTCCAAGCCCCCAAGGATTTTGGTCTATTGTCGAAGTGGCGGTTAAGCTGCTGTCAAACCACGGTGGCTACGGTGGGGCATGTCGGTTTCTCTTGCTGTTTCCGCCCTCATTTTCCTCGGAATTGCCGTGCGCCAGTGGCTTCCGCCCATGGTGCGGATCTGGCACATCATGCTGGCGGGCGCGATTGTGCTGTTGGTGCTGGGGGAGATCAGGCCTGTGGCCGCGTTTCATGCGGTGGACTGGCAATTGATCTTCTATCTGTTTGCCGTGTTCAGCATTGCCTCGTCGCTGTATGACACCGGTCTTTCGCAGGAAATCGCGGATATGCTGCTGAAGCGGGCTAACGCTGGTGTCGTGCTGCTGTGGTTCATTGTGGCCTCAGCGATTTGTGCGGCGGTGCTGACCAATGATGCGGCGGCGGTGATTGGGGTGCCTATTGCTATTATCCTGAGCCGTGCCTTCAGGTGGAAACTGGCGGTGGTTTTGGTGACACTGTGTGCCGCGGTGACGGTTGGTTCCATGGTCTCACCCGTTGGCAACCCGCAGAACATTCTGGTGGTGAATGCCGCTAATTTTCAGAATATGCTGGCGACGTTCATTGTGTGGGCTCTGGTGCCCGGTGTGGTCTGCCTTGTGGCTGTGTTCTTCCGCTTCCAGCGGCTGGTGAAGAAGAATGGATCGGACGAGAGTGCGTTGGTCTCTGAAGATGTAGAAACGCAGGCAGAAGCGGTTGAGGTGAGCCGGCGGCAATGGCCTGCGATGGTTTCTGTTGTGCTGCTGGTGGGCATCATCACAGGCGATAGTTTGGGCCGGACGTACTTTCACCTTGGCCCGCTGCCGTTTGGCTGGGTCGGGCTGTTGTCCTGCCTGCCGATCTATCTGGCAGGAGATGAGCGCCTGCGGGTGTTCAAGGAGGTGGACTGGGCGACGCTGATCTTCTTTGTGGCCATGTTTATCGTCACTGGCTCCCTCTACCAATCCGGCTCTCTGCAATATCTGCTTGGCTCCTTGCAAGGGGAGCTGGCAGACCTGACGATAACCGCTGTGGTGAGCTTCTGGGCGAGCCAGCTGTTCTCCAACGTGCCGGTAGTCGAGCTTTACCTGAAACTGCTGGATGGTGGCAGCACTGGTACCTTCATGATGCTCTCCAGCATCTCCACCGTGGCCGGAAACCTCTTCATCATCTCTGCTGCCAGCAACGTCATCGTGGTCCAGCAAGCCGAGAAATTCGGCGCCACCCCCTTCACCTTCTGGCAATTCTGCTGGTGGATGCTCCCGATTACGGTGTTTTGCGTGGTGGTGAGCTATGGATGGATTGTGGGGCTGACGGCGTTGGGTGTGGGGTGATTTTTGGGCTTTGGTTGGGTGGCATCCTTCCAAGAAATTTGCTTATTATCTCTCCATACTTAGTGTTTTTATAGTGCTTGGGGGCGAACATGTTGAGATTGTCAGGTTTACTAGTAATTGCTGGAATTAATGCTGCTGCTGCCTGCCCGCAGCAACTGCCTGAAAGTGGGCTGCGGTTGACACGAACAGCCGATGGTTATTCTGCAGTTTATAAGAAAACGTCTGCAGGGCTTGTTGAAGAGCGTGTGATGACCCGAGACGGGAAGCAAGAGAAGGTCACCACGATCTACCTTCATCCGCTGGTCACTGGTCAACGGATCAGTTCTAAGGGAACACTCTCTCTGGAATACTCTAAGTCCCTGTCAAATGTGGACTCCGTAAAACAATCCGGCCAGTGGTTCTCTGATTTTGTCTTGAAATACAATGCAAACGAAGTTGACCGTGGTGTAGCCAGATTATCTTATCTGGATGAGGGGCAAGTTGAGATTGGTAAGTGCAGCTATGATGTTTGGCGTATTGAATCTCGCCTTGAGTTGGAAGGACGGGCAGCGCCAACCACCTTTGATAGATACTATTCCCCAAAGCTAGGTCTGGTGCTCAGAGCAATTAAGCTGACACCGGATCGCGAAACTATTAATGGTGTTGTCTTTGATCAGATTGAGGTTGTTGAGCCCAACTAGCCTGGCATTTAATGGTTGGTTTGAGTGTTGAACATGATGATTTAGTTGATATGAAACGTACCCGAATTCAGGACCTCGTATTTTTAGCAATTGCTTGATGACAGAGACTCGGGAGCGAAAAGTGCAGCGGGTGATGGTTGTTGGATGTCCGGGGGCGGGGAAGTCTACGGTGGCTAAGAGGTTGGCTGCTGTTACGGGATTGCCGCTTGTGCATCTGGATTTTCATTACTGGCAGTCCGGATGGGTTCGGACTGAGAAGACTGCTTGGGCAGATAAGGTGGAGACCTTCGCTGCTCAGCCGTGTTGGATCATTGATGGAAACTATGGTGGCACCTTGGAGAAACGCATCTCCCGTGCTGATACGGTGATCCACCTCGACTTCCCGACCCGCATTTGCCTGTATCGTGTGTTCCGGCGGATGTTGGCTGGTTTGGGACAGAGACGAGAGGCTGAGTTCGTTGAAGGCTGCGAAGAGCGCTTTGACTGGAAGTTTCTCTGGTTTGTCCTCAACTACAAGCGGACAAACCGGCCACGCGACCTTGAGAAACTAGCGTGTTTTGAAGGGCAAATGCTGCGATTTGAGCATCCTAAAGAGCTGGATCGGCTCTGGGGGATGGTTGGTTGAGAAGGGGAGAAAGAGTATTTTAGTTTCTGATCGAATAAGTGTGGGTTTTGAGCTAAGGGCATTTTTCTAAAGCTTCGAACGACTTACGATACTTTAAGCTACTAAATTTTTACATTGCATTTTTACTCTTCGCAGAAAGCATCGAAAGATGACCCATCCCTTAAAGTTAATTGATTATCGCGTAAACGAGCGTGGTGAGGTCTCAGGTGTTTTGTTCGAGAACCCACGGACTAGCGTTCGGCGGAATCTTTATTGGTCTGCTTGTATTGAGTTATCCCGATTCACTTATTTTGGAGAAGACTGGAAAACGATCTTAAGTTTTGACTGGCTGGTATTGCCCTCAGAGAAAACATCCTTTGAGATATCTGACCAGAATATCGATGTTGTGGAGTGCTCATGGTACTTCATTTATCAGCACATCACTGCGAAGTCGGGAACTCTTACGTTGGAACCAGTAGACGAGTATCGCGCTTTTGAGATCTCATTCTCAGTAGTTGTCGACTCCCCCGGATGGGACGATGATCCCTGTCAAGATATTGAAATCGCAGGTACAGTGAAACTCCCTTGTTCCGGGATATCACTCATGCGGAACAGTTTTTTCCCGAAACCCAACTCAGAGATTGAGGCTCGAGAGATGATTGCACCTTTCTTTCCTGAGATTGTCGATTTCACCCTTAAACAGCAGGAAGATGAAGACGGCTGGCCAATCCAAGAGAAAACTAAGTTTCATTTTGTTCCGCAATAAGTGTTTTGCTAATTTCTATCTCTGGATTGAGCGTAAGTTGATGTCGTTGAGGTTCGTGTTTGAGGGACTATGCTTCAGTTGGTTAAAATCCTCGTCAGAAGTGTTCTAGCAATAACTATTGTTTCCGGAATTACATTCTACATTCTTGTAAATCATTCCACAGATGCCATGAATCTTACCTGCAAAGGAAAATGGCTGCAGTCTGGCAAAGGTGAAACTCTGTTTGCTGCCTTTGAATTTTATCGACCTTGGATTTTGTGGGCTGAAGCAGATGGAAATGTTAGAGTAGAAACGGCCCAATTCCCATTATCTTCATACTTTTCTGAAGTAAAAACTATCGGACGAGAACCGCTGCGATTGTTTGAAATTACAGATTCTTATCGAGCAGGGATGATCGGAGGGTATCGTGAAGCTAGCAAAGAAATTGCGATAAACTTCTCAAAAGGTCTTACTTTTACGGGGAACTGTCGAGACGGGATTTGATTATCAATCCTACACAAAAAAGACCGAAAGCGCCCCCGTCGCTTTCGGTCTTTTTTCTAGCAGGTGTACTGCTAGTTATTCGGCTGCGTCGTGTTTTATGACGCCGCGTTGGATTTGGTCTTCTTCTATGCTCTCAAAGAGGGCGCGGAAGTTGCCTTCGCCGAAGCCTTCGTCGCCTTTGCGTTGGATGAATTCGAAGAAGATTGGGCCGATGACGGTTTTGGAGAAGATCTGTAGCAGGATCTTGGTCATGCCACCGCCAATGACGCCTTCGCCATCAATGAGGATGCCGTGTTTGGCCATGCGGTCGAGTGGCTCGGTGTGGCCGTGCACACGCTCGGCGCTGCGGTCGTAATAGGTCTGTGGTGGGCCAGGCATGAACTTGAGGCCGTCTTCTGCCAGCTTGTCGGTGGCTTCATAGATGTCGTCGGTGCCCACAGCGATGTGCTGGATGCCTTCGCCTTTGTACTTCTTCAGGTACTCTTCGATCTGGCTGGTGTCGTCCTTGGACTCGTTCAGTGGAATGCGGATTTTGCCACATGGGGATGTGATCGCGCGGCTGACGAGGCCGGTGATGCGGCCATCAATGTCGAAGAAGTGGATCTGCTTGAAGTTGAAAAGCTCGCGGTAGAACGTCCACCACTTGTCCATGTTGCCGCGATAGACGTTGTGGGTCAGGTGGTCGAGGTAATAGAAGCTCTTGCCCGTTGGCTTGGGGTCTGCTTCGCCCAGCCAGTCGAACTCTTCTGAGTACGCAGAGCCTTTGTCGCCGTACTTATCGATGAAATAGAGCAGGGAGCCGCCGATGCCTTTGATTGCGGGTGCATCAAGGGTTTTGTCGGAGCCGGTGTAAGGCTCTGCGCCGCGACTGACCGCATGCTCAAAGGTCTGCTGTGCATCCACAACGCGCCATGCCATGGACGGGGCGCATGGGCCGTGCTCGTCAATGAAGCGGGAGGCGAAGCTGTTCGGCTCTGCGTTGAGGATGTAGTTCACATCGCCCTGACGGTAGAGCGTGATGTTTTTGCTCTTATGCTTTGCGACAGGTGCAAAGCCCATGCGGCGGAAGAGGACATCCAGCTTTTCCGGCTCTGGGTGGGCAAATTCAACGAACTCGAAGCCGTCGGTGCCAGCAGGGTTTTCTGCTGTAATCTCAGCTGGTCCTGCATCATGCGGAAATGGGCCCATTTGTTCCTCCTCAAACAAGGCAATTGCAATTTGGAACTATTCTGAAATATCTGTGGCGCGACAGGTTTGCATTCTTACGTAAAATCACGCAGTATATGCACAAATTGTGCGTCATATATTGATTTGGTGCGAATGATGATTGAGTTAGACCAGTTTGACCTTAAGTTACTTGCAGCGCTGCAAGAAGACGCCAGCCAGACCAATCAGGAGTTGGGGGAGGTGATTCACCTTTCTGCCTCGCAGGTTTCGCGTCGGCGGACACGGTTGGAGCAGGAGCGGGTGATCCGTCGCTATAAGGCTGATCTTTCGCCGGAGTATCTGGGGCTGGATGTGATGGCGTTTGTTGGTGTGGCACTGGCTACGCACAACAAGGAGAACTCCAGGTTGTTTCGTGATCTGGTGCGGACCATCCCCAGCGTGCAGGAAGCCTACGCTATGACGGGGGACATGGATTACATGCTCAAGATCCGGGTGAAAGATCTGAAGGCCTTGAGTGAGGTGATCAACAATGATCTGCTGCCTCATGAGGCGGTGCAGAATGTGCGCAGCTCCATCGCTATGGATACGCTGAGGGACGACAACCATTTGCCGCTTGGGCAGTAGATTAACTGATGCGTACTCTAATCCGAAAACCGGTGTCCACTTTTCGGGAGTACGCTGTCAAACATTACAATTTTGTCAGGTTGTGTTTTTGCGGGATGGGGCATCTTGAAGTGAAAACTTCGGGTTCCCATCTCCATAGAGATTTGACGGGTAACGTCCAAAAGCAAAGGGATAGGTTTACAGATGTTCGACAGCAAGGCACTTCTTGATCAGTTCTTAGGTTCCAACGGTGGCAATCAGGCCCGTGGTGCTTTGGACAAAGGGCAGTCGTACATCAAAAACAATGCCGGCGGACTTGCTGGCGGTGCCGTTGCTGGTGGATTGGCCGGATACCTTCTTGGCAGCAAGAAGGGCAAGAAGCTTGGCAAAAAGGCCGTGAAATACGGTGGCATGGCGCTGGTTGGTGGCCTTGCCTACAAAGCATTCCAGACATGGCAAGACGGTAAGAACAATGGCGGCGGCGGTGCAGCTGCGCCTCATGGTTCTGCGCAGACGCAAGCTCAGGCTCAGGCGGCTCCCGCAACTGTTGTGCCTGTGCCGGAACCGCTCGCCCTGCCGGACCCGACTGGCACTGCGTTTGACCCGGATGTAGGGAATGGTGATGCCAAAGAGTTTGCTATGGCGCTGATCGTTGCGATGATCCAGGCGGCCAAAGCGGATGGCACTGTGGACGGTGATGAGATGCAGCGCATCTTTGAAAAGCTGGATGAGCTGGGTCTGGGTGCTGAAGAAAAAGCGTTCGTGTTGGATGAGATGCGTGCGCCGCTGGACATTGACCGTGTGGTGGCATTTGCGACCTGTCCGGAAACGGCTGCTGAGATTTACACCGCATCGCGTCTTGCGATTGACCCGAACCTACCTGCTGAGCAGGCCTATCTGATGATGCTTGCCGCACGGCTGGAGCTGGATAGCGGTTTGGTTACGGAGTTGGACAAGGCGATTGCGGCGGCTCAAGCGCAGGCCTGAATGCGCTGATATTTGAATTGCTCGCAAATCGGGTGGTTACGGTTTGCGGAAGGCCATAGGTTGCTCCCAACTTGAGGAGTGACCTATGGCTTTTTTTATTTCCGGATTGAAATCCAACGAGTTTGATGTGCTGAACGGCCTGAGCGAAGAGCAGCTGGCAGAGCGCAATGTGGTTGTTTATGTGGCTGATGAGAAGCCGGGCTTTCCGTGCCGTGTCACACTGGATGATGCCGAGGTTGGGGAGCGGGTGTTTTTGCTGAACTATGCCTACCAGCCAAATGACACGCCCTACAAAGCATCCCATGCGATTTTTGTGCGCGAGAATGCAGTGGATGCAATGCCCTTTGAGAATGAGGTTCCGGTGTCTCTGTCCTCGCGGTTGTTGTCACTGCGCGGGTTTGATGCAAACCACATGATGATTGAAGCGAATATCGCGCAAGGTGACGACATCAAACCGATGCTGGAGGGCTTCTTTGAGAACTCGGATGTCTCTTATATTCAAATGCATTATGCACGGCGCGGGTGCTTTGCAGCGGTGGCTCATCGTGGGTGATCTAAACATATCTTACTAGTGCAAACCTCCCGCTCAGTTTCTATCCTAGGCAGCATCGAGACTTAGGGCTTGGGAGGGCCGGTATGCGCGCATTGGGAACCTGGGATTACATCGTGGTTGGGGCTGGCTCAGCGGGCTGTGTTGTTGCAAACCGACTTTCTCAGGACCCGGATGTAAAGGTGCTGCTGCTGGAAGCTGGTGGGAACGATAAGCATCCGTGGGTGCATATCCCTGTTGGCTATCTGTACTGCATGGGTAATCCGCGTATGGACTGGGGTTTCCAGACCGAGGCCGAACCGGGGTTGAATGGCCGCAAGCTGAACTATCCGCGCGGCAAACTGCTGGGTGGGTGCTCTTCCATCAACGGCATGCTGTATTTGCGCGGACAGGCGCAGGATTATGACAACTGGCGCCAACTGGGTCTGACTGGCTGGGGCTGGGATGATGTGCTGCCGTACTTCCTGAAGTCAGAGGATCATTATGCCGGATCTTCCAAGGTGCATGGGGAAGGCGGAGAATGGCGCGTTGAAGAGCAGCGTTTGTCGTGGCCGATCCTTGACCGTTTCCGTGATGCTTGCGAGGAAGTGGGCATTCCGAAAATTGACGACTTCAACGGTGGTGACAACTTCGGCTCCTCCTATTTTCAGGTGAACCAGCGCAAGGGCGTGCGTTGGAGTACGTCCAAGGGGTTTTTGAAGCCTGCTGAGAACAGGGGAAACCTGAAGGTTCTGACGAATGCACAGGCGACTGCGCTCGTGTTTGGCGGGCGCCGCGCGACTGGTGTTTGCATGATGGTGAACGGCGAAATGACTTCTGCTGCCTGTACAGGAGAGATTATCCTGAGTGCAGGGGCCATTGGATCGCCGCAAATTCTGGAATTGTCCGGCATTGGGTCTGGTGAGCGATTGACCCAGCATGGCATCGATATGGTGCTGGATCAGCCTCAGGTTGGCGAGAACCTGCAGGACCATCTGCAGATCCGCAGCATCTATAAGGTTCAAAACACTGTTACACTGAACCAGCGAGCCAACTCGTTGATTGGCAAGGCGAAGATAGCGGCTGAGTATGCGCTGAGCCGGTCTGGCCCAATGTCCATGGCACCCAGTCAGCTTGGGGTGTTTACGCGCTCTGACAGCTCTTATGAAACGCCGAATATCGAGTATCACATTCAGCCGTTGTCGCTGGATAAGTTTGGCGATCCGCTACACGAGTTTCCGGCGATTACTGCGAGTGTTTGTAACTTGCGACCAGAGTCTCGCGGTAGTGTTCATATCGGGTCTGGCAATGCAATTGCACATCCAAAGATCCAGCCAAACTATCTTTCTGCCGAGAGTGACCGACGTGTGGCGGCAGACAGTTTGCGCCTGACACGGACAATCATGGAAACCAGGGCGATGGCCGAGTTTTCGCCGGAGGAGTACCTACCAGGTGCGCATGTCGTTAGTGATGAAGACCTTGCCATTGCAGCGGGGGACATCGGCACCACCATCTTCCATCCTGTGGGGACGTGTTCCATGGGGGCTGTGGTTGATGAGCGGCTGAAGGTGAAAGGCGTTGAGGGCCTGCGCGTCGTTGACGCTTCCATTATGCCTCGCATCGTCTCCGGCAACACCAATTCTCCGACAATTATGATTGCGGAGAAGGCATCGGATATGATCCGTGAGGACCGGAAAAACGCGGTGGTTGCCTGTTAGAAAGTTCACTGGAATGGAGATGTCTGGATTTGTTGAAACTTGACCACATAACTGTCATTGCACCAACCTTGAAGGAGGGGGTGTCCCATGTTCGGAGTTGTCTTGATCTGGATATACCGTTTGGGACGCGCCACACCTATATGGGGACGCATAATCACAGGCTTCAGCTTGGAGAGAGTGTTTATCTGGAGATCGTTGCGCTTGATCCGAATGGAGTTAAGCCGAACCGGGCGCGATGGTTTGGCCTTGATGATCAGGAAAAAGTGCGAGCGGACTGGGAGGAAGGACGACGTCTTCGGGGCTGGGTCGCAAGTTCGGAAGATATCGGCGGAATTTCATCCAAATACACTGGGATTTTTGGTGATGAAGTTTCGCTTCCTTTTGTCGATCCTGAATTTGCATTTTCGATCCCCAAGGATGGTTCCCTGCCGCTAGATGGGGCTTTGCCTTCGCTGATTGACCACCGGGGCGTGCCAACTTCCATGTCGGAAATTCCAGATATGGGTGCACGACTGCAAGGTCTGACAGTAGAGCATTCTGATCCAACTGAGATCGAAAGGCTCTACAACGAATTTGCCTTAGACCGTCCACCGTTGGTCACTGAAGGACCAAAAGTGCGTTATCGGGCGCAAATCGAGACGTCTACTGGTGTTAAAGAGCTGAGTTAGCAAACAAAGGAGAAGCTGCCGGTGTTTTGGTCTCCATTGGTTTTGTGCAGTGGGAGAGATCAGCCCCAAGGTGTAAGGACCAGAAAAATGTGGCGGCGGCTTAGATGTGGTCTGACTGGGCCCTGTGGTTACTCGCATTCTTTTTCGCGCTCGAAGTAATCGCGCAGCAAGCCTACTCGTTTGGGGCGGAAGGATTCTTCCAGGAAATCGACTGACTGGATCCGGTCCAGCCGGAACATGCGGAAATCTTCTCGTAAACAACACCAAGAGATCAGAGCCTGCACTTCGCTGAAGAAGTAGATGGTGAGCGGCCAGACTTTGCGTTTTGACAGGCGGTCTTTCAGGTCCAGATAATTCAGAGACACCGCTTGCTCATTCCAGATTGCTTCGCGAAGACCGGGGAAGTCTGCCTCAGATGTGGGCGTGTTGCGCAAGATGTGGCTGCCGACGGTTGCATGCCGCAATCGCTGGCGCATGCTTTGCGGAAGGCTTGCTTCCAACTTCACCAAAGCATTTTGTGCTGCATACGTGAATTCTATGTTGCCGAGTTTGGCGACGGTATGCAGGCCAAGAGCCAACGCCTCCACCTCATCAGCTTCAAAATGCATAGGCGGCAATGAGGGGTCTTCTGTCAGCGTAAAGCCAAAGCCTGCTTCCCCATCAATGATTGCGCCAGAGGACCGAAGGCTTTGAATGTCTCGGTAGATGCTGCGCTGGGAGACTTCTATTTCCAAAGCCAGCCTTGATGCCGTCACTGGTGAGGGCAATCGCCGCAAGACTTGCATCAGGCGAATTAGGCGGTCAGAGCGGCTCACGAACAGTCTCCAGTTTCAACATGTCTACGCATGAGTGAGTTTAAGTATAACCATGCTGACAAGAGTTGTCAGGAGCTCTTTCGTATTTAGGTGCAGCACAGAGCTAACACATCAAGTTCCAGGAAACTGGCCATGGAGACGGGCATGTCGCACCTAAAGAATATTTTTGTAATTGGAGGAATCCTCGCAATGTCTACTAGTTTTTCAACCAGCACTTCAGCCGCTGAAACTGCGGATAAACTTAGTATCGTCAATCCCCAGAGCCTTTATGATCCATCTGCCCATGGCTACAGCGTATCCGTGGTTGCGCCAGCTGGTGCACGGGTTGCTTATGTTTCCGGGCAAGGTGGGGCTGACGACAAAGGCGCTTATTCGCCAGAGTTTTCGGTACAGGTTAAACAGGCTTATGCCAATTTGAAAAAGGTGCTTGATGCGCTTGATGCCACGCCAGCTCAGGTTGCCAAGCTCACCGTTTATGTGGTTGACCATGATCCATCGAAGCTTGGCGTGCTGACGCAGAATGTTATGGAGATGTTTGGAGAAACGCTGCCGGCACAAACGCTGGTTCCTGTTCCTAGACTGGCAATTGACCCGATGCTGTTTGAAGTGGAAGCGGTTGTTATTCTTCCATAGTTTTTGTCAGGCACGCGTTTCCTTTGGGATGCGTGAGCAACTGCGATGAAGCCCTTTTTTTCCTCGCAAAGCAGTCCCTAGCTGAAGCGTTTAATGATGCCTTTGCAGAAGTTGAGGCATCATTGCCGGAGCCGAGGAACCGAACGCCAGCAGTAAAGGTCTCTGAGCATGCATGATGTGATTGTGGTTGGGGGGAGTTATGCCGGAATGGCGGCTGCTTTGCAGCTGGTGCGGACTCGCAGGTCTGTTCTGGTGATTGATGCTGGTGAGAGGCGAAATCGATTTGCCGAGCATGCCTATGGCTTTTTTGGGCAAGATGGTGTGCCGCCTGATGAGATTTGGAGGCAGGCGCAGCGGCAGCTTGAGGCTTATCCTAATCTGAGCTGGCATCACGGAACGGTTCAGGAGTTTTCTGGTGAGATTGGTGCGTTTTGCGTGCGCACGGACAAAGGCGAGGCTTTCACTGCACATCGGATTTTGATTGCAACGGGAGTTCGTGATGAACTGCCCGATATTCCGGGTTTGGCAGAGCGGTGGGGCAAGTCAGTTTTGCATTGCCCGTATTGCCATGGTTATGAGTTGAACAATGAGCCAATCGCTGTGATTGCCTTTAATCCCGTCTCACTGCATCAAGCTGAGATTATGCCGGAATGGGGGGCGACGACCTTCTTCACGAATGGTGCGTCTTCACTGGAAGATGAGCAACGCGCACATCTGCTTCGTAGAGGCGTTACTCTCAACGATATTGAGATCAGCCGTATTGAGGGCACTGCCGATATTGTGCTTGAGGATGGCCGTAAACTTGAGTTTTCTGCCATCTTCGTTGTCTCCAATACGTATCCGTCTAACTCACTTGCTCAGTCTGCTGGCTGTGCGTTGGAGGACCATTCCATGGGGCAACAGCTTGTGACCTCTGAGTTCAAGGAGACCACCGTTCGCGGTGTTTTTGCCTGTGGTGACGTCGCCCGTGTGCCGCACTCCGTCTCATTTGCTGTTGGGGATGGTGTTTGGGCCGGAATGCAGGTGCACCGGTCATTGATCGATCCGCAGATGTCGAGCGTCTGAGTGAAGCTTAGTGTTTTGACGCCATTGCTTCTTCCCAGCCCTTGATGAGAGCCTTGCGGCGTCCAGGGTATTTGTCGGGTTGAACTTCCATGGAGTGAACCCTGTCTGTTCGAAAATGCCGGTAATCCTCTCTGGTTTCGCACCAGGCTACGATGTAACGGGCTTTGTTCAGATAGGCGATGAGCAGAGGCCAGATGATGCGCGTGGTTGGTTTATCGCTGCCGTCCTTATAGGTGAGTTGCAGCTTGGTGCGGTCTCGAATAGCGCGCCGCAGGATGACACCATCGAACCGCTCATCGGGGGCTGGTGTTGTTGCGATGGGTTTGAGGCCAGCATCCAAAATTATCGGGCGCAGCTCTGGTGGTACGGCAGCAGATAGTTTGGCCACTAAATCTCTTGCAGAGCGCGCAAGGGCTGGGTCTGCTTGTGTTGCGACCCATGCGGCTCCAAGAGCGGCTGCTTCCAACTCATCTGCTGTCAGCATCAAAGGTGGCATGTCGTAGCCATCATCCAGCACATAGCCGGTTCCGGCTTCTCCGGTGATGGGCACCCGCTGGGCCATGAGCTCTGCCATGTCACGGTACAACGTGCGTAGAGAGATTTCGAGTTCGTCTGCAAGAGCACGCCCCGTCACAGGAGACCGGCTTGACCGCAAAATCTGGATGATGTGGAAAAGGCGGTCCGTACGACGCATTGTGGGCTCCTGCTGTCATGCTGCTGCCATAACGGTGTCAGCAGCGCCACTGTATCAATGGTTCAGCACCAAGCAAGATGTCTGAGATGATTGAGGAGAAACCGATGATACGCTGCGAAAGAACGATGGTGATTGATGCCAGTCCGGAAGCAATTTGGAATGTGATTGGCAGGTACATGGACCTTGATGAGTTTGCCCCCCTTGTGAAGTCTGTTGAGGCGTTGACCGAAGGGGCTGATGGCGTTGGTTCTGCGCGGCGTTGCCACTTTGATAATGGCACCTTCCTCGACGAGGAAGTGATGGAATGGGAGCCTAATCGCAGAATGCGGGTGCGTCTCTCTTCTATGGAGGCTTTACCGCTGAAAGAAGCGCAAGCGGAGATTTGCATCAAGCCTTATGCCGGCGGGAAATCACAGATTATCTGGTATCTGGAGTATCGTATGAAGTACGGGGCGTTGGGGTGGTTGTTGGGCCAAACGCTCGTGAAAAGCGGAACGGGTAAGGTTATTGATGGCAACCTGAAAGGACTTGCCGAGAAGGTGAAATCCCCCCGTGCAATCGCGGCGTAAAGTATTGGGCGTATCTTATTTTAGAAACCGGATTCCAGTTTCTCGAGATTCGCTTCAGAAAGAAAGGTGCTTGACGAAACCCACGTGGGCCTTGATATGAGTCAGTGGTTCGGGTGGGTTAGGTCCTTATAGTTCAAGCCGGACTCGCGAAATGGAGTATTCTGGCTGTGACTGGTTTCTGGCGTTTTCTTTCTGCTGCTGCTGTAAGCTTCGCGCTGGTTGTTGGCGGTGGGGCTGGCTCGTTTGCGCAGGAGCCGGAGCGTATTCTGGTGTTTGCAGCCTCTAGCCTGAAGGATGTGCTGGAAGATGCCGGTGCGCAGTTTGATCAGTCTCACAACACCAAGACCGAGTTTTCCTTTGGTGGTTCGCAGACCATAACACGCCATGTTGTTGCCGGTGCGCCTGCTGATTTGCTGGTGACAGCGGATGATGCGTGGATGGCGTATGCGGTGAAGAATGGCGTGCTGACGGAGGGCAGTGTTGTGGAGCTGGCCTCTAACGGGCTTGTGCTGGTTGGCTCTGAAATGCTGGGCGCTGAAGAGGTTGAGCTGAAGCCGGAAGCGTTGCAAGCTGCATTGGCGGATGGGCGTTTGGCTATGGGGGAGCCTGAGACAGTGCCTGCCGGGCGCTATGGCAAAGAGGCGCTGATTAATCTCGGTTTGTGGGAGAGTGTTGCTCAGCGTGTGGCGCCGATGGAGAATGTACGCATTGCTCTGGCCGCTGCTGCGCGGGGGGAAGTGCCTTTGGCGCTGGTGTATTCTTCTGACGCAAAAGTGGAGCAAGGTGTGCGGGTGCTTGCGGAAATACCGCAGGACAGTCATCGTGCTATTGTGATTCCGGGAGCCTTGACCTTAGCGCACTCCAAGAGTAGCGGAGAGTTCATGGCGTTTTTGAAGAGTGCTGAGGGGCGCAAGATCTTTCAGGCTCATGGTTTCAAAGTGAGCGGCGATTGAGCTTTTATCTGACGGATGCAGAATGGGCAGCTATCCAGCTGTCGCTGCAGGTTGCGAGCCTTGCAATTGCGATTGCGCTGCCGCCTGCGGTTCTGCTCGGCTATGCACTCGCGCGCTGGAAGTTTCCCGGTTATACGCTGGTGAATGCCTTGGTGCATTTGCCCATTGTGCTGCCGCCTGTGGTGACAGGTTATGTGCTGCTGGTGCTGTTTGGGCGGCAAGGCATGCTGGGCAGCTTTTTTGCGGATGTTTTCGGCATTGTGTTTGCCTTCCGCTGGACAGGGGCCGCGCTGGCGGCTGGGATCATGGCGTTTCCGCTGATCATCCGTCCGGTAAAGCTTTCCTTTGAGCTGTCAGATGGCCAGCTGGAAGAAGCGGCGCATTCGCTGGGCACGTCTCGACTTAAAACCTTTTTGCTGATTACGCTGCCATTGGCGTTGCCGGGAATTTTGAGTGGAGCGATCCTTGGATTTGCCAAGGCTATGGGTGAATTTGGGGCGACGATCACGTTTGTTTCCAACATTCCCGGAGAGACACGGACGCTGTCACTTGCGCTTTATACCGAGATGCAGAGCCTTTCCGGTGATGCGGGAGCGATCCGTCTGACGGTGATTGCGGTTGTGGTTTCCATCGGTGCTTTGGTGTTCTCCGAGGTGATCTCGCGGCGGCTTTCCCGCAAGTTGGGAGGTCAGCATGATTGAGGTTGATGTTGCCAGCCGGTTGGGTGATTTCTCGCTTTCCGCCAAGTTTGCGGTGAACAGCGGGATAACGGCAATCTTCGGCAAGTCCGGTGCTGGCAAGTCCTCGTTGATCCGCATGATTGCGGGCTTGAGCGCTCCGGATAGTGGACGCATTGCGCTGGGCGAGCGTGTTGTGTTTGATCGGGCAGCTTCCATCAACATGCCAATTCAGCAGCGCGGTGTGGGCATGGTGTTTCAGGATTCCCGCCTGTTTCCGCATATGAATGTGGAGCGGAACCTGCTCTATAGCCAATGGGCAGCGGGGCGTAAGTCTGCTGTCAGTCTGGGTGAAATTGCAGAGCTGCTGGGGATTGCTCATTTGCTGAAGCGGCGGCCTCATGGGCTTTCCGGCGGCGAAAAGCAGCGTGTGGCGATTGGGCGGGCGTTGCTTTCCAATCCGCAGCTGCTTGTGCTGGATGAGCCGCTGGCATCGCTGGATGCTTCGCGTAAAGCGGAGATCCTGCCGTATCTTCTTAAGCTGAAGAACGAGTTCGGCATTCCGATGCTGTATGTGAGCCATAGCCTTGGTGAGATTGAACAACTGGCGGATACGCTGGTGCTGCTGGACGCTGGCAATGTGGTTGCGCATGGACCGATTGCGCAGATGCTGAGCAATCTGGAACTGCCGCAGTTGGCGAGTGGGCCGGACGCAGGCTCGCTGCTGTTTGCCACGCTGAACCATTATGATGAGCAATGGCAGATCACTGAATTTGGTTTGGAAGGACAGACATTGCAGCTTCCGGGGCAGTTGGGGAACGTGGGGCAGGATGTGCGTGTTCGCATCAAGGCCAAGGATGTTGCTCTTGCGTGTAAAGCGCCAGATGAAGCTTCCATCCGCAATGTGCTTTCTGTCGTGATTGAAGGCATCACGGAGACCTCCGGCCCATATGCCGAGGTGGACTGCCGTGTTGGAGAGCAGCATTTACGGGCGCGCCTGACACGCCATTCTGTGCATGAGTTGCAGCTGGCTGCCGGACAACAGGTATTTGCTTTGATCAAAAGTGTTGCGCTAGACCAGTGAACGAACACGGGTTACACCGTAAGTGATTAAGCGCATTTGGTGATGTCTCGGGAGGCATCACGACTATATTCAAAACCGGACAAGCGACGTGAACAGGACAAGCAGATCTGAGCGATGGCAGCGGGTCTCCAGTGTTGCACTGGTGACGTTTGCTGTGTTTGCGCTTGTGGTGGCCTGGGTTGCGATGCAGTTGAGCAGCCAGTTTTATCTGGCAGACTTGCAAACGCGTGGGCAGGCGACTTTGTCTGTGCAGGCGGCAGGGCTTGAGAAGTACCTCGATAAATATCGCTTGCTGCCACCGTTGTTGGCGCGGCGCTCTGACATCGTACAGATCCTTGCCAATGATGAACATGAGCGCGGGCAGAATGTTGCCAAGGTAATTGCAGGGATGTCTGGTGCGCAGGAGGTCTGGTTCCAGAAGCCTGACGGCCAGATTGTTGCGTCCAACCTGATCGACAACGCCAGTATGGCGGAACAGGGCATGTCCTCTTATGCGGATGCGTTGCAAGCTGCGCGGCAGGGGCGTCTTGGGCGGCAATTGGTTCTTTCCCGCAGTGGCGGACCAGCCAGCTATGTGTTCATCGCTCCGGTTCGGCAAGGGGAGCAGGACTACGGCTTTATTGCGGTTCGTGTAAGCCTTGAAGGGGTTGAGCAATCCTGGGCGCTTTCAAAGGATCGCCTTGTTGCAGTGGATCAGAACGGCATTGTGGTTGCCACCAACCAATCCAGTTGGCGCGGAGAGCGGTTGTTTGCACAGCGTACAACGCGACGCGGACGTGTGTCTGCTACTCTCAATGGGGTGATTGAGCAGCGCTGGTATGATCTGGATTTCCAGCTTGTGCGATTAAGCCCGCCTTTCAACAAACCCAACTTCCAGATGATTGAGCAGGAGCTGCCTGTGCTGAACTGGAAGGTGGTGTTGTTTGCCGATACCTCTCAGGTTCGACAGCAGTCCATCTGGGCGGCGCTGGTGGCTTTGCTGCTGTGTGTTGTGAGTGGTGGTCTGTTCTGGATGGCGGGTGAGCGGCGACGCCGGTTGCTGGAACGTATCCGGCAGGACAAGGTTTATGCAGCGCGGCTGGAAGAGCGCGTGCATGAACGTACCCGTGAGCTTTCCACCATGAATGCTTTGCTGGCACAGGAAGTGAAAGAACGTGAGGCTGCAGAAAAAGGCTTGCAACAGGCGCAGGCCAGTCTGGTGCAGTCTGCCAAACTGGCAACACTGGGCGAAATGTCTGCCGCGCTTTCTCACGAGTTCAATCAGCCGCTGGGTGCGATCCGCACGCACTCCGAAAACGCGCAGGTGTTGATTGAGACGGGTAAGTCAGACCGCGCACTGAAGAGCCTGGGCAAGATTGTTGCCATGGTGGAGCGGATGGCGGCGATCAGTCAGATCCTGAAAGGGTTCACCCGTAAAGCGGGACGTGACCTTGTTCCGGTGAAGGTTTCTGCCGTTGTTGGTGAAGTGCTGATGCTGACGGGACCACGCTGCAAGCAGATGGGCGTGCACACTGAGGTGTTGCAGGACGACAAATCCATTGAGGTTCTGGCTGGGCAGGTTCGTCTTGCGCAGGTGCTGATGAACCTGATGAGCAATGCGCTGGATGCCATGAAAGCGCAGGCTGAACCATGCATCCGGATTTCGGTTTCTCATCATGAGCAGCAGGTGGTCATTCGCTTTGAAGACAATGGACCAGGTGTGCCAGAGGATGTTGTTGCGAGCATTTTTGATCCGTTCTTCACCACAAAGGATGTGGGTGAAGGATTGGGGCTTGGCCTTTCCATTGCCTATAAGATAATCGAGGATCTGGAAGGGCAGTTGCGCTATGAGCAGTCTGAGCTTGGCGGCGCATGCTTTGTGATTGTGCTGAAGGATGCCTCGGAGACTTCCGGCGATCTTGAGGAAGAAGAAGTTTAGTATGGACGTATGGGCAATCGATAAAGCCACCATTCTTCTGGTCGATGACGACGAAGATATGCGTGAAGCGCTGGTGGAAGGGCTAGAACTGGCCGACTATCACGTGGTGTCGTTTTCTCGCGCTGAAGAAGCGTTGGAGCACATCACGCATGAGTTCTATGGCGTTCTGGTCAGCGATATCCGTATGCCCAAGATGGGCGGCTTTGATCTGATGAAAGCTGCCTTCGAGATCGACAGTGCGTTGCCTGTGGTGCTGATTACGGGCCATGGTGATGTACCGCTGGCGGTGGAAGCCATGCGGGCCGGGGCCTATGATTTCAAAGAGAAGCCGTTTCCGGTTAGTGGGCTGGTTGCCGTTGTGGAGCGTGGGCTGGAAAAGCGCCGTTTGACGCTGGAAAACCGCGTGCTGCGTGAGGAGCTGGGCAAGCTCTCAGGTCTGGAAGAGCGCATTGTTGGCAAATCCCCGTCCATGGAAGAGCTGCGGAGTACGATTACCGCGCTGTCTGGCACGGATGCGGATGTGCTTATTCTGGGTGAGACAGGTTCTGGTAAAGAGGTTGTTGCGCGTGCTTTGCATGAGGAAGGCCTGCGTAAAGATGGACCGTTTGTGGCGCTGAACTGCGGAGCGCTGCCTGCTGATATCATCGAGAGTGAGTTGTTTGGGCATGAGAAGGGCGCCTTTACCGGTGCAAGTGGCTTGCGGATTGGCAAGCTGGAGCATGCGCATGGCGGGACGGTGTTTCTGGATGAGATTGAGTCCATGCCGCTCGACTTGCAGGTGAAGTTGCTGCGAGTTTTTGAGACGCGGACGATTGAGCGTCTTGGGTCGAACAAATCCATTCCGCTGGACCTGCGTTTTGTGGCAGCGACCAAAGAAGATCTAGAAGCGGCCTCCAACCAAGGGCGGTTCCGGAAGGATTTGTTTTACCGCCTTAACGTGATCACGCTGGCTATTCCGCCGCTGCGAGAACGGCTGGAGGATATTCCGGTGCTGTTCCATTACCTCACCCGTGGGGCTCGTGCGCGTTACCGGAAAGAAGTGCCGGAGATTTCGAGGGAGTTTCTCGGTGAACTGATGCAGCGGGAATGGCCAGGCAACGTGCGTGAACTGCGCAACGTGGCAGACCGGTTTGTGCTGGGGCTGGAAGGGCAGCCGAAAGCCGCTGGTGCGGCGGCGGCTGTTGCGGGCCCGCAGAGTGGTACGCTTGCTGAGCGCGTAAGTACCTATGAACGCGATATTATTGCTGCCGAGCTTGAGAAGAACGACGGCAAGATTAAGCCGACGTATGAAGCGCTGTCCGTCTCCCGCAAGGCGCTTTATGAGAAGATGAAGAAGTATGGGCTTGGGAAGGATGAGATTGGTGAATAGAAATGTGTCGAATTCGACACATTTTTGAGTAGTCAATGTTACTTATTCGTAACAAATGCAATTTGAATAATTAGGTAGATATCCGTAAGTAGCTGAAAATACTAATAGTATTAAAACTGGCACGCAGATTGCTTTTGGTATCGTGAGGAGCTTCGCTCCGTTCCATCTGGGAGGATACTATGAAGAAATTGGTTACTGCTGCCACAGTTGCAGCTGGCATGTTCACCGCTACTCAAGCCGTTGCTGCTGAAGCGTGTGATCCGGGTGAAGTTGTTATCAAGTTCAGTCACGTTGTGTCTGCGACCGGCCACCCAAAGGGTGACTTTGCGACTGCATTGGCAGAGCGTATCAACACTGAGATGAATGGTAAGGCCTGTATGCAGGTTTTCCCAAGCTCCCAGCTGTTTGATGATGACAAAGTGATGGAAGCTCTGCTGCTCGGCGACGTTCAGATCGCTGCGCCTTCTCTTGCTAAGTTCGAAGCTTACACACTCAAGTACCGTGTGTTTGACCTCCCGTTCCTGTTCTCCGACATGGATGCAGTGAACAACTTCACACAGGGTGAAAAGGGTCAGGAACTGCTGGGCGCGATGTCTGACATCGGCTTTGTTGGTCTCGGCTATGTTTACAACGGCATCAAGCACTTCTCCGCCAACAAGCCTTTGCTGACACCTGCTGATGCTACTGGCCTGAAGTTCCGCGTTCAGACCTCTGACGTTGCTGTTGCGATGATTGAAGCAATGGAAGCAAACGCGCAGAAGCTTGCGTTTAAAGAAGTATACGGCGCACTGCAGACCGGTGTTGTTGATGGTCAGGAAAACACCTGGTCCAACATCTACACCAAGAAGTTCTTTGAAGTTCAGGACGGTATTACAGAAACCAGCCACCAGCTGCTGTCTTACCTTGCTGTGACCTCTCAGGAATGGCTTGATAGCCTTGATCCAGAAGTTCGCGACCAGTTCATCACTATCTTCACCGAAGTGACCAACGATGCGAACGCTCGCTCTTCCGCTATCAACGAAGCGAACAAGCAGAAGATCATTGAATCTGGTGTAGAAGTTCGCAGTTTGACACCTGAGCAGCGTCAGCAGTGGGTTGATGTGATGAAGCCTGTATGGGGCAAGTTTGCTGATGACATCGGTCAGGATGTGATCGACGCTGCCGTCGCAGCAAACAACTAATCCAATACATCTTGATAGGTCTGTCCGGCTATTGGTCGGGCAGACCCTGAAAAACCACAATGGTTTCTTTCTCCGTGCCGCAACACACTGAGAAATGAGAGTGCTGTTGGGGGAGGGCGCTTTGTCTCGACTAAATAAAATAATAGATGCTTTCGAAGAAGGCTTTATCGCCACCATCCTTGCGGTGATGACGCTGGTCACCTTCTGGCAGGTCGTCATGCGGTACGGCTTTAACTCGGGTTGGGGTGGCGCGCTACAGTTCACCCGCGTGCTGTTTGCATGGCTTATTCTTTTCGGCATGAGCTATGGCCTGAAAATTGGCTCGCACCTTGGCGTTGATGCTTTCATCCGCCTGTTTCCGAAACCGGTCTTCCGCACCTTCGGGCTGATTGGTGCGCTGGTGACGCTGCTGTATGCGGCGCTGTTGTTTGATGCAGACTGGTTTGGCTGGTTGCTTGGGCTTGATAACCGCGGGTCTTCCGGCGGTGCATTTGATTACGTTGCCAAGTACTACAAGCTTCCAATCGGCATGGAAGATCTGAAGTTTCCTGAGTGGTATCAGGAGATGTTTGGTGTGAAAGAGCGTGTTCCACGGTGGTGGGGCTATGTCATCTTGCCAATCGGACTTGCCCTTCTGGCTTTCCGGTCGCTGCAAATGTGCTGGTTCATTCTGACTGGCCAACGCGACACAATGATTGCCGCGCACGAAGCTGAAGAGCTCGTTGAAGAAAACAAAGACGTGCTGAAGGACTAAGCCCAATGGAAACCGCTGTTCTCTTTTTGCTGCTCTTTGGGCTGCTTCTTATCGGGGCACCAATCGCGATTGCGCTTGGTTTGTCTTCCGTTCTCTACATCGCATTGTTCTCACATGACTCCATGAGCTCTGTAACCATTCAGATGTTCAATGCGTCGCAGAACTTTACACTGCTCGCGATCCCGTTCTTCATTCTGGCTTCCAGCTTCATGTCCACTGGTGGGGTTGCCCGTCGTATTGTGAACTTTGCCGTGGCAACTGTTGGCTGGGTGCGTGGTGGTCTGGCTATGGCTGGCGTGCTGGCCTGTATGATCTTTGCTGCGCTTTCTGGTTCGTCTCCAGCGACTGTGGTTGCGATTGGTACCATCGCGATTGCTGCGATGCGTCAGGCTGGTTACTCCAAGGAATTTGCTGCAGGCATCATCGCCAATGCTGGTACGCTGGGAATTCTGATCCCGCCTTCCATTGTGATGGTTGTTTATGCAGCTGCAACCAACGTTTCTGTTGGGCGCATGTTCCTGGCGGGTGTTATTCCGGGCATTGTTGCTGGTCTGATGCTGATGGTGACGATCTACATCATCGCGCGTAAGAAAAACCTGCCTGCGCAACCGTTCCCAAGCATCAGGGTGCTGTGGTCCACGTTTGCTGAAGCTGCGTTTGGTATGTTCCTGATTGTGATCATCCTTGGCGGTATTTACGCAGGTGTGTTTACACCAACAGAAGCTGCGGCTGTGGCAGCTGTGTATGCGTGCCTGATTGCTCTGTTCATCTATCGTGATATGGGGCCGCTGAAGGACAAGAAATGGCGTAAGTCTGGTGAAGGACTGCTTGAGGCAATTGTCCGTAATATTGGATTGAGTGTTCTTTACTTCTTCCCTGCCTTCTTCCACCGGGATACCCGCAAGGTGCTGGTTGAGAGTAGCAAGACCACGATTATGTTGATGTTCATCATCGTGAATGCGCTGCTCTTTGCTCACACACTCACTGCTGAGCGTATCCCGCAGGTCATTACCGACTGGATGTTAGGTGCGGGTTTCAACTGGTTCACCTTCCTGATTGCCGTCAATATTATCCTGCTGATTGGTGGTCAGTTCATGGAACCATCCGGTCTGCTGTTGATTGTGGCACCTGTGGTGTTCCCGATTGCTGTGGAGTTGGGCGTTGATCCAATTCACCTGGGTATCATCATGGTGGTGAACATGGAGATCGGCATGATTACACCGCCGATCGGGCTGAACCTGTTTGTGACCTCGGGCATAACGGGCATGAGTCTGGTGCAGGTGGTGCGTGCCGCTGCACCGTTTGTGATGGTTCTGCTGGTGTTCCTGGTATTGGTTACGTACTTGCCATGGCTCTCCACGGCGCTGCCGACCTATATGATGGGGCCAGAGGTTATCGTCAGGTAGCTGGCACCAAGATATGTTTTGAAAGGCCGGGGCATTTGCTCCGGCCTTTTTGTTGCGGCTTATTCGAGGCAAATGCAGAGCAATAGCTTAGGCGGATTTTTGGGGGGAACTGCGATAATAGGCAGGTCCCATAATGTTGCCGTGAGGAGCTGATGAGGAGAGCGATCACCGCTGTAATTCTTGCTTTGGGCGTTGCTTTCGCCACACCTGCGTTCGCCCAGATTGACTGTAAGCCTGGCGAAGTTGTTATCAAGTTCAGCCATGTTGTGCCGCCGAGAGGCCATCCCAAAGGGGATTTCGCGCGCATGCTGGCCGAGCGGGTGAACACCGAGATGAACGATGTGGCCTGCATGCAGGTGTTTCCCTTTTCCCAGCTTTATGACGATGAGAAGGTGATGGAGGCCCTGATACTGGGTGATGTGCAGCTGGCGGCGCCTTCTCTTTCAAAACTGGAAGTTTACACCAACAAGTTCCGACTCTTTGATCTGCCTTTCCTGTTTGAGGATATGGATGCAGTACAGCGTTTTACTGCCAGCGAGAAGGGGCAGGAACTGCTTGATGTCATGTCTGATTTCGGGGTTGTGGGACTTGGGTATCTCTATGATGGGTTAAAGCACTTTTCTGCCGATAAGCCGTTGCTCGTACCTTCTGACGGGGCAGGGCTGAAGTTTCGGGTGCAGAACTCTGATGTGGCTGTTGCGATGATTGAGGCGATGGGAGCGAGTGCGCAGAAATTGGCGTTTAAAGAGGTCTATGGGGCTTTGCAGTTGGGGGTTGTTGATGGTCAGGAGAACAGCTGGTCCAACATCTTCACATCGAGGTTCTTTGAGGTTCAGGACGGGATTACTGAGACCAACCATCAATTGCTGGCTTATGTTGTGTTTGCGCCCAAGGAGTGGTTGGAAAGCTTGAAGCCTGATGTGCGAGAGCAGTTTCTGACGATCTTCAAAGAAACGCTGACCAAGGCTAATGCGCAAGCTGCGCAGACGAGCGACAAGAACCGGCAACGGATTGTCGATGCTGGTTACACTGTGCGTGAGTTGACGCCAGAACAGCGCCAGCAATGGGCGGATGTGATGCGACCTGTATGGGGTGAGTTTGAAGATGAGATCGGCAAGGATCTGATTGCTGCTGCTGAAGCCTCAAATGCGACCAAGGGCAACTGACGGTCTTCTGATTGGACATCTATAGTATTGCGTGTGCCAGCCTTATTCGTATGATCAACGTTGATCATGTAATAGGTGCGCCATGTCTGAAGTTATTTATCTTTCCGCTAAAGAAGCTGCCAATGAGTTGGGGGTGCGCCCGGCCACGCTGTATGCCTATGTGAGCCGTGGGTTGGTCCGCTCGGTTCAAGGGCCGGGGAGGACGCGGCTCTATGATGCTTCAGATATCCGCTTCCTGCGAAGTCGTCGGGCTGGAGAAGGCTCTGAGGAACGGGATGGGCAGTCCCGGAATGCTGCTGCAAAGGGCGTGCTTGAGACCAAGCTGACGCTTTTGACAGATGAGGGGCATTACTACCGCGGTCAGTCTGCACTGGAACTTGCAAAGGCTGGTACGCTTGAAAGTGTCGCCACGCTGCTGTGGGATTGTGAGAATGATCCGTTTGCTCAGCCTGCGCCTCATGCCGTTGAGGTGATGAGCGGGCACCAGAGGCCTGCTGAGCGGGCGATTGTGGCGCTCTGTTCCTGGCCGGAACAAGACAGCGCGGCCTACACGCTGTCTCAGGAGCTGCTCAAGCGAAAAGGGGCGAGCCTCATTCGCCTTGCAGCCAGTGCGCTACTGATGCAAGCGCCGAGCACTGACCCGATGCACCGGCAGATTGCTCAAGCCTGGGGCGTGAAGAATGAAAAGGCCGTCGATCTGATCCGTGCGACGCTTGTTTTGTGTGCTGACCATGAGCTTAATACCAGCGCATATGCGGTGAGATGTGCGGCTTCGACACGGGCGCCGCTGCATGCTGTTCTTGTGTCCGGGCTTGGAGCGTTTATGGGACCCAGACATGGAACAAATGCAGAGCGCGTGCTGAGTTGGCTGAAACATATTCATGTAGCTGACGATATAGAGAACGTGTTGCAAGAGCGATGTATGAACGGCGAATATCTGCCGGGACTTGGGCATTCCGTATACGGCGGGCCTGATCCAAGGGGCGAATTTCTATTAGGCAAACTCATGCAAAGTGAGCTGGATCACCCGCTTGTTGCACTGATTCCACCATTACTGGAAAGATCTCGGGAGCTTTTCGGAAAGCACATGAATGTGGATTTTCCACTAGCACTTTTGGAGCAGATTTTGGACTTACCAAAAAATTCTGCCGGAATTTTGTTTTGTATTTCAAGAATTAGCGGCTGGATCGCTCAGGCGCTCGAACAATATCAAATGCAAGAACAAATACGTCCGCGTGCTGCATATGTTGGTATTCGTCCGACCTAAAGCAGGCGTCAGTTGAATAGTTAATTTTTTTGATCTTTAACCTAGGCGTGTATCCCGACCCTATTCTATGATCTCCTAGCGTAAAATTGATATTGTTATGTTCTTTCTCTGTAATGAATTTTATATCGATTATTTATACTGAATATCACAAAGTATTCCGTAGATTATCAATAATTGAGTAGTTTATGTGTGGTGTTATCTATTGTGGAAATGTGCTCTTTTACATAACTTTTGACGTGACCTAGTTGATTTGAGGGTGTTCAAATTGGGGAGGCGCTATGTTACGTCTACATCATTAATCGGAATATTGGTTGTATCTCTCACTCTATCAAGAATAAGGCATTTCATGAATCGTTTGCCCCCTTTGAATGCTTTGGTCGCGTTTCGTGCAGTTATGGAAACTGGGAGTTTGGTTTCGGCGGCCCAAAAGCTAGCAATTACCGCTAGTGCGGTCAGTCACCGGCTCAAAGCGCTGGAGGATCACCTGGGACTGGAGCTGTTTGAGCGCCGTTCCAGAGCGGTTTTCCCGACTGCAGCGGCTTATCGATATGCCTCGGAGATTGCCGAGGCATTTGACAGAATATCAACTGCAACGCGCACTATCGAAGCCGTCGGGAACAGGGATACTTTGAGTATCCATTGTTCTTCAAGCTTCGCCAGCAATTGGTTGTTGCGCCGTCTTCGTTCGTTTACCGCGCATAACTCAGAGATCACCGTGACTGTTTCCAGCAGTGGCTCTGATCAGAATATTGAAGGCGGGCTGTATGATCTTGTCTTCACACGTCAGTCCAATACTCCAGAAGAGTTTCAGGAAATCTCCTTAGGGCGCGAGAAGTTTCGTCCGTTGATTTCACCTGAACTGCTGGATAATCTTGGCTACCCGAAGAAGCCGAATGAGCTGCTGAAACTGCCGATTATTCGCAGTGAAGGTGCCACGGTTTCCTGGGAGACATGGCTGTCTGAAGCTGGTGTTCCAAACCCGATCGTCAATGAGATGATGGTGTTTGAGAATGCAGCACTTTCTCTTGACGCTGCCGAAAAGGGGTTCGGCATTGTTCTTGAGTCCAATCTTCTAAGTGCCGAAGCTGAGACCGCCGGACGTCTTGTGCCGATCTTCCCTGAATATCAGCAGGACGGTCGTGAACATAAACTGATGTGGCGTGAGAAGCGTGGAGCTGAGCCAAAAATTCGCAGCTTCCGTGATTGGTTTGAAAATCAGTTACGCTACGATTTTGTAGATGAAGAAACTTATGAACCAGTGGCAGCGCTCGTCGATTAAACGAGCCTTGCTGTTTGTAGCTGACGGCGGGGGCAATTAACCGTCAGCTTACATGAGTGTTCTTATGATTTGGGTGGGTACTTAGGTATCTGCCCATTTCTTTGTAAGCATCGCTATACGGATTTTTTGGAGTGGTGTGTTGCCGAGCGATGGAATTGCAGGGGCCCATCAAACTGGGTGAGACAAAATTGTTCTGTTCATCCTTGATGAAATCCCTTAGAAGCACCCCTAAATACGCGTCCTTTTGCTGTTTCCCAAAGACACTGCCGAGGCGCTGGTCAATAGCTCGACAACAGAGCTTTAGAAAACACCAGAGAATTTGGTCGCCACTATGAGAACTTCAGAACTCCTGATGCCTGCGGGCAACCTTCAGAAGCTAAAGATTGCTGTGCTTTATGGAGCAGATGCGATCTACCTTGGTACGCCAGATATGTCCCTGCGTACGAAGGCAGAGTTTACGCTTGAGCAGGTTGTTGAGGGGATTGAATTTGCGCATAAGCATGGCAAGCGTGTTTATCTGACGCTGAACCTGTTTTCTCATAATAAGGACGTTCCCAAGCTGAAGGAATATGCCGAGACTATTCGCGATATTAATCCGGATGGTTTGATCATTGCTGATCCGGGTGTGTTCCAGTTTATGCGCAAAGAGCTGCCGAACGTGCCGCTGCATATTTCCACGCAGGCGAACGTTTGCTCCTGGCTTTCCGTTGATTTTTGGAAAGAGCAGGGTGCGGATCTGGTTGTGTTGGCGCGTGAAGTGTCTTTTCCGGAGCTTTCTGAAATTCGTGAGAAGTGCCCGGACATTCGTCTGGAAGCATTTGTTCATGGCGCGATGTGTATGACCTACTCCGGTCGCTGCCTGCTTTCCAACTTTATGGCAGAGCGTGGTGCGAACCAGGGGAATTGTGCAAACTCCTGTCGTTGGAACTACAAAGTGCGCATGCGCATGAAAGACGGCACAATCAATGAGCTTGAGCTGAACGAAGATAACATGGACATGTTTGAGTTCTTGCTGGAAGAGGGATGCCGCCCCGGCGAGTTGATGCCAATTCTGGAAGATGGCCGTGGTTCTTATATTCTGAACTCCAAAGACCTGTGCCTGATGCCGAAGCTCAATGACTTCCTGCGCATCGGTGTGGATTCGCTGAAGATCGAAGGCCGTGGCAAGTCCATGTACTACGTGGCGGTTGTTGCACGCGCTTACCGCATGGCGATTGATGATTACTATCGTGACCCTGAGAACTGGAACCCGCAAAAGTACATGGACGAAATGTACAGTGTTGCCAACCGTGGCTACACAACTGCGTTCCATGAAGGTCGTTTGAACAACTACGCCCACAATTATGAAGACACACACTCTATTGGTGAGTGGGAGTTTGCCGGCATTGTTGAGAAGGTGACTGACGAAGCGTTCTACATGAAAGTGAAGAACAAGATTGTTGCCGGGGAAGTGCTGGAGTTTCTGCAGCCTCTGTCCGACGACAGCGTCTTGCTGCGTATCTATGAGTTTGAAAACGCAAAGTCTGGTGAGATTACAGAGGAAGTGCACGCTGGCAAGCAGCCACTGGTGCGAATCCCGTTCTCGCTGTTCGACAAAGACGATGCAGCTGACTTTAAGGATCGCTTCCCGGTAAACACTGTGGTGCGTAAAGAGCGTCCGTTGACACCTGAGCAATGGAGCCGACTGAAGCTGGACCGGACAGCAGAGCGTATTGAGGCGCGTGGTGAAGCGACGAATGCGCAGCAGAACAAGTATGAAAGCCAGCGCGACCGACTGATTGATGCGATTGCTGAAGGCAGTCAGGATCGTAAGCCGAAGTCTCCTCGTCTTGGTTTGGAAGGTTGTTGTGGTCGCGGCTGCAACGGTTGCATGATCTTCTGGGAAGATCCGAAGTTTGAGAAGGCTCGCGAGATCTTGAAGACCAAAAAGCAGGGTGTGATGCTGGCGCGGAATGCGTTGAAGCACGAAGTGAGCTGATAGCTTAGTTAGATTGATGTATTCAAAGCCCCGGTCCGAAAGGCCGGGGCTTTTATTTTGTCTGCCCCTTATGAGAACTCATTGAATCTAAAGGCTAAAACCATGCTTATTAGGACGGTAAGCTATTATTAGTAATAATTTATGTATGTTTTAAGCATGAGTCTTTCAAGCTCATGAGTTTGACGTTGGGATAGTTGCACTTGTTGTCTTGAATGACCTGTTGTGGGGTACGTAAATACGCTGATCTTACTTGCTTAGTCTCTGGTGACTTGGCTGGGTTGTGGTGATGAGAGATTGGCGGCTAGGGAATTATCTGCACTGAATGTGCAGTTTGGAAGGTAATTCAAGATGAACTGGTCCGGAATGTTGAAGAGCGCACCTAAAGCTCAAGGATCACATCAAGCAGATGTGGGTGGCATCAATCGCGAAGGAATTGATGCACTTCTGTCGGCTTTGATGGAAGATCGTCCACTTCCCGAAGTGGAAGGTGTTCCAGCAGATCTTTATGAGCGCTTTGAAACGCTGAAGCAGAAGCTTGATGATCAGGACGAGCGTACCCTTGGTCAAACGGTAGAGTACTCCCTGCAAGCCAGTGAATCGATGGCCGCGATCTCCCAAATCACATGGCATATCCGCAAAACGGATGAAGGTGCGCAGACAATTGCGACCGGTGTTGAAGAGCTAAACGTTTCGTTTTCTGAAATCGCCTCCAGCGCTCAAGGAGCTGCGGATGCGGTGGAATCTGCAAATGAGGCCATGCAGCAGGGAGAAACAGCAACTCGAGAATCTGCAGATGCAAGCCAGCATATTGGCCGGTTCTTTGAAAGTATGACTGCTGCTGCAAATGAGCTGACAACTGCCGCTGTTCAGATTGGCACCTTTGTCGGCACGATTGAGGGATTGGCCAAGCAAACAAATCTGCTGGCACTGAACGCGACGATTGAAGCCGCGCGTGCTGGCGAGGCGGGCAAGGGTTTTGCTGTTGTGGCTTCCGAGGTGAAGGACCTTTCCGGTCAAACACAGCAGGCAACAGATGATATTCGTTGCCGGATTGAGACCTTGCAGGCTCACGTGAACGATGTGAACTCAGCTGTGAATGATGCGCAATCTCTGGTCAGCAAGAGTATTGATAACTCACAGAATGCCGAGAGTTTGATCTCTGAAGTGCTGCGCGATGTAGGAGTTGCGAGTACGCAGATGCGTGAAATTGCACGCCAGCTGACGCAGCAGGAAGAGGCAACCAGCGAAATCAATCGCGGTGTCCATGCAATTGCAGGGCATGCACGCGATGTGAATGAGCGGATTGAGCATGTGATCCAGACGGTTGCTCAATCTGAATCCATCGTGGAAGAGCAGTTTACTGAGTTTGATAAGCGAGGCGTACCGAACTTCATTCTGCATCGTGCTAAGGCTGATCACATAATCTGGAAGAAGCACCTTGCCGAAATGTCGGTTGGCCTCAGTCATTTGCAGGTGAGTGAGCTTTCAGATCATCATCAGTGCCGTCTTGGCAAGTGGTATGACAAGGTGGATGATGCTCGTGTTCGCGATAGTCTGGCGTTTAAGAAACTGCTGCCTGTTCATGCTGAAGTTCACGAACAAGGCAAGGAATGCGCACGCCTTTTGGGAATAGCAGATCATGCAGGTGCAGATGCTGCTTACAAACGCATGGAAGACGCTTCTACTGAGGTACTGCGCTATCTGGACGAGTTGTTGACCAAGCGGTGAGGTGAATTCCTGGAACTGATTGAAAATCAGAAAAGCCCGGGCAGGTGATGCGCCGGGCTTTCTTTTTGTGTTGTTTTATTTTTTTGTCGTTTGGCCGTATCCGTTCTTGAGAGGTTTTGGCTTCTCAGGGATACGGTGAAGATCAAACCGGAATGACGACCCAGTAATCCAGATCAAGGATTACGCCGTCTTGGTATTTCCCGTCTTCATTCTTGTATGGGAAATCTCCGCAAATAAGATCTTTTGTTGCAACGAGGCGCAGGCGTAGTGCTGCGATATCGCTTCTTCCTTCAATCCGTTTTTTATCCAGAACCTCAGACCATGCGTAAACGGTGTCACCCGCAAAGAGTGGTGCAACGTGTCGTCCTGCATTGATGCCTGTGATATGGAAAGCATTGCCTAGTCCGTTGAAAGACAAAGCACGCGCAAGCGAGATGACATGGCCACCGTAGATCAGGCGTTTGCCAAAGCGGCTGTTTTTCTCGCTATGATGATTGAAGTGGACTTTCGCTGTGTTCTGGTAAAGACGTGTTGCGAGCTGGTGTTCAGCTTCTTCCACGGTCATACCGTCGACATGGTTGATCTTTTCACCCACTTCGTAGTCATCGAAGCGGAATGGTGAACCGGACAGGTCAAAGTCCCAATTATCGATTGAAAGCTCTGGAACGGCTTGCCCCAGGCAGTCCTCGGAAATTCCGTCTGGCAGATCCGGCAGGGTGGTTTCTGGTGCAGACGCATCTTCATCGCGCTTTTTCACCATGACCCAGCGGGTGTATTCCAGAACCTTTTCAGGATTCCCTGGCTCTTTGTGGCGATAGCCAGTAGAGCGCACGTAAACAACACCGGTTTTGCCGTTTGAATTTTCTTTCAGCCCGATGACTTCTGACGTGGCGGAGACTGTATCTCCGGCATAGACAGGCATCAGGAAACGGCAGTCGGAATACCCCAGGTTTGCGACGGCGTTCAGTGAGATATCTCCCACTGTTTTACCGAAGACCACGTGGAAGACTAGCAGGTCGTCCAACGGGTAATATGGGTATCCAATGTTTTCTGCAAAAGCAGTTCCCGACTGTACCGCAAATCGAGATCCGTATAATGCAGTATAAAGAGCTGTATCTCCTTCGTTTATTGTCTTTGGTGTTCCATGTCTTATGACCTGGCCCACGTGAAAATCTTCAAAAAAGTTACCGCAAGACGTTTTTGTCTTAACCGCAGTTAACGTCATGTATGTAGTCCCCCAACAACAACACGGCAGGCATTGAATAAGAAGTATTTTTAGTTATCAAGCAACACCTTAGAAGGTTGACACTTCGCATAGTATGTGTCGCTTTTGATCTTTTTTCTCGTGCCTTTGTATTTTCCTTGGTTGTCCAATTGACTTGTTTAATTGAACAAATTCAATAGGTTGACGGATAATGTGGTGGTTTCCGCAATCCGTGCTCCAGATGATCGACAAAAATACTCGAGAGAAACAAGCAAGCTTTCTGTCCGTTTGAGACCCTTTATATCTCAGAATCAGTAGGAATGAGCAAATTAAATGTAGATTATGATTAGGTAATTGTGTCTTGTTTTTAGCTAAACCTACATCCTGACGTTGAAATTGTAGGATTGTGCAAGCGAATCAGTAAAAATGTTAGCAAATCTCGACTGATTCACTTTGAGTGAGTGTGCTGAGTTGTTCACTGTTTGGCCCCCCAAAACCGTAGGTTTTTCTTCAAGATCAAAGCGTTACTATGGGTGGTAGGAGGTTTTCGCCCATGGTGAGCTTTTTCTGGCGGATTGTAGGTGTTGTTTTGCTGGCGTGGGTCGCGTGGGATCTCTATGCGGGATACACGCTTCTTTATGATGTCATCTACCGGACAGAAGACCCGCTGATGTACTGGATTGGCATCGCTTTATGGACCGCACTTGGGCTGAGCTGCTTTTTCTCATCAAGTCGTCAGGAATAAGGCGCCAATTTCTCAATTGATCTGAGCTGTCTCAGTTGTATCCTACAAACACTAAATGCTGTTGGTGGTTCTGCCGCAGCGTGTTGAGTTGTAGTCGAGGGAGGTTGTTATGTCGGAGAGAACCCTAATTTCTTCAGGATCACCCTTTGAAAAGACCGCTGGATATTCTCGCGCAGTTGTAGATGGTGATTTCGTCCATGTTTCTGGCACGACCGGATATGACTATTCGACGATGAAAATGCCAGAGGATGTGGGCGCACAGGCCGTTAATGCGCTGGAAACGATCAAAGGTGCGCTTGGCGAAGCTGGTTGTTCGCTTAAGGATGTGGTTCGAGCGCGCTATTATGTGACTGACCGGAGTAACGTTGAGGCGGTTTTTGCCGTACTTGGTGAGTATTTTGGTGAAATCCGTCCTGCGGCAACCATGGTTATTTGCGCTCTCATCAAGGAAGAGATGAAGGTCGAAATAGAAGTCATGGCTCGAAGGAGCTAATCTGGCTTTTGGCTTTCTTTTGGCTTTCGAGAAACTGGCAAGGTACATTGTGGGCGTATATGCTGAGAGACTTTTAAGTTTCTGGTCTTTTCGCCAGTTGAAAGATCGTTTGCCTTAGCTATATAGGCAGACAATACCGACACTAACGAAATGGCGACGCATGACTGATTTTCCGAAAGAACTGCTGACTGGATACGGCCTTTATAAAGAGCGGATTTATCGCCAGTTTGAAGAGGAATATCAAAACCTCGCCATCTATGGCCAAGAACCTGAAGTGATGGTGATTTCCTGCTGTGATAGCCGGGTTACACCTGAAGGTATCTTCCATGCGCAGCCGGGTGAACTCTTTGTGGTTCGTAACGTGGCGAACCTGGTGCCTCCATTTATCCAAGGCGGTGGCACGCACGGTACCAGTGCAGCGCTTGAGTATGCAGTGACTGGCCTGAAGGTGAAGCATCTTGTTGTGCTGGGCCATTGCAAGTGTGGTGGTGTTCAGGCTTTCCGCGAAAGTAATGGCAAACTCAGTAAGACTGGTCAGTTTGTTGGACCGTGGATCAAGATGTTGGAACCAGCTGCGATCACGCTGGCTTGTACTCCTGTCGATAAACATGAAGATCCGCAACTTGCGCTGGAATATGCTGGTATTCGCCAGAGCCTGAAGAATCTGATGACGTTCCCGTTTATTGAAAAGCTTGTCACACAGGGGAATTTGGACATTCACGGTGCGTGGTTTGATATTGGCTCCGGTTCCTTGCGGGTTATGAACAAGGAAACCGAGATCTTTGAAGATGCGCAAGATCTGCGTGCGCGTTTGAAAGAGCAGGAAGCTGAGGACTAAGCCTTTGTAGGGTAAGAGAGCCAATCTGAGTGTTGGTTTGATAGAGTTTTGGAGGGTCGCGTTCTATGGTGTAGGGCGCGGCTTTTTTGTTTGTTTGCTGGCTTTCCAATTGGGGCGGCGCACCTTCCAGAGAATGAACGGAATACTGAGTGTGAGGAACACGCCGGGGATGATGATTGCCAGATAAGTTGTTGCCGGAAAGTCGGCTTCGTCGGGAGGCCGGAAGCCGATCATGAAGGCAATGAGTGAGATGCTGAAGCCTATGCTGCCCAACACCCAGATGCCCCAATTGCCGAACGGGACCTTATAGGTCCGCGGAACATTGGGGTATTTGTATCGGAGACGGATTGCGGTGCTGTAGAGCAGTAAATACATGACAGAGTAAAGCAGGACGGCTGTTGAGGTGAGGTACAAAAACACCTCGTTGGTCTTCACGTGAAGCAGAAAAGCGGTTGCGATGAGTGTGGCGATGGTGGCCTGCACCAACATGAGTGGTACTGGCATATCGTGGGTGTTTGAGCCATGTAGGAATTTGGGGAGCATACCATCGCGTCCGGCGACTGCGAGGCTTTTCACTGGTCCTGCAATCCAAGTGCTGACTTGTCCGGCGGCACCAACAGCGATGAACATAGCCGCAATGGGTAAGATGTTCGGCACGCCATAATGATCGAGCAGTATTGTGAAGGTTTGCAGGACGCCAAGGGTGTTTGAGATCTCCGTTGCCGGGATGATCATAGCGATGGTCAAACCACCCAGAAGAGAAATTGAAAAGCCGATGAATGCTGCGATGAGGATTGCGATTGGGTAGGTGCGCCGAACGTTCTGAACTTCTGTCGCGTGGCCCGCTGAAACTTCCATTCCAATAAAACCAAAGAGGAAACTGAGGAAGAGGAATAAGGTTGAGGTTTGAGAGAGGGATGGGATGATATTGGCTGTGGTGAGGCTGATATCAATGGCGGGTTGGGCAGGCCCCGTCACGTAGAGCAGGCCCAGTATGATCATGGTGAGGGATGGGAAGATGGTTCCCGCCAGCAGGCAAATGCCAGCAATACGTTTTGTGATGCGAGTGCCTTTGAAGTTTGCGAAGGTTGCGCCCCAGTAGATGATGATGATACCCGTGAACATGAGCCATGGGTTTTCATCAAGTGGACGGTCAAACACAAATGCGAGGGCTGCGGTGGTGTAGGCAACGGTTGCGACCATGGCGAAAATGGCCTGAAACCACTGCAGGAAGATTGCCATGAACCCGAATGGGGCGCCGAAGGCTTCCTGCACCCAGGTGTAGACACCATGTTTGGGCCAACCTGTTGCCAATTCTGCTGAAATGAGGGCGACTGGCAGGATGTAGCAGAGGATCACTGCTGTGTTGAAGAACAGGATCTTCATGCCGGTTTGTGCCATGAGCGGCATATTCAGCATAGTCATGAAGAGCGCTGTGGTCATAAACACCAAGTGCCAAAGGGTTATGTGGTGCTTTGGCTGATTGCGTGGTGTTTTGCCCATTACTCGTGCCCTCTACTTTTCGAGGCGTGCGAGATTTTCTTGCGGCGTAGGAACCATATGCTGAGTGGAACCAGCAGGGCGAGAATAACGGCCACAACCATGAGGCCTTCAAAGCTCTTTATTGAGAATGGCAGGGATGGTGGGGGAATGAAGCCGATCGCAAAGCAGCTTATGGCAGTCAACATACCGATGATACCGAGCAGCCAGATGCCCCAATTGCCGCCGGGCACTCTGTACGGGCGCGGGATATGCGGATGAGTGTAACGCAGGCGAATGGCTGCTACGAACATCAGCAGGTACATCAATGAGTAAAGCAGTACTGCTGTTGAGGTGAGAACGAGGAACACCAGATTGACGTTCTCGAAGAGGATGAAGCTCAGGGCAATGAATGAAATGAGAGATGCCTGCAGGATCAGCAGTGCTGTGGGGACGTTGTTTTTGTTGGCTTTCGCAAAGTGTGCTGGCAGTAGTCCCTTTCTGCTGGCCGCCCACATGCCTTTTACTGGGCCAACTATCCAGGTGCTGACCTGGCCAGCAGCGCCGATTGCAACCAGCAGTGCGATAAAGGGTGTTAGAATGGAAAGGCCGTAGGCATTCAGATAAGCGGAGAAAGCCTGAAGGGCGCCGTTGATGTTGGAGATATTGCCTTTTTCGAGGATGAGTGAGACGGCAAGTCCACCTGCAAGGGTGATGACAAAGCCAGCGATTGCTGCTGTGAAAATTGCACGTGGATAATTCTTTTGCGGGTTTTCTACTTCGTTTGCATGGCAGGCGGAGACTTCGATGCCGACAAAGCCGAACACGAAGCTCATGAAGAAGACGAGGCTGGTGGTGTCGGAGAGTGATGGAACCCAGTTTGAGAGTGTTGCTGAGGTGTCGAGTGCAATGGTTTCGCCAGAGAACAGATAGTAGATGCCAAAAAGGATCAGCAGGGCTGAGGGAAAGAAGACACCGATGGAGACAGCGTAACCTGAGATCTTCTCTGAGGTTTCTGTTCCTCTGAAATTGATCAGTGTTGCAGCCCAATAGAGGGCGAGCACCGAGAAGGTGATGTAGTAGCGATTTGAGCCCAGCTCCGGATCAAAGGCATATGTGAGTGTAGCTGTGGCATAGGCGACAATTGATGTGACGCCGAAGATGGACTGTATCCATTGCAGAAACACGGCCACGAAGCCAACGGGCGTGCCGAAAGCTGCTTCGACCCAATGGAACACACCATTTTGCGGCCAGCCTGTCGCAAGTTCTGCTGAGATCAATGCTGTTGGAATGAGGAAAGCAAACACGGTGATGGCGTTGAGCAGGACCATTTGCATACCGGTCTCTGCCATCATTGGCATGTTTCGCAGGGTCATAAACAGTGCTGTGGTGATCAGCACCAAAGGGATGAATGCGATTTTGTGTTCAGCGCTGGGCGGTTTTTCCTGCTGCATGGGCCACCGGCATAGTCTCTGATGCGCTAAACTTTAAATTGAGGGCCTGAAAAAAGACTGAGAGTGCAGGTGGGAAGCGCCTTGGTGGCATTAAGTTGCTGTTAGGTGTGAGCGCTGGGCTAGATGTCTTCCTTGCAGATGGTGCGATCAATTTCCATCAGCTCAACCGGAGCTCCATTTACCTCGATAAAGGCGACAGTGAGTCCGTCGATAGGGGAGTTGGGTTTGATGATAACCTTCTGGTCTTTCAACGCCTCTGCCAAATCGTCAACTTCAAACGCCACATGCGCCACTGTCTTCACGATTTCAGGGTAGGGCGCACCTTCATCATAACGCTGCCACTGGATGCCGAAGGGATTGTTTTTGTGGTCGCTGACGGTCATGTGCAGGTGAGGCAGGGGAATCTCTTCCTCGAAATATCCCTTGGTTGGAATGCCGATATGGTTGAATTTCATTGGTCATCTTTCAATTTGGCTGCATGGGACCATGTTTGAGACCAGTGGCCTAAGGGTTGCAGGTAGGTGAACAGGTCTTCGCCTTCTGCTGTCAGTTCGTAGCCGCTTTCTCCATTTATGACGATCCCGCATTCTCGTAGTTCTTTCAAGCGCGTATTGAGCACAGTGGGTGAGACAGAGTCACAATTGGACTGGAGCGTGCGGAAGGTCTGCGGGCCAGTTGAAAGGTTCCAGATGATGCCAAGAGCCCATCGTCTACCCAGCAAATCAAAGAGAACCATGATTGGCTTACCGGATTTTGAGCCACGAACCGGGGTTCCTGCCTTAGGTATTTTCACAGATATAGGGCTTTCCTTTTTGCTAGGTTTGTTATAGCGATGTATTGCTACAGATATTGTAGCATGTTTGGAGAGTTTTGCTATGGTTGTTTTCGCGGTGTCGTCTGCTCTGGCGGCATCATTAGGGTGGGCATGTGGATCAATGTTGGCCCACCGACCGCTACAACGTGTTGGCGTTTTTGAATTTACGCGCATTCAACTGCTAACATCCGGCGCTATCCTGTGTGTGCTTTGCTCTGTGTTGGGGTACTGGCAAACAGTTGATTGGAGCCAATGGCCTGCCTTTGTGGTGAGCGTTGTTGTCAGCGTGATTATTGGAAACCTGGCTTTGATGGCGTGTTTGCGTCGAGCTGGGCCACGGCAAACAGAGTTGTTGCTCTCTCTCAAAACGCCGATCGTTGCTGTGCTTGCCTTTGCGTTTCTTGGTGAGGAGCTGAGCTTTACCGAAATTGTTGGCATCGCAATCGCTCTGTTCGGCATTTGCCTGGCGATTTTGTTTGGAAGTTCTGATCAGGAAACAGAAGCTACTCGTCGCAGTGGTGGGTTGGTTGTGATTGTGTTGCTGGCGCTTGTTGCAGCCGCTTCGCAAGGGATTGGAATGCTTGTCCTGAAACCATTGCTTGTTGCTGGGACTGAGCCGCTGGCAGCATCTGCGGTGCGGGTTACCGGCGCTGCGTTTATTGTGGCGCTGGTTGGATTGATGCCTGTCTCGGCGGTTCAGGCCTCAACAGAGATGAGCTGGATGTTGTTGTTTCGCGTGGTGCTGCCCGGGTTTATTGGATATGGCATATCTGTTTCGCTGCTGCTCTATGCCTACGCTCATTATGATGCAGCTGTTGCCAGCATTCTTGGCTCGCTGTCGCCTGTCTTTATTCTGCCATTGCTCTGGATGCGAACAGGAAACATGCCAAGACCTCTGGCCTGGGGTGGTGCTCTGCTATCGCTCGGCGGAACAGCAGTGATTTTGCTGTAACAGGATTGGTGCCAGCAGTTGGATATTTGTGCTGGCACACTTTGCTAGATCAGAAGTCGAGCTGAAGATTGTGCTTCTCAAAGAGCTTATGGAAGCTCTTTACAAGACCGTTTGCAATTTCAGCTGCGTCTTCCGACGGATCACTCGGGAAGAAAAAAGCATCTGTTACTGCCTGCTTTTGCTCCAGGAATTCGCCTTCTGAGACTGTGTTTTCATCAGGGGAATCTAGCGAGTCCAGTAAAGGTGCAAACAACTGAACGAATGGGCCTTTCAGTGTGGATGAGATCACTGAAGCGGTCGCATAAGCTTCTGTCGGGTGTTTGCCTGCCTGCTGAAGACGGTTGACCAGTTTATCCTCGACCTTTTTCGTGATGAGCTCGATAGCCTCGCTCACCACCTGAGAGTTCTCTTTGAGCTTTTCGGAGCGGAAAGCGGTGTTCAACTGTTGCTGGATCTCCGGGCGCTCATTGAAAATCTTTGTGAAGTGACGTTCTGCGGCAAACTTGTTGTTGTCACCGCCCAAACCATCCGCGTTGTTGGAGTGCTTTGCTATGAACTCGGTCAGCAGCTCTGCATTGATTTCATCAGCCGTCAGGTGTTCTACAAAGCCCTTGATAATTTCATTGGTGCTTTGAGCTGTCTCTATCTGCTTGCCAAGCTCAGCCTTTGCTGCATTGACGATTCCGCCTTGCTCCTGAAAGTCATTGTCGTCTTTTATTGAGCGTACAATTTCTTTGGCAGCCAGATCAGGCAACCATTTCTGCGCGGCTTTTATTTCTTTTGGGGTTCCTTCAGGAATAAACGGGGCAATCTGGGAGCTGAACTCATCTGTTTGGGCTGCTTCTCTCAGTGTCGATTTCAACACGTCCTGAACAGCGCTGTTGATGATGCTTTTCTGAAGAATATCATCGATTTGATCTGTAATGTCGTTCGTGCCTTCAGGACCGGAAACCGTGTTGAAGACGCCATTCAATACGGTTGCGATTTCACCAAATGCCGCTGCGCTCACCTTCTCTGCAGGCAGGCCCAACTCTGAGAAGACGCTTACAAGCAAAGTGCCGCCTGCGCTTGCTGATTGAAGCGCTTCGATGGCGCGCAGCTGGTTGTTTACGGCCTGTTGAATGTGTTCATCCTTCAAGCTGCTGCGAATAGAAGAGTTTGATTTGTCTGGTCTGGATTGATTTTCTAGTTTGCCTTGAACGTTTTCCTGCAGTTTTGTGATCTGCTCAGGGGAGACATTGTCCCAGTTGATCTGGATGCCAGCCTCTGAAGCAGCTGCTGCCAGGTGTTCACGGTCGCCTAGTTTCTCGATGTGCTGAGCGATGCTGGCGTTTATTGCTGCCAGATTCTTCGCAACATCCTCTGCAATCTGTGAGACAATTGTTTTTATTTGCTCAGGATTTTCGCCAGCCTTTGTAAACTCACTGGAGTCTTCCAGCAGTTTGGTGACATTGGCTGCTACCTCTGCACCATGCGTTTTGGTGACGCTTGTGAGGATAGCCGTTTGTGTCGTTACATTGAGCTCTGCGGCTTTATTTTCCTGAGTTGTGAGTGCTAACTCAACTGTGTCCAGTACCTGTGCTTTGGTCAGGCTGTGGGATTTGCCATCACTTGGTGCGAAAGCCTTGTAAGCGGCTTCACCGACGTCTTTGCCGAATTCTGTTTTTAATGCTTCCTGAAAACGGGTCTGATCTGCAGATTTCTGGCTATCTCCAGTGATATGGAGTTTGGCCCAGGAAAGCACTTTTCCGCCAACCGATGTATGAGAGGTGCGTTGTGTAACGGCCTCTTGCGTAGTGTGCAGTTTGTCCAGACCGTTGTCGAATTGGGCTGCAGTTACAAAACTGGAGAGTTCAATGGTGCTCATACTCTTGCTCCAAAATCTGCGAAGTTATCGGACTGGCAGGGGTTGGTGTGGTTCGGGCTATCCCAGTTCGGGCTGAGACCCTCTGGATTCTTAAGACGCTCGTGCCAGGAGGCAGCTGTGCGGATGAACATGTCCAGCTTGTTGTGCAGGGCAAAGGAGGATCTGTCGGAGATCGTCACCACCATGGAGAGATTTATGCAGCTTGCTTTTGGGCTGATGTTAAACGCCATGGCATGACTGTCTGCAAACACGCAATTGGCCTGCATCAAAGCCTGAAGGACTTGCGGGTTGTTGGTGTCGCGCTTGCTGACAACTGCATTGAAAAGGAGGGTCTGGCTTTCATCTCGCCAGACGATGCTCATGGCGAGGTCCTGATCAAGACCGAGGAAAATCTGGTCGTCTTCGTTCAGGGAGAAGTTGTCAAAGCCAATTCTGTTGCCGAGTTCGATCAGCAGTGCGTTTACCAAATCAGTCATGCAGTCTCGCGCGCCTCACCATAGAACGTGTATGCCGTTGATGCTGTTTCTTGCAATAAAGACGGTCGTCTGTTGCAAGGGGATGCATCCATGAGACTAGATTTAGCGAGGGTGAGGAGAGGCTGCTGTCTTGTTTGGTACAGGTTGCCAACAAACTTGTGCCCCTCGCATACCGTGAAGAGTGTGCGAGGGGGTGTTGGTTATGTGTTCGCGAGAACTGTGGCCGGAGTCGCTGCTCGTTTATGAGCCAGCACGACGACAAAGGTGAGGCCCAGTAGCAGAACTTCTGAGAACACACTGGCGTACCAAATTCCGGCTTCTCCCATTGCATAGGGCAGAATGAGGGTAAGCGGGACTGCGAACAGGTAGGTTTTGGCCAGCATCAGAATGCCTGCGCGGGCGGCATCGCCGATCGCCTGAAAGAACGTGCCCACCATCATCAACGGACCAGAGAGGAAGAACATCATGGACACGATTGGTATGATGCGCTCTACGTCTGCGATTGTGGCCGCGTCATCGACAAAGATAGCGCCCAGCTGGGAGCTGAACAGGAAGTAGATTGCCTGAACACCGCTGCAGTAGATGAGCGAGATTATGATCGCGATCTTCAAGGTTTGTGCGGTTCTGTCGTGCTTTTGGGCGCCGTAGTTGTTTCCTGAAATGGATTGTAGCGCCATGCTGAGACCCAGCAGAGGCAGGAACGTGAAGGTCATCATTCTGGTGATGATGCCATAGGCACCTGCGGTGACTTCATAGTTGCTTCCGGCCCAAAGCTGAATTGCAAACAGAGTGACGGCAGCAGCCAGTGAGACGCCCGTGTAGCCAAGGCTTTGGGGAACACCAAGGGCAATAAGAGACTTCCATTGGAAGCTCACTGGCCGCCAGTTCAGGAAGGAAAGTTCTCTGCGCTTGGATGTGTAATAGACGATCAACGCCACCAATGAGATCAGCTGTGCAGTCAATGTCCCATAGGCAGAGCCTGCTACGCCCCAGCCGAACTGAACTACATAGAGCCAATCGAAGAAGATGTTCAGGAATGCAGAACTCAGCGTGATGACTGTCATGAGAGGCAGTAATCCCTCACAACGCAGCCTGTCGATGTTGATGGAAAGAACAAACCCCAGCGGCGAGCCCAAAATGAGGATCGCCATGTATTGATAGCCAATTCCGGCTAGCTCGTCAGAGCCGTTGGTCAGGAACAGGGCAAGCTGAAATCCTGCTGCCAGAAACCCCAGAATGAGGATGCCGCAGACGATCAGGGCGAGGGCGATTGCGCTGTCGATGATCTTCTTTGCGATGCGGTGGTTGTTGGCGCCAAAGGCCCTTGCATAGATGCTGGCGAAGCCGTTGGACACGAGCGTGAACAGGGAAACCAGAATCATGAAGAGAGGGAACATGAGGGTGACGCCAGTCAGCGCTTGTGTACCCACATAGGTTCCCAGAAAATAGGCGTCGACGACGGTGTGTAAGCCATTGACCATCATGACAAGGCTGAGGGGTATTGCGGTTTTTGCAAAGAGAATAGGTATGGAGCCGGACAGAAAAATATTGTCCGGTTTGGAAGAAGAAACGTCAGACATCAAAACTGCTTTCAGTTCAGAAGCGGGAAAGTGCTGGAGCTCGCGTTGCCAGTAAACCGCTGAAATTATGCGGTTTGATGTAGAAAAGATGGAGCTTCACCAGAGCGGTATGCTTGCGAGCGGCGGGTGTCCGAACCACACTGCGATCATAGGTGGCGTGCATTGTTACTGCAAGTGGCCCAGCTCAATTGAGCAAGATTTGTGAACTGGTAAAGGGCAGTTCGGATATGTGTCATGTTGCGGTTGACGACAGTGGCTTGTGCGACCTACTCCTTTTGCAGTCAATTCTGCTGAGAGGTCCTTCCATGGCAAAAGCAATTCACATGATGATCCGGGTTCTGGATGAAGAGCGTTCGCTTACGTTTTATCGTAGGGCGTTTGGTCTGGAAGTTGCCGAGCGGCTAGATTTTGACAGCTTTACGCTGGTTTATCTGCGCAATGCGGAGAATGATTTTGAGGTTGAGCTCACAGTCAACAAAGACCGCAGCGAGCCATACTCATTAGGTGACGGGTACGGGCACATCGCGTTCTGTGTGGATGGGCTGGCTGCTGAACATAAGCGTTTTCAGGAGGAAGGGCTTGCACCGGAGGACATCAAAGAGTTCTTCGTGGAAGGCAAGTTGCTGGCACGGTTCTTCTTTGTGACTGATCCTGATGGATATCGAATCGAGATGTTGGAGCGGCATGGGCGATACCAGTAGCCGCTTCCCAACTTAGTACTCGATCGCCTTTTCAGCCAGTGTCGGAGGGGAGCTTTTGGCGAGCTCCTCTTTGCTGTGGCTTTTGAAGGTGTGCGTGAAGCCATCACGTAGTTTGTACTGCGGTTGCCAATCGAAGTTTTCCAGATATCTGGTCACATCGAGTGCGCAATTGTAATCGCGGAACGGGAAATACTCACGGGCTGGGATGCTGGGCGCCATATCATTGCCGTAGAGAATTTCTGGTTCGACCTCTGCAATATCGCAGAGCATCTTCACCCATTTTTCGATGGTCAGGATATGCGGGTCAGCCAGATTGATAGCTTCGGTCGGCATGGCATGCATAGCCAGCAGATAGAGGATGAAGCTGGCGAGATCTTCTTCGTGCAAAAACTGCAGTTTGGTCTGGCCATCACCGGGCAGGATGATCGGGCGTTCTGTTAAAGCACGCGCCCAGACAAATTGCTCTCGGTCGATATCATTGTTGGGGCCATATAGATAAGGCGGGCGGATGGCGACGGCTGGTGTGTGTTCCTGATTTAGTAGGAAGTGGTCTGCTTCAGATTTATCTCTGCCATAAACGCCCCACACGGACGCTCCGCCGATCGGATCTTTCTCGCTCGGTAAGTGCCCTTTGGTTTCTTTGTAAACCGCTGCGCTGGAGAGGTGAATCCACTTTTTGGCATGGATGCCGAAGGTGTTGAATGCGATCCTCGACTGCTCTCGCGTGTAAGCGCTTGTATCGATTACCGCTTCGAATTTATCGGTGATCTGCTGCATGGCAAAAGGATCGTTTCTGTCTGCAACCAACTGCCTGGTTCCCGGAACTGGGCGTGTGCCTCTGTTGAGCAGGGTTACATTATATCCCTTCGAAAGTAAGGCCGGGATGAGAGATGCACCCACAAAGCCCGATCCTCCTATGACTAACAAGTTATGCATATTTTGCAGTGCCTTAGAACTGTCCACTCTCAGTTTCAAAAATCTAGCATAGTGGGATTAAAGAAACCTGTCTGTGTGGCAATAGTTGAGCACCCATCCATTTTCGTTGAAATATTGAACCTTGCAATGAGTGAGGCGAGGCGGCACAAATGGTCAACTTCAATTTGCAGAAAACGGGGATATTGACCCATGGCATCCAACAAGCTCCTGCTTCTTCCTGGTGATGGAATTGGTCCTGAAATCATGGAGGAGGTGAAAAAGGTTATCGCCTGGCTCAACGAGCAGGGCGAAGATACTTACGAGTATGACGAAGGCCTTGTTGGTGGCAGTGCCTACGATGCACACGGCGTTTCCATCTCTGAAGAAGATATGGCGAAAGCACAGGCAGCTGATGCTGTTATTTTCGGTGCTGTTGGCGGTCCTAAATGGGACGATGTGCCTTATGAGGTTCGCCCGGAAGCTGGCCTGCTGCGTCTGCGCAAAGACCTTGGTTTGTTTGCGAACCTTCGCCCTGCGATTTGCTATCCAGCGCTGGCTGACGCGTCTTCTTTGAAGCCGGACGTCATTGAAGGATTGGATATTCTGATCGTTCGCGAACTGACCGGTGGTGTTTACTTCGGAGAGCCGAAAGAGATCATCGATCTGGACAACGGCCAGAAGCGCGGTATCGATACGCAGGTTTACGACAGCTACGAAATTGAGCGTATTGCTGGCGTTGCATTTGATCTTGCACGCACCCGTGACAACAAAGTTTGTTCCATGGAAAAGCGCAATGTGATGAAGTCCGGCGTGCTTTGGAATGAGGTGGTAACTGCCACACACAAAGCAAACTACGCTGATGTTGAGCTGGACCACATGCTGGCAGATGCTGGCGGCATGCAGCTGGTGCGTTGGCCAAAGCAGTTTGACGTTATTGTAACTGACAACCTGTTTGGTGACATGCTGTCTGATGTTGCGGCGATGCTGACTGGTTCTCTGGGTATGCTGCCGTCTGCTTCTCTTGGTGCGCCTGATGACGCAACCGGTAAGCGCAAAGCTCTTTATGAGCCAGTGCACGGTTCTGCTCCAGACATTTCTGGTACAGGTGCTGCTAACCCAATTGCAATGATCGCAAGTTTTGCAATGGCACTGCGCTACTCCTTCCAGAAGATTGCTGAGGCCGATATGGTTGAAAAAGCAATCTCCAACGCACTGGACAAAGGTCTGCGCACAAAAGACATCGCGAAGGATGGTGAAGCAACCATCACCACCGCACAGATGGGTGATGCCATTGTTGCCGAGCTGACTGCTCTTGCAGGTGTTTCAGCATAAGCTGGCAGTTCAGAGTTTAGAGATTTGAAACAGGGCTTCCGTTGGTTCGGGAGCCCTGTTTTTTTTATTGCATGGGTGGAAGTAGCGGCTGTGTGGGTTTGGTACTTGGCAGGTTCACGTACTGTATCTGTGACCCTGTGACATCGAAGTCTTCAAAACTCACGCCATGCAGCGTTGGGTTCTCGTAGGTTTTGATGAAGTACTTTCTGTTTTCAATGTCAGCAATGGTCGACCACTGGGTGTAATCGTTGGCTTCCTGTTCCTGCTCGACTGGCGAAATTGCAGGCCTTACAAACCCTTTTGGAATGTCGAAGTTGTTGAGCACGTGCTCCATAGTGACAAGCCGGTTCTTGTTTAGCTCAGCGGCATCAATGGTGGAGATTAAACCCAGAGCACGGATAAACCGGGAAGGCGGAGTTGGGTCACCCGGGATGCCAAGCAAGCCAGAACCCTGACCGAAGGGGGCTAGTTCCTGTCCCATGATCTCAGTAGAGCCGATGTTGAATGGAGAGAGGAACAGGTAGTTGCGGATGTTCTGGACATGCCACTCGAAGTCTGGCGAGTTGGTGAGCACGGTGTAAGGATTGTCGTAGACTTTCAACTCGCCATTTATGGGCTCGATGACGATGGAAAAGCCAGCTGCATCATGCAGGGTGTAGTGAAGCGGCGGGATCTCATCCATGCTCTCGTAGAAAGTTCCGACTAATGAGACCTGATCCAGATTGACTTTGATTTCTTCGACTGTTTTGAAGGTTGAAAGCATCCAGACGAGGAAGTCTACCTGATTGATTTCCTTAGCGCGCTGCGCTTCATCATCTGACGGGTTTTTGTAGGCTGCAGAGCCAGGGAAGTAGAGGGCGCCACCGGACAGACCGTATTCATTCATGCCATCAACCAAGGCAGGGCTGTCGAAGATGCTGGCGCCAATCACAGCAATTTTGCCGGTCCAGCTGTGGCCCGCTTCATCATTGATTTGAGATTGGAACTTGTAACCGCGTGGGATGAGCCCAATTTTAGTGGGGATCTGCTTGCCGAACTCCATCGTGCGACCATACATTTTGATGTTGTCGACGGTGGACAGGACAAAGCTGGTGCAGGCATTTGCGGCTATTGGCTGAAGAACAAAAGCGAGTAGGGCTAAGCTGATCTTGAACAAGGCAATCGGGTGGATGGCAAAGCGCTTGAGCATGAGGCCTCCGGAGTGAGTTCTTTTGCTTGTGATTGTCAGCGAAGAGCGCAAAAGTTCCGTTAGATGTACCTGCTGCTTTAAGATTGGTTTTTTGGAAGTTTGGCCACTGGATGTTAATCACGGGAGTTAGCCGTGTGATTTGGTTGCGCGAAAAACCCGTGTGCGGCATAAGCCTGAGCCAAGACAAATTTTGAGAAGCATTGCTGAAAGACAGAGCATGGATGAACGTTTAAGACCCTTCCTCGGAACCTGGATTCTGGATCCTGATGCCTCAAACTATGAGCAGGGTTCTATGCCTTGGGGCGGCAGTTTGAAAATTGTCGAGAAGAATGGCGAGATCGGTTTCTTCATGAAAACCGTTGAAGGCGAAGGCGAGACCGTTGAGGCCAACTTCTCAGGCATTCCTGATGGGGAAGATCGCCCTATGCCGCAAAACCCGTTTGCGGATACGCTTTCCCTCTCTTTGAACACGGATGGAGATCTGGTTTCTGAAGCAAAGCGCGGCGGCCTTAGCATTATGGTTGCCAAGCGTGAGCTGAATGAAGACGGTTCTCAGCTCACGGTTTATCAAACTGTACACCTGTTAGATGCCGGTTCGTTTACCAACGAAGCCGTCTATATGAGAGCACAGTGAGTGGTTTAAACCTGCATTAGCTTGTCTTTGTTGAACTTGGTTGTGTGATTTAAAAACGTAACAGGACACAACCATGTTCAATCGAAACAGGCTCGCCGGAGCCTGCGCAATACTGGCGGTTTGTGGTGCATCGAGCGGCAATGCCCTGGTGTTTGATGGCATTCCTTACATGGATGATCGCAGCACCCCCCAAGCGGTGATCGAAAGCTATTATAACGCAATCAACCGCAAAGAATATGTGCAGGCGTATAGCTACTTCAACACCCCACCTAAGAACTTTGAGGAGTGGAAGGAAGGGTTTCGAACAACGGAGTCCGTGCAGCTGCGCTATGGGTCTACTCAGCCAGATGCAGGCATGAGCCAGCTCTATTGGCCGCTTCCGGTAGCGATTGAAACACATCTTTCCGACGGCACTTCGCAGGTTTATGCGGGCTGTTATGTCTTACATATGGTGGTGCCGGGCACGATTACCGATCCGCCTTACTCACCCATTGCGATTAACAAGGCTGAGTTGAAGCCAACGGATAAGCCTTTGAGCCAGGCCCTGCTCGACAAATGTGATGAGTAGCCGTAATTCTTCATCATATTAGCTTGCTGCGAAGGCCCCGGAATAAGCGAGGGTGCCTGTTGGTGTCTCTCCCTCAAAGGTGTGCTGCATAAAGTACTGCGCTGGCACGCCGGGGAAGACGAGGTCTTCTGTTTGTTGAAAGCCGAAGCGGCTGTAATAGTCCGGCTCCCCAAGCAAAACGACACCTTTGGCACCAATCTGCTTGATTTGCTGCATTCCCTCCATGATCAGGGCGGAGCCAAAGCCCTTGCCCTGATGTTTCGGAGTAACAGCCACTGGGCCAAGGCCATACCAACCTTTGTCCACACCATCAATTGTTACAGGAGAGAAAGCGATATGACCTACCATGCCGCCAGCTTGCCCTCCGATGAGTGACAGTGTCAGCTCACCGCTGGCACGCAATTGGTCGATGATCAGGTGCTCTGTTGGCTTTGCGCCGGGTTCATGGTGTGGGTGGTTTTCGAAAGCTGCATAAACGAGATTGCGGATTGCTTCGACGTCAGATGGTAGCTCTGTGCGGATGATCATCGGTTTTGTCCGTTCTGTTTAGCTTAGCTTCTGTGCCACGAAAAATAGGAAAGCTTACTGATTTATCGGACTAGAGGTACCCGAACATTCTCCCGCAGATCAGGACTCCGAGCCAGCTGAACAGCGATATGAAGCCAGCGGATTTGAAGCGGGGGATGGTGCCGCGGGAGTCGACTTGTGCCAGATAGCGCCACGGTTTGTTAAAGCGCAGGAACAATGCGTTGAGCAGGGCGAGTGTGAAAAAGCCCGACTTAGCCCAGAATATGGGCGCGTTGACGTATACTTGCGCTTTGACTGAAAGCAGGAAGATGCCAGTCGTGATCGCGATCAGGCCGCCCAGAAGGGCAATGCGGGTGAGGGGACGTGCAAGGTCGTACAATGGTATGGACCGCCACATGCCCATCATGCGCAGGTCAAGCGGGATAAGGGAGCCGAATAGCATGGCTAACCCGACGATGTGGCCTGTGTTGATTGCCGGATAGACCCACCATGCATACTTGAAGACCTCTGGCAGCTGAGAGCGTTCGAGATCGACAGCAAGTGCTTGCAATTGAGAAAGGAGGTCCATCATTATTCCGTTGTGACTTTTGATCGCTCTGTTCAAACTGAGTGCAGACGCGATGCCATGCAAGGATTGATTGGCCCACTTTTTCGGGTGCCCACGGTTTTATCATTTTGAGGTTGTTTATGGCTGACTTTGTGCATTTGGAATGGGGACGGAACGCAAGCAGTGATGGCTTTGCTGCGACTGTGATTGCTGATTGCCTGAGCTTCTCGACTGCGACTTCTGTAGCTTGTGGCAGAGGGGCGATGGTGGTGCCTGTTGCTGATCGGGAAGAGGGTAGGAAACTGGCCGATGTGCTCGGCGGCGTTTGTGCAGGGAAGCGCCGGGAGGATGGTTACTCATTGTCTCCACCAACGCTCATGGGGCTGTCGGCTAGCGATGTGTTGGTGTTGCCCAGCCCCAACGGTGCGACGCTTTCTGCTTTGCCAAGAGAAGGGCGGGTGTTTGCTGCTGCACTTCGGAATGCAGCAGCGGTGGCGGCTTATCTTAAGGTGATTTCCGGCAAAGTCTTATTGGTTGCTGCGGGTGAGAAGTGGCCGGATGGCAGTTTGCGGCCTGCCTTCGAGGATCAACTGGCCTGCGGTGCACTTGCGCATATGCTGGACTGCCCGATGTCGCCAGAAGCCTCGATTGCTCGGGCGGGTTACCTTTCGTGTGCTGATGATTTGCTCGGTGCGCTAAAGGGCTGCGTGAGTGGGCAGGAACTGACGCACTATGGCTATGCGGGTGATGTGGACTGGGCAGCTGAACTGGATTCGGAAAGCTGCGTGCCTGAACTGCGGCAAATTGAGCTTGGCGGGAAGGCCGTGAATGCGTTTGGAGATGTGGTTTAGAGGCATCCATGGATGCCTCTAAATGTGTCTGAAGCTCCAATTATTTTTTAAAATCGACTCTTCCGATCTGCTCCCAGCCATCGTCTTTGATAAACTGTTGGGAGACATCTGACAGCTTGACGTGAATACTCTCACGACGCTGAAGAGGAAACGTTTCAGAGTTTTCTCGACTTATCGCAGCCCCATTCACAAATACGCCGGTACTCGTGAATGAAATTTCTCCTCGAGTGTCATTTTGGATTTCAAGAGTAATTTTTGCACCATTCTGGAGAAGGTTGGAGCCCGTCATTGCATTGTCGAGAGCTTCTGCAAACGGTCTGTAGTTGTCGCCTCTAGAGATCAAAATAAATTTTGAGTTAGGGAGATTTTGATCGTAAGCAATGAGAACGCCAAATGGCAGGTCGAAGTCGGTCGTAGCTATTCCGTTTTGAACGGAGCCAACATGAACTGGTGCACTTGCACTGAATGAGATTTTGTTATCCAAATTGCTACCATCTGAGCACCCCTTGAATTCAACATTCTCAAAGTAGTTTTGAAGTGAAGGTTCGACTTTGTTACGTATTTTGCCACAATCATTTTGGGAGAATGTGCCCTCCCCCATCAACATGATAGGGGCGTAGATTGGCTTTTCTCCTGTGTCTTCAGTCAAGTCACTCGCATACAAGGAGACCTGTGTTTCATAGTTACACGCGGTTACAGTCAGTCCGATAAACAGAGCTGATATAATTTTAGAATACTTCATTGTGGATCTTCAAGCTGCTTGCTGGACTACAGGTTTTTTCTTGCTGAACAAAACAAGGACGCCGCCCAGCAGAGACAGCACCATGAAAATAGCAACAAAAGTGCCACCTACAACTGCGCCAACAATTGATGATAAAACAATAATTCCGCCTAGCACCTTCGAAGCTTTGCCGATTGCAATTGCTCCAAGAATGATAATTACAAAAGACATGAGAAGGCCAACCCAGCCAAACATAATGACAGTTTCACCGCCTTCAGCTTCAAGCGCAGCGCCAACACCACCAATGAAGAGTGTCGCTCCTGCTGCGAAGACACTAAAAATACCTGCAATGAGACAAATAATTCCACCAGCTTTGTTCATGTTTACTCTCCCAAATATGCAATATTTATTGCGAAATTAGATTCAAGTTTGTTTTAAGCAATGTTTAGATAGTATGTATATTTTATGCAAGTTTTAGTTGTTTTTGCCTTTTGAAACTGATGATGCAATTTCGCGTGCCGCCTCACTGTTTCTTGAGAATACGTCAGTAATATTGCGATGAGCATGAGGTTTTTTCTCAAAAACGGTGGTTTTGTCTTGGGTTGATTTGAGATATATCGACCTTGGCAACAAGCCTAGAAAATGCTGTTGACAAATGATGTGGTTATAGGCAGTTTCTGCGCGATCAATTTTGAAGGTAGTGTTTAGCAGCATGATGTTTGCGATGACCAACATGAAGACAACCATGAAACGTGCGATGACCGCGCGCATGGCTTCTGTTGCGCTTAAAACGACTACCAAGACAATCATCACGAAAACGACAAAGACCACCGTCTAAGGTGCCTCTCTTTCCCGCGCTCTCCCCGGGACGGAGGGCGCCAGAGGGCTCACCGGGCGCAGTCAGCCTCCGGAAGCCAGCGGGGGAGACGAAGAGGACAAAACCAATGGGTTATAAGATTGCGATTGCAGGTGCTACCGGCAATGTGGGTGCGGAAATGCTGGATATTCTGGCAGAGCGTGGTTTCCCAGCTGATGAAGTGATTGCATTGGCATCTCGCCGTTCGCAGGGCAAAGAAATCTCCTTTGGTGACAAGACGCTGAAAGTTAAAGCGATGGAGAATTTTGATTTCTCCGATGTTGATATCTGCCTCATGTCTGCTGGCGGTACCATCGCGAAAGAGTGGGCTCCGAAGATTGCTGCCAAGGGCTGTGTTGTCATCGATAACTCTTCTGCATGGCGCTATGATCAGGATGTTCCGCTGATCGTGCCTGAAGTGAACGCAGATGATATTGTTGACTTCAAAAAGAAGAACATCATCGCGAACCCGAATTGCTCCACTGCACAGCTGGTTGTTGCTCTTAAGCCAATTCACGAAAAAGCTGGTATCAAGCGCCTCGTTGTCTCCACTTACCAGTCCGTTTCCGGTGGTGGTAAAGATGCGATGGACGAATTGTTCAACCAGACCCGCGCTGTTTTCGTAAACGACCCGATTGAGCCTCAGCAGTTCACTAAACGCATTGCGTTTAATGTGATCCCGCACATCGATGAATTCATGGAAGATGGATACACTAAGGAAGAGTGGAAGGTTCTGGCTGAGACCAAGAAGATGCTCGACCCTACCATCAAAGTGACTTGTACAGCTGTTCGTGTGCCTGTGTTTGTTGGGCATGCCGAGTCCGTGAATATGGAACTGGACAGTCCACTTTCTCCTGAAGAAGCTCAGGACCTGCTGCGTGAAGCGCCGGGCATTCTGGTTGTCGATAAGCGCGAAGACGGCGGCTATGTCACTCCTTACGAGTGTGCTGGCGAAGATGCGACTTACGTTTCCCGTATCCGTGAAGACGCGACCGTTGAGAACGGCCTGAACATGTGGGTTGTTTCCGATAACCTGCGTAAAGGCGCTGCGCTGAACACAGTTCAGATTGCTGAGGTTCTGGTGAACCGTGGCCTGATTAAGCCAAAAGCAGAAGCTGCTGCATAAGCTTTTCAGCAACTGATGAGATTAGGAAGGGCACCTTTTAGGGTGCCCTTTTTTGTTAGAGGTGAAAGAGGATTACTGCTTCATTCGGAGAGAATGAGAATGCTCTGGTCACAAAACTTATCCCCCTCCTCAATTCCTCCGATACTCTGTGTCTATGCCTACGTAGCGGGCTGCTGGCGGAGCGACCGTCAGTTTGTCGTAGGCTGGGTTGGGCTGTTGGAAGACGTAACGCATCTTTCAGTGGTCCGGTGAACCGAACTTCAAACGTGACCGCATGGTTTGAGGGGAAGGGCCCAGGACTATAGGGTATCACGCGGTGATAGATACACGAGCACCGGCAGTAAAACCTGCTTTTGCGAAAGTGTCTATCAAAGACGGAGGAACTGTTTGGGCATGGAAACGTGTTTGGATAAGCCACTTTCTTTCCGGGAAACCGGCTATCGTGCCTTATAGGCAAAAGAGGCGACGTTGTTCATTACAAGAAAGCCCGGGCAAGGCGATAGCTGATGCCGAAGAAACTAACTTACTCACACTGCGCAGGCACCACCTGCCGCCTTGCTCCTCCCGATCTTCGGGAAACCTAACTCTACCACTGCATGGGATGCCATGTGGTGCTACTGGTGTTTGCAGGGATATTTTACGCTAAGGTTATGCTAGGTTTTGCCAAATTATGGGGGGAATATGCAGACACTTGAAATTAGAGCTGCGCAGTATGATGAATTGCCTGAGGTCGCTCGTATGTACCGGTATTCGCGAGACAGATGCCTTTCATTTATACCTAAACTGCACACACCAGAAGAAGATCTTTGGTTCTTTCAGAATATTGTTTTTAAAGAGAATGAACTGACAATAGTCATGGGAGATGAGCAAATCATAGGTATGATGGCCACCAAAGATGACTGGGTAGAACAGCTTTATCTGGATCCGCGGCACCTGCGGAAGGGCGTTGGTACAAGGCTCTTAAACCAAGCAAAAGCTCACTCTTCCGGAAATCTGAAGCTTATGTGCTTTGCCAGGAATGTGGATGCGAGAGCATTTTACGAAGCGCATGGGTTTAAGGAAGTGAAGCGGACAAGCGGTTCAGAGAATGAAGAAGGCGCGCCCGATATTTTGTATGAGTGGAAGGCTTAGCTTTCCCGCCAAAGTAGAAGGTGCAGCGTGGTGCAGTACGACGGGCGCGAGATGATACCCCTAAAATTGCAGGGGGCATATACGGTGATTTCCGTCTAGTGCAGCGTAACTCTGAGTGGCATTGTTCGAAATAGATGTAAGCCAGAGCACTTTGCGTTTCTCAAGATTGACGCTTCCTGCTCTTAGCGTTTTTGCCATGCGTGTCCTTTTTGGGAATATCCGAACCACTTTTAGGAGGATGCGCTTCAGGACAATGTGTTGGGAGGCACACGAGAATGCTGAACACTGCAAGTTATGCCAACTACAAGATCACTCATACGGATGAGACCTTTACGGATTGGCTTGTGAAATCTGCAGGACCTGCTTGGAATAAGGCGATCAATCACCCGTTTACCAGTGCTGTTGGCAACGACACAGTGAGTGCCGAGGTGTTCACCCGTTACTTGTTGGAGGATTACCACTACATTCAGGACTTGGCATCTGCGCTTGGATTCCTGATTGCCAAGGCGCCGACAATGGCTGCTAAAGCACGGTTGTCTGGCTTTGCGCAGCAACTGACTTCTAATGAACTGGGCTATTTTCAGCGCACCTTTAAAGAACTGGGCATCGCGCCTGAGGTTTATGAGGTTGCAAAGCCCAATACGATTACCCGGGCAATTGGCGCAACGCTGTTGTCGACAGCTGGCAAAGGTCACTACGTTGATGGCATGGCAACATTGCTGGCTTCGGAGTGGATCTATCGCGAATGGGGCCATCGGGAAGCAGCCAAGCCACGGCCTGAGCGGTTCTACCTTGCTGAGTGGGTTGAGTTTCTGGCGACCGATGAGTTTGGAGAGTTCATTGAGTGGATTAAGCGGGAAGTGAACTCGATTGGCGAAGAGGAACGCGTGAAGCGCCAAAGCGAGATCTCAGAGAGCTTTACTCATATGTGTGAGCTTGAAGCAGAGTTCTTCGATATGGTGAGCTGACAAAACGCTTCAGATCTGAACCAGAAATGCTCTCTGTTTTACGGGGAGCATTTTTTTTCAAAGGGGGAGGTCCCTAGTTATACGTATTGGCTAAAAACTAGGGGTAACTGCACGTTTTACCTGTAACATCTCCGTGATATTGCTGGAAAATTGCAGAAAATGACAAGGTGTTCTCAAATGAGATTTTGTCTCGGTGCGCCTTATAGGAAGTATTTTTTATGCATGTGAGATTCTGTGGCATCTAATTCTAATAAATTCCAGTATTGGTAGTTTATTTGATTTAAATAAGCTCACAGCTTCGCTAATTGTAGAAAATTTTCCTCATTCTGATAGAACGAGCTCAACAAAATAATAGTAATCAGGAATAGATTATGTTCTCTCGTTCTACTGTTGCTGCACTTGCCCTTCTCGTGGCTGTTCCTGCTCAGGCTGAAACAATCCGTGTGGGCATGTCTGGTGGGTATTTCCCATTCACATTTGTTAAGCAAGATGTTCTGCAGGGCTTTGAAGTTGACGTTGCTCGCGCAATTGCTAAGCAGACTGGTGATGAAGTTGAATTCGTTACCATGAGCTTCTCCGGCCTGATTGGTGCTTTGGAAGCTGGTCGCATTGATACTATTGCAAACCAGATCACCATTACACCTGAGCGTGAAGCCAAGTTCACCTTCTCCCAGCCATACGTTTATGACGGTGCGCAGGTTGTTGTAAAAGCTGGCAACGAAGAAATCGGTGGCGTTGAAGACCTTAAAGGCAAAAGCGTTGCTGTAAACCTTGGTTCCAACTTTGAAGAGCTTCTGCGCGGTTTGCCGTTTGCTGATGAAATTGACATCCGCACCTACGAAAGCAACCTGGCCCAGGATACTGCACTTGGCCGTGTTGATGCGTTTATTCATGATCGCATCAGTGCAACGCAGGTGATCAAAGAAACTCCGTTGCCACTGGCTCTGGCTGGTGCTCCATTCTCTGAAATTCGCAACGCAATGCCGTTCCGTACTGATGAAGATGGTAAAGCTTTGGCTGCTAAGGTAGATGTTGCAATCGACGAACTGAAGGCTTCAGGCAAGCTGGCTGAGATCTCCGACAAGTGGTTTGGAGCGGACATCACCAAAGCTGACTAAGCTGTCCGTTCAGAATTAGTAAAGCAGTTCGCATCTAAGAATCTTTGGTGGAACTGCTTTTCCTTTTTCATGCCTTCGGGAATTTACTCCCGTCGTTCGAGGGCATGCTCTAATAATAAGAACTGATCATGCGCGCCTTAGATCTGGACTACATGCTCGGCCTTTTGCCGATCCTTTTAAAGTACTTACCCCTAACCTTGGGTATGGCAAGTGTGTCCATGATTTTGGCGCTTATACTTGCATCGCTGTTTGCAATTATCCGCGTGGTGCGCTTTCCTGTCTTGGATGCAATCACGCGGCTCTTTATCAGCTTCTTTCGTGGAACGCCGCTGCTGGTTCAGCTGTTTTTGTTCTACTACGGTTTGCCGCAGCTGTTTTCGTTCCTCACAGCGATTGATGGGGTTTCTGCTGCGATTATCGGTCTGACTCTGCACTTCTCTGCTTACATGGCTGAGAGTATCCGTGCAGCTATCCTGGGTGTTGACCGTAGCCAATGGGAAGCAGCAAAGTCGATTGGTATGTCTACTGGTCAGATGATGCGCCGGATTATTCTGCCGCAAGCAGCGCGTGTTGCTGCGCCAACGCTGATTAACTACTTCATCGATCTGATCAAAAGCACCAGTCTGGCCTTTACGCTTGGTGTGACTGAATTGATGGGTGCTGCGCAGAAAGAAGCAGCAGGAAGCTTCCTGTACTTCGAGACGTTTATTGTCGTTGCCGTTATTTATTGGGGTGTTGTTGAGAGCCTTGCTTTCGTTCAGACCCAGATTGAAAATCGACTTTCAAAGGCTGTTTCCAGATGATCCAGATCCGCGGGCTCACAAAAATCTATAATGGTGTCCCTGTGTTGAACGGGATCGACCTGGATATCAAAAAAGGCGAACGCATCGCCATTATTGGTCCGTCCGGGACCGGTAAATCCACCTTGCTGCGTTGTCTCAACTTTCTTGAGACGCCAGAGCAAGGTGAGTATGTTCTTGATGGCAAAAGCATTGATGTTCAAAAGGCGAATGCCGCGCAGATCAAAGAGATGCGTTTGAGGACGGCTTTTGTGTTCCAGAACTATGCCCTGTTTGCCAACAAGACAGCGCGTGAGAATATTGCTGAAGGCTTGATCACCGTTCGTGGTGAAGCCAAAGAGACTGCGTTTGAGCGGGCGGATGAAATTCTGCGGGACATCGGTCTGGCAGATAAAACAGATGCTTATCCTGCGTCTCTTTCTGGTGGTCAGCAGCAGCGTGTTGGTATTGGCCGGGCGATGGCGAGTAACTCAGAGCTTATGCTGGTTGATGAGCCGACTTCTGCGCTTGATCCTGAGTGGGTTGATGAAGTGCTGCAGCTGCTTACCCGCGTTGCGCAGGCTCATCAGACGATGTTGATCGTGACTCATGAGATGGCATTTGCAAAAGAGATCGCTGATCGTGTTCTGTTTATGGAAGGTGGGCGCATTGTTGAGCAGGGCCCACCTGAGAAGATCTTCACGAGCCCAGATGATCCAAGAACCCGCAGCTTTCTGCGTAAAGTTCTTTAGAGAATTCCAAGAGCGGTACCTCCATACGGATGTACCGCTTTTCTTTTATCGGCCAGACAGGGTGTTGTTGACCTGAATGAGTTCAGCGTTACCACCACACAATAGGACACCGATGCGCTCGCCTTCTTCTGGCTTGTATGCACCGGAGATCAGAGCTGCCAGTGCCGTTGCGCCGCCTGGTTCGACGACGAGCTGCATCTCCCTCCAGAGACGGCGTTGCGCGGCGAGAATGGCGTCATCCTCAACAAGGATGGATTCTGCGATGTGGTTTCTTGCGACCTCAAACGGGAAGGTGCCGCATCGCTTTGCACCAAGTGCATTGGCCGCGATGCTGTTCAGTTCTACATCAACTGGCTCGCCGGCTTTAAGTGCTGCGTTCATGGAGCAGGAACCAAATGGCTCTATGGCAACGACTTTGGTGGGGCTGTTTGCATAGTAGCTTGCAACACCTGCTGCGAGGCCCCCGCCACCGACAGCGACAAGGATGGTATCCAGATCAGGGCTTTGTTCCGCCCATTCTAATGCTACGGTGCCCTGACCGTTGATTGTATCTATGGCGTCGAATGGATGAATATCAATTGCGCCGGTTTGCTGCTGGTAGCGGGTGCAGAGTGCTGCAGCATCCGCATAGGCGGCACCTTCGACATGGACGTCTGCGCCGAAGCTGCGGATCTTATCGATCTTCGCTGGATTGGAGATCTCAGGGACGAAGATCTTGGCTTTTTTGCCAAGTGCATGAGCTGCACAGGCAACGGCAGCGCCGTGATTGCCACCTGAGGCTGCTGCTATGCCAGCTTCCGGGATTGAGTTGTTTAGTAATGAGTTGAATGCTCCACGTGCTTTGAAGGAACCTGAGTGTTGCAGGTGTTCCAGTTTCAAAGAAATGGAGTACTTCAGGCCAAAAGTGCCGTTACCGCTCACAATAGACGGAGTTTTGCGAATGTATTTCTGAATTCGTTTATGAGCGACTTCAATGGCTTGTTTAGATATCTGCACGGTAATGGCCTAAATATTTTATATATAGAGAAGCCCCGGAAAAATCCGAGGCTTCGAAAATTGCAATGTGCACTTTAGGTTGCTGGCATTGCAGTTTCAACCAGTTTAATGAAATAGGAACAGCCATATGGAATAGCTTCGTCGTTGAAGTCATATTTCGGATGGTGCAGTCCTGCAGACTCTCCGTTTCCAAGGAAGATGAAAGCACCCGGCTTTTCTTCCAAGTAGTAAGCAAAGTCCTCGCCGCCCATGGTTGGGTCGATGTTTTCATCAACTTTGTCTGCGCTGCCTGCAATTTCAGCAGCGATCTGGGTTGCGAATTTGGTCTGATCGGGATGGTTTGATGTGGATGGGTAGCCATCTGCAAAATCGTAGTCCACGCCTGCGCCGTTGGCGGCACAAACGCCCTCGACAACTTGCTTCACACGTTGAGCAGCTTGCTTGCGGACATCCTGATCCAATGTGCGGATGGTACCACCCAGTTTCGCTGTGTCTGGAATGATGTTGTATGCAGTGCCGGCCTGGAAGAAAGTCACAGAGATTACGATAGACTGCAGTGGTCCAACATTGCGGGATGCGATGGACTGCAGGGCAGATACAATCTGTGAGCCAACCACAACAGGGTCAATTGTGTTGTGTGGGTATGCTGCGTGGCCGCCGACGCCTTTGACTGTGATGGTGAACTCATCGGTGGATGCCATCAGCGGGCCAGAGCGGGTTGCGAAGTGGTCAATCGGAGTGCCAGGCTGGTTATGCAGGCCGTAGATTTCATCAACGTTCCAACGGGTAAACAAGCCGTCGTCCATCATTGCTTTTGCGCCAGCGCCGCCTTCTTCAGCTGGCTGGAACACGAGAATGACTGTGCCGTCGAAGTTGCGGGTCTCGGCAAGATATTTTGCGGTGCCCAGCAGCATTGCAGTGTGGCCATCGTGACCACATGCGTGCATGGCGCCTTCGTTTTTGGATGCGTATTCCTTGCCGGTTTCTTCGGCCATTGGAAGGGCATCCATGTCAGCGCGAAGGGCGATGGATTTGCCAGCGCCGCCGTTGCGGCCTTTGATAACACCAACTACGCCTGTGCGGCCAACACCTGTGGTGACTTCATCAACGCCGATCTCTTTCAGGATTTCGGCTACTTTTGCTGATGTACGGTGTGTCTCATAAAGAACTTCAGGATGTTCATGAAAATCACGGCGCCAAGCGGTGATTTCATCGTGCATTTCTGCAAGACGATTAATGGTTGGCATCGGAGCGCTCCCTCAAATACTTCGGATTCTTATTGAGATTAGAAAATGAACCTCACTTTGGCCCAGTGCAGTGAAATATTGCAAGAGCAAATCAATTGCAAAAGGGTCAGTTGAGTAAAATTAAATGAACTGCCAATGCCGCTCCTTAACTAACCCAAGGACAGCTTAGTCACGCTAAGTTATCGCTGACGTCAGGTCACATATTGCACGTGGTTCAACTTCAACAGCGGTGAGGCAGTATGGCGATCTATCGGAGTGTTTTTCGGAATGTCACAGAGGAGAAACAGCAATGGATGTTTCTCAGTAAAGCCAATCGATACACCAGCCTTTTGCCTGCCAAAGCCGAGTTTGAAACTGGTCCTTTTGATTTTCGACGCAATGTCTCGATCAATCTTCTCGTGAATGGTGGTCTGTTCGGGACCTCTTTGCGTTACAACTCGTTGCGTGACAGCTGGAGTATGTGGCCGCTGACCAGTGACTTCTCGCTTCAGATTGATAAGCGGACTGTGATTGTCGAGTGTGCTTTGACGTCTCCCTATAAAGCCGATGCGAATGTGGAATCGCTTGCTCGGTTCTTTGAGGAAATGAGCCGACCTAGCCGGTGATTGATACTCAGAGAGTCAAGAAAACGCGTAGACGGATGTCTTTTTTGTCTCGTTGTCTTCCAGCTCTCGTTGTACTGGAATTTCATAGGTTTGCAGGTGGGTGAGACGTGAGGTTGGAAAATAGGAGCGTCGAGGGTCTCCTACCAAAACCGGAATTGGTTTTTCCTTAGGACTGGAATCCAACCAACTGAGAACCCGTGTGGTCATATCCGGGTCATAAAAGACATCGCCGCAGCAGATCAGGTCGTAATTGCCAAGAGAGCTTATTAAAAGATCTTTAGTGCTGACTTTGATTGTAACCTGGTTCAGCTCTGCGTTGATAAGTGCAGCATCGGAGGCGAACGGATCAATGTCTGCAGCGACAGCTGAGGCTGCTCCGGCTTTCATTGCAGCGATGGCGACGAGGCCTGAGCCGCTGGCGAAGTCGAGGATGTGTTTGCCTTTAACAGTCTCGGGATTGTCGAGAATGTAGCGTGCCAGTGCTTGTCCGCCTGCCCATGCAAATGCCCAGAACGGGGAGGAGACTCCGAGTTCTTCCAGCTCCTCTTCACCCATGCGCCAGAGATCGACGCTTTCGTCTGCCAGGTGAAGGAATATGGACGGCGCATGAGGAACAGGGTGTTGCCGTGTCTGTTCCAAAATAAAAGCGCGCCGGTCCGTAATTTTCATCGTGAGATCAGACCTCAGATGGGTCCATTCCTGCCATTTCCAGAACCACGGCCCATTCTTCCGGCTTTACCGGCTGAACAGAAAGGCGCATGGAAGTCACGAGGGCCATATCGGAAAGGCGTTCTTCGGCCTTCACTTGCGCCAGTGTTACTGTCTGCGGAAGGTCTTTGACGGCTTTGATGTCTACGCATTCCCAGCGTGGGTCATCGGTTGTGGAATCCGGGTGTGCGAGCGCGCAGACCTCTACGATGCCGACAACTTCTTTGCCGATGTTGGAATGGTAGAAGAAGCCCCGGTCTCCGATCTTCATGTCGCGCATGAAGTTGCGGGCCTGATAGTTGCGTACGCCGTCCCACTCTTCGCCTTCTTCGCCCTTGGCTTTTTGATGATCCCAAGACCACTTGTTAGGTTCGGATTTGAACAGCCAGTATTGCAACTTTGCCTCCATTAAAAAGAGCACCTGCCTACAATGAGAGACTGGTGCTCCAGAATTGACGTGTTGTAATACTTACAACAAAATTAGGCTTCCGGGTTCTTAATTACCCAGTTCCAAGGACGGATCTCAACAGATTCAAAGAGGCCTGCGAGTGAATAAGGATCTTCATTAGCTACTGCCAATGCTTCGTCCCTGTTCGCAGCTTCTACCAAGACCAGCGAACCCGTCGGAGATACGAGGTCATCACACATAAAAGGACCAGCTGCCTTCAAGCGATCACCAAGACCTTTGAGAAAATCGAGATGGTCTTGTCGTGTTTTCTGGCGAAGGTCTTCAGAATGCGCCTTATCAGTGCAGATGAGAGCGTACAGCATATTGGATACTCCAGTAGCAGGTTTTCAACCTAACCATTTGATCCCTGATATACAACCAGGCAATTCCTAGCTTAAAAGGATTCTACTAGGGGTGTGTCTCTCGTTTGAGGGGGCGCGTCATTAAGTCGCTCAAAGCCTGTGCGACGTCGATTTTCCCAGCTACGATTTGTGACACGGTGTTTGCAATTGGCATGTCGACACCATGCTCGGCTGCCAAGGCGACCGCGATATTAGCGGAGTGAGCGCCTTCTGCAAGCTTTTGTCCTGGTGCAACCAATTCCTGCGGTGTTCTACCCTGTCCGATCTTTAACCCGAAGGCAAAATTTCGTGATTGGGTTGAGGAACATGTGAGGACCAAGTCGCCAAGACCAGACAGACCTGTGAGCGTTTCGCTTCTGGCATTCAGTGCCATGCCGAGGCGGGTCAGTTCTGCGAAGCCACGGGCCGTCAAAGCTGCCTGTGCACTGGCGCCAAGGCCATAGCCGACCGCTGCGCCGCATGCGATTGCGAGCACGTTTTTGAGGGCTCCACCAATTTGCACGCCAATGAGGTCATCAGTTGCGTAGGGGCGGAAGCTTTTTGAGGCGAGTGCTGCGGAAAGCTGATCTGCTACTGCACCGTCTTCAGCCGCGATTGTGACGGCTGTTGGCAAGCCCTTTGCCACGTCATGTGCGAAGCTTGGGCCAGACAGCGCTGCCGGGATGGCGTCAGGCGCCACGGACTTGATCACCTCAGACAGGAGCTGGCCGGTTGATTGCTCGATGCCTTTTGCGCAGAGAACGATTGGTGTTGCTGGCTTTAAGAACGGCTTGATCGCTTCTGTCATCGCCCGGGTTGTCTGCGCTGGTGTTACAAGCAAGAGGGCATCGGCACCGCTCACAGCATGCTTGAGGATGCCGGTAGCGGTGATTTGCTCTGTCCACTCGATGCCGGGCAGGTATTTCGGGTTCTGTTTGCTGGCGTTTATTGCGGCGATGGTTTCCGCATCGCGGGCCCATAAGGAGACTTCCCGACCTGCTCTTGCGGCTGCCAAGGCGAGCGCAGTTCCCCAAGATCCTCCGCCAATTACAGCGATCTTGTTTAGAGCAGTGGTCATGTTGTTTTCCTTATTGGGTGATGTTCAGTCGTTCACACAGTTGCTCAAGAGGGATATCGAACCCTCCGTGCATTGTTAGCTTGGACTTAGTTTCGTTGTCTGCCAAATCAACCCAGAAGAAGCGAAAGAGGATAGGATCTCCACCGTCATTTGGGCTCATTTCGTAATGATCCCAAGTCTGCTTTGCTTTTTCCTGAATTTTGAGATGGAAAAATTTGCGGCGGTGTAGCTCCGGACCTGAGGTGAGGGCATCGTCATACAGGAAGTCATGCCCTGTAAACTGTTCGAGTGCGCCGGAAACACTCAGACCGGTTTCTTCTTCAAACTCGCGTTTGGCGGCCTGTAGATAGCTTTCGCCCGGATCCAGTGTTCCACCTGGCACCTGCAATGTGCCTGCGATGTCGGTTTCCGGTTCGTCAAAAACGAGAAGATGTGTGCCGCAGGTCATGTAGACGTAGGCTTTGTGCCGAGGCTGCAATGTCGTTTCCACCATGAATCAATCAAATCAATGTTGTTTGAATTTGGCAGATGTTATTTGCAGGAGTTTGTTGCAAGCAAGGCGTTATAGCAGTTTGCACATAATAAGCAGCATGACACGCGCTTTAGCGCCGCATGGTTTTACCTGCAGCGTGGAACGGAATGCCCCGAAAGTTCGGGTGTGAGCAAGGCGAGCAGGCAGTGCCTGCGCATTGTAAGTAAATTAGTTTCTTCGGCATTGGCTGCTCGCCTTGCCCGGGCGTTTTTGTATGAAACAAGATCTCCTCCGAAAGGCATTGGGAGCAGGCACTGTCAGCAACGCACAAGACTTGCCAGAGGCAAATGCGATTGTCGAAAACAGTTCAACGCCTGCCAGTGTAGACGCCCATCGGGTGACCAGCTTCCGCTTGGTCCCTGCACTAAAGACTTTCAAGGGGTGTTTCAACGAACCCGCCGGGTGATGCGTTACTTCACCCGGTAGCCCCGCCCAGCCCACGCCGCACTGATGGTCGGTCCATCAGCTGCCCGAATACGTGAGCACAACACTGAGAATAAGTGTGGTTGAGAGCAGGGGGATAAGTTTTTAGCGCTTCAGAACTGAAAAATCCCGCAGGCGAGGCGGGATTTTGGAAGTATCATGCTGATTGGTATAGTGGTGCCCTGAAAACTGGAAAGGTTATTGTTTGGTTTTCGATGCAATCCTCCACCATGTATAGGCAGCAATGCCGAGGATACAAATTCCTGCGAAAACGGGATCTATAAAGCTCAAGTTTAATTGTGCGCCATTTAGTAAGTTGTCGTTAATGTACTGCCGAATAAAGGGCTTTGAGTCCAAGGCGACGCCTAGAGCGGCATAAATAAATAAAAAAGTACATACACCAATGGCTTCTTTAATTTCTGGTCTCAGAGGCTTGGTGATTTTGGCGGATATCAGAGAAGAGGCGCCAGAAACTATTGCAATTAATAGATAGACAAGAACAAGGAAAACAGCAGCAAACAGCCCCATCCGCCAATTGATCAAACCAGAGATGATGCAAACTGCTAGAGGCACCCCAAAAAAAAGCCAGCGGGAGGCTTTTCTTTGATCAGATTTATCCAGCATTCTGTATTTCCTAGTTATCGGGCTTACGCTAGGCACGGTATTGAATTTTTGTCGGGAGGGCTACTGCCACAATCTGCTGGTGAGTATCTTCGCTGATTATACCTTCGCGCCTTTGCGACCGAAACCAACGACGCTTTCGGAGATCTTGTCCAGGGGCCAGCGTGGGCGTGGGGCTTCGTTCATGTCGTCGCCCTTACCGTTTTGCTCTAGAATGGATGGGTCTTCGGCAACGAGTTTTCTCAGGCGCTCCGCTCCAGCCCATGCAATCATTGCGGCGTTGTCTGTGCACAGTTTGTGCGGTGGTGCGATTAATTCTGCACTATGTTCCGCGGCAACCTCGTTGAGACGAGTGCGAATTGCTTCGTTTGCTGCGACACCGCCCGCGATAACCATTTTGACAGGCGTATCCGGATAGCGCTCTTTGAATAATTCGAAGGCTCGTGCACTGCGTTTTCCGAGAACATCCGCGACAGCTTCCTGGAAGGAGGCGCACAGGTTGTTGACGGTTTGCTCGCTGACAGGCTCTTCTTTTAAGGCGGCGGTGCGCACTGCTGTCTTCAACCCGGCAAAAGACATGTCGAGGCCGGGGCGGTCCAAAAGTGGGCGTGGCAGTTTGTAGACGGTTGGATCACCAAGTTTTGCAGCTTTTTCTACAGCCGGACCACCGGGATATGGCAGGCCGAGCAGTTTGGCTGTTTTGTCAAACGCTTCACCAATCGCATCATCAATGGTTGTGCCCAATCTTTCGTATTCCCCAAGAGCTTTTACGAGGAGATACTGGGTGTGTCCGCCGGAGACGAGGAGCAGCAGGAATGGGAATTCAACCTGATCCGTCATGCGTGCGGTGAGGGCGTGACCTTCCAAATGATTCACTGCAATCAATGGCTTATCGATTGCCATGGCGATAGATTTTGCTGTCATCAAGCCCACGATGACGCCGCCAATGAGGCCGGGGCCAGCGGTTGCAGCAACTGCGGATAGATTAGAGTACTTCACATTTGCTGTTTTCATCGCCTGATCTACGATACCATCCAGCAACTGAATGTGGGCGCGCGCCGCAATCTCTGGTACAACACCGCCGAACGGTGTGTGCTCATCGATTTGAGAATGCACCACGTTGGACAAAATTACGCATTTGCCATCTTGATCAATCTCAAGGACAGCAGCGGCAGTTTCGTCACAACTCGTTTCTATGCCGAGGATGGTCAGCACGTTTGGTCTCCTTTGGCCGCTTGGTTTTTGTCGTTCTCTCATGCGCAAAGCATGGTTGATTTCGCGGGCCGATGATTTTATGTCGCTCATCTAACATGAGCCCCTAGCATTGGGAATGTGATCCTTGCAAACAAAACCTATAAGAATTGGTACACGTGGAAGCGCCCTGGCACTGGCCCAGGCGTATGAAACACGCGCTCGTCTCGCGAAGGCACACGGGTTAACCGATGATGACTTCGAGATTGTTGTTATAAAAACAACGGGAGACCAAATTCAAGATAGGCCTCTTTCCGAAGCAGGCGGCAAAGGCTTGTTCACTAAGGAAATTGAGGAAGCTTTGCTGGATAAGTCCATTGATCTGGCAGTTCATTCTTCCAAGGATATGCCGACAGTGCTGCCGGATGGTCTGGGCATGACCGCTTACCTTCCACGTGAAGATGTGCGCGATGCTTTCATTTCTCCAAAGGTTGAAAAACTGACAGATCTTCCACAGGGTGCTGTGGTCGGGTCTTCCAGTTTGCGTCGTCAGGCACAGATTAAGCGTCTGCGGCCTGATCTTGATGTGGTGATGTATCGCGGTAACCTCCAGACCCGTTTGCGCAAGCTCGGTGAAGGTGTGGTTGACGCAACCTTCCTTGCTTACGCTGGTCTGCGACGTCTGGGACAAGGTGATCTGGTGACGTCTTTGATGGATGTGGAGCACTTCCTTCCTGCTGTCGGGCAGGGCGCGATTGGTATTGAGGCGCGTCTTGGTGATGAAGAGACTGCGCGCATTCTTGCGCCGATCCATCACGCAGAGACTGAAAGCCGCCTTTTGCTGGAGCGTGCTTATCTGGCTGAGATGGATGGTTCTTGCCGTACGCCGATTGCTGGTCTCTCTCATGTGGAAGGTAATCGTATCCGTTTCCGCGGTGAGGTGATCAAACCGGATGGCAGCCAGACGCACACAGTTGAAGGCGAAGGCCCGTTAAGCAATGCTGAAGAGATTGGCCGCGAGCTTGGCAAAGAGCTGAAGGCGAAGTCTGGTCCAAACTTTCTGGAGCTCTAATGAAAATACTCGTGACCCGTCCTCAGCCTCAGGCAGATAAAACTGCACAGAAGCTGATTGCTATGGGACACGAGGTGATTGTTGAGCCGATGCTGAGTTTCCAGCCGCTGACCGTTGACGGTGATGTGGCTGGGGACGCCAAAGCGATTGCTGTGACGAGCGCGAATGCCATTGAAGCCCTTGTCTTCAATGGTCTTGTTTCACAGCTACAGCACCTTCCTCTCTATTCTGTGGGTGAGGCGACAGCCAAAGCTGCAGAGGCTTCCGGTTTCCAAGAGATCATATGTGCGGATGGGGATGTTGATTCCCTTGGCGGACTGATTGCGGACAGCAAACAGGCGGGGCCTGTCTTTTACCCTGCAGCGATTGACCGCAGTGGTGACCTGGCCGGACAACTGGAGCAGCAGGGCATTGCCTGCCGTATGGTGGAGGTCTACCAAATGGCTGCTGCGACTGGCTTTTCTGAGAAAACCCGTGAACTGATTGCAGCAGGGATGCTGGATTGTGCGTTGTTTTATTCTCCGCGAACAATTCAAATTTTTCTCAGCCTTTCAAATCTTGAAAAAACCATAGTGTTTCTTAACTCTATGAAAGCATTATGTGTTTCTAAGCGGGTTGCAGAGCAAGCTGGAGCGTTTGGCGAGGTTTTTACTGCGAAAACGCCGCGTGAGGATAGCTTGTTTGAACTTCTCAATGGTTCGATAAGTTGAGAGGAAGTGATTTGCACTTCTCTGAGCCCTATGGAGAAGTCGCAGTTTGTTTGGCAAGGTGCTAATTCTCCCTGATAGCAGTTTGCTAAAGGGATGCTTATGTTAAGAAAGAGGCCTCTTAAGAGGCCTTGTCGAGATTGCGTGACTATGAAAATTGGCGCGGCTGGAAACTGCTTGAAACGCGCCATTCTAGGAGGTTTTGATGGCTGCTGATGACAAAAAGGGTGGGGCGTCCACCGGGGCAGGCTCGGGTGGTGGAACATCATCACGGAAATCTCCGCTCTCCAGTGGATCCCGAAAGCCTGTCACGATTGACCTGCCTGCGAAAGACGTTTCCAAGACTGATAAGCCTGCCGCGAGCGCTGGTCCTGCGGCCAAGCCTGCTGCGAGCAAGGCGACTTCTACCAAGGCGGGCTCTGTGCCGCCAACTGGCAAACAACAATCACAATCTTCTGCGAAGCCTGAAAATACTGAAGCGACCAAAACTGCTGCTAAGCCTGCAACAGGTGCTAAAACTGCTACGGGCGCTCAGTCTGCCTCAACAACAGCCAAGCCGACTGCTGCTGCAAGCGCAAAGACCGCTGCTGATGAGAAGAAGGATGCTGCTGCATCCAGCACAGTAAAGCCTTCTGCTACGAAGACGACAGGTGCCAGCAAAACTGCTGCCGCGAGCAAAACCTCAACCACTTCTGCTGCGAAAGAGCCTGTGAAGGGCAAGGCTGATAAGGCTGGTTCGGGTGGCAAGGATACGCCTCCACCACCGCCTCCTTCTGGCAAAGGTCCCGGCGGGCCTGCTGATAAGCCTCCGCATCCGCCCAAGCAAGGCGCTGGGTTTGGCGCAATGATTGCTGCTGGCGTTATTGGTGCGCTGATTGTTGCTGGTGCTGGCGTTGGTCTGCATCAGGTTGGCATGCTTCAGATGATTGGCGCCGGCTCTGGCCAGAATGCGACCGAGGTTCAGGCTCTTCTGGAAAGCTCCAAGAACCGCTATTCGCAGCTGAGTCAGGAAATTACGGCGCTGAAAGATCATGCGGCGGGTAGTTTTGCGGCTAAGGAAACCATTCAGAACCTGACTGATCAGCTGGATGCGATCCAGAAAGAAACCAGCAGTAAATTGAGTGATGCGACTGCTGGTGTGACCGCGAAGGTGCAAGAGCAGGTTTCGACGCTTGGCGCTGAGATTAAAGAGCTGAACGAGCTGATTTCCAACGGTGCTGCCGGTGATGGTGCTGCTGTTGCCAGCATGAAGAAGACACAGGATCAGCTGGTAAAGCAGGTTGCTGATCTGACCGCAGCGTCTCGAAAAAATGCTGAGCAGGTTCTCAAGGGTATGCAAGGCAGTCTGACGGATTTGCAGAAGCAGTTTCAGGCTTTGAAAGAAGCGCCGACACAACTGAAGGATCTGAGCTCACAGTTGGCTGTGACTGGTTCCAAGGTGGATGAAGCGCTAGCACAGATTGGCAAGTTGACGGCTGAGCAAAAAGTTCTTGAAGGCAAGATTGAAGCGCTGACGCAGGCGAATGCCGAGACAACACAGCAGATTACTGCACGTGTTGACCGGTTGGAGAAGGCTCTCGGCACTGCAAGTGCGCAGGAGCGGGCGGCGCGTGCAATCGCGATTGCCTCTTTGCGCAACGCAGTTGATTCTGGTGAGACCTATGAGGCGGAACTGGCTGCCGTTGAAGCGGTGCTGCCAGGGGATGCTGCTGAGTTAGCGCCACTGAAGGCAAGTGCTGCGAGTGGTATTCCGTCCTCTGCCGCGTTGATTGCCGGATTTGGTAAGGTCGCGCGTGATATGAGTGCGGTGTCGCTGACGAGTGAGAATGATGATGTGGTTGATCGTCTGTTCTCCAGTGCCAAGTCGCTGGTTTCTGTCCGGACGCCGACTGACAGTGATGGCACGAGTTCCGGCGAGTTGCTTGGCACGATGGAATCCCGGGTTTCTGCGGGTGATCTTGCCGGAGCGATTAAGGCTTATGATGCTTTGCCAGAACCGATGCAACAGGTTGGTGCAGCGTGGGCAGAGCAGGTGAAAGCCCGTTTGGCAGCAGATGAATTGGTGAAGAAAATCACCGCTCAAGTTTTGAAGTCGCTTGTTTCTGAAAACAAGTAGTATCGGAAAGGAGCGAAGGACATGGTCCGCGTTCTCATCTTTTTCGCGTTTGTATTTTTGCTGGCTCTCGGTGGAGCCTGGATGGCAGACCGTCCGGGCGTCGTTACGCTTGAATGGCAAGGGTATGTTGTTCAGGCAAGCTTGCTGACAGCTGTTGTTGCGTTTGGTGCTTCCATTGTGGCGTCCATTGTGGCTTGGGGCTTCTTCCGGTTGATCTGGAAGTCGCCAACTCTGGTTTCCCATTTCATGCAGAGCCGCCGGAAAGACAAAGGCTACGATGCCCTGTCTCAGGGGCTGCTGGCCCTTGGCTCTGGCGATACGCTACATGCGCGCAAGTTTGGCCTGAAGGCGGATAAACTGCTGGACGGTAACGAGCCTGCTGCACGCTTGCTTCTGGCACAGGCCTCTCAGCTGGATGGCGATCATGCAGAGAGCCGTCGCCGGTTTGAGGCGATGCTGGAAGATGATCGCTCCATGGCTGTAGGCTTGCACGGCCTTTACATTGAAGCGGAACGGGAAAGTGAGCCTGCAGCCGCACGCCATTTTGCTGAGGAAGCCTTTAATCTGGTTCCGGGTTTGCGTTGGGCTGGCAATGCCGTGCTTGGGTATCAGGCCGTTTCTGGTGACTGGGAAGAAGCCATTGCAACGCTTGAGCGCAACTATGCTGCTCGCATGCTGGACAAGAAAACTCTTCGCCGCCAGAAAGCTGTACTGCTAACTGCGCGTGCTCTTGAGCTGGAGAATGAGAACCCGGATCGTGCACGCACGCTTGCCGTCGAAGCGCATGGCCTTGCTCCTTCACTAGTACCTGCTGCGATTGTTGCAGCTCGTTTGCGGACACGCTCAGGTGAGGTGCGCAAAGCCAGTAAGATCCTTGAAGCGACCTGGAAGTTAAGCCCGCACCCAGACCTTGCTGACGCTTATGCTCATGTTCGTCCGGGGGATTCCGTCACGGATCGTCTGAGCCGCGTCAGAACACTGGCAAGCATGCGTGCTTATTCTTCTGAGGGCGCGATTGCGATTGCTGTTGCTGCGATTGAAGCCAAGAAGTTTGATGAAGCACGTGACCAGCTCAAGCGGGTTCTGCGCTCTGAGCCAACGCAACGTGCGTTCTTGCTGATGGCTGATCTTGAAGAGCGCGAGCATGGTGATCAGGGCCGCATTCGTGAGTGGTTGTCCCGTGCTGTACGTGCGCCAAGCGATAAAGTCTGGACTGCGGATAGCATTGTCTCTGCCAACTGGGCGCCTGTTTCTCCAAAGACTGGCCGTGTGGATGCCTATGAGTGGGCAGCACCGGAAGGGGCTGTGGATCAGGAGCAGTTGATTGAAGTCATCGATGACAAGCTGTTTGAACCACCTGAACTGGCAGCTCCTGTACAGGTTCTGAAGGAACCGGTGGAGGCGGATATCGTTGTGCCGAAACCGCAGGAGGAAAAGAAGCCTGCTGCAGTGAAGGACGAGCCTGTGGAGGCACCGGCGGAAAAGCCTGACATTGCTGAACCTGTTGTTGTGACAGAGACTGTTAAAGAGCCATCTGCTGAGAAAAAACCGGATGAGCAAGCCAAGACTGAAGAACCTCGTGCGACTGTCGTACCTGTGGAATCTTCCAGTTGGGCGCCGACCAAAGCCAATGAAAAGGCTGCGGACAAGGCAGAGGACCCTTCCAAGACCGAGAAGGAAGCTCCGAGCTCGCCGGATGACAAACCTGAGAAGAAAGATGAGAAGCTGGTGGAGTTCCCGCTTTCTCAGCTTCCTGATGACCCAGGACCTGAACCAGATGATGAAGATCCGAAAACTCCAAAGGATCAGAGTTTCAGGTTCTTCCGCTAAGGGCGTGTTCCGTTTGATTGGATTCAATCAAACGAGAAGAATTCGCTAGGCCAAATATGTTAGAGCGCGATGCGTGAATGCTAATGAACGCGACGTGCTCTAAGAGACTTGGACAGGCAGGACGCGTGCTCTTTGTTGCGTCTCCTGCCTTCGTAGATTGATGGTGGATGCATTCTCTGCCATTGCAAATCATACTTGCATCTTATTGGGAGCTTGGGTATCAAACTTCCACTTTCCGGCACACCCCTTGTGCCAGTTGGAACGCCGCTGTAGCTCAGATGGTAGAGCACGTCATTCGTAATGATGGGGTCGAAGGTTCGAGTCCTTTCAGCGGCACCAGTTAATTCAATAGGTTAGCGCAAGCTCTTGGAGATCGTCTTCGAGGGCTTTTTTGTTGGGGTGTACCTCAGGGTATACCTTTTGAAGGTGCTGGGGCTCTCAGGCAATTTCTGGCTTTGGGTAGTGATCTGCGGCGCATGCTCATGTTCAACTGGCATCGTGCCGTGAATTTAGACCACGTTTTAATCTGCTGTCTATTCATAGACCGAGTAGTGCTTATGCCTGCAGTAAAGGCCTAGCATCATTCGGCAGCCAAGGCCTTGCGCACTTCGAAGGAATCTCTGACATTGACGGTAGTTGATTGCGAAGGGTGCAATTCAGGGTGGGTCAATCATGCGAAAAACACAAATCGAAGAAATCAGTCTCGGAGCTGCTGACCTCGCCAGTTCGGCAACTGATTTGCTTGGGTACTTCAACAGCTCCACCGAGAGTGGCAGTGTTTACTTCAATGTGAAGAAAAACATACATGGGACAGATATCAGTTACGCGGACTGTCTTAGCCGAGTAGTCGTAGTCGCAGACATTTCCGAGACGTTCGGGAAGTCGAACCATTCCCTCCTTGTTCCCTTGCCTCGGATTTTGCAGTTGAAGCAAGCGATAGACGGTTCGAAACAGCACCTTGATACCCTCGCCAACCAATTTCGGCAGATTGTCCAAGGCGGTGGAGGAGTAGGATCCTTCAACTATGACAACTTTCACCTCCAAACCGTTAATGGTCAAAACCATGACTTCAGGGCTTTTTTTAAGAACTTCTGTGACACAACTGAAAGCCTACTAGAGGCATTTTTCAGTATCTTAGTCGTCTTGCGGCCCTCCAAGGCAACCTTCAGCTTTCAAGCGGCGGCGAATGCCTTGTCTTCCTTAGTACAGAGTTCGAGTGAGGAAATTGAAAAACTGCGGACTGAAAACATGGAGCTTAAAAAAGCTGTTGCGGACGCTTTGACAAAGGCATCTGACACAAGGACTGCGTGGGAAGAGGCTGTTCGCTTAAAAGATGAAAGTGCGAAGGAACGCAAAACTATCGGCGAATATCTTGCCGACGCCACGGAGAAGAAGGCTTCTATCGATTCCATTCAATATTTGGCATCGTCTTTAGAGGATGAAGTGACGCAATACCAAAACAACTTTGACGGCTTCGACAAGCGACTCAAAGCTCGTAATGCTGACTTTGAAGAAGGGAACCAAATCCAGAGGCAGCTCTTTGAGAGGTTTCAAGAACAAGAACAGTCGGTCACTGACCTAATCAATCAGAGTGAGGGTATGCTGAAGGGGGCTACGGTTGCAGGGCTTGCAAGTAGCTTCTCAACCGCGCACGAAGAGCTTGGAAGGCAACTTCTGTGGGCAAGGATAAGCTTCTATATTGGAATATTTTTCCTATTCATATCAGCTGTTCCTTTGATGGTTTATGTGTTTCTGCCTATCCTTGTCCCCTTCTTGCAAGGAAGCTTTCCAGAGTTGGCGAGCATCGCTTCGACTAACAGTCCGCAAACCGAAGTTACAGGATGGCAGTATCTAGGTCAGGTTATGGCTCGTTTCATCATCTTGCTTCCTGCCGCGTGGTTTGTTTCCTTTTCAGCGATACGCCATTCTTCTTTGTTCCGACTTCGTGAGCACTATGCCTACAAGTACTCGATGGCCGTTTCTGTTGAAGGTTTCCAGAAGCAAGCTAAAGGCTATGAGAACGAAATCGCAGCTCTTGTCTTGGAACAACTTGCCTTCAATCCTGCTGATAAACTCATTCCCTCAAAGGACATCAAAGAAGGAAAAATCCCCCAACCGATGCTAAATCTATTTTTAGAAAGATTTCGTTCGGGTTTAGATAAAGAAACTAAGTGAAATTAGCGACTGCTCCGGTATCAAAGTCCTGGCTTTGTTCCAGGTCAAGTTGAGTAACTTCATACTGTTCCGAGGGAGGTTTGAAGCTCGCTCTGAAAGGCCGTTACGGATTTGAGTTATAACCCACTGCTTAGTCTCTGAATGAATCCTATAGTGCTACTTGTAGGGGCTTGCGCTTGTTTCCCCCGCTATTGACAGCTCCAAGATTTCACACCATGTTATTTCACAGCTGGCCTAAGGTCGGTGAGCGCATCAAACAGAGGTGCGCGGGAATTGGCGTTCCTACTAACCAAAAGGCGTTCCCACCACGCCACGACTCTTTGTGAGCGTGGTTTTCTATGGTCGGGCGAATGAGAGCACGTATGTGCGCCGCTTCCTTTTGGGCGGTAACGCCAATCTTGTTCTGCCCGACCACCAGAAATTGGCGTTTCTTTCGTCGGGTTTTCAAATCAAAAGGAAACCGGCTATGCATACTTCAAGCGATTTCTCAGACCAGACAAACAGCTTGCTCCAAGTGGCAGTAGACTTCGTTGCCCAGCGCTGTGAGGTCAACTCTGTGGGAGAGATGATCCATCTACATGTGATCCTCACCCAAGATGAAATGGACCGGCTAGCACTCTTTGGTGCAATGGTTGATGAGCTGGAAGATCCTGACAGCTATGAGTAAGTTGCTGACTATCAATACTTGCAGCGATTATTGAAGCGTATCTTTCCATGAACTTAAAGGGTCCTTGGGGTGGTCTACGGCTTGGGGCAAATGCCACTTCAAAAATTGCTATGCGGACTTTACTGCACTGCAGGGGCTTAGGCAGATGAAAGTCCGCCGCTAGTGTCAAGGGGGCAGAGCTGGAGATTAATCTCTTGCGTGGCCATTTAGGATGTCGAAATACCTCGCCCATTGGTGATATTGGACCTAAACGGTATCGCATGAGTTTTTGTCAAAACTAGAGGTGATGATTTGAGCGACGTGAACGACATTTATTTGGATGGAAAATCGTTCGGTGATCTGTCTATGACTTGGCACCACGCATGCACTCTATGTTTTGCCAACGGTGATTTGTATCGCCGAACTGTGAAAACAGCGCACCCCGTAGTTAGGCAAAAGATGCTCGAATGGTGCGATGATCCAGATACCGAAATAAGCTATCTACTCGCTCCCGGCGAAAATGTTCGGCGCAGGCTCCATATACAAGGCTACACTGATGAGCGTTGCCGCGACCTTTGGGAGCGGGAGTACCAAAAGCACATTGCTTACCTTGAAGAGATGAGCGGAAAACATGATCTGCAACATGAAATAGCTGCTCAAAAAGGTCTTTCGTTCGACGACTGGATAGAACGGGCCAACCAGTTGGATCTAGATCACTGGGCGCGACGCGGTGTCATTGAGTTTGATTTGAACGACATGTATGCCAGCTTGGCGTTAGAGCTCCAGTATTTCAATCCAGAGTACGTTTGGACTGACCTCGCATCTTTTTCTGATGATTTCGCCGAGGAACTGACGGTCCATCAAAATCTCAGGCGATTGCATCAATTTGAAGATGAGCATCAAGAGTTCATTCGTGAAACCGGTACAGTCCTCATTTTGACAGAGGGTAAGTCTGATACCGAAGTATTGTCGATAGCTATTCAGGCTATGTATCCAGAGTTTTCTGATCTATTCCAGTTTGTAGATTTTCAGGAATTTAGCATTCAAGGTGGCGCATCTATGCTTACCAAGATGGTCAAGGCGTTTGCAGGTGTCAGGATGGATCAGTCCATATTAGCCCTGTTTGACAATGATGCAGCAGGACTGGCGGAACGGCAACATGTCGATCGCATCAAGGCTTTGCCGCAAAACATCAAAACGATGGTACTCCCAGAGCTTGAACTTGCTAAAGATTATCCAACGATCGGGCCTGAAGGGGAGCGGCACATGGATGTAAACGGCGCTGCTAGCTCGATTGAATTGTTCCTAGGAAAGATAGCTTTGACTGATCGGAATGGTGAACTTCATCCTATTCGTTGGACGGGGTGGAACACTCAAATCAAACGTTATCAAGGGGCGTTAGAAAACAAAGATGACATCACGAAGCGGTTTTTGACCAGAATGAAGAAAGGTGGAGATCCGATTGCCCTTCGGACTGAATTTTCCGAGTTAGATCAGTTGCTAAGATCTATTTTTAGTGCGTTTCACTAGCCCTCACTTGCAGTGTCAAGCATCGTGTTGCGAGCCAAGCAACTGCATTGGTAGAAGCGGACAGTCAAACAGTTTGGAGCGAAATACGAATAAAGCGGAATGAGAAGCTCCCAGGTCGTTTGCCCAAGATGGCATTCGGGTTCAAATTTTGCTACTCACTTTATTTTTTCAACTATACTTTGGCTCGTTCAGCGTGCTACCCAGCGGCATGGGAAGTTATTGCGAACTAAGATTTGACGATCTCTATATCGACACTTGGAAGTCGAGCGTTCCAGACGACATGATATCACTTTTTCAGGAAAACGAGCGGTTGGTCGTACCTGACGAAGAAGATCCGGAAGCAGGGTGGGATAGTATCCTTTACGAAGCTCAAAAGGAGGATGTACTCCTTAGGCTTGAGCTCATGGGTATCACTCTTGAAAACTCCAAGGCTGCATTCCAAGAATGGCACACTGCAAAGCTATATACTTACAAGGAGTGGGTAGCTGATGGCAGTGACTGGGCAGCAGAAACCCTAAAAGCTCTCGAGAAATTTTCTCTTGATGAGTGGATGCGGCGCTGCCGATCAGTCATTAAAAAACGATATTCTTTGGACCGTGACGAAGAGCCTGAAGACGAAGTGGAACGACAAATGTTGGATACTTTTTCCAACGAAAGTTGGCTCTTCTTTTCGTGTGATGATGTTAGATTTGTCTACAGGTTGATTCTAGAGGCCTGCTCGGACGTGGAACTGATATCTCTCGATGTTTCAGCATTGGTTGGCGGGGGTTACTACGACGAAGGGTTTTGTTTGATCGCGGAAGCTCGCAAGCCTGACGCCCTCAAACGATCAATTTTAGAACCCGTAGTGATAATGGCCGAAGGCAAGACCGACATGCAGGTGCTTAAGGCATCGCTGACTGCGCTCTATCCTAATGTTTCAGAGCTGTTTTCCTTCTTCGATCATGACACATTGAACGTAGATGGCGGAGCCAGCTTTCTGCTCAAATTTTTGAAGGCATTTGCTGCAGCTCGTACGCCGATGAAGATCCTAGCGCTGTTTGATAATGACGCGGCTGGGCGTTTGGAGTTCGAAAAAATCAAACAGTTAGCGCTCCCATCCAATATCCGCGCGCTTTGCTTGCCAGAGATTGAGTTGGGACGTTCGTATCCAACTGTCGGACCTCAAGGCGTACATACAGTGGATGTGAATGGGGATGCTGTTGGTATCGAGATGTTTATGGGGCGACATAACCTTTGTAATGAAAGAGGCGAATTGCTTCCGATCAGATGGACGCACTACTTTTCTAAAGCACAGTCATATCAAGGTGAGATTTCGGAAAAAGAAAGAGTTCAGAAAGCATTCTTTGCAGACATCGCCGTCGCAGATAACAGTGTAGCGGCACGTGAACGATTTCCAGAGTTAAATCTTTTGTGGCTGGCGATTTTCGATCAGATAAAATGAAAATGACATTTTCGGAACCCTCGCCTGACGAACTTTGATGTTTGCTTTTTACGTTACTGAACAGGGAGTTTGCGCCCGTTACGAATTTTCGCTTTCTGACCTCAAGCAACAAGCTAAATGTGGGCGCCCTGAAGTCGCAATCTTGCTCCTATTAAGGCTGTGACACGTAAAGGTAAAGCGTTCGCTATGGGCTCAAATCAGCCTTGAGTTAGCTGTCCAGCAATCACTTTGCGTTTCACCGCTGCTGTGGTATTGGTCCGCCCAGAGCTTCAGAGTGCCTAGAGCACCAGAGAGCCGATCCCCCACTTAATTACTGCAGGCTTCATCAAGTGAACTTTGCTATTTGCTTTGCTAGATCCGGAAACGGTTCCTGAGTGCTAAGCCAATCAAGAAAACAAATACGAGCCCTAGGGTTCCTTCGGTAAATCCAGTCAATGATAGCACTGCTGAATGATAGTCTTCACCAAATAGCGCCTCTCTTGCCAGCCTGCCTTCGTTGCGAGCAAAGCCGAAAAAGGGAAGTAGCAAGCTTGCAGAGTAAACAAACGCGCTAGACCAGCTCGCACCTTCTTTGATTGCAAGCAATTGAAACACACCAGAGAACGCAAGCAATGTGGCTAGCAAGCCGATTAATGGACGGCTAATACTGCGCCCAAAGTTGCTGAAAACTTCATATACGTAGTTGGGCATCAGACGGAGCAAACGTACAAGCCGACGTCGCTGGAGTTCGCCAATTAGGTGTAACCTTACTTTACCGAACTGTTTGGAATTGAAAATGGGCCGGATTGCAGTTCGTAGCTTCATAAGAGGCTGTGTGTGCAAATGTTCTGGAATCTCAGTAGACCGGGCAGCCTTCATTTCCTGAGCAAAGAATTCTTGTTCAAGCTCGTGGTCTTTAGATTGGGTTGCCATTTCCTTCAGGCGTCGTAGACGATCTGCATCTTCATCAGCAAACTCGATTGGTCGTTCAATTGTTGCACCACGTAAGGTCACATGATGCCCAAGGGCTGTCTGGCGAAAATCTGGAATGCAAAGGAACTTTGCTCTAGATATGTCCAGGCTTCCATTGAATTTGCTATGCCTGAATGTAGCTTGCCTCTCAAACCTTGCCGCGTAGAAGGAGGCGAGCATTTCGAAAGTTGATAGCTCAAAACTTGTATCGGCGTGAAATTGTGCGTGGCCAAGAGAGGTTATGCCTTCAAAGTCGCAATCTACAAGCTGTGAACCAGCTCTGAAAACTGTGCCCGGGAAGTTGGCTGATTTATGAAATGTAGTGCTTTCAAAGCGACAATTTTTAAAAAATTCCGCATCTTGAAAGTTAACTTCCCTCCAAAATAGTACTTCGATGAATGAAGCGTAATGGCAGAATTTTGATTTGTGGAACGTTGCTTCGCCAGAAAAGATGGTTTGCTTAAAATTGGCATCCTCTTTGAATTGGGCCTGAGCGAAAGTACATACCTTTTTAAACTTGGTTTGAGGAAAGTAGACTTTTCCTTCAAAACGCGAATGCTGAAATGAAACTGGCTGTATGAACTGAGCATTAGCAAAGTCTGTTTCAGACTTGAATTGCACGCCATTGAAGCGTGCTTCTCCTTGGAATGTCGCATTTTTGAAACGCGCATTTAGTAATGTTGCATTGGCAAAATTTACCTTTCCAGTAAAAACGAAGTTCTCAAAGTTCGCCGACCCTTCTTCTTCTTTTTTTGGAATGTTGCCTTCAAATAGAACCTCCCAATCTTTACCTTCTTGTCTGGCCCAACGGTTCCATTCAACAGCACCACGTTTCCACAACGCATATGCATCATCACCTGCAAGTAACCTTTGTTTTCTGGACATTTTGATCTCACCTGTCGCGCAGAAGGCGATGTTCGTAGAAGTAGTTTTTGTATGATGGACTCTTGTTAAGGCTGAGTTCAACAGCGGATTAAACTGATCAGCCTTTTTTAGCGGGGCTTAGCAGAATGTTACTTGGCTTCCTAAGCTCTGACTTGTGCTGTTAGCTTGGTTTGATCGCATACTTAGAGGCAAACTGTTGATGCTGGTGATGTGCCTTGAGGGGGCGTTTTAAAGCGTGCAGCAGTTCGATTTGAACTTCTGCCTATGGTTGTGACATCTGAGGGCGTTTCCTACTCTATACGGGCTTCTAAGTCTTAGGAAGCGTAGTCCTGCTTCCCTCTCTGCTTGAGTGCTCTTGAGGGGGGGGGAATGGAGCGGCTAGCGCTCGTTGGCACGATGGTTGCTGAGCTGGAAGATCCTGATAGCTATGCGCAGGTCAGAGATGTTGGTGCTTGTCTAAGTGGTAGACTCTGTGTGTGCTTATTGTCTGCTCACTCTGCCTGACAACTAACAGCGTTTGGGCAGCACTCTGAGGGGGAGATACTGTATGCTTTGCCGTCCTCTTGGTGTCCCTATGCTGTCCTCGCGGCTTAAATTTATTTTCAACGGCATAAGGTTAGAGTGAGTTCCCGTGTCCCTGTTCTGACCTTCTGTTGTTTGGTTGAGTTGCTGTCGTGCCTCTGTCGCACTTCGCTGAAACTGGAGGTTATTAGCCCGTGAAATTGAAGGGGTATATCGGGTTCTCTTTTGTCGCGATATCCGGTGGGTGTCTGTCGCGCATGTAAAGGCAAGAACTTTGCTAACTCCTTGGCTGGCTCATGCCTCAAATGCATGGGCGTGCCTGTTTGTGTTCTGCCTCTGGGCCGCTTCCTGCTTCTGCGTCCTGATATCGAGTGTAATTACAAATAGTTGTCGGGCTTCCCGCTGTGCCGCTTTGAGGCACGGCTACCGGCTACCTAAGCTTGGTTGATCAGCTGGTTGCCCCGGTGGCAAGAGCGCGGCTTAGATATTGATTTCATTTGCTCATACCTGGTTGCTTTGCCGGTTGCCATCTGCCCTGCTTCGCTCTTCCCCCACGGGGTAACAGCAGTCATCTCCTCGTTCCTCTTCAACCTTCAGCAGGAATCGGGGTGCCGAATTATTTTCGTATCCCCCAAATTACCCTTCAACAAAGTAGAACATTGAATTAATTGACGTTTATGCAAGCTCTTCAAGTTCCTGCCACCGGTCTACTAGCCTTGCGCAGTTTAACATTGTAGCCAGCAATCAATGTGAAGGTCAGGTCTTTGGGCAATTTGTAGCCCTTTTGGGCTCGCCCATAGCTGTCTTTTGAGATGTGCCCAAATTTGGACCGATCTTCTGACAGGTCATTCAGCATCTTCTCAATGTCACGAAAGACGTGTTTGTGCTGCTTGCCTGTATACTCAGCAAGCTCGCGACTGCACATTGTTAGAGGGTGTTTGCTATTCCGCTTGCTGATTGGTTTGCGGTCTGGTTTGTCGCAGGCTGGCTTAAAATTATACAACTCACTGTAACCACGCAGCTTTAGCCGCTTACTCGTTTTCAGAAAGCGCACCTCGCCTTGAAAGGTGGTCGCTCCTATCTGATCGAGGAATTGGTTTGCGCTTCACCGCTGCTGTGGTAATGAATTGAACAGAGCTTCAGAGTGCCAAGAGCACCAGAGAGCCACAGAAGTCAGTAAGCAGGCTTTCGTTTGAGCCGTACTGTACTCAGTGAACATTTGCTAACCACTCTCTTGTTCCAAGCATTTATCAAGCACGCTCCACAAAACTTGTGCGTTTTAGGATATCCCAACGTTCCAGTAAGCAACAGTTTCTTAGTGGCTCACAGTGAGCTGCTGTTTGTTGTCAGTAAGCGAGAAATGCATTGAACTCTCTATAATTAACAGATCAAATCACATCTCGTGTAATTTACATTTCAAGATAAAACGTGAGTATTGATCATGGTTATTGAGGTCAGTCGTGAGAGACTAAAGGATTTGCTCGTCGACCCAAGAGAATCCCCTGACTTTGAGGTGAAAAACTGGCTTGATTTGCAAGGGTCTAATGAGGATAAGGCTACTGTGGCCAAAGCTATTCTCGCTATCGCCAATAGTGGAGGAGGGTTTGTAGCTTTAGGTCTTCTTGAAACGGATGCAGGTGTTGTCGAGGCAGAAGGACGTCCTGCTGATTTCGAGGGATATAGCCAAGACCTAATTAATGGCATCGTTCACAATTACTGTGATCCTCCCTTCCATTGCGCCGTCCATATTGTCCCAAGCCCTGAGGGTGCTCTGTATCCAATCGTGGTTGTTCCCGGGGGACATCGCGTTCCCGTCCGCGCTCGTCGGGCGGGGCCTCATGGAAACATCGTAACTAGCAATGCAATCTATGTCAGGAAGCCTGGCCCCCGAAGTGAAACACCTCAGAGTGCTCAGGAATGGGACGCTCTTCTTGATCGTTGCTTGCGTAATCGACGTGATGACATGTTCGATCAGATAAGGGATCTGATCACTGGGGCTGTTCCCCAAATAGAGCGTGAGGCAGAGCCTGCTGCTCTTGAAGAGTGGACCAATGCGAGTCACTTGCGATGGGAACACCTCGTAGAGCCGTTGGCAGAAAATTCTGGCCCTCGATTTCCGCATGGAAGCTATTGCTTTGCATATGAAATTATCGGTGAACGTCGACATATTACTCCAGCTCAATTTTCTGAGTTGCTAAAGCGAAGCGAGACGCGATATACCGGATGGCCTCCTTTTTGGTATCCGACAAGAGAAGGGATTGAACCTTACCCAATAGATGGTTCTGTTGAATGTTGGCTTGGCGGCGACCCCCAAATGCGCATTCAAGACAACGATCCCGCTCACTCGGATTATTGGCGTGTTAGTCCTGAAGGCTTTGCTTTTTTGCTGAGAGGGTTTCAAGAAGATGGAGACGACCTTGATCTTCCACCCGCAACAGCGTTTGATGTCACGCTCCCTATTTGGCGGGTTGGTGAAACGCTTCTTCATGCTAGGAGACTAGCAAATAATCTTTTTGAAGGAACAGCTACAATCCGCTTCTCGGCTATTTATTCAGGCTTGGCGGGTAGAGCATTGACTAGTATCGAAGGTCGAAGGCTGATGCGGCAAAGGAGAGTTGCTCGTCAGAACACAATTGAACTAAGCACACATATAGATGCAAACTCTATTGATCCTAATCTGCCGGAGATTGTGCAGCCACTTTTGTCACCGCTTTATGGACTTTTTGATTTTTTTGAGCTGCCAATGCAGCTTGTGACCGAAGAACTATCTCGGATGAGAAGTGGAAATTTTTAATCCTTATAATAATCGACATTCTACTGCTGGCATATTTTATATACAGCAGTAGTTGGTTTTCATATTGGTGATGACGTAGTGTTGGAGCAATTTTTCGGTTTCTTACAACAGTCCCCTTGATCCAACTCACTATTCTGATGCTAGCTCTATCTAGAGCACCAGAAAGTCCGCACTAGCCGTTTTAGGCCTGTTCTGGGCGCTTTCTCATCCTTGCTTTGATTAATCCAGTTCATTTGCCTTGAAGGCGCCTCATTATGGCTTCTGGCGCTTGTGCTGTGTTACGCTGGGTGTTTTAAAGCGTGCTGCAGTTCGATACGGACTTCTGCCTATGGTTGTTGGCGTCTGAGAGTGTTTCCTGCTCTATACGCGCTTTCTAAGCCTCAGGGCGTGTAGTCCAGCTTCCCTCTTTGCTTAAGTGCTCTTGAGGGGCAAAATGGAGCGGATGCCGTGATAGGGCTGAACTTTGTCGTTTTTCAGCTTTAAAGGCCTTGCTTACCTTCCCTTTTTAAAAGGCCCGTAGAAGCAGAAAAAGGATATGCAATCAATCCATTACACCTGTTTGGGTGAGGGAGTTGTCCTCTGCTTCTCACTCGCTTTTTAGAGCGGTTGGAAAGCAACGCCAAGCGGATAGAGGGAAGATCGGCCAAATGCAGCCAAAATGCGAAACTGGGCGAGTACGTTAAAAGGGGGCGGTTTTACATGTTTTGAAGGTTGGGGCTTTGATTTACTTAATCTTTTTCGTCTGAACCTGTCATGTAACCCCGCTATTTTTTCAGCTGTAACGGGCCATAACGTGGGCTCCGCCACCGCAGCAAACTGAAAAAAGCGAAATACGGTCCCTAAACCGGGGGGCTGGTTAGAATCAAACCTAAGAATGGTGCTTAGAGTGCCTTCATAATTTGCGTTTTGTTGCTGCACTTATGGAAGCTAAAGTTCATTCTTTGTTTCCAATTGTTCTGCTAGTTTCCATGGTAGCAATTTTAAGTTGTCCCCAAGTAGCGTTGACTGTGAGAGACTGCTATTGCTAATTTGAGGCAGATTTAATGCGTAATTATTCATATACATTTGAAAGTTCGGACTCAATGTCGTGGAAAATGATCATGGGAATTGCTGCCATATCAAAGGCCGCAATCGTCGGTGCAACTCTTGGTTTAGCAACTCTTGGCGCTTTGAATGTAACCCATGCAGCTGAGGCAGTGCAGTGGCTGAATGAAACTAAGTCTGAGTTGTTCTTCGATTATTTTGCAATTGGAGGCGGCGTGTTTGGCGCTATTGGCCAAACAGTTAAGATTGTGTTTTTTAGATAAGATATCACTGGTTTGCGATGTTGGAACGTGTAGTGATCGTAGCTTTTTTTCCCAGTAATAATGTTGATTTAGCTAAATACTATCTATTTTGGATTTTGCTTTTCATGTTCATCAATATTGTGTGGGACTTTTTCTCTAAAGCGACTGATAAGTTTACAATCGGCGCCTTAAAAACAAAGCATGATACGCTATATGCGGCCGCAACATTCGCTAGCTCGTTACTGCTCCTCATATCTGTGTTTGAACCATCTGTAAAAGTGGTGATGGGCACGACACACATTCCAATCATTCTTGCGGGCTGTAGTGGTTTGCTGCAAACAATCTCAGCCCTATGCCCTTATGATGCTAGGCGCGCGCGGCAAGAACCTTCCCCTGCTTAGCCGTTCTATGTTCTAGTTTAGGCTGGTTATCGGTGACCTGAACTAGAGCTCGCTCGCATCATTAAACGAAAGACTGGTGTGCCTTACTCGCCATTTGAGTAACCACGCTTGGCCTCTCCGTAGTTTTGCGCTGACACCATGCGATAGCGCAGGTTACTGATGATATTGTAAGGGCCTTAAGGGGCTACTCGATTACGATCATCTTCTGTTTTGCTGTGAGCTTGGAAGATTGTTCTTGCATCGTTATGTCCTTGTGTTGAGGTTTGCGACGAGGCTGCGGAGCAAGCGCCAGAGGCGCGACCTCTGGACTACCAGTGCCTCCACCCCAATTGCTTAAGGGCTACCTGATCCCACTCCCACATTTCCAAGGCAGTAGGGCGCTGTAGTTTGAGCTGTCCAGCTCGATTGCGGATTGCTGCTTCAGTTCTGCCAAGTCGTTTGCCAATAGCTTCCGCGCTGATGTCGTCATGCCAGCCAATCCGCAATGTGTCATCGTCTTCTTCAGTCCATCGGCGCTTGGGACCGGTCACACCTGAGACTACCCGGATCTTTGCTCCACGCTGCTGTGCTGCTGCTCGAAAATCGATCACGCTAGCCATTTTCAATTCTCCAATCACCTGACGGATAAAGCTGTCTGAATAAAAGGGGCGTGTTTATTATATTGGGTACAGTTTCCGTACCCTACAAACGGACCTTGTTCACGTCCCGTCTGTAAACACAAACATATCAGCATCGCCTTTTTTTCGCCCGCCTTTGTGAATGAGCTTCAGGAAGCAGTTTTCCGTCAACCAATCCCTTGCCGACCGGTACCTTTGGTGGTTCCAACCTGGCAGAACTTTGTTAGTGGCCATAGCCTTTGGTGAGACTGAGAACTGCTTACGGCTTGCGCCGTGTGACCGGCGCAAATGGATGTAAAGCTGCAAGGCGTTTGCGTTGTGGTTAAGTCTGTCGATTACATCACCGGTCAAGCTTATGCCTCCCACATTTGCAAAATTGGTGCCTTGCTCTTCGTACTTCCAAGCACTCTTAACCGCTCTGACTATCTCCCTCTCTGGGAACGGCCTGCTCGCGTCTGTCTCCAATCTATGGGCGATGTTCTGATTAACTGCTGCTAGGAGTTCCTCTAAGCTCGAACAGCCTCTAGCGAGCTTCAAGGCTTCCCTATGGAGGGTTTTATTTCGCCTGCCCTTCCGGATTGCTCCGGCTGTGGGTTGCACTGTTGGGTCATTGTCGTTGTCTTGGATCTGCGGGATTTGGGGCTTTGCTTTAGTTAGATGCGCGAGCTCTTCCCATCGGCCTTTTTCAAGGCGGTATTGCTTGCCGCCAAGGTCCGGGCGGGCTGAAGGCGGGACAACGATTATTCCGCCTTTCCCCTTCAAGTCCACCCCAAGCCCTTCTGAGCGCAGATCGCCACATGCTTCGCCGTTATAGCGGTACCAAAGGTGGAACCCGCCGCTTGGAGTGCTGGTTACTAAACGGGCTTCGCCGTACCTATTGAGCATCTCAGGAACCAAAGAGCTGTCGTCCACATCAACGACAAAGACCTGACTAGGCCACCCTGTGACAATTCCAACATTTGCATTTCTAAAAGCTCCTTCAGCCCATCCCACAATCGCCTCGATAGAGTAAGGGGCTTCGAGCTTATCAAACCCCTGTACAAGCGGCTTTTTCCCATCTTCACCGCCTAAAGGGATAACGCATAGGCCCAGCTCTGCCAGTCTTGGTCCATGCTCTTGAAAGATGTTTAGCTGATTGGCTTGGTATTGTAATGCTGCGCCCATTCATCACCTTTGTTACGAATGAAAGGGGAAGGCCGCTTGCGCGGCCCTTTTGTTAGGCTGCTTCTCTGGTTTTGCGATTCAGCAAGATTTCCTTCACTAGCTCTGGAGCAAACTCTACGGTCTCTCCATCCTCTGCTGGGTCGAGTAGCGCCGGGAAAAGCAGGCGTAGGTGGGAAACAAGCTCAGTTTGGGCTTTCCAGCAGTCTTTCTGAAGTTTTTGGACTTGTTCCATCTGCCCAGTCACCCAGCTAGCCGGATGGGTATTACCGTCGCCAAGCGCTTCTGTGAGCCAAGTCTGAGCATTCGCAGCTAGCTCAAGGGCGCTTGTTTTTGGAGTGTTCTCAAGACAGATTACAAACTCTTCATCGGTAAGTTCCGGGTATTCAATGCGTGATAACAATTGCTCTTCCAGGTTCATTAAATTGCCTTTCCAAAATGCATGGGTGGGAGTTAAGCTGCGGCCTTGGTGTTGCTGTCATTCGCCGGGTGTAGCTGATCTGGCAGCTTGCTTTGGCCCGGTACTTTGGCGACTTGCAGGTTGATACGCTCCGGTAGCCGGTGCAGTTCAGGGGGCGCTGGAAGGGCAGAGCGGCGTACACAGTCGCGTAACAGGGCCTTTCTGGTGCGACAGTAGCTCTTGCCTGTCCACCTCCATCCATCACGCGTTAAATCGCCTTTTTGGATGATCCATTGAATACCATCCCTGCAAACAATCACACGCCAACGTCCTTGCTGAACTACAATGCCTGCATAATCTGCGTGGCTTTCCTGTTTACTAGGTGCGGGTGGTGTTCGCCTTGGAGGGCTCTTTGGGCTGACGAGGTGGCCAGCATCATTTGCCGCAACTGTATTCAGTTCCGTCATAAAAAGTCCTATGCAATGTGTTCGGAAATATTGGTGCTCGGGGCGGGTAGGCCGCGCATGGCGACCTAGGTTAGCTAAGCCGCTGTCTCTTGCTGCTTGCTGTCGTTGTCTGCTTCTAGCGACTGCTCCCAAGCTTCTAGGTCAGACAAACGCCAGCGCTTTCGATTTCCCATTTTGAGAGGAGCGGGGAAATTATTGTTTGCTGAGCCATTAGCCCAACGCCAAAGGGTAGTGTTACCGATCTGATACCGTGCGCGGACGCCTGAAGCTGTGAGGAAAGTAACCTGTTCTGCCATTCAAAACCTCAATATGCTTTTGCAATGAAACGGTAGTAAATTAAACGGCAGCGTTGGTATTGGTAAAATCATATCTGATGCAAAAAAAGATGGTTCAAAAAATGAATTTTATAATCAAGGAGTTAATTCGTTTCTACGATGTTGGTGGGGGGGAGTTTAAATTTTCCCGTGCGGACTGCGTTGTAGAAAGATTGAGCCGCGTTTTCTGACCATCCGCAATTAGTTTCTTTCATAACTTCGCTGTCGGTTAGCGGCGGTTTAACGATAGCTTTAAAGAGCGCCTTGAACTCATTTGATGCATCAATTTCTCGGCCACCGATGAACCAAATGGTGGCCACTGCAAACCTCAGAGTGTTTAAGAAGAGCTTGTAGCTTCCTCCAGTGGTTTTCCCTTCTTTTAGTGCGGTGATTAATAACTCAACTCGCAGTTTTTCCTCGATGCAATTTTCCCTAAGGCAATGCACCTGCTTGAAGAATTGATCGTCAAAATCTTGATTGTATTTCTCTTTCTGACTTTCTTTGAGGCTCAGAACTCTATCTAACCTGTTGATTTTTTTTATCTAAGTTGGAGCGAATGGATATCTGCTCATTCAAGAGCTCGTCATCAGCTTCGGACCCAGAAAAGCCAAGGAAGAAAGCATCTTTGATTACATGAAATGCAAACTCTTGATCCTCGCCAGATAGCTGAAGTGGTGCCATTGCAGCTTTAATGCGGTATTGCTGGTCCAATGAGTACTCAAATTCTATGCGCTGCATGCCTACCCCCTCAGCGGCACAACATTGGACGGAGCTGCTTCGCCTGTAACGATCTCCTCAATGTGGTTCGCCAGAGCCTCAAAAGCCTGTCTCCGCTCTTCGAGATATTCATAGCGGTTGTAGACTTTGGCTAAGCCCTGTATCTGGCCTGTCTTGTGATTGAGCGCTGCTTCTACGACATGAGGCGAGATACCCAGTGCGCCCATAAGGCTTGCGCAGGTGCGCCTTAAGTCGTGATAGGTCCAGTTGGGTATCTCAATGTCATCTGCGGCTACACCACGCTCTGCAGCTTCTTGTTGAGCCTCTTCAAGCATGGCTTCGTCGATCCGGCTCTTGAACTTCGAGTAGCCGCTGATAGGGGCTATCTTGCCGTTCCTTCCCGTGCCCGTAGAGAAGACATAGGACGGAGGGCTGCCCAGCGGGGATACGCCTTTAAGCTCTCTAATCACCAAAGAGGAAAGAGGGATAGCAATTGCCTGCTTGTTCTTGGAGCGTTCTGCGGGTAGCGACCATTCTGCCCTTTCGAGGTCCAACTCAGAGAACACCATGTGCGAAGCTTCGCTGCGTCTTGCGCCCGTTAGAACAAGGACACGCGCCCATGTGCCACCGGGATACCCCATCTTGCCTGTAGCCTCCCAGAACCATCTTACTTCGCGTTCTGAAAGCACTCTGTCGCAGCTTTTCGGCTTGGCAGGTGGTTTCATGCCATTGCAGAAGCTAACTTCAATCACACCCCGCTCTACAAGCCAGTTGCTAAAGCGCCGGATGAATGCAAACGCCTGAATTGCTGCACTGGGTTCTTGGTCATCCATAATCTTGTCGATGATGGTTTGAATGTCTTTCCTTTTGATCTCTGTGACCGGGCGCGTCTTGAGCTTTGGAAAGAACCTCCTGTCGATCACAGCGCGAATTGTGTCAGCAGAGCGAAGCTGAGAGGCTTCCCGCCTCATGTACTCGTTAAACCGCTTCTCAAACTGATCTGCTTCTTGAAGGTCGGCTTTCGCTATTGCAGCTACCTGCTCTTGCCGCTCAATCTTCTGGGCGTTGGCAGGGTCAATGCCTTCAACCCTTTGTCGCTGGGCTTGTTGCGCCTTCCTGCGAGCCTCTGAGAGGGTTAGACCTGCTCCCTTCCTCTTCGCATAGGGGCCGAGAGTAACCTTCTTGCGGCTTCCGTCTATGGCTTTGTAACGATAGGCCCAGCTCATTGCTCCGGTGGGTTGCACAACCAAACGCAAGCCGGGAGTCTGTCCGTCTGCCAACTCCTTGCGTTTGTCCGGTGGTCCTTGTTTGACCAGTGCGTCAATTCCAATCTGCGTTAATGCGTTGACCATGTTCCGCTATCTCCGCTCAGGTGCACCCAGAGGCAAGATAAAATCTTAGGGTGATCTGGGGTGTACCCTGGGGTGTACCTTTTGAAGGTGCTGGCAGTGGAACATATGGGACGGGAAAGGACCAGAGACGAAACTATTATTTAGCAAAAACAGTTGGATACGTTGTGAATAGTGAAATATCTTGGAATGTCCTGAAATCGGTTGTCTCATATTTCGTAATGATGGGGTCGAAGGTTCGAGTCCTTTCAGCGGCACCACTAACTCTCTGATACTTTATAATCCCCCAAAAACTTGCTCATTTAGCTTTGTCTTGTCGCCTACTCGTCGTAGGTTCGGATTTGTGTTTTTTGGTCCTTTAGTCGAACCTTTAAGCGCATTGATTTCATTTGCACATATGGAGGCCATCGGGGGTTCGTGGGAGCGGGCTGATGATGGTGTGGAGTACCGGAAGTGATTGTCGATCACCTGAATAAGTTGCGCGCGTGGTTGTTTGAAGATGCATTGCCGCTTTGGTTGAAAGCTGGCGAAGACGCTGCAAATGGTGGTTTTGCTGAGACCATCACACTGGATTGTGAAGGCAGCGCGGATAACAGACGTGGTCGCGTCAACCCTCGTATGGTGTTTGTGTATTGCGAAGCGGGACGTCTGGGCTGGGATGGCCCGTGGATGGATGTCGCGCTACGCACGCAAGCCTATGTGGAGCGGGTGTACGGCACTGCTGATGGGTATATCGGTGCGCTTGCGACGCCCGATGGTGAGCTGCTCGACACTTCGTTTGACCTTTACAATCAGGCCTTTGCGCTACTGGCTCTTTCCAGCATTGCTGATGTAAACAGTGAACAGCGCGGGGAAGCCTGCGCGAAAGCTGCTGCTTTGCTTGATGTGTTGAAGAGCCGCTTCAAGCATCCTGTTGCTGGCTTTCAGGAAGCTGAGCCTGCGCGTGCGCCACTGGGTGCCAACCCGCATATGCATCTGTTTGAAATGTGTCTTGAATGGGAACGCTCTGAGAACCTGAGCTCTGAGCAGAAAGCCGTCTGGTCTGCGTTGGCAGATGAGCTTGGTGAGCTTTGTCTGAAGTATTTCATCTGTGAGAAAACGGGCGGATTGCGTGAGTTCTTTGCGCTGGACTGGTCTCCGATGCCAGGTGATGAGGGCAGAGCGCTTGAGCCGGGACATCATTTTGAATGGGCATGGTTGCTGAGCCGTTGGAACAAGCTGCGTGGTGATGATCGCGCTAAGGCTGCTGCTGCGCGTCTCTTTGAGATTGCGGAGGTCTATGGCGTAGATCGTGAGCGCGGTGTTGCGGTGATGGGCATCAATGATGACTTTTCCATGCGTGACCCACTGGCGCGTCTGTGGTCTCAGGCTGAATGGCTTAAAGGCTCTATCGCCATGTTAGAGAGTGCTCCTGAGAGTGAATGGCCTCGGTATCGGCAATCCATGCAGGATGCGTTGAAGGCGTTGGAACTGTTCTTTGAGGACGTGCCTGCTGGTCTCTGGAAAGACAAGTTTTTGCCGGATGGTAGCTTTGTGGAAGAAGCGGCGCCAGCAAGCTCGCTCTATCACATCATTTCGGCCATTTCTGAACTTGACCGTTTTTCAAAAACTGAGGTCGGGGAGAAAGTGGTTACTTTTGAGAGCGCTAAATAACGGTTCCTGCAGTATAGATTGGGAGAATTACAATGGTTAAATGGGGTGTGCTCTCGACTGCACGGATTGGCCGCGAAAAGGTTATTCCTGCGCTTCAAAAAGCCAAAGGCGTTGAGGTTGTCGCAATTGCTTCTCGTAATGAGGAGAATGCGAAGAAAGCTGCTGCTGAACTGGGTATCGAGAAAGCCTATGGTTCCTATGAGGCGCTGCTGGCTGATCCTGATATTGACGTGATTTACAATCCGCTTCCAAACCACATGCATGTGCCGATGACGATTGAGGCTGTGAAAGCTGGAAAGCATGTGCTCTGTGAAAAGCCGATTGCGCTTGATGCAGATGAAGCGCGTCTTCTGCTGGAAATGCCTGACAATCGCTTTGTTATGGAAGCCTTTATGGTGCGCGCGCATCCGCAGTGGCAGCGAGCGCTTGAGATTGTAGAATCCGGTGAGCTGGGCAAGCTGCAGAGCATTCAGGCGTTCTTTGGTTACAGCAATCAGGACCCGCAGAACATTCGCAATAAAGCAGAGCTTGGCGGGGGCGGCCTGATGGACATCGGCTGCTATCCGATTGTGGCTTCGCGTTACTTCTTTGATGCTGAACCTGAGCGTGTTGTGAGCCTTGTTGATCGTGACAGAAATTTTGGCACGGACCGTCTGACATCTGTGATGATGGACTTTGGAGAAGGACGTCAGGCTCAATTTACGGTTTCAACCCAGTCTGCTCCGTATCAGCGTATCAATCTGGTGGGGACTGCCAAGCGTCTGGAAATTCTCATCCCGTTCAATGCACCTGCTGGTGAAGAGACTATCTTGCGCCTCGATTCTGGCAGTTTGCCGGGGGATGGTGCGATTGAGGTTGAACGCGTTGCTGCCTGTGATCAGTACACACTGCAGGGAGAGCTGTTCTCTCGTGTGGTCAAAGGTGAAGAAGAGCTGCCTTACGGTGTTGCTGATGCAATCCAGAACATGGAAATCATCGATGCGATTGTCCGCTCTGAACGCAATGACAGCTGGGAGACCGTTGGGTCTCCCGACTGAGTGTTTTGCTGGTGTTAGAGCATGTTGCGCTTGTTTGCATTCACGCCTCATGCCCTAACTTCTTTATTTTGAGCGAATTCTTGTCGTTTGATTGAATACATTCAAACGGAATGCGCTCTAGACTTTTTCGCCTCTGATGGAATAGAGGTTGTCGCGATTGAGTGTATTGAGATCGCGACGACCACACAGTGCCATGGTGGTATCCAGTTCCTTCTGGATGATCTCCAGTGACTGTGTCACGCCTTGCTTTCCACCTGCGCCCAAACCGTACAGGAACGGTCTGCCGATGTAGGTGCCTTTTGCGCCGAGACAGATGGCTTTCAGCACATCCTGACCTGAGCGAATGCCACCATCGATGTGGATCTCCACCTTATCACCGACCTCGTCCACGATTTCCGGCAGGATCTCGATGGAGGATGGTGCACCGTCGAGCTGACGTCCGCCGTGGTTGGAGACGATGATCGCATCACAGCCAGAATCGACTGCGTGGCGTGCATCTTCCTTGTCCAGAATGCCTTTGAGGATTAGCGGACCGCCCCACTGTTTTTTGATCCACTCAATGTCATCCCAGCTCAGGCGCGGGTCAAACTGCTCAGCTGTCCATGAGGACAGGGAGGAGAGATCGCCAACACCTTTTGCGTGGCCGACAATATTGCCAAAGGTGCGGTTTGGCGTTGTGAGCATTTTCATGCACCACATTGGGCGTGTTGCCATCTGCCAGATGTGCTTTGGCGTAAACTTTGGCGGGGCAGACAAGCCGTTGCGCAAATCTTTGTGGCGCTGGCCCAGGATCTGCAGGTCGAATGTGAGAACCAGTGCAGAACAGCCTGCGTTCTTTGCGCGATCGATCAGGGCGTTGATGAAGTCCCGATCCTTCATCACGTAAAGCTGGAACCAGAATGGTTTCGTGGTCTTCGCTGCAACAGCTTCAATAGAGCAGATGCTCATGGTTGAAAGCGTGAAAGGTACGCCGAATTTCTCAGCTGCCTGTGCGGCGAGAATTTCGCCATTGGCGTGCTGCATTCCGGTCAGGCCAGTTGGTGCCAGTGCGACAGGCATGGAGACATCCTGTCCGACCATCTTGGTAGCAAGCGTGCGATCTGTCATGTCAACCGCGATGCGCTGACGCAGCTTAATCTTCGCGAAGTCGCTCTCGTTTGCCTGATAGGTGCTCTCAGTCCAGGAACCTGAGTCCGCGTAATCGAAGAACATCTTTGGAACGCGTCTGCGAGCGCGCTCTTTGAGGTCACTGATTTCTAGTATTGGTGCCATGTACGGGCCTCCCCCCGAAACATTAGTTTTTATGTATAGAGGGATTGCACGTATCGGTGATATGTCAACATTACATGTATACGACTTCAGTCTACCAGTATTGGGAAAAGCGTTATTCGCATTCATCTATGAATGCCGTAAGTACTCTGAAATATCTTTGAATTGACGGTGCTGACTAAAGCGTAACAGTCAAATAACTATCTGAATTTGCTTGTTTTGTTTGTTTGCCTAAACGTTTAGCGAGTGTCTGGTTGAGACTTCATCTTGCCTGGGTGCTATTTGTGATATGTAACTGAAATATATCTCAAAAAAGCGACATAAGCTTACTTTGCAGATGCTCGAAGTTTAAGGTTGGTGAGTGAAAATACGTAGCTTGTGAGGGCGTGTTGGTGGGGTGGGGGCCAGAAATTTCATGTAAGAGCGAACGTAGATGAGAGAGGCGATGCTATAAAAGAGGGCGTATACAGTGAGTGCTGGTCTTGCCGTCTCGTTGAGCAATCCGGGCGATGAGCTCTTCTGATTTTGCGCAGCTGGACCGGTGGGAAGCGGAAGTGCTGCTTCTCATTACGAGTATCTGTATGGGAGGATCAGCGAAGCTTCGTGCTCTTATTTCTTCTGCCGGCTGATCCAGGCCATCCAATTGTAAAACCAGTTCCGAAGGTTATCTCCGCACCGTTTAAGCACATTGGATATATAGTTCATGGCTTACCCTCCATGTGCAGTTTTGGCTGCCTCAATGGTGGGCTCAATTAGCTAAATGCAAATGAAAGAACTGCTTCAAGATTTAAGTTTGGATGGCAAGCCGAAGAGAGCTCACCATCCAATTGGCGGTTTACTTATCAGCGATAACCTTGTCGGCTTCGGCTTTTCTCATTACCAAGTCTTCTGTCTTACTCGTCGTAAGACTTGCGAACTGATCCCAATAAGTACGGCCTCTCCATCGTATGAATGAGCCGAACTCAAACCAAAAGGCAGCGAGACTGAGAACAACCCCGCCTACGATCCAAAGCCAGAAATTTCCTTGTCCGAGGTTTTGAAGTAGTTCCTGAGCTTGTTTTCCTGCTTCTACCAAATCTAACGTGATGATCTGATAGAGTGAGTAAAGCCCAAACAAGGCTGTGATGATGAGAACTGTCGCTTTAAAGTACTCACGCTTTAATGCTGACTTTAGATCAGGCTTCTGAAGAGAGGCATTATATACATTCAAATTGAGTAGACGCTTTCCTGGGGTCTGACCCATTCTAGCAAGGAACAAGGCAAATACGAATGGGGCGAGCAAATAGAAGAACGGCTCTGATGGGAGGTAAGTTCTTTGATTACCGTATTCATCAGAGTAGTAGCTCACTGAAACAGAACGTGTGACATTGCCTTCTTTCCAGATTTTCTGAAGAGCCGTTATGTGGAAGCTACTTGCAAACATGTTTGTTTGCTTACAGAGAATTTGCTGGCGTTGATGGCCTGGTTCGAGCGGTAAGATCTCATCCATACGCTCTTGCGAAATCATGTCAAATTGGGGTGCACAGGCAGTTGTCTTGAGAAGTTCTGGCGCAAGAAATCGTGTAGAAAAAACACTGTTATATGCGACGACAATAGCGGTAATGACAAAGCCGAGGATAAACAGATCTAGTAGATACGCGAATGCTCTTCGCCAGAAGTACTTTGCAGTCATTGGATATGTACCGGCATTTAATGCTAAGTACCTGAGGAACAAGAGTGATCGCAGATACCGCAAAACTGATTAAAATTTTGTTTCTATATACAGTCTTAGGTTCAAGAAAATCAAAGAATTAATCGTATGCGGAAGGGAGAAAGAGGCCTGTTCCCGTAGCAATTATTTTCTCATGCCGGGTCATTATAATTTCATATAAATGGTGACCCCGAGTGGATTCGAACCACTGACCTGCCGCTTAGGAGGCGGCCGCTCTATCCAGCTGAGCTACGGGGCCTTTAGGCGTGTCTTGATCCGTGACCGGATCGATCCGCTTAAGATGTTATCATCCGTTGATGATGCAGCGCGTTTTCAAATATCATGAAATTTGGCTGTAGGCGAGATAGATTGCTTCTCTGTGAACAAGCTAGGTATCAGTTCAAGCAAGAGAATTTGCTCAACCGGTGTCTTTGAGGTTTGCTCTCAGAGAGTTCTCGGGGGCGTTCCGACTGCATCGACCTGATATAATTCCCAAATAGGACTTTGTTGGTGGGTTGTTGTGTTCCGGGGATTTGTTGCTTTTTTCTGCTTTTTGCTGAGCTGTATAGGAACCGTGTTGGCGACGCCGTGTGATGAGCGTTCGGTTCTTGATGAGAGCTTGCCGACCATCATGATGGAGGAGGTGCTCGCAAATCCTTTGAGATTTATCGCGAGCGATGGTGAGTTTTATTATCTCGCAGATTTGACAATGCCAGAGCGGGATTTGCTGCTTGCTGATGACTTTTTTGAGGAACGGGAAGTCAGGGTAAAGGCGTTGATTGAGCAAAAGGATCGGTGGGGACGCCGACCTGCGATTCTGGTTGATCCTGAATTGGGTGATTTGTCGGTCAGGCTGGTCAAAGCTGGAATGGCCATTGTTAGGCCACAATTAAGAGCTTTCAATTGCTTGAAATTCCTTATTAATTTGGAGAGTATGGCTCGCGAGGAAAATGTTGGATTATGGGTCATTAAAAATGTAATTAATGATTATAAGTCAATTAGCTACGAGCAAATCGGCCTTTATGGAATTGTGGAAGCCAAGCTGATTTCTGTTGGGCAAACAAGATCCAAAACATACTTGAATTTTGGTGAGCGCTGGACAGAGGATTTAACCGGGATTATTCAAAGGGGAACGCTGGCGGATTTTTCGGAGTTCGGGCATGATCTTTCAGTGATGAAAGGTAAGCGAGTTCGCCTCAGGGGCGTTATGCAACTGAACCAAGGACCATTAATAGAGCTAAAGCACCCAGCGCAGTTGGAGCTTCTGGACTAAAGCAAAGAGCCGGAAACGCGAATGACTTTGAGTAGTGCATTGTCTGGACTTCAGACAAGCCTGAGAATGCTAGTGATATCTGCAGTGACCGTAGCTCTTGTTGCGTGTCAGCTGACCGGCTCTGCCAATCAAGGCGCTCAAAAACCTGGTAGCTTGCGAACCGGGCTTGGGAGTGACGTTGGGGCGCGAGAGCATCCGCGTGTCGTCGCGACTTATGGCGGTGTCTATAAGGATGGTAAGGCTGAAGCAGCTATTGCACGTGTTGTTGGTGGTCTTGTTGCAGCTTCGGAAGATCCTGAAGCGCACTACCGCATTACTTTGCTCAACAGCCCTGCAGTCAATGCCTTTGCTCTTCCTGGTGGTTATCTTTATGTGACGCGCGGGTTGCTGGCGCTTGCCAACGACACTTCAGAGCTTGCTGCTGTGCTTGCTCATGAAATGGCACACGTGACAGCGCGTCATGCGATCAAGCGCCAACGTCAGGCTGAAGAGGCCGAGTTCGTCACCAAAGTGATGACCAATATCGGCAAAGATCAGCAGACCATTGATGCAGCAGTCAAAGAAAAGCAGGTGCAGTTCGCGCGCTTTTCTCAGGAGCAGGAGCTTGAAGCTGATGATGTGGGTGTGAGAACACTTGCTGGCGCTGGGTATGACCCTTACGCCGCAGCGCGCTTCCTGAACACAATGGGGCAATTTGCACGCTATCAGCAGCTTGGCGGGCAAAGCAGTTCAGCGCCAGATTTTCTTTCTTCTCATCCAAACACGCCTGATCGTATTCAACGCGCTGTGCGTAGTGCACGGCAGATCGGTGCGCCGGGGATTGGTCTGAATGGTCGTGAAGACTATCTGACCAGCTTGGATGGCATGTTGTTTGGTGATGATCCACTGGAAGGGTATGTCCGTGCGCGGCAGTTCCTTCACAAAGGCCTTGGCATCTCCTTCAGTGTGCCAAAGGGTTTTGTGCTTGAGAACTCTGCTGAGGCAGTATTGGCGAGTAATAACTCCGGCACTGCCATGCGTTTTGATGGTGCTGATCTGACGGGATATGCCAGCTTAACCGATTACATGTTATCTGGCTGGATCAATGGCCTGATTGATAACAGTGTTCGCCCAACCACGATCAATGGTCTGCCAGCCGTTATTGGCTCTGCAATTACAGATGGTTGGTCTTTCCGCATCGGTGTTGTGCGTATCGGCTTAACTGGATATCGGTTTATCTTTGCAAATCGTTCGCCAACCGCTGTTTTTACTCGTGATTTTGAGAAGTCTCTTGGTAGCTTCCGACAGTTAAGCCCGACGGAACAAGCCCGACTTAACCCACTTCGAGTTAAGATCATTCAAGCGAAGGGTGGAGAGACGGCTCGTAAGCTTGCTGTTGGCATGAGCGGCATTGAGCCATCCCGTCGGTTGGAGCTGTTCACGATCCTCAATCAGGTTAAGGCGAACCAACGCTTCAAGCCAGGTGAGCTCCTGAAGGTCATTACCGACTAAAGAAGCTCGTTTTTCAGGCAATGTAATGTGTTATGAGCCGCTGGCTTCATAGCCATCCGAATGCGTGAGAGCGTCTTTCAATTTCTGCATTGCTCGTGACTCAATTTGCCGAACACGCTCCTTTGAAACACCCAGTTTCTTGCCAAGGGCTTCCAATGTAACGCTTTCGTCTTTTAGTTTGCGATCTTTAATGACGCGCTGTTCACGTGGTGGCAATGTTTTGATCGCATTGAAAAGACGACGTTTTGCGCGTTCCTGGTCTAGGTGCACTTCGACGAGTTCGTCTGGCAGAGGTTCTTCAGCCGCGAGAGTGTCCTGAAGCTGCAGGTTCGTTTCGCTGCCTTTCAGGCTCGCATTGAGGGATGTGTCTTTCCGGCCTAATCTGGAAGACATCATTCTTATATCCCTCAGTTTTGCTCCTGTCTTTTCTGAGATTTGCTGATGCAGTTGTTCTTCATTCAAGTCAGGATGTTTGCTTGAGAGTTCTGCGCGCAAACGTTTGAAGCCGAAAAACAACATTTTCTGGCGAGAGGAGGTTCCTCCGCGAACAATCGACTGGTTGCGGAGCACATAGTCCTGAATGAATGATTTGATCCACCAAGTTGCATAGGTGGCAAAACGGACGTCTTTGGAGAGCTGGAACCTGTTGGCTGCTTCCATAAGGCCGATATGGCCCTCCTGAATTAGATCAGAGAGCGGGACACCATAGGACTTGAACCGAAGTGCTTGAGCGATGACCAAGCGGGAGTGAGACAAGGAGAGCTTATCGAGTGACCTGTGATCGCCTCTGACAATCCAGCCTTCCAAGAGCTTGTATTCTTCTTCTTTTGACAGATATGGGGCTTTTCTTGCCAGACGGGCAAGAGGCCCGAGACTTTGGTCTCTTTCATAATGAGCCATTTACGCCTCCCTCGATTAAACTGAGATACGGCGCTGAAGTTCATTTGGATCTTTTGACAAAAAAAGAAAGCCCCGCTTGGAGCAGGGCTTTCTTTTAATCAGTTAGATTAGGAGAGGCTGATTAAGCTGCCTCTTCCTGACCTCCGCCTTCACCATCAGTTGCTGGAGCAACTTTGGCAGCACGGCCTGGAGACGTGGAAAGAACGCCTTCGATCTGTCTGATTGCTTCTGTGTCAGTCTGTTTCTGAACAGCTGCGATTTCACGTGCCATACGGTCTAATGCGGCTTCGTAAAGCTGACGTTCAGAGTAAGACTGTTCAGGCTGGGAATCAGAACGATAAAGGTCACGAACAACTTCAGCGGTTGAAATGAGATCGCCAGAGTTGATCTTTGCTTCGTATTCCTGTGCGCGGCGACTCCACATGGTACGCTTCACGCGAGGTTTACCTGCGATGGTCTCAAGAGATTTCTTAACGGTAGATGCGTCAGACAGCTTACGCATTCCTACAGAAGCAATTTTTGCAACTGGAACACGGAGCGTCATCTTATCCTGTTCGAAGTCAATTACGAGGAGTTCAAGAGAGTATCCAGCTACGGTCTGCTCTTCAATTGCAGTAATCAATCCAACGCCGTGAGATGGATAAATGATGTGCTCACCTGTTTTAAACCCCTGACGCTGCGCGGTCTTTTTTGCGGGTGTGGCCATACGCTATACTTCTCCTGCGCAGTGGTTGTTTGCTGTCTGGGAGACGCAAGCAACCTAGATGCAGCGCGTTCGCCGCATCTTTCTCTTTGGAAAAACGTGAAAAGTCCAATGTATGCGGAAAGCTACTTCTCGCATCAATTGGTTCCGCGTTCAAATGTGATCAGTCGAATTCTATGTTGTGGCTACTTCGGCGAATGCTGGAGTAAATTATTGTGCGCACTTCAATTGAACTGCGACCATAAAAAAACCTCCGAGTGGGGAGGGTGCAACCAGACTGCCAAATGACTGTAAAAAACTGTATAGCACATTATCCACGGATTTCCAACCTCTCTCAAGCAAGAGAGGAATTAAGACATCCGCGGATACTGTCTGGCAAATAATAAATATTTGGTAGCTCTAAGCTTTTGGGACCTTAATCACCAGTGCCCGGCTTATCAGAGAAATACTTTTCGAGTTTTTCTGCAACACCATCAAACTCAGCAGCTTCTGGAAGCTGATCTTTCTTAACAGTCAGATTCGGCCACTTTTCTGCGTACTCAGCATTAAGCTCAACCCACTTTTCCAAGCCAGGCTCAGTATCTGGGAGAATTGCATCTGCTGGACATTCCGGTTCACACACACCGCAATCGATACATTCGTCTGGATGAATGACGAGCATATTCTCGCCTTCGTAAAAGCAATCGACCGGGCAAACTTCAACACAGTCGGTGTATTTGCATTTGATGCAATTGTCTGTGACGACGTATGTCATCGCAATCCTCTTAGTCTCTGGCGCTGCAAATTTGTCTGAAGACAAACGGCACGGGCTCTCGTGGCCCTGACGATTTTCTCGTCCTTTAAACTTGTGCTCTTTGCTACCGGTTTTCAGTGGGTAGTGCAAGCGCTGTCATAGGCGAAGAGATTGCAATATTGGGGCAAAATTTGCGTAAAGTTGCCGCTAAAAAGGATCAATTTCGTTGAAGCCCCGAATCCGGGCGATTTGGCGTCGATCTCGTTTCGTTGGGCGTCCTGCACCGGCCTCGCGCTTGGCAACCTGGACCTGTGTTTCCTTGGGTGGTGGAGGGGGAGACATGTCCTCATAAAGCAGCTGTGCTTCAGGGGCCGGACCGCGCCGGGTGCCAATTTTTAAAACCTTAAGGATCAAAAGGCGTCGCGGCATTGTGATGGTCAGTACATCACCGGGCTTTACAGCTGTTTTGGCGGCCGCAATCTTATCTTTGTTCAATCTAACATGCCCGGACACTGCCAGTTTTTGTGCCAGTGTCCGGGATTTTGTAATGCGGGCATACCAGAGCCATTTGTCGATGCGAAGAGACTCTTGTGCTTCTGGTATTGCCATATCAGTTAGCCCGAAGGGGCGACTATTTGTCGCCCTTTTCCAAGTTCTGTTTCAAGGACATCAGTGCTGCAAACGGAGAATCCGGATCCAACGGCTTGTCTTTGCGAGGAGCAGGCTTGCCTTGCTGGCCGCGGTTCTGGTCTTTGCTAAAGCCACGGCCTTTACCGCCAGGCTTACCAGGATTGCGACGCTGCTGAGTGTTGTTGTTGCGAGGACCGCCACGACGTTCGTTGCCACTGCGTGTATTGCGCTGACGTTCGTTGTTGTTGCGACGTCCACCGAAACGACCCGGGCGCCAGATTTCAACAGTAACTGTTTCCATCTCTGGCTCGCCAGCTTCTTCCTCAGGAGCTTCAGCAGGTGCTGCTTCTTCAACTGGTTCAGCTGGAGCCTCTTCGGTTGCAGGTTCTTCCGCTACCGGTGCTGCAGTTTCGCCTTCAATCTGTTCTGCTTCCGCACCTTCAGGTGCTTCAACTGGAGCTTCAGGCTTCTTGGCGACAGGGCGCTGTTCTTCGCGTGTTTCCAGACGGTAACCAAGAGACTTCAGGATGTTTGTGAAGTCTTCGCCTGCACAACCGAGCAGGGAGGTCATGGAAACAGTGACGGTGAATGCGCCGCCTTCTGTCAGGGCACCTTCTGGCGGCTCAATGCCTTCTTCCAGAGGTTTCCAGGCTACCAGCGGACGAATGATGTCTGCCAGGCGTTCCAGAATATCGACGCGTACAGCCCGTGGACCACAAACGCGGAAGCCTACGACGCGATACAGCGCGCCTTCGATCTCCGGATCTACAGGAACGGACGTACGGCCAGATGCGGACAGCTGAGGAAGTTCAGTCAGGCCTTTGATCTCGCCTTTGCCTTCTTTCAGCGCCCAGAGCTGCGCGAGCAGCTGGCTTGGTGCTGGTTTCAGAAGAGCAGGGACATAGATGTGATAGGCGCCAAAGCGAACTCCGAGCTTGCGGAGTGAACCGCGCATCTGCTGGTCTAGCTGACGGATGTCATCAGAAATTTCCTGACGCTCAAGGATGCCAAGGCTCTCGGTCAGGCGGTATGCCACGCCACGAGCGATGCCTTCGATCTCTTCGCCCTGTTCCAGGTCGAAAAGCGGCTTCAGGAGTGTTTCGATGTGTGTCTTGATCCATAGATCAAGGCGCTCCTGCACCATATCGCGTGCAGGTCCCGTCAACTGCTCATCAGCAAGAATGATCAGGGATGGGCGCAGGGTCTGTTCACCAGCTATCAGGCGGGCGATAGATTCACCCTGCCATCTTAATGTGCCGTCTGCGGAGAGGATGAACTCTTCGTTGGGCGCGCGGGATAACCGTTCTGCACGGTTTTCAATCTCGCTAGCTAGTGCTTTTTGGGCCGCAGCACGGACAGCTTTTTCTTCCTGTCCTTCTGCCGTTGCATCCGGAGCAAAGCGGAAGCCGTGAAGCTGGCCAATGTGCTGTCCTTCTACAAGGACATCTCCGGTTGCGGTGATCTCCGCTTCGAGCATTTTGTTCTCTCTCAGACGTCGCATCAATACGCTGGTTCGCCGATCCACAAACCGCTGTGTAAGCCGTTCGTGAAGGGCATCTGATAATCGATCTTCTATGCCGCGCGTCACTTCCTGCCAATGAGCAGGATCGTTCAGCCAGTCGGCACGGTTTGCCACAAAGGTCCACGTACGGATATGTGCTATCCGGTTCGCCAGTGTGTCTATATCCCCATCGGTTTTGTCTGCCAGTTTTATCTGACTGTTAAACCAATCATCCGGAATGGCTCCATCCCGGATCAGATGGGAATAAATCCCTGTTACGAGATCTGCATGGTTTGCCGGAGCTATCTTGCGATAGTCTGGAACCTGACAGGTATCCCACAGTAATGAAACTCTTTCTTGCGTCGTCGCGAGGGAAAGAATGTCCCTGTCACGATTAGCAAGTTCGAGAACACCGATATCCTCCGCCGGAGGGGCTTTGGTCAAGCCCTCTTCTCGCGGAGAATGCTCCAAACTGCGCAAAAGTGCGCGAATCGAGGAAAAATCGAGATTTGGGTTGCGCCATTGCAGCACTTTGAGGGGCTCAAACTCGTGAGATTCGAGTTGATAGACAAGTTCGTCGTCAAAACCGGGTACGCGGCCCGTTACACCAAAAGTACCATCTCGCAGGTGTCGGCCTGCTCGTCCGGCGATCTGGCCAGTCTCTGACGGGGTCAACTGGCGGTACTGATAGCCATCAAACTTGCGGTGCCCGGCGAACGCGATGTGGTCTACATCTAGGTTCAAACCCATACCTACAGCGTCGGTGGCAATGAGCCAGTCAACGTCGCCGTTCTGGAACAGGTCAACCTGAGCATTGCGCGTTCTTGGAGAAAGAGAGCCGAGGACAACTGCTGCACCGCCGCGCTGACGGCGGATGAGTTCTGCGATGGCGTACACTTCATCGGAAGAGAAGGCGACGATTGCAGAGCGACGCGGGAGGCGCGTGATCTTTTTAGAACCTGCGTATGTCAATATGGACATGCGCGGTCGCGTGATCACATTCAGACCCGGCATCAGCTTTTCGAGCAAGGGGCGTATTGTCGAGGAACCAAGCAGCAGAGTTTCCTCTCTGCCACGCAAATGCAGGATGCGGTCTGTAAAGACATGGCCACGTTCCAGATCGCCAGCCAGCTGCACTTCATCAATGGCAACGAAGTCCACGTCGAGATCTTTTGGCATTGCCTCTACAGTAGAGACCCAGAAGCGTGGGTTCTTCGGGATGATCTTTTCTTCGCCTGTAATCAGCGCGACAAGATCTGGCCCCTTCTTCTCTACAAGACGCCCGTAGACTTCTCTGGCCAGCAGACGGAGTGGTAATCCGATAAGGCCAGACGAGTATGCGCTCATCCGCTCGATAGCCAGATGCGTCTTACCAGTGTTCGTTGGCCCCAAAATCGCAGTGACAGACCGTGATCTTGTTGTTCGGTGCAGCGTGTTCTTGTTCATCTAGAAGTGCAATTCCGTAGTCTATGGCCAAACGTATCTCGGTACCCAATTCTTCGGTTGGGATACTGAAAATGCCCGTGCGGTGCCTCACCCAATGAAGTGGCATTTATATGGCAGAGAAAATCGCTGTAAAGCTCTGGAATGAATAAAGACGAAAAATGCTGATGATGAGTGCTGGAATGAAGTTTCAGTTTCATACCGGCATAAAAGGGTTTTTTGCGTATACGTTATTGTTCGCCTGCTGCTTTCGCTGAATAAGATGCATGACTATAACGTGCAGTATGTGCCGTTTTGGGTAGGTTACATCGTGTTAAATGGTTACAAGAAGCCTGAAGTTTTGCGGGTTATGTGTAACACATTCGCCGTTGTTACTAGCCGATTTCATTAGTAAATGTCTTGTATTAGCATAAATTTTGCCAATTCTAATTGCCCCCAGACATGCCGCGGATAAGTGTTAGATGAGGCTTGTTGCCACTTCTGTTTTAACCAGTGAGTTTCATCGGGGAGGAGTTATCCCCGCTTTCCCCTCAGCCGTATCGTTAAGTTTTTTGCATCTATGCAGAATGAAAAGAAACACGGAATCTAACTGCGATACCTTGCTAATTGCTGGAATATTTTTCCTATATTACATACGCATCCGTATTGGTGGGTGTGCAATCTAAGGTTAACGTTTTATTAACCTGCTCCTAACAATAGCTTTTTCCAAAGAAATACTAATTCGATCTTTAAGTTTAAAGTTTTTCCTTCTGAGCTTTTCGAAAAAGACATAGTGCAATTTAACAATGTCAATATATATGGACGTAATTCTATTGGTATAGAAGTTAAATTGAATAGATTTCTTTCCCAATATGAAAACAATGAGCCTCGAATAGAAGATGGGTGATAGATACACCTTCTATATTGAGTGGATATTGCGTAGAGTAAGGTTGTTGGAGGCATAATATGTAGGGGTGTATAAAATGAATCCGTTGACTGCTGCACTAGAATTTGTTGAATCTATTAATAATGAAGAAACATCCGAAGGTGTTTCTAAGCGTATTGCTGAACTTGGCCAGTCTTTTGGCTTTACAAGCTTCTGTCTCGCTGCGATCCCCGAAGCTGGCGCATCTTTTGATGGGTCAATTATGTTGAGTGGTTGGCGTCCTGAGTGGCAACAACGTTATCTCGACCGTGATTACGTACAAAACGATCCGATTGTTGCGAAGGCGCGTACTGCAAGTCGTCCATTCTTATGGTCAAGCGTTGCTCGTGATCGCAATATTACTGCCGCTGCACAGCAAGTTCTGTCAGAAGCGCGCGATTACGGAATGTATGACGGCGTCTGCGTGCCAGTGCATGGCCTTCAAGGCTATCAAGGCATGTTGATCTTTGGTGGGCCGGAAGTACGTCTGAATGAACGCGAAATCAGTGTTCTTCATCTCGTTGGCATTTACTCGAGCAATAAGGTGCGCGAATTGATTGGTGCTAATACCAGTCGGCCCCGCCATCGCCTTACCCCTCGTGAACTTGAATGCTTGAAATGGTCTGCTGCAGGGAAGACAAGTTGGGAGATTAGTCAGATCCTGAGTATCTCTCAGCATACAGCAGATTGGTATCTGGCTTCCGCTGCCAGAAAACTGCACGCTGCAAACAGAACACATGCTGTGGCCGAGGGTTTCCGGCTGGGCTTAATTCGTTAAGCCAAAATGACACCTACCTATGCTCTCGGCAGGGTTCGCATCGCGAATCCTGCTGTTTGCACATGAGCGATCGGATAAAAGTTGCACCTTTAGTCGTAAAAGTAGAAAATTTTTCGTGAGATATATTAGAGAAGTCAAAATTTACGGTGTTTGTGTATATATTTTTACGTGTTTAGTTTTTCTCAATTGTACGATAAATTCCTTAGAATTTCCCCGTTTTCTTAATGTTTTGTGACCCGGTAAATATAGTAATGGCTCATGTGACTATAAATTAATCTTTCCATAGAGGGATTTGCTCGACTATAAAGCCCCAAAATACATAGAGACTGGGGGACCTAACTTTGGCTATTCAACGAATATTGGTTGCTAACCGCTCAGAGATTGCAATTCGAGTTTTTCGAGCTGCAAATGAACTTGGTCTCCAGACAGTTGCTGTCTTTGCTGAAGAAGACAAGCTGGCTTTACACCGTTTTAAGGCTGATGAAGCTTATCAGGTGGGTAAAGGCCTGGGTCCAATCGAGGCCTACTTGTCTATCGACGAGATTATCCGCGTCGCGAAAGAGCAACGCGTTGATGCAATTCATCCGGGTTATGGCTTCCTTTCCGAGAGTCCAGAGTTTGCTGAGGCATGCGGTGAGAACGGCATTATCTTTATCGGCCCATCGCCTGATACAATGCGCCGCCTGGGTAACAAAGTAGCAGCACGTGAACTGGCGATTAAAGCTGGCGTTCCTGTTATGCCTGCGACGGATCCGCTTCCTGAAGACATGGAAGAAGTGAAGCGTCTTGCTTTGCAGATCGGCTATCCGGTGATGCTCAAGGCGTCATGGGGCGGTGGTGGCCGCGGCATGCGTGTGATCCGTGATGAAGAGACGCTTCTTCGCGAAGTTGTTGAAGCGAAACGTGAAGCGAGAGCAGCGTTCGGCAAGGACGAGGTTTACCTCGAGAAGCTTGTTGAGCGCGCCCGTCACGTTGAAGTTCAGATCCTTGGTGATCAGCATGGCAATCTCGTACATCTGTTTGAGCGCGATTGTTCCATTCAGCGCCGTCACCAGAAAGTGGTTGAGCGTGCGCCTGCACCATATCTTGATGAAGAAAAGCGCCGTGAGCTTTGCGAGTATGGCCTGAAGATTGGCCGCGAAGTGGATTACTGCGGTGCAGGCACCGTTGAGTTCCTGATGGATGCGGATACCGGCAAGGTTTACTTCATTGAAGTGAACCCGCGTATTCAGGTGGAGCATACCGTTACTGAAGAAGTCACCGGCATTGATGTGGTTCGCGCACAGATCCGCATCGCGGAAGGTGGTCGTATTGGCGATAAAACGGTTACCGGTGTTCCTGAGCAGAACGCGATTGAGTTGAATGGTCATGCGCTTCAGTGCCGTATTACGACTGAAGATCCTGAGCACAACTTCATTCCGGATTATGGCCGCCTGAGTGCTTATCGCGGTGCGACCGGGTTTGGTATCCGTCTTGATGGTGGCACGGCTTATGCTGGCGCGGTGATCACCCGTTTCTACGATCCACTGCTTGAGAAAGTGACCGCCTGGGCGCCAACGCCTGAGGAAGTATGCGCGCGTATGGATCGTGCGCTGCGCGAATTCCGTATTCGCGGCGTTGCGACCAACCTGATTTTCCTTGAGCGGATCATTGGGCATGCGTCCTTCCAGGACAACTCTTACACAACGCGCTTTATTGATGACACGCCTGAGCTGTTTGAGAACATTAAAACAGCTGACCGTGCGACGAAGCTGCTGAACTACATTGCTGATGTCACTGTAAACGGCCACCCTGAAACAAAGGGACGCCCGAAACCACCAGCTGATGCACCGGCACCTGTGGCGCCGAAGTTCAAGTTGCCAGTAATGGACGGGACCCGCCAAAAGCTGGAGCAACTTGGTCCTAAAGAATTTGCCAAGTGGGTGAAAGCTCAGCCGCAAGTGCTTGTTACCGACACGACGATGCGTGATGCGCACCAATCTTTGCTTGCCACACGCATGCGTACCTACGATTTGGCGCAGGTTGCTGATAGCTATGCCCAGGGTTTGCCTGAGTTGTTCTCTTTGGAATGCTGGGGCGGCGCGACCTTTGATGTGTCCATGCGCTTCCTGACTGAAGATCCTTGGGAGCGTCTGCGTCTCGTACGCGAGAAAGCACCTAACCTGCTGATGCAGATGTTGCTTCGTGGTTCCAACGGTGTGGGTTATGCGAACTATCCAGATAACGTAGTTCAGCATTTTGTGCGTCAGGCTGCTGAATCTGGTGTTGATGTGTTCCGTGTGTTTGACTGCCTCAACTGGGTTGAGAACATGCGTGTGTCCCTGGATGCTGTTCAGGAGCAGGGCAAGCTGTGTGAAGCAGCGCTTTGCTATACTGGCGACATTTTGAACAGTGCGCGTCCGAAATATGATCTGAAGTACTACGTCAATCTGGCGAAAGAGCTTGAAACTGCGGGTGCGCATATTCTTGGTATTAAGGATATGGGCGGTGTGTTGAAGCCGCAGGCTGCGAAGGTTCTGATCAAGGCGCTGAAAGATGAGATCGATATTCCGATCCACTTCCACACGCATGACACTTCCGGTATTGCGGCCTCTACTGTTCTGGCGGCTGTTGAGAGTGGTGCTGACATTGTTGATTTGGCGATGGATTCCCTATCAGGTCTGACCTCTCAGCCATGTATGGGTTCCGTTGTTGAAGCTCTGAAAGGAACTTCTCGCGATAGCGGTCTGGACACAGATCGTATCCAGCAGATTTCCTTCTACTGGGAAGCTGTTCGTACACAGTACCGTGCGTTTGAGAGCGATCTACGCTTTGGGGCTTCTGAGGTTTATCTGCATGAGATGCCTGGTGGCCAGTTCACCAACCTGAAAGAACAGGCGCGTTCGCTTGGTCTTGAGATGCGTTGGCACGAAGTGGCGAAGGCTTATGCGGACGTGAACATGATGTTTGGTGACATTGTGAAAGTGACGCCAAGTTCCAAAGTTGTTGGTGACATGGCGGTGATGATGGTGTCTCAGGGCATCACACCGGAAGATGTTATTGATCCGAATAAGGAAGTCTCCTTCCCGGAATCCGTCGTCAACATGATGCACGGTGACCTTGGTATTCCTCCGGGTGGCTGGCCTGTTGAACTGCAGAAGAAAGTTTTGAAGGGGCAAGAGCCGATTACGGTTCGTCCTGGGTCTTTGCTTGAAGCTGAGGACATGGATGCCAAGCGTAATGAGCTGACAGGTGTTCTGGGTCGTAAAGGTTCTGAGCAAGAACTGTCCTCTATGCTCATGTATCCGAAGGTTTACACTGAGTTTGCCAAGGCTCAGGACAAGTATGGCCCGACCAGCGTGCTTCCAACGCCAACCTACTTCTATGGTTTGAAGGTTGGTGATGAGATTATGGCTGAGCTGGAGCCGGGTAAGACAATGGTTATCTCTTGTCTTGCGATTGGTGAAACTGATGAGCATGGTGAAAAGCGTGTGTTCTTTGAACTGAACGGTCAGCCTCGGAACATCCGTATTATCGACCGCACTCACAGTGCTGCAAACACACCTGCGCGTCGTAAAGTTGATGACGACAATGAGCTTCAGGTTGGTGCGCCAGTACCAGGTGTTATTTCCACACTAGCTGTGAAAGCTGGTCAGGCTGTGAAAGCTGGTGATCTGCTTGTCTCCATTGAGGCAATGAAGATGGAAACATCTGTTCATGTGGAGCGTGATGGTGAGATCAGCGAAGTCTGTGTGGCTCCGGGTGATCAGCTTGATGCGAAAGATCTGATTGTTACCTTTAAGGGATAAGCCCTGAAGGTATTTGCTAGTCTGGATTAACCAGCAATGCGTTTGGTGCATGAGCACTATGCATTGCTGGTTTTTTGTTTTAGTGACGAAATTATATATAGTTATCAGAATGTTATATGTTTTCAACTGCGATGCATGACGTTAGGTATTGCTACGTTCCGTAGTAGTGCGGTTGCTCCTGTCTGTGTCCTTCTGTACTCAGCGCTCCAACTAATTCAACAATGTGTTTCCCAATTTCTGATCTTTAGGAACTGCCTTCCTACCAGGCCAGAGTTGGGTTTTTTATTGAGGGTGCAACCGTGCAAACTAAAACAGGAAACCCAGCAGTTATCGGCCTTGCTGGATTTGGTATGACGACTTTTGTTCTGCAAATGGTGAACATTGGTCTTCTGGAAAACATGGGCCCAGTGCTCTGGCTTGGCGTTTTTGTTGGTGGTCTTGCGCAGTTGGTCGCTGGTTTCCAGACAGGAAAGACTGGCAATAACTTCGGTTACAGCGCTTTCACCATTTACGGTGCATTCTGGCTGGCGTTTGCAGGCATTCTTGTTGGCAACAAACTGGGCTTTTATACATCTTCCCATTCTGACATCGGCTTCTTCTTGCTGCCATTCACCATCTATACCGGCATTATGTTCTACGGCGCGCTGCACATTCACACTGCAGAAGCTTCCATCTTCGGCAGCCTGCTGCTCGGTTTCATCCTGCTGGTTCTGGGGCATTTCGGTCCAGCGGTCTTCAACGTGATTGCCGGTTACGTGTTGATCCTGTGCTCTTTCTGCGCATGGTATGTGATGGCGCACATTATCTATAAGGATGTTTGTGGTCGTGATGTGCTGCCAGTTGGTTCGCCAATCCTGCAGCCGGGAGAAAAGATTTCTGGCGCAGAGGCTGTTGCAGCTGAATAACTAAAGTGCAAACCTATATGAAAAGGCCCGGCAATGACCGGGCCTTTTTGCTATTTAGCTGAATGAGATGACCAGTGACTGGCGGGTTCAGATGCGTAGCCGATCCAGTTGTCCATGAAGTTTTCCAACCAATGTAGAACTGCCGGGTCGTACACAAAGCGCTCGCGGAAGTGTTCGCCGCGCTTTTTGGCTCCAGGCAATACAAGACGACTTGCTGCGCGAGTGGTCCAGCGGCTCATCATGGCGTAGGTGAGTTCCGGGTGAAACTGGATGCCGAATGCATTATCGCCCACGCGGATCGCTTGATTTTTGTAGGTTGGGCTTGAAGCCAGGAGCTCTGCACCTGTGGGAAGAGAGAAACCTTCTCGGTGCCATTGATAGACCTGCTGTGGCCATTCCATTAGGTCTGTACCGGACTGAGTTGCTTCCAGCGGATAATAGCCGATCTCAACCAATCCATCATCATGGCCTGTGACTTGGCCACCAAGGTTTTTGGAGAGCATTTGCGCACCAAGACAGATGCCCAGGAAGGGTTTGTTTTCTTTGAGCGGAACACTGATCCAGTCGATCTCTTGCTTCACGAAGTCATCGGTGTCATTGGCGCTCATTGGACCGCCAAAAATGACAGAGCCCGCGTGGTCAGCAAGTGTGTCCGGCAGTTGGTCACCAAAACGAGGGCGGCGAATATCCAACTCGAACCCGCGCTTGACCAATTGCTGCCCGACGCGACCGGGGTTTGATGTTTCCTGATGCAGCACCACCAGAATTTTGGCTGGGTGCTGATTATTCCGCTCTAACATTGTAAATCAAAACCTTCAGGTCGAAGAAGGGCTATTGCCACTCTGTCGTTTGGCTACTTTTTGCTTAAGCTTCATGCGGTCTCTGGAGGACACGCCTAATAGCTCGGCAACGCGCCAAATTGTGTTGTCTTCAAATTCATGGACGGACCCATCTGCGTAGACCATTTCCCAGAGTGCCTCGATGACTGTCAGGCGTTGCTCCGGCTCCAGTTTGCGCTTGAGGACTGATGTGAAGCCATAAAGATCAACTGCATCCTCATCACGTACTTTGGCGAGGTCCATCAGCTCTTTTGTGTCTTCCTCATTCAGCTCATACTGTTGCTGTAAGACGCGTTTTAACTGGTCCAGCTCCTGCTGCTCAATCTCGCCATCTACAGCGATGATATGGAACATGAGTGCTGCGACCGCCAGCCGTTCATCGTCTTCGGAAAAGCGGCCTGCTTCTTCCTGCTCGGTTGACAGGTCTTTGAAGAACTTTTTCAGGGCGTCCAGCATTCATGTGCTCCGTGCAACTATTGGTTTTCTTGCACTTTAAAATAGTGCTTTTCTGTTGTGCTTAAAGATGATTCAGATCCGAATGGAATACTATTGATACGCAAAAACAATTACAAAAGCCAAGGAAAAGGACAGAAATACGCCAATTTGAAGCCACGTGATACTGCGACAATTGGGAGCAAATATGATAGAACGCAGTGGTTCAGGATAGGTTGTGCTTTTGTTCTGGGTCTTGAAAGGCTTTAACCAATCATAATTTAGACGTTTTCTACGGGCTTTTTGCCCTGTATTTGTTGAGTACAAGCTGCTTACATGAGAGTCCTTTTTCGGGCCTCACGAAACCGTCCACTAGGATACTAAGACTAAATGAAACGCTCTCTTCTTATTTTTGGAGCTCTTGCCGCTCTTGTGGTTTGTGGTCTGGTGCTTGCGCCACTTCTCGTTCCGCAGAAACAGCTGAAAGCCCAAATTGCAGAGTCTTTTGAGACAGCAACCGGATGGAAGCTGCGTCTTGACGGGCGCACGAGTGTGGATCTGTTTCCGACACTGGCGATTGAAGTTGATAATGTTGGCGTTGCAGGTGTTGCGCGAGCTGACGGGATTGAGTTTGCACGGGTAGAGAAAGCCCGGTTCGAGCTGAACTCTCTGCGTTTGCTGACTGGTGGCAACATCATCCGCAACATTGAGCTTGTCGAGCCAGAGTGGACGCTTGAATTTGATCAGAAAGGCGGCGCGTCCTGGCAGCCGCAGCTTTCTGAGGGTGACGAAGGGGAAGCCTCTCTGGTTGCTGCAAATATTGCAGGCCGCGTTGCTTCCTTTATGCAGCAGTTGGACTTGGACACCGTCAGCATTCAAAAAGGTGTCGTTTCTTACAGTGAACCTGAGCAAGAAGCACCAATAGTTCTTTCTGAGATCGATCTCGTGCTTAATTTTGAGCATGACGGTGATGGCCTGACAGCAGAAGGTGCGTTTAATCAGAGTGACGAGCGTTATGTTGTTGGTGGGCGTGTTGGATCAGTTACCGCGCTGAGCGAGGCTCGCGCGACGTCTGTTGAGGCTCATGTAACTGGACCTGCTCAAGAGAAAGTTCGTTTTAATGGCCAGCTTGCCTTTGGTGCACGGCCCGTTGGCACACTACAAGTTTCTGTTGAGTTGCCGAGCCTTGCTGCTGTTGCTGCACAACAGGATGCGAACTTGCCAGAAGGTGTTGGCAGTGGTGCACTGACAAGTGAGCTGCAGTTCCGTCAACGTGGGGTTCGCACAAAAGACCTTTCCATTACTGCTGGCTCTGTTGGCTTTGGCGGCAACATTGCGCTGAACTACCTTGAAGACGGTTATGAGTTGAAGGGGCAGGTCAGCGGACAGTCATTGAATTTTGAGCAGCTTTTGCGCTTGGTTGGGCTGGATGTTCCTGCATCCGGTTTTGCCAATGTAGATGCTTCGTTCTACGGCGTTGGCCAATCCTATGATGAGTTGGTTGCTGCGCTGGAAGTTGATGGTGGTGCGATCCTGCGGAAGGGGCGTGTCGCTGACATTCACCTGCCAAATATGCTGGCGGTTGAAGGGCGCGACGAAGCTCTTGATGACATGGATCTGACTTTTGTCTTCTCAGGCCTGTCTCAGCCACTACAGCTGCAAGGCACCGCGCGCTGGCATGGTGAGCCGATTGTTTTGCAGGGTGGTCTGCGCTCTGATGCGAATATAGATCTCGCGTTCTCCAGTGAGATGTTTTCCGGGAGTTTGACTGGTCCGTACTCATTGCGTGATGGCTTTGATGGGATCTTTGCTTTCCAGACAGATGACTTCAGCAATTTTGCCCGTTGGTATGGTCGACCGCTCCCTCGCTATCTGCGCGGTCAGAAGCTGGAGCTTTCTGGTCAGTTTGAAGCTGATGATAGCGGTGTCGCCTTTGAGAATGCGCGGTTTGTTCTGGATGACACAAGCCTCAAAGGAACTGGCCGTCTGGATACAGGTGAAGTTCCAAAGCTCAGTGGTGAATTGGAAGTTGCGCATGCGTCTTTCGATAAGATGTTCTCTCGCAGTGATGAGAAGAATGCCAAGGGCGAGGGCGCTTATGACTTCTCCGTCTTGCGCAGTTTTGATCTGGACCTGGCGCTTTCCATTCAGGACCTGAAGCTTGGTGCGCTTCGTGGACGGAATGCAGAGCTGAAAGCAGCGCTGTCTGATGGCCGATTGGCTTTGGATGTTGCCCGTGTTGGCCTTTATCAAGGCGAGGGTGCTGGCAAACTTCTTCTGAACGGCGCAACGGTTAAACCGGGTATCTCTGCTGAGTTCTCGCTAAAAGGTATTGATGCGGCTCCATTCCTTGCATCGCTCAGTGATATGCCGCGGGTTGATGGTAATCTGTATGCTGAAATGGATGTGAACACCTCCGGTAAGACACCGAGTGACCTCTGGGTCAATATGGGTGGAGCGCTCAGCTTTCAGCTTGGCAACGGCATGTTGCATGAATTGGATGTGGATCGGTTGGTTGCCTCTGTCGGGGGCAAAGGCATTACGGGTTGGCCGTTTACGGACAATGATCAGACTGAATTTTCCAGCTGGGGTGCTGATGTGATCTTTGATCAGGGTACTGCTGAATTTCAGGCACTGACGTTGCAAAGCAAGACTGCATTGGTTGAAGGACGCGGTGCGATCAACATCAAAGATGGTGAGGTCCTGTGGTATCTGCAGCCAAGCCTGCTCGATCAGTCCAAGCTGGATGATGAGGGAGCTGCAACGACGCAGACCGCGGATATGGCACCGCTGAAGATCCGTGGATCGATCAACCTTCCGAGCTTTGAGCCTGTCGATATTCAAGAGTATGCAAGCGCGTCTTTTGGTGATGTGAAGCAGACACAAAAGCTTTCTGAAAAGCTGGCGAAGGATCTTGAAACTGCAAAGACAGTTGAAGAGGCGCAGCGTTTGCGGGCTGCTGCTGCAAGAGATGCGGCTGTTGCGTCACCTGAAGCTGCTAAGGATGTGGCAGCTGAACCAGCCGTGCTTGCTCAGCCATCAGCAGAAGATAATGATGTGACTACAGCCTCGGTTGGGGATGGTGATCTGCCTCCTCTTGCCGAAGGAGCCGTTGCGAACACTGATACCTCTAAGGTTGTCATGCCTGTAGCCAAGCCGGGAGAGGCGTCAACGCCTGCGGTTGCAGCTACAACACCGAAGAAATCACGGGTGATCGCAGCTCCGAAGCGGGACTTGAAGCGCCGTGATGTGGTGCCGCGTGGGCCGGGGAATGTGAATGTGGAAGCGGTCGCTGATGGAACCGCAGATCCTGATGCAACACTGAGCTCTCTGGAGGAAGCGTTTGGTATGCCAGCTGGCTTCCTCTCCGATTGATCAAGCCTCCATACAGAAATGAAAAGCCCGGAGCGGTGAATGCTCTGGGCTTTTTTTGTTTTGAGCGAATTCTTGTCGTTTGATTGAATACAATCAAACGGAACGCTCTTTAGATAAAGTCGATCTCGTTGCTGAGTGGCATCTGCCTGATGCGCTTACCTGTTGCTGCGAAGATTGCATTTGCCAATGCTGGCGTTGATGGTGGTGTACCAGGTTCGCCTGCACCACCCATTCGTGGAGAATTCTCCAGCAACTCAATGGTGATCTTGGGAGCTTGATGCATGCGCATGGCATCGAACGTGTCGAAGTTTGCTTGTTCGATCTCGCCATCAACCCATGTGATTTCCTGTCCCAGCGCCTGACTGAGCCCGAAGTTGATACCGGACATGATTTGATCCTTGAATATACCCGGATCAAGAACTATGCCCGGATCGGCAACGGCCCAGACTTCCTCAATAGTGACAGTGTTGTCGGTGACATCAACCTGAACCACTTGTGCGGTCCACGTACCGAAGGACAGAACGTGGGCGATGCCGCGGCCTTTGCCTGCGGGTAGCGGTGTACCCCAGCCGGACATTTCTGCGACGCGCTTCAAGGCTTCCCGTGCTGGCCGGAATTCATCGCTGGTTAGATGAGCCAAGCGGAACTCAAGTGGATCTTTGCCAGCTTTGTGTGCAGCTTCATCCATAAAGCTCTCATGAAAGAAACCGTTGACGGAATTGCCGACTGAGCGCCAGAAACCAATAGGCACCTGAAGATCTGCCACGTGAGCCTGACAGCGGATGTTTTCAACATCCAGCGGCTGATTGAAGGCGCCATCGAGTACTGTGTTGTCTGGACCTGCAGGGCTGATACCCGGGAAGATCCGTGGCATTACGCTCTGGATGATGGATGGGGAAGCCACCTGCATGTCCATGGTCTTTAACGTGCCATCCGGTGTCACCTGACCTTTGAACTGGCCAATCGCCATTGGACGGTAGGTGTCGTGCTGCGTGTCTTCTTCGCGCGTCCAAGTCACTTTTACTGGATTTGGTGCGGTTGCTTTGGCAATGACTGCAGCATAGAGCGCAAAGTCGACTTCCAGACAACGTCCAAAGCCTCCACCGAGACGGGTAGTGGTAACGTCAATGTTGGCGCTGTCCATGTCGAAGTGACTGGAGACAACAGACTGAATGAGGCCGGGAGCCTGTGTTCCAGTCCAGACACGGATCGTGTTTTCGTCGTGCTGGGCTGTCGCGTTCATTGGCTCCATCGTGGCGTGGGCCAGGAATGGGACACGGTATTGCGCTGATACGGCTTCACTTTCCGGGATAGATGTAAAGACCTCTGCATCAGATCCGGTGCCACCCAACTCGAATGTGGCTTCTTGCGTCAGTGCGTTTTCAAGGGCGGACCACATTTGATCGGAGTTTTGAAGGGAGAGTGGATCGTCCCACTCGATCTCCAAGGCTTCAGCGCCTTTGAACGCTGCCCAGGTGTTGTCAGCGACAACGCCCAGACCTTCACCCGTGATTGTTCTGATTTCGACGACATCTTTGACGCCAGGAATGGCGAGTGTTGCGGTCTTGTCGTAGCTCTTGAGGCTGACACCTTTGCGCGGGGCCATTCTTACGGTGCCGTAAAGCATGTTTGGCAGTTGTACGTCGATGCCGAAAATGCGGCCTCCGGTGACTTTGTCTTTCAACTCAACACGCTTTTGCGATTTGCCGAGGATCTTCCAGTCACTGGCTTTCTTAAGCTTCATCTCGCTTGGAGGTGAGACCGCAGCTGCTTTGCTGGCCAGCTCTCCATAAGTGACAGACTTGCCGGAGGCTGGGTCTGTGATGGTACCGTCTGCAAGTGTGAGATTATCTTCTGAGGTGCCGAAGTGTTCTGCTGCTGCTTTTAGCAGGACGAACTTTGCGGCATATCCGGCTTCACGCATCTTCACGAAGGCATCCGTCGTAGAGGAGGAGCCGCCCGTCATGTTCAGGCCGAGAAACTTGGCGACGATTTTCATCGAGCCGCGCGCAAGTTCTGCCAAGACACTTTCATCATAAAACGGGAAGGGGGTGGATTCCTCCAGCATTGCAGCATTGAAATAAGCCGGGCTGGATGGACCATGTTCCACAACCACCTGCTCAAGTGGAACTTCCAGCTCTTCGGCGACCAGAGCTGCCAGTGTTGTGTGGATGCCCTGACCCATCTCAGCACGTGGAGCGATGATAGTGATGGTGTTGTCTTGATCAATCATCACATAGGGATTGAACGGTGTTTCACCTTCAGCCTTCTTGGCGTCCAATGGGTTTGCATAGGGTTTTTGGTAGAAATAGAAGCCCACGGCAAGACCACCGGCAGCTGCAACGCCAAGGCCGAGAAAGGCACGGCGGGTGTATTTTCCCAATCGGCTCATCTTCAAGCTCCCAGCGTTTGTGCTGCGTCTTTGATCGCGGCTTTGATTTTTGGGTAGGTGCCACAGCGACACAGATTGGTCATGGCATCGCTGATGTCTTCATCGGTCGGGTCTGGATTTTCCTCCAATAGAGCGACTGCAGCCATGATCTGGCCGGACTGGCAGTAACCGCATTGAGGAACGGAGTGTTTCATCCACGCTTGCTGAACGGCATGCAGTTCATCGCCTTGGGAGATGCCTTCGATGGTGGTGATCTCACCTTCGACTTCTCCAACCGGCTGCGAGCAGGAACGCACGGCCTCCCCATCAATCAAAACGGTGCATGCGCCACAGGCTGCAATACCGCATCCGAATTTAGGGCCTTTGATATCCATAATGTCCCGAAGCGCCCACAGAAGTGGCATTTCCGGGTCGGCTTCTATCTCTTGTTTTTGACCATTCACGGTCAGAGGTATCTTCGGGTACATTTGTCTGGCGATCCCGTAAATTTATAGTTAGGAGACTTTTGTTCTCTTAACTTATGATCTGACAGATGTTTGTCAATGGACCTTGCCAAGTTTAATTGACATGGATTGGAATGAGACCTATCACCAAACTATGACCAACCAGAGTTTTCAGCGCGCCAGATCTGCCGAAGCGAAGGCACAGCGCCATAATGATCTTATACGTGCCGCGACCTGCGTGCTTGAGCAGGACGGCGTAGATGGACTGACCTTGCAGGCAATTGCCAGCCGTGCAGGTATCGTGAAATCCAACATTTATCGGTATTTTGAAACGCGGGAAGCCATTCTGGTTGAGTTGCTGCTACGTGATTTTGTCAAGCTGATTGAGGATCTGGAGCAGGAAGTCCCCGGTGAGATGGCTCCCGCTGATATGGCGAAGCTTCTTGCTGAAATGTTCGCGTCGCGTCAGGTGCTATGTGAGCTGATGAGTGAAATTGCTCCGACAATGGAGAAGAATATCTCCATTGATTGTGTACGTGATTTCAAGCGCGCCTTGCTGGTGGAAGCTGCCCGAGCAACAAGCGCTTTGCAAAAAGGGTTGCCGTGGCTTGATGCGGAAGAGGCGATGAGTGTCTTCTTCAGCATTCATGTGTTCGTTGCCGGACTGTGGCCTGTGACCAATCCACCGCCAGTTCTGGTGACACTCTACGAGGAGCCAGAATTTGCTCCACTCAAGTACGAATTTGCTCCGGCTTTGTTTGGCATGATCACCGCGCACCTGCTGGGCTTAGAGGCAATGAAAAAGCTCCGCGCATAAATGCCGTGATTGCTTGTTCCAGTTGCTTGATGCCGTCCTGAGGGTCGTTTGTGTTTTGTATTTCCACCAGATGCGGTAGTTCCGGTAGCGAAAGATCTGCGCGTCTCAGACGTTGCTCGATATCCTCTGTGGTTTCGCGGCCTCTCATGGACAGGCGTTGCGCGAGCACGTGGATTGGTGCCGTGATATGTACGACCAGCAGTTTCTCATACTTGCCAACGGCTTCTGCCAAGGCTTTTCGTGAGCCATTTGCAATGGCAATCCCGCCTTTGGCGATGTGGTGATCGACGCATTCCGGCAGAGCGTAGGTCAATCCATGAGCAGGCCACGACAATGCCACGCGTCCCTGATCGATGAGCTCCGACATGTCTTCGTGGCAGACTGCTTCGTGCGGTTCTGAGCCGGCATCTGCCGGACGGGTAATCAGGCGACGGGCAAATATGATGTTTGTATCGCCTTCACACTGCTCTTTATAGCCATAAATCAGTGTATCTTTGCCTGCACCGCTTGGCCCAACGACCATGATTAGTGCGCCAGGGCCAAGCTTTTTTGCTTGCTCCTGAGCTGTATCCAAAACCGTCACGATAGATCCCCCTCTCATCAGCTGTGCTATGCGACGCGATATCCTTCGCGCCAGACACCACGGACGATTGGCACGTCGCCAACCATTCGCACTTGCACCAGGTCCGCGCGGCGGCCAACTTCAAGTGCGCCGCGATCTGTAAGGCCCACAGCCTCTGACGGGATCTTGGTTACCTTTTGTACGGCTTCGGGAATGGAGATGCGCTCAATTTGCTGGGCTAGCAAGAAGGCTGCTTGCAGAAGGGAGACTGGAACATAGTCCGAGGACAAGACGTCCAGATAACCGGCTTCTGCCAGCTCACGGGCGGAAATGTTGCCGGAGTGGGACTTGCCGCGCACCACGTTTGGAGCCCCCATCAACACAGCCATGCCAGCTTCGTGTGAGGCCTTTGCCGCTTCCATGGTGGTTGGGAACTCAGCGACGTTGATGCCAAACTTGTTTGCTTCCTCAACGTGGGCAAGGGTCGCGTCGTCATGGCTGGCCAGCATCATGCCTGCAGCTTTGGCGCGGTCTGCGATCGCAAGGCGGTTCTTATCGGAGTTGCGATCTGCACGGGCCTGCATTTGCAGCATGAATTCCTGCATTTGCTCGTCCGAGAAACCCTTCTTGGTTTTGTAGTAAAGCTCGAACTGATCCAGAGAGGTGAACTGGCGTTGCCCCGGTGTGTGGTCCATCAAGGATGCGAGACGAACGCGTGGATCGTCATTGAACAGCTCAAAGCCTTCAACACAATTGTCGGCGGAAACCTCGCAGCGCAGGTGGATGTAGTGGTCAGCGCGCAGGCGGCCTTCTTGTTGACCGATCTCGATTGCATCCGCCATGGCCCGCATGTCTTGTGCAGTCAGGTCTGCGTCGTCTTCCATGCCAACGCGCAGGGCATCGAACACGGTGGTGATGCCAGAACAGGCAATCTGCGCGTCGTGGGCCTGAACGGCAGAGACTGCGTTCCATGTGACGCCGGGGCGGGGCTTGTAGTGGTTTTCGAGATGATCGGTATGCAGCTCGACAAGACCGGGAATGAGGTAGTCGCCTTCGCAGTCCAGTGCATTGGACGTATTGCCGTCGCTTAAGTCGCTGATCATGCCATTTTCGACTGCCAGTGTGCCTTCCAGCGTCTGATCGGGGAGGATCAGTTTTGCGTTGGTGAAGGTCATTGGTGTGTGTGGCTCGACCATTGTTGATGTCTGATGTGGCGCTTCGCCGACTAATACATCGCTCATGCTACTTGTCCTTCCAATGGTCTTATTTCAATGACTTGAAATGGCGCCCCAGCCTCTGGTTCAACGCAGAGGGCGAGGTGCGAAATGGAGATTGGTTGATGAATGACAGGCTTGAAGTGGTCTTCTGCGGCAGCTTTGAGAGCTTTGCGCTCGTTCTCGTCTTCAAGTCGTTTTGACAGGGTCATATGAAAATGGAAATGCTTGAAAATGTAGGGGTAGCCCCACTCCAGCATGTAGGCATCCTGCTGTGGTGTCAGGTTCGCTTTGCGGCGTCGTTCGATGTCTTGTTCGCTCAAAGGTGCGCGAAGATGGTCGAGCTGTTTGATGCATTGCGCTGCCAGTCCGTTGAGCTGTTCTGACGGCTGCGTCGGTGTCAGGGCGAGAAACTTGCCGAGGAAGGTTGGCGCAAGTCCTTCGATGGTGAAGGCAGATGTTTGCTTGGCGAACGTGCTGAAAGCTGCTTTTGCATCTTCCTGCGATTTACCTTCCGCCAGATGGAATGGTGGTTTCATGGTGGCGTGGAAGCCATAGCGACGTGCGTCTTCGGTGATTGAGTGCAGGTGCCCGGGCCCAAACTCGTTCAGGTGCGGGTGTGCGAGGCTTTCATTGGAAAAGGCTGAGCGCCCGAGCCATTGGCTTCCCAACTCCGTGAGCGTGGCTGACTGTGGGTGTGTGAAATAGATTGAGTAACGCATATCCAGAATATCCTTGGGCTTCGAAGTACCGGGCAAACGGTGTCAGTCCTATGACACCTCAGGCTGGTTCGAAGTGTTCCAGAAACCTTTCCACAGTCATCGATTGAAACAGAGGGAGCCGCTCGAAGATTATGTCCTCTGACCAGTCCCACCATTTGAGTTGGATCAGCCGGTCAGCAGCTTCCTTGGAGAAGCGTCTCTTGATCGGTTTTGCCGGGACACCGCCTACGATGGTGTAGGGCTCCACGCTTTTCGCCACCACAGCGCCTGCTGCAAGGATTGCGCCGTCGCCAATCGTTACGCTGGGTAGCACGGTTACGCCGTGTCCGATCCAAACGTCATTGCCTATAATGACACGCGCAGCCCTGCGATCAGCAAAGAACTGGTGATCCCGTTCTTTATCTTCGCGGTAGTATTCGGGGGTGTAGGTAAAGCGATGTTGGGAAACCCGCTCCAGGGGATGATTGGGAGGGCCAAGGCGAACATTGGATGCAATGGCCGTGAACTTGCCGATTGTGGTGTCCGCAACCGTTGAGTTCGGGCCAATGTAGGAATAGTCGCCAATCTCACAATATTCCAGATAGGTTGGGCCAAGCACTTCGCATTGCTTGCCAACTGCAGCCTCTCGATGGGTGACGGTTGACTCAATGACCGTCTCCGCAATTTTGGGGTGCTTTATCATGGAGCGAGTTTCCCTTCTCTGCATACCGCTTTCGGATATGCTTTATGCAGCCGACGCGAATGAAGTTACGTCGATGATCCGGTCCGCAATGGCATCGCGAACGTCATGATCGTGAAGAATGCCGACCATTGCTACACCTTGCGTTTTCTTCTCTTCCACCAGCTCAACTACAACAGCTCGGTTTGCTGCATCGAGTGAGGCGGTTGGTTCGTCGAGAAGAAGAATCGGGTAGTGCGCGATGAAACCGCGGGCGATGTTGACGCGTTGCTGTTCTCCGCCCGAGAAAGTCGCTGGTGGTAACTGCCAGAGGCGCTCTGGCACATTGAGGCGGGAAAGCAAGTTGCCAGCGCGCTCAAACGCTTCGTCTTCTGCAACGCCTTGCGCCATAAGAGGTTCGGCAACCAGCGTGAGTGCTGGGACGCGTGGGATTGCGCGGAGGAACTGTGAGACGTAACCGATTGTGGTTTCGCGCAGGCGGATAATGCGGCGTGGAGTTGCGTCGGCTACGTTGACAATCTCATCACCATCCGTGATCAGGATCTGCCCTTTCTGGCAACGGTAGTTGGCGTAGATCATTTTCAGGATTGAACTTTTACCCGAACCTGACGGACCGCCAAGAACCACACATTCTCCTGCTGAAACGGAGAAGTTCACACCGGAGACGACAGGGATTTCCAAGCCATCTCGCAAGTGCATCTTGAAGGACTTGGCAAGGTCGGAAACAAGCACCTTGGTTTTCGGAGTGTTTGTCATTGTCTTGTCCTTATGGCTGCAAGATGGAGGAGACGAGGAGCTGGGTGTAGCTCTCTTGCGGGTCGTCCAGTACCTGATCTGTCAGTCCGCTTTCGATGACATGACCGTGGCGCATCACCAGAATACGGTGTGAGAGCAGGCGGGCCACTGCCAGATCATGGGTCACGATGATCACGGAGAGACCGAGGTCGGCGACAAGACCGCGCAGGAGGTCCAGCAAGCGTGCCTGAACAGACACATCCAAGCCGCCAGTTGGTTCGTCCATGAAGACCAGTCGTGGGGCTGTGACGAGGTTTCTGGCAATCTGGAGACGCTGGCGCATGCCGCCGGAGAATGCGCGTGGGTCATCGTCAATGCGGTCTTCTGCGATCTCGACGCGGCCTAGCCAATCGGTGGCAGTGTCGCGGATGTTGCCGTAGTGGCGAGCGCCAACTGCCATGAGGCGTTCACCAACGTTGGCCCCTGCAGAGACTGTCATGCGCAGGCCGTCTGCTGGATGCTGGTGGACGAAACCCCAGTCGGTACGCATGAGCATGCGGCGCTCGGCTTCACTCATTTCGTAGAGGTTGCGCATCTGGCCCATGCGATTGCGGTAGTTGACCGAACCTGAGGTCGGGGTGAGGCGCGTTGCAAGGCAGTTGAGCAGCGTTGTTTTGCCCGAGCCACTCTCGCCTACAATTGCAAGCACCTCACCCGGATAGAGATCGAAGCTGACGTCTTTACAGCCGATGCGGCCGCCATAAAGTTTTGTCGTGTTACTGACCTGAAGCAGCGGAAAGTCTTCAGAGCTTTGAATATCCAGAGACATTAGTCGTTTCCTTCTGCTTCCAGAGGATTGGTTCCAAGGTGCCCGACATGGCCGGCCTCGCGGCGTTCCTCGCAGAAATCACTGTCAGAGCACACGAACATGCGGTTGCCGTCGTCATCCAAAATGACCTCATCCAAATAGACCTCTTCTGCCCCGCAGATGGCGCAAGGCTGGTCGAACTTGGTCACTTCAAATGGATGGTCTTCAAAATCCAGGCTCACCACTTTGGTATGTGGTGGGATGGCATAGATGCGTTTTTCGCGGCCTGCGCCAAACAGCTGGAGCGCTTCCATCTGGTCCATCTTTGGATTGTCGAACTTTGGCGTCGGGGAAGGGTCCATCACATAGCGGTCCTGCACCATGACCGGGTAGGCGTAGGCAGTTGCTATGTGGCCGAACTTTGCGATGTCCTCGTAGAGCTTCACATGCATGAGGCCGTATTCTTCCAGTGCGTGCATCTTACGGGTCTCGGTTTCGCGCGGTTCCAGAAAGCGGAGTGGCTCTGGGATCGGAACCTGATAGACGAGCACCTGATCCTTTGTCAGCGTTTCTTCCGGGATGCGGTGACGGGTCTGGATGATGCTGGCGTCTTTTGTCTTTGTGGTAGTGTCTACGCCTGTTGTTTCGACAAAGAAGTTGCGCAGGGCGACGGCGTTTGTGGTGTCGTCTGACCCCTGATCGATCATCTTCAGGCAATCGTGCTTGCCGATGACTGCAGCTGTTACCTGAATACCACCGGTGCCCCAGCCGTATGGCATTGGCATTTCGCGGGCGGCGAAGGGAACCTGATAGCCGGGGACCGCGATGCCTTTGAGGATCGCGCGGCGGATCATGCGTTTGGTTTGCTCATCCAGATAAGCGAAGTTGTAGTGCTCGTCGGAGATGCCTTGTGTTTCAACACGCTCGGTCATTGTGCTGCCTCCGCTACGAGTTCCTGTTCAGCCGCTTCACGTTTCCCTTGCCACTCTTTGCGAATCTTGCGGATCAGCTCCAGTTCTGACTGGAAATCGACGTAGTGGGGCAGTTTGAGGTGCTCAACGAAGCCGGTGGCCTGCACATTGTCTGAGTGAGACAGAACGAACTCCTGATCTTGCGTTGGGGAGTCTATTTCTTCGCCCAGCTCTTCAGCCCGCAAAGAGCGATCCACCAGAGCCATTGCCATGACTTTGCGCTCTCCCTGTCCGGGAACCAGACCATAACCGCGAGTGAATTGTGGTGGTGTAGAAGCCGAACCTTGAAACTGGTTGATCATCTGACATTCGGTGACTGTCATGGTGCCAAGGGGAACTTCGAAGCCGAGCTCTTCCATGAAGAAGTCAACTTCGACTTCCCCAAGACGAATTTCTCCTGCAAACGGGTGAGTTCTGCCAAAACCACGCTGGGTGGAGTAGCCAAGTGCCAGCAGAAAACCTTCGTCACCGCGTGCCAGATTCTGCAAACGCAGATCACGGTCTGCTGGGAAGGTGAGCGGTTCGCGGGTGATGTCACCTACTGGAGCATCCGGTGCGATTGGCTCATCTGGTTCAATCAGGCCTTCCTCATTGAGGAGATCTGTCACGCGTGGGACGACCTCTTCCTTCTCGAACTCCTGCACTTCTGGTGCTGGAGCTTCGCCATCTGCTGCCAGTTTGAAATCGAGCAGGCGCTGGGTGTAATCGAAGGTTGGTCCGAGTAACTGTCCGCCTGGAAGATCCTTGTAAGTTGCGGAAATACGGCGACGGATCAGCATCTTAGCGGTGTCGATTGGTTTGGAATACCCAAAGCGTGGCAGGGTTGTTCTGTAAGCACGCATCAGGAAGGCAGCCTCGATGAGATCGCCGCGAGATTGCTTGATGCCGAGTGCTGCCAGTTCTGCATCATGCAGAGAACCTTCTGCCATCACGCGGGAGACAGAGAGGTAAAGCTGCTCAGAGATTTGCTTGAGGCTCAGGGATGGCACGTTGGTATCGCCGCGGCGATCCCGTGCCATGAGCTTGTGAGCGTTTCGGATGGCTTTCTCGCCACCTTTCACAGCAACATACATGAGTTAAGCCTCCAAACCGGTGATTTTAGTGGAGCGAGGCAGGCCTACGACCTGATTGGTTCCAGCAAAAATGATGTCGATGCCGAGTGGGTAGAGTGTGCTGTTGTCTTGCATCTGCTGCCAAAACATTGCTGGTGCGGGAGCAATGCTGAACTGCTTCTCAGTTTTTATGCCCGGACCTTTCAGCGTGATACCGTCGTCTTCGGTGAGCTCATCGACCATCAAAACGATCGTGGTTGAGCGGTCTGGATATTCCGCATTGCCAGCGGCAAAGCTTGCGATAGCAGGGAGCAGTTTTACATCCGAGACCAGCGCAAAAGCGGCTTCTGCAGGGCTTTCAACGAAGGGTGCTGCCGTGTGGAAGCGGATGTAATTCTTGACGGTTTCATTGGTTGCGAGCGCAGGATCCAGCCAGAGCGGTGTGTCATAATCGCAAAGTGTCAGCACGAGCGCTGTCGCAGCTACAGACAGTGGAGCAGGAGGGCTAAGTGTGAGATTGTCCAGCTGTTGCACAGTTCCGGGTTGCGCCAGTGCGTTCATGGCGGAGCGGAATACGGACTGGGCGTCGTGGACTGGATCTGCCAGACCCGGAGCAGGCGCTTTGGCGAAGATTGAGGAGGCTGTTTGCGTGCTCATATTATTCTCCCCGAACCATGGTGAAGAAATCAACTTTGGTGGCTGCGACTTCAGCGCGTGTTTCGTTTTCTGCTTGTTCTTGAGCGGAGGCTAATGGCTGAAGAACCTTCGTCTCAACAAGAACCCGGTGTTCTTGTTGTTGCCAAAGAGCGTCAATGAGAGCTGCTAGCAGAACCTTTTGTTTTTCGCGGCCAAGGGTTTGACCGAAACCGGTGGTCCCGTCGTCCAAAGCTATGACGCAGCGAGTGACGGTCGCTTCACACATGTTGAAGGGAGCGCCGGTGCCACCAGCGCGGCCACGGACCATCACGAGCCCGATTTCTGCTGGGCGGATAACCGTGTAGCTCGGCTCTAAACCGAGGTTTTTCCAGGCTTCTGCAAGGTTTTGCGCTGAGGCCTTTGCCAGAATGCCCAGGGCATTCTGCCTAGCTGCAATTTCCGGTGATTGCTCTTTGAGCGAACTTGCCGTCATTTCAGCCCCTTTAACTTTCAGGAACACGCTGGTTCTCTGGCATTGTGTGGTGACGCCTTGCGGGTTTGTCGAAAGATTGGATCCGCGCGTCTGAATTTGGTTGCTAAGCTAGAACTAATGTTGTCTAGTTGTATAGACAAATATTTTGCTCGCCAACTGATTAGTGTTGTTTCATGACGAAGACATGACGAATGCGATGAAATTTGAATTCTCTCCTGTTGAGCGACGTGCGGGCGTTGCCATGTGGAAGCAGATTGCTGAAGTACTGCGCTCTGAGCTTTCGCGAGCTGAGGTTTCTGAGGGGGAGAAAATCCCTGCAGAACAAGAGCTTGCACATAGCTTTGAGGTTAACCGCCATACTGTTCGGCGTGCGATTTCCACTTTGATCGAAGAGGGTTTTTTACGTTCAGATCAGGGGCGGGGAACCTTTGTTGCCAAGGCTCCGCTGGTCTATCCCATCGGTCCGCGCACGCGCTTTTCGGAGAACTTGTCGGGTCAGGCGCAGGAGGTTTATGGGGATATCTTCCGCACGACCGAAGTGATTGCAGATGCTTACACATCCGAACTGTTGGAGATTGAACCAGGCACTGCACTGTTTAAATGTGAGTCTGTGAGTTACGCAGATGGCACACCAATTATCGCAGGAACGCGCTGGTTTGAAGTGTCTCGCTTTCCCAATCTGCCTTCAGATTTGAATGAGACTAACTCGATCACCAAGATCATGGAGAAGTATGGTTTCGGTGATTATCGGCGTCAGGAAACCCGGATTACGGCGGCGCTTTGTAGTGCGCATAATGCGGAGTTGCTTAAGATCTCCGAGGGATCGCCTGTGCTCGTGATGGAATCTATCAATGTGATTGCGAGTGGGGCGCCTATACAAATTGGTCGAGCCTATGTGGCTGCTGACCGAATGCACCTAACCGTCAGAAATGACTAGTCTTTTGTTTAGAGCCAGTACTTGGGTGCTTCTACGGCGGCGTTCCAACGTTCCTGCGCTTCCAGCCATGCGTTGTCTGCTCTGGCCTGATGCCAACCGGCGACAAAACCGATGACCGTTGAAACTTCGTTGTTTTGTAAGGATTGCGGAAGCTTCATTGCGACCAGACGATCAGCCATGGCCACATCGTTGAGATAGCCGAAGGTATTTTGAAGGCGCTTCAGACACTTAAGGAAGATACGCAGATCTTCTGGCTCATAGAGGGAGCGAAAGAACTCAACCGTATAACGCATTTTTTTGAGCGATTTGCGGAGGTCGTGGCGCTGCTCGATGGTGAGGTCCTGCAGGTTCTCGGCCCGCTTTTCGCAGGCCTTCCAGCGCTTGGATAGTGCATTTTGGGCGAAGGTTTGAATTGGTAGGTCCAGTTTCCTGAACTCGCTTAGTCCCAGGTTCTCTTTCCAAGCTGAGCTGTGTGCCAGTTCTCCCAGTTGGAGTAGGAAGCCGTTGAGCTTTGGATCGATCAGCTCCTGTCTCAGTTCAACCTGAGCTTCCACATGTGCCAGTTTAATGGCTTCAAAGAGCGGTTCGACTGAGTGCGTGTCTGGCAGTAACGGGATAACCGGTGTGATGATATCTTCCACCAGTACATCGATATCTCTTTGATTTCCTGCTGTTGTTGCCAATTGCTTTGCGGAGATATCCAGCGCTGCGATGGTTTCGTTGCCCGGGAAAGCTGCTTTGTAGATATTGAACGCACTTCTTAATCTACGCAGTCCGACACGTAGTTGGTGCGGGCCTTCAGAGATATTTTGCTGAAGGACGCAAGAACGGTTGGCGACAATCTGGTTGAGGCATTCGCTGAGGATTTTTTGGAAGGCTGAGCCTGCGTTGTCTTCTGGTTCCAACTCTATGTAGTTGGAGTGAAGTGCTTCTGAGGGCAGCTCAGGTGGTTCACCACTTGCCAGTCGATAGCCAATGCCTGCCTTGTTACTGCTGGAAAACAGAATTGGTCGATCTTTCATGAGTGCGCCTGCCAGTTTGTACAGGCTTTCGACCGGGCCTTCCATCAGCTCCAGCTCTACTTCATGGATCGGATGCTCTTTAGTGGCTGTTTTGGCTATGCCGGAATCCAGAGCCACTTCAATCTTCGCACCTGCTTTGTCTGTATAGTAGGTCAAAGTGCGCGTGATGGCGGTCTCGAACAGGATTCCCCATTGCTTGCCCTCAAGCAGAGATAAGAGCTTCTGCTTGATTTCATTATCAGAAATCACATGGAAGTCTGGCTCAATTCCGGCTATGGGCAGTTCCAGCTCAATCCGTTTGGAGAGCCCGGACTGCATGCCGCCGCCTTGCTTGATGGTTTGTAGCCAGTTGGTGCCGTTGTGGCGCGTGCGCAGCGAGATACGGGCTTTTTTGAGCGTGTGGTCCGGCGTGTCGTAATACACGGAACGGAGACGTTTCACGGATTGCTCACTGACCGCAAAGCCTTTTGGTGGTTTTGCTTTGGCCAGTTGCTCCAGAGTTGTTTCGTCTACAGAAAGCTTAAGCTCAATCTCGTGCATGATTGCCGGGCCACCCTATGCACAGCGTGCGAAGTGGAAGCTTGTTCCATCCCACTCTTGTTGATTTTACGTAGTAAACATCTCGCGAACGCATCCGCCTGTAAAGGGTGCAAAACGTCTATGGGAATTTATCAAAGATATAATCCCCATTTGGCAACGGTACTATGAATTGTGCTCTATTAATGCCCGTTGGCGGGTTATGCGGGCGTTAGCGGATCCTGCTGGAACAGGTAGGCATCAAAGGCCGGATCGTCTACGTCTGATAAATCCATCAGGCGTTTCTTGACGTTCTCAAGGTGTTGCCACATCGCTTGTTTTGCTGCTTGCGGGTCTCTTCGCTTCAGAGCGTCGAGGATATCCTGATGGTCGTTGAGCCACTCTTCGCGGTATGTGTTGTCGAAGATGCGTTCGTGCAGCTTATCCCACATTCTGGAACGGGTGCGCTGTTGCCAGAGGTTTCTGACCATATCGACCAGTACCGAGTTCTGGGTGGCTTCTGCTATGAGCAGGTGGAATTCTTCGTCCGCCTCATATCCGCCGGAGCCTTTTGCAAGGTCTTCGCGCTCACGCTCCAAAGCATCGCGCATGCGCAGGATATCGGCTTTGGTGACCATGGAGGCTGCGAAGGCTGCGATGTTGCTTTCCATAAGCTGACGTGCCTGCAGGAGCTCAAACGGGCCGATGTCTTCCAGATTTGAAGTGGGAGTAACTTGCTCCGCATCCGGCAGGCGTACAACGTAAGTGCCTGATCCTTTGCGCACATCAATCAAGCCTTCGATCTCAAGCATGATCATAGCTTCGCGCAGGAGTGAGCGGCTGACGTTCATTTCTTCAGCAATCTGGCGCTCCGGGCGGAGGCGATCTCCAACCTTGAACGTTCCGTTGCCTAACTCTTTGCGCAAGACTTCAGCTACTTCCTGATAGCGGCGACGCTGACCATCCATTTCGCTCATTCTCCCATGCCTGCGCGGTTTGGCGGATTTTTAGTGATTGCTGCACGCTTAAGATACTAAATAAAGCAGATTTGCAAGCGAGACAAAAGGCCAGAGATTTGCCTTGGTACTCTGGCCTTTCTTATTCCATTAGAAGGCTTATTGGGTCAATGCTTTGATGCGTGTGATCAAGGAGCCAACTCTCTCAGATTTTTCTGCGGCTTCTGCATGCATTGGCAAAACAGCTTCGATGAATGGTGCTTTATCCACCTCAATGAACTTCACATTAAGCTCGGACTTTGCCTGCTCTATATGCTTCTTAGTCATCTCGTTCCATTGCGCACGATGGAAGTGCATGGAGGACTTGGCAGCATCACGAATTGCTGTTTGTTCGTCTGTGTTTAACGAATTCCAGACCGTGGTTGAAATGACTACGATGGACGGGATCATTGTGTGGCCGTCATCGGAATAAACCTTGGAGACTTCACCATGACGTGCTGTGGTCAGCGCCAGCGGGTTATTCTCTGCACCATCGACCACGCCCTGCTGAAGTGCGCTGTACAATTCGCCCCAGGAGATTGGGGTCGGGCTGCCGCCGAGCAGCTCTACCATGCGGATTGCGGAGGGGGATGGTTGGACGCGGATCTTCATGCCTTTGAGATCAGCTGGAGAGTGAATCTCTTTGTTGGCGTAGAAGGAGCGGGCACCTTCCACGTAAAAGGTCAGACCAATAAAGCCTTTGTCTGCTGACGCTGCGAGGATGTCGTCACCGATTGGGCCGCTGAGAACATCGAAATAATGGTTCTCGTCTACGAAGATGTAAGGCAGGTTCAGCGCTGAGTATGACTCTTCAAAGGCTTCCAGCTCGCTGGCATTGGTTTTGGCCATTGCGAGGGTGCCTTCTTGCACTAACTCCATGGATTCTCTTTGTGTTCCCAGTGCGCCATTGCCGTAGATGCGGATTTTGAGAGATCCGCCGGTGGCTTCTGCAACTTTGTCTGCCATGTGCTGCATGGAAATGTGCAGAGGGTGCTCTGGTCCCTGATTGTGGCTGAGTTTCAATGTCTTCGCGTAGCCGAATGAAGTTGTTGCAAGCAGAGCTGCACCCAGAACTGTGGCTTTGGCAATCTTTCTCGTAAACATATGCTTCCCCCCGGATGATCGCAGCGAATGTATTCGTGAGATGAAACTATAGAATGCTGAGGCTGCGATATGTAACGGAAAGAATTGGATGGATTCGAGGAGTTGTCAAACCATTTTATATATTGGTTGACCTTATGAAGAGCTTATTTGTTTTCCGTCTAACTGAATTATTTCTACTGCATCAGCCTGATAGATGTGGTGAAGCATTATTCTTCTAGTTAGCGCTCTTATGATTGGTCAGAGTTCTTCTAAGAAAGAACGGTATTGGTCAACCGGAGGGAGGGAAGATACAAAAAAGCCCCTGAGTTTGTCTTTCAGGGGCTGGATTGATGATGTCAGTTCATGTTCTTCGGTTTCCAGCGCCGCAGCAACATGGCGTTGGTAACCACGGAGACGGAACTCATGGCCATGGCGGCTCCTGCGATGACAGGGGAGAGCAATCCCAGCGCTGCCAGCGGAATGCCGATGATGTTGTAGATGAAGGCCCAGAACAGGTTTTGTCTGATTTTTCTGAGGGTTGCCTTGGAGATGTCCAGTGCTGCGGGGATCATCTTTGGCTCAGAACGCATGAGTGTGACGCCAGCGGTTTCCAATGCAACATCAGCACCGGAGCCCATTGCGATGCCGAGGTCAGCAGCTGCCAGAGCAGGGGCATCGTTGATGCCGTCGCCGACCATTGCAACTCTATAGCCTTGTTCTTTCAAGTCATTTACGACTTCGTTCTTGCCCTCTGGTTGAACACGTGCCTGGAATTCGTCAACGCCGACCTGATCTGCGATGTTTTTGGCGGCAAGTTCGGTGTCGCCGGTGATCATTACTGTGCGAATGCCTTGTTTCTTAAGGGATTCTACAGCTTCACGGGCGGAGTCCCGTGCCTGATCAACAAAGGCTAGAACACCGATTGCACGATCACCAAGGGCGACTGTGACTGCGGTTTTACCTGAGGATTCATAAGTCTTTACAAGGCCATCGCCCATCATGGATGGGGCGACATTCAGGTCTTTCATCAGGGCTGCGTTGCCGATGGAGACCTGCTGTCCAGTGAGCTCTGCAATCAGGCCCTTGCCGGGGATAGCCTTGATGGAGCGTGGGCGGGTGAGCTTGAGGTTGCGCTCTTCTGCTGCGCGGATAAGTGCGCTGGCGAGTGGGTGTTCGCTGCCCAGTTGGATGCTGGCTGCGATTGTCAGCAGGCGGTCGTCATTGCGGTCAAACGCCTGAGCATCTGTCAGAACTGGCTTGCCGACGGTCAGCGTGCCGGTTTTATCAAAGAGGATTGTATCGACTTTGTGGGCGCGTTCCAGCGCTTCGATATCGCGGATAAGTATGCCAGCCTTCGCAGCTGCGCCGGTGCCTGCGACAAGTGCTGTCGGGGTAGCAAGTCCCAGTGCGCAAGGGCAGGCGATGACGAGGACGGCGACGGATGCGCTGACGGCTGTTGTGACATCGCCGGAGTAAAGCATCCAGCCAGCGAAGGTTGCGAGGGCGATCAGTACAATAACGGGAACAAAAATAGCTGCGACTTTGTCGACTAATTTTTGTAGCGGTGCTTTGGAGGCCTGTGCGCCTTCAACAAGGCGGATAATCTGAGCTAAGCGTGTTGATTCACCAAGGGCGGTGGTGCGGACAAAAATTGCACCCGCTCCGTTGATTGTTCCACCGGTTACCTGATCACCCTTGTTTTTGTGCACGGGCAGGTTCTCACCGGTGAGCATAGATTCATCCAGCTCGCTTTCACCCTCTTCAATCAAGCCATCGGTTGGAACGCACTCGCCCGGTTTGATAACAATGTAATCACCGAGGCGCAGGTCTGAGATGCCGACGGGGATAATCTTGTCGCCGACGATCTTGTTGGCCGTGGTTGGTCGCAGGGCGATCAAAGAGCGAACAGCAGCTGAGGTGGAGCGTTTCGCCCGTATTTCCAGATACTTACCCATCAGAATGAGGGTGAGGATGACAGCAGATGCTTCAAAATAGAGGTCTGTTGCCTGCGCCTGTGTGGCGAAGAAGACGTTATAAACGCTGTACAGATAAGCGGCGGATGTGCCGAGCGAGACGAGGACATCCATGTTGGCGCCGCCATGACGCAGCGCTGTAAACGCACCTTTGTAGAATCGCGCACCGACGAAAAGTTGGATTGGCGTTGCTAATGCAAACTGCAGTACGCCAGAGAGCTCGAATTGCACACCAAACGCCATCAAAACCATTGGAATGACTAATGGAATCGCAAGGAGCGTTGATAGCGTGAAAAGTTGAAAGGTTTTGCGTTCTTCTGCGTCGCTATGTGCTTCGCGCTCTTCAAAAGCCTTCTTTGCTGCCTCTGCCTCGTCCCGGCGCTCCCTGGCCTCAAAACCAGCTGTCGAGACCACGTCCACCAGATCATTTGCGGCGACCTGAGGCAGGTGTTCCACCTCTGCCATTTCAAGTGCGAAATTGACCGTGGCTTTGACCACACCTTCGGTTGCCTGGAGAGTCTTTTCCAAGCGAGATGCGCAACCTGCACATGTCATTCCGGTGATGTCGAGTTTGACGGTTTGGGCTGCAGAGGCTGAGGGTGCGTTCATCAGAGCTATCTTCGGTTGCCGAGTTTAGACCATCAGGACTTATTACCATTGGTGAGGGCGGGTCAAGTGGTTGTAGAGAGGGTAAATACGCAAGCTCTCCTATGTGATGTAGTCGTGTTGTGATCCTGATCGAAGCCGTGACCACAGCCCGATCATTTTTGCAGGGAACACATAGGGTTTTGCGTAGTTTGACCTGTCCCTGACCTTTCAGTGCGGAAAGGCGCTCTGTGGATAGTCACGTAATGGGAACGAGCGGTGTCTGCTCAAAGGCTATGCCAGCAGGAGTGAGATGATCTGTGTGATCTCTTTTGATGGGGTTGGTAGGCTGGCGCATTCCAGGATGAGGGATTTTCCGGTTGTTTGCCACTGGATGAAAGGGGCTTGGAGGTCACCTTTCTTCAGAGACGGTTCGACGAGGGCTTTGTGACCCATGAGGATGCCTGCACCGTTTTTCGCTTCTTCCATTGCTATGGCATAGAGGGAATAGTTTGGGCCGTCGCTCAAGCTATTCAGAGTTGGTGCGTTTGTGTTGGCCCAGACCTGCCAGTCGTCTGCCCAGATCACATCGTGGAGGAAGGTTTCTGTCTCAAGGTCCTGCGGTTTTTTCAGGCCTTTTGCTGTTGCTGGTGAGCAGACCGGGGTGATGAGATCCTCTGCGATGATGCGCTCTTGAGCTGTGCTTTTGGGTTTGCCGATGAAGATGGAGAGATCGTAGATCTCGCGGTCCAGATTGGGCGGTGTTTCCAGTGCGATGACAGAGATGTTGGTATCTGGCAGGGCTGCTCTGATCTTCGGTAGACGCGGAGAGAGCCAGAGTTGGGCGACGCTTGGCAGGGCGGCAATGTGAATGGTTTTGCGGCTGGTTTTGGCTCGTAATTGCCGGACGGCGTTGCCCAGTTCATCGAAGGCCTTAGAGAAGTGCGGGGCGATGTCCTGTCCCAGCTCTGTCAGGTGGACGCCTTGAGAGCGGCGCTCGAACAGGTCCGCGCCGACCCATTCCTCCAATGCCTTGATGTGCTGGGAGACAGCGCCTGCGGTGACGCTCAGTTCTTCTGCTGCATTGGCAAAGCCACCAAGGCGGGCGGCAGCTTCGAATGCACGAAGGGCGTTGAGAGGTGGCCCTTTGGGGCGGGAGGGAGAGACTGACATGGATTAGCCTTAGTTTTTCTAGGCCAATAATTACATATTCTGGTTTGCGCTCTCAAGCCTTCTGTCCGCACACTCCTTTCAACAATTGGGAGGTTGTGATGGTTTTAGCGAAACGAAATTGGGTTCCGGCTCATTGTGAAGCACTGGTGCAGGAGGTTGCGCAGCGGACGCAGGCTCAGAGTTCTGCGGTTCTTTTGGGTCAGTTGGATGCGTTGGCATCTCAGAACAGGGAAATTCATGAGGAGCAGTGCTTCAATCTGAACCCGGCAACGAATGTGATGAACCCAAGGGCTGAGGCGTTTTGGGCCTCTGGCATTGGTTCTCGTCCATCTCTTGGCTACCCCGGTGATAAATACGAGATGGGGTTGGAAGCTATTGAAGAGATTGAGGTAATTGCGGCTGAGTTGAGCGCGGAAGTGTTTGATGCGCAGTATGCGGAGATCCGTGTGCCGTCCGGAGCCATCGCTAATCTTTATGGGTTTATGGCGACCTGTCAGCCGGGTGATACGATCATCGCGCCGCCAGCTTCCATTGGTGGGCATGTGACCCACCACATTGCAGGCTGTGCCGGGCTTTATGGTTTGCGCACTGTGCCTGCTCCGGTGAATGCGGATGGTTATACCATTGATGTGGAGGGGCTTCGTGAGCTTGCTAAAGCGGAAAAACCGAAGTTGATCACAGTCGGGTCCAGCCTCAACTTGTTTGAGCATCCTGTGCGCGCTATTCGTGAGATCGCCGATGAGGTGGGTGCGAAGGTGATGTTTGATGCGGCGCATCAATGCGGGATCATTGCTGGCAGAGCCTGGGCGAATCCGTTGGAAGAGGGTGCTCATTTTATGACCATGAGCACCTACAAGAGCCTTGGCGGGCCTGCGGGCGGTCTGATTGTCTCCAATGATGCTGAGTTAATTGAGCGGATGGATGCCATCGCGTTTCCCGGTATGACTGCCAACTTTGATGCGGCGAAGTCTGCTGCGCTGGCGGTGACCATGCTGGATTGGCGGGACTATGGGCAAGCGTATGCTGCTGAGATGATTGCCCTTTCAAAAGCACTGGCACAGGCGCTTGATGCGCAGGGCATTCCTGTGTTTGCCAAGGCGCAGGGCTTTACGCAGTCACATCAGTTTGCTGTTGAGGCGGCTTCCTTCGGTGGTGGGCAGGCGGCTTCCAAGAAACTCCGTAAGGCTGGTTTCCTTGCCTGTGGTATCGGCTTGCCGATTGCGGAGGTGGAAGGCGATATGAACGGGCTGCGTATTGGAACGCCTGAACTGGTGCGCTGGGGTGTTGGTGTGGAACATGCAGGTGAGATGGCGCGGTTGATTGCAGCAGCGCTGCGCTCTGATCTACCTGAGCAGTATCTGCCTGAGGTTTCTGCTTGGCGGCGGCAGTTCAAGAAACTGCATTATGTGATGGCTGGAGAGCCTGTATCAGCCTAGTAAGTGTTTGCTTGAGAGCGTGTCCGCCAGAAGGTCGAAGACCAGGCGGATGCGCTTTGAGGTGTGCAGTTCGCGGTGGGTTGCCAGCCAGAAGGGCACGACGAATGGCTCAAAGCTTGGCAGCACCTGTTCCATTTCCGGGAACATTTCCGCGATCTCTTGAATCATGACGATGATGCCAAGATCATTTCGGACCAGTTGCCACCCCACCAGCCCGCTTGCGGTTGTTAGTTTGAAGTTGCTTTCTTTGAGTGGCAAGCCAGACTCGGTGAAGTACTTGAGGAACTTGTCTGGCCTGTCGAAGGCGATGAAGTCGTGGTTTGCCATGTCATTGGCCGATTGTGGGCGGCCCTTGCGGTTCAGATAGGTTTTGCTGGCATAGAAGTGTGCGGTGGTTTCCCTCACAAGTCTTGCGGTCAGGTCTGGTTGTTCCGGGCGGATATGGCGGATGGCGATATCTGCTTCACGCTGCTGCAAATCACTGACGGTGTTGGTGGCGATGATTTCCACGTGAATGCCGGGTGCGATCTCGCGCAATTGCTTCAAAATGGGTGTGAGGATGAAGGCTGAGGCGGTGTCGCTTGCGCTGATGCAGACGGTTCCGTCGATCTCCTGAGACTGACCGGAGGCTGTCAATGAGATGCGGTTGGCTGCCTCTCCCATGGATTTCACATGCTCCAGCAGCTCAAAACCGGCCTGCGTGAGGGAGAGTGAGCGGCCAACACGCTCGAACAATGTCACGCCGAGCGCTTCTTCCAGCGCGGAGACCTGCCTGCCCAGTGTGGGTTGGGTGAGGCCGAGGGCTCTTGCTGCAGCCGAAAGGGAGCCTTCCTCCGCTGTGACAAGGAAAGCGCGGGCCTGGTTCCAGTCGAATGAGACGCTCTGCCAATTCATGCATATTTGTATACCTCAACTGCGAATTTTGGCAATTTGTTTTGATAATATGCATGGATACACTGCAGGAAATGGAGGGTTTCCGATGCAGAATTCCGCAGGATTTTGGGACAAGCATGCGCCGAGTTATGTGGCGCGATCAATGAAAGACGTTGCTTCCTATGAGAAGGCAATGGACCGTGTCCGTTCTTATCTCACACCGGAGCAAGAGGTGTTGGAGCTGGGCTGTGGCAGTGGGGCGACGGCGATGCTTTTGGCCAAGCATGTCAAGCACATGACCGCTAGCGATATTTCCGGCAAGATGATTGAGTTTGGGCGTGAAAAGGCGTGGGACGACGGCGTTGAGAATGTGAGTTTTGTGCATGCTCCCGCAGGTGGATCAGTGCTTGATGGCAAGACCTATGATGTGGTGATGGCGTATAACGTGATTCATCTGATCAAAGGTCCGGCTGATGCAATCAATCAGGTACAGCGACTTGTGAAGCCGGGTGGATTGCTCATTTCCAAGACGCCATGTTTGGGTGATTCCGCGTTTTACTGGCGCTGGCTGATCAATGTGATGCGCCTTGTTGGGTATGCGCCCTATGTGACCTACTTCAAGCAGGTGGAATTGGGACGTCAGATTGAGCAGGCAGGCTTCAAGATTGTTGAGACTGGCAATTATCCGGCGTCTCCCATGGGGCGTTTCATAGTCGCACGTAAGGTGTAAGACCGCTTACAGGTCCACGCGGGCAAACAAACCGTGGTGGTCGGAGCCGTAGTAAGGGCGGAGAAAGGTCTTTCCGCCCTTTGGTGCGAGGACGTGGTCAATGCGCATGGCATAGGTGCCTTTGAAGAGGAAGCTTGCTTCAAATGGGCCGGCCAGTTGAGTGTCTGTGGCGTCGGTATATTCATCCAGATTGTGCGACCACGGGACCATGTTAAAATCGCCAGCAATCATCTTCAGTCCATCCAGCTCTGATAAGATCGAGATGATTTTCCCAGCTTGTGTCTCTTGAGGAAACGGCCATGGCCAGTGCTGATGGATAGACACCACCCAGAGCGGTCCCTCTGAGCTTTGGATGTGCAGTGCTGCTATGCCGAGGCCGATCTCACAGCGATAAGCATCAGAAGCAAGGGGGAGGCGTGAGAGCACAGCGACTGCACCGACGGCGGTAAACGGACAAACGATGTGGTAGGGATACTGCTTTTTGAGTGAGTTGATGAGGGGAAGATGCCTTTTGTGCACTTCCTGAAGCGTGATCACCTCTGGCTGTAGCATGAGGATGTCATTCAGGACATCCATGCGATCTCCGGCGCGGAAACTCAGGTTCTTTTGATAGACCGCGAGATCATAATTCTCTGGAACGCGCACTCCCTGATCGGCCCACAATACTGTTCCGCTGCTGATTGATGCGACTAGAAAGCCGATGATCATCAACTTGGGCTGGCGGTAGGAAAACAGTGTGAGAATTGCAAGCAAGACGGCCAGAGGCAGCCGGAGAACAGACAAGCTGTCACCGATTGGATGTATAATTCCCAGGAAAGATATGAGGAGTAAACTTGTTACTCCAATTATTGAGTTGCGCAGGAACATGACAGTCTTCGTTCATGGGTTAGAAGGCGCGAACCTGCTATGTATAATCGAAACTTTGGCGAATGTTTGACAGCGCAATCATTTGGCAGAAAGCCTAGGTTTTTGGAGCAGTATCCGTTGGGCAAGAGGAGCGTGTAGTAAAGATATCATGTAAAAAAGCCACGCCACTTATGAATGGCGTAGCTCCGTATTTGCTTTCTGTTTGGTCAAAGCTTTTGCTTGGCTTTGAGGACGTGGTCAGATGCTACGTCAGGATTTGTCTTCGTGTTGCACAGTGATGTGCCCGCGGCAGGTTCCGTCAGAGAATACGCCTGTAATCGGGTTGTCACCGACTAGACCTGAAGCAAACATCTGCACTTCGACAGGTGGGGCGTCTGAGCTGTCGTCAAAGACGATTTCGTAGGTGTTGGAAATTGTGAAGATACCTTCGCCAATAACGCCATCAGTTTCTGCGATGAGAACACCATCGTTTTCCTCGGAAGCTGCTTGATCCTGGCTTGTGTCGGCCTTGTCGTCTTTGTGAGTTGCAGTAAAGCCGCTGGAATAACGGGTTTTGCAAGTGCCGTCATCTGGTGAACCATCGGCCAGAGACAGGTCAGAGAATTCGACTTTGGGTTGGCCTGTGTCGTGATTGTCGGCCAAGACTGGTGAGATGAAAAGAGCCAGTGCACCAAGGCCAGCAATGGTAGCAGTTGTTTTCTTCATTTTTGAGCCTGCTTTGATCGGGAAAAGTTCACATTCGTAGCTTTGAGTCCTCGTGGACGCACAGAGATTAAGAGGGGTATTCTTAACGAAACTGCGCGTGTGCTTGAGTGCTTTATTATTAAGGTAATGCAAGCTGAAGTGGTTGTTGGGGAGTTTAAACGCTATTGAATTAGAGGTTGTGTCGTGGTGTTAACTTATCACGCTGAGTGCAGGTAAAAGAAAAGGGGCCGTTTGGGCCCCTTTGTATCTGAATTGCTAGCTTTATTTGGTGTCGGCAACCAGCTCGTGAACGTTCCCGTCGGGGTCTGCAAAGAAGGCGGTGTATTCGCCCCAAGGCTGCTGCGCAGGTGCAGCAACGCTTTTAACGCCGTTGGCTAAGAGGGCATCGTAAGCGGTATCAACCTGCGCTGTGGTTTCATATTTGAAGCCGATGCCCAGTCCTGAACCCGTGCGGATTCCATTGAGTGTTTCAGCGTTCAGGAAGGAACTGAGGTATTCATGACTGGCTAGTGACAGCCTGAGGCCGTTGGATTTGAACTCCGCGAACTCTCCATTTTCTGAGATCAGTTTCATCTTCATTTTGTCTTTGAAGAAAGCTTTCATCTCAGGGAAGTTTGCTGTGTGCAGGGTGACCATGTAAATGGCCGGCTGAGTTGGTTCTGCCTGAGCTGCGAACTGCGCGCCAAATAGTGACAGAACGGCGATCATACATTGCTTAATGAACGTCATTTGTTGTTGTTCCTTTCAGAGTCCATAGCCATTGGGATTTTGTTGCGAGAAAATGCTGTTCGAGCTGGTTTAGAGTTTGCTGGGTGTTAGAGGACGGCAGCCCGTATCCTTTGATGAAATTCATGAGGTGAGGTCTGAGAAAGGCGAGGGCGTCTTCCAGATTGTCTGGCTGATCGTGGGGCATGCCATACCAAACCAACGAGATCCCTGAAACGAAGGCCCAAAGACCGGTTGTCAGGTGTTTGGGGTCGGTGGTGGTTCCAGAGATTTCTGAGCAGAGCCCTTCCAGAAAAGAAGAGAGATCTGAGGCTACAATCTGATGATTGTGACGCCTGATATTATGAGTTTCCTGCCAGAAAGAAGGTGAGGCACATTGCATTTCTATTTGGAACACGTCTGGATGGGCGATGTTGAAAAGAAAGTCCAACATGATCACGCCGAGGCATCGCATTTCAGGCTCTTGAAATTGATCGATTACTAATTTTAGTTTTTGATGGCGGATATCAAGGGCTTGGGATGCCAGTGCGGCTACGACGTCCTGCTTGCTTTCGAAGTGGCGATAGAGCGTGCCGACGGAGACTTGCGATAGCTTGGCAAGTTCTGGCATTTTCAGGGCGCTAACTCCTTCAGCAATGGCGATTTCTCGCGCCTTCTCCAAAATTGCTTCTTCGCGAACTCTGGTTTTTTGCTGCTTGCCAGAAGGTTGCATGAGGTTGGTTCTATCGTTTTTTGATTCTGGAATATAATTCGAATAATATTCCATATTTGATTTTTGGATGGAACTCAAGGTTCGAGCTTGCCTGAGATGTAGGTTGGTGCATCACATTTAAGTGGCTGGATTGTCGGTTCTGCAGGCAAAAGAAAAGGGCCCGCTGGGGGCCCTTTGTGGTCTTTAGAATGTGAGTGGTGTTAGGCCAGTTCTTCTTCCAGATTTTGGCGGGACAGGCCGTCCATGCTTGGCATCAGGGAGAGGAGCTCCCTAGTGTAAGCGTGTTGAGGTTTGTCGAAGAGGTCTTCGGTATCAGCAACTTCCAGAAGCTGGCCGTGGCGCATAACACCGGTGCGGTTACACATCTGGCGGATGACTGCGAGGTCGTGGCTGATGAACAGCATGGTGAGGCCCAGCTCGTCCTGCAAGTCTTTGAGCAGGTTGAGGATTTGTGCCTGAATGGATACGTCCAGCGCGGAAGTTGGTTCATCACAAACCAAGAAGCGAGGGCGTGTCGCCAAGGCGCGGGCAATGGAGATGCGCTGGCGCTGACCACCGGAGAACTCGTGCGGGAACTTGGCTGCCGCTGCGATGCCTAGGCCGACGTGCTCCAGAAGGTCATCAACGATCTGGTTCACTTCGCTGTTGGTGCTGGCGAGTTTGTGGAACTTGATTGGTTCAGCCACAATATCACGCACACGCATGCGGGAGTTCAGGGAGGAGAACGGATCCTGGAAGATCATCTGCATCTGGCGACGCATCGCCAGAACCTGCTTCTTGTCTTTCAGGCTGGTCAGTTCCTGTCCTGCAAAGTGGGCGGTGCCGCCTGCCGGGTGGTAAAGACCAGTGATGACGCGGGCCATGGTTGATTTACCGGAACCACTTTCGCCCACGAGGCCAAAGGTTTCACCTGCATGGATGTCAAAGCTGACTTTATCCAGAGCGGTGAAGTACTGCCTGTTTTTAGAAATCCATGCGTCCTTGGTGAGGAACTTCATGGTGATGTCTTTAACATCGAGCAGTGGGCCATCGACAGATTTGTAGTCACGCGCCTTGCCCAGCCAGTGGGTGCCGATGTCGATTTGCTTGAAGGGCTTTGCTGAGCCTTCAATGTAATCGACCTGCGGGAAGCGGTGTACTTTTACGTCCGGACGCGGAACGGCGGCGATCAGGCTTTGAGTGTACGGGTGCTTTGGAGCGCCCAGTACCTGCTTGGATTCGCCGTATTCAACCAGATCACCCCGGTACATCACCGCAACGTGGTCGGTGAGATCTGCGATCACACCCATGTCGTGGGTGATGACGACCATCGCCACGTTTTTCTCTTCACACAGACGCTTCATCAGCTTCAGGATCTGAGCCTGAATGGAAACGTCAAGCGCGGTTGTTGGCTCATCTGCGATGACAACTTCCGGGTCTGCGCAAAGAGCGAGAGCGATCACCACACGCTGGCGCATACCACCGGAGAATTGGTGCGGGTATTGCGCAATGCGTTCTTCCGGATTTGGAATGCCAACCTGATCCAGCAGATCAACCGCATGGGCGCGAGCTTCTGTCTTGGAGAGCGGCAGGTGCAGGCGGATGGTTTCGACCAGCTGGAACTCGATGGTCTGGAGTGGATCCAAAGAGGTTAGCGGATCCTGAAAGATCATGCCAATGCGCTTGCCGCGCAGTTTGCGCATGCTTTCAGCCGCGAGGTTGTCGATACGTTTGCCGTCGAGGTGGATTTCACCTTCGGCAATCCGGCCTGGATTTTCCAGAAGACCGATGACGGCGTTGCCAACGGTGGACTTGCCTGCGCCACTCTCTCCAACCACGCCGAGGATTTTACCGGCGTCTACGGAAAGATTGACATTACGGGACGCCGTGAAGACGTCTTTGCGGCTCGGAAACTCAACAGTGAGGCCGCGAATATCTAAGATGCTCATGGTCTGGCCTCCCTAGCGCAGTTTCGGGTTCAAAGCGTCGCGGAGCCAGTCGCCCAGCAGGTTTACTGCCAGCACGAGGATCGCGAGCGCCAGACCTGGGAAGATCGCGATCCACCACTCACCTGAGAACAGGAAGTCGTTGCCGATGCGGATCAGGGTGCCCAGAGATGGCTGTGTTGATGGAACACCAACGCCAAGGAAGGAGAGGGTTGCTTCTGTGATAATCGCCAGAGCAAGGTTGATGGTTGCAATAACCAGAACCGGACCAAGCACGTTTGGCAGCACGTGGCGGATCATGATGATCCATGCCGGAATGCCAATGACGCGGGCGGCCTGAACATACTCTTTGTTCTTCTCCACCAATGTAGAGCCACGAACTGTACGTGCGTATTGCACCCAGAATGACAGGCCGATGGAGAACGTTAGAATCCAGATTGCCCAGGTCTCACGATCGATGTTACCAAAGATGCCGTTTGCAATGCCGTCGATGAGCAATGCCAGCAGGATGGCCGGGAAGGTAAGCTGGACTTCAGCGATACGCATGATGATCGCGTCTGTGCGGCCACCGACATAACCGGAAATCAGGCCGAGGGAGATGCCGAGGACTGCGGCAAATGCCACAGACAGGAAGCCCACTGCCAGAGAAATACGCATTCCATACAGGATGCCAGAGAGCAGATCGCGGCCCTGATCATCTGTGCCCAGCAGGTAGCGTGGGTCGGACCATTCCATACCAATCGGCGGAATGCGTGCGTCCATGATGCTGATCTGAGCCAGATCGAACGGGTTGAACGGTGCGACGAGCGGAGCAAACAGGGCTGCGAGCATCAGCACTACCGTGGTGAAAGCCGCGAGGACTGTCACCTTGGAGCTGAGGAAGCTGTGCAGCAAGTCGCTGTCGAGGAAGCGGGCCATTGCGGAGCGCGGGGCTTCTGAAGCCTCACTGCCGGAAACGGTTGGTGTGTTATCTGTCATGATTATTATCCTTACCGTTTCTTATGCGCGGCCGCGTTCGGTGCGCAGGCGTGGATCAATCACGACGTAGAGAATGTCTACGATGAGGTTGATGAACACGAAGATGAAAGCGGTGAGCAGCAGGTAAGCTGCCATGATCGGAATATCCACGTTCTGCACGGCTTGCAGGAAGAGGATGCCCATGCCCGGCCACTGGAACACGGTCTCGGTGATAATCGCGAAGGCGATGATGGAGCCGAGCTGCAGACCGGTGATGGTGATCACAGGGACCATCGTGTTTTTGAGGGCGTGGATGTAATAGACAGACCGGTTCGGCAAACCGCGGGCGCGGGCGAACTTGATGTGGTCGGTCCGCATCACTTCCAGCATCTCAGCGCGGATCAGGCGCATGATGAGGGTCATCTGGTACAGCCCAAGCGTAATTGCCGGCAGGATGATGGCCTTCAGACCGCTGATGGTCAGGAAGCCTGTGTCCCAGAAAGACCCCAGGGCAACGACCTCGCCGCGGCCAAAGCTTGGCAGCCACTGCAATGTGACCGAGAAGAAGAAGATAAACAGGATGCCGATAAAGAATGTTGGCAGAGAGATACCTACAAGAGATACCGACAGGAACATCTTTGAGAGCCAGGAATCGCGGTTCAGACCTGTGTAAACGCCCATTGGAATACCCAGCAGCAATGCAAAAATTGCAGAGGCGAAGGACAGTTCCAGAGTTGCAGGCAGACGGCGACCAATCAGGTCTGCCACAGGCTGCTTGAACTGGTAGGAGTTACCGAAGTCAAACTGGATTGCGCCCAGGACATAACGGAAAAACTGAACGAGAACAGGGTCGTTCAGACCGAGGCGCTGGCGCAAGGCTTCACGCTGTTCCGGGGTGGTCTCAATGCCCACCATCTGGTTTACAGGATCTCCAACAAAGCGGAAGAGCAGGAAGGAGATTAAGGCTACGACAAACATGACCACGAGAGCCATGGCGATACGCCGGGAAATAAAGCCAAACATGGTGTTTTATAGTTGTTCCTGAGAATAGAGGCGCCCGGCGCCTAGGGCGCCGGGCTATTATTTTGTTGGCTAAGCCGTAGACTTAGTTCTTCACTACAAACTTGAAGTGGAACTCGTTATCCGCACGCTGCTTCAGAGTAACCTTGTCGGATACACCCCAAGCCAGACCCTGCTGGTGCAGTGGAATGTGAGATACTTCGTTGTTCAGGATTGTGTAGGCTTCGGAGATCATGCTGTTACGCTTCTCTTCGTCGTTTTCGGAGAGAACCATTTTTGTCAGCTCATCAACACGTGGGTTACAGTAACCACCGAGGTTGAATGGTCCGCCAGCACCTTTGTCATCACGACAGTTGTTGAGGTTGAGCAGAACGTTGTAGCTGTCGAATGAACCTGGGGTCCAACCGAGCATGTAGAAGGACGTGTCAAAGCCGCCAGATGCCAGGATCTTAGCGAAGTACTTCGCTTTAGGCTGTGCATTCAGGTTTACTTTGATGCCTACGCGCGCAAGGAATGCTGCAGTTGCCTGACAGATTGCTTCGTCGTTGACGTAGCGATCATTGGGGCAGTCCATGCCAACTTCAAAGCCGTCTGCATAACCTGCTTCTGCGAGAAGTGCCTTTGCAGCAGCCGGATCGTACGGGTAGCGGGAGAAGTCACCGGAGTTTGCGAACAGGAATGGTGAGATCATCAGAGCAGCAGGCTCGGACAGACCACGCATGATTTTCGCTTTGATCGCATCAACGTCAATTGCCTGATAGAACGCCTTACGAACGCGAACGTCCTTGAACGGGTTCTTGCCTTTGATGTTGGAGTAGGTCAGCTCATCACGCTTCTGGTCGAAGCCAAGGAAGATGGTGCGCAGCTCAGGACCGGTCAGTGCAGATGTGCCTGCATTGCTGTCCACGCGTTTGATGTCCTGTACCGGGATCGGGAACGCCATGTCCAGCTCACCGGAAAGAAGAGCTGCAACGCGGGTTGCATCAGATCCGATTGGAGTGAACTCAACGCCAGTCAGGTTGTGTACTTTCTGGTCCCACCAGCCGTCGTTTACGGTGAAAGTGGTTTTTACGCCTGGCTCATGCGTTGCAATCTTGAACGGGCCGGTGCCGTTTGTGTTCAAAGATGCATAGTTTGGATTGGTGTCAGAAGCGCTTGTCACTTTTACAGCGTTGTTTGCTTCAGTCCATTCCTTATCCATGATGTACCAAGTGGACCACTCGGAGTGCAGGATAGGGTTTACGCCTGTCAGGACGAAATCAACGGTGTAGTCGTCTACTTTCTCAACCTTGACGTCCGCTGCGATACGGGTTGTCAGGTCAGAGCCTTCAGCGCGAACACGGTTTGCAGAGAAAACCACGTCGTCAGCATTGAAGTCGTTGCCGTTGTGGAACTTTACGCCCTTGCGCAGGTGGAAGCGCCAGCGGGTTGGTTCAATAACTTCCCAGCTTTCTGCAAGTGCAGGCTCGATCTGGAGATCAGCTGTACGGCGAACGAGACCTTCATACACATTGCCGTGCATGGCCATGGTGAATGTTTCGTTCAAGCTGTATGGATCTAGCTGATTGTATGTACCTTGAAATGCGAACTTCAGCGTTTCAGCATTTACCTGAGTTCCAGCAGCAAGCGTCATTGCCAATGCAGCGGATGCAATCTTTAAACGCATTCTAAATTAACTCCCCTTTTCCCCTCATGCAGAAAATTAATTGTTCTGCAGGGCCCCTCTGGTTTCGCCGACCACTTATTAGGCGGATTCTGGCGTCTTAGTGATATTACCCATATGAATGAATGCGTCTAGGGGGCATTGCGTAGTTGAAACGAGGAATTAATGTGGGCGCAGCGCAATTTCATAGCGTATTCAGGTGCTAAGGGATGTATTTCTTGCGGTTTAATGCGCGTCAGTTGAGAGACGCACTAACGTTAAGATGAGTATATTTCATCTAATGATGAGGAAATGAAGGGTTCTGATCTTGTTGATTATGTATGGTATTCGCAATTGCGACAGTGTTCGCAAGGCTCGTAAACTTCTGGATGAATCTAAAATCAACTACAATTTTCACGATTACAAGAAAGATGGTGCAGATGAAAATGCACTGATAGAGGCCTGTGAACGATTCGGTTGGGACGTTGTTTTGAATAAACGCGGTACCACATGGCGCAAATTAGATGATGAAACCAAGGCTGGTGTCACGGACCAGGCTAGCGCTATCGCCTTAATGGCACAGGAAACTTCATTAATTAAAAGGCCACTTATTATTGGTGGAAAACAGCTTTTGCTTGGATTTGATGCGTCTTTGTGGGGCGAAATTTTGGAAAAAGGAGAGCTGTAGAGACAGTTAAACTGTTCTAAGCTCTCCTTAATTGGACGGTAAAGTTTAAGGGTTGGGATCCTTTAGGCTTAGCCATCCTTCCTATGGTATGAGGCGCTGGCAATCACGTAATCTGAAGCGTGGTTGCCAACCCGAAATCTTTTATCTGACGAAGTTTTCTCGAAGCTGACCGCGACATTGAGTAAAAATGCTGCGAGAATTCTTCTGCACCTGCCTCAAGCTCTTCACAGGACATGTTTTTTGGCTGGTAGACCGCATGGGCACCATCAAATTCTCCCCAATTGTCAGAGAGCAATCTGTCCTCCTCTTTCAGCTGTTTGTAGAAGCGGGAGCCGGGGAAGGGGATGGCGATGGCCGGTGCGGTAATATCTACCCCTATGTCATGATAGAACTTGGCGGTTTCGATGAAAATTTCTGGTGTATGCTCGTCGAAGCCAAAAATAGCCGTGGTGTCGACAATAATTCCATGTGTATGAATGTTAGAAATTTGAGATTTTAAGTTTTCAGGTTTTACAAAACCCTTGCCTGCACGCTTGAGTGCTGCCTTGGACGGGGTTTCTATTCCAATGAGCAAGTACTTCGCGCCGGACCTTGCTGCGGCTTCCAGAAGTTCCGGATCATCTGCTATGCGAATAGTGGTTTCGCCTGCCCATCTAATCTTGAGCGTTTCTAATGCTTTGAATAATTCCAAAGCGTATTCGCGATCCTCCGTCAGGTGGTCGGCGTGAAGTTCGACCCAATCGGTTTCCATTTCGGAAATCTCATTGATTATGTCGGGGATTGGGCGATAGCGGGTTTTGCCAAGCATGCCGGGGATGAGGCAGAAGCTGCAGTGGTGTTTGCAGCCGCGACTGACCAGCACGGACCATTCCCAGCCATACTGCTCTGCGGTGATGAGATGGCGCGGATATGGGTTAAGCTTGGACATGTCGGCGTAGGTGCCGGTGTATCTCGGCTTGAGGCTGCGGTTTTGCGCATCCTGTAGCAACTCATCCCAGACGTTTTCACATTCGCCTGTCATCACCGCATCTGCATATTCGCTGGCTTCTTCTGGCATGAAGGTGGCGTGGAGGCCGCCGATCACAACCTGACTGCCTTTTTCCGAGAAAGCTGAGGCGAGCTCGTAGCCTCGGTTGGCATCCGGGGTTGCGAAGAAAAGCACCACGAGGTCGGCAGTCACCTTGCGGGGATCGACCATCTTGATGGTTTCGTCATGCATCTCCAGCTGAAAATGGTGGGGGGTTGCTGCCGCAGCTGAAAAGATGGACTGAGGCGGGCCTCCACGCGCTTTCTTGTAATCTTTAAAATAGCTCGGTGCAGATGCTTTGATGAGACAGATCTTCATTGCCAACCTCATGTGTTTGTTTTGAATAAACTGTCATAAATGACAATTTATAGCAAGAGGAATTTTTTATGAGGTGTTACCGCATTGAAATTATGTGATTAATTCAGGCTCTAGTTAATTCTTGGTGAAGGATGAGACGTCAAATCTCTGCACATCGCGCAGGAGTTTAATGAACTCCTGCGAGGCGTGTGTGAGGGATGCCTGACCTTTCTCCGCTGTGGCGAGCACCGCATTACCGAGGGCGCCGGTCTTGTTCAGGTCCTCACTCATCCAGCCATATTGATGGCGGCCATGGGCCCGCAGGTAGGCATCTTTGTTGATGTGGTCGGTTTGGGTAGAGGTGAAGTCTATCGCCTGATCCATGCGTACCAGATCAGGACGTAAGGAGAGCATGATGGAGGTTTCGATATCTCCGCCGTGAATACCGTAGGTGAACTCTTCCTCAGCATAGAGGCCTTCTGGTTGGCCGAAGCGGAGCCAGCTGGATTCCACGGCCAGCATGTTGTGCTTAAGGCGCAGCTCGCGGGTGATGATGTCCATCAGCGGTGAGTTGCCGCCGTGGGAGTTGGCCAGCACCAGCTTGCGGATGCCTGCTCTGGCAACACATTCCCCGATCTCAATCCAGGCTTTGACGGCAGTTTCCCATGTGAGGCTGAGTGTGCCCGGGAATGAGTGATGCTCGTCTGACTTGCCGACGGCCTGAACGGGCAGGAATGTGACTGGTAGATCATCGGGCAACAGCTCAACCGTGCGAGCGACTTGCCCCTCTGCGATGCAGGTGTCGGTATAGACCGGCAGGTGCGGGCCATGCTGCTCAATCGCCGCAATCGGCAACACCGCGATCCACTCGCTGGTGTCACTCTTCGAGAAGTCAGTTGTTGTCATCTCATGCCAAAAACGGCGGGGCAGGGCGCTCATGTGGTTTTCCGGTGCTTGTTGTCTTGCGTGCAGAGTAACGTGTTGAAGCGCGGACGTCATGGGGGAAGGAACAGGATGCTCCGGTTTTTCAGAGGTAGTGGGTAGGGAGGCGTTTACTCTGGTGATTGGCTGTTGGGGCTGATGGCTCACGTGAAGAGCTGTGCCTCGTCCTTCTTGTTGGCTAACAATAAGAAGGAGAAGCCGATTATGTTTTCCAGAAAGACACGAAAAGGACTACTTGGTGGCGTTGCTCTGGCGCTGGCTGGGGTGATGGCTGGTGAGGCTGGGGCTGCGAATGGTGTGCTTATTACCACTAGCTTCTGCGACCGTTTCACAAACTCCAGAAATTTGATTTGGAGCCAAGATCAGTTAGGTACCGACAATGTTTTCTACATGAGGGCTGATGGACAAATTTATCAGCTTGAAGGCAATACTTCATTTAAAGATCTGGAAAAGTTGGTCGTTTCGACACACGGTAACTGCAATCAAATTGCTGGTATGACAACCCAACAATTTGCTACACGCCTAAACACAGCAAGGGTGGGTCAGACTGATTCATTAAAAAGAGTACTGTTTTTTTCTTGCAAATCTGCAGCTGAGAAAGTTGGTACCCCGGATACTTTGGAAACTGATAGTATTTTATCCGTCCTAAAAAACGAAACCAGATTTAGTAATACTGGTGCAATTATTGGCTGGATTTTGGGGGGATATTTTGCGGGCGCAGGGAGCTCAGACTTTAGCAGCGCTAAATATACTACTGGTAAGGACTTTGAGTATCTGTCCCCTGACTATCCAGGAGGTGTTCCGCTGGCAAAAAATGCGGCGAAGTATCTTTCTGATTTTAGACTTGGGGTTTTAGATAATCTTTGGAGTGTGGCGACCAGTGTTTCACACAGCGGAAAAATGCTTTCTATTGGCGCATTCTGTGAGCAGATGGTTCAAGCTTCAGCTGCAGCGGGTCCGGATGATGTAAAGAAAAATATGAATGCAGCTGTTTCTGCCTCGAACAAGCTTTTGCGCTCAGAATATGGATTAACTAATGATAAAAATAGTCTCGTGGGATGGACACATCAATATCTTGGAGTAGCGGGAAATTCGTCAGCTTGTGGTGCAGATGTTGCACCGGGGGGCAATGATGTCAGAGACTGCAAGAAAGTAGTTAGAGGTGATATGACCACTTTCTGGAATTAAATCGATCTGAATGCCTATTGCTTGCCTTCTATATAGATGATGATATCTCTTTATTCTCTTGAAGGTTTGTGATCGTGGCATCAGAGTTTTGCTTGAAGTTTGAAAGTTATTGAGCCGTTTGTGCATTGAAACCCGATATGCTCGGGTTTTGTGTTCAATCTTAACTCAAGGAAAGATAATGAACTCCCCCCTCCTGTCCCTAAACAACATCTCTAAGACCTTCGAAAATGGCACCACCGCTATCGATGGGTTTAGTCTTGATGTGCGGGCGGGGGAGTTTTTGAGTATTCTGGGGCCGTCAGGGTGTGGGAAGTCTACTATTCTGCGGCTCATTTCCGGGTTGGAGGAGCCAAGCTCGGGCGAGATTATCCGGTCTGGACAGGGTGAGGTTGGGTTTGTTTTTCAGGAACCGACCTTGCTGCCTTGGGCGAATACCTTTGAGAATGTCTATTGGCCGTTGAAGGTGAAGGGTGTTTCCAAGCGTGATGCGAAGGATCGCGTTGAAGACGCGCTGGAGATGGTCGGGCTTTCCAGTTTCGCAGCGTACATGCCCTCTGAACTTTCTGGCGGCATGAAGATGCGGGTTTCCATCGCTCGTGCTCTTGTGACCAAGCCGAAGCTGTTGCTGATGGATGAGCCGTTCGCAGCGCTGGATGAGATCACCCGTAACAAGCTGAATGATGATCTGCTTGAGCTGAAATCCACCCATGACTGGACGATCCTGTTCGTGACGCACTCTGTTTATGAGAGTGTGTTTCTGTCTTCCCGTATTGTGGTTATGGCCGCTACGCCGGGGCGAATTACCCATGATATGGCGCTGGATGCTTCTTACCCACGCTCGCTGAACTACCGTATGGAATCACAATACGCGTCGTACTGCCGTGAAGCGGTGGATGCGTTGGAGCGAGCGATGGGACACCGGATAAAAGTATCCGCGTAACCTCAAAAATCCCACTGAGTAGAACTAAAGAGCTTAAACACCTAAGAAATCTCATTAGGTCACTAAATAATTATCGAACTGTCATCTGAGTTATATATTCGGCGGCTATCACTGCTGTACGGCGCCTTTTTTCGGGCGTTTTACGTTGATCGGGACAGCAGCGAGATTAGCCAGACCATGGGTTTTAATTTTAAAAAAAGCACGACATTTCGTCTTGCGCAAGCAGCGAAGGCGCAGCGGGCGCGTTCTGGGGCACACCTTTCGCGCATCGGATTGCATCCGGGGCAGGAAGCTGTTCTGAAAGTTTTGAGCGAGACTGATGGCAAGACCATGAGCCAGTTGGCTCTGGCGCTTGGGGTTCAGCCGCCAACCGTGACAAAAATGGTGACACGCCTGACAGCTCAAGGGCTTGTTTTCCGCCGCATTTCGGAAACAGACGGCAGGCTTGCGCGCGTGTTCCTGAGTGAAGAAGGTCGTGACCGGATTTTGCTGGTAGATCGTGCATGGAAGCGTCTTGAGAAAGAAGCGCTTGCAGGTATGGATGACAAAGACCGCAAGAAGCTTCGTCGCTTGTTGCGTCAGGTTGAGAAGAACCTGTCTGCCAGCTTTGAAGATGATCCGGATTTGGAAGATGAGCTGGAGAACGAAGATAAAACTGCGCAAGAGCAGGCTGCGAAGAAGGTAGAGCTGGAAGCTGCTGATTAAGCTGAAGGCGCAAGGCCTGCGTTAAACACAGGCCAATGATTTTTTATTGATTTAAGCGTCCTGGCAGAGGAACAGCAGGTCTGTATCTGGTGTTTCCAGTCCAAACTGAGTGAGAAGGGTTGTTATCTGCCCTCTGTGGTGGGTTTGGTGGTTGAAGAAATGCAGCACCAAGTCCCCAAAGTTTTTCGTTGCAGGAATGCCTTTCATGTTGGCATAGGTGAGAGCGTTCTCCGCTTGGGTGACGGTGATGTCCCCTGCAAATTCTTCAATGATTGCGTCCAGCTTTTGCCGTGCAGCCTTCAGGTCTGACCAGCTGTCGTACGGAATGGATGTGAGTGCTGTTGGCACTGGAAACTGATCAAGTTGCTGCAGGCTCTCATATGTTTGGGAATGCTTTGCGAAACGGCGCAGCCAGGCCAGATCTCCCACCACGATATGATTGAAGGTCGCGAAGACTGATTTGAAGAACGCACCGCGGTTTTCTTTGAGTTGCGCATCGCTCAGCTGCTCCGCGCATTCGTAAAGCCTTGCATTCATCCAGGTGTTGTACTGGGCCAATAATTTGAAGTCTGAATACATTTTCTCGAAACCTGTCATTTGCTTATGTATTTCGCTAAAAAATATCAGCATGTTTGATGGGTTTGGCAAGTGGCTAAAACTTGAGAATTCATAATGAATTCTCTTTGTTGGCAGTGTGGAGTATTGCTATTTTCTAATGTTGCTGTGCATAAGTGCTTAAGAATACAAACTGGATCCGGCTGGATATGCGAGGACATCGGCATTGAGCGGCACAGGTAAACCATTGAGATTAGGAGATCTTGCTGAGAAACTGGGCGTTTCGACGGCTACGGTTTCTTTGGCTTTGAGAGATTCCCCTTTGATCGCTAAAGCCACGAAAGCACGGGTGAAAGCCTATGCTGAGGAAGTGGGCTATATCTATAATCGGTCAGCTGCATCTTTGCGGACATCTCAATCCAATATGATTGGGGTGGCGGTTCACGATATTCTCAATCCCTATTTTGCTGAGGTGTTTCGTGGGCTGGAAGAAACTCTGGCGCTGCACAACAAGACCATTCTGATTTGTAATCACCGCGATATTGTCGAGCGGCAGAAGCATTTCACCGATACGCTGCTGCAGCATCGGGTTGATGGGCTTATTCTGTGCGCTTCGGTTGGCACGACTGACAAGGACATCAACTCCATTGTGCGGCAAGGAGTGCCAGTCACGCTGGTTTGCCGCGATGTGGCCGGGGCGGATGCGCCTTGCGTTCGCGGAGATGACTTCCTTGGGTCCTACCGCATTACAAAACATCTGATTGAGCAAGGGCATACCCAGATCGCAATGGTTGGTGGCCGGCGTGGCAGTTCTGCCGGACGCGACCGGAACCGCGGCTGGCGCTCAGCGCTTGAGGATGCGGGGATCAATGCGGATGAGCAGTTGGATATTCCTGAGTTGATGACGCAGGATGATGGCCGATCCATTGCCAAGCAGATTGTGCAGACGGATCCTCGACCAACGGCTGTGGTGTGTTTCAACGACCTTGTGGCACTGGGTGTAATGAGTGCTGTTCGGCGACTTGGCGTTGAGCCGGGGCCGGGCCTGGCAATTGTTGGTTACGATGACACCGAGGGTACGGAAAATAGAACACCAGCCCTGACCACTGTGGACAATGGGGCCGGAACCATTGGTGTGAATGCTGCAGAACTCATGCTTTCACAGATGAATGGCGAAAAGCTCAGTAATGAACTGACGCTAATCGAGCCTAAGCTGCGAATTCGTGAGAGTGCGCCGCCTCCGGGTGAGCGGCTGGTGTCAGTGGACGGGCTGTGCGCGAACCCTGAGTAACTGCCATTTGAAACCAAAAGGCAGTTTGGTGATCGTGAAACTGCCTCATTGAAACTCTATGTTTACTATGCCGCGCTTATCTAAGCGGCATCTTGTATTGCGTTTGGAGTTTCGTCATGGTCAGTTCTCGTGGAAGTATCGAAGATCATAAAGACTTGAAGATGTTTGGTTTTTTTACACTCGCCATGACGTGTATGGTTCTTCTCGTTGGCTAACTCTCTAAATCGACTCGCTTCGCTAGGTTGAGAGGACTGCTCATTTTTGAGTGCTCCTCGCGGTGGCCTTTGAGTTTTGGGGGGCTTGCCTTGCTTGGTTGTCTTTTGATGCGAAATGCAAATCACCTAAAACGAGTGCGTTTTGCACTTCATGTAAATAATAACTAGTATGTAATTAGATTTATTTTAGATTGTATCTGTACTCAACAAGTAATGCGTGTATTTGTTTTTGAGTTAAATCCATGAATAAGTTATGTTTTTAGATCTGTTATCTCTCACTTAATTTCCTGTTAACCTTGAGTTAACTGATTGCGCCCAGAATCTGTACATAAAACAGATCCTGGAGGCTGTTCGTATGCATGGGATTTTGAGAAAAACAGTAGTAGCTGCCGGCGCAACCCTGGCGTTAGCTAGCTTTGGCGTCCTATCCGGTCAAGCCAGTGTAATTTCTGGTCACTGGTCAATTTCTGATGTGTTGTCGTCTAAAACCTGCTCCGCGCAGCTTGGTTCTGAGCCTGCTGCGAGTGGATATGGCAACTCGTTTGAGACCAAGAATTGTCAGGGACTTTATGCGCCTATCTCCAAAGCCACAGCGTGGCAGTGGAGCTATGATGATGGCTTGTCGCTGATGGATGCAGACGGGAAAGTCGTGCTCCAGTTTGATATTGATGAGCTTGATGGGTTGACCTCGGTTGGGCCTTCCTCTCTGTTCCTCATCATGCAGCCTGTGCATCAGGACAGCAATGCCCCAGACCTTTCCGACTTGATCGAAAAGGCCATTGTGGTAACAGCGCAGCGTTAGAGCTTTCCTACTTGGTGTGGGTGCTGAGGAAATCACCCACACGGCTTAATGCACGGCTGATGTTCTCCTCTGAATTGGCATAGGAGAAGCGCAGATATCCCTCTCCCAGGACACCAAAATCAGGTCCGCCGATGAGCGCAACACCGGCTTCCTCCAAGAGCGCTGAAGCTAAGGGCTTTGCTTGCCATTTTGTTTCTTTGATATTCGGGAAGGCGTAGAAGGCGCCTTTGGGTGTGTTGCAGGAGATGCCGGGCAGGGCGTTTAGTCCCTCCACCACGAGCTTACGTCGTCGGTCAAAAGCCAGCATCATCTGATCTACTGCATCCTGTGGGCCTTCGATGGCGGCAATGCCTGCGTATTGACTGGGTGTGTTGACGCACGACCAGCAGTTCACGGCAAGCTTGCGGGCTTTATCAATAAGAGAAGCCGGCCAGACGGAATAGCCCATGCGCCAGCCTGTCATAGCCCAAGTTTTGGACCAGCCATTGAGTAGGATGAGTTGGTCTTTGAGCTGCTCGAATTCCATTAAGGACGTGTGCTTAAGCCCGTCATAGGTCATGCGGGAGTAAATCTCGTCAGATAGGACTGGCAGGTTTGGATGGTTTTCCAATCCCTTTACCAGCTTCTCTATCTCAGAGCGCGGTGTCACGCCGCCTGTCGGGTTGGCCGGGGAGTTGAGGATGAGTAGAGCTGTGCGCTTATTGATGAGGTTCAGGGTTTCCTCGGCTGAGAAAGCAAAGTCGTTTTCTTCACGGATTGGCACCGGGATTGGTGTTGCTCCGGTGAACTCAATCATGGAGCGATAGATTGGGAAGCCGGGGTCTGGGTAGAGGATTTCCTTGCCGGGCTCACCAAACATCAGGATTGCCATGAACATGGAGACCTTGCCGCCGGGAACGACCATCACGTTGTCTGGTGAGACATTCGCTCCAGTTTCAGCATGCACGCTTGCTGCGATGGTTTCGCGGAGCGGGAGAATACCCGTTGCACCGGTGTAACCGTGGTGGCCATCGCGTAACGCTTTGACGGCTGCCTCCACGATGTGTTCTGGTGTTTTGAAGTCTGGCTGACCGATGCCGAGATTGATGATATCGCGGCCCTGCTGAGCGAGCTCAGTAGCCCGTGCCAAAACGGCGAATGCGTTTTCATCCCCGATGCGGTCAAACGCCTCTATGGTTTTCAGCATGATGGTTGGCCTCCCAGTTCCCCAAAACGATCGGCTGGATGGTAGGGGATGGAAGCGATTGAATGCAAACGGAAATTAGTTGAGTGGGTTGAGCGCTGGAGGTGAGGTATTCCTGTTTAAGCTATCGGTGTCGGTTTCTTGCTTCTGTCAAATAACGAGCCTAGGATCACCTTATGTTTTGAATGGAGATTTTTATGAGTGGTCTTCGTGTGCCTGAGAAGATCAGGTCTTTGGGTGTTTTTCAGTTTGTGACGAGAAGCCCGGCGCGCATTGTTGTGACAATGGCGATGATGATTTTGATTTATATGTTTTTCTTCTCTCCCTTGCTGAACAGCAGTATGCCGGTTGCCATTAGCTTTGCGGTGTTCTTCATCATCTTTTGCATTGGTTTTCTGCTTGTTCTGGAGCTTCGGCGCAAGCTTGGATTGTGACGTGGGCTAGATGGTGCTGCCAATTCCTGGGGGACAGAAGGTGCGATAACAGCTAATCCGCAGCTAGGGTCTTTTGCTGGCAGAGCAACTGTCTATATTGAGGGCAAGAGATTATCGCATAGCTGCGCTCATTTGCATGAATTTGCTCTAAGTGCCAGCTGAGTGCGAGCGCACACCCATCCAAGGAGACGTAAATGTCCGAGGCTGCTGATAGCCGTATTCCTGTTACCGTGCTGACCGGATATCTGGGCGCAGGTAAAACCACTTTGCTGAACCGTATTCTGAGTGAAAACCATGGCACGCGCTATGCTGTGATCGTCAATGAGTTCGGCGAAATCGGTATCGACAATGACCTTCTCGTTGAGTCCGACGAGGAAGTTTATGAAATGAACAACGGCTGTATCTGCTGTACAGTTCGTGGTGATTTGATCCGCACCGTTGAGAACCTGATGAAACGCAAAGGCGCGTTTGATGCGATCATCGTGGAGACCACGGGTGTTGCTGATCCGGCTCCTGTTGCACAGACGTTCTTCATGGATGATGACGTGCGCGATGCGGCTAGGCTTGATGCTGTTGTTGCGGTTGTTGATGCCCGCCATGTCCAGCAGCGTTTGAAAGACACTAAGGAAGCAGAAGATCAGATTGCGTTTTCTGACGTGATTTTGCTGAACAAGACCGATCTTGTTTCAGCAGAGGAACTGGCTGGTGTTGAAGCGGCGATCCGTAAGATCAACCCGTATGCGAAGATCCACCACACAGAACGCTGCCAGATCGCGATTTCGGATGTTCTGGATCGTGGAGCCTTTGAGTTGGATCGTATTCTTGATCTTGATCCGGAGTTTTTGAAAAAGGCTGAGCACGCGCACGATCATGAGTGTGGTCCGGATTGTGATCACGACCATGATCACCACCACCATGGGCACGATCACAAACATGATCATGACCACCCTGACCATGAGTGTGGCCCAGATTGTGATCACGACCATGAGGACACGCACTCTGTGAAGTCCTATTCCTTCACGGTTGGTGATCTGGACCCGAAGGTCTTCTTTGACTGGATCAATCAGATTACGCAGATTCAAGGGCCGAACATTTTGCGCATGAAGGGTATCCTGTCGTTCAAGGATGATCCGCAGCGCTATGTGGTGCAAGGCATTCATATGATCGTAGAGGGCAATCATCAGCGTGACTGGCGAGATGATGAAAAGCGGGAAAGCCGCATTGTCTTCATCGGCCGTGAGCTAGATGGTGCTGCGCTGAAAACTGCGTTTGAAGCCTGTGTTGCGGAGTAAGTTCTGGTGCCTGTAACTGCTCCTCTTGATACCGATGGATTTGTTGTTTCTGCGACATTTCTGGGTGATGTAGCTGCCTTTGCCAGCGGTGAAGGTTCTGTCTTTTTTGCTGGTGGGCCGGAAACCCAGACACCGGTTCACAAAAACGGCCTGCTTTGTGCAACGCCTTCTTTAGATGGCAAATCTCTGATCACCGGTGGTGGTGATGGCAAGATTTGTAAAGTTAGCGCAGATGGAAGTGTTGAAGAGCTTGCTGAGCAGCCGCGTAAATGGATCGACATTATTGCAGCTGGTCCGCAGGACAGTGTGGCCTATGCATCTGGTCGTACGGCTTGGGTTCGTCTGAAGAGCGGCGAGATCAAAGAATTTCAGCTGCCGCGTGCCTTTGCTGGTTTGGCGTTTGCGCCTAAAGGGATGCGTCTTGCTGCATCCCGCTATGATGGCGTGACGTTGTTTTGGGTGAATGCCGCAGGTGATCCGCAGGAACTGAGTTGGAAAGGTGCGCATAGTCTGGTCACGTATTCTCCTGAAGGAAAGTACCTTGTGACCACTATGCAGGAGAACGCTCTGCACGGATGGCGTTTGGCCGACAGCCAAGACATGCGCATGACCGGTTATCCGGGTAAGGTGAAGTCAGTGAGCTGGTCTGCCAAGGGCAAGTATCTGGCCACGTCTGGTGCTCAGGCTGCGATCCTCTGGCCGTTTATGGGCAAGAGTGGTCCTATGGGGCAGGCACCACTGGAGCTTGGCGTGCGCGGGGACAGCATGGTGACGACTGTTTGCTGCCATCCAACTGAAGAAATGGTGGCGATTGGTTATCAGGATGGCATGGTGATGGCCGTTCGGTTCCACGATAATGCTGAAGTGCTGTTGCGCCGTCCGGGTGCTGGTCCTGTTTCTGCCCTTGCCTGGGATAAGAAGGGGAACCGGCTGGCATTTGGTACAGAAGAAGGTGCTGCTGGAGTGATCACTCTGGTAGATTAACTTAGAGGAGAGGTTTGCAATGATGTTTGCAAGGGTATTGACGCTTGGCGTTGCGCTTGTAAGCGGCACTGTGACCTCTCAGCTTCCTGAGTTTGCCCAGCAATACCGTCAGCGTATGGGCGGCGCTATTGATGCGCTGGAGGAAGTGAAAGCCGATTTTGTTGCGGATGCGACTGCTACCCACCGAAGCGCTTCTGCTGCATTAACGCATATGGCACAGAGTGCGGATGAGTTTGTGCAGTTGCGCGGGATGAGCGTTGAGCGGTCATTGGATCGCCTTGAGGCTTTGAAAGAACAGCAATTGGCGATGGAAACCGCTGCTGTGTTTGAGCGCGTCTGGATCTTCATGAAAGAGCCGGACACTAAGCTTTCCAAGGCAACCTGGGAAGACTTTGAGCCTGCTGTGCCTGTGACCATTGAAGGTGGAGTGCTGGCTGGGCTTGGGTTTGCGGCGGGTTTGTTTCTTTTGCGGATGGTTGGCATAACAGGGCGTGTGAGACGTCGCCGGAAGCGCCTACAAAGACAACAGGCTGATGCTCGTTGACTGCGACCACCTATGAGGTTTGATCGATGGATTCCATCACACGAATTAGATGTTTTTTGCAGGTGGTAGAAAGCGGTGGCTTTTCGGCTGCAGCACGGGATATGGGGCGCTCCAAGGCGCTTATTTCCAAGTACGTGAGCGAGCTGGAAGACGAACTGGGCGTGCGCCTGCTGAACAGGACGACCCGCCAGATTTCTCTGACCCAGGTTGGTGAAGCCTACTTCCGCGAAGCCGGTGAGCTGTTGCAGCGGTTTGATGACCTGAAAGATGCTGTACAGCAAGACCATCGGGAGGTGCGTGGCCGGTTACGGCTCAGTGCTCCGCGTTCGTTCTCTGAAGCGACGCTGGGCAGAGTGCTTGCTTCGTTTTTGCAGGAACATCCGCGCGTTGAGCTGGACATCGAGATGGAAGATCGTTTCGTCGATATTGTCGAGGAAGGATATGATGTCGCCATTCGTGTAGCAGAGCTTGAGGATTCCAGTCTGATTGCGCGGAAGATTCGGGATGTTCGTGTCATGGTTTGTGCCTCTCCTGCGTATTGGGAAGCATATGGTATGCCTGAGAAGGCAAGTGATTTGGCGAATATGCCGTGCATCATTGATACCAACTACAAGCACAAGACCAATTGGATGTTTCTGGCAAATGGAGAGCGGTTTTCTGTTCCCGTTAAAGGGCCGATGCATGTGAACAGTGCGAAAACTGCGGTTGCAGCAGCGCTGGCAGGCCTTGGCGTTGTGCGTTTGCCGATCTTTTATGTGCTGGAAGAGTTGATGGCAGGTACGCTGATTCCGGCGTTAGAAGACTACGAAGTGCCAGGGCCTGCGATGTACGCGGTCTATCCGCATCGTAGGCATCTGTCTGCGAAGGTGCGTGCCTTTGTTGACTACATGGTCAACTGGCACAAGCAATTGGAGCAGCATGGTGACTGCCCCAAAATGCTTGATGGACCTTTGCCAAAAGAGGGCTAGATCAGCCCTCCGTTTTAAGCTGGATTATGGTGATGCTGGAAGCGCTCTTCAGCCAACTCATCTGCGATGATGTTGGTTGGGCGCTTTTCCGCATCAGCTCGATCGAAGATCTGAGCAAGCGTGCCACCGATCGCGAGGGTCTTCTGACGCACGATTGAGTCTGATGCACCAGGCTCGCCCAAAGCGACAGAGATTACACCGCCTGCATTGATGGCGTAATCTGGAGCGTACAGGATGCCGCGCTTCATGAGAGCTGCGCCGTCTTCCTGTGTTTCCAGCTGATTGTTTGCAGCTCCTGCGACCACAGCTACTTTCAGCTCCGGGATAGTTGCAGCATTCAGGCCACCGCCAAGCGCACATGGGGCAAAGATATCTGCTTTGACGAGATGTGCGTCGTCTGGCGATACGCTGGATGCACCGAGCTCTTCGATTGCGCGTGTCACTGCCGGATCATAGATGTCGGAGACAATCAGGTTAGCGCCTGCTTCATGCAGCTGGCGGGCTACATCATATCCCACATGGCCCAGACCTTTGAGTGATACAGTCAGGCCTGAAAGGTCTTCAGAGCCAAATTTGTGCTTGGCAGCTGCTTTGATGCCAACGAAGGTTCCCAGTGCAGTGTACGGCGAAGGATCGCCAAAACCAGTGGCATCTGTCCCGCGAGCAAACTGAGTTTCGCTGCCAATGATTTCCATATCATCTGAGCTGATGCCCACATCTTCTGCGGTGATGTAGCTACCGGAAAGGCGATTGATGTGTCTGCCGAATGCTCTGAGAAGCTCTGGGGTCTTATCAGTACGCGGGTTTGCGATGATGACTGACTTTCCTCCTCCCAAAGCAAGGTCAGCCAATGCATTCTTATAGGTCATGCCTTTTGAGAGGCGGAGAACATCAGTCAGAGCTTCATTTGCGCTTGCATAGTTCCACATGCGACATCCACCGAGACCGGGACCGCGATTGGTATTGTGAACCGCGATGATCGCTTTCAGGCCCGTCTCGTTGTCTGTTGCAAATACGATTTGCTCGTGGCCAGCGAATTCTGGATGATCCAATGGGGTCATGTAGGTATCGATCGTTATTTTATTATGCAATGGCACGTTCATTCAGCCCTCCCAAACGAAATTGAACAAGAAGCGTTGCGGGGATATTGATTTATTCTTAAAGCAATATCCGGTTTATTTCGTAGGTGATGGGCATCAAATTCGGAAGAATTATCCGAATGGTTCTAAATTACGGGAAAAACGTATCTCAGGACCTTCAATAAATGGGTCTTGAATTTGCCGTTATTTTATTACACTTGTCGTGTCGGGTTCTCACATTTTGTTAAGGCGCCATGTCTCATAAGCTCCTACGGTTTTTGACCGCATTCTGCATGCTGCTGGTATTTCTGTTGCCTTCTCAACAGGTTGCAGCGCATCCGCATATGTTTGTGCAAGCGCGCGCCGAGTTGGTGTTTGATGATGACGGGTATCTGACTCACATTCGGCACAAATGGCTGTTTGACGACCTGTACACGGCCTATGCCGTGCAGGGGTTGGATGCCAATCAGAATGGATTTTTCGAGAGAAATGAGCTGGATGAGCTGGCTAAGATCAACATTGAGGGTCTTGGAGAGTACGGTTACTTCACGTTTGGGGATGATAGCAAAGCGGAGATAGATTTCTCCGAGCCATTTGATCCATCCATGAAAATGATCAAGGTGGCCTTTGATGATTACTGGTTGATCAGCGATGAAGACCGAGCAGCAATTGCTGAAGAGATTGCAGCTGGTCGCAGTCAGCCAGACACGAGCCCTGTGTCATTGGTGGAGTTGAGCTTTACACTGCCGCTCAAAGAGAAGATCAAGACTGACGAGCCGATCACACTCGATGTTTATGACCCAACCTACTACATCGATTTTAAATGGCCTAAGGCAGATATGGCCGTGACGCTGAAGAATGCTCCCGGAAAATGCTCTGTTGAGCTGGTCCATCCTCCTGAGCTGGACGGACAAATTGCTGCCCAGTTGGCAACGATCGGTGCTGACCAGCGTAATGTTCCTGAAGAGTTGCAGGGATACACAGCAGCGCTTGTCAATCAGGTGATTGTGTCGTGCGATGGTGTGGCGACTACAACAGCTTCTACGGGCAATACTAAATTCATTTCCGAGATTACACCTGGGCCAGTTGAGAGTGCACCTGCGTCTGCAGAAGATGCAGTGGCAGCGCTTGCGCAAGGTGGTGAGCCGATGACGCTGTCTTCCGTTTCTGAGCGTGAGACTGCGGATACTGCTGAACTGCGTGGTCCGGATATGAATATTTTCCAGCAAGGCATGGCGACCATTACTCGGTTGCAGAATGAGTTTTATCTTAAGCTGACAAGCGCGCTGAGAAACTTCCGCAACAACCCTTCTGCCGGGTGGCTTCTGATGCTGATCAGCTTTGCGTATGGTGTGTTCCACGCTGCAGGGCCGGGGCATGGTAAGGCAGTGATTTCTTCTTACGTGATTGCAGATGAGCAGACTTTGAAGAAAGGGATCGCGCTCTCCTTTGCTTCTGCCTTTGCGCAAGCAGTGACAGCGATTGTGCTGGTTGGCGGGGCTGGAGTCCTTTTGCATCTGACCAGTACGGCGATTAATGCAACAGCCCGCTGGTTTGAGCTTGGCTCTTATGTGTTGGTCTTCCTGCTTGGCCTCTACCTTGTTTGGCAACGTGTTTTGAAGCCATGGTTTGGTAAAAAGCCTGCTTCGAGCTGCGGTCATTCACATGATCACGACCATCATCAACATGAGCATTCTGAGCATGGAGAGGTTTGTTCCAGCTGTGGGCATGCGCATGCGCCGGATCCGAAGATGGTTCAGAACTCAGCCATGACACTCACAAGCATCTGGTCAATCATTCTGGCAGTGGGGCTTCGTCCATGCACCGGTGCTTTGATCGTGCTTGCGTTTGCGTTTTCTCAGGGCATGATTTGGGCTGGTGTGGCCTCCACGCTCGTGATGGCATTGGGGACAGGTATTACCGTTTCTGTTCTGGCGAGTCTCGCAGTGCTCTCGCGTGAGGTTGCCTTGCGGATCTGGGGTGCCGACAGTCAGGCTGGTACGGTTATTTTGCGCGGTTTTGAGGTGGTTGGCGCTCTGACTATTTTGCTGATGGGAACGTTGATGCTGATTGCTGGGCTGAATGGTGGCGCAACGGCAGGTCTGTTCTAGATTACGGCAATTTTTGGAAGAATCGCTCTCGAAATGCCTGAGAAGTTTGCTTTCAAGCAATTTCGTATGGGCGTTTTCGAAGAAATTCGCGCTATCGTTAATGCGCGAACCTGTAGAAAACCACACCTTCGTGTGGATAGTTGTTTGTGCATCGGAACGCATCTTTAAATGTTAGCTGTCTTCGCTTTGCAATGCCGACCTGATTGAGGTCTAGGGTCTCGGATTTATCGGGTGGCATCGTGTCTGCGCACCTCTGCTCAGTTTCAACTGAAACTGTAGATTAGTTTCCTCTAAATTATTGTATTTTAAAGCATCTACCACCTGTGTGGCTTAATTCACCCAGAAAATTAATGGAGCAATGCTCAAGCCAGTTAGGTCATGTAGGCTGACTTATTAACATTGAAATAAAAGGCTATGAATTCCGATTTCGGAGGTTGATTGTTAGCCCTCAAGGGCGGAGATTCCTAAAAATGTTTCGATAGTTACGTTACGGCTGGTTTCGGTTGAAAACGCATAGATGAGGTACGCTCAGTTGATCCAAGAATAATTAATTTGTCCAATAGGGTGCAGATTTCCTTGTATTTTCACGTAGTTTTAGGGTTATAAGAAGTTGGTCATGTTGTCGCAGAGATCTCAATGGAAGAGGTTCAATTCTGCGGAGGCATAAAGAGATTTGATTTAAGAAGCTCTTGGGAGGAGTTTTTATGGACCGCCGTAGTTTTCTGAAAAATGCTGGTTTGGCAGGTGCAACCGCTGGCGCAGCTACTCTTGCAGCTCCAGCACTCGCAGCTGGTAAGCGCGAACTGAAAATGGTCACCACCTGGCCTAAGAACTTCCCGGGTCTCGGCACTGGCGCACAGCGCATCGCTGACCGTATCACTGCTGCCAGTGAAGGTCAGCTGACTGTAAAGCTGTTTGCTGCCGGTGAACTTGTTCCTGCATTTGAGAGCTTCGACGCTGTTTCCAATGGTACAGCTGACATGTACCACGCTGCTGACTACTACTGGCTCGGCAAGCACAAAGCATTTGGCTTCTTCACTGCTGTTCCAATGGGCATGACAGCTGCTGAGCTGGAAGCATGGATGCACTTCGGTGGTGGTCAACAGCTTTGGGATGAGCTTGCTGGTCAGTTCAACGTTAAATCCTTCCTGGCTGGTAACACCGGTCTGCAGGCAGGTGGCTGGTTCAACAAAGAGATCAAATCTCTTGAAGACCTCAAAGGCCTGAAAATGCGTATGCCTGGTCTGGGTGGTGAAGTTCTTCGCCGTCTTGGTGCATCAGCTGTTGCGCTTCCTGGTTCTGAAATCTTCCCTGCAATGCAGTCCGGCGCGATCGACGCAACCGAGTGGGTTGGCGCATGGAACGACATGGCGTTTGGTTTCTATAAAGTTGCTAAGTACTACTACACCAAAGGCTTCCATGAGCCAGGTGCTGGTCTGTCCTTCGGCATGAACAAAGGTGTTTGGGAAAGCTTCACACCTGGTCAGCAGGAGTTGATCCGTTCTGCATGTATGGCAGAGAACAACTACATGTTCGCTGAGTACAACCACAACAACGGTGCTGCCCTGGAAACTCTCCTGACCAAGCACAACGTTCAGGTTCGTGACTTCTCCGACGACGTGTTCGATGCAATTGGCCGTAAAGCTGAAGAAGTTGTTGCTGAAGTGGCTGAGACAGATGACATCTCCAAGCGCATCTACGAAAGCTACGTTAAATCTCGTAAGGAAACCTCTGCATGGTCCAGCCTTGCTGAGCGTAACTACCTGACAGCTCGCGATCGTATCCTGGGCTAATTTTACTTATTGCTGCACTCGCTCTCCGCAATCCTTGCGGGGAGCTTTTCTTTCAAGAGCTCTATCTTGGCCTTTGGGGCCCAATAATAATCCTAGAGGCTTGGTTTAGACCAAGACGAAGAGGCGGGCATGCGCGCCCTAATGAACCTGATTACCTCAGTCAATCGTGGCATCGGCAAGAGCTGCGCCTGGCTGACTTTGGGCATTGTGCTTGTCCAATTTACAGTGGTGGTGATGAGATACGTTTTCGGTATCGGTTCCATCTGGATGCAAGAATCCATCACCTACATGCACGGTTTCCTGTTTATGTCGGCTGCTGCTTATACGCTAAGCGTAGATGGGCACGTGCGGGTCGATATCTTCTACCGTGATGCACGCCCACGTATCAAAGCGATGGTTGATCTGCTTGGTTCGGTGTTCTTCCTTCTTCCGATGTGTGCGGTGATTGTCTATTGGTCCTGGGGCTATGTGCTCAGTTCCTGGGCAATCTGGGAAGGGTCTCAGGAGGCATCCGGCATTCAAGGACGGTATCTTCTGAAGAGTGCGATTATCGCCTTTGCCGTTCTCGTTTCCTTACAGGGTGTCGCCATTATTATTCGAAGTGTTCTTGCCCTTCGCGGTGACAAGAAGGCCCTCGACTCATTTCGTCAGATCCAGGAGTAATCGGAGATGGATGGACTTCTTCATACTCTTGATATTTTGATGTTTGCGGTTGCCTGTATTTGTTTGCTGGCGGGCTTCCCTGTTGCATTTACTCTTGCTGGTGTCGCACTGATTTTCGCTCTGATCGCGTCGTTCTTTGGCGGTAGCGTGACCCTTGGTGCGATCCCGAGCCGAATTTTCGGCACCATGTCCAACGAAACCCTGATCGCGGTTCCACTCTTCATCTTCATGGGGGTGATGCTGGAGCGTTCCAAGGTTGCGGAAGAGCTGCTGGAAACCATGGGCCGGTTGTTTGGGCGTATGCCGGGCGGTCTGGGGCTTTCTGTCACGATTGTGGGTGCTCTGCTTGCAGCCTCAACCGGTATTGTGGGCGCCACCGTGGTGACTATGGGGCTTTTGTCTCTGCCGACCATGCTGCGTAACGGTTACAGCCCGCGTCTTGCCTGCGGTTCGATTGCAGCCTCCGGTACGTTGGGGCAGATTATTCCGCCTTCCATCGTGCTTGTGTTCCTTGCTGACCAGCTTTCCAACGGCTACCAGATCGCTCAGCGTGAGATGGGTAATTTTGCTCCAGATCCATTCTCTGTAGGGGATTTATTTGCAGGGGCGCTTATTCCTGGTCTTGCACTTGTTGGCCTTTACATTGTGTACCAGCTGTTTGTTGCGTTCACACAACCGCACAAAGCGCCTCCAATGCGTGATGACGGGTCTGCGGGACCAACCCTCAGTCAGGTTCTTCACGCTCTTGTGCCGCCAATTGCGCTTATTATCGCGGTGCTTGGTTCAATTCTCGTAGGTATTGCGACACCAACTGAAGCTGCTGCTGTGGGGGCTGTTGGTGCGTTGTTGCTTGCTGGATACCGCATGGAAGAAGACAAGCCTTGGCCGGTGTATCTGGCGGTGCTGTCTCTTGTTGTGATGTTGGTTCTGACATCCTTCATGGATCTGCGTGTTGCACGTAACGAGATCCCAACCGGTGATATGATTGGTATCTGGGTTGCTGGTTTTGCCTGCGCAGTGCTTGCTTATGGGTTGCTCGTTTCGCTTTACCGCGTGATGGCGAAGAAAGTGCTTATGCCAGTGATGCAGTCGACCACACAGATCACCTGTATGGTGTTTGTGATCCTGATCGGCGCAACATTCTTCTCCCTGATCTTCCGTGATCTGGGTGGCGAAGAACTGGTGAAGGAAGCGCTGACCGGTCTGCCGGGTGGTGCGCTGGGTGCGATTATTGCGGTTATGGCTGTAATGTTCGTGTTGGGCTTCTTCCTGGACTTCCTGGAAATCGTGTTCGTGGTTGTTCCGCTTGTTGCACCAATTCTGCTGCAACTTGAGATGCCTAATGGTGAACCGATGAGCCCTGCATGGCTGGGTGTGATGATGGCTGTAAACTTGCAGACATCGTTCCTGACGCCTCCGTTCGGCTTTGCGCTGTTCTATCTGCGGGGTGTGGCACCACCGTCAGTGAAAACCTCAGACATTTACTTCGGTATCATCCCGTTTGTTCTCATTCAGGTTCTGATGCTGATCATCCTGTGGTACCTGCCGGAAATGGCAACATGGTTGCCAAAAGTGATCTACGGCTAAAAGTATTAATCGCTTAGTATATGTAAGGGGCGCGAGTATTCGCGCCCCTTTTTTGTTGCAGTGCCCATAGCCCAAAGTAGTGATTCTTTTTTGACTTAGTCCAATGATCTACAAAAAGGAATTGAAACCTATTCAAAAGTATTGGGCATTGATTTACCTATAGTATTTCGCTTATGCGTGACAAATATAATGCATGTATACCTTAGTATAGAGTTTTTTGAATGTAACTCGTTGAAATATCACGGTTTTGCATTGCACAAGTGCTCAAGGTTGCAACGCGCAATGAATAAAACCCATTAAAAAAGCTTTCGTATCTTGCTAAGAATAAGTCCAGGGAGGAACTCGCAGGTGGAGGACTTGCGAGGCGGGGCTATTAGTCTTTCGTATTTCCTCAGAGTAAACAGGCAGACCAAAGGCACAAGATGACCTTTGGTGAGAGGTGATTCAAAGATGCAGGTGCCTCCGTCAGCGGGTATGGACACATTTCCGCAGTTGCTTATTCGGAATGCGCGGGAATGGGGGGATCGTCCCGCGTATCGCGAAAAGGACCTCGGGATCTGGCAGAGCTGGACCTGGCGTGAGGTCCTTGGAGAAGTGCGCAAGCTTTCTCTTGGGCTCAAGAGCCTTGGATGCAAAGAGGGCGACAAGGTTGCGGTGATTGGTGCAAACCGTCCGCATCTTTATTGGGTCTTTGCGGCCGTGCAGGCGCTGGGTGGTATTCCGATCCCAGTCTATTCTGACTCAGTGGCAGAAGAGATCGGCTACGTGCTTGGCCACGCAGAAGTGCGCTTTGCGGTTGTTGAAGATCAGGAGCAGGTTGATAAGCTGCTTGAGATGTCCGAGAAGCTACCGCTGCTCGAGCACATCATTTACGAAGACCCTAAAGGCCTTCGTGATTACGACCACACAAGCCTTCATCGTTACCTGAGCGTTCAGGAAGCCGGGCAGACCCTGCTCGACAACGATGAGAAGCTAGCGGATGACTGGTTTGATGCCGTCAATGCTGGCAAGAGTGAAGACGTTGCTGTGATCCTTTACACCTCCGGTACGACCGGTCGTCCGAAAGGGGTGATGCTGACCTTCAATAACCTGGTTGTTGCTGTTCAGAATGCGAACAAGTTTGATAACCTGGATGAGAATGCAGACACAGTCGCATACCTGCCGATGGCATGGGTTGGTGACCATGTGTTCTCCTACGCACAGTGTCTTACAGCCGGGTACTGCGTGAACTGTCCTGAAGGTCCGGAAACAGTTTCGATTGACCGCAAGGAAATTGCCCCAACTTACATGTTTGCACCGCCGCGGGTGTTTGAGGGCATGCTGACGCACATCACAGTTCGCATGGAAGATGCGGGCAAGATGAAGAAGAAGCTGTTTGACTACTTCCTCGCTTATGCAAACCAGGTTGGTGAGCGCATTTTGAACGGAGAGAAAGTCTCTCTGTTTGAGCGCATGAAGTATGCTGTCGGTGAGTTCTGTGTGTATGGGCCGCTGAAGAACGAGATGGGTTTTTCCCGTGTTCGTGTGGCTTACACCGCGGGTGAAGCGATTGGTCCAGAGATCTTCAAGTTCTACCGCTCAATCGGCCTAAACCTGAAGCAGCTTTACGGGCAGACGGAATCTTCCGTGTTCATTACCTCTCAGCCTGATGGCCAGATTTATGCTGATACGGTTGGCGTTCCTATGCCAGATGTTGAAGTGAAGATCGCGGAGAGTGGTGAGGTTATGTATCGCTCGCCGGGTGCGTTCCTTGGTTACTACAAGAACGATGAGGCAACGAAGGATACCAAGACTGAGGATGGCTGGGTTCACACTGGTGATGCTGGCATGTTCCTTGAGAATGGACACCTGAAGATCATTGACCGTGCGAAGGACGTGGGCAAGCTGACTGATGGCTCCATGTTTGCGCCGAAGTACATTGAGAACAAGCTAAAGTTCTTCCCGAACATCAAAGAAGCTGTGACCTTCGGAAACGAGCGCGACTACGTTTGTGCCTTTGTGAATATTGACCTTGTTGCGGTTGGTAACTGGGCTGAGCGGAACAACATTGCATATGCTTCCTATCAGGAACTGGCCGCACATCCTGACGTTTACAAAACAATCCAAAGCCATGTGGATCAGGTGAACAAGGATCTTTCTGAAGAGCCAATGATGGCTGGTGCCCAGATCAAACGTTTCCTTGTTTTGCATAAAGAGCTGGATCCGGATGATGGTGAGCTGACACGTACTCAGAAAGTCCGTCGTAACTTCGTTGCTGACCGATATGCGCCTCTGATTGAAGCATTCTATGCGGGTGAGACCTCCAAGCATGTGGTGACCGAGGTGACCTTTGAAGATGGCCGTCAAGGCACGATTGAAGCCACTGTCGAGATCCGGGACATGGACACCCATAGCACTAAAGCAATGTCCGCGATTGGGGAGGCGGCAGAATGACTGTAATGGATCCAACGCTCGAAGAGGTCAAAAAAAGGGCCGAGGAGCGCGAGGTTCTGCTGGATCTTGAGAACGTTTCTCTCTCCTTTGGCGGCGTTAAGGCAATCACGAACATCTCCTTCAACATCAAGAAGGGTGAAATTCGCGCGATCATTGGTCCCAATGGTGCTGGCAAGACGTCCATGCTCAACGTGATCAATGGTTTCTATCAGCCTCAGGAAGGTGTGATCACCTTCAACGGCGAAAAGCGCAGGTCCATGAAACCGCATCTTGCGGTTAGTCAGGGTATCGCTCGAACCTTCCAGAACGTTGCTTTGTTTAAGGGTATGTCCACGCTGGACAACATCATGGCGGGACGTGCAACGCGGATGAAGCAGAACTTATTCTGGCAGATGCTCTATTGGGGGCCTGCTCAGAGGGAAGAGATTGAGCATCGTAAGAAGGTCGAGGAAATCATCGACTTTCTCGAAATCCAGCATATTCGCCGCACACCAGTGGGAACGCTTCCTTACGGCTTGCAGAAGCGTGTTGAGCTTGCTCGTGCGTTGGCGATGGAGCCAGAACTGCTGCTGCTCGATGAGCCGATGGCAGGGATGAACCTGGAAGAGAAAGAGGACATGAGCCGCTTCATTCTGGATGTGAATGATCAGCTCGGCACTACGATTGCTCTGATTGAGCATGACATGGGTGTTGTGATGGACCTTTCCGACCGTGTCGTTGTTTTGGACTATGGCCGCAAGATCGCTGATGGCGTGCCAGAAGAAGTGCAGAGCAACCCAGAAGTTATTGATGCCTATCTGGGCGTGTCACACTAGGGAGCACCCCCATGGAAACACTTTATAACGTACTAATTGATCCATTTGTTCAGATGTACGGAATGCCGGACTTCTTTCTACAGGTGTTGTGGGAAGGTCTCGTCTCCGGTGTTCTTTATGCGCTGATTGCACTTGGTTTCGTTCTCATCTTTAAATCCTCGCGCATCTTTAACTTTGCGCAAGGCATTATGGTTGTGTTTGCTGCGCTGTCTTTGGTTGGCCTGCATACCTTCCTGGTTCCGTTTGTTGGCAACGAGTTTGTTGCTGCTGCAATCGCGATGCCGCTTACTCTTGGCATCATGTATGCGTTGGCGATGAGCGTTGAGCGTGTTGTGCTTCGTCCGCTTGTCGGGCAGCCCGACATTATTCTGTTCATGGCAACCATCGGTATCACCATGTTCCTCATCGGTTTTGGTGAGTTCGTGTTCGGTGGTGAGAACAAGGTGATGATCACCGAAGCGCTTGGTATTCCAACCGGTGCTATTGAATTTGAACCGTTCGGCGGCTTCCTGCTTCTGGAAGAGAAAGACGTGTTCGCGGTTGTTATGGCGATCGTGCTGGTTATCAGCCTGCTGGTGTTCCTGAACAAATCTGCGATGGGTCGTGCGATCCGTGCACTGGGTGATGATCATACTGCAGCGCTGTCTGTTGGTATCTCCCTCAGCACTATCTGGGTTCTGGTCTGGTTTATTGCAGGTGTGATTGCTCTTGCCACTGGTGTCGTCTGGGGAGCTCGTGCGGGTGTGTCTTTCGCTTTGGAAGTGATTGCGTACAAGGCCTTGCCAGTGCTGATGCTTGGTGGTCTGGAATCTGTATCAGGCGCGATTATAGGCGGCATTGCCATCGGCCTTCTTGAAAAAGTCTTCGAAATCTACTGGGGTCAGCCTCTGTTTGGTGGCAACACCGAAACCTGGTTCGCCTTCATCTTTGCTTTGATTGTTCTGCTGTTCCGTCCGCAAGGGCTGTTCGGTGAGAAAATCATCGAGCGCGTGTAAGGGAGGCCTGACGTGTTTTACAGAACTTCTGGTCAGTTCAAAACGACCTATGAAAGTGATCAGGCGCTCTTCCCAATCAAGCAGGATATGGTCCTGCTGGTTGTGATCCTTGCTGCTATGTATGTGATCTTTCCGATGTTCGCATCGGAGTTCACCTACAAGGCTCTGCTTGTGCCTGTGCTGATTTATTCTCTGGCCTCGCTTGGCCTGAACATTTTGACCGGTTATGCCGGACAGCTTTCGCTGGGGACTGCGGGCTTCATGGGCGTTGGCGCTTATGCTTGCTACAAGATCACTACGATCTTCCCGGAAATGAACATCATTGTTGCGTTGTTCCTTTCTGGCTTCTTCTCAGCTGCGGTTGGGGTTGCGTTTGGTTTGCCGTCGCTGCGCATTAAAGGCTTCTACCTTGCGATTGCGACGCTTGCTTCGCAGTTCTTTCTGGTGTGGCTCTTTGAGAAGTGGGCGTGGCTTTACAACTACAATGCATCCGGGGCGATTGAAGTGCGCACCATGGACATCTTCGGTCTTGTTGTGACTGGTCCGAATGCATCGCCTATGGTTCAGTACTACTTTGTTCTTGGCATCGTATCTGTTGTGACCTTTGCGATGATCAACCTGACACGTGGCCGATATGGCCGTACGTGGAAGGCTGTTCGTGACATGGATATTGCTGCGGAGCTGGTAGGCATCAACCTGATGCGTGCAAAGCTGTCTGCCTTTGCTGTCAGCTCCTATATCGTGGGTATCGCCGGCGCGCTGATGGTGTTCTTCTGGAAAGGTGCTGCCGAGCCAAACCTCTTTGACATTCCAATGAGTTTCCAGATCGTCTTTATCGCGATCATTGGTGGCCTTGGCAGTGTGATGGGGAACTTCCTCGGAGCGATCCTGATTGTGGCTCTGCCAGTTGTGCTGAACCTTCTGCCAGAAATGCTTGGCCTGAGTATCGGTTCTGCCACCATGGAACACGTCAACGTTATGGTGGTTGGTTCTCTCATTATCATGTTCTTGATTGTCGAGCCTCACGGTCTTGCGCGGTTCTGGGCGCTTATTCGTGAAAAGCTCATCATTTGGCCATTCCCTCACTAATAAAGAACTGCGGGAGCAGCTGGGGAATAGAGGAAATGGTCCGCGGCGGGAGCCGCAAACGCGGAGGAAAATATGAAACACTTTACGAATTTAGGTAAGGCTGTTGCAGCAGGTGCCCTTGCAGTTGCCATGAGCACAGCTGCAATGGCAGCAGACGGTCTTAACTTTCCAAACCTGACATACCGTACTGGCCCATTTGCGGGTACTGGTACGCCAATCATGAACGGCCAGCGTGATTACATGCTTATGCTGAACGAACGTGATGGTGGTATTGGCGGCGTGCCAATCGATTACATCGAGTGTGAAACCGGTTACAACACCAACAAAGGCGTTGAGTGCTACGAGAAGACTAAGGGAGAAGCTCTCGTAACTCAGCCATGGTCAACCGGTATCACTTTGCAGGTTATGCCTCGCACCAACGTGGACCGTATTCCTATTCTGGCACCTGGCTACGGTTTCTCGCCAATGTCAGACGGTGATACGTTTGCGTGGGCGTTTAACCCACCAGTGTCCTACTGGGATGGCGCATACATGATCCTCGACTACATTGCTGGTGGTGACATGTCTTCGCTGAAGGGTAAGAAGATCGTTCTTCTGCATCTTGACCACCCATTCGGTAAAGAGCCAATTCCGCTTCTGGAAAAACTCGCTGAAATGCATGATTTCAAGCTGGTTCCGATCCCTGTTGGTCTGAAAGAAATGCAGAACCAGTCTGCGCAGTGGTTGCAGATCCGTCGTGAGCGTCCAGACAACGTCGTTATGTGGGGTTGGGGTGCTATGAACGCCGGTGCGATCACCGAAGCGGTTAAGACACGCTACCCAATGGAAAACTTCATCGGCATCTGGTGGTCTGGCTCTGATGCTGACCTGCAGAACGTTGGCGCTAAAGCGAAGGGCTACAAGTCTGTCAGCTTCAACGCTCCAGGTAACTTCCCTGTGCTCGAAGACATCCGTAAGCATGTTGTTTCCAAAGGCAACTCAGAAATCAAATCTGAAGCTGACATGGACACCATCTTCTACCAGCGCGGTATCATCATCTCCATGATCCTTGCTGAAGCAGCAAAAACCGCTCAGGACAACTTTGGTGAAAAGAACATCAATGCTGAACAGCTGCGCTGGGGCCTTGAAAATCTGGACATCACTGCAGCTCGCCTTGAAGAGCTGGGTATGAAGGGCATGACACCTCCACTGAAGATGGCTTGTGACAACCATACTGGTCACTCTGGTGCATGGATGCTTGAGTGGAACGGCGAAGAGTTTGTACAGGCAAGTGACCTGCTGACTCCAAACCGTGAACTGATCAAGCCGCTTGAGCTGGAAAAAGCTGCTGACTACGCGAAAAACAATGCTCCTTGGCCAGGTCGTGGCGACCTCGCTTGTAACTAAGCCTTGTTGTTTTGGTCGGGCGCAGTGGTGCCCGGCCAATTTATCGAATTCAAACAATCGGAATGTTCGCAGGTTAAGGCTGATCTCATGAACGCAATTGCAGAACAGACATCAAAATCCAAGGCACCAGCCGCTAACCTGCAGGTTGCCGAAGACATTTTGTCTATCAACAACATCGAAGTCATTTACGACCACGTGGTTCTGGTTCTCAAAGGTGTTTCTTTGACCGTGCCTAAGGGTGGTATTGTTGCTCTGCTGGGTGCGAACGGTGCCGGGAAGACAACGACCCTGAAAGCGATCTCCAACCTGCTGCAAGCAGAACGTGGAGAAGTGACGAAGGGCAATATTATTTTTCAAGGAAAGCAAGTTCAGGCGCTTTCTCCGAACGAACTGGTTCAGCGCGGATGCATTCAGGTCATGGAAGGCCGTCGTTGTTTTGGCCACCTTTCCATTGAAGACAACCTGATGACTGGTGCCTATACCCGCAAAGATGGCAATGCTGAGATCAAGCGCGATCTGGAAATGGTGTATGACTACTTCCCGCGTCTGCGTGAGCGTCGGGGATCTCAAGCGGGTTATACTTCTGGTGGTGAGCAGCAGATGTGTGCAGTGGGTCGTGCCTTGATGAGCCGCCCAGACATGATTTTGCTGGATGAGCCAAGCATGGGCCTTGCTCCACAGTTGCAGGAAGAAATCTTTGAGATCGTGAAGAAACTGAACAAGAATGAAGGTGTGTCCTTCCTTCTTGCTGAGCAGAATACCAACGTTGCGCTTAAATACGCGACCTATGGGTACATCATGGAAGCTGGCCGTATCGTGCTGGATGGTGATGCTGATTCTTTGCGCGAAAACGAAGACGTGAAAGAGTTCTATCTAGGTGTTGGTGGAGAAGGGCGTAAATCCTTCCGTGATGGCAAACACTACAAACGCCGCAAACGGTGGTTGGCGTAATCTGCATTAGTTGAGAACTTGCCCCTAAAATAGTGGGGGTGAACTGTCACAGGAAGTCAATGTATCTGGTTTTGAATAATCTGCATGCTGCTTATTGCTGCAAAAGGTATTTTGGAGGACCACATGCATTTTCTTTCTAAAGTGATTGTCGGGGCTGCGCTTTTGAGCGTGGCCTCTGTTTTGCCTGCTGCTTCTCAAGTGAAGTTGGAGGGTTTCTTTCTTGCTGAGGAAGCCTGTCCAGCATTTCAATCTATTCGTAAGCAGACAAATCCTGGAAACGTTCATGTGGAACGGATGCGAGCCTATGAACTGCTTGGGAAGAACAAATCGCAAGCATCTCATTACTTCATTCGCATGAATGGCGTAAATCCAGCTGAGCGTTGGGTGGATGTTTCCTGTGGTCTGCATCTGGTTAAAGCTGATGGTAGCGAGCAGAATACTGGCAATGGTTCTGGAGGTTCTGCTGGATCAAATGTGGTTCGCCCTGCTGTCAAAGGGCCTTCGGCAGACGCTGAGTTCCTGCTTGCTGCGAGCTGGCAACCTGCTTTTTGTCAAACACATCAAGAGATACCGGAGTGTTCTTCTCAGGTGGAAGGACGGTTTGATGCGAGCCACTTTGCATTGCATGGTTTGTGGCCTCAACCGCGTGGGAACTTCTGGTGTGGTGTGACTCGGGAAGAAAAGCGTCTGGCAGAAGAGCGTTCTACACGGGGGCAGTTGCCTCCAGTTGAGTTGGATGATGCAACTCGTGAAGAGCTGGATAAAGTGATGCCGGGCGCTCAGTCGCATCTGGACCGTTATGAATGGGTAAAACACGGTACTTGTTACAGCGATAGTGCAGAAGAGTATTACGCGGAATCTCTTGATCTTATGGAGCAATTGAACGGTTCAGCTGTCCGTGATCTGTTTGCCGCCAACATCGGTGAGGTGCTCACGACAGCGCAGGTTCGTGCGGCGTTTGATGAAACTTTTGGCGCTGGTGCAGGGAACCGCGTTCAGGTGCGTTGCAAAGGTGGTTTAATTACCGAGCTCTTTATCAATCTAAAGGGCAGAATTGAGCCGGATACCCCAATGCGTGAGTTACTGTTGGCCGCGAAGCCGGTGCAATCTGATTGTCAGGGCCGCGTTGATCCTGTCGGATTTAACTAGAGTACCTGTCCAATAAATTTGCGGGAGGCTTCCGTCTCCTGCTGGGAAGATGTTTGAGGCCATGGGAGGGCTTCTATGGGAAACCAATATTTTGATGAGTTGGAGATCCGGTCCCCAGAGGAACGAGAAGCTGATTTGATGGCTCGGTTGCCGGGGCAGATTGCCATGGCAAAGAACGAGGCGTCTGGTTGGGCAAAGCATCTGGCAGATGTTGACCCAGCTGAAGTCACGAGCCGTGAAGCTTTGGCTAAGCTCCCTGTTCTCCGTAAGGCGGACCTTCTTGCAGCTCAGGCTGAGGAGCCCCCACTTGGTGGGTTCGCTGCTGGTGACTTCTCTACATACAAACGCATCTTTATGTCTCCGGGACCAATCTGGGAGCCGCAGGGATCCGAAGCTGATCCATGGAAATCAGCGCGTGCGTTCCATGCGACTGGAATTCGTCCGGGCGATATCGTTCACAATGCGCTGTCCTATCACATGACACCTGGTGGGTTCATTCTGGATCAGGGTGCACGTGCATATGGTTGTGTGGTGTTTCCTGCTGGTATCGGTAATACGGACATGCAGGTTTCTGCGATCTCGAGCCTGCGCCCGACGGCTTATGCCGGTACTCCGGACTATCTGAAGGTTATTCTGGACCGTGCTGCCGAGTTGGGGGCGGATGTAAGCTCCATCAAGCATGGTCTTGTTTCCGGTGGTGCGCTTTATCCGAGCTTGCGTGAGGAATACGCAAGTCGCGGCGTGAAGGTTCTGCAAGCCTATGCAACGGCTGATCTAGGCATCGTGGCTTATGAAAGTGAAGCCATAGAAGGTCTGATTGCCAACGAAGATTTCATTATTGAAATCGTTCGTCCTGGAACGGGAGAGCCTGTTGCTCCGGGTGAAGTGGGAGAGTTGGTCGTGACGACATTCTCGCCAACCTACCCGCTTATTCGTTTCGCAACGGGTGATTTATCTGCAGTGCTACCGGGCATTTCGCCGTGTGGTCGTACGAATATGCGCCTGAAAGGGTGGATGGGGCGTGCAGACCAACGTACCAAAGTGAAGGGCATGTTTGTTGACCCGGCACAGATTGAGCGCCTTCGCAAAAACGCTGGTGATGAGGCCGGGCGTGCGCGTCTCTCAGTCGTGCGTCAGGGTGAGCAGGACCATATGATCCTGAAGGTCGAGACTGAAGCTGCAAGTGATGATTTCATTGCGGCTTTGAAGAAATCTCTGAAAGAGCACACTGGCCTCAATGGTGATGTGGAGCTGGTTGCTCCCAATACCTTGCCAAACGATGGCAAAGTGATTTCTGACGAACGTGAAGTGACTGCATAGCAGCTCTTGGTTTGATCGATTTTGAGAATGCCAGTTTGCGTTTGTGGGCTGGCATTTTTCTATTTTGGGTAGTTTCACGGTAATAATCAGAAAATCACAGGGTTTGACCTTGGCGCGAGCATTGGGAAACTCTATTTAGCAATTGGATTGGATCTGATGCGCATAGGGGTCTCATGAACCAGAGCACAAGCGGTAACGCAACAAAGCAAGAAAACCACCCTCCGGTCTCCTTTGGGAAAGTGGGTGTGCTTCTTGTAAATCTTGGGACACCAGACGGGACAGATTACTGGTCCATGCGTCGTTATCTGGCAGAGTTTCTCTCAGATCGCCGCGTCATTGAGTGGTCGCGTTTTCTCTGGTTGCCCATTTTGCATGGAATTGTCTTGAGCAAGCGCCCGCAAAAGTCCGGTGAGGCCTACAAAGAGATCTGGAACAACGAGCTGGATGAAAGTCCGTTACGCACCATTACACGGAGCCAATCTGACAAGCTTTCTGAGATGCTTTCGGGTCTGGGTGACAATGTTGTTGTCGATTGGGCTATGCGTTATGGCAATCCATCCATTGCGAGCCGTCTTGATGCGCTGAAGGAAAAGGGTTGCGACCGTATTCTCGTCTTCCCGTTGTATCCGCAATACTCAGCTTCGACGACGGCGACCGTAAACGATGAGGTCTTTCGTACACTTTTGAAGATGCGCTGGCAGCCGACCATTCGTATTGTGCCGCCTTATCATGATGACGATACTTACATCGACTCGCTTGCTGCTTCGATCAAGAACAAGCTCAGTGAGCTGGATGAAGAGCCAGAGATGGTTCTCGCGTCTTTCCACGGCATTCCGCAGAGCTACTTTGATAAGGGCGATCCGTATCACTGCCACTGTCAGAAAACGACTCGCTTGTTGCGTGAGAAGCTTGGGTGGGATGAGACGAAGCTTCAGATCACCTTCCAATCTCGTTTTGGTCCGGAAGAATGGTTACAGCCTTACACGGACAAGACAGTTGAGAAGCTGGCGAAAGATGGTGTGAAACGGATTGCCGTTTTGAATCCGGGCTTTGTTGCCGACTGCCTTGAGACTCTGGAAGAAATCGCTGGTGAAGCCGCCGAGATTTTTGAAGAACATGGCGGCGAGCAGTTTACGCATATTCCATGTCTCAATGATGCTCCTGAAGGTATGGCTGTGCTGGAGGATGTGGTTCGCCGTGAGCTTCAGGGTTGGATCTAGAAGTTAAGTTTTAATTTACTATGTAAAGAAGAGCACTCGTTTCTTTTAGGAAGCGGTGCTCTTTGGCATTTATTCGTGCAGTTTTCTCTGGTTTTAATGGGACAAAGCTACGATAGTTAAGGCAAATTCCTCCAAAGGATTAATAGATATGGATATTTTGACAGGTAGTTCGATTACTGTCCTCATTTTAGTGGCTGTGATCATTTTTGTTGTATTTGCTGGCGCGAAGATGGTTCCTCAAGGCTACAACTACACAGTTGAACGCTTTGGAAAATACCGGAAGACACTGCATCCGGGTCTGAACATCATCATCCCGTTTATTGACCAGATTGGTCATAAGTTGAATATGATGGAGCAAGTGCTTGATGTTCCAGCGCAGGAAGTGATCACCAAAGACAATGCAACGATTACTGCTGATGGTGTGACTTTCTATCAGGTGTTGAGCGCTTCTCAGGCAGCTTATGAAGTTCTGGGCTTGCAGAATGCGATTCTGAATCTGACCATGACTAACATTCGTAGTGTCATGGGTTCCATGGATCTGGACGAACTGCTCTCTAATCGTGATGAAATCAATGCTCGTTTGCTGCGTGTTGTTGACGCGGCTTGTGAGCCATGGGGCGTGAAGATCACCCGTATTGAGATCAAGGACATCAACCCTCCGAGCGATCTGGTGAATGCGATGGGTCGTCAGATGAAAGCTGAGCGTGAGAAGCGTGCTTCGATCCTGGAAGCTGAGGGTGCCCGGCAGGCCGAGATTGCTAAGGCAGAGGGTGTGAAGCAGTCACTCATTCTGGAAGCGGAAGGCCGCCAGCAAGCTGCTATGCGCGATGCTGAAGCGCGTGAGCGTCTGGCACAAGCTGAAGCTAAGGCTACCATGATGGTTTCTGAGGCGATTGCCAAAGGTGACATGGGTGCGATCAACTACTTTGTTGCTAACAAATATGTTGAAGCGTTCGGTGAACTTGCGAAGTCTCCAAACCAGAAAACTCTCATTCTGCCTATGGAAGCAACTGGGATGATTGGAAGCCTTGCCGGTATTGCTGAAATAAGCAAAGAAGTACTGAGGGACAACGAACACCGTCGTTCCAGCCGTATTCCAAATACCGGTAGTTCAGAGGGCTGATCGATATGCTGATTGAGCTGTTCCAAAACAGTATCGAACCTTGGGTTTGGTTTGCCTCCGGGCTTGTTCTTATTGGGCTTGAGTTAGCTGTTCCTGGCTCATTCCTGATCTGGTTTGGGGCAGCGGCTCTCGTTGTTGGCGCTCTGGTTGCATATTTTGATATGGACTGGCGCTGGCAGCTTGTGCTGTGGGGTGTCTTGTCTGTCAGCTTCCTCCTTATTGGTCGTCGTTTGACTGTTAAAGACGATGACAAAGAAGGTGATCCGCATCTCAATAAAAGAGGGAGCCGATATCAAGGACGTGTGTTTGTGTTGAAGCAGGCACTCGCTCATGGCAAAGGCACGCTTGAGATTGGTGACTCTATATGGCGTGTAAATGGCCCAGATTTACCAGCAGGTGCCCATGTGAAAGTCGTCGGCCAAGACGGCACAACTCTCATTGTGGAAGCAGCTTCAGAAGGCGAAGAGGCCTAGGCCTATTGATATGGATTGAAATCTGGTGGCAGCGGCGGTTCTTCTGCCATCAGCAGAATTGAAATGCGGCGGTTTGCTGCAAGATATGGGTCATTCGGGAAGAGAGGTTCAGAATCAGCTTTTCCCACTACAGAATGAATATTGTTCGAGGGCAGACCATACTCGGAAAGAATCTGTCGTGCTGTGTTTGCGCGATCTGCTGAGAGTTCCCAGCCAGTTTCACTTGGAGCTGTGATGAGCTGTCCTGTCGTCGTGTGTCCGGTAATGCGGACACGGTTTGGCATCTTTGCCAGAACAGGCGCCATTTTAGCGAGGAGCTGCCTTGTTATCTCATAAGGGTACTTTGACCCTTCCGGATACATTGAACGGCCTTCCTGATCCACAATCAGGATGTTAAGGCCTTCATCTGTTTCTTCAAGAATGATGTTGTTGGAGATCTCTGTGATCTCAGGCATTTCCTGAAATGCCTGCCGGAGCGAAACGACTGCGGTTGCAAACTGCCTCGGCTTCTCGATGTCTGCCTTTTTGGTGGTGTGGGTGTTTGCTTCCGGGCCTTGTTTACGCTTTTCTGGATGGCTCTCAGTTGCAAAATCAGCGTCTGTAATTTGCTTCTCGTAGGTGATGTCTTTCATGAAATCGCGTAGTGGCACACCTTCGATTTCAAGAACACCAGCGCGTTTGGTCACCTGTTTGATGCCGAATGCGTCTTTGATCGAGCCCGCAACTACTTGAAGTTTTTGCTTGTCTTGGACCGAGAACGAAATGATCAAAACGAAGAAACACACGAGCAGAGACATCAAGTCTGCAAACGTCAGCATCCATGCGGGTGCGCCTGCGGGAGCTGATTTTTTTCTACCTGCCATTGTGTCTCTCCCTTGCCCGAAGGACTAAGCTGCCGCTTCAATCATGTCGCTGCGGCCTTTTTCTGGGATATAAGCCAGCAACATTTCACGGATCAGCGATGGGCTTTTGCTTTCACGAATCTGCAAAACGCCGTCGATGACGAGGGTTTGGTTTAGCTCTTCCTGCTCAAATTTGGAGTCCAGTTTATCGGCGACTGGGATACACACAACGTTTGCGATGAGTGAGCCGTACAGAGTAGTCAAAAGCGCAATTGCCATGGAGGGGCCGATTGTGGATGGATCATCCATAGTTGCAAGCATCTGTACCAGGCCGACAAGCGTTCCGATCATTCCAAAGGCGGGAGCTGAATCGCCAAGTGCACGGTATACGCGGGCGCCTTCATTCAAGCGGGTCAGGTAGAGATCCCGCTCTTTTTCCATTGAGTCGCGAATGAGGTTGTAGTCGTAACCGTCAGCCACATACTGCATGCCTTTGGCGAGTGTCGGTTCCTCAATCTCGACATTCTCCAGACCGAGAGGGCCTTCCTTGCGAGCCGTTTCTGCAAGATGAGCGATATTCTCGACAAGTTCGCGAGGCTCGATCTTCTTATGGGTGAAAGCGAGTTTTGCTCCCATTCCAAAAGCACTTAGCAACCCATTTAGCGGGAATCTGACGAGTGTGGCTGCGAGACCGCCACCAACCACGATCAAGATGGAAGGAAGGTCAACGAACTGGCTGAAGCTTCCACCCAGAAAGATAGCTATCAGCACAGTTACGCAAGCAGCGATAACGCCGATTATCGTGGCTAGATCCATTTAGCTTACCCGAATGTGCGCCTTTGATGAGGCAATTTAACTAGTGTTAATTTGGGGTATTAAGGCTAACCAAATCCTAATAAATGGGAAAAATTGGGTTGTGCTGTTGGAAGATGTGAACCAAATGGATGGCTATGAGAATCAAAATGCCCGAGGATGAACACATCTCGGGCATCAAAGAGCTTGTTCCAAGTGCGGGTCAGGCCGCTCCGATTTTCAGAAGATCAAGTGTGCGGATGATTCCAACTGGCTTATCATTACTGACAATGAAGAGTGAGCTGATCTTGAGTGAGTTCATTACTTCCAGTGCTGATGGCGCCAGAAGTGTTTCTTCAATTGTTTTTGGATTGTGCGTCATGACATCCTCAACTTTCATATCGAGAAAGTTCGGGCTGATATGGCGGCGTAAGTCACCATCCGTGATGACGCCAATGAGTACTCCATCATTATTGGTAATGCCAAGAACGCCAAATCCCTTTTGGGTCATCAAAACGAGAGCTTCTTTCATAAGCATACCGTTTTGAGCGACTGGTAGATGATCACCTGTGTGCATGACATCTTTCACATGCATCAGACTTGCGCCTAGTTTGCCGCCAGGGTGGTAGACCTTAAAGTCTTGAGCTGTAAAACCTTTTGCTTCCAAGAGAGCAATTGCGAGAGCATCTCCCAGGGCGAGCTGAATTAAGGTGCTGGATGTGGGAGCCAATCCATGAGGGCAAGCCTCTGGTACTTTAGGCAATGTTAGACAGATATCTGAGGCTTGACCAAGTGCACTAGCTGCGTTGCGGGTGATAGCGATCAACGGCACCTTAAAACGGCGTGTGAAGCCGAGGAGGCTTGCAAGCTCTTGGGTTTCGCCAGACCAGGACAGTGCAATAACCACATCATCTTCGGTGATCATGCCAAGGTCACCGTGGCTTGCTTCGCTTGCGTGTACGAAGAAAGCGGGCGTCCCGGTGGACGCTAACGTTGCAGCTAGCTTGGTACCAATGATCCCGCTCTTGCCAATACCAGAGACGATTACGCGGCCTTTTGAGTGAGCAATTGTCTCTACCGCTTTTGTGAAAGGCTCTGCCAAGCCGTTGGAAAGACTTGCCTGTAACGCGTTGAGCGCAGCAATCTCGGTTTCAATTGTCTTTGCAGCGGAGTGTATCCACTCATCAGCCGGGCGCAGGGGACGGTCTTCATGCGTTAGAAATGATGGCATATGCATTTGGCACTACTTCTTAGCTTTGCTCTCAGGAGCACAATGACGCTTTTGCAGCAAGATTCCTGCACTAAATAAGAGTGCATTGTGAACACTCTGGGGCAAGACTTGGTTTCCCCTCTACCAAATCTGAATGGATAAAACAATCAGAGGTAGAGAGTCTCTTTGCAAGGAAACGTTAACCATGTTCGGCGAGTGTGGGGCTTGTTGAATTTCCTTCATTTGAAGGTGGATTGCTGGAATATTTTATGTGGTTGCGCCCTGATGTTTTGAAGAGCATTCAAAACAGGTCAATTCTGACCTGTGTTTTGATGCTGGGCGCATTTCCGTGGTGCTATGCAGTCGCGCAAACCAGTGATCTGGAGTTCAGGGATAGCCTCACTTTTGAGAATGATCCGAGTGCGGATTTTGAAAATCCCTCAGAAACGGATGCAGCGCCCTTTGAACAGTTGATTGAAGAAGGACCACCAGGTACCGCAACTCAGCCTCCTGTTCCGACTGTTAGCCAGCAACTCACTGGTACTGGTCGCAGGAGTAGGGCAGCCAAGTTTTCGGAGAGAGTTGCAGCTGCTTCTCGTCTTTCACGACCCGTTGGTGGAGGGGGGAATTCTGATGAGGGTGTTTTTGATGGAGAGACTGTTCAGGACCGTCCTGTTGGCATTCAGCTTGGGTCGTTACGCCTGACGCCGTCGTTTGATGCTGGCCTTGGCTGGACCGACAATGCTGAGCAGGCCAATGGCGGTACGCCGGATGGGTTTTATGAAGTTGATGCGGCAGTTGGTGTGGTTTCAAATTGGGAGCGGCACGGACTCGGGTTGGAGCTTCGGGGTAGCCTTCGCGCTTTCTTTAGTGAACCTGACAATAACCAGCCTGTTGTCACCGGTCGTGGGAATGTGCGTCTCGATCTGAGTGATCTGACAACTGCCGGTATTGATGGTGTTTATTCATTTTCGAGAGAGGAGCGGTCTTCTGCTGAGAATGAGGCGTCGACTGGGCGTACCAATTCTGTGCAGGAAATTGGTGGTAGGGTCTCACTCAGCAGGCAAGTTTCGTTGGTTCAGCTGCGTGGCGGCATTGGTGTGGACCGTACGGTTTACGGCGGGCAAATGAGCAGTTCGCAGCCTCGCGATAATACTGTATATGACGCCACTCTGCGTACATCGTTTGATAATGGGGCTGCATTTGAACCTTACTTAGAAGGTGGATTTCTTGTCCGGAAATACGATCAAGATTGTAGTGGTGATCCATCCTGCTTCGACAGAACATCGCGTGGTTACTTTGTAAAATCCGGTCTTCGTGTTGATCGTGGACCTAAGCTTCGGGGGGAGTTTGGGGTTGGTTATCGGGCTGAGTATCTGGATGACAACCGCCTTGATGCTTTGCAGGGGCTGATTTTCGATGGAGCTTTTGTTTGGTCTCCTACACGCCGGGATACTGTGACCGTTGGTGGAGCAACCAGCTTTAGCGGTACGAATATCAGTGGAGCTTCTGGTTCAGTTCTTTATGCGGGTGATGCTCGGTATGCACATCAGTTTACTCAGGACCTGGTTGGTGATGTCCAGTTTGGCTACACTTACAGGACGTATCAAGGGGTAGATATTGTTGAGCAGGAGGGAACTGGATCCTTCGGCTTGGTGTGGGCTTTCTCCAAGGATGCAGCACTGCTTTCTCGTTATACGTTCCGTGCGTTTGAGAGCTCCTCGCCAAATAGCAACTATACGAGCAGCCTCATTGAAGCTGGCCTTCGGATAAGACGCTGAATTCTTGAAGTGTTTTGGAGCGCGTTAATTTTTCAGAGATGCATCTAGTAAAAATTGACAAGCTTAAAAAGGGGTTTTGATTAAAAACGGCCTTTTTTTTACCATGGTTGACAGTCATGGCAGTAATGCCTCCGAGGGCTAAGCAAAAAGATTGCGCAAAGTGCGCCTAACAACCTCCCATTCGGGTGACTGGAGAAAGCAGCATGCGATTTTCTTCTTTGCCAGCTGTCCTGTGCGCTGGGTTTCTATTTTTCAGTAACTCCTACGGCTTTGCTCAAGGGAGTGATTTTCAAAAATGGATTGCAAGCTATAAGCGGACTGCTGTAGCTCAAGGCGTTAACGCTCAACTCTATGACCGTGTCTTCAAGGGGATGACCCCTGATCCACGAATTAAGAAGAGTGCAGAGAACCAACCTGAGTTTACGCGTGCTATCTGGCAGTATCTGGATAGCGCCGTTTCAGAGGATCGGGTGCTCCACGGGCGCCGCATGGTGGATGAATGGTCTGGTTGGCTTGATAAGATCGAGGCCAAATATGGCGTAAACCGTCATGTCGTGCTGGCGATTTGGGGGATGGAAAGTTCATATGGGCGTATTCTCGATAATACATCGATTGTTCGTTCAACGCCTCGTGCTCTCGCGACACTGGCTTACAATGGTGGCCGTCGCGGAAAGTATGCACGCAAGCAGCTTATTGCTGCTCTTAAAATCCTTCAAAATGGTGATGTTTCGCCTACGCAAATGCGTGGGTCTTGGGCGGGCGCCATGGGGCATACGCAGTTCATCCCGACGACTTATCAGGCCTATGCAGTTGATATTACGGGTGACGGAAAAAGAGATATCTGGAATAGCATTCCTGATGCGCTGGCTTCAACAGCAGCCTATCTCAACAAGATGGGTTGGCAGTCAGGGCAGACCTGGGGCTATGAGGTTACTCTACCGAAGAACTTCAATTACCGCTTAAGCAACCAACGCAAACAGCAGTCTGTTGTGAGTTGGGGCAAGCTTGGTGTGAAGCGGGCGAATGGCTCGAAATTCCCACGTGGCGCTGACATGGCGCGGCTTTATACACCTGCTGGAGCGAAGGGGCCTGCGTTCCTGCTGCTCAAAAATTTCTATGTGATCAAGCGCTATAACAACTCAAGTGCTTATGCGCTTGGGGTTGGGCACCTTTCTGATCGATTGTTGGGGCTTTCTGGTTTTGCTGTGGAATGGCCGCGTGGTGATCGCCCTCTGACATTTAGCGAGAAAAAAGCGCTTCAGAAGGGGCTTTCCGAGAAGGGTTATAAACCTGGAGCTGTAGATGGAAAGATTGGTCAGAGGACCCGTCAGGCTATTCAGGCTTATCAAAAAGCGTCGGGACTGGTTCCAGATGGTCACGATTCAATAAAGCTTCTTAATAGGTTGCAAGGTAGAACATAATCGGGTTTCCTAATGGCAGGAAACCAATGCTGGTGGTTGGTTCCTGCTGGAGACTCGCGATTATGCAACGATCCTTTTTGTCCTTTGTGTTTGTAGCACTGATAAGCCTTTGCTTTGTCAGTGTTTCTGTTGTGCCCGTTGAGGTTGCAGCTCAGGTGAGAACCAACAGCACAGGCGCCCCCAAAAAAGGCAACAAGTCATTCTTTGGCTGGTTGTTTGGTGGGGGAAATAAAAGAATCGAGCAGGCGAATCCTACAAGGAAGAAGCGACGCAGAAGTACAACGCGAAAAAGCCGTAGTGCTGGCGTTGCTGCAGTCAACACTCCCAAGATCGTTGAGAAAGAAAAGAGTAAGGACGCTAAGGTCCTTCTGGTCATTGGTGATGATCTGGCGATGGGATTGGCTGATGGTTTGAAGGCCGTGTATGCTGAAACGCCTTCGATTAAAGTCAAGAAGCTTGTTTATCCTCAAACTGGACTTGTTGCAGATAAAAATCCGGACTGGCCGGAAGACGTGACAGCTGTGCTGAAGAGCGAAGATGTGGGTCTTGTGGTTGTTTCTCTGGGGGCACGCGATAACCGGAACATCAAGGTTGTAGCGCAAGGTGTAATTGATGGGCAGCCTGCCAGCTACGCTGAGGAATTGCAGTTTCAAGGGGAAGAGTGGAAGAAAGAATACCGCTTCAGGACAGCGTCCTTGGTTGCAGCCGTCCGGAATGAGCAATTGCCTCTGATTTGGGTAGGCCTTGCGCCTGCAGAAGAGTATCTTACGAGTGCTAACTTCAGCTATCTCAATGATTTGTTCAAAGAGCAAGTTGAACCAGCTGGAGGTATCTTTGTCGACATTTGGGCTGCCTTCCAAAGTGAAGAGGGGGAATATACGCCTCATGGCCCGGACATTACTGGTAAGCGCCGCCGATTGAGGGCGAAGGATGGGGTCTACTTTACCTGGGCTGGATACCGCAAAGTCGCTTACTTTGTTGAACGAGAAATAGCACGCATATTTGGTAGTGCGACGGCCTTCATTTTTGAAGGTGTGAAAGATGATCCGAACTTTATTGTTTTGACCGGTCGTCTAACGTCTCCTGAAACTAAGCTTATCGGGCCTGATGATAAAGGCGGGAAAGCTGCTGCGGGAAGTGATCTGTTTAAGCTGACTGTATCTGGAGAAGTGCTGCCAGAAGTTTCTGGTCGAGCTGACGATACACGTTGGACTGGATTTTAATATTCGAAGTATTTTTTATTGATCGAGCTTTGAATATTAGCGCAGATTCAAGAATTTCTGCAGAAAATTAAATTTTATCGCTGTTTTTTCGAAAATGTATGCAATTCACAGCCTCATGGTAGTGTTCTGTTTACATACATGGGTAACATTACTCACATTAAACTTATGGGTGAAGTGGGGCTATTGATGGTTACCCAACCGCATGTTTTTAAGCTGTCGATGGTAGGCAAGTTTGTCTTGGTCGTATTTCTGGCCATGTCAATCATGTCGCTCGGCACGCTGTTTTCCTTTGTCACAATATACGATGCGTTGACGTCTGCTCTGGGAGATGAGGCGTTAAGGTCGCAGCTTATGTCAGATCATGGGCAAAGCGCGCTAGAGTCGCTGCTTGTCGACAATCTCATGTACATTGTGATGGTCTGTGCGCCTGTGGGGGCTCTGTTCTTTGTTGTGGCTGTCGTCATTGCACGGGGCATGCGAAACAACATGGCTGCGTTGCAACGTGGTCTGGATGCCCTGGCTGAAGGAGCATTGGACACTGAGATCAAATGCATAGAACGTGGAGATGAAATCGGGGCGATTGCTCGTTCTATTGCTCAGTTCCGTGTTGTGCTGAAAGATAGGGCTGAAGCAGATGCAAAAGCAAAAATACAGCAGGAGCTGGAACTTGCAGATGCACGCAAACAGGCCTTAGCCAGTGTTGCACAGGAGTTTGAGGCTTCAGTTGGTCATGTCGTGCATGATTTGCTGGAGATCAGTCAGGCCGTGGAGACACGCTCCAGAGAGCTGGATGCGAGCGTGCAGGGTGCTCACAGTGCCATGACATCTTCCAGTGATGTCGCGCAAACTACACAAACCTCTGTGAAAGCATTGGCTGAAGCGGCAGAAGGTGTGTCGCGTTCTTCGGGAATGATTGGTGATAACACCACACAAGCTGCCCGTTTTGCGCAGGATGCAGCCGTGCATGCGCACAAGACCAATGAGATTGTTGGGCGTTTGGTGGAAAGCGGGAAGGCTATTGGTGAGGTGATCGAGCTGATTGATCAGATCGCTGACCAGACTAACCTGTTGGCATTGAATGCAACAATTGAGGCAGCGCGCGCAGGGGAAGCTGGGCGTGGCTTTGCTGTGGTTGCAAGTGAGGTGAAAAACCTTGCTGGCCAAACCTCTAAAGCCACCGAAGAGATTTCAACACAAGTTGAGTCGGTGCAAAAGGTTGCAGAGCAAGCTGTGACAGCGATCCGCTCAATCGGAGAGACAATTGAGCAGATCAATTCCTTATCAACTGGCATTAATGAAGCTGTTGGTGATCAGAAGCAGGCAACTGAGGATATCTCTCGGGATCTGAATAGCGCGCACCAGAATGTGTCGCAGGTCGCGACAGACATGCTGGATTTGGATAGTGGGTTTCAGGGCACAAAAGATGCTTCGAATGACCTGCATCAGGCCGCTGGAAAGCTGGGTCATCTCTCCGAGAACTTACGATCTGAAGTGGCAAGCTTCCTGGAGAATGTGAAAGCAGCTTGATGTTCTTTGCATGCCTGCGGGTAAACGATGGTGAGTGGTATTTGAAAAAACTTATCCCCCTTAAGCAAATATGCCCTCATACTAATCCCATGCCCACGTGACGGGCAGCTGGCGGACCGTCCGTCAGCGTGTCGTGGGCTGGGTGGGGCTTTTGAGAGAGGTAACGCATCTTTCAAAGGTCCGGTGGAACCGATTTTCAGACGTGACTGCATGGTCTGAGAGGAAGGGCCCAAGCTTGAGGGGCATCACGCAGTGGCATTTGCTGGTCAGAGCAACAAATGTCAGGGACAGAGGACCTGTTTAGGCCGGGAAACTTGCCAAAGCAAAGCCGTTGTCTTTCCAGGAAACTGGCTATCGTGTCTTTCAGGATAAGAGGCGATGTTGTCCATATCAAAATGCCCGGGCAAGGCACGTAGCCAATGCCAAAGACTCATTTCTAACAAGTAGCGCAGGTGTTGCCTGCTGCCTTGCTCATCCCGACCTTCGGGAATTCTCGTTTCACCACTGCATGGGAGGTCATGCGGGGCTTTTAGTGCTTGCAAGTTCAACTCAGAATGTATGAGTGAGAAAGAATAGAGCAACATCAAAAAACCCCGGAAAGCGGGGCTTTCCGGGGTTTTAGTACTTCATTGTCGGCTAAAGCAGTTCGCATTTTGGTTGAAACATCTGAACTGCTTTAGCCTTTGTTTTTGCGTATCTTTGTCCGAAAACCGGTTCCCACTTTTCGGCGATACGCTGTAAGATTATCGTGGCAGATTGGAAGAGCCTGTCAGGAACTCGTCGATTGAACGAGCGGCCTGACGACCTTCGCGGATAGCCCAGACCACAAGGGACTGGCCTTTGCGCACGTCACCAGCTGCAAAGACCTTTTTGATGGAGGTCTTGTAGTCTTCGGTGTTTGCTTTCACGTTGGTGCGCGGGTCCAGCTCCAGATCGTCACCAGCTTCTTTGACGTAAGTTTCCATGTTTGGGCCTGAGAAGCCAATGGCTGCAAGAACAAGATCTGCCTTGAGAATGAATTCGGTTCCTTCAATCGGAACACGTTTTTCATCTACACGAGCACATTTTACGCCTGTTACGTGACCGTCTTCATCACCTACGATTTCGAGCGTTGCCGCGGAGAACTCACGTTCTGCGCCTTCAGCCTGAGAAGTTGAGGTACGGAACTTCGTTGGCCAGTATGGCCAGAACTGGTTCTTATCTTCCTTCAGTGGTGGCATCGGACGGATATCCATCTGGGTTACAGACAGAGCGCCTTGACGGAAGGATGTCCCAACGCAGTCAGATGCGGTGTCACCACCGCCGACAACAACAATGTGTTTGCCACCAGCCCAGTATGGCTCTTCGCCCGATACATCTTCACCACCAACACGGCGGTTCTGCTGTACGAGGAATGGCATCGCATACATCGCACCTTTGAGATCCATGCCCGGAATGCCTGGATCGCGCGGGCGTTCTGCACCAGTGCAAAGCAGTGTTGCATCGTGACGTGTGTGGATCTCTTCAAACTCTACGTCTTTGCCGATTTCACAACCGTAGTGGAAGGTTACGCCTTCTCCTTCCAGCTGTGCTACACGGCGGTCGATATAGTGTTTTTCCATCTTAAAGTCAGGAATACCATATCGCATCAAACCACCAGCACTCGGCTCGCGTTCGTAAACATGAACTGTGTGACCAGCGCGCGCTAACTGCTGAGCAGCTGCCATACCTGCAGGACCAGACCCAATAACTGCAACAGTTTTACCTGTCTTGGTGGCAGCTGGTTCGGGCTTGATCCAACCTTCCTTAAAGGCGCGATCAGCGATTGCTTGTTCGACAGTTTTAATCGCGACCGGAATGTCTTCCAGATTCAACGTGCATGCTTCCTCGCATGGAGCTGGGCAAATACGGCCCGTGAATTCAGGGAAGTTGTTGGTTGAATGCAGATTGCGTGATGCTTCTTCCCAGTCCCCTGCAAATACCAGATCATTCCAATCGGGGATCTGGTTGTTTACTGGACAACCGGCAGGACCGTGGCAAAACGGAATGCCACAATCCATACAACGAGCTGCCTGACGCTCCACTTCCGGCTGCGAGAGCGGGACAGTGAATTCGCGAAAATGGCGGATGCGATCTGATGCCGGCTGGTAGTTTTGCTCCTGCCGGTCGATCTCCAAAAAGCCAGTTACCTTACCCATGTCTTCCCCTCTTATTCCGCAGCCGCGAGGCCCAGACGCGCAGCTTTCATTTCTTGAAGCGCGCGACGGTATTCAACCGGCATAACTTTCACAAACTTCGGACGCCAGTTCTCCCAGTCATTCAGAATATTCTGAGCTTTGGTGGAACCAGTATACTTCACGTGGTTTTCAAGAATGAGACGCAGACGTTCGTCGTCGTGGCGTGTCATGTCAGCTGACAGATCCACACGTCCTTTGTACTCGATGTCGCCGCCATGGTGATGCAGCTTTTCGAGCAGGTCGTCTTCTTCTTGCACGGGCTGAATGTCTACCATTGCAAGGTTACAACGGGAGCCAAAAGTACCATCTTCGTCCAATACGTAAGCAACACCACCGGACATGCCTGCTGCGAAGTTACGGCCAGTCTGACCGATTACAACAACAACACCGCCGGTCATGTATTCACATCCGTGATCGCCAACACCTTCAACAACCGCAGTTGCTCCGGAGTTACGAACTGCGAAACGCTCGCCGCCAACACCACGGAAGTACACCTCACCGCTGGTTGCTCCGTAAAGAACGGTATTCCCAACAATGATGGAATTTTCCGGCACGATGCGAGTGTTTTCTGGTGGGCGTACGATAATGCGACCGCCTGAGAGGCCTTTGCCTACATAGTCGTTTGCATCGCCTTCAAGATCGATCGTCACGCCCTTGGCAACGAACGCACCAAACGCCTGACCAGCCGTACCTGTCATAGAGATATGGATGGTATCGTCTTTGAGGCCTTTTGCACCGTAGCGTTTAGCAATCTGACCAGAAAGCATTGCGCCAACGGAACGATCAACTGACTTGATCTTTGCCGGGAACTCAACTTTTTCTTTGCTTTCCAGTGCTGGCATCGCGTTGCGAATGAGTTCACGGTCCAGAACTTCGTTGATTGGATGTTCTTGAAGCTGTGACCAGCGGCTTTGTTCCTGGGCCGCATCTGGACGATAGAAGATCCTTGAGAAATCAAGGCCTTCAGACTTCCAGTGATTGATCGCAGTTTCTTTGTCGAGCATGTCGGAGCGACCGATGATTTCGTCCAGTTTCCTGACGCCGAGTTCTGCCATCAAGCCGCGAAGTTCTTCCGCTACATAGAAGAAGTAGTTGATGACATGTTCCGGAGTGCCTTTAAAGCGCTTCCGCAGAACCGGGTCCTGGGTCGCAATACCAACCGGGCAGGTGTTGAGGTGACACTTACGCATCATCAAGCAACCAGCTGCGATCAGTGGAGCAGTTGAGAAGCCATACTCATCTGCACCCAGAAGAGCGCCAACAAGTACGTCACGGCCTGTGCGAAGACCACCATCAACCTGCAAAGCGATACGGGAACGCAGGCCGTTGAGAACGAGCGTTTGCTGTGTTTCAGCAAGGCCCATCTCCCATGGAGAACCAGCGTGCTTCAAAGAGGTGAGCGGAGATGCGCCTGTGCCACCGTCAAAGCCTGAGACCGTGATGTGGTCTGCGCGCGCTTTGGCAACACCTGCTGCAACTGTTCCAACACCAACTTCAGACACCAGCTTGACTGAGATATCTGCCTCTGGATTCACGTTCTTCAGATCGTAGATCAGCTGCGCCAGATCTTCGATTGAGTAGATGTCGTGGTGCGGAGGAGGTGAAATCAAGCCTACGCCCTGTGTGGAGTGACGCGTCTTTGCGATCACTGCATCCACTTTATGGCCTGGCAGCTGTCCGCCTTCACCCGGTTTTGCACCCTGAGCGACCTTAATCTGGATCATATCAGAGTTGACCAGATATTCGGTTGTTACGCCAAAGCGGCCTGATGCAACCTGCTTGATTGCAGAACGCATTGGGTTTGGAGATCCGTCCGGCAGTGGGTTGAAGCGTTCGGCTTCTTCGCCACCTTCACCAGTATTGGATTTGCCGCCAATCTTGTTCATGGCAATCGCAAGCGATGTATGAGCTTCGCGAGAGATTGAGCCGAAAGACATCGCACCTGTTGAAAAGCGCTTTACGATGTCTTCTGCGGACTCAACTTCATCGATGTTGACTGGACGGCGTCCCAGCTCTTCTGCTGATTTGATGCGGAACATGCCACGGATTGTGTAACGGCCAGAGGCTTCGTTCACTTCCTTGGCGAATTCCAGATACTTTTCAGGCAAGTTGTTGCGTACTGCATGCTGAAGTGTGGCGATGCTGTCCGGGGTCCACATGTGGTTTTCGCCACGGGTCCGGTATGCATATTCACCGCCAACGTCCAGCGAGCGACGCAGAACAGGAATATCCTCAAATGCATCGTGGTGACGAACAACAGTCTCTTCAGCAACTTCTTTCAGGCCGATGCCTTCGATGGTTGTTGCTGTACCGAAGAAGAATTTTTCTACAAATTCTGAATTCAGGCCAACCGCATCAAAGATCTGCGCACCACAGTAAGACTGATAGGTGGAGATGCCCATCTTGGACATGACTTTGAGCATGCCTTTGTTGATGGCTTTGATGTAGCGAGAGACAACTTCATGCTCATCCACTTCCTCAGGGAAAGACCCTTCAGAGTGCATTGAACGGATTGTTTCGAATGCGAGATAGGGGTTGATTGCCTCTGCACCATAACCGGCCAGAACGCAGAAGTGATGAACTTCGCGTGCTTCACCCGTTTCAACGACAAGACCCACTGAGGTACGAAGGCCTTTGCGGATCAGGTAGTTGTGAACAGCAGCTGTCGCCAATAGTGCAGGAATTGCAATGCGGGCACGTGAGATTACGCGGTCAGACAGGATGATGATGTTGTAACCACCATGAACAGCCTTTTCAGCGCGGGCACATAAGCGCTCGAGAGCATCTTCCATACCCTCGGTACTCTTCTCAGCAGAGTAGGTGATGTCGAGGGTTTTGGTTTGGAACTGATTGTCTTCAATGTCACCAATAGCGCGGATCTTTTCCAGATCAGCATTGGTGAGGATCGGCTGACGTACTTCCAGACGTTTGGAGGTAGAAAGACCTTTCAGATCAAACAGGTTCGGACGTGGTCCAATGAAGGACACGAGGCTCATCACCAATTCTTCACGGATCGGATCGATCGGTGGATTGGTTACCTGCGCAAAGTTCTGCTTGAAGTAGGTGTACAGAAGCTTGGACTTGTCTGAGAGGACGGACACAGGTGTGTCAGTACCCATAGACCCCAGTGCTTCCTGACCAACAGTTGCCATTGGCTGCATGAGAAGCTTGATGTCTTCCTGCGTGTAACCAAAGGCTTGCTGACGGTCGAGAAGGGTTTCACCTGCAACCGGCGCGCGTTCACGTACGGATGGAAGGTCTTCAAGAACCATCTGCGTGCGATGCAGCCAGTCTTTATAAGGGTTTGCCGTGGAGAGTTGGCGCTTGATTTCTTCGTCAGAAACAATACGACCTTCTTCCAAATCGATCAGAAGCATTTTACCCGGCTGGAGACGCCATTTCTGAATGATCTTCTCTTCTGGAATGTCGAGAACACCAACTTCAGAAGACATAACCACGAAGTCATCATCAGTGACGATGTAACGGGCAGGGCGCAGACCATTACGATCAAGCGTTGCGCCAATCTGACGACCATCTGTGAAGGCTACCGCTGCAGGTCCGTCCCATGGTTCCATGATAGAGGCATGGTATTGGTAGAAAGAGCGACGGTTTTCGTCCATCAGCGGGTTGCCGGCCCACGCTTCCGGGATCAGCATCATAGCTGCATGCGCAAGGGAATAGCCGCCAGTAGTGAGGAATTCCAAGGCGTTATCGAAGCATGCTGTGTCAGACTGACCTTCGTAAGAGATCGGCCATAGTTTGTTGATGTCGTCACCAAATGCAGGAGAGGACACAGATGCCTGACGGGCTGCCATCCAGTTTACGTTGCCGCGCAAGGTGTTGATTTCACCGTTGTGCGCAACCATGCGGTATGGGTGAGCCAGATCCCATGACGGGAAAGTGTTGGTTGAGAAGCGCTGGTGAACCAACGCCAGCGCAGAGATAAAGCGCTCATCACGCAGATCGTCATAGTAAGCGCCAAGCTGGTACGCGAGGAACATGCCTTTGTAGACGATGGTGCGGCTGGAGAAGGAAACGACGTAGAAGCCTTTTTCTACGCCCTCAGATTTCTCGCGCACTACGTTGGAGATCACTTTGCGCAGGATAAAGAGGCGGCGCTCCAGAATATCGCCATCAGTATTGTTTGGGAGAGTTACAAACAACTGACGGGAAACAGGTTCTGTCGCTGCAATATCCGGTGCTTTCGACAAAGAAGAATTGTCGACCGGAACATCACGCCAGCCTAATACTTCAAGACCTTCATCAGAAACACATTCCGCAACGATGCTTTCACATTGCTCGCGGAGCTTTTTATCTTGTGGAAGGAAGAAGAACGCAACGCCGTATTCGCCAGCTTCTGGAAGATCGAATCCGATCTTCGAGCATTCTTCTTTGAAAAACTCGTGTGGGACCTGGGTCAGCATACCTGCACCGTCGCCCATCAATGGGTCAGCGCCAACTGCGCCGCGGTGTGTCAGGTTTTCAACGATCTGAAGGCCGCTTTGTACCACGTGGTGAGATTGTGCGCCTTTGAGGTTAGCTATAAAGCCGACGCCACAGGCATCGTGCTCTTTGGCTGGATTGTAAAGCCCCTCAGTGGCAGCAGTGCGGAGTTTTTCCGTAACGGTGCCTGTGGTGGTAGCTCGGGTTTTCATAGGTTCCCCCCCACTCATATGCATCGTGTTTCCTCCTTTTTCTGCCATTTTTGGCCTCACTTTCGCTCATCTCAATGTGACCGGTTAAGGTCACTTCCTCGTTCGGGTCGCGGGGAGGTCTTCCTCGCGGCTCGTTCGAAGCCCCGGCACGGCTTGCCCCGGATCTGTCGAATGAAGCACGGCCTCTTTATACATAGGGCCGCCCATTCGGAGTTTCCTCCGATCTATCTTACCCCTTTGGCGAGTGCATTGCGATATGTCCGCATGGCACACATTTGGGGGAGAATGTCGCGGCGTTGGGAACGCGCCTACATCCTTCTCTTTTGCGTTGTGTGGATCTCTTAGGTGGATCGCTTGGAAGCTGTCTTCCAGATTGTCATCAACGCATGCGGGATAATAAGGACAGCACTCCTGTCCTTTTCCGCGTCGCGAACATGCCAGATTTCAGAGGGTAGAGCAAGAGCGTTTCAGAAAGTCTTTATTTCTATTCTTTTAATTTTATTAGGCCGATTGTCGCATTGGCATCTAAAACTCAAGTTAGATGCAATAATATTTCAACTATTCACGAACCTGTGAGGACGATGATCTCATTTTATTGATTTAATCGCGTGAAAATAACATGTGTTTGATTTCCCATTGATCGAGTTTTTTGTCAGAACTGTCTTCAGAGGCGAACCAAACCTGTTGAACACATCGCCGAATTTCAATTTGAGGAGTTTTGAAATGTCCAAAAAAACGTTGTCCGCTGCTGTACTTGCAACCGCTGTTACTGCTGCTGTAGCTGGTGCAAACATTACTGTTGCTGAAGCTGCTTCTAAAGAAAAATGTTACGGCGTTTCCCTTGCTGGTGAAAACGACTGTAAAGCGGGCGCTGGCACCACTTGTGCAGGTACTTCCACTGTTGACTATCAGGGCAATGCTTGGACCCTCGTACCAACCGGTACATGTGAATCCATTGAAGTCCCAGGTGACCGTAAAGGTTCTTTGACTGAACTTTCCCGCGATCTGCCTCACTAATCGCTTTACTTTACAATATACTGCGTTGCACCGGGGCGGGTTTTTCCCCTCCGGTGTTTCTTTAAGAAGAAGTCATAATATAGAACGAGGTACTGATATGTGCGCGCAAAGAGTCAATGCAAAACTACCTGCACGAGGTGGCGTGGGCTTAAAAGCTGATCATTATCATCGTATTCTCAATGACAAACCTGATATGGGCTTCTTCGAAATTCACGCGGAAAACTATATGGGTGCCGGTGGTCCTCCACACGGTTACCTTGAAGCGATCCGACGTGATTATCCTATCTCTCTTCATGGTGTCGGCTTGTCTATTGGCGGTGCTGATCCACTGAATAAGGATCACCTTTCTCGCGTGAAAGACGTCGCTGATCGTTATGATCCGGGCCTTTTCAGTGAGCACCTGGCCTGGTCAACGCACGACACCGAGTATTTCAATGATCTTCTGCCTCTGCCTTACACTGAGGTGACATTGCAGCAGGTCGTCGACCATATTGATGAAGTACAGACCTTCCTTGGTCGTCAGATGTTGCTTGAAAACCCAAGTGCTTATGTGATCTTCAAGGAGAGTACCTATGAAGAAACTGAGTTTCTTCGCGAGATTGTAAAACGAACTGGCTGCGGATTGCTGCTGGACGTGAACAATGTCTTTGTTTCTGCGACGAACTCTGGTGGCTCTCCTGAAGATTATGTGGACCGATTCCCGGTTGAGCATGTTCAGGAAATTCACCTTGGCGGGCATGCACCAGAAACAGACGAGCTGGGCTATCCTCTTCTAATCGATGCACATGATCGTAAAGTTGCTGATCCTGTGTGGGCGCTTTATGCGCGGACAATTGACCGGACTGGTCCTCAACCGACTCTTATTGAGTGGGATGCGAATATTCCGACCTGGGAAATTCTCGCTTATGAAGCTGAACAGGCGGATGTGGTGATACAATCTCACATTGAGACGCAGGCCCAAGCCTCTGACAAGCGGGGTGATCATGTCCCAAGCGCCTGATAGCACTAAGGAAAAGATTGCGTTGAAAGGTTTTGGCGTTCCTTTGCAGGATTTGCAGTCGAACATGCAAGGTTTTGACATGTTTTCGGATGGGCTGATGAATCCAGCTGTTCCTGTGCCCGATGGGGTTGTAGGGCGAGATGGTCATCCCTCTGAGAAGCGTTATGGCGTTTATCGCAATAACGTAATGGCGAGCTTGATTGATGCGATGGCTGCCAACTTTCCAGCAGTACATGATTTGGTCGGGCGTGATTACTTCCGGGCACTTGCTGCGGAGTTCGTTCGTAAGCATCCGCCAGAGCAGCCGGTACTGAGTGAGTTTGGGGGCAAGTTCTCTGAGTTCATTGGCGCGTTTCCTCCACTCGCGGACTATCCCTATCTGAAAGATGTTGCTGCGCTGGAATGGGCATGGCTGCGTGTTTACCACGGGCCAAATGCGACGCCTGTTGCGCCGGATGTGTTATCCAAGATTGATCCAGCAAAACTAGGGGATGCGGTGTTTACCCCTATCCCTGCACATAGACTGATTTACTCCCGTTTTCCGCTTAGCGAGATCTGGAAACAGAACCGCTCGGAAGATGTGGAAGGCATCACTCCAGAGGCTGATCAAGTGATTTTGATTTGCCGACCAGATATGGACGTGACACTGACCGGATTGGCTCAGGACGTAGCGGCATTCGCTGATTTACTGTTCTTTGGCAAGACATTGGGAGAAGCTGCAGAAGCGGTTTCATCCTCTTACAAATTCTTTGATCTGTCGCAGGCATTGGGCTGCCTGCTGAGCGCACGCGTGTTCGCGAGCGTGGACGTCAAAGCTTAATATTGATTGCGAGGGGCCGGGCGGTAAGGCCCCCGAGTGGTGGAAAGCACCAGAGGAGGAATCCGATGAGAATGCTTGTAAATTTATACCAGGGCGTATTTGGCTGGCTGGAGCGCGTAACTGAAGGCTGGTTTCTCGGCTTGTCTGCGCGCTTTCTTTTCGCAGGCGTCCTGTTTATGTACTTCTGGAATTCGGCGCTGACCAAGTTTGGTGATGGCGCGCTTGGGTTCTTGTTTCCTTCAACCGGTGCATATGCGCAGATCTTGCCGCATATTACCGAGGCGGCTGGATACGATATCTCTCAGATCCCGTTTTTCCCATATGGCCTGATTGTGCTTTTGGGAACTTGGGGTGAAGTTATCATTCCTGTACTGATTGTTGTCGGCTTGTTTACTCGTGCCGCAAGCATTGGTTTCATTGGCTTCGTGATTGTTATGTCCATTGTGGACGTGGTTGGTCATGGCGTTGATATGCCAACAATCGGTGCACTGTTTGATCGTCATCCATCTGCTTTGATCTTTGATCAGCGCGCACTGTGGATCTTCCTGGCAACTGTGCTTGTGATCCGTGGTCCTGGCGTGTTCTCGCTGGACTGGGTGCTGGGCAAATGGTTTGGCATTCACCACGAAACTGGTGTTTCAGACACAAAGAGCCACGCATAAGGCTACACTGAGAGCCTGACAAACCTGCGGATTTACGTATAGATATTAGAGCGTATCACTGTTGAAGTGATACGCTCTTTTTCGTTTGCGTATATGACTGGAGCATGCGCACTCAGAACTATGGGAGATCGTGTTGCAGATCATGTGCCTGAATGGTTGGGGAGGGACGCTCTACTCTGACTTGCTGCCGTATTTATCTCAGGCTGTGCCTGATGTTCTTTGTCTGCAAGAGGTGGTTCATACACCGGAAAGCGATAAGGACTGGCTGACTTATAGGGATGGCGATCACGTCTTACCTCAGCGGGCAAATTTCTTCCGTGATGTGTGTGCGGCACTGCCTGAACATGTTGCCGTCTTTTGTCCTGCTGCTCAGGGTGTGCTCTGGGATGAAGAGCAGTCTATCTCATCTCAATGGGGTCTGGCCACGTTTGTGCATCGTTCCTTTCCCATCGTTGGTCAGGTGCAAAGATTTGTGCACAAAGGTTATGCTGCGAAAAGTTATGGAGACCATCCACGCTCTCGCAGTGCGCATGGAATTCGTGTTTATGATTATGCAACAGATCGTGCCGTGAGCATCACCCATATGCATGGCCTGCGTGACTTGAATGGTAAGAAGGACACGCCAGAACGCTTTGAACAAGCGAAGCGGTTGCTCAATATTTCGCAGTCGGTTTCTGAGCCCGGTGATCTAAGAGTGGTGTGTGGCGACTTTAATGTAGAGCCTGGCAGCGAGACTATTCGTTTGTTGGAAGACGATGGTTTTGTTGAGTTGGTCAATCACTATGGGATCGAAACCACTCGGAACTCCCATTACAAAAAGCCGGGAAAATTTGCCGATTACATGCTGATCGATCGGGTTGACGAGATTATGGACTTTCAAGTGCTTCAAAAGCCTGAGGTTTCTGATCATTGTCCGCTTGTTTTGACACTGAAAACGGATGCTCAGAAGGATCAACTGCACAAAGACTCTGTATAAGTGCTGTTGACCTAGAAAGCTTATGGCGGAGAGCTGCGCCCTATAGGTCAAAAATGGCTTGAGTTCCCTCGGTTTGTTGTTATTCAAATCCTATGATTTTTGCGAGTGACAACTGGGCAGGTGCGACGAGTGCAGTTATGACTGCACTTGCGAACCATACAAGCGGTTTTGCCACCGCTTATGGGGTTGATCCATTGAGCCGCTCTATTGAGCAGCAATTCAATGATCTCTTTGAAAAAGAAGTTGCCGTGTTTCTGGTTTCTACAGGAACAGCAGCCAATTCCCTGGCGCTTGCGACCTATGCGAAGCCGGGTGGGGCAGTGTTTTGTCATGAAGATGCACACATCAATGTTGATGAGTGCCATGCTCCGGAGTTCTTTACAGCTGGTAACAAGCTGATTGGTATCGGCGGCGAGCATGGCAAACTTACGCCTGATGCGCTGCGTACAGCGATGGACAAGGTGCCGGATAATAATCCGATGCATGGCCGTCCTGCTGCGGTATCCATCTCTCAGGTGACAGAGTTTGGAACCATCTACCAGCTTGATGAAATTCAGGCACTGGCAGATGTGGCCCATTCCCGGAATGTGCCGTTGCATATGGATGGCGCCCGTTTTGCGAATGCGTTGGTGTCTTTGGATGTCTCTCCTGCGGAGATGACATGGAAAGCCGGTGTGGATGTTCTGTCCTTTGGCGGTACCAAGAACGGTTGTTGGTGTGCAGAAGCTGTTGTGTTCTTCAACCCTGAAGAGTCCGAGGGCTTTGAATATTTGCGCAAGCGGGCTGCTCAGGTCTTCTCAAAGGCGCGCTTTATTTCTGCGCAATTTGAAGGTTACCTGAAGGACGATGACTGGCTGGCTTCAGCGCGTCACGCTAACGCGATGTGTATGCGTCTTGCCAATGGTATGCGCGATATTGAAGGCGTGCGACTGCCGATCGAACCACAGGCCAACGAATTGTTCCCGGTGTTCACCAAAGCGCAGGCAGCACGTCTGGAAGCTGCCGGTGCGAAGTTTTATGATATTCCAGCGGATTTCGTCTCAGAAGATGAAGTGTTCCTACGTTTGGTGACCTGTTTTGCGACCACTCCAGAGATGGTTGACGAGTTTTTGGAGCATCTGCGCGGGTAATCGCATCTGACTGCTCAATTCGATATTACACCTTATGATTGCAGTGTCGAGCAATGCAGCATAGAATGCTGGTCTGCGGAGGGATATAAATCCGCAGACCAGCGGGGCACCTGCAAGGGGTTAGCAAGGGTGTTAGAGGCCAACCCTTGCGGTGTCAGTCCAGTGGGTTCAAGGCAAGGCCTTAAGTGAACTAACCTACCCTTCTTATTTTGCGTGTAACTTACCACTCGATAATTCTTAAGTGGCTGAGTGGTCGTAGGGAACGCGGAAATTCCAGAAAATAGAAACAGATGCAGAGAGAGTATCTTTGTGCTTGCTGAAGCGCGCATAAAGAACGCCCCGCTGGGGCAAGCGGGGCGTTGATTGTGTCTGGCCCTTACTGGGGGGAGAGGCAGCCAGACAAATCCGCATAGGAGGATTGCGGAGGAGGAACCTGTTGATTTGAGTGAGATTGATTGGCAGGGGCGTGCCAATCAATCTTGGAGAAACATCAGAAAATCTAGAATGTTACAAGGGTGGCCACTCGCAAGGGTGGGAGTTTGGGAGGAAGGTCCTCGCGAGGGCTTGGGGCTGCTTTAGTGAGCTACTGTTTCGCCTTCAATTTGTTTGTGTTCTTTTTTGTCTCCAGCCGTGATGTTGATTTTGCGCGGTTTTTTTGCCTCAGGAATTTCTCTGATGAGGTCAATGTGGAGCAATCCGTGCTCCAGACTTGCGCCAATCACTTTCACATACTCGGCGATCTGGAAGCGGCGTTCAAAAGCGCGGGAGGCGATACCCCGGTAGAGAACTTCTTTTTCGTCGCTTTCAGGCTTTTTCTCGCCGGAAACAGTCAAGACATGTTCTTTAGCTTCAATCGTCAGTTCATCTTCCTTAAAACCGGCGACTGCCATGGAGATGCGGTATGCGCTCTCTCCTGTGCGCTCAATGTTGTAAGGAGGATAGGCTGAGCCCTGTTGTTCCGTTCCTGAATCCAGCATGGAGAAAAGACGGTCGAAACCAACAGTGGAACGGTAGAGGGGGGTAAGATCGAAATGACGCATTTTATGTGTCCTCTTTTGTGTGACCAACTGGTCATCTGAGCAACGTTCACCATTCGCCGCAAAGCGCGCGGACGATGAAATTTCCTTTTGCTTACAGTGCCTTCCCATTCGTGGCGAAGGTTCTAAGCGGTGTCAGACCCACTCTGTGGCGCCTGTGATTTTGAGATGGGGACGGGGCGAATAAGTTTCAAGAGTTTTTTTCAAAATAGGTGTTTTTGCTGGAATGGCACCCTCATTTTCAGATTAACAGAACCTGAACAGGTGCTTCTGATCCCGTACATCCGCGCCTTGTTACGTTCTCCTTGTATTCAGGCAAACCCTATTGCCGACAAGGAGAGAACAGATGAATGCTTTGAAGAAAAAAGTAACCGGACTGGCCGCTGCAGCTGTTGTTGCTCTGGGAGTTTCTGGTGCGGCGGCTCCGGCAAATGCAGGCGCTCAATTCACCTACGATGGACCAAACGTAAGCGTTCAGGTCACGCAGGCTCACTATAAGAAGAACCGTCATTGGGAACATGGGCAACACCATGCATTGAACAAGAAGCAGGTGAAACGCCGTCTACGGGCCTGGGGTTATCGCAACTTCAAAAAAGTAAAGCGTAAGGGCGACGTGTATATTGTAAAAGCCAGCTGGCAGGGGCAGCACCGGGCGCGTCTGGTTGTTGATGCCTATAGCGGCTGGATCATCAAGTACCGTTATCTGGGGTACTAAGAAGCATTCCCGAGATCTTAATCTGTTTATCCGTCTGACCTGCCTTCTTGCGATCAAGGCAGGTCTTTCGGTGTTTGGGCTCTAGTATGCTGTTTCTTTAATGCGCCCCGGATAAGCCTTGTCATAGGCGTCGCCGTCAAACTCCACTTTTGACAGTGCTTGTGCCATTTGTCCGGCAGTTGGAACTGTTTTGCGGTCTACCTTTGCATCTTCTGTCCATAGGCCTGAACGGTAGATGGCTTTCTGGCACTGGTAGTAGATGGTTTCGACTGTGACGACCATGATAGATTTCGGCAGTTTACCTTCTATCTTATGAGCTTCTAGCCGGACAGGATCTGTAGAGATTTTGGCTTTTCCGTTGATGCGGATGGTTTCACCGACACCAGGGATCATAAACAGCAAAGAGACGCGTGGATCCTGAACGATGTTACGTAAACTATCGATGCGGTTGTTGCCGCGACGGTCCGGAAACTCGATGGTTTTTTCATCAATGACCTTTACAAAGCCTGCAGGGTCCCCACGTGGAGAGCAGTCGGTGCCTTCTTCAGAAACAGTTGTGAGTGCGAAGAAAGGGGAGGCTTCGATAAAGGTTTTGTAGTGCTGAGAAATATAACCGACTTCTTTATCGATCGAGATTTGCTTCGGGCTTCCATAGAGTTCTTCAAGCTGAGCGAGGCTAGTAATCTCGTGGGAAACAGATGTTAGGTCTGTGTCTTGCATGTAAATATCCTTGTTACCGCGTACTGAGATGGAAAAAACTTCCAGAAATTGCGGTTGCGGCCTGTTGCTTGGAAAGGCTATCAAATTGAGAGTGAGAGAACTAGAGGTTACGCGCTGATGGTACTGGTCAATACGGATTTCAATCGGGTTCCAGAGGGAACTGAGTCTGGTTTTATCCAGACAGAAGACAACGTGAAAATCCGTTGGGCACGCTGGGCTCCTACCGGGTCTCCGCTCAAGGGGACCGTGACTGTTGTCCAAGGCCGTACTGAGTTTATTGAGAAATACTTTGAGGTTGTTGAGGAACTGCGAGCGCGTGGGTTCTATGTGGTGGCTTTTGATCTGCGCGGGCAGGGTGGTTCTGAGCGTTTGTTAAAGAACGAGCGGCGCGGCCACGTTGAGAGCTTTGATGAGTTCGCTTTGGACCTACATGCTGTTTTGGACAATGTCTCGCTTTCTGATTGCCCTGGGCCGCACTTCCTGCTGGCACACTCAACCGGTGGCGCTGTGGTTATGCATGCTAACCGGCGGCTGAAGACCAAGATTGACCGCGCGGTGCTAACAGCTCCCCTCGTCGGCCTTGCGATGAAGGGGCGTATGGTCAAGATGGCAGGTGCGCTTGCAAAGACGCTTGTCTGGGTTGGCATGGGGAACGCTTTTGTTCCCGGCGGCAATGACAAGATCCTTGTCGACTATGACGGCAATACGCTCACGTCTGACCCGGATCGCTTCAAGCGCATGAATGCTATTCTTGAAGAAGCGCCTCAATTGGGGCTGGGTTCTCCGACGGTGAGCTGGTTCCGTGCTATGGGATTGGCGACAGAGCGCTTCAGAGAGCCTGAATTCCAGATTGAGTTCGGCGTGCCATCCTTAGTCATCGGCGCGGGAAAGGATCAGATCGTCTCGACTGACGATGCAGAGGAAGTCTGCCGCTCTTGCCCAGGTATGAGTTTTCTGGAAATTCGAGGATCTCGCCATGAGATTCTTATGGAGCGAGATCCTTATCGTGAGCAATTCTGGGCTGCATTTGATGCGTTTATTCCGGGAAGCGCGGACTAAACAGCTGCTTTTGCCAGCTTGGTGAGTAGCTCATCGTGGAGGCGCTTGTCGCCTGTGGCAAGCACCTGTCCGCCGTCTGCTGCATTGCCTCCGGTCCAGTTAGTGACGAAACCACCAGCGCCTTCGATGATTGGGATGAGGGCAAGGATGTCGTAGGTGTTCATGCCGGTCTCAATGACTGCATCAAAGCCTGCTGCTGCCACCATGGCGTAGCCGTAACAATCTGTGCTGTAGCGGGTGAGGCGAGCTTCTGTGCAGATAGAATCCCATACCGGGCGCTCGGCTTCATTGAACAAGGCTGGCTCGGTCGTGGTGATGATTGCCTCTGACAAGGATGCGCAGCTGCGGGTTTTCAGAACACGCTTGCCGAGTGGGCCAGTCATGAAAGCTTCGTTGCAATCGCCCCAAAAGCGCTCGCTGTTATACGGCTGGCTCATGATGCCTTGAGACGCTTTGCCGTTGGTTCTGAGGCCAATCAGTGTGCCCCACAACGGGGTGCCGCAGATGAAAGAGCGTGTGCCGTCGACTGGATCAAGAACCCAGACATTCTCGGCCTCTTCACGGACCTTGCCATATTCCTCGCCGATGATGCCGTGATCCGGGCGCTCTGCTTCCAGAACCGCGCGGATTGCTTCTTCTGCTGAACGATCCGCAATAGTGACTGGATCAAAGCCTGCGTCCAGCTTGTTGTCGACCTCGTAGCCACTGCGGAAGTGCTGCATGGTTTTTGCATCCGCCGCGTCAGCAAGTTTGTGAAGAAAAGCATAATCAGGACTGGGAGAGGTCATATCAATTTATCCGGTAGGAGCAGTCAATTGCATGCGCACCATAGTCAGGATTTAGAAAAGTGCAAATGTCTATGGCTCTGAGGCCGGTTTTAGTTTGCAAATGCTCTTGTTGAAACCACGCGTTGGTGTCTACGACTTACTGCTAAACTATCGTGTGAAACTCATACCAACGGCTATGATCCCTGAAAAATCAGGGTGTTGTCTCAAGGATACAAACTGGCCAATTCGTATAGGAACAGCCCGATTACGGAGCTGAATGCTTGACGTGTTTGCGATGCGATGCGAGTCTTATTGCAGCGCGACATTCAGTGTCTGCGCCGCCCTTCGCGAAGGGCGTTTCCTCCCTAGACTAAGGGCCGCCTCCAGATGAGAGCGGCCTTTTTTTTGTCTGGTTGTTAATGTTCTCCGTCGTAGGGAGGTGCAGGCAAGGGGAGAACAAGGTGTCGAATTTTTTTGAGAGTCCGTTTAAGGGAATCCCGCTTCAGGAGCAGGTGACCAATCCCAACATTATTGTTGGAAAGCATTCCTACTATTCTGGTTATTATCACGGCCACAGCTTTGATGAGTGTGCCCGATACCTACGCTCAGATGAAGAGACGCAAGACAAGCTGATAATCGGTGCGTATTGCTCTATCGGTTCAGGGGCAGCGTTTATAATGGCCGGTAACCAGGGACACCGTCCTGAATGGGCCACAACGTTTCCATTTCACTATTTTGATGAGCCTGCTTTTGAAGGAGCTCACGACGGTTTCAAACCTGCAGGTTCAACATGTGTCGGCAATGATGTCTGGATTGGTTCTGAAGCGATGATCATGCCGGGCGTGCAGATCGGTAATGGCGCATTGATTGGCAGCCGTGCAGTCGTGACTAAGAATGTACCGGCCTATGCTGTTGTGGCCGGTAATCCTGCAACAGTTGTGCGTTCCCGCTTTTCTGAAGAACAGGTTCAGATGCTTTTGGAGATGAAATGGTGGGATTGGACAGATGAAGTCCTGAAAGGGGCCATGCCTCTTATGTGTTCCTCAGATATTGAGAGGCTTTACGACTACTGGCTTGGTTTTTAGGCAGTATGGACTGGGGCTGCAGGTTATTCTGCAGCCAGAGTTTCTCTGGTAAAGCTTTCCGTTACCATCTCGACCAAGGCAGTAATGAACTCCATCAGGTCTTTGCGCAGGTCATGGAAACCTGAGTGTGGCTGGTGGGTGTGCTCATCCATGTAGAGTGCTCGGTTGATCTCAACCTGCAGCGCGTGCACACCGCGTTCTGGCTTGCCGTAGTTTTCTGTGATGTAGCCGCCAGCATACGGGCGATTGAGAGCTACGTTATAGCCCATGTTTTGCAACAGTCCGACTGCACAGGATGAAAGCCAGGCAGAACAGCTAGTCCCGAACCTATCCCCAATGACGAAGTCGGCTTTAGGGTCGTGGTTCTTGTTTGAGTTGGCGGATGGCATTGAATGGCAGTCTACCAGGACTGCGAGGCCAAACTTGTCCTGTACGTTGCTCAAAAGGCTACGCAAGGTGTTGTGGTAGGGCTTGTAGACTTGCTCAATGCGATCCAGCGCTTCTTCTGCCGGAATACGCGTGTGGTAGATCTCCCTACGCTCACCCACAATGCGGGCGATGGTTCCAAGGCCTCCTGCAACACGCAGAGAGCGCGAGTTGATGTGCTTGGGGAGCTTGCCTTCAAACATCTTTGGATCGAGCTCATAGGCCTCTCTGTTCACATCAAGGTAAGCACGCGGGAAGTTGGCTTTTAGAACCGGTGCACCTAGTTGCTCGACATCCTTGATGAGAAGATCGACAAATGCATCCTCGCTTTGTCTGATCTGGGTGGTGTCCAACCGAGAGGCTTGAAGGAACGACGAAAGGTACGCGCGCCCGGAGTGGGGGCTGTTAAAAATAAAAGGGACAGAATGTTCATCTGGGGAGAGTACCTCAAATGCGGGTACCTGATCTCCGGTGTCAAGCGCACTGCTGTAGTTCGCTATCGCCTTAATCTGATGATCTTCCAAAACTGTCACAGAGCCTACATTCCTTAATCACCGCAATCCCGCTTACTATAGAACGAGATCTGCGTATGGGCTAGACATTTGAAAGTTTGCTTATGAAATAGGCAAGAGATGCGCGAGTTTTTGCGTAGTTTGAGGGGGCGGTGTGGCGCTGGACCCTCAGTTGACGCAGAAGTCTCTTTAGAAGTGAACCTGTTTCATTTGTCCCTATTGTTTTGACAGGTATTCCCGAGTAGTTTCCTGTTCCTAACAGCGTACAGTATTCGGAATCTGTCGGATTGCGAGGGGCGAGTGCGTCTGACATATTCTATTTATTTACGGGAGTGCTCTGAAAAGAGAACCCCGTCGCTGCACCTGGAGTTTTAAGGTTGTCGAACATGTCTCGAATTCTGCTCGCGGAAGACGATAATGACATGCGCCAGTTCTTGTCCAAGGCACTTGAGAAGGCTGGGCACACTGTTGTTTCCTTTGATAATGGAAAGAGCGCATACGAACGTATTTGCGAAGAGCCCTTTGCCCTATTGCTAACTGACATTGTGATGCCAGAGATGGATGGTATTGAGTTGGCTCGTAAAGCTACTCAACTTGATCCGGACCTGAAGGTTATGTTCATCACAGGATTTGCTGCTGTTGCGCTTAATCCTGATTCCAAGGCACCTCAGGATGCAAAGGTTCTTTCCAAGCCTTTTCACTTAAAAGATTTGGTACGCGAAGTGGAAAAAATGCTTGTTTAGTTAGTTTTGAGGGGTGAATGTGGAAAGAGATAGCAAATTTCCATTTTTGGACTTGCACGTTCTCAAAATTCCTCTTATACGCCTCTCCACCGCAGCGTTTAAGCGCTGACGGACGAGCTTCTTTGAAAGTTTCGGGCGTGTAGCTCAGCGGGAGAGCACTACGTTGACATCGTAGGGGTCACAAGTTCGATCCTTGTCACGCCCACCATTTTTCGTCGGTTAACATCCTTGATGTATATCCGGCGGAGCGGACCTCGGTCTTGGTCCTGCGCCGCTTCGTAAGAATGCAGCGCGGCGAGATCAGAGGTTGTACTAATGAGGCGCTTAGCGCCTCTTTTCACTGGCGGATCGTGGTACTTCAGGATCCCTATAAAATTGACCCTAACCGGGGGTAGGATAATGAAGATTAAGAATTCTCTTAAGGCACTCATGGGCCGCCATCGTGATAACCAGATGGTACGCCGCAAGGGTCGTGTTTACATCATCAACAAAAAGAACCCACGCTTTAAAGCACGTCAGGGTTAAGTTTTCTGCGCTGATTTAAACTAAAACAGCGCGAAAAACCCTTGGTTCTAAGAGTTGCGAGCCGCATGGCAAAAGTGAGATGCTTTTGCCATGCGGTTTTTTTTGTTTGCTCGCCCAAACAGCTCCGTCACAGGGGCATCGACGTTTCCACAACTTCAGCTCTCCGGTTTCTCGGTAGGGGGCTCTTTTTCACGACAATCTGACAGGTTGAGGCGTTGCGTTGGCGCTTGTGGTGCTGTTGCGTTTGCGTGTTTCCTGCTGCTTGTGGTGGGAGTGGAGCGTTTAGGTGCTTCTGAGCGTGTTGTGGCTGTTGTGGGTCCCGTAGAGGTTCAGGTCACTCGTGGACTGCCAAAGGGGCATTCTAAGCTCAATACCGGCCCTGAGGCTGCTCTTAATGGTCCTGCCGGAGGTCCTGCTCAGATAGGGCGGTCTGCACCCGGGCATGGTGTACCCGCTCACTACACACGCGGGCAGCTTCTGGATGCCTTGTTCCTTGAGCTGAGGGATGCGGATACATTGGGTAATGCGCAATCAATCTCACGGCGCATACACAGCCTGTTCATGCAGTCTGGGAGTCATACGCTTGATCTGCTTATGATGCGTTCTGCTAAAGCCATTGAGGGGAAAGAATACGGTTTAGCGCTTGATTTGCTGGATGCGGTTGTTCGTTTAGATCCCGGGTATGTGGAAGGGTGGAACCGCCGAGCGACCGTATATTTCTTGAAAGAGGATCTGGGGCGTTCACTTGCTGACATTGAGCAAGTGCTTCGGATCGAGCCGCGCCATTATCCTGCGCTCTCAGGTTTTGCCATGATCCTTCGAAAAACTGGAAAGAACGATAAGGCACTTGAAGTGTTTCAGCATGTGCTGAGCATCTATCCGTTGCTGGAGAATGCTCAGGATGCTGTTAAAAGCTTACGTGAGGAGTTGTGGGGGCAGTATCACTAAGCTTTCAAAGACTATTCTTAGTCCAGTAGGCGGTTTACAGCTCTGGTGATGCCTGATTTATATTCTGCGTAGTTTGAGACCGTAAGAGAGAGCCCCTTGGCGAGGGTGTAGAGGATGAAGGCGTCGTCTTCTGCCTGCTCTTTGCTTCGGTTCTCATGCGTCTCCAGGATCACATCCGCAATTTTGAGCATGACCCGAGGCATGATGCCTTTACCAACAGCAGACATGACTTGCTCACCCATCTGAACCAGTTCAGCGCCATGGACAGAGTTTCTCATCAGATCGACATGCTGACCTATGATCGTGTCCAAAGCGCGTAGGATGCGAGATTTGGAGTCATTGGTCTTTTCTTCAAGAATGTCCAGTGCCTGGAGCCCAACCTCTTCAGAATACTCCTCGATTATGGTCTGGAACAACTCTTCCTTACTTCCAAACTTTTTGTAGAGCGATTGGCGTGAGAGGCCGACCGCGCTTGCTACGTCACCGACTGAGGTCTTTCGGAAGCCATATTGAGCAAAAACGCCCAATGCCTTCTTTTTATCAAAGTTTGTTTTCATGTTTACCCAGTTGACAATTTTAGTAATTATTGTCAACTTTATTATGCGGCACGAACAGGTGCCGCGCATTGGAGAATTTAATGAGCACAGTGAACAAGAGCAGCGCAGTATCCAACTGGACTGCGGATAAACTGCCTTCTCTTGAGGGTAAAACTTATATCATAACAGGCGGTAACTCCGGTATTGGGCTTGAAGCGGCAAGGATGCTTGCGAAAGCGGGTGGTGATGTTGTTATTGCCTGCCGGAATGCTGAAAAAGGTTCAGCTGCCCAGCAAGCGTTGCGAACTCAGGCGAAAGGAAGAGTAGATCTGGTCCAGCTCGACTTAAGCGATCTCTCGTCTGTTCGCCATGCAGCGGAAATCGTCGCTTCACGATACACCAAGATTGATGCTCTCATCAATAACGCTGGCATAATGCAGACACCGGAGTTGAAGAGTGTTGATGGGTATGAGTTGCAGTTTGCGACCAATCATCTGGGGCACTTTCTATGGTCAGGCTTGCTCAAACCTAATGTTGAAGCTGCAAAGGGTAGATTTGTTGTGGTTGCCAGCCTTGTGCACAAAATGGGGAAGATCAACTTTAACGACCTGATGATGCGTGAAAATTATGCGCCTATGAAAGCCTACTCGCAAAGTAAGCTGGCCACTTTGATGTTTGGGCTGGAGCTTCAGCGACGTTTGTCGGATGCGGGGAGTGCTTCGTTTGTAGCTATGGGGCATCCAGGTTATTCAGCCACTAATTTGCAGAGTACAGGTCCGACAGGTTGGATGAACATGGCGTATAAGTGGATGAATAGCATGTTCGCGCAGTCTGCTGAGCGAGGTGCGCTGCCAACGGTGCTTGCTGCGGCTGGAGTGGAAGTTGAGCCGAATGGCTACTATGGCCCAACAAAGCGCATGGAGACTGTTGGACCGGTTGGAAAAGCGCAGATCGCTAGCCATGCGCTGAACCCAGAGGTTGCTCGTCGTCTTTGGAGTGAGAGTGAATGGCTCACAGACTTCAAATGGGCGTTTTAAAGCAAGGATGTGTTTTGTGAAGTTCGTTGCGTTGGAGCAAGCCCATTTAATCGATTGAAAGAAAAAAGCCCGTGATACGAAATCACGGGCTTTTTATTGCTTTAAGATGTGTTCTTTGACGACTTAAGCGTCTTTGGAGCCCACGAATGCGATACGCAGCATGTTTGTGGAACCTGGGGTGCCGAATGGAACACCAGCGGAAACCAGAACGCGCTGACCTGGCTTTGCAAAACCTTCGGTGTTTGCAAGACAGCATGCGCGGTCGATGAGGTCTTCCTCAGTCGCAGCATCCTGATTGGCCACACAGTGCAGACCCCAACCGATGGTCAGACGACGAACTGTGGAGATTTCAGGAGAGAACGCAATGATTGGTGTTGCAGGGCGCTCGCGGGATGCGCGCAGTGCTGTACCACCAGATGCGGTGTAGGAAATAATCGCTGCCAGATCCAAAGTTTCAGCGACTTGGTGAGCTGCAGCAGTGATTGCGTCAGCGCCGGTTGCTTCTGGTTCTGTACGTTGAGCGTGGATGATGGAACGGTAGTTCTCGTCCTGCTCAACTTCCACGGCGATTTTGTCCATGGTTGTAACGGCTTCTGTCGGGAAGTCACCTGCAGCTGATTCAGCGGAAAGCATCACTGCGTCCGCACCTTCAAACACTGCATTTGCCACGTCAGAAACTTCTGCGCGGGTTGGCACCGGAGACGTGATCATGCTTTCAAGCATCTGCGTTGCAACAACAACTGGCTTACCAGCTTTGCGGCATGCGCGGATCATACGCTTCTGAAGGCCTGGAACCTGCTCAAGTGGCATTTCAACGCCAAGGTCACCACGGGCAACCATGATTGCATCGGACAGCTCGATGATCTCAGAGAGACGATCAATTGCCTGAGGCTTCTCGATTTTTGCCAGAACGCCAACGCGGCCCTGAGTGGTGTTGCGAACTTCGATGAGGTCTTCTGGACGCTGTACGAAGGACAGTGCGACCCAGTCAACTTTTGCATCGAGAGCTGCAAGGAGATCTGCGCGGTCTTTTTCGGTCAATGCACCAACAGGGATCTCTGTATCTGGAACAGAAACGCCTTTACGGTTAGAGATCTTACCGCCCACTTCAACAGTGGTCACGCAGCGCTGTGGAGACGCTTCAGTTACACGCAGGCAAACTTTGCCATCATCTACAAGAAGGCGGTGGCCAACTTCGAGGCTGCCAAGAATTTCTGGGTGTGGGAGGTATACGCGGGATGCGTCACCTGGAGCGTCGTTTGCGTCTACAACAAAGGTTGCGCCATTTTCTAGAATTGGCTTTGCGTCATCTGCGAAAGTGCCAACGCGCAGTTTAGGACCCTGCAAGTCAGCGAGAATGCCGATTGGACGGCCTACTTCTGCTTCTACTTCGCGGATGCGACCAACCAAATTGTTGAGAACTTCGTGGGAGGAATGGCTCATGTTGATGCGGAAAACATCTGCACCTGCAAGCCATAGCTTTTTGATTGCTTCTTTTTCGGAAGACGCCGGGCCGAGAGTTGCTAGAATTTTGACCCGTCTATTACGCTTCATCGTCCACCTGTTCCTTGCTCTACCGGCTCCGTCAGCTGGACCGTCCAGCTGCTTTGCTCGCCTGTATCTATTTCAAAGAAACCTGTTCGCTCATAACCGCGAGCGACACAGTCTTCTATACCGCGAATGGTGAACTTTTTTTGACGTACACACATATACGCCTTGCCATCCCATTCGCCATTTTGATCCGTTTGTACTGCGTACAAGTAATAGTAGCGTGACGCCAAATCCCCGGACACCAGTGTGTCGCAGGTGTTTTTGTCGATGGTCCACCATCCTTCGGTGATCCAATCGGCGCCATCGCGGTAGCCTATTGCGATGTTAACTGTGCTTTCGGTCTTATTGCATGCACGAAAGTCCGCTTTAGCAGAGGGGATCTGCTGAAAGCTCAGAACTCCAAAAGCAACACAGGCAAGAGCCAGTGAATTTTTCCGAAAACGGTTTATTACAGCAGATGCGAAGTCGTTTCTGGATGTTCTCATAACAGTCATATGTACAGCTACAAACGGCAGTTTAATGCGTTCAGTTGATGCCCTTGTCAACGTGGTTCAGCCCATGGCCGACGTGATTTCGAGCACGACTAAAGGGTAATACAGGTTGTTCTGAGTAAAGAACGTTGCCCCAGCTCACCATTGACCATGCAAAAACGGCAGGATGATGAATTGGCTTAAACCCGACATGTCATGCTTTGGTTGCGCCACCCTTACTCTGGATGAGTGTGGACGACCCCCGTCAACATTTGAAATATGATCCAAAAGTCGGACCTTACCTCTAGGAATCTGAATATCTTTATTGGCCTGAGTTCTACATGGAATCAAGCGAAAAGCCAAAAAACAGTGTTACCTCCCACAGTTCCTCCCTTTTTTGGCTGTGATTTTTTGAAAGATAAGACAAAGAGATAAACATCATTTCGGACAATTGTCCGGTTTGAACCGCTCAATAATGAGCATCAGGAGATTAGCAAAACTCGTATTACGTAGCGGAGCCGAAAGTTGTTTCTTGATGCTGCGACACTTTGTCGGGTTTTGATTGAGGCAAATGTTCCGCTGAATGGAAATCGCGAATTTGTTATCTTAAATTTCCGAGTGAAGACTTTTAGTTAGTAGGCTGGTTCACTGATATATTTAGATGGCGAATTTGTCGCGCAGATTTATCTTTGGACAATTGTGTGTATGTTTTGACTGCGGTATCAATGCGTACGTAGCGGCACCTATTTTTATGGCAACCTGTAGAGGCTACCTGACAATGAATGTCAGATAGAGAAAACAGGCCACAATGCTAAGGTGAATTTCCGTCAGGTGAGTGCCAATAGATTGTGCGGCAATTGAGGCAGCTGTTTTATATTCCCATTGAAATTCAGTTCATCCCCCAGAACCTGTAAAGGTTGCTGAAAAGAGGTCGTGAACGGTTGACCCGTGTGCTCAGTTCTGGCAGCAAGACAACAAGGTTAATGGTGTTTCGCACGAACGTAAGGTGGATTTCATATGTCAGATGCCGGTGGTGTAGCAGCAGATCAGCTGCGCGCATTTATTGAACGTATTGAACGTCTTGAAGAAGAGAAAAAAGTTATCGCGGACGACATCAAGGATGTTTACGCGGAATCTAAGGGTAACGGCTTTGACGTGAAGGTGATGCGCAAAATCGTTTCTTTGCGTAAGCGTAAGCCGCATGAGCGTGAAGAAGAAGAGGCAATCCTCGATCTTTACCTGCATGCACTCGGCATGGCTGGCCCAGTAATGGAAGACGCATAAGCGCTCCAACTGGTGAGAGCAACGCGTGTGTATGCGCGAGCTGCTTGTTAGCACGAATTCTCAAAGAGGCTCCTTACTGCGGTGAGGGGCCTTTTTTGTGCTTGCAAGGAGAGCGTGGTTGAGCAGCGCCTGAACAGGCAGTGCTGATTGGCTTTGTTGGTTAAGGCTGAGCTAGCTGAGGACAAGGCGAGTGCTTCCACGGCATTTTGATGCCGTGCTGACGAGCATTCATTACAACGTGATGCCTATCTGGAGGAGACTTTCATCTCGCCTGTGTAGATTGAGTCCAGCCATGCGATTGCTGATCCGCGGTTGATCCGTTTGCGAATTGAGCGATATGGCGTTTGGGTCAGAGCGTTCTTTAAAACCGTTGTTACAGGGCTCATCAGAACTGCCAGTTGGTTCTGGTCCGGGTGCTGCATCGTGATGGTACGACGGTTTCTTGCTGTCCATGTTGGATCAAGCATCAGCACTGCGTTTGGCTCTGGAGCTGAATGGAAACCTACCAACGGTGATCCGTAGGCCGGGGCCTTTGTCACAACAGTCTGTTGAGCTGGTTGTGATTTCGGAATTAAATCTGGCAGACGCTGCTCTGCGAAGAGTGCCTGTGCGGAGAGCGCAGTTTTTTTGTTGAACTTGCTCTTTGGTAGATCTGCAGTCGCGGCAGGAGAGGCGTAGGCAAGCTGTGCGCCTACAAGAGGACGCAGGCTATCAGGTGTTTGCTCGCCAGTTGCTGCAATGATCGCTGCAATGCCATCCTTCGGTGTTTCCACTTTTGGTGGAATGACTTGAGCCCGCTTTTGAGCTGCAGGGGTGGCCGCCGGCAAAGCGGCGACCTGAAGGATTTGTTGCGGTTTTATGCGCGGACGAGCGGAGGCAAACAGATTGAGATTCTGCTCCGTTGGTGCAGGCGTAGCCTCACTCTCATCCTGTGGCTTTGCATATGGTGTTGCTGAAGCCAAAACAGCAGGTGAGGCTGCTTCTGGAACCGGGCTTGCTGCTGGCTGAGTTGCCAGCAACGCCACTTTAGGCTGCGGAATAGCGTTGAACTCGGTTTCTACCCGGCGGCTTGGATCTGGCTCACGCGCTTTTGGTGCTTTTGTTGCCGGAGTTGGTGCCGGTTTGCTTCCTTCGTTACTGCCTGAATTGCTGAACAGGCGCGAGAAGAAGCTTCCACCACTGTTGGACGAACTTGCCCGGGCACTTGCTTTTGATGATGACGTGGAACGACTGGCAACGCTGGTTGAGCGGCCTGAGTCTTTCCGTTTTACAGCAGCAAGTGTCTGCTTGTAACGCGCCATAGGTTTTCCATCGGAAGGGACGTGAATGGTGTCACCCTTTGGAAATACCTTTGCCAGTTGAGAGCGACTCATGCGTGGCCAATGGCGCACAGAGCCAGTGTCCATGTGAACAAACGGCGTGTTTGAGCGCGGGTAGTAGCCAACGCCGCCAACATGCTGGCGCAAACCAAGTGCACGTAGTTTGGCTGTGCTTACACCGGGAATGAAGAAGTCCATTGCGCGGCCTCTGGTGTGCTGGCTGTTTTTAGCCACACCACTGGAGCGCTTACGGAGCATGTTGTTGGTTTTAGGCGACCGGTAAGCTGAGACAACATGGATGTACTTGCTTGTGCCTGCTTTCTGGTACACTTCCCAGATGAGGTCAAACAGTTCAGGATCCATTTTCGTTGGCTCTTTTTGGCGCCAATCCCGAAGGAAATTATTGAGCTTGCGAAGGCCTTCTTTGTCATAGCGGCCATTCCGCTTGAAGGTAATTTCCGCCCGCTCTTTCGTGTGGGTGAAGTACAGCTTGAGCGTGCGTGTGCTCGCACCGGCCGAAGCAATTGAGGTGAGGAAGAGCGCACAAAGAACCGCTGCGACCAGCATTGAAATGCCAGGCAGACGTTTACCAAAGTCCGAGCGCCCGAATGCAATCATGTCACGCAATTGAATCTCGCTTTCGCGTTATCGGCTAAAACCTTACCCCAGAGCCCCACCTCTTTATCTAGTGCGGACAAGGTTAATGAGCCTTTACTTTAGTTACAATTAACGCGAACTAGTGACTTCACGGCAACAATCCAAGTTTTTTGCCAGAATCCGCTATTTACATGCGACAAATGCGCGCGAATCCGCACGCATAAGTCGTCATATTACTGTGGATACATGTGGATAGTGACAATTTTAAAGATTCAGAGCGTCGATCGTCGCCTGGTTATGTCCGTAGATATCCGGACGTCTTTGCAGCTTTCCAGCTTCATCCACAAATGCGGTGAAGTAGGAGATATGCACCGGGATATCCCTTTGCAAATTCACCTGGGTCTGCTTCTTGCCGACAAGTGAGCGGATGTAATTACCCGTCATCGTGTTTTGCGTGGCCATCAAGGCGTCAGCAAACTCAAACGGGTTCTGCACGCGGACACAGCCGTGAGAGAACGCGCGCTCAGACCGGTTGAACAGCGACTTGGACGGTGTGTCGTGCAAGTAGACGTTGTGTTTGTTTGGGAACATGAACTTGATTTTGCCAAGCGCGTTGCCGCGACCTGGGCGCTGACGGATGCGGATCTGCTTGAAGGTCACGGCATCCCAGTTCACACGGCGAGGATCAACGATCTTGCCGCCATACACGATCTCGTAGTTGCCCTTTTGCAGGTAGCTTTGTGGGTTGCTTGCGCGCAGTTCCGGCAAAAGTTCTTTTGAAGCGATGGAATATGGGACGTTCCAGTATGGATTTACGATCACATGCTGCATCTTGTCTGAAAAGACCGGTGTTTTGTTGGAGCGTTTTCCAACAACGACGCGGGTCTCATAAAGAACAAAGCCATCCATGTTCAAACGAACCATGAACTCTGGAATATTCACGCGCAGATGGGTTTCGCCCAGCTCGCGCGGCATCCAGCGCCAGCGTTCCATGTTTGCAATAACGTCATTGATTGGGTCACCGCTAACGCGCCCATTGAGGGCAAGCAGTGTGCGTGGGCCAACCGCACCATCTGGATGAAGACCGTTTGCAGCCTGGAAGGCTTCAACGGCATAAGCCAGATCTTGCGTATAGACGTTCATCTGAGATTCAACTGTCGGAACGCTCAGGCGTTCGCGAAGAACGGCGACGCGGGAGCTTTTTACTCCAAGTTTCAGGACTTTGCCGGCTGGAATGACAACTTGCTCTTCAAGGCTGCCACTTTCAGTGTGTTCTCTTAGTTCGGCTAGCTGCTTTTTCAGCGCTTTGTATTCTGGATGCGGAGGGTTGAAGGCCGCAAGAGTTTTTGCCGGAGCAACCGAGTGCGCTATGGATGTCAGCGCTTCAATCGGGTCTGGCCTTTCCGGACGAAGGGTAATGTCCTCCGAAATCGCATAGGGGCTGACGCGGCCTGCCTGAGCATCCTCTGCGTATTTGAGGATCGAATGGGTCAGCTCAAGTTCTGCTTCCGCGATTTGCTCTGGGGTTGCTTTGCCATCTGCATTGAAGCCTGCTGCTGGCACCGGGTAGTCGGCGGCGTGCAGGCCTTCTTTATCGGCTGATTGCAGAATTTCCATAACGGACAAAGCGCTGGTGGAGAGCTTGCCTTTCAGGATCCAGGCAGGCTGGAAGCTTCTGTTTTCATAGAACAGTTTTGCAGCTGCTGCTTCGCGTTTTGCATGAAAGTTCTGGCGGCGGTGTTTTTTGCTAAGCGCCTGCTGAATTTCCTGCGCAACAGGATTTGACTGAGCGAGGTTTACTTGCTCGAGCTGCTCGTCAAAATTGTCAGGAATTGCCGCTTGCGCAGAATACATAGTTGACGAAAGCGCAATAACTGCCCCTGCGAGCAATGCTGATGTGCTCGTTCTACCAAACATTTATGACTACCCACCTGATAACTCTTTGATCTTTATAGGCACAAGAAGAATGCCCAAAAAATTAAGAGTGTTGTTTTGCCCAAACTTATATTTATTACGCATATACACTAATGCGTTTTGAGATAGCACGACAGCGCGATGTTTTAAATTCAAGGATCAGTGATATGAACTTAAACCCACGGTTTTTTGTTAGTCGCTATGCTTTATCGATTTCTTGAGATGCACGCGCGCCTGTGGCTTGCGTGAGACTTACCCATTAGCTTCTAACCATCCAGCAAACTGAGCTTTAGTGCGCAGTTTTGCTTTCCGGAGTTTCTTCCAGACCGTATTCCTTCAGCTTGCGATAAAGCGTTGAGCGCCCGATGCCCAAACGCTTAGCAACCTCGGTCATACGGCCTCCGTAATGGGAGATCGCTGTCCGGATCATTTCCTCTTCAACACTGATGAGCGTACGCACGTGGCCTTCGCCATCGAGTGAACGCATGTATCCAAAGGGAGGTTGCTCCGCGTCGAAGGCTGAAACGGCTTCGACCTGAAGAAATCGTTCGTCCTGCTGTTCCTCCCATTTACTCGCTACACTTAGGGATGAAGAATAGACGTCAGCTTGCGCTTCTTTGTTTCCGGCAGGCGGTGCTGCCGCGTAACTCATTGGCGTATCAGTCGCTTGAGCTATTTGCGGGAAGTCATCGCATGTCAGGCTTGGACCATCGCACAGGACAACGGCGCGGAATACTGCGTTTTCAAGTTGGCGAATGTTGCCAGGCCAGTCATAACTCTTAAGCATATTGACCGTGTTAGAAGTGATGCCCGTGACTTGAGGCTTGCTTTCTTCTGCAGCAAAACGCGCCAGAAAATGGCGAGTAAGCTCAGGAATATCCTCACTACGATCTCGCAGGGGTGGGATCCAGATTGGGAAGACGTTGAGGCGATAGTACAGATCTTCCCGGAACTTACCTTCTTTCACCTGATCGATCAGACGACGGTTTGTTGCCGAGATCAGGCGGAAGTCTACTTTTATCGGCTTGCGTGCACCAACTGGGTCGACTTCACCCTCTTGCAGAGCGCGCAGGAGTTTTACCTGTACTTCCAGTGGGAGCTCGCCGACTTCGTCTAAGAAGAGAGTGCCGCCGCTGGCTTCCTGAAACTTGCCCATGTGTTTATCGACAGCGCCGGTGAATGCACCTTTCTCGTGACCAAAGAGAATAGATTCCACCAGATGGTCTGGAATAGCGCCACAGTTTACGGTGACAAACGGCTTGGATCGGCGCTCGCTGGAACCTTGAATAGCGCGCGCGATCAGTTCTTTGCCGACACCAGACTCGCCTTCGATGAGAATTGGAATGTTGGAGGAGGCAGCTCTTTCGCCCAATCGCAGGACACGATCCATCGGCTCGGAACGTGTGACGATATTATCGAAGGTGAGGGTGCCTTCTGTGTGTTTGCGGATGCGGGTGAGTTCGCCTTCCAGCGTAGCAACTTTGAGAAGGTTGGTGATGGACACCTGCAAGCGCTCAGGGCGGCTTGGCTTTACAACGAAATCCTGTGCACCAGCGCGCATTGCTTCGATAACAGTTTCGATGCTGCCGTTGGCTGTTTGAACAATGACAGGGACTGCATTCTTAGCGTCGCGGGTTTCTTTCAGAACCTGAAAGCCATCAACTTCTGGCATCATCAGATCAAGGATGACCAGATCGATTTCTGATTGGGCGCTTCCTGTAAGGATTTCCAGCGCTTCGCGACCATCGACACAGCTTTTAGAACGGTACCCAAACCGCTTTACGGCTTCTTCCAGCAAGCGTCGTTGGACCGGATCGTCATCTACGATCAAAATGCGCTGTGCCATGGGAAATCCCTTCAAATCGATTGGGCAGTAATGCATAGTGTGCCAATTCAGGTCATCCTGCACCTAATTTGGTAAACAAATTGCCCACTTCATTTTGGGGATCTTGTTAAAAGACGCCATTGCATGTGTAAGGATTGGACGCATATTAAAACGGTGTACTGCAGAACTTGTTTTGCAGACCTCAGGTTTCTTTTCTGGCGCAATGCCATCCCATAATCGGACGCTCATATGACACTCAAGCACGTCACTCCATTTTCCATCACCTATCAAAGCGCTGATGCAGCCACGGCAGGCTCTGCCCTTGGTGAACTGCCGGAGTGGGACCTTTCAGTTTTTTACAGCTCTATTGATGATCCTGCGATTGATCAGGATATGGCGCGTGCGAAAGAACTGGCGGAGCAGTTTGAAGCAGACTGCAAAGGCAAGCTTGCTGAAATTGCAACACGTTCTGGCGATGAGCTCGCCGAAATTGTGCGTCGTTATGAGGAACTTGAAGATCTGATGGGGCGTATCGGCTCTTTTGCCGGTCTGGCTTACACCAGCATCACAACAGATCCAGCTCGTCAGAAGTTTTATGGCGATGTGCAGGAAAAGCTGACGACTGCGAGCCTTCACATGCTGTTCTTCTCGCTTGAGATGAACAAGATTGAAGACGAGGTTCTGGGAAAAGCGCTGAACTCTGAAAAGTTAGCGTATTATCGCCCCTGGCTGGAAGACCTGCGCAAAGAACGCCCGCATGAGCGCAGTGAGGAAATTGAGCAACTGTTTCATGAAAAGCACGTGACCGGTGCTGCCGCTTGGAACCGGTTGTTTGATGAGACAATTTCTGGTTCTCGTTATGAGATTGATGGTGACGAGCTTTCCATTGAGCAGACCTTGAACTTGCTGCAAGGACCTGATGGGGACATGCGCAAGAAGGCTGCTGAAGCGCTTGCGAAAACGTTCGGCAAAAATCTGAGCATCTTTACGCTGATCATGAACACGCTGGCGAAAGATAAAGATACTTACGACCGCTGGCATAACTTTGATGATATTGCTGACAGCCGCCACCTTGCCAACCGTGTTGAGCGTGAAGTTGTTGATGCGCTGGTTGATGCAGTCCGTGCTGCTTATCCGCGTTTGTCGCATCGTTACTATGCAATGAAAGCAAAGTGGCTTGGCGTTGAGAAGATGAACTTCTGGGATCGTAACGCGCCATTGCCACAAGCTGATACGCGCGATATTCCATGGGATGAAGCAAAAGGCACGGTTCTGGACGCTTATGCGAAATTCTCGCCGGAGCTTTCTGAAATTGCAGGGCAGTTCTTCGATAAAAACTGGATTGATGCTGCCTCCCGTCCGGGGAAGTCACCAGGTGCGTTTTCTCACCCAACCGTGCCAAGCGCACACCCGTTTGTGCTGATCAACTATCAGGGCAAAATTCGCGATGTGATGACACTGGCGCATGAGCTTGGACATGGGGTTCATCAGGTTCTTGCAGCGCCAAATGGTGCGCTGATGGCACCGACCCCGCTGACACTGGCTGAGACCGCTTCCGTGTTTGGTGAGATGCTGACTTTCAAGGACCTGCTTGCAAAGGCTGAGACATCTGAAAAACGGCAGATCATGCTGGCTGCCAAAGTGGAAGACATGCTGAACACGGTTGTGCGCCAGATTGCGTTCTATACCTTTGAACGTCAGTTGCATGAACTGCGTAAGGAAGGCGAGCTGACCGCTGAGCAGATCTCTGCGATCTGGATGGGTGTTCAGGAAGAAAGTCTCGGTGAAGCGATTGATCTGGAAGGTGGCTATGAGAACTTCTGGACCTACATTCCGCACTTCATCCATTCGCCGTTCTATGTTTACGCCTATGCCTTCGGTGATTGCCTCGTGAACTCGCTCTATGCGGTTTACGAAGAAGCTGAGGATGGCTTCCAGCAGAAGTATTTCGATCTGCTGAAAGCGGGCGGCACCAAGCACCACAGTGAACTGCTGGCGCCATTTGGCCTGGATGCAACCGACCCGGCCTTCTGGCAGAAAGGTCTGGCTGTGATCGAGCGTTTCATTGATGAGCTGGAAGAGATGGATAAGGCGTAAGGTCTATCTAGTTTGAATTAGGAGGCGGGGGCTTTGGCTCTCGCCTTTTTTTGGGGGGGATAAGGACGTTTTCCCAAGCTAAGTGATCTTTTCCATCAGAAATCATAGGCACTAGCTAACAGCATTTGCATTTACAGTGAAGCCATACTGATGATGTCAGGGGCGGAATATGCGCAAATGGTTTGGAATGATTATCCTTACGCTTCTTGTAGGAGCTTGTGGCACCTTCTCCAGCTTTCAATGGCAGTTAGATGGTTTTCCGATTGATCCAAATAAGAACTATATTGTGTGGCGCTTTGGCAGCGTGGAGCTAGATAAGTCAGCTGTGTTTTGTAAAGTAGACACTGAAGGTCGGTTTGAAGATTGTCAGAGCGACAAAAACAGCAATAATAACAAATTATTCGTCAGTTTTTTCGGCAGTCCTCGAGTTGTCTTTAAGTACAAAAATGAGCATTTTTTAATCATCAATTCACAGAATACCCGCTCTGGAAAATACGCATTTGTTTATGGAAGCTCTGGGAATGCGTATGGGCAACGAAAACGCGTACTAAGGCTGGAAGATGCGACATATGTGGGTGACTTTGCACCGGGCACAGTAACCGTGATCCCTTTTGGATGGGAGAACCGACATAGTGCAGCAGGTCTGAAAAAAACAGTTGAGGCAGGCATGCGACAAGCATTTGGCAAAAAGGCTGATGTGTTGAAAGTAGGGGTTGCGCAGAAAGTGCCCGTCAAATGCGACACGATAAGTCATGGGTTCTGGAAAGGTTCCGAAACGACTTGTCAGGTCAAATGAAGTAGCCGCATTGGTATTTTGAGAGCGGAGAACCTCATGTCGATAGTGAGAAGTTTTGGAGCATTAATTGTCACTGTGGTTTTAAGTGCGTGTGGAGGTGGACTCCAATCTGATATCGCGGCTTCAGAATCTGACTTGCAAATATGGGGGCTTTTTGAAAAAGCATGTATTTCTTCGAATGCGAAAGAACGAGAAAGATACCTTAAGGCCAAAGGCTGGAAGGTGAATTCCTCTTCAGGTGGTGATCTCCCATTGGTTTCGATCGCTGAGAGCCGGAATTTTAATCGTAAGACTACGAAAGCGTATCGCTCTCGAAATGGCGACAGTGTGCTTGTTCTTGGAGAGTATAAGTCAGCAGATGCAACTGAGGCTTCTCCGACATGTTATTTTGCTACAAGTATGAAATACGGCTCTGTCAGGTTTTTTGACGATAAAATTAAAAGCTATGTCTTTGATGACTATAAAAGAGATGCGGGTTCTTTCTCAAAGAGCGTAAGGATTTCTGGAGGCGTCAATCGAACCAGCTGGATCAATGAGTTAGAGACAGCCTCCGATGGAAAGCAACTATTTGATGTCGCTGGAGTCAGCTTTGTTTCAGGTGCGCAGGGAAGCATGGCACCTTCACTTGTTTTGCGCGTGAATAAATAACTCAGAGCATCAGGAGCCTGCTCGGCGAGATCAGCCCGCTCTCGCCTCACTGATCTACTGTTGAACGTCGGCTCTGCCGCGGACGGACATCATGGTGCCTGATAGGGTGGCGACTTTCTTTTCACTGCCGTCCTTAATTGCGTAGGCGGTGGCGTTGACGAAGGTGATTGTGCGGCCTGGTTTCTCGACCTTTGCGCGGAATACAAAATACTCACCTGCAGCAGGGTTCATCAGATTGGTTTTGAGTTCGATAGTAAGTACAGCAGCATCTTCATCCATTAGAGAGAAAGCTGCGTATCCGGCTGCGCTGTCGAGGGCTGTGGTGACGATGCCAGCATGGAGGAAGCCGTGTTGCTGGGTAAAATCTTTGTTGTACGGCATGATCAGCTCGACGATGCCGGGTTCTACTCTGGCAATCTCAATACCCAATGAGGCCATGGCTGGCTGGCGGGCAAAGCTATCTCTTACTTTCTTTTCATAGCCTGCAAATCGAGGCGTAAACTCACTCATTTTATCTCCGAAAATGTCTATTTGAATGTGTCAGGTGGCGATTATGCCAAGTCTTAATGCGTTATATTCGAACCGCAGCGAAGCATGGGGAGAGGCGAAATTGCCCTTGCTTTGGGCCGAGAGAGTTCCATCGACGCGGAGGAAGAATGTACTTTCGATGAAATGCGCTTGCCTGTCCGGGGTGTCGGACTCCAGGTAACAGGCTCTGGTATTGGCTAATTCACTTGAAGGCACAGTCACTCACAAACCTCACTGGATTATTGAGAGGAGTGTAGAGGGAACTGAGTAGCTTACTGAAGCTCAACGTTTGTCGGAGTTATAATATGACTTTGCTGGCTCTCTTGTTTGCTGCTGACCCTTTGCCCACTAGCGGTGTTGGTCTATCAGGATAGGGTTTCCATCCGGATCAATCACAGTGAAGCTTGCCGGACCAGATGTGGTCTCGTCTGCTTCTTGTCCGTGAACTTCAATGCCATCAGCTTTCAAGCGCTTTTGGAGTTCCCTCACATCGAGGAACTTATCGAGGGCTTGTGCTTCCTGATCCCATCCTGGATTGAACGTGAGCATGTTCTTTTCTAACATTCCCTGAAACAGCCCGATGATTGTCTCGCCATTTTTCATGATCGCCCAGCCATCTGTACCATCACAACCGGGATCGCATGCGAAGCCGAGCTTTTGATAGAACGAGATTGATGCTTTGATGTCCTTAACCGTCAGGCTGATTGAAAATGCACCCAGTTGCATGTGACTTCCCCCTCAAGAACCACTTTGAAACGTCTTAGATGCTCAGCATAAGGAAAGTTTTGCAGAGCTCAAGTTGGTCATAAATTAGTATGCAACAGATGCCACCCAAGGGGGATTTCCATTCTGGATTTGATTGTGTTTCGTTGCAGACAAGTTGACTGAAAATTGCGGGTTCTTTTTTCGGGCGATGAAGAAATATTCATAGTGCGCATAGCAACGTTGAATTCTCTAAAAAACGCGTTTTTCGGCATTGCCGGAGCTTTCTGGCATTGTTCTAGGGAGCCTGTCCTGCTACATCCTGCGACAGAATTGTAACGCATACGAGGACTGGCATGATCCCGCGCTATTCGCGTCCTGACATGGTCGCTATTTGGTCTCCTGAAACGAAATTCCGCATCTGGTTTGAGATTGAAGCTCATGCTTGTGATGCTCTGGCAGAGCTGGGTGTGATCCCAAAAGAATCTGCTGAGAAGATTTGGGAGAAAGGTGGTCCAGCTACCTTCGACATTGCGCGGATTGATGAGATCGAGCGTGAAACCAAGCACGATGTAATTGCGTTCCTGACGCATCTTGCTGAAATCGTTGGTCCGGAAGCACGCTTCGTGCACCAGGGCATGACCTCTTCTGACGTTCTGGACACCTGTTTCAACGTTCAGCTGGTTCGCGCTGCAGACCTTCTGCTAGCCGACATGGACAAGCTGCTGGCTGCTTTGAAGCGCCGTGCTTACGAGCACAAAGACACAGTGACCATTGGTCGTTCCCACGGCATTCATGCTGAGCCAGTGACCTTTGGTCTGAAGATGGCGCAGGCGTATGCTGAGTTTGACCGTTGTAAGAAGCGTCTTGAACTGGCTCGTGAAGAGATCGCGACCTGTGCTATTTCCGGTGCAGTTGGCACATTTGCAAACATTGACCCGCGTGTTGAAGAGCACGTTGCTGAGAAGCTGGGCCTTGGTGCTGAGCCGGTGTCTACGCAGGTTGTTCCTCGTGACCGTCATGCCATGTTCTTCGCAGTTCTGGGTGTGATTGCGTCTTCCGTTGAGCGTCTGGCGACTGAAGTTCGTCATTTGCAGCGCACAGAAGTTCTGGAAGTTGAGGAGTTCTTCTCCAAAGGCCAGAAGGGTTCTTCTGCGATGCCGCATAAGCGGAACCCGGTGCTGACCGAGAACCTGACTGGTCTAGCTCGTATGGTTCGCTCTTACGCATTGCCAGCGATGGAGAACGTTGCACTGTGGCATGAGCGCGATATTTCGCACTCTTCCGTTGAGCGTATGATCGGTCCTGATGCGACTGTAACGCTGGACTTTGCTTTGGCGCGCCTGACAAACGTTATGGAAAATCTGATGGTTTACCCAGAGCGTATGATGGGTAACATGGATCGCCTTGGTGGTTTGGTGCACTCGCAGCGCATTTTGCTGGCACTGACACAGGCTGGTGCGTCTCGTGAAGACAGCTATCGTCTTGTTCAGCGCAATGCGATGAAGGTCTGGGACAGCTATCAGGTTTCTGGCGATGCGAAGGTGGACTTCCTGACTGAATTGCTGGCGGATGAAGACGTTCGCAAGCATCTTTCTGAAGAGCAAATTCGTGAGCGCTTTGACCTTGGTTACCACACCAAGAATGTCGATGTGATCTTCAAGCGGGTCTTTGGCGAAGCCTAAGTCGCCCGTGCACAGCAGTGGAGGGGAAGATGAAGCTTTATGGTCTGCGGATTTTCGTGAGTGATATCGAAAAGGCCAGGGAGTTTTATGCCGAAACGCTTGGCCTTCCTCTTAACTGGGATATGCCAGAGCTTGGCGCGTTTGGTGCCAAGCTCGACAATGCAGAGCTCATCATCGAGCAAGCACACAACGAGGAAGACCAAGAATACATTGGTCGTTTTCTTGGTGCATCCCTTCAGGTTGATGACATTGTCGATACTTATGAACGCCTTTGTGAAAAAGGCGTTGCCTTTACCAGCCCGCCTGAAAAGCAGGTTTGGGGCGGAGTTCTTGCACATTTTCATGATCCGTTTGGCAATGTTTTGACATTGCTGGGCGAACCTCGCTGACAACATGGTCCTTCTTGGTTTTAATGGGACTAATGCCGTTCAGGAGTCATGACTATGAGAATTGCGGTTATCTCGGACATTCACGGTAACCTGCCTGCTCTGGAAGCTGTTCATCGCGACATAAAGCGGAAGTCACCAGATCTGGTGTTTAATCTGGGTGATTGTGTTTCGGGGCCGTTGTGGCCAGAGGAAACGGCTCAGTACCTCATTGCGGAAAACTGGCTGACTGTGCGCGGCAATCATGACCGGCATTTGGTGGACCATATCCAATCCAAAATGGGGCTAAGTGATACACATGCTTATTCGCTGCTTTCTGACGAATCCAAAGCGTGGCTGAAACAACTGCCAACGCAAATGGAGCATGTCGAGAATGTGTTCCTGTGCCATGGGACGCCCTCAGCTGATAATGTTTATCTGACTGAAGAACTTTGTGGGGATCACACCAAAATTGCATCGCCGGAATATGTGTTAGAGCACGTTGGAAATGTAACCTCACCGCTGGTTGTTTGTGGGCACTCCCATATCCCTCGGGTCATCTGGTTGGAAACGACCGGACAAATCGTGATGAACGCAGGCAGTGTTGGGCTGCCAGCCTATGATGATGATAAGCCTCATGCACATACGATGGAAGTTGGAAGCCCCCATGCGCGGTACATGATTGTGACCCGTGTTGGGACACGGTGGTCCTTTGAAGAGCGGATGGTGAACTACGATTGGGACCATGCCAGTAGAAAAGCTGCGCGTAATCAACGTGGAGATTGGTCTGGCGCTTTGAAAACTGGGTATTTTCGTCCTATTAAGCTGCCAGACTTTTTAGCACGACCACGTATTGAGGAACCTTATGAAGATTTCTGAGGCGGACATTCTCATTGTCCCCGGCCTGCATGGCTCCGACGCAAACCACTGGCAAAGCCGTTGGGAAACAAAATTCTCCACTGGTCGGCGCGTTGAGCAGAGCAGTTGGAGCAAGCCAGACCTTGAGGAATGGGTGAATGCTGTTGTGAAAGCGGTCGAGGAAGCTACGCGCCCGGTGGTGCTTGTTGCGCACTCTGCTGGTGTTGCTGCAGTGGTTCATGCTGCGCCTCGCATCCAGAATTGGGTGAAGGGTGCTTATCTGGTTGCGCCTGCAGATGTTGATGACAGCTCTTGCGTGCCTGTTGAGTTGCGTAGCTTTGGTCCGTTTCCAACCTCTCCGCTGCCGTTCCATGCCAAGGTTGTGGCGAGCCGCAATGATCCGTACTGCACTTATGAGCGTGCTGAGCAGCTTGCCAAGCTCTGGAATGCGCGTTTGCAGGATGCTGGTGAAAGTGGCCATATCAATTCTGAGAGCGGTCAGGGGCCGTGGCCAGAAGGCATCATTTCGTTTGCTCATTTCATGAAAGAGCTCGGGTAACTCGTATAGGTTGATGAACGCCCTCCTTCCAGTGCATGTTTTGTGTGGGGAGGGTGTTTTATGTCGCGATTTGCTCACACACCTTATGACGGCTCTAAAAGGCCGTTTACCGTTGGGCTCGAGCCTCTCGACTTGAGAGAGTGGATTGAGCCCGATGAGTTTTTAGCTGCGCACCTTGATGAAAAAGAGCGGCTCATCGTTGACCCTAAAGCCTTTGTGTTTGCTGCAGAGGCGGATACAGAGGCAGCACAGCGCGAAGTGGCAGACCTCCTTGTTGCTCATCTGCCTGCCCAGTTTCCTAACATTTATGAGCTTCACTCCGATCACGCTCTTTGCGTGAAGAATACAGGGAAGTGCGTTGATCTATCGTCTTGTTCTGAGGCGCCATTACTCGCGATTTCCCGCCTTGTGCAAGAAGATCTGGTGCTGATGCGCAAAGGTGATGACGGGTATAGGCTTGTCGCTGCGAGCTTGTGTTTTCCTTCCAGTTGGTCACTGGCGGAAAAGTTCGGCGGCTCTATGAGTGCGATCCATGAAGGGGTGCCGGACTTCAATGGACACCGCATGGGGCTCATGGTTCAGCGGATTTTTGAAAGGTTGGAGGTAGATAAGCCAGTTTGGCGGCTGAACTGGTCTCTGTATACGGACACGGAGCTACACCATCCGGTTTCGGGTTTGCGCGATGAAGTTCTCTGTGAGCCTGGTCAAGCATTTGAACAGCTCTATGTGCGCGTCGAGAAGCAGACATTGAGGCGCCTGCCGGACAGTGGCGAGATCCTCTTCACCATCAGGGTTCACCACGATCCTGTTCATAGCTTTTTAAAACATCCGGATGGTGGTCAGCTGGCCCAAGGTTTAAAGACACAGTTGCTTGGGCTGACCGATGAACAGCTAGACTACAAAGGTATCAAAGCGCATGCATCAACTATCGTACAAGCGCTTGATATGGTTGCTGAAGAACGCGTTTAAACTGGTTGAGACTCTGGCAAGTAATGGCTTGGTGCGTGGCCTGTCAGTTTCTTGAAGGCGTTGCTGAAGTGGGCGTGGTCGTAGTAGCCGAGGGAGTGGGCCAGATCTGTCAAGTTGTGGTTTTGCCCATTGTTGATAGCGTCAACTGCAGCCAGCATGCGGTAACGTTCGATCACCCATTTGGGATTAACGCCGACGTGGCTTTGGAAGAGGCGTTGGATTGTTCTTGGCTGGAAACCTGAGATCCTGGAGAGATCTTTCAGATTGCTGATTTCGTCAGTTGTCGCGATGGTATCGACGAGTGCGCGGGCATCCTTCGCTTTAGATGTCAGGGGATGCCTATGCGAAATCAGGAGGTTGTCCATCTGAACAGCGAATGCGGCTGGCTCATCTGCTGATTTTAGCTGTGAAACTAGTTTTTGTTCGGAAATGTTGAGAAACGGCTCGATGTTCTCGTAGGTGTTGAGGAGCGAAGAGGGGTTGTATCTGAAAAAATCTGCGAAAGCTCCTGGACGAAACTTCACGCCAAACACGCGGCCTTTCTGCTGCAAGGAATAATGGAATACGCCTGTGTTGGTGCCAAATACGCCTGTGGTCTGCAAGGTGTCGATGACAATGTGTTGGGATGGGTGGGGAAGATTAGCTTGCTCATAAGGAGGTTTATCTCGCAGGTCCCATGTGATCAGCCAATAGAATTCGATGGCATCTTGCAATGGTTCAGCTGGGGTGAGCCAGTCCAGATTGAAGTGCTGGAGGCTACGTTGCTGGTTTAGCAGGCCACTGATCTGATTTGAGGTGTCATCCTGATTTGGCATAGGCGTAAAAGATAGCAGCTGTCGCGCTTTTACAAGCCCTTCTGATTTTGACGCAGTACGTATTCGGCTCTCAATGCAAGGAGCTGAACATGGCAAAGATTAAATGCACCTACAAAGTTGAAGAATGGAAGGAAGAGACTGCAAAAGAACTTTCCAAGACGAGCAAGGTCACGTCGGTTTGTGCTCATGGCCCCGTCAGCGGAGAAATTGTTGGGCAGGTGAACATGTTTTACCTTCTGGCCTATGTAGCTGAAAAAGAGGGCAAATACTCAGGGTACACACAGGTCTCAGGTCGATACGGTTCGCGTGAGGGCACGTTCCTCGTTGAGGAGAACGGGGTGTTTGATGCGCAGACTGTTCGCTCTTCGATGACTGTGGTGCCCGGTTCCGGGACTGGAGGATTTGAAGGCGTTTCTGGTCGGGGGGAGTTTGTTACTTCTCATGGTAACGCTGTTGAGTGCAGGCTTGAGCTGGAGTTTGTGGAGAGTGTTGAGCAAGCCTGAGCAAAGATGTGATTAGGTAATCTCTAAAAGTGCCCTTGGGTTCTCTGCGTTTTCTGCTAGGTTTTGCAGTGCACTATATATTGCAATAAGAGTGTGAGCCGCAGGAACCCCATATGCCTTCATCTCGTGACCGGGAAGCAAACAGAATGACCGCCCGTCTTGGCCGCTATGCCAAGGTTGGTGGAAATATGAGTGGCATTGCAGCCAAGCTTGCAGCTGGCAAGCTGTTTGGCTGGGATCAAGACCCTGCGAAGAATGCAGCTTCTATCGCAGAATCCCTTGGTGAACTCAAAGGACCGTTGATGAAGGTGGCGCAGCTTCTTTCAACGATTCCTGATGCCGTGCCTCCTGAATATGCAGCAGAACTGGCGAGCCTTCAGGCAAACGCACCTCCTATGGGGTGGGCTTTTGTTAAGCGGCGCATGCGGGCTGAGCTTGGTCCGGGTTGGCAAGGCAGGTTTGATAAGTTTGAGAAGGAGCCTGCAGCAGCGGCTTCTCTTGGTCAGGTGCACAGAGCGTATGATCAGGATGGGGCGATGTTGGCCTGTAAGCTGCAATATCCGGATATGGATAGTGCGGTTGAAGCTGATCTGAATCAGTTCGACATGTTGCTTGCTCTGCATCGACGTTTCAGGCCAGCGATCGAGACTTCTGAAATTGCGAAGGAAGTTGGTGACCGATTGCGGGAAGAGTTGGATTATCGACGGGAAGCGCGGCATTCAAAGCTCTATGCCAATGTTTTTGCTGCAGATGAGCAGATCCAGATTCCAGAAGTGTTTGAAGATCTGTCAACACGGCGGTTGCTTTCCATGAGCTGGCTGGAAGGACGTCCGCTGCTGGCTTACCGACAGGAGAAGCTGGAAGCGCGCAACAAGATAGCACAAGTGATGTTCAAGGCATGGTGGCACCCGTTTGCACATTATGGTGTGATCCATGGCGATCCCCATCTTGGGAACTACACGATCTTTGAGGACGGCGGGGAGCCGGCTGGTGTGAATTTGCTGGATTACGGATGTGTGCGCATCTTCCCTCCAGATTTTGTGCAAGGCGTGGTGGATCTGTATCACGGTCTGCTTGAAGATGATCAGGACCGCGTGGTTGCTGCTTATGAGATTTGGGGTTTTGATGGGCTGACGACTGAGCTTATTGAGACTTTGAATATCTGGGCGAGTTTTATTTTTGGCCCGTTGCTCAGCGATAGAGTACGCTCGATTGCCGATGGTGTTTCTCCAGCGGCTTATGGGCGGCAAGAGGCGTTTCGTGTGCATCAGTCCCTCAAAGAACTGGGGCCGGTGAAAATACCTCGTTACTTTGTTTTTATGGACAGGGCGGCTATTGGGCTTGGATCTGTATTCCTTCACTTACGAGCTGAGCTTAACTTCCATCAACTGTTTAATGAGCAGATTGATGGGTTTGAGCTGGATGCGTTGAGTGCCCATCAAAAGCACCAACTGGACTTATGTGGTTTGACTGGCGAAGATTGAGGCACATACTCAGGCCGTTGGAATTATCCCCGGCACCTAGGTTATTTCCAGAGCGGTTCTTTAGGGAAGTTGCGTCACCGGACCATGTGGTGTTAAAGACTGATATTAGGAAAACTACTTGTTTCGAGGGGGAAGCATGGCTGACGGGAGCGCGTCTGTTATGGACTATGAGGAACACGAGAAGACCTACAAGAACTTTATCAACTTCTCAAAGGTTGGAATTCTTGCAGCTCTCACATTTGTACTCGTTATTGCAATGATTGGATTTGGTGGTACTGCCGGGACGGTTTGGGCAAGCATCACTACAATCGCAACAGTGATTGCAGTTGGCGTTGGCATGGCGTCTGGTGACAGGTCGCACGTTGTACCGGGAATCGTATTCCTGCTTGCTTGTGTGGTAACAGCTGTCCTGACAATCTAAGAAACCTTCAGGTTTCAAAGGTTTTGAGAATCGCAGGAGCAGCGTGCTTCTGCGATTTTTCGTTTCAACCCCGAAATTTGCCAGAGGCGCTGCCCTTTTCTGATCATTATTGAAGAATAGAGCCTTTAGTAAGAGTTGTTCTGAGTTCGGGTATCATATGTCTACTGCGCAAACTGTTCGCGTTCTTCTGCGCTGTTCCTTGCTGCTTGCAATCTTTATCGTGGTTGCAGTCGTCTCATCGCCATCTCATTCTACCTCGACTGATCTTGGTTTCTCCCAGATCCTGAAGGAAGAAGGCGTTGCTGCGCGTGGTAGCAATTACGAGATCGTGCCGCCGGTGTTGCGGAATGGGACATTGCTTGTTTACAGCCTCAGGGTTCATGGCAAGACTTATAAGGTGCGCGGTACAGCGACATTGAAAAAGCGCATCAATGAACTTCATGCGCTGAAGGGTATTCAAGAACTGGATACGGTTTCTCAAGCGGGTGAGGGCGTTGTGACTGCCGTTGCCAAGCCTCTGACGTTTCTCGGCAGTCTTGTAACCTCTCCCAAAGAGACACTGAGTTCCACGGCTGATGGCGTCGGCCTGTTGCTGAATGGGACTGTGAACACCATTACCGGGAATTCCGGAGCGACTGCTCCTTCCAAAGAAAGTGGTAAGAAGACTTCTGCGGTTGAGAGTGTTGCTGCGGCTGTAGTAGGGCGAGATAGAGCCCGGCGCTATATTGCTGTTGCAGCGAATGTAGATCCTTACACGACGTTTCCTCCACTCTCTGACGCGCTTGATAAGGCTGCCTGGGCCTATGCGACATCCAACCGCCTGACCAATCTTGCAACTGTGTTTATTCCGGGTGGTGTTGGTACGGCGGTTAGTGGAGTTCTGGCGACAACCAACTTCAGTGAAGCTCTCAAGGCCAGCCCGACCGTTGCTGATGAGACGATGCGCGAGATGCTTGGTGAGATGGCCATTCGCCAGAGCAGTACACGAGCATTCCTGAGCGCTACATCTATGACGCGCGGTGAAAAGATGATTTTTGTTGCAAGCCTAAACTCGTTGAAAGGTGTTCGTGGGCGAAGTGATCTGGTTGATCAGGCGAGCCGGCAGGGGCTTTCTCAAGAGGCGGGATATTATTATCTGTTGGGTCTGATGATGATCGCTGATTATCATATTGATACAGAGCGTCTTGCTTCTGTTGAGTTGTTTGAGGGTATTCCGATTGGTACGACCAGAACTGGGCGTAAAGTTGCCTTTGTTGCTGGTGACCGTGTTGGTTGGAGTGTTGATCAATCAACGACCACACTCAATATCGCAAGCCGTGTCAATCAAACCCATGCGGGCACTGGAGCGAGTGAACTGCGCGTGTTGGGACTGGTTCATCCGACGTTAAAAGCGGAGCTTGGTGCGTTAAACTGGGTTATCCGCGAAAAAGCGCCACTGGCTACTTTCAAAGAAATTGACGTAACAAGCTGATTAAAAAAGTGTTTGGTGTGAGCTCTGAAAGTGTCACCCCAAAACCCAAGGGGCAACATCCAAAATATCGGTGCTTATGGTGAGAGCGCGCTGGCTGTGATTTGGCCGCGGTTCACACTCTTTCATGATCGAGGTGGTCCATGAAAATTGCCGATATTCTTGAACAGGCTTCTATGCCGATTGCTTCTCCTGCTTATCCCAAGGGGCCATACAGGTTTATCGACCGCGAGTTTTTTGTGGTCTCCTATGAAAGTGACCCTGACGCTATTCGTGAAGCTGTACCTGAGCCTTTGGAACCGGATGGGTCCAACACGGTGATGTTTGAAGTGATCCGTATGCCCGATTCTGCTGGATTTGGAGACTACACCGAGTCTGGCATCGTGATTCCAGCCAAGTTTGGAGATCACCCTGTGAACTTCACTCAGCAAATGTTTCTTGATGATACTCCGCCGATTTTTGGTGGGCGTGAGATCTGGGGTTTTCCGAAAAAGCTAGGCCATCCAGAGCTGAGTATATCGGGAGCAACATTGACCGGCCATTTGGTTTTTGACGATGTGACGATTGCTATTGCGACCATGGGGTACAAGTACCAACACCTTCTTTATGATGTCGAGCATGGCACGCAGTGTCATCCCGATGCGATCCTCAAGAAGCTTCAGAAAACTCAGGTGAATCTGAAGCTTATTCCAGATGTTGACGGCTCTTTGGCTATCGCTCAGCTGGTTGCTTATGAGGCGTCTGATGTGACGGTGAAGGGCGCGTGGTCTGGTCCGGCGAGCTTGCAATTGTTCCATCATGCCAATGCGCCAGTGGCCGAACTGCCAATGCTTAAATCACTCGGCGGTGTTCATTTTATTACGGACCTCACGCTACCTTATGGCCGGGTTATGCATGACTACCTGAAGCCTTAAGTGATGCTCTATTTCGGAGGTGCAGCATGAGAGGTCACTTCAGGATCGTTGAGTATTTGATTGGCAGCTTGTTCATGTCTGCTCTGCTGGTCTCGCAGGCTGTTGGCTTTGAGCTGAAGCCTTATAAAGACGAGCTGTTTGCTTATCCGCGGGTTCTGGATCAGGCGATGGACGGGGCGTTCCTGCGGCTTGATTATCAGATCCAGCGTGATTTGCGGGACCGGGATGAAATACCAGAACGACGGGTTGAAGGCAGATATGTTTCCAGCAGGCCTGCCTGGTATGTGCGGGAGCGCTCAGTTGTGCTTGCGGGTAGTAAGCGTAAGCACATCCGAGTTGGGAAACCTGACGCCGATACCAAGCTGTTGCTTCTTTATCTGCATGGTAAGGGGGGTAATCGAAAGCAAGGGAATGCTGATTGGACGTTTGGCGGTAACTTCAATCGCCTGAAAAACCTGATGGTGCGCAATAATGGCGTTTATCTGTCTCCTGATGTGAAGCTCGAAAGCCCCAGAGGCACCCAGGAAATTCGCGAGCTGATTACGCAATACCGGAAAGAAGCCCCCCAGGCCAAAGTGATTGTGGCCTGTGGTTCCATGGGGTCACAGGTCTGCTATGGGCTTGCGGATCAGACTGGCGTTGCTGGGCCGCTGTCCGGCCTCATATTATTGGGCGGAGCGACGGATCGACGATTGTTGACGAGTGAAGCCTATAAGGCAGGCGTGCCGATTGTGTTTGGCCACGGTAGTGCTGACAGGGTTTACAGCTGGGAGAAGCAATATCAGTTGTTTAAGGCAGCCATTGGCAAAACCCAGCGTTATCCGGTGCGCTTTCGGCTGTTCGAAACTGGCTCTCATGGGACGCCCATTCGCATGATTGATTGGCGTGATGAGATTAACTGGATGCTGTTGATATCTTCGGCAACAAGGCAATAAAAAAGGCCGGAGAGCCCGGCCTTTAGAGGTGATATGTTTGCGAGCTTAAGCTTGCGGAACGCCTGAAGACGTTGACAGGCGCTGAGAGCCTTCCTTCGCAATCTGGTTTGTCGAAGAAATCTGCAGTGCTCTGCTGTAGGACTGGCGTGCTTCTGTAATCTGCCCCAGTGCTTCTTCTGCGCGGCCACGGTTCGCCCAAGCAGATGCGGACTTGCCATTAAGCGCAATTGCAGCATTGAAGTCTTTGAGTGCAGATTTTGGATCGCTCAGAGAAAGGTAAGTTACACCGCGCGCGATCAGAGGTGAATATGCGCGGGAGTTCAGGCCAACAGCCGACGAAAAGTCATTGAGAGCTGCTTCCTGTAGACCTTGTGCCTGATAGATGAGGCCGCGATTGTGATAGGCCTGTGCATCGCCGGAATTTAAGCGAATGACTTCGTTGTAATCACGAAGCGCTGCTGTGTTCTGACCGATAGAACGGTAGGTGTTGCCGCGTCCGTTCAGGGCCTTCACGTAATCTGGCTTGATGGAAAGTGCTGAGCTGTAATCCTGAACTGCCTGGGACGTGTTGCCCTTGCGGCGTTCTACCAAAGCTCGGTTTGCGTAAGCCTGATAAGAGTTTGGTCTCAGCTGAAGAGATTTGTTGAAGTCCTCAATGGCCTGATCAAGGCGCCCAGCTTTTGCGTATGCAATGCCGCGCTTGTTGTAGGCGTCGGCATCAGTTGGATTTGCGTCAACAACGGCACTCAGACTATCGATGTTGGAGGAAGAGCCAACAGCTTTGTCGATGGGCACATTCTGATAAACAAGGCCAGATGAGTTGGATTGGCATGCTGCAACGCCAAGTGCGAGCAGACACGCACAGATGCCTTTAGCCAGTTTATTGTTCACGAGAATGTGCCCCATTCTTAAAGAGTCCTTGCAATGACACTATAGCCTACACTTTAGTGTGGCAAAAAAAGGTCAAATGAACCAGCAAAAACAACAAACGGACCAACCGGTTTACCGGTTAGTCCGTTCTGAATTCTAGCTTCGGTCCGCTCACACGCTTTTCGTCAAACATAGTTGAGCCTTAGCTGTGTGATGTCCCGAGTGCCGCCGGATTAACGACGACCTTTGCCGACCAACAGGCCTTCACGCTGTGCGCGCTTGCGAGCGAGTTTGCGAGTGCGGCGGATTGCTTCTGCCTTTTCGCGAGCCTTCTTTTCAGATGGCTTTTCGTAGTGGCCACGAAGCTTCATTTCACGGAAGATGCCTTCACGCTGCATCTTTTTCTTAAGCGCTTTAAGCGCCTGATCGACGTTATTATCGCGAACGAGAACCTGCACGCGTTTATCCTTACCTTCGAGCATTCTGGATTACGTATCCAGAACGACATAGATGAAATGATTGATAGCAACACTTAGCGCATATGCACGGGTCACAAGAACTCCGTCGCCGCTGATGCGTCGCTTCTTGACGGGGTAACTAACAGACTGCGTGGGGGCTGTCTACCTCCTTACTTGAGAATCTATGTTAATTTATAGATGGGAAAGGGGGGAATACCTCTTGTGGGACAAGGCAATCTCAGCAGCGTTTGCTCATTTTCTTCAAAATGGCGCATTGGCACGCTCGTGTGTAAAGTAAAAGATAAGTAAAAAATGCTTTCAAAATGCATTGTAACTTCACGTATGAAATTATTTTGAAAAAATACAACCCTTGATTGTGTGTGGTTGAGTCTCTCTTTTGCTGCTGAAAAAAGTCACAGGAGCTTTTCTGAACAGTGGAAATCGAGGTGGAAATTTGAATGGAATTTGCTTCAAACGTCGTTCGTCATGTCCAACTTCGAAACTGAGTCGAGAGAGGCCATCCTACTCGCGAGAGCTGCGGTTGAGGGGCTCTCTTTAGATCCACGGAACGATCCCTGAGAAAACTCGTTACTCTAGTTATAGGGAAGGGGTTTATACGTGCTGATGGATCATGCATACTCTAGTGACCTCATTTGGGTAATCGACCAGAAGAAAGAATAATGTAATGTGCCGCTGGCTTGCGTACCGTGGAGCTCCCATTTTCATGGAAGAGCTGATTTCAATGCCCAATCATTCTCTGATTGCGCAGAGCCTGCATTGTGCGGAAGCCAAGGTGAACACCAATGGTGACGGCTTTGGGATTGGTTGGTACGGTCACAAGTCCGAGCCGGGTCTTTATCGTGATACGCAACCTGCGTGGGGTGATGAGAACCTTCTGAGTATCACCAAGCACCTCAAGTCCTCTTTATTCTTTGCTCATGTGCGCGCATCTACGGGCACTGCGACCTCCCGTTCAAACTGCCATCCGTTTGCTGTCGGCAAATGGATGTTCATGCATAACGGGCAGATTGGAGGGTACGATGATATCCGCCGCCAGATTGAGAGTTTGATCAGCGACGACTTTTATCGTTACCGGCAGGGTACAACAGACAGTGAAGCGCTGTTTCTTGCTATGCTAAGTCATGGCCTGGATGTTGATCCTGTGGGGGCTGTGCAACAGGTGTTCACGAAAACACTTGAGATTATGCGTTGCAATGATGTCATTGCTCCTTTGCGTGTAGCTATGGCCTTGACTGATGGCGAGCGTCTTTATGCTGTGCGTTGCTCTAGTGATAAGATCGTTCCAAGCCTGTATTACCGCTTACATAACAGCAACTTGAGTGTTGTCTCAGAGCCTTTGGAAAAGGGCGGGCAAGGTTGGTATGAAGTGCCTTGCGGACACATCATGGTCTATGGCGGTGATAATGCGCCTTGCTTTATTCCTCTGGACATTCCTGAAGAGTTTTGCAAAGTAGCGTAATCGACATTTTCACTAGCGGTATTGCTTAGGCAAGAAGCCACTGGGACTTTGTCGGTCTGTTTCTATGATAGGAAGTTTCCTCCCAGCGAGGCATTGCGGTCAATTGCAGGACCCAGCCTTGTTTATGTTCTTGAGAGGCTCAAGTTCTGGAGGGGCTCCATGCCCTTTTCTTCAGGAGCTTATGATGACGCGGGTTGAAAGCACCAGCGTTGCCAAACCCACATCCATGTCTGCATGGTGGGGGGAGTCCAATGCAACGCTTATTTTGGGATTGCCTTTGATCGGTGCGCAGCTTGCGCAGATGGCAATCAATGCCACCGATGCATTGATGATCGGTTGGCTTGGCGCAACAGAGCTGGCAGCATCCGTGCTGGCTTTGCAGTTGTTCTTTCTGACATGGCTGGCAGGACTTGGGTTCTTGCAAGCTGTTATGCCATTGGCATCCAGAGCCGAAGGTAAAGGCGACGTGCGTAATGTGCGGCGTGCTTCGCGCATGGGCCTTTGGATTTCGCTCATTTATACGACTTTTGCTATGGTCGTGCTGTGGAACGGTGAGAGCCTCTTGCTGGCTCTTGGGCAGGACGCAGAAGTTTCTGCCATTGCTGCGGATTATCTGCGCATTGTGCAGTGGTCGATGTATCCATCCCTATTTGTGGCGGCACTGCGCAGTTTTCTTACCAGTATTGAACGATCGCAGATTGTTTTGTGGGCGACCGTGGTGAGTGCTGTGGTCAATGCACTTCTCGATTATGTGCTGATCTTTGGTTACTACGGCTTTCCTCAACTTGGCATTCTAGGTGCCGGGGTTGCGTCTGTTGTGACTGCGTTGGCATCCTGTGTAATTTTGATTGCCTATGTGTTTTGGGAAGAAAAGTCTCGTAAATATGAGGTGTTCGTTCGCTTCTGGCGCGCTGACTGGCCTGCGTTCTTCGAAATCCTGCGTCTCGGCTGGCCGATTTCCCTCATGTTGGTTGCTGAAGTGGGACTGTTTGCAGCTGCCGCTTTGATGATGGGGTGGATCGGGACACTGGAGCTTGCTGCTCACGGTATTGCGGTTCAGCTCTCTGGTATTGCGTTCATGATTCCGCTTGGCTTTGCAAACGCTGCTGTGGTGCGTGTTGGCATCGCATCTGGCCGTAGTGATGCTGATGCTATTACGCGAGCTGGTTGGGTCGCACTGATCTGGTCCATTGTGATTGGCCTGCTTGGTGCGGTGTTATTTGTTGCGATCCCTGACACACTGATTTCCTTCTATCTGGACACCAGCAATCCAGACGCAGCTGATGTGATCCGCCTCGGCGTGCCGCTGGTCTTTATTGCAGCGGTGTACATGGTTGTTGATGGAATTCAGGTGGTCGCTGGCGGTGTTCTGCGCGGTCTTTCCGATACGCGAATACCAATGGTGATTGCGGTGATTGGTTACTGGATTATTGGGGTGCCGCTTTCCTACGTGATGGCGTTCACCTTTAACTGGGGTCCAGAAGGGATCTGGGTTGGTTTGGCCAGTGGTCTCTTTATCACTGGAATCCTGTTGCTGATCCGGTTCCAAAAACGCGATCAACTTGGTCTGGTTAAGCTAGGATAGTCTGGTTCAATTAAATGAACGCCCCCGAAGATGATCAGATCTTCGGGGGCATTTTCTTTGTAGGATATCGCGATCAGGATTTCGGGGAGAGGCGGTTGATATGGCCCATCTTGCGGCCTTCCCGTGTCTCTGCTTTTCCGTAGAGTGTCAGACGAGCGTTTGGCTCCAACAGTGCTGATTCCCATGAGTTCACATCATCACCAATCAGGTTTTCCATAATGACGTTGTGTGCTCGGGTTGGTCTGCCAAGTGGCCAGCCTGCAACAGCGCGAACATGCTGTTCAAATTGAGAAACCGGACAAGCGTCTTCTGTCCAGTGACCTGAATTGTGAACACGTGGCGCTATTTCGTTGACCTTTAACTCTGTAGCCTCGCCATCTCTGACGACAAACAGTTCTACACCCATCACTCCGATATAATCGAGCGCAACGGCGATGCGGGTCGCCATATCGATGGCTTCCTGAGCGGTTTCTGCCGGGATGTCTGCAGGTACGCTGGAGGTCTTCAGAATGTGGTTCTTGTGGTAATTGTCCGCCGGATCATAGCATTTGACTGTTCCATCCAGGCCACGCGCGACGATGATGGAAATCTCTTTTTCAAACGGGATGATGCCTTCAAGGATGGATGGCTGATCGCCAAGCTTGCTCATGGCGCCTTCGATATCCTCAGGTGTACGGATCATGATCTGGCCTTTGCCATCATATCCAAAACGGCGCGTTTTCAGTACACCCTGACCGCCCAACTCCATGAGCGCAGCTTCCAGCTCTGCCTGCGTGTCGACTTTTATAAAGGGAGCGACCTGCGTTGCCGCTTCTTCTGAAAGGAATGTCTTTTCTGCCAGGCGATCCTGGGAAACTTTCAGTGCATGTGGGCCGGGACGAACTGGAACAAACTGCTCCAGAATGCGGGCTGTCTCGCCGGGGACATTTTCGAACTCATAAGTGACGACTGAAACGCTTTTCGCAAACTGGGTGAGTGCTTGTTCGTCTTCGTAGGCCGCAATGGTCTTCTTTTCTGAGACCTCAAAAGCGGGGCTGTTTTCATCCGGGCAATAGATATGGCACTTCAGGCCCATCCTGCTGGCAGCTTGCGCGATCATGCGGCCAAGCTGGCCTCCACCCAAAATACCAATCGTGTCGCCGGGACGTAGTGTGGAACCCATTTCGAAAACTTTCCAGATGTTAGGGGCCAGATGTTAGAGGCGGCTTGAAACAAATGAGGCGCCTGCAAGTGGGCGCCTCTGAAACTCTTACTCTTCCGGGTTGACTGGCTTCTCAGCCACAGCCTGACTTTGCTTTTCGCGCCAGTCATCCAAATTGGCGGCGATCTCCGGATTGTTGAGTGCCAAAACAGCAGCTGCCATTAATGCTGCGTTGACGGCACCTGCACGACCAATAGCAAGAGTGCCAACCGGAATGCCTGCTGGCATTTGAACGATGGAAAGGAGGCTGTCCTGTCCCTTCAGGGCGCGCGACTCAATTGGAACACCAAACACTGGCAGCGGCGTCATGGATGCAGCCATACCCGGAAGGTGGGCTGCGCCGCCAGCGCCAGCGATAACAACTTTGAAGCCGTTCTCTTTTGCTGTTTTGGAAAACTCTACCAGACGGTCCGGGGTGCGGTGGGCTGAGACGATGCGAGCATCATAGGAAACTCCCAGTGCTTCTAGCGTATCTGCAGCATTTTTCATGGTTGGCCAATCGGATTGGCTTCCCATGATGATAGCGACTTCTGGCTGGTCTGTGCGGTTCATAAAACGGGCACCCTCTGAGCGTCTGGGAAGAAAGCGCGGATTATAGAAATAACACGGCGTGTTTCAAGCCAATTACAACAAGAAATGCCAATAGTATACGAAGGTTAGAGCTCTGCCTCTAATTTAGGCAATAATGTCAGGTAAGAGCTGTGTTTCCAGCACCTGAATCTGGTCTCTTAGCATCAGTTTTTTCTTCTTTAAGCGTTGCAGCTGGAGAACATCTGCCCGTCCCGTTTCAATGAGCGCGTCGATGGAATGATCAAGATCCCGATGCTCCTGTCGCAACTCAGCGAGCTCGGAACGCTTGCTATCCTGATCGAGAGTATCTTCCGTCATCGTTTTGTCCTCACATGACACATATCGGTCTGTGTGCAACGAGACCCATCGATGATCAAATCTGGTGGGGCGCGTTGTCGCAATTCACCGCTCGGCAACAGTATACCGAATGTGCGGCGGTGATGAACAAGAGTCTCTCGATTTTTACAGGAAGTGTTGTCTCATGACGGATTTACGTAGCGTATATATAGGGTTGAATACTTAGTGAAGTTCTCTTTTGAGTGGAATATAAAACCCATTAAATTTACTAGGTCATTTATAAGTTCCCTAAGTTTTTCATGAATTAGCGATCTCGCGTTGTAGAGGCCCCAAAAAAACAGCTAATCATAGTTCGACAACTCAATAAAATGGTGCCATCATCCACCTGTAACAGAGACAATGTAGGAGGATTAAAACCTATGTCCATCCGTGAGCATTTGACTGAGCTGGAACGCCGCCATGCTACCATTGAGAGGGAGCTGGAAACAGCCAAGCACCATCCTTCGATGGATGAGATCGAACTAGGCAATCTAAAAAGGCAAAAGTTGAAGCTTAAGGATGAGATCTCGCGAATACGAGTGACAGGGTAGCTTCCTTTTTCTTAACCGAATTGAGAATGCGTCGCTTTTAGCGGCGCATTTTTTGTTTAGGGTCAGCCGATCTTTTTTGCTTCTTCGCGCAGTACGAACTTCTGGATCTTGCCTGTTGAGGTTTTTGGCAGGTCTGTGAAGACAACAGTTCTTGGTGATTTGAAGCTAGCCAGATGCTGTTTGCAGTAGGTTACGATATCGTCTTCCGTCACACTGCTGTTCTCTTTCAGCTCCACAAATGCACAGGGAGTTTCCCCCCACTTGTCATCGGGACGCGCAACCACTGCTGCTGATGAGATTTCCGGGTGCTTGTAGAGGACTTCCTCGATCTCAATGGATGAGATGTTTTCACCTCCTGAGATGATGATGTCTTTGGAGCGGTCTTTGAGTTGGACGTATTCGTCTTCATGCTGCACGCCCAAGTCACCTGAGTGGAACCAACCGCCGTTGAAGGCTTCCTGTGTTGCGGAGGGGTTCTTCAGGTACCCTTTCATTACGACATTGCCTTTGAACATGACCTCGCCAATGGTTTCTCCATCAGCAGGGACTGGTTTCATGGTTTCGGGGTCGAGAACAGCGAGATCCTGCAAAGCGACGTAATTAACGCCTTGTCTGGCTTTCAATGCAGCTTGTTCTGATGCTGGAAGTTCATTCCAATGGTCGTGCCATTCGTTGACGACGGCTGGGCCATAGACTTCTGTCAGCCCATAGAGATGGGTAACATTGAAGCCTTCCTCTGCCATCGCTGCAAGAACAGCTTCAGGTGGCGGCGCTGCGGCGGTGAAAAACTCGACATCATGGGTGAGCTTGCGCTTCTGATCCTCAGGGGTGTTGAGCAGCGTGGACATCACGATTGGTGCACCGCAGAGGTGCGTGACTTTCTCATCTGCCAAGGCATTCCAGATAGGGGCTTGTCGTACTTGACGAAGGCAGACATGCGTTCCGGCAACGAGGGACAAGGCCCAGGGGAAACACCAGCCGTTGCAGTGGAACATTGGCAGTGTCCAGAGATAGACCGGCTTTTTGCCCATGGCTGCTGTGATGATGTTTGCCTGTGCGAGCAGGTAGGCACCACGATGATGATAAACGACACCTTTCGGGTTTCCTGTTGTACCCGACGTGTAGTTGAGCGTGATTGCATCCCATTCATCCGCGGGAAGTTGCCAGTCAAAATCAGCGGAACCGCTGGCGATCAGCTCCTCGTACTCCAACTCTCCAATTGCGGGCGTTGATTGAGGGAATTCTTTGTCGTCGTAAAGCACCACTTCCGGCTTCACCGCTGCCAGTTCCAATGCTTCGGTCATGACCTTCGAGAACTCACGGTCTACGATTATGAGCTTGCTCTCTGCATGGTCTAGCTGGAATGCGATGATAGCGGCATCGAGGCGAGTGTTGAGTGCGTGGAGAACGGCTCCAGCCATAGGTACGCCGTAATGAGCTTCGAGCATGGGCGGTGTGTTGGGCAGCATGACAGACACGCAGTCGTTCTTGCCGATACCACGCTTTTCCAGGGCGCTCGCGAGTTTAATAGAGCGCTCATAGAACTCCTTATAGGACCTACGAATCTTGCCGTGAATGATGGCTGTGTGGCTTGGAAAAACTTTTGCAGCTCTCTCCAAAAAACTGAGTGGGCTTAATGGCGTGTAATTTGCTTCAGTTTTTGGGAGGTCTTTGTCGAAATATGATGTATTTGGACTATTGTTTTTCATGAAATTCCCCAGGCATTCAACTTCCGCTCAAGAGAACTGCGAAGATCCGTTGAACTGACTATCAGCTTTCCCAAGATAGTTATTGGCTCCGATGAAGAGCTTGGAATTAAGAGTGTCGCATATTTTGATATATCTGAGTATAGGCGTAGGGGGTAGTTCAGATGACTTAGATGTTAGTCTGAGGATCTTCTTGTTATTAGACTTTCATCTATAAGTATTTTTGAGATGTTTTGTGGATTGGTGTCGATATATTCGGCGAATTTAAATGCGGTGGTTGCAACTGGCGCCTTAACTTAACGGCAAAGGTGAAATCTTGTTGCGTTTTTGGGCAAGACAAACGCTCGCGACAATTTGCAACACCTCAGAAGTCTTCCCCGTTTGCCTTTCGATTTGTAATGTAGACCTGTCTGATAAAAGAATAAATCGCGACCCGTTTGATACGGCGAGTGATGAACAAGCAGGGCTCGCATGACCGTAGTGACACCAAATCGACAGGGGAAAATCGCCTTATTCTTTGGCGTGGTTTTCTGCGCGATTACCGTGGCTCTGACGGGTTATATTTTCTCCCTCGGACCACAGCGATCACAGGATGCGCAGTGGTTTGTTTTGTTGGTGGCGTTCCCTGTTCTGATCCAGCTGTATCTCAATCGTGCAGTCATTTTGAATCACTTCCGTGATCATTGGTATCTTTGGGCCATATCGACAGCTGTTTGTCTGGTTGTCGGGCTCCAACTCAACTTCGGTCAGCTCAATTCGACAGGCAGTATGGCAGATCAGCTGCGTACCTACTTCTTCTCGTGGGTCGAAGGGCAGCCGCCAAGCTCGGAATATGCAGGCAATCCATCAGATGCCTATAATGCAAAGCAAGTTCGGTATCGGATTGTTTCGCCCGCGCGTGGAGATCTGGATCTGACTGATCCTTCTGGTTTCTTTCATAACCGAGTGACCTGGAAGACAATGCCGGATGCAGCTTTTGAGGTCGACGGGCCGTTTGGTCTGATCAAGCGCGTGCTTTATGATGGCTTGGGTGAGCGCGACTGATAACTCAAGTAGCTGATGGCTTATCTACGCCCTATCTCTGCATAGTATAACATGTCTTAAAAGCCTGATGCGCCATCCCAAATCAGTTTGAGTGCGATAACAAACAGGGCTGCATACGTGATCTTGTAGAACAGCTCTTTGTTGATGTGTTTTACGATCTTGATTCCTGCCAGTGTCGCCAGAGGGGCGAGCGGTAGCAATACAAGAGATGTCGCGATGTTTTTGGCGTCAAACTGACCAAGGGCGAAGTAAGGCAGCACTTTTGAGAAATTTACGACCGAAAAGAAGATAACCGCGGTGCCTGCCATGACCGGTGGTGCCAGTCTGAGTGGCAAGACATACATTTGAAATGGGGCTCCGCCTGCGTGGGCGATGAAACTGGTGACGCCAGAAACTGTACCCCAGAACCCTCCTAAAAGAACATTCTGCGGCTTTGGCGGTTTGTTGGCTTTGTTGTTGAACCAATAATCGAGCACAAAGACCAAAGCGATTGCGCCAGTGACCAGTCTGATGTGGGTTTCAGAGATGTAGGCTGCAGCAAAATAGCCGATCAGGGTTCCCGTCAGGCCAGCTGGTATGAGAATGGCCAGTGTTTTTCTGCAAAAGATTGCCCGGTAAGAGAAAAGTCCGACTGCGTCCATGACCAACAGGATCGGGAGGAGTATTCCTGCTGCCTGCACAGGTGGAATTGCCAATGACATAAGCGGCACACCGACAAGGGCGAGGCCGCCTCCGAATCCTCCTTTGGCCATGCCAACAATGAAAACAGCAGGTATTGCACAGAGGTAGAAGAAGGGATCAGTAATTGGCAGCATGATTTGTTTCCCGCAAGGGTGCAGGCAAGTCCTTTTTATTTAAGAGGAAACTAAGAAATAGGCAGGTTGAAAACTATATGGTCATCTTTAGTTATAAGCCGATTTTCTAATATAGCAAAACTTGCCTTTAGGGCATTCAGGGCTCAGTCTTAGCCGAACCTGTGGACAGGTACTATGCAGGGGTGCATGGGAGGAGAGCAGCTATGACGAGCCGATACCACGACATCTACAATGGATGGAAAGAAAACAAAGAAGCCTTCTGGGATGAAGCTGCTAAGGGCATTGACTGGTTCTCGCCCTACACCAAGACATTCGATGCTTCGCAAGGCACATATGGACGATGGTTTGTCGGCGGTGAGTGCAACACCTGCTACAACTGTGTTGATCGCCACGTAGAGCATGGCCGTCCGGGACAGCCAGCGATCATCTACGACAGTGCTGTTACTGGTGAGAAGCGCACCTACACGTATCTTGATGTGCAAGAGCAAGTGGGAGCTATGGCAGCGCTGCTGCGTGAAAAGGGCGTTGAAAAAGGCACTATGGTGCTGATCTATATGCCCATGATCCCTGAAGCGACGTTTGCAATGCTCGCCTGCGCACGGCTTGGTGCGATCCACTCTGTTGTATTTGGCGGTTTTGCGGCTCAAGAGCTTGCTGTTCGTATCGAGGATTGTAAGCCTCAGGCTATCATCAGTGCATCTTGCGGCATCGAGCCGGGGCGTGTGGTTGAGTATAAGCCGCTGCTGGACCGTGCCATTGAACTGTCCTCCCATAAACCTGATTTCTGTTTTGTTCAGCAACGCGAGCAAAAGGTTGCTGGCCTCATTGAAGGCCGTGACTTTGATCTGGGCGCACTGATGGAAACTGCGGTGGCCGAGAAGATGACCACTGAATGTGTCCCTGTTGCTGCGACTGATCCACTTTACGTGCTCTATACCTCCGGTACGACCGGACAGCCGAAAGGCGTGGTGCGTGACAATGGCGGGCATATGGTTGCGCTCAAGTGGTCCATGGAAAACCTCTACGGTATTGATCCGGGTGAAGTGTTCTGGGCTGCGTCTGATGTGGGCTGGGTGGTTGGTCACTCTTACATCGTTTATGCGCCGCTACTTCATGGGGCCGCGACTATTCTTTATGAAGGTAAGCCGGTTGGAACACCGGATGCTGGCGCGTTCTGGCGGGTGATCTCGGAGCATTCTGTGGTTTCGCTGTTCACTGCGCCGACGGCTTTCCGGGCGATCAAGAAAGAAGATCCGGAAGGTAAGGAGCTGGCGAAGTACAGCATTGCTGGCTTGCGGTCGCTGTTCCTTGCAGGAGAGCGAGCTGATCCGGATACAATTTTATGGGCGGAGAACCTGCTCGGTGTACCTGTCATCGATCATTGGTGGCAGACAGAGACTGGCTGGTGCATCGCTGGTAACCCTCTTGGCCTTGGTAAGCTGCCTATCAAGTTGGGCAGTTCCACTGTCCCGATGCCGGGATATGATATGCGCGTGCTTGATGATGAAGGGAATGAGCTTGGAGCGGGTGAGCTGGGCAACATTGTTGTGAAGCTACCGATGCCACCGGGATCGCTGCCAACGCTTTGGAATGCTGATGACCGGTTCAAGGAAGCGTATCTCACAGAGTTCCCCGGTTATTACAAGACAGCAGATGCTGGTCTTATGGATGATGACGGCTATCTCTTCATCATGGCTCGTACCGATGACATCATCAACGTGGCTGGGCATCGCTTGTCTACGGGGGGCATGGAGGAAGTTCTTTCTGAGCATCCGGATGTGGCTGAGTGTGCCGTGATTGGGATTGCCGACAATCTCAAGGGCCAGTTGCCATGTGGTTTTGTTGTTCTGAAGAGCGGCGTTGAAAAACAGACTGCTGTGATTGAGAAAGAGCTGGTTGCTTTGGTGCGTGAAAAGGTTGGTCCTGTTGCTGCCTTTAAGCTGGCGATTACCGTTGAGCGCCTTCCCAAAACGCGGTCTGGTAAGATCCTTCGAGCGACCATGCGGAAGATTGCAGATGGTGAAGAGTTCAAGATGCCAGCGACAATTGATGACCCTGCTATTCTCGAGGAAATTGCTGAAGCGATCTCTGTTCGTGGGGTGGCATCTGTTAGCTAAATTCAGAGGAACTAAGCAGTTTTACTGGAGAAGTGCATCGACATGTTTAGGCTTTGAGATTATGGTCGGCGAAATTTCGGCATTGCCAGAGGTATCTTCAAAGTGAAACTAGAGAAGAAAGTTGCGATTGTAACCGGTGGCGCTCAAGGCATCGGTTACGCTATTGCGCAGCGTTTTTTGCAAGATGGCGCCAAAGTCATGATCTCCGACTCCGATGAGCGGGCCGGAGAAGCGGCTCAGGAAGCTCTTTCCGAGTTTGGGCATGTGGCGTTTTGCCATTGCGACGTCAGCGTTCGCCTTGATGTACGCAATATGATTGCAAACACTCTGGATGAGTTTGGCGACATTGATGTGCTGGTTAATAACGCTGGCATTACAGCAGCTGGTGATTTTCTTCAGCTTTCTGAAGATGATTTTGACCGGGTTCTACGTGTCAATTTGAAGGGTGCATTCCTGTGCTCTCAAGCTGTTGCACGGCATATGGTCGAGAAAGTTGAAGAAGGCGGTTCTGCTGGCTCAATCATCAATATCAGCTCCGTAAACAGTGTTTTGGCGATCCCTGATCAGGTTCCTTATACGATCTCCAAGGGTGGCTTGAACCAGCTGACGCACGTTTCGGCTGTGGCGTTGGCAAAGCACGGCATTCGTGTCAACGGTATTGGGCCTGGTTCCATTGAGACACAGATGCTCAAGAGCGTTGTGCAGGATGCGAGCAAGATGGAAACGGTTCTTTCCCGGACGCCGCTTGGTCGTTTGGGACAACCTGCTGAAGTGGCGAGCATTGCTGCGTTCCTTGCTTCAGAAGATGCAAGTTATGTTTCCGGGCAGACCATTTTTGCTGATGGTGCGCGCATGCCGCTGAACTATACAGTGGATGTGAGTGAGCCTGAGTAAGCTTCGCAGATAGAATTGAAAAAGCCGCGCTTGGTGCAAGCGCGGCTTTTTTTTATGAGTGTTTTGTCTGAAAGACAGATACGCTTTTCTGGAGTGCGCTCTAGCTTGCTTTTTCCTGAGAGTTGAGCGCTTCTGCTCCAATCTCAAATTGCATTCTGGCGAGTTTTGCATAAAGACCGTTTTGAGCGACCAGTGTGTCGTGGGTGCCTTCTTCCACGATCTTCCCGCCGTCCATCACAACGATACGATCTGCTTTGAGGACCGTTGCCAGACGATGTGCGATAATCAGTGTGGTCCGGCCTTCCATAAGCTTATCGAGGGCTTTTTGGACAATGGTCTCGCTTTCGGCATCCAGTGCGCTGGTGGCTTCGTCCAGCAGCAAAACAGGGGCGTCTTTCAGAATGGCACGAGCGATCGCGATGCGCTGTCGTTGGCCTCCTGAGAGAGTTACCCCACGCTCGCCAATGAGTGTGTCATAGCCGTTTTTCATGTTGTTGATGAAGTCATCAGCCAACGCGAACTTTGCAGCTTCAACAATTTGCTCTCTGGACGCGACCTCTTTGCCAAATGCGATGTTTTCTGCAATTGAGCTGCCGAAAATAGCGGTGTCCTGAGGGACCAGAGCGATGTGCTCGCGTAAGTCTCGTGGATCAGCAGAGTTCAGTTCGATGCCGTCGAGTGTGACTTTACCTGCAACCGGATCGTAATATCGCATCAAGAGCTGGAACAGTGTGGACTTGCCTGCGCCACTCGGGCCGACAATAGCAACTGTTTCGCCTTTCTTGACGGAGAGGTTTAAGCCCTCCAGGACGCCAGCTTCTTTTGCTGTTGGGTAATGGAAGTCGACATCATCAAACTCAAGCTCGCCAATGGCAGGAGAGGGGAGAGTGACTGGATTGGCTGGTGCATTGATTTCAGATGGAACATGCAGCAGTCCTGTAATGCGGTCTGCTGCGCCAGCGGCTTTTGCCAGTTCGCCCCAAACCTGAGAGAGTTCGCTCATAGCTCCAGCAGCAATGATGGAATAGATGAGGAACTGTGTGAGCTGACCGCCACTCATACGGCCATCAATCACGTCCAGTGCGCCAACCCAGAGTACTGCCACAATGCTTGAGGCGATGATCAGGATGATTGTCGCAATCAGGAATGCGCGAGCGCGGGTGGCAATGAGAGCAACTTCATAGGTTGTCTCGATATCTCCTGCAAACCTGTCTGAAACGCTCTTTTCATTGGTGAAAGCCTGCAGTGTGCGAATGGAACCAAGTGCTTCTGTTGCATAAGCAATTGCATTTGCCAGAGTGGATTGTGCATGGCTGGTTCTGTTGCGAACCGCACGGCCAAAGCCAAGCAGAGGCAAGACAATGAGTGGGATCGCAAGCAGCACAAACAAGGAGAGGCGCGGGCTGGTGATGACCATCAGGGTCGTCGAACCAGCGAACATCAGCAAGTGTCGCAGGGCAATAGATGCGCTGGCTCCGAATGCTGACTGAATGAGGGTCGTATCGGCTGTCAGGCGCGAAATGATCTCACCGGACTTTGTTTTGTCGTAGAATGAGGGGGATAAATAAGTGAGGTGACGGAACACGTCAGAGCGTAAGTCCGCTACGACTCGCTCACCAATCATCATGACCATGTAGTAACGAAGTGAGCTGGTGAGGGCGAGTAGTGCGATTACAAAAATAATGACAATGAAATAATCGTCAATCAAGTTGGGGTTGTCGCCGGTAAAACCGTAGTCAACCATGTAGCGGACGGCAATTGGCAGTACCAAAGTGAGGCCAGCTGCCGCCAGCAGAGCAAAGGTTGCCAGAACCAGACGGGCTTTGTGCCTTAAAAGATAAGGGAAAAGTGTTGCGAGTGGACGCAAGGTCTTTTCCCGATTGTTTGAGTCCCGCTGGCTCATGCCACCCCCGGATATCTGCGAAATCATTTAAGTTTATCGTATGATGCAGTAGATGTGTCCCGATAGTTTTAATTGCAAGCGCTTTCTCTGGTTTTCTGCGGGCTGTACCCTCTTGTTTCCTCGGTTTGGATGGGGTATAGACCCCTTCACAATTGTGCCGTTCTTGGAAAAGTGCGGCTTCTTTCTACCGATGCTTCAGGCCAGCCCTAAGCCCATCTTTTGATTGAGGCGGCTCAGCCGTTGCTGACAGGACAGTTTAGTCATGAAACAGGACATTCATCCAGATTACCACACCATCACTGTAAAACTCGTTGATGGTTCCGAATTCACCACCCGTTCTACTTACGGTAAAGAAGGTGACACCCTGCAGCTCGACATCGATCCGAGCTCCCACCCAGCATGGACTGGTGGTGACCGTCAGCTCATGGACCGTGGCGGTCGCGTGTCCCGCTTCACCAACAAGTTTGGTGGCTTCCTGGGCAAATAATTGCTCTGAAGTTTGCGAAATTAAAAAACCCGAAGCGTTTGCTTCGGGTTTTTTTGTGCGCGTTTGAGGAGTGCGCAGGGTTGCTAGCGGAGTTCGACGCTAGCGAAACTTATCAGGCTATTTAAACGCTGCTGTGATTTGAGAGAGCTGATCACCCACTGGATTGGAGGTGTTTGCCGCTTGCTCGCGCAGGAGCTCCTCCTTGAGCATGCTATCGACGTGCTTGATGCGTCTTTGCAGGTGGAATGAGGTCTCGATCAGGGTGCGAAGTGTTTCAGGCAGGTCTGGCCAGGCCGGGTTCTGCATTTCCTTGGTCGCATTATCGACGCGGATCTTGTTTTTCTCATTCTGAGCTTCTGCTTGTACAATCTCACCATCATTGACTGCCCGTTGCAGCAGAAGCCAGGAGGCCATCTGCATGAGGCGTGTGGTGAGGCGCATGGACTCGGTTGCGTAAGCGAGAGACGCGGCGGAGCCAAGAGCTTTGCTCTGTTTCCTGCCCGGACCATCAAGATAGGATGCAGTGTCTTCAATAAGGCCCATCCCTTCGCGGAAAAGCTCCGTGAAGTTTTGGGAGGACATGAGCCGTTGAGCGAAGTTGAAGGTGTTCTCTGGCCCTGTTTCAGTTTTGAATTCACCCATCTTAAAAATCCCTTCAATAACTGCGTTAGGTTTCTCTCACTCGCGTCCTTTAAAATCCCAGTCTGAAACAATTACGGCTCGAAAATTGAAGTGAGCCTTTTGGAAAGAATAAAACTGTCTCGAAATGGAGCAAGAGATCTTACTTCAATCTGAGCGGAGCAAAGCCCGTGCCAACTCATGGTTGTGAATAGAGTGATTAAACCGGGGCAGGGTGTTGTCTGAGCAGAAAAAAAGAGCCGCATCGGTGCGGCTCTGAGGTGTTTTAACAGGGAGGCGTCAAGCAGAGTGAATGTTCACTCTGGTTCCAGATCAACTGGAATAACTAAGTTCTAATTTAAAATGGTTAACGATACGTAAACTATAAGTATCCAATTCATTTATTTGCAATTTGTAGCTTGCATTTATATGAATTTGAGTAAGTTTTTGTTTTAAACTTTGTTTGATTACTTAAAGAAGCTTTCGGCTGATGAGTTGGCGCTTGATTTTGTTTCGATCTCATTCTCAACGCGCACGATCTCTGCCTTAAGCTGCTCAAGACGCTCATTTAATTCGTGGATTGAGAGGTTCGTGAGGGGCTCTCCCACCATTACCCCGGAGGTTGCTGGGCGAGGTGTGTCATCATCATCGAATAAACCCATAGCGTTATGTACTCCTTGTGTTTGCCTTGGTGAATTCTCGATATCAAAAAAGCGAGAATTCACCTTTGGTGGGGTAGACGGGCACTTGTCGGCTACTATTCTTTACCTAATTGAGAAGGTGAGCAAGCAGCAGTTTCGCTATTTGCAAAAATCGAGGCAGCTTATGACAATAGATGATCGTTCAGCACAAATGAAAGCCGTTGTAATGAACGGTGTCGGGGGTTCGGAAGTCCTTGAAATTGCAGAGGTTGAAGTCCCCAGGCCTGGTGTCGGCGAGGTGCTGATCAAGGTTCATGCGGCGGGGGTAAATCGTCCGGATGTCATTCAGCGAACGGGAGCATATCCGCCACCTCCCGGGGCTTCTCCTTTGCTGGGGCTGGAAGTTTCTGGTGAAATTGTGGAGTTGGGAGAGGGTGTTGCTTCTCACAGCTTAGGGGAGCGGGTTTGTGCGCTGACGCCGGGTGGTGGGTATGCGCAGTATTGTGTTGCGCCTGCTGCGCATGTTCTGCATGTGCCTGCGGGGATATCTATGGAGGAAGCTGCCGGCATTCCGGAGACTTTCTTTACGGTGTGGTCCAATGTGTTTGACCGTTTGGGGCTTCAGTCTGGTGAGAAGTTCCTTGTTCATGGCGGGTCTTCCGGGATTGGGACAACAGCCATTCAATTGGCAAAGGCCTTCGGCGCTGAGGTGTTTACGACGGTTGGGTCTGATGAGAAGGCACAGGCGGTTCGCGAGCTTGGGGCGGACTATGTGATCAACTACCGGACGACCGATTTTGTGAAAGAGATTGGTAACATCACATCTAAGCAGGGGGTTGAAGTGATCCTTGATATGGTTGGCGGTGATTACGTTGAGAAGAACTGGATTGTTGCAGCGGTTGACGGGCGTATCTGCCAGATTGCGACGCTTCATGGACCTTCGGAAAATGTCAACTTTAGCCGATTAATGATGAAGCGGCTGACGCACACCGGTTCAACACTGCGGCCACGGACCAACGCGTATAAAGGTCAGATCGCTGATGCTCTTCGTGAGAAGGTCTGGCCATTGCTGGAAACCAGCCGCGTCAAGGTGGTTCTGGATAAGGTCTTTGATATCAGCGATGTAAAGGCCGCGCATGACAGGATGGAAGGTTCCGGCCATACCGGAAAGATCATCCTCAAGGTTGGCTAGGGAAAGTGCATAGGCCGGTTTTGAATTCTCACAGGTTTCCTAAAGATGGTGGAGGCCCGTGTTGATCTGGTTTGCTTTTGGGAAAATGTGAGCGTATAGTGCGCTCAAGTTTCCCAAAAACTCTTATGGAATTCGGCTTCGCCACCTTTGATTAGGCTGTGGAGCACTCAGGAGGGATTTATACAATGTCCAACGCGCCGCTTATGCCAAAGGCAACAGCCGTATGGTTGGTAGATAACACCGCTCTTGGCTTTGATCAGATTGCTGCGTTTTGTAAGCTGCATCCGCTTGAAGTGAAGGCGATCGCTGATGGTGAAGCTGCTCAGGGCATCAAGGGTATGGACCCTGTTCTGGCAGGTCAGCTGACCCGTGACGAAATTGAAAAAGCGTCGAACGATCCGCGCTACCGTATGCAGATTTTCGAGTCCAAAGTGCGTGTTCCTGAGAACAAGCGCAAAGGTCCTCGTTACACCCCTGTTTCGCGTCGACAGGATCGCCCGAACGCAATTTTGTGGCTTGTACGTTACCATCCTGAGCTGCTTGATGCTCAGATCATGCGTCTTGTTGGCACAACCAAGCCGACGATTGAAGCAATCCGTACGAGAACGCATTGGAACTCTGCGCATCTTGATCCGATGGATCCTGTTACTCTGGGGCTGTGTTCCCAGATTGAGCTGGACATCGAAGTTGAGAAAGCTGCGAAGAACGCTCCGAAACCGATTGAAGGTGAAGAGCCGCAATCCCTTCTGCCTGTTGATGAAACAACAAGCGAAGAAGCAATGGCTGCTGCGTTTGCGACACCTGCGCCGAAGACCCGTGAAGTTGAAGAAGCCGTGGATGCAGATGCTGTGTTCGCGAACTTTAAATCCACTGGTGACAGCGATGAGGACGAAGACGAGCGCTAAGAGCGCCTTTGGAGCGAATTCTTATCATTTGATTGAACTCAATCAAATGGAACGCGCTTGGAAGGGGCATAACTCTAAAAGAGCTTACCCTGCCTTTGTTGGATAACATGAAAAGCCGCTGCCTGCCGGGGAGCGGCTTTTTTCGTGTTTGCGCTGCTATGTGAACCTTTGCGTTATTTTGCGTTTTTTACGTTCTGACTGCGTTGCTGTGTTGATTGCGCTATACAGGTTGGGGGCTGAGTTTTTGCTGGTAGAATGCAGCTAACTGCTACTGGGGAAGTTATTCCCGTTGCTACGGGTTATGCTATAACTTCAATATGGCTTGTGATTTTGTCTGGCTTGAGTGTGTGTTCGTAGCGAAGCTTACGCTTTCAAAGCTGTAATAAGGATCGTTTGTTTTTAATCTGGATCACAATATCTGCATCCATCAATGCAACGATTTTAACCAACGCTAAAACCTGAGCCTCATATGTACTACCCGACGAGTTCAAAACTGCGCCCTAAATCTGTTTAGAAGGCAGATCTAAGTCGGTATCGATGCTAGTCGTACTATCGCGCTTGCTACTTGTTGCCTGTGTTGCGTTGCCATTCTCGCAGTTAGTATTCGGCTCGCGGACCTGAGGTTGTTTTTTCTTCCGTGTGCGCCGAGCCTTTAGGTAAGCTGAAAAAGCATGCGCTATCGCTAACTCGGATAGGAACATGAACTTGATATACTTTTGTGCTGACATGGCGCTCGCTGGTCCTCCTAAGTTCCTCGTAAGTTTATAGGAGTTTCTGTAAGACACAAGAAGAGCGCTTGCCAGGAAAGGGGCGTGAGAATGGCTACGAGTTTGGCCTCTTCCTTACCAGCTGCACCACCACGCCAGCTTCCAAAAGTGAGACAGTGCTGACCAAAGCTTGGCTGGGCAATGACAGCACCTACTTTGTCATCAAGTCCTGGCGCTCAAAGGTGGGTAAGGCAGAGATTGTGAAGTGGGCGCGTTATCTGTCCGGTGTGAAGGTGTGTGATAGTCGGATTGAGGGAAGAAAGTGTCCGTGAGCGCAGTGACGTGGGTATGAGGAACTTGCAAGCATCTATAAAATTTCAAGATGCTGACGTCCTTTCGCGGCTACTGTGATATTCTGGCTATAAATTCTGAACCCAGGCCTTCAAGTACATCAATACAAGACCAAACCGTGCTTTAGTCAGGCCCTGATCTGCTGCAAGGCGATACCACTTCGCCGCTTCGCTATCGTCCTGCTGTACGCCCAAGCCTTTCCAATACATGTACCCTAGATTATATTGGGCATTAGCAAGACCCTGACTTGCAGCAAGGTAGTACCATTTCACCGCTTCCGCATCATCTTGTGACACGCCCCGGCCTTTCCAGTACATCAGCGCAAGATTATACTGGGCGTCAGCATCGCCCTGATCTGCTGCGAGGCGGTACCACTTCACTGCTTCCGCATTGTCCTGTTGTACGCCCAAGCCCTTCCCGTACATAAAGCCAAGATTAAGCTGGGCGTTAGCGCGGCCTTGATCTGCGGCAAGACGATACCACTTGACCGCTTCGCTATCGTCTCTCGTCACGCCCGAGCCTTTCCAGTACATCAATGCAAGATTGAACTGAGCTTCAGCACCCCCCTGATCTGCAGCAAGGCGGTACCACTTGATCGCCTCCGCATTGTCCTGCTGTACGCCCCGGCCATCCCTGTACATCAATGCAAGTTTGAACTGAGCTTCAGCACTTCCCTGATCTGCAGCAAGGCTGTACCACTTGACCGCCTCCGCATCGTCCTGCTGCACGCCCAAGCCTTCATTATACATAAACCCGAGATTGAACTGAGCATCTGCATCACCCTGTTTTGCAGCAAGGCGATACCACTTGACCGCTTCGCCATCGTCTCGTGACACGCCAAGGCCTTTCCTGTACATCAACCCTAGAAAAAATTGAGCTTTAGCATCTCCCTGATCTGCTGCGAGGCGGTACCACTTGACCGCTTCCGCATTGTCCTGCTGTACGCCCATGCCTCCCCTGTACATCAATCCGAGAAAAATCTGGGCGTCAGCATTACCCTGATCTGCGGCCAGGCGGTACCACTTGACCGCTTCGCCATCGTCCTGCTGTATGCCCAAGCCATTCCTGTACATCGATCCGAGAAAATACTGAGCTTCAGCAATACCTTGATCTGCTGCGAGTTGGTACCACTTGACCGCCTTGCCATAGTCCTGTGACACGCCAAGGCCTTCGTCATAAATCAATCCGAGAATATACTGTGCGTGAGCATCTCCCTGATCTGCGGCAAGGCGGAACCACTTGACTGCCTCGCTGTCATCCTGCGACACGCCAAGGCCTTTTCTGTACATATACCCGAGAGCGCTCTGCGCATCAGCATCTCCCTGGTCTGCGGCAAATCGGTACCACTTGACTGCTTCGGCATAGTCTTGCGGCACGCCTAGGCCTTCTTTGTACATAAACGCAAGTGAATACTGCGCATTCGTAAGGCCCTGGTCAGCAGCAAGGCGGACCCACTTCACCGCCTTGCTATCGTCCTGCGGTAGGCCCAAGCCTTTCCTGTACATAAACGCAAGAGAATACTGTGCATCAGCGTCGCCCTGGTCTGCTGAGAGTTGGTACCACTTGATCGCTTCCACATAATCCTGCTGTACGCCCAGGCCTTCCCTGTACATAAATGCGAGACTAAACTGCGCTTTAGCGTGACCTTGCTCAGCTGCTTGCCGTAACCACTTGACCGCTTCGCCATAGTCATGAGGTACGTCCGAGCCTTGGTAATACATCAACCCAAGATCATACTGCGCGTTCGGACTTCCGTCCTGAGCGGATCTGGTAATAACTTGATGATCAGATCCAAATGCTGGAAGAAGAAAAAGGCAAGGTGCGCATATTACAAATGCATACAGATATAATTTAGAAGATTGCAGTGGCATAAACTACTCCGAGGCTTGGAGTAGTTTAGTCATTCTCAGCTTCTGTTTCAATTGTGGGTTATTTTATCTAACAATAATGCAACTGAAGATAGAAGGCGCATAGAGTACTATTGATAGCCTTGGAGGGATAAGTAAGGTTCTGGATCCTTGATCAAGTCAGGGATGACGTCGTTTTCATGCTGTGCTCTTGAGAAGATTATAGTTTTGCTGGTTGAAGCCATTCTGCCGTCATGCCGGACGGAGCGTAGTGGAGATCCGGTATCCAGAATGAAAACAGGCACTTGAGGGATGCTCAAACGCCTGCTTCATTATCAAGTTTTATCAGTCTCTACCGCTGTGTGAGTTTTAGCTCGATGCGGCGGTTTTTGGCGTTGGCCTCATTGGTGGTGCCCTCTTCGAGGGGTTGGAACTCGCCGAAGCCGGCGGCGACCAGGCGGTCAGGTTCCACGCCTCTGGCAATGAGGTATTTGACCACCGAGATTGCACGGGCGGCTGAGAGTTCCCAGTTGTCGCGCAGGCGACCGGTGCCGGAGAGGGGGCGGGCATCTGTGTGGCCGTCCACGCGCAGGACCCAGTTGATCTCTGATGGGATTTGTCCCTCAAGTTCCAAAATGGCGCTTGCGAGGATATCCAGCTGGTTTTTGCCTTGTGGGTTGACCTCGTCATCACCGGAGGAGAACAACACCTCGGACTGGAACACAAAGCGGTCGCCAACAACTTCAATATCAGAGCGCTGGGCGAGGATTTCGCGCAGGCGGCCAAAGAAGTCTGAGCGGTAGCGTGAGAGTTCCTGCACGCGCTGGGCGAGGGCGACATTGAGCCGCTTGCCAAGGTCCGCAATGCGGGTCTGGCTTTCTCTGTCGCGTGTTTCTGAGGCGTCCAGTGCGTCTTCCAGTACGGCGATCTGGCGGCGCAGGGCGCTGATCTGCTGGTTGAGCAGTTCTACCTGTGCCAGAGCCTTATCGCTGATCTGCTGTTCGCCTTCCAGCTTTGCGCGCAGGGATGCCAGAGCACCGCCTGCCTCATCAATCTGGCCGGAGCGCTCGTTGAGCAGGCCCTGAAGACGATCCCGTTCTTCAGCAGTCTGATCCAGACCCAGTTGCAGGGAGGAGATGGTGGATTCCAGATCTCCAACACTCGCCTTTTCCAGCGCCAGCAGTTCTGTGAGCTCTGCGATTTGCTGGTTGAGGCGGTTGAGCACCTTATCCCGGCCAGACAGCTGCTGGCTGAGGAAGAACTGCGCAATCATGAAGATGGAGAGCAGGAAGATGAACACCAGCAGGAGCGCGGACATGGCGTCCACGAAACCCGGCCAGTAATCCTCTGAGTTGTTTTGAGACCTGCGTGTGCGTACACCAGCCATGCTTTAGTCCTTCTCCCGCTCTACCTCTGCGGTGAGCGTTTTCAGGAAGCGTTCAATCCGGCGCTGTTGCATAGACTGGGCTTCAGCCCATTCACGCATCATCTTCTGCTCGGAGCGCACGTGCTGGACAAGGCCCTGAATGCCTTCTGCCAGTTTGCTCATGGCGGCGTTGGAATTTTCATCCGGCTCAGCGCCTTTTGTTTCCATGGATTTGCGCAGCTTGTCGAGCGTGATGCGCAGGTCCGCAGCCATATCTGCAGATGTGCCGTTGCCCAGTTCGTCCGGATCGATATCCGTCAGGGTGGAGAGCCAGTCTTCCAGTTCCTGATAGAAGCGGTTTTGGGCCTGTCCTGCCTGCAGGTCGAGGAAGCCCAGAACGAGGGAACCGGTCAGACCAAGCAAGGAGGAGGAGAATGCGATGCCGAGGCCGGTCATCTGTGCGGTGATGCCGGAGACTAGATCTTCAAACAGCACGTTGGCATCGCCGCCTGCCGCGTTCAGCGTGCTGACGGTGGTTGCTACGGCGCTCACGGTTTGCATCAGACCCCAGAAGGTACCGACCAGACCGAGGAAGATGAGCAAGCGGGTGAGGTAACGTGAAATCTCGCGGGATTCATCCAGGCGCATGCCGATGGAATCGAGCATGGAACGCATGGTGGTTGGCGAGATGGTCATATCGCCTGCTTTGTTGCCAAGCAGAGTTGCCATTGGCGCCAGAAGGATCGGCGGGCGGCGGACCTCAAGGCGGGGATCGCCGAGGCGGAAGCCGTTAACCCATGATACTTCCGGGAAAATTCGCAGGACCTGCCTGAAAGACAGAAGTATACCCAGTGCTGCGACGCCTACGATCAGGCCGTTCAATGCGGGGTTTGCCATGAAGGCTGCGGTGATTTGCCCGATCAGGACAAAGGCGATGAAGCCTGCCAGAACCAGAAAAATAATCATGCGCCACAGGTAAACCTGTGGGCTCGACAGACTGTAGGGATCGTAGTCGCGTGCCATTATCCTGCGTACATCTAAAGCAAAGCGGCTTCTCTTTGTCTGGTTAGACCAATCAAGCAGAACCCGCTTTAAAGTTAATGATGTCTTTAGATAACGCGATTTCCGGTTAATAGGAAACCGCAAATCGCTGCGATTGGGCAAGAAAAGCGTAAGTTTTTAAATAAGTCGCATTTTCGCGCCCCTGATGCCGTGTTTTGGGCGGGATGTGGTCATGGTGGGGGGAAGGAATGGTATCGCTGTTCGCTCGAGACGTTTCATTCGGCGTGTCTGCCAGCTAAACCTAAGAATTGCATTTAAATTTATATACAACCTGAGTAGTGTGCAGGTGTATTATATTTGAAGGTGGCTGGGGTTTATGCCGGAAGTATTTGAGATTTGTAGCGAAGATGATTTGTTTGACGCAGTAAAAAATCTTGAGAGTGGCTCTTGGTATCAAGATCAACATATTCAGTTTGTTGGTTGGCCCCGCTATCAAGTTCGGCTTCGAGGGGATGATTTCTCTGGTGGTATTCCAACTCGAATGTTTCAGCCATTGGCTGGACTGCAGAGGACAATCGATCGAGCATATGCGCGAACTGTATATGGTAAAGATAGAAAACTCAGTGATGCAGAGAAAGAGAAGACTGAGCTCATTGTTTACTTGGAACATGGCAGCTCGATTTTCAACACAGATCTCACAGAAGTTCTGAACACGATGGCTGGAAAAGCAGTTGGTAAAATGACAGGACCTCAAATCACGGCAACTGTACTTGGAGTGGCGGCAATTGTAGCAACATCATATGCAACAGTTGCATACATAAATTCTGAAGCTGCCGAAAAGGAAGTTGATTATAAAATTCGTGTCTCTGAAGAAGACACAAAGCGCTACGAGATTATTGCGAACTTGGCTAAAACAAATGCTGAGTTAAATGAGCAGCTGGCTGACACTATCGCTGCTCAAGCTCAATTGATGCGCAAGCTAAAAGATACAGATGAACTGTACGTAGACAATAAATATTTGATTGACGGCCAAACATACAAAGATATTCAGAGAGGTGCAAAAAAAGAAAAGTCCTATGACCGATTGGATGGGAATTTCATGATCCTAGCGGTTGAATCTGGTGGGATTGATTATGGGTATCGCGTAAAGGTCAAGAACGTGGCCGATGGACATGAGTTATTCGTCCAGATTCCTCAAGGTACGTTAGATCAAAGTCGCCAGAAAGAACTGCAGGCTGGGGAATGGGACAAAAAGCCTGTCGAGATGCAGATAAATATTGCAAAAATTGGCGACAAAATTGTTTCTGCGACATTAATTGATGAAGGGCTTGCTCTACCGTTTTAATAATAATTACATGAACTTTTTAGAACTTTGTAGTTTGGAGTGGCAATGCCTATGATTGCGGTGGTGTGAGAGCTGCCTCTGTCGTCATACCGGACAAGCAGAGCGTTGATCCGGTATCCAGTTTTGTTAGATAGATACATGTGTTCTTGGCTTTGGATCCCGCATCAAGTGCGGGATGACGAGGTGGAGTGGTGCTATTGATGGATGCCTTATTGGGCTCTCTGTGTCGGCTGGTGGTTGGCTACTGACAGCGGCGAACACCAGTGTCTTCCCGGCCATTGAGCCGGGATCTATGAGGTGGTCCCTCAAATGATGATGGTGTGTTTGGGTGATTGTGGGGGCGTGTTGTGATGGTCAAACTGCTTCCATGTCTTACTTCATGTACATATTGGCGAGTAAGCCGCGCGGGACGCTATACACTGGCGTGACGAATGATCTTGCGCGGCGGGTTTATGAGCATAAGAGCAAGGTTGGGTGTCGCTTTACCGCGAGATATGATGTTTCGAAGCTGGTTTATTTTGAGCAGTTCGGGGATGTGAATGACGCGATACGCCGGGAGAAGCAAGTGAAGCGGTGGCGCCGGATTTGGAAAATTGATGCGATTGAGGGTCTGAACCCGAAGTGGGATGATTTGTACTTGCGGTTCAATCATTAAGCGAGGGGCTTGGGGATATAGGTCCTGGGTCTGCGCCCGGGATGATAGTGAGGGGGAGCTGCCAATGGCTTATCTGCGCAGCTCCAAGTTGCTTACGTCTTTTGATCGAAGAACTGGAACGTCATGCACCGGCCTGTATAGAACGTGTTGCCGGTTTCTGCATCGAATGCTGGTCTGTAAGGTCGCCCATGCGGGTAGGTTTGGATCTTGCTATCTGCTGCATGGATTACACCAGTCGTATATCCTTTGTCCTTACAAGCTTTGTCGATTGCAAATCTGGCGGCTTTCTCAAGCGTTCCAGCATTGTCTGGACCGCCTTTTATTGCCAACCCAATTTTTTCGTCTTTGACTGATGTGTAACGTACGCGCAAACCATTGTACTTTACTGAATGGCGCAGTTTGTGCTGCTTTACACCCTCAATCGGATCATACAATTGTGAATGGGTATTCCCGGTTGTGGTCCCAAAATTGCGTCTCTGAATGAAGATTTAACATTTTGCTTGGCAGTCTCACTGCATCCAACCAGGAGAAGGCTGCATGTGATCAGTGCGGTAATTTTTTGCATGTTTCTGTTTCTTTCACGATTGTCTCAAAGAGCAATGTAGAGAAAGCTTCGTGTGTAAAAATGGATTGTGTGATTGGATCAAAAACACAAGTAACTTGGCTCGTGTGGGTATAGGTCCCGGCTCGAGGGCCGGGATGACACCGTGGGGCGCAGTTGAAGGTTTAATCGTACCGCTCTGGTTCCAGCGTCGCACTGCGATTGCGTGAGATGGCAGCGTGCCCTAAAGCAGTTCGCATTTAAGTTGAAATACCTGAACTGCTTTAGCTTTGCTTTTGCGTATCTTTATCCGAAAACCGGATGCCACTTTTCGGCGATACGCATATACACCCTTGCTCAGCCCTCAATGGGTGCCCTGCTGGTCGGCGGAGCTGTCATCCTTCCGCTGGCCAGTGCTTTGTTGTGGGTGAGGGCTATTTGTGGGTGGGGATGAAGTCGAATAGGTCCCAGCCGTCGGTGGTGGCGGTGATGAACTTCATGTCGGTGCCTTCCAGCACGGCGCAGGTGAGGCGGCCTGAGGCGTAGGCTTCGGTGTCTACGTCAAGCCGGTTGGAGCGGCGGTCGATGTGTTCGACCGGGGTGTGGCCGTGGACGACGAAGACGCCGAAGTCCTCTTGAAAGTCGAGGAAAGGGCCGCGGATCCACATGAGTTCCTCAGCGCGTTGTTCTTCCAGCGGTACGTCTGGGCGGATGCCTGCGTGGACGAACAAGTAGTCTCCGCACTGGTAGTGGAGGGGCAGAGATTCGAAGAAAGTTTCGTGCAGCTTGGAGAGGTTTTCCTTGAAGATGGTCTGCACGCTTTCTGCGCCTGCTGAGCCCATGAGATCGTGAATGGAAAGGCCGTAGGAGAGCAGGGTTTCTGTGCCGCCCAGATCCTCCCAATGGTAGAGCGTGCCTGCGTCTTGCAGAAACTCCAGAAGCGAGGCTTCGTGATTGCCTTTCAGACAGACCTGGCGCGGGGTGCGGTGGTGGTGATCGACAAGGAAATCGATGACGCCCTGACTGTCCGGGCCGCGGTCGATGTAATCACCAAGGAAGATGGAGACCGGGTCCGTGATCGGGCGGTTTTTCAGGTCGCTCTCAATGGCTTTGCCCATGACTTCCAGCAGGTCGAGCCTGCCGTGAATGTCTCCCGTCGCATAAACGCGTGTCCCTTCCGGAAGAGTTGGATGGGTGTTTTGCATGGTCGTCCCGTTCCAAATGCTTGTCTGTGTCGCGGTCACTGGTGGTCCAATCTACTTTAAGAAAACGAATGAGGAGCAAACCCACAGCCTCAATTTGTTGGCTTTGGGGCTGTGGGAAGTGGGCAAGTTGATGGGTGACGAAAATTGGTTCAATGATAATAGTTCGATATCGTACTTGTTTCGTGTGTGGTGATGTGTTTATAGTTCGATATCGCACTAAATGGAGTTGAACGATGAACCTTTCCAGACGCAAGATGATTGGCCTTATGGGTGGTGGTGTGGTTGTGGCAGCGACTGCCTCGGCTGGTGCATTTCTGGCGACACGTCGTCCAACGCGGGCGCTGGCTCCTTGGGAGACTGCGGGCGCTTACGCTGAGCCGCGGATGAAAGCGCTGTCCTACGCTTTGCTTGCGCCTAACCCTCATAACCGTCAGCCGTGGGTGGCTGAGCTGCGCGGAAGTAACATGCTGGCCATTTACCGTGACAAGAGGTTGAACCTGCCAGAGACTGACCCGTTTGACCGCCAGCTGACCGTTGGCATGGGGTGTTTTCTGGAATTGTTGCGCATGGCTGCTGCGGAAGATGGGTACGATTTGCAGATGGAGCTGTTTCCACTGGGAGAAGATGGGCCGGTTGCAACGGCTTACTTTGCGAAAGGGGGCACACCTGATCCGCTGTTTGCGCATGTTTTTGAGCGGCATACCAACCGTAACGCTTATAAGGATATGTCTGTTTCAGCAGAAGCGCAGGCGGTTTTGGCTGACTATGCCATGATCAAAAGCGGCAAGGCTGAGGTTGCGGCCTTGCGGAGGCTGACGTGGGACGCGATGGATGTTGAGCTGACAACGCAACGTGTGATGATGGAAAGCGTTGATCTGATGCGGTTTGGTAAGGCCGAGATTGAAGCGAACCCGGATGGCATTGCGCTGAGTGGTCCGTTTTTGGAGAGCCTGATGCTGGCTGGGATGTTGAGCCGCGAAGATCAGGCAGATCAGACAAGCTCAAGCTTTCAGCAGGGACGGGATATGATCCGGGATGCGATGAACGCGACACAGGCGTATGCGGTGGTCACCAGTCCGGACAATTCGCGGGTCGATCAGATTAAAGCAGGGTATGACTGGATCAGGTTGCAACTGGCAGCTACTGGATTGGGCCTTTCTATGCAGCCGGTTAGTCAGGCGCTGCAGGAGTTTTCTGAAATGGCAGAGCATTATTCTGCGGTGCACGAAATGCTAGCCGGTCCGGGTGAGACTGTTCAAATGCTTGCACGATTGGGGTATGGTCCCAAAATTGATCCCAGCCCGCGCTGGCCTTTGGAAACACGAGTACCGAATGTCTGACGATACCCCCTCCCAAGATCTGACGCCCTACTTTTCTATGTTTGTTGAGGTGGGGATTATAAACCAGATCGGCTCTGCGTTTTTGGAAGCGCGGCTGCCAAAGGGCCTTCTGGTTTCGCATTTCGGGGTGACCAGCCATTTGAGCCGCGGATTTGATGGGGCCACTCCGCTGGAACTGGCCCGGTCGTTTCAGGTTGCGAAAACAACCATGACGCATACGCTGGGCGGGTTGGAAAAGCACGGCTTTGTGGAACTTCGCCCCAACCCGGATGACGGGCGCTCCAAGCGGGTGTGGCTGACACCAGAGGGGCGGCAGTTTCGTGATGATGCTGTGCAGCAGCTGGAGCCGCTGTTTCAAAAGCTGGCCGAGCGGTTTCCACCTGAGCAGGTCTCTGCCTTCTTGCCGGGCATAAGTGAATTTCGTGCGGTGATTGACCAGCTGCGGGATGAGGAGAAGTAGCAGCAGGTGTTGCTGCTTTTCGTGTCTTGGAGTGTGTTGCGTTTTTATGTATTCAAGCAAAAATCTCTAACTATTTGTTTTGCGTGTTCTTATCCCAAAACCGGAGTCCCTTTTCAGGAACGCGCTTTAAGATGTTGCTCCTTTTACTAGCAACAGGCTGAGGCAAAGCCCGGTGAGGTAAAGGCCTAACCCAAATGAAAGATGGGCGATAAGACTTCTTATTCTTGCGATTGTTGGGGCTGGTGTTTTGGAGGCGGCAACTCCAAAGCCGAATGCTGGCTGCATGAATAAGAAGGGGAACCCCACTGAGAGCAGGCCAATTAAGAACGGCATCAGGATGGTTGGATTTTGCAGCCAGTTTGGTCCGGTCAGAGCAAGCAAAACGAGCGCAAATACAGCACCGATGACGTAATGAGTGATCCAGCCGATGGAGCGTTCAAACGGCTGTGGAGGGCTCTGCATGATGTTCTGATGCTGGAAACGCCCGCGCAACATGCTTAGCATCCAACGGCCAACCAGCCGGTAATCCAGGGCGGGAATAGCGAAAAACCGAAGTCGCACCCAGGCGACCAGATCCATGAAAATTGTTGCGCCAATGCCAAGTAGGGCAGCATTGATCAAAAGGCTTGTTGTGTGCACGGTTTTACCTTTCCTGAGAGGGAGTTGGCGGCACCGTGCCACTTCAAGTCGACTTGAGGTCAAGAGAATTCTCTAGATTTTGATGGATAATATTTCTCAGGTTAATAGTGCTAGTAGACCTGCTTTTTGGGTGTTCAGGAGGGTGAGTAGTTGGGTCTCATCCCGCGCGTGATCGCGAATTCCAAGTGAGGAAAGCACCAGATATTCTGCGAGTTGCTCAGCGCTGTGTCCCTGAAAACTATAGTGCGCCAGCATTTCAGCGCAGGCGGTGATGTTGGTTGCTTGTGCTTCCAGTGTGGCCGCTTTGCCTTCTGCATTGAATCCACCGATCATGTCTCTTGCATCAGGAGATGCGGTGATGACCTTGAAGGATGGGATGATGGAGTGCTTGTAGTAGGCACTTAGCTTGTCCTCCAGAGTTTCCAGAGCGGACCATTCTTTTTGCACGGCTGCCAGAGACTGGTCAGAAAAGTGCCTGATGGAGGCGCACAGGATTTCGTTTTTATTCTTGTAGTTTGAATAGACTGTCTGGCGCGCAACGCCTGCCTCTGACGCGATGTCGTGCATGCGGGTGCGGTTGACGCCAAAGCGCATGAAGGCCCGCACGGCGGCTTCCAGAATCTTCTCTCGCAAATTTTCCATGGTTGCATCTTGACAAAAAATGTCATTTTGTCAAGAATTACAAAAATACGAAAAGTGTCATTTTGTAATTTGCAGAAGAACGCTTCCTACATGGACATGCAAAGCTTTGGAGCTGACGAGGACATCGAGAATGGAAAGACGCGCCATATTGCAGGCACTGGCTGCAAGCATCGTGACTGGCATGGTGCCAGGTCATGTTTTTGCTGCTGCACAGAAATTGGAACAGAAGGATAGAGCTATGATTATTGTCACTGTTGAAGTTGAGTTTGAAGACAACCAGATCCAACAAAACCTTGCTGCTGTTCAGCAGATGGATGCGGCTACTGCTGAAGAGGCTGGATGTATTTCCTACAAGTCTTCTCTGGATGCGACCAATCCGAATATCCTGAGAATCTATGAGATGTGGGAGAGTATGGATGCTCTTATTCCGCACTTCCAAACGCCACATATGTCGGCGTTTCAGGCAGAACTTAGCTCGTTAAAATCAAAAGGCATGACGGCAAAAGTCTTTGAGGTCAGCAAAGAACTGCCGTTTCCAAACTAACTGGCAGGCCGTCTGGATCAGCTTGCAGGCAGGATTGAGGCTCAAGCTGATCCAGGGCTTTCGAGTTTAGGTTATTTTATTTCAATGATTCCAATTTTAGGGAAATAAAATATCAATTTCGTCGTTTGGTTGTGCTCTTCGATACACTTGGCGCTTAGGTGCTTCTTTACGCTTCTCCTGTTCGCTTTTGCTTCATGCAGTTGTTTGGGAGAGCATTTTGGAGCGATGTCAGGAAACGGAATTACAAGACCTATTTGATGGTTTGGCGGCGGGGCTTCAATTGCCTGCTCTGGCGCCGAATACTGCGGGGCAAGTTGCCCTTCACTCTGAGGAGCATCATCTTACGACATTGATTTCGGCGCGGTTTCAGGAACGGCGCTATGAGGTGCAGCTGGAAGCTGATGTCTTTCCAGAAAATGATCTGGAGATGCCTCAACTGAAAACTCTGCTGGCTCGTGTGGGCCAACTTAACTCCTGTGGCCTGATACTCGATGCTCAGCAGCGATACGCTGTGCGGCAACACCTCCTTTTGCAAATGACTGACCCGGTTGAACACCTGATGGAGGCTTTGAAGAGCTTTATTGGTGAGGCATTGCAGCTGCGCCATTCGCTGGTCAACGCCGGAGACGCAGAAAGCCAGTGGTCCTCAGAGCATATTTTGGTCTGAGTGGTTTGGGAGGGACGCCACGATGAGGAATACCGGAATATCAACGCAGGTCAGCACGGCCAGTTCAAATGTTAGTCAGGCTTCCGAGCAAACAGGGGTTAGGCCGGAAAGGGCGCGGTCCAATACTCAGTCTGCTCGGATGCCTTACCGGCTTTGTGCAGTGCCTGTTGCTGGTGGGCATGAGCGGCGGGCGCCTCAACAGCAAGGCCGGGTTTCTCTGGCAAGTTTTCAGCCCCGGCGTGTTCCTGCTTCTGGCGTGTCCGGGCAAAATGCACGGTCAGAAGCAGGACAAGGTATCTCCTCCATGGAGCGAGCACTGCTGGATGCACGTCTTAAGCTTCAGCCTGTTCAACGCGACTATCTGGGCCAGACGGCCCGGTTTGGTGACAAGGTTGCGAGTGTCGGTGCTGAGAACCGGATGCTGCAGGAGCTGCAGGCCTTTGCGAAAGACCCGAGCTTGCTGACGAAAGAGCGGGCTGCAGAGCTGCATAAGCAGTTGGGGGCTATGTCGTTCTCTGACCCTGAACAGGCTGAGACCAAACAAACTCTGGTCGATCACTTCAAAAGGGTTGCACGAGGCGCGACGCCGAACCGGCAGACTGTGCGGGTTCTGCGTCCAGTTGTTGAAGATTTGCAGCGCCATATTGAGGACAGACAACCCGCGCTTGATCGGGCGTTGGGTGGTGGCAGGGCGCAGTCGCAGCTGCGTGCCAGCCAGAGCGAATGGAATGAAGTCCGGACCAAGCAGCTTTCTGAGATTGCGGGTGGGCAGGACAAGGACGCCGGGTACCATCCCTCCCGTGTGACTGCACGAGGAGCCGCTGTTGAGGGCGTACAGACAGAGGGGCTTGTGAGGAATGTTCTGGGCAAGTTTCCTCACAATGTCACGCCACTGATCAACGGTGCTGTGAATGGCCGTGCGGAGATTTTTCGTGGTGAAATCCCGATTACGGACGGCGTTGCCTATGGCCGCTTTGGGTTTACCAGCTTTTATTACGCTTTGGGGGCGATCCAGAGCCTGATCTCTGCCCGCTCTGCTTACACCAGCATGAAAGCCGCAGATGCAGCGCTGGATACCTTTCACTCTGAAGGGGCCCAGTTTATTGGGGCGCAAAAGGACATTGCTGAAGTGGCTGCGTTGTCCCGCATGGTCAAGGATGTGCAAAAAGGTGGCGGTTCCCCTTTGACGCTGCTGGATACTATGGCTCAGGCGGTGAAGGCAGGTAAGATTTCCCAGGGCGGACTTGGTGTCGCCTTGCGTGGGGTGTTTCCTGATTTATCACCGCGCGCGAGTGCTGCTTTGGACGCCTACGTTAAAACTGAGATGGGATCCGCTGGAGAGACTGAGTGCCTGACCACTTTGCGCAATGAAGTGGCGCTGCATTATGGCGAGAGTTCCACCACTGACAGTGCGCATTTGAAGGGTGGTCTGGATCATCTTGAGGGCGCACTTAAGCAGAGAGTGCGAGAGGCTGATCGGGCTCATAAAACACTGACCGGGCTTGTTGCCAATTACGGTAAAAATGCTGAACTGGCGAAGGCCATGCGAGATGACTACCACAAACAGATGCATGTGAGTATTTTCTCTGCAGAAGTGTGGGGGCTTGCTATGGTTGCTGACGGCATGGCGATCGCGGAAAGAGCTTTGACCTCAAATGTTGAAGGGGTTTCTCTGGTTACGACTGGGTTGGGTTATGCTGCCGGCACTGTTGGAGCAGGCGTTGGTGTACTTGCGGTTGGCCTGTCGGCTTATGATGCCAGTGTCACGGCCATTCGAGCTTTTAAGCATCATCAGACCGGGAAGAAAGCGCAGGCTCTGCATCGCTTGTTCTCTGAGCGGCAGGAGGTGCCGGTTTCCGGTCTGGACGGTTCGCGGAAGGTTTCTCAGCCGCGGGACGCGGAGCTGGCGATGATTACAAAGACCATCGCGAACAATCAGTCCAAGGCGCGAAACACCAAGATTGGTAAGGCTGTTTTGTCTGCAGTTGACGGGCTTGGGTTTGCTGCGCTGACTGTAGGTGGCGTTGCGGGTGTTGTTGCAACTGCCACTGGCGGCGTTGCTGCTGCTGGCGTTGCTGCTGCGGCTGGACCGGTTGGGGCTGCAATTGGTGGGGCGTTTGTTTTGGGCTCAGTGGCCTTTGTAGCCACACGGTTGATCAGGTGGGGTGTGCATCACTATCAAAGCAAGCAGCTTCAGAAGGTGATTGCGGGTGATCAGCAAGCCATGCAGAAATATGCAAGGAAGCACAATATTACGACTGGGCAGGGGGGCTCTGCGCGGCGAAGCACCGTTGTTGCGGAGATCAAGAGACATGCGATTGATACACTGACCAAGCACAGCACGAAGTTTGCTTTGCATCGGTTCCATCAGCGGCTCATGCAGGAGATTTCGCATGTGGACAGAGCACATTGGGATCAATCACCTGCGATTGCAGTGATGAAGTGCTTCTTCGATGAGCCTGCACAAATTCAAGCTATCGCAAGCCTGAGCGAAGATGCCGCTGTGAAGGTGCTTGCGAAGAAGTTTCAGGTGCGGATGTAGGTGAGTTGTTGTCGTTTGATTGAAGCCAATCAAACGGAACGCGCTCCAGAAAACAACAAAAAAGGCAGCTTGCCGGAGTGATCCGAAGCAAGCTGCCTTTTGGAATTCTTAGGTTTGGGCGCTGTAAGCCTTATGCTTTAGCTTTTGCCAGCAGTTCACGCATCTGGAGGTGTGTGAATTCGTTGCCTGCGATGATGGAGCGGGTTTCGAACATGTCGTCTTTGCCGTTGGCATCGGACACGAAGCCACCAGCTTCACGCACAAGCAGAACACCTGCTGCCATGTCCCAAGGATGCAGGCCGTTTTCCCAGAATGCATCGAGGCGACCGGAGGCAACCCAAGCCAGATCCAGTGCAGCTGCACCAGCGCGGCGGATGCCTGCAACTTCACCCATCACGTGGCGGATTTCCTTCAGGGCGCGGCCATGGTCGCCAACGCCGATGAATGGAATGCCGGTGCCGATCAGGCAGTCAGTCATGTCTTTACGTGCTGCAACGCGGAGGCGGCGGTCATTACAGAATGCGCCAGCGCCTTTTTCTGCGGTATAGAGCTCATCCATGATCGGGTTGTAGATCACGGCTGCTACGATCTGACCTGCGCGTTCCAGAGCGATGGAAACACCAAAGATCGGAATGCCATGGAGGAAGTTTGTTGTGCCGTCGAGCGGGTCAACGATCCAGCGGTGCTGACCGTCTGTGCCTTCGATCTCGCCGGATTCTTCCATCAGCAGGCCGTAGGTCGGGCGTGCTTTTTGAAGGTCTTCACGAACGATTTTTTCTGCTTTGTGATCTGCCTGGGAGACAAAGTCACCTGGGCCCTTGCGGGATACTTGCAGGTTTTCAATTTCGCCGAAGTCCCGTGCCAGAGAGCGACCAGCTTTTGTCGCAGCCTGAACCATTACGTTTAGAAGGGCCGTACGTGCCATTTTTTATTCACCGTTCCTGAATGGGTAATGAGGCAACCGTATGCTGCCTCATCTTTATTGCTTTAAGATTATTTCTCTGCGCGACGAACGTATTCAACGGAGTCGGTGTCTACAATGATCTTCTCACCAGAGGTGATGAATGGAGGCACCATACAACGTACGCCGTTTTCCAGAACTGCTGGTTTGTAAGAGGAAGACTGGGTCTGGCCTTTTACAACTGCGTCAGCTTCGACGATTTCCAGAGTGACGTGGGTTGGGAGAGAAATGCCGATTGGCTTTTCTTCGTGCAGTTCAACAGTAACGGTCATGCCGTCCTGCAGGAATGCTGCGCGCTCACCAACGAATTCCTTCTGGAGTTCGAGCTGCTCATATGTTTCGTTATCCATGAATACCAGCATGTCGCCTTCTTCATAGAGGAACTGGAAGTCTTTCTGCTCAAGGCGAACACGCTCAACGGACTCAGTTGCGCGGAAGCGTTCGTTCAATTTACGACCGTCGAGCAGGTTTTTCATTTCGACCTGAGCGAATGCGCCGCCTTTGCCTGGCTTGACGTGCTGAACTTTAACCGCAGCCCAAAGTGTGTCCTGGTGCATAAGCACGTGGCCCGGCTTAATTTCGTTGCCATTGAGTTTCATAGAACTACCAATCAGTTTGATAAGTTCAGAGTATGTCGCGTTCACTTGTATTGACGCGCCACATTCTTAACTTTTGTTTTCATGCGTATCCTGATCTGAGGTCCGGTTGGTCCTTGTCAGGGATATGCTTTAGCAAAGGCTGGCACGGATTGGCGCTGGGCCTAGGATCGCAGCCTGTCTGGAGGTCTGTGCAACATAATTTCGCGCGATTTTCAAGGAAAAAGAGCGGATGCTCACCGTGAACCTACATTCCGGTGCATATCCACAAGGTTCGTGCGGACAACCTTAAGGCTTTTTATCGCTTCTGCGTTTGGTAATCTGTTCAACAAAGACGACGCTGAGAACGAAAGTCGCCACCTTGCCCAGCCCAGCTATTGCGGTGGTAGCGCCAATATCAAGTAAGCCAGTTCTGACCATTTCTCCAAATGTCAGAAATGAAATTACACCAATTCCTAAGGCTAGCGCCAAGCGACTGATGAATATACTTATTTGCTTCATGGGTTTTCTTTTGCGATTAAAGTACCGGAGTATTTTAATTGCCTGACGTTGCGCGAAGCTGGGTGTTGGTAAGTTGACGGTGGTGTGTGTTGGAGTCTACCTGTCCTTCTATACTTCGACTGGAGATAATTTTACATAAAAACTCATCGGTTTTTCATCAAGAGGATTGCGGTTAAGCGTTAGCGAGCTGGCTGGAGAACTGGAGAGGCGCCGATTTTTATTCCAATTTCTGCCGCGCGTTTGCTGGCTTGCTCTTGCTGTTCCAGAGAAAGCGAATTGGAAATCGCTTCCAACTCACTGTCCAGAATACCCTGACGGCCTGCGTGGAACTGCCAGGCAGAGGCTTCAATCAGATCAACCGGTCGCCCACGGCCATTGGCGTAGATGCGGGCGAGGCGGTTCATGGCGATTGGATTGCCTTTGGTTGCTGCACGCTCAAACCAGTCTGCCGCTTCAGTCTCATTCGGGACAAGACCTTCGCCTTTGAACAGCAGGGTTGCGTAGTAAATCTGCGCAGGGACCAGTCCGCGGCGGGCAGCACGGCCCATCCAGAAGGCCGCGCGCAGTGGATCGCGGATTTCCTCCGGGCCATCCTTCAAGTAGATGCCAAGTTCCAGCATAGCGTCGGCATCACCGGTTTCTGATGCGCGTTCCAGCAGGTCTTTGATTTGCTTGGGATCATTCGGGCGGACTTTGCCTTCCTGATGCAGGAGGGCGAGATTGTAGAGTGCTTCGGGGATGTTGACAGCAGCAGCTTTTTCCAGTTGCTGGGCTGCTTTGTCCTTGTCAGCTGTTGTGCCAGCACCTGCCAGATAGAGCAGGCCGAGGCGCAATGCTGCCTGCGGGTCGCCATCATTGGAGGCGAGTTCGTACCAGCTTGCGGCCAATGGCAGATCCTGAGGGACACCTCTGCCGGATTCGTAAAGCACGCCGAGCAGTGTCTTGGAGCTGGTGATGCCAGCTTCTGCCTGACGGGTTGCCAGTGCCAGAGCTGTCAGATACCACCCGCGCTGGAATGCGCCATAGGCCGGATCGCCTTTTATAGTCTCCGGCGTTGGAGCAACCTGCGGAATGAATGGTGCTTTTGAAAGAGGAGAGGGCAGCAGGATTGATCCGTTTGGATTATACGGATCAACAGTTCTTGCGCCTTGAGGTGTGGTTCCACCGCTCGGAGTTGTTTGTGCAACAGCCATGCCCTGTAAGCCGAGCAGACCGGTCACAGCTGCGACAGTTACGAGTTTGATAGAACCAGACAACTTCAAGATATCAGTCCTCAGCTTCCGCCAGTGTGTGTGTTGAGAGGATTGCATTGGCCTGCTCAACAGCTGCTTTTGGCCCTTCAGGGTGATTCCAGACAGCTTCACGTACTGCTACGAATTCAGCGCCAGTTTGGGCTGCGGTGTCAACTGAGGAAACTGAGGTGCCCGCCAGGATGACACATGGCGTTTCGAACACTTCAGACCACCAGTGCCCGTAGTCCAGTGATTTGCGATGTGGCTCTTCTTCCTGATTGAGTGAAAGCAGGCCGAAGAACATGTAATCGACGCCCATAGAAGCAACAGTCATTGCTTCGTGGCGTGTTTTGATGCCAGCGTGGCCGATGATGCGGTCTTCCGAGAAGGACTGCATGGCTTCTTCCAGATCCTTGTCAGAACCGGAAACGTGCAGGCCATCTGCGCCGGAGCGCCCCATGATTTGGGTGTTGTTTTCAATCAGAACAGCAACTTCTTTGGCCTGTGCCAGTGGCACCAGACGCTTTGCAGCCGCCTGCAGGTCGCTTTCGTTTGCGTCCGGCATGGAGATCAGCAGGCTCGCAATGTCGCCACCTTCCAAAGCTTGATTGAGTTGTCCTTCGAATTCGTCGAGGTCAAAGGTTGGCGGTGTGACAAGATACAGACGCGGATGCACTGAGGTTGCTCCTGATAAAATTCCAGTAAAAAGAGATCATGGCGGTAGTGTAACCTACGTCAAGCCTCTGGCCCATTCATTGGGATAAGTTCTAAACAGCGTCTTGATCTCTTTTTCAAGAGGCTGTGTCAAATTCTAGGCAAAAGCGAGAATAAAACGAAAAGAGGGACCAAAAAGGCCCCTCAATCCATAATAATGTAAGAACTAACTGTCTTATGCTTCCAAAGCAACAACGCCAGGTAGTGCTTTGCCTTCCAGCCACTCAAGGAATGCGCCGCCAGCAGTGGAGATGTAAGAGAAGTCTTCACTTGCTTTTGCGTGGTTGAGGGCTGCAACGGTGTCACCGCCACCAGCAACAGTTTTCAGCTTGCCTTCTTTGGTGCGTGCTGCTGCATGCTGTGCTGCTGCAACAGTTGCCTTGTCGAATGGTGCGATTTCGAATGCGCCGAGAGGACCGTTCCAAACGAGGGTCTTTGCGGTGTCGATTTTCGCTTTCACAACTTCGATAGAAGCTGCGCCAACGTCGAGCATCATTGCGTCTGCAGGGATTGCATCGAGAGCAACAGTTTCGTTCTTGGTGTTGGCTGCAAATTCCCATGCTACAACAGCATCTGTTGGCAGAACGATTTCGCAATTTGCTTTTTCAGCTGCCGCCATGATGCGGATTGCTGTGTCAGCCAGATCGTGCTCGCACAGGGATTTGCCAACGTTCACGCCTTTAGCCGCAAGGAAGGTGTTCGCCATGCCGCCGCCGATAACCAGGATGTCTACTTTAGACACGAGGTTTTCGAGCAGGTCGATCTTGGAGGAAACCTTTGCGCCGCCAACAACTGCCAGAACCGGACGCTCAGGCGTGGAAAGTGCGGAACCGAGTGCTTCCAGCTCTGCCTGCATGGTACGGCCTGCGAATGCAGGAAGCAGCTTTGCAATGCCTTCGGTGGAACCGTGCGCGCGGTGTGCTGCAGAGAATGCGTCGTTTACATACAGATCGCCGTTTGCAGCCAGGGCTTTTGCGAATTCTGGATCGTTCTTTTCTTCACCAGCATAGAAGCGGGTGTTTTCCAGAAGCAGAACGTCGCCGTCAGCCATTGCATCGACGGCAGCTTTGGCTACGTCACCGGTGCAATCTTTAGCGAAAGCAACTGGTTTGCCAAGCAGGTCTGCAACAGGGCCAGCAACAGGTGCGAGGCTCATCTCTGCAACGACCTGGCCTTTTGGACGGCCAAAGTGTGCGAGAAGGATGACTTTGCCGCCAGCCTCGGAGATTTCGCGGATGGTTGGCAGGACACGCTCAATACGGGTGGCGTCGGTAACGATGCCATCCTTCATCGGGACGTTGAGGTCTACGCGGACCAGAACACGTTTGCCGGAAAGTTCGGCATCGCTAAGAGTTTTGAAAGACATGTTTGTGTTCTCTCTTGATCTGAAATCAGATCAGTTATCAAAAACACTGCCAGAGGCTGTAACTTGGACTATGGAACCCACAAAATCGGGTTGAGCAAGCGTGAAAAATGGCAAGAAGATATAGCAATAGTTGTTTGGCGACTAACCACACAGATTGCTGACACGCTTCCCTATTTTCCCAATATATTTCCCGAGTGGTCCTTTAACTTCTGGACCCCATCCCTGAACAAGGCGCGTACTGGCAAAGACTCTGATTGTCAGCGCTTCTTTATCTGGCTGGTCTCGATAGTCAAAAGTAATTTCTAAATTCCCGTATTCGCTGACTTTTGTCTTCTTTTTATTGACAACATACTCTGGGAATTTTCCACTCGGCCCGGTCCAACAAGTCTCAGCAGCTTCTCGATAAGCCTTGAAAATAATTGGAGCTCCTTCAGGTTTATAGTCTACGTCTTCGAAGACAAGAAGCTTGGGGTTTCCTTTAGTGCCATAAGGTGCAGAAGCACATCCAACCAGAAAGCCTAAAAGAACTATCCAAAGACCTATAAACCGCATTTTGAAGCATCCGCATCTTGAGCAATGAACAGAGGCAGCTTTGCAAAGCTGCCTCTATCACTCAATACTGAGATTTTAGGATTAGATGAGCTTTGCCATCGCAACAGCGGTGTCCGCCATGCGGTTGGAGAAGCCCCACTCGTTGTCGTACCAGGTGAGGATACGAACCATTGTGCCTTCCATGACCTTAGTCTGGTCCATGTGGAAGATGGAAGAGTGTGGGTCGTGGTTGAAGTCGCAAGAAACGTTTGGCACTTCGGTGTAACCAAGAACGCCCTTCAGTTCGCCTTCAGCCGCTGCTTTGATTGCTGCGTTGATTTCTTCTACGGAAGTTTCTTTCTTCGCGATGAAGGTCAGGTCAACAACAGAAACGTTTGGAGTAGGTACGCGGATTGCAACGCCGTCCAGTTTACCAGCCAGCTCAGGCAGAACCAGGCCAACAGCCTTAGCAGCACCTGTGGAGGTTGGGATCATGGAAAGAGCTGCTGCGCGGCCGCGGTACAGGTCCTTGTGCATTGTGTCGAGAGTAGGCTGATCACCGGTGTAAGAGTGAACGGTGGTCATGAAGCCTTTTTCGATGCCAACCAGTTTGTCCAGAACATAAGCTACCGGAGACAGACAGTTGGTGGTGCAAGATGCGTTGGAAACAACCAGATCTTCAGAAGTCAGGGTGTCGTGGTTTACGCCGTAAACGATTGTTTTGTCAGCGCCTGCTGCAGGAGCAGAAACCAGAACGCGCTTTGCGCCAGCTTCCAGATGCAGGGAAGCTTTTTCTTTTGCGGTGAAGATGCCGGTGCACTCCAACGCAACGTCGATACCCATTTCACCCCAAGGCAATTCTTTAGGATCACGGATAGCGGTTACTTTGATTGGACCACGACCACAATCGATTGTGTCGCCGTCTACGGTCACTTTTGCAGGGAACTTGCCGTGTACGGAGTCAAACTGCAGCAGGTGTGCGTTCGTTTCAACCGGGCCGAGGTCGTTAATTGCTACAACTTCAATGTCGGTACGACCGGATTCAATGATTGCACGGAGAACATTACGACCAATGCGACCAAAGCCATTGATGGCTACCTTGACTGCCATTTAAGAACCTCTTTCGGTACGGCGCCTTAAAAAACGCCCTCGTTTTATATATTCGCCAGCTCTTGCCGGCCGTCTTCTGAGAGGCCTCTGGCTGAGAGGAGCCAGAAGCTTCATTTAGTCAGCTTTAGGCGTTATCGCTATCGCCAAGGCGCTTTTCTGCCTCTTGGACCACTGCATCAGCAGTAATCCCGAAATGCTCATAGAGCTCCTGGTAAGGGGCGGAGGCACCAAATCCTGACATGCCTACGAAACCACCATCAGAACCGACAAAGCGATCCCAACCCATACGAACGCCCGCTTCCACAGCGATCTTCACCGGACTACCACCAATGATGGCATTCTTATATGCGTCAGATTGTTGCTCGAAGAGTTCGAAGCTCGGGACGGAGACCACACGGGTCGCAATACCCTTGCCGTCGAGCTCTTTTTTCGCGTCGACTGCGATCTCAACTTCGGAGCCGGTTGCGAACAAAGTGACGGTCGCTTCTTCTTCACAGTCAGCGATGATGTATGCGCCTTTGGCACACAGGTTTTCGCTTTCGTAGTGAGGACGAAGAGACGGCAGGTTCTGACGGGTCAGAGCCAAAACGCTTGGATTATCAGTGGCTTTCATTGCCAACTGCCAGCATTCCAGGGTCTCAGTGATGTCCGCTGGGCGGAAGAACTGCAGGTCTGGGATACAACGTAGAGCCGCGAAGTGCTCCACAGGCTGGTGTGTTGGACCATCTTCACCCAAACCGATGGAGTCGTGGGTCATTACGTGAATGACGCGCTGCTTCATCAGGGCTGCCAGACGCAGAGACGGACGGCAGTAATCGGAGAAGATCAGGAAGCCACCAGAGTAGGGGATAACTCCGCCGTGCAGGGCCATACCGTTCATTGCTGCAGCCATGCCGTGCTCACGGATGCCCCAGTGAATGAAGCGGCCGGAGAAATCGTCCGGAGTAACTGGTGGTGTATGTTCGGTGTTGGTGTTGTTGGAACCAGTCAGGTCAGCAGAGCCACCGATGGTTTCAGGCACAGCACCTGTGATCACTTTCAGAACAGCCTGAGACGCCTTACGGGTCGCAATTTTTGGCTGGGTGTCTGCAAGCTCTTTCTTGTAGGCGTCGATTGCTGCGTCGAAGCCGGATGGCAGGTCGCCACGGCAACGGCGTTCAAACTCGCCACGCTGCTCAGGGTTTGCTTCGTTGAAGCGCTGTTCCCACTCTTTACGAGCGTTTGCGGAACGCAGACCTGAGATGCGCCATGCATCGAGAACGTCGCTTGGGACTTCAAACGGCTCAGCAGACCAGCCAAGAGCTTCGCGGGTTGCTGCAATTTCTTCAGCGCCCAGAGGAGCACCGTGCACTTTGTTGGTGCCGGACTTGTTTGGAGACCCGAAGCCGATTGTGGTTTTCGCCGCAATCATTGTTGGCTTGTCACTCTTGCGAGCTTCGGTCAGCGCTGCTTCGATTTCTTCCGGATCATGACCATCGATTGAGATGGTGTTCCAGCCAGATGCTTTGAAGCGTGCAATCTGATCGGTGCTGTCTGACAGATCTACGGAACCATCAATGGTGATGCCGTTGTCGTCCCAGATGAGGATCAGTTTGTTCAGCTTGAGGTGACCTGCCAGAGAAATAGATTCCTGAGAGATACCTTCCATCAAGCAACCGTCACCTGCGAGAACGTAGGTGTAGTGGTTTACGAGATCTTTGCCGAAACGCTCTTCCTGCAGACGCTCAGCGATTGCCATGCCGACTGCGTTGCCAAGACCTTGACCGAGAGGACCAGTGGTGGTCTCGATGCCTGCGCCATGACCGTATTCCGGGTGGCCGCATGTCCGTGCGCCAAGCTGGCGGAACTGCTGAAGCTGTTCAATGGAGAAGTCTTCGTATCCCAGCAGATAGAGTGTGGAATACAGCAGCATGGATCCGTGCCCTGCGGAGAGCACAAAGCGATCGCGGTCTGCCCATTTCGGGGAGTTCGGATCAAACTTCAGAAACTTGGAAAACAGGACCGTTGCGATGTCAGCTGCACCCATTGGAAGTCCTGGGTGGCCAGATTTTGCTTTTTCAACGGCATCCATTGAAAGAAAGCGTATCGCATTCGCCATGCGAGAGTGCTTTTCGAGATCGGTCATCTTATTCCCGCTGTCGACCCGGCAGGGCAGCCGGTTCTTTACTAATAGCTAGTGTAAATTCGATGACAGTTGCCATAGTCTTTGCCCCAGACTAATGCGAATTGGCAGTTGTCCACGAACGAATAACGGAAGGAGACATAGCAGGTCAGAAAGTTGAGTCAATGAAACTGAGCTCTTCTGGTGCCGTTTATTGCGTAAGTTGAGCGCTTTTGAAATTTGAATAGCATTTGTCAACATAAGTTATGTTGCCAAGGTCTCTTTAATGAGTGAATTTGCTTAGCGTAAAATGCGTGTTCATTAGATTTTTATGGTGGCGAAGCTTGTATTTTGTTCACGAATGTTGCGTCGGGTAATTTTCCGAGTCGAAGACCTTTGTAAGTTCTGTAATCACTGATAAATGAGATGGTTCTCGCACATTCCTAAGATATGATGTGAATAAAGCTCGACGATTCCCTCCAGCTAATGGATAATTGTCTTCCGCTTCCCTAGACGGGATTAGGTCGGGTTGCCATCTCCCAATGGTAACTGATGTTTTGGTGAGTACGGATACAGGTAGATGTCAGAGGTGAAGATGGATAGTGGGCAAGATCTGGATCATGCGCTGGATCGTATTACTGCCTCCATCACGAAGCTTGAGGGGGCGATTCATCGCAGGACGTCCCGTGACAAGACCCTTGATGCGTTAGAAAACGACTTGCAGAGAATTGGTGAGGATCGAACACAGCTGGCATCAAAGCTTGATCAGGCCGAGGCGCGTGGTTCGCGACTTGAAGATGTCAACAAAGATGTTTCCCGCCGCCTTGTTGCTGCCATGGAATCCATTCGTACTGTTCTCGACGGACAGGAGAGCTAAGATCAATGGCGCAGATTACAGTTACAATCAATGATCGCAGCTTTCGCATGGCGTGTGATGATGGTGAGGAAGAACGGCTTCTCGGTCTTGCTCAGCGTTTTGACGACAGCATCAGTAGCCTGAGAGAGAACTTTGGTGAGATTGGCGATCAGCGCTTAACCGTGATGGCAGGCATCATGGTGACGGATCACCTTGCCGAAGTTGAGCGGAAATTGCGTGCCGCCGAAGGGCGTATCGAAGAACTCGGGAAAGCTGAGGCTTCTGTTGAAGAGCGTCTGGCTGCGCAAGAGCAGCGTTATCTGAGCCGCATTGAAGAGCTCGAAAAAGAGCATCGTGAGAAAGAAGCCAGAATTGTTGCGCGCCTGCTGGAAAGCGCAGACAAGATTGAGCAGCTGAGCACTGATATGGACAGCGAGCTGCGCGAAGACGAAAGCGCGGCTTAAGACTTTTTTGTTTCTTCCTTTATCTCGCCTGCCAGTTGGTCCGCTATTGGGCCAACAACCACCTGGACTGAGCCAGCAGCAGGTTTGATGACACCGTGAACGCCGAGTTGCTTCAAAACCGCTTCATTGATGGCATCACTATCTACCACTTTCAGGCGCAACCGGGTTGCGCAGGCATCTATTTCAAAAAGGTTGGCTGAGCCACCCAAGGCTTCCAGATAAGCATGCGCTTTGCTGTTTGTTGCGGTTGGGTTGTCCGCTGTTTTAGTCGCTTTTTTAGTTTCACGACCCATGGTCTTCAGATCAAAAAGCTTAATGGTTGCCACGAATAGAAAATAGTAGATGGCGAAGAATGCAGCTCCAACCGGGATTAGCAGGAGCGGTTTTGTGGAGATGCCGTAGTTGATCAGGTAGTCGAACAAACCTGCTGAGAAACCAAAGCCCAGCTTCACACCCAGCACGTTCATCACAACCATCGAGACGCCTGTGAGGATTGCGTGGATCACGTAGAGTGCAGGGGCCAGGAACATAAAGGCAAACTCGATCGGCTCAGTTATGCCGGTCAAAAATGACGTGAGCGCCATGGAGAGCAGTATGCCTCCTACGACTTTGCGATTTTCTGGCTTTGAGCAATGGTACATGGCAAGGCATGCGGCGGGCAGTCCAAACATCATGACTGGGAAAAAGCCGGCCATGTAGGCTCCGGCAGTTGGATCTCCTGCGAAAAAGCGGTTCAGATCGCCGGTGACAACATCTCCTGAGGCGGTGATATAATCTCCCAGAATGAACCAGGCGATGTTGTTCAGGATGTGATGAAGGCCTGTGACGATCAGCAGCCGGTTCAAAGCGCCATAGAGGAACAAGCCCACATCACCCATATGCGTGATTGTGTTTGTGAGGGAGATTAAAGCCCTGTCGAACCAGAGCCAGCCATACCCAAAGAGGGCGGCAACGAGCAACGCGGCGACGCCGGTCACAATGGGAACAAAGCGGCGGCCTCCAAAAAAGGCGAGGTAGTCGGGAAGTTTGATATCCCGGAACTTGTTGTAGAGCACGCCTGCCGTAATACCCATGATGATCCCGACCGGGACTGCAATACGACCTTCCATCTTGAGAGCTTGTTCTGGATCGAGCCCTGCCAGTTCAACAGCGCCTTGTTGTGCAACGAGGAAGCCGACCAAACCTGCCAGAGCTGCTGCGCCGTGGTTCTCTTTGGCAAAGCCGACTGCGATACCTACGGCAAACAGCATGCCCAGATTGGCGAAAATTGCACTCCCTGCAGAGGCAACGAAGGGAAGATTAAGAAGGTCGGCTTGTCCAATGCGCAGGAGGATCGCTGCGACCGGCAGCACTGCAATTGGCAGCATCAAGGATTGCCCGAGCTTCTGAACGCCTGCAAATGCATTGTTTGACATTCAACTTTCCTTCCTCTCGATAAGTCCCAAGGGCCTTTAAGTCCGTCTTCTTCAAGCGCCCATATTTACGCGGAAACTATGAAGAAGCTGCCGAACATGACCTGCGTTATGAAAGGTTCTCGGTGATCGAGTTAGTAATCTTAAAAAAGCACTCGCATACGGGCTGGTGATACTTGTTTATGACAGTGGGTTACGCTTGATTTAATGGGAAGGTTGGATCCGAGGGGCTGGTAATTTTATTCGCTCTGGCCTATATCACCCATTGCGTTGCTGCGCGGTTCGTCAGGAGATACATATCCCCGGGGCCTTACGCATTCCTTTGGGAGCTGTTCCTTCCCTCGCTCGTGGGCTTGGGGACACGGCACCCACCTACATAGTAGGTTCTCCGGGATTGCACACTCTCCAACGGCTGTTGTGGCGCGCTCTTATCTTTTTGTTTTCCTCTCTCATTTCAGTGATGCTCTCTTGCTTTGCGATTTTTCGCAGGCTGCATCATAATGCGCGTCGTTCAAGCGTATTGTGTCCCGATAAGTGATCCGATCTTTTCGGAAATGCGCCATTCAATAGAAGTGAGGTGCGTGTTGACGTCTCAAGACACCGAGAATGCCGATTGTAAACTTGCCAAGCAAGACGTGCGGAAAGCCGGACTTGCTGCGCGAGCAACTCTATCGCCAGTAGAGCGGATTGAGCGGTCGCTTGATCTTGTTGGGTATGCTGGTGAGCTTGGGGTGGAACCGGGATCGGTTGTTGCCGGGTTCTGGCCTATTCGGGATGAGGTTGATCCACGTCCGTTGATGGATGCGCTGGCGAAGACCGGCTGTTCTTTGTGCCTTCCTGTTGTCCTTGGTGATGATCTTGAGTTTCGCCGTCTGGATAAGGGCGGGCCGCTGGAACTGGCGGGTTTTGGTAGTATGGCACCGGGGCCTGAGGCAGAGGTTGTGCACCCCAACGTGGTGTTGGTGCCATTGTCAGCGTTTGACAGGCATTGCAACCGGATCGGATATGGCAAAGGTTTTTACGACCGTGCATTGAGTGACCTGGAAAAACTTACCGATCTCACTGCGATTGGGGTTGCATTTGCGGTTCAAGAGGTAGAAGAGGTTCCGATGGAGCCGCATGATCGTCAATTGGATGGAATCCTGACAGATCGTGGGCTTCTGAAAGCTGGTGATTAGAGTGATTTGTCAGGCACTGGGCCTTCTGCGATTTGCATGAAATGCTCGAGAGCTGGCGGGTCTGCTTTGGTCCAAATGATGTGCGCGTATTCTTTCATTATAAAGCCTTAGGTCTGGAATACGTGGCAGGGCATGTCTCGCGTTTAAATGCAGTTACGCGTCATGTTCTACGGTTTGTTTTGTGCGTATCCTGATAGAAAGCCGAGCGGGCATTTCGGGGATACGTCTGAAAGGGTGTATAAATGCAGCTGCTGTTTCTTGGGGATCTTGTTGGGCGCGCTGGTCGCAACGCTGCGACTGATGAACTGCCTCAACTTGTTGAAGACAACCAATTGGATTTTGTCGTTGTGAATGGCGAAAACTCCGCAGCAGGCTTTGGTATCACCGAAGAAATTCTTGAAAATGTGCTGGATGCTGGTGCTGACGTTGTTACCACTGGCAACCACATTTGGGATCAGCGCGATACGCTTGTTTATATTGAGCGTCAGAACCGCTTGCTGCGCCCTGCAAACTATCCATCAGGTACACCGGGTAAGGGCGCAAACCTTTACCGTGCCAAAAACGGTGCTGATGTGCTGGTGGTGAATGTGATGGGCCGCGTTTACATGGATGCGCTGGATTGTCCGTTTGCTGCTATCGACAAAATTCTTGCTGACTGCCCACTGGGCGCTATGGCTGATGCGATCATTATTGATATGCACGCCGAAGCGACCAGTGAAAAGCAGGCGATGGGGCATTTCTGTGATGGCCGTGCATCTCTGGTTGTTGGCACCCATACGCATGTTCCGACTGCTGATCATCAGGTTCTGGTGGGAGGCACGGCCTATATGTCCGATGCGGGCATGTGTGGCGATTACGATTCTGTTTTGGGTATGGATAAGGAAGAACCGGTCAACCGCTTCCTGCGCAAAGTGAATGGCAGCCGTTTTACACCTGCATTGGGTGAAGCAACGGTTTGTGGTGTTGCTGTTGAGACGGATGACCGCACTGGTCTGGCCAAGCATGTCTCTCCAGTACGGATTGGCGGGCGTTTGTCGCAGATTATCCCACCATTTTGGCCAAGCGCAGCAAACAGCTAAGCCTGAATAAACGTCATGCTTACACGTTGATTGGTAGGGAAGAGGACGGTCGGGAGCTCTCTCGCGGTTTCTTGCTCTGGATTTTGTCGTGTAAGCGTCTTATAAGCTTTCATCAAATTTGCTCGACGTTTTGGCGACATACGTGTCGGGGAGAGCGCTGTCCAAGCTATCAGCGGCTTGGTGAGCGCTCCTTTGAGCTATAAGTTTTATTTGCAAACACAAGCCGGGAAGACCTATGGCCGGACATTCAAAATTCAAAAATATCATGCACCGCAAGGGACGTCAGGATGCTGTACGTTCCAAACTGTTCTCTCGCTTTTCCAAAGAGATTACCGTTGCTGCGAAGATGGGTGATCCTGACCCGGACAAAAACCCTCGCCTGCGCCTTGCTGTGCAGAACGCGAAGGCCCAGTCCATGCCGAAGGACAACATTGCCCGCGCGATTGCAAAGTCTCAGGCTGGTGAAGGTGCTGATTATACTGAGATTCGCTATGAGGGTTATGGCCCGGGTGGCACCGCGATTATTGTTGAAGTCCTGACTGACAACAAAAACCGCTCTGCTGCAAATGTGCGTTCCTACTTCACCAAATACGGTGGATCCATGGGAGAAACCGGTTCTGTTTCTTTCATGTTCGATCGTGTTGGCGAGCTTGTTTACAAGCCTGAAGCTGGTGATGCGGACACCGTCATGGAAGCTGGCATTGAAGCCGGTGCTGATGACGTTGAGAGCGATGAAGACGGCCACACCATTATCTGTGCCTTCGAGGATCTCTCCGACGTTTCCAAGGCGCTGGAAGAAGCGCTGTGCGAAGCTGAGTCTGTAAAGATCATCTGGAAGCCGCAGAATCTTGTAGAAGTGAACGAAGAGAAAGCTGGCACCATCATGAAGCTGATGGATGCGCTGGAAGATGATGATGACGTGCAGAACGTCTTCTCTAACTTCGACATCTCAGAGGAAATCATGGCAAAGCTCGGCTAAGCCTGTTTTCTGATTAAGTTATAAAGGCGGTGCGTTTTGCGTGCCGCCTTTTTTGTTGCGTGCTTGTTTTGTGAGGGTGCCCCTGATTTCAATGGAGTTGGCTTCGTTGGGGCTCTGTGAAACCTTTTTGCGACTATGATCAGGGTTGAGGCAGGTTCGTGAGTGAGGAAAACGACAAGGTTCGCGTGATTGAGCATGCTATCGGCTCAGCATGGCGGCTGCATTTGCTGGCGATTGCTTATGCCGCTCTGCTGGTTCTTGGTGCCGTGCTGGAAACGCCTTCCGGTGTTTGGGAGGAGAGGGCACCATTGGTGGCGCGGGTCTACGGCTTTTGTGTGCTCAGTGCGCCGTATGTGCTGACGGTGGCTGGTCTACTGACAGCGCTGTATCTGCGGCAGGCGGTGAACATTGCCCGGACAATGAAAGAGCGCTGTCTGATTGCGACAGCTGCTATTCTAACCATGCCGATCAATGGTTTTCATAAGGGAGAGTGGTGGGTATCCCTGTGTTCAGTCATTGTGACTGTGTTCCCACCGTTGCTCTACATCGGCCTTGCTTTGCTCGGGCAGCCCCTCTCCTATATCGGATTGGGGCTTTGTGTCGGTGCGTATCTGTTCTGCCTTTATCAAAGGCAGATGCTGCTCATCGCTCAAAACAGCAACTTCCTTCAGGACAGAATTTCCGAGCTTGTCAGTATGGCGCAGATCGTTACCGGCTCAGGTAAGAACGAGGACGCCTCCTGATTGATTAATCATCGTCGATGATGGATTCCAAATGCTGTAGTGGCAATGCGCCGTTTGCTTTGAGTGTGCGGATTGCAAAGTTGGAGCGCACATCCTCGACACCGTCCAGTGACATCAGGAAGTCAGAGAGGAAGACGTCGTAGGCTTCCAGCGTTGGGACAACGATCTCAGCAAGGATATCAGACTGACCTGAGACCAGATGACAAGACACGACCTCTGGCTGCGAGGTGACGCGCTCGATGATCGACATGATCTGCGCTTTGCTTTGTTTGCCTACGCGCATTTCAACAAAGACCGTCATGCCAAGACCAACAGTCTTGCGATTCACGGATGCCTGATAGCCGTTGATCACGCCGCTGTCTTCGAGGTTTTTGACGCGGCGCAGGCATGGAGATGGGGATAGGGCAACTTTACCTGCCAACTCTACGTTGGTTAGGCGACCGTCCTCCTGAAGATTTTTCAGGATTTCTAGGTCAATCTTGTCGAGCGATGATTTTGGCATAAATCTGGTTTTTTCGTCTGTTTATAGGAATATTATTGCGGAAACTAAGTTGTTTTTCTTTGTTTCGCAAGCTGTGTTGGTTGCCTGAGGCTTCTCTTGGCCGTTATCAACGTGTGTGTATGGTCTTAGATCATCTGAGAATTCCATCCAAAATTGGCATGCTTGTGATGGCGGCTCCCAAGATGAGTGAATAAGCGAGTGCGCGGTACGAGCGACCGCTTGATAGTGAGAAGCCTTTGGCTCCCAAATAGATGCTCAGGCCGTATGCCGGGCAGATCAGGAGTGAGAGGAGCAGCAGCTCCTGTGTGATCAGGCCATTCCACCAGAACGCCGCAAATGAGCCAAAACTGGTGAAGAAGAAGTAGGTGATCAGGTTGGCGCGAATAACGCTGACGGGCAAGGGGCCAGACATCCAGTAGGTGATGACCGGAGGGCCAGCCAGTTGTGTCATACCGCCGAGCAGGCCGGAAACTGCGCCAACCCCAAAGGAGGTGCGCTTGTTGGGTGCCTTGGTGTAGCGCCAGCCTGAAATCAAAATGATTAGCAGGAGGAGTACCACTCCGGACAGAACCCAGCGCAAAATGTAGGGATCGGCATTTGTGAGTACCCATGCGCCGATAGATACGGTGATCACTGCCCCTCCTGCTGCTGGAAGAACCGTTCTCCAGTCGCAGATTTTGGTGGCTGAGACCACCATGGGGAGTGAGATTGTTGCATCGACCATGAGAAGAGAGGCTGCGGCCAGCTTTGGTTCCATAATGGCGGAGGCAATGGGCATGTAGATCATCGCGGCTCCGAAGCCGGCAAACCCACGGGTCAACCCAGCGAGCGCTATAGTTGCGCACACCATCAAGAAGGCCGGGGATTCTAGTCCTGCGACGTCTGGGAGCATATATGCCTCTGCTGAGAAGGTCGGTTTTAGGCTTCCTAGTTGTGCGGACTATAAGTTACGAAGGTGCCTTCCTCCAATCGGGACAATTGGAGGAATTGTCGAGAATTTCTCAATTACCCTCTGGAGGACATCGCAATTTGCCCTCTAGCCTTGTGAAACTGCGGGAAATTGAGTGAGGCAGGTATGGTTAGAGGTCGTGGAAGAATGGCAGGGAAACGACAGCAGCGAGGAAGATGATGCCTTTTGCCGCCCATTTGAAATACGTAGGTGGTGCGCTTTTGAAGGCTTTCGCACCAAACATAAGACAGCCCAGATAGATTGGGCCGGCGATGATCAGGACCGGTATGAGTTCTTTTGTGAAAAGGCCGTTGTAAGCGTAGGAGGCATACGCGGAGACGTCAGCTATCGCGATAAACACGATCATGTTAGCGCGGATTACGTTTTGTGGATGGGGGCCGGTTGCCCAAAGTGTGTAGATGGGGATGGATGGCATCTGGCTGAAGCCACCAAGCAGGCCGGAGAGTGCCCCGACACCGAGGTTCTGCTTGCGGCTGGGTTCCTCTGAATAAGTCCAGTTGGACATGAGGACGGCCAGCAGCGCGAGCACTACGATGGATATGCCCCAGTGCAGAATAAAGGGTGGTGCATTGGCGAGGATCCATGCGCCGACAGAGACGGCAAGGATCGCTCCAATGGCGGCAGGCACGACGCTTTTCCATCGGCACAGCTTGGTTGCCGGGAAAATGAGTGGCAGCGCGACTATGGTGTCGAGGATGAGTAGGGCAGCTGCTGCGAGTTTTGGGCCAATGACCAGTGCAGCGAGGGGGATCCAGACCATACCTGAACCAAACCCGGCAAATCCACGCATCAAACCTGCCAAAAGGATGGCTCCAGCCACCAGACACAACTGCAAGGCGGAGTGTGCAGACAATGCTTCAATCATACCGGGTCCTTACCTGCAGGATTTGCAGGAACGCGTGGATTACTCCTGAATTTTAACGGATTAAGCGATTGGTTGAGGTTACCGGCTAGCGTCTTCGGAGATTTTTCGTTACCGGTTTGTTCTATGGATCATTCAATTCGAATCATGGGTGTTGACCCTGGCCTCAGGAATACTGGTTGGGGCATTATTGATGCCAAAGGTAATCGCGTCAGCTTCATTGGAAGCGGCACGATACAATCCAACAGCAAGTACTCCCTCGCAGAACGGCTCAAGCAGTTATACACTGGCTTGCAAGAAGTGATTGAACGCTATGATCCTTCTGAGGCTGCGGTTGAGAATACGTTTGTGAACAAGGATGCCGGAGCTACGCTTAAGCTGGGGCAGGCGAGGGGGATCGCTCTGCTTGTGCCATCTCTGCACAATCTCGTGGTTTCAGAATATGCTCCGAACCTGGTGAAAAAGACCGTGGTGGGAACCGGGCATGCGGAAAAAGAGCAAATCCGTATGATGGTGAAGGTGTTGATGCCGAAGGCGACGTTTAACTCGGACGACGCGGCGGATGCACTGGCGATTGCGATCTGCCATAGTCATCACCGAGGTAGTGTAACGGGCCGTCTGGCCGCAGCGGAGGCGCGTTTGAAATGATCGGGAAACTCAAGGGTGTCGTCGACAGTTACGGCGATGATTTTGTACTGCTGGATGTGCAGGGTGTTTGTTATCAGGTGCATTGCCCCTCTCGCGTGTTGCAGCAATTGCCGCGTGTCGGCGAAGCTGCTGTGCTGGCCATTGAGACCATGGTCCGTGAGGATATGATCAAGCTATTCGGTTTTTCGGAGGACAACGAACGTGAATGGTTCCGCATACTCATGACCGTTCAGGGTGTTGGTGCAAAGGTTGCGCTGAGCATTTTAGGCATCATGCGGGCGACTGAAGTGGCGAACGCGATTGCGCTGGGCGATAAGACTGCGATCACACGGGCGCCGGGTGTTGGCAAGCGCGTTGCTGAGCGTATCGTGACAGAGCTGAAAGACAAAGCGCCTGCCTTTGCCTCTGTTGAAGATGACACCATTGCTGTTTCCCAAAGCGTTGCGGAAAATGTGGCGTACCGGCCTGTGGCAGATGCTGTCTCGGCTCTTTCCAATCTCGGCTATCAGCCCGCTCAGGCCTCAGCCGCTGTGGCAGCTGCTGTAAAAACAGCAGGTGAAGATGCCAGCGCTGAAAAACTTATTCGCCTCGGCCTTAAGGAACTTGCGTAATGAATGAGGGTGAGGATCGCCTTGTTACTCCTGAAATTCGGGGCGACGAGATTGACAGCGGAACGCGTCCGCAAACGCTGGATGACTTTACCGGACAGGCGCAGGCTCGTGAAAACCTGAAGGTTTTCATTGGAGCGGCGAAAGCACGGAGTGAAGCGCTGGACCATGTGTTGTTTGTCGGGCCTCCGGGCCTTGGCAAGACAACGCTGGCGCAGATTATGGCGCGTGAACTTGGGGTGAACTTCCGGGCAACGTCTGGTCCTGTGATCGCAAAAGCGGGTGATCTGGCTGCGCTGCTGACCAATCTGGAAGACCGGGATGTTTTGTTCATTGACGAGATCCACCGTCTCAACCCTGCGGTTGAAGAGGTGTTGTATCCGGCGATGGAGGATTACCAGCTCGACCTCATCATTGGTGAAGGGCCAGCTGCGCGGTCTGTGAAGATTGACCTTGCCAAGTTTACTTTGGTGGCCGCAACGACCCGTATTGGCTTGCTGACGACGCCGTTGCGTGACCGCTTTGGCATTCCTGTTCGGCTTGAGTTTTATACTCCGGAAGAGCTGGAGCTGATTGTGAAGCGCGGTGCGCGACTCTTGGGAATCGGTATGAGTGATGCTGGTGCACGAGAGATCGCCAAGCGCTCCCGCGGGACACCGCGTATTGCAGGACGTTTGTTACGTCGTGTGCGGGACTTTGCGATTGTTGCCGGGGATGCTGAGATTGATAGTGGGCTTGCTGACCGAGCTTTGCGGCAGCTGGAAGTGGACAGTGCTGGCTTTGACAGCCTCGATCGGCGTTATCTGAAGCAGATTGCGCTGAACTTTGGTGGTGGCCCTGTTGGGATTGAGACGATTGCAGCTGCTCTTTCTGAGCCGCGGGATGCGATTGAAGAGATTGTTGAGCCGTATCTTATCCAGAATGGCTATCTACAACGGACACCGCGTGGTCGAATTTTGACGCCAATCGCTTTCAAACACCTTGGTTTGGTGGTGCCTGATAACCCGAATGCACCTCAGATGGCTCTTTTTCAACACGCTGAAGACTGACCTGCAGATATGAACACTAAAAAAACTGAGGCAAATTGGCCCGATCTGACGGGGCGAATTGACGGTAACGAACATATTTTGCCTGTGCGTGTGTATTACGAGGACACCGACTTTTCCGGCGTCGTCTATCACGCGGCTTATCTGAAGTTCATGGAGCGTGGCCGCACTGAGCTGCTGCGTCTGCGCGGTGTGCATCATCATGAACTGGATTCAGGCATGCATGGGGAGCGTCTGGCGTTTGCTGTTCGCCATATGGACATTGATTTTCTCAAGCCTGCACGAATCGATGATGTGCTTGAAGTTCATACGGATATCAGTGAAGTGAAGGGTGTCCGGATGTTTATAAGCCAGAGAGTTATGCGTGGTGACGAAGTTTTGATCAAAGCGCGTGTGACTGCTGTGGCCATTTCTGCGGACGGGAAACCACGCAGATTGCCCAAGGATCTAGTCGCCCAAATGAACGGCGAATAAGCGCGATAATCATCGCGAAAAATCACCAATATTCATTCAAAGTAAACGGGACTGGAAACCTTTTAATCCTTCAGTAACCTTAAACAGGTCTTTTCATTTATGCCTTCAATGCTGGCTGTAGTCGAAGTTTCGCCAAATTCGACAGGCAGGAAGGCTGCTAAATGTTTAATAGACTGGTTGTGTCCATGGCAGGGGTTCTACCGTGGACAGGTCTTTGGGTTATCAGGGCAAGAGGTCCTTATTACATGAACTCTAAGGTGATGAAACTCGTTGTGGCCATGAGCGCAGCGGTGGCTTTGTTGACGCCATTGGCTGCAACGGCTCAGGACGTGCAATCTGTTGAGCTGGGTGCAGCTCCGGGTTCGGGCTTGTCCTACATTTCGTTGTTTCTGGAAGCAGACATCGTCGTCAAGATTGTAATGATCGGTCTGATCGCTGCTTCTGTTTGGAGCTGGGCGATTATCTTTGACAAGATTGTTCTGTATGGTCGCTCTCGTCGCCAGATGAACCGTTTTGAGAATGTGTTCTGGTCCGGACAATCTCTCGAAGAGCTCTATAAATCTTTATCCTCCCGCGCGAATAACGGCATGTCCGCATTGTTTGTGGCTGCGATGCGTGAGTGGAAGCGCTCTCATGAAGGGGATAAGCCTGCGATTGCCAGCTTGCAGCAGCGTATCGACCGTGTGATGGATTTGACCATTTCCCGTGAAGTTGAGCGTCTTGAAAAACGTCTGTTGTTCCTTGCAACAATCGGCAGTGCGGCTCCATTTGTTGGTCTGTTTGGTACGGTCTGGGGCATCATGAATGCGTTTACGTCCATTGCAGCTTCCAAGAACACCAACCTTGCCGTTGTGGCTCCAGGGATCGCCGAGGCGCTGTTTGCGACCGGTCTGGGCCTGATTGCAGCTATTCCGGCGGTTATTGCTTACAACAAACTGCAGAGCGACTCCGGCAAGCTTGCCGCGCGTATGGAAGGCTTTGCAGACGAGTTTTCCGCCATTTTGTCCCGCCGCATTGATGAGCGAGGATAACCCATGGGTATGAGCACTGGAGCAGCTGGTGGTGGTGGTCGTGCAGGTGGCAGACGTGGTCGCCGCAGGCATTCTCACGCACCGATGAGCGAGATCAACGTAACGCCGATGGTGGACGTGATGCTGGTACTGCTGATCATCTTTATGGTGGCAGCTCCCTTGCTGACTGTCGGCGTGCCGATTGACCTGCCTGAAACTCGCGCAAAAGCGATGGAAGGTGACACTGAGCCGATAGCGATTTCGGTGAAGTCTGATGGGGGCGTGTTCATTCAGGATACCGAAATCCCTATTGATGAGTTGATCGCGAAACTCGGTGCGATTGCCGAGAATGGTTACAACGAGCGTATCTACGTGCGTGGTGATCAGGATGCCGATTATGGAATCATCATGAAAGTTATGGGTCGCATCAATGCTGCTGGATACAAGCGCATCGGGCTCGTCACTCTAGAGGAGCAGGGTTAACCGGGAATGCGTGCAGGCCTTATCGCATCGCTAGTTGTTCACGTGGTCGTGCTTGTTGCCGGAGCGGTTTCGCTTAACTTCGGTAAAGAGCTGACCACTGCCCCGGTGGATTCACTGCCCGTGGATCTTGTGCCTGTGAGCGAGCTGACAAAGCTGCAGCTAGGCACAAAAGAAGCGAAGGAAATCAAAGAGGCTGCGTTGCAGCCGACCAAGAAGCCTGCAGAAAAGCCAGAGCCGGAGAAAAAGACCGGTGAAGCTAAGAAAGAGGTGAAGAAGGTTCAGGAAGCGAAAAAGGAAGTGCAGCAGGCTGAAACGCCGCCGCCGCCGCCAGAACCAGCTGAGCCAGAACCAGCCCCAAAGGAAGTGCCAAAAGAGAAGGCTCCTGCGGAGACTGCAGAACTTGGTCCTGAAGTCGAGAAAACAGAAAAGCCGAAGCAGGTCGTTAAAGTCCGTCCACGTTCCAAGCCAAAGCCTCCAGCGCGCCCTAAAGCGCCGAAGAAGGAAGAGCCGAAGAAGAAGGAAGATTTTAACTCGAAGATGGCGGCTTTGCTGAACAAAACGAATGCGAAGTCGAGCGGGACTGCGAAGTCCGCAAAACCGGCTTCTCTTGGATCCGAATTGGGTCAGACCAACGTGAAGATGAGCCAGTCTGAACTGGATGCGCTTCGCGGACAGGTTGCCCGTTGCTGGAACCCACCTGTGGGTGCCGCTGGTGCTGAAGATCTTAACGTTCGCCTAGAGTTTAACTTGAGCCGTACCGGTGAAGTTGAAGGGCAGATAAAAGTTCTGAATTCCAGCAGTAACCCGACATTCAGAGCTGCTGCAAGCAGTGCGGAACGCGCGGTCTATCGCTGCGGTCCGTATTCTCTGCCAGCAGCTAAATATGATGCATGGAAAACCGTCATCTTGAATTTTGATCCACGCGATATGCTTGGATACTAGGTATTGAGATTGAAAGGAGCTTAGGTCTATGTCCTTTGTGATGGGGCTTAACCCAATGCGTACAACAGGAATTAAGCAGCTGTGGCGTCGTGCATGCCGCCTTGTGGCTGCTGCTGTTGCTGTTGCTGCGATCTCTCAACCTGCATATGCCCTGATTGAGCTCGATATTACTCAGGGCAACGTTGAACCTATGCCGATTGCAATTTCTCCCTTTGCAGGTTCCGGCTTGCAGGAAGACGTGGCAGGGCAGATCTCTCAAGTTGTTGCAGCGGATTTGCAGCGCTCGGGCTTGTTCCGTCCGATTGATCCGACAGCGCATATTCAGCAGGGAATGAATGTAGGCACCATGCCGCGCTTTGGTGACTGGCGGACCATTGGCTCTCAGGCTTTGGTGACTGGTTCTATCGCGCAGCAGGCAAACGGACAGATCCGGGCAGAATTTCGTTTGTGGGATGTGTTTGCCGGTCAGCAGTTGATTGGTCAGCAGTTCTTCACCACACCGGAAAACTGGCGCCGTCTGGCACACATCATTTCTGATGCGGTTTACCAGCGTTTGACTGGTGAGAAAGGCTACTTCGATACCCGTGTAGTCTTTATTGACGAAAGTGGTCCGAAGGATGCGCGCCGTAAGCGTCTTGCGATCATGGATCAGGATGGGGCGAATGTGCGCTACTTGACCCGTGGTGATGATCTTGTGCTGACACCTCGGTTCTCTCCTGTCTCACAGGAAGTGACCTACATGTCTTATGTGGGTGGAAATCCGCAGGTTTACCTGTTCAACATTGAAACTGGACAGCGTGAGGTTCTTGGTAACTTCCCGGGTATGACGTTTGCGCCGCGCTTCTCGCCTGATGGTCAAAAGGTCATCATGAGCTTGCAGCAAGGCAGCAACGCCAACCTTTATCTCATGGATTTGCGTACCCGCCGGACAACGCGTCTGACCAACACAGCTGCCATTGACACCAGTCCTTCTTTCTCTCCGGATGGAAGTCAGGTGGTGTTTGAAAGTGACCGTGGTGGTTCTCAGCAGCTTTATGTGATGAATTCTAATGGAAGTGGAGCAACGCGCATTTCCTTTGGTCCAGGGCAGTATTCAACGCCTGTGTGGTCGCCGCGCGGTGATTTGATTGCCTTTACCAAGGTGCATCAGGGGCGCTTCATGATTGGTGTTATTCGTCCGGATGGTAAGGGAGAGCGTATTCTCACCGAGGGCTATCACAACGAGGGACCTGCCTGGTCTCCGAATGGACGTGTGTTGACTTTCTTCCGGGATACCGTGGGCGAGCAGGGCGGTCCTCAGGTCTGGACGGTTGACCTGACCGGCTATAATGAACAGCTGGTTCAAACGCCAAACTTTGCTTCAGATCCAGCGTGGTCTCCGTTGCTCGACTAATCAAAAAGCTGAGCCCCTAATTTCTTGCGGGAATTGGGGGGCATTAGCACTTCATTAACCAATAAATTCAAGTTACCCTTAACCAAGTTGGTCTAGGGCTTTTTTAACCCTCGGGGTTTGAGGGACAGGAGATTCTATAAATGTCAAAGACGCTGTTCGCGCGCGGAGCGCGTTTCGCCGCTGTGGTGGCTGTGTGTCTCGTCGCAGCAGCTTGTTCGCAGACACGCCCTGAATTAACCAGTGGCAATAGTTCTGTTGCAGCTGGCTCTGGACAGGACTTCGTTGTGAATGTTGGGGATCGTGTATTCTTCCTCAATAACCAGAGCTCCATTGATGGTTCTGCTCGCGCAGTGCTGGACAAGCAGGCTCAGTGGTTGCAGCACTATAAAAATTACTCAATTACTATTGAAGGTCACGCTGATGAGCGCGGCACCCGCCAGTACAACATCGCACTGGGTGCGCGACGTGCAGCTGCAGTTCGGGAATACCTTGTTGCAAAAGGCATTAGCCCAACCCGCATCAAGACTCTTTCCTACGGTAAAGAACGTCCGGTTGCGGTTTGTAATGCGGCTTCCTGCTGGAGTCAGAACCGTCGTGCTGTGACAGTTCTGAACGGTCAGTAATTGAGTTTGACTTGCTGAAATATAGAAAAGGCTTCTCTAATTTGGGGGAGCCTTTTTTGTTGAAACTCCTGCAAACTTGTAGGAGAACGGAAATTGGTCGGGGAGAAGCCGCAAATAGGAGAGAAACACTGAATGTGTGCCCTATTTTCGTCTTTTCCTCTTGCCAAGAGATGAGAAATTCCGACCCGGCCCCTGTAGGGTGTCTCAGGAGATAATTAATGGCTCTTTACCGACGTATTGCAACAAGCTTTGTTGTTCTTGCGCTTGTAACCTCTACAAGTTTACCAGCATCTGCGCAGCTTTTCGGTTCATCTAAAAATGATGAAACCGCACAGAACACTGCTCGCCTTGGTCAACTTGAAGAGCAGGTTCGCTTGCTGACAGGCAAGGTTGAAGAGCTCAATCACAAACTACGCCTGACTGAAGATGCACTGCGCCGTTCTCAAGAGGACGTTGAGTACCGCCTGCAGCAGTTGGAAAATCCGGGTCAGACACCTCGCGTTGTCCAGCCTCCTGTTGTTCAGCAGCCGAGCACGACGGCTCCGACAAATCGGTCTCAGCAACTTTCTACGTTGAATACGCCTGCACAGGGAACGAATAGCGGTCCGTTGGATCTTTCTCAGATTGCACGCGGCAACAACGCTGCGCCTACCGGTTCCACACCTGCACCAAGTTCTGGCTCTCTTCAGTTTTCTGGCAGCGTGAATGAACTGCTGAGCGGTGATCCGCAGTCGGACTACAATGCTGTTTATGGTCTGATGGTAGGTGGTAACTACCCTGCCGCGACCGAGGGTTTTGACACTTTTCTTGGCATGTATCCTGATCATGAGCTGACTGCAAATGCGCAGCACTGGCTTGGCGAAAGCCTGCTGGCTCAGCGTCAGTATGAGAACGCTGCACAAGCTTTTCTAAAAAGCTATACTGATTTTCCTGAGAGTGAACTGGCTCCTGAAAGCTTGCTGAAATTGGGGACTGCCCTTACAGGTATGGGGAATGCGCCCGCTGCTTGTGAGACTTATGAGCAGCTTCTCGCCAATTTCCAGTTTGCAGCCCCTGCTGTGCTGGAGCAGGCCAAGGTTCAACAAAAACGTGACAACTGCCTCTAATCAAGTTGCTCTCTTTTCTTCCGACGAGCTGAATGAGCTTTTCGGAGAGTATAAGTCTTTCCGCCGGATCGCCGTTGGTGTGTCCGGCGGTGCTGATTCTATGGCTCTGCTTTACCTGTTGAAGCAGTGGACGCAGGAACTGGGGTTTTCTGCTCCTGAACTTTATGCTTTCACAGTCGATCATGGTTTGCGTGCTGAGGCTGCCAGCGAAGCTGCAGGCGTTGCGCAGTATTGCCGGCGCATTGACGTGCCACATGAGACCTTACATTGGCTTGGTGAGAAACCGTCTTCAAACATCCAATCGGAAGCCCGAGATGCGCGCCATGCTCTTTTGCGACAGGCTGCTGAAGACCACGGATGTGAGGGGCTCTTTCTAGGTCATCATCTGGAAGATCAGGCAGAAACGTTTTTGACACGTCTGGCGCGGGGCAGTGGGGTTTATGGTCTTGCGTGTATTCGTAAGGACCGCGAGTTGGATGGATTTCAGATTTGCCGTCCACTACTCGAAATCAGCAAGGTTCGGCTCAAGTCGCTTTTGCATTCTGCCCAGGTGCCATGGTTTGAAGATCCCTCTAATGAAGATGAGCAGTTTACGCGTGTAAAATTTCGACAAGCGCAGCAAGAGCTCGACGAACTTGGGTTGACTGCGGCGAAGCTTTCCGACACGGCGCGACGCATGGCCCGTGCTGCTGATGCCATTGATGTTTGGGTGGATGAAGTAGCTGAGAAATCCTGTACGTTTCATAGTGCCGGACCCGTCCGTTTTGACAGTTCGTGTCTGGAGTACATTCCCGATGAGATTGGCTTGAGGCTGGTTGGACGGCTCGTCCGCTACATTTCTGGCGCGCCTTATATGCCGCGCCTTGCCAAGCTTGAGGGGCTTTATGAAACTCTGAAAACAGAAGATGGGAGCAGGGCGGCCACTCTAGGCGGGGTCAGGTTTGCGCTGGCGAAACCGCATGACGAATCTACCTGGTTTTGTTTTCGAGAGGCCGGTAGGGCTGGCTTGCCGGAGATTGAAGTTAAGCCGGGAGATGAAGGAATATGGGATGATCGCTGGCGTTATAAAGCGGCGCATTCTGCAGAAAGCTTCAAAATCACTTATGTTCAAAAAGAGCTTTGTGGAGATTTTGAGCTAGAAATTCCTGCTAACTGGCTGAAAACAGCATTTCTGACAGCTCCGCTTATTGTTTTTGCTGGTGGGGTATCCTACATGCCTTGGAAGAAGATTGGTCGAACAACAGCTGATGCTGATGTAAGATCGAGGACCTACGGGATTTCGATGGTCCCAGTGAGCAGAACATTTTGAGTGAATCTTAGTTTTGCTGGCGTTCTGTTAAATCTATGCATTTATGCTTTAGAGGAATGCAACTTGAACGTCTGGGCTGGTAAAGTCGGAATTAACGGAGCATCAATCCTGAATTTTCAGGGGTAACCGGCAAAATTCCGTTGGCCTTAAGAAAACTGAGAAAGAATCTGTGTCATTCTCAGGAAAACGTAGAAAGCCCATTAGGGCTCGCTATGATCTTGACAGAGACACGTGCGAGGATCGCCGCCACCTTGCGGTAAAGGGATCGAAATGAACACCAATTTCCGGAATTTTGCCCTCTGGGTGATTATCGGTCTGTTGCTGATAGCGCTGTTCCAGCTCTTTCAGAATCCGACCTCACGAAGCAATACAAATGAAATCGCTTATTCTCAGTTTATCAATCAAGCTGAGCAGGGTGATGTGCGTGAGGTCACGATTCAACAACAACAGATTACCGGCAAATACAGCAATGGCGGTACTTTCCAGACCTATGCGCCTAGTGATGCCAAATATGTTGATGTGCTGCAAACCAAAGGCGTTTTGATTAACGCGAAGCCACCTTCCGAGAGTTTCTCTCTCTTTGGAGCCTTGATTTCATGGCTACCGATGCTGTTGATCCTTGGTATCTGGATCTTTGTGATGCGTCAGATGCAAGGTGGTGGTGGCAAAGCTATGGGCTTTGGTAAGTCTAAAGCGAAACTGCTGACCGAATCGTCTGGCCGTGTGACGTTTGAAGACGTCGCAGGCATTGATGAAGCGAAGGAAGATCTTCAGGAGATTGTTGAGTTCCTGCGTGACCCGCAGAAATTCCAGCGTCTTGGTGGTCGTATTCCTCGCGGTGTGCTGCTCGTTGGCCCACCTGGTACTGGTAAAACCTTGACCGCTCGTGCAGTGGCAGGTGAAGCAAACGTACCGTTCTTCACTATTTCCGGTTCTGACTTCGTTGAAATGTTTGTTGGTGTTGGTGCTTCTCGTGTTCGTGACATGTTCGAACAGGCGAAGAAGAACTCCCCATGCATTATCTTCATCGATGAGATCGATGCTGTTGGCCGTCACCGTGGTGCAGGCCTTGGCGGTGGTAACGACGAACGCGAGCAGACCCTCAACCAGCTCCTTGTTGAGATGGATGGTTTTGAAGCTAATGAAGGTGTGATCATCATCGCAGCGACTAACCGTCCTGACGTGCTTGATCCTGCGCTTCTGCGTCCAGGTCGTTTTGACCGTCAGATTGTTGTGCCAAATCCAGATGTCACTGGCCGCGAAAAGATCCTCAAAGTTCACATGCGTAAAGTGCCATTGGCTCCAGATGTAAACGTGCATACACTTGCTCGCGGAACGCCTGGTTTTTCTGGTGCTGACTTGATGAACCTTGTGAACGAGGCTGCGCTTCTAGCTGCGCGCCGCTCCAAGCGTCTGGTCACCATGGCTGAGTTTGAAGATGCTAAAGACAAGGTGATGATGGGTGCGGAACGCCGTACGCTTGTCATGACCGAAGAAGAGAAGAAGCTGACTGCTTATCATGAAGCTGGTCATGCGCTGGTTGCGATGCATATGCCTGCGTCTGATCCGGTACACAAAGCAACGATTATTCCTCGTGGTCGTGCGCTGGGTATGGTGATGAGGTTGCCTGAGAAAGATCAGGTTTCTCTGACCCGTGCGAAGTGTAAAGCTGACCTTGCTGTTGCTATGGGTGGCCGTGTGGCTGAAGAAATGATCTTCGGTTATGAGAAGGTTACTTCTGGCGCTTCCGGCGATATCCAGATGGCAACCAAGCTTGCAAAAGCCATGGCGACGCAGTTTGGCATGTCCGATAAGCTTGGCCCATTGCTTTACGGAGAAAATCAGGAAGAGGTCTTCCTTGGTCACTCTGTTGCGAAGAGTCAGAATGTTTCTGATGAAACCCAGAAAATGGTTGATGCGGAAATAAAAAGCTTCGTTAATCAGGGCTACGAGACCGCGAATAAGGTTCTGAAAGAGCATGAAGATCAGCTGCATCTGATTGCTCAAGGCTTGTTGGAGTATGAAACTCTCTCCGGTGATGAAATTCGCAAGATGCTTGATGGTGAGCAGCCTGTGCGTGATACCGGTGATGATAGTCCATCTACTCCACGCTCCACTGGCGTGCCTACTGCAGGCGGAAAAAAGCATGGCGGTGAAGGTGAAGCTTCTGATGGGCTTAACCCACAGCCGCAGAGCTAACAGCCAGTCTTCTTGATGGCGCTTTAAAGTATTAAATGCCCGGCTGTTCAGTCGGGCATTTGCTATTGAGGCTCAATTGTTTGGCTTTGTATTGATGAGAATTCACCTTTGCTGCTGCGGCAAATTGCGGGTGAAACGTAATATTTGGACACATCATTTGACAGGACCAGGCAAGGGCAAGCGTGTATCACCATTTCAATTAGATTTATCGTGAGCGATACGCTCCGCATTTGAGAGTTCAGGGAAACATTAAATGTCGCGAAAATACTTTGGCACCGATGGAATGCGCGGTACTGCAAACAAGTGGCCAATGACCGCGGAAGTTGCGCTGAAGGTTGGAATGGCTGCTGGTGTGGTGTTCCGCCGTGGCAAATACCGGCACCGTGTGGTTATCGGCAAAGATACGCGCCTTTCTGGTTACATGTTTGAAAATGCTCTCGTCGCTGGCTTTACTGCGATGGGAATGGATGTTTTTGTGCTTGGCCCGATGCCAACCCCAGCGGTTGCAATGTTGACGCGTTCGTTGCGTGCTGACATTGGTGTCATGATTTCTGCGAGCCATAATCCATTCGAAGACAACGGCATCAAGTTCTTTGGTCCAGATGGGTTCAAGCTGTCTGATGAAGTTGAGCTTCAAATTGAACGTCTCATCGATAGTGACATGAGCCAAAGCTTGCCGGCACCGGACACTCTGGGTCGAGCAACGCGTATCGACAGCATGAAGGATCGCTACATTGAGTTTGCAAAGCGCACCTTGCCGCGGGATCTGAACTTGAATGGCATGCGCATCGTGATCGATTGTGCAAACGGTGCTGCCTATAAGGTTGCTCCAGAGATCCTTTGGGAGTTGGGTGCAGAAGTGTTCCCATTGGGTGTTGATCCAGATGGGTTCAATATCAACAAGGACTGCGGTTCTACTGCTCCTGAAGCGCTTGCCAAGAAGGTTCACGAAGTCCGGGCGGATATCGGGATTGCGCTGGACGGTGATGCAGACCGTGTGATCATCGTGGATGAAAACAGCAAGGTGGTTGATGGAGATCAGCTGATGGCCGTGATTGCTGAATCCTGGAAAGCAGATGGCCGTCTCTCGGCGCCAGGCATCGTTGCGACCGTGATGTCGAATCTAGGTTTGGAGCGTTTCCTGAAAGGGCTTGGCCTTTCTCTTGAACGTACCAAGGTTGGTGATCGCTATGTTGTTGAGCGGATGCGTGAAGGTGGCTTCAATGTTGGCGGTGAACAGTCTGGCCACATTGTGATGTCTGACTTTGGCACGACTGGCGATGGCCTCGTCGCTGCGTTACAGATTCTTGCTTGCGTGAAGAAGATGAAGAAGCCGGTCTCAGAGGTTTGTAACCGATTCGTGCCAGTGCCTCAGGTCCTTAAGAATGTGCGCTATGCGAGTGGTAAACCTCTCGAAGATAAGGCTGTTAAGGCGGTTATTAAGGCTGGAGAAGAGAAGCTTGGTAAACAGGGTCGCCTTGTTATTCGCGCTTCTGGTACTGAGCCGCTCATTCGTGTGATGGGTGAGGCTGATGATGCAAATCTTCTGAACAAGGTGGTTGATAGCATTGTTGACGCAGTTAAAAAGGCTGCAGCTAGCTAGCTGAAACTATTTAATTTATCGAGTTTTGAGAGCGGGTATCTTCGGATGTCCGCTTTCTTTGATTTGAAATCTGAGGGGTGCATAAGTAAATGTAAATTAACTTTCTAGCATTTGCTTGATTTGTGCCTGTTAGTTGTTTGTTAATAATAAATATTAGGGTTAAGAATACTGGTTAATTTATAGGTAATTCTTTCTCTGTAGAAAGTGCTTAGGTTTTAATCAAGGGCAATCATCTCGCGTGACAGGTGCCGTTTGAGGGGACATAAGCATGAAGTATTTTAGTAAGGTGCTGACATTGAGCGCAGCTGCGCTGGTTTCGGCTGGTGTTGCTTATGCAGCCGACCTCCCAGCACCTGTATTCGTAGAAGAGCCAGAGCTCCCACAAGTGGAAATCGGTGGTGGGTGGTATCTGCGTGGTGATATCGGCTACAAAGTCTATCAGAATCCAAAAGCGAAATTCTCCCATATCAAATTCAATGATGAAGAATTAGAGCCAACGGGAATTGTTGGTGTTGGTGTTGGTTATCGTGTGAATGATTTCATTCGCACAGATGTGACACTGGACTATGAATGGGATGCTGACTTTACAGCAAAAGCTGAGTGTATTGGTACTTGTAGTACCTCCGGCACTTCAGATGAGTTTGCGACACTCGATGTCTGGACTGTTCTTTGGAATGTTTATGCTGACCTAGGGTATTACAATGGCTTCACACCATATGTTGGGGCTGGTGTTGGCGCATCTTACGTGAACGCAAAGAATGTACGCGCGATCAATCCAGATGGTACCAGAGTCAAATATCCAAAAGGACATTGGTGGAACTTCTCATGGGCTCTTATGGCGGGTACGTCCTATGAGATTGACGATAATTGGAAAATTGATGCAGGTTACCGCTATCTGAACATTGGTGCGGTGAAGACAAAGTCGTTCTCCAGCAATGGTAAGACCTCCGGTATCAAGTATGACAATCTTGCTGCGCATGAAGTGCGTGTTGGATTGCGTTATGAATTTGGTGGGTCTTCCAGTGGTGGATATGACCAGCCGATCGTCACAAAATATTAGGTCACAGACTGGAGCGTCTCCAGTTTAACTTCTGATCAAAACGTTCCAGAGCCTGTCCTGAGACAGGCTCTTTTTTTGAGCAAAACCAGAGGATAGGCGGAATTGAAAGATTGGTTATCCACTGGGTAGATATACAAAATATATCTAATCGTACGCAGCGTTTAATTGATTGAATGTTGCGCTTTGAGAAAACATTTGTTGACGAGATAAGTCGTTTCGCATAGACCCGTCGGTGGGACACCCCTCCCCAACGAGGGGCACCTATCTGAAAGGGTAGTCATTATGACGAATACGACAATGCCGGCCACAAAACCGGTAAACCCGAACTTTTCTTCGGGTCCATGTGCCAAGCGTCCGGGCTGGACACCTGCAATCCTTGCAGATGCGCCTCTTGGCAGATCTCACCGTGCAAAGATTGGTAAGGCAAAGCTGAAAGAAGCTATCGAGCTGACTCGTGAAGTCCTCGAAGTGCCTGCTGATTACAAAATCGGAATTGTTCCTGCTTCTGATACTGGTGCCGTTGAAATGGCACTCTGGTCGCTGCTTGGTGCGCGCCCAGTTGATATGGTTGCCTGGGAAAGCTTCGGTTCCGGTTGGGTTAGCGATGTCATGAAGCAGCTCAAGCTTGCAGATGCACGCAAGATTGAAGCTGGTTATGGCGAACTGCCAGACCTCAACTCTATAAATTTCGACCACGATGTGGTCTTCACCTGGAACGGTACCACCTCTGGTGTGCGAGTGCCGAATGGTGATTTTATTCCGGCAGACCGTAAAGGCCTGACCATCTGCGATGCGACTTCTGCTGCTTTTGCGCAGGAGCTGGAATTCGATAAGCTGGATGTTGTGACTTACTCTTGGCAGAAGGTGCTGGGTGGTGAAGCTGCTCACGGCATTCTGATCCTGTCACCTCGTGCTGTTGAGCGCCTTGAGAGCTATACGCCTGCATGGCCGATGCCGAAGATCTTCCGCCTGACCAAAGGTGGCAAGCTGATCGATGGTATTTTCTCTGGTGCCACCATCAACACACCGAGCATGCTGTGCGTTGAAGATTATCTGGATGCTTTGGGTTGGGCCAAAGAGCTGGGTGGTCTGAAAGCATTGATCGCTCGAGCCGATGCCAACACTGCCGCAATCACCACTTGGGCTGAGAAAACCGATTGGGTTGACTTCCTGGCAGTAGACCCGGCAACCCGTTCCAATACTTCTGTTTGTCTGAAGATTGTTGATCCGGAAATCACGAAGCTTGATGACAAAGCGCAAGCTGCATTTGCCAAAGCGATCGTGAACTTGCTCGACAAAGAAGAAGTGGCATTCGATATTGGAGCATACCGTGATGCGCCGTCTGGTCTTCGGATCTGGTGTGGTGCGACGGTTGAAACTGCCAATGTAGAAGCGCTTATTCCCTGGTTGGATTATGCTTTTTCTGCTGAAAAAGCGAAGCTGGTTTCTGCTTAAAATTCCTTATTTTTGAACGAAAAAGTTCCGGTCGCCCTGTGTGACCGGTTAACCTGACGCAAGAAGTGTATCTGGCTCCCGCAACATGTGAATGGGAGGGTACCTTCGTTGACTTGAAAGGTTAGCCCGATGGCTCCTAAAGTTCTTATTTCCGATAAGCTCTCTGATAAAGCAGTTCAGATTTTCAAAGAACGCGGTTGCGATGTCGACTTCCTGCCAGACGTTGGCAAGGATAAAGAAAAACTCGCTGAAATCATTGGTAAATATGATGGTTTGGCGATCCGTTCCGCAACCAAAGCAACAGAGAAAATCATCAAAGCGGCGACTAATCTGAAGGTTATCGGTCGCGCTGGTATTGGTGTCGATAACGTTGATATTCCGGCAGCGACTGCCAAGGGTATCGTTGTGATGAACACGCCGTTTGGTAATGCCATCACGACTGCTGAACATGCGATTGCGATGATGTTTGCAGTGACCCGTCAGATCCCGGCTGCTGATGTTTCCACGCAGGCTGGCAAGTGGGAAAAATCCCGCTTTATGGGTAACGAAGTCACTTCAAAAACACTGGGTCTCGTTGGCTGCGGTAACATTGGTTCTATCGTTGCAGACCGTGCTATCGGTTTGAAAATGAAGGTGATTGCGTTCGATCCGTTCCTGTCTCATGAACGTGCTATCGACCTTGGCGTTGAAAAGGTTGAGCTGGAAGACCTCTTCAAGCGCGCTGACTTTATTACACTGCATACCCCGCTGACTGATCGTACCCGTAACATTATTGATGCGGATGCAATCCAGACCATGAAAGATGGTGTCTACCTCATCAACTGTGCCCGTGGTGGTTTGGTTGATGAAGATGCTCTGCGTGCTGCGCTGGATAGTGGCAAGGTTGCGGGTGCTGCGGTTGATGTGTTCACTGTAGAGCCAGCTAAAGAGAACGTTTTGTTTGGTGCTCCAAACCTCGTATGTACGCCTCACCTTGGTGCCTCCACTTCTGAAGCTCAGGAAAATGTTGCGCTGCAGGTAGCTGAGCAGATGTCTGACTATCTGGTCAATGGCGCTGTTTCTAATGCTCTGAACATGCCGTCTATTACTGCGGAAGAAGCGCCACGCCTTGCTCCATTTGTGAAGCTGGCGGAGCAGCTTGGTTCCTTTGCTGGTCAGGCGACAGAGACAGGCATCAAAGCGGTTCGTATTGAATACGAAGGCGATGTTGCAGAAATGAACGTCAAGGCTTTGACCGCCGCTGCGCTCACAGGTGTTCTGCGTCCTTTGCTGCAAACTGTGAATATGGTTTCTGCTCCTGAAGTTGCTAAAGAGCGCGGCATTGTGATTGAAGATGTTCGCCGCGAACAGCATGGTGCTTATGAAAACTATATTCGCCTGACAGTTATCACTGAGCGTCAGGAACGTTCTGTTGCTGGTACGGTGTTTGGTGATCAGAAGCCGCGTATCATTCAGATCAAAGGCATCAACATGGAAGCAGAGCTTGGTGAGAACATGCTCTATGTGACCAACCAGGATAAGCCGGGCTTTATTGGTCAGCTGGGCTCCATTCTTGGTGATGCGAAGATCAACATTGCGACGTTTAACCTTGGCCGGAAGGTTGAAGGTGAAGAAGCAATCTGTCTTGTTGAGATTGATGGTGAAATTGCTGAGACGACCGTGGATGAAATCGCTGCGATTGCGCAGGTGAACCAAGCGAAGCTTCTGCATTTCCCTCAACAGTGCTAAGCTAGTTTATGGATATAGATTAGGAAAAGGCGGTCTTCGGGCCGCCTTTTCTTTTTCCGGTGGTCATGTGACTAGTGGAAATTGCTTATCTTTGAACTTGGCGCCATGATGCAGGCTGGTTCCATTTCGAAGTAGAAAGCTATTATGAATATTGATCTGCTGCGCCGTCTCTGTGAAACTCCTGGTGTTCCCGGACATGAGCATCGAGTACGCGAGATTATTCTGAAAGAGATTGAGGGCCTGTTTGATGATGTTCAAACGGATGCCATGGGGTCTCTTATCTGCCGCCGTGATGCACGCAAAGCGCCTGAAAATGGTGAGAAGCCAAAAAAGGTTATGCTGCTCTGCCATATGGATGAGATTGGCTTCCTTGTTTCGCATATCACCGAGAAAGGCTTTGTCTATGTACAGCCGGTCGGCGGTTTTGATGCACGCAATCTCTTCTCCCGTCGTGTGTTGGTCTCCACAGATAAGGGTGATCTGAAGGCGGTGATGAATCCAGCTGGGCGACCAGTTCACATTGCTCCGCCTGAAGAGCGCAAAAAGATCCCTGAAGTTACTGAGTTCATCATCGATCTTGGTCTTGGTAAGAAGACCAAGGAGGTGGTCAAAGTAGGTGACATGGTCACTCTTGATGAGCCGCTGATTGAGATGGGCGAAAAAGTTGTCTCCAAAGCGATGGATAATCGGGTCGCATGCTGGCTTGGTATTGAAGCTATGCGTGCGCTTGGGGATGCGGATCATACCTGCGAAATCTATGTTGCTTTTACCTGTCAGGAAGAGGTTGGGCTGCGCGGTGCGAAGACTGCGGCCTATGCCATTAAACCAGATATCGGCCTTGGTGTTGATATCACGCTTGCTTGCGATACGCCTGGGGTGCCAGAGCAAGATCAAACGACTGAGCAAGGCAAGGGGTTTGGGCTGCACGTGAAGGACGGCTGGTTCATTGCCGATCTGGAGCTTGTAAAAGAAATCGAAAATCTGGCTATTGAGGAAGAGATTCCCTACCAGCGCACCATGTTGAAGGGTGGCGGACAGGATGGGGCCGCCGCTCAGCAGGCTGCTGCTGGTGCTAAAGCAGTCGGCATTATGGTTGGCACTCGTTATGTGCACACAGTTACCGAGATGATTGATAAGAGTGATCTGCTTGCTGCACGCGATATTCTGGCCGCTTATCTGAAGCGCTGCTGACACCGCAGGCTGTTGCTTAATAAGAAGCCTCCAGATCCTACATACGGTAGGGCTGGAGGCTTTTTTGTTATGCGATTGCTTGTTTCTTGCCTATCCATTTGCTGGTTAAGCGGCCATCGATCAGTAGCAGTGCAATGAAGATTGCTGCCATGCCAATCCAGTGGTTGGCTTCGAGGCGTTCATTCAGGAAAATTGCGCCCAGAATGATTGCGCTGACTGGTATTACAAGCGTGACAGAAGCTGCGTTGGTTGCTCCTGCGAGTTTGAAAAGCTGGAAGTACAGGATGTAAGCAAAAGCAGTGCAAGCGAGAGCGAGAACGAGAACGCTTGCCCATGTTGAAACGGATGCCTCCATCAGTTGCTGAGTTGGCGCTGTATAAATGAGCGCAGGAATCAGCAAGATTGTTGAAGCGGAGAGCTGGCCGGTTGCCAGAGCTGCTGGTGGTAGCTTTTTGAGGCGCATGATGATGAACGCGGCGAATGCATACGAGAGAGCGGCCCCTAGAACTGCGAGCTGAGGCCAAACCTGATTGCTGGCACCGCTTAGAGCATCACTGCCAACCATGATGGCAACTCCGATAACCCCGATCACTGCCGCGACGAGCTTGGTTGCTGTCAGCTTCTCCTCATTGCTGAGGACCTGCATGACAATCATCGTGAAGATGGGTGTGAAGGCGTTGAGCACGGATGCCAATCCGGAGGCAATGTATTGCTGCCCCCAAAAGATGAGGGAGAAGGGGACTACGTTATTTAAGAAGCCCAGCAGGAGGAAGCTGCCAATCCATTTTGTAGAGAGCGGTATGGACTGCTTTGAGATGAGTAAGAAGCCCCACATGGCGAGTGCTGCGATTGCTACTCTTAAAAAGACAAGTGTGATGGGATTAAATTCTGCAACCGCGACTTTGGCAAAGAAAAATGCGCCACCCCACAGGGTGCCCAGCAATAGAAGAATAGACCAGCCCAGCCAGTCAAGTTTTTGTGCGTTCATAAAGCGTATTCAACTTAGTGAAATTTCTTGCAGGAATTGCAAAAAATGAGAAATTGGAACTTACGCTAGTAATATCACTTGCTGTTGTGCCTGTACCACCCGATTTGCGAGTAAAACAATCAACAGAGGTTCACTCTGATCGCAAAAATTACAGTCTTGGCCTAATTTTGAAGGAAAAGGGCTCGTATTTAAGAGATTGACAGATTATAAGGCGCTGTAACTGCGCCCCGGCTCTTACGCCGGGGTTTCTTATGTTGTCTCTCACGATTTGCATTCTGAGCTGGCAAGCCACTTTATACAGAAATAGCAAATCGAATGACGGCGTATTTTAGGAATACGCTGGCAGCCGCAGGAGGGCTGAAGAATCATGGCCAACGTTGTCGTAGTTGGGTCACAATGGGGTGACGAAGGTAAGGGTAAACTTGTTGATTGGCTCTCAGAGCAAGCCGACATCGTTGTACGCTTCCAAGGCGGACACAATGCAGGTCATACGCTTGTAATTGACGGAACGAGCTACAAGCTGGCACTGCTGCCATCTGGTGTTGTTCGTGGGAAACTCTCTGTCATTGGCAATGGCGTTGTGATTGACCCTCATGCACTGGTTGCTGAGATTGCACGTCTTGAAGAGCAGGGCGTTAAGATCTCCCCGGAAATCCTGCGTGTTGCTGACAATGCTACTCTTATTCTGAGCCTGCACCGCGAGCTTGATGCTTTGCGTGAAGATGCAAGCCCGGCAGGCACCAAAATCGGTACCACCAAACGCGGTATCGGCCCTGCTTATGAAGATAAAGTCGGTCGTCGTGCAATTCGCGTGATGGACCTGGCAAACATGAGCACGCTGCCAGCCAAGATTGATCGTCTGCTGACCCACCACAACGCTATTCTGCGCGGTCTGGGTCGCGATGAGATTTCTGCTGAGACCATCTACAAAGAGCTGGAAGACGTAGCTGATAAGATCCTGCCGTACATGGATAAAGCCTGGTACATGCTGGACAAAGCGCGTCGTGAAGGTAAGCGTTTGTTGTTTGAAGGTGCGCAGGGCGCGCTGCTGGACAACGACCACGGCACTTATCCGTTTGTAACCTCCTCCAATACAGTTGCAGGTCAGGCTGCTGCTGGTAGTGGTCTGGGTCCAAACTCCATCGATTACGTTCTGGGTATTACCAAAGCTTACACCACTCGTGTAGGTGAAGGTCCGTTCCCAACCGAACAGCAGAATGAAGTTGGTGAGTTCCTCGGTACCCGCGGGCACGAGTTTGGAACGAACACTGGTCGTCGTCGTCGGTGTGGCTGGTTTGATGCAGTGATTGTCCGTCAAACCGTTTGCACCAGCGGAATCAATGGGATTGCATTGACAAAGCTTGACGTTTTGGACGGACTGGATGAAATTAAGATTTGTGTTGGTTATGAGCTAGATGGTGAGCGAATCGATTACCTTCCGGCATCTCAAGGTGCTCAGGCGCGGGTTGTTCCTATTTATGAGACCCTGCCTGGTTGGAAGGAAACGACCAAAGGCGCACGGACTTGGGCAGAATTGCCAGCACAAGCTGTGAAATACGTTCGGCATGTTGAAGAGCTGATTGGTGCTCCGGTTGCTCTGTTATCAACAAGCCCTGAACGTGATGACACAATCCTGGTTCAGAATCCATTCCAGGATTAAGTCTTGAAATGAAGCTCTGGGGGCAATGGGCAGTTAAATGGCGGACTACAATTCCGTTCTAAAAAAAGCGGTAGCTGGTTTACAAGAGAACACAGGTTCTGCACGGCGGGCAGTTTATCAACGCGCGCGGAATGCAATTGTAAAGCAACTTAAAAGTTACGACCCACCTCTGTCTCCCTCCCAGATCACTGAGGAGCAGCTGAAGCTTGAAGAGGCCATTCGTAAGGTCGAAGCGGAAGCTGCTCGTGAGTCTCTCGGGTTGGGGCGGTCTAAAACCACCCCAGCTCCAAGTGCTCCAAAACCTGCAGCTCCAGAAATCTCTGCTGCATCACCGCCTGCTGGCGATACGCCTAAGGCAGGTGCAAAGCCCGATACTCCAGCGCGCGATGAGCCGAAAGCACCTGCTGCTAAAGCAGATGTGTTTAAAGAGGCGGTTCGTGCTGCGCAGGATCTTGGCAACGCCGCACATCAAGCCAATCAGATGGCGCGTGATCAGCTGCCTGAAGCTTCCAGTGAGCGTAAAGAGCCTGACCTTGGCTCCATGGATGACAAAGAGACGGGTGAACCTGCCGCGTCTCTGCCAACCAAAGGTGCTGTTGAGACGAGCGCAGAAGAGCGCTCCTGGGTGCCGGGTGAGGCGCGTCGCACTAAGCTGGAAACAAAAGGTAAGTCGCGTCCTGAGATCGATGAGCCGGCCAAGGTTAAGCCAAAGACAAGCCGTAAACCTGCTTCCTCCCGCAAGCCAGCCGTTGCGCAGCGCGTTGGCGATGCGATTGAGCAGGAAGAGGGGCTGAAGCCTTCCAATACATCGGGTATTGTCGGTATAATTGTGGTCATACTGATAATCTTGGGCGTTACCGCAGGTGTCTATAGTCTGCGCGATGTTATTCTCTCTTTGGTTCTTCCAGTTGAAACCGGTGAGACTGTTGCGCCAGAGAGCGCACCTTCGAATGAAGATGAGCCGCTTCGGGTTCAGCCGGAACGTACGCCGAAGAAGAACACTGACCGCCTGTTGCCATCTGATGAAGGGGCAAAGGTCTCTCCGGATGCGACACGGGTGCAGACGACTCGGATTACCCGGAATTCGTCCAGCGCTGCGCCAACCGAGACAACAACTGAGCCTCCAGTCGTGCGTGTGGTTGAAACTCCAGCAGCACCGGCAGAAGACACATCTTCTGAGCAGGTTTTGCCGGTAACGGAACCTGCACAGCAAAGTACTGCAGTTGAGACCAATTCTGTTCCGCCAGCTGAAACTATTGGAACGGAAGCTGCGGTTTCTCCTGTTGCACAACAGAGCATACTTTACGAAGAGGCTTTGACGCCGGGTGCAGCAGGTTCTGCATCACGCGGGAACGTTGTTTGGTCATTGGATGAAGCTAATGGCGATTCTGTTATCAAGGCTGTTGCTACGCTACCATCTCGTAACTTCTCTGTTGAGATGACGTTGAAGCCGAATAGCGATCAGTCTTTGCCAGCAAGTCACTTGCTTGAGCTGAACTTCATCTTCCCAGAAGGGTTTGATGGCAAGGGCGTTGAGAAGGTGCCTGGCCTGATCCTGAAGAAGACAGAGTCCGAAGCAGGTGACCCGCTTGATGGTGCAGCCGTGAAGGTTTCTGACACTCTCTTCTGGATTGCGCTGTCTGACAGTGATGAAGAAAAAGCGAAGAACCTGAAGCGTCTTTCTGAGCGTGAGTGGATTGATGTTCCACTGCTGTACAACAGCGGTCGCCGTGCAATGTTGACCTTTGAAAAAGGTACAACCGGCAACAAAGTTATCGCAGAGGCAATCAAGAGCTGGAAGTAGTCTAGTTTCAGATATTTAGATTAGATTTCAAAGGCCTTAGCTCTCTCAGAGCTGAGGCCTTTTTCATTATGCTGTCGTCCGTCAGAGTAAAATCTGCTTGCATCCTTCAGCAGAAACGCGCATGTTCCGTGCTATTCCGAGGGGTGCTTTTCTTTCGAAAAGCTGAGATTGCGATGAGCTAAACCCTTTGAACCTGATCCGGGTAATGCCGGCGAAGGGACGGGACCTGAGCCATTCTTCCCGGATCTCCATGTTTGCATTTTGCTGTAAAGGGAGATCCTGTGCTGAAAACATCCCAGAGAGCTAATGTAGCTCCGTTCTTCCGCCTGTTTGTGATGCCCAATACCATTGTTGGGAGTCTGCATGCTGAAGCGAGCTTTGAAACGAATTCTCCAAAGTCTTTTCGGGATTTTGCTTTTTATCGCCATTTGGGAAAGTGTGGTTCAGATTGGAGAGTTTCCTCCGTTTCTCTTGCCAGGTCCGGCGGCGGTTTTTTCCGCTTTTCTCAATCAAGGTGTTTTCCTGCTGCATCATGCAGGCATTACCGCTTGGGAGACTGTTCTCGGTTTTCTCTTTGGCGTGAGTGCTGGAGCTTCGCTGGCTGTTTTGATGGCAGTGTCTCCTCGGATACGCTTGTTTCTGCTGCCTCCGATTGCAGCGACCCAATCTCTTCCTGTGTTTGCAATTGCACCGCTTCTGGTGCTGTGGTTCGGCTTTGGGCTCGCCTCCAAGGTTGTGATGGCCGTGATTGTGATCTTCTTTTCTGTGACCTCGACTTTCTTCGATGGTTTGCGCAGGACTGATCAATCACTGCTCGACCTTGGCAAGCTGCATGGCCTGAACCGCTGGCAAACACTTCGCTACATTCGAATTCCAGCCGCCTTGCCGTCTCTGGCCTCTGGTATGCGCATTGCAGCGGTGTTCGCTCCTATTGGAGCGGTGGTTGGAGAGTGGGTCGGAGCAAAAGGGGGACTGGCTTTCATCATGTTGCAATCCAATGCCCGCATGCAAACAGCGACTATGTTTGCGGCGTTGATTTTGCTTGCGGTGATGGTGTTGAGCCTGAGGGCAGTTGTTGAGTTCGCCACTTCTCGGATGATCTATTGGCAGAAAGAGATCTAGGTCTCAGAGTATGAGGACGTAACCTTATGAAAAAACTAAGTATGCTGTTTGGTGCGGCAATGCTTGCGAGCACGCTTCAAGTGCAAGCAGCCGACAAGCTGACTGTGTTGCTGGACTGGTTTGCGAATCCAGACCATGCACCAATCGTGGTTGCCAAGGCACGGGGGTTCTTTGAAAAAGAGGGCCTTGAAGTTGAGCTGATTGAGCCTGCTGATCCTTCCATGCCACCAAAGCTTGTTGCAGCAGGGCAGGGTGATATTGCAGTTTCCTATCAGCAGACGTTGCACCCGCAAATTGATGAGGGCATGCCGCTGATGCGGATCGGGACGTTGGTCTCTACGCCTTTGAACACACTGATTGTGTTGGAAGATGGACCGATCAAGGAGATTGCAGACCTGAAAGGCAAGCGTATTGGTTATTCCACATCCGGGTTTGAGAACGCCATGCTTGGGAAGATGCTTTCCAATGCAGGCCTAAGTTCTGACGATGTGGAGCTGATCAACGTGAACTTCTCGCTCTCACCATCTCTGATGGCTGGGCAGGTTGATGCGGTGATTGGTGGTTATCGTAACTTCGAGCTGAACCAGATGGAGATTGAAGGTGCGAAAGGCCGCGCGTTTTATCCTGAAGAGAACGGTGTGCCTGTCTATGATGAGCTGATTTATGTGGCTCACAAAGACAAGCTGGATGATCCGCGTTTGAAGAAGTTCATCAATGCGATTGAGGCGGCTACTGTTTATCTGCTTAATAATCCGCAGGACTCCTGGAAGAGCTTCCTTGAGGTCTATCCAAATCTGGATGATGAGCTGAACAAGCGTGCCTGGGCGGATACTTTGCCACGTTTTGCCAGCCGTCCAGCTGCTTTGGACAATGGTCGCTATGAACGGTTTGCAAACTTTCTGATTGAGCAGGGGCTCATTAAAACAGCGCCTCCAGTTGAAACCTACGCGGTTGAGCTGCGCTAACCGGTATAGGTCTAAACTAAAATTTGAGCCTCCGAGTTTCGGGGGCTCTTTTTATTTGTAGGCCAAATGCCGTTATTGCGCTGCATCCTTGACCGCCTCGTGTTGAGCCAGATCGCTGAGGATGTATTTCTCAAAAGCAGCATAGATGGTGTTGTACTCGCCCTCAGAGAGTGATTTGCATTCATCTATCAGCGTCAGGGCTTTCTTCTTGTCATTCTCCTCAAACAGCGCGAAGACCATGTTGCAGTGGACGTTCTTGAGCTTGAGGAAGTTTTCTGAGAAGGCAAGTGATGGATCACCTAGCAACGCAAACGAACGCATCTGGTAACGGCTGGTTTTGACCGGAATTGTCTCCAAAGCTGCCAGTTCAGGCATCTGGCCGCGTGTCGTTTCGCACATAAGAACGCTGTGACCGGCATCTTTGCAATGTCGAGCCAAATCTTCTGCTAAATCAACGCATTTACCGAGTGGGGCGTACCTGAAATGACGCCGTGTACCTGTTTCGCCAAGCGTTGCCAGACCGGTTGAGATGCCGATATCGATTGTGACCGCGTGGTCCTTCATATTTTTCTGGTTGAAGTTGAACCGGTCCTTGAGATTGAAGCGCTTCATTTGCTTCTGCATTTCAATCGCTGTTCGGCAGGCATGGGCAGCATGGAATGGATCATCGAGCGGCGCGTTCCAGTAAGCGTTCAAGCCGGATGTACTCAGCGTGTTCAATGTACCATCGTGGATATGTACTTCATCGAGATGAGCTGTTTGGAAGCCGTTGGAGAAGCCTGCGAGATCTTGAGGAGACAAACCCTCATAATACCGGTGAAAGTGCCTCAAACGTGTCGAGAGGCTCGTGATTTCACGTTGCTGACCCTCCAGAGGGAGTTGCTCTGACTTCGCCAGTACCTTTTGCATTTGTTTGGGAGAAAGAATTCCTGCAAATCGTTCAGTTGTTTGGTTTCTGTGACTCTTGAATGTCACACGCCGGATTGTGCAGGAGAAAGCGAATATCAGCAGGACAACGAAGGATGGGAAGAATGGCTCAAGGACGGTGTTTTGCAGAGCGAATTGGTGGAATGCAACTCCGTTGATGACCAAGACTGCGACGCCTGTAAGTGACAGACTTAACCAGAAACCTTGCGTGGCGGATATGATCGCAATGGCGATGCCAAATCCGATTAGTGCCAGGATTTCAGCGTATTGTGCCCAAGTGGGTATATTGAGGAAGTTGCCAGACTGAAGTGTTTGCAGTGCCTGTGCATGTCGTTCTGAACTTCTGTCCTGAGTGCCTATGACGAACTGACTCCCAGAAGCTGGTGGCCAGAGTTTGGAGGATACTCTGTTCTTCAAGACATCGCTCGCCGCAAGGATGAAATTGCTGGTATTACTTGTTTTGAACACCAGCATTTCTGTCTCTGCAGTGACAGGAATCTGCAGATTAGTGCTTTTCAGCTGATAGCCATCTTCTGCTTGCGTGACCTGGAACGGTTGCGTGTTTGTCTGATTGGACAGGCTCCATGCCGCTACTGCGAGGGATGGCAACTGCGCTGTGTCGCTTTGGAGTTGAAGTGGATAGAACAGCGCATTTGAACCGTGTGCGTATTGGGTGTCGCTTTGATATCCTGTGGCTTGCGAGAACCTTATGTAGTTGGAAAGAGGAGGTTTTTCAGCTACGGCTTCGCTCAACGGTCTGCTGAGCAGGACTGGGTAATGAGAGATGATGGTTTGTAAGAGCAGGTCGTGATTTGGATAAGTCGCCCGCAAGGAGGGCTGCAGATCGTCGTAGATTCGGCTTCTTAGGGTGGGGGAGGCCGGATCGGCTTTTCTGAAGTCTGCATCTATAATCAGAAGCTTGGGATTATACTCCCCCAGTTTTTGAAGGATTTGTGCAAGCTCCAGACGCTGATATATCGGCTCCTGCGTTTGCTGGATTGATTCTGGCGTAAGATGGATCGTGTAAACTGGCGGCGTAGAAGTTGTGTTTGGCCATGCCAATTGCAGCGCGTTTTGGCTGAGATATCCGACGTTATCCAGTACTTGCGGGTATAGGGTACGGACAAGTATTGCTATTGCAATGAATAGACAGGATACAACCGCTGCAAGTGCACGGTTGGTTTGTGACAGCCAGCTAGAGCCGAACATGTAATTCCCCCCAAAAGGGGAAGTGACCCAACTCACATAAATTCCCCTCATCATTAACCTTAGGAAAGCTCTGAGGGGACGACAAGCTTAGCTGTTTATTTAAAAGGGTGTTCCTACAGTTGATTTGTATTTTAAGTTAATTCAACTCAACTTTTATGCAGTTGAGCGTCTTAAAGCACTTTGCAGCCATGTTGACTACGCGAGTTGCTTTAAGTTTTAGCCTTACCTGAGAAATCGGTAGCCCCGTGAGGGGAGCACACTTTATGCACCTGCCTCATGACCTGCCATTGCCATGGCGCTTTCCTGAACGGCCTTTTGAACCTTCTCAAAAGCACGCACTTCAATCTGGCGTACACGCTCGCGGCTTACGCCAAACTCGGTCGAGAGTTCTTCCAAAGTGATCGGGCTTTCAGAAAGTCGACGAGCTTCAAAAATGCGGGTCTCGCGCTCGTTCAGCACGCCCATCGCGTTTTTCAGCATATCGCGGCGTACATCGTATTCTTCCTGCTCAGCCAGAACTGCTTCCTGACTCTCGGCATCATCCACGAGCCAATCCTGCCACTCGCTGGATTCACCTTCGCTGGAGCGCAGAGGTGCGTTCAGGGAAGAGTCGCCACCCAGACGGCGGTTCATGGAAACAACTTCTTTCTCGGTTACACCGAGAGTTGTCGCAATGTGCTGGACCTGATCCGGACGCAGATCACCATCTTCAAACGCCTGAATTTTGCCTTTGACGCGACGCAGGTTGAAGAACAGGCGCTTCTGGTTTGCTGTGGTGCCCATTTTAACGAGCGACCATGTGCGCAGGATGTATTCCTGAATGGAAGCCTTGATCCACCACATGGCGTAGGTTGCCAGGCGGAAGCCTTTGTCCGGTTCAAAGCGTTTTACAGCCTGCATCAGACCAACGTTACCTTCTGAGATAACTTCGCCCAGAGGCAAGCCATAGCCACGGTAGCCCATTGCAATTTTTGCAACGAGGCGCAGGTGAGAATTTACAAGTCTTTCAGCAGCTTTTGGTTCGTCGTGTTCCCGGTAGCGCTTGGCGAGCATGTACTCTTCCTGCGGCTGAAGCATCGGGAATTTTCTAATCTCATCTAAATAGCGGCTTAAACCGCCTTCGCCACCCGTGAGGGCTGGTAGGTTACGGGCCATAAAGCACCCCTCCTTGCTTGGTGTTCCCGCCTGATCGAGGGATCAGGCTTTTCGGCAAACACACATTGGTGCCTTCAGATGAAGCGCACCTGAAGTGTCTATATGGGAACATTGTGGCCAAAACGCTACCAGATCGGCAATCTTTTTGGCCTAAATTTTTCGTAATGATTGAAGAATACCAGCAAAATCAGCGGGTAACTCCGATTCAAACTTCATGAATTCCTGTGTTCTTGGGTGCGCAAACGCCAAAAGTCCTGCATGCAGGGCCTGTCGCTTGAAATCCGCCAACTGGGTTTTCAGTGGTTCTTGGAATTTATTGTATTTAGTTCTGAACCCGGAACCGTAATCCATATCACCTATTAGCGGATTTCCGATGTGGGACATGTGTACGCGGATCTGGTGGGTTCTGCCTGTTTCCAGACGGCACTCGATCAAGCTTGCAACGGGTGCTGCATCCTGAGGGCCAAACCGTTCCTGCACCTGCCAGTGGGTGATGGCGTGGCGACCGCCGGTTTTCAGCACCGAGATTTTCTGTCGGTTTGCAGTTGAGCGGGCAAGGTTGGCGTCTACTGTGCCCTTTGGTGCTGTTGGGGCACCCCAGACAAGAGCTTTATAGGCGCGCTCCAGTGGGCCGGTTTTGCCATGGTCGGCAAACTGAGCTGCGAGGCCCTGATGGGCCATGTCGTTTTTAGCAACAACGAGCAGACCTGTTGTGTCTTTATCGATGCGATGAACGATGCCAGGGCGCTTGACGCCGCCAATACCAGACAAAGATGAACCGCAGTGGTGAATCAAGGCGTTGACCAGTGTGCCCGTTGGGTTTCCGGCACCTGGATGTACAACAAGGCCGGCGGGTTTGTCGATGACGATCAGGTCGTCATCCTCAAAAACGATATTGAGCGGGATGTCCTCTGGCTGCGGTTCTGCGTCTTCCGGCTCTGGAACAATAAGAGTGATTGTATCTCCGGCACAGACTCTATATTTAGGCTCCAACACCGTGCGCTGGCCAATTTGAACCTGACCAGCCCGGATCAAGGCTTGAAGTCGGTTGCGACTGAAGTCATCTATATGCGCAGCAAGCACAGCATCCAAGCGGCGACCGGTATCTTCCGGCTCCGGGGTGATGACTGTTGGTTGCTGCTCGTCGGCAATTACAGAGTTTGTGAGTGGCTGGGTGCCCTCAGGAGATTTATCGTTCATGCGTGATCCTAATACTGACAGCGATGAGACTGTACAGAACGAACTTGATCCAGCAGCTTTGAGGCTTCAAGGGAAGTTACGTCGCCTCCTGATGGGATCAAGCCTTGTCATGGTGCTTGGCTTATTAGCTGTCTTTGCGGCTATCTTCTATAAAATTAACGCCGGTAATTCCAATGTTAGCGCAGATAGTATTGCTGCAACAATTGCGATTGGCCCTGAAGCACAGGTTATATCTGTTACTCAGATGGACGGAAATCTGGTGATGCTGATCAAAGAAGGTCCGACGCAGGCTCTTGTCTATGTTGATCCTGTCACCGGACGAAAAATCGCACGTACGGATTTTGTTGCGAGATAGGTGGATAAACCCCCTTTTCTTTCAAGGAGGGGGCTTGCCAAGCGGGGGATTAGCCAATATACCCCCGTCCATCGCGAAAGCGAAGCCTAGGCGCCCATCGTCTAGCGGTTAGGACGCCGCCCTTTCACGGCGGAAACAGGGGTTCGATTCCCCTTGGGCGTACCAAAGGCTTTTATTGCGATACCAGACAGTTATCTGTTTGAAGACAAGACTATGAAAAGTCTTCTCACTATGTGAGCGCCCATCGTCTAGCGGTTAGGACGCCGCCCTTTCACGGCGGAAACAGGGGTTCGATTCCCCTTGGGCGTACCATAGTTGTCTTCTCAATGCCGAGCAGTTATCTGCTCGAAGACAGAGCTTGAAAGAGTTCTCTCACTTTGTGAGCGCCCATCGTCTAGCGGTTAGGACGCCGCCCTTTCACGGCGGAAACAGGGGTTCGATTCCCCTTGGGCGTACCACTTCTTATCTCCCCAATACATCTTTGATAAACCTGCGCGAAGAGTTTTTCTCACGACGTATGCGTTGTATCTGAGCAATATGATCCGCGATTTTGCAAAGAAGAAGATGTGGGCTTGGTTCCCCTAGATGGGGAGATGCAGCACTTCGAGATTGCGAATTGGTGTTTTGCAGCAAGCAGTCCTGGGACGTGATTTAGAACCAGCGGCCGTTTAGGCCTGCACCCAGGTGATGGTCTTCTTTATCCCCGTCAACATCAGCCCAGAGTTTTTCGTCTGTCTGAGATTCATTGCTAACGGTTTTTGCCAGACTTTCGCTGAGTTGAGCATTCATTTCTTTCAGGGCATCGATGTCATCAAGAACTTCGACGCGAGCCTCAGCAGTCTGGAGTTTGCTTTTCAGTGCAGCCGGTTTCTTGCCAGCAAACCTATTGGCACTGTATGGCCGTTCCATTACGCGAGTCACAGTTTGTCCCTCTTCGCTTTTTTAGCTGAACTTTGATAAGACAGTGTATTGATCCGCGTGAGCTTTAACGGGCTTCTTTGGGCGGTATCATGACAAAGATGGAAAAAGTTGCAGCTTGTCCCCTTTTTGTGACGTATTAGTACTAAGAGTAGGGGAGCAGAGGCAAGAGGACTTTTGTTTTGAACTCATCTAATAGTCGTCTGGATGCTTCTGTGCTTTTGGCTATAGTACTGTGAAACATCGCAGATTATAGACTGATGGCAATGTACAAAAAAATTATCGGACTTGTTTCATGATGCTGGTTTCGCGCCACAACTCTATTCTTGATATTGCCCGAGAGACCGGGAAGGTGGAAGTTGATGAACTTGCCACACGGTTTTCTGTGTCTCCTCAGACAATACGTAAAGACCTGAAAGAGTTGAGTGACCAAGGATTGCTGACCCGTGTGCATGGTGGCGCACTTTTGGCATTTGGCGTTGAAAACCTTGGCTACTCTGCTCGTAAAGATTTGGCAGGTAAAGAAAAAGAGATTATCGGGCAGGCGGCAGCGGACCTGATCCCGGATCGAGCTTCTTTGTTCGTGAATATCGGAACGACCACAGAGGCGGTTGCGCGGGCACTTATCCAGCGCAGTGGCCTGATGATCATTACCAATAACCTTAATGTAGCGAGTACGCTGCGCCCGTTCTCAGAAAATGAGGTCATCATTTCTGGTGGACTGGTGCGTGCGACTGACGGCGGCATTGTTGGTGAAGCTGCGGCGGACTTTATTCGCCAGTTCAAGGTTGATTATGCTGTGATCGGTGTTTCTGCTCTGGATCGTGACGGAGCGCTTCTGGATTATGATTATCGTGAGGTGCGCGTGGCACAGGCGATCATTGAGAACGCACGGCACGTTATTCTGGTGGCTGATCAGACAAAGTTCGAGCGTTCGGCACCAGTCCGCATCGGCCATATTGCTCAGGTGGATACGTTTGTGACAGACACTCTGGTTTCGCAGGACTATCGGCAGTTGCTGGCTGACAATGAGGTGAGGCTGGTAGAAGTGGCTGGTAAGGCCCAGAATGAGCCGGGTAATGGCTCACGAAGTACAACAGAGGCTTAAGCCTCTGCTTGGAGCTCTATAGAGAGCAAGTCACACATCAAGCTCCAACTCTATATTGTCCTCGTATTCTTATCCGTAAACCGGGATCGATCTGCAAGAAAACAAAAAAGGCGCCTTGTGGCGCCTTTGTCTTTGGATCAAGTTGTTTGGGTTTAACCGCTTGAGCTTCCGGTTTTTCTAGCGTCTGCGATACGCTCCGCCAGATTTTTATCGGACTGAGGCGCGGGCGCTGCATCATCGGCCTTTGCAGCTGGAGTGCTTTTTGACGCGGCTGTCTTACTTGCCGCAGCTGGCTTACGGGTGCGCGGCTTTGCTGGCGCGCGCTTGGCACGTGTCGGTTTCGGCTTTGGTGCGTCTGCCCTTGGAGCACCTGCGGCGATCGTGCTGAGATCGTTCAGGACTTCGTCGTACTTTTCAGAGAGTGGTGGGTTCTCCGAGATTGCCTTTGCTGTGATCTGAGCCGCCAGATCTTTCAGTTCATTGCGCAGATCGACGGCGTCTTCGATCTTAGAGGAACTGTTTGCTCTTTCCTCAAGCTGCTTTGTCAGCTGCTCGATGGTTTTCTTTGCTTCGTCCAGATCGTTTTCTAGGCTTTTCATAGGCTCGGGCGTTTTAATGTTCGGATTCCTGGTGCTGCGTTTGGCAGTTTTTTCATTTGCCGCTTTTTCGAGTTGAAGCGCGTGCTTTAGGTGATCGCGCTCTCGTTCCAGCGAACCATAACGGCTCTTTAGTTTTGTGAAAGACCGTGAGGCCAGTTCGGCGGCTTCTGCTGGAGATGTTGGCTGATGTTTGGTTTCAGACTCAGCAGTCATTTCCGAAACTTGCTGGGAGATCTGCGTTGCCAGTTCTGCCAGCGGGTTGTCCATGTCCTGTAGGTCCGAGGTATCGATTGGGCCTATCGGTTTGGTTGCAACTTCTTCCTCTTTCAGCTCTGCATCCAGCTCACGTGTTTTATCCGCAGCAGCCTGTTTGCTGAGTTGGATGATCTCAGCGGACGTGGTCTGATCTGCAGTTTGTGCTGCAGCTTCATCCTGAACTTCTGCTTCGGGTTCTGTCGTGATGCGATCATCTGCAGAGAACGGGATCGGCTCGGATGGATTTCTACGGCGGAGGAAGCGTGTTGCTTTTTGAGCCATGTTCTTCCGCTCGCGGGCTGATTTGAGCTGAACAACGCTGAGCTCTTCTTTGAGCTCTGCAAGTTGGGCTTCAGCTGCTGAACGGGCAGATGCGTTCTCAGCGAGTTTTTCCGTCATCCCTTCGAGGCGCACCTCCATCTGACGGATCGCAATGGCATGTTGGGCGCGTAACGCGTCTTTTGCCATTGTGGCACGGGCATAGCTTATGGGGTTGGACGTCTCAATCGCTTTCCGCGTGAGACGTACAGCACGGCCCCATATAAAGGGGAGGGCGGCGAGCGCTAGAATGCTCGCGAGGAAGAAACCCAGTGCAATGTATAGTGCAATTTCAATCACAAACTATGCCTGATCTGTTGAACGGTGTGAGGGACTGCTGCAGACTTAAGCGCATTCTCTCACACACTAACTTGCCAAAATATAACTAACGCAGGGTTAGTTATATCAGAAAGGATTCCATGTTGGCTTCCTAGTAAATTTCAAATAGCCCATGTTGAGGCCAAGGCGAGCACCAACGCCTGCGCGAACAGGCACAACGAAGATATCGTTGTTGGACAGAACCTGCATGCCGAAGCCGCCGACAAGGTAGGCAGACCCCTTCGCACCAACATAGCGGCGATAGATGGCATCGACACTTGGCAGATCGTAGACCAGCATCATAACGCGGGCGCCGTCACCGCCAACATCAAAGCCCAGGGATGGACCTTGCCAGAAGATCTGATGGTTGCCAGCGTTGCGGGTGTACAGTGTACCTTCGCCATAAGCAGCGCCTGCGAAGAACGCTGCTGAGCCTTCCTGCCCCAGGATATAACCGTTTGGTTCGCCGTACTGCTGAACTGCGCGCTCAACAACCTTTGCGAGGCCGGTGGAGATGGAACCGAAAAATTCGCCACCTGCCGTGATGATATCTTTTTGGTGGTATCGCGACTGATCAACGGATGATTGCGCAAATGAATGTGTATTGAGCGCCAGCAGTGCGAAACTGGCGCAAAGGACGATTGCAGCTTTGTTGCGCAGATTGGCGAACAGGCTCGTCATCATGCCAACGTCTCCTTCTAAGAAACCCGAGAATTTGGATTGTTCAGAGCAATTCAAATGTTAAGGGCATTGTGCAACTTTTAGGTACAACAAGTTATAGTGTCTTACATCTACCTAGTGGTTAATCATGGTATAGCTGGGTAAATGATGTACATCCCGTTGGCCTGCAGTCATGAATTTTGTATCAGTTGTCGAACTTGCTCGTTTAGTTAATGCAGGTGATTCGGACTCTGGATGGACATTCCCATGATTTCTGAGGTTTTCTACAGAAAATTTGCGCAAACGGGCAAAATTCTATGGAGTTCTATCGTTTTTTTGTGTGCCACCTCAGTTTTTGCAGGTGCGCAAGAGCGGTTCACCTACACGCTCTCCATGTGTGATCCCGTGACCTATCAGGTCTCGGAAACTCCTGAAAAGGGGCGTGAAGACCTGACGCTGTCCTGGGGTGGACGGGTTTGGGCATTTTCCAATGAGGGCAACCGAGACGCTTTTCGGCATGCTCCGGAGGTCTATGCCCCATTATTTCAGGGATGCGACGTACTCTCACTTGCGCAAGGCTACCGAGCTGAGGGATTGGCGAAAATCTACCTTGTTTATAACCAGCGATTATTGCTGTTTCAGAGCCGTGAACACCGGGCTTTGTTTCTGACAGCACCAGAGAGTTTGCTCGCGAAGGCACAAAGTCGTGCACGCGATGTAAAATGCGGTCCATATCAATGATGTCCAGCTTGGAATTAAACCAGCAGGATTGTACCTTTTTCGCCACATCTCGAATCAATCATAGGGCCTATTGGCCAAAGTTCTGGAGCGGTTATGTCAGTATTTAAAGATTTGTCATCTCTTGATCTTGCCGCACTCGTCGCAAGCCGTGTGTGCCACGACATCATTTCACCAGTCGGGGCGATCACGAACGGTCTGGAAGTGCTGGATGAAGAAGGCAATGAGGACATGGCAGACTTTGCGATGGATCTCATCCGTAAGTCAGCGCGTCAGGCTTCTGCAAAACTTCAGTTTGCCCGTCTTGCTTTTGGTGCTGCCGGATCTGCCGGTGCTTCAATCGATCTGGGCGATGCGCAAGAAGTAGCGACTGGATACATGAGCAATGAAAAGGCGAATCTGGAGTGGACCATGCCACGCCTGCTTCTGCCTAAGAATCAGGTCAAACTGATTTTGAACCTGCTGCTGCTCATGAATCAGTGTGTTCCACGGGGTGGTACCATTACCATCAGTATGGAAGGGGATGAGGGTGCTCCGAACTTTCTCCTTAAAGCTGAAGGAACGAATGCGCGAATCCCTCAGGTTGTAAGTGAGATTCTTTCCGGTCAGGAGCCAGAACGCATTGATGCCCACACTGTTCAACCGATCTATGCGGTTTTGTTGGCAGGTGAAGCGGGTCTAAATATCGAGCTCCTGAAAGACGGTGATGCCGTCATATGCAAGGCAAATACTCAAGTTTCAGAGTCTGTCTGATCCTCTGTCAAAAACAACCAGTTATTGTAGGTTGGATGAATCTTACAATCTTTCAACCTATGTTAACCGTTTCGCTTAACACTCAACCTTAGTGAAATTTAGGAGTCTCGGTTTTTGAGGCTCCCCTAAGCATTGAGTGGGTGCGGGCCATGGACGATCTTCTCAGAGAGTTTCTCACTGAGACCAATGAAAGCCTGGATGTTGTAGATGTTGAGTTGGTGAAGTTCGAGCAAGAGCCGAATAACGCCACCATTCTAAATAACATTTTCAGGTTAGTGCATACAATCAAAGGCACCTGTGGGTTTTTGGGCCTGCCGCGTCTGGAAGCGATTGCTCATGCTGCTGAAACCCTGATGGGCAAGTTCCGCGACGGTGTTCCTGTGACACACGAAGCGGTAACACTTGTCCTCGCTTCTATTGATCGCATTAAAGATATTCTTGCGGATCTTGAGGCTGCTAATGGTGCTGAGCCTGATGGCACGGACCGTGATTTGATTGATGAGCTGGAACGCCTTTCCTTAAGCGCTGACAATGACGACATGGCTGACGAAATGGCGGCAGCGATGGCGGAAGAAAAAGCAGCTGAGGAAGAAGTCGGTACCGACATTTATCAGGTGCTGGAGCGGCCTCTGCGTCCTGGTGAAGTTTCTCTTGATGATCTTGAACGTGCTTTCCAGGAAGCTGAAGTTGAGATTGAGCTGCCTGCAGTTGAAGAAGAAACTGAGGAAGATGGCGAGCCAGTTGGCGTTGCTGCTCCTAATTTTTCGGAAGCGAAGACTTCTCAGAAAGAAGTTGCCAAGCCGAAGAATCCAAGCGCTAAGGGTAAGGCATCCAGTCAGGGTGTTTCCAACCAGTCCATTCGTGTGAATGTTGAGACTTTGGAACACCTGATGACGATGGTTTCTGAACTGGTGCTGACACGCAACCAGCTTCTGGAAATTGTTCGTCGTCATGAAGACAGCGAATTCAAAGTTCCACTTCAGCGACTGTCCAACGTTACCGGTGAGTTGCAGGAAGGGGTCATGAAGACCCGCATGCAGCCAATTGGGAATGCATGGCAGAAGCTTCCACGTATTGTTCGCGATCTCTCTCAGGAACTCGATAAGCCTATCGGTCTTGAGATGATTGGTGCGGAAACAGAGCTTGATCGTCAGGTTCTGGAACTCATCAAAGATCCGCTGACACATATGATCCGTAACTCTGCCGACCACGGTCTGGAAGATCCTGCAGATCGTGTGGCTGCTGGTAAGCCTGAGAAGGGTAACATCACCCTTTCTGCTTATCATGAAGGCGGACATATCATCATCGAAGTGAAGGATGATGGTCGTGGTCTGAACCTTGAGAAGATCAAGGAAAAAGCGCTTAAGAATGGTGTGACCACCGAAGCTGAACTTGAAAAGATGGTAGATCATCAGATCTACAAGTTCATCTTTGCTGCTGGCTTCTCTACCGCGACTAACGTGACCAGTGTGTCTGGTCGTGGCGTTGGTATGGATGTTGTGCGCAACAACGTTGAGCTGATTGGTGGCTCTATTGATCTGCGCTCGACACCAGGTCGCGGTTCCAGCTTCATCATCAAGATCCCGCTGACGCTTGCCATCGTCTCCACACTGATCGTGGAAGCTGGTGGTGACCGTTATGCGATCCCACAGCTGTCCGTTGTTGAATTGGTTCGTGTTCAGTCCAACTCTGAACATCGCATCGAGCGGCTTAAAGACCGGCCTGTCCTGCGCCTGCGCAGTAAGCTGTTGCCACTGGTGCATATGTCGGAACTGCTTGGTCAGACTGAAGAGGCTGACCTTGATGAAGACAACGGCTTTATCGTGGTGATGCAGGTTGGTAGCCAGTCCTTCGGTGTTGTTGTTGATGGTGTGTTCCACACCGAAGAGATCGTTGTGAAGCCTATGTCTTCCATGCTCCGCAACATCAATATGTTCTCCGGTAACACCATTCTCGGTGATGGTTCTGTGATCATGATCATTGACCCGAACGGTGTTGCAAGTGCAATGGCAAGCCATGCTTCCGGTACTCTGACCGATACAGCTGAAGATGAGTACGAAAACGCGGAGGATCATGTGATTGATGCTGATGCTCCAATTTCATTGCTGCTGTTCCGTGCTGGTTCTGAAGAGCCGAAAGCTGTGCCGCTGTCGCTGGTGACACGCCTTGAAGAGTTTGATGTCAACAAGATCGAACACTCCAATGGCCGTGATCTGGTGCAGTACCGCGGTTCGCTGATGCCTCTGGTTTACGTGAATGAAGGCGATCGTCATAAGTCTGAGGGTACTCAGCCGATGCTGGTGTTCTCTGACAATGGTCGCTCAATGGGTCTGGTTGTTGACCAGATCGTAGACATTGTTGAAGACCGGATGACGATTGAAGTGGTTTCTGAGCGCCAGGGTGTGCTTGGTTCTGCGATTATTCGTGAGCGTGCGACTGAAGTGATCGACCTTGGCTATTATCTGCCATTGGCCTTTGATGACTGGTTCATGCGCAAGGAAATCGATACGACCACAAAGGTGAGAAAACTTCTCTTCCTCGATGACAGTGCCTTCTTCCGCAATATGCTGACACCTGTTCTGAAAGCTGCCGGTTACGATGTCACTGTTTGCTCCAGTGCCCAAAGTGGCTACGAGTTGATGGAAAAAGGCACCGACTTTGCTGCGATCGTGACTGATATCGAAATGCCGGACATCAGTGGCTATGAGTTCTGTGAGAGCCTGCGCCGTGATACCCGCTTCCGTCATATGCCAATCATCGCGCTTTCTGCTGTTGTGACGCCGGCTTCTATCGAAAAAGGCCGTCAGGCCGGGTTCGATGACTATGTGGCCAAGTTTGACCGTCCGGGTCTGTTGGCAGCGCTCAAAGATGTTTTGACCAATGAATTCGGGGTTGCAGCATGACCGCTCATAAACTCACCACAGTCGACGGTGATGACAACCGTCAGGGCAGTGCCGATCACATCCAGTATGTGACTGTTGTGATTGGCAGCCAGTTGTTTGGTCTGCCAATTTCACAGGTGCATGATGTTTTTGTGCCTGAAAAAGTAACGCAGGTTCCTTTGGCTCCGCCTGAAGTGGAAGGGGTGTTGAACCTGCGTGGACGCATTGTAACTGCTATCAATATGCGTCGTAAGCTTCATCTCAAGCCAAATGATGCTGACCAAGGCATGATGGCTGTTGGTATTGAGTACAAAGGGGAGTCCTATGGCCTTGTTATTGATGCCGTAGGAGAGGTACTCAACTTGCCAAGAAACGAGATGGAAGCAAACCCATCCAACCTTGATTTCCGTTGGGCCGAAATTTCTGGCGGGGTTCATCGTCTGGACGGGCGATTGATGGTGGTTCTTGACGTGGACCGTCTGCTCAGCTCCCTGATTGAACCTAAAGCTGCGTAAAGCATACCTTCGAAGCGAGAGAGCCGATTTAATGAAAAAGTGTCTGGTTGTTGACGATTCCAGCGTAATCCGCAAAGTGGCCCGCCGCATTCTGGAGGACATTGGATTTGAAATCACCGAGGCCGAGGACGGACAGAAGGCACTTGATGCTTGTAAAGCGTCAATGCCGGATGCGGTTCTGTTGGACTGGAATATGCCTGTCATGGACGGGCTGGAGTTTTTGGCCAAGCTTCGTGAGGAAGACGGTGGGGAAGACCCAATTGTTGTTTTCTGTACGACAGAGAACGACGTTGCTCATATCACCAAGGCTATCCGGGCTGGTGCGAACGAATACATTATGAAACCGTTTGATCGGGAGATTCTTTCAGCGAAATTTCAGGAAGTTGGATTGGTCTAAGTAATGGATATGGGCCGGCTGGGCATGTATGCAAAAGTTGAGGAGCCGAAGTCAGAGAGATCTGGTCAGATGGCACCTATCCGGGTCATGGTCGTAGACGATTCCGTTGTTATTCGTGGGCTTTTCAGCAGGTGGATTGAAGCTGATCCTGAGCTGGAAGTTGCTGCAACCCATCGTAATGGTGAATTGGCTGTAAAAGACATTGAACGCAGCAACCCTGATGTGGTTGTGCTGGATGTTGAAATGCCCGTGATGGATGGCCTGACAGCTCTTCCTAAACTTCTTGAGAAAAAACGCGATCTTATCATTGTGATGGCGTCCACGCTGACGCGCCGGAATGCTGAAGTGAGTTTGAAGGCTCTTTCTCTTGGTGCCACCGATTATGTCGCCAAGCCTGAAACGACTGGCCAAACAGCTGGTGCGGTTGAGTTTCAGAGAGAATTGCTGGAAAAATTGCGGTTGCTTGGGCGCGGTGGGAAGCGCGTTAAGCGGACCAGAACCACAGCAGAACCTGTTCGCAGAATGCGTGCTGAGATCGTCAATGATCCGCACAAAAAACGGAATGATGCCCTTACTGAGAGAACTGAAGCGCGCGCCGCGTTGCGACGTCCTCGCGGGACAGGGGTAAATGCTGCTGGAAAGCAGGAGATAACGCTCAAGCCGTATTCTTCGGTCGTGCCGCGGGCTCTTGTGATCGGCAGCTCTACCGGAGGGCCTCAAGCGCTCCAGCGTGTGCTGACAGATGCACGCGATGGTTTGCTGAAGGTGCCTGTTGTGATTACGCAGCATATGCCGCGTACGTTCACGACGATTCTGGCAGAGCATTTACATAAACAACTTCAGCTTCCTTCAAAAGAAGCTGAGCACATGGATGTATTGAAACCTGGGCACGTTTATATCGCTCCAGGCGGAATTCATTTGAAAATCGGCAAGCAGAACGGGCAGGCGGTTTCGTTGCTCGAAGACGGAGCTCCCGTCAACTTCTGTAAGCCATCTGTGGATCCACTTTTTGAAAGTGCAGCCGAAGTTTTCGGTACCGCGTGTTTGGCACTCGTTTTAACCGGCATGGGTAGTGATGGCGCAAGTGGCGTCAATGTCATTGCTGGTAAAGGCGGTAGCGTCATCGCGCAGGATGAGGCCTCCAGTGTTGTCTGGGGAATGCCAGGTGCTGCTGCCCGTACAGGGAACTGCAGCGGTATCGTGCCTCTCGATCAGATTGGTGCACATGTCAAGCGTATCTTAAAAGGAGCCGCGCGATGATGACTTCTGAATATGATTTCTTGAAGAAATTTCTGAAATCCCGTAGCGGCCTCGTTCTTTCCGATGAAAAGCAGTATCTGGTCGAAAGCCGACTGATGCCGGTTGCTCGACGTCACAACCTGAATGGACTGAGTGAGCTTATTCTTGCGATCAGCAAGCCGGGCTCCATGTCTATGCAGAATGATGTGGTTGAAGCTATGACAACCAATGAGTCATTCTTCTTCCGTGACAAGAGCCCTTTCGAGAACTTCCGGAATGTGATGCTTCCTCATTTGCTTGAGGCACGCAAAACACGCCGGAGTGCGCGCATCTGGTGTGCGGCGGCGTCTACGGGTCAGGAGCCTTATTCTCTCAGCATGTATCTGAAAGAAGACAAGGCCAAGATCGGTACATTCCGTTTCGAAATTCTGGGAACTGACATTTCCACTGAAGTGCTGGAAAAAGCTCGTACTGGTATCTACAGCCAGTTCGAGGTTCAGCGTGGTCTGCCTATTCAGATGCTGTTGAAGTACTTCTCGCAGCAGGGCGAACTGTGGCAGATGGCTCCGGAAATCCGGGCTATGGTGCAGTGGCGCAAGCTGAACCTGCTGGAAAACTTCAGCCACCTTGGTGAGTTTGACGTTGTCTTCTGCCGTAACGTGCTGATCTACTTCGATCAGCAAACGAAGATTGATGTGCTCAACCGCATCTATCGGCAGTTGCCGGATGATGGTTTCCTCGTGCTTGGTGCTGCGGAAACTGTGGTTGGTTTGACGGATGGCTTTGAGCCCTATCCAAATCTGCGTGGTGTATACCGCAAAAAGCAGGCTGCAAGCCGCCCGGCTGGTTCCTCCAGCTTCTCACGCTCTACGGCGAAGCCTTCGACCACACCTTCCAAAACGCGGCCCACCATTCAGGCCTTAGCAAGTGGTTCCCGGTTTTAGGGATGAAAAATGAAACAGGCCAGCAGATTTGCTGGCCTTTTCTTTAGGCTTTGCTGCGTTCATATACATTCAAACCCCAAACTCTCACTTTTTATTTTATGCGTATTCTAATCCGAAAATCGGAGCCGTTTTTTGGAAGTACGAGCTGACTCTCTCATTTTATTGAACGAAGATTTACTATTTGGCTGGTTGTCGTCAGTCGCAATTCAAGTTCAATGCGAGTAAATTTCTCCAAACGATACTTAGAGTTTCCCGATAGTTTGTGACTGTTGACCACCTTTGTTTGTGGTGTGTCAGGCTAATGGAGTGTGAGTGATGAGTTCTCGTGATTTCTTGAAATTAAGCCGACGAGGTGCCCTTGCTCTGGGTGCTGGTGGATTGCTTGCCACAGGGATGCGGAGTTTGGAGGCAGCTGCAGAAACTCCGATAGAAAGCTCCAATCAGCGTGCGCCAGCAACTGAATTTCAGCTTGGTGAGTTCAAGGTCTACGCTTTGCTCGATGGCACCTTTATTGCTGAGCACCCGCAGGATACGTTTGGTATGGAGCAGACGAGTGAGGTGTTTGAAAAAGCGAGCCAGGATCACTTCATCTCCTCCAACAAGTTCCGAGGCTTCTTCACACCGGTTCTGGTGAATACAGGCGATAAACTCGTTTTGTTTGATACTGGACGAGGCGTCCTTTCTCAGCCGCAAAGTGGGAATTTACTGAAGGCGCTTGCGACTGCAGGCATCCGGCCAGCTGATATTGATGTGGTTGTGCTGACGCACATGCATGCAGACCATACGGGCGGTTTGATGCAAAACGGTGTCCCGACTTTTGCAAATGCGAAGTATGTCACGAGCCCGATTGAGTTCAATTACTGGGAAAAGCTTGGTCCAGCCGCCAATGGAAGCGCTCGCGTTTTTGCTGAAAATGTGCTGCCTCTGAAAGATAAATTCGATTTTATTGATCCGGGCAGAGAAGTTGTTCCCGGTATCACTGCCGTTGAGGCTTATGGCCATACACCGGGGCATATGGCGTATTTGGTTGAAGCCAATGGACGCAAGCTGATGCTCACCGCTGATACAGCCAACCACTTTGTATGGTCACTGGCCTATCCTGATTGGCGTGTCGTGTTTGACATCGATAAAGCGCGTGCGGCGGAAACGCGTCGGCGTATCTTTGGGATGATCGCGGAAGAACGCATTCCGTTTATTGGTTACCACATGCCGTTCCCTGCCATGGGCTTTGTTGAAGCCGTGGGAGAGGGCTTTCGATTTGTCCCCGCAACTTACCAGCTGCAGCTTGGCCATGAGGATGAGCAGAACAGGCCTGAGTAATTGTCAGGGTGTGTTGGGTTTTCTCCGGTAGGCGGAAATCCCAACACCGCAGAGCACCAATGTGGTGGCGATGATGAAGCGGCTATCGATGGCTTCTGCAAGGAAAACAATTCCACCGGCTGTTGCGATGATTGGCACGGTGAGCTGAGCAACTGCTGCGGTGCTTGTCTGTAACTGCGGGATGATTGCGTACCAGAGAGCATAGCCAAGGCCGGAGGTTATGGCACCGGAGATGATGGCGAGGAGAACGCCTGAAGCTGTGATGGTGGTTGTGTCCGGAAACAGAAACAGTGCCAATGAGATGATTGGCACACCGTAGAGAAAGTTCATTCCTGTGTCTTTGAGCGGGTTTGCTGCGCCTCTGCCGATGATGGAATAAATTCCCCAGCCTATGGCGGCAATTGTCATCAATCCTGCTCCAAGCGGATCTATGCCTGCGTTTGAAGGGGAGAGAAGGTAAATGAGGCCAGAGAATGCAAGCGCTGCGCCGATCCACTTCTGGAGTGTCAGGTTTTCACGCTGAATGAATGCACCGATGAACATGGTGATTTGCACAGCGCCGAAGAGCAAAAGCGCACCGAAGCCAGCATCAAGTGAGATGTAAGCATGCGAGAAGCCAAGAATGTAGGCACACAGCGCAAGGACTGCTGTGACGTTGGGCTTTGAGAATGACAGCTTGTTGCCGCCTCGAAAGAAGATGAGTGCCAGAAGCATGAGTGCGCCAGCGACAATGCGAATACTGGCAAATGCAGATGGGCCAATCTCTCCGTCTGCCAATGCCAGACGATTCAGAACTGAGTTGGCGGCAAATGCGACCATGACAATAGATGTAAGAATAAAAAGCCTCATGGCCGCACCATGGCAACAAAGACAGGCCATGGGCAATACACTTAGGCGTTATTGAAGGTGTTTTACCAGTTAGCCTCCACGAAGACCGCAGAGGCTAACGGTTGGCTTTACTATGTGAACTCAGCTGCCCAGTTGAAGTCGGCTGAAGCTTCATAGGATTGCGGCCAGTGTTTGCACCAGTTTGGTCCATGACTGGTTTCTACCCTGTCTGAGGCAGGGAAGTAGGGCTTTATGTCCAGCAGCGGTGTACCGGGTTCTGCATCAATGTAAGGGACGGTGATGAGACCATTTTGCTCATCCATGTTTAGAAGCGAAACCGAAGAGAGGCCGATTGGGTTCGGACGAGCAGGGGACCTTGAGGCAAACGTGCCGATCTCATGACTTGCTTTGGCATATGGAGCTGGGAACTGCAGAGTGCTCCGGTCATGTGCTGTTGCTGCCTGATCTGCCCACCACAGGATGAGTGCGTGGCTAAAGTCTGACAGGTGCAGAAGGGCTGGCGTGTACTCCGGGTGGATATTGAGTTGGAACTGCCCGTTGGTTGCTGTGATGATCCCGATAGATCTCAGGTCTGCAAGAGATTGCATCTTCGTATCCTCATATGTGTTTCGGAAGTCATCAAGCTTGATGAACCTACCCTCCGCTTACTTTCACAAAAGTGCAAGCTTTGGCCGATTTGAGGAGGAAGTGCTTTTGAATTCAGATGGTTACAGAAGAATCAGAAGGTGTCTTCTTTCGGGTTAATGCGGGAGTTTTGGTTTCATTCCGAGTGCTCTGCGGATCCTGTTCTTGATCTGCTTTGATCTGAGTTTTGTTACACGGCCTCTTAGGTCTGCGACAGTATTCTCGTAAAGATCGGGGTGAATGATATCGAGGGGGAGCGGGGAAGTCGATTGTGCCGCTTTATGATTGGTTTTGGAGTACAGCAGGACGTTCTGCTTGTACCAGACGCTCACATTAGGGTTGTTCCATATCGCTGGTCTGACAATATCTATCGGGAAGAATTCTTTCTCCTCCATCAGTTTCGCCCAATAGCTTTGCCGTTGCTCGTTGATATGATGGATACCGCCTTGCTCTGGGACGGCAACGGAAAGCAAGACATTGTCTGCGCTTTCAGTCATCTTCTCCAGGACTGTATGCGCTGCAGAGCTTGACAGATGTTCAAGCACTTCAAGGCTCATGGCCAAGTCAAAATGTCTTTTTGTTTGAATGCTCTCCGGCTTTTCCAGATTAACCTGAACAAAGTTTTCCGAGGGTATGCGGAGGGAAGGTTGAGGTACCCATGCGCCGTCCAAACCGAGGATTTCTTTTGCACCGAGTTGTGTAGCTGCCAGAAGCCAGCTGCCGGTACCGCATCCAAAATCTATGACGCTCTCTGGCGACAGATGTTGGAAGACGATGGGAAGGATTTCTTTAGCTGAAGCCAGCGAGCCATCCTGTTGGTTGTCGTAGAAACCTTCGTCATACGGTTGCATCTGGCTTGTTCCTTGAAACAGTGGAAGTGTTGCCGATGCATAATGCGAAGGGGAGCGCACATAAAAAACCCCCTTACAATCAGGGTTGTAAGGGGGCTTCTACTGAAACTCTTTGAAAGTCAGCTGATAAAGCTATTAAGCTGCTTTCTCTTCTGGTTCGCGCAGAACGTATCCGCGGCCCCATACTGTTTCGATGTAGTTTTTGCCAGCTGTTGCGGAAGCGAGCTTCTTGCGCAGCTTACAAATAAACACATCGATAATTTTGAGCTCTGGTTCGTCCATACCACCGTAGAGGTGGTTGAGGAACATTTCCTTAGTGAGGGTTGTGCCCTTACGAAGGGAAAGAAGCTCTAGCATCTGATATTCTTTACCAGTCAGATGTACGCGCTGACCTGCAACTTCGACAGTTTTGGTGTCGAGGTTTACAGTGAGGTCGCCGGTAACAATAACAGACTGGGCATGACCTTTAGAACGACGCACAATTGCATGAATACGTGCAATCAGCTCGTCCTTGTGGAATGGCTTTGTCATATAATCGTCAGCGCCGAACCCAAGGCCACGGACCTTGTCTTCAATGCCAGCCAAACCGGACAGAATAAGAATAGGTGTCTTCACCTTGGATACTCGCAGTGTGCGCAGTACCTCATAACCGGACATGTCCGGCAGGTTCAGATCCAGCATGATAATATCATAATCATACAGTTTGCCGAGGTCGATGCCTTCTTCGCCGAGATCTGTCGTGTAGACATTAAAGTTCTCGGATTTGAGCATCAGTTCAATGCTTTGTGCAGTAGCACTATCGTCCTCGATCAACAATACACGCATGTTAATCCCCTCGTGTTGCCTTTCCTGGGCAGTCGCGCCGGCCCAAAAACACAAACCGTTGCGAAGGAATACTATAAACCCGACTCAATTGAATGAGTTTATGGTTAACAGAACTCGAATCGCTACCGCAAGCGTTTTACTCTCACGTAGAACAGTTCTCTGGGTACAACCTAGAATTCAAGGGTGTAACCTTTCCTGTTCACCAATTTGAGACCGGTTGGCTTTCAATCGAATCAAGTGCTACTGAAAGCCATGTTTAGACGCTTCGTTTCCTTGAAAGGGCTATACGCCATTCAAAGTCTCCCCAATAACATTAAGCAGAAGCGTAAACGATCGGTTACCAACGACGAAAATGATTAATAGGGAATCTGTTTTGGACTCGCTTTTTGCAGAAATCGAATCATGCCTCCCAACCGAAATTTACGGGAGAGTAGAAGCAGTTAAGGGACTTCTGATTGAAGTTGCAGGGCCTGTTTACGCCATGAGCGTCGGCGCGCGTCTACTAATAGAAATAGGGGAGAACGCAGCGTCAATTCAAGCTGAAGTCGTCGGGTTTCGAGACGGAAGAGCGCTTTGTATGCCATTTGGTGAGCTCGATGGTGTGCGTCATGGTAGCAAGGCGAAGCTGATTTCACGCGAGAGTATCGTCCATCCATCGAGTGCCTGGCTAGGGCGTGTTGTTAACGCTTTAGGCGAGCCGATCGATGGAAAAGGGCCTCTTCCATTCGGTTCGATCCCGAGAAAATTACGTGATTCACCACCTCCGGCTGCAGAACGAGCCCGTGTTGGGAGCCCGATCGACTTGGGTGTGAGATCCCTTAATAGTTTTGTAACGTGTTGTCAGGGGCAGCGCCTCGGTATTTTTGCCGGGTCTGGCGTGGGTAAATCGGTCCTTATGTCCATGCTTGCACGTAATGCGGAAACAGAAGTGTCTGTTATCGGTCTTATTGGTGAACGTGGACGTGAGGTTCAGGAATTCATCGAGGATGATCTGGGCGAAGAGGGGCTGGCGAAATCTGTTGTTGTTGTTGCAACGTCTGATGAAAGCGTTTTGATGCGTCGGGAAGCGGCTTATCTCACTCTTACTCTCTCTGAATATTTCCGTGATGAGGGCAAGAATGTTCTTTGTATGATGGACTCTGTTACGCGCTTTGCCATGGCGCAGCGTGAGATTGGTCTTTCTGTTGGTGAGCCACCGACCTCTAAAGGGTATACGCCAACCGTCTTTACTGAATTGCCGAAATTGCTGGAGCGCGCTGGACCAGGCGCTGTTGGCAAAGGCGCAGTGACGGCTCTCTTTACTGTGTTGGTAGAAGGCGACAACCATAATGAGCCTGTGGCCGATGCTGTTCGCGGTATTCTGGATGGGCATATTGTTATGGAGCGTGGGATTGCAGAGCGTGGTCGCTACCCGGCTATTAACGTGCTAAAATCCGTCAGTCGAACCATGCCGCGTTGCGTGCCTGAAGAAGCCTTACCGATTCTTCGGCGTGCCAAGCAGTTGATGTCTGCTTATGCGGACATGGAAGAACTGATCCGTCTGGGTGCCTATAAAGAAGGTGCAGACCCCCTTGTTGATGAGGCAATTGCCAAAAATGACGCCCTTGAAGCGTATTTGGGGCAAATGAAGGGGGAAAAAACTACAATTGAAGAGGGATATTTCCAGCTTGCTCATCTTTTGGAAATGACTCAGGCGTAAGCTCACTCTCCGGTAAAGGGAGTATTGCGTATGAAGAATCGTGAAGGCCTTTTGAAGCTTAAGAAGTTCAATGTTGATGAGAAGCGCCGTCAGGTGACTCAGATTGAAACGATGTTGAGTGATTTTGATCGAATGGCTGAAGATCTGGAGAACCAGATTGTTCAGGAGCAAAAGCGTGTTGGTATTGATGATATCAGCCATTTTGCGTATCCGACTTTCGCTCGCGCGGCTGCACAGCGCCGAGATAACCTGAAGCACTCGACTGAGGAATTGAAGTCTCAGCTTGAGAAAGCGCAGGACGAGCTGACTGACGCTGTTTCCGAGTTGAAAAAGATCGAGTTGATGGATGAGCGTGACCAAATGCGTCAACGCGCTGCCATGGATGCGATTGAACAAGACGGAATGGACGACATTGCGGGGCGGATGGCGCGTCGCTAATTCTTCCCGAGGTTGAGGGTGTCTCTCGTTCTTAGACGGAATGACCTGATACTCTGATAACCCGAACTGGTCTTAACCTCTTCATAATCCTTTATTGATCGCACTGCGCCTGTTCGCGGTGCGATACCTCGTGGTTGCTTTCATTTCACCAATGTTTATTTATAGGCTGTTGCGTCCAGGTCTCGCGCTGAGGTCTGAACAGTGTCCACTTTTCGGGAAGACGCTTCAGGAGCCTTTATGCCTGTTTTACTTGGGTTTTTAATTCCACTTGCCGCGTTTTCGTTCGGTCTGGGGCTGACATTGCCACTCTTAAGTATGGAGCGCCTTTATTTTTTGGAGGATACGCCAAGCCTGTTGCAGGTGATTGGTGGGCTCTATGACGAAGGTGAGGTTTCAATTGCCGGGCTTGTCTTTGTGTTTTCTGTTTTTCTACCTGCCCTGAAGATTCTCGTACTCGGTATTTCCGCATTGCATCGGTCATCCAGCAAGTGGCTTCGGGCGCTCAGCTATCTTGGGAAGTGGTCCATGATGGATGTGATGCTGGTGGCCTTGGTGATTTTTGCAGCCAAGACAAGCGGGCTTGCCAGTGCTCAGGTTTTGCCGGGATTGTGGTTTTACGCTGCTGCGACCCTTTCAACGGCGACTGCTGCATTCATGGTTGGGCGGGTTGCCAGATAACCCATGCATGCTTTCATCTGTCAAAAACTCTGATTGCGCAGGGTTATTTTGTCGGTTTGTCTTCACAGGATCTTCTCGTTTATGGTGTAAAGCGATAGTGTTCGCTTGAATTTTGCTCGTTTCCATTCTGGGTGATCCATGCTTTTCCGGTTTCTAATCGCAGCGTTTGCTGCGGTCTTTCTCAGTTTTGCCAGTGCTGCGCAGGCTCAAAACTCGTCCACTTCTGCTGAGGGTGGGGCTGATGTGCAGCAAGCCAAGCAAGCCCTGATCAAGGTGCTTGAAGACCCGAAAGGGCGTGAGGCGCTTGTCAAAATTTTGCAGGAGCAGCAGCCCAATGGCTCGACTGGTTCCGAGGCATCCACGGGCACAGCAAGCCCGGCTGCCAAAGCAACGATTGCGGCGCAGATCGGGACTTATGTGCAGGATGGTGTTTCCAGTTTTTATGACTTTGGCACACTCATCATCTCAGGGCTATCTGGTTATGAGGACTTGCTGGACGGCCAGTCAAAGGTGGACCATTCGCGATTGTGGGATGGTATTTTCAGCATTATTCGCGTGCTGCTGCCTGCTTATCTCGTCTTGATTATCTTACATAAGGCATCAACAGCCTACATGCGGCGGCATGAGAAAGGGCCAGAGGCTCATTCCCTTTTCTTCCGTGTTGGGTTGCTGGCGGTGACGTCTGTCTTTGATGCTGCCTTTGTCGGTATTGCGTCTGGTGTCGGTTATTTATCGGCCTACATTTTCTCGACAGACCCAACGGTGCAGAGCATCAACAATGTTGAGCTGTTTGCCATCAATGCCTTCTTCTTGATTGAAATGTCGCGTGTTGTGATCCGGTTTGTATTTGCACCGCACAGGCCTTCCTTCCGTCTGCTGCCATTCTCAGATCCGGAGGCTGTTTTTTGGGCCCGACATCTGATCCTGATTGTCGGCATCCTTGGGTTTGGTGTTCGTCTGGCCGTGCCTATGGTTGGGGTGAACTTTTCTTCGCAGCTGGCGGGCAGTGTGCGTGTCACCGTTGTGCTGGTCTGTCTTATCTATCTTGTTGCGATTATTTTCCGATCACGACTGCGGGTGCGCCATGCCATTCGCAAGTATGCTGAGAGCTTTACCGGAGCCAATTTCTCTGTTCAGCTCTTCAAAGGGCTGGGCTTTGTCTGGCACCTGTTGGCACTGCTTTATGTGTTTGCGATCATGGTCGCTTGGCTGCGTACGCCGCTTGATGCCATCAACTATATTGCCAGAACCAGCGCAATGTCCTTGCTTGTGATCTTCATCGGGCTGGGCATTATGATGTTGCTGACACGGGTTATTCGTAAGGGTGTCGACCTTCACGATGCGCTGGACCATGTGTTGCCGACGTTTGAAAAACGCCTGAACTCCTTCCTGCCGACTGTCTGCATGGTGCTGCGAGTTATCGTAGGTCTTTGTGTGATCATTGGTGTTCTGGAAGTCTGGGGTGTTGGCAATTTCTGGCAGTGGATCTGGGCGGGTGACGGGATCTCCTTTGCGAACTCCCTGATGTCTGCGGTTATTGTTATTCTGATCGGCTTTGCTCTCTGGCTGACGATCATGTCCTGGATCGACCTTCGCATTCTGGAGCGGGAAGGCAAGACAGTGTCCAGCCGCACCAAGACGCTGTTCCAGCTGTTCAGCAATGCACTCTCAATCCTGATGATCGTGATGTTCACGCTTCTGGCACTGTCAGAGCTTGGCATTCAGATTGCGCCACTGATTGCAGGTGCTGGTGTTGTTGGTCTGGCGGTCTCATTTGGCTCGCAAAAGCTGGTGCAAGATGTGATTACAGGGGCCTTCATTCAGCTTGAAAATGCAATGAACGAAGGGGACTTTGTTGAGGTTGGCGGTATTAGTGGCACCGTTGAGCGCTTAAGCATTCGCAGTGTCAGACTGCGTGATCTCAATGGTACGTCACACATCATTCCGTTCTCTTCTGTGACGAGTGTTTCTAACTCCACCCGCGACTTTGCTTATGCGGTTTCGGTTATGGGTGTTGGATATGACACGGATATTGAGGTGGCCAAAGAGGCCATGCAGGAAGCCTTCCGCCGGTTGGAAGAGACACCGCACAATGTTGCGATCCTTGGTGAGTTGGAAATGCATGGTGTTACGGCGTTTGGTGACTCTGCCATCAACATCCGGGCCCGCATTAAGACCTTGCCGGGCAGCCAGTGGGCAATCGGGCGGGCTTATAATGAGTATCTGAAGGTCGTGTTTGACGAGCGCGGCATCGATATTCCATTCCCGCAAGTGACCTACCATGTGGCAGGCGACAGCAAGCCAGAGGAGGTTCCTCAGGTTGAGCAGAAAGCTGCGCCAGCGAAAGGTCGTGGGTCCAAGGCTGCGGGCAGTGAAGGTGACAATACCTCGGAAGAGGATGGTCAGAGCTGATGTAATCTGAATTGAATCAGATACCGAAACCACGCAGTTTCGGTTTCATATGAAAAAGGCGCGTTCGTTTTGATCACGAACGCGCCTTTTTGTTGTTGCCCAGTGTTAAACAAATTGACGAGAGAAATAAGCCAAACAGACGATTTTTTTGCTTGCTTATGGGAGTTTCGTTTTAATACATATATATGATAATAGGTTTCGTTGACTTTCGAAAATATTCGAATAGGTTCGGCGTAATGAATATGCGTGCTATCACGGATTCACTGGCGAGAACCGTGACATTGAGGGGCCAGTCATGAGCAAGACCATGAGTAAGAGCTATGATCTATTTGTCATAGGGGGCGGGATCAACGGCTGCGGCATTGCTCGGGATGCCTCTGGTCGCGGACTTTCAGTTTTTTTGGCGGAAAAGACTGATTTTGCAAGCGCGACTTCTTCGGCCTCGACCAAGCTGATCCATGGCGGATTGCGGTATCTGGAATATTATGAGTTCCGTCTTGTTCGTGAAGCTTTGAAGGAACGCGAAGTTCTTTTGAATATGGCGCCGCATATCATCTGGCCGCTTCGCTTTATTCTTCCGCACCATAAAGGCTTGCGTCCGGCGTGGTTCCTGCGTCTTGGTCTGTTCATGTATGACCATCTGGGTGGTCGTAAGCTTTTGCCAGCAACAAAGACTGTGCCGCTGGACAGCGCTCCGTTTAATGATGGCTTGAAGTCTCTTTTCACGCGCGGTTTTGAATACTCCGATTGCTGGGTGAATGATGCGCGTCTGGTTGTGCTGAACGCGCGTGATGCTGCTGCACGTGGTGCTGAAATTCGTCGTAACACTGAAGTTGTCCGCGCCTCCCGCACCGCTGGTGGTTGGGAGATTGAAATTCGTGATAGCGTGAGCGGCAAGAGCGAGCTGGTGCAGGCGAAAGCGCTGGTGAATGCGGCTGGGCCCTGGGTGTCTAACGTTCTAAAAGGTGCGATTGGGCTGAACAGTCAGGCGAATGTGCGTCTGGTGAAGGGCAGCCATATCATTGTACCGAAGATGTTTGGCCATGATCGCAGCTTCATTTTCCAGAATGCGGATGGCCGTATTGTCTTCGCGATCCCTTATGAGGATGACTTTACGCTGATCGGCACCACAGATGTTGATTATCAGGATGATCCGGCAGGGGTTTCCTGTTCTGATGATGAAGTTGCGTATCTGTGCAGCGCGGTGAGTGAGTACTTCTCTAAAGAAGTGACCCCGGACATGGTTGTGCGAACCTATTCCGGTGTGCGTCCTCTTTATGATGACGGTGCGAGCGAAGCGCGTGCGGCGACTCGTGATTATGTTCTTGAGATGGATGAGGGTGAGAGCAAGGCTCCGCTACTGAGCGTATTTGGTGGCAAGATCACCACATACCGCCGTCTGGCGGAGCATGCGTTGGAGAAGCTGGTGGATTATCTGCCGCAGGCTGCCAAGAAGAACAGCTGGACCAAGGACAGCGTTTTGCCAGGTGGTGACTTTGAGCCGGGTGACTTTGGTGCGAAGGTTGCTTCTTTGAAATCAGCTTATCCGTTCCTTGAGCATGACCATGCTTATCGTCTGGTGCGCTCTTATGGTTCTGATGCCATGAAGATCCTCGGGTATGCGAAAACCACTGCTGAGATGGGCGCGCATATTGGCGGTGATCTTTATGCCTGCGAAGTGAACTGGCTGGTTGAGCAGGAATGGGCGGTCACGGCTGATGATGTTTTGTGGCGGCGTTCCAAGCTGGGATTGCATCTGCCGAAGGAAGCTGCAGGTGTGCTTGAGCATTACCTTGTCAGCTACTTTGAAGCGAGCCGCATGGCTGGTTAAGTTTCAGGCTCTGTTTTTCCTGGTGAAAGGCAGAGCCTGTTTTATGTCATGGCGCCTTGTATGGGATGGTATACGCAAAGGTTGACCTTTGTATTTTGGCACGTGACATTCTAGGTTCATCATTAGAGCACATCACGTGCATTCTCACTTACGTGCCGTGCTCTAATTTGTTTGCTTAAGCGAATTCTTATCGCTTGATTGTGAGTAATCAAGCGGAACGCGCTGTAGATTGTTTCGGCGCCTCAGAAAAATAGCTGGTGCCAATTTGGATTTTCGAAGAGGGGAACCCTCTTCCGGGAGGAATAAATGACAGGGTGGGTGCTCTCCATTGATCAGGGGACGACGTCAACGCGTGCGATCGTTTTCAATGACAGTTTCGAAAGTGTGGGTGTTGGGCAACGGGAGTTTCCGCAGCACTTTCCGCATGAAGGCTGGGTAGAGCACGATCCTGAAGACCTCTGGTCGACGACTGTTGAGACATGTCGTGAGGCTTTGTCTGGCGCTGACCTTGCTGCAGGGCAGATTATCGGGGTAGGCATTACCAACCAGCGTGAGACAACGCTGATCTGGGACCGCAAGACCGGTGAGCCGGTTTATAACGCGATTGTCTGGCAGGACCGCCGAACCTCTGCCTTCTGCAGCACATTGAAAGCGGCGGGTCATGAGGAGCTGTTCACCAGCAAGACTGGTTTGCTGCTTGATCCTTATTTCTCCGGCACCAAGGTTGCCTGGATTTTAGACAATGTCGAGGGCGTGCGTGCGCGGGCAGAAGCTGGTGAACTGGCGTTTGGTACCGTTGATACCTGGCTGATCTGGCGTTTGACAGGCGGCAAGTCCCATGTGACTGATGCGACCAACGCTTCACGTACTCTTCTCTATAACATCGGCGAAAACCGTTGGGATGACGAGCTGCTGGCTCTGCTGAACATCCCGAAGAGCCTGCTGCCGGACGTGAAAGACTGTGCGGATGACTTCGGCACAATCACAGCTGATTTGTTTGGTGCCGAGCTGCCGATTTATGGCGTGGCTGGCGACCAGCAAGCGGCAACGGTTGGGCAGGCATGCTTTAAGCAGGGCATGGTGAAGTCCACCTATGGCACTGGTTGCTTTGCATTGCTGAACACTGGTGAAGAGCTGGTTTATTCCAAGAACCGGTTGCTCTCCACGATCGCGTATCGCCTTAACGGCAAAACGACCTATGCGCTTGAAGGCTCCATTTTTATTGCCGGTGCTGCTGTGCAGTGGCTGCGTGATGGGCTGAAGATTATCGAGACTGCTGCGCAGACGCAGTTGATGGCGGAAAATGCAGATCCGGAAAGCCATGTTTATCTGGTTCCGGCGTTTGTTGGTTTGGGTGCTCCTTACTGGGACCCAGAAGCACGCGCGGCTATTTTTGGTATGACCCGTTCCACTGGGCAGGACGAGATTGCACGGGCAGCACTGGAAAGTGTTGGCTACCAGACTGTTGATCTGATCAACTCTAAATCATCCGATATGGGCTCTCCACTCAACGGCGATACCGTGCTGCGCGTTGATGGCGGTATGGTTGCTTCTGACTGGACCATGCAGTTCCTTGCGGACATTCTTGGCCGTCCGGTGGATCGCCCTGTTGTGCAGGAAACCACGGCGCTTGGCGTTGCGTGGCTTGCTGGTATGAAAGCGGGTGTGTGGCCGAGCATGGAAGAATTCTCTAAGCGCTGGCATCTGGACCGTCGTTTTGAGCCGAACATGGACACGACCGAGCGTGAGAAGCGACTCTCCGGTTGGCATGATGCTGTTTCCCGGACCCGTTCTCAGGCCTCCTGAACTGGGTGATATTAAGCTGCGGGAGGTGTCGGATTGCCGGTTACACACTTTCCGCAGCGTTATTAACTTGCTGAATTTATTGCTTTTCCACTGTGGTGCTGGATTTATTTGTTTTCAGATATATCACAGTATTGACCTTTGAAGGATTGAAGGTCATATTGCCTGTAATATATCACAGGTGAGGATAATCAAAATGTGGACTGGTGTTTACCCGGCTGTCACAACAAAGTTTACAGAGAACGATGAGCTTGATTTTGCAGAGATGGAGCGTTGCTTCCAACTGCAGATGGACGCTGGCTGCGATGGCATCATTGTTTGTGGTTCTCTTGGTGAAGCGATGGCGCTGGAGCCAGAAGAGAAAATCGAAATTCTCAAGCTCGCCAAAAAGGTTTGTGGGTCCAAACACGTTATCATGACTGTGTGCGAAAGCTCCACACGCCGCGCGATGAAAGCAGCGGCGGATGCAGCGGCAGCTGGTGCAAATGGTCTGATGGTTCTGCCGGGCGTTCCCTACCGCTCTGCACCGCATGAGACTGTGGTGCATATCAAGGCAGTTGCCAAAGCTGGCGGTGTTCCGGTGATGGTTTACAACAACCCGGTTGCTTACGGTGTTGATGTGACATTGGATATGTTCGCTGAGCTGGCAGACGAGCCGCTTATCGTGGCGATGAAAGAGTCCACCGATGACATTCGCCGCGCAACAGAAGTGATCAACCGCTTTGGCGATCGTTTCAAGGTGCTGACCGGCGTTGATAACCTTGCGCTTGAAAGCCTGATGATGGGCGTTGATGGCTGGGTTGCTGGCCTTGTTGTGGCTTTCCCACGCGAAACTGTTGCTATCTACAAGCTGGCAAAAGCTGGGCGTTATCAGGAAGCGCTTGAGATCTACCGTTGGTTCCGCCCGCTTCTCGATCTGGATGTCTCCACCAATCTAGTCCAAAATATCAAGTTGGCAGAGATGGTCGCTATCGGCTCTAATGACCGTGTTCGTGCGCCACGTCTGGCTTTGTCCGGTGCGGAGCGTGCGCGTGTCATCAAGGTGGTGGAAGATGCTGTTGCATGCCGCCCGGAACTGCCGGAGCTTAAAGAGCTATGCGACACATCCATGTAATCGGAGCCGGGGTTGTTGGATTGGCAACAGCCCTGCGCCTTCAGCAAGAAGGCCATAAGGTTGCTCTGATTGACCGCAATGGTCCGGGTGAAATGGCTAGCCGTGGCAACGCGGCTGGCATTGCATGGACCGACGTTGCGCCTTTGGCATCCAAGGGCATTTGGCGGAAAATACCCGGCTGGCTGTTAGACCCGCTGGGGCCACTTTCTGTGCGCCCTGCTTATGCACTCAAGATCCTACCATGGATGCTGAGGTTCTCGCGGGCATCGCTTCCTGACAAACTGAAACACAGCGTTCTTGGCAAAGCTGCGATCAACAAGGCTTCGTTGCCTGCATGGGAACGGCTGTGGCAATCCTCAGGCACGCGACATCATGTGTTTATGAAGGGCTGTCTTGAGGTTTATACCGAGCACAGTCAGATTGAGGGTGTTCGTAAGGGCTGGCAGGAGCAACGTGAGCATGGCATTGAGGTTGAAGAGCTCAATGGCAACCAGATCCGTGAGTTAGAACCTGATTTTTCTGAAAATGTTGTTGGTGGAGCACTGGTGCCGGGATGGATGAGTGTTGATGATCCGCATGCCCTGTGCCTGAGCCTTGCAGAGGCTTTTGAGCGCAACGGCGGTAAGATCCTCAAGTCCTCGGTTTCCCATGTTCAGCCGCAGGGTGATCACATTGTTCTGCATCTGGAAGGTGAAGAGCAAATCCTCAGCGATCATGCGGTGATTGCCTGTGGGGCCTGGTCCAAAACACTGGCGGCTCAGTTGGGAGACAAGGTGCCGCTGGAAACGGAGCGCGGATACAACACCACATTTTCCGAGCCGAATGTTGCTTTGAAGCATGCTGTTATGGTGCCAGGACTTGGCTTTGCAGTGACGCAGCTTTCTCACGGATTGCGGGTTGGCGGTGCTGTTGAGTTTGGCGGACTGGAGATGGAAGCCAACTGGAAGCGGGCTGACGCGATGGCCGAGAAGGCATCTCGTTTGTTACCCGGCCTGAACCGTGAAAACGGCATTCGCTGGATGGGGCATCGGCCTTCTATGCCGGATACTTTGCCGGTGATCGGACATTCTAAACAAAGCGACCGCGTGACTTATGCGTTTGGGCATGGTCATCATGGGCTCACACAGGCAGCTATTACGGCTGAGTTGGTCAGTGACCTGATTTGCGGTGAAACATCAAAAATAGATTGCACACTTTACAGTGCTCAACGATTTTAAGCGCGGTTCTGCCGGGGGAGAGTGAGGGCTCCATCGGTTGACTGCCGGCATCCTGTATTGATGCCATGGAATAAGGGGAGGGGAGCTTGGTCTCCAAGAGTTTTTTCTGTGTTGATGGGCATACCTGCGGTAACCCCGTGCGACTGGTTGCGGGCGGCACGCCAGCCTTGCGCGGCAATGATATGCTGGAGCGGAGGGCGGATTTTCTCAAGCGCTATGACTGGATCAGAACCGGATTGATGTTTGAGCCGCGTGGGCATGACATGATGTCCGGCTCCATGCTGTTTCCTCCAACACGGCCTGACTGTGATGTGGCAGTGCTGTTTATTGAGACATCCGGCTGTTTGCCCATGTGTGGGCATGGCACCATCGGTACGATTACTATGGCGCTGGAAGAGGGGCTTATTGAGCCTCGAGAGCCGGGCAAGGTGTATTTGGATACGCCTGCTGGTCTTGTGGTTGCTGAGTATTTTGAAAAAGACGGATATGTTGAGAGTGTTCGTCTGACCAACGTGCCAAGCTATCTGGCAGAGACTGGTTTGAGCGTTGACCTGCCGGGTGTGGGTGAGATCAGCGTTGATGTGGCGTATGGCGGCAACTTCTACGCCATTGTTGAAGAGCAGGAGAACTTTCCGGGCCTTGAAAAGGTAGGTGTCTCACAGCTGCTCGACTGGAGCCCACGATTGCGGGCTGCATTGAATGAGAAGTACTCCGTGACCCATGCCGAAGATGAACGCATCCACGGTATCAGCCACATTCAATGGACTGGCAAGCCGACCTCGGATGCTGCTGATCGGCGCAATGCGGTGTTTTATGGCGATAAGGCACTGGACCGCAGCCCATGTGGCACCGGCACTTCTGCCCGCCTTGCGCACCTTTATGCCAAGGGCGAGCTGAAGGTTGGCGACACCATGCGCCATGAATCCATCATCGGGTCTGTGTTTGTGGGTGGTGTGAAGGAAACAACCAAAGTGGGCGGGCATGACGGCATCATCCCAACCATCGAAGGCTGGGCTCGCAAAACAGGCTACAATACCCTCTTCCTTGACGATCGTGACCCCTACATGACTGGCTTCCAACTGGCTGCCGATGGTGTGAAGCACTTTCCGGAGAAGGGGACATACGGAAAGTGATTGTGAATGGTAGGCAAGAGTGAGTTTCTTGCTTTGGCAAGCCACTCTTACCTTTCCAAGCATTAGAGCACGTCGCGTTCATTAGCATTCACGCATCGTGCTCTGACATCTTTGGTGGAGCGAATTCTTCTCGTTTGATTGAATCCAATCAAACGGAACGCGCTCTAGCTGTCAGATGTCGTTCCAGCGACCCAGAATTCGTTGCGGCGGGTGGTGATGCGTTGCGCTATGAAGTCGACGAAGAGGCGGACGCGGGCGGTGTTGCGGAGGTCTCGGTGGAGGAGGAGCCAGAGGCTGCGGTAGGGCATTGGCTTTTGGAAGGGTGCGCGGATAAGCAAGGGATGCCTGTCGCCCAAATTGCAGGCAAGGTAAGCCATGCCTAAACCTGCGGCGGCCAGAGAAATGAGCGGCACCAGTTCTGAGACCCTGTGCTTCAGGAGCGCTTTTGGGTAGCAGCCACTTTTGATCCATGGAGCCGTTGTCTCGCCTTCCGCTTCATGCCAGCCGATGAAACTCAGGCCTTCGCCGTTGTTGTCTTTGATCTTTTCAGCGTATTCCCGTGTGCAATATGCTGCTTGTGACATCTGCACGAGCTTCCGGCCTACAACGTCTTGTGTCACCTCGTCAGCGATGCGAAAGCCAACGTCTGCTTCTCGTCTGGTCAGGTCAGCGACATTGTTTGTGAAGTTCAGGTTTAACTCGATTTCCGGATACTTTTCAGCGAACAAGACCAGATCATCCATGATGGACGTCATGGCCAGACCATGGGGCATGGTGACGTAGATGGTGCCGTGCGGCTCTGCATCTCGCCCGACGATGATGCGTGAGGCTGCCGTCATCTCGTCTTCAACCCGCTCTGCGTAGGGAAAAAGCGCTTCGCCCAGTTCTGTTAAAACAAGTCCTGTCTTGGAGCGGTCAAACAAGCGGCTGCCAACACGTTCTTCCAAAACTTCCAGTCGTCGGGCAAGAGTTGTGTGGTTGACGCGGATCAGGTTTGCGCCGCCTCTCAGTGTTCCGCTGCGGGCCACGGCCAGAAAGTACTTTAGATCATCCCAGTTCAGAGCGTAGTTTTCTTGCATGATCAGGCCTATATCCAGTGGTTCAAATTTGGAACACAACGTCCATTTTTACCTATCTACACTTCAAATTTCAACCAGCGTACGTTTCCTTCATCGAACATACTTCAACAGGAAACGCAGCAATGTCTCCGATCAGATCTGTTTTGATTACCGGTGCGAATGCAGGGTTAGGCCGTGAGGCGGCACGACAACTTGCAAAGACCAGCAGTATTGAGAGGATTTACCTCGCCTGTCGCAATGAAGCCAAAGCTTTGGCAGCAAAAGCTGCGCTTGAAGCTGAGGCCAAACGCGCAATTTTTGAAATTATCCTGATGGACGTGATGGATCCGGAGTCTGTGCGTCAGGCCATTAGGCAGATGGCGGCACCGGTGGACGCTCTCATTCTTAATGCAGGCGGGGTGGGTGGCCGGTCGCCCAATGGCATGACTGCACATGGTGTAACCAACATTTATGCCGTGAACCTGCTGGGTCATGTGGTGTTGGTGGACGAGATGCTTGAACGTCAACTGATCACCTCTACCGTGCTTTATGCAGGTTCTGAAGCAGCGCGTGGCATTCCTAAGATGGGTGTTGCCCGCCCCGTGCTGAAAGAAGCGTCTGTGGATGAGTTCCGCGCTATGGTGGATGGGCGCACGTTTACTAAAAAGAGTGATCCAATGGATGCCTATGCGAGCGTGAAGCTTATTGGCGCTCTATGGATGTCTTCCATGGCTCGTCAGCACCCGCATATTCGCTTTGTGACCATGAGCCCGGGCGGTACCACTGGCACCAACGGGTTTGATGATATGCCCTTCGTTAAGAGGCTTTTGTTCAAGCATGTGGGCGGCGTTCTGATGCCTTTGCTGGGCATGATGCATGGCGTTGAAGATGGTGCGAAGCGCTATGTGGATGGTATTCTGGACCCGAAGTTCAAGAGCGGTGTTTTCTACGCCAGTGCTGGTGAAGGTGCTATCGGCAAGCTGACTGATCAGGCCTCTCTCTTTTCTGCTCTCAACAATCACAGTTTTCAGGACAACGCCAATCAGGCTGTCCATCAACTCATCTAATTCCCTAAAGCAGTCCGCATTTAAGCTGAAACACCTGAACTGCTTTCGTCTTTGTTTTTGCGTTTCTTTATCCGAAAACCGGTTTCCACTTTTCGGAGATACGCTGTAGTTATTTAATCTGGAGAGAACCTATGGATCTTATCTATCTCATTATGGTTGGCGCCCCGACACTTATGCTTCTCGGTCTGGGGACCGTCTCAATGTTTGCTCCGTCGCGCATGACGAAGAACTTTGCGCTTGAGCCCGTTGGTGTTGCCGGTCTGAGCACGATCCGATCTGTGATTGGTGGGCTGTTCTTATCAAGTGTTGCGCTTTTGATTATTGGGTTTGTGACGGCGCAGCCGCAAGCCTATGTCGTTGTTGCCATTTTGCTGGGTGTTGTTGCGCTGGGCCGTGTTGTCGGCTTGCTGGCAGATGGATTTGTAAAAGAAGTTGTTCCGCCGCTTATTGTTGAGCTCGTTCTTATCGCAGCTTTGCTTGGTGCTTTCTTACGGCCCTTCTAAGAGGATCAATGCTCCTTTAAGGGCTGGGAGTTTTAGGCGGTGGGGAACCAGAGTTCTCCGCCGTTTTGTTTTTTCTAATGCGTCGATAAGCTAGCGTGACCTGATCTTCAACCAGCGGAAGGCTTGGTCAAGGTAAGCAGCACCGTCAGTGGTTACAGGATCACCGTGTGCGACTACGACCGCTTTTGTCGGCCAGCCGAGAATTTTTTTGAGTGCTTTTCGGGCTGTTGTCTTATCGCGGAAGGCGAGGCGGAACTTGCGTGGCACACTTGGTGTTGGTTCTGTCATCAAATCGAGCCGTGCAACGAGGGCCCGCCATCCTCTGAACCATCCTTTAGGAAACTGCTGCAACAGGTCTGTGAACAGCGTGGTTCTACTGGCTTTGTGAAAGAACACCACCTCTGTTGTAATGGAGTTGCCACCCACGACAGACTGGGTAATCTCTGTTTGCCAATCTGCCTGAGGCGTGTTGCTCAGGGTAGAGCTGAAGGACAGATCTGGTCTCTTTTCAGCCAGACCAGGGGCGGCATGGAGTTGGGCCTGAGGATAAGCCGTGGCCCATTCCGCAAGGAAGCTGTCGTGCAGATGGTTTGGTGCGATGATGTGGCGAACGGGGCCGAGCGCATCTATTTGGTCTTTCAACTTGTCTGACAAAGCTATGGGAGACCAGATGAAGAGCTCGCCATTTTGCAGGCGGATGACCGCCATGCGGGTTGAGTAACGAAAGCCAAGTGCGGCTGTGATGACTGGTCCACTTGCCAACCATATTTCCGGAGCGAATGAGTAAAGCGTTGACATGACGTTCCTCATTGTGGAAGTCAGGCGCGTGGTATTCTGTGCCCTATGGTCATAATTCTAGAATATCCCGGGATGTGACGAAACCATCTGTTTTGCCAAGAGTGGAGGACAAAAGTGGGATGAATGCCAGCTTGATGAAGGGAATTCATGCTCTTTTGCGAAATTGAATAAAGTATAGGGGTAATAACCTATAATATATCCACAGTCACAAATACGCGGTTTGATAGCAAAACGTTTACATATATCTCGTGATAAACTAAGCGGTGGCCTATAAGACTTCCTGTCTTATTAAGATCTGCCGAGTATGCCTCGTATACATCGCACAGATTTTGCGACCAGAACTCTCTGATTTACTTCTCGAAGGACTCTAAGACGATGTCTTGGGAAATGCTTTTCACCTTCTTCGTATTGTTTGCAGCTGTCATCCTGTTTGTCTCTGACAAGCTGAGGCTGGACCTTGTTGCGATCATGGTGATGTTGGCGCTTGGGCTGTCTGGTATTTTGACGCCTGCTGAAATGCTTTCGGGTTTCGGATCCACCGTTGTTATTCTGATTGCCGGACTGTTCATTGTCGGTGAAGCGCTGGCTCAAACCGGGATTTCTTATGCGGTTGGAGACAAGATCGTTCAGATTGCGGGGGATCAGGAGTGGAAACTGATCGTTCTGCTGATGCTGACAGTTGCGGCGCTGGCGTCTGTTATGAGTGTGACCGGGGCAGGGGCGATCTTTATTCCGGTTGCTATCCGCCTTGCGAGCCGCTCCAACCTTTCTCCTTCGCGGCTGCTTATGCCACTTGCTTATGGGGCGCTGATTGGGGGGATGCTGACGCTGATCGGGACACCACCCAACCTGATTGCCAATGCTCAGTTGCAAAATGCTGGCATGGAGCCATTCAATTTCTTCATCTTCACGCCGATCGGGCTCGTTATTCTCATTGTGGCCGTGATTTACATGCTGGTGTATGGCCGCCTGTTTTTGCGTGGTCAGCAGCGGCCTCAAGGAGCGACGGAGCAGGGGCGTCGGACGCTGCAGGGGTTTTTGGAAGCCTACGATATTGAAGACAAGATTGTCCGTCTGCGGGTCCGTGAGGATTCGGAGCTGGTTGGGCAGACTGTTGTGAGTGCGAAGCTGCGGCGGCGGATTGGGCTTACACTGTTTGGGTTGGAGTATACCTCCACCACGACCAAGCGGCTGAAGGTGACATCGACCCAGACAAACCGTGCCTTCAAGGCTGGTGATATTGTGTTTGGGGTGATGCAGGAGCCTATCAGCGGGGATGTGTTTGCCTGCATCGGGCTGGAGCTGTTGCCGATGGGCGAGGAGGGGCATCACCTTTCTGCTCGTGAGCTTGGCATGGCGGATTTGATTGTGGCGCCGGATTCCAAGCTGATCGGCAGAAAGATCAGTGGTGCCGGGTTTCGGACCAACCACAACCTGAGCGTTGTTGGGCTTATCCGTAAGGGGGAAACTCTGCACGGGAACTTTGGGAACATCGAGCTGAAGTTTGGGGACCAGTTGCTTGTGGTTGGGGACTGGGAGAACATCAGCAAACTGCAGGCGGCGCGGGAGAGTTTTCTTCTGTTGGCGTTTCCGGAGGAGATTAAGAACTATCTGCCGCGGCGCAAGCTGGCGCCTGTCGCGCTTGGTATTCTGGCGGTCATGCTGGCGCTCATCATTTTCCGCGTGGTGCCCAGTGTGACGGCGGTTGTGCTGGCGGCGACGGCTATGGTGTGTGCGGGGTGTGTTTCGGTCAATCGGGCTTACACCTCCATCAACTGGCCCAGTCTGATTTTGATTGCGGGGATGATGCCCATGGCCACCGCTCTGGAAAAGACGGGTGGGCTGCTGTTGATCGTGGATCAGATCGTTGGGCTTTATGGCGATAGTCCGCCTTATGTGATGCTGATGTCGTTGTTTTTGCTCACCTCTGTTTTCAGCCAGTTTACGTCGAACACGGCGACGGCGGTGCTTATTGCGCCTGTTGCGTTTGAGGTGGCTGCGATTATGGGTGTGCGGCCTGAGCCGTTTTTGATGAGCGTTGCGATTGCGGCTTCGACGGCGTTTTGTACGCCTGTGGCCTCGCCCATCAATACGCTGGTGATGGGGCCGGGGAACTACCGGTTCAAGGATTACGTGGTGATTGGCGTGCCACTGCAGATCATGGCGCTGGCAATTGCCACCTTGCTCATTCCGGTGTTTTTGCCGTTCTAGCTGAGGTTCAGGATCCAGTCTTCGTATTGTCGGCCTTGCTTGATTTCTCCCTGAGCGGCTGCGGTGATCTCAAAGGATTTTGAGCGCACCTGGCGAGGGGAGAAGCCGAAGTATTGCTTGAACATGCGGCTGAAGCTGCTTTCATTCATGAAGCCAAAGTCCAAGGCCACCTGATAGGTTGCTCTGTAGGCGTTGCGCGGGTCTAGCAGTGCGCGCAAGACGGCCTTCATGCGCCTGTCGCGGATGTATTTGCTGACGCCGCCGAAAGACAGAAACAACTCGTAGAGTTTGCTGCGCGATACGTTTATAGCGCCGCCGAGATAGTCCGGAGACAGGTTGGGGTTGGTCAGGTTTGCCTCGATAATGCGGCGGGCGCGGGTCATCAAGGCCAGATTGACACCTTCCTGCCCTGCCTCGCTTTCATGAGGCATTCCATTCAGGCACGCTGCAATCAACCCCATGGTTGCGGGCACGAGTTGCTGGGCTTGCTGCATGTTCAGCTTGTTGGTCTGGGCGCTGACTGACGAGAGGTGTTCGCGCAAAATCACGTTTAATGGATGGGCCGCCGGGAGTGTTTTTAAGTTGCTGTCATCGGGGCTGTGCAGCAGGGGCGCAAGCTGCTCGCGTGCAATCAGAATGGAGCGATTGCTGTAACTGCCCGAGATTGAGCCACCTTCCTGTGAGAAATCCAGAAAAATGCAGTCACCCTTGTTGAGGTTGACGCTCTTTTGCCCGGTATAGAATTCGGCGTCGCCCTCATCATGAACCATCAGCAAATAATGATCTACGCCATCTCGCGCCATGGCCGCATTGGTGCGGTTGGCGATGTGGGCCTGTGCTGTCACCTGAGAGAGCATGAGGGAATCGAACAGCACTGACTGGATCTCACCAAAGAAATCGAGCTGATCCTCGCCGCGGTGAATTTCTGCCTCGCAAAGACAGGCTAAGCTCTCTCGCCAGAACGCAAATCTGTCTTTTCGCCGGATGGAATTTAGTGAGAATGAGTTTCTTGGTAGGCCGACGATCGGTTCCGTTTGAATTGCCTCACTCAACGGCTCGCCTCCTGCTGCATGAATGCTTTAGACATGCATACTATGTGATGTATTTGACAAGTATACAACTGCAGGCACCTATATAATTTAGTAGATGCCTATGGCGTTCAGGAGGTTTTTGAAGTCTCAGTTATCACGAGCAAAAATGCGTTTCGCAGCCCGCACCCTCATGATAGTTGCGACGGTTTGCTTCTTACCACCTGCAATCGGTTTTGCATCAGAAACAGGTTTGTTATCTGGACCCTCAATATTTTGGGAATATTGCGATGAGTTGGGGCGCTTTAGAGTTGCCAGACCGACTTCAGCGCACATGAGCAATATGGTGGTGGGATGTTCTATCTTGGGATTAAAGGCAGGTTGGGCAGAGCGAAGTTTTGGTTGTTTAACCTGTTCTGGATTGGCCTGTTTATGTGTGGTCTGGTGTTCATGATTGAAGTGTTCCCGATCGCTTCTCACCCCGTCCCAAGGACCATGGCAATTCTCATGTCCATTGCCCTTTACTATATCCAGTTTTCACTGATGATCAGGCGTTTGCACGACATGGGAAAATCCGGCTGGTGGTTTGTTCTCTATTTCCTTGTTCCGTCCATCTACTTCGCCGTCCTCCCAACACTCCCGGAATATGGTGCCTCACTTGTTGTCAGTCTTGTGTTTGCATTCGTGGCAATGGGCGGACTGGCGAATGTTGGTTTTGCAGCGGGGACTAAGGGACCGAACAAGTATGATGTTGAGGCGGTCCCGGTAGCTGTGTGAGATGGCGGTGTTGTGGCTTAGCTACCTGCAAATACTTTTCTGAAAACCCGGAATTGTTGCTGGACTGGTTTGATGCCCGGATGACTTAATCTGGTTCCCTGTTCGGCTGGTTTGATGAACTCGAGCCAGCCATTCGGGATCAGGTGTTGATCGTACCCACAAAATGCGGTCACTCACCAGACGGCATGCTTGCCTGATAAGCGCGCCGTCATTTGTACATTCCAACAGATTGGAAAGCGCCTTACTTCGTGGCCATCATAGCAGTTTCTTGTGGTAGTTTATTACCACTTACAAACGGTTTTGTTCGGAGAACAAGTTTGTTTGTTGTATTAAACCTGCTTAGGGCTAAGCAATCTCGGCACCTGGTTAAAATGGTCGAATATTCCTCTGTAAATTACTTTAAAGTTGAACTTCAATCAGTAGTTGTTGATTTTGAGTGGTACGTTATGAAAGCTATGTTCAAAGGTTCATTTTTGAAACAGAGCAAAACTGATTGGAATTTTCGTGACTAGTTATATCGATCGCATAAGTGGAACGATACCGAACACACATACTGACATAGAGATAAAACTGTATGGCAAAAATCTTCTGATTACAGGGAGTAATGGGACTGGAAAGACATGCCTGCTAACAGAGCTCTACCAGAGACTTGATAAACGCATTCGTCAGAAGCAACACAATCGCGAGGAAGAAGTTTACAACGAGCTGATGCGCCTGGAAAAGGCGTTGCCAAGTTTAAAAAAAGGGACACAGCAGTACAATCGTGTCTTAGCATCAATCAAAAGCTTTCATAGAGAATTGGCCGATCTTGAGAGTGCTGTTCTTATAGAGATCGCTGATCCACTGGATTTTGCTGATAGGCTGGATGAAAGGACAGCGATTTTACTCTATTTGACTGCAGATCGGAAGGCTGAGATTGCGCAAACCTCAAGTGCAACCGGAGTGGATACGCAAAAGGAGAATGCAAGAAGTCTAGCTCGACACGCGCAACATAGCGCCACTCTCGAACAGCACCTTGTTAACATGAGGACTCGAATAGCTCTTGGCAAAGAAAATGGAGATAAAGATATAGTAGCTGAGAAGCTCGAACTGTGGTTTGAAGATTTCATAGAGAAACTTCGGATTTTGTTTGAAGATGAAACCACCGATCTTACATTTGACAAAAACCATCTGAGTTTTTCAATTTCGCAAAATGGGAAACCTGATTTCACATTTCAGAATTTGTCTTCTGGATACCAAAGCATCTTCAAGATTTATCTAGAGTTGCTACTACACTCAGAATATTTTGAGATTGCTCCAGGTGAACTAAGTGGAGTAGTGTTCATCGATGAAATTGATGTTCATTTGCACGTTTCATTACAACGGCTTATCCTTCCTTTTCTGACTACGTCATTCCCCAATGTACAATTCATAGTCACGACACACTCTCCATTCGTGATTATGTCTATGCAAAATGCTGTAATATATGATCTTAGTAGTAAGGAGCTGATTTCTGAAGATTTATCATTGTACTCGTACTCTGCTATTCTACAGGGGTTGCTCCAAGTTCCATCGATATCTAACCGTTTGGTCGATTTAGTTGAAGAACTAACCTCGATCTTAAACTCGGAGTCGATTGATTTTGAGCGCCTTAAGGAAGTTACTAGCATTTTGAAAAGTGCTGAGAGCAATCTTGATAAGAGATCAAGAGCTTTCCTTCTAAAAGGTGAGAATGCCCTTCTGGATTCGGAGGGCTGAATGTTTAATGTTAAACGACCTCAAGAGCTTCCTGAGCAATTAAAAGGGAAAAAATATGGTCACCCTGAAGTGGTTAATGAGATAAATAAGATTTTTTATAGAAAATGCTATTTATGTGAGCAGCTGATTGCCAGTCCTGAGGTTGAGCATTTTGAACCGCAAGCCAAAAACAAAAATCTCATACATACCTGGACTAATCTTTTTTTGGGTTGTTCTCATTGCAATAAAATAAAGTCCACTAAACACACAAATCTACTTGATTGTAGTGATACTAATACGGATGTTCAGCAAGCAATCAGATTAGAGCCGCCTAATACTTTAAAAGGTAAAGTTAAAGTTGTTGATATGCTTAATTGCGATAAATCTAATAATACAGCAAAATTATTGGAGGATTGTTATAATTTAAAAGATACTGGGGTTCGTCAAATACATAATGAAAATATGCTTGATGATATTTGGGATAAGTTCGCAATTTACATGGAGCATCGAAATAAAGCGGTTAGCCAACGCAGCACTCCTAATGAGCGAAAGGATGCTTTAGCGGCAATTCTTGAAATGGCAGATCCAAATTATGAATACTCTGCTTTTTGGTATTGGCAGCTCCAAGATGATAGAAAATTACTTGATTTGAAAAAACGACTAGAAGATGAGGTTGTGGGCTGAGCTGATAGATTGTGAGCAGAATAACAGGCCGTGTTATGCGTAGATTTTCTGGCATCTATCAGACGATTTCACCTGTTCAGGTAATCTCTATAGTACTGTTCCTTTTGGAAACTCTAATAAGGATATGTGTACTTAATATTTTGGTTGGCACAGACATTCATAAGAATGTCTGTGCCTTGTAATTTCTGCTCTAAGTAGCAAGTTAGATAGTATTTTATGAGCTAAAACATAACTTTATTGGGAAGTGCCCAGAGTTTGTGTGAATGCTTGAGATGTAAACTTGGTAATGCGTTACTGCTGTGTTCGAGAGCTTAGGTTTCTCTTGCATTTTTAATGAGTAATGCGTCGTTATCCCCATCTCCCAAGCCCCGCCTTTTAATGGTCTGTCTCACTGTCGTGTAATGTCTTCCTGATAGAGGTACGGCGCGCTTGCGTTTGTTGTTGTCTAAAAGGAACCCCTGCTGATGATCGACATGATTATCGTGGCTGGCTATTTGGTTGGCATACTTGTGGTGGGGTTGTGGGGTGGTCGGATTCAGCGGGGGCTGAAGGATTATGCGACGGCGGGGCGTGAGTTTGGGGCTCTTGTTATCTTCGCCACCATGTCCGCCTCTTTTATCGGCGGGGGCTTTTCTACCGGCAATGCAGAGAAGGTGTTTTTATATGGCGTTGCCAACATTGTGGCGCTGTGGGGCTTCAGCTGTAAGGAAATTGCGGTTGCCACGCTGATTGCACCCAAGATGAAGGCGTTTCCTGATGCGGTGTCTGTTGGGGATGTTATGGGCAAGGCCTATGGCAAGCTGGCCAGACTGACCACGGGTGTCTGCGGTTTATTGTTGTGCTGCGGTATTGTGGGCGCGCAGGTTGGGGCGATTGGCGTCATCTTCAACGTGTTTTTTGGGTTGGACCGGTTCTGGGGCATCGGGATCGGCTGCGGCATTGTTATTCTTTATACGACGCTGGGCGGTATGCGGGCTGTGGTTTACACCGATGTGGTGCAATTCGTTATTCTTGCGATTGGCATGCCGCTGGTGCTGGGCTTTGGCATTTATCAAATTGGCGGTGTTGATGCGCTGTTTGCGGCGGTGCCGCCAGATCATCTAAGCCTGCCCGGGCCGGACTTTGGCTGGATGGGGCTGATCGGGCTTATTCTTGTCTTTATGTTTGGGGAGACTTTGGTGCCTCCTTATATGCAGCGCTTGCTGGCGGGGAAGACCGCGTCTGCTGCGGCGCGCGGTACACTCTATTCCGGGCTGTTCTCTTTTCTCTTCTTTGCAATCACCGGAGCCATTGGTTTGGTGGCCTTTGCGCTGGACCCGGACCTGAACCCTAATAATGCCATGGCCTTTGTGATTGTGAGCGTTATGCCGCCTGTGCTGAAGGGGCTGGTGTTTTCCGGTGTGATTGCGATTGTGATGTCCTCGGCAGATTCCTATCTCAATTCCGCCAGTATTGCGTTTGTGAATGATGTGTTGCGGCCTTTGCGGCGCAAAGAGATGCGGGAAGAGGACCTGCTGTTCATCGCCAAGCTGGTGACGCTGGTTGTGGGGCTGCTTTCTATTGTGTTTGCCGTCTCTATAGAGAGCATTCTGGATATTCTGATTTACGCCTACAATTATTGGGCGCCGATTGTGCTGGTGCCGCTGGTTGCGGCGATCTATGGCGCTCGCCGTGGAACACCTGCGTTTTTGGCCGGGGCGGTGACGGGTGTTGTTGCGACGGTGTTGTGGCAAAGCGGGCTCGACTCGCCTTTTGATCTGCCCGGACTGGTGATTGGTGTGCTTGCCAATCTGGTTGTGTTCCTCTCCATGCCGAAATCTTCCATCTATATGCATGAGTGAGTGGAGCGGCTGGTTTGCTCAAGACATTTTGATGTTTTGTGGGTTGCGGGGCGGGGTTGGTGCGCTAGCCTTTCAGCTAACCTGGAGTTTGATGCGTCTCTTTACGGTCACGCATTGTGCTCTCACATATTTGGTGGAGCGGTTTTATTGGGTTTGATTGCATAGGATCAAACGGATCACGCTCTTATGGAGGCTTTTATGCGTGCTTTTGTTTCTGGACTATTCCTCAGTTTGTTGGTGACCCCGGTTTTGGCGGGGGAGGCTGATGTGGTCAACGTGAATGTGACCCCGCAGGCGGAAGGCTCCTATCGGTTTGAGGTGAGTGTGCGCCACAGCGATGAAGGGTGGGACCATTATGCAGATGCGTGGGAGGTGCTTTCTGAAGACGGCAAGGTGCTGGCCGTGCGGGTGCTGGCCCATCCGCATGTGGAGGAGCAGCCGTTCACGCGGTCTTTAAGCGGTGTGCAGATTCCAGAAGGGATGTCGCGGGTGGTTGTTCGTGCAAGAGACAGTTTTCATGGATATGGCGGTGAGACGGTAACCGTGGACCTGCCGGGGCGGTGAGGCTGGTCTAGCTGGGACAGGCTGTCATGGTTTGCGGTAGGATTTGGTGAGGCGGGCATAAGTCGAGTTTGGGCTGGCTGGCTCGGGCCTGACGGTGAGGGGCATAAGTTGGGATCGGTTGGAGCTGTGGGCGCGGGCGGCTGGATCGGGCTTTTGCCGTGTTTGCGGACATAGGAACGCAAGATCGCGCGTCTCACACCGAAATAACGCAGACTAACGCATAAGAACGCAAACTCGGTGAAGGGCGGTTTGCAGCGGTTGAGCGACTCGCTGAAGTATCAGAGGGACGTTTGCGGTGGTTTGGGTGTGTTGGGGGTGTGGGTTTCGTTTGAAAAAGTTGGATATCCCCGTTTGTGCAAATTTTGTTTTTGTTAATTTTTGGTGTTTTGGCTGGTTGTTATTGGCTTGTTTCTGGGGTTTTTGGGTGTCTGGTGGTGGTGTATGTGTTGATATATGAAGTTATTGAATTGTTTGAATTTTAGTTTTTGCCCGATTGTTTTGTTTTTTTGGAGTTTGCGTGTTGACGGGTCGGTCTGGTATCCCTATAACCCGCTTCACGCCACCGGGGCGGGCCACTGAGGCGCCGGTTCGGAGGCACAAAAACAGAAGGATTTACGGGGTTTTTAAGAGGTCTTGTAAGTCTGGATATTGAGGCGAAAGTCTCCGTTCATTGACAATTGAATACGGAAGAAGAAAGAGAAACGTGGACGGCGGTTATTCGCGAGTGGTTTGGTAACAAGCCACTGTTACGGAATAGCTGACTTAGTTTACGTTTTTCAGAACACCAAAGATTGAGGCTTCGGTCTTAATTATTTGCGTGTTCCTCGTCTATTAATTGGCCATTTATGGTCGGTTAGATTTGAGTACAGAAACGTGATTTAAGTTGGGATTAATATTCAGTAGAACCTGAGAGTTTGATCCTGGCTCAGAACGAACGCTGGCGGCAGGCCTAACACATGCAAGTCGAACGGATCCTTCGGGATTAGTGGCAGACGGGTGAGTAACGCGTGGGAAGCTACCTTGTGGTAGGGGACAACAGTTGGAAACGACTGCTAATACCCTATGAGCCCTATGGGGGAAAGATTTATCGCCATGAGATG
>NZ_FREX01000012.1 GCF_900143565.1 Pseudovibrio sp. Alg231-02 | reverse complement strand
CTTGTACATCCATGAGCCGGATGGCAATGGTAACTATACAGTTTCCAAGCTGATTACCGGAGATAGTAGTACAGGCCCGGCACTTGCTGTGAATGAGGCTGGCGTCATCGTTACCGGTGCCACTTCCGGCATCGGCGCTGCTTATGTTTATGTGCCGAATGGTTCTGGTGGTTACTCTGAGATTGAACTGACAGCCCCTGACGTATCAGGTGATGGTCTGTTCGGTAGCTCTGTTTCAATCAATGAAGACGGTGTTATCACAGTTGGATCGCATTCTGACAATGACAACGGTGAGGGTTCCGGTTCAGTCTATGTCTTTACCCAAGACCCTGCTGGCTTCTATGTCGGGCAAGATGGAATGTACTTCTTCCCTAATGATGAGCCAGTGATTGAGACATTTGGGGCTGCATCTCTCGAAATTATTGGTAATGATGCAGCTGAAACTCTCGTAGGCGGTGATGGAGCAGACATTATCAACGGAAATGGAGGTAATGATCTGATCACAGGTGGTGCTGGTGATGATCAGCTGAATGGCGGTGAAGGCAGTGACATATTTGTGTTTGCTGCTGGCGATACCGGCCACGATGTCCTTACTGATTTCGATGCAACAGATGTCATTCAGGTTGAAGCCGCATTATTTGTGGACTTCATAGCGATTATGGATGCTGCAGAAGTGAGTGGTTCAAATACAGTGATCACAATCGACACAGACACTTCGATCACTTTGCAAGGTGTGACACCTGCTGAGCTTCAACCGGATGATTTCCTGTTCATCTAGTCGATGCTGAGAAATCCAAGGCGCTCGCAATCATCAGTTGCGGGCGCTAATTTTTGCTATAACCAGACAGCACTCATTTCCATACGGGTTTCACAGCATAATCGGGTCGTGAGCTACATAACAAATTACATAACAATTGCGTATTTTGAGCAATGTGAATTTGATATAAATCGAGTTACTGTATTGAAATATAAGAGAAAAAATGATTTCGATTGAAAGCTCGATTTTTTAACGGACTCTCTCCGTGTCCGCCATCTTCCCTTTTTTGAAAATACGAATAGATACGCTTAATCAATAGGTTAAAGCGTATTGCGCAAAGTGTTTTGACACTGGTGGACTGAGCTACATAACACTGCATGTAGGATGGGTAGAATATGGCTCATCCGATCAGTCGTGGAATGTACTATTTTGTGAAGCGTGTTCCCAAGAGATATGCGTCTGTTGATCCGCGTTCACGCATCCAGCTCTCCTTGATAACAGACAATATCTTAGAGCGCATTTCGTGGAGCTTTAAGACTATGTTTTGGGCTTAATCGCTATAAATTTCAAGTGTCGTCACGGCTTCTGGCAAAGCGCTTTGACCAATCCCGAAGATCCACTCAATAAGGCAAATTTCACCTAAAGCGACCTTTGAGAAATCGAAGGCATCGCCTGATCTTTGCGCAGAAACTCCAAGCTCTCGTCACACTTTTAATCAAGTAACGCATTGGCAAATGATTGCTATAGCTCGGATCCACAGCCACCAGTCGATCAGACACGATCATGTGAAAATAATTTATATGTAGCTGGAATATTTCCATAGTTAAATAATCAAACTCCGGTAGGGGAAGGGCTTGGTAATCTAAGTCGGGCTTCTGGCGTATTTGGCTATATGTTCCCCGAAGCCGGATTAATTTCACAAGAAGGATAGTGATTTGCGTAGTTTGTTTCTGGCTTCAGCGCTAATACTTGGGAGTTTGTATCCCGTCATGGCTCAAGATATTATCAAGGTCGATACCAATAAAGCAGTGCAGGAGACTATGGATGCTCTGGAGGCTACTGCAAGGAAGGCAGGGGCAACAATATTTGCTCGTGTTGACCATGCTGCGGGAGCTGAAAAGGTTGGTATGTCCATCCCGGCGAACCAGTTGCTGATTTTCGGTAATCCGGTTCTTGGTACGCCTGCGATGGAGATCGACCCGCGGGCAGGCCTGTACCTGCCACTTAAAGTTCAGGTCTATGAGGATTCCGAGGGTCAGGTCTGGTTGGCTTACGAAGATCCGAAGGAAACAATGAAGGATCTGGATAATGTCGATAAATCACCGGTAATTGAAAAAATGCGCGGTGTTTTGGCGAAGCTGACTTCCAAGGCTGCCAAGTAGTCGAATTCGATACGAGATCAAGAATTTCAGTCTGCTCAGGGTCTTTAAATGGGCTCTGGGCTTTTTTAAAATGGGTGGTGCTTTTTTGCGGCGTGGGGCGAGGTCCATTGTAGGCTCCTTACCCGGTTTTGAACGCGGCAAATTGTCCGGTAATGAAGTCCGTAGGGATGCTGTGTTTTGCCTCAATCGCTGTCTGGCCAAGGTCAAGGGCTAGGCAGAGTAGGGTGGTGGCAAAGCCTGCCAGAATGAGCCTCTCGCAGAATTTATTGTTCTGGGGCTGGTGGATAGATAAGCTTGTTAGTGATGCGGGTGGGGTTGGAGTTCTGCAACTGCTGGAAACATCTTGCATGCCAATGTCATTTGGTATACGACCGCATACAACAAACTTGAGCCGGTTTGCCAGAGATGGTTTTGACATAGAGTTCAAGATACACCAAACATAAATCGTCTAACACAAATGCGTCGGAATAATCATGAGCTTGTACACTGACTACTTGAATGAGATTGACACTCGAAAAGCCGAGGGTTTGAACCCCAAGCCGATTGAAGATGGCGCACTTGTGAATGAGATCATATCGCAGATTAAAGATCTCGGAAACGAACACAGAGACGGATCTCTTAAATTCTTTATCTACAACACCTTGCCAGGCACAACCAGCGCAGCTGGCGAAAAGGCGAAGTTTTTGAAAGAGATCATTCTTGGCGACTCTGTTGTTGAGGAAATTTCTCAGTCCTTTGCTTTTGAACTGCTGTCTCACATGAAGGGTGGCCCTTCTGTTGAGGTTCTTCTTGACCTGGCGCTTAGCGATGATGCGTCTGTTGCGCAACAGGCTGCCGATGTCCTTAAAACCCAGGTGTTCCTGTATGAGGTAGACACCGAGCGTTTGAAGGCAGCTTTTGCAGCAGGTAATGCGATTGCAAAAGACATTCTGGAAAGCTACGCAAAGGCTGAGTTCTTCACAAAGCTTCCTGACGTAGACGAAGAAATCAAAGTCGTGACCTTCATCGCAGGTGAAGGCGATATCTCAACCGACCTTCTTTCTCCTGGCAATCAGGCACACTCCCGTTCTGACCGTGAACTACACGGCAAGTGCATGATCTCACCTGAAGCGCAGGCGGAAATTCAGGAACTGCAGAAAGCAAATCCTAATGCGCGCGTGATGCTGATTGCTGAAAAAGGCACCATGGGCGTTGGCTCCTCCCGTATGTCTGGCGTAAACAACGTTGCGCTGTGGGCTGGTAAACAGGCAAGTCCATATGTTCCCTTCGTGAACATTGCGCCGATTGTTGCTGGCACCAACGGCATCTCTCCAATCTTCCTGACCACTGTTGGCGTGACCGGCGGTATCGGGCTTGACCTGAAAAACTGGGTCAAAAAACAAGATGCTGATGGCAACACCGTTCTGGATGGAAATGGTGATCCTGTTCTTGAGCAGACCTACTCAGTTGAGACTGGTAAGGTGCTCACCATCAACACTAAAACCAAGAAGCTTTATGACGGTGATAAAGAGCTGGTTGATGTTTCTTCCGCGTTCACACCTCAAAAAGTTGAGTTTATGAAAGCTGGCGGCTCCTATGCTGTTGTGTTTGGTAAAAAGCTGCAGACTTTTGCATCTGAAACACTTGGCATTGAGCTGAAGTCCGCTTTTGCTCCGGCCAAAGAGATCTCTCATGAAGGTCAGGGCCTGACAGCTGTTGAGAAGATCTTCAACCGCAATGCTGTTGGCGCCACTCCGGGTGCAACTCTGCATGCTGGTTCTGACGTTCGTGTGAAGGTGAATATCGTTGGTTCTCAGGACACCACTGGTCTGATGACTTCGCAGGAACTGGAATCCATGGCGGCAACCGTCATTTCTCCAACTGTTGATGGTGCTTACCAGTCTGGTTGTCACACTGCTTCTGTTTGGGATTTGAAAGCACAGGCTAACATTCCAAAACTCATGAAGTTCATGAACAAGTTTGGCCTGATCACCGCGCGCGATCCAAAAGGCGTCTACCACGCCATGACAGACGTGATCCATAAGGTGTTGAACGACATCACCATTGACGACTGGGCAATCATTATCGGTGGCGACAGCCACACCCGTATGTCCAAAGGCGTTGCGTTTGGTGCAGATTCCGGCACCGTGGCACTGGCACTGGCAACTGGTGAAGCCACCATGCCGATCCCTGAATCTGTGAAGGTGACTTTCAAAGGCACCATGAAAAATCACATGGATTTCCGCGATGTGGTGCATGCAACACAGTCTCAGATGCTAAAGCAGTTTGGCGATAACGTGTTCCAAGGCCGCATTATTGAGGTTCACATCGGAACCTTGCTTGCTGACCAGGCGTTCACGTTCACTGACTGGACTGCTGAGATGAAGGCAAAAGCTTCCATCTGTATTTCTCAGGATGACACTCTGGTTGAATCACTTGAGATTGCGAAGAGCCGCATTCAGATCATGATCGACAAAGGCATGGAAAATGATGCCAAAGTTCTTCAAGGCCTGATCGATAAGGCAGACAAGCGCATTGCAGAAATCAAGTCTGGCGAGAAAGCTGCGCTGACACCTGATGACAACGCGAAATACTTTGCTGAGGTTGTTGTTGATCTGGACCAGATTGATGAGCCGATGATCGCTGATCCGGACGTGAACAACGACGACGTTTCCAAGCGTTACACCCACGACACCATCCGTCCTGTTTCCTACTATGGTGGCGACAAGAAGGTTGATCTGGGCTTCGTTGGTTCCTGCATGGTGCACAAAGGCGACATGAAGATTGTTGCTCAGATGCTCAAGAACCTTGAGAAAGACGGCGGTAAGGTCGAGTTCAATGCGCCGCTTGTTGTTGCAGCGCCAACCTACAACATTATTGATGAGCTGAAGGCAGAAGGCGACTGGGAAATTTTGCAGAAGTACTCCGGTTTCGAATTCGATGATGCACTGCCAAAAGCAACAGCACGTACCGAATACGAAAACATTATGTACCTGGAGCGTCCTGGCTGTAACCTTTGCATGGGTAACCAGGAGAAGGCTGCTAAGGGTGATACCGTTCTGGCAACCTCTACCCGCCTGTTCCAGGGCCGTGTGGTAGAAGATTCTTCTGAGAAAAAGGGTGAATCCCTGCTGGCGTCCACTCCGGTTGTTGTTCTTTCCGCAATCCTCGGCAGAACTCCAAACATGGATGAGTACAAGGCAGCAGTGGAAGGCATCGACCTCACCAAGTTCGCCCCACCACTCCAGAAGCCTGCTGCTGCGAAGTCAGTTCACTTCTAGGGTCTAATCGCAGGATAGCGGCCTTAGACCTAGCAGCTGGCAAACAGCACTAAACTCTATTCAAATGGGCGGTACCTAACAGTACCGCCCATTTGCTTTTTTAATGCCGATGCTTTCAGAAGTTTGGTGTTCAGCCCTACTGAGTATTTAGAGTGCTTAGCGTTCAATCGACGGTTTTTGATTCCCTGAAAAGCAGAGTTTCGACACCTTGGTTTGAAAGCCGGTTGGCTTTTCCTTCTGTCATAGAAACGTAATGTAATGCTCGTTTTGCCAGCTATGTGGGGGAGGTGGGGTGTGACGGTTTTTTGACGGGTTCGCTTTGTGAGTGAGCGTCATTTCGCTGTAACAATCGCGTGTGCCTAGTACGTTAAATTTTAACAGGTACCGGGGTTGAACTCTTGATCCAGTTTGAAAGCGTTAGAAAAGAATTTGGCGCGCATGTTGCTGTCAAAGGGGCGAGTTTCATTGTTGAGAAGCCTCAGATGATCGGCATTATTGGTCGTTCTGGTGCGGGTAAATCCACGTTGCTGCGGATGATCAACAGACTTACCCCGGCAACCGATGGGCGTGTCCTTGTTGATGGTGTTGATGTGCTTGCTTTACAGGGGGCGTATAAGCGCCGCTGGCAGCGTGATTGCGCGATGATCTTTCAGCAGTTCAATCTGGTTCCTCGCCTTGATGTTTTAACCAACGTTATGTTGGGTCGCCTGAATGCACACGGAACAGTTTCTAGCATGCTCAAGCTGTTCACTCGTGAAGAGCGGGTTCAGGCTCTGCTGAAACTTGAAAGACTTGGTATTGCTGAAACGGCTTTGAAAAGGGCCGAAAATCTTTCTGGTGGTCAGCAACAGCGTGTTGCGATTGCTCGTGCTCTTATGCAGGAACCGAAAATGCTTTTGGCCGATGAGCCGATTGCTTCGCTGGATCCGATGAATGCGCAGGTGGTGATGGACGCTCTTAAGGCGATCAACACGGAAGATGGCCTGACTGTTATTTGTAATCTCCATACTCTTGATACTGCCCGTAATTACTGCGACCGCGTGATTGGCATGCGTGATGGTGAGATTGTTTTTGATGGGAAACCGGATGAGCTTTCTACCGCAGTGGCCCGTGAGATCTACGGTGCTGATGACAGTTTTGAGGAGGGGATGACCTCAACTTCTCTGGGTAGCGAAGGTGCAAAAATCGCTGCCCTGGAACTGGCGAAAGGCGATGCCTCGCCTGTTGTCTCTGCTGCTGAATAGCAGCGGGTTTAGATTTTTATTCTGATATTGGAGTGCTCTGATGAAAATCATCGGTAAAGTTGCTGCAGCTCTTGCTGTTAGCACAACTCTTCTTGCTGCGCCTATGGCTCTGGCTGAAGAGAAAATCACTGAATTCCGCATTGGTATTCTTGGTGGTGAGAATGAGGCGGATCGTCTTCGTTCCAACCAGTGTCTGGTTGACCGTTTTGAAAAGCTGCTGGGTGTTCCTGTCAAGCTTTTCCCGGCAGCTGATTATGCTGGCACTATTGAAGGCCTGAAGGGTGGTAACCTGGATTATGCCGAGCTTGGCGCTTCCGGTTACTCTGCTGTTTACCTGTCAGCTCCTGATGCAGTTGAGCCAGTGCTGACCACCAAGCAGACAGATGGCGCAACAGGCTATTATTCTGTTTTGGTTGCCCGTGCAGATTCTGGCATTGAAACGCTGGAAGACATGAAGGGCAAGCGCATGGGCTTTGCTGACCCTAACTCCACCTCCGGTTATCTGGTTCCTTCTGTTGCGTTTGACGATATGGGCCTGAACCTGAAAGAGTACTTTGCCTCTACGCAGTTCTCTGGTGGACACGAGCAGAACGTTCTTGCTGTTTTGAATGGCGATGTTGACGGTGGCGTCACCTGGGCATCTGGCGTTGGCGAATGGGAAGAGGGCTACACCTCTGGTAATCTGCGTAAGATGGTAGATAAAGGCATGGTTGATATGTCTGATCTGGTTCAGGTCTGGCAGTCTCCGCTGATCCCTAATGGTCCGCTTGTTGTACGTAAATCGCTTCCATCTGACGTAAAGCAGAAGGTTGTTGCCTCGTTGAAGTCCATGGTGACTGATAATACCGAGTGCTTCTATTCCGCACAGGGTGGTGAGTACGCTGACTTTGTGGAGGTGAACCACGACTTCTACAAGACCATTGTTGAAGCGCGTCGCCGTAAGATCGAAGCAAAAAAAGCTAACTAATTCTCAGAGTAATAAAGGGGCGCGGATCTGACCGCGCCCTTTCTTTATGGGGGCCGTGGTGGTTCTCATCATTTCCCTGTTTGGAGGATGTTGAAGTGGCCGCTCATCTGGCGCTTGCCGAAGCTTCCCGTTTGGCCGAGATTTCTCAGGCCTATGAGCGTGTTGCCCGGCGCCGAACGCTATATACTCTTTCTCTGCTCGGCCTTTGTGTCCTGAGCATTTTCGGTGGTTTGTTTGTTGCGGACCAAGCAAATTCTGGTGGCTTTTGGACAGGCTTGGGCAAATTCTTTGATTATCCGGCTGAGTTGTTCATGGGTGCTTATGAGGAAGGGCTGGTTGGGCTCTTTGCACTTGTTCTTCAATATCTTCCGTACCTAATCGAGACGGTCAACATCGCCTTGGTCTCAACTCTTCTGGCATTCTTTCTGGGTGGGGCGCTGAGTTTCGTTGCAAGCCGTAACTTGGTGAGCAATCGGCTTGCCGTTGCTGCGATGCGCCGGGTGATGGATATTTTTCGCGCATTTCCAGAGATTGTGATTGCGCTGTTGCTGGTTCTGATTTTTGGGCCAAGTCCGGTTGCTGCTGTGATTGCTGTGACAACGCATACAATTGGTGCACTCGCCAAACAGTTTTCTGAGGTGAATGAGAACTGTGACCTGAAGGCTGCTGAAGGCATTCGCAGTGTCGGTGGCAACTGGCTGGAGCAAATTCGCTTCGGCATTCTGCCTCAAGTGCTTCCGAACTTTTTGTCTTACACGCTGCTTCGGCTGGAAGTGAATGTGCGGGCCTCTGCGATCCTTGGATTTGTCGGAGCTGGTGGTCTTGGTGCCGAGTTGAAGATGGTTGTCGACTGGAACTATGGGGCTGACATTCTTGTCATCATTTTCATGCTGGTTCTTTCAATCACGTCCATCGATTACCTCAGTGGCTGGATGCGACAAAAACTTATTGGCCAGACGGGGCAAGTTTGATGGAGCGTTCTATGACAGATACTAGTGCCTTGCGTGGGACGTCGCATCATGAAGAACAACGGTTGGACGAGCAGTATCCCGGTGTTCTCGGGCTGGATTTGAAAAAACGCTTGCTTGGTCCGGTGCTGTCGCTGTTGGTTGTTGTTTATTTGGCTCTTTGCTTTTTCGCATTTGATGTTCCGGGCGTGATGGAGAAGGCCCGTGGGGACATGGCTCAACTGTTTGCGCTGGATGCTTATGCCCACAAGGTGCATGCGAAGTACCAGTTCAAGAAGGCTGATCAGGGGTTCGTTGTTAGCCTGGAGGGCAACAGGCGCGCTATATATAAAGAGCAGCCAGATTGGATTGAGCAATCACGTGGGCAATCCTCCATTCTGCTCGGTAAAGATGGGGTGCTTCACTTTGCAGATGTTGTGGTGACTTACACTCATCCAGAGTTTGATGAGCCTTTTACATTCAAAGTTGGAGATGGGGTTCCGCAGTTTATTGGTGGAGCTGAGGCTGACTGGCTCAAGGTCTCGAAAACCCAGGTTAATGCGCGGCCCTCTTTATATACACGTATCTGGCTGACAAAGAGCAAAGTTGAGGTGCATCGCTATTTCGTTGGGTGGGAGAACTTCTGGTTTGACTTTGACAGCAAGCTGAACGGGCTGAGTGCTGGTCAGCTGATGTCTCTGGCGTTTTCTTCGGAAAGACTGGATCCTGATGTTTCCAACCTGCGCTTTATGTTCAATGAGTTTTGGATGAACAGTGAGTGGCAGCATGGGGAGGTTTATTTCGCATTGCTGCAAACTCTCATCATGGCTGTGGTTGGCACTTTGATTGCGGGTATTTTAGCGTTGCCGCTTGCGTTTGCTGCTGCTGCGAATGTTAACCCGGTGAGGTTGGCGCGAACAGGCGTGCGCCGGTTCTTCGATTTCCTACGCGGGGTCGATATGCTTATCTGGTCGCTCATCTTTATACGGGCGTTCGGGCTTGGGCCGCTCTCCGGGATTTTTGCGATCTTCTTTACCGATACGGGTACTTTCGGCAAGCTGTTCTCTGAGGCGATTGAGAATGCAGATAAGAAACAGGCGGAAGGCGTGCAAGCAACGGGAGCTTCTCCGGTTCAGAAATACCGGTTCGGGCTGTTTCCGCAAATCCTACCTCTCTTTATATCCCAGATGCTTTATTATCTGGAGAGCAATACACGCAGTGCCACTGTGATTGGGGCATTGGGAGCAGGGGGAATAGGCCTAAAGCTTATAGAGACCATGCGAACCAGACAGGATTGGGAGAACACTCTCTACCTGATCTTTCTGATCATTGTGGTGGTGATGATGATGGATCAACTCTCAGGATGGTTACGTCGCAAACTCATTGAAGGCCAAGCCTAGGACAAAACACACAGTTTTATGGAGGAGGGCGGTCACTCAAGTGGCTGCCCTCTTTGTTTTTGGTAGGTAGTCAGTTGTCCTTTGCGTGAAAAATGCTCGCTGAGGTGGATTTGTCCACATCGTGTAGACTGCAAAAGTTAATGCGTTTTAGGCTGATAAATCGCAGTGATCCTATGTGAATTTAGTTAACTTATTGATTTGTATGTATTTTTCTTGGTTGTGTGGAATTGGTGTATTTAACATCAAAAATATTGATGTATTATTATTTGTTGTTTGTGTTGATGTATTCTTGCAGTCAGTTGCAGCTGACTTGGAAGGAAAAAGCTTTGAGATAGTAGGTTTTTGACTGAATAAGTGATGATTTATGTTTGTTTTTCTTAAGTTATACCGGCCCGGTCTCAACGCCTCTCCAGTAACTCGGAACATAACAATAAATTATGGGTTTAATCTTCGCTTTTGCTTTGAAATGGTTTGTTTCTAGTGCGTGTTGCCGTTCTTGGTTTGGCTTATCTCCCCTAAATTCCCTGTGTTATTTGTGCCACATCGTATTTCGATGACTTTCAAACTTCATTTGAATTATTGATTAAAAACTAAAGATCACAAATATTGATGTTGTGAACAGCGCGGGGCGCACTTACCGGTGCCCGCTGAATAAAGTGATGTTTCAAACACTGCTTTGATCAGAATGCGCAAGTGGGGAGCCAGAGTGGTCAGGGATCGACATGTGGTCGAGCTGCTCTGGTTGTAAAGAAAGTTAGAATTATGAATTTCAAGGCTATCGCAATCGCAGCAGCTGCTGCTGCCGCTGCAACTTCCGTTCAGGCTGCTGATCTTCCAGCTGACATCGCACCAGTAGATTACGTTCGCATCAACGATGCATACGGTGCAGGTTTCTTCGTACTGCCAGGCACTGAAACTGCAATCAAAATCGGCGGCCGTGTTCGTGTTGAAGCACGCTTTACAGACCTGCTGGACGATGAAGATTACAGCAGAGAAGACAACAACCACAACTTCCGTTCCCGTGCGAACCTGCGTATTGATACCCGTACACAGTCTGAGCTGGGTCTAATCCGTACATACATGGATTTCCAGTACACTTCTAATTCCGACTCACGTGATTCTGCAGGTGTTAAACTGGACAAGGGTTATGTTCAGATTGGTGGCTTCACTTTCGGTCTTGCAACTTCTGCATTCGATCTTTGGACTGGCGAACTGGCTTCCAACCTGTTTGACCGTCACCTGGCTGATGACACCGTATGGCAGGCATCCTACACCCACGCATTGGGTAACGGCCTGACGATTGCTGCTTCTATTGAAGACAATTCTGACCGTGAACAGGGTGTATTCGTTGATCCTGCTGCCGACCTGAATACGGCAGGTAACACCCTTCCTTCCTTCGTCGCGAAAGTTCTGCTGAACCAGGGTTGGGGCTATGCTGGTCTTTCTGGTGCCGTAACTAAAGTTGACGCTCAAGGCGATCGTGACTCCTCTGAAGTTGGATACGCTGTTGCAGGTGCTGTTGGCTTCAATCTTGACATGATTGCTCCAGGCGACGTCATCAACTTCCAGGCTGCTTATGCAGACGGTGCTATGGCTTATGTTGGAGCTGAAGGTGATACCCCAGACGCATATCTCGTGAATAATGACATTGAAACCAGCAAAGCTTGGTCTGTCGCTGGTGGTTACATGCATAACTGGACGAGCGAACTGTCATCCGGTGTGGAAGCTTCCTACATTGATGTAGACGCTGGTGATGACAACTTTGACTTCAATCAGGTTGTTGTAGCTGGTACTCTTGAGTACCGTCCAGTTTCCGGTCTGCTGTTCTCTGCTGGCGCTGGTTGGAAGCAGGATGATGTCGATGGTGCATCTAAAGAAGATGCTGGTGTCTTGAACTTCCGCGTACAGCGTTCTTTCTAAGGCTGACTTAAGCCTTAGACCTTCATTGGACTTTCAATAATCCTGATTTTCCAATGACTCTCATTCCCGGTGGTGTCCAAAACCACCGGGTTCCTCTGTTTGAGGCTATGTGTATGTGGGTACTCTTGCCTATTTCTATTTTCAATTTGCATATTAAATTTTAGTCGGCATTTTAATCCCCAATGCGTGATTTTTTGCGCGCGTTCAGGGGAATTACGTTTGTCTAGCAGTTAAATGTACCGATCTAGATGTGTTGTGATGTTATTTATACGATACCATTCAATGGTTTAGCGAAAATTAGAGCGACTATGATCTGTGGTGTCTGAGTTGAGTGCGTCGGGCATCTATAAAAGCTGTTGTGTCAAAAAAAACACACTACTTTAGCGTGGTGATGTTTCTCCCCTTTCAAACTACTAGGTTGATATTGCGATCTTCCATCTCGTCGGGCATCAATATGTCCATCGACGCGGTCGAGCCGATTGAATGGTTTGCCAAATTATGGCGAGCCTCTCTGGTTCTCGTGTTGCAGGGAAAAGAGGAAATGTGAGCTGCTCCAAACAGGTCACGCCAGTTTCCTCTTTCTATTGAGAGACATTGGAAGGTCAGGATTATGAACGTTAAAACTCTTGCACTCGCTGCAGCAGCTGCTGCAGCTGCAACTTCTGTACAGGCTGCAGATCTGCCACTCGCTGCTGAGCCAGTAAACTACGTTAAAGCATGTGACGCATTCGGCGCTGGTTACTTCCAGCTGCCAGGCAAAGACACCTGCATCAAACTCGGCGGTCGTATCCGTGCGCAGTACGTTTCCCACGATCTTGGTGAAGGTCTTGGTGACTCCGTTGACTACCTCAATGACGGCGACCCATCCACAGACACAGACAATGACTACAGCTCTTATGTTCGTGGTTACATCTATTTCACTTCTATGACTGCTACTGATTTCGGTACTATCAAAACCTATACCGAGCTGGAGAACGAGTGGAATCAAGATGGTGGTGGTAGCCGTACCACTAAAGTAAACGATGCATGGGTTCAGATTGGCGCGGACTACGGTTCTTTCCTGTTCGGTCGTGAAGGTTCTGCATTTGACGGTTTCACCGGTTACACTTGGATTGGCCCAGTTGGTGGTGCATGGTCTGATCAGTCTACTCTGCAGGCATCCTTCACAGCTGACCTCGGCAATGGTGTAACTGCAACTGCTTCTATTGAAGATTCCAACTACCGTGGCGGCGAAAAGAACGCTGTTGACTTCGTTGGTGCTCTGAAGCTGTCTCAGGGTTGGGGTTCTCTGAAGCTGGCTGCTGCTGCTCATAATAAAGCTGCAGAAGTTGGCAAGGAAGACGGTGACGGCTACGGTTATGCTCTGGGTGCGACTGCAGTCTTCAACCTTGACATGGTGAAAGAAGGTACAGAAGTTACTTTCCAGGCTCAGTATGCTGATGAAGCTGGTAGCTACATCGGAATCGACAGTGACCTCGTAGCTGTTCACTACACCAAAGGTTACAACCTCTCTGCTGGTTTAGAAACTTCTTTGACCGAAAAAGTTTCTGCACAGCTTGATCTCGCTTACATTGACGTTGAATCTACCTTCGACGATACCGAAGTTACTCTGTACAGCGTAAACGGTTCTGTTGTGTACTCTCCAGTTCCAGGTCTGGGTCTCGCTCTTGCAGCAGGCTGGGCTGATGGTGAAGTAAACGACAAAAACGTGGAAGATGTCACCAAGGTTGGTGCTCGCGTACAGTACACCTTCTAATTTGGTGTAAAATTTGATGGCTTAGTTAGTCATCTAGTTTCGAAAACCCCGGTAACTACGGTTGCCGGGGTTTTTTGTGTTTAATGAACTCGGGAAGGTAGTAAAGATGGTTTGCGCAAAGGTGCTGACCTTGGCGCTTTTCCGTAATCATGCTTTGCCCTTAAGTCTAGAGATGAGCTGTGTTTCCGTTTTATGGGATGCAGGGCACGCCGCACAGTCTTTGATGCCTATTCTTCTGATTTAAGTATGCATCTCAGTAGACTTGCCTGATCGTTGGTCCAGGGACACCTATCAATAGAGTGCTTATCGGATTTGCCGAGTTCAACAAATTCACATTCACTCGTCGGTATCTGCGTGAATTGCCTAATTCTACGAAGTCTTTATTCACACTGAATGTTTTCTCAGTGCTGCATATGTAGTTGCATTTGAGGTGATGATTTAATTGATCATTGTTGAGTGTGTGGCTGTGTGTCTTTCGCACGCTAATTTCTTGATAAAAAAGAAGAATATCCAATGCCTTTTATGAGGTGGTTGCTCATATCCATCCGTCTATCAAGGATTCGGGCTTTTATTTCGCAGAGAGAGATTATTAGACTTGCCTAATTGTCGTGTTGTTAAAAAGACACATGTAAAAACTCACAAGTAGAAATAGGCAAGCTTACGGTCTGAGTGGGCTTGCCTAAAACTCCAAACGTTGTAATTTCTCCTCACGAACCTTCAGGGGGCTTTCTCTTCAAGTAGGCGCTTGAATTGAGGCGGAGGGTTCACGGGGACAGTTCAGACACGTTTGATGACGGTGCTTGCACCTGAATTGCGGTTTGATGATCTGTTTTAAATAAAGTTTAAAATCCATATTATGGGAAGCTTGTGATGAACTTCAAGAAAATCGCTATCGCAGCTGCTGCTGCAGCAGCAGCAACTCCAGCAATGGCTGCTGACCTTCCAGTAGTTGCTGAGCCAGTAAACTACGTACAGGCGTGTGACGCATTCGGCGCTGGTTACTTTCAGCTTCCAGGTCAGGACACCTGCATCCGCGTACACGGCCGTATCCGCACCAACTACACTTCTCATGATCTGACTGAGGGTTACAATCGCACCGAGTCCGGTAAAGGCACTGCTGCTTACGAAGCACAGAACGCTTACAGTGCATATGCAAAAGGCTATATCTACCTCGAGTCTATGACTGACACAGAAGTAGCTTCAATCAAAACATACACAGAATTGAACACCAAGTGGGACGACGATTCTTCTAGCAAGGTTGAAGTCGGCTCTGCATATGTTCAGTTTGGTTTTGATAACACTTCAGTACTGATTGGTCGCTCTGGCTCAGTATTCTCCGCATTCGGTGGTTACTCTGCAATCGGTACTGTTGGTCCAGCCGCAGGTGGTGAAGATGCGCTGCAGATCTCTGCAACAACGTCCTTCGGTAACGGCTTCACTGCATCCTTCGGTGTGATGGATTCTGCTGCAAGCGGTAATGCGTTTGACCTAGTAAATGCTATGGGCACTACAACTGATGAGATCAGTCAGAAAGCTACTAAATCAGCTAACTTTGAAGCGTCTCTTGGTGTGACACAGGGAATGTTCTCTGCAAACGTTTCTGCTGCTGCACATGCATTTAATGATTATGATTTCGACACATCTGCAGTAACTGATAAGGTCGCTTATGGTTATGCAGTTGCTGCTACAATTGAAGCAGACGTTGCTGAAAACATTAAGCTGGGCTTCGGTGCAACTTACTCACACAACGCTGTAACCTATGCTGGTGGCCTTGCTGATGGCATCCCAGGTGGTGCATATGAGTCCAGAGACGATGCTCTGCGCGCTTACACTCTCGTTGGTGGCGTAGAAGCTGCTCTATCTGACAAGCTGACTGCAGCGCTGGATGTTGCATACACCAACTTTGACCAGAAAGACGACGATGCAAGCTTTACTTCAGTAAACGGCTCTCTGAACTACGCTCCAGTTGCTGGTCTTAACCTGATCCTTGATGCTGGTTGGGGTAACCTGGATGTTGATGGTGATGATGACGCTGACGTTGCTAAAGTTACCACTCGCGTACAGTACACCTTCTAAGATCTCTTAGATTGAGGGTCTCGGCGGCGGTGCTGCCGGGACCACCTTCATAAAGCCTTGATGTGATACTTGCCACAGACTTGCGTATGTAGTGGGTATAGGAAGGTATTACTTCAAGATTTTATGAGTTTTGGTTTAACTCAAAACCTTCTAATCTATATCTGGTTGAAGTTCATATATCCTGATCTTTCAATCAGTCTCTCAGGCCCGGCGGTTCCAACCCGCCGGGCTTTCCCATTTGTGCGCGATACTTAAGTTTTCAATGAGTATTACGCCATGGTGACCTCCCAAGATGTGAAATTTTGCTCAGTTGAACTTCCTGCCCGTTTCGATTGGGTGAGATAATCCTGCTCAATCCATAGTAATTGCGAAAATTGAACCTTGGCGTAATTGTCTAGTTGCACAGGGGTAGTCATTGCAGCTGATTTTGATCACTGCATTTGTGGGCATTGGGCTACTCCGAGTGACGGATGGAGGTTCAATACTATGACGAAGAAGCTGATATTCCTGCCGGTCTTGCTGTCATTCGGAGTTACAGCACAGGCTACAGACTTGCCTAAACCTGTTTTTGAAGCTGAGCCTGAGCCGCTCAATTTGGTGGAGCCGCTGGACTATGTGCAGGTGTGTGATGCGTATGGTGAGGGATTTTTCTTTATCCCTGGTACGCAGACGTGCCTGCGCCTGAGTGGTCGGGTACGTACCGATGCGCAGTATCGTCGCTTTCCCAAAAAGCCGAGAAACTGGGGCGGTGTGGTTGGTGATGATCCTAAAGGGCGTGATTTGAACTCGATGCGCTTTCGTGCTCGCTCCTACATCCGCATGGATGCGCGATCCGAGACCGAATTTGGGTTTGTTCGCACTTTTTCCGAGCTTAGAGCGACAGTGGATTCAGACACTGAACGATATGGTGACTCTCCGGAAATGGATCTGAACAAAGCTTATATTCAGTTTGGTGGCTTTACGATTGGGCGCACTGGTTCTCTGTTTGACTTCTTTACGGGCGCTACCTTTGGCTCTGTGCATCGCGATTGGTCAGACACCAATTCCTGGGCCGCAGCTTACACGGAAGTGTTTGATGGTGGTGTTTCCGTTACCGTTTCTATTGAAGATCCTGTTTACCGTGCGCATGGTGTATTTACGGGTGTTGCGAGTGAAAACGGAAAGGCTGGGAATAAGGCACCGGATGCCGTCGCTGCATTCCGGATGGATGGCGACTGGGGCAGTGCGAAGCTCGCGGCGGCTGTGACGAACATCAGACCAGACGCAGCTTATGTGCCTGGTGAAGTTGGTTGGGCGTTGGGGGCAGGAATGATAATTAACCTCCCTCAGATGGGTAGTCAGGATGCTATGGCTCTTCAGTTCCAATATGGAAACGGTGCTGTTTCCTATGTGGGTATTGATGACGATGAAGTTTTTGACGCTTACTACATCAACGGCGATACCAGAAAGACTGAGGCCCTATCGTTTTCAGGTGGGCTTACGCACTATGTGACGCCTGAAGTGCGGACAGACTTTGATGCGAGTTACGCGGTTGTTGACACACCAACTGGTGCCGCGCTTCCAGACTTTGATCGGTTTGCCCTGGATTGGGATCTGGTCTGGTCACCTGTCAGCGGAATGGAAATGGGTGTTGACCTTGGCTATGCACGAACATCGCCGGAGGATGAAAAAGACTTTGATGAGGCCAGTGCGCTCTTCAGAGTTCAGAGAACATTCTAAGACATTAAGTTTCTTGAAGAACTTGGGAGTTGGGTCTGATGAGCCAACTCCTTTTTTTGCATTCGCTAAGCGTGCTGTTTTAAGAATTTGAGGATGCCCCTTTGGGTAGAGTGGTCCCAGAGTAGAGGCGCATGTCCTTGATTGGGGATGACTGCGAGTTCCATCTTCTCGTGCAACTGCTGCATTTTCTTGACAGTCTTTGTTGTGAGGAGACGTGAGTTTTGTCCATGGAGTAAGAGGTGAGGAAACGGTTTTAGCGCGCTGAAAGACAGCCAGAGATCATCTTCAGGTGCAGCTTTCTTGTCTCCACGGAGTGTATCGCCCAAGTGCTTGTCATAGCGTAATGATACGCCGTCGGAATTGGGAGCGTATAATTGATTGGCGAATGTTATCCAATCCGCTTCTGACATGGCTGTGAACGCTGTTGCATGGATGGAAGCGAGGCGCTCTGCTGCGGCTTTCATGTTTGGTTGGGACATGACGGTGCCGACTGAGGCAATGATGTCGTCGAGGGCTGGTGGTTCGATGACTGGGCCTATGTCGTTGATAATGACTGATAGCAGGCGCTCTGGGTGGCGTTGGGCCATGGAGAAAGAGTGGAGGCCGCCGCGGGATGTGCCGATGAGTGCAAATTTTTCAAGTCCGAGAGCTTTGATGCCTCTGTCAATATCGTCGGCTTCCTGATCAAGACTGTAGGTCTCAAAATCCTCAGAGTGATCTGACAGGCCACGGCCACGGTAATCCATTGCTATGACGCGGTGACCATTTTCTCTTAAAAAGTTTGCTAGGTGATAGAAATCTCTTGTGTTTCTCGTTAGGCCAGAAAGGCAAAGGACTGTTGGGTTGCAGGGAATATCCGGGTCCCAGATGTGTGCAGATAGGGTTAGTCCGTCGCTGGCTTGCCAAGTGAAACGGGTTGCGCCCGCAACGTTTTGAAGGTCGACATCAATGTAATCTGGGGCTTGAAGCATAAGTTCCTCCCGAAATGCTTCGGTGTTTTCAGCGATTACAATGCGGTCCGGTTTAAATTCCGGCTTCTGAAGGGCGCTGTTAGACAGTTTTTTCAGTGCGTGTGTTTGCTACTGTGAAAACTGCCTGATGAATCGCTGGATCAGTTATCCTCACCATAGGGCAGGTTTATGCACGTGTCTTGTCAAAGTTGGAGGGTGAGATGCAAGGGTGCCCGGAAAGTTTATGTTCTGTTGCTGACAACAAAAAGCCCGGCTAATTCACCGGGCTTTGATTGTTTTGAGTTGTTTTGCAGTGGGATTAGTAGCCGCGTGTGAGATCCTGTGTGATCGTGAGAGGCTTGTTTTCCAGCTTATACCGGTAGACCTGAAGGTTTTCCGTGATGCGCTGCACGTAGTTCCTCGTTTCCCCGTAAGGGATTGATTCAACCCAATCTATTGGATCTATTTTTGGATCTCGTGGGTCGCCAAAGCGCTCAATCCACTCCTTCACTTTGTTCTCACCAGCGTTGTACGCGGCGAAGGTGAGGATGTAGGAGCCACCGAACTCGTCCACTAGTTCTCCCAAAAAGGCTGCACCGAGTGTGGCGTTGTAGGCTGGGTCAGATGTCAGGCGGGACTTCTTGTAGGAGACCCCCAAATTGCGTGCCGTGTCGCGAGCTGTCCCCGGCATGAGTTGGAGTAATCCTAATGCACCTGCGCTGCTGCGCGCTTTTGGGTTAAATGAGCTCTCTTGTCGAGCAATCGCGTAAACGACTGGTTTTTCTACACCTTTTGTGATGCGTGTTTTGCGCGGAATTGCGTTGGTCGGGTAAGCGAGCGGTGCCGCTTCGACACGTTCTGCCTGCGCCAGACGACCAACCATTGTTGCCCATTGATAGACGCCGCGAGATTCTGCCAGCTCGGTCAGGAGTCTGATTTGACCGTTTGTTGGCAGTGTCCGGGCCAGATGCGTATAAAACAACAGTGTATCATTGTGCAGTCCGGCTTCATCCATTCGCTTCATTGCTTGTACAAGCTCGTTCTGGTTGAAGGCGGTTCGGTCTGCTGTTGTTACATCCGGTAGGGATGCCAGAGGCATTTGGTTGATGCCGAGTTTGGCGAGTGCCAGTTGACCGTAATATGCGGTTTGGAAAGCGCCTGCCTGTTTATAGTAGTCAACAGCGCCCTCTGTATCTTTCAAAGCTTCGCGGGTGCGGCCCAGCCAATAGTAGGCGCGGGACAGCGTTTGTGCTGTTTTTCCGAGTTTGGCAATACGTTTGAAGTGCGGCTCTGCCAGGCGTGGGTCACCCACATAGCGCAGCGCAAACCAGCCGGCATGGAACTCTGCCTCGACAATCATGCCCGGAGATTCTGCCGCGTGATGGGCTGCTATATTGTAGGCGAGGCGCGGCTTGCCAGCCTCTATCATCTCGCGGGAAATGTCACGGCGTTGCTTCCACCAGCTGTCACCATTGAGCAAGGCGGCCGGATCAGTTGGAGCTGCTTCCATCAGCTTTGCTGCGGTGTCGTAATCCCCTTGTAAGCGATAGTGCTGGATGAGCGCGAACTGGTAATTGCTGTCAGATTTCATAGAGCGCGGAACGCTCTTTAACTTGCTGAGCGCATTGCCGTTTTTGCGGATGCTCGCTATGCGGGCTTTGATGTATGTTTGTTCGTCTTTTGACAGTTCGGAAAGCAAGCGTTCTGCTGCGCGTGCTCTGTCACGATACAGGAGCATTTCTGCTCTGAGACGATGATCTTTTTGCCGTAGGAGGCTGCCAAAGGCAGAGCGAATTGTTGCTTCTTCGGGAGCTTCAAAGACGATTTTTTTCCAGAGTGGGCGAATAAGTTTGGCGGCTTCTGTCTTGTTGCCTTTGGCTAAGTGCGCTTTGGCAAGGACAAGTTTGCCGTCCTTTGTTTCCGGGACAGTAGAACCGAATGCTGCGATGATCTGAGCGGGTGTCAGGTTGGATGCGGCGAGGGCGGCTTCTCCACGAGCACGTACGACTTTTGCTGTTGGCCAGTGTGGTGCGCTGGCTGCAAACTGGGCGATATGGGTGACCGGTGTCTTTGGGCCGCCCCGTAGCATAATGAACCAATCCGCCACGCGACGATCAAGATTATCCGGCAAAGCATTTCGAGCGCGCAGCGCTTCGTTCAGCCGTCCGGATTTAACGTGCTGGAGAACGGTTTTAAGTGGTTCAACCGATCCTGTTGCTTGAGCTGTGCTCAATCCCTGTGGATAAGAACTTGTCAGCGCAGCAGTTGCTTCGAGTGCATTTTGCGGGCTGGAAGGGCGGGTCGAAATTGCAGTTCGCCCATTGCTGACAGGTGCTGCGGGTGCATAGCTGGACAGCTGAGAGTTCTGTGTTCCACTTGCGCTGCCCCTGCCAATCACTGGTGGTTTGGAGCGTGGCGTGGCGGCAAGCGATCGGCTTTGAACAGCAGCATGCTGCGTGCTCAAGGCGATAGTGCGCACAACCTTTGCAGGGTTTGGAGCCGGAATAACGCTGTGATTTAAAGAAGATACAGCGGAAAATGCCGAAGCGGAAACAGTCGTGGCAATGGCAAATGCACTCACACGTGTCGATACTAGAAGAAACTCACGGATACGCATACTACTCGTCGGCCCGTCTCACCTGAGTGTTGTTTATCCGGCAAAAACGCACCGGACGGTTTAATTCCCAAAAAGTCCCTCATTCTGCTTGCCACAAACAGGGTAAATATCTGTTTAATGTTTCACTCAGGGGACCATAATACTTACAGTCGAAACTGGCCTAAATATGAGCACAAAAAAATTCCCGAATCTTATAAGAGAAGGTCTTGGTGATGTTGCCGAGATAGGCTAGATCACATTATTGTATGCCACCCCTTTGAGGGCACTGGCAAATTTTGCTCTGTATATATGTAATCCAACGAGGAACCTGAGATGTTTAGAGGATCAATTCCAGCACTTGTCACACCTTTCAAGGATGGCAAAGTGGATGAGAAGGCCTTCCAGGAATTCGTGGATTGGCAGATAAAACAGGGCTCCCACGGGCTTGTGCCTGTGGGAACAACCGGAGAAAGCCCAACTCTTTCCTTTGCTGAGCACAAGCGTGTCGTGCAGATGGCTGTTGAGGTTTCTGCTGGCCGCGTCCCTGTTATGGCAGGTGCTGGCTCCAACAATCCGGTTGAAGCAATCGAATTTGCGCAGCACGCTCAGGAAGTGGGGGCAGATGCGATTTTGTCTGTTACGCCATATTACAACAAGCCTAATCAGGCTGGTTTGAAGGGCCACTTTAAGGCGATTGCTGCTTCTGTAGATCTTCCGATCTACATCTATAACATTCCGGGCCGTTCCATCATTGATATGGAAAGCCAGACGATGGCTGATCTGTTTCATGAAGTGGACAACATTGTCGGCGTAAAAGATGCGACGGCAAACCTTGCACGGGCTTCTGAGCAACGCCATTTATGTGGTCATGACTTCATCCAGCTTTCTGGTGAAGATATCACTGCACTTGGCTTTAATGCTCACGGTGGTCAGGGCTGTATTTCTGTGACAGCAAATATTGCGCCTGCGCTGTGTTCTCAGTTTCAGGAAGCGTGCCTTGCAGGCGACTTTGTAACTGCGCTTTCCATTCAGGATCGTCTTGCACCGCTGCACCAGGCCCTGTTCATTGAGCCAAACCCAGCTGGGCCAAAGTATGCTTTGTCTCTGCTTGGCAAAATGGAAAACGAATTGCGCCTGCCTTTGGTCACAGTAAGTGAAGAAACTCAGGAAAGCATTCGCAAGGCTATGGTTCATGCAGGCCTGATCAATTAAGCTATTGCTCCGCGCACCTAATATGAGTGTGCGCGGAGACATTTATTGAATGAAATAAGGAAAAGAAATGGCTGCCAAAAAAGGTGGCGTTCCCGGGCGCAAGGTTGTTGCGGATAACCGGAAGGCCCGTTTTAACTACGAAATTGAAGATGTGTTTGAGGCTGGTATTGAGCTGAGGGGCACTGAAGTAAAGTCTCTTCGCCAAGGCAAAAGCAATATTGCTGAAAGCTATGCTGCTGAATATCGGGGGGAGATGATGGTCTACAACGTCTACATCCCTGAATATACGCAGGGTAACCGCTTTAACCATGAACCTCGCCGTCCTCGAAAACTGCTGATGCATCGCCGCGAGTTGAACAAGCTGTTTGCTGCCGTTCAAAAAGAAGGCAAGACCATCGTGCCCCTGAAGATCTACTTTAATGAAGATGGGCGGGCAAAGATGGAAGTTGCTTTGGGCCGTGGTAAAAAAGCTCACGATAAGCGCCAGACCGAAAAAACACGCGACTGGAACCGCGAAAAGCAACGCTTGCTTAAGAACGGCTAGAGCATCTCACATAGCTGGTGATGCTCCAGCTTTTTGCCTTACGCTTATCTTAACCTGAAAATCGAAGGCGCCTTTAAAAGGCTAGCCAGAGACACGTTGTTTGATCAGGAGTTTTGAATGAAAGTCGTTGTTGCCTCTCAAAACCCAGTCAAGGTGAATGCGACGCTTGAGGCGTTCAGGGCTCAGTTTCCGGCTGATGATATTGAGCTGGTTTCTGCAAGTGTTCCTTCTGGTGTTTCTGATCAGCCAATGAGTGATGAGGAAACGCGTCAGGGTGCTGTGGTGCGTGCTGAGAACGCTTTGGAAGCGCAAGCTGATGCGGACTTTGGTGTCGGGCTGGAAGGCGGTATCTGTGAGTTGCACGGAATTGCCTACACCTTTGCGTGGATGGTGGTGATTTCGCGCGAAGGGAAGATTTCTGCCAGCCGTTCCATGCTGCTGCCACTGCCAGAGAAAGTCATGCAGTTGGTGCGTTCTGGGATGGAACTCGGGCACGCTATTGACGAGGTCTTTGGGACAGAGAATATCAAGCACAAGGGCGGGGCATTTGGGCTGCTGACGAGTGATCGCATGACGCGGCAGTCGGTCTATGTAGATACGCTCTTTTGTGCGCTACTGCCGTTCAGATCTCCAGCATTTAGAGATGCTTAGCAGGTGTTGCTGAGAGGTAGATTCATCTGAAACGAAAAACAGAGCCCTTGAGGCTCTGTTTTTGTAGGTGCTAGGTAGATTGCGCAGAATTAGATTCTGATTATCGCTTTAACCTGTTGAACTTCCATCGAATTTGTTGGTTCTCGGGAAGCCGTTTGGTGGCAGGCGTCCGGCTTGACCGCGGTCGCCGCGCCAGTCCTGCATTTCTTCCAGAGTGCGCTTGAAGGTGCGACCGGACGCATCTGTCCATGTCAGGCCTTCTTCTGAGCTGAAGGTCTTGATATCGGAGATGCCGCCATCTCTGTAGCGCTGCAGGCGAACACCTCGACCGCGCGTCATGACTGCGATTTGCGCAAGCGGGAAGGTAAGGAGTTTTCTGTTGTGGCCGATGACCGCGACATAGTCTCCCATAGCCGGTACGCACAGGACAGCCTTTGCTGGGGCTGTCACGTTGAGCACCTGTTTCCCTTTGCGGGTGTTGGCGATCACATCCTTTTCCTGAACTACAAAACCATATGCTCCATCGGTGCACATGAGGAGTTTGCGCTCAGGGTCATGTACGAAGGCGCTGATGATTTCTTGCGTTTCATCCATATCCAGCATCAGGCGGATTGGTTCACCGTGGCCGCGGCCGCCCGGTAGCTTATCTGCGCCGAGGGTATAGAATTTACCACCACTGGTGAAGATCAGGATCTTGCTGGTGGTTTCTGCATGGAAAGACAGGTGCAGCTGATCGCCTTGCTTGAAGGTGAGAGTGCTGACGTCCTGTACATGGCCCTTAAGTGTTCTGATCCAGCCTTTTTCTGAGATAACAACCGTGATCGGTTCTTTCTCAATCATGGCCTGGTGGATCTCTTCCAGATCGTGGTCCGTTGCGGTGCTGAAGTCTGTTCTGCGCTTGCCGATTTCGGTCTCAGGGCCATAGGCCTTGCCGATCTCGCCGACTTGCTTAGAAACGCGGTTCCACTGTTTCTTGTCGGAGGCGAGAAGAGCTTCCAGACCTGATTTTTCTTTAGAGAGTTTGTCGTGTTCTTTCCTGATCTCGAACTCTTCGAGCTTGCGCAAGGAGCGCAGGCGCATGTTCAAGATTGCTTCCGCCTGAACGTCTGTCAGCTTGAACGCTTGAATGAGAGACGCCTTGGCATCATCTTCTTCGCGGATGATGCGGATGACTTCATCAATGTTCAGGTAGGCAATGAGGTAGCCTTCCAGAACTTCCAGACGATGGTTGATCTGGTCCAGCCTGTGATTGGAGCGTCGGACCAAGACCTCTTTCTGGTGCTCAAGCCATTCTTGCAGGACTTCCTTCAGGTTCATGACCTTTGGCACAACGCCTTTGGACAGAACGTTCATGTTCAGCGAGAATCTGTTCTCCAGATCTGTCAGCTTGAACAGGGAGGCCATGAGGAGTTCAGGGTCAACGTTTTTGTTGCGTGGCACCAGAACCACGCGCACGTCTTCAGCGGACTCATCGCGAACGTCATCCAGCAATGGCAGTTTGCGTGCCATGAGGAGTTCTGCGATTTTCTCGATCAGACGGGACTTCTGAACGACGTATGGAATCTCTGTAACAACGATGTTGTAGGTGCCGCGCTGACCTTCCTCTTTGTGCCATTTCGCACGTGTCCGGAAGCTGCCGCGGCCAGTCTTGTAGGCTTCTACAATGGAGCCCTGATCGTTGACAATTGTGCCGCCGGTTGGGAAATCCGGGCCCTTGATGTGTTCAAGGAGCTCTTCAATTTCCGCATCTGGTTTGGAAATCAGAAGCTGGCAGGCGTTGCAGAGCTCATAGGCATTGTGCGGGGGGATGGATGTTGCCATGCCCACTGCGATGCCTGTGGAGCCGTTTGCCAGAAGGTTCGGGAAGCTGCCGGGAAGAACGACTGGTTCGGAATCCAGACCGTCGTAGGTTTCACGGAAGTCGACAGCGTTCTCGTTGAGGCCATCCAGAATACGGGTGGCCACGTCGGTCATGCGGGCTTCGGTGTAACGCATCGCAGCGGCGCTATCGCCGTCGATGTTACCGAAGTTGCCTTGACCATCCACCATCGGGTAGCGAACGGAGAAATCCTGTGCGAGACGGACAAGGGCGTCGTAGATGGCGGCGTCACCGTGCGGGTGATATTTACCCATGACGTCACCGACAACACGCGCACACTTCTTAAAGCCCTGATTTGGATCGAGCTTTAAAAGGCGCATGCCATACAAAATCCGTCGGTGCACCGGCTTCAGGCCATCGCGTACATCTGGCAGTGCGCGATGCATGATGGTTGTCAGAGCGTAGCTGAGGTAACGCTCTTCCAGTGCATCTTTAAGATTGATTGTTTCCGGGCCATCATGGCCGATCACTTCCTGTCCCATGACACTTGGTTATCGTTCTTGGCTTGTTCTGTCCATGCTAACGCACCGTTCTACCTATGAAATCCTCAGAAAACAGCGCTTTTTCAAGGTTTAATCCTGTTTAGCAAGCATGCGTTTTGCGACTCACTGCGGTGATTACTTAGAGCACGTCACGTTCATTGGCATTCACGCATCATGCTCGATCATTTTTGATGGAGCGAATTCTCGCCAATCGACCGCAACTAGCAGAGGCAACAGGTGGTTTCGATTATTACTCAGATTTGCAGCGGTGGTTTAAGCCGACCTGATTTTTGCTCGGCTATCCTAGAGCGTGCGCATGGCAGGATGTTGTCGCTGTTTGGGAGATAACATGTTGAATGACTGGAGGTTATAGTGAGGAAGCAAAGCTTGGCGTTGAAAGGTCTTATGGCGGTGTTTGGGGTCGTGGCAATCACGGCTTGTAGCCATGCTGCGGATCATGGGAGAACAGCTCAAGGTGCATCTGATCAGCAAGCGCCATCTTCGGAAGGCGCAGGGCAGGGCACGGTCGTTGAGGCGCCCGGTGTGCTTCGCAGCTGGTATCAGCCTCCACCAGAGGATCAGCACCCTTATGTGCCGCCGCCCAAGAAACGTTATATTCCGCTGGGAGGAGACAGTACTGGTCCGGTGATTGTTTTGCCGGGTGGGAATGGGCCGCAATCTGATTGATAGGCTTAGTGTGGCTTCGTTTCAGTCGGGCAGGTCTGCGAAGTCTTTTCTGAGCGCGGTTACATAATTGTCTCGCGCAGGAGGCCATGCAATGCTGCGCGGCTCATAGATGTATTTGAACAGGAAGTAGCCGGTGAGTGAGAACCCTGCTTCCATATCCCCCTTCGAGATTTGAATGTTCTGGGAGAGCCGCGACTCGGGCGCTTTCAGGAACTCTGGCAGTGTGAGGAGCTTGGCGGCGTAAGGTTGTCCGGCTGTTTTACAAACCGCTCGGCCTGATTTGGGTGAAACCCAGATCAGTTCCTCGGTGACACCAGTGGCTGCGCATTCTGAGAGGTCCAGGCCGAAACCAAGCTCATTGAGCAGTTCCAGCTCAAAGCGGAGCACCAGGGCTGCACCAATTCGAGGGTCTTCCAGATGATCGAGAATGACGTCCAGCGCGTGAAACAGGTTGGGATGTGGATCGCGCTCGGGAAGAAGGCGGACTTGCGCACACAGGCTTTGCAGGCCGTGAATGGCTCTTGCAGTTTGCATGAGGTGGGCGGCGCGTAATTGCAGGGGCTCAACTGTGAAGAAGCCCAGATGTTCATCCAGCCTCGCGCGCCAGGTGAGGTTGAGATGATTGCCCAGTTGCAGGGCAGGTTGCTGGCGACGTGATCTGCCGCCGCGCACCAAGCCCAGGCAGCGGCCTTTGTCCGGTGTCAGAACTTCAAGCAGGATGTTGTTCTCACCCTGCTTGCGCGTTCCAATGACGATGCCTTCTGCCTGCCACTGCATAATTGTGCTCATTAAGCGCAGCGTATCCTTGTCCGAAAACCGGATCCGCTTTTCGGGGATACGCTAGTGCGGGAAGTCCAATCCCATGTTGCGATAGCGTTCTGGATCATCGGACCAGTTTTCACGCACTTTCACAAACACAAAGAGATGGATTGTGGTCTCAAAGGCTTCTGTGAGCTCTTCACGTGCCGCTTTTGAGATCGCTTTGATGGTCTGACCGTTCTTGCCCAGCACAATTGACTTTTGACTGTCGCGTTCAACGAAGATTGTCTGCTCGATACGGATGGAGCCATCTTTCTTATCTTCCCACTTATCGGTCTCGACAGTGGAGATGTAAGGCAGCTCTTCATGAAGGCGTAGGTAAAGCTTCTCGCGGGTGATCTCAGCAGCCAACATACGCAGTGGGATGTCGGAGGCCTGATCTTCCGGATAGAGCCATGGGCCTTTTGGCATCTGATCGGAGAAGTACTTCAGGATGTCCTTTGTGCCGGAACCGTTGATAGCAGAGACCATGAAGGTCTGATCAAACTTGGTGTACTCGTTGGCTTTTGCCGCAAGTGCCAGAAGTTGATCGCGCTTGGTGATGTCGATCTTGTTGAGGATCAGAACTTTCGGGAGTTTGATGTGCTCCAGTTCGTTCAAAATACGCTCTACAGACTCATTGATGCCTTTCTTGGCGTCAATGAGAACGGCAACGACGTCAGCGTCTTTCGCGCCGCCCCATGCTGTGTCGACCATTGCGCGGTCAAGACGGCGTTTCGGGCGGAAGATGCCTGGTGTGTCAACGAAGATAACCTGGCTGTCGTCTTCAATCGCAACACCGCGAACGATTGCGCGTGTTGTCTGCACCTTGTGGGTGACGATTGAAACCTTCGTGCCAACCAACTGGTTCAGCAGCGTCGACTTGCCCGCATTTGGCGCGCCAATCAACGCGACAAAGCCAGCGCGTGTGTTTTCGTTGAGTTTGCCGAGGTTGAAGTTCATACCCTCTGGCAGGTCATTGTTGTTGTTTTCGTCGTTCATTTAAGACCTATTCGCTCCACACGCCTTCGCGGCGCAGGATGTTCTCGGCAGCGGACTGTTCTGCAATGCGCTTTGAGCTTCCGACGGCTTCGCCGGGACCAACGCCTTCCACATTCACGCGGATCTTGAAGATCGGGGCATGGTCTGGCCCGCTGCGAGAGACTGTTTCGTATAACGGAGTAGGGCGTCCTTTGGACTGTGCCCACTCCTGAAGAGTTGTTTTGGCATCTCGCAATGGACCTGTGTAAGACACCATTCTTACAGCAAAATAGCGTTTGATGAAGCTCTCGGCTTCGTCAAATCCGCTATCAAGGTAAATTGCTGCAATCAGGCTCTCGCACATGTCTGCAAGAATTGCTGTTTTAGATCGTCCACCAGTATGTGCTTCAGCTTCGCCGACGCGCATATGCTGGCCAATGTCGATGACCTTGGAAACTTCAGCGCATGTCTCGCGCTTTACAAGTTGGTTCAGGCGCCGAGCAAGTTCCCCTTCATCTGCTTTAGGGAAATTTTCTTCCAGCATCGTCGCAATTGCAAGGCCGAGCACTCGATCACCCAAAAACTCAAGGCGCTGGTAGCTCTGCAGGGAAGCCTTTGCAACCGGAAGGGCACTGGCATGCGTCAAAGCACGAACAAGGAGCTCCTTGTTCGTGAACTTGTAGCCGATGCGCTCTTCCAGAGCTGCGTCTGATACCGGTCTTTTTCTTCTGCTCATAATTCCGGCTAATTCCTTCAAAGACTGCTTTGCAGGCTTTCTGAAGCAGTTTGTGTCACTAACTGTATCACTCAAACTGCTTCAAGTGTGGTTGGGCGTAGTTTTTTCCGAAAACCGGAGGCCGTTGCAGGCGCTACGCTTTAGAGTACGTCGCCAAGGCGATCCCAGCGAACTGTCCAAGGCCATTTCCAGAACATCCATGCAGGCTGGTCATCTTCAATAGAGAAGAAGATGATTTCAGCGCGTCCGATAAAGTTCTCGAACGGGACGTAGCCCACTTCGGAAAGAACGCGGCTGTCCTGCGAGTTATCCCGGTTGTCGCCCATCATGAAATAGCGGTCTGCTGGTACGTGATAGACGGGTGTGTTGTCCAGAGAGCCATTGGTCGTGATATCAAGGGTCTGGTAGCTTATGCCATTTGGCAGTGTTTCGATATAACGCGGGATCTTGTGAATGTTCCCATAAGCGTCTTTTTCGATGTAATCGTCAATGCGCTTGCGCTCAACAGCATTGCCATTGATGTGCAAAATGCCATTGATCATCTGAACTTCATCGCCAGGCAAGCCAACCACACGCTTAATATAATCGGTGGAGTTGTCTTTTGGCAGTTTGAAAACGGCAATGTCGCCGCGCTCTGGAGGGGAACTCCAGACACGTCCGTCAAATGGTGCCAGTCCAAATGGGAAGGAGTACTTAGAATAGCCATAGCTGTACTTAGAGACGAACAGGTAGTCGCCAATCAGCAAAGTATCTTTCATGGAGCCCGAAGGAATAAAAAATGGCTGAAAAAGAAATGTTCTAACAACCAGAGCGAGTAGCAGAGCTTGAGCGATGACCTTAATGGTCTCATATACGCCGCCTTCCTGCTCCTTTTCTTTGGATTGGCTCATGTTCATCCTTCGTGGTAAGAGAATACTCGCTTGGCCCGATGCCCATCACTTAATTAGTGCGAGTCAGTCTCCTGACAATAATATTCACATAGGTGGATCTCTTAGCGGTTCAAGGCCACTTCTGCAATCCAGTTCATTTACGTTTTCACGGCTCTAGACCCGGCCAGTCCTCTGGCCATGCCGAAATAACGACAAATGCCTGTGCCAGCGGGTAATCATCCGTAATTGTAAGGTCAATTCGTGGCACAAAGCCTTTTGGCACAAGTTTATCCAGTCTTTCTTTCGCGCCGCCGGACAGTTGCAGGGTCGGTTTGCCGCTCGGCAGGTTCACGACGCCCATCTCTTTCCAGGCAACGCCCATGGAAAGACCTGTGCCCAAGGCCTTAGAGCAGGCTTCTTTGGCGGCGAAACGCTTTGCATAGGTTGCAGCCTTGTTGGCACGACTTTCTGCTTTTGCCCGCTCAACATCTGTGAAGACGCGTTTTGTGAAGCGATCCGGAAAACGGGAGAGTGTTTTCTCTATTCTTCGAATGTCGCTCAGATCACTGCCAATGCCAATAATCATCTCTGCCTCGTTGTGTGACGGATATATTGGCGCGTGAGCGCGAAACTCACAAGCCTTCTGAATAAGTTGTTGTGGTGCAAAACTTTTCAAGGAAACAACTTGTGTCTCCTGCTGGTCTGCTCAGTGTTGGAGTGCCGGTCCGGCGATCCCGTTTATTTTTCCTGAGCGACATTTTTGCTTTTTTTTGCCAGCTTTCTTTTTAAGCGAAAACGATGTGCTCTGGCTTTCTGGTAAGTGGAAACCGAGCCCAGAACAATAAAATAGAAAAAGACACCAGCGGCCAGACCGAGCGGGATTGAGCCAATCAACATTGGTTTTAAGATTGGCCAGATTGAATCCAACGATTGAGACAGCATGGAATGATCCAGCTTGCCACCTAAATCCGGAAGGGGCTTGTCTTCCAGATCCATAATATAGAGACCGACCTTGTAGGTGCTGGCCCAGATAAACGGGAAGGTGAGTGGATTGCCTACGGCTGTGCCTAATGCCGCGGCAAGCATGTTGCCGCGCAGAATATAGGCCAAGACAAAGCTGAGAATAAAATGGAAACCGAGGAATGGCGTGAAAGAAGCGGCGGCGCCTGCAGCAAAGCCTGCTGCAATCTTTCTTGGGCTGGCTGAAAGGCGGAGAACCCGTTTTGTTAAGTACCTGAAAGAGCGAGACCAACTGTGACGCGGCCAAACAGCCACGCGGATACGTTCTATTCTTGTTGGTTTATCCCGCCGTTTAAAAATCATTTCGGTTCAAGTACTTTGCTTATTTTCAATCGCGCCAGTTAAACGGCTCGATTGGGGTTGTTTCTATAGCCGGTATCTCAGCGAGTTCTTTTGGTACATTCTCGGCTGCATACACCGGTCGTTTTAAAGGAGCAAGAGATATTAGAGGTACTCCTAAGTCCGTATCGTCAAGACTCCTGTCGATAAAACAACCAATACCTACGGTGTTAATGCTCAGTGACTGCAGCGCTTCAATTGTGGAAAGGCATAGGTGACCTGTTCCTACAACATCCTGAACTATAAATACATTTGACTTTGGAGGGATGGTTGCCGGTCCGGTGGTGAGGTAGCCGCCTTCGCGGCGAAGCCAGAGGGCACTCTTCTGCATGATTCTTGCAGTTTGCAGTGCGACGATCAGGCCACCTAAGCTGGGGGCAACGAAATGGGAGAAGTTGAGGAGCTGGTGAGCGGCAATTTTTTTCACCAGTTCGGAGGCAAGGGTTTCGACCTTATCTGGATATTCCAGCAGCTTTTGTCGTTGCAGGTAAGCTGAGCCGTGCCAGCCTGAAGGAAGGATGAAGTGACCTTCCTTCAGGGCTTTTGTTTCTCTGAAAACGTCCAGGACTGCATTGGGCCCCATGGGTTTTCCTCTTGTTTTCAGCAGCTAGCCGTTCACCCTTTGCGCTTCTGAAACGTTGGGTTTGGCACGCAGCTGGTTCAGGATCAGATTCAGGTGCTTCAAATCCCATACCTCAAGATCAATTAGCATCTCGTGAAAATCGGAGGCTTTGCGGATCATTTTGATATTATCAATGTTACCGCGGTGATCACCGATGACCTTGGTGATTGCTGCCAGTGAACCGGGCTCGTTGACCGCGAACACGCTGATCTGCGCCGGGAAACGTTCCGGTGCATTGGGGTCGATGTCCCAGCGCACGTCGAGCCAACGCTCAGGCTGATCGTCGAATTCCTTCAGATCCGGTGATTGGATCGGGTAGATGGTGATGCCGACGCCCGGTGTCAGGATGCCGACAATGCGATCTCCTGGTACTGCGCCACCACTTGGAGCAAAGCGCACAGGGAGTGAGCCGGAGACGCTGGTACGGATCGGCAGAGAGCCGTTCTTGGAACTCTCCTGAGATCCTTCCGGAATCTTGAACTTGACCGAGCTGCCTTTGTCCAGATCAAACCAGCCTTCTGAGGCTGAGCCTGCTGCGGGTGGTGCACTTGGGTTGCGGTCGGCTGTTTGTGCTGGTGCGTAGTCTGGATATGCAACTTCCAGAATTGCGCTTGCTTGTACATCTCCGCGACCCACGGCGACGAGCAAGTCGAGGGTGGTTTCCATGGTGAACTTCTTGATGTGTGCTTCAAGAGCAGCTTCGTCGAAGTCCTTGCCTGCATGGGAGAAGGCGCGTTCAAGGATGTGCTTGCCAAGTCCGCCATATTGCTGGCGTGCGGAAGCTTTGGTTGCCTTGCGAATTGCAGAGCGTGCTTTGCCTGTGACAGCAATGTTTTCCCAGGCCGGAGGAGGGGTCTGCGCCTGTGAGCGGACGACGTCAACTTCATCGCCGTTGGTCAGCTCAGTGACCAGCGATGAGATGCGTCCGTTGATTTTACAGCCCACGCAGGTATTGCCGATATCCGTGTGAACGGCGTAGGCAAAATCGATTGGGGTTGCACCGCGTGGCAGTGCGATCAAACGGCCTTTTGGTGTGAAGCAAAAGACCTGGTCGTGGAAGAGTTCAAGCTTGGTATGCTCGAGAAATTCTTCCGGGGATTCCCCTTGCGCTAGCAGGTCAATGGTGCCGCGCAGCCAGCCATAGGCGCGGGATTCAGCCGTCATGGACTGAATGTTGCGGCCACCGGTGACTCCGTCTTTGTAGAGCGCGTGTGCTGCGATGCCGTTTTCAGCGATGCGGTGCATGGCTTGGGTGCGGATCTGCAGCTCTACACGCTGACGTTTCGGTCCAACCACGGTTGTGTGTATGGAGCGATAGTCGTTCTGCTTTGGCGTCGAGATGTAATCTTTGAAGCGGCCCGGTACACATGGCCAAGCCGTATGGATTACGCCCAGTACACGGTAGCAATCTTCTGGTGTTGGCACGATTGCGCGGAAGCCGTAGATATCGGAGAGCTGTTCGAAGCCGAGAGACTTTTCTTCCATCTTACGGAAGATGGAGTAGGCGCGCTTTTCGCGTCCACTGATCTTGGCTGTGATGCCTTGTTCGGCGAGGCGCTGCGTCAGGTCCTCTTCAATGTCCGTGATCAGGCTTTCGTTCTTGCCATGTAGAGTTGCCAGGCGTTCACGAATGGTATCGCGGGCGTCCGGGTAGAGTGTCTCGAAAGAGATGTCTTCCAGCTCATCGCGAATGTCCTGCATACCCATGCGGCCAGCAAGGGGTGCATAGATTTCCATGGTTTCTTCAGCGATGCGGAGGCGTTTGTCTTCGCGCATGTGGTGAAGTGTGCGCATGTTGTGCAGGCGATCAGCCAGCTTCACAAGGAGGACGCGGACATCATCAGCAATCGCAAGCAGGAGCTTGCGGAAGTTCTCGGCCTGTTTTGCTTTTCTGGAAACCAGATCCAGGCGTTGGATCTTTGTAAGTCCCTCTACGAGCTTGCCGATCTCTTCGCCAAACATGCGGTCAATCTCGGCACGTGTGGCATCGGTGTCCTCAATGGTGTCGTGAAGAAGAGCGACAGCAATGGTTGCGTCGTCAAGCTTCAGATCCGTGAGGATTGCAGCAACTTCAAGAGGGTGGGAAATATAAGGATCCCCAGAGGCGCGGGTCTGGGTACCATGCTTTTGCATGGCATAAACATATGCCTTGTTGAGCAGTGCTTCATCCGCATTGGGATTGTAGCTGGTTACTTTCTCAACAAGTTCGTATTGACGCATCATTTTCGGGCGGCCGCTTCACTTTAAAAATAAGCTAGGGCCGGACCTGAAAATGCGAGGCGCCGGCCCGGCCGACGCCGACATCTTGCAGAGGGCGATTAGTAGTCGTCGGAACGTTCCGGCGGTACCAAGCCTTCAAGCCCCTTAAGCAGGTCTTCTTCAGTAATACTGTCAAATTCTACTTCTGAATCATCAACGGCATTAATCTGAAGCTGCTGTGGGTCACTTGGAACCATTGGAGCTGTTTCAGCTTCTGGTTCATCAACTTCAACGAACTTCTGTAGTGAGTGAATGAGATCTTCTTTAAGATCTTCAGGGCTCACAGTTTCTTCAGCAATCTCGCGAAGTGCGCAGACCGGATTTTTATCATTGTCGCGGTCGATTGTCAGTGGAGAACCACTTGAAATCATCCGGGCGCGATGGCTGGCAAGTAGAACCAGCTCGAACCGGTTTTCAACCTTGTCGACGCAATCTTCGACGGTCACACGTGCCATTCGATCACTCCATAATATCTGGGAATTCAGAGGCCACTCATAGAATGCTTCTTGTTGCAAGGCAAGAGCCGTTTCTGCATTTTTTGTGCAACTCCTTTACATCTTATTATGTGGGGAGCGTTTTTCCATCTTTCTGCTGCTTAAGATTAGGCCATAGAAAAATTGGGGCTTTAGGTCTATCGCGCATGATTTTAGTTTAAATACTATTGTGAAGAGATGTTTTAGTGTGCAGTGCTGCGTCGGATTAGTTTTTTATTACAGCTTCTTCTGGGGGAATGAATTTTCAAATCTGCAACTCCTGAATGCTATTCAAGATGTGAATTGTACACTGGAATTGGAATAGATGAAAAAAAATAACATAAGAGATTAACCCATTTGGGGACCTAGATTTTCTTGGGATGCACTAGATCCGAAAAAACAAGGAAACCTTGTTTCTATTGGAACCTTTAGTATCTATATCCGGTGGTTTGTTTCTAAGCTAACTTGGATCTATAATATAAACTGGGAATATTTAGTGGGTTCCTGTTAATTTATGCAAGATGACATCTGTAAATTTCATTCATCTTGTTTTAGTTTCTGGCCGGTGAATCGAACCGCATTGGTCCAATATTAACTAGGCCAATGCAATATATATGCTGAGGGGCAAGGTTTTATGTTTGTCCGTAACGAATGCGTATTCGATTTAACGTAGAGTGCAACCGGGTCAATTAGAATGGCATACATTCTAGGCATGTCACGACAGCAAACAGGCATGCCCAGAAAGTGATTGCTTATAACAAGTTACTGACTTACGCGTCTGTGCAGCGGAAAGGCTAAAAATAATATGTTTGATCCCCGCGAAAAGATTGCTTTATTCATTGATGGAGCGAACCTTTATTCGACAGCGAAAGCTATTGGCTTCGATATCGATTACAAGCGTCTCTTGAAAGAATTCCAATCAAAGGGCTACCTGCTACGCGCTTACTATTACACAGCGTTGGTGGAAGAGCAGGAGTATTCCTCCATTCGACCTCTGATCGATTGGCTGGACTACAATGGCTATAAAGTTGTTACCAAACCTGTAAAGGAATTCGTGGATTCTGCAGGACGTCGCAAAATTAAGGGCAATATGGACATTGAGCTGGCTGTAGATGCCATGCAGCTTATTGACCATGTTGACCATATTGTACTGTTCTCTGGTGATGGTGACTTCCGTTCTCTGGTTGAGGCGCTGCAGCGTCGTGGCCGTAAAGTTTCTGTTGTTTCTACACTTCAGACGCAACCTCCAATGATTGCTGATGACCTGCGCCGTCAGGCTGATCACTTCATTGAATTATCTACGCTGATGCAGCGTGTTGGACGTGACCCAAGTGAACGTCCACCTCGTGTTGAAGAAGAGGATGATGAGATCGGAGATGACGACTACTAAGGTTCGTCACGGTATCGAAAGTTTGCAGAAGCCGGGGAGAGAGTGTGCACTCTGTTCCCGGCTTGTTGCGTATAGGGAGGAGCTGCGTGCGCTTCACCCTGACTGGCACAACGCGCCGGTGCTGGATTTTGGTCCAGTTGATGCCTCTCTTATTGTTGTTGGGTTGGCGCCTGGGCACAAAGGAGGGAACCGTACGGGTATTCCATTCTTTGGTGATTTTTCAGGTGAGATGTTGAATGGTGCGCTGACGGCGAGTGGTTTTGCTGCTTACAGGAATGAGGCAGAGCCTGAGCTCGGGATAGAGCCGATTGATGTGCGCATTACCAATGTGGTGAAATGTATGCCGCCGAAGAATGCGCCTAAGCCTGCTGAGATCCGGAGGTGTCGTGAATTCTTTCTGGATTCTCTGTTGGTTAGTGATGCGACGAGGGCTGTTGTGGCTGTTGGGCGGACGGCACATGAAGAGCTGCTCAAAGCCTTTGAGCTTAAGCTTCGTGACTATCCTTTTGCGCATGCTTGTGAAATTCAGCTTACGCCTTCTCTCAGAATGTTTTCCAGCTTCCATTGTTCGCAGTACAACGTAAACACGCGGCGCATTACGGCTGAAGAGTTTACGTCGGTGTTCCTGCGCGTTCAGGGCTATCTGAAATCCCTCTAGATTTGAGAGGGGGATATCATTTCTGCTTTTCCCAGCCTTGTGCACCAAGGTGCTCTTGTGGCTTGAAGCGTTCTTTGTAAGTCATTTTTGGAGACCCCTGAACCCAATATCCCAAATACACGTAGGGCAGGCCAAGGTGCTGTGCGCGGGCGATGTGTTCCAGGATCATATAGGTGCCGAGGCTTCGCGTGGTCTCGTTGTGGTCGAAGAACGAGTAGACCATGGACAGGCCATCGCAGAGGCGATCTGTTAGCGCAACCCCAATCAGCGGACCTTCGCCTTCGCCGGATATGAAGGTGTTCGGGCCTCTGCGGCGGTACTCAATGAGGGCTGTCTCCACGTGTGTGTCTTCCACCATCATGGAATAGTCGGTGGGGGACATCTCTGTCATGCCGCCGTTGGTGTGGCGGGCACTTAAGTATTCATGGAACAGATCGTATTGCTCTGTTGAAGGGCCTGGTGGAAGTTCTGTTCCGATCAGATCCTGATTGTCTTTCCAGACACGCTTCAAAGACTTCGTCCATTGAAACTCTTGTGCGCAGACGCGGATTGAAACACAGGCGCGGCAGTCTTCGCAGGCAGGACGATAGGCGATGTTTTGAGAGCGGCGGAAACCGCCTTGTGTGAGGACGTCATTGAGCGCAGGGGCGTTGGGCCCGACAAGATGCGTGAAGACTTTGCGTTCTTTACGATCTGGCAGGTAGGGGCAATCCGTAGGGGCAGTCAGATAAAACTGCGGGTTATCATAGGCTTGCCGTGTCACCTAGGGCGTCCCTTTCTCTTATTTATCCTCTTTTCGCCTTACAGATTATAATAGTAAGGAGCGACAATTGAGAAGGTCAACCATATGATTATGGCGAGAGGTGTGCCGGCGAAGAGAAAATCTGAGAAACGGTAGTGCCCCGGACCCATTACGATGAGGTTTGTCTGGTAGCCGATTGGTGTTGCAAATGAACAGTTTGCTGCAAAAATCAGGCAGACAATGAAGGGCTCTACGGGCACGCCTGTCCTGTGTGCCATCTCGATTGCGATGGGCGTGAAGAGCACCGCTGTTGCATTGTTGCTGAGTAAGTTGGTTAAAATCGCAACAACGGCAAAGAGAAGCGAGAGGACAAAGGCTGGAGATCTGCCGTCGGCGATGTTGAGCAATGTCTGTGCAATGGCATTATCACCCCCCGTTGCTTCCAGAGCGAGGGAGGCAGCAATGGAGGCGCCGATCAACATGAATATCCGGCTGTCGATTGTGCGCAGTGTCTGGCGGATGTTGAGGCAGCCGCACATGATCATAGCAAGGGTTGCTGCGATTGATGCTACCATAATTGGCACAACACCAGACACCGCGACTGTGATCATGGCAACGAAAATTGCCAGTGCGCGACGGGCATATTGTCGTTGTGGCAGCTCGGTTGCAGACCAGTCCATGAGCAGGACATCGCGGTTTCCGCGCAGGCGGTTGATTTCTTCGCGGTTGCCAGCAATCAGCAAAACATCGCCGGATTCCATGCGGATATCGGTCATTGGCATGCGCGGCATGCGGCTGCGGCGCTGCAACCCGGTGACAACACAGCCGGTGTCGGCGTGGAAGCTTGTCATGGAGAGTGTGCGGCCAATCAGGCGGGAGCCGGGGGCAATAACTGCTTCTGCAAGAGTGAGCGTACCAGATGGAGAGGCGTGTTCTGCTTCGCTGGTTGGGCTCTCGTTTGCATCAGCTGGAAGGAGAGGATGGCGTTGGCTGATGGCGCGGGTGAGAGTGTCGCGGGTGGCGGCAACGATTACTGTATCGCCCGGTTGCAGCTGAACGTCTTCAAAGGGGGGCAGGAGCGGGCGTTCTCCGCGCTGGATCAGGCGAACCGTCATTTCCTTAAGCGCTGGGAACATACCTGCGACAGCCTTTTCGCCCACCAGAGGATGGCCGTAAACGATTGGAATCTGCGCGATAAACTGGCGTCCATCCTTGCCGGTGAACTCCTCTGCCATGGTTTGGCGAGGTTTGAGCAGACGCGGCAAAATCACCAAAACATAAACTGCACCGACAGCTGCGAGAATGGAACCGAATGCGGTGAAGGTGAAGAAGTTGATACGGACTTCACCAGTTGCGTTGGCGACATTGGCTACGAGCAGGTTGGTGGAGGAGCCGATCATCGTTGTCATGCCGCCAAGGATCGTAATGAACGAGAGAGGCATAAGAAAACGAGAGGAGGAGGTGTTATGCGCGGCGGCGACGGTGGTCAGAATTGGAAGCGTGATGACAACAACGGGTGTGTTGTTCAAAAATGCGCTGACAATGCCAACAGTAATCAGCAAAGGGCCGGTTGCCAGCCAGCGGCGCTGTTTTGAGATGCGCAGGATCGCCTGAGCGGGTTTGTCGAGGGCATCCGTCTGGAAGAGGCCTTGGCCGACAATCAGCAAGCAGATCACCGTGATCAGCGCTTGATTGGAAAAGCCGGAGAGAAAGTCCTCCGGCCTGATTGGCGTTCCATTCAATGTTTGGGGAAAAGCCATGAACAGTAGCATGAGGGCTACAATGGAGCCCAGTGCTACGATCTCGATCGCAACGCGTTCCAGCGCATACAGGACGATCGTGAATCCGATGATCACAAAGGTCAGGATCATCGGTATGTTCAGGTTCTCCATGCGCGTCCCCGCTCGTGCTACACTTTCACACGTTATTAGAGGGTCCTGGCAGGTTCGTCACTGCACGTTGCATCATTGGTTTGTTATCGATGCAGACTATCCACCGGGGAATTCATAATAACGGCACCAAGCACGATATCATGGAGCAGGCGCTTTTGGTCACTAAACAATGAGACTATGAGGACAAAAGGGCTGAGTATTGTTACTGAGAAATAAAAGAGCAGGACGTGGATTGCTGCATAGAGCGGATATGGACGTCCGCCGTTGCTCAGGCGCATTTCCAAGCCGAATGCACGCATGCCCGGTGTTGCGGAGTTAAACCCACCCAGTGAAAATGCAGTGTAGGCCAAGGCAACAAGTGGCCAGATTGCAGGGAATAACAGCCATGCAAGGCCGAGTGTCAGGATGCCGAGAAAGCCGACGACAAAGTAAGCGATGGTAGAGAGAACGGTGATCGCGATAATATCGATGACGCACGCAAAGATCCGTTTTTTCCGCACGCCGTCAAACAGCTGAGGATTAAGATAGGGATCATAATAGATGTTCGGGTGCGCGCTCACTTCTTGGCTCATTTCTGCCTCTGTCAGGTTCAACTGTGCCGGGGCATTCCCCAGCGTCTCTCAGTAGAATTGGGTGTGCTATTTTCAAGTTTCAAGCGGGGGTAGCAAACTATTTTTGTAGAATCTGGCAATGAGAGGATAATTTTGCGCCGCTCATAATGCGAGCATCTGCACGAACACGGTGTTCGTGCAGATGCTGATCTCAATTGCAGTTTGCGAGTGGGGATAACCCTAGAATCGCATCTCGCCAGAAGACAGGTGGGAGACGTGGATATCTCCTTCTTCCAGCGCAGCAACGATTTCTTTTGCGTGCTGATTGTCACGGGTCTCAATAGCCACGTCCAGTGTTGCGCCTTTTACGGAGACGTCAAGGAAGAGGCGATGGTGAGAGACTTCCAAAATGTTGCCACCCAACTGACCGATCGTTGTCGATATTTCGCCAAGGATGCCCGGACGATCCGGGATGTTGCAGCGGATGTGTATGATGTTGCCAAGGCGGACCAGCTGGCGCAGTGCGATGGATGCCAGCAGGCGGGGATTGATGTTGCCTCCACAAAGGACAAGTCCAACCTTTTTGCCTTTAAATCGTTCTGGATGGGCGCAGATGGCGGCAAGGCCTGCAGCACCAGCTCCTTCAGCCACCGTTTTCAGGCGGGTGAGGAAGATGTTGATGGCTTCCTCGATCTGGCTTTCGCTGACGAGTAAAATATCGTCGACATATTGCTTGACCAGCTGCTGGGTATAAGTGCCGGGCACTTTGACCGCGATACCTTCTGCCAGAGAGTTGCCGCCGCATTCCATAGGCTGGTTGCGCAGGGCAGCATACATGGACGGGTAGAGCTCGCTTTCAACACCGATGATCTCGATATCCGGCTTGATCGCCTTGGCTGCGACTGCGATGCCGGAGATCATGCCGCCACCGCCGATTGGTACGATCAGCGTGTCCAGATCTGGCTGGGCCTTCAGCATTTCAAGAGCGATTGTGCCTTGTCCTGCGATGACTTCCAGATCATCAAACGGATGAACCCAGATGTAGCCGTGTTTTTCAGAAAGGCGGTCAGCTTCGTTCTTGGCATCGTCTACGGTTTCGCCGGCAAGAACGACTTTGGCGCCAAAGGCTTTGGTTGCTTCCACCTTTACGTAAGGCGTGCCGTTGGGCATGACGATGAGTGCCGGGATGCCAAGACGCTGTGCATGAAGAGCCACAGCTTGCGCGTGGTTGCCGGCGGACATGGCAATCACGCCGCGGCTCTTTTCTTCTTCTGTCAGGTGCAGCAGCTTGTTCAGGGCGCCGCGCTCTTTGAAAGCGTTGGTGGCCTGCATGTTTTCGTATTTGACGAAAACAGTGGCGCCTGTGATGGCATCCAGTTGAGCGGCTGGCAGGAGCGGTGTTGATATCACCGCGCCCTTGATGTTGTTTGCAGCCTCTTCAATCTTGGAAAGGGTGAGAAGAGGTGAGGCCACCTTTGGCATGTTTTGTTCTCGCAGGTGTCTTGTTTTACGGGCTTTATTTGCCGTTTAGCTTTTTCGCAAGTTCAGGTGCAAAGTAGGTTAAGACACCATCTGCGCCAGCGCGTTTAAACGCCATCAGGCTTTCCAGCATGGCTTTGTCTTTGTCCATCCAGCCGTTTTGCGCTGCTGCGCAGATCATGGCGTATTCGCCGGAGACCTGATAGGCGTAGGTTGGTGCAAGGAAGGCGTCTTTGATGCGGCGGAGAATATCAAGGTAAGGCATTCCCGGCTTCACCATGATCATGTCTGCACCTTCATCCAGATCCAGCTCAGCTTCTTTCAGCGCTTCGTCCGTGTTGGCCGGATCCATCTGATAGGTGCGTTTGTCGCCCTTCAGGTTTGAGTTGGAGCCAACAGCGTCGCGGAACGGGCCGTAGAATGCGGAGGCATACTTTGCGGAGTAGGCCATGATTTGCAGGTTTTCAAAGTTATTATTGTCCAGCGCATAGCGGATTGCACCGATACGGCCATCCATCATGTCAGAAGGTGCAATGATATCAGAGCCAGCTTCTGCCTGAATAAGGGCCTGACGGCACAGCTGATCTACGGTCTCATCATTGATGATCTTGTCACCTGCCATCAGGCCATCGTGGCCGTGAGAGGTGTAAGGGTCCAGCGCAACGTCTGTCATCAGGCCAACAGGGAAACCTTCTGCTTTGATGGCTTGCAGCGCGCGGCAGGTCAGGTTGCTGTCGTTTAGCGCTTCGGTGCCCATTTCGTCGCGCAAATCAGGGTCGGTGTTTGGAAACAGTGCCATAACCGGAATGCCAAGTTCTGCAGCCTGCTCAGCGGCGCGCACTGCCATATCGACAGAATAGCGCTCAACGCCTGGCATGGACGTGACTGGTTCGGTTTTCTTCTCGCCATCAATCAGGAAGATTGGCCAGATCAGGTCGTCCGTGGTGATTGTGTTTTCGCGGATCAAACGACGGGACCAATCGCTGTGACGATTGCGACGCATTCGGCGGCCGTTCAAAATCTGGTTCATGTCTACGGAAGAATGCGATTCATTGGCAAACGGCATGGTAACTCACCTGAATGACTTGTTGTGTGGCGTCTTTAGCTCTGAGAGCGTCGGTTTACTCAAAACTACTAGGGCATTTGATGTCAGATAGCACGGGGAGTTTGCTTGATGAAACTCAAATTCTTTTTGTGTTCCAGAGGTTCTTTAGAAACGCGGGAAGGTTTTCGCTTTCAGAGCAATTAAACGGTGGACGACAGACTTATCCTCTCAGCTGATTGGAGGCATGAGGGGAGCAAGCGGGGAATCACTCGTTGATTATAGCTTTGCGCGATTTGTTGCGTTGGTTTGAAAGCTTTGCGTTTTTGGAACGTTGCTGTGTACGGGGCGCTGTTTTGACTGAGCAATTGGTCTTATCTTGGTCTTTCCGAGAATTGACGCAGTTTTGGTGTGGGTCTACCGATTGACGCAATTACATTAATATTGTGGCTGGTGGTTGTGGGAGGCTGCTTGCCGGGAGGACGGATTCCATGGAATTTGAACTGAACGAAGATCAACGCGCCTTTGTGGATATGGCAGCCGGATTTGCGCAGGAGGAGATGGCGCCTTTTGCAGCAGAGTGGGATGCGAAATCTCATTTCCCGCTGGATGTGCTTCGCAAGGCAGCGGCGCTGGGTCTGGGCGGGCTGTATGTGCGTGAAGATGTGGGCGGCTCTCAGCTGGGACGTCTTGATGGGGCATTGATCTTTGAAGAGCTCTCCAAGGGATGTGTTTCCACCTCGGCGTTTTTGTCTATCCATAATATGGCCGCTGGCATGCTGGACCGGTTTGGGTCTGATGAGGTCCGGCAGAGGTTTCTCCCCGGTCTTTGCAGCATGGAGAAGGTGGCGAGTTATTGTCTGACCGAGCCGGGGGCTGGATCAGATGCGGCGTCGCTGCGCACGAAGGCGGTGCGGGATGGTGATCATTATGTGATCAACGGCTCAAAATCCTTCATCTCTGGCGGCGGTGTCTCTGATGTGTACGTGTGTATGGTGCGCACGGGGGAGGACGGGCCGAAGGGGATATCGTGCATCGTGGTTGAGAAGGATGCGCCGGGTCTGTCCTTTGGGGCCAACGAGCATAAGCTTGGTTGGTGCAGCCAGCCGACGGCGCAGGTGATCTTTGAAGACTGCCGTGTTCCGGTTGAGAACCTGGTTGGCGCAGAGGGGCAAGGCTTTTCGATTGCCATGGCCGGACTTGATGGTGGGCGCCTGAACATTGGGGCCTGTTCGCTTGGCGGGGCGCAGTTCTGTCTGGACCGGGCTTTGCAGTATATGGATGAGCGCAAGCAGTTCGGGCGCTCGCTGGCTCAGTTTCAGGCGCTGCAGTTCAAGATTGCGGATATGGCGACGGAACTGGAAGCGGCGCGTTTGCTGCTGCATAAGGCGGCGTTTCTGCTGGACCGGAAAGACCCTCAGGCGACCAAGATGGCGGCGATGGCCAAGCGGCTTGCGACGGATACGGGCTTCAAGGTGGTCAATGAAGCGCTGCAGATCCATGGTGGTTACGGGTATCTGAAGGATTATCCGCTGGAGCGTCATTTGCGCGACTTGCGGGTTCACCAGATACTGGAAGGAACCAACGAGATTATGCGCGTCATCGTGGCGCGTGAGTTGATGAAAGCTTGAGTTGCCGAAGCAGTTCTTCTTAGGATGGTTGGAGGGAACTGCTTTGGCTCTTATATTGCGTTTCTTTATCCGGAAATCGGTAGCCACTTTTCAGAGATACGCTGAGCAAATTTAGCAAAATGAATAGGTACGCTGTGCAACAGGAATATGCGGGGGAAGTCTTGTCCGAAACTACTGATGTTCTTTTTGAAGAGAAGGGCCATGCCGGTCTTATCATTCTCAATCGCCCCAAGGCGCTGAATGCGCTGACACATGAGATGTGCGTTGCGATGCACCGGCAACTGGAGCGCTGGCTGATTGATGATGCGGTCCATCATGTTCTCATTAAGAGCAACAGTGAAAAGGCCTTTTGCGCGGGCGGAGATATTCGTCAGGTTGCCGAAAACGGGCCTGAGAAAATTGATGTGAGCCTGCCGTTCTTTGCGGATGAGTATCGCCTCAACACTTACATGGAAAGCTACGCTAAGCCTTTGATTGCACTGCTTGATGGTATCGTGATGGGCGGCGGTGTCGGTATCTCGGTTCATGGTGCCTATCGTGTGGGCAGTGAGAAGACGATGTTTGCCATGCCTGAGACGGCGATTGGTTTCTTCCCGGATGTGGGCGGCAGTCACTTCCTGCCGAAGATGCCTCAGAACACGGGCATGTATTGCGCGATGACCGGGGAGCGGTTGAGGCAAGCGGATTGCTACTGGACCGGCATTTTAACCCATGCGGTGAAGTCTGAGGATATGGCTGCGTTGGCAGAGGCGCTGTGTGAGGCTCAGGACGTAGAGCCTGTGCTGGCGCGTTATGCGTTTGATCCGGGGCCTGCGCCGCTACATGCCAAAGCGGATGTGGTGGATGAGTGCTTTGGCGCTGAGAGCACGCTGGAAGTTGTGGACCGTCTGCGCAAGTTGCAGGGCTCGGAGCATGATGACTTTGCAGTTGCTGCTCTGGAAACGATTGGCAAGCGGTCTCCGCTCAGCATGGAAGTTGCTTTTCAGCAGGTGCGGCGCGGTGCGGGGCTTTCCATGGCTGAGTGTATGGTCATGGAGCATCGGATTGTTTCGCAGATTCTGCTGGGCAAGGATTTCTATGAGGGTGTACGAGCTGTGATTATCGATAAGGATCACGCCCCTAAATGGCAGCATTCAAGCCTGGATGAAATAAAAACAGTTGATGTTGAGGCCCATTTTATGTCACCGAAGGGGGGTGACCTCGTATTTTAACGGGGCAAGGGGCTTACTGCCATGATTGAGGCAGATTTGTAAGGTGGAGCTTTAGGTATGCCTGGCGTTTTTGTAGAGCTGATGAAGAGGGTTCCCTCCTTTCAGTTTTTGCTGCATGCGTATGTCAGGCTGCTTGCCGTCTTCATGCTATTTGCAGGCCTAAGCTACTGGGGCGCTATACTTGGTGTGCGCCTGATTGACGGTGCTCCGTTTGAGAGCGTCGGCGTACAAGTGCAATCTACCATTATCTTTTTCGCTATTCTCGATCTGGTGACTGCCATTGGTCTGTGGCTGCTTTCCAGCTGGGGAACAGTGATGTGGCTGTTCCGCTCACTGGCTCAGGTGGTGATGTATTCCGTGTTTCCTATGGTCTTTGGTCGTAGTCCGACTGAGGTCGTATTCTACATCAGTGCAATCGCCCTTTATCTCGTTCTGCTTTACCTTGCAGAGCGAGAGGAACGGGCCTGATCGACCAAAGTTCAGTTTGGTCTGTAACTCATTGAAATTTACTGTTTTGCAAACTGCCGTTCACGTCAAATTGATCTGAGCGAACCCTAAGTGATCAGCTTGGGGCAAGTTCTAAATGTTCAAAATCCTGACGGACGGCGATTTTCGGGAGGATGCAATGGGAGAAACTGTTCTTCGCGTTGCTTTTATTGGTCTTGGCAATATGGGCGGCCCTATGGCTGCAAATCTTGTCAAAGCCGGACATGAAGTCGTCGGTGTAGATCTTTCTGAAGAGGCGCGTACTGCGTTTCAGGCTGCGGGCGGGCAAGTTGCTTCGTCAGCAGTTGAAGCGGTTCGCGACGTTCAGGCTGTTGTTACCATGCTGCCAGCAGGGAAGCATGTTCGTGCCGTGTATACGGGCGAAGATGGAATTCTTGCGCATGCACCAAAGGGCACGCTGTTTATCGATAGCTCGACTATTGATGTGGACAGCAGTCGCGATGTTGCAAAAGCAGCAAGCGAAGCTGGCATGGGCATGGTCGATGCTCCGGTTTCCGGGGGTATTGTGGGTGCTGCGAACGGCACATTGACCTTTATGGTTGGTGGGCCTGATTCTGCATTTGAACGGGCTAAGCCGCTCCTGGATATTATGGGAGCCTCGATTGTTCATGCCGGTGATGCTGGCGCTGGGCAGGCAGCAAAGATCTGTAACAACATGTTGCTTGGTATTTCGATGATCGGTACCTGTGAGGCGTTTGTTTTGGCTGAAAAGTTGGGTCTGGACCCACAGAAGCTTTACGACATCTCCTCCAAGTCCTCCGGTCAGTGTTGGTCTTTGACCTCCTACTGCCCGATTCCCGGACCGGTTCCGACGTCGCCAGCCAACAATGAATATAAGCCCGGCTTTGCAGCGCCAATGATGCTGAAAGACTTGCTACTGGCGGAAGAGGCAGCAGATTCGAGCGGAGCTAACACACCAATGGGTGAAAAGGCGGCTCGGCTCTATGAGGAATACTGTAACAATGGCGGGGAAAACGTCGACTTCTCCGGCATCATCCACTTGCTTCGGAAGTCAGGGTAAACAGAGGGTTAACGGAAAGGTCTACACGCTTGCTAGTGATTAAGAAATAATTCATCGTGTCTCTTAAGCGGTTCTTAGAAGCGGTCGCGTAAATTTGCTTCAAGTGCTGATAAAAATACGAACGCACGAAAAATATGGACATGAGGCGCAACCAGATGATCAATACAAACAGGGCCGTTGAGGTCTTGGCGCAAGAAGAAGAAACGGTAGGGCTGAAGCCTGCATACCTCGAGGCACTGACGCTCATCGAGCGTCTGCATCGTCGTCTTCTTGACGTCATTAAAGATGAGTTTGACCGGATGGGTCGTTCCGATGTGAACAGCGTTCAGGCGCTGCTTCTTTTCAACATTGGCGACGCCGAGCTGACTGCAGGCGAGCTTCGTACTCGCGGTTATTATCTTGGTTCCAACGTTTCTTATAATCTGAAGAAACTCGTTGAAACCGGATACATCAATCACGAACGTTCCCAGATGGATCGCCGCTCTGTGCGGGTGAGCCTGACGGAAAAAGGGCGCGAGATTGCTCAGATTGTTGATGACCTTTACAGTCGTCATATTCTTTCTGTTGAGCAGGTTGGTGAGCTCTCAACCGAGAACTTTGAAGAGCTGAACCGGTCCCTGCGTCGTCTGGAACGCTTCTGGACAGATCAAATCCTCTATCGTCTTTAATTTTCGGCGATATCAGGGCTTTCAAAAAACACCGCTTCCATGCACCGGGGGCGGTGTTTTTGCATGTTATGAGGGCCGACTTGCGGCAAAGCTTGCACGGGATTGCTGCGGGTGGTGGGCCAGCTCCAGATAAGGCATCTGTGAGTAAGTTGGGCTGATTGTTGCTTTCTTGCACTAGGTGCAAACCAACGCTCGCTGCGTAACCACCTTTTTCCCACTTGGAGTAATTAGCCATTAAACGGTCACATTGAGTGGGGAATACACACTCTCACTTTTCGGGCTGAAAAAGTGCTGTTGGCATTGTAAATTTAGAAGCTGTCAACTCTGATTTGTTCAGGGGATCGATCACTTTCTTTAATTCACCAACAGATGTTCCTCCCCGATTTTTGGCTGAAGTCTTGCGAGTTTGCTAAGATAATGCCATGTAGATTTGCCATGTTAAGTCTCTGTTTACCAAGTTACATGGAATCTTACAGAATGACTGATTGCTAGGAGAAACTATTCGTGTTGGCACCTCTTTTAAACCGCAGCAAGTTTGCTCTGGCTCTCGTTGTGAGTACGGGCCTTTCTGCAGGTATGATGTCTGCACAGGCACAGGTTAAGGTTCCAGACCTGCTTTCCTATAATGGCAGCATTCAGCAAGCCGTCAGTCAGCCGGCGCCGGTTGCTCCTACACAGCCTATCGTTGGTCAGGGCACGGAATGGGAAGACACCTTTGATGAGGGCGTCTCTTCTCTGGAGCAGATTGATTTTGTGGCTCCGATCATCTCCAAGCAGACCAGCCAGTACATGATTGATGCGATTCTCGATTATGAACGTATCGCTCTCAATGGCGGTTGGCCTGAGGTCTCCACCAAGAAAGTTTTGCGCATTGGTATGCGCGCACCGGCAATTGCAGCTTTGCGACAGCGCCTGATTGTTTCAGGCGACATGGCGCAGCATGCGGGTGTTTCTGAGGTTTTTGACAGTTACGTTGATTCAGCTGTTCGCCGCTTTCAGTTGCGCCATGGCCTGACACCGGATGGTGTTGTGGGGCGAGCAACCGTGATTGCGATGAATGTGCCTGTTGAGGTGCGTTTGCAGCAGCTGCGGACCAATCTGGAGCGCGTTTCTGCTTTGGCTGAAAACGTGACAGATACCTATGTGAACGTGAACATTCCGGCAGCTCGCATTGAGGTTGTTGAGAATGGCCGTGTTCGCTCCCGCCACACCGCTGTTGTTGGCAAGCAGGATCGCCAGTCTCCGATCCTCAGCTCTGCGATTTATGAAGTGAACTTCAACCCGTACTGGACAGTTCCTGTCAGCATTATCCGGAAAGACCTGATTCCGAAGATGCAGAAGGATCCGCAGTATCTGGCGAAGAACAACATTCATATCTATGACTGGTATGGCAAAGAAAAGCAGTGGCAGGAGATTGACTGGAATACGGATGAAGCGACCCAGTATCGCTTTACGCAGGACCCAGGTGAGGGCAACTCCATGGGCAGTATCCGGATCAACTTCAACAACACCCATCAAGTGTATCTGCACGATACGCCAGAGCAGTCTTTGTTCGGTGAGGGCTATCGCTTCCATTCCTCCGGCTGTGTGCGTGTGCAGAACGTGCGTGAGCTGGTGACATGGTTGCTTGGGTCGACAACACCAGACTGGACCCGCAGCCGCGTGGATGCAGCCATCAACTCAGGTGAGCGTACGGATGTGAAGATGAAGAGCCGTATTCCGCTCCACATGTCCTACGTGACTGCGTGGGCGCTGAGCGATGGTATGGTTCACTTCCGGGATGACATCTACGACAAGGATGGGCTTTACGCCGCGAGTGCTGATCCGATGGCGCAGGCCTCTGCTCAGTAAGGTTTTGCAAGAGTTTCAAGTTTGAAGGGCCGTCTCTGCCAGATGCAGAGCGGCCCTTTTCTTTTGGGGATGTGGGGGCGGGTATGCCTGTGCTGCGCTGTTTTACCTGCTAAAACGGCAGGCAACTTACGAATCTGAGAGAAGCAAGGCGAGGGGCCATATGTCTAAGTTGGGGCAGGTCTATTTTGAGACGCGCGTGGTTGGGAATGCTGTTCGCATGACGGCAATTTGTGCTCACAGCGGTGTTGAGGTGTTTGTTGTGGGGCCTCGTAATGCGAGCGAGTCGCATCTGAAACAGCTGGCACTTCGGAAGCTGGAACGCAAATTACAACCTCAAGATGCGTAATTCATAAATTTTGGGTGATGGCAGCAATAGTATTGCGCAATTCCTATGAACAACGCTTGGTTCGTTACCCCCTATATGTTAATGGGCTAGGACCCGAAGCTACAACTTGTCGGGATGGGAATGCGAAACGATATTGGGACGTTTCGTCAGTTTGTTGCTCCAACCTTGTCATGAGGTCCACCTATGTCCGTATCGGATAATCCAATTACGACGCCGCTCTACCCAGAGTTTTTTACAGGTAGCCTGGCTTCTGGTGACCCAGAGCTTCTCGAGGCAATCAATAAAGAACTTACTCGTCAGCAGAACGAGATTGAGCTTATCGCTTCGGAAAATATTGTATCTCGCGCTGTGCTTGAGGCGCAGGGTTCCGTCCTGACCAACAAATACGCCGAGGGTTATCCTGGTCGCCGTTACTACGGTGGTTGTGAATACGTCGATATCGTTGAACGTCTTGCAATCGACCGCGTAAAAGAGCTGTTCGGCTGTGAGTTTGCTAACGTGCAGGCGAATTCCGGCTCTCAGGCCAACCAGTCTGTTTTGCTTGCTTTGGCGAAACCAGGCGACACTCTGCTCGGCATGAGCCTTGATGCAGGTGGTCACCTGACACACGGCGCTCGCCCGAACTTGTCCGGCAAGTGGTTCAACGCTGTTCAGTACGGCCTGAACACTGAAACTGGCCACATCAACATGGATGAGGTGCGTGAGCTTGCTAAAGAACACCAGCCAAAGATCATCATTGCTGGCGGTTCTGCTTACTCCCGTGAGATTGATTTTGCTGCGTTCCGCGCAATCGCTGACGAAGTAGGCGCTTACCTTTGGGTCGACATGGCGCACTTTGCAGGTCTTGTTGCTGGTGGTCAGCATCCAAGCCCGTTCCCGCATGCGCATGTTGCAACATCCACCACCCATAAGACCCTGCGCGGTCCTCGTGGTGGTCTGGTTGTGACCAACGACGCTGACATTGCGAAAAAGATCAACTCTGCGATTTTCCCAGGTCTGCAGGGTGGTCCTTTGATGCATGTGATCGCTGGTAAGGCTGTTGCCTTCGGTGAAGCGCTGCGTCCTGAGTTCAAGACCTACGCGAAAGACGTTGTCGAAAACGCACAGGTTCTGGCTGCGACACTGGTTGAAGGTGGTCTGGATATCGTTTCTGGCGGTACGGACACACACCTGATGCTGGTTGATTTGCGTCCAATGGAACTGACCGGCAAAAACGCAGAGATTTCTCTGGGCCGTGCGAACATCACCTGTAACAAGAACGGTGTTCCGCTTGATCCTCAGAAACCGACCATCACCTCCGGTATCCGCCTTGGTACACCTGCTGGGACTTCCCGTGGGTTTGGTAAGGAAGAATTCCGTGAAATCGGGAAGCTGATTACCGAGGTTCTGGAAGGTCTGCGCAAAGCAAATTCCGTTGACGACAACGAAGCTGTGGAAGCACGGGTCAAAGAGAAGGTACTGGCCCTTACTGCCCGGTTCCCAATCTACAAAAACTAATTTAAACGAGAAGAACCGCCGGACACCCTTCGGCGGTTCTTTAGTGTTTAAGTAAGGAGGCAGGCGAGATGCGTTGTCCATATTGCGGGGGTGATGACACCCAGGTGAAGGATTCGCGCCCGACCGAGGATAATACAGCTATCCGTCGGCGCAGGGTCTGCCAGACTTGTGGTGGTCGTTTTACCACCTTTGAGCGTGTTCAGCTGCGCGAGCTGACCGTTATCAAGCGTAACGGGCGCCGAGTACCTTTTGATCGCGAAAAGCTGATGCGCTCTGTTCTGATCGCAACCCGCAAGCGTCCTGTTGAGCCTGAGCGTATAGAGCGTATGGTGAGCGGACTTGTCCGGCAGTTGGAAAGCTCCGGTGAAAGTGACGTTGTGGCGGAAGATATTGGTCATTTGGTCATGGAAGGGCTGAAAACCCTTGACGATGTGGCTTATGTGCGGTTCGCTTCTGTTTATAAGAATTTCCGCGAGGCCAAAGACTTCGAGGCTCTGCTGGATGAGCTTTCCGATGCGGATGTTGATCCGCTGATGATGCCGCCACGGACGTAATCTCTGGCTTTTTGCAGTGTTGTGTTGCGTAATTTCTCCGAGGATCGGGCTTTTCTTTTAGGGAATACGCTGTAGTGCTGGCAGGGGGATGGCTTTGTCTGGTTACAAAGCATTAGATGCAAAGGAACGAGTTGAGCACGAGCGCTTTATGGCGGCGGCGATCAGCTATGGCATTCGTGCAAAGGGCCGGACGTGGCCCAACCCTCCTGTTGGAGCAATCCTGACAAAAGATTTTGGTGATGGGCCTGTGATTGTGGGGCAGGGTGCAACTCTGCCTCCCGGTGGCTCCCACGCTGAAGTGCTGGCCATCAAAGATGCCGGTGAACATGCCCAAGGCGCAACAGCTTACGTGACCCTTGAGCCTTGTGCGCATTATGGCCGGACTGGCCCGTGTGCGCGGGCGCTTGTGGCGGCTGGCGTGGCGCGCGTTGTTTATGGCACCGCTGATCCCAACCCTGCTGTTGCCGGACGCGGCAAGAAGATCCTTGAAGAAGGCGGCGTTGAAGTCCTTATCGGGATTTTGGAAAAGGAATGCCGACAGGCTGTGCGCGGCCATATCTCCCGTATCCTTAATGAGCGCCCTTTTGTTCAGCTCAAGATGGCTGTGTCGAAAGATGGTTATATTGGCAAGCGTGGGGCCGGGCAGGTGGCGATCTCCAGCCCGCTGTCGCGTCAGCTTGTGCATGCGATGCGCGCGCAGATGGATGCCATTGTTGTTGGCATCGGTACGGTTTTAGAAGACGATCCTGAGCTCTCTGTCCGGTTGCCGGGCATGGCGCATCGCTCACCGCAGCCGGTGGTGTTTGATAGTCAGGCCCGGATTCCGCTTTCCTCCAAGCTGGTGCAAAACGCAGAGATCAATTCCCTGTGGGTGGTGATTGGTGAACATGCGCCGGATCATCGTGTCAGTGCGCTTGAGCGGGAAGGCGTGACAGTTATCGTCAATGACTGCCTCAGAAATGGCAAGGTATGTCTTGATAAGGCACTGGATGCGCTTTACATGCATGGTCTCTCCCAGATTATGGTTGAGGGGGGTGCGGAGCTTGCGCACGGCCTGCTTCAGCAAGATCTGGTGGATGAGCTATTGATTTTCCAGGGAGCCAATCTGATTGGGTCCGATGGTATCCAGCCTTTCGGATTTGAAGGGCTGGAGAGTTTGCGAGACGGTTATAACAAGCAGATGCTGCGTGCTGTGGGCGAAGATCTGTTGTGGCGGTATACGCCAAAAGAGAGGTTCTAGGTGTTTACGGGCATCGTTAGTGACGTTGGAACAATCCTTGAGCTGGAGCAGATTGCTGCAGGTCAGCGGACAAAAATTGGTACTGTTTACGATCCTGACGGGATCGATATTGGTGCATCTATTGCCTGTTCCGGCGTTTGCCACACTGTTGTTGCGAAAGGTCGTGATGGCGAGCAGAACTGGTTTACGGTTGAATCGGCTGCCGAAACGCTGGCGCTGACAACTGTTGCTGAGTGGAGCGTGGGCAAGCGGGTCAATCTGGAGCGTTCCCTTTCCATGGGCGCTGAGCTGGGTGGTCACCTGGTTCTGGGGCATGTGGATGGTAAGGCGACCATTGTTGAGCGGACCGAACACCCTGAGAGCGTTTATCTGAAATTTGAGTGTGCACCAGAGTTCGCGCGGTTTATCCCGAAGAAGGGATCCGTGGGGTTGGATGGCACCTCTTTGACGGTGAACGAGGCTGAAGGAAATACGTTTTCTGTCTTCCTTATTCCACACACTCTGGAGGTGACCACATGGTCCGACAGAGCGCAGGGGGATGAGGTAAACTTGGAAGTTGACATGATGGCACGGTACGTTGCGCGTCTTGCTGAGTTTCCAAGCCTTGCAGAAATTGCAAAATAGCCTTATAGCCAAAATCTTCCGCAGGAAATAACTGGACATTTCGCTTGGGGCGTGGTTCCTGAGCGCACATACGTGGGTACTGTCCGTACCCGTGGCCTTAACCCATCTTTGCTGATTTCTCAGTGAAAAGATGAGGTTGGCATTAGGAGAAATTAAATGAGCGCCGTTCCGCACATTCTTGTTATTGAAGCACGGTTTTACGAAGATCTGGCTGATGCCCTTTATGAAGGTGCTTCAGATGTGCTGGACCGTGAAGGAGCGAAAATCTCTCGACTGGCTGTGCCAGGTGTGCTCGAAATTCCTGCTGCGCTTTCCATGGCGTTAACCGCAATGGAAAATGGCGACGCAGATTATGACGGTTTTGTATTGCTCGGTGTTGTAATTCGCGGTGAAACAACCCATTACGACATCGTTTCTAACGAGTCGGCTCGTGCGATCATGGATCTTTCTGTGGATGCAAACGTTGCAGTTGGTAACGGCATCCAGACAGTTGAGAGCGATGATCAGGCATGGGCGCGCGCAAGCGTTTCTAAAAAGAACAAGGGCGGCGGTGCTGCTGAAGCTTGTCTTGCTATGATTGACGTGCGCGACCGGTTCGGTGTGTAAGGTTTAGGATGACAACGGAAAACAACAAGAAAAACGCCGAAGTGAAACCCGCGAATAAGCGCGGGGTTGCTCGATTGGCTGCTGTTCAGGCTGTGTATCAGATGGAAATCACTGGTGCGCGTTTGAATGATGTGCTGAATGAGTATGAAGCTTACCGGCTTGGTCAGGAAGTGGATGGCGACCAGTACCGTGATGCGGATCCGGCATGGTTCCGTGATCTGGTGCAGGCGGTGTTTGAGGATCAGCTGCGTATTGATCCTCGCATTCACACAGCGCTTTCTGAAGATTGGCCACTGAAGCGTATCGACACCACTTTGCGTGCGATCCTTCGTGTTGGTTGTGCTGAGTTTTTGCGTAAAAAAGACGTTCCGGCCCGCGTTATCATCAATGAATACATTGATGTGACGAAGTCCTTCTATGATGGAGATGAGGCACGTCTGGTCAACGGTATTATGAACCGTCTGGCTCGCGAACTGCGTCAGTCTGAATTCGAAGACTAAAAAATGAGCGAGAGAGCTGCCAGTTCCAGACCGGGAGAGTTCTCGCTTATTGAGCGCTATTTTGCGCCGCTCGCCACCAGCGCGGGTGCTGTGCATCTGCAAGATGATGCTGCTGTATTTGCCCCTGACACCGGATGTGATTTGGTTGTAACCAAAGACATGCTGATGGCAGGGGTTCATTTTTTTGAAAACGACCCTCCCTTTGAAATCGCGCAAAAAGCGCTTGGCGTGAACCTTTCGGATCTGGCGGCAAAAGGTGCTGAGCCTAAGGGGTATCTGCTGGGCCTTGGGCTATCCAAGGACATCGGTGAAGAGTGGGTTGCTGAGTTTTGCCGCGGTTTGAAGCTGGTTCAGGATCAGTTCCAGATTGACCTTCTTGGCGGTGATACGATTTCCTGCCCGCAAGGGCCGCTGCTTTCCATCACTGCGTTTGGTCAGGTGCCAACGGGGCAGGTGGTTCGGCGCAATGAGGCTGTTGCAGGTGCACTGCTCTATGTGACCGGCACCATTGGTGATGCCGCACTTGGCCTGAAGTTGCGTCTTGATGATGAACTCGCAGATAAGCTTGAGCTCTCTGCTGAGCAACGTGATTTCCTCCTAAACCGTTATTTGCTGCCGCAGCCTCGTGTTGGTGCTGCTCAAGCGCTTCGTGATTATGCGGTTGCTGCGATGGATGTGTCTGACGGGTTGGTTGCTGATCTGGGACATATGTGCCGGACATCGCAGGTGCAGGCCTCAGTGAAGCTGGAAAGTGTTCCACTGTCTGACGCTGCTTCTTCAATGATTGCAAAGGATGCTGCGTTTCTTGAGACAGCGATTACGGGCGGGGATGACTACGAGATTCTTGCTGCTGTGATGCCTGAGAATGCAGAGGCTTTTGAAGTGGCACTTCAGGAAGCTGGTTTGCGCTGTGTTCAGATTGGTGTGCTAGGTGCTGTTGATGTTTCCAAGAAAGAGATTGCTTTGAGCCTGAATGGCGAGACCTATGCGTTTCACGGGGCTGCGGGTTTCAGGCATTTTTGAGTAGTGGTCTCGACCTGAGCCTTATTTTTGCTAGGGTACTCAGATGGAGTCGGCTATCTATTTTATAACATTCGTTATTTCATTGCTTTACTTGGTTGTTAAGTTGCGGAAAGTTCCCGCTGCAACGACGTTAAAACGCCAAAGACGGACCAGAAGTCGTTTGATTTCCTACCACATTGGAAAATCACTGCTTTTGTGGTGGGGCCTGATGTTCGTTGCAGGGATTGCAAGACGCATTGTGTTGGGTTTGCCGTTATAATCGACAATAGCTGCCTTGCATGACGTATTCTCATCGAGTTGTGCGTATATCTCCCGAAGTTACAGATGATCTGTTGAGCTCTGTGGTTGCTCATTACGTGGAATTGATTAGGCTGTCGGTTCCTTCCTGATTTCTTTGAAAGTTTACATTATGGCAAATACTCTGGCGGCTCCGTTGATTGATGACGGATTGGCAAAGCGCAATGCGCTGCTTTTAGCGCTTGCCCAGTCGTTTGCTGGTGGTGTTCCTCCTATCATTTTTGCAACCACATCTATTCTTGCTTCAGTTTTGTTGGTTGACGACAAGTCTCTGGCAACACTGCCTGTTACTGCTTTTGTGCTTGGAACCGCCATCGGGACGTTGCCTGCTGGCATGATCATGCGCAGTTTTGGACGCCGTGCCGGGCTTGTTGGTGCGCTGCTGTTTGGTGTGCTGTTTGCCTTGGTTGCTGCCTACGCTGCCTACCTTGGCAGTTTTACGCTGCTTTGCGTTTCCACACTCGGCAGCGGTTTTGTCATGGCCTTTACCCAGCAGGCGCGTTTTGCTGCTGCTGATACGGCCAGCCCTGCTTTCAAACCTAAGGCCATTTCCTGGGTTTTGACCGGTGGTATTCTTGCTGGTGTGGTTGGTCCGCAGACCGTTATTCTGACACAGGGCATGTTTGAGCCCTTCCTTTTTGTCGGAACCTACCTTGCGCAAGCGGTTTTGATGCTTATCGGTCTGTTTTTTGTGGCGTTTTTGGAAATACCTTTGCCACCGAAGTTGGAAAAGCATGAACGTGGACGTCCGCTTTTAGAGATTTTGAAGCAACAAAAGTTCTTTGTGGCTGTTGGTTGTGGAATGATCAGTTACGCGATCATGAACCTGATCATGACGTCTGCTCCGCTCGCCATGGTTGCTTGCGGGTTGACGAACTCAGATGCAGCTCTTGGCATCCAGTGGCACGTGATTGCCATGTTTGCACCTAGTTTTATTACGGGTAGTTTGATCAGCCGATTCGGTCATGGAGCTGTAATTGGCACCGGATTCTTGCTTTATGCGGTGTGCGCGCTGGTTGGCCTTACGGGACTAGAGCGTTGGATTTTCTGGAGTTCCCTGATTTTACTTGGTCTTGGCTGGAACTTTTCTTTCGTCGGAGCGTCTGCGTTGCTGACACAAACTTACCGACCAGAAGAACAAAACAGAGTCCAGTCCGTAAATGACTTCTTCGTCTTTGGTTTAGTCGCAACTGCCTCGTTTTCCTCAGGGAAATTGTTAAACGTGTTTGGTTGGGAAACTGTCAACCTAATGGTGTTCCCGTTCGTTATCTTATGTCTATTTCTTGTTGTCTCACTGATGTTTACTGAAAAACGGGAAGTTAAAGTTTGAATAATTCCAAGTAGTTTCTCTCCTTTCAACATACGTGTTTCCTTCCACTACCACGCAAAAGCAACTTGACGGATAGTGACAGGTATATACCGTCACTGTGTTCGTTAATTTACACAATTGCAGTGCGGATTTTGCTACGAACACACACATAAGTAGCAGGGTACCCTTAGGGGAGGAAATATGACTGAACTTATCGTTACCATTGCGTGCGGTTTGCTCTCTGTCGTTTACGGCATCTGGGCAATTCGCAGCGTGATGGCTGCTGACACCGGGTCTGCGAAAATGCAGGAAATCGCTGGTGCCATTCAAGAGGGTGCGCAAGCATACCTCACTCGTCAGTACACCAGTGTTGCAATTGTTGGCGTGGTTATCTTCGCCATCGTCGCTTACTTGCTGTCTATCACCGTAGCTATTGGATTTGTTATCGGTGCCGTTCTTTCCGGCGCCGCAGGATTTATTGGAATGCTCGTCTCCGTACGGGCAAACGTTCGCACTGCACAAGCTGCAAGCCAGAGCCTTGGGGCAGGGCTCTCAATTGCATTCCGTTCCGGCGCCATTACCGGGATGTTCGTTGCCGGTCTCGCTCTTCTGGGCGTTGCTGTTTACTACCTGATCCTCACCGGACCTATGGGCATTGATCCAACATCACGTACTGTGATTGATGCGCTTGTGGCTCTTGGGTTTGGTGCGTCTCTGATTTCCATCTTCGCCCGTCTTGGCGGCGGCATCTTTACAAAAGGTGCTGATGTTGGTGGTGACCTTGTTGGTAAGGTTGAGGCTGGCATTCCTGAGGATGATCCGCGTAACCCGGCAACAATCGCAGATAACGTTGGCGACAACGTTGGTGACTGTGCAGGTATGGCCGCTGACTTGTTTGAAACCTACGCCGTGACGCTTGTTGCGACGATGGTTCTTGCAGCGATCTACTTTGCAGGTACGGCTGATTTGCAGTCTGCAATGCTGTATCCGATGCTGATCTGTGGTGTTTGCTCTGTGGCATCCATCATCGGTACGTTCTTCGTGCGCCTTGGTGCGTCCAACTCCATTATGGGTGCGCTCTATAAGGGCTTCATCGCCACTGCAATTGTTTCACTGATCATCCTGTATCCGCTGACCTACTGGGTCTTCGGTGGTATGGATACAGTGTTGACGCAGAGCAATGGCGTTAGCTTTACGCCGCTGGATCTGTTCTTCTGCGGTGTCTCCGGTCTTGTGGTGACAGGTCTGATCATCTGGATCACTGAATATTACACCGGTACCAACTTCCGTCCAGTGCAGGCGATTGCCCGAGCATCTGAAACGGGTCACGGTACCAACGTTATTCAGGGTCTTGCGGTCTCCATGGAATCCACTGCGCTTCCTGCTCTGGTTATCATTGCCGGTATTATCGTGACTTTCCAGCTGGCTGGTCTGTTCGGTATTGCTATTGCAGTGACAACGATGCTGGCGCTGGCTGGTATGGTTGTGGCGCTTGATGCGTTTGGTCCAGTCACGGACAACGCTGGTGGTATTGCTGAAATGGCAGACCTGCCTGCGGAAGTGCGCGACACGACTGATGCGCTGGATGCTGTTGGTAACACCACAAAGGCAGTGACCAAAGGCTACGCGATTGGGTCTGCTGGCCTGGGTGCTCTGGTGCTGTTTACGGCTTACACGGAGGATCTGAAGTTCTTCGTGGCGAACTCTGAGCAGTTTCCTTACTTCAAGGGGATGACTGAGGCGTCTATCGATTTCTCACTGTCTAACCCATATGTGGTTGTCGGCCTGTTCTTTGGTGGTCTGCTCCCATTCCTGTTTGGCGGTATGGCCATGACAGCGGTTGGCCGTGCAGCGGGAGCTGTGGTTGAAGAAGTTCGGCGTCAGTTTAAAGAACAGCCAGGCATCATGAAGGGTGAAGTTCGCCCTGATTATGGCCGTGCTGTTGATATGCTGACCAAGGCAGCCATTAAGGAAATGATCATTCCGAGCATGCTGCCTGTGCTGTCCCCAATCGTCATTTACTTCCTGATTGAAGCGATTGCTGGCAAAGCAAATGCCTTTGCATCCCTGGGCGCTATGCTGCTTGGTGTGATTGTGACAGGGCTGTTTGTTGCGCTTTCCATGACCGCTGGTGGCGGTGCGTGGGATAACGCCAAGAAGTACATTGAAGACGGTCATTACGGCGGTAAGGGCTCTGAAGCTCATAAAGCTGCGGTTACAGGTGATACTGTTGGTGATCCTTACAAGGACACTGCTGGTCCAGCTGTGAACCCAATGATCAAGATCACAAACATCGTGGCCCTACTGCTTCTGGCAGTGCTGGCGCACTAGTTTGCTCTGATCTGATTTGAAACTAAAAAGCCCGGTCTGGGAGATGGCCGGGCTTTTTGCTGTTCTGGTGTCTGTCGCTTTGGCGGAGGTCAGAATTTCACTGAGAATTCGGTGCCAAAGACCCAGGCGTCCGGGATGTCGTCGTTTCCGGCGGGATTGACCACGTATTGAAAGTCCAGTGAGAGATAGGACCAGTCGGCGAACTGGTAGCGATGGGTGGCTTCGAATACGAGCTCATAGGACTGGCCGGGCAGGTGATCACTGAAATAACCGAGAATGAAGGCTCCGGCGGTAACGTCATTGTCTCTGTTGGGGATCAGGCCTTGGTAGAACAAGCCGCCGCTGATGCCGAGAGGTTGGGTGTTGATGGCTTGTTGTGGCGCGATTGTAACAAGGCCCCAAAGACTCAGACCTTGCAGGTCCTTTTCCTGATAGATCATTTGCCGTGCGATGGCATAGGCGCCCCAGTTGCCTTCACGGGTTTGCGTGGTGGTGGTGCCCAGAACATCTACTCTGCCAGTGTTGTAAAAGGCGCCCAGCTGATAGTGGCCGGGGAGGTACTTGCTTGTGTCGCCTTTTCCCGGATTAACGCCAACTTGCCCGACCATCAGCACGCTGCCTTTGGGCGCAAAGCGGAAGTTGAAGCCGTTTTCGGCGTTGTTCAGATCATCCACGGACGCGTCATAGACGCCGAGGCTGACGTATTGATTGCCGGGGAAGGTATAGTTGCCTGCCAGACCCCATATGTTGAAGGGGTAGGTGGTGAAAGTGGGCTGGTTGATGAGCAGCTGACCAGGGGTGCTGTTGAGGGCGCCGTTGAGATAGTACGCGAAGGTATCGTCTCTTGCGAAGATGTCGCCTACAGCGAGGCGACCGGCGGAGAGGTACAGCTGATCATTGAGCAGGTTTTGCTCCAGACTGAAGTTGGCGATGGCGAGGATATCGCTTGAGAAAATTTGGGTGACGCCAAAGTCGTTGCCAATGACCTCCTGTGACAGACCCTGTCCCAGACCTTGATACATGATGTAGTGCAGGCTGCTGCCTTTGATGCCGAAGATCTTCTCAAAGTCCAGCATGGCCATGCCTTCCAGCCTTGCACCATAAGTTGCGCTCTGGTTTAGGCCGCCAACGGGGTTTGCGGCGACGTCTTGAGTGTAGAGGACACCTAGATCAAGACCCTCGTCAGAAAGGTTGGTGCGGATACCGCCCCAGTCGCGTGTTTCGTTGTGCCATTGCGCCCAGGCTAATGGCCAGTTGCCCACTTGCGCGCGAAGTTCCGTGCTGGCTGTCAGCGCTATGCCGACAACCGCTAGAAACTGTAGAACTGGCGATATGCGTTTTTTTATCGCAGGTACCTTAAGCGCTCGCAAAAGCTGGTTCCCCTAGACTGACTCAGGCAAACAGAGAAACTCAGGATTATGCAGCGCGCACTCTTGTTTACGCCGCATGCTCCAACACTTTGATGGAACCCATCCTTTTGCGAAAAACGCCCGCACTCAATCAAGAATTTGCCCGCATCAATCTGGTATGCAGCAGTGCTGCATGTCCTATTCAGATTCACTTACAGGATTACTATAGTCTGTTGTTCTTGCGGCGGCTCCTATCTGAAACCTGCTAAGTAATTTTGAGGTACCTGATCAGGCTGCTGGCTCTGGCAGCAGGGCCTCATAGCGTTCTCTTGCATGCGCGGGGAAAGGGCAGGACTTTCGGGCTTCTCGATCCATATGGACACCGACGGCCTGCATGGTTGCAACAGGTGTGTTGGTGATTGAGTCAAACATGGTGTGTTTGAAGAGGATGGTCTTGTCGCGCATTTCTTTAATTTCAGAGCGTACGACAAGTAGGTCGCCTGCGGAGACCTCCGCCAGATACTTATATGTGATCTCGAGTGCAGCCATGCCTTTGTTGCTCTCGCGGATATAGGCTGGGGTGATGCCAATGTGGGCGAGCATGTGCCATGTTGCTTCATCAAATTTGGAGGTGTACCAGGCCACATTCATATGGCCCATGTGATCTTCCTGCTGCGGGTAAACAATCCCGCGATATGTCTCAAACATCTTTGTTTCCAATACAATCGCAATCCTGACCAGCCTATTGGGAAGAGTGCTGCAGGTCATTACGACTGTCGGATACCTTCAGGTGAGCATGAAAAAACCGGTGCTCCTTATGGAACACCGGCTTTCCTATCATTGCTGTCTATGTGCTGCTTAGTAATTGCGCCAAAGGATGATTGCGGCAGCAAGCAGGAACTGGTCTTTCAGCACGAAGATGCCTGTACGGTTGAGGAGAGGGAAGAATGAATCCGCATCCCAGCCCGGTACGGAGAACATGAAGGTGAGGGTGCCGAGTGCTGTAGCAGCGATGCCGAGGACACCCAGACCACCAAGGAAGCGGTTGAAGGGCAGGCAAAGCAGCAACAGCAGGAAGACCCACTCAACGATACCGATGAAGTTGGAAGCGCCCTGAACATCCCAGACCTGATAGGTCCAGCTGAAGAGGATGTTGGACTGCATCAGGCGGACAATGCCTTGTGCCTCAAACTCATAAAACTTCATGGCGCCGATCCAGCCCATGACCAGTGCGATACCAGCGAAGCTTGCGAACACGGCCAGCTTTTTGAGAGAGCCTGCGGTCTGCTCCTTGCCAGCTGTGTGCATGTGATGCCCGAGGATGTACGCCGGGATTGCAAACATGGAGAGGTATTTCAGGAGGTTCTGACCGGAGCCGATAATAGGGAAACCTCCGAGGGCATCCATCCACACAGGGTTTGTGAACAGGTAAAGGAAGTTCAGGGCGAAGATCAGCATGGCCATCAGGCAGCCAAGAATTCCAAGGCGGCGATCTTTCAGGCCAAGCAGAACCAGAATGCCTGCCGGGACTTCAAAAAGAGCCATCAGAACGCCGGTGAGAGGCACGCCGAGTGCTTGAACCACTCCACTGAATATGGGGCTGTTGCCGAGCCAGAACTCGATTTGCTGATGTTCCGGACCTGTCAGCTTTAGCAGGCCAACCCAGATCAGGTAGGTTGCTGTGACGAGTGTGAGATAGATAAAAAGAGCGTGATCTGAGGGGCGCAGATCTGTAATTTTTTTGAGGGCAGTAGAGGAGTGCGTCATGATTTTACTTCGCGTTTGTCGTTAGAGCACGTCGCGTTTATTTGCATTCACGCATCGCGATCTAACATCCTTGGTGGAGCGAATTCTTGTCGTTTGATTGTTTCCAATCAAACGGAACGCGCTCTAATGCCTTGAAGAAACCACGGAAGAAGACGGCCAGAATGCGTATAACTCCTCAATACAGGATCACATGTAGCAAACCTCCAATAACACCAGCGTGATTTTAAGTGTGAAGCTTAGGATTTGGCAGCATTCGCGATATGAATGGGATAGAGCAGCCTGGCCTGTTGGCTTTGAGCACAAAAAAACGGCGCCTGAAAAACAGGCGCCGTTTTTTAAACTCGTGATGGGCGGGTCTTAGAGACCGATTGATGGATTTGCAGCTCCACGCAGGATCTGCGTCAGGAGACCATAATCAGCACCGCCGGTGCGTGTTTTTCTGCCGAGGTAATCAAAGACTTTTCCGTCTTCAATGCCGTAATCAGCAACGGACTTCACATAACCATCTTTATCAAAGTAAACAGCGACAACACGTTGGTCGACGATTGACGGAGACCAGAATGCCACTGTTTCGCTCTTTTGCGAGATATAATAGTAAGCTTCACCGTCCAGATTAGATGTGGTGGACGGGCTACCAAGGAGAAGTTCTACCTGCTCACGGCTGGAACCGACTTGAACATCTTGAATTGAATCAGGTGAAACAACCTGGCCATGTGTCAGTGTCTGGGTGAAGCAGCCGGCAAGTGGCAGGCTCAAAAAAGCGAGGAACACAGTACGGCGTGCGAATGCAATCATTCCAAACATCCTGTTGGCTTGCAAATTGCAGCAAAATGCAGCAAGCAAGCGGTTTAGATTCAGACTTGTGCTTATGCCATCCTCGTGGCAGTCACACAAGTAACTCGACAAGCGCAAGAGAGGTGCCATGATCTTCGGTTTTTTCCGTCGACGTAAAGACACATCCGTCAGAACAACTTACGAGCGGATCGTCGCGCAGGCACGACTACCAGTGTTTTATCAGCACTATGGTATACCTGATACGAGCGAAGGTCGCTTCGAGATGATTGTTTTGCACGCTTTTTGTGTCTTTCACCGGTTAGGAGGCGAAGATAAGGCGTCCCGGAAATTTGCACAGGCTGTATTCGATTATTTTTTTCAGGATATGGACCAGAGCATGCGAGAGATCGGTATTGGCGACGAAGGTGTGCGTAAACGGGTTCGAATTATGGTCGAATCGTTTTACGGACGCACAGCCAGTTATATGCAGGCTCTGGAAAACAAGGACAATTCCGCTCTATTTGAGGCCTTTGTAAGAAACATTTATGGCGAGAGCGGTGAAGCTGTTGCGATAAGAGCGCTGGTTCATTACATGCATGAAGCGGTGGAAGGCCTTGCTGCTCTTCCAACCCATGAAATTCTTGCGGGCGACGTCAAATTTGTGGCTCCAAAGATCGAACTTATAAGGGAAAGCGCCAGCGATGGCTGAAACTGAATACCCGTGGGCCTATTTATTCGATGCGGTGCGTCTTGGTAAGAAAACCAAACAGCTAAAGCTTGTCCTCAATGAGAATGAGCGGACGCAGATCGCCAAGGCCTATGATTTGATAGAGCTGCCTGAGTTCGAAGCCGACCTTGAAGTGCGTCCGTGGCGCCGTGATGGACTGGCGGTGCGCGGTCACATTCGCGCCAAAGCTATTCAACAATGCGTTGTCACGCTTGACCGAGTTGAGTGCCTGGTGGACGAAGAATTCGACCGCACATTTTTGCCGGATCAAGATTCTCGGGGGCGTCGTCGAAGTGATGATGATACCTTGGAAGTAGATCTGGATATTGATGAGAGCGATCCGCCGGATTATTTCGAAGGCTCACAGGTGGATTTCGGAGCTGTTGTTTGTGAGCACTTTGCGTTGGGACTGGATCCATTTCCTCGGGCTAAAGGGGTTGAAATGGATGACAAATATGCTCCGGAACCAGAGGAAGAACTGAAACAGGATGAAGAGCAGAAGCCTTCTCCTTTTGCTGCACTAGAAGCCCTTAAAGGCAAAAAGTAATCTTAGATTGCTGCAAAGGTTTTTTAGAGGTGGGTGTTGCGAGACGTTTATAATCGAGTATCTTCGCGACGCGCATTTCCACTGAACTTAGGGAAAATGCTCTTAACTATTCCGAGGTCTGCCGATACAAGGGCAGACTTTGTTGGGACAAGGCAAGAAATTGGAAATGTCTGAAAAAATACGTATTTCTCTTGATGCTATGGGGGGGGATTACGGTGTTGAGGTGGTGCTGCCTGGTGCTGATCAGGTGCTGCAACGCTGCCCGAATATCGAATTCCTACTTTTCGGTGACAGTAAAGTCATCGAGCCAATGCTCGAGGAATACCCTCGTCTGAAGCAGGCATCCGTTGTTCATCATACCGATGTGTCGATTGGCATGGACGAAAAACCGAGTCAGGCCTTGCGCAAGGGCCGCGGTAAATCTTCCATGTGGAATGCGATCGCTGCGGTTAAAAATTCTGAAGCAGATGTTGCTGTTTCCGCTGGTAATACGGGCGCGCTGATGGCGATGTCCAAGTTTTGCCTGCGCACCATGTCTGGTATTGAGCGTCCTGCGATTGCGGCAATGTGGCCGACACTTCGCGGTGAATCCATTGTGCTTGATGTGGGTGCTACGATCGGCGCAGATGCACAGCAGCTGATCGACTTTGCTATTTTGGGCGGCGCTATGTGTCGTTCCGTTCATGGTGTGAAACAGCCGACTGTTGGTCTCCTTAATATTGGTGTTGAAGAGGTGAAGGGTGTTGAGGAAGTGCGTACAGCAGGCAAAATGCTGCGCGAACTGTCTCCTCCAAACCTTGTTTACTCCGGCTTTGTCGAGGGTGATGACATTGGTAAAGGCACCGTTGATGTTGTTGTGACCGAAGGGTTTGCCGGCAATATTGCACTCAAAACAGCCGAGGGAACCGCAAAACAGTTTGCTGGCTACCTACGGGCTGCTATGAAACGTACGCTCATGGCGAAAATCGGTTACTTTTTTGCACGAGGTGCTTTCGAGCGGCTTCGGGCGAAAATGGATCCGCGGAAAGTCAATGGCGGGGTCTTTCTTGGGCTCAATGGTATTGTTATCAAAAGCCATGGCGGAACAGACGCTGAAGGTTTTGGTGCTGCCATTGAACTTGCCTATGATATGGCCAAGAATGAATTGATTAAAAAGATCTCCGAGGATCTGGCAAACTACCATCGTGGTCGTTTCTCAGAGGCTGAAGAAAACTGAAGGGTTTAAAGTGAAGGCACTTCGCTCTGTATTTTTGGGCTGTGGCAGCTATCTGCCTGAAAAAGCACTTACTAACCAGCAGCTTACCGAGATTGTTGACACTTCTGATGAGTGGATCGTTCAGCGTACCGGGATCAAGAACCGTCATATAGCGGCAGAAGGTGAGTTTACGTCTCACCTTGCAGTGAATGCTGCCAAGGCTGCGCTGGAAAATGCCGGTGTTGATGCGCAGGACATTGATCTGATCATTCTGGCAACCTCAACACCTGACAATACGTTCCCGGCAACGGCTGTTGCTGTGCAAGCAGAACTTGGTATCAACCACGGTTTTGCGTTCGACGTTCAGGCTGTTTGCTCTGGTTTTGTTTATGCAGTTACCACTGCCGACGCATACCTGCGCGGTGGTCTGGCTAAGCGTGCGCTTGTAATTGGCGCTGAAACATTCTCCCGCATTCTGGATTGGGAAGACCGTACGACTTGCGTTCTGTTTGGTGATGGCGCTGGCGCTGTTGTCATGGAAGCGCAGGAAGGCGAGGCTTCTGCTGAGACCAGCGGTGTGTTGACCTGTCATTTGCGTTCTGATGGCCGTCACAAAGAAAAGCTCTTTGTGGATGGTGGTCCTTCCACTACGCAGACAGCTGGTCATCTGCGCATGCAAGGCCGTGAAGTGTTCAAGCACGCGGTTGGCATGGTCACTGATGTGATTGAAGCTGCCTTTGATGCCACTGGCACAACTGCGGAAGATCTGGATTGGTTTGTGCCGCACCAGGCGAACCAGCGCATCATTGATGCCTCTGCTAAGAAACTTGGCATTGCTCCTGAAAAGGTAGTGAAAACAGTTTCCGAGCACGGCAACACTTCAGCTGCATCGATTCCTTTGGCGCTGGACAGTATTGTTAAAGCTGGCAAGGTCAAAAAGGGAGATCTGATCATGCTGGAAGCAATGGGCGGCGGCTTTACCTGGGGTTCCGTACTCCTTAAGTGGTAAAAAGCGGCAAAAAACCCCAGAGGGTTGCATTTCTTAGCAAATGAGCTGTTGACCCTGACGCCGGTTGGCCATACCGTAACTTGTTGAAAGCAAGCTTTATTCTTACGGATCATGGCTTTACCGGAGGAGGGTGGAATGGGTAGTCACACTGTAACCCGCGCTGATTTATGTGAAGCGGTTTACCAGAAAGTCGGCCTATCTCGGACTGAATCTGCCGAACTCGTTGAGCAGGTACTTGCAGAAATTTCTGCTAGCCTGGAAGGCGGCGAGTCTGTCAAATTGTCTAGCTTTGGCTCTTTTGTTGTTCGCTCAAAAGGTGAACGCATTGGCCGTAACCCAAAAACAGGTGAGGAAGTTCCGATCTCTCCACGCCGGGTTATGGTATTCAAGCCAAGCAATGTTCTTAAGCAGCGCATTAATGATGCACTGGTTGAGGGCGCCAGCTAATTTGCTGCCCCGATAATAGTAAGGTTTAGAGGGTCTGCATCGTGGAGAAGAGCGCCGACGCGTTCCGAACAATTAGTGAAGTAGCGAGTGAACTGGATCTGCCGCAGCACGTTCTGCGGTTCTGGGAAACACGATTTACCCAGATCAGGCCTCTGAAAAGAGGCGGTGGACGGCGCTACTACAGACCTGACGACCTTGAGCTTTTGCGCGGTATTCGCCATTTGCTCTATGGGGAAGGCTATACGATTAAAGGCGTGCAACGTATTTTGCGAGAGCAAGGCGTGCGCGTCGTTATGGACGTTTGGAAAGAGGGTGGTGGCGTTGTCATCCCAACCTCATCCAGCGCCAATACGCCTGTGGGCGTAGCACCTGATCCATCCCAAGTTTCTGAGGGTTCAGCGCGCAATGCGGCGGAAGCTGCAGTTGCACAGGCTATCATGTCGTCTCCAGAAGAGATGTATGAGCCGCAGGAAGACTGGGTTGCTGAGCGGTCTGTTGAAGAACAGGCGGTGCTTCCGCTTGAGAGTGAACCTGAGCCGCAGATGCCATTGCCGTCCGGTCTGTTGCCAGATGACGAGCCGGATCAGCATGGCAAAAGCGGGCATGGGGCGTTTGGCTTCATGGATCGCTTGATGGGCTCTGAAAAGGAAGAGACAGCTGGGTCTGCTGGACTTTCCAAGGACAATGTTGACCGGCTGCAATCCACGCTTTTTGAGCTGTTGGAGTGTAAGCGTATGCTGGATCAGGCGCGATAATCTGCAAAAAATTGATAGGGTCTTGGGTTGGTGGAACGCTGACCTGAGCGTTGGTTTAAGGGCGTCAGGTACTGCTTTGTTGCAGTCGGCGCCCTTTGCTGTTTCAGGTGCGATGAAATTCATCCCGCAAAATGACTGTGGTTGTCAGATCCTTCACACCGTCAGTGGATGCGATGGCGTCTCTGACGTTGTTGAGCATCTCCATTGAGGAGGCAACGACTTCGACCACAAGGTCGAGCTCGCCACTTACCGAACTTACGCGTTTAATCTCTGGAAATGCTGCCAATATGTCGAGGATTTCGCGCATGGGTGTGCGTGATAGGCGGATGAACAGGAAGGCGGAGATGTGTGTGGGATCGAGACCACCGATGTCTGCCCTGTAGCCGCGAATTGTGCCGTTGTTCTCCAGCCGTGTGATGCGTTCACTGGTGGCACTGCGAGACAGGTTGATACGGGCTGCCAGTGTTTTGATCGGGATACGGGCTTCTTTGGAAAGGATCGCGATAATCTCGCGGTCGGTGGTGTCGAGCATTGAGATTCCTCTGCGCGGGCTATCAGGAAGAGTGCCGTTAAAATACTTATTAATCGCGACATAGTGGCGGTTCAACTGACATAAAGTCGGTGTTCTGAAATATCAGCGTACGTTATATTCCGGGCAACCGGAGAGACTTATGACTGATATTAGCCATCCCGCCCCTAATTTTGACCGCGATACCATTGCAGCCCTTCTGCTGGAGCACTGGAACCTGAAAGGTGACTTGTCTCCATTGGAAAGCGAGCGCGACCAGAACCATCGCCTTGATGCTACGGATGGCACGCGCTGGACGGTTAAGCTGGTCAATGCCAGTGAGCCCAACGCTGAGACTGGCTTTCAGACAGCCATGCTGCAACATCTTGCTGTGTCCTCTCCGGATTTGCCTATGCCGCGCCTGCGCCTGACAAAGGATGGTGGAGCCACGCAGAGTGTCGCCGGACCGGGTGGAGCATCTCATGCCATGCGTGTGGTTTCCTGGGTTCCGGGGGTGCCGTTGGCTGAAACTCAGCGTGAGGATGGTGTTGTTGCCAGTTTGGGGACGTTGCTTGGCAAGATGGATAAGGCGCTGCGTGGTTTCGTGCATCCAGGTGCTTTGCGCAGCTTTGAGTGGGATTTACGTGCAGCTGGTGATGCGCGCGCGCGCCTGAGTGCCATTGGTGATCCTGATCAGCGGCGCGTGGTTGAGTACTTTCTTGATCGGTTTGACGGGATTGTTGCTCCGCAGCTTGCCGGCTTGAGAGCTGCTGTCATTCACAATGACGCCAATGACTGGAATGTGCTGGTTGATCCAGAAGATCATTCCCGCGTTTGTGGTCTTATTGATTTTGGTGACAGCCTGCATACGCCTGTGATTGCGGAAGTTGCAATTGCGGCGGCCTATACGATTATGGAGGTGCCTGATCCGATTGGCGCTGCTGCTGGTCTGGCTGCTGCCTACCATGCTGAGTATCCGTTGGAAGAAGGGGAGGTTGATCTTCTCTTTGATCTGATTGCAATGCGACTGGTGACAAGCGTGAGTTTGTCTGCTCTGCGGAAAGAGGAGACTGACGACAATCCATACCTTGCTGTCAGTGAAGCGCCAGCCTGGAACCTGCTTTACAAACTTTATGGCATGAAGCCATCGTTTGCGACTGCGATCCTGCGCAAGGCCTGTGGCTTTGATGCGGTGCCGGGTGCTCGGAAAGTGGCGGCGTTTTGTGCAAAAAACCGAAACTCATTTGCCCCGTTGTTTGCGCGTCATCCCAAGCTCATGTCCAAGGCGCTGGTGCCTTATGCTGATCCTGAGAATGAGATGACTGTGACGTCTCGTGATCGACAGCCAGAAGCTGCACAGGAATGGTGGGAAGAGTACTGCGAGGCGCATGGCGTTGAACTTGGCATTGGGCCATGGGGTGAAAGCCGTAGTGTTTATTCCTCCGACTTCTTTGAGAGTCGTTTCATTGAGGGAGAGCGTCGCCGGAACCATCTGGGGTTTGATTTGTTCCTGCCGTCAGGAACCCGTGTTTGTGCGCCAATGGATGGCAAAGTGCGGTCTGTGGTGATTGAGACGGATCCGCTTGGTTATGGCTGCATGATTGCGCTGGATCATGAAACGGATTGCGGTCAGCCGTTTGTGAGCCTTTGGGGGCACATGGCGCATGAGGCGGCGAGCCGATTGAGCGTGGGTGATGTGATCAAGGCTGGTGAGACAGTTGGGTATCTGGGTGCTGAAGATGAAAATGGTGGCTGGGCTCCCCATCTTCACCTGCAGCTATGTGCAGATGTTTCTTTGAGTGCCGAAGAAATCCTTGGTGTTGGTGAAGAGAAGTATCTTGATGTGTGGGCAGATTTATTCCCGACCGCTATCGATTTTGCCGGGCTCCCGCAAGAAACACTGGGTAGTGCTGGACGATCAGTCAGCGAAATCGTTTCATCGCGCCGTCAAAATCTGCTGCCGAACCTTTCCATCTCCTACAGCGAACCAATCAAGTTTGTGCGTGGTGAGGGGGCTTACCTTATCGACCATCGCGGGCGGGCTTATCTGGACTGTTTTAACAATGTCTGCCATCTGGGTCATGCACATCCAGATGTGGTTGAGGCCTTGTCTCATCAGGCGGGTTTGCTCAACACCAATACACGGTATTTGCACGACAACATTGTTGAGTACTCTGAGCGCCTGACAGCGACACTGCCGGATGATCTGGCGGTTGCTTCGTTTGTGTGTACGGGCAGTGAGGCGAACAGCCTGATGCTTCGCATGGCAGAGGCGCATACCGGGCGTCGTGATGCAGTTGTTCTGGATTGGGCTTATCATGGCACAACACCTGAGCTGATTGCGCTGAGCCCTTACAAGTACAAGCGCAACGGTGGCAAAGGGCGGCCTGATCATGTGTTTGAGGCAGCTATTCCGGACGCCTATCGTGCACCGGCTGACTGGGCACCTGAGGAGATCGCTGCACGTTATGTGCAAAATGTTGCTGAGCAGCTGGACTTGATGAAAAAACAAGGCCGTGCCCCAGCGTTCTTCATTGCTGAATCAATTCCAAGTGTGGCTGGTCAGGTGTTCATGCCAGATGGCTATCTGGAGGAGGTCTACAAGCTGATCCGTGCGGAGGGTGGCCTGTGCGTTGCTGATGAAGTGCAGGTTGGGTTTGGCCGTGTCGGATCGCATTGGTGGGCTTTTGAAACACAGAGTGTGACGCCGGATGTGGTGACTATGGGCAAGCCGATTGGCAACGGTCATCCTATGGCCGCGCTTGTGACCACTCGTGAGGTTGCTGCCAGCTTCAACAATGGCATGGAATACTTCAACACCTTTGGCGGTAATCCGGTCTCCTGTGCTGTCGGGCTTTCTGTGCTGAACGTGATTGAGCGGGATGGATTGCGCGAGAATGCGCGTGTTGTTGGTGATTACATCCTTTCGGGCTTCCGAAAGATGATGGAAAAGTATGAGTTTATTGGCGATGTGCGCGGGATGGGCTTGTTCCTAGGCATTGAGCTGGTGAAAGATCGCCGTACCAAAGAGCCAGCAACAGATATGGCGAAACGTATTGCCAACCGCGCAAAAGACCTTGGTATCCTGATGGGAACCGAGGGGCCTTATGACAATGTGTTGAAGATGCGACCACCGATGATTTTTTCTAAGGAAAATGCGGATTACCTGCTGGATGTCCTTGATCAGGCCATGAATGAGTCCGTTTCAGCTCTGGAAACCATGTAAACTATCAAAAAAGGGCCAAAGTCTGGCCTTTTTTACCTGAAGAATAGGCGGGAACAGGAAGTTGTCTTCGCTTTTTCTTTGTCCTGAGGGCTAACGGGATGAAGGTAAGGATGAGTTCAATTCATGTTCAAAATCCGGAGGCGTCGCTCTTGATCGCAACGTCCTGAGTGCTCCGGCTTGTTGTTTTGGGTTTGTTTTAGAACAGGTTGGCTTGCCATCCTTTAAAGAACAGACCCCAGAGTTTGAAGGTGGGCGAACATGGTAACCATTGAAAGCAGTGCAAGCATTACGGCCTGGGGTGAGCGAACCTTTGGGCAAGTGGCTGATCTGAATGCGTTGATTGCGCGGGCAAAAGAAGAGCTTGCCGCTCTGCAGCTGGCTGTCGAAAGCGGCGAGAGTTCACGTGATGTCGCTGCGGATGCCGCGGAGATTGCGATCCTGCTGCATCGTCTTGTTGGTTTGCATGGTGCTGAGCTTTCATTTGCCGTTGACGAGAAAATGGCTCGCAACCGCACGCGCATCTGGTCTCTGGCTGGTGATGGTACTGGTCGCCACGTTGCCTAAGCTTTTGATTGCTGCTGCGGGCTGATCTGCCTGCGGTTCTGATCTCAACTTATCCCCCTTGTTGCGCTGGATGGTACGCTTTTGCGTAGGCTAGGCGATCTATGGGGATCATGATGAGTGAGACGACATCGCATCTTAAACTGCCATTTCTGGCAGCTGCTCAAGCGCAAAAGCATGTCACGCACAACGAGGCTTTGGCACTTGTTGATCTGGTTGTGCAGCTTTGCGTTGTTTCAAACAGTGTGAGCACACCACCTGCAGACCCTGCAGAAGGGGAGCGATATATCGTGCCTGCAGCTGCGACAGGTGCTTTTGCAGGGCAGGAGAGTAAGATCGCGGCCTTTGATGGCGGCATCTGGCGATTTTTAGCTCCAGTTGAAGGTTGGGCGGCCTGGGTGCAAAGCCTTGGCGCGATGCAGGTTTACTCAGATGGTAAATGGACTGGGTTTTCTTCTGTCGCTGGATTGGGCGTTGATGACGTTACCGGCGGTGCGGCCTTTCAGCAGGAAAAGACTGTGCTGAGCGAGAGCGCTCATGGTGCGCAGAGCCAGTTTGTGACCGCAGATGAGCTGATCACCGTTTCTGGCGGTTTTACTGAAAGCTCTTTGGTTATTCCCTCCCGTGCAATCGTGTTTTGTGTGTCCACCCGTGTGGTTGAGGCTGTCACGGGCGCAAGCTCCTACGATTGCGGAACTGCTGGTGAGACTGGCAAGTTTGGGGGCTCTTTGGGGATTGCCGTTGGTTCTAATAATGCAGGCGTGATTGGACCGACTGCGTATTATGCGGACACGCCAGTCCGGATTACTGCGAATACTGGCAGCTTTACCGGAGGCAAGGTTCGATTGTCCTTACATTTCTTCCTGCCAGTGGTGCCGCAGACCTGAGCGACATCTTTGAATTTCATAGGCCGCATCTGCGGTCTTTTTTGTGTTTGCACGGGGGCTCTGGCTCCCGTTTTTTATTTGGGGAGTGAGAGATGCAGGATACCTTTCAACTGATCGTTTCGGCCTTGCTTGAGAGTGAAGGAGGATTTGCCCATCGAAGCCGTAAGGCTGATCCGGGTGGTCCTACAAACTTTGGCATTACACAGCGGACCTTGAGTGCTTGGCGGGGGCAGTCTGTCAGCGTTCAGGAGGTGCGGTCTATGGAGCAGGCTGAGGCTGTCGATATCTTTCGGGCACAGTATTGGGATGCTGTGAAGGGAGACAAAATGCCTTCGGGCTTGGATTATGCGCTTTTTGATTTTGCCGTGAACTCGGGGCCTGCGCGGGCGGTCAAGACGCTTCAGAGTATTCTGGGTGTTGCTGCTGATGGTCTCGCTGGTGTTGAAACGCTTGGGGCACTCAAGACGCACAATCTCCGTGATCTGGTGGGCAAGCTTTCTGCTGAGCGCTTGCGTTTCATGAAGCGGCTTAAGAACTGGCCCTACAACAAAAATGGATGGATGCGCCGGGTGAGGGATGTTCAGCAACGGTCGCTTGAGTTGATCAAGTCGCCAGCGTCTGCGGTTCAAACACTGCGTGTCCGTGATGGTGTTGTGCCGGATGGGGCTGCCAAAGCGCGAGGTGAGGAAACCTCCGCAATGAGCACCTGGTTGACGCCAGAGGGCGTGAGTAAGGCCGGGGTGCTGATCTCCGGTATATCCGGCATGCTTGCTGGTTCCGGGCCGTTGCAGTGGGCGTTCGCTTTTGCGCTTGTTGTTGCAGCAGGCATTGGTGGCTATCTGATGCTCCAGAAAGAGCGAATGGCATAGATTTGAGCGGCACTGCAAGAGGAAGAGAGCTTACGCAGCGGTGCCGTAAAGCTCCCCAGTGATTTTGGAGCATCGGGCAATCTGTAATGGGAACTACCAATGACGTTCTGCTAAGGACGTTTTAGTGTGCTTGCAGGTTCTCCCATTACAACCGGGCACCCAAATTCTGAACTGCTGGAAAGGCATTGCAGGTTCCATGAAAAAACTTAGCTTCGTTTCTCTTCTTCTTGGTTTTACCGCTCTTACAAATGCGCATGCGGGTGAGGCGGTTGATCTGCTGATCACCAACGCGCACGTTCTGACCATGGATGCACAAAAAACCGTTTATGATCGCGGGCTTGTGGCAATCAAGGGCAACAAGATTGTTGCAGTGTCTGATGGGTCTGACAGTGCTGATTACAGTGCCGACAAAACCATCGATGCGGATGGCGATATTGTTATGCCTGGCATGATTAATGCGCATACCCACGTTTCTATGACTGTGTTCCGCTCACTGGCTGATGATGTTCCTGATCGCCTGCACCGGTATATCTTCCCGCTGGAAGGAGCGCTCGTCTCGCGCGATATGGTTCGTATTGGTGCAAACCTTGGTAATGTGGAGATGCTGAAGGGTGGCGTCACCACCTATGCTGATATGTACTATTTTGAGGATGAAGTTGCGAAGACGGTTGATCAGATCGGTATGCGCGCTGTGCTTGGTGAGACTGTGATCAAGTTTCCGGTGGCGGATGCGAAAAATGCTGAAGAAGGCATCAACTATGCTTTGAAATTCATTGAGGAATATAAAGACCATCCGCGGGTCACACCAGCATTTGCACCTCATGCGCCGTATACAAACACAACTGAGGTGCTTGTGAAGGTAAATGAACTGGCGCAGGAAAAGGATGTTCCGGTCCTGATCCATCTATCTGAATCTTCACGTGAAAGTGAGAAGATTGAAAAGCGAATGCCCGGCAAAACGCCAATCGGTTACATGGCGGAAATCGGAGCACTGTCAAAACATTGGGTAGCAGCGCATGCCATCACAGCAAATGATGATGATATCCAGATTTTGAAGGATCATGATGTTGGTGTCTCTCACAATATGAGTGCCAACATCAAATCAGCGAAGGGTGTTGCACCTGCCTTGAAGATGTTCGATCAGGGGCTTCGTATCGGACTTGGAACAGATGGCCCGATGTCTGGCAACACGCTTTCCATCATTGATGAGTTGGGGCAGGTGGCGAAGGTTCACAAACTGGCCAACAAAGACCGGGCTGCGATGCCTCCGGTCAAAGTGGTTGAAATGGCAACCATTGGTGCTGCACGTGCACTGCATATGGAAGACAAGATCGGATCACTGGAAGTCGGGAAACTGGCTGATGTGATCATCATCGACACCAAAGCGCCCAACATGGTGCCAATTTTTAACCCATACTCTGCGCTGGTCTATTCTGCTTACGCCACCAATGTCAGCACCTCGATTGTTGATGGCCGTATCCTGATGGACAAGCGTGATGTGTTGACCGTGGATGAAGATCAAATCCGCAAAGAAGCACAGGAGTTTGCTGAGGTTGTCCGCAAAACAGTCATCGATAAAGGTGAAGTTGTTCAATAGGTATTATTGAGAATTACATTTACGAGGGGACTGGCTTGGTCAGTCCCCTTTTTGTGCAAGCAAGCGCACATTATACAGCACAGCAGGCTGGGTTGATCCAACCCGCAAAAACTATGGCTTTGTAAGAAAAATGGTCGGGTAGGCCGGATTTGAACCGACGACCCCTTCACCCCCAGTGAAGTGCGCTACCAGGCTGCGCTACTACCCGAACCGTGAGGAACCTTGCGCCTGGGTGCGTTGCCGCATATGCAAGTATTCCTATTTGTGGAGCTGCCTTAACAGCTTACCACACAACTTTCCTACCTAATTCAGGTTGTCTGATCAAGGATCAAATGAGACTGGGCTTATTGTGCTGGTGGAAAACGCCTGTAGCGTGAGATGCCGGATTCCGCTGCTATGATGGCCCACAAAATGCCGAGCAGCAGAAAGTAGTGGCGCCAATGATCTGTGTCGATAATGAAGCTAACACAAGCGTGTAGAAGGAACGCGACGTAGGTGCAGATGATGTATTTCTGCCAAGGTCGGGGCTTGAAGACCAGCGGCAAAGCTTTGATCAATGTCCAAAAAACAAGCGTTATATAAGACAGGCCACCGAGCCACCCGTAGGTTGTAAAGGCTTTGAGGTAGGCGTTGTGCTCATCCTCTGGGAAGATGGAGTTAAAGCCGCCGACACCAAGACCAAACGGGCGTTCTGTGACAAGTGTGAAGCCTTCCCCCCAGCGTCCAAAACGTCCTAAACGTGCGCCGTCATAATCCTGCACGAGCTTGGCGCGAAGCGTGAACATCTCCGATATCGATTCAATTGAAAGAATTGCAAACAGCGCAATGATAAGGCTGACACCTGCAAGACCAAGGATACCGAGCAGCTTTATGCGTGGGAGTGAGCGCCGCTCGTTGATGAAGACGAGGAGAAACACCATGAGTGCACCACCCAGTGTCATGCCCCATGCTGCTCGGGAGAAAGAGAGGAACGCTCCCAGCAAGAGGATGAGCAGGGCGGCTGACTTGAAGATGTTCTCTCGCAAAGGTTTGGTTAGAATGTCGTAGGTTATTAGCAGCGTTGGCAAGAGCAGAAATGGGCCGTAGACGTTTGGATCCTTGAAGGTGCCTTTTGCGCGGCCATACAGGGTGAACTGGTCATAAGCGCCGGGGAAGGCGTTGAAGTAACCAGCAATGGCAAGTAGGGTGGCAAACAGAGCTGCCAGCAAATAGCCCTTCTCAAGAATGTCTATCCGTTCAATTTTTGCAGACAGGGTTGCTGCATACAAGAAGGATGAAAACGCCAGGAAGATCGTTACGGCGTAGAAGGTGACGGCTTCTTTGGTGTCTGCGGCTGCGGGTAAGGCAAGAATTCCGCCTGCTATGTAAAAACACAGCAGGATCAGGAGAGGCAGGATGTCTTTACGCAGTTCCAGTCCAAAGAAGGACCAACCCACCAACAAGAGGGCGATCAGCAGGTCATAGGGAGCTGGTTCGATGATGACGAGCGCGCTCACAGACGCGGTCAGAAACAACAGCGCTCTGGCTATTGTTTCTGTGCCGATTGTCAGAGGCACGTACCAAAAGGGGCGTGCATTTCTGATTGCATCGTGTGAGCGCGATAAGTCGGTCAATATGCGTTTTCCGTTTCCAGAAGACAGAACGGTGTTTTAATCAAGATATAGAGGTCAAAGAAAACGGACCAGTTTTCAATGTAGTAGATGTCGCATTCGACACGCTTCTGGATCTTGTCCTCGGTATCCGTTTCGCCGCGCCAACCTTTGATTTGCGCCCAACCAGTGACACCTGGTTTGACCTTGTGGCGTGCGAAATAGCCATCCACCACATTCTCGTAGAGGCGATCTTCGGCTTTTGCGGAAAGAGCGTGCGGGCGAGGGCCGACGAGAGAGAGCTGTCCCATCAGTACGTTCATCAACTGTGGCAGCTCATCAATGGAGGTCTTGCGGATGATACGGCCGATTTTGGTAACACGTGGATCGCCTTTGGTCACCAGTTTTGAGGCGTTGGCGTCCGTCATGTTGTGGTACATGGAGCGGAACTTGAAGACGTCAATCAACTCGTTGTTAAAGCCGTAGCGCTTCTGTCGAAAGATGACCGGGCCGGGGCTGTCCAGCTTGATCAGCAATGCTGTGATCAGCATGACCGGAGAGAGGGCAATCAGCGAAATGCTTGCGAAGAAGATATCGAAGGCGCGCTTTGCTATAGTGTCCCAATCCGCGATTGGTTTTTCAAGAACATCCACAAACGGCACTGCGCCCACGAAAGATGAGGCTCTTTGGCGGAAGCGGAGTTTATCTGCATGCGCTGAGAGACGGATATCGACCGGGAGAACCCAGAGCTTTTCCAGCAGCTGAATGATGCGTTTTTCTGCGCGGATCGGGATTGTCACCAGCAACATGTCGATTTGTGCGATGCGGGCGAACTCTACCAGATCAGAAACATTGCCAAGCTTTTGGTAGCCAGCGACGCTTGGTGGGGAACGATCATTTGAGCGGTCATCAAAAATCCCGCAAATCTCAATGTCATTGTTTGGTTGGCGCTCAAGTTCTGCGATGAGATCAGCAGCACTTTGTCCACCACCGACAAGGACTGCTCTGCGGCTCAAACGGCCCATGCGGGTCCAGCGCACGATAAAACCGCGCATGATCATCCGGAAAATTGTGAGGACCACAGCCCCGCTCACAAACCACTTCAGCAGGAAGGCCTGCGGAATCTCCGTAGATGGCAGGATGAGCAGCAGAGACGTGATCAAAGCCGCGAATACCAGTGCCCATGCTGTGATGAGACGCATGGCCTGAGCCACGACTTTTTGCAGAGCGTTAGCCTGATACAGATCAGCCATTTGAAACAGCATGACGCCAATCAGGGATGCTTCGAACAGTGCAAAGATTTGCCAGAGAGGCGGGATATCAAGGGAAGCTCCGCTCAGATAAGCGATAATACCTGTCAGAACAATTAGGGCCGCATCCGAACAACGCATGAAACCATCGAAAACCGATTTAGAGATGGTGTTGGTGCGCAGGGTAGCTGCCACCTCCAGAGCATCCTTGGACAGGTTGCTTGTTGTGATGTTTTCATTTTGTGTCAAAAAAGTCTGCTGACCATTCGTCCCGGATTGATCATCAGGTGACGGGCCACTCTCAATTACATTGAAGCGATGCTTGACCATTGTGCCGTGCGCCTAAGTGAGTTTGTTTTGTGAGTGCAGCGTGGACTGTTGAGACTGCCGCGAGGCGTCTGCCAGTTCATCTTTTGCACTTTGAACAGGGTGATAAAGTTGGGTGATGCTCTGCGCCATTTGCGGCAGAGTAAAATTCATTTTCAAATGGTTCTGCAGTTGCTGGCTCAGCTGGATTTGCTCGTCAGGGTGAGAGAGCACCCAACTGACCGCTTTTGTCAGCGCTTGCTGATCATCGGGCTGAACAAGTGTCTTATGATGTTCTGCATAAATCTCAGGTATGCCGCCAACGCGAGTTGTGATCAGCGGTTTTTGTGCAGCAAGGAGTTCCAACACGATATACGGCAGAGCTTCTGTTCGCGAGGGGATGACTGCTGTTTTGCCGAGTGGAAGAGCTTGGCTGAGTGGCAAGAACCCATGGAAGGTAACGTAGGCTTGCAGATTTTTATCTCGAACCATTTGCTCAAACAGAGCACGATCTGGACCATCTCCTACAATTGCAAGGGTTGGCTTGGTTTTGGTGTTTTTGTGCAAGTCATCCAGAGCCTTGATGAGCAGGTCGACGCCTTTCAAAAGACGAAGTTCTCCGACGAAGAGTAGGTCGGCTGCATTCTCATGAGTTGTGCTGCGTTGGAACTCTGCTTGCCGCAAACCGTTATGTACGATTTTGTGGTGTGGAGGATTACCGCTCAAACCGATCTTTTGTTGATAAGCTGCTTGCTCAAACGCACTGGTAAACACGAGTGAGTCGGTGAGTGGTCTCAAGAGCTTTTCAAGCGTGATGTAAACTTTGCCTGATGTGGTTGAGAAATCGTAGTGCAAGCTGCCGCCGTGAGGGCTGTAAACGCGTTGTGTATTGATTCCCCTCAGCCTCAGTGCAGACCCTATGATGCGTGCCCAGACGCCACCTTTCGCGCCATGACCGTGCAAGACATTCGGCTTTAAAGGGGTAAGGTGTTTTGTGAGTTTGTAGAAGCTGAAAAGGTCTTTGGGAGCGAGCGAACGCGCCATGGGAACTGTGAGTAAGCCAAGGGAAAGACTAGGCTTTAAGGCTTCTAGTTGTGTTATTGATGAGAGAGGGATAGCGTTGGAGGCACAGACAATGCCAAGCTCATGGCCCATCTCGATCTGCTCTTCGACAAGATCCATAAGATGACGAAACGCACCGCCTAAAGGCGCACGTATGCAATGAACGATTTTCAGCTTGTCCGTAGACATCCGCAGCAAACTCCCCACCGCGCATGCATTGTCCGATGCTCCCCAGCACAGACCGCCGCGCAACTGAGTTTATTGCTAGCTTAAAATACTGTTTGACCTGTTAATCGACAGGGTTAATTAACTCTTAATCGTGAGTTTTAGCCTAATAAAACGCAAAGGCATGTAGGGTGCATGCTCTTAATTTAAAAGAGCCTTTCATGCACATAGAGGGTGTCCCCAGGGCGTACAGGCGCTGTGATTGGTGCCGGTCCGCTGGCAACTTCGCCGCCGATCTGACGCGTTAGATCAACATCCTGTTGGCGGGCTCTTGCAGTAAAGCCTCCAGCAGTGGCGACGGCATTTTGCACGGTCATGCCTGGCAGGTAAGCGTACTGGCCTGCGTTTCTGACTTCACCCATGATGAAAATTGGGCGATAGATGGCAACTTCCACAGATACATCGGGATCGCGGATGAAACCGTTTTTCAGACGGGTGCGGATCATGCTTGCGAGTTGTTTTGGAGTTTTGCCTGTTGCGTTGATCTGACCGATCAATGGGAAGGCGAGGCTGCCTCCCTGATCAATCTTGTAGGTATTGGACAGATCAGCCTGTCCAAAAACGATAATACGGACTTCGTCGCTTGCAGCAAGAGTGTATGGCTGGACCAGTTCCTCATGAAAAGCAGGCTCTGGCTTTTTATAGGATGAACAACTCGTTAACAGAGTTAAGCCAGCAATAACTGCTAGTAGGCGCGGGCGCATTACGAAATCCTTTAAATTCATTGGGAGTATATTTCCGCGCTCAAGGTTAACAGAGTATAAATATTGTAATTATCCTCTAGTTAATTTTACAAGAATTGTTGGGCGCTTTGTCATTTCTTTCCAGCATTTGATTAAGGTGCTTAATAACTTGGTTACCCTGTCTATGCATTCTTGTGATTGAAAATTGTTTCGGGCTTTGTATTGAGTGGGGAAGTGGGCTGTGCCGCAAGAAGATGTCTTTCTTGATATGGGCGTGCTGTTCAAAAAAGTGTTTAAGGGGCTCCTTTGGGTGATCCCTTTTGCAGCGCTGATCGCCTTTGGCACTTTTTACCTGGCCAGCAAGCAAACTGCCAAATACACAAGCGAATCCAAAGTCCTCATTGATACAGCCAAAATTATCCTGCCAGGCCAAATCCGCAACAGCGAGCAGGAACGGTCTCTGCTAGATAAAGAAGGCATTGCCAGCCAAGTACAGTTGTTACAGTCGCGTGATTTGGCGCGCCACGTTGTACAAACACTTGATCTTGCCAACAACAGTGTTTTTGCGGCCAAAAGCAAACCGGGTCTTGTTGATCAATTGATGACCCGTGTTGGGCTTGAGCCGACATCTGGTCAGATGAGTGAAGCAGAGCGACTGCTGAACAAATTCACGAGCAATCTGGATGTGTATCAGGTCGACGGATCCCGCGTTATCGCAGTGCGTTTTACAAGCAAAGATCCTGAGCTTGCAGCGCGTGTTGCTAACACGGTGATCAACGAATATCGCATGCTGCAGGATAATGCGAAGCGCGCGGTGACCAATAACACGGCTGATGCGCTTGCGCCGCAGGTTGCGCGCCTCGAAAACGAAGTTGAGGCTGCGAAAAAGACCGTTGCGGAGTTTCGTGCGGGAGCAGACCTGTTGCTTGGGTCCGAAAACAGGACGCTAAACCAACAGCAGCTGGCCGAGCTCAACTCTCAGGTTTCTTCCGCCATCGTGGCAAAGTCGCAGGCTGAAGCTCAGGCACGACAGATCCGATCCTTGCTGGAGGATAGTGGGTCTTTGGAAACTGCGACGCAGGTTCTGGCTTCATCTTTGATCCAGCGCTTGCGTGAGCGTCAGTTGGCGCTGGAAAATCGTATTGCGGAGCTTTCAACTACGCTCTTGCTAAATCACCCGCAGATCAAAGCACTGCGTTCCCAGTTGCGTGGGTACGATCGTCAGATCCGCGCTGAGGCGGAGAAAATTGTTATTGGTCTTGAGAATGATGCGAAGATTGCTCAGGACCGTTATGTCGCTCTCAATGAGCAGGTGAATGCGTTGAAGGTAGAAGCTGCCCGTTCGGGCGCTGATCAGGTTCGTTTGCAGGAGTTGCAGCGCGAAGCACGCTCCAAAGAAGAGCAGCTGAACCAGTTGCTTGTGAGCCTGCGCGAAGCAGAAGTGCTGCAGGGTGTTGGTGTGCTGAATGCTGACTCTCGTGTGATTTCGCGTGCCTCTGTGCCAAGTGAGCCATCTGGCCGGAAGCCTTCTGCGCTTGCTGCGATTGCAGGTTTTGCCGCGTTCTTCCTCGGCTGCCTCTGGGTGATTGCACGTGCTTTGATTGCTGGTGAAGTTTTACGCCGCGAAACATTTTCTACGCCAACAGCACCTGCTGCCAATCCGAAAGAAGCGACAGGTACCGCAACCTCTAACGCGCTTGAAAGCGTGGTGGATGCAACGACCCGCAGCCATGCTGTTACCGCTCCTCCTGTCGAGCTGAAGCCTTCCTTTGTTGAAGAGGAAGATAAGTCTGATGAGGAGCAGGACACCTCAGAGGAGGAAGAGCCTCAAGAGGAGATGACTGAACTTGCTGAGGATGAAGCTTTTGAAGAAGAGCATGACGAAGCACGCGAAGAAGAAGAGTTTGACGAGGAGTTTGAGGAAGAAGAAGCAAGTGCTGAGGTTTCGTCAATCACTCTAAAGGAAGTCAAGGCTGATAACGTCAATCAGCTGGCAAAGGTTGGCCGTGTGGTTGTGCTGAGCGTGGAGGATGAAAGCCTGTCTTCACGCGTTGCCCTAAGCTGTACGCGCAAGATTGCCGAGCGCGGTATTATGCCAGTGGTTGTTGAGGTGCGGTCTGAAGGCGGTGAAGGGGCTCAGTCCATCCTCAAAGAAACGCCGCTTGAAGAAGTTGGGGATGTGCCTCAGGCTGAAGAGGGTTCTGATGATCCGCTGAAGCCGGGTTTTGCCGAGTTGTTGGAAGGCGAGGCGGCCTTTACGAACGTGATCCACCGCGACCCTGTTTCCCGTGCGCATGTGATACAATCAGGTGTCATGCCTATTCGTGATGAAGTGGTTTATGGCGGGCGCTATAATCTCATCATGGAAGCCCTGGATCTGACGTATGACGTAATCGTGGCTGATCTCGGTCTCATCGAACCGAGTTTGATTTGCGCGCAGATGCTTTCTGAAGCGGATCGTGTAATTATTGCAACTGACGGGTCACCAGCTGGCCCTGAACTGGAAAAAGCTCTGACCATCCTTGAAAAGCACACCAAGGCACCCGTTGAGGTGGAGCGAGTGGTCAGCAATGAAGCCGCGGCTTGGCTACAGGTTGATATGGCAGCATAAAAGCTGTTCAAAATGTTTTGAGTGAGCTTAGTGCTGCATGCGAGCGAAAGTTCCACGGACACGCCTGTAAAGCTGCCAAAAACGCTCGTTGTTTCTGAGTTTGCGCTTAGAGCTGAGTATGACGTTTTCGAGAGCTGCGACGAGCTTTCCTTTGAAAGTGAGTGGCTCGATCCAGTCCTTTAAGTGTTCTGGTTCAGCCCATGCCAGCTTGAAACGTTCTTCGCCCAATCCAAAGTCAAAGATCTCCATGCCTTCATTGCACATGTCCTCAATGACGTGCTGCATGAGCAACTCGCCCGGACTATGTCGCATCAGTTCGCCATTAATGATGGAGGTGCAATAGCAATATACTCGTTTTCCAGACATAAGACTGAGGCATGTGCTGATGATCTCATCATCAAGTTTCAGGCTGTAAACCACCGGTTTTGACGGGCTGTCATCTTGCGAAAGGTTTGAGAAGGCCTCACGCACGAAACACTGGTAGTTGGGAAGAGCGAAGGCGGTTGGAATGCCTGTCTCAGCCTGTCGGAGCTCTCGCTGCCTAATCATGGCATCAATGGCGGCGGCTGCGCCTTCTTTTGTGATTTCAGCCGTGAAGCTGAGCGTTCCCAGTGACTGAAGTTTGCTAAGTTTACTGCGGTGCTTTTTGCGGGCACCTTTAGAGCGTTTTGCTTTGACGAATTCTTCCGCAGGGCTTGTAAGCTCAAACGGATAGATTGCATTGGTGCTCGTGGTGTCATCCAAACGGATCAACGGGTTGTCGTAGGCGCCCACACGCCTTGCCATGTTGCCAAGATGGATGAGATCAACGCCCCATGCTTTGAGGGCTGCGACCAGGCGAGGACGGAGAAAATGCGCCTGCGGAGCTTGTAATAGCTCTTGAGACCAATAACCTGTGTTCTGGTTGAAGATTTCCTCTCCGAGCCATCGGGCGGTTTTTGTAAGGTGGCACTGATGGAGAGCGAGAGGTAGCAGGACGTGGAGTTTTGCGCCGATGTATCCGGCAACAATCAGTGTGGTGGCTCTTTCTGAGTGGGCAACATGCTCTGCCCAGCTTTTACACCATTCATAGGCGTGATAGGCACTTCCATCGCCTGATGCTTCCAGAACGAGCCAATCACTTCGCAGTTTTGACAAGTCTTCATCTGAGATGATCTGAAAAGAAAGCTTATTCAAATCCAGCGTGTTATTACAATCAGCACGGTTAGAGCGCTCGCTGTTTGACGTGGATTGTGGAAGTGCCATTGAAAAATGCCCTAAATAAAATACAAGGAATTATTAGTTCCAAGCTCTTAATGAATCTCAAATCTAACTAGGTAGAGCAACCCAAATTGAAATTAATCGTAAATAATTCCCAGTTACAATTTGAGAGATATTCGGTTTGGAACTAGGGGGTCTCCGTGCGGAAGTCCTTCAAGCATTTAGTTATTGATTACGCCAGCTACTTTTTAAGTAGCCGTGGGCCTGCCAGATTATTCAGGAACATGACCGCTGGTGATGGCATTATTTTTACGCTTCATCGTGTTCTCCCTGAAACGACCGGGCCCTTTCAGCCTAATAAACTGCTTGAAGTTACACCAGAATTTTTGCGTAAAACCGTTATTCAGGTTCGGCAGGCGGGATACGAGTTTATTTCACTGGATGATGCTTTGGAACGGCTTCAAAGCAAAAGGCAATGCTCTCAGAAGTTTGCGGTTTTGACTTTTGATGATGGTTATAAAGATAACCGAGATGTGGCTTTTCCCGTGCTAAAGGAACTTGATGTTCCTTTCACCGTTTTTATCAGCAGCGAATACAGCAAGCATAACTCTGAGCTGTGGTGGATTATCATAGAACAGCTCATCGCTGAGAATGACCACATCTCATTCCGATATGAAGACAAACAGTTTGATTATGATTGCACCTCATTAAAGCATAAAGAGGCATCGTTTGTATCAGCGCGCTGCATGCTTATCAGCGAGGTGCCAGAGGCTAAACAGCGGGCAGTTATTCGGGAGGCTGCAGAGCGTTATGGATTGGATTGGCGAGTGCTTTGCCGAGAGCTGATTCTGTCTTTTGAAGAGTTGCGTGCATTTTCTCAGGATCCACTGGTCAGCCTGGGCGCGCATACGGACACTCATCCGATGTTGGCGCGGCTTTCTACCCGTGAGGACATCCGGCAGCATATTCAGGCAGGGCTGGAGGAAATGACTGCGCAGTTAGGCAAGACGCCGACGGTGTTGGCGTATCCTTATGGTTTTGCAGAAGCGGTTGATGAACGCTGTGAAAGTGTTGCTGAGGAACTGGGTTTTGCGGCGGCTGTGACGACGCAACCGGGAACCTTGACTACGGAAAATCTCAAGCGACGCTATCATTTGCCGCGTGTCTCATTGAATGGATTACATCAACAGCAAAGAATGGTTGATGTGTATCTGACCGGAGCCGCATTTGCGGCTTACTACGCGGTGAAGCGCGTCCGGTCTTTTTTGAGAAGAGCGTGAGCTTTGAACAGGGCTTGCCCCTTTAGGTCCTAGCGCTTTTTATAGGTCCAGCTGATAATCAATCCCGCCGGAACTACCCAGATCAAACCAGCAATTGCAAAAAAGATAAGCTTAATAGACCAATGCTTGCCCGCCATTGTTATATCGCCAATGACCATTGCCAGGAAGATATAGACAAGAACAAAAGTCACTAAAAATACCATGCCGATGAAACGGCGAAATGGCGAAACCATAGAGTTCTCCTTGAAAGCCTCTTTGCATAGGGCCTTTCTTTTCCGCGCAAGCCATAGTTCAAAATGCATATATTTTTCAAGAGGATCTTGCTGATAATTTGCAATTTAGATTGTGCAGACCCGCTTTCGTGTTCTCTAAGTCTATGACACAGCAGTGCTATTGCATGACTGACTTTCACCTGAAAAATCTAGGTAATTTGTCTAGACTGCTGTGAGGATCTGCGTATTTTTCCTGATTTGGCTGCTGATCTGACATATATAGGGGCAAACAAGTTCTTCGAATAGGTGTCATGTCTACTCCGTTCTACAGTTCAGATCTTTCTGCTCAAGACCTTTCCAACCGCAGGCAAATTCGCGCGTGGTTGCTGTTTATCTGCTTCCTGATTTTGGCCATGGTTGTTGTTGGCGGGGCGACCCGCCTGACCGAATCCGGCCTTTCCATTACTGAATGGAAGCCAATACATGGTGCCATTCCGCCGCTGAGTGCCGCTGAATGGGCGGAGGAGTTTGAGAAATACAAACAGATCCCGCAGTACAAGCTGCTCAATGAGGGTATGACGCTTGGCGAGTTCAAGTCCATCTTCTGGTGGGAGTGGGGACACCGCTTGTTGGGCCGGGTGATTGGGCTCTTCTTCTTCATCCCGCTTGTGTGGTTTTGGGCTCGTGGGCAGGTGAGCTCATGGCTTAAGCCGCGGCTTGTGGTTGCGTTCTTGCTTGGTGGATTGCAGGGGGCGATTGGCTGGTGGATGGTTGCGTCTGGCCTTGTGAACCGTGTGGATGTGAGTCAGTACCGTCTTGCTGTGCACTTGAGTGTGGCCTGTATTCTGTTTGCTTACCTGTATTATCTAGCAGCTGTGTTAAAGCGCCGCCCAGAGCTTGAGCGTGAAGGCTGGAATGTGTTTGGTGATGGTTTGTTTGGCGCATATGCCATTGTTGGCTTGGTGCTCTTTCAGCTGTTCCTAGGGGCACTGGTTGCAGGCCTCAATGCAGGGCTGACCTTTAACACCTGGCCACTGATGGACGGGCAGATTGTTCCATCAGGTTTGTTTGTCATGTCTCCTTGGTGGATCAACTTTTTCGAGAATGTGATGATGGTGCAGTTCCAGCACCGCATGATCGCTTATGCGCTGGTGATTGCTGTGTTTGTGCAGGGTTTCTATCTGATGCGCGGCAACAGAGAGAGCGTGCTGAAGAGCAATGCCAGCTGGTTGATGGTGGCGATTGTTGTACAGGTATTCCTTGGTGTTGTGACGCTGCTTGGCATGGTGCCGATGGATCGCGCATTGGCGCATCAGGCGATGGCGCTTATTGTTCTGGCACTCGCTGTCGAGCAGGTTTGTCTGCTTCGCCGTGAAAAGGAAGCTGCGTTGAGATGATGATTCAGTTTGTCTGACTAAGTGGTTGATGTGGAATTGAAAAAGGCGCCTTGCGGGCGCCTTTTCTTGTTTTATGGTCATTGCTGGTAGATTGATTCATTTTCCAATCATACCGCATTGAAATATAAAGGTATTATGCCTTTTCGAGAGCTTGCTTCAGATCTGCGATGATATCGGTAACATCTTCAATGCCAATGGAGACACGAACAACATCCGGGCCTGCTCCAGCAGCAGTTTTTTGAGCGTCGGACAGCTGGCGGTGTGTGGTAGACGCTGGATGGATGACGAGCGAGCGAGTGTCTCCAATGTTAGCAAGGTGAGAGAATAGCTCCAGACCTTTTACCAGTTCAACGCCCGACTCATAGCCGCCCTTCAGGCCGAAGGTGAAGACAGCGCCTGCGCCTTTTGGGCAGTACTTCTGATGCGCCTGATGGAATGGGTCATTGGCGAGGCCTGCATAAGAAACCCAGCTGACAGCTGAATGGCTTTGGAGGAACTCAGCGACCTTTAGGGCATTGTCAGAGTGCTTCTGCATGCGCAACGCAAGTGTCTCGATGCCTGTGATGAGCATGAAGGCATTTTGCGGTGAGATAGCTGGACCGAGATCACGCAGGCCGAGGACACGACAGCAGATCGCAAAGGCGATGTTGCCGAAGGTCTCAAACAAGCGCATGTCGTTGTATTCTGGACGAGGTTCGGTCAGCATTGGATATTTGCCAGATGCTGCCCAATCGAATGTACCGGCATCAACAATGGCACCGCCCATGGAGTTGCCATGTCCACCCATGAACTTGGTCAGAGAATGCAGCACGATGTCTGCGCCGTGTTTGATTGGCTGGCAGAGGTATGGGGTTGCCATCGTGTTGTCGACGATAAGAGGCACGCCAGCATCTTTGGCCACTGCTGAGATGCCCTCGATATCCATGATAACGCCACCTGGATTGGCGACACTTTCGATAAAGACAGCACGAGTGTTTTCGTCGATCTGGTCTGCGAAGCTTTGTGCGTCCAGACCTTCTGCCCATTTCACATCCCAACCGAAGCTTTTGAAAGAATGGTTGAGCTGGTTGATGGTGCCGCCATACATGCGCTTGGAAGCGACGATGTTACAGCCAGGTGTCATGAGGGCGTGGAAGGCCAGAAGCTGTGCGGCGTGGCCGGATGCCACGGCCAGAGCTGCAGTGCCGCCTTCCAATGTTGCCACGCGCTCTTCAAGAACAGCGGTGGTTGGGTTTGTGATGCGAGTATAGATGTTGCCAAATGCTTGCAGGCCAAACAAGGACGCAGCGTGGTCTACATCCTCAAACACGAAAGATGTGGTTTGGTAGATTGGTGTTGCGCGCGCGCCTGTGGTTGGGTCTGGTTTCGCGCCTGCGTGAATTGCAAGGGTATCAAAGCCTGGGGTGTGATCGCTCATAAGGCAGTCCTTTCAATGCGCTTGCAGGATGGAACGGTTCTGCGCAAGGTGCATGGTTTGCAAACCCTTGGAACAGGCGCGTCATTCTCTGCTGAAATTTATATAATTTCCCGCTAAGAACTATGAGGGGGCAACCGGAGGTTGGCAAGCTCAGATGAAAAGATGAGCGCTCTTCACTCTTGCAGAAAGCTCAAGCAACTTGCCGACTATTTGATGCTTGAAATTCTGTTCGCTTCTGCTTGGTGGGATTGGAAAATCGTTCTAATTTATCGGATGCGCTCTCAAACTTCGTGGTATCGAGAGCGCCTGATAGGAGTGTTTAGCTGGCTGTAATTGATGCCAGACGTGGGATTTCGATCTTAGGGCAGCGGTCCATTACCACTTTGATTCCCTTGTCTTCTGCCCGTGCTGCTGCTTCGTCGTTTCTGACGCCCAGCTGAAGCCAGATTGCTTTGGGGAGCGTTGGCAGAGCGATTACCTCATCGATGACACTAGTCGCTGCTTCTGAATTGCGGAAGACATCGACCATGTCGACGGGTTCTGGAAGGTCTGTCAGGGACGCATAGACTTTTGCGCCGGCTATTTCGGTGCCTGCCTGACCGGGATTGATTGGATAAACGGTGTAGCCTTGCTCCAGCAAGTAGCCCAGTACGCGGAAGCTGGCACGCTCCGGCTTGTTGCTGGCGCCGACCAGCGCGATTGTTTTTGTGTTTTCCAGAATGCCCTGAATGTAGTCGTCTGAATAATGATCGTGGTTCATGTTCTTATCAACTTTCTGCAATTTCATTGGCTGCCAGCTGTATTTGTATGTGCTCTTCACGCAGCTCCTTGCGAATAACAAGCTTGAGACCGGCCCAGACAGCGTCAACTGCGCAAACCTTGATATCGACCAGCCCCATAGGCAAGCAAACTTCTCTAACCGTATCTTCTGTCACCTCTGAGGAGACTTTGGATGCTTTCTTAGGCCAAGACACCCAGATCATGCCGTCTGCATCCAGTGTTCTGCGCAGCTTACTCAGCAATTCTGACAGTTCGCTTTGACCTGGTACAAAGATATGGGCAGCATTGATGCCAGTTTCCAGTGCGGGCAGGAGGACCAGATCGTCAACTCCTGCTGCAATTTCATCGGAAACGGTTTGTGGCATGTTGTGCCACCAGCAGCGCATGCCGGGTTTCAGGCCTAGCTTTTGAGCTAGTGGTCTTTTTGAATACCCGGCTGTCATTGCGCTGCTCCTTACATCTTGATCAGCTGTCTTTCCAATCAGGCGTACGCTTTTGAAGGAAAGCGTTGATGCCTTCTTCCGCATCGTTGGCGAGCATGTTTTCTGCCATGACTTGTGAGGTGTAAGCATACGCTTCTGCCAATGGCATATCGGCCTGCTTGTAGAAGGCTTCCTTGCCGGTTTTGACTGTGAGGGCGGACTTGGACGCAATCACTTCAGCGTATTTCTGAACTACGACTTCCAGATAATCTGCTTGCACCACGCGGTTGATCAAGCCGTATTCCTTTGCGGTGGAGGCGTCGATGCTTTCGCCAGTCAAAAGCATTTCCATGGCCTGTTTGCGGCCAATGTTGCGGGTCAAGGCCACCATGGGTGTGGAGCAGAAGAGGCCGATGTTAACGCCTGGGGTGCAGAAGGTGGCTGTATCCAGTGCTAGTGCCAGATCACAGGAAGCGACCAACTGGCAGCCTGCTGCTGTTGCAACGCCAGTTACAACGCCGATGACTGGCTTTGGCAGGTTCACGATCTTCTGCATGAGCTCAGCGCATTGATCGAATGTCTGCTGATAAAAAACTTTGCCGCCATCTGCTTGCGCGCGTGCAGCGGTTAGTTCTTTCAGGTCGTGGCCTGCGCAAAAGACTTTGCCTTCAGCGCCAAGCAAAACAACGCGCACTTCCGGGTTTGCTTCGGCTTCATCCAGCGCGGTGCAGAGCTCTTTCATCATGGCCATGGACAGAGCATTCATACGCTCCGGGCGCTGCATGACGATACGCTGAACACCATTGTGCAGCAGTTTGCCAAGCATCGGGCGTTCTGCTTCGTTTTGATCTTTGGTGGTGTCTGCGTCAGACATGATGGTTCTCCATAGTGCTGTAAATAGTCGTTGAGATGCCTTTAGCAGGCTATCGGGCCATGATTAAGTGTTAAATCACAGAGTGAACAAAACTTGAGCCTAGCGCAACGGTTTAGAACTTTTGTTCAGCTGGTAAATCATGGAGCCATATATCAGTATGTCGGCTTGCATGAGGAGGAGGGACTTCATGACCAGTGAGGTGGCGGCGCCTGCTGTTAAGTTTAGTCCGGCAGAACTGACGGAATTTCTGGACAAGGCATTTCCGCAGATGCACGCATTAGGTCGTGCATATTTCATCGATGAAATTCTACCGGGAAAAGCAATTGTCAGGCTCAAGGCCGGGGACGTGCATTTGCGTCCTGGTGGTACTGTTTCCGGTCCTTCGTTGATGGCTCTTGTTGACTATGCAGCCTATGTGGTTCTGCTGGGCAATATGGGGCTGCATGCGCTTGCTGTGACAACCAACATCAATATCAACTTCCTACGCAAAGCTGAAGCTGGTGAGATGATCGCCACGTGTCGCATCCTGAAGGGCGGCAAGCGCCTTGTTGTTATGGATTGCGAGATTACACGTGAAGGGAGCGATGATCTGATTGCTCATGCCACCGCAACTTACTCCATCCCGCCGGCGTCGTTCAAGGGATAGGATGCGTGCTGTTTGTTGTCCAACTGCGTGGTTGGGCATCCATCCTGAATTTTGCGCCACATGGGGTTGTTGAGTGCCATTTGGCATTGGGCCAGATAGGCGATGCCGTCTACATACAGGCAGGAAAAATCACCCAGCTCAATCCGCAGGCCACGGTTGGTGCAATAACAATCAGGCTGTTTAAACAGACTGCGAGGACGTTTGCGGAACTTGCTTTCCTGAGCTTGGACACTCCAGGTCCAAAGCAACAAAAGCGATAGGGTGAGTAAGAGATAGCGATGCATTCCCCATGGTAAGATGTAGGGCGTGGATCGCTACCACTGTTTTTCAGGGGCGCTTTTCGGGTTAGAGGTAAATCAGCGTGCCTTGTGCGCGCAGGATTTCAAACCACTCCGGTTCTTTGGTCAGGCGTGTCCAGCGTAGATCCAGTTTGCGCAAGTTCTTCAGGTTACTCATGCTGGCGGGCAGTTCTTCCAGTGGATTTGCCCTGAGGTCCAACTGATAGAGATTGGGAAGATCTCCAATTTCTTCTGGGAGCTGGGGTATTTGATTGTTGCGGAGGTCCAGCACTTCGAGCTGATGCAATTCGTCCATGTTCTCAGGAAGCTTTGTGAGGGCATTGTCGCGCAAATAAGCTTCTCGTAAGGATGAGAGGTTGGAAAAGTGCGAGGGTAATACACGCAAACCATTGCCGTAGAGCCTTAGCTCCTTCAGATTTTGCAGGTTCCCGAAACTTTCCGGGAGATGTGTAATGCTGTTGTCGGTGCAGCCGAGATACTCCAGTTCAGACAGATCACCAATGCTCTTCGGTAGTTGCGTCATGACGGTGTTGCTTGCATAGAGCACACGCAGTTTCTTTAAAGCTCCTAAGTTGTCCGGAAGACACTTCAATGCTTGATGGCTGAGGTCCAGGATCTCCAGATTTCGCAAGTCACAGAGGCTGTCGGGCAGCTGTGTCAGCTTACATCCGTAGATGTAGAGTTCCTTTAGCGCCTGAAGGCCGGATAGGGCCTGCGGTATTTCGCTGATTGGGTTCTGTCCCAGATAGAGGCTTCTTAAGGAACGATGATGCAACAACTCTGATGGGAAACGGTTCAACTCGCACTTTGTGAGCGCTACATCCGTCAGCTTGCCGCCGGACTGGACTGCGCATGGGGTTCCATCTTGACGGTGCCTGATGCTTTTGAGCTGATGATACTGAAATGAATCCTGTGTGATCATTGGAACCTGCAATGCGCTTAGTGGAGGTACTGCTGTTGTAGCGTCGAAACGACTTGCTCCGAAAGCGTAGTTTTCAGGAGGACGATTGTTCTTGACGATAATGCCGCATTATCTGCTGCTGAGGCTTCTATATGAGGCAGAACATTATCGAGTGATGTTCCTGCCTTCTGCAATTTCTGATCAACTGCCTGCCAGAATGCAGCACCTTTCATATAGAAGAGAGGGTAGTAGCTGGGGTTATTGTCGCGCGTTACTTTGGTGTGGGCTTCATAAAGGCCTGTTGCTGCGTGAGGGTAGCGCTCTTGAAAGTTTTGCCATTGCTCCATCGGAGTTTCTGATTGTAAACCAGCTTTCTCCAGTGATTTGTAGCCGTAATATTGAGCAAGGCTTTCAGATATCCAGAGTGTGTAAGATTGGGTTGCCAGCAAGTGAAAGAGTTCGTGGCCGGAGACCCAATGAAGTTTGGCGATGCTGTCGTCTGTGGCTGCGCCATCGGTTACTGCAAAATTGGCAAGGAACGCTTGTTTGCCAGCAGCTCCAGCTATTTGCCCCAGCTTCTTGTTAATTGCGACCCACACGAGATCGATATTGTTTGGTGTGCGCTCCTCGGGTGCAAGCAACGCTTTCAGATACGCAAGTTGTTGTTGAAGAGCGGGCAGGTTCTCTGCTTTCAAGGCTGAAGTCGAGTCGTCTTTGAACAGCGTGAGCGTTGTTTGTCCGGTTTCCAGTGTTTTGGTGGACTTGCCCCATGTGAGGATCAGAGGTGGTTCGTTTTGGGCGGGCAGGGCGCTGCATTTGATTGTCTGCGCCTTGTTATGGACTTTGCCGCAGATCTCTGTTGCAGAGACACCTTCGAAACGAGGAATGTCATCCCACTCCGTTAAGCTCCACCACCCAGAGGGAGAGTAGAGGTTTTGCTGGTTTGCAATGGCGTGAGGGACGGTTTGCACATTCTGGAAGGTGACATTCCATTGCAGCTCACGACATGAAAGTCGCTTTCCATAGGTTATGGATGTCTTGTGAACTCCGTCGCAGAAGAACTGAATTGGTGGCGTTTCTGCATCCCCTCGAATGGTGCGGGGCTTCAGTAACCTGAGACCTTGTGGAGCTGGAAATGTGACTGTTGCAGTTCCGCTCATAGGTGTGGTGGTGCTGACGTCTATGATGATCTGGACCGGTGGATTTTCTGCAAGGGCAGGTTTTATGAACAGGGACGGAATTAGAAAGAGAAAGGGGAGGTGCATCTGAAAATTTGATACCTGAGAAAAGCAACTTTGGATTGAACAATCGATTCGATGATTTCCGCACGGAAATGTGTTCATCCCATGTTATCCAATGTATGAAGCATGTGCTCTACAAGACGACACTGCGTTGAAGTGCCTAAATCTCTCAGCTTATTGAAATTTTTGAATTAAATTTGCCTGAAAGTTGAATTGTCTGTTGATCCAAAAGCAAAAAGCCACTTAAAATTCAGGGACTAAAGCCAAAGGCCGTTTTTTGATGGATGGGAGACCTGAGAAGACGGCGTGTGGGGGAGCAGGCTTGTGTTCTATCGTGCGTTTTTCGGTTTCATTTTTGATTTCCTGTTGGTGCCACTCCGTTTCGGAACTCTATTGGCCACGATCGGCTATATTGGCTTTCTAGCCCTGAATATCCTTTTGATTCTGGCAGTTCCTGCGTTCTTTGATCTTTATGTGGTCGGTGAGCCTCGGGTCTTTGCTGAATTCCGCGAGACGATGTTCTATCTGGATACGGCCTTTATTGGTGATCCAATTGTCTTCGTGAGCCTGGTGTTCTTCAATCTGCTGCTGGCAAATGCCACGTTGACGACACGCCTGACCCGAAGTCGCTGGCGGTTTTTCTATCCGGTTCATTTTACACCCATTAATTTGCGCGAATATCGTGTGGCACTTGCTGGTCTTGGTTATTATGTCAGCTGTTACAGCGCCAACTGGGTCTTCTATGAATTGCAGGTAGATGACCTTATTTTGACTGCTGCACGTGCTGCCGGTGTTTCCTGAGGTGCAAAAACCTCAGATTCATGCGGAAAAAGTGTGGTATTATAGTACCTATTTTATATCTATTTGAATTTATTGATTAATTTGCTTGAGTGTGTGTTTTTTTGTTCTTGACGTTGTGCTCAAGCTCGCGTATCTACCCGTTCCTACACGGAGCTATCACGTTTAGCTGCTCTTTCGGGCCTGAACGAATTTCTCCCAAGAATTTTAACCGTCAAAACTACGGTAGATCTTATGAAGACTCATTCCACTAAAGTGGCTGAGGTCGACAAGAAGTGGATCTTGATCGACGCAGAAGGCGTTGTTGTTGGCCGTCTGGCAGCATTCATCGCAAACCGTCTGCGCGGCAAGCACAAGCCGACCTACACACCACATATCGACGATGGCGACAACGTAATCGTTATCAATGCAGACAAAGTTGTACTGACTGGTAAAAAATACCAGAGCAAGAAGTACTACTGGCACACTGGTTACCCTGGCGGTATCAAAGAGCGCACTGCACGTCAGCTGATCGAAGGTCGTTTCCCAGAGCGTGTTCTGGAAAAGGCTATCCAGCGTATGATGCCAGGCGGACCTCTTTCCCGTACACAGCTGCGTAACCTGCGTGTTTATGCTGCTGCAGAACATCCGCATGATGGCCAGTCTCCAGAAGTGGTAGACGTTAAAGCCATGAATCCTAAAAATGCGAAGAGGGGTTAATTATGTCTGAGCTACAGTCCCTTGAGGAACTGGGCGGCGCAATCGCCCCTACCGAGAACGAAGCTCCTGTACATGTACAGAAGCTCGACGCACAAGGCCGTGCATACGCAACCGGTAAGCGTAAAGACGCTATCGCTCGTGTATGGATCAAGCCAGGCACCGGTAAAATCGTTGTAAACGGCAAAGAGTACGCTGAGTATTTTGCTCGTCCAGTGCTTCAGCTGATCCTGCGTCAGCCAATCATGCTCACCGAGCGTGATGGCCAGTACGACATCAACGTTACTGTTGCTGGTGGTGGTCTTTCCGGCCAGGCTGGTGCTGTTCGTCACGGTATCTCTAAAGCGCTTACTTTCTACGAGCCAGCATTGCGTCCGGTTCTGAAGAAAGAAGGCTTCCTTACTCGTGATAGCCGTGTTGTTGAACGTAAGAAGTACGGTAAGCGTAAAGCTCGTCGTTCCTTCCAGTTCTCCAAGCGCTAATACGCGATACTGGAAACAGTTTTACGGAAAGGGCTGCCATTTGGCAGCCCTTTTTGTGTTTGGGCTCTCTGTCTTGCCGTGGGTGAAATTGCAGAGTTGTTGCGCTGGGGTTTACCTGCCACGTTTGTGCGAAACTGTGGTGGGGACGTGCATTGATCCAGTGGTCGCAAAAGTTCTTGTCGGCATTCCTAATGGGGCTTGCCCCGCACAAACGAAGTGGGACACTGGCTCGTCTTGCTTTGCGGTTGGATAAGCAAAATCTGAGTGCTTCAAGGGTGCTTTATCTGAAAGAGCATAAGGGCTTTTCCAATATGAGGCGATTGGAAGAGTTTTTGCGAGTTGGCTTGGCTGATGAGCAGTTTGCGCGGTTGAGTGAGAAGTACTTTTACTATTGCCGTGCTCAGCGCTTTCAGGAGCTGCATTTCCTCAAACAGTTTACATTCTACGAGAAGCAAAAAGGGTTTTTTGTAGAAATAGGCGTTGGGGATGGAACGCACCTTTCCAATAGTTTCCTTTTTGAGAAAGCATTGGGTTGGTCTGGTTTGCTTGTGGAGCCCAATCCAGATTGCTGGGACCAGATTTGCTCAGGGCGTGACGCTGATTTGGATAAGAGAGCGGCTTGGAGTTCGGGAGGGGGAGCACTTCGCTTCTTTTGTGCTGATACTTCGGAGTATTCAGGGATGCTCTCCGTTGTAGGTCAGGGGACGAAGCCGGGGCGCGAGATTGAAGTTCCGATTGCTCGTACTGAGGATATTCTGGTTCAGCACAATGTGCCTGATCACATTCCCTTTATATCTATTGATACGGAAGGTACTGAGCTGGAAGTTCTCAAGGGAATTGATTTTTCGCGTAGGACGTTTGACTTCCTATGCGTTGAGCACAATCATAACTCAAAGCAGCAAGATGCCTTAGTCGCCTTTATGAAGTTGCAGGGATATGTGGTCACCCAGCCGGAACTCTCCGGAGCAGATTACTGGTTTGTTTCAGGGCAGGGGCGTGCGTCGTCTGTTTCTGCAAAGCAAGACGGTTATGGTGCGCCCTTGTTGGCCGACTAAGACTCAGCTCGCTTTTGCTTTCAGGCTGTTGTCGTTGACTGGAATGTTTCGCCAGCTCTTGTAGAGTGGATGGGCATTTTTCATATGCTCGAAGACTTTCACCATCACAAACAGTGAGGCGAATTTTGCGAGGTAGGCGAGGATGCCACCGGTAAGCATAAGCGGAAGATTGTTGGTAGTTGCTGCCCAGATCGCTGTGCCAACTGCGATTAGTCCGATGACAAGAAGAGCGAGTGCTTTTTGATGATAAGGGGCTGGAACTGGAACAAACATCCGGTTCAGCCACATTCTCTCACCCAGCATCGCTTTTTGCAGCCATGTTTTTGCGCCAATTGCTTTTTTGCCAAAGGGTGGAATGACCCAAACCCATGCAGCAGCTGCAAGTGAAAGGGCTAATGCCCAGAACCAGCCGAGCGCTGGTTGATACCACAGAGGTGCAAGCAAGGCAGGAAGCACAAGGATTCTTGCCAAGAGGTTTTTAGGCTTGTTCATGCGCGTGAGGGCAGCGCTTTGTGTGTTCAGGTGCCGAACATGTCGAGGATCCCAGCCGCCGATCTTCCGCGGTTGCATTTGTGATAGCTTAGGATCTCCTGCCACGTTGTCCTCCATTTATTTCGTGAGAACAAGCGTGGCGTCGCGCAGACTCACTGCGTGTTCTCTTTATATGCGCACCTTAACATAACTGCCTGGTGCGTCTTCCAAAATTTTTGTGCGGCGTGCGCCCGGTTTGCGTGCTTTTACCTGATTATCATCCTGAGATGTAATCCATTTTTGCCAGTGTGGCCACCATGACCCTGGAGTTTCAGATGCATCTTGCATCCAGTTTTCCAGAGCGCCCTCCGGCTTACTTCCTGTCCAGTACTGGTATTTCTCTTTGGATGGTGGGTTGACGACGCCAGCGATGTGGCCAGAGCCACTCAAAACGTACTCTACTGGACCACCAAAACATCCGCAGCCTTTGAATACGGATTTTGCAGGTGCAATGTGGTCTTCTTTTGTTGCCAGATTATAGATCGGGATCTGGACATCGCTCAAGTCGAGGTTTTGCCCGGCCAGTTCCATTTCGCCTTTCGCAAGTGCGTTTTTCTGGTAGCAGTTGCGCAGGTAGTAGGAGTGGTTGGCAGCAGGCATGCGCGTGCTATCCGCATTCCAATAGAGCAGGTCAAACGGGAATGGATCTTTACCGCGCAGGTAATTGTTGACGACATAAGGCCAAATCAAGTCATTGGAGCGCAGCATGTTAAAGGCCGTCGCCATTTTGGAGCCGTCCAGATACCCTTTCTCGCCCATGCGATGTTCAAGAATTTCGATCTGCTCCTCGTCCACAAACACCTTCAGGTCGCCTGCAAAGGTGAAATCCACCTGAGTGGTCAGGAAGGTCGCAGATGCAATGCGATCTTGCTCTCCGATTTTGGCAAGATAGGCGAGGGTAGCAGCCAGCAAAGTGCCGCCGACGCAGTAGCCAATGGCGTTGACGGTCGTCTGCTGGGTGGTTTTGCGAATGCGCTCCAGAGAGTTGAGAATGCCGTCGCGCATGTAGTGTTCAAAGCTTTTTTGAGCCTGAGTCTCATCCGGATTGATCCACGAGACTACAAAGACAGTGTGGCCTTGATCCACGGCCCATCTGATGAACGACTTTTCCTTGTTAAGATCAAGAATGTAGTACTTGTTGATCCAAGGCGGAACAATAAGGAGCGGACGTTTGAGAACGGTCTCTGTCGTTGGTGTGTATTGGATCAGCTGGCAGACATCGTTCTGCTCTACGATTTTGCCGGGTGTGACTGCAACGTTCACGCCAACTTCAAACTTATCCGGGTCAGTCTGGCGGATGCGCAAGTCACCGTGACCAGCTTTGATATCTTCCGCGAGCAGCTTCATGCCCTTCACCAGATTGCCGGCGTTGGACGACATGGTCTCGCGCAGCAGCTCCGGGTTGGTGAGGATGAAGTTGGACGGCGACATGGCATTGGAGATTTGCTTTATGTAAAAGCCCGCCTTATGGCGCGTGTGATCATCCAGTTCATCGGCGCCTTCTGCAAGTTCTTCAGCCCAGTTGCTCGTTTGCAAGTACATCTGCTTGATGAAGTCGAAGAAGTTGTTGTCGTCCCACTGACTGTCTTTAAAACGCTTGTCGGTGTTGGTGGGGACAACGATTGGTTCTCTTTCCTCTCCAGCCATGCGCTGGAGTGTGGAGTTCCAGATGTTCATATATCCAGACCAGAGCTTGGTTTGAGCTTCTATGGCGCGGGAAGGGTCTTTCATCCAATAATTGCCGACCTCAGCGAGTGTCTTTACCACTGCGTTGAGTTCTTCGGTGCCACCGGATGCTGCTTCGCCTTTTTCGCGAGGCTCCAGATAGGCTGCCAGAGCCTTGCCGCCATTTTCGGCGATCTCGGAGAGGTTCTTGGCAAACTCCTCAGGATTATTGAGGATGTACTGCAACATTGGATTGGTGTCTTCACCGGTCATTTGCCTGCTCAGTCCTCGTATCTGGTGTCTGATTAATACTCGCCAGACCCAATAGTATTTGGTGTGCGTGATCGTGCTCAAAAATATGCCACATACACTCATGCGTAATGGGGCGGTGTCTTAGCCTACAAAAACGGCATAATGAGTATATCCCTAAGAATTTTGACAGGCACGTGAAAATCCATGCTGATTGTCTTAGTCCTTAGGTGGATTCTTAGTAGGTATTTAGCAAGTAAAGTGCTTTTGCGGAACTGTGAGAAGTTTTGGGTTATTCTTAAGTTTTATGGATGAGTTCAACTCTTGAGGAAAACTCGGAATACTCCGAATTATAATAGTATTTCTTCTTAATATTTATCGGTTATGGTTTGAGTATATCGTGTTCTGTGTTCAGTAAATGACAACTGCCCTAGAGTAATAAACTATGTGTTGTTAACAGGGTAATATATGTGGACTACGGATGACGCAACTGCTAAGTGCATTTTTAATAAAGTTATGTGCGCTGCTTTTGTGTCGTCATCAGATAAAACGCGAGGTTCCAGATGTTGCTTAAGTTTCAACGAGTTTGCTGTGCAGTTGTGCTGGCAGGTTTTGTTGGCGGTTGTGCATTTGGCGAATCTTTGACGGTTTACGAGGCCATCGAAAAAGGCAACGGCGCAAAGCAGACTGGTGTGGCTGAACTGCCGCCAGAAGTTTCCAGCGATTTGCTTTCCCCAGAACAGCGTGCGGCTTCTGAAGCCAATCTGCTTGCGATCTCCTCTGAGAGTAAGCGCAGGGCAGGTCTCGGTGGGAGCTTTGAGTCCAGTGCCGAACAGCTGAAAACGATTGCTGGTGAGCAGGCTGGGCAATCTCAGGATGTGCAGGCGCAATAATCTTTCGTCGCATTTTTCATGTGGCGAATACACCTTTAGTTGTGCATTTTGTGTGAAAGCCGTCTAATTTCTCAAGTTGAAATTGTAGATCCCGTTGTTAGCCGCAGAATTCTGCGGCTTTTTCTTTGGATTTAAAGTTTCACATCTTCTTTGAAAACTTTAAAAAAATGTCGGTTTTATCCCTCATGAATGATGCGAAAAATGTTCGCACCTGCTAAAAGGCCGTGGAAACTTGGCTGAAATGACTCGGGACCAAGTTTGAACAGAAATCAAAATATAGCTTGAAACGCTAAACTGAAGAAAGTGAGGCTCGCGTCATGGACGACTTTCACAAGACACGCCGGCTCCCGCCCTATGTCTTTGAACAGGTCAATCGTCTGAAAGCCAAAGCGCGAGCGGCAGGCGCCGATATTATCGACATGGGTATGGGCAACCCAGATTTGCCTACTCCGCAACATATTGTCGATAAGCTGGTGGAGACTGTTCAGAACCCGCGCACACATCGCTATTCCGCATCCAAAGGGATCCCGGGATTGCGTAAGGCACAGGCTGGCTATTATGAGCGTCGCTTTGGTGTAAAGCTAAACCCAGATACGCAAGTTGTTGCGACACTGGGGTCCAAGGAAGGGTTTGCCAACATGGCTCAGGCGATTACCGCGCCGGGCGATGTGGTGCTTGTCCCTAATCCATCCTACCCAATTCATGCATTTGGCTTCCTGATGGCAGGTGGTTCGCTGCGGTCTATCCCGGCAACTCCGGGTCCTGAGCTGTTTGAGGCTCTGGAGCGGGCTGTGGTCCATTCTATTCCGAAGCCAATTGCAATTATTCTGTGCTTCCCGGCGAACCCGACAGCAAGTGTTGCTGATCTGGATTTCTATCGCGATGTGGTTGCCTTTGCGCGTAAACACGAAATCTACGTGCTTTCTGATCTGGCGTACTCCGAAATCTACTTTGGTGATGTTCCTCCTCCGAGCATCCTGCAGGTAGAGGGGGCAATGGATATTGCTGTTGAGTTTACCTCTTTGTCCAAAACCTTCTCCATGCCGGGGTGGCGTATGGGCTTTGCAGTTGGTAATGAACGTCTGATTGCGGCTCTTGCTCGCGTGAAGTCCTATCTGGATTATGGTGCGTTCACTCCAATTCAGGTGGCAGCTGCGTCTGCGCTGAACGGATCAGATGACTGCATTCGTGAAACTCGCGAGATCTATAAGAAGCGCCGTGATGTGCTGATCGACTCATTTGGACGCGCTGGTTGGGATATTCCTGCTCCGGAAGCATCCATGTTTGCCTGGGCTCCAATTCCAGACCAGTTCAAACATCTAGGATCTTTGGAGTTCTCCAAGCTGCTTATTGAAAAGGCAGATGTGGCGGTTGCTCCGGGAATCGGCTTTGGTGAACACGGTGAAGGTTTTGTGCGTATCGGTCTGGTTGAAAACGAACAGCGTATCAGACAGGCCGCACGTGGCATTCGGAAGTTTTTTGAAGACGCGGGCAGCAATTCTGAGGAATTGAGTAAATCGGGCGCTTAGGCGCCCGCCCACCTACAGATACTGGGTATTTATGACTGATATTTTGAAAGTTGGCGTTGCTGGTCTAGGAACCGTCGGTGCTTCGTTGGTGCGTATCCTCGAGGCCAAGGCGAATGTTCTTGCCAATCGATGTGGCCGACCTATCAAAGTAGTGGCTGTGAGTGCTCGCAGCCGCTCTAAAGATCGTGGTGTTAATCTGGATGGATTGACCTGGTTTGAAGATCCCGTTGAACTTGCCAAGTTCGACGGGATTGATGTTTTTGTGGAGTTGATTGGTGGTGAAGACGGTCCGGCTGAGGTGAGTGTTCGCACTGCGCTAGAAACCGGTAAGCACGTCGTCACAGCTAATAAGGCGCTCTTGGCGAAGCACGCGGTTGCGTTCTCTCACCTTGCAGAAGCCAAAGGTGTGAGCCTCAACTACGAGGCTGCCGCCGCTGGTGGTATTCCAATCATCAAGACCATGCGTGAGAGCCTTGCGGGCAATGATGTGTCCCGCGTTTACGGCATCATGAACGGCACTTGTAACTACATCCTCACGCGGATGGAGCAGGAAGGCTTGTCGTTTGCTGAGTGTCTTGCTGATGCGCAGCGTCTTGGATATGCGGAGGCTGATCCAACCTTTGACATCGAAGGTTTTGATACCGCACACAAGCTTGCTCTGCTGACCAGCCTTGCGTTTGGCTGTGAAGTGAATGCAGATGCGATCTATGTGGAAGGGATCACTTCCATTACGACGGCTGATATTCGCGCTGCGGATGAGCTGGGTTACCGGATCAAGCTGCTGGGTGTTGCTCAGCGCACTGATACAGGGATCGAACAGCGCGTGCACCCGACCATGGTGCCGAAGTCTTCTGCAATCGCTCGCATTGATGGTGTGTTGAACGCCGTTGCTGTTGATGGTGATGCAGTTGGTGAAGTGGTGCTGGTTGGTCCGGGGGCAGGCGGTGATGCAACAGCATCCTCTGTGATCTCCGATCTGGTCGATATTGCACGTGATGTTTCTCTGCCGGTGTTTAGTCAGTCTGCGACAACACTTGCAGATTATGTTCCAGCGCGTATGCGAGCGCATGAAGGTGGTTACTATATTCGTCTGGCTGTGTTGGACGTAGCCGGTACTTTTGCCACAATTGCGCGCTGTATGGCGGACAAAGGGATCTCACTTGAGTCTATTGTCCAACGTGGACCGCATTCCAGAAATGATAAGGATGGTGTAAGCGATCCTGCAGCACCGCGAAGTGTTATCCTTATCACGCATGAGACCACTGAATTGGCTGTGCGCGAAGCTCTGGATGCGATTGCTGCTGAAAAAGTAACTTCTGGTAAGCCTCAGATGTTACGAATTGAGAACCTGAAATAATACTTCCTCACGTTTAACGTGAAAACAGGACACCCGAGAGGTTTAAATGGCGGATAGTCATCAGGACGCAACTGACGTTCTTGACCGTATTCTGACACTGGAACTTGCACGCGTTACGGAACGTGCTGCTGTATCTGCAGCACGTCTTCGTGGGCGGGGCGATGAAAAGGCAGCTGACCAGGCTGCTGTGGACGCAATGCGCCGCGAACTGAACCAGCTGCCAATCGACGGTACTGTCGTGATTGGTGAAGGGGAGCGTGATGAAGCGCCAATGCTCTACATTGGCGAAAAGGTTGGCACAAAAGACGGGCCAAAGGTTGATATCGCACTTGATCCGCTGGAAGGTACCACGATCTGTGCGAAGAACATGCCAAACTCCATTGCTGTTATCGCGCTGGCACCAGAAGGCGGCTTGCTGAACGCACCTGATAGCTACATGGATAAGATCGCGATTGGTCCGGGGTATCCTGAGGGTACCATCGATCTGGATCGCCCAATTCAGGAAAACCTTGCAGCTGTTGCGAAAGCAAAAGGCTGTGAAGTGAAAGACGTAACCGTCTGTGTGCTGGACCGTCCGCGTCACGCCAAGCTGATTGACGACATCCGTGCGACCGGTGCTTCCATCTTCCTGATTGGTGATGGTGATGTCGCTGGCATCATTTACACCACTGACCCTGAAGAGACCGGTATCGATCTTTATGTTGGTATTGGTGGTGCACCTGAGGGCGTTTTGGCTGCTGCAGCTCTGCGCTGTATTGGTGGTCAGATGCAGGGCCGTCTGGTGATCACTCGTGAAGAGCAGGTTGAACGCGCAGGCCGCATGGGTATTGACGATATCAACCGCAAATACACCATGGAAGAAATGGCTGGCGGAGACGTTCTGTTTGCTGCGACCGGTGTGACAACTGGTAACTTCCTGAAGGGTGTGAAGCTGGGCCGTGATAACATCACCACCCACACTGTTGTGATGCGCTCCACGACCGGTACTGTTCGTTTCATTGAAGCGAAGCATACCCAGTTGGAAAAATTCCATCTGGATTGATTTAGCGCTTCCTTCAAGCTAGATAAATAGAGTGGGCGGGTGTGTTGAGCACTCGCCCCTTTTGCTTTTATACGAGAATCCGGGCAGTTTCTTTCTATGGTTATGACGTTGGATGCATCCAGTGCCGAGCGGCGTGTCGTTCTTGGTGTCAAAAAGTCTTTGAGCGCGCGTATGTGGCGCGAGCGGCTTGATGATCAGGGGCTCTCACAAGCACTGGCCATTGCTCAAAGAACCGATCTGCCTGAAGTGGTTGGCCGTGTGCTTGCCGGGCGCAATGTAGCGTTGGAAGAGGCTTCCGGGTTCTTAAATCCTTCCCTTAAAGATTTGATGCCGGATCCTTCTAAACTGGTGGATATGGATAAGGCCTGCGCACGCGTTGCAGATGCGTTGCAAGCTGGCGTTAAGATTGCGATCTTTGGTGACTACGATGTAGATGGGGCGACGTCCTCTGCTTTGCTCAAGCGCTACTTGATGCAGCTTGGAGCGGAGCCGGATGTCTATATCCCGGACCGCATCATTGATGGTTATGGGCCAAATCCAACGGCAATCAATCAGCTTCATGCAGGTGGGGCACGGTTGCTAGTCACAGTAGACTGTGGTTCCACGTCGTTTGAAGCGTTTGATGAAGCCAAGCGGATCGGACTGGAAGTGGTGGTGTTGGATCACCATCAGGTAGATGAGAGCTTTCCGGAAGTTCATGCGCTAGTGAATGCCAACCGGCAGGATGACTTGTCTGGACAAGGCCATCTGGCAGCTGTGGGTGTCACCTTCCTGTTCCTTGTTGGTTTGAACCGGGAGTTGAGGCGGCGTGGTGCTTTTGCGCAGCGCGCTGAGCCCCGGCTTATGGACCTTCTCGATCTTGTTGCGCTTGGGACTGTTTGTGATGTTGTGCCGCTGAAGGGACTGAACCGTGCTTATGTGGTGCAGGGCCTTAAAGTGATGGCACGGCGTGAGAACATTGGCCTTTCCTGTCTTGCTGATATCTCCCGGCTGAGCGGAAAACCGACGCCGTACCATCTGGGCTACATGCTTGGGCCGCGCATCAATGCGGGTGGACGAATTGGCGATTCAGCGCTCGGCATGAAATTGCTTTCCTCTGATGATCGGGCGGAGGGGGAGCGCATTGCAGCAACGCTGGAACGGCTCAACCAGGAACGTCAGGCCATGGAAGCCGTGATGTTGGAAGAAGGTGAGGGGCAGGCGTTCCAGAAAATGGAGGTCACTGTTCCTCCTGCCGTGCTTTTGACGGGAGCAGACGGCTGGCATCCGGGTGTCGTTGGATTGATCGCCTCGCGGCTGAAAGAGCGTTATCGCCGGCCTGCTTTTGCTATGGCGTTTAATGAAAAGGGTTTGGGCACTGGCTCAGGCCGTTCAATCATTGGTGTTGATCTGGGCTCTGCGGTTCGTGCAGCTGTTGAGGCGGGTTTGCTTGTCAAAGGCGGTGGACACGCAATGGCGGCAGGGCTGACCATTGAAAAGGCAAAAGTGCCTGAGTTTGAGGCCTTCCTGAGCGAGCAGTTGAGTGAGGATGTGGAGCAGGCCTCTGCTGACCATGAACTCACTATTGATGGTGTGCTGACGCCTGCCGGTGCAAACCTGAGCCTGCTGGATATACTGGAACAGGCAGGACCTTATGGTGCTTCGCACGCAGAACCTGTCTTTGCCTTGCCATCTGTGCCGATCAAATTTTCCAAGGTGGTTGGGCAAGGTCATGTGAGTGTGACGCTTGGTGGCAATGAGGGAACGAACCTCAAGGCGATTGCTTTTAAAGCCGAAGACCAGCCTCACGGGAAGGCGCTCTTACAAGCCCGCGGCAAGCCCCTGCATATTGCTGGTAGTTTGAGTGTTGATACGTGGCAGGGGCAAGCGAAACCATCCTTACGCATTATTGATGTGGCAGACCCGACCCGAGGGCAATACGGAGCATAAGTCCGGGCTCATTGGATTGTGTCAGCTTGCGTGAGATGTTTAGTCTTCTCCATCTAAGGAGGCCTGAACTTGAATATTATCAGGGCCAGAGCGCAGCATATTTCGGAAATGAACGAGGTTATCCTCTCAGCGAAAGGCCATTGGGGCTATTCGCAGGAGATGATGGATGTCTGGCTGCCTGATCTGATCGTTGATGAGGTTGTTCTGGCAAGCAGGCATTTCTGGATCTTGGAAACAGAGGGCCGGATTGCTGGTGTCTTCTCAATTTCCGTTGATGCAGAGCAGTGCTGCGAGCTTGAAGATTTTTGGGTCTTACCGGAATTGATGGGTAAGGGAGCCGGGCGGATTATGTTTGGTTTCATACAGAACTGGCTGCAAGCTCAACAGATGTCAGAGTTAGTGATCGTCTCTGATCCTCACGCCAAAGGGTTTTATGAGCGTATGGGAGCAAAGGAAGTTGGGTATCAACCTTCGCTTCCTGAAGGGCGAAAACTGCCTGTCATGCGATATGTTTTAGAACCGAGACCACCCAGGACCGTGTGATGGACTTTCGCAGGTATCAAACAGCTGATTACGATGCATGCCTTGAGATCTTTAAGGGAAACGTTCCCAAGTATTTCATGGAGACTGAGCTGGAAGAATACAGCCAGGACCTGGAAAGGCTTGATGATCCGTACTTTGTCGTTGAGCGAGATGGAGTGATTGTTGCTGCTGGCGGGTATTGCCTGAACGCTAAAGGGGGTGGGCTGACTTGGGGAATGGTGCGCCGTGAACTCCACAGTCAGGGAATTGGCAGGACGCTCGTGCAATTCCGGCTTGCGTGTATTGCCGAAGACTATCCGGATCAGGCGGTTTACATCGATACCTCGCAGCATACATGTCCCTTCTATGAGAGAATGGGGTTTGTCGCTGAGTCCGTTGAGACGGATGGCTATGGGCCTGGATTGCATAAGGTGCTGATGAAGCGGCTTCAGCTTAATTGCTTGCGGAAAATATCTACTCCACTCACATCGTCTTCAATGCACAGCCAGCCCAAACCTTCATAAAACCCGCGCAGGCTGAGCTTTGCGAAGAGATAGAGATGTGGTGTGCCATCGCTCAAAGCGAGTGTCTCCAGCTCCTTCGTCAGCCGGGAGCCGATACCTTTTCCCTGATGCTCGGGAGCGACCCATAGGGACGCCAGCCATGGCGCGTATTGCGGGCGTTTGCTCATATCTGAGCGCACCAACATGACCATACCAAGGAACTCGGTCTGGTCGTGGGCGATCATTGTTGTTGGAATGGTTTCCTCGCTGAGGCTCGTGCGCAGTTCCACATAAACATCTTCAATCGGATGTCCTTCTTCTTCCCACCACTCCAGCCACATGCCTTTTGCAGCTGGCTCAAGGAAGTGAGGAACATCAATGAGGTTCGAGATGCTCAGAGTTTTGTGCATTGACTTCTCCAGCTGAGATCTAAATATTTCTCATTAAAACAACAACATAAAGCACTTACTAAGCTTCAGAGTAATCGAATGCAAACGTTATGCATTTCTTGGAGTTCTCCAGAGACGATACGCATGCAAAAAGCTAAAAGGAGCTTAGCATGCCATCATTATTTTCAAAAATGCAGCGCGTTGTGCTGACTGGATTGTGTTCGACCACCCTCTTGATATCACCAATTGCTGGTGCATCTGCTTGCACGAGCTTTGTTGTTACGGCCAAAGATGACGGACGTGTCTATGGGAGGACCATGGAGTTTGGCTTTGAAACTGAGTCCACTGTTTCTCTGATCCCACGCAATTATGAGCTCACGAGTTCTGGAGAGCTTAACGGGGATACACAATGGGAAGGGGCAAAGTGGAAAAGTAAGTTTGCTGTGATCGGTATGAATGCAATGAAGCATGAGACCGCGATTGTTGATGGTGTAAATGAAGCTGGTCTTGCAGCTGGAGCGCTCTACTTCCCTGGTTTTGCAGAGTATTCTGACGTGAAGGCGAGTGGCGCAGATGATGAAGTTGCACCGATTGATTTTCTCGTTTGGGTCCTATCGCAGTTTGAGACAGTTGAAGAGGTGAAAGAAGCCGTTAAGTCGATCAAGCTGGTCGATGTTGATTTTGCTCCGCTTGGCGAAGTGCCTCCGCTACATTTCACTATTCATGACCGTTCTGGAAAGTCCATCGTGATTGAGCCCGTCGATGATGGCTTGAAGATCTACGATAATGAGCTTGGTGTGATGACCAACTCGCCACAGTTTGATTGGCACTTAACCAACCTGCGCAATTACGTGAACCTGACACCTATAAACTCGGCTGGAAAGAAGTTTCCAGAAGGTGAGCTGCAACCACTGGGGCAAGGATCAGGTATGCTGGGCGTGCCGGGAGATGTAACGCCGCCATCGCGTTTTGTGCGCGTGACAGCGTTTGTGACCACAGCTGAGGAACATGAAACTGCAAAAGAGAACCTCAATGTCGCTGGGCATATTCTGAACAACTTTGACATTCCGAAAGGCTTTGCCCAACCAGAAGCGTCGGATGCGACCCAGTCTGCGAACTCTCAGCAAGACGACAACCCAGACTATACGCAATGGTCTGTTATGGCAGACCTGAATGGTGCTGTTTATTATGTGCGTAAGCTCAATGCGATGAACTTCAACTCTGTGAGCTTTAAGGACTTTGACCCGGATGGGTCTACGCTAACAATCTTGAAGCCGCTGGTAGCTGACCCGTTTAGCAATCTAGCGGATGCTGCGAAATAAGTGATGCAGGCTGTAAAGAGTCAATCTTTGCAGCCTTCTCTCTGGTCGAGGAGCGAGCCTATTGTTTGTCGCAGGACCAGGTGTTGAGGGACTGTAGCGGAGTGCATGTTCTTATCCGCTATCAATCATGGTGGTGTGTTGCTGAGGGTTTTGTAATTTTTGCTGGCTATCCTATATGCAGTTGATGCGTGTCTATGTTTCACGCAGTATGTTATTTGGAATAGGGATTTAAGGAGCAGCCATGCCGGATAGTGCAAGTGAAGCGGTGCCTGTTGACCAGCCACGGATCAGACTTGGTCAGGGCCTTGGTCTTGGATTGGCGCTTGGCGGGTTTTGCGGTGTCATTGCCATTTTGACTTCGGCGGCCAGTTCGCACGCGGTCGATAACCAGTATCTGGGTATTATCTCTCAAATCACGATGATGCATGCCGCCGCTTTTGTCGGGCTGGGCGTTGCGCACGGGATTACAGGCTCCAAAGGCATTGCATTTGCCATGCTCTTGCTGTTTGCCGGTGTTGGTTTGTTCTGTGGTGATCTGGCTCAGCGCTTGTTCGTTGGTGAGAAGCTCTTTGATTTTGCTGCCCCGACGGGTGGCATGCTGATGATCCTGGGCTGGCTGTTTGTTTTCTTAAGTGGTCTCAACCGGATGATGAGAGGCTAGCCTTCTTCCTTTGAGTTCTCATGACAAAGGGCGAACTGCATGGTCCGCCCTTTTTGCTATCTGTCTTGGGTGTCTGATGTTTAGTTGACTAGCCCGCGACCTTTGAGAAGTGGCTCAATGGAGGGCAGTTTACCGCGGAAATCCATATAAGCTTTTGCTGGATCTTGAGATCCGCCTGCTGCGTAAATGAACTTTTCCAGTTTGGCTGCTGTATCAGCGTCAAACGCATCGCCAGTTTCTTCAAAAGCTTCAAATGCGTCAGCATCCATCACTTCTGACCAGAGATAGCTGTAGTAACCCGCAGAATATCCGTCTCCTGCAAAGGCGTGCAGGAGGTGCGGAATGCGATGACGCATGATGATCTCTTTCGGCATTCCGATGTCGTTGAGGATCTTCTTTTCCATCTGAGCCGGATCGAGATCGTCGAGTTTATCTTCTTTATGGATTGCCATATCGACCAGAGCAGTTGCCAGATACTCAACCGTTGCAAAGCCTTGGTTGAAGTTTGCAGCAGCCAGCAGACGTTCCAGAAGCTCTTCTGGAATGACTTCGCCGCTCTGGTAATGGCAGGCATACTTTTTCAAGATTTCCGGTTGATCCAGCCAATGTTCGAAGAGCTGGGATGGCAGCTCCACAAAGTCCCGTGCCACGCTGGTGCCGGAAACAAGTGGATGTGTCACGTTGGACATGAGGCCGTGGAGGCCGTGACCAAATTCGTGGAACAGTGTGCGGGCATCATCAAAGGTCAGCAGGGTTGGCTCACTCTCTGGTGCTTTTGAGAAGTTCATCACGTTGACGATGATTGGACGGACGTCACCTTTCAGCTTCTGCTGTGAGCGGAAGGCGCTCATCCATGCACCGGAACGCTTTGAAGCGCGGGCGAAGTAGTCGCCGATGAAGATACCGAGGTGGTCGCCGTTTTTGTCAAAGACTTCAAAAACACGCACATCCGGATGGTAGACGTCTTGTCCCTTCAGCTCTTTGAAGGAGAGGCCAAACAAACGGGTTGCGGTGTAAAAGGCCGCTTCGATCATCTGATCGAGCTGGAAATACGGCTTGATCTCAGCTTCATCCAGATCATGCTTAGCGCTGCGGACCTTCTCTGAATAGTAACGCCAGTCCCACGGAGCGATCTCAATGTTGTCGCCCTCAGATTGCGCCATATCTTGCAGGTCAGCGGCTTCTTCCAGTGCTCGTGCCTTGGCTGGTCCCCAGACATTGGAGAGCAGATCATCCACTGCATTCGTGTTTTTCGCCATGACATCATCCAGCTTGAATGCTGCAAAGTTTTCGAAGCCGAGGAGTTTGGCTTTCTCATTGCGGAGCTGCACAGTCTCGCGGACGATTACTGAGTTGTTGGTTTTTCCCGGATTGTCACCACGGCTTGCCCAGGCATTGAAGGCTTCTTCGCGCAGGTCGCGACGTTTGGAGAACTGCAGGAACGGCTCAATGGAAGAGCGGGAGAGGGTGATGGCGTATTTGCCCGGTTCCCCACGTTCTTCAGCTGCAGCGCTTGCGGCTTTTACAAGGAACTCCGGCAAGCCTTCCAGATCGCTTTCGTTTTCCAAAACGAGTTTGTAGGAGGCCTCATCAGCCAGAACGTTCTGTGCAAAGCTGGTGCCCAGAGTTGCAAGACGCTCGTTGATTTCTGCGATACGGGTTTTGCCACTGGTGTTCAGACCAGCACCAGCGCGATGGAAGATAGCGTAGTAACGCTCCAACACACGATCCTGTTCAAATGTCAGGTCCAGCGTGTCCTTCTTCGCCATTAGTGTTTCAATGCGTTTGAAGAGGGCAGGGTTTAGGTACTTCTTAGTGCTGTAGGCTGCCAGTTTAGGTGAAACATTGCGCTCGACTTGTTGCAAGGTCTCGTTGGTATCTGCGGAGGAAAGGTTGAAGAACACGTTTGCAACCTGCTCAAGAGCGTCTTCGGCCAGTTCCAATGCTGCAATGGTGTTTTTAAAGGTTGGTTCTTCAGGATTTTGAGCAATGCGAGTGATGTTGTTTTCGCCTGCCTTAAAGGCCTCTTCAAATGCACCCTCGAAATCTTCCGGCTTGATCTGTGCAAACGGTGGAAGTCCGAACGGGGTTTTCCAATCTTGCAGAAGAACCTTTGCGGTCTCGCTCATATTAAATCTCCGATGAAATTAAAAATTCAGACTGGGCTCAGGTCTGCTTAAGGGGAGAGCCAGACTGCTTTCAATCAATTGATGGACGCGTATTCCCTCAAGGAGGCAAGGCCTCATCATGGGAATGCGCGCTGGAGATGTGAATATGGGTGCTATTTGCAACTGCGTAAAGGAAGCGGAGTGAAAATTCCCCTAATCAATTCTCGACGCAAGGGACGTTACTGGACTGGGAAGGGCAGCGAGACAGTTGTGAAACCTGTTGCTGTCACTGGTTTTTGAGGGGCCGCAAGTGTCATGACCCAGAAACTCCGGTAGGTTCCGTCTGCTCGGTTTGTGCGCGCTATGCCCATATGGGTGACGTTTTTGTTGAGCAGGTTTTTGTTGTGATCGGGAGAGGTTTTCCAGCCCGTCATTGCAGCCGAAATGTTCGCGTAGCCTGCGCCCAGATTTTCTGCGCCTGCAAAGGATTTATATCCTTCAGTCTGGGTGCGACTGATGAGGCTGGAGGACGAATGACGTCTGGTTTTGAGCGAATCCAGGCGGGCGATGTGATCGGCCATATCCTGTGAGACTTCGCTGAGGTGCGGATCCAGCTTGATTGGTGGCAGGGAATGCGTCGCACGCCACGCATTGGTCTGGCGTAATGCTTCATTCTTGTTGATCGCGATCTGAGACAGCTCAACATTCTTTGATGTCTCTATGCCCAAGCCAGCGCAGCCAGCAAGTGTTCCTGCCAGCAGTAAGGCAGCAGTTGCCCTTAATTCCAAACGCACGTGTGTAATCCCGAAATGCCCGATTTGTTCATTTCATCTTAGGCATGAAATTTGGCCGAAACTGTACTGCTCGCGAGTAATCCACGTAATTCCCAAGCTGTTTCTTTATTTTGATTGTCCTTAAAAGGAGCGGCTTTGGCTCTTCGATTGCTGGTCGTGCGGAGCAATGAGCAATCATGTGAATACCAGTATAGAGCGATATAGAATTAGTTATTTAATTGTAACTCATTGAATTATATAATTTAAAATTAATTATTGTCAATAAAGTTGTCAAATATATATTTCCCTCATACTCCTCTCCCTCGGATTTTCGGGTGATCTCAAAGGAGAATGAAGACAAGCCATGAGTTTTAGAAACTTCACAGAGTGTCAAATGCTGAAGACACAGTTGGAAGGGGCAACTCAGGTGCTCTTCAGCTTTCCAGTGGAGGGTGCTGCTTATGGATTTAGGCCCACCGTGCATTTGAGTGGGGAGTTTTGGGGAATGTGTTCCAGATGATCGGCTGCGTATTGTTCTCAGAGGGCGGCAGTCTCTCGGACCATGTTTTTTGGGAGTGTGGAGGGCCTCAAGGCGATTATGTCTGCGCAAATGAATCTTGCAATGTCTCTGAGTGAGGATGAGGTTGAGAGGTCTGATCAACAGGCTATTTGGCTTCGTCTGGTGGCGCGCGGCTGGCTGGCCCCGATCATTCTTTTGCTTTTGTGTCTGTGCTTGTACCTGCCGGGGTTGACGTCCGTTCCCCCGCTTGATCGTGATGAACCGAGATTTGCTCAGGCTTCCAAACAGATGATGGAGACAGGCAACTACGTTTCCATTCACTATCAAGAGCTGGCACGAAACAAAAAGCCGATCGGAATTTACTGGGCACAAGTAGGTGCTGCCAAACTGTTGGGATATGGAGAGCATGCGCCCATTTGGGTTTATCGTCTCCCTTCTGTGATTGGCGCAATTGCAGCTGTGTTGCTGACGTACTGGACTGGGCGAGCGTTTTTTCGGGAGCAGGAGGCCTTTTTAGGTGCGCTGCTTGTTGCATTAGCTCTCATTTTAAATGTTGAAGCACATTTGGCTAAAACGGATGCAGCGCTTCTGGCATGTGTGATGTTGTCTCAAGGGGCTTTGGCTCGAGTATGGATAGCGCAACAAAGCAAAGCGCTTTGGGCTTCTGCCGTGCTCTTTTGGGTTGGGTTGGCGCTGGGCACCCTTATCAAGGGGCCGATCATTCTTATGGTATGCGGCCTAACCATCCTGTCGTTGGTTCTTTGGGAAAGACGGATCTCGTGGTTGAGAGGACTCGCTCCAATCGCCGGTTTTCTGCTGTTTCTTGTATTGGTCTCACCGTGGCTTATTGCCATTTACATTGAAACAAAGGGAGCGTTCTTCCGGGATGCGCTGGGCGGTGATCTTTGGGGGAAAGTGGGAACCGGGCGAGAGGCTCACGGTGCTCCACCACTCACGCACCTGTTAATCAGTTTCGTTATTTTCTGGCCAATCCCCTCTTTTCTCCTTGTGGTTTTTAAGGGAATTGGGCAAGAATTGAATAAATATTGTTATAGATTCTTGTTGTGTTGGCTGATCCCGTCGTGGGTCATATTTGAATTGGTTTCAACGAAGCTGCCTCACTACACACTGCCGATGATGCCAGTACTGGCGCTGTTGGCAGCAGCTGTGTTGACGACTGGCAGAGCAAAGCAGGCCAGCGTTTATTGGCGATATGCCTCGGCGTTTTTATTCCTGTTGGTGCCGCTGGGCATTTTGATTGCTGTTGTTGTTGGGCCTTTGCTGCTTGATCTGTGGCCGTCTCCTCCCGGTGTTGTGCTGTGTGGGTTGGCTGTCATTGCAGCGTTATCAGCCGCTCGTAAACTGATTGACGGTGAGCTTGTTGGAGCATTGCCGACGGTGGGGGCTTCGGCTTTGCTGATGTTTGTCGGCTTCTGGGCATTTTCTGGTCCGGCATTGTCGACCATCTGGATTTCCAGTCGCCTCGTGGAAGCTGTTGAGCAGCTCCCGGGATGTGAGCGGAAAGACGTTGCTACAGCAGGTTTTTATGAGCCCAGCTTCGTATTTTTGCAGGGCACGCAAACAAAATTACTTGGCGCAGAAGCTGCAGCGCGTTTTTTGGCGGACGGAAGCCAGAAAGCCGGAGTGCCTAAGGGGACCTGCAGAGTCGTGCTGGTGGAAGGACGGCAGCTGGATCGGTTTGATGCGGAAGCTCTTCGGTTGGGGATGAAGACTTCGGACGTATCAACTGTATCTGGCCTGAATATTAATGGCGGTAAAGCATTGCTGATACACATTTTTTCTGCGGGCGGGGCGACGTGATGAATGATGACGGCTCCATAGATACCTTAGAGCGTCCAGTTCAGGACGTGGATCAAACAAAAGATAAATCACATGCAGCGCAACCCTTCAAACGAGATGCCGAAAGTGTTGCGTCTTATGAGCAAAGCTACAAGGAAGATGCTCCGCGGGAAGAAGGTTCCACACCATCAATTGGTGAGCGTCTGATTAAGACCTTACGCGTTGCTGGCAATAATGCGAGACGGCATGTTGGGCAAACCTCTGCAATTTTGAAAAACCGAAGAGCGCGGAGTACTGTTGCCGCTGCTGCTCTTCCTCCACTTTTGAAGCCACAAAATATCGCAGCCTTATTGATTGGGCTGTGCGGTCTGGCGATGGTTTTTCTGGACCACAGTAGCCCGATTTGGGCTCGGAAACTGCCCGTTGCCTACCATGATATTTTCGAGGTCATTACAGATGTCGGCAAGTCTGACTGGATCCTGTTCCCAACGGGACTATGGATTCTAGCAATGATTTTTGGCGGCTGGCAGCGTCTCCCGTTTCGTAGAAAGATGGCAGTGTCGTATCTGACGATATACGGGAGTTATCTGTTCTTTGTTGTCGCTGTTAGTGGGCTGCTGGCCATTGCTCTGAAATGGAATATCGGGCGTGCCCGACCAACCCTTTTTGAAGAAATGGGGCCAATGTATTTCGACTTCTTCGCGTGGGAGGCAAAGCTTTCGAGCCTTCCAAGCGGGCATTCGACAACGGCTGGTGCTCTGATCGTTGCTTTGGCATTGATTGCTCCCAGACTTCGGTGGCTGCTTGCGGTTGTGGGGCTTTGGATTGCTGCCAGCAGAGTGATTGTGGGAGCTCATTATCCCAGTGATGTTGTAGCTGGCATTATCATAGGTGGAGCATTTTCTTATTGCTGCGCCCGTTGGATGGCTCGTCGGCGGATCGGGTTTTCATTTGATGATAAAGGCGGTGTGCAACCGATCATGAGCAGTATCTCTGCGGCTTTATGTTTGAGGTCCTTGCGAGCGGCGCGATCTGACAGTTTTTCTCCCGTACAAAAACAATCGGAGACACTCCGGGCTGATTGAGGTCGTTGTCCTTAGCCTGAGCGGAGTTCCGTCTCAGGGTAGGGGTAACTGGAATGACCAAGAATGCCGGTGTGAATGAGATTGACGTTAGCGTGGTTATCCCTGCCAAGAATGAGAGAGATAATCTTCCTCCATTGCTGGATGAAATTGCGGAAGCTTTGAAGGACTACAGGTTTGAAGCCATTGTGGTTGATGATGGCTCTACTGACGATAGTCTTGAGGTTTTGCGCCGCTATGCGTTGGAGCACAGCTTTTTGCGGTTGATCCATCATAAGCGGTCTGGTGGGCAGAGTTGTTCTGTACGAACGGGCTTATTGCACGCTCGGGGCATATATATCGCCACGATTGACGGCGATGGGCAGAATAATCCGATCTATTATCGTGAAATGCTTGAGGCGATGGAGAAGGGCGGTGCGCGTGTTGGTCTTGCTGCCGGGCAGCGACTGGGGCGAAAAGCCAGCCTCTTCAAACGTTACGCTTCCAAAGCGGCTAACAAGTTGCGTGGTGCAATCCTGAAAGACAATACGCGAGACAGCGGATGCGGTCTCAAGTTGTTGCGTCGTGATGTGTTTCTGAAACTGCCGTATTTTGACAGCTGGCACCGGTTTTTGCCGGCGCTTGTTATCCGTGAAGGATACGAGGTGGTTCATGTGGATGTGGTCGACCGTGAGCGCGAGCACGGGGTCTCCAAATATGGGATCTTTGACCGGGCGCTTGTTGGGGTTCTTGATCTGTTTGGTGTGTGGTGGTTGCGTCGACGTCGAAAAGTCATTCCCGAGGTGGTGATGGTGACAGATTCGGATGTGTCCCCTGCTAAGGAGGATCATTGATGTTCTCGGGTTTGTATGACTGGCTTTATGATGTTTTCGTAGCTCAATGGGATTTTTGGGTTCTTTGGGGATTTGTCGCGCAATTCATGTTCATGATGCGCTTTATGATCCAATGGATTGCCTCTGAGCGGGTGGGGCGATCGATTGTCCCGGTGGCTTTTTGGTTCTTCTCAATAGGGGGCGGATCGCTCCTTTTGACTTACGCTATCGTCAAGAAGGATCCGGTTTTTATTGCGGGACAGGGCCTCGGATTGATCATTTATTTCCGAAATCTATGGCTTATCTACAAGGAAAAACGCAAGGACCCGAATTTCTAGGCGATTTATCCGCAATAAATGCACCCTGAATACACCAGTATAGCTGAACGCTATTTGCCCATAGGGAAGATAGACTTCCTTGTGGGATTTTCGTAAAATTGCGTATTATTTGTGCAGTGGGATTGTAAAGGTTAGTGTGAAATACGTATTTTTGAAGAAAATTGCTCAGATTATGCGGTCAGTTTTTAAGGTTAGTTTTTTCATTGCGCTTGTAGTCTAAGTAATATTTCCTCTCTATTTCAGTATTGTTTGGATTAATTTGTTTGCTGGTGTATAAAGAACTATATTTTGCAATTTTGATTAATGGTTAAAGCGCGTGCAGCTGAGATATAAATTGCATAGAAACTTTGCAATCGTTGATGAATAGCACCTCGTAGACTAACTTATTAATAAAAACCTCTTGACGTTTTTAGAGAAATATCATCGAATGCTTAGCGAGGAGTGGTTGAAGCCAATAGGGGGGCTTTAAGGACATGCGCTGACATGTCTGTCTTGGGTGTTTTTCTTAGAGGAGGAGAACAGCCTGCTACTTCCGGTGATGAATTTTAAAATTGGACAAGAAAAAGAGGCTCCAATTCTATGAAAAAAATGATCCTTCCAGTTGCGCTGGGTGCAGCGTTCGCAGCGACTGCTCTGTCTGCAGCATCTGCCGGCACTCTCGAAGACGTGAAAGAGCGCGGTAAGCTGCGCTGCGCGGTTTCCACTGGTCTTGCAGGCTTTTCTTACACCGACGAAAACGGCAAATGGCAGGGCTTTGACGTTGACTATTGCCGTGCAGTAGCTGCTGCTGTTCTTGGTGATCCGGATGCAGTTGATTTCTCACCAACCACTGGTAAGACCCGCTTTACTGCGCTGGCTTCCGGTGAAGTGGACATCCTGTCCCGTAACACCACATGGACGTTCTCCCGTGATGCAGACCTGAAGTTCACTTTCCTTGGTGTGAGCTACTACGATGGTCAGGGCTTCATGGTGAAGAAGTCTCTTGGTGTTGCTTCTGCTAAAGAGCTGGACGGTGCAACTGTTTGTATCCAGACTGGTACAACAACAGAGCTGAACCTGTCTGACTACTTCTCAGCTGAAGGCATGTCTTACGAGCCGCTGTCCATTGAGACAAACACTGAAGGTCGTGCAAACTACCTTGCAGACGCTTGTGACGTGTACACCACCGATGCTTCCGGTCTGGCTGCTTCCCGTGCAACATTCGAGAACGCAGACGACCATATCGTTCTTCCTGAAATCATCTCCAAAGAGCCTCTGGGTCCGCTCGTCCGTCATGGCGACGATCAGTGGGCAGACATTGGCCGTTGGGTTCTGAATGCAATGAAGATTGCGGAAGAAAAGGGCATCACCGCTGCAAATGCAGACGACATGGCCGCTAACACCAAAGATCCAGAAGTTAAGCGTCTGCTCGGTGCTTCCGGTGAAATGGGTGCATCCCTTGGTCTGGGTAACGACTTCGCTCTCGTAGCTATCAAATCCGTTGGTAACTACGGCGAAATGTTCGAGCGTCACCTGGGCACACAGACCAAAGTTAATCTGGCTCGTGGTTTGAATGCGACATGGACCGAAGGTGGTCTGCAGTACGCACCTCCATTCCGTTGATCTGATTGAGATCTGACAAAAGGGGCGCTGTTGTAAGATGACAGCGCCCTTTTTTCTAAGCATAATAAATAAGGCGGGCTACTTATGAGCACTTCAACCGTACCAGCCGATAATAGCTTCCAGTTTTCGCAACTGTGGCGAGATGCTCGATACAGGTCTTATACGATCCAGATTATCGCGCTTATCGTTGCTCTGTCTGTTGTGATGATGCTCATCGGCAATGCTGTCGAGAACCTCGAAGCACTTGGCAAAGATTTCAATTTCGGTTTCTTATTTGAGCCAGCAGGCTATGACATTGGTCAGATGCTGGTAGAATATACATCCGCTTCAGGACACTGGAAAGCGGCACTTGTTGGCTTGCTCAACACATTGCTGGTTGCCTTCCTGGCTTGCGTGACTGCAACACTCATCGGCGTTTTTGTCGGTGTTCTGCGTCTCTCCAATAACTGGGTCGTCTCCCGCTTGATGGCGGTTTACATTGAAGGCGTTCGTAACGTGCCGCTGCTGCTGCAGATTCTGGCATGGTACGCTGTCTTCATTCATGTGTTTCCAACTCCCAAGCAGGCTGTCAAAGCACCAGTTATTGAAGGGGCGGTTTATGCAACAAACCGTGGTTTCTATGTTCCTGGACTGACCTTCGATGGTGGCTACCAGATTGTTGTTGCAGTTTTGCTCGCTTCCATCGGTGGCATTTTTGTATTCCGTCGTTGGGCGCGTCAGCGTCAGGAAGCGACTGGTCAGATCCTGCCTGTAGGCTACATCACGCTTGGTATTTTGATTGTACCAGCCGTTTTGGCTTACTTCGCTTCTGGTATGCCGATTGGCCTTGATTACCCTGTTGCTGGACGCTTCAACCTGAAGGGCGGCCTTAAAGTTGGTACTCCGCTTATCGCTCTGTGGTTTGCGCTTTCCATCTACTCTGCAGCTTTTGTTGCGGAAATTGTTCGCGCAGGCATCATGGCGATCAGTAAAGGGCAGACGGAAGCTGCGTATGCTCTTGGCCTTCGTCCTAAACGGACGATGAGCCTTGTTGTTCTGCCGCAGTCCTTGCGTATTATCATTCCACCAATGATCTCCAACTACCTGAACATCACCAAGAACTCATCCTTGGCGATTGCGGTTGGTTACATGGATCTGACTGGCACTCTGGGCGGTATTACACTGAACCAGACAGGCCGTGAGATGGAGTGCATGTTGCTTCTGATGGCAACATATCTGCTGATTTCACTATCTATTTCAGCAGTCATGAACTTTTACAATGAATCCGTAAAGCTGAAGGGGCGCTAACATGAGTGAAAATAATTTCGCCTTTGTCTCGACCTCTGAAAAGCCTCAGTTGCCACCTCCCCAGGGTACAACTGGTGCTGTCGGCTGGATCCGTGAAAACCTGTTCTCGTCTCCGCTGAACACTATTTTGACGCTGCTCTCAATTTTTGTGGTGTATTCAACCGTACCGGGTGTGGTCAATTGGGCGTTTGTGGATTCAGTCTGGAATGCGAACTCTCTGGATGAATGCCGGGCACTGACAGAAAATGGTGCTTGTTGGGCCGTTATTCGTGAGCGTTATCATCAGTTCCTGTTTGGTTTTTACCCAACTGAGCTGTACTGGCGTCCGATTCTGGCTTTCGTGCTGCTGTTCCTAGCTCTTGTACCCGCCCTTTGGGATGGTATGCCAAAGCGCAGTACAGCGTTGATGGCTTCTATGGCATACCCATTTGTGGCGTTCTGGCTGATTTGGGGTGGTTTTGGTCTTGAGCCGGTTTCCTCCACTAAGCTGGGCGGTTTGCTGCTGACCATGATTATCGGTGTTTCCGGTATTTCGTTCTCGCTTCCGATCGGTATCGTTCTTGCGCTGTCTCGCAGTTCCAATCTGCCTATTGTGAAGTCTCTGGCGATTATCTTCATCGAGTTCATTCGCGGGGTGCCGTTGATCACCTTGCTGTTTGTTGCGCACGTTCTGCTCAACTACTTCCTGCCAAAGGGCGTGAACTTCGACATCGTGCTGCGTGTTGTCATCATGGTGACCTTCTTTGCCAGTGCTTATATGGCAGAGGTCATTCGCGGTGGTTTGGCTGCATTGCCAAAAGGGCAGTATGAAGCAGCGGATGCATTGGGGCTGAGTTATTGGCAGAGTATGCGTCTGATTATTCTGCCGCAAGCGCTCAAAATTTCCATCCCAGGTATCGTGAACACCTTCATTGGCTTGTTCAAAGACACCACACTGGTTTTGATTATTGGCCTTATGGATCCTCTCGGATTGGTTGCGCCAACGCTCGCTGACCAACGTTGGAATGGTATTTTTGTGGAACTTTATGCGTTTATCGCGTTCATGTTCTTTATCTTCTGCTTTGCAATGTCCCGATATTCGATGTATTTGGAACGCAAACTGCATACCGGCCATCGCTAGTCGCCTGGCGCAAGCCAAGAGAAACTCGGAGAAATAAAAATGAGTGACGCAAATCTCGCTGATGTTCAGGCGGACCGCTCAAAAATGCAGATTTCGGATACCGATGTGGCTATCGAAATCAACGGCATGAATAAATGGTATGGTGACTTTCATGTTCTGCGCGACATTAACCTGAAGGTTATGCGCGGCGAGCGTATCGTTATCTGTGGTCCATCGGGTTCTGGTAAGTCCACGATGATCCGGTGTATCAACCGTCTTGAAGAGCATCAGAAAGGCCAGATCGTCGTTGACGGTATTGAGCTGACCTCTGACCTCAAGAAGATTGATGAGATCCGCCGTGAAGTCGGTATGTGCTTCCAGCACTTCAACCTGTTTCCGCATCTGACCATTTTGGAGAACTGTACGCTGGCTCCAATCTGGGTTCGCAAGATGCCTAAGAAGCAGGCTGAAGAAGTTGCGATGCATTACCTTGAGCGCGTGAAGATCCCTGAGCAGGCCAACAAGTACCCAGGTCAGCTTTCCGGTGGTCAGCAGCAGCGTGTGGCGATTGCCCGTTCGCTGTGTATGAACCCGAAGGTTATGCTGTTTGATGAGCCGACATCCGCGCTTGACCCTGAGATGATCAAGGAAGTGCTAGACGTGATGATCGGTCTGGCGGAAGAGGGTATGACCATGCTCTGCGTGACCCACGAAATGGGCTTTGCTCGCAAAGTGGCAAACCGCGTGATCTTTATGGATCAGGGGCAGATTGTTGAGCAGAATGAGCCTGAGCCGTTCTTTACCAATCCGCAGCATGAACGTACTCAGCTGTTCCTCTCCCAGATCCTCAATCACTGATCTGGAAAGAGTTCCCAATTCAAAGCCTCGCTGTTTCAGCGGGGCTTTTTTCTTGTCTGCTGTCAGCCGTTTTCACAGTTTGCCTGCCGCCACGTCTTTCCTTGCAGAGCAATGGCTCTCAACAAGGAAAAGCAAAAAATGGCAGAATTTGACCTCTACGAAGGTATCGTCCAGCATTCCTCTAAATCCTGTGGTGCTTACTGTGTGAACGCAGCTCTTGCTCAACTGGGCTTCATGCCCAAAGCGACTGATGTCGACACGCTCAACGCAGCCGATCTCACCAAAGGTTATGATGTCACAACCGATCCAGGGCGCATCAATTTATGGCGGCTGAGTCACTTGATCTATCATCGCTTGCAGATTGCTGAGGTGGTGACGACGCAGACTTACAAAGTTTCAGGAAATCTGGAACTTGATCTTACAGCTTCGCCAGGTCCAACTGCACTTTATAAAGAAAATGACGGAACAGTAGATTTGGAGAACAGCCCTTCGGGTATGGTTGCTGTTGCGAAAACTCTTGCCCCGGGTCTGGCAAAGAACATTACTTATTACACTGCATTCGGCAAAGGCTTGTTCAACAACTTCAAAGTTCTGAATGCGGCTGGTGGTTATCTCTTCAATCGTGAGGAAGACCTGATTCAGAACAAGCTCGGCAAGACTGTGAGCCTGTCCACCGTGACCAGTATTCCGTTCCAGACCAATCAGGTGAACCTTATTCTGGTGCAGTATGCGGGCACCAATACGATGCATTGGGTTGCTGGTACGCGTCATCTGACGGATACGGATAAGGCCATGATTTATGATCCTGTGACAGGAGATGTTCTGGAGATCGCGACCACCGGACACTTCAAACCGCAGACCAGCTCTTCCGCAAAGCCAGCGACACAGATCGGCCCGAACTCCTACGAGTTTCCAGGCATCTGGATACGGTTGGGAGCTTAATGTATCTGCCTGCTATAATATGATGTTGCAGAGTTACAAAGCCTGTGTGCTTCTTACAGCGGCGCGCAGGCCTCTGCGTTGGGCGCCGGGGCTGCTCCATGATTTTAGGAGGAAGTCGCGGATGTCGGCGTGGTGGGCTTTGGTGAACTGAGCAGTTTCCAGTGCATCTACGATACGAGAGGTACGGATGCCTTCATTAGCTGCGTAGGCGATCTGGTCAGGGTGTCTGTGTACGGTTGCCCGACTGATGGGCTGGCCGTTCTTGCCCAGAATGTCACCTTGTGTGTTGGTTTGCGGGATTGCCATGTGGTGTACGGCGACGACCTCCCAGCGACTGTTAAAGACAGGGGAACCGGAGCTTCCTTTTTGCGTATCGCCGGAATACCAGCAAAACATGTGTGCATCAGTTCCATTTTCAATATGAAGAAGGTGGTTGTTATGGACGACCACGGCTTTGTTGCGTCCAAGGGGATGCTGAATGATATTAATCGGATCTCCCTTCTTGATTTTGCCTTGCTGGCGGATGAGGGCGTGCCAGCCATAATGGTCCAGTGGAATGAAGCTCGGGTCTTCGTCCACGACGGCCGCGATGGCTATGTCCAGTTCTTCGTTGGCCCAGAAAAAGCGGTCTGGTTCGATGGAGCAGATTTTCGAGGGTGTCTGATTGCCGATGCGGTTAGCTTCTGCGCCGAGCTCGAAAAAGTGCTGGCGCGCTTCGCGCTCATTGGGCAAAACATGGTGGTTCGTCATGATGAGACCGTGCCCAACCAGAAAGCCGGTGCCGAACCTAAGTCCCTCAACATGCTCAATTCTGCCAACTGAGCGCGCGGCATATAGGCCGTATTCAAAGAACTCGATTGGGAGGAGGTCGTTGCGCGTGCCGATCAAAGCTTCCTTGCCCAGTCTTGAGAGATCTTGCACGTCATCCTCAAAGATTGAGGGCTGCGCAGAGATGGTACAGCCTTCTGATAAGGCGAGCGTGGCCTGCCGTTTCTGATAGAGATTCAAGCGTTCCCGGCTATCTGTCTCCGCTTGCGTGCCTGCAAGAATTGCACTGCGTGTCTTGTTTAAATCCCCCAGACGGCTTTGCAATCTATGAGTCGCTTTTTCAAGTAATACATTGTTTAAGTTTTGTAATTTAAGGGTCATGAAAAGTACCTTTAAATTGTTATCTGCATATGGCAAGCTTAATCATAAACTCACCTCTTGTGTAAAGTTTATCTGTAAATCTAGGAGGGGGAATACTATGAAAATTACATATGATGAGTTTTTGAAAATTGCTCGGGACCCAAATGTCCCAGAGGAACAACTGCTAAAATACTGTGATGTTGTTGAGCATTCAGGTGCATTTGACATACAGTTCAAGATAAAGCCTGACATGGTGCAGATGACCGAGGCTGATCAGGAGTTTGAGAATGCTCTTCAGATCGGCAATTGGGCATCTCGTATTCGGCGGTATTGGCGGTTCAAAGATGCGCTCAGGGATCATCCAGAGCGGCCAATGCTGATTTCGGAAGGGGACAGCTGGTTCCAGTTTCCGATCCTGATTGATGACGTCATTGACCATCTCAGCGCACACTTCAACATTTACTCGTTAGACGCTGCCGGGGATACGGCGCAGAACATGGTGTATGGCGCGAACCGGGCGCGGCGGCGTGAGTATCTCTCCGCGCTGCTTGAATACAAGGATCAGGTGTCCGGGTTCCTGTTCTCGGCTGCCGGGAATGACGTGATCGGCGAAGATCCGGATACCGGTGTTGCAGTGCTTTTCGACGTTTTGCGAGACTTTAACGGCGATATCACTGATGTGGAAGGGCACATCGACCGTGTGGTGTTTGATGAGAAACTTGCTTTCCTCAAAGGGGCTTATGAGCGGGTGATCAGCGACATTCGCGGTGTTGCCAAGCTGCAGGAGATGCCTGTCTTCGTGCATGGATATGATTACGTGTTCCCATTCAGATGGGAGGGAGATACGCGTGATCCGCTGCATGCGGCTCAGGATGAATGGCTGGGTGAACCGCTGTCAGACCGCAATATTCCGAGTGTGCTTGGGCGTAAGGTCATCAGCGCAATGCTGGATGAGCTCTATGCTATGCTTGATGGTCTGGCGGCGAGTGATGCCAATGTCATCGTGGTTGACTGCCGGGGGGCTATGCCAAATCTAACAGACTGGGTGGATGAAATCCACGGCACGTCTGATGGATTTGCGAAGGTAGCGAGCCGGTTTAAGGCTGCTATTGATCAGGCCCTCGTGGCGCAAGGTGCCATGACCTGATTTAGTTGGGTGAGTGAGTGACTGTAAGTGCACCGGTGTTGAAAGCCGGTGCACTTTCTATTGGCCGATGGGCGGCGTGATCTGCTTTGTTTCCATGCAGATGTCATGCAAGAATTTGCTCAATGCCTGCCTTTGCTGTGCGTTCCAGTTCGTCTCGCGAGGTGCCGGACCGGGCGCGAAGGGAGAGGCCGTTCAGCAGGCAGCCCAGCAGGTGGCCGGTGATTTCAGCGGTTTGTTTGGGCTGGATTTTCCGGTCTTTGATCGCCGCCTCAACGGTTTCGCGCATGGTCTGGTCGATCCGGTCGAGGACCATTTTCAGGACTTCTTTGATCTCTTCATCTGCGCCTGCTTCAGACGGGGCTGTGCAGGTGACGAAGCAGCCCATCGGGCCGCCGTCACTCTTTGCTTTGGGTCGGTAGATCTCCATGGCCTGCATGAAAACTTTTTCCAGCCCGCGTGAGATCTCTGTCTCGGACAGGATGGCCGCTTCGGTGCGTTTGCCCATCATTTCGGCAAAGTGCTCCAGGCACTTGATGTAGATGTCCTTCTTTGAGCCGAAGGTGGCGTAAAGGCTTGGGCGGTTGATTTTGGTCTCTGCGGAGATCTGATCCAGACTGGTTGCCGAGTAACCGTTTTTCCAGAAAATCCGCTGAATTGTGGTCAGCGCTTCGTCTTTGTCAAAAAGGCGCGGGCGTCCGCGTGGGCGTGATGGACTCATTTATGTACTGCTTCGCATAAAAATATTGAGCTCTAAATATTGATGCGATACGGTACATAATTATTTTTGTTTTTGGAAGAGCGAGTTATGTCTGTGACAGCAAAGGATTGCAGAGCCTCTGAGCGCATGATGGGTAGCCTGAATTGGGGCAATCGGGACGGGGCGTACAGCAAGGGGCGGCTGACGCCTCTGGAACATCTCACACTGGTTGGCAATCTGGTGCGCACGCAGTTGGTTGAGCTGGGTGACAGCGTGAAGGACCGGTTGGGCTTGTTAGCGCCGGTTTCTTCTGAGCTGGAAGCGCTGCTGCCTGCTGAGACGGGATTGGTGCGCGATAGCCTTGATTTTGCTGTTGAGACGCATGATGCGAGATTGCTGCATCACAGCTGGCGGACCTATCTGTTTGGCGTGCTGCTGGGGGAGTATGCAGGTGTGCCGTTTGATCGGGAGCTCTTGTTCTCAGCGGCCATTTTGCACGACAGTGGGCTGATCAATGATCGTGAGACCCAAGTGCATGAGTGTTGCTTTGCGATCTCCGGGGCTGAAGTGGCGTGCAATCATCTCTCCAGTTGTGGGCATGATGCTGATACGGTGCATAGGGTTGGCGACGCGATTGCGCTGCATCTGAATGCCTATGTGTCAGCGCGGGCGCATGGGGGTGAGGCGTATCTGGTGAACCGAGGGGCGATGTGTGATCTGTTTGGGGCAGGGCATCGCCGTCTTGCCAAGTCCAGCGTAGATGAAATCATGCACAAGCACCCGCGTGATGGGGTGATTGAAGCGTTGGAGTTTGAAACTGCGGACCACCTGAAAGGCACGCGGCCTTATGTGTTGACCAAGCTGACAGGTGGCAAAGCGCCCAAAACGGCGTTTGATGTCTACGGGGTGTAGCGCCGCCTAAAGCACCAGTGAGAGCAGCTTTTGAACTTCGGTGTGCTGCTGTTGCGTGTCTTTGTATTCGCCGCAGACACGGCCAATTGCGACGTGAATCATGAAAGCGCGGACGGAGACTGCACCGAGTTTTGGATCAATTGCTCGGATAGATTTGTCCTGCTGACCCTTCTCAACACTTGCTTGAAAGAGCGCATCAATGCTGATCGCGACATTTATGAAGTTTTCTGCTCTGGTGCCTTTTTCCCAACCAGCAACGTCGATGAAGATGCGCAGGAATTCTGGTTGTTTTTCAAAGTATTCCAGGATTCCCATGAGAGATTGATTCAATACATCCCGCCCGTTGAGGGGGCTGCTTTCTGCTGCCTTGTGAAGACTATCCACGCAGGCTTTCAGCTCCTTCAGGCCAATCTCAGCAAACAGTCCCAGCTTGTCGCCGAAGTGAGCGAAGAGCGTGCCTTTGGAAACGTTGGCTTGCTCGGCAATGCTCTCTGTGCTGACCGCATTGAAATTGCCTTCATTGAACAGGCTCGTTGCCGCCACCAAAATGCGCTGGCGGGTTTCCTGTGCTCGTTTTTGTTTGCCCTGAAGCATGGTTCCCTCAATCTGAATAATATGACTATGGTCAAAAAAATAAATTGACTCCAGTCATATTTTGAAAATAAGTTGACCGTAGTCAAATAAATGGAGTTTCCATGACAAACAGAATTTTTGTGTTTAGCGGTCATCTCGGCAAGGACCGTCTTGGGCATGCGCTGGCTGAAACATATGCCGAAGCGGCACGCCAATCCGGAGCGGAGGTTCGTGTGATGAACCTGAGCACTATGAGCTTTGAGAGTGCGTTGTTCTCAGGTGACTTTAAAGGAGATCAGGTGCTGGAACCGGATGTGGCTGCTTTTCAGGAGAACCTGAAATGGTGCAGTCATTGGACGCCAATTTATCCGCTGTGGTGGGGCGGTATGCCGGGGCCTATGAAGGGGCTGCTGGACCGGGCCCTGCTGCCGGGTGTTGCCTTCCAGATTGTGGAAGGGGAAGAGCTGCCAGCCAAACTGTTAAAAGGCCGCAACGCCCGTGTGATCATCACCAGTGATACAGCCGCGCATTATTATGAAGAGCTTTATGAGTGTGCGCATGACAAGGTGATGGGACGTCAGATTCTGGACTTCATCGGGTTTGAGGAGCACAGCTTCAAGATGTTCTCGCCAACCTATCTGGCGGGTGAGGACGAGCGCGCTGCATGGATTGCGGAAACCGCTGAACTTGGCAAACAAGATGCGCTTGCAGTGCAGGATGTGTTGGCGGTAGCTTAAAGAAAAGCCCTGCAGGTCAATTACTTGCAGGGCTTTGTTGCGAATGTGAATCTGGTTTAACTCAGGCTGGTTCGCTGATGACTTCGGTCTTTGAGCTTGAGCCCCATTCGGTCCACGAGCCATCGTAAAGCGCGTTCTTAGTGAAGCCTACTTGCTCCAGAGCCAGCGTGATGACAGCAGCTGTTACACCTGAACCGCAAGAGGTGATTACCGGAGTGGTGGCATCGACGCCCGCTTGCGCAAAGATGTTCTGCAGGTCTTCTTTAGAGCGCAGCTTGCCATCGTTCAGCAGTAGGCCAAACGGCAGGTTCAGAGCACCTGGCATGTGACCAGCGCGCACGCCTTCGCGTGGCTCTGGTGCCAGTCCTTTGAAGCGCTCTGGAGCGCGTGCGTCAAGCACAAGGTGGCTGCTGGTTTCCAAGGCATCCTGCACCTCGTTGAGGTTGCGCACCATGTCGTTGTTCAGCATGGCTGTGAAGTGGCGTTCCATGCGGGCTGGCACTTCGTCAGAGACCGGATAGCCTTCTTCCTTCCACGCTGGCAAGCCACCGTCCAGCACGAAGACGCTCTTTACACCAAAGGCGCGGAACATCCACCAGACGCGGGCTGCGGAGAAAATGCCCATGCCATCATAGAGAACGATGGTCTGGCCATCGCCAATGCCCATCTTGCGCATTTTGGATGAGAATACATGTGGTTCCGGCATCATGTGCGGGAGTGGGGAATTCTGGTCGGACACATCGTCAATGTCCATGAACAGTGCGCCGGGAATATGCTCTTGCTCGTATTCCTTTTTGGCGTCACGCTCCATGGCAGGCAGATACCAGGAAGCATCAATGATAACTACATCAGGAGCATCAAGGTGGTCTTTGAGCCAGCTTGTCGAAACAATCGGGTCCTGTGCCATGTTTTAGTCCTCCAACTGGATACGGACGCGTCTGTTCTGACGGCCTTTTTTCTCTATCTTAGTGATGACAGCTTTGCCAATCTGTGCGGTTTGCGACACGTGTGTTCCGCCACATGGCTGCAAATCAACATCTTCCCCAATTCTTATCAGCCTTACCCGTCCGCTGCCCATAGGTGGTTTTACACTCATGGTTTTAACGAGGCCCGGGTTTGCTTCCAGCTCCTCGTCGGTGATCCATTCCTGAGTGATGGCGTCATCGCCTGCAATGAGGTTCTGTAGCTTGCCTGTCAGCTCTTCTTTGTCCAGTGCAGCTTCTGGAATGTCAAAGTCCAGACGGCCTGTGCCATCGCTGATCTGGCCACCGGTGACGGGGAAAGGCAGCACGACGGAGAGCAGATGCAAAGCTGTGTGAACGCGCATGTGCTTGTAGCGGGTTTCCCAGTCAATGTGCGCAGTAATCTTTGCGCCGCTGGTCAGCCCTGCGGGAAGCTCGGTGCCATCAACTGGCACATGCACAATCTGGCTGCGGTCTTTGGAATAAACAGCTGTTGCAATTGGAATGTGGGTGCCATCCTCCAGCTCAAGCGAGCCGCAGTCACCCGGCTGGCCGCCGCCATTGGGGTAGAAGCAGGTCCGGTCCAGAATGATGCCACCTTCCGGAGTGATTTCGTTTACAGCGGCTTCGCTGCTGCGCAAGTAAGCATCTTCACGGTACAAATGTTCGGTCATGGAATAATCTCAAATGGATTGAACAGGTGCGCCATGAAATGAATTGGCGCACCTTTAACTGGTGATCTTAAGCGGTGGTGCGTGCGCTGAGCAGCTTCACAGCGAACGCTGCCATGATGCCAGCGAAAGAATAGTCGAGGATGCGCATCACCCGCGGCGAGCTACGCAGGAACTTGGAGACCGCAGAGGCGCCAAACACCATTACCAGACTGCTTGGCACATTCAGCAGAATAAAAAAGAAGCCAAGGAACAACAGTTTTGAGGTTGCGTATGGATCAGAGGCAGACACGAACTGCGGCAGGAAGGTGACGAAGAACAGCACAACTTTCGGGTTGAGCAGGTTGATCGTGACAGCCTTTGCCCAAATGGCTCTGGGAGTTTCGCGGGATGCTTCGCCTTCTTCCAATGAGAGGGCGGACCCGTTGCGCAGGATCTGGAAAGCCAGGTAAACCAGATAGAGCGCGCCTACCGTTTTGAGGACCTGGAAGGCAAATTCAGATGCGGCGAGCAGGGCGGAAATGCCAACCGCTGCCAGAAACGCATGGATCATGATGCCGTTGGTTGCGCCGATAATCGCAACCAGTCCGGCTTTTCGGCCCTGTGTGAGCGTTTTGCTCATGAAGAAGGTCATGTCCGGTCCGGGAGTAATGGACAGGATGAAGGCAGCAAGGGTAAAGCCCGCCATCACGCTTAGTTCAGGCACAAAATACATGCGAAAAGCCCTCTGGGTTATTATTCTCAGTTGGCCCCTAACGTATTTCAGTGCCCCAACGCAAGTCTACTGAAGCGTACTCATCAAAAACTAAAGTATTGGTGAGAACAGGCGGGCGGCCTGGGCGAGGACGCGGAAGGCGTAGCGGCGGTTGTTGAGTTCCAATCGGTCTGTCTGACGGGCGCCTTTGAAATCCTGCTGTAGCATCTCTTCTGTCTTACTGATCATGTTCTGACCCGTGAACCAGAGCGTGATTTCGAAGTTGATGTTGAAGGAGCGGTTGTCAAAATTGACTGTGCCAATGCCTGCCAGTTCCTCATCGATGAGGATGACCTTTTCGTGCAGGAAGCCTTCCAGATAGCGATAGACCTTGATGCCATGGCTGGCGAGGTTATCTGCATGGGCATAGCTGGCGAGCCAGACAAGCCAGTGGTCGGCTTTTTCGGGTAGGAGGATGCGGACGTCCACGCCGCGTAAAGCGGCTGCGTAGAGGGCTGTGAGGACCTCAATGCCCGGTACAAAGTAAGGGCTGACGATCCAGATGCGTTCCTTGGCTCTTGAAATGCTCTCCACAAATGTGATGGCGCAGTCTTCCTGAATGTCTGCCGGCCCTGTCGGCATGACCATGACGCTTTCCCCGCCCGTTTGGGAGAAGGAGGAGGGCAGCTCCAGTTGCAGTGTCTTGCCTGTTGCAAATTGCCAGTCTTCGCTGAAGGAGAGTGTGGCTGCGAGCGCTGCCGGGCCCGTGACTTTGACATGGGTGTCGCGCCAGTGACCAAACTCTTTTGACAGCCCCAGATACTCCTCACCGATGTTGTGGCCGCCGATCCAGCAGTGTTTGCTATCTGTGACCACGACTTTGCGGTGATTGCGGTAGTTGAGGCGCATGGGGCCGAGCATGCGCATAAGGCGATGGCGTCTGTTGAAAGCGCTGACGCGGACACCAGCGTCTTGCAGGCGCGTGAGGTACTGCGTGGAAAGAGAGCGGGAGCCGATGTCGTCGTAAAGTAGGCAAACGTGCAGGCCCGCTTTGGCGCGTTCTATCAAGGCATCTGCCAGCTCCAGTCCTGCGCTGTCTTCGCGGATGATGAAGAACTGGACAAGAACATGCCTTTCGGCGGTGCGGATGCCTTCAATGATGGAGGCAAACATAGCTGGACCATCGATGAGCAGGTCACACTGGTTGTTGGCGAGAAAAGGCACCGAGGCTACACGGGTGTGTACCGGCCACTGGGTGTTGGCTGCGCTGTCTACATAGGGTGTGTGACGATTGAGGACGTCCGCTTCAATCTGGGAGATGTCATCGCGGACCTCGATGTAATCATCCAGCCGCTTCCATGCGAAGACGAAGTAGAGCGGGACTGTTGGCATGGGGATGAAAAACAGGGAGAGCAGCCAGGCAATGCTGCCTTGCGAGGTGCGCGAGTACATGATCTCGCGAATGGCGCAAATGACTGCCAAAGCATAGAAAAGAACACTGAAAATTGCGATCAGGGGAAGAAGGCTAAATGAGGATTCCAAGCGCTACAACTCCTGTAATGCGAGGACCTACTTATAGCTGTGCCAAGAGGAATGGTCAAAACCTCTTGGCGTATTGTGCAGTGCTTTCCGTTAAGGTCAGGCAGCTTCAAATGGAATGGCGATTTCGGACTTGCGTTCCATCCATTCTGGCACTGGCAGGCCTTTTTCGCGCAGGAAGGTCGGGTTGAACATCTTGCCCTGATAACGGGTGCCGTAGTCGCACAGTATGGTCACGATGGTGTGGCCGGGGCCGAGTTCTTTTGCGAGACGGATTGCGCCAGCGACGTTGATGCCGGAGGAGCCGCCAAGGCAGAGGCCTTCGTGTTCCAGAAGCTCGAAGTTGATCAGCAGGCCTTCTTCATCAGAGATGCGGTAAGGGATGTCGATCGGTGCATCTTCCAGATTGGCGGTGATGCGGCCCTGACCGATGCCCTCCGAAATGGATGAGCCTTCGGACTTCAGTTCGCCGTGGGCGTAATAGTTGTAAAGCGCTGCGCCGTGTGGGTCTGCAAGGCCGATCTTGATGTTCGGGTTCTTTTCCTTCAGGCCGATGCCGGTGCCGGCAAGCGTGCCGCCGGTGCCGACCGCACAGATAAAGCCGTCCACTTTGCCGTCGGTCTGCTGCCAGATTTCCTGAGCGGTGGTTTCAATGTGGCCCTGACGGTTGGCGGTGTTGTCAAACTGGTTGGCCCAGATGGCACCTTGCGGGTGGGTTCTGTTCAGCTCTTCTGCGACCCGCTGCGAGACTTTGATGTAGTTGTTCGGGTTCTTATAGGGGACAGCGGGAACTTCGATCAGCTCAGCGCCAGCGATGCGCAGCATGTCTTTCTTTTCCTGAGACTGGGTCTCGGGAATGACGATGACGGAGCGGTAGCCCAGGGCGTTGCCGACAAGCGCGAGGCCGATGCCGGTGTTGCCAGCCGTGCCTTCCACGATGATGCCGCCCGGTTTGAGCGTGCCGCGTTTGACTGCGTCATTGATGATGAAGAGCGCGGCGCGGTCCTTGACGGACTGGCCCGGGTTCATGAACTCGGCTTTGCCGAGAATTTCACAGCCGGTTCGCTCGGAGGGGCCTTTGAGGCGAATAAGTGGAGTGTTGCCGATGGCTTCGATGGCAGAGGCGCGCGTATCCATAGTTTCTCTCAAATAATTCGTATGACCAAAAATCAGAATGCGGGTGTTTACCCCTTTTGAGACCACGCTACTGCGCTGACCTCACGAGAACAAGAAATGGGCTGCCAAAGGGTGCGTCAGACTAGGATATTATTCTCTTGGCAATCGCGCATGAGAACAAAATTGCTCACGGGGTGCGTGGCTTTCGAATGAGTGCGCTAAATGCGATTTGAGAGAGTATCGATTTGCGCGCCGTCCCGTCTCTGTCAGGATCTGCTTTCCAGCCAGGTGATGGCATCCTTGGTGGCTTTCCAGAGGATCTCACCGTTCTCACCTGCGCGTAGCATGAAGGAGTTATGGACTTCCTTTGGGACGGGCTGCACTTCCAGCAGGTTCACCTGCGTATCCAATGCCGGAGCAAAAGCTTCCTTGCGGGTGATGACAAAGCGCTCATCGGTTGGCACGCGGGACTGGTCTTTCTTCAGGCTGGCAGATTGCAGTGCTTTGTTGTGAGTGGCTGGCTGCATCACGGTGACGGCAATGGCTCTGCCATCTGGCAGCAGATGCGTCTCGTTTTGCTGGACCTCGGAATTGTAAATGACCTCGCCGTGGGTATCAATCAACTCGACCCACAGGGTCTTGCGGCCCTCAATTTCCACTTCACCAACCCAGATGGACAAATCGCTTTCTAATGGATCGGCGTAGGGTGTTTTGGAGGGCGGAGCAACGGTGACGGCCAGATAGTCCTCTGGCATGGCGTAGGTGTTGCCGTTGTCGGACTTTTCGATGAGCTGAGGGCCTGATGTTGTGGCAGGTGCGGAGGCGGGTGGCGTTTCTGCGTGCGAAGGCGCAGCCAAAGCGAGTGGCGCAGCAATGCAGGCGGCAAGAAACCCTGATCTTGTGAGATGCAACTTGAAGGTTTGCGGCAGACCGCAGGATGGCAACAGACTACTCATTTATGGCTCCCTGACTTTTACGCAGCAACTTTCCCAGAGGGGGCGCCTTATTATGTGCACTTCACTAGTTATCACTTAGTAGTGATTATGATAATATGCACTAGATATATTAGAGGTATACGCATTTACTTAGGGTATCTATGCCATAATAATTGTATATAAATTATGTTTCGCGTATTTATACTTTCAGGTTATTTAAATGCTATTATGTAAAATTTTCATTGTATTGATTTTCTATATAATTTGGATAGAACTGTGATGTAGGTCGCAGTTTGTGCATATGGCAAAAAAATCTAGTATTTTTCCGCATGAGCTAAGCTTTTGAAAGAACAGCGCTTCATTTTGGCCAATTTTTTGTGGGTGCCAAGGGCTGTCGGGCGGCATTTGGGCTCGTGGCTGATATGCACAGCTCTCCAGACTTATGAACTCCCTGAAAATTGAAGGAGCCAGAGCTGGGTCAGTGGGTGGCCATGTGCAGGATCAGGGTGAGTTTTAGCGCAAAATGGAACGCCTCCGCTTTTGTGCGGAAGAGAGTTCTACCCAAATGGACTTTATGTCTTCGGCCAGCGGCACTTGATAGTGCTGCGCCTTCGCTTCGCGTGAACATGGTTTTCTACCCATCATTTTTCTTGTTTTCTGGATAGACGCGCGCGCACGTGTTTTGTGAAGAGAAGAGGTGTTTAAGAAGAAGGGGAGGATAAAGAGAAAAGTATGGCTCCCCGGGCCGGATTCGAACCAGCGACCAAGCGGTTAACAGCCGCTTGCTCTACCACTGAGCTACCGGGGATCATACTATGTTGCCATTGGCGGCGATCGATAAAGAAGTGGCTCCCCGGGCCGGATTCGAACCAGCGACCAAGCGGTTAACAGCCGCTTGCTCTACCACTGAGCTACCGGGGATCACGATGATCTTGCCGTATGGCTGCAAACGAAAAAGGATGGCTCCCCGGGCCGGATTCGAACCAGCGACCAAGCGGTTAACAGCCGCTTGCTCTACCACTGAGCTACCGGGGATCATGACACCCTTGCGAGTTTGCCTCGCCGTTTGCGTGAGGAGGCTTTTACAGAGGCATGTTGTGTTTGCCAAGTCGTTTTTTGCGTATTTTTCGATTTGTGGACAGTTTCTCTATTTTTTTATTGAGATATCCAAGGGGGTTAGCCAGAAATCTCCAAAAACCGCGGATTTTGCGGGTTTGATTTTCCGGTGATGTTGGAATCCTCACAAAGACAATTGACAGGAGAGCTGATTGCGCCCCACACTTAAGGCCAGAACTCCAGTTTCTTTTTGTTCCGGCTCAGGCTTTGGAATGACAAGATTAAACGGGAATGCGGTTCCATATATTATGGAGACAAGCCGCAGCTGCCCCCGCAACTGTGAGCGGTGAGACCTTAGCGAAAATCCCACTGGCCTTTTAAGGGCTGGGAAGGGGCTATGGTCGGTTGAGCCGCAAGCCAGGAGACCGGCTGGAGATATGATTTGACATAGGACTGCTGTCGGGTGGACGGCGAGAGGTGCTCATGACGCATATTTTCCTGTCTCCGTGCGAGACAGTTGCTGTACTTTCATATTCTTTGATTGAAGCCCCGGCTTCTTTGCGCTTGCTGACCAGCTAACCCAGATGGCTGAACAGAGAGGCGACCTTCGTGTTCGCCATTGCTTGGTTACGGGTGGAGCTCGTTCCGGGAAAAGCGCATATGCGGAAAAGCTGGTTATAAGCAGCGGGCGACGCCCGACTTATATTGCGACAGGACAGGCCTTTGACGGTGAAATGGAGGAGCGCATCGCGCATCATAAGATGCAGCGCGGCGACCTTTGGGACACAGTTGAGGAGCCGCTGGAGCTTGTGCGCGTGCTGGAAACGCATGCCAGCAGCGATCGTGCGATCCTCGTTGATTGTCTGACGCTTTGGCTTTCCAACCTTATGCACGGGTCGCGGGACTGGACCGTGGAGCTTGAGCGGCTTGAGGCGGTTCTTAGCTCTTTGCCATGCCCCGTTGTGTTTGTTGGCAATGAAGTGGGCATGGGCATTGTGCCTGAAAACGCCATGGCCCGCGCCTTTCGAGATGAAGCTGGCCGCCTGAACCAGCGTATCGCCGACCTCTGCCATTTTGTGATGTTTGTGGCTGCTGGACAGCCTTTGCAGCTGAAGCCTGCTGTTTTTCCGGAGATTTCCCTATGACTGTTTCTTTTGCTGCGCCTTCTAAAAAAATCCCTGCTGTCATTATCACTGGTTTTCTGGGGGCCGGAAAAACAACGCTGGTACGCAACCTGCTAATGAAGGCACAGAACAAGCGCATTGCGCTGATCGTCAATGAGTTCGGCGAGATGGGCTTTGATGGCTCACTGGTGAATGGCTGTGCTGACCCGGACTGTTCTGCTGATGAAGTGGTGGAGCTGGCCAATGGCTGCATTTGTTGCACGGTAGCTGATGATTTTCTGCCAACCATGGAAATGTTGCTGGAGCGCGAGCAGGTGCCGGATGTGGTTGTGATTGAAACCTCTGGCCTTGCCCTGCCACAGCCGTTGGTGCGGGCGTTCAACTGGCCTTCTGTCAAGCCGCGCGTGACCGTTGACAGTGTGGTGACCGTGGTAGACGCACCGGCTGTTGCTGCTGGCAAAGTGGCCTGCGATGAAGAGGCCGTTGCTGCGCAGCGGGCAGCGGATGATGCGATGGACCATGAAAGCCCGGTGGAAGAGCTGTTTGCTGATCAGTTGACCTGTGCTGACCTTGTTGTGCTTTCCAAAGCTGATCTTTTGACTGAAGCAGAGCTGGCGGCGGTGAAGCAGACGATCCGTGGTCGTGTTCGCGATGGGGTTGAGATTGTTGCTGCCTCTCATGGCGAGCTGGCGCTGGATGTTCTGCTTGGGCGGGATGCTGGTGCAGAAGATGATATGGACTTGCGTCTTTCTCACCATGAAGCGCAGCATGCTCACGACCACGACCACGACCACGACCACGACCACGACCACGACCACGACCACCATCATCATCACGATCATTCTCATGATGATTTTGAGAGTTTTGTACTGCCAACCCGCCGGTTTGCCTCAATTGACGAGGTGAAGGCACAGGTGGAAGCGGCCATGAAGGTTTCTGGTGTGTTGCGCATTAAGGGCAGTGTGGTGGTTGAGGGCAAAACCGCGCCGGTGCTGGTGCAGGCGGTTGGGCCGCGTGTGGAGGCCTGGTTTGCGGCTGGCAGTGAAAGCCACTCCAAACTTGTTGTGATCGGCCTTGCGGGGCTGGACAAGCACAGTGTGCAGGCTGCGCTGAGTGAATTTGAGTTGGTTCAGGCCTGATGCACGTACTTGTCGGACAGTCACGTCGATTGGATGATGGTGAAGAGGCTGTCGACCTTGAGCAGGCGCCTGCGGATGTTGTGTTTTTGAGTGCAGCAGACACAGAGCTTGCCGGGCTTGCGGCGGCGCATGCCCAGCATGAGGGCTACTCTCTTCGGCTTGCCAGTTTTCTGGCGCTGTCGCATCCGTACTCTGTTGATCTTTATGTTGAGCAGACCATTCAGGCTTCCAAGCTTGTTGTGGTGCGCCTTTTAGGCGGTGTTGAATACTGGCGTTACGGCGTTGAGCGGCTGGAAGCGGCTGCCCGCGCTGACGGGGTGAAGCTGGTTCTGCTGCCCGGTGATGACAAGTGGGATGAAGAGCTGGCGAAGCGTTCCACTGTGCCGCTTGAGAGCGCGCACATGTTGTGGCGCTATCTGATTGAGGGCGGGGCGGAGAACCTTTCTAACGCTTTGCTTTATGCCGCGCAGAGTGCCGAGTTGCCTGTTGAGACACCATCGGAGCCAATGGCGTTGCCGCGGGCCGGGCTGGTGCTGCAAGGGCATTCGCTTCCTTCCTTAGATGATGTGCGGGCGAGCTGGAAAGACCCAAGCCGTCCGGTCGCGGCCATTGTGTTTTATCGGGCGCTGTACCAGAGCGGTGCAATCGAGCCAGTGCAGGCATTATGCCATGCGCTTGAGGCGCAGGGGATAAACCCGCTGGTGCTTTATGTGGCGAGCCTGAAAACTGCGGAATGCGCTGGTGTTGTTTCCAGTGTGTTTGAGCAGTGCCCGCCAGACGTGGTTTTGAATGCCACAGCCTTTGCTTTGTCGAGTGCCGGTGCTGTTCATTCCGGCACTGTGCTGGACAACCCAGGTGCATGTGTTCTGCAGATCGTTCTGTCGTCTTCCTCGGAAGAAGGCTGGGCGGAGAGTGATCAGGGCTTATCCCCGCGTGACCTTGCCATGCATGTGGTGCTTCCTGAAATTGATGGTCGTCTTTTGACGCGGGCGATCTCGTTTAAGGAAGAAGGCGGGCGTGATGTCAGGACCCAATGTTCGCTTGTTCGTTTTGTGCCAAAACCGGACCGGATTGAGTTTGTGGCAGCGCTGGCGGCCAATTGGGCGCGGCTGAAACACAAAAACGCAAATCAACGCAAAGTCGGCATAGTGCTCGCAAACTATCCTAACAAGGATGGGCGTATAGCAAACGGGGTTGGGCTGGACACGCCTGCCTCTTGCGCGCACCTTCTTTTAGCCATGAAAACAGAAGGTTATGGGGTTGCTGAGAATGCGCCGAAATCTTCTGAGGCGTTGATAGACGACCTGCTGGCTGGCCCCACCAACTCCCTTAGGAACGCAAACCAACGCAAAGGCGGGGAAGTGTTTGCGCTTGCTCGTTATAAGCAGTTGTTTTCTCAGCTGCCTTTGGCTGTGCGTGAGGGGATTGAGGAACGCTGGGGTGCGCCGGAGGACGATCCGCATATTGTGGACGGCTGTTTCCAGCTGGCGCTGAAGACTTATGGCAATGTCACTGTCGGTATTCAGCCTGCACGCGGCTATAATATTGATCCGAAAGAGACTTATCACGATCCGGCGCTTGTTCCGCCGCATCATTACCTTGCCTGGTACATGTGGCTGCGTGACAGCTTTGAGGCGGACGCACTTATCCACCTTGGCAAACATGGAAATCTGGAATGGCTCCCCGGAAAAGCTCTCGCTTTATCAGAGGCTTGCTATCCGGAAGCCGTGATTGGACCTGTACCGAATATCTATCCTTTCATCGTCAACGACCCCGGAGAGGGATCGCAGGCAAAACGGCGGTTATCCTCGGTGATCATCGATCATCTTACCCCTCCGCTGGCCCGCGCCGAGAGCCACGGCTCCGCGCTGGAGCTGGAAGCGTTGCTGGATGAATATTACATTGCTGCCGGGGTAGACCATCGCCGCCTGAAAGCGCTTGGAAAAGAGATACTTGGCGTTGCTGCGCGTGAAGGCATGGACAAGGATATCGGTCTCACATCGCAGATGGATGAGGACACGCGTTTGGCGCGGCTCGATGCCTACTTGTGTGACCTGAAGGAGTTACAAATCCGCGATGGCTTGCACATTCTGGGGCAGTCGCCAACTGGAGAGCAGCGGGCCGAATTGCTGGTGGTTTTGCTGCGCGTACCGCGTGGTGAAAAGCCTCACGAGAACAGTCTGTTACGCGCACTTGCTGAGGATTTGAATCTGGTGGAGTTTGATCCACTGGATTGTGCCTTTGAGCAGGCGTGGGCTGGTGAACGGCCTGTGCTTTTGCAGGAGCTTGTTGACGCGCCGTGGCGCAGCTGCGGGGATACGGTTGAGCGGCTGGAAGCGCTGGCATTGGCGTATGTCTCAGGTGAGCTGACGGTTCCAGCTAGATTTACAGCGACTTGTGCTGTGTTGGAGGCGCTGGAGCAAGAGATTGCGCGCTCAGTTGATGCCTCTGGCGCTGCTGAGGTGGATGGGGTGTTATCCTCTCTGGCTGGGAGATTTGTCCCCCCCGGACCGTCGGGTGCGCCGTCGCGTGGTCGCCCTGATGTGCTGCCAACCGGGCGTAACTTTTATTCTGTTGACGTTCGCTCCGTTCCTACAAAGGTCGCCTGGAAGTTGGGTGAGAGAAGCGCTAGCGCGTTGATTATGCGTCATTTTCAGGAACATGGCGAGTGGCTGCAATGCATCGCCATGAGTTGCTGGGGAACCGCAAATATGCGCACCGGCGGGGATGATATTGCACAGGCGCTGGCTCTGATTGGGGCTCGCCCTGTTTGGGAAGACACCTCTGGCCGCGTGACAGGTTTTGAAATTGTTCCGCTTTCCGAGCTTCAACGCCCTCGTGTTGACGTAACCCTCAGAATTTCTGGCTTTTTTCGAGATGCGTTCCCACAACTCATACATTTGTTTGACGCTGCAATTGCTGCGATTTGCGATCTTGATGAGCCTGATGATGCCAATCCTCTGGCGGCGCGGTACCAAACTGAGCTTGGGGAATTACTGGCTAAGGGTGTTGAAGAAGGACAGGCGCGAAAGCGGTCTTCCACCCGGATTTTCGGCAGTAAACCAGGGGCTTACGGCGCTGGCCTGCAGGCACTGATTGATGAGAAACTGTGGGATAAACGCGCGGATTTTGCGGAGAGTTTCCTGGAATGGGGCGGCTATGCCTATGGCCGTTCGCAAGAAGGCGAGCAAGCCAGGGATGATCTGGTCACCCGGCTCATTCATGCTGATGCAGTGGTTCACAATCAGGATAACCGGGAACACGATCTCCTTGATTCTGATGACTATTATCAGTTTGAGGGCGGTCTGGCCGCAACTGTTGAAACGCTCAAAGGCGATGCTCCGCACGTCTACCACAACGACCATTCGCGGCCCGAACGCCCAGTCATTCGCACGCTTTCTGAGGAAATTGGGCGGGTTGTCAGGGGAAGAGCTGCCAATCCAAAATGGATCGCAGGTGTGATGCGCCACGGGTATAAAGGTGCTTTTGAGATGGCGGCGACAGTTGACTATCTCTTTGCTTTTGGAGCGACGACCAACGCTGTTTCGCACCATCATTTTGATCAGCTCTATGATGCATATCTTTATGATGATGAGGTGCGGGACTTTATTGCAGAGAAGAATTCTGCAGCGCTTTTGGAAATGACAGAGCGATTTTTAGAGATCATTCAACGAGATATGTGGGTGCCGAAACGAAACAGCGCCTTTGAGGACTTAATGGAGCTGCGACGCGCGCTCATGGATGGAGGGGAATAAGAATGGTTACCAAGGCTGACATGAGTGAAGAAGATCTGGACGCTCGCCACGCTGAAAAGATGCGTAAGAAGAAGGCTGCGCGCGATAAGATTATGGCGACTAAGACCATCGAGAAGGGACTGCTGATCGTCCATACCGGCAAGGGGAAAGGCAAGTCCACCGCTGGTTTCGGCATGATTTTCCGCAGCCTCGGTCACGGCCATAAAGTGGCTGTTGTACAGTTCGTGAAAGGTCGCCTGGAGACTGGCGAACGCATGGCATTGGATCGCTTCTCCGATCTCGTCACCATCAAACGCATGGGCGAAGGCTTTACATGGGAGACACAAGATCGTCAGCGCGATATCACAGCTGCACACGCTGCCTGGGATGCGGCAAAGGAGCTGATCAGCTCTCGCGAGCATAAGATGGTTTTGTTGGATGAGCTGAACATCGTGCTGCGTTATGAATACATTCCGCTTGAGGATGTCGTGTCCTTCCTTCGTGAAGAAAAACCTGATGATGTTCATGTGGTTATCACAGGTCGCAATGCCAAGGACGAGTTGATTGAGATTGCTGATCTTGTGACTGAGATGGGCCAGATTAAGCATCCGTTCCGCTCTGGTGTGAAGCCGCAGGAAGGCATTGAGTTTTAAGTTGTGACGTCATCCGTTTCACAGAAAAGAAAGCCAGCCCTGATGATACAGGGCACTGGCTCTAACGTTGGTAAGAGTGTGCTTGTTGCTGGACTGGCGCGTGCTTTCACGCGCCGTGGTCTTTCTGTTCAGCCGTTCAAACCGCAGAACATGTCCAACAATGCTGCTGTCACGGCTGACGGCGGTGAGATTGGGCGGGCTCAAGCCTTACAGGCACGAGGTGCAAATGTTGCGTTGAGTGTGCATATGAACCCTGTGCTGCTGAAACCTGAAAGTGACAGCGGGTCTCAGGTGATTGTGCAGGGCAAACGGTTTGGTACGTTGCGCGGGGCGGAGTTTGGTCGGCAAAAAGGCACGCTTATCCAGTACGTTATGGAGAGTTTTGCTGAAGTTGAGTCAATGGCTGATCTGGTTCTGGTCGAGGGAGCCGGCTCGCCGGCTGAGATCAACTTGCGCTCCGGTGACATTGCCAATATGGGCTTTGCCGAGGCAGCAGATGTACCGGTTGTACTGTGTGGAGATATCGACCGCGGCGGCGTCATTGCCTCGCTGGTCGGAACGCATGCTGTGCTGGAGAGTGGTGAAGTAAACCGCATAAAGTCGTTTTTGATCAATAAGTTTAGGGGCGAACCCTCACTGTTTGATTCAGGTGTAACGGCTATTGAGGACAAAACCGGATGGCCCTGCAATGGCGTGGTGCCGTGGTTTGCGCAAGTGATGGACCTGCCCGCAGAAGATGCGCTGGACCTGTCTGAGAGTACCAGTCGCGGTAAGTTGAAGGTTGTAGTTCCCGTCATCAGTCGAATTGCGAATTTTGATGATCTTGACCCACTGCGCATGGAAGCGGATGTTTCGCTGGAGTTTGTGCTCCCGGGTGAGGTGCTGCCAGCTGATGCGGATGTGGTTTTGCTGCCGGGGACCAAGTCCACCATCGGTGATCTTGCCTTCTTCCGCGCTCAGGGGTGGGACATCGACCTTCTTGCACATGTGCGCCGTGGTGGGCAGGTGCTTGGTATCTGTGGTGGTTATCAGATTCTTGGCAAAACTATCGCGGATCCTGAAGGTATTGAAGGTGATGCTGGCACCGTTGACGGGCTTGGTTTGCTGGATGTTGAAACGGTTTTGACAGCCCATAAGGAAACAACTGAGAAGACCGGGTTGCATGTCCCGAGTGGTGAGAGTATCACAGGCTATGAGATCCATGTGGGGCGAACGTCTGGCCCGGATTGTGAACGTCCCTTTGTTGACCTTGGAGACAATGTGGATGGTGCGGTCTCGAAAAATGGCCAGATTTCAGGGTGTTATATGCATGGCATCTTTGGCTCAGATGCGTTTCGCGCGGCATTCCTGAAAGGGTTTGGGGCTGTTTCTCAATTGGGATACGAGCATCGTGTTGAACGGGCGCTGGATGCGCTGGCTGATCATCTGGAGCAGCATCTTGATCTGGATGAGCTTTGGGAAATTGCTCAAAGCCGCATTAGATAACTAAGATTGCTGCGATCAGGAGTGCTAGGAGGGCGCTGGAAATTGCCATTAGTTTCAGTGCACCATCAATATCATCTGCATCCGCTATTTTGCGGCCTTTTGCGTTCATGAAGGGATCTTCAACACGGTATTCAGCATACTGGCGTGGGCCGGCAAGTGCTACACCGAGCGCCCCTGCCATGGCAGCCTCGGGCCAGCCTGCATTGGGTGAGCGGTGATTTTTGGCTTCCCTGTGAATGGTGGAGAGTGCTGTTTTATAGGCTCTACCGGAAATGAGTGCTGCGAGCACGATCAGCAGACCGGATAGGCGAGAGGCTGGTAGATTGATCAAGTCGTCAAACCGTGCTGAGGCCCAACCAAAGTCTTCATAGGCTTCGTTTTTATGGCCGATCATGCTGTCAGCTGTGTTGACGGCTTTGTAAATGAACAGCCCTGGTAGACCGAGCACGGCAAACCAGAAGATGGGTGCAACAACACCATCTGAAAAGTTCTCCGAGCATGATTCAATTGCTGCTCTGCTGACGCCAGCTTCATCCAAATACTCAGGATTACGGCCAACGATCATGGAGACTTGCTTGCGTGCCTCGGTAAGGCCGGAGTTTCGCAGGGCATCTCGCACTCTTGCCACGTGTTGGTAGAGGCTTTTTTGTGCAATTAAGGTCATGCCGATCAGCGCGACCAGAATGCTACCAAATGGCAAAAAATCGAGCAGATACTGGAGTACCAGTCCGGCAAAACCAGCGCTGCTGATCAACAAGGCAAGCGTTAGAATGCCATTGGTTTTACGAGCTGAGCGTTGGTATTCCGGTTTGTTGTAGGTGTGATCCATATAGGAGATCAGCTTGCCAATCAGAGTGACTGGATGTGGCAGTCTAGACCACAGCCAGTCCGGGTCACCAATCACGGCGTCGAGACAAATGGCAAGCAGAACGATCCAGAGCGTGTTTTCAAAGAGCAGCATGATTTTCGACCGTCTGTACTGCGCTCTTGAATGCTAGCATGAACCGCTGCCGGGCGGATTTAGATGCAGGCAAACCAAGGCGCAACCAGCTTTCGCTGTAATTGAACACGCGTGTCCAGATTTTCTCTTTCGCCAGTGCTGTGTGGAGCTGGTGAGCAGAAGGATGATCAATCAACAGATAGAGATTGGTGTGGCCTATGACTGATGTACCATGGTCTTGAAATGTCGCCCTGAAGATGTCCATCTCCGTCTTCAAAAACGCCCGCATTTCGTCTTGCCAGTTTATATCCGACAGAGCGGCGCAGCCAACATCCAATGCGGGGCCGGAGACCGCCCAACTGCCCAACTGGTTCTGTAGTTTTGTTGTGATTGCTTTGGGACCAACAAGAAACCCTAGGCGCAAACCTGCGAGGCCGAAGAACTTGCCGAAGCTACGCAGGACCAGAATTGGAAGGTCACTAAGCTCAGGAATGATCGAGGTTTCTGGATAAAGATCCATGTAAGCTTCATCGATGATCAGATAGCCGCTGCCTTCTTTCCTCTTAACTGCAAGTTCCAAAAGTTCGGTTTTTGAGAAAAGATGACCATCCGGATTATTTGGGTTCACAATCAAGAGGTGATCAGTCGCAGCGGTTTGGGCTTCTTGAGCGGAAATGCATTGGACGGTTGCACCAGCTGCTCTCCAGCTTTCTTCGTGGGAAGCATAAGTTGGACCGACAATTGCGATTGAAGAACTGGCGCCCAGTAGATGCGGAAGTGCGGTGATGATTGCTTGCGTGCCGGGTGTTGCTGTGATGCCTGAGTGCGGCGCGACCTGATAAGCCTTTCGTGCAGCTGCAATCAGCGCGACTTCGGCTCTTTCGCTTGGCAGCTCTGCCAGACCGCGGAACGTGATGTGTTCTGCTGCTGGATAGGCAACAGGATTGATGCCGGTGGAAAGGTCCAGCCAGTCGCTGATCTCGCCGCCAAACTCAGCAATTGCCTTTGAAAGATCGCCACCATGTTGCATTGGTCTAACCCCGCTTCAAAACTTGATCCTGTTTTAGCGGGGCGACTGTGTGATTGCCATGAAATGCAGTGGTATTCTGCGTGTTTCAACAGATGTTCGGCGCAGAGAATGCAACAGGCTCATACCCATCAACGCGATTGACCTTGTTGATGTCTCCGCCAGCCCATTCCAGAACTTTTGGGTCCATTGTTTTGAACCACAGTGAGGGGATGGCCGCCAATGCAAAGCAACCGGGGTATCCACTTGGAAGGCTGGGTAAGTCCGGGAAATTTCGCAGGGTTTGATAGGGGCGCAGCGGGTTGGCGTGGTGGTCTGAATGGCGCTGCAGGTGGAATGTGCTCAGGTTTGAGAAGATGTGGTTTGTGTTCCATGAGTGGCGTGGCTGGCAGCGCTCGTATTTGCCATTCTTGTCCTTTTGGCGCAGAAGTCCATAGTGCTCCACATAGTTTGCCTGCGTCAGGCCATACCATGCGACTACGCTTTGAATAGCCAGCAACAACAGAACCTTCCAGCCGAACAGAGCAGTGCAAATGGCAAATACAATCAATGTGATGGCATAGCCTTGTAAAATATCGTTCTTTACCGAGAAGGTGCTGAGGCCTTTCTTGTGCAAGCGTTCCTTTTCGTTTTGCCAGCCTCTGACGAACGCGCCGGGAATTTCGCGCCAAGCAAAGGCGTAGATGCTTTCTCCCATGCGGGAGCTGGCGGGATCTTCCGGCGTTGCCACATACACGTGGTGGCCGCGATTGTGCTCAATGCAAAAATGACCGTAGCCGACGACTGCGAGGGCAAACTTGGCCAGTAATTGATCTGTCTTGTTGGTTTTGTGGCCGAGTTCATGGGCAAGCATGATGGTGCCAGAGCCGAACAAGCCTTTGCCAAAGGCAAACAGAGCAATCAGCCAAAGAGGGAGGTCATAGGTGCCAACAAGCCATACGCCTGCAAAAAGGTTGATCCACGAATATGGAACCAGCCAGCGCACAAGCCGGCTGTAATAAGGATCTTCTGCCATTTGGATCAACACATCATCAGGCGGATTATACGGGTCTTCGCCGATCAGAGCGTCCAGACCGGGAATGACGATGAAGAAGTAAACGAGGGGAATGAACAGAGTTGCTGTGACGTGCGTGTAGGCATAAAGCGCGACTGTGATGAGCGTGACACTGCTGCTGGCATAAGCAATCAGCCAGTAATATCGCTTTGCGTCCCTGAATGTTTTGAGTGTGCCCGTCTCATCCTGCGTTTTGAAAACCATCGCTCCCTCCCAGATGCTTGGTTTACCTAAGGGTAATCTAGCAGCTATTTAGGTCAAGTGAAACTCTGTTGTTTCGGGGTGTTTGTTCTGCATGCAACAACAAAGGGCTGCTCATTCGCTCATGAGGCAGGTTCTTTTTCGGTTTCCGGTGCGAGGATGCCTTCCATCGGCAAGGTTTTAACCCATGTTTTGTAACGCTTTTCCAGCTCGTCATAGTTCTCTTCGCACCCTGTTCTGAAATCGGGGAAACTGGGGCCGCGTGTCCAGGCGCCCCGTTCTGATCCCTTCAACATCCAGCCATTGCCGGAATGAAGGAAGAGCGTTGTGCTGAGGTTGAGGGCCTTGAACAGTTTGCGCGTAACCACGCCATGCTTTTGCAGAAGAATATCAAGCTTGATGGCTTTGATTTTCCACGGTGTCAGCTTGATAGGCGAGGGCTTGCCAGCTGCAACAATAGGAATGATTTCAGGGAGTTCCAGTCGCTCGGTGGGATAGAACTCTTTGAAGTTTCCTGCCGGGGATGCGCGATCCGGATTGGGGAGTTTGGGCCGATACCAACTGACGGTACTTGGGCTTTTAGAGGTTTCGCTTTCAATCTCAATGATCTGCAGAGACAGGATGTTGCAAACCGGTTGAAAGTCGAGATTGGAGCCTTTTGGAATCAGGATTGCTCGGCAATCCGGCCCGGGTTTGTCGCAGTGATAGGCGGTTTCTGCAGATTGAGAGATGACTTTTGCGTTGAGGCGCAACTTGGCCTCGATGCCAACCTGAAACCCATCTTTCTTCCTGACAAGCAGAATATCCCAGTTGCCCCACTCCGGGTAAGCGACCCACTCTTCAGGAAGCTTGTTGATGAAATGGGTGCACATGTCGCTTTCGGAGGCAAACTCGGCTTTGCGACGTCTTTTTTTGTGGCGTTTGGGAGTTGAGCGCTTAGTCGGTTGATCAAGTGTATCGCTCATCGAAAATTGCCCTTTAAATCATCAGTGCTGCAATAGCCTGCTTGATGAGTTTAAATGGCAAATGGACACAGGAATACGTAGTGTGTTTGTTATTGCACAGGTTCTGGCGGTTTTGTCAGCGGAGTGGGGGCTCGTGTGTTGCGAATTTTAAAAAGTCCTATCTGGGCTCTTGATGCTTTGATGGGTCAAAAGTCATTTAAGAAAAATCCGATTATCGGAAGTCGCTGGTTAAATGAGCGTGGGTTTTATCTAAAGCGTGTGGCGTGGGCTGAAAAAATGGCTGCACTGCGCCGCCGTCAGATGGTGCGCTTTCTGCCAGAGGAAGATAAAGCGTTCTTTCATCGTAATGGATACGTGGTGAAAGAGAATTTCCTCTCCAAAGATATTTTTGCGCAAGTTCAGGATGAGATTGCCACCAATGCGTTTGCCGCAAGTGAAATGCGGCAGGGGAAAACGGTGACGCGGTTCATTGGGTTGCCACCTTCGGTGCTGAAAGACCTACCGGGTTTGAGCAGGGCAGTTCGCGACCCCTATTTGCAAAATGCGATGCGCTATGTGGCGTCTTACAATGCGGATCCCATTGTGTTTTTGCATGCCGTTTTGTGGGATTTGGAAAAAACGAGGAAAGACCCGCAAACTGATTTTCATATGGATACATTCCACGCCACATCGAAAGCGTGGTTGTTTTTGCGCGATGTTGATGTTGCTGATGGACCTTTTCATTACGTGCCGGGGTCTCATCGTTATACGCCGGAGCGGACTGCCTGGGAGTTTGAACAGAGCTTGAATGCGGCGCAGCACCCAGATGGCATGCATGCTGCGGGTTCTTTTCGAGCCAGTGAGGAAGAAATTTTGAGGATGGGATATGGTAAACCCGTCTGCTTTGATGTGCCGGCAAACTCACTGGTGATTGCTGATACACATGGGTTCCACCGCCGGGGGATTGCAACGCGCCCTGGTGCTCGTGTCGGCCTGTTCGCAGATTTGCGCCGTTCGCCCTACTTTCCATGGTCTGGATTGGACCTGCGCTCACTGCCGGGTGTGAAAGGGCGGCAGTCAGAGATCTATACGGGTTATCTGAGTTTCAGGAGCAAGTTGACAGGAAAACCGAGCCATCACCGGGAGGTTGGCCGCGTAAAAATAGAGGCGCCGCCAGTGCTCTGAAACGTGAGGCAGGACTGATTGCAAGGCGCAATTCTTCTGCACCCCAAAGGCGAAAAGGTTTTTACTATCAATGTAAAGGAAGAAAAATGGAGGCCTCTGCCGAACAGTCATTTGTTCGGTTAGTCAATGGTTTGAGGGAAAGTGGGATGTTTTTCATATAGAGCGAATTCAACCACTTAAAAAGTCAAGGTGTCCCACTTTTTGAACTCTTTCCAGCGATGTGTTTTGAGCCGTTGTCCCCAAGGGTATTTCGTTGTTAATCCGGAAATTCTATCCATAGGTTTTCGATGAATTTTGAACCTTTATCACCATTAACAAAATAGATTCGATTATGGCGGTTGTTGAGCAATTTGATAACATCGATATCTGGATGACCGTAGCTCTCCGGATGGGCGGAAATTATCCAATTAGTTGCAGGGATTGTACTAATTGTGCCATTGCATGAGTTTTTCTTTGATCCATGATGAGGAACAGTTGCTGTCAGAATCTTATCTACACGGTGTGAAAAGTGCTTCTTAAGATCATCGCACTTTATAGATGTCGATAAATCGGCGTCCCCCGTGCCCAGCCATGATACTCCCGAACGAGTGTCTCGGCCCAGCCATGATACTCCCGAACGAGTGTCTCGGCCCAGCCGTGAGCAAAGAGGACAATCGCATCTGCATGTGTGGTTTTTGCTATATCCGCTTGTAGTGAAAGAACTCTTAGGTCCAGAGTAAAGCATTAGTGATGAAGGGTTTAGGTCTTTGTTGGTGTCCTTGTAGGCTGCTTTTAACTCTTTGAAATAGGGCAATAGCTTCTTAACGTTTTCGCCTTTATTGAGATGATCATTGAAAGAGGTTTGGTTGACGATTGACGAATCTATGTTGCGCGCATTTCCGCCTAGTCTACTGTAAAGATTTTTTAAAAACTTGTTCAATTTATTGGCTTCTTCTCTTTCTAGGTATGTAGCAAAACTCCAGAACACCTTGTTGCTAATATTAAGTCGGAATGAATGTTGGTCATCGATGACGTGTGACGGCGCGCCGCCTGTCATCTCCTCAAGGCTCATTTTTCCATTTGGGGTTATGACTTGCATGTTACCTTCGGCGCTAGATGTGATATCTTCGGATGCGCCTTCGTCTATCTCTGGCGAACCTTTATCGGCTTCAGGTGGTACTGATGGACCCTCAACAGGTTTCACCACCAGAATATTGGTAATGTTGCTATCTAAGGCCTGTAATGTTGGGATAGGGTCCAAAATGAAGTCGGTTTCAAATCCTGTCTCTTTTCCCTCTTCGCTATCTGCTACTGAGGCTAGTGCCAGTATGACTTGTGCTGGACTGAGATGAGGAATTAGCAGCGTTTCGACATTTATCGTCTTATTCTCAAGGAGCTTCTTGATCCCGCTGATATGATCCTTGTGGAAATGGGAAATAACAAGCAAGTCAATTTTCTCAGTACGAGGAATTGATTTCTTATAGTCTTTGATTTGTCCTTCTAGAAATGTTGAATAAGCTTGGTGTGACCCGCAATCATAAACCAGTCGAAATGTCTGGATTTTCTTATTAGATGGATTTTTCCATACGATTTCAGACGAATGGAATAAGCCCTGTCCAACGGGGTGCTGAGTGCGTCTAATGAAAACTTCCATAATATCACCAAATATAAATTATCTTTCGATGTTGTATGGTTGTTTTATTATTTTAATTCAAGTTTTAGTTGTAACTATTAGCGGCTCATAGGACTGTTGTACGCGTTTGTTGTTGGTAGGTTTTAAGCGAAAGTGGGGCTGGGTCCCCAGGGCGAAAAATTAATGACTTAGCAAGTCAAGGTGTCCCACCATTTTAGCTTTTTCCGGCAAGGTGTTTTGAGCCTTTATCCCCAAGCGCCTTGCGTTGAGCTTTTTTGGTGTAGAGCTCTGCCTGATCCAGCTTTGTCCAGCCAAACATAGACATGAGTTGATTGGCTGTTGCTCCGTTTTCAGCGGCGATTACAGCTCCGGCTTTTCTGATTCCATGGGCTGAGCAGTGGGGCAGGCCTGCTGTATCAAACCAACTGCGCATGCGATTGCCCAGGCCTTTGACTGAATAGGATTTGCCGGTGTGTGTGACCAGGAATGTGAGGTGGTCGTGATCTATTCGTGCAAGGGCCTCGGCAAGTGGTGGAAGAACTGGCATGTCCACTTCGACGGGTTGAGCCTGTAGCTTGCTGGTTTTTTGTGGTCTTATTTTGAAGCGCAGTTGTGGGCCATCCTCTGTTTTTGTGGTGTAGAGGTGCTGCTTGCCAAGGCGGGCAACATCTGAAATGCGAAGGCCTGTATAGCGGAAAATCTGCATGGCAAGATAGGCTTTTGTGCCACCTGGATGTTTTTGAAGGTAGGTGTCTATCTCTTGCTCTGTCAGGGTGTGAATGCCGTTGCTTTTGGTCCTGAATTTTTTAACGCGCTCAACCGGGTTTTTGTCCGCCAATCCGACTTCAACTGCCCAGTTAAACATAGTCGAAAGGGCTTTGAGGCGGTGGTTTGCCGCTTCCGGTGTTTGTGCTTTTTGATCGCGTAAAATGGCTATGTGTTGTTTTTGAAGGCCCGTGAACGGCATATCTGCAAGTGGTTGGCCGGTGCGGCTTAGGCAGGTTTCCATGCAGACTGCGTCCAGTACCCGGCGTTTTTGGGTACGAGTGGCGGGTGCTAAGTTTTTGACTGCCCGTTGCAGGTATTGCTCTACCAACCAACGGAAAGTGCCCTTTAAGGCTCCTTTTTCTGGTTTGTTGCGCAGCTCTATAAGAGGTTTGCCGGTTTCGAAATCTAATCCCAAGCGGGCGTAGCTGAGTTCTTCATAGAACTCCTTTGAGCCGTAGGGTTGGCGCAGGCGCACTTTGGGGCAGCCCTTTCGGCGATAATACCAGCGTATATTGCCGTGCCGGTCCATATCACGGATAACGCATTTTTCTGGTTTCGGGGTGCTCATTCTCTCGCACTCCATTAGACAAAATCTGAAAAGGCACCTTCTGAATGGTTGAAGGCTTCTCCGTTTACATGTGGCAGGTCGTCAAAGGCTCTGTCCAGCTCCTGAATGTCCCAGACCTTACGACTGGCAATTTGCCTTGCTGAAGGCATGAGGCCTTGCTGTATCATGCGTTCAAACAAGCCTGCACTGACGCCAATGTAATTGGCGGCCTGAGTTTTGTTCAGGCCGCGTGGCGAAATTTGTTTTTTGCGAAACGGCTCTTGCATCATGCCCCTGCTGGTTGGTTCTCGTCCTGAGTGGCAAGCAGGGTGGTTTGCATTTGCCAGCCGGTGGCCCATTGGGTGTGCCTTGGGTCATCTGTGAGGAACGGGTTATCTGTTGCGACTTTGCCCGCGCTGGCGTCATCGATGCCTTGCTGTTCTGCAATCGTGTATTCACCAGCCATGCCCATGGCGTGCAGGTAAAGATCCAGCATGGATTGCTGCTCTTCACGCTCATGCGGCTTCTGCTTCCGCAGTTTGAGAAGCAGGCGCATGGTTGGAACATCAAACCCGTTGCCTTTGGCTTCTGTGAAGACGTCCTTGATGTCGTCTGCAATGCCCTTTTTCTCAGTTTCCAAACGCTCAATACGATCTACGAAGCTGCGCAACTGATCAGCTGCTATACCGCCAGCGTTGGAGCTGGGCTGCGGAGCGTCGTCCTGTTTCTTCTTCCGAGGTGCCATGTTGAACCTCACTGAGTTGGAGCTATGGACAGGGCGCGGCTTCGACCAGCCGTTCGAGGCTAAATATTTCCGGCTGCAATAAGCTGTAGTAGCTGGAAAGACTGTGTGGGCTATTCGACTTTACGTCCGTATCTCCCAAGTCAGGTAAAACATGCATTGCCTATTCCTTTCGCAATAGAAAGCTGCGGGACTTGTTGTGTGGGGAATTGGCCGTTGTTTTTATGCGGCTTCACTTCTTTGTATTCTAGAAAGTGGTACTCATGGCAAATCTAACAAATTTAGAATGTCAATATACATGTCTAAATAAATTAGAAAACACCATAGTCTGGTCAGCTATATCTAGGAGTGGTGTTTGTGAATTTAGACAACAGAAGGCAATGTGCCGGAAATGGGTAGGCAATACACGCTCAACATGCTTTTATGCGGAATGCAATTAATTGGTCAGTAGCTGGTGTAAAGCTACGTGTGTCTCACTTCAGACATGTTTCGGCAGAAACATGGTGAGCACATTGGACAGTATAATAAGAGCAATGATGGAATTTTGGTTGGTGGAAACGAGTAGATAGTTCAGGAGGTGGTCATGGATGAAGATCGGCGATACAAGTTGTTGTTTTATGGGGCTTGTAGATCACCGCTGTCATTTGACTTACTCGAAATGCTGTCACGTAATATGGATGAAAGCTCGTTGGCCATCCTGGTTGGCAATGCATCAATGTTGCCGCAGTATATAAAATCCAGCGATATTCCGTATCTCTCGCGCAGCTTAAGTGCTCCCTGAATAGAAATGCGAAAATCACCACTTTGCCATTGGCTCATGGATTTTTGCTGTACGCCAGCAGACTCTGAAAACTCTTTTTGTGACATACCTACATATGTTTCAACCGCGCGAAGGCGAGTTGCAATATCCGCAAAAGGTCCAGAAATATTTTTAAGCTTTTTCGTCATGAGCTTAGACTAACACATTCTACATTTCTTAGACCATCGCTCAGATCACATATTGACGCATTCTAAATTAATTAGAATACTCTTGGTATGACTACAGCTAGGATGATCGCGCAGAAACTGGGAAGAGACAAATTGCAAAGTGCTCTCGGGGTTAAGTCGGGCGCTGTAAGCGCTGCCGTTGTGCGAGGGCAATTTCCTGCTTCGTGGTTTCATGAGATGGAACAGTTGGCGCTTGTCGCCAATATGGAACTGCCACGCCATCTCTTTAATTGGAGACGTGGCAACGGGAGACGGAAAGCTATGGGACCGTGACCGCCACAAGCCGCTAGGGCTGTTCTGAGGGTATAGTTACAAGTCACCTTGTTAGCTTCAATCCCTTTGTAATCAGAGCGCGTATTCCGCCACTGATTTTCTAGTTCTCACTTTTCCAATTATCCGCACTGCTCAGGAGGTTATAAAATGCCTAGACCTGTTAACCGTCCCCGTTTGTCTTTTATTCCTGCTGGTGTGTTTGAGGATCGGCGGTTGAAACCGCGTGATATTCAGGTGCTGGGCGTCCTTTGCTGCTCCACGGACGGCAACGGCGTGACCTATCGCAGTCAGGTAAAGATTGCCCGGCAGTTGGAGATTGCGCGTTCTACGGTGCAAAAATCCATTGGCAACCTGGTTAAGGCTGGGTGGCTCCGGGTGATGGCTGGTATCCGCCCTGATGGAGGCAGTTGTTCCCACACCTACCGTGTGATGCGGGCGCTCAAAGAAGAGGAGGAAGAGCAGGGCGACCTTATAGAGGATGTTCCACATAAAGCTCATGTAAACGAGCTTAAAGCTTCGTGTGAAAATCGGCAGTCCCTGCCACCCCAGATCGGCACCTATAAGAACGAGTCCTTAAAACCTAAAGAAGAAGAAGACAAAGCGGCTGCGAGTAGGTCTTTTTGCGAAAACGCTTCTCCACTCTCACAAGCTCCCACAATTGCGGATAGAGCCGGGCAAAGGTTTGTTGAGGGCTGTAGCCGGTTTCTACAGTCACTTGGACTGGACCCAACGACAGCACAGGTGCGGGGCGGCCTAAATCCGGTTTGGGGCTGGTTGATCCATGGATGCGATCTTGAAAAGGACGTAAAACCCACGATTGCCCATGTTTTGGGGCGTGCGCCGGAGCAACCGCGCAGCCTCAACTACTTCACCCGCGCCATTCTTGCGGCCAAACGCAGCCGGGAAGAGCTGGGCAAGATTGAAGGCCGGTTTATCCCTGATGGCAGTAAGGCTAAAGCAGCGCGGGCGCGGGATCTGGACAGATCTGCAGAGCGTTGCCGTGCGGCAATTACCAAAGTGTTTGGTGAGGGCTATGCATGAGCGCGGCAGTACAGGCAAAATCAACCAATGACCTCATAGCGCAGCACTTTTTGAGCACGTTGGGCGGCACTTTCAAAAAGGTGCCAGGCAGCAACGAGGAAGCCTATTTCACCTCTTTGCGGGAGAAGCTGAGCGGGTTTTCAGAGGACGTGCTGAAAGCGGGAGCGGATGCACTGGTGTTGGCTGCAAAAAGCACTGTTTGGCCGTTTGTTGGGGAGTGCGTGAAGGCCTGCACAGAGGCACAACGGCAGCTGGAAGGCGCACCGGAACCAAGCCTGCAGGTGGGCGGCTATCCTTGGCCGGAGCATGTGGCGATCAAAGTGATGGTGGGAGCGAATGCAGACACTGCGCTTTCGGCCTGCCTTGCTGGCTGGCAAGCGGATCTGGTGGACTTTGTGCGCCGGGAAAAGCGCATGCCGGATATGGCGGAAACTGAAACTCTCGTGGTCGCCACAATGGAGCGCAACCGGCGCGTGGCCGGGCAGGTGCAAACTGCTCTGGACGTGTTGCGCGGCGAAACCACACGGGAGCTCGCAGCGCTCCCGCCAAACCATCCCATTCAGTTGATGGCAGATACTTTTGAGCGGCGACGTGAACGGCTGGCGGGCCTGATCGCTAGAGAAGTTTTACGACATGGGGAGATGCAGGATGTTGAGCTCTAAGAATACAGATCCACTCCGCTTGCGCGGCACCAAGAAAGAGCAAAAGCAGGAAGCGCTGCGCCGGGCAAAGTATCAACGCGGGCAGGCGCTGGAATGGCTTTACAACAACAAACACATCACCAAGCTGCAGTACCTGGCAGGCTGTAAGATCCGGGCGTTGTATGCTGAGTGTGAGGGGCAAGCCAGTTCCATCGACTTCACTCAGCCCCGCGTTGACTGCAGCCGCAAAGTGCGCGACTGGCTTCTTGTCTCCACCACAGACGCAAACAGAACACTGGAACGGATAGCAGCCCTCTTGGGTCCTGATCAGTCGCAGGCAGTCTTCGCTATTGCTGGGCAAGGGCTATCGATTACAGAGGCGGCCATAGGCTTTGAGGAGAATGAAGCGAAGCGGGAGGCGGGGACGCCTAGCAGGGCGACACGGGACTATGTTTCGAGGTTGATGCGCAATGGATTGGGGCATGTGGCGGGGGAGTTTGAGTAGTGAGACACTATCAGGCATCATAAACAGGTTTCATTCTGCTCATTGGGAAGGAGTAAATTAATTGAAAAAACACGAAGAATTTGCGGCGGAGGCAAGATTATACTTTGCATGTGCGAATGATGCAGACAAGAATGTTGGGAAGTTCCCCGCATACGCAATGTCAGCTCCACGGCCGGTTATGCTTTTGATGGCATTCTCTATTGAGCTATCGCTAAAATCGTTTTTGCTTGAAAATGGCTGCAGCTATAAAAAAGTTAAAAAGCTGGGACATAACTTGGCTAGATTGTGGGACGAGTGCAATGCTTATGGTGCTGACAAGATGCTTGTTTTGAATGAAAAGGAAATTCAATTATTGGCGGTTATTAGCGACCTGCATAGAAACATGTCTCTTAGGTATCGAGTGCCAAGCAAACTGGGGCGCTTACCTGTGTATGGAGCACTCGAAGTGTTGGCGCACAAATTTTTGGTGCTTTGTAAGGCTCCTAGCTTAAAGATAATACATGAAACTGGATTCTAACCTGATGATCGATGAGTATAACAGGTTATCTAGCAGTCTCTATCAATTGTGTTTCGTCTGCTATTTCGATAATTAGCTATTACTAATGACGATGAGAATCATTTCATCTTCAAGGGGGTAAAACTTGGATAGCCTCACTTTATGCTTGGATAATGGAAGCTATTATGTCCGAAACGTTAAAACTGCTAAAGTGGGCGGGTAGCAAATCCAATGTTTCAGAGAAAATCAAATCCTATTTAGATTTCTCTCGCCCATACATCGAGCCTTTTTGCGGATCAGCAGCGTTCTTTTTTAAGTTCGAACCTCAAGTAGCATTTTTGAATGATGTCAATGAGAATTTGATGGATTGCTTTCGACATGTCAGAGATAGTGCTGATGATGTTTGGAAGATCTATGATAAAATTGAAATTTCTGAGGAGCGATATTATGAAGTTCGCGAGGAGTTTAACGAGCTTCAGCTAGGAGTTGAGAAGGCGGCAAGATTCGTCTACTTGAATCATTATTGCTTTAACGGAATATACAGAACAAACAAAAAAGGTGAATTTAACACACCTTTTGGCGCCAAAAAGAAGGTAAAGCAAAAGCTTTCTTTGAATGACTTTCAGAATATTTCATCTGTTTTGAGAAAAGCTACTATTTCAAGTGATGATTTCGAGGCATTTATTGATACCATTAAGCCTGAACGTAGTTGCATTTACATGGACCCTCCGTATTTTACAAACGAAGCACGAGTATTTAGTGAATACAACTCTAAGCAATTTCGCGGAGATGATCTAGCTCGCTTGTTGAAGATTTCAAAGAAGTACGCGACTAACAATAGAATTGTGATCTCTTATAGGGATTGCGGCGAGTTTAGAGATTTATTTGAACCATACATTTTGGGCACGGTGCCGGTCACTAGAAATGTGGGTGGGTTTGTCGGGCGTAGAAAGACTGAAACTGAGTTGCTAGCTGTAATTTGCGAAGAATAATATGAGATTTCTTGTTGTAAGTGATATTCATTGCATGTCATCTGATTTGGAAGGTGCAAATGTCTATTTTGGAAACGAGGGAAGCTCGTTTAACATTGAAGAAAGATGTCCTTCCAAAAACCCTATACTTGCGCTTACGAAGTGTCTTTCGGACGAAGAGTTGCAAGTTGACGCAATACTTTGTTTGGGTGATTTTGCCCACCAATCCAAGCAATTGCCACTTATGCAAGCTTGGAACGATTTACACCATGTTGCGCAAAAACTGGATATTCAGAATGTAATTGGAGTGACGGGCAATCATGATTTGCTTTCTCGTATCGAAGACATAGATCAAGCTCAACAACGAATTGATTTCTTAAAGCAAATTGCTCCTCCATTCCCTTTCAACGACAGTCAGCAAAAAAAAGACTATTTTGCTGATGGAGTTGCAGTTCTTTCACTTTCAGGATGCGATATCATTGCTGTTGATACGTGTAGACTTCATGGATTAGGTGGAGACGCGAATGCTTCGCGATCAATATGGTCGATAGGTTATCTTAGCGAAGCGATGATTGCAAAAATTATTGAGCTCATCGAGCAATCTGAAAATAGTCACTTTATTGTAATGATGCATCATCACCCGTTGCGGGTCGATGAGATTCTAGATTCTGATTACGATCAGATGGCTGATGGTGCCAAACTTTTGCAAGCGCTTGGAGATACTGGAAAATCATGTGTTGTTGTGCACGGCCATAAGCACATGGTGAAGTTAAGAAGTGCGGAGCTGGGGCAGGTTAAGCCGATCGTCTTTTCAGCGTCTAGTTTTGCCGCCTATCCATACCGCAATCATGAACGTTACTTTGCAAATCAGTTCCATATCCTGGACTTCAACTTAGATGTTCCAGGGCCTGAAGGTACAATCTATTCTTGGGATTGGGGTGGGGGGAAATGGGAGCGAAGTAAAACGCCTAACATGCCTTACACGCGTCCATTTGGGAAAGACTATGCGATCGATGATATTGTTGCTAAAATTTGTACGATAGATTGTACCTCAATGGTTGCTAAAAGTGTTCTCTTTGAGTCTGTACCAGAGCTTGCATATGTAAGTACGGACGAAGTGGAAGTAATCAATAAAAAATTAATTGAACACGATTTGTCGATTGTATCTGCGCTGTCAGATATTCAAGCTCTAATTCGCGGAGTGCAGTGATTATGATTTCGACACAATTCAATGCGCGAAATGCGAGCCCGAAAGATATCGCTTCTTCCTTCGTGATGCCTGAATATTTTGAGCAGGCCGCAGCTTATCAGAACTTGGTTTTAGTTGGACCCAGAGGGTTAGGTAAAACTACTATAATGAAAGCGCTGACAGCAACTGGTTTATATTACTTGCACCAAAGAGAAGAGTTTGCAGATCGCCTTAGAAGAGTAAACTTTGAGTATATTCCAGTTTACATCCCTGCAGAATCGATTTGGAAGGGTACAGCACAGCTTGTATCAAACTTAGAGATCTCGAAAAGTGACAGAGATTTAATTTTAAATGGTCTGTTTACTGATCATTGTTTGTATCAATTGATCGCTTCGTTTGAAGATGCCAGATTTGTTAGTGATCTCACCATTCAGGGAGAGGCGGTTCCATGGGCCGCGCACCTAACTGATGTACAGGAGTCTCAGATATGCGAAATGTGTTCTGAACTCTGGTCGTTACCTACAAAGCAGTTTTCGTTTATCGGGCTCAAGCTTGCTCTCTTAAAGCGGATCAACATGTTTCGATCAGCGGTGAGTCCTTTCAACTCAAGTGCAAATCTAGATACTATCCGGCTTGTAGGGCATCTCGACTTTTTAGTTATGCTAAAAGGTTTTTTTGATGCTGTTGAAAGTCAAATCGGTGTGCACCGGTGGAGTGTAAGTTTTGATGAAATGGAGATTGCTCCAAAAAGAGTTTTAACTCGATTGTATGAAAACTTGCGCTCTTTTGATCAGAGAGCTGTTTTGAAGTTTTCATTGTTCCCATATATTGATTTTTATGACTTAGAGGAACGACTTAGGACAAGCGAAACTGGCCCTGTTGATGGCCAAGACTTTCACTCAATCATTCTTGCAAACAAGTTCGCGGATGCTGATCATAAATTCTCAAAAGAGCTTATTCAAAAGGAGTGTGAGAACAGAGGGATCGCGTTTAGTGAGTTCGTTAATTACCTCAATAACTCAAGTGCAATAAAGAAAGACACTCGCAAGTTTGTGTCTAAAGGTTTTGAACGACAGGTTAGTGCTATCTACACAGCCGCAAAATCTGCTGGAGATAAGTCGTTCATTGAGCATATGGCAAACAATGATTTTAAGAATGTGTCTGATATAGATGGTCTAAGAGGTGAAAATCTAAGAGCTTCTTATTTGAGAAAAGTTGCGCCGATTGCTGAGATTAGGAGTTACTACTTCTCTAAGGCAGACAAAAGTAAAACTCGACAATCCTCGACAAGGCGCCGTTCTGCTAAAGGTTATGGCTATTATCATGGCTTCGATCAGTTATTAAGTCTAACGGAGGGAAACCCGAGAGCTGTAAAGTACTTGCTAAATGAATTATTCGTTAGTTTTAACGATGGGGTGGATTCGAGAATAGCACAGAACCGTGCAATACCTCGCAATGTAGATCGTTTTCGGGCTTTGATCGCATCCTATAATCCGTCTGTGAAAAGCGCAAATGAGGTCTATCCGACACTTGCAGTTGTCGATCGACTAGGAGAGACACTGTCAGAAAACTTATTTGATAGCAAATTCCAACCTGAGCCAGCGCTTTCTTACCGTCTGAAGGGCGTATCTACAAAAATTAGAGACGCTTTGATTATCGGAATCAATTCCGGGGCGCTCGTAGTTGATCAACGATCAGATGGAAAGCAGTTAATATTTGATCTTGAAGGTTGTCGTCTTCGTATCTCTCATCGCTTAGCGCCGTTTTACAAGTTGCCTACTATTACCGGGCAAGAAAGAGTTCTTTCTGCAATGCCACACAACAGTAAAAAGCAAGATGAGCAACCAGATTTATTAAACTGGGCCACAGAAGATGCTTGATATTATTTTAGTTGACCCCAAGTCAGTTCAGCCGACTGTTTTTATAGGCTGTATTGGTTATGAACATCGATCGATAGAAAGATTGCGTAATAGAGACGATGAGCTATCTGGTACGGATATCTATTTATTTGATTACCGAAGTCGTGGGATACACTCTTATGATGAAAATTTATCTGTGGTATCAGGCCTAGATTGTGTGCGAAGGAGCGATTTTTCACATCTCTTGAATGATTTGCAGAAGGCCCTACCAATTGAGGGTCAAGTAAACCTAGAGATTGATGTAACATCATTAGATCGAAAAAAAATTTCGGCGATGTTGGAATTTCTGTTCTTGAATTTTGACAAATTCGCTCAAGTTTTGATTACCTACTATCCTCAATCATTCGTTTTACCCAAAGCAACTTTAGATCATGTGAAAGACTTCGGTCCAATATCTGCTGCATTTTTGGGTGAGGCGAGTTTATCTCGAGAGCACTTAACCCTCATTGCCGGAGCTGGCTATGAGTTTGGGAGAATAGTTGGAGCGATTGATGTGCTTGAGCCAGAGCGTATTTATTGCTTTTCACCGGTAGGTACAGACAAAAGATTTGAAGAACAAATTCAAAAGAATAATCTTGATTTTAGTTTTTTGGAGCAACCTGAACTACTGCAAAGCTACAATCTTCTAAAACCAGAAAAGCTTTATTTTGAGCTGAGGCGTGTTGTGGAGTTTGAGGCGAGAGAACGAAATGTTTTGCTGCTACCATTGGGGCCAAAGATTTTCGCTGCCATTTCTATCTTGATCGCGTTGATTTGGCATCCTGCTATCATGGTGTGGCGCCATTCCACAGTCGCAAGTGATGAACCCAATTCATTGTTAGACGCTAAAGCCTCTGGGAGTTTGGTTGAGTTAGCGTTCGAGTTTATCGAGAGGTAAACTTTCAGGATACTTGACACCCGCAGCACTAATAGGCATGATTCAATTAAGATAAAAAATTGCGCTTTCAGGTTTGCACCTGAGGGCGTTTTTTCGTTTTGGGGGTGCTATGATCCGCTACACCGCAAACTTTGATGAAGTTGCGAGTGGGCTGACCAAAGCAGAACAGCGGCAGGTGCCTTATGCAATCAGCTTAGCTCTGAATGAGACAGCGCAGGATATCAAGAGTAATAGCGAGAAGGCGTTAAGCAGGCGATTAGATCGCCCTACACCCTTCACCAAGCGCGGCCTTGCACTCAAGCGGGCAAGCAAGCGTAACCTATCGGCCGTTGTCTTCTTCAAGGACAGGCAGGCAGAGTATTTGGAGCTGCAGGAGAAGGGTGGAACCAGAAGGCCAAAGCGGAAAGCGCTGGCGGTTCCGTTCTCGCAGCGGCTCAACAAATACGGCAACCTCCCACGGCGTAGTATTGACCGGTTGTTGAAGCGGCCGGATGTGTTTCAAGGTGAGATCAATGGTGTTGAGGGAATCTGGCAGCGCCCTAGGCGCGGCAAGCGCCGGGATAGCTCACGAGGCACCAAGGGCCGCACAGGTTTAAAGCTGCTGGTTGCCTATGAGAAGAGTGCCGACTATCAACCGCGCCTGCGCTTTGAAGAGGGTGCGCGAAAGACCGCTGATGCCCGGATGAAACGCAACTTCCGGCGTGCGATGCAGAAGGCCCTGAAAACAGCCCGTTAAAACTTGGGGGGTGCGTTTCTGTATTCTGAAAAGCCTTGGGTCCTTCCTGGGCACGCGCCGGCCTGCGGGTAGTTCGGAACTGCGGGACATTGGTTTGTGTGGTGCGCGGAAGCACTTGGTGTTTTCGTTTCTGTTGTTGTTCCAGATTGAAGGGGGCGTGCATGGAGAATGTTGAACGTTATCCGCTCCCTGACGGTGTGGAAGATGTGGTGGTGAATAAGCGCCATCTCGCAGAAGCTTTTAAGAAGAGCCTGCCTACCATTGATCAATGGATTTGCGAGGGGATGCCTTGTGAGAGCAAGGGCACCAATGGGCAGGCTTACGAGTTCCGGTTGTCTGTTTGCTATGCATGGCAGAAAGATAGAGAGGCTGTAGAGGCTGCGGAAGAAGAGAAGATCCAAAGCAATATCCGCCAAATGCAGATGGCGTTGCTTGGTGGTGGTTCTGGCAACTCTGAAATGGCGCTGACGCCAAGGCAGCGCAAGGAACTTTATGAGACTGAGGCAGCCTATAACAAGCTTGCACAATCACGTGGTGAGTTGATCGCCCATGCTGATGTGGTGGCGTTGCTGGAACGGACGTTCTCAGCGGTTCGCAATGCGGTGAACGGCATGCCTGACCGGTTGTCCCGCGATGTTGGTTTGGATGGTCGCCAGTCAGAGGCGGCGGTTGTGGTTGCTGATGATCTGCTCGCAGAACTTCACCGGGAGCTTTCTGAATTCATGCAGGCAATGAGCGCGGAAGAAAACACCGGGCAGGCTGCCATGATGGAAGCTGCTGAATAACTCGGGTTTAGATTTGGGAGATTCAATAACGGTTTCTGCCTGAGGCAATTTTCACTAGCGAATTTACTCCTAGTAATACTTACGCCCACAAGCAGTGCAGACCCAAGGATTACGTGAGTTTTTCATAGATATGTAAATCCAGACGAAAATCCATATCCCTAAGATAAGCGTTAGGATCAAGTGCAATAAATGCGCAGTGGTATGCTTATGCTGCCAAGTAGGGTGTTTGCAGAAAAAGCAGTGCGTCATTCTATGGGCCATGCGTTTGCTCGTTAAGAGGATTTGTGCTTCAGCAATTTGCAAACTTCCCAGAAAATCCCAAAGACGATGCCAATTGCTATCAACTTTAATGATCCATCAATAGCTTCTCCAGTTGTCGCGGTGCCTAAATACCGTCTAGCGAATGCCTGATGGTCAACCGAAGAGGCGCCAATTATGCCGAGCAGTAGGCGAAGTGATCCCACAACTAAGAGTATGTAGGCGATGACCCGACTTAGTTTTGCAAAGAACATTCTCATTTCCTTAGGCTCAACAGGTTCCTAACTGCCCATAAAATAACGCGTTCAAGCAGGAAAGGAATTTCCTGTTTTTCGTGGGGCTATTGCTCGGGGTCAATTCAACATGCCCACATCCGAACTTCCGCCCCGTGCGCACGGGTGGCGGCCGCCTGCTTATGCGAGTGCGGCCGGGTGCCTTGCTGATGCGCTGCCAATCCTTGCGCCGGTGCGGCGTATGTCGGTCTCGAACTGGGCAGGTGGTGAGCGCAAGCTGCGGGACAATGGGGCAATCATTGCGTGGGATAACAAGGTAACGCCTTACATGGTGGAGCCTATGGACATGAGTGCTTCGCGGCGCTTCCGGGGAACGGTGTTTGCCGGGCCTGCGCGGACCGGCAAAACGGATGCTTTGATAATCAACCGCATAGGGCAGGCGATCTGCTGTGAGCCTTGCGACATGCGTGTCATTCATATGGACAGAAACGCGGCGCGTGAATTTGCCTTGAAAAAAGTAGGGGCGCTGATCAACTACACGCCTTCAATCAAGCGGCGCTTAGGCCGGGGCCGGTTCGACAACAACATATTAGACAAGCGTTTTCAAGGCGGCATGACGCTGGATATCGGTTGGCCGGTGGTCTCCAAAGTGTCTGCTTCTGATCTGCCTTTAATGCTGCTGACTGACTATGACCGTGCACCGGAAGACATTGAAGGGGAAGGCAACCTGTTTGACCTTGCCTTGAAGCGTACGGAAACTTTCGGTTCCCGTGGGATGGCGATTGCAGAGAGTTCTCCGGGCCGCCTGATTGAAGACGATGACTTCTTGCCGCCTGAGGGTGCGCCGCATATGGCACCACCGGCAACAGGCATTTTAGCGCTTTATAACCGGGGCACCCGTGGGCGCTATTACTGGACCTGCCCGGATTGCGCTGAAGTTTTTGAACCAGATTATGAGTTGCTGCATTTTCCAGAGGACGGCAGCCCGAAAGAGCGCGGCCTTGCAGCCGTGATGGCGTGCCCGCATTGCGGCGCGATCTTTGAACCACGGCACAAGGTGGAGCTAAACCGGGCGGGCCGCTGGCTTCATGAAAGCAAAACCGGGGAGCTGGTGAGCGTTCATGATGAGGCTTTGCGGGAAACGGATCTTGTCACTTACTGGCTAAAAGGGGCGGCCGCTGCCTTCCAGTCGTGGGCCTCGCTGGTTTCCAGATATGAGACTGCTTGGCAGGAGTTCCAGCAAACCGGAGATGAGACCTCTTTAAAGACCACTGTGAACGTTGATCAGGGAAAGCCTTATTCTTCGCGCATGGTGGAAGATGAAGATGATTTGAGCGTGAAGCAGCTGAAGGACAAGGCAGAGCACTATCTGCTTAAGGTCGCACCACCGGAAACCCGCTTTCTTACCATTGCGGTTGACGTGCAAAAGGGCCGCTTTGTTGTTCAGGTGGATGCCTGGGGGCCGGGGCTGGAACGCTGGTTGATTGATCGCTTTGACCTTCACACTCCGCCTGCAGGTGCGCCAAGCGCTGATAGCAGGGTGATAGACCCGGCAAAATACAAGGAAGACTGGGACGCGCTTTTACCTTTGCTGGAAAGGTACTATGCGGTTGCGGGCAGTGGCTACCAGATCAAACCGGCTGCGCTGATTGTGGACAGTGGCGGCGCTGATGGTGTGACGAAGAATGCTTATGCCTTCTTTCGTAAATCGCGCAAGCTTGGCCTGCGCAGGCGTGTGTTTCTTGCCAAGGGGCTGGACCGCTGGGACCGGGACCGGGCAAAGGAAGTCACGCCAGAAAAGGAAGAAGGCAAGCGCGTTAAAAAGCGCTCTGATTTGAGAATTGTTCGTGTGGGCACATGGCGGCTGAAGTCCGAAATTACCGCAAGCCTTGCCCGTGAAGATCCCGGCGCAGATGCCTATCACCTGACCCGCAACCTACCAAATGAAGTGTTTGAAGAGTTTTGCGCAGAGCGGCGCACTCCGAAAGGCTGGGTGCTTCGCAAGGGGCGCAAGAGAAACGAGGCGCTTGATCTGGGTGTTTATGGACTGGCCTTGGTGCTGGTTCTGCGAGCAGAAAAAATCAACTGGAAACGCCCGCCGATTTGGGCGCGATCTATGGAAACCAATAGTTTTGCAGCACTGCGGCCAAAGCAAGAGGCAATCCGTGATGTGGGTTCAAAGGATCTTGCCGGGGAAAATGTGCCTGAAAATCCACCAGTACCGGCGCAAACTGAAGCGCCGGAGACGCAAGCGGAAGAGCAAAAACAGGCGGTGCAAACAACGGTGACGCCGAAACGGGCACCACCTAAAAAGGTGCGCCGAAAACCAAGGCGCAGAGGCAACGGTTTAGTGGCTGGGCTGCGAGGGTGATGAGATGGCAGGAAATGGATTTGACGAGCCTTTAAGCTGCGAGCCTAAGGCAGTTCGGGCCGGTGACTTTGCATCATGGCGGCGGGATGATCTGGCGCGAGACTTCCCACCTGATGAGTACACGCTTTCCTATGTGGCGACACTGGAAGGGGAAGCCCCGGCAAAAATAGAGTTTGACGCAACCGCCAGTGAGGGCGGTTTTTTTGTGGGCCTTGGCAGTGAGCAAAATGCAGACTGGACCTCCGGGGCTTACCAGTGGGCGGCGTTTATTACGCGCAAGAGTGATGGGGCGCGGAAGACCGTGGGCAGCGGCCGCTTTGAGGTTCTGCCGGATCTGGCAAGCGGGGACGCCATAGACTTGCGCAGCCATGCCCGACGCATGCTGGAACAGTTGGAAGCGCTGATAGAGGGGCGGGCAAAATCTAATGTTGCTTCCTATGAGATCGCAGGCCGTAAGCTGACAAAGCTAACCCCAAAAGAGCTGCAGGATTGGCACACCCACTACCGCAAGCTGGTCAGAATAGAAGACCGCAAGCGCACGGGCCGGGGCAGTCACCGCTTGCGGAAGGTGGAGTTTAGATAATGGGTGCATTTGCAAGATTTTTTGGCAGACGTAACAAGCCTGCAGAGCTGCCTGTTAAACAGCCGGGCGGGGCGGTGCGCAAATACAAAGCGGCCCGCCCGGATCGTCTTGTAAAGTTCAAGTTGATGGGGCTCAATTCATCCTTGATGCGCGATGCCCAGGAAGACTTGTTGGGGTTGGTTTCCCATAGCAGGGAGCAAAGCCAGAACAACGATTACCTGAAAGGCTTCTACTCCCATTTGCGGCGCAATGTTGTGGGTCGCAATGGCTTGCAGATTAAGCCGGTTGCCCGGCTTGGTGATGGAAACTTAGACCGGGACAGCAACAAGCTTATCCGCGATGGTTTCCTTGAATGGAGCCGCAAGGGGATCTGCACCACCTGCGGCAAGTTCTCTTTTGCAGATAGCCAGCGCATTGCATTAACAGCCGCCGCCCGTGATGGGAACTTTCTTGCCCGCAAATACATTGGGCCGGAGTTTGGTCTGTTTGGTTTCCAGATCCAGCACCTTGATATCACCATGCTGGATGTGGAGTTAAACAAAGAGCTGGATCACGGGCATTACATTCTTGCCGGGGTGGAATGTAACGCGGTGGATCGCCCGGTTGCCTATCACATGTTTAAGCACAACCGCTCTTATTACGGTGGCCGTGGGGAGCGCATTCGCATTCCTGCAGATGAGATTGTACACCTTTACCTGCCCTTTGATCAAACTGCCCCGGTGATTGGTGTTCCATGGGCGCACACGGCTTTGCGGCGCTTGGCGCAAATGAACAGCTTTGAAGACGCAGCCCTTGCGAACGCTGTTTATGGTGCGCAGAAAATGGGCTTTTACACCCGCTCTGCAGATGCTGACCCGGATGAAGAATTAGGCGGTGGTCAGGCGGCCGGGACCAATGGCGAGGCGGAAGACGTAGAAGAAGAAGAATTCTACGATGAGCAGGAACGGCCCCGGCTTGAAGAAATGGAAGCCGGTGTTTTGGAAGAGCTGCCACAGGGCTATGACTTCAAAGCTTTTGACCCTGCCTATCCAAGTGGGGAGATGGAACCTTTCATAAAAATCATGCTGCGCGGCGTTTGTTCGGGCCTTGATGTGGCTTATTCGTCTTTGTCCAGTGATTTGGAAAAGGCCAATTTCTCATCATTGCGGGCCGGGCTTGGTGAAGAGCGCGAACAATGGGGCGTGCTGCAGGGCTGGCTTGCAGATCATTACTGCGGTTCCATCTTTCCTGATTGGTTGCGCATGGCGATGCTGAGCGGGCAAGTGCGATTGCCTATGACACAGCTTGCCCGGTTTCAGGCGGTGGAATGGACGGGCCGGGGCTGGCAATCAGTCAATCCAAAAGATGATGCGGCCGCAAATAGAACCAACATGGAATCCCGCATTAAAAGCCCGCAGGAAGTGGCTGCAGAGCGTGGGCGCACTCTTGAAGATATCTATGACGATTTTGAAGAGGCAAGGGCACTTGCCAAAGATCGCGGCATAGATCTTGACGCGGTGCTTTCTGCATTCATGAAAGCGGCTCCGCCTGCTGAAAAAAGTACTTTGGATGATCAGGGTTCACCACAACTCTGAAGAAACTGTGGGACTGAGTTTTTGTTGCCGTTTATTTTGAACTTAAATGCGGTTTCATGCGTGAAAAACGTGATGTAGCGCGGGTTATCGGTTCTGAACTCAGCAATAAGAGCGTTTTGGTTTTCCTTGCTAAGAGCAAGGCTTAGCAGGCTGTCTAAATATTCTTCATTGATCAGAGTAAGTTGCAGGTCTTTTATCCATAGTCCTTCAAGTCCTCTTCTTCTCGGTGAAAAATGGAGGGTGCCGTTGTGGCCTTTTGAAGGGAAATTCAACCAGTCACGTCCATAAAGAGTTGTTTTAACAAGGACTTGAGCTTGTTGTTCTTCAGCGCATAGAAGGAAGACACTCCCTGGCTTAAATGCAGTATCTGACTCTGCAATCTTTAAAGTCGCTGCAGGCTTGAAAGCCAAAATGCTAAGGTCATCCTGAAGGGTGTACTCTTTGTAAAGACTGTAGGGCCGTTTTGCTTCTGGCTCTACGAGTACCAACAGCAAAATGACAGCCGTGGGGATGAGAAACCAGGCTGATATCAAAAGCAGGCCTATGCATGCATCCTTTATTTTTTCGAAAATATCAGATGGGTGAGGCTTTCTCATATTGCGCCTTATTAGAGATTCCTTTGTGCGAATTTACGGAACTCTATCAGAAGTTGAGCTTAGTACATAAGCACTTATTCCAATGAACTCTGAGGACTAACCACACCATGCCAACACATGAATTGAAGCTGCCGGAACGGTTGTTCCGGCAGGGGTCTTTCGTGCGTGCTCAAGAGGGCGCGGAAGAGGATCTTTTAGAGCTTTCGTTTTCCAGTGACGCACCCATTCGCACCTATTGGGGCGTTGAAATTCTGGGTCACGATGAAGGCGAGATTGACCTTGATTTCATTGAAAGCGGGCGTGCGCCCCTGCTGATTGACCACCGGGCAACCGTTGCAAATCAGGTGGGCGTGATTGAGCGCGTGGAGATCAAGAACGGCAAGGGCCGGGCTTGGGTTCGCTTTGGTAAATCAGAGCGGGCGCAAGAGATTAAACAGCGCGTTTTAGATGGAGAGCTGACCAATGTTTCTGTTGGCTATCAGATCCGCAAAGCCCGCTTGGAAGAAGAGCATGACGATGACTTAAACGTCTATCGCATCACCCGTTGGACCCCTCATGAAATCTCAATAGTTTCCGTCCCTGCAGATCCGTCTGTTGGGGTTGGTCGGTCGCAATCTGAGGGGGCTGTTGTTTCCATTGCACTTGAAAGAAAGGCTGCTGCAATGCCCGCACCACTTGAAATTGAAAACCCAAACACCGGCCCTTCTGAAGAAGAGCTGGTACAGATCCGCACTAAGACGGCGGAAGATGAAGCCAAACGCATTCGCGAAATTGAAGCGACTGCAGCGGAATGGAATTGCCGGGATATTGCGAACGATGCGATCCGCTCCGGTATGTCTGCAGGTGACTTTTCAACCAAAGTCTTGATGCTTCAAGGCGAGCGCGGGCAGGAGAAAATCTCCGGTGCTGCGGATATTGGTTTGAGCCAAAAAGAGCGCAAGCAATTCTCATTTGTGCGTGCTTTGAATGCTTTGGGAAATCCGACTAATGCGCAGTACCGTGAAGCTGCTAAGTTCGAGTTTGAATGCTCGGAAGAGGCTGGCAAGAAACGCGGCAAGCAGGGGGAAGGCATTCTTGTTCCTTCTGATGTGATGCGGGCGGATATGAGCGGGCAGACCCGTAACCTGTCAACGGGCACAATCGGGGCCGGTGGCGCTCTGGTTTCTGATAACCTGCTTGCAAGCAGCTTTGTTGAGTTGCTGCGCAAGCGTGCAGTTGTGATGGGCATGGGCGCCCGCATGCTGCATGACCTAGAGGGCAA
>NZ_FREX01000002.1 GCF_900143565.1 Pseudovibrio sp. Alg231-02 | reverse complement strand
GTGTTACAACCGTGAGCCGTGAGCCGTGAGCCGTGAGCCGTGAGCCGTGAGCCGTGAGCCGTGAGCCGTGAGCCGTGAGCCGTGAGCCGTGAGCCGTGAGCCCAAAAGCCAAACCAACACACAAAGCGCAACAACAAAAAACCACAACACCAGATTTGAGACGTTTTGCGTTTTTTTGCGTTCAAACCCGCAATGTTACGTTGCTATGTAAAACCAGCAGGTCAAACGGCGAAGCAAGGCTACAAAAGACCTCGCACCTAGTCAGTCCAAAGAAGCAACTAAGAGCAAGGTTCAGCAGCAAACTTATTCCCCATCTGCTAACATCTATTCCCGCTCCAGAAAAACATATCCCCGTACTCAGTACGACAACATCGGCATCGGCATCGGCATCGGCATCGGCATCGGCATCGGCATCGGACAAACCGTAAAGCCGTCACCTTAAATCAAGTCAGCAAACATTTAACTCAGCACACCCAGACCCAAGAGAACGCTCAATTCAACCCGGCACCGCACCCATCACAACAAGAAGGTTCCGTTTTAGCCCGATACTGTACGCACCACGACAAAAGCGCGTTCGCATCAGCCCTGCACTTCACCGCAAATACTCCTGTCCAACATGCGACAAGCACAAACGACATTAGCACCCGAAGCAAACGGCCAAACTCAAACCACCTCAAGCCTTCAAATCAAACCAACTCCAAATATCAACCCAATCTCGGCAACCAAATCACCGCCAACAAAGACTCAAGGGGAACATTACAGGAATGGACCAAGATCAAAACAAGCCTCACTATCAAAACCAACACAGACAACCCGACTATCGGTAAAATCCGAGTTCTTTGATAATCGAATAATGAATTTGTTAAGCGCCTTGTGCACCGCTGCGAACATCGCAAAACCAACGCGGAAAGCGGGTTCTTGACTTTAGATGTGGGAGACGCTCAAACGTTGTCTTTTCAAAAAAACAGCTCTCGCTCAAACGAGTCTCCCCGGCTCTATCTTGGGAGAAGGTTCCCAAAGCCTCGGATCATAAGCTTGCCGCATACCAATCGCGACAAGCTGTAGAATTCATATCAGTGTACAGAAAGCCAGTCTCTAGCCGCGCGTTGTGCCTCAGCAATCTCCATATTCGACATTTCCTGAGATACCTCACGACGATATCTTACTGCCTGCGTACTACCTCGCATCGCTGCAAGGTTAAACCACTTATGGGCTTCGATCAGATCGCAAGCACCGGCTTTTCCAGATGCCGCATCCAGACCACGCCGTAACAGAGACTCTACTTCGCATAGGTTTTGCTTCACATGCCGATGAATTACGCCATCAAACTGCAACACAGTCATTAAATCTCTCTCCTAAAACACAGTGAACTCGTGTGGATTTGCTCGTAATTTTTCATGAGATAAGAGGAAGCCAACGCCTCCCCGAAATCTAATTGACGTCGCGTACTATTAGATTTTGACACTCTAAAAAGGCGGTTAAAAACCATGATTGAAACGAAAAAAGCTGCTCTAAAATCAAAAATTACGCAGTTCTGACACGCTGTAAACCAAGGGATATCGCACTGATTGAATTGATAGGTTGTGCGAATCGAATTCAAAGAGAGCTTGTCCAGTCCTCTGATTGATTGCCTTGCACATTCCCAGCTTTACGATAAGGTAAAGCCATTATTAGCAAGCTTCAGTGTTTTGGGAGGAACCATGAAAGCACCCTTATTGAAATCATCCTTGGCAGCGATACTTTCAATTGGCTTGGCCACATCAGCCCTTGCCTCTGATGCAACCGGCACCTGGCTGAGGGCAAACGGAACCGCCAAGATTAAGATCTCCCAGTGCGGGGGGAATCTTTGCGGCAACATTGTTTGGTTAAAAAAACCACGTAAGGATACTGAGAACCCGGATCCCAAGCTCCGCGATCGGTCCTTAATTGGCTCAAGAACCATTCTGGGTATGAAACCCAGCGGAAAAAACAGCTGGAAGGGCAAGGTTTACAATGCGGAAGATGGCAAAACATACTCCGGCAAAATGGAACTGGTTTCCAGCGACAAGTTGAAACTTGAGGGTTGCGTACTGATCTTCTGTAAAGGCGACACCTGGACCCGTACAAAGTAAATTTACCTTAAGCCCAGAGGCAACAAGCCGAAACTGGCCTGTTATGATAGCTAATCACCTGCTCCTGAGATTGAGCAGGTGATCAAGCAAGCAGGTTGGAATGATCCGTTCTGGTTTCATCTTTGGCTTTATTTTTCTCTCAACTTCATTGGGGACAGCAGCCAAAGGTTCTGATCTGCACGGTTTGTGGCAGACAACCAAGGGTGCAATTATCAGTATCTCACAATGTGGTTCGACCATGTGTGGGCAGCTTCAGTCCTTCAAACCACCCGACGGTAAACGTCAGCAAGATATTCTGGACCTCCGAAATCACTATACGACCAAACGAAAGCGCAAAGTCTTTGGATTAAAGGTGCTCTGGAATATAAAGGCAGCTGGAGAAAATAAATGGCACGCAGAAGGTTATGATCCTCGGCGTGGATACGAAATTGCTATCAATATTCACTTGTTGCCCAGTGGCCTTCTAAAAATGACAGGCTGCAAAAAGATCTTCCTGAGTTTTTGTGAAAATGTGATCTGGCAACGCCCTAAACTCAAATAATAAAATCAATCCTGCTGCTTGCCGCCCCTTGCGATGAAACATCTTAAAGAGCTGCCTATTAGGACACCCCCAACAAATTGAAACATATCTCGCTGCATTCTTTTCCGGATCATTTTCGGCTTTATGCTAAGGACAACAGCTCAGGCACTCTGAATACTCGCTTCGAAGGCCAAATTGAACTCGAAGACACTCAGGAAGACGCACAACAATTACCGCAGTTTGCTAAGGTTGAAATGCTAAGGATGAGTCTGTGGTTTTATGATCAGCAACAAAAATCCCGACGACTTAATTCCGCCTCTCAGGTTGGAACAGGTGTTCAAAGTAGCTTTCCAGCTTCTTTTGGAAAAAGGTCGACAAGCTGCAAGCATCGACGCAGTTGCTGAAGCAGCACAGATTGCCCCTGACTTATTGCGCCAAAGATTTGAGGGGGAACGGGATCTCATCGCCCCGGCTATGCGCTGGTACTTCATGCGATTTAGCCAGCAAGTTAGCTCAAGCTCCGCGATGTACGCTGATATTTATTCCTGCATGTACCTGATGCTGACTGATTTTGCAGAGCTATGCGAGGAGCAAAACCGTACCGAAGGTAGCCTTTACTGGTCCACCATTGGAGAGATTGGTCGGCTTGATCCGGAGCTGGGTCAAGAGTACCTCGCATTGCGTTTCCAATGGGCAGCCGAGATCCGGCGGCGCCTGGTAAAGTTTGAAAGCGATCTGCAAGCACCAGAGGACATAGACCATCTGGTGCATTATTTTATGATGGCTTTTGAAGGGATCATCCAGATGGTCAAGTTCGAAACTCCACTGGATCAAATTTTCCCCGCAATCGACATCATCATGGAAGCTCTTTCAACTCGTATGAAAAAGAGCCCAAACTTGCCCGGGCTTAAGTAGTCCGGCAAGAGGGCTCTTATGTATCAAAGGATAATCAATTTTCCCTGGGTTCCAAGTTCTAAACTGCAGAAACCCGGAAAATAGACTTAGTTACCAGAGGCGATCGTACCTTTGCCTTGAAGGTGACCAATAAAGGTCTCTTTGATCTGTGGGGCATCCCACTCAAGAGATCCCGGAATTCCGCCAAGCACATCCCCGTTTTCATCGATAAAGAGCGTGTAAGGCATCGCCGCAACCTGAAATGCGGTTCCAACTGCTTGCATGTCAACGGCTTGATAGCTGGTAAAGCGCTCCAGTTCCAAACGATCTTGAAGGAAACTTTGGATGCGGCCATACGGAACATCTTCCAATGCTACAACAACAAATTGACCATCCAGACCTTGCGCCTTCAACTCATCTTCAAACCGTTCCATTGCTGGAAGTTCAACACGGCAGTTCGGGCACCATGTTGCCCAGAAGTGCAAAATAGCAGGTCCTTTGGTGAAAGCATCGCGCAGTGTTTTAGTACCTGCCTCGTCTTTCACTTCAAGACTATACTTAGGGTCTTCAAAAGAAGCGGCTGAGACAGGCGAGGCAAACGCCCAAACAGCCAGAATAAGAGAGGTCAGGAAGAATTTATGAGCCCGCATAGTTCCAAGGTCCATTCGCAAGTGATTTCAATTTATCATTCTGCGTGAGCCTAGGTTTGAGAGACCTCCGGTTCAAATCAACTTAAAGTGCCGGTGACGTGATGAATAAATGGCCTAAAAAGGGATCGAAGGCGGAAATCTCCTCTGCAGATACCCCTAAGGCATATACGTCGAACAGCTCTGGAAGAGACTGCTATGTCGTCAGGCTATGATCCACGTTGATTAAACAGCACTGATTGTGCCTGCTTGTCCTCTGCAATATTTGAGGGTTTAGCTTCTGTGTCACCCACATTTAACCCTCTGACAACTGCAGAGCGAGCCAACAAACGTTCGCGCCAAGCCTTTACATGCGGAAACTCTTCCAAATCCATTCCCTGCCGTTCCCAGCGATGAGACCAGCCGAATATTGCCATATCTGCGATCGTATATTCCCCGGCAGCAACATAAGCCCGATCAGCAAGCCGTTTATTAAGCACACCATACAGCCGATGTGTCTCGTTAAAATAACGGGTCATGGCATACTCAATTTTTTCGGGTGCATAGACGCGGAAATGATGGTTCTGCCCAAGCATGGGGCCAAACCCGCCCATTTGCCACATCAACCATTCTTCCGTTTCAACACGAGCACGTTCTTCTGATGGATAAAACTGCTCAAACTTCCGCCCTAGATACTGCATGATAGCACCTGACTCAAAAATCGAAATCGGCTCACCACCCGGTCCTTCAGGATCAACAATCGCAGGCATCCGATTGTTTGGCGCTATTTTGAGAAAGTCTGGCTCAAACTGCTCACCACGCCCAATGTTCACCAGCTTCAAGTCGTAGGGAACATCAAGTTCCTCAAGCATGATGGAAATCTTCCAACCATTCGGTGTTGGCCAATAATAAAGCTCAATGGGTTTGGTCTGCGATACGGCCATTTGATCACCTGTAAGAAAACACTTGAAATGGGCGGATAAAGGAAAGTTTCATCCCCCCGGTTCGGGGATGCAGATATTTCGAGAAGCTTGCGGCGAAAACATCCGGCTTTCATGCCAGTTAACGCTTAGAAAATAAGCTTGAAGCCTTCATGCGTCGGCACAAATCCGTTGCTGGTATAAAAGCGATGGGCGCCACTGCGTTCTTTATTTGAGGTCAACTGCACCATACAGCAGCCTTTATCACGTGCCAACTTGACCGCGTGGGCAAGCATCTCCTGCCCGATCCCCTGGCCACGCATGTCAGCGCGAGTATGCATACTCTCAATTTGACCACGCGGTTTGCCGTTGAAGGCAAGACCCTTCACGTAAGTCAGCTGAAAAGTCGCAACCGCCTCACCCGTATCTGTCTCACCCACATAGATATCGGTATTAAGGCATTGCTGGATCGCGTGAAACGCTGGCTTATATGTGTCGGTCTCCCCGTTTTCCAGATGAACACGCTGGGAGGAAGCTCCTCCATTCATCATCTGCACTACAGCCTCAATGTCTTCGTCTTTGGCAACACGTATCTTCAGCATCAAAACACCCAATATGAGTTAGCGGCAAATTTCAGAATCGCGATCAATCTTCGCGACGCCGAATGTGGTTTTACGGAAGTTATCCTTCTTCCACAAATGAGGCCAACTCACATCTATCTGATTTGAATGTAAAGTATTTCGGTTTGCGGGTGCTTTGCCAGGTGCGAAACCACTGCTGGTCAAGGCTGCCTGCATGCCGCGTTGTGCGCCGTTGTCTCCCATATCCCAGACAACGAAGCAGTCTTGTCGTTGCTGGGTGCTCGGTTGGAAACTTTGGATGATGTGCCGGGCATCTGGCAGGGTAACGCGCAGGTTTCCCCCGGTGTATTCATCCAGTGAGACAATCGTCGCTTGCGCAGCTTCCGGGAATTGCGCCTTGAGCTGCTCCCCTAGCTCCTCGTAGGGCTTCATATGCCGGCAGTAGCCACCGCACATCTTCTTGTCTGGAGCGAGGAAGCCGGAGATGCGGATGCCAAGCACCACAAGAACAAGCAGGGCCAGCACGCTGCTGTAGATCTTCACCGACCTTGGCGAGTAGCGCCTCTGGGAAATGAGGGTAAACATCACGATGGGCAGCAAGAGCAGCACTGGATGCATGTGCCGTTCCTTGATGTATTGCGCCCCACTGGCCAACACGCCCACAAACGCCAGAGCCAGAGAAACAAGCAATGCCCGTTGAAGCAACCTGCCAACCTGCTGCACATCTGGATCAGTCCCCCCTGCTTTTGCGCCGCGAAACAGCGCCGGGAAAAACAGCAGCAGCACCAGTGGTAAAAACGGGACGGAGAACCCGAGCACACTCACCAGCAGTCGCAGCTCACCTGTCACAACGCGGGCAAAACCCGCCCCCTGCTCTCCCTCACGCATTACAGTCAACGCGGAACCAACAAGGGCCTGTTCGCCAGTCATGACCCAGTACAGATAGGGCGAATACACCGCAGCCGCGATCACACCAGCAACGACCAACATCGGAAGCCGCACCTGCTTGCGCCAATGCCCATCACTGAGCGCTGCCAGAAAAACAGCAGCCGGCACCAGCACGTAAGAGTGCTTGGAAAGCATTCCAAACCCAACTGCGAGCCCCAAACACACAGCCGCAGTCACCGTCTTCTCCCTCAAAAGCCAGAGGAAGCAGTAAACCGTTGCCGCAGAAGCCGCCATCAGCACAGCAGTATGCGTCACCCCCTCATGCAGGTTGAAGCCAATCTGATAGAGCGCCACATAGGAAAACACGGCAAGCGCCGCCAGCTTTGCATTGGGAATGGCCTGCCGCGCAACGCCATAAAGAAACAGCGCAAAACACAGCACCAGCGCATACTTGAGAACCAGAAAGCTCCAGATCGTCGGCCCAAAGACCTTCTGAACCCCATAAAGCATCCACTCATAAAGCGGAGGCTGACGCACTTGGTAGCCAAGCTTCAACTCCTGCACAAACACGTTCTCAAACATGTCATCCGTGCTGAGTGTGGGGGAGAAATAGCCACGTAGAACCAGATGCAGCAGCAAATACCCTGCAACCAGAACAAAGACGCCTGCGGGACGCCACCAAAATCGGGTTGAAACTGTCTCTTCCGGCATCACTGCATCCCCATCAGAGGCTTGGACCGAAAGCTTAAGTCGGAGAGACACCAGCAGATATAAGAAGGGCCACATCCCAGCGGTTCAGCTGGTGGATGTGGCCCTCAAAGCACAAATTAGCCGTCTATACCCTGAGATCTGCGGAGTATTTTTCCACATGAGCGAGCAATTGCGCAGCCCCCTCCTGGTCAGAGGAAAGCACAAAACCCAAACGTTCAGCAGCCCGGCTGCCCACATTGTAAGAGCTTGCCCAGATGATGAACGGCGCCAGCAACATCGGCAGAGCAACCGGCATCACCCAAAGCCAGAGAGAGGCTTCGCCAATCCAGCTCAGCCCTATGGCCATCGCACCAATCACACTCACCCACCAGACAGATTTGAGGCAGTCCAGCAAAGGCAAGCGGCCCGCATCGCGGTGCGCATTGGTCCAGCCGCTGTCCCGGCCCATCAGAACCTCAAAGACAGAGCGGCACTGAAACACCATCAAAACCGGTGCGAACACCGCAGAGCTGATGAGCTCCACAAAACCGCCCAGTATGCCTTTGCGAGAGGTGTTCTCTACGCCCAAAAACACTTCTTTCAAAACAACGAGTGTTTTCGGCAACACCAGCAAGGCAACCACACCAAAGAGCAAAGCTGCCCCTTCATAAGCCGCACTCATCGGAATGTGGCCAAGAACCGGAAGGTGGTTCTGGAAGGTGTAGGCCTGCAGCACAGGAAGATCCAAAGGCGCAAACAAACTTGCCAGAAGAAACGCAGCCCAGACCGGCGAACTCAGGTAAGACATAATGCCAAGTATCAGAGAGAACCGGCCCCAGGGCTTCAGAGCACGAGCCCCAACCACGCGGGAATGCTGCAAGTTGCCCTGACACCAACGCCGATCACGCGCGGCATAGCCCAGAATATTCTCAGGTGCGGCTTCATAGGAGCCAGTAATCCGTGGATCACACTCCACCTGCCAGCCCGCACGCGCCAACAGCACAGATTCAACACTGTCGTGGCTCAATATGTGCCCGCCAAATGCCGCGGTGTCATCCAACTCCGGCAAACCACAACTAGAAGCAAACGCACGTGTGCGAATAATCGCGTTGTGCCCCCAAAATGGTCCGCATTCGCCCTGCATCGCTGCAAGGCCAAAAGCAAAGGACCGGCCAAACATGCCAGAGGCAAACATGATGCTGCGGCCAAAATAACTTTTCAGGCCAACAAGCATTGGTACGGTTTGCAACAGCCCAAGATTGGGCTCGGCTTCCATGCGTCCAACCATGTGCACCAACGTGTCGGCACGCATCAAGCTGTCAGCATCCAGCACCACCATATAACGATAGGCACCACCACACCGCTGCACAAACTCAGCAACATTGCCCGCTTTGCGGCCATGGTTGTCAGCCCGGCGACGATAAAAGATCTTCTGTTCAGGATAGCGGGCAACCAGCTGACGCACCACTTGCTCTTCCACTGCCGCAATCTCTTCATCACGGCTGTCAGAAAGCACATGCCAGTGAAACAAGTGTGTTGCATTGTTAGCGCGCAGATCATCCATCATCGCAGCAAGACGAGCGGCAACTTCCGGTGCATCTTCATGGTAGATTGGCATGAGGATCGCGGTGCCAGCAGCAGGCAAAGATCGCGGATCTGTTTCAAGAGGTTGAACAGAGCGACTATAAAGCAAACCCAGCAGAACGGTTGCTCCGCCCCAGGAAAGCCAGAGGGTGCTGACAAACAGCAGCACAATCCGAACAACCTCATAGATATTAAGATAGTCAGCACTCAAAGCTGCATAAAACAGCCCTGTAAAGCTGAGGGACAACGCCAGGCAGAAGACGAAAGCCGCAGCCCGGCGGTGTCCTACCCCGTCGCGAAACGGCTTATCCATGGATTACCGCTCCGAAAAGGTAGAGATGGCTTTTTGCAAGCGCGTCCGTTTGGAAGGAAGCGCAGAATAGCTGCGCCCAAACCGCATGCGACGCCAGATCAGAACAAGCCAGCTATCATCTGCAGAAAGGTCCTGCACTGGCATGGCAAGCGGTGCAACTGGACCACTGCTCAAGTCAACTTGTGTCGAAAATAGATTAGATGTCATAGGCCTCATGAGCTCCACCCCCACTGGTAAAGCCATTCTTCGGAAACTGCTTTTTCGCCATCAGTCAGCTGAAGGCGCAACTCAACCGGGACTTCAAGGTCATCGCGGGAAACATCCAGAAACACACGATAAACACCCAGCTCTTCAATGTAGCGAACATCAGCAAAGTTTACTGTGCCGTTTAAAGCAGCGTTTTCAATAAATGGTTTTGCGCGTACAAGCTGCTCCCCATCCAATCCGCTCTCAGCAAACAACTCAGCATCAAAGTCCACCACAAACTTACGGGTCAGCGAGCTTTCTTCAGAAGCCGAATGTCCGGCTTTGCCAGAACGGGTCTGGACCACAGGCATCAGCATCTGCTCACTACGGCCAACCTCATCACCCCAATACATCTTGTAGTGGAATGAGAGTTCGTCACCCGCTTTCACCGCTTCATTCGGAGACCAGAAGGCAACAACATTGTCGTTGATTTCCTGATCTGTTGGAATTTCTGCCAGCATAACAGCACCAGAACCCCAATCACCAAGAGGCTCAATCCAAAGGCTTGGACGCTTGTCGTAGCGAGCTTCAAGGTCCTGATAATTCTCAAAATCTTTGTCACGCTGCATCAGGCCAAACCCAACTGGACTTCTGGCACCAATAAAGGAAAGCTGCAGATTATCCGGGTTGGAAAGTGGCCGCCACGCGGTCTTGCCATTGGCAAAGCGCAGCTTCAGCCCATCACTGTCATGCACTTCTGGTCTGAAATCATCAAACCCGACACGGTCATTCTCACCGTAAAGATACATGGAAGTCAGTGGTGCAATACCAAGCCGCTCCACATCACTGCGGAAGAACAGATGTGCAGTCACATCAACTTCTGTTTGCTGGCCTGGCTTAAAAACAAACTGATAGGCTCCGGTCACACTTGGGCTATCAAGCTCAGCCCAAACCGTCACCTTGTCAGAGCCATCTACTGGCTTGCCAAGATAAAACGCAGTGAAGTTCGGAAACTCCTCCGGCTTACCGCTGGCTGTATCAATGGCAAGCGCACGTGCGGACAAGCCATAAACATTGCCCGCGCCCAAAGCACGGAAATAGCTGGCGCCCAGAAACGCCACCAATTCATCCATCCGCCCTTCCACATTGAGTGGATTTAGCAAGCGGAATCCGGCAACACCGGGAAAAGAAACATCGCTCAGCGATGCGGTCAGCTCCGCATCCTGATAGTCAAAGTCAGCAGCCTCAAACACGAATGGTTGAGCAGCGCCCTCGCTTACCTCATGAATTTTCAGAGGATTTTTAAACAACCAGCCCGGATGAAAGGCATGAACCCGAAAGTTCTCGGTGTCCTTCCACTTGCTACGGTCACGTTTATAGCCAATTTTCCGATAGCCATCGTACTTCAAGGCCGCCAGTGCTTCCGGCAGTTCGCTGGTTGGTTCAACATAGGCGTCTTGCGCCTGTGCCTTCATCTTTGCCACGAGTGCACCAAAGGTGAATGGCACCTGAGATTGAGAGCTTTCGCTTGCAGCAGCCACTGAAGAAGAAGCAAAAGCCCCAAGTCCAACACTGGAGCAAATGACGCCTAATACAGCGATATTGGAAAGAAAACTACTTCGTTGATTAAGCAACGAGACGCCCCCAAGGTTTCAAATACAACAAAGTGCAGTGTTCGCATACACTGCGCAACTATAAGTTCTAGCAGAGCTTAGACCCCAGACCAGACAAGTCTCCATAACGCCCGATCACCTGAAGTTTATCGTAGCGTAATAAGGCGGAGATATGGTCGTGGCTAGGCAGAGCGATGATGATTCACAGCGAAAATTAACCCTGTGAAACATCTATAAGCCATTAGAATTACTGAGATATTAGGGGTCACTCATTCAAGAGACACGTTTTCACCACGCTCTAACCCCAAACCCACCAAAAGCAATCGCCTCTGTTCGTCAACTTCTTTACACGCACCCGCAGAACCAATCTGAACCCAGCTGGGGACGCGCACTCAAAATGAGATGATATCCAGTCAACTTTTCTTGGGGTCGATGCCTCTCCCTAGTCCCTTTGAAGGGATCAAGCAACCGAACATTTCCAATTCTTATCGGTTTCCCTGATTAGTTTTTAAGCCCCCCCGACATACCCTCCCTTATCTATAAAAGGACGCCCTATGGAAATTGGCATTAGCCTGATCGGTGCAGGGTATATGGGAAAACTGCACGCCGTCGCACTCAACGCAGCCCCCGCAGTGTTCAACACCAAACTCCGTGCCCGACTTGAGATGATCTGCACCACCACAGAAAACGGCGCTCAGGAGAAGGCCGAACAATTCGGCTTTGCCAGATCCACCAGTGACTGGAGCACATTGGTCAACGATCCGCGGGTTGAAGCCATAGTCATTGCCAGCCCACAAGCCACTCATAGAGAAATCGCTCTGGAAGCTTTCAAACTGGGAAAGCCCGTGCTCTGCGAAAAGCCATTGGGCGCAAGCCTTGCAGACGCAACCGAAATGGCACAGGCAGCGCAAGCCTCAGAGCAAGTCAATCTGGTGGGCTTCAACTACATCCGCACCCCCGCAACACAACTTGCCCATCAGCTCATCAAAGAAGGTGTAATCGGAGACATCACTTTCTTTCGCGGAGAACATACCGAGGATTTTTTCGCAAACCCCAATGCCCCTGCCACATGGCGCTCCAGCGGAGACTCCAACGGCACCATGGGAGACCTCGCCCCTCACATGATCAACTGCGCCCATGTTCTGGTTGGCCCAATCAGGAAAGTCAGTGCACAGATTGAGACCGTTTTCAAAACACGCCCGTCAGAATGCGCGCCAAACATCGTCGAGCAAGTCACCAATGATGATGTGGCTCAGTTTATGTGCACTTTTGAAAACGGAGCGACGGGTCACCTCCTCTTCAGCCGTGTCGCACTGGGCAAGAAGATGGGCATTATCTATGAGATCACCGGCACCAAAGGCGCCCTGCGGTTTGATCAGGAAGACCAGAACGCCCTCTGGCTTTACAAAATAGAGGATGAACCAGAGCAATCCGGCTTCAGAAAGATCCTCACCAATCCTCACCATCCGGATTATGCAGCCTTCTGCCTCGGTCCCGGTCACGGAACCGGCTATCAGGATCAGCTAATCATCGAGGCTCGTGACTTTCTGGAGGCCATTGCGACAGGAACCACGGATTGGCCAGTATTCAAAGACGGCCTCGAAGTTGCAAAAGTTGTCGATGCCGCCCGCCGCTCTCACAAATCAGGAGAGTGGATTGAGGTGACCTAAAGCAGTTCGCATTTAAGTTGAAACACCTGAACTGCTTTAGTCTTTGTTTTTGCGTATCTTTATCCGAAAACCAGTTTCCACTTTTCGGAGATACGCTGTAGCCTCACCAAGAAAAAAGGCCCACCAAACTGGCGGGCCTTCGAATTCTATAAAGCTGCTAGAGCGTCTTATTCCAGACCGATCTTCGCTTTCAGCATGTCAGAGACTGCCTGTGGGTTTGCTTTACCCTTGGAGGCTTTCATCACCTGACCAACGAACCAGCCAAGCATGCCCGGCTTTTCTTTCGCCTGCTCTGCTTTGTCGGTGTTGTTTGCGAGGATCTCGTCCACGATGCCTTCAATCGCACCAAGGTCAGTCACCTGCTTCATGCCACGATCTTCTACGATCTGAGCTGGATCACCACCCTCAGTCCAGACAATCTCGAAGAGGTCTTTCGCGATCTTACCAGAAATGGTGCCTGCTTTGATCAGGTCGATGATCTTGCCCAGCTGCTCAGAAGAGATCGGGCTGGAGGTCACATCCAGACCTTCTTTATTCAAGCGGCCAAAGGTGTCGTTAATCACCCAGTTCGCAGCCAGCTTTGCATCACGGCCCTTGGCAACTTCCTCAAAGAAGTCACAGGAGACACGCTCAGCGACAAGAATGTCAGCGTCATACGGGGTCAGACCGAAGTCTTTAATATAACGCGCCTTCTTCTCATCCGGCAGTTCCGGAAGATCCGCAGCCATCTCATCAACCAGCGCCTGAGTGAACTCAAGCGGCAGCAGATCTGGATCCGGGAAGTAACGGTAATCATGCGCTTCTTCTTTAGAACGCATGGAACGGGTCTCACCCTTCACGCTGTCAAACAGGCGTGTTTCCTGATCGATCTCGCCGCCATCTTCCAAGATGCCGATCTGACGACGCGCTTCATATTCAATCGCCTGACCAACAAAACGGATGGAGTTGACGTTCTTGATCTCACAGCGCGTACCAAACTCACCACCCGGCTTGCGAACAGAAACGTTCACGTCCGCACGCATGGAACCCTGGTCCATGTTGCCGTCACAGGTGCCCAGGTAGCGCAAAATGGTGCGCAGCTTGGTCAGGTAAGCTTTGGCTTCATCAGCACAGCGAATGTCTGGCTTGGAAACGATTTCCATCAGCGCCACGCCGGAACGGTTCAGGTCAACAAATGACATGGTCGGGTGCTGGTCATGCAGGGATTTACCCGCATCCTGCTCAAGATGCAGACGCTCAACGCCCACTTCAACCTGCTCGCCGCTCTTCATATCAAGGTGAATGATACCTTCACCAACGATCGGCTGTTTAAACTGGGAGATCTGATAGCCCTGCGGCAGATCAGGGTAGAAGTAGTTTTTGCGGTCAAAAACGGACTTCAGGTTGATCTCGGCCTTCAGACCCAAACCGGTCTTAATAGCCTGACGAACACATTCTTCGTTGATCACTGGCAGCATGCCCGGCATCGCCGCATCAACCAAGCTCACATTATTATTCGGATCGCTGCCAAAGCTGGTAGAAGCGCCCGAGAATAGCTTGGCTTCAGAGGTCACCTGAGCGTGAACCTCCATGCCGATTACGATTTCCCAGTCGCCAGTTGCGCCCTTGATGAATTTCTTCGGATCCGGAGTGCGCGTATCGACAAGCAGCGTCATGCGATCAATATCCTGTGTTCGTATAAGTCTTCACGGAAGTCCGGCCACGCGATGCACAGCCACGAAGACCACCTAATTTCTCAATGGTGTTGGGTAGGCCATCAACCCCGCAATGGCAAGTGAATCTTCGGGGGTTTTTGAACCAGAGTGCCTAAATTTCGGGGAGAAGCTTGTAGAAAGTCGCGCAGAAGCATCTGGAGCTTGACCCACGCTGAACAACAATCCCTCAGCACTCACTTTGCGCGGCGACGACTTGCCCCGATTTTCATAGCAATAGCACTTACAATCAGCCCCGTCGCAAAGCGGAACGGGAACAACGCCAGCGGCCCCACTTCAGGGTTCCACGGCAAAGGTATCCCGACAAGCTTGATAAGCCCCTCAAGAAACAGGCTGAGCGCAGCGGCAGCAAATCCTGCAATGAAGATCTTCCCCCGCTGATTGGCGTAGTAGCCCATATAGGCGGCGATCAATATGGCAAACGGATTCAAAAGCCCCGGCCACAGCAGGATTACAGAGATATCGTCGGTCATTAAAGTCTCATTCAGATCAATTAGGAAAGCACCTGCACAGCGCTACGTAGTTCCCCTAGCACATTATTGGAGTGACTGCGAAACAGACTTGGAGCACATCCCCGAAAAGTACGTTGCAGAGAATAATAGGGAGAGACGTCCAACACTTCCAGCAAATCTGCAACACCTGCTTGTTTTCGCAGTCCAGCAAGAAATGACACGCTTGCGACACTCAGATGGGTTGCCTATAAGGCAGCCATCAATCAATGGAGTTTTGATGCGAGCTCGACAAGAGTCCCGGTAAAGCCCTGTCGAAGATAGACAGGGCATGCACAATCCAAACAATCTCACTGACCGCATGAGCGGGCAGACGAGACAAGTGCATCTTTAAAACTCAAAGACATCCATGGATATTTCGAAAGCTGAACAGCGCATTTTGCATGTGCTGGCACAAGGCGGCTGCATTGAATTGCGCCGTGACGATGATGGCACTCTGGAAGAAATGAACTGCGTCACCCGAGACGGCTGGTATTATGCCGGTCTTTCCGAGCACATCTTCAGAAAACTGAAGTACAGACGCCTGATCTCCTCAAAAGGGGGTCGCCCCTATCGCATCACCAAACTGGGCCTGACCCGCGTCCGCAGCCAGCTCGACAATCGCTGACCAACACCACCCTGCAGCACCATGCTGCAGGGTGGTTTTCAATCAAGCAAAGCTTGGGTGTCATCTACCCAAAATCTGCTTCAAAACCGCAGCTACAATAGCCTCGGGGCAATCTTCCTGAACCAAATGACCTGCTTGAGGAACTGGAATACAATCTTCCCCGGAAATCAGACCAGCCAAAACCTCTCCTTTCTCATAGGGGATCCACTCATCACACGCCCCCCAAAGTACCGAGACCGGGCAATCCAGCGCCCCATAAAGCCGCTGAACCTCATCAGTATATTTCTGGTCCATCTGCGCAATCTGACGATAAAATGCTGGTTGCCCAACGGGTCCAATCCACGGAGCGGCATAAATCTCCAAAGCCTCCTCCAACAGCTCGTTATGAGCAGCCGTCTGCAAATAAGCCCGTAACATCGCTTTATGCATATACTCCGGCATCCCAGCAAAGGCCTCAGCATGTTCGTGCACATGCTGCACCAACGGCGATCCCCATGGAGCCAAAGCAACCGCATCAAATATCGTCAAAGAACCGTAACGCAGACCATTCAGATAATAAGCCCGCAGAGCTGTCGCGCCTCCAAAATCATGAGCCAAAACATCAGGTCGATCTAACTCCCATTCCTGAAACAACGCAGCCAGCACCTCATTTTGAACCCCAAGGGAAACATCCTGCCCTTCGCGTTTTTCAGAGTAACCGTAACCCACCAGATCAAAGTAATAGACCCTCCTGTGATCGAAGAAATGCGGCACAATCCTGCGCCAGACCTGCGAAGAAAAAGGTGTGCCGTGGATGGCAACCAGTGGCGGTCCATCCCCCATTGCCCCCCAGCGAACAGCGTTTCCGTTAATGACCGAGGTGTTTGGAAGTTCCAGCATAGCACGACTCACATTGACATTTAGCTAAATGACTATATGAATATTTACATGGATAGAGCAATACAAATTAAAGCCATCTCCAGTGAGCCTCGTTTAATGGTCCTGCGCCTTCTGAGAGACCCACAAAAACACTTCAGCCATCAGCAATCAGCTGATCCTTCTGAGTTTGGAGTTTGCATGACTTTGATTGCAGAGGCGCTTGGCGTTGCCCAACCCACTGCCAGCAGGCATCTGGATATTTTAAAACAAGCTGGCTTTATAACTGCACAGAAGCATTTGAAATGGTCCTACTGCAAACGCAACGAACCTGAAATCAAAGAGTTTTTGCATTGGCTCAACATGGAAATCTCGCCAAACTAAATCATCTGATGCTCAAATCTCACATTTACTCAATACTGGGAAAAAACGCACAGCATCACGAGACCTCGCAGCAGCGTTCTGCGAGGTCAATTAGCACGAGCATTAGTTACAGGTCGTGTAAAAGAACCTTCGATCCCGGTCCTCGCTATATGAATAGACATGACAGGTCGTTTGATATCGCCCTCGATCCCATAATTCGACAGTCACATGGGTAGCCGGAGGGCGTCCGCCACGATGCCAAACACCACTCTCATCACGCAGGAGCAAGTACAGACCATCAGTCCCTGCCGGATTCTGGTAAGCACGCTGGATATCGCGATCAGATGATTCACTCAGCACCTGCCGAACAGTTGGCCCTGTAAAACTTGAGCGTGAGTCCAAAGTTCTATTACCTACAAGGGTATCAGGCTCATCTGCCCAATAAACGTCAGCCTGAGCACTCGGCAGACCAACACTCAACGCCAGCGCACAGACAACTATAAACTTTCCAATTTTCATTTATTCTTCCTTTCCCCGAAACTTCGGGCAAAAGGAAGACGCAGCAGCCCCCTTTCTACGCAGCTAAATCCGGCAACAGCGTAAACACATCAAGAGCAGCCCCCCCAACAGAAATTACGGAGCTACCGCAGCATCTCACGCTCACCAACAACGTAGCGCACGGGCTGCATCATCCCGACAGCCAAGTGCCAGATATTGTGACAGTGATAGGCCCACATGCCGGGGTTGTTGGCCAGAAATTCGATGGTCACCGTCTGCTTCTTAGGCACCCAAACCGTATCCATCACTGGCGCATAGTCGTCATCAGGGCCACCAAGTACGCGGAATGTATGGCCGTGAAGGTGCATGGGATGAGACATGGGAGACCGATTGATCATCCGCAACTGAACCACCTCACCCTGTTTCACATCCAGATACGTCTTTTGCGGATCAGGCCCCGCATAGGGCTCAGGCCAGTAGTGATTGTTCATCATCCACTCATAGGCCTTCATATCTCCGGAAAGCAGCACATCATAAACACGATCCACTTTTCGGCCAAACCCTGATGCCTCAAGCGACTTCAGGCTTCTGAAGTCAACCGTCACCCCGTCAAAGGAAGGCCGCTTGTCATTCACACTGGCCTTCACATCATCAGTATGAATAACCCCAAGACATTGCTTACTATCACCAAGCGCGGCAGCATGGATTGTGTAACTACCACTGTCCGGCACATCCACCAGCACATCATAGCGGGCTGATGTCGGGACAATCACGTTCTGCCCTTCAACAGGCTGCATACGGTTGCCATCAACTTCAATGACTGAGAACTTCAGTCCATCAATGGAAATTCTGAAGAAAGTGCTGCCGGACGAGTTGATCAACCGCAGCCGCAAACGCGCTCCTTTTTTGACCGTCAACGTCCACGGTTTGGAGTTGGGCTGCCCATTCAAGGTGTAACCAGCATTCACAACATCAATATCAAAGTCTTTGGAATTGGGAGGCTCATAAGCATCTTTGATCTCGGGCCGATGCCTGCCACTTCGTAAGCCTTTGATGATCTCTCCACCTTCGGCTGGTGGAATGTCGCTAAACATCAGCACTTCATCATGATCATAGGAGTATGGATTGTCTTTAGGATCAATAATGAGAGCTCCCAGAAGACCATACTGCTCCTGCAATCCAAGATGGGAGTGGTAATAATAGCTCCCCTGTTGAACCAGCGGAAACTCGTAATACTGAGAGGTTCCCGCTTCAATGGGCAACTGCGCAATTTCGGGGACACCGTCCTGTAAAGACGGCAAAAGGATTCCATGCCAGTGAATGCAGGTGGGCTGTTTCATCCGGTTATTGATGAGCACCCGGAACATTTCCCCTTCCGTATATCGGATAGGAGTACCTGGCCATGTGCCACCAACAAGCATGCCTTTGAGATCGACACCATACTGAGAGTAAGGTTTCTCATCCACATCCAGCGTAAAATCCGGCTTAGCAACACCTGCACCAAGGAGTGATTGTGCGCAAGCAGTTTCCTGTGGGACAGAAGCAGGAGGCAAAACAGGTTGAGATTGCTGTGCGCCAGCACTGCCGGAAATGAATGTAGCTGCACCTGCGGCAAGCCCGCCGCTTGCGCTGGTTTTCACAAAGTCTCGACGGTTCAGCTTCATAAGCGCACCTGCTCTTCCAGACGAAAAGAGCAGCTTAGGCAGGGAAACCCTACATTTCCCTAGCATTATCGAGAGGATTATAAGGAATAGGTTACGCGCCGATCAAACGATCAGCGCCCATGGAGCCCAGCGCAAGAGAGCTGGTCAGGCCCGGGCTTTCAATACCCATATAAGTCAACAGCCCCGGAATGCCGTGCGTTTCCTCACCCCAAATTGCAAAATCGGCCGCTTCAGCACCCGCGGGAACCAGCTTAGGACGAATACCAGAATAGTCCGCTTGCAAGCTGCCATCGGCCAGATCGGGATAATATTTACGGATCTGCGAATAAAACCGTTCGCCGTGCGCTTCATTCACTTCGTAGTCGATCTCGTCGATCCACTCCACATCAGGACCAAAGCGTGCCTGATTGCCCATATCCAGCGTGAGGTGAACACCAAGCCCACCCGGCTCTGGCACAGGATAAATCAAATGCGAGAACGGGGCATCTCCGGCAAGGCTGAAATAGTTGCCTTTCGCATAGTAAAGCTTCGGCACTTTACATGACATGTGCCCGGCCAGCTTGGAGAGCATCTTATTGGAATGAAGACCCGCAGCAATCACAAGCTCATGACAAGTGATCGCGTAGCCATCCTTCATGACAACGGTAAAGCCGTCGCCTTTGAAGTTCTTGGCAGCAAACTCTTCATGCTCGTCATCATCAAAGTGATGATCAGCCGCTTCCAGATCCTCTTCCACCAGAATGTCAGCGCCCATCAACTCACTTGGGCGCATGCCGGTTTCAATCTCGGTGACTTCTGTCCCAACAACAACAAGCCCGCCATGCGCCTCTAATCCACCTTGCAGCGCCATCATATACGCATGACTATCCACAATGCCTGTGGAAGGAGAAAACAGAGCGCCCTTACACGCCAGATGCGGTTCAAAGCCCCGCGCCTGTGCTTCATTGAGCATCAAAAGATCATCAACACCATTGGCAGCAGCACGTGCGCGGATGCCATCCAGCATGGCAACCTGGCTTTCATCAGTCGCTACAATCAGCTTACCAACGCGCTTGTACGGCACGCTAAATTCCTCACAAAAGGAATACAGCATCTCCTTACCTTGCACGCAAGCTTTTGATTTCAATGAATCTTTTGCGTAGTAAATTCCGGCATGGACAACTTCGGAATTACGAGCACTGATTTCGGAGCCGATGATTTCGTGCTGTTCAAGCACAATAACTTCACGTCCCCTGCGCGCCAGTTCATAAGCCGCGCTCAAGCCCACAACTCCTGCACCGATTACGATGCACTCAACGTCTGCCATGCTATTCCTGTTTGCTCTTTTATTGTTGGGAGACAGACCCATAGCACATTACGCAGCAATCTAAACAATATACCCACAGCCTTTCCCGCATTAATCCCCAAGGCAAATGTGTAGATTTTGAGGCAGTATGTCTTGAAACGGCAAAACACCCAACATCTAGTAGGCAGCTTAATATACCAGGGTTCAGCTCATTCAATTTGATCCACAGCCAGATGTATCGCGCAGATACACAAGCAAAAAGCCTGCGTCAGACGCAGACTTTTCCCATGCCCATGTAGGGTGCATGTTGATAATGTGCAACCGGCACAATGCAGGTGAGATCAGAACCTACTGAGCCACAGCCAGCTCTGCCGATTTCACCAGCTGCACGCCCCTGCTCACCAACTCTGCCCGACAGTCCGTCCAGCCTTTCGGATCAATGGAAAGCACAGCATCCTCTGCCAGCTCCACCGCATATCCACGCCCAAGCGCACCAAGCGCCGTACTCTTCACACAGTAACATCCATCAAGCCCGGCAATCCTAAGCCGCCCAACACCGTGTGTCTTCAGGAAAGCCTCCAGCTCGTCGCTGGCAAATGCATCCCCCACACTCTTCACAAGATCCATGTCCGGCTGAAACCCGAGCCGCTTATCCAACTCAAGCCCGTCAGAGCCCTTTGTCCCAAGCCCTTCGCCAAGCAATCCAATCAGGAAGTTCGTATAGCCTCCGTCATAGATCAACCGTGTAGTAATCACGGGCTCCCCGCGCGCCTGCGCCTCTGCAGCCAACGCGTTAATCCGCGCAATCCGCTCTTCCACAAAGGCAGCAGGCCACTGTCGTGCCTTGGTATCCTTTGTAAAGTCCTCCTGCACATCCAGCACCAGCAACGCAGACTGACCGCGGCTTGCCTTATCAATCACGTCTCCCTGCGTTGGCCCCTGCAACCGCATCAAACGCTGCGCGGTGTATCCAGCACCAATCAGAAGCACCAGAACCACAAGACCAACAACACTCCACATACTCATCAATGCCTCCAAGTTACGACTGTGTCAGTGAGGAAAAACAACCAAGCACCGCCCGCGGCACTTTCAGGTGCACCTGCACCTCATCAGCACTCAGGCACTGCAAAAGCCCTTCAGGAATAGACCGTACTGCGCCAAAGGCTGTGCGATCTGTATCCCCTCAAAAAGCGGATCCGCCAGTTTAGAATCTCTCTGCACGTCCCGCTCTTCCATTCCCGCACAAAACCACTGCACGACTTACTTGTCAACTAAGTTGACAAATAAGATACATTCAACTGAACGCCCTCGTGTTAGATTGAGGCATTAAAGTGAGTCTGGTCTTTGTTTTTAAAGTTCAATTTATGAGTAACCGCAAATCAGCAATTGTCCTCGGCGCTTATGGCTTCATCGGCGCAGCCTGCGTCAAACATCTCCAACACTCAGGATTTCATGTCACGGGGGTTGGGCGTTCCCAATCAGCTGCCCGGCAATGCTTTCCTGAATTACAGTGGCGCTTTCTGGATATCGCCACAGCAACCACTGAGGATTGGAGCAAAATCTTTGAAGCAGCAGATGTTGTCATAAACGCATCCGGCGCCCTGAAAGACTCTGCCAAAGACAATCTGGAAGCAATCCATGTGCAAGCCGTCGAACATATGTGCGAGGCATTGACCAACACAGATAAGCTGTTCATCCAAATCTCAGCTGCAGGCGTCGCGCTTGATGCAACCACCAACTTCTTCCGCACCAAAGCAAAAGGCGATGCAATCATTAAGCAACAGCTTGAGCACGCAATTATTCTGCGCCCTGCCCTTGTTATTGGGCCACAAGCCTATGGCGGAACAGCACTTCTACGAGCAGCCAGCGCGATGCCACTCATCGGCTTTAAGGTTTTCCCCAAAAGCCAAATTCAAACCATTGCATTAGACGACCTGGCACAAGCAGTCACACACTGCGCGCTTGGCAAAATACCGATAGGGACAACGGCAGACCTCGCAGAAGAAACACCTCAATCCCTCTGGCAACTCACAAAAGCAATAAGAGCATGGCAAGGCTTCCCGCAATGGCGCTATGCCGTCACAACACCAAGCTGGCTTCTAACAGCAACAAGCAAACTGGCGGATGCTCTTGGTGCGTTTGGATGGCGCTCTCCCCTGCGCTCCACATCCATCGAAACCCTGCAAAACGGCATCACCGCGGATACGTCCACATGGCAAAAGGCAGGTGGGTTACCTTGCAAATCACTGGATGAAACACTGAGGTATCTGCCAAGCTCAACGCAGGAGCGTTGGTTTGCCAGACTTTATCTTCTGTTGCCCCTCACCATCGCCTGCCTTTCTCTCTTCTGGCTTGCCTCTGGCATCATCGGAGCAATCCAGTTTAGCGATGCACTGAGAGTTCTGACCGAGCGCGGCATGGATCAAACACTCAGCTTACTCTTTGTGTTTGCAGGCAGCATCGCCGACGTCACACTTGGCAGCCTCATCCTCTTTAGAAGACACACCCGCCTCGCTTGCCTTGGCATAATCGCGGTGACACTTGGCTACTTAGGTGCCGGCACGTTGTGGGCGACGGATCTCTGGGCAGATCCGCTTGGCCCATATGTCAAAACAATCCCCGCCATGATCCTTGCCCTCTTTCCCTTTCTGCTGCTGGAGGAAAGATGACCTACGAGTCCCTCAAGTTCCTGCACATCATCGGCGCCTGCGTCCTCATCGGAACAGGCGCAGGCATAGCTTTTTTCATGGTGATCGCTTCCAGAACCTTAGATGCAGCTGCAATCGCTCACACTGCCGGAACAGTTGTCATTGCAGACACCCTTTTCACAGCCACTGCGGTGATCATTCAGCCAATCACCGGATATCTGCTGGCAAGAGAAGTCGGTTGGTCTCTGACCGAAGGATGGATCGTGCTCTCACTCGCACTTTACATGCTTATTGGCGCATTCTGGCTCCCAGTGGTCTGGATACAAATCCAACTCAGAAACCTCGCCGCATCAGCCGCCCAAACATGCACGCCATTACCACCCCGCTACCACACCCTCTACCGCATCTGGTTCGCCTTCGGCTTCCCCGCTTTCATTGCAATACTTGGGATTGTTTGGCTGATGATTGTGAGGCCGGAAATTGCAATTAACTCAATACACCTATAGGTTGCAATGCAAGCAAACTCTTGCAAGGCACCAGAATGAACAAGCAGCCCGCAATCACAAAACTAAATGAAAAAATAGACACCGCTCGTAAACTAACCAAGTCATATCAAGATGATAAATTTGAAGCATGGCAACATACGACCAAGGTGCTCATTAAGAACGTGTTTCCTAGTTCCGATAGTCATATAAGGCGGTTCGAGAGCATTAGTTACTCTCCAATGGTGATAACAACTAGCTCCCCCTCATCTATTTGGGCGGAGGCGAGGAATGATGGGTTGAGCCAAGCCATTAACACCTTGGCGGCATTCGTTGATGAAATTGTGGAGTTTTGGGAAGATATCGAACCTCAAAGCTCAACTGCAATACCTATCCAAGCTTCACAAGATCCAATTGAGATGCTGATCGACGGCTTCCACAAATTCGCTCGTCAATTAAGGCGTCGGCACAACAATCGCGCAACAATCAAAATCAATGACGAATATGATGTGCAAGATGCGTTACACGCGCTCCTAAAGCTTTTTTACAAAGACATTAGAAATGAAGAATGGACTCCCAGTTATGCAGGTGGCTCCGCAAGAATGGATTTTCTTCTCAAGGACGAAAAGATCGTCATTGAAGTTAAAAAGACAAGAGACACATTGAAAGATAAAAAAATCGGAGAGGAGCTACTGATTGACATCGCTAGATACAAAGCTCACCACGATTGCAATCACCTCATTTGCTTTGTTTATGACCCTGAAGAATTGATTACAAATCCAACAGGGTTAGAGAGCGACCTATCAGGTGTAAAAGACGGATTAAAAGTGAGTGTCTTTATCAGACCGCGTCACTAAATTAGCATCGAAAACTATCGCTCTAACAATATTAAAAAGGCCCCGGATCTCTCCGAGGCCTTCGTCATTTTTAGCAGCAAGCGCTGAGGCTTACTTGCTCCACCAGTTGGCGGAAGGCTCAAAGCGGCCAGCGGCCTGTTCGATAACTTCACCAACCTGGAACAGAGTGCCTTCATCGAATGGCTTGCCGATCAGCTGCAGGCCCAGTGGCAGGCCGTCTTTGTTGAGTCCAGCTGGGATGGACATGCCCGGAACGCCAGCCATGTTGGCTGTCACAGTAAACACGTCATTCATGTACATGGTCACTGGATCAGTGATCTCGCCCGGCGCAAAGGCAGCATCAGGAGTGGTCGGTGTCAGGATTGCATCCACACCGTCAGCCCATGCATTGTCAAAGTCCTGCTTGATCAGGGTACGAACCTTCTGCGCTTTCAGGTAGTACGCATCGTAATAACCTGCAGACAGAACGTAGGTGCCGATCATCACGCGGCGCTTCACTTCGTCACCGAAGCCAGCTGCGCGAGTGTTCTCATACATCTCTACAATGTCGTTGCCCGGCACACGCAGACCGTAACGAACACCATCATAACGCGCCAGGTTGGAAGATGCTTCCGCTGGTGCCACAATGTAATAAGCAGGCAAAGCGTATTTGGTGTGCGGCAGAGAAATCTCGACAATCTCAGCGCCAGCTTCCTTCAGCCATGCAATACCTTGCTGCCAGAGTGCTTCAATCTCCTCTGGAATACCGTCCATGTGGTACTCTTTAGGAATACCGATCTTCATGCCCTTGATGGACTTGCCGATGAAATCTTCATAGTTCGGCACAGGCGCATCAACAGAAGTGGTGTCTTTCGCATCAACAGAAGCCATGGACTTCAGCAGGATCGCGTTGTCACGCACTGTACGGCCAATCGGGCCAGCCTGATCCAATGAAGACGCAAACGCAACCATACCCCAACGAGAACAACGGCCATATGTTGGTTTGATGCCAACAGTACCGGTCAGCGCTGCAGGCTGGCGGATGGAACCACCGGTATCAGACGCTGTCGCCGCAGCACAAAGATGAGCAGCAACGGCAGAAGCGGAACCACCGGAAGACCCACCAGGAACCAGTGCAGTCTCAGTGCCATTGCGGCGCCAAGGGTTCACAACGTCACCATAAAAGGAAGTCTCGTTGGAAGAGCCCATCGCGAACTCATCCATGTTCAACTTACCCAGCATCACAGCACCATCATCAAACAGGTTCTGTGTGACAGTGGATTCATACTCTGGCTTAAAGCCATCGAGGATGTGAGAACACGCCTGAGTGTGAACACCCTTCGTCGCGTAAAGGTCTTTGATGCCGAGAGGAATACCTTCCAGCGGGCGCGCTTCGCCAGCAGCGATTTTTGCGTCAGACGCTTTGGCCTGCTCACGTGCAATATCGCCCGTCACAGCAATATAAGCGTTCAGCGCCTCATTACCGGACTCGATGGCACCGAGGTAGCTCTCAGTCAGTTCAGTTGCAGTAAAATCGCGGGCAGCAAGCTTGTCGCGCGCCTCTGCGATCGTCAGTTTGGTAAGATCAGTCACAGTCATTATCCTTGTGAAATCGGACGCTTATTCAACAACTTTAGGCACGGTGAAGAAGTTGTCTTCATGCACTGGCGCGTTGGAAACAATCTTGTCCGCATAACCGCCATCGCTCTGGCCGTCAGCGCGCTTCTTCATGGTGGTTTCAACCACAGAGGTCATTGGCTCAACGCCGTCAACATTCACCTCATCCAGCTGCTCAACAAAACCAAGGATCGTGTTCAGCTCACCAGTCATTTTCTCCGCCTGCGCGTCATCAACCTTGATGCGCGCCAGACCGGCAACACGTTTTACGGTGTTTAGATCAACCGACATGTTTCACTCCGAAATTACGGGGGCAAAAGACTGCCCGCCTCGAATTCATGGCAAAGAGCTATAAACACAAAAAAACAGCAGAACAATCACTGCCCTGCTGTTCATCCCTCATATTCTCAACATTACGGAACCACTCAGTACCGATTACTAAGAAGCATATTCCAGAGATCTGCTACGAACACCCGACACCACCAACCACAACGCCAGACCCAGCAATAGGGGAAGTGCCGAGAGTGAAAGCCCTGCCCAACCAACAGTGCTAAACAAAATGCCCGTTGAAAGCGCACAGATTGCCGAAACCAACGCCACGACTGAATCATTGGCTCCTTGGGCAAGCGGCGCATCTTCAGGTGCAACAACCTCAACCAAGCGAGACGTCGCGCCGATAAAACCAAAGTTCCAGCCAACACCCAGCAGGATCAAAGCCACATAGAAGGCCCAAATCTCAACACTCAGCGCACCAATCACACCAGCCCCAGCAAGCATCAACAAACCCAGCACCATAACCGAGGTCGTGCCAATCCGGCGGATGATAAAGCCAGTAACAAAGCTCGGACCAAACATGGCAACCAAATGCCAGCGGATTACATCGCTGGATTGACCGACAGAGAACCCACAATAGTCCATCGCAAGCGGTGTCGGAGACATCTGCATAGTCATGAAGCCAAAGGAAAGCCCGGCACAAGCCGTTGCGCTCCAGACCGTAGGTCGGCGCAGCACCTTCAAGGACGCAACAAACCCTTTGGTAGTCTGATCTTTCTTCAAAGCAGGTGGCAGGCTCAAACCAAGCACAGGCAATGCGCCCACAACAGCAACACCTGCCAACGCCAGATAACTGCCCACAAACGGAATGACTCCGCCGAAATCTTTCACCACACCAACAAGGCTTGGGCCAAGCAGCGCAGAGAGCAACCCCATAGACATGCTTAGCGAGATCGCCATGGACTTCCACTTTTCGCTGGCGCTATCAGACGCAGCAAACCGCATAAAGGTGTAGGCCGCCGTAGCAATGCCTAAAAGAACATGTCCAACAAGCAACACGACAAACTGATTGGAATAAAGCGCATAAACGCAGAGCAACGAACCGATAATGCTCAGGACTACACCCAGCAAGATCCCGTTCCGACGCCCATACCGCCCCATAAACAGCGAGATTGGTGTAGCAAACAGAAAGTTACCAAACATCTGCAAGGCAAGCGGCACAGTTGCCATGGTGGGATGGGGCGCCAGATAAGACCCTGCCAGAGCACTGATCGCAATCAGAATAGGCATCTTCATAGAGAGGATTGCTGTTGCAATCAAAATGAGCGGAAAATTGCGCGCCCTATAGGCAGTCCCCGGCTCCGCTACCTTTGAAAATTCCATTATAATTCCTCGAAGAAACTTTGACCTCCTTGAGATTACCCCCTACAACAACTGGCAGTTAGGACATTCAAGCTTCAAATCATGCCAAACACACAACTCGAGCATTACCGTCATATAGATGCATTCGTGTATCACGGGATCAACCTTCTGGATCTGGCAGGCCCGATGCAGGCTTTCTGGACGGCAGACAGTTATCATCCCAAGTATAAGCTCAGAATTCTCTCTGTTGATGGTCAGCCGGTAGAAACCCAGCCAGGGATCAAAATCGCCGTTGATGGCAAGATATCCGACTGGAACCCAGCCGCTGATCTTCTAATCCCTGGAGGGCGTGTCGATAAAGAGCTGGGCAGCAGTACCCTTCGCTCGCTTCTTCAAAAAGCTGCAGCAAGGGCAAACGGAGAGCGCATCATCTCCATCTGCTCCGGCGCACTTATTCTGGCCGACGCTGGCATTTTAGATGGCAAGCAAGCCAGCACCCATTGGAGCCGCGCTTCCACCGCTCAAACAGATTTTCCCGATGTGAACTGGCAGCTCAACCAGCTCTTCGTCAATTCAGGCAATATCTACACGTCCGCAGGTGTCACAGCAGGCATCGATCTGACCTTGCACCTCATCGAGCAAGATTTGGGGGCAGCAATCTCACTGAAGACCGCGCAGGAGCTGGTCGTCTACCTGCGCCGCAATGGGGGACAAGCCCAGTTCTCCTCCGCCCTTTCCCTGCAAGCCGCCGGTCAATCCAACATCGCCAAACTCTCGGAGATCATTTTGTCAGAGCCGGAAGCAGACTGGACCATCGAGAACATGGCAAAATCAGCTGGTGTCTCCACGCGCACCCTGCACCGCCGCCTGAAAGAAGATATTGGCGCAACCCCAGCTCAGTTCGTAGAGCGTCTTCGGTTGGATCTTGCCAGAACAGCCCTTCTCAAACGCAGCTCCATCAAACAGGCAGCTCACTTGTCCGGTTTCGGGCATATCCAAAATCTACGCCGTGCCTTCCAGCGAAACTTTGGCATCACACCCTCTGAGTATGCGGAGAGGTTTTCCTGATGCCTGAGCCGACCACACCAAGAGGCCGCCCACAAAACAACGAACTCACCCGTCTGATCCTGACCACAACGCTCAAAGCGCTGGCAACGGATGGCTATCACGGCACCTCAACCCAGCAAATAGCGCAGACAGCAGGCACGTCCAAACAAGCGCTGTATCGCCGCTGGCCAAACAAAGCAGGTCTGGCTCTCGAAGCCCTGCGCTACGGGTTCCGCCAGGTTCCCCCCATCTACCCCGGCATGTCTTCTTTTCATAATGACTTGCAGGACGCCACCTCAGGCATCCTCAACGCCCTGCACGACACTCCGTTAGGCACTGCTTGGCTCGCCCTGCTCTCAGAGCCTTCGTTAGTGGAGGAACTTTCCCTCATTGAAGGCGAACAGCGCACGCACTTCAGACAGGTTTTCGTTTACTGGAATACCACTGCAACCATGGAGACAAGCATCGACCAACTTCTCGGTTTTGTGTTTTTCACCAGCCTCGTTCGTAGGAGAAAACCGGCACTACGGGAAATTACCGAGTTAATTCAGAGCATTACAAGCCGATCATAAAAAATCAAAGCCGCTCTCCTCTTGGTGAAGACACTTGATTGGCACTTGTACACCCTCTTGGGGCAAGAAGATTGGGCCTCGCAAGAACGGGCAATTTCCGCGGGCCGAGGTTGTCGAACAAACAAAGCATTCTTCCTGACCTGGCTTTGTTTGTCTGGCGAAGTTCATTGTTTCATTGAGGGTAATATAATGAAAATCAAATCTATCGCTGTTGCAGCAGCCATTGCAGGTGCTGCCCTGTCCGCAAGCACATTCGGCGCTTTCGCTGATGAAATCTCGACCTACACCTCTGGTGGTTATGCGATTGGTGGTACCGATCCTGTTGCATACTTCACACAAAACAAGCCTGTTCAGGGTAAAGCTGAATTTACCGCTCAGTACGACGGCGTAACTTGGAAATTCTCCAGCGCTGAAAACCGTGACAAGTTCGTTGCAGAACCAGCAAAGTTCGCTCCGCAGTACGGTGGCTGGTGTGCAGTTGGTGCATCCTTCGGCAGCAAGCTGGAAACCAAGCCTGAGCTTTGGGACATCGTCGACGGCAAGCTCTACCTCAATGCCCACGATGGTGCAGTAAAGCGCATGCAGTCCCGCACAATCGAAACGATCACCAACGCAGACACAAACTGGGTTGAGATCCGCGACGTACCAGCAGACAAACTCTAAGTTTCCTTCAGTGCATATGCTGCAATAGGCGATGCCTAGCGCCTATTCCGACATCTCCCCAAATCTCATGGTGGCATATGCATTGAGCCCTAGAGAAAGCCGCAGATCTCTGCGGCTTTCTTTCGTTTATGGCCCCATTAGCTCAAAGCACACATAAACGAAACTAACGCTGCATCTACAACGAGTTGCACATCTTCAAATGCACTTTGCAGCGAGTAAACCGTCCCCTCACAACCAGTTCTCAAAACGGTGATGAAGCGTTATTGGCCTTCAGATAGGTATTCACGCATAGTGTTTTCAGAACATAGATAAAAACCAGTGGTTCCCCATAATCAACTGGTAAACGAAACAAGCCAGACTTGGCTTCAAAGATCAGTCCGAAGGAGTTGCCCATGCCGATCAAATCTTCAGTTCTTGCAGTTGGACTAGCACTGTCAGCACTTGTAACTGTTCCGATGACGGCAATGGCCGATGACGTAACCAACTTCGTTGAAGAAGGCTACGCAATCAAAGGAACTGATCCAGTCGCTTACTTCACACAAGGCAAGCCAGTTCCAGGCAAAAAAGAGTATTCCACGCAGTATCAGGATGTGACGTGGCTGTTCTCTTCCGCTGAAAATCTCGACAAGTTCAAAAAGGATCCAACCAAGTACGCGCCTCAGTATGGCGGTTGGTGTGCAACTGGTGTGAGCTTCGGAGTAAAAATTCCGATCCAGCCAGAACAATGGAAGATCGTTGACGGCAAACTTTACCTGAATGCCCATGCAGGAGCCCAGCGTCACTTCCTGAAAGACCCGAACGCTTCCATCGCCCGGGCAAATGAAAACTGGCCAACAATCATACACACGCCAGAAGCAGACCTTTAAGCGAACCCCACCCAAGCTCCCTTGAAGACCACTCAAGCTACGCGTGCCCCAACTAAGCGTAGCTCCCGCGGTGAAAGCAAAAAAACGCGGAATGTGTCCCTTTCAAACTTAAAAGGCCTCAGTTCATGCTGAGGCCTTTTCTTGTTTCAGTTACAAAAATCGATCCGGCTATGAAGTTGCAACACTATTATTGACTGTCACCGTCTCCCCTGGCTTCAGCTTTGCCACCCGAAATGCATCATCCTCCATGCATTCGGTAAACTGATCAGCGCTTTGGTCCAAAATCGGGAAGGTACCGTAGTGACACGGAATGATGGTCTGGAACTCAAAGAACCTTTGACACGCCATTGATGCGGTGCGAGCGCCCATGGTGAACCGATCCCCGATCGGCACAATCCCAATCTGAGGCCGATAAATCTCATTGATCAGCTCCATATCAGAGAAGATATCCGTATCACCCATATGTAACAGTGTTGGCTCATCCTCAGCCATCACCACAACGCCAGCTGGGTTACCCAGATACACGTCCGCAACGCTGCCTTCACTATCAAACGAACAGGCTGAACTGTGCACCGCATTGGTCAGCGCCACACCAAACGCCCCCATGTTCACGCAGCCGCCATGGTTCATAGGATTGATCTTCTCAATACCTTTGTCCTGCGCCCACATACAGATTTCCCAGTTCGCCGTAAGCGTTGCACCAGTCGCTTTCAAAATATCGATGGTATCGCCCACATGATCGTCGTGGCCGTGGGTCAGCAGAACATGATCAACACCTTCACTCACCTGCTCCACACTCATCTCTGCCGGAAAGCTCGGATTGCCAGACAAGAACGGGTCAATCAGAAGCGTTGCCCCGGGAATGTAAACCTTAAAAGCAGAATGGCCCAGAAACTGTAAATCCATACTACCAATCCCCCAATGCGGAGCGCCGAAACACGGCACATCCGTGATATCTAAAATATTATCTAAACTAGTAGGAATTTGGTTACACAACCCTTAAATGTAACCGGACACTGGCAAAACTCCGGTAATGCCCTAAGAGATCTTCCAGTCAATCTCTGCAATACCATGTTCTTTCAGATAGGTATTGGTTTTGGAAAATGGAGCCGACCCGATAAAACCGCGCCGTGCCGACAACGGCGATGGATGGGCACTCATCAAAACCAGATGCTTACTCTCATCAATCAGATCCAGCTTCTTCTGTGCATGCGCGCCCCACAGGATAAACACCAGATGCTCTCGTGCTTCGGACAAGCCCTTGATCGCAGCATCTGTAAACGGCGCCCACCCCTTCTTGGCATGAGACCCGGCCTTGGCTTCCTCCACACTCAAAGACGTATTGAGCAACAAAACACCCTGCTCCGCCCAATGCGTTAAACACCCATGAGCTGCTGGTGCTAAACCAAGGTCGCTCTCCAACTCCTTGTAGATATTGCGAAGCGACGGCGGCAGTTTCACGCCTTTGCGAACTGAGAAGGAAAGTCCATGTGCCTGCCCTTCCCCGTGGTAGGGATCTTGCCCAAGAATGACGACACGCACATCACTCAGAGCAGCTGCATTAAAGGCAGCGTAGCAGTCAGCTGTGGGAGGATAAATGGTCTTTCCTTCCGCTTCCTCAGCATCCAGAAAGGCCTGGAGTTTCTGAAAGTAGGGTTTATCCATTTCAGGAGCCAGAATGCCCTGCCATCCCTCTTCAAACTGCACTTGCGTCACGCCTATATCCACCTGCTCAATCGACTTGCACCCTTACCTTTACCAGAACAGCCATCACACAGTTCAGCAGGAAACAGCATGTCCCCGAGAAAAATTTAGATTACCTGCTTGGCGTTGCTCTCAAGCCGTGCTAACCCGCCGCCATGGCAAATGATCCCTCACTTTCTCTCGAAGATTTCTGCGACGCGCTTTATGATGATGACCGCTTGATTGGTATCGATCTTGGCAGCAAGACCATTGGTTTGGCACTGACTGATTCAGGTCGGCAGATTGCATCTCCGCTGGAGACCATCAAGCGCAAGAAGTTTACGCAGGATGTCGAACGTCTGCTGGATCTTTGTAAGGAACACAGCGTCTTTGGCCTCGTGATTGGCCTGCCGCTCAACATGGATGGCACCGAGGGCCCGCGCTGTCAGGCGACCCGCGCGTTTGTGCGCAACCTTGCCCAGAAAACGGAAATCCCGATCACCTACTGGGACGAGCGTCTCTCCACCGCTGCCGTCACACGCACACTTATCGAAGCAGACCGCTCCCGCGCCCGCCGAGCCGAGCTGGTCGACAAGATGGCTGCCTCCTACATCCTGCAGGGCTTCCTGGACCGCATCAACTATGGCGGCACCTCTCTCTTTGAGGACGAGTAGGTCCAGCTCTCAAGCAACAACACTTGAGAAAATTTAAGCCGCCCTGCGCTTTACCACTCTGCTTTTTTCAGGCTACGTGAATAGACGGATACGTGCCTCAATGCGCTATTTGTCCATCCACTTGCAAAGACACTTTCCTGTCTATGCAACAGCCTGAAAAGCACAAGCATGTTCTCTGCCCTGTCAGCCATCATCTCTGTCTTGCTCCTCACAGCCACAGGATGGTTCCTCCGTCACCGCAATCTCATCCCAAGAGAGCGCTGGAGCGGTATGGAAGATCTGGCCTATTGGGTATTGTTCCCTGCGATCATCCTGATCAACGTGGGCACCTCAGATTTCTCGGCAATGCCAGTCATGGAAATCACCATATCCGTACTGGGAACCTTCTCGCTTCTGGCCATTCTCTGCCTCGTCCTGCAACCCTTTCTAAAACAGAAATTCGCAATCGAAGGTCCGCGCTTCACTTCCATTTTTCAAGGTGTTGTGCGCTGGAATGGTTTTGTCGCCATGGCAATCGCAGCCAATAGTTTTGGAGAGGAAGGTGTGGCGCTGGTGGCGGTCATCATGGCAATCATGATCCCGGCAGCAAACCTGCTCTGCGTGATTGTTCTGTCGATCTATGCAGGAGGGTCTGTCCCCTCGCCAAAGACGCTTGCAAAAGAGCTGATCAAGAACCCTTTCATCATCAGCGTTGTAGCAGGAGGCCTCATCAACACCTCCGGTGGCTATATCCCAGAAGTTATTGCAAACTATCTGACATTTTTGGGGAGTGCAGCCCTACCAATTGCAGTTCTGTGCGTCGGTGCAGCTTTGGATTTGGGAGCACTGCGTCGCCCGGGCCCAGCGCTTACATCAGCTCTGCTTTTGCGCAACGTACTTGCACCGGGCATTGCCTTGAGTTTCGCGCTCGCACTTGGGCTTGACGAAATCTCGGCAACCATCGTCACACTGGTGTTCTCTGTTCCGGCAGCAGGGGCAAGTTTTGTTCTGGCGAGGAAAATGGGCGGCGACGCCAAGTTGATGGCCGAAATTCTGACCCTTCAGACAGTCGCCGCCGCAATCACTATTCCGACGTGGTTATTGGTCGTGGCCTACTTGATAGGGTAAAGCCACTCAAGGATCCCCTTGGCGTCATAGCGTGCATCCAGCATGCCATAGCTTGAACGCCACTGACCTGCCATACGGGTCTCAATAAACGCATTGGCAATCGCTGGAGGAGCAACTTCCTTCAGCGCTGCAGCTGCAGCTGTGATCGCCAGCTGTTCAGTCAGCAACCGGGCACCACCCTCATCTTCCAGACACGTCCGTGCTGCAGCTTGCAACACTTCAACAGACACCTTGCCGGCAGGGCCAAGATCAGCTTCCAGCATGCCAAGCACATTCATGAAGCTGTCTGGAGTGCGGTGCATAGCCCGCAGCAAGTCCAGCGCCATGATGTTGCCTGAGCCTTCCCAGATGCTGTTGACTGGGGCTTCACGGTAGATACGAGCCATGTCGTGATCTTCCACATACCCGTTACCACCCAGACACTCCATCGCCTCAGCTGCAACGTTCTCTGCACTCTTACAAATCCAGTATTTTGCAGCAGGTGTGATGATCCGCAGGAAGTCAGCGGCCTGGCTGTCTTCACCTTCCAGATCCATGCAATGCGAAAGTTTCAGCGCCAGTGCCTCACTTGCAGCCATATCCAGAGACATATCCGCAAGAACCCGTTGCATCAGTGGCTTCTCAATAAGACGAGCGCCAAATGCACTGCGGTTGGAGGTGTGATGAACCGCTCTGGAAATCGCAGCCCGCATCAGGGCAGAAGACCCAATACAACAGTCCACACGGGTAGGTGTCACCATTTTCAAAATGGTCTTGATGCCCTTACCCACTTCCCCGACAAGAAAGCCAACAGCGTTGTTAAACTCAACCTCGGAAGAGGCATTGGACTTGTTACCCAGCTTATTTTTCAGGCGCTGGAAGTCCAGTCCATTCACTTCGCCAGATTCCAAAATACGCGGCACAAGGAAACAGGTTGGCCCCTCTTCCAGCTTCGCCAGCACAAGGAACGCATCACACATCGGCGCAGAGAAGAACCACTTATGTCCATTGATCACATAAGTGTCGTCAGAAACCTTTTCGGCGCGAGTGATGATCTGACGCAAGTCGGACCCACCCTGCTTCTCCGTCATGCCCATGCCAAGGCTCGCACCCATCTTCTGGCTGGCAGGGCGGAAACGCTGATCATACTTGCGGCTCAGGATGCGCTCATTCCACACCTTGGCAAGTTCAGGGGCCTGAGTAAGAGCCATGGCAGACGCGTTGGTCATGGTCACCGGGCAAAGGTGCCCACCTTCCACCTGACTCATCACGAAATACTTGCGCGCACGATTATAAAACGCACGCTCACCACCCGGCTCCATGGACTCAACAGACGCACTGTGCAGGCCAGCTTCAAACGAGCGGCGCATCAGCGCATGATAGGACGGGTGAAATTCGACAACATCCAGACGGCGACCATACGGATCGTGTGTTTTCAGCACCGGCTCATTAACATTTGCCAGTCTCCCCAGATCCAGTGCATCTGCGGCTCCACACTGCTCACCAAACTTGATAAGCTCCTCCCGTGCAGAATCGTTGGAGCCCGTGCCACCCAGATCAGCAAGGAGAATTGGATCACTCTCGGCAAGGTTATACCCACAATATGGCGGGGCCTGATTAATTACCCCTGTCGTCATAGTGGCTTGTGAAACTTTATCCATTTTTCCTCCCGCGAGTTGCCCCAGCGATTTTGATAGGTTAGCGCGCACGTTGCAACTGCGATTTGCACAATAAAAACTATACATCTGTTGAGCTCTTTACGAACTCGGTGTTTCTGCCTATAGAAGGGTCTTCGATGAGCAAGAAAACCACACATCGATCCTCAGCGTTCCCGCATCGCCATCTCCTCGGTATCGAGGGATTGCAGCCTCCCCACATTAATTACCTTTTGGACCTTGCCGACGAAGCCGTCGAAGTCTCCAGACAGGTAGAAAAGCAGAAAGCTGTTCTGCGTGGGCGAACGCAAATCAACCTCTTCTTTGAGGCTTCCACCCGCACCCAATCTTCCTTTGAGCTTGCAGGCAAGCGACTGGGCGCGGATGTTATGAACATGTCGGTCTCCACCTCTTCGGTGAAAAAGGGTGAAACCCTGATCGACACCGCAGCAACCCTGAACGCCATGCGCCCTGATTTGCTGGTTGTTCGCCACCACGCCGCTGGAGCAGTCCACCTGCTGGCCCGCAAAGTCGGCTGCGCGGTCGTCAACGCCGGCGACGGCCCTCACGAGCACCCAACTCAGGCTCTGCTGGATGCCTTGACCATCCGCCGCCACAAAGGAACCCTCGGCGGCCTGACAGTAGCCATCTGCGGCGACATCCGCCACTCCCGCGTCGCCCGATCCAACATCATCCTTCTCTCCAATATGGGAGCCCGCGTGCGTGTCATAGCTCCCTCTACACTACTGCCCTCTGGTATTCATAGTATGGGCGTCGAAGTATTCACAGACATGCGCGAAGGACTAAAAGGCTGCGACATCGTCATGATGCTGCGTTTGCAACGCGAACGTATGAGCGGTGCCTTTGTACCATCTGTTCGTGAGTATTTCCGTTATCACGGTCTAGACTCCGAAAAACTCTCCTACGCCAAACCTGATGCTCTGGTCATGCACCCCGGCCCTATGAACCGTGGTGTCGAGATCTCGGCAGAAGTTGCAGATGGTCCACAAAGTCTTATCCGCGAGCAAGTGGAGATGGGCGTCGCCATACGCATGGCAGTGCTTGAAGCTCTTGCTCAAAACCTTCCTGACAACAACTAGAGGACACGCGCATGTACAAGAATGTAAACCCGCTGGTCCTGACAAACGCCCGCATCATCGACCCAGCAAACAATGTTGATGAAGCAGGTGCAGTGATTGTGCAGGACGGCACCATCCTCGCCGCCGGCGCAGAAGCTCTCAATCAGGGCGCTCCCGATGGCGCGAAAACCGTTGATTGCCACGGTGCCGTCGTTGCGCCCGGTCTCATCGACATGGGCGTCAGCGTAGGCGAACCCGGCGCAGAACACCGCGAAACGCTGGAGAGCGCCAGCCGTGCAGCAGCCGTAGGCGGTGTAACCACCATCCTCACCAGCCCCAACACGGACCCGGTGATTGATGATCCTGCACTGGTGGACTTCATGCTCCGTCGCGCCCGCGACACAGCGATCGTCAACGTCCATCCAATGGCTGCTCTCACAAAGGGGCTGGCCGGCAAGGACATGAGCGAGATCGGTTTGCTCAAGGAAGCAGGCGCCGTCGCCTTTTCCAATGACAGACTTCCAATCACCAACTCCTCCGTTCTGGTCCGTCTACTGACTTACGCTCGTGACTTCGATGCGCTGGTGGTTCATCAGGCACAGGATAAGGATCTGGCAGGCTCCGGCGTCATGAACGCAGGTCTACGCGCTTCATGGCTGGGTCTGGGCGGCATCCCACGTGAGGCTGAGTTCGTCGCAATCGAACGCGATATGCGCCTCGTTGCCATGGCGAAAGGCAAATATCACGCACGCCTGATCTCCTGCCCGCAAAGCGCTGAAGCCATCCAGAAAGCGAAGAACGACGGCCTCAATGTCACCGCAGGCATCTCCATCAATCATCTCACGCTCAACGAAAACGACATCGGCCCCTACCGGACCTTCCATAAGATGTCGCCACCGCTGCGCACGGAAGATGATCGTCAGGCCATGGTGAAAGCACTGGCAGATGGCACAATCGACATCATTATGTCCGATCACAACCCACAAGATGTGGAAACTAAGCGTCACCCCTTTGCAGAAGCCGAATATGGTGCTTTAGGGCTTGAAACAATGCTTGGAGCTGGAATGCGCCTCGTTCTGAATGAGGACATCTCACTTTCCAAACTGCTTGCAACAATGACCTGCAATCCAGCGGACCGTCTTGGTCTTCCTGCTGGCCGCCTCTCAAAAGGCGCTCCAGCAGACCTGATCGTGTTCGACCCGCAAAAACCATGGATCGTAGAAAAAGACAAAATCCGCTCCCGCTCAAAGAACACCCCTTTTGAGGACGAAACTTTGACAGGCCGGGTTTTGACAACCATCGTTGCAGGCGGCATCCTTGATCACGACGCAATTTAACGTGTAGCTCTGAACCGGCCCACAAGGCTTTGGCACAATGCACGCGATACGATAAAGTTTTAAAGCAGTATGCTCATCCGCGAGGACAGGCATACTGCTTTAATATTCAACTACTGGAGAACACCCGTGCCTGATCCAATCAGCTGGTCCCTTGATTTACCCTACTATCTGGCTGCATTGGCCTTTGGCTACCTATTAGGCTCCATTCCGTTTGGCCTGCTCTTTACAAAAATGGCAGGTCACGGCGATATCCGAAACATCGGATCCGGCAACATTGGCACCACCAACGTCCTGCGCACTGGCAGCAAGAAACTCGCAGCCCTCACTCTGCTGTGTGACGCGCTCAAAGGCACTGCTGCTGTCGTACTTGTGTCTCTTTACATGGGCGGTGAAGCAGCATTGATCGCAGGTCTCGGCGCGTTCCTTGGCCACCTTTTCCCGGTCTGGCTCAAGTTCAAAGGCGGCAAAGGTGTTGCTACTTACATCGGCATCCTGCTCGGCATCTTCTGGCCAGTAGGCGTCATCTTCATCGCCATCTGGATTGCAACGGCCTACATCACCAAGTTCTCATCCCTGTCAGCACTGGTCGCAAGTCTTGTCACTCCCTTTATTCTGCTGGCTTTCGATCAGTGGCAAATTGCGCAAATGATGGGATTACTCAGCATATTGCTATGGGCAAAACATCACGAGAACATTGCCCGCCTGCTGAAAGGCAAGGAAAGCAAGATCGGTTCCAAGGGATGATGTAAATGAAGACAGCCACCAAAAGCCGGGCGCCACACCTAAGTGACACCCAGCGGCTTGCGTGGCTTCGCCTTATCCGCTCTGAGAATGTCGGGCCAAGAACATTCCGGGAGCTTTTCAACCATTTTGGCTCAGCACAAGCGGCACTTGATGCCCTACCAGAGTTATCCCGAAGAGGCGGTAAGAAAACTTATCGCCTTTTTTCTATGGACAAAGCCGAAGCCGAACTGGCTTCCCTCTATAAAATGGGCGCACGCCTCGTCGCCATGGGCGAGCCCGCCTATCCTCCCCTTCTCAGACACATTGATGCACCGCCACCCCTGCTCGCAGTTCGAGCCAGAGAGCCGTTGCAACAAGAGCTCACCGGCGCGCAAAAGACGCTTGCGATCATCGGCGCCCGCAATTGCTCAGTCGCCGGAGCAAAGTTTGCAACAAAACTGGCTGGAGACCTTTCAGCAGAAGGCTTCACCATCATCTCAGGTCTGGCACGGGGCATCGACAGCGCAGCACATCAGGCCGCTCTCACATCTGGCACCATCGCCGCTTTTGCCGGAGGCATAGACACCATCTACCCCAAAGAGAATACGGAACTTTTTGCAAAGATGATCGCAGCCAACGGAGCAGCCATCAGCGAAATGCCCATGGGCTGGAACCCGAGAGCTCGGGATTTCCCCCGCCGCAACCGCCTAATCTCGGGAATGTCATTGGGTGTTATTTTAATTGAAGCCGCAGAAAAATCAGGATCTCTGCACACCGCCCGATACGCACTGGAACAGAACCGAGAGATATTGGCAGTCCCTGGGTCTCCATTGGATCCTCGGTCAGTCGGCGCCAACAAACTTATCCAGCAAGGCGCTGCGCTCATTCAATCGACTGACGATATTCTGGAGATCATGGAACCCAAAATCTCTATGTCCCTGCCACTTCATCAGGGGATTGATGATCCTGCTATGAGCTGGCCAGCATTGGAGCAGGCAGATGCAGACGAGACCTCAAACCCACTCAATGCCAAAGAACAGGACAGACAGGCCGTCATCGATGCACTGAGTGAGACACCCATAGATCAGGATGAGCTCCTGCGATTTACCGGTGTCACCTTACAGACACTTCAACTCATCCTGCTGGAGATCGAACTGGCCGGACGCTTGGAGCGGCACAAACCCAACAAGCTTTCTTTGATACATTCTGACAGAGCGTGACAATTTTGCGTCTTAGTCGATTTCGTTGTTTTCCAGATCCAAGTCCTCAACCTCAACAGGGTCTGGTAATCCACCGGATTGAGCTTCCGCTTCTTTTTGAGCCAGAAGCAATAAGTACCTCAGCAGGTCGAGCCTCTGCGATCTCGCCATGTCACTCAATTCACGACACATTTTGGCGCAATACTCTGCTACGTCACGTGTTTCGATTGTTCTGTCATTTTTCGGCAACGGGTAATTACGCAAGCTTTTTAACCTTCTTATGCAACCATGACACAAGCCTCAGATGGTAAAAAGCGCTTTGCAATCTGAGGGTTACAGCAAGTAAAGCCATTACCTTAGGTTGCGTAAATTAGCAAGCGCAACCAAAATATGACCCAAGGAAAATTAAGGGAGTGGCTTTTCCGCTCTTGACCAATTGATCTGAAAAGGCCATTTGACAGCCGCGAAGTCATCCGAGATTGTGTCGGTTCGACTCATAAAACGGTTTTTGATTTATCAATTCCAAGACGAGATTTACGCGAAAGCCAGGAAATCAATGAACGTAGTCATTGTGGAATCACCGGCGAAAGCCAAGACCATCAATAAATATCTGGGCAAGGACTATATAGTTCTGGCGTCCTACGGCCATGTGCGCGATCTGCCTCCAAAGGACGGCTCCGTGCTGCCGGACGACGACTTTGCCATGTCTTGGTCTGTCGATTCCAAATCTCAAAAGCGCCTGTCGGATATCGCCAACGCGGTGAAGGAGGCTGACCGCCTTATTCTCGCAACTGACCCCGACCGCGAAGGAGAGGCCATTTCTTGGCACGTCTTGGAAGTTTTGAAAAAGAAACGCGTCCTGAAGGATAAGAAGGTCGAGCGCGTGGTATTCAACGCGATCACCAAGAATTCCATTCTGGAAGCAATGAAAAATCCGCGCGAACTGGATGTGCCGCTTGTCGACGCCTATCTAGCTCGTCGCGCACTCGACTACCTCGTGGGCTTTACGCTCTCTCCGGTTCTGTGGCGCAAATTGCCAGGTGCCCGCTCTGCAGGCCGCGTGCAATCCGTTGCCCTGCGCCTTGTGTGTCAGCGCGAGAACGAGATCGAGACGTTCCTCTCTCAGGAATACTGGTCCATTCTAGCAAACCTGAACACACCGGAAAACGCGCCGGTTCAGGCACGCATCACCAATTTTGACGGTCAGAAGATTACGCGCCTCGACATTAAGAACGAGCAGGAAGCCACAGCAATCAAGCAGATGCTTGAAGGTGCGAGCTTCTCTGTCAGCAATGTTGAGAGCAAGCCACAACGGCGCAATCCATATGCGCCCTTCACCACCTCTACCCTTCAGCAGGAAGCTTCCCGTAAGCTCGGCTTTGCAGCAGCACGCACCATGCAGGTTGCGCAAAAGCTTTATGAAGGCGCTAACATCGGCGGTGAAACCACTGGTTTGATCACCTATATGCGTACCGATGGTGTGCAGATCGCTCCGGAAGCAATTCAAAGCGCGCGCGCCGTCATCGGCTCCCGTTATGGGGACGAGTACGTTCCTGAAAAGCCACGGGTATATACATCCAAAGCCAAAAACGCTCAGGAAGCGCACGAAGCGATCCGCCCGACTGACTTGTCCCGTCACCCACGGGACATGGCAAAGTTCCTCGACGAGGACGGCGCACGCCTTTACGAGCTGGTCTGGAAGCGTACCATCGCCTCGCAGATGGAATCTGCTGTCCTGGAGCGCACAACTGTTGACATCGAAGCTGTAAACGGTGCCAAGAAAGCTGCCCTGCGCGCATCTGGCTCTGTTGTCCGTTTCGATGGCTTCCTCACTCTTTATCAGGAAGGTAAAGATGATGAGGAAGACGAGGAAAGCAAACGCCTGCCGCCAATGACGAAGGGCGACAGCCTCGGTCGTAAAGGCATTGAAGCCAACCAACACTTCACAGAACCTCCACCACGCTTCACCGAAGCAACACTGGTGAAGAAGATGGAAGAGCTGGGGATTGGTCGCCCGTCCACCTACGCCGCAACGCTGCAAACTCTGCGCGATCGCGAATACGTAGATCTGGACAAGAAACGCCTGATCCCACAGGACAAAGGTCGTCTAGTAATTGCATTCCTTGAAGACTTCTTCAATCGCTACGTGGAGTATGACTTCACTGCAAGCCTTGAAGACCAGCTCGACAAGATCTCAGCTGGAGATCTGGAATGGAAGGCCGTCTTGCGTGACTTCTGGAACCCGTTCCACGAAATTTGTGATGAGGTGATTAAGCGCTCCAACACGGAAGTGTTGGATGCCCTGAACGAAACCCTCAAAGCACACGTTTTCCCAGACAAGGAAGATGGCTCTGATCCACGCAAGTGCCCGAAATGTGAAACCGGTCGCTTGTCACTGAAAGTCTCCAAATTCGGCGCGTTTGTTGGTTGTTCCAACTACAACAAAAACAAGAAAGACGGCAAAGAACCAAACGAAAATCCGCCACATTGTGATTATACACGTCAGCTCACCTCTGGTGGCACATCTGATGCGGGTGCAGCAGCAGACGGACCTCAGGTTTTGGGCATTGATCCGGAAACCGGTTTGGAAGTCTCCTTGCGCACAGGCCGTTTCGGCCCATATGTACAGTTGGGTGAAGAAGCTAAACCAAAGCGCTCATCCCTGCCACGTGGCTGGAGCACTGCCGATCTGGATCTGGAGAAAGCCCTTCAGTTGCTTTCCTTGCCACGCGAAGTTGGCACCCATCCAGAAGATGGCAAGACCATTTCCGCAGGCCTGGGCCGTTTTGGACCGTTCGTGCTACATGATGGCACCTATGCCAATCTGGACAGCCCGGACGAAGTCTTCTCCGTCGGCATCAACCGCGCCGTAACCCTTTTGGCAGAAAAGCGTGCCAAGGGCGGAGGCCGCGGAGCTGCCGCAAAACCACTCAAAGAACTTGGTGACCACCCCGATGGCGGCGCCATCAACGTATACAGCGGTCGTTATGGCCCCTACGTGAAGTGGGAAAAGATCAACGCAACCCTTCCAAAGGACGTTGCACCAGAAGCTGTCACGCTGGAACAGGCAACAGAGCTTGTAAACGCCAAGGCAGCAACAAAAGGTAAGAAGAAAGCGCCTGCCAAAAAGGCAGCTGCAAAGAAAACAACGGCCAAGAAAGCAGCCCCCAAAGGGGCACTGAAAGAACTTGGCGATCATCCGGATGGTGGAGCGATGGAGCTGCGCGACAGTGGCCGCCTCGGCGTTCGGATCAAATGGGGCAAGGAGTTCACCTCCCTGCCAAAAGGAACAGACCCGGAGACGGTAACCCGCGAACAGGCAATCGAGCTGATCAACGCGAAGAAGGATTAAGATCCCCGTTACTCTCCGGACAACGAAACATAAGGGCTTCCGTTTATCGGGAGCCCCTTTTCGCGGCATAAAAGCCGCACTGGATGAGATACATTGAGCCGAAAAAAGGCCACTGAAAAAAGACACAAGGGACCGGCAGAAATGCCATCCCGCGAAGACATTCTGAAGTTTATTGCCGACAATCCCGGCAAAGCTGGTAAACGCGAAATCGCCCGCCATTTTGGTATCGTCGGCGCCGCGCGCATCCCCCTCAAACGAATGCTGAGAGATTTGACCGAGGCCGGTCATCTCGAAAAACGCCGGAAACGCATGTTGCGTCCAGGCGATCTTCCTCCTGTCTTTGTTGTAAAAATCACAAGCAGAACTGCTGACGGTGAGCTCCTCGGCATCCCGATGAACTGGGATGAAGAGCATGGAGAGCCACCGAACGTCCTCGTTTTGTCGCAAAAGAACAAAAACAAATTCAACCCCGTCCCAGGCATCGGCGACCGCGCCCTTGTGAAACTGCTAGACGATCAGGATGGATCGCCCGAAGCCAAACACGTCGTGCGCGTGATGAAGCGTCTGGAGAACCAGGACACCGACGTCCTTGGCATCCTGCGCATCAACAAGGCAACCAAAGCGGCAACTCTGGAACCAGTTGACCGCAAGCAGCGCGCTGTCGATCTGGATCCGCGCGAGCTGATGGAATCTGAAGACGGTGACCTCGTAAAGATCGAAGTCCACAAAGTCGGACGATACGGCACACCGCGTGGCCGCATCGTCAAACGCTTTGGATCCACAACCTCAGAAATGGCTGTCTCCGAAATCGCATTGCACACACAGGGTATTCGTAATGAGTTCCCAGGAGCTGTCATTGCTGAATCGGAAAACATCAAGCCTGTTGGCCACAAGGGCCGTGAAGATTGGCGTGACATCCCGCTCCTCACCATCGACCCTGCGACAGCAAAAGACCACGATGACGCGGTCTATGCTCAGCTGGACAACAGCCCGGAGAACGAAGGCGGCTGCATCGTTTACGTCGCAATTGCAGACGTCGCAGCCTATGTCACACCGGGCTCCCCGATGGATAAGGAAGCACTGCTGCGCGGCAACTCGGTCTATTTCCCTGACCGCGTGATCCCAATGCTGCCTGAGCGCATCTCTAACAATCTATGCTCCTTGCGCGAGAACGAAGACCGCCCATCCATCGCAACTCGGATGGTCTTTGACAAGAACGGCAAGAAAACATCCCACTCGTTCCATCGCGTCATCATGCGCAGCGCGGCTAAGCTCTCCTATCAACAGGCCCAAAAAGCCATTGAAGGCGTGACAGACGACAAAACCGGCCCACTGCTGGAACCGGTTCTTGAGCCATTGTGGGCTGCCTATGAGATCCTGAAGCGTGGCCGAGACAAACGCCAGCCGTTGGAACTCGACATCCCGGAGCGTCGTATTCTGCTCAAAGAAGACGGCACCGTTGATCAGATCGTCGTCCCTGACCGTCTGGATGCGCACAAACTCATCGAAGAGTGCATGATCCAGGCGAACGTCGCAGCCGCAGAAGAGCTTGAGAAACGCAACTCTGCCCTGCTCTATCGTGTGCACGATGCGTCGACACCGGAAAAGCTGGAGAATCTGAGAGATTTCCTCTCCACGCTGGACGTCAAACTGCCTCACATTGGCGGCCTGCGTCCTTCTGTGTTCAACAACATTCTCGACAAGTTCAAAGACACCGCAAGCGCAACCATGGTGTCAGAGGTCGTGCTGCGTTCGCAGGCACAAGCGGAGTACAACGCCGAGAACATCGGACACTTCGGCTTGAACCTCCGACGTTATGCACACTTCACATCCCCTATTCGCCGCTATGCAGATTTGATAGTGCACCGCGCACTCATTCGTGCACTCGGCCTCGGGGATGATGGCTTGCCATACGGCATCGAAGAGAAGCTACCTGCCATCGCAGCAGAGATTTCTGCGGCAGAACGACGGGCGATGCTGGCTGAACGCGAAACCATTGACCGACTGATTGCCCTGTACCTCTGCGAAAGAATTGGGGCTGAATTTTCGGGACGAATTGCCGGAGTGACCAAATCTGGCCTGTTCGTCAAACTGCTACAAAATGGCGCAGACGGCTTCATTCCTGCATCTACCATTGGTATGGATTACTACGAATATGTAGAATCGGCTCATGCCCTTCTGGGCAGAGCAACTGGTGAAACCTACCAACTTGGTGACGCAGTGCAGGTCAAACTGGTGGAAGCCGCCCCATTTGCGGGCTCTTTACGGTTTGAAATGCTCACAAAAGGCAAATCCAAGGGCGAAGCAGCGGGACGGGTTGCTAAGCACAAGGGTTGGCAAGCAAGAAACAACAGCAAGCCAAAAGGTTTACGCCGGTCAAAAAACGGAAATAAGCGGAAGCGCACATAAAAAGAACGTGTGCTCCCCTGCATTTACGGGACGGAAAAGGCAGGTATAAATGAATACCCATCAAGATCGGAATACCGGAGAAGCGGTGCTGCGTGGCATGCGCTGCAAATGCCCTTCCTGTGGCATTGGCTCTGTCTTCGACGGTTACTTGAGCGTGAAACAGTCCTGCGACAACTGTGGTGAAGAACTTCACCACCACCGCGCAGATGATGCTCCGCCCTATTTCACAATCTTTATCGTTGGTCACGTCGTCGTTGCGCTGGCCATGTGGGTAGAGATGGCCTACGTGCCGCCTATGTGGCTCCACATGGCCGTCTGGCTGCCTTTAACCATCATCATGTCTCTGTCTCTCCTGCGCCCAATCAAGGGCGCCTTGGTTGGTTTGCAATGGGCACTACGTATGGATGGCTTTGCAACTGCCGGCAAAGCACCTAGTTTTGGCCCAACACGCGCCAATCAGAGGTAAGGAATGTCCACGGAAGACCTGACGAAAGAAGTCAAAGTTGAGCGAGCGGAAGAAAACAACAACCCGGCCGCTCAGCCTTTGAGGCCAAAAGACGCCTCCACACTGCTTATTCTGGATCGTAAGGACGATGGCTCCCTGCATCTGCTGATGGGCAAGCGCCACATGGCGCACAAATTCATGCCTGGCAAATTCGTGTTCCCGGGTGGCCGTGTCGATTCTGAAGACAGCCGCGTCAGATATGTACGCGACTATCATCCGGATGTTCTCGCCAAGCTCAACTACGACAAAAAGCAGATCAAGACAGAAAGCCGCCTGCGTGCATTGGCAATTGCTGCCATTCGCGAAACCTACGAGGAAGCAGGCCTGTTTGTTGGCCGCAAAACCGAAGGCCCAAGCGAACCAGCAGGTCCAGGCTTTGAAGCTTTTGACGAACTGGGCATCCTGCCGGATCTTGAGCCACTTCGCTACGTTGCCCGTGCAATCACCCCGCCAGGCAGGACCCGTCGCTTTGATGCGCGTTTCTTCGCTGTATGGGCGGACCAGATTGCGCACAAGCTGGAAACCGGCATTGGACCAACAGAAGAGCTGGAAGAGCTCCAGTGGCTGCCAATTGAGCAGTGCAAAGAGCTGGACCTGCCACGCATCACTCTGGCTGTCCTGACAGATCTTGAAAATCGCCTTGCCAAAGACCCGGATCTTTCTCCAGATGGCCCTGTGCCATACTACTACTGGAAGAATGACGGCTTCGCGCGCGAAGAAATTTAATTCTGATTATCCAAGGCGCAACAAACATATATCGCCACGATACTATGTGTTGCGCCTTGCACTTTTCCTGATAGAAGCATTTAGAGCGTATCCCCGAAAGCAGATCTGTTTTTCGGACAAGAACACGCATGAAACACGGCTTTAGAACATGACGCGTGAATGTATATAAGCGTAATATGGACGAAAGCACCTGCTCGTAACGAGCTTGAAACGCAGTTGTGTAAATGCTTCAGACATCGGGCACTTTAGCCAATTCCCTCTCACAGAAACAGATTCGCGGCATCATTGCAGCCATCGCAGCGATCACAGCTGTTGGCCTTTCTCTGTCCGCAAGCCTGCCTCTGCTTGCGCTCACGCTTGAGTATCGCGGTGTCAGCGACACATGGATCGGCATCAACACCGCATTCTCCGGCGTTGCCTCCATTGTTGCGACACCGGTCGGCCCCTACCTTGCACGCAAACTGGGCACACCTCAGGCGCTCCTGATCAGCCTGTTGGTCGCAGGCTTCTCCCTGCCCTTCTTTTTTGTGTTTGAAAACTTCTGGGCATGGTTTCCACTCCGTCTGCTGTTCCACGGCGCAACAACCTCTGCCTTCATCCTCTCCGAGTTCTGGATCAACGCACTGGCACCTTCAAAGCACAGAGGCTTCCTCATGGGCGTTTACGCCACTGTGCTGGCCCTTGGCTTTGCCTCAGGGCCTCTGGTACTTGCATTTGCGGGCACAACAGGCGCACTCCCATTCTTGCTGGCAAGCGCAGGCATCATTATTGCAGCCTTACCTGTGTTGATCGGCTTCAACGCTGCGCCGAGAATCGAAAGTGAAGCAACCTCAAAGCTCTATGCATTTTTGTGGATAGCTCCAGCTGCCACATTCGCCGGATTTGTCTTCGGAGCTGTGGAACAATCAGGCATATCACTGCTTCCTTTGTTCGGCCTCAAGATTGGCCTGACAGCGCAAACTGCGACCCTGCTTGTCTCTGCAATGGCTGCCGGCAATATGGTACTCCAGATCCCGCTGGGAATGCTCTCTGATCGCATGAACCGCCGTCATCTGCTGGTCTATTGCGGAGCTTTTGGTGTGATCGGCGCACTGCTTATGATCCCGCTCTCCGGCAGTTTTTATGGCATTTGCGCTCTTCTCTTTGTCTGGGGCGGCGTCGTGGCCGGGCTCTACACAGTTGGCCTCACACACCTTGGTGCACGCTTTGATGGGGCTAACCTGGCCTCCGCCAACGCAGCCTTCGTTCTCATGTATTCTATTGGCCAGTTGGTAGGCCCTGCCAGCACCGGACTTGCTCTTTCCGCGTGGGGTGCAGACGGACTACCACTGGTATTTGCAGGATTCTTGGGCGCATATGTAATTATATGCCTGATAAGGGGGACAAGACTCGGCTCAGCGCCCTAATGCATCTTGACTTTAGCCCTGTGATTAGTAATGTGCGCGCTGAATTCCCAAAGTTTCCCCGGAAGCGCACCCTACCCGAAGCGAAGGTGTGAGGGTGCCACCGGGACAAACAAAACAACCGGCCACTTCTTAAAAAGGCCGAAAACAGACAGGATCCTTAGCGATGGCCAAGGCGACCACCATTAAGATCAAGCTGCAGTCCACAGCGGACACCGGCTACTTCTACGTGACCAAAAAGAACTCCCGCACCATGACCGAAAAAATGGTGAAGCGTAAATACGACCCAGTCGTAAAGAAGCACGTTGAGTTCAAGGAAACCAAGATCAAGTAAGTCTTGGATTCATCTGAATTTTCAAAAAAGGCGTTTGCAGTCTGCAAGCGCCTTTTTTGTATGCGCTCTCAAGAGCGCGTTCTCACGACAGCCCCTCCAGCACTCAAGCGCAAGCAAGAATCGCTAACTGAGCACTCCTCAACCAACACGCTTGCACGCTCGAACCACTCAATTGTCAGGGGTGGACAACATTTCCTCACACAAGAGGAATTGGACTGAGTATAGTCCGGTCAATACGGTCAATTCCGCTTCAAATTCAATGAGAATTGGCCACCACGATCACTTTGACACATAAGAAAATCGCCCTGACTGAATGACCGATCACACCAGCCTCACGCCTCCTGCAAGCCCTCCACGCACCAACTCTGGCATAGACGCGCAGAATCCAGCGCAAACAGCACCAGATGCACAGGCCCATGCCTGTGAGCGTCAATCCTCTACTATTGGAAAGAAGTGGTGGCCGGCGAGAACCGGATGACACGAGGAGGCCACTCAGAACCCGCTTACTCGCCGGCCAACCCCACGGACCCAGGAGATGCGGCGGACCTGAGCGCTCCGTAGGGAAACTATGAAGCAGTATTGCCGGGACTTATTCAATCAACCAAAGGCCAATACTGCAATTTTGCAGTCAATAAATTCATGAAGCTGATGATTTCGTATATCACCATCGCAACATTTACGACTTTAGTAAAGCTTTAAGGTAATTGCGCTCCTGAAAATGGAGGGGATTCTTCACCTATACACAACAAAAGGAAAGAAACCGCCGATTATCAAGAGGCATACGCACAGAAACCCAATAGTCCCCGCAAGACTCACTCGGTGATTTCATCTAGTTTCAAAGACCTACGACTTTTGATGAGAGTCTTTCACTCAATGAAAACTGGTAAGATCAAACAGGTTACTAAAGCTTTGCTTTCTGAGGATCGGTAAACCCACAACTTCTAGCTGAGCACAATTTACCAATTAACCACAATCACAACTAATCACGGTTGTATTAGGTGTCCTTCAGGAACCCTGAGACTGTCTCCAGGAAGTTGCCAACAGAGATTGGCTTGGAAATGTAGGCCTCACATCCGCCCTGGCGAATGCGCTCCTCATCCCCCTTCATGGCAAAAGCAGTCACCGCAATCACAGGAATGATCTTTAAGTCATCATCCTCTTTGATCCATTTGGTCACTTCAAGCCCTGAAACTTCAGGCAGCTGGATATCCATCAGGATCAGATCCGGCTTATGTGCACGAGCAAGCTCAAGCGCTTCCATGCCATTGCGAGACTGCAAGGTCGCGTATCCATGAGCTTCAAGCAGATCGTTAAACAGCTTCATGTTGAGTTCGTTGTCTTCAACAATCAGCACGGTCTTTTGCATCAGTTCAGTCCTGCACAGAATGCCGCCCCAAAAATGGTTTAGCCATAAATAAAGGTGTGATGCAGCCGCGTTGCGACTGGCATTGGGACAAGTCCCACACTAAATTTCCTGCTACATAGTTAATTCGGATTCGTTTCAGAAAGGCAAACACCAATGAATTTAGGCAAAACCGGCAGTTTGACCGAAGATACTGCACAGGAAATTGCAATTGGTGCCCTTACATTTCTTGGCAGCGAGCCCGAACAGCTCGGTCGCTTCCTGTCTTTAGCCGGGATTGGGCCTCAAGAGATTCGCGATGCGGCAGCCGAGCCGGGCTTCCTGGCAGGCGTCCTTGAATTCCTGATGCAGGACGAGCAACTACTGCTCGCCTACACAGAAAGTGTCGGCGTTCGCCCGACCATGATTGCCGCAGCTCATCTTAAACTTGCTGGAGGCGTAGATTTCCTTGCCCAACATTGAGACCGCAAACGCCAGCGCATTGCAGCAAATCAAAGAGATCGAAAAACGCGCCCATCCGCTCCTCATCTGCGACGTGGACGAAGTTTTGCTGCAATTCATCCCGCACCTTGAGCGTTTCATGAAAGGTCAAGGCGTCGCCTTCAAGGAAACCGCCTACCGCCTCAAGGCAAACATGGTCTACACGCAGACTGGCGAGAACCTGACAGACGATGCCTGCATGGCAGTCATTCATGATTTCTTCGAAAGCGAAGTCGGCAAGCAGGAAGCTGTTCCACATGCAGCTGAACAGCTTGAGCGCCTGTCAAAGCTCTGCGACATCGTCATCCTGACCAACTTGCCCGGGAGCCACAACAAATCCGCCCGTGAAAACCTGCTCGCGCGTCTTGGCATGGACTACCCGCTCGTCACCAACGAAGGCCCGAAAGGCGGAGCCGTTGCGGCTTTATGCGCTAAACGGGGCCATCACCCGGTTATTTTCATTGACGACAGCCCAACCAACATTATCTCCGTCGGCAAAAGTACCCCTCACGTACAGCTCGTACATTTCATTGCTGACTCACGCTTCTTCGCAACCGCTGGAGATCTGCCAAACGTTGCTCTGAAGAGCAATTGCTGGAAAGAAACAGGCGATTTTATTGAAAATCTGCTGGTCGCTGCGGTAAGGTAAGCTCACAGCTGTAAGTGAACCTTTCACAAAACCAGAGAATCCAAGCGTGGAACAACTTTCAAGCACGACCCTTCAGTATTTTCTGGAGCGTTTTGGACATTTAAACGGGGCGATATTGCAAAGCGCCCTGTTCACCTCCGGTGTATCCGGCGGCCCCGGCTCCATACTTCTGGAGTTTGCCGCACATGACTGCCAGCGCCCCGCAACATCGCCACAAGGGGCCATCAGTACGCTGAAGATCAGGGTCGAAGAGAGTCTTGAGTTCAAACTCCACGAACCGGGCGGTGGCGCTTACACCACGATCAAACACCCTATTGTCGGCATGTTTTTGCAAGACAAGTTTTTCCTGAACTTTGATTCCGTCAACTCAAAAGACTGGACGATTGAGGAATGGGACAAAGACCAGATGCGCAATTCCGTGTTTTATGTGGGCGGCGCACGAATTTCCTGGGAGATTGAGGACTAGGTCATGCTACAGACCCTGCACCTGAACTCCAAAAGCAATCTAAGGTCTGGCTTCCATGGCACCTGAGGCCACCACTCCCCTCAAAGCACTCTGCAGGGACTGTACACGCAGGTTTCGGGCAGACCTGACGCGCTGCCCCAAATGCGGCAGCCCACGCATCCTTGCCCATGCAGAACTGGATACACTCGAGATCGCTCACATCGACTGCGACGCCTTTTATGCCTCCGTCGAAAAGCGCGAGAACCCAGAGCTGGCAGACCGCCCCGTCATTGTTGGTGGAGGCCAGCGGGGCGTTGTCTCCGCAGCGTGTTACATCGCCCGCATTTACGGCGTGCGCTCTGCCATGCCCATGTTCAAGGCACTCGATGCCTGCCCGGACGCCGTCGTGATCAAACCGCGCATGGAACTGTACTCTCAGGTTGGCCGCCAAATTCGCGAAGAGATGGAAAAACTTACCCCGCTTGTCGAACCCCTATCCATTGACGAAGCCTTCCTCGACCTTTCCGGCACGCAGAAACTTCATGGCGCGACACCAGCAGAACTGCTCGTCCAGTTCGTGAACAAGATCCAAACAGAACTCGGGCTCTCAGTCTCCGTCGGCCTCGCGCCCAACAAATTTCTCGCCAAAATCGCCTCAGACCTGGACAAACCCCGCGGTTTTTCGGTCATTGGCGATGCAGAGAAGAAAGAGTTCCTCGCCAAACAGCCAACCAGCGTCATCTGGGGCGTTGGCAAGGTGTTTCAGGCCAAGCTGGAACGGGACGGCATCAAAACCATCGGCCAGCTGCAGCTCAAGGACCCGACAGACCTCGCACGCAAGTACGGCGCCATGGGCTTGCGCCTTGCAAAGTTGTGTCAGGGGGAAGATGACCGGCACGTCTCCTCAAACAGAGGCGCAAAAAGCATCAGCGGCGAAACCACATTCAACACGGATGTCTCTGACGTCACTCAGCTTTCAAAAAGCCTTTGGGCGCTGACTGAAAAAGTCTCCTACCGTACCAAGAAGGCAGAAAAGTCTGGCAGGTCCGTCACGCTGAAACTCAAGACAGCCGACTTCAAAACCATCACCCGTTCGCGCATGCTGCATGATCCCACCCAACTGGCCGACAAGATTTTCCGCACAGCAGACGATCTGCTGCACAATGTGGCCGACGGCAAAATGCGATTTCGCCTCATTGGTGTAGGGATTGGAGATTTAGGCCCGGCAGATCAGGCCGATCCGGAAGACTTACTGGACGAACAAGCAGAAAAACGCGCCAAAGCAGAACGGGCAATGGATGCCTTGCGCGGGAAATTCAAAGACAGCTCAGTCGTCTCTCTTGGCCGCTCCATAAAATCACCGAGCAAACGCTGAGCTACCGCAGCTGCTCTTTCTTGATCGCCCCAGCAAACGGTGCGCTCACTTCTTCTTCCAGCGCCACTGAGCTTCCACATGTACTGACATGCACAATAGGCTTCAGATCCAACTCAACCAAAGCACCTTCCAGCTCAAATACACCGTAATTCAGGTTCATGCTTCTTGTGACACCGTTTTCATGAAGCACTGTCCGTAACTGGTAGTCCGGTGTCCGCTCACCGCGCGCACCATCGCTTAAGTTGAAATAAGCGATAGAAACCGGCCAGGCATCTGCATGTCCCAGAGCATTCGGCAGGGAAAGCTGATCAGAACGCTGCGCCAAAGGATCAGCCAGCTTGCGGCCAACAACAGTGGTGGCCTCAAACAACTGCTCACCAGTAACACTGCCATCATACAGCTTGGAAACCATAAAGTGCTGCCCACCAGCGGCTCCATCAATCACGCTGTGCAGATGCTGCAGCGGAAACATGATGGAACCATCAAAGCTCAGCGTCTTCTCATCTGGTCCGCTCAAATCCACGTCCACCTTAGAGCTTTGATGCTCCGCTGTACCTTGTGCCTGCTCGGCTAAAAAATCATCGATGAAGGTTTTGTAGGCAAACGAAAGCTGAGAATTGTCCGGAGCTTCAAAGTAAGTGCTGCGCAGATCAGTGATAGTCTCCTGCCCCTCGTCATCAACACTCATCACCACAAACCGCAGGTCCACAGTAAATCCATCACAGGCAGAACCGGAAAGCTCATAGACCATGCGCCCGTTCACATCAGAAATGTCCGCGCCATTTTGGGCGCTCGACAATCGCATGTCATAAACGGCTTTGTGAGGCTGAAGATCGGCAGCACTGCCTAACGAGGGAAACAGCAGAAAACTCATAGAGAGGGAAGAACCTGCAATCCCGCGAAGACCATGTCTCAAGCGTAGTTTCAGCATAAAACCTCCGATCATGTCGGAACAAAAGACACGTGGGCATGCCTCTCTTCCAGCCTCAAAGAGTGCATAAACGCCACCGCCAACGCAAACATTCCACCAAGGAAATCAGTGCTAGGGTAAATCTTTCAAATTAGATACACGTTTCCCACGTAGACAACGCCCCCTGCACTCTTGCAACCATAGTGATTCTAATGTGAGTCTGCGCCTCACCTTGCAGACCACGGCTTCGTGAAGAGATAAACTCTTGAGTTTTCGTGGATTTGCATCACTTATTGCAAAACAACATTCCGACCGGAGGGAAAACGAATGTCTGATACAATCCAGCAAAACCTCGCAAAGCTTGGTGTCACACTGCCGGAAGCTGCTGCTCCTGCTGCCAATTACGTGCCTTTCGTAAAAACCGGAAACCAGCTTTTCATCTCCGGCCAGCTGCCAATGCAGGACGGCAAGATCGCAAAAACCGGCAAGGTTGGCGCTGACTTGAGCATCGAAGATGGTGTGGAAGCAGCACGTCTTTGCGCAATCAATCTGCTGGCACAGGCAAAAGCTGCCACCGGTGACCTCTCCAAAATCGTACGCCTCGTCAAGATCGTTGGCTTCGTCAACTCCAATGGCGACTTCGGCGACCAGCCAAAAGTCATCAACGGCGCATCTGACTTCATGGTTGCCGCTATGGGTGATGCAGGCCGTCACGCACGCTCTGCTGTAAGCGCTGGCTCACTCCCGTTCAACGCAGCAGTTGAGATCGAAGCAATTTTCGAAGTTGCTGATTAATTGTGTTCTGATCACACAAAACACCTCCCATTTATTGAAGAAGCAAGTTCGAATATTCCATGCAAGATCTCTCCTGGCTCACCGCCCGCCCGATCGCTCACCGCGGCTTCCATAATAAAGAAGCAGGCATTCTTGAAAACACCCCGTCTGCTGTCAAAGCCGCTATTGAGAGCAACTTCGCCATTGAAGTCGACCTTCAGGAAACCAAAGACGGTCAGGTCATCGTATTTCACGACCCGAACCTTGAGCGCCTGACACACGGCGAAGGCAAGGTCATCGACTTCGATTTGGCTGACCTGCGCAAGCTCTCCATGCACGGCTCCACTGATCCAATGTGGACCCTGCAAGAACTGCTCGACCTGGTCGATGGCAAGGTGCCGCTGGTTATTGAAATCAAAACCCTAAACCTTTCAGAAGGTCAGGATGAGTTCATTAAAACCATCGCCAAAATCCTCAGCGATTATAAAGGTCCGGCAGCAATAAAATCCTTTGACCCGAAGATGCTTCGGACCATGAAGGATGTCGCACCGCAAATTCCACGTGGCTGCATCTCCATGACCACGCTGAGCGAGAACGATCATCTGCACCTCACAGAACACGAGATCGAGAAAATCTCCTGGATGGTGCACATGGCAGGCACAGACCCACACTTCGTCTCATTCTTCGTGAAAGATCTGCCAGCAGATGGTCCAAGTTTCCTGCGTGAGTTCTACGGCCTGCCAACCATGACATGGACTGTCAGAACCAAAGAAGATCGTCTCAACGCGGCAAAACACGCTGACCAGATTGTCTTCGAAGGTTTCAATCCAGACGAAGATCCACTTTAGGACCAATTGATTTGCCAGTACCACCATCACCCGTTCTGAAAGTTCTCTCATCATTAGATGAGATACCCAGCACCGACTGGGACGCACTGGCAAATCCCGGTACACCGCCGATCCTTTACGATCAACAGGATTGGATCGATTCACCTGAAACGATCCAATCCGCACAAAACTCGCAAACTGAATCAACTTCTCAAGTTTGCGAGTTTAACCCAATGCTTTCACACGCTTTTTTACAGGCGCTAGAAGAAAGCGGATGCGTCGGATGGGACGCGGGCTGGATCCCGCAACACATCTGGTGGGAAGAAAATGGCAAACCACTCGCTGCTATCCCAACCTATGCCAAAAGCCACAGTCAGGGCGAGTACGTTTTCGATTATCCATGGGCTGAAGCATTTCAGCGCGCAGGCGGAAACTATTACCCCAAACTGCAATGCTCCATTCCCTTCACACCAGTACCGGGACGCCGCCTGCTGATCTCACCGCAGGCCAACCGACCAGAAACGATCAAGATCCTCACCACAGGCCTAAAAGAGCTGGCAACACGCATCGAAGGCTCATCAGCTCATCTCACCTTCCTCACTGAGCAAGAGTGGAAGGAACTGGGCGACGAAGGCTTCCTGTTACGCACAGACCAGCAGTTCCATTGGGAGAACAACGGCTACAGCGACTTCTCCGAGTTTCTGGAGGTCCTGTCCTCCCGCAAGCGCAAAAGCATCCGTAAGGAGCGTAAGACCGCGCTGGACCACGATATTGAGGTGGAATGGATCACCGGCCCGGATTTACAGGAAAGCCACTGGGATGCGTTCTATGAGTTTTATGTAGACACTGGCAATCGCAAATGGGGTTCGCCTTACCTCAACCGGGAATTCTTCTCACTCCTCAGCGAAAGACTGGCTGACCACACCTTGCTCATCATGGCAAAGCGCAATGGCCGCTACATCGCCGGAGCCCTCAACATGATCGGCGGCAACACCCTGTATGGTCGCAACTGGGGCTGTATCGAGAACCACCCCTGCCTGCATTTCGAGATCTGCTATTACCAAGCCATTGAGTTTGCATTGTCGCGTGGTCTGCAACGTGTTGAGGCTGGCGCGCAGGGAAGCCACAAACTCGCCCGTGGCTACATGCCCAACCTCACCTACTCCGCTCACTGGATTGCACACCCTTCGTTAAGGAATGCAGTCGCACACTATCTGGATCAGGAGCGCCAAGCCGTTCTGCATGAACAGAAAATCCTGTCGGAACATGGACCGTTTCGCCAACAGGATACCTAGAACCTACATTAAGACACCCCCACAAGATTCTGAAGAGACTCACAAATCTCGCCAAACTTGAATCAGTTTCTTAAGTCCACTCAGGTTCTCAACACCTACCAGATCACAACACATATTTCTTATTGGGATTTCCGCAGTGAATCGCGATATGAATGGGGCCAAACATTATTGAGACCATTGAGGACCCCACAATGACCAGCTCCGCATATGATGAACAAAACATCTTCGCCAAAATTTTACGCGGCGAACTGCCTTCCGAGAAGGTCTTTGAGGACGAAAATACCATTGTAATCATGGACATCATGCCACGCGCAGATGGTCATGTGCTGGTTCTGCCTAAAAACGGCTCCCGAAACATCCTCGACATTGAAGAAGCTGACCTTGCCGCTGTCGCAAAGACAGCCCAGAAGATGGCTCGTATCCTCAAGCAGGCATTTGCTGCGGACGGTATCACCATCCACCAGTTCAACGAAGGCGCTGGCGGACAGATGGTGTTCCATACCCATTTTCACGTCATTCCGCGCACTGAAGGCGTTTCCCTGCGCCCACACACAGGCGAGATGGAAGACGGCGACAAGCTCAAAGCAAACGCAGAGAAGATCCGCGCAGCTGTTGCAGCTCACTCCTGATCATTTCAAATGAAACAACCTCGCGCACTCACGCCAGATTGCGCGGGGAAATTCGATTCACTTGAAACGACCACCACACCGACCTGCAATTTTGATTCTGAAATCAACGCACTAACCCACACACTTGAATCAGATCCTCAAGGGTTCAAAATTTCGATTCACCTGAAATGATCAAACCAGCTCGATAGACACTTTCTCATTCAATGCCTTTTGCATGATCTTATCGAAGCGTGAATCCATGCAAACACTCAGGTCTGTCGTCACAAACTTCCCGCTCCAGTACAGCGAGAAAATCGTAGCGGCCGTCGGCGCTGACTGTGCTTTTTCCAGCGTATCAAGATGAACGATTTTGAGCGGCAACCCACGCTTTTGAGCAGTCTCTTTCAGGTTCTGCATCACATGATGATCCGTGAACGGACAGCGATTGGAGTAGTACGCAACCAGCCCCTCCCCCTTTGGCTCAGCTCCTTTTTGAACCGCCTCAGAGAAGCTCGCGGAACCAGCCTGTCCATCAACGCCAAGCCGCAACAGCTCAAGACCATCCGGCGAGGTATCGCAGACCTCAAAGCCTTGCCGCTTGAACCATTTACCATCTGAGAGAAAAGGCATTTTCTTAGCGCCAGCAATCGTCACAAGACCCGTTGAACCAGTCTGACGCGCCGCTTCCACAACCCTGGCCAACAACGCCTTGCCATGGCCCTGCCCTTTGTACTTGCCTGAAACCCAGAAGCAGTTGATGAGCAGATGTCCGGGAGCAACCACAGGCGCCCAGCCAGCTTCCGCTGGACCAAACTCAATGAACACCTTCGCACGCTCATCCAACCGTATGAACTGATAGTCCGAGGAGAATTGCTGGCTCAGCCAGTCCTTCTTCAACTGGTAGCCCTGCGCACATTTTTTGTCCGAGATTGCACAGCAGATATGCTCGTCACAAATCGTCTGCTCACTCAATGCAATATAAGTCATCGTCAGCTCCCCAGTCGCTAACTTACGTTAGAGCGAGAAACAATGATCAGCAATGCGTGCGATCAAGCTTAGCAAGATCCGTTAAATCAAAAAGGCCCAGCCACCAATCAGCACAAACTCAGCTGAGATAATCCCGGCCATCAGCCGGTCGTTAAGAAGCTTGTATCCAACAACGCCACTAGCCACCGCAGCAAGACGCAACCATACAGGTACGTCGCCCAGCACGCCTTCGGGAAACAAAACCAATCGCGCGATGATGCCAGCAATCAACGCCGTCGCAACAGCCCGCACCCATGCGAACAAAAGACTGTCCTCGCGCAGCTTGCCGGAGGCAAACACACCAATCCAGCGCCAGCACTCTGTCGCCAGAAAGCCAGCAACAAGGATCATCACATAAGGCCACCACCAGCTGCCATAAACTTCACTCACAGCTCGGCCCTCCGTGTTGCAAACAACCAGCCCACAAAGGCAACTGTGCCACCCACAAATCCGGTCAGCAGCAAATCAGCACCCGGAAAAAAGTGATAGAAGACAGGCCCGAGAATGAGCCCCAAAATGAGCGCGGCCTTATCACCGCTCGTACGAGAAGCCTGATACATGGAAAACATGAAGTAGATCGGTGTCAGCAAAACCAGACCAGCCGCAATCGGACCTTCTACCGCTGGAAGCATCATGTAAGACAACGCGGTCGAACACAGCACCACAAAATGCACTGTGGACCCAAACCCGGCAAAGAAGGGCAAACGTGCCGCCCTTGGCATGCTTGGCAGGTTGCGCATGGCAAACACCCACGCCGTCACAGCCACAAAGTGGGACACAATCAGCATGTGCCACGTTTTAGTTCGCTTCCCATCGCGCAGAACAGGCATCAACGCCACGGTCATTGGCATCAAGCGCACAGCGGAAAGAGCAACCGCAATCGCAGCGGAGATCAATCCAGCCCCGGCACTCATAGCACCCGTCAAAACAACAATGCTTGGCAACGCCCACATAAACAGGCTCATCAAGAGCACTTCAGTAAGCGTGAGCCCAACTTCGCGGGCCAGCGAAGTAAACCCCACAAAAGCCATCATCAAAATAAGTGTCGGGAGGCAAAACGCGCCCTTAGCTCCTTGGCGGAACCAATAGGCACCTCCCTCAAATTCCGAAGGATCCTCTCCTTCGTCAATATCCATGTCTGAACTGGTCATTTAAGAACTCGGAGGCTCACGAGAAAGAAGAGCCTTTGGGGAAGAAGAAACGCAATCTATTGAAGCTGCATAAACAAACCTACACAAGACTACGTAGCTCCACCATACAAAAAAGCCGGAGCAGATGCTCCGGCTTTTTCTCAACTATCAGTGCTTTAATCCGCAATCGGAATACCTGGAACATCACCACGCTTGGTGGCATCAGCGCCCCGGCCCGTTTTCGGAACAACAGACTTACCCTTGCCTTTGGCAACCGGCTTTTTCTTGGCAGCCTTCGCCTTAGGTGTCGGACGTTCCTCAACGCTTTCAAGAAGCAGACCTTCAAGATCCTCAGAAACGGAGACCTTAACAGTACCACCCTTCTGAAGCTTGCCAAACAGAACCTCATCAGCCAGCGGCTTCTTGATGTGCTCCTGAATGACACGGCCCAGCGGACGGGCCCCCATCAGACGGTCGTAGCCTTTCTCAGAAAGCCAGGCCACAGCTTCAGGTGTCAGTTCAAAGGTCACGTTACGCTCAGCAAGCTGAGCTTCCAGCTGCATAACGAACTTCTCAACCACACGATGAATAACGTCACTATCCAGATTTGCGAACGGAATGATCGCATCAAGACGGTTCCGGAACTCCGGAGTGAACATCTTGTTGATCGCATCCATATCATCGCCATCACGGTCAATGCGATTGAAGCCCATAGGAGCTTTCGCCAGATCAGCCGCACCAGCGTTGGTGGTCATGATCAGGATAACATTGCGGAAATCGACAGACTTACCATTGTGGTCCGTCAGCTTACCGTGATCCATAACTTGCAACAAAATGTTGAACAGATCAGGATGAGCCTTCTCGATTTCATCCAGAAGCAGCACACAATGCGGATGCTGATCAACAGCGTCCGTCAGCAAGCCACCCTGATCAAAGCCCACGTAACCTGGAGGTGCACCAATCAGGCGGGAAACCGTATGGCGCTCCATGTACTCGGACATATCAAATCGGGTCAGTTCAACACCTAGTGTTGATGCCAGTTGGCGCGCAACTTCCGTCTTACCAACACCAGTCGGACCGGAGAACAGATAAGAACCAATTGGCTTATCCGGTTCACGCAGACCAGCACGGGCCAGTTTGATGGACGCAGACAACGCTTCAATCGCTGGGTCCTGACCATAAACAACGCGCTTCAGGCTATCCTTAAGGTTGGACAGAACCGCTGCATCATCTTTGGAAACAGACTTCGGCGGTATCCGCGCCATGGTCGCAATGGTTGCTTCAATTTCCTTCAGGCCGATTGTCTTGCGACGTTTGCCCTCTGGCAGCAACATTTGCGACGCACCAGACTCATCAATCACATCAATCGCTTTATCCGGAAGCTTCCGGTCAGCAAGGTAGCGAGAGGACAACTCAACTGCTGCCTTGATCGCATCATTGGTGTACTTGATGTTATGGAAGTCCTCAAAGTAAGGCTTCAGCCCTTTCAGGATTTCGATCGCATCTGGAATGGTTGGCTCGTTCACATCCACTTTCTGGAAGCGACGCACCAGCGCACGGTCCTTTTCAAAGAACTGGCGATACTCTTTATATGTGGTGGAACCGATACAACGGATCGTACCGGATGCCAGCGCAGGCTTCAGCAGATTAGATGCATCCATAGCACCACCTGACGTCGCACCCGCACCAATCACGGTGTGGATCTCGTCAATAAACATGATCGCACCCGGATAATCTTCGATTTCCTTGACGACCTGCTTCAGACGTTCCTCAAAATCACCGCGATAACGAGTACCTGCAAGCAGAGACCCCATATCCAGCGCAAAAATCGTCGCGTTCTTCAGCACCTCAGGCACATCACCAACAACGATGCGGCGCGCAAGCCCTTCAGCGATCGCTGTTTTACCAACACCCGGATCACCCACATAAAGCGGATTGTTCTTGGCACGGCGACACAGGATCTGAATGGTGCGCGAAATTTCTTTCTCACGCCCGATAAGCGGATCAATTTTACCGGAAAACGCTTTGTCATTGAGATTCTGACAATAAGCCTCAAGAGCTTCTGTTTTCCGCTTTGTTTGGTCAGAAGAACCACCAGATGGAGGTTGCGGCATGCTCACATTAGGGTCAGCGCCACTATCGGATTCTTCTTCAGCACCACGTACCCGACGTGGTTCAGACAAGCCAGCCCGTTTTGCAATACCATGGGAGATATAATTGACAGCGTCATACCGTGTCATTTCCTGCTCTTGCAGGAAGTAAGCAGCATGGCTTTCACGCTCGGCAAAAATGGCGACAAGAACGTTGGCACCAGTCACTTCTTCACGCCCGGATGATTGAACATGAATGACAGCGCGTTGAATGACACGCTGGAAACCGGCGGTTGGTTTTGAATCATCATCCCCGTCAACAACGAGGTTCTCTAGTTCAGTATCAATATATTCGACAATGCTTTTTCGCAGTTGATCGAGGTCCACATTGCATGCACGCATCACCGCAGCAGCATCCTGATCATCAATCAATGAAAGCAGCAGATGCTCCAGGGTCGCATATTCCTGATGGCGTTCATTAGCAAACGCCAAAGCTTGATGGAGAGCTTTCTCCAGACTGCGAGAAAATGACGGCACAGGCGCCCCCTATTACTTTTTCTCCATTACACATTGCAATGGATGTTGGTGTTTTCGGGCGAAATCCATAACTTGTGTGACCTTTGTCTCGGCCACTTCATAGGTGAAGACTCCACACTCCCCTACGCCATGATGATGGACATGGAGCATAATCTGCGTCGCATCTTCACGATCCTTATGAAAGAACCGCTCCACAACGTGGATCACGAACTCCATCGGCGTAAAATCATCATTGAGCAACAACACGCGATACAAACTGGGCCTTTTTGTTTTTGGCTTAGGTTTGGTAACGGTTATCGTCCCGCCATCATCGTCATTATCCAGGTCGAAATCGCTGCTCATTTGTTCTCTTTGTCCCTCCATGTATAACGCAGAGGACTTTATAGTATTTAAACGTACCCCCTGCGAATTCAAGGGATATGCATTTTCATAGGGCACACCAACAACTCCAGAAAAATCAAACAGCGTTTCATTTTCTGTTTCATTATACACCGTAAGCATAAGATTATCTCCCCTGAGAACACTCATTGCCTGTCGCTGGTCTCTCATTCACACTCTCGCTACAGCATCTGCGCTGTCTTTTCGCTCTGGTTTACAGACTTGCTGGCGCCAACGCCCCGCACCCGGCGGCATCAGCAGCCTCCTAAATGTACCTGCCAGATCAATCAATTGCAGACATTCAGGACACGCGAAGCCTTCTCTTTCATTGTTAGTACTGATTATTCCCCAAGCAAACTGGAAAATGCAAACCAATAAGAAGAGAAAACACTCAGACTATCCGAAGGGTTAAACCCTGCTCCCAACGTAAGATGAGCATATTCGGGCCATTCTGCGGACCCAAACACGCCCGCCAGAATTCAGGATACTGAATCACAATGTTTTGAGAGGGCCTTGAAGAAGAGAGATAGGTTGTCTGAAAATGGAAACAACCAGGGCAATCTATTTAAAACACGCAAAACCAAAAAGCCCGAAGCGCTAACGCACCTCGGGCTTTCAATCTCAATTATGCCAGTAGATTACTTGGCAGCTTTAGACAGCATACCCTCATAGGGCTTATAAGCGTCCTTAGCGATCTCAGCGTACATTTCGCCGATTTTAGTTGCCTGACCGACCATGCTTTCGTAGCTCACTTTGGCAAAATCTGCCTGAGCTTCCATAGCCTTATCAAGAGACTTCGCGCCAACAACTTTCTCCATTGCTGCGCTGCTCTCTTCCATTGACTTCTTAGAGTAGTCCGCAACCTCAGCAGAGATCGCCTGCATGCCCTTGGAAAACGCGCCGAAGCTTTGCATAGCTACGTCCATGTTATCTTTTCCAAGCTTCTGCATATTCTCAAATCCTGTGACCATGAAAATTACCTCATCAATTGGGCGGCGCCGGTATTTCGATGATTAGGTTTTTGTCTCTTGGGGAGCAAACGCCACATTTCTAAACTTACGCAGCGATATTATGCGCTGCACAAATTTTGTCAACTTTTATTTTGCGCTGCAATATCATGAAAAGACAGGGGCGTAGCCACAAACAAAAAACGGATAAAAACAATATTTTTGCAATCTGCCTTATCGTATTTACAGAATTGTAACCGTAATCGCATCATTCTGGGTATGACGCGAACGGGGGGGAGTCACCTGCGCCGCATTTTTAGCGGCTGAGGCTTTCTGAACACACCTCCGCTAGCAATGAGAGAATTTATTTAGTACAGAGCGCGTAAACCGCCATTATTGCTCACGGGGCGAAAAGAACATGGGTCTGCGTAATTTTGGGCCATTTGGGCGCCTAAAAAAGGCATTGGGACAAGCTGTCGGCATTCTTGCTGTATCCTTAGCAATCGCTACAGCTCCGACTGTTGCCCAGGCAAATTCCAAATATGCTGGTATTGTCGTTGATGCAAAAACCGGGAAGGTTTTGTACGCCAACAACGCCAATGCACGACGCTACCCTGCGTCCACCACAAAGATCATGACACTTTATGTGCTCTTTGAGGAACTGGAAGCTGGCCGCGCGACACTAAACACTAAAATGAAGGTCTCCCGCTACGCAGCAGGTCGCCCACCGACAAAGCTTGGCTTGAAGGTTGGCAGCTCTTTGCGCGTTAAGGATGCCATCTATGCGCTCGTCACCAAGTCCGCAAACGATGCGTCGACTGTGATTGCAGAGCATATCTCCGGTTCTGAAACAGCCTTTGCGCGCCGCATGACGCAGACTGCCCGTGCAATTGGTATGCGCAACACCACATTCAGAAACCCGCATGGCTTGCCAAATTCTAAGCAAGTGACCACCGCAGCAGACCTCGCTCTGCTGGGCCGTGCGATTCAGGATCGGTTCCCGAACTATTATAAGTACTTCAACACCCGCTCTTACACATATGCTGGCCGCCGCATGGGCAACCACAACAAGTTGCTCGGTCGTGTCCGTGGTGTTGATGGAATCAAAACCGGTTACACCAACGCCTCCGGTTTCAACCTTGTGACCAACGTTAAACGTGACAATCGCCAGATTGTTGCTGTGGTTCTGGGTGGCCGCACCGGCAAAAGCCGTGATGCGCAGATGGTCAAGCTGATCAGCCAGTACCTGCCAAAAGCATCCCGTGGTCGTCGCACCACGCCAATGCTCTACGCAGGAACAACAAAACGCTATCAGTTCCCAAAAGTTGCTCCGGCTATTCCAGTTGCCAAAGCAGGCACACCAGCTGCAAAGCAGTCGACACTGCTGGCTTATGCCAACGCGACCGGCACAAAACCGAATTCAAAACCATCTGATCCAATCGCAAAAATGCTGGAACATCAGGCCACAGCCCCTGCTCCGGCACCGCGTAAGGACCTTGTTGCCAATTCACTGGCTGCCCCTGCTGTTTCTGCCTCGGCAAAACTGCAGCAGCCAGCGAAAACAGCTGCACCATCTTCCGCTCCAATTCAGCAGAAGATTGCAAGCTTGAAGCCAGAGGACATCGACACCTCCGGCTGGCACATTCAGATTTCTGCGACCGACAGCCAGGATAAAGCAATCAAGATCCTGGAAAATGCGCGCGCTGCGACAGGGGCCACCCTGCGTAACAAACGCATTTACACAGAGCCGGTCAAATCTAAGAGACAAACCCTGTACCGCGCGCGGTTCATCGGGTTTGAAACCAAAACAGCAGCCTGGGATGCTTGTGCCAAACTCAAGAAGGCCAAGTACTCCTGCTATGCCGTCTATCAGTAACTCGTATCAGTCACGGTGAGTCTAATGTCTGTTGAGAAGCCGATCCTTCGCCTCGTTGAGTTTGGAAGCCAGGAAAGCAGAACCCCCACTATCGGGGTGCAATCGTTTAATCAGTCTGCGGTGAGCAGCACGGATGTCTTCCACGGAGGCTCCCGGCGCAAGTCCAAGAACCTCGTAGGCCTCCTTCTCAGTCAGAGCGCTCGAGCTAGACGTGTCTCTCTGCCCCGCTGTGGAATCCGCGTGGAAGTCTACACGCCAGTTGGAGAGCCTGCTATCGAGGTAAGCTTCGAGTAGGGCAACGCTGTCGCCGTCCGGCTGCACGTCGCGCCAAAGCTGTTTGAGCTCTGCAACCTGCAAAGAACTCAGCGCGCGGCCAGCAAAGGAACCGGCAAGCACTTTGCCCTCCAGCTTCTTGCTATCATGATCCAGCTCCATATGGAGAAATCTGGAGGAGATATTGGAAGTCTGACCGGCACTCTTGGAGGCACCACCCAGTCCTCCGAAAGGGAATCCACCGGGAAACTTGAAACTCTGCGCAGACCCCCAACCCAAAAGGGACAGCGCAAAGGCCGCAAGTGGCAGCGCAATAACGTATCTGCCGGTGACGGCAAGAAAAGCGCAGAATGCCAGCAGCAGTCCGCCAATCAGCATTTTCAAAACTTCTTTAAGTTTTGCCGGATTTGACTGCGTCAGCCACTTTGCGAAGAAATAGAGGATGGCAAGCGCCAATCCTCCCATGACCAAATAGCCCATTTAGTACCTGACATGTATTAGGCGCATTCCCCAAAAGTGGTTCCGGTTTCCGGATCAGAATACGCACAAAATTAGAGAGCGCGAGCTTGATACGTGAATGCAGCGTGCTCTAACTTAGGTGTTCAATCAAGAATTGAGCACCTTTATGCCCCGATTGCTCAAGGCGCTCAAGGGCCTGTCTGCCACCTGCAGAAAATGTTGCAATCGCAGCCAGCAATCCGCGCAGACTCGCAGCAGATCCATCATCAAAGTTCAGATAGACCCCGTTGCTCAACCGGGCGATCTCGCGATACGCTCGCTCTGCCAGGATGTCCTTGCCTTCCTGAAACACAAAAACCGGCACGCCCAACAATCCGAGCTCCCCTGCCTTATCACAGACCAGATCAGGGTTCTCCTCCATACAGTCACCAATATAGACAACCGCCTGCACCCGCTTTTTCCGCGTCTCGGCCAAGGCGTGATCCAGCACCTTGCGAATCTGTGTGCGACCGGCCTGCACGCGAATCTTGCGCATCATTCCGCCCAGCTCTTTGGAATTGCTGACCCAGCGCGAGGATTTACACTCGCCATACCCGCGAAAGAACACCAGCTGCACATCAAGCGACCCGACCCGGCCCGCTTCGATGAACATCTCTTCCTGTAGGTGACAAGCCTGATCCCACGTGGGCTGTCGACTCATTGTGGCATCCAGCGCAAAGATCAAACGGCCCCGCTCATCCCCGGCAGGCGCTGCAACCGCGTCTTTGGCAGCCTCCAGAAAGTTGGAAAGATCACTCTTGCTGTCTGCAGGACTGTTTAAAGATCCGGATCTTTTGGAGAGCTTGTCTGACATGGGCGTACCTGTATTCACGTCACAAAGGATTACGAAGGCATTTTATTCCAACAACTTAACAATTATTGGGACAGATTGGTTATTTCGCTCGCTAAAGACCAATACCCACTATTGGTGCAATGAGAATAATCACAAAATCTGCTAAAATCAGTTATATCAGTTTCTGCTTGCAATTGGGTTCAACAGTTTCTGGGCAAACCCATTACCAACAACAGATAAAAACGCTGCAAAGCAAAGAAATTAAGGGATGAGGTCCCACATGGAGACGCCTATGAGAAATCTCCCAGACGTATACCGTGGTGTAGACGACCTGCGGGCTGCACTATTACCTCTGAGACGAGAAGGCAAAACAATCGCTCTGGTTCCAACCATGGGGGCACTGCACGCAGGCCACCTGTCTCTGGTCGAAAAGGCCCGGGAACATGCGGACATCGTGATTGTTTCAATCTTTGTGAATCCAAAGCAGTTCGCACCGGGCGAAGATTTCGAGAGCTACCCAAGAACGGAAGAGACCGACCTGCAAAAGCTGGCGGGCTACGACATGTTTGGCGTCTTTGCTCCAAATGCACGGGAAATGTACCCGAACGGCTTTGCCACATCTATTCAGATCGAAGGCCCGGCCCTTGGTCTGGAAACAGATCACAGACCGCACTTCTTCAACGGCGTGGCCACAGTGGTGGCGAAACTGTTGCTGGCCGTTTTGCCAGATGTCGCTGTGTTCGGTGAAAAAGATTACCAGCAGCTGCGCGTCATCAAGCAACTGGCCAGAGACCTGCACCTGCCAACCAAAGTCATCGGCGCTCCAACCGTGCGTGAAGAGGATGGCCTCGCCATGTCTTCCCGCAATGAGTATCTGGATGATAAGGAACGCACGACAGCCAGAACAATTTCTGAAACGCTACAGACTGCGCGCAATGCACTCCATAACGGTGAAAACTGGATTGAAGTGCGCAAGAAAGCCCTTGTTGTCCTCAAGCTCTCAGGATTTGCGACAGACTACTTCGAACTGCGCCACGGCAAGCATCTGGGCACACCCATCGACGCCAAAGGCGCCCGTATTCTGGTCGCCGCCAAAGTCGGCGAAACCCGTCTGATCGACAATATCGAAGTATAAAACGAATCTCCGGGCAGATGAACGCATTTGCCCGGAACCCTGCTGTGCCTCAGGATTTCACACTGCTCGGCATATGTCCTCTAAAAATACCCGACATAGCTCAGATAAGCACCTACTGCGGTAAAAGCGGTGCCTGTGGCCAAAATTCCCCTCTTCCCCATTTGCTGTGACTTTGTCATGTAATCCGGAATGACAATAAGACTTGCCCCCTTCAACACAACAGCTGCCCCAACCAGTGTTACGAGAGCGCCGGCCATGCTGGACACTTTGAAATGGTTGGCAAGCACAACCATACCAACCACAAAATGCACAGCACCAGACAGATTGAGCAAGATCGGATTCGCATCTGATTGGGCAGCAATCATCCGCTGGTAAAAACTGCTGGAAATAAAGAATCCAAGGCCTGTCACGAAAAGATACGGCCCGGCAATCGATGCGATAAGCTCGGTCACAGCATGGTTCTCCCGAACAGACAGCCACATGCCACGTTTATCTCATCCAGCTTACACAGATGCAATCCGCAAAAGAGAGACCGCTTAAATCAGGCAAAGCTCCTGCAACTCACGGCGCATACCCTCTGGCATTTCGGCAAGTTGATCCCCATCCAGCATTGGCCCGCTCACATCCGGCGGTGCATCTGACACTTTCAGATACCGCCAGCCTTGAAAGGCACGGCGCGGCTGCAGTTGCGTCTGGTGGAGGAAAGGCTCCATCACAAGGTCACAGCGCTTCTTGCCGGAATCATCCTTGTGCACGCGGATATCAATCAGTTTCTGGCGAACCTGAACATTGCCTTTGATCACCCAGTACAGCGAACCACCATCCAGCAGCTCGTCAATGCGAGTCGGCACCATACGAGTGGTATGGATCTGCTCGTCACTCAAACCGTGTGACAGCGCCAGAATCTGTCGCTGTTCAATGTAATTCCGCAGCTGGTCAACGCTTTCCACGCCAACACAGAGTTTCACCAAATGTAACGTCATAGCGCTCAAATAGCAGGAAGCTTTGGCTTTTGCCAGTCATAGCAGCCTCCATAGCTAACGCATTGCACAAACATATCGGTGATCGCACAACCGCGCTCTCCATTTTTCAATTTGACTCGGTAGAATGATCACTCTACCAATTAATCATGACTGATCTTGAACACTCCATCTGTACAGGCCTGGAAGGCGTCTTCGCAGCACGCGGCTTCACCGCCCCGGGCGTTGCAGAGCTCAAGCGCGGCGCCAATGTAAGCCTGCGCACGCTCTACAAGTACTTCCCCTCCAAAGAACATATGATCATCGGCGCGCTGGAGGTCCGCAATCAGCGCTACCTGTCCTTCCTGAGTGAGGCAGCAACCCAGTCCCCTGATGATCCTCTGGAGGGCATTCTCCACACCATCGAACATTGGATGGCAAACAACGCACCACACGGCTGCATGGATCAGGCGGCCCTTGCGGCCTATCCCGACAGCGCACTCGTCAGAGAATGCGTCACACGCCACAAGCAGCAAACCAAAGACCAGCTGGCAGCCCTTCTCAGCCTTGAGAACAATGCTGGAGAGCTCTTCATGATCCACGAAGGCGTTGTCTCAACCTACCCCCTTCACGGATCCACGGTCTTCACTTGGGCCAAGTCCGCAATTCAATCACTCACTCAGAAAGCAACATGATGAGCAACCTCCCCACCACAATGACTGCAGTAACGCTCACCGGGCACGGTGGACCGGACATGTTGGAGCTGCACACCGACCTGCCCTTGCCTGCCATCGGCCCTGAGGATGTGCTGATTGAAGTTCTGGCGGCAGGCGTCAACAACACAGACATCAACACACGAAAAGCATGGTACTCACGCCACGACAATCAGGCAGAGGATGCCACATGGTCCGGCCAGCCGCTCCAGTTCCCCCGCATTCAGGGCATAGACGTGTGCGGACGGGTCGTCGCGGCAGGCGCTAAGGTCGATCAGGCCCTTCTGGGCAAGCGCGTACTGGTAGAGCCATGCCTGCAATATGCCAATGGCAAAAAACTGGCGTCACCGTGGTTCATGGGCTCAGAATGCGATGGCGGCTTTGCTGAATTTGCTTCAATCGATCACCGCCACGTCTACCCGATCCAAAGCCAACTGAGTGATCTGGAGCTGGCATCCTTCCCCTGCTCCTACTCAACCGCTGAGAACATGCTGACCCGCGCCAACCTGAAAGCCGGAGAAACAGTTCTGGTGACAGGGGCCTCAGGAGGTGTTGGCTCAGCGGCCCTCCAGCTGGCACGCGCACGCGGCGCAAACGTCATCGCCATCTCCTCCACCTCAAAGGCTCAGATGCTTCAGGAGCTCGGAGCAAGCCGTGTGCTGGATCGCAGTGATGATCTGGTTGAGAGCCTTGGCCCCAACAGCATTGATGTGGTGGTTGATCTGGTCGCCGGTCCGCAATGGCCAGACCTTCTCGCCATTCTCAAGCCTGGGGGACGCTATGCAGTCGCAGGAGCGATGGCTGGCCCTATCGTGGAACTTGATGTGCGTACACTCTACTTGAAAGACCTGAGCTTCTTTGGCTGTACCGTGTTGGAACCCGAAGTCTTCGGGAACCTTGTTGCTCACATTGAATCAGGCAGCATACAGCCACTGGTCGCGCGAACCTTCCCGCTTGCTGAAATTGGCAAAGCGCAAGAAGTTTTTGAGCAAAAGAAGCATCTGGGAAAGATTGTGCTGGCAGTCGCAGACAATTGCTCTGGCGAGAAAACCGCACGCAATCTGCCCTAGCGTCCATCGCGTGACAAAAAGCACATTATCGATTTTGAAGATACGCTAGAACCAGCTCAAAGAAAAAGGGATGCAGACGTCACATCTGCATCCCTACCAAAATCCGCGTTTAAGCAGTTATCTTGGGATTAACTGCCGGCACCTGCAAATACATAAAGCAGCGCCATAACGCCGCCGAGGGTTGCGACAGTCCACACAGTGAACCCCCAGCAGGACTTCTGAATTTCGTGATCCATAAAACACCGTTTAATGGTTGATACACGTGCGCCGAGGAAACCCCGTCAGCACAGGGCGCACGGAATATCCCTTCCGTGATCAAAGCGCAACAGCAAAACGGCAAAATTTGGCTTGGCAGACTGCCGCACCTCACTACGTACAAATCACTACTCATTCATCAGTCAGATATACCTACCCCATAAAAACTCATGGCTCCAAAGAGTTAGGGTTCTTTAGAATTGATAAAATTATCGATAACCATAAAAAAATTCACTGAAAATATTTATGCAAAAATTCGTTCAAAACTCGACTTAATTGAGAATTGGCTACCCTATAGGACAACTCAAACTCCATTTTTTGACCATTCTGAGTCTGTTTTCTCGCAATTTTGCCGGGCTCACACAGCCGCATATCATGCGCGCCCTCTAGCCCCTCTCCGCAAATCATGCCAAACATATGACTGCCCGTTTCCATCAAGACGGGCTCATGTCCGGACTCAGGCTTAAAAACAGAAAGACCAATGCTTCAGATCCCGTTTTCCAACTTCATTGCCATCCTCGTCTTCGTCTCCTCATGGGGCTTGTACAGCTGGTTGGCCTATCGAAGCCCCTGGTCCAAAAACACGCTCTCTCACGCCATGGATGCGCACCGTTACCGCTGGATGCGCGCGATGCTCAAAAGAGAAGTCCGCATTGCTGACACCAACATCGCGTCCGGCCTGCAGCAAGGTACCGCATTTTTCGCCTCAGCCTCCCTTCTGGCCATCGGCGGCACAGTCACTCTGCTCAGCGCTATGGATGAGGTCACCGCCCTCGCCCGCACGCTCGATCTGCCATTTTTGGATGATCCAATACAAAATGAAGCCAAGACCTTCGGTTTGATGATCATTCTGGCGTACGCGTTTTTTAAATTCGGCTGGGCTTACCGCTTGTTCAACTACACAACCATCGTCATGGGCTCTATCCCGGATGATTGCCATGAAGACAATGAAGAGGCTGTTGAAGCATCCCTGCGCGCAGCACGGCTGGCAACCCTTGCGGGCCGCCATTTCAGCAGCGGCCAGCAAGCGCTCTTCTTCGCAGTAGGTTATCTGGGATGGTATGCAGGGCCGTTCGTGTTCATCGGAACGACCCTGATGGTGACATTGGTGCTGCTGCGCCGTCAGTTCTTCTCAAAAGCGAGAAAAGCCGTATTGCCGGGTCCAAACACACAAGACCTCGTCAATTCCGGCGCTTGATAAACCTTCACCGGTGTGGGGAAACCCTTGAGTGGGTATGTCCCCACATAGGTATCCTCACAACAGCTGAGAACTTCTGCAACTGACTGCGAAATCAGCATTTCCTGATTGAGGCGTTTTGAAAGGTCAGCAATCCGTGCGGCCTCATTCACCACAGGTCCAACAACCGTAAAGTCCAGTCGCCGCTGCCCACCAACATTGCCAAAAAACACACGCCCTGAATGCACGCCCATACCAACATGAATGGCAGGCAAATCAGGAAACCCGCGCGCATTCGCAATCGTCAGGTCCGCCATGCTTTCGCGCAGTGCCGACATGGCTTCAAACGCCGCTATTCTGGCACTTTGATCATCCGTATAGGGAAACACCGCCAGAACTTCATCACCGATAAACTTCAGGATCTCGCCGCCATGTTGCTCAACCCGCGACGTAACAATGCCAAAATACTCGTTAAGCAGCTGCAACAAGGCTTTATCTGGCAGGTAATTTGAAAACCCGGTGAAGTTGCGAATATCGCAAAACGCCACAATCGCGTTGATATGCTCTCCATCTCCCCGACGGATCTCACCATTCATCACCCGCCGTCCGGCACGTGTTCCAAGATAGGTATTGAGAATGTTCTCAGAGGCCTGCCGGGAATTAAACAGCTCACAAATCAGCGCGAGGGGAGCAGTGATCTGCTCAAACACACTGATATACTCATCCTTGAAACCATCAGCCGCCCGCGAAGCAAAAGCCAGCCCATGGACCTCACCATCCGAGAACACCATGGGGAGGGCAACGTAATCCGTGTACCCTTGCTCTTTAAGCTCCTGAATGACCTTGAGCCGGTCATACTCATCATGATGTCCAAACTTATGCCGGATCATATGCCCGGCTTCAGTGGACCGTTTCCAGAGGCTTTGATTGTAGGACTCACTCATCTCAGGTGTGTGCTGGAAATATCGCACACGCGGCCCAACGCCTCGCTCCCAGATAAGCCCCTCACCATGATAGTTCGGATCCAGAATAGAGATACCCGTAGAGATCCGGTCCACCTCCACGCCAATATTCTGCAAGTGTTCGCCCAATGCCGCGAAGATGCGACAGGGACGCCCCAACATTTTTGCGTCCTTGGACAGCCATTCCATTAAATCGCAGAGGGAAAAAGACTCACTACTAGACATTTACACCCCAGAGACGAGCGGAGAAGAAGACCACGTAAAATCACCACACTCGCAAGCAAACACGGCAAAAGTTCCAATATTTCTTATCATTTACTTTTCAACTCAGACATTTACAGGAATCCCTTCAAGAAACTCTCGCCTTTTTTGCTAGACTTTCTCCACAATTCAACACACGCACAACGTGTAAATGCTTCAAATTTTAGAAATTTGTAGCCAACAACCTGATCAACTCCTATTTTTGCCCAAAAATATGAACACAGCACGCATCTGGTGATTGTCCGTCCAATCACAGCGCCCTTAACCGAGAAACCCAGCAATGTTAGATCGCTTTTATCTGATCATCGATGGCACCCAGTGGCTGCCACGTATCCTTCCTCTTGGCGTCAAATGTCTCCAGCTCCGCATCAAAAATAAATCAGAGGATGAAATCCGATCGCAGGTCCGGGAAGCAAAACAGCTTTGCGACAAAGCCGGCGCAGTGCTTATCGTCAACGATCACTGGCAAGCCGCCTACGACGCAAACGTGGGCTATGTGCATTTAGGACAGGAAGACCTGAAAACCGCCGATTTCCGCGCACTCCGTTCCGCAGGAACCTACTACGGTGTTTCCACCCATGATGAAGCCGAGCTGGACACAGCTCTGGCACTAGATCCTGAATATGTGGCCCTTGGTCCAATTTACAATAGCGCAACAAAAGAAATGCACTGGCAACCTAAGGGTCTCGAAACACTCAAAAGATGGCGGACACGCACAAGTAAACATCTGGTCGCCATCGGCGGCATCACACTGGACCGCGCTGCCGAAGTCTTCGAAAGCGGCGCCGATTCCATCGCCACCATCTCCGACGTCATCAACGCCCCCGACCCGGAACACCGCACCACCCAATGGCTCCAGGCCTCCCAAAACTGGCGGCAGTAGAAGCAAAAAAGCCGCCTCGACAATCTCTGTGGGCGGCTTTCTCATTTCAGGTATGAGCTCTAAAATCGGATCGAGGCACCTGCGCTAAATCCATAAAACAGCAAGGTGTCATCCCCCTCCAGCACATCATAGTCTGGCAAGCCAACGCGGTGATACTCTTCTGTCCCATCGGAAACACCATTCAACAACATCGCATAGCCTCCCAGATTGAAGGCCAGACGCTCTGAGTACTGATAGGTCAGCTTTGGCGCAATTTCCGCATATGCAGCAAAGTGGTTCAGGTTTTCTTTCTTGCGAATATCTACAGTGTTGTCGTTGTCACTCGTCAGACGGCTGCTGAAGTCAATCCGGTTCAAACCAGCCCCTACCGTTGCACGGCCACCCAGATAAACCTTCTCAAAAATCTCATAGGCACCTTCAACACCGAATTGCGCGCCAAAGATGTGATTGTTGGTCGTTAGTTTGACACGATCAGTTTGATCATCTGTACCTTGATACTCTTCAATCTCGTCAAAAGTCGCAGCATTAAGCTTATTGCGCTGGCCGATATAACGAAGTCCACCAAGAACTGTCAGACCATAAAAATTCGTTTGGCGTTGCACATTGACTTCGCCACCCCACAGCTCGCGCTGATAGTCAAAAGACGAGGCATAAGCAGCATCGGAGTTGCGAAAATCTGGGTTTCTTGGACCAGAGACATGATCGTAATCACTATCATAAGCGGCTGACAACTCTTCATCTGCATCGATGACATCACGTTCCGCTTTAATTCGACCAGAATACAAGCCGGAGAATTGCAGGCTATAATCTGTCCATTCGCCTTGACCTGGTACAACAACACTCAGCCGACCGCCCGGTGCCAACCGAAATCGATCCAGAATGTCAGCGTGGAACACTTCCTCAGTGTCATAATTCAATACAAGTGCGCCTTTGCCAGTTCCTGAGCTTGAAAGAAACAGGCCTTCCAGATCAACTTGAACACCAGAATTTTCAGCAAAGGAAGCGCTTGCAGTACAAAGCATAAGTGATGAAAGTAGTGTCAGAGCACCGAGTTTCTTGTTCATTTTTAACCACCCCTTTTGGCTTTATCGATAAAACCGTATTACCTAGGGGAACACTCGAACACAAAAAAGAATACGGCATTTTACATAATATGTATTCTCCCTGCGTCATTTAAGAAACAGTGACGCAAACGGCAACTTCAACTCACAAAAAAAGCGCTCCGAAGAGCGCCTTTTCTATTACGTGCTAAAGAGCAAGGTATTAACCAAGCTCGGAGACGTTGTTGATGACTTTGCCAACAAGACCGTACTCGATGCCCTCTTCCGGGCTCATCCAGTAATCACGGTCAGTGTCTTTTTCAATGCGCTCAATCGGCTGACCAGTTGCATCTGCAAAGATCTGGTTTAAACGATCACGCATCTTCAAAATTTCTTTGGCCTGAATTTCGATGTCAGTTGCCATACCGCCGGCACCACCAGATGGTTGGTGAAGCAGGAAGCGTGTGTTCTGAGTGCAGGAACGACGTTCTTTAGGCACTGACACATAAATCAGAGCGCCAGCGCTCGCGACCCAACCCATACCAAGAATACGAACTTCCGGCTGAATGAACCTGATCATGTCATGGATCATATCACCGGACTCAACGTGTCCACCCGGAGAAGAAACAATAACGGTAATCGGGTCACTGCTAACCTGGGAAAGCGCAAGCAGACGGGAACAGACTTCCTGAGCCATCTCTTGAGTCACAGGTCCTGTAATCAGCACTGTACGCGCATCAAAAAGATGCTTGTCCACCGGGATGGACTTGTCAGGATTCTTTGGCGCGTCTTCATCACCTTCGAGGCGAACTGACGTCGAAGCACAAATGTCCGTCATGCGAATGACATGCTCCCTTATATTAGCTACCGCCCCACGCGGCAGACTGTGATCAAACATAACTAAAAGATACTGCGGCAGACCGCAAACACGCAAAGTCATAGCCTAACAGAAATTCCCTAGGAAAAAGAGGGCGTTCTCCCCTCACTTTTGATAGGCTTTTCGGAAAGCCGCCGTTTCTCCACTTAAAATCAATGCATTATGCACATTTTCAGTTCCTTTGTTCCAACTTAAAGGCAAAGGAATAACGTTTTAATAACCTTGCAACTCACATAATCGGTAAAAATAACGATCTACCTATAGCTGATATAGACATGCAGGGGATGGTGTCTAGTCCTTGGACACAGCACAAAGGGATTTTCGGGTTTGACTGGTTATACTGAAACGCTGGATTCCAACGTCCAATATCATTCGCCTGTCCCGGCGGAAGACCAACGGGCTTTTGCGCGCGTGGACGTTCCCATGTACATTGTTGATGTCAGCCAGACCAAGCTTGTCTGGGCAAATTCTGCGGGCCTGTCCTTCCTGGGCCTCAGCCTGCGCGATTGTATAGACGCCTCCGGAACCTTCCGAATGGACCTGCCTGCGCCGTTCGATGACCTCTCCTATCAGCGCCAGCTTCATTCCTATCTGAGCCGGGTTACAGAAGAAGGCCGCATTACCGAGTGCATCACCGTAATTCCCAACTCCCAGCCGGTCTCTGTGTATTGCTCCATCTCCCCACAGCCATTAATCACAGGAAACCCCGCGCTTTTGGTGCAGGTCATTTCAGAGGTTGGCAACGAGCCTGAGCAAGTCCGCAGCGCACAGGTGCTGCTTTACACCACGTCCATGATCAGCATGTTTGATGAGAACGGCAAACTCATCTTTGAAAACCCCGCAAGCCGCCTCAACCGCCCAGATGGCTGTGAAGACCTGATCAACCGCATGTGCAACCGCCGCGATTTTGATGCGCTGCTGGATGAACTGCGCAAAACAGGTCGCGCGAATCTCGTCGCTCTCATGCACTCCTCTCAGGGAGAACGCTGGTTCGACCTCAACGCCCGCAGTGGATACGATCCTTATTCCGGCTCCCGGGCCATCCTGCTCAGTGCAACAGATGTCACCAAACGCCTGAAAGCAGAACATGAAGTCCGCTATCTGGCCCACCACGACACCCTGACAGGATTGGCCAACAGATCCTTTCTTGAGATCGAAGCAGAACGCTATCTGGATGAAACCCGCATCACCGGCAATCCGGGTGCACTCATCTTCATTGATCTTGACCGCTTTAAAACAATCAACGACACCCTCGGCCATCTGGTCGGCGACGACCTGCTCGTCGTCATCGCCAAGCGCCTCAAAGAGGTTGTCGAAGGCATAGGCTTTGTGGCGCGTCTCGGAGGGGATGAGTTCGTGGTCCTCATTGCCAACTTCGCAGATTACGACCTGCTCGACGACATCAGCCGCGAAATCAGAACCGCCCTGTCCAAGCCCTGCAAAGTGCGCGGACATATGCTACAGGTGACCCCATCCATTGGCGTGTGCACCTATCCCGAACACGGCGTCGATCTGGACACCCTCATGCGTAAAGCCGACCTTGCCATGTATAAGGCAAAGGATCTGGGCCGCGACCGCATCTGCTTCTTTGATGTATCCATGTCCCGCGAAGCCGAAGAGCGGGTCAGTCTGGAAACTGCCCTGCGTCAGGCTCTGCGCAATCACGAGCTCGCCGTCCATTATCAGCCGCGCGTTTGCATTTCGACCAACCGCATTGTTGGAGCAGAAGGCCTGCTGCGCTGGCATCATCCAACACGCGGCCTCGTCTCTGCTGCAAGTTTCATTGAGATCGCTGAAGAAGCAGGCATGATTGATGAGATCGGAGACTGGGTCGCCCGCGAAGCCATGCTCCAGCAAAAACAATGGGCGCTGGCTGGTCACAACATCGCCATCTCAATCAATCTGTCTCCGGCTCAGTTCCGGCGCGGACGCATATCCCAGCGCCTGCACCGCATACTTCTTGAGACGGGCGCCTCAGCCAGTTCAATTCGCCTTGAGATCACCGAAAGCGCTCTTCTCAGTGATGCCAATGAAACGCTGAAAGAACTCAACGCACTCCGTGATCTGGGCTTTACGCTGGAAATTGATGATTTTGGAACCGGTTACTCAAACCTGGGCTATCTCCAGCGGTATCCAGTCACAGCGCTCAAGATCGACCGATCCTTCATCGCCGACACCAAACGCTGGCCAATTGTGCAAATGATTGTGCAGATGGGTCGCCTGTTGAACCTGACACTGGTGGCAGAAGGCATTGAGACACGAGAGCAGCTTCGCCAAATCCAGAAACTGCAGTGCCATGAGTATCAGGGATACCTGTATTCTCCTGCCGTCTCCCCTCACACCTTTGAGTGTCTGCTCAAAGGACAGCACACCGTCACCTCCCCGCCAACAGTTGGCGCCTTAGCGTAGCGCAGCTTTTGCAGAGCGACTTAGCTCCATCAAAGCGGCCAGTGCCTCCTCGGCCTTTTCTTCCGGTACAAAGATGTGATCGTGATAATACGCGGCCACAACATTGGCAGAAATGCCCACATCTGCCAGCGCGTTGGAAAGAGCTGCCGTAAGTCCCACAGCCTCCAGCGAACTGTGAACCGCAAGCGAAATCCGCCGGAAGCACGGCTCAGTATCAACACCAGCCTTGCCTGCATTTTCAATAGATAGAATGGCTGTCAGGCCCTCGTTCTCCCAGAACAACCCGAGCGGTGAGTGCTCAGCCAAACCCTCAACACTGCCATTGGGAAAGCAGCAAAACACAAAGCTCTCTTCAGAGAGAGAAGCTTCCATGGAAGCGAGAAGTTCTTGCAAATCCAGTCCGCCGCGCGATGTCATACCCAATGGCTCCCTCTCTCAACACTCAAAATATCTCTCAATAAGGCCTAGCATATCCCAGTGAACATATAGGGGATTAAGAAAGCACATTCCCTAAAAAGCGGCTCCAGTTCCCGGACAACAATACGCCCTATTCTCCCGGAGAGAACGTGTCATCAGCATTGTAGTCAACAACAACGATTTGCGGCCCGTCAATAGCAAACTCAATCAGCACAGGCGCAGAACCAGCGAGATTGTAAGGCACAATCTCACCCTCATCGTAGGATCCGGTACTCAGCCAAAAAGCAAACAGCGGCGCGCAATCAATCTGAGTGTCAGCAACAGGCTGTACAAAGCTGGAAAGCACCACCCGCCCATCCGAATGCTGAATGGCATTCCCGCAGCAAACCCCAAGCAAATCATCATCAGACACAGATGGGATCGTTATCCTGAAACTGCGGATGGTCACGCCAGCCTCATTGGCAGAGGGGGATAAACCCAGCGACTTTGCGGTTAAATGAGTGCAGTTGAGGGAAACACGATCAGCGGAACTTTGTGTCCCCACCACACGCTGCGAGACGAACTCCAAGGCATCTGTCTCATCTTGCGCTGTCACAGATACATATCGGCAACTGCCAGAAGCTGGCCTTTTCTCACGCACAGCACCAGCCAAAACATGTTCACGAAACGCGAACTCAAGCTGAGGTCCCGAAGCGTTGTAAGGCGCGATATTTCCAGAACAAACACAGCAGGACTGCACAACGGGAGGCACACCACCTTGAACCACATAGGAGGGCTGCAACTGAAAGAGATAGAAACCACAGGCCTGATCTGACCGGTTTCTGATTATGATCTTGCACTCCTGAACCATAACTCCCGCCTTTCGACAAAAAGTCATCTGCCAATCCTAAGACTGGAACTGCAAAAGGAGATTACACCGCAAAACGCGAGACGCGTTCTAATCCTGATAGTTGGGCCACAGTCCCGGTGTTGCCAGTTCCACCACATTGCCAAACGGGTCATGGAAAAACAGACTCACACCGCCTTGAGGCCAACGCACCTCACTGCTGAGCGCAACTTTTTTCTCTTCAAGATATTCACGCCACTCGATCAGCGCACTTCTGGAGATCGCAAATGCAAAATGAGACGGTCCGTCAGTGCTGTGCCCCGGTACCATGCCATAGGGGCTTTCAACATCCTCACGGCACACACCGCGCCTGAAGACCAGAAGCATCTGATTGGGGCCAACGTCATACCCGTGCATGCGCTCGCCTTCAACAACCCGCCTCAACCCCAAAAGTTCACCATAAAAATCATGCGCAGCGGCAAAATCATCAACGTAAACGGCAGTTTCGACAATTCCATTAATACCTGGGGCGTCCATTCCTAACCTCCTGATTGGCTAGTATGGCAGACCGAACCACCACGCAGCCAGGAACAAAAATGTAAAGAAGCCAACAACGTCCGTTATGGTGGTCACAAAAACTGAAGAAGCAATGGCAGGATCCACTCCAATTTTCTCTAAGCCCATAGGAACCAGCAATCCAAACAGACCAGCGCAGATTGAGTTAATCAGAATTGCGCTACCAATAACCACCCCAAGTTCTGGGTTGAGGAACCATCCCCCCGCGATAACACCAATCAGGAATCCGAGGCCGACACCGTTGATGAGGCCCACCAGCAACTCACGTCGCAAAACGCGCAGAATGTTACGCCGGTTCAATTCCTGGGTCGCAATTGCGCGCACCGTCACCGCCATGGTCTGCGTACCGGAGTTTCCGCCCATAGACGCCACAATCGGCATCAACACAGCCAGAGCCACCATGCGCTCAATCGTGGCAGAGAACAGCGAAATAACAAAAGCGGCAAAGATTGCGGTAAACACATTCACCGACAACCAGGAGAAACGGGACTTGGCAATCTCAAGCACACTGTCTGAGATCTCCTCATCCCCCACACCAGCCATCGCCAGCATGTCTTCCTCGGCCTCTTCCTGAATGACATCAACAATGTCATCAACAGTCACAATACCGACCAGGCGCTCGGAGACGTCAGTCACCGCGACAGAAACAAGGTTATAGCGCTCAAACAAACGCGCCACATCTTCCTGATCATCCGTGACCAGAACAGAATGACGGGTCTCCTCCATGATTTTGGAGATCTTTTTAGATCGCTTCGTGCGCAACAACCGGTCCAGCGCCACAGCACCCAAAAGATGGAAGCCGGGGTCAACCACATAAAGCTCATAGAAGCTGTCCGGCAGATCTTGGGAGCTGCGCAGATGGTCAATCACCTGCCCTACAGTCCAGAACGGCGGCACGGCAATAAAATCAGTCTGAACAATACGTCCAGCAGTATCTTCAGGAAACTCCAGCGCACGTTTAATCTGAACCTGATCCACATTGGGCAACTGAGCAAGGATCTTCTCCTGCTCTTCCTGCTCCATGTCCTCAAGCAGATAAACCGCGTCATCGGATTCAAGCTCGCCAATCCCCTCAGCAACATCCCCATCTGGCAATGCATCCAGAACCTGCGCACGCACAGACTCTTCAGTTTCGGTCAAAGCGGCAAAGTCGAATTCTTCACCCAGCAGCTGAATCAGGAGAACGCGATCATCCTCGCGCAGCATCTCCAGCAGGTCACCCATATCCGCATCATGCAGATTACCCGCCAGCTCACGCACAACAGCCGCATCCCGCGTATCAAGGGCTGCTTCAACGTGTGCAACAAAGTCGGTATCAAGGTGTCCGCTTGCATCTCTGACATGTGGTGGAGGGGGCGCGGCATGAAGCGCACCGGGATTTTCCGATTGGGTCATGTGACCTCCACACGTTAGAGCGCGTTCCGTTTGATTGGATTTAATCAAACGACAAGAATTTGCTCCACCAAAGATGCTAGAATGCGGTGCGTGAATGTAAATGACCGCGACGCGTTCCAGAGTCAAATGCTTGGCGTGAGCATCGTCCTTCGAGATTGCTGAAAATTGAAATGCACGTGGAACCATCATCCCTATGCACAGTTTTGTGTTTATAGCGACCTGCGCAGACCGTGCAATCCTTTTACGAAGAATTCACGATTTACATCAAAACGCATTCTGTTTGAGCAACCGCACTCAAGATGAGAACGCACGCTCAACCAACGAACGCATCAAAAACGTGAATAACGCAAATTCGCGCAAAAAATCACAAAGCAACGCAAAACAGCGACACTCCCCTTTTCAGGGAATGGCGTATGCAAATTTTATGCTGAGAAAAAACAGAGGCTTAGATAGCAAAAAACCCCGGCTCATAAAGAGCTCGGGGCTTTTGGTGCGGCCGAGAAGACTCGAACTTCCACGGGTGTTACCCCACAGCGACCTCAACGCTGCGCGTCTACCAATTCCGCCACGGCCGCAAAACCTTGGCTTGCCTCCGGTTTGTTTGGCTCGCTGGCCTCGCCCCGTCGGCTGGTGAGCGGTGATATAGCCAACCCCTCGAACCTGCGCAAGTACCCTTTTTCAAAAATTCACAGCGCAGAGGAAAAAAATCGAAAAAACCTCTTTTAGACGGGCACTTATCCACTGCACGAGATATTTCAGATGCGATCTTCCATGTTTACAGGTCGCATATCCACAGCACGCTGCAATACCTTTGTGATGACAATGCCAACTTTATCGCCAACCACAGTCACCTGCCCTTCAGCAACTGGTGTACTGTTTGCCAAAATCGTAACATCATCAGCTTCATGGGTGTCCAGCTCAATCACCGCACCTCGTCCCATGCGCAACAACTGGTGCACTGGCATTTCAGATTTGCCCAGCACCACTGATATGTCGACGGAGATATCATCAAACCTGTTCATCTCTGTCTGCCTCCATCTGAGGGAATAAAATGCACCTGTCTCGTCTCTGTGAGTTGGTGCCCTGTTATTTTTAGTGTAGACGCTTACATCTCATTAGGGCAAACCAACTAACCGAAATCCGCAGATCATTTTGGGATAACAACATGGCCGATCGTCAAACCCTTAAAACAGACTTCTTCCCCTTAGAGGGATCTCCCCCTGTTGAGTGGGTGATCGACGATGATCTTGTACCTTACGAAGTTGCCCAGAAGGAAATGGAAGACCGCGTTGCCGCAATCGCAGCTTGCGAAGCGAATGAACGCGTCTGGCTTTTGGAACACCCGCCCCTCTACACAGCAGGCACAAGCGCTGATCCAGTCGACCTGATCGCCAAAGACCGCTTCCCGGTTTATGAAACAGGCCGCGGAGGGCAGTATACTTATCACGGTCCGGGACAACGTGTTGCTTATGTTATGCTCGATTTGAAGCGCCGCCAGCAAGACGTCCGCGCCTTCGTCGCAGCGCTGGAAAAATGGCTCATCGACACCCTGTGGCAACATCACGTCCGCGGAGAACGACGGGAAGATCGTGTTGGCGTCTGGGTTCAGCGTCCCGAAAAAGGCAAAGACGTCGAGGATAAGATCGCCGCTATCGGCATTCGCCTGCGCAAGTGGGTAACCTTCCACGGCATCTCTCTTAATGTAGACCCGGACCTGGAGCACTTCACCGGCATTGTCCCCTGCGGCGTGCAAAAACATGGTGTCACCAGCTTTGTGGATCTTGGCCTTCCACTCACCATGCCAGAGGTGGATATCATCCTGCGCGAGCAATTCGAAGAGATCTTCGGAGCCACAGAAACCTTTGGCCCGTCCGGCCTCGTTCAAAAGCCTGAGAGTGAATAACTAGTATTCAATGCGGAAAGACCCCTTCTCGTCAGGGGCATCCGCCAGCAGTGTCACCGCTTCAACTTGTGCCCCGACTGGCCCCTGCTGAACAGCCATCAACAGGGCATCCACTTTTTCCGGATCACCGGTGACAACTGCCTCTACCGATCCATCAGCATTGTTCTTGCACCAGCCGGAAACACCGAGCATTCCGGCTTTTTTATAAAGCCACGCACGATATCCAACACCCTGCACCAATCCCGTAATGGAAAAGTGTTTGGTTTTCATTGGTATCTCCCGGTGCGCTTAAAAGCTTCACAGATAAAGCTTTTCTCGATTCAATGGACGAAATTGGCAACACAGCTCAGCCTCGCCACAGCCTTAGATTGCAAGCCATAAAAAAAACATCAACTCCTATATCTAATAGGTAGCCCTTTAGGAGAGACTTTATGAATTTTCTCAAATCCCGCCTGACTGCTCTCTCATTCTCTGCAGTCATGATTTTTCTACCAGCTCAAGCCTTTGCTCAGACTGATTTCACCAGTCAGTTCAACGAGGTCATAGAAACGGCTGATTATGAAACCGGCATCGCATCTTTTGTAAGCAACACTAAGCAGAACCCGGAAAACAATCAGGCAAAGCTCGCATTGGGCGCCCTGCAGTTTCTCAATGCCCTCCAAGGCATTCAACAGGACCTATACAAATATGGCGCCGGAAACACATCCCCAAACAGAAGCCTGAGGTCGATCCTCCCCGCCTTCAGAATCCCGGTTGCCCCAAACCCAACGCCAGAACCCGTTACCTACAACAAGACAAGGGAAATGCTGGAGAACTTCGTGTCTCAGCTGGAACAGGCAAATGAAACTTTGAACGGGATATCAGAGCAACCAGTAAAGCTCACGGTAGACCTTTTGAAGATCAACTTAGATGCAGACAACAGCGGAACCGTGGAACCCTACGAAAACCTCGCCACAATTCTCTCAGGCCTTTCCAGAAGAAGCCCGTTTCAGCTTAAGGATGATACAACAACGTTTCCTATAACTTTCGATCGGGCGGACGCAAAGTGGCTACAGGGGTACTCCAACCTACTCCTGTCGACGGGCAATTTCCTACTCGCCTTTGACTATGAGAACACCTACGGCCTCACCTTCCATAGTGTCTTCGGTGCATCAGCAACCACCTACGGTCAGCAGTTAGAGGACATGGGAAAAGCAGACAACGGGCGCGGTTTTGGTTCCTTCGCCACTCCAATCAACTTCCTACATTCCATCAACTGGACTGTGCAGAACCCTGATCGCCTAAAAGCAACGCGCCAGAACCTTTTGAAGGTGATGCAGCTGAACTACGAGACATGGGATCTCGTTCAAAAAGAAACGGATAATGACAACGAATGGTTGCCAAATCCCAATCAGACCAGCCCCTTTCAAGCCCTCCCTGTCACGCAAGAGACCATCGACAGCTGGCTGGAAGCCGTCAAAGCCTCCGAACAGGTGTTGAATGGCAAGCTTCTGATTCCATCCATGGTGTTTGAAGGCGGGATCAACATGAAGACCTTCTTCGAGACCGCAAAGACCTTCGACCTTGTGCTCTTCATCACCGGACCAAACTCCGTTGACTATGTGGAACAAGGCCCTGTTTGGGAAGGAGATTTCATGCGCACCATAACGCGCCCAATGGGCCGAAACTTCGGTTCATTTGCGGTCTGGTTCAACTAACTATTCCCTAAAGAAAAAGCCCGGCAATTAGACCGGGCTTTTCAATTAGTTCTGTTTGCGCTCCACATGCACAGTATAGAGCGATGCACCAATGATCAGCGCAGCCCCAAGCCACAAGTTGCCCGGTGGTACCCAGCCGAAAATAAGAAATCCACAAAGCACATTGAGAGGCAGCTTGAGATGATCAAACGGCTGCAGATAAGCTGCATCAACCTTCTCATAGGCCATAGCCAGTGAGCCTTGCGCAATCGCGCCCAAAAGCCCTGCCAGAATAATCAGCCACCACATGTTCATGCCAACCGGCATTGCCAAACCACCTGGAGCCAGGAAAGCCAGGACGAAATTAACTGGTGTCAGCAGCAGAAGAAGATAGAGCGTAACAGATTGCGGGCTCTCACGCTCTTCCAGCTTCTTCATACAAAGAATAGAAGAACCCCACAGCAGAGCGGCAATAATCGGTAGAAAAGCAACCAGTTGAAAGGCATCATCCCAAGGACTCAGGATAATCATGCCGCCCACAAAGCCAACCGCTGTCGCTGCCCAGCGCTGCCTGCTTGCAGTCTCACGCAAGAACAACGCCGCTCCAATGGTCACGAAGAATGGAGACGTCATCAAAAGCGCAATCGCCTGCCAGATTGGCACACCATTCGCCAAACCAGCCACCCAGAACTGAACGCCCAGCGCTGCCAGAAAGACGCGGAAGATATGCAGCGCCAATTGTTCTGTGTGCAATCCGTCAACACCAATGCGCCAGATCACTGGCAGCATCGCAACAAGCGAGATCAGGTATTGCCAGAAGGTTGCACTGGTAGAACTCACCCCCTGCACCATCGTCAGATACTGCATGGCAGAGTTGGTGATAGCAAAAGCCGCACCAGCAAAAACCATCCAGCTTGCGCCCACAACAGCTGCGGACGAGCGAGTAGAACTGCGTGATGAACTCATACACGCACCTCAAATTCACGAGATAAAAACGGAATAAACATAAGAAATCTTTCTGATCCAAAGGGCCAACAACAGCCACGTTTCATTGAATCAGGACGCGCAAGCAAACAGTGCGGTTCAAAACACCCCTCACCCACATTCTCTTTCATCCGGACTATAACCGTCGGTTCCGGGTTCTCACCGGATCTGCTGACCCTTCCTGAATATGGAAGGCGCTCGCGGACTTATGGCTCGAAGGCCCATCACCACCGGTAGGGAATTACACCCCGCCCTGAGAATTATCTCCCATCATAGGGAGACCTGATTTCTAACAGATTCTCAGGAAATTGCGAGTTGTCTTTCAGTCTAACTGAAAACGCGTTTGTGAACGGACTGTCACCCCAATACTGCCTCACAACTTGATGCCAGGAGAGCTGCTATCGCAGATCCCACTGGCGCAGTTCCTCACGGTATGGCTCGGGGAAATCCCAGTGTTCTGCAGCTTCTAAAACACCTTCCCACGCTTTTACGTGAGGCTTCCCCGTCCGCACAGTGCGGCTCATATACATAATGGCAGACTTATTCTGCCCACCGCTTCGAACCGGAAGAAAGACCTTGTCCAGCCCCTTGCGGAAAAGCGCCTCTGCGCCATCCACAATTGTAACTTCCCCGATGCGGCAATCCCACAGAACACCGTGAACACGCTTCCCCGGCGCTTTCACCATGGAAGGAACGCCTTCGGACGTCACGATAAAGCGATAGCCATCCATGGAAGCTGGCCCCAGCGCTTTGGCTTGCGGGCAACGGCTTGCCATGGTCTTCGGGTTCATCAAGCGGCCATAAGCGAAATAAATCGGCATCAATTCAACTCATTACAAAGAAGGTCAGACGACAAGACTGTCAGCAAGGTGAGCGGCAAGCTCTTCACGCGAAGCAACCACGGTATCAGCTCCGCAATCTGCAAGCTCACTTTCAGAGCCGTAGCCCCAGAGCACACCAACGGATCGGACACCATTTTCTTTCGCTGCAATAATATCGTGTTTGCGATCGCCAATCATGAGACACTGAGACGCTTCCAGACCTTCCTGCTCCAACAGATAAGCCAGAAGATCCACCTTATTACCGCGGGTCATGTCCAACTCGCAGCCATAGGTTTTCTCAAAAAAACCATCCATCTCAAAATGCGCGACAATCTTTTCCGCATAAACCCAAGGCTTGGACGTACACACGAACAACCGGTCCCCACGCTCCTTAGCAGCCTGCAGCAGCTCAATGATCCCATCGTAACGCACGTTTTCATAAAGCCCAACAGTGGTGAAGCGCTCGCGATAAAGGCGAATCCCCTCAAGGATCAGCTCTTCATCTTCCGTATTGAGAAGCTGGCGATAGGTTTCTGTGAGAGGCGGCCCGATGACAAAGGCAAGATCTTCAGCAGGAGGAACGTCGCGGCCAAGCTTTTCAAGCGCGTATTGAACGCTCGTTACAATGCCGACAAAAGGGTCTGTCAGCGTTCCATCCAGATCAAAAAGCAGAGTGCGCAAAGCCAAATCCTCAACATAGGAATTGGCTTCGCACCAACTCCTTATTCAAATTCCATGATAACAGCATCAACTGCCAGACTGTCACCCGGTGCAGCCTTGATAGCGCTTACCACACAATCACGTTCGGCCCGAAGCACATTTTCCATTTTCATGGCTTCAACAATGGCCAGCTGCTCTCCAGCTTTCACTTCCTGCCCCTCTTCTACATGAAGAGAAACAACAAGGCCTGGCATTGGGCAAAGCAACAGGTTGGATGTATCCGGCGCAACCTTCTCAGGCATCAGTGCTGCAAGCTCAGCATTGCGAGGCGTCATCACCTTGGCAACAACAGAATAGCCTTGCCAGTCCAGCTGGTAGCCATTCTCAACAGACCGCACTTGGGCACTTACAGCACGATCACCAACGTGACCTTTCCAAAGCATATCGCCCGGAACCCAGGAGGAGGCAACGCGTTCGCGAGCACCACCTTCAACACACACATCAATATCAAGTGGTGTTGCCGCCATGCCTTCAATCAACTCAGCATCCAACTTCTCACCATTGATGAGAACGCCCCACTCACGGCGCACACCGCCATGATGCGGACGCAGGCGACCCGGCAAGTGATCCAGACGCTCACGCTCAATCAGGTGCATGGAAAGTGCAACAGATGCCAGCACATTACGAGCCCCAGCATCAGGTGTAGCTGGTTCAAACCCATCTGGATACTCATCGGCAATAAAGCCAGTTGCCAACTGACCAGACCGCCAGCGCGGATGCTTCATGAGAGATGCAAGAAACGGCACATTGTGCTGGATGCCATCCACCTGAAACTCATCAAGTGCAGTGCTCATGCCTTCAATCGCTTCAGCTCGTGTCGGCGCATAGGTCACCAATTTTGCGATCATCGGATCGTAGAACATGGAGATTTCAGAGCCTTCCACCACGCCAGTATCATTACGCACCACATAAGTACCGTGATCACCTTCTGCAGGTGGACGATAGCGCGTCAGGCGGCCAATGGACGGCAGGAAGTTGCGGTACGGATCCTCAGCATAGATACGACTTTCAACAGACCAGCCATTCAGCTTGACCTCTTCCTGCTTCAAAGAAAGCTCTTCACCAGCTGCAACACGGATCATCTGCTCAACCAGATCCACACCAGTGATCAGTTCAGTCACCGGATGTTCCACCTGAAGGCGGGTGTTCATCTCAAGAAAGAAGAAGCTCTTGTCCTGTCCAGCAACAAACTCAACAGTACCCGCGCTGTCATAGTCAACAGCCTTGGCAAGCGCGACTGCCTGCTCACCCATCTTGCGGCGAGTTTCTTCGTCCAGCAAAGGAGACGGCGCTTCTTCAATCACCTTCTGGTTACGACGCTGAATGGAACACTCGCGCTCACCCAGATAAACCGCATTGCCGTGTTTATCGCCCAGCACCTGAATTTCAATATGGCGCGGGTTCTCAATAAACTTCTCGATGAAGATACGATCATCGCCAAAGGAGCTGATAGCTTCAGACTTTGCGCGCTCGAAGCCATCCATGGCCTCTTCATCATTCCAGGCAATACGCATGCCTTTACCGCCGCCACCGGCGGAGGCTTTAATCATCACCGGGTAACCAACCTCAGAGGCAATCCGCTTGGCATCTTCAGGGCTTTCAATCAGCCCCATATATCCAGGTACAGTGGAAACATCAGCTTCAGCCGCAAATCGCTTGGAGGTGATCTTATCTCCCATCACCTCAATCGCTTTTGGATTGGGGCCGATAAAGACAATGCCTTCCTGCTTCAAACGCTCACAGAATTCTGCGCGTTCAGAAAGAAAGCCATAACCTGGATGAACAGCCTCAGCACCGGTCTGCTTACATGCTTCAATAATCTTGTCGATCACAAGGTATGATTTCGCTGCAGCCGGTTCACCAATGTGAACGGCCTCATCAGCCATCTCCACATGAAGCGCATCTCGGTCCGCATCGGAGTAAACAGCAACCGTTTTGATCCCCATCGTTTTTGCCGTTTTGATAACACGGCAGGCGATTTCCCCACGGTTTGCGATCAGAATCTTTGAAAACATGCCCATCCCACATACACACCTTCTTTATTTACAGTGCAGGGTTGTAGGCATCTCTACGCACTTCCGCAACCTCACAATTGGGCGAAGAACCATCGCACTTTCGTAGGGGCAATGGATGCGCAAAGCATCAAAGTTTTGACGGGGTTTCACCCAAATACAGAGCATTATCTCTTAAAATGCGTTGAGTTTCTCTCTCACCTCTGGCAACACAGTTTTCCAACAGTCGGAAAGTCCTCAGGAGCCAAACAATGAATGAAAACAAGATTTTTCTGGAAGGCCTGTCTTTCTATGCATTCCATGGTCTCCATGATGAAGAAGCTAAATTGGGCCAACGCTTTATCATTGATCTGACCTGTTGGGCCGATTTTGAAAAGGCAACTGTTTCAGATGACTACGAAGACACCATCTGCTACGGCACCCTTGCAAAAACTGTCGAGGATGTTGTGACCAACTCCCGCTTCAATCTGCTGGAACGTCTTGCCGGAGCAATTTGTGAGGCCGTTTTCGCGATGGATCAGCGAATCTCCAAGATCACTGTGAAAGTGAATAAACCCTCTGCCCCGGTGCCGGTTCATACAGGCGGGTTTGGCGTAGAAGTCACACGTGCACGCCCTGCTGCAAAAAGTTAAATCACCGGCATCTTCTTTAGAACCGGCTAACCACCGCTCACCTTGATACTCGCACTTTTGGGCTATTGCCTTCAAAACATATGGAACTGCGGCGTTCACGCCAGCACCAACATCTGCTTTGTAAGGCAACTGATCCCATGCGTAATGCCTCCTCCACCATTATTGCCGGTAGTCTCATAACTCTATTGTGGGTAGCCTCAGCCAATGCTCAGGCACGGCCGGATGCAAGGGCCCTGACATGCGAGCAGGCAAAGCAACTGGTCAACAGCCGTGGAGGCGTTGTCCTGACCACAGGCCCGCGAACCTATGAGCGCTTTGTGAGCAACATCAGGTATTGCCTGCACAATGAAGTGCTTCGCAGAGAGTGGACCCAGACCAAAGACAACAACTCCTGCCAGATCGGTTATCGCTGCTCACCACGCACACGGCAGAACCAGTAATAAGGGAGGAGACTATGCGGATATCAACACTGCTCGTTCTTTCGAGCACTCTGGCTCTCATGGTTTCCACCACAGCGCACGCACGCCCTGATACACGGCAAATGTCCTGTCTTGAAGCCCGCTCTGTCGTACAGCGTGCTGGCGGCATTGTATTAAGCACTGGCGTTCGTACCTACGACCGTTTCGTCGCAGGTCTCCAGTTCTGTCAGCCTTACGAACGCTTGATGAGCCGCTGGGTCCCCACAAAAGACCAGAAGCGCTGCTTCATCGGCTATTCATGTGAGCCGGGTTACAACAGCGGCGAAGGACCATTCGGCTCCGATATCTTCGACTGAGCCCTTTGAAGATCCACATTTCACGCAAATACACTGCAGTTGCACCATAAAACGCAGCTACAGTTACCCACATTCGAATCCTTCATCCACATCCTGCGAAACTCACCTTGCCCGTTCGGCATGACCAACAGGCGGTTGAGAACTCCTTTCTGCACCACCATCAAGCAAAAGTGTGAGCTTGATCACAGACAGGCAAGTAATCCCCAAGAACACGAAGACACGAGTTCGTTACCGGCTTAAATTCAAAGTTGCGAAAAGAAAATTTTGTGTTCCAAAACACATCTTACTCAAAAATTTCCAGTAAACATACAATCATCAACGAACAACAACAAACCACAAACATCAAAAAACAAAGCATACAACAAAAATAAGCTTGAAGAAAAACAAGATAACTACAAAACACAAGATATAAGGCGGCACGGAGTTGCCTTGTATCAGTCTAAATTGAAAAGACACGCCGAAGTAACAACCAACATCGGCAAAACCCCATCAGAAAGACTGCTCCTCCCGGTCTTTCGCTCTGAAAATGACTAGAACTGAAAGTAAAACAAATGAAAAAGATCGCTCTGACCCTATCCGTACTTGGCCTCGTATCTGCTGCTTCCATCGCTCAGGCTGCTCTGGTGAACACCGGTGACCTGACTGCCTCCCAGGCAAAATCACTCGTACAGGACAAAGGCGCAATCGTCCTCGCAACCGGCCCAGGTCTTTACGACCGCTACGTTGCAAACGCTTCTTACTGTGCTTCACACGAAGAAACTCAGCGCGCTTACGTCGTAACCAAAGACTCCAACAGCTCCCTCATCGGTTACACCTGCGTCGTCGAAAACAGAGATAACTAAGCCTCTAACTCGCCTCAAGTTAGAGAGCCTCTCCCATCAGCCCCTTAGGGAAAGACTGTTCCTCCCCAGTCTTTCCCTCCCCAAATGACACAAATTAAAAATTGAAAGTAAGACCAATGAAAAAGATCGCTCTGACCCTATCCGTACTCGGCCTCGTATCTGCTGCTTCCATCGCTCAGGCTGCTCTGGTGAACACCGGTGACCTGACTGCCTCCCAGGCAAAATCACTCGTACAGGACAAAGGTGCAATCGTTCTCGCAACCGGCCCGGGCCTTTACGACCGCTACGTTGCAAACGCCTCCTACTGCGCAACACATGAAGAAACAGAGCGCGCCTATGTCGTAACCAAAGACTCCAACCATTCCCTCATTGGTTACACCTGCGTGGTTGACAACAAAAATAACTAAAATCTAACTCGCCCCAAGTTAGACGCACGTCCCCCATCATCACGTCCCAGGGAAAGGCTCTGCCTCCTAGTCTTTCCCTCCCCCATTTCCCAAAAGAATTAAGAAACCGAAAGCTAAACAAATGAAAAAGATCGCTCTAACCCTTTCCGTCCTCAGCCTTGTCTCTGTTGCTTCTGTTGCTCAGGCTATGAACGCTCCACGCACCAATACAACTGACCTCACAGGATCTCAGGTAAAGTCTCTGGTGCAAGAAAAAGGTGCGATCGTTCTCTCCACAGGTCCTGACCTTTATGACCGTTACGTAGCAAATGGCTCTTACTGTAGCCCAAGCGAAGAAACACAGCGCGCCTACGTTGTGACAAAAGACTCCAACCACTCCCTCATTGGTTACACCTGCGTGGTCGAAAACGACGAAAGATAAGACCTAACTCGCCTCAAGTTAGTCCCCCTTCCCATCAAAAAACCCGGCCTTCGTGTGAAGGCCGGGTTTTTTGATGTTTCGTTCGATTAGACACCAATTTTAGAGCGGAATGTTGTCGTGTTTGCGCCAAGGCATCTGCTGGTTCTTGGTCCGCAACATCGCAAGTGCTCTCGAAATGCGCATCCGTGTAGACTGCGGCATGATCACCTCATCAATGTAGCCACGCTCCGCAGCAACAAACGGGTTCGCAAATCGGTCTTCATAATCCTTGGTGCGCTCAGCAATCTTCTCGGAATCACCCAGCTCATTGCGATAGAGGATTTCAACGGCACCCTTTGCACCCATCACAGCAATCTCAGCAGATGGCCACGCATAATTCATATCACCACGAATGTGTTTGGAGCTCATCACATCATACGCGCCGCCATAAGCTTTACGCGTAATCACTGTGATTTTCGGAACAGTCGCTTCACCATAAGCAAACAGCAGCTTTGCGCCATGCTTGATCAACCCGCCATATTCCTGCGCAGTCCCTGGCAAGAAGCCCGGAACATCCACGAAGGTTACCAGCGGAATGTTGAAGCAGTCACAGAAACGAACAAAACGCGCAGCCTTCCGGCTCGCATCACTGTCCAGAACACCCGCAAGAACCATTGGCTGGTTGGCGACAATACCAACTGTGCGTCCTTCGACGCGGCCAAAGCCAGTGATAATGTTTCCGGCAAAGCTTTCCTGAATCTCAAAGAAGTCCTGCTCATCGACAGTCTTCAGGATCAGTTCTCGCATATCATACGGCTTGTTCGGATTATCTGGAACCAGCGTATTAAGGCTCTCATCCAAACGAGATGGATCATCATAAACGGAAAGTTCAGGCAGCGGAGCCTGATTGTTCATCGGCAGGTAATCCACCAAACGACGAATCTGCAGCAACGCTTCCACATCATTGTCAAACGCACCATCGGCGATGGAAGATTTAGTCGTGTGAATGCTCGCGCCGCCCAGTTCCTCAGCCGTCACAGTCTCATTGGTCACTGTTTTCACAACATCAGGACCAGTTACGAACATGTAGGAGGTATCGCGCACCATAAAAATGAAATCGGTCATGGCAGGTGAATACACATCACCACCAGCACATGGACCCATAATCACAGAAATCTGCGGAATAACACCAGATGCCTGAATGTTACGCCAGAACACTTCACCGTATCCACCGAGCGCAGCAACACCTTCCTGAATACGAGCACCACCTGCATCAAAGATCCCGATGATCGGTGCACGATTCTGCAGCGCCATATCCTGGATCTTCATGATCTTCTCGGCGTGTGTCTCTGACAGAGATCCGCCAAACACAGTAAAGTCTTTCGAGAAGAGGTAAACGGTACGGCCGTTGATGGTTCCCCAACCAGCAACAACACCATCCCCCGGAAAGTGCGTTTCCTCCATACCAAACTCGGTACAGCGGTGCTGCTTGAACATATCGAATTCTTCGAAGGAACCTTCATCTAGCAGAATTTCAATGCGCTCTCGTGCGGTGAGTTTTCCGCGTTTGTGCTGCGCATCAATTCGGCGCTGTCCCCCACCAAGCCGCGCTTCATCACGTCTTTTTTCTAATTCAGCTAGAACTTCCTTCATCAGATATCTCAGCTCCCAATCTAACTGAGTTATCTCCTAGCACGCCCCTACGCACAAAAACTAGTAAGCCGTTGGATTGAGAAGCCTCATGCAATGCAACTGATTACTGCCTCAACCCAACAACCAATAACCCTTGGGAAACCTAGCATTTTTTGATGCTTTGACAGCTAAAACTCACTCTGCCTCATCAGCACTGCCAGCATTGAGCAATCCATATTTTTCTTCGCCTATTTTCTCAAGAAGCTCCAATTGAGTCTCAAGGAAATCACAGTGGCCTTCTTCATCTGCCAGTAAACTGTCAAAGAGAGCCATTGTCACGAAGTCACCTTGCTGCTCACAAAACACACGAGATTCGCTGTAGTACACAATCGCTTCACGCTCCCCTGCCAGATCAGCTTCCAGCACTTCCTTCACTGAGGAACCGATGCGTAAGGGCGCGATATGCTGCAGGTTTGGGTGCCCTTCCAAAAAGACAACTCTTTCCACCAACCGATCCGCATGATGCATTTCTTCAATCGATTCAGCCCGCTCTTTCTTTGCGAGTTTGGTGTAACCCCAATCTTCAAGAAGTCTGAAATGCACCCAGTATTGATTGACAGCTCCAAGTTCCATGGAAATGGCTTTGTTCAAACGTTCAATGACACCGTCTTTTGCTCTCATGAGTTCTCAGTGCAAGCACTGCTCCTTAGGGAATGCAGGTGAAACACAACTCGTTTTGAACCGACCCTAAAACGAGCTTTGATCCAGTAAACATAGATCAGCCTAACCCGCCGCCAACCCAAATCCCCTATCGTTCCTAATGAAGCGCTAGTCTGAAACAAACAACTTTAACCCAACAAAAAAGAGCCGCCCAACAGGACAGCTCTTTCTAATCAAAACAAACGGTTAGGCGAACTTATTCGCCAGTATCAGCCGAGTTTGCATTCAACGCGCCGTAGTGCTGTTCACCAATCTTCTCAAGGAGATCCAGCTGAGTTTCAAGGAAGTCAATGTGACCTTCTTCATCAGCCAGTAGATCATCAAACAGCTTCATGGTGACGTAATCACCCTCAGCATCACAAATCTCACGGCTCTTCTTATAAGAGGTGCGAGCTTCGTGTTCACCAGCAAGATCCGCTTCCAAAACTTCCTTAAGATTGGTGCCGATCTTCAAAGCGCCAACAGTCTGCAAGTTTGGATGACCACCAAGGAAGAGAATGCGCTCAATCAGCTTGTCAGCATGTTGCATCTCTTCAACGGATTCTTCGCGCTCTTTCTGCGCCAACTTTCCAAAACCCCAATCATCCAGCAGGCGGTAATGCAGCCAGTACTGGTTGACGGCACCAAGCTCCAGTTTCAGAGCTTCGTTAAGCCGCTCAATAACTTTCTCATTATGTTTCATCGGCGGAATTCCTCAATATTCTTGATTAGGGCAGTATTTGGCGATGTTTTCGTTATTACGAAAGCCCTGAACTCATATGTGCAGCAAGAGTGCATAGTTCAACAGATTCGATGGTAACACGGCAAATGAAATTCACTTGCCCACATACTACAAACTATTGATTTCTTTCTACGATATCAGGAGAAGCCACAACACCAACAAAAAAGCGCAGCCAAAAGCCGCGCCTTAAGACAACTTCGCAAAGAATAAGCCTTAGCTTTCTTCTGGTGCTCCAACGAGAATAAGCACTGCTGCGTTGAACTCGTCGTTTTTGAAACGACGAATACGAGCAGCCTCTTCATCCTGCCCCCACTGCTCAATGTTCCAATCTTCATCAACATGAGCTGCAGACCAGACAACATCCGCCTCAAAAGCTTTTTCAGCCAGCGCTAGCGCCAGCAAAGCAGAACCGCTAATGGACGTCACTGTATGGATCGCAGTTAACTGAAGCGCATCATATTTGCCCAGTTGCGCACGATAGGCTGTTGTCACCGCCTCATCTTGCGCGACATGCATAATCCCTTCAACGAGCTTGAAGCGACCAGCAAACAACTTCTCCGCCCAATCCAAGACTGGGTCCCACTGATTTTTCTGGCGAGTGACCAATTCTGCAGGGGAAGCTGCGCGGTAACACAAATGATCATTTCCGGCATACCGTGTGATCTCGTCTGCAACTTCCGCAAACTTGTCTTCAACGGCATCAATCGCAGAATGGGCAATGCGCGTCAGCGGCATCGTCGCAGGATCAATCTCTTCTTCCTGCAGCTCCCATTCGGCAGCCACGCCTTCAGCAATCACTTCATCCTTAAACACCAGTGCATTGCGACCGGGTGTTTTAATGGAGCGTCCATCCAACAGAACAGCGAAGACGTCATCTTTCAGCTCAACGCTCACACGCTCATAAAAGCGTTTCGGCAAGTTCCGTTTGGTGTGTTCACGCGCAGCCTGAACAGCATCAACAGGTCCTTTTGCAATGTCATCTGCAATCTGCTCAAAAATGTCACGCATTATGCAACTTCCTTATTCCATTTGAAGTGCTCACTAAGCACCGGAATGAGTTCCTTAAACTGATTGATAACATAGGTGGCTCCAGCGCTCTTCACATCTTCAGCGCTGTGATAACCCCATGTAACTCCGACAGATTTCACACCCGCATTACGCGCCATGTGCATATCAAAAGTCGTATCACCAATCATGATCGTGTTTTCCAGATCAACACCAGTTTCGCTCATAGCCTGAAAAATCATGCCTGGATTCGGCTTGGAGGGCGCAACATCTGCTGTCTGCATGGTGGTAAAAAGCCCTTCCAGCTCATGCAAGCTGATCAGGTGTTTCATACCGCGGGAATGCTTGCCTGTTGCGATACCAAGAAGCACATCCTCCCGGCTATCCAACTCTCGCAAAGCATCAATCGCCCCCTCATAAAGAGGATCATAATCACGCCCCTTGGAACGCATTTCCCAGACGATCTGCTGGTATCCCTTGACCATCTGCTCAATCAAGTCCGGGTCATTTCGCCCCAGCAATTGCTCAAACGCCACATCCAGTGTCAGACCAACCGTTGCAAGAATTTCATCTCGCGATGGCATAGGCAGATCGACAAACCGATACGCTGCAGTAAAACCAATCATGATATTGTCTTGGCTATCCGCAAGCGTGCCGTCGCAATCAAACACAATGAGATACATGAAGATCAGCCCGTAACTTTGCTATTACTTATTCTGGTTCATTGATGTCCGGATCATAGTCCTTCACATCCATACCAAGCAAGTTCCAGGTTTGCTGCATATGTGATGGCAGCGGAGCAGAAACATCAATCACACCATTACCTGACGGATGCGGGATCATAATCCGGCGCGCCAGCAGGTGCAGCTTGTTCTGGATGCCACCGGGCAGCTCCCAGTTTTTGATATTGAAGTATTTTGGATCACCGACGATAGGGCAACCAATATGCGCAGCATGGGCACGCAGCTGGTGCGTACGGCCAGTTACAGGCTTCAGTGATACCCAGGAAAGCTTCTGACCGGACTGTTCAACCACATTGTAAAGGCTGACTGCGTGCTGTGCTTCATCATCACCATGACGGGCAACACGCATGCGCTCTTCACCCTCATCACGCGCCAGATAGGTCGAGATACGACCCTGACGCGGCTTCGGCACGCCAGCAACCATCGCCCAGTAGATTTTACGCGTGTTGCGATGACGAAATGCCTTTGTCAGCTCCTGAGCTGCACGGCGGGTCTTCGCAACCAGCAAAATACCGGAGGTCTCACGGTCAAGACGGTGCACCAGACGCGGCTTATCGCCCTTCTGGTTGGTGAAGGCGTCAAGCATACCATCCACGTGACGCGTCAAACCTGAGCCACCCTGCACAGCAAGGCCAACAGGCTTATTCAGTACCATCACATGCGCATCTTCAAAGAGCATCATCTGCTCAATGGCTTCACGGTCACTGTCAACCAACTTGCGCGGACGAGGTCTGGCATTCTTGCGGTCATCAGCAGCCAGCTCAACACCGAGCGGTGGAATGCGGACTTCTTGCCCCTTTTCCAATCGGGTGGAGCTTTCGGCACGTTTACCATCTACGCGAACCTGCTTGGTGCGCAGCAGTTTCTGCAAACGGCCAAAGCCAAGTTCCGGGAAGTTTTCTTTAAACCAGCGATCAAGACGCATGCCTGCTTCGTCGGCATCAACGCGGCGCATCTCAATTTTAACTGGGCTGCCACCGTTGTTTTGCGGCGCTGCTTTGTTCTGGGAGCCACTCATGGGTGAAGGTCCTGACTTCTAACGCGGCGGCAGCACGAAGGGTGCGCCAGCCGTTCCTAATAAATCCGTTGGCGCTCATTTGGCAGCTGAAGGCAAAACATGCAAGTCTTTCACGCAGATTCAGCCCCTAAAAACGAAAAACCATCAAGTTTCTATGAGTTTTTGCGGGCAACTTGCAAATTAGGCGAGAACCTGCCGTGTTAGATAAAGACCTGCAAACAAGGCTGAAACGGAAAGAACAAGCGAGACCAACACATAAGCAGCGGTCGCAATAGGTTCTCCGCGTTCCCACAACACAGCGACATCCAGCGAGAAGGTTGAGAAGGTAGTGAAACCGCCAAGGAAACCCGTCGCGATCAGATAACGCAGCTCGGAAGAAGCGTTCAGTCGCTGAGCAAGAACCTCAACAAAGATCCCCATCAGCAATGAACCAAGAATGTTTACGGTGACAGTGCCCCACGGAAATGAAGGGCCTAGAAGACGAAGTCCGGCCATTGAAACCAGATGCCGACAAACCGCTCCTGCCCCGCCACCAAGTGCTATCAGGATGAGATTTTTCATGCATTCTCCCTATCGGATTTTGAATGGCATGTCTTGCACAAATTGCACAGTAACTAACATCCCTTAGAGAAGACCTCATCAACCTTCTCACGGCAAGCTTCCACCAGCTCTTCATGATCTTCCAGATGCTCTTCTTCCTCATCCAGAATATCAAGGAATATCGCGCGCAGGTTCATATCATCACCAGGAGCAATCCGCTGAGCTGACCCGTGGCACTGATGATAAACATCCCGCAGTAACCGCACCAGCCGCTCTGCAGCGTTGAGCCGTCCCCACAGATAATCATGCTCGCGCCATCCGCGGTTGAAGAAGGCACCAAACATCTGCAATTGCGCGCCTTTTAGATCAACGCCCCCAGGGCAAAGCAATTGCGCATCCTTTGGACTGATGCGCCCCACCTCAATCTTACGAAGTTCAAAAGCATCGAGCGCCTGCTGAACCGGAAACATACTGGTGTCGAAGAACGGAAAACCGATATAGCCTTCAAGAATACCTTGCGCCGCCTTCAGATCACCCAGTTTCCCAACTCCCTCAAACACAATGGAATCTGTCAGTTTATCAAGATCGGCAAGGCCCATGCGAAGGCTGAGAACCCCGAGCACTTTGCGCACTGTCTCCAATTGCGGCGATACTTCCTTCAGCAGCGTCGCAAGGTAGATGGTCTCTGTGCCATAAAACTCCTCGGACCAACGGCTCCGCAAGTTGGCAATCTGCCCATAAAGTTCACGCTTAAACACATCCAGATGGCGCGCAAACTCAACAGACCCAGCAATCTCTTCATGGTGATAGAACTTGTTGATCTGCTCGATCAAAAACCGCAGCTGACGAATGCGATAGTCAACATCAAGGCTCTTCAGTTCACGAAGAATCTTAGCCTGATCCCGCTGCGCTTCCCCCTCCTCTTCTTTGGAGAAGGTCAACGCATTCACGACCACTTCTTCCACGCTTTCCCAGGACCAGAGAGCCACCTCCTCGCCTTTTTCAACGCACCCCTCTTGCTGTGTGCCGGAAAGCTCTGAAATCAACGAGACAACCCGGTGGGCGAGATGCCCCAAACGAAGCTGAAGATAACCGGCATTGGCAAAACCAGATTGCTCCATCGCCGCCAGCTCAGCCCCTTGCCGCACAACTGAGAAGTCACCCTCGGTCTCCGGCAGACTGCCATGCTTTTCAAGCAACAGCTGCACTTCATGGCGGACCATCGGTAATGCAGCTTCAGCCACTTCCTGAATCCGCCGCACCTTCATGTTGATTTGCTCAATCTCCTGCAGTTCATCACCAATCGGTTCATTACGCGGAATATGAGCTAACGATGCAAAGATGCTCTTGAAGAAACCGGGAGGCTCTGGCTCAGCTGGCACATCACGGTGCGAGAAGGGCAACGGATCCAGATAAAGCAGACGACGCACCACTTCGCGAGCAGCAGGTCGTTGGGCAATGGAACCAATAAGCGGTTCGAAGGGCTTGTTCATCACCAACGACCCATCAATGAAGATACGCTCCCCTTCTGCATCACAATTGGCATGAAGCACGTTGGTTAGGAACGCTTCACGCCCGCTCCACTCAAGACCCTGACGCTCAAGAACGCCATCCATCTCCTCAGCACTCATAGGTGGAAAGGCTCCAGGGAAACTTGAGGTCGCTCTGGCAGCAAAGACCAGATCAGGAATACACTCCGCACTCATCTGGCTATGCAAACCGCTGGAAACACGATGAATGGCATTGAACTTTACAATACGTCGATGATCCAACTCCTCAATAAACTCAGGATCATGCAACGCAATACGCCGCAACACACCGTGAAAATCGGTGAGTGTCACGAACAGCTCCAACCGCTGTCCGTAAGGGATCAGCGTCTCCCCGCGATCCTCTTCATCCATCGCGCGGCAAGCATCCACCAGCCATCCTGAGTAGCGCTCACCTGAGAATGGCGGCGTAAACCATCGTGAACTGATAAAGTCTCGCAGCTTGGTGCGCGTTTCCTTGTTTTGGGGAACGTCAGTCCCAAGGAAAACCAGCAGCTTATCCAGAATGGGCGCCAGCACCCGCTTGGCATGTTTGCTGACCCCGGATGTTTCATTGGCCAGCTTGTCAACATCAGCAAGCGACAGCCATAAATCGCTATGGTGCTTGAGCGGCAGATCATGCGCCAGTGCCCGCGCAAGCATGATCGCATTCACACCTCCGGCAGATGCGCCAGAGATTGCATCAATCACAACCCGCAGGTCCAGCTGTGGCCCAAAACTTTCAAGAAGATCAAAGTAAGATTTTGCGGAGCCTTCAAGAGCAACATCGCTCTCAACACCCCGTTCACGGTCCCGCCGCAACTGATGCAACGCATGGGAGGCACGCTGAAGATTTAGGAGTTCACGGGTGACACCGTGCATGTAGATGGCGAGTGAAACCCCGCCATACAGCACCAGTCCCAATCTCAGCTCAAGTTGCCTCATACATGCACCAGAATTCGCTTAAATAAAGAAGTCAGAGTATGATGCGCAGATATAAATGAACGCAACAAGCTCATATGTCAGTGTGCGAATTAGGATGCCCGAATGCAATCGGGAAACCCAAACAAAGTTACGTGTAGTTTATGTGTAGTCTTGAAAAGTGACCGCCAGTTTTCAGAAAAGGCGATACAACGAACTCTGTCGCAACGTTCCAACGAGAACCCAGACAGACAGCCCTAAGCAGTGCCACGCTCTTTTCTCAAGCGATCCCAATAGCTCAGACGTTTTTGAACATCGCGCTCAAAGCCACGGGCATTCGGTTCATAATATTTTTGCCGGCCCATCTTCTCAGGGAAGTAATCCTGACCAGAAAACGCATCTGGCTCATCATGATCGTAACGATAACTCTCACCATACCCCATCTTCTTCATAAGCGTGGTCGGTGCATTCAGGATGTGCTTTGGCGGTACAAGTGATCCATGTTCCCGCGCATCCATACGAGCAGCCTTGTAAGCCAGATAGGACGCATTGGACTTGGGAGCTGTGGCCAGATAGACCGCAGCCTGAGCCAGTGCATACTCCCCTTCTGGTGAACCAACCAGCTGAAACGCATGACGTGCAGCATTCACCTGCACCAGCGCATTGGGATCAGCCATGCCAATATCTTCAGAGGCCATCACCGTCAGACGGCGAATGATGTAAAGCGGGTCTTCTCCGCCCTCCAGCATCCGGCACATCCAGTAGAGCGCTGCATCAGGGTCCGACCCACGAATGGACTTATGAAGCGCAGAGATGAGATTGTAATGCCCGTCCTTGGTCTTGTCGTAGATCGGCGCACGTCGCTGCACCACTTCCGCCAGGCGTTCCGTGTCGAAAATCTCGTCATCGCCAGCCGTACGCCAAACGTCTTCCGCCAAAGTCAATGCTGACCGGCCATCACCATCTGCCATACGCACGAGAGATAGACGCGCATCCTCATCCAGCGGCAAGTCACGCCCCATCACCTCTTCCGCGCGTTTGAGCAAATCAATCAGCGCATCTTCATCGAGTGAATGGAACGTCAACACATGCGAACGGGACAGCAGCGCCGCATTCAGCTCAAAGCTCGGGTTCTCAGTCGTCGCACCTACCAGAGTGATGGTGCCATCTTCCATCACAGGCAAAAAACTATCCAGCTGAGCACGGTTGAAGCGATGGATCTCGTCAACAAACAGCAAAGTCCGTTTGCCGGAAATCTGACGTCCTCTAGCACGCTCAAAACACTTTTTGAGATCAGCAACACCGGAGAAAATCGCAGAGATCTGCTCAAATTCCAGTTCCGTAGCATCTGCAAGCAAACGGGCAACCGTGGTCTTACCGGTACCCGGAGGCCCCCAGAAGATGAGAGACCCCAGAGAGCCGGACCGCAGCATGCGGCTTAAAATACCAGCATCACCCAAAAGGTGGCCTTGTCCGACAACATCCTCCAGAACACGAGGCCGCATGCGGTCTGCAAGCGGCCTGTCTTCCAGCTGATCCATCCCATTGGCGGAAAATAGATCACTCATGGTCTCTCAACATTCCTCTAGACTGTTCTGGAGAGTAAAACTCTCAAAAACAGCATTATCGCAAACTTACCTGCCGTAGCTGACCATCACGTTTAAAAGTGATGTTCCAGGTGCGCTGCTTCTTGCCGGTCAGCTTGGAAAGGTCTTTGGTGCTTTGAACTTCAGCGCCATTAATCTCAACCACGATATCACCGGGTTTAAAGCCGACATAGGCAGCAGTACTACGAGCTTTAATATCAGCAATTACAACGCCTGAAAACTCGTTGTACATGCGCAACTCTTCAGCCACAGCAGGAGAAAGATTCATAACCCGTACACCAGTAAATGGCGAGTTCCCTTTGATCTCTCTTTCATCTCTAGCCACAGTTTCCGGTGCACGCTCAAGACTGATCTCAACAGCAAAAGCTTCGCCACCACGCAACATCTCAAAACGCGTGACACCGCCAACTTTCTTCGTAGCCAAACGGTAACCATAAGCATCTGGATCATCCACCTGAGTGCCACCAACAGACATGATCAGGTCGCCGACACGAATACCAGCACGGTCAGCTGGGCTTCCTTCCTGAATACGTGTCACCAGAACCCCACTAGGACGCTCCAATCCAAGGCTGGCAGCAATATCAGAGCTGACTGGCTGCACACTGGTACCAACCCACGGGCGGCGCACGATACCGCCGTCATCGGCAGCTGAAGCAACCACTTCCACCATATTGGCAGGGATTGCAAAACCAATACCGTTGGAACCACCCGAACGCGAGAAGATCGCAGTGTTCACACCAACAAGATGCCCGTTTAGATCAACCAGCGCCCCACCCGAGTTACCTGGATTAATGGCGGCATCTGTCTGAATGAAGAACTGATAGTCCGAGACACCGACCTGATTTCGCGCAACAGCGGAGACAATACCCTGCGTCACGGTCTGTCCAACACCAAACGGGTTCCCAATCGCCAGCACCAGATCACCCACCTCAAGTTCATCAGAGTTGGCAAACGGCACAACAGGGAACGCCCCTTCTGCGTTGCGCACCTTCAAAACGGCAAGATCTGTGCGCTCATCCATCAAGATGATATCGGCATCAAACTCACGTCGATCAGAAAGTGCCACACGCACCTCATCAGCGCCCGCGATAACGTGATGGTTGGTAATAATCGTGCCATCAGCAGAAACGATCACACCAGAGCCCAGGGAGCTTTGAACACGGCTGCGCGAACGAGGTGCAAACCGATCAGATTGCTCACCAAAGAAACGACGGAAGAACGGATCATCAAAGAATGGAGAAACTCTGCGGCGCTCTTGCACGGTACGACTTGCGTACACATTCACCACCGCTGGTGCGACCTTCTTCACAATAGGAGCGAAGGAAAGTGAAATCTCGGCTTGAGATGTTGGAACAGTCTTTTCACTGGCCAGTGCACCAGTGCTTTGCGTTGCAACAACGCCAGTAGTCCCAAGAACTGCACAAAAAAGCAGGTGAGCAGCTGACTTCCTGATTTGACCCATTCTTAAATCCCTTCGGCAAGAGCCCCCAGTTCACAATGATTTTCTTTCAAAAAATTTGGGAGCAGCAGGTTACAGATAAGTCTGCAATATGGAAATGAAAAGGCCAATCTGTCGGTTTTAAGCAGCGAGCTCGTATCCCCGAAAACTGCATGTGGATTTCAAACTAGTAACAGTTTGAGTGCACTAAAAAAGATCTCACCTGCTCAAAACGTAAAACGCCGGGTCTCCCCGGCGCCTCACTCGTCTCGATAAAACCTGACAGAATTTAGGCTGCCCGGATGTTCTCAAGGTATTGTTCAACCATGTTCTTCAGCTCTTCTGACTGGTGTGTCAGCTGGTTTGCAGCGCCAAGAACATTCTCTGCTTCATGACCAGCGTCACTTGCGATCATGCTCACACGGGTAATGGCCTGAGCAACCTCAGAGCTACCAGAAGTCACCTGCTGAATATTACTGGAGATATCTGTTGCGGTTACGGCCTGTTCCTGAACAGCACCTGCAATCGCAGTCGCCGCTTCATTCACGTCACCAATAACCGTGCTGATTTCCTTGATAGCCGCAACAGCCTTCTCGGTCTCAGCCTGAACAGACTGAATCTGAACACTGATCTCGCCAGTTGCCTGACCAGTCTGGTTCGCAAGGCCTTTAACTTCGGATGCAACAACCGCAAAGCCTTTACCAGCTTCGCCAGCACGAGCAGCCTCAATCGTCGCATTCAGCGCCAACAAGTTGGTCTGATCAGCAATATCATTGATGAGAGATACAACTTCACCAATGCGCTGTGCAGCTTCCATAAGACCGTTTACAGACACCTCAGCCGCAGCAGCCTTCTCAGCCGCTTGCTTCGAAACATCAGCAGAACGACGAACCTCACGGTCAATCTCACCAACAGTCGCAGAAAGTTCTTCAGCAGCACCCGCAACAGCCTGAAGGTTCATCAAGGACTGTTCAGAAGCAGAAGACACCGTCTGCGCTTCAGTGTTGGTCTGCTCAGAGATGCTTGCCATACTCTTCGCGGTGGTTTCCAGATTACCGCCAGCATCAGTCACAGTGGTCAGGATGTCTCGAACGCCAACATCAAAGTTCTCGTTCAAAGCATCCACGCGCTTCACACGCTCTTCCTGCTCATGTTGCTCACGTACCTGTTTCTCATCCAGCTCTCTTGCACGGACAAGACCAACCTGGAAAGACTGAACAGCTCGGCCAATATCGCCAATCTCATCCTTACGCTGAGCAGAGATAATCTCCACATCCAGATTGCCGTTCGCAATCTTATTAAGATTGGCTGACAGTCGATTAAGCGGAGTAGACAGACTACGTGCCATGAAGATGCCAATTGCAGCAACAACTGCCAACACGATTAATCCGCTAATGATGATCTCTTTAGCGAGGGCATGAACCACAGCCAGCGCTTCGCTTACATCAGTCTTTGCAACGATAACGGTTGGGAGTTTTTCAAAACCAAGTGGCAGGGCCAGAACAAACTGTTCCTTCACTTCAGCAAAACCAACATTGCTTTCCAGGTTCGCCTGCAGGTCTTCGACAACTTTGGCAACAACCTCTGGGTCATCTTTCTTCACCAGAGCTGTCGGCACATCAGACAGAACCTGATTTGAAAGGATGGTGCCATCAATGCGTGCCAGATAGGTCTGACCAGTCTCACCCATATTCTCACGATTTTGCAAAACACTATCGAAGAACTCAGAGCCGAGACGAATGGAGATAACACCCTTAAACGTGACCTGGTTGAAGTCTTCAACAAACACAGGAGCCGAAATCAAAAGGGATGCAGAATTTCCATCAGGCGCATATTGAGCGATCTCAGAATAGACAACGTCGCCTTCAGTGGCTTTCGCCGCCTTATTGAATTCCTGACTAAGCAATGTACCGGATAGCTTGCCATCCTTCACGCTCTCAAGAAATTCAGAGGACTTGGTCGCAGAGTAAATCACCAGACCGTTTGCATCCATGATCAGGATGTCCGCATAACCTCCACCGGTTACACTCGCCACAAAGTCTGGATGAACAACAGCATGACGCCAGGAATAAAGCGTCTTGTTACCATTCCCAGTCAGCTGCAGACGATCAGCAACAGAAGAGCCACTCTTTTGGAAGTAGCTAAGGATGTCATCCTTATCTGCACTCAGAGAATCCATGGAGGCCAGCAAGTCGGTCATGGTAACGCGCATAGCGCTACTCTTGACCAGACGCTTGATATCGCTATCAACGCGCTCCAGCTTTTCATCGAGAGTATCCCGACGAGCCTGTGCCACGAGTACGAGCTGTGTCTTGCTCGCTTCAGTCAGCGCGCTCTCAGCACGCGTATACCCAAGGAATGCCACAACGGCACTCGCAATAATTGCAAGCCCAACCATAATGAATGGAAGACGAACAGCAATACGATTAAAATAATTTTTGACTCTAGGTGAGGATACAGAGCCGCTCTCATCAGATTTAGAACGCATATTTGCCCCCGAGTAATACGTTGGGAGCATAGTCGGGCTATAGTGTTAATCTCCGCTTAAAACAAATATTTAAAATGCTTTTCAAATCGAAGAAAAATTGAAATACCGATATGATTTAGCTGTGTTTTCTCACAAAACTGGAAGCACGCTGTACTATCATAAGTTGCAGTACCAACCTGACCCGAACAATCCAGTTCCACCTGTTAAAACTCACGTTACGCAAACTATTTCATCAGATTCGTTCTGAAATAATTGAGAGCCCTTGAGTGAATTTCATTCAGGCAACAAAAAAGGGCACCCGAAGGCACCCTTTTTCAAATCGCTTATGCGAAAAGCTTATGCAGCAGCTTCAGCTGTCTCAGCAGCTTCTTCAGCAGCAGCGCGTGCACGATCTGCAGCGCCTTTAGCTTCTACGTCGCGCTCAACCAGCTCGATAACAGCCATTGGTGCATTATCACCATGACGGAAACCAGCTTTCAGCACGCGAGAATAACCACCCTGACGGTCCGCATAACGCTCTGCGAGGGTATCAAACAGTTTTGCTACCATTGCAGTGTCGCGGATCTGGGAAATTGCTTGACGACGTGCATGCAGGTCGCCGCGCTTGCCCAGAGTGATGAGCTTCTCGATGATTGGACGCATCTCTTTTGCTTTCGGAAGCGTCGTAACAATCTGCTCATGCTGGATGAGCGAAGCTGCCATGTTAGCGAACATCGCTTTACGGTGGCTTGACGTCCGATTGAGCTTGCGGCCGGAATTACCGTGGCGCATGGCCCTCTCCTTTGTTAAGTCAATTACGATCTAGTACATCAGATCGCCGGAACCTCACGCAGCGCGCTCAGTTCCTGTTCCTTTAATATTGGTGGTCTTCGTAGCGCTTAGCGAGCTCATCGATATTTTCAGGCGGCCAGTTTGCCACTTCCATACCGAGATGCAGGCCCATTTGCGCCAGAACTTCTTTGATCTCGTTGAGAGACTTACGACCGAAGTTCGGTGTACGAAGCATTTCTGCTTCTGTCTTCTGAATGAGATCGCCAATATATACGATATTGTCGTTCTTCAGGCAGTTTGCCGAACGTACAGACAACTCAAGCTCATCAACCTTCTTCAGCAGTGCTGGGTTGAACGCAAGTTCCGCGACTGTGTCTTCCTGAACTTCACGCTGTGGCTCTTCGAAGTTCACGAAGATAGACAGCTGATCCTGCAGGATACGAGCAGCAAATGCTACTGCATCTTCAGGGATCACAGATCCGTCAGTTTCAACAGTCAAAGTCAACTTATCATAATCAAGAACCTGACCTTCACGGGTGTTCTCAACCTTATAAGAAACCTTCTTAACCGGAGAATACAGGCTGTCAACCGGAATCAGACCAATTGGAGCGTCTTCTGGGCGGTTAGCGGCAGCTGGAACATAACCCTTGCCGGTGTTTACAGTGAATTCAATGCGAACTTCCGCACCTTCATCAAGGTTACACAGCAGCAGACCTGGGTTAAGAACCTCAACGTCACCTACAGTTTCAATATCGCCAGCGTAGACCGCACCAGGACCCTGCTTACGCAGAACCATACGCTTTGGTCCCTCGCCTTCCATGCGAAGCGCGATTTCCTTGATGTTCAGGATGATGTCAGTCACATCTTCACGAACGCCAGGAATAGACGAGAACTCATGGAGAACGCCATCAATCTGAACCGCAGTCACTGCAGCACCCTGAAGGGAGCTAAGCAGAACGCGGCGCAGTGCGTTACCAAGAGTCAGGCCGTAGCCACGCTCAAGAGGTTCTGCAATCACAGAAGCCTTAAAGCGTGCATCATCGCCAGCACGAATGTCGAGTTTAGTTGGCTTGATAAGCTCTTGCCAATTTTTTTGAATAGTCACGTTCATAAACCCTCTGGCTTTCCCGTTGACCTAAAAGTCAACTAATCCTTGCCTGGGTGGAAAACTAGCCTAACGAACTGTTAGACGCGGCGACGCTTGCGTGGGCGGCAACCATTGTGCGGGATCGGAGTTACATCACGGATAGATGTAATAACGAAACCTGCAGCCTGAAGCGCACGCAGAGCGGATTCACGTCCAGAACCTGGACCACGTACTTCTACTTCGAGAGTACGCATGCCGTGTTCAGCAGCCTTACGACCAGCGTCTTCGGCAGCGACCTGTGCAGCATAAGGGGTAGACTTACGAGAACCCTTAAAGCCAAGCGCGCCGGCAGACGACCAAGAGATCGCATTGCCCTGAGCATCGGTGATGGTGATCATGGTGTTGTTGAACGTAGAGTTCACATGCGCGACACCTGAAGAAATGTTCTTCCGTTCGCGACGACGCACGCGCGTCGATTCTTTAGCCATTATATTTCCTAACTTCGATATCTACACCGCCGTATAGCCGGCGGCTCCACCGGATAACCGGCTAGTTATTTCTTCTTACCAGCGATCGCTTTAGCAGGGCCCTTACGGGTGCGAGCGTTGGTATGAGTGCGCTGACCACGGACAGGCAGACCACGACGGTGGCGCAGGCCACGGTAACAGCCAAGGTCCATGAGACGCTTAATGTTCATTGCAGTTTCACGACGAAGATCACCTTCAACGGTGTATTCAGCGTCGATTGCTTCACGGACTTTCAGAACTTCTGCATCAGAAAGTTCGTTGACGCGACGCTCTGCAGCAATACCGACTTTCTCGGTGATTTCCTGCGCGAACTTCGCACCAATGCCATGAATGTACTGCAGCGCGATAACTACGCGCTTATTCGTCGGAAGGTTGACGCCAGCAATACGTGCCACGTTTGTTTTCTCCAATTACGAGGGTACGTTTGTTCCCTCTCCCATTTTTTTGCCGATAACACACCTACAACCAGGCAGGTTGAGGGCGCACCATCACACAGCAAAAAGATCAGCCTCGGTTTCCCAAGGAAAACCGGCGCCAATCGATTATGGTGTCGATGTGCGCCGGCTATACTTTATTATAAAGGCAAGCGCAAGCGCCTGCCTTCAAAAAGCACGGATTAAACCGTGCTCAAAATCGTATCGATCTCTGAAGCAACCTCGTCAACGGACTTCATGCCATCAACGCTCATCAGCATGTTCCGCTCACCATAGTACTTGATAAGCGGGGCTGTCTGCTCGTTGTAAACTGCAAGACGCTTCTTCAAAGACTCTGCATTGTCATCGGATCGAGCTTCCGCGCTTTCACGAGCACGTGTTTCGATACGCTCAAGAAGGATACCTTCATCAACCTTCAGCTGCACAACAGCATCAAGTCTCTGGTCCTTCTTCTCAAGCAGTTCGCCAAGAGCGTCTGCCTGAGCAATGGTGCGTGGGAAACCGTCCAGAATGAACCCTTTTGCACAATCAGCCTGATCAATACGATCAGAAATGATGGAACAAATCAGGTCATCAGAAACCAGGTCACCACGTGTCAGAACATCTTTAACCTTCAAGCCGACTTCGGTTTCAGCTGCAACAGCTGCACGAAGCATGTCACCAGTAGAAAGCTGGACAATACCATGCACCGCAACAAGTCGACCTGCCTGAGTGCCTTTACCAGCACCAGGAGGGCCAAGAAGAATCAATCTCATCTACGTTTCCCCCTCAACTTCGTTTTCTTCACCAAGCCCTCGTACTGATGAGCAAGAAGGTGTCCCTGGATCTGAGAAACGGTATCCATGGTGACGCTAACAACAATGAGCAGAGACGTACCACCGAAGTAGAACGGCACACCCGTTGCTGAGATCAGGAACTCTGGCAACAAACAAATGAGAGTAATGTATATTGCACCAACAACCGTAATGCGAGTTAGCACATGGTCAATGTACTGCGCAGTACGTTCGCCTGGACGAATTCCTGGAATGAAGCCACCATGCTTCTTGAGGTTGTCTGCTGTCTCCGACGGATTGAAAACAATCGCGGTGTAGAAGAAGCAGAAAAAGATGATTAATGCTGCATAAAGAGCCATGTAGGCTGGTTGACCGTGTCCCAGCAGCGCAGTGATTGTTGTCAACCACGCCATCGAACCAGTGGAATCACCGGTTTGGAAACTGGCTACAGTCGCTGGTACCAGCAACAAGGAGCTCGCAAAAATCGGTGGAATAACACCAGCCGTATTGAGTTTGAGTGGCAGGAACGATGTGTTCCCCTCAAACATCTTATTGCCCTGTTGACGACGTGGATACTGAATCAGCAACCGTCGCTGTGCACGTTCCATGAAGACGATAACGCCGATAACCACCACAGACAGTATGATGACTGCCAGAATGATTGGAGTTGCTAGCGCGCCCTGACGACCAAGTTCCAAAGTGGAAGCAATCGCAGAAGGAAGCCCGGCAACAATACCGGAGAAAATGATCAAAGAAATGCCGTTACCAATGCCGCGAGAGGTGATTTGCTCACCCAGCCACATCAGGAACATAGTACCACCAACAAGGGTAAGAACTGTTGCAATACGGAAGAACCAGCCCGGATCGATAACAATGTTCGCGCCAGCCTCAAGACCAACGGAAATACCGTAGGCCTGGAAGGTTGCCAGAATCACTGTACCAAAACGTGTGTACTGGTTAATTTTTTTCCGGCCTTGCTCACCCTCTTTCTTCAGCTGTTCCAAAGCAGGAACAACAGAAGTCATAAGCTGGATGATAATCGACGCAGAAATGTAAGGCATGATGCCGAGGGCAAAAATAGCCATACGCTCGACAGCACCACCGGAGAACATGTTAAACAGGCCAACAATGCCAGTTTGTACGTTTCCGAAGGCCTGTGCGAGCGCGTCAGGATTAATTCCAGGCAGAGGGATATAGGTTCCGAATCGATAAACCAAAAGCGCGCCTAGCGTGAACCAGATCCGCTTCTTCAGTTCCTCGGCTTTAGCAAAGGCAGAAAAGTTAAGGTTTGAAGCAAGTTGCTCGGCAGCAGAAGCCATTCCGCGCTCCGGTCAGTTTGGATACACCCCGAAAAAAAGACAAGGCTGTTAAGCCTTGCCTTCCTTGATTACGACCTTGCCGCCTGCTTTTTCAACTGCTGCAACAGCAGTTTTGGAAGCACCAGCAATTTCGAAAGTTACAGCTGTTTTCAGCTCACCGTCGGACAGAAGGCGTACGCCATCTAGAACGCGGCGAACAACGCCTGCTGCAACAAGTGCTTCAACAGTCACCGTCGCGGAAGCGTCAAGCTTACCAGCGTCGATTGCTGTCTGAACACGACCCAAGGACACAATGTTCAGGTCCTTAGCAAAGATATTGGTGAAGCCGCGCTTTGGAAGACGACGATGCAATGGCATCTGCCCGCCTTCAAAGCCCTTGATAGCAACACCCGAACGGGACTTCTGACCTTTGACACCACGGCCGCCAGTCTTGCCCTTACCGGAACCGATACCGCGTCCTACGCGGGTTCGGTCCGAAACAGCACCCGGGTTATCCCGGAGTTCGTTGAGCTTCATGATAGTTCTCCCGGTCCGCTTATGCTTCGTCTAAAACGCGAACCAGATGCTGAACCTTACGGATCATGCCGCGTACTTCTGGAGTATCCTTCAGAGTACGACGACGGTGCATCTTGTTCAAGCCCAGACCAATCAACGTAGCACGTTGACTAGCAGGACGGCGAAGCGGGCTACCGATCTGTTCGACTGTTACAGTCTTTTCAGTATTAGCCATGACACTAACCCTTGTTCTCAGTCAGCAAAAGCGAGGCTTATGCCTCAGCCTTTACTGGCGCCGCATCATCGTTGTCACGACGACGAGCCTGCAAGGAAGATACCTTGAGACCACGACGTGCTGCAACAGAACGCGGGCTGTCTTCTTTTTTCAGTGCATCGAAAGTCGCACGAACCATGTTGTACGGGTTGGAAGTACCAAGGGACTTCGCAACAACGTCCTGGACACCAAGTGTCTCAAACACAGCACGCATTGGACCACCAGCGATGATACCGGTACCGGCAGGTGCTGCACGAAGTACAACTTTACCTGCGCCGTGACGGCCTTCAACATCGTGGTGAAGAGTACGACCTTCACGAAGTGGCACACGAACCATAGTACGCTTAGCAGCTTCTGTTGCTTTGCGGATGGCCTCTGGCACTTCACGAGCCTTACCGTGACCAAAGCCAACGCGGCCTTTCTGATCACCAACTACTACAAGAGCGGCGAAGCCGAAACGACGACCACCCTTTACAACTTTAGCGACGCGGTTGATGTGAACGAGCTTATCGACAAATTCGCTGTCGCGCTCGTCACGATCCCGGTTATCCTGTCTCGCCATAATAATGTTTCCCGTTCTCTAGGAGCACCAAAAGGCGCTGATCAGAAGCTCAGACCGCTATCACGTGCTGCATCTGCCAAGGCCTGAACACGGCCATGATAGATATAACCACCACGATCAAACACGACTTCTTTGATACCAGCAGCAATAGCGCGTTCAGCAATAAGCTTGCCTACAGCAGCAGCAGCATCTTTATTGCCGCCGTTTTCTACTTTTACGTCTTTCTCAATGGTAGACGCGGACGCAAGGGTTACACCCTTGGTATCGTCGATGATCTGAGCGTAAATCTGCTTGGATGAGCGGAAAACGGACAGCCGAGGACGACCATTCGCTACCTTTTTGATCGAACGGCGCACACGGGCGCGACGACGTTCGAAAGAATTTCCATTCGCCATGGTCCGTACCGTTACTTCTTCTTGCCTTCTTTACGAACGATGAACTCGTCCGCATAACGAATACCCTTGCCTTTGTATGGCTCAGGTGGGCGATATTCACGAATGTTCGCGGCAACCTGCCCTATCTGCTGCTTGTCAATGCCGTTGATGACAATTTCTGTCGGCTTCGGACATTTGATTTCTACACCCTCAGGAATGTCGAACTTGACATCATGAGAGAAACCAAGAGCAAGATTAAGGGTCTTACCTTGAACCTGTGCACGGTAACCAACACCGGTAATCGCCAGCTGCTTTTCGAAGCCGGAAGTCACACCTGTGATAAGGTTAGCGACCATGGTGCGGGACATACCCCACATAGAACGCGCAGTCTTTGACTGGTTGCGCGGATCAAGACGGATACCATCATCCGCCATATCGACCGAAACGAGATCGTTGACCACGAAGGAGAGTTCCCCCTTCGGGCCTTTAACGATAACATTCTGGCCGTTGATCGTTGCCGTTACCCCGCTTGGCACGGGGACTGGCTTCTTGCCAATTCGAGACATAAGATCAACCTGTCTGTTATTTTAGTTAATCGTGCAATGCCGCGTCAGAAGACGCGACAAAGTACTTCACCACCCACATTTTTCTCACGTGCATCGTGGTCTGCCATTACGCCCTGAGGAGTAGACAGAATAGATACACCCAAGCCGTTTGCAACGTGTGGGATGTTCTTGACCGAAGAATATACGCGACGACCAGGCTTAGATACGCGCTCAATCGTGCGAATCACTGGTTCACCGTCGAAATACTTCAACTCAATTTCAAGCTCAGACTTGCCTGCACCGAAGTCAACAGCGGTATAACCGCGGATGTAACCTTCAGAAATCAGAACGTCCAAGATGTGTGCGCGCAACTTAGAAGCAGGTGTGCTTACTTTAGATTTGCGACGCATCTGCGCATTACGGATGCGCGTGATCATATCCCCGACTGGATCGGAAATCGACATAGCAGTAACTCCTTACCAGCTCGACTTCACGAGACCCGGGATCTTGCCCAGGGAACCCAACTCACGAAGCGCAATACGCGACATCTTAAGTTTGCGGTAGTAACCGCGTGGGCGACCTGTGACTTCACACCGGTTGCGTACCCGTGTAGGCGCGGAATTGCGCGGCAGCTTTGAAAGCTTCAGCCGTGCATTGAAACGCTCCTCCAGGGACAAGCTCTCGTCCTTGGCCATGGCCTTCAGGGCAGCACGCTTGTCAGCATATTTACTAACAAGAGCTACGCGCCGCTTGTTTTTCTCGACCGCGCTTTTCTTCGCCATCGTCTGTCCTCGTTCCTTTCCCGTATACCGCTTTTATTTGCGGAACGGGAAGTTGAACGCGCGCAGCAGTTCACGCGCTTCGTCATCGGTTTTAGCATTGGTACAAACAACAATGTCCATACCCCACATTTGATCTACTTTATCGTAGTCAATTTCAGGGAAAACAATGTGTTCTTTAAGTCCCATAGCGTAGTTGCCACGTCCGTCGAAGCTTTTCGGATTCAAGCCACGAAAGTCACGTACACGCGGAAGCGCGATTGTGATCAAACGATCCATGAATTCGAACATCTGGTTACGACGAAGTGTAACTTTAGTACCCAGCGGCATATCTTCACGAACCTTGAAGGTCGCGATAGATTTTCTAGCACGGGTAATAACCGCCTTTTGACCAGCAATCAAGCTAAGATCTTCAGCAGCGATACGAGCCTTCTTGCTGTCACCAACAGCTTCACCAACACCCATGTTCAAAACGATCTTTTCGACCGAAGGGATCATCATTGGGTTGGTGTAGTTAAACTTCTCCTGAAGCTCACCACGCACTACATCATTGTAGTGCGCCTTGAGCCGTGGAGTGTAAGTAGCGTCAGCCATCAATCACGTCTCCTGAACGCTTAGCGACACGAACAGTGGCGCCTGCATCATTAGTCGTGAAACCGACGCGGGTCGGCTTGCCATCCTTAGGATCAGCAATGGCAATATTGGAAAGCTGAATAGGAGCTTCCTTTGTGATGATACCACCTTCGCTCTGTTGGGTCTGGCGCTGGTGACGTTTCACCAAGTTAACGCCACGCACGACAGCGCGGTTGTCAGATGGAATCATCTGGAGAACTTCCCCAGTCTTTCCTTTGTCACGACCGGCAATTACGACGACTTTGTCGCCCTTTTTGATCTTCGCGGGCATCAGAGCACCTCCGGCGCAAGCGAAATGATCTTCATGTGATTCTTGCCACGCAGTTCACGAGGAACTGGGCCAAAAATACGTGTTCCGATCGGTTCTTTGTTGTTGTTGATCAGGACGGCAGCATTGCTGTCGAACCGGATCACACTGCCGTCAGCACGACGGATGTCTTTAGCCGTGCGTACGACGACCGCTTTCATCACGTCGCCCTTCTTTACACGACCCCGAGGAATTGCTTCTTTGACGGAGACAACAATGATGTCGCCAACGCCAGCATACTTCCGTTTGGAGCCGCCGAGCACTTTGATGCACATGACACGACGTGCGCCGGAATTATCGGCTACGTCGAGGTTAGTTTGCATCTGAATCATGACTCGTCGCCTTGTTCTTTCTCAGCACTCTAAAAGTTAGAAATGCTGGATGCGTTCACTAGCTCGCTGCTTCCGTAGAAACAACGGTCCATTTCTTATTCTTAGAGATTGGAGCACACTCTTCAATTTGAACGGTGTCGCCAACCTTGTAAGAATTATTTTCGTCATGTGCACGATACTTCTTCGTACGGCGCACAACTTTTTTCAGCAAAGGGTGGGTAAAGCGACGCTCTACCTTCACCGTTACTGTCTTTTCGTTCGCATCGCTAACAACGACACCCTGCAAAATACGCTTTGGCATCATTAGCTCCTTATGCGTTGTCAGACACGCGCTTGTCGCGCAAGACTGTCTGGATCCGCGCAATGTCCCGGCGAACCTGACGGACACGAGCGGTGTTTTCGAGCTGACCAGTTGCTCTCTGGAAACGCAGGTTGAACTGTTCTTTTTTCAGTTCTTCCAGGTTTGCCTTGAGCTCATCTGAGGTCTTAGCTCTTACGTCGCTAGCCTTCATGGCCTTTTCCTTTCGATGTCCGATTACTCACCAATGCGCTGGACGAACCGGCACTTGATTGGGAGTTTAGCAGCGGCCAGACGCATTGCTTCACGAGCAATATCTTCAGACACACCGTCCATTTCGAACATGATGCGACCAGGTTTCACCCGGCACGCCCAGTACTCAGGAGAACCTTTACCCTTACCCATGCGGACTTCAGCCGGCTTAGAGGACACAGGAACGTCCGGGAAGATTCTGATCCACACGCGACCCGCACGCTTCATGTAACGGGTCATTGCACGACGGGCAGCCTCAATCTGACGAGCGGTGATCCGCTCTGGTTCCATGGCTTTCAGGCCAAAGGCACCAAAATTGAGGTCCGTACCACCCTTGGCATTACCATGGATGCGGCCCTTGTGCTGCTTGCGGAACTTAGTACGCTTTGGTTGCAGCATCGTTTTCTCTCGCTTTAATAGTTAAGCCGTGTGAAGGCGCTGCTTACGCAGCGCGCTCACGCCGACCGCCACCTTGGCGTTCGCTCTTGCCACCACCTTCAGTCGCACGACGCTCAGAAGCCATTGGGTCATGCTCAAGGATTTCGCCCTTGAAGATCCAGACTTTAACGCCACACGCGCCGTAAGCGGTGTGTGCTGTAGCAGTGCCGTAGTCGATGTCTGCACGAAGAGTGTGCAGAGGCACGCGACCTTCACGGTACCATTCGATACGTGCGATTTCCGCACCACCAAGACGACCACCGCAGTTAATACGGATGCCCTGGGCGCCAAGACGCATTGCAGACTGAACTGCACGCTTCATGGCACGGCGGAAAGCAACACGACGCTCGAGCTGCTGAGCGATAGATGCTGCAACAAGCGCTGCATCGGTCTCCGGCTTGCGCACTTCAACGATGTTGAGGTGCACTTCCGAATTTGTCATCTCGGACAGCTTCTTGCGAAGGCGCTCGATGTCTGCACCTTTTTTACCGATAACAACACCTGGACGACCAGAGTGAATAGTTACACGGCACTTTTTGTGCGGACGTTCAATGACGACCTTGGATACAGCAGCCTGCTTAAGTTCTTTAAGCAGATATTCGCGGATGCGAAAATCTTCATGAAGAAGATCGCCGTATTCGTTCTTGCTAGCAAACCAGCGAGAGTCCCAGGTACGGTTGATGCCAAGACGAAAACCGATTGGATTAATCTTCTGACCCATCAGGCAGTCTCCTCAACTTCCCGAACCACGATAGTCAGGTTGGAAAACGGCTTTAGGATCCGTCCAACACGACCACGAGCTCGCGGCTGGAAACGCTTCATGACAAGCGCTTTGCCAACATAAGCCTCGGCGACGACAAGATTGTCGACGTCGAGATCATGGTTGTTTTCCGCATTAGCAATAGCAGACATCAAGGTCTTCTTGACGTCGCCTGAAATGCGCTTACGGGAGAAAGTCAGATCAGCAAGTGCTGTACCAACCTTCTTACCGCGAATGGATGCAGCAACGAGGTTCAACTTCTGCGGGGAAACCCGCAGCATGCGGCAAACCGCCTTTGCCTCGTTGTCTGGGAGCATCCGCTCATGCTTCTGCTTGCCCATCGCTACTTCCTCTTTGACTTTTTGTCAGCGCCATGGCCGTAGTAGGTACGAGAAGGAGCGAATTCGCCCAACTTGTGCCCAACCATGTCTTCACTGATCAAAACAGGAATGTGCTTTTGACCGTTATAGACGCCAAAAGTCAACCCCACAAAGTGCGGCAGAACGGTAGAACGTCGGCTCCAGGTCTTAATGACCTCATTCCGGCCGGATTCACGAACCTTATCCGCTTTCTTCAGGAGGTAACCGTCAATAAACGGCCCTTTCCAGATCGAACGTGCCACGATCCGTTCCTCTTACTTCTTACGCGCGTGACGAGACCGAACGATAAACTTATCGCTGGACTTGTTACTGCGTGTGCGCTTGCCTTTGGTCGGCTTGCCCCAAGGGGTAACCGGATGACGTCCACCGGAGGTGCGACCTTCACCACCACCATGTGGGTGATCGACAGGGTTCATCGCAACACCACGAACGTGTGGGCGACGACCCAGCCAACGGGAACGACCAGCCTTACCAAGGTTGATGTTCGCGTGGTCCTGGTTGGATACCGCACCAACGGTAGCCATACAGGTGCCAAGAACGCGACGCTGTTCACCGGAAAGCAGACGGATGACTGTGTAACCAGCATCACGACCAACGATCTGAGCGTAAGCACCAGCTGAGCGAGCAATCTGCGCGCCTTTGCCTGGCTTCATCTCGATGTTGTGGATGATGGTACCCACTGGAATAGAAGCCAGAGGCATAGCGTTGCCTGGCTTAATATCCACAGCTTCACCAGCTACAACCTTATCGCCAGCAGCAAGACGCTGTGGTGCAAGGATGTATGCCTGCTCGCCATCATCATAAGTGATGAGAGCGATGAAAGCGGTGCGGTTTGGATCGTATTCCAGACGCTCAACAGTACCGACAACGTCGAATTTACGACGCTTGAAGTCGATCAGGCGGTAGGTACGTTTGTGACCACCACCAATGTTGTTCGCAGTCTTACGACCGTGGTTGTTACGACCACCGGACTTGGACAGACCTTCAGTCAATTTCTTGACTGGCTTGCCTTTCCAAAGATCAGAACGGTCTACCTGGACCAGCTGACGACGGCCAGGAGATGTCGGATTAAATGTCTTAAGTGCCATTTTGTCCTACCCCTTACAGACCGGTCGTCACGTCGATGGACTGACCATCTTCCAGAGTGACCACAGCTTTTTTGAAGTCGTTCTGTTTGCCGACAACACCTTTGAAGCGCTTGGTTTTACCCTTGCGAACCAAAGTGTTGACTGCTTTGACTTTTACGCCAAACAGAGCTTCAACAGCTGCTTTGATTTCCGGTTTTGTTGCAGTGAGAGCAACCTTGAAAACAACCTTATTCTCTTCAGAGGCAAAAGTAGCTTTCTCGGTGATCACCGGAGATACGATTTTGTCGTAGTGAACGAGCTTGCTCATTAGAAGCGCTCCTCCAAAGCTGCAACTGCCGCTTTGGTCAGGACCAGCGTATCACGACGAAGAATGTCGTAAACGTTGATACCTTGTACCGGCAGTACATCTACGAGTGGAATGTTACGAGTAGCCAAACCGAAGTTTGCATCTACTTCAGAACCGTCCACGAACAACGCACTGTTCAATCCGAGAGAACCGAGCTGGTCCTTCAGAGCCTTGGTTTTGGCTTCTGCTGATTTCGCATCTTCAACAACAACAAGGTTGCCAGAAGCTGCTTTTGCAGACAGAGCATGCTTCAGACCCAGAACACGAACTTTTTTAGGAAGCTCATGAGCGTGCTCACGCACAACTGGACCAAATGCCCTACCACCACCACGGAACTGAGGTGCTTTACGGTTACCGTGACGTGCGCCGCCAGAACCTTTCTGGCGTACGAATTTTTTGGTGGTACCATTAACTTCGGAACGACCCAAAGTTTTATGAGTACCAGCCTGGCGCTTTGCAAGCTGCCAGCGAACAACACGCTGGATTAGGTCGATACGTGGCTCGAGACCAAAGATCTCGTCAGACACTGTGATCGAACCCGCTGCGTTACCGCCGAGGGTTTTAACCTCGAGTTCCATCACTCACCTTCCTTCCCGGCTTCAGCCGCTGCAATAGCAGAGTTCTGACGGAATGCACCTGGTACAGGAACGTTCTCTGGCAGAGCCTTCTTAATTGCATCACGAACCAGGATCCAACCGCCTTTAGAGCCAGGTACAGAACCTTCAACCATGATCAGACCACGTTCTACGTCAGTACGTACAACTTTCAGGTTCTGAGTGGTTACGCGTTCAGCACCGAGGTGTCCGGCCATTTTCTTGCCTTTAAACACCTTACCTGGATCCTGACACTGACCGGTAGAACCGTGCGCACGGTGTGAAACAGACACACCATGAGAAGCGCGACCACCACCGAAGTTGTGACGCTTCATCGCACCAGCAAAGCCCTTACCGATAGAGGTGCCGGTTACATCCACGAACTGACCGTTAAGGAAGTGGTCAGCTGTAAGCTCAGCACCAACTTCGATCAAGTTCTCTTCAGAAACACGGAACTCAGCGAGTTTGCGCTTAGGCTCAACTTTTGCAACTGCAAAGTGGCCACGCATCGCGCGGTTCGTGTTCTTAACTTTTGCCGCACCTACGCCCAACTGAAGCGCAGTGTAGCCGTTCTTGTCTGCCGTCCGGTGAGCAACAACTTGACAGTTGTCTAGACGCAGTACTGTAACGGGCACGTGTTCGCCTGCCGCGTTATAGATACGGGTCATACCCACCTTCTGTGCGATCACTCCAGAACGCATTACTGTGTCCCCTTGCCGCACTTAGAGCTTGATCTCGACATCAACGCCAGCAGCCAGGTCGAGCTTCATCAAAGCATCTACTGTCTGTGGTGTTGGGTCGACGATGTCCAAAAGACGCTTATGAGTGCGCATTTCGAACTGATCACGGCTCTTTTTATCAACATGCGGTCCGCGAAGTACTGTGTACTTCTCAATCCGCGTCGGCAACGGAACTGGTCCACGCACTTGTGCGCCGGTCCGTTTCGCCGTGTTCACGATTTCCTTAGTGGAAGCGTCAAGAACACGGTGATCAAACGCCTTCAGGCGGATCCGTATATTCTGACCGTTCATGACTAATCCTTAACTGAGCAAGGCAACTGCGGTTTAACACAAGATCAAACCGCAGTTCGAACTCAATTCTTATTCGATGATTTCAGCTACAACACCAGCGCCGACGGTACGACCGCCTTCACGGATAGCGAAGCGCAGACCATCTTCCATAGCGATTGGTACGATAAGTTCAACTGAAACAGCAACGTTATCACCAGGCATCACCATTTCTGTGCCTTCTGGCAGAGAAACAACACCAGTCACGTCAGTCGTACGGAAGTAGAACTGCGGACGGTAGTTGGTGAAGAATGGAGTGTGACGTCCACCCTCTTCCTTGGTGAGGATGTATGCCTCAGCYTTRAACTTRGTGTGAGGAGTAACGGAACCTGGTTTACAAAGAACCTGGCCACGCTCAACATCTTCACGACCAACACAACGGATCAATGCACCGATGTTGTCGCCAGCTTCGCCCTGGTCGAGCAGACTGCGGAAAATTTCAACACCAGTAACAGTGGTCTTAGATGTGTCTTTAACGCCAACGATCTCAACTTCGTCACCAACGTGAACGATGCCACGCTCTACACGACCGGTTACAACAGTACCACGGCCAGAGATAGAGAACACGTCTTCGATCGGCATCAGGAATGGCAGATCGCGTGGACGGTCAGGAGTTGGGATATAGTCGTCAACTGCAGCCATCAGCTCTACAATTTTGTCTTTACCGATCGCGTCATCGCGGTCTTCAAGAGCAGCAAGTGCAGAACCAGCAATGATTGGAATATCATCGCCTGGGAATTCGTAGGAAGAAAGAAGTTCACGAACTTCCATTTCTACGAGTTCAAGCAGCTCTTCGTCGTCAACCTGGTCAACTTTGTTCATGAAGACAACCAGAGCAGGCACACCAACCTGACGAGCGAGCAGGATGTGCTCACGGGTCTGAGGCATTGGGCCGTCTGCAGCGTTAACAACGAGGATCGCGCCGTCCATCTGCGCAGCACCAGTAATCATGTTTTTCACATAATCAGCGTGGCCTGGGCAGTCAACGTGTGCGTAGTGACGATTTTCGGTCTCATACTCAACGTGCGCAGTGGAGATAGTGATACCACGTGCGCGCTCTTCAGGAGCACCGTCAATTTCGTCGTATGCTTTAAAATCACCAAAAGATTTAGTAATCGCAGCAGTCAGCGTAGTTTTGCCGTGATCAACGTGGCCGATTGTGCCGATGTTGACGTGCGGCTTATTACGTTCAAATTTTTCCTTCGCCATGGGCGTAGCTCTCTATTTAATCGTAGTTCCGTCGATCAAGGCTTGAAGCCAATAAAAGACCCCAAGGATTCTGTTAGGACACCTCCAGCAAAGAGCGAGAAGAGATTGGAGCGGGTGAAGGGAATCGAACCCTCGTATTCAGCTTGGAAGGCTGCTGCTCTACCATTGAGCTACACCCGCATTACCAATTTCAAGTCGATGGTGGAGGAGGTTGGATTCGAACCAACGTAGGCATAGCCAGCGGATTTACAGTCCGCCCCCTTTAGCCACTCGGGCACTCCTCCGAGATCGACCAAAATCCTCTAAAAGAGAACTTTTTGAAACTCGTTTTGCCAAACACGCCGCTTAACCGCTAAGCAGTTGCGCCGCGTCCTGTGGCGCGGTTTATGCCGCTGAGAACGCCATCTGTCAACGCCTCTTTTGCATGTGCCTGTGCAAAATCAACAAGGCAGTTAGTTTTCCCCCTTTTTTGTCGGAGAACTAACCGACGGAATCTACGTATGACCTTGCTAAATCACAGCTCTTCACACCAAACCCGGCAATTTTGGTGCAAATTCTTTTTTTGGGAAAGTGAAAAGATTCCACACATGAACACCCTCTCAAATTCACTGGACCTGCTCTTTTTATATAAGCAGCAAAAAAGGAATGTTTAGTCTCCCCTCTTTATTCCCTTGAAGCGAAAACATCACCGGAGTATCGAGAGGCTATGAGCAACTTTAAAAAACAAAAGAGCGCAGGCGGCAACCGCTGGAGCCCTGAGCAAAGCCCAGAGCGAGGCAATGATCGCCCCCATAAGAAAAGCCGGCCCGATGGAAAACCGTCTGGTGGATTTTCAAAGGGCAAGCCCTGGCTGAAGAAATCAGCTGCTGAAGACGGTCCTTTCTATATATATGGACTTCACACCATTGAAGCCGCCTTTAGAAACCCGGAACGCACTCGCCACAAACTCCTCATAACGCAAAACGCATTACGGCGGCTGGAAGAGCGTAATCTGAAGATTGATGTTCCGGTTGAAGAAGCCAGCCCCCGCGACATCGACAAGCTGGTTGGCAAAGATGCCGTCCATCAGGGCGCTGCACTGCTGGTAGATGCCCTTCCTGAATATGGACCGGAAGAACTCCAGGACGGTCAACTCGTTCTGGCACTCGATCAGGTCACCGATCCGCACAATGTCGGCGCAATCCTCCGCTCCGCTGTCGCTTTGAGTGCTGACGCTGTTGTCACCACCCGCCGTCACGCACCTGAAGAAGGCCCGGTCCTTGCCAAAACAGCAAGTGGCGCGCTGGATATGATCAAACACGTCCGCGTCCCGAACATGTCTCGTTTTGTCGATGAAATGAGAGATAAAGGCTATCAGGCAATCGCATTGGACAGCGAAGGCCCGAACTCCGTCGAAAATACAACATTCACGGATAAGACCCTGCTGGTCCTCGGCTCGGAAGGAAAAGGTGTCCGCGAAGGCGTCCGCAAAAACTGCGACGCCCTCGCCCGCTTGGACATGCCGGGAGAGATCAAATCCCTCAACGTCTCCAACGCAGCGATCCTGTCCCTCTACGTCGCCCGCATGAAAATGGGGCTGTCCTAACCGACAGCCTCCGGGTCTGCACCTACAGCGTATCCCTAAAAGGGGAAACTGGTTTCAGATAAAGTCACGCAAAAACAAAAACTAAGCAGTTCATGCGTTTCAGCTAAAAGCGAACAGCTTTAAACTCAAACAAGTGTCGCGTCTCAAGTAGCAACCACAAACCGCATGAAGCAAAAATTCTATAGCGGGTTATGTACCCATCTTTGTTGGGATCCACCTTATATAGACAGCTTGGACGCAGGCGTAAATTTGAAGCTATAGCCCCCATCCAGCCAGCGTTGAAAACGATTCTGAGTATAGTGATCACTCACTTCGTAATGCGTAACGCAGCCAACCTTAGGAACGTCTGGGGCATCACCGAGCAAAGCCATATCTAGTGTCATGCAATTAGCATGGTAGATATGAACACTGCCGCCATCCTCTTTTTGCAGATAGGCAGTGTGTACGACCGCACCGACCTGATCATCGATGAAGTTGATGATGCCTGACCCGGTTATCTTTGTATGGTCAAAATATTTCTGCGTGTTTGAAGCAGTGATGCCCATTTTATCAGAGAAGCCAAGCGGGTAACCACCTACTTTTGCTCCGCTCATGATTTCCTGCTTCAAATGGTTTGGGATTTTTCCTTCAAGCACGCCCACTTTCAGAGCAAAATTATAGCAAATCTGAGGATGCCAGCCTTCTGGCTTCTTAGCAAAGTCAGAGGCAATCTTTTTTTGAAGCTGCGCACTCGTGACAGGATTACTTACTCCCTGGTGAGTTTCGTGCGGTTTGAACAACCTACCAAAACTAATACGCATATTTCACTAACCTTATAAACAAAGCCTATGGCACGAAGCCGATGCGGAGATAGCTTTCCAATACGCTACTGTTCTCGCATCGGGCTGACCATGAGGCTGAAATTTTGCCAGTTAGTTGAGTTTATCTGAGTAGCGCCACCTCCATGATGCGCGGTGTGATAGTCAGATCTTCAAGTATGCGTCTTACACAAATAACACCAATGCAGAGCCTTCTTACTCCGCTTCATCTTCCCAATCATTGCCGAAAAACAGCCAGCAGTATCGACGAGCGAACACATCAAAGGCAGGTCTGGCTCATTGAGCGCTCACGTTTGAACTTGCGCCGAAGATTGTGAACATGGGCCGGTATAGTGTTGGACACAGAAATCTCCAGCCCATAGATTTTGCTCAAGAGATCGTCTTTGGTCACAACGTGCCCACGGTTGCTGATCAGCCCTCAAGAACCAGCAATTCATGCCTTGGCAAGGGCAAGGCCACCGCGTTGACCGTGGTTGTTCGAGATTTAAAGTTATAGGAAAGACTGCCGACCGTTTCAGTTTTACCAAACACGGAGCCTGGCCGGCGCAACAAAGCTCGCATTCTTGCAACAAGCCCAGACATCGCAAAGCGCTTGATCAGATAATCATCCGCTCCAGCCTCCAACCCATCAATACGATCTTCAATCGCATCTCCATCCGGCAACATTCGATCAGCAATTAACACGTCAAACATCTCAGAGTTCATGAGCATTCGCGCATCTTCAACACATCCACGCTGATCTACCGAAAACGCAGCAGCCACTAAGGCCTTTTCAATTTGCTGAGCGATACCTCTTTCATCTTCCAGCACCACAATCCGCATTCAACTCTCTTGTTGAACAAGAACCTTACAAACATATGCGCATGGCACATCTCAAGCTGAAGCCAAAGTTAAGTCTCAAAACCTTGCATCCTGTGCAAAGCCTTGCTCACCCCTCAACGATAGCCAAACCAGTATTCTTAGCCCGCAGATAGGAATTGTAATGTGTAGGCAGCAACCGTTGCTCCCCTTTCATGCTGCAGGCACAGCTCACTTGTCCTGCTAGCTAAGCAGCAACCGGATCAGCTCACAAAAGACAGCATTTTATATTGCGGCTGTTTCTTGATGCTCCAGTTCAACATAGGACAGGATCCACCTAGAGGGCATCACTGATAGCTCGCATCACGACACTCAGCTTGTCACGCCAACAAACAGCAAGACTATTCCAGCCAGCATGAGCCACAGGTAACCCAGAAAGCAGTTATGGTCGGTACCTATCCTGTTGCATCTGCAAAGTCCTGAACTTCACTGGAACACCCTTCGGCTCCCCAACAGGACACCTTTCGCGCCAAGCGAAGTCTCCTCACCCAACAACCAAAGCTTCCACATTCTGGCAGACGCCCCGACTACCGAACAAAGAACGCTGCTCAAAAGACCTGTAACCCAAAACGCCCACTCATACGAACAACCTCATCACAAGCCCGCAAGCAGCACCAAAAGCAACAGCTGCCAGGACCCCAACAAAAGCAAAACTGACACTCAGTGAATATGTATGCTTCTCACTTTCGAAATTCACCGAAGCGGAAACTCATCGGCTCCACTCCCCTTCCATCATCCAGCTGTCGCCAAGGGGAATAAAGAAGCACAACTCACACCCAAACCGACAAAGCCAACGCTCCTTTAATCCGCCAGTGTTTTCCGGCCACCACCCCATAGGAACGCAGAAATTCCCAATACCTTTCAAACGAACGCACAAAACAACGCAGACGCGCAAACCAAGAAATTTTCTATCAATATCAATAGGCTGCATCCTCCGCATGTGGAAAAGAAACCCCAAAACAACCAGATCAACCCCGAATTCACCCAAAAAATTCGTTCCCCTGTGAATTCTTCCAAATTTTTGCATTTTCGGTATTTACAAACCCCGCCAGCGCCCGTAAATACCCCTCCAACGAAGACGACGCCGGTATAGCTCAGATGGTAGAGCACCTGACTTGTAATCAGGGGGTCGCGGGTTCGATCCCTGCTGCCGGCACCACTCTTCTCCTTGATTTATCAAGGAAATTCCAAAGCCTCCCTCGGGAGGCTTTTTGCTTTTCCGGCTTTTGTCAGCAAATGGTAAGCAAATGGGCGTTTTGGTAAGCAGGATTTCGCCCCTCCTACCCCCTCCAAATACTCTTTCAACTTAATACTGGAAAAGCTGTGAATGCCGTCACTAGCCGTCAGACGCTAGGCATTCTGCGAGGTTTTAACTCTCAAGAGTTGTCAGCAAATCGTCATTAGTTGTTTCAAACTTCCCCCCTCACATACTCAGCCATTCTCCAAACCTGATTGATTTTTGCTATTGGATAATTCGGGGAGCCTCACTTGGAGTTCCTTTGCAGCTTTCAATGAGGTTGCAGACATTCGCGAGCGCTGCATGTCGCGAGGTGACCATACCTGCCGATCAACCTGAAAAGGGAGCAAGCACGACTTGTAGAAATTAGAATCTTTAGGTTATAGCTTCTGACATACTTCTGCTCACAGAAAGCTACAATCCACTGAGATGGAACTGATTGGGGTTATTGCAACGACTTACTTTTGTAAGCTCATTCCGCCCACCACGAAAACCGATCTTGAATGGGCTTGATAATAGCAAACTACCGCGATTATGATGATTTGCGTTGTGGCTCAGATCTTGTGTTTCATTATCAAAGATCTACATCGCGGATTGCAATTCATAAAACTTACCAGATCAGCGCCCCAATCAACGATCCGATAAACGCCGCGACGAGAAACCAGATTGCATCATGACCACGTCGCATCTCAAACGCTTTGACCAAATCAGAGATCGACTGTTCTAGTTGATCAATACGATTCTGCCCCTCTTCCTCTTTCTCTTCTTCATACTCAAATAAATCCTGCTCTTCTTCGTTCTTGAACCACTCTGGGTTCGTCTTGCGGTACTCCTCCATACGGTGGGAGAGGGAGAAGTAAATAAGCCAGTCGGGATCCCGACCAGACTCAGCATTATCCCTTAAAGCATCCTGCAACTTATCGCGCCCTCTTGGAGATCGCCAAATCTTGATATTGCTCAGGAGAGCGACATTACAAAAATCGTCACGTTCCAGCCATTCCAACCAGTCAACATCAACCCAGGCGGCATTACCGTAATAGCTGATCTCAGGATCGAAAGTGCAATAGAAGGCGTCGCGTATCGCTGGATCATCACTGTTCAGAGTAACAATAGACGGCTCTACGAATTTCGCGGCGATTTCTTTTCGAATGCTTTCGTACCAATATCTCCCAATTTTACTGTCACCGCTTGGACGCCATCGTCTCAAGACAGACTCTACATCGTCATAAGTATGCCCCGCACGAGGCAGGCGAGTGTAAAGTTTCGATAAGGCATGTGCCCAATTGACATCAGTCGGAATGAGCTCCGCGAGGTCCCAACACTTATAGAATACGCTTTCGTAAGCATATTCGACACCCGGAACATCACTGGCGAAATTCTCGTTATCCTCGCACGGTGTCGTGATGCGCCGGTTTGCACTCAGAAACAACAGGACATGTTGGAAACGGTCATCCGGTAAGCGATACTCAGGAGCAACCTCTGGGTTTCCTTTACCACCCCACAAACTGACGAGTCGACAGTAGAAAGCATCCTCTAAGTGAGGGTTCTCACAAATAGCCCGCAGTTCGCCAAGCGAACCATTCCTGATGATCTTCCAAATCAGAGTGTCGTCGTCGTATATATCTGACCAGCATTCACTCACCGACTCGCCCTCAAACAGTGAAGGGTTTCCGCAGGCGACTATCCGAGTGGATGCATCTGCTCGTTGGTAGACGCGGACAAGCACTGTTCTTGATCTTCCAAATTGGGCAAGGGCGAGGTCGATCAGAGGCAAGTTGCGTCGGAAAAGGATAGTTTCGAGAGCTAAGCTCTCAGGTGGTGTCAATGGGTTTCCGAAGGGTGACGGATCGTTGATGGTACGGCTTTTGAGCCAATCAAGCGCGTCTTCCTCACGACACTTAGACAGAAAGGCAGCATCACGATAGACGCTAAAATGACTTGGTCGTTTCCGTGAAAAGGAAGTCAATTTGTTTACCCTTTGCAATTTGGTGTCTGATGAGATTATATCGCGGATCGTACTATGAGACAGGAGTGTTGCAGAGATTGTCCTTCATCCGGATCTATCTGAAAGAGCATTTATATATTTATGAACAGGCAAACAAAAAAGGCCTGAGAAGCTTCACGCTTCCCAAGCCAGAATATTCCATGAGAGGCAAAGCCTCTCTTCATTCCGTATTTTTAGTCTTTGGAGACTTCCAGCGCGCAAGGTTCGAGCAGCTCGGAAATCTTCTCGCTACTTCCCTGCACATCTTCAATGTGATTGCGCACAGTATCAAACAGCGTCAGCAACGCTTCATATTCCTGCGTGTGCTCCATGCGTTCACTCAGAACCACACTCATGGAATAAACTAGATTTTTGAGGTGGTTGGCTGTGAGGTGAAGCTGATCCACTTCATTGCGAAGGGACGTATGGGCACATTTCTCTTTTCCAGTATCAGTCATCTAAAAACCCTCTAAGCAAGTAGTTGAAGAACCACTCAGCAGAAGGCTTCTGATGGCCCACTGGCGAGCGGGAGGTTCAGAACCTGGCTTAGACAGGCGGGTTTATTCCCCCGCAAAGGGTATTGTATTCACCGCCCTCCCGCCCATAAGCGAGAGTTTGCGCTTGAAGACATACCCCCAAACACAAATAGACCGCGAAGTAACGACTGCGGTGACCGCTAAGCAAACAAGGTTCTGACGCCTCAAGCTGACCATGCGATGAACAACGCAAGGTGTCAATGCAAGGAAACTGAATTCCTCCACAAATCCATGGGATTAGCGGGGCTAAAAAGGGAGAACAACAACAAGAACCTCAACACCAAGCCCTCGCGAAAACCACATAGGCGCTTGTGCCGTGGTCTCGAACTACCCGTAGGCAGGCAAAAGCCTGAGAAGGACCCGCGATGCTTGAAAGAGGAAGGCGCTATATCACATCTAGATAGATCAACCGCTTTGACCCAGTTGCCTTCTTAGTCACTTGTATCCGCTTCGACCTCAGCAGAGGCGCAGCCCGATCTACCGCATTGCCAAACGCATTCACCTTTTGTGGCCAGAAGCGCGACGACCTGATTTGATCACTCACGAGATTAATGAGCTCACCATAAAGCTCAGTAGCTGTCCCCATCCAGTTTTCACCACCATGTTGCCCCATCACAAACTCATGAATCGCGACGGCTACAGGATCACCTTCAAACACGGCTTCTATCGTTCCACGCCGGTTGTTTTCATAAGCCTCCAGAAACTCCATATCTTCCCAGCCAAGTCCAGAAGATGCAGCCACCATGAGCCGTGCAAAGTCCGCCATACGTGGATGGCGCTCCAAATGCACCTGATCAATGTTGCGGATTGCAGTACTCAAGCCATCCAACAAGGCTCCCAACATTCCCGGCTTAAGATGCTCCCACTCTTGCCAGAACAGATCCTCCGGCTGACGACCTGCCTCATCAATCCTCTTGAGGCGAACAGAAAGGGCGCGCTCAGCTAAGTCAGCTCGTTCTGTAAGCGTGGGAATGCCATTCAAGAGAACAGGCCGTGAGCCATGGAACCAGTAGGCATCCCCATCCGTGTGCAGCTTGCGAGAGATAAACCCGCTTCCCGTCGCCATCCGGCAGATCGCATCCGAAAGCCAGTTTTCCATTTTGGAGACATTATCGAAGTTCAGCACATGTCCGTTCTGCGCCATCACCATCAGGTCCCGCTCATCCTTAGGCAAGGACGATGCTGCCACCGCACAAGGATCACTCAGAGAACGCAGCAACCGCGCCATAGTGCTCTTACCACTGCCCTGTTCTCCTCCAAGTGCCAGAACCGGATAGCTGTTGCTCCGCCCCCACAGCGAAGCAATCAACCAGGCAATGATAAGCTTGTAATCTTCATCCTCTGAATTGATGAGATGCCGCATCTCTTCAATCATCTGCCCTTTGCACGGTTCCGGAAGAGCGGTCATGGTTGGTTTGCGAATGAACTTCACTGGCGGATTATCAACCACCTCCCAACCATCTCGCGTGATACGAACTGCCCGCCAGCTTTCATCGCCTAAATCCAGCCAGCTCACATCTTGCGTCCAACCGGTCCGCAAGAAGGGCTCATAACAAGCCCCCTGCTCTATAGCGCGGACTTCAAACACCCGCAGCGCATCACTGAGCACTTGAGAAGAAACAGCAGCACCGGTTTCCTCATAGTATCGCCCAACAAGCCAATGCTTGAAGCGCGTACTACCAACAGCCCAATGCTCTTGGTGGCCGTTGATATTCAGCGTGGCAAAAGCTTCCTTCTGCGGTGAATGCCAAAGCTCAATCCTGTCCGCAACAGCAAGCAAGCTTGAACGAGATGCAGGCCGTTTTGGTTCTGCCTCCTCTTGATCTTCACCATCTGAAGGTTTGGCCCCACTCACGGAGCAAACAAAGGTATCAGCTTGCTCACAGGTCCAGCCATCACTCAAAGCATCAGCAGCATCCCAACCTTTGGGAACACCCTCCGGCACATCCAGCACCACAACAGATCCAACGCCCACATCTTCAAGGCAGGCCTTCACTTCTCCAGCAAACCTTCCACCTGCTTCATCAGCATCCGGCCAGATGACTACATCTCGCCCATAAAGGGCTGACCAATCCACCTTTTTAGCTGCATTGGAACCACCAGATGAGCTGATACAAACATGTTGCAGTAGCAATTGCCGCGCAGCATCTGCAGCCTTCTCCCCTTCTACAATGACGACAGGTGCATCTGGAGCGTTCGCCAGGAGGTCCAAACCATAAAGTGGCCTCGGTTGCGGCCAGGTCTCCCACCGCCACCGAAGCTTCTTCTCAACTCGAAACAGACACAAAGGCCGAAAGTTTTTGCCCTCACCTTCAATATCAAACCGGCAGATATAACCAAGCACTGCACCGCTCACGTCTCGGTAAGTCCATCGATATGACGGCACTCCAAGCTTAGGATGAAAGGCAGGCGGCTCCGGTGCCTCATCTGGCACCGGATTAACAATCACCTTGCCCGGTTGCGTTCGGTTGGATTTGGTTGCTTGATCTGTTTTGATTGGAGCAAACGGATCACTCATAAGCATCCACTCCAATCATATCCGCCAGATTACAGGCTACTTGCTTTTGAGAGAGTGAGAACAGATAGGCCCCAAGGCTGATAAAGTCTCGACCACCCTCGCCGGTGGCGAAGTCACACCACAGTCCGGTATCAATGTTGATCTTGAAAGAACCAGCCCGCCGATCCATGCGACGCGGATTCTTGACCGTATACTCAGAGCCTGAGAGCTTACCACCTGGCAACCACCGCCGACAGATCGTATCCCCATGCAGCAAAGCAGATCTGGCAACACGCTGAAAGGCAATCCGAGGTTTTGGCTTAAAGCGTCGTCTCATAACCGTACCTCCGCTTCACTCGTGGAGCTGGTCAAATGAGCTTCAATCCAGACCTGAATATCGGAAGGCCGATACCTCACCGCCTTGCCAAGCTTGACGTAGTTTGGCCCACCGCCACGTACCCGCCAAGCCTGAATGGTTCGAATAGAAATCCCGAGATAGTCCGCTGCAGCCGCTTCCGTAATCAAAGCGTTCTCAGCGCTGTTTAGTTCCGTCCTCATAACCATCATCTCCTCTCATTTGCGACGAGGAAATGCTGGTTGGATTCCACCGACAAAAATAGGCGACACGATTATTCAGTGCGGGTGATCTGATTTAGCGATTTGAAGAGCGCGCGGATCTTGGCCCCGGTTTCGTGCGGTCTTTAGGAGCGTGTAAAGCCCAAAGTCTCTCAAAATGTCGACCACTTAATCCTGGAAAAAGCTGTAATGCTTCCTTCTCGATGCTGTCTCTTCTTTGCCAAGGTCGATCTGCAAGAGATTGCAGAAAACGTATGACTTCACCCTCAACAAAACGGCCTTTGCTATCAGGTCTAGACTTGCGCTTTCTCTTGGTGTTTTGAGCCACAAATATCGTCAGATCTTCGGCCAGCACCTGTCTCTCATCACCGTCAATACGCAAGAGTTCATTTCGCCGCAGCGAGACATAGGAGAACTCAGAAGACCAGAGAGAGGCAGGCACATCAACCGCTTCAGCTAGGCACTCTCACGTCCTTTCGCTATGAGTTCACCACTCTGCAGTGCTGATATCAGAGTTAGATACGTTTCAAAAATTAGCTGAATTGCTAGCTTTTTCCTCAGCTCTCCGGGGAGCCTTGCCGCTCTCAAGGATTTCCATCAACCCATGATCATCCAGCCACTCTGGAAGAACTGTTTTCTTATGGTGCTGAGTTAAAGTTCGAAGGTCAGTTGTTACAGGCCAACAACTAGGCGAGAGATTGGAAAAATAAGAACAGATGCCCTCGAGTGTCCAATCATAAACTGATGCAACCACGCTTGCGTCATAGATTGCTTCACTCACTTCATCTCGATCAAACAGTAATCCTCCGAAAGCATCTTTGAAGAAATGCCCTTCGACAAGCGTCAGATCATACGCTGCAATCTCCCCCATTGGATCTCCTAACCTAACAATCACGGACACCACTGTAGACTAGCGCAAACTGAGGAATGACTTTGCTGAAACAAGTTCACTTAGTAACGACTAGAACGAAAGGAATCCTGCTCTCAAAAAGCAGCCCAAAAGCCGACTTTTAGCTAGCTCGATCACAGGTTAAGACACGCTTACGCGATGCCTTCAGCGGTAGTTTTTGCGACGATATGCGATTACTGACCATTAGCCGCCATTCGCATTATCTCAGGGTAACCAAGGACATAGCGAAATTTCAACTCTAAGTCGCTTTGAACAAATGCTCCGTTCATGTCTCACAAAAACGGACCGTTGCTTACTAAAAGGGTGAGGTGCTTACCTTCAATGGTAACTGAGATCTGATAGCAGTGGCAGCATTACGTCGGGCTCATATCCATTAAACCAAATTTCACCATCAACATTTTGCTATTTTGAATATGTGATACCCACTTACGCAATGTAGAACTCATCTTTTAGTTGATGATGGCAAATCTACAAGGTGCACGTAATAAGCCTATTGATATAATTGATCAGTAGGCCTGACTGTCTACTGATCAACCTTGCAAGTCAGTTAAAGCGCTGCGAGCACCAGAACCTCGATTTTGTAGTGAGGTTTTGCCATGCGGGCCTCGACACAAACTCGTGTTGGGGCTGCGTTGAGATCAGCGACCCACTCATCCCAGACGTTATTCATCCCATCATATTCACGCATGTCTGCCAGCCAGATCTGGACGGAAAATACGTTTTCACGAGTTGTCCCTGCCTCAGCAAGCAAGCTGTCAACTTTTGCAAAAACATCTTTTGACTGTTCGGTGATGTCACCCTCAACCAGCTGAGACACCTGACCTGCCAAGTGAACAACATCATTGTGAATTGCTATGGCAGAAAAGCGCTTTGAACCGCCTAGTTTTTTGAGTTCTGAGCTCATTTTTACTCCAGTTTTCATCAGTCAGCGTGTTCATGCAAACACCTGACCTCTTCCATCGGTTTTCTTAATCTTGAGATTGAAGAGCGGCTGCTGATCAGTCGTTGTCTGTCAGGCCAGCACCAGCGCCACGCAGGCGGGATGCTTCTGTCGCCGGGGCGAAAGTTCGCTGTGCAAATACCCCAAGCCGGGCCCAACATGCATCCCCAACAACCGCTCTATGGATAGGTTTGCTTTGCGAGAGCATTTGTGCCGGAGCAGAACATTCAACCCGTTTGGCATGGGAGGATAAAATCGCCTCCGAGTTGCCCTGAACACAGAGTTCCTTGCCATTGGTGACCATGCGCGTGCCTTCCCATTCCACAGCAACTGGCTGGCCAAGACGCAAGGCTGCACCAGATGCAAAAGGGACGACCAGCAATGGGTAATCAACTTCCAGCATTGTTATGATGTTGCCCAGCTCCATTTTGATCGCACAATCGCTCATCGCGGCGCCCGCAATGAGCGGGCTTAGCCTGCCTGCCGGAGCGCGCCAAATACCCTGAAGTGCCACCGGTGACAGGTCAACTGCTGGTAATCTGTCGTTCAGCTCTAAGAGTGAGACAAGCAAGTCTGGCCCAGGAAATCCAAAAGAGGCAAGCCAGCGCGTTCCTTTGGCAGCCTCCTCACATAAGCCCCATGGCAACCCTGCACCACGAGAAGCACACTTGCACATCGCTTCGATTTCATTGAGAGAATAACTCATCTAGTTGCCTTTACGCAGTGCTGGATAGACCCAGAAATCATCAGATTGTAACGCCAACTCCTCCGGATAAGGCGCGTTTGCATACATGTTGATGCGTACCCAACGATCAGAGCGCGGATCGAATTGCACTGCGCCGAAAAAGGCGAGTTTACATCTCAGCATATCGATCGGCAGAACATCGCTTGCAATCGTATTGTCGCGGATTTCAGCATAGGGTGCCTGATTGACAATCTGAGCGCGGCGAACGATGTGACGGTATTCAGGATGCCTCAACAGAAACTGAGCGATGTTTTTGTCTTCTGGCCAGTGGCCCAGAGCATGATAAAGCGCAGCTGCATCTCGTCCGGGCGCTAAAGGTTGCTCGTATTCTTCAATCGGCTCTTCAAAGCGTTCACCCAGACGTGGCTCCAGCTTCTCCTCTGAGACATACCAGGCCTTTGCTTTGTTCTGCTGATCACTCCAATCAATTTCCAATGCCCAACCATAGACCCGTTCAAGGACTTCCCGTAGATCCTGAAGTGTCATCGCTCCAGCAATGCGGAATGTTGGCGTGTTGTCGGCGGCCATGGTGTTTGCGAGATCATCAACAAGTGCGCCATAAGGCTCCAGCATCAAGGAAGTCAGGCACTCCTGCCCTTCCAGAGACAGTTCCTTTTCTGCCCAGGTATTTAGCTGGTTCCAAGGGTGATCACTTGCATCAGAGATGTTTTCGGCCTGCTGCTGCAACGATACAAGGTCACGCTTGAGCCCATCAGTCTTTTCAGATTGGATCTGATGGTCCGTTGTCCAGGACGCAGTCAATAAAATGCTGCGCGCCAACAACTCACGAAAGAGTTCAATCTCTTGTTCACTTGCCTGAGGGAGTGCACGTACGCGTGCAGCCGCTTGTTCCCGCGCGGCAATCCAGTTGTTAAACAGTACAGGGTGATTGAGCAGAAATGGCGCCATTCCGAGGCCAGTTGAATTTCCGATGCCCATAGAACGGGCGATAGCAGGATCCAACTTTACAGCTTTTTCTCCCCCCTTCATTCGCGCCATATACTCGACAAGGTCGCGCACAAAAGCACGTGTCAGAAAGACGGAAAGCATCTCCACCTGGAACGGACTTTGAAACTCAAGACGGTCCGCGATCATTTCGCGATCCGCCGCCCCAAACTTGCCTGACCCATAAACGGCTGTGGTACGCATGAGATAGCCGACGGCTTCGATCTTTTGGAGATCCGGCTGCTCTCCCTTTGCCAGAGCCGTTACAATGTGCTCCCACAATCGCGCCGAACGGTTGGCGCGTGACAGTGATAGTTCTGTCTCACAAATGCGCCCAGCCTCTTGCAAAGGTACGTTGCGAGAAAGACGTTCAATATCCTCAGAGGTTGGAATACCGTCAAAAAGAGTGAACGTTGCGTCCCAGGCATCCGCGATCACGCGATCTGATCGTTTCTCAGCTGGAAGATCATGCGAAAAGGCAACAAGAGAGTAGGTTCGGTCCGGACCATGAGCGCAATAGACAGCGTGTCCAACACCGCATTCATCCATTTCAAAGACAGGTCGGTCAAATCGCCAATTTTCATTCTGCATGCGTCTTAGAAGAATACGCATGAAGGATAGGCGCGATTGATGGATTGAACCGAGACGGCTCAACTTCATCACCTTATCAGGTGAACGCAGTTGGATTGCATCGGTTTCGCAAACACTCATAATCATCTCATCCTCTGGACAATCCGAAGCTTAAATTGCCCAAGCTATATTGGAAATATGTGCTCGGGCAATTTGCTTAGCTGTCTCTTCCTTTCGCTATTGTGATGCGCAATGCATCCCAAAGTGACGGAATGAGTAGCAAGGATACTGGTACTGCGGTGATGACGATAAAGCTTTGCAACTTTGAGACGCCGCCAGACCCTACTGAAATCAGGATTATTGCCATCATACCCATTGCAATGCCCCAGAACACACGAACTGCCATAGATGGTGTTCCGCTCTTGGACATGGTGACAGAGATGACGTAGGTCATGGAGTCACCTGTTGTCGCTACGAAAATCGTTGTCAAAACCAAGAAGAGGATTGAGACAAAGAAGCCAAGCGGCAACTGCTGTGTGATCGCCAAGAGTGCAGCTGGAAGGTTGAAACCTTCAAAAGCAGTCGCGATTGACCCAGCCTGCTGAAGTTCAAATGCAATCCCAGAACCGCCAACAATAGTGAACCAGAAGTTTGTGACAATTGGCGCGACAATGGACAGCATGATCACGATAGAGCGAATGGATCTGCCACGAGAGACACGCGCGATGAACATTGCCATCAACGGGCCGTATCCCATGAACCAGCCCCAGAAGAACACAGTCCACCAGCCAAGCCAACCCGGCTCACCAAAGACACCAGCTTCGCCGCGGTAAAGCGCCATGCCGAAGAAGTTGCCAAGATATGTTGCAAAGCCTGAGAAGAAGCTGTTGAAGATGAAGGCTGTTGGGCCAGCGAGCAAGACGAAAAGCAGCAGACCGGCAGCCAGAATGACATTCAGGCGGCTCAGAAGCTGGATACCTCTGGAAAGACCGGAGATGGCTGAAATCGTATAGAGCGCGACCAGGCCAGCGATCACAACAGCTTGTGTTGTAAACCCATCTGGAATGCCAAACAGATCACTCAGACCGTAACTGACTTGCAACCCGAGGAAGCCAATCGGACCCACGGTTCCAGCAACCACAGCAATGATACTTGACGCATCCGCTATGAGACCAATTGGACCGTTGATCGCTTTGTCGCCAAACACTGGGTAAAGCAAGGTCCGCGGTGCGAGTGGCAATCCTTTTTCATAGTGATAATGCATCAGCATCACGGTACTCAAAGAGCCAAGAATCGCCCAGGCCAAAAAGCCCCAATGCATAAAGCTTTGGGCCATGGCTGCATCCACGGCAGCATCCGTGCCGGCTTCTGCGCCAAACAGTGGAGGCGATGACAGGAAGTGCGCCATTGGCTCACCCGCAGCCCAGAAGACACCGCCACCTGCTAGCAGGGTGCACATGATCATTGCGCCCCACTGGAAGACCGTAAACTCTGGCTTTGCCAGGTTGCCCATAATTGCCTTGCCGCCCGGCAATACACAAAGGATCAAGCCCAATAGAAACGTTGACAGAAGCAGCATCTGCCAAAACAAGCCAAAGTATGTTGCTGAAATATTGAAGCCCCAATCAACAAATGCCGATAATACATCGAGATTGATGAGTGCGACTAAGCAGAAGAGCACGATAAAGCCACCTGTAATCGCAAGCAGCGGCAAATTGGTATCGTTCGTTTCCTCTACAGATTGCTTGGTAATGTCCGTCATGTTTCCCTCCCTGGTGACGGCAATGCAGCATGTTCAGTTAGGCTGAACAGTTCTTCTTCAACTCCAATGGGGGTGAGTTAAGCAGCCTCTTTTCGGCTGGTGCTGCGTGAAAACTGCTTTCATAAAAGCAGTACCAATTTCGGCCCATGATCCCCGCAGTTTCCTCCTCATTGAAACCGACAGTTCGCAAACCACTTTCAAGGTTGCCAAAATCTTTGTTGCTCTCGAACCATGTAGGCATTGGCGGAAAACCCGGTGCACTCGCCGAGCCCTCACCGTAATCCGTCTCTTTTGTCCAACGCCCCATGCGCATCCATTCCACGATGCTATCTGGCTGGTCCTGGCAAAGGTCAGAGCCTATGCCTAAATGCTGTGCACCAAACTTCTCTGCAGTCCGCGCAATCATCGTGCAGAAGCTTTCAAGCGTGCACGCCGATTTGTCTTTGAGGTGATGCGGGTAAAGCGAGAAGCCCAGCATTCCGCCATTTTGCACAACGGCCTGAATAACATCATCTTTCTTGTTACGCAGCGCAGGTGCCCAATCAAACGGATTGGCATGCGTGATTGCGATTGGCCTTTCAGAGTAATCCGCAGCCTCAATCGTCGACCGATCAGCAGAATGGCTCATATCCACGACAAGCCCGACCCGGTTCATCTCCCTCACAACCTGTTTGCCCATCCGGGTAAGGCCGGTATCTTCAGCTTCATAGCAACCTGTGGCAAGCAACGACTGGTTGTTGTATGTCAGCTGCATAAATCGTGCACCAAGGCGGTGCACAATCTCAACGAGGCCGATATCATCTTCAATCGGGCTTGGGTTTTGGAAACCAAAGAGGATTGCTGTGCGGTTGGTTTCGCGTGCAACATCAATATCAGCGGCCACATAAGCGGGCATAATGAGGTCAGAGTATTGCTCAAACCAGCGGTTCCACTGCTCAAAATTGAGAACTGTCTCGCGAAAATTCTCATGATACGCGATCGTTACATGAACAGCGTCTAATCCCCCTGCCCGCATTTGCCGAAAGATTTTCTCAGACCAGTTGGCATATTGAAGATTGTCGATCCACATCACACAGGAACTCCGGATGAGATGTAGGAGGTTTTGACGATGGTGTAGAAATCCTTCGCGTGGGAGCCCTGCTCTCGTGGGCCATACGAGCTGTCTCCACGACCACCAAATGGAACGTGATAGTCAGTACCAGCTGTCGGCAGATTAACCATCACACACCCAGTACGCGCGTTTCTGCGGAAATGGGTTGCCCTTGCAAGGTTTTGCGTCACGATGCCTGATGTCAGTCCGAAATTGGTGTCATTGACGGTCGCGAGCGCTTCATCATAACTGCCAACCTTGATGACTGCCGCCAATGGTGCAAACATCTCTTCACGGTTGATTTTCATGGAATTATTCGAGTTCAGGAAGACACCGGGAGACATATAGAAACCCTGTGTCGGCATCTCCAGACGCTGCCCACCACATGCGAGCTCAGCACCTTCGGACTTACCAAGCTCAACATAAGCCAGATTTTCGTTGAGTTGTTGTTCAGAAACGACCGGACCAATCTGAGTTCCCCTCTGCAATGCATGGCCAACCTTCATGGCTTTTGTGCCAGCAATGAGCTTCTCAACAAACGCATCATGAATGGCTTCGTGGACAACCAGACGGGAAGAAGCGGTGCACTTCTGCCCGGTTCCGCCAAACGCCCCTCCGATTGCTAAAGATACAGCCAGATCAAGGTCGGCATCATCCATGACTGCAAGAGCATTTTTGGAGCCCATTTCCATCTGAACACGTGTGAAATTCTGAACAGCTGCTGATGCAATGCCGCGGCCAACCGGAACAGAACCCGTGAAGGAAATCGCATCGACCTTTGGGCTTTCAACCAAACGTTGACCAATGTCGCGACCAGAGCCCATGACCAGTGAGAAGAGGCCTTTGGGTATGTCTTGCCGCTCAATAATCTCTGCCAGAGCGACAGCAGAAGCAGGCGTCAAATTTGCCGGTTTCCAGACAACAGCATTTCCAAATGCAAGAGCTGGAGCAATCTTCCAGGAAGCCGTTGCTGTTGGGAAGTTCCACGGAGAGATGATCGCAACAACGCCAACAGCTTCCCGACGGACATCAACCTCGATACCATCCCGCACTGAATCTGCGTTTTCACCGATCTGACGCAGTGTTTCAGCGGCATAGTAGGTAAAGAACTGGCCCGCACGGTAGACTTCGCCCTTACCTTCTGCGAGAGGTTTACCTTCTTCACGAGAAAGCAGAGTGCCAAGTTCCTCGGCACGCGCCATCATCTCAGTTCCAATCGCATTCAGCACGTTGTATTTACGCTCAATGCCATAAGCAGCCCATTCCGCCTGAGCAATGCGTGCCTGGTCCAAGGTCGCTTCCAGCTGATCAGCAGATGCCTGCGCAAATAGACCAACAAGATCACTCAGATCCGATGGGTTCCGGTTCTCAACTTCGCTTGTGCCAGCGGTCCAGTTTCCTGCAATGAGATTCAGTTTTGTGTCGACCATGTGATCTGCTGCCTATTCGCCCGTAGAATTACTGAGCAGACTATGGACACATGATGCAATTTCAGTCAAAATCAAATTTCTGTAACTTGTTTCAGGAAAATTGAAATGCAGATCAAGATTGAGATGCTTCGTTGCTTCGTCGCTGTTGCACGAACCGGCAACCTTAGTGATGCAGCCGAGGTTCTTGGGCGCACACCTTCAGCACTCTCCATGATGCTAAAACAACTGGAAGAAAATCTGGGACAATCATTGTTTGAGACTGATCGTAAGAACCGGCTCTCAGCGCTTGGATCTTTCGTTCTGGAGCAGGCAGAGCGGGAACTTTATCAATTTGACGGCATGGTTCAGGACATTGTGAACTTCGCAAAAGCAAAAAGCGGAAAAGTGCGGTTGGCCGCCGTTCCATCTGTTGCAAACACAATCATGCCGGAAGTCATTGCACGGTTCCTTTCTATGCGCCCTGATGTTCACATCGAACTCCGCGACATGGATTCTGCTTCCATCCTACGCGAGCTAGCAAAAGACCGTATTGATCTGGGCATTGCCTCCACACAGGGCCACGCCACTTCATTTCACACTCAAACTCTCTTCTCTGACCGCTTTGGTATTCTGTGTCACAAATCCAGCAGTTTGCTTCTAAAAGATCAAGACTTGAGTTGGGAAGACTTGAAAGGGGAACGCTTGATTGCAAACAATCTGTCTCAGTCGATTCAGGTTTCAGCTTGTCAGAGGCTACACGCTGAATCTGGTCTAAAAGTCCATAACATAACATCATTGATAGCAATGATCCGTAATAAGGTCGGCATTACTATTCTACCTGAGACAAGTGCTCAGATACTCAACACAGACGAGATCAGTTTTGTTCCGCTTCCAGGAGCAGGCCTCCAACGAGAAATTGAACTTATCAGAAAATCAGAAACACCCGCTTCCCCAGCAGCAGGAGAGCTGGAGCGGACAATTCTGACATTCATTCAAGATAGAAAGTAAGTTCTTTCAAAATACGAAAGAAACAACAGTGCCTTCTATGCAGGCAGCCTCAACTCTTGATGGAAACACTTGAATGGCAGGTAATGGCCCTGATTACAGGCATGTTGCTGAGTGACCATACCTGACGTTCGACCTGAGACCGGACAGCCCCAGCCAGAGCGAGATCTAAACCTAGGATGGCCTTGTTGCACGGGTCGTGAATAGCTTAAAGCACGCCCAAACCCGTAAATTCAGGTCATGGGATTGCTTCGAACGCGGGCCTGCCGAGTTTGGTTATTGTGTTGAGAATGCTGACGCCAATCTCACGGCCCCAATAATGGGAACTCGCACAAGCCTCCATTGCAACAATACAGGGAGGCTGCTTGCCCAAAAACGGTAGCAACTGCTTGCGTGATAATTTCTTACGGAACGCAACTGACCCGTCACCTCGGGCCCCATGGAGTTGAAAAACACGCTTTGCAAGATCAATCCCAATGATGCTAACTTCTTCCATGGATGCTGCTCCCTTTGTTAGTAAGACCAAGTCTAACTATAATGGCACATTGCGATGCCGTCGGGGTGGGGCATCCAACCCATCAAGGTCGCTCACATGGAGAAGGCTCTGTCGCGGAATCTCCTATGACAAACTAAAAAGGACCTAGATTGACATGAAACTCTACAACTCTATGTCTGGAAACACCAAGCGTGTCCGCATTTTCATATCCGAAAAAGACATCAGTATTCCACGTGTCGAGCTTGAGCTTGGCAGCGGCACACGCACTCCTGAATATCGCAAGATAAATTCCCTGGGAGAGGTTCCTGCTCTTGAGCTGGATGATGGCCGTGTCATCACGGAAAGCCGGGCGATATGTCGGTTTCTTGATATTAAATTCCCCAAGATTCCGCTGATGGGTGTCAGCGCATTTGATCAAGGCAATATCGCGATGTGGAGCGAGCGCATCCACAGCCATATCTTCATGGCCTACGGCCTGATGGTTCGGCATGCGATGGCTCTCTTCGCCGAGGTAGTAGATCAAGTGCCTGAATTTGCTGAGACCCAGCGTCAATCTATTCCCGCAAAGTGGATCTGGTTGAACGACGAGATGTCTGACCGACGGCCTTTTATTGCCGGCGATACCTTTAGCTTCGCCGATGTCGAAGGTATGACTGCGCTGATGCTCGCAGACGCTTTTAACATACCTATTCCCGGCGATTGCTCTCATGTATTGAGATGGGCTGACACCATGCGCAACAGACCGAGTTGGGAGGCTTGATAGATGGGGACCACCAAAAAGTGGCCTGGTTTGAGAAAAATGGAGGGACTTCGGGTTAGCGTGTCTCAACCCATGATAGAACTGCCCGAGTGTCCGCTTCTGGCCCGACTGATCTCGAAGTAGCCATGCCCATAAGATAGCTCACCCAACGAGCAAACTTCGAAAATAATGCGTCAAATATCACCATCAATTCCATGAAGTTTTCAAGATTGCACTAATCAGACACTTTGAAGGCGATGGATACCAACACTTAAGGAACTGGTGATGATTTGGAAATGGGCTGAGCGGAAGCGCCAGAAACTACTCGATAACGCAGTCAAAGAGCAACAGATTCAGGTTGCTGGTTGGGTTGAGTGTACTCAGGAGATGACTGATGAAACTATTGATACACTCTATCGGATGATGGAAAAGAGCGACAAGAGCCTTGAGCAGGTTGCCGCCAGCGAAGAGGGGCGCAAACTCCTCTTTCAATTTCTATTGCACCGCCAGTGGGTCGCTTACAACGTTGAACTCTTGCGCCAGGTTTCTGCAAAAGCAAAGAAAGCGCGCTTTTCCCATTACACAGAGCAGATCGAAAACCGTGTTGCAGTATCTGAAATGCAGATCCTCTACCGTCAGCTGATCGACGAGTTTTTGCCCTTTGCTGGCCGAGAAATTAAAAAGATCCAAGACTACTACAACCAATAGATTTGCGCAGAGTGTCCGTCCTTAAAGCAAGCTGGACATACAGAAGCATCTAAATCCTGTTCGCGCTGATCTATGAACCACCTTGCATTTCGATGAAATAGATCTGCGCCGGATGCAAAGCACTCATATACATAGCTTAAACTCTCGTTGAGTACCTGTTCTGGAGTACTCTTTGCGTTATAGCGCTCTTGCGCATGCGGGTGTCCAGGTTCAGAGAGCACCATTACCAGCTCCACATCTTCAGGTGTGCCTGTTGCACCTAGGAAACCTCTTGGGACATGGCCGAAATTCGGGCCAAACTGAGCTTCTCGACAAATGCCAAAGTGCGCGCAGGGAGCATAGGCGGGTAACACCAATTCTTGAAGCTTTTTACAGGGAAGCGGCATAGAGCGACTCCTTAGTTGGATGATCCCTTAAATCTACCTTCTTCGCACCAGAATGTTGTTTTGATGCCGTCTTGATCGTTAAACAGTCGTGCCGTTAACCAGCAATTTCCCGAATTATATTCAATTCCGTCAGATGCATCAAAAGTGGCAATGTGGATTCTCATGCTGGGATCCAAAACAGAATTTCGGTATAAAGTATAGATGTGAGTTTGGCTGAAAACAGAAGACGGCAAGGCAATTGATAAAACAATGATTATAAGAAGCAAGCCGCGCATATCTTCTCCTTTTTAGGATTTGTCATTGATTTGTTTTATGTGGGAGCAGATCTCGAAAAGGACGCCAAAGATAATGGCAATACCAATATAATATGTGCCTTTGTCGATGGCTTCTCCAGTATCTGCAGAACCCAAAACGTGTCGTGCGAAGGCGATACGATCTTCAGGTGGAAATGATGCCCCAAATAAACCCATAACGACTTTGAATGCACCAAGAACCAGAGCCAAGTAGGCAGCAATACGGCATAATTTTGCAAAAAACATAGTCAAACCCCCAGATGGACTGATATTTATAAAATCTAGAATAGTACACTGAGACGCTGATTAAATTTACTGACTTTCTTGGGGCCACTACTCAGACCGCTACAATTGTTGATTGAAAAGTGCGGATGTCAGCTGTTGAGCCCACCGCCCGATATCATTACGATTTCAGTCATCAATCAACTTTGCCAAAAATTATGCTGCACATATTCTGGTCTTCTGAGCAACGCTTGGCAAATAAGCCAGTAGTTCCTTGTTTCTTACCAACTTAGACCTCAATACCGTCTTCTGTACGCTGTAAGATTAACTAGATGTAGTGGTTGAGGGCGGTACGGAGGAGCTGTTATGATCATATCAAACCTTCCTATGATCCGACCAGTAAAACCAGACTGGAATCGCTGCAGGATTGTCGGGCAAAAGCGCCCTTTACTACCAAAACACGTTTGGGCCGTTCGTGTTCTCCTTGAACTCGCAGACAAAATACGTGAGCTAGCTTTGTTCAATACAGCGATCAACAGCAAACTCAGAGGGTGTAACCTTGTACGTCTTAAGGTTGTCGTTGTTTTTACTTCAGGGCGAGTGAAAGAGCGCACTTCAATAATACAGAGTAAGACCGGTAAGCCTGTGCAGTGTGAACTCATGGAGGGAAACAGATCAGCCTTGTCAAAATGGATAGACAGTCCAGAAATGATCGGGTCAGAGTACTTGTGGCCAGGCCGGTTTCATGACAGGCCGCATATTTCGACACGACAATATGGCCGAATGCTGAAAGAGTGGGTTCTATCAATCGGGCTAGAACCAAGCTCTTACGGTACACACTCAATGCGCAGAACTAAGGTCGCGCAAATCAACAAGAAGACAGGTAATCTTCGAGCCGTGCAGCTTCTTCTTGGCCACACAAAGATGGACAGCCCTGTCAGATACCTAGGTATCGATCTTGAAGATGCACTTTCGTTGTCAGAGAAAATCGACATTTAGCAACCAAGGAGCTGGTAGGGAGCAGCTCCGCACTCTTGAGTTTTCCGCCTGACCAATTGCGGGCATTCGGTCGAAATTTAGCCGCCTACAGCCAATACGTGACTCCAACCATAGGTCGACTTTGACTAGCTCGTTGCTGAGTGACTACACAAGACCTTCGTACAGGCATGGTTCGTCTCTGGTTAAAGCGCTTCTGCTACATATCGTTGTTAAAGACCAATGTTGTCCGGATGTTCGTGGACATGAAAATCTATCCCATCGAAGCGGTAAGCGTGACGAGCACAAGCAAGCCAGAGGATGTTGTCGCTCACGCTATCCAGAATACGCACTTGTTTTCCTGGATATTCGTCAACCTTAACTATGCGATCTCCTTGCAACTGGAACAATCCGTCATCGTTGCCGACATAAACCTTGTCTTGGAACTTGCGAATGAACAGGAAGTTTAAATAAGAAGACAGCGGGTCAACGATGGAGCGAAACCCCTCCTTTGCGTTTCCTTTTAAAAGAGTGCCTTCAAAACCTGTGATGTAGATTTCATCTTTTGAAATTGGATGAATATCAGATAGAGAGGCTTCAGTATCGCTGAGGACCCGTTCCCATTCTGTGCCATCGAAATGATAAATTGTATTGCGAGAGCCTGTAACATAGATATCATCCTCCGCAATACCGTTAATGAAAATGAAGTATGGAATCTGATCCATTATATCAGATATCTCATCACTGCGTGTTGAATACTCCCCTGCCTTAATTATTGCAGACCTTCGCTCTAGTAGGGTCGTTACTTTTTCTCCCATTTTGCCGCCAATACTATGCCACCTCCCTTCATCGCGCTTGTAAACTTGCGCATTAATTCCACAAGCAAATAGTTTCTTGCCTATACGCCGCATGCAAGTTAGTTCGCCACGGCCATCATCTGCAATTAGTCCGGCTCCTGGTATTTGCTCTATTTCAGTTCCGTAAGAATTATGAATCTTTACCAAACCATGATTTGAAAGTTCGCAACCTGCCGGCATTCCGGCGGGACCATTTTTAATGTCACATGTCGACACTACCGACGCATCAAGCCAGTCTTGATGTGCCCATTCTTTAGGGGCCGCTGGATTTAAGTTCAGATAGAAAACCCTAGTAAAGTCATATTCCTCAACATTTAGCTTATCGGGAACAGCATGCAACATCAAAGCCGTATCCGAAATAGCATGACCGCCGGAAATCAAAGCGGGTTCAAGCTGTATAGTCATATTTGAGAAAACTCCTAGAAAACATTGTCTGATGGTAGACCTGTTCCACCCCCGGTGCCAACACTATTGGGATCAACAGCTAACCGCCCGGTGGGATCAGCTCTCCATCTTGTATTTGGTCCCAAGCCGCGGGCCTGATGGTAGGTGCGAAGCTGCGCTTTCATTACAGTCTCATCACACCCCGTTTCTTGAGCAGCTGCTTTTGCGCCATTGCCTTCCAAATCTACAAGAGTAGCTGTGCCAACTGGCTCTCCCTGTTGTCCCAACGCTTTCTCACCCTCGTTCTGCCGAAGATGAACTCGCCCGTGCATGTTGCTTCCAGGTTCATGCATCTTCGGCGTCGCGCCTTCAACACAGATACACAAGCCTTCTGCATGGGGTACGCCGCCATCATATACAGCTCCTCCCTTGCCTGGAGCTCTGAATGACCGGTCTGCGACCACATGGTGCGGAGTCGATCTGCCCGGCACATCGCCACATCCTGCCTTGTAAGGTCTTAGCCGGCACCGATCATCGTCATCATCGTCATTGTCCCGACCTGAGACGCGCGTAGTTTCAGTTGAAAGGCCCGTACCTGGTGGCGTGTCAATACTTTCGTTTGGTTCAACTTGGCTTTGAATTTGGCGTTGCTGTTCTGTTGCAGGCGAAGAAGGGTCCACCCAAGATGGGTCAACTTGCGGATTTGGTTGCAAATCTGGAGCTGGTGATAGCTGATCCCCAATAGGTTGCCTTAAAAACGGTGTGCCAGGAGCGATTTCTCCAGTCAGTGGATTGTATCCGTCAGAAAGATTCTTCGCACGTTCAACACCAACTGCTCCAATCCCTGCTGCCGCTGCTCCAAGCGGTAATGTAGCCGCAGCTTGAGGATTACGTGCTAGCTGAAGCAGTACTCGAGACCACCAGCGGTTTTTCTTTGATTTGAGCTTGTTGTCGTTGTTTGCTGTCGGCGGAACTTTTTTTGAATTTGGGTTGTAAGGTGGTGCTTCTGGAGGTGTTGCCTGCTGTGCTGGCGGTGGCGATAACACCGTACTGGTAGCCGTGGTTGCAGAAGCATATTGAGCGCCAGCAATAATAGGATCAGGTGAAGCATCGCTCATCACTTGAGGTGGCTGGTCGGAAGATCCTGATGCTGAGGTATCTGCACCATCATCTGCTTGCTGATCAGCAAAGTAAATCGGCGGTGTCAGCTGATCAATATCAGTCCGCTTCACATAATTAAGTTTCCCTTGTGTATTCTTGTTATTCATGTACCAGACATCATTCTGTCTGATCACGAAATGACCGCAGGCCCGAACACGGGAAGAGTGTTCCTTAGGGTGGCAAACGCTTTCAATCGTGCCAGATTTAACACCTTTGCCTGTGCCGGCTGCATCACCAGAACACTTGGTGATGATTGAGCCCATTGTATGGACCCGCTTTTTAGTTGCGCGGACTGTCGGGCAGGTATTGGCATCATCAGACTGCTTTGCAACGATTGTATAGGGAATGGGCACATAGCTGGACCCAACAGGAGTGAGGCAGACATCTGGGTAAATTGAAATCAGATAACCTTCACTTGTATCTCGGCTAAACTCGCGAGGTATACTCATGCCGTTTCCTCCTCGCTGAACCCAAATAAACCGGATGAAGGAACCGCTCTTGCTTCCTCATCATCAAACCCGCTTAGGCTCAGGTCTATTTTAAAGAATGCAGGACAGATGGGCAGCCAACCTCGCCAGGTCAGATCAACGGTGCCTGGGGATGTACTGGTGTTGATGTGAACACCGTCCAGGTTCAGGCGCAACATTGCTTCGCGACCATCAATCCAATGATACTGAGCAATAAAGAGAAGCATCGGCAAGTTGAATGCCAAATTACTGCCATCTGGCTGAACTCCGGCAAGCTCTATTCGTTCATTGCCTTGCAAATATCCATTTTGAATAAGCTTAGGATTGGCACATTGGTAAAACCGGTAATCAAAATCCTCTGGAAGTTGCGGGTGTCGGTTTTCTTTCCATGCCTTATCATAGGTGCCAGCATACTGCTGGCGACACCGCCAAAATGAGGGAATAGGCCCAAACCCGTTAAGAGAGAAATGGTCATCAAGCTTGGTCTGGCTATTTAACGATCTGATTAAGGGGATGGGATATTCTTTGTCTTTATGGAGGTACTCCTCCTTCAAAGCAGGCATACCCAAAGGGTTCTGCGGCACATCCTCGTTAACAGGCCCCTCAGCAATCTGATCACTTACCGCAAGCCTGTAATCTAGATGGGCAAAGCCTATGGGCCGAGGCTGTGAATACTTCCAGCTCTCTTTTTGAAAACTCCAATTAGATGGTCCCTGCACCTCTAATATGTATTCATGGGCACCAGTCTTTACGCCACAATGCCATCTGTCTGCCTTACCATCACCCGGCGGGTAAGTGTTTACTAAGGCAGTAACATCACTGTTGGGCTTAAAGGGCACCAGATCTGAGCAAGCGAGCATAGGTGTTTTATGCGGATCCGCTTCGTAAACATCTTCCAGTACAAGCTCTTGCGTACTGCTAACTGCTAGGCGCCCACCTTCTTCAATCTCGAAACGCCCCCGAACTGCAACAACACCCATGGGGGTTCCGTCACGATGGATCTGTTCAAATCCCAGAGCTGCAAAACCTGTTGTGTTTTTATCCAGCATAGCAGCCTCTAATTGATATCAACGACTTTGCCGTTGATCTGAACGTGACCAGAGGCTGTGAAATTGAACTTAGCACCAGAGATTGTCACGTTGCCGTCTTTGTCCATAATCAATTTAGACTTACCGACTTTGATGATTAACTCTTCGCCCACATTAATTGTCTGAGTGTGGCCTACCGACGTGTTTTTGTAAGCACCAACCTGTTCAGTTTTACCTATTCCAACCGTATTGCTTTCAAACTTTTCGACGATCGTGTTGTGAACTCCACTGATCGGCATGATCTGAGAGAGCATGCCCCCGATTGCAGCTGCTGTTCCTTGTTGGTCCCTGCCTGCCTCGAGGAAATGATTTTTTGATGAATTGAAGCCAGCATTTCCTCCCAACGACGCCCCTTCTGCTAATGCCCCCGCAGCTGCAACACCGGACATGAAGGTGCCTACTGCAGAGTTACCAGTAGCTTCAGCTCCAATTGCACTATCTTTGCCCCCAGCAGCAAGTACTGCACCAAGTGTTCCCATGAGTGCCCCCCCAGATCCTCCACCAATGGAGACATTCATCGACCCACCAATTTTCTCCTGATGGTTGCCGCCAATCTCAATGCTCTTGTTGGAGCCGACGCTTTCAATCTGGTTATTCTCAATGCGCTTGGCCCGGTTATTGAGAACTTTGATCGTCTGATCTTTCTGGGCATGGGTGAAGATATTCTGTTTGCCAGCTTCATCCTCAAATGAGATCTCGTTGTAGCCATCTTCTTTATGGCTGTCGGATCGGATAACCATCTTGGTTTTGTGGTCCGGCAGTTGGTAAGGTGACTTGTTATTGTTGTGGTACGTCCGCCCCGTGATGATTGGCTGGTCTGGGTCGCCTTCGAGGAAGTCTACGATGACTTCGTGGCCGATGCGGGGGATGGCGATGTGGCCCCAGCTGGCGCCGGCCCAGTTGGAGGACACGCGGATCCAGCAGGAGGAAGTGTCGTTCTTCTTGCCGTGACGGTCCCACGGGAACCAGACTTTCACCCGGCCATGTTCATCGCAGTAAATCTCTTCACCTTCCGGTCCGGTGACATGGGCGATCTGTGGGCCGTCCACCAAGGGCTTTTTGAGCAGTTTGGGCCGGTATGGCAGACGGGCGGGCATGACCTCAAACCCGGCACTGTAAGTGGTGGTGCCGCTGCCAGCTTCCTCAGCCACGGCTTGCGGCTGGCTGCCCTGATGCGAGACGGTGAGCAAATGATACTTGATGTTGTAATCGCTGTTCGGGTGGTCCGTGAGGGCAAACTGATGACCTGCCATCAGGTGAATAGCATTGGTCGCCCCGTGGCCTGTGGTGGCCTCAACGCGTGCTGCCTCCAGCCGGTGTTTTGTGAACGGCTTGCCGACACCATCGGCCTTGTAGCGCCCTGGATACTCATAGAGTGCATAGTCTCCCGCAGAGCCGTTGTCTTCACCGCGCTGATGAGCGTGTTGTTGGTTGTAAGGCGGGTTCTTGAACGAGTAATCGCGCTGCATGAAGCTGGTGGCGCGCAGCTGCTCGCGCAGGACAAAGCTGTTGCAATAGACGCCTTTGACAGCCCCGCCAACCATGGCGTTGTATTCCAGCCTTGGCTGGTCCGGCAGCTGCGAGACGATCTGCGGGTTATCAATGAACTGCAGCGTATGCTGGCCATTGGCACCATAGGTGAAGTAGTACCAGATGCCTTCTTCTGCCGTGATGCGATCTAAAAAGCTTAAGTGACTTTCCCGGTACTGCACGCAGTATTCGCGGGCCTCATGAGGTTCGGTCAGATCCCACTTCACATCCTCGACGCCGTGTTCCTTGAGCAGGATCTTGACGATCTCGGGCACGCTTTTCTTTTGAAAGATCCGGCAGTCAGAGCCATGGGCGAGCCGGTGCAGGTTGGGCAGCAGCGTGAGTGAGTAACTGGTGCGGTGATGGCCTTCATTGCCCCGGGCAATCTCGGCGATCACTCCGGAGAGATGGCGCAGGCCCTCGTATTTATGATGAATGGTCAGCGTGGCGGGCGTGTCGAGCAGGCTATGCAAGTCGAGAGCGTTGTCGGGGCTGGCAAGCTCAATCTGGATCTGCGTGAGCCCATTGAGACGCTCTGTTGCCGAGAACCCGGTGACCAACAACTCCGCGTTGGGCTGCGCAGGAGCTGCAAAGGTGAAGGCCAGATCTTGTTCCTGGAAGAGCTGCGGGATTTGGACAATAGCATTCATAACAAACTCACTGGCAAAAGAAAAAACAAAGGACGTACAAGTATTGAGAGTGGTCTGGAGGGCTCGTTAGGGCCTCACCGCTGGCGGTGGATAGGGTTTGGAATGCCATTCATCAGCGGGACATAAAGTGCCCGGGCGCACATAGGTATGGAAGGCCTTTGCCGGTGCGAAGAACTCGTTCTGGCAGAGTAAGTACCCTTCGTCCTGCGCTCTTTGCCCAATTGATTGCGACCATAGATTGCCAGAAATAGCAAAGACCAGGAGCGATCCGAAAATGAGAATGAGGTATGTCTTTACGGACCATTGCAGCCGTTGATGCCCCCAGGGCGTGAAGACAAAATGGGTGATGGGGATCGCAACAGATCCAAGAGCTAAAGCCTGGATGCCATGAGCAATTTCAAAGTTGTCTTGTCCAAGCTCAATGACCTGCTGCGCATACAGAAAGTCAGAGATCGTACTCCACACCAAGAACACCATCAAAAGATCAAGCACAGCAGCGAACCCGTGTGCTCTGCGCGGATCCCGGCCAATCCACTGCCCAAATTGAACGGTCTTATTGATGTACCAGTTGATCATCATCACCGCCTGTAGATCTGGTTGTAAAGATCAGGCCCACCCAAATGCCAGATGGTCTCGCGTTCCAGATCATAGAAAAACCGATTGCTGCGGCGTTCAAGCTCTTCCACCTTCTGGCGCATGGAAACTTGTGCTTCACGAATAACTTGACCGGTTTTCTGAAGGCCGCGCGCAACCGCCTCACCAGTCCAGCGCAAGGCTGCAGACAGTTTTTCTCGCAAGCCAAACATCTTGTCCAGTTGTCCAAGCGCCATACCAACAGCCATACCAACAACAATGGCACCAGCCGTAATGGCAAGGGCAGGAATAGCAACTGTCGTGATAGCACCGGCCAGAAGCGCGCCAGCAGCTGCAGCGGCCATGCCAGCCCCAATGGCAACAGCCCCGATCGCCACATCGACAATGATGTTGGCAAACAGTTCGCTGTAAAGCTGCGTATCGCTCATGATGAACTGCATGATATCCAGGGCCACATAGCAGGTGATCATGATCACCGCATTCGCCCGGCCACCTGCCCGAATGGCTTCAGGTCCAATTCCAAAAGCAACAACCTTTGGAGAGGACGACAGATACCGTGTCCCCTTAAGAACCTCGCGCACTGCAGGATAGCCCTTGAAGATGACGTAGGTCTTCCCATTGGCTATCTTGGTGTAATAACGCCCCTTAATACCGATCTCTTTCAAAAGCTGATGTCCTGACCGGCTGTCCAGCAACGTGCCGGGCAAGGTGGCTAAATCTAAAGCTCCACCAGTCATAAGCGCCATGCTCTGATGGGCATCTACGATCGCCTGAGCAAACGCCTCAAGAGAAACCGCGATTGCCTCATCCTGAACCGGATTTACATCATGAGCTGCACTATGTTGCTGCGCCAGTCTCTGTTCCGCCAGCGGATAGACCATCAGAATATCTCCTTGTGCGGCTGATCCCCGGGCTTGACCATCAAGCGGTGGCCGGGAAACTGATCCAGAAAGCCCCGGATCTCCAGCTCTTCCGACAGATCTTCGTGCAGCGCATCTGACGAGCGCTCAGGCCGGTCACGACCTTGCAGAACCACATGAGCGGTACCTGCCGGATCGCACTCTTTGGGTGCAGCTTCAGCTACCGCCTCCACCTTGCGCCGTCGCCACAGCAAGCTGCGAAAGAAGCTGCGCAAATAGCCGCGCTTTGCTGAGGCTTTGCCAGAGACAAACTGCATATTCCAACTCCGCAGATCAGGCCTAAATCAAAGACGGCACATGATGAACTCACCCAGAGACAGTGTCCGGGCCAAAGCTGGCCCGGATCTGACTTCCATCCTCAATGAGGATAGAGACTTAAGCTGCAGGCGCGCGCCAGTCATCAGCACCGGACGTGCCGGAGACTGTATGCTCCCACATGATTTTGCGGTAAGACAGTTCAATGGTGATCAACTGAGTGAAGTCAGCGTTCTTCGGATCCTGACAATGTGGCAGGCCACACTCGATGTTGGTGATCAGCGCATCTTCAAAGGAGGTGGTGAAGAAATGCTCCTGCTTGCCGGAAGAATTGGTGCGGTACCATTTGACTTCACACTTCGGCAGCATCTCACCGGAAACCAGCGCATTATACAGCAGCGGGATGGACTTGTTCATGGAGCAGGTGAACTTGAACGGAGTGTGCACGCGCTGACCAGCTGGCTGGCCGGACTGGATATCACGAGGAATGATGACAGTGTGATCAATGGCCTGCACCATGATCTCGTCTTCATGGCCTTCCTGCCACACGTTACCGACGGAATCTTCAGTAAACGCGCCTTGAGTGATTGGACCCTGAGTTGACCCTTCAATGGTGATATAAGCGGGTGTTGGCATAGTATGCTCCTGGTGAGCGCCCTCCGTGTGCGGACAGACGCAGCAAAACAAATAAATGAACCCCATTTGATGAGAATGGGCCACAGCCCCAGACCCCAGTCTGCAGCTGCGTACCAACACAACAGCAACTTGCATGCCAGAGTGAGAGAAATAGAAGAAGAGAGCACACCAGAACTCGCTTACTTGTTGAAATAACTAGAGAATAAAATCTAATAAGATTCAGATCTGACCTAAATCCAGATCGTAGAGGGGAGTAATAATGGGCCAGAATTGGCCCGGAGACCTGCATCAAGCCCACGAATTTGGCGCAACACCTTGAAAATACTAGGAAAAGAAGCAGGCCAAAAATGGCCTGACCTAAGCCAAAAATGGCTTCCCCTTGTAATATAAGGGAAAATTCAAACAGAACCTCAGAGCCGAGATGCTTTCAAAGTCCCGAACTTCCCCCAGAACAACCTATTTTCATGAAGTACGGTAAACATTACAAACAGCAACCTGCTCACCGAAAGGATTGAGAGTGCCCAATAAGAACCAAGTAGAAGGTATATATCGCTACTAAGGGAGCTATTGGAAGCTCAACATGCAGACGGCATAATCAAGTGAGTCTAGCGATATATGTTGACCTTCTAACTCGGTTACCCAATGACAACGAATTCAGCGAGAGCATTTGTCCTTTCACAACTGCGACAACCAGAGGCTCAACGGGACTTTGGTGTGTTGAACTCATATGTTCAAGCCTTAAGCCCATTCGACCGTGGCGCTATCCTTGCTACAATGTGGGAAAAGGGAGACTTTCAACAAACTGCTGGCACTTCAATATCTGGGATACTCCGAGATATTGAAGAAGGAGGGCTGCACGAAACTGTCTACCTATTCTTCACACCCGAAGAAGCAGCTATCGCATTAAGTGGTTTAGCTCGAACAGAAATTATATCAGGTGGCTCTCACGAGAAAGACGTATGTTATCGTTATGTCGCCAGAATTCTATTGGGAACGATTGGAACTCTCCCAGAAGAGGCCCTGAAAACGCTCCGGAAATTACATCCACGCATTAGCAAGGGCTCTGCTGATGTTGCCTTAATTGCGGCACATGCAATTGGAGATGACTTACTCCTGGATGCTGCACTCGTAAACATTGCCGCGAGAAACGATGGCCCGATCTCATTTGAAGAGTTCGAGGCTGTTGCAGGAGTGTCTGATCTGCGCACCTTGGCAAATGCAATATGCGAAATCAGCCCAGAGTTGTCGCATAGTATCCCRGCACACGATTCTGTTCTTGCTGATATTTCGGAATGGCGATTGTTTGCTGAACATGCTGTTGAAGAAGTGTTGAGAAGATCCCGCAGGATAGTTGCAGGTACTGTCAAATATCAATCAGATAAGCTGACCAGTGTTGCAGAAGCTTCAGCCGTTGCGAGAGCAGTAAAACTTGCTTTGACAGAACGTCTGGATTGGGGACTGAAAACACTCGATGAACTTTGGGTTGGAGCTGCCCTTGCTCCTGATCACAAAGCCAAATCGATGCCTTCTCAATCGTTAAGTATTCAGCTTGGAAAGGTTGTCCGAGATGAACCTCAGCCCGAAGCTGTGTTGATTGCACAAAAAGTCACTCGAGAAGTACGCCATGCTGGCGTTAAGAAGAAGCTACAACGAACCACCAAAGAAGCTATACGAAACCTTTCTCTTCACCCAGAGCGCGTTCTTGATCTGCTTACAACAAGTCACATTCCAGATGAGTTTACTAAGCTTATAAAACCTGCATTGGAAGGTATGTTGCTGCGCTTGTGGTGGTTGGATGTTTCCGTGTGGGCCAGACAAATGACAGACAAGTCCTTATGGCCGATGACCAGCAAGCTAATCTGGGAAGTTGAAGACGAAGGGGATAGGTTTGCTGCAGTCCTCAAAGGAGGATCGAATGAAGGATTATGGCTCCTTGTGGATGGTTCTACCCGCTTGAGAGCGGAATGGCAGCGGGTTCGGCTCTGGCATCCCGTAGAGAGTTCAGAAGAAGAGCGTCAAGAATGGCAATTTTTCGTTRCCAAAGAGGGTATCAAACAACCCTTCCCGCAGGCTTTTCGGGAAATCTATCCAGTGATGGAAAATGAACTCGGCACAAACACATCCAGAATGTTTGCCGGTCACACAGTCAGTCAGGTCCCTCTATTCGGATTGTCACAACAAATGGGATGGAGACCAAGCGATTATGAGACTCTAGCAATCACTCTTGCTGGTAGAAGGTTTAATTTTGAAACCGGCATACGTACCTTTCCAGGGTGCACGGGAGAAGGAACAACAGGCAACTTCTCTTTAAAAGGGCCAGAAAAGAAGTTTGGTGATGTACCTCAGCGTGTCTTGTCAGAGGCCTTTCGGCAAACTGATCTGCTTGTAGCAACAGGTGCTGCAGGCGTAGAAGATATCTTGCTAGAAGATGCATGGGATAAGACCAAAAGCTATCCAGGCCAGCAAAGCGTAAAGATGCGCAAGATTATGCTCCAGCTCACTCACCCCACTGCCCACGTAGAGGGGCGATGGCTCATGCTTGCTGACGGATATCGAGTAAACTTAAGTACTGGACGTATTGTCTATAACGGCGCACCAATTGAGTTAATCAAAACAGATAAGCGGCAGCGAGGAACTGATCGAGTGATGGATAAACTCTGGTCCGCGATCTCAGTCTTCGGGCTTGCAGGTTGAACTTATCGAACTAATCATACGAATCTGTACTCATAGCCCATTGTTTTGAGATTGAATTATGTACTTCAAGGGCCAACACCGGACATTAGAGCGTTTCTATCAAGAGTTGATGCTATCTACATGGAAGGCATTCTCAGTAGCTTAGCGGGAAGCCCTTCATAGCTCTATGCGATTACCTGAGTAAGACGGTCAGATCGGTTTGCGAGCCCTTTGCTGACGCTCGACACTGCGTCTAACAGAGGGAGAGTTCGCAGGTGCAACATGTAGCTTTGCCATTACGAACATTCGCTTGGTTAGGGAATAGCCCTATACAACGCTAACATCCAACTTGCCATTTAATGCAGACAATGCTCATTCATTTGAAATAATATCAAGCAACTAAACAACTTCTCTCTCAATCTGCCTAAATGCTCTTTTAAACCTAAAATTGTTGCCTCGGTCATTTGTAGCCTCATCATCCAGAATATGGCTGAACTCTTCTTCGACATATTTTAAGTAATCAAGTGCATGTGCAGTTTTACCTTTCATCGCAATCAAATATGACCTCGAAAGCCCCATTCTAAATTTATCAGCATCTTTTAGGTGGGCGCTCGCATGTATATCGTGGAATCTAAGACACTCATCCAAGCTTGCTTCCGTGAAGGGATCAAACTCTGCAACTTCTTTTGGTATCTTTTTCTTGCTTCGGTAAATCGAGCTGGTGAACACTTGTCCATACCATTCAAAATAGTCGTGAAGGTAACCCATTGTAACTTTGATCCAAGGAAGTCGGTCAAAGAAAAAATCCTGGTTCACAAAGAAGGAGGCATCTTCGATAAGATTTGGTAAGAATTGGCTAGATACGTGTCTGTTTAGATTAGGCGTTTTACAAAGATCAACGAAGCAGAGTTCGATAGGTGTGCCGCTCCATTCAAAATCACAAAAGTCGCCTGCGTATAGTTCGATAAGCTCTTCATAGGGTGCAATACTTTCTTTGAGAATTCCAAGGAATGAATCCCCAAAACGATATTCGACATCTCCAAACTTTCTCACAATGTCGGAGCCATTTCGCGGTTTTGGTAGATAACCGAGTTCGTAGCTGCTAATTGGTTTTGTGTTAAAGCCCAAGGGCGACAAAAACTGCTGAGATTTAGGATTATCGCGAAGGCCTTGAGCAAGAGAAACCACGGATGATCCCATAAAGCTCCCGGCGTCAATGACCGCCCCATGCGCTGAGTAGCTTTTTAATGCTAAATTATAGAGCATTTTCCGCTCAGCAACAGAGAGCATGCCAGATGCTGTGAGCACATTCTCAGGCAAACCTAATCCAAGAAATGAGATACTTGGATGGAGATAACACCCATGAGAAACTACAGCATTTTTGATCGCAAAGTCGATCATGATGTTAACCCCTGACATTAATATGGCGGAGTTTTTGCACTTCCGCTTGGATCAACTAACGCGCTCCAGCAACACAAAAAACCGCATTGGTTTCCAGTTCATTCGTCGTAATATCGGGTAAAATACCCTCTACTTTCTTAGTAATTTCAGGAGTCATGCGCTGCAACACACTATCTGGAGAGGGGCGATGGTCCCAAATTTTTATATCGAAAAACTCCTGAGTTAATTCTCGCAGTTCTGAAATGCGAATGCGGTTAAGGTTGGTATATAGATAATGATCTTCTGGTAACTCCTTGAGGATGCTGATGTGATTCCAGTCAAAGAATTTTTTATGCTCGGGGTTACTGGTATCTAATACAGAGGGGTTATGAGGTGCCATGTGATGTCCACTCCATCCATAAAAATTATGATGAAGAAAGATGAGCTTACCATTCTTATTTACTAATTTGGATATATCAGCAAATACGCTTCTTATATCTGTCAGGTGCTCCGTGACATTATGCAGGCAGACAATATCGTAGGTGTTTTGGCCAACTAAATCACTTGTTGATGTTTGAAGTAATTCAATGTCTTCAATAGCATTCGCGATTTCTTTTGCGGTTTTTGGAACTTCTACCCATTGCCGTATGCGCTTGTTGCGCATTCGTTTTTCCTCAAGCAACATTGCAGGATCGATCCCAGTATAGCTCCGAGCGCCAGCACACAGATAACCAAACGCATACCCGCCAAAACCACAACCGACATCTAAGATGTTCTTGCCTTTAACATAGTTCTGGATTTTCTTAGGCCAAGTGCAATACCCAAGTTCAACAGCCTTCTCGATTAACTCTGGGTCGAAATTCCTGAGGGCTCGCCGCATGTCACCACTATTATGAAAAAAAGCTATTTTAGCCTGTAGTTCGTGATTATCCCAATCATCGGCTGGCGTGATTTTTTTTAATTGCCGACCTGCTTTGAGCCACGAAAGTTTGGAGAGGTGTTTCGAATCGAGAACTTCAAGAGCATCACGAGCTTCTCCTTGCTTTCGCAACCATCCCACCTGTTGGCGCACTTTCAGAGCCCGATTATGCTTGGGGTTGGTGTTCAACGCAATTTTTAATTCATTTTCTGCTTGATTGAGGTCTCCTTTTGCAATCTGAAGCAACGCTGAAATCGTCCGCATGCCTGCATGCTGAGGATGCTTAGCTAGAAAAGTCAGACAATATTTCTCACAGTTATTGAGTATGCCTTTTTTCGACTCGATCTGGCATAGAAAGAAAGCAGCCGGGTGATATGGAGCGGCTTCAGCTAAAGGATGCAGATACTCTCTGGCTTTATCTAGGTCGCCATCAAGAGCAGCTTGTTTCCCTAACTCAAATTTATCTAAGCGGGTGGGCACTTTGACTGACATTAATGTCCTCGTGATATCAAGCATATCACCAACCTAATATTTCTTTTATTAAAGCACTAGGTAAATGAGATATTGCGATTAGTTAGACACGTCTTTTAGAACGTGAATATCATGTGTATTGTATAATGAATGCAACCATTATAATTAAGTACATGAAATGCTAAGTCGTTTTAAAGATCACCCATTGGAGACTTGAATAGTGAAGATACTTTTGTTGGGAGGAGATGGCTTTTGCGGTTGGCCTACAGCCCTTCATCTAAGTAACCTTGGGCATAATGTTATAATCATAGACAATTTATCTCGCAGGCGTATCGATATTGAATTAAACGTTGGATCCCTTACCCCAATTCGTACCATCAATGAACGAGTCCATGCCTGGTTTGAGCTTACCGGACACATCATTCAGTTCATAGAAATTGATATTGCTCATGAATTTGACAAGCTAATAAGCTTGTTAAGAAATGAAAAGCCCGACAGTATTGTGCATTTCGCTGAGCAACGCGCAGCGCCTTACTCAATGAAAAACTGCTACTCAAAAAACTACACAATCACCAACAATATATGTGGCACTCACAATATTTTGAATGCAATTGTAGAGGTCCAGCAGGATATCCACTTGGTGCACTTAGGTACCATGGGGGTCTATGGATATGGCCACGACGAACCAATTCCAATTCCCGAGGGATATCTTGATGTTCAGATCAATACATCTGACAACCGCCAAATAACGGACTCTATTGTCTATCCACCAAATCCCGGCTCTGTGTACCATATGACTAAAACTATGGATGCTCAGATGTTTCAGTATTATGCAAAAAATGACAAGCTGCGCATCACCGACCTTCATCAGGGAATTGTTTGGGGTACTCAAACTCAACATACCAGTTTAGATGAACGGCTGATTAATAGGTTCGATTATGACGGCGACTATGGAACGGTTCTAAATCGTTTTCTAATGCAAGCGGCAGTTGGTCTACCGCTCACTATTCATGGAACTGGGGGGCAAACAAGAGCGTTTATTCACATCTCAGATACATGTAAGTGCATTGAATATGCGCTTTTGGCACCTCCGCCTCTTGGCAGCCGTCCGGCTATCCTGAATCAAATGTCTGAAACCTGTAGCCTTTCAGAGCTAGCAAAGTGCATCCAGTCAATCACGGGATGTGAAATCAGTTATGTGCAAAATCCTCGAAATGAGGCGGAAAAGAATGATCTAGTGGTTAAGAACGACCATCTGCAATCATTAGGTTGGCAACCGACTCTCATGGAGGATAGCCTGTTTCGAGAGGTCACAGAAATCACTGAACGCTACCGAGAGAGAGCCGATCATTCAAAAATTCGCTGTGTCTCCTATTGGAGCAAGAAAACTAAGCAACCCATAACCACCTCCTAGTTTTAACGAGTTTTTAGAGACATGTTTAATCGTATCCTCATCACTGGCGGTTGTGGCTTTATCGGCTCGAACCTGGTCAGAACACTCGCATCTGAGGTGGCAGCTCACGAAATCTTGGTTTTGGACAGTGAAGTCACAGGAAACGCAAGCTCGTTAGGTGGCGTACCTCATTATTTTATCCATGGGGACATTAGGGATCAATCAGTTCTTGAGGATGCGATAAAAGGCGTCGACGCGGTCATACATTTAGCTGCTGATACGCGTGTAATAGATTCCATTGAAGATCCTACCTATAACTTTGACGTCAATGTAAAAGGTACATTGAACCTTTTGGAAGCTATGCGAAAACAAGGTGTTAGAAGCCTTGTTAATGCGTCAACTGGTGGCGCAATTATTGGAGATGGCCCCCAACCAGTCCACGAAAGCATGCCAGCATACCCAGCTTCAGCCTATGGTGCATCAAAAGCTGCTGCTGAGGCTTATTGTGCAGCTTATTCACAGAGTTACGGAATGGATATCACGTCGCTACGCTTTTCAAATGTCTATGGGCCTCGTTCTATCCATAAGGGCAGCGCAATCGCGATGTTTGTTAGATCAATTCTTATGGGTGAGCCATGTCAAGTGTATGGTGATGGTAGCCAAACCAGAGATTTCGTGTTCGTTGAAGATCTTTGTCAGGGCATCCTTCAGTCACTGAAATCTAAACATAATGGGGTTTTTCAGCTTGGCAGCGGAAAGCCAACTTCGATCAACGAAATTATTGGCATTTTAAAAATAGTTTCGGGCCAAAATGATGCGCTAAGAATTGCCTATCATGGTTTTAGGGCAGGCGAAATTCTCCATAACTTCGCTGATATTAGAAAAGCTCGGAGAGACTTGGGCTTTATGCCTCAGACTGACTTAATTACTGGTATCCAGAGAACATGGGACTATTTTCAGAATAAGTTGAGCGCTTTGCCAACCAGTGATGAGCGTGGAGTGCCCCAGCATGCAGATTGACACATTTGCGATCGAAGCTTTCCCCAATCTAGATAGCTACGCGAGCCATACATCAGGCAACAAACTTCGCGTATGCATTGCTACAGAAGAGATCCTTGGGCCAGTCAGAAATGGTGGCATTGCTTCCACTTACTACCATCTAGCCAAAGGGCTAGCTGCTCGTGATCATGAAGTTCATATTCTCTACCTTAAAGGGGAAAGTGTTGAGAACGAAACACCTCAGCATTGGGTTAAGCATTTTGCTGAATTTGGCGTCGCTCTACACTACTTACAACATACAACCGAGACTATCGTAGGTCCGTCTCAAAATTGGCAAGGGCGATACAACGCGGCTTATCGCTGGCTAAAAGAACAACAAAAATTTGATGTAGTTCACTCTTCAGAATGGCGAGGAGGCCTAATTTACGCTTTGATGGCTAAAAAGCTCGGCCTTGCGTTTCAAGAGACCCTTTTTATCATTAAAACTTCTTCTCCACATCTATGGAACCGCCATTACCAGATGCAACCCATTGCTAAACGCGACCTTTTGCCAGCGAGTTTTGCTGAACAGAAGTGCGTTGAACTTGGTGATATTGTCATTGGCGGTAGTGCACATTTGCTGTGTTTTATGAAGCATGTTGGTTATCAGCTGCCTGCAGCTACTTATGTGCAACCAAATATTCTAGATTTTTCAGAAATTGATGTTATCGATCAGAGGCCTCCTCGAAAAACTGGGGATAGGATTCATGCTCAAGAACTAACGTTTTTCGGCCGTTTGGAGATGCGCAAAGGGATTGAGTTATTCTGTACAGCTCTGGATCTTTTAGAACGGGAAGGTACCCCCCCTAAGACAGTGAATTTTCTCGGTAAATACGGCGAAGCACTTTCAAACCAGAATAATGAAAAAGTAGTTGATTTTATTAACAGAAAAGCCGAAAGCTGGAGCTTTGAGGTCAACTGTGTAACTCACCTGAACCAACCAGAAGCTCTTTCATTTCTGTGCTCGAGAGACATGATTGCAGTTATGCCTTCGCTTATCGAAAATTCTACAATGGCTGTTTATGAAGCGCTTGAACATAACATTCCATTTATAGCAACAGATGTTGGTGGGACACCTGAACTGATCGCAAAAGAAGATCATTCTGCTTGCCTGATACCACCGAACGCATACGAGCTGGCCGGCCGTTTGAAATCCGCACTCATGGAAGGCCATCCCATCGCGGGTGCCAGTTTCAGTAATCAAGACAACTTAAAAACCTGGTACGGCTTTCACGCCTACCTAGGAGATTTATACGCTAGGAACTCAGGTAAGGAAGCAACAGTAACGCTTAACAAGCTAGCAGTATTGAATGCGAAAGAGAGGCAAGAAACAGTCGCTGGAACCTTAGAGATAGTTGTTTTGCTGCGTGAAAGCGGTACTGCAATGGCATTTGCAAAAGCTTTGCTGAGCGAGCTCCCAGATAAAGTAAGCATTCTGGTTACGTTACCGGAGCTTGAAGAGACAGCTCGGGGCATTGTCGAATATTTGCAACGTAATGGCATAAGCTCTAGATTATGCCCGTTTATTGGTTTCCCGGCAGGACAAGCGTTCAATCGAATAATGGATGAATGTTCTGCTGATGCCTGCATTTTATGCGATGGTACGGCCGTTCATTTTGCTTCAGGTTTTTGTAACGATATTCGCGTTGCGATTCAGCACCAAAAGAATGCCATCATTTCAAGCTTTGTTAAGCTGCCAGACAACAAAATTGTTATGCCGATGGGAAGCGATATTGTCTCAGAAGTCGTATTCGGAAATTCGGTTGGAGCAAGTGTAGTCTGTATTCCTAAGAAACTCATAGCCCAATTGAGTGGACTGCAACCGTATGACCTTCGCTTTGGGCTTTTACAAGAGTATGTGCTCCGAGCGAAAAACGAACACAATACTGACCTTATGGTGATCCCTGAATGCCGCTTGGCCTGCGCATTTGAGCTAGGAGAACTAACAGAGCAACAAAACAACTCAAACGCGTCATATTTGCGCTCAATGCCATTGATCGAAAATGATAACATCGCATATCGTAAATTAGCTCTTTTGCCCCACACAGGTCACGGAAGTCTCAAACTCCAACCAAAGCTATATCGGGATAAAAAACGACAAGATGATGAACCGGTTTGGCTTGTGCACGCAGACAGATCTCGCAAACTAAGAAATAGATGGTCCAAAGTTGCGATTGGACTGGATGAGAGTGCATCGCGAATACTTTGTGTTGCGATTGGTTCAGGAGAACGTTCTTTATTTGCTAATGGAACAAAGCAACAAATCTCACTCATAAATCAAACGGGCGAAACAACGCTGCATGCCTTTGACATTCCAAAGGATTGGCCGGAAGGTGACCGATACAATATTAAGTTTCATTTAGCGAACAAAGACAGGACGCGCTCGCAGTTCATCCGAGTTATCAAGCTCTCCAGAAATGTTTTTGTAGCTGTATCGGGCAGTGTGATCTTAAACCGAGATGCAGCCGAAAGGATGTTTAGCCAGCATGATACTCTTTTCAAAATTCCAAGCATTGCCGCAAAAAAAAAGCAACCAGAATCAATTTCGGAGTTGAAGGAAGCAACTAAGCGAACGCTGAAACAGGATAAGCTAACAGCGTACTCTGGAGAAAAGAGGAAGCTATTTCTTACAGCTGATAGCCTTATTTCTTTGCATAGGCCTAAGAGAAAACTCCTTCGCTTGTTCCGTGGTTACTCAGGTTCTCCGATTAAAGCATCTATACCGCCAAAGGAGCTTTTTGCCTTAAACCCCACTCACATTGAAGGATGGGCATGGGATAGAAGAGATACTTCAAAAAAGTTGACAGTTATTCTGGAAGTTAATGGTGTTGCCATGACTGAAGCCAAAGCTGATCGATACATTGCTAGATTTGGCAGCAGAAACCAGAAGCTTGCTCAGCATGGCTTTATACTGTTGGTCCCCAAGGAAGCAAGAGATGTGAATGCCGAAGTCACGGTAAAGGTTAAAGAGGACGGCAGCATAGTTCGTAACGGCAAGCTAAGATACCTTGCCGAGATGTTGGTTGCGCAGTGAGGAAATCGTTTGAATGATCGAACTACAGCAGGACATAAATGCGATTGCCCCGATGCTTAGCAAACGCATATGCATTATTACTGCTGATATCTTCGGGCCTATAAAAAATGGTGGTATTGGTACTGCTTATTTTCATTTGGCAGTGTTTTTAAAACGTACCGGGCATCATGTAACCATTTGCTTTGTAAATGGGCATGCCAAAAACCAACAAAAAATGCGGATCACTCGCGATTTTTATTCTGAACATGGTATTGAATTTTCTGCTGTTGCTCCTCAGGTACTTGCAAAAACTGAGATGGCTCAGACAATGGCACCTCCATATGCAGCCTATGAATGGTTGCGAGAGCACGAAAGTCATTTTGATATGGTGCACGTGTCAGAGTGGCGTGGTTTGGGGTATGTTGCTTTATTAGCCAAGAAACTGGGTATTGCATTTCTAAATTTACAATTTGTTGTCAAAGGTTCCTCTCCAACACTCTGGGCTGCGGAGGGAAATTCGCAGTTCCTGGAAGAATACCGTCAACTTGGTTGGGTTTTTATGGAGCGACAGAGCGTGGAAATGGCTGATACGCTCATCTGCGGCAGTCAGCATCTTTTGAACTGGATGCTTCGTAATTGCTATAAACTTCCTGCAAAAAGTTTTTACTGGCCCAACGTGTTCCTAGAAGACCTTAGCAGCGTTACTCCAAAACGATGCTCTCTCGTGGGGGAATGGGTGTTTTTTGGCCGATTGGAACCTCGGAAAGGTATCTTGTTATTTGTTAATGCTCTCAATGCGCTAGCTGCAAAAGGCATTTCAATTCCCCCAATCACTTTTCTCGGAGGTTATTCTCATCGGTTTGATGCTCAGAAGTTCATTATGCAAAACAGCAAGAAGTGGCAAACCAAAGTCACATTTAAAGTCAATTGCAATGCTTTTCAAGCAATCGAATACCTTAGTGTCGAAGGCCGGTTAGCAGTGATCCCATCCTTACTGGAAAACTCTCCATTGGCTGTTTATGAATGCTTAGCTGCACAGGTTCCGTTTATTGCTGCAAATACCGGTGGGACGTATGAACTGATTGATGAAGACGGACGAGAAGGAGTCTTATTTGAACCTCATCATCTGGCACTAGCAGGCCGGCTTGAGCATTATACCAAACGACTCCCAGCCCCTGCAGTGAGACATGATAGATTGAAGAGATCACTGACAGTCTGGGAGAACTGGCACCGCCAAAACCAATCAATGTCAAAGGCAGCCAGACCAAAGAAAGACAATCATCCGCTAGTCAGTATCTGTCTTACTCATTTTGAACGCCCCCATCTTCTAACCCAAGCTTTAAAGAGCATTGAACGCCAGACCTATCGAAATTTTGAGGTGATAGTCGTTGATGATGGTAGTCGTTCGCCGCTTGCACGTGCAACGCTTAAGGCCCTTGCTCAAAGGTACAAAGATAAGTCATGGCGCATCCTCTATCAGGAAAATAGATATGTAGGGGCAGCAAGAAACAAGGCCGCTCAAGTTGCCAAAGGTGAGTTTCTGCTTTTCTTTGATGACGACAATTTCATGATGCCTGAAATGGTCGACAAGCTTGTGAGCGCAGCAACTTTTGCAGGGCTTGATTGTTTAACTTGCAGTTCATTACGTTTCAGTGGTGAAGGAGAACCTTATTCGTCCAATAGTGTACTCGGAACGCAGATACGCTTTGTAGGCCCTGCAAAAGCATGGGCGACAAAGGTAAATGTGGTTGGCGATGCAACCTGCCTTGTAAAAAAGACAGCCTTTTCAGCTTCTGGGGGGTATTCTGAAGGATATCGAGTTGGAAAAGATGATATTGAATTTTACAATCGCCTAATATTAGATAATCGAAAAATATCTTACTATCCTGATCCATTATATTACTATCGACAAAGTACAGATAGTATGAAGCTGAAAAATCAGATTAAAGAAGAGGCTGATTTCAAGCAGGTATTACCGTTTCTGGACAATATGGATGCTGAAGATAAAAGCCTTTTCTTACTACGCCCTGATGCGTCTCAGCTTATCAGTAACCAACGCGATGCTGAAAAAGCAAGTTTCCGACCAGGGAAAGTGAGTTCGGCTATACGAAAAGCGCAGAATTTTATTAGGGTAAAAATTTGAGACCTAGTAAACACTCCAATAAGTCCAGACAAACAGATTATCCATTAATCTGCATATTACGGGACGAAGCTGACATTTTACCAGCGTTCCTGCATCATTATCGCTCAATTGGAGTTACTTGTTTTTACATTGTTGATACCGGTAGTTCAGATGGCTCTCGTGAGTTTTTGCTTCAGCAAAATGATGTTCAGCTCTTTGAAAAAAATGGGGGTTACCCGCAAGCAAATGCCGGAATTGATTGGGTCAATGAAATTGGCAGTAAGTATTGCAAAGACAAATGGACAACAGTTGTTGATGCGGACGAGTTTCTACAGCCTCCCCAACTATCAATACACGGGACGGCAGATGCCTTACAAAGCGAGCTAGCCTTTGCACTTTATACTCCTCTAATAGATTTTTTCTGTGATGATCTTACCAGCGCGCCCAAATGTGCGGTGGATCTAGATGAGCTCATTACCAACACACCCAACTATGTCCCCTTTTCTAAATTTCATACAGAACGTACCCAAGCTTTTCCTTTTTTTGAACTTCGCTCTTCTGCTCGAGCGGATATGTCTGGCAGGAGGAATTATCTTGTAAGATCTTACAAAATACCGCTTGTGTACTGGCAAGCAGACTTCCAGTACCTTCGCTCAACACACTTGTGTACTCCTGTTCCGTTGGGAGATACATGCGGTCATCTGCTTCACTTTAAGTATCGTTCAGGGTTCGAGAAACGTCTATTGAAGGAGTTGGAAAACCCAGATCGCATGAATGCAGATGTTTATCGTATCTCAAAAGCAATCATACGTAATCAGAAATTGCTTCACCAGAACACGGTGGCTTTACGTAACAAAGACGCATTCAAGGAGAGTGATTGGCTGTCAAACGCGGGTTTCTCGGAGAGATGGAAGGAAGTAAATCGCTCTAAAGCTTATTACTTCAAAATTCTTACAGGTAAGAAAACAACAACAGACAGTACACTAGAGGAAAACCTGACACGCATAACTACCTCTTTAAGTTGGAGAGTGACCAAGTCCTTACGGGCATTTCTCTTCAACCGAGGATTGTTGCGACATGAACATTTTCCAGAGCGTATTAATAGCAATCAAGCAGCTGCTGAGCAAATCATTGCCATATATGAGTCATTCTGGTGGATGCTAACCAGTATTATCAGACTACCGGTTGCATTTTACCGTGCAGTACTCTGGTACAAACTCAAACAGCGCAGCAGAAAGACAAGATGACTTAATTTAGCTTCCTCTCATAAATGAGTATTCAAAACTAGAGGTAGCCAATTTCGCTTTCTCTCCGTTTGTGAACAGTAGTAATCTGTGATTGAAATGGCTAAATTTTACAGTTGGCCCTCGACGCTAGCTGCGACTTTTCATTTACCTAAGTTCTCGCAGTGCAGCGAATGGCAGCTTAATCCGCACTGGGTCCATCGCTCAAACTTAAGTACGCTGCCATTCCCACCTCTGGATTGTTCAAAACGCACACAATCAGAAATAGCAAGAACGTAAAACAGGGATATCTCTGCATTAAGGCGAATGTCCACAAATGGTCACACTACGACATACGGTGTTCGCGAATATTCAAACAAATACCTCCATATTCATGCCGTCAGTWCTTACCCCCCTCCTTTCAACCCCGCCTCAATCCTCTCCCCGACCGTTTCTGAGAGCACCCGTATCGGATGAGCATCATGGTTCACATAGCGGTTGGTGATGGTCACGTTGCGGTGGCGCAGAAGATGACTGATGAGGAAAGCGTTGCTACCTGATTGCGCAGCAAATGTACCAACCGTATGGCGTAGATCATGAATGCGCACATCTGGGATGTCAGCATGATGGCGCACCCGCTGCCATGCGTTTTCCACTAGCTCCTTGGTAATATGCCGTGTGGGATCGTTGATGCGGGCAAGTACATAGGGAGAGCCATCCAAGCGCGGTATATCGGAGAGGATATCCAGCACATTCCCACTCACCGGATGAGGTTTGCGGCCATCCCCTTTCTTTGAAGGCAAGGCAATTGCCCCTTCATCAAAGTCTACATGCTTCCATTCAAGAGAAGCGATCTCCATCAGCCGCGCACCTGTATAGAGGAGTAGCTTAAGGCAGTAGAGCGCCATCGGGTTCACGGGTGTCCGCCGTTTCTCAATATCGTTGCGCAGATGCTTTGTGTGTTCCGGCTTGGCCTTGATGATCCACGGGAGTCCCTCCTTCTCTGCAAGTTCAAGCGCCTTCCCCAAACGCTGTAGTTCCTCACCAGATAAGAATCGGTCGCGCTCGTTCTCCTTGTAACGCTTCACCAACCGCACCGGATTGCTGTGCTCAGGCCTCAAGCCCCACACCTCCGCCAGATTGAACGCTTTAGAGATGATCGCCAACACATGGTTTGCTTGTCGCGGTGTCCGCCTCATGGAGCGATGCAGCTTGGAGATATCCTGCCGTGTAACAGAGGCAAGTTTCGCCTTGCCCAAAGGCTTCCTCACACACCGTTCTAGAATACGCCGTATCTCGATAAGAGACTTTGGCTTGTTGTGCACCTCAACATGTTCGCTTAGATACATATCCAGCAAATCATCAACTGTTGGTGCATTGCGAATGATCTTGCGATTGACGGTCGGGTCTTCCCCATTACGTACCTTGGCCAGAACATCGACCGCATGTCCCCTCGCCTGATCCGGTGTCAGCTCCCCGTATTTGCCGAGGGTCATCCGGCGAGAGCGTCCTTCTAGTGTGCGATACTGGACAATGAAGGTTTTGCGCCCGGTTGGCGCCACCTGCAGCCCAAATCCCGAGAGCTTACCATCCCATACGAAGTACTTCTTCGCTGTTGGCTTGGCTGCATCGACCGTCCGTTTCGTAACATTGGGCATCAGACAAAACTCTCCCGCTGACGGCCCGTGACAAGAACCGCCCCACATGCGAAAATAGAAGTTAAATTTAGTCCCGAATTGCTGCTGTTTCTGACGGCCTGACAGCTTGTGACGACCTTTTGGGCTTCTCTAATAGCCCTGTACAAAACACGGCCTCATCCCCTTATAGATCGCTTGCGCTATGCCTGCCGATTTTGGTCAGCATATTGTAAGCAAATGTACGAGTTTCACAGCGAAATGCAAGGTAGGCAGAAGCAAATAATTTTCTACAACTCATTGATTCATAGTACTGAATCGCAGTAGAGTGTAAGTGGGCGTGAGTTGCAAATTGCAACTTGTAATCAGGGGGTCGCAGGTTCAATTCCTGCTGCTAGCACCTTCGTTTCTCTCTTGATTTATCAAGAGAATTCCAAAGCCTCCCGGAGGAGGTTTTTTTGCTTTTCTGAAATGAGCTCACCCATCTAAATCAATCGGATCACTGTCAAACGACAGGCTAGGTACAAGAACGACAGAACCATCCTTGTCTTTCTTTGCTGCCAGTGACAGATACAAGGTTCCCATGGATCCCACATTCATAATGGCGAAAAGGTAGGGGATGTCGGGAGTTCCCATTCCGGTTGGATGGTCCAGGCGACCTGTTGCGAGGCCAACGAGTGCGGCTCCCCATGCTTTTAGAGTTTTGCGATCGCTGGCAACTTTTTGGACCCATTTCTCGATGGTCTCCGGCACATCACCACCATTCGTAATCAGCGAGAGCCAGTCTATTGCTGGCACTTCGCCCAAATCACCAACATGGCCACCAAATCCGATAGCTGGAAAAAGAAGCGGATTCCATTTACTGAATTCCTCGGCAGCATTTTCAGCCTTATCACTGCTGCCTTTCTTCAAGGCCTGTAATGCATCTTTTAGGCAACCGTTGAGATCTTTGCTGACGGTTTTTAGCTGCTTACGCAATTGAGCCACTGGGTCTTTCAACCAATCTTTGTTGAGCTTGTATTCTACAGGATCTTCCCCCTTGGGAAGAAGCAGTCCCACCAGAAGTCCAAACTCCAGAGTTGCAGCATCCAGCTCATCGGCTCCTATTGTTTTTTTCATACCAAACTCCTCACGGTATCTGCGTTAAAACACTCGTGAGGAATGACGAGAGCCTGGCGACTGCGTGAATATCTGGACTTGTAGAACTCAGCAGATGGTTAAGGATTGAGAAACCCATCAGCAAGTTGGCCCCTGATGCAGCCGTTAAAATTCTCATAGAACTTTCGGGCACGGTTTAGGCATCGGCTTACCTCAACTCCAACGGACAACGCTCAATACCTCATTTTATGGCTAGATAATAATTACATATCGCCATAGGCACGACCGCATGCTCCCCCAGAACGAGGAGACCTGTAATGAGCTTAGAAAACCCAAACACTGGTGAAGATGTAAATGCGCTTGAAGGGATTATGAGCACCTATCACTCAGAAATCGCAGACAACACAATCTTGCTGGCAGAACTGGCCAGGCTGAAAGATTTTCTGGAACACAGTGGCCAACATTCTCTCAAAGAACGCGTACAGGTCTTTGACCATATTCTGGAAGAACTTCAGGAAAACTCCGGCGATCACCTTCGTATGACGGAAGAGAGCCCTCAACTGGATCACCACGAAATAGAAGCCAACCGGCATCTGGATGAACAGGAAACCTTAAGAGACGCGCTGAACAGGTTCGGTTCTCGCTACCTGAACTGACTTCAGCGCAAAGCACTTAAAAGCATCACCGACTATGGAGTGCTGCGTACACCCCAACACGTAGCACGGCAGTTTTAATTTGACCGTCCCTTCCCTTCGTATCATGCCTGAAAGCAAGACGGAGGCAATCATGCATGTGTTGCGAAATCTGATTTTACAAAATGAAAACACCCTCATAGATCGCATATTCTTTTATGCCAAAAGTCAGGGTTACACGCAGTACACAGCCACACTGCGGGAGGCATGGCGCATATCAGTTGAAGGCCTCTCAAAATCCATTATCAAAGCGATGGAGTCTTATGACACACCGCCTGAAATTGATGTCAGCTCCGATTTCTCCAGCCACCCCTTCGCTGCATTTGGCGTAGAGCAAGCCAAGAGCCATCGATCCAGAGGTGTAACACTGGGCTACTTCTTGGGTCTGACAAAGTACTACCGCAGCGCCTATCTGGACCTGCTGGAAACACAAGGGTTTTCAGAGGTAGATTGTGCCAGATATCGCGCCTACTTACTGCGCTATTTCGATTTCATGGAACTTGGGTTTTCGACGGAATGGAGTGGCGTTGCAGAAGATAAAAAACTGCACGAGGCTTATGAAGAAAACCGCCGTATCACCAATGAGAAGAACAAGTATCTTACCATCCTGGAAAGCCTGAGCGACCCAATCGTATTGATGGACGAAAGTGGTCAGGTCAATGACCTCAACTATGCTGCTCAGGCTGTTTTTTGCGGGTTGCAAAACACCAAGATCAAGTACGTCAATGCAGCCACACGTGAGCTGCTGACAAACCAACTACTGCCTTATCTGCCGCAGAAGCTGGAAAGCTGCTATACAGACATCACGCTGGACACCGCGATAGGACCACGCGTTTTTGATATCCGCGCCCAACATATCGTCGACTTCAGCCGCAAGTTTCCCGGGATGATCCTCATCCTCAATGATGTCACCGACCATAAAAAAGCCAAGGAAGAAGCTGAAGCCGCGAATAGCGCCAAGTCCACCTTTCTTGCTTCCATGAGCCACGAAATCAGAACACCTCTGAACGGAGTGCTGGGACTAGCCGACCTCCTCAAGGACACGAGCCTCAAGCCAGAACAGCACCGCTATCTGGATGGCATCATCTCCTCCGGCGAAATGCTGCGATCAATCCTCAATGATGTACTGGATTACTCCAAGGTGGAAGCAGGCTCGCTGGAGCTGGAGGCTGTTGATTTCAAGATCAGGCAAGTCATCAAACAAGTTGTTGACCTCACCCAACAAGACGCTGAAACCAAAGGACTACAGCTTCACATAGAGGTACATCCGCAGGTCCCAGAGATACTGCGGGCTGATCCCACCAAGATCAGGCAGATCCTGTTGAATTTCGTCAGCAATGCCATCAAGTTTACCAGTAAAGGTTCCATCACCATCGGCGTGCATATTCCTGAAAGCAAGATCCGACAGGCAAGATGTCTTCAGATCATGGTGACGGATACTGGAGTGGGTCTGCCCACCGGAGATCACAGCTACCTGTTTGAACCATTTGTACAGCAAAACGCCGCAATCAATCGCTTGTTTGGAGGAACTGGTCTCGGTCTTGCAATCTCAAAACGCCTGGTCAACGCGATGGGTGGTGAAATCGGTTGTCGATCTAATCAAACTCAGGGCGCTAGCTTCCACTTCACCATTCCGTTTTACGAAGCGGACCAAACTGTCAGCGTCATTGAAGATAAGCAGGAAACCTGGAAGCCAAAGAAGTTGAAAATCTTGCTTGTTGAAGACAACAAGGTCAATCAGTTGGTCACTGAAGGCTTCCTAGAAAAGGCAGGGCATGAATGTAGCACAGTCGGCAGCGGTGAAGACGCATTGACCCAGTTGCACGAACACCGTTTCGATTTGGTGTTCATGGATAACCGTATGCCTGGTTTGAGCGGCACAGATACAATCGCCCGCATCCGAGCCTCTCATTACCACCACATTTCCAACATTCCCGTTATCGTACAAAGCGCCTGCATCTTCCTGGCTGATATCGAGAAGAGCTTCACTGCTGGTGCCGATGGGTTCCTTGGCAAGCCGTATTCCCAAGAGGACCTTGAGGATGCCATCGCCTCCTGCCTCTCCGACAGAGCCATGTTTGCACGTAAATCCAGACAGACATTGCAGGAACAACCCACAGAACTCATTGATATAACAGTGTTACGTGGTCATTTCGAGATGTTGGGAGAAGTCCGCGCTAAACGCATTGTCGATGCATATATGCAAACATCGCGCTTCATCATTCCAGAGCTACGAAACCACATCGCAACCCAAAACTTCTCCAAGATCAGAGACAAAGCGCACAGTATGAAAGGCGCCTCACATAATGTGGGTCTCATTCACACCGCCGATCTCGCAGAGCAGTTGGAACACGCAGCTCAAAACGAGGAGAAACACAAAACTATGGAGATCTTCAGCGCTCTGGAGGTGACCTATACAGCCTCAAAGCACAAGTTGAACGAAACCTGGCTCAGTTGCCTGACGAAAACGTCGGCAAGCCCATAAGCGCCTTCAGTACGCGCCAGTAAACACGTAGCCCACACCATGCACGGTCATGATCAAAGTCGGGTCTTTGGGGTTCGTTTCAATTTTACGGCGCAACCGGCCAATCAGCACGTCAACAGTACGGTCACTTGGATCCCATTCCCGGTGGTTCAGGTGATCCAGCAGATTATCACGGGTGAGTACACGGCCTTTGTTCTCAACCAGCGCAGAGAGCAACTCAAACTCGCCGCGCGTCAAACGAACATCCTCCCCCTCGGGAGACTGAAGCCCGCGCTTATCCAAGTCCAGAACCCAGCCTGAGAAACTCAACACGCGCTCATCAACAGCGACAGGCACCCGCCCTGCCCTCACCCGGCGCAGCAAATTTTTGGAACGTGCCAACAGTTCACGCGGGTTGAACGGCTTGATCACATAGTCGTCTGCTTCCATTTCAAGCGCAACAATCCGGTCCACATCGTCCGTCCGGCCTGTCACCATGATGATCCCGACGTCAGACTTCTTTCGCACGTCCTTCAAAAGCGTTAGGCCATCATCATCTGGCAGACGAATATCAAGCATAATCAGGTCCACATCACCACCAGCAAAAACCGAGCGCATTTGCGCGCCGTCTTCTGCCTCAGAAACACGGTATCCTTCGGTCTCAAAATATCCGGAAAGTGCCACGCGGCTGGTCAGGTCATCATCAACGACCAGTATATGTGCCTTATTTGTCATATGCTTGTTGTCGGCTTGTGTGTTTACATCATGTTTACACCATTCTACACCCCGTTCATATTTCCTCCAAACGCTATTTACAACCTTAGTCTAATTCTCTGAGCATTGAACGGACCGACTTGTCCGAGAGTGCAAAAGAGATAGAAGATGAATATCTGGCGACTCCTGCGGACGAAAACCGCAATATTTCCAATAAGCTTATTACTGTTCGGCACATTTGCAGGTGGCGTCGTGTTCTGGGGCGGCTTCCATACCGCAATGGACTACACCAACACTCTGGAGTTTTGCGTCTCGTGTCATGAAATGCGCAGCACGGTCTACGAGGAGTACAAGAAATCTCCGCACTTCTCGAATGCATCCGGTGTTCAGGCAGTCTGTTCAGATTGCCACGTACCCAAAGAAACTTACCCAAAGATCATTCGCAAGATCGAAGCTGCCAAAGAGGTCTACTCCAAGCTCACTGGTAAGATCGATACCAAGGAGAAATTTGAAGCCCATCGCCTGACCATGGCCAAGAGTGTCTGGGCAGAGATGGAAGCCAACGACTCCCAGCAGTGCCGCAACTGCCACAAGCAAGCTTCCATGGACTTCGCCAAGCAGCATCCCAAAGCCTCTGAAACCATGCAGAAGGGTTTCAAGGACGGCGAGACCTGCATCTCCTGTCACAAAGGCATTGCCCACAAACTGCCAGACATGTCTCAGGGCTACAAAGTTTTGTATGACGAGCTCAAAGCCCTGTCAGTAAGCGAAGGTGCAAGCGCAGATCATCTGTACGCCATCACCAGCAAACCTTTCTTCGTTGAACAGTCAAAAGCGGAAAGCAACGGCAAAAGTGATGGCCGTGTTCTGGGCGGAACTGACGTCACTGTTCTGGAACGTAGCGGTGATCTTCTCAAAGTGCGCATCGCCGGTTGGCAGCAAGATCAGGTGGACCGCGTGATCTATGCCCTCCGAGGCCAGCGCATCTTCTCTGCCACTGTCGGTAAAAAGGTCATCGATAAAATCAAACGCCTAAAAACCGAGGTGGATCCAGACACTGAACTCACCTGGCATCAGGTACAGATCGACACTTGGGTCTCAAAGGAAAATCTAATTTCAAACGGAGATCAGCTCTGGACCTACACCAGGGAAATGTACAGTGCCGCCTGCTCAACATGCCATGGCCTGCGCGATCCAGAACATTTCCTTGCCAACCAGTGGATCGGTTCTCTCAAAGCCATGAAGCGCTTCATATCACTGGACAAAGAACAATACCGCATTCTGCAGAAGTACCTGCAACTCAACGCAAAAGACACGGGTGGGAGTGAAACTCATGGGTAAGCACGAAACCATCACTCTTTCCAACAGCGACAGATCTCTGGTCTACCGCTGGCTGGCAAGTTTCTTCACCAGTGAAGTGAAAATCGAAACTCTGGAGAGCTACAGCTCTCCAGAAGGACGGGCGCTTCTGGATGTCTTCTCACAAGCACCGGCACTCACATCATTTACGGGTGAGCTTACCAAGCTGACAGAGCTTCCCGTTGAGAGTTATCAAAGCAAGGTGCTCGATCTGGCAACTGCATATTCTCGTCTGTTTCTGGGTGTTGGCGGTCAACACTCTGCCCCTCCTTACGAGTCCGCCTATTACAACGAAAAAGGCACGCTCTTCCAAAAACCAACAGCAGACATGAACAAGATCCTTCAGGATCTGGGTATCTCCATTGAGAATTCAATGAAAGAACCCGCCGATCACCTCGGCGTTCAACTCAACGTACTGGCAGAGTACATCGACCGCGAAGCTCTGGCAGAAGCCAATGGCGATCATGAGACCGCATACACCTCACATCATAACCAGATCCGGTTCCTCTCGAACCATCTTCTGAACTGGGTGCCCTCTTTTTGCGAGAGCTGTAAGCGCTTTGACAAGTCAGATTTTTACAAAGAACTGGCCAATACCCTCAGCGCCTGGCTTGCCATGGATCTTGCTCGCTTGAATGAGGCAAAGACCACCACCTGACCAACTCCATTTACAACCTGTTTACTCGATTTTACATCCCGTTCAATCAACGCGCGAACCACGTTTACACGCAGTGACTACGGTGAATCTCAAGAGAAAACAGGCTGTTTTCATCGAGCAACTCGCTCAACTCATCGATTGTCTGCCAAAATAAAAGGACAGCAGAGATGTCGAAAATCATTGCAAACTATACGTCTCGCCGTAGTTTCCTGAAAGGCGCATCCGCACTGGGCGCTCTGGGTGTATTGGCTCCATCCATCTTCTCACCACGCTTTGCACAAGCAGCCGTCAACGGAGAAGTTCTCTCCGGTTGTCACTGGGGTGCATTCCGTGCAGTGGTCAAAGATGGACGCTGGACCGAAGTTAAGCCTTGGGAGCAGGATCCGCATCCTAGTCATCAGCTGGCTGGTGTCATGGACTCCGTCTACTCACCATCCCGCATCAAATATCCAATGGTCCGCCGTGCCTACCTTGAAAAAGGCCGTGGTGCAGACGTTGAAGACCGTGGCAGCAACGATTTTGTGCGCGTCAGCTGGGACAAAGCGCTCGACCTTGTTGCACAAGAACTCAAATACGCCAAAGCAACTCACGGCCCACGTAGCGTCTTCACCGGCACTTATGGCTGGAAGAGCGCTGGCAAAATCCATAACAGCCGCAGCCTGTTGCGCCGTCTGATCAACCGCGGCCTGCAAATGCCAAACGTGACTCACACAGGCGACTACTCAACCGGCGCCTCTCAGGTGATCATGCCGCATGTTATGGGCACGCTGGAAGTCTACGAACAGCAGACAGTCTGGCCTGTTGTTGTCGACAACACAGAAGTACTGGTCGTTTGGGGTGCAGACCCAATCAAGACCAACCAGATCGACTGGCTGATCGCAGACCATGACAGCTACACCTACCTTGAAGAGTTCAAAAAGACCGGCAAGAAAGTCATTTGTATCGACCCACTGAAATCCAAAACCGCAGAGTTCATGGATGCAGAATGGGTGCAGGTCAAACCACAAACCGATGTGGCTTTGATGCTCGGCATGGCACACACACTCTTTGTTGAAGAGCTGTACGATGTCGACTTCATGGACGAGTACACCGCAGGTTTCGAAAAGTTCCTGCCATATCTGACTGGTGAGACAGATCAGACACCAAAATCTGCTGAATGGGCCTCAGAAATCTGCGGTGTCCCGACAGATAAGATCAAGGAACTGGCACGCCTGTTCATGGGCAACCGCACTATGCTCACCAGCGGCTGGTCCCTGCAACGTCAGCACCACGGCGAACAACCACATTGGATGCTGGTCACACTGGCTTCCATGCTGGGTCAGATCGGCCTGCCAGGCGGCGGCTTCGGTCTCTCCTATCACTACTCCAACGGCGGCACACCAACCTCCGACGGCCCTGCCCTGTCTGGCATGAACGATGGCGGCGCAATGGAAGGCTCTGTCTCCATTCCTGTGGCACGCGTTGTTGAAATGCTGGAGCGTCCGGGCGAGGAATACGACTTCAACGGCACCCGCTATACCTTCCCGGATATCAAGATTGCTTACTGGGCTGGTGGCAACCCATTCCATCACCATCAAGACCGTAACCGCATGATCAAGGCCTGGCAGAAACTGGAAACAGTGATCGTTCAGGACTACCAGTGGACAGCAACAGCACGCTTCGCAGACATCGTTCTTCCGGCAGCTTCTGCCTATGAGCGCAATGACATCGAAGCAATGGGCTCTTATTCCAACAAAGCAACTGTAGCGATGAAGAAGATCGTTGATCCGGTCTTTGAAGCACGCAGTGAATACGACATCTTTGTTGATCTGGCAGACCGCCTTGGCAACAAAGATGCCTACACAGATGGTCGTGACGAAATGGACTGGGTCCGTCACTACTACGAACAGGCTCAAAAACAGGCAGCAAGCAAGAACCTTGAAATGCCTGAGTTCGAGAAGTTCTGGGAAGACGGCATCGTCGTTCATCCCGTCTCACAGGCAGCGAAGGAATATGTCCGCTACGCCGACTTCCGCGAAGATCCTCTTCTGGAACCGCTGGGCACTCCAACTGGCAAGATCGAGATTTACTCCAAAAACATCGAGAAAATGGGTTACGACGACTGTCCTCCACACCCAATGTGGATGGAACCGCTCGAACGCCTCGATGGACCGGATGCTAAGTTCCCGGTTCACGTCAACACAGGCCATCCAAACGATCGCTTGCACTCTCAGCTCTGCGGAACAGTCCTTCGTGAAGGCTATGCAGTTGCAGACCGCGAGCCATGCATGATCAACCCAAAAGACGCAGAAGCTCGTGGCATCAAGTCCGGTGACGTCATCCGCATCTTCAATGATCGTGGCCAGACACTGGCTGGCGCAATCGTCAGCGAAGACATCATGCCAAGCGTCATTCGCCTTTACGAAGGTGCTTGGTACGATCCTGTCGAAGGCGGCAAAGTCGGCAGTCTCTGCGCCTATGGTGACGTTAACACCCTTACACCAGACCTTGGCACCTCCAAGCTGGCACAGGGCAACTGCGGTCACACCGTCATCGCGGACTTTGAGAAATTTGAGGGTGAACTGCCAGAAGTCAAAGTCTTCACCGCTCCAAAAAACGGATAGATCAGGAACCAACTAAACACCGAAAGGGCTGCCACACGCAGCCCTTTTTTTTTGGCACAACCCCTGCATTTTAGTCGATGTTTAGAGCCGTCTATCAGCCTTCAATAACTGCCATCACATAGCATTCAGGCTAGAAAACACCAGTATGCTAGAACCATCTATGAATTAGTCTTGCGGGGAAATGATGACAGAAAAACAACAGAATACATCAGCCCACACCAAGGAAAAAATGGCGCGGCGCTATGACGACGATCATGAGCACAAGCATGATAAAGATCGGCAAGAATATGAGCGCGGCCAGAAAAGCCATCCGGAAACCCAGCATGGTGGTGATCCGGAGGGCCACAAACACCCACACAAGCACCGCCCAGGCAAAAGTCATTCGGACGATGGCCACCACCACGCAAAAATGCATGATCACAAAGAGCACACCAGAGAGCACCACAAAAAAGACGAGCATTGATCTCTAACTGGAAGCTCCTACGCAAACACCCCGACCATTTCTGATCGGGGTGTTTTTTTGTTTTCAAAAATGTCAGCTGTATCAGCTGCCCAGCAAACCGCTCAGCATCACCCAGACAACAGCCAGTGGAGCCACAATCCGCATGATCCATGTGAAGGCGCCCATCCACTTGAAGGTCAAAGATCCGTCGTTGCTCAACTCTTTGCCCATCTTCTCAAGCACAACCCAACCAGCAAACAGCGAGGTCAGAATACCACCGATTGGCAGGGTGTAGTTGTCAACCGCATAGACCATCAGGTCAAAAAAGTTCATGCCAAACAGCTTGTACTCACCCCAGACACCCAGAGCCAGTGAACATGGCACGCCGATCAGGAAGATCACAATGCCCACCACAATAGCAGACCATTTGCGCTCAATGCCGTATTCCTCTGCAAAGTAAGCCACCGGAATAGCCAACAAAGAGATGGAAGAGGTCAGAGCAGCAATCAGCAACATGGCGAAGAAGATGATCTGGAACAGATAGCCACCAATCATCTCACCAAACACAGCTGGCAGAGTGATGAAGGTGAGGCCCGGACCAGCACCTGGATCCATGCCGAAGGCAAACACAGCTGGCAGAACCAGCAGGCCGCCCAGCACACCAACCAGCGCTGCTAAGAATACCACCCAGCAAGACGCATTCGGAATGTCTGCATCCTTATCCAGATAAGAACCGTAGGTGATCATCGCGCCCATACCCAGCGACAGGCTGAAGAACGCCTGACCAAGAGCTGCACGCAACATCTCGCCATTCACCTGCGACCAGTCAGGAACGAGGAAGAACTCAATACCTTCCCAGGCACCCGGCAGGGTCACACTGCGCACCACAAGAACCATCAGGAGGATGAACAGCAATGGCATCAGGACTTTAACGGAACGCTCGATACCTTGAGCAACACCTGCAATCACGATCCCCATGGTCAACACCATGAACACACCGTGATAGAAGATTGGCTCCCATACAGCAGAGACCAACCCGCCAAACTGGGCTTCCAGAAGCTCAGGCTGTGCAGATTCAATGGTCCCAGCGATACTCTTCACCAGATACGCGATCGTCCAGCCGCCAACAACGGAGTAGAAGGATAGGATCAGGAACCCCGTGATCACTCCAATCACACCCGTAACTGACCACAAGCGGCCACCCAGCGCGCGGAACGCACCAACAGGGTTCATCTTCGCTGAACGACCAATGGCAATCTCTGCCATGATCAGCGCTGCGCCGATGGTCGCCATGATGACAAGATAGACCACCAGAAAGGCGCCACCGCCCTGTGTGCCTGCCAGGTATGGGAATTTCCAGATGTTACCAAGACCGACCGCAGACCCTGCAGCAGCCATAATGAAGCCGAAGCGGCTTCCCCATTGCTCACGTTTCATTTTTTGTTATTGCCAATCAACATGTGATGGTTTGTTTCAATCAAGCGCAAAAGCTTGAAATGAATTCGTTGTTCCAGCTCTTTTGATGAAATCTTTAGCCTTGTTGACCTGACAGATTGTCGCAGGTAATTTCCCTTACCTCAAAAAATATGCGTTTTTGACAGTTGCACTTAATGGGCGAATTCAAAATATAGTCACATACGCCCATATCTCGCCACCAAACAGAAAAAATCACCATAAAATACACAAATATTGGCTGATCATACCATTTATTACGTTAACCACGCGACAGTAACGCAACTTCCTGCCACCACATGCAGCCCACAAGTTTTTTCGTCGCAGGCTCTGCTCACGCACCGCACCAACACAGTTCAGACACAAAAAAGCACCGCTCAAACGGTGCTTCTTTCTCTCGTTGGGACGGTGATAAGGCCTTATTCCTGAGGCCAACGTCCCCTTACACTGCGATACCTGGCCTGCTTTTCCTCGTCCAGACATACCATCTCACGCGGCAATCTGGCATTCATGGAATGCACCCAATAGCGCTTCAGCTGCCTCAACATAACCCTGTTCCTTATCAAGACCATCTCGGGTGAAGGGACTATGCCCAACAGGCACATTCTCCTCCCTCTTCCGGCCCAGATTAAGTCAAACTACGGATGACCATAAAACAGCATTAAAAAAGGCCACCAAAACTGGCGGCCTTTTCATTATCTTTGAGTGAAGCTTTATGCTCCGAAGATGGAATGGACCATCACCCAGATGATCGCAAGCGGTGCAACCACACGGCACATCCACTTCCATGCTGTCAGATAGGCAAACGGACGTTCACCGTTATTGGTCACTTCGGCAGCAAACTTGTCATAGCTCACCCAACCAGCAACCAGACAGGTCGCAATCGCGCCAAGTGGCAAGAAGTAGTTGTCAGTGAGGTAGCCAAGGAAGTCAAAGATGTTCAGTTCGAAGAACGTGATATCGCCCCACACGCCCAGCGCCAGAGAACTTGGAACACCAAACAGGAAGATCACAATGCCAACCCAGATGGTGGCCGCCTTACGACCAACATTGAACTCTTCGCAGATGAACGCAACCACGACCTGCAGCAAGGAAATCGCTGAGGTGATCGCAGCCACAAACAGCAATACGAAGAAGCAAAGCTGAATGAACATACCGAACGGCAGCTCAGCAAAGATCGCTGGCAATGTGATGAAGGTCAGTCCTGGGCCTGCAGCCGGATCCATGTTGAACGCAAACACCGCTGGAAGAATAAGGAAGCCAGCCAGAACAGCGACCAGAAGATCAAGACCAACAACCCAAAGGGCTGCGTTTGGAATGCTCTCTTTATTACCCAGATAAGAACCATAGGTGATCAAAGCACCCATACCCAGAGACAGCGTGAAGAACGCCTGCCCCAGAGCTGCGGCAACCATGTCCGCATTCAGGTGAGACCAGTCAGGAACGAGGAAGTACTCAACACCTGCCATTGCCCCATCAAGGGTCAGAGACCGGATAACCAGCAAAGCCAGCAGAACAAACAAAAGAGGCATCATGATCTTCGATGCCTTTTCAATGCCGCCGGTAATACCGTTGATCACGATCAGCACGCCAATCGCCATAAAGGCAGCGTGATAAATGATCGGCTCAACTGCATCTGTCACCAGCGCACCAAAGTGTCCCTCAAATTCCGCACCGGAATAGCCAGAGAAGCCGCCAGTGATTGTCTTAACCACGTAGGCGATGGTCCAGCCACCAACAACGGAATAAAACGAGAGAATAAGAAACGCGGTCAAAACCGCCATGAGACCAAAAATTGACCAGCCTGCGCCACCAACACGTCTGAACGCGCTGAACGGATTGGCCTGAGCCTGACGGCCCAGCGCAATCTCCGCGATCATCACGCATACGCCGATCGCGATCAAAAACGCAACATAGACAACGAGGAACGCCCCGCCGCCTTCCGCGCCAACCAAATATGGAAATTTCCAGATATTACCTAGTCCAACCGCTGAACCTGCAGCAGCCAGAATGAAGCCGATACGACTTCCCCAATGCTCTCGTTGCATGTGACCTGAGCCATTCTTGTTGATTTTGCTTAAGTGTATTTTTGAAATCAACTTTCACAAGTTGCCCGATTCTAGCAATATAACGCTAGAGATACACCCCTTTTATGCAACAGAGTTTCTCATATATGACCATCAGGTGTCACGATACCTATAAAAGTGTAATACTGATTACTACGCGGCATTTGGTGAGATTAACTCAACAAGATAAGTAGTATTGATTACTTTAGGCATGCAGCAACCAATACTACTAGTGATATATCTTATACTCAATTACACTTAGCACAAGAGTTCGGCCACAGTGTCGTATTGCAAAGAGACTGGATGTTGCTGACAATTGCATCCGCACCAACAGCTTTTGCACTCTGACAAGCACCGTTTGCATTGCCCACGGACAACTTGCCATTAGAGACCACAGACAGCGGAAAACTCATGTTGGTGCGTTGATAAACCAGCGAGTTCTGACCGCACTTGATCATCGGCATTGGGCCATCTGCACTGCTTCCATCCGCATACAGCACATCACCGCGATTACAGTACTGTGTCATGGGCGGAGTAACCTGGTTGGAACTCCCCTGAGCATAGCCTTCAGAGGCAACCATGAAAGGAACGGCCAATAGAAGGCCGAGACACAAAAAGTTACGCATTTTTCTTCCTTCTTGTTTGGTCCCACCCCAACAAAATCATGGCAGGACACTGATAAGGACGAAACATCCGCACAGATGTGAAAGAAAAGGCTGCTGAGCCAAACCCAGCAGCCTTGTAATATGTATCAATATCGAACTGGCTTGTGAGCTAACACGCAACCTAATACGCAAGACCAGCTTACTCAGCAGGCTCCAGTGTAGAAGCTTGCGCCGTCACCGCTTTGCGAGCCGCATCATACTCTGACGACAACCGAGCAACCAGATCACCAGTGCTGCCAATGGTTTTCACCGCGCCAATGCCCTGGCCGCAGCCCCAGATCTCTTTCCAGCTCTTCGGCTTACCCTTGTCAGCACTGTGAAAGTCCATGGTCTTCAGATCGCCTTCTGGCAGATTACTAGGATCCATGCCTGCTTGCTTGATGGATGGCTTCAGATAGTTGCCATGCACACCGGTAAACAGATTGGAATACACGATATCCTCTGCACCGCTATCAACGATCATCTGCTTATAGGCCTGCTGAGCATTCGCTTCCTCAGTCGCAATAAAGGCGGACCCGATGTAAGCCAGATCAGCACCCATCACCTGTGATGCAAGAATAGACTTGCCAGTACTGATACTGCCTGAAAGCAGAAGTGGGCCATCATACCACTCACGGATTTCCTGAATAAGCGCAAACGGCGATGTTGTACCTGCATGGCCACCAGCACCAGCGGCAACAGCAATCAGACCATCAGCACCCTTCTCAACCGCCTTATGCGCATGGGTGTTGGTAATGATGTCATGCAGCACGATACCGCCGTAAGAATGAACCGCATCAAACACCTCTGGGCGCGCACCAAGAGAGGTAATCACGATTGGCACCTTGTACTTCACGCAAAGCTCAACATCATGCTGCAGACGATCATTGGAGCGATGCACAATCTGGTTCACAGCAAACGGAGCTGACGGTTTGTCAGGATTAGCCGCATCATAAGCTGCCAGCTCTTCCGTAATCTGGATCAGCCACTCTTCCAGCTTTTCCTGCGGGCGAGCATTAAGCGCCGGGAAGGAACCAACAATCCCTGCCTTACACTGTGCAATCACAAGGTCTGGATTGCTGATGATAAACAAAGGACTGCCAACAACTGGCAGGCGCAACTTATTCTTCAAAATATCCGGCAAAGCCATTTCAAACACACTCCCTTACAATTCAATCTGCTGCCTGTTTGATCTCAAAATCAGGCAGCATCACCTCTCCGGCGCTTCAATCTCTCCTGAATGTCCTGCATCATCTCGCCACTCTGGTCATCAACCAGTGCCAGAACATCCCGGGCACTCAATTCTCTGTAGTCTTGCGAAAGCACACGGACATCACGCACGGGCTCTCCGCTTTGCTTGTCCAGCAGTTCCAGCCTCGGCCCACCTTCACGGGCTTCCCAGCGCTCACTCCATTGGTGCAGCGCAATCATCACCGGGTAAAAGTCCATGCCCTTCTCGGTGAGCAGATAGACCGTTCCGCGCTTGTCCTGCTGGTCTTGCTCCTTGCGCAGCAAACCCGCTTGCACCAGACGCCGCAAACGATCTGTCAGTACACTGGTGGAGATCTGCAAATGCCCCTGAAAGTCATCAAAGCGCTTGATGCCCTGAAACTGACACCTCAGGATAAGCAGGATCCAGGGATCCCCCATCTGCTCGATCGCTTGAGCAACCGCACAGTCAACACCTGCAAAGCTTCGTCGCGCTCCACTCATTCCCGGCTCCGGCACTTTCAATTTAACTTCGTTTAAAGAAGCTATTTCCAGTTTACCTATTGGGCAACCTAGCTCTTTGGCCTAGTCTTCAACCGAACCACTGAGTCCTTTTCAAAACCTCTGCACAACACCAAAATCACTCTGGCTTGCCGCATCCAGCCGGTCCGCATCAAGTTGTCCCCAGCCCTGCCAAACTTTTTTCTGGCTAAGTTTCGCTCACCGAAACCACCCGAAACCCTCTTTCCAAAAAACCTTGTGTTTCGGTTTCCAAAACCGATTTCGGACTTAACAAAACCGATTTTGTTGACTTCCAAAATCGGTTTTGTAAGCATCATAGATGAAATCAGATCATGAATGGGAGCGATCTGATGACAACCTATTGGGTGGGAATTCTGTGAGCATCACTGACCAGAATGTGCAACAGAGAAAATCTGTGACCATTGGAGACGTGGCACGCCATGTAGGCGTTGCAAAGGGCACCGTGTCCCGCGTCCTGAACAACTACACGGACATTTCCAAAGCAACTCGCGAGCGCGTCCTCAAAGCAGTCGAAGAGCTGGGCTATCGCCCCTCCTCCACAGCACGCAATCTTAAGCGTGGCCGTGTCGACACCTTCGGCATCGTACTGCCGCTCATGCCTGGCAAAGGGGCAGACCCGTTCCTAGCCGAGTTTCTGGACGGCATGACCCGCGCACTCAATGCAGTCGATAAAGACCTGCTGGTGACGACGGCGAGCTCCATGGATGATGCTGTGCTGGCAATCCGCCGCCTCATCTCCTCGCAAAAGGTCGATGGCTTCGTTCTTACCAGAACAGCCACCAACGACCCACGCGTGGACTATCTATTGGATCGGGGTTTTCCGTTTGTCAGCCATGGCCGTACAGCCCGCGAAGGCGAACACCCATGGTTCGACATCGACAACCACGCCGCGTTCTATTCCGCAGCCAGAAAGGTCATTGCGCAAGGCCACACCCGCATCGCGCTGGTGATGTCCAATCCGCAAATGAACTTCAGCCGCCTGCGTATTGAAGGGTTCCAACAAGGCCTGGAAGAAGCCGGCCTGTCTTTTGAAGAGCAGTTGATCGTCGAAACATCCTTGGATGAACCGGGCGGGGAGCAGGCAGCGCTTCAACTGCTGCATCAGGACCGTCCGCCAACAGCTATCATCTGCATGACCGATGCCATCGCCATCGGCGTCACCAAGATCATTCGTCGCCATGGTTTGACGATTGGTGAGGACGTCACAGTCATTGGTTACGACGGCCTGCCTGTGTGCGAGCATTTCGACCCGCCTCTTACCAGCTTCGCTCAGGAACCAGTCCTTGCAGGCAGCACACTGGCAGAACTTCTCACAAAAGCAATCAGCGGCCAGCCAGCACGGGAGCTACAGGTACTGGCCGAAGCAAGACTTATTCAGCGTGGCTCTGATGGTCCGCCACGCAAAACACCTGAGGAGCTGAAAGCTCACCTCAGCGCATACTTCGCAACCGCATAATGGAGGAAATTATGTTCGGGAGGAACATTCTAAGAACGACAGCCCTTGTTGGCACGCTTGCATTTGCAATGAGTGCTGCACAGGCTGAAGCGCTGCGCTTCTGGACCACAGAAGAACAGCCTGCACGTCTTGCCAAGCAGGAAGCAATGGCAAAGGCGTTTACCGAGAAGACCGGCATTGAAGTCAATGTCATTCCGGTAACCGAAAAAGACATGGGCACCCGCGCAACAGCAGCTTATGCAGCCGGCGATCTGCCTGACGTCATCTATCATCCGCTGATCCACGTTCTGCCGTGGGCAGAAGCTGGCATCATCGACACCGATGCAGCAACCGAAGTCATCGAAGATCTGGAAGAAAGCACCTTCGCATCCGGCGCTCTGAACATGGCAGCCCTGCCTGACGGCTACGCAGCTGTTCCGGTGGATGGCTGGACTCAGATGATCGTCTACCGCAAGGACCTGTTTGATGCTGCCGGTCTGGAAGCACCAAACACCTACGCTTCCATCCTCACAGCCCTTGAAAAACTGCACAATCCACCAGAGCAGTTCGGCTTTGTGGCTGCGACAAAGATCGACGAAAGCTTCATGAGCCAGCTGCTGGAACATGTGCTTCTGGCAAACGGTGCAACTCCGGTTGACAAGAACGGCTTCAAAGGCTTTGACGAGAAGAAACTTGCAGAAGCTCTGACTTTCTACAAAGCACTGGCAAAAGCCTCCCCTCCAGGCGATCTGTACTGGAAACAGTCCCGCGAGTTGTACTTCTCTGGCAAGGCAGCCATGATCATCTGGTCTCCGTTCATTCTGGACGAGCTGGCAGGCCTGCGTGACAGTGCTCCGCCAACCATCAACGGTGACCCAACCTCCAAGGAACTGGCAGGTAAGACCGGCGTTGTAACCACTCTGTCAGGCCCATCCAACAAGGCTGGCGCAGCATGGGGTGACATCCGTTACTTCTCCATCACCAACGATGCTGACACCGAAGCTGCACAGCAGTTCGTGGAATACTCCATGAACGATGGCTATCTGGCGACCCTGTCCATCGCGCCAGAAGGCAAATTCCCTGTTCGCCGCGGCAATGCTGAGGACAAAGAAGCCTTCATCAAAGGCTGGGCAACCCTGCCAGTGGGTGTGGACCGCAAAGCACCGCTTACAGAGCTCTATCCGGCTGAGACAATCACCCAGATTGTGGAAGGTCTGGATACGGCCAGCCGTTGGGGAGTGAAGGAAGGCCAGCTCAGCCTTGCCTCCAAGATCCTGAACTCCATGGCCATCAACCGCTACACCCGCGAGTTCATTGATGACGAACTCTCTGCAGAAGAAGCGGTCACCAAGATCAATCAGGAACTTGCCAAGATCAAGTAAGGCCTGATGCCACGATCTCAGCCCGCAGGCCTCGTGTCTGCGGGCTCTCAATCCACCAAAACCACCGTGATATCAGGAGCACAGCGCAATGAGCGCCATAGCCGATCAGGCCGGAAAATCTGTTAGCACAGCAGGTGAAAGCGTGAGCCAGCCGCCCAAAGGCGCAGGCCCTATGCAAAAGCGGGAAGCACGCCTTGCCTACACCATGCTGGCACCCACGTTTCTGATCATCCTCGCAATTGTTCTCGGACCTCTGGTCGCCAACTTCTGGATCAGCTTCAAGCCCGTGGAGCTGGGCGATCTGCGCGCTCCGAAAGTCCTCATCAACGAACGCGTCAAAGGCAAACCAAAGCAGGCAGGCGATCCGGCAACGCTGGAGTACCGCGTCAGAAACTCCTCCCAGAAAAACTCCATCGCAGACGCAGGCTTTACCGACATCCTCCCACCCGGTTTCACCGCGCTAAAGCTGCCGAATGCCTGCTCTCTCAATGGGATCAACATACAGTGCGACCTTGGCACGCTTGAGGGCAAAGCCCGCGAAAAACTGGTCATTTCAGGCACAGTCTCTAACGAATACCTTGCTTTGAGAAAGCCGGAGAAAGCCAGCAAGCCTGTTTCCTACGGCGATGCTGACAGTGTGCTCACCAACGGCACCTTCACGCTCGATAACTTCCGCCGTGTGTTTGACAGTGACGAGTTCTGGAGCGTTCTGCGTGTCACGTTCTACTACACCATCTTCGGCACAGTTGGCGCACTGGTCCTCGGCCTGTTTGCAGCACAGCTCCTCAACACCTCCTTCAAGGGCAGAGGCATTCTGCGTGGGCTGTTCCTGTTCCCCTACGTATCTCCAGTGATTGCCGTTGCTTTCACCTGGGTCGTCTTGCTGGATCCATTCTCCGGAACCCTGAATGCCCTGCTCACCAAGATGGGTGTTCTCGCTGAACCGGTAAACTTCTTCGGTCAGCGCGCGGTAGATCTGCACCTGTTCGGAACCTCCTTCGAGTTTCCACTGGCGCTCTCAACTGTCATCGCGTTTGAGGCATGGCGTTACTTCCCGCTGTCTTTCCTGTTCATTCTGGCTCGCATGCAATCCGTTTCAACGGACATCTATGAGGCAGCAGAAATGGATGGCGCAACCCCAATGCAGCAATTCTGGTACATTTCCCTGCCACAGCTCATGGGCATCCTGTCCGTACTCTTCCTGCTGCGCTTCATCTGGACCTTCAACAAGTTCGACGACATCTTCCTGCTCACTGGTGGTAACGCCGGAACCCGCACACTGACTGTGGATGTGTACGAGCAAGGCTTTGCCCTTTCCAATCTGGGTGCAGGCGCTGCCGTTGCCGTGGTCGTCTTTGTTGTTCTCGTCACCTTCGCCACCTTGTTCATCCGCTTTTCCACCAAGGAGGAAGGGCTATGAGATTGCTCAGTAGCTACGTTCTTGCCGGCCTAAGCGGCGGCGTCTGGGGCTTCCTCTCCATGATCGTGATTGGTGTCACCCTGACACTCATCACCGGAGAGCTCGCCATCCCACAAGTGGGCGCCGCCGTCCTCGCCTCCGCGCTGGGCGCTCTCTTCACCCATCTGTGGGAGAGTAAAACCGCCAGCACCGGTCAAAAATACGCCCCTGCCGCCATCATCCTGCTGGCGCTGCTCGCAGCAACTCTCGGCGCTCCGTTTGCCTTGCCACTTTCCGTAGAACCGCTCTGGCAGCTCATCGCACTGGTCTCTTTTGTAGCCATAACGTATTGGGCCAATCGACAGACACTGGCAGGCACGCCAAAGGGCAACCTCACACGATATGAGAAGGAAGTCGTCTTCCTGCGTGTTGCAAAAGGCTTTGGCTTCGTCATCTTCACGGTGATGGTTGCCCTGCCATTCTACGTCATGGTCATGACCAGCCTGAAAAGCCAACAACAACTGCTCGGCAACCCGCTGGATCTGTCCATTGATCTGTCAGGCGGCATCTCCGGCATGTTCCGCTCGTACGTAGAGCTGTTCACCCAGTTCAACTTCGGCACCTACCTGACGGTCTCTGCCATTGTTTCAGTAGCAACTGTCATCCTAACCCTGCTGTTCTCAGTCCCGGGCGCTTACGCGGTCTCCCGCCTGAACTTCCCGGGTCGCTCCTGGATGTCCCGCTCCGTGCTGCTCATCTACATGGTACCAGCGATTGTTCTGGTCATACCGCTTTACGCCGTCTTCTCTCAGCTGGGTCTGCGAAACTCTTTGACTGGCCTGCTCATCGTCTATCCGGCAACCACCATTCCGGTCGCCCTGTACATGCTGCAAGGTTACTTCAAAGGCCTGCCTGCAGAGCTGGAAGAAGCAGGCCTCATGGATGGTCTCAGCCGTCTGGGTGTGATCCTCAAAATCACCCTGCCGCTGTCCTTGCCTGCGCTGGCATCCGTATCCCTTTACGTCTTCATGATCGCGTGGAACGAATTCCTCTTCGCCTTCATGTTCCTGGATGATCCGGACATCTTCACCCTTTCGCGCGGTGTCGTGTCCCTCAATTCTTCAGAAGTCCCCCGTCAACACCTGATGGCCGGTGCGGTCATCGCAACAGTCCCTGTTCTTGGCATCTTCCTGTGGTTCGAACGCTTTCTCGTTCAGGGCCTGACAGCAGGCAGCGTCAAAGGCTAAGCGGCACTGTCAAAAAGAAAAAACATCGGAGTATCTACTATGTCCGCACAACTCGACAATCAGGCCATTTCCATCCTCAAGGAAAATGATCTGGGCGGCTACACCATTCCAACCAAAGGCCTCTACCCATACCAGTGGAACTGGGACAGCGCTTTCGTCGCCCTCGGCTTTGCTACGTTCAACATGGACCGCGCATGGGAAGAGATTGAACTGCTCTTTGAAGGCCAGTGGGATGACGGCATGGTCCCACACATCATCTTCCGCAAGGATGACCCGAGCTACTTCCCTGGCCCATCCGTCTGGGGCACCACAAACCCGAAGATCCCAACCTCCGGCCACTCCCAGCCACCAGTGGCAGCAACCGTTGTTCGCCGCTTGTTTGAGCAGGACACCTCAGAAGCTGGCATCGAGAAAATCAAAACCCTCTTCCCGAAGCTGCTGGCATGGCATCGCTGGTATCACACCTACCGTGACCCGGAAGGTTACGGCGTCATCGCTATCATGCATCCATGGGAATCTGGCCGCGACAACCTTCCGGACTGGGACAACGCCGCAAGCCACGTCGATATCTCAGAGATTGGCGAGTACACCCGCAAGGACACATCTCACGTAAACCCTGAGATGCGCCCGAAGAAGATCGACTACGACCGCTATCTGGCAATCGTGAAGTTTGGCCGCGACAACAACTGGGATCCAAAGATCGTTGCAGATCAGTGCCCGTTCTTTGTAGCTGACCCGGGCAACACCTTCATCCTGTTGCGCGCAGACCGTGACCTGCTGGCCATGGCCGAAGCTCTGGGCGAAACAGACGCAGCAGAAGAACTGAAGGGCTGGATTGCGTTGACGGAAAAAGGCGTGGCCAAGCTCTGGAATGAAGAAAAGCAAGCCTTCTGCACTTACGATCTGCGCAATGACGTTCTGGGCGATGGCATCTCCAGCGCCTCCTTCCTCGCACCATATGCAGGCATTCGCGAAGAAAAGTACATCAACCCAACACGCAAGCATTTCGATCGTATCGCAGCAAAGGTCAACTACACCATGCCAAGCTACGATCCAGATCATCCACTGTTTGAAAGCATGCGCTACTGGCGTGGTCCGGTCTGGGGCATCATCAACTACCTCATAGCAACAGGGTTTGCAGATATGGGCGATACAGCCCGTGCTGAGCGCCTGCGCACAGACACCGTTGCACTGATCGAAAAGAGTGATTTTGCGGAATACTTTGATCCAATCACGGGTGAAGGTGCTGGCGGCAACTCCTTCTCATGGACATCCGCTATCTGGCTCACATGGGCCACACCAAGCCTGACCGCTAAAGCAGCCTGAGGAGGAACGGAAGAATGGGAGCTATTCGCCTTGAGGGTGTCGAAAAATGGTTTGGTGATCTTCAGGTCATCAAAGGGATTGATCTTGAGATCAATCCCGGTGAGTTCGTCATCTTTGTTGGTCCCTCTGGCTGCGGCAAGTCCACCCTCTTGCGGGTGATCTCCGGTCTGGAAGAAGCCAGCCGCGGCAGTGTACACATTGACGGCAAGGACGTCACTGCTCTGCCACCGTCAGGGCGCGGGCTCTCCATGGTGTTCCAAAGCTATGCACTCTACCCACACATGAGCGTGCGGGAAAACATGGGCTTTGCACTGAAAACTGCTGGCGCGCCAAAGTCCGAGATAGAAGCCAAGGTCAACAAGGCAGCCGCGGTCCTTCAGCTAGAGGAGTATCTCGATCGCCGCCCAAAAGCCTTGTCTGGTGGTCAGCGACAACGCGTTGCCATTGGCCGGTCCATCGTCCGTGATCCAGCTGCCTTCTTGTTTGACGAGCCGCTCTCCAACCTCGATGCAGCCCTGCGTGTTGAAATGCGTTTCGAGATTGCAAAACTACACCGCAATCTGGATGCCACCATGATCTATGTGACCCATGATCAGGTGGAAGCCATGACACTGGCTGATAAAATTGTGGTTCTGCAGTCTGGTCGTATCGAACAGGTCGGCTCTCCGCGAGAACTCTATGAGCACCCGGACAACCTGTTCGTGGCTCAGTTCATCGGCTCACCAAAGATGAACATCCTGCCCGTTGAGTTTGGCAAGGACACGTTCTCGTTGGCCGGACACTCTGAACAACCGTCCCCCTTCACACAAAACGAAGGCACTCCTATAAAGTTGGGCATCCGCCCAGAACATATCAGCGTGGTGTCTTCTGCTGACGCCGCAATGACCGGAACGGTGGAACACGTCGAATACCTTGGCGCGGACCTATTCATCTACGTTGCCGCTGAGAACTTGGGAACCGTCCTTGTGAGACTGTCAGGTCTGGAACACTACAAAGCGGGCGACACAGTCGGCCTCGCCTTTGACCCTGCCCTCACCCACTTCTTCGATGCAGAAGGTCAGGCGGTGCGGGTGAACACCGAAAAGGCGCTGGAAACCGCCTAAGAGCTTGGCATCACGCAAAACAAAAGGCTTGGGTGCTCACACATCCAAGCCTTACTTTTTAAGCAGCTATGAAGCCTTAGAAACGGTAAGTAATACCAGCGCCAACCAGCCAAGGATTCAGCTCAGCAGTGCCTTTCAGCTTGTCACTGCCGACTTTCACGTCAAAGTCAGGCTCAAGGAACAGCTTCTTAACGTCCAAGTTTACACCCCAATTGTCATCGATCATGTAATCGAAACCAACTTGAAGCGCTGCCCCAAATGTATTTTCAATATCAAGATCATCAACGTCATTGGCATCTTGATTATAGAAAATCGTATAGTTCACACCTGCACCAATATAAGGCTTGAAAGCGCCAAAGTTGGTGAAGTGATACTGCAAAGTCAGAGTTGGCGGCAGGATCCATGTATCCCCCACATCGGTACCCGCAAGAGCGCCATCACCATCTACATTCGCCCATGTCGTTCCCAAAACCAGCTCGGCAGCAATATTTTCGGTAAAGTAGTAGGTGATATCCAGCTCAGGCACCACGGTATTCGAATAGGACAGGTCTGAGCCAGGAACGCCACTCACTGAACCGCTATCTTCAGTAATCACACCAAGAGCGCGCACACGGATCTGCCAAGGGCTCTTTTCAGATGCAGCCGCAGCCATGATATCTTCCTGTGGCACAGGCATATCCGCTGCCAAAACCTGCCCGGCAGGCACCACCATCGCAGCAGTGACCATCAGGCCCATCACCCTTTTCAAACTCATCTCCACCTCCAGTTGAATAAGAGAATTTTACACTTATTCCAATTATTGAGAGTGGGGCACGTGAGCATTGAGGTGCATCAAACCAGCATTGATAATATAAGTACTATTTATAATAGTAATTTTGCCGGATAAAGAACCTGAAATGTTGATTTCAAATAGACATTTTATGCATAAAAACTAACATATTCGTTGGAGCGCAACAAGCCAAGTACGTTTTCATCGCCTCAATTCATCACTCAGCTTGATGTGTAGAACGCTTGGCGATATCTCCGATGACCACAATCTCCAGCTAAAAACACACAATCCTCCATCGTTCCAGCGTTTGTCACCACGACCAGAAGCAGCTATGAAGTTATGACTTCGCGCAGGCCGATCCACAAGGCACACACCCTTCCTTGCAACATCAGGTTCCAACCGAAGTCTCTTCAGGTTTAAGTCTACCGGGTTTTGTGAGTGGGGGAATAAATGGCGGCTCAATGGTGCATCGGTCTGATGACCGGAACGGTAATGGACGGCAACGTCGACATCGCCATGCTGAAAACCGATGGACAAACCATCGAAGAGTTCGGCCCTTATACACTGGCAAGTTATCCCCCTGAGACCAACCAGCTGATCGCGGAAGCAATGGCTGCCGCTCAGGAGTGGAACTTTGCCTCCGAAGAACCAGAAATCTTCGCCCGGGCAGAAAAGGCATTGAGCGAAGGTCAGGCCCGTGCGATTTCACATTTCCTTTCAAAAAACTCCATTTCAACGCAAAATATTGCGTTGATCGGTTTTCACGGCCAAACCGTCTTGCACCGAGCACCGAAAGCTGGCCAGAAAGGTGCAACCCGTCAGCTCGGTGACGGTCAGATCATCGCTGATATGCTCGACATTCCAGTGATTTACGACTTCAGGACGCAGGACATAAAAGCAGGTGGACAAGGCGCACCCCTCGCAGCCATCTACCATCAGGCCCTCTTGAGAAGCGCTGGTCTGTCCGACAATCCAACGGACACAGCAATTCTGAACCTTGGCGGCGTCGGCAACATCTCGTGGTGGGACGGGCATAACACTCTGATCGCGTTCGACACAGGCCCAGCCAACGCGCCTATAAACGACTGGATCAGCTCCCATAATCGCGGCGACATGGACCGCGACGGCCTCATCGCAGCCAGCGGACAAGTGGACGAAGACCGCCTCAAAACGCTTCTCGAACATCCGTATCTCACCGAAGCCTTCCCCAAATCCCTCGACCGCAACAGCTTCACAAAAAACATGGCAACCGATCTTTCTCTGCAAGACGGCGCAGCAACGCTCACTGCATTTTCAGCAAGCGCAGTCGGCAAAGGGCTGGACATGCTACCAAAGCACCCGGCTCGCTTGGTAGCCTGCGGTGGCGGACGAAAAAACCCGCAGCTTCTGAAAGAGATCGAAGCGCGGGCAAACGTAAAAATCATTCAGGCAGAAGAACTTGGCTGGCGTGGGGATGCCGTGGAGGCCGAATGCTTCGCCTTCCTCGCAGCCAGATGCGATCGCAATTTGCCGATCAGCTTTCCGGGAACCACAGGCGTTCCAACAGCTATGTCAGGTGGTACCAAGGCGCTTCCACACCAACACACCAGCTAAACAGCCGTACCAGAAGTAAAAAGGTGGGAGCCCTTGCCGCCGCGCAAGAGCTCCCACCGACCTCTTGTTTAAAGCTCAAAAGGTCTCAACTTCAAATATCTATAAGAAAAGGTAGGCAGTATATTCAGGTCGCAACATTGTAGATAATTGATATCTTGAAAGAATTTCAACTATCTGCAACACAATCAACATACTCGAAAGTTATTTCAACAAAAACCCCTCCAAACAACCAAAACAACAACTGTTGCAATTCAGTACCTTGATGTTTATTCGAACACAAACAAGTAGCATTGCACAAATACACAACACAATACTTATAGGATCTATGTATTTTTTACAGTAAAAACTGGCAAGGCATGTGCTAATCCATTGGCAATCCCACGAGAAGCGACATAAAGGCAGTTTGAATTTTCCCAAAGTCATGCTACCTCCTTTTTAAGGGAGGAGCCGTCTTTGAAGAGAAGAACTATCAACCGCATTGCCTTTGTTTCCAGCGATACGCCAGAAGCACTTGCTGCACGCCAAGCTCTTGAAAAGATGTACGGATCTGCCTCGCAAGACGATGCGGACGTCATTGTCGCTCTTGGCGGCGACGGAGTTATGCTCTCTTATCTACATAAGTTTATGAACAAAGGCATGCCGATCTACGGCATGAATCGCGGTTCAGTCGGCTTTCTCATGAATGAGTACAAGACTGAAGGCCTGATCGAACGCCTTGAAAAAGCAGAGATAACACCTCTCCATCCACTCAACATTGAAGCTGTCGACAAAGACGGAAACGAGTTCACCGCTCGTGCAATCAATGAAGTCTCTTTCCTGCGCAAATCCCATCAAGCTGCGAAACTGCGCATCTCCGTAGATGGCCGCGTCCGCATGGAAGAGCTGGCATGCGATGGTATCATTATCTCTACTCCCCAGGGCAGCACAGCTTATAACCTGTCAGCCCATGGTCCGATCCTGCCGATTGACTCTCCCCTGATGGCACTTACACCCATCAGTGCCTTCCGTCCAAGACGCTGGCGCGGTGCTCTGCTCTCAACACAGAACACCGTTAAGATTGAAGTACTTGAAGCAGACAAACGACCAGTCAACGCAGCCGCTGATCACCGTGAGTTCCGCAATGTCATCAGCACGACCATCTATCAGGACGCGACTGCTCAAAGCTGCATCATGTTCGATAATGAACACAGCTGGGACGAACGTATCCTCTCTGAGATGTTTAAGTACTAAGACACAACCAGTTGATGCTATGATCACAACCAAATATGCTAGAAGAAACAACTTCGGGTTGGAATTGCTCGTAAAATAGTTAGATATTATTTCGAATTCGAAATATAATCACGCCTACAGCAATGCAGGCTCAGGAATTACGCAGGACAATGGCTTCTTTAACTGGTTCAGATAAATCTTCTCAGGAACACATCCGCGTTCCAAACGACCTTTCCAAAAAAGTCCGGAAGATGTCGACCATTGAAGCTGCCAAGTTCGACCCGGTCAAAGCAGCTGAAGAAGCCATAGAAAAGCTCTCTGACAAGTTTGAAAGCTGGATGGGGTCGGAAGTCGATTGCCTGAAAGAGACCAATCAGGCAGCACAGAATGCTGATTTTACAGGGGAAACCTACGACGCACTGTTCCGTTGCGCCCACGATATCAAAGGCCAGGCGGAAACTCTGGGCTTCCCACTGGTTGGCCGCGTTGCAAACAATCTGACACTCTTGCTGGTCGCCGCCAAGACACAAGAGAGCTTCCCGAAAGAGCTCATCGCTCAACACGTAAGCGCAATCAATGCAATGATTTCTGAAGATGCCCGCGATGAAACCAATCGGCTTGGTGTCGCGCTTGTGACAAGACTGGAAGAAGCGAGCGCTCCGCTCACAGAACTCGTCGACAGCTAATCAGGCAATAAGCTGAATACCTTAAGCCACGTCGCTCAGCATTTCAGCAACACGAGTACGTGCACTTTCGCGCGCCGCCTCATTGGAGAGGCGATGCAACAAGTCTTGCAGATCTCCCAGATCCTCAATACCAAGCTCATCTTCCAGCGCAATCAGATCACCAGCCACAATACGTGACTTGGACCAATGGTCGATCTGCATGTTTTCGACCCGCTGCCAGCTGGCAATGCACTCCTGGAAAAGCGCATGCGTGCGATCAGGCAAGCCAGCAGCTGACAAGACACGGCGCAGCGAAGCACCAAATGGCGTCGCCAATGCGTCAAACACCTGATCCTCCTCATAATCAGACAAACGAGCCAACGAGCTTGTAAGCAAGTTAAAGCAACCGGTTACTGCTGAACGAAGCAAAAGAACGCTTGTCATCTGAGCGGAAACAACCAGATGTTCAACAAGCCCGTGCAGCTCTTTGTCAGAAGCACTCCAGGCCAGTGAAATCGTGGAGCGATCCTGTGCATCAGCGACCAGTTGCTCAGGAGCACGCATATTTCTTGCACCAAGCACCTGCGGATGATCCCCAAGACCTTCAGTGTAACGCCGCAGCATCATATGTCTGATTTGCAAGGGAACATCATCACGAGACATCAGAGCATCTTTCACGTCCCGGCTTTCGCCAAACCGCGCAACAACACGTTCCATGCTGTTGGGTGTAATCTCTGCCTTTTCATTTGCAAGCAAAGCAACACAGGCCTCTTCACAAGCAACTTCGCAGATAGCAGCAGACAAACCCACCGTAATTTCAGGCCGGCTGGCAACTGCAACACAACGCTGAGTGGAGCCTGTCGCAACAAGATCCACCAGTTCACCTTCTGGAATAGTCGTCGCACCAGAAAGCAAAGGCAGCGCAACTTCATCTTCGTCCACGAGCAAAGCAGAAATGATATGAGAAGGAACAATCTTTGCAGCGCCAAAAGCTTCTGCAAGGGCGATCCGAACTGCAACATCACGATCATCAAGCAGGAAGGTCAATGCTGCCTCTGCTTCGCTGTACTCAGAGCTTTCAAGTTCAGAGTACAGCGAAGCACGCACCAAAGCACCAGCCGCCTGTGCGCGACTTCCACTTGGCGCATACTGCACCCAATTCAGAAAACTCTTGATAATCATGGCACTCAGAAACCTGTATCCACCAACTATGGGTAGAAATAATTAATCATAATTATTAAGGCTTCGTTCACCGCACCCGCAGTTTCTCGTAAAACTTGTTTTTTGAAAGATTAGAGCAGCAAGAAACGCCTGTAAGTCACAGGTTCTAGACCTTCTTACTTAAGGACTTTCCATTTGCTTGGGACGGTGCAAGAAATTTGGTCAGGTCCAAAGGTGCACCAGATGGTCTCGCGATTGGCTTTGGCGCAACAAACTGTTGGCTGATTGATTCCTGAACCTCAACACCGGATCGCTTCGTCTCACTCACAGCTTTGGACGCAGTTAATGCTGCCGCTTCATCAGTCCGAAACAGGGACTGAAAAGGAGCCTCATCTTTATCAACCGTCGTCGCACGCCATGCTGTCAGAATGCGACTTTCAACGCGGTGGCTGTCAATCGGCTTAGTGATAGGCCCCCTACGCACACCAACTGCCGGACGATCTGAACCAGCAATCGTATCATTAAAGCGACCAACCAGGCGGTCATGCACATCGCTGACGGTCCGCGCCTGCCCATCCTTGTTGTAAAATACAGCCTTATTGGACCGCGCTTGTAGCGGAAACAGGTCCGCAGCCGGGTGCTCTGGTCGGTCCTGAGCAGCATTCAAAAGCCGTAGACTACCATTCACCCCAAGAAAATGCGCAAGATACAGCTCACCAGCGGACGGGTCCCGCCCCAGATTTGAAGAAAGTCCAGAGGCGTTGTCTTTTGCCAAAGCACCGGCAACAAGCGAAGAGATATCAGGGTCATAACGCAGATCCAGAAGCTGTTGCTTCAGGTGCTTGTTGTCGACGCGGTACTTACCATTTGCATCAACACGAATGTGCTGCGCATAGTCTTGCAAGCCCAATTCCTCGCCATTTTTCTTGAGCGTCTCAAGCCAGGTGGACTCGATGAATTGAAAAAGCCCCGAGGCAGAGGAGGTTTTAGCTTTGGCGTTTGGGTCAAAGGAAGATTCACGGGCAGCCGCTTGCAGCAGAAAGTCAAAAGACGTACCTGTTTTGGAACTGGCCTTTTGAAAAGCCGATTCAATACGCCCTGCAATGGAAGGATCGCCTGCAACCTTCACGAGAATCTGCCCCCTATAATACCACTAGTTAATATCTCTTAATATTAGTTAATAAATAGTTAAATTTTAATTTTACCCTACTGAAATCACTGAGTTATTTGAGTTAAAACAGATTTTTCGCCTATCCTGTTCTCTACGAATTATGCATTACAATTCAATTTCTGATTGGATTCGGAGAAAAGCAATGAACTGCCTGCTGAGCGTGATGGCCTCAACATTCGAAAACACAGAAGAGCTGAAAGCTCTGAGGAATGTATCACTCGCCATCTTGCCAGAAAAGCCCGTCAGCGAGTTCGAGCCTTATGGCTCGCCAAACACTCTGGCAGAGCTGGGCAAACACCACGGCCTTTATCTCACACTGAACGAACCATCAGAGAACACGATCCTCTCAACGCTCAAGCCCTATGCTCATGTGAAGCCAAGAGGCGTCGTTCCAACCTTCATCAAATCGCGCGCTGATATTGAACGTTTGCACGCGATACTTTCTGTCCTTGAAGCCAAACACGCATTGCAAGACTGCACAGTGAAGATCATTCCTGAACTTGGCAGATATCCCGCAGCGTTTCACAACCTCATGAACCTCTCCAACACCAGCCCACGCCTAACCACACTGGCATGGAATGAAGAGGCGTTGAAAGAGGCACTGGATGCAAAACAGTCCAGAGATGAAAACGGTGATTTGTTGCCGCCGTTTCAATATGCACAAACACAATGCCTGTTTGCTGCAAAATCGGCTCACCTGATTGCTCTGGATACAGCACCAACGGCAGCACCTGAGGATCTGGAAAAATCAGTAGCACTCGGCTTTACCGGCATGAACGCAAACACGCCTGAAGACGCGCATCAGATACAACAGGTATTTTCGAGATAAGAAAAGGGGCGCCTGAGCGCCCGCCATCATGCTTTTTCTGGAAGAGCTGGCCGGTCCATCTGAAATACAGAATCAACCACCGAGTAATCCATGTAACCCAACCGGGCCAAAGGCTTCATTTTCGCCACATTGAGCAAGCCGTTATCAAGCACACTCTCGTCGATATGCACACCAACAACCTGACCCAGTATAAGCCAGCTGTTGGTCTCATTTCCGTCAATATCGATCAGACGCTGCACATTAACCAGCTTACATTCCAACGCAGTTTTTGCCTCTAAAACGCGCGGAGCCTTGATCAATTTGGATGGCTCCGCCGTTAATCCGGAAAGCTCGAACTCATCAACATCAGTACCAACCATTGCAGAGGACAGGTTCATCGCATCTGCAAGGTCCAATGTGGCCTGGTTGCAGACAAACTCGCCAGTTTCTTCGATGTTGCGGACAGAGTCTTTGTAACCGCTGGAACCAATCACAACCATCGGCGGTGTATCACACACTGCATTGAAAAAACTGTAAGGAGCCAAATTGCGCACACCGTCTTTAGAGACGGTAGAAACCCAACCAATCGGACGAGGTGCAACAACAGCCTTGAATGGATTGTGAGGTAATCCATGCGGCTTATTCGCTTCATAAAACATATACTTGCCTCAACTCCTACGCATCAACACCGGAAAGAGAACTTTCAAAATATTCAGTCAATCGGGCAACATCAGGCCGAGGACGCTCACTCGGAACAATGCTAGCGCTTCCGATATGAATGAAGCCTGCAAACCGCTCCCCATCACGAGCACCAAGATAGGCAGCTGCCTCATCATCAAAAGCATACCACTCAGAGAGCCACTGGCCTGCAAAACCCATTGAAAAGCAGGCATTAAGGAGCGAGACACAAACCGCCCCAACAGCAAGCTCCTGCTCCCAGACCGGAACTTTATGTTCCCGGTTTGGAGAAGACAGAACGCCAATAACCAACGGCGCACGCTTGAAACGCTCCAGCTCCATTGCCTTGGTGTTCTCACCAAGCGAGCCCTGACGTTTTTCTGCAATTTCAGCAAGCTTTAGACCGATAGGGTCAGCCTGTGAATTGTCATAGATAATAAACCGCCAAGGAGAAATTTTTCCGTGATCTGGAACACGGCAGGCTATCTCAAGAAGCTCTGAAATTTGTGCTTGATTGGGACCAGGGTGCACGAGTGTTGCAGCGAGATGGGAGCGACGAGTTTTGAGAAAACTCTTCAGTTCTGGAAGGTCTTTAGTTTCCACGGTCTCGATTCTTTTCAGGATTTCAACGATTAAAGCTACGCAATAGTCCTATACAGAATATCAACTGTGTCAATTAAAGGATGGTCTTGCCCCATTCTTGCCACATTGACTACCAATCCCCAACCCACTTAGTAAAAATTTATAAAACACTTCCAAATCACAGTTTGTCACTGTAATCTGATTTCACTCGATCGGGTGTCGGTTTTGTATTTACTGTCGCACACGGGTAACACTTTCTGAAGTAGTAGCGAGAGCACACGTGAAGTTAGAGCGGATATCGACGTTCAGCAAAGCGCTACAACGCGCAGCAACCGCCACAGCATTTTGTGCTGGATTGGCCTTGCTTGGAAACGCCGCTCAGGCTGCAGGTCCTATTCCTGTTTCCAAACCTGCTTTGCCATTCTCTAAAGAAGTGCTGGACTTGGGCGCAAAGCCAGACAAGACCATCGCACCTCCTATCAGCTATGACCCGCTCAGCGGTTATCAGGGACAATCCCTTGCACCAACAATGGGTACGAGCTTCTTACCGTACGCTCCCCCATCTGTAGGCGCAGAGCAGGCACCTGTCGGCGCACAGCCTGTCCTTTATCTGGTAGCAAAGCTGGCTGAGGGAACACCAAACCTCACACGCGGCCTGAAATGGCGCGTCTACTCTTCAAAAGAAAATGATGATGGATCTTTGACCATGGTCGCGTCCTCTCAAGATCAGGACGCAGAATTCCGCCTCGATCCGGGTACTTACCTCGTTCACACCTCTTTTGGCAAAGTCACTGCAACCACGCGCTATGAACTTAAAAGCGGTGTGAAGACAGGAACAATCATCCTGAACGCAGGTGGTATTCGTCTGGACGCTGCTCTGGGCAACGATCAGCAGATGCCACGCAAAGATGTGCGCTTTAACATCTACGATATGACTTACGACACCACAGGTAACCGCGGTCTCATTGCATCTGGCATCAAGCCGGGCGAGCTGGTTCCAGTGAGCGCAGGCACCTACCATGTTGAAAGCCGCTACGGCGATGTCAACGCTGTCGTACGCGCAGATATTCACGTCCAGGCAGGCAAGCTGACCGAAGCAACCCTTTACCATCAGGCGGGCAACATCACGCTGAAGCTGGTAAGCGCTAAAAACAAGACATCTTTGGCCAACACGTCTTGGACGATCCTCTCTCCAGGCGGCGACACAGTTGCAAGCGGCAATGGTGCGTTCCTTGATCTCACCCTAGCAGCCGGAACCTATACGGTTATGGCGCGCAACAACGGTGAGATGTATCGCGAAGAGTTCACGGTCAATCCAAGCGTAAACAACGTGGAAGTGGAAGTACTCGCAGAAAACCCTCTGTAAGGCTTGCACAAGATCAAGAATGACCAAGGCGCCTCACTCGGCGCCTTTTTTGGCTCACGCCGGCTCTAAGGAGGAGGCCCTACGGGAGAAAAAAGGTTTCCCCCTTTGGCGCCTCAACGCCATCCCGCAAGTTCATAACAGTTGCCTGAAGCTCATCCATCATTTCTCTCTGGCTCTCGCATCCCTCTAAAACCTCAAAGGCAATAGGAGAGCCAATCCGCGCGAGAATGGTTTGCCCCAGAATGCTCTTGAACTCGCTTATCAGAAGCGACAATCGTAAACTCAGGGAAATGCGACTGACCATGTGGAACAACGCCGAGTTCTGGCCCTCAAAATAAACCGGCAACACCGTTGCTCGCGCACTTCGAATGAGCTTGGCACTGAACGTCTTCCAAGGCAGCTCTTCTGCCCTGCCAAATGGCTTAGCAGCTGTCGCAACACCACCACCGGGAAAGATCACGATCGTCACCCCTTCCCGCAGCAATCTCAGCGCTTCCTGCCGTGTTTTCAAATTGGTGCGCAAAGCCTCTTCGGTTTCTTCAAAGTCTACTGGCAAAGCGAAAGGCCTGATTTCAGGCACCTTCAACAGCTCATTATTGATCAGCACGCGGTAAGGACGATTGAGCTGCTCAGCAAGCGAAAGAATCGCGATTCCATCTGCAATGCCATAGGGATGGTTCGCAATCAGCACCAGCGGCTTCCCATCCAGATCAGCGGGCGGCCAGTCGTTTCCGGTACATTCCACACGTAGGTCAATCTGATCCAGCAGATCACGCCAGAGCGCCTGATCAGAAACGCAAAAACCAGCCCGCCACTCCTCATAGAGGCCCAACAGCGCTCGCTTACCAGAGAGCCCTTCGATGCTGCGAATAAGCCATCGCTTCAATATGGGATGAGTACTATTGGCGTAGCTTAAATCCGCGTGGTTCACGACATCCTCACTTCACATAACTCATTTCATCTGAGCCGGTTTTGTAAGCTTTCGCAAACTTACGTGAAGTTTAGGCGACAGTGAGGCCAAAAAGAAAAAGGCTGGCAACAGAAACCTGCGGCCAGCCTTCAAAATTTCACTCAGTCTATAAAGATCAGGAAGCCTGCTCTTTCAGATCTGGTGCTGTTGCTTCATCAGTAAGGCTTGCCACCGCCTCATCCAATGTCATTGATGTTTGGTTGCGCGAACCAAGACGACGGATACTCACTGTCTTCTCTTCTGCTTCACGCTTACCAACCGCAATAATCACAGGGATCTTGGCATGAGAATGCTCGCGAACCTTGTAGTTGATCTTCTCGTTACGAAGATCCAGCTCACCGCGCAAACCAGCTTTTTTCAGCGCTGCATGCACTTCTTTCGCATAATCATCTGCATCAGAAGTGATTGCTGCCACAACGAAGTGCTGAGGTGTCAGCCACAATGGGAAGTGACCAGCAAAGTTCTCGATGAGGATGCCGAGGAAACGTTCCAGAGAACCACAGATCGCGCGGTGGATCATCACCGGCTGCTTCTTCTCGCCATCGCTGTCGACATAGAACGCACCAAAGCGCTCTGGCAAGGTAAAGTCTACCTGAGTGGTACCGCACTGCCATTCACGACCAATCGCATCGCGCAGAGTGTACTCAAACTTAGGACCGTAGAACGCACCCTCGCCCTCAAGAATACCTGTCTTGATCTTGCCGCCAGAGTTCGCTTCGATCTCCTTCAGCACTTCCCCCATCACTGCTTCAGCGTGATCCCAGACTTCATCAGAACCAACACGCTTTTCAGGACGGGTTGAAAGCTTCACAACAATCTCTTCAAACCCGAAGTCCTTGTAGACGGACATAATCAGGTCGTTGATCTTGTGGCATTCCGCAGCCATCTGTTCTTCAGTACAGAACACATGCGCATCATCCTGCGTAAACGCGCGAACGCGCATCAGGCCATGCAACGCACCAGATGGCTCATAGCGGGAAACAGCACCGAACTCAGCCATACGCAGAGGCAGATCACGATAGGATTTCAGGCCGTGCTTGAAGATCTGGACGTGACCAGGACAGTTCATCGGCTTAATCGCAAAGACACGGTGGTCTTCGGTCTCAGTCGCAAACATGTTCTCGCGGTACCATTCCCAGTGACCGGAGGTTTCCCAGAGCGACTTATCCAGAATCTGAGGTGCATTCACTTCCTGATAGTCATCAGCAAGACGACGACGCATGTAGTTGGTCAGGTTCTGGAACAACTGCCAGCCCTTGTGATGCCAGAAGACAACACCCGGACCTTCCTCCTGGAAGTGGTACAGATCCATTTCACGGCCAAGCTTACGGTGGTCGCGCTTCTCAGCTTCCTCAAGCATATGGAGGTAAGCTTTCAGATCTTTCTCATTGGACCATGCAGTACCGTAGATACGGGTCAGCATTTCATTGTTAGAATCGCCGCGCCAGTAAGCACCAGCAACAGTCATCAACTTGAATGCCTGACCAACCTGGCCAGTGGATGCCATATGCGGACCACGGCAGAGATCCAGCCAATCACCCTGCTTATAGATCTTAACGGTTTGATCTTCAGGAATCGCATCAACAAGCTCAACCTTGTAATCTTCGCCCTTGGAAGCAAAGTGTTCCTTCGCTTCATCGCGGCTCCAGGTTTCCTTGGTGAACTTCGCGTTGCGCTGAATGATCTGCTGCATCTTCTTTTCGATTTTTGGCAGATCTTCAGGTGTGAACGGCGTTTCACGCTTAAAGTCGTAATAAAAACCGTTCTCGATAACAGGGCCAATTGTAACCTGTGTATCAGGCCACAGCTCCTGCACAGCTTCTGCCATCACGTGCGCCGCATCGTGGCGGATCAATTCCAGCGCACGAGGGTCATCGCGAGTAACAAATTCAATCGCAGCACTTGCTGGAATAGGATCAGAAAGATCGCGCAGCTCACCGTCAATCGCGACGGCAACAGCTTTCTTCAAGAGAGATTTAGAAATGCTCCCCGCAACGTCAGCTCCGGTGGAACCAACGTCATATTCGCGAACGGAATTGTCAGGGAAAGTCAATTGCAGCATATCAAGTCTCCGGCTCACTCCTGCAAACAAGGCAGGTAAGCGGTTTGGTGTTAATCATGGATTGCCTGAATAAACAATTCTTGAAGACGCGTCCAGATGATTTTAAGCACGCCCAACTCTGTTTTCCTCGGGAGAGATCACCTAATCGACAGGTTACACACCTTGAATTACCACTGGTTAGCAAGGGTTTAGCTAGCCTTCCCCCTCCCCACTCCGCATACTGTTTGCAACAACAGGATTCGCAAACTCCATTACAAGGAATGCATGACGCACACTCTACCAGCAACCAGGAGCTGAGCATGACGACGCCAAAGCCAAAGCTCTACTTTGATTTGACCACCTTGAGGCAGAACCGCTCTACCTCATTACAGGCGAATGGCGTCACCAGAACACTCTATGAAACAGCCAGACGCTTTTATAAGGATGACCTTGAAGTCACCTTCATCTGTCATGACGCCCGAACAAACGAATATGTGAGTGTGCAAGCCGATCCTCTATTTAAGGATGATGACCTTAACCCTGCATATCTGCCCGACTTGCTGGGCGCTCCTGTAAAAACATTCCATCTTGAAAAATACAGGAACCGCAAGATCAAAGGACTATTTCACAAGTTGCGGCATACATTACGCTCACACGCGGATGAAACCATCGGAGCTTATGATGGAGAAGCGCTTGGAGATCCACTCTCCGACATTGACGCTCCCTTTCTTTCATTGGGAAATCTGGAAGAAGCCCGGCGTCTAACTGAGTATGTGAAGAGCCGCGCGCCATATGTACCAGTTTACGTCATGATCCATGACATCTCTCCTTTGCGTCTCAACGACCCTGAAGAAGACCTCGGCGCAAAACTTTGGCTGGAACATTTAAGGCGAACTGTCACCACAAGACCGCACGTTTTGGCAAACTCTGAGTATACGAGAAGCGATCTGCTGAAATTCCTAGCAGAGCAGAAACTCCCATCCCCTCAGAGCACAAGCGTTATACATTTGGCTCATGAATTTCAGGAAACAGAGCCGATCTACCCCCTCAGACAACGCCCGGAGAATGGGTTCTTTTTGCTGTTAGGTGACATTAGATACCGCAAAAATGCAAAACTGGTTTTTGACGCTTACTTGCACATTTTGAAGCACAATGAGGATACACCTCTGCCACAGCTCATATGCGCAGGCGCAATTCCAAATGGCGCCTTCGCAAGCCTCAACAAAGATCAGCAGTATACGGCTATTGGCAAGTACGTGACGATTGTCCAATCGCCTTCGCAAGCCGAGCTCACCGCCCTTTACAAAGAAGCAATTGCCCTGGTGTATCCGAGCTTGTTTGAAGGATACGGCTTGCCCGTCGGCGAAGCTCTTTGGATGGGGACACCTGTGCTTGCCTCAAAGGCGACTTCTATTCCAGAAGTTGGCGGTGATCATTGCCGATATTTCGACCCGCACAACGCTGAGGAACTGGCCGCCCTGATCCAATCAACATTAAAAACCAAGGACGCCTTACGCGCAGAACTACCTTTGAGGGCTGAGCTCCGGCAATGGCAGAATGTTAAAGAGGATATCTGGCAGGCTATTCAAAGCCACAGCACATCACCGGACAAGCGATCATCCGGCTCAGAGAGCATTTCACAAAAACTGGAAGAGACTTAATTCGGCTTAGCTTGATCGCGTTCGAAGATCTTTACCAGCTGGAAATACTCACAAACCAACTTCATATCTTGAGCAAAGACACCGTTCCGCTCAAAATATTCACGATGCGCGTCCTGCCAAAATTCAAGGCTAAGATCGCCTTCACCTTCCAGAACAGCCCAAATTTCATCAATCTCGTCGAACTGGCGCACATCAACCGTAACCATCTCAATGACGCAAGCGGCTTGCCCCTTACCATCAAGAATAACGAACTGATCACCCGGCTGAGGAAGCGGCTCCCCTTCTTTCTCATAGGAAAGCAGATCGCCACAGGTAGCCGTCTTTGTTCCATTCAGAACAAGATCAAGCAAGCTGTCAGCAAGGTCAGGGCTGTCGCCAAAAGCATAACTTGGGAGGTCTTCAAAACCTTCAATAGACATGCATCTCTACCGTAACAAACTGATTTTATGAAAGGAAAATGGTGGAGGAGGTTGGATTCGAACCAACGTAGGCATAGCCAGCGGATTTACAGTCCGCCCCCTTTAGCCACTCGGGCACTCCTCCGTCGCATTGGCCAAGTTGGCCGCGCCGTGTGAGGACGGGTTATCTTCATTTGAGCCCCTCTTGTCAACGCTCCTTTGAAATTTGGGTTGGGAAAACATAGGAAAAAACGTTTTTGGCCCTCAATCTGTGAACAACACGCCTCTAGGCAGCTCCCACATAGGCAAAATCACGTATTTCGCGCACAAAAATTTCATGAATTTCAACACCGGCAGATAGCTTTTCATTAAGCCAAGAACCCGGAACCACTGCAAGTTGCTGGACGCAACTCTACATTAAGCCATTATCTTCAAACGAAATTATGAGTTTCTGTATTGGAGTGCACACCACACTGATCATCCAAAGGTATTCAAATGAGCAGGCACTGGCTTTTCACATATCTTGTCGTCATAGGGTTTGCGCTCACCACTGGAGCGCGTCCTGCTCACGCTCAGATATCTATTGAACCCTCTCTTGGAACCTCTGGAATTGTCGAACCAGAACCAGATAATGCAGAAGAAGACCCATCCATGATGAGCGGTATGCCGGAATACCAAATGAGCAATCCGCACGACATGCCGGTACCATCCGAACCGACGACTGATCCAACCGCTACTGACAATGAGCAAAGCGAGAATGACAAAGGAAGTTTTTGGTCGCAGTTCTTTCAGTAGTCTTTGAACTCAATCAAACAGCGGCAAGAATGAAAACAGGATAACCCAATGAAACCCTTAGCAATCCTGAGCGCAAGCGCAGTCTTGTTCATTCATTCATCTGGTCTGGTCGCAGTTGCACAGGTTACGGGAGATGGCCCGCCCGTCCCAACCAGCAAAAGCCTCCAAAGCGACATCCATACACTCGCAGAAACTGGAAGTGGCGCATCCGCTGTAAAGGCCGCCGAGCAATGGTTAGGGAAATCATTGAATTTCGCCTGGACTATTACAAAGGAAGACGCAGAGGCAATTGAAGAGAAGTTCACGACCTTCATTTGCAACAGTGAAGCACTCGCCTGGAACACCACCTCCAAACTTGGCAAGAGCAAAGGATCTGCAACCTACACCGTACAGCAGATTACGCCGGAAATTACTCAAATCTCCTGGAAGGATAATCCGCAGGAATCCAATCTCGGATGGGTTTGGACATTAGATGCTGCCAGCGGAAAAGCATACGGCGTTGTTATCAACTCACAGCCCTATGAAAACCTCTCCATTGAAGGAGAGTTCGCGGTTTTGCCAGTCCTCACTGAAGAAGAGAAAAACGAGTTCACCTGTCCTTAGCAACAGGAACGGTTTCTAGTCCGGCAGATCAAAGCGCGTCTTGGGGTCAATATGGTGTCCAGTCCAGTGCCCGTAGCGCCAGGGCAGATACCATCTGGAATGCTCGGGCAGACTTGCAGGCACAGGATCATACCCGCTGGCTCCATATGGGTTACAACGGATGATCCGTGATAGCCCAATCCAACCGCCACGCCAAAAGCCGAAACGCACCATCGCTTCAGCTGTATAATGTGAGCAGGAAGGCTGATAACGGCACGCACGCCCGAGTATCAACGACAAACTGTGTTGGTAAATCCAAATAAGCCCGATCCCAACCCACGCCATCAGGCTGGCAGGCCTCACTTTGGGCAGCGGTTCGGGCTTACACATTTCAGTTGGCCTTAAGCAACGGTAGCTTCAACATCATCAAGCGCTTTCACCAGGGCTTCAAACGCAAGCATGGTGGACGCATGACGCGCTTTATAATCGCGCACCGGTTCAAGGAAGGACAGATCAGTGAAACGACCATTCGGCGGTGGTCCACTTTCCTTCAACATCGCATGGAGCTGCGCATAAGCCTCCCGAATTTCAGAGGGTGAAGCCCCAATAACATCTTGGCCTAAAATAGAGGCTGAGGCTTGCCCAAGCGCGCACGCTTTCACGTCCTGCGCAAATGAGGTTATTAGACCATCGGCTACACAAACCTCAACGCTCACCGTCGAACCACAAAGCCGCGAGTGTGCTTTTGCCTGAGCTTGCGGGGCATCGAGATGTCCCAGTAAAGGGATATTCCCTGCAAACTCAAGGATCTTAGTATTGTAAATGTCGTCCAACATGCAAAACTCTGGCTACTATTCTGACACTCGCTTTATAACTTAAAGCGACCTTGGATCACTCAGTAGTAAGGGAAGACCCTTTCCTAACCAAGACATCTATCTTATATAGGTGGTGCTGCCGAGACCTTGCTAGAGGTCAAAAGCGGAATATCGCAATCTAGCACACATTACCTAGAAGAAACCATAGGTGCCAATTTATTGGCTGTCTAAACGGGTTGTCGTAGTTTATACCCTGCGCCATACTCGCATCTCCTTAGGTAAGCTATAGATTTGCGTATGACAATGGGAAGAGCCTGACTGAAAACAGGCCGACAAAAATAGTTGTTGCGCAGGAACCTATGGCGGGTTCAGTGTTTTTTTAAGAGAAGTATGTCTTAAATTACACTCATCGACTGCGTATTGTTGGAGACATAATATGGACGCTGTTTTGAGACCGGTTACAGAGACCGATCCCACGGCTACAGAAGACAACAAGCTCCCCAACCGCCCTAGCCGGGCTGAAGCTGAGGCTGCTGCACGCGTACTTCTTCAATGGATCGGAGATGACACCGAACGTGAAGGACTGCTGGACACACCAAAACGCGTGGTAAAAGCCTACGAAGATCTCTTCTCTGGATACAAAGAAGATCCTCGCGAGCACTTGGAACGAACCTTCGAAGAAGTCGGCGGCTACAATGATATTGTGCTGCTGAAGGATATCTCTTTCACTTCTTTCTGTGAGCATCATGTGCTGCCGTTTACCGGAAAAGCACATATCGCTTATTATCCGGATCATGCTGTGGTCGGCCTGTCCAAGATTGCACGTGTTGTAGAAATTTACGCACGTCGCCTTCAGACACAGGAACATCTGACCGTTCAGATCGCAACGGCATTGGAAGAGTATCTGGCTCCACGTGGCGTCGCCGTCATGATTGAGGCAGAACACCAGTGCATGTCTATGCGTGGCATTCAAAAGCAGGGTGTATCAACACTCACCAACCGGTTCTCTGGTGTTTTTGAAGACAACGCATCTGAACAGGTACGCTTTATGACAATGGTCCGTTCGTAAGCTCGGACCATTCATCACAAAATTCGAGCATTTCATGTCGACGAATATTAAAGCCGACGGCTTCGCGCCGCGTGCTGACAAAAAAGCAATTGAGCTGGGTGATGAACTCTGCCCAAAATTTGACGATAACGGTCTGATCGCAGCTGCAGTTACGGATTTCGAAAGCGGTGAGCTACTCATGGTGGGCTATATGAACACCGAGAGCCTGCGTCGTACAATTGAAACCGGCGAAGCTTGGTACTGGAGCCGCTCCAGACAGGAATACTGGAAAAAGGGCGGTACTTCCGGCCAGGTGCAGGAAGTCATTGAAATCCGGACCGATTGCGATCAGGACGCCATATGGCTGCGCGTCAAAGTGCACGGCAACGGCGCAACCTGTCACGTCGGTTACCGCTCCTGCTTCTTCCGAAAAGTGGACAGCAACGACACAGGCGACGTTTGGCTGGAGAAGACGGAAGTCGCTCCGGTATATGACCCCCAAGAAGTTTACGGGAAAAAACAGTAGGTTTCGCTGTGCCCCGATTCAGTCTTTTTATAGGTTTAAATAGCATAGTTACCCCAAGGTAATTTTGATTATTCAACCGTTGAAAGACAGTCGGGGAGATAGCAGTGCTGCAAAATCTACCTCTGTGGCCAAACAGCAAACAGCCTGTAGAAGAAGAGTCTGAGACACCACCCACCACACCTGAGCCAGAGATCACACCAGGTATCGGATTGGCTCTAGGCGGTGGTGCGGCTCGTGGTTGGGCGCATATTGGCGTACTTAAAGCCCTTTCAGAAGCAGGCATTCAGCCGGACTTTATAGCTGGCACGTCTATTGGCGCTGTTGTCGGTGGTTGTTATCTCTGCGGCAAGCTTGATCAACTCGAAGAGTGGGTTGTGTCACTTTCTCGCCGCCGGGTCTTCAGCATGGTCGACCTTTCCTTCGGTGGCTCTGGCCTCATCTCAGGCAAAAAAGTCCTCGCATTGTTCGAAGACCACTTCGGCGGGATCATGATCGAGGATCTTGATCGACCTTTTGCAGCAGTTGCAACAGAGCTTGGAACGGGACACGAAATCTGGTTGAAGAAGGGTCCACTCACGCAGGCGATGCGGTGTTCCACCTCCCTCCCCGGCGTGTTCGAGCCGGTCGCATATGGTGGTCGCTGGCTGGTGGACGGTGCGTTGGTCAATCCAATCCCAGTCTCAGTATGCCGCGCGATGGGTGCACGAGCTGTGATCGCAGTCAACCTCAACTCCGACACATTCGGCCGAGGCTCTACAGTTGTCCATGAACTGCCCCCAATCCCGAAAGACATGATCCCAGAGATCGATAGCAAGCTGCAAAAAGATCCGGGCGGCGCAATCAAGCGCGTCCTGCGACGTCAAATATTCGGTGGGAAGCCAAAAGGATTGCCGGGCATCTCCGGTGTAATGATGGACAGCTACAATATCATTCAGGACAGGATTGGACGCTCGCGACTTGCAGGAGATCCACCAGACAACATTTTGACACTGCGCCTCTCACATCTGGGTCTGTTCGACTTCCATCGTGGTGAAGAAGCAATTCGCGTTGGATATGAAACCACATGCCGTGCGCTTCCAGAACTCCATCAACTGGCAGAGATGCAGCCTTGATGCAGTGCATTGACCAACAATGTATTGATAAGAAATAGACTGGATGGAACTGCTGTGCCTTAGAAGCACAGCAGTTTAGGCACAGATCATACGGCCTGAATGTAACTCCGCAGATCCTCTGCTTCACGCTCAACTTGAGCAATGCGGAACTTTACGATATCACCGATCGAGACCAGCCCGATGAGCTTTCCGTCTTCCACAACTGGCATATGACGGAACCGCCCATCAGTCATACGCGCCATAACACCGTTCACGGAATCGGTTTCGTTACAGACGGCAACTTCTTTAGTCATGTAGTCACTGACGGGTTGTGCAAGTGCATCAGTTCCTTCCATGGAAATTGCCTTAACCACATCACGCTCCGACACGATCCCAACAATCACACCCGGCTGATCACACAACACAATCGCACCTATGCGGCGGCCTCCAAGGCTTGCGCATATCTCGCTTAAACTACGTGTGCTCGGTTCCGTAAAAACGTCCCGCCCTTTGCCGTTCAATATGGCAGCAACTGTCATGGCGACCTCCTCGTTTGTTTATGTCATCCTTCTTTCTCAGAGAAAAAAGAGGAAGAGAACAAATCTAACCCTACGGCATCATGACACAAAAAAACAATGCTTGCCTAGCCACCAACTTAGGTGCTGTTAACATATGTAGTTAGCTAACTATTAAACGCTCCACTTCAACGCGGTTTAATCGGATCCAATAATGGGAATAGGATCAAGCCAGCGATAAATCCACCTACGTGAGCTTGCCAGGCAATACTAACGCCCTCACCCGCAATTGGCGCGGACCACATGCCAAATAGGAAGTTCAAGCCAAACCATACCAGAATAAAGGTAAGGACACGACGATCGCTCAACGCCTCCATCAAAGGGCGGGCAGGAATAGAATAGGCTGCATTATCATAGCGCCGAAACGAACTCATCGGACCACCAGCTTCAAAGATGAAGCGTAAGGAAGCTGCCATCTGCCCTGAGACTGCCGCCGATGCACCAATCACCGGGATACTCTGCCCCCAGTTTGTAGCAAGATGAGCCCCCGCGCCAGCAACAGCGCAAACAGCCGAGAGCAGCAGAAAACGGGTCGCACCAAAACGTCGTGCAACAGCACTCCCGAACACTGCCATCCAAAGCACATTGAAACCTACATGCTGCACGCTACCATGCAAAAATCCGTAGGTCAGAAAACTCCAGATCGCCGAAACGGTTTCTCCTGGCCAGGAATATTCAGCCATAAATCCACTAAGATATCGGACAGGCCAGAACGCAAATAAAAGCAGCGTCTGCAAATCCGCGTTGGGCGTCAACACATAGGCACGAACCAGATGTATCCCAATAAAGATCAGAGACAGTCCAACAACCACGGTTGGCAGATTGAACATCGGCTCCCGCGCTGGTCTCTGAAGGTTGGGGCCGTGAGGTGCCAGATGGTCTTCATTGGATTGGTTCATTTTATTACAGATCCAAAATTATTGTCCCATTTTGAACTAAGACAACTTGGCACGCTTCGCAAGGCTTGCCGCAAAATGTAAGGATCAAATGAAAACAATAAACCGCCAGCACTCCCCCAAGCGCTGACGGTTTATCGGAGCTTCTCCCCGTTAGGCGTTTGATTTCCCGACTTTTTATCAGTACACGAAATGCTGAAAACCTAGGTTTACCGCCAACAATAGCTCAATTCTTAGGGCCTCAAGGGTTCAGGTGAGGCAACTGCAACCAAGATTATACAAGCCACCCAACAGCACAACTTAAACCCTTTGTTAAGGTTAATATTTTATTAAATTTTTATGATATTTCTAACTTGGCACGCTCCATGCTTATTCCCCACCATAGACCAGCGGATAGTTAAAGTTGTCCATAAAAAGGACACTGACCCCAATGGGAAAACCCAATAAGCGGACTGGGGAAGGCGGGAATATGAAACACGGTGCATCACGGATACTCTTCGAATACTGGGACGAAATTCGGGCTGAACGACCAGCTCCCGAACGTGGCGATATTCAACCTTCCGCAATCAAAAGTGTTTTGGGCGATACGTTTATTCTGGAACTGGCACAGCAGAACAATTTCAGGTTCCGTCTCGCAGGGACACGATTGTGTTCCCTGTTCTGTCGTGAACTGAAAGGCCGCAGTTTCCTTGATGGCTGGGATGAGAAAGACCAGCAAGCCGTCACAGCCATGCTTTCTGCCATAACACAGGATGGCGCTGCAGCTGTGATCAGCTTCACGGGCACAACTGAAATGGGTCAGTCAGTAGATCTGGAGCTCCTGCTCCTGCCAATCCGCGTTCAGGGGGAAGGTTGTACGCGTATTCTTGGCTGTATGGCCCCGCTCAAGCGTCCATTCTGGCTCGGTGTTCAGGCGATTTCCAAGCAAAAAGTCAACAGCCTGAGGTTGATCTGGCCAGATGAAGACGCACCTCTCTTCAGTGACGAAAATGACTGCGTCCCACATTTTGGAACTCCAACGCATCGCGCTGTTAGTTCAATGGAACCAAGAGTTAGCCGCGGAAGTCACTTGCAACGGTCAGCAGTACCAAAGGCCGTCGAAATCCCAAACAGCCGACAGGTAGGACACCTTAGAGTTGTTGATGGGGGCAAAATATAAACCTGTACTCCGCACCACAGTTACCATTCTGTTAACCTTGTTTTCCTAGGGTGTGACCCAAGTTTCTACTAGTCAATAATCGCGTAGTCGGGATTCCTAGGAAAATGGCAGGGCGCACAGCGACCAACAGAATTGCTGCACTAGCAGCAAAAGCACCTGACAGACGCCGTTTTTCTCGCGTTGAAATCAACGTGCTGGGCCGTTTCATGCTGGAAAACCGACGTGAGTACCCTTGCCAGGTCGTCAACATGTCACCTGGTGGCGCCGCCTTTATCTCTCCGGTAATGGGCGAAGTTGGCGAGCGCGTTGTCGCTTATCTTGATCACATTGGTCGTGTTGAAGGAAAGATCGTCCGCGAGATCGATGGCGGCTTTGCAATGACGCTCAATGCCAGCGCACGCAAGCGCGACAAGCTGGCTTCCGTCCTGACTTGGCTGGCCAACAAAGACGAGCTTAATCTGCCAGAAGATCGCAGATTTGACCGCTTCACTCCAAAGAATCCGATTACGAAGATCATTTTGCCAGACGGCAGAGAATACGCCTGCCGCATTGTGGATGTCTCCCTCTCTGGCGCCGCACTCAAGACGGATGTACGTCCGGCACTTGGAACACCAATCACGCTTGGTAAGATGCGTGCGCGGATCGTTCGCCACTTTGAAGAAGGCGTCGCAGTCGAATTCGCCACCGTCCAGAATAAGGAACTGCTGGAGCACCATATCTCCAACGCTGAAAAGCGCTAAGCCAGCCAGACCGATTCCTGTCTTATCAACGGTTAAGCCTCAGCTTTTCGATAAATTTATAAAAAAATATTTGCAGTGAGAATTACATGCAACTGACACAGCTTCACATGCCAACTCTCTAATTAACTGTAACTAAACCATAAAACTCTCGTTAGGTCTCATCAGAAACTCCAGTTTCCTGCGGAGTCTTAGTATAATTACAATTTGAATTAATATTGACTCTTATTTTCAGAAATATTGATTTAACTGATATTCAATCTTGATTTAAATACTGCTCAATTTTGATTAAATACTGACTTTAAAGATTATAACCAAATAAAAATGCGCGAAGGAAAGTAGAGCCTGCCATGATTGGAGGGCGCTACTTGTGTTTGAGTGTAAGCTGTTCGCGAAAAGTGTTTTGGGGGTCGCATTGGGTGGGCTAATCAGCCTGTCTTACGCTCATGCTGAGCAAGTTCCAGGACGCTTTATGCCAATTATCGGACAAGCCACTGCTCCCGTTGGCCATATTGAATTCTGTCAAAACTACCCACAACAGTGCCGCTATGGTACCAATACGCCGTTGGTTGTCCGCTTGACCAAAGAGCGCTGGCAGGAATTGCTGGATGTAAACGCCTCAATCAACACACAAGTTCGCCCACTAACAGACGAGCAACTGTTCGGAGTGCCTGAATACTGGACATACCCGCAAGGTGCTGGTGATTGCGAAGAGTACGTTCTGGAAAAACAGCGGCAACTCATTGCCTTGGGCTGGCCGCCAAGCTCCCTGCTCATAACGGTCGTGAAAGACCTGAGTAACGGCGGACACGCTGTCTTAAGCGTGCGCACTGATCAGGGAGATCTTATTCTCGACAATCAGATCTCTTCAATCTTGCCTTGGTATTCAACCCCATACCGCTACGTGAAACGCCAGTCCGCTCGCCATGCTTCTGCTTGGTCCGCTATTTCGGATAAACGCGTCACCACCGTTGCAAGTATTCCAGAATAAAGCTGCTAAGGTCTTGGCAAACAACAAAGCCGCGGAAAATGCCGCGGCTTGTTTTGTTTTCAAAAATCGTGATGGCTTCAGAGTTCAACCAGCTGCTCTTTAAAGCGCTGTGCATTCATCACGTAGCCATCTGCTGAGCGGATAAGCATCGCCTGTGCTTCATCATCCAACTCACGAACTACCTTCCCCGGCATTCCCACAACCAGAGAACCATCTGGAATAACCTTGCCTTCAGGAACCAGTGCATTTGCGCCGATGATACAGCCCTTACCAATCTTTGCGCCGTTCAGGATTGTCGCGCCCATTCCAATAAGCGAGCCTTCCCCCACAGTGCATCCATGCAAAATCGCCTTGTGACCAACCGTACAGTTTGCGCCAACAACCAGCGGATACCCCAAATCTGTATGAAGAACCGATCCGTCCTGAATGTTGGACCGCGCACCAATATGGATAAGCTCATTGTCACCGCGCAAAACAGCGCCAAACCAAATATTCGCTTCCTCATCCAACTGCACATGCCCAATCAGACTCGCACATGGCGCGACCCAGTAGTTTCCATTTTCAGGAACATTAGGGCTTCTGTCTCCAAGCTTATAAAAAGGCACAAGGTTCTCCTAGATTGCACAAATCAAATCCCGCGCAATCTAGCATATGGCTTGTTCAAAGTGCCAAGAGAAAACTCAAAACAAACGTACCGGAAAGAATGCTCCACATAGCGGTGAGCCCTCCCGCGGCGGCCAGCATCTTGGGGCTAAATGACTCTCGGTAATAACCCTGGATCGCATTGCGCATAAATATAAAAGGACCAGCAACAAGCCATAACCCAACGACAATAAGCCAGGACAGAGGCCCTTTCATCTCAGCAAAAAATCGCGGTGGCTCCCCAGTCACCAAGTGATAGAAGCTACCCAGAATTCCCGCAGTCACAAAACCAGAAGCCGCTATAAACGCGGCCAACAACAAATCGCCCAGCATGCACTTCCCCCATTCTCAGCTGGCTCAATCCAGCTCAAACGCGTTACTGTGCAGTTGAAAGCAATTCCTATGCCGCGTGCTATCCTCGAGTTAACCTCCTGTTAATATTTACATATGAAATCCGCATAGGAAATTCAGGCAGGCGAACAAACTCCATCCCGTTTCAATTCAGGACGCCCACAGCCTTCAAGAGTCTCATTTTGATGCAAAAAGGGCCCCAAAACGGAGCCCTTCAAATCAATCAGATTTTGCATGAAGCCTTAGAGGCCTTCCACGTCAATATCAAGGATAGCCATCTGGAAGTTCCAGCTCAGTTCGCCATCTTCCTCGTCGCGGAAGATAACGCCAAGAAACTCATTATTGATATAAACTTCCGCGGAATCATCTTTACGAGGACGCGCACGCACTTCAAGTTCTGGCGACTTGAAAGTATTGCGCATGTAGGTTTGCACCTTACGAATTTCATCAGGCTTCACAGCCGTCTCCTTACCAATTTCACTTCAAACTTGGGGCACAAACTATACAAGTTTATCGTCCTGCCAACCCTAGGAAACTAGCTTATCCTTGTTTGTTTTGCGAGGAAAGTCCTTGACCTTGACCGATCATTTGATCCATGGCACGAGCCGGCTGGTCGCAACCAGCTTCACCCACAACCTTGGCAGGAACACCCGCCACAGTCGTGCACGGATCAACGTCTTTAAGAACCACAGATCCTGCTGCAACACGTGAGCAATGGCCAATTTCCAGATTGCCTAGAACTTTGGCACCCGCACCAATCAGCACGCCCTGACGGATCTTCGGATGACGGTCGCCAGAGACCTTGCCCGTACCACCAAGTGTCACACCTTGCAAAATAGAGACATCGTCTTCAATAACAGCAGTGCCGCCAACCACAATGCCGGTACCATGGTCAAAGAAAACGCCCCGCCCGATAGGAACCTGAGGATGAATATCCATCTGGAACACTTCAGAGCAACGGCTTTGCAGGTAAAGCGCGAAATCCTCTCGCCCCTGCTTCCACAACCAGTTCGCTAACCGGTGTGTCTGCAGCGCATGGAACCCTTTGAAATAAAGCAGAGGCTCCAGGAATCGGTCACAGGCAGGATCACGATCAAAAACAGCACCCAGATCAACACGGAAGGCCTGAACAATATCAGGAGCCTGATCCAGAACATCCAGATAAGTCTGGCGGATAAGAGAAGAAGAGACAACCACATGGCCTAACCGGTCAGCCACACGATGCACAATCGCTTCCTCTAGAGAAGAGTGGTTCAGCACCGTCTCGTAAACAAAAGACGCAAGTGCTGGCTCAGAGCTGGCCATCGCCTGGGCTTCGGCTTTCACGCGATCCCAAACAGGATCATGCGATGCGAACTCCTTGGGGCTACTTGAAGAAAATTGCACCATGAAAGAGCGTTCCTTTATGGATAGGACCTATTCAACCTTACATAGGTGCAGACTGTCTCGATCCAAGCCCCACCCACTCACTATGAATTATCCGCCTATAGTACATCACGCAGTATTGCCATTAGAGAAAGCGCGTACCAAACCTGCATAGGCAATTAGAAAGTGAACCTACATTTCCTTCAAAAACCAGAAACTGGTTCTAATTTTAAGCTGCCGCTTGGTACTCTTTTAAAAATGGCATGATCGCAGCAGTGAAAATATCATTCACATCGCCTGCCACCATATGACCAGCTTCTTTCACATCTGTGAATTGTGCATGGGGAACCAATGCGAGAAATTCATCTACATGGCTCTGCTTCACAAGTTCTGATGCCGCTCCACGAACAAGCATACTCGGCACTTTGAGATTAGCCGCTGCCGCCAACAGCTCACTCTGCACCTTGTCTTTCATATCAGCACGATCAGCGTGATGCGTGATAAAGCGAGGGTCCCAGTGCCAGCGATAGCGCCCATCTTCCCGTAAACGCAGGTTTTTCGAAAGGCCATCTAATGTCTTAGGGCGCTTTCGATGCGGAAGATAAGAGGCAATCATATCCGCCGCTTCTTCAACGCTGCCAAACCCGTCCTCGACCTTTTCAGCCATAAACGACAGGATCTTACTCACTCCGCCTTCATCTAGGCGCGGGGTCACGTCAACCAGAATAACGCCAGCCAGCACACCTGGGCGCAAAGCACCCTCAGCCAGAATAGACGCAAGACCACCTAATGAGGCACCGATCGCAATTGGCTTGAAACCGGTTTCCTCATAGATTTGCGTGGCAGCTGCAGCAACATCTGCACCGAAGTCAGAAAAGAAGTACTTCTCCCCTTCAACCCACGCACTGTCCCCGTGCCCACGCATATCAAGACAGAACGCCTGCATACCTGCATTGGCAATCATCTCAGCAGTCTTGCCCCACGAATGTCTCGTCTGCCCGCCACCATGCATCATCATCACCGGCTGACCTTTTGAGCCAAACCGGTCTGCAACAATGCGGTTGCCATCGGCTCCGATAAATTCGTGGGTGCCTCTATTCATGAAAATTGCTCCAAAAACTCTAATGTGCCTTTTTTGAAAATCTTGTCGCCAACAGCGGTCATATGGTCCCGGTTGGTAATCTCCAGATAACTGGCATTCGGCATAAGATCAGCAAGCGCCTTTGGATCACCGGCCACGTCATCATTTGTACCAACAGCAACAAGTGTCGGCGCCGTAACCTTAGAGACCATATCTTCAGAAATAGGCTTCCGGGCTGACTGCATACACGCAGCAAGCGCCCGCCGGTCTGATTTGGTCTGCTCGGCAAAGGCTCTGAAGGCACGACCCGTCCGGTCTTTCACATCAGAGATCTTGTCAGCCAACAACCCTTCAATGATTGGCTCTGGATTACCAACACCAGAAATCAAACCATACCCCATCCCGCCAAGGGACAGCGAGCGCACCCGGTCCGGTGCTTGCAGCGCACAAAACGCAGAAATGCGGGTGCCCATGGAATAGCCAAGCAAATCCGCTTTATCGATATAGAGATGATCCAGCAGTTTCAGCGCATCTTCAGCCATAACCGGAGCGCCATAATCCTCTGCATTGTAGTACTTGTAGCTTTCACCATGACCACGATTATCAATCGCAATCACACGGCGGCCATCCTTCACCAACAAATCAACCCAGCCGGGATACACCCAGTTGACGAACTTGTTGGATGCGAATCCGTGGATCAGCAGGATCGGATCGCCCTCCCCTTCATCAAGATAAGCGATAGGGTGATCATTATTATTGAATATTGGCATATTACCTAACGTTTACGTAAAGGAAAACTATGGGGTCATGGGAGGGTAAATGTAAGGGTGGAGAAAGAAAAGGCCAAAGAACTATCAATTTGGACTAGTCCATCAACTATTCACAGAGGCTGAGACAACACCAGTTCCGCGGTAAAACCTCGGTCCTAGGTGAAAAAACGCAGTACAGTTGTGGACCGCATCGATCTCGAGGCAATCAATCAGCGAGAAAAACTGTCTTTTTAACCAGAACCAATTTAATGTCGGCGGCAAATTTTTGTTCCATGGAGCTTGGCGAAAAAATGGCCGGTAAAGTCGTACCCCACTTTCACAACACCAATGGCGTTGACGCCATTAAAATCGGCGCCAAAGAATTTATGTGCATTGGCGCACGCCCCCCACAGGACCACCCACACGTATTCCTCGACATGGGTGCTGATGACAACATAATCTGCCCATACTGCTCAACGCTTTACCACTACGATGCTGCACTCGCTTCCGCAGAATCTAATCCAGCTGACTGCGCCTGGGCACCTGATGTGGCCTAACAACCTCATCATCTGATCGATAAAACGAATAAACCGTAATCACATTGCTTTGCCTGATCCCGATAACCTCAGGCAAAGCACGGCAGGCAAGCTGCGTAATGATACCAAAAAATATTGCTATCGCAGGAGCCGGGATCGCCGGACTTACAGCTGCGTTATACCTTGCCCGTAAGGGCCACAGTGTTTTCCTGTTCGACGCTGCCCCAGAGCTTTCCGAAGTCGGCGCTGGAATTCAGCTATCTCCCAATGCAATGAGATGCTTGCAGGCTCTTGGCTTAGGCCCTGCACTCATGTCCAGAGCCGTCTCTCCGGCCAGCGTCAATATACGCTCCGGTCAGGATGGCTCTCAACTTGCCACCGTTCCGCTTGGCCGCATTGCTGAAGACCGCTATGGCGCGCCATATTATGTGATCCACCGAGCAGATCTGCAACAGCTGTTATTGGAAGCTGTCCAGAACACACCGGAAGTCACTCTGCGGCTGGATACCAAGGTAGCATCCGCCGAAATCAACGGTGACACTATCACGCTCAAGGGAGCGGCTTTCTCAGAAGCTCTTGCAGGTATACCGGATCAGTTTGACTTGCTCATCGGCGCCGACGGTGTCCGTTCGAGCATTCGCCAGACCACATTGGGTGGCGCACCTGCCAAACACACCGGTTTCGTAGCCTACAGAGCAACAGCAGAACCACCCTTCAATCTGGAACCTCTCCTGAGCACCTCAGGCCTGTGGCTCGCTCGCGACGCTCATCTGGTCCAGTATCCAGTAAAGAATGGCAAGCTGCTCAACATCGTCGCCATCACGAAGGAAGACTGGGAAGAAGACAGCTGGTCCCATCCGGTTGGCAGTGATCATGTCCGCAAGCACTTTCGCAACTGGGCTCCAGAGGCCTTGCGTCTGGTCTACCTGCCGGAAACATGGACCCGTTGGTCATTGTGCGAGGTCGACACCCGCCCTGCATGGACCCAGGGCCCTGTGACACTTATTGGTGACGCCGCTCACGCGATCCTACCGTTTTCAGCTCAAGGCGCTGCAATGGCAATCGAAGATGCAGCAGTCCTGTCCAAAATGGTCGATAAACACGGCGCAACACCGCAGGCCCTGCAAGCCTATGAGACTGCTCGCCGTCCACGCATTGAGAAAATGAGCAAGCTCGTTAAGTGGAATGACTGGGTCTACCATATGGGCTTCCCTCTTCGTATTGCACGAGATCTCGTCATGCGGTCCAACACCCCAAGTCAGCTTCTTGATCGGTTTAACTGGATCTATGAATGGACGCCGGAAGACCATACCGACTAAAAACTGATACATGTTCCCGAAAAGTGGGTCCGGTTTTCGGGTAAGAATGCGCATAAGAATAAGCAGCTATAGCTTGGCGCGTGAATGCAGATGAACGCGACACGCTCTGGCCGTTAAAGCCACCCATATTTCAGGAATACAGAAAGCCATGACCAATAAGATCATCACAGCGGGATATGTCGTTATTGGCGATGAAATCCTGTCTGGCCGCACCAAAGATAAAAACATCGGCTTTCTGGCAAGCTATCTCACGGATATCGGCATCGACCTGTCTGAAGTGCGTGTCGTGCCTGACGTAGAAGAAAAGATCGTCGAAGCCGTCAACGCTCTACGCGCAGAATACACCTACGTGTTCACATCCGGCGGAATCGGCCCGACACATGATGACATCACAGCAGATGCCATCGCGAAAGCTTTCGGTGTCTCAATTGATCTGGACCCACGCGCTTACAAGCTTCTGGAAGATCACTACGGCGCTGAGAACTTTACCCCTGCCCGCAAGCGCATGGCCCGCCTGCCTGATGGCGCCGACCTGATTGAAAACAAGGTGTCCATCGCACCCGGCTTCAGAATGGAAAACGTGCACGTCATGGCAGGTGTACCGGCCATCATGCAATCCATGGTCGATGCCATCGCACCAACACTGGAAACCAGTCAAAAGATGCTGTCAGTGACTATTGAGGCCACTCTTCCTGAGAGTCGCATTGCCGCAGACCTAGGGGAAATCCAGAAAAACTTCCCCGAAACCTCAATTGGCTCCTATCCGCAGTCAAAAGATGGAGTATTTTCCACACAGGTTGTTGTGCGATCTAGGTCAAATGATGTACTGGAACAGGCCAGTGAAGCCGTCCGAGCAGCCGTAGAAGCTGCAAAGACAAAATTTCTTTGAAAGAAGACACATGGATAATCAGCAGCAATCCAAAGCATTCCCGGTCTCTTGGGACCAATTCCACCGCGATTGCCGTGCCCTCTCTTGGCGCCTCGCCGACAAAGGCGAATTTACAGCGATTGTAGCCATCACACGTGGTGGTCTTGTTCCAGCTGGCATTATTGCGCGCGAATTGGGTGTTCGCACCATCGAAACAGTTTGCATTGCATCTTACCACGACTATGACGATCAGGGCGAGTTGAAGGTCATCAAGCCAATCGACCCGAAAGTGGTCGGCTCTGAAGGCGGTGAAGGCATTCTCATCATCGACGATCTGGTCGACACCGGTAAGACTGCAAAAGTTGTTCGCGAAATGCTGCCAAAAGCACACTTTGCAACCGTCTACGCCAAGCCAATGGGTCGCGATCTGGCTGATACCATTGTGACTGAAGTTTCTCAGGATACCTGGGTGTACTTCCCATGGGATCTGGGCATGCAGTTCCAGCCGCCAATCTCTAAAGATACCGCAGGCTAATCAGCCCACCGGAATTCTGCATAAGAGTTTCAAAAGCCTCGGCCTCACCGCCGGGGCTTTTTCCGTTCATAAGCCGGTAATGATCCAACCTTCACGAATGCATTTTGGCAGCACGAGACGAAGCGATGAATAACATCGAACTAGCGGCTATCTTAGACAAACTTATCCCCCTTGCTCAAATGTGCCTCCATACTAACTTCATGCCCACGTGACGGGCAGCTGGCGGACCGTCCGTCAGCGTGTCGTGGGCTGGGTGGGGCTTTTGAGAGAGGTAACGCATCTTTCAAAGGTCCGGTGGAACCGATTTTCAGACGTGACTGCATGGTCTGAGAGGAAGGGCCCAAGCTTGAGGGGCATCACGCAGTGACATTTACTGGCCAGAGCAATAAATGTCAGGGACAGAGGACCTGTTTAGGCCGGGAAACTTGCCAAAGCAAAGCCGTTGTCTTTCCAGGAAACTGGCTATCGTGTCTTTCAGGATAAGAGGCGATGTTGTCCATATCAAAATGCCCGGGCAAGGTGCGTAGCCAATGCCAAAGACTCATTTCTAACAAGTAGCGCAGGCGTTGCCTGCCGCCTTGCTCATCCCGACTTCCGGGAACTTCAGTTCAACGCTGCATGGGGTGCCATGCGGTGCTTTCAGTGCTTGCACGCACTAATCTCGAGCGATTGCTTAGATCCAAGGAAAGCTTTTGATTGCTTTGAAGCTTGCTGCCCATGAAGGCCATCGATTACCGACAAATATTGAAACCTTCTGAGTGACCCAGAACACAAACATAAAAGCTGGAGAAAAAACAAGAACACCGAAAACACTGAACACGAACATGCCGACAAGAGACCTGACATGACTTGCAAAGTGCAAAGATAGGCCCTCCTGCCTAATTGCAGGATCATTTACTATGGTGAGCGCCCAAAACAACAACACAGCTAAAACAAAAGATCCGATCGAGCCTCTAAAGGCTCGCCACCAACCAACCGTCCCGCTACTGCCCCAAAATGAAAGGAATGGTATCGAGGCTAGAATAAATATAAAACCATACGCCCAAAGCCAGCTATCTTGGAGACCACTCATCCAAACGCAAAAGATAATGACCCATACGAAAATTGATACCAAAGCTGCGAAGCTTCTTGGATAAAATGACATATTCTCACCAGAAGTAATCGAACTCTATGAGCTACTCCCTCAACACCGCACCTCGATGACCCGATCAGCTATGATCTCATCAGTATCCAGCCGGCACCCAATCGCGTAGACTTCAACACCTGCCTTTACAGCTGCATCAAAAGCCTCACCATATTTCGGGTCAATATCACGTGCCAGAACAAGCGCATCGCAATCATCACGCTGGATCAGAAACACCATAGCAGAACGATGGCCTTCCCGGACCATATCAGCAAGCTCATCCAGATGCTTTGCCCCACGCACGGTAACAGCATCAGGAAACTCTGCGACACCATTTTCGCGGGCCAGCGTAACGTTCTTCACCTCAACATAGGTGCGCTTGTCGCCCTCACCTTCCAGCAGAATATCGATACGAGAGTTCTTGCCGTACTTCACTTCACGGCGCAGCTTCTCATAACCGACAAGCTCAGGAATACGCCCTGCTTCAATCGCCTCTTCGACCAGGCCATTCGGACGGCTGGTATTGATGCCCACCATCGCACCGTCAATCTCGAGCATTTCCCAGGAGTATTTCAACTTGCGCTTTGGATCATCATTAGGCGTCAGCCAGACCTTAATGCCCGGATCTTTCAAACCCATCATGGAGCCCGAGTTGGCGCAGTGCGCTGTGATTTCAGCACCGCCATCATCGAGGGCCACATCAGCCAGAAACCGTTTGTAACGCTTAATCAGCCGGCCAGTGACCAGCGGCACATCAAATCGCATAGCGACCTTCCAAATTATTCAGCGTATTCCCGAAAAGTGGCTCCGGTTTTCGGACAAGAATACGCGCCAAAATGAAGACTGAAGATTATTTGGACCAGAAATCAGGATCCAGAAGAATAAGAACCGTGAACAGTTCCAGACGCCCCAGCAACATCGCGGCGCACAAGATCCATTTCACCGGATCAGGCAGCGCCGCAAAGTTGCCAGATGGCCCGATCATGGTGCCAAGGCCCGGGCCAACGTTACCAACGGATGTCGCAGCCGCAGACACAGCAGTCACCAGATCCAGATGGAACAGAGAAAGGATCAGCGTCAGAATGCCAACAGTACCGATGTAGACCACAAGGAACGCAAGAACGGAGAACGTCAGTTCTGGTGTCAGGTGCGTGTTACCATAGCTCACAGAGATCACGCGGTTAGGCCGCACCATCCGCCGCATATGCGCAATCACGGTTCCGAAGAACACAAGAAACCGGAAGACCTTGATGCCGCCCGTTGTCGAGCCTGTACAGCCACCAACAAACTTGAGCAGAAACGCAAGTCCAATCACCGGAGCGCCCCAGGAGGTGTAATCCCCCATGGCGTAGCCAGTGCCCGTCACCACAGAAATCACGTTAAACGCAGACTGCAGGATCGCACTGCCAAAACTATCAGCATTGCCAGAAGTACCGAGATAAATCGTCAGAGCAAGAGAGATCAGACCAACCAGCCACAAAAATGCCCGTACCTGCGGATCACGCCAAAGCAACAACGGCTGCCCGCGCAACGCCTGAATGATAAGCACAAATGGCAGCGCTCCCACAATCATGAAGACGACCGCAATCCAGCCCGTCACCGGATTGGTAAAATACCCGAAGGAATTATCATGCGTGGAATAACCACCTGTCGCAATTGTCGTGAGACCATGGTTGAACGCATCAAACATCGTCATGCCAGAGAACCAGTAAAGCACGATGCAAAGGCTGGTCAGAAACAGGTACGTCAAACTGATCAGGCGGATCAACTCGATGGAACGGCTAACAATCTTCTCGCTCTGGTCGGAGCTTTCTGTCTGAAACAGCTGCATTCCACCAATGCGCAGGAACGGCAAAAGCACGATCGCCATAACGACGATCCCAACACCGCCCATCCATTGCATCAGCGAACGCCAAACAAGCAGCCCCGGCGGAAGTGAATCAAGACCCGTCAGCACAGTAGAGCCGGTGGTGGTGAATCCCGACACGGCCTCAAACGCAGCATCAACATACGCAATACCCAGCCACAAAAACGGCAGAGCCCCAAATGCAGGCAACGAGACCCAGCATAGAGTTGTCAGGATAAAGGTCTGGCGTGTGTCCAGCCCATCACGCAGCGCACCACCCATGGCCACGATTAGCAACATGCCAACCAGACCGGTAATTAACGATGAAATAATAAAGGCTTGCCAGTCAGCATTACGCGACACAACATCCACAAATGCAGGGACAAGCATGGCAGCAGCGAGGCCGACATAAAGGTACCCAAGCACACTTAAAACCGGTCGTATGGAAACCAACATCAATCCGCCGATATAAAATCCAATTTAACCCGCCCGCTAGTCACATGTTGTCCCTTAACGGACGAGATTGGAACGGTATGCTCTCAAACATTTATGAAGCATTGGTTTTAGGCCACTTAGTGATATCTGGCAATTGAATTAATCGGGCAACTACCTATTCACACAACAAGAATGAAACCGGATAGCCCAAACATGCTCAATGCACGGAATCCCTAGTCTTTCAGGGACGTAGCGTCAACGCCAGAATTGAGGATTAAACAGCACCAGCACCGTAAAGAGTTCCAATCTCCCCAGCAACATTGCCGCAGAAAGTACAATTTTCGCACTGTTGGGGATGTCAGCAAAGTTTCCAACGGGGCCAACCACATCACCAAGTCCCGGACCGACATTAGAAACCGCAGTCGTAGCTGCACTCATAGCCGTCACCAGATCCAGTCCCAGTCCACCAAGAATGACGGTAATCAACCCCACAGTGGCCATATAGACCACTAAAAACGCAAGAACCGAGAACGCCAGTTCAGGCGTGATCTTTGTATCGCCATACCGGACAGGAACCACCTGATCAGGCCGGATCATCTTATTCATGTACGCACGAACAGTGCCAAAGAACACGATAAACCGGAAAATCTTGATGCCACCACTGGTCGAACCTGTACAGCCACCAATAAACGTCAGCATCAGGAAGAAGCCCATCATCGGCGGGCCCCACGCCGTGTAATCACCAAGTCCATAGCCCGTTGTGGTGATGATTGAAATCACCACAAACAGCGCTTCAACCACGGCACGGCCAAACGTGAACTTATTTTCAATGCCAAGATACAGAGCAGTCAAACTGGAGAGGACAATGATAACAAAAATAAAGACTCGTGCCTGAGGATCCTGCAGAAGTGCTTTCGGATTCTTGGTCAAGGATTTGATTAACACAACAAACGGCAGTCCTGAGGCCAGCATAAAGACCACAGCCACCCATTCCGCAGCAGTGCTCTCAAAATATGCAAAGGACGCATCGTGAGTAGAAAAACCGCCAGAGGATAACGTCGTCATTGCATGGTTCACCGCATCAAACAACGTCATGCCAGAAAACACATAAAGGATTGTGCAGGTCAGCGTCAGCATGATGTAGACGCCACCAATCAGGCGCGTCAGATCAGTCGCACGGGCAACAATCTTCTCTCCGCGGTCAGAACTTTCTGTCCGAAACAGCTGCATCCCGCCAATACGCAGCAAAGGCATGAGCAAGATCGCCATAACGATGATGCCAACACCGCCGATCCACTGGGTCAAGGAACGCCAGAACAACAAACCAGGAGGCATACCATCCAGACCAATCAGGACCGTGGATCCAGTTGTCGTAAACCCCGAGACGCTCTCAAAAAAAGCGTTCTCAAAGCCGATCCCAAGGCTGAGAAAGGGCAGAGCGCCGCAGACTGGCATCACAATCCACGATGCTGTGGTCAGCAAAAACGCCTGTCGAATGGTGAGATGCTCAAGTTTGTAATTGGCCGTAGAAACAGCAAGCAGCAGGCCAAGTAAGCCAACAAACAGAGAAGAGAGTGCAAATGCAATCCAGTCTGGATTGCTGAAGTAAATGTCCAGCAATGCAGGTGCCAGCATCAAAATAGCCAGCCCAACCAGAAAATATCCAAGCACCCGTAATACGGGACCCACCAGTGCCATAATATCTCTCATTTCAAGATGGGCTTCGCCTCGGGCGAGCGCACCAACACGCTTTAATCTCAAATCCTACAGAAACTCGGTTAAACTTCTCAGCAAACAGACACAACAAATCGGTTCGATGATTTTTGAGGTTACTGGGAAGTGAAAATTTGAAGGCTCATAACGAGCCCGTAGATAAGTCCGACAGGATGGATCGCCTATCTACGCCAAAAGTAGGGGGCAGCCAAGTTTTTTCTTATCCGGAATGCTCTCACCCCGGCAAAGTGCATAGCCATCGAGGTACAATTTTACCGGGCGTGGAGCCAACTTGGTGTCAGCAAAGTCCAATTTAAACTCGGAAAAACACTTGTATTACAAGTTCCCACAGCGCTGCGACAATACTACCTATAAGTCATTCTACCGCGACAGGATGTAATCTTCAGATCACGTTTTTCATTAGCCTTAACACCCGCTCAAAGTGAATTAATTTCACTATACTGTTGTTTTAAATAAGATATTGCAGCCTGAAATTTCACAGCACCTAAAAACAAGGCAATTCAACAAAATCAATTAGATAGCTCATATTGTCGCAGTTTTTCGTCTTATAGATTTCATCAATGACGCGATAGACTCATACGATTTTATTTAAGCTGCATCCTTCTGCAAGTTCTCGCTGAACACCGTAAGCTTCCCTACGTCATTTCAGGTAGGGGCCTTTCGGAACTGAAGAACAGGGGAAGGGTATTCATGGTCTGAATTTGTGGTTTGCACGGTCTCTTGAAAAGACCCTGGAACCCGGAAGGAAAGGTACAGCGAGTTTGAAGCCGCTGACGCAGTTGCACTTTAACACCTCCCATTAAGCTGCAACTCAAAACCCGAAAATCCTGACGGTTCCAACTCCTCCCAGCAAACCAGAAATCAAGGCCATGACGTGAGATGCCTTCATCAGCTTCGCTCACAAAGCAAGCACCGTGAAGCCACACTCTCCTTTCCTCCGTCAGTTTTATGGAGAATGGCTGTTATGCTTCAGCAGACAGACAAACACGAAGAATCCTATAGCGAGGCACACAAGCCTGCGAGCGAGTTCGAACAACGGTCTGATTATCTGGACCACGAACTCCAGATCATGAAACCACGCCGTTGGGGTCTCAACCTGCCGGGCCGCGACTTCCGTTTTGAAATGGAAGATTTTGTTCCCGCAATTGCAGGCACAATCGGCATCTCCGTGATGTACTCTGCGGTTATGACAGCATGGGCAACCGGCCTCACAGCAAAATGGCCACACGTCAATCTTGGTGCTGAGTGGATCATTGAGGTAGTCCGCGTTGAGATGCTCATCCCGGCCCTGCTCTTCTGCATCATCGGCTCTGGTTTCCTCAACCCACGTGCAAACCTTGCAGGCAACCACGGTCCAATGATCCCACTCATTGGCTCCATCGCTCTTGCAGGCGCGCACCCTCTGGCACTGGCAGCACTCGTCTGTGCCTTCGGCCTCCTCCTCAGTTACTTTAAAGGCGGCTCTCGTTTGGTGAACCTAACCAGTCAGGGTGTTGCTGGCGGTTTGCTCGTGTTCCTTGGCTTCATGGGGGCAAAGGGGCAAATCACATCCCTCTTCAGCTGGGCTGGCGGCCTGCAGGCGAAGCATGACCTTGCTTACAGCCTCTCTTACGTCGCTCTGGCGATCTTTGCCGTCAACATCGTGCTCTACGCCTTCCTCGCAAAGGTCGGTAAGCGTTGGCTCGCAATTCCAGCTTGCTCCGTCATCGCGGTTGTTCTGGCGCTCGCACTCGGCGCAGGTGTTGACCTTCAGTTCACCACAGCTCCTGGCCTGCCAAACATGAACCCATGGTACTGGTGGGGATCTACCGAGACCGGCTGGCAGCTTGGCATCCCTAGCTTCAACCACTTCGTTGCATCTCTGCCTTGGGCAATTCTGGCAGTCGCAATGTGGTCACCGGACTTCCTCGGTCACCGGATCTTCCAGGAACTCAACTACCCTAAGAACACAGATAAAGTTCTGATGGACGTTGATGACACCATGACCTGCTGCTCCCTGCGTCAGTTCACCGGCACATTCTTCGGCGGTGGTAACATCACCTCCTCCTGGGGCACCTACATGATCCCGGCAGCAATCGCGAAGCGTCCTATCCCTGCAGGCGCAATCCTGCTCGGCGCACTATGCATCGTTATCGCAACCATCGGCTACCCAATGGACGTAGCAGTATGGCAGCCAGTGATGTCCTGTGCTCTTCTGGTTGGTGTGTTCCTTCCACTTCTGGAAGCAGGCCTGCAGATGGTGAAATCCAGCAACGACACCAACTCCGCTGGTATCTGTATCTTCGCAGCAATCGTAACCAACCCAGTTCTGGCATGGGCAATCACCATGTTCCTCGACAACAATGGTCTCATTGGCGACAAGGAACGCGCAGAACGTCTGAGCTTTGCAGACCGCATCATCATCCCAGCAGGTGCAGTGATCATCTGTACTCTGGCAATGGCTGCAGTTGGCATGCTCCCAGGTATTCCAGCTCTCCTGTAAGCTGAACCAAACCAAATCTTAAAAGCGCATCGCCCAGCGGTGCGCTTTTTTCGTTTCCTTAGGCACTGCGACAATACGCACCTGCGTAAAACCTGGCGTCAGTAACGCACAGTACGGATGACAACCTCACCTTCATCTGGCATATTCATAGGCACCAAGCAGCCCTACTCCTCTGATATTTCAAAATAAATCAGAGCGTGCAAAATTTTTCACCGCACCACTTTCTGCTTTCGGCTTTGCTCTATCCTCCACAAACTCACACTGTAATAGATTACATCTATAACGTGATAGACTCTGGCGATTTCAACTAACCATGTGTTAGATGCAGACTCAACGTATGGATGCAGGCTTCCTCCCTCTCGCCTGCCTCCTAGGCGCATTCCCGAAATGGGGCTCGATTTTCGGAAAACAGGATGTAGTCGCAACAAAAGATCAAGGCGGTTTGCCGGGCGAGACAATGCAAACTGCTTTGATTGCTCTAGGGGTTTGCTGATGTTTAAAATACCAAGCTTTATGCTGAAAGACGCGATCGTAGCCAAGCCGGGCTTCAATCGTTGGCTCGTTCCACCGGCTTCCATTGCAATTCACCTGTGCATCGGTTCTGCCTATGCATGGAGTATCTACAATCCAGCACTTGTCAGAGAAATCGGCGGCATAGCACCAGCAGCTGAAGATTGGTCTCTCAGCTCTGTGGTCTGGATCTTCTCAGTCGCAATTCTATTTCTTGGCCTGTCTGCCGCTGTTGCAGGCAAATGGCTTGAGAAAGTTGGCCCACGCTGCGTTGGCACTACAGCCGCCTTCTGCTGGGGTGGTGGTTATATCATCGGCTCAATTGGCATCATGACCCACCAGCTCTGGCTACTGTATCTGGGGTATGGCGTCATCGGCGGCTGTGGCTTGGGCCTTGGGTATGTTTCACCCGTCTCCACCCTGATCCGCTGGTATCCTGACCGCCGCGGTCTGGCAACCGGCATGGCCATCATGGGCTTTGGCGGCGGCGCAATCATCGCAGTTCCGCTGAAAAGCTGGCTTCTGGGCCTCTATGCCAAAGCACCTGACTATCTCGGCCCTCTCGCAGACGTACAAACAACCGTAGAAAACGGTGTACGCTACGTGCAGGTTGCAGGCCAGAAGCTGGAAGCCATTGTCGTCAGTGCATCACAAGCAGAAGCAGCCTTTGACGGTGCCCAAGCAGGCGTATATCTCGCTGGCACAGGCAACACTGGCGCAGCATCTACCTTCCTCACATTGGGTATTGTCTACTTCTTCGTGATGATCCTCGCTTCCTTCGCCTACCGCATTCCTGCACCAGGCTGGAAACCGGAAGGTTGGGAGCCACCACAGGAAGACCCTGCAAAACAAGGTCTTATCACTCGCAACCATGTGCATATTGATACAGCACTGCGGACACCACAGTTTTACCAGCTTTGGATCGTGCTCTGCTTTAACGTGACAGCTGGGATTGGCGTGATCTCCGTTTCCAAAACCATGATCTATGAGATCTTCGGCAACGGCATGCCAACCATCGTAGACGGAGCCTTCACCGCAACCTACGTTTTGATGATCTCCGTCTTCAACGCTATGGGTCGCCTCGGTTGGTCTACTCTTTCTGACTATATTGGCCGCAAGAACACCTACACCGTCTTCTTCGTGCTGGGCTCTTTCCTATACCTCTCCATTCCGCTCATCGCAGCTGAAGCAGGTGCTAGCCCCTCCGTGATGTGGCTGGTGATGTTCTACGCAGCCACCATGACCATCTTCACCATGTATGGCGGTGGCTTCGCTACAATCCCCGCCTATCTGGCAGATATCTTCGGCACAAAGTTCGTCGGCGGTATCCATGGTCGCCTGCTCACCGCATGGTCTGCAGCAGGTGTAGCTGGTCCGTTCCTCATCACATTCCTGCGCGAACGGTCTGTAAACACCAAAATCCATGAGCTTGCAGAAAAGGTTGATCCAGCCGTATTCCTCCAGACTTTCGGTGAAGGCAAAGAGAAACTGGCCGAGCTCATCGCAGCAAAGTCCATCTCTGTCTCAAGACTGATGGAAGTGGCTCCGGAAGGTACAGTTGATCCAACTCCGAGCCTCTACAACACCACAATGTATGTGATGGCTGGTTTGCTCGTCGCGGCACTCGTCTCCAACCTTCTCATGAAGCCAGTCCACCCCAAGTATCACATGGCTGAGGACGCACTGGGCGAAGGGGAAGCAGTAACAACAAAACCGGAGGCATCTGGCAAACAAACATCTGCACCAATGCCAGCTGAATAAAACGCAAACCCAAACAACTAAGCCCGCGATCATCGCGGGCTTTTTTTATGAGCAGCTCTAGAGCGAATTCTTGTCGTGTGAATGTAAATGAACACAACGGGCTCTAAAGCAATGCTACTTTGCTAATCAGCCTGCTCTGGTATCAGCGGCTTCTTATACTGAGCGGCGCAATCTGCCAGGGATGTGATAATCGCAGGCTCCAACTCACGCTTTGTCATCACCATACCAATGCTGTGCGAAACAACTGGCTTAATCAGGGGTACGGAAACAATCCCTGCCCCAAGCGACAAAGCAGAAAACTCCGGCAAGATCGCGCAATACCCCGCACGGATAAACCCGCCAAGCGATGGGATCGTTTCAGCCTCTATCTCAGGGTCCAACTCAACACCTAAAAACCGTAGCGTGCTGTCTACCATCAACCGATTTTGCAGGTTCGGCGAAAGCGCCACCATCGCCCCGGCATTCACAGCTGTCTCCCATTCCACTGCGTCGACCCCTTGCAGGCGATGCCCTGCTGGCATGAATAGACGATAGTCTTCCTCATACAGCGTGAAACTGCTGTGTTTCTTTGCATCGCTGAATTGAGTGTATGTAATGCCCGCATCGATCTGATAATCCTCAAGAGCCTTATGGATTTCATCATGGCTCATCAGTTGGATCGTCGCATGTGCATGCGGATGGCTCTTCTTCAAATCCAGAACAAGGGAGGCTGTCGCAACATCGGCAGACGGAATAACGCCAATATTGACCTTGCCGAACACCTCAGCACTTTTACCCGCAACCTCGTTTCGCAAACTGTTGCAGTCCGCAAGCACCTTCTTCGCCCAAACGAGAATGCGCTCACCTTCTGCCGTCAGTCCATGAAACTTCTTGCCGCGCTCAATAATGGGAACGCCCAGCTCAATCTCCAACTGACGAATTCGGCCTGACAACGTTGGCTGCGTCACATTACAAGCCGCAGCGGCACGCGTAAAATGCCGCTCTTGAGCCAGAGTAACGAGGTATTGTAACTGCCGAATATCCAAGGAAGATCACCCTTCACACAACGCTTGATAGAAACGCTCTATAGCACAATAGAGCAATCAGATCAGGATGGGCCCGGACACTAGCATCTGTTTTCTCAAAGAAAAGCAAAACAAATGCGCTGCGTACTTACGCCACAGGAATATCAGAGTGACCTTTTCACAGAGTTTCCAGTGCGAACCATGACTTGGCCACATTGCCTCTCTTATCTGCCACTCTCAGTTTCCAGTGATTTGCAATCGGACCTTCCATGGCAAAAATCATTTCACGTCCACTCCTTTGGGCAGTCGGCACAGCCTTTTTCGTAATGCTGGCAGTCTTCGCCACTTACTTACTCTTGCCCTATGATCTGCCCGGCTCCGCAAACCTCACAAAAGTTAAAGATGAGCGCCTGCCAGCCCTGCGCGCGGACCTGACCTTCAAAGGAATGACCTTGGGAAACCCCGTTTTCTTGCGTGTCTTTAAAGAAGAAAGCCGGCTGGAAGCATGGATCCGGTCTGGCAAAACCTATCAGCCCTACAAGTCATGGGAGATTTGCAAATACTCTGGTGATCTGGGGCCAAAGCTGAATGAAGGCGACGGTCAGTCTCCTGAGGGCTTTTACAATGTGTCAGCTAGACAATTGAACCCGAACAGCAGATATCACCTCTCCTTCAATCTCGGTTTCCCGAACGCCTTTGATCAGTCACTGGACCGCACAGGCTCTTACTTGATGGTCCACGGTAACTGCCTCTCCATCGGCTGCTACGCCATGACCAACCAGCATATCGAGGAAATCTATCTGCTCGTGGAAGCTGCCCTTCAGAACGGACAAGGCGCAGTCCCAGTTCATATCTTCCCCTTTGAGATGACAGAGGAAAACCTCAGCAAGCACGCCAACTCAAGCTGGCTGAACTTCTGGCGCAACCTCAAACAGGGCTACGACCTCTTCGAAGAAAACCGCATACCACCAGCAGTCTCGGCAGAAGGAAAACGTTACAGATTTGATGTTTAACCTACACCCTGAAAGCAGGTAGCTAGAGCAATGCTCCAACTACCCTCATTGATTACTCATCAAGCCTAGTGGCAGTGATAGGTCCCACGTTTGCGATCATTATGGCATCCATCACTATTCGTCCCACCGCTATGCGCCGCAGCTACCCCAACTCCTAAAGATACTGCAAACATTGCTAGGAATACACCAGCAAGAACTTTCCGCATTTTCCGCTCCATTAGTTCTCTTACGACAATGCGGAAATTACATTTTTCTTAAAATCAGCATATTCGGTAAAACAACAACATGCAGAGAACAGGTGAAAATATATAACTCATTGCATTGCCGAATCTTCTTTTGAGGACAACACAAGCAAATTGCTTCGAACCGCACTGAAAAACCATCACGCATTCTTGGCGAAAAAACTGTGCAACAGTCTCACTATTGCAAGTTTACAATATAATTTTTTGGGAGAGTAATTTGGTGCGGACGGCGGGACTCGAACCCGCAAGCCCAGGGGCGGCAGATTTTAAGTCTGCTGTGTATACCAATTCCACCACGACCGCTTGCAGGCACTTGAGTACACGAGCAAACCACTTTCGTGCAAGTGCCTCTTTTCCGTTATCCAAGAAGTTCCTATGGCTTATCCCGGATTAAGCCCCTCAAAAAATCGATAGAATCCCAACAGGAACCACGGAATATAACGGGCTTCATAAAATGCGTGCGCAGTTAAGGATCTGACCTTCTTTTTTCGCTACACCTTTCAAAAATACCCGATATAAGTGGGGAAACACCAGATTACTCCCTAGAATGCCCCTAAAAAAATAGGAGAAGCTTCTACGGAGAAGCAGGGCTTGCGAGCAAGCATAACGGCATTTTACAGTTCCTCATGATGTAATCTGCGTTCGTCCCTGCGCGAAACGGAACAAGGAAAAAACGGGAAAATGATTGACTACGTAGACGCTGCCAACGCGCCCCTGAAAAATACCGGCCAGATCAAGATCTACAGCCAGGAAGATTTTGAAGGTATGCGCAAAGCAAGCCAGATGACTGCACAGTGCCTCGACGCACTTGTGCCGCTGGTGCAACCAGGCGTCACAACGCAGGAAATTGATGACTTCGTTTTCAAGTTTGGCAAGGAGCGCGGCGGCGTTCCGGCAACACTGAATTATCGTGGCTTCAGCAAATCCTGCTGTACCTCCATCAACCGCGTCATCTGCCACGGCATCCCTGACTCGAAGAAGAAGCTGAAAGAAGGCGACATCGTCAACATCGACGTCACCTACATCGTTGATGGCTGGCACGGCGACAGCTCCCGCATGTATCCCGTTGGCAAACTCAAGCCAGCAGCCAAGCGCCTGATTGAAGTCACCCACGAATCTCTGATGCGTGCTTTGGAAGCTGCTAAGCCGGGCAACACCACAGGTGATATTGGCCATGCGATCCAGGAATACGTAGAATCAGAGCGCTGTTCCGTTGTCCGCGATTTCTGCGGTCACGGCGTAGGCAAACTGTTCCACGACATGCCGAACATTTTGCACTACGGCCAGAAAGGTTCTGGCATCGAGCTCAAGCCGGGCATGATTTTCACAATTGAACCAATGGTAAATCTGGGACGACCAGATGTGAAAGTGCTGAAGGACGGCTGGACGGCTGAAACCAAAGACAAATCCCTGTCTGCTCAGTTTGAGCATTCCATCGGCATCACCTCAACAGGGTGCGATATCTTCACAACATCACCAGCAGGCCTGTTCAACCCAATGGAACCGGAAGCCGGAGCCGCTGCTTAGCCGCACCAAGTAAGGAGGGGGAATGAAACAAACCAGTTTCGGGTTTCATGAGGTAACTCCCTCTCCTCAGGAGCAGGCACCCACCGTGCCTGCACTCCAGAGCCATATCCCTCTGGACGAACCGGCAACTCTCCCGGTTCCGCCCTCTGCTAAACAGAGTAAATCCCCTAAGCCAGCCGCCAAACACTATCACGGTCATCGTGCACGCTTGCGCGAACGGTTTGAGGAAACAGGCCTGGACGGCCTCCAATCCTACGAGTTGCTGGAGATGCTCCTCTTCTCCTCCATCAAACAGGGCGACACCAAACCACTGGCAAAAGCGCTGCTGGCTCAGTTCGGCTCCTTCGCGCAAGTTCTTGCAGCTCCAAAACAACGGCTGGAAGAGGTTCCCGGTTGTGGGCCACGCACAGCAAGTTTTATCAAAGAAATGCAGGCCGCATCCATTCTCTACGCTAAAGCACAGGTTGTAGAGCGCGACCCCCTCTCCTCCTGGAGCAAAGTTCTGGAATACGTTCGCGCAGCTATGGCGCACAACGACAAAGAAGAATTCCGCATCCTGTTTCTGGACAAAAAGAACCGCCTCATCGCAGATGAAGTCCAGCAAACCGGAACAGTTGACCACACGCCCGTTTATCCGCGCGAAGTTACAAAACGAGCATTGGAGTTATCAGCCTGCGCGGTCATTCTGGTCCACAACCACCCTTCAGGCGACCCAACACCATCCCGACAAGACATTGAAATGACGACGAAAATCTCAAACACACTGGAACCACTAGGGATAGTGCTGCACGATCACATCATCATAGCCGGCTCAGGTCACGTCAGTTTCAGAGGCCTTCAACTCATCTAAGCTATCCCCAGCAGCAGAACTCCATTCACATAAATTTCCCAAGTGATCGATAAAACACGTCGGTTGTACAGGCTCACTCAAGCAAAATCTCCGAACATAAGCATGGGCAAGTGCGTTTTCGCATACAATCAAGAGTTTTAAAGGCAGCATGAGTAAATTGCCGATGGCGGGACAACCGAGTTCGAAAACTCCCATGACTTCAGCAGTGTTGGGCAGTACTTTCGGCAATACGATTACACGAGGCAAAAAAATCGGAGCCCGCATGATGGCTCTGTTGATCCTGTGTGTTGTAGCTGCAGCTTTGGCTGTTGGGTATCTGGCGTTCTACTGGTCAACCCAGCGTGCGCTCGACTTCGAGGTCGATAAAGAAGTTCGCCTCGTACAGAGCAACCTCAAAGTGTTCCGTAACGGGCTCGCAAATGAAGCAGAGCGCATCGCCATCTCAAACAAGGCATACGCTTCAGTCCTTTCAGAAGAAACCAACATCTTGCTGGATGAGGATCTGACACCAACCCCAAGCACTCGTGGTGATCGGGATATCTTCGTCATCCTCAACAAGGATATGAAGCCGCTATACACCTACCGTCGCGATCTGCCATGGCACAGTGAAGTCTTTGAAGATCAGCTCCGCGGCCAGCTTGATGCCACACTGTCTGAGCTGGAAACACGGGCTAACACGAAGCAAACGCAGTTCCGTGTACCTGAACCACTGCGCAGCCACGCCCCTCTGGCATTGAGCTTGCGCGATGTTGTTCTGGTTGATGGCGCAATCGGCCTCGCCACAGTTGCAGCAATCACTCCGTCAACAGCACCGCCAAAAGGTATGCCGACAGTTGCTGGTTATCTGCTTTGGGTACGATCACTGGACATCCGGTCCATCAGATCCTTTGAGGAATCAACGGGCTTGTCGGAAATGTTCATCACCACGAACAAGCCAAAAGCCGATTTCCAGCGTGTATCCCTGCCTTTGCTCCGCCGCAACGGCGAGATCATCGCCAACCTGAGCTGGAAAACCACCGCAGCCTCTGGCGCGATCTACACCAACTCATCACCGTATTTTCTGGGAACCATCATCGCTATCTTGCTGATGACGATTCTCATTCTGCTCCGCTACATCAAGATGACAGACCGCATCTTGCAAAATGAAGCAGATGCGACCCATGCAGCACTCCATGACGCCTTGTGTGGACTGCCCAACAGAACATGGTTCGAGATTTTTGCAGCAGACGTGCTGCGACGCGACCGACAAAAACAGCGTATTACTGGCATTGTATTTCTGGATCTGGACCATTTCAAACAGATCAACGACAGTTTGGGCCACTCCATCGGCGATGAAGTCATCAAACTCGTCGCCGAGCGCCTGAAAGTGTCGATCAACATGGAAGACCGGGTCGCGCGTGTCAGTGGAGATGAGTTCCTCATCGTACTGGCGCACCGCACCAACATGGACGAGATCATCGAAACCTGTATGTACATCGAGAAAATGCTCTCTGATGCCTTTAAGGTTGAGAAACACAAAATCCTGACCACGGCCAGCATGGGCGTTTCACTCTCCCCGTCGCATGGTCATGACCTGACTGAACTTTTGCGCAGAGCAGACATTGCGCTCTATCAGGCAAAGAAACTTGGCCGTGGCCGTTATGTGCTCTTTGAAAAGGAGATGGAGGACACCCTTCAGATCTCCCGCGAAATCGAAGAGGATATCAAACGCGCGCTCAATGCCAACGAATTCCAGAACTACTACCAGCCGATCATGGACAACACCGGCAAGAACATTCTGGCAGCCGAGGCCCTCATTCGCTGGAACCATCCGAAAAAAGGTCTTTTGCCACCAGCTGCATTTTTGCCGGTAGCTGAAGAATCCATGCTCATCAATCGCATCGGTGAATGGGTACTGGAGAACGCGATCAAGGATGGCTCCACCCTGAATGATGTCACCATGTGCGTGAACGTCTCTCCAACCCAGTTACGTCATCCGGAATTCCCTGAGCTGGTCAACACATTGCTGGAAAAATACCAGCTGGAACCTAACCGCCTGGAACTGGAAGTTACTGAAGACGTTCTCATCAACTACTCAGAAACAGTGGTTGAAGTCATCGAGCGCCTTCGTAATCTCGGCGTAAAAATTGCGCTGGATGATTTTGGAACTGGCTTCTCATCTCTCAGCTACCTGCGCCGCGATCTGTTCGACAAAATCAAGATCGATCGTTCCTTCATCAATGGTGCGGTGACTGATGCCAAAGCCAGAGAAATTCTGGCAAGCTCAATCACGCTGGGGCTTCGTCTTGGCATGGATGTGTGTGTTGAAGGCGTGGAAGAAGAAGAGCAAAAAGAACTGCTGCTCACCATGGATTGCCCAATGATGCAGGGTTATCTGTTCTCCCGCCCAATCCCACTTGGCAAGTTCCGTCTATGGCGTGATGACAGGGATGAAGAAGTGGAACAGAAGCCACGCAAAATCAGAGTGGGCGCAGCAGAATAATCTGCGCCCTTCGCGATCGGCTATCATCTCAAACTAGTTTTCAGAAAAACTCTTCCAGAACGCAGCAAATGTCTCGCTGGTTTCCTGCTTGAAAGCAAAAGGCCGCTTGGCCGCTTCCTCCCAGCGCACACCGGAATTTTTCAGCACAGCAACACCCTGTTGCCCAAACTGCATCTTAAGCTGGTCAACAAGCCAGGCCTTCACCTGATCACGGCGTTGAACCGCAAGACCACCATTATCGTGCAGCACAGAGTGATGTCTGTCGCTGGCCTCAATCAGCTCACTAAGGCCTCTGTTGTCCATTGCACTCAGCATCAACACAGGAACCTTCCAGTCCCCTCGCTTCGCACTCAAGCTCATAGCCCCTTCCACATCCGCACGGGCACGGCTGGCAACGTCCCCCATATCAGCCTTGGTCACGCAGATAATGTCCGGCAACTCCATGATGCCCGCCTTCATGAATTGAAGACTGTCACCAGATCCCGGCTGAATACAAAGCACGCAGGTATCAGCCACAAGAGCCACATCTGCCTCAGATTGGCCAATACCAACACTCTCCACGATCACACGGTCCATCACAGCCCGCATCAGGATCACCGCAGCAATTGCATGCTCGGAGAGCCCGCCAAGCCGGTCTCGCGCCGCCATGGAACGCACAAAAATCTTCTGATCTTCCGGATCTGTTGAAAGTCGTGTCCGGTCACCCAGCAACGATCCACCAGTCACCTGAGAAGAGGGATCAACCGCAATCACACCAACGCTTTTATCCACGCTGCGGTATTCCGAAATCATTGCATTTGTCAGGGTGGATTTCCCAACGCCGGGAGGTCCGGTCAGCGCGATCACATGCGCGATTGGGTTTTGCAACGCCTCATCCAGCAAAGAGATCAACTGAGGATGCCCCTCATAACTCTCAATAGCGCTGAGCAAACGTGCAAGAGCTGGCTTGCCGCCAGCTCTCAGGTCTTCCAGATTGGCAGGAGCCGACCGAGGCCAGCTCCTCCCCTTTTTCACAAAGCCACTCACCCCTTGTTCCGCTGTGCCAGCACTGCCTGAGCAGCAGCAAGACGCGCAACAGGAACACGGAATGGAGAACAGGACACGTAATTCAAACCAACAGTTTCGCAGAAGGCGATAGAGGCTGGATCACCCCCATGTTCCCCGCAAATACCAAGTTTGATATCAGCTTTCGTCTTACGGCCATTCGTGGCTGCAAGCTTCACCAACTGGCCAACGCCGTCCACATCCAATGAGACGAACGGATCTTTCTCCATCACCTTCCGTTCCTGGTACTTGCCCAGGAAGGACGCGGCATCATCACGAGAGATACCAAAGGTGGTTTGCGTCAGATCGTTGGTGCCAAAAGAGAAGAACTCGGCAGACGCGGCAATCTCTTCAGAAAGCAGCGCGGCCCGTGGCAACTCAATCATGGTGCCAACAGAGTACTCAGGCTTTTCGCCCAGCTCCTTGGCCACAACTGCAGCTGTACCGTCAATGCTCTCGCGAACAATATCCAGCTCGCTCTTCAAGCCAACCAGCGGCACCATAATTTCAGGTGCCACCTTGCGACCATGACGCTTGGAAACGTCAAGAGCGGCTTCAAAGATAGCCCGCGCCTGCATCTCTGCAATTTCCGGATAGGAAATCAGCAAACGGCAACCACGATTGCCGAGCATCGGATTAAACTCTTCCAGCTCTTCCGCACGCTCACGCAGCTCTTCCGGATCAATGTCCATCTGCTTGGCAACTTCAGCAATGTCCTCTTCCGTCTTAGGAAGGAATTCATGCAGTGGCGGATCAAGCAAACGAATGGTGACCGGACGATCAACCATCAGCTCAAAAATATCGATAAAGTCCTGACGCTGGATCGGAAGCAGCTTCGCAAGCGCAGCTTTGCGTTCTTTCACCGTGTCAGACAAGATCATTTCACGCACCGCAAGGATACGTTCGCCTTCAAAGAACATGTGCTCGGTACGGCACAGGCCAATACCTTCAGCTCCAAAAGAAAGCGCAACCTTCACATCAGCAGGTGTTTCTGCATTGGTGCGAATGTTCATGCGGCGAATGTTATCAGCCCATTCCATCAGCTTTTTGAAGTCACCGGAAAGCTCAGGTTCCTGCATTTGGACCTTGCCAGCAAGCACCTGGCCATTGCCGCCATCAATGGTGATTGTATCACCCTTGCCAAAGCTGCGACCGTCAACCGTCATGGTCTCATTACGGGCATCAACACGAATGGTTCCAGCGCCAGCAACACAAGGCTTACCCATACCGCGCGCAACAACAGCCGCGTGACTGGTCATTCCGCCACGTGTTGTCAAAATGCCTTCCGCAGCATGCATGCCGTGAATGTCTTCAGGGCTGGTCTCTGTACGAACCAGAATAACAGAGCGGCCATTGGCCTTTTCTGTTTCAGCATCGTCAGAGTTGAACACGATCGCACCGCAGGCAGCACCCGGTGAAGCTGGCAGACCAACAGTCAGCTCATCCCGTTCGCTGGCAGGGTCAATGGTCGGGTGCAGCAGCTGGTCCAGAGAAGACGGCGCAATACTCGCAACGGCTTCTTCTTTGGTGATCAGGCCGCTCTCAGCCATATCAACCGCAATCTTCAACGCAGCTTTCAGCGTCCGCTTGCCGTTACGGGTCTGAAGCATCCAAAGCTTGCCGTGCTCAACGGTAAACTCCAGATCCTGCATATCGCGGTAATGGGTCTCCAACCTGTCACAAACAGCCTGGAACTCCGCAAACACCTCAGGCATGGTCGCTTCAAGAGATGGTTTTTCAGAATGCGCCTCAATGCGGGCTTTCTCGGTGATGTCCTGCGGCGTACGAATACCCGCAACAACATCTTCACCCTGCGCGTTGATGAGGAACTCACCATAAAGCGCGTTTTCACCAGTGGACGGGTTACGGGTAAAGGCAACACCAGTCGCAGAGTTTTCGCCTGTGTTACCAAACACCATCGCCTGCACGTTCACTGCAGTGCCCCAGTCCTCTGGGATTTCATGCAGGGCGCGGTAAGTCTTGGCCCGTGGGATCATCCAGCTCTTGAACACGGCACCAACGGCACCCCAAAGCTGCTCTTCAGGATCCTCAGGGAAAGGACGACCAAGCTCTTCTTCAACCTTGTCCTTATAAGCCGCGACGATCTGTTTCCAGTCGTCACCGGTCAGGTCAGTATCAAGGGAGTAGTCGTGCTCGTCCTTAAAATCCTCCAGAATTTCTTCGAAGTGATCGTGGTCTACGTCCAACACCACATCAGAGTACATCTGGATGAAACGACGATAGCTGTCATAAGCAAACCGGTCATCGTTTGCATCTTTGGCCAGCGCTTCAACAGTCCGGTCATTGAGACCCAGATTCAGAACCGTATCCATCATACCCGGCATGGAAACACGGGCACCGGAACGCACAGACAACAGCAGCGGTTTGGTCGTGCTGTTGAACTTACGCTCTGTCAGCTCTTCAACAGCTGCAATAGCAGCATGAACCTGCTCTTTGAGCTCGGAAGGATACTGCTGACCTTCATCATAATAGTGCGTGCAAACTTGCGTTGTAATGGTAAAGCCGGGAGGGACAGGCAATCCTAGTCTGCTCATCTCGGCAAGGTTTGCACCCTTACCGCCCAGCAGCTCCTTCATAGAAGCATCGCCCTCGGTTTTGTTTTCTCCAAAGATGTAGACCCACTTGGTCATAACACCCCCCTTTATTGAGTGAGACGACAACCAATCTCACTTGGAATTGCACCACTGCCCACTATCTGCAATGAACAGGGTCATTATAGCAAGAGACTCAGACCTCGACCTTAGTGTTATTGCGTAAATACTTCTGAATTCTTGAGAAATATCAATATACTTACTTATCCGCAGATACTTGAAAAAATGTAGGTTCAATTGAAAGAATGTTCGGATACACTTAACAACATGCGGTGAGTTATCCGGCTGCTATAAAAACGCCATTCTTCGCTACTAACAGATTGATGTAATATTGAGTCGCAATCGGCTCTCAATGAGAGACATATATGACCCTGACAAGCTATTTTGCGCTGTTCCGCTCCAATTCTGCTTCTGCTCAGAACAATGGCCGTATGACCTATCATTCTGTTAATAAAAACAGATTCTCAAAAAGGGCCTTAATGGCCTCAGCGCTGGCGCTTGTTATGGTGAGCTCACCACTTGTTCCCGCTCAAAGCGCGAAGGCAAATTCCCAGTCCTTGCCGGCTGCAAGCTCCCTGTCAGGAAGTTACCTGTCAGGCAGAAGCGCCCTTCTCGCTCAGGATCTGGCCGCCGCGTCCAACTATTTCACCTCAGCTCTGCAAGGTGACCCGGATAATTTTTATATTCTCGACCGCGCATTTGTCACATCACTGGCAAACGGCAATGTCGAAAAAGCGCTCCCTCTGGCAAACCGCATTCTGGAAGAAGACAACGAGCACTTCCTTGCACAGCTGGCCGTTGCCGCGCAGCGCATTCATGAAGGTGACTTCACCACCGAACTGCCAGATGCCGTCACGCAAAACGTCAACCCGCTGTCCCGTCTGAGCTTTGCTCTTGTTTCAGCCTGGGTCAAAGCAGGTCAGGGTAAGACAGATGAAGCCATCGCAGATCTGACAAGCACCACCGGTGCCAAGTGGTTTGACCTCTTCATCAATTTCAACGCGGGCCTGCTGGCTGAATACAACAACAACCCGCATCAGGCCGCCGAGTTTTATAAGGCAGCCTACGAGATTGACCGCGGTGCCCTGCGCAACGCCATTTCCTACACCCGTATGCTCGCCGCCTCCGGCAGACAGCAAGAAGCGCTGGACATCGTTGCCGAATATGAGCAACTCATTCCAGAACATCCGCTTCTTGTCACTCTGAGAGAGAAGATTGAGAGCGGCGAGGTTATTGAATCCGTCGCTAAATCACCAGCTGAAGGACTGGCGGAAGCCTTGCACGGTCTCGGCATCGCAGTCAGCAAAGAAGGCGAAGAGCTCTCCGCAAATTACCTGCAACTCGCCGCCTACCTCAATCCGAAGAATGATTCAGCCCTGATTGGTCTGGCCTCATTGTTTGAGCAGCTTGGCGACAACGAGCGCGCCATTGAGTACCTGTCAGCGGTATCAGACGGCTCCCCAATGAAACGCGAAGCTGAAATCCAGATTGCGCTTCATTACAACATTCTGGATAATCTGGAAGAAGCCCGCGCCCATCTTGAAAAGCTGGTGGAATCCGATCCGACTGACATAGAGGCCATCACCTCTTTGGGCAACGTGCTGCGCGGCCATTCTCTCTTTGAGGAAGCAGAAACCTCCTACAATCAGGGCTTGGATACCCTCAGCGAAATTCAGGCAAATCACTGGACGATCCTGTATTTCCGCGGCATCACCCGCGAGCGTCAGGACAAATGGGACGCTGCTGAAGAAGACTTCCGCGAAGCTTTGACCCTCAAGCCTGAACAGCCAATGATCCTCAACTACCTCGGCTACTCCCTGGTAGATCGCGGTCTGAAGCTGGATGAAGCGCAGAAGATGATTGAGCGCGCTGTTCGCCTGCGTCCAACTGATGGATACATCGTCGACAGCCTCGGCTGGGTTTACTATCGCCTGGGTCGTTATGAAGAAGCCGCTGAAAAGCTGGAACGCGCTGTCGCTCTGCGTCCGCATGATCCAATCATCAACGATCACTTGGGCGATGCATACTGGCAAGTTGGTCGCAAACTAGAAGCCCGCTACAAGTGGAACCACGCCCGCGACCTTGAGCCGGAACCAGAAGACCTGAAGCGCATTCTCGATAAGATCGAAAATGGCATGGAAGACGCCGTTCCGGTCGTCGCAAGCTCTGCAGACAACAAATAGCTCATAACACGATCATATTATGATGACTTTGGAAGATACAAAGGCAGCACGGGTTGAGGAATTAGCCCGTGCCAAGGTGAACCTTGCCCTCCACATCACCGGTCAACGGGAAGATGGCTACCACATGCTCGACAGCCTTGTGGTGTTCCCTGAAATCGGTGACCAGATCTCGGTTGAACCAGCCCCCGACCTTTCACTCCAGATCACTGGAGAGTTCTCTGCGAAGATACAGGACGATCCTGCTGACAATCTGGTCATCAAAGCCGCAAACATGCTTGCAGAACACCTGCCCTCTGCATCAGGAGTTCAGATAGAGCTCGAGAAATCGCTCCCCGTTGCAGCAGGCATCGGCGGCGGGTCCGCGGATGCAGCCGCAACTCTGCGCGCGCTCACTAGAAGCTGGGGCGTGTCTCCGTCTCCAACAGACCTTGCCAAACTTGCCCTAAGTCTCGGCGCTGATGTGCCTATGTGTCTGGAAGAAAAGCCTGCCCGCATTCGTGGCATTGGGGAGATCATCGAACCGCTGACAGATCTCCCATCCGGAGCGATCGTTCTGGTCAATCCATTGATTGAGGTCTCCACTCCAGCCATTTTCCACACGCTGGAAAAGAAAAGTAACGCCCCGCTGCCGGAAATGCCAGAAGAGTTCGAGAGCATGAAAGCCCTCGCCAACTGGCTCAAATCCTGCCGCAACGACCTGCAAAAACCTGCTATCTCACAAGCGCCAGAAATCTCTGAGGTCCTCGACCTGCTGGCCTCCCAGCCAGATACCCTCCTCGCCCGCATGTCCGGCTCCGGCGCCACCTGCTTTGCCCTTGTTGAAACCTTAGAAGCCGCCCAAGCCATAGCCTCCCACTTGCAGGAAGCTAAAGGAAACTGGTGGATCAAGGCGGCACGGGTTTAGGCTGAGCGTGGAAACCAAACTTATGTGCATCCAGGCTTTGCCATAAGTCTCTTTTTAAAAGCCGTCTATGCTGCCAAGCGGTTTCGTGATGGGGGCTAACCTCCCCATCTTTTCACCCGGAGCAGACACGCCTTTACCCTTCACAGATTACCCCGATCATTCAGAAGCCGAGGAAAGTCTGCTGTGATCCGGTTTGCCTCGCAATTTTACCTTCAATCCAAAGTTGTCCTCACATACACGCCACAACAACTAGCTAAATTCCCAAAGGTAAACTCCTGATCTACCGTATCTTTTCAGCCGATGTTACAACATCATCAAGACAAGTTATGACTCAATAAGTTTATTTGATTTTGATTTTCTCCGCTCTGAAATCATCCTTCAGGCATAATAATATGCGGAGAGAATATGACTAATCAGCCCAAGTTGACCACTGCTTTTGGTTCCCCCGTCCCCGACAATCAGAACATTCAAACTGCAGGCCCCCGCGGTCCAGCTCTGCTGCAGGATGTTTGGTTCCTCGAAAAAATGGCCCACTTTGATCGTGAGGTTATTCCTGAGCGCAGAATGCATGCCAAAGGTTCTGGCGCTTATGGAACGTTCACTACAACCAATGACATCACCAAGTTCACTCGCGCTAAGATATTCTCTGAAGTTGGCAAAAAATCTGACTTGTTCATGCGTTTCTCGACAGTGGCAGGAGAACGTGGCGCTGCTGATGCAGAACGGGACATTCGCGGCTTCGCCATAAAGTTCTACACTGAGGAAGGCAATTGGGATCTGGTGGGCAACAACACACCAGTCTTCTTTCTCCGCGATCCGCTAAAATTTCCAGATCTGAACCATGCAGTGAAACGTGACCCGCGCACCAACATGCGCAGTGCCGATAACAACTGGGATTTCTGGACGAACCTGCCTGAAGCTCTGCATCAGGTCACAATCGTCATGTCAGACCGCGGCATTCCGGCGACTTATCGCCATATGCATGGATTTGGCAGCCATACCTATAGTTTCATCAACGCGGACAACGAGCGTTATTGGGTTAAGTTTCACTTTGAAACCCAACAAGGTATCAAAAACCTGACAGATGAAGAAGCCGCTCAAATCGTTGCAAATGATCGCGAAAGTCACCAGCGAGATCTATATGACAGCATCGAGAATGGCGAATTTCCGAAATGGACACTGTCAGTCCAGATTATGCCAGAAAAAGAGGCTGGTAATTATCACATTAATCCGTTTGATCTAACCAAAGTCTGGCCCAAGTCCGACTATCCGCTGATCGAAGTTGGCGTGCTTGAACTGAACCGAAATCCTGAGAACTACTACGCTGAAGTTGAGCAGGCTTCATTTGCGCCGTCCACAATTGTGCCCGGCGTCAGTTTCTCTCCCGACAAAATGCTTCAGGGCCGCCTGTTCTCTTATGGTGATGCTGCGCGGTATCGTCTTGGAGTTAATCACTCGCAAATCCCGGTCAATGCACCGCGCTGCCCATTCCATTCCTATCACCGCGACGGAGCCATGAGAGTTGATGGCAACAACGGTTCACGCATCGGATATGAGCCGAACATGTTTGGCGAATGGCAACAGCAACCAGATTTCTCCGAGCCACCACTTTCAATAGAAGGAGCTGCGGGTCATTGGGACCATCGGGAGGATGAAGATTACTACTCTCAGCCTGGCGCTCTTTTCCGCTCAATGAATGCAGATCAGAAAGAAGCTCTGTTTGCAAACACAGCCCGCTCGCTTAGCCCCGCACGTATCGAAATCCAACACCGTCATGTCCGCAACTGTTACCGCGCGGACCCTGCTTACGGCACAGGTGTTGCAGCTGCGCTCAACATCAGTATCGCAGATGTAAAAGACATCTAAATTACATTGATAACCAAAGATCAGGGGCTTTGCCCAAGCCGACCAACCAACCAATAAAGGCCCCTGATCCACAATTGCCGAAGTACATTCTAAGGGGAAATTCAATGGATTTCAAAGGTAACGATACCCGTATCAATCGACGCACGCTTATAACACGCGGTTCCACGATGGCTGTCGCCACAGGAGCATCTGTCGTTGCGAGCAATGCCTGGAGCGCGAGTCAAAATGAGGAAGACTTAAGCGCCAAAATCCTTCAGGTCATATCGGAGCTTGAAGCAGAAACAAATTCTGAGCTCGCAGCTATTACCTGGTCCAGACAACATATCGCGAACAGATTGCGAGCATCACTTAATTTGCCTATTGAACAGGAAGAGTACAACAAGAATTATCGGGATTATTACGACCACAAGCTGCAAAAGGTATGATTTAAAGTAGCTTTTTCAATGCACTGCTGCACTTTAACTTAAAACAGGCAGCAGTGCCAACCGCTATATAATTTAGATTTTTTGCTCAAAACACTTTTTCAACATCCGCCATCAAAACCAGTATGTGCTTTGCTGCGTATCATTTCTTTGGGATCATTACCTGTACCCGGAGTATGCGGGCCATGAACCTTAGGCTGCACAGTCTTCTTTGCACTCCTTACTTTCAAAAAGATGGCAAGTGCGAGCACAAAAATCACCACAGGAACTATAGTCAGCACAATCTGATTTGCAGTCATGTCGTCTCTCCATGCTCTATCAGTTGATCCTTGGTACACAAGTCACACTCCCAGTACAGCCAACAAAAAAGCGCCGGGCATTTCTGCTGCGGCGCTTTTCAATTTCTTCGAACTGCTCTCTGATCAGCTCACACGGGCAATACAGAAGTCGACGGCTTCTTTCAGCGCCTGCTTGGCAGGACCGTCTGGCAGGCTGGCCAGAGCGTCAATTGCAGATGCACCATAATCACGCGCTTTTTGAACCGTATCAGCCAGAGCACCAGTATCGTTCAGCAGCTTGATGGCATGATCCAGATCGCCGTCTTTGATGTCTCCATCTTCCAGACAACGTTTCCAGAACGCCTTGTCCTCATCGCTGCCACGCTCCATCGCGTAGATGACAGGCAGTGTGATCTTGCCTTCGTGGAAGTCGTCACCAACGTCCTTGCCAAGATCAACAGTCGCCCCGCCATAATCCAGCGCATCATCAACAAGCTGGAAGGCATAACCAAGCTCAAGGCCGAACTTGCGCGCCGCAGCACGCATCTCGTCACCTTTATCGGCAATCTCTGGGCTCACTTCGCACGCAGCTGCAAACAGAGCAGCTGTTTTAGCCTCAATCACCCGCAGGTACATCTCAAAGGTCGTGGTGGTATCCTGAGCGGCGCCCAGCTGAAGCACTTCACCTTCAGCAATGATCGCGGAGGCCTCAGACAGAATGCGCAGCGCTTCCAGAGAGTGCACATCAACCATCATCTTGAAAGCCTGACCAAGCAGATAGTCACCCACCAACACGCTGGCCTGGTTGCCCCAAAGCTTGCGAGCAGCCAGCTTACCGCGGCGCATATCGCTTTCATCGACAACATCATCATGCAGCAGAGTTGCCGTATGCATAAACTCTACAGATGCTGCAAGGATGACATGTCCCTCGCCTTCGTAGCCAAACATCTGTGCAAACGCCAGTGTCAGCATCGGGCGCAAACGCTTCCCACCTGAATCGATCAGATGGCGCGCAATTTCCGGGATCAGCTCAACATTAGAACCGGCTTTGGAGAGGATCAGCTCGTTCACCTTCTCCATGTCACCTGAAACGAGCTCTACGAGCCCCTGAATTCCAGCTGGTTTGGCTGTCTGAGATTGAAGACCAACAACGCCCACGGGATACCTCTATTTTGATTCCAACGGGACAATAGGTTGGTAGATAGTCTCGGGCAAGCTTTAGTAAGAATTTGCTGCCAATAAAGTAGTGTCGAAGGGATAATTTACCAATCACAATTAGTTTTTTTCACAATACCAACCCTAACCTGCATACTTTCTGGCAAAATAGGCAACTCTCTTCAAGAGGACATCATCGTGGAAGAACTCATCAGAACAACAGATCCCGTCCTCATCTCGCATCTTGAAGCCCTGCTGGGAGATGCCGAGATCATCTACTTTGTCGCCGACACCAACATGAGCATACTGGACGGCTCCCTTGGCTTTTTGCCGCGCAGGATCATGGTGGAAGCAGACCGTATGGATGAAGCTTGTCAACTTATGCGTGATGCTGACCTGGGACACTACCTAAAAGACGCGTGAAAACTTCTCTTTAGATAAACAATAGGGATTGCATGAAAACCGGCAGCCTGTATCAGTGCGTTATTGCGACTTTTCTTGATCCGGCGCCGCCATGACCAACCCTGAAACACCTCATTCTCAGCAGCAAACCACCAGGGACAAGTTCCTCGGCGGCAAAGTCATGGTTGAGCAACCTGCAAAAGGCCGTCATAGAGCCGGGCTTGATGCCGTCTATCTGGCCGCATCCCTGCCGCAAAGCACCACAGGCACGCTTTATGATCTGGGCACTGGCGTCGGCACTGCAGCTTTTTGCGCCGCCCACCGCCTGCCAAACATAACAGCCGTCGGTGTGGAGGTTGATCCCGTCACCGCAGCGCTGGCCCGCAAAGGCCTGTCCCTGCCGGAAAACGAAAGTTTTGCGGATCGCGTCTCCATTCTGGAATCCAACCTCACCGCAAAGGGAAGCATTCGCCACCAAAGCGGCCTTGGCTCTTCCATCGCGGATCATGTGATCATGAACCCGCCTTACTACGACAGCGCCCGCTTTCGCGTCACACCAAAGTCAGACCGTGCCCCAGCCCATGCGCTGGACGAACGTGGCATTGAGCCGTGGATCAAAACCGCGAAAGATCTGCTGAAGGACGGTGGAACGCTCTCCATCATCTTCAGAGCAGATGGCTTGCAAGATCTCCTCGACCCCATGCAACGCCGTTTCGGTGCCATCGATATCATCCCGATCCGCCCGACTGCAGACGCACCAGCCACCCGCATCATTGTCCGCGCGGTGGCAGCCAGCAAAGCTCCGCTCCAGATTCTGCCGGGCTTCACCCTGCATGAAGAAGCAGGCGGCACCTTCACACAGCAAGCCACCACCGTCATGCGCGATGGCATGGGCCTTGGCCTCACAAACCGTTGAGCAACACGGCTAACCTGCCGATAACAATCCGCTTTCAATATACGTTTTTCTCCCTATTATGATCGCAAGGCGCAAATCAAAGCGCAGCAGATGACAGGGCGGGAGCGGACTATTTATGAGCAGCAAGGTTGATCTACCAAACTCCATTGAGGAAACCCTCACGCTCTTAAGTTCTGGCGGGTATCTGGCAGATCGCGCACTCGCAACCGTGCTGCATCTGTCCCTGCGCATGAAACGTCCCCTCTTCCTTGAAGGCGAGGCAGGCGTCGGTAAAACCGAGATCGCCAAAGTCCTCTCAGCCACGCTCAACCGCCCGCTGGTCCGCTTACAGTGTTATGAAGGGCTGGACGTGTCCTCCGCCGTCTACGAATGGAACTATGCCGCCCAGATGGTCGAAATCCGCATGGCGGAAGCCTCCGGCAGCGTGAACCGTGAGAACCTCAATACAGCGCTCTACAGCCCTCGCTTCCTGATCAAACGCCCTGTCCTACAGGCGCTGGAAACTACAGAACGCGGCGCGCCTATCTTCCTGATCGACGAACTGGACCGCACCGACGAAGCCTTTGAGGCCTTCCTGCTGGAAGTGCTGGCAGACAGTCAGGTGACAATCCCGGAGTTGGGCACCATCACTTCTGATGAACCACCGATCACCATCATCACCACCAACCGCACCCGCGAGATTCATGACGCTCTGAAGCGCCGCTGTCTCTACCACTGGGTGGATTACCCGACAGCAGAGCGCGAGCTGCAGATCGTACAGACCAAACTGCCAACAGCCGCCGCAGCCCTTTCCGCTCAGGTCGTCGCCTTCGTGCAAAAGCTGCGGGAGGATGACGCCCTCTTCAAAAAGCCAGGCGTCGCCGAAACGCTGGATTGGGCCACGGCCCTCACCGAGCTGCAAGAGGTCGCGCTCGATCCGGAAATGGTGTCAGACACACTCGGCGTCCTGCTTAAGTATCAGGAGGACATCGACCGCATCAAAGGCTCCAGAACCCGTGCGATCCTCGATGAAATCCGCATGGAAGCCAATTCACAGGCCACCATTGCTGGCAGCATGCCTGCCCCAACAGCATAGCCTTGCCTGATGCAGGACACGCTCACCCCCGCTCCATCTCCGCGCCCACCCCACGGGCGCATCACCGAAAACATCGTCCACTTTGCCAGAACCCTGCGCAAAGCGGGCCTACCTGCTGGCCCGTCTTCTGTGGTGGATGCGGTGAGCGCGGTCACCATCAACGGGATTGAAAACAAGCAGGACCTCTATTGGACCCTGCATTCCGTCTTCGTCCACAAACGCGACCAGCAACCCGTCTTCGATGAAGCCTTCCGCCTTTACTGGCAAAGCAAAGGCCTCGTTGAAAAGATGCTGGCGCTACTGTCTCCGGTCGCCCCTGCCGGACAACGCGAGCCTGAAAAGCCACGCACCGCACAATCCCGCGTCGCCAATGCCTTTGAGGCCAACAAGCAGCGCGAGGCCAAAGAAACCAAACCACTGGTGGAAGTCGACGCCCGCTTCACGGTCTCGGAGAAGGAAGTCCTGCAAAAGAAGGACTTCGCCCAGATGACAGCTGAGGAGATCGCGGAAGCACGCAGATCCCTCGCCCGCCTCACCATGCCAGCAGATCAGGTCCGTTCCCGTCGCTTCAAACCCGTCCATTCGCACACTCTGGGCAAACAGGTGGATGCCAGAAGAACCATGCGCGCCACACTCAAGGCTGGTGGCTCCATCATCGATCTCAAGCACAAAGCGCCCGCGCAGGTTCATCCACCCGTGGTCGCCCTCTGCGATATATCGGGCAGTATGAGCCAGTATTCACGCATCATGCTGCACTTCCTGCATGCTCTGTCAGAAAAGCGCAAAACCCACACCTTCCTGTTTGGCACACGGCTCACCAACATCACCCGCGCCCTGCGTATGAAAGACCCTGATGAGGCCCTCGCTGCCTGTACGGATGAAGTGGAGGACTGGTCCGGCGGCACCCGCATTGCCAGCTCGCTGCAAACCTTCAACCGCACCTGGCTCAGACGTGTCTGCCACGGCGGACCAATCGTCCTGCTCATCACTGATGGGCTGGAACGGGAAGCTTATGATGAATTGTCCGTTGAGATGGACCGTCTCCACAGATCATGCAGGCGACTCATCTGGCTCAATCCGCTGCTGCGCTACGACAAGTTTGAGGCCAAAGCACGCGGAATTCAGGCAATACTGCCACATACCGATGAGTTTCGGGCAATCCATTCATTGGATGCGGTCAAAGATCTTTGTCTGGCGCTGAATGACAAGCGCATAAATAGTTCATATGATGCCACCAAGAGATTCCTCTAGCGCACATTCCCGGCAAACCTTCGGCTCGCCTGCGTGAGACCACGCAGAAAGCCCAACCTTTCTGTCAGATCCGATGACATTCAAAGTACTTCTGCACATTGTAAAAACAGTATCAGCAATCTACGCCAAACGGTTCAACATCAACCGTGATGAGATCTGGTATCTTGCGAAACTTCAGGAAGAGCTCGGAGAGCTGACGGCAGCCCATTTGAAGGCCACCCGCCGCGGACGTTCCGGTTCAGCAACTCCAAAAGAGCTGCATATGCAAAAGGAAGATGAAGCAGCAGACCTGCTAGCCCACCTTCTGCTTTATGCAGACCGCAATGATCTCGATCTGGAAAAGGCAATCCGCCGCAAATGGATGGCCCACCTTCCAGCCGAAATCATGGACAAGCAGGTCTGATACACCCACGTATCAAACCCCTCTCAGCGTTGTCACCTCCTTCATTGGCTTTCAAATGCGCCATGAAAGGCAATGGTGTCACGCGTATTGAGCAATGCCGTTGCCAAGCGACCAGTTCTCCTTTTCCACCTCAATCAAATTTATAAAGACATCCTCTGACCGGATTTGAGGTTTCTCTCCAAGCAGCTCGACAATGCGTTGAAACAGAGCCTTCTTCTGCGCGGAGCTGCGGGTGTTGTTGAGCGTAATCTGGATAAAAACCAGATCCTCACTACGGGCAATATCAAGATATGAGCCGCCAAACCGAAAATTGGCACTGGTATGCTCTGTAATCGCCATAAACTGGTTGTCCTCTGGCGTCTCAAGCGCATCACGCATGGCATGATAAACACCATCAAAAATCGCCTGCCGGTAAACATCAGATTTTCCTGACCGCAATGAGATATGAACAAGTGGCATCAGCGTTTCCTCCTCTGGTTCGCTGAGGCAACTCTAGACGCGACTTTAATATTTGAATATACAATCACTAACTATATCAGAAATTGAAATTCTAAATGATTGATCGCCCGCTTGACCTCGACGCAGTGCGCACATTTGTTAAAATTGCAGAACTTGGCAGCTTCACTCAGGCTGCTGAGGCCATGCAGACGACCCAATCAACTGCAAGCCTGAAGCTAAAACGGCTGGAGAAACGGTTAGGCAGTCAGCTCATAGATCGAACCCCTCGGTACGTGCAGCTGTCTGCACAAGGCGTGACGTTTCTGGAACATGCGCGGGAACTATTAAAACAACACGACCATGCACTGGCCTCCCTCACCAATGCCCGTCAGCGATTGACCATCGGCATCAGTGATCATGTTGCAGGGCCAGAACTTCCAATGCTGATCGCCCGCATGAACGCGCAGGATCCAGAACTCCTGATTGAAATACGGATTGGCTCCTCAGGCGACCTGCTGAAAAGCTTTGACCGGCAGGAACTCAACACAGTGATTGTGCGCCAGCACGAAAGCAGAGAAGATGGCAAGCTGATCGCAAATGAGAAGTTCGGCTGGTTTGCCTCGCAAGACTGGCAGCCTCGGGCCAACGAGCCCCTACCCGTTGCCACCATGCCGGAACCCTGCGGCGTGCGCATCATGGCTGGACACCTGCTCGATCAGGCCGATATTCCATGGAGGGAGGTCTTCGTTGGCGGCGGCGTCACTGCTGTATCAGCCGCCGTGATGGCTGGGTTGGGCGTAGCAGCTCTCGCTCGCCGTATGCTGCCAATTGGCGCAATTGATGTGGGAGAAAAGCTCGGCCTGCCTGATCTGCCCACCTTGCCAATCATGCTGCATACAAGAGTTCGCAGCGGAAAACCCAGTGAAGCGGTCACCGCACTCACCACTGCCCTCAAAAGCGCAATGCCAGACTAAGCCTCGCTCATCTATCGCGCGATGGTGATTGGTTTGCTGTTGCTTGCCAGTTGACCCTCCCAGCGGTTCCATTCTGTCATGCGCATGCTGCCTTTGGCGCGGGAGAAGTTGTCAAACAAAACAAGCTCTTGCCCTTTCATGCGCCAGTTGGACACAAAGAACAGATCCCCATCCATGCAGTGATTGAACTTGGCAGAGTAGCCATTATCCTTAGGTTCTGTACCGAGTGTCAGTTCACAGACACGCTCATCAGAGGTCAGATAAACGGTCCAGCCGCCAACCATATCCTTCACCTGCACAATAGGCTGCGAACTGCGTTCCTCTTTCTTTCCAAGAGCTGCAGCTGCAACCACACCAGCCAGAAACGCCGTCGCAGTACCTGGATCAACAGTCGCCTGAGCTGAACTGCTTGTCGTCTTTGTGACAACAGTGCCATCTGCCTTAGTTTCCATATTACTTTGTGTGGTCTGCTCCTGTGCGACAACACTCTGGTTGGAAGCAGCATTGGCAGGCGGTTGCGCAGCAGGTGTAGGCGCAGCATAGGGTCCAGCACCTCCCCCGGCACTTTCGCAACCTGCAAGCGCCAACAAGCTCCCGACAACAATAAACCTCTTCATTTCATTCCCCCCAAAGAATTCACCCCAAATCTCTGTAATCTATCGTCTTGTCAGTTTCCCAGGCGAACAAGACCAAGCGCAGGGGCCCCACCCTCTTGCGCTTCCTCCCAGCGGCCATTCCCGCTTTCATGAAAGGACCCGATCACTTCATTTCTGTGATCGAACAGAACCAGAGCGTCCTGCCTCACATTCCACGCCCATACATTTGGCGTACCGGAACACACAGAACTTGCTGCATAATTTCCACCAAACTGTGCTGTTTTCAGTTGGAGTGCGCACGGGTTTTGCCCCTCACCGCGCATCACAGACCATTTGCCTGCAAGCACAACAACAGTTGCCAGCTCTTCAGCCGTTTTCTGAGCACTCACAACGGTTGGTTTTGCGTTAGAATTTTTAGCCGCCGCCTCGGTGAGATCAGGAGTTTCGCCGACATAGTTCGGCACACAGCCTGCCACTGCAAAACCTATTGAAATAATGAAGGTTTTGAACCGCATGAATACCCCTGATCATGCACAGACAAGCACTCAAACACCCCACACTTGCTGCCTGCACCCACTCCACCAATTTTCCCAATATAGAAAAATTGAATTAAATTGATAATTTAACCTAGTAAATCTGAAAGTGATTTGAACAGGGCAAACTCTGAAGTATTCACTATTAAAGTGAGTTCCTCATACGCATCACAGCAGTCAACACTATGAATACATACTGCATTTCAGACAATTACAAAGAGGGTGCACCATAATACTGCGAACGGGATATCACCCTTCTTTGACAGGGCCACAGAAAGCATCTTCCTGAGGCAATCACGCCTCCGAGTTCTCGCGCTTTGAGCTCTCCAGATACCCTGCCAGCTGAGCCAGAGAAGCCTGCCAGCCTCCGCGCGTTGCTTCAATCATGTCCGCGCCGACCATCGACGTCACCTGTATGGTCACGCGAAGCTCGGTAGCACCTCCTTGTTCTTCCATGACAACAGCGATCAAAGAGACGCTCAACAGCATATCACTGGTTGAAACCAGCTCTGTAAACAGTAAGCAATCCGGAGCTCTGATATCATGATAGCGTGTCTCAACGCGAAACCGTAAATCGCCCTTTTGACCGCACTGATGAATATCTAGGCCACCAACGCGAAAATCATTTTCAAGAAACTCAATGGCTTCGTCATCGGAAGGCACTCCCCACACCATTCGGGCCTTCGGCTCTTCCCATGCTGAGAACACATCCGCAGCAGATGCCTCCAGCACAGCACTGATCTCTATCGTGTCATGGGTAATCATCTGGCTCACAGTCCCTTTATGCCCTCGCGTAAGAGATAACCAATCCTACTCGCTTTTCTCAAAAGGGAAACCCGGTTCACGAGTAAAAATAGGCGAAAATGGGCTTCGATAAACGCAAGTACGCTTTAGGGAAGTTGCACAGGACTGAAAGGCGGATCACCCTTCCTGGACAGGGCGACAAAAGGATCCGGATTCCTGGATTGCCTCAAGAGGGACCAGATTCAGCATGTACTGGTCGGCTTCCACACCTGAGTGACCAAGCGCAACAAATTGATAGACACCATCCAGCCAGCATCCATCCTGCACAAACTCAGGCAGCTCGTAAAAGTCCAGAGAGCGCACTGCATCCTGCGGGCCATTGTCATCAACCAGCCATTCGATAACCAGTGGTGTAGACTGCCCGGTACTGGTCTTGATCTGGGTAAGTTCCTCGCGCAAAGCAGAACAATACTGTTCATCCAGATTGCCCAGCTTCACCCTTAAATGCCCCATCAGACCATGATAGGCAGGAGGTGGAGCGGTGACACTGTAAGCAAACGGCCTCGCCTCTTCGCCGGCAGGCACGTCAACAGGTATTGCAGTCACCTCCCAACGCGGGACAGGCGTCTTGCCATCCCCTGCTTTACAAAGTGGCAGGTCAACCTGCTGGGCCGCCTCTACGGAGCCAACCCCAAAAACTGAAAAGACAATCACACATACCCATAATCTCATATGGTCCTAGTTCCCTAATGGTGTCGCAAATTCAGAAAGCTGTAGCGCCCAAAGCGCCGTTAAACGGTTGTAGCATTCCATGCCCAGAACGGGAGCAAGCGTTCCCTTTGGGTTCATGGCATACGGAATATTGCAGGTGTTGTTGCGAAAAGCCTTCCAGTTCCGACCAGCTTCAACAAGCGCGGTCTTGGTGGGCTTGTTCTCATTCCGCCTCAACTCCTTCTCAGAACTCAAAATCATCTTTTCCCAAAGTGCTGTTTCGCGCGAATAGCATTCCCGCATACCCATGCTGGTCTGGTCCTGCAACTTCATGGCGCAATGTTCAAAGACCTTTCCAATGCACTGAACTCTGTCGTTGAACACAAGCCCCCCTTTTCGCAGGCACTCATGAAACTCCTTGATTTCTTCAGGTCGCGGCGTGTTAGGCCCTTGCGCGGCAGCAACGCCGGAAGAACAAAGAAATGCAATCAACACCAAATATCGAATGATCATTGGGCACCTTCAATAAACAAGGCGTCAGTGTACGCGCGGAACCTTAAGCCAGAAGTAGCCAATAAGAACAGAGCGCATTCAACCTTAACGACGCTCTTCCAACCTCCCTAAACTCCAACAAAAAAGGGTCCCGGAGCATCGCCCCGGAACCCTCACAAAACCTGAATGAACTCAGGCTTTAAATCTTAGCGGTAACCGTAGGAACCGTCTTTCCACTCGTACCAAACGTAACCTGGCAGAGACACATCGCCCTTCTCGTTGAAGGACAGCTCACCAAGAACGGTGTCGAACTTGCCAGCATTCAGCTTCTCTACAACTGCATCATAGTCGGTAGAACCAGCTTCAGCCGCAGCTTTCGCCCATGTCTGGATCGCAGCATAGGTGTAAAGAGCGTAACCTTCAGTGGTTTTGCCAGCAGCTTCAAGAGCAGCTACAACAGCAGCAGCTTCAGCGTTGTTACGTGGGTCCGGCGGGAAGGTCATCAGTGTGCCTTCACCAGCTGGGCCAGTGATGGACCAATACTCGTCAGTCACAAGAGCATCACCGGAAACCAGAATGGTGTCCATGCCCTGATCAACCATCTGACGCTTCATCAGACCAGCTTCAGTGTGGTAACCACCAACGTAAAGAACGTCGACTTTTTCAGACTTCAGCTTGGAAACCAGCGCGGTGTAATCTTTTTCACCAGCGGTATAAGCTTCATAAAGCGCTTCCTGCTTACCAGCAGCGTTCATCACAGCCTTAGTCGCGTCAGCAAGACCTTTACCGTAAGCAGTCTTGTCGTGGATCACAGCAATGTTCTGACCGCCGAACTCAGTCGCAAGCGTCGTACCGGCAACTCTGCCCTGCTGGTCATCACGACCACACACACGGTAAGTACCAGGTCCTGGACGCTCGTCAGTGTACTTCGGGTTGGTGGATGCTGGAGTGATCTGGATGATACCCTCTTCAGCATATACCTGAGAAGCTGGGATGGAAGAACCGGAGCAGAAGTGACCAGCCATGAAGGCTACGTTCTTACCAACCATCTGGTTGGCAACAGCAACAGCCTGCTTAGGATCACATGCATCATCGCCAACTTCCAAAACAAGCATCTCGCCGTTCACACCGCCAGCAGCATTGATGTCAGCAACAGCCTGTTCAGCACCAGCTTTCATCTGCGCACCAAACGATGCGTACTGACCAGTCATTGGGCCTGCAGTAGCAATAGTGATTTCAGCCATAGCTGCGCCAGAGATTGCCATAGCAGCAACACCGGCAACGCTTGCCAAAAGATACTTTTTCATAAAAAACTCCCCGAGTCAGGTGCATTTCTCAATTGAAATTGAGCGGGAAACGCAATCGTCTCCCACCAGAGCAGGCAAACCCCTCGCCTGCTCAATGCTTCCGACAATGAGACCTCTCCGTACTCATCATCTGGATGCCTAGCCAGTCACCAGTGTGACCCAGAACTGACCGAATGCGCAACAATTATCTAAGTAATTTTGCGAATTAGTAATTATCTTGCTGGCCCGGCTTCAGCTTCCAGCCAAAGGGACCTGTTTTGTCATAAAGCCAGCTGTACTGCGTCACCATCTGCTTAGTCCGTGTCATGCGATAACTCGCCAACGCAATGCCGATGAGAATGGCGTAATCCACCACCAGGTACTGAATGGAAAGCAGAGGCTCTTCAAACAGCGCAAACGACAAGAATCGCATGGCCAATGACAACAGGAAGATGAACCAGAACAGGATCGGTAACGGCCGCCACGTGGTCGCAATAGAGCGCCCCGTCGCAGCAGCAGCCAGACCGCCTAACACAACAACCAGCATGATAAAGGCAGGCATCGAGCTGCCGTAAAGAATACCCATCTCTTCGCCTCCTTAGTGCGCGCCGCCTTCAAGATAAGCTGCCTTCACCTCTTCACGAGACAAAAGCTCCTTACCAGTGCCGGTCATGGTGATTGTGCCGTTGACCATCACGTAGCCCCGATGAGCCAGCTTGAGTGCGTGATACGCATTCTGCTCAACAAGGAACACGGTCAGACCATCGGCCCGGTTCAGCTCACGGATCGCATCAAAAATCTGCGACACGATGATCGGAGCCAACCCCAGAGACGGTTCATCCAGCAACAAAAGACGCGGACGGCTCATCAAGGCACGGGCAATCGCCAGCATCTGCTGTTCACCGCCCGACAAAGTCCCACCGCGCTGCTGCTGACGTTCTTTCAAACGCGGAAACAGCTCAAACGCACGGCGCAGGTCTTCCTCAAAATGCTCATTCCCGGCAACCATACCGCCCATCATCAGGTTCTCTAAAACCGTCATGCGTGGGAAGATACGGCGACCTTCTGGTGACTGAGCAATACCAGTGCGCATAATCTCGTAGGTTGGCTTGTAGGTGATGTCCTCACCGCAATACGTCACAGACCCGTTACGAGCCTGCGGCGTGCCGCAAACGGTCATCATCAGGGTAGATTTCCCTGCACCGTTCGCACCAATCAGCGTCACGATCTCACCTTCATACACATCAAGATCAACACCATGCAGTGCCTGAATCTTGCCGTAGAAGGTTTTAACTCCGCGAATGCTCAGGAGTGGTTGTTGAGCGTTCATGCTATGCCCACCTCCTCTTCAACCTGATCGACTTCATCATCCTCAACCCCCAGATACGCCGCGATCACATGCGGATCGTTTTTGACGAACTCAGGAGAGCCATCAGAAATCTTCACGCCGTAATCCAGCACCACAACATGGTCGGAGATTTCCATAACAACAGACATGTCGTGCTCAATGAGAACAACCGAAGTGTCATGCTCTTTGCGGATGTATTGAAGCAGATTGTTCAGCTCCAGACTTTCTTTCGGGTTCAAACCAGCAGCTGGTTCGTCCAGACAAAGAAGTTCAGGGCCGGTACACATGGCACGGGCAATCTCCAACCGGCGCTGATCGCCGTAGGAAAGATCAGCCGCAGGCGCATCTGCACGATCAATCAGATCAATGCGCTCCAGCCAGTACTTGGCAGTTTCAATCGCGTCCACATTGGACTTTTTGTAACCACCAAGCCCAAGCAGACCACCAATGGTCCAGTTGGAAGCAACCATCAGCGGATTGTGCTGTGCCACCATCAGGTTTTCCAGAATAGTCATACCGCCAAACAGACGGATGTTCTGGAACGTGCGGGCAACTTTCGCGTCCGCCGTAATTTTGAAGTCTGCCATCCGTTCCAAAAGGTGCTTTTCACCATTGGAGCGGTTCATGACAAGACGGCCTTCAGTCGGCTTATAAAAACCGGTGATGCAGTTAAACACTGTGGTTTTACCCGCACCGTTCGGCCCGATCAGCGCAGTGATGTCACCACGCCCAATGTTGAAGCTCAGGTCGTTGATCGCCGTCAATCCGCCGAAGCGCATGGTCAGGTGCTCAACCTTCAGAACAGGGTTGTTGTCCCAGGTGCTCATCCGTGGCCCTCCTGAACGAGATCGGCAGAGATGCCCTTAGCGTTTCTGGAAAGCGCCACACTTGGCGTTCTGCTTGAGATCAATCCACGCGGTTTCCAAACCATGATAACCACCATGATCATACCGAAGACAAGCATGCGGTATTCTTCAAACTCGCGGAAGAATTCAAAGCCACCAATCATCACAATCGCTGCAATCACCACGCCAATCTGTGAGCCAAGACCACCCAAAACCACAATCGCAAGAATGATCGCAGATTCAAGGAAGGTGAAACTCTCAGGAGAGATGAAGCCCTGACGCGTTGCAAAGAAGGACCCTGCAAAGCCAGCGAACATCGCACCAAGAGCAAAGGCTGTCAGTTTGGTATTCGTTGTGTTGATACCAAGAGCCCGGCAGGCAATCTCATCTTCACGCAAAGCTTCCCATGCACGACCAATCGGCATCCGGCGCAAGCGCATGGTCACGAAGTTCGTGAACAAGGCCATCGCAAAGATGAGGTAGTACAGGAAGATGATACGGTGAATACTGCTGTAATCCAGACCAAAGAAGCTCGCAAAGCCGCCTTCACCACGGGTGAATTCCAACCCGAAGAAGCTTGGGCGTGGAATGCCGGAAAGACCATCTGGTCCGCCTGTAAACTGATACCAGTTCAGCAGCACAACACGAATGATCTCACCAAACGCAAGCGTCACAATGGCAAGATAATCTCCTCGAAGCCTCAAAACCGGGAAACCGAGAATGATACCCCAGAACGCTGCCAGAATACCGGCGAGCGGCAGACAGAGCCAGAAGGAGAAACCGAAGTAATGCGCGAGCAATGCATAGGAGTAAGCTCCAACCGCATAAAACGCCACATAGCCCAGATCCAGCAATCCAGCCAGACCAACCACAATGTTCAGGCCCCAGCCCAACATCACATAGGTCAGCACCAAAATAGCAAGGTCGATATATTGACGGGACCCACGGGCACCAAGCCAGAACATCAACACAAACGGAAGCACAACAGCCAAACCGAGCAGGCCGTATTTGATTATATTAGAGGAGCCAGCTCCCAATCCACCCTTTGGCATGAGACCAGAGAGGTTAAGAGATGGCGGGTCTTCCCGTTTCCAGAAGAAGATGTTCATGGCGAGACGGCCAGCGAACACAACGAGTACTGCCACTGCAACCGCTAACCAGCGATGTTCCAGAAACAGCTCCGCACCGCGGCCTGACGCCACATCAACGCGCAGACCAATCATGACACAGGCAAGCGCGAACGTAATAACCGCAGCACCCAAACTGTCTTTTACACTTGCAACAAGCAAGCTGTCTTTTTGTCTTGCTTGCATCAAACCTTCTCCACCTCAGGTTGGCCGAGAAGTCCTTCCGGCATAAAGATCAGAACAATCGCCAGGATCGAAAACGCAGCAACATCTTTGTACTCAACGGAGAAGTAGCCAGACCAGAACGTCTCGATAAGCCCGATCAGCAATCCACCCAGCATTGCACCCGGCAGCGATCCGATTCCTCCCAGAACCGCAGCGGTAAAGGCTTTCACACCAGCCAGGAAGCCGATGTAAAAATCTACCACACCGTAATACAGCAGGAACATCAGACCTGCGACCGAAGCCAGAGACGCACCCATCACAAAGGTAAGAGAGATTGTGCGGTCAACATTCACACCCAGCAAGGACGCCATCTTCCGGTCCTGCTCACAAGCACGCTGAGAGCGGCCCAGATTGGTGTTGTTGATGAGATAAGTGAAGCCACCCATCAAAATGACCGTCGTCACAACAATCAAGATCTGGATGTAAGACAGGTTTACGATAAAGCCAGAACCATCTGCACCACCATCAGTCAGCTGAAAGCTGCCGGAAAAGAGAGGTTGCAATGGCTTATTCTTGGCGCCTTGAGAAACCTGCACGAAGTTCTGAAGAGCAATTGATGCACCAATTGCAGTAATCAGCGGTGCAAGACGGAATGATCCGCGCAAAGGCCGATAGGCAATGCGCTCTACTGTCCACCCCCAAACAGCAGTCAAAGCCATGGCCACAACAAGAACGAGGGCCAGAGCCAAAATCAAAAGAAGCACCGGTGTAGCGGCTGTAATGCCAAGTGCAACAATTAGAATGAGTGCAACGAAAGATCCGACCATGAAGATATCGCCATGGGCGAAGTTAATCATGCCGATAATGCCATAGACCATTGTATAGCCAATGGCGATGAGACCATAAATGGACCCCAGCGTCACACCATTGATAAGTTGTTGGAGAAAGTAATCCATGTTTTATTTTGTTCCCCGCATGAGATCAGCTTTTAGTTGCTGTCCAGTCTGAATGCCTCCGAATTCAGACCCCAAATATTTTATGGTAAGCCGACCTGTAAGTATATTACCCATACTTATAAGTCCGTATTTTGGAATTTTCCTATTCTTTATACGCGTCAGGCGCATTTTTATTTCATACAATCCAAAATCTGGACTTATTCCTACTCCCGACAATCCACTAGGACAGTCTCTGAGACCAGAGCACCACAACCCATACGTGAATTTTCCTCATCCGTAGAAAGCCTCTTCCCTATTCTGTAATATATCACAGCTGTTGTATACTGACCATATCCGGACAAAAACTGCAAGATGGTACCCAGGATTTTTTGAAGATTTCCAATTTGCCCGTGCGTGAAGACCTTGTTGGGCCTTCAATTTTCAATGAAAATTCCGGAACAGCAAAATGTGCGCCTAAAACTAGAATATAGCCTCTGGTATATTAATCAGTTTTTCGCAGTAGAACTAGCTTTTCTCAGCAAATGGCTATAACTACTCTATTTCGAATACCTGTCGTTTTTGGGCGACTGAAAAGTACTAATGAATATTGTACAGTGTGAAACACAGATCATACCTGTGGGAATATCTTGGAACGAACTGGATGACGACAGCTTTAACCATGGCGCCAACTGAAAATACGAATAAAAGTCTCGCCTCGCATGAATTTAGAGAGGCAATGAGTCGGTTAGGCGCTTCTGTTCATTTGCTGGCCAGTGCTGGCCCTGCAGGGCGCATTGGCGCAACCGTTTCATCTGTGTGTTCTGTCTCTGACGATCCCGCCACCTTGCTTGTCTGCCTCAACCGCAGCGCAAAGGTGAATCAGATCGTCAAGGACAACGGCGTGTTCTGTATCAACACACTCATTCATGATCATACAGACTTGTCGAACGTCTTCGCTGGCCAGGGCGACCTGCCAATGGAAGAGCGCTTCGCAAAAGGAAGCTGGGGCACTCTGGCAACAGGAAGTCCTGTTCTGGAAAGTGCACGTGTCAGTTTCGATTGTCATATCAAAGAAGTAACAGAAGTCGGCACCCATTCAGTTCTATTTGGTGAAGTGGTCGCTGCACGTCTGGGTGAATTTGCACCCGCTCTGATCTACCTCGACCGAAATTACCATTCAGTCTAAGGGTGTTCCCTATTCCAGTTTTCGGAATAGATTTATCTTGAAACAGGGACTTCGGACATATCTTTGCCCGAAAGGGCCTACAGATTTTCAAACCAAGATATGCATAAAGACAATTAGTTAGAGTGCCCTGCGTTTTTTTCATCGCTAAGGCGCTTCCTGTACGTTTTAATAATAAATTAGGGAAACACCATGTCCCCAACACCGCGCAACCTGATCACCGATGTTCCGGGATTGAAGGTCGGCAACGCTCATTGCGAAAAGACCAAATCAGGTGTCACCGTTCTCATTCCCGACGAGCAAGCCGTTGCCTCAGTCGCCATCATGGGCGGAGCCCCCGGCACACGTGACGTTGCCTTGCTGGAGCCGGAGCAAACCGTCAATGCCATTGACGCGCTCGTCTTGTCAGGCGGCTCTGCATTCGGACTGGATGCAGGCAGCGGCGCACAGGTTCGGCTGGCAGAGCTCGGCAAAGGTTTCAGTGTTGGCAGTGCTGTCATTCCAATAACCCCCACAGCCATTCTATTCGACCTTCTCAACGGAGGGGATAAATCGTGGGGCAGAAATCCAATCTATCGTGAATTGGGCATCGAGGCCGTCGACAATGCAGCCGACGAATTCGAACTCGGCACTGCGGGCGCAGGCTTCGGAGCAACCACCGCTGATCTGAAAGGCGGATTGGGCTCAGCCTCCCTCGCACTCCCCCGCGGCGGCACCGTCGGCGCGCTAATCGCCGTCAACGCACTGGGCCGCACCACCATTGGCGACACGCCCTACTTCTGGGCAGCCCCAAGCGAACAGAACGAAGAATTCGGCGGATTGGGCTGGCCAACCGAAATGCCTGGCATGGACCGCACCGTGCAAACCAAGTTCACCCTCGGCACAATCGACCTATCCCCGAACACAAACACCACCATCGGTGTTGTCGCAACTGACCTGATCTTGACCAAGTCAGAAGCCAAACGCATTGCCACAGCCGCCCACGACGGCTACGCCCGCGCCCTCTGGCCAGCACACACACCAATGGACGGCGACCTGCTCTTCGTGATTTCTACCGGCAAACGAAAAATGCAGGAACCAATGGTCGAACTGCTGGAACTGGGTGCATACGCAGCTCAGACAGTCTCCCGTGCCATCGCCCGCGGAGTCTACTCAGCCTCAAAGTACCCGGGTGACACTGTACCAACTTGGAAGTGTCAACACGGATCACGGTAGATTTGAATTCCGTATTCCGCTATTTCCGTTAAGGTAAAGATCCACATAGCAACGCGAACCAACGCACAAAAACGCTAAATTGCGCAAAACAACGCAAATTCGCGCAAAGTGCCTGATCAAGTTGTTGTGGGGAGTGCCGAGAAGGCAAAAAAGATGCGCCGCCTCTGGTGTTGGGGGCAGAGGCGACGCGGGGGAGCAAAGGACGGAGTGTGCGGTAAATATACGCCGCCCCTTGCTTATCTCATGGGCCTTCCCGGTTTTAGGTAACCGGGAAGGCCTTTTTCTTAAGCCGGTTCCGGCTCAGCCTTCTGATCAATGGAAGGTTTTTCTTCCAGCTCTTTCAAAGACTTCTCTGCCTTACCTTTCCCTGCACCCTCACCTGGATGGATGCGGTAGAAGATGATGAACAGCAGCGGAACAGCCAGTAATGTCAGCAGCGTCGCAAACGTCAGACCACCCATAATGGTCACAGACATACTCGCGAACATCGGATCAACAATCAGCGGAGCCATACCAAGGATCGTCGTGATCGCTGCCATAGACACCGGACGCAGACGAGAAACACTGGCATTAACAACAGCTTCAAACCGGTCCCCACCAAGCTCCAGCTGCAAGTCGATCTCTTCCAGAAGCACGATCGCATTCTTGATCAACATACCTGACAGCGACAACACACCAAGGATAGCCATGAAGTCGAGCGGCATACCTGTCCCAAGCAAACCAATCACAACACCGTTGATAGACATCGGTACGATCAGCCAGATGATGAGTGGTTCCCGCACCTTAGAGAACAACAGGATGGAGATAACAATCATCACGAGGAAGGTAACAGGCACCTTACTACCCAGCGACGCATTCGCATCCTGAGAGTTCTCGTACTCACCACCCCACTCCATGGAATACCCATCAGGAAGCGGAACACTCTCAATCGCACCCCGAATTCGAGCATGAGCAACCGACGCCAACTCATCCGGAGCACTCGCCCCAAGCACACTCAACGTCTTCACACGATCCCGACGACGGATCAAAGTATCCTCAGCTTCAGTAGAGATGCCGGAAGTCACCTGATCAATCGGCACATACTTGCGCTGCTGAGAGCTCCAAACCAGTGTGTTTATAAGGGCTTCTGATGCAGTCTCACCTTCAGCACGCTTACGTTTCACGATGATCGGAATGTCTTCATCCAGATCACGATAGTCGCCTGCACGGATACCATCAGAGGTAAACTGAACCGCAGTAGAAAGGTCCTGTCTCGTGATGCCAGCAATACGAGCCCGCTGCTCATCAAACTTCGGATGCATCACCAGCTCACGTTCACGCCAATCGGTACGAACATCACTCAAGCGATACTGAGGATCCTTGAAGATTTGGATCATCTCTTCAGAGATAGCACGCAAAACATCAGCATCTGGACCAGTGATACGAGCCTGAACATCAGCACCAGATGGCGGACCGAACACCAGACGCTCGGTATACACCTGTCCCTGAGGCAACTCAGCAACACCGAAGGCACGGATCTTCAGTGCAAGATCATTAATGATATCAGTGTTTTCAGTCCGAACAATCACCTGACCATAGTTGGAGCTACCGTCTTGAGCTGAGTAAGTCAGCATAAAGCGGGTCGCACCCTGCCCAATGAAGGAGTTGGTCGAAACGACACCTGGCAAAGACAGGATCTCGTTTTCCAGCTTCTCCATATCACGAGCAGTCGCGTGAATGTCGGTACCATGCGGCAACCAGTAGTTCACGTAGAACAGCGGAGTTGAAGAGTTCGGGAAGAAAGAGTTTGCAACAAACTGGAAAGACCAGAAGCAAACCACAGTCACACCGATCAGAGCTGCCAAAGACAACCAACGCAGTTTCAGCGTCAGCACCAGGATCTTACGGAACATGGTGTACATGAAGCCGCGGTAAGGATCATGCTCATCACCGGAGATGGCAGCCATCTTGAAGAAGTACTTACCAAACAACGGCGTAACAAGGATCGCAAACAACCAGGACATCAAGAGGGAGATGCCAACCACAGCGAACAGCGAGAACATGAACTCACCAGTACTGTCACTGGAAAGACCAATACCAGAGAACGCCATAATGCCGATAACGGTTGCACCCAAAAGCGGCCATTTGGTCTGCTCAACAACGGTCGACGCAGCTTTGATCGGCCGCATACCGCGTTGCATGTTGATCATCATCCCTTCGGCAACAACAATCGCATTGTCCACCAACATACCCATGGCGATAACAAGCGCACCAAGCGAAATACGCTCAAGCTCAATACTGCCCAGCTTCATCAGCAAGATCGTAGAAAGAACGGTCAGCAACAGAACCGAGCCAACCACCACAGCAGCACGCCAGCCCATGAAGATGCCGAGCACCACAATCACGATGGAAACAGACATCACAAGGTTCCAAACAAAGGAACCAACGGCCTGATCAACCACTTTGTGCTGTTCGTAGATAGGGATGACTTCCATGCCAATAGGCAGGTTCGCACGCAGGTCATTCAGATGCGCTTCAACGTCTTGCCCAACGGCCACAACGTTTGTGTCTTCAACAGCAGCAACACCAAGGGTAACCGCGCGCTGGCCATTATGACGAACCAGAACCTTCGGATTTTCAGGCTCTTGCACAGAAAGCGTTGCCACATCAGACAAACGAACCATCGCTGTAGAACCCGGATTACCGATCACGAGATCCTGAATGCTACGATAGCTGTCAAAGGCAGAAACTGTCGAGATACGAATGCGCAGATCACCGGAAACAGTCGTACCGTTCGCCTGAATAGCGTTTTCTGCATTCAGCACATTCTGTACGTCCGCAATGGTAATTCCCAGCTGTGCCAGACGGTCCTGATCCATCGCAATGATGATCTCGTCCTCAGGCTCACCAAGAATAGAAACCTTAGCAACATTGTCGACAGTCAGCAGCTCACGACGCAACTCTTTCACGGTCTTACGGATATCCCGGTTGGAGTATCCATCAGCCGTCAGAGCATAGTACATGCCGAACACATCACCGAAGCTGTCATAAACAACCGGAGTGCGGACACCATTTGGCAGGTTTGGCACTTCGTCGATCACTTTACGACGCAGCTCATCCCACACCTGAGGCAGCTCAGTGCCATCATAGGTGTCTTTCATTTCCACCTGAATACGGGAGAGACCCGGTTCAGAGGTACTACGAACCTCTTTCAGCTGAGGCATTTGCTGAATGGCACTTTCCAGCCGTTCAGTAACTTCTTCCTCAACTTCCGCAGCGCTGGCACCCGGATAGGAGGTGATCACCTGCGCTTCTTTAATGGTAAATGCCGGATCTTCCAGTCGTCCAATGCCGCCCAGAGCCCAAATGCCCCCAAGCAAAGCAATCAGAACAACCATCCAGACATTGACCGGCTTCTCGATCGAGTAGCGTGCAATATCCATATCAATAACTCCTAGACGCTACTCTTACAGCTTAGGCACGATCAGCTGATTTTCGCTCAGGTGGCTCACACCAGCCGTTACGATCATCTCGCCGTCTTTCAAGCCGGAAAGCACCGGAATGAAGCTGCCAAGCACAGTTCCAAGCAAAACTTTACGACGACCAACACGCTTTTCGCTTTCATCAACAACCCACACATATGAGCTCTTGTCAGGAGAAGAGCCAACTGCAGATGTCGGCACGAAGAAGGCGGTGGTCTGAGACTTATCAAGACCATTGAGCTTAACTTTTACGCTCGCAGTCATGCCAGGAATGATGTTGTAACCATCATCGTTATTCATAGCCAAGGTCACACGATAGGTCTGAGCAACCTTGTCTGCTTCCGTGCTGTGCTCACGATATTCCAATGGGAATACCTTACCCGGATGGGAAGGGAACTCAGCAGTCATCTTTAAAACAGAAGATTCAGTCGCCTGAGCAAACAGCGTTTCAGGCACGTTGATATCGATGCGAACTTCACTCACATCCTGCAACCGGGCAATGCTGGTACCAGCACTGATGATCGCATAATTATCAAGCGAACGAGAGGTCACGATTGCATCGTAAGGCGCAACGATCTTTGTATAACCAAGGTTTTGCTTAGCTTTATCAAGGGTTACTTCAGCAAGATCAAATGCAGTCTTTGCATTGTCGTACTGACCTTCAGAGATAACCTGCTTGTCTTTCAGCGTTTCAAAGCGCTTCAGGTCTTTCTTCTTTTGTTCAAAGTTGACCTGAGCTTCACGAACAGTGTTTTCGTAGTCAGTTGGGTCAAGCGCCGCAATCAAATCGCCTTTTGCAATACGCTGCCCTTCAATGATTGGCATTTCAACAAGCTGACCAGACACACGAAACGCCAGATCGACGGTCTGAACCGCATCGACACGACCTGTGAAGTTACGCGTAAAGAGATCATCAATCTCAGAAACGACCATGACACGAGCAGGACGAGGAGCAACCGTTTTCGGCGCTTCAACAACTTCCTGCTCCTGACAACTTGCAAGCAGCAGAGCAAGTGCCCCAACAAAAACAGGAGCACTCAAGCGTCCTATTCTACTTTTTCCGCTTATTTTCTGCATTTTACCTTAGTTTCCAGCTTCAGCGTTCAGTTCGGCGTACCGGTTATTCTGGGAGGTGATTTCCAACACGCGATCAATAAGTTCATCAATTTCACCAGTGCTGTTTTGTTCAATACCCAGCGCTTGGCGATAATAAAGCCCGTCTATTATGAGCAAACACATATGCCCCGTAACCGGGTCACTAACCTCACAGTTGATTGCTCTTCCAAATTCAGCACTCATCTCCTGAAATTCAGCAATCAACTCAGGTTCTTGAGCAGCAAGAGCAAACAATGCTTTCGGAGCGGTCTTCTCTCTGTACTCTTTGTAGATCTGGAAGCTGGCCCGCAAAATGGGACAGGCCACTCCCTGCTCTGTCAACTTGTCGCTCAGCGTGTAAGTCCGTTCACGAACCTCAGAAACAACTCTGCGGATCACACCCAGCAACAGCTCATGCTTGCTTCGGAAATTGTAAAGCACCCCGCCTTTGGACATGCCGGCCTCAGCCGCCACGGCATCAATGGTCAGCTTACGAGTTCCTTCAATGCAAACCAGACGCTCGACTGCATCCAGAATATGTTCAGCTGTTGTTTCCACGCTGGTATCCCTCTCCTCTAACCGGAGCCTGTACCGTCTGGTCGGTTTCTGTACCGTCCAGTCGGTTTTTGTACCGTCCGGTCGGTTTTAGAGGAAGACCTAAAAAAAGACAAGTTCGAATTTTGAGAAAATTGAGATAGCTGCCCGTAGGAGAACGCATATCAAGAATGAAATCACGTAACTGTGATTTGAAACACAAAATGCCGACCCTAATCAGGGCCGGCATCCTTTGTTTTCCGCCAATAACGAAGGCTTATTCAGCAGCTTCTTTAAAGGTGACCGTTGTCGGGTCTTCCTCAAGTCTGCCAAGCAGCTCCTCACGCCTAAGCTGTGCAAGCTTCAGGTTCTCGTCCTTGATCGGACCATACCCACGAATAGAATCAGGCAAGTTGAGAAACTCACGAAGCAATCCATAGTTCGCTGTACCGAGTTTTCCGCCAACCAATGAAAGATCATCCCGGTACTGCTTCACCAAAGCCCGCTCCTCTTTACGCTCCCGCGCATATCCAAACGGATCGAGAGCAGTGCCACGCAAACCGCGAAGAGACACAAGCATCTCAAAAGCCTTAAAGATCCAGGGACCAAACGCCCGTTTTTGCGGACGACCCGTCTTTGGATCCGGCTTGCCGGGCAGGAATGGAGGAGCCAGCATCAACTGCAACTCACCTGGGTCTGCAAACTGAGCCTCAAGATTCTTGCGGAACTCTGGCTCACTATAAAGGCGCGCAACTTCGTACTCGTCTTTATAAGCCATCACCTTGTAAAGCATCTCAACCGCAGTGTGCGTCACCTCAAGAGAGCCCGGACCAAACTCTTCATCCCGCGCTCTGATCTCGGAGATCTTGTCGAGATACTTATTGGCGTAGGACTTATTCTGGTAAGTGGTAAGCTCTTTTGCGAAGAAAGCGATCTTCTCATCCAGCGTCATCACCTTCACAGCTTCCTGACGTGGAAGAGCTGCAAAAATAGCATCAGGATTGGAGTAAAGAACACGCCCAGCATGGAATGCATTGATGTTCTTCTCAACCGCTGCGCCATTCAATGAGATCGCATTCTCAATGGCTTGTGCTGAGATCGGCAGAGTACCAGCCTGATAAGACAATCCGATGAGCATCATGTTGGTGTAAATCGCATCACCCAACAGCTTCTCAGCAATGTTCGCCAGATCATGAGCTCTCAGATCAAGCGTCCCCTGCTCCAGCGTCCGCTTCATCTTATGTTCATCAAAGGAAAGCTGCTGCTTCATCACAAACTCAGAAGTCGGCGTGACGTTTGTATTCACAAAGCCATGCGTTCTGCTCTTATGATAGAGAGAAAGCTGCTCAGCCTTACTTGCAACCAGCATATCACTTGCAATCAGCACATCCAGCTGTGCAGGCGGCACACGTGGTCCTTCAATTGTGTCACTCGCCGCAGCAAAGCGCACGTGAGAAGTCACAGGTCCACCCTTCTGAGCAAGGCCAGTCATGTCGAGCGTCGATGCTTTGATCCCGTCAATATGAGCCGCCATCGCGATAATCGCAGAAATGGTCGTAACGCCCATACCGCCAATACCAGCCACCAGCAGGTTGCGAGTGTTCTTAAGAGAGGGCAACTGAACGTCTGGCAGCTGTTTTACAAACTCATCAAGAGCAAAATCAGCAGGTTTCGCCTGACGCAGTTTCGAACCCTTCACATAAACAAAGGATGGGCAGAACCCCTTTACGCAAGAGAAGTCCTTGTTACAGGAAGACTGGTTGATCCGACGCTTTTCACCAAACACCGTCTCAACAGGCTCAACAGAAAGGCAGTTGGACTGCACAGAACAATCACCGCACCCTTCACAGACACGGTCATTGATGAACAAACGCAGATCCGGATCAGGATACAAACCTCTCTTCCGGCGACGGCGTTTTTCAGCAGCACATGTCTGATCAAACACGATTGCAGAAACACCTTTGAACTCTTTGAGCTCGTTCTGAACGCTCATCAGATCATCACGGTGATGAACCGGCTCGGTAACGGCAAGATCCTGACGGCCAGAGTAGTCCTCCGGGGTCTCGCTGAGCAGAACAACCTTCTCAACCCCCTCAGCATGAAGCTGGTTGAGGAGCTGTGGCACAGTCAAAGATCCATCAATCTCCTGACCACCCGTCATCGCAACAGCGTCATTGTAAAGGATCTTGAAGGTGATCGGCACACGAGCAGCAACAGCTTGGCGGATCGACAGAATACCGGAGTGGAAATAAGTTCCATCTCCCATATTGGCAAACACATGCTCATCACGCGCAAAGTTCGCCTGACCTACCCATAAAGAACCTTCACCACCCATGGCAATCTGACCATCAGTGGTCCGGCCATTAATCTCGGTCATGGCATGACAGCCAATACCCGGCATCGAGCGAGACCCTTCAGGCACCACGGTCGACGTATTGTGCGGACAACCAGAGCAGAAGTAAGGGGAACGCGCTGCAAGTTCACCATTTCCCTGAGCCCACATCTGCTGACGCATCATGGAATCAGCAACAAAACGCATCTCGTCATTGACGTATTCCTGAGGCAGGAAATTCATGATCACACGGATCATCTCATCAATGGAAAGCTCCAGAACATCAGAGAGCAGAGGCTCTCCCTGCGCATCTTTCTTACCCAGAATCTTCGGCTGCTGATCACTCGGCCAGTTATAGGCAATTTCTTTGATTTGTGGCTCGATAAACGCACGCTTGTGCTCCACAACCAGAATCTTTTCAACACCACGCGCAAAGCTTGAAAATGCTGTTGGCTCAAGCGGATAAGGCATACCAACCTTATACACCGCCAGCCCGATCTCCTTGGCCCGTTGATCTGTGATTCCCATCAGACGAAGAGCCTGACACAAATCACGGAATGCTTTGCCTGTCGCAATCATACCGATACGCGGCTTTTGCGCACCATAGGCAACATGGTCGAGACGATTCGCCTTTGCATACGCCAGAACCGCCGGCATGCGGATGTCACGCAATAGACGCTCTGTCTCCAACCGATTACCGAGCAAGAGCACACGATTCAGCTCAGCATTCTTGCGCGGATCAAACGCAGCAGGGCGTGAGAATGACATACGCCTTGGATCAACAGAAACAACACCAGATGCATCCATCGTATCTGCAAGGCAAATCAATGCGCTCCACAGACCGGTGTAACGGGACATCTCAAACCCATGTAAGCCGAAATCCAGAACTTCCTGAATATCAGCCGGGTTGAGAACCGGAATTTCTGCATGCTGGAAAAAAAACTCGCTTTGAGCGGGCAAAATGGAAGATTTTGCCAGATGGTCATCGCCCGCAAGTGCCACAACTCCGCCATTTGGGTCGGTTCCAGAAGCACTTGCCTGATGCAGCACATCACCTGCTCTATCAACACCTGGCGCCTTCCCGTACCAGATACCGTAGACGCCATCAAAGGCTGAGCCCTTGCCGTGCTGTCTGACTTTTTGCGATCCCCACACTGCTGTGGCGCCCAGTTCTTCATTCACTCCCGGCTGAAACTGAATATCCAGCGGATCGAGATATTGACGTGATCTTTGAAGCTCCGTGTCGTAACCAGCGATTGGAGACCCACGGTATCCTGAGATAAAACCGCCTGTTTTCAATCCCTTAGCACGATCTAATCGACCGCGATCCAACGCCAGTCGTACCAGTGCCTGAATACCATTTAGGTAAACATTGCCTGTTTCAGCTGTGTATTTGTCGTGTAAGCTGATCGGTGGCACACTTACGTTCATTCAATGAGCTCCTCTCCCATCATGGCTGTGGACGGTCCCCCCCGCCAAAACCAATTCTTTCGTCCTAGCCCATAGTGATCCTTTTTTTGCGTGCTTTCTGTGCTATCCTACCGACAAATACGTACTCAGTCGAAAAATTATTCCTAAGAGGGCACATGAGCGAAAATTCCTTATTGGACCCATCCGACATCCGAGTTCTGCGGATTCTGCAAAAAGATGCATCCCAATCCATCGCAGATATCGCCAAAGAAGCCGGTATGAGCCAAACTCCATGTTGGAGGCGAATTAAGAAACTCAAGGAGTCTGGTGTCATCAAACAGACAGCTGCGCTGGTTGATCGCGAAGCCGTCGGTCTTGGCTTTCTCGCATATGCCTTTGTTAAGCTCACTGTACCCAGCCGCGAGAACATGGAAACATTCGACAGGCTAATTGGAGTATGGCCCGAAGTTGTTACATGCGAACGCATCACCGGCGCAGTGGACTATCTCATCAAAGTAGTTGCCACAGATATAAAGTCTTATGACGATTTCCTTCGTTTGAAACTTCTGGACAACGCTCTTGTCTCAGATGTTCAGTCACGCATTGTAGTTTCGACAATTAAGGAAACAGTTGCGTTACCTCTTAAAGAGTTTGCCAGCTAACGTTTCCAGACCAGCCTAATCGCAGTTAGTTTACGCTTAGTCGCTGAAACACTGAAATGTTTGCTCAAACTCGACTGATATGGTTTAGTCGCGCGATCTCTTGCACTTAAGTTTTCGCGTGGACTAAACATTGCTCTCCCCCAAATTCGTTTTAAGCGGCCTGAAGCCGATCAATACACTCCTGCGTTTTTTGGGGCGAAATGGCACCAATGCAGTCGCGATCTCTGTCTTTCTAGGCCTTTTGCTGCCTGGCATTGCTGAAGCGCTGCGCATTCTCTTAACACCCGCAATCTTTATTCTGCTGACATTGAGCTTCATTCGCGTAGACAACGCAGCCATTGCCAATCAGCTCAGACGTCCATTGCCGGCATTTGCGGCGATGCTCTGGCAAATGCTCATTCTCCCTCTACTCGCAACAGTGACCTGCCTGATCATCGGGTTGGATCAGATCGACTTGGGAGTACTGACAGCCTTGTTCATGGTGTCTGCCGCACCGCCCGTTATGTCCACGCCAATCTTTATCTGGATGTTTGGTCTCAACGGAGCCCTTGCGCTCACCATTTCAACCCTGTCATTGATCATCGCGCCTCTCAGCACGGCTTTGTTCGCCTACCTTTTGCTACCAGAAACCCTTCAGGTCTCCCCTTTGTCTCTGGCAACCAATCTGGCCATGTTCCTGATAGGCTCCGCGGGATTGGGACGACTGCTTTATTATTTACTTGGCGCAAAACGGATCAACGAGGCAACAGACCACATCAACGGCCTAAACTGTATTGTGCTGTTTATCTTTGCCGTCGCAGCGATGGATGGTGTGACTGGGTTTGCAATAACCGCACCTCTCAAAGCGACCGCCTTGTTTGTAGGGGTCTTTGCAATTGCAGCACTTCAATTACTCGTAACCTTCCTGATCTTTTACCCTGCAGGACGGCAAACTGCCTTCATCGCCGCCTACGGCACCGGAAGCCGCAATCTGGGCCTGATGGTTGCTGCATTGGGAGGTACAATTCCAGAGCTCGCATGGCTGTTCTTTGCCTTTGCCCAGTTCCCGATCTACCTGCTTCCATGGATCCTTAAGCCCGCTGCGATACACATCCGTGAAGCAGAAGCAACAATCCCCTAAGCGCCGCATGGGAAGCTGCGCTGTTCGCACCACTTGCTTCTCATGTGTGTCCATGTTAGCCGCACAGCAAATTGGGCACATCTAGGAGAATCCCTGTTATGGCACAGCCGCTCGTTATCGCCCCTTCCGTCCTTGCATCCGACTTTTCTAAGCTGGGGCAAGAAGTTCGTGATGTTGTTGAAGCTGGAGCCGACTGGATCCATCTGGATGTCATGGATGGCCACTTCGTTCCAAACATCACCTTTGGCCCGGACGTCATTGCAAAACTCCGCCCTCACACCGATAAAGTCTTCGACGCTCACTTGATGATCGAGCCATGTGATCCGTACCTTGAAGCCTTCGCAAAAGCTGGCTCGGACTACATCACAGTTCACGCAGAAGCGACCACTCACCTGCACCGCTCTTTGCAGGCAATCCGCAATCTGGGTAAAAAGGCAGGCGTTTCTCTAAACCCTGGCACACACGAAAGCTGCCTTGAGTACGTTTTGGACAGCGTTGACCTGATCCTGGTCATGACCGTGAACCCTGGCTTCGGTGGGCAGAAATTTATCCACTCTCAAATCGAGAAGGTCGCCCGCATCAAAAGCATGATCGGTGATCGCCCGATCCGCATCCAGATTGATGGCGGTGTCACTCCTGAAACCGCTCCATTAGTCACCAAGGCTGGCGCTGACACACTGGTCGCAGGCTCAGCAGTCTTCAAGGGCGGCACAGTAGAGAGCTACCGCAAAAACATCGCAGCAATCCGCGCAGCTACTCAGGCCTAAAATCTGATCCTGAAATGCAAAAGGCCGCCCCTGTGGCGGCCTTTTTTGTAGATGTGGTGGCTTAATCAAGTGAACTTGCAGCTTCCGCAGCTGCATTGATAAACAAAGTCAAATCCGTCCCAAACGTCATAAACTGATAACCAGCAGCCTTTGAGTGCTGAAGATGCCCTTTGGAAACACAATAGATCCCTGCAATCTTCCCAGCCGTACGGGTTTTCTCCGCAATGTCTTTCTGCATCTCCAGAGAAGCGTCAGAAACAGGTTCCACGCGTTTCCCGCCAGAAACAGTCAATGACAGGTCAGCAGGCCCGACAAAAATGCCATCCAAACCATCAACAGCCAAAATGTCTTCAAGCGCTTCATAGGCCTCTGGCGTCTCAATCATGGCAATTGCGAGCGTCTTTTCATCAGCCGAAGCGAAGTAATCATCCATGGAAACACCAGTTGCCATGGTTGCGCCAACAGCACCATAGCTACGTGCACCCAACGGCGGGTACTTGCAGAACTCCACCAGCTTCTTTGCATCGTCCACTGAGTTGATCATCGGCGCGATTATCACTTCAGCGCCCACATCCAACAACCAGCTGGCATTTTTAAAGTCATCGACACAGATTCGTGCAACAGCATGCCCGCCACCATTAATGATCTCTTTGATAGAATCACGCGCTTCAGCGGTGGTCAGCAAACCATGTTGCAAATCCAGCGTGATTGCTTTGTAGCCGCCTCTTAAAAACAGATCAGAAAATATTGGAGAAGGCAGGCTTGCCCACGCGCTCACAATGGTTTGCCCTGCTCTCAACTTTTCTGCCAGACACTTATTCTCAGTCATTCAATGCCTCATCTGATCAAGCACAGGCACCATCAACCACGCAGCACCAGCTCTAAAACAAAACTATCATTCAAACAAAAAAGCCGTCTCCCTGAAAATAATCAAGGGAAGACGGCAAATTCTCTAGTTTAAGGGCTCTCTTGGTGAGCCTGCTTAAGGAGTGCAGCTTATGCTTCCTCAGCAACTTCCTTTTTCGCAACAGCCATCAGCTCTTCCATAGTGCGGCGAATCTGATGTTCAGACTGCTCAACACTTGCATCTGCAAAATCTTTGGAAATACGAGCAAAAATGTCTTCGTCGCCTGGTTCTTTAAGATCCGTTTGGACGATCTTTTTGGCGTAATCTTCTGCGATGTCTCCGGCCAAACCAAGCTTCTCAGCAGCCCACTGGCCCAGCAGCTTATCGCGCCGTGCAGTAGCCTTGAAAGCAAGCTCAGAACCCATTGCGAAACTGCCTTCAAACGCATCAGCTCGTTTGTCAAACGTGCTCATCTATTCCCTCCTAGCTCAGACAATGTAAAAAGGTCCCTCCCCTCTTACAAGCCACGCTATAACTTACGTAAATCATTGTACGCAACTTCTATTTGCAGGTCAAAAGCCATTAGTTGTAGTCAGCAGCATTTCAGAGAGCGTTGACGCCATTCGAATTACCCATTTGTGCTTTATCAAAAAGTCGGTTAAGTTCCGCGCCGCATAGCGGGATCGCGATTTTCGCAATGACGAAAGATGCGAAAACCAGTGCTGGAGGGTCATTCGCAGCATTTTTGCTCGAATGTTTTGCAAGGCAAGTGGTTTAAGCCTCGACGTCACCCGTACGACTTGTTCTACAAACGCAATGGTAAGTGCCTATGAACCGCCGTCGGCGAATTTACGAAGGCAAGGCCAAGATTCTCTATGAGGGTCCTGAGCCGGGAACGCTGATTCAGCACTTCAAAGATGATGCTACAGCCTTCAACAACGAAAAGCATGAAGTCGTTGATGGAAAGGGTGTCCTGAACAACCGGATTTCTGAGTACATTTTCAACAATCTGAATAACATGGGCATTCCAACCCATTTTATTCGCCGGTTGAACATGCGCGAGCAGCTGATCCGTCAGGTCGAAATCATTCCGATCGAAGTCGTTATCCGCAACGTTGCTGCAGGTTCTCTGTGCAAACGCCTGGGATTGGAAGAAGGCACTCAGCTTCCACGCTCCATTATCGAGTTCTACTACAAGAACGACGAACTTGGAGATCCGCTGGTTTCTGAAGAACACATCACCGCTTTTGGTTGGGCCGCTCCTCAGGAGCTTGATGACATCATGGCACTCGCCATCCGCATCAACGACTTCCTGTCCGGTCTGTTCATGAGCGTCGGTATTCGCCTCGTTGACTTCAAGATCGAACTTGGACGTCAGATCGAAGGCGACATGATGCGTATCGTCCTCGCGGACGAGATCTCTCCAGACAGCTGTCGCCTGTGGGACACTTCCACAAACGACAAGATGGATAAGGACCGGTTCCGCCAGAACATGGGCGGTATGGTTGAAGCCTATCAGGAAGTAGCCCGCAGGCTTGGTATCCTGATCGACAACGACCGCCCGGGACATTCTGGACCAGTGCTAGTCAAGTAATCAATGAACGGGCCCCTGCGGCCCGTTTTGCATTTTTGGGGCAAGCAAACTACCGCACGGGTATTGAACTATCTCACTACCTGCGCTCATTTTCACTTCCCCAGTATAGATTCCCGCGTTATGAACGCGCGCAAAGAACGGATTTTCGCGGCAGGCGCAATGCAAACCGCTTGAATCTCTCATTTTGGTAAGGAAGGACCAGTTAGAACCATGAAGGCACGTGTGACCGTCACTCTTAAGAACGGTGTTCTCGATCCCCAGGGCAAAGCAATCGAAGGCTCCCTTGGTTCTCTTGGTTTTGAAGGCGTTGAAGGCATCCGCCAGGGTAAAGTGTTTGACCTTGAATTGGCAGATCGCACCGATGCTCAGGCAAAAGCTGACATTGAAGCCATGTGCGAACAGCTACTGGCAAACACCGTCATCGAAAATTACTCGATCGAGCTTCTCTAGAGCGCGTTCCATGTGATTGAACTCAATCACATGACAAGAATTCGCTCAAAAGTAAGTTGTAACCGATAGCAGAATCTGCGAGGGCATAAACGTGCAAGACGATACAGGCCGGATCATCCGGTTCATGGTTATCAAAGCAATCATCTTTATTGGCTTGCCCGCTGCCCTCTCTGTTCTTGCGGTGTTTTTACTTCTGTAAAATCTCGTCTGTAACAAGCGGCCCTCCATCCAAGAGGAAACATTCATGAAATCCGCAGTGATCCTATTCCCCGGTTCCAACCGGGATCGCGATATGATCAAAGCGCTGGAGCAGATCTCCGGCCAGTCTGTTGCCACAGTATGGCATACTGAAACTGAACTGCCAGAAGCAGACCTTTATGTCCTGCCAGGCGGCTTCTCTTACGGCGATTACCTGCGCTCAGGTGCGATTGCAGCACGCTCCCACATCATGCCAGCTCTCAAAACTGCAGCAGATCAGGGACGTCACGTTCTCGGCGTATGTAACGGTTTCCAGATGCTGACTGAGGCAGGCCTGTTGCCAGGTGCGCTGATGCGCAATGCATCCCTCCACTTCGTGTGTAAGGAAGTTATGCTGGAAACCACCAGCACCAACAGCGCCTTCACATCGCACATGGAAAAAGGCAAAGTTTGGCGCTGTCCGGTGGCACACCATGACGGCAACTACTTTACTGATGCTGAAACCCTGAAAGAACTTGAAGGCGAAGGCCGCGTCGCATTCCGCTATGCTGACGGTACCAATCCAAATGGTTCTCTCAACGACATTGCAGGCATCACCAGTGCCAAAGGCAACGTTCTCGGCATGATGCCTCACCCGGAAAATCTTATCGAAGATCTTCATGGTGGCCTCGAAGGCCGTGCTCTGTTTGAAAGCGTAATGCAAAACCTCGCTGCTTAATCAGTAAAGCAAACAAGTTTTAGAACCCGGAATGCTCAGCACTCCGGGTTTTTATTGTCTGAAGTCCTTAAATGAACGCAAAGCCAATCCCGGTCAGGCCAAGCAGCACCACAACCACCCATGGCGGCGATTTGAAAGAAACCAGCAGAACAAATCCGCAAAGCGCAGCTGCAAAGTCTTTCGCCTCTAAGATCGCACTAGTCCAGACAGGCGCATATAAGGCCGCACCAAGAACACCAACAACAGCCGCATTTGCACCAGCCATGATGCCACGTGCAGAAGGTGTCTGACGCAGAACAGCCCAGTAAGGCAGACCGGCAATCAAAAGCAACGCTCCTGGCAGGAAGATGCCCAGCAACGCTATGCTTGCTCCAATCCACGCTGCATAGCCCGTCTGCATTTCAGCGCCCAGATATCCAGCAAATGTAAACAAAGGCCCCGGCACGGCTTGCGTCGCGCCGTACCCGGCAAGGAAAGAGCTCTCACTCACCAGCCCTTTGCCAACCACCTCGGCTTCCAGCAGTGGCAACACCACATGCCCTCCACCAAACACAAGCGAACCGGAATGGTAGAAGCTGGCAAACACACCCAGCAACGGATCAACAATAACATCACTCAGAACGGGCAGACCAAAAAGCAGCACAGCAAATAAAATGACAGAAAGCAGCCCAACCCGACGTCTAGGAGCAAATAGAACCTCATGCACCACGGCTTTGGGCTCCGAGCGGCAAAACAAAAAACCTCCCAGACCACCAGCCACAATCGCTGCAATTTGCCCACCGGCACCACCGAAGGCAACAACAAGAACCACGGCCAGAACAGCAAGTCCGGCTCTGAGCTGATCCGCACAAAAGTTTCGTGCCATCCCCCAGACAGCCTGAGCAACAACAGCAACCGCCACCAGCTTGAGGCCATGGATCAGCCCCATGCCAACAGGCCCTTCAAAAGCGCTCGCCCAATAGGCAAATCCGAAGAGCAGCAAGGCTGAAGGAGCAGTAAAGGCGAAGAAGGCAGCCAAAGCTCCCAGCGGCCCTGCCCGCATAAGTCCAAGCCCAAACCCAACCTGACTGCTGGCCGGTCCCGGTAGGAACTGACACAACGCAACCAAATCACCATAGGCTTCTTCGGAAAGCCACTTCCGGCGCTTCACGATCTCTTCGCGAAAATAACCCAGATGAGCAATCGGTCCACCAAACGACGTCAAACCCAGCTTTAGAAAGGTAACAAAAACCTCCAGCGCATGACCTTTGGCATGCACTTCAGGAAGGTTGGTCGGGCGTTCTGTAAAACTCATGCACAGCTCAATTGTATTCTGAAACGAAAGCGGAGCAGCATATAAAGCAGAGATGTGACATTAGGACAAACACGCAGAACGCATCTGTTTTAAGCAGCCACACCTGTTTTCAATGCAACATTACGAGGAAGCTCATTGTAACGCCGTTGATAGGCCCGCGACAATGCCGTTGGTGAAGCAAATCCAACCCGTGCAGCAACGCTTTTCAAAGGGCGCCCAGCTTCCAGATCCAATTTAGCCAAAGCCAGCCGCCAGTTGCTCAAATACGACCCCGGCGTCTCCCCCATGACTTCCTTGAAGTGCACAGCAAACTGTGTGCGCGACATACCAGCAACTTCTGCAAGACTTTCCAGACGCCACTGCTTGGAAGGGGCTTCATGAATGGCAACAAGCGCTTGCGCTAGATTAGGATGAGCCAATCCGGCAATCAGACCGCTGCAGGCAACACCAGACCGCACCGCATGACGCAGCAACCGGATCACCACCACTTCACACAAGCGATTGATCACAGCAGCACTTCCGCACCGAGGCGAAAGCACTTCTTCCACCACCAATGCAGCAAGGCTCTCCAGCTCTGGTGCATCCTTGAGATAGATCTCCACGTAATCTGGCAAAGCAGTGCTCAGCTGAGATCCCGGCCCGCCAAACTCAACTCGAGCTCCGGCAAGAACAACAGTATCCTGGCATATACGCTTAACTTCAGTGGGGTTATTGGGACTGGCAGGAAGAAACACAAGCTTCCGGAAACCTTGCATACACCGAAGAATAAAAAAGTTGCCCTGAAGCACCTCATCCTCAGTGTTTTTAAGAATATGTGCCTCCACTTTAAAGCGTTCAATAAGCGAAGAAAGGCGATCGTATCGCAGCTCTCTCGGTTTCACCTCAGCAAGTGCAGTGGCCATATCCGAACTCTCAGTCAGTTATTTCGAACAAAAAGCAATTAAACGTTCAATATCATATCAAATAGAAATCGACCACTGCTAATTGCCCTTTCAAAAAATCGAATTGAGCAAAGCTACAAAAAGAAAATTTAGCTCAGGAGAATAATAATGCTTATCCCTCGCAAGCCAGTCCCAAGCTTATCTGTGAACCTTCTTGGTGGTGGTACATTCGATCTGTCAGCCGATGCTTCTGACTTTGCCACTCTGGTCGTTTTTTACCGTGGTCTGCACTGTCCCATTTGTGCGACCTACCTGAAAGAACTGGAACGCCTGACACCAGAGTTTGAGGAACGTGGTGTGAAAACCATCGCCCTCTCAACCGATACAGAGGACCGTGCCCAAACATTTTCCAATGCGATTAAAGCAGACAAACTGCGCGTTGGTTATGGCGTTACTCTGACAAAAGCACGTGAATGGGGTCTGTTCATTTCAGCAGGCCGCGGAAAAACGTCTATCGGTATCGAAGAACCAGGCCTCTTTGCTGAACCAGGCCTGTTCTTTGTAAAGCCTGACGGCACTCTCTACTTCGGGAATGTGCAGACTATGCCATTTGCACGCCCTGACTTTAAACCAATGCTCGGTGCTCTCGACTTCTGCATCAAGAATGATTATCCCGCTCGCGGTGAATACACCGGGGCTCTTTAATCAATTGTACCACAAACACTTTTCTTGATGCACGGAGAGGCTGTGATTTCACAGCCTCTCTTTTTATTGGTCTCCATCTGGTTCTTGCTTGGTCTTTTCTTTTGCAAGGTGATCAATATGGCTCAGGTCTGCACCCTGCCAGACACGCACCACAAATAGCGCAGCCCCACCAATAATTGCCCCAAGAACAACTCCTACAAGTCGATCCAACACCAATTGGATGTCACTAATTGGTCCTGATGACGCTAATGCTGCAATAACAAATGCATAACCAGCCTGAGTGCCAGCATATGCCCAATAACTGTTACCATGATGGACCGAGGTCAGAATCCATAGGCCTGCCCACATCGCGATAAGCCACCAGAAAAATTCCTGAAAAGCTATGGCTGCAAGCGCAAGCCCCATTACGCCGCCGACAAAACATCCAACGGCTCGATTAAGTGCAACTTTCTTAACTGACTCGACTGGCCCACAAAGAACAACCATAGATGTGATCGCAATTTGCACCGTTCCAGTAAGGTCGTGGCGGTCATAAATAATGGGTGCGGTAACAGCCACAACTGCACCGCTGACGCACAATGCAACGACCCAATCCTTATCTAGATTCTCAATGGTGGGTTTCCCGAATGGTGCAATTCCAAGAGAAAATCCATCATTTTTAATGAAAACATGAGTGACAGCAGCAGCAACGGCCACACCGAGCGCCAGGTTCAATGCCCGATCAAAAAGTAAAGGAAACAACTGCCCAAGTTCTGCGATAGATATATAGATCGCCAACAAAGCTGTCACGGCTCCCAACAACCACGCATAACCAAAATTCGGACTGGCCAACCGCTTATAGATAGCCAATATCGCTAAACCCGCCACAGCAATCATCTGCAAAGGTTGTTCTTCTACGAATAAAATCACAAATATATAGCCTACAACTGCACCAATGATCGTTCCCAGAACTCGTTGGGCTCCCTTGCGCCAAACATTGGTCCAGTCAGAATTCGCAACTGTCAGAGCTGATAAACCAGCCAACCAGGGAGCATCAGCATCAACAATAAGTGCAGCAACAGCAGCAAGTGTCACAATCAAGCTGGTCCGGAAACCATATTTGAAATCAAAAAAGACTTGCTGTTCCACGTAACTCTACTCCAATATGCGACTTAGTGAATGAGGAGTATGCGGGCATCGCCGCCATGCATTGGTTGATAACCTTCTAGAAACTCTCCCATATCAATTTCGACAGGAAACCTTTGGGACAATCGGATCCAAGCTGTCGTCAGAGGTATAAACGGTAGAACACGAGGATCAGTTATCGCACGCGAAACACCTCGCCCTATCGAACGGACTGTACCTTTGTGAACACGATAGGGGTCACTGGAGACCTGAAACCAAACTGTTTGTCCCGGCTTTAATCGCGATGCATGCCGTTCCACCAAATTGGCTATAATTCTCCAGTTTGTATTCGTGATCAAAGCCAGTTGAGGAATCCCTTCCAGCACATAATTACCCGGGTTAACCGTGTATTCGCTGACCACACCATCGACAGGCGATAAAAGAGACGATTTACGAAGATTGTATTGCGCAAGAGCCGTAGCTGATTGAGCCGCCTCATAAGTGGAGCGCATCACCTCAACCGAATGCGTGGCCGCTCTCAAGGTATCACGTGCAGAATCCGTTTCTGCGTTAGCCTCTTCCAACGAGAGCGTAATGTTATCGAGGCGCTGCTGTGTCACAAACCCATTATCGGTCAATTCTTCAAAGCGTTGCTGCTGCGCAGACAGATTAGCAACCTTGGCAACGGCAGCAGTCACAGAAGCTTCGGCAACCTGAACTTCCGCCTCAGACCGGCGGAGACTGGCCAGTGCCTTTGCTTCTTCTGCTCGTGCTTCCTGAACAGCTAATGCAAAGGGTTCAGGATCAATTTGCAGGAGGAGTTCTCCAGCCCCAATTTTCGTGTTTCGGGCAACTGGTACTTCGGTAACAAACCCGGAAATTTCTGGAGCAACGCGCACAACATCAGCGGAAACATAAGCATCAGCAGTGTAAGTGATGTAATAATCCTGTACCACATAAGCGCCGATCAAGGCGCATGCGCCTAAGATCACCTTGATCGGACCACTTATATGATAAATGCCTCCAGGCACCCTTTATCTCCGCTCACCTGACACTACGCAAAACATAAGTATCGGCGAATTCTTGTTAGACAAACCAGCGTCAAAAACTGGCAAAAGGCGCCTATTTGGAGGCACGAGAAAGCATCGCAAATGAGGGTTTTAAAATCGTGAAAACCATCCCTCTAAATTCAAAGTAGGTAGTAAATACAGTAAGTTAACGAAGATTTCTGAAATGTGAAGTTTTTACACGTGCTCGTTGCAGAACGCGAAACAAAAACCTAACCAGTTCAAAAGGTCGTCGTTGAAACGAGATCAGCAGGTGTGGTTGCATCGCGAAAACGCATAGGCTTGGCCCAGTTGTCAGGCAAACCTGCAAAGGACTATCTGTGATGCCCCCCCTCGCGAAAAGAATTGCCGTCCTCGGAACCGTTTTCGCCACCACGTTTGCAGCGACAACGCTCAACGTCAATGCAGCACAGGTTAATGCTCGAGCCGCAAGCTTCTCCCACACAGGCCAGTTGGCCACCTTTGGCCTCTACAACAACGCAATCGTGACGGATCAGCTCAATCTTAAGCGCATCAACGCTGATTATATCTTCTTAAGCGATAACCCAGAGGACCCTTTTGACTTTGTATCAGGCAGTTGCTTCGGAGGTGCTGTCGTCAAAAACATGCAGGTCCAAGGCGGTGGCGTCTGCAGTTTGAAAGATAAGAATGGGACACCCTTTGCTCTCAGTTATGAAATCACGACAGTTAAGAGTGGAACCTACTCCGGCAACTGGGCAATCCTTGGTGGTGATCAAAAATGGGACACAGCCAAAGGCAGCGGCACATGGAGCAGAATGGCTCTTCCCAATAAGTCCATGTCCGTCACCACAATTCAGGGCGAAATAACCTTCTGACAACCCCCAAATCGCCAATCAGAGGTGAAAATTTTTTCAGTCAATTCAAGAAATTACAGCCTACTTACTTTCCAACAAAGCGACTTGACGTTAAGCTGCAAAAAACCATGCCTTGGCAGCAAAAAAACCAAAAAAACGGTGTCGACAGTTTCCATTTTCCTATGAATCCTGTTAAGCAGCCCGTGACATTTGGCCCCGGCGCACTGCGCCCAAATTTTCTGAGTGTGATGATCCAAAATAGCGTCAAGATCACCCCCGAACTCATTGAGGCCCACGGTCTTAAGGAAGATGAATATGCTCGCATCCTGGAGCTGATTGGCAGAGAGCCAACCTTCACCGAGCTCGGAATTTTCTCCGCAATGTGGAACGAGCATTGCTCTTACAAATCCTCCAAGAAATGGTTGAAGACACTCCCAACCACCGGACCTCGTGTTATTCAGGGACCGGGCGAGAATGCAGGCGTTGTCGACATCGATGACGGGCAGGCAGTCGTCTTTAAGATGGAAAGCCACAACCATCCGTCTTACATCGAACCATATCAGGGCGCAGCAACTGGCGTTGGTGGTATTCTGCGCGACGTGTTCACCATGGGGGCACGTCCGGTCGCAGCCATGAACGCTCTGCGCTTCGGTGAGCCAGATCATCCGCGCACCCGCCACCTCGTATCCGGCGTTGTTTCTGGTGTGGGTGGATACGGCAACTCCTTCGGTGTCCCGACAGTGGGCGGCGAAGTTGAGTTCCACAAATCCTACAACGGAAACTGCCTGGTCAACGCATTTGCAGCGGGCCTTGCCGATTCCGACAAGATCTTCCTGTCCGAAGCAAAAGGGGTTGGCCTACCGGTCGTATACCTTGGTGCCAAAACAGGCCGCGACGGCGTGGGCGGCGCCACAATGGCATCCGCTGAGTTTGATGATTCCATTGAAGAGAAACGTCCAACTGTTCAGGTTGGTGATCCATTCACTGAAAAGTGCCTGATGGAAGCCTGCCTTGAACTGATGAAGACCGGCGCAGTCATCGCCATTCAGGACATGGGCGCAGCTGGCCTCACCTGTTCAGCCGTTGAAATGGGCGCAAAGGGTAACCTCGGCATCGATCTGGATCTCGACAAAGTCCCAGCCCGCGAAGAGAACATGAGTGCCTATGAGATGATGCTCTCTGAAAGCCAGGAGCGTATGCTCATGGTTCTAGAGCCATCCAAGGAAAAAGAAGCCGAAGCCATCTTCACCAAGTGGGGACTGGACTTCGCAATCTGCGGTGTAACCACAGATACCCTGCGCTTTGTTGTGAAGCAGCACGGCGAAATCATGGCCGATCTGCCAATCAAGGAACTCGGCGACGAAGCTCCTGAGTATGATCGTCCTTGGACACAATGGGCTGAGCCGGAAGAAATTGCAGCAGCCAATGTTGAAGAGCCAGCAGACTACAAAGAAGCTCTGCTGAAGCTTATAGGTGGCGCTAACGGATCCTCCCGTCGCTGGGTCTATGAGCAATACGACACCCTCATTCAGGGCAACTCCGCAGCAACTCCGGGCGGTGATGCTGGCGTCATCCGCGTGGACGGAACAGACAAGGGTCTGGCATTCTCCGTAGACGTCAACCCGCGCTATTGCTACGCAAACCCATATGAAGGCGGCAAGCAGGCAGTTGCAGAAACCTACCGCAACCTGTCCGCAGTTGGGTCCCTTCCGCTGGCGATCACCGACAACCTGAACTTCGGCAATCCCGAAAAGCCTGAGATCATGGGCCAGTTCGTTGGCTGCTTGAAAGGCATCGGTGAAGCATGCGAAGTGCTGGAAACTCCGATCGTCTCCGGTAACGTGTCTTTGTACAACGAAACCTACGGCGAGGGCATTCTGCCAACACCTGCAATCGGCGGCGTTGGCCTGCTCAAAGACGTGACCAAGCGCGTTGGCAGTGCATTCGTTAGCACTGGTGAAACCATCATTGTGCTGGGCGGCAAAGGCAAGCACCTCGGTTCATCTCAGTACCTGCAGGAAGTTCTGGGCAGCGATGAAGGTGCCCCTCCTTCAGTGGACTTGGAAGCTGAAAAGCTCACCGGAACGTTCGTACGTGAAGCTATCACCGCGGGCCGTATCACAGCAGCTCATGACATCTCGTCTGGCGGTCTGGCTGTTGCTCTTGCGGAAATGGCCATCAAAGGCAAGCTCGGTGCTACGGTAAAAATCACCGGCGAACATCCTCATGCCATTCTGTTTGGCGAAGATCAAAGTCGCTATGTTGTGACTGTGGCAGAGGAAAAGCTCGCTGCCTTCTTGGAAGATGCGATCGACGCTGGTATCAGCACGGAAGAAATCGGTAAGACTGGAGGTGATACTCTCGTTCTTGGTGATAAAATCAGTGCATCAGTTGAAGAGCTGAACAATGCTTTCGAGGGATGGTTCCCGCATTTTATGCAGGCGAGCTGATACTCGTCCACCGAACTGCTAAACTGAGTTCTAAATAAGATTCGCTTCCCTCCTCATTTGGGTGAGGGAAGCAGCCAAACAGAAGTAACCCAGTCGGGCAAGGAGGCATACCCATGGCCATGGACGCAGGCGAACTACAAAACCTTATCAAAGAGGCTTTGCCAGACGCACACGTGGAAATCAGAGATCTGGCAGGTGACGGCGACCATTATGCCGCTGTCGTTATCTCAGAGAGTTTCCGCGGCAAATCCCGCGTACAGCAGCACCAGTTGGTGTATCAGGCTCTTAAGGGTAAAATGGGCGACGATTTGCACGCATTGGCGTTGCAGACCTCTGCTCCGGAATAACAAAACTAAGGCAGTGCGACCTTTCTCTTGCATTATCCCTGCAAGTTCCCATATGAGTGCCGCACTACGAACAATATACAATCACGGTCACCGGGCTTTGACCCCGGTCGAGCGAAAGGAACTCGATGACATGAGCGATATCCAAAGCTGGATCAAACACGAAGTAGAAAACAACGATGTAGTGCTCTTCATGAAAGGCACTCCAAACTTCCCACAGTGTGGCTTCTCCGGCCAGTCTGTGCAGATTTTGGACTACATTGGCGTAAAATACGTCGGTCATAACGTTCTGGAAGACGATAGCCTCCGTCAGGGCATCAAAGACTACAGCCAGTGGCCAACAATTCCACAGCTCTACGTCAAAGGCGAGTTCGTTGGTGGCTGTGATATTATCCGTGAGATGTTCCAGTCTCAGGAACTCCAGGCACTTCTGTCAGAAAAAGGCATCGAGATCGCACCAGCTGCATAAATCTCTGCTGACCATAAAGTTTATAAAACGGGCCTTCACACGGAGGTCCGTTTTTTCGTTTTCGCTCACGAACCCTTACTCCATCCCATTTGTGAGGTTTAGGTGCCCATCTCACTGTGCTAGCTCTAGTTATTATTCTTTTCGGAGCGCACTATGACCGAGCCAACCATTAAATTTCTTCCCGAAGACTTACGCAACACACATTCAACTTGGTTGCAAAAATACAAAAAAAATATCGTCACCAAATATGGCGAAGATGGCATCATCGATAAGATTTTTGATGTTATTGGAGTGGAAAACAAAGTTTTATGCGACGTGGGTGCAGCCGATGGAAAACATCACAGCAACACATATAACCTGTTAAAGAATAAAGGTTGGAGAGGCGTCTTATTTGAGCCAACAAAACAACGTTATAAATTGCTCAAAGAATTATACAAAGAAAACGAACAAGTACTCCCCCTATTTGAGTACATAGGCCTAGATAAACACACTGATCTGGATTTTCATCTCGACCAACTTCGCGAGAAGATCCCAAGAAATTTTGATTTTTTGTCAATCGATATTGACGGCTGTGACGTCCACATCTGGGCAGATGTAAAGCGATATCGTCCGCGTGTTGTCTGCATTGAGTTTAATCCCTGCATATCTTTGGACATTTATTTCCTGCAAGCGCGAGATCTTTCAGTGAATCAAGGAAATTCCTTACTCGCTATCTGCGAAGAAGCAAAAGATATGGGCTATGAACTAGTTGCAACAACTCAACTAAATGCATTCTTTGTTGATCGCAATGATTTTGATAAATTTGAGATTTTAGACAATTCTCCGAAAGCAATGCATTTCTTGGAGGATAAAACCACTCATATTCTTATGACTTATGATGGTCATCTTTTCTTAGCTGGAAGAACCCATCATCCGTGGAAGCATTACGAAATAAAAGACGACAATATACAAGTATTGCCACCGGAATATCGAAAATGGAAGGCGGATGGGCGCTTTGCATTCGCAACACAGGATAAAGAAAAAGCGCCTTAAAATCCTCTCATCTGAGTATCGGCTTGATAAAGTATTTTCCTACAAAGCCCTTTAAAACGGGCCTTCACACGGAGGCCCGTTTTTTGTTGTCAGGCACTCGAAAACCATTAGGTTATTCTGCAAGCATTCCTCCAAAGCAGGCAGCATATGTTTAAGACTATTGTTTTCGATTTGGATGGCACTATTTGCCACCACAAAGCATCCTACTCCAAAATGTTCTTTGAAATTTTTGGTGAGCAGTTCAACAAGCACAGCGACACTTGGCTACGCCACATACTGCACAATGGCGAGCACACCGGGTTGGAGGCTGTGCAGTCCTGTTTCCCAGACATGCGGGCTGACGAACAGGAGCATGCACTGGCAACGTTCACCCAGAGGTGGGCGGAGGCACAAACTCCTTTCTCTGGCATTTTTGAAGCAATCGCACTTTTGAAGGCAAACTTTGACTGCCAGATTGGTGTCATGACAAATGGCCCTTCAAATTTCCAATGGGCTGTCATGAACAAACTTGGAATTCTGGATCACGTCGACTTTGCGTACGCCAGTGGTGATACATTCCCAGCAGAGTGCAAACCAAGCGTGTCCCTTCTTCGCAAGCTTGAGAACAAACACGACTTTATCGCGGAAACAGCTCTGTTTATTGGCGATAATCTGGAAAAAGACATCAAGCCCGCCCGCGAAGCAGGTTGGAGTGCACTCCATGTTGCTCCCCACGATCAAAAAGCAGATGCCCTACCCCTCAAAAACTTCACAGAAGCAATAGCGCAGGCAGAGAGCTTAGAGGTTAACTGGAGTAGCCTGACCGCTTAACCTTCCTGAACGCTGAATGAACACACCTCTCAGAGCTCTCTCACATTCCCCTTGCTAAAACAGTCTCATCAACAGTTCATCGGGGGATGAGAGATGCAAGTTTATCTGAGAGTTTTGCTCCTTGGCATAATCACAGGCACCACGATGGGTGCAGTCGCCGCAGCTATTACGCCAACCACGAAGGAAGGGTTGGCTCGCTACGAGTGCAACCACATAACCGTTTTCCAAAAGCCGTCTCTACTGAACGGCCCTGACGCCTGTAAGTACTATGGGGGGATGAAGTGAGAACTCAACTGCACTCATACTGCTGCTTCACCACGGTGATAACACCGTCTCGTAAGTTGAAGCGTTCAGTCAGCTTGCTACAGCTATCACACAGCGGAACGATCTGAGCCCGACTTCCGCTCAGCCATCTCAGGTGTGATCCTTGGGTGGGTTTTTTATGACAATCTGCATTGCTGCAGGTAGATGGCCAGTCACGTTTTGAATGCCTGATCCAGTGCAACTTCCAGGAACCGCACCGACAGGATTGATCAGCAGTATCTCTCTGCTTCTTCCATCCAATACCGTTCAAGCCATCAATGACCATATTCATAGTTACCTCCAATGCCTTTCGTGGAAAATTCACATCGAGAAACTAAAAAAAAATCACCACGTTAAACCGTGGCTTGATCGCTGAAATTCTGTCTTAATTCGACTTTAGTTACAGGATCTGGATACAATCTTTATTGAATAGGTAAAATCGCGTAGTTTCTGCAATTAATTCTCGCCGTTTACGTATTTTTATTACCTAACAAGAATTTAAAATACAGCAGGGAATCTCCGGCAACACTGAAAATCAAACACCATTGAGACGGCGAAACTGGTTGATTTGCTCAGACATTTCTTCTGGAGATTGCTTGTAGGTGCCTGGCAACACCCCATCAACGCCCAATCCACGCACGGCTTGAGCATAGGGAAATTTTCGTTTCCCCTTCAAATCCAGCACAACGCGTTTGGCCAGCTTAAACCCCATAAAGCTGAGTTGCTTTACATCCACACTCTCAATCTCATTCCAGGCCAATCTGCGCTTAATGAGAGCACGGTGATAAACAATTCCGTCTTTTCCAATCTCGGTATAATTGAGCGAAGGAAGATGAAAGATGCAGGCAGTGCCAAGTGCAATGGTAATGCCAATCAGAAAGAACGTGGTGATGCTTATGCCAAACACCTCTTCAAGCAACGGAGAGAGATCTGCAAATCCTCGCAACTGTGAGAACACCACAAACATCAGTGCGGTAAAGACGTTCTGCAGAACCAAAGCCGTGTTGCGTGCCCGAAATCGAAGTGGTGTCATGTCTCTATCCAATCCAACCGATCAATCTATCGGAAAAAAGCAAAAACCGCTCCATCAAAGGATGCAGCGGTTTAGAATTACAGCAGTTAAGCCAAATGACTAAAACTCATTGCCAAACAGTTTCTCAGTCATCGCAGCAGCAGCGGAGCAAGGTTCCTGATCACTCTCTCCCTGCTCACCTGTATTAGGACGCAGGCCAACAAAATCAAACGCCTGTGCATCATGTAAATGAGATGGACGCACATGCGCCAAAGCCCGAGCCATAATGCCCAGCCGACCCGGCGTCTCCTTCTCCCACTGCTGTAACATCTTCTTCACCTGAACACGCTGCAAGCCATCCTGTGAGCCACACAGGTTACAAGGAATGATTGGGAAATCCATTGCCTTGGAAAACTTCTCGATATCCACTTCAGAGGAGTTCATCAGCGGACGCAGCACCATCAGGTCCCCTTCATCATTCACCAGCTTTGGCGGCATCGACGCCATGCGGCCACCAAAGAACATGTTCATCATAAAGGTTTCCAAAGCATCGTCCCGGTGATGACCCAGCACAATTGCCTCACAACCCAGCTCACGCGCAGTACGATATAAAATACCGCGGCGCAGGCGAGAGCACAGGGAGCAATAAGTAGACGTTTCAGGCAGCTTGTCGGTCACAATACCGTAGGTGTTCTCGCGCACAATCTTGTTCGGGATCTGGTAGCGCTCAAAGAACTCGGGCAGGATGTGTTGCGGGAAATCCGGCTGGGACTGGTCAAGATTGCAGGCGATCAGATCAACAGGAAGAAGACCGCGCCACTTCAAATCCATCAGAACAGCAAGCAGAGTGTAGCTGTCTTTACCGCCAGAAAGGCAGATCAGCCATTTGGTTTTCTCCGGGCTCGCCCCATCCGGAACCATCTTATAGTCAGAAATTGCCTGACGAGTTTCACGCAGCAACCGTTTACGCAGTTTTTTGAACTCAACCGAACTTGGCACCTCACGGAAAAGTGGATGACACTGTGAATCGAAACTCTTGTCCTCAGCGGCTGTATCAGTGGCGTGTTCTGCGCTTAACTGGCTCATGGCGTTATCTTATCTTCACTCGTTCTCAATCAAACAAAGGCGAATGCAATATGCTGCGGGAGGAATAGCACCACCAAAAGAAAAGGGCCACCCAAAGGGCAGCCCAAATCAAATCCTTCAGGATCAAACCTATTAGCGGGAATAGAATTCCACAACCAGGTTTGGTTCCATCTGAACTGGGTAAGGCACGTCGCCAAAAGCAGGAACACGAGCAAATGTCGCGGTCAGCTTGTTGGTGTCAACGTCAAGGTAGTCAGGAACGTCGCGCTCAGCGGACTGTACTGCTTCCAGTACGATTGCCAGCTGCTTGGACTTTTCACGAACTTCAATAACGTCACCAGGCTTACACATGTAAGAACCGATGTTTACGCGGCGACCGTTTACGTTCACATGACCGTGGTTGATGAACTGACGAGCAGCAAACACAGTGAGAACGAATTTTGCGCGGTAAACAACTGCGTCAAGACGGCACTCGAGAAGACCGATAAGGTTTTCAGAAGTATCACCGCGCTGACGGGAAGCTTCATCATAAGTCTTACGGAACTGTTTCTCAGAGATGTTGCCGTAGTAGCCTTTCAGCTTCTGCTTAGCGCGCAGCTGCACACCAAAGTCAGAAAGCTTACCCTTACGACGCTGACCGTGCTGGCCTGGGCCATATTCACGACGGTTCGCAGGGCTTTTAGGACGACCCCAGATGTTTTCACCCATCCGACGGTCTAGTTTATACTTGGCGCTCTGGCGCTTAGACATCGCAGTTTCCTTAGCGTTTATCTGTAATTTTAAAGGAAACGCGCCCTCCTTTTCCTTCACAAACCCAAAGGCTCATAAAGATTGACAGCGGTCCTGGCAAATAGCGCATGCCGAACCACACGGGTGCGTAAAATCAAAGCGGCTCCATAGGAACCGCCATGAACAGCGCATTCCTATTGAAATTACACGCAAGAGTCAACGGAATATGACAGCAAGCACCTGAGAAATAAGAGCACTATCAATAGCGCCTTTGCGCTTCTTCACCGCGCTCTTTGCTCCAGATCGTAGCATCAACACCATCTGCAAGTTCAGGATGTTCGGCAATATCAAACATAGGCTCCTTCCCTTCCTTAAGCTGCTTAATGTAATCCTTGGTAATCAAGGACACCTTTGGCGCCAGAAGCACAATCGCAATCAGGTTGATTGTCGCCATCACAGCCATAGCGGCATCCGCTGCGTTGAATACAGTATCGACTGTCTGCAAAGTACCCCAAAACACCATTGCCAGCGAAAGAACACGAAGGATTGTGAGCCCCGGCTTCCAGCCATGCTCCAGATAAATCATGGCATTTTCCGCATACGAGTAATTCGCCACAATCGAGGTGAATGCAAAGAATAGGATCGCAACAGCGATGAAGTAGACACCAAAGTCGCCCACATGCGCCTCTGCCGCAGATTGTGTCAGCGATATACCCGTCACACCAGTTGTTGGATCATAGATACCGGAGAGCAGGATAATCAATGCGGTCGCAGTACAGATCACGATCGTATCAATGAAAACGCCCAGCGCCTGCACAAAGCCCTGAGAAGCTGGATGATGCGGATCAGGAACAGCTGACGCAGCAATGTTTGGCGCAGACCCCATGCCAGCTTCGTTGGAGTAAAGACCACGGCGGACACCGTTCAGCAGCGCTGCCATCACACCACCAGATATCCCGCCAACCGCTTCTTCAAGGCCAAAGGCATGCGCGACAATACTCCACAGAACGCCTGGCACTTCTTCATAATTCGCAGCCAGAATACCAAACGCGATCACCACATAAGCAATCGCCATAAACGGAACGACGACCTCAGCAAAGTGCGCGATCTTGCGCAGGCCACCAAAGATGACCAGCCCAGCGGCTAAAACGAGCACAACACCAGTGACGATTTCCGGCATATCAAATGCACTGTTCATAGCATCTGCAATGGAGTTGGACTGCACGGCGGAAAACACGATGCCAAAAGCAAAAATCAAAGCGATTGCAAAGATATGACCAAGCAATTTGCTTTTAAGACCAGCTGCCATGTAAACCGCCGGACCACCGCGAAACTGGCCGTCGTCATCTTCAACCTTATAAAGCTGGGCCAACGCGCTTTCTGCATAAGCTGTCGCCATACCAACCAAAGCAACCATCCACATCCAGAAGATCGCCCCCGGCCCGCCCAGCGTCAGCGCAACTGCAACCCCTGCGATGTTGCCGGTGCCAACACGGGACGCCAGACTGGTACATAAAGCCTGAAACGGGCTGATCCCGTTGCGATCTTCATGCCTCGATTTGAGAAGAACGCTGAAACACTGCCCAAAATAACGAAACTGGATAAAGCCTAATCGGAACGTGAAAAACACACCAACGGCAAGCAAGCCATAAAGCAGAACATAATTCCAGAGGATGGTATTGGTGTAATCGACAACAGTATTGATGATATCCAAGGCTTCGACTCCAGCAAATCCGCAGGTGCCGACTGGGTATCAAAACAAATTCAAGATCCGCCTAGAACAACCAATTAAATAAGAGAGGATTTGAGCCAAGGCAGGCAACACTCCAGCAACCTATACGCTTACAAGAGAGAACCTCAGTTGGTCAGGAAAAACAGATCGTCGCACCCCGTCGCCACAGATTTCGGCTCTACGACCTGAACCAGCCGTCTGGCGATCGCAGGTGCAGGGTCAATCCACGTTACCGGCCAAGGAGCCACTTGCTCCATTTCTTCCTGCAAAAAAGGATAGTGCGTGCATCCAAGCACAACGCAGTCGGTGCGTTGGCCGTCTTTCTCGACAAAGCAAGGAGCAATTTCCTGCCGCAAGCGATCAAGGTCAACTGCGCGGCCTGCCAGCTTGTCTTCTGCAAGTGCAGCAAGACCAGTTGCCCCAACAAGTGCAATATGGTGCTCAGCCGCAAACTCGATGATCAGATCCTGCGTGTAGTCGCGCTTCACAGTCCCCGGCGTTGCAAGCACTGCAAAAACGCCGCTTCGTGTTTGCTCAGCAGCCGGCTTTATAGCAGGAACAGTCCCAACCACAGGAACGCTCAGAATCTCTCGTAAGCTCTTGAGCACAAGCGTCGAGGCCGTATTGCAAGCCACCACAACCGCGCTCGGTTGCCACGCCTCACTGACAGTCTGCACCAATGCGCAGATGTGCTCACGCAGTGCCGCCGCATCCCAGTCGCCATAAGGGAAAGCAGCACGATCCGCCAGATACAGCAGTGCAGCATCAGGAAGCATTCGCTTGATCTCACGCTGCACCGACAGCCCCCCGACACCACTATCCAACACCAACACACGACCAGACATATCCGCCTGCATATGCATTTGCTGAAATGGAACTACTGGGGAGCCGGTCAGCATCAATCTTTGTCCTTCACACCATACTTCTCAAAGCAGGAAATCACACCACGCATGATACGCACTTCATTTTCGGTGAGATCTGCTTTCTGAAAGATGTTGCGCAGCCTACGAATTGTTACTGGCTTCTTTTCAATAGGACGGAAGAACCCACGAGAATCCAACCCTGCTTCCAGATGTTCAAACATCCGTTGAATAGACTCTTGTGTTGCCAGTTCACCATCATAATCATCCAAGGAGAAAGGCAGTGCACCAGCTGTCGCTACGCGGCGCCATTCATAGGCACATACCAAAACAGCCTGGGCAATATTCAAGGATGCATAAGTCGGATCAACCGGAAGGGTCACAATCTTATTTGCAAGCGCCACTTCGTCATTGTTCAGGCCCCAGCGTTCACGGCCAAACATGTAACCGGACGGGATCCCCCGCACGCCCTGAGCAACACTCTCAGTCGCGGCCTCATCAGGTCCTACAACAGGTTTTGGAATATCACGGCTACGTGCGGTCGTTGCAAAAACGAGTTTCAGATCGGCAACAGCTTCTTCAACACTGTCGAAAACCCGTGCTGCATCAATAACATGATGTGCCCGGCTGGAAGCTGAGCGTGCTTTTTCACTCGGCCAACCGTCGCGTGGGTTGATCAGGCGCAGGTCGTGCAGACCAAAATTGGCCATAGCACGAGCAACCATACCGATGTTTTCGCCAAGTTGAGGTTCACAAAGAACGACAACAGGAGGAATGGCATTGTTTGTTTCAGGAGTGCTTTCAGACATGCGGATCCTCTAGCCGATCACACCGGAAATTACCAGAGCCGTTTTGCCTCCCAGCAGTCTCAGCAAACGCATATTCCTATCAGAATAAGCCTGCTGTTTTCCCTCGGCGACAACTCACCACCTGCACCTCAGTCACATGATATGGCGTAGGAACTCTGACCAATCACGTAAAGAGGGTAAAATTCGGCGAATTCAATCAAGAGTAAAGCTGTGTTTTGCTGTTACCTAGAGTGTTAGCCATTTCAATGCAGCCTCTGAATGGCATGACCCTCTACGAAGGAGACCCCGACGACAATGTCTGGACAAGAACCCAACGCAGGTGGCACCCCGCCTCCAAATGTCCCGGACCTCACGCAGTTAGTGCGTGACAACTGGTTGAAGTTTCTGGTGCTCGGAGTACTGATGGTGATTGGTGGTACGATTGTGTTGGTCATACCATACGCGTCCTCCATCGCAGTAGCACTGGTAATTGGATTGGTTCTGATAGTCGTCGGGGTTCTTCAACTTTGGCACGCCATGCAGGTAAAAGAATGGGGAGGCTTCCTCGGGCAATCACTGGTCGGCATCATCGCGCTGGTTGGTGGGGTAGCAATCTATTATAACCCTGTCGCCGGCACAGAAGCGCTGACACTCGTGCTCTCCGCTGTTTTCATAGCGCAAGGCATTGCACAGGCGCTGTTCTCATTCCGTTTGCGACCTCACACCAGTTGGGGCTGGATTCTGGCCTCTGGTGTCATAGCAATCGCAGCTGGCTTGATGATCCTGCTCGACTTCCCTGCTTCAACCGGTTGGGCTCTGGGCCTTGTGGCCGGCATTTCCATCATGTTCAACGGTTGGAGTTATGTGGCCATAGCACTCGCCGCGCATAAGAAAGCATAATGCGCTTCAAATGAAAGCTTGACCGGAAGAGTGAATTCGGAAAGACAGCGTGCCGCGCAATCTAAAAGTGAGCGCGGCACAATTTTGTAATCAATAGGCCTGCATCTGCCATTCTTTGATGGCATCCAACGGATAAACCAGCATGATCACATTGAGTGTGAGGTTATCCCTGATAATCGCCCCAACAATCAGTTCCATGGCAAGAATGAGCACAACAGTCAGCCAGACCGGCAACCGTGCAGCAAGCCAGAACCCGAACATCATCCAGATAATATCAAAAACGGAATTCAGAACACTGTCGCCAAAGTAATCGAGGGCGATGGTCGCTTCGCGGTAACGATTGATAATGTAGCTGGAGTTCTCGACAAGCTCCCATGTCGCCTCAACAATAACCGACAGAACCAGCCGAAAGCCCATTGGCCAGCCTGCCCCACCCGTAAAGAGACGGCCCATCCACCAGAACAAAGCATAAAACAGCATGCCGTGGATGATGTGTGACGGCGTGTACCAATCAGATATATGCTGGCTGCTATCAGCACTGTTGGCATTGCCCGCCCAAAGTTTGATCACCCCACATTTGCAGATTGGTTCCCGCCCCATAGCAAGAAGGATAGCGGCAGTCGCGATCAGCAACAAAACGGTGATCAAAGCATAGTGCTTGTTGTTCAAACGGTTGAGCATCAATCAAACTTTCAAAATGAGCAGGAACTAAAATCTTATCCGCGAAGGATGAACAGGACCTTCAAACAAGCCTGCGTATATAAGCAACGCCTAAATCAATCAACGAAAACTACAAGAAACGTGAGTTGAATTAAGTCAGTAAGGTGCAGCTAAAAGAACAATGTGGCAAAAAGAAAAGGCTCAGAGAACCCCTGAGCCTTTTCCAGAACTATGTTGTCGCCAGCTGTCAGCTCGGCTTTCCAAAGATCACAGAGGCATTCACCCCGCCAAAACCAAAGCCATTGGACATGACATATTTCAGGTCTTTCTCTTTGGACGCATTCGCAACCAGATCAAACTGGGAAGCCTCATCATCAGGCTCTTCCAGATTCAGTGTCGGAGGAAGCACACCTTCCCGCAGTGCCATAATAGAAGCGATTGCCTCAAGAGCACCGGCAGCCCCCAAAAGGTGCCCCGTCGCCGACTTGGTTGATGAAACAGCCAGATCCTTCCCACGATCTCCAAAGACAGCCTGAATGCCTGCAATCTCTGCAGCGTCCCCAACTGGTGTGGATGTACTGTGGGCATTGATATAATCAATGTCGTCAGGATTAATCCCTGCCTGCTTCAAGGCTTTACGCATCGCAGCTTGCCCACCTGCACCATCCGGAGGAGAAGCCGTCACATGGTGGGCATCAGCTGACGTGCCATACCCCAGGATCTCAGCAAGCGGCGTCGCACCGCGAGCCAGGGCATGTTCAAGCGTCTCAATCACCAACATCGCAGCCCCCTCACCCATGACAAATCCATCACGGTTTTTATCAAAGGGACGAGAGGCTTTGCTAGGCTCATCATTAAACCCGCTCGACAGCGCACGGGCAGCAGAAAAGCCGGCAAACGAGACAGCGTCAATGCAAGCCTCAGCACCGCCAGCAAGGGCGACGTTTGCTTCACCGCTCTTGATCATGCGTACCGCATCACCAATGGCCTGCACACTTGCAGCACATGCGGTCACAGGCGTTCCCAACGGGCCCTTAAACCCATTGGCAATCGAAACCTGACCCGCTGCAAGGTTTGCCAGAAAGCTTGGCACAATAAACGGTGACAAACGCCGCGGACCTTTGGTCTCCACGGTGCGTGTAGCTCCGGTCATCGCTGGAAAGCCACCAACTCCGGATGCAATGATCGTCGCGGTGCTCTCCTTCTCTTCGTCCGTTTCAGGACGCCAGCCAGCCTGTTCAACGGCTTCTTTGGCTGCAACCAGAGCATAATGGATAAACAAATCCATCTTCTTCTGATCTTTAAAAGGAATAGCAACACTGGCATCAAAGCCAAATTCATCTTCGTCGATGGTTGGAACCTGTCCTGCCACCTGACAAGCATGCTCGCTTCCATCAAATCTGGTAAGAGCGCGAATACCACTTTCAGAAGCTACCAGTCTCTTCCAAAACGGGTTGATCCCAACACCTAGGGGCGAAACAACCCCCATACCGGTTACAACAATCCGCATCTTCCCTTACTCCTAAGTCAAAGAACGCAGCAACCGACTCCTGCGCGCTCTACAAAATGCTCGCGTCCCAATTATGACGCCATCAGGTCGCCAGAGTAATTGGATATGTTTTGAGAGTTAAGAACAAACTGCACAATTGCAACTCATAGTGGATAACATCTTGGGATTGCGGAGTAATCAGTTTTTGCGCCCTAAGCAGAATGATCGACAATCCACTCGGAAAGGAGAAAGGTACAGCAAGATTATAGACAGCATCTCACACCATGCATGAGAGCAAATACAGTTGAAATTGCAGTTTGTTAGCAAACACCACTTCTGTGCAGCATACGAATTTGGTATTACAAGCCAACCGAGCTAGCATTTCCACTGGCATTAAATTGCGCACATGTGTATACACATGGCAATTCGAGCCGCTTCAGGCTCCATTTTCATGTACCTAAAAACACGAGGTCTACTAATATGGCGAAGATCAAGGTAGCAAATCCAGTCGTCGAGCTCGACGGCGATGAGATGACTCGCATCATTTGGCAGTTCATCAAGGACAAGCTGATCCATCCTTACCTGGACATCGATCTGAAGTACTACGACCTCGGCATTGAGTCCCGCGACGCAACAGACGATCAGATCACGGTTGATGCTGCAAACGCAATCAAAGAACACGGCGTTGGCGTTAAGTGTGCAACCATCACTCCAGATGAAGCACGCGTTGAAGAATTCGACCTGAAGCGCATGTACCGCTCTCCAAACGGCACCATCCGTAACATCCTGGGTGGCGTTATCTTCCGCGAACCAATCATCATGTCCAACGTTCCACGTCTGGTTCCAGGTTGGACTCAGCCAATCATCGTTGGCCGTCACGCATTTGGTGATCAGTACCGCGCGACTGACTTCAAATTCCCTGGCAAAGGCAAGCTGTCCATCAAATTCGTTGGTGACGACGGCGCTGAGATTGAACACGAAGTATTCGATGCTCCTTCAGCGGGTATCGCAATGGCGATGTACAACCTGGATGATTCCATCCGTGACTTCGCCCGTGCTTCCATGAACTACGCTCTTGGTCGTAAGGTACCTTGTTACCTGTCCACCAAGAACACCATCCTCAAAGTATACGATGGTCGCTTCAAAGATATCTTCCAGGAAATCTATGACGCTGAGTTCAAAGAGAAGTACGAAGCAGAAAAAATCTGGTACGAGCACCGTCTCATCGATGACATGGTTGCTGCATCCATGAAGTGGTCCGGTGGTTACGTTTGGGCTTGTAAGAACTACGACGGCGACGTTCAGTCCGACACCGTTGCACAGGGCTTCGGTTCCCTTGGCCTGATGACTTCCGTTCTCATGTCACCAGACGGCAAAACCGTTGAAGCAGAAGCTGCACACGGCACAGTGACCCGTCACTTCCGTCAGCATGAAAAAGGTGAAGACACTTCCACAAACTCCATCGCATCTATCTTTGCATGGACCCGTGGCCTGGCGCACCGCGCGAAACTCGACGACAACGCTGAGCTGAAGAAGTTTGCTGAAACTCTTGAGCAGGTATGTATCGATACAGTTGAAAGCGGTCACATGACCAAAGATCTGGCTCTTCTCGTAGGTCCAGAACAGAAGTGGCTCACCACAACTGGCTTCCTCGACAAAGTCGACGAAAACCTTCAGAAAGCTATGGCTGCTGCATAAGTACTGTCAAAGCGCTGATTTATGAAAAGGGTGCCTCCGGGCACCCTTTTTTTGTGGGCGAAACAATTGCGTAGGCCAGTCAGCCAACCCGATTGAAATTCCAGTGATCCCTTTAAATCAAGGGAGTACCGAACAATGCATCCTTCACGAATACGGCCCTACCGTAATCAAAAAGGATCCAGTCGATGAAACCACAACTCTTACTGCTACTGCTCGGCACGGGATTGGCAGACTTTTCTCAAGCTCAGGATAATGACGCCATAACCGCCAAGAAAATTGGGTCGTACTTCCAGCTGGAAATACAAACCACAACCCTGTCTGGTGAAGAAAAGAACTCGATCTTTGTCATGGATACAGGGTCAACTGGCATCGTTGGCTCCGCTGGCTTTTTTATTCCCACAGCTGAAGAACAAGCCAGCTCCACCTGCTCAACCCTGTCCTACTCCAGCTCAGGGAACACTTATGCTGGATACATAATCAATCGCGATCTCTCGTTTGGAACGCCCGGCAAGCCCCCTACAAAACACCTCAAAAACTTTCCGGTCTTTGCCGCCGTACAGCATTGCCCAAACAGTAAGAACAAGCCCACCTGCTCAAAGACACCCGCTCCCGCCTGTAACCACGATCCTAAGGTTTTCATGATGGGTGTTGGTTTTGACAGTCCCCATGGCATTTCCCAGGTGGATGCAGATCAAGCCAATCCCACAAACCCATTCCTAAATCTGGTAGACGACAATGGCGTCCCTTTCGAGAACCAGAATTACGCCCTCACAAGCACGCACTCAAACAGCAGCAGTATTGATGTCTATCTGGCATCCACTGAAAACCCGCTCCCCAATCTGGGCAACACGCTTACGCTTCCATTATCGGCCTCACCAACAAATCCAACGGCTTTGGTGGCACCTGTCCTCCCCTTTGCAATCACAAGCAAGTCCAACGGCGAGGTTGTTTATCCGCCAACCGGTCCCCAACCAGCCCGCGTTCTCCCCGATACTGGTATTTCATATGGAATAGTCTCAGTAGCTGAGACCACGCCTCCGTGTTGCACTACCAGCCCTACCAGCAGACAGATTGAAACGTCAGACTATGAGATGCAGCTTTACGTAAATAAGCAAAACAAAGAACCGCTGGTGACACTAAGCTATGGGAACGATCAGGCTCTTGGCCAATCCGCCAGATGGTCCTTAGGGCATAAGGAAGTTAGTCCGATGCTATTTAACAGCGGTCAACTGTTTTTCGAACACTGCAACTACTTCTACTCCCCCGCGGATAAGCAAGTGACCCTAAGCTGCGCTTCAGACCAATAAGGCTCACAGGGAGCGGAACAGTTACTCTGGCGTTCCCTGACGAACAGACCCGCCAGATCTCAACATGCATCTGCCTGATTGCCGCAAAGCTCTCCATGACTTCACCGGCCCCTCGATGCCGAAATCTTGAGTACGCCAAAACAACGCCTAAGTGAGAACACATTACGCTTTCAACCTAGGCGGACGGTCACTGTTTCCAATCCGGCGCCTCTTATGTTTAAAAAGATTGTTCTGCTGCTCCTCCTCGCATTTGCTGGGGTCTATCTCTACAACGCTTCATGGCTTTCAGGCCAAACTCCATCCGGCAAACCCAGATTCATTGCTCATCGTGGGGTCCATCAGACCTATCATCGCAACGAGTTGACCAACCAGACGTGCACAGCAGAGCGCATTAACACGCCTACCCATTCCTTTCTGGAAAATACGATTGCCTCCATGCGGGCTGCATTCGAAGCTGGCGCAGATATTGTCGAGCTGGATGTACATCCAACCGCAGATAACAAACTTACCGTCTTTCATGACTGGACACTGGATTGCCGCACCAATGGACTGGGCATCACCAGATCTCATTCACTTGCAAAACTCAAAGCACTGGACATCGCCTATGGCTACACCGCAGATGGCGGAGAAACCTACCCTCTAAGAGGAACCGGCATAGGTGCAATGCCAGAACTTGAAGAGGTTTTCCGTGCTCTTCCCGGCAAGAAATTCCTGATCAACTTCAAAGAGAAAGAACTGCTCTCGGCAGAACTCCTGCAGGAGAAGCTTGACAAGCACCCTGAGTGGAAAGCGCAAGTCTGGGGCGTCTATGGGGCATCCGTACCCACCTGGAGTATTGCAGACAGCGCGGAGGAAATCGTAGGCTTCGACAAACGCCAAACCAAAGCCTGCTTAAAAGCATACATTGCTCTCGGCTGGAGTGGTTACGTCCCGCAAGAGTGTAGAGGCACCGTCATCGGCGTTCCCTCAAATTACACATGGGCTATTTGGGGCTGGCCGCATAAGTTCCAGCAAAGGCTCAAGGAATATGGCAGCGAGGTCATCGCATCCGGCCCATTCACATTACAGGGTGTCGGTGGCGGCATAGACACACCGGAACAACTTGCTGCGGTGCCAGATAACTTCGACGGATACATCTGGACGGACAAAATCGAAGTGCTCGCACCGTACATCCAAGGCCAGATTACGAAGTGAACTCCACATCCGTATGACGGCTCTTCCGCTCATCAATGGCTTCATCAATGATCTTCTTTGCTATAGCCGGTTTACGGTCCATGAAGCGGCGCAGGTCTTCCATCTTGAGGACCATGAGCTGAACGGGTGTTCGCGCAACAGCGCTGGCCGTTCGCTTACGGTGAGCAAACAACGATGCCTCGCCAAAATGCTCACCCTCACCATGTAAAATACGGTGGTCAGAAAACACTTCTTCCACTTCACCAGATGCAATCAGGTAAAGGCTGTCTCCATCCTCGCCCTTCTCACAAATGGTTTGTCCAGCAGGTACACTGTGCGAATGTAAAAGCTCCGTCACTGCAGCGATCTCAATCGCAGACAGGCGCTCAAACAGCGGTATGGTGGCCACCATACCCCAGGTGATCACAAAATCTCTGCTATGGATCTCACGCGCAAACGCAGTGCCAACAATTCCAACTGGCAGCGCAAACAGGCAGTACCCCATCAACATCACCAGACTGGCAATGGTTTTACCCATCGCTGTGACAGGCACAACATCACCATAACCAACCGTAGTGAGAGTTGAAAACGCCCACCACAACGCACTCGGAATAGTACCAAAATGCTCCGGCTGCGCGGCATGTTCAACGCTGTAAAGCAGCGTTGCAGACACGAGAGCAACGCCGAAAATCAGCACAAGACTGCCAACAATCGCCCTCTGCTCAGCAACAACTGCAGAAATAAGAGAGCGTACAGCAGGTGAGTATCGCGCGATCTTCAAGAATCGCAACAGACGCAAAATAACAAGCGATTTCCAACTGATACTGGTGAAGAACAACGAAAGCCAGAAGGGCAGAACAGCCACAAAATCAACCAGCGAGAGCGGCTGCATCGCATAAACAGCACGTGCTTTGAGCGGACCATATTTCCTTAAAGGAGGATGCAGGTCTGAAACCCAAAGCCGCAACAGGTATTCAACGGCAAAGATTGAGCCTGCAATAAAGTCCAGCAGAAAGATCTGCCAGACATACACCTCTCCGATGCTTGGCTCCGTCTCAAGGACTGCAAGTCCCACATTCACAACAATAAAAATGATGAGAATCGCATCAATCTGCTTGGCAAGCCGGTTACCGGCACTGCTGCGCTCCAGCAGATTATAAACTTTCAACTTGATGGAGTGTGCCACCAACGCCCCCAATAAAATTCCCGGGCACTTGAAGAAACAGATAAAGCAATCCCAACAGCAACAAACCTCCCTTCACCATTTTGCAGGCCCACGCAAACCGCAAAAAGAGGCACCCTGCGAAAGTAACTGGCAAAAAATAAAGGGGAGATTAAATCCCCCCTTTGCAACTCTTAGATCTTTGGTTCGGTATTAAAGCGTTTCAAGGTGAGCCTTGATCGCAGCAATCGCCTCATCAGCCTTGCTTGCATCCGGGCCACCAGCCTGCGCCATGTCCGGACGACCACCGCCGCCACGCCCGCCAAGAGCAGCAGAACCAATGCGAACAAGCTCAACCGCACTGGCTGTCTCACTCACATCCTTGGTCGAGCCAACAACGATCGCAGCTTTTCCATCTTCCGCTTTGCTGATCAGCACAACAACACCGGAACCAATCGCAGTCTTGCCTTCATCGGCAACAGACTTGAGATCCTTCGGATTGATGCCTTCAAGAACACGAGCCATAAGCTTGAACTTACCCGCTTCAGTAACACCGGCATCCCCATCGGAGCTGCCACCGCCCATCGCAAGTTTCTTCTTCGCATCCGTCAGTTCACGCTCAAGCTTCTTGCGCTCATCCAGCAAGCTTGCAATGCGAGCAGGAACGTCAGCTGCAGCAACCTTAAGCAAACCAGCACTCTCACGCATCAGCGCATCCTGCTCTGCCAGATACTTACGTGCTTCATCACCAGTAAGCGCTTCGATACGGCGAACACCAGCAGCAACAGCACCTTCAGAAACAACGGTCACAAGACCAATGTCGCCAGTGCGTTTCACATGCGTACCACCGCAAAGTTCCACGGAGTAAGACTTTCCAGCTTTCTCGCCAGTGGTTGCCGTACCCATGGAAACCACACGAACTTCATCGCCATACTTCTCACCGAAGAGAGCCATCGCACCAGCTTCGATCGCCTCATCAACTTCCATCAAAGAAGTCTCAACGACACCGTTTTGCAGCACGATCTCGTTGGCTAGAGCCTCAACCCGTACCGTTTCTTCAGCGCTGACAGGCTTTGGATGCGAAAAGTCAAAACGCAGACGTTCTGGCGTAACCAGAGAGCCCTTCTGAGCAACGTGAGTACCAAGCACTTCACGCAAAGCTTCGTGAACCAGGTGCGTTGCGGAGTGGTTGGAACGAATAGCACTGCGGCGAGAATGGTCAACAACCAACTCAAGCGCATCGTCCACCTTAACTTCACCGCTCTCAACACGAACAAAATGGACGAACAGGCCGTCAGCTTTCTTCTGCGTGTTGGTGACAGCAAGGGAAACACCATCTGCAACCATGGTACCACAGTCGCCAACCTGACCACCGGATTCGCCGTAGAACGGTGTCTGGTTAAGGATCAAAGACCCCTCTTCACCTTGCTTCAGAGAAGTAACTTCTTCGCCATCCTTCACAAGGTTCAAAACAACGCCTTCTGCCTTCTCAGTCTCATAACCGAGGAACTCAGTCGCGCCTGCTTTCTCCTTGATGGAGAACCAGATGGCATCAGTTGCAGCATCGCCAGAACCTGACCACGCCGCACGCGCTTCAGCACGCTGGCGTTCCATGGCGGTGTTAAATCCATCGGTATCAACCGCAATCTCACGGCTGCGCAATGCATCCTGTGTCAGATCGAGCGGGAAGCCGAAGGTGTCATACAGCTTAAACGCTGTTTCACCATCAAGCTGATCACCGGAGCCCAAAGAACTGGTTGCATCTTCCAGCAAGCCAAGGCCGCGCTCAAGAGTTTTGATGAAACGCTTTTCTTCCAGCTGAACTGTCTCTTCAATGAGCTTTTCAGCACGTGGAAGTTCAGGGAACGCCTGACCCATTTCACGAACCAGAGTAGGCAGCATCTTGAAGATGACCGGCTCTTGTGCACCCAAAAGGTTTGCATGGCGCATCGCGCGGCGCATGATGCGGCGCAATACGTAACCACGGCCTTCATTGGACGGCAGAACACCATCAGCAATCAGGAAGGCCATGGACCGCAAGTGATCTGCAATCACCCGGTGGCTCGCCTGCGCTTTGCCAACAGCTTCAACACCAGTGAGATGCTCAGAGCTCGCAATCAACGCCTTGAAGAGGTCGATCTCATAGTTGTTATGCACGCCCTGCATAATCGCAGCAAAACGCTCAAGTCCCATGCCCGTATCGATGGACGGACGAGGCAGATCAATGCGCTTTTCTGGCAGCTGCTCGTACTGCATGAACACGAGATTCCAAATCTCGATAAAGCGGTCACCATCTTCTTCAGGAGATCCTGGAGGGCCACCCCAGATATGTTCGCCGTGATCGTAGAAGATCTCGGAGCATGGGCCACAAGGACCTGTATCACCCATAGCCCAGAAGTTATCTGAGGTTGGAATGCGGATGATCTTCTCATCAGCAAATCCGGTCAGCTTCTTCCAGATCCTGAAGGCTTCATCATCCTCGGAATAAACGGTGATCAGCAGCTTGTCAGCCGGCAGCCCGTATTCTTTGGTGATCAGATTCCATGCCAGCTCAATAGCGTTTTCCTTGAAGTAATCTCCAAAGGAAAAGTTGCCCAGCATTTCAAAGAAGGTGTGATGGCGCGCAGTGTAGCCAACATTGTCCAGATCGTTGTGCTTACCGCCAGCGCGGACACATTTTTGCGAAGATGTTGCACGCACGTAATCCCGTTTTTCCAAACCGGTGAATACGTTCTTGAATGGCACCATACCCGCATTTGTAAACATCAATGTCGGATCATTGCGTGGCACCAGTGGACTGGAAGGAACAACTTCGTGTCCGTTCTTTGCAAAGTAGTCGAGAAAAGCCGACCGAATTTCGTTGACGCCACTCATAGGTATTGATGTCCGTCTCGTTTTCTAGTGGGCAGCTACTTCAACAATCACAGCCGCCAAATTGCAGGGTATGCGCATCAAAAACGATGCAACAAAAAATTAGTATCTGCCGCGTTTTAGCCATATGCAGCAAATCTGTCCATAAAACCCTACAAAAAAAGAGGCTGGATAAATCCAGCCCCTCTAAACTCTATTGGTTTTCCGCAGCTTTTTCCGGATCATCAATCGCTTCAGCGATCAAACCTGCATTCTGTCGGATAGCAAGTTCAATCTCATCCGCCAGTTCAGGATTCTCTTTCAGGAAGGTTTTCGAGTTCTCTCGCCCCTGCCCCAGCCGCTGGCTGTTGTAGGAGAACCACGCACCTGACTTCTCAACAATGCCGCCTTTCACACCAAGATCCAGCAATTCTCCCATTTTGGAGATGCCTTCACCGTAGATGATGTCAAACTCAACCTGCTTGAATGGAGGCGCCAGCTTATTTTTCACCACTTTCACGCGGGTCTGGTTACCAACAATTTCGTCACGATCTTTAATCGCACCGATACGGCGGATATCCAAACGCACAGAAGCATAGAACTTGAGCGCGTTACCACCAGTTGTCGTCTCAGGCGAACCAAACATCACACCGATCTTCATGCGGATCTGGTTGATGAAGATCACCATGGTGTTGGATTTGGAAATGGAAGCGGTCAGCTTGCGCAGTGCCTGACTCATCAAACGAGCCTGCAGGCCAGGGAGCGAATCGCCCATCTCACCTTCAAGTTCAGCTTTTGGCGTCAGCGCAGCAACGGAATCGATCACCAGCACATCAATCGCACCAGAGCGAACCAGCGTATCAGCGATCTCAAGCGCTTGTTCACCAGCATCCGGTTGAGAGATGAGCAGGTCATCAATATTCACACCGAGCTTGCGTGCATAAATCGGGTCCAGCGCATGTTCAGCATCAATAAAGGCGCAAATTCCGCCTCCTTGCTGCGCACAGGCAACTGTGTGCAAAGCCAGCGTGGTTTTACCGGAGCTTTCAGGTCCATAGATCTCAACGATACGCCCTTTTGGCAGTCCGCCGATTCCAAGACCGATATCAAGACTGAGAGAACCAGTCGAGACGCTCTGGATTTCTACGGCCTGCCCCTGGCCCATGCGCATAATGGAGCCTTTACCAAAGGCTCGTTCAATTTGGGAAAGCGCTGCATCCAGTGCTTTATTCTTGTCCATCTGATTGCCCTCAACAAGGCGAAGTGAAGTTTGTGCCATACGTTCTCATCCCTTATTCCACGATGGACGCGTAGTTTCAAAGTCAGTTATTTGTACTCATTTTGTTCCAACTTCGCAATACCTGATAACTAACTAATAAAAATAGATTAATTTCAATGCGTTCTCCTATTGTTCAACATGTAGATAACTTTTCCCGACACCTGATTGGAGGACCGCTTCTGGAATCAAACAGCAAAATGCACTTTTGATACATCACCCACAGTCTGTATTTGCTCGTAGCTTGCTTTGGCCAACCACATTGCATATCAACTGTCTTTCGATGTCGGGAGGAGAATTGGTTATGTCCACTAAAAAGGTCGGAGTAATCGGAGCAATCCATCTGGACAGGATTGCCCATGCAGATCGACCATTCAAGCCGGACACCTCAACACCCGGGAAAATTATGTCCCGTGCTGGAGGTGTTGGAGCAAACATTGCACGCGCAATGGCCCGGCTGGGCATGCAACCAACAATGCATGGATGTCTGGGGGACGATGCAGACGGAGCATTCCTCGCAAAAAGCCTGACAGACTGCGGGATTGATACTTCCAGTATCACCACTGTCGCAGACGGTCGAACAGGATCCTATCTGGCGCTTCACAATCCGGATGGCACATTGTTCTCCGCTATTTCGGACAGTGAGATCACAGCAAAGGTAAGTTTCTCACAAGCAAATCCAATCCCGCAGGCTCTGCTGGACTGCGATATCTGGCTCTGTGAAACCAATCTGGAAGAAGCAACGCTTTTCTCACTTGCCAATGCCAAGGAGCATCGCCTTCTCGCAGCAGACACTGTCTCGATTGCGAAAGCGCCAAAACTGCGTCCCCTCCTCTCAAAAATCGACATTCTTTTTACCAACACAGATGAAGCCACAGCTCTTTTGGAGTGCAAACCAGGAGAATTCTCAGCAGAAGAACTAGCTCAAAAGCTGGCAACTGCGGGCATTCCAATTGTTCTGGTCAGCAATTCCAACAAGCCACTGGCTCTTCACTGTGCAGGCAGCACAAGCTCGCACACTCCATTTTCTGTTGTTCCCGTAGATGTCACCGGTGCCGGTGATGCCTTCATTGCAGGCTTTCTTTATGCAAGTTGCCTCAATGAAGCCCCGGTTTCAGCAGTACAAAGCGGTCTTGCCTCTGCATCAATTACAGTGGAAGCGACCGGCGCTGCGCCAGAAACGCTTTCACCCCAATCGCTTAAAGCTCGTTTATTAGAACATGCCTAAGCACCAACAACATACGAAAGACTGGGAAAACCATGGGAAGTTCAATTAAAATCCATCATTCAAAAGAAGTTGCAGATGCTCTGAGCAATGGCGCCCCTATTGTTGCGCTGGAGTCCACCATCATTACCCATGGCATGCCGTACCCACAAAACGTTGAAACTGCCCGCGAAGTAGAACAGATCATCCGTGACGGTGGCGCAGTCCCTGCGACAATCGCTGTGTTGAACGGCGAGCTTCACGTGGGTCTGGAAGACAGCACTCTGGAAGAACTGGCAAACGCCAAAGACGTCATGAAGTGCTCCCGCGCAGACCTTTCCTTCGCTATGGCACTGGGTAAAAACGGCTCCACAACCGTAGCTGCAACCATGATGGCAGCACACGCAGCTGGCATCCGCGTGTTCGCAACCGGCGGCATCGGCGGTGTCCATAAAGGCGCAGAAACCAGCTTCGATATCTCAGCTGATCTGGATGAACTGTCCCGCACTCCAGTTTGTGTTGTTTCCGCAGGTGCAAAAGCCCTGCTCGACATTCCAAAGACACTGGAAGTTCTGGAAACACGCGGCGTGCCGGTCATTGGTTTCAATTGTGAAAACGTGCCTGCTTTCTGGTCCCGCGATTCAAAGATCAAAGCGCCTTACAGCCTGGACGATGCTTCAGACATCTCCAAGCTCATCAAGTTCCGCGAAACATTTGGCGACCACGGCGGCATGCTCGTCACCAACCCGGTACCTGTTGAAGATGAAATCCCGTCTGACGAAATGCAGGTGTTCATTGATGCCTCCATTCAGGCAGCAGAAGAGCAGAACATCACCGGCAAGGAAGTCACCCCATTCGTGCTGCAAGACATTTTCGAGCGCACCAAGGGCCGCAGCCTCGCAACCAACATTGCGCTTGTTAAAAACAACGCAAAGCTTGCTACGAAAATCGCTTGCGGTTTGACTGCGTAAGCAGCTTTCAAATTAAGTAATGATGCAAATCCGGGCTGGTCCTTCCAGCCCGGATTTTTTATGTACGATCAGCACCATTTTTCAAAAGCACCCCGACACGTTTAGTCAACTCAAATCATGCAGAGACTTTCACATCTCTTTGATCGAAAGATTCCGTTGTTTTTCGGTCCCGATTATTTTAGGTGTTCTAAAGCTATAGAATTTTACATCTCTGTGTTTCTATTGGCGCATCTGCATCTTGTGGTCATATAGTGCTCATCAAAACGCCATCAGGCGGGCATATGCGAGAAAGGCCGATCCCATTTAATGGGTGGCTCCATTGAAATCACGCCAAACAGAATTGCGCGGTTGGCGGCAGCTGCTTCTGTTTTTGTCACCCGCAGGATTTACGCTATGAAGAAACTCATTTTTATCGGATTAACTGCAGCTCTCGCGGCTTGCCAAAGCGGCCCATCCAATCGCAGTGGTCAGCCAACTATTCGCGCAGACGCAGATTCTCAAACCATTCAGATCAACGCGTCTCCTGAAACTGTTCGCAAAACACTGGTCGATAGCGCAAGCGCACGCGGCACCATCGTGCAGCAGAACGAACCAAACATGGTGGTGATGGAAAGCTATGTGCGCGGCGAAAACGCTGTTTTAGATAACGAGTTCGGCGCCTCTGACTCCGGTGAGCGCGCCTACCGCATTCGTGTGCGTTTCTCTGGCGCACAGTGCCGTACAAATGTTGTTCAGGACCTTGCACTGGTCAACAACATCTACACCCCGCAAGAACAGTCTTTCCAACTTCCAGGAAATCCAGGATCCATGCAGAGTCTTCAACGCTTGAAGTCCAATGCGGAATCATCTGCGGGCTGCTAAGCATCCAAAATTCAAAAAAAGGCCGGAAAGCTTCACAGCTCTCCGGCCTTTTGCATTAAAGAGTAAGAAACTACAGCGTATCTCCGAAAAGTGGAAACCGGCTTTCGGATAAAGATACGCAAAAACAAAGGCTAAAGCAGTTCAGGTGTTTCAACTTAAATGCGAACTGCTTTAGGCGCGTTCTTGCGTCTTAGCTTCCAGAGTTTCTTTCACGGTTGTTGCAAGCTGCTTGAGTGTGAACGGCTTCGGCAAGAAGGTGAAACTCTCCTCAGCAGGTAAGTTCTTCTCAAACGCATCCTCAGCATAGCCAGAGATAAAGATGATCTTCAGGTCTGGACGCGTCTTGCGCAGCTCAATAAGCAGGCTTGGCCCATCCATTTCCGGCATCACCACGTCAGAAACCACAAGGTCAATCGCCCCGCCTGTTTCTTCCATCACTTCCAATGCCTCAGTGCCGGAACCTGCTTCATAAACCTCATAACCGCGGCCACCTAATGCACGCGCAGCAAAGGCTCGCACAGCCTCCTCATCCTCAACAAGAAGAATGGTTGCAGAACCAGTCAGGTCAGCCTCTGTTACTTCCTGTTCCGGCTTAACCTCAACCACCTCTTCCTTCTCAGTGGAGATGTGACGCGGCAGGAAGATGCGGAACGTGGTACCCACACCAACTTCACTGGTGCAGAACACATAGCCACCAGTCTGCTTCACAATGCCATAAACAGTGGAAAGCCCAAGACCCGTTCCTTTACCAACATCTTTGGTCGAGAAGAACGGCTCAAAGATCTTGTCCATCACGTCCTGCGACATGCCATGGCCATTATCGGCAACTTCAATGAGCACATACTCACCCGGTGGCATACCGCGCGTATTCTCATAGGTTTTGGAAACAGCCTCTTCCACGTTGAGCGTACGAATGGAGACTTCGCCTCCACCTTCCATCGCATCACGGGCGTTCACAGCAAGGTTGACAATCACCTGCTCAAGCTGGTTCACATCCGCCATCACAGGCCATAGCTCCCGGCCATGTACCAACTTCAGCTCAATCTTCTCGCCAAGCAGACGGTCCAGAAGAATAGAAACATCAGCAAGCACATCAGCAAGTGCGAGCTCCTGCGGGCGCAAGGTCTGACGGCGGGAGAACGCGAGCAACTGACGCACAAGACCGGCGGCCCTGTTCGCGTTCTGCTTGATGTTCATGATGTCCTGGAACGCCGGATCTGTTGGACGGTGACTTGCCAGCAACAGATCAGAGAACCCGATAATCGCGGTCAGAACGTTGTTGAAGTCATGCGCAACACCGCCAGCCAGCTGACCAATCGCCTGCATCTTCTGGCTCTGGGCAAACTGCGCTTCAAGAGCACGCTGCTGCGTGGTTTCCAGAACATAAATCACCGCAGCATCTTCACCGGCCTGACTGTCCTGCACTGCAGAAACGTAGAAGGTCGCGGAGCGCGGATCACCATTGCCTTTAAGCGAGACATCAAGCGGCGCAATCTCACTCTTGCCCAGCGCCGCTTCTTCCAGCGCACTTTGCAAAGCAACGCGATCAGTTTCAACGACAAACTCGGTGAGCTTCACATCTTTGCCAAGGCCCTCACCTTGCTCGAACAAACGCATGAACGGGCCGTTGGTACGTTCAACAAGACCGTTCTTGTCAATGGAGGCAATCGCGACAGGTGTGTTGTTGAAGAAGCGTGAGAAGCGCACTTCTGCAGCCCGCAGCGCTTCTTCATCATCATTGCCTGCAGAGCGATTGATCACAAGCGTACGGCTGTCGCCAGCAAGCCCATCAGCTCCAAACGGCACACGGTGTACAAGGCGCACAGGCAGACCGGTGCCATTGCGGGTCACCAGATCAATATCAAAGCTCTCGGTCTTAACTTCACCCTCAGAGCCCAGCAGCGCCTCAACAAGAGCCGCCCCTTCTCCGCGCACGATGTCTTTCAAAGACAGTTCGCCGGAGATGAATTGGGTCAGATCATAGCCAAGCCAGTCAGCAAGTGTCGCATTCAGGTAGACCAGCTTGCCAGTGCTGTCAGAGGAAAAGAACCCGCAGGGCGCATGGTCAAGGAAGTTGATAACTCTCTGCAGCTCCTGGAAGGAGTTTTCCTGTTCGGTTCGGTCACGGGTGATATCGGATACCTGCCAGATGGTAATGCCGCTTTCAACGCCAACCGCTGCATCCTGATCCAGTGGCCGAACACTGATGCGATACCAACGCGCTCCGCTGGCAACCTCACCAACCGCATTCGGCAGACGCACTTCTTCTGTTGCATATCGTCCACTCCGCACCGCTTGCGACAGCCGGAATATGGCATCAGCAGCATCCGGGTCTGACGAAAACACCCGCTCCACCGTGCGCACATCCGCAGGTCCACGCGCACCCGTCAACTCAGCATAGGACTGGTTGGCATAGATGATACGGCCATTATGATCAGCCAGCAGAACACCATCATCCAGCGAATTCATGAAGGATTCAGCAAGTGGATTGCGATGGGTTTTGGAGATGAACCGTAAAAGGCCAATGGCCATGGCGAATAAAGAGAACACCCCGACAACGGCCAGAACACCCAGGAGCCCCAAAATATAGGGCTCTGCCTGTTCCTTGCGCATCAACGCAAAGGCGGCTGTCGCTGCGACAAGGCCTAATGCAAGCAGCATCAAGGCCCCAAGGCTGCCGCCCTTGTCTGTCCTGTCTATCACCGGCTCAGGTCGCCGCGCTTCGGTCTTCGTCATCTTACCCTCTCTACGGCTGCCCCGCAGACGATTTGACTCCATCGCGCCATGAGAATAGTCCGCTCCAAAGCCGACACTCCGACACGTAAATGCCGTTAAGACCGCCAGCTCTTCTTTTTACGCAGTTGCATGACATAACCAATCACCTTAGCAACCGCGGCGTAGTGCTCCTCAGGCACATAATCATTCAATTCTATCGTTGCATACAACGCACGTGCCAATGGTGGGTTCTCCACGATCGGCACATCAGATTCCTTAGCAACCTCTCGTATGCGGAGCGCCAGTTCATCCACCCCAAGCGCAACACATTGCGGTGCTCCCATGCCCTCTTCATAACTCAGGGCAACCGCGTAGTGGGTCGGGTTTGTAATAACAACCGTCGCATCCGGCACACTTGCCATCATTCTGTTGCGTGAACGCTGAAGGCGCAACTCTCGAATTTTGGCTTTAATCTTGGGATCACCCTCAGATTGCTTGTATTCCTCTTTCACTTCCTGCTGGGTCATCTTTTGCTTTTCGAACCATTTTTTCCGTTGCCACACCAAATCGGCTCCGGCAACAACAGTCATAAGCGCAAGAATTGCTCCAATCACCATAATAGCAAGTTCGCGGACCTCCTCCAGCACAAGGCCCGTTTCTCTGAACACCACTGTATCCAGACGGTCTCTTTCCGGCCACAGCACCAGAAAGACAACCACAGCAACCGCAATGATCTTTACGAGCCCTTTCAGAAAGTTCGCAAGGCTGTCTTTAGAGAACAACCTCTTCATTCCTGAAAGCGGCGAGATCTTGTTCAACTTCGGCTTCAACCGTTCAGCTGTCCAAAGTGGTTTGTGTTGAACCACATTGCCAACAACGGCGAGCACCAGAAGTGTGAGCAACGGCAGTGCCACCACACCAAGTATTTCAGGCCCAGTTATTTCTAAAAGGAAAACAAGAGCACCCGGATCAACAGCAATCGTGTCTGCGTGGGCAAAAAAGCCCTTTAAAATGGTAGAAATGCCCCCAACCATCGCAGGCGCGAGGAAAGAAATCACCAAAGCGGTCCCCAACAACGAGAACCAGGCACTCACTTCCTGCGATTTCGGTATGTCCCCTTTCTCGAATGCATCATCGAGCCGTTTTTGGGTGGGGTCCTCGGTTTTCTCCGAATCGTCGGTATCTTCAGCCATCACATCCCTCGTTAATTCAGCAGGAACGGCTGAAGCGCATTTCGGAACTCCGTCAGGTAAAAACCCATCAGCGTTGAAAGCAGCAATAGGAAGATACCAAACCCGATCAGAATATTGACCGGCATGGCGATGAAGAAGATTTGCATCTGTGGCATCAGCTTATTCAGCAGGCCCAGACTGAAGTAAAACACGATCCCGACAACAATGAACGGCGCCCCCATACGAAGGGCGACAGAGAACATGTGCGACACCGTCGCGATTGCCTGCGCTGAGAGGTCCCCAACCGGCAACGGATTACCGGGAGGAAACAGCGTGAAACTGTCCTGCATGGCCGCAATCATCACGTAATGCAGGTTGGTCACAAACACCATGCAGATGCCAAGCACGTTCAGGAAGTTGCCCATCAACGCGCCCTGTTGACCAGAGTTCGTCGCATCGCCGCCCATCGCAAAGGCAAGGCCGGATTGGTTGGCCATGATCGTACCAGCAGTAGAAAGGGCGTAGGAAATCAGCTTCATCGACAGACCGATGAAGAACCCCACCAAAAGCTCCCCGCCCAGCAACCCCAGCAGGCGCGGCAGACTGCTCATGGCATCTGGTGGATAAAGATCAGCATTGATGGGCGCCAGCACGTAGGTCATCAAAAGCGCGATGGTCAAACGGACTCGGACTGGAATGAAGGATTCGCCAAAGGCAGGCACGAGCATAAACATTGTGCCGATGCGCGCAAACATCAGCAGGAAACCCATAACGATCACCGGTAGAAAATCCAGATTGACCGTCACAAATTTGCCCCCAGAATGCGCGCCACCCTGCGCTGTATCTCGCTCAATATCCGGAGATAATCAACCCGGCAATGCGGTTTGTAAAAGAATTCATCAACTCCCCCATGAAAGGAAGTGTCACGAGCAACGCAATAAAGATACTCAGGATCTTAGGAACAAACACCAGCGTCTGTTCCTGAATTTGTGTCAGCGCCTGAAACAGCGCCACAATCACACCAACCAGAAGCCCGATAAGCATCACAGGAGACGACACCAGAATAAGCGTCCATATGCCCTCGCTGGCAATATCCAGCACTTCTGCTCCGCTCATCCTGCTTTAACCACCCTCTCGCTCATCACCTTGGCACTGACACATATAGCCAAGCTGTTAGATTGGCATCCGCATAATTTCTTCATACGCAGAAATAACGCGGTCACGAACCGAAACAACGGTCTCCAGAGCAAGCTCAGTCTCGGCAACCGCTGTCACCACATCCACCACATTGGCTTTGCCCTGCAACAGGTTAAGGGACTGCACGTCAGCAACCTGACCGCCCTCGTTGATCTCGCTGATCGCAGACTGCACCATATTGCCAAAAGCACCGCTTTTGTCACCGGCCTCACTGGCAGCTTCAAGTGGATTACTCAGTTTTGCTGTGTTTGCATAAGCACTTGCAGCAATAGAAGCATTAGACATGATTGTATCTCCTTCCGGTGTCAGCCAACCGGTCATCAACCTCTAAGAATATCGAGTGTTTTCTGCATCATGGAACGTGAAGACTTCACCACATTCAGGTTCGCTTCATAAGAGCGGGTCGCTTCCTGCATATCCGCCATCTCAACCAGCGTACTCACATTCGGCATCTTCACGTAGCCTTTGTCATTCGCAGCCGGGTGGTCCGGTTCATACCGAAGCTTGAACTCGCTCTGGTCTTCACGCACCTTGCCAAGCTTCACCAGCTCAGCTTCCACCTTGCTGTCAAAACTGTTTGTGAATGTGGGAACCTTACGGCGATACGGATCCTCACCCGGTGTCTGGCCGGTGGAATCAGCGTTGGCAATGTTCTCCGCGATCACCCGCATGCGACCTGTCTGAGCCTTCAGCCCGGACGCCGCGATAAACATCGACTTAATAAAATCCATGGGTTCCTCCCACATTAACCTCAGTGCTCATCACACCAAGGCAACTGCTCTCACTCATCGTCTCAGCGCGGTCTTGAACATGCCAAGGCTGCGCGTATAAAGGCTTGTTGCTGTCTGATAGTCGATCTGGTTCTCGGCAACCTTCATCATCTGCTCTTCAAGAACCACACTGTTGCCGTCTGGAGTTCTTTCAAAGCTGGAAGCCTTGCTTACTTTCGTCCCGACACCAGCGCTGATCCCGCCAGTTGTAATGTGCCCGGCATTTGTCGCTACAGGACGCAACGCACCGGATCCAGCCTCGGCCTGGACCATGTCACCAAAGCTCAGATCCTTCAGGTCCTTGCTGCGGTAACCAGGCGTATCTGCATTGGCAACATTTTCAGCCAGTACACCCTGACGTTGTTGGTGCCATTGCATCTTTTGGCGCAACGCCTGAAACATCGGAAGATCAGTTAAGGCCATCTGACAGCACAACCTATGAGAACAGATTTGGTAAATTAAACTAGGTAGAAAGTGCCTAGGCAATGGTTAACAAAAAGTTAACATTAAGGTTCTATTAATATTTACGCACCGAAGAATCCTTAAAAAGCAGAGCACTACCGAAATTCCGAGCACATCAGAGCACTGAAAAGAATCATGGGCTTTAGCACCTATTAAGAATTGTGGCCTGAGAAGTGGAAAATTTTGCCGAGCCAGCAAAATTCACCCGTCCAAAAGTGCAATTTCGTGATTTTCGCGTAAAAACACGGGTAACGCCACCAACTTCATCCCTGTGAACTGTTCATTCTACATAAACTATAGGTTACAAATGCGCGCATGAGTTAATGCGGGGATTCGTACCCCAATTCCGGGCTGTTTTATCAAAAGAGCAGTCCGCTGAATGCTGAATACGAGTTGAGGAACATTCATGCCTGACTGGCTGGCCCAAACCACTGGTATGTCGCAGGGAAGCGCACAGCTTCTTGCTGTCGTACTGGCGATGTTGATTATCGCGGTTCTCATCGCGGTCTGCATTCCGCTTTTGAAGCGCTTAGCAAGAACCAGTTACAAGGGGTCGCGAAGTCGCCAACCTCGTCTTGCAATCATGGATGCGACCGATATCGATGCGCGGCGCAGATTACTGCTTGTCCGCCGAGACAATGTTGAGCACCTCATCATGATTGGGGGCGCTAATGACGTTGTTGTTGAGCAAGGCATCATTCGTGGCATGCCGGTCTCGGCCCCGCCTCGCGGACAGATGTTTACAGGCAATGGGCAAGTCGGCACCACACCGGCAACACCAGAACAAACGCCCTCTTCAGAAGAACCAACAGCACGCCTGAACTGGGGTGAAGACACCGCACCAGTAACGGCAGAGGTCAAACCTGCACCTGCAAGTCGCCCTGCTCCAAAGCAGCAGCCTGAAGTAAAGGCACCTGTACAATCTCTCGCGACAGCACCTGCCCCGGCGCCAGCAGCAATCAAAGAAAAAATTGCTACTGTGCCTCAGGCAGCGCCAATCCCACAAGCTGCAGCAGCAGGGCACATGGCATCTGCGCGCCCAGTAAGACCAGCTGCCCCAGCAGCAGCACCAGCATCAGCAGCGACGCCAGCAGGTAGACCAGCTGCTTTGCAGACGCCAACCATTGGCGGCGCACGTGGTGTTCAAAAAGTAGCGGCACGCCCAATAACAGCACGGCCGTCTCCAGCGCGTCCGGCCTCGCCACGCTCACTCAGCCCGTCACAGCCAAGCCCAGCTGTGAAGCAGGCAGAGCCGATCGCGCCAGTACCAGAGAAAACTGCAGAAAAGCCTGCACCTAAACCGGAAACGCCACAGCCAGAAGCACCGGCAGCATCCAAGCCTATTCCAAAAGCGGCAATGAAACCGCCTTTGAACGGTCCGGCAGCAAATGCAGCAAGTGCTTTCATGCGCCCTCGGGTAACTGAGACGCCAGCCAAAGTGCAGGACGAAAAGAAAGACGCGCCAAAACCTGAGGCTGCTGCCGAAAAACCTGAAGCTGCCGCTGAAAAGCCCGCGCTGAAGCAAGAAGAGACAAAAGCTGACGCAGCACCAGCAGCTATTCCAGCTGAAAAAGCAGAGGCCGCGCCAACTCCTGCTGCAGAGAAGAAGCCTGAGCCAGCCAAGGCAAAGGAAAAAGCCGCCAGCAAAGCAAAAGCCAAGAAGCCAGCTAAGCCGGAAAAGGCACCTGAAGCTGAGAAACCAGCAAAGCAGGAAGAGAAGGCAGAAAAGCCGGTAGCTTCCGAAACTGCTCCTAAAAAAGCAGAGAAAACATCACCTAAAGATGATCCCAGCGAAGCTGTAGATGGCATCGCAAAGGAAATGGCAGACCTGCTAGATGACATTGAGGCCAACACAAAATAATTTAGCAGGAATGGTGAAAGCAAAGCTGAGCGAAAACAAAGGCCGATTGGGGCTTTTGGGTTTCGCTCTCTTGCTTTTCTGGTTCGGTCCTGCTGCTGCTCAAAGCATTTCAATTGATTTTGGAGGCGGAGAAGGCAACTCGGTAACAGAGCGTGCTGTTCAGTTGGTCATGCTGCTCACGGTGCTCTCACTGGCGCCGAGCATCCTGATTATGGTGACAAGCTTCACACGTATCGTTGTGGTTCTTTCACTGCTCCGCTCTGCAATCGGGCTTCAGACTGCACCACCAAACGCGGTCATGCTATCCCTTGCCATGTTCCTGACAGCCTTCGTCATGGCCCCAGCCTTTGAAACGGCGTGGGATCTGGGCGCAAAGCCCATGATTGAAGGCACCATCGACCCGCAAGAAGCATTCAATCGGGCATCCGAACCCTTTCACGAGTTCATGCGTCAACAAGTACGCGAAACTGATCTCCTGCTCTTTCAGGAACTCGCAAAGGCCCCTGCCCCGGAAACTCCTGAAGAGCTGAGCCTGCGCGTTCTCGTGCCAGCCTTCATGATCAGCGAGTTGCGCCGCGCCTTTGAAATCGGCTTCCTGCTCTACCTGCCGTTCCTCATCATCGATCTCGTGATTGCATCAGTCCTGATGTCCATGGGTATGATGATGCTGCCACCAATCGTGATCTCGCTGCCATTCAAGCTCATCTTCTTTGTGCTCGTAGACGGCTGGCAACTGATCGCAGGCAGCCTGGTCCGAAGTTTCGGCGGTTAGCCACTTCCCCGATCAGTCAGACACCAAACAAAAACACCGCATGAAAGATCATGCGGTGTTAAAACTGCTTCACGACGAGGCTGCTTAAGCAGCTCCCTCTTTGGCATCTTCGGGATAGAGGAAAGCTTCCTCAGTCGGAATAATCGGCGTTGCTGAGAGATATTGACGTCTGTACTCCTCAAGGAAGGACACCAGACTATCCCCGCCACCAATCGATTTGGCGACATTCAGGAACTCAACGCCGCGGTCATCAATAGGCCGCGTCACAATCTCAAATGTTTCAGCCTGAGGAGACTCGCTCATTTTCTGCGAGTATTTCTGCCGCAGCCGCTCAAGACCTAAGCTATCTTCAGCCAGCGTATAGGCAATCGCCGCGCGGATGACATCAACACGCTCATGGTCAGCAAGCGGCACTTCATCAGACCAGCGACTGCCGTTCATCTGTTCCAGCTGCTCACCAGCCTTCCGCCAGGATCGTGCCGACCAAAGCGTATCAGCCCGCAAACGATCCACGTCAGAGCCAGACATGTTACGCACCAGCTCCAGAGCAAGATCAGGACGCCCGCTCTCACTCAAAGCACGCGCCTCAACAATATTTCGCTGACGCTGCAAAGCAGCCGGCAACTGCCCCTGACGCGTTTGCGAAAGCACCCGCAGCGCTTCTTCAGGCTTCCGGTTCAGCAGATAAACAACAGCCAGATCAGCAGCGATCTGCGCCCGCGCAGCACCTTTCAGACGCTTGTCGATCTGATGTCGCAAAACAGAAGCAGCCTGATCCAGCAGGTCCATATCAATCAGACGACTGGCCAGCATCCGCGCCATCTCATCACCTTGACGACCAGCAGGCACCAACTCACGGAAATCATAAAACAGCGCAAGCGCCTTCACAGGCTCCAGAGCTTGCGCCCTGCCTTCAAGGAACAGGGTTGCAAAGACAGATCCCATTTCCTGCTGAATGTTCGAAGTGATTTCCGCGCCTGCATCAGATTGCACAGCCTGAGACATCGCCTCAAAGGCCCGGCGGTAATTGCCTTCCTGCGCATGCAGCTGAGCCATCAGCCGCAGTGTCTTCAGCTCAGTTTCATCACCGCGCCACGACGCAGCAAGTCCCTCCAGTTCGGAGAGAGCTTCATCCGCATCAATCAAACCATCCCGGTACCGCAGCTTCACACTCAGGAACTTGGCTTCTGCAGCCTCCGGCCCATCACTGGAGCGTACCACCAGATCATACACATCCAGCGCTTCCTGTGAGCGGCCAGAAGCATCGGCAATCCGTCCGCGCAGCAAGTCATACTGAATGGCCTGCTCTTCATTCACATCAGAAGGCTCAATCTGCGACAAAGCCCCCAGCGCCCGACCATAGTTGCCAAGAGCCAAATGCGTCTTGGCAGCCGCAAGGTTGAAATACACCTGCAACATCACCGGATAATTGGCCATAACAGCCAGCCCGCGCCCAAGATTTGCATGAGCGCCCTGCCAGTCCCCTAAAGAGGAATGCGCAAAGGTCCGCCACACCGCAGCATCAGGGCTGCTGGCAAGTTCGGGAGCAGCAAGATACTCAAGCGCTTCACCCGGTCGCGACGCTAACATCTGCGCAGCACCCATCATTACGTTGAAGGTGGCATCTTTCTCGATGAGAGGATCATCTTCTTCCATGATGCGCAAGGTGCCAATAGCTTCCTGCGCAAACCCACTGGAGAGAAAAAACCGCGCCATATCCAGACGTGGACCACTCAACTGCTCCGGATCAGCCTTCGCAATCGCATCCTCATGCGCCCGAAGGCCTTGCATGTAATCCTCAGGCTTTTGCTGGTCCAGCTGCGCAAATTCAATCAGGCCCGGCTGTGTCGGGTCCTTAACATGAGCGCCAATCGTCGTACCTTTGGAAAGACCACGATTCGAAATCTTCAATCCGTCAGGTCTGGAGATCACAAGATCTTCGCCCGATAACTCAACATCAATACCATCTGCACTCGGAACCACCGCAAGTCCCTGAGAGCTGCGCAGAATCTGAACCTGAGGGAACCGGTGCGATTTCAAAATGCCACGAACAGGCGCAGGACCACTGACCACATAAATCCGGTCGCCAACGCTTTTGTCAGTTAGCACATGCAATCGTCCACTTGCACCAAACGGCAAACGCAGAACATTCGAGCCATCACCCTGCACATTCCGCTCAACATCAACCGGATCAGTCTTTGTCGAGATCGACGGCCCCAAAGTAATCGCCCAGGCGTCATCCTGATACTCGATGGAGATCAACGTGGTCCGCTTCAGGTCAAACCGCAGCACCTGCGCACCGTCAACTTCATCAAGCTCCACCTTGCGCGCAAGATCACTCAAAACGGCCGGAATACCGCGCCCGTCCAGATGCTCCTCACTGTCGAACACCGCCCAGACTTTTTCATCACGGCGGAAAACAGCAGCACCAACCTCGTTCTCAAACGGAAACACCAGACGAACGGTATCACCAATGCGATACGTCTCAACGCCAACAACACGCGCTGCAGCGTCGTTCTCTTCCTGAATAATTGTTTCAGCAGAAGCACGACGCGCAATCGGCAACTCCTCGTCTGCATCAGCAACAACCGCTGCAGCAGCCGGAACACCATCAGCGCCCGCGCCTTGTTCAGATGCAAGCGTCACTGGTATCGAGGTCTGCCCACCTGCATTCACAACCTCGGCAATGAGATCGGTTTCCGGAATGATCTCAGCAACAGGTGCCACATCAGTTTCAGGCGCAGGCTCAGGTTTCACACGGCGAACAGGTTGCGCCTTTACAACAACAGCTTCAACGGGCTCTGGCTCTTTGCCAACCTCAGCCTGCAAGTCTTCTTCCGAAGGCTTGGATTGAGGAATGTCAGCTGGAGCAGGCCGGTCAACCGGATCACCAATGCGTTCCAACTCCGGCTTCGCAACTGGCAACGGCATCTGCGGAAAATCAAGGCCATCATTCACACTGGTTTGAGCGGTCTGAACAGGTTGAGGCGTCGGAAACAGACTGCCCGGAGCAGCAACCCGAGCCTGATCAACAGCAGCAGACACGGCAGGTGCAATTGCAGCGGGTGCCGCATCTTTATTACCAAGCGTGTTTATGACATTCGAAGCGCCTTGTGGCACATCTCCATCGCCAAAAAGCTCATCGCGAACTTCAGAAACCCGAGGATCCAACTGGCCGATGTCTTCAGGCGTGACATCAACAATAAGCTGCTTCCCCTCCTGAAAAGATCGCACATCAACACTCGGATCAACAATCATGTTGAAGATCAGATCATTGTCACGGGTTTGCGAGCCAACATCCAGCACAGTACCCGGTAGACTTGCTTTAAACTGAGACAAATCCAGATCAGCAGCCTGATCAAACTTGACGCGAATATTGTTTCCGTTGCGCTCAAACGCACTGCCAACCTTCACATTCCAATCGAAGATCAGGCGCGTAAATGTTGGATGCGTACCAATCCGCAGCTTGACCTTGATCTCCTGATCTTCAAGCGCATTCGCTTCTTCCAACACACGAATACGCTCAAGCGCCTCCGCAGCCCGTCGGGCGAGCTCATCAACCACATCCTGAGGCAAGGACGGAGGCCGGCCCTCGTAATTGGCAGGAAGCAGGTCGATAAAGAGCTTCTCGCCAGCTTCCATACTGTTGATGTTAACCGGCTGCCGCAATGCAAAACGCAGCGCAGCACCATCAGGATCAGCACGGGCAATGGAGATGTAGTCCATCAAAGCTTCCGGCACATCATCAACATCCGCTGCAATGCCATCAGGAAAGGAGATGCGCAGGACACTGGTGGAAATGGAAGCTTCATAGGGTGGCAACAACGAGCGATCCGGGAACGTGATTACCATGCGGGCAAAGTTGCCGGTGTCTTCAACCTCAAGAACAGCAGAAGCTGGCTCGGCCCAGGCACTTAAAACACTGCCCCCTAAGGCAGTTGTGGCGAGCATGAAGGAGACAAGCCAAGCCTTACCCTTTACCCTCACAATGCGTGCTCCATGCAATGCACGGCGCGGCACAAAAGGTAAAGTGGCGCGCAGAACGGAACGCTTCTGCTTATCTTTAAGGTCGCCCCCAAAATCGCCCATGCCCGATTCTTACTCCTAAAATTAATTAGGTATCTGTAACAATTGGCTATTAACGCAAGCTTACAGACTCCTGAGCCAAGAGCGAAAAACCGCCAATTTGCTCAGTTAATTCCCCTGAATCTTCGGAAGAATTGTGGAAGTCGTCTTCACATTGCGGCTCTCACCTGCTGCCAGTGCAATTGTCAGCTGCTCTGCCATTTCCGGATCCATCTCAGAAAGCACATCCGCCATCTTCCGCGGCTGCATCTCCTTCACCACCTTCAACATGATATCCAGGTCCAGACGGTTGAAGATCCGTGCTGCATTCTTGGCCTTCATGCTTTCATAGATCTTCACCAGATCCAGGATCTCTTCTGCAGCCTGTTTTTCTTTGCGCTCAACTTCAGAATTGATCTTCGCTTCAAGCGCCTTAAGTTCCTGAAAACGCTTATTAAAACGCGCCTCAGCAGCTGCAAGAACCTGCTCGCGGAGCTCCAGATCACTTTCACGCTGGTTCAGCACATCGCGGCGATTGCCAAGACTATTGAGAACGGCAAGTTCAGAAACGGAGTTCGTTGGAACACCACTTTCTTTCACACCACTTGTATTTTGAGCGACCTGGATCTTCCGTGCGCCAGATGGATTGGGAAGAACGTTTGGAGTAGCAGGTGCCTCTTCCTCAGCCTTCGCCACTTCCGACTGCTGCGCATCAGCAACCCGAACAGCACCAATTGGATAAGTATCACCCAGAAACAAACCAAGCAGCTTCAAAACCAGAAGGGCGCTACCAGCAAATACGACAATCGGAAGGAGCCTTAGTTTCATGCTACGCGGTCCTGCGCTTGTCTACGGAAGCGCTCAAGGCGCGCAGCTGATTCATTTGCAGCTTCACGAATGTCACGGGTCACGGAGCGGGTCGCAGCTTTAGGGGCTGGAGCGCTACGTGTTTCAGCCGGATGCATCGTTTCCTGTTCCGCAATGATCCCGGCAGCAAGTCCCTCCGCTGCGGTTTCATAAGTGCGGGATACCGGAGCTGCTGGCGCGGCCACACGGGTGTCACGATCAGCAAGTGCACGATCTGCAACACCGCCAATGCGGTCCAGCACATCTTCACCGGCACCCAACTGATTGGTCAGTTTGCGGGAAACCGCCTCAGCTTCGCCCAGACGCACACCAAGAGTACGGTCTGCATTTCCGCAGGTCGACTTGAGACCCATGATCGCACGCTCTGCAATTTCAGTCGCTGTAATCAGCTCAGAAATAGTTGCACGCAAGGACTCTTCGTCAGAGCGGAGACGACTTAAGCGACGGTTAAGTGTCCAGCAATACCCAATGGTAATCACAAGAAGAACCGCAACGATGCATTCAATAATAAGACCTAGGGACATCTAGTTTGTCTCCAGTTCGCTTTGCAGGGACTTTTCAAAAGCGGCGAGCGTCATTTTCGGTTGCTTCAGCTTCTTTGAAATTTCGATGGAAATTCGGTCATCAACATGGCCCATAAGGCCCTCTGTCAAAGCCACTCCCCCGCATTTCACCTGAACAGGATCACGCGGGCCGGTATCAAACAGCAAGGTTTGACCAACTTCCAGATTCAACACCCGCTGGAGCGGGATGGTGTTTTCATAAAGGACAGCATCAACCTGCACTTCTGAGGAATAAACCTCAGTGGCAAGGTGCTCTTCCCAAATAGGATCACGCCCGAACTTCTCACCCATGAACATCTGCAGAAGCAGTTCACGGATTGGTTCAAGGGTCGCGTAAGGCAGCACAATCTCAACTTTACCGCCGCGATCTTCCATATCGATGCGCAGCTCAACCATGATGGCAGCATTCGCAGGACGAGAAATCGCGGCAAAGCGTGGATTCGTCTCAAGGCGCTCAAGCGGGAAGCTCACCGGAGACAGCGGGCCAAAAGCCTGCTCAGCATCCAGCAGAATAATCTCGATCATCCGGCGCACCAGATTGCTCTCAATCGTGGTATATGGCCGCCCTTCAACGCGTGTAGGCGAAGACCCACGGCCACCACCAAGCAACACATCAATGATGGAATAGATCAGAGAGCTCTCAACGGTAACAAGTCCAAAGCCATCCCATTCCTTAGCCTTGAACACACCAAGGATCGCTGGAAGTGGAATTGAGTTCAGGTAGTCACCAAAACGCACATTGGTCATGGAGTCCAAGGAGACTTCAACATTGTCCGATGTGAAATTACGCAGAGATGTCGTTGTGAGACGTACGAGACGGTCAAACACGATCTCCAGCATCGGCAGGCGCTCATAAGACACCATTGCCGAATTGATCAGCGCACGAATACCGCCTTCATCACCAGCCAGAGACCCATCCAGCGTAAAGCCCAGAAGGTTGTCGATCTCTTCCTGATTCAGAATACGGTCAGCACCACGAGACGCGCTCTCTACATCCGGCTCGCTGTCGTCGATCATCGCAGCCCATTGAGCTGCGGCCTCTTCACCGCCTTCTACGCCTTGCTCCTGAAGCGCAGCGCCCCACGCCGCGGCAAGATCCTCATCGCTGTCACCACCCTCAGCTTCAGAAAGAGCGGTGTCCCAGGCATCATCCATATTTTCAGGGAGAGTATCGGTATCTGACATATGCCGCTCCCCTACTGGATCAGGATCTCTTTAAAGAGAACCCCTTCAACCTTGGCTGGATAGATTGCAGAGTTGATGCGGCGCAGAAGTTGCTCCTTCAAGCGGAACAGTCCAGCAGATCCTTCCAGATCAGCAGGGCGCAACTCACGCAGATAAATCTGGAAAGCATCAAGAATGCGCGGAAGATAAGGCTCCACCTGAGAAACCATGCTGTCGCTCTCAACTTCAAGAGCGATGCGGACTTTCAGGTAGGTCGTGCGGCCTTGGGTAGAAAGGTTCACCGTCATTTCTGGCAGATCGTAAAAAACGACAGGCTTGGTTTGGATCTGCTCAACAGTGCCATCCGCCCGCTTGACGGTGGCTGTGTCGCCCAGATTGATCCAGTCCATTACATATGCACCGCCCACACCAAGGGTTAACAGCAAGACGCCAGCAATCGCTCCGATAACGATCTTGCGTTTGCCGGACTTACCGTCATCCTCAGTATTTTGCAGTTCCGCATCTGCCATTTTTGCGCCCCGGTGAATCGCAATTAAAAGTTTAGTAACTATTAATGCAACCTAGTTGGTTAACACTGATTACCGAATGGTTAATACCGTCATTACTAAGCAATTTTTGCCCACCAGGAAATTAAAGTAGGCATATTTTATCAAATACTTAACAGATAATTTGCGCTTCCCTCCGTCAAAACAGCAGAATTCAGCCAAAGTTTCAAACTGGCACAACTCCTGCAAGAACCTTGGCGCTGCGGGTCTGGGGAGACCTGTTGCAATGCTGGGGAGCATAAAATGGAAAACGCACAGCTGATCGGCTTATCACGCCAAAGTGCCCTTCGTCGGAACTTGGATGTGGTGGCCAACAATCTGGCTAACATCAATACGACTGGCTACAAGGCTCAAAGGCTTATCTTTGAAGAGTTCTTGATGCCAACCGCGCAGGCGACTGAATTTCAGCGCCCGGACCGCCCTTTGTCCTTTACGCAGGATGTAGGGACAGCAACAGTTCTGACACAGGGCTCGATCCAACTGACAGGCAATCCGCTCGACGTCGCAATCGAAGGTGACGGCTATCTGGCTGTGACTGGCGCAGGCGGTGAGCAGCTTTACACTCGCTCAGGCAGCCTTGCCATTGATCCTGAGGGCACGCTCGTAACAGACGCAGGCCTGCCAGTTCTCGCTGACGGCGCTCCAATCCAAATTAATCCAGAAGATGGTGAAATCACCATCACCAAAGAAGGCGTGATCTCCACCCCACAGGCTCAACTTGGCCGATTGGATGTTTACACCTTCGACAACCGCCAAGAGCTTTTGCACGTTGGCACAAACCTGTTTTCCGGCTTGAACCCAATCCCAGCAAATAACCCGACTGTCGTCCAGGGCGCCCTTGAAGGCTCCAACGTGGAAGGCATTCAGGAAATCTCCCGCATGATTGAAATCACCCGTCAATACAAAAGCGTGTCCAAGATGATGTCGCAGCGCAACGAACTTCGTCAGCGCTCCATCCGCGAACTTGGATCGGTTGAAGCTTAAGGAACAGCCCAATGAAAGCCCTTCACATCGCCGCAACCGGCATGAAAGCTCAGGAACTGAACGTCGAAGTTATTTCGAACAACGTGGCCAACATGCGCACCACTGGCTACAAGCGCCAGCGCGCAGACTTTCAGGATCTGCTCTACGAAAACCAGCGCCGCATGGGCACCGAAACATCCGATGCAGGCACAATCGTTCCAAACGGCGTGCAAATCGGCTCCGGTGTACGCACAGCAGCAACCACGCGCATCATGTCACCGGGCTCCGTGACCCAAACGGGCAACGAGTACGACATAACAATTCGCGGTGAAGGTTTCTTCCAGATCCAGCGTCCGGACGGCACAACCGGCTTCACCCGTGACGGCTCTTTCGCCCGCTCCCAGACCGGCCAACTCGTCACCAAAGACGGCTATACAGTTCAGCCTGGAATCACAATTCCGGACAACGCCCGCGATCTGACAATCAACGTACAAGGCCTCGTGCAGGCCATGGACGACAACGATCAGGTTCTGAACCTCGGGCAGCTCGAAATCGCCCGTTTCACAAACAAAGCTGGCCTTGAGGCAATCGGCGACAACCTCTTCCTGGAAACTCCGGCAAGCGGCCCGCCACAGACCGACAACCCGGGTAACGCAGGCTTCGGCAACATCCTTCAGCGCCATCTTGAATCATCCAACGTCGATGCCGTGACAGAGCTTTCCAATCTGATTTCAGCTCAGCGTGCTTATGAGATGAACTCCAAGATCATCAAAGCAGCCGATGAGATGTACTCCACCACAACGAATCTTCGCTAAGGAGTTGAGTTGATGAGAAAGTTGGCAACCACACTCATTGCAGGACTACTGGCCCTGACAGCCAGCAGCGCATTTGCGGCCTCAATCCTGCGCCCAACGGTCAATGTAACCGGACCAGTTGTCACCATTGGGGACTTCTACACCGAAGCGGGAGAACTGGCTCAAACACCAATCTTTCGCAGCCCGGACCTTGGCACCACTGGCAACGTTTCTGCATTGATCATCGCACAGCAGGCACAAGCCGCTGGCTTTATTCAGGCCGACACCAACGGCCTGACAACTGTGAGTGTGCACCGCCTTTCCATCCCGGTAGATGAAACACTCATCTCTGACATCCTGCGCAATGCATTTGCAGAGCGCGCAAGCGTGCAGCCGGACGAGATTGAAATCTCCTACCATTCACCACTTCCGGTGAACATGCAGGCAGACGCCAACTCCATTTCTCCGCTAACCATCGGGCACATCAACTGGTCACCGCGCACCGCACGCTTCAAAGCCATCCTCAATGTGGTGCAGGAAGGCCAAAGCAAGCCAATCTCTGTCATTGGCAACGCCTCTCAGATGGTGTCCATCACCACTCTGGCACGCAATCTGGAACGCGGCACCGTCATCACAGCCAAGGACATTCGCGAGGAGCGCAAGCCAGCCTCCCGCTATGCCGGACGTGAGTTTCTTGCAGCTGCTGATCTTGTTGGAATGGAAGTGCGCCGTAACATGCGCTCTGGCTCAACCATCACCCCAAGGGATGTAAGCGCACCGATCCTCGTCAAGCGCGGCGCTAAAGTGACTGTGATCTACAAGATCCCCGGCATGAACATCACAACTCAGGGCAAAGCCAAGTCTGAAGGCGGCAAAAATGACCTGATTGAGATTGTGAACCCAATTTCAAAGAAAACGATCCTCGCTGAAGTCATCGGCAGAGACATCGCCATCGTGACCACCGCAAAAACGCAGGTCGCAGCCATATTGGAGAACCGCTGATGCCGAGAATATCTTCAGCAACCAAAATCAAGCAATATGCTGCGCTCACGATTGGCCTGCTTGCACTCGTTGGCTGCGAGACAGCCGACAAACTTTCCAAGGTTGGCCAAGAACCTGTTCTGACCGCGATTCAGGACCCACGCACGCAGCCAGGCTATCGCCCGGTACAAATGCCAATGCCAATTAAGGAAGTGGAGCGCTACAACGCGAACTCTCTTTGGCGCACCGGCAACAGAGCCTTCTTTCAGGACCAGCGCGCAAAACGTGTTGGCGACATCGTAACGGTAAACGTCACTATTTCCGACAAAGCAGCTTTTGAGAACACCTCGAAGAGCTCGCGCAGTGATGCTAAGAATTCCGGAGCTGGTGGCGCTCTCGGCGGCGCGATCAACACACTGGCACTTCCTGCCAGCGCTTCAGCTGACGCTCTGGCATCAATCAACAGCTCCGACAACTTTCAGGGCACCGGCTCTATTGACCGCACAGAAAGCCTGAAGACCACCGTTGCAGCTGTCGTGACACAGGTACTGCCCAACTCCAACCTCGTCATCGAGGGCCGTCAGGAAGTGCGTGTGAACCACGAAGTTCGCGAGCTGATCGTAGCGGGCGTCGTACGTCCGCAGGACATTGCATCCGACAACACAGTTGAGAGCACCAAGATCGCAGAGGCGCGCATCGGCTATGGCGGACGCGGCCAGATCTCCGTTGCCCAACAACCTAAATACGGCAGTCAGGTACTGGACATCGTGCTTCCGTTTTAGAGCGTGTTCCGTTTGATTGGTTTCAATCAAACGACAAGAATTCGCTCCAACAAAGATGTTAGAGCGCGATGCGTGACTGTAAATGAACGCGGCGTGCTCAAAAAGAAATCAAAGAACCCAAAACCGCTTAATAAGCTCCCCAGCTTGAGCGGTACATAAAGCGAGCTCGGCAACATGCTCCCCAGCATGCCGGGCTCGTTTTCTTTCGTGCACCAGAACATCACCCACCGACGTCCGGCCAAAACAAAACAAGGGAAGCACAGCTAAGCCGTGCTTCCCTCGTAAAGTCATACTTCAAGTACTAGAGCCTAAAAACTTAGGACCACAGCTTGAAAGGCGATATCCTGTCTCCCTGAGGATCAGTCATCCCGATAGATTTTCTCGCGCCGCTCATGAGCCTCTTGGGCTTCAATAGAAAGCGTTGCGATAGGTCGTGCATCCAAACGACGAACAGAGATTGGCTCGCCAGTCTCTTCGCAGTAGCCGTAGGATTTGTCTTCAATGCGAGCAAGAGCAGCGTCGATTTTGGAAATCAACTTTCTCTGCCGGTCACGCGCACGTAATTCAATCGACCGATCGGTTTCAGAAGAAGCACGGTCAGCCAGATCTGGGTGATTAGTGCTTTCTTCTTGAAGCGCAGCAAGGGTCTCCTTGCTCTCTTTCAGAATATCTTCCTTCCACGCAAGAAGCTTTCTACGAAAGTACTCGCGCTGTTGGTCGTTCATGAATGGTTCATCCTGTGTTGGACGATAATCAATTGCGACATCAACTGCCATCTGAAACTCCGCCTATTTATATGGGCGGCTGGAATATAGCGAGAGGAACCTGAAACAACAATCTACTAAAAAGATGAAATTGTCTAAGAACACAATTATTCAGTGTATTCAGCAACTTATACGGTTGGAAACCTTTGATACTATCGTAAATGGATAGGCTATTCTACGTAATGACCCAGCTTTGCGAGCTCGATTCTTGCACGCAATTCAATATCTTCGACCACTCTGTCGAGACCGGGGTTACCACTTTTGACCTGCATGGACAGGTTACCAACAAGCCGCTCAAGGCGCTCTGGCTGCACTTTGCCTTGCAGCAAATCGATCCGCAGCGCATCTAGTTGATCCAGAAGTTTATTTCCATGCTGCACAGCGCGCTGCTTGTCATCGACCTGAACTTCCATCTGCTGAAGGGCCAGCAAAGAATCCACACCCTGCAGCGACGGTGTTGGAACACCAGCCTGCGACTGCGCAACGCTGGTGGTCTCCTCCTCAACAGCAAACGCACCCGCCTGCTCGCCTTCGGAACCTTTGCGACGTTTCGTACCCACTTTACTCGTGGAGTTCAAACCAGAAACTGGAGTGCTGCGTACAAGCAAGACCTTACCCTCAGAGCTATGGAACTGGACAAAAGCTTAAACCCGAATGCATTTGCCGAGCTGATCACGTAAAACTTTACCAAGCAGGCAACAATTGCCGCATTAAAATTTGCAGTGCTTTAACTTTTATCCACCCTCTACTAAAAATACCCAGTAAATTCAGCAGGTTAAAAATTAGCAAACGCAACACTGAAACTGGCACAAAATTCGCATATTTCCGGCATGTGTGAACTGAACAGCCGGGTACCAATGCGCTCTTTCGCAAACTTACGTAGAATCGCCGCAGCGGCACTGATCGTCCTTATGGGCGCGACCCTTCAGGGAAACGCAGCCTCAAGGATCAAAGACATCACTGACTTTGAAGGCATCCGGGACAACCAGCTCATTGGTTACGGTCTCGTCGTCGGCCTTCAGGGCACTGGTGACTCTCTCAATGCCTCACCATTCACCCGGCAATCTTTGCAGGCAATGTTGGAACGCCTTGGCGTCAACACCAACGAAGCAGACCTGAACACAAAAAACACCGCCGCCGTGATGGTGACTGCCAACCTGCCAGCGTTCTCAACACAAGGCACCCGCATCGACGTAACCGTGAGTGCACTTGGCGATGCAAAGAACCTTCAGGGCGGCACACTGCTGGTGACCCCACTGATGGGCGCAGACGGAGAAGCCTACGCCATTGCGCAAGGCCCGGTGGCAATCGCAGGCTTTGCAGCACAGGGCGACGCAGCTTCCGTTGTACGCGGCGTCCCAACATCTGGCCGCATTCCAAACGGTGCTCTTGTGGAGCGGGAGGTTGAGTTCAAACTCTCTTCTCTCAGCACCATTCGTCTGGCCCTGCGCAATCCGGACCTGACCACATCCCGTCGTATTGCTGTGGCAATTAACGAGCTGATTGGCCTGCCAACTGCAGAACCACTCGACCCATCCACCGTTCGCCTCACACTTCCAAAACAGTTCGATGGCAACATTGTCGATCTGATCACTGACATCGAGCAGCTGATCGTAGAGCCTGACTTACCGGCCAAGATCGTGATTGACGAAAGCTCCGGCATCATCGTCATGGGTCAGCAGGTAAAAGTCTCCACCGTCGCAGTCGCCCAGGGCAATCTCACAGTCACCATCGCAGAATCACCAGAGGTGGTTCAGCCGCTGCCATTCGCACAGGGCCAAACCGCTGCTGTGCCTCGCACAGACGTGCAGGTGACTGAAGACAATAGCCAGCTGGCACTCGTCAACGAAACAATCACACTGCAGCAGCTTGTTGACGGATTAAACGCTCTGGGCATTGGCCCAAGAGACCTGATCTCCATCTTACAGGCTATCAAAGCCGCTGGCGCCCTTCAGGCAGAAATTGAGGTCCTCTAATGCTCCAACAAGCACAACTGCCCTCACCTGCCCTGACAAGCTCAGCAGACCTGATCGCGGGCGCCAATCAGGCAGGCAAACCACCAGCCGCCAAAGATCCGCTGATGGAAAAGGCCAAGGAATTTGAAACCGTATTCCTCAATGAAATGTTGCAAAACATGTTCACCGGCCTTGATGAAGGCGGGACCTATGGCAACGGCGAAGGCTCAGAAGCGTGGAAATCCATGCTGATCAACGAGTACGCCAACACAATGTCTCAATCTGGCGGCATTGGTATTGCAGCTTCAGTTCACTCGCAATTATTACAACTTCAAGAGAACGCAGTATGACCAACCAGTACGACGCTGAAACTGTTCCAAGTACAGTATCGTTTGAAGAAGAACCTATCCAGACACGGATGCAAGCCGAGGTCTTCTGCGAAAATTTTGAGACGGCAATGGACAACCTCGTAGATATCATCGAGGCCGAAACAGAGCTGCTACGCGAGGGGCAAATTTCTGAGCTGCCAACCGTTGCCCCCAAAAAACATGCAGCCATCGAGTCATATCTCTCTGGCATCCGTGTGGCGAGTGCAAACGCCATCGCGCTTGGAAACCTCGCTCCGCTGTCCATTCAACGTATGCGCGAACGTCACGGTAATCTGCGGCCAATTCTTCAAACCAACCTGCAAGTGGTCTCTACGGCACGTTCAGTAACAGACAACGTCATCGAGACCGTTGCCAAGGCCGTTGGTTCTCAAATGAAGACAAGAGGTTACGGCGCAAACGGCATGATGAGTTCGCCCCAGAGATCCGCTCAGGGCATCGCCGTTAACCAAACCCTCTGAACAGCGCGATATTAAGCGTGCATATTAACGAAATAGCCTGAAGACCGCCCGGAGCCTCCCTGAGAAATAGGGGTATTTGGCGGTTTTCAGTCGCATTTCTCTAAATATTTAATAAATTCCGAGCGTTAAGATTAATTTTATTTAAGAACATTCCCCATAAAGTTGTCCGAGATTGAACACGTGGGGGACATTATGGAAATAGTCACACAAAGACCAACGCTCTTACATCAGGCACTGACAACACAGGCAGCACCGGTAAAATCGGAGACCGAACAGGTCAAAACCGAACTCTCCGGCGCCCGGGCCGTAACTGCATCCTCTGAGTCAGAGGATAACTCAACCGCCACCGAAAAGTCATACCTCTCAGACTCCCGTCTCGGCGTCATTCCTAGCAAACCTAAGGACGACCAGAGCCGCATTGAGCGCGGTTACATTTATGATGAAGAGTCAGATGAGCTCATCTATTCGATGACGCAAGAGCCAGAAGGCGACGTCATCTACGAACTGCCCTCCAAGACAGCTCGCCGCATTCGTGCATTCCTGGATGAAGTCCTTCAGGCACAAGAAAAGCGCAGCCTGGGCGGTGAGGCAAAAGAGATTGATCCTGCGATCTACGAAGCAAAGCAGGTCGAGCCAACGCAAGCAAAGCAGGCCTAAGCCACACAGGCTTTATCCTCCCTGCAAACCAGACTTATCCCCCTTGAGCTATGCCGCCCCCGCAGCATGGCTCTTTTTTTGTCTGTCCAGTGACCACCACATAACAACGCGCCCACCACCACAAAAACGCAAAGCAACGCACATATCAACGCAAACGGTGCCCCAACCCAGACAAAAGAAAAACGCGCCCCAAAAGAGCGCGTTCTCCAAAATCTAAATCTGAAACAAAGCTTATCGGATAAGCTGCAGCACAGACTGGCTAGCCTGCGTTGCCAGGCTAAGAGTTGTCGTCGCGATAGAGTTCTGAGTGTTCAGAGCCGCCAAGTTCGCACCCTCAAGGTTGGTGTCTGCCAAAGTCAACTTACCAGCACCAGTCTCAAGCGTATTGACCAGGTCAGCGGTGAAGTCTTGGCGATTGGTCACAACAGAGAGGTTTGTACCAAAAGTAGATGCCTGCGCACGCAGGTTAAGCTGCGCATCGCGGATTTCATCAAGCGAGTCTTCAATCGCTGAATCACTTGCCCAAGTCCCAACATCACTTTTAGCAACTGTCACACCCTCTACTGGAGCACCAGTTTCACTGGCAGCGGTCGCTGTGTAGGTTAATGTAGTTTCATGAGCAGCATATGATTTAAGTTCTCCATCTTCAAATGTTGAACCACCACCACTTGCAGTATCTAAAGCAGCACGCAAATCATCAACTGTTGTGTCAGCAGTAATAGCGAAGGTAGTATCATCTGTCGCAGTAGTGGAATCATCATCGCCATCTACTGCAATCTCAAGACTACCACCATCGGCAAATCCTGCTAGGCTTGCTAACTTAGTACTACCTTTAACATCAGAACCAAAATCTAACTCGGTAAAGCTGTACGATCCCTCTTCCAACTTAGCAATCGTCAGATCGTTGTCTGTATTCCCAAGATCAGTGTAATCTACTGATTTAACATCAAGGTTAGAGGAACCATCTTCGTTGAACTTCACGTTTAGATCGTTACCGTCACCGCCAAGAAGGTTCTTGCCTTTATAGCCAGAATCCTTAGCCAGATCTTCGATCTGTGTCCGAAGTTCGTTATATTGCTGCTCGTAAGTAGCGCGTTCTTTAACATCTTCAGTTTGAAGAGCCTGGTTTGCTTTACCTTTTGCAGCATCTACAAGCTTCGAAATCGCTGAGATACCCTTATCAGCGGCTTCAATGGTAGATACAGACTGACCAATATCATCCTGAAGGTTGCTAAGATCAGATGCGCGTGAGTTTAGAGACTCAGATGTGAAGAAAGAATTTGGGTTATCGAGAGCAGAGTTAACTTTCTTACCGGTAGAAAGACGCTCTTGAGTCTGAGAAATCAGATTAGCTGTATTCTGCAGAGTACCAAGGTTTGAGCGAACCGCAGCGGTGAGTGTAATATCAGCCATTTTATATGTCCCTTCTAGGATAATGAATGACCCTTCCTGGGTCACAAACGCAGCAAATAATTACTGAGTTTTAATTGGGTACAATTACCCGTCCTGCGAGTAAAGGGGGAACGTGTTAACAAGCGCTTAATAAATCAGGGATTGCGGCAGCCACACTCATCAGCTCACGAATAAATTCAATTTTATATAATTAAGTCAAAAACTTACTCAACAACGGTAGCTAGACAGCTACGCAATATTGTCTGTGCATATTTCCACCGACCTGTAATTTCAAAGCCCAACCAATGGCTTAAGCTGCCAAGCATTAACTGGCGACTCTACGTACTCAATTCAGAAGCACTCTAAACTTAAGAAAAATTAGAAATAAATCGCTGAATAACTTGTAAGAATTAACTAGATTAACCTTTTGGTTGCCATCATAGTTAAGAGTGCTTTGAAGGAGGCTGCATGGCACTGAAGGTCGAATTAAAACCCGGAGAAAAATTGATTGTTGGTGAGACACTTATCACTAACGATAAGCAACGTGCACGATTTTTCATTCAGGGAGATGCACCTATTCTCCGAGAGAAGGATATCCTTCTGCCGGAAGACGCCAGCACCATGGCACAGCAGGTCTACCTTGCAGTGCAGGTCATGTATTTAAAGCAGGATATCACGGTCACTCAGAAAGAGTATTTCGATGTGATCGGAAAGATCCTGCAGGCCGCACCAAGCACACGCGACCTTATCAGCGAGATTAGCACCGCAATTTTGCGAGAAGAGCTCTATCGCGCCCTGAAGCTCGCCAAGAAATTGATTGAATATGAAAGGACTTTGATAAGTCATGTATCAACAAGCAACTCAGGCATATCAGCAGTCCGCAAACACCTCGGCCTCAGCGGATCCGAGGGCTCTGGAAGCTGAAGCTCTGATGAAAGCTGCAGCGCGCCTTTCTGTGCTGCAACGTGAGTGGGATACAGTTTCACGCGAAGAACGGAATGAAACACTCATATTCAATCGCACGCTCTGGACAATTTTTGTAACTGAGGCCACCGCAGAATACAGCGAGCTGCCTCTGGAGCTTCAAAATAACATCGCAAATCTGGCCCTGTTTATGTTCAACAGAACCATGGAAATGATGGGCGGTGCGGAACCAGAAGCACTAGAGACAATGATCAACATCAACAAGTCTCTAGCATCTGGATTAAGAGGCCAAAAGGCAAACGTATAATAACAAAAAGCCTCCGATTTACGGAGGCTTTTTGTTATCTTAAGAAGTCAGTAATTGTTAGATTTAACAGTATAGACGTTGCCTGAAACGACGCGTCTAAATCCGTCTTTAGCACGGCTATCTCAGTTCCAACTTCAGTCTTGTCAACGTTCTCGAGCCCGGTCAACGTATTATGATAGGTCAGAGACGCTTGCTTTTGCCTCTCAGCAGTACGTTTCACAGTTGTGTTCACCACAGACATCTCTGAGGCTACGCTTTGGATGCCAGAATTCCGGTCTCCCGCGAAAGAGAGTGCGTCATCGCTCTTATCTGCCAACGAAGCATAGTAGGATTTTGCGACCCCCTCACTCTCAGCATCATCTGGAGTTTCTGCTGTAAAGTCTGCCGCCACAAACACAGCAAGGTTTTGCAACTGCTCGGAAAACGCTGACTCATTCGCGCGCGCGCCATACTCCACGCGCACATTGTCATCAATCTGAACAACCTTGTCTGAGCGCGGATCATCAGAGTTCTCGGTACCGGTATACCAGTCAACCAGAAGATCTGATGCGGTCTCATAACCAGAACCATCCGCTTTTGGTACCTTCGGCGCCGGATCGGTCCGCCCGTGATTACCAAAAAACTCCTCACCAGCCTGCACATCAGCAACCGCTCGAAGCTCAGTTTTTGCAATATCGCCTATTGCCTTATCAAAAGCTGCCTGAGCATTCTGAGCGCTCTCCAGAGCAGGATTAGCACCCGTCCCAATCAGGAAGGTTCCCTCTCCTGCATCAGGGTCATCGGTTGCTGAGAGCTTAACAACTGATTTGCTCCCGTCAGGAAGTTCCAGCTCAACCTCAATCGTATCACCAACACTCGGAGTGTCATTGAACGCGAAGGTCCCCTTTTTGCCTTCAGGATTAAGCGGATCAGTCAGGTCTTCAGGAGTAACCGCTGTTGCAACATCAGCAGAGGACGCAGAAACGGAAGTGATCTCAAAGCCAAATCCCTCAACATTGTCCTGTTGAAGTGTCAGAGTAGGAACACCAAGCGGATTTGTCACACTGGATTCGATGCGACCATTTTCAGAGGCACCAACATGAGCATTCTCATAACGCTTCATGAGCTCCTTGAGCCCAAGCTTTCCGCCTTGCCCATCCATTATGGCATCAAGCGAGGCAACCGGTGGCTCAATCGCATCCTTACCACCGAACAGATAATACCCGTTCACTTCAGAGTTCAGCTGCGAGATCGTCTCATTCAGCATAATCTCAGTCGCTTGCTGACTGGTCGTCTGGCCATCTGTGGTCAGCGTATAGTTGTTCTCATCAATCGCACTCACACTCTCAGAGCGCATTTTCTCCATATGCTCAAGAGACTTGCCCATAAGGTCAAGCTGAATGCTGGCAATCGCGTTAGAGTCTTCATAAACCTCAATATTTGAGATCTCGCGGCGCAACTCCAGTGCCATGCGAGAATCTGAACTGATGCCACCATAGGTTTGAGACTTCAGCCCGGAAGTCAGCTGAATAGACTTGTTCTCCAGCTGCGTCTTTTGCTGCATAAGGAGATCAAGCATATAGCTATGAGATTTAGAATAACCGATTGTATTCATTTGAATAACTCAATTCCTAAAGCAGCATCATGCGATTCTAAAAAGTGTATCATACATTTCGTCGATAGCCGATAAGACACGAGCATTCGCAGCATAAGCATTCTGCAATTCAGTCAGCTTCACCAGCTCTTCGTCTACATCAACCTTATAGCTGTTTTCATAAGCATTCTTAGCAATACTGGTAACAGCCTTTGAGTTGCTCGCAGCTGATGTCGCCGCGCTGGCAATCTGACTTTGCTTGACCACAGTCTCAATGCCAAAATCAGAAATCGTCCCGACATATGGAGCATTCTTTGCTCCGATCCCCGAGCTTGGCGCATACGTATATTCGGTCTCAGTCAGGCGGCTTTTCAGGAGGTTTGCACGCTCGGAGCTCTGCTTATCTGGCTCACCTGCTAAAAGACTTGGATCATCAACAATAGCTTTATTGACAGTCATCCGTTGCGCAAAGCCGGTCTTCTGGCCACCATCTTCTAGCGCCCCAGTATAAGGTCCGCCGTCCCCTTTTGTGTCTACAAAGAGCGGGATCTCGGCACCATCAGCAGCGGTAACAGTCCGCGTATTTTTCGCTGTAAGACCAGTAATCTCAATAGTACCCGGGCTGATCGGAGATAAAACTTTCAACTCACCAGCAGCATCAACGGAAACATCAAACCCAGAACCCAGAGCACTGGAAATCTGACTTTCCAGCGAAGTCGAAGTCGCTGGAATTACAATACCATGCACGATATCATTGGAGTCAGCAGTTACATCCGAAGAAAGCGGCAGCAAACTTGGGTCGGTCACTGCAACAAATGTAACCTTACGACTTTCTCCGTTAACATCAAACTCAAGCTCAATTGTATCGCCAGAAGATTGCAGTTTGGACGTATCAACACTGAAGCCCGTTGCCGCAGATGGCGCTCCACCATCATCAGCCGCAACACCTTCAGACGTTTGCTGAGACAAAGACAGTGCCATCTGACTTGCAAGCTCATCCAGGCGCGCCTGCGACTCTGGAAGGGTATTATCCCGCAACTCCACGAGCGCACCCATGCTACCGCTCTTCAGGTCAAATGATGAAAGCTCCATAACAGCGCCAGACTGCGACTTTACTTCAATCGGATTACCTTCAACACCGACACCAAGCGTAGGGCGCGGAGTAAACTGTAACTCTGATGCGCGATCATTGTATAACGTGGTTCCAGATTTAGTTGATATCCGTAGCAAGCCATCGTTGTCTTGCTTGATTTCAACATCCATCTTCTCAGTCAAAGCTTCCAGTTGCCGGTCCATCTGGTCATGCAAGTGAGCCGTTTCCCGGCCTGCAGAACGCTCAACAACAATGGTGTCTTCCAGACTCTCAATTTCTTTGAGAATGGAATTGACCTGCGTTACTTCATCAGCAATTCCAGCATCAGCATCGCGGCGCATTTCCTGCACTTGCTTGGCTGAATTATTGATGCTTCTGGAAAGCTCTTCAGCAGCATTTACAGCCACTTCCTGCGCACTTTGAGAACTGGGATCTGTCGCTAAAGACGTCAGCGCATTGGTGAAGTTATTCATCAAACTCGGAATAGAGCTTGGGTCTCCAACCTTCCCAAACATCTGATCAAGCTGCGCGATGTATTCGTTGTATTGAGTAGCATAAGCCGTATCACTCAGACTTTCCCAATAAGCAGACTGGAGTTGGGTATTAACTTGCCGTTGAACTTGATTAGTCAGAACGGAGGATGAAGACGTCGACGTATTGTGAACTTCCGTGCCCACGATTGTCTTAAGCGTATAACCGTCAACGTTCGCATTGGCGACATTCCTCGATGTAACCGCAAGCTGCGCCTTCGTAAGCGACAATCCCGACATAGCCGCATTCAAAGCTGCTCCGAGACCCATACCCTATACTCCCTAAGGCAACGAGGCAGGCAATAGCCTACCCCAACACCACTTTATCGAACGATATTAAGAACTGAATCCAGCATTTGGTTTGCTGTCGACAAGACTTTCGAGTTCGCCGAGTAGGCCTGTTGAGTGATGATCAACTTCGAGAACTCCTTGGCGATATCAGCATTAGAGCTCTCTAGCGCTTTCGCACGGATCGTACCTCCATTCCTGAAATCTGGCTCACCAGAAGTGGAGGTCTCGGAAAAAGCAGCGCCGTCAACACGCTGAAGCTCTTGCTCCGCAGCAAAAGTCGCAACTGGAATCTTAAAGAGCTTCTGGGACTTATCGTTGGAGTACTTCCCAATCACATTACCTTCAGCATCAATGGAAACATCCTGAAGTTTTCCGGAAGGGAAACCGTCCTGTGAAGTGCCAATATTGGATGCACCACCAATTACATCTTCATATTGGGTTAAGTCGTCAAGACCAAACTTGAAGGTAATGTCGCCCATACCGACGCCATTCACCTCAAGATCAGGAATATCAACTAAGCCTGAAGCAGGTGACGTTAAACGACCAGCTGCGTCGAATGACATGTCACTGACTTTTTTCCACGCAACTTCATCACCAGACGCATTAGTGTTCGTATTGTAGAAAAGTGACCACTTATTCTCTGCATTCAGCGCCCAGCGTAGTTCAACGTTAACTGGTGTCCCATTCTCGTCGTAAACAGTTTCCTGCCCACCAGCGACAGAGGACTTAATGAAATCATCAGCTTTATCACCCGTGACAACGTCAGGATTATAGGTACCAGTTGAGGGTAAAGGCTGAGGAGCAAAGTCCATATCGAGTACGCTACCTGAAGAAGGTACACTTCCCGCCTGATCGATTGTTAATGTCTCGAAGGATGAGATCTCAATCTCGCCAAGTGCATTGATCTGAGCTGTTACTCCATGCATCCCATTCAGCTTATCAAGCAGATCCTGAACAGTAGTATTGGCATCAATATCCAACACTTCAGGGTCATGCTGCCCCACCTTCAATGTCAACACACTATCAGCTTCAAACTGGTTTGACGGCAACAACTTGCTCTCTGCTGTAAGCAATGTTGCAGGTGCACCGTCATCATTCAAAGCGAGTGTTGATTGTTCGTCTGGATCGGAAAACACGCTCAAATCAACATACTGCGAGTTCGCCGCACCATCTGCTTTTTGATAGTTCGCAGTCGTTGGCTTGGATGGCAAATTCGCCTGATAATTGATTTGCGTCGATGGTTGCGCTGGCATCGGGGCATCAGACACCTGAATTGGCACTGCACGATCACTCACAGCACCCGTTGCAGGGTTAATCGGGTACCCCTGCAGAAAATAGCCCGCGGAGTTGACCAGGTTTCTCTCAGTATCCAGTTCAAAGTCACCAGCACGCGTATAGTAACTCTCAGGCGTCTCCTGATTTAAACCATCCCTATTGGTGACCAGAAAATACCCAGGACCATTGATCGCCATATAGGTGTTGCGATCAGCGGATGTGACATCGCCAGACAAGTAGTTAGTGGCACGAGAAGTCGCAATTACAGTACCGGACACCTGTTCAGCCTGCCGACTACCTGTACTGGAAACAAGGTCGGAGAAGCTTGTATCAAGGCGTTTATAGCCAGTGGTCGAAGAGTTCGCCACGTTACCGGAAATATTCTCCAACGCCTTGGACTGTGCGTCCAAACCGGTCGTTGCAGCGTTGATAGCACCATAAATACTCATCGAGCCCACCTAGAATTCAAATTCGCTCATGCTTACGCAGATCTTTGAACACTGAATGCAACTTACGTGCCAAACTAAAAAATTCAATTTATTCAGCCATTTCAATAATTTACAATTTTAACCTATTGTTAAACATAAGAATTCCTGCCTAAACCCGGCAAATAGCTCGCCCTACCCGGCACATAATTCCCAGAGCAGCAAAAGAAACCGAGCAAAGATCGAAACCACTAGATAAGCCCAATGGCGCAACCCTGCAGGGATTGCCCATTGTCTAACGAGAGATTACTGTTTTCGCCAAATCACGATACTCAAGCAGGATTTAGCGATGAAATTTCAAGGGACCTCCCAATACGTTGCCACAGAAGATCTCCGGATCGCAGTCAACGCAGCTATTACCCTTGAGCGTCCCCTGCTTGTAAAAGGCGAACCTGGAACCGGCAAAACTGTCCTAGCTCAGGAAATCGCCCAAAGCTTAGGCGTCCCCTTCCTTGAGTGGAACGTCAAATCGACCACAAAGGCTCAGCAAGGCCTTTACGAATATGACGCGGTTTCCCGTCTCCGCGACAGCCAGCTTGGCGATGAGCGCGTAAAAGACATTCGCAATTACATTCGCAAAGGCAAACTTTGGACTGCTTTTGAAATGAATGAACGCCCGGTTCTTCTGATTGATGAGATTGATAAGGCTGACATTGAGTTCCCAAACGATCTGCTTCAGGAGCTGGATCGTATGGAGTTCTTTGTTTACGAGACTGGCGACACGATCAAAGCAAAACAGCGTCCAATCGTGATCATCACCTCAAACAATGAGAAAGATCTTCCAGACGCATTCTTGCGCCGCTGCTTCTTCCATTTCATCAAGTTCCCAGATGCAGAAACAATGACAGAGATCGTCGATGTGCATTTCGGCGAAATCAAAGACCGCTTACTTAAGGAAGCACTCAACGCATTCTATAACCTCAGAGATCTGCCGGGCTTGAAGAAAAAGCCATCAACCTCTGAGCTTCTGGATTGGATTAAACTGCTTCTGAACGAAGACATCGACCCGGAAACACTCCGCGAAACCGAAAGCCGGAAAGTTATCCCGCCATTGCACGGCGCACTCCTCAAGAACGAACAGGACGTTCATCTGTTCGAGCGCCTCGCCTTTATGAATCGTCGCTAGTATCTGCATTGCCTGGCTTGAAAATGAAGCAAAACAATAAAACCAGTTTTTTGAGCCAGCACATACTTTCCAGTGCATCAAAAGCAATTCTCGCAAGCTGCCTGCTTCTTACAGGCAGCTTACTCGCACAAGCAAACAGCACCATCTCGGAAAGCCTCCTCTACCAGCCGCATACACTGCACAACGGCTGGCGCAAAGATGTGGACGCACTAACGCACTTCACCGGCATGTTTTGCCCGGACTATATCAGCAAACTTTCCCGATCAGCTCTCGTTCCCGATCTGAAGGAACTCGGTATCGGATGCATTTACGAAACCGAGAACGGCGAGATCAAAGTCATCTTCCGCCGGCACAAAAAAGACACGGCGACAACTCTCATAAACAACTTCAAAAGCGGATACCGTCAAAGCCACTTCAAACCACTGGATCTGAAGACACCGCAAAATGAGGTTGCGTTCCGAACCGAAACAACAATGCAGATGGGCCGCGTCGAGAGTTTCACCGCCTACACAGCTCCAAGCGCTGACTACACGGTCTGGGCATCCATTTCAGATGATCTCCCTGTCAGCGAGCTTGAGAAGATCCGCACGCTTTTCAAAAAGCTCACCCTTCGCGTCGAGCAGGAGCAGCGCCGTAACTAACGCAGCGCGGCTAAATTGGCGGATCGCCCAGCACACCTACATCAGTGCAGCCCTCATATTACAACACACCGCATCGTAAGCGACCAGTACAGTTGCCTAAACCATTCTGCCAACTAAATATCTAATAAGCACGACTGAAAAGAACTCAGTACGAATGCATGCATCACTTATAAATATTTCAGTAATTATGAGACAAAAACCCCATACTATTAGGGGAATACTATCACCTTCCAAATTCAATCGAAAACATGTAGGTTTCAAACAGAGACAAAGCAAGTAATAAACAAACAAGTCCATCCAATTATGCTGCATCGCAATATCGCATAGCAGCACAAATACAACTTAGAATGTTTCTACCTCTTAGGAACATAAAGTAATAAAATATATCTGGAGGATAACATATGCTTCGCCTGATGCTGTTACGTCATGCAAAATCCGACTGGAGTGATGAGGGTGCTCACGATCATGATCGCTCCCTTAACACCAGCGGTTGGAAAGCCGCAGCAAGGGTTGGAGCCCACATCCACCAACATCATATGCATCCAAAGCTGATTTTATGCTCTACAGCTCTGCGGACACGGCAAACACTCATGGAAGTAATGCCATACTTGCGCAGTGATACGCGCATTCAACTGCTCAGGGATCTCTACAATTCGAGCGAAGGTGACTACATAGATGCAATCCGCGCCTATGGCGGCGGCTTCGACACTATCCTCATTGTCGGCCACAACACAGCTATTCAGGACACAGCTCTTGAACTCACTGGCAAAGGCAACCCTGAGTACATACACCAGATGCAATCTAAGTACCCAACCGGAGCTCTCGCTGTAATAGACTTTGAAGAGCACCGCTGGTCAGAAATTGACTGCAAGAAAGGAAGGATCGTCTCATTCTTCCAGCCTCGGCACCTGCAAGCTGTTTCAGGCTCCTGACTAGGAAAATTTTGCGCAATTCAACATTTATTGGCGCATTTGCGATTGCATTCCTCCAAAGAACGCACCACATCGTTCCTTGGAGGATGATCTGTGAGCCCACTGAATTCATTATTTAAAAACGCCAAGCTGGCCCTGACCGATGCACAAACAGCATTGGACAATCTAACGGGATCAGCGATTGACCTAACGGTCCCCACTGTCCGTCTGGGTGTCACTGGATTGGCACGTTCCGGTAAGACCGTCTTTATCTCAGCTCTCGTTCACAATCTCATTGCCGGAGGCCGCCTGCCTCTGCTGGATGCCGCGGGCACAGGACGGCTCGCGCGTGCATATCTTCAGCCTCAGCCCGATGACAATGTTCCACGGTTCAACTATGAGCAGCATGTCGAAACGCTGACAAAGGATCGCCTTTGGCCGGAGTCCACACATCAAATCTCCGAATTTCGCCTGACCATTGAATACGAGTCAGCCACATTCCTGAACCGCCAGTTAGGCGGCGGCAAGCTGCACCTCGACATCGTGGATTACCCTGGTGAATGGCTCCTAGACCTTGTTTTGCTACGACAGGATTTCCGGCAATTTTCAGAGGAAGCCCTGAAACGCGCTAAAGCAAGGCCAGATTTGTCTGAGGAGTTTCTGTCAACACTCGCGCGCTATCAAGATAAGCTGCACGATGAGTTTTCAGAGGACATCGCAAAAGATCTGGCAAGCACCTTCACCACGTATTTGAGCCGCTGCCGGGATGATGAGAACGCACTATCCATGTTGCCTCCTGGTCGCTTCCTCATGCCCGGCGATATGAAGGGCACACCAGCCCTCACCTTCGCCCCGCTCAATCTGGGCGATACGCAGGTCAAACCCAAAGCAGGCACGCTCCTCGCCATTATGGAGCGCCGCTACGAAGCCTATCGCAAGCATGTGGTGAGACCGTTCTTTAAAAACCACTTTGCCAAACTGGATAGACAGATTGTGCTCGTGGACGCACTCACAGCAATCAACGCCGGACCCGAGGCTCTGGATGATTTGAGCGGTGCCCTCACTGAGATTATGGGTGCATTCAGACCGGGCAAAGCAAGCTGGCTATTCTCAATAGTCTCTCGCAAGATTGACCGGATTCTGTTTGCGGCCACAAAGGCAGACCATCTGCGACGCGAGGATCATGATCATTTGGAGTTGCTCCTCAAACAGCTGGTTGAACGCGCAATCAATCGCGCAGAATTCTCTGGAGCTTCAGTTGAAACACTCGCCCTTGCATCCGTAAGAGCCACTCGTCAGGCAACCGTCCACCACGATGGCGCAGAAACCCCTGCGCTCCTCGGCACGCCAATGCCAGAAGAAACCATCGGTGAGATGAGGTTTGACGGTGAAGAAGAAGCCGCTATTTTTCCCGGAGACCTTCCTGACGATCTGGGTGATCTGTTCTCCACCGAGCAAAACCATGACGCACCGGAAGACCAGACCGCATTGAAGTATGTGCGCTTCCGCCCTCCAAAGCTGGAACGGACAGCAGAGGGATTAACCTTATCCCTCCCTCACATCCGCCTGGACAGTGCAATGGAGTTCTTGCTGGGAGACAAACTCGCATGACCATCAAGAAGACACAGCAACATAAGCCTCAGGCACGTCGTGCACCGAAAGCATTCAAACTGGATGACAGTTCCGTCCGGTTGGAGGGAGAGTGTGCGCAGGAACCACTTTCTTCTGAAGCCGTTGTATCAGAAGAAGACGAAAACGCGTTGGCCCTGCCACAAAACAATGTGGCGCCAGAGCCGAAGCCTGTAAAGAGTCGCTGGAGCAAGATCATTGCCATTGGCGGTGGTGGCCTCGTCTCGCTTGCCGTTGGTCTGGCAGTAGATAGCCTGATCAGAGATCTCTTTACCCGCTATGACTGGTTGGGCTGGACAGCTGTTGGCCTCACCGCTCTCGGCTTTCTCGGACTGATCGGTTTGTTCTTCAAAGAATGGCGAGCACTTTCGAGACTGGAGCAAATCGACCATATACGCGATGACCTCCAAACCGCAGCAGACAACGATAGCGATAAGGAAGCCCGTGCAGCTCTACAAAAGCTAATGGCGCTCTACGCAGACCGTCCGGAAACAGCTCATGGCCGCGCTCAACTCAAAGGTCATATGCAGGAAATCATTGATGGGAGAGACCTCGTCAAGCTGGCAGAACGTGAGCTGATGGCCCCGATGGATGCCCGCGCGCGCTTAATCGTCATGGAAAGCGCAAAGCGTGTTTCTGTAGTTACCGCACTATCACCCCGTGCACTCGTTGATATCCTGATTGTTCTTTACGAGAACCTGCGCATTGTCCGCCGCATCTCTCGTCTCTACGGTGCTCGTCCCGGCGCGCTCGGTTTCTGGCGCTTGTCACGAGATGTAGCAGCTCATCTGGCCGTCACAGGTGGCATGGCAGCAGGAGATAGCCTGCTGGAACAGTTCATTGGTCAGGGATTAGCGGCAAAACTTTCCGCCCGCCTTGGCGAAGGATTGGTCAACGGTTTCCTCACGGCACGCATTGGCGTTGCAGCAATTCAGACCTGCCGCCCCGCACCATTCATCGCCACAAAAGGCCCGTCGCTAACAGAACTCATGAGCGAGATCACGAAATCTGCCCCAGATGAGATTGCGGACCAGGATTAACGAATATCTCACGCCAGCCCTGTGCTTCCCCCAATCTCTTGGTATGTTCAAAGGACTAGTGAAACAAAGGCGGCAGACACAGCTATGATCACACGCAAAGTCAAAGTGGTAGATGCACAAGACAACTGGGCCGAAGAGTTCCGGCTGGAGCAAGAAATTTTACGTGAGCTGCTCGAAGATATTGTCGAAGACATTCACCACATTGGCAGCACTTCCGTACCAGCCCTTGCTGCCAAACCAATTATCGACATCCTGCTGGAAGTCTCCAGCATCCCAGCACTCGATGCTCAATCTGCAAAGCTGATCAATCTCGGCTATGTTGCCAAAGGCGAGAACGGTATTGAAGTCCGCCGCTACTTCGAAAAAGGCGGAGATGACCGCACCCACCACCTCCATGCGTTCAAATCAGGAGATCCACACGTCTACCGGCATCTGGCCTTTCGTGATTACCTGAAAGCACATCCTGACATTCGCGAGAAATACGCCCACTTGAAGAAGAAAACGGCACAGGAGGTCAACGGAGATGTCGAAGCCTATCGTGAAGGCAAGAATGATTTCGTTGAACTACATCTAGACAAAGCAATTGACTGGGCAAGAGGCTCCTATTGATCCCTATGCTTTTGCCTAAGGTGTCAATTGCACTCTCGACACTACACCGCTCAATCGCATAATGTGACCCCATGTTTATTCAGTTTTTCGAAGAGCTAAAATCCGCAGGCCTGCCCGTATCCGTACGCGAGTATCTTACGCTTATGGAAGCACTGGACGTTGATCTGGCCGGCAAGCGCGTAGAGGATTTTTACTTCCTCGCCCGCGCAACATTGGTCAAAGATGAATCCAACCTGGATAAGTTTGATCGCGTCTTTGGCCACACGTTCAACGGATTGGACCTGATGAGCGAAGTGGCAACCACAGACATTCCAGAGGAGTGGCTGCGCAAGCTCACAGAAAAACACCTTTCTGAAGAAGAGAAGAAGCTTATCGAATTCATGGGCGGCTTTGAAAAGCTCATGGAAACACTTCAAAAGCGGTTGGAAGAACAGAAAGAGCGCCATCAGGGCGGCAACAAATGGATCGGGACAGGCGGTACATCCCCATTCGGCGCGTATGGCTACAACCCTGAAGGCATTCGGATTGGACAGGACGGTAGTCGCCATCGCCGTGCCGTCAAGGTTTGGGACAAGCGTGAGTTCAAGGATCTGGATGACACGGTTGAACTGGGCACCCGCAACATCAAGGTTGCCCTAAAGCGCCTGCGTAAATTCGCCAGAACCGGAGCAGCTGATGAGTTGGATCTGGACAACACCATCAAATCCACCGCCCACAAAGGCCTGCTCGACATCCAAATGCGCCCGGAACGGCGCAACTCGGTCAAAGTGCTTCTATTCTTCGACATCGGCGGCTCAATGGATGATCACATCCGCGTCTGCGAAGAACTGTTCTCTGCTGCCAAAACCGAATTCAAGGTGATGGAATACTTCTACTTCCACAACTGCCTCTATGAGTTCGTCTGGAAAAACAATCACCGCCGCCACACAGAGCGCATCAACACGATGGACGTACTCCATAAATATCCAAGCGATTACAAAGTGATCTTCATTGGCGACGCTTCAATGAGCCCCTATGAGATCACTTATCCCGGCGGTTCAGTCGAACATTGGAACGAAGAAGCAGGCAACGTCTGGGTAAAACGCGTGACAGACCTTTATCAAAAAGCAGTCTGGCTCAATCCGGTACGGGAAAAGCATTGGGATTACACCCATTCCATCGGCATGATGAAAGAGTTGTTTGACCAGCGCATGTACCCTCTCACTCTGGAAGGTATGGATTCCGCCATGAAGGAACTTGTGCGCTAGAGCGTGTTCCGCTTGATTGGATTCAATCAAACGACACAGCGCATTTAACCTCCCCTTTTTGTAATTTTACAACTAGACTGCAAGTAGCATTGAGATCTAGACAGCAACCGCGCTTGGCAAAAAGCATGCTTCACACCTGTTTTGGAGTAGAAGCTGCAACACGCTTTCAGCTGGGCGCAAGCTGATTGCGTTAGGCAACAAGTGCACCAGAAGGGCTAAGAGAGGCTATGCTGTGAGCAAATCTATTTTGTGGCAACTGTTTACAAGGACATCGGCAGGCACCATCGCCTTCATTGCACCGTTCCTTGCTGCCAATGCCAACGCGACAACAATTCCGCCCATTAACTCGCTTATTCCAGCGCTCATAATTGAAAGCTGTCTCGACAAAACCGATGCAGCTTTGGACAGCCCGGAATTCATCGATTGCCTGACCAACACCCTCACCAGAAAACCTGAGGGCGATAACATACATAGCAGCGACCCGACGCACAGGCCTTCAACAGCAAACCATATCGCCAACACGCCAGATCGTCTTGATGGCACCAACGTGGTTGTTTGTGCTTCTGAGAATGCTGGCTACACCAAATGCAAGATCTCGAACGCCAACCGCAATTACGTCCAGTTGCTGCGCCAGACCTCCTCAGCGCTCTGCAAACTCAATGAAAGCTGGGGCGTCGTCCCATCACATCTTTGGACGGATAAGGGGTGCTCTGGCATCTTCTATGTTGGCAACAAACCGTACGCTCGCAAAACCGTAAATACGGTAAGTGCCAGTTCGTCTTCGCTAAAGAAACAGATCAAGTCCGCCAGCTCAGGTGGTGTGATCACCCCCATTCCGCAACTTCCTGAATTTACGAAGGACGGATGGCGTAAATGTGCCCTTGAATTTCAAGTCTGTGAGTTGCCTTACGCGACAACAGTTCGCTTCGGCAGGCCCGGCGCGTTTTATGAAAAGACCGCGAAAGGTGATGTTCATTGCCGGACTGACTTCTTCGGAGACCCAGATCCCGCTGCAAGAAAAGCATGTTATTACAAGCTGAAGCGGGATAGCACATCTCCACAGGCAGCACCTCCAACGCAGGTTGTGACACAAGACTTACCGCCATTGAAAAACAGCCAGATCGCACCGGAAGATGATCTGGTAATCAATGTAGCCGAACCACTCTGGAAGGCCCGCCGCGCTTGCTCCACACTGGGCAGTAAGATCATTGCGACCAAGAACTCCCTATCAGAACTGCCGCCTGTCTATCTGGGCCTCGGCACCTTCACCAATCAGCAGATGAACCAGAAACCGGTATTGGTACGAACAGGAGACAAACTCGCGGGCCGCGGTGTCTACCAAAGTCAGGGCATGTATGTGCCCTTCAACTTTTCCTGCGCCCTCAACAGCAACGGAAGAGCGGCTCAACACTTTGTTTTCCACGAGCAAAACACAGACCTCATAACACAAGACCTTCTGCCAAATCCCGACAAGTTCCTTCAGGAGAAAGCTCCCTTGAATGGCTATGACGGTCCTTATGTCTGGGTGTCAGGCCTTCCAACAGGTGCAGGCAACAAGAGTGCTGTTCTGGTCCATGGCGTACCAGAAACAGACGACACAGACTTTTATGCCCGCTGCCTAGCTGGAAGCGGTGATATCGAGATCATGTTTCAGTCAACCGTCCCTGCTCTTAAGGAAGGCGACAGTATCCTGATCTCTTTGAGCACGAGACGGTTCAAGGAAAGTTATGTTGGCGTCGGCAGTTCGTTGAATCAGGAGGCCGGTGTTTCCCTGCCACTCCTCACTTTGAGTAATGGCTCCTCACTCTGGAACCGAATGGCACGAGACAACGAGCTGAAGATCAATCTCGGCGGCTATGCAATCTACAATGTGAGCCTCAAAGGCAGCGCCAAGCACGTTCGCGACTTCATCCGCGCATGCGGCGCCAGCAAGTAAACAGCGCTACGCAGTCTTGAAGTATTTACCAGGCGTCGTGCCAAATGCTTTGCGGAACTGAGAGATGAATGGGCTTGGCCCTTCATAGCCAAGTTTGAAAGCCACATCACCCACACTCCGGCCTGCAGAGAGCAACTCCAAAGCCCGAAACAGTTTGGCCTGCCCACACCACTTGCGATAGCTCCAACCCGTCTCATCAAAGAACCGCCGCTCAAACGTGCGTTGAGACATAAGCGTTCGCTCCGCAGCATCTGCAAGGCTTGGCAAGTGCGCAGGACATGACAGGATAGACTGACAAAGCTCTTTCAAAAGCGCATGATTGACTGGCATAGGCAATTGCAGCGGCGCATCTGGCAAGCTCTTCAACTGGTCAACAATCACCTGCGCAATCCGCGCAGTAGACCCATCAAGCGCATAGTCCCGGGGCGCTGCCATAATCTCCTGTATCAACTCACGCAAGAGCGGCGTCACCTGCACCACAACAGGTCTATCAGAAAGCCGCGCAGACCAATCCTCTCGCAGATACAGGCTCCGAAACTGCGTTTTGATCGGATAGACAGTGCGATGCATCATCCCACCTGGAACCCAGACCGCACGCTCTGGTGGCACAACAAATGTTCCCTCCTCGGTAAACACCGTTGTGGAGCCCTGCATGATATGAACCAGCTGTCCGCGTGAGTGTGCGTGCGGCTCCCCTTGTCCGCCAATGGGCATATCTACCGCATAAGCAACAATGGGTTGCGGACGATCCACCTCATGTGGGTCTGCAAAAACATCAGCATGAATAGGCATCAAACACCTCTTGGCGACTTCAAGATATTTTTTGGCAAACTAGTGCTATCACGTAAACAAACTTTTCGCTTACTTAATTGCAAAACTCATTTCTAAGAACGAAGCACCATGTTGAATATCATTAAAGACATCAGAGCCGACTGGCGCTCACCCTTTGTATTTTTGTTGGTCCTCACCGTCGCCTCACAGCTTTCGTTTTCTGTGTGGTGGAACCTCATCAATAACTTTGCAGTCAACACGCTCGATTTCACGGGGCAGGAAATTGGCATTCAGCAGTCCATCCGCGAGATCCCCGGTCTGCTGGCATTCACTGTCATTTTCATGCTGTTGATCTTCAAAGAACAAACGTTCACGTTGATCTCTTTGGGTCTGATGGGCTTCGGCATTGCAATCACCGGATACTTCCCATCCGCGATCGGCTTTTACGCCACCACCCTCATCATGTCTTTCGGCTTCCACTACTACGAGACACTCAAGCAGTCTCTATCCCTGCAGTGGTTACCCAAGAAAGACGCCCCGGCACTGCTCGGACAAATTATTGCGGTCTCGTCACTGGTTTCACTGTGTATCTACGGCTCGATCATGATCGGCTGGAAGACGTTTGATCTATCCTATGAGCAAGTGTTCCTGTGGGCAGGCATTGCAGGCATGGCCCTGACCATCTTTGCAGCCTTTGCCTTCCCAAAGTACAAAGCACACGTAGAACAGCACAAAAAGCTGATCCTGCGCAAACGCTATTGGCTCTACTATGCGCTCACCTTCATGAGTGGCGCCCGCCGTCAGATCTTTACAGTCTTCGCTGGATTCCTGATGGTCGAACGCTTTGGTTACGAAGTGCACGAAGTTGCAGCGCTGTTTCTGCTGAATGGCGCAATTAACATGTTCCTCGCTCCAAAGATCGGTGCGTTCATCGGTCGGGTTGGTGAGCGGACCGCATTGACTTGCGAGTATGTCGGTTTGATCATCGTCTTCCTGTCCTATGCCTTCGTCACCAACGTGTACGTGGCTGGCACTCTTTACGTGATCGATCATGCTTTCTTCGCCATGGCCATTGCAATGAAGACCTACTTCCAGAAGATTGCAGACCCGGCAGACATTGCACCAACCTCCGCTGTTGACTTCACCATCAACCACATCGCAGCTGTGGTGATTCCGGTGGTCTTCGGCACGATCTGGCTTTTCTCCCCTGCACTGGTGTTCATCGCAGGCGCATCCATGGCTGCCATCAGCCTAATCCTGAGCCGCATGATTCCGCGCAATCCGGAGCCTGGTATGGAAACTGTGTGGGTCCCGGCCCGTCAGCCACAAGCCGTCGGCGCTGAGTAAGCATCCCATTACCCAACAAAAAAGGCTGGCCCAATCGGACCAGCCTTTTTTCATTCAAGCTCTGCAGCTGCTTAGCTCTGGCTCTCTGGAATGTGAACCACAAGACCATCCATTTCGTCAGTCACACGGATCTGACAGGAAAGGCGAGACGTGTCACGAACGTCCTGAGCAAAGTCGAGCATATCTTCTTCCATAGGCTCTGGTTCACCAGTTTTGTCATTCCACGCTGGGTCCACGTACACGTGACAGGTCGCGCAAGCGCAGGCGCCACCACATTCTGCTTCAATTCCAGGAACCATGTTCTTAATCGCGTTCTCCATAACGGTAGAACCGGCAGCAGCATCCACCTCATGGCTTTCACCTGATGAGGTGATGAAAGTAATCTTTGGCATATTTAAAGTCGTCCCGACCCTGATTGGCTTATTCTGTTGTCTTCAGATACATGCAGGCGCCCAGCTATTCAAGAACTTCTGGGCCAGACCTTATGGTCAAACCCGCGCAGCCAATCTCGCATTACAAATTCCGCAGCTTTGAAAGATCCGCAGACACCTCCGTAAGGCAAGTCTCAACAGTCACCAGCAATGGCACAACTCCGCTCGCAGCTTCCTGCTCAGCTTGCTCCAGCGCCTCCCCAAGCGCAAACGCACCAACACCGCGCGCAGAACCTTTAAAGCGATGCAGCAAGGCACGAAGGGCTTCTGTTCCCATTGTCTCGCACAATCCCCGACGGAACTCTTCTATCTGGTGAGCAAACATCTCCAGGATCTGACCTTGCAAATCCGGGTCATCAAACGTCACAGAAGAGAAGTGATCCCTACATATAGCACTTGTAGTTTTATGTAGTTCCATAGCCAAGTTTACGTTAGGCCTCCAAACACAGCCAAGTGACTCAAAGTTATCGCGATATTCGGAAAGTTGATTCGCTTGAGTGACTCAAACCCTGCCACCACCAAGACTCTGCAGTGACTCTACCCCTCATTTCCCATAGGCAACGGAATCTAGTCCCCAAAAGAAAACACAGGTTTTTATTTCATGGTTAACAAGATCCTACCGCCCAGATTCAAATCTAGACTCGTGACCCCGTCACCGGCTCTCACTGCCATTACACGTTAAAATTGACAAGACGCTCTGTTAAAGATGGTTAACAAGATTTTTCGAATTACCATCACGCTCCAGCATCGCACGTCCCGTATCGGTCAGCTTACAAACGAGCCAATCCGGCTTCAACGGGTTGGAAAACCAAGGCTCCGCCCACCCTGCTGCAATACACGCCCGCACAGTTGCAGCTGGCACTTGTCGACCGCTCTCATCGAACAGCGGTAACTTTCCACCTGCTTCGTTAAGACCTCGCCTTAACCATTTGAGTTGTGTGGGACTCGGACGATTGGAACCTTTAGAACTGACTGGAGAATTTTCGCGATTAGCCATAGTGAGTTCCCCCCAAAATTGCTGCCTGTGACTTATCGTAGGGCACCTAAAAATCCCGGCAACTTCTGTTGTACAGTCCACCGGATTGTGCCATTAGGTTAAGGGTAGCTGCAAGGTGGGGAAATCTAAATCTTAAGGTACCGTTAACATTAACGGTCCGCTTTGATTCTGAAAACTCCCTGTTTTTGGCCCTAGAAGTTCGACGGTGCTCTCAATTCAGAGCTGTTGGATTGCATGGGGCCAAACCTATTGTTGTCTGAAATGCGTTCTTGTTTGGGAGGAATGTATTTCGCGTAGGACGGACACCTTGTGGTGACGGCGCCGGCACAAAAGGCGAAAAATGTGCTGACGACCGGCAAGTAGAGAGTACGGACGCGAGGCGAGAAATGGCGAACACCCCGAAGGCGAAAGCTCCATCGGAAGTGGCTCTGTCAGCGGTAGAAGAAGCCCTTCAGGCTGATTTTGGCGCTCCACAAGAGTCTATTTTATCCAGTGAACAGGAGAGCACCACTGCGGAACCCCCGCAAATGTCTGCTAGTCCTGCAACGGAGTCTGTAACAACAGCTCCTTCCTCTGATAAAAAACTGGCTCAGCTTGTAGAAGAAAATCAAGCTCCGAGACAGGTTCGCAAACGTGGCCGTGGTGGCCGCCCGCCCACAGCAAGCAATGATGACCGCCAGTCCATTGGCTCACTGATGTTTGCTCTGCAGCGCAAGCCGTCTGCAGCTCCGTTCTGGTTCGCATTTGCAGTCTCCGTTGTCTGGGCCAGCCTTGGCTTGGCAATGTCCTGGGGCTCATTCGCTGCTCAGCTTGAAAAATCATCCTCCTTCTCAGGCGTATTTGAAAACCCGACGCTGGTTCTCATTTCCGTCTTTATTGTTGTTCCAATTGCATTTGTCTGGGTTATGGCTCTCCTGTTCTGGCGAGCACAGGAAATGCGCAACGTCGCACGCGGCATGACGGAAGTTGCTCTTCGTCTTGCTGAGCCTGAAGATGTTGCAAAAGAAAGCATCCTGAACGTTGGTCAGGCAATCCGCCGCGAAGCTGCCGCCATGGGCGACGGCATTGAACGCGCGATTGCACGTGCCAGCGAGCTGGAAGTTCTCATTCATAAGGAAGTCTCTTCCCTTGAGAACTCTTATAATGACAACGAACTGAAAATTCGCCGTCTGGTGGAAGAACTTGTCAGCCAGCGTGAAGCCATTCAGGCAAACGCAGAGCTGGTTCGTGAAACCATCTCCGGCTCCCATGAAAATCTTGCATCACAGCTCGCGAACACATCAGAGGAATTCGCCTCCTCTGTTGATCGTGCCCGGGAACGCCTAACCGGTTCGATCGACGCTACGCTTGAGCAGATGACAAGCAAGATCGAAAATCGCGTTACAGAAGCAACCGACAGCTTCACTGAAGCTGGTAGCGAAATGGTCTCCTCGCTGACCGTTCGCTCCGATGATTATGTCGAGCGCCTCACTTCTACCGGCTCTGAGCTGGTTGAAACACTCTCCGACACCGGCTCCAAGCTCTCCGAAACACTTCACGAGCGCGGATCTTCTATCAATGAAGAGTTCTCCTCTACTGCAAACTCCTTCATCGATAACCTGACCGAGCGCGGCACAGACCTCAACACCCGTCTTTCTGAAACCTCAGAGGCGCTCGTTGACAACCTGGCAAGCCGCAGTGATGAAATCACTGCATCCCTGTCCTCCACCGGAACTGAAATTGTTGAGGGTCTTTCCACTCGCGGCAATGAAATCAGCGACCTGTTGGCAGAACGCGGCGACGCTTTGAACGCAACACTCGGCGCTGCTGGCGCAGAACTGTCTGCAACCATCACAGACCAGACAGAAGCCATGAAAGGCGTTCTGCAGGCGCAGGGTACTGAGCTGACTGCCTCTATCGAAGAGACCGTCTCTTCTGTAACGGCACAGTTTGTTGGAGCAAGCTCTGACCTGACACAAACTCTGGTAACCACATCCGGTGAAGTTGTTGGCCAGATCAGTGCAGCAAACACAGAACTCAACTCCACACTGACCAACGGTCTGTCCGAGTTTACATCCAGCGTTTCGCAAACCAGCGGCGAGCTGGCACAGACACTGGTGATCACCACATCCACCGTTACCGAGCAGCTAACCGAAGCAAATGCGTCCCTCACCGATACGCTCAATGTTTCCGTTCAGTCCATCAGCTCTGCTGCTGAGGGTGCAAGCTCGCAGATTGGTGCTGTTCTTTCAAACGGCGTTACAGAGTTGAGCACAAGCGTCACAAGCGCGAGCTCCGAACTCTCACAAGCTCTGGCAACAACAACCTCCACTGTTACCGATCAGATCAACAGTGCGAACGACACCCTGACAGAAACAATGAACCTTGGCGTTGTTTCCATTAATCAGAGCGTCGAAACAGCAGGTTCTGAGCTGACAACGACACTTCTCACCGCTTCCAGCGAAGTCACTGAGAAGATCACCACAGCAAACGACAACCTGACCGAGACCCTGAAGGGTGGCATCGATACCATCACCCGCACAGTTGATGGCGTCAGCGGCGAACTCTCCCAGTCTCTGGACAGCGGTGTTGAGCTTCTGTCTCAAACGGTTAGCAACACAACCTCTGTTATGGCAGAGACAATGGAAAGCGGCGTAGCTAATCTCAACGAGAGTGTTTACGGCGTATCCGCACAGCTGACAGAAACACTGGACACCAGCGCATCCAACTTCACAGCATCTGTATCCGGCGCGACCGCCAACATCACAGAAGCTCTGGAAGATGGCGTCTCCAGTCTCAGCACCACTGTTTCTGGTGCAAAAGAGCATATCTCCGAGGCTTTGGAAGGCGGCGTTGTCACACTCAGCGAAACCGTCAATGCTGCAGGTTCCCAGATCTCAACGATCATGGACAGCGGTGTGGGCAGCCTGACCGACTCGGTCAAAACTGCAAACACAATCATTTCCGAAACGCTGGACACAGGCGTCGGCAGCCTCAGCGAAACCGTCAATGCAGCAAGCTCCCAGATCTCAACGATCATGGACAGCGGTGTGGGCAGCCTGACCGACTCGGTCAAAACTGCAAACATGATCATTTCCGAAACGCTGGATACAGGCGTCGGCAGCCTCAACGAAACCGTCAATTCCGCAAGCACACAAATCTCAACGCTTATGGAAACCGGTGTTGGCAGCTTGAACGAGACCGTAAATACGGCCAATACTCAGCTGACAGATACGCTGAACCTGACAGTCACAACAGTTTCCGATCAGTTCGGCAGTGCAAACGCGCAGCTGCATGAAACGCTCGAAACCTCTATCTCTGGCATCACCAATCACTTCACCTCCGCAAGCACACGTCTTTCCGACGAGATCCTTACCCGTGGTGAAGAAATCAACGCCAACCTGTCTCTTACAAGTGGCCGCCTGATCGATACGATCACAGGCCGCACCGAAGAGATGATGGGTGTTGTTGATGAGCGTGTGACCAATCTGGACACTGCCCTTCGCTCAACTGGCGAACAGGCAGCAGAAGGCATTGCAAACCGTGGTCGCGAGATCAACGAAGCAATCGCCGTTCAGTGCACCGACTTCATCGACACACTGTCCCACCGCTCCACTGAGGTTTCCGAAGTGTTGCGCGGCGCTGGTGAAAGCATCATTGCGGATCTGTCTCTGCGTGGCGGCGACATTGCGACCCGTCTGGATGACACGGCAAACACACTCGGCACAACCATCACAGTTAGCGGCGGCGAGCTGGCTGACCGTCTTGGCAACGTCAGCACTCAGATCTATGAGAGCATCACCATCAACGGTGCTGAGCTGGATCAGCGTCTGGCAGAGCGCGGTGCAGAAGTTGCTGACACCATCAGCAAACAGACATCCGCCTTCAAGACCGCTCTTGAAAGCACAACAACTGACATCACCGGCGCACTTGGCCTGCGCACTGAGGAACTGGCTGACAAACTGGCTGACACCGGTACACAGCTGGCATACCTCATCGGCTCTCGTGGTGAGCGCGTAACAGCTGATCTGACCGAAATCGGCGATCGCATTACCGAAACCCTCGACATCCGTGGCCGTGCTTTGAACGATGGCCTGGCCAGCAAACTGGCAGAACTGGAACAGGTTGTTACCGAAAGCGGTTCCGATCTTGTTCAGTCCCTCGATTTGCGCAGTCAGAACATCGGCGAATCCTTCGACAACCGCATCGAGACACTCGACGCGAAACTCGAAGAACGCACCAGCACCTTCGAGCAGAGCTTCGATACACGCGCAGCAGCCCTCACCGAGACCATCGAAAGCCGCACCACCAAGCTGGCAGACGCGGTCGAACAGGGCACTGGCATCATCGCAAGCACTCTGGAAGAGAAAACCCAATCCATCTCCAGGATCCTCGAAGATCGTACCGACATCATTGCGGTCAATCTCTCCGAGCGTGTGGAACAGGTTGGCGTCTCACTCTCCAATCGTGCAGAGAAGATTGGCGAAATCCTCGCTCAGCGTTCCGAAGCTATCGAAGAGACAATCTCTACAAGCCTGTCCACCTTCGATCAGGCAGTCGGCGACAAAGTCGAAGCAGCTGCAACTGTTATCTCTGACCGTGCAGAACACCTTGCAGACTCTCTGTCCACCGGCACAGAGCGCATCGATCAGGCTCTGGACGCACGCGCCAAGCAGATCTCTGAAACTCTGGTCAGCCGCACCCGCGAGATTGCCAAGGCATTCCACGACGGTCAGACCGAGATCAACGAAGCGCTCGACAGTCGTCTGGAAGAAGCTGGCAGCATCATCGTTCAGCAGTCCAAGAACCTCACCGACGCTCTGTCCGAGCAGGTCGCAGAGATCAACGTTTCTCTTGGCTCCAAAGTGTTCGAAGTTGCAGAAACACTCGACACCCGCTCCAAAGCTCTCGAAACGATCCTCAACGATCGCCTCGAAGCAATCTCCTCCACCATGGGAGACGAGAGCGAGAAGGCAGCAACCACGCTTACAAGCGCAATGGCAGAGGCAACCTCTTCCCTTGGCTCCGAAAGCACCCGTGTTCGCGACCTTATCCTCGAAGTCGTTGGTCAGGCATCCGATCGTCTTGCTCAGGAACGTGACCTCACAACCGAGAAGGTTGTCAGCAGCGTAGAGCAGCTTTCCGGCACACTGAGCAAAGAAGGCGAGCGTCTGCAGGAAATCGTTTCCAACTCCATCGGCGAAGCCCGTAACTCTCTGGAAGGCGAAGGCGAGAAAGCAGCAGCAGCTGTTTCCGATGCCATGGCAACCGTCCGCGGTACGCTCACCAAGGAAGGTGACGAAGTCGCACAGCGCGTCCTCAGCACTGTGGCTCAGGCAGCTAACGCTCTGGCCGTGGAAAGCGAAAACGCCCGCGCCATGTACACCGCAACTCTGGCAGAAATGTCTGGCGCCCTCACCGGCGAAAGCGACAAGGTTCGTGGTGATCTGTCCCAGACCATCGAGCTGGTAACTGGCCGCCTCTCCGCAGAAAGCGAGCGCTCCAAGACGATCCTCGCAGAATCTGCAGAAGACGTCCGCAAGCTTCTGGCTGGCGAAACCGACGAAGTTCGTGCTCGCGTCTTCACCACCATCGAAGAAGCAGCAGGCACTCTGTCCACCCGCGTCAAGTCCGTGGCAGACGAGCTGCTGGTTAAAGCCGAGAACCTCAACGATGCCTTCGGCAGCCGCTCTGCTGAGCTTTCAGAGATCATCGGCAAGGACGGCAGCGAGTTGATCACTGCCATCGAAAACCGCGCTCATGACCTCACCACACGCGTCAACGAAGTCCAGAACGCAATTCTGGATGCAGTGGCCGTGAAGGGCCGTGAAGTCTCTGACCGCTTTGCACAGAACGGTCTGCAGGCAACACGCGATTTGGTTGAAGCAGGCGACAAGATCGTGACTGCAATCGATGAGCGCAGCAACATCGCAACAACCCGTCTGGACGACAGCCGCGAGCGTATGCAGGCCGACATGAACGTCCTGCTCAACGCAGTCTCCACAAAGGGTCAGGAAGTTGCAGAGACCGTCACCCGTCAGGGTGCAGTCGCAACCGATGCTCTGACACAGACGATCGACGGCATCGGCAACACCATCGAAGATCGCACCCGGATGGCTGTGAACGTGATGACAGGCACCAAAGAGCGTCTGGAAACAGATGTCTCTGAAATCCTGACACGCCTCAACGCATCCAACGGAAGCCTTCGTCAGATCCTTGCATCCGCAAGTGAGAACCTGTCTGAAGTTGAAACCAACCTCGCAAACCGTGCAGGTGAGTTCAGAACCGCGATCGACCGTGCTGTTACCGAGACTGAAGCAGCAAACGCAACCATCGAGAACCAGGTCGGCCAGCTCCGCAACACAACACATACTGTGCTTGCAGACGCTGCGAAGATCGCGGGCCGCATGGAAGACCAGAACCAGCTTCTCGGTCAGGCCATCGCGGATCTGGAAGCAACCAACACCCATGTTGACAGTCGCTTCACAGACCGCCGCATGGCAATCGAAATGGTTGCAGACACGCTGATCAAGAAAACCTCTGATGTTGAAGTGCTCATGGCGAACTACACCAACACCCTTGGTGACACGCTAGAAGTTGCTGACGACAAGGCCCGCGAAGTTTCCGGCATGCTCCGTGCTGCTGCAGAAGCTGCGACCAAGTCTGTGACTGAGCAGTTCGAAAGCATGCGCATGACCGCTGGTATGGAAGGTCAGAAGGCACGTGACGCAGTTAAAGCTGCCCACGATGATATCCTTCATGACATGAAGTCCACCGTCACTGAGGCATCCGAGCGCTTTACTGATGCAACATCCCGCATGCGTGAAGTTGCCCGTTCAGTACACCATGAGCTGGAAGCAACCCGCTCTGAATTGAATGCAGGTATTCTGGCTCTGCCAGATGAAGCAGAAGCATCTACCTCTGCACTGCGTCGCATCGTGAGCGAACAGGTGAAGGCACTGGAAGAACTCTCCACAATCGTGTCCCGCCAGTCCTCTCAGTTCGATGTGTCTACGCCAGCAGAACCAGCCCGCGCAGTCAATGCAGCTCCGGCAGCCGTGGCAGCGACCAGCCAGTACGCAGCAGCTGAAGCACCAACACTGCAGCAAGTTGCAGCCACCGGCGCAAAGCCTGCCCGTATGGCCCCGTCCCCTCGCCGCATGGAAGCACCAGCTCCACGCGCAAAGCGTCCTCAGCCAACACCAGCGGCTGCACCGCAGGGAAACGGCACATCCAAAGGCTGGATCAGCGACCTGCTCCGCCGCGCTTCAGACGATGAAGACACAATGGGCGGACATCCGCGTGACACAGCAAACGCACGCACCCCGCAGCACATGGTTGAATCCCTCAACTCCCTGAGTATGGACATTGCTCGTGCAGTTGATCATGAAACCTTTGTGGATCTGTGGGAGCGCTACAAGCGCGGCGAACGTGATGTCTTCACCCGTCGCCTGTACACCCTGCAAGGTCAGCAGACCTTCGACGAGATCCGCCAGAAGTACGGTCGCGATCCTGAATTCCGCAGCGCAGTTGAGCGTTACATTCAGGACTTCGAACAACTCCTGTCTCAGGTCTCCAGAAGCGACAGCGACAATCAGCTCGGTCAGACCTACCTGACCTCTGATACCGGCAAGGTCTACACCATGCTTGCTCACGCAAGTGGCCGCTTCGACTAAGCGCGACAAACAATCAAACCCAAAAAAGGCTCCTGAGATTTTCAGGAGCCTTTTTTGTTGGGCCGACACAATAACACCGGTCTCCGTACTCGCTGCCCTTGTCTCCCGCCCCTCAAACCTCTCAGATCCTATGGTCTCCGACCCTAAAACTCTCTCAATCGCATCCTACAACTCGGGGATGTTTGATCCTCAGAGGAAGCGATAGGGTGTGCTTCACAAGAGCAAAGGCGGATAAGAGCGATGCAGGCAACGTGGCGGCGAAATTCCTTAAAAAGCGCATTGGAACACATCCACTCAACAATGCAGCTGAAGTTCGGGTTCCGGTTGTGGGATGGCACGCATGTTCCTGCCAATCCGCCTCAAGCAATTATTGCAATCAATGATCCCGGCGTGATCTCAGCCCTTTTGCGACGCCCCAGGATTGAGACACTCGTTGATGCATGGGTACAAAAGCGGGTCGATATCGAAGGGGTAAACCTCTTTGAGATGGCAGAATTGCGCCCACCCGGAAAAGCAAGCAAGCTCGCCAAAAACCTGAACCGCCTCCTACTCGCAAAAGCAGTCCTGCCCTTTCTGTTCGCTCCCTCAAAGCGGCGTGCTAGCTCAGATGTAAAAGGAGAAGGTGCCCGCGACGGCAGCGAGACCTCAAACAAACGCAACATCGCCCACCACTATGATGTCTCGAATGAGTTCTACGCGTTATTCCTTGATGAGCAAATGCTCTACACCTGCGCCTATTTCACGAAGGCCGAAAACACACTGGATCAGGCACAGCGCGACAAGCTGGATATGATCTGCCGGAAATTGCAGTTGGAACCGGGAGACCGCCTGTTGGACATCGGGTGTGGTTGGGGCGCTCTCATTTGCCATGCAGCAGAACACTACGGCGTCACCGCCAAAGGCGTGACACTCTCTGAGCAACAAGTCCTGCTGGGCCGCAAAACCATTGCGGAACGAGGCTTGGAAGACCGTGTCTCAATCGAACTGCAGGACTTCTCCAAGCTCTCTGGCACTTTCACGAAAATCTCGTCCATCGGTATGTTTGAGCATGTCGGCCTTGCCAATCACGAAGGATACTTCCAAGCTGTAAAGCGTCTGCTGGAGCCACGCGGGATCTACCTGCACCATGCCATAACAAGGCCGGGCAAGCGCACAGAGAAGAAGTTCAGGAAGAAGCCCGCCGAATACAAAGCACTGATCCGCTACATATTTCCCGGTGGAGAGCTCGACCACATCGGCATGAGCCTCCGCAACCTCGAAGCCACAGGCTTTGAAGTGCACGATGTGGAAGGCTGGCGGGAACATTACGCTTACACCACGTCCCACTGGGCAACACGGCTTATGTCACGCAAGGAGGAGGCGATCGCTCTGGTGGGAGAAGAAACCTTCAGAATGTGGGCGCTGTATCTGGCAGGCGTCTCACTGGCATTTGAACGCGGTTCCGCACAAATATTCCAGACCGTCGCAACCCGAAAAACAAAAAGCTTCTCCGGGATGCCTCTGACACGAGCCTCCCTGTACAAACGAGAGAATGAGACCTGTTAGCGATCAGATGCCCTATGAACTCGTCAGAAGCGGTTGCGGCAATCAGCTCACCAGAGCAAACGCAATGGCCCACATGACAACAGCGATGACGCCATCAAGAACTCGCCAGGAGGTGGGATTTGCAAATATTGGCCGAAGCAAACGGGCGCCATATCCCAGGGAGAAGAAGAACACGAAGGACGCCACGACAGCACCTATGCCAAAAATGTACTCAGCTCCTTCATGGCGACTGGCAACAGACCCGACAAGCAGCACCGTATCCAGATAGACATGTGGGTTCAAAAACGTAAGCGACAACACCACAATAAGTGTACCGACAATCCCTGCCGTTTTGCCCTCATCCGGACTGAGAGCCGCCCCTCCTCTGATTGCGGACAAAGCACTGCGAGCACCGTAGAGAGCCAGAAAACCAGCCCCGCCATACCGTAAAAATGGCTCCAACTCGGGGATTGTTGCGGATATTGCCGCGAGACTGGATATTCCAACCGTAATCAGAAAGGCATCACTAACAGCACATGTGATGCAGGTCAGGAAAACATGCTCTCCTCGCAAGCCCTGCCTCAGCACAAAAGCGTTTTGCGAGCCAATTGCGAAGATCAAACTAAGGCCAAGAGAAAAGCCGGAAAAGGCAACTGATAAGACTGACATTGGGTTTCCTAAGAGGGGAACTGAGAACTCATTGCCAACTTGACTACCTCGCCCTTCACCATTAGTGAAATTCAAATACCTTCTTCTACATTAGAGATTCTAATGGATTTTGACCGAGCACAACTGGCCGCATTCGCATCAATCCTCACCACTGGTACATTTGAGAGAGCCGCACAACACCTCGGCATCACGCAATCCGCAGTATCTCAGCGCCTGAAGGCCCTTGAAGAGAAGCTTGGTTGCGTCCTCATAATACGAGGTACACCATGTGTCGCCACCACTCAGGGAGAAGTGCTGCTTCGACACGCTAACGAAGTTGCTTTGCTGGAGAAACAGGTCAAAGAGGAAATTGGCTTTTCGAGCGAGGCCAGCAACCTGACCAGCCTCCAGATAGCAGTCAACGCAGACAGCCTTGCCACGTGGTTCATAGATGCACTCGCACAGGTGGATGGTTTTCTGTTCGACCTGAAGATTGACGATCAAGACCACAGCGCAAACTGGTTGCGACGCGGGGAAGTTCAGGCCGCTGTCAGCGCGGAACCTACCCCCATACGCGGATGTGATTGCTTTCCTTTGGGCGCTCTGCGTTACCGGGCAACAGCAAGCCCAGCATTCGTCAAACGATGGTTTCCGAAAGGCGTCACCCTTGATGCACTGAAGCTCGCACCTGCGCTCACCTACAACATCAAAGATACGCTACAGACAGAATGGTTGCGCGCAGTCTTTGGAGAGAGCATTTTCCCAAACACCCATTGGCTCCCAAGCCCTCAGGCGTTTATCGACGCCACAGTCAATCACATCGGTTGGGGCATGAACCCGAGCATTCTGGTCGATCCACTCATTCAGCAAGGGAAACTGGTTGAGCTGATCCCGGACACGCCATTCGAAACAAAACTCTTCTGGCATACAAGCCGGGCAACAGCCCACACAATAGCTCCCCTCACAACAGCCATACGCCAAGCGGCAAGATCAGCACTGGCAGACTAAGGCCAGATGTGAGTAGCCTGAACAAGCATCTCTGTTTTCCAGAGCACGATACATACGCCTTGGTACAAATTGCTAAATTGACCTAGAAATCAACATCATAGTAGTTCTCCTTACCTGCACCAGTATATCGGGCACACCTCCGCATCGAACTGAGCAGCTCCTTCTCATCGGGCAACCCAAGGAATGTTGACATGAACTACCCAAACATCGCAATTCTCGGGGCCGGAACAATCGGCATGAGTTGGACAGCGCTGTTTGCAGCTACAGGTCGGCAGGTCACTGTTTATGATCCCTCACCGGAGACAGAAGATCGGGTGACCGCTCTGGTAAAAAAAACCGCAGAAACGCTTGCTGCACTTGGATGGCAACATGCCGGTGACACTTCAAAATTACGGTTTACAAACGACCCTGTGGCAGCAGTTTCAGATGCCGACTTCATTCAGGAGAGCGTGCCTGAGCGGCTAGAGATCAAACACGGGCTCTACCAGCAGATCGAACCACACCTGAAACCAGAAGTCATCATTGGCAGCTCAACCTCCGGCTTGAAACTCTCGGAGATGCAGGCAGGATTTAACAATCCAAGTCGCTTCATTCTGGCTCACCCGTTCAATCCACCACACCTCATCCCATTGGTAGAGTTGATGGACAATGAGAAAACGGATGCAGGCGTACTCCAATCAGCAAAAGACTTCTATGAGAGCATCGGTAAAGTCTGCGTACGCCTCAACAAAGAAGTTCCCGGGCACATTGCAAACCGGCTGCAGGCTGCAATCTGGCGCGAGACCATTCACCTGGCGATGGAAGGTGTCGCCAGCGTCGAGGATATAGACAAAGCCGTTACTTACGGCCCCGGCCTCCGTTGGGCCGCTATGGGTCCAAACACACTCTTGCATCTGGGCGGCGGTGAAGGCGGCATCCGTTCGTTCTGTGATCACCTCGGTGGTCCTTTCCAAAGCTGGTGGGACGATCTTGGCACCCCAAGGATCACACCAGAGGTGGTGGATACACTCGAAGACGGTGTGAAGACCTCATTGGAAAACACATCCATGCAGGAACTGGCAAAGCGCCGAGATGACCTTGTTCTGCAATATGTATTGTCAGGGCGAACCAAGAAAGAGAAAAGCCCGGCCTAAACTGAGCTGACACCCAGCTCACCAAGCGCTGGTCCTATGTTCTTTTCCAACCCATCCCTACCATGAGCACATGCACAACAAAGGAGAGTGTCATGTGCTCATCAACGGGCTCCGCAAAACCGACAGTTCTGATCGAGAATGACCGCGTAAAAGTCACCGAATGGCGGTTCAAACAACGTGGAGATAACACGGGCTGGCATCGCCACGCCTACGACTACATCGTTGTCCCGCTCTTTGATGGCGCTCTGGAAATCAATTTAGGCAATGGGGAAACAATGGAAGCCGCTATGCAAAACGGTGTTCCATACTTCAAAGAGATTGGCGTAGAGCACGATGTCATCAACGCCAACAACTTCGAATGCGCATTCGTCGAAATTGAACTGCTTGAAGCGCGTCGATAAACACCGGATTTGAACCCGCCTTACTTCACCGTCCCTGCAACCTCAATCGCAGCTGGTGCAACAGCAGCGACCTGTCGTTTGCCTGCATCCTGCTGGCTGTTCAGTGCGGCGCGTTTGGCAGCGGCCTTTGCGCGAGGAATGCGACCGACAGTATTGATAGACCAGCTGGTGATCTGGGCGAGCACATTGTCTGAGGCAGCATTAAGTGCCGGAATTGCATCAGTGACCGTATCACCAGTTGTTGGCACACTCGCCGCGAACACGCGCATGCCGATGGAGCGGCCATCCCGGTCATCCACGATACGTGCAGCCACTTCCACATAGGCTTTGTCACCACCGTCCACCTGCAGCTCAAAAGCCCGCAAAGTGGTTTGCAACTGGTAGTCGATCAACAACCCCTGCCCCGGTTGCGAAACACCACGCAGCTTGCCGGTGTTCTCCAGTGTCTCAACAAGCTTCGCCTGAAACACTCGTGGCAGCGTGTCTGTCCATGCCACCTTCGGAAAGTAGGAGTAAATTGGGCCGCCGCCCTGTGTCACTGCGATATTGCTCGTATCCAACGCCTGAAGAGCAACAGGTGTCGCCACAAGCATTTGATAATCAGAAGCACGGACTTTGACGGGAACATCGCGCGGTGCGGTCAAGCCATACAAAGCTTCAGGGCCACTTGCCCCACACCCTGCAAGACCACCCAGCAGAACGGCACCAACAACGATTTTTTTAAGTGTCGAACCGAACACGCCGAGCTCCAGCCTACTGCCATTAGCCACTCGCACGTTTTCGAGTCGCTTATCTACATTTTTGTCAAACATTTCAAAAAACTCAACGCCGCTGCGCACCATTAAAGACAGGTGTGTCCGATCCGCCGAAAATCACACGATTTGGGTTACGGTCAAAATTGCTCACAGCACGCCGAATTTCAATAAGTGTCTGGTTTAACTGTTGCATTGCTGCAGTAAAGTCCTGTCCGCCTTGCTGACTCAGTTTCAACAGGGCAGCAGAGATTGGCTCCGCCCGCAAGGCAAACGCATCTGCAACCTTGCGGATGGAGGCCGCAGCCTCAGTCGCTTCCTTGATAAAGCCCTGCCCATCAGCTGAAACCATACCGTCTACTTTTTCCAAAATCGTGTTCACACGAACGGAGGCGGCATTCAGATTGGTTGCAATGCTCTTCGCCTGATCAATCACTTTGTCGACGTCCGGCACCTTCTTCTTCAGTTCCATGGTCATGTCATTGACGGACTTTGCAGCATTCTGGATTTCATCAATTGCTTTAGCAAGATCAGGCGTCTTCTCAGCAAGAGTAGTCGCCACCTTGTCAGCCGAAGCAACAATATTGGAGACTTTCGCAGGGTCGATGGCTTCCACAATACCGTTGGTGTTGGAGATCAGAGAGTTCGCATTGTCCATGGTTTCGCTCAGCTGATCGGAGGCAGCGCTCAGGTTCGTTCCAACTTCACGGGCAGAAACGATCACACTGTCGATCTCCTTATTGCGACCAGCAATGGTATTGCTTACTTCACGAATATTCGCTGTGGCAGCACCTGCATCATCAATAACTTTTGCAATCACCTGATTTTTGTCAGAAAGCGTTTTGGTCACCGTCTCAACCGAGGTCACGATATTACCGACCTGTTCGGACTTCACCATACTCAGGATACGGTTTGCATTCTTCGTGGTCAGCACAATCTCGTTGGAGGCCGTCTCAGCATTCTTCACAATACGGTCGATGGCGTCTTTATTCTTGGTCAGTTCAACAGTCAGCTGCCGCGCGTTTTCAGCAACAACAGAAGCAGAGGAAAGCATGGTGTTGATATCGCCGCGACGCTCAGTCAGCACACCACCAAGATCAGACGCACCCTTCAAAATGCGCTCAACTTCCTCAGGCTTGACGGCTCCAATCACAGCTTCAATCTGATCAAGTTCATCGGAAAGCTCTGTCGTAAAGTTCACCAGCTGATCAGAGGCCAGCTTACCGTTGGCAATGATATCACCAACACCGTCTGCTGAGGCAGACAGTTTCTTGGTCATGACCTCAACATTGGTGACGATCTCACCCAGTTTGTCCGGGGGGACATTCGCCAGCAGGTCTTCACCACGATCAACCAGTTTGCCAATCCGGCCCGAGAGCCCCGTCAGCGCTTTACTTGTCTCAGTTACACCAGCAAGAAAATCATCAACGCCCTTGGCATTGTTTGCCAGCGCTTGGGTAAAGACCTCTACGTTCTTTATGGTCTTTTCCACTTCAGGCCGCGCAGTCATCACCAGCTCATCAATATGCGCCAGCGTGGAATCCGCCTTACGCATGATGTCTTTGGCACCTTCCAGCAAATCCTCAAACTGAGACCTGCGCGCATACATAACCGGAACAGTATCAGCTGCTTTGGAGAACAACGCCGGACTGTCAGAGGACCCCCCAGACAGATCCACATAAGCCACGCCCGTCAGCCCGGTAAACCCAAGAGATGCAACGGTGTCACGGCGCAACGGAGCATTGGCATCAACGCGCACAATCGCAACAACAAGCTTAGGGTTTTCAGGATCGTACGTCAGTGCACTCACATCACCGATCTTGATGCCGTTAAACAGCACCTGACCGCCAATCGGCAGACCCGTCACAGCACCGGGGAAAATGATTTTGATATCACGCCGGCTTGAGCGGTCACCCGCACTCAGCAGCCAGAACGTAAACAGGAAGGCGATGCCAACAACAGTTAGAACGAATGCACCAATAGCGATATTATTTGCGCGGGTTTCCATGCATCCTCCTCACACCCGTTTGAGGGCACGTGCCCCACGGAAATAGGACTTAACCCAAGGGTGCTCCACCTGCATCATTTCCTCAATGGTTCCTTCAACCAGAACCCTGCGTTCGCCCAAAACGGCAATACGATCACAAATACTATGCAGACTATCCAGATCATGGGTCACCATGTAAACCGTAAGCCCCAGAGTTTCTTTCAGTTTTACAATAAGATCATCAAAATCAGCCGCTCCGATCGGATCAAGACCGGAAGTGGGCTCATCCAGGAACAATAAGTCAGGGTCCAGCGACAAGGACCGGGCCAGAGCAGCCCTTTTTATCATGCCGCCAGAAAGCTCGGAGGGCAGCTTATCAGCCGCATCCAATGGCAGGCCGACCATCTCAATCTTCAGCAAAGCCAGCTCATCCCGCAATCGCGGCGACAGCTTCAGGTGCTCACGCATCGGCACCTGAATATTCTGCTTCACAGTGAGAGAGGAGAACAACGCTCCCTGCTGAAACAGCACCCCCCAGCGCTGCTCAATCTCACGGCGCATGGCATCTGTTGCTTCGTCAAAATCCTGCCCGAACACCTCAATGGAACCGGACCGTCGCGGCGTCAACCCCAGCACAGCACGCATGAGCACGGATTTGCCCATACCAGACGCACCAACAAAGCCAAGCACTTCACCGCGGTAAACGTCCATGTTCAGGTTCTCAAGAACCAGTTTGCTTCCAAAGCCGACCGTAACATCGCGCACCCGAAGCAAAATCTCCCGATCATCAGCCGCGCGATGACCTGAGCCCAATCCGTTCACCGGTCCCGATTGTCCTTGTCCCATACTGGTTAAAACCCGATAGACGCGAAGAACACAGCAAAAACTCCATCCACCACGATGACCATAAATATAGCTTTCACAACAGAAACAGTCGTATGACGTCCAAGGGACTCTGAAGAGCCCTCAACTTTCATACCTTCCATACACGCGATAAGCCCGATGATCAGGGCCATAAACGGCGCTTTGACAATACCAACCATCAATGTGTCAACAGTAACAGCCGCCTGCAGTTGTGCAATGAAGGAATGAGGCACAATGCCAAGATACCACCAACAGGTCAGCCCCGCCCCGAACAACGCCGCGATGTTCGCCAGAAACACGAGGATCGGAAGCGCAATCATCAGCGCTACCAAACGCGGCAAGATCAGCACTTCGGTCACCCGCAGACCGGTCACCTGAAGCGCATCAATCTCTTCCTGCATCTTCATGGACCCAAGCTCTGCCGTGTAAGCAGAACCGGATCGTCCAGCCACCATAATGGCTGTCAGAATAACGCCAATCTCGCGCAGAACCAGAATGCCGGAGAGATCCACCACAAAGATCTCAGCGCCAAACTGCTTCAGATAAAACCCGCCCTGCTGCGCGATAATTCCGCCAATCAGAAAGCTCATCAGGCACACAATCGGAACCGCCCCCATGCAGGAGCGCTGAAACTGAACGCCGATGGAAATAGGCCTCAACCGGCTTGGATGCGTCGCAGCGGCGGTGATTGTCGCGGTCAGGCCACCCAGCATGGCCAGAATATCGCGCGTATCACGGCCCAGCTGGCGTGTCGCCTCGCCCACGGCTTCCAAATAATTGACGAAAGAGTTACCAGAGTGTTCTTCGGTGGGATTGTCGACGTCTTGCCGGTCAACTTCCTTCAGCAGGATGTCAAAACGTTCATCCTCATAGATGAACTTAACCTCTCGCCCCTGTTCGGCTTGCTCCATTTGGAACCGTTGCAGCAACCAGGCACCAGCCGTATCGAGAAAACTAACCGCCTTTAAATCCACGCGAATTACGGAATGGCGCAGTCTGGACGCGGCTTGATTGATGAGTTTTTCGCAAGTAGATCCCTGCCGGATACCCCAGGCACCGGAAGCCGTAAGCAAAAGTAACGCCCCGTCTTCAGCAGTTACCAGGTCTGGCGCATCCATTTTATCAGTCAGCTTCATCACGGGACCCTGCGCCCTATAATCCAAAAATCCTATTGATCCTATACAGGTTTCTGTAGTGTGTCGTCTAGTAATCCTCATTCAGCCACAAGTACAACGGAAAAAATTATGTCTATTTCTAAGCCATATCTATTATTTCTTGGGGACGTAAAAGACGAGCTGGCAGCAAAAACTGCCCATGGCGTACTTGATTGGCGACCAGAGTGGTGCCTTGGCCAAATTACACTCCCGGGCTGCAAAGCCCACACGACCCTGTCAGAAATGAGTCTTGCTGATGCCACCGAGGCAGGTGCAAAGACTATGGTCATCGGCTGCGTAAATGCCGGTGGCGTCCTGCCAGATCACTGGATTGCAACCATTGTCGACGCTCTCAACCATGGCCTCGACATCGCAGCAGGCCTGCATATCGAGCTGGCAAGCATCCCAGCCATTGCCAAGGCTGCAGCTAAGAACAAGCGCAAGCTTCACGACCTGCGCTTTACGGACCTCACGTTCCCAACTGGCAAAGGCGAAAAGCGCTCCGGCAAGCGTTTGCTGACCGTTGGCACCGACTGCTCCGTTGGCAAGAAATACAGCGCACTCGCTCTGCAAAAAGGACTGGCTGACCGCAACATCAGCTCTGACTTTTGTGCAACCGGCCAGACAGGCATCCTCATTGCCGAACGCGGAGTTGCCATCGACTCTGTCGTCTCGGACTTCATCTCAGGTGCGGCAGAACACATCAGCCCGGCCACCAAAGACAACCACTGGGATGTGATTGAAGGTCAGGGAGCCCTGCATCACCCGTCTTTCGCCGGGGTTTCGCTCGGCCTGCTCCATGGCTCACAACCAGACGCTTTTGTAGTCTGCCATGAGCCAACCCGCTCCACCATGCGCGGTGTGTCAGCACCCATTCCATCCATTCAAGACGTCATTGACCTGACAATACAACTGGGCAGCCTTACCAATCTGGACATCCGCTGTGTCGGCTTAGCCATCAACACCATGATGCTTTCTGAAAATCATGCAAAAAGCTTGATTGAAGAGCTGGGGGAAGCGCATAAACTGCCCGCAACTGATCCTGTCCGCTTTGGGACCGATCCAATCATTGATCATATTTGCGCGGAGTTTAAACTGGTTTGACCTGTCGCCTGTCTATTGAAGCTGAAACATTCCCAATTGCGGGAAGCTTTACCATTGCCCGCGGTTCACGCACGGAAGTAAACGTCCTCACCGCCACACTCACACAGGACGGTCACACAGGCCGCGGTGAGTGTGTTCCTTACCCGCGTTACGGCGAAAGCGTCGAGAGCGTCACCGCTCAAATCGAAGCGGTGCGTGGAGCTATTGAAGCCGGTATTTCCATCGAAGAGCTGCAAAGCCTTATGCCCGCAGGTGCAGCCCGCAACGCGGTGGACTGCGCCCTTTGGGACCTGACGGCCAAACGCCAGAGCTCCACTGTAGCTGAACTGGTGGGCATCAAGTCCCAGCGCATTCTGGAAACCGCCTACACCATCTCCGTCGGTACACCGGAGAAGATGGCGACAGACGCTGCAAAAGCGGCCAGCCGCCCTCTCCTCAAAGTCAAACTGGCAGGCGATGGCGATGTTGAACGCATCGCTGCCGTCAGACAGGCAGCCCCAAACAGCAAGCTCATTGTAGATGCCAACGAAGGCTGGTCAGAAGATAATCTGGAAGCCAACATCAAAGCTTGTCAGCAGGCAGGTGTTGGGCTGGTGGAACAACCTTTGCCAGCGGGCAAAGATGGTATTCTGGCGGAAGTAGAGCACCTCATCCCGATTTGTGCAGATGAAAGCCTCCACACCTCTGCAGATCTGGAAAGCCTGCGCAATCGCTACTCAGCCATCAACATCAAGATCGATAAAACCGGCGGTCTCACTGAAGGGCTGAAGCTGCTGCGCAAAGCAGAAGAGATGGACTATGTCATTATGGTTGGCTGCATGCTCGCCACATCTCTCGCCATGGCCCCTGCCATGCTGCTGGCGCAAAACGCAGAGTTTGTTGATCTGGACGGACCACTGCTGCTTGCTAAGGATCGCGAGCACGCAATCCAGTTTGAAGGCAGCCTGATGCACCCGCCGTCCCCGCAACTTTGGGGCTAATCACAAGCATAAAAAAGGCGGCTCTCAAATCGAGGCCGCCTTGTTTTTTAAACGCGTTTGGTCACCAGCATAAGCGTCAGCACACCGACACAGCAGATCCCCGCCATCAGATAGAAGGCATAGGCTTGTTCAATCGCATAGAGCCAGCCGCTGGCAATACCGCTCACGCCCATCACCACACCAAAAGCTGTTTGTGTCAGCCCCTGAGCCGTGCCAAGGCGTTTGCTTGATACCAGTTTGGACGTGTAGGCAACCATGCCCAGAAACACCATGCCAAAGCTACCGGCATGCAACAGCTGCAGCAAAACAGCGGACCACGTTTCTGTTGCATAGGGGAACAGCATCCAGCGGATGATACTCGCAACACCGCCGGTGACCATCAACCCCCAGGCTCCCAGGTGACGCATGAAGAAGGAGCCCCAAACAAAAATCCCAATTTCTGCCAGAGTACCGATCGCCCACAATCCGCCAACCATCGCATCGCTAATACCCACAGACAGCCAGAAGATGCTGGCGAACGCATAAAGCGCAGAGAAGCTACCCAGCAGCAAACCACCAGACAAAACCACAAGCAGGAACTGCGGATCGCGCAATTCTTCGGCGGCCCAAACACTTTCTTTGCTTGAGCTTCGACTTTCTGAAGGCATGCCCGGCAGCAGCACAGCAAGCAGCGCCAGCAAACCCAGACTACCCACAGTCAGGAAAAGCAGTTCAGCAGGCTCACCAAATGTCAGATACCAACCACCAATCAGCGTCGCGACCACAAACGCAATCGATCCCCATGATCGCATCGGCCCGTAATTCAGGCCAAGAGTGCTCACAGTTTCATAGGCATATGCATCCTGCAGCGGCTGAATAGGCGTGTAAAAAATGGAGAGGAAAACAACCAGTCCAATGACAGTCCAATAGTCACTGGAGTAGATCAGAACCCAAAAGGAGATCAGCGCAATAACACTGAACAGCGCCATGGAATGACGCCTGCGCCCTGCACGATCCGAAATGCTCGTCATCAACGGAGTTGCAAAGATGCGGACGATATTTGGCAAGGCAATCACCAATGCGATCTGCACAGGTGTAAAGCTAATATCCTCCAAAAAAAGCGGAAAGTACGCAAGAAAGAAAGCGTTTGCGAAATTAAACGCTGCAAACAAACCACTCACGCCTGTTGCAATCCAGAATAGGTTACTGGCTTTCCCTAATGAGGAAGTTCTTCTGGGCATAGTCATTGGAAAACACTACAAATGGGGGTGGAGAGTACCCGAGGAAGTGGATGGGAAGGGATACTCCTATCACTTGTGCTAATAGGGACTATCCAAATCAATGTAAACCAATTATTAGCCGTAGAATCTGTTATATAAACTTGTAGTATTATCTTAGTTAGTTATGAAGGAGCCACTTATGGCTGGCAACAACCGAAAGGTCCTTTTGAGCCCCGAGGAATTTGATGCCATCAAAAGCGCACTCTCTGAGACTGATAGAGGCCGTGCTTTCCTTCATGATCACCTCACACTAAACAGATCCGCCGAAACAGCAGACCTTCTGGAAGCTGTTCGACGACTTGAAAAAACATTGGTTGAGCGCGAACTGCCATCTGAGATGGAAACATATCGCCTGCACACCTATGAAATGTATGAGGCAATTGAGCGAACGAAGGACGAAATCTCAAAGATCAAGCTGGAAAATGCCGACAATAATCGCTTTTCAGCCGCTTCTGACGAGCTAGATGCAATCGTCACATCCACAGAAAGCGCAACACAGGTCATTTTGGAGTCCTCCGAAGCTATTCAGGATTTGGTGGACAAGCTCCGTGCGTCCGGCGCAGAAGATGCCCCATGTGATGCCATTGAAGAAATGGCCATGGAAATTCTGATGGCGTGTTCCTTCCAGGATCTGACAGGGCAGCGCATCAACAAAGTGGTAAAGGCCCTTCATTACCTTGAAGGCCGCATCTCCAAGATGATCCGCATCTGGGGTGTAAACTTGGCTGATGAAGATCGCCCGGAAATCAATTTAGATGAGCCACGTGATGAAGATGATCGTCACATCGACAAGCGCCCGGACGCCCACTTGCTCAACGGCCCGCAAATGGATGGTGCAGGCGTTGATCAGGCAGACATCGATGCAATGTTTGACACAACACCTGCCTCGACCGAAGAAGCACTGAACGAAAACGTCGTTCAGTTTGCTGCTGAAACACGAGCAGAAGCAGCCCCTCAGGAAGAGGACAAAGCAGAAGAGCCTGCCGAGGAACCTGCTGAAATCTTTGAGCTTGATGATGTGGAAGACGAGCTGAACGCTGTTGAAACGCCTCAGGTCGCGTTGATCGAGGACGACGACCTCATCGTCACAAACGACGATACGCCAGTCGAGACGGACACCGCGACAGAGCAGGACGATGCACCAATCGAAATCGAGGGGCAGTCTCCTCCGCTCACCTCCCCAAGAGGCAGCAATTCCGACCCGCTCCATCACCTCTCAACAGGTGAGCGCCTCGCACTCTTCTCGTGATTGAGACAGAAAACCAGAATTTCGAAAGCCGTTTGCCTCCTTTTCAGCGCAAACGGCTTTTTTCTTATGCAGGTGTTTTCTCTGCAGAGTACTGCTTCAATGCCTTCTCGAAGACAGCAGGATCCACATTGCCACCGGAGATCGTGATCACTGCCGTCTTCCCGGAAATGTCAATCTTGCCAGACAACACAGAAGCCAAAGCAACAGCTGCACCCGGTTCAACAACCAGCTTCAGTTCAAAATAAGCAAAGGCAACCGCTTTCATCGCCTCGTCATCTGTGACACGCAGACCTTTTGCCTGACGCCTGCTCAATACTGAAAAGCCTTTGTCCCCCGGCATCTCAGTCAGCACCGCATCGCACACAGAACCACCCAGAGCAGCATTGCGAACACGTGTCCCAGCTTCAAGTGAGCGCGCATAATCATCAAAACCAGCAGGCTCTGCCGTGTAAATCTGACACTCAGGCAGACTCGTTTCCAGCGCCAGTGCAATACCGCTGGTCAGACCACCGCCACCTGTACAGCTGATCAACACATCAGGCGTGACACCCAGAACCTCACATTGCTCTGCAATTTCAAGCCCGGTCGTACCCTGTCCCACAATCACACCACTGTCATTGTAAGGATGAATGAACGTCGCACCGCGCTCCTCACAAAGACCACGGGCAATCGCCTCACGGTCCTCGCTCTCACGATCGTAAAGCACAACCTCCGCCCCCAGCGCTTTCGTCCGCTGGATCTTCAGCTGAGGCGCATCCTCAGGCATCACAATCACCGCCGGAAAACCAAGGATCTTCGCAGCAGCTGCAACGCCCTGCGCATGGTTGCCGGAAGAACACGCAACCACACCAGCGGGTCGCTGTTCCTGCGAGATCAGAGAAAGGCGATTGAACGCGCCTCGAAACTTGAAAGACCCGGTGCGCTGCAGATTTTCGGCTTTAATAAAGACACGGCCATTCACCTGCTCATCCAACACCGGAAAGTTCAGAAGCGGTGTCAGGCTGGCATAGCCTTGTAGCCTTGTTCTTGCTTTTTCAATTTCGGAAAAAGTGAGTTCGACTGGACTGGAAACATCTAAAACCATAAGAACCTCGGCAACAGCAATATGCCGCCCTGTATAGCACGCAAATCTACGAGGGTTTCAGATATTCTGATCACAGCTCAAGGAGATCCACTCAACCATTCAGGTGATTTCCAACAGAGCCTTTGCCCGCATACAGGTCCTGCCGGAATCCTGCAGTAAATGCAGGATCATAGGCATATTCAGCATTAGCCAGAAACTGCTCGGCACTTGCCCGCCACGTAAATCGCAGGGCAACATCCCGGCAATGATCCCGCGAAACCTCCAGCGCTTCCAGTGCTGCCGCCTGAAGATCATTCTTCAGTACACCTGCCCCACTGTTGCCAATCACATCAATCGGCCCCATCACAGGAAAGGCCGCCACCGGCGTCCCGCAAGCAAGGGCTTCCAGCAGCACATTGCCAAATGTGTCGGTCTGGCTCGGAAACACAAATACATCCGAGTTTGCATAATACTCAATCAGCTCATCACCGACGACAGGCCCGGTAAACAACACCTCCGGATAAGCAACCTTGAGCTCTTCCAACTGCGGACCACCACCAACAACCACCTTGGTTCCCGGCAAGTTAAGCTGCAAAAATGCCTCGATGTTCTTCTCAACCGCCACACGTCCCACATATAAAAACCGCGGCCCCGGCAGATGATCCAGCAGGCTGGTCCGCATTGGCCGGAACCGCTGATGATCCACCCCGCGCGACCATCGCAGCAGATTGTCAAACCCACGCACACGCAAGTCAGCTTCCAATGTACTCGTCGCAACCATGCACCCCTGCCCGCTGTTATGAAAACGGCGCAGCCAGGAATAGCTGAAGGACAGCGGAACCGGATAACGTGCTTGCAAATACTCAGGAAAGCGCGTGTGATAGCTGGTGGTGAAGACATGCCCGTCTCGCTTTGCCACCTGCCTTGCCATAAGGCCCAACGGTCCTTCGGTCGCGATATGCAGATGATCGCAGTCGTACTTCTCAATAAACCCACGCACGATATGTGGAAGTGTCAGGCTCAGCCGGATCTCGCCATAAGACGGCATCGGAATGCTATGGAACGATTGCGGTGTCAGAAACTCAACCCGAATACCCATAGAGCGCAGTTCAACTGAAAGTCGCTCCAGCGTCCGCACAACGCCGTTGATCTGAGGCTTCCACGCATCGGTGACAATCAGGATCGAGCTCATGCCGCCACCCGTCCGTCAGAACTCTCGCTGGTAGGCTCACTCTCGCCTCGTTTGCCATCGCCCCAATGAATAACCTCAAACGTTCCATCAAAGTTCTCGGCAACGGCAGTGCAACTCTCCACCCAATCACCAGTATTGATGTAATGGATGCCGTTGGTCTCATGATCAGCCGCATGATGGATATGACCGCAGATCACCCCATCCACCTTCTGACGCTGCGCTTCTGAGACCAGTGTTTCCTCAAACTTGCCAATGAAGTTGACGGCGTTCTTTACCTTCAGCTTCGCCCACGCAGAAAGGCTCCAGTAGGTCAGCCCCAGCTTACGGCGGCAATAATTCAGCACTGTATTGAGATTGAGCGCACTCACATAAGCCCAGTCACCAAAGAAGGCCAACCACTTTGCATGGCGCACCACCACATCAAACTGGTCACCGTGAATGACAAGATACCTCTTGCCATTGGCCCCTTCATGAATGACTTGATCAACAACCTCGACACCCCCAAAGTGGATGCCGAAGAAATCCCGCAGGAACTCATCATGATTGCCGGGAATGTAAACGATCCGTGCCCCTTTGCGGCCTTTGCGCAAGAGCTTCTGCACCACATCATTATGCAGTTGAGGCCAATACCAGGACCGTTTCAGCCGCCAGCCATCAATAATGTCGCCGACAAGATAAACCGTGTCAGCGTCGTTTTGCTTCAAAAAGTCCAGTAAGAGATCAGCCTGACATCCGCGTGTGCCCAGATGCACATCAGACAAAAACAAGCTTCTGTATTTTTTACTAGTAGAATCCCCGGTCACCACAAAGCCTCCGGAATAAGAAAACCTTCTTTCCTTTAAATTGATTCACAAGAAACAAATATGACAGGATGCATATACTCAAACCTGTCAGCTTCTTGCTTGAACCTCAAGTAACATTACTCCCCGTTTATTAGGGGAGAGAAAATCAAGTGCCTGCAATTCAAGTGAATATTCTATTTGCTTGCTAAGCTTGATCCTGACTGGCTCAAACCTTTCTGAGAATGTAGGCTGCCCTTCACAATTCACCGATTCATTAGGATGTTGAAATGCACTTGGGTATTGAGGGGCGCAAAGCCATTGTCTGCGCATCCAGCCGCGGGCTGGGTTTGGGAACAGCAAAAGCACTGGCAGAGGCTGGATGTGATCTCGTAATCAACGGACGCAACGAGCAACGACTAGACCAAATCGCGAGCGAACTGGCAGCACAACACAACATCTCAGTCATTCCCGTGGCAGCAGATATCTCCTCACCAGAAGGCCAGCAAGCCGTTCTCAAAGCGTGCCCAAACCCGGACATTCTCGTCAACAACAACGGCGGCCCGCCACGCAAAGACTTCAAAGAGCTGGATCGTCAGGCGATTCAGGACGGTGTCATCCAGAACATGATCACCCCGATCGAACTGATCAAAGCAGTCATTGATGGCATGGCAGAGCGCCGTTTTGGCCGCATCGTCAACATAACCTCCATGTCTGTGAAGATGCCAATTGAAGGGCTGGACCTGTCCAGTGGTGCCCGTGCAGGTCTTACTGCATTCCTGGCAGGCGTCTGCCGCCAATACGCCCAGCACAATGTCACCATCAACAATGTACTGCCCGGCAAGTTCGACACCGACCGCCTGAAAGGTGGCTTCGAGCGTCAGGCAGAGCAGACCGGCATCACCATTGAAGAAGCCAAACGCCTGTCTTCAGAAGAGATCCCTGCAAGGCGCCTCGGCAATCCGGAAGAATTCGGCAAAGCCTGCGCCTTCATGTGCTCAGCCCATGCTGGATACATCACAGGCCAGAACCTCTTGCTCGACGGCGGCCTCTACCCAAGCGCTTTTTAAAAACGACAAGCCTCCCCGCAGTCGCTCTGCAGGGAGGCAAATCAATTTAGCTTTTGCAGTGTCCTACAGCGTATCTCCGAAAAGTGGAAACCGGTTTTCGGATAAAGATACGCAAAACAAAGGCTAAAGCAGTTCAGGTAATTCAGCTTAAATGCGAACTGCTTTAGAACTTCAAACGTGCACCAAAGCTGATGATGTCAACATTGGTGTCATTGACCGGCCCTTGAATGGTAATGCCCTCATAGAACGGGTGGTCCGGATTGATGTTGATGTTTGAGCTTTCTGGAAAAATATGCGAGTAGCCAAAATCAACTTCCAGCCAGTCCTCGTAGAAGTAACTCACCCCGGCACTCAGCCAGAACCGGTTTGAATCAGGCAGTCGCGGTGTCCGGTTCGCTTCGTCAATTGGAGACCACTCATAAGCCAGCCCAAATCGACCAGTGATGTTCTGAGTGAAATCATACTCCGTACCAAGCGAGATGAAGTAGCCGTCGTTGTATTGGAACGGTAACTCGGAAACCACCTGATCCTGCAGATTGAACACCGGGAAGGTGCTAAACCGTGACCAATGCGTCCATTCAAACGTACCCATCCCGCGCCAGCGCTCATTCAATACCTGCTGGAAGGAAACTGTCACAGTCTCTGGCATAATGATGTTGGAACGAATTGGAGTTGGCGTGCCACCACCGACCACAAGCCGCCCCTTAAGGTTGTGCTCAATGGGCGAGCGATACCCAATACCAAGCTGAGTGCCTTCCCACGGCTTAAAAAGAGCTCCAAGGGTTGCCCCAAATCCGAGATTGTAGTCTTCGCCGCGCAGTTCCGCAGTTGGTGAATTCGCAGCAATTGGCGGAACACCCGTCGCAGACTTCAGCCTCACTTGCAAATATTGAAGCTGCCACCCAACCCCAACAGAGAATTTTTCGGTGACTTCATAAGCCGCCATCGGCGTAACATTGACAGAAAGCACACGGGAAGACCGCGCATAGACCTGCCCCGCCCATTCAATTTGAGGTTTGGTTTCAAAGCCATAAGGTGCATTGGAACTGACGCCAAGAGTAAGGCGGTCATTAATCTTCCAAGTGCCATATCCTGCTGGCACCCAGGCATCCACGCCAATGTCACCTGAGGAATATGGCACGCCGGTTACAGGAATGCTCAGCGCATCAATCGTCGCCGTATCCAGATCAATCGTTGCACGTGGGAACACAAATGTCTGCGAAGTTTCCACCTGCACCCCATCATGACCAGTCATGGTCGCCGGGTTCCAGTACATACTGGAGAGGCTTTTAGAGACAGTTGCATTTCCCGCAAAGGAGAGCCCCTGATACCACGCAGATTGCTCACGAACAGCAAAAGCACCGGCAAATGCATCAGACGCAATCAGCAAGGAAGAAAGGCTAGCGATCGTAATGGGTAAATATCTGGACATGCACGGTACTTTCTGTTCTCAAGAAAACATTCAAGCAGTGCCATGATCAACCTACGAGTTACTTATTGATTCGGCTCTCTTCCTCATGATTGAAAATATTAAAGAGTAATTGCACTGGCATATTTAAAGGTATGAGGCGTCGACTTCATAAAACAACAATGCCCAGCTCACTTACAATCACTTGGTTATTCGCATTTCAGGCAGGTACACTGAAACATTTTCTGTGACAAAACGTCCGCATAACAAAAGGCCCTCCAAATGGAGGGCCCTTCAAACGCGATTTGATCTGCCAGTTAACTTCTTGCAGAGATGTTTTTGCCCAGTGAAAGAGCGCTCCACCCCGCCAGAAGCTCCTGCGCTTCTATGTAACTCTCATAAATCTTACGAGCTGTTTTGTCTTTCTGGGTATAGATATCCAGCACCTCAACACTGGTTTCCTTCAATGCTGCAAGAACCTCTTCCGGGAATTCGCGAATCTCTACCCCATGCTCTTCCTGCAGCACCTTAAGGCTCGCTGCATTCTGCGCATTGGCCTCAGAAAGCGCCAAGTCAGCTTCTACACGGCAGGCCTCTTCAACCACCGCCTGAAGCTCAGCTGGCAAACCTTCCAAAGCAACCGCATTCACAATTGCCTCGCCGGTGCCGTTTGGCTTATTAAAGCCCGGACCGTAGTAGTATTTGACCAGTTTATGGAAGCCCAGCGCACTGTCCGTCCATGGACCGAGAAACTCTACACCATCCACCACACGCGTTTGCAGACTGGTGAAAATCTCGGAGGCTGGAATGTTGACCGGAGTAACACCAAGCTTGCGCATGATTTCACCACCAAGACCTACCATGCGCAGTTTGCGCCCTTTCAGGTCATCCAGCGTCTCAACAGGCTCACGATACCAGCCCGCCATGGTTGGGCCAGCATTACCAGCCATAAACGGCTTCACACCAAACGGCGCATAAAGCTCATCCCAAAGTTCCTGTCCACCCATCTGGTCCACCCAGGCAGTGTGCTCCTGAGGCAGCAGACCGAAAGGAACAGTCGTAAAAAACACCGAACCCGGCATCTTGCCAGCCCAGTACAAAGCAACTGAATGGCCCATCTGTGCAGTGCCGCTTGAAACAGCGTCAAACACCTCAAAAGCCGGAACCAGCTCACCTGCAGCAAACAGGCGCACACGCATCCGACCATTACTCATAATGTTGATGCGATCACAAATGCGTTGCGCAGACATGCCTGGGCCCGGCAGGTTCTTGGGCCAGCTGGTCACCATGCGCCATTCGATCACCGGATCAGCATCCTGAGCCAGTGCAGGTGCAGCAAGTGCAGCGCTACCGGCAACCGCCCCAGCAGTTAGCCCCAGCGCCTGACGGCGGGTCAGATTGTTTTCTTTGTTCTTGGTCATTATCTCCGCCTTTTATTCAGACCAGAATTCATGGAAATGGTGCACAGGCCCATGTCCCTCGCCTACGTCAAGCGTATCCGCAGCTTTGATCGCCTGACTAATATATTCTTTCGCTTCGCCAATGGCATCTTGCAGCGCCAACCCCTTGGCCAGTTCCGCCGCAATCGCAGAGGACAGGGTACAGCCAGTCCCATGTGTGTTCTGCGTTTTATGTCTTGGCGCCGTATACCACCTCTCCACATCGCGGGAGAGGAAGAGATCATCACAGGTATCATCAGATCCGTGTCCGCCTTTCAGCAGGACCCCGTTAGCACCCATGTCCAGCAGCAGTAACGCTTGTCTGTGCATGTCTTCACGGGTTTCGGCTACCGGCTGGTCCAGCAAAAAGGCCGCTTCCTGCATATTCGGCGTAATCAACGCCGCCATGGGAAACAGCTTCTGCTTCAGGACCGAAACGGCGGAGTTTTGCAACAAAACATCACCAGAAGTTGCAACCATCACCGGATCAAGGATGACGCGCTTAACATTATATTCCGCCAGCTTTGTGGCAATAACAGCGATAATCTCTGGCTGTGAAAGCATGCCGATTTTCACGGCATCCACCTTCAGGTCAGAAAAAACAGCATCCATCTGCTCCGCCACAAATGCTGGCGGCACATCATGAATACCTGTCACACCTTTGGTATTTTGGGCCGTCAGTGCAGTGATGACACTAGCCCCATAGACCCCACGAGCCGAAAAGGCCTTCAGGTCTGCTTGAATTCCGGCACCACCACCGGAATCCGACCCTGCAATTGTGACTGCAATCGCACTCATTAGGCCAATACCCCACCTTTATTATTCATTGTTTCGAGCTTGAGACGCTCGTTGAACTGGTCAGCCTTCAAGCCATAAAGGGTATCGATGAAAGCTGGAGTGAAGCTTCCCGGTCCGTTCGCCTGCTCTGCGGCAATCTCGCCGCATACACCATAGACAGCAAGCGCAGCAAGCACGGCAAGTTCCTTATCTGGCTCGGTAGCGGCGAAACCAGCCAGCACACCGCCCAGCGCACAGCCAATGCCAGTCACCTTGTCCATATAAGCATGTCCATTGCCCACGGTGTAGGTTGTCTCCCGGCCAAACACAGCGTCTTCAATACCAGTGCGCACAATCAGTGTGTTCTCGGTGACAGCTCCACTCAGCCCAGCGCTCTCAGTCATGTTTGCTTTAAGGATCGAAACATTCTCTTTCAGAATATCTTTCGCAAACTCCATGCGAATGTCTGAGCGATCTACTTTAACCGGGTCCAGCACCACGGGCATAGATTTTTTGGCAGCCCCTTCAAGCCCAAGCCGAATACCATGCCGCCGTTTTCCATCCAGCGTACCAAGATTGAGGAGCAACCCGTCAACACTCTCGATGAATGCAGGAATTTCATCATGGGCTGCTGTCATAGACGGCACGATGTTACAAGCCAACATGATGTTCGCGGTAAGGCTCTGCGCAACAGAGTTCGTCAGGCAATGAACCCGAACCCCACGCTCACGCACGCTCTCAAAGACTTCCCAGAGATTTTCACTTGTGTAGGACATTTGTTTTCGCTCCCCTATAGATTACGGCGGGAACGATTACCTTGGTACTCATCCCAATTCCCTCCGCCGGCACAATCCGGATCAGGTTCTAGGAGTTGGCTTTGCGCCTCTCAGCCCGTCAGTCACTTCCGAGCACCCCCATTGGTTAGAATTTTTTGCTAGCAAACAAGAGAGCGAACTGCAAGCGGAAACGAGAGGCAGCGACAAAAGGCAACTGGGGGTAGATTTCGCTTAAAAAACGCAAAAGCTTGCAAAAAAACGCAGCTTCAACGCAAAATGCTCACAAAACAACGCAAACTCAAATTTGAGCGCATCCCTGAAAGACAAATCAGCCTTTCGGGACAGAAGGATAGCAGATTTATGATTCCGTTCTTTGTACAGATCAAATGCCAGCTCGGAAAAACCTATCAGGTTGCCAACGCCATCGCAGACGCAGAAGTCGCCTCCGAGATCTACTCCACCTCCGGGGATTTCGACCTGCTGGCCAAGTTCTACATCGATGATAACGAAGACATCGGACACTTCGTTGCAAACAAGGTTCAGGTCTTCGAAGGCATCCAGGACACCAGAACCATCATCACCTTCAAAGCGTTCTGATACCTACGAAAACAGGCGGGACACCAGCCCGCCTGCACGATCTCTTTTCAAGCTTTACGATCTTGATAGCTTAATTCTGAGCGTCCTGAATAGCGCTCCAGACAGCAACCGGCGTCGCGGGCATATCTATATGCTCAACACCTGCATTCTTACGCAGCGCATACTGCACAGCATTCATCACCGCCGGCGCCGCTCCAATAGAACCAGCCTCACCAGCCCCTTTGATGCCCATCGCATTTGTCGTGGAAGGAACGTTGCTCGTCGAGAAGTCGAAATTTGGCAAATCATCAGCACGTGCAACATGATAGTCCATGAAGGATGCTGACAGCAGCTGCCCGGTTTCATCATAAACCGTGTTCTCACAAAGCGCCTGCGAGATCGCCTGCCCCGCACCACCATGCACCTGACCAGCCAAAAGCATCGGATTCACCGTCACGCCAAAATCATCCACGATCACATAACTGACCACGTCTGTCTTGCCCGTTTCCGGATCAATCTCCACCTCACACACATGCGTGCCATTGGGATAAGTACATTCATCCTGCATGACTTTTTCCGCTGCACTCAAGGTCTCCGGTTGCGAACCAGCCACATCAACAAGGCTGACTTGTTGGTCGGTACCAACCACGCGCACCTGCCCGTCTTCCAACGTCAGATCCCTAACACCAACCTCAAGCTTCTCACTGGCAATCTCTTTGATCTTCTTAACCAGCGTTTCAGAAGCCGCTTTCACAGATGGCATTCCAATCGGAATGGACCGCGATCCACCGGTACCACCACCAGTCGCAACACGGTCCGTATCTCCCTGCACAATCTCAACCTGATCAAGCTGCAAACCAAGATGCTCTGCAATGACTTGGCCATATGCAGTGGCGTGACCCTGACCGTTGCTCTGCGTTCCAATCAGCAAAGTAACGCTGCCGTTTGTGTTAAGCTCAAGCTTGGCTTCCTCACCGCCGGCAAAGGCACACGCCTCCACATAGGTCGATAGCCCAACACCCCGATACAAACCTTTTGCCTTGCTCTCCGCTTCACGCTCCGCAAACGTCGAATAATGAATCTCGTCCAGCGCCTTGGTCAGGTGAGCCCCAAAGGAACCCGTATCATACATGCGGCCAAGCGCTGTCGTATAAGGCAAAGCAGCGTCGGGGATAAAGCTCTGACGGCGGAACTCAGCCGGATCCATACCCATCTCATGCGCAGCTTTGTCTGCCAGCCGTTCCATCAGATAAAGCGCTTCCGGACGCCCTGCCCCTCGGAACGCATCCACCGGCACTGTATTGGTATAAACGCCTGTCGCTTCCACCCATGTTGCGGGGATATCGTAAAGACCGGGGGTCATGGTGATGCCGATCTGAGGAATACCTGGGCCAAATTCGTGCAGGTAAGCCCCCATATTTGCAAGCACATGCACCTTGAGGCCGATCATCTTGCCGTTTTCATCAAGCGCAAGCTCAGCCGTGGATACATTATCCCGGCCATGCGCATCAGACATGAAGTGCTCAGTACGCTCCTGAAGCCATTTCACGGGATGGCCAAGACGTTTTGCGGCAATCAGGCAAAGCGGGTATTCAAGATAGGTGAACATCTTGGTTCCAAAACCACCACCCACATCAGGTGTCACAACGCGGATATCTTTAGGGTCGACGTTGAGTATGTTCTTGGCAATCAGATCACGCATCCCATGACCGCCCTGCGTTCCAGTGGTCAGCGTATACCTGCCGCTCTCACCATCAAACTCGCCAATACAAGCCCGAGGCTCAATCGCGTTGGACACCAGACGGTTGTTGATCACCTTGATCTTGGTAACATGATGCGCCTTCTGGAAGGCCTCTTCCATCGCCTCCTTGTTACCCATACCAATGTGAAAGGCCTCATTAGACCCATGCTCAGGCCACACAAGCGGAGCGCCGTCTTCTAAAGCTGCTTCAGTTCCGATTGCCGGATCAACATCCTCGTAGTCAACCTCAATCGCCTCCATCGCAGCCCGCGCTTGCTCCACCGTATCGGCAACAACAAACGCAAGAGCATCACCAACAAACCGGGCTGTATCAGAGCAAAGAACTTCACGATGAGGCACCCAGTGCTTCGTCCCATCCAGCTGCCGAAGCACGGCTTTACATGGGATAGAGTTCGTTCCTTCAATATCTGCAGCAGTCAAAATAAGCTGCACACCATCCATAGCCCGTGCTTCATCCACTCCTTCTAAAGTGAACTTCGCGAACGCGAGAGGAGACCGCAAAACAACGGCATGTGCTGCACCAGCCACCTTCAGGTCATCCGTGTAACGACCCTTGCCAGAAATAAAGGCAGCATCTTCTTTTCGGCGAACGGGAGCACCAATTCCAAACTTCGGTGTAGCAACCTGATTCATGAAAACCTCAAAAATCTGGAGAGCGACCCAACACCGCACCTCCCAATACAGCTTTTTACGTATCAGCAGAGAACGTACAGTGCTTTTCTCAGGCTGCAAGTGTTTTCTGGTTCACCACAGAGGTGTATTTTCCAGAGTGACTTAAGGTCATTATCGCATTATTTAGAGCAAATTACGGAAGGGTACTTGGAGCTCTAAGTTGTCGGCAGCTTCGTGCTTACTGTCGAAACTCTCAAGCTAAAATTTGTTTTAGAATTTGACCAAACCGCAAACATTAGGTTATCTAAGCCATACACCCATCTGATCTTTGTTACGTTGTCCGCCCCCTGGCGCACACCATTTTGCACCAGACATCGGGTCTGGTCGTTTTGATCGTATCAAGGCAGCTTCGAAAGCAGTTACATGCCTGTTCCTTCAGCAGAGCCTGAAGGCAGCTCATCATCTGCTGCGTTAAAAACAAGGTTTTCCGCAAAATGGCAAAGCCTGTCCAATAACACACGCGGCATCTGCTGGGCCCTTCTGGCAACATTCCTTATGGCCGTCATGAGCACCATCATCAAGCTGCTCGGCGACCGCTTACACGTTACTCAAATCCTTATGCTGCGCCAGTTTTTCATGCTGGTGATCTCAGCTCCAATCATTATCAAAGGATTTCCGGGTTCGCTCAAAACACAGGCTCCACTGCTTCACCTGGGCCGCATCCTGCTTGCGTCCTCTGCAATGTATTTCGGCTTCACCGCAGTCATTCACCTGCCGCTTGCTGAAAGCACAGTGATTGGTTTTGCGCGCACGTTTTTCATCACGATCTTTGCAGTTTTCTTCCTGAAAGAAGTTATCGGTATTCACCGAATTTCGGCAACTATCCTTGGCTTCATCGGTGTGATGGTCATCGTCCAGCCTGGCACCGGCGCGGAAATGAGCATCTACAGCTTCATGGCGATCCTGGCCTCAGCCTGTGCCGCACTCGTAGGCATCATCCTGCGCAAGGTCACTCAGGTTGATCAGCCCATCACGATCTTGACCTTTCAAGCAACATTTGTGGGTCTGATCATGGCCCCCTTCGGCATCTATTATTGGGTATCAATCAACCTAAATGATGCGATCCTGCTGCTCTTGCTGGCAGGTGTGAGCTGGAGTGCTCAGATGAGCAACATTCAGGCCCTCAAGTTTGGTGAGGCCTCTGTGATTGCACCGTTTGATTATATCCGCCTTGTCTACGCGGCAGTCATTTCTGTCGTAATCTTCGGCATCTGGCCGCTCTGGACCACTTATCTCGGCGGCGCAATTATCGTCGCAGCTTCCCTTTACACTCTGCACCGCGAGACTGTGCTGGGCAAGAAAGTGGCAACTGGAACAGCGCCCACGAAAACGCACTAGAGAAAACGCTAAGCTCAAGCAAAAAGCCCTCGCAAATGCGAGGGCTTTTCTTTGTCACAAAGTAGCTATCAGCTGGCGTTTTCAGTGCTACGTGTCTTGGCAGCCTCTTCCTCAACCAGCTCTTTCTTGGAGAGTTTACCAACCATAGTTTTTGGCAGCTCCTCCCGGAACTCAATCGCCTTCGGCATCTCAATCTTGGAGATGTGCCCCTTCAGGAAGTCTTTCAACTCTTCTGCAGTCGCGCTCTGACCATCCTTCAGCTTCACAAACGCCTTCGGTGCCTGCCCGCGATACCCGTCTGGAATAGCAATCACGATAACCTCAGCAACGGACGGATGCTGATAAAGCGCCTCCTCGATCACACGCGGATACACGTTGTAACCAGAGCAGATGATGAGGTCCTTGATGCGATCAACAAGGAAAATGAAACCCTCATCATCCATGTAACCCACATCACCAGTGTGCAAGACACGGCCACCTTCCAAAGTCTTGGCGGTCTCATCAGGACGGTTCCAGTAACCCTTCATGACCTGCGGGCCGATGATGCAAAGCTCACCTTTTTCGCCTTGTGCAACGATCTTCTCAGGCTCATCCAGATCACGAAACTCAACAGTCGTTCCCGGCATCACAACACCGATAGAACCGTCTTTGCCAGTTCCGTCCATCGGGTTAGCAGAGGCAACCGGAGAGCTCTCTGTCAGACCGTAGCCTTCCACCAGAACGCAGCCTGTCAGGGCTTCAAACTTTTGCTTCACTTCAACAGGCAGCGGCGCTCCACCAGACATACAATAGCGGATTGATGTCAGGTCATAGTTCTTCGTCAACTCACTGTTGTTGATCGCGGTGTAAAGCGTTGGCACAGCAGCAAACAAGGTTGGCTTCTTCTTCGCAGCCAGATCAAGCAGTTCTTTCAGATCAAACCGCGGCATAAGCAGCATCTCAGCAGCGCCTAGAATGGAAAGGTTCTGCAGAACAGTCATCGCAAACACATGGAAGAATGGCAGCACACAAAGTGTCTTCTCGTAGCCGCGCTTCAAGCCACCGTAATGGCTTTCCAGCATCTCCATGTTTGACGTGATGTTGTAATGCGTCAGCATCGCACCCTTAGGCACACCAGTCGTACCACCGGTATACTGCAGGATCGCCACATCTTCCTTCGGCTCAATCTCAACCGGAGTAATGCCTTTAGACTTTGCAAGAAAATCTTTGAAGCGGATGTGAGCTTTATCAGCTGGAATGTTGGAAACATCCTTCCGCTTAAACAGCTGGAACAACAGCTTCTTAGGCTGAGGCAGAATGTCAGCCATCGGACATACAATGATGTTGTCCAGAGCACCTTCCTGACGAACAGCTTCCACACGATCATAGATCACAGAAAGATCCATGGTCACCATGATGCGTGCGCCAGAATCCCGCGCCTGGAACGCGATTTCGCGCTCAACATAAAGCGGGTTGAAGTTGACGACGACACCGCCAATTTTCATGATCGCAAAATAGAAAATGGTGTAGTACGGCGTGTTAGGTAGACAAAGGCCGATCTTGTCGCCCTTCTTCACACCCATCGCCTGCAGGGCACCTGCAGCACGCTCAACGAAATCTCCCAATTCGCCGTAGCTTGTTGATTTGCCCATGAAGTAGATAGCCGGACGGTGCGCATAATTTTTGACCGTATCATCCAGATAGCTATCGATAGTACGAATTGGAAATTCCACTTGTCCCTCACGACCTGTCGCCATGCGCAGATCTCCTCCCCGAATTATTATAGTTCTTCAGACGAAGTTGACAGGAAACCGAAGCTGAGCGCCAAGGTTCATGTGCGCAACATATCAGAAAAACCTTATATCATCATGCTTTGCGTGGAATTTGCGGCAGGTTTACCATTGCGTCAACCCAGACATACGGTTGACCTTCAATGCGACACATTACTCAATTCCACTGATTTTTTCTCGAGAACCCAAGAGATATCAAAGCTCTGCTCTATTGAATGAGCTGAAAACTCGACACGTCAAAAAGCCCAAAATCAGTAATTTTAAGGTGGGGAATAACCGGAAGAGGCAAGAATGCGACCTGCAAAAACGGCTCTGGTAAAACACAATTGAGAGATTTTGCAGCTTTGCGCAGCACTTCCAAACGCTCTTTGACCACCTCAAATCGCTCCAAACTCATCAATCCGGCAAGTGGCAGTTCCATCTCAGCCAGCACTTCTTCACCTTCAGCAACCACAAATCCACCGCGCAACGCAATGCATCGGTTCACAGCAATTGCCATGGCCTCTTCATCAGCGCCAACCACACAGATGTTGTGACTGTCATGTCCAACAGAGGAGGCAATCGCACCCGATGTCATTCCAAACCCGTTTACGAACCCTGTCGCAATATTCCCTGTCTTTCCATGACGCTCCACAACAGCCACCTTGATAGCATCCTGCCCCAAATCGATCTGGGAATAATTATGCTCAACGGGCAAATCCCTCTTCAGATGCTCGGTGATAATCAGCCCCGGTTTCACACCAATCACTGATGTTTCGCGCTGCGCAGGCACACGGAAGCTCTCTGCATGCACTGGTTCGGCATGGCAACTGTCCAGCAATCCTTCCGGCTCAATCAACTTGCGGCTGGCAAACAACTCATCCGAAACCACACGCCCAGCACTGATCACCTGATCCACATCACAGCTTTCTAAGTCATTGAGCAGCACAATATCTGCACGCCAACCCGGCGCAATCAATCCGCGATCTCGCAGACCAAACGCAGTGGCTGCTGACCAGCTTGCCGCACGGTAGACATCACGAGGTGCACATCCATGAGCAATCAGGCGCTTGATGAGACAATCAAGATGTCCCTCCTCCGCAATATCAAGAGGGTTCCGATCATCCGTACAAAGCGCAACAAAACTGGCCCGTTCAGGCGTCAGGACAGGCGCTAAAGCATCCAGATCTTTAGAGACAGATCCTTCACGGATCAGGATCGTCATGCCCTTAGAGATCTTCTCCAATGCTTCTTCTGCGGTGGTTGCTTCATGATCAGTCCGAATGCCCGCAGCAAGGTAACCATTCAAGGCTTTGCCACGCACCAAAGGCGCATGACCATCAATATGCTCCCCTTCAAACTCGGCAATCTTAGCCAAAGCATCCGGGTCACCAGCCAACACACCAGGGAAGTTCATAAACTCCGCCAAACCAATAACGCTTGGATGATCCTTGAATGGCAAAAGGTCATCAATCTCCAATTGAGCACCAGCTGTCTCAAATTTGGTGGCAGGCACACAGGAAGACAGGTTCACCCGTAAATCCAGAATGGTCTCAACAGAGCTGTCGAGGAAGTACTTGATGCCAGCAGCGCCAGTCACATTGGCAATCTCATGCGGATCACAAATCGCAGTCGTCACACCATGAGGCAACACACAACGATCGAACTCAAACGGTGTCACCAACGATGATTCCACGTGAAGATGGGTATCGATAAAGCCCGGCACGGCAGTCTTGCCGCTGCAGTCGATCTCGTTCACACCGCTGTAGTTGTCATAAGTCCCAACAATCTTCTCGCCGGAGATCGCAATGTCGGTCTTCGTCAGACTGCCGTCGATCACATTGAACAGCTCAACATTCTTCAACACCAGATCGGCAGGCACATTGCCCTGCCCCTGATCGATGAGTGTTTTTAAACCGGCAACCTTTTGCTGACGAGATCCCATGCCATTTCCTCCCAGAGGAAGCATAGGGCATGCCTCCTCATTTATATTTCCCTTGGGGCAAGCCTAGCAAAAGATCGCAAGCTCCCCAATGCCGCCATTACAAATGCTTGTTGGAATTGTACAAATCATGACAGTCAGAAAACAAAACCCACAGAAACTGCATTTTTTGGATGGCGACTTCCCCTTTCAGCACGCCGAACTGCCTAGTTTCTAGGCACATTCGTATTTTTGCTTGCATTTTGATGAAACCCGCATCAAACAGAGGTGCAATTTCATAAATGCAACCTTTGTATGAGTTTTGATGCAGATAAGAGCAGTCTAACTGCCAAGCTTGCGGCTCACGTCCGCGCCTCTCACAACTCTACAATCAAATTTAATTCAGTTGGCCTGTTGGCTTGCTCCTGCAAATTCTCCAACTGATACCGCATGCCAAGCAATTGAAGCCGGATATCCGATACCGGCTCACGACTAAGGGAACTCCATGGCGAACCGTCCAGCTCAATCTGACCCATTTGATCTCGTTGTATTTGGAGGCACCGGCGATCTTGCACACCGCAAGCTGCTCCCAGCTCTCTATCATCGCGAACCAGTCGGTCATCTGGGCGAAGACGCGCGCATTATCGCAGTTTCCCGCCGCGAGCTCAGCGATACAGAGTACCGCGACTGGGCCCGTACTGCCATTTGTGAGCACGTCGCTGAAGTCAATCAGGAAGCTCTCGAACGCTTCCTCGCTCGTATCCAATATGTGTCCGTTGACGTTGCTCAGAACACCGGTTGGGAAGCTCTGGAGCAAAAACTGGCAGGCCGCGAAGACGTTGTCCGCGCTTTCTATCTCTCTGTTTCTCCGGACTTCTTCGGCCCAATCTGTTCCGCCCTTGGCGAACACAACCTGGTAACAGAAACGTCCCGCGTGACCATCGAAAAGCCGATCGGCAAGAACGGCAGATCGGCTCACGAAGTTAACGAAACCATCGGTTCCGTGTTCAAAGAACACCAGATTTTCCGTATCGATCACTACCTCGGCAAAGAAACCGTTCAGAACCTTATGGCTCTGCGCTTTGCCAACGTACTGTTTGAACCACTCTGGAACGCGGCTCACATCGACCACGTACAGATCACCGTGGCAGAAACACTCGGCGTTGAAAGCCGCGCTGGCTACTACGACACCGCAGGCGCTCTGCGCGACATGGTCCAAAACCACCTGCTTCAGCTGCTTTGCCTCGTTGCTATGGAACCACCTGAATCCATGGCACCAGACAGTGTGCGCGACGAGAAACTGAAGGTGCTCAAAGCCCTCCGTCCAATGAGCACCGAAATGGTCGAGCGCAACACAGTTCGCGGTCAGTACCGTGCTGGCGCATCTGCTGGCGGTGCTGTGAAGGGTTATCTGGAAGAGCTGGGTCGCAACGATTCCAACACTGAAACCTTCGTAGCTGCCAAAGTAGACATCGAGAACTGGCGTTGGGCCAACGTTCCGTTCTACCTGCGCACTGGCAAACGCCTTGCCGCTCGTGTATCTGAAATCACCATCCAATTCAAAGACTTGCCTCACTCCATCTTCCTGCCAGATGCTGGACGGATTGCTGCAAACAAGCTGGTCATCCGCCTGCAGCCAGATGAAGGCGTGAAAATGCAGGTGATGATTAAGGACCCGGGCCCAGGCTCCATGCGGCTGCGTGAAGTTCCGCTGGACATGACCTTTGCTGAAGCCTTCAGCTCCCGTCATCCGGATGCTTATGAGCGCCTCATCATGGATATGATCCGTGGCAACCAGACCCTGTTCATGCGCCGTGACGAAGTCGAAGCGGCATGGACATGGATCGATCCGATCCTTGAACAATGGTCCCAAATTAAAGAAGCTCCAAAGCCTTATACCTCAGGCACGTGGGGTCCATCTGCTTCCATCGCACTTATCGAGCGTGATGGCCGTACATGGCATGATGAAACATATTGATTAAACACCAGGTGCCGGTCCGCTGGCACCTGGTCTCCCTTGCAAGTATTTCTCCCACTTGCGCCCATCCCCGAAAAAATCAAAATTGCCTACGGGCAGAGTTGTCAGAATAAAAATTAGGCTCAGAATTTAAATCGATTAAAACGACCAAAAACAGGGATTTCCTCCTCCCAATCCCGCATCTGGTCATTCGGTTTGACTGATGAAAAGTCAAAGAACAAAAGGCAGAGCACAAGACATGGTTCACCCTCGCCTCAAAGAGATTACAGATCGCATAATCGAGCGCAGCGCCACGAGCAGACAAGACTATCTTCGTCGCATGAAAGCGCAGCACACAAACGCACCACAACGCACAAACCTCGGCTGCACTAACCTGGCACATGGCTTCGCAGCCTGTCCGGTAGCTGATAAACAGCACCTCGCCACAGACAAGCAGCCAAACCTCGGCATCGTCACTGCCTACAACGACATGCTCTCCGCACACCAGCCATACGAGAGCTACCCGGAAATCATCCGCGAAACAGTCCGCAAAATTCAGGCGACAGCCCAGGTTGCTGGCGGCGTACCAGCTATGTGTGATGGCGTCACACAAGGTCTGCCAGCGATGGACCTGTCACTGTTCTCCCGTGACCTGATCGCCATGTCCGTTGCCGTTGGTCTGTCACATGGCATGTTTGACGCGGCAGTGTTCCTCGGTGTTTGCGATAAGATTGTCCCGGGCCTGCTCATCGGTGCCTTGTCCTTCGGTCATCTACCGGCAATTTTCCTACCTGCTGGCCCAATGACCTCCGGCATTGCCAACGACGAGAAAGCCCGCATTCGCCAGCTGTTTGCAGAAGGCAAAGCAACCCGCGAAGAACTGCTTGCTTCTGAAAGCGCATCCTATCACTCACCTGGCACCTGTACTTTCTACGGCACCGCAAACTCCAATCAGATGCTGATGGAGATCATGGGCCTGCACATGCCGGGCAGCTCCTTCATCAACCCGCTCACACCACTGCGCAAAGCATTGGTTGAAGAGGCAGTCACACAAGTTGTCGAACTCACCGCGCAGCGCAGCACACCTACGCCGCTCTTTGAGATCATCGACGAACGCGCAATCGTAAACGGTGTCGTCGGCCTGCACGCAACAGGCGGCTCCACCAACCACACCATGCACCTCGTCGCAATAGCCGCCGCCGCTGGCATTCAGCTCACATGGCAGGACATTTCTGACCTGTCCGAGCTCGTCCCGCTGCTCGCTCGCGTTTATCCAAACGGTAAAAGCGATGTAAACCATTTTGAAGCAGCAGGCGGAATGGGTTTCCTCATTCGCGAACTGCTGGATGCAGGCTTGCTGCACAAAGACGTAAAAACAGTCAACGGTACTGGCTTGGAGGGTTACACCGTCAACGTTTTCCTTGATGACAAGGGCGGCGTCCTCCGCAAGCCGGCCCCAACTAAGGCATTGGATGAAACCAACCTTGCGCCGATGTCCGTTCCGTTCAACAAAGACGGTGGCCTAAAAGTCCTCACAGGCAACCTCGGCTCCGCGATCATCAAAACCTCTGCTGTCGCACCTGATCGCCATGTCATCGAAGCGCCAGCTCAGGTTTTCCATACGCAAGAAGATGTTGAAGCAGCCTTCAAAGCTGGCGAACTCAACAAAGATGTGATTGTTGTGCTCCGTTACGTCGGCCCGCAAGCCTGCGGCATGCCAGAAGCCCATAAACTGACGCCACCTCTTAGCGTTGTGCAGAACCGGGGGTATAAAGTCGCACTTGTAACAGATGGCCGGATGTCCGGCGCCAGTGGCAAGATCCCAGCTGCAATTCATGTTACTCCCGAGGCGATGGATGGTGGACCAATTGCAAAGGTAAGGGACGGTGACTTGCTGCGTCTTGATGCAGTAAGCGGTACGCTGGAGCTGCTTGTTCCTGCAGATGAGTTTGCGCAAAGAACTGCCGCACCTGCAGACCTGCAAGCTTACCAGAGTGGAACCGGAAGAGAATTATTCGCAAGTTTCAGAGCAAACGTGAGCTCAGCCGATACCGGCGCTCGCCTCTTCAATCTGGAACAGACAAACAAAACCCAACGGAATGCTGACACAATCAGCGCAATGGAGACAGTGTAATGGCTCAAAATATCGAGCGAGTAGAAGCAATCATGACCGCCGCCCCGGTCCTCGCAGTTCTCATTGTCGATGACCCCAAAAAAGCAGTTCCAATGGCACAGGCCCTCGTGGATGGCGGCATCCCGGGCATCGAGATCACACTGCGCACTCCAAACGCTCTGGACTGCATTAAGGCAGTCGCTGACAACGTCGAAGGCGCTCTGGTTGGTGCCGGTACCGTTCTCACCCATCAGCAGTACGAAGCCTCCGTCAAAGCAGGGTCAACATTCGTCGTTTCTCCGGGCGCAACAGACAATCTGATCGCAGCTGCTGAAGATTTCCAGCAAACTCCTTTACTTCCGGGCACGTGCACTCCGTCTGAAGTGATGAAGCTGCTGGAAGCAGGCTATGAGCGTCTCAAGTTCTTCCCAGCTGTTCCAGCCGGCGGCACTCCGATGTTGAAAGGTTTGTCTTCTCCTCTGGCTGCGGCTAAATTCTGCCCAACTGGTGGTATCAACCTTGGCAACGCACGTGATTTCCTTGCTCTGCCTAACGTCCTTTGCGTTGGTGGGTCCTGGATCGCAGACGCAAAAGCAATTGAATCTGAAGACTGGGCAGGCATTGAAAAGCGGGCTCGCGAAGCAGCTGCATTGACTGTTTAATCGCAAACCATCACGATTGATTGCATTGAATTTCTTACCCGGGGCCTTACATCAAGGACCTGTCATGCTCCTAAAAAGCATGAACATGTTTCCGGGTAAGAAGACGCATAAAAACAAAACTTTAGAGCAGTTTGCACGTCCCGAAAAACGAGCAAGCTGCTTTACGGTAAATTGGCAAGGCGCGACACTCGCTGCCAGCCAGAAGCTATTACAAGAATAAATGGAGGCCTTGATGCCGACAGCTAATCCAAAAGATATCTTTAAACACCTTGATGAACACGCTCAGGCCATTCATTCCACTAAGATTACCGATCTCTTCGCTGCAGATCCTTCTCGTTTTGATAAGTTTTCCCGCTCTTCTGACGACCTGCTCTACGATTTCTCCAAGAACAAGCTGACTGAAGAAACCCTGGAGCTCCTGCTCGAACTCGCACGCGCTGCCAATGTTGAAGCAAAACGCGATGCCATGTTCGCAGGTGAGCACATCAACACCACTGAAGACCGCGCTGTGCTGCACACCGCCCTGCGCAACCAGTCCGAGAACCCGGTATTGGTGGACGGCAAAGACGTCATGCCTGACATCAACGAAGTTCTCGTCAACATGGGCGACTTCGCAGAAGGCATCCGCTCTGGCGAAATCACAGGCCATTCCGGCGAGAAGATCACAGACGTGGTCAACATCGGCATTGGTGGCTCTGATCTTGGTCCGGTGATGACAACTCTGGCTCTGGCCCCATATCATGATGGTCCGAACCTGCATTACGTCTCCAACGTAGACGGCGCACACATTGCCGACACTTTGGAAAACCTGAATCCGGCGAAGACCCTCTTCATCATCGCCAGCAAGACCTTCACCACTATTGAGACCATGACCAACGCGGCGACAGCCCGCCGTTGGATTGCCAAACACAACGGCGAAGAAGCTGTCGGAGCACACTTTGCAGCTGTCTCCACCGCACTGGAAAAGGTCGCGGCCTTTGGCATCTCGCAAGAGCGTGTCTTTGGCTTCTGGGACTGGGTCGGCGGACGTTACTCCATCTGGTCTGCAATCGGCCTCCCGCTCATGATCGCTATTGGTCCGGATGCATTCTCCGATTTCCTCGGCGGCGCCCATGCAATGGACAATCACTTCCGCGCCACCCCGATTGAAGACAACATCCCGTTCCTGATGGGCCTCGTCGGTGTCTGGCATCGCAACGTGTTGGGTTACGACACCCGCGCAGTTCTGCCATATGATCAGCGCCTCGCCCGCTTCCCTGCCTATCTGCAGCAGCTGGATATGGAATCCAACGGCAAGAGCGTCACCAAAGATGGCACAGCGGTTGAAACCCAGACCGGCCCAATCGTCTGGGGTGAGCCTGGCACCAATGGCCAGCATGCGTTCTACCAGCTCATCCATCAGGGCACGAGCATCATTCCTTGTGAGTTTCTGGTTGCTGCCAACAGCCACGAAGAAGACCTGCAAACCCATCACAATCTCCTTCTGGCAAACTGCCTTGCCCAGAGTGAAGCCCTGCTCCGTGGCCGTTCTCTGGAAGAGGTTGAAGACAAGTTTCGTAAAGATGGAAAATCTGAAGAAGAGATTGCCAAACTAGCTCCACAAAAGGTCTTCCCGGGTAACCGGCCTTCAACCACCCTCCTCTATGATCGTCTCGATCCATTCACGCTGGGTAGGCTGATCGCGTCTTATGAACATCGCGTCTTTGTTGAAGGAGCGATTTGGAACATCAACTCCTACGACCAGTGGGGTGTTGAACTTGGAAAAGAACTCGCGACACAGCTGTTGCCAATGGTTGAAGGCAGCCAATCCGCAGCAAACAAAGACAGTTCGACCCAAGGCTTGTTAAAATATCTAAAGAAGGCGAGGAGCCTCTAATTTTTAACAAACTTTAACCATGTTCTTTTTGTTAGCTCGACCTCACAAAGTTAGAGCTGCCAGGAGGTATCGGGGTCCGGTCAAATTGGGATTGGCAGCAAAAGGAGACTGGAAAAAATGAAAAAAATTGCTCTTGCTGGTGTAAGTGTTGCATTGCTTGCCCTCGCTGGCTGTAACACATCCTCAAGCACAGACCGTACCCTCGTCGGCGGTGGCCTTGGTGCTGCAACTGGTGCAGCCATCGGTGCTGCGACAGGCGGCGGCGTCGGAGATGCTCTGGCAGGCGCAGCTATCGGTGGTGTCGCTGGCGGTATCATCGGTAATGTGACAACTCCGAAGAACTGCACAGCCTACGATCAGTATGGCCGCCCATACCGCGTGAAGTGCCCATAAGCTTCGCAAAAAGATTTGGTTACACCATTCCAAAGGCCCTGCAACCGCGGGGCCTTTTTGCGTTACATACCTACAACTCTCAAAAGGCAAACAGCTTCAATTTAACCACCTTGCCATCTCGTAAGCTGCATTCACTCATCTGCAACAGATCAGGTACTACCGTGGGTTTCAAACAATCAGACGATGGGTAGGATCGTGAGAAAAGCATTAATCATAACAGCCACCCTGCTCACACTCGGTGCTTGCAGTGAGTATAACCGAACAGACCGCGTCCTCGTTGGCGGTGGTCTTGGTGCAGCCACCGGCGCTGCGATTGGAGCAGCAACCGGAGATGTTGGCGCCGCCTTTGCCGGTGCTGGTATCGGTGCCGTTGCAGGCGGGTTGATTGGTGCAGCCACCACTCCGCGCCGCTGTGTCGGCTACGACACCTATGGCCGCCCATACTACTACCGCTGCTGACAACAATCGTCTCTACAGATCAGCCATAAACTCCGGCGCTGCCATGTCCAGCTTAAAGCTGCGCGGGCTTTTGGCACCCGAACTTTGCTGCACTATCTTCTTGTAGATGATCTTATGTGCAGCCGCCAAAGCCATCTTGGCGTATTTCATCGTACCAACGCTATGCCGGTTGCCAGAGATACCTGCTCTACGTAGCAAACCATTGGCATAGATGATCGCATAAAAATCCCTGATCTCAGTGGTGAAGTGCTCAGTGGTCACCGAGATGTTCACCTCATCATGGTTCTCAACCCGATGTGGGTTGTTGAGCGGCCAGTGCGCCATCTCACCCGGGCTCAGCGTCACCTTTGTAGCGAACTCATCATACCAGGGCTCAAAGCGGATCTCTTCTTCGGTCGTCCCAAGGAAGATACCTTCCAACTGCTCATCAGAAAGAAACGGCGCGGTATTCTCATAAATATAAACGTCCTTATGGCCCTTCACCTGCCATAAGGATTGTCCGGGTACATCTACATGATAGTACACTTGGGCACCGGGGGAAGAAATCAACATCCCGGTCTTGTGCTTGAAGGTCTCAAAGCCTGGAACCTTCACCTCTAGCTCATCAAATATCTTCGCAGTAACCTGCTTGAAACCTTCATCCCAGTCCTGAAGTGCACGAAGAGAAAGCCAGAAACGCCCTTCTTCTACAGCACGAAGCACATCCTCGCCTTTGGCACCTTCAATGCTGCCCTGTAGCCACTGGGACTTCTTGGTGCCAATCGCACCGGGACGAACAAAATCATAGTGCTCAGAGGGAGTGGTCTCAATCAACCGCGCTAGGTTTTCTGGCAGAAACACAGGCAGCTCATGCAGGCGGTTATTCAGCAGGAGCGTGTGCTTGCCGAACACCTCTTTGTAGTGCTCTTTCCATTCAACAATCAAATCATGCTGAAGAACCAATTCCAAATCATGATACATGACGCCGCCTAACCCGAAAAATACTAGTAAATTTTGACCAGTATATCGAAACCGCACCTGCAAACTCATTAACGCCGCAGCAAACCGGTGACAGGGTAAACAGAACCTTTACCAACGCAAAACGGGAGCCAGTGGCTCCCGCTTCTAATCTCTAAGTCCGCTTAGACTTTCAGGCTGCTTCAGTTTCCTGAACCAGAGCAGCTTCTGGAGCTACGTAAGTATAGCCCAGGTTTTCAGCAACTTCAGCAACAGTGACCTGACCTTTATAAACGTTCAGACCCGGCAAGAAGCCTGGGATGTCGCGAAGAGCAGCTGCATATCCTTTGTCAGCCAGCGCCAGAACGTAAGGCAAGGTCGCGTTGTTCAGCGCATAAGTGGAGGTGCGAGCCACAGCGCCCGGCATGTTTGCCACGCAGTAGTGAACCACTTCATCCACGATATAGGTTGGATCCTGGTGAGTTGTTGCACGGGAGGTTTCAAAACAACCACCCTGGTCGATAGCAACGTCAACCACAACAGAACCCGGCTTCATCGCCTTGATGTGCTCTTTGGTCACCAGTTTCGGTGCAGCTGCACCAGCCACCAGAACAGCACCAACAACCAGATCAGCAGCCAGAACTTCTTTCTCAAGCGCGGCACGGTTGGAGAACACTGTCTTCAAACGGGAACCGAAGCGAGCAGAAAGGGCGTCGAGAACATCAACGTTTCTGTCCAGAACGGTAACATCGGAGCCAAGGCCGATTGCCATTTCAATTGCGTGAGCGCCAACAACACCGCCGCCAATCACAACGGTTTTCGCAGGAGCAACACCCGGTACGCCGCCGAGCAGAACGCCAGCGCCGCCATTGGCTTTCTGCAGTGCAGTTGCACCAGCCTGAATGGAAAGACGACCAGCAACCTGAGACATTGGCGCCAGCAGAGGAAGGCGACCTTTCTCATCCGTTACGGTTTCATAAGCGATGCAAACCGCGCCGGAGGCGACAAGGTCAGCAGTCTGCTCTGGGTCCGGAGCCAGGTGCAGGTAGGTGAACAGCAGGTGGTCAGGACGGAGCATCTTGCGCTCAACAGCCTGAGGTTCTTTCACCTTCACAATCATTTCTGCTTTCGCGAAGACGTCTGCAGCAGTCGGCAGGATGGATGCGCCAGCTGCAATATAGTCAGCATCGCTCGCGCCAATGCCAACACCGGCATTGGTTTCAACAACCACGTCGTGGCCATGAGCAACAACTTCACGCACGCTGTCTGGTGTCAGACCAACGCGATATTCGTGATTTTTTATTTCCTTAGGAACACCAACAAGCATCACAATCTCCCAATCAGCTTCGGCTTTGTGTTTCTACATAGCTTATGGAAATCTCAGCTGCAGATGCTTGCAATGTGCGCACGACACGATACATTTTAGCAAACATCTACGAATAAACATCGTTCAGACACAATAATCTGCGAAAACGGCAAAGCTATGAAACTCGACAAGCTTGATAAAAAGATCCTCCGTGCGCTGCAGGACAATGGCCGTATCTCCAATTCTGATCTTGCAGATCATGTGGGTCTGTCCGCCTCTGCCTGCTTGCGTCGTGTCCGGACGCTGGAGGGTGAAGGCGTCATCGAGAAGTACGTCGCACTGCTCAATCCGAAAAAGCTAGGCAAGCGTATGAGTGTCTTTGTCGAGATCTCGCTCGGGTCTCAGTCAGAGGAAGCCCTTTCAACATTCGAGAAAGCCGTTGATCGCTCCACCGAAATTATGGAGTGCCACCTCATGGGCGGCGATGCGGATTACATCCTGCGAGTGATGGCAGATGATCCGGTTGATTTTGAGCGCATCCACCGTGACCACCTCACCCGCCTTCCCGGCGTTGTGCGCATGCGTTCCTCCTTCGCGATCCGCTCCACCAAACAAGGCAGCGCTCTGCCAATTTCAGAGAGCTAATTCACCTCGAAAACCTTGCGGTTTTCTCACAGGCATACTCGACGCTTCTGCCAAACCTCTCTATAACAACGCTCAATTGTATATTGCTGCAGCTCTCCCGGGCTGCATGAGTATGGAGCACGACTTTGACCCCAATTATCACTTGCTTGCTGGATGGTCGCTACGAGCTGGCCGAAGGTCTCCTCTGGGATGAGCTGACAAAACACCTGTTCTTCTGTGACATCCTCGGAAAACAGATCCACGCAATGCATTGGGATAGCAAAGAAGTCACCACATGGGGCTTCCCGAAAGTCGTTGGCTCCTTCGGCCTTTGTAAAGACGGTCGCCTCATCGTGGCGATGAAAGACGAAATCATCCTGTTCGATACAGGAACCAAAATGTACGAGGTCATCGCAAAGATTGAGCCGGATAATCCACGCACCCGTCTGAACGACGGTAAGGTCGGACCTGACGGCGCATTCTGGGTGGGTACCATGGATGACATCAGTCCAAGAACACCTATCGCCAGCCTCTATCGCGTCACGCCAGACGGCAACGTCACGCAGATCGCCACGGAAATCAGAACCTCCAACGGCTTGGCATGGTCTCCGGACAACAAGACCATGTACCACTCTGACACCGGCTCCGGTGAAGTCTTCGCCTATGATTTCGACCGCGACTTCGGCGCAGTCACCAACCAGCGCAAATTCCTGCAGCTGGACAACACAGTGGGCAGACCCGACGGCGCAACAACAGACACCGATGGCAACTACTGGTCCGCAGGCGTCTCTGCGGGCAACGTCAACTGCTTTGATCCGGATGGACAGCTGCTGCAATCCATCGCCATGCCGGTCCCACGCCCGACAATCCCGTGCTTTGCAGGTCCAAACCTGGGCACACTGGTCGTGGCAAGCCTGCGCCCACATGGAGATGAGGAGCTTCTCAAAGAGTTCCCGAAATCAGGCGGTCTCTTCGCAATGGATGTGGAGCACAAAGGTCTGCCAGCCTGCCGCTTTGGCTAAGCTCTGCCCTGCATCCTGAAAAACAAACAGATTTAGCACCGCTGGCTCATGTCCGGCGGTGTTGTCGTTTGGGCCCCAGGTACGGGGTGAGCAAGGCGAGCAGGCGATGCCTGCGCATGATGAGTAAGTTAGTTTCTTCGGCATTGGCTGCTCGCCTCGCCCGGGCGTTTTTGTATGAAACAAGGTCTCCACCGAAAGGCATTGGGAGCAGGCACCATCAGCAACAAGCACATCAGCCAGAGGCAAATGTGAGTGTCGGTGATAGCTAAACGCCTGCCAGTGTAGACGCCCATCGGGTGACCAGCTTCCGCTTGGTCCCTGCACTAAAGACTTTCAAGGGGTGTTTCAACGGACCCGCCGGAGGATGCGTTATGTCTCCCGGTAGCCCCGCCCAGCTCACGCTGCACTGACGGTCGCTCCGCCAGCTGCCCGTTTACGTGAACATGAGATCAACAATAAGCTAGCCTGAGCAAACGGGGATAAGATTTTCCGGATCCAAGCAAAAATAAGGGGCAGTCAAACCGCCCCTCAATCAACTCTGCTTCAGCTTTCACCAGCCTCAGAAGGCTTGTCGTCAATCTGGTAGGGCGCGAGAACCTTCTTGGTTTTCTCCGGCAGGTTCTTCCCCCAGCCAGCATCAAGCTTGTGGTCAACAGACACGCGGTCATCAAACACAAAGCACTCGCCTTTCCAGAGGCTCTCGTCCTCTGGCACATTTTCCAGATAATTCAGAATACCGCCCTCAAGGTGGTAAACCTCATCATAACCCTGCTCCAGCATCAAGCCGGTAGCCCGCTCACAGCGGATACCGCCGGTGCAGAACATGGCAACCTTCTTCTTGGCACGCAGAGCATTGTCATTGCGTTTGACCCACTCAGGAAACTCATTAAAGGTCTCCGTGTCAGGGTCCAACGCACCTTCAAACGTGCCAAGAGCAAACTCATAGTCATTGCGCGTATCAATCACGACCGTATCCGGGTCAGAGATCAGCGCATTCCAGTCCTCTGGCTTCACATAGGTGCCGACAAGATCATTCGGATCGATATGGTTCACGCCCATATTCACGATCGCTTGCTTCAAACGCACCTTCATGCGCTTGAATGGAACTTGCTTCGCCCAGCTTTCCTTGACGGTGATATCATGAAAACGCGGGTCTTTGCGCAAGTAGGCAATCACGTCCCGCATCTGCGGTTCTTCACCAGCAATAGTGCCGTTAATGCCCTCACGAGCAATAAGAAGACTGCCGCGAATACCACGGCTTTTGCAGTAGTCAAGCAGAGGTTCGCGCATGTCTTCAAAGTCCGCAAACTCAACAAACTTGTAGAGCGCACAGACCAAAATGGGGGTTAGCGTATGTGTCATTCTTTGCCTTTGTGGGCTTATTCGTAGCAGTACCTATACCCATTTCCATCGGGTCTGTCAGCAAAAGAGACCATACCAAAACTGCAAACCTCCCCTGCCGAAGCAGGGAAGGTTGAAATGTAACTCGCACGAGAGGTCGTCACAGGTTCATTTACCGGCCCGGACGGAAGGTTTCCATAATGGTAAGAAGCGTCTGAAGCTGATCCGGCGTTCCAGACTGAGCAACCTTTTCCGTAGCACCAGCAGCTGCCATAGTATCCATGGAGTAGATCTGCATAACGCCCTGGTTGGTTGCAGCCTGAGCCAGAATGTTCTGCTGCTGAGAAGCAGCAACGTTATTCTCAAAGAGAATACCGGTTGAGTGCGCCATCGTCTGGAAAAGCGAACCCATAGCCATGGCGGGTGCTTCACCAACAACCTTCACATTGGTTTGTGTGACGGCATCAGTAATCATTGGATTTACCGTATCCGGCATAGTCGTCATCCTTAAAAATGCAGCATATCTTTCGAAGAGACGAAACCGCCTTTCGAATACCGATACGCGGGAGACAGAAACAAAAGCAGCTCAGCAGAATATGAACTGCCATGAATTAGAAAAGTCGTGTCCGGTGATTTCACAGAGAACCACCAGGGGCATGCCCACCTGAAAACCAACCGGACACCATTAACTGCAAGTTGAACCAACGCCGCCGGAGGGCGACGCCTAAACCCGTTAGGTTGGGTTGAAAACGCGCATGATTGTCAGCAGCGTGTTCAACTGGTCTGGTGTGCCGCTCTGAGCAACTTTTTCGGTAGCACCAGCACCAGCCATCGTATCCATGGAGTAAATCTGCATAACTCCCTGGTTAGCTGCTGCCTGAGAAAGAATGTTCTGCTGCTGAGCGGCAGAAACATAGTTCTCAAAGAGAATTCCGGTGGAATGAGCCATTGTCTGAAAGACACTGCCCATTGCCATCGCAGGGGCTTCACCCACGACCTTTACGTTGGACTGGGTAACCGCGTCAGTGATCATAGGGCTAACAGTTGTTGGCATTCTAATAGTCCTCTTTCATACAGTTCTGGTCAAAATCCGGTTCTGCATTTCCTTGAACTGGCTCCAAAGGAGTACGCGCTACTACAACTTAAAGGATGCATCAGAACCATTCTCATCGCTCTGGCCTTTGCACCAGAAAGCGAAGCTCGAAAGTTCCGGTTATGGGTTGAAACTACGCAAGGTAGTCAGCAGCGTGCTGAGTTGGTCAGCTGTCCCAGCCTGAGCAACTTTTTCTGTGGCCGATGCCCCGGCCGTTGTATTCGCGGAATAGATTTGCATGACGCCCATGTTGGTCGTCGCCTGTGCAAGAGTGGTAGATTGAGACGCGGATGCGACTGAGTTCTGCAACAAAATGCCCGTTGAATGTGCAAGAGATGCATAGAGGTTTCCCATCGCAATTGCAGGCGCTTGCCCAAGCACCGTTACATTGGATTGCGTGACAGCATCCGTCACCATGCCGCCCTCTGGTATTACGGGGCCAATCCCCGGTAGATCCGCCATAAATCACTCCCACCTGATCAACCGAACTCATGAGCAGTTCGGTAAAAACGCAGCCCTGCTTCACCTCTGATCAAGCGCAAGCACTGCACTGACCAGAGGCAAACTCTCAATTATTTAGAAAACTCAATGGCCGTTGCAGACCGACCAAACACCGCGACTTAACGCGAAAAGTACCGACACAATGTTCCGAGCAAACTCTCGTTCACCTGCTCGGCTTCCTTCGGGTCCATATGTGAAATGCTGTTTGCAGCAGCCATGGAACCAACAGAATAAGTATGCAAAATTCCCTGATTCAAAGCGGTCTGCGCAATGATGTTCTGGCGCTGTGCATTCGAGACGGAATTCTCAAAAAGCACCCCTGTCGATTGCGCCGCTGTCAGGAAGGTCAGCGCCAGCGCGAACGCAGGAGCCACCCCAAGAATTGCAATCACGTCAGCATCAACAGTTCCGCCATCGGAGGGTTTTGTTGCGCCACATTGTTCCTCAATAGTCTTTGGCATTTTTTCTCCAATATGCTTGTTATTATTGCCATTTACAGACTATTGACGCCGCTCCTCTCTATTTGTGAACTCTTTCCTAAGAGCCAGTGCCCTTCGTAAGAATTGGTTCACACATCACTCATCTATCGCGAGTTCTCTGTTGCAGATAACTAATCAAAAGCTCGGAGAGCTTCTCATTGAGCGGTGCAATCTGCCTTGAAAGCTCCGACTTAATTTCCTTCTTCAGAAAATCCCGCATGGCTTCAGCAGCCTGTACCGCCATAGCTTCCTGATTGGGCACCCCGCCCTGACCGGGCAGGCCAGAGCCCGGAAACTGCGCCATGCCGGGACCAGCTTGCGGCCCACTTTGCCCAGGCACCATTTGCGGCTGCGGCTGCGCGGGCGGCGGTGCTGGTGGTGATTGCGGCTCCTCCTCCTCATCCCCCGTACCAATCACGCTCTTAATCGTCGTAATCTCTTCATCAATGGAGGTGCACAGCTTGGCAGCCGCCTGCTCCACCTCAGACACGATCGTCTGCGCAGAGGATGTCGCATCATCACAAGCCCGATTGATCTGCGCCTGCTGCTGACGGATTTCAGCAACCACCTCATTGTAGTTTGGAATGCCCTGCCTCAGCTGTGCAAATTCACTGGCGGCCTGATCCACATTCTGCTTCACCTTGGTCAGCTGCACGACAGCATCATCCAGCGCAGAATTGAATTCCGGGCCCGGTGTCACCGTGACCTTTTGAGGACCAGCATCTGCGGCCCCTGACGTTCCGTTCGCGGCTGTACTCATCGCCTCACTCCTCAAGTCCAGTCTTACCAGTTGTGATCTGAATTCCGCTCGGAACTGCGGTCCTCTCCCCGCGCGTCAAACTCAATGTCACCAGTGGAGGTAAACCGCGCAAGAAGCTCCTCTTCCACCCCATCTTGGATCAACCGATCCTCATCCTCGCGGTCCTCATATCGGTCGGCCTCTTCCTGCAATCGCTCATCGCGAAACCCGAGAACCACATCCGCTGCAGTAATGCCATCTTCACACACCAGCATCCCTTCCGCCTTCACCAGCGCATCCCGCGCCAGACTCAGGTGACACAAAAGCCCTGGCAGCGTTTCAACACCAGACCGCGACAGCGTAAGCGTCTCTTCCTGCTCGATAACCCCTTCCCAGCGCCGCAACTGATTGAGGATCACCTCCTCCAATTCCTCTCGAATGTATGTAACGTCCCGTTCCATATCTCACCTTTAGAGCTGACCGGGGATCTGCCTATCGCGTCAGAGCCCGAAGAAAAGTCGCAAGCAAAATGTAATCCTATTGAAACAACAGCGTAATTTCCTGAAACAGATCCATCAGCTGACCCGCTTCCGGCAGATCACTCACTCACATCCTGAAACGCTGAGATGGCATTGGTCACCATGACATTCAGCTCCGTCAGCGCAGGTGTCGCTGCCAGCGCCGGATCCTGTGCGATCTTCGCGGCCACAATCGCCTGTGCAGCCATAGAGATTTGCATGACACCGTTCATGTAGGTCTCTGCATTCTGCGACGCATGCCCGCTGGACTGCTTGGTCATCACATCATCAGGAATGGAGATCATCGACTCCAATCCTTGGTAATTTTGAAAATTGGTAAACTGCACGGCCTGAGTAATCTGTTCGTTTAAAGCAGAAGTTGAAGGCGCAGAGGTTGGCAATGGTGGATAGGATGGCCCGGAGGACTGCTCCTTCCCGGTATCCGTGGATGTGCCCTGCGACTGCCCACCCGTCCCGTCAGAACCGGTAGTATCCTCAAAGTCTGCACCGCCAGCAGATCCCTTTTCACTATCCATCACCATGGTTTGTTGCGCTCCGGATTGACTGTTGCTCTCACTTGCTGTGTTGACGGTTTCCGTTGCCGCCTGTGAGGACATTTTGACCGCTGGAGAAGATCGCTGAGCACCCTGTGTTCTGGATGCCTCAGCACCGGACTGAGTTGAGGAACGCGAACTATTATCGCTCAAAGGTCCGTGGAGTAGAGAGATCAGGCGCCGCCGACGCGTAATCGCATTCTCATACTCTTGAGAAGCTGAACTCTCACCTCTCTCCCTCACCATCAAATTCCCTCAAATTAGCCACCTGAAGGTTTAGACTCCGCTCCAGAGGTCGGGCCTATTTCCATAATCAGCTGAACGCCCTTGGACACCACAGCCGTCGATATCTGGTTCATGGATTGCTGCGCATGGGTCGCATTTTGAACCGACAGTCCCGTCGCATTGCTTACCACCTGATACAGATTGGCAATTGCCTGAGAAGGCGCTTCACCCACCACCTTCACATTTGTCTGAGTAACGGCATCCGTCACCTGAGCATTTACAGTATCTTCCGCCATGCTTTCGCCCTCGCAGTCTAAATTCGTTAACTATTCGGAGAGACGCACTCCCAACCCTCCTGTGAACATTCAATCTGCTCAATTGAGCCGCTTACGCTTCTTGGAGCGGGCATCTCTCAGCTTCTCACGCAAAAACTGCACCCGCTTGCGGGCCAAAGCCTGAGAAATATTCAGCTCCTCCGAAATCTCGCTGTAACTGCGATCCTCGGCAAACTTCATGGAAAAAATCTGCTGATAGATAAGAGGAAGCCGGTCAAGCGTCTTGCTGATCAGCATCAGCTCTTCCTTCTGTGCCAGCAACACTTCCTGCGGTGCGCTTTCAATCTCTGTATTGGCCAGATGTTCGTCATAAACATCCTTATCGCCATCACGAAACTGATATTCATAACGCTTCTTCCGGTACTGGCTGATGAACTCGTTTTTGAGCGCATACATAAAAAAGGCGATTGGCTCCCTCATATTCAAGGGACGCTGTTCAAAGTGCGATGCAACCTTAATGATCGTTGCTGACATCAACTCTTCAGCCGCATCCATGTCACCACCCGTAAGATGAAACGCTCTTCCGAATATCTTTTTTCTATGCTCGTTCCAGTATTCCCAAACAGGCGTCAAATCCTGACGCCCATCAAGATGTTCTAGTCGTGTATTCTTGTAATACATCCGCCACACCTCAATGTATTACAGACTAAATCCCTGAACACCACAAAGAGACATCACGAAACACACACCAACACTGGCATGGAGAACAGATATCAACTTTATTTCTAGAGAATTCGTCCGCTTCGATAGAGATGAAGCTACGGATATTCTTGTTTACGGAAAACCAACGCAATTTTATGGGTTGTATAAATTCACGCCTACAACCCTTGGTAATACAACGTGAACCAGATTAGAAATTTTAAGAGGTTCCAGTCACTTAACGACCTTCGAGTAATCAACCTTGCAGAATTACAACACAACCAGAAACACGACGACGACCTGTTAACAACCTATAAGATGTATAATTGAGATTGATACAACCCGAAAAATACATAAGCCCAATCTCATAGAGCACCATCCACCCTGCCCTTAATAGACAGCCCGCCCGACGTTTTGTGACATAAGCGATTCTACAAATTAAAGGAGAGATTGTTTTTCCAGGTGCTCAATCACAAACCGCGCACGCTCTTCAACGCACACTTGCGGCACGTCAACCAACTCATATCCATAAGCACGATAGACCGAAACATTCGCGGCATAATCCTGGCGTGCAAAGTCAAAGCCATGCGTTCGCTCCGCATCATGTTCAAAGATCTCTCTCCACGGCGCACACACAAACACAGGCGACGCCAACCGTCTCAGTTGCGCAGCACGCACCATGCTCTCAGGAACAGAAGCCCCAATAATTGCACTATACGCAATCGCTTCCAGAAAACTGCGATCATGGAACACAGTCTCACCTGACCGCCCCCCTCCCCGATCAAACGCCGCAATAGAACGCTCAAACAACAAATCCCGAAAAGCAACGCAGTCCTTGTCAGGCAGAGCACAACCACCAACCGCACGCTGCTCCCGCACCAACTGCCGCCCAACCTCCTCCCGGCACGCATACCCAAAAGACTTGAGATAAGCCAGCAAAGTAGATTTCCCAGCACCAGACGCGCCAGTAATGACAAAGTCCATCACGAAACCTTTCAAAGAAAGAGCGGAACAAACGATATATTTGGGAGAGAGTTCGAAAACCAGAATGCAAGGAATGCAAGGAATGCAAAAAGGGGTGCGATCACTTTGAAGCAAAGCACACACAAACACCACCAAGGCATAAATGCCTTTGTAAAACAGTCACCGATTTTCTGAAAGAAAATGGTGAGCCCGCACGGGTTCGAACCGTGGACCTACTGATTAAAAGTCAGTTGCTCTACCAGCTGAGCTACGGGCTCACTAAATACGAGACGTTTGTTGGTGGGTGCATAGGGATTCGAACCCTAGACCGGCTGATTAAGAGTCAGCTGCTCTACCAACTGAGCTATACACCCAAAACGTTTCCCGCCGAAGCGATGGCGGGTGTATATAAAGCCTTTAGCAAGAGCGCAAGGCCCAAGGTGCAACTTTTCAAAAATGTCTTGTGTAAAGTAAACTTATCCCAGACTAACCTATGCAAATCTACGAATTTTCGCAGCACAAACACAATTCAGAAGTGCGAAACGCGAAAAAACACCGCAAATTTCACAAGACTGCCCTCTTATCAATTAGTCCAACGCAAAGTTTTTCAGCAAACAACCAACTACGGGCCACCCCAGCTCTCCTTAGCAGTCAGAGGCGTGCACTGCAGCTAAAGTAGCCCCGCCAGCATCGCACTGCAAAATCCCGTATTTCTGCGGGTTCGCTCAAGTGCAACAATTGCGCCTGGAAAAGCCAATACAAACAGAGCGAGCAGGACTTTCCGCCACGCAACTTCTGCAAAGCACGCTGACTATTGCAGATAACTCAAGGAAACGAGAGGTCTTTGCGGCGCAACATTAAGAAGAAGCCACTTGACGCTTTTACGTATCTAAGCCTAATCTCACCCCGAATTTCAGAGTTTACCTGAGCGATTCAATGGTGAAGCGCGGTAATCTCTTACACGGTTGGAATTATGTTAAGGGAGAGTGGAGCCCTGAGGCTCCCAATACCAGAATGCAAACTTCAATTCTTCTTATCGTGGTGGGACGCGCGTCGCCGGAGTGAGCTAGCTCACTCGGAACGGTTAGACGCGCACAAGGAGCCAAACGGCTCCTTTTTTTATGGCTAATTCGCAGTGATGTTTAAAAGAGCACCCCTGCAAAACAAACAGTCGGATTGATTGCACATCCTTCAATCAGGCAAAACGAGCAGATACAGGCAACAAGGACTTGATGATGCAACGGGAGATGACAGGCGCTGAAATGGTTCTCCAGGCGCTGAAGGACAACGGGGTGGAACATGTATTTGGATACCCTGGTGGTGCAGTTCTACCCATTTATGATGAGCTGATCCAGCAGGATGCGATCCAGCACATCCTTGTCCGTCACGAGCAAGGCGCAGGCCATGCTGCTGAAGGCTATGCACGCTCTACCGGAAAAGCCGGCATTGCTCTGGTGACCTCTGGTCCGGGCGCAACCAACATGGTGACTGCCCTGACAGACGCCATGCTCGACTCTATCCCTATGGTCTGCATCACCGGTCAGGTCCCAACCAACCTTGTTGGGTCTGATGCGTTCCAGGAATGTGACACCGTTGGCATCACCCGCCCGTGCACCAAGCACAACTGGCTGGTGAAGGACGTTGATGATCTGCCTCGTATTCTCCATGAAGCATTTTATGTTGCACAATCTGGTCGTCCAGGCCCTGTTGTTGTCGATATTCCAAAGGATGTGCAGTTTGCCACCGGCACCTATGAAGGCCCGCAGGCAAACCCGAGCAACCACAAAAGCTATCGCCCGCAGCTGAAAGGCGACATGACTGCCATTCGCGCAGCTGTTGAGCTGATGTCGAAAGCCAAACGCCCTGTGTTCTATACAGGCGGCGGCGTCATCAACTCCGGCGCAGCTGCAAGCCAGCTGCTGCGTGAACTGGTGGACCAGACAGGCTTCCCGATTACATCCACCCTGATGGGTCTGGGCGCGTATCCGGCTTCTGGCGAACAGTGGCTCGGTATGCTGGGCATGCACGGCACCTATGAAGCCAACATGGCTATGCACGATTGTGATCTGATGATCTGTATCGGTGCACGCTTTGATGACCGCATCACGGGCCGTCTGGACGCCTTCTCACCGAACTCTACCAAGATCCACGTGGACATCGATCCATCCTCCATCAACAAGATCGTTCATGTTGACCTGCCGATTGTTGGCGATGTGGCTCACGTTCTGGAAGACATGGTTCGCATCTGGCGCGCCTCCAGCTTCCGCTCTCAGCCAGAGCTGAAGGAATGGCAGACACAGATCGCCAAGTGGCGCGCACGCGATTGCTTGTCTTACCGCCACAGCGATGATGTCATCATGCCTCAGTACGCATTGCAGCGTCTGAACGCAGCCATCAAAGGCCGCAAGGATGTTTACATCTCCACCGAGGTTGGACAGCACCAGATGTGGGCGGCGCAGTACCTTGGCTTTGAATCTCCAAACCACTGGCTGACTTCAGGTGGCTTCGGCACAATGGGGTATGGCCTGCCAGCAGCTATTGGCGCACAGGTTGCTCATCCAGACGGGCTGTGCATCAACGTTGCAGGCGATGCTTCCATCCTGATGAACATTCAGGAAATGTCGACAGCCGTTCAGCATGGTCTGGCGCCTAAAACGTTCATCCTGAACAACTCCTACATGGGTATGGTTCGCCAGTGGCAGCAGCTGCTGCATGGCAACCGTCTCTCCCACTCCTACACGGACAGCCTGCCTGACTTCGTAAAACTGGCAGAAGCTTACGGCGGCAAAGGCATTCGTGTCACCAAACCAGGTGAACTGGATGACGCCATTCAGGAAATGATTGAAACACCTGGCCCGGTTCTGTTTGATTGCTGCGTCGCTCAGCTGACCAACTGCTTCCCAATGATCCCATCAGGCAAAGCCCACAACGAAATGTTGTTGCCAGATGAAGCAACTGATGAAGCCGTTGCAAACGCCATCGACACCGCTGGCAAGTCATTGGTATAGGTAAGCTGGGAGAACCATTATGAACGCACAGAAAACAGACGCTCTATCGGCCTATTTCCTAGCCGAAACCAGCGATGTCCTCGAAACACATACCCTATCTATCATTGTAGACAATGAACCGGGTGTTCTTGCCCGCGTGATTGGCCTGTACTCTGGCCGTGGCTACAACATTGACAGTCTCAGTGTTTCTGAAACGGAGCACGAGAAGCACGTTTCCCGTATCACGATTGTGACCACAGGTACTCCTCAGATCATCGAGCAGATCCGTCACCAGCTGGATCGTCTCGTACCGGTGCATATCGTCCGGGATCTGACCGTTGCAGCACGCAACTCCAATCAGGAAAAGCCGCTTGAGCGAGAGCTGGCACTGATCAAGGTGCGTGGTGAAGGAGAAAAACGTCTGGAGGCCTTGCGGCTGTCAGAAGCTTTCAGGGCAACTGTCATTGATGCAACCATTGATCACTTCGTTTTCGAGATCACAGGCCGCACCAATAAAATCGATCAGTTCATCGAAATCCTGACACCACTGGGTCTTGTTGAGGTTTCACGTACGGGCGTTGCCGCACTTTCACGTGGGTCCCAAGGTCTTAAAGACTTGCAGGATGAAATTTAACAGTTAGGGGACAATTTTGTCCTATTGATATTGAGCGGCGTCTTTTGCAAGTCTGCGAAGACGCCGTTTTATTTTGGTGATCTAGAGCGTGTCCCCCAGAATGTGGGAATCGGTTATCGGATAAGGATACGCGAAGAACAAGAAAATTAGAGCACGGCGCGTAATTGCGACATGCTTTAACTCAATAAAGGGTATGCCCCATGAAGACGCCTAGCCGCTTATCTGTCAACGTAAACGCTGTAGCAGTTCTGCGAAATCGCCGCGACGTTCCGTGGCCAAGCGTGACGCATCTGGCAGCACTTGCCCTCAATGCAGGCGCCAAAGGCATCACCGTGCACCCACGCCCGGATGAGCGCCATATTCGCCGCACAGATGTTGAAGACATCTCCAAAATGCTGCGCGAAGAGCTGCATGGCAAAGAGCTGTGCCTCGAAGGTTATCCAGATGAGCGCTTCATGGAGTTGGTGGAACAAACCCGTCCGACGCAGGTTCTGTTTGTACCGGACGACCCATCCCAGCAGACCTCTGACCATGGCTGGGACTTTTCAGAGAACATGGATCTCCTGAAAGAAGCCATCAGTACTGCGAAGTCCTGGGGTGTGCGCACATCACTCTTCGTGGATCCAGAACCAAGCCAGCCAGCTCTTGCAGCTGAAGCAGGCGCTGAGCGTATCGAGATCTACACCGGCCCTTATGGGGCCTGTCATTCTGACAAGGAAGCCGAGAAGGTCGAGCTGGAGAAAGTCGTTGCCACCGCTGAAGCGGCAAGAGCAGCAGGCCTTCTGGTCAATGCAGGCCACGATCTCACCGTTGAGAACCTGCCAGCTCTGATTGAGCGCGTGCCATATATCTCAGAGGTCTCCATCGGCCACGGCTTCACTGCCGACGCTCTGGAACATGGTTTCACCCAAAGCGTTCGCCGTTTCCGCCACGCCCTTGGTGAGCCGACAGAACTCTAAGAATTATCCCGTTTCAAAGAAGAGCCTGCTGTGATCCGTTACAGCAGGCTCTTTTGTGTTTCCCGGCTGAGTTCAAACCCCTTCAAAATACCGCAGAAACTCAAAGCTGGTGATGTCTTTCTCAATCCATGCTTTGAACGCCTTCAGCTCATTCTCTCGGCTACGCGCATACTGATCTGCCAGCGACGACCCCAATGCCTCCTTCGCAAATTCACTCTCCTGGAAGAGCTCCAATGACGCTTCCAAGGATCGCGGCAACTTCTCCAAAGTTTCGTCCTTGCCCGGATCACCAATCAGCATTGCCGGTGGCTCCTCCCCCTTGCGAAGACCTTGCAGCCCAGCGGCAGCAATCAAAGGCACGATGATATACGGATGGGTGTCAGCCCCCGGACACCGATGCTCCAAGCGGACCGCTTGCGGGTCAGGACTGGAAATCACGCGCACCGCACTCACGCGGTGCTCATCTCCCCAACACACTTCTTCAGGACAACCAGTAAATCGGGAAAGCCGGCGGTAAGAATTGATCGTTGGCCGAAACGCCAGATGAGACGACTGCATCTGCGCCAGAAGTCCGGCCACAAAGAACCTCCCCCGCTCACTCAGCACCGCCTCCCGATCATAAAATACATTGTGCCCCATCTCGTCATAGAGGCTGATGTGCACGTGGGTTCCGCACGCAGAATCCTGCCCCATTGGCTGATAACGCGCCATGAAGGTCGCAATCAGATCATGCTCCCGGCACAGCTCTTTCAGGTGATGACGTGCTCGTACTGCATTGTCAGCAGCCTGCAGTGGTGAAGTCGGCGACAAGGCAATCTCATACATGCCCCAACCAATCTCACTCTCCATTGAGGAAACCCCAATGCCAAGCGAGTCCATACGCGCACGAAACGCTTCCATCAGGTCCATGTAGTCCGGATCACGGTTGACTGAGTCATATTGCAAGGAATGACCAAACGGCTTGAGCTTGTGGTGGTGCCCCGCTTCAACCAATGCCCGGTCAAAATGAAAGATCCCTAGCTCAAACTCCATTCCAATCTTCATGGTGAGTTTCAGCTCGGCAAGCTTTTCTTCCAGCATCTCCAATGGACGCCGCAAGTCCAATGAAAAGCGCGCACCATCCCGCTCATAACAATTCAGCATAACCTCCGAGACCTCAGATCGCCACCCCAGCTGAAACAGCGTGTTGCCATCCGCCAGACTGTGCAAATTGCCAAAGCCGGTGTGATACCAGACGTGCGGAGACTCGTAGATCTGCTCACCAGCAGGCTGCCCGTCTCCGTGAGGAATAAGATAGAGCGAGGAGTTGGTGGAACACCCCTTCTCCAACCCATCCAGAGGCTGAAGCCGGCACCGCAAAAGCCCGTTCATATCTGGCACCTGCGTGATAACCGAATGTACGCCCCGCTGCCTCAACTGCGCGATTTGCTTGGCCAACCCTTCCTTTGAGGCGGCTTGCTGTTCCCAAAATGTCGTCATGCCTGATCCACTCCAAGATGTACAAAGCACCTTAAAGTCAACGCTGATTGCAAAACATGGAAGAATTTGGCGACCTTTAAACTAAATCTCGCATCCGCATAAGTTGCAAGTAAATCCTCAAGACTACCTAAGCAGTGTAATTGGTACACAGCCGCCTCGACACGAATTATCGACAAAAACCACATCAAGCCTATGAAATAATGAAAATAAGTGCCCCCATACCCACCGTGCAGATCAGCAACACTCGTAGAGATAACTAATAGTTTATTGCCAGAAAATTGTAAGTATACGGATTTCTGCTAGGTTGGACATTCCCTAAGGACACCCCATCAAGAATAATAGAAACATGCGCTCTTTATACCTCCTGGCTATCCCCATGGCTCTTGCTGCACATCCCCTAAGTGCACAAGAAGCCAACCACCAAACAGAAGCTCCACGAGAGCTTAACGCAGGCGGTTTTGTCGGCGTCAACGTTGGTCGCTCTTTCTTTGAGGCTGATCAGATCGACACGAAAGATCAGGAACCAAACACCCTTGGCTTCTATGGATCTTACGCTCTGCCACTCTTCCAGCAGTTCAGCCTGCAGGTAGATGGAGATCTCGAATACTACCAGTTCGACACCAAGGACGGTGACAACACCCTCCGCGACGGTCTGGGAGCAGTCCACTTCGCTTACAAAGACCCACAGCAAGGCCTGTTCGGTGTCTTTGGCGGCGGGGGTGTAACCGTTGACGGCGGAGACGACACCTCCACCAAAACCTTCCAGTTCATCGGCGTTGAAGGCCAGTATTACCTTCAGGACATCACCCTGTTCAGTCAGGCTGGCTTCCTTGATGGTGATGACGACCAGAACGAGACCATCGACAACGGCCTGTTTGCCCGTGGTGGCGCAAGCTACTACTTCACACCAAACACCAAGTTGACCGGCTCTCTGTCTTACGTCAGTGGTGATCGCTACAATCGTCCAAACCCGGGTGATGCGCGCGATGGTGAAGTGAACATCTTCAGCTGGGGTGCGGAGTTCAAACAAAGCTTCACCGCTCTGCCAGTTGGTCTCAGTGCTTCCTACAGCGGCCATGACTTCCAGATCAAAGGTGATGAATCCGACGAACCGGTCATTCATGAGTTCCGTTTTGGCGCATTCTTCCAGTTCGGCACCACAACATTGCAGGAAAACGACCGCACAGCAGCAGGCTCTGATCTGCCACAGCTGAAACGTTGGATTTCCCTCTCAACCAACGAAGTCGACTAAGCATTCGAGATAAGGCTGGGCTATGTAGTAATACGCTATTACCCGCTCAGCCTCTTCTCTTGCTAGGTTTCCCTCGCAGTCACATCTGGGAGGGAAACATGTCTGCCAAAAAAGTGCTTATGATCACCGGTGACTTCACCGAGGATTACGAAACCATGGTGCCGTTTCAAACCTTAGGCGCCGTTGGTCATGATGTTCACGCCGTTTGTCCGGATAAAAAGGCAGGCGATACCGTCGCAACATCCATCCATGACTTTGAAGGTGACCAGACCTACACCGAAAAACGCGGTCACAATTTCACACTCAACGCCAGCTTTGACGCCATCAACCCAGCAGATTATGACGCACTCGTCATTCCCGGTGGCCGTGCACCAGAATATCTGCGCCTGAACCCAGCCGTTCTGGACATGGTGCGTCACTTCTTCAAAGAGAACAAACCGGTCGCAGCCATCTGCCACGGTGCTCAGCTTCTCTCTGCTACTGGCGTGTTAGAGGGCAGAACCTGCTCTGCCTATCCGGCCTGCGCACCAGAGGTCACCATGTCCGGCGGCAAATTCGCTGACATCGACGTGGCTGAGGCAGTCACTGATGGCAACCTTGTGACAGCACCAGCATGGCCTGCTCATCCAGCATGGCTCAAGCAGTTCCTTGCTCTGCTGAACCAGCCTGCTTATGCTTAAGAAGCAGCACTAGACAATTGCGGAGGGGACCATGTGTGAGCTTTTCATCAAAGCAGATACTGACCTGTGGGAGAGTACAACACGCTCCCTTCGCATTGACCGTATGGTCACCAGCGTGCGGTTGGAAACTTACTTCTGGACCATCCTTGAAGAGATCGCTAAGCGTGACGACATGTCCGTTGGCCAGCTTCTGACACGTCTGCACAATGAATCCATCGAAGCAGGACATGACCTGGGCAACTTCACCAGCTTCCTGCGTGTATGTTGCCTCCGCTATCTCTCGTTACAGGTGACAGAGGATATCCCAAAGGACAAATCCGTCCCGATCAGCACTCTCAATGCCCCTCAGTTGCTGAAGAACGAACGCGCCTATCGGGCACAAACACGCGCCATAGAAAACGTAAGTTAGGCTCCCCTCACCTTCTTCAGCGAGAGAAGCCAATCAACTGCTACGCAAAGACAAAGTCTTCAGCGCTCAGGCTATGAGTGAACAACCACCCCGTATCCACCTCCAGCACATCATTGCCGTAGGATATGGTGATCCATCCTCCCAGCACAGTCTCATCGATATCCAGCTCTGAAAAAGAGCTCACACCAGCTGCGGAAAGATCAATGGTGTCCTCGCCAACGTCGAAGTCATCAATCACATCCTTCACACCATCATCCGCAAAGCAAAACGTGTCGGCACCATCTCCCCCAACAAGGAAGTCACGGCCCGCACCATCCCGCAGAACATCGTTACCATCTCCACCTTCCAGAATGTCATCACCGGAACCACCAAGCAGCCGGTCATTGCCATCTTCCCCGCGCAGATGATCATCACCCGCAAACCCTTCCAACGCATCATCACCATCATTCCCGCGCAGCAGGTCATTGGAGGTTGATCCGAGGATGTAGGCATCCTGTCCATGGTGACCAGTTGGGTCCAGCAGAATTGGAATATCCTCAACCCACGTATCATCACGCTTCTGATCAGAAAGCCCGGAGATAATCACCACACTGTCCCGGTTCATCTCGCTATAGAACGCGGAGGCGTTGATGGCATTGAATGCCGTGCTGTAGTTGAAAGGCAGATGCGCCGACCAGCTCGGCAGGTTGAGCAAACCGCCCCCATCCCAAAACAGCGGCGTATCATACCAATCATTGAAAATGACGATATTGCTGGTGTCGTAGCCGTAGTCCGTATCGTTACCAGTCAAATCCAGACCATCAGAGGAGATCGTCGAGGGCACCGGATCGTTTTCCAGATCAAAGCTGAAAAGCTCAGCTCCGCTGTCCAGAACAGCAGCGCCATCCTCCGGCGTATAATGGCTGGCAAACGCCATGTAGTTGGCATCCACAAAGAAGCCATCCAACCAGTCATTGCTGCGCTCTGCCATGTTGGCAACAGCACCGCCACCCAGCGAATGGCCTGTCACAACCAGATCACTACCATTCAGACTATGCCCAACCATAAAATCCTTCAGCGCAGCAAGCAGCCCGCCGAACGCCTCTTCCACGTAATGCGGTTCATCCTTGAAGAACTCAAGATAGTCGATCACATCCCCAATCGTGTCGGTAACAATGTTGTCCAATGTCCCCGTCGTTCCACGAAACGCCAGCGCAACCTGCGTGATGTTGCCTTGATCATCATACTTGGCCAGCACGTCTGCCTGAGCATCTTTGAACTTGAACGTCTCTCCCTGAAACGTCCCGTTGTGATCAACGATTGCACCATCATAGCCAAGATCAGCAGCAGAAAGGACCGTCCATCCCTTCTCCTCAATCCTGTCACGTGCCGCTTGTTCACTCTCCCCGCTCAACAATCCGGCCTGATCTTCAGTTCCCCAAAGCGTTCCGACCAGTGTTCCCAGTGAAAATCCATTGGCTTGATACGCACTCCCAAGCGCATCATCCAGCCCGTGATAACTATAAAGCATCAAGTCCAAAGCATCAGACATGAGCTGTTGCGCGTCATTCCCTTTATACTCAAATAAAGACATCATCCCTCCCGAATGCAAAGCAACTACATCCTGAAGGAAAACGCTGGTCTCACAATAACCAATAGTGGGACTATGAATTCCATATTTCATATATTTGAAATGCAGATAGATGTTCATCCAGCAAACAACAGATAACCTAACCAACGCTGATGAAACTATTGCGTTATATCTGGATGATCTTGCTGGAAGAACAAATTCATTCAGCTCATCTAAATCACGCTTCCCTTACAAATCCCTCTTGTATATTAGTTTATTAGCATATATTAATTTACTAAATTAAGGAGAGATCGGAGGGCAATCAATTGGATCTTCTCAGGCAAAACGTTTGGTCCCCCTACCTGGCGGGCATGATTATTGGGCTCCTGCAAATCCCGGCATTTCTGCTGGTTGATACTGCGCTGGGGGCATCATCCTCTTTCGTCACCGGCACCGGCTTCATCTTCTCGCTGTTTGATTCCAGCATCACGGAGATCAAGTACTTCGCCAAGTACATGTCCAAGGACAAATACTTCTGGCAAAGCGCATTGGTGATCGGAATCGCCCTGGGCGCTCTGATCTCCTACAAAGCAAGTGGCCGTAAAGCCAGCTTCTCCTCTGCCAGCTGGAAGACCATCGGTGCAAGTTCAGCCCCGGTTGTTCGTCTCCTGCAAGGCTTCATCGGTGGCTTCGTTCTGCTGGTTGGCGCCCGCATCGCAGGCGGCTGCACATCAGGCCACGGCATCTCCGGCCTTGCACAGCTCAGCGTCGGCTCCAGCGTCGCTGTTGCGGCCATGTTCGCAGGTGGCATCGTCACTGCCAATCTTCTTTACAAACGCGCATCCTAAGGAGAGGTCATATGGAAATTTTCTGGCTTGTTATCCTCGGCCTCACCATGGGCATCATCTTCGGTGTCGCGCTGGAGAAGTCTCGCGTCATGGAACCCGGCGTTCTCATCGGTCAGTTCCTCTTCAAAGACTACACCATGCTTAAAATGTTCCTTGCAGCAACAGCAACTGGTCTGGTCGTTCTCTCTGGCCTAACCGCACTCGGCCTTGCTGAGCTGCACCCGAAAAGCTTTGTTGTTGGCAACATCATCGTCGGCGGCACCATCCTCGGCGCTGGCATCGCCATTGCTGGCGCGTGCCCGGGCACAGTCTTCGCCCAGATTGGCCGCGGCTACAAAGACGCATGGCTCACTGTCATCGGCGGCATCATGGGCGCAGCGTTTTACGGCTACAACAAATCCCTCATCGACGGCGTGCTGGACATGGGCAGCCTTGGCAAGATCACCTACGCGGATCTTTTCCCATCCCTGCCCTTCTGGATGCTCGGAATCATCACCGCAGCTGCCCTCGTCGTCGTCATGATCGCACTGGAAATGTATCGCCCATGGAAAGTGGATCGTGGCATGGATCAGAACAACGATGCATCTGCCAGCTCAAATACGGCACATGCATAATTTAAGAGCCCCCAACTGAACTGACTTTGGTTCAGATCAGTAATGCCCCGGAGGAGCACAGACCTTCGGGGCATTTTTTTGCGTGAATGAGAAAGGATCAAATCAAACTCACCTTAAGACACCTAATTTTATTGCGCCCACGCTGTATTTTCCCTCACTTTCCTGTTGCATCCATTTCGATTCTACGGCATAACCGAACCGTACCGTACGGTACAGAAAAACAAACAAGCCAAACCGCTGGAATTAGAACCGCATATGTCCACTGAGCCAGAACAACCAGACTTTACAGACCGCCAGCGTGCGGTACTGGACAAAGCGCTGGAGCTGCTGGTGGAAGGCGGCGAAAAAGCGCTGACAACAGCCGCCATCGCTCGCGCTGCGGGGTGCTCAAAAGAGAGCCTCTACAAGTGGTTTGGAGATCGCGATGGATTGCTGGCTGCAATCGTGACCCGTCAGGCCTCCAAGGTTATTCCGGGTGCTGATCCAGCCGCAAACATGAGCGAAGACGGCCTGCGCGCCGCATTAGAAGAATTTGCCAGAAACCTGCTGGAAACCATCTCCGGCGACGTTTCTCTGGCCCTGAACAGACTTGCCATCGGGCAAGCCAGCAAATCTGAAACCGGCCTTGGCGCCATCCTCGAAAAGAGTGGCCGCGCCCGCATTGGCAGACAGACCACAGCATTGCTGGAAAAAGGATGCACACTTGGCTACCTGCACTGCGAAGACCCGCAGGAAGCCTACAGCACACTTTACGGGCTGGTCGTTCGCGATCAGCACATCCGCATGCTTTTGGGCGGCACCGCACAGGCATCGGCAAAAGACTTGGAACTGGCTGCCCAAACAGCAGTCAAACAGTTCATACAGCTCTACGGAGCACAGAATTAAAGCGCCTCTCTGGAAAGTGGAAACAGATTTTCAGGGAAACGCAAACCAAAAACTAGACCATACGTGCTTTGGGAAAGGCACGGGCGAAACAAAGGGTAGTACCATGCGCGTATATTATGACCGCGATTGCGATTTGAACCTGCTCAAGGGCAAGAACATCACCATCATTGGCTACGGTTCTCAGGGCCGTGCACATGCAATGAACCTCAAAGACAGCGGCGTTGCAGGCATCACCATCGCTCTGCGCGAAGGTTCCACAACACGCCTGAAAGCTGAAGCAGACGGCTTCACTTGTAAGACTGTTGCAGAAGCTGCAAAAGACGCAGACCTGATGATGATGGCAACTCCTGATGAGCTGCAGGCAGACATCTGGAAAGAAGATATCGCAGGCAACATCCGTGACGGCGCAGCAATCGCTTTCGCACACGGCCTGAACGTTCACTTCGGCCTGATCGAGCCTAAGTCCACCATCGACGTTCTCATGGTTGCACCAAAAGGCCCAGGCCACACCGTTCGCGGCGAATACCAGAAAGGCGGCGGTGTACCTTGCCTGATCGCTGTTCACCAGGACGCAACAGGCAACGCAAAAGACCTCGGTCTGGCATACGCATCTGGTGTTGGTGGCGGCCGTTCCGGCATCATCGAAACCTCCTTCCGCGAAGAGTGTGAGACCGATCTGTTCGGTGAGCAGGCAGTTCTCTGCGGTGGTCTGGTTGAACTGATCCGCGCTGGCTTTGAAACCCTGACCGAAGCTGGTTACGCACCAGAAATGGCATACTTCGAGTGTCTGCATGAAGTGAAGCTCATCGTAGACCTGATCTACGAAGGTGGCATCGCGAACATGAACTACTCCATCTCCAACACTGCTGAGTGGGGTGAGTACCAGACTGGTCCGCGCATCGTGACCTCCGAGACCAAAGCAGAAATGAAGCGCGTACTGGAAGAAATCCAGAACGGCACCTTCACCTCTGAGTGGATCCAGGAATACAAGGCTGGTGGCGCTAAGTTCAAAGCAACACGCCGCCTGAACGACGAGCACCCAATTGAAGAAGTTGGCGCAAAGCTGCGCGAAATGATGCCTTGGATCTCCGCTGGCCAGCTGGTCGACAAAGCGAAGAACTAATCTGATCCTCATCGCAGGATACGCATAAAACAAAATCAGAGCGGCAGTTGAATTTAACCTCAACTGCTGCTCTGATTGTTTTTATAAAGATCAATGCACTGAAGACCTAATCATCCAGTTTTATCTCTGCAGGCTCGGTTCAACCTCAAGCTGAATTTTTCCGGCATCAACGGCCTCAGGCTGCAAACTGAGCATGTTCTGAAAGAAGCTCTTTTCTTTAATCTCTATGGTTTTCTTGTCTCGTCTGCTTGCAACACTGCTGGCAGGCAAAGCTTCATCAGAGGGAGCGACAGAAAACTCTTTTGCTAAACCCTCTGGCAGCTCAATTGAATATTCTCCGCTATCAAGATTATAGGCTCTGAAAAAACCCTGATCATCCGTGAACACAGTAATGGCCTTATCGCTATCCTTGCTTTTCAGCAGCAATGGTACATTTGCAATGGGCTCATTTTGATCATCAACCGCCTGCCCGCACACGGAGGCTGCTGGTGCACCCGTTCCGGCATCACTCCCCTCGCATCCCCCCATTGAGAACGCTGACACACTGGCCAAAACCAAGGCGCAAAACATCACAAAACGAGCGAAATGCCGGATCATCATCTACGCTCCTCCTTAGCGGTTTTTTCTCAAAACAACGGTCGGTGTAAACTTCTCGCCTGCATTAAAAAATCGGGGAGCAACATCCGGATCACCCAGCGGGACCAGATACCCATTGTAAGACTTCCAGTTGCTGGGAACGGTCAACTTGATCTCAAGCTCCTCCTCGCTCCCCCAGCTCTCCACGGAATCCCATTCATCGCTAACAACGGCCAGCGCAACCATGTTGACGGAATGCGGTTGTTCAATTCTGACCGTAGCAACCAGCTCAGTCAGGTTGGGAGAATTGCCAAATTGCTGCAGGCAAAAGGCAATCAATCCTCCACCAATGAACGTCACAGCAATCGGCGCCGCGTTTGTTTTCAGCTTGCCAAAAAATGGAAGTTCAAGCTCAACAACACGCCCTTCATTGTCAACAAATCGCTTTTCTTTAATCAGCGCATAGACTGACAAGATGGCGATAAGGCCACCGAATAAAATGCCCGTAAGAGCAAGAATAAAGGCAAAGAGCATGCAGACCTCCCACCAACCACTCCAAAAATATCCCAGCCAATTCAAAAAAACCAACCGTCAATATTCGAGAAGCAAAGCAGCGCTGCTCAAACAGAATAAATCCAGCTCACCTTTATCCGATCAACAATAATCAATAATCTCCCAAAGGCTTAGAGATGCATGACATCCAGAAAAACCCGGGCCTTCACTGTGTTTTTCTGTGCTTAAAATTGCTCACTTTACACGACACCCTCATCAGGTAATTTACGTAGTATTAGAGCGATTGGCCCGAAACCATCTTTTGCAAGGTTAGGGCGTGGAGTTTTTCTTGAATCCTATTAGCAGTCCATTACAAAGACTTGATAAGTTCCCAATTTTATTCTTCGCAGTGATGTTTTTCGGCGCATTTTCGATTGCCTTCGTAATCCCATTATTGAGCACCTACATCATCGAGGAATTGCAGGAACCAGCGTTTAATCTTGCGCTCGTCATCGGCGGTTTTTCAGTCGTATCTCTTGCCACCAACCGTATTTTTGGTGGTCTCATTGATGGTGGCAACCGCGTCAAGCCATTGCTTCTCATCAACATTTGCGCTTTCACTGTTCATGCTCTCATCCAATTGACGGCTCCCTCCTACCTGTCTCTCATCATTTTCGGCATTCCGTTGATCGGCATCAGTGCTGGTGCTCTGTCCACCATGTATTCCACGGGCCGGTTGATTGCAGAGCAGACCGGACGCGATCCGGGCACCTTCAACCTTCACATGCGCATTTGCCTGTCGCTTGGGTGGGTCTTTGGTCCACCTGCCGCCTTCCTGCTTTATGGCACCTATGGGTTTCAGGAAATCCATCTTGCAGCAGCCATTTCAGCCTTCATTTGGCTCACCCTTTGCCTGCTGTTCATCCCCGCAACGCTGAAAACTCACATCAAGAAGCACGCTCAGGAAAGCAGCACTGCAGATACAGTTCCCGTGATGTTGCTGATCGCATGCGTTCCCGTGTTCGCCTTGTCTGCTGCAAACAGCGTGTTCTTCTCAGCAGGCCCCGTTTACTTCATCAAGGAGATGGGCCTCTCGGTCTCCGTCCCCGGCTGGGCTTTTGCAACCAAAAGCCTCTTTGAAGTCATCATCATCTATTTTGCAATCAAGCCGACACAGCGGATTGGCGAACGGAATATGATGTTGCTCTCCGGTCTGGGTGCCATGCTCTTCTTTGCAACAATCACAAGCGCGAATTCCGTTGAGCAAGTGCTCATGCTCTGCATCATTGAGGGCATGTACTATGGCATCTGTGCCAGTGTGGGCATCACGTTCATTCAGAACTATGCCCGCCACAAGCCCGGCATCGCGACCTCTTACTTCGTCAATGCCATCTTCGTTGGCGGTCTGGCAGGCAATGTCCTCACTGGGCTTGTCGCATCCTACACCACTTTCCAAAACACAATCCTGAGCAGCGTCGTCCTTGCAGCTCTGGCCACCTTGATCCTGTTGGTCATCAAGCCCCCCCAACACCAGCAGCTCGCACAAACATCCTGAGCATTTGCGCTGGCTGGATCAGCGCGCATAAAAGCGCGACAACATCTCCTGCTTGCATTTCATTCAAGGAGATGTATCAATACGTACATTCCCGCGAGACTCCATAAGTCTTTCCCCACCACCTTTGGATTCCCCATGCGCTCTATTCCTGCGGCTCTGGCAATGCTGGATCGTTTCCCAATACTGATTCACGTCTACATGCTCATTGGCTCTCTGGCGATTGCCTGCCTCATCCCGCTCTACAGCTCTTATGTTGTCACAGAGCTTGGCGAGCCAGCATGGAAACTCGCGGTCTACATCGTCGGCTCAACCGCCATCACTTTGTTTTCAAACCGCTATTTCGGTGCGCGCATTGATGCTGGCGCACGGCTGAAGCCTATCTTGATATTCTGCTCCACGCTTTACATGCTCAACATGGGCCTTCAATCAACAGTACCGGCCTACTGGATGCTTCTGATGGGCGTGCCGCTCATGGGTGTCTCAGGTGGCGTGCTCTCCACCATGTTCTCTTTTGGACGCCTGTTCGCAGAGCAAACCAATAGGGAACCTGCCAAGTTCAACTCACACCTGCGCATTGCCATGTCGTTAGGCTGGATGGTCGGCACACCGCTGGCCTTCACGCTCTACGGCATGTTCGGCGTTAGCTCCATTTTCCCGACAGCCGGCGTCATCAGCATCTGCTGGCTGGCGATGGGCATTTGGATCGTTCCCAAAAGCTTCACCACCCATCATCCAATAAAGACCAGCGAGAATGGCAGGATTGAGCCCGTTCCGTTCGCCCTCATCCTCGCCTGCCTGCCCATATTTGCGCTCACCTCGGCCAACGTCATCTTTGTATCCGCAGGTCCCGTCTTCTTCATTGAGGAGATGGGCTTCCCGACAGCAACACCGGGCCTTGCCTTCTCAGTCAAATGCTTCGTCGAAGTCTTAGTCATCTTTGTTGTCGTTAAACCTGCTCAAAAGCTGGGCCAGAAGAACGCGATGCTGTTCTCCGCTCTGCTTGGAACACTCTTCTTCCTTCTGATCGTACGGGTAACAGAGCCCTCACAAATCTACCTGCTCTGCGCACTGGAAGGTCTGTACTACGGTATCAACGTCGGACTTGGCCTCACATTTATCCAGGCATACGCACCGCATCGACCGGGGATCGCCACCGCATCCTACACAAACGCCATTTTTGCTGGCGCCTTGGTTGGCAACATGATGACCGGCACAGTGGCAAGCATCACCACATTCGGAAACACCATCCAGTTTTCCGCTCTGCTCACTCTGCTCTCCGCCGCAATTTTGCTGGTCGTCCGGGCTCCAAAGCCTGAAACCAGCCTCCAAACCTCCTAAACGACAGACCTAAGCAGCTCAAAATGACCCAAACTCTGGAAATCGAAATCTCAACCGACAAAGACAAACTTCAGCGCGACAAGATCTATCAGTTCCTCTCAGAAGTTTCTTATTGGAGCAAAGGTTTGCCACGGGATGTCTTTGACAGATCAATAGAAAACTCCCTGTGCTTCGGGCTGTATCTGCCAAATGGAGAGCAAGTTGCGTTCGCCCGCGTCATCACAGACAAAGCCACCTTTGCTTATCTGGGCGATGTCTTTGTAACGCCCGCTCATCGGGGCAAAGGCCTCTCCAAACAGCTCATGAAAGCAATCGACGCCCATCCCGAACTGCAAGGCCTCCGACGCGTCCTATTGGCAACAGCAGATGCGCACGACCTCTACAAACAATTCGGCTTCACCCCACTTGGAGCCCCCGACCGCATGATGGAACGGCACAACAAGACGGCCTATCAGAAAGCTTAGGAGGGCGGACCACAACACACTCCTCCTACAATTTGTTCATATGATATTCGCAAGGCGCTAACCAACAAACCCAGCGCCTTGCATGTTTAAGAGATCACTTAACCGCCAAGAAATAAACTGCGCAAGAAAGCACCTTCCCTCAATCAAGCGAGGTGTGTTCACACTGAAGCAGAGGCGAACCAATGATCACGTTCAGCACCGATATCTCGAAAATTGAAAAGGAACGTGTCTACCAGTTCCTTTCTGAGGTGTCCGGTCGTTTGGAAGGATTACCACCACAAGCACTCGATACCGTTCTGAGCAATTCCATCTGTTTTGGCGCTTACTTACCCAGTGGAGAACAGGTCGCCTTTGCTCGCGTGATCACGGATAAACTCACGTTTGCCTATCTGTGTGACTTATTCGTTTTTGAAGAACATCGTGGCAAAGGACTATCCAAACACCTGCTAGAGGAAGTTCTTTCACATCCAGACGTCAAAGAGGTTCAAAGTATCGGCCTTGCAACCCCCGATGCTCACGACCTGTACAGCCAATACGGCTTTGTCCGAGTGGATCCTTCAGAACGCCTCATGGTGCGCTTCAACAAACACATATCCTCAACGCATTAACCCGTGGTTGCAGCGCTTCATTAGGCCTTCAGCAACCAAAAACCTCATTTCAAACAGCGGTTGAGCTGAGGCCTTAACCGCACGCCTATAAGGAGAAGGGCAACTCTACTCTGGAGGTCGGGAATGACGCTCAAAAAAAACAAGAAATCCCTTGCCCGCCAAATCTTGTGCGCAACTGCCACCATAAGCATCGCATGGTCTCTCTCGCTCACCGCGACCACCGCAGAGACCATCACTAAACCGGCGACACGCTTCACCGGAGATCTTTATGAAAACATCCTGAAGCAACTGCATTTCTCCGATGAGCAAGACTTCAAGGATGCGCAGGCAGGTTATCTCGCTCCACTGCCAGACGGCGGCGTGGTCAAAAACGCCAAGGGCGATATCGTCTACGATCTCTCCAAGTTTGACTTCATCATGCAGGGCTCCATTGCCCCGGAGACCGTCAACCCAAGCCTCTGGCGTCAGTCCCAGCTCATTTTGCTGAGCGGCTTCTTCCAGGTGTCAGAACGCATTTTCCAGGTGCGCGCGGCAGACCTCTCCAACATCACCTTCATTGAGGGCGACGAAGGCATCATCATCGTAGATCCGCTGATCTCCGAGGAAACCGCTCGCTACGCTCTGGAGCTTTACTACGCCCAGCGCGGCAAGAAGCCGGTCAAAGCCATCATCTACACCCACAGCCATGTAGACCACTTCGGAGGTGTCCGCGGCGTGGTGGATGAAGCCGATGTCGCCAGCGGCAAAGTCAAAATCTATGCCCCCGAAGGCTTCATGGAACATGCCGTCTCAGAAAACGTAATGGCCGGCAACGCCATGAGCAGACGTGCCTCTTACATGTATGGCAACCTGCTACCGCACTCTCCGGAAGGACAGGTCGGCGCAGGCCTCGGCCCAACCACATCAAGCGGCACGGTCACGCTCATTCCGCCAACCGATATCATCAGGGACAACGGCGAAACCCATAAGATCGATGGCCTCACCTTCGATTTCTGGATGGCTCAGGACTCAGAGGCTCCCTCAGAGTTCTTCTTCTACATTCAGGAGTTCAAAGCTCTCTGCACTGCAGAAGATGCCACCCACACAATGCACAACACATACTCATTGCGTGGCGCGAAACTCAGAGATCCACTGGGTTGGTCCAAGTACATCAACGAGGCCATCTACAAGTACGGTAAGGACGTTGAAGTCCTCTTCGCTCCGCACCACTGGCATCTGTCTGGCAATGACACCATCGTGAAACACCTGCGCAACCAGCGCGATCTGTACCGCTACATCAACGATCAGCCATTGCGACTGGCCAACCATGGCTTCCGCATGACTGAGATTGCCGAGATGTTGGAAGTGCCGGAAACATTGCAAAACGACTGGAGCACCCGCGGATACTACGGCTCATTCAACCACAACGTAAAATCCACTTACGTGCGGTATCTGGGCTGGTTCAACGGCAACCCTGCCACACTGCATGAGTATCCAGAACGCCTGTCTGGCCCCAAATACGTCGAGTTCATGGGCGGCTCGGTGATATTGCTCCAAAAAGCGCAGGAGTCCTTTGACAAGGGTGATTACCGCTGGGTAGCAGAAGTGCTCAACCATTTGGTCTTTGCAGAGCCAGACAATGAAGATGCCGCACAATTACAGGCAGACGCGTTAGAACAGCTCGGCTATCAGGCAGAATCCGGTCCATGGCGCAACTTCTACCTCTCCGGCGCTAAAGAACTTCGGTCCGGCATTCAGGAACTGCCTGCCGTTGATACGGCCAGCCCGGATATCATCCGCTCTATGGATGTGGATCTGCTCTTTGATTACGCGGCCATGCGTTTGAACAACACAAAGGCGGGCGATCAGCAAATCAAGCTGAACTGGATTTTCCCGGATACAGACCAGAAATATGCAATGGAACTGCAGAACGCAGCGCTCAGCCATATTGAAGGATACCAGCTGGAGAATGCAGACGTCACGGTGACACTGGACAGAAGCACACTCGACAACATCATGCTGGGCATAGAAACCTTTGATGAGGCCATCAAATCCGGCATGATCACAGTGGATGGAGAAGCCTCCAAGCTCACCGATCTGCTGGCAATGCTGGACAGCTTTGATTTCTGGTTCAACATCGTGCGCCCCGTGCCGCTGGACAAGGCCAACCAGAGTACACCAAGCAAATAGCAGGCTTGCACAAATGCCTGAAAGAGCCGGCTCAACACCGGCTCTTATTGCATCTAGAGCGTGTTCCCGAAAAGTGGTTCCGGTTTTCGGATAAGAATACGCGCAAAATTAAAGAGTTAGAGCTTGGTGCGTGAATGCATATGAGCGCAACATGCTCTAATTGTTGCTCTGGGTTCTCAAGCGCCATTCAAGCTGGCGCAGTGCCCTCTCGGCTTCACGATATCCTTGATCAGCAGCCATCTTGTAAAAGTCCCGAGCCTTCACAAGATTGCGGCCCAGACACCGCCCGCTTTCATGACAGTATCCAAGCAGATAAAACGCTTCCGGCACGCCTTTGGACGCGGCAAGCAGAAACATCCGCGCCGCCTCACCTGGGTTCGGCTCTTCATTGAAGCCCTGCAAATAGACTTTGCCTAGCAACACGTCTCCCACAGGCTCTCCTCTTTCGGAGGCCTGCTGAAACAGCTTTTTCGCCAGGTCCACATCCTGCCGCACACCGCGTCCGTTCAGGTAAAGCAGTCCGGCATTGGTCAAAGCAAACGGAAAGCGGGCTGAGGACGCCGTATAAAACTCCAGCGCCAACTCATAGGACTGTGGGACACCGCGCCCGTTCTCATAAAGCACACCCAGATCATTCAAAGCCTGTGCATTGCCCTGTTTGGCCGCCGCTTTGTAAAGCCGGATCGCCTTTTCCAGGTTTGGTTCCGTTCCCTGCCCAAGCAGATAAAACCGCCCCAGTGCAAACTGCGATCGCGCCAACCCGCGCCGCGCGGCCCGCTCATAATGAAAGAAAGCCAGTTCAAGATCTCGTTTGACCCCGACCCCATCTTCATAAAGCGTGCCAAGATAATGGTTGCCCAGCAAATGTCCCTCCCCAGCCGCAACACGGTAATGCCGAATTGCAGCAGCAAGGTCCGCCTCGCCGCCATCCCCATTCTCCAGCAGCTCACCAAGAGGCACATGCGCGTCTATGGAGCCCAGGGAAATAGCTTTGCGATAAAGCACACGAGAACGCGAGGTATCCCGCTCAACACCAACACCATCACGATACAGGCCAGCAAGGTTTTCAATGCCCTGCATCAACCCCGCCATGGCAGCACCTTTCACCCAATAAAAGGCCAGTTTCGGATTCCGCCCCACACCAATGCCATGCAAATAGAGAAGGCCAAGATTATTCTGCGCCCAGGCATCCCCCCAGTCTGCAGCAATTTGGTAAAGCTCACGCGCTTTCTCCGCATCAGGCGCACCATGCTTGCCCTGCCGGTAGATCTCTCCCAGATTGTTGTAGGCAGCCGCAAGCCCCATCTCGCCAGCTTTTTCATAAAGCTCCATGGCAACGGGCAGATCCCGCGGCACGCCGTGCCCCATCTCATGCGCCACGGCCAGCCCGAAGACGGCCTCCGCATTACCAGCAAGCGCTTCTGCATTCAGGGAAGTTATCACCGCACTCTTGGATATCTCCGCCCGTGTGGAACGGTGGATCTTCCCTGCCCGGTTATGAAGAAGCGTCAGCCCGCCAACACCCTTGGACAGCAGAAGTTCCTTTTCACTCCCACTTGCTTGCCAACTCACGGCATGAGCGGGCAGGCCATTGGCAACCGCAAGCAAGCAAAGGAGTGGCAAAAAAATGCGCATGAGTACCTTCTCAACTGTGATTGTCACGGGTCAGAAAGAGCGCCATGCGAGAGGACAAACACGTCATGCTTGCCCGGAAAGCTCTTGTCAGCCTACGAACCTCATGCAAATAGTTAATCGTTAATCTTTTCGGGTTGGATATCCTTCAAATCACATTGGTCACTTGAAACCATTTCCTCTTTTGGGCCACTATTGGCTGGTTGTTTCAACTAGACCGAAAAGAAGACTGGCAAATCTTTGGCCTCAACTTCCTCGGGCTTAAGCACAAACGGTGCTGGTTGAATTTGGAGAATTAAGAAGAATGCATTGCCAGATGCGGCTCGCCGCAAAAAGCCAAGCCATTGCCCTTACAGATATTATGCACGCTGCCAAAGGTCACTGGGGATACGATCCGCAGGACATGCAGGAGTTTCGGGACCATTGGAAAATCACCGCGGAAATGATCGAGGCAGATCCAATCCTTGTCATCACCGATCACGAACGACCACTTGGTTTTGCGCGCATCACCAGGGAAAATGCAGAGACCGCCCTGCTGGATTGTCTGTTTGTGTTGCCCGAAGCACACGGCAAAGGCCATGGAGCCTGGTTGCTGGAAGGGGCTGAAGAAGCAGCCAAACGCATGCAATGCACCCGCATGCGCCTTGAATCAGATGCAAACGCAGCTCCCTTTTATCAGCACCACGGTTATCACAGCACAAGCAACAGACCGAGTGCCTTCAAAGGGGCTGGCCCGATCGAGCACATGCAAAAAGATCTCACCCCGCAAATCCATGAGATCGCAGATGTCAGTTTGAACCTTAACACCTCCGACTGCTGGGATTTCGCCACCAATAACAGTGAGGCTATCAAGGAAAACTGGCAGACATTGATTTCCGATAACCCGGATCTTTGGGATGGTAAGGTTCTTTCATTGTATCAATACTCCTTGGACCAGAAGCAATTTTCCGGTGATCTGGTAGAAATCAACTACTCCGAATTCCTCGCATGGCGCGACTGGGGCTTTCCTGACAGAAGCGCCAAAAACCTGTTTGGCTGCGCAGTCCTCCGTTCCAGCCAGGGCCATCTCGTATTTGGCAAAATGGCGGGAAACACCGCAACAGCAGGTCAGGTTTACCCACCCGGCGGCAATCTTGATCTCAACGATATCACGCCCTCCGGGAAGGTGGATATCTTCGGCTCCATCGCCCGCGAGCTGGAAGAAGAAACAGGCCTCACATTGGATCAGGGAGAGTTGGGGGACGTCTTCGCAATCGAAGATGGGCCACGCCTCGCAATCGCGCGTATTTTAACATTGCAACTCACCTCAGACGAAATCCTTTCAAAAATTGCACATTTCAACGCAAACCAGAAAAAACCTGAATTGGAAGAAGCAGTTATCGTAAAATCCCGTGAGGATCTTAAGGACTACAGCGTCCCCCCATATGCCTTGGCGCTCACCGCACATCTGTTAAATTAACGAGCTATCTTCATTTGCAGACTTGTAATTGGCGCCAAAACAATCTTGAGTGGCGCTCAAGCAAATCTTTTTCGTAAGTTGAGCCCGTGATGCAAGACCACGAGCTCAACACCAAACTGAGATAATTGGACTTTTAAAATGGCCAGACCTTATGCCCTGCTAGACGTTTTCACTGATAAAGCGCTGGCAGGTAATCCGCTTGCAGTTGTGCTGGATGCAAAGGGATTGTCAGACGCTCAGATGCAGCAGATCGCCTGCGAATTTAACCTCTCCGAGACCGTCTTCGTTCTGCCACCAGACAATATCGCTCATAATGCTTCCATCCGCATCTTCACCCCGTCCATGGAACTGCCATTTGCAGGTCATCCAACCGTGGGCACCGCTGTTTTGATGGCCGAAAACCGTTTCGGCGCGCCGGATAACGATATGGATGCATTGGTGCTGTTGGAAGAAAAAGTCGGGTTGGTGCGCTGCGCAGTTGCCCTGCAAAAAGACAAGGCCACCTCCGCCGAGTTTGATGTACCAAGACTGCCGAAGCCAGCTCAAGAGCTTGGCGAAAAAGATGTGATTGCTGCAGCTCTGTCTCTGGAACCAAATGAAATCACATTCGAAAACCACAAGCCCAAAGCTTGGGAAGCCGGCCTGCCATTTGCGTTTGTTCCAGTCGCAGATATGGACGCCATCAACCGCATCCAACCAGTTCATAAATACTGGGAAGAAGCGTTCGGCACCATCACGCACAACAATGCCTTTGCATACTGCCGCCAGACCATCCATGTAGACAGCGCTTTCCACGCTCGCATGGTCTATCTGGAAAACGGCCTGCCACGCGAAGATGCAGCAACAGGGTCAGCAGTCGCCGCCTTTGCAGGGTCCATTGCAGAGTTCGACCAGCCATTGGACGGCACACACAAATATCTCATTGAGCAAGGCTTCAAGATGGGACGCCCCTCCTCCATCTCACTGGAAATGGAGATGCGGTCTGGCGCCATTCACGCTCACCGCATTGGCGGACAGGCAGTTATCCTCGCTCGCGGCGAACTACTCCTCTGATCGATAATACCGGAGGAGAGCACTCCGCCTCCTCCACTTCTCCCGCATATTGGGACTGCTCTGTGAGCCAATTGAGATTATCTCAGCGTGAGCTGCATATACTTTTGAGTAATCAGAGCCCTGTTTTGAGTAAAATTCTTGCGTTTAATCCGCATATCCGCTAGGAAAATTACAGATTAGGCAAAAACGAGACTTACTCGGTAACGCTACAAGAAGATTTGGCTTGTAACTTCAAACAAGTATCCGACACGTAAGTAGTTGGAAAACTTTGATTCCAAGCCATAGCGACGAAAAGGCAGCTGACAGATAATGATCGCGAACCGCGACAATCTGAATGAAAACAGCACCATGCGCCAGCATGGCGGCCTCTTCCTACGCGCGCTCCTTCTACTTAGATGCCCCTAGGCGTCGGCGGCCCCGTATCTGGGCGGGCACTTAGGGGATCACTCTTAAATATCTGAGAATGAAGAAAAATCCCCAGGCGCTATTCAGGACACACAAGGTGTCGGGGCAAAGTTGAAGGCATCACCAATGACCGCATCCGCTAAAGACCAAGTAGTTATTTTCGACACCACTCTGCGCGACGGAGAACAATCTCCCGGCGCGTCCATGACCTTGGAAGAAAAGCTGCAAGTCGCTGAATTACTTGACACAATGGGCGTCAACATCATTGAAGCAGGCTTTCCAATTGCCTCTCAGGGTGACTTTGAAGCGGTCAGCGAAATCGCCAAACGCTCAAAAAACTCCGTAATCGCAGGCCTGGCCCGTGCAATCCCGGCGGATATTGACCGCGCTGGCGAAGCAATTAAGCAGGCAAATCAAGGCCGTATCCATACATTCGTCTCCACCTCTCCAATTCATCTGCAATTCCAGATGAACAAAACAGAAGAGCAGGTTCTGGAGATCATCACTAAAACGGTGAAACAAGCACGCAACCTGATCGATGACATCGAGTGGTCCGCAATGGACGCCACCCGAACATCCATCGAGTACCTGAGCCGCTGTGTTGAAGCCGCCATCAACGCTGGTGCAACAACCATCAACCTGCCGGATACTGTTGGCTACGCAACGCCTGCTGAATATCAAGCCATGTTCGAGCAGGTCATCGCGAATGTGCCGAACTCTGATAAGGCAGTATTCTCAGCACATTGTCACAACGACTTGGGCTTGGCAGCAGCAAACTCTCTGGCTGGTGTCGCAGGCGGAGCACGTCAAATTGAGTGTACCATCAACGGTCTGGGCGAGCGCGCTGGCAACGCCGCACTGGAAGAAATCGTCATGGCCCTGCGTACACGCGGCGACGTACTGCCATATGAATGCACCATCGATCCAGCCTATCTGACCCGCGCATCTAAGCTGGTCTCTGCAGTGTCCTCCTTCCCCGTCCAGTACAACAAAGCAATCGTCGGCAAAAACGCATTTGCCCACGAAAGCGGCATTCACCAGGACGGTATGTTAAAGCACGCAGAAACCTACGAAATCATGCGTCCGGAAGATGTTGGAGTTCGTGCAACCTCTTTGGTTATGGGCAAACACTCTGGCCGTCATGCCTTCAAAGACAAGCTGTCTGAGCTGGGTTATGAGTTGGGCGACAACGCGTTGCAGGAAGCCTTCCGTCGCTTTAAAGACTTGGCAGACCGCAAGAAAAACGTTTACGACGAAGACATTGAAGCGCTGGTGGAAGACCAGATCACAATCGAAAGCGAGAACGTCAAGGTTATCGCTCTGACAGTGATTGCTGGTACTGGTGGACCTCAGAAAGCCATCCTGACCATGGACGTCAACGGCAAGCACGAAACTCGTGAAGCTACAGGCGACGGCCCGGTTGATGCCACCTTCAACGCGATCAAGGCAATTTGGCCGCATGACGCAAACATGTCCCTCTATCAGGTACATGCAGTGACAGAAGGCACGGATGCGCAAGCTGAAGTTTCCGTTCGTCTGGAAGACAACGGCAAAATCGCAACTGGTAAGGGTGCAGACACAGATACTCTGGTCGCCTCTGCCCGCGCCTACGTCTCTGCACTGAACAAACTGACAATCCGACGTCAGCGTCAGGTCAACGTGGAAGACGCGATCACCGTTTAAGTCATTCAATTTTCATGGAAAGAGCGCGGGTCGAAAGCCCCGCGCTTTTTTTTGTGCCAGTTCAGGCTGGAACAGCAAGCTTTTGACAGCTTGGGCTAAGCACCTGATAAAATTCGCAGGGCAACCCATCAACCAGTCGCGTCTCACGAAACTCAAAGCCTGCACGCTTCATGACTTTCTTGGAAGCATGATTTTCTGGATGAGCGAAGGCCAAAAGGTGAGAGTAATAGGTGTTCTCGAAGAACCACTCCACCAGCGCCTGTGCAATCTCACTGCCAAAACGTTTGTTCCAGAAGTGCTCTAATAAAGTGTAGTCCATCTCGACTTCGGCGGTTTTCTCGTAAAGAGAGAAACCAGCACGGCCAACGAACTCACCCTCATGCGTCGACAGATGCCATTGGCTGAAACCCATCAGTTCCTGAGTCTCAATAAAGCTTGCCAACCGTTTTTTCACGATCGAAACATCCCAGGCCACATTAGTGGGCTGTAAGTAACGATTGACCTCTGGATTGCTATGAAGGCTTACAAGATCTGCCAGATCATCAGAGGTAAAAGGTCGTGCCCGCAGCCGTTTCGTTTCCAGGATTGGGAGTGTCACGCTTGCTTCCTCCATTATAATCACACGCCAGCCAGCCAGAAAAACCAGCCACGTAAGACCAACAGCCTCAGGTCACATCTGGAGAGTTCTCCCTCAGATTACAACCGCCTTAATGCATGCAATATGCTTTTAAATACCATCAAAATTCAAAGCCGAATGCTTGATGGCACTTCATTATGTCTAAAAAGCGTCAGAAGTCCTGCTACATGCAATCCTTTGAAATTCAGTAGGATTTTCTCGAAGAAAGTATGCAGATAACATTTAATAAGGCAAAATTACGATCTTTAGATACCACAGATTTGCCGGATAACGCCAATTATGCGAGCCGCACAATGACTTAAGGTAAACCTAGTCTTATACAACTCATCACAATCACTTAAAATTAGTACTGGTCGGCGGAGTATACTCACACCGACCAGAGCTCTAAGGAGCCTCAGCTCCGCCGCAAATTAAATTTCTCGGAATATAGTATGGCTTGTTTGGCGGCCTCTGCCAAACGTGCGCTTCTCTTTAAAGAAACCGTAGAAAGATGTCACTCAGAAATTCATCAGTAAAACTATCTATCTGCCAATTTTAACAGGGATTTTTGCCAATCAATAAAAGCCAGCATTAAGATCCATGGGAGAACGCAGTCTTCACAGTTTCAACAAAAGCTTCAGTTTCGCTGGTCTTGAGCGGGTCAATATTCTGCCAGGTCGAAAGTTGTCCCCTGAAGAACGTGGATTGTCGCTTTGCATAGCGGCGCGTTTCAGTCTTAGCTTTCTCAACTGCCCAGTCCATGCTGGTGAGCCCCTGAGCGGCTTCAGCAAGCTGCTTCACGCCAATCGCCTTCATCACTTGCAGGTTTGGATCAAGGCCCTTGGCCCAAAGCGCGCACGCTTCCTCAACCGCTCCCTGCTCCACCATCAAATCAAACCGGCGATGAATCCGATCATGCAGGGCTTTGCGATCTGGCGACAACACCACTCTCACAGATTCATCGGTACTCAGCAAAGGAGTGCTACGCTCATTCTGCCAGACTGATAGAGACTTACCCGTCCCCTCAATAACCTCCAGAGCGCGTACAATGCGCTGCGTGTCTGATGGATGCAAACGGTCAGCCATAATCTGATCCCGCTCTCCCAGAGCGTTATGAAGCGCCCCTGCAACTGCATCCTGTGAGAACACCCGCCAATGCTGTCGCACATCCTCTGGGATGTCGGGCATCAGGGATAGTCCCTCCAGCGCGGACCTGAAGTAAAGACCAGTTCCACCAACAACAACCATCGGGCGACCCGCCAGCCGCGCGTCAGACAACAGTTCTTCAAACTCCGTCAGCCAGTTCATCACGCTGTAAGGTTGGTCACTGGGCACATGGCCGAACAAGTAGTGCGGTGCCTGCGATTCTTCTTCCACGCTTGGACGCGCGCTCAAAATGTGCAGATCAGAATAGATTTGCATGGAATCTGCATTAACAACCCACGCATTCAGCTCTTTTGCCAGTTGAATGGAAAGAGCTGTCTTGCCGCTGGCCGTCGGTCCGGCTATCAACACCGCAACAGGCCTTTTACCAGCGCCATTCACTTGCCCAGTCCGAGAGCTGCTTATGTCGTTTGTTGTCACGCTCATTTCCAATCCAGCCAAACCCGCTGTCACTGAGGATATCGTTGAGAAGGTCAGTGCCCTTCTTCCCGCGGCACCTCAGGTTAAGGTACTCAACCCTCACATCGCTGTAGACCTGACGATTGAGGGTCACGCAGAACCTGAAGAACTCGAAAGCTCTATTCGCACAAACCTTGCAAATGCACCAGTTGATGTTTTCATTCAACCCCAGAATGGCCGCAGAAAGAAACTCCTGATCGCAGATATGGATTCCACCATGATCCAGCAGGAGTGCATTGATGAGCTTGCAGCGGAACTGGGTTTGAAAGAGAGAATCTCCGAGATCACCGAGAGCGCCATGCGCGGCGAAATTGAGTTTGAACCAGCTCTGCGACAGCGTGTTGCCCTGCTTAAAGGCCTGGGCACAGAAGTCATCGGCAAGACCATCAAAAACCGCATTACGTTGACACCTGGCGGACGAGAACTCGTGCAGACCATGAAAGCCAATGGCGGATATGCCGCACTGGTATCCGGTGGTTTCACCTCGTTCACGCAGAAGATTGCCGAGGTCATCGGCTTCGATGAAAACAAGGCCAATATCCTTCTGGAAGCGGAATCTAAGCTCTCAGGTGAAGTTGCTGAACCGATCCTTGGCAAACAGGCGAAACTAGACCGCCTCAACGAGCTTACTGAGGAGAAGAACATCGCACTGGAAGACGTCATCGCAGTGGGTGATGGCGCCAATGATCTGGCCATGATCTGCGCTGCTGGTCTGGGCGTTGCCTTCCACGCAAAGCCGAAAGTGGCTGCGGAAGCTCGCGCTAAGATCAACTACGGCGACCTGACAGCCCTGCTCTACATTCAAGGTTACAGCCACGACGAATTTGCAAAGACCTAAGTTTCCTTGCCTTCAAATAAAAAAGCCGCCTCCAATCTGGAAGCGGCTTTTTTCATGTCTGATAAAAACGAGCTAGTCTTCGATACGAACTGCAACAAACCGCAGTTCGCCAGAACCGTTGGAAAGCAACAGCAACGCAGAGCGACGTTTATCAGCCTTAAGAGCTTCGATCATAGCAACCACATCTTTTGGTGCTGCAACAGGCTCCTGAGCCACTTCAACGATCACATCACCAGCGCGAACCCGTTTGTCTTCAGCAGAACTGCCTTCAGCAACGCGGGTAATCACAACGCCTTCGATTTCGTCTGACAGGGCAAAACGTTCACGCAAAGGTTCATCGATTTTGGCCAGAGACAATCCAAGCACAACGGTTTCATCTGCTTTGCTCTTTGGACTTTCCTGCTCTTCCTCAACCTTCTCAATTTCAGCCACCTCATCAAGACGTCCGAGGGTGACCTCAAGCTCGACTTCTTCACCACGGCGCAAAACCATGAGCGGAACAGTACTACCAATCGTTGTCGTAGCAACCATGCGCGGCAGATCGCGCATTTCAGGGACACTCCGACCATCAAAGCTCAGCACAACATCACCTGGCATGATGTCAGCTTCCTGTGCAGGTCCACCCTCAGTTACACCAGCAATCAAAGCACCACGCGCACTGTCCATACCCAGGCTTTCAGCAATCTCTTCAGTGACATGCTGAATACGCACACCAAGCCAGCCGCGACGGGTTTCACCAAACTCACGCAGCTGCGCAATCACACGGGTTGCAGTCTCTGCCGGAATGGCAAAACCAATGCCTATAGATCCACCTGAAGGTGAGAAAATAACAGTGTTAATCCCGACAACTTCACCATCCATGTTGAACAGTGGACCACCCGAGTTGCCTCGGTTGATGGCAGCATCAGTCTGAATAAAATTATCATAAGGACCGGAGTTGATATCGCGGTTTCGTGCAGAAACGATACCTGCTGTAACTGTACCGCCAAGACCGAACGGGTTACCGATCGCCATCACCCAGTCACCAACACGCAGCACTTCAGAACTGCCGAACTTCACTGAATCCAAGGTTGACTGAGGCTCAACCTTCAAAACAGCAAGGTCCGTCTTCTCATCAGATCCAAGCAGCTGTGCTGACAGTTTGGTACCATCATTGAAGTTAACGGTAATCTCGTCCGCACCTTCAATCACATGGTTGTTGGTAACAATGATGCCCTTTTCACCGTCAATAACAAAGCCAGAACCGAGCGATTGAACACGCTGCGGGCTTTCACCTTCAGGTTCTTGCCCGTTGAAGAATTCTTCGAAAAATTCCTGAAAAGGAGATCCCTCAGGGACATCTGGCAGTTGAAGAGACCGTTTGGCTTTCACTCTTTGCGCAGTCGAAATGTTGACCACGGCATCACCAAGCTCTTCAGCAAGGTCTGCCAGAGATTCTGGGCCGCTTGCGCGAGCACTGTCGAAGCTGCCGGTCACCGCCGCAACTCCAAGTACACTCGCAAAAACAATTGCCTTGATCGATCGTCCAAGCTCAAGGCGAGGGAAAACACCGGCCATAAGCCATCTCCTCAGATTATCAGGTGAACACAAACACTTCACCAGAACGCATACTGAAAACAAATATGCCCGCGCTTGGTTAATAAAGCGCGGGCAAAACTAACATTTATTTCTTAACTGCGTCAGGCTGAATTCTCGCAGTTGTATCATTGGCAAATCTGCGTCTATCCACTGAGGGAACGCACCAACCATACAATCAACACACCCAGCCCCATCGCAGCAACACCACCAAGACGGAGAGACTGATCAGGAATCTCCTGAGCTTTCCGCATGAATTCCTTCAAATGGCTTGGGGCTAGAGCATAAACAACTCCCTCAACAACGAGGACAAGTCCCAGAGCCACAATAAAATCATTCATTACTGTGGTGCACCAACCGCCGGAGCACTCCGCGTTCCTGCCGGATCGTTGAAGTAGCGGAAGAAGTCAGAGTCAGGAGACAGCACCAGAGACGTATCGCCACCTTCCAAAGCATTGGAATATGCCTGCATGGAACGATAGAACTCGAAGAAGCTTGGGTCTTTGCCATAAGCTTCTGCAAAAATCTGGTTGGCAGCCGCATCACCATCACCACGGATGATATCAGCATCACGCTGTGCTTCTGCAACAAGAACGGTTGCATCACGATCAGCACGAGACTTAATACGGCGAGACTGCTCTTCACCCTGTGCGCGGATTTCGGTCGCTTCACGCTGACGCTCTGTCTGCATACGACGGAAAATCGCCTGAGAGTTAGCTTCCGGCAGATCCGCACGACGGATCTTCACGTCAATCACATCAATGCCGATCGCAGCAGCGCTCTTATCAACGTCCTGACGGATCTTTTCCATCAGATCGGAACGATCATCACGCACCACTTGTACGAAGGTCGCTTTTGCCAGTTCAGAACGCAGTGAAGACTGCAGGAACGTCGCAAGACGGCGTGCACCTTCATTTACGTTGTTCACAGACTGGTAGAAGCGCACTGGGTTGGTGATACGGTAACGAGCAAACGCATCAACAGTCAGACGTTTTTTGTCAGCAACAATTGCTTCCAGAGGAGGCATATTGAGATCAAGGATACGCTTATCCAGAACGATAACGTTCTGCCAAGGCAACTTGAATTTCAAACCCGGCTCAGTTTCCTGTGCTTTCACCTCACCAAACTGCAGAACAAGCGCCTGCTCAGTTGGGGTAATGATGTAAGCCGACCAGTAAAGAACCAGAGCGATAGCAGCTATAACAATGCCAAGAAGACCGCTTTTCATTAGTTGTTTCCTCCAGCACGTTTGTTCAGCTGGTCAAGCGGCAGATAAGGCACAACACCATTTTGCTGACCATTTCCGTCGATGATAATTTTCGGATTTTTGCTCAAGACATTTTCCATGGTCTCAAGATAGAGGCGCTGGCGAATAATATTAGGAGACTTCGCGTATTCCTCATAAATCTTGCTGAAGCGCTGTGCCTGACCGTTTGCATTCGCAATAGTCTTGTCACGATACGCTTGTGCAGCTTCAGAAACGCGAGCCGCATTACCACGAGCTTCAGGGACGATCTTGTTAGCGTAAGCTTGTGCTTCGTTCTGGATACGCTCTTGGTCAGCACGAGCTGCCTGAACATCACGGAACGCTTCAATAACCTGCGCAGGAGGATCAACCTTCTGCATCTGAACCTGAGTAACCTCGATACCAGCTTTGTAGTTATCGAGAGTTTCCTGCATCAGTTTTTGCACTGCAATCTGAATTGGGGCACGGTTTTCAGTCAGAATTGAATCAATGCGGGAGCTGCCAACAACTTCACGCATCGCGCTTTCAGCCACTGCTTTCACAGTGCCTTCTGGGTTCTGAATGTTAAACAGGTATTCCTGAACACCAGTAGGAGTATTCTGAATGCGCCACTGAACTTTGAAGTCTACGTCAACGATGTTTTCATCGCCGGTCAACATCAGGCTCTCTTCAGGCACATCACGCTGGTTGATAGAGCTGCCACGAACGAACTCTTCCATACCAACAGTCAATTCGCGAACACGCAGCACTTCTGGAGTGCGCACTTCGCCAACCGGATATGGCCAGTTGTAGTTCAGACCTGGATCGGTTTGTCCAACGACCTTACCGAATACCAGTTCCACACCAACTTCACTTGGTTCAACGCGGTAGATACCGGTAGCAAGCCAGATAACAACGGCAACGAGAATAGCGAACAAAATGCCTTTAAAACCAAGGCCGCCGCCATCACCAGGAAGAACGGATTTCAGCTGATCCTGACCCCGTTTGAGGATTTCCTCAAAATCAGGTGGATTACCGCCGCCACCGTTTCCGCCGCCACGCTGTGGGCCACCGCCGCCACCCCAAGGGCCACCACCGCCCTTGTTGCCGCCGGAGTTCCCCCAAGGGCCGCCGTTATTGCCGCCACCTCCGCTTTGATTGCTCCAAGGCATAGAGAGATCCCTTTACTAGGTATGCTGCCGGACAAACCGACAAATAGATGAGAGTTAGACTAAGCCAACTATTACTTGATTAGGGTTATAGGCAAGTTACCAGCGCCTTTCAACGAATGCAGATACGCCAAAAGGCTGCACTTTATGGAAAAACACCAAAACCCCACAGAAACCGGACATTATTGAAGAAGATAAGCCTTCTTTCGCACGTTTCAACCGACGTACAAGAGCCTACCTGTAAATTTCAGCTGTAAGAATTAGAGGCACAATCAGGCAAATTCTTGCTGTTTTGCTCAACAAAACGTAAACCAAGCCAACACACAGCGGAAACGTGCAGAGTTTTAAGCCCTCAGCTTTCAGGCGGCACCCTTAAACGCATATCAATATGCGGAATACCATCGTCCAGATAGGTCTCCGAAGTGGCGTAGAAGCCAAGCCCGCCATAGAAGTCCTTCAGATAGTCCTGTGCCTGCAGCTCCACGCGCGCATCATCATTGGTCGCTGCACAATAAGAAAGCGCAGCATTCATCAACTTACCGGCAATACCCTGCCCACGCGCATCCTTTGAGACCAACACACGGCTAATCTTGAACACATCGCCATCGTCGTATTTTTGAAAGATTCGCAGCGCCCCAAGAATATGCCCGGCATCATTCATCACGAGAATGTGTTTACTGACAGGATCGAGCCCATCGATATCTGGATATGCGCACTGCTGTTCAACAATAAACACATCGCAACGTAACTTTAGCAAAGCATAGAGCTGTTCAACGCTGAACTCGTTGAAGTCTTTAAGCTCAAGAAACTGGGACATTCCACCTCAAAAATTCCGCGGCTCACTCCCGAAAAGCAAGCCTTAAACCCTTATTTATCTTGGTGGTCAGCGTTCAAATTGCAAGTCAATTACTGCCAGAAACTAATCTTTAGGCAGATTTCACAAGCAGAAACAGAAGGAAAGACCCAAAGCACCGATCCCCTTAACCTCTCGTTAATGAAGAGCGGCGGGGATGCAAATGCGGGCAATAAAGCCAAAACACCTCATGAACAGCTTGCAGCGCAGGTTCCTGCCTTCGTCCTCCTATCAATCGGAGTGGGACGAAGAAACGATACCCAATTGGTTTCATAGCGAGCTGACCGATCTTCATAGCCAGAAGATTGAAAAGCAGGCAAAATTGTATTCAACCCTGCCTCTCTCTTGCGCTCAGGCTTTGCAAACCCACGGCATCTGGATCAAACATGATGTGTTGCCGCGGGAGTTTTTTCGGAGGCTCAAATTTGAAGCCTTTGACTATTTTGTCGGCCAGAGAGATCGGAATAAGCGGCTTCTCTCCAACTGGCATAACGCACAAAGCTTCACACTGCCGTTGAACTATACGCACCTTCTCAGGCAGCCCTTTTTGCAATCTGCCATCACAGACGAGCTTATTCCGCCACCGCTACAGTTCGCAGCAGGCAGAAAAGCCAAGCCTGCGTACCATATCGAGGCAATGGCACAATGCACGCCGTCCTTCCGCTTTGAAACGGAAGGCAGCAACACACCACCTTTTGAAATTGAGCACGATGCATTCTCGCCCGGCGCAATTGCATTGCTTTTTCTGGAAAAAATCACACCAGAAGACGGCGCAATGTTTTACATCCCCGGCTCACATCGTATGACAGAACAACGTATTTTCTGGGAGTACCAGCGCCATCTTGACTATACAGAGATGGAAGAAGAGGCCGATGAGCCCATCACAGGGCTGAGTGATCTGCAAGAACTGGATCTGCCACCTCTCCTACCTTTAAAGGTAGAGGCAAACACACTGCTGATTATGGACCGCTCAGGTTTCCATGGCCGTTTGCCAAGCACCAACAACGCGCACAATGCCCATACAGCTCACCGCCTTGCTTTGCGCGCAGACCTCACAACAAAGTCATCAACGCGCAACAACTAATCAGCCTGCATCAAAGCTTGCGGCGATAAATTTCCAGAGAGGAATCAGCTGAGTCTTTTTCTCCACGATCAAACGGCGTGCGTTCAGCAAGCTCCCATTCTCCCTCATAGATATCCGGGAATTTCGTGTCACCGTCTGGCTGCGCATGAATACGGGTAATATAGAGAGTAGAAGCCTTAGGCATCGCTTCTTTATAGATCTGCCCCCCACCCACAATCATGATCTCATCGACGCCATCATTCTCAGCAATGTCATTTGCGAGCGTGAGTGCATCACCAAGACTGCTGACCACTTCAACACCTTCATAAGCGTAGTTCGGATCACGTGTGATAACGACATTTTTGCGGTTTGGAAGAGGCTTGCCAAGCGTCGTGCAAATACTCTCAAAGGTCCGACGCCCCATGATCACGGGCTTACCTGTTGTCGTCTTGCGAAAGAACTTCAGATCGGTAGAAACAGACCATGGCATGTCATTGTTTGCGCCAATCACACCATTTTCAGCCACAGCTGAGATCATCGAAATTTGCTTCATCCTATCCTCAATCGGCAAGAGACAAGTCGTACTCAGTTGATGAGAGCATCAAGCTCCCATCTAAACCAGTTCAGGCAGCAGGAAAGAACCTACGGCCTCACATTCCAACTAAGCATTAACGGCAGGCCTTCGTCTGTAACATCGAACACACCATAGGCCGCTGTCTTCAGTTTCAAATCAGCACCAGCACCTTGATCAGCCAGTGCTTTCAATGCAAAGCGTGCAATCCCGTTACTGGTCACTACAAGAAGGGTCTTACCTGGGAACTTCTTGGGAGCAGATGCAAAGAACTCCTGCCAGCGTCCAATCACAGCGTGCGGGTCAATGTGCCAGCCATTCGGCGGCACACCTTCTTCTTCCCATGCACGAAGAGCCTCGTCACCAATCCGGGCCAGAACCTCTTCCTCGGGTTTATTTTCATCCGGGCCGTAATCGATCTCCACCAAAAACGGCAGAACCTTCAAATCAACCTCTTCAGCCTGCGTTTTCAGTGCAATCTGCGCTGTTTGCTTCGTTCTCTGCAGCGGAGAGCAAAACGCCATATCAAAGCTCACACCCTGATCAGCAAAGTGCTCAGAGAGCTTCTCAGCCTGACCCAGACCAGAAACACTGAGAGGCAAGTCTGTACGGCCACCAACACGAGTGACAACATCGCCCTTATCAAAAGTGTTGCCGTGTCTAAGAATGTAAACGCGCGTCAAAGGCCAGTCTCCAAATGATCAAACGGGTCGCCAAATTTAGCAATCAATTGTGCAGCAAGCTCCGCATCGCTTGGCGTATCCACACCAGACATGGAAAGTTTAGGCGGCTGCACTTCTTCCGCATGAACAACCATACCGTTTTCCAGAAAACGAAGCTGTTCAAGCCCTTCCATCTGCTCGTAGTACCCAAGCCCAAGCTCGTTGAAGCGCTCAAGAGCGTCAACGCGGTAGCCATAAAGCCCGATATGGCGGAAGACAGGAGAAAGCTTGTCGCTCTCCCGCAGTTTCTCTTCTTTACGAATGGCCGGAAGAATATTCTTGGAGAACCACAGAGCCGTTCCCTCATCCCTGCGCACACAAGTTGTGCCGGAAAACGGATGAGCCTTCTTGTGCTCACGGAGCTCGTCCAACCCGTTCCAGTCCAGCCGAATAACAGGCGTGAACACATCCGCATCAGGACGCATTGCAGCAGCCTGAATCAACGCAGAAACATGCTCAGGCGGTGTAAACGGCGCATCACCCTGCAGGTTTAAAACGAACTCAGGATGCGTGCCATGCACTCTGGAAGCAGCAAGCGCCCGGTCCGTACCCGATGGATGCTCCGGATCAGTCATCACAAAGGGCGCACCGATATGGCGGCAATGCTCGGCAACCTCTTCATGGTCCACCGCGACCACATAGTCAGAACCAGTTTGCTTCGCCGCAACACGAGCAACCTGCACAACACGCTCCAGCAAGCTGCGGCCACTGATTGGGTGCAGCGGCTTGCGCGGAAAACGAGTTGATCCAATACGCGCCGGAACGCAAATAAGGGTTCGCATGGGAACTCCTTTTAAAAAACCAAAGACAACTAGACCGCAACAACACCTTTGATGTGTGGATGCGGGTCATAACCTTCCAAAGCAAAGTCCTCGTAGCAGAACCCGAAGATATCCTTCACTTCTGGATTGATATGCATAACAGGCAAGGCGCGCAGCTCTCTGGAAAGCTGAAGCTCAGCCTGCTCCATATGATTTGAATAAAGATGCGCATCACCAAGCGTATGAACAAAATCACCAGGTTCCAGATCGCAAACCTGTGCAATCATCATGGTCAGCAATGCATAAGAAGCGATGTTGAACGGAACACCCAGGAACACATCTGCAGAACGTTGGTAAAGCTGACAGGAAAGCTTGCCGTTTGCCACGTAAAACTGGAACAGCGAATGACAAGGCGGCAACGCCATATCGTCAACAAGTGCAGGATTCCAGGCAGAAACAATCAACCGGCGGCTATCCGGGTTCGTTTTGATCTGCTGCACCACATTGGCAATCTGGTCGATAGAGCCACCGTCAGGCTTGGGCCAGGAGCGCCACTGATAACCATAGACTGGCCCCAGGTCACCATTCTCATCTGCCCACTCATCCCAAATGCGCACCTTATTGTCTTTAAGGTACTTGATGTTGGTATCACCCGCCAAAAACCAGAGCAGCTCATAAATGATAGATCTCAGGTGCAATTTCTTGGTCGTAACAACCGGAAAGCCCTTGGACAGATCAAACCGCATCTGATGACCAAAGACAGACTTGGTGCCTGTCCCAGTGCGATCTTCCTTGACCACACCTTCATCCATGATACGGCGCATCAGCTCTAGATATTGCTGCACGAAGGATCATCTCCTGTTTTACGATTCGAGTCGCGCACAGTATAGCCAATCTACCGAAAATCGCCTCTGTGCCATCTTGCATACGGGGTCTTACCCCAAGCTTCCGTCGATAAAAAGACCGGGAAAATAGCTTGAGTGCTTCCGCCTTAGGCAAATCCCCGCAAAAGCGTCATTTACAAATCTTCAACACCACCACTTGTTCAAATTGGCCTGTGAATATGCCGCTTTGTCAACAGGTTCTCTTAGCCTTGCAACAGTAACCGATAGCTTTTGCCCTTCCATTTGCCAGTGCGTGCACCTATATTCCCCCTGCCAGTTCGCTGGCTACGGCAATAAATTGCGAGCGCAATAAACCATTCGGACCCGGGGGCGGTACCCGGCGCCTCCACCAAAGCCCGTTGTACTCCAGCGGTCTTCGGGGGGGCGAAACAGGATCGACGAGGGCGTAAAGGCTTTGTTTTTGCTCGGCATGGTACCACCGTTATCGGACCAAAATGATAGTTGCAAATGACAACTACGCTATGGACAACGCTGTAGCTGCGTAATGCAGTTCCGGTAGTCCACTAAGTCCCGTTGGTTAGCACCTTCAGGCGGGGTTCGGAGGCACCTGGCAACAGAAGCCTCCACTTTAGTGTTAAAAGGCTCTTTCCTTATTCTATGCCTATTCAAGGTATAGAAATAAAAGACAGGCCTTTTTGTCGCCTCTACGCTATAGTTAGGCCGAATAAGAACGCAAAGGATGAGCGGTGCCGGACATGGCTGAAGATTTAATCCGCTATGACATCATCATTCAGGACGCGTTGAGAAACGCAGTCCGAAAGATATTGGTTGAGGTCAACCGGGCAGGACTTCCCGGAGAGCACCATTTTTACATTGCCTTTGAAACCACGGCCCCTGGCGTCAAGATTTCAAACCGCTTAAGGGAACGTTACCCGAAAGAAATGACGATCGTGCTGCAGCACCAGTTCTGGGACCTGCAGATCACTGAGCACGCTTTCGAGGTTGGTTTGTCCTTTGGTGGTGTTCCGGAGCATTTGTATGTTCCGTTCTCTGCAATCAAGGGTTTCTTCGACCCGTCTGTCCAGTTTGCTCTTGAGTTTGAGCCTGGCAAGACCGGTGAAGAACTGCCTGCAGAATTCCGCATTGCGGAACGTGATCTGGACTCTGTAGAAGAGTTCCATGCACGTCTGGAATCGGCTGTCGAACAGGACGAAAAAGAAGAAGCTAACGCAGCTGCTTCCGAAACAGAAGAGACAGCTTCAGACTCTGAGGACGAGAAAGAGAAAACTGACTCTGACGAGACTTCCAAAGATGATAACGGAAGTGCGCAGGTTGTTTCTCTGGATGCTTTCCGTAAGAAGAGCTGATCCGTCCGATCAAGATAAGAGCGGTCGGCTCATCAACGTCATGTAATGGGTGATTGTATGAGCGCGACCGTTGTTAACCTGCGTCAGGCCCGCAAACAAAAGGCCAGAGACAGCAAAGCCCAGTCCGCAGCGGAAAACCGCCGGAAGTTCGGGCGTTCAAAAGCCGAAAAATCTCAGGAAAATGCAGAAGCAGACCTGCAGACAAAGCGCTTTGAAGGTCATAAGTTGGCCTCCGTCTCTTCTTCATCACCAGCAGATAAAGAGTGAGGCATCCTTATGAGCCTCAAGAAACGCTCGATCACCCTACACGGACATAGAACCAGCATCACGCTGGAGCCGGAGTTCTGGTCTGGGCTGGAAGACTTTGCGCGAAGTCAGGGTAAAAATATTACCGCGACCATCGCCTCAATTGATGATGAGCGAAACCCGGAAAACAATCTCTCAAGCTGCATCCGCGTCGCCGTGCTCAAACACTTTCAGACCCAACTGGTCAGTTAACCTGCAGCAGGCGACCACCTGGCAGCTCAATGAATTTAGGCGCTCCCCGCTCATCAGTCTGCAAATCAGGCAGAGGTCCACGCAAAACCTGATTGTCATTGCCGGCCTCAAGCACGCCAAGATTTTTCGGAGCACCTGACTGGATGATAGGCCCAAGCAGGTCAACCTCTCCCGCTGGCACCGTCGCCTCGTTCACGCCACCAATGGTCACCGGAGCTTCCAATGCAGGTAGGCTGGATTTCGCGCGCGGTTTCGGCGGGTCAACGATTGCAACAGAGGGGCTAACGGGCTTTTTTGCAGTGGCGTCTCCGTCAAGAACAGACCGAATACGCGCACTAAAGTCCTGTACAGTGCTCTTGTTGCTCTCAACATCGGCCTTAGCTTGCGCTTCAGCCGCAGCTTTGGCTTTCGCATCTATCGCTTTCTGAGCTTCCTCAGCCCGCTTCACAGCCTCAACAGCTTTCGCCTTGCGCGCTTCTTCCTCAGCTGCCAGGCGGGCGGCACGGGCTTTCGCCTTTTTGTCTGCCTGCGCCTGTTGCCTACGTTCAGCGGCGGTGGCAGCTTCAGCTTGCCGAGCCTTTTCCGCGTCCTCAGCAGCCTTCGCTTTTTGGGCGGCTTCCTCTTCCCGCTTTTTCTTCAGCTCATCAAGCATGCGCTCTTGCTCAGCAATCTTGCGCTGCTCTTCCTCAATGCGTTTCACATTCAGTTCAATCGCACGAAGATTGAGATAGGAGAGCAAAGGCCCCGTATCCAGCTTGCGCACTGGGTTTTCCAGCGGACCAGAATACAAGATAGCGACCTGAGGCTCAGCACCCGCAACCTTTTGCGCTTCATCACGGGTCTTCATGGAAACATCGCCCGTCAGCGCCCACTTCTCCAGATCAACAAGCGCAGAGCCAAACAGCGTGGTCCCGGCAGTATCAACGGAGATGTTACGCGCCCGGATCCGCCCACTGGCAATGCCCAGGGACCCGTCAACCCGGTTGAACGATATAGAGCCCGCATCCAGATGGTCCGCAAAGGTGTTTTGAATAGCAGCCTCATCCAGCTCAAGACCTGCATCCGCAGCCTTGATCACGAGGTCAAAGGCCGCTGGGTTGATCCGGCGAATTACACCATCAGTAACGCTGAAAGTACCACCACCTGAAAGACCAGCCACAAGACCGGAAATTGTGCGTCCGCTTCCTTCAAACTCAGCAATCGCCTGCAGCTTACCTGTTGCTAAAGCGCGACCTTCATCAGTCCAGGCTAACTCTGCAAAATCAACATCATCCAGCCGGAACCTGCCAGAAAGGCTCGCCTGTCCCTGATCCCGCCGCAAATCAAAGGCACCAGAGAACTCGCCTCCTGCAAACCGGCCAGTCCCTTCATTGATAGACAGCTGATCCGAACGTAACCGAAGCTGACCACTTGCGGCGTCCAGTCGGAACTCATCACTGAACAAAGCGCGGTCGCTCTTCACATCAAGTGTCAGATCCACACCATCAGCAAGGCCTTGCCCCAGCGCCTGCGAGGACCACACAGAATCTTCCTGAAGCACACCGGCCCAAACATTGGCTCCCAGCAGCAGTTCACTCAAACTGCGCATATCAAGCTCGGACAATTTCAGCTTGCCGGATGCTTCTAAAGGTCCACCCTTCTTCAAAGTACCTTCAAGATCACCAGACAGATCCATATTAGCCAGCTGGCCTTTCAGATCTGAGAGTTTGAAGTCCCGCCCGCGGCCTTCAAACTGACCACTCAGGTTCGCTTTGAGAGGACCGGAGTAAATTGGATAAATCTTGCCAAATGCCAGTCCATAATCCGCCAGATCATCAGACTGCAACGCAACCTTGGCAGACCAGACAGCAGCAGATCGGTTCGGAACCCGTACGGTCCCATCGGAGAGGATCTTCAACCCAACAAGGTCACTTGAAAAACCAAAGGCCAGTTGATCGCGCGGACTGCCAGACAAGGAAAGACGAACCTCTCCCGGTTGCAGTTGCGTGATTGGGATAGCCTCAAACCCAAGCTGTCGAAGCACTTTGACGCCATCTTTGCCACCAAGCGTCATTTCCGCATAAAGGTCACCTTCTGCAAAGTCATCAATGCGGCCTTCAAAGGTGCCATTCAAATCCAGATCACTGACGCCAACCTCACCAAAAAGGTTCAAAGACATATCCGTCCGCCCCTTCTCAGCATAGGCAGAAAGCTCAGCTTTAAGGCTGGCAGGTGCAAGATCCGGAGCAGCTGTTTTCAGGCGCTCAATCAACGGATGGTCAGGTGCATATTCTTCCAAAACAGCAACCGCTCCAGTCAGAGACGATGCTGTCAGCGTGCCTTTGATATTCCCCTGCGGCGTCGTGCTTAGGTCATCAATGCGGCCCTTCATATCAATGTAAGCACCAGCAAAATCACGAATTTTCAGCTGCTCGATTGAAAGCGCATCCCGGCTCAGGCTCGCACTCACCGCCATGCTTTTTGCTTTCACGCCACTGGCAACAAGCTCATCGGCGTAAAGCCGTATGGACATATCAACCGCACTGGGCTTGATCTTCTTACCCGTAAACGCTTCCACATAACGCTGGATTTCATCCAGATTGACCCGGTCACTATCCATATCAACAGTGATCAACGGGCTGCGATCAAGCGGATGCTCAAATGAAATCAAGCCAACACTGCGCACATCTCCAGCATCTATCCGCAAATCAGGCAGTCGCAGAGCACCGGAACCAGCTTCAACACGGCCTCTCAACGCAACAGGAGACAGACGTTTGGAAGCATCCTTCCGCTCTCCCAACCACCAATGCGCCAGCTGATGTGGCTGACGAGAAGAAATCTCCCAGTCACCCTGATAGCCAGCAGAGCCACGCAGCTCCAGGTAACCACTGGTCTTGAAGAGGCTACGACCCGGCAACTCACCAGAGAGCTCATCAATCTTCCAGCCAGTGCCTGTCGATTCAAGTAAGGCACTCAGATTGGAAACAACAGAACCGCCGGCCACCACAACAGGCACGGTCAGATCCATATTGCCTTTCACATCCAGCAAGGGCAGAGACTGCAAGCCGCCAGCCAGTCGCGTAAGAACGGCATCAGTTGGAACCAGCGGACGCTGTGGCCCACCACCAATCATCCGGTCCAGATCAACCTGTTTAAACTGAGCAACAGCCTGAAATTCTGGCTCTGGACCAAAACGATAAATACCGCCACCTTCAGCGGTAATCGGGCGATCTTCTGAGCCAAGACGCAAAGTACTCTCAGTCAGTTCCAGCCGCTCACCGTCCAGATTAAACTTACTCTTCCCGGCCCATTCCAGCGCATCAGAGCCTTCACTAACAACAGATTGAACCTCGGCATCTCCGTAATAGGAGACCACACCGTTCTGGTGTGTCAGGAAACCATCCGTTGAGAATTGAGCTGCAACATTTGCAGGAGACACCTGCGTCTTAACCCTGATCTGACCATTGCGCTCAACACGGCCACTACCAATTTTCAGCGTGTAAGGCACACCTTCATAAAGCATCGCACCTTCCGCTTTGAAAGGCCCCTGCAAACCGCCAGCATAAAGCTCAAGGTTCGCATTGCCTGCGCGGCGTACTTCTCCCGTCCGTGCATCAGTCAGCACGACAGATCCATTTTGAACGCTCACGCCTTCCAGAATAAGCGAGGTCGGGTCAATTTCAGAAATAACGGAACGGCGGGAGTTGGTTTGCAAAACATCAAGACGGCCATCCTCATCAAGAGAAAGGTTAAGCTCCGGCTCGTTGAGTTTCATCTCAGTAACGTGCACTTCTCCGCGCAAAAGCGAAGGCAATTCAATACGGCCTTCAAATCCTTTGATCGTCATCAACGGATCTTCGACAGCACCAACACGAACGTCAGAGAGCTTCACGTAGGGAGCAGGCAGCAGCTGGACATCGGTCTCACCGAGGATCGTCACCTGATGCCCCAGAACTTTCTCACCATAGCTTTCAAACAGGGAACGATAAGCTGACCAATCGATGACCAAAGGGCCAACAAGCGCGATGACCAGCGCCAAGATCAAAGTCCCACCGACGGTGATGTAAACCGAATTCAACGTTAAGCTCCTTTACCCACTTCGAACCTCACGCCTTGCCGCGCTGTCCGCCTATGAGCTGCATGCAAACACTTGTTTGTCTATGTGAATTACAGCAGGAACAAGACGACAGCAACGACTTAAGGCAATGTTTCCGAACGGATCGAAGCAAGTGCGTATTTATGGCACTTCTTTACTCGGTATCTAAGGCAACAATCTTACCGGGGTTCATAATATTCAGCGGGTCAAGACTACGTTTGATGGCGGCCATCACAGCCACCCCTGCACCATGTTCCTTAGGCAGATATTTCATCTTGCCCTGCCCCACACCATGCTCACCAGTACAGGTTCCGCCCAGCTCAATCGCACGATAGTTCAGCCGTTCAACAAACGCCTCAGACTTGGCAATGTCCTCAGGGTCAGTCAGGTCCGTCAAAACAAGAACATGAAAGTTGCCGTCACCAACATGGCCAACTATCGGACCAATCAGACCATTTTCTTCGATGTCATCGTGTGTAGCCGTCACACAGTCGGCCAGACGAGAGATCGGCACACAGACATCTGTCGACAGTCCGGTTCGCTCAGGTGCCAGACCAAGGCCAGCCCAATAAGCGTCATGCCGCGCGGCCCAAAGCTTGTTGCGCTCTTCGGGATCGGTCGCCCATTCAAATTTTTTCAAAGAGTTTTCAGCCGCAATCTCACCAAACCGCTCAGCCTGTTCTCTCACACCAGCCTCAGAGCCGTGGAATTCCACAAGCAGCAACGGTGATTCTGGCAAATCCAGCTTTGAATAGGCGTTAACGGATTGGACGGTCAGTGTGTCTAACAGCTCCATACGGGCAACGGGTATGCCATACTGCACCGCCTCAATAACCGTGTTGCAGCAATCCGCAATGCTATCGAACGAGGCAATTCCACCTGAAATTGCTTCAGGTATACCCTTCAGCTTCAACGTAATCTCAGTGATCACCCCAAGCGTACCTTCCGAGCCAACCATCAAGCGCGTCAGGTCATATCCCGCAGACGATTTCTTGGCACGGCTTCCAGTCTTCACAATGGTCCCGTCAGGCATGACAACCGTCAGCGCCAGAACCATATCCTTCATCGTCCCATAAAGCACCGCATTGGTGCCAGAAGCCCGCGTCGCCGTCATGCCACCAATAGTGGCATCAGCGCCCGGATCAATCGGGAAAAACAAGCCAGTATCACGCAAGTAAGCATTGAGCTGCTTGCGCGTCACACCCGGCTGAACCACACAGTCCAAATCCTCGGCATGCACTGAGACAACTTCATTCATCTGAGAGAGGTCCAGCGAGATACCGCCCCCCGGTGCATTCAGATGCCCTTCCAAAGAAGAACCACTGCCAAACGGAATGATCGGCACACGCAGGTCAGCACAAAGCTTTACGATTTCAGAGACTTCCTCGGTCGACTGTACAAAGACAACAGCATCCGGCGGCTGGTTTGGTAGCCATGATGTCGTATGCCCATGCTGCTCCCGCAAGCTCATGGATGTCTGGCAACGGTCGCCAAACTTCTCATTCAAGAGCGCAATCGCTTTGTCGATCCCCTCGGCATTGCGTGTAACATTCAGCTGCATCCCCGTCAGAGACATGACAGACCTCCCTTATATTCCAGATACTTCCCCCCGGAAGCACACCTCCAAGCATATAGTCGAAACTTCGAGACACGACTCGGCATTTATTGGAATTATAGTATTCTGCGTGGTCAGCATTATTGAGCTTTTAGCAAGACGATTGCCACACAAGCCAACTGACCTGAAGAAGCTCCTTAAGTGTTTCTCAGTGCTTATCGAAAATAATGATCCAAAATCAGATGATCAGAGCATATCCTGATTGGCGTTTGCCGGGGAATCTCGTTAAAGACAATGCCAATCATTCATTGTCGTATCGCTTAATCTATTATGCCTAACCAAGCTAACCCGCTGAAAATCGCAATGCGCATAGCCTATAAATGGGTCGAACCTAACTTACGTTTGTTCATGTCATCGCGGCTCCCGCTTGTCTGGCTCCTTGCGTTGATCATTGGGGCAGCGGTGGGCGGATCTGCGATCCTGTTTCGCATTGGCATTGGGCTGGTTCAATGGTTATCGCTCGGTACCGTCTCCGAACGCATGATCAGCGCGGCAAACGCTCAACCATGGTATGTCATTGTTCTAGCACCTGTGATAGGCGGCGCAATTGTCGGCCTCCTGCTGCAAACGATCCAGAAGAAGCAACGTGCCGGTGGCGTAGCAGACGTGATTGAAGCACGGGCTCATGGTGGAACCGGCCTGCCCTTTTGGCCCGGCCTCAGCTCCGCACTCATCACAGTCATTTCACTTGGCAGTGGCGCCAGTGCTGGTCGTGAAGGCCCTATGGTTCATCTGGGCGCCACACTCGGCACATCCGTCTTCTCCAAACTGAAACTCCCGGATTCAACAATGCGTATCCTGCTCGCCGCAGGTGTCGCAAGTGCAGTCTCCGCAAGCTTTAACGCACCAATCGCAGGCGTACTGTTCGCACATGAGGTCATCCTCGGCCACTACGCAATGTCCGCCTTCGTTCCAATCGTGCTCTCATCAGCTATGGGAACGCTCGTGTCTCGCCTCTATTTTGGCGAAGCCGTGGCCTTCATCCTGCCCCACTACCAGATCAACACATACTGGGAATTCCCGGCTTTTGTGCTGCTCGGCATCATCTGCGCGATTGTTGCCATCTCGTTCCAGTTTGCATTGATCGGCTCAGACTGGCTTGCCAGAAACATCAAAATGCCAATCTGGCTCCGCCCGATCATCGGCGGCGCATTGGTTGGCTCAATCGCTGTCTTCTATCCGGAAATCATTGGCGTTGGCTACGAGGCAACAGATGGAGCGCTCAACTCAGAACTACCGCTCACATTGATGCTCTCGCTGCTCGTCGTGAAAACAGTAGCAACAGCCATCACGCTCGCCTCTCGCTTCGGCGGCGGCATCTTCTCACCCTCGCTGTATCTGGGGGCGATGACTGGTGGCGCCTTTGGTCTGATCGCGGCAAATCACCTGCCCGAAATGGCTTCCAGCCACGGCCTCTACGCTATTTTAGGCATGGGAGCGGTCGCCTCAGCCGTCCTTGGCGCACCAATTTCAACCACCATGATCGTGTTCGAGCTGACAGGTGGTTACGAGTTGTCCATTGCACTGCTGATCGCTGTCTCCGTTTCAACAGGCCTCAATCAGGCAATCCATGGCCGTTCCTACTTCCATTGGCAGCTGGAAATGCGCGGTGTCATGTTGCAAGATGGTGCCCACAAATGGCTCGTCCGCATCGTTCATGTTGAAGATTTCGCAGATCCGCCAAGGCCGGACTCCGATACCACCTTCGACCCAGAGTCAGAAGAACCGTTCCTTGCACCGCTCGACACGCTCGAAAAAGCGCTCAGGACCTTCGATGATGCAGGCAAATCTACCCTGCCCGTCATAGACCCCAAGAACCCAGCGGAAGTTATTGGTTACGCAAGTCACGTGAAGGCTCTGCGTTACTTCAATTCAGCTCTCATTCAGGCGAATGTTGAGGAGCACCGCTAGCCAAACCCCAGATAATCTCCATTGACCCATCCGTAAAAAACAGCAATCTCATTCAAGACATCCTTGTCTTCGCTGGATAAATTGGGTCTATGAAGCCGGTTACTCAAAAAATTGCCTTAGAAGCAACTCCGCTCAATTCGGGAGAGAACGCACAATTCTGGTGTGCGCCTCGCTTTGATGGGTTGGAATGTCTTGCGGCAAGTTTCAGAACCCATGTTTACGAACCTCACACCCACGACACGTTCGTTGTTGGTGGCATTCTCTCTGGCTGTCAGTGCTACTGGCAACGCGGACAGCAGATATTCGCAGGTCCCGGAGATCTGGTCTTCGTCAATCCATTCGAGCTTCACGACGGTATACCGGAGGGCTACGGCTACACCTACCGGATGACCTACCCCAGCATCTCTCTGTTGCAGAAGATCGCTGAGGATCTGACGGACAAACCACAAAGCGGAACACCGTTTTTCCCGGAGGCCTGTGTCCATGACCCGGAGCTCTGTCAGGAATTCGTTGAAGCGCACAAGTCCATACAGAACCGTTCCATTGATCTGGAAGCCGAAGAACCGCTCTATATGATCTTCGCCAAGATGCTCGCAAAGCACGGCAGCTTCACTGACAACATCACAGGATCAAAAGATCCCGTAGCAATCAAACGAGCGCGAGAGTATCTGGAAGAAAGTTTCATGGGCAGCGTTCACCTGGATGATCTGGTGAACATCTCGGGCCGGTCAAAGTACCACCTCATCCGCTCCTTTAAAAAAGCGACAGGACAAACACCGCACGCCTACCTGACCGATGTGCGGGTACGAAATGCCAGACGCCTGCTCGTGCGTGGAACCTCTCCAAGCGAGACGGCATCACTCTGCGGCTTTGCGGATCAGGCCCACCTCACGCGGCAGTTCAAATCCCGCGTAGGCACCACGCCAGCAGCTTTCCAGCGATCTGTGATTTCCATTTAATCACAGCGGCATACAAGAAGCGCAATTTCATTCAAGACGACATCGGCCTCTCTGACTTAAAAGCACTCCATGCTCTGGAGCGCGTTCCGTTTAATTGAATTCAATCAAACGACAAGAATTCGCTGAAAGTAAAGAAATTAGAGCGTGAGGCGTGAATGCAAATGAGCGCAACAGGCTCTAGGAGGGTTTTGTGAAAAGCAATCAGAACAAATCAGCGATCAACGCTGGTCCCAATGAATTTTTCCTCGGTGTAACAACATTCTTCCCGTTGATTTTCGCCGCGACACCCATCGGCCTGTTGTTTGGCGCGCTCGCAGCACAAAAGGGCATGTCTCCTTTAGAAGTCCTGCTGATGGGCTCCTTCGTATTTGCAGGCGGCTCTCAGTTCCTCGCCCTGGATTTATGGGCCGATCCGCTCCCGTGGCTCACCATTGCCTTCTCCACTTTCCTAATCAACCTGCGTCATGTGCTTATGAGCGCATCTCTTGCCCCCAAACTCGGCCATTGGACACCCCTGCAAAAGTACCTTGGCTTCTTCATATTGGCCGACGAGGTCTGGGCTCTGTCTGAACAGCGCGCTATCAAGCATCACACCACTTTCAGCTTCTATCTAGGTGTTGGCCTGACCCTGTTCATCACCTGGCAAGTCGCAACAGTGGTCGGAAGCCTGATAGGCGCAGTCATGGGCGACCCATCCCGCTACGGTCTGGACTTTGCGTTCACCGCCCTCTTCATCTGTCTGGTCATGGGCTTCTGGCAAGGCCGCAAAACTGGCGTAGTCCTCGCAGCGAGCGGTTTAGCAGCAGTTCTCACTCACAAGTTCGTTCCAGGTGCCTGGTACATAATCGCTGGCGCAATCGCAGGCGTCATCGCCGCAGCAGTCCAGTATGACGAAAAAACCAACGGGCTCCAGAAACCTGCGGAGGCACTTCAGTCATGATGTCAGAAGTCTTCGCAGTTGATCCGCTTGTCCTCTTCACCATTGTGGCAATGGCTGCAGGAACTTACCTGACCCGCATCGCAGGGTTGGTGCTGACAAAATTCGTCACTTTCTCAGGCAGAACTGAGGCAGCCTTGCAAGCCGTTCCGCCAGCAATCCTTATGTCGGTCGTCGCCCCAACAGCCTTCGCAACCGGCATCGCCGAGACCGCAGCAACAGCCATCACCGCGATTGCAGCCCTGCGCTTGCCAATGCTCGCAGCCATGACACTGGGTGTTGTCAGTGTTGTCGTGCTCAGAATGGCGCTCACTGTCATCTAAACAAAAACCCCGCTCCATGAAGCGGGGTTTTCTTTAACCTAATGAGAAGCAGGAGCGGCTCAGGAAACCGGACGGGTCGCCTCTTCCAGCCAAGCTTTGGTCTCACCATCAAGCAGTGGCCCAACCAATTCCCTCACACGAGCATGGTAAGCATTCAGCCAGTTCAGCTCAAACGCGGAGAGAAGCTTGGTATCCACCATACGCAGGTCAATCGGTGCCAGTGTAAGCGGCTCAAAACCGAGCATTTTCTGATCACCACCCTCAATGGCAGCAGCAGGCGTCACCAGCTCAAGGTTCTCAATCCGGATGCCGTACTCATCAGCCCGGTAATAACCCGGCTCATTGGAAAGGATCATACCCGGCTTCAGCGCGATGCTGTTTGGAGCTTTGGAGATCCGCTGCGGACCTTCATGCACACCCAGATAAGAGCCGACACCGTGGCCAGTGCCATGGTCAAAGTCGAGACCCTGCTTCCAAAGATCGATACGAGCCAGAGTATCCAGTTGTGACCCGGTCGTCCCAACAGGAAAACGCGCGGTCGCAATCGCAATATGGCCCTTCAGAACAAGCGTAAAGTGCTTGCACTGCTCAGCAGTCACAGCTCCAACAGCAAGCGTACGTGTGATGTCTGTTGTGCCATCCTCGTACTGCGCACCGGAATCGATCAGATACACACTGTTCAGCTCAATCGGCAGATTGCTATCGTTGCTCACACGGTAGTGACAGATCGCACCGTGAGGACCTGCCGCTGAAATAGTGTCAAAAGAAATGTCCTTCAAAGCACCCGTCTCACGGCGGAACTCCTCAAGCTTTTCAGCAACAACAACTTCAGTCAGGCCACCAAGAGGCGCCGTCTTCTCAAACCATGCAAGGAAGCCAGCATAGGCAACACCGTCACGTAGATGCGCAGCTTTTGTGCCCTCAATCTCAGCCTGATTTTTAACAGCCTTAGGCAGCAGAGTTGGCTCCTGCCCTTCCACAACATGGCCGCCATTGTCAGCAACCGCATCATAAAGAGCCTGACCCGCAAGACCGGTATCAATGAGCACCCGTTTGCCTTCAGCACCCAATGCTTTCAATGTAGGTGCAAGTTCTGTCGGTCCTGCAATATCAGCAAGAGCGCTCAACTCATCACGCACTTCATTGGAAAGCTTGCGCCCATCAATAAACAGCGATGGCTTGCCGTTGGTCGGTACCAAAGCAAAAGACAGTGGCAGCGGCGTATGCATCACATCGCTACCGCGAATGTTCAACAGCCACGCAATGGAGTCTGGCTGTGTCAGAAGCGCTGTATCCGCCTCTTTTCCAGCAATCAACTCACCAATACGCTTGATCTTGTCTGCAGCACTTTCACCAGCAAACTGCATCCCGTGCATTTTCACGGCACCAAGCGGCGCTTCCGGGCGATCACTCCAAACGGCATCAACAGGATTGCTTTCAATAGCAACCAGCTGTGCACCAGCCTTTTCACAGGCAGCTTTCAGGGAGCGCACCTGACGAACAGGATGCAACATCGGATCGTACCCGATCTTCTGGCCTTCTGCCGCATTCTCACGAAGCCAGCCCGTCAGCGGCTCATCAATCAGATGACGATAGGCAAACGCCTCTTCGTCTACCTGATCCCGCACCTGAATGGTGTAGCGGCCATCAATAAAAACAGCTGCCTTGTCACTGAGAACACCAGCAATACCAGCAGAGCCGGTGAAACCTGTCAGCCACTCAAGGCGGCAGTCACTATCAGGAACGTACTCACCTTGGTGAGCATCTGCCCGCGGCACCAAAAAGCCATCAAGCCCACGCGAGGCCAGCTCGTCTCGCAGAGCGGCCAACCGAACCGGCCCACGAGATTTATCATTTACTGTGTCAAAGCTTTGAAACATGCCGGAAGGCTAATGCCGATCGTCACGCAACTCAACCACACAAACACGGCTCCTAAGAGGAATTTATGCTCTCAATTCAGACGATGGGGATACAGAAGTACACAATCCATGCGTTATACGCAGATCTGCTATGTTCTCCATGCAATTTCAGATCATGACAATACAGAGACATGCAAAAAACGCATAAGTGTCATGCGAAACTATCTCTTTTTTTACAAACTAAAATAATAGATAACTCCTCTTGTCGACGGGGCGCTTCCCTCCCAAAGCAAACCGGTGGATCACACCTCCTCCCAAAGTGATCTGCACGACAAAAATGGCCGGCATCCATCAGCTGCTGATAAAGCGCTAGAAATGCCACTCATACAGCTGGATACCTCCTCCCAGTATCTGGCAAGCTAAGCAAATTCCTCCCAGTTGCTTGGCACACAAAAAAACCTTTGCTTCCCCGGCAATTTCCTCCCAATTTGCCGGATCAGGAAGCAAAGGTTTTTTGTTTTTTTGCATTTCAATCAGACATCAAAAAACCCTCACTGCATCAGCAATGAGGGTTCAGAATTATTGCAGCGTATCTCCAAAAAGTGGAAACCGGTTTTCGGAGATACGCAAAAACAAAGGCTAAAGCAGTTCATGCGTTTCCATTTAAATGCGAACTGCTTTAGCAAGCTGCCAGACCTTACGAGTCCCAATTGCCTTTGGCAAAGGTCAGCGTCAGCCATCCTTCAATCTCGCGGCGATGCACAAGCTTCAATCCCTGCTGTCCATACGCCGAGATGATCCGTGGACCATGCTCAATCCGCAAGCCGGACAGAACCAGCGTAGACTTATGCGCAAGGTGAGCGCACAGTTTAGCGGACATCTGCATCAACGGTCTTGCAAGAATATTGGCAACAACCAGATCAAACGGGCCAAACTCATTAAAGCGGCGGTCATCTACACCAGCACCGGTGAAGGCTTTGAAGTGAGGCCCCACATTGTTCTTGCGCGCATTATCAATCGCAGCTTCCACTGCAATAGGATCGATGTCGGTCGCCAGAACTTCAGAGCTGGTCAGCTTAGCAAGTGCAATGCCCAGAACACCCGTTCCGGTGCCTAAATCAAGCATACGGTGGTATTTGTGCCGCTTCAACAAGCGCTGAAGCTCCAAAAGGCAACCTTCAGTCGTACCATGGTGACCGGTACCAAAAGCCTGCGCTGCTTCAATCTCGATACCAATGTCAGACTGGCCGACAGCATCACGATCATGCGCACCATGAACGATAACCCGATCCGCACGAACCGGCTTCAAACCTTCAAGGGATTTGGCAACCCAGTTGATGTCAGGCAGCGCCTCAACTTCAGCAAAGCTTGGAATAACGCCGCCTTCAAACTGATCAAACAAACGCATTTCAACCAGATTGATTGCGTCATCAACCGTAGATTCCAGAACCAGCACTTCTGCGGTCCAAGTTTTTCCGTCCTTGGAGCTTTCAAAGACGGCAACTGGGAACCCGTCATCTTCAAAGCGCGCCTCCATAATATCGGAGAGTGCTTTTGCTTCAGCCTCAGGTGCCGGAATGCGAACCCGGATCGTGTCCATGCAAAATCCCTTAGTTACGATGAGCCATCAAAACTCAGTGAAAACCTTTGCCTAGGCGTATAGAAGGTGCAGCACCGAAAAGCCAGTACTCACGAGGTTTTCTCGCGCTCTGCTGCATATTCGCAGGGAACAAGGCTAAGTATTGTTGAACCAGCAATCGGCATCGCAGCCTTGGTGCCATTCAGCGGGCGAAGCTTCTTGGTCGGGTCTATCAACATCAGCACAATAGCCGTCTCCGGCAAAGCCTCCTGAAACTCGGTCCAGCCATAAGTATCTGTCAACTCACTGGCTTTGATGAACCAGCCTTCACGGATCTTCGTTTCAAGGTCATTATAACTGTGCTCTGGTGTCAGAAAGGGACGACCGCCAAGCGTCACAACACGGCGAAACTTTTCCTTCTCGCTTTGCTCTTCTGAGGGTGCAAACTGATACACCTCCCCTCGCCCCATAAGCGGTCCAAAGTTTGTGGTCACCAGCGCGTTGTAATCGTCATTGTCAGTCACAGCGAGCAAAACGCTGTAATTCTCAAGCGGAAGCTCATTCTCAACTTCCTCAGAAAGAACCTCGCCATAATGGTTCGTAAGCCCGGCATTGCGCGAAAGCCGCAGCTTACCCCAGTTACGGTCAACGGTAAGGCTCGGAACATCCAGCGTTTTCAGCTTGGTCGCAAGTGCTACGCTAAACCGGCTCGCTCCCACAATCAGCAATCCCGGCCCCGTATGGCTGGAAAGCCCCAGCCATCGTGCAAACGGCCCAAGCGAAAACCCGTGCGCAAACACTGTGGCAACCACAACGGCAAACGACAAAACCGCCAACCGCTCTCCATCAGGAGCCCCATGCTCAACAAGCGACCTTGCAAACAAGCCGGAAACCGCAACGGCCACAATACCGCGTGGCGCAATCCACCCAACCAGCAAACGTTCTTTCCAGCTCAAGTGAGCACCAATGGTTCCAACCCAAACCGAAATAGGCCGGATCACGAACAACAGCACCAGAATAAATGCCAAATCCTCCAACCCAAACTCCGCAAGACTGCCAAGCTGAACCGAAGCCGTCAAAACAATGAATACTGAAGACACCAGAATGATCGTGACGGCTTCCTTAAACCGTTTCAGCTCTTCAAGACTGGCAAGACGAGAGTTACCAAGCACCAGCCCAAGAACCGTCACTGTCAGCAGACCGGATTCTTCCAATACCAAATCAGAAAGCGCATAAGCGCCCATCACGCTCACAAAAATCAGCGGAACTTTGAGAAATTCAGGAACGCGACCACCAACAAACAGCCAGATCAATCCACGCCCCAGCACCCAGCCACCAACACCGCCAATCAGCAGCCCAGCCACAGCCCGAATCGCCAGCACCCAAAAACCATGGTCGCCGTGATAAACCAGATACCCTTCAAACATAAACACCGCGAGCAGCGCACCAAGCGGATCAGCAAGGATTGCTTCCCAGCGCAGCAGCGAACTCACCCGTCGTTCCAACCGCGCCTGACGCAGAAGGGGAATAATAACAGTAGGACCGGTAACAATCAGAATTGCAGCAAACACCAGCGCCGAAGGCCAGCTCAGCTCTGCGATATAGTGGGCATTCAATGCGCCCAACAAAAACGCGATAAAAGCGCCCAAAAGAACGAGCCGCCAAACCGCCTTCTCAACACCGCCAATACGTTGAAAGTTAAGAGAAAGACCGCCTTCAAACAGAATAACGGCAACACCAAGCGCAACAGTTGGACGCAATAAATCACCGAACAACGCAGTTGGGCTGAGAACACCCGTGGCAGGACCAATGAGAAAGCCAGCAACAAGCAGAAGAACGATCGCAGGCAAAGACCATCGCCAGGCAAGCCATTGTGCACCAACGCCCGCCACACCAATCATCGCAAGCGCGAGAACCACCTCATTCATTGCCATCTCCCAACACAACTTAGAAGAGAGATAGCACAATCTACCCTAAAGGTAATTAACGCTTGCGTTGCAGCTTATGCCCGCTCAACAAAGCTATCGAGCACTTTCTTTTGGCCAGCTTTTTCAAAATCGACGGTAAGCTTGTTCCCCTCGATATCGCCGATCAATCCATAACCGAACTTCATATGGAAGATCCGCTCACCAATCGCAAAATCGCTTCCTGCCTCAGTAACGCTCTTGGCAACCAGCTCGCCTTCAATGGTCATCGGACCAGCCTTCTTGGCACGGCGGCTCTGGTTCCCACCATGCATTTTGCCATACTGCTGACCAGACGCCTGCGCCTTACGCGCCCGCTGCCAACCCGGCGTAGAGTACTTGCTTTGGAAGGGATCACTGTTGTCAAACCGGCTGGCGCCATAACCACCACCAGCACTATTCAGACCATACCCACCGTAAGAGCTGGAGGCCTCAACAACCTCAACACTGTCTGCAGGCAGCTCATCCAGAAACCGCGAAGGAATGCAGGACTGCCAGGACCCATGAATGCGGCGGTTAGAGGTAAACCACACTTTCACACGCTTGCGGCCACGGGTAAGACCCACATAGGCAAGGCGCCGTTCCTCTTCCAGACCAGCTTGTCCGGTTTCATCCAATGCCCGCTGGTTCGGGAACACGCCCTCTTCCCAACCGGGAAGGAAAACACTATCAAACTCAAGGCCTTTTGCAGAATGGAGCGTCATAATCGAGACCGCATCCTCTTCCGCATCGCTGTCCTTATCCATCACAAGCGAGATGTGCTCAAGGAACCCAGCCATGCTCTCAAACTCTTCCATGGAGCGGATAAGTTCTTTCAGGTTGTCCAAACGTCCCGGCGCTTCAGCCGACCGATCCTGACGCCACATCTGGGTGTAACCACTCTCATCAAGAATGATCTCCGCCAGCTCCGTATGGCCCATGGTCTCAACCTGATTACGCCAGTTCTCTAACATGCCAAGAACATCCGCCAGCGCAGCACGAGCTTTCGGACGCAGCTCATTGGTCTGAACCAGCTCTTCCGCAGCGATCATCAGCGGAATAGCGCGTTCTCGCGCATAAGCATGCACAATCTTCAGCGTCGCTTCACCAAGCCCACGCTTCGGCGTATTCACGATACGCTCAAAAGCCAGATCGTCTGACGTCTGCATCACACAACGGAAATAAGCCAATGCATCGCGGATCTCCATACGCTCATAAAAGCGCGGACCACCGATCACGCGGTAGTTCAATCCAAGCGTGACAAACCGGTCTTCAAACTCGCGCATCTGGAAGGACGCACGCACCAGAATGGCCATTTCATTAAGGGAATGCCCATGGTTTTGAAGAGCTTCAATCTCATCACCAATGGAGCGGGCTTCCTCTTGAGAATCCCAGGCCGAGGTAACCTGCACTTTCTCTTCTTCCTCAGATCCCATCTGATCAGTGAAAAGGGTTTTACCAAGACGGCCCTGATTGTGCGCAATCAGATGAGAAGCTGCGGACAGGATGTGGCTGGTCGAGCGATAGTTCCGCTCAAGACGAACCACAACAGCACCCGGGAAATCCTGCTCAAATCTCAGGATGTTATCGACCTCAGCACCACGCCAGCCATAAATGGACTGGTCATCATCGCCAACACAGGCCACGTTCGGATTACCCTGCGCCAACAAGCGCAACCACATGTACTGCGCGATGTTGGTATCTTGATACTCATCCACCAGCATGTAACGGAAGCGATGCTGGAAGCTCTTCAAAACATCATCATGCTCTTTGAAGATCGTAATACAATGCAGCAGCAAATCACCAAAATCACAGGCATTCAGGATCTTAAGCCGTTCCTGATAGGTCTCATAAAGCTTGCGCCCCAAGCCATTAGCAAAAGCCTGTGCGTCACCAGCTGAAATCTGTGAGGGTGTAAGCCCCCGGTTCTTCCAGCTGTCCAGTAGTCCGGCAAAAGTCTTTGCCGTCCAACGCTTTTCATCCAGACCTTCCGCCTGAATGATCTGCTTGATCAAACGAACCTGATCGTCCGTATCCAGAATGGAGAACGAGGACTTCAACTCAACAAGCTCAGCATGGCGGCGCAAAATCTTCACGCAGATGGCGTGGAACGTGCCGAGCCACGCCATGCCTTCAACACCATCACCAATGTAAGCGCCAATGCGCGTCTTCATCTCGCGGGCAGCTTTGTTGGTGAAGGTCACAGAAAGGATCTGACCCGGAGTGGCATGACCCGTTGCCAGAATATGTGCAATACGCGTTGTCAGAACACGTGTCTTACCAGTGCCAGCACCTGCAAGAACGAGCACCGGTCCGTTGATCGTTTCAACAGCAAGTCGTTGTTCTGCATTCAATCCTTCCATGTAGGCTGGGGCGTTGGTTTGCCGTGCAGCCATGGCCCTCGCTGCGATACCACCTGCCTTGGGCTGTGGTGCAGCCAGAGGATCAGCAGGGTGAGCAGGTATTCCGCGATGAAGTGGGCCAGAAGAGTTTGCCATTGAGCTCGTTAGATCCTTTGAACGCATACCCCTCTCAAATCAGAGGGAGAATCTCCAATACTTAACGAGGAACAATATAGCAACAACATTGAAGAAGCGAGGCATCAGCAAAGAGATACACATCGTTTTGTAAGGCAAGGCATCTTCACTCAGTAACTCTTGCCTCATGCCAGCTTTGCTCTGTGATGTTTTATCAAGCTTGTTCTGAGTTACTTGAAATCCGGGAGGCCCTTTAGTGTTTTAAAGAGGAAGTATGCGTATACCTGCCAACGAGAATAACTCAGCTTAGCAACGGGAATACCTTCACTTCCGAAAGACAAACAACACTGTAACAACCTGAAAGAAAAACTATGAATACTGGTAAGTTACACATGACACGCCGAAACGCCCTCATTGGCATCTCCGGTTCTTTACTGGCAGCACCTGCTTTGGTTTCCTCCGCCCTTGCCGATAACCACGACTCAACGGTGTACACCGACGGGACGCTCATAATCAGCCAGCTCTCTCTCGCCATCAGCAAGATGGCGATCACGAAGACCAAAAACCCGCTAGTGCGCCAGTTTGCTGTGCTCGAGAGTGAAGAGCAAACCGCCGTCTCTTATGTTATTGAATCAACTGGCGTAAAACCTCCTCCACGTCCAGATGACCTGGAAAAAGACTATCAGGCACTGCTTGCTGCCGAAGGTGAAGAGTTCGACAGGCAGTATATTCAAGCCGAAATCCATGGACATGAAAAGCTTTTGACATATCAGGAGCCAGAATCCGGTAAAAAGCCCGTGAACGTGGATGTGGCGACCGCACAAATTCTGGTCGCTTTCATTCATACCCATCTGACCATGCTGGCAGAGATCCGCAAGCAAATCGGCTAGGCAACTCCTTCAAACATCTCAGAAAACACCAGTGGTGCGCTCCGGCCCCACTGGTGTTTTCCTGTCAAATTCAGCCAACCCAACGATCACATCTTCAAATTTGGCTCAAGTATCGCTGTCTCCCGAGAGATCTTGCTAAGATTTCCTGCCCACTCTCTTAGCCAAGGATGTTGCTTCTGGAGAACATCTAACCGCAACTGGAATGGAGCTTGAGATATGCCGAAGGTCATTTGCAGATATAAAAACTACGATGATTTCTATAAAAATCGCACAAGCATCTGGGCTGAAATCAGACGTCGGATGAACATCCATGCGACGGACACTGCAAGCTTCGACAAACTCATTTTCCAGGGCAAGGCAGCCATCCGACTGACCTACGACAATCATGTTGAAGACGCGCCGGATATGAAGAAAGCCAGAACGAACATTGCCGCACTTGAAAAAGAGAAAGCAAGAACCTTCCGCTTTGTTCAGGCCTCAAAGTCACTGGAAGAGGATATCTCAACAAAACACAAAATGCTCAAAGTGCTCGAAAGCCAGCTGAAGCAGCAGGAAAAAGACCCCAAAACTGATCCCAACTATCGCGATACGGCGAAAGAGCTCAAAAAGCTGCTCAAGCTCCAACCTGCAGTCAAAAAGAAGATCCAGGAATACGACAGTGCTCTGAAAGCACTTGAAAAAGCTGAAGCAGACTACGACCCGCTGAAAAAGCAGATCGAGAAAACCATCCCCATGAGCGTGCAGACAGATGGCAAAAACATGATGCTCTATATCGGCGGACGCGCCGAAGCATCTGTCCGCCTAAGAGCAACACTGGCGCAGAAGTAGGCTCGCCGCAAGTCTACCAATGCAGCGAGAGGAGCCTAGCAGCTCCCTCGCTCTCTTCTTATTGATCGCCGACCAGCTCGAACCAGTCATCCTCTGAAATGACCTGAACACCAAGGCTTTGCGCTTTGGTGAGTTTGGACCCGGCTTTAGGGCCCGCGATCACCAGATCAGTTTTCTTGGAAACAGAACCAGACACTTTCGCACCCAGACTTTCCGCACGTGCCTTCGCCTCATCCCGGCTCATGCGCTCCAAACTACCTGTAAACACAAGTGTTTTTCCAGCAACGGGACTGTCAGAGCTATCAGCAACAACCACATCAAGCGGGGTGATCTGGTCAATCAGCGCAGTAAGCGCGTCACGGTTATGTTCCTCTGCAAAGAATTCGACCAGAGCATTGGCAACCGTACCGCCAATTCCGTCAATGTCATTGAGTTCACGGTAAGCTTCTGAAGTTGCATCAGTTGCTGCAATCATGGCATCAGAAAAAGCACTCCAGGAAGAGTACGCCCGAGCCAGCAGCTTGGCATTTCCCTCTCCAACATGACGAATACCAAGCCCGAAAATCAAACGGTTCAGTTCAATTTGCCGTTTGCTATCAATAGCTTCAAACAGCTTGCGCGCAGAAACAGCACCAAACCCCTCACGAGACCGCAGTTTGTTGAGCGAGCTCTTGTCCCGTTCCGCTAACGTGAAGATGTCCGCTGGTGTGCGGATCCCACCTTTATCCATGTCATATTCGTAAAACGCTTCCACCTGCTTCTCGCCCAACCCTTCAATATCGAAGGCATTACGGGAAACGAAATGCTTAAGCTTCTCAATCGCTTGCGCTGGACAAATCAAACCACCTGTACAACGGCGAATAGCATCAACCTTGCCAGAATTCGGATTGACTTCGCGAACAGCATGAGAACCACAGGCCGGACAGTTCACGGGATACTCGAACGGAGCCGAATCCTCAGCCCGCTTACCCAAGTCCACATCCACGATTTGTGGGATAACGTCACCAGCACGCTGGATAATCACCGTATCACCAACACGGATGTCCTTGCCATCTCGGATGGGTTCACCATCCTGACCAATGCCTTTGATGTAGTCTTCATTGTGAAGAGAGGCATTAGAGACCACAACACCGCCAACCGTGACAGGTTCCAGCTTCGCAACCGGAGCCAGAGCACCCGTTCGTCCCACCTGAATTTCAATGGCATTGAGCGTTGTAAACGCGCGTTCTGCCGGAAATTTATGTGCAATCGCCCAACGCGGTGAGCGCGATACAAAGCCAAGGCGCCCCTGCAGATCCAGCCGATCCACCTTGTAAACCACGCCGTCAATATCATAACCAAGACCGGAGCGATCCTCCTCGATCCCATGATAGACTTTCAGGAGTTCCTCAGCGCTCTCACAGCGCTTCATCAGCGGGTTGATCTGGAAACCCCACAGTCCGAACAGTTCCACCATGCCCATCTGTGTCTCAGCAGGAACCTCACTCATATCCCCCCAGGCATAGGCGAAGAACTTAAGCGGACGTGTCTTGGTGATCTCGGAATTCAGCTGACGCAAAGACCCTGCCGCCGCATTACGCGGGTTTGCAAACACCTTGCCGCCATTGGCTTCCATACGCGCATTCAGTGCCGCAAAGTCCGCATGGCTCATGTAAACTTCGCCGCGCACTTCAACCACATCCGGCACACCCGCAGGCAACACCTGCGGAATATCCTTAATGGTCAGCGCATTAGCTGTCACATTCTCACCAGTGGTGCCATCACCACGGGTTGCGGCATAAACCAGTTTGCCGCTCTCATAGCGCAAGGAAAGGGAAAGGCCATCAATCTTCGGCTCAGCTGTCACCGCAAGTGCGCCCATCAACGGATCATACTTTAAGAAGCGCCGCACTTTGCCAATGAAGTCCTGCACATCCTCGTCAGAAAACGCATTGTCCAACGAGAGCATCGGTACGGCGTGAGTGACCTTGCCAAAGCCTTCCGCAACAGCACCACCAACCCGGTTGCTTGGGCTGTCTGCACGCACCAGTTCCGGATGAGCAGCTTCCAAAGCCTCGTTCCGGCGGCGCAGCGCATCATAGGTCGCATCATCAACAATCGGCGCATCTTTGGTGTGATAGGCTGCATCATACTCAGCTATCAGCCCCGCCAGCCGCTCCAGCTCCAGCGCAGCTTCATCCGCGTTCAGGGCTTCAATTTCTTTTTGAGAGGTATCAGCAAGGCTCACCGGTTTACTCACCTGTTTAATCATCAACTGGGCATTAGTCTTATCGCCACCGGGAATAACACACCAGCCAGAACAGTTAGGATTTAGACAGGAATTACTCTGGACCCAAGAAAAGTTGGCCCATGACTTTGCGCAGTTTGCGTTGCTTTGTGTGATTTTGCGTTGATCTGCGTTTTTTAAGTGAAACCTGCGTTCCTATGTAACGGACGGCCAAGGCTCAGGTTGTCCCGAGCCCTTCATCCTTTTCACGCTCATCAGAAAGGGAGTTATCCCCCTCCTCTGGTTCATCCCCTACACTAACTTGCATCTGATCAATACCAACCATCCGGGTCAACACAGCAGCCAACGCCAGCGCAGTGAAGATTGGCCCCACCGGGAAGCCATGAGCCGCCAGCGCAATATTGACGATTGGCAGAAGATAAACCGCAAACAAAAGGAGCGGCGCCACAAACGGGGAATTCGCGTCATCATCAAACAAACCAGTGCGTGTTGCATAAAGGTAGAGCGCCGGAGAAAGCACTGCATAGTCCCAGAGGAACAGGAAAGGCGTTGCCAGCAAAACACACAGCGTCACCGCAAGATTACGGGCAATCGGTTCACGCTCACGCATAAACAGCCAGAACACCACCACGAACGCCAAAACAGTGAAAGGCAATTGCACCAGATATCCAGCCGTCGCAGAAAACCCGAGCGCCCTCATCGCCCCAAACGCAGATGGGATCAGATAAAGGAAGCTGCCCTCACCCTGGTCCATGACTGTTGCCAGTAAGGACGGAACCGTATCCAGATAGATCCACCAAAGACCGGACCCAAAGAACACAGCCGAGGCATCAACAAGAAACGCCACTGTCGCAACACACGCACACAGCGCGATGATACTGCGATGGGCAATCAATATGATCGGGATCAGCATGAACAACTCAGGCTTGATGGAAACACAGCCAAGCAACACACCCGCCCATGCCGGATGCCGGTCCAGCAAACGCAGCCCGCCATAAAGAAACCCGCCCGCCAGCATACCAAACTGACCGTAAAACAGGTTCACCAGTGTTGCAGGAGCAAAAATGAAAAAGGTGAACGCACGAATAGGCGCTTTACGGCTAAAGGCGACAGACAACGAGAGCAAAGCTCCCATCCCCATCCAAAGGCTATAAGCCTGCAGGTAGGTCAACCCAGACAGCGGGACCAGAAAGACCAGCAGACTTGGCGGATGCACCCACGCGTAAAAGCCGGAGCCACCAGCCACATTGCGCTGTACTTCATCATAAAACCAGCCAAAGTCATAAAGCTGCGCAGCTTGCCCCGCCACAGCCATGCGAGAGGCAAGCAGGAACTGGTAGAAGTCGCCCCCCACCCTGCGCAGATCGAATCCGTCAAGGCCCATCACCGATCCAAACAGATACAGCGGATAGACCACCACAATCAGCAGCAGCGCGATGACAAAATAGATCTGTAAGCGGGCGAACGAGATAAACATCTACCGGCCTCCATCTATGCATATCCCCGTAAGTGGTTCCGGTTTTCGGATGAGAATATGCGCAAGTATAAAGTCTTGGTTGCCGGAGAGTTTAGAAGATACCAAGTTAATTATTTGAATACGCTACGTAATTTAAGATTCTTTTAGGGAAATGAAACAGTGTTCACGAGAAAAGGATGAGAAATTCTACTCATTTCAGAGTCTCCTAAAAATTTAACAGAGTATAAACATGCAACCTATCGGTAAAGATATCACCAGAAAAATTCATTAAGGAATTTGACTGAATTGTGACATCTGCCTAATTAGCCTCAACGTAAATTTGGGGTAGTTGGGAAATGAAATCCTATTTTGTAGCTGGCGTCGTAGCATCCAGCATTCTCTTGGCCGGTTGCGGCACAGTTGTTCGCGGCACATCTGAAGACATCAAAATCGATGTAAAGCCAGCGAACGCGAAAATCACATCAACAACAGCGCATACTTGCGTTGGACCTTGCGTGATCAACGTACCACGTAAAAAAGAATTCACTCTGACTGCATCTGCACCGGGCTACCAGTCTCAGGTTATCGATGTTCAGACCCGCGTCAGCGGCAAGGGTGCAGCAGGCATGGCTGGCAACATTATCCTTGGTGGTGTTATTGGTGTTGGTGTTGATGCAGCGACTGGCGCAACTCTGGATCACTATCCAAACCCGGTTACTTTCAATCTCAAGCGCGGCAAAGGCTCTCGTAAGCTGACCCCTGCTGAGATCAAACTGATGAACAAGGCGAAAACCCCGACTTCTTAATCGGGCAACGTCAGTGAGGGGCATTGGATCAGACCATGCCCCTTACATTCAACAGCTCGCTGAGAGCACAAGCAGCACATGACCTTGGCTCACCCAAATAAGGTCCTCTCCCAAAATGCCCTGCCCACCACTCCCTCCTTGATTTTCAGCAGCAACTAGAGGACTCTCCCTCCTGCAATCAGGAGTTCCAATGGCCGCCCCTCAGGACGCAGAGCGTGTGCCTCTTATCGAGGCCCGAAATATCTCAGTCACCAAGCAAGGGCGCCAGCTCTTTCACGCCTATTGTTTCAAGCTGTATGAAGGCGATAAACTGTGCCTCCGTGCCCCTTCCGGTCGTGGCAAAACGGTTCTCCTGCGCATTCTCGCAGGACTGGATAAACCAGAGGCAGGCGAGCTGCTCTTCAACGGCGTCTCATACACAGCAGGCGGACGAACGCAGCTCCACAAACAGCTCAACTGGCTCCCTCAACGCGTGAGCCCTCTGGCAGACCATATCCACGAGGCATTGCTGGCACCGTTTGAGCTGCAAGCCAATCACAAACGCAAGCCATCAGATGCTCAGATGCTTCAGGCTCTCACAGCAGCGGGCCTGCCCAACACGGCACTTGATCAGGCGACCAGCAGCCTTTCCGGCGGCGAACGTCAACGCCTCGCGCTTGCCCGCGCGTTGCTTCTGCAACGCCCTTTATGGATTGCAGACGAACCCACAGCAGCCCTCGACAAAGCCCATGCCCTCGCCTGTGGTGACCTGCTGATGGAAAGTACCGGGACACTGCTGGCTGTCACCCACGACTCCCACCTTCAAAGCAAGATTGATCAGGTAATTGAACTGCCCGAACCAGCACAGCCAGGTTCACAGGAGCGCGCGCAATGACCTCAAATGTCGCGTGGAGTGATCTGGCTCTCTTTTATCTCATAGCAATCATCCCACTGTCCCTGCTCTGGACCATGGGCCTCAAAGACCTCTCCCGGGATCTGGCAATATCCATTGCCCGTATGAGCATTCAGCTGCTGGTCATCGGGTTCTATCTGCAAACCGTCTTCGATCTGGACAATCTGGCCCTCAACCTGCTCTGGCTGGTCGCCATGGCAACAATCGCCGCAATCACCTCCGCTGGCCGCGCACAAATGCCCCGCCTCAAATCAACAGCCCCGCTCACGGCAGCTATCCTGATTGCCATGCTGCCAGTGCTGCTGATGTTCATCGTAATCTTCAGCCGTCCTGTGCCGTGGTACTCTGCGCAGGTCACCATCCCAATCGCCGGCATGCTGCTCGGCAACGCTCTGGGGTCACTGGTCATCGCCCTGCGCCGGTTCAACTTGAGAACACCGGAAGATAAGGAACACATCGAGCTGCTCACCACCATGGGAGCGACCAAACTGGAAGCCCGGCGAACACTCGTCAAAGCCTCCCTACGCGCAGCAGCCTCCCCCGTTATCGCCAGCATGGCAACACTGGGGCTGGTCTCGCTGCCCGGAATGATGACAGGTCAGATTCTCGGTGGCTTCAACCCAATCGAGGCCGTCCAGTACCAGATCGCCATCATGCTCGGTATCTCCGCCACCCAAACCCTCGCCATCATCCTCGCCCTCCGCTTCACCATCTATATGGAGCCAGAGTACGAGTGATCAGAGACAAAGAGTCTTTCACCAGCAATTCTTGGGTATCAGCAATTTTGCGGGAGGGCGTAAGCTTTTTCGGTTTCATGGAATGAGCCAACATACAGGCAATTTCTTTGTGACAATCTACCTGTGTATCGTCGGAGGCGCGATTCCGGGTACCTGAGGCTATAAGTAAGTCAATAACTTACCACAGGAGGGGATCAAGTTTACCCTTATGTGTTGCAGGAACTCCGATCAAAATAGGAGGCTTAAATCAGCTCTTCTTGGCCCATAAGACGCTTGGCTGCGGCACGGGCCTCTTCGGTGATAGTGGAACCAGCGAGCATCCGGGCAATCTCTTCATGACGGTCGCTCTCAGCGATCTCAGTGACACGGGTCGCAACACGGTCTTTCTCCACCTCATCCTTGCGGATCAGGAAGTGACCATTGGCACGCGCTGCCACTTGCGGTGCGTGCGTTACCGTCAGCACCTGAACACTGTTCGCAAGGCGGGCAAGACGCACGCCAATCGCCTCAGCCACTGCACCACCCACACCGGTATCAATCTCATCAAACACCAGTGTCGGAGAAGACCCTTTGTCTGCCAGCGACACCTTCAACGCTAATAGGAAGCGGGAGAGTTCACCACCAGAAGCAACTTTAAACATCGGCCCCGGACGGGTCCCTGGGTTGGTCTGCGCCCAAAACTCGACAGTATCGATACCAGACGGTCCGCGCTGCTCAACATCACTCTCAATATTGATGATAAACCGCGCCCGTTCCAGCTTCAGGGCTGGAAGCTCAGCATGAACAGCAGTCTCAAGTCCCTTAGCAGCCTTCTGGCGCTTCTTTGAGAGCGCAGCCGCCAACTTGTCATAGGTTTGCTTAGCGGCCTCCACAGCGCTTTCCAGCGCTTGCAGTTTCTCTTCACCAGCATCCAGATCGGAAAGATCACCTTCCATCTGCGCCCGCAGTTTAGCAAGGTCATCCGGCTGCACAGAATATTTACGAGCCGCAGCCCGCAATGCGAACAAACGCTCTTCCGTCTGCTCCAGCTCTTGCGGGTCAAAATCGGTATCACGCAGCGCCTGTTCCAAACCACCGCGCGCTTCCTCCAGCTGATCCAGAGAACCGCCGATAGCTTCAACCACACTTGTCAGATAGTTCGGCGCCAGATCAACCTTACGCTCAAGACGGCGCAATAAACTGGAAAGCTCAGGGATTGGAGAGGCTGGTCCGTCAAGTGCCTCATAGCCCTCGCGCAGATCGCCTGCAATCTTCTCCACCTGCATCATATCCTGACGCCGCAGAGCAAGCTCGTTCTCTTCTTCGTCACGAGGATCAAGCGCGCTCAATTCATCAGCACTGGAGCGCAGATAATCCGCCTCACGGCGGGCTTCTTCAATGCGCGCAACATGATCTTTCAGGGCCTTCTCGGCAGTGCGAACCGCTTTCGCGCTCTGCCCCACCTTCGCAGCATCACCTTCCAGCCCGCCAAAGCTGTCCAGCAGCTGACGATGGCTCTCAGGATCAATCAGGGCGCGGTCGTCATGCTGCCCATGAACCTCAACCAGCAACTCTCCAATCTGCCGCAGCAGACCAGCACTCACTGGCGAGTCATTCACAAACGCACGGGTACGACCATCCGATGCCTGAACACGGCGCAAGATGATGTCGCTGTCGTGCTCTAATTCATTTTCCTGAAGAAGGGTGCGCAGAGGATGCGCCATGGGAACGTCGAAAACCGCGCTCACCTGACCGCGGTCCTGACCATGCCGAACCAGTCCGGCGTCTCCCCGCCCACCAAGGGCGAGGCTTAAACTGTCGAGAAGAATAGACTTACCTGCACCGGTTTCACCCGTCAGAACACTCATGCCGTCGCTGAAATGCAAATCCAGCTTATCAATGAGAACGATATCCCGAATAGAAAGCGATGCCAGCATGGTAGTCTAGGAAACTCCGATTCCTTGAAAGGCTTAAAGGAGTTTCATATCCCCAAATGCCCTGCTAAGCCAGCTGCCTTTGTTCTCATGTGGCTCCAGACCGCCCTTTTTCAAAAGAGAAAACGCATCTTTGTACCACTGGCTCTGCGGGAAGTTGTGTCCCAGCACCGCTGCAGCTGTCTGTGCTTCGTTCGTCACACCAAGTGCGTAATAGCTCTCGGTCAGACGATAGAGCGCTTCTTCAACGTGACGGGTGGTCTGATAATTGCTCACCACAGTCTTGAAGCGGTTGATAGAGGCAAGGTAGTTACGGCGTGCCAGATAGTAGCGGCCAACTTCCATTTCCTTACCAGCCAGCTGATCTTCTGTCGCGCGGATACGCTGACGAGCCTGCTTGGTGTATTCAGAATCTGGGTAACGCTGAACAACTTCACGCATTGCATCCAATGCTTTGGCGGTCACAGCCTGGTCACGACCCACATCTGGGATCTGACGGAAGTAGGACTCACCAATAATGAAGAGCGCGTAGGCGGAATCATCGTTACCAGGATAAAGCGAGGTAAAGCGCTCAGCAGCAGAAATCGCTTCAGGATACTTACCCATTTTGAAGTTCAGGTAAGCAATGTTGATCAGCGATTTACGTGCGAATTCGGAGTAAGGATAGATGCGGTCAAGCTCGTAGAACTTTTTCGCAGACGCTTGCACGTCGCCAGATGCACGAAGAGCCAAAGCCTCATTGAACATCACTTCCGCAGGAGTTTCATCCAGCGCAAGATCATCAACATCATCCTTGGTTGCACAGCCCGCAATAACGAGTGCCATCGCCAAAGAGGTATATCTAATCGCTCTTTTGAGGCGATTAGCCCCCAAAGCAGTCCCGGCAGCATCTGAACGCAGCAATGTTTCCGACTCCTATCGTGTTGGGATTCGGGTAAAATCCCTCCCAGTTCACGCTTCTATCTCAATGTTTGGATAACGTCACGTAGTACCACAGCATTTGCCTCGAATTTATGTCGGAATAGAGGCAAAAACCGTTGAATAACTATTTTAGCCTCAGGAGACGTTAGGGCCAAATGCTGCAGCCTGCAGTCCGCCAATCAACTCGGCATGACCTTTTTCGCGTGCATGACGATCTACCAGAGCAACATCAGCTTCGACAATTTCAAAAGCATCTGGGTTCTTGAAAAGCTCCACAAGGATGCAGTGATTCATACGGTGACCGCCTTTGTAAGAGCGGTACTCGCCCAAAATAGGCAGACCAGCAAGAGCAAGATCACCGATCGCATCAAGGCTTTTGTGACGTACGAATTCGTTTGCCCAACGTGTTCCTTCAGGGTTCAGAACGCGATCACCGTCAAGAGCAACGGAGTTCTCTAGGGAAGAGCCCATGGCAAAGCCAAGCTTCCAGAGCTTCTCAACATCCTGCACGCTGCCAAAGGTACGGGCACGGGAAATCTCATCACGGAAGTAATCAGGTGTCAGGTCAAACTTGAGCTGCTGACAACCAATTTTCTCGTGATCGAAATCGATGGTGATGTCAAAACGGGTGCCGTCAAACGGGTTGAGTTCACACCACTGATCACCGGAAACGTAACGAACTTTTTCTTTGATACGGATAAAGCGACGCTTTGTGCCGAGCGTTTTCAGGCCAACGCGGTCGATAGCTTCAACGAAAGCTTCGGAGCTACCATCCATGATTGGCATCTCAGGTCCGTCAATGTAAGCGGTCACATTGTCAACGCCCATACCGCGCAGAGCAGCCATCAGGTGCTCAACGGTAGAGATGCCGCTGTCATGAGGATCACCAAGTACGGTGCACAAAGATGTTGCAGTGACTTCCTTCCAGTTTGCTTCCGTCTGCACGTAGCCACCCTTGGTGCTACGATGGAAAACAATGCCGGAGTTCGCGTCTGCTGGGTGAAGTGTAATGGAAGCTGGACCGCCAGAGTGAACCCCAATACCATTCAAGGTTACACTGTCCGCAAGCGTTGTCTGTTTTTCGACACGCATTCCCATATTGTTCCAGCCTTTATCATTCCGCTCCAGGTACATACTGAACCTCACGAGCCACTACTTTCGAATACCCTCTGCGGGTTGGCTGGAACATAGCTCTTGGAGCTTACCAAATAAAATAAAGCTTTATTACGGTTTGTAACGTCCTGAAAATTTTAGGTACATTTACCGACAATTCCATTTAAAAACGCAAAGCAGCAACCCGGAAAAATCCGGATTGCTGCTCGAGAGGCGCGAGTTCTGTTGATAATCAGGTGGCTTGGCGGCGCAGGAACGCCGGGATTTCCAACTGATCATCTTCGATCATTTGTGAGCGTGCAGGCGCAGGGCGTCCACCAGCGTCCAGAGTCCCGGCTGCACCGTGATTCTGAGGCTCGGTTGGACGAGGCGCTGCTGGCTGGCGTGGAGCCTCAGCAAACGCATCTGCCTGTACTGGCTCATGGTGCTCCATGTGCTCGTCTTCACGGCGGCCAAGACCACCAGTCAAACGGCGCAGAAGACCCATTGGGCGACGCTCTTCTTCCAAATGATGCTCATCATGCTCTTCAACCTGCTGGGCCATAGTGGCTGGTGCTGGCTGAGGAGTTGCAGATGCCGGCTGTGGTGCAGGCGCTGCAGCAGGAGCATCCGTGCGCGCACGAATTTCACGCTGTGCAATTGGCGGAAAGTCTTCAACACGTGGCATACGTGTCTGAGGCTCTACCTTTTGTGCAACAGGTGGAATAAATGGCTCAGGAATATTGGTAGGCTCATCAAAAGCCTGTGTTGGTTCCTCAAGTGCATCATATTCCTGCACAGGCTCATAACGACGAGACTGATAAGGAGAAATTTCCACTTCCGGGTCAGTTGCAACAGCAACCGGCTCAGAGTGCATAAGTGTTTCGGCTGCTGCGGAGCCCATCGCGCGCATCGCACGAACTGGGGTGGGTGCAGGAGCTACTTCTACCGGCGCAGCTACCGCTGGACTGGGCGTAGGCGTAGTAGCGCTCTGCAGACGCTCTGTGAGTTCAGCCATACGAACCTCTGCAGGAGAGATATCTTCACGCAGCTCTTTGTCGATGCCGGTGGCAACAACAGAAACGCGGATAATACCGTCCAGAGATTCATCGAAGGTTGCACCAAGAATGATGTTCGCTTCTGGGTCTACTTCCTCGCGGATACGAGTTGCAGCTTCATCAACTTCAAACAGCGTCAGGTCGTTACCACCAGTGATGGAGATAAGCAGACCGCGCGCGCCCTTCATGGAAGTCTCGTCAAGCAGCGGGTTCGCAATCGCAGCTTCAGCCGCCTGGATGGCACGCTGTTCGCCGGATGCTTCACCGGTACCCATCATCGCTTTACCCATGCCACGCATTATGGAGCGTACATCAGCAAAGTCGAGGTTGATGAGACCTTCTTTGACCATCAAGTCAGTGACGTTCGCTACACCAGAATACAGCACCTGGTCAGCCATGGAGAAGGCATCGGCAAAGGTGGTCTGTGCATTCGCAATGCGGAACAGATTCTGGTTTGGAATAACAATAAGAGTATCAACATTACGCTGTAACTCTTCGATGCCGGCTTCGGCAACACGCATACGTCTGGACCCTTCAAACTGGAAGGGTTTGGTAACCACACCGACGGTCAGTATACCTTGTTCACGCGCAGCTCGAGCAACAACTGGCGCAGCACCGGTACCGGTGCCACCACCCATACCCGCGGTGATAAACACCATATGCGAGCCGGACAGGTGATCGTTGATCTCGTCAATAACTTCTTCTGCAGCAGCTGCACCAACTTCAGGCTGGGAACCAGCGCCCAAGCCTTCCGTAACAGCAACGCCCATCTGGATAACACGCTCAGCCTGGCAAAGTGCCAATGCTTGCGCATCCGTGTTTGCAACAACAAAGTCACAGCCCTGAAGACCGCTCGTTACCATGTTATTTACGGCGTTTCCGCCACCGCCACCAACACCGAATACGGTGATCCTGGGCTTCAATTCCTGAATATCAGGCATTTTCAGGTTGATTGTCATATTAACCTCGCGACCCTAATAACATGCCCGAAGTCGGGCACGTCGTTCTTCCTCTCGTGCGTCCGCCGCATCTGGCGAAACTCGTGATAGTGGGGGTTATGCGATCCCCACTAGAAACTTTCTCTAATCCACTGACCAACCCGAGCCAGATAGCTCCCGCGCCCTTTAAGGCCACGGCGTTGGTGCCGGGGTTCGAATTGCTCAATCTGTGCCACCTGCGGATAAATCAGCAGGCCCACAGCTGCCGAGAACGCCGGACCCTTGGCTTCCTCTGGCAAACCGGAGATACCCAACGGACGCCCCAGACGCACACTGCGTCCAAGAATGCGTCGTGCCGTTTCAGAAAGGCCAGTCAACTGACTGCCCCCACCTGTCAGCACAACACGTTTGCCCACTCGGCCTGCAAAACCAGAAGCGACAATCCGGTCTCGCACCATCTCCAATATTTCTTCAACGCGCGGGCGAATAACCCGCGTCAGCATCGCCCGGGGGATCTGCGTTGGCAGATCGCCATCCGTATCCACGGGCGGCACCTGAATAAAATCACGGTCGTCCACCACACTTGGCAGCGCAGACCCATGTAAAACTTTCAAACGTTCAGCAGCTTCCATCCGTGTGGAGAGCGCGCGCGCCACGTCCATGGTGACGTGATTACCGCCAACAGCCAGCGCATCCAGATGCACCATCTGCCCATCAACAAAAATCGAAAGCGTGGTTGTGCCACCACCCATATCAATACAGGCAACACCCAGCTCAATCTCGTCTTCTACCAGCGTGGAAAGGCCTGCTGCGTAAGGCGTCGCAACCAGAGACTCCACTTGCAGGTGTCCACGTTCGATACAAAGCTCCAGATTACGCACTGGCGGCACTTCTGCAGAAACCACCTGCATGTCCACGCCCAGCTTGCGGCCCATCATGCCACGCGGATCACGAATGCCGCGGTTGCCATCCAGCCCGTAGGAGATCGGCAGCGCATGCATCACCGCCCGTCCCTCGGTCGCCGTATGGGTAGAACCCGCCGCCAGCACACGCTGAATATCGGCCTCAGTCACACCTTCAGTTCCAAGCGGCACAGTGGCGGAGAAGATCTCGCTCTGCAGACGGCCACAGCTGACAGTCACCAGCAGCGTTTCCACCATCACACCGGCCATACGCTCGGCCTGATCAACCGCGCGGCGGATCGCCTGCTCAGCCTGATCCATGTCCACAACAACGCCGGACTTCATGCCAGCAGACGCCTGATACCCGTATCCCAGCACCTCAATGCCATGCGAACGGCCCGGCATCAGGTCTTCCTCGTCGCCAGGCACCAATTTCGCGATAATACAGCACACTTTCGTGGAGCCGACGTCCAGCACAGAAACCACAACAGATCTGCGGCTCGGCAAAGGCCGCATCCGCGGCAGAAAAATCACGTTCTTATTCGAGCTCATGTGTCCCTCCCGGAGTTGGAGGGCGTACCTCGTTGCTCGATGGTGGTTTTGCGGCGAATGGCGGCGTCATCCGAAAGACGCACCACAACGCGATCCTGCAAACGCAGGTCCACCGCGACGATATCGCGGGAGAGCAAACCACCTTGATCATCCAGCTTCTTAAGTTCCGCCAGTGCATCGCCAACATCAAATTCTGGCAGACGCACTGTAATTCCGTTTTCCAGGGCAAGATCCCAGCGTCGTTCGGAGCGCAGCTTTGCAGCGCGCACCCGGGCACGGATACCTGGGAAATTGTCCAGCTCGCTCATAATCTCACCAGCACGCAGCTGCGCACCGTGATTGACCACGCGAAGCAAGTTCGCATAACGGCCATCCACCTCATCGGTGATGACCTCGCCTTTTTTGGTGATGACAGACGTAATGTCCCCACGCTGCCAGAGCGCATAAGGCTCTTGCTCTTTGATCATCACACGCAGCGTACCGGGGTAGAACTTCTGGATTGCCGCATTCCGGATCCAGGCAATACCTTCCAGACGCTCTTTCGCGTCAGCCGCATCAAACAACATCAAAGAAGGACGTTCGTGAAGTTCAAGCGCTTCCAGCACCTGAAACTCGGTAACACGCTGCAAACCTTCCATTTTGATCTCATTCACCGCGAAACCGACGGAGGATGTAACTGATTCGCTTACATTACGGGCGTGTCCACCCAGCGTAATGCCATAAGCAGCGGACAATGCAAGGAAGCCAAAAGCGCCCGCAGTTGGTGCCCAGGATGGGATAAGTGCAAAAAATCCAGTGACCCCCCAAGCGGGTCTCTGGTGCAAACGCGATACGCCACGACTTCTGAAGCGATAGCTCCAGATGCCTGTGCGTTCCCGCAATGCATCAAATTTTGCCTTTATCTTCCGCAACTTGCGTCCTCCACGATCCAACTCACCAATTCTTGAAAATCATGTCCGGCGTGTGCCGCGATTTCCGGGAGCAGTGATGTTGGCGTCATGCCGGGTTGAGTGTTCACCTCAAGACAAATCAGTTCTCCTAGGCCACCGGGTCCTTCGTTAAAACGGAAGTCGGCGCGTGTAACGCCGCGACACCCCAGAGCCTGATGTGCCTTGAGACTTGATTTTTGTATTTCTTGGTAAACAGATGGTAAAATTTCCGCAGGAAGTATGTGTTGTGAACCGCCTGGGACGTATTTTGCATCATAATCGTAATAAGTGTGACCCAGCGGTACAATTTCTAGTACCCCTAACGCCACATCACCCATCACCGCGCACGTCAATTCACGGCCTGGGATGTAACGCTCGACCATGAGCAAATCACCATACTGCCAATCTTCGCGTGTCAATTCCTGCGGAGGATGCTCTTGCCCCTCCTTCACAATCAGCACACCAAAGGACGATCCTTCGTTGATTGGTTTGATCACATAAGGCGGTTCCATCACATGACGGCGCGCAGCATCAGCGCGGCTGGCCACAATGGCATTGGCAACCGGAACACCGGCAGCCTTCATCACGGCCTTCGCCTTTTCCTTATGCATGGCAAGCGCAGACGACATCACTCCGGAATGGGTGTAGGGAATATCGAGCACTTCCAGAATACCCTGAATAGCTCCGTCTTCACCAAACGGCCCATGCAGCGCATTGAATGCCACGTCCGGTTTCAGCTCCTGAAGCACAGCAGAAATGTTGCGGTCAACATCCACACGCGTGATCTGATAACCAGCCGCTTCCAGAGCGTCCGCACAGTCTTTGCCTGAAGACAGAGAAACAGGTCGCTCAGCAACCCATCCACCCATCAAAACTGCAACATGCTTGGTCATCACAAAACCCAATCCTGATTTAAACGCCTAAAACAACACGTGAACGGAATTAGCCCGCTTTACCCAAAAACGGCTCAATCGCCGCTCCGTCCACAAACGCCCCAAGACGCTTGATTTCCCATTCCAGACGCGTCCCTGTCTTTGCCAGAGCATCCCGGCGAACAGTCTCGCCAAGCATTTCCAAATCGTGAGCGGTAGCGTCTGCAACGTTCAACATAAAGTTGCAGTGTAATTCCGACATTTTTGCGCCGCCGATCTGCAATCCACGACATCCAGCCGCATCAACCACCTTCCAGGCACTGTTGCCGTCAGGATTTTTGAAAGTGGAACCACCGGTTTTCTCACGAATGGGCTGTGCTTTCTCACGATGAGCAACAACTTCAGCCATTTCTGCGCGAATCTCGTCTTCACTCTGCGCAAAACCTTCAAACACCGCACTGGTAAAAATCAGGTCCTTTGACGCAGAGGAATGGCGATACGCATAGCCCATTTCCTCATTGGAAAGAGTGAGGATTTCGCCGGATCGTGTCACCGCGTTAACGTTAACAACACGGTCCTTTGTCTCTGTCCCATGAGCCCCTGCATTCATGCGCAAGGCGCCACCAACAGCCCCCGGAATGCCAGTGTAGAATGCAAATCCACCCGTGCCCGTCTTGGCCGCTTCTTCCGCCAGCTTCTTGTCAGGAACGCACGCCCCTGCCCGCAACTTATGGCCGCCAAGGTATTCAACCTGACCAAACCCGCGGATTGGCAGACGAATAACAACGCCTTCAATGCCACCATCACGCACCAGCAAGTTGGAACCAAGCCCAACCACAGTCACCGGCACATCCTCAGGCAGTGCTTTCATGAACACAGCCAGATCTGCCTCATCAGCAGGCTGGAACATCAACTGCGCAGGACCTCCCACACGGAACCATGTCACAGCAGAAAGCAACTGGTTCGGAATAAGACGACCGCGAATATCTTCGACAGCATCACCAAGAAGCGGCAGGAGATCAGGGTAGCTTACAGTTTGGCTCATACAGTCTCTCCTTTGGGAGAGAGCGCTTCCAGCTCTACAGGCAACTTGTAAGCCCACTGGGTAATGTTCCCTGCACCAAGGCAAATCACCAGATCACCCGGCTCCGCCAGCTCTGCAATCTTACCAGCCAGCTCATCAGGACCGGCAATGCTGTGAACCGAACGGTGACCACCAGCACGCAGACCGGAAATCAGATCAGCCTGACCAGCCCCTTCAATCGGCTGCTCACCAGCTGCAAACACAGGTGTAATCACAACCTTGTCTGCATCATTGAAGCAGGCACAGAAATCTTCAAACAGGCTCTCCAAGCGCGTAAAGCGATGGGGCTGCATCACAGCAACCACCTTCCCTTCAGCTGCTTCACGCGCCGCATGCAAGACGGACTTAATCTCAACTGGATGGTGCGCGTAGTCGTCAAAAAACTCTACGTCATTCCAGGAGCCAGTGTGCGTAAAACGACGCTTCACTCCGCCAAAACTTGCCAACCCCTTGCGGATGTTCGCATCAGAAATACCGAGAGAATGCGCCAGAGCAATTGCAGCCGTCGCATTGGACACGTTGTGCAGACCCGGCATTGGCAGCACCAGATCTTTCAGCTCAGTTACCTTGTCCCCGCGACGATCATGAATGATCACGGTGAAGATGGATTTGCCACCCTTGGTGGAGACATCAGTAAAGCGAACATCTGACTGCGGGTTGGTGCCGTAAGTGATGATCCGGCGGTCTTCAATCTGACCCACAAGGCTCTGCACCTCCGGGTGATCCAGACACATAACCGCAAATCCGTAGAACGGAACATTCTCAACAAACTGGGCAAACGCAGCACGGACACCATCAAAATCGCCGTAGTGATCAAGATGCTCAGGATCGATGTTGGTCACCACAGCAATATCAGCAGGAAGCTTGACGAATGTCCCGTCGGACTCGTCCGCCTCAACCACCATCCAGTCACCCTCACCCATGCGGGCATTGGTGCCGTAAGCGTTGATGATACCGCCATTGATAACAGTCGGGTCCATATGGCCAGCATCCAGCAGCGCCGCAACCATAGAGGTCGTCGTCGTCTTGCCGTGCGTGCCGCCAATGGCAATCGCCTGTTTAAAGCGCATCAGCTCCGCCAGCATTTCAGCGCGGCGCACAACAGGCATGTTGTTTTCGCGTGCTGCCTTCAGCTCAACATTGCTGCCTTTGATTGCGGAAGAGATGACACAAACATCAGCGCCCTCAAGGTTCTCAGCAGCATGACCCACCATGACCTTGATGCCCTTATCACGCAAACGCTGCACGTTTGCATTCTCGGACATGTCAGAGCCCTGAACACGGTAACCAAGATTATGCAGCACCTCGGCAATACCGCTCATGCCAATGCCGCCGATACCGACGAAGTGTACTCCCCCAATGTCTACTGGCATTTTCATGAGGCAATCTCTTTCTGTTCAGTTGCCGGTGCAGCACCAACAAGTGTTTCGGTCAGATCCGCAAGGCGCTGTACAGCTTCCGGCGCGCCCTGCGCCTGTGCTGCGTGTGCTGCCTGTGCAAGACGGCCCGGATTATCCATGAGTTCTTTCAGCTCACGGGCCAGTCGTTGCGGATCAAGTTCTTTTTGTGGGATCGGCCATGCGCCACCTGCTTCAGCAAGCACATTCGCATTCATGCCCTGATCGTTATCAAGAGCACCCGGTAAAGGCACTAAAATAGAAGGACGCCCAATCGCTGCCAGCTCGCATACAGTACCAGCACCGGAACGGCTGATAACCAGATGAGCCGCCGCAATGCGCTCAGGCAAATCCGTAAAGAAAGACGCCACCTGCGCGGCAACACCCATCTCGCGATAGGAGCTTTCAAGCCCCTCCAGATCTTCAGGGCGAGCCTGCTGCACAACGACCAGCTGCTCGCGATCTTCCGGCGCCATCAGCTTCAACGCAGCCGGCAAAATCTGAGAGAATACACGCGCTCCTTGCGAGCCACCAAACACCAGCAGATGAAAGGCGCCACCTTTTTCTGGTGCGTTATAAGTCTGACCACACACCGCAATCACATTGTCACGCAGTGGATTGCCAGTCATGGTCGCTTTAGCAGCCAGATCAGCAGGCAGTGTTTTCAGCGGAAAACTGGTCGCAACCGCACTTGCACCCTTGGCCAGCATCCGGTTCGCCCGGCCCATCACAGCGTTGGCTTCATGCAAAATGGATGGAACGCTTAAGAGACGGCCAGCGAACATTGGCGGAAAGGTCGGATAACCGCCAAAACCAACAATCGCAGCAGGCTTCGCCGCGCGGATTGCTTTCATGGCCTGCAACGTACCCAAGCCAAGTTTGATTGCTGTCTTGGCAAGAGAAATCGGGTTCTTACCGCGAATGGTATCGCTTTTGACCAGATGCACGTTGTCTGCCGGAAACGCGCTGCCATACTTGTCTGCGCGACTGTCCGTGATCAGCTCAACACCATACCCACGGCGCTTCAGCTCACAGGCCAGCGCTTGTGCAGGAAACAGGTGACCACCCGTTCCTCCAGCAGTGAGCATAATCTTTGGCTTCATTTCACTCTCCGACACAGGCAAAACTCTTTTAGGCAGGCTGCACAGGGGCAGCACGGGTAACGGTAATAATCGGGTTCTTCCGAGGTTGCGGACGTTTGCGCGTCAGCGCCAGCACAAAACCCATCGTCAGGGAAATCGCCATCAACGACGACACACCTGATGAGATCAATGGAAGGGTCATTCCCTTCGCAGGCATTAGATTGAGGTTCACCGCCATGTTGATGGTGCTTTGCAGGCCAAACATGACAATAAGACCGGAAGACGCCAGACGGCCAAACGGATCCTGATCCTGTGTTGCCATGTAAAGACCACGCAGCACAACGAATGCAAAAACGGTCACCAGCACCACACAAACGATGATGCCGTATTCTTCAGCAGCCACCGCAAAAATGAAGTCCGTATGGCTATCGGGCAAAATTCGTTTCACCGTACCTTCTCCCACACCGCGGCCTAGCCACCCCCCGGCAATGAAGGAGTCGATCGCTTTATCGATCTGGTAGGTATCACCGGAAGACGGATCCAGAAAACGCATGATACGCCCACGAACGTGCGGCAGATACGTAAAGCCCGCAGCAACGCCAAGAATGCCCATGAGCCCGAGCGGCACAATCGCCAGCCAGGACAACCCGTTCAGGAAGAACAGCGCAAACAGCACAATGGTCAGCAGCATGGTCTGTCCAAAGTCAGGCTGCGCCACAAGCATGGCGGCCACAATGCCAAACAGAAGAATGGAGATCAGCTGCCCCGGAATGTCCTGGGCTTTACGCCCTTCAGACAATAGAAACGCAATGATCACCACCAGCACTGGCTTGATAAACTCTGACGGCTGAATGGAAATACCAAACAAGCTCACCCAGCGCCGCGCGCCTTTAATGTCAGACCCGAAAAACAGCGTACCCAACAACAGCACCAGCATCACGCAGAACACCACCAATGCCACCCGGCGTATATAGCGTGGTGAAAGCGCAGAAACGCCCAGCATCACGGCAGCGCTTGGAATAAGGAAAAGCGCCTGCTTCTTCACAAAGTAGAAGCTCTCAAGCCCAAGGCGTTCAGCAACAGGAGGGCTCGCGGCAAGAGACAACACCAGACCGGACACCATCAGCGTGAAGATGCCGATCAGCATGTAACGGTCAATCGTCCAGAGCCATTCTGCAAATGCACTGCGATCCGTACGTGATACCATCAGCGTGCTCCCTCACCCTTCAGCATTTTGGCAGCAGCAACAGCCGCGCTCACAAATGCATCCCCGCGAACTTCAAAGCTCTTGAACTGGTCAAACGAGGCACAGGCCGGAGACAGCAAAACCACCGCCTCACTGCTCTGATCCCGCGCAGCATCTTGTGCCGCCGCTTCAACAGCCAGTTCCAGAGAGCCAAACTTATGCGCCTCAACACCCCCGGCAAGCTCTTGCTCAAACTCTTCCGCCGCTTCCCCAATCAGATAAGCCTTCACGACTTTCGGGAAGTAGGCTTTAAGCGAAGAGATCCCGCCCGCTTTGGGACGACCACCAGCAATCCAGTAAATCCGGTCAAACGCCGCCAACCCATGGGCAGCAGCTTCCGCATTGGTTGCCTTACTGTCATTCACAAACAAAACCTTGCCTGCTTCAGCAACCAGCATCAAACGATGCGCAAGACCCGGGAAGGTCGCAAGCGCCCCCGCAATCTCGTCAAGCTCCAGCCCAAGCGCTGCACAAACCGCAACAGCAGCAGAGGCATTCTGCCCGTTGTGAGAACCACGCAAAGTGTTGGAGGAGGACAGGTCAGCCACAACCACCTGCTCTTCATCAAAAACCTCAAAGACCTTACCGTCTTCAGCATAAACGCCAAACTCGACAGGCCCCAGACAGGAGATCAGCTCAACCGGCTCACCGCTTTCCGCCCGGCGCTGTGCAATGGCAGCGCTGTACTCATCGTCCACGCCGACAACAGCCAAACGCGCCGCTTTAACAATCCGCTCTTTGATGGAAGCGTAATTCTCCATGCTCCCATGCCGGTCCAGATGGTCCGGCGACAGATTCATCATCACGCCGATATCCGGCACAAGACTTGGGGCAAGATCGATCTGGTAGGAGGAGACCTCAACCACATAGACGCGATCCTCGGAAAACTCTTCAAGGTCCAGAACCGGACGGCCAATATTGCCCCCCATCTGAACATCCATGCCGCATTCTTTAAGCACATGCGAAATCAGAGCAGTCGTGGTGGATTTGCCGTTGGTGCCAGTGATGGCAACAAACGGTGCCTCCGGACAAACCGCTTCCCGCTCATTCACGAAAAGCTCCACATCCCCAATCACCGGAATACCAGCTTGTCTCGCCCGCTCCACACTCCAGTGCGGCGTCGGATGCGTCAGCGGAACACCCGGAGCAACAACCAGCGCTGCGTAGCGGGACATATCCGCCTCACGCAGATCAATCGCAGCAAGCTCGTATTCTTCAGCCGTCGCGACGCTGGCCTCATTATCGTCCCACACATCAACGCGAGCCCCACCAGCCTCAAGCGCACGCGCAGTCACGAGCCCGGACCCTCCGAGCCCGAACAACGCGACTTCTTTGCCTGCAAGATGACGGATAGGGATCATGTGTCGAACCTCCTAACGCAGTTTCAGTGTGGCAAGACCAACAAGGGCCAGCACAACAGCAATGATCCAGAAACGAATAACCACCTGACTCTCAGTCCAGCCCAGATGCTCAAAGTGGTGGTGAATTGGCGCCATGCGGAACACACGCTTGCCAGTCAGCTTGAACGACGCCACCTGCACAATCACTGAAACCGCTTCCAGCACAAACAGACCGCCGATGATCGCCAGAACAATCTCGTGCTTGGTCGCAACAGCAATCGCGCCCAGCATACCGCCCAGAGCCAGAGAACCTGTATCACCCATAAAGATCGCAGCAGGTGGAGCGTTGAACCATAAGAACCCAAGACCAGCCCCAATCACCGCACCACACACAACAGCAAGCTCACCAGTGCCCGCCACATGGTGGATCTGTAGATAGCTGGAGAACACAGCATTACCAGTCAGGTATGCGACCAGACCAAACGCGGCAGCAGCAATCATCACCGGCACAATCGCAAGACCGTCCAGACCATCAGTCAGGTTCACCGCATTGCCCGCGCCAACAACAACAAAGGCAGCGAATGGGATGAAGAACAGACCTAGGTTCAGCGTCAGCTCTTTAAAGAACGGAAAACCGATACTGGTGGAAAATGGCTCGGCATCCAGAAGCGTCACCGCAAAAGCCGCAAGACCCGCAATCAGGAACTCAAGACCCAAGCGTGCTTTACCGCCAAAGCCTTTGTGCGAAGACTTGGTGACTTTCAGATAGTCATCATAAAAACCAATGAGGCCAAAACCGACAGTCACACCCAGAACGATCCAGGTATAGGGATTGCGAAGGTCAGCCCACAACAGCGTCGCAACAATCATCCCGGAAAGGATCATCAGGCCGCCCATGGTAGGCGTACCCTTTTTTGTCAGCAGATGGCTCGCAGGCCCGTCTTCACGAATTGGCTGTCCGTGACCCTGACGCGAACGCAATGCATCAATGATGCGCGGGCCAAACAGGAACACAAACAACAAAGCAGTCATAATCGCGCCGCCGGTACGGAACGTAATGTATTTAAAAACATTCAGCGCAGACAGGGAAGGATAAACCTCTGAAAGCTCCGCCAGCAAATATAGCATTTAGTCAACCTCAGGACTTACCGGTTGCAGCCGGTTCAGGAAAACGTTTCTTCAAGGCATCCACAAGTGGACCCATACGGGTTCCAAGGGAGCCCTTTACCATCACGATGTCGTTGGGACGCACTTCCGACAACAGGTCTTTTTCCAGTTTGTCGGAGGTCTCTGAATAGGCGCCTCTGGTCTGTGCAGGCAACAGGTCCCAGAGCACCTTCATGTGAGTACCCACACAATAAACCACGTCGATCTTTGCGCGCTCCAGTTCACGCGCAAGGTCTGCGTGCAACTTGTCGGAATCTGCACCTAATTCGAGCATATCTCCCAATACGGCGATGCGACGGCCATTCTTCGCAACGGGCAAACCAGCCACCAGATTGATCGCAGCCCGCATACTCGCCGGATTGGCATTATAGCTCTCGTCAACAAGCAACGCCGTGCCACCATTCACATCAAGAACGGTCTGCGCACCACGCCCTTTCGGCGCAGACATTTCTGCAAGGGCCAGACCAGCAAACGCAAGATTGGCCCCCAGCTCCATAACCCCGGTCAGCACGCCCAGTGAGTTGATCACATGGTGTGCGCCTGGAGCGCCGATCTTGTAGGAGATTTCCTGCCCAAGAATATTGGCATTCAGGCAAGAACAATCTGGGTTTGCAGCCACTTTTTTGGCAATGGACTGAGCACCCGGCTGCATACCAAAGCTGACAATGTTCCGTACTCCGGCCACAGCTGCCAGATAGCGAAGCAAATCATACTGTCGGTTATCCCGGTTCAGGATCGCCACACCACCCTTTTCGATGCCAGTGAAGATCTCAGCCTTCGCACGCGCGATATCTTCAACGGAGTTAAAGGCTTCCAGATGCACAGGCTCCACAGTGGTCACGATTGCCACATGCGGACGAACCATTTTCACCAGTGGCGTGATCTCACCGCGATGGTTCATACCAATCTCAAAGATGCCAAACTCAGTATCAGCATGCATACGCGCCAATGTCAGCGGCACACCCCAATGGTTGTTGAAGCTCGCCACAGGTGCATGGGTGATACCGGACTTTGACAGGCAGAGACGCAAAGCTTCTTTCGTGCCTGTTTTTCCAACAGAACCAGTAACCGCGATGATCCGAGCTTTCGAGCGCGCGCGAGCAACCACACCAAGGCGCTCCAACGCTTGAAGCACATCATCAACAGCCACATAGCGGCCACCTTCCGGCAGCTCAGCAAGCTTGTCACGCGCAACAACAGCCACAGCAGCACCAGCCTCAACAGCTGTTCCCGCGAACGCATGACCGTCAAAGTTCTCGCCCTTAATCGCGAAGAAGGCTTCACCGGGCTGGATCACCCGGCTATCAATGGAGATTCCGGTTATGTCATCACTCAGATCACCGTGAACATCCCCATCTACTGCCTCCAGAAAATCGTTAAGCAGCCACAGCGGCCCACGGTCTATTTCAGGCAGTTCAATCATTTGCCGCTCATATTCCGACTTAATGTCCGGGTCCAATAGGTTGATATGGGGGACGATAGTCCACTCAGGCTTGTCTATCGCTGACTTGAGCTTTGGTTTTTCTTCGGTTTTACGCTCAAAAGCAGCAGTCTCAGCCGTCTCAGTAGGTTCCTCAGAAGCAGGTAACCCACCTATTGCTTCTGTGCCGTCCTGCTCATCGGGTTGAGTGGACTGCGATACATCTTCCGTGACCTCCGGAGCAACCTCTTCAAGACCTTCATCCGCAAGAAATGCATCCGCATCCGCGTTTGGCGCCTCTTCCGGCTCAACAGCACTCTCTGCCGCGACTTCAGGCTTCTCTTCGGCTTCGGCTTCGGCTTCGGCTTCGGCTTCGGCTTCGGCTTCGGCTTCGGCTTCGGCTTCGATAGCCGCTAGATCACCCAGCAGCTCGTCTTCAAGTGCATCCGGTGTATCTTCCGCAACATTGGGGAAGCCATCCTTGCCAAAATCAGGATCATGGCTTTCAACATCAGCCAGTTCCGCATCTGCAAGATCATCAGCGCCCAGAACATCTTCTTCCAGCGCCAGCCAGTCTTCTTCCTCTTGATCACGCGCATCATCAGGATTTTCCGGCAGAGTAGCTTCCAGCTCCTCAACACCAGCCTGCACCGCAGCCAATAGGTCATCATCATCCAGCGCGTCTGCAGCTGCCAGCTCATCACCTTCATCAGCCAGCAGATCCATCTCATCCAGATCAAGAGAGATCTCAGGCAGATCACTCTCAGCAACAGGAGACCCACCATTTTCAGCAGAAGCTTCTGCAAGCGCTTTCTGGATTTCTTCATGGTCAGAGAAAGGCAGAACTTCTGTTCCAACAATCTGCCCTGTTTCATGCCCCTTACCGGCCACACAAAGCACATCGCCTTCCTGCAGCATCTTCACCGCCTGGCGAATAGCAAGTGCACGATCTCCAATCTCAAGCGCGGCAGGACAGGCAGCAACAATCTCCTCACGAATTTTGTCAGGATCTTCCGTGCGCGGATTATCATCAGTCACAATGGAAACATCAGCAAGACGAGCAGAAATCTCGCCCATTAACGGACGTTTACCCGCATCACGATCACCGCCACACCCCAACACACTGATCAGGCGACCAGCCGCAAAGGGACGTAATGCTGCAAGCACATTCTCCAGCGCTTCCGGCTTATGAGCATAATCCACGAATACCAGAGCGCCGTTTTCACGTGTGCCTACATGCTCAATCCGGCCCGGCGCACCACGCAGCACAGTCAGCGCTTCAAGAACAGTTTGAAGCTCCACACCAGCAGAAATAGCCAGCCCCGCAGCAATCAGGGCATTGCTCACCTGAAAATCACCTGCCAGCGGCAAGGCGACAGAAAACACGCCCTCAACCGTTTCCAGCTCAAGAACCTGACTGAACCCTTCCGGCTGAACGCTAAGCACTTTCAGATCATCGCCAAAAACACCAGTCGTAAACGTCTTGAGGCCGCGCTCTTCCGCAATCGCCAGAACGCGGTCAGCAAATTGCGTTTCCGGATCAACAACAACCACACCATCATCCGGCAAAAGATCGCGGAACAAACGCAATTTTGCCTGAAGGTAGTCTTCCACCGTTGGGTGGTAGTCCATGTGGTCTCGGCCAAGGTTGGTAAAGCCAGCTGCAACAATGCGCACACCATCAAGACGATGCTGGTCCAACCCGTGACTGGACGCCTCCAGGGCCGCATGGGTAATCCCATCCTCTGCCAGACGCTTAAGGTCTTCATGCAAAGACACAGGGTCAGGTGTGGTCAAGCCGCCATAGCTCTGCCCTGTCGATGTGACAGTACCAATGGTTCCAAGACTGGCAGAAACCAGCCCGGCATATTCAAAGATCTGACGCACGAAAACAGCAACAGACGTTTTGCCCGCAGTGCCTGTAACAGCGACCATCTTCTCAGGCTGTTTGCCAGAGAAAGCAGCCGCCATCAAAGCAAGCTCCCGGCGCGCATCTTGTGCAGCGACCAGCGGAACCTGTTTGGCTTGCTTGCGGATATCATCAGAAATTCTATCCGCATCAATCAAAATGGCAGCAGCACCAGCGTCTACGGCCTGCTCGATAAATTTCGCACCATCAATTTTCGCACCCTTGAGAGCAGCAAAAACAAAACCGGGCTCCACTGCTCGACTATCAGCAGTAAGCCCCGAAATATTAAGAGTATCAACCCCGTCTGGTCCATCGCCCTCGGCGGAGATTATCTCTTGTTTTGTAAGGTCTTTAAGCAACATAGCGTCGATATGTCCGGCCTATGAGACATGAATGTGGCAAACCAGATTTGGAGAACAATTGTCTTCATATTTCCCCAAAATCTCCGTGTATTGCCTCATTCAATTCTCCTGTTTAGTTCCGGTTCTGATATGAAACCGGAATTGTTTCTGCGTCATCTGCGAAATCAGGCACTACGCCGAGCATTGGTGCAATTCTGCGGATAACAGATGCAGTGGTTGGCACAGCATTCCACCCTGCGGTGGAATAACGTTGCCCCTCCACTTTTTGCGGCTCATCCAAAACAATCAAAACGAGATACTCAGGATTGGACATCGGGAACGCCGACATAAAGGAGTTCAGATAAACACCTTCAGCATAACGGCCATTCACAACCTTCTGCGCTGTTCCAGTCTTACCGCCAACATCATAACCCGGCACAGCAGCACGCCGCCCGGATCCACGCAGGACATTTTCACGGTTGAGATACCGAAGGATCTCGCTGGTTTCTGGTTTCAGAACCTGTTGAGCAAGCTTGTCAGCGTCTTCCTCACTGCGAGGTAGGAACGTTGGTTCAAGATACTTGCCGCCATTGACCAGAGTTGCACCCGCAACAGCCATCTGCAGCGGCGTTACACCCAAACCATGACCAAAAGAGATCGTCATTGCAGCAAGATCATTCCACTTCGGTGGAAGCAGAGGCCGCGCAACGCCAGGAATCTCGGTCGTCATTTTCTGGGTCAGGCCAACCTTCTTCAGGAACGCCTTTTGCTCCTCAATGCCCGCTTTCTGCATGACTTTGATGGTGCCGATATTGGAGGAGTAAATGAAAACTTCAGGCACGGACAAAACACGGCGTTTCCCGTGGAAGTCATCGATCTTCTGACCTGCAACACGGATAGGCTTGGTAGCGTCAAAGCCGTCTTCCAGCTTCACCTTGCCGCTATCCAGCGCCATCGCAATGGTAATGCCTTTAAAGATGGAGCCCATCTCAAACACACCACCAGTCACCCGGTTCATGCGTGCTTTTTCAAGCGCCTGCTGACGGTTGTTTGGATCAAAGTCCGGCAGCGACGTCATGGCGATCACTTCACCAGTGTCCGCTTTCAGCACCACACCCATGGCCGCTTTGGCCTTGTAGTATTCCATGGAACGGCGCAGCTCATCACGCACCGCATGCTGAACCCGCAGATCAACCGAAAGCTTGACAGGCTCCATGGTCCGATCCTGCGTAAAGCCAAGATCCTGCAGATCCTTCAGCCACGCCTGATCGACATACTTCTCCATACCAGAGAGGCCCTGGTTGTCGACATTCACAGTCCCCAGAATGTGACTGACCGTCTGACCACCTGGATAAAACCGCTTATTGCTCTCACGGAAGCCGACACCCGGCAAACCCAGCGCGTGAATGGCCTGTCGCTGCTCAACCGAGATCTCACGCTTGAGCCACGTAAACAGCGCATTGCTCTCAAGACGCTTCTTGATAGATGGCGTATCCAGCTCCGGCAAAACAGAGATCAGCCCGTCAAAGACTTCATCTGTATCAGGGATCTTGCGCGGCTCAGCATAAAGCGCAGCACTCTTGATATCGGTCGCGAGGATTTCACCATTGCGGTCAACAATATCAGGGCGCGCCTGAGCAACAGAACTCTGTGCAGCAAGGAACCGCTCAGCAGGGTCCCCATCCTGCAAACCAAGCAGGATCAGACGACCGGCAATAGCTCCGTACACAAACACAAAAATAGTCATCGCAAAGAAAATGCGCGAGCGTCCCGGACCACGAAGCCGGATCGCACTTGTGCCATGCTTTTGGTTCACATTAGACCGCCGCAAAAAGGAGCTGTCAGCTTTCCTGGCCACGAGCCCCTCCCTCACTGTACGGATGTAACGCGACTGGCGTAACCGCTCATCGCATCAGCAGAGACTGGCTCCATCAGAACAGGTCTAACCGGCAACGCCTTCAGTGTCGTGATCTGTTCCGCACGCAGTGGCTCAAGCTTCAAAATATCGTTGTAACGATCAACGATACCCTGCAAACGCCCCGGCTGATTAAGCACACTCCACTGGGCTTTGTAGTAACGGATATCGTCTTTTTCCTTAGCAATCTCAGCAGAAAGCTGACGCACCTGATCGGCAAGGTTTTCGTTAGACATCTTGATGTCGTAAACGAGCGCAGCACCAATAACCACCGCAACAATAAAGAACAGATTTACGAAGCGCAGCATAGCTTAGCCTCCTAGACCGTGGAATGAAGCAAGGCGCGGAACGCCTGCCGCATGAATATCTAACTCCCGCGAAGGCGTATCCAACCGCCGTCCAGCTCTCAAACGAGCAGAACGTGCGCGAGGATTATCAGTAATCTCCTCAACGCTGGCATCCTGATTGCCCTTCACGATAAATTCGAAAGTCGGAGGAGGAATATCCATCTCCGGCATATGGCGGGATCCGCCACCGCGGGTCTTGCAGCGATCCGCAAGGAACCGCTTTACAATACGATCTTCCAGACTATGGAACGTCACAACAACCAGACGCCCACCCGGACGCAAAACCCGTTCCGCTGCAGCAAGAGCACCAGCCGCCTGATGCAACTCGCCATTCACATAGATACGTAGCGCCTGAAAGGTCCGCGTTGCCGGATGAATGCTGGCCTTCTTCGGATTACGCTTCACCACCTTCTCGATAACGCGAGCAAGCTCAAGCGTCGTCTCAAAAGGCTTCTCTTCACGCGCCTGACAAATGGCATGGGAAACACTGGAAGCACGCTTTTCTTCGCCAAGCATCCCAATGATGCGCGTCAAGTGCTGGCGCTCCATGGTATTCACCACGTCCGCCGCACTTGGACCATCCTGCTCCATGCGCATATCCAACGGTCCATCGAACCGGAACGAGAAACCACGCTCCGCCTGATCCAACTGCATGGAAGACACGCCAAGATCCATCACCACGCCGTCAACAGCATCATAGCCAAGCGTGCGTGCATGGTCTTCAAGATCAACAAACTGCCCATGAACCAGTTGCAAGCGTCCATCGGACTCTTGCTCCAAAACGCGACCGTCACGGATCGCATCTGGATCCCGATCAACGCCAATCACACTGGCTCCAGCCTCAAGAAAAGCCCTGGAGTAACCACCGGCACCGAACGTGCCGTCAATAATCACATCACCCGGCGCGGGGGCCATTGCCTCCCGCACCCGTTCCAGAAGGACTGGAATGTGACGCGCTGGTCCGCCAGCGATACCGGATTTGTCTCCGTCGCCGCCCGTCATCATAGTGCCCCTCCGGCTGTCGTCCCCGGCGCACCGCCGGAAGACAATACTGCAAGCGCCCGCTTCATAGCCTCGTCGCGGTGCTTGGAGAACCTTGTCGGTTCCCAAATCTGAAACTTAAACCCCTGCCCAACAAACGTGACTTCGCCATCAATGCCGGTGTGGTTGCGGATCATCTCAGAAAGAACAATCCGGCCATCCCGATCAATTTTCAGGGTTTCACTTGCGCCGTAAAGCGCCGTGGACAGAGCGTCGTACTCCATTGAGAGCGTTGAAAACGCATCAAGTCGTTTCTGGATTTCCGCTGTAAGTCCGTTACCGCCTGCATCAACCGCCTCCTGAAAAGGAGATGGGAAACAGTAGAGTCCCTCAAAGCCGTCTTTCGCCAACGCCGCACGAAAGGGTGCAGGGATCGATACACGACCCTTTGCATCCACCCGATTGGTGAAGTGCGAAACAAAACCAGCCATTGGTCCCCTCTTTAATGAGCCAGATCTTCTTGATCTGTCAGCGGCACATCAAACAACTCTCCACTCCTTGGAGAGCCAGCGCTCAAATCAGGCAAAAACAACAAGATTACTGAAGTACAAACCGGAATATCCCGGGAGCCTATGGGATACCATGGGATAGCATGGGACGTCAATGAACCCACCAGCCCAAACCGAAAAGAATGCCCCTTAACATCTGCTAGTTATCACCAATTATGGTAAACGAAGTATTGATAGGAGTTTACGCAGGGATTTCTGCGAGTTACACGCATCCAAAATACGATTACAACCAGAAGTACTCACAGTTTTTACAGAGGTCGAAGAAAGAATTTCGCCGATTGGCTCTAGTGATTTTAACCTATTAGCCTTGGCTAAGCCCCGGTTTTCCCATGCCGGACCATGAAATTCCATGCCCATTCTGAGGACGGTGGGGCAGTTTCCCATACCTACCCAAGATTGTCCTGAGTCGATAAATCCCACTGGGAAGGCACGTCACACACTGCGATCACAATTGGTTTTACTGGTTACTTTGATCGCTCAAACAAAGGAGGCCGGCAGCACTGCCGACCCCATATCTCATCACAGGGAGAAAGCCTCCCGTTATCTGGCGAGACCCAACCCAACCAGATAGTCTGCGCCTTTACGCAAAGTGGTCTCATCCATGATCTCAAGGATCAGGCGTGGATTGCTCTTCAGTTTTGCCAGTTCTGCAAACAAAGGCTCCCACGGAATAGAACCCTCACCCGGATTCCAGTGGCGGTCAGCATGGCCATCAATGTCCTGAATGTGCACATGCTGCAAAGCATCACCAGCTGACTTGATGAAGTAATCAACCGGCGGCGCGCCATAACAGGAGTGCATGTAGTGAGCGTGCCCGGTATCAATCGAAAGCGCCAGAGCTCCACTCTCAAAACTCTTCAGGATCTCCAACCGGTAGGACGGGTCCAGATCTTCGATGTTCTCCAACACGATGACACAACCCATGTCCTCCGCCTTGGCAACAACGTCCTTCAGGTTCGCATGGATCATTTCCAGCTTCATCTGACGACCATTGTCATAAAGGTCGAGGTTGTTGTGATCCCAGATCGTGTAAGGACTGTGCAGCACCATCTGGTCTGCACCCATTTTATCGCACAACTCAATACCTTGATCCAGACGCTTGCGAACAGCCTGCTGAAACAGCGGATCAGCGGCAGAAAGGTCCAGATTCCAGAACGGGCCATGCAGACCGAGGCGCCCCTCATGTCCATCCAGAAGCTTCTTTGCTTCTGCGACCAAGTCATCACACCCATTGTCCAGCAAGTTCCAATTATAGAAATCCTGCAGCTCAAGATCCCGAGGCAGCTCCAGCAACCATTCACGATGTTGGGGAAGATGTTTGACGCACATTGCTGCGCCTAAAACCGGCAAATCACTCATGCGGCTATTCCAAGATAAGGCCTCAAAAGGCACTGCTTTCAGTTATGCCTTTGCTCTTACATGTCTTGCATGTCAAAGGCATTACATCGCCTAAAGCTGCTTACCTTGTTCCGGCTCGCTCTCACTGCTTTAAGCGCTCATCCCGCCGCATATAATTTGCGGCAATCAGAGCACCATGACAGTTTCGTTTTGCACGGTCTACGTACTATTCCAGAGCGATCGAGAGCATCAACAAAAAATGCGCTTAACACGTTCAAAAGCTGACGCTCTCGTAAGCTCATCACACTCAGTTTTCCATCCGCACAAACGCCGTTGCCGCCTTACGAACCGAGCGCCAGATAAAGACGAGTAAGCCGATAAGCGCCATGCAGGTCAGCGCAGTAGCCACAATCCGAAACGTCCCGGCAAATCCAACCGCAGCAATCAAAGGAATGCTGACAAAAACAGAGAGGAACTGACCAAGGAAAACAGAGGAAGTCAGAACCCCACCTGCCATACCACGCCGCGAACTCGGAGCCACCTGAAGTGCGATAGCTGGAAAGTTCGGCATCGCAAGCGCATACCCGGCACCCATCGCAGCGGTCCCCAGGAACACGCTCCAGGTTTGTTGAAGGGTCAGCAACATCAGCCCAATCGCCATAAATCCGTAGGCCAGCGTAAATGCCCCACTGTAGCCAACACGCGCTTTAATCCGCCCGTAAAGCAGAGCTGCCGTGCCACCAGTCAGCATCAACGCACCCAGCGCAGCACCTGTCATAGTCGCACTGTCATACCCTTGAGCATCCAGAAAGAACGGCAGCTGTGTCGGCATAAGGAAGAAGATCATATTAGTCAGCATTTGTAGTAAAGCCAATGCCGCCAACAGCCAGACCCAGGCCGGAGACCCGTCGTCTTCTGCACTTGCAGCCTTCTTTGCAGCTGCAGAGTGCTTCACCGGTTCGCTGAGATAACGCCACAAAAACGGCACCATGAGCAACGCAAGCCCATAAATCGCAAACGGCAAACGCGGAGAAGTAACAGCCAACAAGCCAGCCATTGAGATAAAGAGAAAACCGCCAAAGTTACGAGCCGACGTCTGTAGCCCCATCAGCGAGCTGCGCTGGTTGCCGACAAAGTAGTCACCGATCAAAGCTGTTTGCGCCGTCATCACCATGGCAACTGCAATGCCAAGACCCAACCGGCTCATCAATATACTCGTCAGGTCCGGCAGGATCATGCCGGCACTTCCCATCACAGCAAACAGCAAGACACCCGTAAGCAACAGTGCCCGCCGACCATAGCGATCTGCGATCACTCCAGCCAGCGGGGCACAGATAACAACAGTCAGCGAAGGCGTTGAGACCAGAAGCCGAGACAACCAAAGAACATTTGGATCATCCCGGAACATCTCCTCCAATCCAGCAAGAGCAGGACTGATCGTCGCGTTCGCCATGACTGTTAAAGTAGCCGCCATTAAAAGAGCAATCGCTCTGGGGTCTTTCCAGACCTGTTGTTCGGGCTCCACGTGCACTTGTTTCATTTGCTTATCCTCTTGCAAAATTACCCTGTTGAGATCAGGATACGACTTCAAGCCAACTTGAGGTCAAGTATGAAACTGCTAGATATTGGAGAGATCACCGAACGCTCAGGCGTAAAGCCCTCCACACTGCGATATTATGAGGAAGTCGGGCTCATTCAGTCCATAACGCGGCATGGTCTCCGACGTCAGTACGAGCCGCAAATTCTGACGAAACTCTCTCTGATTACACTCGCCAAGGCTGGTGGATTTTCACTGACAGAGATTGCAGGCATGTTTTCTGAAAAGGGTCAGCTCCAGATCCCGCGAGAGCAGATCCGTGAACGTGCCGATCTGATTGATGAGCAAATCAAGGAACTCACAGCCCTGCGCAATGTCCTGCACCACGTGGCCGACTGCCCTGCCCCAAGCCATATGGAGTGCCCTTCCTTCCAACGCATGCTCAAGGCATCGGACAGGCGGAAACCAGCAAAGAAAAAACCGCCGACCAAGTAGCCGACGGTTTCATATTCTCATAAAGCGGTTTGTAGGAGCCTCTTACTTCGCAGCGCGCTCAACAAGCTTAAGGCACACCTGCATCGCACATGCCATGTCCTGCACGCTGATCCATTCCAGCGGCCCATGGATTTCCTGCATGCCGGTGAAGATGTTCGGACAGGATGTCCCCTTCGCGGTCAGCACAGACCCATCGGTTCCACCACGGATCGGCTTGGAAGAAACGCTCAAGCCCATGTCCTCATAAGCTGCTTTAGCAAGCTCAACTGGGGTCATATCATCACGCAGCCAATGGTGCATGTTGCGATACTGTTCTTTGACCTCACAAGAGATGGAAGCACGCGGCTCAGTAGCCTGAACTGCAGCACATACCTGCTCCAGCAGATCAGCTTTCGCTTCAAGGCCTTCCAGCTCAAAATCACGCAGCACAAAATGCAGCTCCGCTTCAGCTGCATTCCCCACCATGTCGGCAATAAAGATAAAGCCATCACGACCATCAGTGGTCTCAGGTGTCATCGTCGCATGCGGCAGCATGGTGATGATCTTGCCCGCCAGATGCAACGCATTGACCAGCTTATCCTTCGCATAACCAGGATGCACAGAAACACCAGTGATCTTTACCGTCGCACCATCAGCACAGAAGTTCTCATAGTTCAGCTCGCCCACTTTGCCGCCATCCAGCGTGTAAGCAAAATCCGCACCCAGAGCGCCTGGCAACTTGTCATGCACACCGCGCCCGATTTCTTCATCCGGCGTAAACGCAATACGAAGCTTGCCATGAGGGATCTGAAGGTTTGCAAGCAAATGACGTGCAAGACACATGATGATAGCAACACCGGCCTTGTCATCCGCACCCAGCAACGTACTTCCACTGGCGGTGATAATGTCATCACCGATTTTCTCACCAAGATAACGGGAGTTCTCAGGAGACAGGGACAGCTCAGAGGCATCCGGGAAGGAAATTGCAGAACCATCATAAGCACGATGAACGCGCGGCTTCACACCCTCAGCATGGTAGGCAGGAGCAGTATCCACGTGCGCCAGCAGGCCAATCACAGGCGCATCAGTCTGGATAGTCGCAGGAATAGTGGCAAGAACAACGCCGTACTCAGTCAGCTCAACGTCACTGGCACCAATCTCCATCAGCTCAGCACGCAGCACCTTTTGTACATCAAGCTGGATCTGAGAGCTTGGGGACTCCGGGCACGTCTCATCGCTCTGGCTATCAATAGCCGCATAGCGAACGAGGCGCTCTTCCAGTTCCTGATCAAATTCTGTTCTCATAGAAGATCTCCTTGCAGTTACCTTCTATCTGCGCGAAGCCCCCTCAACTTTCAAGTTGGAACACTGCCATAAGAGCAAAAGCAAACCACTTTTACCGCACCTCACTCGCAATTTTTCCCGCAAACCCAAAAAGAACGAAGCCCGATAAAACACGGAACCGGCGATACCGCGCCTGAGTGATAAAGCGCGCCCGCAACAACGAGGCCAACGCAGAATAGCCACTCAAAGACAGAACAGAGATGCTGCAAAATGTTGCAACCAGAATGCTCGCTTGTGGCAGCAACGCCAGCTCAGAGCTCATGACTTGCGGGAACAACGCAACAAAAAACAGGATCGCTTTGGGATTGGTCACCGCCAGCAAAAACGCTTCCCAGAACAGTGTCAGTCCAGAAACAGAAACGCTGACATCTCCTGTCAAATCAATCTCCTCGCGCTTGAAGACAAACTTCAGCCCAAGCCAGACCAGATACCCAACGCCCAACCATCGGAACACGCTCCACAAAATCTCAGAGGTGAGCACAAAACTCACCACACCACCCGCGCAAAATGCACCCGCAATCGCAAGCCCAAGTGTATTGCCGAGAATAGTCGGCAGAACCCGCCCCATCCCCAACTGCGCAGCCCGTCGCACGGTATTAAGGATCGCTGGCCCCGGCGTCACAATATTCGCCGCAGAAATCAGCACAAAAGAAACCCAAACCCAGAAATCCATTTTGTATTCCACTGTATACATAAATCAGATCTTGGGTAATTGATTGCGTTGGAGCAGTCAAGCTTGCAAGACAATACCGGTGTTTTTCTTGGACAGAGGCTTCCTTGCCAGCAAGCAACTTACTTTATTGACCGCGCAACACGAAAACCCAGGTCCTCAACACGAAAGGTTGGGTGACTGCGCCGTCTGTTGGTGACAAGGCAACCCCGTTCATCATCTGCCCAACCACCACCTTTAAACACGCGGTACTCTCCATAAACAGCTGGATCATAAAGATCCCAACACCACTCCCAAACATTGCCCAGCATATCGTAGAGCCCAAACTCATTCGGGTCTTTGCACCCTACTGCCTGCGGAGTTCCAGCTGAGTTTTCGGCAAACCACCCGATATCTTCAAGCGCACCATAGCGCGGTCCTTGAGAACCAGCACGACACGCATACTCCCACTCAGCATCTGTCAGCAGACGATACCCATCGCTTATGGCGCACCGATCAACCAGCCCGTCCCCATGCTCAAGGTAGTAAGGCTTCAGGCCATACCGCTCAGAAAGGCCATTACAAAACCTGACCGCATCAAACCAGCTGACAGAGTCAACGGGCAAATCATCACCAGTAAACTGAGAGGGCCGCTCATCCAGAACAGACGCATACAGCGCCTGTGTAACCAGATATTTCGAAGTATCAAACGACTGAACCTGAGCTGTCCATCGCTCCCTTTTACGATCATCTTTCTGAAGAAGGACACCGGCAGGGATCGTCACCATTTCCGGTATCAAAGTGGAACTCGACTCCCCCAACAGCATTCCAGCATCTCCAACAAACCAATAAGCCCCAACGCGCCGAGTGTGGCACACCAACGAATAGAAGCAAACTTTACGCGCTCCCAACAAGCTTCAGAAAACTATTTTGGCTAATGAATTGAAAGATCATCCCGCTCACAATGATCGGAACATAAACAGACCCATGACGAAGCCTCTTGTTGTGATCACAGGTGCCAGCTCAGGTATCGGCGCAGCCCTTGCAAAAACCTTCAGCGAAGACGGGCACCCTCTGTTGCTCTTGGCAAGACGCACGGAACCCATGATGGCGATGGACCTTCCCAACACGATCTGCAGCAAAGTCGACGTCACAAATCGCGAGCACATGATCAAGGCCATCCGCCATGCCGAGCAAGCTTTAGGCCCGGCAGATGCCATCATCAACAACGCAGGCTGCATGTTCCTGAGCGAGCTAAAAGATCAAAATCCAGAAGATTGGGAGACAATGATCGACGTGAACCTGCGCGGTGTCTTCAACGGCATCCACGCAGTGCTGCCAGCAATGTACCAACGCGGCTCTGGCACCATCATCAACATAGGGTCCATGACTGCTAAGAAGCCCTTCCCCATGCGTGCGGCTTATGGCGCCACCAAAGTCGCTGTCCACGGCCTCAGCGAAGCATTACGACAAGAGGTGGCAGGCCACAACGTCCGTGTCATCACCATCGTACCAGGTCTGGTTGAAACACCACTCCCTTCCAGCACACGCGATGCAAAAATCCGCGAAGACTACGAAGAACAGAAGCGGCAAATCGGTGGTGCACTTGACCCACAAAACGTGGCCGACGCGGCCCTATTTGCCTACAACCAGCCCCAAACCGTAAACATTCGCGAACTGGTCATCACAGCTACACGGCAATCTGGCTGATCATACGACAGCACCGCTAACGGGCTACAATCCGCTCTAAATTTGCCACGCCTTCAAAAGCACTGCCAACAACAGCGGTGTTTTCTTTTTGCCTCAAGCTTTCGATACAGCGTCACTGCATTGTCTCAAGAACTCAAATCACCTAACTTGCTGTGTTGAGGGGGAGTATAGAAATGCAAGAGACCTATGTAAGCGGTATTCTATTGGCCTATGCAGCGTTTGCCATCGGCTTATTTAGTCCCGGCCCCAACATTATGTCGATCATTGGCACATCAATGGCTAACAGCAGGCCCGCCGGCAAATCGCTTGCACTTGGGATTGCCACGGGTTCATTTTTATGGGGCACCCTGACACTACTCGGTCTTACAAGTCTTCTCACAGTCTACGCCTCATTGATGACGATTATTAAGATTGCAGGAGCTTGCTACTTGTTCTGGCTGGCGTTCAAGGCCTTTAGGTCTGCAGGCAGAAGTAAACGACAAGAGCTGAGTTCCATATCATTAGGAAACAATCACTGGGCTTACTACCGGCGAGGTCTAGTAATTCAGATGACAAATCCCAAAGCAGCATTCACTTGGATTGCAGTTATTTCTCTAGCATTGGATCACGCTGCACCATGGTGGGTAGGTCTTTCCGTCATCGCAGGAACATCAATCCTGTCGACTATCGGGCATCTCACATACGCCTATGCATTCTCAACCCAAACCATGATCACCGCCTACCGAAAGGCTCGGAGATGGATCGAAGGACTGCTCGGCAGCTTCTTCACCTTTGCAGGCTACAAGCTACTGACAAGCGATGTATAAAAAAAAATACCAGTCGGCCTGTAAGCCGGGTTTTGTAAGGCACAAGGTGTTACCCTTGTACGCGACGGCAATTCATCTGGGATGCCCATTACTGAACACCTCTAGCGACCCACCCGGGCGGTCAGGTCTGGAAACATGACTGGAAGTAAACTTCCGCGCCGCCCCTATTCGGTCTTGCTCCCGGTGGGGTTTACCATGCCGTTTTTGTTGCCAAAAACGCGGTGGGCTCTTACCCCACCCTTTCACCCTTACCAATGCATGCACTGGCGGTTTGCTTTCTGCGGCACTTTCCCTAAGGTCACCCTCGCCGGACGTTATCCGGCACCGTGTCTCCATGGAGCCCGGACTTTCCTCCACTGCGGCCTTTCGGCACTTGCAGCAGCAACCGTCCGGCCGACTGGTGCATCTGAACTACGGAGCCTAAGGAAAAAGGTCAAGTAAAGAATTACGCTTGCACACGATCTCCGCTCAGTTCCATTGCTTGCTCAAGAGCTTGAACAAAGCCACTCCGCAGCTTCTCATTCGCCTCAGCAAACCCAACAACAAGCCCCTTCTGCGGTGCGCCAAGATAAAATACGGAAAGCGGATTAACCCCAAAACCTTTCTGGTTCATCAGGTCCGCAACAGCCACATCATCGCAGGTCTCCGGCAGATAGAGGCAAGTCTGTAAGCCTCCGGTTGGCATGGAAACACCAACCTGATTGCCAAAACGCTCCCCGATCAACTGGCACAGCGCAACACCGTTTTCATGGTAAGCACTGCGGATCTTGTTCAGATGCGCCCGAAAGTGCCCGCTCTCGATGAAATCAGCAAAGGCCATCTGTACATGCACATTAGCCAGTGCACCCGATGCCCGCTGCGCCAACTCCAATCCCACCACATGCTCTTTAGGAACAACCGCATAAGCAAGCCGAATACCCGGCATGAGCGACTTTGCAGAGGTACCGATATAGATCACAGAGTGTCGATCACTCAGCCCCTGAAGCGCTGCAATCGGCCGCCCTTCAAACAAGAACTCACTGTCGTAATCATCTTCTAAAATCACCGCACCTTTGTCGTGAGCCTGTTTAAGCAACATAAGTCGCTCACTCATCTCCATGCGCCGGCCAGTTGGGTATTGGTGCGAAGGCGTCACATAGATCAAAGAGGCACGTGAAACCTGATCAATCTCAGTTAAAGCCTGCACCTTCAACCCAGCAGCAAAAAAGGCTGATCGCGCACCCAGATATCCCGGTTCCTCAAGCAGTGCCACGTCCCCTTCCTCAGAAAAACACTGGGACATGAGCGAGAGCGCTGATTGTGTCGTCGGAAAGGCGAGAACCTGCTCAGGAGAGCAGACCACACCGCGCTCCTGTGCCAGATACTGCGCCAGTACCCGCTGAAACTCAGGCAAGCCAGAAGTATGCTCGTATCCCAGCGCATTGCCATTGAGCAGCCGCGCTGCGCGCCGCAAACTCCGTGCCCATTGTTCTTTGGGAAACAGCTCTCGCGAAGGTTCACCCGGCTGCATGGAAACGCCCCTTCCCGACGGGCTCGTGTAACGGTGATTACAAGAAAATCGCTTGCCACGCGATGAAAGCGGAGGTGTCGTTTCACGAACAGGACCTGCAACAACAGCCCTTTCAACCTCAGGCAAGGCCACCACTTCAGGCCGTGCACCAGATCGCACGTCCACCAGCCCTTCGGAGCGCAGCAAATCATAGGCCGTGTTCACTGTGTTGCGGGAAACGGAAAGGCTGGTCGCCAACTGACGTGAGCTAGGCAGCCGCTCTCCTTCAGGAACACGCCGCTTCAGAATTGCATCCCGGTACTGCTGATAAATCTGGCTCGACAGCGGAGTGCTGACCTCGCGATTGATCATCACAACATATTCAAACAACTGGCACCCCACAATTAGATTAAGCGGATCTATATGAGGAACCAGTTTTGCAGAGAATACAGATCAGCACAATACTTCTTCGCCCCGCAGCGGGGGTAACGTGCACAATTGAAACAGAAAACCCGGCAAGCAGTCAGAGCACAAACTCAAACCACTTGCCGGGCCAACTGGTCCCATATTGCCGACTTCGCTCAAAACCGGGGACCAGAAACGGTTAAGACAATGACAGCAGAAATGACACTTGAAGCAGCGCCAAGCACCAACACTCGTGAAACCAAGCCACCTAAATTTGCTCGTGTCAGAACAAGTCTGCGCGCGGATTATGATTGGAACACAATCCTCCCAATTCTGGAGAGCTCCCTCGTCGTCCATGTTGGCTTCATGGACGAAGATCGCCCAATGGTCATTCCCATGGCTTTTGCAGTTATGGACCGCACTATCTACATTCACGGCGCGAAAGCAGCGCGGATCGTGAAGAAAATGAGCAAAGACTCCCAAGTCTGTCTCACATTCACACTCATTGACGGCATTGTTGCTGCGCGGTCAGCTTTCCACCATTCCGTCAACTACCGAACCGCCGTCATTCACGGCACAGCCCGCCTTGTCACCGACCATCAGGAAGCATGGGACTCCCTCAAGGCAATCACCGAACACCTTCTGCCTGGCAGATGGGATGAGGTCCGCCCGATGACGGAGAAGGAACAGATCTCAACTGGGGTCATCGCAATCGAGATCGAACACGCCTCAGCAAAAATCCGTCAGGGCGCTCCAGTCGACGATGCGGAGGATTACGCGCTACCCTATTGGGCTGGCGTTGTTCCGGTCACAACGTCACTCGGTCAACCGATTGATGATGGGAAACTACTGGATGGCGTGAAGGTGCCCGCTTCGCCAACAAATGCAGCTCGAAAGTTCGCTTAATTTTCGGGGAATTCACCTAAAATTTTAAGAGTTAGGGTGGTTGACTTTGCCCGGTCAACCACCCTGATATGTCCTTGCAGACAGACTGACCGTCGGTCAGACATTCGTAAAATTCTAAGAAACTTTGAATGGGAACTTACAGTCCCCAGCCCGAATATGCAAGATGCATTTAGCTGCGTGCCATAATATCCTTAACGCGCTTGCAGTATTTGGCACTAATCCGGTTCATACGCTTGGCATAGTGGCCAGCGTTGTATCGCAAAATGGTTCCGCATAGATCTCCGCCAGCACGCTTATAAGCACCAGCCAGATATCGCATGCCCCATTCGATGTTGTTCTCTGGTTTATAAAGAGCTTTGGTCGATCCGCGATAACCCATACCACGTGCGGTAGATGGCTTAATCTGCATGAGACCAACTTCACCGGCACGGCCACGCGCTCTTGCGTTAAAGTTACTTTCCACTTCAACAACAGCCTTCGCAATGTGGTGCGGAACGCCGTGCTTCTTGGCTTTCTGTTCGATCAGCTTAACGTAGCTACCTTTTTTAGTAGCCGCTGCAGCTTCATCGGAGAAGACATTGGTATTCACAACACCGCCGAGCATAACACTTGCAGCAAGAACGGGGATTACTACGTTATTTTTTATTTTTGTAAGGTTCATCTTCATTTCCTGGCAATCATGTTTTGAGCAGGAGTGTTTATCTTCAGAAGATGAGACGAAAATCAGACAAGTCTGATCACGAAAAGTTACAATTTTAATGTTTAAAAACTGGCATAAACCTTAGTTTATGGCACAAAAAGGGCTGATGCAGGGCACATCAGCCTTACTTAAGGAAACTTTTCAGCAAAACAGAGTCATTCCCCTACGTAATCAAATCGTATTCCTATTACGTATTAGACCCTATTTTACTGATATTTCAATGACATCTATCACAATCAGAAGGATTTTAGCTTTTTCAGCAGGCTATGCAGTGTCGCAATGGTCTGCGCATCAGCAATTCCATCGACTTTTGCAGGACGGAAGTGGCGCTGAAACGCCTCAACAGCATATTTGGTCTTCTCATCAAACACGCCACTGACCAACACATCATACCCATAGAGCCCCAGAAGCGACTGTAGAGCTTCAATCGGCTGCCCTTCGTCCCCCTCCTGAAAGAAGCTCGAAGCCTCAAGCACCACCGGCTCAATAAAATGCCCAACACCAGCCTCGGCCAACCGCGCCCATGGAAAATGGCGACCCGGATCCTGTTTACGGGACGGAGCAACATCAGAATGCCCGAGCACCCGCTCTGGTGAAATACTGTTGCGCTCGCAGATATCCTTGGCGAGAGCGATCACAGCTTCAATCTGCACATCAGGATAGCCTTGCGTGCCCTCTTCCTGATCCCCCAGATTGGAAATCTCGATTCCAATGCTGCGGGAGTTAAGGTCATCCTCACCTTTCCAGCTGGAAACACCGGCATGCCAGGCCCGGCGACTTTCCGGCACCATCTGTGTAATCATGCCCAGTTCGTCAACCAGATAGTGGCAGGAAACTTCTGAGCGCGGATCGCACAGCCAGGAAACAGCCTTCTCAGCACTTTCCATCGCCGTGTAATGCAAGATCAGCATATCAACGGCAGGAACGCGACGCTCGTTGTGATTGGGAGATGGACGAAGACGCGCAGGCACTGCGCACTCAGTTTTAACGCTCATATTCCTCGTTCCGCGCAGATCTGCTCATACGCTTTATTCAATGCAACCAGCTTATCGCTGGCGATCTTGACGAACTCTTCAGGGACACCTCGACCAATCAACCGATCAGGATGTGTCTCCCGGACTTGCTTGCGATAGCAGGAGCGCACGTCTTCATCACTCGCCGCCATATCAATGCCGAGAACCAGATAGGGATCTCCATCCCCTCTTATATGACGGGCTTTAATCTGCGAAAAGCCAACGGCATCAATTCCAAAGATTTCGGCAATCCGGCTGAGATAGGCAACTTCTCTCTCATGAATAACGCCATCTGCCTTGGCTATATAAAAGAGGCCATCCAGCACATCCGTACGCGTCGTCTCATCTTCAGCAAACAACACAGAGAGTTTGGAAGCGTAGGTCTCAAAGCCCGCTACGTCCTGCTGAGCCAGTTGGAAGAGGCGTGAAACGTTGCGCTCCTCACCCTCTGGCATCTCAAACAGATCGTAAAATGCGATCACTTCGTCATGGGTCACAACACCATCAGCTTTTGCCATTTTCGCAGACAAGGCAATCATAGCGACTGTAAAGGCAACATTCCGGCGCGCTTCACCAACTGACTGAACAAGCTGCTGCAGCCGGTCAACCAACTGGGCACCACCGGTTTGCAGTGCGCCCACAATCTTGTCAAAGCTGCCCCAAAAATTCATTGGCATCCTGCTCTCTGTTCAATCTGCCTGACAATTTCGCCGGAAAAGACAGCAAAATAATTAGTCACCGCAAATCAGGTTTATACCTAACAAATTATTTATCAATCTGAATAGTTTGTTTCCCTTGGGTTTTATTTGCCCACTGCTATCTATAAGTGCCCATTGCATGATTTCAGTTCAAGCCTCAGTCAAGCTTGACCTCAAAATATCTCCCCGCGAAACATATGGGTAATGTTTTACAGATATATTCGCTATTAATTAAGTACACATACAGGCGACAGCGCCAACTAACTTCTCAGTTGCCTGCTGCCAGCGCACATTATTTCGTGCGTTTCGGGATGGGGATTTCAAGTGGAAACGATACCTCCACATCGTAAATTACTTTACGCCGGCATAGTGTTTGCTGTGATTGGCGCCATTGCCGCAAGCTTTTATGCCATTGATCAAGCGACTTTATATTATTTATTCAAGAGTGAAGCTCAAAAAGAATTCCATACTGCGAACAACATCATCAATTCACACCACCCTTTCGAGGCACCTTCCAATGAAGACACGGGACAAAAGGATTCCTCTTCCCCGTTAAACTTCGGCCTGCGCGGATCCCGCTCTGCCCCAACCACAGAAATCATCTCTTCAAGCTGGAAACTGCCTGCAACCAAAGCCACCGCAGTCAAGCAGGCACTGGTAGAACAGTTTGAAGAGTTCGAACTTCTGGTCGTCAACGCTCCCGGTCGTCCATTGGCTGTCCATCCGCGGAATATGACCAATGACCGCGTCAACGAAATTCTGTCCGATCCCTCTGCTTATGACGCCTGGCATTCTGCACTCAACTCAGGACAGTTGGTGATTTACTCCAACTTCAGCTGGCTTGAATGGCGGATACCAAAATTTGGCGTCGTCATTCCTTATGTAAATGACGAAAACAAAGCGCGTGGCGGCTTTATCTTCACCACCAAACCAACGCTCAACACCGTCGTGTTTATGGACGCAATCGCCTTTGGATCGGCCTTTGCATTCCTTCTGGTGCTCGTTGTGGCAATTGCCTCTATTATGTTCGCCTGGAAAGGACTGCATGATCGCTGGAAAACCTCCAAAACGATCCGCTTCCTCGCACACAACGATCCACTGACTCACTTGCCAAACCGCGCTGTTTTCTCTGACGAGTTAAACAAGGCACTCCGCAAAGCATCCATTACAGCCTCCAATGTCTACGTCATTGCCATCGACGTTGATAAGTTCAAGGAAGTGAACGACAACCACGGCCATGCAGCTGGCGATACATTCCTCCAAATCATCTCGGATCGTTTACGGCTCGTCTTCACTGATCATCTGGTTTCGCGTCTCTCTGGCGATGAGTTTGCAGTGATGATCGAAGGGGAATACACCAGCCACGACATCACCGTGCTCGCCCAGCGCGCCATGGCAACCACCAATTCCAGCTGCGTCATCGACAGCAAAGAAATCCAGATCTCCTTATCTATGGGCATCGCTCAGGCGACTGATGCTGCATGGCGGTCTTCCCGCCTTCTCCATTGCGCTGATCTGGCGCTCTACCGCTCCAAGAACGGTGGCCGCTCCACTTACACCTGGTACGAATCCAGCATGGATGAAGAGCTGGAACGTCGCCGCGAGCTGGAAACAGAGATGATCCGTGCGCTCAAGCTCGACGGCTTCTCAGTCGTGTATCAGGCACAGGTTGGTCTGGCAGACAACAAACTCAAAGCTTTTGAAGCCCTGCTTCGTTGGGTCCATCCGGAAAAAGGCCGTATCTCACCAGAAGTCTTCATCCCAATTGCCGAAGACACAGGCCTTATTGAAGCGCTCGGCGAATATGTGCTCAAAAAGGCTTGCACTGACGCGGCAAGCTGGGCTGACCCAAGCCTGAAAGTCGCCGTCAACTTCTCACCTGCACAGTTCAAGACCGGATTAATCGAGCAAAAGATTTCAGAAGCTCTCGAGGAATCTGGTCTGGCACCAGAGCGCCTTGAGATCGAGATCACCGAAAGCCTCCTGATTGCAGACACAACCAGCGTGGTGAAATCGCTCAAGAAGATCGGCAACATGGGCGTTTCCATCGCCATGGATGACTTCGGCACGGGCTATTCTTCTCTGAGCTACCTTTCTCGCTTCCCGTTCAACAAAATTAAGATCGACCGCAGCTTCATCATGAACATCGGCAAGGATGCCCACACCGACGCAATCGTTGCTGCGATTATTGGTCTTGGCCGTTCACTTGACGTATTAATCACAGCAGAAGGCGTTGAAGAAGAAATGCAGGCCCAAATCCTGCGAGCCGGCGGCTGCGATATCGTTCAAGGTTATTACTTCGGCAAACCATCAAACGTTGATCCGGCCAATCCGCACGCAAATGTCCGCTGCACGCTTGGAACCCAAGAGGCCAAGCAGATTGAAGCTGCCTACGTCGGATAACCTCTCAAATAAGCCTAGCGAGAATAGCAGGATATCTCTCGCTAGGTGCAGCACGCTACCTTGACACAAATGACCCGCGCTTGGGATTCGCTGTGAGGTAGCTATGGCAGACAAGAGCAATGCAAATACTGAGGACATGAGAGAAGAGGAGGATCTTGCGGAGATTGCACGGCCCTTCCACTACTTGTCGTTCTTCCAGCTGCTTCAATCCCTCATTACAGCTCTCTTGCTGGGCGTCGTAGCACTCATCTCTCTGGAAGTGCTTATGTCACCCATTCCAGAATCTGCATTACGACCCATGCTGATCTGGCTTGCACTGGCATTCTTCTTCGTCGTGATCGTCGTACCGAAAAATTTCACACTCGGCTTTTTGTGCATGTTGCTCTGCCAACTTGTCGCCTGGCGGATTGCCTCACTCTATTATGCCTATCTGCTCAGTTGGCCTCTTGCCTTTGCCTTCTTCGTCAATCTCATCTGGTTCCTCAGCACTATCCAGCGCAACTCATTTGAGACAGCAGGCCGTGGCCTCACGCTTTGGCAATGGCAACTCACCTTCTTCCGTATTCTGGTTGGCTTTGTGATGGTGCCACACTTCACCGACAAGCTGTTTGCCGGGTCTCTCCCTTACATGGAGCACGTGGAATTCTTCTCCCTACTCGGTTATCCCGACCCTGCCATGATCATTGATGCAGCAGGTCTTGCAGAACTGGCCATTGCAATTGGCATCGGCCTCGGGCTGCTCACCCGTCTCTCCTGCTTCTTCGCAGCCGCCTATATCTTGTTTGCAGCCACGCTGAGCGGAGCATTGGAGCACGGCTTCGTCTCCTTCGCCACAGCCGTCTCATGGGAGCTGCCGCTAATCCTGTTCGCGTCTTATCTTAGCTTCACCACCACAGGAGGGGGAGAATTCTCCATAGATGGCGCATTGCGCAGAACAGGTAAGATGCCCGGATGGATCAAACTGCTCATGGGAGACACAGGCCTCGCCCACAATGAGCATGTCGATTGAGTAAGCGATAACAGGTTCCCGCTGCGATCACATTACATCGCAGCGGCAGAACGAGCGGCTTGATCGTAATGACCTGACACACTGCGCAAAACAGATGCAAGCCGGGACAGCTCGGCTTCATCAAGCCCAAGTTCTTTCACAGGCTTCACCAGCAAGGCATCACGCAGCTGCTTGTAAGCATCACAAAGCGCACGACCCTCCTCAGTAATCTCGGCAATTTTCTCTTTGCCCCGCTTACCGGATTGCACAAGGCCCGCCTTCTCCAGCTTTTTCAGAGCGTAAGACACCGTGTGAGTATCTTCGATATTCAGAACAAGGCATAAATCAGCCAGTGTTTTTGAACGCTCACGGTGATTGACGGAGTGGAGCACCAGCGTTTCCAGAGGAGATAAGCCCTCCTGCCCCGCAGCAGCCATGCAGCGCACCATCCAACGATGATAGGCATTCACCATCATCGTCACCGCAAATTCCACCTCAGACAGTGCAGGCAATTCACCCGATGCAAGGTGCGATGAGGACACGACCGGTCCAACGCCCAGCCCACCAGTATTTTTCTGCTCTAAAGCATCACTCATTTTTGACCTCACAACCACCAAGTTAGAATTGCGCAGATTCGCACCATCTCGCGCAACATAATGTCGAGAGTTTACGTAGATCACACAACCTCTCTTAAAAGACCGATCCACGTAATTTTCAATACCAATCGCTGCGTTTCTCCTGAGTCTCACATATTCACATTGACAATATATCTACATTTTGTAGATGTATCACAGAATAAGATTTCAATTCGAGGTGGGACAAAACATGACAATGGGCAAGTGGGACTTCTGGATCGACCGCGGCGGCACCTTCACGGATATCGTTGCACGCACCCCTCAAGGAGCAATTCGCGCCCATAAAGTCCTCTCCGAAAACCCTGAGGCCTACAAAGACGCCGCCATTCAGGGCATACGCGACCTCATGGGCGTTGCCAAAGACACCCGCATCCCGTCCGACCAGATCCGGGCGGTAAAAATGGGCACCACAGTCGCCACCAACGCACTGCTGGAACGTAAGGGGGACCGCACCCTTCTGCTCATCACCAAAGGCTTCCGCGACGCTCTGGAAATCGGCTATCAGGCCCGCCCGGACATCTTCGCCAAAGAAATCATCAAACCAGAGCTCCTCTACGATCAGGTTCTGGAAGCTGATGAGCGTGTCCGCGCTGATGGCACCGTTGAAGCAGCTCCAGACCTTGACCGGATCAAAGCCCAGCTCGAAGCAGCCTACGCTAACGGCACACGTTCCATCGCTATCGTCTTGATGCATGCCTACGCGTTCCCTGAGCACGAGAAGCAGCTGGCGGACATCGCCAAGCAAGTCGGCTTCCCGCAGATTTCCGTCAGCCATGAAGTCTCCCCGCTCATGAAGCTGGTTGGCCGCGGTGACACGACTGTTGTTGACGCTTACCTCTCCCCAATCCTGCGCCGCTATGTGGATCAGGTTGCTGGTGAACTCGACATCCAGAACACCGACTGCCGTCTCATGTTCATGCAGTCCTCCGGCGGTCTGACCGACGCCTCCCTCTTCCAGGGCAAAGACGCCATTCTCTCCGGCCCCGCTGGCGGTGTTGTGGGCGCCGTTGAGACCTCCAAAATGGCCGGCTTTGAAAAACTCATCGGCTTCGACATGGGCGGCACCTCTACTGACGTCTCCCACTTCGACGGCGAGTTCGAACGTGCCTTTGAAACCGAAGTGGCTGGCGTTCGCATGCGTGCGCCAATGATGATGATTCACACCGTTGCAGCTGGCGGTGGTTCAATCCTCCATTACAAAGACGGTCGCTTCCAGGTTGGTCCAGATTCCGCTGGTGCAAACCCGGGACCGAAGTGTTACCGCCGCGGTGGTCCGCTCACCGTCACCGACGCCAATGTCATGACGTCCAAGCTCAACGCCTCCTACTTCCCGAAAATCTTCGGTCCAAATCAGGACGAGCCGCTGGCAATCGAAGAAGTCAAAGCAGCCTTCAACGCACTGGCAGCTGAGATCGGTGATGGCCGCACCGGCGAGGAAGTCGCAGAAGGCTTCCAGAAGATCGCCGTTGAGAACATGGCCAACGCCATCAAGAAGATCTCCGTTCAGCGCGGCTATGACGTCACCGAATACGCCCTCACCTGCTTTGGCGGTGCTGGCGGCCAAAGCGCTTGCATGGTTGCCGACAGCCTCGGCATGAAAACCGTCATCGTGCACCCGCTCTCCGGCATCCTCTCTGCTTACGGCATGGGCCTTGCGGATATCCGCGCCACCCGTCAGCAAGCGGTCGTTAAAGAGCTGAACACCGACAATCTGGCAGCTCTTGCAGACCTCGCTCAGCGCCTTGCAACAGACGCGAAAACCGAAGTCGAAAATCAGGGTGTTGCAGAAGACGAGCTCTCCATCCTTCCGCGTGCGCACCTGCGTTATGACGGCACCGACACCCCAATCGCGGTGGAGCTGAACACCGGTGATCTGGACGCCATGGTCACCGCCTTCACCCAAAACCACATCAAACAGTTCGGCTTTGCCTACGAGAACAAGACCATCGTGGTCGAAGCACTCGAGGTGGAAGCAATCGGCGGCGGCGCTGGCCTGCAGGAACCAGACGAAGCACTGGCAGCAAATGCTCCGGCAATTGCAGAACAGACCCAGTTCTACGCAAACGGCAAATGGCAGGATGCGTCCATCCTCAAGCGCGACGCGTTCCAGCCGGGTATGAAGCTGCAAGGCCCTGCCCTCATCATGGAGCCTCACGCCACCATCGTTGTGGAACCGGGCTGGCATGCGCAAGTCAACGCCAAGAACCACATCATTCTAACCCGAACCATCCCGCTGGAGAGAAAAGTCGCTCTCGGCACCACCGCAGATCCGGTGATGCTGGAAGTGTTCAACAACCTCTTCATGTCCATCGCCGAGCAGATGGGCGTCACCCTTCAAAACACCGCCTACTCCGTGAACATCAAAGAACGTTTGGACTTCTCCTGCGCGGTCTTTGACCAAAACGGCGCGCTGGTAGCAAACGCACCGCACATGCCGGTGCATCTCGGGTCCATGGACCGTTCCGTTGAGGCAATCATCTCCCTCAACAAAGGCAGGATCAAACCGGGCGATGTATTCGCACTCAACGCTCCTTACAACGGCGGCACCCACCTGCCGGATATCACCGTTGTCTCTCCGGTGTTTGATGACGACGGCAAGGAAATCCTGTTCTGGGCAGCCTCCCGTGGTCACCACGCTGATGTCGGCGGCTCCGCTCCGGGCTCCATGACCCCACTCGCCACCAAGGTGGATGAAGAAGGCGTCTTGATCGACAACTTCAAGCTGGTGGACCAAGGCGACTTCCGCGAAGAAGCTCTGGTCGAACTGCTCACCAACCACAAATACCCGGTTCGCAACGTTCATCAGAACGTGGCCGACCTGAAAGCTCAGATCGCCGCTAATGAGAAGGGCGTTCAGGAACTGCGCAAGATGACAGACCACTTTGGTCTGGAAACCGTGCAGGCCTACATGGGCCACGTGCAGGACAATGCTGAAGAAAGCGTTCGCCGTGTGATCGAAGCACTCTCCGACAGTTCCTACGAATACCCAACGGATCAGGGCTCAACCATCAAGGTCAAGATCACCGTTGATAAGGACAAGCGCGAAGCAACCGTTGATTTCACCGGCACCAGCCCGATGAAAGAGAACAACTTCAACGCACCGGAACCTGTCACCCGCGCAGCCGTGCTCTACTGCTTCCGCGTCATGGTGGAAGGCCACATTCCGATGAATGCAGGCTGCCTGCGTCCAATCAACATTGTGGTGCCGGAAGGCTCCATGCTGCGTCCGCATTATCCGGCAGCAGTTGTGGCAGGCAACGTGGAAACCTCACAGCACATCACCAACGCTCTGTTCGCAGCTCTCGGTGCCATGGCGAATTCACAAGGGTCCATGAACAACCTGACCTTCGGCAACGATACCTACCAGTACTACGAGACCCTGTGCTCCGGCTCTCCGGCAGGTCCGGGCTTCAACGGTACTGATGGCGTCCACGTCCACATGACCAACTCTCGCCTCACCGACCCGGAAGTGCTTGAGTTCCGCTATCCTGTGTTGCTGGAAGACTTCCACATCCGCAAGGAAACAGGCGGCAAAGGCAAGTGGCATGCAGGTGACGGCACCAAACGCACCATCCGCTTCCTGGAAAAGATGGACTGCGCAATCCTGGCCTCTCACAGAACCATCGCTCCAAAAGGCATGCAGGGCGGCGAAGATGGCCAGAAGGGCCGCACCTACGTGCGCCGCAATTCCGGTAGAACCGAAGAGCTGAAAGGCTGCGACCAGACAATTCTGGAAGCCGGCGAAGCCATCACAGTCGTCCCCCCAACCAGCGGCGGCTGGGGCAAGGTGTAAATGTCGATAGGAATAAAATAAGGAAAACGCCCGGCCATTGCGGCTGGGCGTTTTTTTTGACGAGAGCTAGTCAATTGTCGGAGAGTAATAAAGTATCACACCGACAACTGCTCCAAACAGCAGAAATCTGACGATTCGAAATACGTACCCCAAATTGGAAATGCATAATGGTAGCAACCTATATGCCCCTATCAGCAATATTTCGAATAGCAAAAACTCGTAGCAACGAGCCCATTGCTGACGTTAGCGTGCATTATGGCGAATGAGAGTTTCGAGCCTTTTCTTGGAAGTGAAAAGGCTTATGTCGGCAGCTCAAGGTAGTGAAAGAGGATCAATTTTAGACGACAGGATAAAGCTTGGCTTTTTCTCCAAGCTTCCTTATTAGATTGAGCCGCGACCCGCGATAGATACTCATAATCCGTATAGGCGAGTTTTGAGAGAGCTCAAACAAAACTTCAAACCTCGCGTCTACCGTCCAGCTTCCAAGGCCCAATTCCTCTAGAAGTGCGCAGCCAGTTAAAAATGCGTACTCACAAAACGCTTCACGCTCTATTGTCGTGAATGGCCTCGTTGCCGATAAGTCAAACTTGGGCGCTGCTTGAGTTGGGTCGAAATCACGAACTCTTCCAATATCCCCAAAACGAGCAACATCCCAATCAATCAAAAAGCAAAGCGCTAATACTAAATCGAAAACAGTTGGTTCGCCTTGATGGCGTGTCAGGTTTAATGGTTTATCCGGGACCCAGCCAAAACTAAAGGTATGGCGGTGCCTTCTCCCATCCTTATCGGTCATAATGCCCAACCGGGAGAGGATATCCGGTGGTTCTTGTAAATCGTTTTCTGCAAAATGTTCGAACTCAGGAATACCATTACCGTGGTCGACGCAGCGGCCATAAATAATAAGCGCGATCGACCTAACCAAGGCCTCGTATTGCGCAATATTCTCGGTGCTCAAATCAATACCTTTCACAATTGAACCGTGCAAAAGACAAAAACTCAATGTCTACTTGTAAGCAAGCTTTCTAACAAGAAAAGGGTTAACGCCCTTTATAAAGCGTTGTTTAAGGCGCATCCTACATATTGTCGACGTTCGCCAAATGACTGCTTTGTCCGCTAAGCCCTCGTCAGTATGATACTATATTCCTCAGTATGTGTCTTTATTACGAAGTATGAGACTTTGTTACTCTCCTACATCAATCCCAATTGAAGTCTTCGTTGAAATCACCACCAAGCTCTATCTGTCCCTTGAAACGCCCCGGCTTGCGAGGCGTCAGCCGAGCCTTGTGCGACACGAGTTCAAGATAAGGCTCCCCTGTTTTGGTGATTACAACTCGCTCGCCCTGCCACACCCGTCTACCCAGCTCACAGAGGCTGTGTTGTGCTTCATTCATGGTTACTTTCATGACACCTCACAAGAGCTAAATCTGGCAAATCATACCCGATAGGTAGTCATTAACAATCCAGCAGAAAACACAAACACCAACAGCACCACATGGCATCCCATGCAGTGGTGAAGACAGATTTCCCGATAGTCGGGAGGAGCAAGGCGGCAGGCAATGCCTGCGCTATTTGTTAGTAACGAGTCTTCGGCATCAGCTACACGCCTTGCCCGGGCTTTCTTTAAATGAACAACGTCGCCTCTTTTGCCTATAAGGCACGATAGTCAGTTTCCTGAAAAGAAGGTGGCTTATCCAGACACGTTTCCATGTCCAAACAGTTCCTCCGTCTCTGATAGACACTTTCGCAAAAGCAGGTTTTACTGCCGGTGCTCTTGGATCTATCGCCGCGTGATACCCTATAGTCCTGGGCCCTTCCCCTCAAACCATGCGGTCACGTTTGAAGTTCGGTTCACCGGACCACTGAAAGGTGCGTTACGTCTTCCAATAGCCCCGCCCAACCTACGACACACTGACGGTCGCTCCGCCAGCAGCCCACTACGTAGGCATAGGTTCACAGTATGGGAGAAATACACGAGGGGAATAAGTTTTTCCAAAAACGCTTTGCAGCATCACGCAATACCAACTGCAGCACGCAGGCCGGGCATAAGCTGAAAAGCCATATAAGCTGCGTAACAGCACAGGAAGAACAGGCCTTCCCTGCGGCTCACTCGCCAACCGGTAATGCAGGCAATAGCCATCAGCACAACCGTGCCCACCATCACCCAGATATCCACCTGCGCGATCTCAGAGGGCACCGGAATTGGCACAACAAGGGCTGTTACACCGCCAATGCCGAAAATATTGAAGATGTTGCTGCCAACAATATTGCCAAATGCAACCTCAGCATGGCCTCGCACCGCAGCTATGGCCGAGGTGACAAGCTCTGGCAGAGATGTGCCAATCGCAACCAGCGTCAAGCCAATCACCGCATCAGAAACCCCAAATTGATGCGCAATTTCAACGCTGGATGACACCAGCAAACTCGCCCCAATAACGATGCCAACCACACCGACAGCAAAAATCGCAAGCCCCGCCCAGATGGAAAGGTTCGGATAGCTCGCCTGATCAGCTTCAGCCTCATGAATCTGAGCCGCTGCCTTTCCCGCTTTGCGTTCCGACCAATAGCTGAAGAGTGTATAGGCCAGCAGCAGGCCAATCAGAACGAAACCAGCCCATCGGGACAGATATCCCGTCAGGATGACACCCAGCAAAATCAGGCTTGAAAGCACAAGCACGGCACCATCACGCTGAAAAGCTTCCCGGTTCACCGCAATGGGTAAGATCACTGCCGTAATGCCTAAAATGAGCAGCACATTAGCTATGTTGCTGCCCACAATGTTGCCAATGGCAACACCGGGGTAACCAGCAAGCGCGCCCTGCAAACTGGCCACAAGCTCAGGCATGGATGTGCCAAAGCCAACAAGGGTCAGCCCGATAAACAGTTTGGAAACACCCAGACGCGTCGCAACAGCCACACTGCCGCGCACCAATGCTTCACCGCCAACAAGCAGCAGCACAAGCCCCCCAACCAATTGAAGGATCACCATTTTCTGAAAACTTTCCTTAAGCGCAGTTCGCGCTTGCGGTTTAGACTGATGTGCAATTGGGTATCCTTCACTCCGATTGCAAGAAGGTTGGTCATCACATTACATTCAGCCAAACCTCTTTGATAATGAGGCCGAGACCAGAAAAAAGCATCATCACCAGCACGCAATAGCGGAACAGGATCGGGCTGAAGCGCCGGCCAAGATAGTTACCACTCTTGGTGCCGATATAGACAAAAACCAGCCCGGTGATCGAAATCGCAAAAGCACCAAGATGCAACAGGCCCATGTATGTCAGACCAAGGATCATCATGACTGTCACGACTGTGAAGAAGCTATTGATCGTTTGAATGAAATGGCTGCGTGGCAGATCGAGAGACACCAAAAACGGTGTGATCGGCATCAACTGTGAGCCTGTCATCCCTGTCAGCAATCCGGTTGAGAATCCAGAAAGCGAACTCCCAGCTTTCTCCCAATGCGTTTTCAGCTTCAGGTTCTTGGAGAGCAGCGCATATCCCACAAACGCCATGATGATAAACCCCAGCAGGATCGTCAGCCAATGCGTGGACGCCCACCCCAAAAACCAAAGGCCAATGACAACGCCCGGCACCGAATAAAGATAAATCCGCCAGAAGCGAGAAAAAGATTCCCGAAAATGCCCGGCCTCATAAACCAGTATGAGATCACTGATGAGCCCCGGTATCACAATAAGCGGAATGCCCTTCTTCAAACCCACCGTGTAAGCGAGAACAGCAAGGCAGATTGTTGTAAACCCAAGCCCTGCAAGGCCTTTCACAAAAGCTGCAAAGAAGAACGTGAACATGATGATGGCAATCTCAAAGGCCGTATAGCCGAGATACTCCGCCGCCATTGCCATGTCTGCTTCCATATCCATCATGCAGCAGAGCCTAGGCGTGAACCTGCAACAATCTCTAACATCTCCATCTGCAAACTGAAGGGATCCATCAACCACCAGTTAGCTTAGAGCGGAGCCGCTAAAATCCTTTGACCAACAAACTCAACCCAAGCCCGAACAAAAGCAGAAGAATAGACGCCCTGAAAACCGACGGCGACATCAGCTGGCGCACCACCGAGCCCAGCTTGGTGCCCAGATAGACAAAAGCCAGCCCAAGTGCAGAAACACCAAGCGCACTCAGATCAAGAAGTCCGAGATAGTAAAAACCGCCCGCCATCACAAAGGAGGACAAAGTAAAGGAGCAATTGATCGCCTGCACAAAACGCTCACTGTTGAGATTGAGCGACAACAGATAGGGCATCACAGGCATAATCTGCGAACCGGTAATGCCATTCACCACGCCCGTAATAAAGCCGCTGACAGGCCCAAGGAAGCGCTCCATCTCATAGGAGAGTTTCAGGTGCGGCGTGAAATAAGCAAACAAGGCATAGCTGATAAGCACAAAACCCAGCACCACAACAGCTTCCTGAGCAGGCGCCACATCCAAAAACCAGAGGCCCAGCAGAATCCCCGGCACCGTTGCAAGCAGCATCCAGCGAAAGCGAACCACCATCTCCCTGAAAGACCCGGCGTCGATCATCACCAGAATATTGCTGGTAATACTAGGCAGTAAGATGAGCGGAATTCCTCTTTTCAACCCCACCGCGTAAACCAGAAACGGCAGACAAGTCGTTGAAAACCCGAGGCCTGTCGCGCCTTTAACGAAAGCTGCAAAGAAAAAAGCGCCCGCAACAGCAGCAAGTTCCGTTGAGCTATACGCAATCTCCCACACAAAGAGATAACTAGAAATATCTTCAAACATCTGGCACAACACACCTGACCTAATAGGAAACCTAGTTCCCTATTGGAAAATCCATTAGATTTTTGTGAAAGCCCGTGAGCTATCACGTGGAGAAGAAATGCAACTCTGGTTTAGACTTATACTTTATTTCATTAAGTTCCCTTTTCAGGAAAAACTAGCAGACATGTTCAGCAAGTCTGTTGTCCGATTGCGCGTTCTCCCCTCTGACATTGACATGAACATCCACCTCACCAACAGCCGCTATCTGGCCATGATGGATTTTGGTCGTGTGGATCACATGAGCCGCACCAAGCTCGGCAAAGCGATCTTCCGCAACAAATGGACACCACTGGCCAACCACGCCACCGTCCGCTTTCGGCGCGAGCTCCCGTTTGGCGAGCCGTTCAAGCTGGAAAGCGAGATTGTGTACTGGACGGATGAGGCCTGTGTGATGGAACAACGCTTCATCTTCACCAAAGGCCCGAAGAAAGGCATTGTTGCTGCGACCGGTCTGGTGCGCGTCAGCATGTATGACCGTGCGCAGAAGGCTTTTGTCCCAACCTCAGCGGTGCTGGAAGAGACCGAAACGCAAGCCACAAAGCTCCCATTACAGCCGCATATCGAAGCTTTTTTGAAAGAAGAGAAGGCAATTCAGGCCTATGAGCGCAAATCCGCTGGCATTGCTCCGGTAGATTCATTAGAAATACCAGCTGCTGAAAACGATCAATCAAAGGCAGACAACAGAAAGCATGGCTGAGCAGACTTCCTTCCCGATCCTGTATTCATTTCGTCGGTGTCCCTACGCAATGCGCGCAAGACTGGGATTGGTCGCAAGCCAGACAACCGTTGCCCTCCGCGAAATCGTGCTGCGCAACAAGCCAGCCCACATGCTGGAAATCTCTCCAAAAGGAACGGTTCCGGTCCTGCAACTGACGGATGGAACCGTCATCGAGGAAAGCCTTGAGATCATGCTCTGGGCTTTACAGCAAAATGACCCTCAAAGCTGGCTCTCACCAGAGACAGGTACGCTGGAAGAAATGCTGCAGCTGATTGAAGAGATGGACGGCGATTTCAAACGCAATCTGGACAGGTACAAATACTCAACACGCTACGAAGGCGCGGATCCGGACGAACACTACGCTCTCGCCATCCAGGAACTCTCCAAGCTCTCTAAGCGCCTTGAAAGCTCAACGTATCTGTTCGGAAAACGCCCAGCTCTCGCAGATCAGGCACTCTTCCCATTCGTGCGCCAGTTCGCCAATGCAGATAAAGACCGCTTTGAGAGAGAAGCCCCTGCAAGCGTAAAAAAATGGCTGCTCGAACGGATCGACCAGCCGGATTTTAAAACCGTGTTCGGTATGAAATGGAAGCCATGGTCACCCGAGGATGATCTTGTGCTCTTTCCGCAAGAAGTGACTACACACGCCCTTTAAACAGCGCAACTTCGCCAACCACTTCAATCGTCACATCCCTGAAATACGTCTCCAGATTGGAGCGTAAATCATCAAGGTTGTCTTCAGAATTCGAGAAGATGCCCTTGCTGTTGTAAAAGCCCATCAGCTTGCGCGCTGCCCAGTTTGGCTTCTGCCCTTCACCCAAAATGGTTGAGCCAAACAAAATCCCACCGTCATTCAGCAGCGGTCTGAGGTTCTCAAACACCATATATTTCTGCTTCATGGTTCCCGGCAGGCAGTGCAGCAGGTAGCCCAGATTGATGCTGTCAAACTTGGCGTCGGTCCACTCAATCGGCTCCAGCACATCAGTCTGTGTCACACTGACATTCGCCACCACAGAGCGCGCCCTGGCATAGTCCAGACAGGTTTGGTTGAGGTCCATCAGCACCAGACGGGTCTTATCCGGAAAGCGCCCGTGCTCCAGAAAGTAGCCACTGCCAACCCCTACATCAAGGTGATTGGCACTGACATTGCGATTGAAGAAGCTCAGCGCTTTTGAAGCGGAACAGCGCCACAGAAACGTGTTGGAGAACCGCAGAACCAGCAGGTCATAAATACGCAGAGTTTTATCGGAGTAGACCTCTGCCCCTGCCGCGCTATCCAAATTCTCTTTGTTCATTTCCGCACCAATCCTGTTTTGCTTCACGCATGCATAGTTGCCATACTAGAACAACAACATGAGCAAAACCCTACGTCATGGTTTTACACAGAACAACCAAGAGTTTGCATCAGCAGCTTTTCTAGCTCCGTAACCGACACTTCCTGATCCCAGGAATGACGGTAAACTGCCTCTCCATCAAAGAAATCAGCCCCCTCACCATCAACGCTCACCAGCCCCCATTTTGAGGCGCCAACCTTAAAGGTTTTCGAGGCAAACGCCCCAATATCATCAGCACGGCGCTCATTCATGCGGATAACAAGGTCATGAGCGGTAGCCGCGAGTTGCTCGCGTCCCTCATCAGAAGACAGAACATCCTCGGTATCCAGAAGGAACGCCTTACCAAAGCCGCCGTTCATGTTCACCCGCTCAACATGCAGGCGATACCAGTCGAAATCAGCAAAATCGACATAGAGCTTGGCCTTGGGATGCCGCATCAAATAGCGGTTGCGCAGCTCAGTGCACAACGGATCGCCTTTGCTCAATCGCTCAAAGCGCCCGATAACGGTCAGTCGCGGATGAGCCAGTGGGTCCCCTTTACCCGGCTCACCAATCAACAAAGACACCCGCTGATCCTGCACAAGGCATTGAGAATGGTTGGAAAGGCTGGAAGCAAGCATAAACGGCGCACCAACAGCATCCGAGCTGACACCAACACGGCTAACAATAGGGTAGCCGGTCTCTGGCTCCAGAACAGCAAGAGAAGCAAATCTGACAGACCTGATCAGCTTCTTGGCAAGAGCGCGTGCTTCATCGGTGGTTTCACGAATTGGATCTATCTTCTTTTCCATACCAACCTCACTTTTCCCGATCTGACCCTGCTCAGATTCTTGGCTCTTGTCTATCTCCACTTATGCGTATTCCCGAAAAGTGGTCTCCATAATCTGGAGAGGACAACATACTGATTTAAGTAAGATGGATAACGTACTCAACTTAAAATTCGGTAAGAAACCAGCGTCTTAAACATTTTTTCAAACACATAATCAATTGATATATATAGATTTTCTGGCCCATTCATCTACATGAACAGAAGATGAATGGCGCTCTCAAAGAAGGTTCAGGCCACTTCTGGTTAATTAGTCTCAACAAACACGAAATACCGTTTACGGAGACGAAAATGGCTAAAGCATCAGCAGTAATTTCAGTAGCGCTTGCAGGGGCAATGATGTTGCCAGTCGTTTCTGCAGCTCAGGCAGGCCCTAGAAACAATACTTATATTGAAAACAACACTTACGTTGAGAACAACTATTACCATAAGCGTAAGAAGAGAAAGCATAAGAAGCACGGCATCAATGCAGGTGAAGCAGCTGCAATCGGCGTTATCGGTCTGGCGGCAGGTCTCATCATCGGCAATGCAGTGACACCGCAACCTCAGTACGTTGCACCACCACGCCCGGCCTACCGTCCACCAGCGCCAGCGTATCGCCCACCAGCCTACCGTCCGCCAGTGGTGCATCAGCCAGCACCGGTTTATCACGCTCAGGCTGTAGCCCCAGCCCCGTGGTCCCCGGCTTGGTTTGCCTACTGCACCAACAAATACAGAAGCTTTAACCCGAACACCGGCACCTATCGCACGTACTCTGGCAAAAACCGTTTCTGCCAGTAAGCCCTGCCATCACAGAACACGCCCGCTTGAAAGAGATAAAGCCCCGTCTCAATCAGGTGGGCGTTCCCACATCATGCTTCTGAAAAAGGACCGCGAGCCCGCGCCTTTATTTGCAAACGCGATATTTGCAGCCCTTGCCGTGACAGCCCTGATCGAAGTGTAAGTGGTCTCGGTGATACTTGTCGGCCTCTGGGCCAAGTACGGTCGTGAACCGCTCACAGGCTCCTTTATGTAAGCTGCTCAGGAAACGCACTTCAGCTGAAGATCCGTCCCAGCCCTCTTCAACAGTCACTTCCCGTCCATCAGACAAATAGAAACCTGCAATATCGATGGCGTTGCCCTTGCCATGCTCTGAGAGCTTCGCGCCGCGTTTGTTATTCCGGCCACGACAAGCATACCCTGCAGCCGTGCGAATGCGCGTGATGGATACACCAAGTTCCCGCCGTGCAGCAGGCACTGCTACATCCTGCAACCAGCCATCCAGCTTTTGTGCCAGCTCGCACTCAATCTGCACTGGCATCGTCAGGCCAATCTCTTGGCCACCACCAACCACAGACCGCAAAGAAACAGGCTGATCAATCCCACATCCACCCGGCCCGTCAACAGCGTTTGTTATCTCAACACTCCAACCACGAAGCACACACATCCTCGCATCGCTTGCAGGAGGAAAAACGCGTTGGTTTTCAAGTGGCACAGGAACGAGAGAAAGCGGCTTGCCCGCTGGAACACGCGAAGGCTGAACACTCACCTTGCTCTGAGGAAGAGGCATCGGAGGCAATAAGGTTACATTGCCAACATAAGGACGAGCTTTTGGCATCGGGGTAGCACTAACCTGTGCAGCGCCGATGCACATACCGATAACCAAAACGGCAGACAAAAGTCTTCCGGCAGCGTTCCCACCTGTCTTGTAACCCACCTCGAAATCCCCGATTTGAACAGACGTTTGCCCGGCGCTGTTCCTGATTCAATGCTGAATATTTCCGTTTTCCCGCCTGAATTGTCATGAATGTTTTAAACTATCCACGCCCAATTCACCCCAGGAAAAGCATGAGTATAGCCCGACGAGTATTCGCGAAGCTGCAGAAAACCTGCATATTGATTTGACAGAGGAAACGCAAGAATTCCCTTGGTCTTTCACAAAACAACCAGAAAGTATCCTCCGGCTTTACACATATTATTCGCTACAGAAATTTTCAGTGATCCTAGGTGCTTTTCTAGCAGTGCCATGAAAAATGGCATTTTTTTGCTTCCTAACGTGGCTTCCGTCACATAAGCTTTAAACAGCTAGTGAGTAACGGGAGATAAATCCATGACTGTCACACGAAGCTTTAACGCCGTCGCAATCACACTTGCATTTGCATTTGTTGGTGCAGTCGTTATCGGCTTGCTATAGTCCCCCTCCCCCACACTGACAAAGTCCTTCACAAAACAAAAATCGAAGGCAAGACTTCACCAGACGCACAAAGAAACCCACCTTGTTACCAAGGTGGGCTCCAGTTGATTAATTGCTTTTGCGTGTCAGTTACGCTGCCACAGATGTCAGGCCAACCATTGTGTTCTGTGCTTGTGCAATTGCTGCATCACGGTCAACAGCAACACCTTCCGCTGCAACAATTTCCACATCGCTCACACCAATAAAGCCAAGCACCTGCTTGAGGTAAGGCACAGCAAAGTCTGCTGGAGAGCCAACAGGCACACCGCCAGCTGCCGCAACAATGTATGCCTTCTTGCCTGTCAGCAAGCCCTGTGGGCCGTATTCGGTGTAATTGAAGGTCACACCCACACGTGCAATCTGGTCAACCCATGCCTTCAGAACAGCTGGCACAGAGAAATTGTAGATCGGCGCACCAATAACCAGCACATCCGCCGCTTTCAGCTCCGCGATGAGTGTATCAGAAAGCGCAAGGCCTTCTTTCTGTTCTTCACTACGCTGCTCGTCAGGGGTGTAAGCAGCACCAATCCATGCTTCGTTGATAAACGAAATCGGGGAGTTCAGATCACGCTCAATAACGGTGTCACCGTCATTGAAGATCTTGGAAGCAAGTTCATCAGAAAGCTGGCGGGTTACGGATGTTGCAGTTGCCGCTGAGCTATGGATCTTCAAAATTGTCTTTTTCATCGGTCGTCTCCTATGCCCCAAACAGGAGCTATTGTCTTCTCCTGAACATACATAATGGAACCACAGCGAATGATTAGATCACTATTTGGAAACAGTCTTTGCACGTCTCAGCGACAATCCGACAAAGAAAAAGGGCTGCGAAAACATCCGCAGCCCTTTTAAATTTCAGTGTTTCAGAGAATTACTCCGCAGCTTCGCGAGCCATCGGGTTGTAGTTCAGGATCGGAGCCAGCCAGCGCTCCGCCTTTGCCAGTTCCCACCCCTTACGCTTTGCATAATCTTCCACTTGATCCCGCTCAATCTTGCCAATGCCGAAGTAGTGGCTGTCAGGATGAGAGAAGTAGAGACCAGACACAGCAGATCCCGGCCACATCGCGTAGCTCTCAGTCAATGAGATGCCTGTCTGCGCTTCCGCATCAAGCAGCTCCCAAAGAGTACCCTTCTCAGTATGATCTGGCTGCGCTGGATAACCCGGTGCCGGACGAATACCATCGTAGTCCTCTGCAATCAGATCAACATTAGACAGACCTTCATTCGGCGCATAGGCCCAAAGCTCAGTACGAACCAGTTCGTGCATCCGCTCTGCAAGCGCTTCTGCCAAACGGTCAGCAATCGCCTGACTGAGGATCTTGTTGTAGTCATCACCAGCTTCGCCATAGCGCTTGGCAATTTCATCCTCACCGATACCCGCAGTCACAGCAAACCCGCCAACATAGTCCGGGATGCCGCTGTCAATCGGTGCAACAAAGTCCGCAAGAGCCACGTTCCCACGATCAGAGGAACTCCGGTCCATCTGCTGACGAAGGGTATAAAGACGGTTCAGCTCAGTTGTACGGCTCTCGTCGGTGTATAGCACAAGATCATCACCATCCTGCGCACAAGGCCAGAAACCAACCACAGCATTCGCTTGCAACAGATTGCCGTCCACGATCTCCTTCAGCATCTCTTGCGCATCATTATAAAGCGCCTGAGCTGCTGGACCATAACGGTCATCTGTCAGCACTGCAGGATAGGCTCCCTTAATCTCCCAGGTGGAGAAGAAAGGTGTCCAGTCAATGTACCTCACCAATTCCTTCAAAGAGACATTGGTAAATGTTTTAGTGCCGATGAACTTGGGCTTGGTTGGAGCATATCCATCAAAGTTCGGCTTGAAGCGGTTTGCACGAGCCTTCTCGATAGATGCCCGAACCTTCTTGTTCCGCGACCGCGCATGTTTTTCAGCAACATCCACATACTCCGCGCGGGTTGCATCATAGAGTGCCTCACGCCCACCTTCACTCACCAGACGGGACGCAACACCCACCGCACGCCCAGCATCAGTGACGTAAATCGCCTGACCCTTGGAGTAGTTCGGATGGATCTTCACCGCTGTATGAACACGAGAAGTCGTCGCACCGCCAATCAGCAGCGGAATATCCAGACCTTCACGCTCCATCTCAGAAGCCACATGGCACATCTCATCAAGCGACGGTGTGATCAGGCCGGACAAACCAATAATATCAACATCGTGCTTGCGCGCTTCATCAATGATCTTGGCTGTTGGCACCATCACCCCAAGGTCAATAACCTCAAAGTTGTTACACTGCAGAACAACGCCAACGATGTTCTTGCCAATGTCGTGCACATCCCCTTTAACAGTCGCCATCAGGATCTTGCCGTTGGATGAGCTCTCATCCAAGCCACTGCGACGCTTTTCCTCTTCAAGGAATGGCATCAGGTAGGAAACAGCTGCCTTCATCACACGAGCAGATTTCACCACCTGCGGCAGGAACATTTTACCAGCGCCAAACAGATCACCAACCACGTTCATGCCGTCCATCAATGGACCTTCAATCACATGCAGCGGACGATCAAAGTTCTGGCGAGCTTCTTCCGTGTCTTCCACGATAAAGTCAGTGATACCGTGAACCAATGAGTGCTCAAGACGCTTTGCAACAGTTGCCTCACGCCAGCGCAGATCAACCTCACGCTTCTTTCCACCCGGACCTTTAAACTTCTCAGCAGCTTCAAGCAGACGATCCGTGGAATCTGAACGGCGGTTCATGACCACATCTTCACACAGCTCACGCAACTCAGCAGGAAGGTCATCATAAACAGCCAGCTGACCAGCATTCACAATGCCCATATCCATACCAACCTGAATGGCGTGGTACAGAAACACAGAGTGCATCGCTTCACGAACCGGCTCATTCCCGCGGAAGGAGAACGACAGGTTGGAAACACCACCAGAAATATGAGCGTGTGGCAGGTTCTCAGAGATCCACTTGGTCGCTTCAATGAAGTCCAGACCATAGTTGTCATGCTCTTCAATACCAGTAGCTACCGCAAAGATATTCGGATCAAAAATGATATCCTGAGGCGGGAAACCAACCTTATCTACCAGCACATCATAGGAGCGTTTGCAGATGTTGATCTTGCGTTCAAACGTGTCAGCCTGACCCGTTTCATCAAACGCCATCACAACAACAGCAGCACCATAACGGCGGATCAACTTAGCCTGGGCGATGAAGTTCTCTTCCCCTTCTTTCAAGGAGATAGAGTTCACCACAGCCTTACCCTGCACACACTTCAGGCCAGCTTCAATGACAGTCCACTTGGAGCTGTCGATCATCACTGGAACTTTTGCAATGTCCGGTTCCGCCGCAATCAAGTTAAGGAAAGTAACCATGGCTTCTTCACTATCAAGAAGCCCCTCATCCATGTTGATGTCAATGATCTGCGCACCATTCTCAACCTGAGAGCGGGCAACATCAAGCGCTGCATTGTAGTCATCGTTCTTGATCAGTTTGCGGAACCGCGCAGAGCCCGTCACGTTGGTACGCTCACCCACGTTGACGAAGTTCACTTCCTTGGTGAAGGTGAACGGCTCCAGACCAGACAGACGCATCAGGCGCGGCACTTCTGGCAAAGCACGCGGCTTCAAGCCTTCCATCGCATCCGCAAGGGCCTTAATGTGATCCGGCGTCGTACCACAACACCCGCCAACCACGTTGACCAGCCCAGACTCGGCAAACTCTTTCATGAGGCCAGCCATGTACTCTGGGCTCTCATCGTATTCACCAAACTCATTCGGCAAACCCGCATTCGGATAAGCACAAACAAGAGTATCCGCAACACGGGAAATCTCATCCACGTGCGCACGCATTTCCTTGGCACCCAGCGCACAGTTCAGGCCAACCGTAAACGGATCCGCATGACTGACAGAGTTCCAGAACGCTTCCGGTGTTTGACCTGAAAGAGTACGACCAGACAAATCTGTAATCGTACCGGAGATCATGACCGGCAGCTTGATGCCTTTTTCCTCAAACACCTGATCAATCGCGAACAAAGCCGCTTTTGCGTTCAGGGTATCAAAGATGGTCTCAACAAGAATGAGATCACAGCCACCATCAACCAGACCACGGGTCGCTTCAGCATAAGAATCCTTCAGATCATCAAAGGAAACTGCGCGGAAGCCCGGATTGTTCACGTCCGGAGAGATCGAGGCCGTCCGGTTTGTTGGCCCAAGCCCACCAGCGACAAATCGGCGCCGGGATGGATCAATCTCCTTCATCTGCTCAACAGCTTCACAGCAAAGGCGGGCACCTTCCTTGTTCAGCTCATAAACAATGCTCTCCATCGCGTAGTCAGCCTGCGCGATAGAAGTGGAGGAGAACGTGTTGGTCTCGATGATATCTGCACCCGCTTTCAGATACTGCAGGTGGATATCACGAATGGCATCTGGCTGGGTCAGGATCAGAAGATCATTGTTCCCTTTCAGATCCTGGTTCCAGCTCTTGAAACGCTCACCTCGGAACTGCGCTTCACTGAACTGCAGATTCTGGATCATAGTTCCCATGGCGCCATCCAGAACAAGGATACGCTCCTTGGCGGCTGCTTCTAGGGCTGCAAAAATGTCCGAACCGGTCTTTTTCACCTGCAAACTCATGGGATCCGATCTTTTCTAGTACTTTACTTTTGCGGGTCACGAATGGGGCCGTAATCCGACAAATATCTTTATATGTGCGTGGATTGGGTTCAGGCAGCGACAGATGCTTTCACATCCTGTTTTGCGCGAAGACCAAGCATGTGGCAGATCGCGTAAACGAGGTCTGCTTTGTTCATTGTATAAAAATGGAAGTCCTCGACACCATCATCTGCAAGGCTCATCACCTGCTCAGCAGCAACAGCCGCCGCAACCAGCTCACGGGTGCGTGGGTCGTCATCAAGACCATCAAACCGGTGCGCCAGCCAACCGGGAACAGATGCTCCGGTTTTCTTCGCAAAACCTGAAATGCCCTTGAAGCTGGTTACTGGCACGATACCCGGAATAATCGGGATAGTGATGCCAGCGGCCCGAACACGGTCCACATAGCGGAAGTAATGATCATTATCGAAGAAGAACTGCGTGATCGCACGGGTCGCGCCCGCATCCACTTTCGCCTTCAAGACATCCAGTTCTGTTTCCCAGCTTGGAGATTCCGGGTGTTTCTCAGGATAGGCTGAAACAGAAACCTCAAAATCACCGATGGAACGAATGGAAGCTACCAGATCAGCGGTAGACTGATATCCACCTTCATGCGGATGATACTGCTCACCAAGTCCAGCAGCCGGGTCACCACGCAGCGCCACAATGTGGCGAACACCCGCATCCCAGTAAGCGCGAATGACTTCATTCACTTCTTCCTTGGTGGCATCCACACAGGTCAGGTGTGCAGCAGGCTTCAAAGCAGTCTCATTCACAATACGCGAAACCGTAGAGTGAGTACGCTCACGGGTCGACCCGCCAGCGCCATAAGTGACAGAGACAAAGTTCGGGGCCAATGGCTCAAGCCGTTTGATTGATGACCAAAGCTGTTGCTCCATCTTCTCGCTCTTAGGAGGAAAAAACTCGAAAGAAACGGAGATGTCAGAGGCTCCATTGAGCCTAAAACGGCGATCGATACTATGTTCGCTCATAACTAAGCAAGCTCCTTGGTCTGATCCGCTACAGGCAGGTCGGTCACAACCCGACGATCCTGAGCGAGCCAAAGGGTAACGGTTAATTTGTCTTTCTCCCCCGCGCCCGGGGTAAGATCATTCGTTGAAACAAGCTCCAGATCAGCCTCGGAAAGCCAATTGCCCACTTGTCCCTGAGAAAAGCCAAGACGACGATGCGCATGCTTCTCCCGCAAAAACTCCAATTCGTGAGGAGCAAAATCTACAAGCAACAGACGCCCACCCGGCCGCAAAGCACGGGCAGCTTCCAAAATCGCTCGCCCAGGCTCTTCCAGATAATGAAGAACCTGATGAACCACAGTCAGATCAGCTGTGTCTGGTGCAACCGGCAACGCGTAAATGTCGCCCTGACGCACCTGCGCTTTCTGCAAACCAGCACGGTCCAGATTGGCCCGTGCAACAGAAAGCATGTTCTGGCTGGCATCAATGCCAATGCCACGCTCGTACTGTTTACTGAACAACTCCAGCAAACGGCCAGTTCCAGTCCCCAGGTCCAGGAGGGTATCAAAGGACTTGGACCCCACGAGTGCACGCATCGCAGCTTCAACGGCAACTTCCGGCACATGAAGACTACGCTCCTTGTCCCAGTTGTTGGCACGTGCTGCAAAGAAAGCCGCTGCTTCCTCTGCCTTTGCACGGCGCAACGAAACCAATCGCTCATGGTCGGCAGCTAGTACCGGATCATCCTGCTCGCTCTGCGCAACAATGCGCCGCGCCAGCTCAGCCGGACCACCTTCACCAAGACGATAATAAACCCAGGCTCCTTCCGGATACCGCTTGATCACCCCTGCCTCACAAAGAAGCTTGAGATGCCGCGAAATCCGAGGCTGGCTCTGCCCAAGAATGACTGTAAGATCCTTCACGGTCAGCTCACCAAGCACAAGCAAAGCAAGCAGACGAATACGCGTCGTCTCTCCACAGGCACGCAAGCAGCCCACCAGGTCCTCTACAGGGAGTTTGCCTTCCGGTTCATTGTTCACTGTCGTTATCAAGCCTACTACCGCCACCAACTGATCGAATAATCTGATATAAAGATATCTTTATACGTATAATAACTCGATGACAAGGAGGAACATTCCCTTCTCGCACCAAAAGAGGAATAGTTTTTCTGAGTTTTCCTTGAAAATTGGCTGATCAAAAATCAACTCTGACATTCCGGAGGGGCAAACAGAGCAGAAAATCGTGTAATTACAACAGTTAGGCTTTTGAAGAGCCGTTCTGGTCATCCTCTTCAACCACAGGCAAAACAGCACCACCCACTGCCTTTTTCTGTGAGTCAGAGAAAGTTTGCCCACCAGCAGCCCCTTCATCAATCCTCACCTTCACCTCACGATGGGCAAAAGTGATGCCCTCGCGGTTGAAAATCTCCCGAATGCCTGCAAACACTGCCTTCCGCAAAACATACTGATCCCCAGGTCGCGTCGTAAATTTGACCCGCACAATCATCGCGGAATCTTCCAGAGCCGTGATGCCTTGAGATTGAAGTGGCTCCAGAAACTTCGGGCCAAGCTCAGGATCCTCGAGCAACTTGTCTCCCAGCAATGAGATCAACTCCCGCATCCGGTCGACATCCGTGTCATATGTGACCCGAAACGCCAACTTCATCATGGTCCAGTCACGCGACGAGTTTTTCACAAACGACAAATTGCCAAACGGAACCGTATTCAGGAGACCATCCGACTGCCGCAGCTGCATGGACCTAATGGAGATCCGTTCAACCGTCCCTTCAACATTATTGGTGACATAAATGTACTCACCTGTTCGAAAGGCATCATCGAGCAAGAAAAACGCACCGGAGAAGATATCTTTGATGAGCGTTTGCGCGCCAAACCCGACAGCAAGCCCAACTACGCCAGCACCAGCAAACAGAGGACCAATGTTCACCCCGATCTCAGAAAGAGCAACCATGCCGGAGAGCACAACAATAGAGACCAGTAGAAAATTCCGCAGGATCGGCAACAGCGTCGCCAACCGCCCCATCTTGGCCTGTCCACTTTTATCGCTTTCAGAGATTTCAATCTGACGCTGGATGGTAATGTGAACGGCCTGATAAGCCATGTAGCCAAAGAACACGATCAACGCGACTTCCACCAGATTGCCAAACAATCCATCCTGTTTGAAAAGATTGATCCCCCACGCTTCAACGATCACCGCAAGACCAAACATCAGCATCACAAGGCGGGCACCATGATCAAGCAATTGCCGGTAGGGCCGCCGGGCAGCCTCTTTTTCTGCCGCCAACGCACGGGCTTCTGCATTGACCTCCTCAGGATTATAGGAATGGCCGGCCTGCTCTTCGACCTGCACAATCTCCTCAACAAAGGCATCCTGCAGTTTGTCGATGTTAATCGGCGGCAAAAGCCACTTATCAATGACAAGAAGTAAGATACCGTAGAGCAAGATACTGGCAAAAATAGCCATAATCGGCGCCAGTAACAGGAGACTGTCATAGCTCAGTCCTAAGAGCAGGCGGTGGGCAAACACCAGCCACGCCACCAGAAAGTACGCCAAAGCACCCAAATGCCAGTTTTGGCTAAACAACCTCCGCCAAACCCGCCGCCTCTCAGTGCTCGCATACTCTCCGGAAAACCAACCTCCAATGGGCCTACGAAAAATATAGCAAATCAACGCAGCAGAAACCGCCAGAAACAACCCGCTTTGAAGGTCAAGAATACGTTGAGCATTGGCATTGAGAGACAAATGGCTCATCCACCTGCCAAATGCCAGCAGGAAGAAGGCAACCCCGCCGCACAGAATAATGGCATTCAGAAATGACCGGGCAACGTCATCATCCAATGGCACAACACGGTGATGTTCATTCCCAACGGCCAGAAAGTTCCGCGAGAAAACCATCAGAAGCCGAAAGAAGAAGTAAAAGCTCGCAAAGATCAGCGCAGCATGTCGAACACTCTCTGTATTACCGGAAATAACAAGAATGAGCCCGAACGTTACAATCACATGCAGAAAGATCGCGGCAACCTGCACCAGTGATCTTGAGAACAGAAATCCAATCTTCTCAGCCCTGCTCTCCGGCATCCCGCGATAAAATCGTAAAAGCCTTTTGGCAAACAGCTTGTCTGCAAACAGCTCAACCACAAAACCAAGCGTGACTGCAAACAGCGTCAGCGCAAATATTTGCCACACCCACGAAACACTCGTATCGGGCCGCGCCCGCTCCAGTGCATTATGGACGTGCCTGGGAAAGTTCCCAAGATCCTTCAAAACAGCATTCAGAGACTGGCTGGAGCGATCAATGTTCTCCAGCGAGAACAGCTCCAGTCCATTAGATAGCCCAAAAACAAGCGGTGCCCCTTCCATAGGAATTGGCTCGCTTTGCACCACCATTTCCTGAGCATCAACTATAGGGTCTGCAACAGCTGAGTTCTGGGTTTCTGGCGTTTGCGCAACAACAAAACTGATGTGCAGCAAAAGCCCCATACCAACCAAAACAGCGAGTGTCAGAAAGGAGATAAGGAAATTAAGAAAGCGATCCGCCTTAGAACTGTCAGAAGAAACTTTTTTGCTTTTTCTTATTTGCATCAATCCTGCTTTGGCTACACAACCCAATCAGCAGGAGTAAACACGAACAGCACCTAAAGTTGCTTTGGCAGAAACATTCGACTTTTGGACTAAATTGACCAAAGAAAAGGGCCGCACACGCGACCCTCACAAAACCACTTAAATTTTTGAATGGATCAGGCCATCCATTGCTCTTTCCAGGTAATAAATTGCTTATAGGCTTCTTGTTGGTCAAGCGCCTGATAACTCTTTAACGCAGTCTGACGCTGAGAGTTTGAAAGGCGGTAACGCCATGGCCCAATCTTCAGGAGAGCCTGAACGGTCATCATCCCAAAACCAGAGGCACGACACACCACGAGGAAAGGCTCAGTGTCATTTCGCACAGTCCAATGCTGCGCTTCTGCATGACCAATGCCAGCCAACATCGCAAACGCAGCAACCGCTTCAGCAAACCGGTCTTCCTCAGCATAAGCACGCAGAGCATTCTCAGTCAGCTTGCCTTCACGGACCAGCTCCATCACGCGGCCACGACCAGTCTCAAAATCATACCGGCCTAGCCAGAATTCGTTAGAAAGTTTGCCAGCTGCAATCCGAGCAGCTTTCGGCAGTTTCCCGGCAGCTTCAGTCGCGCCTTCTTTGATCAGAAGCTTGCGAACCTGCTCACTCGCGAAATTGATAAGCGCTTCAATATGAGCATCTGCCAAATCCGCGCGTTGCCCAAGGGCCAGCTGAAGGACTTCGTCCCCCTTCGCGTCAGTCATCAGCGAGTTCACACTGCGCTGACCAAGCACTGCACCATCATTCGCAGCAACAGTCTGTTTCACCTCGGTATTTCCAAGGTTCACCAGCACATCACTGATACTCTCAGAAATTACATCCCGCTTCGCAATCGCCAGACGATGATCATCGCTCTTGCTGCGCGCAATGCTCACCAGATCACTTTCACGCAGCACGTTAGAGTTCCGAAGAAGCGGCTCTGCAATTTCAATTTCATCGAAAGCAAGCTTGCGAACAGTCTGCTCAGGCGCACGGCGCACTTCAGAAAGCTGTTCCGCCATATAACTCAGTGCATGCCGCTCAACCATTTCTGAGAGCCGCAGCATCACACCATCGTAAATATCGATCTGATCGTCAGAACACCGTTCCCATGTTCGCGCAAACAAAAGCGCAACATGACGCGCAAGCTCCGAACGTCGCTCAATATTGTTCTCAAGCGCGAGAGATTTGAAATCAACGATATGAGAAGCCAAGTCAGATGACATTTAAAACACCGATGGGATACGCAAACTGATAAAAACCTATGGAACAGGATTAAACAAAACCTAACTCAATCTATTCTATTTTTAGTTAATTTAGAAAAAATAACATGCGATTTGCATGCTTCAAAAAGCGGAAAAACCAATAAGTTTTCTCCCGTTAGAACAGATTTCAGAAATTTAATTAAAAAGGTAAGTGACAACAACGAGTTACAAAAATATCACGGAGACTTAACAAGCTTCATCTATGTTGCGAGCAGACCCGCACTCGTTAATGACTTGTTTGCGACATGCGTTCTTTTTATCAAAGCGTCCCCAAATTATGAGTAACAGCATCAACGTTTTAAGGCCTGTCACTCACCCAATTCCTTACCAAAAGGTCAATTTCGTAAAACCAGCCGTTTTGAGTCGCACCATGCCAGCAACCATGGAGTGCAACACCCCTTCATGATTTCAAGTCAGTAATCCAGTAATAATTAGATCAGAACATGTGAATTCAATTTCTTATATTGATAAGATATCCTGATCCTTATGCTTACGTTCAAACAACTCCGCTATTTCCTCGCCGTGCAACAGCATCACCACTTTGGCAATGCCGCAGAAGAAGTCTGTGTTTCCCAACCTGCACTCTCCATGCAGATCCGGGATCTCGAGAAAGAGCTAGGTCTTTGCCTTGTCGAGAGAAACGCACGTTCGATCCGGATCACGCCGGAAGGTGAAGAAATTGCCAGAAGAGCCAACCAGATCCTGCGAGAAATGCAGGACCTTAAGGATTATGCAAAACACGCAGCATCCCCGCTGAGCGGCATCATCCGCCTCGGTGTCATCCCTTCACTTGCACCATACATTCTGCCCAAGCTGCTACCCGCTCTTATCAAGCAATATCCTGATCTTCAGCTCAATCTCCGCGAGACTTTGACAGCATCTCTGGTAAGCGAGCTAAAGCACGGCACCCTGGATGTTGTTCTCGCAGCCCTTCCCATCGAAGAGCCAGAGCTTGAAGAAGTACCTATCTTTGAAGATCATTTCCTTTTAGCTGTGTCCAGCTCACGCAAAATAGATGAGCGTAAGAGGATGGGACCAGATGACCTGCATGGTGAGAACCTGCTGCTGCTTGAAGAAGGACACTGCCTCAGAGATCAAACACTGAGCTTTTGTGGAGCAATTGGTCAAAATCAATCAGCTAACGTAGGCGCAACAAGTATAGCAACTGTCCTGCACATGGTCGCTGCCGGATATGGCGTCACTGTCCTGCCTGAAATTTGCGCAGATACAGAAATCGCAGACGATCGCATAACACTTTTGCGGTTTGCAGAGCCTCAACCTTCCCGTAGGATAGGTTTAATTTGGCGAAAAACTTCACCTAAAAGCGAGGATTACATGGCACTTGCAAGGTGTTTGCGTAACGTCACCAACTAATGAAACGAGTTAATTTAACCCGTTGCTGTGAATAACCGAAAAATATACCGTGCAACTGCATACGTATTATCGATTTCTCACTAAGCTATAGAATATGGATTAGAAGAACGACTCTTTTTAAGATGAACTTCCTTCCACTCAAATGCACACTATTACGCCATCAGCCGGTTTTAGTTGCTCGGTGTAAAACAGGAATCCACTAGCTTGAACCAAGAGACCGCCCATATTGTAGACCAAGCATTCTGCAAGTTTCTTGCAGACAGCCTTGACCGGCTACAAAAGGGCGTGGCCATTATTCAAGGTAATGGAACCATCCTGCAATGTAACGAGTTTGCAAAGCGCTTGTTTGAGCAAACACCTCAGATCAAGGTCAGCACCGGACGGCTAGAGTTCACCGACCCGAGCCACCAGCGCGAGTTCCAGAACGCACAAAGTCTGGCCACAGCAACAATTGATCTGGATGTACAGCAAGAGCTCGTCCTCAGAAGAGATGAAGCATTTCTGCGCCCGATCCATATAGACATACGCCTGGTCGATACTGAATTCGACGATCTCTTCTTTCTGTTCGTCACGGATCTGGAAATCCAGCAGCAAATCAACATCCAAAAGGCAACCGCCCTCTTCCGCCTGACGGATAAGGAAGCGATTGTCCTGGAGCAGCTGTCTGGCACACAAACAGAGCCTCAGATTGCCGCTGATCTGGATATTACGAAGAACACACTGCGTACGCACCGCAAGAACATCTACGCAAAGCTTAACGTAAGCAGTCGCGTGGAACTGGCAATGCTTCTGTCAATTCTGGTTTAAAAAGAACGTGAGGTCGCGAGCAGCTTAGTTGGGTGAGACCTTATAGAGACAACGCCGGTCACCTTTCAGGATATGCTCAACACGCTCGATGCGTACATCATCTCCCAAAACCTCCTGAAACAAATCAAGCTCTGATCGACAAAAGTGTTGGCAAGACCGGGCTGCAGCACAAATAGAGCAATGGTTCTCTGCAAACAGATAGCCATTCTCGCCATCCTTCAGAACCTCAGCCATGTACCCTTCTTCACTGCGCTGTTCAGCAAGGCATTGTAGCTTGTCAGACAGGGTCTTTGCAGACTTCATCGCAGTTAGATAGGACTTCCGGGATTGATCAGCCCGCGCATCTATGAGGCGCTGGAGTCCTTCTTCCCCATAAAGGTCTTTGATGTTTCCAAGCAGATCAACCAGCACACCACTATGGTTATCAGGAAACTTCCTGTTGCCTGTCTCAGAAAGACGCCAGGTTCTGCGAGGACGCCCCACAGTCCCTTTCAGGTCTTCAAACTCAACAAGATCCGCTTCCAGCAACGCATCAAGATGTTGACGCACGGCCACAGCCGTCACGCCCAAATGTTTGGCCATGGTTGCAGCTGTGTTCGGTCCGCGCGATTTCAGCGCGTACATCAAACGATCTTTCGTACGGTCACTCATAGGCATCTCATAGCACAATCGAAATTATATGAAAAGTTTTAGCTTTCCTAATAAAGTAAAAGCTGTAGTGCACCAACATCAGAAAACAACACGAAGGAATCACTGATAACTTACCCATAAAATAGTATTGTCTTTGAACCATAAGAGATTATGCATCATAATTACTCTTCTACATATGTAATGCACAAATAAGAAATTTCACTTTTCATATAAATCAGAAAAATAGAAGGTGCTTATCCCCATTTTCCTAAAATTTACCTAGTATTTTTATAGTATTCACATAAAGCTTGCCCCTTAATTCTCACAGAGCCCCCCGCTTTCCTTTTGCGTAAAAGCACATAATCCCTATCAATAAGGGCGTGGTAAATAATTGGTTGATAGTGGTGGGAATGATGTCTGAAGCAGGCAACACAAAATACAATATCGAGTACCCGGCATATAAAACGAACCTGCATCCAGTAGAGATGCCCCCGCAGCCATTCGCTCAGTCTGTCCTGCGCGTTTACGAGAAACTGTTCGAGCTCCCGACCTTCATCATGGTCAATCAATCAGAAACAGGGAGTGGCTCAGAGCTTTTCGTTTCCGATAGCATTCAGCCCTATAAGAACCAGCTCAACAATCTGCTTTCCAAGATTACGGAACTCCCAATCTGCGGAGATGATGTGCAGATTTTCCCACATAGGTTTAATGGCGAAGACGCACCCTCAACAGCCAGGTCACCGCATCTCGCAACGCAGTTCATCGCACTCATGCCTCTCTCCCTCCACGAGCGAGTGATCGCCGTCGTGGGTATTCTCTGCAAGTCCGACGCAAACAACACTGCCCACTTTCCCAGAACACATTTCCAGCCAACCACACCTTCAGATCAACTCATAAATGCAGACCTGACCAAAAAGCTCAAAAGCTTCAGAAACCTGGCACGAATTCTCGTTCCCGGTCTGCTCCGCATCCTCTCAACAAACGATTTGTGCAGCACACTCTCAGTCAATGCCAAGGTGGCAACAAAATACTTACTGCCACCAGAGCAAGCCAATCCGCGAGAAATCTTCACAGTCTGCAATATTGACCCGTTGACTGGCCTGCGAACCAGAGAGAGCTTTGAGCAGCTTATCTCCGACGCCATAGAAAGCGTGACAAACCCAGATCAACGCGTGGCCTTGTTCTATGTCGATCTGGATCATTTGAAAGTCATCAACGACGCTCACGGGCACGCTGCAGGCGATGCGGCTTTGGTGGCTATTTCTGACCGTTTGAAGCAGATGGAATGTGAAAACGTCACAGCTCTCAGATTGGGCGGCGATGAATTTGCATTGCTCCTGGAAGACACCACATGTCATCAGATCAGAGTATTGCTTGAAGAATTGCCAGTATCTCTCAGTCATCCGATCTATCATGAGCACAGCGAAATACGACCCAAGGTCAGCATTGGCGCTGCGGTATTCCCACGCCACGCAAACACTGTGAAGGAACTGCAGGATAGTGCCGACACAGCTCTGTATCATGCAAAAAAGAGGGGCCGAAATCGGGCCAGCCTGTTCAATCAGGTCATGCGTACCCGGTTGGAACGGCAGGTCACCCTTCAGCAAACCGCAAAACAGGCACTTTTGCAAAACCAGGTCGGAACAATCTTCCAGCCCATAAGGTTCGGCCAAACAAGCCAAATACGAATGTTGGAGGCCCGACCAGAATGGCCATCTCAGATTTTAGAAATTGCTCGTGGATGTGACCTTTCAAACATCTTCGACAGCGCCAGCTTCAGTAATGTTCTTGGCGAGACAACAATTGCAGCCATCATTCACACCATGCGCGCCTGTCAGAACACTCCAATGCAACATTGGGAGTTCCTGTTCCGCGTCCCCGTTCCCTCTGTGTTGAAGGAAGGGTTCTGCGATGATCTCAGCTACCTTCTGCAGGAAAACAATGTGTCGCCAGACAAGTTCACATTGGAGATCCCCTCGCGTGTTCTCTTAAGAGCCAACGCTCATATCCTCATTGGTCAGCTGAATGAGCTAACAAACACAGGCGTCAAATTGTGCATCAACCACTTTGACTCCGGCGGGCTGAAGATTGAGCATTTCCAGAAACTGAAGATCTCCTACATCAAACTACACGCGGGCTCTGTAGAACGGCTGTTTGAAGATGATAAAACAGCACGATTACTCTCCGCTGCAACTGAGTTCGCACATGCCTTGAACATCGAGATCATCCTTTCGGAAATCAAAAATGCAAACACCGAAGAGAAACTGAGAAAATTAGGAGCAGAATACGTTCAAGGTGCATTCTATGGTCCAGAACAACGCTTTTCTGAAATTTACAAGAAGCACGTGCTCGGCATCTCGCCAGATCCCATCCAGAGAGTAAAAACAAACATGGCACGTAGAAGAATATCGCGCCTGCCATCATCCATGATAAATTAGCGCGCAACACCAGCGCAAAGAGATCATGTGTGAGCAAAACCAAAAGACAACGAGCGATCAGCGACGCCCTAAGCACGCTTATTCCGCATGTTCCATTTCTGGATGCTTCGGAAATACGCAGCAAAGCCAACCAACAGCACCTGCGCTACCTCCCAGCCCACATTGCGGTTCTGCTGGCAACAACCAGCTATGTGCGCCATCAATATACTGACTACGATGATTTACTGGAAGAAGGTCTGGACCGGGACGCTGCTCGTTACTGCGTCGCAGATGAGATGGAAGCCACCATCACATCATGGGGCGGAAGCATCACCGCCGGGGAACTGCTTGCCGCTCCCAATGAAAGCGGCGAGCAAGATCAGTAGCTACAAATTATCGGCAAACACCAATAATCCAAGTAAACGCAAGCGCCACAAGGCACAGTGCAGGGATGATGATCGCAGCATACCCGAAGAATGCAATTGCCAAACCCCAGCCAACAAAGAAGTTTGCGCAGAAATAGTATTTTGCTTCACTGTTGCCATGCACAGCATCTTTGAACAACCAGCCGATGATTGGAACAAGGAAAAGAAGTTTGAAGAAGAGTGGATCATTATCCTGCTGATCTTCAGCAGAAGACAGAGTTGTATCGCTCATTACAGTGCCCGTTATTGATTGATGGGGGGAAGAACACAGAGTTGACTTACATCAATTTAACATTCACGCGCATGCGTCACATCAGCACATCTACGTATGAAGCATGAATATAGATGATGGTTCATCTCCCATCATGAGGCCCACGTCGAGCGCATAACTCTAAAAGCATTAACTAAAACACACTTATCAGATCACGACCTCTCCTGATTTTCGTCAGCTAAACGCGAGCTCATTGAGCACAAGAGAAAAAAGGAAATCAGATGCCAAATAAAGAAATTGTCGGCTACGCTCTCAGCACGAATACGCAGCTCATCGCTGAGATGGCGCAAAGCGATTATACAACAGTCATTCTTTGCTTTGTTGTGAGCGATGAAGCGGGAAACCTCTCCCCAAGCACAGAACTTCAAGCCATGTTCAATGCACCGGATTTGATCAGTAATCTAAAAAAAGCTGGCAAGCGTGTCTTGATTTCAATCGGCGGCGAAGTCTTTACAACCGCGGCTTGGGCCGCTCTTGCAAACAACCTCGACAACACAGTGCAACAGCTGACTAAGATGGTAACTGACCACAGCCTTGATGGTGTTGATATCGACTGGGAGGATACCAACTACTCTGGATATGACGCCCCAACTTTTCTGGTTGATCTATCGAAGGCGTTAAAATCAAAACTTCCTGAAGACCAGAACTTCGTAACACATGCACCGCAAGCACCATACTTTTATGGCGGAGCCGGGTACTTACAAGTGTACGTTGATGTAGCCAAGAATGCTGGAGACACAGTCGATCTTTACAACATCCAGTACTACAACGATCAGTGGTATGTCGGTGAAACAGCTGAAGAGGAGACAGGAAAAGTCGCGGGTACTGAGCCAGTTGGCGGAAGTACGTTTCCTTCCAGCATTATCGGAATCGCATCAACCGGTGTTCCAATCTCCAAGCTTATTCTCGGCAAACCGACCACGCTGCAAAATGTCGTCGGCTCAGCCGCAGTAAACGGCTACCTGCCCGCTGATGAGATCGTAGACAACCTCATCACACCTCTACTCGCAAAAGAACCTGACTTTGCCGGCGTGATGGGTTGGCAATATCCTACTCAATACGGTTCAGATACAGGCACTGATGAATGGGCCGCAACCATGGCAAAGGCGCTTGGTAACTGATCCTAAGCTATCAGCGAACGGCGGAGCAGGCCCTGCTCCGCCACTCAGAAGCAAAACCCCACCTAAAACCAAATAGTGGTTTCCCAAACGCCGATCCAAAACAATTTCGTGATCAGTGCCGAGCAGCACGTAATGCACGCTACACATTCCCTATCTTCTCCCTCAAAGGTTGTAGCAATACAGGGACCAGACAGCCCTGTCTGATGACGCGGCCTTCAAGTTTTCAAGCGAGGAGAGGATCTCATGCCAAAGTTCGGACTGTCTCTTAAACTGCAAGTCCCACCATTGCAGCTCAACCAACCTCAGCAACAGGCTGCTACCAACCACCAAGCCAACAAACCAGGAGGCTTGGCAGGTAAGCAGGACGCTGTTGCGCAGCAAGTGAAAGACTTGCCTGCACCAGTATTCCGCCCAGCAGCAAACCCACCAAACTTCGAAGCAGCGAAGAACAGTGGCTGGGGGTCAGAGAACAATGGTTGGCGAACGCTCAATATTGAGAGCCAGGACAGCTTCATCCACACCAAGCGCATTGATCCGAACGCAAAAGGTGAGTTTGCGGGTGACAAAATCCATTTAAGCATTGAGCCTAGTCAGGTACCACAAGCCTTTGATGCCATTAACACACTTCTCTTTTCGGAGGACTCTCCGGTCGATAAATGGAAAGTAACCGACATGACACGCGTGACAGAAGGCTCACGCGTACAAGTCGGTGCTCAATTTACTCTTTACCTGCGCCCAAGTGCTGAAGATTCCCAGTACACGGCGCAAGATTTGAAGAATGATAAATCCTTTGTCGAAACCATCGAGCAGAAACTCTCTCATGCAGGTATCCAACCTGGTGAACGACCAGCGTCAGACGTTGCTCCACACCATTGGGACTTTGCCAGCTATCGCAACGAAATTCGAAGCGACCGCGATGGAGGTGCTGCGCAGACAGAAGCTTTGCAGCGTGAACCTGTCTTCGAGCTGCTAACCATCTAGTAAAACAACAAAAAAGGCCCGCAAAATGCGGGCCTTAATTCTTTCAAGCAAGCTAGACTTAGCGTGTAAGTGGCTTGTACTTGATGCGGCTTGGGTCTGCAGCGTGGGCACCCAGGCGGCGAACCTTGTCTTTTTCGTAGTCTTCAAAGTTACCTTCAAACCACTCAACGTGGCTATCACCTTCAAAGGCCAGCATGTGCGTTGCAAGACGGTCAAGGAACATACGATCGTGCGAGATAACCACGGCACAACCAGCATAGTTCTCAAGCGCATCTTCCAGAGCTGCAAGTGTTTCGGTGTCAAGATCGTTGGTCGGCTCATCGAGCAGAAGAACGTTTGCGCCTGACTTCAAAACCTTAGCAAGATGCACGCGGTTACGCTGACCACCGGAAAGGTCACCAACTTTCGCCTGCTGTCCAGCACCCTTGAAGTTGAAGGAGGAGCAGTAAGCGCGTGAGTTGATCTCTTTCTTATCAAGATAGATCACTTCAGCACCTTCGGAAATTTCTTCCCAAACGGTCTTGCTGTCATCCAGTTTATCACGGGACTGATCCACATAACCAAGGTGCACACGGTCACTCACAACCACTTCACCGCTGTCTGGTTTTTCCTGACCGGACAACATCTTGAAGAGTGTCGACTTACCAGCACCGTTTGGACCGATGATACCAACAATACCACCACGTGGCAGTTTGAAGGTCAGATCATCAATCAACAAACGATCGCCAAAGCCTTTGGAAACACCTTGAACGTCGATAACATTGTTACCCAGACGCTCACCAACAGGGATCAGGATCTGCTCAATAGAAGGCATACGCTCTTCTTGAGCAGTCAACAGCGCATCATAAGCATTGATACGGGCTTTTGACTTGGTCTGACGGCCCTTCGGCGTCATGCCCATCCATTCCTGCTCACGCTTGATAGCGCGGGAACGAGCCATGTTCTCACGGCCTTCCTGCTCCATACGCTTGGTTTTCTGACCAAGGTAAGTGGAGTAGTTGCCTTCATAAGGAATGCCCTGACCGCGGTCGAGTTCCAGAATCCAGCCAGTCACGTTGTCAAGGAAGTAGCGATCGTGGGTAATGATCAGAACGGAACCCTTGAACTCACGCAGATGGCGTTCCAGCCAGTGCACGGTCTCAGCGTCAAGGTGGTTGGTTGGTTCGTCAAGCAGCATCAGGTCAGGCTCGGACAAGAGCAGCTGACACAACGCGATACGGCGACGCTCACCACCAGAAAGGTTATTTACAGGCGAGTCGGATGGAGGGCAGCGAAGCGCTTCCATTGCCATCTCAACCTGGCTTTCCAGATTCCACAGATCCTGCGCATCAATGATGTCCTGCAGCTGAGCGCCTTCATCGGCTGTCTCATCTGAGTAGTTCATCATCAGTTCGTTATAACGATCCAGAAGAGCCTGCTTGTGCGCAACACCTTCCATCACGTTTTCAAGAACGGTCTTGTCCTCATTCAGCTTTGGTTCCTGCGGCAGGTAGCCAACTTTGGCACCTTCTGCAGCCCATGCTTCACCGGTGTACTCTTTATCAAGACCAGCCATGATCTTCAAAAGAGTAGACTTACCTGCACCGTTTGGACCAAGGATACCGATTTTCGCATCCGGGTAGAAAGACAGGTGAATATTGTCGAGTACTTTTTTTGCACCGTAGGCCTTGGAGACCCCGTGCATGTGATAGATGAACTGGCGCGCCATGGACTGCCTGCATCTCCTGATCTGTGTAAACAATGAAATCTCTGGAGAGCACTCATAGTGGAAGCAGCGCCAAGGGGCAATCGATAACACTTCAGCGATGATCAAATCCGTCGCTTTTTCTCCTCAAACGGAGAATTTCACGACAACACCTGGTCACTTCCACGCAAGAAAAAGGGCAGCAGGTTTACTCTGCCGCCCCAATAACAAACAAGCTCGTAAAAATTTACGCCAGCTTCAGCTGCGGAACCACTGTCAGGTTCTGAACAATCGCATTGTCTTCAACGGCCTTGAGCCCCTTCACTGCAATGAAGGTGACCAATGGTTCACACGCAACAATTGCCAGATAAGACAGGGCAAACTGCGCCCATGCCGTAAACGGCGTAGCAACGTCCCCAATCATCAACCAGAAGCCAACCATGCCGGTCACGCCAGCATAATACATCGCATCCAACTTCAGAATCTGCGCAAAACTCACACGCTTGGTCAGTTCTTTGGAAAACAGCTCACGGCCACTCAGGTAATGGACGGCAATCAGCGGCAACATCAAAGACAAGCTGTTGACGCCAAGGTGGTACATGTCCTGCGGATCAAAAGCGAGCGCCTGAAACAGCAAGCCAATGGCAAACCCAAGCAGAACAGGGGTAAACCCGAGCGTCAGGTACATCGCCATCGCACCAACGAAGTGAAGTTCCGATGCTCCAACAGACATATGGAAGCTCTGCATGAAAATGGAGAAGAAAACCGCAGCCAATAGCGTTTTCAGAGGTGTGAATGGCTCTTTCAGGAATTCGGAGATCTGCTCTTTGCAGCCCCAGACAATAACGCCAACGGCACCTGCATTGGCAGCAATAACCTTGGCGGCGGAAACGTAACCCGGTTCAATATGCATTTAATATGCTCCTCTTCGCACCCTCCGTGCGGTCATGAGTTTATGTCGTGTCGGGCAGGTTTCCTGGCTTATGGCTTTTGCGTCCTCCGCCTTCCCAGAGATCATCTCCAGTGGCTTTTATGAAGAACGCACCACGTAACAGTTGCGGGGGCAGCTGCGGTTCGGGCCCATCTTTGGTCATCCCTACCGCATTCCCTTTTCATCCAAGAAGCTTGGCTTCTACAGAACCCAACAGCGGGAATATCCTAAATTACAAGAGAAGACACAACTAGAAATAAGAGGCAGTTGGAATAAGCAACAATCAGAGGGATGCAACGGCCTTCGTAACCCGCCAGAGCTGCAGGCAAAAAAAGAGGCGTGTACCCGTTGGTACACGCCTTTAAGAAAGTTGACACTCCCCCATCCGAGTGCCAGCCGAAGCTGTATTTAGAAATATCAGAGTGCCCCATCTCTTCATTGATCTTCATCAAAATAAATAAAATTACCTCAGAAACATCGGATATTATTCAACATTACAAAAGCACTCAGATTTTCAATCGATTAAAACTAGAATAGATCAAATATATCTCGTGCATCTTGCAACGAAAGTCTCAGTATTTTCTATTAGTTCTTGCTATAAGTTCTCTCCGAAGGTGCCTGCCACGAATATTTCCTTAGCCAATGCTCCTCAGGAGAAACCACAAAGCTCCAGGAGTTCTGCTGCTCTCCAGAATCATCAGGAGTTGAATCCGGTGTCTGAGTGGAAGCATTTTGGCTGGCAGAAATTTGGATTTTAAGCACCCCCTCACCTTTTCCAGCAAGCTTCAGCAAGCCAAGATCACTGTGAGATCGTCCAAGAAAAATCTGGGGTGCTGTTCCTATCCTCTCCCAGATAGTTCGGGCAAGGTCTGTAGAAGACATCGGCGCTGCGTGGGGAGTAACCTCGATAACCCGAAACCTCGGAAGCCCGTAGTTCAATTCTGCCATAGTGCGGTCTACTTCATGGTCTCCAAAGCTTAAAACCCAAATCTGAAAGTGATGCTCTTTTAAAAAGCCCACCAGCTCTTTTAGAGGCTGAAAAGCAAACTCTCTATACGTTGCACCAACAGCCTTCGGCCCGTGTAATGACAGATGAGCACGTACACTCTCAGAATAAACAGCAAAGCTTCCAAAACTGTCGCCAGCTTCAGGTGGCGTCACTTCATTGTCCGCGCCAGCCAGAGCGTCACTCCATAAAGCCCCATCGCCCACCAAAACAGCAACACGGTCATCGAGTTTCACATATTCAGGGCTCCCAGCCCGAGCCATACGCTCAATACTTTCTACGATACCATGGCGCGCTGTGGTTGAGCTCCAACTCGGCAAGATGTTATCTCGCTCACCACCAGTTGGCTGCAAAACCGAAACCGCTGAGTATAAAAACAAGCTGGACCACTGCATCGTTCAAGACCACCTGAAAGTTGTTTCAGCAAGATGGTGAACTACAATGCACATCAATTGCCCATAAAAAATGAACCAAATGCTGTCGTGAAAAGAGAAGAGAATCATAATTGACAGCCCGTCCCTCTTTCCTCTCAACTTGAAGATAAATACGAGTATTCACGTATATAAAGAATTTCACTCAACGAAACATTTACTTACAATTTTCATAAATTTGCTTTGTAAGTGTCAGATAAACGTCATAAGCACCCCACTTTTCGATACTTTTTAGAATTAAACCCAGTTCATCCCTAGAATTCTTAATAAATGCGCAATAATTTCAAACAATTATGCCGAGGAATTTCCTGGGGTACCCAAATGCATTTTCGAGCCCTCTTACTTCCTGTATTGCTCCTTTTCGTTTTAATTGGTTTATCGATACACTTCATGTCAGCGTCATCGTATGCGTCGATTTTCGATCCTGCGACAGGTGGCCTTCACAATCAGCTCAATCAAGCTGAACTGCTCACTCAGCAGCAGAACCTATGGACCATATTGTCTGTTGGATTGTTCGCGCTTGGTGTTCTTGGAATACTAATTGTCTATTCCAGCCTGTTTATTCAGGAGCGTATGCGGGCAACCCGTTTTTTCAACCGTGCCCTTCTCCTCATCGCCATCAGTTCAGCAGCATGCCTGCTCATCGACACAACGCTGAACTTGCCTGATGTAACGGCACAATTGATCCTCTGGCAGTCTCAAGTGGAATTCAGACCACAGGGAGACATCCACGCCGCTGCAATCCACGCAGCAATGGCAGCGATGATCGCAGTTCTGGCTTATCTGCCTCTATCGCATCAGCTGACACTGCGTGCAACGATCATTCTCGCACTCTCAATCGGCGGGGTCATCTACCCTGCCTACCTGAAGGGTGTCCAAGGGTTATTGCTTCATCCGATTAGCCAAAACACCGTGCTGTCAGTTGGTTTCGAGCAGATTGGCGGTGGTACCGTAGTCACATTGCTTGCAACCTTCGTAGCCTTTTCCGGCATGTTAGTGACCGGACTAAGAAACTCACCAGCGTTACCTGAGTACATTCTGCGCAACACACAGAACTACAATGTGCTGCAGATCAAAGCAGGCGCGGCGCTGATGGCCGTTGGCGGCATTGGCTTTTCTGTCGGTAACACAAGCATTTACTCAGGAGAGCTGGGCAGCGCAATCTTCAACGTCCTTGTCGCAACTGGCGTCTCGGTACTATTGGGAGTCGCCCTCGGCTTCTTCGCACCGCGCAAGGTCATGTACCCAACCATTTTGCTGAGCATGATCGGCGGCTTGTCCTCCGTTCTCGGAAACGCCCAGCATCTGACGGTTGCAGGCGTCGCTCTTATTGCTCTGACGGCCTCAGCTGCTTCTATAGCAGTCGCGCGCATTATCTACGCAAGGTCAAAGACCCATAAGGTCATCATTTACTACACCAGCCTTGGCATTGGCTCTCTGATTGGCCTTTTCGGCTTCACAACCGCACTACCAGCAGACCATGCGCTGGCTGGATTCAGTCTGGATAACCTTATACTTCAGGCAGTTGGAGCTTTACTGACCATCCTTTGGGCCTTCTTGTCAGGTCTATTCCTGTTTACGGCCTTCAAATTTGCGAAGCAGTTCCGCCAAGCCGACGAAATCGATCTGAATGATACGCCGATTGTCAGCACCATCAGCCAGATGGAGAACTTGATCGGCAAGTTGGTTTGGCATGACGCCAAGCTGGATGAGCGTTTGCCGGTGCGGGACAGCGACCCGCAAGAACGTCTCGCTTCGCTCTTCAACACGTTCCTCGACAAGCTTCAGAGCGACGAGAAACGGCGGAAAATCAGCGAAACATCAAACAGTAAGCAGCAGGAAGAACTCAGCAAACTCGCCACATTTGCAGAAGGTGCATTCGAAGGCCTGGCCATCTCGACAGACGGTATTATCGTGGAATGCAACCACGTGCTCTACGAGCTACTGGACTATCAGGCAGGTGAGATGCGTGGGACCAGTTTGCTGTCTCACGTCGCGCCAGACTTTCGCGAAAAAGCGCGTGAGAGTATTCTGGCCAATGAGCCAACTCCGAACGAAGTCATGCTTTTAAGCAAGTCTGGCGAGCGAATTCCGATTGAAGTTCGTGGTCGCTTGATGGAAGTGGCAGACGAGAACCTTCGTGTCTCAGCTGTACGTGATATGCGTAAGCAAAAAGAAGACGAAGCACGCATTCTCCATCTCGCTCAGCATGACATGTTGACCGGCCTGCCGAACCGAACTTACTTCCGCGAGCGCTTCCAAAAAGCAATCGAAAACCAGGCAAACGCAGAACAAACGATCTCCGCAGTCATGCTGCTGGATCTGGATCGCTTCAAAGATATCAATGATTTATATGGCCACCCAATCGGTGACAAGCTCATTCAGACAGTGGCCCGCCGCCTCAATGCATGCGTCACCCATCACGACACAGTCGCTCGTCTCGGCGGGGATGAGTTTGCAATCATTCAGGTCAATCTGAAGACAACGGCTGAAGTCGGTCTGCTGACCAACAAAATATTAGAGGTCCTGTCAAAGCCGATTCATGTTGGCAACAACATCACGGTCAGAACGAGCGCCAGCATCGGTATCGCGTTGATTCCGGACCATGGGACGGACCCGGATGAGCTGATGTCTAAGGCGGATATCGCGCTCTATGAGGCTAAAGAAGCTGGCCGCAACACTTTTGCATTCTTCGAAGACAAGATGGAAGAGGCCATCCTGCTGAGAAGAACAATGGAAGGCGACCTGCGTAACGCATTGGAAAATGAGGAACTTCAGCTCCACTTCCAACCGCAGGCACGTTCAGATACCCGTTCCATTGTCGGCTTCGAGGCTCTTCTGCGTTGGAACCATCCGGAGAAAGGCCAAATTGGACCGAACAACTTCATCCCGGTTGCGGAGGAGAGTGGTCTGATCATTCCGATTGGCCGCTGGGTTCTGAATGAAGCCTGTGCGCAAGCTTCTCAATGGCCGGAGCGCTATCGTGTGGGGGTGAACCTCAGTCCGGTGCAGTTCTGCGATGAGTACCTCATACAGGAAGTTGAAGGTGCATTGGCGCGAAGTGGGCTGTCTCCGGAGCGTCTGGAGCTGGAAATCACCGAGAGTGTGCTGATCCACGACGACCGCCGCGCACTCAATACCTTGAGACAACTCAAAGAGTTAGGCATCACCATCGCGCTTGATGACTTCGGTACCGGCTACTCTTCCCTCAGCTATCTGCGCCGCTTCCCGTTTGATCGTCTGAAGATCGACCGCAGCTTTGTCAGCGGTGTAACTCAGACGCCGGAACTGGCGGCAATCATCCGTGCTGTCATCGATCTTGGGCAAGCTCTGGGAATGGAAGTCATCGCTGAAGGTGTTGAAACTGAACCAGAATTAGAGCTGCTGCGCAATGAATCCTGCGATGAAGTGCAAGGCTTTTTGATTGGCCGTCCGCAAGTGATGGATGGCGAGATGGCAAAACATGTCAGCAATGCAAACCTGGAAATTCAGGCTTTAGACCAATACATCGCAGCACTGCAGGAAACTTCTCTGAAGCTAAAAGAGATGGAAAATCAAGCAGCTAAGCAAGATCATGAGATGATTGACGCAGGCGACTAAACCCGCATTCTAGTGATGAAACAACAAGCACCCAGCAGGACTTATCACCATCCTGCAGGTGCATTCACCGCCACACGGCTGCGTCCGGCACCCTGCCTAACCACCTGAACCTGAACCGGAATTCGATCCTTCAGCGCTTCCACATGGCTAATGACGCCAACTTTTCTCCCCTGCCCCTGCAGCATCTCCAGCGCATCAATGGCAAGGTCGAGGCTTTCAGCATCCAGAGAACCGAAACCTTCGTCGATAAAAAGCGTATCAACGAACGATTGGCGGCCTTCCAAACCGGACAGGGCAAGTGCGAGGCTGAGCGAAATAAGGAAGCGTTCTCCGCCACTTAGCGAGCGTGTAGAGCGTGGTGTGTCGCCCATATCGCGGTCGATGACGAACAGGCCAAGACCGAAGTCAGCCCGTTTCAGCTGGTACCGCGGTTTAAGCTGATGCAGCTGTTTGTTGGCCAGCTCCACCAGCAAATCGAGAGTAACACCCTGCGCCACCTTCTGAAACTTGGAACCATCCGCAGAGCCAATCGCTTCCGAAATCGCCCCCCACGTCTTGGCAGTCTCTTTCGCTTCTAACAACAAACCCATGATTTGCTGGGCTTTTTCCCGCGCGTCCGCATCAACCCGCAGCTTTTCAGAAAGAACGCCCTTGTTTACCTGCAACTCAGCAAGCGTTTGCTTTGACGCCTCCAACAACGAGGATAACTCCTCCTGCGGCTTCTCCGGCAAAGGCAGAGCCTCAACAGCAGCAAGCTCCTTCTCCCAGGTGGAAACAGCCGTTTGCGTTGCTAAGTAAGCGTCATCCAGCATCTTCAGCTCTGAGGCCAGTGCGTCCAGCTCCTGAGAGCTCCGCTCCTGCAATCCGTCATAGGCTTCTTTCGTCAGCCCCAAGCTCGCAAGTTCTGCATTTAACCTGTCAGAACAGTCGCTTAGCGCAGAAGCCGCTTTTACCTCTGCAGCTTTTGCCGCTGCCAATCCAGCCTCAATGCGCCCAAATTCTTCTCTTGCGTTGTTTTGTGCGTTGCTAGCGTTATTTTTGCGTTCTTTTGCGTTGCTGTGTTTTTCAGAAAATGCCGCCCGATGCGCCCCGGTCGCCATCCCACCCAACAACAGTTTCCGCTCTGCAGAGCGCTCCTGATGCAGCACGCGCAGCTGCTCCAACTGCCTCAGCAACTCGCCGGAGGATTTGGCCAGTCCATCCCGCCGTTCACTCAAACCACTCGTTTTCTGTTCAAGAGATTGCAGCGCGGCAGAAGTTGTTCCCTCCTGCTGCTCCAGTTGTTCCCAGGTGGAGATGCGCTCCTGCAAATTCGCCTTCAGCGCTGGTAACTCGGCACCAAGGGACCCGAACACCATGCCACCAGCCAGCAGCGTTTCACCAAGCCGCTGTTCCAATCGTGACTGTGTCTCAAAGTTCTCGGTATGACGACCTTCCACGCCAGAAAGCTCTACCTTGATAGATGAAACCTCTTCAGCCTTGCGAGCCTGATCACCAACGGCTTTCTGGTGCGCATCCCGCAAACCACGCAGCCTGACATCCAGCTGCTCCAGCTCTTGACGCAGCACGTCTTCCTGAACAAGAACGGCACGTAGAGCGTCAACATGTGTCGCCACCTGCGCAAGCACAGCGTCCAGCAGGTCCGGCGCATCGAGCAAGCCATCAAGAGCAAACGCCACCTCAACCGGCGGCGCCAAAGCAGCCCACTGTTTTTCCGCCTCAACCCGAAGCGCATCGGCCTCACTGGCATAGCGTTCCATCAGCGCAGAAGCATTTTTCTGCGATGCCTCACAGGCTGCAAGCTGTCCGTTGATCTCGTCTAGGTTTCGCTGCGCAGCTGCGCGAGCTTCTTCCGCTTCCTTGCGCTGTAGAAACACGTCGCCGAACAGCGTGTCCAACGCAGCCCGGCCCTCCTGTGTATCTACGGGGTGATGGTCAGAACCACAGACCGGACATGGTGCATCATCTACCAGCTCGGCGCGCAACAGCTTCACCTGATCGCCTTGCGCCGCTTCAGCAAGAGTGGAAAGGCCGCGCGCTTTCTCAAGGGCTTCTCCCCGAAAAGTCAGTTCACTGGACGCTTTGCCTTTCGCCTGCTGCAACCCGGTCATCTGGTCCACCAGCTTCTTCCAGGTCTCACTCTCAGCCTGCTTGTTGCGCTTGGCTTTCAAAAAGTGGCGAGACGTCTCCTGCAGTTTTTCAGCCCGCTGACGGAACGTAGAAAGCTGCTCCATGCTTTTACGGGCACTCTCAGGACCAAGAGCGGAAATCTCGCCTTTCTTGGCAGCAAACGCGCCTTCACACCCTTCCAGATCAGAGACAAACTGCTCCAGCTGGGCAGAAAGAGTGCTCTGGATATCGCTCAACTCACTCTCGCGCTTGCGCATCTGGGCAAGGTGCGTCGCATCTTTCGTCAGCGCAACCTGAACCCGTTCAAACTCATCCAGATCCGCAATCAGGCTATCCTGACGGTCTTTCAAAATCTTGGTCGCGCTCAATCGCGCCATCTGCTCTTTCACAGTGGCTTGCAAGGCTTTCTGCTCATCCAGAGATTTGGTGTGCTCTGCCAGCGCTGCGTCCGCCTGCTTGGCCTCCGCCACAGCAGTGTCAGAGCGGTCCCGCAATTGTTTGCCTTCAACCTCAAGCTCACCCAGCTTGGTGTCCAGTTGCTCAGCTGCACTCCATTCCGGTGTCAACTTGGCAAGTTCAGCTTCCAGCTCATTGAAAACCGCATCAGCTTGTTTGGCCTGCTCTTCCTTGCCAGCAAGGTCTTTGCGAGCACCTTCCAGCATCACCCGGCTTTTTTCAGCAGCAGCACGGGTGCCAGCAACATCCTTCTCGGCCTCAACCACACGGTGGCTCACAGGCTCAAGAGACTTGATGCGCTCAAATTGCGCTTTCAGATCCCGCTTGGCCTTCGCATTTTCATGGCGGGCCTTCAACGCCACAAACTCATCCTGCGCAGACGCCAGCTTTGTCTTCGCTTCATCAAGTTTTTGCAAATGCCCCAGAGACTTGGCAATCGCATCCATATCCGACTGAACAGACCTGGATTGCTTTTCCAATTCTTCTGACTGCCCAACAAGAGCAGTGCGTTCTTCCTCTTCTAAAAGACCAGCCACATCAGACTTTTCTTCCAGTTTTGAGGTTGCATCCTTCGCATCAGTAAAGCGCTGGAAAATCTGTTTGGAAATATCTCTGTAGCGCTGCGTACCCGTCACTTTTTCAAGCAAGGCAGCGCGCTCGTTGTCATTGGCTTTCAGGAAGGCATCAAAATCCCCCTGCGCCAACAAAACCGTGCGCTTGAACTGGTCATAGGTCAGGCCCAACCGCTCTTCAACAGCCGCATCTACCTGTTTGATGCCGCTCTCAACCGCAGCATTGTCTTCAATGCGAACCAGCGAACGCTCTACATTCTGCAAACGTCCAGATGCTTTGTTACGGGCCCGGCGCACAGTCCAGCGCGCACGATATCCCGTTCCATCCGCGCCAACAAAGTCCGCCTCGGCAAAGCCTGAGGCAGCCCCACGTGTAAGCACGGTGCGCGGGTTTGTTTCTCGCAGCTCAGCACCAGCAACATCCGGCACGCTGTCGCTGCTGCCCGCAGCGCTCAAACGTGGGCATTGCCCAAACAAGGCAAGACACAAGGCGTCCAGCAATGTGGATTTGCCCGCGCCCGTTTCTCCGGTAATCGCGAACAAACCAGCCCCGTTCAATGGCTCCTGTTCAAGGTCAATCTCAAACGGAGCCGCAAGACTTGCAAGATTTTCGCCACGCACCGCTAGAATACGCATTACTCAACCTCCGCTTCTGCGATTGCGCGATAAAAATAGTCCAGATGTTTGGCTTCCGGCTCAATGCCGTGCACCCGCTCAAAAGCGGATTTGAAAAGCTCATCCGGCTGAATTTCAGAAAGGCGAATGAGGCTTGTCGCCTCCGCACTTATTGGCTCGTGCTGTTTTGGCCGCAGCACAGAAACACCGGCACTGCGCACCGGATATTGCGCAAGGATCTGATCCACCTCAGCTTTGAGCCCACCGGCAGAAACCTGCGGTCGCAAATCCACATGCACAAACGGCTGCTGCTCCACTGGCAAATCCCCATCCAGTGCAAGCGCATCAAGGGCTGGCACCAGCTCTTCCAGCAGCAAACCACCATCCCCTTTCACGCGATGGAATGGCACAGGTCGGCTAAGAGGCAAGCGCTCAATAGAAAGCACACCGGCATCAGAATAACTCAGCAAGTTTACGCTATGCTTGTAATGCTGTTCAGCAACAGAAAGTGGAAACGGTGAACCGGAATAGCGAATGGTTTCTTTGCCGACAATCTGTGGTTTGTGAAGGTGTCCAAGCGCTAGATAACTCAGATCATCTGGAAACTGTTCCCACGGCATAGCATGCTCGCCACCTATCAGAATACGCCGTTCAGCCCCTTCAGATTCATAACCACCAACTACATTCAAATGGCCAGTCGCAATCAACGGCATCTCGCCAATTTGTTCTCGCGCCTGAGACACAGCCGCCTCATAAAGCTCTGCCACAGCCCGCACCACAGGAGACCCTTCCTCAGAAGAGGAGAAGCTCAGTCCCGGCAGATCTGTCGCCCGAGGAAACGGCAGTGCCAGCACATAGGCTTTCACGGCACCATCGCTATCGTTCAGCGGCACAAGATGATGGGAAAGGTCCAGCAAGCCGTCCTTTCGGCGCACCATGCCAACCGCCTGCACGCCGATCTTTTGAAAAAGCACACCCGGCGCTTCCACACGTCCGGCGGGGTCATGATTGCCAGCAGTCAGCACCGTCACCAGATGCGGGCGCTTCTCGCGGAACCGCGCCAAAGCTTCATACAACATCTGCGTGGCGTCTGCAGATGGGTTCTGGTTGTCAAACACGTCTCCTGCCACAACCAGCGCGTCCACCTCATGGCGTTCAATCAACTCTTCAAGCTCCATGAAGAATTGTTGATGCTCATAGGTGCGCGACCAGCCATTCAGACTCTGGCCAATATGCCAGTCTGCTGTGTGCAGGATTTTCAACGCCATACTACCTGTTCCACGCTCCAAGCCTTGAGGGCAGCCGTTTAGAAGGACAGCTGCATCATGACTCAGAAATCTTTCATTAACCAATCCGCAAATTAGGCATAGGGTTTACACAGAAGTCTTTAAAGCGCGGCGCTAACCCACAGATTTAGGGGCTTTGGCACAAGTAGCGCACAGGAATCTGTGCCAGCACCTCCCCCTGCGAAATTTTTGAGAAATTCAGAGCCGGATTTTGCATTTTCCGAAAACACGCCCCGAATCTGTTCGTTCACTAATGACGAACAATCAGATCACCAAAGCTTACCTTGTTCATTCCAAGCACTGGAATATCTTTAAGGGCATGACGACACCACTGTAAATATTAAGAAATCAGGAGAGCCCCATGTCTGTTACAGCATCTGATTTGAAACTGAGAGTTCGCCCTTCCCACCAGCGCGGCCATGCCGATGCAGGTTGGTTGAAATCTGCCCACTCCTTCAGCTTCGCCAGCTATTTTGACCGCAATAACATGAACTTCCACAATCTGCGGGTCATCAACGATGACTGGGTCGGCCCCGATGGCGGCTTCCCCATGCACCCTCATGAGAACTTCGAAATCTTCTCCTACATGCTGGAAGGCGCACTGGAACACAAAGACACCATGGGCAACGGCAGCACCGTGCACAAAGGTGGCATCCAGTTCATGAGCACCGGCACCGGCGTGCAGCACTCCGAGTTCAACCCCTCCAGCACGGACGAAACGCACCTGCTCCAGATCTGGCTGATCCCGGACCGCAAGAACACCACACCGCGCTATGAGATGCTGGAGCTGAGCAAGGAAGCCCGCAACGGCAAGCTACAACTGTTCCTCTCTCAAGATGGCCGTGACGGATCCATCCGCACAGAAGCTGCCGCCGATATCTACTCCGGCAAGCTGGATGGCGCTGACACCATCAACTTTGAGCTGGCAGACGAGCGTGCAGTTTACGTGCACGTGGCCCGCGGCGAAGTGCAGGTCGGCGGCCAAACGCTGAGTGATGGCGATGCCATTGAAGCAGAAGGCCGCGGCACGCTGGAACTGAGCAACGGCAATGGGGCTGAGGTCATTCTCTTCCACCTTGCACCGCGCGGCTAAACACAACACACACCCCATCTGGACCGCCCAATGCCTGACAGGTTGGCATTGGCACATTGGAGGGAGGCACTCCTCAATAACAACAAAAGCCTCCCTCTCTTTTTTCCTTCAGAAGACTCACCTTGCAATACTACAAGGATATTTGTAGTATTATTACATGACAGAGAATTCTGAGTGCAACACCTTCGCAAATCTAAAGGAAGACGAAGCCGTCGCAGCGCTGAGCGCTCTGGCTCACAAAGACAGGCTCGCGGCCTTCCGTCTCATCCTGACTGCAATGCCCAAGGGCCTGCCCTCTGGACAGATCGCCAAAGATCTCTCCATCGCCCCCACACGCATGTCCTTTCACCTTGCAACGCTTGAACGCGCCGGGCTTCTCACCGCCCAGCGCGAAGGGCGTGTGGTGCGTTATGCCATTGCCCCGCACACCATGCGCGGCCTGCTTCGTTTCCTGACGCAGGATTGCTGCAGCGGCGACCCTACCCTGTGTCTGGATTTCAACCCGTTTCCTTGTCCTTGACCGACCCCATCGGAGAGACCAAATGAACCCGACCATCTACCACAACCCAAAATGCGGCACCTCCCGCAACACCCTCGCCATGCTCAAGCAGGCAGGAATGGAGCCAGAGGTCATCGAATACCTTAAAACACCGCCCTCCCGCGCAACGCTGGAAAAGCTCATCAAAGACAGCGGCCTCACCGTGCGCGAAATCCTGCGCAAAAAAGGCACGCCCTACGAGGAACTCGGCCTCGACGATGAGAAGTGGACCGATACCCAGCTGATCGACTTCATCGAGCAACACCCGATCCTCATGAACCGCCCATTCGTCACCACCACCAAAGGCACCCGCCTCTGCCGCCCCTCCGAAGTCCTGCTGGAAATTCTGGATGAGGAACAGATAGGCGCATTCACCAAGGAAGACGGCGAAGTCGTCATTACGGCAAAGGGTTAAGCTGTGTCTGAGATGTCTTCTGATCTGCCAAAGGTGGAGGCCGACAGCTTCCACCCCATCAACACCAGTGCTCTACGCAAAGACGACGCACCAGACCATGCCCCGCGCATCCTGCTGCTCTACGGCTCCCTGCGCAAACGCTCCTTCTCCCGCCTCGCAGTGCTGGAAGCCCAGCGCATTCTGGAGCAGCTCGGCGCGCAAACCCGCATCTTCAACCCAAGCGGCCTGCCTCTGGCTGATGATGCAGAGCCGGACCACCCCAAGGTGCAGGAACTGCGTGAGCTGATGATGTGGTCCGAAGGTCAGGTCTGGTGCTCACCAGAGCGCCACGGCTCCATGACCGGCATCATGAAAACCATGATTGACTGGGTGCCTCTCTCCGTCGGCGCAGTCCGCCCAACTCAAGGCAAGACACTGGCTCTGATGCAGGTCAGCGGCGGCTCCCAAAGCTTCAACGCCGTCAACCAGATGCGCGTGCTGGGCCGCTGGATGCGCATGGTCACCATTCCAAACCAGTCCTCCATCCCCAAAGCGTTTCTGGAGTTCGACGAGACCGACCGCATGAAGCCGTCCTCTCTCTACGATCGCGTGGTGGATGTGATGGAAGAACTCATGAAATTCACCCACCTCACCCGCGGCCACTCAGACTACCTGACCGACCGCTACTCCGAACGCAAAGAAACCGCAGCAGAACTCTCTGCAAGGGTGAACACGAAGTAAGACTGGCACACCTCACGGCTAAGGGCTCAGCTCTCAGCCAGTAAGCCATCACATCATAAGCGCGCTGCAGCCCCAAAAACCTCAGCGCGCTTATGGTCTTCGAGGAACAACACCGGGTAAACCGCTTGCTCATCAACCAACACATCCTATTCCAGCCACCGTCAACCACTCCCCCTCAAACCACCGCCCGCTAAAACTGACAAGTCTCAACCATGCATTAAACACCTGCTGCCATACACAGCAGTGGGATTGGAACAAACAGAGGCAAGCTTCATGGATTACATTCTGGGTGTTGATGGCGGTGGCTCCAGTTGTCGTGCTGCAATCGCAACGGCAGATGGACGTCTGCTGGGACGCGGCAAAGCCGGATCAGCCAACATCTACAGCGACCCGACCCAGAGCCTCAGCTCCATTCTCCATGCCGCCAAAGAAGCCTGCAAGGACGCAGGGCTGACAGAAGAGGCCTTGCAACAAACATTCGCAGTGCTGGGGCTGGCAGGCGCCAACGCCCACAACGACCCCATTGGCCTTGCCGAAAACCTGCCGTTCGCCGCCGTTCAGGTCGTCTCCGACAGCTTAATCGCATTGGAAGGCGCTCATGATTCTGACGACGGTGTCATCGGCATCCTCGGCACGGGGTCCAACTTTATGGCCCGCAAAGGCGAAAAGCACTATTACCTTGGCGGCTGGGGCTTCCATTGCGGGGATCAGGGCAGCGGTGCGAAAATGGGCGAACGCGCACTGGAAGAAGCCTTGCTCGCCCACGACGGCCTGCGCAGCCTGTGTCCGTTAACGGAACACATTTTGCGCCAGTTTAACGACGATCCGCGTAAGCTTTCCGAGTTTGCCCGCACCGCAAAGCCAAAAGACTTTGGCGAGTTCATGCCCATCATCCTCGTCTATGCCAAACAGCAAAGCCGCCTTGCCCTCGACATTGTCGAAGAAGGCACCACCTACGTGGCCTCCGCCCTGCGGCTTTTAAGCGACGATGGCAAACTCCCCATCGCTTTGCTCGGCGGCCTGAGCCACGCCTACGACTCGTTTCTGCCTCCAGACCTGAAGCAGTTCATCGTGCCCGCCAAGAACGACGCCCTGCGCGGTGCCCTGGCAATGGCAGAGCGTGAGAACGCCCTGAACACCTGAAGCTCGCCTCTGCTAAAGCATGGCCCAGCCTACTGCTGATGCACCATCACAGTATTACCTGGCGCATAGACGGTAAGCGTGTTGCCAGCAGCAACATCTGAAGTTTTAAGCCCGTTCCCACGCTGCGTGTAAAGCACATTGGTCCCGTTGCTCGTCACAGCAAGCCCGGCTTCGTTGTTATTGCCATGTTGCCATAACGTGCCTTTGGAACTGCTGCCGGACACTTCTACCGAGCCCTGATTACCGTCACCTGTCTGGAACAGATTGCCCGTTGAATTATCGCCTGAAATCACAACTGTTGCTTCATTCCCAATACCAGCGGCAGAAGGGGCGAGAAAGCTGTTACGCACGGCAAGCGCAGCAACATTATCTGCTGTATCCAGTGTATCTTTCGAGGCACCCAACAGCTTGCCGACAAACCATGTCCCGCGCAAAGCTTGTTGACCCAAGCCTGCCGTGAGAGTGTCTCCCCCCTGCAAGACAGTCACATCACTGCCACTCGCACTTTGAGAAACCTGAACTTCGTGATTGTCCCCCACCTGCCGGATGAGAGCCGTATTCCCATCACCTGCAAAAGCCGCAGATGGCATCAAAACAGATGCCAGAATTAAACCCGCTAATTTCCTACACATATCCATCACCCGAAAATTCGGAGCGAGGAGCCCACTGAAGGCTATTGCCCCTGCATGATATTCAGAGAATTTCCATCTCCAAATTGATTGAAGAGCGCCCGGTTATTGTTCCCGAACTGCCCCACCAGCGCATTGTTGTCGTGCCCATAAGCTCTGCCTGAGAGCGCATTGCCATATCCATACTGGATAAATCCAAAGCCATTCCCTGTTCCCTCAGCCTCATAAAGCACCGTATTCCCGGTCCCGATAATGAGCCCTTGCCCGGCAACCGGAGAGTTCGGCACGCCGCTGACTGTTTCTGGCATCACAGGAACGATCAAAGTGGCGTAACTCTCTTCCAGCCCCCGAAGGCTGATGGTGTTCCCACCAAATTCCGTCACTTGAGGAATATTGCCCGTAAACACCTTAGCGCTCTTATTTTCCAGTAATTGAGCGGTTGAAGCATCCTGCTGATACCTAGAGACATCAACTTGCGGAATAACAGCTATTTCCTGGGCAGAAACACCAGAAAGCGCACCACAAACAACACTGCCAAAAACGAAAAAACCGACACGCCTAAACAACATTGCAATGCTCCGGAAGTGGAATACTCCACTCCCATCACATCACAGCATTTTCTTTTTTTTCTGCATTCAGTCACTAAAACTGAAAAGACCCCGGCCCGTAGGCCGGGGAAAGAAGACTTACCAGTTCGAGCCCATCAAAGTATTGAACGGAACAGAACTGTCAGTCACGATAGCTGGAACTCCCACACTGGCAGCACCCTGGTTAATAGTTGCAGAGTTACTGTCACCGGTCTGGCTGACACTAGCAATGTTGAAGTCACCCTTCTGGCCAACCATTGCTCTGTTGTGACTTCCCATCACAGAGACGCCGGCTTGGTTGTAATCACCGATCTGCCCGACCTGAATGTGGTTATCATTGCTGGTAGAAGCGTCAGTCCGATTACCAACATTACCGGTGATAGAGTTGCCTGTACCGTTCTGGGTGAGGAAGATCTTGTTCTGATCACCATTAACGTCTTCAAAGTCGATGTTGTTGCCATCACCACCTTTTTGAATGAACTGCAGGCGGTTATAGCTACCATCAACAACACCAACAGTTACGCCGTTGTCGCTTGACGTCTGCAACACATAGAACTTGTTGAGGTTAGGACCATTCAAGCCATCAATGTAAACGCCGTTGTTGTCACCAGACTGCTTCACAGCAATATATTGCCGATCGCCCCATGAATAACCGGAGAAGGCATTGCCAGCACCAGACTGCTGAATGGAAACTTTGCCGTTAGTACCAGCACCCACGTAGTCAACTGTGTTGGAGTCTCCAGCCTGACGCGCACGGATCATAAAGTTACTGCCGTTTAGACTGACATCAATATCCTGCATGTCACCAGTCTGGCGGTATCCAGCATCATTCATGTCACCTTCAATGACAGATTTGGTGTAGGACTGATTTGAACCAGCATCCTGAACCAGATCAACCATATTGCCGACACCTCTGGACTCAAGCCAGAAGTTGTTGCGCGAGCCATTCTGAAGAGCTGATGTGTCGTTGGCAGAACCAACCTGAATCAGCTTTGCACCATGGGATGGACCTTCAACAACAGGAGTACCCGTTCCCGTTGGATCTGGTGGAACATCATCGATATTGGCACCATTAAGTTCCCCACGCTGACGGATTGAAGCGGTGTTAACTCCACCAACAGCATTGGTGTTTTCTTGAGTAACCCGAGCCACAACGTTGGTATCACCGCGCTGGTCAATTGTCAGGCTGTTCTGCAAGGCAACAGCACCGGCCTGACCGGTCTGGCTTACACCCCAGACACGATGATCAGGAGTACGATCAGAAGGAGAACCATTTGCACGCTGCAAGATGCTTGCAGTGTTCTGGTCACCAGACTGAGTGACATTTTTTACCATCTGATTGTTATCTTGGTTGACGGAAAGAGTATTGCTGGCGCCATTCTGCACCATTTGACCATGATGGTTGGTGTTAGCAGTGCGGTTGTTACCCGCAATGTTGTTGCTGCCAGTCTGCAGTACAGTCGCAGTGTTTCCGCCACCTGCAGTATTGGTCTGCACTACAATCGCGTCGTTGCTGTCGCCAATCTGGGTGATTGTACCCGTGTTGCCTGCACCAGCAAGATTTACCTGGCTCAGGGAAGATGCATTACCATCTCCCGCATGTGCAGCAGCAACTGAAAATGCCAAAGCTGAACATGACAAAATAAGAATTTGCTTCATAATTACGAACCTTCACCTATAATAGTTCGGGTGAGCAAAGGAGATTGTAACCAATCACATTTGCTCCGTTGCGACATGAGGGTGTGTGAGTTTTTGCGAGGTCGCACACCCTCTATTACCGTTTTTACGGTAACTGAGATCTCTTGCCACCATTTCTCATAGTCACTTATTTTCAATGGCTTAGAGAAATTTTGAATCAAGAGGAAAAAGATGGATGTTGTTCTAGAACTGCTGAACATTTTGCAACATCCTAAGATTTCTTATTCGCCCACAGGTTTGACCATGCCAGTGGAACACTGCTCCGATACGGACCCATATTCGATGGGGGGCGAGCCTTTTTAACCTTTACACGCTGGGTGACCTGTGCCTTCTCAGATGTGTATTCCTGATACAAAGCATTGGCTTGAGCCGGGTTCTCAAAACTCCAGGCTCCAACACGCGCCCCTTCCATAACAATGGAGTAAACCGCCTTCTCAATGGCCTGCTGCACAGCAAGGGTGACAGGCTCATTCTTGGTGATGCCAGCTTCAGCTTCCAAAATTTCATCTAAAGCGATGTAGCGGAACGCGCCGCCTTTCAGCCCGACAGAGACAACGGATTTCTGAACCATCACGTTGGCCATGACTTCACCGGTCCGTGTGCTGACAGCACGCAGCGAAACAGTCACGTCATCCTGTCGGTAATCCGCATTACCGCCAATGCCCAGATAACGAGCCCCTAATCCGCCTGTTCGGGTGTTGCTGTCATATCCGACAACGCCGCCCTCAAAAAGAACCCCCGCATAAAGCAGTGGTGGCAGAACCTTCGGATCAACTTTGTCTTCACCCAGATAGATTTTGCGGATCTGCGTAACGATCTGGCGTTCTTTCAGCAAAGCATCAAGATTGCCCCTTTCAACCACGCGGAACCATTTGCGATCCCCGGCATCCTGAAGCGCACGAACCAGCATGGTGTCAGCGCCCTGCGTCACAGATCGTGACAGTGTCTGAACCTTGTCAGACGGCTTATACTGGCCTGTTAGATCTTGATAACTGTAGACAGCAGCGTAAATCGGTTCCTTCGGAGCGGGCAGCTTTTTCAGCTTGCTGGCTTGCACCGAGATCGTTGCAAGTTGAGGTCCGGGACTAAATGCCATGCGTGTTACCGGCCCGCAGGCAGACAACGACAACGCCATGGCAACAACAATGGATTTCTTCATCATATCAATAACCTGGCATTAATTTATGGGAGTACCGTCCTGCAGGACAGGAACCGTGATATCGGTAATGGCACCCGTGCTTTCATCAATAATCTGCAGCTGAATGGAATCTGTGCCGCGAACAAACGAAACCTTCTGGTCGCCAAAGCTCACGGTGCCGCTGTCTTTCGGATCATCACCAAAAATCGCTTGGGATACCTGATCCGCCAGAGCATAAATCAATCGGTTCTGCAGCTGGCGTACAAACAAATCAGCCAGGCTACTGCCAGAACCATCAGCACCGCTACCAGACCCGGAACCATACTTGTTGCTTCCTCCGACAGTTGCAGTTTTCTGGGCATTCGCCGTTGCAAAAAGGTGGGTAGTATTAGCCGCATATCCGCCAAAGCTCGGATTAGTCGGCTGATAAACAAGTTGTTGTGCGTGAGAGGAGCCAACACTGAGGACACACCCCAGCATAAGCCCGAGAGCAGAATTTAGTCTCATAGCAACCCCTAATCTAACGAGGACTTCACGATAAATTTCTGAGAAAGAAAGTGTCAGTTGTATCGATGTAGCTTTGGTATATTAGGGGAACACTATTGTGTCATCTCTCGACATATCGAGGTATTAGTTTTTTTTAACAAGGTAAGAACCAAGTGATTACTTTAAACTAATTTCACCTAGTAGATGCCTGATAGAATATATCACCTACAAATTCATAGTGGTATAAATATCAATTCTAATAGAGCCCACACGATTACATCATGCAGATAGCATGAATGCATAACGTGAATGCAAGTTACATCAAGGCAGCTATTCTAAAAGGGAAATGAACAAGATAGGAAAGGTGGTAGGCCCGGAGGGACTTGAACCCCCAACCAGTCCGTTATGAGCGGACGGCTCTAACCAGTTGAGCTACAGGCCCTTACCGAAGACAGGTTCTACACCAACAACCACGGGTGAGTAAATTGTTTATAGCAGTGAACAAGGTAGATCCTGTTGAAACTTGGGGATGCGTCTTTTCCCCGGCAGATCAACAGAGCATTCATCACAAAGCTTTATAAATACCTGATTTTAAGAGACTATGTGAAAACTAACAGCTTCCGGCAGCCTGACCCCTTGGAGTGCATGATGCGCCAGCCTCTCATTAAGTTCACCGCCTCTTTGTTCCTTCTTGTCATTATTGGCTGGCTACTCTTCATAGGGCGCTCCCTCATTATACCCCTGATTATCGCACTGGTGCTTTGGTACATTATCAACTCCATGTCCTCTGCCCTGCGACATTTGCCTGTGGTTGGACCGTATCTGCCGCGCCCGCTCACCATTTTGCTGGCCCTGTTCGCGATCTTTTATGTCGTTGGCATCCTGTTCAACATTGTCTCAGTCAACCTGCAGCAGCTGGCGTTCGATGCGCCGACCTATCAGGGACGGCTCGATGAGCTGCTGCTCAAGCTTGCCAACCAACTGAATATGGAAAAGCCGCTCCAGCTTTCAGACATCCTGCCCAACTTCTCGCTAAGCGCAGCTCTCAGCACAGGGGCATCCGTTCTCACCAGTCTGGCCGGATCCAGCTCACTGGTCTTCATCTACGTGCTCTTTATGATTTTCGAGGCGGCAACCTTTGACAAAAAGCTCGCCGCCCTCTTTGAAGATTCTGACCGCGTACAGCTTGCGTTCGCCATCCGTGGAGAGATTGGTCGTCGCATGCGTCACTACATGGGCATCAAAACCGGTGTCAGCATCATCACCGGTTTCCTCACCTACGGCATCACGTCATGGGCAGGCCTGCCTTACGCGGCCCTTTTCGGGTTCATCGCCTTCCTGCTCAACTACATCCCGACCATCGGCTCTCTGATTGCCGTCATCTTCCCAAGCCTGTTGTCACTGGTCTATTTCGACACCCTCACACCATTTATCGCGATTACTCTTGGACTGGGAGCAGTTCAGTTCATTCTCGGCAATCTGGTGGAACCACGTCTGATGGGCACACAACTTAACATTTCGCCCCTCGTCATTATGATCTCATTGAGCTTTTGGGGGGCATTATGGGGTGTCATAGGAATGGTGCTGTGCGTGCCGCTTGTCGTGCTTGCCATCATCATTTGCGCCCAATTCCCATCTTCGCGCCCCATTGCAATCCTATTGTCGGGGGATGGCAATGTCGGCGATCCGATAAACCTGGATCATCAAAATCAAACCCGTGAATTGACATGATCACGCCTGAGAGCCGCCGCAATTGTAACTTCTAATTGCATTTCTCGATATTCGGCTGATCAAGAATGACAGTCCGCAGCACGGATCAGGCATCAGCCTCAACAAATTTGAAACTGGAGAATTTAATGCAGAGCGAACAGAAGAAATTGCGTCTTCCAAGTATAAGCGCGCTGGCAGTTGCTGGTCTTGTTGCCGCCGCCCTTGTTGTATCCAGCGGTGTCAATGCCAAGGCTGCTGAACAAACAGGCAAGATCACAATCTCCGGCCAGGGATCGGTCAACGTGGCGCCTGATATGGCGACGCTGGTCTCCCGCGTAATCACACAGGGTGATGATGCAAAGTCCGCCCTTCAGCAAAACTCCGTCACCATGCGCGCCATCCTGCAGGATGTTGAAGACGCAGGCATCGAAAAAAAGAACATCCAGACCACCGGTTTTGACATTTCACCGATCTATGACAACCGCCGCCTCAAAAACAATGAGCCCAAAGCTCCTGAGATTGTTGGCTACCGTGTGCAGAACGGCATCCGCATCAGTCTGCAGGACATCACCAAACTGGGCACCACGCTGGACATGCTGGTGCAAAACGGCTCCAACGATGTTGGCCAGATCCAGTTCGGCGTATCCAATCCTGAAAAATATATTGATGAAGCCCGCGAAAGCGCCGTGAAAGACGCCCGCACCAAGGCGGAAACCTACGCGAAAGCTGCCGGTGTTAGCCTCGGCAAAATTCTCAGCATTTCCGAAGCCGGGTACAACCCACGCCCTTACCCGGAAATGATGGGCATGAGAGCTGCAAAAATGGACAGTGCCCCGCCAATTGCAGCAGGTCAGGAAACCCTCTCGTCATCAGTTACAATAACCTACGAACTTGTGCAGTAACACAAGCCTCCAATGCAACCTCTCAAAACCCCGCCCCAAGCGGGGTTTTCTTTTTTAATGCCGACAACCATCATAGTCCGGCAACATGTACGCTCCCACTAGCACTCCTGTATTGGGGTCTGATAGTCTCCCCCAGACATTCATTATTTATGCATATTCTGAAGTCGCCTCGATTCAGAACACCTCACAAAGCACGCAGCATTTTTCATCGTTTCAACAACTCAAAACCGCGCCAGGCTTCAAATAGGCGACCGCCAAGTGCCCGCATAAAACTAAGCTATTCAAGTTGCCTTCACATCTGCCGAAAAAAGGACCTCCTCGTGCTGTAAGAAAGCTAAGCCTGCGAAACAAAAGGAACAATCCGCCAATTTATGTTGGGCCAATTTTTGCAAAATCGATTTATTGAGATAGCAGGTGCGCCACGATTCAATAAGAAAAGACTTTACTTATTAAACACCTCAAATTAAATAAGTGATATATTTTTAAATAGGCGATACTCATGACCATATCCAGCCCGGCACAAACAATCCCATTATCGCCCTTCAAAAAGCTGACCATGGATGGTCGCTGGCTTGCGTCTCTCATCATGATTTTGGGTGTTGGGTCGGCAAGCATGAACAACTTCCTCTCCTCCGCCATCATGCCAGATATCATCCGCGATCTTGGCGGCCAGCAACGCGCCTTCTGGGTGCTCAGCTTGTTTCAGATCGGCTCCATTCTGGCAGGCACGGTCACAGGCTCGTTGAAAGCACGCATTGGCGCACGCCCTCTCTTTATCGCGGCGGCCCTGTCGTTTCTGGCAGGCTCATTCGTTGGCGGCGCTGCAAATTCCCTGGAACACCTGCTGCTTGGCAGAATGCTGCAGGGCCTGGGCGAAGGCATGATTGTCTCTCTCTGCTATACGTTGATTTCAGACCTTTATCCGGAAAACGCCGTCTCCTCAGTCTTCGCTCTGCTCTCAGGAGTTTGGGCTGTCTCCGCAGGCATCGGGCCCCTCACCGCAGGTATCCTGACAGAAAGCTGGTCCTGGCGTGCAGTGTTTTACGCCAACCTGCCTCTGTCTTTGATGCTGCTCTTGCTGGCAATCACCGTCATCCCGTCCACCACCAGAGACAAAGCCACAACGACGCAATCCTCAGATAAGATGAGCATGTTCCCCCGCCTCGGGCTTCTGGCTGTGGCGGTCTTGCTCATTGCGTATGTGGGCGAACTGCGCAGCCTTCCCCACATCACTGGAGCTCTAGGCATTGGCTTGATCCTGCTGTTCCTCGCCGTAAAATGGGATAAGAAAAGCGCCGGTCCGTTCATTCCGCGCAGTGCGTTCAAGTTCACCGGCATTCTGGGCCTTGGCATGTGGGTCACGCTGCTACTGTCCATTGCCAGCGCCGCCCGTGTTGTTTATGGCGCTGCCATGGGGCAGGTTCTATGGGGACTTTCCGTCACCCAGGCATCTTATGCCATGGCCATCACAGCCTTCACATGGACAGCCGCCGCATGGATCGTCGCCCGTGTGCAAACCCCACACGCACAAACCTCTCTGATCCGTCTAGGAACCTTAAACATCATCGCTGGCACACTGCTCACCGTTGTTTCGCTCTACACCATGTCCCTATGGATATTCCTGCTTTCCTCCGTCTTTAACGGAGCTGGCTTTGGCATGAGCAGTCAGTTCTTGAAAAAAGCAATCATTTACGCCGAAACCGATGACGAGCGCGACAGAGCCTCCGGTTTCATCGGGCCTCTGCAATCCGCAGGCATGGCCATTGGCGCAGCGCTGGCAGGCCTTCTGGCTGGCCTCTCCGGCTTCTCCGTTCCAGGTGCTGAAGACTTGATTACACTGGAAAATGCCGCACAGTCCGGCCCGGTCCTGTTCCTCATCATGGCAGGCATCGCAAGCATTGCCGCTCTATTGGCGTTCAAAATGCCAAGAATGGCCTAGTCACATTGAAGGGATGACAAACATGTGCCGCAAATGTGGAGACAACCCCGGACGTGATCCACCAAAGCTTCAGGCACCGGCCGGTGCTTAAAGCGCACCTTACCAAAGTGAGTACCGATTTTCGGATCAGGACACGCAGGAAAGTGAGTCAGCGTGGAAGCGGTTGACCCGGTGGCGGCGGAGGCGCTCGTCGCAACGGCTGATCAAAATACCTGTCAGGCCCATGCCCACGCCAACCAACACCATGCATGCGGTTCATCATCGCAAACATCATAATCGCGGCAATCACCACAAGAACCAGCAGTGTCGTGATAATCGAAGTCGCAATCACCCATCCCCTGCTCGGCTTCCGCCCAATCGAAGCCCTCAACCCATCCAGCTCACGCCGCATATCTTCCGGTTCCATATCCTGCTCCATGACAGAATGATCATCAGGGAAAGACTATGACACGCTAGAGTAAACACTTATCTATACAAAACAAAATCTAGGTCCTGACGTTAACCCTTCACCCGAGCAGAGAATTACAAACCACAATGGATTCAGATCGATTTGATAAAAATATCAACTAAAAAATTTAGAAGTTAGAACAATAAGAAATAAAATCAAACTCAAAAACAAATGAACCAACGTAAGCAATTAAGCTGAAATCACCCATTACTTTCACCCAGCAAGGCCAAAAGCTTAATTTATTTCACTTAAAAATTAACGCTGCATTTTTGGGTAGTAGCTTAAGACCAAACTAGAAAATTACCACAATTTTCCTTTTGTAAAAACTCGTACATGCCCCTCACCTAATATATAATATCGCCGCAGCAGATTCAGCATCAGATTTAGGTAAGCAAAATGTACTCAGCACATATCTCAGGTGATTTTATCTCGCCTGATTTATCGATCTCAATGCGACAATCACATCGTTAAGTTTGCAGTATCTTTGTGACCAAAAACCTTGTTCACATCAAATTTCGTTCAAGCAAAAATTATGTACCGAAAGTAATTAAGGATTATCAATGAACTCGACAACTTTAAATCGTCACTCAGGTTTCCTACCCGATTATATCTCGAACGAAATTCCCGCTGGTATGTTTGGAACTCTCAAGGCCTCAAATTCGAGAGGCTTTTACTTCACTGGAGTGACAGGTGACAACAACATTGATGGATTAATATCCGGAGGGATATGGTATGATCCAGATTCACTTACTCCTTGGTACACAGAAGTTACATATAGTTTCCCACAGAACTCATCTGATTTTCAAAGCCACATGTCCTCTGACGATGTAGCTGCAAGAAATAGCTTAGTTGCATTTGGCAATATACAACAAAATGCAATGCGAAAGGTCTTTGATGGATTTGAGGAAGTTTCCCAAATTACTTTCACTAAAGTGGACTCAAACGAACCTGCCAACATCGTTATCGCAGGAACAACAAACAGCGACGTAACACCTACTGCATCTAGCGAAATACCCGGAGGCTCTGATGTAAATCAGTGGTACAATGCTAATTACTACGACTTAACACCAGAAGCCGGCAGTTATACATGGCATACACTTATCCACGAAACTGGCCATAGCCTTGGACTAGCACATGGACACGAAGTTGATCGAGACTCACCAGTAGACGAACCAATTCCTGGCAAAGCCATGAATCCTAACCGCGATTCTATGGAATTCTCAGTGATGACTTACCGTTCATATATCAACGATCCTCTAAATGATGGATATTCAAACGAAGACTACGGATATGCTCAAAGTTTGATGATGTACGACATAGCTGCCATTCAGCAGATGTATGGCGCTAATTACGACACGAACAACGATGACACAACTTACACATTCTCTAGTACAACCGGTGAGATGTTTATAAATGGTGTCAGCGAAGGCGCCCCTGGTGACAGCCGCATTTTCAGAACGATCTGGGATGGTAATGGTAACGACACCTATGATTTCTCAAATTATAACAACGGCATAACCGTAGATCTGGCACCTGGCAGTTGGTCGCTATTTTCAGAAGGACAAAAAGCTTACCTTGGTGATGGAAACTACGCGCGTGCGAATGTATTTAATGCACTTCTTTATGAAGGAGATACTGACTCACTTATTGAGAATGCTATCGGCGGCGACGGGAACGACAGCCTTTCCGGAAACATAGGAAGCAACAAGCTAACAGGTGGAAACGGCAATGATACGTTAACTGGCGAAGCTGGCGATGATACATTGATCGCTGGCAACGGCAACGACACCTTACTTGGTGGAAACGATGAAGACACCTTAATCGGAGGCAATGGCGACGATATCCTGCGCGGAGGCGATGACAATGACTTCCTCAGAGGCGGAAATGGTGCAGATACGCTAGACGGTGGGCAAGGGATTGATTGGGTCAGCTACTCCGAATATAAAAAAGCCGACATCGACACTGTCATCGACCTACGCCTCGGGCAAGGACTTGAGGGGGTCGCCTTCGGTGATACATACCTTTCCATTGAAAATGTAAACGGCAGCGACGGGAACGATACGATTATCGGTACTGACAGCATAAACACGTTAAATGGTCGAAAAGGGAATGATACGCTCAAAGGATATGCAGGCGACGACACATTACTGGGTGGAAACGATGAAGACACCTTAATCGGAGGCAATGGCGACGATATCCTGCGCGGAGGCGACGACAATGACTTCCTCAGAGGCGGAAATGGTGCAGATACGCTAGACGGTGGGCAAGGGATTGATTGGGTCAGCTACACTGAATATAAAAAAGCCGACACCGACACTGTCATTGACTTACGCCTCGGGCAAGGACTTGAGGGGGTCGCCTTCGGTGATACGTACCTTTCCATTGAAAATGTAAACGGCAGCGACGGGAACGATACGATTATCGGTACTGACGGCATAAACACGTTAAATGGTCGAAAAGGGAATGATACGCTCAAAGGATATGCCGGCAACGACACCTTACTGGGTGGAAGTGGAGACGATACGTTAGTCGGCGGAGTAGGCAACGATATCCTGCGCGGAGGCGACGACAATGACTTCCTCAGAGGCGGAAATGGTGCAGATACGCTAGACGGTGGGCAAGGGATTGATTGGGTCAGCTACACTGAATATAAAAAAGCCGACATCGACACTGTCATTGACTTGCGCCTCGGGCAAGGACTCGAGGGGGTCGCCCTCGGTGATACATACCTTTCCATTGAAAATGTAAACGGCAGCGACGGGAACGATACGATTATCGGTACTGACGGCATGAACACGTTAAATGGACGAAAAGGGAATGATACGCTCAAAGGATATGCCGGCAACGACACCTTACTGGGTGGCAACGATGAAGACACCTTAATTGGAGGCAATGGCGACGATATCCTGCGCGGAGGCGACGACAATGACTTCCTCAGAGGCGGAAATGGTGCAGATACGCTAGACGGTGGGCAAGGGATTGATTGGGTCAGCTACACTGAATATAAAAAAGCCGACATCGACACTGTCATTGACCTGCGCCTCGGGCAAGGACTTGAGGGGGTCGCCCTCGGTGATTCATACCTTTCCATTGAAAATGTAAACGGCAGCGACGGGAACGACACAGTCATCGGAACCGATGGTGCAAACACATTAAATGGTCGAAAAGGGAGCGATACGCTCAAAGGATATGCCGGCAACGACACCTTGCTGGGTGGAAGTGGGGACGATACCTTAGTAGGTGGAGCAGGCGACGATATCCTAACAGGCGGCTCTGGAGCTGATACTTTCGAGTTCTTTGGGCCTACAGGTCACGACACAATCACCGATTTCGAGTATGGTGTGGACACACTATTAATTGAAGGTCCAGCTGTTGCTTTAGCTGATTTGACAATCACTGACCTCGGTGTTGATGCAAGAATTGCCTACGAAGAGTTCTCCATCACACTTATGAATATAGATGCAGCTGCTATCACAGATGATTACTTTAACTGGGCTTAAAACAAGTTTTTAAAAATCAGGTGCCACGAGCAATTTCAAATATTGTTCGTGGCACTTTCTAATTCAGCCCGTCATCTCACCCAAATGCCTCGCCCCATTTCAGCAATTCCAGCAGGATGGGGCCGACGGCTTGGCCCTTTTCGGTCAGCACATAGTCGGCGCGCGGGGGATGGGAAGAGTAGAAGCGCTTTTTGAGGACTCCGTGCTCCTCCAGCTTTTTCAGGCGAGTTGAGAGCGTGTTGGGGCTGACCTTCAGACCAACCTCAAGGTCTTTGAACTTGCGCGGCCCATCCAGAAAGAACTCCCGCAATATCAAAAGGCTCCACGGATCACCCAGCACACCAAGTGAGCGCATGATCGGGCAGTTATCGCGGTCAATTCCAGCAAGTTCTGGCGGCAAAAGAGAAGGATCAAACTCAGTCATATAAGCAGAGGTAGCATAGTAAATTCAAAAATGGAATTGACTCCTGTATTTGAAGTCACTACCAATATTGAAGTTATTCAGGAGAACTCCCATGACTTCAATCATTCTGGAATTCATTGTTTTAGCCTTCGCTGTTATATTCCCGACTACACTGGTTGCTATCGTCGCTAACCGAGCCAGCCACGCGCAGTTATCACCCCCTGCTCAAAGTTGGGCCATCGGCGTCTTCATCACATTGCTTGGGGTGTGGTTTGCAGCTGCCGTCTTGCTTGCCAGGGCAGATCTGTTCACGCTGCCCACCGAAGCCCCACAGGTTCCACGATTGATCCTTCTGCTTCTGGGCGGCTCCCTTACCGTATGGGCCCTGGCAAACTTCACGGCAGCAGGACGCAAGATTCTGGAAGCCACAGACCAAAGCATCTTCATGGGAGTTCAAATCCTGCGTGTGATCGGCTTTGTGTTTCTAGTGGGATGGGCAATGGGGCCAGTGCCATGGGAATTTGCCATGCCAGCGGGCCTTGGAGATATAGCAACAGGCATTCTGGCCGTGTTTGCTTACAAAGCGGTCCGCAGCAACGCCGCCAACGCCCGCGCTCTCATGATCCGCGTCCACATTCTCGGCCTGTTGGATTTCGTGGCCGCAATCGGCACCGGTGTCCTCACCTCAAACGGCTACTTCCACCTGCTCTCAACAGATGCTCCCAACACCATAGACAACTACCCCCTCGTCCTCGTCCCGGCCTTCTTCGTCCCCCTCTTCCTGACAGCGCATATTCTGTCGATACAAAAGATGGTGGCAGAAAATAGGAAAGAGAAAACGGTAGCGGCATAACCCTCAATTAATGCAGAAAAGCCCGTCCGCTCTCCACACAGAAAGTCTCAACCCAACAAAAAAGCCGGCCTCCTCGCAGAGACCGGCTTCTTAATTCTCACATATCCAAAGCAGCTTAGCTGTCCAGGAAGCTCCGCAGTTTGCGGGAGCGGCTTGGGTGCTTCAGCTTACGCAGCGCTTTCGCTTCAATCTGACGAATACGCTCACGAGTAACGGAGAACTGCTGACCAACCTCTTCCAGAGTGTGGTCGGTGTTCATGCCGATACCGAAGCGCATACGCAGGACACGCTCTTCACGAGGTGTCAGCGATGCCAGAACGCGGGTCGTGGTCTCACGAAGGTTCGCCTGAATAGCCGCATCAATCGGCAGGATGGCGTTTTTATCCTCAATGAAGTCACCAAGATGGCTGTCTTCCTCGTCACCAATCGGTGTTTCAAGGGAGATAGGCTCCTTAGCGATTTTCAGCACCTTGCGAACCTTCTCAAGCGGCATCTGCAGCTTTTCAGAAAGCTCTTCCGGGGTTGGCTCACGGCCAATCTCGTGAAGCATCTGACGAGAGGTACGAACAATCTTGTTGATCGTCTCGATCATGTGCACCGGAATACGGATGGTGCGTGCCTGATCCGCGATGGATCGGGTGATCGCCTGACGAATCCACCAGGTCGCATAGGTGGAGAACTTGTAACCGCGGCGGTATTCGAACTTGTCGACCGCCTTCATGAGGCCAATGTTACCTTCCTGAATAAGATCCAGGAACTGCAGGCCACGGTTGGTGTATTTCTTGGCAATGGAGATAACGAGACGAAGGTTCGCTTCCACCATTTCCTTCTTCGCGATACGCGCTTCGCGCTCACCCTTCTGCACCATGGAAACCAGAGTACGGAATTCGGTGATCTCAAGGCCAGTCTCAGTCGCAAGCGTCTGAATCTCGCCGCGCAATTCGCGGATCATGTCGCCATCATTAGTCACAAACTTCTTCCAGCCACGGCCAGAAAGGTTTGCAACTTTGCGGATCCAGTTCGGATCCAGCTCAGAACCCTGATAGTGCTTGATGAAGTCAGCGCGGTTCACGCCGTTGCTGTCTGCAAGACGCAGCAAGCGACCTTCATAACCCATCAGCATTTTGTTGATGGAGTAAAGCTGCTGAACCAGTGTTTCAATACGGTTGTTATTGAGGTGCAGGCTCTTCACTTCAACAATAATGTCTTCTTTGAGCTTCTTGTAACGACGCTCCTGAGACGGAGACAGAGTTTTGTTGGCCAGCTTGTTTTCAACCAGCTGATCCTGAAGCTTGCGCAGCTTCTTGTAATCCTCTGTGATCTTGTCAAAGATCTCAACGACCATAGGCTTCAGTTCTGCTTCCATTACAGAAAGAGAAACGTTTGCCTCGTACTCGTCGTCATCGTCTTCAGTGGCTTCACCACCTTCTGCAGGTGCTTCACCCGGCGCGCCCGAAGCAGCATCAGCAGGCGCAGCAGCGGCAGGAGCAGCAGCACCGTTAGGTTTACGGGCTTCTTCTTCCTTGCGCTTGCGGGCTTCTTCTTTTTCCTTAAGGCGCACAGCCTCAGGAACTTCACCCTCACCAGCTTGTTCCTGCTCAGAAAGGTCATCATCAGATGGACCGTTCTTGTCATCAGGTCCGGAATATGTTGCATCCAGATCAATAATGTCACGCAGCAGAACCTTGCCTTCAGCCAGCTCCTCACCCCAGATGATAATCGCCTGGAAGGTCAGTGGGCTTTCGCAAAGACCTGAGATCATAGCCTCACGGCCAGCCTCAATACGCTTTGCAATGGCAATTTCGCCTTCGCGGGACAACAGCTCAACAGAGCCCATCTCGCGCAGGTACATACGCACCGGATCATCGGTACGGTCTGTAGGTTCTTTGGCAGTCGTGGTTTTGGTAACAGCAGTAGAAGAAGCAACAACCAACTCACCGCCGTCTACAGCGGGTGGAGCTTCCTCTTCCTCTTTACCTTCTTCTGCATCTTCCGCCTCAACAACGTTGATGCCCATTTCAGAAAGAAGCGACATGGTGTCTTCAATCTGCTCAGAGCTCACCTGATCAGGTGGAAGAACTTCATTCAGTTCGTCATAAGTGATGTATCCGCGTTTTTTCGCGGACTTGATCATTTTCTTGACGGCGGCGACCGACAAATCCAAGAGCGGACCATCTTGTCCCTCTGCGCCTGCCGGTTCCTGCGTATCTTCAGCTTGTGTCGCCTTCGTCGCCATATTCTGCTCCAAAGTCGCTGGTCGTGCTCCAGCGAACTATCGCGTTACGCAATCAATCACCCCCGTGTTTGGACCACACAGGCGGCATTTGAATCACATTTGACTTTGGGGTTTAACGCAAAGTCCCTTAAACCTGACTTAACCCTGGTATCAAAATGTTTTCACGGAATTGAAAACCCAAAACTCATTCGGGCAGGACTGCTCACCGGCATCCCTACCGTTTTAGGCCGTATCCGGCACATTCCAGGCATCGACAGCGCTGATTATCCGATTATGATATCGCCGCTTTAAAGACATCTAAGGTCTACGGGCGCTCGTATCGGCTGTCTGACTTAGTGTATGTAGCCCGCCTTTTGTGATTCGCAAGGGCGATTCGGCATGGTCAATCTGATTCTGGGGGATTTTGGACAGTTCATTGCCTGTTTTTCTGGATAACTTTGAAAAACAAGAGTTCTTCCATCACAATTCTACCTCAAGTTGCGATCACCAGATCCTCTGGGGGAAGCAGATAAACAGACCCGCAATCCCTCTTCTCAGATCAAGCCAGAACAGACCCTTTTGAGGAGCGCATTTTGGCTGCTCGCTCTGCCAACTCTTGCTCATCGTGTAGGCAATCCTCACGGCGACGAGCCAAATCCTGCGTAAGCGCCTGAAACCGGCCCCAGCTTTCTTCGGTCAGATCCTGCTCCATGGCCCGCGTTTCATGCTCAAGCTCCTGCTCCAACATGCGCAACTCAAGCATATCAGCATAATTCAGGAACAGCATCTCCACGAAATCTTCGGGCGGGTCTTCCTTCAAAACCTGCAGACGATTGGTCAGCGCGTCCCAACGGCGCAAGGTACTTGCCTTGCTGCTATCGCTTTCAGAACTTGCGCTCACAATAGCTTCCTGCAGGATTTGATAGAACCGTTCATCCAGCTTGTTATAGATCTGCGTCACAGCACCTTCAGCAAGGTCCGTCGCAATCCGAACCAACGCTGTCATGAACATGGAATGCAGTTCGTTGGAATACGTTAGCTGGGAAATCCGTTCAAAGTGGCGGTCAAACAACTCCGGATACATCAGGCACATGGTGCAGAAACTGCGCTCTACCCCATAAGAAGGTGTATCGGGCGCTTCAACGCGGGCACGGGACGCCCACTCATCATCTGCACCTTGTTTCTTGTTGCCGCCGCGCCACCCCTCATCACGCCCACCGCCACCGCCTTTGCCACGGTTCCGGCGGCTCTCCTCGTAAAACAAGTTGGAGAGTTTGAGGCGCAAGTCCATCCGGTAACGCTTCTGAACGCGCTCATCCTTGATGGTCCCAACCAGATCTTCAACGGCCTTTTCCAGCGCAGCCTTGCGCTCAGGTGTATCAATCCGTGCTTGCTCGCTCTCACGGCGCCAAACCACTTCTGAAAGTGGCAGAGCTTTCTCAATCTCTCCATACATGGCAGCAGTGCCACCAGCATTAATCACATCATCCGGATCCTGCCCGTCAGGCAAAAACGCAAACTGGAAAGACTTACCGCTGGTCAGAACTGGAAGAATACGATCAACCGCTCGGTGGGCCGCAGAGATACCGGCGACGTCACCGTCAAAGCAAACCACGGGCTCATCAGCAAACTTCCAAAGCCGCATAATCTGGTCTTCGGTAAACGCAGTACCCAAACTCGCGACCGTCGCTTTGATGCCAACCTGCCAGAGGGCAATGGCGTCCATATACCCTTCCACCACAATCGCCTGCCCACTCTCATAAGCAGGCTGCCGCGCGCGATGTGCATTAAACAGCATCGTTCCTTTGTGAAAAACGGGCGTTTCCGGTGAGTTCAGATATTTCGGCTGACCGTCCGGGTCCATGGTTCGGCCACCAAAAGCAACTGCCCTGCCCCGATCATCATGGATCGGGATCATCAGACGATTGCGAAACCGGTCATAGGACGGACGCCCATCCTCGGGTTTAATGAGCAAACCCACTTCAATCAGCTCAGTTTCAGTGACGTCTTTCGCCATCAAAGCCTTCTTCAGATTGTCACGTCCAGAAGGCGCAAAACCAAACTGAAACTCCTTCAGCGTCTCAGCACTCAAACCGCGCCGCTGCACATACTCTTGCGCAGCGCGCCCGTCAGCAGACTGGAACACATGCCGGAAATAGCGGGCCGCCATCTCACAGACATCGGTCAGAGAATTGCGCTTTGCAGCTCGTTTTGCCGCCTGAGGATCGGGCGCAGGCATGGCGATTCCGGCTACACCAGCCAGTTCTTCCACAGCTTCGGGGAAACTGAGGCCCTCAGTCTCCATCAGAAACTTGAAATGATCTCCACTTTCACCACAGCCAAAGCACTTGTAGCGGTTGCGTCGCTCATCAACATGAAAGCTGGGAGACTTCTCAGAATGGAAGGGACAACAGGCCCAATAATCACCCTTTCCGGGCTGCGATTTACGCCGATCCCAGGTTACACGTCGCCCCACCACATCTGTAAGCGAGACGCGGTTGCGAATGTCATCAAGAAAGAGCTGATCGAAACGCATAATGGTCCAATTTGTCGTAGTAGCCTGAAAGCAGCTGAGCTGGGTATTATATAGCCGCGAAGGCCCCAAGAAGCCAGCAAAACCCCCATTTGCGCTGGCTTAACTCAATTTATCGCTTCAGGAAAAAAGAAAAGCCGCATCATGATGACGCGGCGGCCTGTAAGTGCTCCAAAAACGTTGGCTTACTGCGGAGCTCGCAGCATCTGCTTCACCATGCAACTGGCTTTCGCAAAGTCCATCTGGCCCGGATAACGCTCTTTCAGCTCGGCCATGCAGCGGCCCATATCACGCAGTCCGCGCGCTTCAACGCACTCGACAACTGTTTGACAAACAAGCTTCATTTCGTACTCGCTGAGCTGCGAAGGCAAGAATTCACGGATCATTTCCGCTTCTTCACGCTCTTGCACAGCAAGTTCTACCTTACCGCTCGCTTCACAATGCGCCGCTTCCTGCTCACGCTGGACTAGCATGGTGTGCAGGAGGTCCATCAGCTCTTCGTCGCTTAAGCCATCACGGCCTTGCTCACGAGCAGCCATATCCCGGTCCATAATGGCAGCGGTGATGAGGCGCAACGTGGCGGCACGTCTTTTGTTAGTGTCTTCTTGCGCGGCTTTCAGCGCATTCGCTATTTTGTCTCGCAACATACTAAAGGAACCCTGACGCGGAAACTTTAAAAGAGGCTCTCCAAATCCCGGATAATACGTCTCATCCATCTGATTTGGGCTGATTTCCTGTAACTCGAGCGCTATTATTTCTACACGAGTGATATTGACCAGAGGAACCCCTTCTCCTATGGTCCCGGCCTTGATGCGACTGTGACGCGCCAAAGTCAAGTCCCTTCGGTGCGTTTCAGATGGACGCATACTGTCATCAACCGTATCAAGAAAGCAAGTGATGAAAGCTCAAGACGCGTGGTCAGCACCTAAACCTACCGCCCTCCTCGTTCTCGCAGACGGTACAGTCATTGAAGGCCGAGGCGTTGGAGCTCTTGGAACAGCGTCCGGCGAAGTCTGCTTCAATACGGCAATGACCGGGTATGAAGAGATTCTCACAGATCCTTCCTATGCAGGACAGATCATCACCTTCACGTTCCCCCATGTTGGCAATGTGGGCGCGAACGAAGACGATGTTGAAACTGTAGATATGGAAGGCACGTCTGGCGTAAGAGGCGCGATTCTGCGCACCGACATCACCACCCCTTCCAACTATCGCTCTGGCAACCACTTCGACGCATGGCTCAAGGCACGAGGCATTGTTGGACTGACCGGCGTAGACACCCGCGCATTAACAGCACTCATCCGCGAAAAAGGCATGCAGAACGCTGTAATCGCTCATAACGCTGATGGCGAGTTTGATGTGGAAGCGCTGAAAGCAGAAGCAGCCGGCCTCCCGGATCTGGAAGGCATGGACCTTGCAAAAACCGTGAGCACTCAGAAAACCTACGACTGGAACGAAACCACCTGGGATTGGGAGGACGGGTTTGGCGCCCAGAACAAACCAAGCCATCACGTGGTTGCTCTGGATTTTGGTGTAAAGCGTAACATCCTCCGCCTTCTGGCAGATGCCGGATGCCGCGTAACTGTGGTGCCTGCAACCACTTCTGCTGAAGACGTCCTCGCTCTTAAGCCGGATGGAGTATTCCTGTCCAACGGCCCTGGCGATCCAGCTGCAACAGGTGAATATGCGGTTCCAACCATCCGTAGTCTCGTGAAGTCTGGCCTGCCGGTCTTCGGTATCTGTCTGGGTCACCAGATGCTCGCGCTTGCACTTGGTGGCATCACCACAAAGATGCATCAGGGCCATCACGGCGCAAACCATCCGGTTCACGATTACACCACCAACAAGGTTGAAATCACCAGCATGAACCATGGCTTTGCTGTGAGTGCTGGCAGCCTACCCGACAACGTGGAAGAAACACACGTTTCCCTGTTTGACGGCACCAACTGTGGTCTGCGTGTAAAAGATGCACCTGTCTTCTCAGTACAGCACCATCCGGAAGCGTCTCCTGGCCCACAAGACAGCCACTACCTGTTCTCTCGCTTCATTGAGCTGATTGAGAACCACAAGACACCTGCAGCCGCTTAGAGCGCGTTCGTTCATCAAAACGGCACAGCAGAATGAATAAAAGCGGGGTCCAGTGCCCCGCTTTTCTTTTGCCCAACCCTAAGCAGATCGTGACAGGAAACACCGCCTCAGCAACATCAAGGCAACAAAAAACCCGGCACCAAGGGAGCCGGGTTCCGTAACTCTTATCAGAAGCGATTAAGCTGCTTCTGTTTCCAGCATGCTGCTCAGTGCATGAGACACACCGCGAACTTCTGCAATCTGTTCTTGAAGCGCTTGCTCCTGCTCATGAAGCAGCTGCTCCTGCGCACCACAAATTTCCTGAAGTTCTTTAAGTTGCTCAGGACGAGGGCTGGAACCCTCAACGAGCTTGATAATACGACGAACTTCTGCCAGCGTCAGACCGATCTTCTTGGCCTGCAAAATGACCCGCATGCGGCTCACATCACGACCTCTGTAGAAGCGGCGTGCTCCACGACGTACTGGGTTAAGAAGCCCCTTCTCCTCATAGAATCGTAGTGTACGCAGAGTGACGCTAAACAATTCTGACATTTCAGAGATTGCGAGCAGTTGACCGTCCCCATCGTCCTCACGAATAGGTCCAGCGATATCCGCAGCGACATCTAGCTTACTAGGAATACTGTTCATTTCCATTTGCCCGGTGGTTTGTATGTTAAACCTTAGAAGAGTTACAAAAGCTCATCATTTCAGCTCCCCACCCGGTGCCTCCATGAATTCCCCTAATAACTTTTGTACTCCCCCACTTCTGTACTAGCTTATGCAGTAGCATTTGATACCCACTCACACTGCGGAAGCTTTTCGATGTTCATTTGAACAATCTTCAATGCATCCCCAGTGAGGAATGAGTACCCCCACTTTCAAAGTCCTCAATGAAATCTATGATAATTCATATTGGACAATTGATAATCTACACAAGGAAACTGATAAAATATAGCCCGATATCGCATTTTTTACTTCGTAAATTCAACGTATACACTAGGACATCCGAGAATTAACATCATAAGTAGTTATACTAGATAAGTATTATAAAAAAATAGCGGCACCTACTTTTGCAAGTCCGCTGATTTATTCTACATTTTCCGGCAAATACCCAAAGATGTTCCTGCGTTATCCGAGTTAATATACTATAGAAGCGTCAATTACATATTGTCTATAATATGTGAACATGACGAAGAGATAGCCAGAGTGAGCAATATAACTTCTAACTACTCTCCTTCTTTAGATCTGCTCTGACTTTATTCTTTCTCAGTAAAACGAAAATTGGCTGACCAAATGATCACTCTGCACACTTTTTAAACAGGATGTTCATTTTTCGCGCTGCAAAACTTTGAACTGCCGTCGCGTACAGAGGGGATAATGTGGAATCTGACACATTAAAAGGCAAGACTACCCAAAGATTCACTAGGTCAAAAGTATCAGATTGTGCGCATTGCACAATTTTGGCCACCCAATTTCATTAATTGAATCATCTTCAGCATGTGCAAGCCAGAAGAAAGACACCCTCTTCAGCAGGTAAACTCAATTTACCATCAAACACGTACTTGCGCTTAGCCCTTCAACAGGCCATTGACGATCCGTCTGATTTGAAATCTGAAAGTCGCATGACGATGCACATCCATCTTTTTGCCCTTCAGATTAGCACGATACAGGATGAGTTCGTTTAACATGATTATCTCCTTGATGAGCCGCGTGAATGGAAAGCCACCTCAGTTCTATGCAAAGAAATCACACAGGCTTACGGGAGTTTCCCTGAAACGCCACAATTATAAGCGCACTAATTGCGCCTCATCAAGGTAAATGGCGCAATTTTTGCGCTTTTTACATTCTGTTATATGCAATAGTACGAATGCAGATTATTATGCATCAGTCTGTACAATGAATTTTCAGTCTGGGAATCATTAGGTTAGTATCATGAAACCATCTCAGTTTCGGGCTTGGCGCAAGTCGATGGGCTATAAGCAAAAAGAGGCAGCGGAACGCCTCGGCTTAAAAAAACGAATGATTCAGTATTATGAAAACGGCAATCGTGACGGTAAACCGGTAGAAATTCCGAAGTCTGTTCGGCTGGCCTGCTATGCCTTAAGCACTGGTATTGCTGACTTTGATGGTGAGAAAACCACAGAGAACACGACTTTAGCTGAATAAACTCCCCTTAAGTCTTGAGAAAAAAAACCGGATTATTTCGGAAATAGGCGTTCGTCGGGGTTTATCATTACTCGAATATTTCTTATAACGCGCGCTCAGCCGACATACTCCTAAAGAGGGCACCACCAGAGCACCGATCGGGTGCACTGGTGCTTAAACGCGAGCATATGTGAGTCACCATGCCTAAACGCAATGACATCCAATCTATCATGATCATCGGGGCTGGCCCCATCGTGATTGGTCAAGCCTGTGAGTTCGATTATTCTGGAACTCAGGCTTGTAAGGCACTGCGAGATGAGGGCTACCGAATTATCTTGGTGAACTCAAATCCGGCGACCATCATGACAGATCCGGATCTGGCTGATGCAACCTACATCGAGCCAATCACCACGGACGCCGTTGAAAAGATCATCGCCAAGGAAAAGCCGGACGCGCTCCTGCCAACCATGGGCGGACAGACCGCACTCAACTGTGCGCTGGAACTGGACCGCAAAGGCGTGCTGAAGAAATACGGTGTTGAGATGATCGGTGCAAAAGCCGACGTCATCGACAAGGCTGAAGACCGTGAAAAATTCCGCGCTGCCATGGACAAGATCGAGCTGGAGAATCCACGCGCCGCAATCGCATCCTCTCCGCCAATCCTTGATGATGAAGGCACCATCACCGGATATGACCGCGGAGCAGGCTATGCTGAAGCCATGCGCCAGATCGACACCATCGGCCTGCCAGCTATCATTCGCCCTGCGTTTACGCTCGGCGGCACAGGCGGCGGCGTAGCGTATAACCGTGAAGAGTACGAACAGATTGTTCGCTCCGGTATCGATGCGTCTCCAAACGGTCAAGTGCTCATCGACGAAAGCTTGCTCGGCTGGAAAGAATACGAGATGGAAGTGGTTCGCGACACAGCGGACAACTGCATCATCATCTGCTCCATTGAAAACATCGACCCGATGGGCGTCCACACAGGCGATTCCATCACGGTTGCCCCTGCCCTGACCCTCACCGACAAAGAATACCAAATCATGCGGAACGCCTCGATTGCGGTTCTGCGTGAGATTGGCGTTGAAACAGGCGGGTCGAACGTTCAGTTCGCAGTCAACCCGGCGGATGGCCGTCTCGTTGTGATCGAGATGAACCCACGCGTTTCCCGCTCTTCCGCGCTGGCATCTAAAGCAACGGGCTTCCCGATTGCCAAGATCGCGGCAAAGCTCGCTGTTGGTTACACCCTTGATGAGTTGGAAAACGACATCACCGGTGGTGCAACACCAGCCTCTTTTGAGCCGACAATTGACTACGTCGTCACCAAGATCCCGCGTTTCGCGTTTGAAAAGTTCCCAGGCTCCGAACCAACCCTGACAACAGCAATGAAGTCAGTTGGCGAAGTGATGGCCATTGGCCGTACCTTCAAGGAAAGCCTCCAGAAAGCTCTGCGTGGTCTGGAAACAGGTCTGACAGGCCTCGACCCAATCGAAGTCGAAGGCCTTGGCCACGGCGAAGACTACACCGCGATCCGCAAAGCTCTGGCTGTCCCAACACCAGATCGCCTGCTCAATGTGGCTCAGGCCATGCGTCTGGGCACCTCTGCAAAAGAAATCCACGACATCTGTAAAATTGATCCATGGTTCCTGGAGCAGATGCAGGAAATCGTGGACATGGAAGCAAAGATCATCGAGCACGGCCTGCCAGACAACGCAGCCGCCATGCGCATGGTCAAAGCCATGGGCTTCTCAGACAGCCGTCTTGCGGTTCTCACCCAGACGACTGCTGACAAAGTTGCAGCTCTGCGGGCTGAGCTCGACGTGAAGCCAGTTTATAAGCGCATTGATACCTGCGCCGCAGAATTCGCGTCTCCAACGCCTTACATGTACTCCACCTACGAGACACCAACACCGGGTCTGCCTTCCTGCGAAGCAAACCCAAGTGAGAAGCAAAAGGTTGTCATTCTGGGTGGTGGTCCAAACCGGATTGGTCAGGGCATCGAGTTCGATTACTGCTGCTGTCATGCTGCGTTTGCGTTGAAAGATGCTGGCTTCGAGGCCATCATGATCAACTGTAACCCGGAAACAGTCTCAACAGACTACGACACCTCCGATCGCCTCTACTTCGAATCTCTCACCTCTGAAGACGTGCTGGAAATCCTCCGCCTTGAAAACTCCAAGGGCACACTCAAGGGTGTTATCGTTCAGTTCGGCGGCCAGACACCTTTGAAACTGGCACAAGCGCTCGTAGAAGCTGGCATTCCAATCCTCGGCACGTCACCAGACATGATTGACCTTGCAGAAGATCGTGACCGGTTCCAGCGTCTGCTGCACAGAATTGATCTGAAACAGCCAGAAAACGGCATCGCCTATTCTGTTGAACAGGGCCGCCTCATTGCCAACCAGCTTGGCCTGCCGCTTGTTGTTCGCCCATCCTACGTGCTGGGTGGCCGCGCAATGCAGATCATTCGCGACGAGGAAGCGCTCAACAACTACCTGCTTGGCACACTGCCAGAGCTGGTTCCACATGATGTGCGCGCCAAGTACCCGAACGATAAAACCGGCCAGATCAACACCCTGCTCGGCACCAACCCGCTTCTGTTTGACCGTTATCTCGACGGCGCAATCGAAGTGGATGTGGACGCTCTGTGTGATGGCGAAGACGTCTTCATCTGTGGCATCATGGAACACATCGAAGAAGCCGGCATCCATTCCGGCGACAGCGCATGTTCCTTGCCAGCCTACACGCTGGATGATGAAACACTTGCCAGACTGGAAGAGCAAGGCCGCAAACTCGCTCTGGAACTCAACGTTGTTGGCCTCATGAACGTTCAGTTCGCAATCAAGGACGGAGAGATCTACGTTCTGGAAGTGAACCCGCGTGCATCAAGAACAGTACCGTTCGTAGCAAAAACCATTGGCGTGCCGATTGCGAAAATCGCAGCCCGCGTCATGGCAGGCGAGAAACTGTCAAACTTCGACCTCAAGCCGAAAAAGCTGGATCATGTCGCAGTGAAGGAAGCGGTCTTCCCGTTTGCTCGCTTCCCGGGCGTTGATACGGTTCTCGGTCCTGAGATGCGCTCTACCGGTGAAGTCATGGGTCTGGACACAGACTTCTCCTTCGCATTCGCCAAGTCACAGCTCGGCGGAGGCACCGTTATTCCGGCAGGTGGAACAGTCTTCATCTCATTGAAGGATGCAGATAAGCCGAAAATTCTTGAAGCAGCTAAAAAACTTGTAGCATCAGGGTTTTCCATTATATCCACCGAAGGCACGCAAAGATACTTGGAAAACCAAGGCATCCCGTGCGCAAAGGTCAATAAGGTGCTTGAAGGGCGTCCTCATATCGTTGATGCTATCAAGAACGGAGAAGTTCAGCTCGTCTTCAATACAACCGAAGGCGCACAAGCACTTTCCGACAGTCGGTCACTTCGTCAAGCTGCGCTGATGAACAAGGTTCCTTACTACACAACTGTGGCAGGAGCCGTAGCAGCAGCTCAAGGCATCGAAGCTTTCCGAGCGAAAACGCTTGAAGTAAGGTCCCTACAATCTTACTTCTGCTAGTATAGTTTAACAGGTCCGGGTTGAGGCTTCTCAGCCCGGTCAGTTTTTTAGTGTGATGGGCCACACCACCACAACGTAAGAAAGGTGTACGAGCCATGGAAAAGGTACCTATGACGCCGGAAGGTTATGTGATGCTCACAGAAGAGCTTAAGCATCGCACGACCGGAGAACGCCCGCGCATTATCGCAGCCATTTCCGAAGCACGTGCTCACGGTGATCTTTCAGAGAATGCGGAATACCACGCAGCGAAGGAACAGCAGAGCCTGAACGAAGGCCGGATCAACGAACTGGAAGCCCTTCTGGGACTTGCAGAAATCATCGATCTGACCAAACTCAGCGGCGATACTGTCAAATTCGGTGCAACCGTATCTCTCATTGACGAAGATACCGAGGAAGAAAAGAAATACATGATCGTTGGCGATGTTGAAGCTGACGTAAAACGTGGACGTATTTCTATCTCCTCTCCTATTGCACGCGCACTCATCGGCAAGTCTGTTGGTGACAGCGTCGAAGTGACTGCTCCAGGTGGCGCACGCGGTTACGAGATTACTGAAGTCCAATTCGGTTAAGTAAATTGTAGAGCTGAATTCAGCATTTCAGGACCTCTCATGAACTGAGATAATCCTTGCTGAATTTTCAGAATCTTATGATTTCAAGAAATGAAAGTGCCGCTCTGAGCGGCATTTTTTATGCAATCCACACGAGTTATCCACTAATTACAGAGCAAATAATCGGTTCTTCGATAAGTTAACGGATTTACTTCAAAAATCTGAAAAAGCAACAATACCCTGCGACAATCTGGCACGTATCCCTGCCTAAAAAGCTCATATCCAATCACAATCTGCGCTTGCCAACACAATTATAGGTATATATTCGACATTTTGCATGGATAAATCTACCTACTGTTAACCCTTGTAAATGCAAATGATCTCGACAAATTGACGGGAAATTTGCTGCCATGACCACCAATTCATTTTCAGGTCTGAAAAGCCAGCTCGGTTTTTTCAAAATCGATAGTCAGACCATACAAACACTTTCAGATCTCTGGCCCAGTGTTGAGGGCCACTTAACACAGATTTTGAGCGATTTTTACAACCACGTTCAGCGTGATCCGGAACTGAAGAAAAAAGTATCCGGCAAGGTTGATGGCTTGAAATCAGCTCAAGCAAGCCATTGGAAGATCTTGTTCACTGGCGGTTTTGATTCCACCTATATGGAGCGCGTTGACAAGATTGGCCGCGCCCACGTGTACACCGACCTTGAGCCGGATTGGTATATTGGTGGTTATACGTTTATTCTCGAAGAGCTGACCAAAGTGCTCTCCAGCAAGATGCGCTTTTCACCAGGGCGCTTGTCGCGCAGCCTGATCGCTCTTCAAAAAGCAGTGATGTTCGACATGGGACAAGCGGTCTCCGCCTACCATCGTCACTACACAGAGGAGCGCGATGAGCGCACCCACCAGCTTGAAGATGCTATCAATGCGTTTGAGCGGACAATCACCAAGCGGATAGAGCAGACAGCAGAAGCAGGCAATCGCGTCGAAAACTCTGCACTCACTCTTCGCGAAACATCCGAGCAAAGCAAAATGGCTGCAGAAGCTGCGAGCCAGTCTGCAGACTACACAGCCTCTGATGTTCACTCCGGTGCGGCAGCTGTTGAAGAGATGTCCGCAAACGTTGCCGAAATCGGTTCGCAAGTGACCCGCTCTGCAGAAACAGCACAGACTGTTTCCAAAGATGCAGAACGCACCAACGATACTGTCCTCGGTTTGCAGACAGCAACCAACGAGATCGGCGCTGTGACTGAGCTCATCAGTGCAATCGCAGAGCAGACCAACCTTCTGGCGCTCAACGCAACCATTGAAGCAGCCCGTGCAGGTGATGCAGGTCGCGGCTTTGCAGTGGTGGCAAGCGAAGTGAAAGACCTTGCAAGCCAGACAGGTCAGGCAACCGACGAGATTGCCTCCAAGATCAGCGCGATCCAAAGCGAGACACGCCGCTGCGTAGAAGAAATCTCTGCAATCTCCCAGAAGATTGAAGAGGTGAGTTCGACAGCGACAGCAATTGCTGATGCAGTGGACCAACAGGCCATCGCAACCAACGAAATCTCTTCAAGCATTCAGTCCGCTTCTCAAAATGCGAAGGGCGTGACAAGCGAGTTGAGCAATATCCTTGCAACTGCAGACGAATCCAAACGCGCTGTTGCCACAGCAACATCCGCTGCGACAGAGCTCAGCCAGCAGAGCGAAGCAATTTCAGAAGAAATCTCTCATTTCTTCTCAAGCATCCGCTGCCTTTAATCGTCACGGCGACAATTCAAGAACACCAGAACGGCCTTCCACGTGAGGGCCGTTTTTGTATTTGCAGTCCAGAGCAGCAGCTCACAAAGTCAACCAAGACACGTCCCTCTAACACCAAGAAGAAAAACAAAAAAAGGGAACGTCATGTCCATCAAATTCAAACTGGTTGATGAAAGCGGCCTGCCCGACACCACAGCACATGTCTGGGTCGCAGGCTGGATCAACGGAGGGTCACAGAAACACTTCAAGGTCTTGGAAGGAAACAATTTCACAAGACCGAGCACGACAAACGCACCAACCAGCGTTTCATTTCAAAAGCTCTCCGATATCGGTGATGTAGTGTTAGAGGACAAAACCAACGGTGATGACCGCTTCCTGTTTGTTGTCTCCAAAGACAAGCCGCAGGACCTCACAGTCACAAACAACAATCCGATTCAATACACTCAGTACCCTTATGCCAACACACCGGGCGTAGAGGCTCCCGGCCCGTTTGACGTTTTCGAGTTTGGTCTGGATGCTCAGCTGAACCTGTCCGCGGTGAGCGGTTTTGGTCTCAACCTACGTTTTGATGTTGAAGGCTCGGACGGCCCGCAATATGGCATGCGCAAAGATGTGACACGGGCTCAGATTGCCGAGGCCTTCACAAAGTTCATGAGGAACGAAGCAAAGGCTGATCCAGCCGCCGCTCACTTCCTCCCCCTGCTCTACTCCACACCGCTCACAAAAGGCGGGTTCCAACCGCCCCTCGTGGACAATCAGTTCTTCGCCATATGTGATCCCAACGACTGGCTCGCCTCAAAATCCGGCAACTACCAGAAAACAACAGATGATCCCCTGGCGACCTATTGGGATGACACCCTCAGCCGCTTCTTTTCGCCGGGAAACGTCTTGAGCATCAATCTCGGTTCAAAAGCGGTTCCTCGTTTGTATGAAGGAGGCTGCACCACACAGACACAATCTGGTTCAACCGAGCAAACCCAAGTCTATACGCTGACAGGCCCAGCTGGCACTTTCCACTTCTACAAGCCGGAAAGCGGTCTGACGAGCAGCCAATATGTCTTCCAGCAATCCTTTGGCGTTGGTTTAACTCCGGCGGGAGCTGCAGGAGATGCAGGCCTGCTCCAGGACAGCATCTGGGAAGCGCTGTGCCGCGGTGTAGCACTAGACGGCGTATTGACCACCGAAACGACAGAAAGCGCGCAGGCAGCCTTTAGCACCTCAAAATGGAACGATTGGAGCAAGTGGTACGAGGCAGGCAAGACATGCCACTATTACTCAAAGTTCTTGCACTACAGCGACAGTGATGGAAACGACTCACGCCTTTCCGGCAAACCATCCCTCATGCTCAATCAGGCAGCCTATGGCTTCAGCATGGATGAAAATCCGGTCGGCCCCTATGACGGCCCTGAAGTTCCCTCGAAAACGAACGAAAACATAAAGTCAGGCACAGTTACAATCACAGTCGGTAAGTGGATGTAACCACGCATAAAAAAACGGCCTTCCTACGCGAAGGCCGTTTAAAAAGTTTCTCCCGGATAAGCCCCGTTAGAAATACTCAGGCTTATCAATCGGCACGTTCGGCTCATCCTTGATACGGCGGATGGTCAGTGCAGTGCGAACGTGATCCACATTCTTTGTGGAAGTCACATCGCGAATAATGAAGTTCTGGAAGGTTTCCAGATCTTTAGCCGTACAGCGCATGATGAAATCAACTTCACCTGACACCATGTAGCTCTCCCGAACCAACGGCCATTCCTTGACTTGCGCTTCAAATGAGACGAGGTCATTCTCTGTTTGGTTATGCAATCCAACCATGACAAAGGCGGTGACTTCATATCCCAGTTGTTTCTCATCAAGTAGCGTACGGTAGCCGCGAATGAGTCCTGCTTCTTCCAGGGCTCGAACCCTGCGCAAACATGGGGGCGCAGAAATTCCTACACGACGAGCCAGCTCCACATTGGTAATGCGGCCGTCTCCCTGCAGCTCCTTCAAAATTTGCCAGTCGATCGAATCCAGACGCGCTTTCAAGCTCGTCTCCTTTGCTTGTCCTATTGGATTAACAGTTAACCTGTTTTACAACACTGCCTAAAACACGAAGTTAGGCGAAATGCTAGTTTATTGCTTATTTGCGACAGACTATATCAACAAATAGCATTTTGCAGACACTTCCCGAAAGCTGGGGGAACAAAATGTCGCAAAACCTGTGGGTTTTAACAGATGGCAAGATCGGAGACGTAGCGCAATGCATCGGTGTAGCCGACGCTTTGGGACTGCCCTACGAAATTCGATTAGTTGCCCCCCGCAAGCTTTTTACCTACGCAATGCCTTGGGGACCAATCGATCCCAAAGACGCACCACACAAACCAGAAAGCCCGCTTGCACCCCCATATCCCGCGGTCGCGATTGCATCCGGGCGCAGAGCGGTGCCCTACTTACGCGCACTAAAGCGGCTTTCCAAGGGCCAGACCTTTACTGTTTTCCTCAAGGACCCAAAGATCAACAGCAAATTTGCTGATTTTGTCTGGGCGCCGGAACATGACGGAATTTCTGGGAAAAACATAGTAACAACACTTACGTCACCTCACCGTTTCTCAGCGCAAAAGCTGCAGGACGCGCGCGACAACCCACTTGAGGCAATCGCAGCGCTGCCAAAGCCCAAAGCAGCTGTCCTGATTGGCGGCAATTCCCAGCATCACACCTTTACGCCCGACAATATCAACACGCTTCTCGCCGCACTTAAAAACCTGTCGCACACCCATTCGCTCATGATCACCTGCTCCCGCCGCACCCCAAGAGAGCTGGCAATGCAGTTGCATGATCTGGGCAGATCAGAGGGTCATCTCTTCTGGAATGGGGAAGGTGAAAACCCCATCGCCCAGTACCTGGCCAACGCAGAAATCACAGTGGTTACAACAGATTCCACCAATATGGTGGGCGAAGCTGCAGCCACTGGAAAGCCTATCTACGGCTTCCGCCCAACAGGCACTCACAAAAAGTTTGATAGGTTTTTATCAAGAATGGAGGATTTGGGAGTACTTCATCCCTTCCCCGGAGACATATTAGCACCTACTTATGAACCGATAGACGCAACACCGGATATTGCGGATGCCATATCCAAAGCGATTGAACAAAAGCAAACGAGCGGATAGAACCCCTCCCTAACACGGCACTGGTACTATCCAAGCGCGCACGAAATTTGAGGTTCTGAGGAAATGACTGTTAAGCACACCAAACTCCTGATCGTAGGCTCCGGCCCTGCTGGCTACACCGCCGCAATCTACGGCGCACGCGCTATGCTGGAACCGCTTCTGGTCACAGGTGTGCAGACTGGCGGTCAGCTGACCATCACCACCGACGTTGAAAACTACCCGGGCTTTGCCGATCCAATTCAGGGTCCTTGGCTGGTTGAAGAAATGCGCAAGCAGGCAGAAAACGTCGGCACCAAGATCGATTACGACACCATTTTGGAAGCAGACCTCTCCAAGCGCCCGTTTGAGCTGAAAGGCGACAGCGGCACCCTTTACACCGCAGATGCCCTCGTCATCGCAACCGGTGCACAGGCAAAATGGCTCGGTCTGCCTTCAGAGGAAAAGTATCAGGCTGGCGGCGTCTCCGCATGTGCAACTTGTGACGGTTTCTTCTACCGTGGCAAGGAAGTTGTTGTGGTTGGTGGCGGCAACACCGCCGTTGAAGAAGCGCTCTACCTCGCGAACCTGGCAGAAAAAGTCACGCTGGTTCACCGTCGTGATGCCCTGCGCTCCGAAAAGATCCTTCAGGAACGCCTCTTCAAAAACGAAAAGATCAACGTGGTCTGGGACAGTGAAGTGGATGAAATCCTCGGCACTGAAAACCCAGCTGTTGTGACTGGCATCCGCCTGAAAAACCGTAAGACCGGTGAAACCACAGAAATGTCCACACACGGCGTATTCATCGCTATTGGACACGCTCCAGCGGTTGACCTTGTCAAAGATCAGGTAAAGATGAAGGAAGCCGGTTACATTTGGACCGAAGCTGATTCAACTCAGACATCCATTCCGGGTGTGTACGCAGCTGGCGACGTGACTGATGAGCAGTACCGTCAGGCTGTGACCGCTGCAGGAATGGGCTGCATGGCTGCACTGGAAGCAGAACGCTACCTGGCAGCTTTGGAATCTGAAACCGAAGCAGCAGAATAAGAAACCGGGAAGATGGGGGGAAAGCAAATGCCAGGCCGTTCTTTGGATTGGGACAAGCTGCGAATTTTCCACGCAGCAGCACAGGCAGGAAGCTTTACCCACGCAGGCGAAGCTCTCAACATGAGTCAGTCGGCTGTCAGCCGTCAGGTCAGTGCACTTGAGGCAGAGCTGGGTGTCCCCCTCTTCCACCGTCATGCACGCGGGCTGATTCCAACAGAACAAGGCGAGCTTCTTTACAGAACCGCCCGTGAAGTTCTGCTGAAACTGGAAACCGTTCAGTCCCGCCTGACCGACACCAAGGAAAAGCCAAGCGGCACGCTCCGTGTCACCACCACAGTGGGGCTCGGCTCCACTTGGCTCACCGCCCGTGTCAACGAGTTCGTGGATCTTTACCCGGATATGCGTTTGGAACTCATCTGCATGGATGATGAGCTGGATCTGGGCATGCGTGAGGCAGATGTCGCCATCCGCCTGCGCCAGCCAACACAGCCAGACCTCATCCAGCGCAAGCTGTTTACGGTGCACTTCCACGTCTACGCCTCACCGACCTATATTGAGCGCTTTGGCAGCCCAAGCACCATCGATGATCTGGACCACCACCGCCTGATCACCATCGGTGACAATATGGCCTCCTACCTGCGCGCGATGAACTGGCTTGCAACAGCCGGATTGCCAAACGGCGAGCGCCGCGATGTTTCCCTGCGCGTGAACAACCTGTCTGGCATCAAAAAAGCCGTACAGACCGGCGTCGGTATCGCTATTCTGCCGGACTACATGGTTGAGCCGGGCGCAGGCATCAAACGCGTTATGTCCGTCACACAGGAAGAGCTGCCAAGCTTTGATACCTACTTCGTGTATCCATCCGAGCTGAAAAACACCGCTCGTGTTACCGCATTCAGAGACTTCCTCGTCTCCTATGCAGAACGTTGGACACACTAGGCTGGAACTCTGCAAAAGAACTGATTTGGCTTGATGAGCCAGCTCAGGAGTTTCAACCCTAAGTTTTGCACTGCAAAATAAATAATATTCCAGATCTCTTTTGAGGCCTCTCAGACCGTCTGTGAGGCCTTTTTCACGCCATCTCATCCCGAAATGACAATATCTTACGCAGAGTTATCTTTCTGATAGTTGTCAAATCCTGCAATGAAGTTCCGAGGGTTTTGAGCCCCCTTAAAAATGCATAGCTGCAATGCAAAAATTAAGGATTGCTGTTTCGGCGCTGCACTGCATATATACACCTGCTGTTGATCAGTTGTTGTCACACCTCTCCTCCCAGTGACATCAACATCCGATCAACTGTTCCCCTCTGGAAGGTGATTGCACCCATTAGGTGCTTTATCATTCATCACTTCGAAACCGGACCGCATGGTCCGGTTTTTTTTTGCCAAATGCCAAAGATGACCAAGGGTCTCCCTAAGTCTTTTAGTCAGCAAACCTCTCCAAGCACCTCGCAGCACACAAGGCCAGCAGCTCATCTGACGCGCTATAAAGCTGTTTTGAAAGGTCTTTTGCTGAGCAGTTACAGCCGCTGACAAACACGCATGACATGCTCAAAATCGCCCTGCCTAAAAACAGACCTAGGGTCGCTTACTTCTTGAGCACACTAAAAAATCAACTATCCCAGATACACGCAGAGACATGCGGATTCATCAGGCTATTGCGCAGCACCACCTTGGGAAAACCCATCAGATTCAAGGTATTCCCAACTCACATAAACTAGTAATTTCTGCAACTCTTACTCAAATTAACTATATTTTTCCTAGGTAAATCTTCAAACAGTCAAATTTCACCACCCCTAATCAGCGAAATTACAAATCAGCTTGCATCCTTTACTTATCGAATCATACCTATTGGCAAATATCCGAGGTAATGGATGTGAATGACCTGAGAAAAGCATTTTACACTCTGGTTGCCTGCGCACTTTTCGCAATCTATGGCGAAATCTCCCACGCCATAAGCGAAGCTGACAGAGCGGAACGGCTCGGCAGTCAAATCACTTTGCACATTCCGGCAGAATAACAGCGGCACACTTCGATTCCTCTTTTAACGAGGACAAGCCGCTTTTTAGTTATCCACAACAACCGGCAGGTTATCCTTCCAGTTCAATCCTGCCTAATCCTACAGCTCTAAAAACTCATTGAGTGAATAAGCTAATTCGCCAAACCCAACGCCACATCACAACGCGCACAAAAAAGCCCGAGTGGCTTTGTCGCTCATTCGCAACCAAACCACTCAGGCCTTTTAAAAGCTTATCAGCAAACGTTTACCGATAAAGGTTCTGCCCTTCCAGATCCTTATAAAGGTGCGCCACCTGCTCCGCATAGCCATTGTAAAGCTGTGTTGGCACGCGCTCATCCGTACCCAGCAAACGCTCAGAAGCCTGCGACCAGCGAGCATGCGGCACTTCAGGGTTCACATTCGCCCAGAAACCGTACTCGCTCGGGCCAATCTTCTCCCAGAAGCTGACCGGACGTTGATCAGTAAAGGTGATCTTCACGATGGATTTGATGGACTTGAAGCCGTACTTCCATGGCATCACCAAGCGGATCGGCGCGCCATACTGCTTCTGCAACGGCTTGCCATAGATGCCCGTCGCAACAAACGCCAGTTCGTTCATAGCCTCATCCATGGTCAAGCCTTCAACGTAAGGCCACGGATACCAGAACTGACGCTGGCCGCTGGCCACGTCGGAATCTTCAAAGGTCTCAAAACGGATATACTTGGCACCATTCTGCGGACCAGCGTACTTCACCAGCTCGGATAGCTGGAAACCAGTCCACGGCACAGCCATCGCCCACGCTTCAACACAGCGGTGGCGATAAAGGCGCTCCTGCAAAGGCATCTTGCGCACCAGATCATCAAAATCGATGGTCTGCGGATTATCAACCATACCATCAATGGTGATCGCCCACGGACGTGTCTTCAACGCCTGCGCAGCACCGGAAATCCGTTTATGTGAGCCAAACTCATAGAAGTTATTGTAAACGGATGTCACGCTCTCAGGCGTAATTGCCCGTTTCAGGGTGAAATCAGGGTTCCGCTCAGCTGGGTAGAGATCAAGGGTTGGGTCCTTGCCATCCTGTGCAAACACACTGCTCACCAGACCAGTACCACCAGCTGCCAGACCAAGGCCAACAGCGCCCAAGCCCTTCATAAACCTGCGCCGGTTGAAGAACACATCCTCAGGTGTCGCTTCTCTTTCCGGAATAATCCATTCAGGCCTATGAATAATGTTCATGCTGCCATCTCCAAGCAGGTAAGGGTTACGGTAATGTCTACCAATATTGGCCTATGACTTAGCGGCGAAACCCCTTAAACTTCAAGTAAACCCCCCGTGATCCTTTTCGTGATCACGCGAGGCGGGCACAGGAAGAACTGTCAGACCACTCGGTTCAAAGCCGCCATCAACATCCAATCAGATTAGATTTCTTTAAATTCAGCGGGTTCAAGACACCCTTTCAAACACGCCTCCAGCTTATTCTGAAACGCGCAGCGTATGTCAGACAGGGCAAAGGAACGGCACCATGACAATCGGATTTATCGGCCTGGGCACCATGGGCCTTGGAATGGCCCAGCGCATCAACAAAGAACACGCTCTGAAGGTCTACAACCGTTCTCCGGAAAAAGCCGCCAGCCTTGTCGCAGAGGGAGCGCAACAAGCCACATCCCTGCAAGACTTTGCAAACTGCGATATCGTTTGCTCAATGCTGTCAAATGATGCAGCTGTTGAGGCCGTCTATCTCGCCGGAGACACTCTGGCACTGCCACTGAGAGAAAACAGCATCTCCATCTCCCACAGCACCATCAGCCCACCAATGGTAGACCGCCTCACAGCCGCCCATGAGCGCGCTAATGTCAGATTTCTGTGTGTGCCAGTCCTCGGTCGGCCAGACAAAGCCGCGGAAGGGCAACTGGTCGCCGTCGCAGCAGGCGAACGCAGCACAATGGATGAAGCCCGCTCTGTTCTGGAAGCCATATCCATGCGGCAATTCTGGATGGGCCCAACACCGCGCCAAGCTGCAGTCACCAAACTGGGCATGAACTTCATGATAGCGGCGGCGGTGGAAGCATTGGCCGAAAGCTTCACCCTGACAAGAAAGGCGGGCATAGATCCGGAAACCTTCCTCACACTCATAACAGAAACACTGTTCAGCGCTCCCGTCTATCAAGCGTACGCTCCACTCATCGCCCGCGAGCAAAACCCCTCTCCCGGCTTCAAAACCTCGTTGGGCCTGAAGGACGTCAACCTGGCGCAACAAACAGCTCAGGATCTCAAAGTACCGCTTCCCACAGCAGATGTCGTCGCCAACCAACTCCGCACCGCAATCGCAGCTGGATATGCAGACGAAGACTGGTCCATCCTCGCCCGCCTCATGGCCCAAACAGCATCCCTGCCACCTATTAAGCCTTGATGACAATATCGCAGGAGCACAGAAAAACCCGGAGCATTGCCCCGGGTTCTTTTTCTGTCTCACTTTAGAGCGTATTCCCTAGAAGTGGTTCCGGTTTTTGGACAAGAATACGCGCGCAAGCTTTGGAGTATCAGGCTGGTGCTGTTGCACCCTCAATCACTTTGTCCGCAGCCTTGCCGGAAAGTTCGGCAAGGTGGTCAAAGTTACGAGAGAACGTCGCCACACCAGCTGTTGCAGAGCGCAGCTCTACAATAAGGTCGCTGAGTTCGCTCTCAGGGATCATGGCTTCCACTTCATCCCAGCCATCCCAGTTATCGCGGGCATCAAACCCAAGGATTTGTCCACGGCGACCGGAAACAATCGCATTGATACGAGCTGTGGTATCTGACGGACAGGCCACAACAACCTTATCAACGGGCTCAAGAAGAACCGGCTTACATTCCTTCAAGCCATCTTTCATGGCCAGAATACCTGCCATGCGGAAAGCCTGATCGGAGCTGTCAACGGAGTGATAGGAGCCATCCTTCAGCGTCACAGCCACATCCACGACCGGGAAGCCCAAAGGCCCTTTCTCAAGAGCTTCTTTCACACCATCCCCGACAGATGGAATGTACTGCTTAGGCACCACGCCACCAGTAATCGTGTCGTTGAAGCTGTGCCCTTCACCGCGTGGCATAGGCTGGATAGCCAGCACCACATCGCCAAACTGACCGTGGCCACCACTTTGCTTCTTATGGCGTCCGCGCAGCTCAGTCGTGCCGCGAATGGTTTCCTTATATGGAATACGAGGTTCAAAGCTCTTCACAGACAACCCATAGCGTCCGGTCAGTTTTTCAAGAGCAACACGCAGATGCATTTCGCCCTGCCCCTCCAGTACGGTCTCACCCGTGCTCTGGACCTGGGTAATGCTCAGGGATGGATCTTCATCCACCAACTTGGAAAGCGCAGTAGAGAGTCTGACTTCATCCTTCCGTTCTGTCGCCGTAATCCCCTTGGAAAGAACTGCATCCGGAGTATCAACGACAAACAGACTTTGCGAAGGCTTGGCACCAACACCAAGGGTCATGCCGGTTTCAATGTTATCCAGCTTGCCAAGAGCCACCAGATCACCAGCAACAGCCTCTGTAATCTTCTTCGGCTGCAAACCCTGCATCTGGAACAGACCAGATGGGCGATACTCTTCCCCATGTCTGTCGTAAAGAAGCGCACCTTCCTTCACAGACCCACCAAACAGGCGAGCAACAGAGAGCTTGCCGCCATGTGAAGTGTGGTAGGTTTTCAGCACCTGAAGAATGGCATCATCTTCCTTGAGCCCCAGACGCTTGCGGGTTTCAACAATACCTGGAGCATCATGGCGCAAAGCCTTCAGCAAACGGCGGATGCCATTGCCTTTGATCGCGCTGCCAATAAACACAGGGCAGATTTCGCCGCGCTGCATTTCCTGCACAAGATCATCAAAAATGACCTCACTCTCAGGCGCTTCGTCTTCTAAAAGCTGCTCCATGAGAACGTCATCGTGATCTGCCAACATTTCCATCATGGCATAGCGCGCTTCCACCTCACGGGCACGCTCATCATCTGGAATCTCGATGGTCTTGCTTGGCTTGCCTTCCTGGTAGACAAAGGCCCGCTCCAGCGCCAGATCAATAAAGCCTGTCGCAGTGCCGTCCTCCCAGATCGGGATCTGGCGCAACACCATTGGAAGGCTCGAAGCTGGCTGCAATGCCTGAAGCATCGCGCGCACACTACCTGTTGCCTTGTCTATTTTGTTCAGGAAGAGAACATGCGGGATGTTCCGCTGTTCAAGTGATTTGAGAATGAGTTGAAGAGCTGCTGTCTTCTTTTCATCTGGCTCAGCAACCACAACGGCAATATCTACGCCGTTTAAGACACTGTTGCCTTCGTGAAGAAATTCTACGGATCCGGGGCAGTCGATAAATGTGAAGTGATCGCCCTTATAGGTGCAGGTGGCAATGTTCGCCTCAACGCTCATGCTGTGATCACGCGCTTCGTCACTGCTGTCACCCAGTGAGCTTTTCGCGTCAACACTTCCCTGTCGCCCAATAGCCCCCGTTCGTGCGAGAAGAGCTTCCAGCAGTGTGGTCTTGCCACTTGCGAAAGGTCCAATTATGGCAACCGAACGAGGGCTGCGAACCCTGCCTCCGGCAACTCCGACATGCTTGTCTCCCATGATCCATACTCCCTGTTTGGGTTTGGGAAGCAGACACGGGCGTTTGCGCCATGGCGGCGCAAAATCACACGCGCCTTCCAGAGTATTATAAGACTCTGGATAAGTATCGTCACTCGGAAACACAGTGATATGCAAGCGCCAAAACAACAGCGGACTGAAGCGTGACAGTCCGCCGCACAATATGAACCGGCGCTATTTATAAAGATCAAAGGGTTAGGATTCACATTCCCCCTAAGAATTAAAGGATCACTGCTTGGTCAGCCGCAGCCCTGTGACACCAGCTGTGATGTTCGCTCCGGTCTGTCCTTGCAAGCTTAAAGGCTGCAAAGCGATAGAGCGATTCAGACCACCCAGCAGGACATTCGCCTGCACGCCAGCACCCAGCGTGACACCGGCAGACACACCGCCGTAATTCCCGGCAAGAGAACCCGGCTTCAAGTTAGCCTTCGGCGCAACAACACCCCAAACCAACGTTCCGGATGTGACGGGTCCGATGTCGATACCATAGCTGTTGATGGTGCCGGTATATCCTTCGATACGCTTTCCGCTCGGCGATTTGAAAACACAGGACAGTTCATGAGAGGAGCCAACAATGAAGTTGGTCCCGGCAACCAGATCACAGGTCAAAGATCCAACTTCAACACCAGGGCGATCCTTTTGGGGTTCTGCAGGAGGAGGTGCAGGCGTGTCTGCAGAATAGGCGGAAGTGCTGAGACCAAGAGCGGCAACAGCAGCAAAAGCAAGGCATTTCTTCATTATTGTTCTCCAGTGCTCAGGCTCTACGACCTTTTCACAATGGGAAACCAAAGCGTACGGACTGTCAAAGCCTTGCTACGATCACAGTGAATGCTCCGCTTAGTTCCAGCGTTATTTTTACCTAGTGATATGCGTTAGAAATTGTGATTAGGATTTTCACCATAAACGCATCACAGACCGACCTGCCCTGTCCGTCACCTCACCGGGTTAACCCTAAGCATCCCTTAAGCCGCTCAAAGTCATCTAAGAGAAGCCCTGCATGCAGAAGGACTTACGGAAAAATTATCGATAAGCCCTACATTCTCAGAAGGTTTCATAAAGCTGTATACCAATTATTAACCATAGATATTAAGCCTAACGATTTGACCCATTTTGGGACACTTTAGAACAATGTTTTAAATAAAACACGAGAGTCTCCACTCAGAAATTGAGTACGGAGAATCAGCAATGCGCTCAAATTTGAAGACACTTTTGTTTGGCGTAACCGGTGCAATAGCCATTGCAACTCTTCCAGCGATCGCGCAGGCAAATCCCATCAATGCCCGCATTACAACTGCTTTCGGGGCTCTCGAAGGCAAGATGCTGGGCCTGTTGTCAGGAACAGCTGCTTTCGGGCAGGGTCCAGGCTTTGCATCACAATTTGATGCGACCGCAGGCGGGACCAAGGATTATGGCTTTTATGCTGGCACAGGCCGCATGGGCTTCCGCACGCAGGACTACAACTACTTCGGTGTTGTTGGCTCTGCAGCGCAAATCAACGGTGGAGCCGGTTCCTTCGGCTACGTAGGTGCAGAAGCACAGGTTCACTTTGAAAACCTGTCTGTTGACGGCCTCATCGGCGTTCAGATGATCGACGATACAGGCTCTGTCATGGGTGGCGCAACCGCATCTTACTATGCCAGCGAAAACGCACGCTTTTACGCGGGTTACCGCTATCTGCGCGACAGCCATATCTACGCAATGGGTATGGAGTTCAAGCCAGGGACTGAAACCGCAAACGGCATGACAATGTTTGCAGACCTGCGCTCTGAGAAGCTCGAAAACGCTTCTATCATGGCAGGCGTCCGCTTCTCCTTCGCCGATGCACAGACATTGGTTGAGGAAAGCCGCGGCACATTCGTCAACAACAGCTACATTCTGGATGCTCTCCTCCCGGACTAAGCATCCAAAAGCGTATCCCCGAAAAGTGGATTCCGGTTTTCGGATAAGGATACGCACAAACAAAGCACCAAAGTTTTCTTTGGTGCCGCGAAACACCTAAAACAAAAAAGGCGCTGCATGATGCGGCGCCTTTTTTGTATTGAAAGCTGAACGCCAAAGAGGTCTCCGGCGTTCTCTTTCCAAATAAGCTTACTTCAGGTTTCCGCAGAAGCGCTGAATACGAGTACAAGCCTCAGTCAAAGCTTCAGTGGAAGTCGCGTAGGAAACGCGGAAGTTTGGACCCAGACCGAACGCGGAACCCGGTACAACAGCAACCCCTTCAGTTTCCAGAAGCTCACTTGCAAAATCCAGATCAGTCTCGATCACCTTGCCAGATGGCGCAGTCTTGCCAATGGTGCCGGCACAGGATGGAAATACGTAAAACGCACCCTCTGGAACCGGACACTCAAGACCAGAAGACTGGTTCAACATAGACACAACCAGATCACGACGATCCTGGAAAACCTTGTTGTTGACTGGAATGAAGTCCTGCGTCCCATTCAGCGCTTCAACCGCTGCTGCCTGAGAAATGGAGCATGGGTTGGAAGTGGACTGAGACTGAACCTTCGCCATCGCCTTGATCAGATCAGCAGGGCCACCCGCATAACCAATACGCCAACCGGTCATGGAATACGCTTTGGAAACGCCATTCACGGTCAAAGTGCGATCATAAAGCTGAGGCTCGATCTGCGCAGGTGTGGTGAACTCAAAGTCATCATAGACAAGGTGCTCATACATGTCGTCAGACATGACCCAGACATGCGGATGCTTCAGCAGAACGTCGGTCAGAGCTTTCAGCTCATCGCGGGTGTAGCCAGCACCAGACGGATTGGATGGTGAGTTGAAGATCAACCATTTGGTTTTAGGCGTAATCGCCGCTTCCAGCGCTTCAGGCGTGATCTTGAAGGTCTTCTGATCCGCCTCAACAACCACAGGCTCACCACCAGCCAGCAGCACCATGTCAGGGTAAGACACCCAGTACGGTGTTGGGATGAGAACTTCATCGCCTGGATTGATAGTTGCGATCAGTGCATTGTAGAGCACCTGCTTGCCGCCGGTTCCGACAGTAATCTGGTTTGGCTCATACTTCAGGCCATTGTCACGCAGGAACTTAGCGCTGATTGCCTGTTTCAGCTCAGGAGTGCCATCAACCGCTGTGTATTTTGTTTTGCCTTCATTAATAGCTGCAACTGCAGCAGCTTTAATGTTGTCTGGCGTATCAAAATCTGGTTCACCAGCACCAAGGCCGATAACGTCGCGGCCTGCGGCTTTCAGTTCGCGTGCCTTCGTGGTCACTGCAATCGTTGCAGATGGTTTCACACGAGACAGCGAGTCAGCGATAAAGCCCATAATGCCCTCCAATAGAAGCGGGTACGTTCTTCGCAAAATAAGTGCGGGCAGACCCTAAGGTGCAGACCAAAGCTTGGCAAGCGCAAACACGCCAGTTTTTCCGCTCAAATTTCGCCAAAGACTGCAGATTTTTTCAAATATTACTCCCCAGATATAATCAGAGGTTCTGTGACGCTGCGTCTCTTGTATTTCCAAAGGAACAAAGCTAAGCAGCCTCTGAAGCTAAAGACTTGGAGATTTAGCTGGTCCCATCAGAAATGAGAGCCCGAATTCCGTGAAAAGCCTGCTGCGAAAACTACTCGAAAATCAGTTCATTCGCTTCGGAATTGTCGGCGGCTCCGGTCTTGTGGTCGATCTGGTCGCCCTCGCCTTTTTCTGGCAAGTGGTCGGCCTTGATCCCCTCATTGCGCGAATCCTTTCCATCTGGATTGCAATGACCAACAACTGGTTCTGGAATCGCATCTTCACCTTCCGCTCTGAAGGCAGCCCTTTTGGGGAGTATGTGAGATTCGTTTTGGTCAACAGCGTGGGGGCCGTCATCAACTACAGCACCTATGGCGCACTGATCACCCTGATCGACGGCTTCTCCACCTATCTGGCTGTTATCCTCGCCACACTGGTGTCCATGACCTTCAACTTCGTGCTTTCAAAAATCTACGCATTCAAAAACTAAGCGCAGGTATTTCAGGAAAAATCGGCTCTTTTTGGATGTGCCGACAGGGTAAGAAACACCCCTGCCAGCACAAAGCACTCAGGTCCGCCAGCACCTAGAAATTCTGGGAGATTTGATTGTATTTTCGCCCCTACATCAAATGCTACTCGTAGGTGCAGCGCACAAACAACCCCTACCCCTGCGGTATGTACTGTTTTTTTTAACCATAACGATATCAAGTATTCCGCTCAGTAGAATTACATAGGATAAGTTGCGGGCGCGCACTAACCTCCATTTAACCAATTCCCTTTTCTTTTCTACCGCTTAAATCGCCTATTACTCTCAGCGGCGCCATACTGTCACTCAGCGCGATTGGACTGCAGGCAGCTGTTCCATAAGTTCCACTTGCAGAATAATTCCGAACAGGAGTAACGTTCTGTTACAGCAATAAGCGGGGACGAACGATGGCCGTAGAACTAGCACTATCTGCAGAAACTGTTCGCTTGATCGTACAAAAAGCGCGCGCTGTTTCCGAAAGTCTGCCAGACACTTACGAGGACGGGCACGAAGGTGACCTCTCCTTCGATACGGAAAAGTTGGAAAACGTTCACCATCACGACGGACTTGCAGAAGAAGAGCATGACGACTTTTCTGAGTCTGAACTGAGAGAAATTATCGACGACCTCAACATCGACGAAGCGACAGAACTGGTCGCCATCGCATGGATTGGTCGCGGTGATTATGACCAGAACGACCTGGACATTGCCTTCTCTGAAGCACGCGAACGATCCACGTCTCCGGTCTCAACATACCTTTTGGGCCTCCCCCTCTTGCCTGATTATCTCGAGGCTGGTCTCGAAGCTCTGAATCTATAAGAAAATATGGGCAATAGCAGTTTTGCAATTGAGCGATCTGCTTAAGCTCAACCTGTGGTATCTCGAACACACCAAAATCCAGTAATATATACTTTCTGTATTCGATGTAATCCGCGTCTATTGGCCCCTACTCAGGAAAACAACTGACCAGGGCCGCAGGGGAGCACAATGAGAACCTCGCCAGTTGACTACCATCGTAAAGAGCACGTCAGCCACGCCCAATCACCATGGCCTGTTGCGGCAACAGTCATCGCCGCTTTCGTTGGCATAATGATCATGGTCTTGTTTGTCTTTTAGAGCGTAAACCTAAAAGACAAATGCCAGCACACGCAGCACGAGTGAAAACAAACGCTACGTTTCTGACACCGTCAAGAAGCTCAAAATCGCCTTGAGAGAAATTCAACGGAAGCGCTGACAGACCGCTTGCAGCACCTATTCGCTTGCAGTACAGCTGCGGGATGACTAGGGCATCTGCAAACATACTTCTTCTCATGGCCGGCCTCATCTGGGGCATGGCCTTTGTCGCGCAATCAACTGCAATGGAAAGTCTTGGACCCCTGCAGTTTTCTGGCCTGCGATTTCTCCTCGCCACCTTGGTGATTTTGCCGTTCGCGCTACGCGAACGCCGCATTCACAGCACCAAAAAACTTGGCAAGGCCCACCTTCCTGCGATGTTGATGGTTTGTGTTGCCTTCACTCTGGGCACTGTCCTGCAACAGTATGGCATCGTGATAACATCCGTCACCAACGCCGGTTTTCTAACCGCGATCTATGTTGTGCTGACGCCAATCCTTGTCACACTGTTCTTTAAAGGAAGGCCAAACTTCCTCGTGTGGCCTGCAAGCCTGTTCACCCTGCTCGGCATTTACCTGCTCGGCGGTGGTTTGACAGCTTTGAACGGCGGCGACTTGCTCATGCTCTTGTGCGCAGTTTTCTGGGCCTTGCAAGTGATCTTCGTTGGACGCCTTGCAACTTCCTCTGGCCGCCCGATCACGGTTGCCGTCATCCAGTTCGCCTTCCTCGGTGTGGTGTGTGTGGTAGCCTCACTCTTCTTCGAGACCTACTCCGTGCAAGCCCTTCAGGATGCGTGGTTCGAGATCTTCTTCGCAGGCGCATTGTCCGGAGGCGTGGCCTTCACCTTCCAGGCATTTGGTCAGCAGTGGACCACACCGTCCGATGCAGCCATCATGCTGTCATCAGAAGCCCTCTTCGCCGCTCTGGCTGCAGCCGTCATTCTAGGCGAACGCATCGCACCAATCGGACTGGTCGGCTGCGCCCTCATCTTCAGCGGTATCCTGCTTGTTGAAGTCGGACCTCACTACCTCAAATCCCGACGAAGCATGGCGCAGGCCGAATAGAGCTTAAAAAAGCATCAGCACAAAACACAAAAGGCAGCCAACCGGCTGCCTTTATTTTATCTAACTTCCACGCAAGCTCTACACGCTCACTTGCCTTCAAGTCGATCCAAAATCTGGGAGATCTTGGTGCCCATCCGGCCACCCGGCACCACAGAACGAGCCCCCTCCAAGTCCTCGGCACTGTCTTCACCAACTTTGATGATCATCGCCATTCCAAAACGGCCATGAATACCGCAGGTCACACCATAAATTCCCGGTGTATCAAAGGTAACATTCCGATCAGGAGACATCTTGCTGAACTTGAATTTCGGCCCGCCATCCGGCGTCATCTTCTTGATCGAAATAACCGTGTGGTTTCCATCAAAATTATCAAACTTCACAGTAGCGCCCAACGGCACCTCAAGCAGATCAGGCTCAAAGCGGAACATATGAGAAGGTGTGTTCGCACTGGCATCAGTCACCTGATTAACGGAATACGTCTTGCCCTCCCCAGCAAGAGCACCACCCGCCATCAATACACTCACAAGAAGGGTTGAGAGAATTCTTTTCATCGAGAAACGTCCACCTGCAATTCGGAATTATTATCAACAATGCGTCCGTAAATGGCAGTCTGCATTGATCTAACGCAGCCTCCTAAGCAAAAACTATCTATGGCTTATGCTCTTTCCTTAAGCAGCCTTCAGCAATCGACATCCGGTTGTGGTTTGTGCACCATTCAGAGATTGGACAGGGTCAGAAGCACCTGCAATACTTTCGCTTAGCTCTCTTCTACCGTTTTTCGAGGCCACCTATTCCAAGGCCTGATCTGCTTTTTTCTGTAATAAATTTAAGGCTTCTGACCATGCAGCTTAAGGAACGAACTCGCCTCATCCCCCGCAAGACATTCTTCGATCCTGTTGAACGAGCGCTGGTCGCAATCAGTCCCTGTGGTCATTGGATCGCCTTCCTGGCACCAGTCAACGGCGTATACAACCTGTGGCTCGCCAGTACTGAAGACCCACAATCTGCCCGCCCCCTCACAAACTTTGAAGACCGCCATATCGGTTTCACAATCCGCTGGACTTACGACAGCCGTCACATCCTGATTTCGCGAGACAAAGTTGGTGACGAAACCTTCTGTATCCTGAGCGTCCCCATTGATGGCACAGATCTCAAATATCTAACACCAACACACGGTGTAAGAGCCTACCTGCAAGAGGTATCGAGAAAACACCCGGACGAAATCCTGATTGCTCACAATGAAAGGTCAGCAAAGTACTTCGACCTGTACAAAGTTTCCCTCACTACCGGGCACAGCCAGCTCATTGAGCAAAATGACCAGTTCTCAGGTTTCGTGACCGACAGCGATTTTAACGTCCGCCTTGTCCGCCGCTACACCGACGACGGCGAGGTTGAATTTCTCTATCGACCTGACGGCAAAGAATGGCAGCGTTACACCCTCATCCCCTTTGAAGACAGTTTGACCACCAAACCCATTGAATTCAGTGAGGATGGACAAACTTTGTTCTGGATCGATAGTCGTGAACGAGACAAGGCCGCCGCCGTAGCAGAAGATTTCCAGACACGAACCTCCACGGTTCTCGCAGAGGACCCACAGGCAGACATCAGCGACCTGTTACTCCACCCGCACACCCATCATCCCATAGCAGCCACAGCAACATTTGCTCGCAGCAATTGGACTGCCATAGATCCACAATTTGAGTCAGTTCTCGCATCATTCAAGAAGCAGTTCTCGGGGGATATAGAGGTCAACAGCCTCTCAGAAGATGCTGAGAAGCTCATTCTTACGCATGTGCAGGACAGCGTGCCTTTAGAGTTCTACTGCTACGACAGATCAGCTGAAAAAAGCACCTTCCTGTTTTCCTGCCAACCGGAGCTCGCAAAACGACCATTGACCAGCATGTCTCCCATAGAGATAAAAGCAAGGGATGGCCTCAATCTGGTCTGCTATCTGTCACAGCCACCTAATGCAGAAAAGCCCTGCCCTATGGTGCTACTCGTGCATGGTGGGCCATGGTGGAGAGATTTTTGGGGGTTGAGCCCGACACACCAATGGTTGGCAAACCGAGGCTATGCAGTTCTATCCGTCAACTTCAGAGGCTCTACCGGCTTTGGCAAGGCATTCGTAAACGCCTCAAACAAAGAATGGGGCGGCAAAATGCAAACCGACCTTCTGGACGCAGTGGATTGGGCCATTGAAGAAGGCATCGCCGACCCGGACCGCATCGCTATCATGGGCGGCAGCTATGGCGGCTTCGCAGCGCTCACTGGCGTGACCCAAACCCCGAAGAAGTTCGCATGTGGGATTGATCTGGTCGGGATTTCCAACCTGATCAGCTTTCTCGATGCAGTCCCTGAGTATTGGAAGCCTTGGAGATCCGTCCACAAAGTAAGGCTTGGCGACTACACAACTGAAGAAGGCCGCGCTTTCCTGAAAGAACGCTCACCTCTGACCCATGTCGGGAATATCGAAAAACCGTTGCTGATCGTTCAGGGTGGCAAAGACGTACGCGTCAAGCCACCAGAGTCAGAGCAAATTGTCTCCGCCATGCAAGACCACGGCATCCCAGTCACCTACGGCCTTTTCCCGGACGAAGGCCACGGCATTCAGAAAATGCACAACCGTCGGGCCTATCATGCCATGGTAGAACTGTTTCTCGCCAAACATCTGGGCGGCCAGCAGGAGGCAGTCGGGACCGACCTGGAAGGCTCATCCCTCCAGATCCTCGCAGGTCGTGATCTCATCAACGGCCTGTAACCGTCGCTCATAATCCGCTACTTCAGCGCCTCAGCGACAGCACCGGTAAGGCTGGTGGCGACTGGGGCGCCTGTGGTGACGAGGCGGTCGTGGGAGTACATGCCGGTTGAAACCAGAACAGCAGAAGCTCCAAGACCGTTGGCCGCATCAAAATCATCAATGCTGTCACCAATCACGCAGACGCTGGCAGGTTCCACTCCCAGCTCATCAAAATGCGCTTTGAGTGCGTCGATTTTGAAATGCTTCTTCAAATCCCGCGCGCCATCAACGCGGGTAAAATGCTCGTAGATACCATTGTGCCGAACAAGTGAGACCAACTCCTCATGGGGAGCCATGGACAAGATTGACTGGCTCTTACCAGCCCCGCTTATGGTCTCCAGAGCATGAAACGCATCAGGTGCCAGTGGCAAATCATACATCGCAGGCTCGTAGACTTTGCTGAAATCACTGTAGAAGCTGGCAAGCTCGCTTTCAGTAGCAGCACGTCCCATCAGCGACTTGATATAATCCGCAAAAGGACGGGTATGATGCTGGCGAACATCCTCAAACGTCACACCGCTCAATCCAGCCTTTGCAAAATAGTCGATGCCATATTGCGCAGTGATTTCGAAATCATCCAGTAGGGTACCGTTCCAGTCCCAAACAATGTGCTTTGTCATTAAGCCCAACCAGTTAGCCAACATGCAGAGAGAACATTCATCACACATGTGGTGCAAACACACGCCTCTGTCAACGCTGCCTCATATAGCAAAGCCTGTCCTACAGCGTATCTCTGAAAAGTGGAAACCGGGTTTCGGATAAAGATACGCAAAAACAAAGACTAAAGCAGTTCAGGTGTTTCAACTTAAATGCGAACTGTTTTAGTTCTTCTTTCGATGGGTCCGCGTGCCTGGTCGCCCGCCTGAACTGCGCCCTGAAGACGTCCGGCGTGGTTTCTTCTCGCCGGTTGCACCAGCTGGTGTCGGCAGGTCTGTTCCCGGCCCCATCTCACCCAGCCGTGGCTTATGCACTTTGCTACCAGCATCGGCCTTATCCGCCTCTGCCTTGGGCAGGTTGCCAGCGGCACCATATTTCTTCTTCCCGCCAAACCCACCGGTTTGCTGCGCGACAGAAGTTTGTCGTGCCATGGGGTCATCGGCAATTGCAAGCTCGGTCTCTTGCAGGCGTTTGATCTCATCACGCAACCGCGCCGCGATCTCAAAATCAAGATCAGCTGCAGCTTCGCGCATTTTCTTCTCAAGGTCCTCAATATGGCCTTTGAGGTTGTGACCAATGGTGGCCCCTTCCTCGGCAAAGCCAGCATCGACAGAAACATGATCCTGCTCGTAAACGCTCTCCATGATATCGCCGATAGAGCGCTTCACACTCTCAGGCGTAATGCCATGCTCTTCGTTGTATTCTTCCTGCTTCGCCCGGCGGCGGTTGGTCTCTGCAATAGCCCGCTCCATAGAGCCAGTCATTCTGTCAGCGTAAAGAATGACCTTACCATCTACGTTACGCGCAGCACGACCGATGGTCTGGATCAGCGAGGTTTCAGAACGCAGGAACCCTTCTTTATCAGCATCCAGAATAGCCACCAAAGCACATTCAGGAATGTCCAGCCCCTCACGCAACAGGTTGATCCCGATCAGGACATCAAACGCTCCAAGGCGCAAATCACGCAGGATTTCAATCCGCTCCAGCGTATCAATATCAGAGTGCATGTATCGCACCCGCACACCATTTTCGTGCAGATACTCGGTCAGATCCTCCGCCATGCGCTTGGTCAGCGTTGTCACCAGCGTACGGAAGCCCTTGGCCGCCTTCTCGCGCACTTCGCCCAGCAGATCATCCACCTGCGTCTTGGCAGGCCGGATTTCAATATCAGGATCGGTCAGACCGGTCGGGCGGATAACCTGCTCCGCAAACACACCGCCGCTTTCATCCATCTCCCAGTTGCCAGGCGTGGCTGAAACCGCAACCGTCTGTGGCCGCATCGCGTCCCACTCTTCAAACCGAAGTGGCCGGTTGTCCATACAGGACGGCAAGCGGAAGCCATACTCCGCCAGCGTCGCCTTACGCCTAAAGTCACCTCGGTACATCGCGCCAATCTGCGGCACAGTCACATGGCTCTCATCAATAAACACAAGCGCATTGTCAGGCAGGTATTCAAACAGCGTTGGCGGCGGCTCACCTGGTGCACGGCCAGTCAGATATCGGGAGTAGTTCTCAATGCCCGCACAGGCACCTGTTGCTTCCATCATCTCCAGATCAAACGTACAGCGCTGATCCAGCCGCTGCGCTTCCAGCAAACGGCCATGGTCATTCAGCTCCTGAAGGCGTTGCTTGAGTTCTGCCTTGATAGACTTGGTGGCTTGGTTCAGCGTCGGCTTCGGCGTCACATAGTGTGAATTCGCGTAGATCTTCACCAGTTGAAGCTCACCGGACTTCTTACCCGTCAGCGGATCAAACTCGGTGATGCTTTCAATCTCATCGCCCCAAAGGGAAATACGCCATGCCCGGTCTTCATAGTGCGCCGGGAACACTTCAATCGTATCCCCCCGCACGCGGAACGTCCCACGCTGGAAAGCTGCATCATTGCGCTTATATTGCAGCGCCACCAGATCGGCGAGCAGCTGGCGTTGCTCAACCTTCTCACCAACCTCCAGCTGAAAGGTCATGGCTGTATAAGTCTCAACCGATCCAATACCGTAGATACAGGAGACCGACGCCACGATGATCACATCATCACGTTCCAGCAGAGAGCGGGTTGCGGAGTGGCGCATCCGGTCAATCTGCTCGTTGACGGAGCTTTCTTTCTCAATGAACGTATCCGTCCGCGCCACATAGGCTTCGGGCTGATAGTAATCATAGTAGGAAACAAAATACTCGACCGCATTGTTCGGGAAGAAGCTTTTGAACTCCCCATACAGCTGCGCCGCCAGCGTTTTGTTGGGTGCAAGGATCAGCGCCGGGCGCTGTGTCTGCGCGATCAGCTGCGCCATGGTGAAGGTCTTACCGGAACCCGTAACACCCAGCAGAACCTGCGTATTATCGCCATCCTCAAGACCGGCTTTCAAATCCGCAATCGCTGTCGGTTGGTCCCCTTTGGGCTCAAATTCGGATTCCAGAACAATCGGAACCCCACCCTCGGACTTTGACGGACGCTCCGGTCGGTGCGGAACCCAGGCATCCTCTCCAGATTCATCCGAACGCCCCTGCTCAATCAGCCGTGCCAGCGCCTGAACAGTCGCTGTCGCTCCGGTAATCGTGTCTTCCTTGGCCTTCTTCTTCTTTTTCTTCGTCTCTTTGACATGACTATCAAGAAGCTTCTCAGCATCTTCCAGCGAAATATCTAACCCCGCGACCGGGTTCAAACCACCCTTGGCCCGCTCACGCGGATCACTCGTGGCCCCCATGGAAGTGCCCCGCGCAGACTTGGCAGGTGCCTTCTTCGCCTTGGCAGCAGGCTTTTTCGCAGCTGGCTTCGCTGCAGCTTTCTTCTTCGGGGCAACCTTTTCTTCACTCGGCTGCTCTGCTTCCTTGCGTGCCTTCAGACCGGAAAGATCTTCATCAGCAATCTGGTCCGCCCAGTCAGAAACGGAACCTGACAATGGACTGCCGGAAAGTACAGGCTGCGGAGCTTCCCCAAAGCCAGAGGAGGACCCCTCAGCTTCAGGCAATGAAGAAGAACTGAAAGATTTTGTAGGGCGCTTAGTCATGGGTGCACTATGCCGTGAGTCATTTGGAAAAGAAAGTATGTTCTTAGTTCGTTCCATCACTCTCGCCTATTCATCCTCTTAATTTCTCAGCAAAGCGTTCCATCGAAAAGCAGGAACCCGCTCCCTACGACACGTGATAAACAAACAGCTTTAGTTTTAAAAGAACCCGTTGCCTTCTCTTAACCAGACTGACCGCATTGAATTGAGTGATGCCTGAGGTTGCCGCAGACTGCGCCATAACAGCCAGAGCGTGTTCCACTCAATAAAACTAGTGAGGAAATCACTCTGACATCAGCTTGACGCTCATCTCTCATACCGAGCAGGAATAACAAGAATGAAAAACGTACATTTCGGACTTGGTACAGTCACCTTCATTGCCACAGCTCTTTTCCTGACCACAGCTTCCCAGGCCGCTCCCCCAAAAAACGTAAAGGGCGAAGTGCTCGTTCCGCTCAACTACATCATTGGCTTAAAGGAAGACGGTTCATCAGACCCGGCTGTGACAGAGGCCTGCGAGAAAAAGTACGAATTCGGCATGGGCAAGGAGATCTTCGTTGAATACCAGATCAGCCCAACCCAAAACCGCGCAATCGCTCTGGTGGAAGACACCGAAGTCCGCCTCACTCCTCTGGGTATACCCGAGACTTACTCCTTCACTTCAGACAAGATGCCCGATGTTCTCAAAAGCAAAGGCTTTCTGAGGGTCATCTATACGATGGAAGACGACTTCGACGATGAAGTGGTGCACATCATCGCGGCAGGAGACCAACCAACAGACAAATGCTTTTTAAGCACTGAAGCTTTCAAGCTGAGACAGTAAGGCAAATGCCTTTCCCAGCAATCGCCCGTCAGAACAGACCATTTCGCGAAAAAGCGGCAGTGCTGTGCATTGCTGCTGCAGTCCATTTGGGCTCAGCTGGCATGGCAAATGCGCGACTGGTCACAGAAGAACTCATGCTACCCATCGCTCACTTTGGAACAGCAGTGAGTGCCGGTTCGGCTTCCTCAGACATGACCGACCATTGTCAGGAAATTTATGACGAGTTTCGTGGAACGGCAGTGTTCGTCGATTATGAAATCGACACCAGCTCAACCTACGCCTTTGCTGAAATAGCGGTTGCAGGGGAAGTCATCAAAATGACAGCCCACCCGATCAAAGCGCACTACAAATTCTTCAGCAACAAACTACCCGACCATCTCTCAAGCCTCGGCGCTCAAGCCGTGATCTTTCGGATCAACAACAAGTTCAAACAGCCATCCGTCGAAATCCGCTTCAGCAACAACAACCGCTACGAATGCCACCTCATCGCCTCAGCCCCAAAATAAAAAAGGGCCAGAGATCACCATCCCCGGCCCCATAATTCCCAAAGACACAAAAGCTTAGAACGCAACGCGGAGTTTAGAAGAAACCGCGAAGTTCCAGGAGGAGTCGTATTCGTAGTCGGTGTTGACTTCAGTAGTCGTAGCTCCAACCGTCCTCTGAATATTGTAAGCACCTTCGCCCGCAGTTTTATAGATGGCGCGGCCACCCAACGAAAACTTCACATTTTCGGTTAAGTCATAAGAGCCGCCAAGACCAAGTGCATAGTAGTCAGAGTAAGGCCCACCAATACCTTTATCCCAGGTAAGAGTACTTCCGACGCTGAGTTTCTCGGTTAACTGATGTCCAACACCAGCTTCAACAATCCAACCATCGCTATAACTTAGATCACGTACAACAGTAGCACTTGCAGCTGGAAGATCGACACTTAGCTCGTTCAGGACACTCCAATCAGTCCACTTAACACCCAAAGAAACAAGCCAACCTGGAGCAACCCCGGTCTGAATCTTAGCTTCAAGAGACTGTGGAAGTGTCGCATTTGCAGATGCGGCGAGCGGAACAGCGACCAAACCTGCCAAGTCACCCTCAAGATCAAGGTCAATCTCGGATTCATATGCAACAAGAGCCCGCAAAGCAATTTCAGGCACCTCAAATGCAGCACCCAAACGGAAACCATACTCTCGATCAGTCTCTACATTGATAGCAACATCCGATTCTTCGAAGGTGTTCGTATCCAGTGATCTTGAAAGTTGCTCATAGTCTACGGTTACAGACCGAACACCACCAAATACCCGTATGAACTTGCCATCAGAAACTTCGTGCTTATAGCTTAACATCGCATCAATGCCGAGTGCATCAGCGTTGGTTTCTGCAATCGCAAAGCGTCCATTCCAGTCAAAACCAGGCTGCTCGCTAATCGCATATGGCTGACTAACTCTTGCGAAAAGATCCAAGTTATCAGTTAGACCAAGCTTTACAGAACCAGAGTTCAGCCACAAATTTGGTGCAATATCATCAGCTTTTGCAGAACCCAATGCGCTGAGATCAATCACGCTATTTACTGTGGTTTTTGCATTTTTAAAGTCAACATTGCGAAGCGCTACTGTTGACTGAGCCTCAAACGCGAACCGCTCTTTTGCAAACAGAAGATCGTAGTCTGCGATACCTTCGGTCGACCAGCCGCCTGCAAATGCAGCAGCCGGAATCATGGATACCGCGCAGCCCAGAACGGTTGTCTGAGCCAATGTCTTGAGAACACGCATGCCCTCTCCCCCTTATGTTTCCCCATACACAGTGTTTAAAACACTGATTTTAGGTTCATTCAGTTAGGAGCACTTGCTTAAGATACGGAAATTGCAACGCGTTTCACCCCAATGCGACACACATGCTATCCGCACTTAACGAGCATCAACGTGCCTCGCGCCAGTGCAATCCCACCAATTTGCAGAGCAAACTGATATAGTTCTGACTGCATGCATAACGCATCGGGAGAAATAATCACCCCTCCCATAGTATAAATACTACGCCATTTCGCTTGGGTAAGCTTTTCTAGACTTTAATATAACCTAAGGTAAATTAGGATGTTATATTTACTAGTCTCAAACACAGGCCAGTTAATCGTAAAGAGAGACCAAGCATTAGACGATAGTCAAACTTACCTATACGTAAATTACTTAAGAGTTTTGGGATAGGTTTTCCAACAATCCAACATGCTCATTTCTCCACAAAACTGTTGCACAAACAGCACAAATTGAGCTGCATCTTGCACAAATCACGCACAATGAGGGATTCCCCTCAAATCGCAGTATGAGCACCTAAAACAAAAAAGCCGGAGACAATGCCCCCGGCTTCGTATTTGTGTTCTTCGCAAGTACGTCAGAACGACAAACGTACCTTAGTATTTACAGCGAAGGCCCAAGAACTGTCATAATCGTATTCACTAACAGTACCAGAAGCTATGTTGTTCGCATCTCCAGATCCACTCGTCTTATAGATTGCTGCCGTACCCAAAGTAAACTTCACATTCTTGTTGGCCGCATACGACCCGCCCAGACCAAGCGTATAGGTATCAGAATAACTACCTCCGACACCACGGTCCCATTGCAAGGAACTACCAACACTCAGCTGCTCGGTCAAAGCATGTCCAATGCCAGCTTTCACAGTCCAACCATCTTTAAAATTGAGTTTACGATGCACTGTTTCTCCGGCAGACGTACCTGTAGCAGGATCAGCACTGTCTACAGAAAGTACATCAATCACAGACCAATCAACCCACTTTACTCCGGCGCTAACCAACCACCCTGGAGCTATACCTGACTGCACATTTAGCTCGACAGATTGTGGCAGTGTCAGAGATGCGACACTATCATAGACCTTGCTCCCACCAACAGAAGTATCCCCATCAAGCTTCGATTCAATCTGTGAATCGTAGATCAAGCTGGCCCGCATCGCATAAGCAGGAACCTCGTAGGCAACACCAACACGCCAGCCATAATCCAACCCATCAGCACGCAGATCCACTTCAGCCGCCGCACCGGATGAATGAGCACCCTTAGAATAGTAGCTCAGATGCTGAGCTTTTGCCCCTGCGATTGCGCGAATGAAACGCCCCTCGCCGACTTGGAACTTGTAGGAACATGTGGCATCAATGGCGAACGCCTTTGCCTGCGTTTCATAACCAGAAAAACGCCCCCTCCAATTAGGGTCCATATCCTCCTCAATCGAAAGTGGGTTATTAAAGCGCGCTAAACAGTCAGCACTATCGGTGATGGCAAACTTCATTGCACCTTGATAATTCCAGATATTCGGCGTCGCACGTGTTTTGAGCGGACCATCCGTAGCAGTCGCGTTCGTACTCACGTAATCAACATTACGGTCAACATAGGTCACAGAACCTTCAACCACAAACTCCTCTGGAGCAAAAAGCAGCTCAGACGAGCCTATACCAAGCGTATCCCACGCACCTGCAAAGGCGGCACTTGATCCGGCCAGCACAAAGCAGCCTGCTGCAAGGCCTCGGCCTGCATTCTTCAAAACCCGCATTCTCTTCCCCCATACTCGTGAGCTTCCGGTAATTCCCCAAAACCGGGCCCACTCCTGAAGGGATGCGAAGATATGTCGTGAAAGAAGAGCTCACCTCATGGAGGTGACGCTATGTTTAAAACATTATTTGAGCATAGATTACGACTATACTTCCCCCACAAGCACGAAAATCCCAACATCACTTCATAATAACTGCGTATATTTACCAAGTGATATATTATCCGTACATTTAGCGTGGTCAATACCATCTATCTGTAGTTTTGAGTATTTTTCTTCTGAAACTAACTTTATGTCATCTGCACAATTGAGCAAACTATGACTTACTCATGGAGACAACATCTCGGGTCAGATTGTAAAAATCTCATTCAATTCCGAAGCTTACGTATAGGTAACAGCGCAAAAGCGCGACCTTTTGGGAAAGGAAGAGCTCATGAATGCCCCCTTGAGATTTCAGCGACCAGAAAATGTATATTTTTTCAGAGGAATAGCTGCGCACCAGAATAGTTGATCCCCAACTCTCCGAAATTTCAGAGAGCTCTGCCTGACTGATTCACAGGCAGATCGACTAAATCAGCTTAACGCGGGCATATCTTCCTTGAATCAGGGAGATAAAATCATATCGAAAAGGGATGCCGAACTTACCGGCGCAGACACACCTGAAAGACCTGTTGCGCGATTTCACGCACATCCGCATCATTCGGTCTGGTCAGCAAGTCCTCCCACATGCCTCGATCTTTTATTTCAGAGGAGGTACACCGACACGCCTGCTCACACTGCCTGGCATCCACGGTCTGACTGCACGCCATCACGCAAGATTGCTGAAAGCTTCTGACCTGAACATCGCCACTGGTACCAATCACCCCAGCAGTCACGCCAGCCCAAACGATCCCGAACAGGACTGGCTGGTGCAGAAGGTAGGTCGCAAGGGAATGTCGACCGAACCACGCAAAACAACGCGAAATAACGCTCGGAAACGCAGAACCGCGCAAAAACCGTAAAAGATTATAGCGATGCAGGATATCCCCGCACCCGACACCTAAAAGCACTGGCCCAAACCAAGGAATAAGTGGCACATAATCAACGGAAACTTCAGGCAAGGAGTTGAGCCCAAGCCAGAAAAACTGCCGGTATGGCAGCACATAATCCCCCAGCCAATGGTAGAGAAGGATCACCCCTGCCCCACATAGCAACGCAAACACGTAATGAACACGCAAAAACGGCAGGGCAAGTAGGCTCGACACCACGATGGAATGTAAAATTCCAAACCGAACCCATTGATCCTGAAAGATAAAATAAGTCGCAACAGAAACCGCAATTGCAGCAATTGCGACCTTGACCTCCCTGCGCCAGAAACTCTCCCAGCGGATACCGCTTTTATGCGCCAGCACCAAACTGAACCCAACCAGAAACAGAAAACTGCCCGCTATCAATTGCGCAAACAACCGCCACCCCGCAGAGCCGGACACATCCCAGTCAACAACTCCAAACCATGAAAGATCCCAGGAGAAGTGATAGATTGCCATTGTCAGGAGTGCGAGGCCGCGGGCGACATCCGCGAGGATAAGTCTTCCAGTCAATGGGTTTTGCTGCACTTTATTCCCCTATCCGGAACATGTTCGCACGGTTCACACCGCTACAAACGCGATCAATTTTTTCAATCTACATAAACCAACTCACCAACACAGAAAATCTCTCTGGTCCCTAAAACGAGGGAAACCCTGTATAATTAGCGGAGTAAAATAGCCAATAGGCTCCAGAATGTCTTGTAACAACAAAAGCTTGGCTCATCGCGATGGTCGCATTTACGATCTCCTCTTGTTCATCATCGCCATTTTGATTGTGTCTGTCGCCTTCATCCTGCGCCCTCATCAGGTGGAAATTAAAAGAACATCTCAATGCGGAGAAGCCTCCTGGTATGCCCTCACGTCCCAAACGGCGAGCGGGGAAATGATGGATCCGGCCAAGCTCACGGCAGCTCACCTAACGCTGCCAATGGGCACAAGAGTTCTTGTAACCAACTTATCAAACGGCAAATCTCTGACAGTACGGATAAATGATCGCGGCCCATATGCTCAAAACCGCTTGATTGATCTTTCCAAAGCAGCAGCCTCGGAACTGGGCTTTATTCAAAGCGGCGTCACACATGTACGCATTTCAGTTGCCAATGAATTTAAGAAATACCTGAATGGGCATAATTGTAAAAAATAGCACCATACTTATTGTAGAAAGCAAAAATCAATATCTGAATAGATTTTTAGGATAATTCATCTAGACATAAAGCAATCAAAACCAACAGCAATTAATAGTGCAGAGTTCGATTGCTATGACATTACATCAAAAAGCAAGTGCATTAATTCTAGCAACAGCCCTAATATTATCTTCTCCTGACTTATTGCTAAGTTCAGCACAGGCGAATGTTCCGCTTAAGGTTCCCGCTGGCAATCGCCTTCAAAGCCAGCCAACCATCCCCAGCGCATCCGCAACACGCACCAAAGCCTTTAATCGAACCTATGAAAAAAAGTTCCAGCGCATTCTCAAAGTGCTTAAACGAGAAGGCCGCCTGATCAAGAACATCAAGAAGGTCGCCAGCCTGTACAACATAGACCCGGTCCACATCCTGGGTGCGATCGTTGGAGAGCATACCTACAATTATGATAGCCTCGACAGCGCTCAGGGCTATTACATGAAGGCTCTGCAATACGCGCGAATTCCTATTTCTTTCCAACATGATGGCGAGAAAGTCTGGAGTTTTGTAAAGCGCCCGCAATTCAACACATGCCGCCGCCAGGAAACCAGCAACAGCCGCTGGCGGTGCTACGAACTCATTTGGAACACAAGGTTTATGGGCAAAACAATCGGCGCGGTCCGCTACCCGCGAGAGCCCTTTCACAGAGCCTTTTTCAGGCCAATGTTCGCAGGCCAAAGCTTCGGTTTAGGCCAGATAACACCGCTCACAGCCCTAAAGATGAATGACATGGTCAGCAGCATCAGCGGCCTGCCAAAACTCAGCTCAAAAGATGCCTCTGGCCTTTATAAAACGGTGATGGACCCAAACAAATCAATTCACTACACCGCAGCAGTGCTAAGAGACGCCATCAACGCCTACAAGAAGGTCGCTAACGTCGATATTTCCGAAAACCCTGGTATCACGTCGACCCTGTATAATCTCGGAAATCCTTGGGAACGCGCCATTTCCTATCGGAACAAGCGCAGAATAACACCAGCACATTTGCCGCGAGAAAATTACTACGGCTGGCTCATCAACGAGCGCATCGACGAACTCCAGGCAATCCTTCGATAAAAAAGGGGAGCTCAAACTCCCCTTCACGCTCTCAGATAGCCATCGGTTATTTCAGATACGGATTGTTCAGCCTTTCGTGGCCAAGCGAAGAAGCCGGTCCATGCCCCGGCAGGAACGTAATGTCATCTCCCAGCGGCAAAAGCTTTTCCTTGATTGAGGCGATAAGCGTATCATGATCACCACCCGGAAGATCAGTTCGCCCAATCGACCCTGCAAACAACACATCACCCGAAATCGCCAGTTTCAGGTCTTTGTTGTAAAACACAACATGCCCCGGCGCATGGCCCGGGCAGTGTAGAACCTGAAATTCAGCACCCGCAGCAGTGACCACATCACCTTCAACAAGCCATTGATCTGGCTCTACTTTTCTGACCGTGTCCAAACCAAATTGCTTGGCCTGATCTTCAACACGATCAATCAGTGGGCGATCATCTTCATGAGGGCCAATCACTTTAACATCCAACGTCTCTGCCAGTTCAGCAGCACCGCCGATATGGTCGATATGCCCATGAGTGATGAGGATATGCTCTACAGTCACATCCAGCTCTTTAAGCGCAGCAAGAATGTGATCCACATCCCCGCCCGGATCAACAACAACAGCTTTGCGCGTATTCTTGTTCCACACGATGCTACAGTTCTGCTGGAAGGCAGTGACCGGAACAACAGTTATCTGAATTCCCGTCAGATCTGCTTTATTGCTGGCATCACTCATAAGTGCTTCATCTCCAAATTCCGAATTCTTCGCACCATACAGTAATCAGATATGCCGGGCTACTCTCAGCCTCTTTTGAAACCAGCTAATATTACGGTTTTCAAATACAACCTCAAAACCAAGCCCAAACGAATACCATTTAAAATTGCAGTCACAGTCAAACATGCAAATATCATTTGTCTTCGCAAAAATATTCGATCTTTTAGATGTAAACAATAGGGTTTTATCCTCCCATTTCTGGATACACCCCCAATTTCATAGGGTTTTACCTCCGCCTTCCCTAGGAAAAGCTTGCCCTATTACCAAACTGAACCCTATTATATGCCGCGCATACGTAAAGACTGCCTATGTTGAACTGGCCACTATTATTACCCGGCCAAGCAATTAGGAAGTGTTTGCGATGCAAGGCAGGTAGGAGCTCTTAACCAAAGCCCCACTAAGACATTTGATTATTACTTTGTGTGTTTTCGGACGGGCAATTGGCTTTGAGAAAGCGAGTACATGCGGATACTGGCAGGTTTAAATCCGCAGGAAAGGCGATATTGTAATGCATAATGGGAATTCGGGTCGTCGTCCACGCAGCAAGCGAGGCGGCAAGCGCGAATTTGGGGATTCGCAGAATTTCGGCCCGGAGTTTGGGGCACCAGCATATTTTCCAGGAGATTCCGAGCGCGGCGCCTACGCGCCTCCTGTGGTGGAAAATGAACGCAGAGGTCCCTACGGTAACCGCAGTCCGGGAGGATACGGCGGAGACCGGAACAACGACTATCGCGCGAGCGGGCATGGCGACAATGACCGTGGCGGCGGGTACGGCAACCGTGGTGGCGGCGCCGGAGGCGGTGGCTTCCGGGACGGACCAAACGGTGGTGGAGGCGGAAGACGCAGCTACCCACCAGTTGAACGGGGACCTCGCCAGTCTGGCACTGTCAAGTTCTTCAAGCTGGATAAGGGCTTCGGCTTCATCACACCAGATGATGGCGAAAGCGATGTATTCGTCCATATCTCAGCTGTTGAGCGCTCCGGTCTGACGACGCTTGATAGCGGGCAGCGGATTTCCTTTGAGACTGAACCTGATCGCCGGGGCAAAGGTCCAAAGGCAGTTGAACTGCGACTGGAAGACGGGACTGCAGCTTCATCTGAACCAGCTGAAGCTCAGCCAGAGATGCGCGACGACTTTGACAGCATGGGCCAGGACTAACCATTCTGGACTTGCACTGTTGATTTACTAAAGGCAGCACTTTGCTGCCTTTAGTTTTGCGCTCACGAGAATGCTTTGCGCCTTGTGTCCCTGCCCACCATCAGACTATAAGGCCGACAACAAACCTATTAACAAGAGCGCCTCTAGAGAACTCCACCCTGGCAGCAGCGCGCGATAAAGGCCAACAGGCGCCCACCATGAACTATCGGCACATTTACCACGCAGGCAACATTGGCGATGTACTCAAACATATCGTCCTCGCCAACATCTTGAAGTACCTCCAGAAAAAAGATGGAGCCTACAGAGTACTGGACACGCATGCCGGAGTTGGCCTGTATGATCTGACCTCTGAAGAGGCCCAGAAAACCGGAGAGTGGCAGCAAGGCGTCGGCAAAGTGCTGGAAAATCTTGGCGATGCGCCAGGTCCTGTGAAGGAAGTTCTCGCTCCCTGGTTGGAGACAGTCGAGACTCTCAACCCGGGTGGCGGCGTAAAATTTTACCCCGGCTCCCCTGAAATTGCCTGTATGCTCGCCAGAAAACAGGACCGTCTGACACTCACAGAACTTCATCCAGAAGATTTTGAAGAGCTGAAGAACAATTACGGCGGGGACAAAAAGGTCAAGGTGATTGCACTGGATGCCTGGCTCGCATTGGGTAGCTTCCTCCCCCCAAAAGAAAGACGCGGTGTCGTCCTGATCGATCCGGCGTTCGAAGTGGAAGATGAATTCGCACGCGTTGCAGATGGTGTTATCCGCGGTTGGAAGAGATGGCCAACCGGAACATTTGCCATTTGGTATCCGGTCAAAAACTTCAGTGCAGTTCGACAACTCATTGCTACGCTTGACGAAGCTGGCATCCGCAACACTGTGAAGATCGAATTGTCGGCAGGTAAAGTCAGCAAGGACGCGCCAATGAAGGCCAGCGGGATGATGGTCATCAATCCTCCTTGGACACTCACAAAAGACATGAACACCGCTCTGCCATGGCTCTGCAAAACGCTGACGCAAGGCATCAACCCGTCATGGAACGTGGAACAGGTTATTCCTGAGTAACCCCTCAGAACCTTTGATTGACCCAAAACAGCAAATCACTGATTGCTAGAAGCGCAGGGCCAAAGCTCATGCGCTTCTAGTATCTCGTCGCGCCTCACAAAGAGGCTGGTGCATAAACGCTTCCTGCAGGCAGCTGTCCGCTGCTTCAGACCAGCCAGCCTTTCCGTGGAGAGTGTTAATGCGCGCGAGATCAATCCTAACCCTATTGACTGCAACTGTACTGAGTGTTGCCACTGGAACGACATTTGCTGCTGATCTGGTTCCTCCGGGGAGCTATGACACAACCATCCCCCAGATAGACGAAGAGGATTTCATAGATCCAAATGAGAAAGTCTATTTCGGTTGGTCCGGCGACTATCTGCCAGCCTGTGACTCCGGCAAGGCGCAAAGAGCCGTCGCACGGCAAATCGCACGTGCTGTTCCAAGTTATTATGACGGATTAGAGATCAAGCTGATCGAAGAAATTCGCGAGTCTGATTTCACAATCAGGCGCCCAAGCCCAGTGGGTCGCCGCTATTGTAATGGCGTCGCAACGCTGACCGACGACACCCGCCACCGCATCTATTATGCACTGGTGCAGTATGATGGCTTCCTCGGCCTTTCATGGGGTGTTAGAGCTTGCCTTGATGGTCTTGACAAATTCAGGGTCTATGACGGTGAATGCCGGACGGTTCGACCAGAGCAGGAAATCATCCCTCGCTAACGCAGCACCTTGCTACATCATGCCTCGTAGGACTGATAGCGCTTGAGACTTATATTAGATCTCAGCACAGTCCTACGGGTTCACAACTGATGAAATACTATCTCGCCTACGCCAGTCATGATGGCCAGACTAAAAAAATAATTGGCAAGATCTCAGAGTTTCTTGAAAAGAATGGAGAAAAGATCGTCTTCCTCCCTCTTGTAACAGGGATGGAACAGCTCCCAACTGATCTGAAGAACAATCGAATTCTCATTGGAGCCCCTATCCGCTATGGCTTCCACTTACGCCCGGTTCGCCAGTTTATCAGCCGCAATTTGGCCGAGTTGAATCAGGCACATACAGCTTTCTTTTCAGTCAACCTTACGGCCAGAAAGCCAGAGAAGAGCACCCCGCAAACCAACGCATACCTCCGGAAATACTTAGAGAAATCGAAGTTTGAGCCAAAGAAGGCCGCCGTCTTCGCAGGTGCTCTCAACTACCCTGACTACAAGCCGTGGGATCGTGTGATGATCCAGCTCATCATGAAGATGACCAATGGCCCGACAGACCCTAAACTCACTGTCGAATTTACAGATTGGATTGCTGTCGAGCATTTTGCGAAGGAGCTCAGCCAGTAACCGTAAGCTCTGACACAATCAAATCGAAGTCCCTTGCATTATTGGAAGAAACACGGATATCGTGCAGACCACTCAATTCTCCTAGAGCGTATCACCGAATGCACCTCCGGGTTTCGGATAAGGATGCGCGTTGCAACAAGATTTAGTGTTTTACAGGTGGCTGCCATGCAAACTCTCCGTTCCTCCAGCGCTTCTCCATTTGGTCGCAAAATCAAGCTCGCACTGTACGTGCTAGGCTTCGCAGACAGAGTAAATGTTGAAGCCGCACAGACACTCGATCCCAGTGACACTCTCCGCCAGCAAAACCCACTCGGCAAAATCCCGTGTCTTGTCCTTGAAGACGGCAACGTACTCTACGACAGCCGCGTCATCACTGAATATCTGGACTATACAGCTGGCGGCGAAAAGCTGTTTCCAGCAGGGGCTGAACGTTTTGAAATTCTGACCAAACAAGCCCTTGCAGATGGTATCTGCGATGCGGCAATCCAGATCGTTTATGAAAGCCGTATGCGTCCGGAAGAAAAGAAACATCAGGACTGGGTGGACTACCAGCAGGCCAAGGTTGATCGCGCGCTGACAGCCTTCGAAAACAACCCACTGCCAAAGGTCCAGCATAATTCTCCGGATGCAGCTCAGATAGCCCTGGCCTGTGCTCTTGGATACCTTGATCTTCGTTTCGCAGGTGAATGGCGTAAATCCTATCCAACACTCGTTGCATGGCTGGATGACTTCGCTTCTAGCGTACCTTCATTCGACAAAACCAAAGCTGAGCCGGGAGCTTAGGCAGAATGGTCATACTCCGCACGTCGCCAACCTCCCCTTATGGACGCAAAGCGCGTATCGCTGCTGCCGTTCTGGGACTTCAGGAACAGGTGAAAGTCGACTGGGCTGACACAAGAGCATCCGAAGGCTCTTTGTACGAGCAAAACCCACTTGCAAAAGTCCCAACACTTCTGCTGGAAAACGGCGATATCGTCTATGACAGCCGCGTCGCATTGGAGCTGCTCGACACTCTGGCTGGCGGGGGTAAAATCATCCCGGCAGACGACACCCGCATCTCAGTCCTGACAAAACAAGCAATGGCAGATGGCATCACTGATGCCGCCATTCAAGCTCAGATTGAAACAAGGAACCACCCGGAAGAGCACTGGAACCGGACCTGGATCGACCGTCAGCAAGGAAAAGTTGATCGCACATTGAAAGCCTTCAATGACCATCCTTTGCCAACTCCAACGGAAACCAATGGCATTCCGGACTGTGCCCAGATCGCACTTGCTTGCTCATTAGGTTATCTCGACTTACGCGCAAATGGGAAGTGGCGACAGAACAACCCGAAACTGGTTCACTGGCATGATGCTTTTGTTGCGCAGGTTCCCGCCTACAACGAAACGCAGGCACCAGAAATGCTTGAGAGAAGCTAAAAACGAAAAAGGCGCATGCCGGAAGCATGCGCCTTTAAAGCAGAAAATTAGTTCAATTAGAACTTCATGGAAACGCCTGCGCGTACCAGATTTTCATCAATCTTAGTTTTCTCAGTGTTGCCACCGAAGTCAAACTTCTGATCGCCGAAATCCTGATAAAGGTATTCAAGACGAGCAGTCAGAGTGTCGGTTACTGCGTGTTCAACACCAGCACCTACAACGTAACCAATAGCGGTTTTCTCATCTTTGCCAGAAGCGGATTTTGCAGTCAGGTCTTTGAATGCAGCACCACCTGTACCGTATACAAGCGTACGGTCGAGAGCGTAACCTGCACGAGCGCGAACGGTTGCATTCCAGTCGGACTGCAGCTCTACGCCAGCGCTTTTCTCTTCAAGGTCGTTGTACTGAATGTCAGCTTCAGCACCCAGGACAACACTTGGAGCAACCATGAAGTTGTAACCGGCATGAACGCCCGCAGTTACACCATTCTGGTCGTCATCCAATGCACCGGATGCACCGCTTTTGCCATCAGCGCCGAGGAATCCCCAACCAGCGTTGGCACCAATGTAAGCACCGGACCAGTCATACGCAGAAAAGGTCGCTGGTGTTTCATAAGAAATTTCTGGCTGACTTGGCTGTACTGGCTGAGGGAGGTCAGCAGCAAGGGAAGTGCCGGCCATCAGACCGAAAGCAATAGCGGTACAAGACGCAATACGCAGCATGTATCATTCTCCAACAAATTATAAACGGAGCGCATGAAACGCATCCGCTGGGGGAAGGCGACCAAATGAGACCGCCCCGGGATGGAGAAAGGTATGATTTGACTTTGTGGCTGGATCTGACACGAATTCTGGTTAATTCAAGGCAAACTACAGAAAGAATATGGCACCTTTGACAACCTATTGTTTACGCTAGGTAATGCATACTATTTGAGTGGCCTTTTTACTATACACAAGCTGTGATCAATTCTACCGACTGAAATTTTTGCAGAGATCTGGTGTCAAAAGTGATCTGAGACACTTCAAGAACGCGGCAAACCTGTCTATATACCCGGTCAGACTCCTGTATGCCCCCTTTGGTGTAGCAAATAACCTTACATAATTGGAATTTCAGCCTATGCTTTTCTCATATGCTGCCCTCCTCGGAGGTCTCGCACTATTGATTTTTGCCGGTGACCTGCTTGTACGCGGCGCGGTGTCAATTGCTCAGGCTCTGGGAATTCCAACTCTCATCATCGGTTTGACCATCGTCGCCTTTGGTACCTCAGCACCAGAACTCTTTATCTCTCTGAAAGCTGCTCTCGACGGTGTGAGCGGCGTTGCAATTGGTAACGTTGTCGGCTCCAACATCGCAAACGTGCTGCTGGTTCTTGGCGTACCTGCCCTGATCGCAACAACACCATGCGATGAGAATGGAGCTCACAGAAACGCTCTATTCATGCTGGTGGTCTCCGTCATCTTCGCAGCCCTCTGCTTCATGGGCACGCTAACCCATTATGCAGGTATCGGGCTTCTTGTTCTGCTCGCAATCTTTCTTGGAGATTCAGTACGCGCAACCAAGAAGCATAAGAAAGAGAACGGCTCCTGCTGTGTAACGGCTCCTGATGGAGACGAAGAAGACGATCTTGACGTCGATTCCGTTCCAGAAAACAAAGCAATTGCTGCAGTCTTTCTCGTTCTCGGCCTGATCGGCCTGCCACTTGGGGCACAACTGACCATCTCTGGCGCAACTGATGTGGCATCATCCTGGGGCGTGTCCGATGCTGTCATCGGCCTGACTGTCGTTGCACTTGGCACATCACTGCCAGAGCTTGCAACAACCGTTATGGCAGCCATCCGTCAGCACTCTGCAGTCGCGCTCGGCAATGTCATTGGCTCCAATGTCTTTAACCTGCTGGCGATCATGGGCATCACGGTTACAATCATCCCAATCCCGATCCCAGAACAGATCCTCGTCTTCGACATCTGGGTCATGCTAGCCTGTGCTGTACTGCTGTATATCTTTGCCGCCAAGCGTCTGTGCCTGGGCAAAGCATGGGGCATATTCCTTAGCGTTGCCTATGTCGCTTACATCTACGGCGTATTTGCTCTGGATTTCATCTAGGACACACAACTAAAACACTTCTGAGAGACCGCACCTGCCGTTGAATCGGATAAGGTGCGTTTCCATATTTTATTTCAGCATACACCGAGAGTAATTGGATCATGGCTAAAGACACATCCGACATGCCTGCTCAAGCAGAAGACAATGTCGATGTGCCCCAAAGCAATCCAGACATCCAGTTTGAAAGCAATGCAGCGCCGCGCAAACCTGGCGTAAAGGGTGTTGAAGTCATTGCAGATTTCGTAAAACGCTTGCCCCTTGGCCCCGGCGTCTACCGCATGTTTGATGAGGACGGCGAAGTCCTCTATGTGGGCAAAGCTCGGTCACTGAAGAAGCGCGTCACAAGTTACACTCGGCTTCAGGGCCAGTCCAACCGCATTATGCGGATGATCATGGCAACTGCTGCCATGGAGTTCGTTGAAACCCGCACAGAACCAGAAGCCTTGCTGCTGGAAGCAAACCTCATCAAGCGTTTACGCCCTCGCTTCAATGTTCTCCTGCGTGACGACAAGTCCTTTCCATACATCCTGATCAGTGCCGACCATGAAGCCCCTGCCCTGATCAAACACCGCGGCGCTCGGGCCCGCAAAGGCGATTACTTCGGACCATTTGCATCCGCTGGCGCTGTCAATGACACCATCAATGCCATGCAAAAAGCGTTTCTCATCCGCAACTGCTCCGACAGCTACTATTCCAATCGCTCGCGTCCTTGCCTGCTTTACCAAATCAAGCGTTGTGCAGCGCCCTGCACCGGCGAGGTCTCCATTGAGGACTACAAAGGACTTGTCGCTGAAGCAAAATCCTTCCTCTCAGGCAAAAGCCAGCTCATCAAGCAAGACCTGGCGGTCGCTATGGAAAAAGCCTCAGAGAACCTCGACTTTGAACAGGCAGCTGTCTATCGCGACCGCATTTCTGCATTGTCACATGTCCAGAGCCATCAGGGCATCAATCCGCAGAGCATTGAAGAAGCAGATGTTTTCGCCACCTATCAGGAAGGCGGCCAGACATGCGTACAAGTCTTCTTCTTTCGCACAGGACAAAACTGGGGCAACCGCGCATACTTTCCTAAAGCGGATAAAAGCTACGAACCCTCAGAAATTCTGGAGAGCTTCCTCTCCCAGTTCTACGAGGATAAACCGCCACCACGTATGGTCTTGCTCTCACATGAACTGGAAGAGCAAGAACTACTGGCAGAAGCCCTCTCTGCAAGGGCCAATCGCAAGGTCGAAGTCGCAATACCAAAGCGCGGCGAAAAACGCGAATTGGTGGAACATGCGCTCACCAATGCCAAGGGCGCTCTTGGCCGTAGACTTGCTGAGACATCCAGCCAGCTGAAGCTCCTGAAGGGCGTTGCAGAAGCCTTTGACCTGGACCGTACACCACGTCGTATCGATGTTTTCGACAACTCCCACATCTCAGGCACCAATGCTGTTGGTGGAATGATCGTTGCAGGCTCAGATGGCTTTGCGAAAGGTCAGTACAGAAAGTTCAACATCAAGTCGGAAGACCTGATCCCGGGCGACGACTACGGAATGATGCGAGAAGTGCTCTCACGCCGTTTTGCTCGCCTTATCAAAGAAAACCCGGAAGGTTACGAGCAAGCTGCCCGTTTCACCGCACAATCAAAAACTGAGCAAAAAGCCGGTGAAGAAGAGCAGGATGTCGCGCCATCCAATGCTGACATCCCTCCATGGCCTGATTTGGTGCTGATCGATGGCGGTAAAGGCCAGCTCAGCGCCGTCCGCGAAACACTCGAAGAGATGGGCATCACGGACATCCCATTGGTCGGCATTGCAAAAGGCCCAGACCGCGATGCAGGACGCGAGAAGTTCTTCGTCACGGGCAAACAAAGTTTCATGTTACCTGAACGTGATCCGGTCCTGTACTTTGTGCAACGCATGCGAGATGAGGCACACCGGTTCGCGATCGGCTCTCACAGAGCCCGCCGCAAGAAGGCAATCGTCGCAAATCCGCTGGATGAAATTGCAGGTATTGGTCCGACAAGAAAGCGCGTTCTGCTTCGTCACTTCGGCACTGCAAAAGCAGTTTCAAAAGCTGGCATCGAAGACTTGCGAGCTGTTTCAGGAATCTCCGAAAGCATTGCAAAACTGATCTACAACCACTTCCACGAATAATCACGGGATAACGCATTGTTTTCACAAATAGAAAACGACTATACGCTATTCTCATCAAAACTTAACAACCAAAGGTGAGAGCAGTGCGTTCAGACAGGGTATTATCAAAGAAAAAACCAAATACCCCGATCTTGCTTCATCTGGTGCGCGCAGGAACACTTGCGGTCACTTTCTTGCTCCTCGCCTCTTTATTCGCTCCCGGAAACCTGTTGAGCGAGGCGGTAGCTTTCTTCATCCCTCAGCTTATCGCAGTAGGTTTTGTCGGTCTCCTTCTCTGGCTCGTACTGGCCAGAAAGCTGCACTGGCTCCATTTACTCTGCCTCTTAGGATTGATCATCTCCAGCTTCTGGATGGTCACCAGCATCCGTCTCGTCACTCAACCTGTCGCAATTCTGGATAACCACCCCAAGAGCAAGACGTTCAACGTCATGAGCCTCAATCTCCTGCATATGCAGTTCGAGAAGGAGGCCTTGCAAGAGCTGATTGAAAAACGTCAACCAGACCTGATTGTGTTTCAGGAAACCGCAAGCGCAACTCCCCGTCTGAAAACGTTCCTTACAAAGAATTATCAATACGCTATCCTGCCACCAGCAAAGCGCGACACTGATCTCACAGTCTTCAGCAAATTTCCGCTAGAGAACTCAAAACGAGTTCATATACCTGGCCTTGGGCAAAACGGGTACATCCCGCGCGAGTTCCTGAGCGCAAATGTCGACATCAACGGCACCCTGATCCAGCTCTATGCAATCCATCCGGCAAGTCCACGCAGTCAACGTCGCCTGGACGGACGGACGACCTACATGAATTACGTGTCAAATTACATCCGGGAACAGCGGACAGATTCACCCATTATGGTTTTAGGGGACTGGAACACCCCTGTCTGGTCAGATACCTTTCAGAAACTGCTTTCAGATTTGAAGCTGAAAACAACGTTCACCAGCCTCATTCCGCAGACAACTCGATATTTTATCAATCCGTTTCTTGGAAAAGTGTTGGGATCAAAAGTCGATCACATCACCTCTTCTGAAGAAATAATAATCAAAGACCTCATAATTGACGAAGATGTCGGCTCAGACCATTTTCCAATCTTCGCGACACTTCACATATTACCCTAAAGTAAGCATATAGTAACTTTCTAGGGATCGGTCCGGAGGGAAATTTGGAATGCCACGAGAATTGCTTATATCCTTCGATGCAGACCAAACCCTCTTTGATTTTCAACGAATTCTGGACGAAGCCCTCATCACCACCGCAAGTTTTTTAAGCCATTACTCCGACAAACCCATCACGCCCAAACGCCTCAAAAAAATACATAAATCCCTCGTTGAAGACGCAGACCCCAACAACATTCGCTATCTGGAAATTCGAAGAGCTTCATTTGAACAAGCACTTAATCCACTGAGTAATGCTAAGGAGTTGTCTGAGCAGGCGCTGGCGATTTTCAAAAAAGTCCGCTTCGGAGATCCTTACTTTTACCCTCATGTCAAAGAAACGCTCGCGACGCTGAAGCGAAACTACAAGACAGCGCTCATCACCAACGGCAACTCCTGCCCCAAAAGCGCTGGTATCGCCCACCTCTTCGATTTCGTGGTGATGGCAGAAGAGTACCCATACAAAAAACCGGATCCCCGTCTCTTTGATGCCATGCTTTCAATGGCTGGTATGAGCCCCGACAAACTCATCCATGTCGGCGACTCTTTGGAGCACGACATTGCAGGCGCGAACAATATCGGTGCCACTTCTGTCTGGTTTAACCCTCTGCAGCATGCCAATCGATCCCCTGTTCTGCCGGATCATTCCATAGCCTGCATGCGTGAATTACCAAGTTTGGTCGCTGGATACGCCTCACGCTAAAAGTTTGCCGTGGAACCTTGTGAGTAACCTCCCAGGGTTCTGGCCTCTCTCACGAATCCATGTATGAAGACCTAATCAGATTGAACGCGATGAGGCGCGCCGCGCCGCGAAGGGCCAATGGCAAAACTATATTTCAATTTCTCCGCAATGAATGCTGGTAAATCCACTCTGCTGCTGCAGGCCTCCTATAACTATCAGGAGCGCGGCATGCGCAGTTTGCTGTTCACAGCAGCTCTCGACAATCGCACTAAGATCGGAGAAATTTCATCGCGTATAGGTTTGAAATCAGACGCCCTCATCTACGACACAAAGCTTGATCTGTTCGCTTGTATTGAGGAACAACTCAAAGAGCACCAGTTCAACGCGGTCTTCATCGATGAAGCACAATTCCTGACAGAAGAACAGGTCTGGCAGCTGGCCCATGTTGCGGACCATCTTCGTATTCCTGTAATGGCTTACGGTTTGAGAACTGACTTTCAGGGCAAGATGTTTCCAGGCAGTGCCGCACTCCTCGCCATTGCAGATATCCTCCGCGAAGTGAGAACCATCTGCTGGTGCGGATCCAAAGCAACAATGGTGGCCCGCGTGGACGAAAGCGGAAACATTGTCGAAGAAGGCGATCAGGTTGTCATTGGCGGTGAGGAATCCTACATCTCACTTTGCAGAAAACACTGGTCCATGCGCAAACTTGGAGAACCTAACGGTGAAAACAAGGATGCACTCGCCGACATGATGTGCGAACCTGTAGACCAATAAAACTACGTTTAGTCTGGGAGAATAAACATGGGCTTTTTCTCAAATCTGTTTGGCGGCAACAAAGATGAAAAATCAACGCCAGCTGCAAAGGCAGAAGAATTTGAAGGCTACCTGATTTACTCTGAACCTTCTCGCCGTGGAGGACAGTGGCAAACTGCGGGTCGCATCACCAAGCAATTTGGTGAAGAGACCAAAGAGCATACCTTTATCCGCGCAGACACACATGGCTCTGAGGATGAAGCAAAAGATTTCTCTTCACGCAAGGCAAAGCAGATCATTAAGGAAATGGGTGACGGGATGTTTACATAATCCCGTATACTCCCCCGAAGTCCTGCACAAATAAGCGTGCTACAATTGACAGGACGCACTTGGATGTGCACACCCTGCGTATGAGCGCTTGTTAGCCGCGTAAACTTGAAGGTTCATATGTCCCGTAAGCTTATATTTTCGCTTCCAAATATTCTTACTTACGGCCGTATTGCTGCTGTGCCAGCTCTGGCTGTGTGTTTCTATTTCCCAACCCACACCGCCCGTTGGATTGCATTGAGTATCTTCTTCATAGCTGCAATCACAGATTTCTTTGACGGCTACCTCGCCAGAATTTGGCAGCAACAGTCTGCTCTCGGTCGCATGCTGGACCCAATTGCCGACAAACTTCTTGTTTCTGTTTGTCTCCTAATATTGGCATGGGATCAGACAATCGGAAACTGGTCCATCTTTGCTGCCATCATCATTCTTTGCCGGGAAATCCTTGTTTCCGGCTTGCGTGAGTTCCTTGCTGAGCTTCGTGTATCAGTCCCTGTTACCAAACTGGCTAAATGGAAAACCACTGTCCAACTCGTTGCCTTGGGCTTTTTGCTCGCAGGTGATGCTGGCGATGTTGTTTTCCCCTACACCACATCAACTGGTATAGTGCTACTTTGGGTCGCAGCGATTTTGACCCTATATACGGGGTATGACTACTTCCGCGCCGGAATTGGCCATCTGATTGAAGACTAATTCCTGTAAAAGACAAGGCTTCCACGAAAAGGAAGCCATACAATACCGGGGCTCAATCTCATGAAAATTCGTTACTTCGCTTGGCTGCGTGAGCGCACTGGAACCTCTGAGGAAACCATTGAGCTTCCTGAAACTGTTAAAACCGCAGGCGAATTGATGATTTGGCTCGCAGCTCGTGATGAAGGTTATGCCTTTGCCTTCGAACAACCAGAAACCATTCGCATCGCAGTCAATCAGGAACACGTAGAAGAAGATCACGTTTTGTCTGGAACTGAAGAAGTTGCATTCTTCCCGCCAATGACAGGCGGTTGAGGAACACCTTCCCTCCAGCATATCTCAAAGTCTGCGAGTACCATGTCAAACAGCACCACCACAGAATTTACAGTCCGCGTTCAAGCTGAAGATTTTGACGTTTTAGCAGAAACCGAAATCCTCGCCAAAGGCCGCAAAGATGTCGGAGCTATCGTTACCTTCACTGGCCTATGCCGGGATGAAGGCGGTACGCTTGAGGCGCTAGAACTGGAACATTATCCAGGCATGGCCGAAGCTCAGATCTCAAAGTTTGCGCAGCAAGCCGTTGAACGTTGGCCTCTGACAGGCCTCACGATCATTCATCGTTTTGGCAAAATTCCTCCAGGCGACAACATTGTTTTGGTCATAGCAACCAGCTCTCATCGTCGAGCCGCCTTCGAAGCTTCTGACTTTCTAATGGACTTCCTGAAAACGCAGGCGCCATTTTGGAAGAAAGAGCATCTCAAAGAAGCATCCGAGGGAACTTGGGTCGAGGCCAAGGCAGTTGATGATGCCGATGCAGCGCGCTGGGACGAGCAGAAAACCAAATAGTTCCAGCATTCCATAAACATGCAGCACGCAACAATGAACTGGCACTTGCCTTGACATAGCCATGTTTGCCAGTTCAAATAGAAGCTAATTTGAGTTTATTAGGTCGCAATCGCGACCTCTTACCTTTTTTGCACCCAACAAACAGGTCTCTGATGTCTGCAGTTTCTGATCTGCAGCATGAGCGAGCACCTCATCCTGGGCTTTCCTTATGGGAAATTGTCAGCCTTGTTGCAGCGCTTATGGCGCTGAATGCGGTTGCGACATCAATGATGCTCCCGGCTCTTCCGGCTATGAGCGCTGCATTGTCTGTCGCCGACAATGATCGCCAATTGGTGATCACAGCCTACATGCTTGGTCTCGCTTTTGCTTCTCTCTTTTTCGGTCCGCTTTCGGATACGATTGGTCGTCGAACCACGTTGCTGATCGGCCTCAGTCTGTACATCATTGGCGGAGTGTATTCGACATTCGCTGTAAGCTATGAGCACATGCTCGCAGCTCGAGCCCTTCAGGGTATCGGAGCTGCAGCACCGCGCGTCGCATCCATTTCAATGATCCGGGATTGGTACAGCGGTCGTCAAATGGGCAAGGTGATGTCCCTGGTCATGGTAGCTTTCCAGATTGCCCCCGTGATTGCTCCATTTCTCGGACAGATCGTCCTGTGGGTCGCTCCATGGCAAGGCGTATTCGCTGCCCTAACTCTGTTTGGAGTGCTCTTATTTGTCTGGTGTTCGATGCGCCTTCCTGAAAGCCTCGACCCTATAAACCAGCGCCCACTGGAATTACGTTCTGTCCTCAGTGCATATCGGTTAGCCCTCACCACTCGTGTGACTGTAGGCTACATGATGGCCATGACATTCATCTTTGCCTGCCTGTTCGCATTCATCAATTCTGCACAGCAAGTCTTCATGGAACGCTTTGCGCTCGCTGACCTGTTCCCAATCGTGTTTGCAGCAATCTCAATCGCAATGGCCCTTTCCTCCTACCTGAATTCACAAATGGTGGAGAAGTATGGCCTCAGAAGAATGTCGCATATGGCATTGCTCGGCTTTACCACAACTTCTGTTTTGACAGCAGCAATTGCCTATAGTGGTAATCTGACCATCGTGACATTCATAGCAATTCAATCACTGGCAATGTTCTTCTTCGGCTTCATCGGCCCGAACTTCAACACCATGGCAATGGAACCATTGGGGCGCGTTGCAGGCGCTGGCTCGGCAATGATAGGCTTCATCACCACATTGATCGGAGCCCTGCTTGGTGCTGGCATTGGCAAGTTGTACAATGGGACCGAACTTCCCCTCGTCTATGGTGTCGCTTTGTTCTCGATCCTTGGCTTGATCTGCGTGCTGATCACAGAAAACGGCAAACTCTTCAAACCGCAGCACGAACAACAGCTCGCAACCGAATAAAACGAGAAAGCCCGCCACTCAGTCAGAGCGGCGGGCTTTGAATTTTCATGCAGCGAAGAAATCAGCTTGCAACAAGCAACTCTTCTTTCGCAGGCTGTACAGCAGCCATGTAATCCTCGATCATCAGCTTCGTAATATCGCCCGGAACAAAACTGTGCGGCCCGATTTCAGAAACCGGTGTCACTTCAGCAGCAGACCCAGTCAGGAAGCACTGTTCAAAGCCTTCCATCTCTTCAGGCATGATACGACGCTCAATCACCTCGATACCGCGAGCACGCGCCAGATCAATCACAGTGCGACGCGTAATGCCATCAAGGAAGCAATCTGCAATCGGCGTATGAATTGCCCCATCTTTGATGAAGAAAACATTCGCGCCAGTCGCTTCAGCAACACGGCCCTGCCAGTCCAGCATCAAAGCATCAGAATAACCTTTTGCTTCTGCTGCATGCTTGGAGATTGTGCAGATCATGTACAGGCCAGCTGCCTTCGACTTGAACGGCGCAGTCTTTGGATCAGGGCGACGATATTCTGCCAGATCCAGACGAATACCCTTCAAGCGCTCTTCTGGAGAGAAGTAGCTTGGCCACTCCCAGGCAGCAATCGCCAGATGGATGGTGTTGGACTGAGCTGAAATGCCCATCATCTCACTGCCGCGCCAGGCAACCGGACGCAGGTAAGCGTCTGTCAGGTTGTTCTCGGCTAGCATCTGTTTACACGCACCGTTAATCTGCTCTTCGCTCCACGGAATAGTGAAGCCCAGAACCTCTGCAGAGGCATGCAAGCGCTTGGTGTGTTCTTCCAGCTTGAAGATCTCGCCGCCATAGGCGCGTTGACCTTCGAACACACTGCTTCCGTAGTGCAAACCGTGCGTGAGCACGTGCACCTTGGCCTCTGACCACGGAACAATTTTTCCATCCAACCAGATTGAGCCTTCTAGTTGATCAAAGGGTATACCCGCCATTTCTCTTCTCCATATGGCGAACAATTCACGGTGCAGGCAAGGCAAGGACTTGCCAGTCAAGGTGTGTTCTAGCTAAATCAATGAGTTTATAAAGGATAGGTATACAGAGCAGCCGTATTACAACTACAGATGATCAATACCTACCCACGACGTAAAACCGATGAAGAAATTAATTTTTCAACTATTGCGCACATGCGACGTGTTGAGTTCTTTCCTTTCTTCAGCGATGAGTAACTTGTAACTATCATTCTGAAATAAGTCAACATGACTGACGTATTTTTTATGAGATTAAAAAATAGGCAGTTATCCGGGACAGGAAATGAATAAAAAAGACAGCGATTCACCACGGTTTGACCTTATTGAACTGTTTTTCTTCGCTTATCGCGATTTTACGGGTGATCCGGATGTGCTTCTCGATGAGCTGGGTTTTGGTCGTGCCCATCACCGTGTTCTTCATTTTGTGCACAGAAACCCCGGAATCAGAGTCTCTGACCTGCTCGACATTTTAAAAATCACGAAGCAAAGTTTAGGACGTGTTTTGAAACAGTTGGTGGATGATGACTTCATTTGTCAGGAACCAGGAGCGTTGGACCGCCGTCAGCGCCTGCTATATACCACTGAAAAAGGTACAGAATTTTGTGCCCGACTATCCAAACTCCAGTCCCAACGTATTAATAAGGCGATCTCCATGATGCCAGATGGCAGTGATGAGATTGTCCGCCAGTTTTTATATCTTATGATTGATGAGAATGATCGCAGCGAAGTTGCCCGTCTCATCACCAAACAAACAGATTGAGGAATTACCGTGGCCCGCTCTGCTCTTCTGGAAGATGATGCACCTCACATTCTCCTGATTGATGATGACAGCCGTATCCGCGACCTGCTCCAAAGGTTTCTCGGAGAAAGCGGCTTTCGGGTAACCGTCGCAAGAGACGCAGTAGAAGCCCGCCGCAGATTATCCGGCCTGGAGTTCGACCTACTCATTTTGGACGTCATGATGCCAGGCGAAAGCGGAATTGAGCTCGCAAAAGACCTGCGCCGTTCCAAAGCTGTCCCCATCCTCATGCTCACAGCCCGCTCCGATATTGAAGATCGGATTGAAGGACTGGAAGCTGGCGTCGACGATTATGTTTCAAAGCCGTTTGAACCACGCGAATTACTCCTCAGAATTTCCGCCATCCTCCGCAGAGGTGGCCCAAAGCCAAAAATGAAACTCGAAGTATTGGCGTTCGGCCCGTTTCAATACAATGCAGAACGCGGTGAACTAAAACGCAATGACGAACATGTACGTCTGACTGATCGGGAAAAACAAATCCTCAACACCTTCGCGGAAAAGCCTGGTCAAACTGTAGCACGAACTGACCTTGTGGGAGCAGATGCTGCACTTGGTGAGCGCACAATCGACGTTCAGGTGAACCGCTTGAGAAGAAAGATTGAGGAAGACCCCGGCAATCCCCTGTACCTGCAGACCGTGCGTGGGATAGGTTATCGGCTTATTACCAACTAGCTGCCATTATAGCAGCCAGCGCACAGGCGAGCAGCGAGAGGACAATGGGCTTATCAGACCGGTTCACACTTCCACAATGGATCAGAACGCTTTTAAAGCCCTACTTCGCGGTGACCAGCTGGCTGCATTATCGGCTTCCAAAGGGCCTTTATGTCCGTGCTCTGCTGATCATCGTTATCCCCTTCCTGATCCTGCAATCAGTCCTCGCTTTCGTTTTCATGGAGCGCCACTACGATCTGGTAACGCGCCGCCTGTCTGAGGCAGTGGTGCGGGAAATCGCAGCTGTCGTCGATATGACCGAGACCTATGCTCATGACGATAACTACGCCACACTTAAAAGGATTAGTGCAGGTGCATTAGGTCTATCCGTGTCAGTCCTTCCCAAAGAACCACTTCCAGCAGCAAAGCCTAAACCGCTCTTCGATTTGGTCGACCGATACATGACCCGTGAGATCGCGGCTCGTATTGGAAAGCCATTCTGGATTGATACAGTGGGCGCAGCCCGGTTCGTTGAAATCCGTATCCAGCTTGAGGACAAGACGCTTCGTATCATTGCCCGCCGCAGCCAGACGTATGCGTCGAACTCCCATATCTTCATCGTCTGGATGGTCGCCACCTCGTTGGTTCTGATCATTATCGCAGTCTTGTTCCTCAGAAATCAGATCCGGCCAATCGAGCAACTGGCAGATGCTGCTGAGGAATTCGGCAAGGGCCGACAAGTCTCCAACTTCCGTCCACATGGCGCTCGTGAAGTCCGCCGTGCCGCTCTTGCCTTCGTTGACATGCGCCGCAGAATTGAGCGCCATGTTGATCAGCGCACGACCATGCTTGCAGGCGTCAGCCATGACTTGCGAACCATCCTCACGCGGTTCCGGCTTGAGCTTGCCCTGCTTCCTCAATCTCCCGAGGCGGATGCTCTGCGTAAAGACGTCGACGAAATGAACCGCATGCTGGAGGACTACCTTTCCTTCTCCAAAGGCTATGGTGACGAGCCGCCTGCTCCGGTTGATATCTCGCTCATGCTGGAGGATCTGGAGGTCGAGGCAGAGGTTGTTGGCGCTGACGTTGCATCTTCCTTCGACGGAGATCCACTTGTCATCGTCAAAGGCCGAGCCTTCCGGCGCTGTCTGCTGAACGTGATTTCCAATGCGGCGCGCTATGGCAAGACGCTACGCATCAAGGGCAATCGAACACCCGACTGGCTAATCATCACAGTTGATGATGACGGTCCGGGTATCCCTCGTGAAGAGCGGGAGAACGTCTTCCGTCCCTTCCACAGGCTGGATACGGCCCGCAATCAGGACAGCGGTGGCTCAGGCCTTGGCCTGGCGATTGCAAGGGATATTGTGAGAAGTCATGGGGGGGAAATCTTCTTGCGCCAGTCTCCACTGGGCGGCCTGCGCGTTCGCATTCGCATTCCGATCTAGCTCACAGTGTGCACAAACACCAATAGCACCACATGACCTCTCATGCAGTGTTGAACCAGAATTCCCGGAAGTCGGGATGAGCAAGGCGGCAGGCAATGCCTGCGCTATTTGTTAGTAATGAGTCTTCGGCATCAGCTACACGCCTTGCCCGGGCTTTCTTGGAATGAACAACGTCGCCTCTTTTGCCTATAAGGCACGATAGCCGGTTTCCCGGAAAGAAAGTGGCTTATCCAGACACGTTTCCATGCCCAGACAGTTCCTCCGTCTTTGACTGATACCTTCGCAAAAGCAAGTTTCCCTGCCGGTGCTCTTGTATCCGTCGCCACGTGATACCCTATAGTCCTGGGCCCTTCCCCTCAAACCATGCGGTCACGTTTGAAGTTCGGTTCACCGGACCACTGAAAGGTGCGTTACGTCTTCCAACAGCCCAACCCAGCCCACGACAAACTGACGGTCGCTCCGCCAGCTGCCCGTTACGTAGGCATAGACACAGAGTATGGGAGGAATTCAGGAGGGGAATAAGTTTTTTGCCCTCACGTCATAAAGGTCCGGCAAACCTGGAGCGAACTCTAATGCATCCGTCCACCGTTAGGCACCTTGTTGTCGGGATGGAGCAAAACGATATCTCCATTCTCATCCGCTAGCCCAAGTGTCAAAACCTCAGACATAAATGGCCCGATCTGTCGCGGCGGAAAGTTCACGACAGCAATCACCTGACGGCCAACAAGTGCCTCAGGCGTATAGTGAGCAGTGATCTGAGCAGACGTTCTCTTCACACCAATATCATCACCAAAATCAATCTTCAGTTTGTAGGCAGGTTTACGCGCCTCGGGAAAATCAACAGCTTCAACAACAGTGCCAACACGCACATCCACATTCAAAAAATCATCAATACCAATGGTTTTCGTATCTTCTTTTTGGTCCATATTCTTCTCAATAACTCAAATTACAGCGTATCTCCGAAAAGTGGAAACCGGTTCTCGGAGAAAGATACGCAAAAACAAAGGCTAAAGCAGTTCATGTGTTTCCACTTGAATGCAAACTGGTTTAAGGGCTGGCTTCAGCCCCACCATTCGCAGCTTCAGGTGGAGGTGTGCTTTTACCTGTTGGGCGTGAAGATCTCTGGCACAAACGTCCCAGCCCTTCAATAAAGGGAGCTGCCACTTTCTCAACGCGGCAAGCGCGGCCCATCCATTTTTCACCGTTCGCCAGCATGTCGTCAACGGCAACCATAACCTTCGGGTGTCCCGGCGCGTCATCCTCAAGCCAAACCCGAACCAACCGCTCAAAACCCAAAGCCAAAGCATTGGACATACCGACACTGCGCAACCCAAATTCCTCAATGCCTGCTGCCACCAGCATCCACTTCATCGAGCGTGTCACCAGCTTGTGCATGTGCATGGCCAAAGCCGGGTCTTTCACCACTGTTTTGCGTAGGTTCCGGACCGCCTCTCTATGCGGTTCCATGATATCAAGCCGGCACATGAGGACGTCAAACAGCCGATCACGCCGTGTCTCATCCATCAGGTCAGGATCACGCTCTTTCAGAACTTTCTGGTCAATGTCCTGCATAAACGCTGCCAGCAGATCCAGCTTTCCATTGCAACACGCCCGCACCACCTCAATCTTCACACCAGCATTATCCGCGATCGCTGTATAAGTGATCTCTTCAATCCGGTGTGTTTCCAGCAACTCAATAAAACTTGCGATGACTTTCTGATGGGTCTTTTCGGTGGGCATGGCACGCTCCTGTATGGCCAACACTCCAGAGCGCATTCCGTTTGATTGGCTTCAATCAAACACTAAGAATTCGCTCCACTAAAGAAGTTAGAGTGCGGAGCGTGAATGTAAATGAACGCGACCTGCTCTAACTACGCATCAACACCTAATCATACACATAGGAGCAACACAGATACAAAGAAAAAGCCTCAGTCTAGTAACCGAGGCTTTACTTCAATATCGAGCAATTTTGGAACCTGCTGAAAACGTATCTCCAAGAAGTGGAAACCGGTTTTAGGCTAAAGAGACGCGACAACAAAATCTAAAGCAGCGCGGCAGAACCTGCACAAACAGGTGCAGCTTTAGTCAGCAAGTTCTGTGGCGCGATGAGCTGCCTTTGCAACAGCCTCACTCATCAGGTTTGTCAAAGCGTCGTCTCCCATCAACACGGAAAGCGCAGCAGCCGTCGTCCCACCGGGAGAGGTCACATTCCTGCGCAATACATCTGCATTCTCGGGAGATTGATGGAGCAGCTCACCAGAACCTGCGACTGTTCCACGGGCTAAAGCCTCTGCAAGCTCGGCATTCAGCCCTAATCGTTGACCAGCCTCACTCATGGCTTCAACCAGATGGAACACGTAGGCAGGACCGGAACCGCTGACAGCTGTTGCCAGATCAATCTGCTCTTCAGCATCCACCCAGTAAAACGCGCCAATTGTTTCAAGCAGGGAGCTCATCAAAGCCTTTTGCTCATCCAGAACTTCAACCGAAGCATAACCTGCAGTCACACCTCGCCCTACCTGAGAAGGCGTATTCGGTATCACGCGCACAACAGGCTGGGCTGCTCCGAACGTATCTTTAAAGCGCTTGATTGTTGTGCCCGCTGCAACAGAAAGGATGATGCTGCCCTCATCGGCAACATCAGTAAGCGTTGGCAGCACCTCTTCCATCATTTGCGGCTTGATAGCCATCAACAGCACACCCGCCACAACACCTTCTGGCACGCTCTTGTGCCAGGGGATGCTGTGTGCAGTGATGGTTTCAAGTGTGTCTGAAGGTGGGTTGGGGTCAACAACCACAACATGTTCAGGTGCCATACCCTGCTTCATCCAGCCAGCAAGCATGGCACCACCCATTTTGCCTGCTCCAATCAGAACAAGCGGGCGTTCATTCGTTAGTTTCATGCATCACCGGCAGTTTCAAACATCACAGTTTCCATCGCTTCCTGTGCTGTTTTGCCAGCCCACACGACAAACTGGAACGATTGATAATACCGCTCACATGAATCAAGAGAATTAGAGAAAAGGACTTCTATCTGAGATGAATTGGCTTCTGCACCACCAGCCAGCAAAAGCGACTGACGGAAGATAACAACACCTTCACGACCCCAGATATCAAAATGCCCCATCCACTGCTGCTCGTTAATGAGCGCAAGCAGACGAACAATCTCATCTTTTCTGGGAGCAGGAACCTTGAGGTCGAACGCACTTGCCATATGCAGTGCTTCCAACTCTTCCATCCATGAAAAGGTTACGTGGTAATCACACCAAGTCCCTGTAACCGATATGGAAATCTCGTCATCACCAAGGCGTTCAAAGGACCAGTCATTACCGGTTGCCAGGTTTTCAATGGTATCAACCGGATTCAGGGGGCGTTCCGTGCCGAACTCAATAAGGCTCATTTCCGGTCCTCTTTCCGTTTGAGGAATGGTTTGTCTACCCGCTCCGGACGGACGCGGGTCGAGTGATCATGGACCAGACACTTACGTGCTCTTGGATAGAAGCATGTACTACAAAGGAAGTTCCAGACCGGAACTGTTGATGCAGGACATCGAATCCCTTTTTTGCCAATATACCGATAGATTTGGCCTTTCCCCTATAGGGGGAATAGACAGATCATTGCGAAAATTGTGGACGACTCAAAGCCGCCCACAGCATATTCACATGTAATTTTCAGCCAAACCTACGCTTTGTCTTCTGGCGTAGCTTTTTCATCTAGATCGGCAAGGCGCTTTTCTACTGCTGCAAGGCGCTCTTCAAGCTTTTCAACTTCATCAAGCGCTTTGATCGCCATGTCTTTGACTGTGTCAAACTCATCACGCGAAACCAGATCCATATCCGACATGAAACGCTCGGCCTGCGCTCGGAATGCGGTTTCTACTTCCCGCTTGGCACCTTGCGCAACACCAGCGGCATCGGTCATCAGCTTTGCAAACTCGTCAAACATACGATTTGGAGACTGGCTCATGGCGTCCTCTTTAAATTTCTCTCTCACAAACAAGTATTGGTCCGGCCCGTCAGTTTCAAGCGCTGAGAGCTGATTTGCACCCAGAACCCTAAAGAACCTGTCAGTAAGATGTCGAAAGCTTGTGTTGAACACCTGCCACAAACCACTTGACCAAATCCTTCACTTGTCGGAATGCTCGCTGAACTGAAGCGCATGAGGTTCGATAACCTCCGATCAAACACTTGCAATGCGCTCAAACAAACCGAATTAGAGTAAAGTGCGTGAAGGTCTCTGAGCGCAGGGCACTTTAATAACAGAAGGGTTTCATATGCCGCTCTTAGCAATACCTTTCCCGATGATTGATCCGGTTCTGATTGAATTCGGACCACTGGCCATCCGTTGGTATGCACTGGCATATATCGCCGGAATTCTTCTTGCATGGCGCTACATGATCGTAACCGTCCGCAACTCGCCACTCTGGAACAAGACAGCTCATCCAACAGCAACAGACATCGACGACTTCGTCATGTGGGCAACGCTCGGCATTGTTCTGGGTGGGCGCCTCGGCTACGTCCTGTTTTACAATCTGCCCTACTACCTCGCCAATCCAGCAGACATTCTGGCTGTATGGGAGGGAGGCATGGCCTTCCACGGTGGTCTGCTGGGCATGATTGTCGTGTTGATCATCTATTCCAGAGCACGTGGCCTGTCTGGTTGGACCATGTTTGATCTGGCCGCCATCGCCGCTCCAATCGGTCTCTTTTTCGGGCGTATCGCCAACTTCATCAACTCAGAGCTATGGGGCCGCCCGACAGATGTGGCATGGGCCGTTGTCTTCCCAACCGGCGGGCCAGAACCAAGACACCCAAGCCAGCTTTATGAAGCTGCGCTGGAAGGAGCACTTCTGTTCCTCGTGCTGCGCCTGTTGTCCCACCGCTTCAAACTGCTGCAAAAACCCGGCGTTCTCGCAGGCAGCTTCGCCATCGGTTATGGTCTGGCACGCACCTTCGTAGAATTCTACCGCGTACCGGATGCCCACATCGGCTACCTCGCAGGCTTCTTCACCATGGGAATGCTGCTGAGCCTGCCAATGGTTTTGATCGGCATCGCAGTCGTAATTTGGGCTCTCAAAAGAAACACGGAAATCAAAGAAGCAAAATGACCAGCTCTGCGTCTACGCCACTTCAGGAAAAAATCAAAAAACGCATCGCGGACCATGGTCCAATCACCCTCGCTGAATATATGGGCATATGCCTTTCTGATCCCGAGCATGGCTACTACATGCGCCAGCAGCCATTCGGGACGAAAGGTGATTTCACCACGGCACCAGAAATCTCACAGCTGTTTGGCGAGCTGATCGGCGCCTGGCTTATGCATCAATGGCTGTCGCAGGATTTGAAAGGCCCAGTGCATCTGGTCGAAATGGGTCCGGGCCGCGGCACTTTAATGAAAGACATCCTGCGCGTTATCTCGTTACGCCCGCAGATGCTCGCTAACATTCAGATTCACCTGGTCGAAACCAGCCCATCCTTACGCAAAGCACAGCGCAAACTGCTCAAAGCCTACACAATCAAGTGGCACGACACGCTGGAGACCATCCCGGATGGACCAACCCTGCTCGTTGCCAATGAACTTTTCGATGCACTCCCGATCCACCAGTACCAGCTCACCGAGCAAGGCTGGCGTGAGCGCTGTGTTGGGCTGGATGACGACGGCAATCTGACATTTGGCATCGGCTCAGGCACTCTGTCTCCGGCTGACGTCGCCAAAGCCGGTTTACAGGCAAAACTGGGCGATACGCTGGAGCTGTCTCCAGCCTCCACCGCAATTGCCTCACAAATCGGTCAGCGCCTCAAGGCAGACGGCGGTGCTGCTCTGCTCATAGATTACGGCTATGCAAAGACGGCCACAGGCGACACGTTTCAGGCCCTCAAGAAGCACGAGTATGTCTCCACGCTGGAACATTGCGGCGAAGCGGACTTAACCGCTCACGTCAACTTCCAGGCACTCGCCAGCGCTGCCACTGCAGAAGGGGCAAACGTGCACGGCCCAATCGGTCAGGGCGAGTTTCTGCTCGGCCTTGGGCTGCTGGAGCGCGCAGGACAACTTGGGACTGGCAAATCCACACTGGATCAGGACCAGATCCGCAAAGACGTGGAGCGCCTCGCAGCCGATGACCAGATGGGCACGCTCTTCAAAGTCCTTAGCATCACCAATACCTCAGATAAACCAATTCCTTTCCAGAATTGAACGCATCGAAGCAGGGAGAAGCCAATGATTAAAGTGCCAGAGCTTGAAGCAATGCAATGCCTTTCACATGGCTTCTTCACCCGCGAAGGAGGTGTTTCCTCCGGCATCTACAAAGGCCTCAACGTCGGCTTGGGTTCCAGCGATGTCCGTGAAGATGTTCTGGAAAACCGCCGCCGCGTTGCCGATCAACTCGGCACAACACCTGAGCAAATGATTACGCCCTACCAGATCCACTCGGCTAAGGTGCTGAGCGTATCGGCCCCCTTTGCTGAGGAAGATGACAAGCGCGCAGACGCTCTCGTCACCAACACCCCCGGCCTCGCCATTGGCATCCTGACGGCAGACTGCGGCCCGATCCTGTTCGCGGATCCGGACAACGGAGTTATCGGCGCAGCCCACTCAGGCTGGAAAGGCGCCGTCGATGGCATCCTGCCCAACACCGTTCAAGCTATGCAGCAGCTGGGTGCAAACCCGTCGAACATCACAGCGGTGATGGGCCCGATGATCTCACAGCAGGCTTATGAGGTTGGCCCGGAGTTTGTGGTGCGCTTCCTCGAACAGTCTCAGGACAACAAGCGCTTCTTCGTTCCCTCACAAAAACCACTGCACAGTATGTTTGATCTACCGGCTTTCATCAAAGCCCAACTGGACAAACTTGGCCTCAAAGACGTCATCGACCTCAAACTATGCACCTATGCGGATGCGGACAGGTTCTTCTCCTACCGAAGAACCACCCATAACAAAGAACCAGATTACGGACGCCAGATATCAACTATCATGTTGACCGCCTGATTGTGCTGACGGACGAGCAAGAGTAAGTTCTGTTTCACATTGCTTTGCAAACTATGGATTGGGAGAAGACCATGGCCCTGCACTTTGCACCGGAAGAATTTGCTGAGCGCCGTGTTGCTCTGGACGCCAAACTCAAAGAGCGTCATCTCGATTGCCTGCTGATCTTCGCACAGGAGAGCATGTACTGGCTGACAGGTTTTGACACCTTCGGCTATTGCTTCTTCCAGTGCTTGATCTACCGCCCCGGTGAAGAACCTATCCTTCTCACCCGCTCCGCTGATCTGCGACAAGCCCGCAACACCTCCAACCTCAAAGACATTCGCCTCTGGATGGACGTCGCAGGCAAATCTCCGGTTGGTCAGGTAAAAGAGCTTCTGTTTGATCTCGACCTGCTCGGCACCCGCATCGGCGTGGAATATGACACCCACGGCCTCACCGCTGCCAATGGCCGGTTGCTGGACGAATCTCTGCACTCCTTTGCAGACGTCGATGACGCTTCCGACATTATAAAGGAGCTTCGTCTGGTCAAATCGTCAACTGAGCTGGAATATGTCAGAACCGCAGGCAAACTCGCCGATGCCGCCTTCCTTGCCGGTATGGAGGAAATCAAACCCGGAGCCGACGAAGGCCGCATTCTGGCTAAGATGCAAAGCGCAGTGTTTGAAGGCGGCGGCGACTATCCGGCAAACGAATTCGTCATTGGCTCAGGCCCTGACGCCCTGCTCTGCCGCTACAAATCTGGCCGCAGAACGCTCTCAGAAAACGATCAGCTCACCATCGAATGGGCGGGGGTTTACCGCCATTATCACGCTGCCTCCATCCGCACAGTTATTCTGGGAGAGCCAACGCCGCGCCATCTGGAACTCCACCGCGCCGCAAAAGATGCCCTTCTGGCCGTTGAACAAGCCATGCAGGTGGGCAACACGTTTGGCGATCTGTTTGCTGCACACGCCAACATTCTGGATGATCGCGGGCTGATGCCACACCGCCTGAATGCCTGCGGATATTCACTTGGTGCCCGCTTCACACCAAGCTGGATGGAGCCGCCCTACATGGCTTTCAAAGAAAATGCACATGAAATTCATGAAAACATGGTGTTGTTCATGCACATGATCATCATGGATTCAGACAGCGAAACCGCTATGACTTTGGGCCAAACTTACATCACACACGCAGATGGGCCTGAAAGCTTATCACAGCTTTCTCTCGACCTCCCTGTGAAGGCAGGGTAAAGACTGCCATAATTAACCTTTACGAATCTATTGGGGCACCCCACGCTGATTCTCTGAGTGGACTTTAAGGACTGACATGCTGAAGCTCGTACTTTTACCTCGGGTATTAATCATTGCCGCTATGGCAATTCTTGCAGGCTGTGCGGCAAACCCTCTTCCCCCTTCCAGCATCGGGGACATGATTGAAACCAAGTCAGCTCCTCCGACTGTCTCTCCGGCAAAAGCAACTTTTGCATTTGAGCAGCTGACCGGACTGCCTGGCAATATTGCCGACGATCTCTCTGAGCAACTTGGGAATCGCGCAGCAGCAGCGAATCTCAACCTTGTCAGACGCGTTGGTGCACCAGCAACGTACCGAGTCAAAGGATTCTTGACCGCGGCTGGCGATCAGTACACCACCACTGTCTTCTATGTATTTGATATTATTGACGCAAATGGCAACCGTGTTCACCGGATTGATGGCCAGGAGCAAACTGGCGGCAACTCTGGCGATCCATGGGCTGATGTTTCAAGCGATGCACTGCGAAGAATTGCGACCAGAACAATTGCTTCTTTAGAAGCATGGTTACACAGCAAGTGACCTAATAAAATCAAATAGATACACAATTACGCAGCTCAGCTTTTGCAAAAAAGCTGAGCTGCTGTGCGTTCTGGCTATTGTCGGCTTAAGACGAGGTTGCTAAAAGGCGCGCAAGGCGACCTGTCAGGACGCCTTACCAGAAGAAATCGGGTTCCACCAAGGGACGCAAATTTCCACCTCACCACCGACGAATGTCACAGGGTGAGATCAAAGCCCAAGAAGGACTTGCGGGTTATGAAAATCGTCGCGGGTAACTCCAATCGCGCGCTGGCCGAGCAAATTTCAAAGTATCTTGATGTACCATTGTCGAAGTGCCAGGTTCGCCGCTTTGCAGACCAAGAAATCTACGTTGAAATCCAGGAGAACGTGCGCGGTGAGGACGTCTTTGTCATTCAGCCTACAAGCTATCCGGCAAATGACCACCTCATGGAACTGCTGATCATCATTGATGCGCTCCGCCGTTCTTCAGCACGTCGCATTACCGCAGTGGTTCCATACTTTGGCTACGCCCGTCAGGACCGTAAGTCAGCGCCTCGTACGCCAATCTCTGCGAAACTTGTTTCCAACCTGATCACCAATGCTGGTGCAGACAGAGTGCTTACACTCGATCTGCATGCTGCGCAGATTCAGGGCTTCTTCGACATCCCAACCGACAACCTTTACGGTGCGCCGGTGATGACCCGTGACATCAAAGAGCACTATGACACAACCAACGTCATGGTTGTTTCTCCGGATGTTGGCGGTGTGGTTCGTGCGCGTGCACTAGCAAAGCGCATTGAAGCTCCTCTGTCCATCGTTGATAAGCGCCGCGACAAGCCTGGTGAATCCGAAGTCATGAACATCATCGGTGATGTGAGCGGCTACGATTGTATCCTCGTGGATGACATCGTCGATTCTGGCGGAACCCTTTGTAACGCAGCAGATGCACTTCTTGCTGCTGGTGCCAAGTCCGTCACGGCCTACATCACTCATGGTGTCCTCTCAGGTGGCGCAGTGGCGCGCGTTTCAGCATCCAAGCTCAAAGAACTGGTAATCACTGATTCCATCGAGCCAACGGCTGCTGTTCAGGCTGCTCCAAACATCCGCACTATTTCTATCGCCCCACTCATGGGCGAAGCGATCAATCGCACATCGCAGGAACGCTCTGTTTCCAGCTTGTTCGATTCATAACGAGCTCTAATCACAAGCTTTGAGAAACCGGGGTACGCCTCGGTTTTTCTTATTGTAGGCTCAGCAGTTGCCCTTGCTCTTTCTGGGAGTATCGGTTATACGAGCCGCGTACGTCGACACCCTTGGAGGAGGCGTGCGAAGTTGGCCGTAGTTGAGCGCAGAAATCTGTCGCTCCCGCGGCCTTACTTTTATAATCAAACTAGGAGATTCCACCATGGCAAACAGCTATGAGCTGAAAGCACAGGTGCGTGAACGGGCCGGCAAGGGGGCCGCTCGTGCAGCTCGTCGTGAAGGTCTTGTACCAGCAGTAATCTACGGCGACAAAAAAGAAGCAGTGTCTATCAGCCTGCCAATTAAAGAAGCAACCATGACCCTGCATAAGGGCGGTTTCCTGTCTCACGTCGGTACAATCGACCTGAACGGCGAAAAGACTTCTGTAATTGCAAAAGACTTCCAGCTGCATCCAGTAAAAGACACTCTGATGCACGTTGACTTCCTGCGTGTTTCTGCAAACGCTACTCTGACCGTTGAAATCCCAGTGAAGTTCCTCAACGAAGAAACTTCCCCAGGTCTTAAGCGCGGTGGTGTTATCAACGTTGTACGTCACACCGTTGAAATGACTGTTCCAGCGAACGCTATCCCAGAAGCTCTCGAAATCGATCTTGGTGAAGCTGACCTCGGTTCTTCTCAGCATATCTCTGCTGTTAAGCTCCCAGCTGGTTGTGCTCCGACCATTACAGACCGCGACTTCACAATCTCCACGATTGTTGCACCTGCAGGTCTGAAAGAAGACGACGCTTCTGAAGAAGGTGAAGGCGAAGAGTAATTCTCTAACCAGGGCTTGGGACAATACCTATGAAGCTGTTAGTCGGCCTCGGTAATCCAGGCCCTAAATACGAGAGTAATCGTCACAATATCGGGTTCATGGCGGCAGATGAAATTCATCGCCGCCATAGCTCATTCAGCCCGTGGCGGGCTCGCTTTCAGGCTCAGGTTTCTGAAGGCACTTTGGCAGGTGAAAAAGTCTTGCTGATGAAGCCAATGACCTACATGAACGAATCCGGTCGTTCCGTAGGTGAAGCACTCCGTTTCTACAAGCTCACCCCACAAGATGTTGTCGTGCTCTATGACGAGCTGGACCTGCCTCCTGCGAAATTTCGCATGAAGAATGGTGGCGGTCACGGTGGTCACAATGGCCTGCGCTCCATCACAGCACACATCACAGATGCCTATCGCCGTGTACGCCTTGGCATTGGCCATCCCGGCCATAAAGACCGCGTACATCAATGGGTCTTGGGTGACTTTGCAAAAGCGGATCAGGAGTGGCTGGAGTCTCTTTTGGAGGCCGTTGCAGATAACGCTCCATTGCTTGCACAACATAATGACAACCAGTTCGCCAATAAGGTGACACTGGCAACACGCCCGGAAGGCTCTGGCAAACCTTACAAAAAGGATGGTTCTCGCGAAGCTTCTGCTAAAAAGAAGCAGGACACCGCCAAGCCTGAACCAGAAAAAAAGCCAGCTCCAAAGGCAACGGGCTACCAAGACAAAGAAGCTAACAAAAAAGGGCCGCTCGCGTCAGCGCTTGAGCAGCTGTTTGGATCGAAAGGACAAGAGTAAATGGGTTTTCAGTGCGGTATCGTCGGCTTGCCTAACGTTGGTAAGTCTACCCTCTTCAACGCTCTGACGAAGACAGCAGCGGCGCAGGCAGCGAACTATCCGTTCTGCACCATTGAGCCAAACACTGGTGATGTTGCTGTGCCAGATCCACGCCAGTCCAAGATCGCGTCAATCGCGGGCTCCAAAGAGATCATCCCGACCCGCCTGACTTTTGTAGACATTGCAGGCCTCGTGCGCGGCGCCTCCAAAGGGGAAGGCCTGGGCAACCAGTTCCTCGCTAACATCCGCGAAGTAGACGCAATCGCACACGTTCTGCGCTGCTTTGAAGATGACGACATCACGCACGTTGATGGCAAGATCGATCCAATCGCTGATGCAGAAACCGTAGAAACCGAGCTCATGGTTTCTGATATGGAAAGCCTCGAAAAGCGTATTGCGCCGCTTGCCAAAAAAGCGAAGTCTGGCGACAAAGACGCGAAGATGACTCTTCCGATCATGGAACAGGCCTTGGCAATTCTTCAGGATGGTAAGCCAGTGCGCGCACTTGGCCTCACCGATCCAGAAGACGTCAAACAGCTCGAAATGCTGAACCTGCTGACATCCAAGCCAGTTCTCTACGTGTGTAACGTGGAAGAAGAATCTGCAGACAAAGGCAACAGCCTGTCCGCTAAGGTTCAGGCTATGGCAGAAGAGCAAGGCGCAGCCTCTGTTGTCATCTCAGCTGCGATTGAAGCTGAAATTGCACAGCTGGAAGACGAAGAACAGCGTGAATACATGGCTGACATGGGTCTGGAAGAGCCAGGCCTCGACCGCTTGATCCGCGCAGGCTACAACCTGCTGCACCTGATCACCTACTTCACAGCTGGCCCGAAAGAAACACGCGCTTGGACCGTATCAAGAGGCACCAAAGCCCCTCAGGCTGCTGGCGTCATCCATACGGACTTTGAACGCGGCTTCATTCGCGCACAAACCATTGCTTACAACGACTACGTTGAGCTTGGCGGCGAAAACCCAGCTAAAGAAGCAGGCAAAGCACGCGACGAAGGCAAGGAATACATCGTTCAGGATGGCGATGTGCTGCTCTTCAAGTTCAACACATAAGTCTATGGCACAACCGCTATAAACCAAAAGGCGCTCAATCGAGCGCCTTTTTTATTGAAAAATCAATGAGATAAGAATCAAATATCCAACAAAACAATCTCACTGGAAGCTTCTGCCTCCACATCAGCCACGTGGACTTCTTTCACGCCCTGCGCAATCAGCTTGTCAAGAATACTTGGCTCGACGCCGCTATCCACGATCAGCATATCGGCCTGAGCGCATGAATTGGCAACGAACCGGCTCGGAACGCCAATCTTGCTGGAGTTACACAGCACCATAGTCCGCTTGCAAGACGCCATGACGGCCCGCGCAAACTTGGCTTCCTCTTCCACGTAGTACATGAGATCCCCCTCGGTGGACAAACCGACAGGACAAATGATCCCCCAGTCCGCCTCAAGGCTCTCAACCGTACCCAGAGCAATCGGCCCCAAAGCCCCCTGCCCGTCCGTGTAGAGATTGCCGCCAATCACATGGATGTCTGCAGCTGTCTCAGCCCCAATCATCATTGAGGCGACCGCATACGAGTTGGTCGAAACCTTTATCTGCGGCACCTGAGCAAGATGCTGCGCCAGGATTGTCATTGTGCTTCCCGACTCAACAACCACATGGTCACCAGTCTTGAAGAACGAAGTCGCCAGCCGACCAATTGCATACTTCTCGATGTAATGGCTGCGAAGCCTTACCCGATAGGCATCCTGATCTCGTGGCATGAGGAAGCAAATAGAATTATCGAAGAGTTCAAATTCCTCACGATCCGACAACACCTTCGCCAGACTGGTGAGTTCTTCAAAATCCATTCCTAAAATATCTGCCGCAGCAGTCAATGAAATACGTCTGTGGCGCTTAACCAGATTGGCAAGAACGTCCACCATTAAGTCATTAATCATCTAAATTGGCCTAGATCCAAGATACTATTCCGGTAGTAAACAATGTTCATTTTTATCGAAAAAGATTAAAATTTATCAACTATTCAGAAGAATGAAATCTTCGCTGTCAGCATCCTCGGAAATTGCATGAAAAACGCGCGCTTTTCTAAGATGATGGTCGACTTCAGCAAAGCCTAATTCCCCATTATTATCAGTAATAAAGACATCAACACCCTGCATTGTTTGCGCGGTGTAGCGACTGGGGACGCCCAACTTAGAACTGTCACTCAACATCATAGTTTTCTGCGCACTGCGCTGCATAAGCAAGCTGGTTTCAGCATCAACCTTGTGGAAGTAGCAGGCCCCTTTTTGAATACACATGCTCGTCGGGCTCAGGATGGTCCAGTCCACCTTCAGATCACGAATACGCGCCTGTGTCTCTTCCCCATGAAGCGCAGTGGTATGCGCTTCCAGTCTGCCGCCAATCAACTCAACACTACACGTACGACTATGCCGGACAAGACTCTCCGCAATCAGCGGGCTTGTCGTTGCGATAGAGAGATTTTTCTTCTCTTTCAGATGATTGGCAAAAAGGGAAAGCGTACTGCCCGCCTCAATCAGCAAACTTTCACCATCCTTAATCAGGCTGGCAGCAAGTTTGCCAATGGCATTCTTCTCGGCAAACCGAGAGTGCATGCGCACGCTGATATCACTCTCTGCAATGGCCTCATTCGAAACCAGGGAACTGCCTCGCACGCGCATGATACTGTTGTTTTCCAGGCCATCAACGGCATACAGGATCTCATCGACAGAGCAATCCAGTACAGTGGCCAGTAAGGAGAGCCGTATCGTTCTATAGCGTCGCACCAGTTCGATTATGCGGACGATCACAACACAACCCTCGTGTACAATTTTATTTAATCTTTCATAAAATTAGTCAAATACCGTTTGAAAGTAAAGCTAAGATCGATTGCTGGTGATGTCGCGACCAAAAATCACCTCGTCACGCAGCGGGATGCCGTGCAAGCCTGTGACTGGTATTTCGGGCTTTAACTTACGTTCCTCGTCAATGACGCCTTGCACCACTTTTTCTAAACGAAAGCCGCGTCTTTGATAAAACCGAAATGCATCCAGATTGTCGTTTGAGGTCCGCACCATAATCCGGCCAAGACCTTCTTGCCGTGCAGCATCAACGGAAGCATCCAGCAGAAGCGTACCAATGCCGCCCCAACGCTGCAGCGAATCGAGCGTGAGAATCTCCCATTCCTGATCACGTTTGATCAGGGTAATCATCCCCACAAGACGCCCTTCATCCAGAGCGAGATATCCAGGCAGACGTGAGGCGTCCACCATTTCACCATCAAGCAGTTGCTCAGGACTGGTCCACCGGTTAACGAGCAGTTCAACAACCTGCTCTCGATCTTCTGGTTCAATTGCTCTTACTTGGATTGACACGAAGAAGACTCCTGTTTGGCTTCTGGCCTGACTAAATCAATATCTTTTAACATTCGCAATTCAGTGGCAGTACGTGCCTGCCAGCCAGTGCGCTGCAGTTCGGGGACTTCGTTGTTCTCACAGGGGTAACCTATGCAGAGATAGGCAACAAATTTCCAGTTTTCAGGAACACCAAACAACTGCCCGATACTGTCAGGATTGAGAATAGACACCCAACCGACGCCAATGCCTTTTGCTCTAGCAGCAAGCCAGAGGCAATTAATTGCGCTAACACAAGAATAAGCCAGCGTCTCTGGCATAGTCTGCCGCCCAAGCCCACTTCCCTGTGTCGGATTAAGATCACAAAACACGGCAAATTGCAGCGGAGCATCGGTCAAACCTTGCAGCTTGAGCTTGGCATAACTCTCCGCACGCTCACCCTTATAGCCTTTCAAAGCCTCTGAATTTGCCTGTTGGAAATTGAGATAAACAGCCTCTCTGTTCGCAGGCTGGCTCATCTCTATAAAGCGCCAGGGCTGACTGTTGCCGACACTCGGGGAAAGATCAGTTAATCGCAAAAGCTCGTCAACGGTTTCGCGATCAATAATGTCTTGCTTAAAATGGCGCACATCCCGGCGCCATTTCAAAAGCAATTCAAAATCGTGGTTGAAGGCCTCAGAAAATTGCGGGCCATTCTCTACAAAGGCGTCATTCAATGACCGGGAAACTCCACCAATGTCCTGACAGGAATATCGAGTGCTTCCAGTTTTGCACGTCCTTGCAGTTCTGGCAAATCGACAATAAAGCACGCAGCCACAATATCAGCGCCAGCGCTTCTGAGCAGCTTCACAGCAGCCTCTGCAGTTCCGCCAGTCGCAATCAAGTCATCAACCAGAATGACTTTGTCACCCGGCTTCACAGCATCACAGTGGATTTCGATGGTATCGGTACCATACTCCAGCTCATATTCCTGCTCTATGGTTTTGAACGGAAGTTTACCCTTCTTGCGCACTGGCAAGAAACCGGCGGAGAGCTGGTGCGCAACGGCACCACCAAGAATGAAACCACGCGCCTCGATACCAGCAACCTGTTCAATCTTGGAGCCAGCCCAAGGCTGCACCAGTGCATCAACCGCACGGCGGAAGGCGCGAGGATCACTCAGCAGTGTTGTGATATCGCGAAACAGAATACCTTCCTTTGGATAGTCTGGAATGGTCCGAATGGACGCAATCAGCTCCTCTGAGATACTGTTAGTTATGTCAGTCATGGTCATTTCCGCGTTTGAATTGCATAGTTTTTGTAAGAAGCCCTTCAACGAGAGCCCCATAAGCGATCTGTGCTCGATTATTTGCGCAGCACACGTCCAGCAACAGCATCAAGCTTTGCAAGCAGTGCCGGGTCTCTTTTGTCCTCAGCAGTCATAATCGCAAAATCAAGTGCCGTGTTGGAACCAACCGGGCACTGCTGGTGCTCTCTCGGCAGTTTCCGGGCAACAGCTAGAACAAGCTTCTGAGCACTTTCCACGTTCTCGTGTAGAACCTTGATGATCGCGTTGATATCTACGTTTCCGTGGTCGGCATGCCAACTGTCGTAATCCGTTACCATCGCCACAGTTGAATAACTGATTTCCGCTTCACGGGCCAGCTTGGCTTCCGGCATGTTTGTCATACCAATAACGTCACAGCCCCAGGAGCGGTAGAGGAGGCTTTCTGCCTTGGAAGAAAACTGAGGCCCTTCCATAGCCAGATAGGTACCGCCGCGGCTATACGTAAGGCCCTCTTCTTGACAGGCACTTTCAACAACATCCACCAGCAGTGGCGAAATTGGGTCAGCAACGGAGACATGCGCCACGCAGCCTGTTCCAAAGAAGCTCTTTTCACGCGCAAACGTACGATCGATGAACTGGTCAACAAGAACGAAAGTTCCCGGTGCATATTCCTCTTTCAAGGACCCGCAGGCGCTGACGGAAATCAGGTCTGTGACACCAGCCCGCTTAAGCACGTCAATATTTGCACGATAATTGATCTCGGTTGGAGAGTGCACATGTCCGCGACCATGACGAGGCAAGAAAACAACCTTCAGGCCACCAATCTCGCCGATACAAACATCATCACTTGGCTCACCCCACGGGCTTTCGATCCGTTCCCATCGGGCATTTTCAAAACCAGGGATATTGTAGAGGCCAGAACCTCCGATAATGCCCAGAACCGCCTGCATATCGCTCTCTCCGCTTTGCCTGTGTCGGCGCAACCTTACCTGATTCACTGATAGGAAGTTGGCGGTACATCAAATCCAGCCAGCAACCCCAAAAAAAAGGGCTACCCGATTAGGATAGCCCTTTTTGAATTTATAAATGTGACCTTAGTGGTCGACATCTCTCCAGATCTTACGCTTTGTAAAGTACAGCAGCGATGCGAACAGGATCAGGAATGCCATCACACCAAAGCCGATACGCTTGCGCGATTCCAGATGAGGCTCAGCAGTCCACATCAGGAATGCAGAAACGTCACGAGCATACTGATCAACAGTCATTGGAGAACCGTCGGAGTACTCAACCAGCTCATCAGAAAGCGGAGGCGCCATTGCGAGCGTGGACCCTGAAATGAAGCCAGGGTTGTAGTACTGACCTTCTGGAACCTCAACACCCTCAGGTGCCTCATGGTAGCCAGTTAGCAGGCCGTACAGGTAATCCGGACCGTTTTCCTGATACTGCGTAGCAACATCAAGAACAAACCAAGGGAAACCACGAAGGGCAGCGCGTGCTTTTGCCATCAAAGAAAGGTCTGGTGGGTAAGCACCATTGTTAGAAGCACGTGCAGCTTGCTCGTTCGGGAATGGTGATGGGAATTTGTCGAACGGCTTGCCGTCACGCTCAAACATTTCACCTTCACTGTCCGGGCCATCTTCGATGGAGTATTCAGCTGCAAGAGCCTTCACTTCATCAACAGAGAAACCTGGTCCGCCTTCCTCAGCAAGGTTACGGAATGCGACGTAGCTCAGTCCATGACAGGCAGAACAAACTTCCTGGTACACCTGGAAGCCGCGCTGCAGCTGCGCTTTGTCAAACTGACCGAATGGGCCAGCAAAAGACCAAGGCTGCTTTTCGACGTGAGGTCCTTCGCCAGCTGCAAGAGCCGGACCAGCTACAGCAAGACCTGCAACAACAGCCAGAGCACGAGCGCTTTTGAACATTAGATTTTTCATCTTTAAAATCCCCTGCCCTTAAGCCGCATCACTGGACTTACCCAGCACTGCATCGTTGATTGAGTCAGGAACTTTCCGAGGCGTTTCGATCAGTCCGAGAACTGGAAGAACGATCAGGAAGTGTGCGAAGTAGAGAACCGTAAAGAACTGGATCCAGGCAATGTATGGCTGCTCAGCAGGCTTAGATCCAAGCCACCCCAACATGATTGTGGTGAAGAAGAAGAGCCAGAAGAAGAACCGGTAAACAGGACGGTAATTCGCTGAACGAACTTTGGAAGTATCAAGCCAAGGCAACACGAACAAGATCGCAATCGCACCACCCATGGCAATCACACCACCGAGTTTGGAAGGAATTGGACCAATATCGAAAGTGATCGCACGCAGGATCGCATAGAATGGCAGAAGGAACCATTCTGGAACGATGTGCGCTGGTGTCACCATTGGGTTCGCTGGAATGTAGTTATCAGCATGACCCAGATAGTTTGGCAGGTAGAACACGAACCAGGAGAACAGGATCATAAAGACAACGATCGCGAACAGATCCTTCAACGTGTAGTACGGATGGAATGGAACTGTGTCTTTATCGGACTTAGGATCAACACCAACTGGGTTGTTGTTACCAGCAACGTGGAACGCCCAGATGTGCAGCATCACAACGCCAAGGATCACGAACGGCAGCAGATAATGCAGTGAGAAGAAGCGGTTCAGTGTTGGGTTACCAACTGCGAAACCACCCCAGAGCCATGTGGTGATTGCTTCACCAACAACTGGAACTGCAGAGAACAGGTTCGTAATAACCGTTGCACCCCAAAGAGACATCTGGCCCCAAGGAAGTACGTAGCCCATGAATGCGGTAAGCACCATGAGGAAGAACAGCAACACACCCAGGATCCATGCAATTTCGCGCGGCTCTTTGTAAGAACCGTAGTACATACCGCGGAAGATGTGGATGTACACTGCGAAGAAGAACATGGATGCACCGTTTGAGTGCAGATAACGCATCAACCATCCGTAGTTCACATCGCGCATGATGTGCTCAACGGATGCAAATGCAAGCGCATCATTCGGCGTGTAGTGCATTACCAGAACGATACCGGTAATGAGCTGAACAACGAGCACGAAAAATGCGATACCGCCGAAGGTCCACCAGTAGTTCAGGTTCTTCGGGGTAGGAAACGCAACAAAACTCCCATGTACAAGGGAGAGTACCGGCAAACGACGCTCAAGCCATTTGGCGCCAGCGTTTTGCGGTTCATAAGTAGAATGACCAGCCATAGCTGCCTCCTGAAAGGGCCTCGTCAGCCGATTACAACAACGTCGTCGCTGGAAAACTTGTAAGGCGGCACGAGCATGTTTTCTGGAGCCGGGCCTTTACGAATACGACCAGCAGTGTCGTAGTGGGAGCCGTGACATGGGCAGAACCAGCCGCCGTATTCACCAGCTTCACCAAGAGGCACACAGCCCAGGTGCGTACAAACGCCAACCATAACCAGCCAGGCTTCTTTGCCTGTCGTAGCGCGGTTTGCGTCAGATGCGTCCGCACCATCTTCTAGGTTAGCATTACGTGCAAACTGGTCTGGCAGATCAGCAATAGGCACTTCTGTCGCTTCAGCGATCTCTTTTTCCGTACGTTGACGGATAAAGACCGGCTTACCACGCCAGGTCACAGTGATGGATTGCCCGACTTCAACCGCAGAAACATCAACTTCGATAGAAGCCAAAGCCAGTGCAGATGCATCGGGGTTCATCTGATGGATAAAGGGCCAAGCCAGAGCTCCCGCACCGACCGCGCCCACGGCACCGGTCGCGATGTAAAGAAAATCGCGGCGTGACGGTTCAGCCGTGTCCGTGTGTTCCAAGGTCGCGTCCTCTCGAAACAAAATTGAAAGAGAACACCTACGATCTCTTCTGTGAGGACAGGCCCGCAACCAGTCAAAACCGGTCACTGTCTATACACCGCAAAGAAGACATAGGTGAAAATGCGCTAAATACGCACTTATATTGACGGATGCTATCTGCCACCAATGGTCGCACTTGTCTAGACTGGTTAAAAATTTGCGGACTTATTGTCGCAGACAACTTGGGCATAAGAGGAAAAAAACGGGATCAATTGAGATTTTGACACGCAAATATGAGTCAAAAGTCGAGTGGTTCGGGGACCCTAGGACGCAAACTCGCCCCGAACCACTTTTAGTTTAAACCGCTTGATTCCCTGTCAGGAATCCCTATTCGGCGGCAACTTGTGCAAGGAAACCGCCAGATTGGTGATTCCAGAGGTTTCCATAGATACCTTCGGATTTCAGAAGTTCCTCATGGGTACCCATCTCTACGATCTTGCCTTGATCCATGACAATGAGGCGATCCATTGCCGCAATTGTGGAAAGTCGGTGGGCAATTGCAATAACCGTCTTACCTTCCATCAACTCAAACAGGCTTTCCTGGATCGCAGCCTCCACTTCTGAATCCAAAGCAGACGTTGCTTCGTCCAAAACAAGGATCGGAGCATCCTTAAGCAAGACACGCGCGATGGCGACGCGCTGGCGCTGTCCGCCAGAGAGTTTCACACCGCGCTCACCCACCAGAGTATCAAAGCCAGTCCGTCCTTCTGGATCTTTAAGGCCGTCAATAAACTCCAGAGCATGAGCCCGTCTCGCCGCTTCGGTCGCCTCTTCCAGAGTTGCACCATCTTTGCCGTAGGTGATGTTCTCCAGAATCGTCCGATGCAGCAAAGACGTGTCCTGAGAAACCACACCAATATTCTGGCGCAGGCTCTCTTGCGTCACGCCGCGAATATCCTGACCATCAATGGCAATGCGTCCACCTTCCAGATCATGGAAGCGAAGCAGCAAGTTCATCAGGGTCGATTTACCCGCACCCGAGCGACCAACAATCCCGATTTTCTCACCCGGTTTAATGTTGAGCGACAGGTTCTCCAGAACACCACTGCCCTTGCCATAGTGGAACTTCACATCTTCAAAGCGAATTTCCGCGTCAGAAACAACAAGCGCTTTCGCATCTTGCTTATCAGTGACCTCAGTATGCCGGGACAACATGCCCAATCCGTCCTGAACCGTACCGATATTCTCAAACAGACCAGCAACTTCCCAAAGAATCCACTGAGACATGCCCTGCAAACGCAAGGCCAGACCAATCGCAATCGCGATATCACCAGTCGTTACCAAAGCCCTCTGCCAAAGCCAGATGGACAGAGCGCCAAGAGACAACAAGAGCAGATTGTTGATCAGCGTCAGGCAGATATTCAGCTTGGTCACATTCCGCATCTGCTTATGCACGGTATCCATGAAAGTGCTCATGGAACCCTTGGCATAATCTTCTTCGCGCGATGCATGTGAAAACAGCTTTACGGTCGAGATATTCGTATAGGCATCAACGATATGACCAGTCATCACAGACCGGGCATCTGCTTGCTTCTTGGAAATACGCTTAAGCTTGGGAACAAAGACGTACATGACGAGGAAGTAGGAGAGCAACCAACCGATCATCGGCAGGGCAAGACGCCAATCCGCACTCACAAGCACAACAAGCGCAGCCAGGAAGTAAACAATTACATAGACAAATATATCGACAATACGCGTAATAACTTCTCGCACAGCAAGAGAAGTCTGCATCAGCTTGTTAGCAATGCGACCTGCAAAGTCATTATGGAAGAAAGTCAAACTCTGTCGAAGTAACTGTCGGTGCCCCTTCCACCTGATCAGCATTGGATAGTTACCAACCAATCCCTGATGGAAGAACATCTCCCAAACTGCGGACATGATCGGCGAAATCACAAGAAGAACAACACCCATCCAGATCAGATGGCCCCAGTTGTCGGCAAAGAACGTTTCCGGGTCTTCGGTGCCTAACCAGTTCACCAAATCACCCATAAACGTAAAGATGACCACTTCAATTACAGCAATAGATGCAGCGAAAAAGGCGATCACAACAAGTAGTATTGAAACAGGCTTGGTATAATACCAGATAAACCCCCAAAACTTACTTGGAGGAGTCTCGATCTCTTCCATTTTGAATGGGTCAATAAGCTTCTCAAAATAAGAGAACATGACAAATCCCAATTAAGATATTTGGTTTGCGAGGTGCGCTACCACGTCAACATGGTAAGAGGATGACGGCTGCTTACTGCAGCCGCTCATCTCGATCGTAAGGATCCCGGTTATCTTTCGGAGAGCCGGAAAAAGTCCAGATAACACTGGCAATTCCCACCCCAACAGCAAAAGCTCCAACCAGGGTATCAATCAAACGCCCCTGAAACAGAGAGCCAGCCTCGTTGATTCCGTTTGCTCTTACAATTTCTACCGTAGCCAACTCTGCGTAGAGCGTTGGAATAATTGTAAAAAATGCGATTCCAGCACTGATCATCAAGAACCAGAATGCGTGCCCAAGGCTTTGAGAAAACGTTCCTTTTTCAGAACCAGCCGAGCGCACATACCGGCCACCATCGACCGGAATTTGAGATGCAGAATCGTCACGGGACGCGATCTGCGCCCAGATAAATGACGTAATCATTGGAGATACTCCGACAACATATGCATGCAACCGCAGACGTAATACGTCCGTGAAAAGGGCTGCATTAAGAAAATACGAGCTAGAAAGTGTTGGAAATCCGCCTTCTAAGCGGAAACGGCGTAACCTGCGTTTTTGGCGGGATGCATAGCGCATGCGCCGGTCGCTGGGAGAACATTTACGTTCACGAGCACAAATTCAGTAATCATGTATGTCTCCCTAGTTCCAACGTTAAAAAATGGCTGATCGGGCGATCAGCAACTCGGAGAGTCTCGTCAAGTAAGATGAGGGCTCTCGGCCGGTGCGAGATGCTTATACTCATAAAGGCGGAGACATGCCTAGCCCCAAAAAATACGGAAAACCACTTTAGGATGTGGTGTATCTTTTTCGCAACATATATCACGAATTCAGATAGAAGCTCTTGATTTCCATTAGGTTTCACCCACCGGAACGCCCCACCTATCAACAAACTCTATGATTTTTCTGGAGATTTTCCCCGGGTTCCTCTAGATGCCCAAGAGATGCTTCCATAAGCCATTCTTTCAGGAAACAACGCGAGCACCCGACAACATGCCAGATATTGCCCTTTACCAGCCAGACATTCCGCAGAACACCGGGACCCTATTACGGCTGGCCGCTTGCATGGATGTGACGGTACACCTGATCGAACCGGCAGGCTTCCCCCTGTCTGATCATGCACTTAAACGGGCTGGCATGGATTACATCGAACGCGCCAAACTCCAACGCCATATGGATTGGGAGAGTTTTCGTGAATGGCAGTTAGCCGAAAAACGCCGACTTATCCTCATGACCACCAAAGGATCACGCCCTTATACGCAGTTCGCGTTCAAGAAAGAGGATCTGATCCTGATGGGCCGCGAAAGCTCGGGCGTGCCGGAAGATATCCATCAAGTTGCTGATGCAAGACTGCTGATTCCTATGAAGAACGGCATGCGCTCTCTCAACATGGCCGTTTCCACTGGCATGGTCCTGGGTGAAGCTCTTCGTCAAACAGATTGTTTTTGAATAAAACACAACCTAAACTAGTTGCGTTATTGAATGCGTTGCTTTGCGCGATTTAGGTTTTTATTGCGATGTTTGAGAGTCTTTCGAGAAAATTCGCTCATCTGTTTTGCTTTGCACTTTTGCTGTCAGTTCCACAGCCCACTTTCGCAGGAGCACCGGTCGAACCCGTCCTCCATGCCAACCTGCATGACGAAGCCGTCCTGAATCGATATCTCCACCTGCTGGACGAGATATACCCTTGTGATTGGCATGATGCACACACACGAAGCGGGTATAACCTCTACGACTTCGGCGACGGCATCGAGGTGCTTGAGTTCTCCTGCACCGTTGGCATGCACAATCTGGCGAACCTCTATATCCGTCGCACCAAAAACTCAAACCAGCCTGCAAAACTCGTCTCCCTCGATCGTCCTAAGGACCAGCCAGTCACCAGCCGGTACATTCTGTTCAACAGCTTTTGGGATCACAATCGCAGCGCTCTCACCAGCTTCACAGTGGATCGCGGCCTCTCTGACTGTGGCTCTTTTGAAATCCACCGCTTCACACCCAAAGGATATCTGGAACTCGTGGAGTATCGCGCCAAGCGGGAGTGTGACGGCAAATTCCGTGAGCCAACGGATTACCCGTTGATCTACCCGCCAAGGTAAAAGCGACCAGCAAGTCCATTAAAGCCCGAAGCTTCTTGGTAAGCACGATGAAACCAAGAGTTTTAGCGCAAGAGTAAGGCTGGCAAGGCATCTTCAGGAACACAGCCAGAAGACTACAGCGTATCTCCGAAAAGTGGAAATCGGTTTTCGGATAAAGATACGCAAAAACAAAGACTAAAGCAGTTCATATGTTTCAACTTAAATGCGAACTGCTTTAGGGTTGTCCAAAGAGGAAGATCGCCGTGTTCCAAACCTTGCCCCGAACATTCACAGCCTGTTTTGCAGCAACAGTTCTCTTCGAAGCTCTGCTGGCAAGCTCGTTACACGCCGAACCTGTCAAACCCGTCACACAGCACGATCCATCAATCCTGAACCGCTACATAAACATGCTGGATGCAGCCTATCCCTGTGATTGGAAAGACGCCTACGACCTGTCCGGCAACAATACACTGCAGTTCAGCAAGGACGTAAAGGTGCTGGAGTTCATGTGCGCCAACAACCTTTACAACATGGCCCACCTCTACATCCGTATAGATTCCCGCCAGCCCAACAACGCCAAGCTGCTGACCTTTGAACGCCCAAAACACGAAGGCAACGACAACCCTGACGTGGTCTTCAACGGTGTCTGGGACATCAAGACCGGAGATCTGACCAGCTTTACGGAAGGCCGCGGGCTTGGAGACTGTGGCACCTACGAGGTCCACAAGTTCACATCCGATGGCTACCCCCAGCTGATGGAGTTCCGTGCCAAGCCCGAATGTGACGGCAACTACGTCCAGCCTGAAAAGTATCCGTTCATCCTCGACAGATCCAAATAGCTCCATGCACGGCTCCGCCTCACCTGTACTTCTCAGTTGCGCTCCCTTACATAGAACAGCAAAGAACGCTTTGCGCTCAAGGAGGGACTATGAGCGAGACACAAAACACGCTTCCAGCAGATCTGGAAGACAAAAAACAAGAGGCATCCGCGTGGTTCAGCCAGCTGCGTGACAACATTTGCAATGCCTTTGAGCAGCTGGAAGTAGAAGTCGGGGAACTGGACGGCCCTCTCTCTGACCAGCCGGCGGGACGTTTCGAGCGGACCCCATGGGAACGTACAGACCACAGCGGCGGCCACGGCGGCGGCGGTGTCATGTCCCTGATGCATGGACGTGTATTTGAGAAAGTCGGCGTACACGTCTCCAGCGTACACGGTGAGTTTTCGCCAGAGTTCCGCGACCAGATCCCCGGAGCCAGCGAAGACCCGCGTTTCTGGGCTTCCGGTATCTCCCTGATCGCCCATATGCACAATCCAAATGTACCAGCAGTGCATATGAACACCCGCATGGTCGTCACCACCAAGCAGTGGTTTGGTGGCGGAGCAGACCTGACACCTGTACTCAGCGCACGCCGCACGCAGGAAGATCCGGACACTGTCGAATTTCATGAAGCTATGAAAGCAGCCTGCGCAGACCATCCGGGCGCAGATTACGATCACTTCAAGAAGTGGTGTGACGAGTACTTCTACCTGCCTCACCGCAACGAAGCACGCGGCATCGGTGGCATTTTCTACGACCGCCACAACACCGGCGACTGGAATGCAGACCTTGCCCTCACCAAATCCGTCGGCAACGCCTTCCTCGACATCTACCCAAAGCTGATCCGCAAAAACTTCCTGACTCCATGGACGCTCGAACAACGCGAAGAACAGCTGGTCCGTCGTGGCCGTTACGTGGAGTTCAACCTCCTTTACGATCGCGGCACCATCTTCGGCCTAAAAACAGGCGGAAACGTCTCCTCCATCCTGTCCTCCATGCCACCCGTGGTAAAGTGGCCATAAGCCACAACAGAATAAAGAAGCTCCCCAACTCACGTGTTGGGGAGCTTCCTGTCTCTTTGGAAGTGAAAACCAGCTTAAGCGCTCGGCCTGACAATGAACGACATGACAGAACTGCCAGTCTCACGTTCCAAACTTCTCCCCTTCAAACGCTTGATCAGATCACGCGCTTCCAGCGGTGGTTGTTGCTCCTGCCGTCTGTAATCAGAACAATCCCGATTACGATGCAAAAGCCCGAGACTAAACAGCTCACGCCTTAACAAAGCAGGGTCGGCAAAACAGTGCCCTTCCTTGAGCAGCATGTTGATCTCTTTCTCCCGAAGCGATGCACCAGCCGGAATAAGGGACCACAACTGCCAAAGACAAAGCACCTGAACCTGCCGCCGTGACGGCCAGCTCACCAATCGCCCCAAATCATCAAACTGATTGAGGGCGCGCTCAACAAGCCGATGGTCTACCGTCTCGACAACCGGCTCGGTATCGAGGCGACGACCCGCAGAATGCGAAGCTTTTAGATGCTGGAAGTTCTGGAAACCCGCCGCTTTGGCGAGCATGTTCATCAACTCCACATGCGAGGGAGCATCACCGCGAGATTTCATCTGGCGGGCAACACTACGCGCAAACGTGGAGATATCAGGCAAACGAAGAGGGACTGGGACTCTCGACATTGAAAAATCCTCTCGAGCCGCATTACATTTTCGTGGTCGCTGGCTTGCGAAGCGGCATCGGACAAGAATGTCGATTGCTGTCGAAGTGAATGGCAGGTTTAGCTCCCCTTACGGGGCAGCGACGCCTTGGGAACTGCCGACCGATGATGACAATAAAAGCGCAAACCGCGAAATGTCAACACGCAGCAGTTTTGGGCGTCACCCATTTCAACCACTCAGGCTACAGAACTCCGCAATGCATTTGCACGCCCGGCCTTCCGCAATCCCATCGCCACACAGCCGGCTATAATCGCGAAGGAAATCCACTGCGGCATATCCATCAGGTTACCCAACTGGGTGAGGCCGTAGTAGATGAACAGCAGCGTGAACCCGCCATATTGCCCAATCACCACCCAGGCAACACCAGCGGCCAGTTCCTCTCTAAAGGCAGCTGCCAGCAACAACACACCGTTGACCAGCATCACCACCGTAATCCCGTGCCAGACCACTGACAGCACCGCGATCACCACAGGATGAAGATCACTGCCCAGTACAGGATCGAGGATCTCTGGCCCACCCAGAAACACATGTACCAGCATCAATAGCAACGACAGGATACCAGAAGCCAAAAGCCACTTATTCATAGGAATTGCCTCATCTTTGATTCCATACGGCAGCGTATGGTAGCTTAATGCTGGACCCTGTCAATACGGCAGCGTATGGTGAATGAATGACAGAGAAAACCAAACTCACAGCATTGGACTGGATCAAAGGCGGCTTCCGCTCGCTAGCCGCGAATGGACCTCTGAGCCTGAAAGCCGAAGCGCTTGCCAGAACACTGAAGGTGAGCAAGGGCTCGTTCTATTGGCACTTCAAGGATGTCGCTGCTTTGAAAAAAGCAATGCTGGACCATTGGGAGCAATTAGCCACACAACAAATCATCGCGCAGGTCGATGCAGGCAGCCCCGCCCCCAAACAGCGCCTCTATGATCTGATCGAGATTGCAGCAAGTGAGGTCTCATTGGAGTATGGCGCAACCGGCGTTTCCTCCGCGATCCGCAACTGGGCCCAGTTTGATGATCTCGCCGGCGCCTATATGAGTAAAATTGATCAGCGGCGTCTGGAGTACGTCGAGCAATTGTTTTCTCAAATCCCCCAAACCCAAAGGCATGCAAAGATCAACAGCCAGATCCTTTATGCAACGCTCATTGGGGCTCAGCAGTTAGAGGAGGCAGACCAAAAAGCCTGCCTGAAGCACACACTGGACATCATGATGAGTGGCAACCGCCCTACCCCGGTCTGACCATTTTTTCTGGCCGGACAACACGGTCAAACTCTTCCGCAGACACATAACCAAGACGAAGAGCTTCTTCCTTCAGTGTGGTCCCGTTCTTATGGGCAGACTTGGCAATCTCGGTTGCTTTGTCATAGCCAATGGTGGGCGCAAGTGCTGTCACCAGCATCAAGGACCGCTCCAGCAACTCTTCAATACGCTCAATGTTTGGCTCAATGCCAACAACGCAGCGGTCCGCAAAGCTCACCATGCAATCGGCCAGAAGCTCAATGGATTGCAGCAGGCTGTTGGCAATCACAGGTTTGAACACATTCAGCTCAAAGTGCCCTGTCGATCCGCCCACACTCACAGCTGTCTGATTGCCCATCACCTGAGCGCAGACCATGGTCACCGCTTCACACTGGGTCGGGTTCACCTTACCCGGCATAATGGAAGAGCCCGGCTCGTTGGCTGGCAGGCTGATCTCACCAAGACCAGAACGCGGACCAGAAGCAAGGAAACGGATGTCATTGGCAATCTTCATCAGCGAACAAGCCAGCGTGTTCAGCGCACCATGCGCAAACACAGCTGCATCATGCGTGGCCAATGCCTCAAATTTATTGACCGCCGTCACAAATGGCAGGCCTGTCACCTCACTCACATGAGTAGCAAACGCACTGGCAAACTCTGGCGTTGAATTAAGTCCGGTTCCAACCGCTGTGCCACCCTGCGCAAGGCGATAAAGCCCCACAAGGCTCTGCTCAATACGCTCCTTGGAATACTCCAGCTGCGCCACATAGCCAGAAAATTCCTGCCCCAATGTCAAAGGCGTCGCATCCTGCGTGTGCGTCCGGCCAATCTTCACAATATCCGCAAAGGCCGCTACCTTGGCTTCCATCGTGTCGTGCAGATGTGTCAGCGCGGGCAGCAGCACTTTGTTGATCTCACAAGCTGCCGCGATATGCATGGCCGTCGGGAAGGTGTCGTTAGAGGACTGCCCCATATTCACGTGATCGTTGGGGTGCACAGGAGACTTGGTGCCAATCTGACCACCAAGCAACTCAATGGCTCGGTTGGCAATCACCTCATTGGTGTTCATGTTGGATTGCGTGCCAGATCCTGTTTGCCAGATCACCAGAGGAAAATGCGCGTCCAGCTTGCCGGAAATCACCTCGGTCGCTGCCTGACAAATGGCCTTGCCCAGATCTTCTGACAAACGCCCCTCTTCCATATTCACTCTGGCAGCAGCCAGCTTCACCGCGCCTAACGCATGGATCAGCGCAGGCGGCAAATGCTCCCGGCCAATGGGAAAGTTGATCAGAGACCGTGCGGTTTGCGCGCCCCAATATTTGCCAATCGGAACATCCAGCACACCAAAACTATCGGATTCCTGCCGCATACCATCAGAATTTTGATCAGACATTGACACTTACCTCTCAAGCGCAGTCCTGAAAAAGGAACGATCCTTCTCAGGCGAGAACACACGACAACGAAACCATAAAGCAGTTTGGACAACCCTGCCATGAAGCACAGGGCTTCATCAACCACAGGCGAACAAAACGTGAATTTCCGGTGCATGAACGCCGCGGTTCAATTTACATTCGTGAGTCAACCTGCTTATTCTCAACCATACCTACCGAAGATATATCAAAAAAGTTTCACCAGATGTCTATGCCCCCTCTCTCGGCGATCGGTATTGAGAATTACCGATCCGTACATAAGCTGTTCATGCGAGTTGGTGCCGTCAACGTGTTTGTCGGCAACAATGGCGTCGGTAAAACCAACCTCTACAAGTCACTTGAACTTCTGCAGCAAGCCGCACTGGGCCGTATCACCCGCGCCGTTTCAGAGGAAGGCGGCGTAGACAGCGTCATGTGGGCAGGTGACCTGAAAACCCACGAAAAGAAGCGCATCATCCTGCGTGCCGATCTGGGGGATCTTTCTTACCGCATCCAGCTGGGCCTGCCCAACCCGATCTCTGATCCCGCCCTGCCCTATGAGACCATGGTGAGAGAAGAAGAACTAAACCTTCTGACAGGCTCCAAGTCTGTCATGCTGATGAACCGCAAAGGCCCAAGTGCCTTTCTGCGCGCCAGCAACGGCAGCAAAGTAACCTACGACAACGAGCTTTTGCCTTCCGAGACGGCCCTCGCCAGCATTCGAGATGGCAGCCAGTTTCCGGAGTTGGATCTGGTCCGCCGCGCAATTGCAGACTGGCGTTTCTACCACACCTTCCGCAGTGACCGGGACAGCCTGTTACGTCGTCCAAGCCCCAATGTCACTACCCCAACGCTCTCATCAGATGGCAACGATCTCGCTGCAGTTTTCGCAACACTGAAGGAAATCCGCAAGGACACCTTCTATCTCCAGGAAGCGGTCGATGATGCCTTCCCCAACAGCAAGCTGATCATCGAGGCTAACGGGCAGGATTGCCGCTTCGCATTACAAACACCGGAAATCCGCCGCCCGTTCCCTTCTCAGGAACTGTCGGACGGCACATTGCAATATCTCGCGCTGCTTGGCGCTATGTTGTCCTACCGCCTGCCCTCCTTCATTGCCCTCAACGAACCCGAAGCCAGCCTGCACCCTGACTTGCTGGAACCACTCGCCAAAGTCATTGCCAAAGCCTCAGAGCGCAGCCAGATCTGGCTCGTCACACATTCTGAGCAACTTGCTGATCATATTGCCAATCATGCAGGGGCATACCCAAGGCGCATTTATAAAGAAAACGGCCAGACCGGAATTGATGGCCTGAAAATCACCGGCGAATTCGTCGGAGAGGAGTACTAAGTTTGACCCCCAAGGGCTTGATTGTCTGCCTTGCCACCATGGTAAGCTGGGCGTTTCTGATTGTCATAAGCAAAGGCTTGCTGCTTACTTACAATCTTGATCCATGGATCTTCACTATCATTCAGCTGATGTTTGGCGGCCTGTTCCTCATCGCCATCAGCCGAAAGCTGGGCGCAACAATGGATGCGCTCAAGAGCCCTTACACCTGGGCCTACGGGGTTGCCCGCGTCCTCTCTGCTGCCTGTTTCACAGCCTCACTGCTGTACATAAGTGCGGCAAACGCAGGCTTTTTCGGCCTTGTCTCCGTTCCGTTTTCAGCGCTCGCCTTTGCTCTCTTGTTTTTCCGGCTCCCCACCGCTCTGGAACTGCCCGGTCATCTGACCATTATTCTTGGCGTTGTTCTACTGATCTCCTCGCTGGAAGGCACCTACTCCAACCCCGCCGTCTATCTGATGATCTTCTCAGAATTTGCAGTGGTTGCCTCCGTTATTATCGCTGAATTCCACCCGCAAAATCAGGGAGATGATCTGAAAGAACGTGCCTCGCTCAGCGGTGTCATGCTGGTGGCCAGCGCACTGATCATGCTCATCGCCCTCGCCGCCCTCTCTCTCATCACCGATGGCCCTGCAGCAACACAGCAAGCAACGGACTGGACCAGCAACCTGCCGCTCATCGACCTGACACAGGTCTGGAGCCCAACCATGTGGCTCGCGGCCATTTGTGTCGGCATAACCCTGCGCGGTGTGTCCATGTTCCTGTCCATGCAGGCGATTAATCTGGTTGGCAGTCAGAACTACGTTGCCACAATCGCCGCCCTGCCGTTCACCTCATTGCTGTTTGAGCTCATCGCCGACAAAGCTGGCTATCTGCCTCAGACATTACTAGATCCAATCGCCATTCTGGCAGGCGTTATCATGACGGCGGGTTCACTGGGCATTCTCTGGGCGCGCCAGCGCAAGTTCAAGACGGCAGCCGCATTCTCATAGCTTGGGAAAACCCGAGTATTTCTGAAAGCAATTGCTTACTCGCCTTCGCTAAGGTTTAGGCGAACAGCGAGTAAGCAGACATGACTGACAACAAGAGCGAACTGCCGGAAGTCACTGAACAACGCATTCTGGAAGCGTGGAGACTGTCGGGCTGGGCTGACCGCTTGCTGGAGGAAGCAGGTATCGGTGTCACCATCATCGATAAAGACGGCAAGCTGCTCTACTACAACAAATGGGCTTCAGAAAATCTGGATCGCCAGCCCCGCCACATCGGGCACATCGGGCACAACGTAAAAAAAAACCACCGCCGCGCCATCACCAACCCGCGGTTTGATGCCATGCTGCAGCTGTTCAAAGATGGCCGCAAAGACCCGGTGCGTTATGTGGCCAATCCATACGGAACCACCCCCATTCTCGTCACCGTCTCCCCAATCCATATTGACGGAGAGCTCGTCGGCTTTTCTCAGTTTGTCTTGTTAAAGGAAGAAGTGCAGGACCTGTGCTGCCTGTATGATCAGCATGGCCGCGATCCCTTTGAAAAAGCGATGCTGCCCGACAGCTGATCTTTAGCTGGAAACCTTCTCTTTGGCTTCCGTCAACATCTCCTGAATGTCATTAAGCTGCTCAACCAGTTGGCCAATGGTTTCTACCGGCACATCCAGATTGGAAAAGGCGCAGTGCTGTACGTCAATCACGCCATCACTCAAATCACGCCCTTCTTTCGTCAGGCTAACAATAACCTGCCGCTCATCTTCTTTGGAGCGCGCACGAGCAAGAAAGCCCATTTCTTCAAGGCGCTTAAGCAACGGTGTCAGAGTGTTCGACTCAAGGAACAAGCGCTCCCCCAACTCGGAGACGCGCTGATGGTCTTTTTCCAAAAGAGCAAGCAAAGTGATGTACTGCGGATACGTGACCCCAAGCTTCTTCATCACCGGTTTATAAAACCGATTGAAGGCGTGGTTGGCCTTATAGATGGCAAAGCACAAATGCTGATCTAAACCAAAGCCTTGAAATTCTTCAGATTTCTTTTCGGCCATCACCGTATTCCAGTCCTGAGTAACATCCTCTTTCCTCGTTCTACCCATCAATATAAAAGCCGTCAAACTAAATCGCACACGATTAATTCACGTTTTGATTGACAGCACCCCACATTTCTTCTTAACTATATCGCATAGGATTTAATCGTGCACGATACATAACAACAACGAGGAATACCAAATGCCAGTTAACGTTCTTTATGAAACAAGCGCAGTTGCTACCGGTGGCCGGGACGGCACTGCAAAAACAAAGGACGGAGCTCTGGAACTGACACTTGCAACCCCAAAAGAACTGGGTGGTGCAGGTGGAGAAGGCAACAATCCAGAACAGCTCTTCGCTGCTGGATACGCCGCATGTTTCATCGGAGCTATGAAGTTTGTAGCGTCTCAGCAGTCTGACATCGCTCTGCCTGCTGACGTAAATGTAGAATCAACCGTTGGCATTGGCCCACGCTCCGAAGGTGGTTTCGGTCTGGAAATTGCTCTGGCTGTTACCGTACCGGGCATGGACAAAGCCAAGGCAGAAGAACTCGTCGCTGCAGCGCATGAGGTCTGCCCATATTCCAACGCAACCCGCAACAACATCGATGTAAAGCTTTCTGTCGCAACCTAAAGCGTATCTCCAAAAAAAGTGCCTATCGGTTTTCGGAGATAGATACGCAAAAGCAAAAGCTAAAGCAGATCAAGCGTTTCAGCTAAACGCGAATTGCTTTAGCAGCACAAGACCCATCGAACCATTAAAGAGAAAGGGGCCCATGAGGCCCCTTTCCAATTTCTATTATCTGCTCTGATTAATCAGCTTGTTGAATAGCTGAGAGCTTCCAGCTCTCACCGGCATCACGAACAAACGACCAGATCTCTGTCCGCTCTTCCGGTACATCCGGATTGCCTTCAACCACTTTGTTGTTGGCCCGCTCACGCATCACATCAATGGCCTCATAGCGCATTGCGACAGACGCATAGTCCTTGTCGCCTTCACGCCATGCTTCACTCAGATCACCCTGAAGCAGCTTGATGCCGCGCACTTCATTGACAAGACCGTTGGACGCAGCCTTGCCCAGTTCCTCAGCAAAGTAGCCCATGATTTCAGGCGTCGCGATTTCGCGGATCTTACCGTAATCCTCAGAGCCATAAGCAGTCCAGACGGTTGTCAGCAGCGCTTCAAAGGCATCAAAGTCATCCGCAGTCAGTCCGATTTCATCATCCGCTTCGGTAGAAAAGACAGGCTTTTCTTCAAACTGAGGCGCCTGACCACCACCAAAACCGGTGTTCGGAATGCCAGAAGATCCTGAACGACGCGGCGCATCCTGCGCGCCCGCATCATTAAAGCTGAACGACTGGTTCTGCTGTGGCTCCTGCTGGTATCCATGGGCAGCACCAGCGGCCTGTGGCTGTTGGCGTCCCCGCAAGAACCGCATCAACAACATGATACCACCGCCGATCAGCAACACCTGCATGATCATGCCGAATAACCCGGCCATACCGCCGAACCCGGAACCGAACAGCATGCCCAGCAATCCGCCAAGTGCCAGACCACCGAGCATAGACCCGAGGAAACCACCGCCAAACAAACCACGGCGCTGGCCTGCAGCTGCCTTGGAGGCTGCCGCGGCATTCTGCTGCTGCGCACCAGTGTTGGTGCCGTTGTTAGGTGTCATGGTCCGCTGAACCGGAGCCGTCTTTGGTGCGGTCTTGGTCGCTTTTGGAGCAGAGTAACTGCGTGAACCGCGGCTACCGAAACTGAACCCACGCTTTGCCTCTGCAAAGTCAGCCGTCACAAAAATCAGACCGATCGAAAACACCAAGAGTGTGAGAAACTTTGGAAACTTATTCAATGCAAGCATGTAACCCCTAAACCTGCCCTTAAACTCATGTTGCCCTCCATATGGGGGCATTCTGTTAAAATTTGAAGACCAAAGTGCATCCCCGAAAAGTGGAAGCCGGTTTTCAGACAAGAATACGCGCCAATGAAAAATGCTGAAGCAGCTTAAGTCCCTCAAAACAAAGGCAAACGACTTCAGAGTTTCATTGGATTGCGAAGATGGACTTTTTCAAAGCCAGATGAGGAGATTTCATCACAAAACTCCACCCACTCGCAGTTTTGGCAGGCCTTCTTAAAAACACCCTCAGCATATGCTTTCCGCATCTTGGTGACCAAATGCGAACTCAGCACAAGCTCATCACCAACACGCAGTTCAGTCCCAAGCAGACGAGAGAGCAACGTCACAGCCGCTTTATCACGCTCCACCACACTGCAATTAAAACAATGCGGCTGCTCTTCTTCACTGATCAGAACCGCACAAATCTCATCTGGCCCCTCAACCAATAGGGCAGCCTCTCCCGCATTCAGGCGCTTCACCACAGCCTCATAGTTCTTGGAAAACGCAGGAGAATAGCCGTGTCCAATAAATGTAAGCACGCATAGCAAGTGATGACCACGCAGCTTAACACTCATGATCACTTCACCTCATCAGCCAGCAGCACTTTCACCTGTTCCAGCAAACTTTCAGCAGATTGCTGATAATCCGCATCAGCCCAGATCTGCTGTGCCAGCCGCATCGCCTTACCCATATCAGGTCCGGCAGGAATACCGCCGGCAAGCATCATTTTGCCAGTCAACGGAAAATTCGGTATCACCCAGTTCTGCGCAAAGGCCAGCAGCTCTTTCAGCTCCGCCTCACTCTGCACGATGTCGCTCATCCAGGCAGTCAAAACACCATCAACAACAGCATCTGTACCGTGAGCAACCAACAACGCTTTCAACTGCTGCTTGCTCTGCCCGTGTAAACGCAAAGCTTCTGCAATATCAGCAGCAACCTCAATCTGCTTCTTTTGCGCATTAGAAAGGCGCAGGCGCTCAGCAACTTTCGGCCCCGCAACACCACCAAGCCGTAACACTGACTGGAGAGCTGCCTCAGGCAAATCATCAAGGTCCAAAAGGCGCGCCAAACGAGAGCTCGCAGCCTCTCCACCCAAAATGAGCTGCAATATTCCGCCCTGCTCCATCAGAAGCAAAGAATCGAGAGCACGCGGTGCAGACAGCGTTCTCAGAACTTCCTTGGTGATACGCTCCTTGGAAAGGTGAGAAAGGCCATCTTTCAGCTCAATACAGGCAGCATACCCATCCGCATTGATCTCCCCTTGCCCGTAAGTCGCAAAGAACCGGAAGAACCGTAGGATCCGCAGATAATCTTCGCGAATACGCGCACGCGCATCTCCAATGAACCGCAGATGCCGGTTGAGGCAGTCATCCAGACCGCCCAGCGGATCAAACAGTTCACCATGACGGTCCACGTAGAGCGCATTCATTGTGAAATCGCGACGCTGCGCGTCTTTCGTCCAGTTCCGCCCAAACTTAACCGTCGCATGGCGTCCGTGCGTTTCAATATCCTCACGCAGACAGGTCACTTCAATTGGCTGGCGCTCAATAACCAGCGTCACCGTTCCATGGTCAACACCAGTTGGGATGGCTTTGACACCAGCAGCTTCCGCTCTGGCAAGCACCACATCCGGCAAGGCAGTGCAGGCGATATCAACATCATCCACCACTTCACCAAGTAGGGAATTGCGCACAGTTCCACCAACGGCACGCGCAACATCACCGTCTTGTTCCAGAACGTCAAAAGCCCGCTGAACAGCAGCACTGTCCAGCCAGCCGCTCTGTTGTAATCTAGTCATTTTTGAGGTGTCTCGTATCCACCTGGAACGAACTCACCATCCACCACTTGCGCTGGTCTGTATTGCGAGCCAAGAGGTGCGCGGCTTGTTTCTGCAAGCAGCATCAGGCTGGCGATGACAAGAGCTATTCCGCTGATGCTCAACCACAACATCGGGCCATCGCGAAATCGCTTGTCTTTCTTTGCCTTACGTACCACCATCACCCACACCGCGTAGGCGATAAAAGGAACAAAGAACAACAACCCATGTGTCAGGAGCATTCGTATCATCAGGCATAAACCCTATTGTAAAGCACGCGCAGGATGCCAGCGGTGACACCCCATATGTAACGCTGCTCAAACGGCATGGCATAATAGTAGCGCGTTTTGCCTCTGAATTCTCCGCTTTTTTTCTGGTGGTTCTCAGGGTTCATCAGAAAAGACAAAGGCACTTCAAATACTTCATCCACCTCTGCCGGATTGGGAGAGAGGATCAACGGAGGTTTGACTGTCGCAAGAACCGGCACGACCCGATACCCGGAGCCCGTGTAGTAATCGCCAAGATCACCTAAAATCTCTACTAAGTCAGAGTCCAGGCCAACTTCTTCGTGCGCCTCTCGCAAGGCTGCACCCACAGGCCCGTCATCATCCTCATCAATTTTGCCACCAGGAAACGCAATCTGCCCAGCATGAGAACGCAGGTGCGCAGTACGCTGGGTTAAAAGAATGGACGCCTCTGTCCCCCGGTCAACAATACCGATCAGAACAGCAGCATCCCGTACCTGCTCCAGATCCTCACCATAATCAGGAATATCCGGATTGAGGATGTGATCTCCTGCAGGCTCATGGGCTTGACCGGCCAACCGGTCCATCACCCGAGATCTGAAATTCTCTGCTGTAAACTCAGACAAGATAATACGCCGTCCTAATGTCTCTTCCTAAAATCCAAGGTTCTGGACCGTATCCACCACGAAGAATGCGCCATGGCTTTCAATGCCAACAACCCGTCCACCCTCGCCTTCACGCTCTTGCAAATGCGGCGCGAGCTCATGAACCAGTGTCCGCGCAAACAACGCTTCCAACCGATCACGCACAAGGATGTAAGGCTTCAGCCCGCCATCTTCTTCCTGCTGTACAAAACGGATAGGATTGTCTGGCCCAGCTTCAACAACGTCACCGCAATTGGTCCGGATGGTGATCACCTGCTCTCCGTCCTGCTGGTGAATATCCATTTCCACGCCTACAAACGGCGCATCTTCAACGGTTAGGCCAATCTTCTCAACGGGCGTTACAAGGTAGTACTTCCCATCTTCTTCCTGCTTCAACACAGTCGAAAACAGATGCACCAGAGCCTCACGCAGAATGGGCGTGCCCATGTAATACCAGGATCCATCCCGTTTGATCTGCATATCCAGATCACCACAGAACTCCGGGTTCCAAAGATGGATAGGAGGCAGGCTTTTGGACTTTCCCGCACGCGAAATCAAAGCCTGAAGACCTTTCGGCATCTCGTTGATTTCCGGAATGCTCTTTTCTGTTAATTCGCTCACCACGGTCATTCTACCAATACATCGGAACACACCACTATTGGGGTAATATGGTGTCACGCAAGCTCTAACGCTACCCTCCCTCAAAGCCCGCGCCAAGTTATACCTTTGCGATAAGCATCGACGCAGCAAAATAAGAGACGTCATTGGTGGTCTCCATTAAGGGCGCAATGCTCTCAATTCTCAGGGGCAAACGGAATCTCAGCCCTCAGACTCACTATCTGTTCACAGAAATGCCGTTAGGGTAGAGCCAACCAAACTATAACCCAGGGATGCTCTGACCCCGATCATATCAAAACATTTTGAAACTGGCTTTCGCGCCTTGCATTGCACTTCTGCCTGCATAGTCAGCCTATTGCTGAAAAGTACAGGCCTATAAATTTGCTAGGGATCGCCTTTTTTAAAACCGAGTATGATGCAAAGGTGAGCTAGGCAGGGTTGCAACGCGCGACGAAAAGAGAGCAGCGATGAACACCAATATGACAGGCATGCCCCCCAAACCAGAGGATATAGTCGCACGCACAGAGGCGGCTTGTGAGAAAATCCGACAGACAAAAGAGGAAATCGCCCGTTCCATATTTGGTCAGGAAAGCGTCGTTGAACGCACATTGGTGACGATTCTCTCCGGTGGCCACGGCCTGCTTGTTGGTGTTCCCGGTCTTGCAAAAACCAAACTGGTGGAAACTCTGGGCACAGTGCTCGGCCTCGATTCCAGCCGTATCCAGTTCACACCAGACCTGATGCCCTCGGACATTTTGGGTTCTGAAGTGATGGAGGAAGCCCCGGATGGCAAACGCTCCTTCCGCTTCATTCCCGGCCCAGTCTTCGCCCAGCTACTAATGGCAGACGAGATCAACCGCGCCAGCCCGCGAACCCAGTCCGCTCTCCTGCAATCCATGCAGGAATACCACGTCACAATCGCAGGCCATCACCACGACCTGCCTGCCCCCTTCCACGTACTGGCCACTCAGAACCCGCTTGAACAGGAAGGCACTTACCCACTTCCGGAAGCACAGCTCGACCGCTTCCTCATGCAGATTGACGTCCATTATCCGGACATAGATGCAGAGCGCCGTATCCTGCTGGAAACCACAGGGGCGACAGAAGCCAAATCCAAACAGGTCCTGCAACTTGAAGAGCTGCGGGAAATGCAACAACTTGTGCGCCACATTCCGGTAGGCGAAACCGTCATGGACGCTATTCTGAAACTGGTCAGAGCAGCCCGCCCCGGCGAAGCAGATGGTTTTGATGATCTCGCCCAATACATCGCCTGGGGCCCAGGACCGCGCGCCAGTCAGGCACTCATGTTGACCGTTCGTGCCCGTGCTTTGGCAGACGGACGCCTGTCCCCAAGCGTTGACGATGTCATGTCTCTGGCAGAACCTGTGCTGCAACACCGCATGGCTCTCACCTTTGCCGCACGAGCCGACGGAAAAACCATTCCGCAACTGCTCAAAGACATAAAAGAACGCATCGCCTAACAACAAGCCGACAGGATCGCATATGTTATCTTCGAGGACCGCTCCTCAAGACAGACAGGAAAACATCTTCGGCTTAACGGGCGAAGCGCAATCCATTGCTGATACCTTGCCAGAGCTGCTGGTTGAGGCAAGACGCATTGCAGCCAATGTCACCTCTGGCTGGCATGGTCGCCGCCGAGCAGGTCCCGGCGAAACCTTCTGGCAGTTCCGCCCTTTCCTTTCTGGGGAAGCCGCCCAGCAAGTTGACTGGCGCCGCTCCGCCCGCGACGACAATTTGTATGTGCGTGAGCGCGAGTGGGAAGCAGCCCAAACCATTTGGGTCTGGGCAGACCTCTCCGCTTCCATGCGCTTCCAAAGCAGACAAGCCACCGCCTCCAAACGCGACCGCGCCTTGCTGCTCATGCTGGCTCTGACTTATGCCCTGAATGAAGCTGGCGAACGCGTCGGTCTGGCTGGCCTGACAAGACCACTGGCCAGTAGAAATTCAATGCAGACCATCGCAGAAACTCTGGTGCACGAGAACCCTGAAGCAACGCTACCCAACCCTGAAGGAATCCGCCGTTTTTCTGAAATTGTACTCTTCTCAGACCTGCTCGACCCACCGGAAAAGCTGGAAGCGTGGATGGCCAACATCGCCGGCACAGGTGCTAAAGGCCACCTCATCCAGCTTCTGGACCCGATTGAAGAGACATTCCCCTTCACAGGCCCAACCCAGTTCGAAGATCCGGAAAACGGAGAGCAGCTCAAAGCAGGCCGCGCACAAACCTGGCAACAGGAGTACTTGCTTCGTCTGGCCGCACATAAGGATCAGATCAGCTCTCTCGCCCGCAAATTCGGCTGGAGCTATACCCTGCACCACACAGACCGCCCAGCGGTCGAACCCTTGATGCTGCTCCATTCCCGTCTGGCTGACGCCCCACAGCACAAAATGAGGGGAGACCTGCGATGATCGGCTCTCTTCTCCCAATTGGGTTTGCAGCACCGTGGGTACTCACCGCACTCACAGTTCTTCCCGTTCTATGGTGGCTGCTCCGCACCACACCACCTCAACCTGCCCACGTTAAGTTCCCGCCTCTACGCCTCCTGCTGTCTCTTCGCAACAAAGAGGAAACCCCGCAGCACACCCCATGGTGGTTGATCCTGCTACGTCTTATGCTGGCTGCAGTTCTGATCATCGCTATGGCTGGCCCCGTCTGGAAACCTCTGGATATCGCAGAGCCCAAAACAGGCCCACTCTGGATCATCGTTGACAATGGCTGGGATGCCTCAGCAGATTGGGACCGCCAAATCCGCATGGCGGAACTCATGGTAGACGGCGCAGCGCAGAACAACAGAACCGTCATGCTGGTGACAACAGCAGATGGCCCTGCCCAGCCCTTGCGTTTGTCCAGTGCGCAAGAGGTTGCCGACCAGCTTCGCGCACTGACACCTCAAGGCTGGCAAGCTGCCCGGTCAGAACTCATTCCTGCCCTACAAAAGCAAGCAGAGCAAAACGCGCCCGGTGCAATCCTTTGGTTTTCATCACCGCTTGAGGAACCATCCACCACAAGCTTTGCACGGGGATTGGCCAGCATTGCCAGAGCGTCAGACGTGCGCGAAAGCTCTTTCCTTATCTACCGCTCCGACACCCCGGTCTACGCACTTAAACAGTTGCAAAACACCGCTGGCGCCATGACGACCACAGTCCTCCGCCACCCAGCACCACTGGCAGAAACATTGACGGTCCGCGCTTTCGATCGCAAGCAACGCGCTATTGCAGAACAAACCATCGAGATGAAAGCAGGCCAAAGCGCCGCCGAAATTTCATTGGAGCTGCCGTCAGAGCTGCGCAACGACATCACCAAACTCGCAATTCTTGGTAAGTCCAGCGCTGGCAGCACGGTGCTCGTGGATGAACAATGGCGCCGCCGAAAAGTCGGCCTGTTCGCAGGCGGTTTCGCCGACCGCTCCCAGCCTCTGCTTTCACCGCTTTACTATCTGGAACGTGCACTTGCCCCTTTTGCAGACCTTCCACCAGCAAAAAGCACAGACATCACCACAGCCATCTCCGACTACTTTGACAAAGGCATCTCCGTTCTCGTCCTCGCTGAAGTCGGCACACTGCCCAAGACCACAGAGGCTGACATCGCCAGCTGGGTCTCCAAAGGCGGTACACTGATACGCTTCGCTGGCCCACAACTCCCGGAAAAGCAAGATTCGCTCATCCCGGTTGCTCTCCGTTTGGGTGACCGTAAACTGGGTGGCTCTCTCTCCTGGAAAGAGCCACAGGCACTCAAGTCTTTTTCAGAGAATAGCCCGTTCCGTTCTATCGTTCTTCCTAAGGACGTCACCGTAAACCGTCAGGTGCTTGCAGAACCAACCGCAGACCTGCCTGACAGAACATGGGCCTCACTGGAAGACGGTACGCCTCTCGTCACGGCCAAGAAACATGGCAACGGAACCATTGTCCTGTTCCATGTCACCCCTGATACCAAGTGGTCCAACCTGCCTCTTTCCGGTGGGTTTGTGGATATGCTGCGGGCCATCACAAGCATCTCCTCAACGGCAGTCTTCAATCCGGATGATGAAGCTGACGGCACAACATCAGCCTCCGCCCTGCCTCTGCTCAAAATGCTGGATGGCTATGGCAAACTCACACCGCCCTCTGCCAGTCACAAACCTATTCTGGAGCGCGATTTTGCAACCACCCATCCAGGTCGCGATACCCCCCCAGGTCTCTACGGCACCGACGATGCAGCACGCGCACTCAACCTCATGGAAGATGAGGACAATCTGATCCCGTTAGATCTCAAACCACTGTCCATGGCAAAGATACTCGACTACCCCTCAGAAAAACCGCTGGACCTTCGTGGCTGGTTCTTCTCCATTGCAATCCTGCTGGCTTTGCTGGATACGCTCGCCCTGCTCTGGCTCTCTGGTAAACTACGCCGCAGCCAATTCACACAGGCCGCTATTCTCTTGCTCATCGCCTCCAGCCTGAGCCTGACAGGTGCTGATAAAACGCAGGCCCAAGACAACGCAGAACAGTTCGCCCTCGACGCTTCATTAGACACCCGCCTCGCCTATGTAATGACAGGCGTGCCAGAGGTGGACGAAATCAGCCGAGCCGGACTGTTCGGCCTCACCAGATTACTAACCGACAGAACAGCATTGGAGCCTGAAGCTCCGGTAGGGCTGGATCTGCAAAGCCATGAACTGGCATTTTTCCCAATCATCTACTGGCCCATAGATGCAGGCATGCAGATGCCAAGCCCTGAGGCCATGTCGCGGATCAGTGCCTACATGCGCAACGGCGGCACAATCCTGTTCGACACAAGAGATGCGTTTGGAACAGGATCAAACTCTCCAAACAAACTAAAGCTTCAGCAACTCTTGCGCGGATTGGACATTCCTAGTCTGGAACCTGTTCCGCAAGACCACGTGCTGACCAAAACCTTCTACATTCTGGATAACTTCCCCGGCCGCTACAATCAAAGCCCCATGTGGGTACAAGCCAGCGCGACCACCTCAGATGGCAGCCGCCCGGTCCGCGCAGGCGATGGCGTGTCCCCCATCATGATCAGCGGCAACGATTTCGCTGCAGCATGGGCCATTGATACGCAAGGAAACTACCTTTACCCAACCATTCCTGCTGATGGCAACCAGCGCGAGATGGCGGCGCGGGTGGGCATCAACATCCTCATGTACACCATGACAGGCAACTACAAGGCAGATCAGGTTCACATCCCTGCCCTGCTGGAACGTATCGGCCAATAATAAGTCAGCAAACAAGACGCGGAGCACAGCTACACACATGACATGGTCTCTTTCCATCGACCCGCTTTTGCCCCTTCCGGCAATAATCGCGCTTGGAGTGATCATAGCTCTGGTCTGTGCCTACCTCCTCTTCGTCGGTATGCGCGGCGCCCTGATCCGTTCCGCCGCCTTGGCTCTGCTGGTTCTGGCCCTGCTCAATCCAGCGGTCTTACGAGAAGATCGGGAGTACCTGCCAAGTACCGTCGTTGTCGTCTCAGACAACAGCCAAAGCCAGCAACTGGAAAACCGTGCAGAACTGACCGAGGCAGCGCGAGAGGGTATCGTCAATCAACTTCAAACCCTTGACGGCATCGATCTGCGGCAAGTCTCTCTCAATGATACTTCCATGGAAAGCGGCGATGGCACCCGCGCCTTCACCGCAATCTCCAATGAACTGGCTGATGTCCCGCCAGAGAGAATAGCCGGAGCCATCGTGATCACCGATGGTCAGATACATGATGTACCAGCCACTGCAGAAAAGCTCGGCTTCTCAGCTCCGGTCCATGCGCTCATCACAGGCCGTGACGGCGAGTTTGATCGCCGTTTGAAAGTCGCCAAAGCCCCGCGCTTTGGTCTGGTTGGCTCAACACAGGTCGTCCAGCTGGAATTGATCGAGGAAGGCACTCCGCAGCCCTTCGGCAACCGCGCTGAAATCATAGTCCGCCGCAACGGCGATATCCTGTCCAAGCAGTTTATCTCTTCAGGCTATCCGGCAGAAATCGCAGTTGAGATCGAACATGGCGGCCAGAACATCTATGAGTTTGAGGTGGAAGCGCTCAATGGCGAGCTGACACCACTGAACAACCGTGCCCTCGTCACCATTGATGGCGTTCGCGAAAATCTCCGCGTCCTGCTGGTGTCCGGCTCTCCTCATGCAGGCGAGCGCACATGGCGCAACCTGCTCAAATCAGATGCCTCAGTCGATCTCGTCCACTTCACCATTCTGAGACCACCGGAAAAACAGGACGGAACCCCAATCAACCAGCTGTCTCTGATAGCCTTCCCAACCCGCGAGCTGTTTTCCGTCAAGATCGACGAGTTCGACCTCATTATCTTCGACCGCTACGAACGCCGCGGCGTCCTCCCTCTGCTCTACTTCGACAACATCGCCCGATACGTCAGTGACGGCGGCGCAGTCCTCATCGCAGGTGGTCCTGACTACGCAGAAGCCAACAGCATCTTCCGAACCCCGCTGGGCCGCGTGCTTCCAGCCGCACCAACTGGTGAAGTCTTTGAAGAACCCTTCTTTGCCAACGTCTCAGAACTCGGCCTGCGCCATCCGGTAACACGCGATCTGCCCGGTGCTGGTGAAAGCCCCCCACAGTGGAGCAAATGGTTCCGTCTCGTCGGTGCAAATGTGCAAGAAGGCCAACCCATCATGACTGCGCTGGGCGACAAGCCGCTGCTGGTTCTCAGCCGCGTCGGCAAAGGCCGCGTTGCCGCCCTGCTCTCTGATCATGTCTGGCTCTGGGCAAGAGGCTATGAGGGTGGCGGCCCACACGTCCCGCTTTTGCGCAGGCTGGCCCATTGGCTCATGAAGGAACCTGATCTGGAAGAGGAAGCCCTGCGCTTGTCTTTACGCGGCTCCAACCTACTGACAGAGCGACAAACCCTCGCCAATCTGGTTGATCCGGTCACACTTACAACGCCCTCCGGCAAAACTGAGCAGCTGGAGCTGATAAAGGACACCTCAGGACATTGGACCGCTTCCGTCAAAGTGGAAGAACTCGGCCTTTATTCAGCAACCGATGGCGCACATACAGCACTGATTAATGTCGGGCCGCCAAATCCGAGAGAGTTTCTGGAAGTGGTTTCAACGGCAGACAAACTCTCTGGCATCACAGAACAGACAGGCGGTACAGCTTTGCGGATCGGCGGTGACGACGGCGCATCCTTGTCCCTGCCCAATGTCATCGCGCAGCGTCCATCCGCTCAATATCATGGAAACGGCTGGATCGGCATCAAACGAACAGACGCCAGCATCTTGAATGGCATAGACCGCTATCCGCTTCTCATCGGCTTCCTCGGCCTTGCCTTGCTGTTAGGGCTGCTGTCCTTCACTTGGTACCGCGAAGGACGATAGAAAAACTTCTGAGATGGAGATGTAATCTGCAGGATGAATTAATTCTCCTGCTCATCCTTTCAAGTCGCCATTGCCAGCGAGCCTTGCATCACGTCCACCAGTTGGCTGTCACTCTGCTTTGTGGCTACCAACGCAGGCTTCACGTAGCCACCAACCACAGCACCAGTCGGCATTTGCCCGCCCTGCAGTTTCAAAACAAGCAACCGATCCAGATCAACAGGCCCCGGCAACGTGATCTGGCCATGAGGCACCTGCTCATAACCGTGCGGCCCATAGTAAGGATGATCCCCAACCAACAAAATGGACTGAACGCCCTGCGCTTTGGCCTCATTTGCAACAGTCGTTAGCAAAAGACGACCCAGCCCCTGCCCTTTATAGGCAGCCTTTACGGTCAAAGGTCCCAGCAACATGCTCTGGCTATTGCCAATCATGATGGGAGTGAGTTTCACAGACCCGGCAATCTCGTCGTTGAGTTCTCCAACAAAACATAACTGAGAAGCTTGTTGAACGCCTTCACGGATTTTGAACGCCGTCCGCTCAAAACGCGCAGGTCCAAACGCCTCTGCTTGCATCTGCTCAATCTCGGAGAAATCTGCTGGGGTTTCCTGCCGCACCAGCCATTTTGAAACTATCATGTCACATACCACAAATCGAAGGAGGAAGACCGTCGATCCGTGTGGCTCGGGCAGTTAGACCGATGTTGGGAGCACACTGAGAAAAGGACGGCACGATGCACCACGCGAGAGCAAGTCCCGCGCGTTCATTCGTCGTCGCTGTTCCCAGCAAATAGCCATAAGGCTCATACCCCAGTTTCTCGGTCTATCGCATGCCAGAGCACACGAAATATAATTTCTCCTGACTAACTAACACGCAAATTTTCTGTCGTAAAGCACAAAACTAAGTGCAGATGCGTATTCGTTAGTTGTAGGCCACCTGCACGTAGGCCCTTGAAAAACAACTACCAATAGGGATCAGGCTCAGCTTCGCCCGCAATTTCCTGCAGACGACGCAGCGTCGCCGGGCTCACATCATCAGGTAGGGCATCCAACGCAAACAGCTGTAAATCTGAGATTTCCAGAGTCGGTCTTTTCCAGTCCGGATCTTGCTCAGTCAAGCTCACCTTAAAGAGGCCGACATGGTCCCGGCCTGTTCCTCCGCGGTTAAGATGCATGGAAAGCAACGCCACATCCGGTCCGCATCCATACCCCGTTTCTTCTGCCAACTCCCTGCGAGCGGCCTCCGCCATCGTCTCCCCGGAATCAACACCGCCACCAGGAAAGTACCAGCCCGGCAAATATTGATGACGTACGAGAAGGACTCGGTTTTCAGCATCAAATGCCGCAACGCGCGCACCCATCGTCATTCCACGACTCAAAAGAGCCGCTGATTGCACCAGAATATTGATAATTCGCGTCTTAAAGCTTGCCACGTCTGGCCTCACAATCAATATAACCCTTTGATACAACAGAATTATATTCTGAAATATCATTCATGCAAAAAGTGCATACCACCCTTGCAAAACTAACACTACACAACCCACAGGATAGGCGTAGAAAGAGATCAAAGAATAAGCATACGCCCAAAAATTAATCAGGGCGGCCCCATCACCTACTTATAATAGACACCCAATCCGCGTTTCCCAAATCGCAGGAGTAACACGTCATGCTTACTAAAGTTCTCGCTCGTTTCCGTCGCACAAAACGCTTCCATTGGGCACCAGCAGTCAATTCTGCAAACACCCACGACACTGCTGTTTTGCGTCCGTCTTCTTGCCTTTAAGGCAAATTGGAAGTCAGCATTGCCGATCTGTTAAAGGCGCTTGAGGGTAATTCTCAGAATTAAGGAAAACTCCTTGACCTCAGGCGCAATGCAGCGATGATGCGCAGGCTATGTTTAAGCTTGTACACATATCTGACCCACATCTGGGTCCATTGCCGGACGTTCAGCCAGTCCAGTTGGTCTCGAAGCGTATTCTTGGCTACATAAATTGGCGGCGCAACCGCGCCCATGCAATGACCAATTCTTATCTTGATGCACTGATACGCGATATTCACGCGCAGCAGCCGGATCATATCGCGCTTTGCGGAGACCTGGTCAACATTGCACTGCCCAAAGAGGTTGCTGGAGCCAAAGACTGGCTCGCAACCGTGGGCTCTCCCGAGACTTTATCCCTGACACCAGGCAATCACGATGCCTATGTCCCAGGCGCTTTAAAGCAAGCCTACGGCGCTTGGCGTCCATACATGCAAAGCGATCCGGGCTTGGGGCTGACACCGCCTCTGGGAACTGATCCGCACTTCCCATTTGCCCGCAGGCGAGGCAGCGTCACGATTGTTGGCCTCTCCACTGCAAAAGCAACGGGCCCTTTCATGGCCACAGGCCACATCAGCAGCAACCAGCTGCGCGAGCTGGCAGACCAGTTGCGACGCGCAAAAGAGCGCGGTGATTTCCGCGTTGTCATGCTGCATCACCCGCCTGTGCGCAACGCGACAGCCTGGTACAAGCGCCTGGTAGGCTCCAGCCGCTTTCGCAACATCATTGCAGAACATGGCGCGGAGTTGGTTCTGCATGGTCACACCCATCGGGCGACCCGTATGGAAATCAACGGGCCGGAAGGTCCGGTGCCTGTGATTTGCGTTCCATCCGCATCAAATGGCCTGAGTGGCCATAAGCCACCTGCTCGCTACAATCTCTTTACCATTGAAAAAGATGGCGACGGTTGGTCATGCATCATGGAAGAACGCGGTTTCACAACCGCAGAAGAAGGCGTGCATCACATCGCACAGCATGATCTGTCCATACCCAGCTTAAGGCAAGCAGCGTAAAGCCTGTACCTAAGATGTGGGGCTAGTTTTCAGATTAAAAGACAGAGAGGCATACTGATGCCTCTCACAAAGACAGCGCTTAACCCGCAAAAGGGTTCGCATAAAGCGCCAGCGCCACAAGACCCGCCGCCCCGATAACAGTTCCCAGCAAAAGCCCGCAGATCAGAATGAAAAAGTCACGCGCCTTATTGCGCTTGGCCGCAACAGCTCTGCCTGCGTTTTCTTGTTTAAGCTGATCCAGCCTCTTACCAGTTGGAACATCCTGCTGGCGAATGCGATTGAGCATCCAGTCTGCTTCCAGCGCACGTTCCTTTTCAATAATCCGCTCGGCAATATATTCGGTAATGCAGTCCGCCATATCGTCAATATCAGCGGTTTCAAGCAACACCATCCGGCCCAGACGGGTCTCCTTCACAAAGCGGTAAGAATGGCGATCACGCCCCATCAACACATGGCTGGTCATGTCGATCCATAGGCGTGGCTGGGTACCGGGAACGATCTGGAAGGCAAACTGGTCGTCGTCTTCAGGAACTTCCTTGAACACATCAATCAGCTCTTCGCTGAGCAGTTCAAGGCGTGCTTTCTCGCTCTCCTGAAGGCTCACAACAACGTCTGTCCGTTCCATCTCCGCAACACGCACTTTGCGAATACTATCTCTCAGTGACCGCACCTTCTCATGAGGCACAACGTTGTCATGTAGCTCTGACATGGCAGCTCCCGAATATTCGGTTGAACACACCCCGTTTCAACCGCCCCCAACCTACGTACAACCAATCGATTTGCGTGCAGCCCTCACACATCTTCCACGATTAATCAAAGGTACATGGTAAAAGGAAACTAACACATCCTAGATAAAACTCTAATGAAACCTCATTAACTGTCCCGTTTTGGGGCACTTTTCCAACACCAACCCTGAGAGGTTTCTGCCGCACAACCCCAAGGTTAGGTGAGAACACCAATGCAAGCATATGGGTGTCTATCAAGCGAACCGAAAGGTCCAGCTCATCAACCTGCTCTGCCCTATGGCAAAAAAGGAATGTGAGGAGCGCAGGATCGATCAAGAATTTCATTCAGACGCGGATCATCAGCAACCTCAATGGACCGCTTGAAGGGCTTAAAGCCACTACGCAGATAAAATTGCAGTGCCTGTGGGCTATCCCCTGTGCATGTGTGTAACCAGAAGCGCTTCACTTCAGGACGAGAGAAAGCCTTGCTGATCGCATGGTTCATCAGCCAGCGGCCAGCACCACCGCCAACAGCGTCTGGTACAAGCCCGAAATAGCTCAGTGTAACTTCATCTTCCTTGGCAACATCCAACTCAAGCATTCCCACAGGCTCACCGTTCTTCATAGCCCAGTAAAACTCATTGGTCGGCTTGCTCAGCGTCGCCTCCAGTTCAGCGTCATTCATCACCAAACGACCAAACCAAAGCCACGGCTCACCCACACGTTTAAAGAGGGCTCTATACTCGACAATATCGATCTTGCCAGCCCGTTCCAGCGTGAGGTCAGGACGATCAATCGGTTTGAGAGCAGGCTTCTCCAACATCTCCAGATGCGTCACCACAGTCGCGACTTTGCCTTCTGGCAGGTCTGTGTATCCATCAAGATCCAGTTGAATATGCGCCATACCACTCTCTCAAATTAGGAAGAAACAATGCACTCTGGGTAGCGGGAAGAAGAAAAGGCTGCAAGTGTTCCAATCTCACGAAACACTTGAGATCCTATATGGTTGCCACTGTTTTCAGTCGCGCTCGCGGGTGAACTTCGTTTTGGCTCATAACAAACGTATGCGCTCTGAAACGCTCAACAATGGAACGCACGAATGGCCGCGATTGAGCTGAGCACAACAGCACAGGAACTTCACCCTGATTGGCCGCCGCATCATAAGCATCACGAACCAAACCAACGAACTCCTGCAGCTTGGAAGGTGCCATCGCTAGCTGGCGATCATCCCCATCCCCGATAATGCTTTCAAGGAATGCAGACTCCCAAACAGGGCTCAGGCTGATCAAAGGCAGATACCCACCGGGCGCTTGATTGGCAGAGCAGATCTGGCGCGCCAGACGTGTCCGCACATGCTCAGCAATGGCATTCGGGTTCCGCGTTGAACCAATCGCCTCCGCAATCCCTTCCAGAATTGTTCCCAAATCACGGATGGAAATGCGCTCTTCCAGCAGCGCTTGCAGCACACGCTGAATTCCAGAGATGGAAATCTGGGTCGGAACAATATCTTCCACCAGCTTGGACTGCTCTTCATCCAGCTTCTTCAACAGAACTTGAACATCTGCGTAAGTGAGCAGCTCGGAGATATGAGACTTGATGGTCTCTGTCAGGTGCGTAGAGATAACCGTTGCAGGATCAACCACCGTATAGCCAAGCAGATTGGCCTCTTCGCGATACTGCGCTTCCACCCAGGTCGCAGGCAAACCAAAGGTTGGCTCTGTGGTATGCGTCCCCGGCAGGCGAACCTGCCCACCAGCAGGGTCCATCACCATAAACTGGTTCGGGAACAGAGAGCCGCCGCCAGCATCCACTTCCTTCACCTTGATCATGTAATCATTCGCGCCAAGCTGAATGTTATCAAGGATACGCACTGACGGCATGATCACGCCCATATCAGAGGCAATCTGACGACGCAGCGCTTTGATCTGCTCGGTAACCTGATCTGTTTCCTGCTTATTACGCCCATTGATGATTGGCAGCAGCGCATAGCCAAGCTCAATCCGCAGCACATCCATTTTCAAGCTGTCGGAAATCGGCGCTTCCTGCGGCTCATCCGGCACTTCAGCTTCAACTTTTGCAGCCACTTCCACTGCTTTTTCGCGAGCATGCTTCTTACTTGCCTGCCGCGCCAGATAACCAGCAGCACCCGCCAATGCCAGGAACGGCAACATCGGCATGCCCGGCAGGAACGACAGCACGACCATCACAAACGCAGACATGCCAAGCGCTTTTGGGTAGCCAGTAAACTGCCGGACAAGGGCCTTATCGGCCGCACCCTCAACGCCTGCTTTAGAAACAAGAATACCCGCAGCGGTGGAAACGATCAGCGCGGGGATCTGAGAGACCAGACCATCACCAATCGTCAGCAGCGTATAGTTTTCGGCAGCTTGAGCGAACGTCAGGTTCTGCTGCATCACACCAATAACGATACCGCCAATCACGTTGATGAACGTGATCATCAGACCGGCAACAGCATCACCACGCACAAACTTAGAGGCACCATCCATAGAGCCGAAGAAGGTGGATTCAGATTCCAGCTCTTTACGACGGGTCCGTGCAGTCTCCTCATCAATCAGGCCAGCACCCAGATCCGCGTCAATCGCCATCTGCTTACCGGGCATTGCATCCAGCGTAAAGCGGGCAGAAACCTCAGCAATACGGCCAGAACCCTTTGTAATAACGATGAAGTTCACAATCACAAGGATTGCAAAGACGATAATCCCGATCACGAAATTACCGCCCATCACAAAGCTACCGAACGCTGCAATCACATTGCCGGCTGCGTCAGCTCCTTCATGTCCGTGTGCCAAAATCAGTCGCGTCGACGCCATATTCAACGACAGTCGCAACATGGTCGCAATCAGCAACACAGTCGGAAAAGCAGAGAACTCCAGAGGTTTTTGAATAAAAAGGCCCACCATCAGGATCATCACGGAAAAGATGATCGAAATCGCGAGGAACATATCCAGAAGCATCGCAGGCATCGGAACAATGAGCATCACAAGGATGACCATCACACCTGCAGCAAGCCCAAGGTCGCCTTGTTTTATGGCGCCCCAAAGGTCTTGGAAAAAGGCTGAACCACCAGCTGCACCTAGTCCGGGCACGCGAGCAGCAGAAGGAGCGCTGTCGCTTCCTCCTTGAGCCGCTTTTGTATTTGTCTCTTCAGACATCGCCGCGCCCTATCCGTTCTTATGCGTCTGCAGTGCCAGCGCGTGCTTCGCCTGGCCCTGGAACCTCAACACCCTCTTTGGTGTAAAGGTTCAACTTGTTGCGAAGCGTGCGGATCGAAATGCCAAGGATCTTTGCAGCATGCGTACGGTTCCCCAGACAATGATCCAGCGTATCCAAAATGAGATCACGCTCCACATCAGCAACAGTACGCCCGACCATATCGCGCGAGACAGCTTCAGCTGCATGGGCCGCCCGGGCAGCTGTTTGCTGTCCAGCCCCCATGGCAATTGGAGATCCATCCGGCATGCGAATAGCGTCTGCATCAATCTCGCTACCAGAGGAAAGAAGAACAGCGCGGTGCATGGTGTTTTCCAGCTCGCGTACATTTCCTTTCCATTGGTTGGCCAACAGAAGCTGTCGGCCCTCCTGAGAAACCGGCAGTGCCTTGGTACCATTCGCCTTGGCATAAATTTCAATGAAGTGGCTTGCCAGCTCCAGAATGTCAGCAGGACGTGCCCGAAGCGCTGGCAGCTTCAGGTTCACCACGTTCAGGCGGTACAGCAAATCCTCGCGGAAGCCACCATTGCGCACTTCCTCAGCCAAATCACGGTTGGACGTCGCGATGATGCGAATATCGACCGGTACCGGACGACTGCCTCCAACACGGTCAATCACCCGCTCTTGAATAGCCCGCAACAACTTGGCTTGCAGCCGAACATCCATTTCGGAGATTTCGTCAAGCATCAAGGTGCCGCCATTGGCTTCCTCAAACTTGCCAACACGGCGCGCAACAGCACCGGTAAAGGCACCTTTCTCATGACCAAAAAGCTCGGATTCAAGAAGATGCTCAGGAATTGCAGCACAGTTGATGGAGATAAACGCCTTATCAGCACGACTGGACTTGCTGTGCAGGAAGCGGGAAATCACTTCCTTACCAGACCCGGACTCGCCCGTAATCAGAACAGATGCATCAGATGGAGCCACCTGCTCCGCCAGCTTGATCACACTCGCCATTGCCGCGTCGCGATAGATCAGGTCTTCGCGCTCTTCCGTAACAGCCGCCAGCACAGCAGCAATCAGCTCTGGATCTGGAGGCAGCGGAATGTATTCCTTTGCTCCAGCCCGAATGGCAGACACAGCCGCGCGCGCATCCGTTCCCAACCCGCACGCAACGAGTGGCACATGGATACGCTCGCGTTCTGTCAGTTCCACCAGCTGACCGATATCTTCATTGACATCAACCATCAGAAGATCCGCACCCTGACCAGAACGCAAGACTTTCATGGCCTCAGGAACGCCAGGCGCATGGGTAACAGATGCCCCCCGCTCCATCGCGATCTTGGTTGCGGTCGTCAGCTGACCGCCAAGGGTCCCAACGATCAAGAGCCGCATGTCAGTTCCTTTCCAGTACGCCCCATGACAATCACTTATCCGCCTTGATGATTTCAGTCATGGTGACACCAAGCTTATCTTCCACGAGCACAACTTCTCCGCGCGCGATCAGCCTGTTATTCACGTAAACGTCGATGGCCTCGCCCACCTTCCGGTCGAGTTCCATGACGATCCCGGTATCCAAATGCAAAAGGTCGGAAACCTTCATCTTTGTATGCCCAAGCACAGCAGCCAGTTGGACCGGAACATCAAAAACAGCTTCCAAATCCTCAGCTGCCTTAACGCCGCCTGCACCTTCTTCATCCAGGCCACCAGCGCGCTGGGTACTCTGGTGTTGGTCCAGCACCATTCCCTGTTCATCACTGCTCATAATCAACCTTTCTGATCCCGCACCAGCCATAGCCAGCACGGTCATAGGCAAAAACTAAAATCACGCTGCTCGATTGGCCCGCTCGCGGGCGTCGAAATGGGATTTTATGACTTGTTCAATATGCTCAACCGTCTTGCGACGATCACGAATAATTCCACCATCCGGCCATTCAATCCGGCAATCACCACGTGACATGCTCTCTGACTTCACAACATGCACTTTGCCCTCAAAGCTGCTGTTCAGAACCAGACCGTCAACCATGTCTTCCAGCGCATGCGTATCTTCTGTCGGCACCTCAATCAAAATCTGAGGGATCTTGCGCAGAGGAGCCAAACATTCGGCAAGCAATGCCACAACTTCAGCAAGCGGCTCACGCGCAATAAGGTGACTGCAAAGACGGCGCGCAATCAGAAAACACATAGAGACCAGGTTCTGCTCTTGAGCACGGATCTGGCTTTCAAGATCACCCAAAGCAACTTCAAGTCGCTCCCGCAACACCACCAGTTCTTCCTGTGCACTCAGCTTCTGCTGCTCAGCAATGGCCTGCCGGGCCTGCATCTCACCACGAACAAACGCGGCCTCTTCTGCAGCTTTTAAAAGCTGCTTATGCTCAGCAACTGTAATAGTAGGCTCCAGCGGAGGGACGTCTTCGACTGTTGCTGCGGCCTCAGCCTCATCGATCGATTTAGTATCAAACAAAAAGCGTCGCCGCACAGCACCTTGAGGCATCACAGTAACCATCAGCGAGCCTCCAGTGATCGCGAAGAAAAGGAACGATTAGTAGACAAACTCTTCCTCTCCTTTCTTCTTGTTAATGCTGATTTCACCAGTGGCTGCCAAATCTTTCGCCTTCAGTACAAGTGAGCTTTGCGCCTCATCTACATCGTGCAATCGAACTGGTCCCATACCTTCCATGTCCTCCTGAAGCATCTTTGCTGCACGCGATGACATGTTCGCCGTAAAGAACACAACAGCAGTTTCAGAAGCTCCTTTGAGAGCCATGGCCAGCTGATCCTTCTCAACATTGCGAAGCAAGGTCTGACAGGCAGCGGAATCTAGTTTCAACAAGTCCTCGAAGGTGAACATCAAATTGCGGATACGCTCTGCAGACTCGCGGCTATCTTCTTCCAGTGCTGCCAAAAAGCGGCCTTCGGTCTGCCTGTCGAAATTATTGAAGATGTCGGCCATCATCTCGTGGCTATCACGACGGCTGGTCTGAGACAGGTTCGACATGAACTCGACCCGCAATGTCTGCTCAACCTTCTCCAGAATATCCTTCTGAATAGACTCCATGCGCAACATGCGGTTCACCACATCCAGCGCCAGCTCTTCATTCAGCAGCGCAAGAACGCGAGCCGCATGATCACTTTGGATTTTGGAAAGAACCACTGCAATGGTCTGGGGATACTCATTCTTCAGATAGTTTGCCAGAACGTTTTCAGGAACGTTGGAAAGCTTCTCCCACATGTTCCGACCTGCAGGACCTCGAATTTCCTCCATAATGATCGCAACACGATCAGTTGGCAGGAAAGAGTTCAGCAGGCGCTCTGTAACATCCACGTTTCCGTTCAACGCACCACGGGTGGAAAGCCGCTTCAGGAAGTCAACAAACAGCTCTTCAAGCATGGTCGGCGTAACAGGACCCAAGCTCGCCATTGCGCTGGAAACCTGACGCACTTCAATTTCATCCAACCCGGCCCAGATAGCCTTCCCATACTCCTGCCCAAGCGCCAAGAGCAGAACGGCTGCGCGCTCTGCTCCCCCAAGCTCTCGTTCAGCTATTCCGGATGAGACTGATAAGGCTTGCGCTGTCGATTCCTGCGGCTGTATCTCCTCACTCATCCTACGCTGCCTCGTTCAACCAACCGCGAACGATATTGACCGCTTCGCTTGGAGAATCTTCAATCAACTCACTTATTTGCTGAATTGAGCTTTGATGGAGAGCTGCCTGCATTTTGGCATCTTCAATCCATTCTGCTGTTGGCATTTCAGAAGGAACCTCCTCCATTTCACCAACAACACCTCCAATTTGCGCAGGACCTTCTGCGACCAATGTGCCATCTGGCAACATCTGAACACCACCTTCTGCCGCCGCAGCTCTCTCTTCTTCTTTAGCAAGAATACGCTTCATCAGCGGAGAGACTGCGAAGATCAACAGCAAGATGGTGATCACAAACAGAACACCCAGCTCAGCAAATTTCATGATGTCAGCGCGTGTAAAGTCGAACAGTCCACCTTCGCTATCACCAAAGTCCTGAAGAGGAGCCTCAACAAAGCGCATGTTGACCACTTCAACATTGTCACCGCGATGTTTGTTAAAACCAACAGCAGTTCGAACCAGAGTAGCAATTTGCTCCAGCTCATCTTTACTGCGCGGCTGATAGGTCTGCGTTCCATCCTCGCTGGTTGTGTAGGTACCATCAACCAGAACCGCTACAGATAACCGTTCCAGACCACCTGCTTCATAGATCTCCGTCACTGTACTCTTAGAGATCTCGTAGTTCAGGATTTCCTCGGAAACATTCGAGGCATCCTTGGACCCGGTTGCACTGCCAGCTGCGTCTGCATTTGGCAGCTGGTTGCCGACAGAAACCGTCTCCTCACCATTCGTGGAAGATGCATTCTCCTCTTTACTCTGAGAAGAACGCAACACCTGCCCATCAGGATCATACAGCTCCTGTGTCTCGGTTTTGCGGTTATAGTTGATTTCTGCAGCAACCCGAACACGAGCGCGACCGGTTCCAACGACGTTATTGAGGATCTCTTCAACCTGTTGCCGCAGGCGAGCCTCCATTGTCGAACGTCGTTCATCCAGCGAAGAGCCACCAGCAAGCCCTTCTTTATCGCCGGTTCCGCTGGCAAGCAAAGTGCCGCGCTCATCAACGATAGAGACGTAGGAAGGTTCCAGTCCTTCAACTGCTGTTGCAACGAGATGCTGAATGGCACGGATCTGCCCACCAGACAAAGAACCCTGCACCTTAATTGCAATCGAAGCTGTCGGCGGTTCCCGATCACGCTGGAACAACTGCTTTTCAGGGATCACCAGATGAACACGCGCAGAAGAAATCCGGCCAATGCTGCGAATGGTTCTGGAAAGTTCCCCTTCAAGAGCTCTGAGGCGGTTCAAGTTCTGCACAAAACTGGTTGCACCAAGCGTATCTGTCTTGTCGAAGATTTCATAACCAACACCACCGCCAGATGGCAGGCCAGCTTCTGCCATTGTCATGCGCAGGCGATGAACGTTCTCCTGAGGGACAAGAACACTACGTCCGTTGACACCCAACTCATAAGATACACCTTGAGATTCAACCTGGCTAACAATCGCTGCAGCATCTTCAAGAGTAAGGTCCGTGAAGAGCGGCACCATCTGCGGTGCTGTCGCACGAACAATGATGAAACCGAACAGACCGATCAACGTAACAGCCATCGCCCCCATCGCTGCCAGTCGCGCGGGCCCAAGTCCTTTCAAGAAGTCAAGGATTCCACTCACAGTTGCCGCCCCGTACGTTCAAATCGCTCATTCAAAATGTACCAGCAATACTCTCAACACCTTGGAAATCGGTGTGAATTGCCCCTGATTTGCTGGTAGGTAAAAATTGCCCGCCTTAGAGTTAACAAAAGGTTAATAAAACCCTAATAATCGGTAAACGGGAAATCTACCCACAAAGAAGCATTGTGGAATATCGCAGGAAAGGCCTTTGACTAGGCTTTTGAAGAGTCGAATGAATCTTGAGCGGCCTGTTCGGCAGATTTTGCCGAAGCAGTTAAGACATCATGGTTAATCTGTAAAATTGTACAAAATGTGGCTTCCACATACAAAAAGGCCGGCTGAGACAGCCGGCCTTTTCAGAACCTCAAACCTGTTTGGGTATTACACCCTTTTTGCCTGAAGCTTACTAGTTGCTGCGATAGTCCTGAACGCGTGTAGCGCGCAAGCCGGCTAAACCGTGTCGGTCAATCGAGTTCTGCCAAGACAGAAACTCTTCAACCGTCAAAGTATACCGGTTACATGCTTCATCCAGAGACAACAAGCCTCCACGCACAGCCGCAACCACTTCAGCTTTTCTCCTGATAACCCACCGCTTAGTAGAGGTAGGAGGAAGATCCGCTATCGTCAGAGGGCTCCCATCGGGGCCGATGACGTACTTTACTCGTGAACGTATATGTTCGGTCATTCTACTCTCACACAAACCATGACCAAGCTGAGGATGAGAATAGAACAAGGCGCTTAAAATTTGGCTAAGCCCCCATCAATGTTTTGGTAAGATTCATAACCGGGGATCTTAGTGGATATTAACTACTACAGAATTCCATTGACTCCAGTGACCTCACCCACGGGAATTTTAAGATCCCCCATGTGCAGAATAATGTCGCCAGTGCTGAAGTCCACGGCGTCCACTTTCCCTTTCACTTCGGTCTGAACAGCGAAAGGCTCGCCATTGGCATCCTGGGTAATAATATCAATGGAATAGGCCCCATCACCAGCTTTTGTGCCGTTTGTCGCCACACCATCCCATTCAAAGGTGTTGTCACCTATTTTCAGATCAATCTCTTCCTGATAGACCTCAGCACCCTCACTATTTTTAACAGTGATGGTCGCCTTGCCTGCAGAAACGGCATCAAGATTCCAAGAAGCTTTGTCATCCTTGAGCTGCGCAGTCGCACTCTGAGCAGTCACTTCCTTACCGATATAGTTTACAAACTGACTCGCACTTTGCGTTTTGAGCTGTGTCAGCTGCTCCTCTAATTTCTCAGTAGTTGCAACCTGTTGCTCAACCATCGTGTATTGAACCAGCTGATTCGTATATTCAGCCGAATCGAGAGGCTCTAACGGATCCTGGTTTTGCACCTGCGTGGTCAGCAATGAAATAAACAGATCAAAGTTTGCATTGATGCTGTTCTGGGTGCTTGCGCCAGAGGAGTTTGCATTCGGTGTCAGTGCATTAATTGTAGTCATTGTCTATTTCCTCATGCGCGGCATCAAACCGAGATATCCAGTCCACCAGCGCGGGCAGCACTATTTAAATTATTGTGTGCGAGATAATTTTCTTCTGGCAACTCAGCGCCTTCTGACGCTCGATCCAGCTGCCCGACATTTGCCTGTCGGTTCTCTTGCTGATCTGAAGTCTGCGAGCCACGCCCTCCAAGTGAGAACTGAAGAGAGCTCTTATCGCTTTCGATCCCAGCTTCCTGAAGAGCCTTCTCCAACCCGCGTTGATCTCGCTGCAGAAGTTCAAGAGTTTCAGGCCTCTCAACAATCAGATGCGCCCGTACGCGGCCATCCTTGCTAAATTCCAGAGAAACATCGACCCCACCCAACTCTTTTGGGTCAAGCCGGATTTCAAAACGATCAACGCCGCCACTTGCCTGCCGGGCAATCTCAGGCCACACAGCATTCGCAACATTCCTCAGCGTAGAGGTTGGCAGAGAGCCCATTGAACGGAATGCAGTATCAGAACGTGCAGCAGTACTGGAGATTGCTTCAGAACTTTCCCAATCAAGCTCAGCTTCAGATCCATCCAACGGACCAGCAGCAAGCCCCCAACCGATTGCCGTTGTTGAAGCAACCTGCTCATTTGCCTGTGACACCTTCACCTGAATACTGACAGAGGGCGTAGTACTTTTCTTGTCAGCGGATACTGCCTGCTCTGTAGGCTTGTTCAGTGCATTGGTAAGCTCATCAGCCTCCGGAGCATCACTAACCTCCGTAACGGCTTCAGTGCTCGCTGTCGCTTGCGCAGCTCCACCAGCAGTTTTGTCTTTCCCAACCAACGGGGTCGCTGCAGTCGTCACAGCACCAGTCCGGCTCACCTGTTCCGCAGAACGGACACCCGCTTCATTCTCTTGAACAGAGGATACATCAACAGCCTTTTGTACCTGCGAAGCTTGGCCAATCTTTTCTGAAGGCACATCCGGCTTGGAAGTCACATTCGGGAAAATGATGTCACCATCACCTTCAACAGATGCGGTCTGCACCGCACGCTGTTGATTGCCGACAAAGCTTGAACCAGCCCGATCAGTCTGCCGGACAAGCACAGGCTTTTCTAAGGAAGCGTCTGCCTCACCTTCAACGGCAGCAACAAGAACATCCCCGCGAGTAGACTGAACACCTCCCTTACCCTCAGCAGATTGCGGCTGAACAGGTTCGGATTGAACTTTGACACTCTTCACGTCTTGCGCTGTTGCTAGCTCACTGACCTGACGACCAACAACAGGTTGCGATGATCGAATATCCGCTTCACCCGCAGCACGATCGGGTGCAGCGGTCTTTTCGGCAGGAGCGCTGACTGAATTAGCAACAGTGTCAACATTACCGCTATCTGAGGTCGTGACAGCACCATTACCAACGGCATTGGCGACTTGCTCTACCTTAGCCCCATTGCTCGCTGGCTGAACTTGCGGAGAAGCTGCAGAATTCAGGGATTTCTCAGACACCCCTGATGAACGTGCAATCAGCTCGGGAGAAACCTTAGCCACTTGATCTGAAACCGGGAGCTCCAGCGCATTTAACTGAGGCTCAGTTGAACCACCTTGCTTAACAACAGCACCCTGCTGCTCGGACGTCACGCGCTGTTGCGTATCTGAAGCATTACGAGCGTTGCCTTTAGATTCCTGTACGGTTCCAGCGACGTCTGTCTCTTGAGCAACAGCTCCAATCTGAGCCGTTACCTGTCCATCATCCGCCTGCGGCAAGATCTGCCCACCACGCTCAGCTTTCTGTAAAGCACCAAGATTTTCAACAGCACTCTCTACTGTTTTGGAAGAGATGGCCTCGCCCTCACCCACAATAGGAGAAGCGCTTTGAACATTAGCGACCGCCTGAGCAACTTTCGCTTCGCCTGCTTTCTCCGCTAAGGCTGGCTGACTGCCTGCCTCCTGGACATTTTGTGGCAAAGCAACAAAAGGCGCTTTCGCTTTCCCTTCGCCGCCATTGAGAAGAAGCGCTTCATCATTAGTTGTCGCAACTGCAACCAATCCCGGAACCACACCTGACACTGGTACTGGCACCTGGGAAACAGTGGACAGCGGCAGTTCACCAGCCAAACCAGCAACTGCACTCTCCCCATTTTCATCCTTGATGAGACTTGGGCTCAAAACCGAAAGATCGCCGCCAGTCGTTAAAGCTCCAGAATAGAGGTCCACCGTAGTCGCTGCGGCCCCATCTCCCTCAGAAGCTTTGGCGAGCAGACCGGAGAAAGTATCGGCATTTTGACCGAGCACACTCTCACCAAGCAGCGCATTACCACCTTGCCCTACAACGTGGCCTAAAGGCGTTTGCGGCTGAACAGGACCGGTTAAACTCAGCAAAGCAGATTGCGACATATATTCCTCAAACTACGCAGCACACACCATCAGCAACGATGGTCAAGACATCTTGCGCGCAGATATGCAATTAGCGGGCCAACCAAAAAATCAAAAATATATAAGAACTTTCAAATAGATAAACTCAAATCAACATTTCAAAGAATAGGCCACAAGATCACTTATTGCCCCCGCCTCGGCAACAAATGCCCAGCAAGTAAAAACATCAATCAAAAAGATTGGCCTTCCGTCGAGTTTTAGGTATATTCCCGCCAACTAGCACGCTCGAAGCGTACGCATGCGAAGCGTTTAAAAGAGAGCCCGCGTTTAGCCATCGCCAGAGCGCAGCAAGCACTAAGCAAGCAAAAGAAACTAATCTGCGCTTCAGACTTCAATGTCTCCCAGGATTGAAATCTGCTCGTGATGTTATAGATACGGCTCTCACTTAAACGCGCCTACAGGATGAGGTAATTGGAATGCTAAACAGTCTTGGCCTGCCCGGCCGCCCAGAAGACACACGGGTGGTTGTTGCCATGTCAGGCGGCGTTGATTCATCGGTTGTTGCCGGAATGATGAAACGCGAAGGCTATGATGTGGTCGGCGTCACTCTACAGCTCTACGATCATGGCGAAGCAATCCAACGCAAGGGCGCTTGCTGTGCCGGGCAAGACATCCACGATGCCCGCCGTGTCGCAGAAAAACTCGACATTCCGCATTACGTTCTGGATTATGAATCCCGCTTTAAAGAGCAGGTCATCGAACGCTTCGCGGACAGCTATATCAATGGCGAAACACCTATTCCATGCGTAACATGTAACCAGACCGTCAAGTTCAAAGACCTACTGGAAACGGCAAAGGATTTGGGCGCTGATGTTCTGGTCACAGGCCACTATGTCCGCACAGGCATGGAAGGCAATCAACTTGCCATGTTCCGTCCCGTCGATCTGGACCGTGACCAAAGCTACTTCCTATTCGCAACAACGCAGGAACAGCTAGATTTCTTACGCTTCCCATTAGGTGGCATGACCAAACCAGAAGTCCGCGAACTTGCACATGAGTTTGGACTGGCAATTGCTGACAAGCATGACAGTCAGGACATCTGCTTTGTGCCAGAAGGCCGCTACACAGACGTTATTGCCAAGCTTCGCCCACACGCGGCAGAACCGGGTGATATCGTGCATGTAGATGGCCGCGTTCTTGGCCGACACAACGGCATCATCCATTATACCATTGGTCAGCGCCGCGGTATCGGAGTTGCAACTGGTGACCCTCTCTATGTTGTTCATCTGGATGCAGATGGACGACGCGTGATTGTCGGTCCGCAAGAAGCGTTAGCAACCCACAACCTGCTGCTGCGTGAAGTAAACTGGATTGGCCCAGGTACGCTGGACGATCTGCCGGAAGACGGCATCACTGTTTATGCAAAGGTGCGCTCTACTCGCCCACCGACAGAAGCAATTTTGCGCAAGAGTGGCGAAAATGTTTTTGTCGAGCTGGTAGCAGGCGAATTTGGCGTAGCCCCAGGACAGGCTTGCGTCTTCTTCGACAAAGACGGTCAGGAAGCGCGTGTTCTCGGCGGTGGTTGGATTCAGCGTGCCGAGAAGCAAGAAGGCGCAGAAGCAGCCCTCAAAGCACTGCTCGGAAAAGGCTGGGAAGCAGCAGGCTTTCCTGCAGGCTAAAGCATTGCCAAACTGACCGAATTATTCAAAACGCCCCGCCTGATCTGATCATCACCGGGGCGTTTTATTTTGAGCTCTCAAGCCTGTGCCTTGCACAGTTTCAATACGACATCACTCCACAAATCCTAAAAAAGCCACTCCGGAATTTCCAACTTGGCAAAAAATGAGATTTTCTTGTTCCTGACAACTGCAACTGGCAGTTATTGCTCAACGAAATTGGCATTAACCCTAGGTTTTCATGGAGTTTTTCACAAGAGATCATATTTCCACAAAACTTACCCAAGAACGCTTGACGCCACCCCTCTGGGGCCTTATACACCCCTTCACAGCGCGGCGGTCAACACCGCAACATAGCGCACCGGATGGCGGGGTAGCTCAGTTGGTTAGAGCAGCGGAATCATAATCCGCGTGTCGGGGGTTCAAGTCCCTCCCTCGCTACCATCTCTCTTCAAACGAAGATCAAGACGAGAAGCTACAACTACCTCAAGATATGATTTGACAAACAGCTTCTTCACTTGTGCTCTCTCCATGTACACTTATCGACCTTGTTTTATCGCCATAACGTGCAATCAGCATGCTATTTTACCGGCCAAATTCAAACATTGATTAAAATATCACATCGATAAAGCCAGATAATATTGATATATTACATCTGAACCTCAGCAATAGATACTCAGATGAATCAAAAAAACAATCAATTAGGCCCTTACAGAATAATCAAGCAGATAGGGCAAGGCAGTAACGGGGTTGTTTTTACTGGTGAAAATACAGCCACCGGCAAACATGTCGCCATCAAAATGGCCACTAAGCGCGACGCATCCAAGCTAAACCAACTCCGTCGCGAGATAAGGTCTCTCGCAAAGCTTAAGCATCCTGGAGTTATTCAGATTCTCGACCATGGCATCTCTGATGGCCTCCCATGGCATGCTATGGAAGTAATTGACGCACCTACGCTTGCCAACACGATTGACAAAATCTGGTCAGACCACCGATCAGCGGCTTCCACCTCCACTACCCAGGAGTGGTTCGCAGCAGAATACAGCCCCGAGACAACTATCTCCGGTTTTGATGACATTAATCTAGACGAAAACATCACGTACCCTGACCACAACGTCCTACCGGATCATCACAATATTGCAGCTTCCGGCCAACTCGAAGATGCCCTTACGCTTGTCTACGGCATTTGTGAGGTTCTTGCCTATGTACATGGCTTGGGAATTATTCACCGCGATCTAAAGCCCAGCAACGTCTTCATCCTTAAAAGCAAGTTTCCCATACTGGCTGACTTTGGCCTTGTCACTGAGGTACGTGGCTCAGTCGGTCGAGAGGTCATTGAAAGCGCCCAAGTCATCAGCGGATCCCCTCATTTTATGGCACCAGAGCAAATTCGAAACGAAACTCTCGATGCTCGCTGCGACTTATACAGTCTTGGATGTATTTTATATGAGCTAGTGACCGGATTGAAACCCTTCAACGGCTCGCAAACTCAGGTGTTTCGCGGTCATCTCGAACGCCTTCCGATCAATCCATCTGATCTTGTTCATGGTGTTCCCAAAACACTAGATGACATGATCATGTCGCTCCTATCAAAAACCGCGGACCAACGCATCGGCTACGCAGAAACTGTTTTGCAGTCGATTGAAGCACTCGGCGTAAAGCGGCCAAAGTGGCCAGTAGCGACTCTTTCAGCAAAGCCGTATCTTTATCGCGCGTCCTTTATTGAAAACTTCAAGATACAGGCAAATATAGAAAGTCATCTGAGCAACGCCAAAGATGGAATAGGGCAGATCCATATTGTCTTCGGTGAAAGCGGACTGGGTAAAACACGCCTCGTCTCAGAGATTGCCAGTAAGGCTAAGAAGTCAGGAATGTCGGTTGTCAGTTGCGAGTGCGCTTCTCAAGTAAGAGACAGCACTCAAACTAAGCCAGTCAGCCAACCACTCCAACCTTTCTTACGATTGTTGGATCAGATCGCTGACACTTGCATCGAAGGGGGAAAGGAGAACTTTGAAATACTAATAGGGAAACATGCCGCAGTATTATCTCAATACTCGACCAGCATAAAATCTCTCCCTTGGGCGAAGCACCTTCCTACTTCGCCAAAGCTCGAACCAGAGCAAACGCTCATACGACTATTCGAAGCCTTGCGTAGTGTCCTGACCGCTTATTCTCAAACTTGCCCTTTGCTGATGATCCTTGATGACCTGCAATGGGCCGACGAATTAACCCTGGCATTTCTAAAACACCTTGCTGAAGAAGGCATGGACGGCATCTCCGGACTTTTGCTTGGAACTATGAGATCCGAAGAGCGAACCAAAGAGATCAATGCTATTTTGCCTTTTGACGATGTCAGTGATGTCTCCTTGGAAAGAATGGGTACCCATGACATTGAAAAATTAGCTAGCGGCATGCTGGCGATAAACCGGCTTCCTGATGCATTCGCAGAATTCCTTTTAGAGCGTAGCAATGGCAACCCGTTCTTCATTGCTGAGTATCTTCGTACAGCAGTGGCAGAACAGGTGCTCCGGCGGGACCAATCTGGCAAGTGGGCCTTCGCGCACAAAGCACTATCCGATACAACCCGCTTTGAAAAACTCCCACTGCCGAGTTCATTGAGTGAGTTGATCACCCTCCGCATTGGCCAGCTTAACCCAGACGCACGCCGTTCAGTTGACTGCGCCGCACTCATTGGCCGTCAGTTCGAAATAGACCTCATCGCCTCTGTTAAAAAGCTGAACGAAGAGACGATCGGCCATGTGATTGACGAGTTGGTTGAACGCCAAATCTTAGAAGCCGACGAAAAAGATGGCTTCCGCTTCCTTCACGATAAAATCCGGGAGGTAGCAGAAGCCCAACTTTCCGCTCACCGTCGCCGCGAACTGCATGAGAGAATAGCGACTGAACTGGACAAAGTAAGTGCGAGTGAAAAAGGATCCGATAATATCGACGCGCGCCTAGGATATCATTGGGCCTGTGCAGGCGTTCCCGGTCGAGCAGCCCGACATTTGCAACTTGCAGCAGATCACACTCATCGCCACCACGCAAATGATGAAGCTATCAAACTCTATCAAACCGCCCTGTCGGAAATCCAGAAGGCCCGCACCCTTGAACCAGAACGCAAAGAGGACTGGTCTAGGGAAAGCATATCAGTTAACGAAACTCTGGCAGGCCTGTATTCGCTCAAACGAAACCATGACCTCGCCCGTAGTGCATTGAAAAGCGCTCTGGACCAAAAGCCAACCAACCTGATCACGCAGGCCCGCCTGTACAGACTGAGGGCCAAAACCTATGAAGCGGAACATAGGCATGAAGAGGCGCTGACAGCTCTGGATGAAGCCGCGCGCGTCTTGATAACAGATAAGCGCACGCTGACTGCAACACGTGAGGAATACATAGAAATCAAGGTTGCTCGCTTGTGGACACATTACTGGGCCGCAAATTATCACAAAATGGACCAAGAATTTTCTGAGACACAAACTTTAATCGAGCACAGCGGCAACCCCGACCATCACTACAAACTGTACCTTTCGCTTATATACAGAAATCTGCGCCGCGATCGCTACAGAGTCAACGAAGCAACAGTTGAGTTAGGGCAACAGCTGTTGAGATCGGCCATTGAAACAGGAAGGCACATAGAGATTTCCGTCGCACAATTTGAGCTTGGATTTCTTCTATTATTTGCCGGAAGGCTTGAAGAGGCGAAGTCAGCTCTACTGAAGGCTCTGGAGATGACAAAGCAAATCGGCGATACCAGCGGCCAAGTTCGCACGCTTTGCTACCATGTCATACTATTAAGAAGACTGGGAGACCTAACTGCAACCGAGATTGCAGCGCTGGAGCTACTGGAGGCAGCAAAAAAAGCTCAGATGATGGATTACGTTGGTGTCGCGCATGCATCATTGGGATGGGTGATGCTCAAGCAAGGAAACGTTGCTTCAGCAAAAACAGAAACCCAAAAAGCAATAAAGGTTTGGTCGGCCCTCCCCTTTGAATATGCAATGAAATGGACAGCCATACTAACTGATCTGAAGATCGCTTCTGAAGCAGGCGACCTAGAAGCGCTGAACAACTGCGCGCAAACTTTAAGACATGAAGTTCAGCTGAGACTCCCCGATCAGGTAGACTTTCCGTTGGAGGGCATAATCACGAGCTTCTCCACAAAGGATTATCGCAAAGTAATGAGCTGCGCAAAAGAAGCATTGCTTCAAGCCGAAACCAGAGGATTCTTGTAATATACATAGTTAGAATCACGTAATCATTTTGAGGGAAATAAAATGATCCTTGTTGTTGGAGCAACCGGTGTGCTCGGCTCTAAAGTCTGTAAAGAACTACGAGCCAAAGGGCACCAGGTAAGAGCAATAGTGCGAAGTAGCAGCAGCCAAGAGAGCGTCGAAAAGCTTAAAAATCTTGGTGCTGAAGTTGTTCACGCAGACCTTAAAGACCCCACAACAATTCAAACTGCCTGCCAAGGCGTGAATGCAGTTGTCTCTACAGCGACATCTGTTTCAAGGCCCGTTGAAGGTGACAGCTTTGAGAGCGTTGACCTGAAAGGACAGTTGGATTTGGTCACGCTCGCGAAAGAGAACGATGTAAAGCATTTTGTATACCTATCATTCCCCCAGTTTGGTCGAACATTCCCGCTCCAGACTGCAAAACGGGCGGTCGAAGATGCCCTGCGAAGTGGTGAGATGGATTATACCATCTTGCAAGCGCCTCATTTTCAGGAGTCCTGGCTGGCAGCGCCAACCGGTATCAATCCTGAAACAAATGCAATACTTACTTTTGGCGGCGGTAAAGGCGCAATTTCCTGGATCTCGATAGATGATGTGTGTGTGGCCGTCAGAGCCACTTTGGAAACACCTGAGGCTCGGAACCGCACCTTGAAAATCGGCGGTGCCGAAGCGCTCAGTCAGGAAGAGATCATCTTACGCTGCGAACAGCTCGCTGGCAGACCATTGCAGCGCGAAGACATGCCAAAAACACAGCTGGAAGCAATGTCCTCATCTGGCGACCCAATGATGCAAACATTTTCCGGTTTGATGAGTGTGTGTGTTGAGGGCGGCTGTATCGTTGACAATGAAGAAGCTGAAAAAACATTGGGCTTCCGCCCACGACCACTCAATGACTATCTAGCTCAGCTGGTAGCCTCACTCACAACGACTTGATGCGCTGTAGACAACGCAGTCTCATGCAAATAGTCCATGACAAGGGTCTGGAGAAACGCCTTTCGGCTCTTCAGGCCCAATCCAGCGATGTGACTATCTATATGAACAGGAACGGGAGTCTTCAATCGCTCGGTAAAGTGCCAGCTTAAGAGCTGTTCCTCAGTGGGGTTGTCGTCGTTTAGAAAAAAACCTTCCAGAACGTCAGATGGGACCAACGTCTTCTTGCTTTCAACCTTCTGGACAAGAGAGCCATATTTCCCGGCAGCGCGCAGCACATCTGGAAGTGCTTTGCGAATATCAGCATCCAAACCATCTCTGATGGTTTCGATACGTTGCTCACGCTTAATCAAAGAAATCAGGTCTTCAGAGCTGAGTTCCTGCTCATGCAGCCAGTCCTGAATTTCCGATCCCTCAACAAGATTACGCCTCACAAAGAAGGAGTGGAGCTTTAGCTGAAATTTCTCTGGCTGCTCCTGTAAAGCAACTCGATCCGCTTCCTTCAGCGAAAGAGCTCGTGCAATCGCACCATCGACAATCTGAGCATACAGCTTTGGATCAAGACGCAACTCATCCAGCAGATCATCAATATTCACTGGGTCTTCTGAAGGGGCGATCTGCCGGATTAACTTTTCCCATGTGTCCGTATGCGCAAAAGCAAACGACACCTTCTTTGGCTCTAAAGCCCCCGCTTGCTGCGAAGCCATGGTTTTGAGCATCTCCAAGGCATCATCACGCTTAACATCCACCTGCTCAGCTAAAAGCCAGCCTCGAAATGTCTCGATTTCATCGCAATCTGCCTGGCCTTCTATAGAGGACAACAGACGTTTGTAAGAACGCTCAGGAAAGTGAGAGGATTTTGCGGTTGCCTCACAGAACTCTCGAAGCTCTTTGCAAATGACATGCTGGCTCTCCGCCCGATCCAGCGTTGCACGGATGTTGACCATAGCCTCAGACAGTTTTGGATACCCCAACTCTGCCGGCCCATGAGCAATGGCAACCTCATCATCATCTTCAAGCCGCCCCTCATGATAGGCCTGAAACACCTTGCCGACGCCAGTCATCCCAAAGGTAGCTAACTCAGCAGCTCGCAATGCGCCCATACTCGCAGCCCCATAAACATGAACGCCTCGCGACATAGCCCATAGGATTTCCTTGTGCCAAACAGAAGGAACTTGCTCGAAATACCCGTCGATTATTCCGATCATACGGGCACCATCTTCAACAGCACGATAAACATCACCTTGCGAAATAGGCGGAAGATAAGTCGCATCCAAGACGGCCTGGGCATCAGATAGAGCAAGGCTTGGGCCAAGAAAAACAAAAACAGACATAGCTTTATGTACCGCCAGCTAAATCAAGACTATGCGACTTCAATCGCTTGCCAGGGACATAGCCCGGAGCATCATGTAAACCTTCAAGACCAGGAATGACAACACGCACGACCTCAATGCCGTCAACATGCCCTCCTAGGTTCACCAGTGCGACCTGCTCAACTCCTACCGCCCGCAATTGTGCAATTTGATGAGTGATGTCCTCCTCAAAGCTTTCCCCGTCAAAACTCGGCACGTCCTTGAACGAAAGGCCTTGAAGCTCAGCGCACTTACCTATTCTTTTCCTTATAGTCTCCACGCGATCGCGATTTCTGGAAACCTCAAAAAAGTCGCGGTGAGCATCATCCCTAGCTCCAGCAATAAATGTTAGTCGAGTTTGGGCAGCTTCCGTCAAAGCTCTCAAAAGGGCTATCTCACGCACTGAGTGGCATCCACTGCCATCGCTTGCATAATATTGTCCAAGATGGTTGGGAACGAAATCGGCGATCGTACAAGCAAAAGTTGGTAGCCCGATATCGGTCGTAATCGACCAAACACCGACAGCCTGTCCTGCATCGCGCAGCATCTTAATCACCTCAAGACAATCCGGATCATCAACACTAGATAAATCCAGAGCACCCTTCGGATCCGCTGTCGCCCCTCGAGCAGACCAAAGTGCGAGCGCATCGCGTTCCACCAGCTCACAAATCCCATGACTAACCGCTTCCTGCCAGCAGTTGCCACTGGAAAGTCCGTTAGAACTCATCTGAAAGTGGCCGCTGCTGCCGGACAGTGGCAGCGTAAAGTTGGTGTGCACCATCTCATAGGGCACCCAAACCGAACAATCAGACACCAGATCACGCCCCTCACACCATAGAATCTGCCGGTTCAGATCCAATGATCGAGCGCTATTGTGCGGTAGGCGTCCAACATCAAGCACAGCCCCGTCCTGAGAGATCTCAGAGAAACTTGCCAGACGAAGTGGGAGCTTTACATGTTCTGCGTGATAGCCTTCAATCGCCTCCATTATGCCGGAAGCTTTGGCTGCCGCCAGGTCTAAGCCTTTGCCTTGAGATACGGCCAGCGACCGCGCATTAGGTCGGTAGACAGCAACCACAGGCAAGCCGATCTTATCAAGGCCGGTGATATTCGCGACACGGGTAATCCCAAAAGACTGCAAATAGGGCTCAATCCGCTCAATCGTCTGGACAGGTGAAACGAGCCGATGCGTGCCTCTACGGTGTGTTTTCTCCACTAACGATGTTTCAGAGGCATGACTTCGTTGTAGCTCTTCACCACCCCGAAAACACGCCTCCGCCGCTTTATGCGGAGCCATATCTATTAATAACCGCCTTTAATCACATCGATATTCAGGAGAAAGCATGTCCCTCCAACACTGCTCGGTGAAATTTTCTCTTCAGAACCTTTCTCCTCGTAGTTTGGAATTGAAGCAACTGCTGCACCAAACTTCACCAGCTCTTCCACTCTCATGTGCTCAGAAATTGGCTCAGGAGTTTTGTCTTTCCACTCAGCCTCAGAGATCCGATATACTTCATCTTTCCAGACAATCAGTACATCCTGATCATATTCAACTTTCTCACTGTTATCTGTAGACATAATTTCTTACCCTCAATTAAGAATCAAATATATTTACGTAGTTTTTATTATCACTCGTGCATACATTTACAATGATAGTTTAGTGTAATATATTTTAAAGCAATTTCCGCGCTCATCACACAACACTAACGAGCACTAATGCCCCATAATCCAATGTTAGGGGTTTTGGCTAACTCGAGAGTGTTAACGATCAAAGCAGAAAATGCGTGCTAACTGATAAATCCGAATACCGTGACGGCACAATAGTCTGATCGCTTCGGAAAATAAGAGATGGCCGGGGCTCCAAATGAACTGTGATGATTTGAAAATTGGAAAGACCGAGAATTCAGTAGATCAGGCAAGTGATTTGGGACAAGGATCAGATGAGACAGTTCAATTTGATCACCTACAACTCCCTATTGATCTAGCAAGTCATTCAGGTCAGAACGACAACTCCCAGCCTGGCATTATGTTTGTTAGTGGTAACGAAACTGGGCAAGTTCATCTTCTGACTGCTCCAAGGGTTCAAATTGGTCGTTCGCCAGACTGCCAAATAATGGTTAGAGACGCGAGTGTTAGCCGTCAGCATCTGCTTTTGGAAACAACGCCAGAAGGCGTTCAAGCGATTGATCTGAAATCGCGTAATGGCGTGTTTGTAAATGGGAACAAGATCAAAAGATGCTGGATATCTCCCAATGATGTAATTCGCATCGGACCAAAGATAATATTGCGATACTCTCTTTTTTCCAATGTAGAGCTCGATGTACTGAGAAAAATGCATCGAGCATCAACTATGGATCCACTTACACTTACTTACAACAGGAAGTACTTCAGTGGCCACCTCAAACAACTTGAAGAATTACCTGCGAAAAAAAAGCGAAATTTATCGCTCATCCTGATAGATATTGATTATTTTAAAAGAATTAATGATACGTTTGGCCATCAATTAGGTGATCAAGCCCTAAATCATATAGCAACAATCATTCGCACTACTGTAAGAGGGGATGATATTGTCTGCCGTTATGGCGGGGAAGAATTTACAATATTACTCAGTGACACATCTAATACTGTATCAACAGAAATTGCCGAAAGAATTCGCAATCGAATCGAGAGTAATCCATTACGCCGAGATGGCAATACAATTCGCTTAACTGTTTCAATTGGTGTCGCAATCGTTGAAGAAGCAAACGGCAATCTGGACAATTTATTCAAGTTAGCTGATGCTCGCATGTACGCAGCAAAAAGACGTGGTCGAAATCAAGTGGTAAGCTTGCAAAGTTCAGATGATAACGTCCAGCATCCATTTTCTTACACCCCCGACACTTAAGAGCACAACGAAATGATAGTTCCCTCAGTTATTGAAGGCTCTCACAGCAAAACTACGCTACCAATTTTGATTTTGGCCGGGCGTGACGCCACCTGTGACTATGTTGGACCTGCGTCCCCCTAATAAATCAATCCAAATAAGGGATAATGTTTCCACTAATCTTAAACGGATAACTACTCATGAAATTCAAATAATAATAGTGTGAAAAATACTAGGTCGAGTACTCGCATATCTTGCACTGGATACTATTGATCATGCTCTCTGCAGCAATACGACAAATAAAGGGGTCTGCCCACATTCTCACTCCTCTTGTCGTGATTATGAAACAAAATTGCTCTCTCAAATCTACCCCCAAAAAAGTCAGAGATATATCCTCGAACATCCCTATTGAAGAAGAGATTTGGGAGAGTACTCATTACCCCAATCGTAGTGATGGTTAAGACCAAGTCATCTAGACATAACTGCAAATTGCAGAGAAGAGTAATGCTGGCCGAAACTGGCAACATTACCCTCCTGTCAGAGGGATACTTCTCTCTGTCTGGACCATCTCTCTTAAAATTAAACTTTAGATGACAAGACTCCAAGGGGCTTGCGCATAAAGTAAATCGTCAATTGTGTCCCATACGCATACTATTACATCCTAATAAATGGCTGCAGAAGCTTGGGAAAGAAGCCTTTGAAGTCGAGTGGTGCGTCGGTCACTGCAAGGCAGATGCAGTCTTCTTCTGTATCTGCAATGGGCTGGTGATGCACATGCTCGTCTGCTTCCTGAACATCGCCGATCTTATAGCGTCCGGTCTCATCACTGAACGACCCTTGCAGCACCAGTGTCATTTCTGACCCGTGGTGCGAATGCTCAGGTGTGACAAACCCCGGAGACAGTTTCAACAAACGTGCGCTTTCACCTTCGCTCGATTTAATCGGCAAAATGAACTGCCGGATCCCCGGACCAACCATCTTCCATTTGATACCGCTGTATCCATGCCCCAGCACATCCCACAGCGCCGATGGCACGCCTTTCTCAGGCTTGGGTTCAGCCAGATAGGCACCCGCCGAAAGCGTTGGCTCGTTCTCAACCCGAGCCATCAGAAGGTCGAACATGTCGTCAGAAGGCTTTTGCTGCTCAGTAGTTTGAAGCATCGCGCCTGCAAGGGCTTCCGCTTCAGCTAAGCGAGCCTTACATCCTTGGCAAAGCTCCAGATGACAGGAGACGAGCAAGGCATGTCCTGCAGGCAAAGACCCGGTTGCATAGGCCCATACGATTTCATCGCTGAGGTGATGGTTGGTCATAGGTCCACCCCTTCCAAAAGTTTCCGTAAACGCCCAAGTGCCAATCTCATCCGGGATTTAACGGTCCCAAGCGGCAGTTCCAGGTATTGGGCGATTTTTGAATGACTAGCATCTTCATAAAACGCCAGTTTGATGATGGTTGATTGCTCTGCTGGCAACAGGGGAAGAATTTTCTTCACCCGTTCGCTGAGTTGTGATTGGTGATGGTCATCAAACTGCGTCTCTTCTCCAACCAGCGCATTGGCAAAAAACTGATCATCTTTATAAAGATACCGCCGCTCTTTACGAAAACGATCAATCCGGAGGTTACGAGCGATCGTGTAAATCCAGGTCGACGCTGAAGCCTTACGACTATCAAACATCTCAGCCTTTCGCCACACGATCACGAAAGTTTCCTGAACCAGTTCCTCTGACAGCTCAGAGGTTGCTCCACCTTTAAGAAAGTAAGTCTTGAGCCGAGGAGCAAAGAACTCAAAGAGCTGGCGAAAAATTTGACGAGACCGCTCTTGCCCAAGAGACTGGAGCAAGGCGCTCAAATCTGCGGAGGTCAGGCTGTTCTCGCTCTCGCCATCATTATTTTGAAGCTGCATCGTAACCATCGCTCTGCAAACCGCCGGGTTGTGTCACATAGTCTTTTTACCAAACAGTTTGTCAATTGGATCACTTTTTCCTGCCTAAGGTGATCCATTTCCAATCAACGCTCCTAAAAAGAGAAACTTTGGATTGGATGTGAGCTATGAAAATTGCAGTTATTGGGAGTGGAATTTCCGGTCTTTCCGCAGCCTGGCTTCTCTCTAAAAGTCATGATGTAGATATCTACGAGAAAGATGATCGTCTCGGCGGCCACGCCAACACGCAGCACGTAAAAGTCGCTGATAAAGACGTCGCTGTAGACACCGGTTTCATCGTCTATAACGAAAGAACCTATCCCAATCTGACTGCACTCTTCAATCATCTGGATATCCAGACAGACCCAACCGAAATGTCCTTCGCAGTTTCGCTCGATCAAGGCGCCCGCGAATATTCTGGCTCAGGTTTGAAAGGCCTGTTCGCTCAAAAATCTAACCTCTTCCGCCCCAACTTCCTGCGCATGGTATCGGAAACGCTCCGCTTTTATAAGGATGCACCTCAGGACGCCGAAGATCCAAAACTCCAGTCAGCAACACTGGGCAGTTATCTCACTCAAAACAACTATTCAGCCAACTTCATCAATGAGCATCTGCTTCCCATGGGCGCTGCCATTTGGTCTATGCCTCCACAGCAATTGCTGCAGTTTCCATTCCGCACGTTCATCGGCTTTTGCAACAATCATGGCCTTTTGCAAGTACGCGACAGACCGCAATGGCGCACCGTTTCAGGTGGGTCTTGCAACTATGTTCAGAAACTGGCCTCAGAGATTTCCGGCAAAGTCATTTTGAATGCCGGCATTTCAGATATCCAGCGCAAACCCGGATCGATCACGGTTTACTCAAGAAGCGGTCACGCATCCTCCTACGATCATATCGTGTTTGCGTGTCACTCAGATCAAGCACTTGCCCTGCTCAATGCGGAAGGCAATGCCTCTCGGGCAGAACGTCAGATCCTCGGATCAATCCGGTATCAGCGAAACATCGCCATTCTACATCGCGACATTTCCCTCATGCCGAAACGCAAAACAACCTGGTCCGCATGGAACTTCATCGGCAATCAGATGGGAAACAACGCTCTGTGCGTGACGTACTGGATGAATGCCCTTCAAAGACTGAGCACCTCTGAGGATGTGTTTGTCACCCTCAACCCGAGCCATCAACCAGCTGAAGGCTCCGTACTGCGCACCTTCCAATACTCCCACCCGGTATTCGATCAAACTGCACTGTCCGCTCAAAGGCAACTTTGGCAAATTCAGGGGGAACGGCGCACTTGGTTCTGCGGCGCTTACCTGGGCTATGGCTTCCATGAGGATGGGTTGCAGTCTGGCCTGGCCGTTGCTGAGGCGCTCGGTAACGTCCAACGCCCATGGACATGCGATAATCCCAACGGACGCATTGGCCTGCCTGAAGACTGGCCCTACGGAAGCTATCAGGAGGCTGCGGAATGATCCTGACAGGACGACAGCAGGATTCCACCAATGCACCGCTCAGGATCTACCTGGGCGATGTAGTGCACTGCCGTCATGATCAGATCAAACACAAGCTCAGCTATAAAGCCGTTTCCTTTTCAATCGACATTGACCGATTGCAGGACGTGAACCAAATATCGCGCTTGCTGTCCGTCGACCGGTTCAACCTATTCAGCTTCCATCCATCAGACCACATGGAAGAAGGTCATGCATCCCTGCGCGGTTATGTAGAGGATGTGTTGAAACAAGCGCACATCACTGCCATTCCCGAACAGATACGCCTACTCGCATACCCTAGATTTTTAGGAAGAGCCTTCAATCCAATCAGTGTGTTCTACTGCTATTCGAAAAACAGATTGGAAGCCATTCTCTATCAGGTTCGGAACACCTTTGGCGACATGCACCATTACGCCGTTGAAATAACGCCATCTGAACATCAAGGCATTCAACAGGCCTACCGACACTCCTGCCCAAAGAACTTCCATGTATCACCGTTTCTGGAAGTCTCCGGCCATTATCATTTTGTGGCGCGCCCGCCAACAGACCATGTTTCACTCATCATTCGGCTGACACAGGGCAACGCTCCTATATTGACCGCCAGTTTTCAGGGAAAACAAAAGGCGGCGACAACAACGCGCCTCCTCAAGATCGGCCTTCGGTACTTCCAGAATTCGGCAAAAATCCTGGGGCTCATTCATTTCGAAGCCCTCAAACTCTGGATCAAAGGCGCTCGCTTTCACAAGCGACCATCACCGCCAGCATCCATCGTAACGAGTATGCACAAGCAAACTCCAGCACTCAAAAAGACCAAAATAAACTCAGGGAGACACCCATGACACTCAGAGATCACTCCTCCCTCAGTCCGTTGACCGACACAAAAATGACGGAGCTTAACCTCTCCTCAAAACTCTGGAAGACATTGCTGGACCGTATGCTCCGCCGTCTCTCCGAAGGTCATTTGTGGGTCATTCTTCCCAATGATCAAATGCTTTCCTATGGCACCCCCTCTGGGAAAGGCCCGGTCGTAACCGTCAAGATTTTAAGCACTCGCCTTTTATGGCGTCTTCTTTCCGGTAACTCTCTCGCACTGGCCGAAGGGTATCTGGAAGAAGACTGGCAATGTAGCGACCTGAGGTCTCTGTTCGATTTGCTGGTGGCCAATAAACACATCATGCAGTCCGTCACAAAACGCGGCATCCTCTCACGCGCTTTCGCCCGCCTGCGCCATTTGGCAAATGCAAACACATTAAACGGTAGCAAGCGCAACATCGCGTTCCACTACGATCTTGGAAATGACTTTTACAGCCACTGGCTCGATGAGACGATGACCTACTCATCTGCTTACAAGCTAAAACAGCACGAAACACTCGAAGATGCCCAGCGTAGAAAGTACGATCGTGTCTTGCAGATGACCGATACACAACCAGACCAACAAATTCTGGAGATTGGCTGCGGTTGGGGTGGCTTTGCTGAACATGCCTGCACTGCCGGACGTGATGTGCACGGCATCACGCTCTCGAAAGAGCAGCTCAGATTTGCCCAATTCCGCCTTCAATCCCAAGAAACTGACGGAAGTGCATCCTTCGAACTGCGCGACTATCGCGAAACGCAAGGCCAGTACGACGCCATTGTCTCCATCGAGATGATCGAAGCAGTGGGTGAAGAGAACTGGGCCGGTTATTTTGAAAAGCTGAAGTCTCGCCTGAAACCGGGTGGCACTGCTGTCATTCAGGCAATTCTCATCTCTGACGAAAAGTTCCATAGTTACCGCAGGAACGTTGATTTCATTCAGCGCTACATCTTCCCGGGAGGTTTGCTTCCCTCAGCTAAGGAACTTGCAAGGCAGATTGAGCAGCAAAAACTGCAACTCGTGACACGTGAGTTCTTTGGTGCAGACTACGAGCAGACACTCATACGTTGGAGAAAGTCGTTCTTCCAGAGCTGGCCAGAAATCGCCAAGCTGGGCTACGACAACCGCTTCAAGCGGATGTGGCATTACTATCTGGCATATTGTGAGGCTGGCTTTGCTGAGGGAACCATCAATGTTGGCCTGTTTCAGATCAGAAAACCAATTTGACGAAGTTAAAGTTGGGCCAGACAGGCCCAACCAATCCTTTAGATCGCAGCACGCGAAGCAATCCATCTGATCATCGCACCAATAACCGGCAGCTTGCGATAGAAATGGCGTGAAGCATCCCAATAATCATAGTGCGCACAAACTTTGGCATCCTTGTCAAAGTGCACCTCTGTCACCCCCCGCACGCCCCAGTTGCCAAGCAGTTTTTGCTTGCAGGTAAAATCCCAACGCATGAAACACAGATCACCAGACCAGGCCAGATCGAGTATCTTGAACCGCGGTTCCTGAACATCCTCATACATTTTGTGAAAGACCTTTTCGAAGTTGGCACGCCCTTTCACATCATTAAACGGATCAATGAAGTGCACATCATCACTAATGAGTTCATGAACGTCTTCGATACGGTCCGGCGTAACCTCTTCAAAGAAAAGCGCATACTGCCTTGCAGTAGCCTCCAGATCAGCTCTCTCAGTCATCGTTTACTCATCCTTCTCGTAACCGGAAAGTAGAGAGAGTATGGCAACAAGCGCAGGATCTTCATGATAGCGGCAAGGCGAAATGGAAAGTAAATCTCAAACTTGCGCTTCTTAAGCCCCCTATAGATATCCTTGGCAGCCTGCTCTGGTTCCAAAAGAAACGGCATCTCAAAGGTGTTCTTGTCAGTCATAGGGGTCTTTACGAAGCCCGGATTCACAAGCGACAGGTCAATCCCAGCCTTGTCAAAGTCAGGTTTCAAACTTTCACAAAGGTTGATCAGCGCCGCTTTGGTTGGCCCATAACAAGCAGCGTTGGGAAGACCGCAATACCCGCTTAATGAACTGACGATCGCGATATGCCCTGCACCTTGCTGTTTCAGCAACGGAAAGAGCCCCGCAATCACACGCACAGCACCAAAGTAATTCGTATCCATGGAAGCCACAGAGTGCTCTTCACTCAACACATCTATGCCGCCGGGAAAGTACACGCCTGAGCAATACACCGTAAGGTCAGGCAGTTTGTCAGTCTGCTGAAAACGCTCCAAGGCCTCAGCGACTTGCACTGCATCGGTCACATCAAGCGGCATCACGTCAACATTGCTGGCATCCTGAGCAACAGCCTGAAGCTTCTGCTCATTTCGCGCACTGACAATCACCTGCCATCCAGAACGCGCATACAACTGGGCAAGGTTTGCTCCGATGCCGGAACTCGCTCCAATAATCCAAACAAGCTTCTCATGTTCTGCCATAACGCCCTCTCTGTTTGCTCTTACGCAGCGAGGTAACTTTCAGATCACGCTTGCGTCCCATCCAACAGCCCAAGAAAACGGCGGCTATCACTTCTGATCTCGTTCTTCTTGCTGTCACTCATCTTGTCCCAGCTGCGGTAGATCATCGAGATTCTGGGATTGCCCCGGAGCTTCTCTTCATTCTGATCCAGAAAATTCCAATAAAGGTAGTTGAAGGGACAGGCTTTCTCACCCGTCTTCGTTGCATGGGAATAAGAGCAATGCTCACAGTAGTTCGACATTCTGTTGATGTAAGCACCACTGGCTGCATATGGCTTTGAAGCGAACAGCCCACCATCCGCAAACAGGATCATTCCATTCACATTGGGCAACTCCACCCACTCATAAGCATCTGCATAAACTGCGAGATACCACTCACTCATTTGTTTGGGAGCAAGCCCGGCAAGCAACGAGAAATTCCCGATCACCATGAGCCGCTGAATGTGATGCGCGTAAGCATTCGCTTTTGTCTCCACAATACACTGGTGAAGACAATTCATCTGCGTCTCACCGGTCCAGTAAAACTCAGGCAGATTTCGAGAGGCCTCAAAATAATTTAGTCCTGCGTAGTCAGGCATGGAAAGCCAATAGATCCCACGAATGAACTCTCGCCACCCCACAATCTGGCGAATGAAACCCTCAACAGAGTTCAACGGTGCAGTCCCGTCAAAATACGCCCGCTCCGCCGCACGAACACATTCGAGAGGAAGCAATAATCCGCAATTGAGGTAGAAGCTGATGTGACTATGAAACATCCAGGGTTCGCCCTGAACCATAGCATCCTGATAATCACCAAACCTGCCGAGACGCTCAGCAACAAACTGATCCAGCGCCTTAAGCGCATCCTCACGGGTCACAGCAAGAGAAAACGGCTGCAAGTCACCAAAATGCTCGGGAAACTGCTCCGCAACAAGCGCCAGAACTTCCTCTGTGATTTCGTCTGGCTCTACAGAAAAAGGAGCTGGAACATCCAACTCCTTTGGTGCGCTCTTGCGGTTGTCATGATCATAATTCCACTGTCCGCCCAGAGGTTTGTCACCCTCCATCAAGATGGCATGATCACGTCGCATCTCTCGATAAAAGTACTCCAGCCGTAAGCTCTTGCGCCCGGACGCCCACTTTTGAAAACCTTCAGCAGAGCAGAGAAAGCGGTCATCGTCACGCAGCTCTACCGGCACACCCAACCGCTCCTGCCAGCTCTCCATCTCATCCAACAGGCGATATTCACCGGGCTTTGTCACAATGACTTCAGAAACAGTCTCGTTCTTGATTAATCGAAGAACTTCCCCAAACAAACGACCAGTATTTTCAGCGCAATCATAATTTACATAAACAACCCGATGCCCCCGAGACCTCAACTCCTCGGCAAAATGACGCATTGCCGAAAACAGAAACGCAATCTTCTTCTTGTGATGACGAACATAACTCGCTTCCTCGCGCACCTCCGCCATCACAATGACATCTTCGCCCGGCTTGGCATCGCGCAGGCTGGAAAGAGACAAACTCAACTGATCCCCAAGCACCAGGCGCAAACGCATCTGCAGTTCTCTCCTCAAGGCAGCCCATCAAACTCCCCAAAAGGTAGAGCGCAAGGAACAACGAAGCCATACCCAACAATTAAGCCCAACCTCCACCTGAGGCACTTCGTCTTACGACGTCCTATAGAGTTACCCTGCCTGCTTGCATAAGCATTCAAGATTGAGATCAAAACAACAAATGATCAAATCCCAATTGACACTCTCAATCTAGTCTCTCAAGCAACCTCAGTTCCCCACCTTCGCCAACACATCTGCTTTCAGGAAACGCTCAATAAACAGCATGAAGCCGACGGATGGCACCAGCAGGATCAGGGAGGAGATGGACGCGATTTGGTAGTTGCCTTCCATGCTGGAGGTAAACAGCAACATCGGCAGCGTCACGACATCTGGCGCACCAACAAAGTAGGTTCCGGTAAACTCGTCCATGGATATAAGGAACACAAAGATCGCGCTTGCCATAACGCCCGGCAAAGCCAGTGGCAATGTCACATCAGTAAACGTGCGCCAGCGCCCTGCCCCCATGTTACGCGCAGCAGCTTCCAGCTCCGCATCTACAGCAGCAAAAGCAGCAGTTGCAATCCATACGGCAAACACGAGCCCTTGACTAGCGTGAACCAGCACAACACCTGCAATGGAACCGGTGAGATCCAATCCATAAAAAATGCGCGCAACATTCATATGCACAGCAACCGCCGGAAAGGCCTGCGGCAGGAGAAACAGCAGCATGATGAGATAGCGGAACGGCATTTTCCCACGCGCCAGAGCATATCCAGCTGGGATGGCAATCGCCAGACTGACCACCACAGTCAGCAACGCAATCCAGATGCTGGAAAACAGGGCCTCGGTAGCATTGCCTTCAGGGCGGAAAACACGTTCCCAGAAGGAAAAGCCGTATTCCAGAGGCAGCTTGTAAGGAAAGTACCAAACTTCCGCGACAGCCCACAAAAGCATGTTGGTGATCGGGCCAAAGATCGCAAAAGCCAGCAGGCTCATGGTGAGAACGCGGGTAATTGTGCGCACCCAAGTGGAAGAAAGAGCAGCTTGCACCATCTTATGCTCCCTTATCTTTCAGGCTCTGACGCAGATAGAACCACGCAACCACCCCGGTAAACAGATAGGACATGATGCCCAGCGCATTAGCGACGCCATAGTCGCCGTAGGAGTTGATCCGCCACGCCATATCAACAGTCAGCATGGTCGGTGACTGCGCGTTGATCATGAGCGGCACAGAAAGAACAGACAGCATCACCACATAAGACAGGATCAACCCAACCATCAGGGTCGTCGCAATCTGCGGCACCACAAGCTCAATCAGAATACGCAGGCGGGAAGCCCCAAAAATCCGGCCAGCGTCAATCGTGGTGCGGTCAATGGAAGCCATAGCACCCGCAACAAGCAGAGCCACAAACGGTGTCTGCTTCCAGACAAAGGTGATCACAATCCCGCGCCAGTCCAGATAACTCTGCGCCGCAAGTGGCTCGATAATGCCAGAGCTGGTGAGGATGTTGTTCATCATCCCGTTCTTTGCCAAAAACGTCCGCATCAACTGCGCACTCACAATAAACGGAATGAACAACGGCCACCGATAAAGCCACTTGAGAACAGCGACAGCCGTCGGGTTTTCGCCAAGCGTCAGATAGCCCGCAATAGCAACAGCCAGCACGCCGATAACCACCGTAGACAGGCTGACAATCACAATCGTGAACAGAATATCTTTGGAATAGAACTCAATAGCCTTGGTAAAATTGGCGATATGCCAGCTGCCTTCGCCATTGTCTGTGAAGGCTGAAACCACAGAATAGCCAAAGGGATAAACAAACAAAAAGCCGATCATCAACAGTGCAGGCGCAACAAGCAATATTGCCCCCATCCGACCCGGCCCAACTGACATACTTTGTCCACTCATGGACACCACCTCTCACCAAAACCAAACTTGCCGGGAGAGACATATGCCCCTCCCGGTTTCTTTCAGATATGCTTAGTTAGAAACCTGCCGCTCGTAACCTTCTTTGATGTCGTCAAAGTAAGGACCAATCGGGAACGGTTTACCTTTCTGAGCCAGTTCAAGAGGTGTGACGTCAGTGAACAACTTGGACCAGACTTCTTCATCCAAAGCTGCTTTCACGTGGTCTGCATCGATGCCTGGATACCAGTTGAAGCGGTTCACAATGCCTTCTGCCTGAACAGCAGGGCTGGTTGCCAACTCGATGAACTTTTCAGCCAGATCTTTGTTCGCAGCCTTCGCTGGGGTTGCGTAGTAGTAAGGCTGACCAGGCATACCCGGTGCAATCAGTTTCAGCTTCAGGTTTGGTGGAATACGGCCATCGCCCTGCCAGGAATAGAACATGTCGACCCAAACCGGACCCATCACGATCTCACCACGGTTCAGCATGTCCAGAGTGCCAGCATTACCCGGAGTGAAAGTCACGTTCTCGTTGAACGCTTTCAGATCAGCATAAGCCTGCGCCCAGGTATCTTTCTTCGCCGGGTCATATGGACCGCTCTGCAGGGTCTTTGTGTCACCTGCGTAGGTGTACATCCAGCCAGTCACAAACGCGACGCCGGACATACCGTTTTTGATGCCGTTATAGCCGAACTGTTTTGGGTACTTCTCTACCCATGCACGCAGCTCGTCATAAGACTCAGGTGGGTTTGGCACCAAAGCCGGGTTGTAAGCAATCGCCGTCTGGCTATGGAACATTGGCATCACATAGCCGCCAACATAAACGCCAAGCGCATTTTCAGCCGTCGCGCGCGTCACCATTTTGCCGGTTTCGATGTTGTCGCGGAAATCAGCCAAAAGGCCTTTCTCCTTCATCTCACCTGTTTTCTTCTGCGCAGCAACAATAACGTCGATGTCCCACTGCTCTTTACCCGCAGCAGACTGTGCTTCCAGCTTTTCAAGAATTTTCTGAGAACCAGCATCTCCCGGGCCGGTCCCAGTGACGCGAACTTTCACGCCTGGGTATTTTTCTTCAAAAAGCGGGCCCAGATAATCGGTCACATATTCAACCATGTTCTGGGAGCCGCCGGTAATCACGTTCAGCTGGGTTTCAGCCGACGCAGGCAGAGCAACAGCAATCACAGCACCTGAGATTGCACCTGTAAGAACTGACTTAAGTGTCATCACTCAAAATTCCTGGGTTAAGATCGTTGAGAAAAAAGTTCTATTCACGTTTAAAAAGGTGTCAGGCCGCCTCGGAATAAAGGTGAAGCCCACCAGCTGGCACGCAGATCGTCACCACATCGCCAACTGCATATCGACAAGGATCGTCGATCATGTAGAGCTGCCCGGCGCTTTCTATTTCGTAACGAAATACCCCCCCCGGATAGCTGAGTTGTGTCACCCTACCCGCCAGAGCCAAATGCCCCTCAGGTACGGCTTCATCGGCACGCAAATGTGCTGCACTGGAGCGGAAACGCCCCCGAACAGATCCGGCAGCTGATGCCTGCCAGTTCACACCTCCATCACCAATCTCGTTTGAAACGCTTAAGCTGGCAGCCTTGACGGCCTCCTGCCTTGCAATGCTCAAAGTTCCATTTGCACGCTCAACATTGAGGGCAATTTCGTTCTCAGCGCCCATAAAGGTCGCAACAAAATTGGACTTTGGCTGCTCATAAACTTCCAGCGGTGTGCCCACCTGCGCAACGTGCCCTCCATTGAGAATAACAATGCGATCGGCCATCACCATCGCTTCTTCCCTGTCGTGGGTCACATGCACTGCCGTCAAACCCATACGCTGTTGCAAAGAACGGATCTCATGCCGCATGGACAAGCGAATGCGTGCATCAAGATTGGAAAGCGGCTCATCCAGCAACAGGATCGGAGAATCGACAGCCAGTGCCCGGCCAAGCGCCACACGTTGACGCTGACCACCAGAAAGGTTGGGCACTTTGCGGTCCCCAAAATCCGCAAGTCCCAGCAGCGTCAACAGCTCATCAACCTTCCGGTTGATTTGCTCCTTGGACATCCCACGCAGCTTCAGGCCATACCCCATGTTCTGACGAACCGTCATATGAGGCCAGAGCGCATAACTTTGAAACACCATCGCCATGTTGCGTTGCTCAGGCGGTAACTGTGCAACATCATTCCCGTTAACGCGGATCTGCCCCGACATGGGTTTGATGAAACCGGAGAGACTTTTCAGAAGAGTTGTCTTTCCGCAGCCAGATGAACCCAGCAGCGCAACAAACTCAGAAGAGTTGATTTCAAGATCAATGTCATGAAGAACACTGGTCTTGTCGTAACCAACACAAAGCTTTTCGATTTCGATTCCTACGCCAACCATTCCGGAAACTTGCCCCCCTTTAAGCAACCAAAGCATTATGCTATGAGTTTTGGCAATCGATTGCAATAGAGGTCTTTTAAGCGACTTCTTTGAAGTTAAAATGACAATCATCCAAGATAGTAAGAAGCGATGAAAAGACTGACAGGTAAAGATGTTGCACGTGCCGCAGGCGTTTCTGTCTCTGCCGTTTCCCGTGCGTTCACAGCAGAGAATCGCCTCAACAAAGCGACCCGCGATCACATTTTAAAAGTCGCTTCTGAGTTGGGGTATCGCCCCAACGCACTTGCACGTTCCCTCATCAAACAAGAATCAGATCTGGTAGCTGTCGTCTTTGGAAACACCGATGGCATGTACGACAAAGACTTCTTCAATCGCTTGTCGACCGCCCTGCAAAAACGCGGAAAATGGGCTCTTCAAATTCGCTCTGAGGAAGAAGAAAATATTGCTGAAACACTGGGCAAAGCGCTGATGTATCCAGTCTCAGCCGCCATAGTCCGTGCTGGTACGGTGGATCTGCAAGTGATCGAGAACAGTAAGAAAATGCACGTGCCGCTGATCTACACAGGACTGGGCCCAACCGTAAAAGGCGCAGACTGTGTGTGGTTGAACTACAAACGGGGCGGCTTACTCGGCACACGGCATCTGATCAAACGCGGGTGTAAAAAGATTGCGTACATCGGCGGTATTGAAGGCATCACAGCGGACACCGGTCGCCGCGAAGGATATCTGGAAGCACTGGGCGAGGCTGGCCTTCAACCCCACGGCATTTCACAAACCCGGTTTGATTTCGAAAGCGGCCTGCAGGCAGCATTGAACCTCCTGCAAAGTGATAATCCACCCGACGCTTTCTACTGTGTCTCGGATGCTGCTGCTCTTGGAGTTTTGAATGCAGCAAAATCCATATTGAACCTGCGCGTTCCGGAAGATGTCGCCGTTGTTGGGTCGGACAACATGCCAATGGCAGCTTGGCCCTGCTTTGACCTTACCGCAGCAACCAATCCAATCGACGAGATTGTCCAAAACCTCATGAACACACTGGAAGCCCGCCTTGCAGACCCGGACCAGAAGGAAATGTCTGTCGTGGTAGAACCTGAACTGGTCATCCGCGGCAGTGCGTAGCTGAGAACATTAGAGACGCCAACAACTGAGGCTGGTGCATCTTCAAAAGCATCAGCTAGAGCCTCTCAAATTACGATGTCATGGACAGTCTTGATCACCCTCCTTGGGTCTGATGACACAAGACAAAATGGTGGCTAGCCCCTCAGGCACCTCTGCCTCCCGCATGTATTCATCACGGCCATATCGCAAAAACTCGCTCCGGAAGTCAAAATCTGCCCAAGGCTCCTTGGTCTCTCGCAGACTGAGAGCAACAGTTTCGGCTCTGAGAAAGTCACCAATTTCAAGCAGACTATGAAAATATGCCAAACGTACAGGCCAGTGCTTAGGTGCTAAAGAAGCACTTTCGTGATGCCTAGCAAGAGCCGCAGCAGCCTCTTCCATCCTCTCCCCCTGAAAGTGCAACATGCCCAACCGACCGAGCTGTTGAGGCTTCAACACCCCTTTGGCTTCAAAGAAGGAAAGCTCTGAGAGCTCTTCCTCATAAAGCCCTTCAAACTGCAACGTAGCGAGCAGCTTATCACGATCCTCAGGCTCATCGCTCAACCGCGCAATTGCCTTCAAGGTCTCCACATATCCCCGAAAGTCACCCGCCAATCGATGGTAAAGCTCTATCTTGCGCAGCACCCAAAGGTCATCAGGAGAGCGTTCAATATACGCTTCGTGCATGCGGTGCATTTCCTCAACAAACCCCAATTGCTCTGCAATTTCAGCAAGCTGAAGAAACTCCTCCGGGCTACTGTCGTCTTCCTCAAATGAGGCCAGCAAATGCTTCCGAGCCTCATGATACTTTTGCTCTTTAATCTGGACGGCAATCTTCTCTGTTTGCCCCGGAACAAGCGCATAACCGATCCCCAGAAACAGCAGATAAAGCGACAGATACTTGAGGAAGCGGATCATGGCTGCCTCCCCTTCACCGCCATGCGTGCTGTCGAAGCCCAGTTATTACATATCAATGAAATGTCCAATGGCTCCATCCCGGATACAGCTAAATCCAGACGCAAAGATCCATCTGGCAAAGGCTGAACGTCATCACTTAAGACAAGCTCATTCTCTCTCCTCACCTTCACCCGATAAAGGCTCGAAGACAGTCCACGAAACTGGAACTCCCCAGCCCCAAACCCAAATGCACGAAAACCAATACGACAAGGCTGCCGCACTAAATCATAAACCTGCCATCGGGCTTCCGTGATGCTGGCAACCTTTTCATCATCGTCACTTTGCGATGATTTCAGCACGATCTCGGGCACGCGAACAGCTGGATCCAACGAGACATACAACGAGTTTTGGTGGTGTTTAGAACCAATAACGCCTTTGCTCTTCGCTAAATCAATCTGCCATTGTCTTGCATCATCAAAACGAAACGACTGAAGACGCCCCCGGTTCAAAACAAGCCAGCTGCGATCACTAGTCTGATAGAGTTTCACCCCAAAAAAGCTATTCGCAATCGCTGCATACTGCGAGGCAAAAATGGGCAGATAAGCCCCATCACGCGCACGGTCCAAATGCTTCCGAACCGCTCTGAGCGATGCGTCATGTTCCGCAGAATAGGTGTGGTAATACACATTGTAGGGCCTCAACCGGATCGGGCTTTCAGTATTATCAACTGTCTGATGCAACTGAGAAAATCCATAGAACGGCCCCGTCCAATCATTCGTGTATGTGTTCTCGTTGCTGGAGACAGCATAGATCTGCCGCTCTGCGCCAATTTGACGGGATAATGGGGCCACATAACTCAGAGAAGGCCAGTCGCGATCAAACCGCGTATCGCCGCCATTCATGTTGTAAACACCAAGCTTGCGTGTATGCGCGAGTGCCTCCTCAAACGGCTGCGTGTCACCAGACCACAAGAACAACTTCGCCTTTTTGCCCTTCGGCGCAAAGCTTTCGGCCTGAGCAAGAGACCCGCCGATCTCCCCCACAAGCGAAAACGGCTTGCGCATGTAATAGCGAGGCATAGACACATTCTGTGCCAGATAGTTCTTGAAAGAAGCCTTGCCACTCTCACCAAAGAAACGTCTGGAAAGCCAGCTCACAGGCCCTACGGCAGCTGGCTCTTGCGCAACATTCTTCTCACGAATAAGCGCCAGCTCTTTTGCACGGTCATAATTCCGATAGAAAGCCCAATGAAACGGATGCGAATGGGTATGGCTGGCCACTTCCACCTGCGGAAGAGCGAACAACTCTCTGACCAGACCAACGCCACGATCATCGCCTCCCTCACTCCTATCAACATCCGCTGTCACCAGACCATAAGTGACTGGTAAATCAGGATAAGGCTCAATCAGTTCTCGCAGCATCACTTCGCCGGATAATGCCTTTTGTCCCTGATACTTGGAGGAATAAGAGATGTTGTTCCAACCATCACCATCAATGTGCGAAAAATAAATTCGGCGCCCCATCAGCGTTGATGTATCCGGGATAGGAAAACGCTCCTGTTTAAGCGCACGTTGAAGAAATCCTATCGGATCAATCAACCACTTCTGCCGGTTAAGTACATCGTCTGTGGCAATCGCAAATCCGGGTTGAACATAAGCTCCTCTAGCTCCAATAAACGCCAACTGTGTTCTCTCCGCCGCGACACGCAGGGGCGGCAGAACGGAAGCAATCGACAGCCCATCTCGGGATATGCGCGTAACCAGTGAGTATCCCGGCAGTATCTTGTAAAAAGGCCGCTCGAAGGCAACCAGTTCTGAATCCAGACGAAGCTCTGACGAGGCGCTTGTCAGCATCACAAAACCCGTCTCAAACCGAAGCCCCAGATGCCGCAGAAACAGATTCAACGCTGCTCCATCCTCCTCCAGATCACGAATTCCGGTCTCACCAAACACAAGAAACTGCAGTCCTAAGCCTGCCTGCTTATCAGCCCACTCAAAATATAAAGCAGGGTCAACCAATGCCCCCTGAAACCAGCTCACAACAGCGGCCGCGTTTTCCGCCTGGCTCACCTCCGGCAAACCCGCATTCACGTCAATATACCGGATCGAATAACCAAGATGGTTCAATGGCATCTCAAGAAAATTATGTATTGCCGTTGCAGATGGCTCAGCCTCACGAAGGCTATCGTACAACCCGATAATCTCTCGTTTCACCAAACCTGCCTGCGAATTATTGATGAAACATACAAAGCAAAACAGCGCAAAACCGTAGAAAATAAGGGCGCGAACCTGCCTAGTAATTCCACCTAAAAACAATTGCCACTTACCTTCAATATAGAAGGAGTACAAAGAACAATCGTTACGCACTTCACGCATCCTGAAGACACCAATAAGTAATTTAAGACTGTATACTTATTGCAAACAAATCATTTTATATCCAACCCCGAACTTAATACCCTAACTTTCCATAGAGTTGAATATAAATAAAACAGCAAGTAAATATTCCCGGCCATAAACAAAGATTTTAAACACAATCTATACTGATACTTTTGACAATAGGACTATTTATTCGTGATGTATTCGGATCAGTATTTTTCAAGTAACACTGGACATCATAAAAAGAAGAAAACAAAACGTGCACCCGAGAAGCGATACCACGTCTTGGAAGTCTTCCTGCTGTTCCTCCCCTTCCCGGTACTGTCCACGCTGCATCCCGAACTCTCACTCTGGAGCCTCTCGCCGAGCCCTGTATGGATCCCGATACTGATTGCCAGCTCCATTCTCGGAACCCGTTCCGGAATTCTTGCAGTTCTGACAGCACTTGCAGTCACTCTTTGGTACATCCCACCACAAACTATGGGCGGGCAAGGTTTCTTTGAGTACTTCACAAATACAGGTTTGGAACCAACGCTCTGGCTTTTGACAGCTATTATCTTCGGAGAGTTCAGGACATCACTGCTTCGTAAAAATCAAAGGCTCCAAAGCCAGTTGGCCCATGCCCTGGGACAACGAGACACAATCTCTGATTACTGCACCACACTCACGCTTGAAGCCGAAAACCTACAAAGTCGTATTGCTTCGATGGAAACCACAAGCCCGGTGAGCGTGTGCAGGGCAATTGACAAGCTGAGCACTCTGAATCTTCAAAACAACACCAAACAGCTGGACAACATTCTCGCCAACTTGATCGGCACGACCAGATACAGCCTCTTCAAGTACTCAAATGAGCGCCTTGGTCTAATCCATTCCAACATCACGACATCATCTGAGCTGAAACCTTCGCGTGAGCAGCAAGAACAAGCATGGCTGATGCACCATCCGGACACAGCTAAACCAATCTCTCCGGCCAATGATAAAAGACTGATCAGGTCTCACACACCCAAAGGGAGTCTGATGTTTCTATTTGGAACTCCAAGCTCAAACAGCACACAGACGGACACCAGGACACCACAAGGAGCAATCATCTTCCATCAACTGGAAGCACGCCTCCTCGAAGAAGACTCCACTGTCCTGTTAGAAGCCATCAGCAGCGCACTCTCAAATAACCTCCTTCACCACAACATAACACCAGCACCAGATAACCTCGTCGCCTTCTATTCAATCAACGCTCCCCAAACGAGCAACAGGTTCGACAACTCGGTGATCTAGTATGGTTCAGGATACGTTGCTCGATACACCAACCACCAAGCAACCTTTCAGCCTCTCAATAATCTTGCTGCCGGTTGTCGTCGTAACCGCAACAATTATTGAGGCTTGGTTCGTCTCACAGATCGGCCAAAACTCCGAGGTAATCGGCCCTGCTATTGCGTTTCATTGTCTGGCGGTAATGCTCTGCCTTCTGCTCATGAGAAACATACTCAGCATCGGATTTGCGCTTTATGATTATGGCATCTTTCTCTTCGCATTGTTTGGCCCCTTTGGAGGACTGTTAGCTTCTGTCCTGATGCAATTGGATGGCAGAAGACAAACCGCCAAACTTGCCAGATGGCACACAACTCTTGCGCTTGAGGATACGCCAACCAGGCAGGCCGACGTTTTCAGTAAGATCATAAGCAACCGGTCGCTGGACATGACACATGGCTCACCAAGGCCATTTCAGAAAATCTTTGCTTCAGGAAACACTCAGGATATCAAAAGAGCTCTTTCCATAATTACGCTCAAATATAAGCCCGAGTTGCTGGAGTTCCTTCAGGCCGCACTCAAAAACGACAAGCCTGAGATCCGGGTTCAGGCAGCCGCTGTTTACACCAAACTCAAGCAACGCTTTCAAAACGATATCTCAGAGATCGTCACACTTCCTGCTGAGGCATCAACAGAGCAACGACGTGACGCAATCACACGTTTACAAGCTGCAGCTCTCTCTCAGCTCATCGACATATCCCAGCGAGAACAGGTGACATCCACGCTGCGCAAGTTCCTGAAAACGGATGTACGCCCCGAAGCTGAGAAAGCCCTAACCCTCTTGCGTGCAGACCGGCTCATTCAAAAAGAAGCTCTCAAAGAAGCACAGCTTTGCCTGAAGCAGTTAACGCGCGTCAAAGATCTGGAAGCCTGTGCAATGAACCAGCGCATAAAGAACAGGCTTGAACGAAGAACGGTTCAGCCTGCGCACGAGCAGGCCTTGGTCAACTGAGAGGGTGAGTAGTATGCGTTCTTCGTCAACAACAGACGTCTGCATGATCGTTGAGGGCTGCTACCCTTATGTTGCGGGAGGCGTATCCTCCTGGATCAATTGGCTTATCTCAGGCCTGCCAGATCTCACTTTCTCTGTGGTTGCGGTTCTCTCCAGCTCACAAAACGGTACACCCAAATACAAATTACCCCCAAATGTGAAGCACTATCAAGAGCTTGCTCTCTTCGATATCCATGATCCAGCACCCGCACCAGATTACAGTTCATCCAGTACACAGGGCATCTCAAGGGAGCTCCGCGCCTTCCTGAAAAACGGCAGCAAAGCCCGCTTGTATGATCTTGATCGTCTCGTAAACTCCACAAAGCATCCCTGGTCCATAAACCAGCTGACAAACTCAGATCTCACATGGAACGTCATCTGCCAGATGTACGAGGAGATCCTGCCAGAGACCTCATTCCATCACTTCTTCTGGGCTTGGTACACACTATTCGGCGGCTTGTTCGCAGTCCTTAAAGCTCCCATCCCGCAAGCCAGGACCTACCACACCATTTCAACGGGATACGCAGGCCTGTTCGCAGCAAGAGCGGCCCTGAGCACACAAGCACCGGCAATCATCACCGAGCACGGCATCTACACCAATGAACGCCGCATAGAGATCCTGCTCGCAGACTGGATCGAAGACAGCATCAATAAAGGTTTCTCGCTGGATGATCCTCGCCTTGACCTGCGCGACCTCTGGATCTCGGCCTTCGAAGCATTTGCTAGATGCTGCTACAACAGCTGTTCAGACATCACCACGCTTTACAAAGACAACCAGCTGATGCAGCTGTCTCAGGGAGCGTGCCAAAGCAAAATGCAAGTCATTCCCAACGGCATCAATCTCGACAAATTCAAGTCTGCACAAGCGCAGCACAACAACCACAAGCCAACCGTGGCGCTCATTGGGCGCGTGGTCGCAATCAAGGACGTCAAAAGCTTCATTCATGCCGTCGGCTTGCTGAAAAATGAGCTTCCTGATGTGAATGCACTCATCCTGGGGCCAACAGACGAAGAGCCCACCTACTTCGAGGAATGTCATAAGCTCGCAGTGCAGCTGGGTCTGGAAGAGACGATCACATTCACAGGTCCGGTCAACATCGCTGAGTACCTGCCCTCCATTGATCTCGTGGCACTCACCAGTTTGAGCGAAGCCCAACCCCTCGTTCTTCTCGAAGCTGGAGCCGCCGGAATTCCCTGTGTCGCAACAGATGTTGGCTCATGTAGAGAGGTTTTGGAAGGACGCGCAGATGATCCCCATCCACTCGGGTCTGGCGGCATCATCACAGAACTCGTGTCCCCATCCGCAACAGCACAAGCCATGGCCAAACTGCTAAGGGACGATGAGCTTCGCCAGCAATACGGAGCGCAGCTGCGACAACGCATAGAACGTGACTACAACGAGCAGCAAGCTCTCAAATCCTACAAGGATTTGTATGAGCGGAACTTCGAGAGACAGCGCCCAAAAGCAAAACACCACTTTGCATAAAACCAAAGATAACATCATGGTATCGGAGACTTTGAATGGCAGGCATCGGCTTTGAGCTGCAACGTCTAACTCACAAAGGCGATCTGTCGTCTCATATACGGGCTGTCTTCCACGCAAGCATGGTCATCGCAGGCCCTTGGCTCATGTTCATTCTGTGTGTCCTGTTCATCTCACTTCTCACAGAACAGAAACTGGGTTTACCACTACTCACCGGCTTCAGAACAAAACTGATTTACATCCTCGGCCTTTCGCTTCTCACAAGCGCTCCCGTCTTGATCATCGCCATAAGGATGGCATCAGACGCTATTTATTTCAGAAAATTCCATCTCATCCCACAAATCTATTTAGGCGCGCTCTATGTCTGCGCATTGGTGACTGCAATTGTCAGTGCACCAATCCTGATAATGCTCCTGAATGTCCCCCTTCATGACGTGATAAGCATCATTGTTTCCTGCGTGATCGCCAGCCTGCTCTGGATTGCCCTCGGCTTCAGCTCAAGCCTGCAAAATTACAGAAGCGTCAGCCTATCCTTTGCAACAGGCTTACTTCTCACAGTTGCTCTCATCATCTACAGCACAGCACATAGTCCCAGCGAGTTTCATTTGCTTGGCGCCTTCAGCCTGGGTTTCCTGTTGTGCTTTATTTGGCTTTCAACAGAAGTCCTCTTCACATTCCCCGCGTCGCACTACGCTTTCACAACAACGCTGACATATGTTGCAGGCGCCATGAAACGCTATTGGCCCCTTGCATTGGCCGCAATATTCAACATCAGCGCACTATGGGTCGACAAAGTCATCATCTGGCAAAGTGCAGAGGGCCAACTTCTGCCCAGCGGCCTGCGGCATGCACCCGCCTATGACAGTTCAATATTCATAGCCCAGCTTCTTCTTATCCCACCTTTGGCGCTGTTTTTGATTGAGGCCGAAACCAATTTCTTTCGAAACTTCAGATCCTACATCCAGACGATCACGGGACATGGCACCCTCGTTGAGATCCGCGAGAAATCAGAAAACCTGAAGACAGAAGCGATCTATACATTGGGGCGCATCACACTAATCCAGCTAGCACTCTGCGCGCTGCTTGTCCTGTTTTCTCCAATGGTGGTCGAATCTCTGAATTTTGAATACCGACAAGCTGCGATAATCCGAATTGCAGCAATTAGTGTACTCTTTCAATTCTTGTTTTTCGCAGCCTCTACAACACTCATTTTCATCAACAAAAACATGGAAAACATGCTGTTGCAGCTCGCGTTTTTATTGCTCAACGCCAGTTGTACCTATGCAACCTTGTTTCTTCCTCGGGAATATCTTGGCTTCGGCTACTTCGTCGCCTGCCTGACAGCAAGTTTCCTCGCGGTGGCGATATTGCAAAATGCCTTTAAAAAGCTGGACCAGCACATCTTCTTTCAAGCACGGCTCTCCTTGAGGCCCAACACCTGGTATGAGGCTCTTCGTTAGAAGGCGACCAACGTATCCAACGGCCTGCGGGTAAAGAGAGAAATCACGCCCAACTCATCCAGTTCCTTGCGCGCGCGCCTGCGCTTGTCTCCATCCTCCAGGTACTCGATTACGAAGACTGACAGACCATCCCTTTGTGCTTCAGCCAGAAAGCCCCAACTCCAGTCAATCAGCTGCGGGCTATTACGGGCTCCATCTTGATAGGCACCAAAAAGCAGATCTTCCTTGCTGATCCCGTCAATCTCATCGCGGTACTTTGGAAACCGCAGCAACTCTTCCCCGTTCTGCGCGACGATAATGAAGCCGGGCTCCTGCGCTTTCGCCAGTCTGGAGATTTTCCCGACAAACTTCACCATTCTGGCCTGCGCTTGATCACGCTCATCATACCGCTGGAAAACATCAACACCATCCAGATACACACCATCATAACCAGCAGAAATGATGTGCTTGAGATAGGCCATAATGAGGCCTTGCCATTCTGGCTGCCAGAATTTGACGGTGTAATTACCCGGCCAATTGGGATTTTCATCACCCAGCCATTCAGGAGGGGTCTCCTGCCAGGTATCTTTCCAGTAATCCCGATAATCCTCTGCTTCGCCTATGCTGAGATAAGCAAGCACACGACGTCTGGAACCATCTGGTTTTTCCTTAGCCTTGGCAATTTCGTAACTGGAAAACCGACCCCGCGCAGTGCCGTCTTTGGAGTAATCAATCACCACAAGATCGAGATCTGACTGATGGATTTTCTTAATCTCGATATCCTGCAGCTGAACGCCCCACCGCGACACATCATTCAACGGCGCTTGCATCTCTTCCACCTTGTCACTGGAGCAACTCAAAAGGAACAAAGCAGGAGAAAAAGCAACAACAGCGAGGACAAACCTGAGGTAAAACATCGGCGCTCCATGCAACAGGCCCCACACCATATGCCCAGACAAAACACAACGCTATGCCTATTCTTTCTTATGAAAATTTCTCAGGTCAGCACTTCAGTTTTGAACTCTCAGAATCTGATCTTCTTACCTGAGACATATTGTATTACGACACTCTACAAAGTTACCCTACTATCCCCTCACCAGATTGTCAGAAGCTGAGATAGGTCGGCGGGTGACTCGATCGCAGCAATAGAATCACGGGACGGCTGTTACTGGCATTTGGTGCTATCATTTTATACATACTGCTTTCCACAAGCACCGGCAGGCTCAGGAGATTAGCAAAACCAGCAAGGCCCTTGCCCCCTCCTTGCTTCACTATCCAACATCACGTTCCTTGAGGAACTTCGGCTGCAACCTCGTCTCCACTCACAAGCTCAGTCAAGCACTCAGGACAAGAGCATCTGCCTCACTCAGCATGAAGCATTGGCGCCGCAGCTCGACCATGTTCATGCTGCAGCAAATAGGCCGCTCTATCTGACCATGCAGCAAGACGCGCGAGTGGATGAAAGAGAGCGTGGTTTTCACATTTCAACGCAGCTTTTACAAAAGCGTTCACTGTTTCTGACCGATGAACGCAAATGGTCTCAAACACATATCTCATCGACATCGCAAAGTTGGGAGGAGAAGCTCAAACCATCACAGCAATGACGCTCAAGTCCGCTCTTTGTTGCTCTCAAAACGACCATTTTTTACGTTAATCCAGACAGGTGATTTGCTGTCTAACACCTTAAAATCAGCGCAATTCGGCAGTTTTCCACGTTTTGTACAAAAAAATCGACGCTCATGATGGTAAAAGTTCATCAGGCGTATAAGTGCCATTTTTTTAGGCAAAACACCTTAGGAAGACGAGTTAAACCCGAAAATTGCAACTGCAAAGCGCGATAGTAATACTCAACGAGAGCATTCCTGGAGATTACCCAAACATAACTCATAAACCGTTGTATTTATTGATTTTTATATGACCATAGAGTTTCTCATAAAGTCCAAATAACGATCTTATAGGTTAAGGTTACGTGATAAAATACGCTCTCTCAATCAGATGAAATTGCCTGACCAACTCGTTAAACAAGCAACAAGAAAATTTTGGTTAGTTTTCGCAATGTATGAATTACTAATATTTTAAATATTATACTTTGATTTAAGTAACAATTTGAGAGATCCAAAACTGATGATTATTTTTGCTTGTATAGGCGTGATCCATTTCCACTTATAACTGAATTGTTTACTACAAGCCTCAGCTTAGTTTCATATTACCTATTGGGAACCCCCACTCCAACTCTTAAGTAATCATATCTATAAGCTTTGAGAGTCCAACAGTTAATATTCATGGTTAACAATAAAGCTAAAATTTTAGTCACAATGACGCTGGGTAACTACTTCACTCATGCAGTGCAATAACTTTTTTGCTCGACATACATATTGGTATTAATATATTATTTACCATGTTTGATTGCACATAATACAGTCGAAAGCAAAAAATAGACTGATCTGGGGTGTGCCAAAACCACTGTAACGCATAGGCAAATTTTGTAGGGGCTGAGATGTCTGATCTAACGGGGCATAGATCCAACTTTCCTTCCTTAATTGGAACAACAAAGCCATCCTTAAAGTCTGGCACGCATCCAGTTGTGGATGTCGCCGCTGTTTCAATTGCACAGCAATTTGCGTCTGTTCAGTTGAATTGGGTTGATCTGGAATTCGACGAAACAACAAAAGCTCTCTGGCTTTATATGAAAAGCGAAGGGCGTCCTTGCTTTACACCTGAGTTGCTAAGCGAACTCGCACAGTCGCAGGCCGTGATGAAGCGTCTTTTTGAGACTTATCTGCCAGCAGATCCGTGCCCGATCAACTTCAAGGTCGTCGCCTCTCGTATTCCAGGCGTTTACAATCTTGGCGGTGATCTTAACCTGTTCATCCAGCTTATCCGCGAAAAAGATCGTGAGAAGCTTCACAAGTATGCCATTGATTGCATTGACGTTGTTTACCGCAACGCCATCTCTTCAAACCTGCCAATCGTCACGATCGGCATGATCCAGGGTGATGCATTAGGTGGTGGATTCGAAACTGCACTCTCTTGCGATGTGATCATCGCAGAACGCCAAGCCAAATTCGGCCTGCCGGAGGTTCTGTTCAATCTTTTCCCAGGCATGGGTGCTTACAGCTTCCTGTCACGCATGGTCGATGGCCGTGTTGCAGAAAAAATGCTTATGAGTGGGCGTCTCTACTCAGCTGAAGAGCTTCATGAAATGGGAATTGTTCATGAGGTTGTAGAAGAAGGTCAAGCACCGTTTGCGGTTCAGCAGTACATCACCAAGAACGCACGCAAGCACACCGCTCACTCTGCCATTTATCGCGCAGGCCGCACGGTTCAGCCAGTCGCTTATGAAGAACTGATTGACGTTGTCGAGATTTGGGTCGACGCCGCTCTGTCTTTGTCCGACCAGGACTTGAAAAAGATGGAACGCCTGACAAAAGCTCAGGATCGTCTCGGTGCTCCATCTGTACGTAAACAAGCTTTCTAGAGTTGTACTGGCTCTAAGAAAAATCCAGTGTGCTCAAGCGGTTGATAGGATTACTTCCTTCCTGCTTGAGCTGCTGTAGATACCTGGTCAGGTTTTCATGATCACGCTTTATCTTGCCTGACAGCTTACGCAGCATGTCTTCACCCAGGATCGGCATTTGCGGCGCAGGCAAGTTCTCCATGTCATCACTCAGTTTCGCAACTTCCGTCGCCCCAAGGTTGACTGAAGCAGAACGAAGCGCATGCGCACTTGCCCGAAATAGCTCTGCATCCTGAGCTTCAAATGCAGCTTTAATATCGCGATGCAGCTGTGTGGTATCTTTCAGATAATCTTCAATCACAGCAATAACGAAATCCAGACCACCAAGTGTTCTCAGTTGTGACAGGCTTGCATAGTCGATCCCAGAGGAAACTTCAGAGGAAAACCGAGGATGCTCGGAAATTGACGTTACCTGACTATTAGCAATTTTCTTGCGGGTGATGTTTTCGTAAACACCACTTTCTGCAATCACATCATCAACCAATGTCAGAAGCTTTTGCGGCTCGATCGGTTTGGTCGCACATGCATCAGCCCCAGCTTCCTGCGCATTTCGCGCAGCCGCGCGACTTGCATCTGCTGTGAGCGCTATGATCGGAAGGCGATCCTGTCCAAGTTCTGTAATACGATGCAACTTGATGGTTTCAATACCGTTCAGCACCGGCATATTGATATCCATGATCGCAAGATCGTAAGAGTTATCTTCCAACTCATCCAAGGCCAGTTCGCCGTTGCTGACAAGTTTGCAGGTATGACCGCCTTTTTGCAGGATTTTTTCAATAACACGCTGGTTGGTCTTGTTGTCTTCAGCAACAAGAATGTTCAGCCCAATATAGCGACTGAAATAAGCCTGCAGTTCTTCCTTAAGCTCCATGCCAGATTTCGCATCTTCCGCACCTGCGGCCCTTAGAGCCCAGGCAACCGCTTGCGTGGAAACCGGAACTTTGATCGAAGAAACAATACTCGGCTGGAAAACGTCCTCGCACTCTTTTTCCGATGCAGCTGAGTAAACTGGAATCAGATTGACGTTGTGATGGTGACCAGTCGATTTCAGCGCATAGTGCAGGCTATCCGACGTCGCTGCCAGAACATCTTCCCCAACGAAGAGAACAATCTTGCCGCCATCACTGGACGTTTGTTGACGCAAAGCACTGAAGGCACTGCCAACTGTCTCAAAACACTCATGCTCAATGCCACAATCCTGTAAAGAAGCAGCGCAAACATCCCGCAGATCCTTGCGTTTGGAGACAATAGCAACAGCCCCATCTTCCACTTCAAGCCGAATTGTCTCGTCACTGACAGCACGGCCTACTTTCAGCTCAATGACAAAGGTGCTGCCCTGCCCCGGCTGGCTGGTGACAAACACCTCACCGCCCATCGCACGGACAACTTCGCGCACAATGGAAAGGCCAAGACCTGTCCCGCCAAACCGATCCACGATGCTATCATCAGCCTGGGTAAAACGGTCAAAAATGCGCGACTGAGCATCTTCAGAAATGCCAATCCCGGTATCTTTAACTTCTAGCTGCAGTCGAATTTCGCCTCCATCTGTTTCCTTGCAAACTGCGCGAATAGAAACAGAACCTTCTTCGGTAAACTTGACAGCATTGCCGGCAATATTCAGCAAAACTTCGCGGATATGACGTGCATCGCCCACAAGGAGCGGAGGTAAGTTGCTGTCCACGTAGCGCGAAATGATCAACCCTTTACCGCGCGCTTGGCCCTGCACAATCTGTGTCACCTCACGCAGGATCGAGTTCATGTCAAAGACCGTCCGACTGACGATCATTCGACCACTTTCAATCCGGCTAAAGTCAAGAATGCCGTTGATCATGGAAAGGAGCGAGCTACCGGAATACTTGATGGTCTTCGCCATATCCCGCTGCTCAGCATCCAACTGCGTGTCCTGGATCAGGTCACCCATGCCAATGATCGCATTCAGCGGTGTCCGCAACTCATGACTGACAGCGGTGAGGAACTGGGTCTTCGCTCTATTAGCAGTTTCAGCAGCATGCTGTGCTGCGGTCATCGATCTGATGAGCTTGCTTGCATAGAGAGGCACAACAACAAGACATCCAAGCAAACCCAGACCAAGAATGAACTCACCTTGCCAGTATGGGGTCGTCAGCACCACAGCGAACCCACTCACAGAGGCAATTGTCGCCAATGCCAAATAATCCAATCCAAACCTGAATCCGTTACCGAAGATCACCCAAAGATAGATCGGAAATAGGATTGAAAGGTATTCCCCTCCCACATACAGCCCAGCAGAGACTGCCCCTACATCGAGAAAAATCGCAAGAACGCGCCGAAGTGAACTGATGTTCTGCGAGTAGAGCAGCTGAGCAAGCAGTGCCAGAGACCCAACACCAAACGTGGTCATGATGACATTGGTCTGGAAGTTTTCATGCGATCCAAAAGTGATGTTGGAAGCTAGGTAAGGCGTGATCAGCAAGGTGAACATGAAACGGTTCAGAGACATTTCGCCTTCACCGCCGCCCAACTGAATAATACGCTTATAAAGATCCTTTAATCCGCTCAACGGGAGCAACTGCAGCTTCGTTTTTCTGTTGTCGTTCATAGTTCAAACTCCGCCCCAGCCAACGCTCGTTGCTGCCCGTTCCCTTGCAAGTTCGCTGCTTGCTCTTCTAAGAGACGTAAAAAGTCCTCAGCAGGTACAGGCTTGCCAAACAGATAGCCCTGCGCCATTTCACAGCCAGCATCTGTGAGATATTCAGCCTGTTCCCGGGTCTCGACACCTTCTGCGATGATGGAGAGATCAAGGCTCTTACCCAACCCAACGATAGCCTTGATGATGACCGTGTTGTTCGGGTCCGTCATCATATCGCGCGTAAAGCACCGATCAATTTTCAGGCAATCAACGGAGTATCTGCTCAGATATGCGAGGGATGAATACCCGGTCCCAAAATCATCAATCGAAATCGCAATTCCCATCTCACGGATCTCGCGCAAGTCGCGGACGGTTGCTTCTGAGCCATGCAGAACGATGTTCTCTGTAATCTCAATCTCAAGCTTATCAGGCGGCAAACTGCAGGAAACCAAAGCATCTTTCAAAAGCTGTGGCACGTTCTGCTTGCGGAATTGTGTTGGCGAAATGTTCACGGCAATCCGAGGCGTCGCCACCCCTAAGTCGAGCCACTTCTTTGCCTGCTGACAAGCCGCAAAAATCACCCACTCGCCAATTGGCAGTATAAGCCCAACCTCTTCAGCCGTTCCCAAAAAGACGTTGGGAGCAACCACTCCATAGTCTGGTCGGTTCCATCTCAGCAGAGCTTCAGCACCGACAATCTCCTGGGTCCGCAAATCAATCTGAGGCTGATAAAACAGTTCCAACTGATCATGCTCAATCGCATTCCGTAGCTCAGCTTCCAACGCGACGGTTTCTTTGACGTGGTGATCCATCTTCGTCGAAAACAGATGGAACGTGTTTCCACCATCTGCCTTGGATTGGTACATGGCCATATCTGCGCAACGCAGCAACTCTTCGCTGTTAAGGCCATCCTCTGGGTATTTGGTAATCCCAACGCTGGCACTCGTCTGAAGTTCCCGCCCACTGATATGGAACGGTTCTTCAACCACACTCACCAAATGCTGAGCAAAGCGCAGAGCCTCTTCTGAACTCTTCAAATCAGTCTGGAGAATAGCAAACTCGTCACCACCCAATCGCGCAACCAGGTCCGAACCATCTACACAGCGCAATAAACGCTCTGCGAGCACCTCCAGAAGGCGATCACCGGTACGATGACCCAAAGCATCATTGATTGATTTAAAGCGATCCAGGTCGATAAAATGCAGCGCAAAGCTACGACCGCTGTTTCGGCACTGGAAAATCTCTTCATCAATGCGCTCACCAAGCATCGTTCTGTTTGGCAAACCCGTCAACGCATCATGGTGCGCAATATGAAGCAAATGCGCTTCTGCACGTTTGCGATCAGAGATATTGGTCGCGGTCGTCACAACATGCGTTGTATTCCCATCAACATCCAGCAGAGGGCTTTTTGTAACGATGAAATGGAAGATATCACCAGCATGGTTTCGCTGTTCAATTTCATAGGGTGGCAAGGCTCTGCCCGTAATGAAAACCTTGCGGTCCAAACGACGGTTTCTCTCACGGGTAAACTTATCAAACTTGCCGTAAGTATCTTCACCAACAAGATCTGCCGTGGTCGAATCCAGAAAGCGCGCCCAGGCCGCATTCGAGAACGCGCATAGCCCATCTCGTGTGCTGGTCGTGATCATAGCCGGAACACTATCGATCACCTGCGCCAGCTGCTCACGGGAATCCCGGAGCGCTTCTTTGCTTTGCTGCTCTACGTTGACCAGTTCCTGTTCAAGAAAGCGAGCATGACGTTTAACCGCATTTTGCTCTTCTCGCAGAGCAAGCAGGTTTCTGGCCCGACTGACAAACTCATTGTGGTCAACCGGACTTTGCAGAAAATCAGTTGCGCCCGCCTCCAGCGCACGAATTCTAAACGAGCGATCCGTAAACACGGTGATGACGACAATCGGCACATCGCTGCAATGCTCAAGCGCGCGGACCTTTTGCGTTAGATCAGCGCCGTCCATTTCCGGCATACTGTAGTCGGTAATAATCAAGTCGGGGACGCTGCTCTCCATATATTCGAGAGCATCAACCGGCGAAGCAAAACAGTGCACTTTGACAGATGCATCTACAGCGAGAGCAAGCTTTTCAAAAATACTTCTATTAATTGCCCTGTCATCGACAATAACGATTGTTGTCATGCAGCTACCACCACGAGCCTAACTGCCGAAGGCAACAAACACCCGCAGCAGTTGAACAAATTCACCCCATGGTTATCTTCGCTTAAGGAGACAGTGTTAAGAAATGCCAAATAGTTATCATTAAATGCCTAGTATCAAACTTGTGGTTCTATTTACCTATCGGCATACATCAGTCGTCCACTGCCAGTGCACAGACGCTTTAGTTTCCTTCATCAACAAAATAAAGCTAACGTAAGCGGCAGTTTGCAGGGATTTCTACGGTAAATCAAAGGACTGCCCAATTAGTTACTGAAACATTGAGAACACAATAAAAAATTTTCTTCAAATTGCACTAAACAGTTGTGAATATAGATCCACATACACTCACTTAAAGCTAGTGCGCCTGCACAATTAAACAAATAAGAGTGCAGTAACAAAAGTGAGTCTCATAAAAAATGCAGGTATAGCCCGCTATTCTCCTTTGAATCATTCTTAGTAGAGGTTGCTGAGCATTAGACCTTATACCAAGAAACATCGCGCTATAGAAAGCTCATATGGTTGAATCAGCTTAACGCAACAAGCTATTAAGCTCGACCAAAATCAAGGCTCCCTGAAAGCTCTCGACATGCTGTCACGAACAGGCTCCATAAGGTAATCGAAGAAGGTACGGTCTCTCGTTGTGATGTACACCTCCGCTGGCATGCCCGGCGTTGCTTTGAAGTTGAGGTATGTCGGAATTTTCTCACGATCCAGCTTCACACGCGCCTTATAGACATCAGCAGAAACGTTCATCGGATCCTCACTTCGCAACGCATCAGCTGATACGTATACGACCCTTGCATCCAACATCGGTGTAATCCGCTGGTTCAAAGCCGTCAGGCGAACCATTGCCTTCTGCCCTTCTTTCACGTTGTCAATCTCGGTGGTTTGGATCGACGCTTCAATAATGAGCTCATCCTGCAGAGGTAGGATTTCCATTAGATCCTTACCACTCTCAACCACCCCACCTGCAGTGTGATAACGCATCCGAACAACAATCCCGCGAACTGGCGCTACAATCTCAACGCGCTGCAGAACATCTTGCGCAGCACGTATTTGCTCACTCACATCATCCAGATCAGCATTAACGACCTGAAGCTCCCCAACGGCGGTTTGCGAGGCTTCATTCTCCGCCCTTACAATTTGCGCCTTTGCTCTGGCAATACGCTCAGTCGCATCTCCAATTTCAGCAAGGATACGACCTTCCTCACCTTTGAGATTGGCCAGTGAGCGTTGAATGCGAAGTACGTCAGATTTCCGGATAAGGCCTTTTCCAAGGATCTTCTGTTTGGAATCCAACTCTTCCTGAAAGAGATCCATCTGCTCCTTCACAGCAACAAGCTGCGATTGGCCACCTTGGATCCTCTCCTTTAGTGCATTAATACCTTGAGTAAAAATATCAATTTCACTCTGAAGTTTTCGGGTTCGAGCTTTAAAGGTCAGCAACTGGTTCAAAATGATACTCTTGATCTTAGCATCCTGCGCAGTGCTTAAGAGTTCCTTCGGCAGCACCAATGACTTCTGGCCTTTGGCCTCTTGCGTCAAACGCGCCTGAATAGCTTGAAGGCGTGCTTGCCGGATCAACAAGCGCTCAAGGTTAGCTTTAGCTGCTGTCTCATCAAGTTTCACCAGTACTGCACCAGCAGCCACCACATCCCCCTCTTTCACAAGGATTTCCTTGATGATCCCACCTTCAAAGTGCTGAACAATCTTGTTTTGCCCAGTGGCAACAAAGGAGCCTGAGGCGACGACAGCCCCTGCCATTGGTGCACTGGAAGCCCAGTATCCAAATCCAGCAAATGTGAAAGCAATAATGATAAAACTAGCCAGTATGGGCGCGCGAGTTGTGCGAGGCACATCCTCATACCAGCTTCCATCAAGTATAAGAGCTCTAGTAGACATAAAAATCACCAAATAAGAAAAGCTTAAACTATTCAGCTGGTTGTGCTGCTGGCAGATTATGCCCCGGCGCATTTTGATGTTGTGGAATGCCGGGTCGCTTGCCAGTTATCAATGGCATCACTTCATCACGACTGCCAAAGGCAGCAACCGTCCCATCCTTGAGCATCATGATTTTATCGACACAACGCAGCAAAGCAGGCCGTTGCGTGATGGCAATAACAGTCATGCCATCTTGCTTTGCACGTTCAAGAGCCTGAGCAAGCGCCTGCTCCCCGATTGTATCTAAATTAGAATTGGGCTCATCAAGCACCAACAAACGCGGATTATTGTAAAACGCGCGCGCCAATCCAATACGTTGACGTTGCCCGCCAGAAAGCGGTGCACCATCCATAGCAACCTGCGTCTCATAGCCCTGAGAAAACTGCGAAACCATCTCATGGATGTCCGACATTTGCGCCGCTTTGAAGACATCTTCATCTTTGGCTTCACGGTTCATGCGAGCGATATTCTCTTTAATTGTCCCCGGGAAAAGCTGTACATCCTGAGGCAAATACCCAATGTTTTCGCCCAGCTGCCGGCTATCCCAGTTCCGCAGGTCCATCATATCAAGACGGACATTACCCGCCGTTGGAATAAGGGAACCAACCAACATCTTCCCAAGCGTGCTCTTACCCGATCCCGAAGCACCAACCACCGCCAACGATTCACCGGGAGAAAGCTGGAACGAAATACCATTTAGGATCACGCGTTTGTTGGGCGGTGGAACAAACAACAAACGCTCAACACTCAACCGCCCTGCAGGATTCGGCAGGCGCAACCGATGTACATTCAGGGGCGAAGTATGGAGCAATTTCTGAATACGACCATACGCACTCTTCGCTCCTACATAGCTCTTCCAACCATCAATAATACCTTCAACCGGAGCCAACGCACGACCACCAATAATAGAGGCTGCAATAATCATCCCCCCGGTTATTTCATTGGAAAGCGCAAGCCACGCCCCCCATCCCAGCATCGTGATCTGTGTCGACAGGCGGATGAATTTTGAGATCGCAGAAATCAGGACGTTTCTATCTTGTCCCATTATTTGCGCTTTCAAAGACTCTGCAGTCTCTTTACCCCAGATAATCACCCCTTCCGGGATCATCCCCATCGCATTCATGACCTGCGCATTCCGCGCCATTGCTTCAGCTTGCAGATTGGCACGCGAGGAAAACGCATTAGCCTTTCCAAACGGTACAGCTGTCAGCTTCTGGTTGATCCGTGCAAGCACAAGAAGCAACAGAATGGTCGTTGTCACAATCATCCCCAAATGAGGATGAACCAGATAAACGACGAGCAGGTATATAGGAGCAACCGGTGCATCCATGATGGTTAAAAGAACTGAACCAGTGAGGAAGCTTCTCAATTGCTGAAGGTCGGAAAGAGCCTGAAATTCCTGACTACTGCCGTTGTGAGACGCTCGCGCTGCGGCACTCAAAACAGGTCCACCAAGGCGTGTTTCAACATCCACAGCAACCCGCATGAGCATGAAGCGCCGGAACATATCCAACAGCACATGCGCAAGCACAAGCCCGATAACAATGGCTGTCAGCATCACCAAAGTATCAACACTCCGGCTCGTCAAAACACGGTCGGAAATCTGGAATAAGTAAATTGGAACAGACAGGATCAGAAGACTGGCGCAAAACGAAAAGAAACCAACATAAAGCAGGTTTACCTTGGCACGCGCCAATCCATTCTGCATCAACTTGCGAAAATCAATATCTTCATAGGGTCCTCCATTCTTCCTGGAGGCGAAATTACCCTTTTGGCTGGCAAGCTTTTCTCCATGTGCAGGCGCTTGTTGAACACCATCCACCTGCAATGTTTTGCTCGCTTGCCTCCCACGTTGCCGGCTATTGTTCTTTGTCGCTCGAGCTTTAAACATATATTCTCTCTATAAAAACCTATTAAAATCAAACAAGTATATCGGAGACCATGTCACTCTCACCCGCATAAGGAACAAACGCGGGCGACGTTCCGGTTTCGCTACCACCGTCATTGCCAGTAAATGCAACAACTTCCGAAACCAGATCTGTATTTCCATTCAATGCTGTTTCGAGATCATCTTCTTCAGAGACAACGATATTGACTTTTATAACAATGTCTTCCTCTGAGTATTCGCCATCCAAATATTGAAAACCCGACTGACTATCATAATCAATGATGGTTGCTTTGTTGCTCGTCTTGTTACTTGACGTGTCCAGATAACCCTCTTGGTCATCTTCAACGACCTCACCATTAATAACCTGTGTGAGAACACCATCATCCTCTTGTTCTTTATGGATCTTCACATAGTCCGCATCCGAGAGAACATTGATCTGCTCAATCGCATTGATTTGGTAATAATCACCAGTGATGTAGAGGACTTTCAGGTCAGTGCTCGGCAGGATCGGCAAACCACCTGTGGCAGAAGAGGCGGTATACTCGTAGTCCCCTGCTCGACCATCAATAGCGTCCACCAAACCGTTCACCTCAGAGGTCATCGGCTTCATCAGCGATCCGCCACCAATATTCTTAATCGTACCTTCATTGGTCAGCACATTGTGCCGTCCGGTCTCATTGATAGCTGCACCAGTCGCATCAATATAATCGGCATCCAGGAGGATATTTTTCTGACTGATGTAGTTGACGTCATAGTAGTTTCCAAGAACAATAATCACATCGTAATTCTGAATGTTATCAATCAACTGCGCCGCGTTGACCTGGGTGTTATCACCGGTCTGAACATAATAACCACTGTTGTTCAACTGGTATGAAACGCAGTCGTCGTCGGAAAGAAAGTTCTTCTGATTGACAATATTCAGGTCATAAAAATTACCGCTAACAACATCAACACTCATGGAGTAATCGGGGTTGTTGTAGGTAACTGCGGAGGAAATAATGTACTCGCCTTCGGAAGTCACATTGGCATCATTGAAGACAATCGTTTCATCAAGTCCCTGACCGACGACAGTGTCCGCTGGCTGATCTGTAGGACCATAATATAAGTTGCTTTGAATGATCGAGTTTGTGGCGTAGTAGTCCCCCATCACGACAGTCGAACATTTCAACTCACTCAGGTCCACAATCGAGGCAACGTTGACCGCCTCATTGTCACCGGTCGTTACATAGCTGCTATCGCTCTGTTCATCTTCAGAGGTGCCGTCTTCTGCCTGCTCGTCCTCAGGCAGTTCACCAATATTCTCACCACTTGCAAAAGAAGGATTTGGTGCATCATTCTCCGCTCTATGAACCAGCATTTCGCCAATGGCATCAGCCGCACTTTGCGCATCACCATCATCAAAAATCTGGTCAAGCGTATCCAGCTCAATGTCACTCGCAACATCAAGCAGTTGATCCAACACCTCATCTGAGTTCCACTCAGGAATATCATCCCCGAACTCACTTTTAGACAAAAGCAAATCATCATCCGTCAGGGCATTTTCTTGAGCGAGGTTTATTTCAATGTCCGGCGCATAAATATCGCGATAAGTGAAGGTGATAGTATACGTGTAGTCCAGTGATTGACCGCTATCTCCACCTTGCGGCAGCTCTGGGCCCGTACTGTCTTCAAACAGTACAACTTCAGAAGGTGGAACAAACTCAGAAGCATTTACGAGCGTCTCAACCGAATATGGGAGACGGGCTTGTGACAGCGCGCTAATTTCTGGCAAAAGCGATGGAAGACTGTAGAACTTTTCATAGGGAAGGTCTGTGGTACCTCCGCGAGAATAAACCACTTCCACCGGAGTAATCACAATAGTGTCTTGGGCAAACCGTGCTTCGTCAAAGCTCTGTTCAGCTGTAGCGATACTATCAAAAATCTTCATGTAGCCGATAAAGTGCCAGCTCAATTCATTTATAGCCTGCGACAGCATAAAATATCCTAACAATTTCATATGGATATATAAAACAACCTGCGCGGAGTGATCCGCACAGGTCTTGTTTAGTTTGGTTTATGCAAGGTCGTCTTCGCCAACCACGTTCACGGTTGAGGAACCACCCACAACGTTGACATCAACAGCATTGGCCTGAACGTTCGCACCCATGACAATTGTCTGGTTAAAGGCATTCGCCACACCCAGAGCATCAGCAGTCGCAGCAGTAGAAGCCGTCACGCTGTAATCGTCACCAGTACCGAAGTCGAAGAGACTTTCTGCATCGTGAATGCCATCCGCAGACATGGCCTGACCACCATCAGCAACGATACTCTGATCAAGCGTTCCATGGTTATGGACTTCAACATTGGTGATCGTATCTTGATCATACAATGCATTTGCTTGCTCAGCACCGAAGATGGTGTCAGTGCCATTCGCATCCAGATTGCCAAAGAAGCCGCCACCAACATCTGGGCTACCAGAAGGTGTGATGTCCAATGCACCCAGACCATCATCTTCTCCTGTGAAGAGAAGCGTATCGTTCTGACCTGTAACATCCAGCTCAGTCGAGTTGACCTGCTTGTTACCACCTGAGTACAGGCTCTGGTTGAAGGCAGATGTCTTCGCCGTAGCATCCGCAGAAGCAACAGCTTCCGCAGTCACGGTGTAGTCATCACCAACAGAACCATTAGCAACGAACGAACTCACTGGATCAGTAATACCGTCACCAGAGTCAGCATCACCACCAGTTGCCGTAACAGTCTGAGTTAGCTCATCGAAGTTTTCGACATCGGCTTCATCAATCTGGTCGTTGTCACCAGCAGTGTTGCTTTGTGAGAACAAGGCAAGGCTGTCAGCATTGCCAGCAACGGTACCGGATCGAATTGAGTTCGAAGCCCCACCCTCACTGTCATCACCAACGGAGATGACATTCTTGTTGTCTCCAACAATCTCGACATCTGCTGAGTTTACCTGCGCATTACCACCGGTAGATATTACCTGGTTGAATGCAGAGGCTTCCGCGACAGCATCAGCAGACGACAAGGCTTTACCTGTGAGAGATGCATTGTCACCAACGTTCAACGCACCCTTCACATCTGTGCCATCAATACCACCGGAACCAACACCAGCACTCGCCGTACCACCTGTTGCGGTAACACCCTGCTCAACATTAGAGTAGTTAACAACATCCGCATCAGAAATACTGTCACCATCATAAATGGTATTGCTCTGATACCCGCCAAGGAGGGAGTCGGTTGAATCTACACCGCCGTTGTTAGCTGGACCAGTACCAGTTACAGATGCAAATGCTACGTTGGAGTCTTCGCTGGCAGACTGAACATTACTGCTTCCACCAGTTACGCTCAGATCAAGATCATTGCTCTGAGCATTACCACCAGAAAACAGCTTCTGGTTCATGGAAGACGCAGAAGCAGACGCATCCGCAGTTGCTTGCGTAACACCAGTGATAGAAGAGTCATCTCCAACACTCGCAGCTCCAACATCTCCATCCCAGTCGGCAACACTGATGCCAGCACCACTTGTGGCTGTTCCGCCTGAAGCAGAGACATCCTGATCAACCATGTCGCGATTTACGACATCAGCATCAGAAATGGTATCCTTGTCACCAAGCGTGTTTTCCTGCCACGCACCAGCTGCTGTGTCGGTATCAGACTGACCGGCAGCTGCTGCCTGACCAAACTGACCAAGTGTTGCATTGTCTTCGCCAGATGCAGCAACGCCAGAGTTCGCACCTACAATGCTTGCATCGTAAGAATTGCTCTGTCCATTGCTACCTGAACTAAGAACCTGCTCAAACGATGCTGCAGAAGCCGTAGCATCAGCACCAGCGTTGGAAAGGCCACTTATGCTGCTGTCTTCCGCAACACCAGGAGCACCTTGAGCACCAATTTGACCATCCCCACTGGATGCAATGCCATCACCAGCAGTTGCAGTTCCACCAGTAGCAGTCACCTCTTGAGTGGAATCATGGAAGTTACGAACATCACTATCCCAGATGGTATCGCCATCGTAAGCAGTGTTACCTTGTAGGCCACCTGAAAAACTATCGGTGTTCGTAGTTCCAACCCAAGTACCGTTTACTTCCGCGTCGTCCTGACCAGCAGAAGCAACATTCACATCAGCACCAGTAACAGAAACGGATGCAGAGTTGCTTTGAGCATTACCACCTGTCAACTGCGTCTGAGTGAAGGACTGAGCAACACCTGTCACGTCAGCAGATGCTGAACTGGAGCCTGAGATGCTCTCATTTCCATCAATGTTGGTTGAGCTGCTACCAATCTGAACAATACCAGCTCCAGAGGAAGCAGTTCCACCGCCTACATCAACACTCTGAGTGCTATGGCCCCAGTTAGTGACGTCCGCATGCTCGATTTCATCAACATCACCAAGCTGATTGCTCTGATCACTCCACGAGGTTGTTGTGGTGTCATGATCGACAGATGTAATTGGCTCAGACCCAGCAGTAGCTCCGCTCTCACCAGCTGCTGCAACAGCTTTGTTACCACCAGTAATATCAACATCGACGGAGTTTGATTGAGCATTGCCACCAGTTTTGAGCGTTTGCCCAAAGTTGATCGCAGCGCCTACACCATTCGCACTTGCAGAAGCACTGCCGGTGATGGAGCTATCATCACCAACGGTATCAGGACCGAGATTACCACCAAGAGCTTCAATACCGTTACCTGCAGTCGCACTGCCAGCATCAACTGTGACGGTTTGCACCGCATCTGCCCCACCAGTGTTGATGACATCAGGGCTGAACAAGGTGTCGCCTTCGTACATCTCATTTTCTTGAGACTGGAAGGATCGGGTGTTTGTGTTGGTGTCACCACTACCAGCCAATAGCGAAACAGGCCCTGTGGCAGCACCAGCATCATCTTCGCCAGCAATCGAGGCCGTCATTTCTGCGCCAGTCACAGAGACTTCAGCAGAGTTACCTTGGGCGTTTCCGCCTGTGGTCAATGATTGCGTAAAGGACTGTGCGACACCTTGAGCATTTGCAGAAGCCGCAGCAGATCCGCTCATGTCAAAGTTACTGTGCACTGCAGCAGAAGTACCAGAATCAAACGAGATACCGTTACCAGCATTCGAGATGCCGCCAGTTACATCTGCACTTTGTGAGCTATCATGCTCATTCCAAACATTCGCATCATCAATCTCATCTTTATCGCCAAGCGCATTAGACTGATTGTTTTCAGTGCGCGTCCCAGTCTTGTGATCGCCAGAAGCTGATGGATTGTCTGCATTTAGAGACGCAGTGGCACCGTCCTCACCAGCAGAAGCAGTAACCTGATTTGCTCCAGTTACACCTAACTCAGAGGCATTACTTTGTGAGTTACCACCAGTGCTGACTTTCTGTTCAAAGCTTGCAGCAACACCCAAAGCGTCAGACTTGGCAAGCGTCGAACCAGTGATGGAACCATCATCGACTACGTGTTCCGCACCTAGACGGCCACCGTTCATGTCAATACCGTCACCAGCGGTCGCATCGTCACCGTAGGCTTCAATCTTCTGAGTGGAATGCCCGTCATTATGAAGGCTTGGCTCTAGAACTGCATCGGCATCGTAAGCTTCGTTAGACTGGTTAAAGCGAGCATTTGTGCCTGTTTCAGATTCATTAATAGATGAATTCCAATCGGCACTGACCTGAATACTAGCAGTCGCGTCATCTTCACCAGAGGTTGCCTGGCCAACACCAGTACCTGTAATGTCAAGACTTGCAGAGTTACCCTGGGCATTGCTGCCTGCAGAAATGTCTTGTTGGAAACCAACGCCAACAGCACTTGCTGAAGCAGATGCGACAGCACTACCGCTTACGCTCCCGTCACCACCAACAGATGCAGCAGATCCGATATGGTCAATTGAATTGATGCCATCATCACTAGATGCATTACCTGCTTTGGCTTTAACAACCTGCAAAGAGTCATCAAGATTGGCAACTTCAGGATTTGCAATAGCACCGTCAATGTTGCCACCACCAAAACCACCACCAACGCCATCATTCAGTTCATTTGACTGAGTGACACGCCCACGAGTGTTGGTATCTGAGTTACCAGAAGTGTAGTCAGTCCCACCGACAACAGCTTGAGCACCAGATCCACCAGCACCAGAAACATCTACATCTGAACCTGTGATCGATAGATCAACATTGTTGCCCTGCTCATTGCTACCAGTTTGCAGTGTCTGGTTGAAGCTACGTGCAAGACCAGATGCATCTGCTTGTGCAGCAGTAGAACCAGTGATGCTTTCATCATCACCAACGCCAACATTTGAGCCAGCAATATCAGTTGGTCCAGCACCAATGATGCCATTACCAGAATCAGCATCACCACCTTTAACTTTTACACGTTGCTCAGCATCACCATCATTCGTGACGGTAACATTATTGAGTGTATCAAGGTCATTCGCGTAGTTGGATTGGTTTGCACGAACCAGTGTATCCGTGTCGTTATCTGCTGCTGCCGCCCCTGCTTGATGCGCATTGACACCAGAGCCGTCACCACCAACGGTCGACGCATCAAAGTTTCCGCCAGTTACACTGCCGGAGACATCGTTGCTCTGCAGGTTCGCACCGGTCGCGATACCCTGATCAAAGGCAAGCGCAACACCCTGGCCATTAGCTGAAGCGGAAGAGCTCGCATCAATGGTCAGGTCGTCGCCAATCTGTAGTGCAGCGTTAATATCCTGAATGCCATCGCCAGCCTGTGCGATTGTATCAATCAGATCATCACGGTTCACTAAGACCTCTTGGTCTAACGAACCGTCATTAAGCACTTCAGCGCTACTATCACCATTGTGCTCAACGACATCCTTATCACCGAGCGTATTATCCTGTTCCGCACGGATACGCGTATCAGTGCCATCAGTAAATGGATTGTAACCAGACATATCGTCTCCAAATATTCGGAGAACTGCCCTGCAAGAAGCCGATCATTTGCGTCAGCTGGTTGCCACAGGTTCTCCTGAGGATTAAAAAAATGTTTCATTCCATGATTTGAAGGATGTCTTTTCGATTTAGCTTTTTGATCAAAGATCAGAACAAGCAAATGGCTTGTAAACTCGGATAACCCCGAATTTGGACACAAGATTCCAGATCGCACAAATGTAAAATCTGTACGCTAAACAACACGTCGGCTTCAGAAAACGAAGTAACCGATAAAATATGCGCTGGTTCTGGAATTCTGGCTAAATTACTAACTAAATGCTCTTGCTAAAACGAATAGACTCCATTCCTCCAAACAAAACCTCCAGTAAAGAAGAAAGAATATTCCTCTTGGAAGCGGCGGAAGCTATACCACGGCCTAAAAAACAGACAAACCAAGAGTAATATCTGGTAATAATCAACAATACATTCAATCGAACTAGATAATAATTACTATGGCAATCTAGGATATTAATAGTGAGTTAACGTTAGTATTCGCAAATTAGTGTTTTAAATATTACTAAAAAACAACTAAGCACTCCTAACAGGGAAGTGTTTATTGGTCTCAATAATGACAGTGTCATCTAAATCACATAGCAACCTGATCAAGAAATAGGTTTTCGGTGACCTATGTAATATGCAGTGAATTCTCAAGGTAGCTAAAACACTGTTTGAGTGTAAAAGTTATAGGTTTATAACCAAACTTTGCCGACTAATAAAAGAACGCCATACTCTAATTTAAAGACACAATCCGCCCAGTAACCCACATTCCTGATCGCATAAATTTCTTCACAGGTAATTCAGGAATATCTTCAGTCACTGTGGCTTATGCTCCTTTAAATCTCAGGAATCATCGAAACTAAGCCTCATTTACTTCACCAACACTCCCCAAACATTCAATCAAAGAGTCGCCAAGCAAAACCTGTCCGTCACGCTCTATAAATAACGCCTTAGCTTTGCTACCCTTGCGTTAGAAACATAGTTATAGGCTGTAAAACGAGTATTCTCAGACAGGCGCGCTTTATGCACGATCAAACCTCTCATTCACCTGACTTTGACGAACTAGACAGAATTGCCCCCAACAAGGCTGGGCGGCGAAACCTCCTGTTCGCTTTGATTGGGAACATCAATTACAGCTGGTCCAACAATGAGAGCACGTTCATCTACATCCTGCAGCATCTCATGCAGACCGACGAGCTCACCGCAACTCTTGTCTTCGGCACTCTCAACACAACCAGGGCAAGGCTGGAGCTAATAGAACGCTTAGCAGACGCAAAGCTAAAAGATGTTGCCCTCAAAAAGAAGCTGCGCCGCATTCTTCGCATCTTCAACGAAAGTACCCGGCTAAGAAATGAATTTAGCCACGCAACTTTCAAGCAGAACCAACAAGGCGAGATCACTCACACCCATTCCATGCGCATTCAACGCAAGAATGGACAGATCCAGCTCGGTGAAATCAAGGCAGTCGACGACGCGCGCATCACCCAAATGGGAAATGCAATCGAGAAGCTTGTTAAACTCAATCGTGAGATCTGGGCATTTCTACCCGAGCTGCAGCAAGCAATGACACATACAACAGAAACCGAGGAAGGTCAGAGATCAACCCATCTCCAACCTTCCTAATCTTATCTCTATGAAGAACTGCGCTTCCCGGCTGTAAGGCCAACCAGTCGGAAATATGCCCAATAAGGGACAAACCGTAGCAGTTTCAAAGCCGTAACGAGCGGGAAAGGAAACGCAATCTCAAAGCTCTTACGGTCAAGGCCTTTCTTGATCCGTTTGGCAGCCCCTTCTGCACTCACGATAAAGGGCATAGGCAACTTGCTATTTTCAGTCATCGCGGTCTTCACAAACCCGGGATTGATGACTGAAAGAGAGAGGTTCGCCCGATCAAAACTCGGTTTCAACGCCTCACAAAGGTTGATGAGCGCAGCTTTTGTAGGGCCATAACTTGCAGCGTAAGGCAGCCCTCCATATCCACTAAGCGAGGAAATGATGGCAACATGCCCGGAGCCGCGTTCTTTCAGCAGTGGGAATAAGTTATGTATGGTCCGCACAGCACCAAAATAATTCGTATCCATCGCACTGACGCAGACTTCCTCGGTCAATGTAGAAAGTCCACCAATGTGAAAAACACCTGCGCAATAAAGCGTCAAATCAGGCAGGCTGGCATTTTCATCAAAATCACGAGCCGCCTGAGCTATCTGCTCATTATCCGTTACATCAAGCGGTAAACTCGTCACTGATGTGTATGTTTCTTTCAGTGCTTCAAGTCGATCAACCCGGCGGCCACTCGCAACAATCTGCCAGCCATCATCTGCGTAAAGCTTGCAGAGCTCCTCACCAATCCCTGAAGTTGCCCCAATAATCCAGACAGTCTTTTTTCGAGATGTCATTCGCACTCCCCCCAAAGCAACATTAGAATTCCCGTGGGAGGAGCAAAGCATAGGTCTGGCTATTGCTGCAACAACTTCTGCGTGCTCACAGCGCACCAGCTCTCGCTTTTGTTTATACTCACCTCACAACTGGCAAGGCTGTCAGCCTCAGAAACAAGCAACTGACCTTCTTCAATCCTGTTGAGATAAACGAAACGCTCCGGCTTATCGCCTTCATCATCAGCACCCGGATGTTCAAACTCAGAGATCTGAGCCGAGCTTTGATGGCAACCAGCATAATGGATCTTAAAGCGCGGCTCCGCCAAAATTTCCTTCAACGCAACAATGCCTTGCTGACATTCCTCAACACTATCTTTTTCAACGTAGGAAGCACCCACCTCACCATTCGGCCCCGCTGAACTCAGCAAAAACATGAGAAGCACGGTTTTCATGTGATGATATCCTTTAAATACAGTCCCATCGCTATTACGGCAGGGCTTTAAAAACTAGAAGATGACACTCGCAGATAGTTTAAACGCCCGGCCCGGTGCAGTGAGTTCTTCGACTGACGGTTTATAGTCTTGGTCAAAGATGTTCTCGACAGCTGCATGCACTTTTAACCTGCGCTTTTCATCGAAATCGTAGGAAAAGCCACCTGCCAGGTTAAGCGTGGCAAAACCGTCCGCTTCATCGATACCACTGCCATCCTTCTGCCGATGCTCGCTGGAGAAGCGACTGTAAAGATCCGCATAGGCTTCAACTCCGTTATCAAAGGCCCAGGACTTCATCACGCCTAGACGGCCAGATACCAACGGCGTGTCGGTATCAAAGGTGTTGGTTGCTCCGGAACTAAATTGGCGCCGCATCAAAGTGATATTGGCATATGGTGTGACCGCCAACTCAGCAAACTGATAGGAAGCAGCAAGTTCGAGCCCCCAAGTCTTAGCCGCATCAATATTCACGTAAATATCTGAGTTTGCAGTGCACTTTGAACCATGAACTGCTGCATCACAATCAACCGATGTGATGTAGTCCTTCGCATCGGTATAAAACGCGCTCGCATCAACAATCAAATTCCCGCGGTCGAAACGCGCACCAATCTCTGCGGTCACTGACGTTTCAGGATCAAGGTCAGCGTTACCATAGATTTTTCCAGCAGGAGAAAATACTGAGCCCAACGTGCTTTGGAGGAGTGTCGGATATACATATCCCTGAGACACATGCGCTCTTAGCGCAAAATTCTCAAAGCCCGTATAGTTTAGACCCAAAGCACCCACAAATGCCTGTTCGCTCTCATCCCGATCACCTGCAGTGCCTTTATTCTCACTCGCAACGAAGTAATAACGGCCACCAGCAGTTAGCGTAAGATCATCATTCAGATCCCACTCATTCTGAAGGAACGCAGACAAAGTCGTAAGTTTTGCCTCATCTCGCTCTGTAATATTGACTGGGAAGACAGGTCCAGGAACGCTGATAGTGGTCGTGCCAGTGCTGAAACTATCCTTATCCAACTGATCCTGGACAGCCTGAAAGCCGATTGAGGTCAACATGTTGTCAAACAAGGTCAGATCAGCTTGCCCATTCAGGCCGAATGTAAGCAGTTCGCTCTCAGTCTTATTATCACGCTTCAAAACTGGCGCTCCAGGAGGAGCCAGCTCATAGTCTACCAGAGCCACACGGTCAATCTGCTGGACGTATCCATCCAAATGGACCTTAGCAATGCTCTCACTTACATCGGTAAAGTCATAGAATATGCCAATTTTAGAACGGTCGCGCTTTGGCAAGTCCATATCAAACTGACGCATCACGAGCCCGATATCAGCAGGATCAGTGTAAACCTCACTTTCCTGCTCAAATCGTTCAGCCTTGATACTAAATTTATGTTGGTCACCAGTGTAGCCAACATAGGCCGTTACACTCTGGTTTTCAAAAGCACTACCTTCCAGCGTGCCATCTGCTGTTTCGCGATCACCATGTTTGGATTTGCTAGCAGAAAACCGATAGTCCCACTGATCAATAGTCCCAGCAGCTGAGCTGAACCCCGTAATACCATCAGTAGAGGAATCGAAGGCCGTTCCGACCTCTACCTGCACGGCACGATCGGCACCCTTCTTAGTGATAATATTTACAACGCCGCCGATAGCTTTCGAGCCATGCAGGACCGAGCCCGGGCCCTTCACCACTTCTATACGCTCGATATCAGACGGAGAAATCAGAAATACAGCACCATAAGAAGTATGATCAGAGATCTCTTGCCCATCTACGAGCACAACATTTCGCGAAGATTCTTCACCACGAATGCTGATCCGCTTCATACCTGCAACGTTGCTATCGATAATCTTGATACCAGGAACATCACGCAGAACCTCAGTTACACTATCTGCGACAGACCGCTCAATCTGCTCGTTCTCCACCACAGCGACGGAGCGGGTTACTTCATCCAGGCTTTGCTCACTACGCGAAGCTGTGACGACAATTGGCCCGAGCTCTTGTGGCTCTGTTTGCTCCTGAGAATATGCACCTGACTGCAGTGCGAGATAGCAGATTCCGGTCATCAAGCCGGAGACAAAACCCTTGGACATCCCTACAACCTTTAATATGAGTTAATTACTCATATTATTGGATTGAGATATCTATCAATGTAAAAATAGCCACTTAAGTAAAATACATGAATATAATACTCATATTTGTGTCATTTTAAACACATCTCATGTTGCTTCTCCTTGCTTCATTTGATTTGGATCAAGCAACCACACAGATGAGGGCTTTTGGCAGATGACAATCAGCAGCTTTGTCAACGACTGATTCGACTCACTTACTTTGGTAGGAGCAAAGAAAAACCCACCTTCAAGAACTCTCAAAGGTGGGTTACTACTCTAGCGCCCTATGCAACTAGCCTAAGCGATGCCTAGTCATAAACAGCAGAGACTTTCTCTTTGTAAGCTTCCAGCGCATTGGCTGGCAGGCTGTGGGCGATGCCTTGGTGGCAATCAATACAGGTCTTGCCTTCCTTGAATGCATCAGAGTGAGCGGCAGAGGCACGACCTTCCTGAAGAACGAAGTCCATAGAGTTGAACTCATGACAGTTACGACACTCGCGACTGTCAGTCTTCTTCATTGCAGTCCAAACATTAGTCGCCAGTTGAAGACGCTTCTCCTCAAACTTCTCCGGACTATCAATGGAGCCCAGAGCCTTGTGATATAGCTCTCTGGAAGCTTGTACTTTGCGAACCACCTTATGCACCCACTCTTTCGGCACATGGCAATCTGGGCAAGTTGCCCGCACTCCAGATGCATTCGCATAGTGGGCCGTCTCGGTATACTCCGCATAAACATTTGCTTCCATCTCATGGCAGCCGATGCAGAATTCTTCGGTATTCGTCATCTCCATGGACCAGTTGAAACTACCCCAAAAAACCACACCGACAACAACGCCAATCAGCAACAGAGCGCCTGCAGAAATTGTCGTTGCAGGATGTCTCAAAAACCGCCAGATCCGCTTGAACAAGCCAGGTCCCTGATCTTTACTGGGAATTGCGCCTTGATTGCTCATATTAATTTCCTCCAGTCAGATGTGCCATCTAGCGTTCGCTTGACGGAGTAAATTCATTCTCCACCAGCGGATCAGCATCGACTTGAGGAACATGGCATTGCGTACAGAACCAGCGTGTACCTGCAACCCGGTCCAGCTGACGTCCTTCACGGTCTGCATAATGTGTCATGGACAGGGTTGGCGCTTTTTTCTCCCCTGCATTAGCCCAATCATGGCACGTCAGACACTGGTTGACTTTCAGGTCGACCTGATAAGCCTCAGTCTTGTGTGGCACCAATGGTGGTTGCTGACGGAACTCACGGTTTACCCGAGTGTTTTGCGGGCGAGCAATCGGCTCGACGAAGACAGGTTCATCAACCTGTACACCCCGCAATGACTTTACCCCCTCTGCATGTGCGCTCAAGGCAGCAAAGCCGGTAAGGTGCAAAACCGCCATAATGGTGATAGCCTTCCAAGGCACTCCCGTTTTCATTTGTGACCTCCCATAGCTTTGGTCGTGACCGGATCGCGGGGGCCCGGTTCGATTGAAGTAGGTTGAATAAGTTGAGTATCGAAACGATGGGTGAAACTGAAAACATCCAGATCGCATACGTCGATACAGCGACCACAAGACGTACAGTCTCGATTTACAATCAGCGGGGTATCATCCCCTTTGCCTCGCAAAGCCGGAGAGATTACGTGGATCTCGGGGCAAACCTCGAAGCAGTCCATACAGTCATCACAAGCATCCCGGTTATTCGCAGAAACCCGCAGCAAGCTCTTGGTGTTGAGCAGCCCATAGACAGCCCCCATAGGACAAAGGTGCCCACACCAACCATGCCGGGAGACAAAGGTGTCGAATAAAAACACCATCAACACCGCAGCCCAGGCAAACCCCATGCCGAACACCAACCCTCGGTGCAGCAAGGTCACGGGATTGACCAGCTCATAAGCAAGAGAGCCAGATCCGGCAGCAACCAGCAGCGTCATGGCCAGCACCCAATATCGGGTGTGCTTTTTCGGCTGCCATCCCTTTTTCAGATCAAGCTTGCGGTGTAACCAGTTGGCGCTATCGGTCACCACGTTCATGGGACAAACCCATGAGCAATACAGCCGACCGCCAAACACGGCGTAAAAGCCAACCACAATGGCAACACCAATCAAACCTGTCAGTTCAGGCCAATGTCCTGTCACCATCGTCTGCAGCAGCAGGAACGGGTCTGTCAGCGGAAGGATATCCAGCGTCATGCTGGAGGTCAGTGTTCCTTTGACAATCCAGAGGCCTGCCCACGGCCCTGCAAGGAAGAGAGCCAGAATGAGCAATTGCGAACTCCGTCTGAGCAACAGAAACCTGTTGCGCAGCACCCAGCTTCTCTTCTTCTCTTTTGGTACATGAGCGTCTAATGCATGAGTGGTCATGGCCGCCCCTTCCCTGGCTGGAATACGGGCTCAAACCCACCAGCATCCGGCACACGATCAGGCAGATCAATCACACCGGGAACCAACGCATTTCCTGCTTTTGCTTTTTCCTCCCAACCAAGCCGGTAGTGCTCAGCACTCTCAGCTCTGGCAATACGGCGAGGAAGAACCTTGATTGCAGCTTCTGGCAACACACACGACTGCTCGCATTTACCGCAACCCGTGCAGACGTCTGCATAGACTGTTGGCGAAAAGACTGCGTGACTACCGGTCCGCGTGTTTGGTGTCATTTCGAGTGTGATCGCTTCATCAATCAGCGGGCAAACCCGATAACAAACCTCACAACGCAAACCGAGAAAGTTAAGGCAGTTCTCCTGGTCTATCAGAACAGCCACACCCATATCAGCATCGTCGATATCGGTGAGAGAATGATCCAGTGCCCCTGTCGGACAGGCAGCAACACAAGGAATATCCTCACACATTTCACAAGGCACATCGCGGGCTGTAAAGTATGGCGTTCCTGTTGCCGGGCCAGTTTCACCAAGCTCGGCGAGTTTCAGCGTGTCATATGGGCAATCGCGAACACACAGTCCGCATCGCACACACGCACTCAAAAACTCTTCTTCAGAGAGAGCTCCGGGCGGTCTGATGGCGTCGGCAGGAAAAGCCTTAGCCTGCGCCTGATAGACCGTCAGAAACGTCGCAGCAACAGCACAGCCACACGCTGTGCGGGCCGCGTCGCCAAGAAACTGGCGACGCTTTGCACTGCTGAGGCCTGTCTTTTTGAGATCAGACATGGTTCTTATCCATTGCTGCTCAGAGGGTTGCTCTAAGCGCTTTCCACCTTACAAGCGCACTTTTTGTAGTCGGTTTCTTTCGAAATCGGACAAGTGGCATCGAGTGTAAGCTTGTTGGTCAACTGGTTTGCATCGAAGAAAGGCATGTAAACCAAACCTTTTGGAACCTTGTTCCGGCCCCTGGTTTCCAGGCGTGTCAGCACTTCACCACGACGAGTGGAGATAGTGACTTCCTGCCCTCTGCGAAGACCACGCTCCCGTGCATCTTGCGGATGCATAAACAGAACAGCAGACGGGAATGCCCGATGAAGCTCTGGGACGCGCTGCGTCATGGAGCCTGTATGCCAGTGTTCAAGCACACGACCGGTGCAGAGCCAGAGGTCATACTCATTGTCTGGCACTTCTGCTGGCGGCTCATAAGGTGCGAAGATGATGTTCGCCTTGCCATCAGGCTTACCGTAGAATTTAACGCCCTCGCCTCTTTTAACGTAAGGATCATAACCTTCACGGAAGCGATAAAGTGTTTCCTTGCCATCAACCACTGGCCAGCGGAGACCCCGCGCTTTGTGGTAGACATCAAAGTCAGCCAAGTCGTGCGCATGGCCACGCCCAAATTCGGCGTATTCTTCAAACAACCCTTTTTGAACGTAGAAGCCGAAGTCTTCAGACTCATGGTTATTGAAGCCTTCTTTGACTTCAGAGACCGGGAACTTATCGACGACCCCATTGGCATAAAGCACTTCAAAGAGTGTCTTGCCGCGCAACTCAGGCATTTTGGCAAGCAGTTCTTCAGGCCAGACTTCTTCTGTCTTGAAGTACTTAGAGAACTCCATAACCTGCCAGACATCTGACATGGCTTCACCCGGAGCTTTCACCTGCTGACGCCAGAACTGGGTACGGCGCTCTGCGTTACCATAGGCCCCTTCTTTTTCCACCCACATAGCCGTTGGCAGAATAAGATCAGCAGCCATTGCCGTGACGGTTGGATATGGATCAGAGACAACAATGAAGTTCTCAGGATTACGATACCCCGGCCAGCCTTCCTCGTTCATATTAGGAGCTGCTTGCAGGTTATTCGTGCACTGAACCCAATAGGCATTCAGCTTGCCATCTTTAAGCATGCGATGATGCAGAACTGCATGGTACCCAGGCTTGGCAGGAATTGTTCCTTCAGGAATTTTCCAGGCAGTCTCACAGATTTCACGGTGCTTAGGATTTTTGACCACCATGTCTGCAGGCAGACGGTGCGCAAACGTTCCGACCTCACGGGCAGTACCACACGCAGATGGCTGACCCGTCAGCGAAAATGGACCATTGCCAGGCTCAGAGATCTTACCAGTCAGGAGATGAATGTTGTAGCAAAGGCTGTTCACCCAGCTGCCACGTGAGTGCTGGTTAAAGCCCATTGTCCAGAGAGACATCACCTTCCGGTTAGGATCAGCATAGATCTTCGCCAGCTTCAGAAGCTTTTCAGCCGGAACGCCAGACATTTCTTCTGTATACTCAAGCGTATACTTGGAAACGAGCTGCTTATACTCCTCAAAGTCAATTTTGGAGATCTTACCAGAACCAGCATTTTCGGCAGCCTGCTCGCGCGGATCATTCGGACGCAAGCCGTAACCGATATCTGTCGCGGTTTTGGTGATGTTGACGTGCTTATTGACGAAGTCCCAGTTCACCGCATCATTTTCGATGATGTAGTTGGCGATGAAGTTGAGGATCACCAGATCGCTCTGTGGCGTAAACACCATTCCGTTGTCAGCAAGTTCAAAACAACGGTGCTCAAAAGTGGAGAGCACATGAACTTCACAACCCGGTTTGGTCAGACGGGTATCTGTAATACGGGACCAAAGGATTGGGTGCATCTCAGCCATGTTCGAGCCCCAAAGCACGAATGCATCGGCAAGCTCCATGTCATCATAACAACCCATTGGCTCATCAATACCAAAGGTACGAATGAAAGCAGCCACAGCTGACGCCATGCAATGACGGGCATTCGGATCAATGTTGTTGGAGCGCAGACCTGCCTTCATAAACTTGGAAGCAGCGTAACCTTCCCAGATAGTCCACTGACCAGAGCCAAACATACCAACGGCAGTTGGGCCTTTTTCCTTCAATGCGTCCTTGAACTTTTCGGACATGACAGTGAAAGCTTCATCCCAGGAGACAGGCTCAAACTCGCCATGCTTGTCATAAACGCCAGCGGTCTTGCGGAGCAGCGGTGTTGTCAGGCGATCCTTGCCGTACATGATCTTGGAAAGGAAATAGCCTTTGATACAGTTCAAGCCGCGGTTCACTGGTGCATCTGGATCACCTTGAGTGGCGACAACACGGTCGTCTTTAACACCCACAAGGAGAGAGCAGCCTGTTCCGCAAAAGCGGCAAACAGCCTTGTCCCAGCGTATATCGGAGGCTTTTCCCTGAGCCTCGGCAGACTTTGGTAAAGCGATGCCAGCCGCAGAAGCAGTTGCTGCAACCGCTGCTGACTTTATAATATCTCTGCGAGATGCCGTGATTGACATGTTTTGCCTCCCGTTAGGCCGCCTTCAGGTCAGGGTCGGTGTTTGGTTCGAATTGATGATAGGTAAGACCAGCGGATACGACGCCCGGCGTCCGGTGAATTTCCAGCACCTGCTGATCAGCGAAGGACTCTTCCGTATCCTCTGCAGTCACAACAAGCTGGCTCGTATCCTCTTTGGTGATATGAACTTCCACGCCCGGCAGGGCGGACAATGCTTCAGAAACCTCTTGGGTTTTTCCCGCTAAGCAACTAACGAGAACGCCGCAAATGTTCATAGAACCTCCTCTTGGAGTTTAATTTCGCGCATTTCGATGGATCCATTGGGACAGGCAACAAGGCAGGCACCGCACCCGGTACAGGCGTCACCGTCCAAATCAGGAATTTGCTGGCCGCCTAGGCCAAGATGAAATCGGATTGCCCTCATCTCACAAAAGTCCGCGCAGGCCCGGCACGCGATCTTTTGATAAGAAAGGCAGTTAGAGCCGATCGTTGCTTTCATCGCCCAGGGAGCGTCTTCGGTCTTAACGAGCGCTCCTTCTTTGCAAACGTCGACGCACGCTTCACAGAAGGTGCAGGGTCCCACCCCAAAATCGACAACAGCCAATCGACTCCGCTCAGAAATTCGAAGGATCTTTTCAGGACACGCCGAAACACAATCACCGCAACCGGTGCATACATCGGAAAATTCAACTTTACCAATACTGTAAGGCGGACACGGCTTATCCTCCTCATACTTGGACATACCAAGAAAATGCCGCCTTCCCATCTGCGCTTGCATGATAGAATCAACTTCTCAACTGAACTGAGAAAAATATATCAACGAGATTACTTTTGTATTTTGATTGCAATCAAATTGAATGCTTCAGAAATACTAGTACGAATAACTCAAGATTTAAATTTAACTTGAGTTTACATCTCACGTTTCCGTGATAATTTAGCTTTCGTCCACATTTCAAATTACTTCAAACTAAACTAATTTAGTGATTTCTGAAGTAACATCAGTGCGTTCATCAAAGCCCCCCGAAATCCGGTCCTGAAACCGACTATTTTAAAGCTGAAATTTTGTACTGCTTTTGTGGAGGCTGATGCACTTTGTAAAACTATTACGCACACTCAAAAACACAAAGATTACAGTGGATTTCCGCGTGCTTTTTCTTGGTCGTGTGCTGATGTTTTTTGCAAGTGATTTGCACTCTCGAAAACGAGCTATTTTTCTGAAAAAACAACGTCTTTAGGCCTAAAAATCAACGGACATTTCGAAGCCAACAACCCATGCATCAGAGATATTTGTCTGGCCATTTGGGTTCACCACATACTGCCCATCGACCGTCGTATAGAACCATTCCGTAAACTGAAAACGATGGTTCACCTCAAACACAAGTTCATAGGTCTGGCCTGGCAGGTCATCACTGAAGAAACCAAGATAAAATGCACCCGCTGTGATGTCGTTATCCCGGCTATCAAGCAGTCCTTTGTAGTAGGCACCACCACTCACTCCATAAGGCAAACTGTTGATGCTTTGTTGTGGCGCAAGCGTAAAAAGCCCCCAGAGATTAAGGCCTTGATCCGGTTGCTCTTCATAGACCATCTGGTTCGCTATGAAATAGAGCCCCCAGTTGCCCTCTTCCGTCGCGTTTGCATCGGTGAAAGGCGTGTAATCACTGGTATCATAATAGCCGCCAAGCATATACTGCCCCGGTAAATAAGCACTAGTCTTCTCCTGCCCAACCAGAATCCCACCTTCTGCAATCACCAACACGCCGTCTTCGGGATTGAACTTGAAGTTAAATCCTTGATCTTCGTTGTCCTGCGCATTCAGGTCTGCGTTGTATGCACCCACAGAAAGGTAGAGAAAGTCCTCCGGTTTCACTGTTCCCCGAACACCCCACTGGCTGAAAGGGGGAGTAGTAAATGAAGGCAAGTTTTCAAGGAGTTGGGCCGGGTTCCCATTGACAGCGCTGTTGACATAAAGCGGGAAAGCCTCACTGAACGCAAAGTCCGCCCCCGCAGAAAGTCGACCTATCGCAATCTCCACCCGATCATTCGCCAGCGTCTGCAAAATGTTCATCTGCGAGATACCGAAAACATCGCCGATAAAGATCTGCGCCACATCAAAAACGTTATTGATGTCTTCACCAGACAAATCTCGCCCAAGCCCCTGATACAAACCAAGACTGAAACTGGTTCCGCTCAAGCCCATCAGTTTTTCAAAGTCAAAGTTGATATTGGCCCCGAGCGCTCCGGCATAAGCAGCACTTTGCCGTTCTCCTCCAACCGGATTTGCCATGATATCGTGGGTGTAGTTCAACTCCGGATCGATACCCATATCGTTGAGCTTCGTCCGATACCCGCCCCAGTCTCCGGTCGCCGTCTCCCAATCACCCCAATTCAACGGCCAATGGGAGTCTTGCGCCTGCGCCATGCCGTTGAAAAGCACATAAAAACAAAGGCATGCGAGCAGCAGACAACGCCACTTCATCACACTTGCTAATGATGTTAGGGCAACAGACGCTCGCAACTGTTGTTTCTCCTGTCAGGAAACACCAAATCAGATGGAACGCAGCACAACTCCAGTGGAACAACGCTATGCTGGCACATTAATTTTTGCTTCTGAATTGATAAAACTGTCAATCAGAACAATCGGATGGCAACAGCGCACAAAAAAAGCGCGATCTTTGTAGATCGCGCTCGACTTCCGATGCTTGCAAAACAGATAGTTAGTCCAGCAAACCATCCGATTTATCCATGAGGTAACGGATATGTTTTGCAAAGGGATACGCAAACGGATAGCCCAATACAACACCGCCAGCCATCGCAAGATAAGGTGACATCACTGGCCATCCAACCCATGAGAAAATCAGCGACAAAAAGAAGAGGTTGATACCGACAGCTCCAATACCCAGTGGGTAAAGATAGAGTGCCAACCTTCTTACACTGATGCGATTGCTGAGGTCTTCTTCACTCATCTGCCTTTTACAACCCGGTGCACGATATAAAGTGAGACAACAAGCATAACAGTAGCAAGACCAAACCACAGCTCAGCAGTCGCACTTTGCGGCTGAGGCACAGGACGTTGGTATCCGGAAACTGCAGCCATCGCGGACAAAGGCAGCAGACCTGCCATAAAGCCCATAACCATATAGAAAAGCTTCATAATCTAATACTCCCTTGTCAGGCTTCTATAAATATCCGGTAGCGCACGTGTCAGGCGTTCCGGATTTGGGAAGAGCGTATAACCACCTTTACCAAAGATACGGGCAAACCAATCCTGCCCATCCTCATCAACAATCACACCATGAACGGCCATGCCCAGTTTGCGGGCTTCACGAACAGCCATATGACTGTCTTCAATTCCGTGAATGCCTTCATAGTGATCAAGATCGTTCGGCTTTCCATCTGTTAGTACAATCAAAAGCTTCCGCTGTGTTTGCTGCAAGGCAAGCTGCGCAGTGGTATGCCGGATCGCCGCTCCCAAACGGGTGTAGTAACAAGGCTTGAGCCCGCCAATCTTTGCGATCACCTCATCCGTCATCGGCTCATTGAAGTCTTTGGCTTTGTTCATGAAAACCCGGTCGCGTTTCAATGAAGAAAAGCCCCAGACCCCCAGATGATCGCCACTCGCATCAACTCCGCCAGACAAAGCAGCAAGCGCGGCCCCCGCAATCTCGATAACATTGGAATCGCCAACCGCACTCTCAGTAGAACGGGATGTATCAAGCAACATAGCAACGGATAGATCGCGCTCAACCGCACGTGAATCCTGGAAGATCCGATCGGATGCGTAACCTGAAGCCTTTAGATCAACCTGAGCCGTCACCAAAGCATCCAGATCCAGCTCGCTGCCTTCAGCCTGACGCATCTGCATGATCCGCTTTGGACGCAACGCTTCAAACTGGCGCTTCACCTGACGAATGCGGCGCTTATGGTAAGGATCCGTGAGCAGCACGCTCTCATAATCAGGCTCGGCATCCTTCTCCAGAACGCGGCAATGATCTTCTAAAAACTTACGTTGGCGGTGATCCCACTCAGGATATGTGAATTTGTCGGAAAGGCGTTCGTGGTCTGCATCTTCTGGAGACAAATCCAGATGCAGTCGCAACCGTGTCGCTGCTTTCCGCTGATTTTTCGAAAGGCTGATATAATCCTGATCATCAGCAGCTTTCTGGGCATTTTCCTCTTCGTCGTCATCGGTACTGCGATTGAGGTTCATGCTTTCTACCCAGGAGAGGATCGCCTCAAACCGGTGTAGAATAAAACTGTCTTTACGATCCGCCTGCTCCCGCTTTTCGCGTTTAGCTTTGCGTTTCGTTGTTGCACTTGATCCTTGCGGCGTAGGCGGCGCCTGCTCATCCGAGCGCTCTTCACCACGCTCACCGTTGACCAACTCGCTGGAAACCCAGATCGGCACAGGTGCAAAGGTGCAATATCCGCGCGGAGCTGTCAGCTTCCAGCGCTCATCAACACATTCCATCGCCTTGCGAATTGTTGCACTTGTGCTGGTGACAGCCCGCGGGCCGCCAAGCAATTCCAGAACAATGGCTTCAACTGCAGCTTCCCACTCAGGAAGGCTTGGACGCTTACGAGTTTGCAGAAGAAATTCGCAGGACTGACGGAAGAAATCATGGAGACCAACGCACTTGCCCCAAACACGTTCAATCGCCTGTTTGGCCAAAGCCAATGCCTGAACATCCGCCTGCAACGGATCCTCTGGCTTTGCCTGCACATCGCAGTTCGCTGCAAATGCAGCAAGCCAGATGTAATGGGCCCGGTTCATTTCGGCCTCTGGAAAAACGCCAAGAACCGGAGGAAGTCTCAAACGTTCGCCGTCAAACTCTGGCAGAAAGATTGTTTCTGCAGCGTTGCCGAGCTTACGCTTAACGGGCATGCGGTAGGTTGAAGCCGTCGCCGGAGCTTGACTGATCTCGACTTTAGCTTCACCACCTAACCCGCGAAACACCACTTGCACGGAGGTGCGAAGCTTAGCCAGCTCGACCTCCATATCCTCATGGTGCACTGGAGCACCCAGGCTTGAAGCATAATCATGCCACAGATTACCTACGGCTTCTTCAGGCTCTAAAAACTCCAGTATTTGCTCTTTCATCAGGCTCACCCGTAAACAACTGCGATCAAATCACGAAGCGCAACCTGAACATCAGGCTCATCACTCAGTGGCTCAACAACAGAGTATTGCAGTGCTTTTTCAACTGGCATACCACCAGCAATCAGGGATGCAGCATAAATCAGCAAGCGAGTGGAAACACCCTCTTCCAGATCCAGGCTGGAAAGACCACGGATATGGCCGGCAAGACGAACCAAGGATTTGGAACGCTCAACATCCAGTCCGCTTTCTTTAGCAACGACCTGTATCTCGGTTTCCGCATCAGGAAAGTCGAAGGTCGTGGAGAGGAAGCGCTGCCGTGTGGAAGGCTTCATCTGCTTCAGAACGTTCTGATAGCCGGGGTTGTAGCTGGCAACGAGCATGAAGTTCGCAGGAGCTTGCAGCTCTTCGCCAGTTCTCTCAATGATGAGACGACGACGGTTATCGGTCAGCGGGTGCAAAACAACCGCAACGTCTTTCCGTGCTTCGATCACTTCATCAAGATAGCAGATCGCACCTTCGCGAACAGCGCGGGTCAGCGGGCCATCAACCCACTCAGTCACGCCACCTTTAAGCAGGTAACGACCAATAAGGTCTGCTGCGGAAAGATCATCGTGGCAAGCCACGGTGTAGATCGGACGACCCAGCTTTGCGGCCATGTGTTCCACAAAGCGGGTTTTGCCGCAGCCCGTCGGCCCCTTCAAAAGAAGGGGCAGACCTTTGTTAAAAGCCGTTTCAAATAATGCACATTCATCGGCGATAGGCTGATAATAGGGCACATCAAAAACGTGGTTCTGTACAGTCATTAACGACCACCTTCCAGAACTGCTTGGGCTTCAGGAGTACTACCGGTCGTTGGTTTGGAACCAGAGTTCGCTGTGAACAATTCCTTGCGCGGTACGAGCAAGGAGTAGATGAACAGCAGAGCACCAATCACAACAGCCGCACCAGCACCGAAGCGCATGATGTAGAACACTGTCAGCTGGTCCTGTACGGACATGAAGTCTTCACCAACAACACGCTGCATGTGTGTCTGGATGGTTCCGGCAAATGTCAGCACGAAGGTCATGAAGGACATACCACCAGTCATGAGCCAGAAGCTGCCCATGTTGAGAACCTGGTTGTATGGGTTACGACCTTTAAGCAATGGCATTGCGTAAGTGAAGATCGCAAGGTTCAGAGCAACGTATGCGCCGAAGAAGGCAAGGTGACCGTGCGCTGCAGTGATCTGTGTACCGTGTGAGTAGAAGTTCACACCGTGCAGAGTATGCAGGAAGCCCCATACGCCAGCGCCGAAGAACGCGACAGTTGCAGAACCGAGAGACCACAGCAGAGCTGCTTTGTTTGGATGGTTCTTACGACCTTTCCAGACCATGACGAAGGAGAAGGTCATCATCAGGAAGAATGGTATGACTTCCAGAGTAGAGAAGACGGAACCAATCCACTGCCAGTAGCCAGGCAAGCCGATCCAGTAATAGTGGTGTCCTGTACCAAGAATACCGGAGAACAGAGCAGTCGCTACGATGATGTAGAGCCACTTCTCGATCACTTCGCGGTCAACACCGGTGAGTTTCAGCATCAGGAAGCCAAGGATGGAAGCCATCACAAGTTCCCAGGTACCTTCTACCCAAAGGTGAACAACGTACCACCAGTACATTTTATCAAGGCTCAGGTTGTCTGGGTTGTAGAATGCAAACAGCCACAGCAGGGAAAGAGCCCAAAGGCCAATCACCAGAATGTTTGTGATCGCAGTCTTACGACCTTTCAACACAGTCATTGAGATGTTGAAGAGGAAGATCAACGCAGCAACAAGAATGCCGACTTTAACCCAGAGCGGCTGCTCGAGGAATTCACGGCCTTCATGGATGCCCATGATGTAACTGACAACAGCACCCAGTGTACCAACCACAAGAATGATCAGCTGAATGTAAGCGAGCTTAACGGAGTGGATCTCACGTTCGCTCTCTTCCGGGATGATGAAGTAAGCCGCACCAAAGAAGCCCAGCAGAAGCCAGACGATCAGTGCGTTGGTGTGCAACATGCGAACGATGTTGAACGGCAGCAACTCCGAAAGGAAGTTAGGTGCAACATAAATCCAGCCAGCGAGCAAACCGCCCAGAACCTGGATTGCGAATAGGCCAAGCGCAGCTACGAAGTAGGCATACGCGACTTTTTGAGAACTGTATTTCATAATACCACCCCTTAACCAGCGTCGTTCGGTGGCCAGTCTTGCGTGTTGGTCTTGTCAGCCCAACGCAAGAATTCAGAGAGGCCGCGGACTTCTTCTTTGGTCAGATCGAAGAAAGGCATCTGGCGACGACCTTCGATGCGGCTCGGCTGAGCTTCCATCCAGGAGCCAAGGGTCTCAGCTGCATCATCCGGATCATCCAGCACGCCCCAACGTGTCATCACATTGCCGACTTCAGGAGCAAAGTAAGCGCCTTCCCCGTGCAACGTATGGCAGTTGATGCAAGCATGCTTTTCCCAAACGTGCTTTCCGAGGACAACCTCGTCAGTGAGATCAGCTTTTGAAGTCGATTCATTGACGACGTAAAGGTGGCTGTCGATTGAGAGCACGGCAAATATGCCTATGAAGAATAAGGATCCCCCATAAAAAATATTTCGTGCCCGCGATTTTGTAAGGAATTCTGACATCTACGGAATCCTATCGTGGTTACGGTCCCGAAGATGATAAAATTGACGCCACTGGGGAAGTTTGTGCTAGAACAACCTATTCGGTAATTACCGGATATAGGAGAAAAACACATTTAAAAACAATAGGATATAAAATCGAGAATACTGGTATTTATGCCTAGTAACACTCAGGCAATCGCTCAACGGTACTCAAGAGTCAGCCATTGGGTCCAAATCAGCCAGAGTCTTCAGCTTATTCATCTCCGTCACGATGACCTTTTTGCGCCCGCTATTCACAATTCCCTGTTTTTCCCAAGCGCTTAGCAAACGGCTCACAGTGTACAAAGTTGTACCTGTCATCTCAGAGATATTCTGGCGTGTGAGAGGAAAATCAATTTCCATTCCCTCATCGGTGATGCGGCTGCTTTGGATTGCAAGCCTCAGCAAAGCACGTGCAACACGCTGCTCAACCTGCTGTGTTGCCAGTTCCAGAATGTGGTTGTTCGCTTCAGAGATCCGCTCTCCGACGGTTTTGTAGGTTTCCGTCGCAAATCCATCGTACTTTTCGACAAACGTCTTCCAGAGACTTGTCGGCCAGAACAGCACGAGGCAGTCATCAATCGCTACAGCACTGGCTGGGTAAGTCGTCCTGCCAATTGCGGAGGCAATGCCCATAAGCTCGCCACTGACGATGTGACGCGCAATCACCTGATCTCCGGAAGCCGTGGTGCGAATAACGCGCACATGACCGTCCAACAGCAGGAAAAACCGCTCCGCTGGCTCATGCTCTTCGAAAATAGCCTGACCCGCGCTGAAACGCTTTGGCGTTGCTGCGTCCAAAATCTCTCTGATATCAACGCGTTCCAGCTTTCGGAACGGAGGAATATGGGAAATAAGATTTTCGTCAAGACTTCTCAAAGAAGACACCGTAGATCAATTAGAAAACACCCAAGCCAATCTGCGAGTGTTTTAGCGTATGTACTCGTAGGATTAAGCCGGTTGTTTATAGCAGAAAACATTAAGAAATTCACAGTGAACTCATTGGTGTAGGCCATTTTCTGCACATGAGTTCCAACTATCATATGTGCGCTACGTTTTTTCCGCTATGAGCTCCTGATTTTGAAGGTTTTTCAACGTGTAATTCTCTCAAGAACAAGAACAATGGCAAGCCTAACGACACACCAACGGTGAACACAGCAAGAATCGGAAGCCAAAGACGCTTCATTCCAAGTCGTTGCCCTTCGGCAAAGATAAAGCCTATCAAAACCACCGCTGCAACCACCACATCAAGCCAGGCAAAAGCCGATATCTCGCCAGCAAATGCTTCAGCAAGCAGTTGCGGCAGGTTCAACCCGTTCTCAAACAACCATGGCATAAACGCCCCGTACGGCAGCAGAAATCCCAAAATACAAAGAAGGCCGTAAAAATACTTCATCTCTGGCTCCGCAACCAACAATTATCAAATCAACAAAGCGATCCTACTGAAGTTCCCCCGCCAGAACAACAAAAGCCCCACCACAAGGGCGGGGCTTTCAGTAGTCATCAAATGCTTCACAGATCAGCTGTCGCCGAAGAACTCCGCATCATACCCCATAGAGGCTTTGAGCAGTTCCTGCGTGTAAGCTGTCTCCGGTGTAGAGCTTCGCATCGCTTCCACATCCATCACCTCAACAACCTCACCATGCTGCATCACGGCAATCTCATCACACATATGCGCAACGACTGCCAGATCGTGCGTCACCATCACATAGGTAAGGTTATGTTCCTTCCGCAGATCAGCAAACAGGTTCAGAATTTCAGCCTGTACAGATACATCCAACGCTGAAGTTGGCTCATCCAACAATAGAATCTCCGGCTCCAACATCAACGCGCGTGCAACAGCCACACGCTGTCGCTGACCACCGGAAAGTTGGTGCGGATACCGAAAGCGGAAATCTGCCCCAAGCCCTACGTCATCCAGTGCCCGAAGCACACGACCATCAATATCATCAAAGCCATGTAATTTAAGAGGTTCTGACAAAACTCGGTCAACGGTATGGCGGGGATGCAAGGACGCGTAAGGGTCCTGAAAAACCATCTGAATCTTGCGGGCAAAAACCTTGTCACGCTTATGCGAAACAGGGGCGCCGTCAATATCGATCTCACCATCCCAGCTCTCAACCAATCCACACACAGCGCGCAGTACAGTTGACTTACCTGAGCCAGATTCACCGACAATACCAAAACTACCACCTTGCTGAACCTTGACGCTCACGTTTTTGACAGCCTGAAAGCGATCCGGTCCCTCACCGAAATAGACGTTGAGGTCTTTGATCTCGAGGCGAGCGTCTTTTGTTGCTTCCGCAACCCATGGCTTACGTTCCATCACAGCACTATCAGACCCGGGCATCGACACTGACCTCCTGTTTCCAGCTGTCCTGACGTTGCAGTGCTTCAAGGCGCCCCTTGGGCTCCTCAATGCGAGGCAGCGCATTCAGCAACCCACGTGTGTAAGGATGCGTCGCATTGTGCAGCTCGCTGGCCTTACAGGTCTCTACAATACGTCCTGCGTACATAATGATAATTCGGTCACAGAAGGATGAGACAAGATTCAGATCGTGACTGATGAAGATCAGCCCCATTCCGCGCTCCTGCACCAACTTGTCCATGATCGCCAGCACCTTCATCTGCACAGTCACATCCAGAGCAGAGGTCGGCTCATCAGCAATCAGCAGCTTTGGATCAGTGATCAGCATCATCGCGATCATCACACGCTGCCCCATACCGCCTGAAAGCTCATGCGGATAAGAATTGAACACACGCTCAGGGTTGCGGATCTGAACAGCCTCCAACATCTCCAGAGCGCCCTGACGAGCCTCACGGCGAGAAGATTTGGTGTGAAGGCGCAGAGCCTCACAGATCTGTTTGCCAACCGTGTGAACAGGGTTCAGCGAAAACTTCGGATCCTGCATCACCATGGAGATCTGGTGACCACGGATTTTCCGCATCTGCCGTTCCGAATAGTCCAGCAGATTCTCACCATTGAACTTAATCGACTTGGCTTCCATCTGACCCGGAGACCGGATCAGACGCAAAATACTCCGCCCGGTCATAGATTTACCGGAGCCACTTTCGCCCACAATGCCAACGCGCTCACGCCCAACAGAGAACGAAATACCACGAACCGCATCAACGGTACCGCTACGTGTTGGGAAACGAACCCAAAGGTCCTCAACGCTTAAAAGCGTATCACTCATGGTTCTCTCCCCTAGCTCTGGCTCTTTTTCGGATCAAGAATATCGCGCAGACCATCACCCAGCAGGTTGAAGCCTAAGGACACGATAAAGATCGCCATACCCGGCATGGCAGCAACCCACCAATGGTCCAGAATAAACTTGCGACCAGCAGAGATCATTGCGCCCCACTCAGGCTCTGGAGGCTGAGCACCAAGACCAAGGAAACCAAGGCCGGCAGCTGTCAGAATAATCCCCGCCATATCAAGCGTCACACGCACAATGATGGAGGACAGACACAGCGGCCATACATGTCCAATAATGATATGCATGACACCGGCACCCTGCAAACGCACAGCGCTGATGTAATCCGCATTGCGAATAGTCAGAGTTTCCGCGCGAGCAATACGCGCATACGGAGGCCATGCCGTCAGGCTGATCGCGATAATCGCACTCTCGATACCCGCCCCAAGCGCAGCAACGAAGGCAAGCGCCAGAATAAGCTTGGGAAACGCCAGGAAGATATCAACCAGACGCATAAGTGCCTGATCGACCCAGCCGCCCAGATACCCGGCAACAGTTCCAATCAGCAAGCCGAACACTGGTGCTGTGAACGCTACAATGCCTACAATCAGAAGCGTAATGCGGGAACCATAAACGAGGCGGCTCCAGATGTCGCGGCCAAGCTCATCAGTTCCAAGCAGATGACCATCCACCCCCGGCGCGGTCAAACGTTTGGCAAGGTCTTGCGCATTTGGCTCTGTTGTTGCCAGCAGTGGCGCAAAAATCGCCATCAGGACCAGGCTCAGAATAATCAGGAACCCGAGAAACGCGAGCTTGTTTTCATAGAGTTTCATCCACCCCATATAAAACTGCACAGCGCGCGCATGTCCGCGGGAGGTAGGTGCATCAGAGGAGAGCCATGCTTTCAAGCCAGCTCTGTCAGGCACGTTAGATTTTACAGGTGCTGTTGTCATCGTGCCCTCGGATCAACCACTTTGTACATGAAGTCAGAAAAGAGATTGAGGCCCACAAAGATAGCACCAACCACAACTGTTCCACCCAGCACCGCATTCATATCGGCAGAAAGCAGAGCATTGGTGATGTAGTTGCCCAGACCCGGCCATGAGAAGATAATCTCTGTCAGCACAGACCCTTCCAGCAGGTTCGCATAAGAAAGCGCGATCACCGTAATAAGCGGGATCATCACATTGGGCAGCGCATGACGCCAGATCACAGCAGTCTCAGAAACACCCTTCACGCGCGCAGTGGTGATGTACTCCTGAGAGAACTGTTCCAGCATGAACGAGCGGGTCATACGGGAAATGTAAGCAATAGAATAATAGCCAAGAATACTTGCAGGCAGAATGATGTGGCTCACCGCATTCCAGAAGATCTCGATCTCTCCTGCAATCAAGCTATCGATGAGGATCATGCCTGAGACAACAGGAACAATGTCTTCATAATAGATGTCGATACGACCCGGGCCACTAACCCAGCCAAGAATACCGTAGAAAATCAAGAGGCCCATCAAGCCAAACCAGAAGATCGGCATGGAGTAGCCAAACAGGCCAACAAGGCGGATCAGCTGGTCCGGCCAACGGCCTTCATTCACTGCAGCCAAAACCCCCATCGGCACACCAATACCAACACCAGCGATCGTCGCCAGAGTTGCAAGCTCCAATGTAGCCGGGAAAACGCGGGCAATGTCCTCAACAACGGGCCGCGCTGTCAGCGTCGACATCCCGAAGTCGCCCATCGCCACCTGCTTCAAGAACAGCATAAACTGCACGTAAAGCGGCTGATCAAGACCCATGGCCTTGTACGCAGCTTCGTAAATTTCCTGAGAGGCACGCTCACCAACAACCGCGAGGACCGGGTCGACTGGCATAACACGCGCAATAATGAAGGTGACGAAAAGAAGCCCCACCATAGTGATGGCAATGGAGAAAAGGCCAGCGATTAAACCTTTTAAAATCTTGTAGAGCGGCGAGGTAAACCCTCGCCGCGCCACAGTCGCTGTATTTTCAGCGATGCTCATTTATATTTAGCCAATCTATTTTTTTACAGGCCAGTAGTAAACAGCGGTCACAGCGCCTCCAGGATTAAACCCGGTCACGTTTGCACGCATAGAGTTCTGTTCAATCTTCTGGAACATAACTGCAAACGGAGCTTCTTTCTGGAAGGTCTTCTGAGCTTGCACGTACATGCGAGCACGCTTTTCGCGGTCACTTTCCTGTACAGCCAGATCGGTCAGCTTGGTCAGCTCTGTTGCTGGGTAAGCGTTACGCCATGCCAGTTTACCAACATGCTTACCTTCATCGGAATTATCCGGATTGTTTGCGAAGGTATCAGCATTTGTGTGTGGATCTGGGTAATCCGGACCCCATGCACCTACGTAGATCTGGAAGTCACGAGCGCGGTAACGACCAAGGATCTGCTTGCCAGTTCCCTGTGTGATAGAGGCGCGAATGCCAGCCTGAGCAAAGGTGTTCTGCAAGCTCTGAGCAATTTCAACACGCTCAGTTGCATTACGAACGATGAACTCAACATCGAAACCATCGGCATAACCAGCCTGATCGAGCAGCTCTTTAGCTTTCTCAACGTTCAGTGAGAAGGGAGTGTCCTTCAGTTCGCCCATATAGGTCTGCGGAAGGAACGCCTGCTGGATGGTGTACTGGCCCTTCAGGAAGGAACCGGTCATGCCTTTGTAGTCAACGAGATACTTAAGAGCTTCCGCAACCTTTGGATGGGACAGCGCCTTATCCTTCTGGTTGAAGGAGATGTACATCAGACGACCACGGAGCGTGTCTTCAACCTTCAGGTCTTCATTGGTGGAGATCGCAGTAATATCTTCTGGAGACAGGTGACGTGCAACATCAACATCGCCTTTTTCCAGCATCAGGCGCTGAGAAGCAGATTCCATCACGTGACGCACGATAACGCGCTTCATCGCAACTTCACCACGCCAGTAACCTGGAACAGCAGTCAGAGAATAAGACTCATTTGGCTTCCAGTTTTGAAGTTTGAAAGCGCCAGAACCTGCTGAATTTGTTTTCAGCCAGCCGTTACCCCAGTCGCCATCAACTTCGTTAGATTTTACCAACTCACTATCAACAATAGAAGCAATCGCAGCTGTGAAACAGTTCAACACAAAAGAAGGTGCGTACTTCTTATCTGTTGTGATCTGGAAGGTGTTGGCATCAACTGCCTTAATCGTATCTTCCATGTTCTCAGCTGTAAAACCAAACTGAGTAACAATGAAAGATGGCGTCTTTTTCATAGCAACAGCACGACGTAAGCTGAATTCAGCATCCTTCGCAGTTACCGGATTACCTGAGTGGAACTTGATGCCTTCACGCATTTTGAAGGTGAAGGTTCTTCCGTCCTCAGAGATTTCCCAGCTTTCCGCAAGACCTGGCTGATAACCTTTGGAAAGATCGGAAGGATCAAGATCTACGAGTTTGTCATAGATGTTATTTGCCATGTCGGAGCCAGAGAACTCAAACATTTCTTGCGGATCAAGGGAAATGAGGTCATCAATGCGGCCAGCAATGATGAGCATGTTAGGTGGTGTTGCAGCACCAGCCTCAGAGATGATAGCGCCGGAAATTGGCATCGCCACGCTTGCAGCAAGCGCCAGCGAGAGAAGACTACGCTTAAATTGCATTATAAAATGCTCCCCTATTTATAAAATGCCTTCACATCGTTAGTCGCGCGAAGGCGAAAGAATTGTAACCGCATCTAAGTGCAATCACTGATTAAATTCTTTCACTTTTTAAGAATGGGAACAAGTACCCTTGGTTGAGCTCAGCCAAAGAATGCCATGCGCCAGCTCAATCCTTGCTTGATTCTGGACTGCTAACCTTGCGGTTTCTGCCAGTAATCAAACCTCCCCTAACGGACTAGTCAATTGGTATGATCAAGCCTGATTCAGTCTAAAAAAATCAGCTATTTAATCGTTTTAAGAAATGAAGAGGCGTCTCAGAAAAAGTAAACGCTGCACACAAGGTGCAGCGTTGGAACTCTATGCCAAATTGGAGTGAGCCTGTGAGCAATTTTATTTATCACGCACCCTCAAGAGTTGCAGTATTTTCATGTTGACCTAACGTCCCCAATTTAGAAAACGCGAATCCGTCACCGCCAAACACATGCGCATGGCTGCAATCCAGCTTCACTTTGCAGCTCTCACCAGCCTTCGCAGTAGCATCACCCCTGCCCTGAACGGTGATCAAAGAACCGTCGGTCAAGCGCACATGCAGGAAGTGGCTCTCACCAAGTTCCTCAATAACCTCGACCTTCCCGGAAAGCTCGCCTTCCGTTCCGCTGCCCATGTGCTCGGGACGAATACCAAACTCAACCTTATCGCCAACAGCAAGGCCAGTCGGATCAACGACAACCTTCACAGGATCAGAGCCGATAACCGACAGCTCAACACCGTCTTCAGCAACACTTGTCACCTGCGCTTCAATGAAGTTCATCTTCGGCGACCCGATGAAGCCAGCCACGAACTTGTTGCGTGGACGATGGTACAGCTCAAGCGGGCTACCAACCTGCTCAATCCGGCCAGCATTCAGCACCACAATCCGGTCTGCAAGTGTCATTGCCTCCACCTGATCGTGGGTCACGTACACCATGGTGGCGTCCATGTCCTGATGCAGCTTGGCAATCTCAATACGCATCTGCACACGCAGCGCCGCATCAAGATTGGAAAGCGGCTCATCGAATAGGAAGACCTTAGGATTACGAACAATCGCACGGCCAATCGCCACACGCTGCCGCTGACCACCGGACAGTTGCTTCGGCTTGCGTTCCAGCAACGGAGTCAGCTCAAGGATACGAGCCGCCTCCATCACCTTCTCTTTGATATCCTCTTTTGAATGCTTGGAGAGTTCAAGGCCAAATGCCATATTCTCATAAACATTCATATGCGGATAAAGAGCATAGCTCTGGAACACCATGGCTATCTTGCGTTCCTTAGGAGAGCGCTGGTTCACCAGATCTCCATCAATGAACATGTCACCATCAGTGATGTCTTCAAGCCCTGCAATCAGGCGCAATAAAGTCGATTTACCGCAGCCGGATGGCCCGACAAACACGATCAACTCGCGATCTTTGATCTGCAAGTCAACGCCGTGGATGATGCGGGTTGACCCGAAGTCCTTGACGATACCCTTGAGTGTTACATCTGCCATGGTGTTGCCCTCAGCTTAGTTCTTTGAGATTTGCAAGTAAGCCACTTGCCATGCAGGCAGGTTGAGTGCCTCGTCGTCCATTTCCGCACTAAATCCATGCCCCTCCAGCAACGCAGCAGAGCTGTACGCACCCAGAGCAACACGCATATCATCATTTGTCAGATTGAAGACGCAAAGTACTTGTTCACCTTCATGCTCACGCACAAACGCCAGAACGTCTTCTCCCAGATCAGCAAAGTCCAAAGACCCCTTTTGCAGAACCTTCTGGTCTTTACGCCACTGCAGGTATTTCGCTGTCCGGCGAAGTGGAGAAGCCTCATCTCCAGCCTGAACTTCCGCACTGTGATCCAGATGGTCCTGCGCCATCGGCAACCAAGGCTTGCCAGTGGTAAAGCCACCGTCCTTGGTCCATGCAATCGGCGTCCGGCACCCATCACGGCCTTTATATTCAGGCCAGAACTCAATGCCATAAGGATCTTGAAGGTCTTCCAGAGCCACATCAGCTTCTTTAAAGCCCAGTTCCTCACCCTGATAAATGCATGGGCTACCACGCAAGGAAGCGCTCAGCGCCATCAAAGCTGGTGTTGCCACCTGAGGATCAACATCAGCAGGAAGCCGTGATCCCATACGCTTCACATCGTGGTTGGACATCGCCCAGCTCGGCCAGCCCTCAGTCACAATGTTCTGCAGGTTGGTCACCCGCTCACGCACATACTTTGCAGTTGGCGTATTGGAAAGCAGATCAAAGCTGTACGCCATGTGCAGGCGCCCCTCGCCAGAGGTGTACTGCTTCATGATCTCACTGGCTTCATGCCCAGCACCGATTTCACCAACTGTGGTGGTGTTCGGATACTCGTTCATCACAGCCCGTAAGCGCTCAAGGAACGGCAGGTTCTCTGGCTGCGATTTGTCAAACTTGTGATCCTGGAACGCATAAGGGTTCACACCGGTCACATCTGCAAGGCTATCTGGATCCGGATAAGGTGGGTTGTCACGCAGCTGTTTGTCATGAACGTAAAAGTTCACGGTATCCAGACGGAACCCGTCAACACCCAGCTCCAACCAGAACCGACCTGCATCAAGCACGGCCTGCTGCACTTCCTCGCAATGGAAATTCAGATCCGGCTGAGAACGCAGGAAGTTATGCAGGTAGTACTGACAACGGCGACTGTCCCACTGCCAGGCAGAACCACCAAAGATGGAAAGCCAGTTGTTTGGCGGAGAACCATCAGCTTTAGGGTCTGCCCAGACATACCAGTCAGACTTGCTGTTGGTCTTATTGCTCCGGCTTTCCTTAAACCACTCATGTTGCTCAGAGGTGTGTGAAATCACCAGATCGATCAGAACACGAATGCCCTTACCATGCGCTTTAGCCACCAGCTCTTTGAAATCATCCAGAGAGCCGAACATTGGATCAACGTCTTCATAATCAGAAACGTCGTATCCAAAGTCATCCATTGGCGACTTCATGAAAGGCGAAATCCAGATCGCATCAGCACCAAGATCGGAGATGTAGTCCAGCTTCTCTGTAATACCTGGAAGGTCACCAATGCCATCGCCATTGCTATCTGCGAAAGACCGCGGATAGATTTGATAAATGACTGCGCCCCGCCACCAATCCGGATCGTTCGCCAGAACGCGATGGCTTGTATTTTCGTTTATTGGGGTAGAGAGGTTCATTCCAGTTATCCTTTAACCGCACCAGCTGTAAGACCAGCGACGATTTTTCGTTGAAACACCAGGACTAGGACCACGATCGGGACGGTCACTAGTACAGAAGCAGCCATGATATTGCCCCATGGCAGCTCGTATTCAGTTGCGCCGGACATCAGGGCAATCGCCACTGGCACGGTGCGAACTTCGTTGGATAGAGTAAAGGTGAGCGCGAACAGGAACTCGTTCCACGCACCGATAAAGGCAAGCAGACCAGTGGTCACCATCGCTGGCCACATCAGCGGCAGGAAGATCCGGCGCACAATGGTCAGCGGAGAAGCTCCGTCAACAACCGCAGCCTCTTCAAGCTCCTTCGGCAGCTCCTTCATGAAGGTCGTCAGCACCCACACAGTGAACGGCAGGGTCAGCACCGTGTTCGGGATAATCAAACCCGGCAGAGAGTTGTAAAGCCCCATGGAGCGGATCAGCTCATACATGCCTGAAAGGATCGCCACCTGCGGGAACATGGAGACAGACAGGATCGTCATCAACAACAAGCCACGGCCGCGGAAGTGGATACGAGCCAGCGCATAAGACGCCGTCACTGCAATAATCAGCGACAGAACCACAACAGATGTCGCAACAATCACCGAGTTTAGAATATTGAGCCCAAACGGCTGCTCTTTGAAGATGGAGAAATAGTTCCCCATCGTGAAGGATGTTGGGAATACGGACGGATTGAACAGCTCCTGCCCGCTCCGGAAACTCGTGACAATCGCGTAATAGAACGGGAAGACCGAGAAAATCACGACCACAACAACCAGCGAGTAAAACAGAATAGACTTCATCTGCCTGTTCATGATTGTTCTCCTTCACCGGACTTCAGCCCGCCGGCCACCACGGTAATGGTCGTCAGCAAAGCAATAACAATGAACAGCAGCGTTGCAGCGGCAGAGCCGTAGCCAACTTCCTGGAAATCAACCAGTTGCTGCCTCGCATAAACTGACATGGACATGGTCGAGGTGGAGCTGGACGTCAGCACGTAAATCAGATCAAACACACGCAGCGCATCAAGACTGCGGAAAATCACTGCAACAATGATCGCCGGGCGGATCAGCGGCAACGTTACCTTGAAGAACACGCGGATCGGGTTGATGCCATCCACGCGGGCAGCCTCATAGATATCACCCGGAAGCATCTGAAGGGCAGCAAGGGTCAGCAGTGCCATGAACGGTGTTGTCTTCCAGACATCCACCATGATCACAGCCCACATCGCAGTGGAAGGATCAGCCGTCCAGGCAATCGGCTCAGACAGAATGCCGACACTCAGCAGAATTTCGTTGATCACACCAAACTGATCATGAAGCATCCAGCCCCACATCTTGGCGGAAACAATAGTCGGGATCGCCCAGGGGATCAGAACCGCAGCACGCACAAGGCCGCGTCCTTTGAACTCCGCATTCAGGATCAACGCAATGAGAAGCCCGAATAGAGTTTCAAAACCAACAGAGATGACAGAAAACCAGAGAGTATTCCAAACCGCATTCCACCACTCGGCATCAACGAGAACGCCATAGGCCTCTCCGTCATAATACGAGAGATAGTTCTCAAAGCCGATGAATTGAGATTGGCTGAGATCTGTGAGGTTTGCGTCGGTAAAACCCAACCAGATGGTGCGAAGCAACGGCCAGCCTGCAACAGCAGCCAATGCAATCATCATGGGGGCGAGAAAAAGCCACGCGGCGCGCAATCTGGCAGAGCTCAGATTGGAGCGTTTTGCCTTACGAGTGGCTGTACCATCCTGCTGAAGAGCAAGGGTCATCCTCTGATCCTTGGTTTCTTTATTTCAGGGAAACTCCAAGGAACCACCCAGGAGCTCGGTTCAGTGTTGCGGCCATCGGGAGGCCGCAACACAGATCGCAAGTCTAGGGAGGAGACTTACCAGCCTTTACGCTTGATGCGTTTCAGGTTCTTTTCAAGCTTCGCAAGGGATGCCTCTGCTTCGGTTTTACCGGAAAGCACGTCATGCACTGCATTGTAAAATGCATTGGAAACTTTGTTGTAGTTAGAGCCAGTTGCACGAGATGGACGTGCCACAGCATTGGTGAAGGTGTCTTTCAACTGACCCATGAACGGGCTTGCTGCAAGAACATCCGCATCAGAGTACAGCTCAGCAATGGTTGGGTTGTAAGACCCTTCGATAGCACGCTGTTTCTGGCTCTTTTTGCTGGTCAGATGCATAACAAGGCTTGCAGCTGCTTCTGGGTCTTTGGAGTATTTAGAAACAGCAAGCTGCCAACCACCAAGAGTACCGGTCTGCTTTCCGTCTTCACCACCCTTAGGCAAAGCCATCACACCAATTTTGCCTTTGATCGGGGAATCGTCAGCCTGACCGAGAGACCACGCATAAGGCCAGTTACGCATGAACACTGCATTACCGGACTGGAACACACCGCGTGCATCTTCTTCCTGATAGGAAAGAACACCAGAAGGTGCAATTGTACCGGTCCAGCTTGCTGCGAGAGACAGAGCTTTTGCAGCTTTTTCGTTGTTGATGGTGATATCGCCATCAGCATTCACAACATCGCCACCACCAAAGCTGTCGACCCACTCAAGAGCGTCACAGGTCAGACCTTCATAAGCCTTCGCCTGATAAACAAAGCCCCACATTTTATTGTTGCCAGCTGCGCGTTCAGCATCCTGAATTTTTTTCGCGCTTGCGGTCAGATCACCCCAGGTTTCAGGAGCCTTTTCACCATGCTTTTCGAGCAGGTCTTTGCGGTAGAACAGCAGGCCAGCATCAGTGTACCAAGGCATAGCAACCAGCTTGCCCTTGTAGGTGTTGTTCGCAACGATTGGTTGGAAGTGCATGTCTTCTGCGCCATTGGAATATGGCTTCAGATCAGCAAGGTGGCTTCCCAGAATACCCGGCCAGATAACGTCAATCTGGAAAACATCAATATCAGAAGAACCAGAGCTCAGGATCTGCTGGTACAGCGCCAGCTGCTCGGTAGATGATGCAGGTGCAGCGAAAAACTTAACGGTGTTGCCAGTTTCTTTGGCCCACTCGGTTGCAGCACCTTTACAGAGCTTAGCGCCCTGACCAACGCTACCACAAACAACGGTAACTTCAGCAGCCATTGCATAACCCGCAACGCCAGCCATACCAGCAACAGCAACAGCAGAACCTAATAATGTACGACGGATACCCATAATGGGACGCCTCCCTGTTTCGTCCATGGCCCTTGGTTCAACGAATTCCCAATCGTTGTCCGGCCATTAATTACCCCTCCAGAGCGAAGGGCTCCCCAAACACTGGTCATCTTTCAAAAGATTCCCAAAGCGCTTTGAGACAAGCAAAGTTTAGTCACCGGTCTAAGTCAATAGTAAAAATCCGTAGGAACTTTTGTGAGGCTGTCTATCTGGCGTCATATTTTGCAACGCAGCACCCACAAAATAGCTGAATTCTCCTAAGTTTAGAGCCCATCATATGTGGTATTTTACTGCACCTCTGAAAAATATCAGTTTTCCACTGTCTCCGTTACCGTTTCCAAAGCGCTTTGGAAAAGACAAAGGTCCTACTGGATTTTAGGCAGACTTCTGGGCTAGATTTCATCCAAGCATGCGGGAGAAAAAGGGGCTATAAACAAGGCGCACAGCAAGTTTGAGCCATTGAATTATTATGAATCTTAAGAGTTTAGCCAATCACCTCGGTCTTTCACAAACCACAGTCAGCAGAGCTCTGAACGGGTATTCTGACGTGTCTCTCGCCACCCGAAACCGGGTTTCGGAGGCAGCAAAGACCTATGGCTATCGTCCCAATGTCAACGCACGCCGTCTGGCTACCGGACGCTCCTGTGTGATCGGCATCGCCTTCCCCACTGACATGAACATGTTTCTCGACCCGCATTTCATCGAGTTTCTGACAGGTCTTTCAGAGAAGGCATCCGAGCTTGACTACGACATCATGATCTCCTCCTCGCAGAGTGAAGAAGTGGACGTCTACCGCCGCTTTGCAGAAAAAGGCACTGTTGATCTGGTGATCCTGTCCAACGTGGATCTGAGTGAAGAACGCATCCGTCTGCTGCAAGACCTCAACATGCCATTCATCGTGCATGGCCGCACTGCCACCTGTGATAGCTACTCGTACATCGACATCGACAACTACGGCGTCTTCCACGAGCCCACAAAGATGCTGCTGGAAATGGGCCACGACAAGATCGCGATCCTCAACGGCCATCCAAACCGTGTCTACGCCATTGACCGGCTCAACGGCTGGCAGGATGCGTTGAAGGAAAGAGGCGTCATGCCGAACCCGGATTATATGCGTGCAGGCGCCATGTCAGAGGAAAACGGCTACACCTTCGCCATGGAGATCTTGCAGCTCGAAAACCGCCCGACTGCCCTGCTCTGCTCAAGTGTGGTCATGGCAAAAGGCGCGTACAGAGCCTGTAACGAGCTCGGCATCAAGATCGGTTCGGAAGTCTCCATCGTCGCCCACGATGACAACGTGCCCCTCGCACAAGCATCTGACATGAACCCGCCACTGACCGTCACCCGCTCTCCACTGCGCGACGCAGGCCGGGAGATCGCGATCATGGCCATGAATTATCTCAAGGGCACAGACATCAAAGAGCTGCAATGCCTGTGGCACCCGGAACTTATTTTCCGCAAATCTGTAGGCGCACCGCCACGCACGGACATCTAGCCTAGGGAATTTACTCAGTTCCTTGAGTGGGATCATTGCCATACAACTTGAGTCTGAGGCTATAGTGTAACGTAGCTGCACATTCAGGTTGGGGCCCCTATGCCGACGCCAGTATTTATCGCTGAAAACACGACCAAAACCTATGTCACCAACGAGGTTGAGGTGCACGCACTTCGCGGTGTCTCCATGACACTCTTTGAAGGCGAAATGGTTGTGCTGCTTGGACCATCCGGCTCCGGCAAATCCACATTCCTGAACATTCTCGGTGGCCTCGACAATGCCACTTCCGGCACAGTCTCGTTCATGGGCAAGAACCTGACCGATTTCAGCGAAAGCGAACTGACCCGCTATCGGCGCGATTACGTCGGCTTCGTCTTCCAGTTTTACAACCTCATTCCCAGCCTCAACGCATGGGAAAACGTGGCTCTGACAACCGAAATCGCCAGGAACCCAATGGACCCGCAGGAAGCGTTGGAACTGGTCGGCCTCGGCAACCGTTCCTCTCACTTCCCGGCGGAAATGTCCGGCGGTGAACAGCAGCGCGTCGCCATCGCCCGCGCCATCGCCAAACGGCCAGAAGTCCTGCTTTGTGATGAACCCACTGGCGCGCTCGACACCAAAACCGGCACGCTGGTTCTGGAAGCCTTACAGCGCATCAATCTGGAACTTGGCACGACCACCGCAATCATCACCCACAACACGGCAATCCAGCAAATGGCAAACCGTGTTTATGTCTTCAAAGACGGCGCAATCGAGAGCACGCACGAAAACGAGAGGCCCAAGCAACCGTCGGAGGTTGCATGGTAGCTCTGCCCGTCCTTGACCGAAAAGTAATCCGTGACTTGAAACGCCTGTGGGCGCAAGTGCTCGCGATTGCTTTAGTCATGGCGTGCGGAGTGATGACGCTGATTCTCGCGCAAGGCGCCTACCGCTCTCTCAGCCAGACACAGAAAACCTATTACGATCAGTACCGCTTCGGCCACATCTTCGCACAAGCCGTCCGTGCACCTGATCACCTGAAAGACCGCATCGCAGCCATTGATGGCGTAGCAGCCGTCGAAATGCGCATTGTCCGCTCCGCCATCCTCGACATTCCGCAGATGGCAGAACCTGCCGCTGGCATTGCGCTTTCCTTGCCCTCAGGCAGAAAGCCCGCCGTCAACCGCCTCTACTTACGCGCAGGCCGCTTGCCGGAAGGCTCCCGTACCAACCAAGTCGCTCTGGATTCCCGCTTCGCCAAAGCACATGGCCTCAACCCTGGCGACACGTTCAGCGCAATATTGAACGGCAAGAAGCTTAACCTCGAAATCACAGGCATCATCCTCTCCCCCGAGTTCATCTACGCCCTCGGCCCCGGAGATCTGGTCCCCGATGACCGCCGCTTCGCCGTCTTCTTCATGGCCCAATCCGCTATGGAAGGCCTGTTCGACATGAAGAACGCGGCCAACGATATCTCCCTGAGACTGCTCAGGGGCGCCTGCACACCTTGCGTACTGGAGCAACTCGACCGCCTGCTCAAGCCATACGGAGGCACCGGCGCGTATAAACGCAAAGACCAGCAATCCCATGCCTTTCTGGATGCGGAGCTCACCCAACTTTCCGCTATGGCGAAAGTGCTGCCTCCCATATTCCTGCTGGTCTCCGCTTTCCTCGTCAACATGATCCTGTCTCGCCTGATCGCTCTGGAGCGGGAGCAGATCGGCCTCCTGAAAGCCTGCGGATACTCCTCATGGTCCGTCGCAGGTCACTACGCCAAACTGGTCTCTTTCATTGCGCTTCTGGGTGTTGGAATCGGCTCCATTGCTGGCAATTACATGGGCAAGTTGATGACCCAAATGTATGCGCAGTACTTCTCATTCCCATTCCTCGTGTTCGATGAAAGCCCGGACATCTACCTCATCGCCGCCGCCATCTCTTTGTTCGCTGCTTTGGGCGGTGCGCTGTCCTCCATCATGAAAGCTGCCCGCCTGCCACCCGCAGTCGCCATGCGTCCACCTGCACCGCCACGTTTCCGCAGTTTCCTCTCGCTCAAGTCAAAGCGCGTGCGCATCTTGTCCCAGCTCAGCACCATGGGCCTGCGCCATCTCATGCACAATCCGGTGCGCAGCCTGCTCACCAGCATTGGCGTCTCCTTCGCGCTGGCCCTGCTCGTCTCCGCGCTGTTCCTGACCAATTCCATGGACCACATGATCAACGTGGCCTTCAACAAAGCAGAAACCGCAGATGCCCGCCTGACACTGGCAGATGACAAAGCACCAAGCGTGCTCGATGACATCCTGCGCCTGCCCGGCGTTCTCACCGCAGAAGCCTACAGACAAGAACCCGTCATCCTGCGCTTTGGTCCCAAAGAGAAGCGCGTCGCCATCACAGGCCGCCCAACCAACGCCAACCTCTCCCGCATTCTGGACCTTGATGAACGCGTTATTGAAATGCCCCGCACTGGCCTCATGCTGCCAACTCACCTTGCCAATCAGTTGGGTGTAAAGCCGGGCGAGATGGTTACGGTAGAGCTTACCAGGCACAACTCGATCCTGCAGCAAGTGCGTGTCTCCGGCACCGTCACCAGCTACATGGGCATCTCCGCCTCCATGCACATAGACGCGCTGAACGCCCTTGTGCCCACAGGCCCGCGCATCTCTGACTTGGCGATCAACATCGACCGCACACGGCTTGATGATCTCTACGATGCTGTCAAACAAACACCGGGCCTCGGCGGCATCGCCATGCAGATGCTCTCACGCGAAAAGTTCCGCGAACTCATGGACCAGAGCTTCACCTCCATGCTGGTGGCCTACATCACCATCGCCGTCATCGTAGCCTTTGGCGTGGTCTACAACGCCGCCCGCATCCAGCTGTCAGAACGGGGCCGCGAGCTCGCCAGCCTGCGCGTCATCGGCTTCTCTAAGCAGGAAGTGTTCCACGTCATTCTGGTGGAAATGGCGATGATCGTCCTGCTGGCACAGCCCATGGGCTGGCTTATCGGCTATGGCATGGCAGCAGGCATGATACAGGGCTTCGCCAGCGATCTCTTCCGCGTGCCGCTTGTGGTGCTGCCAAGCACCTACGCCATTGCCAGCTTTGTCATTCTCACTGCTGCCCTGGCCTGTGCGCTTATCGTGCGCCGCCGTGTGGGCAAACTTGATCTCATCAAAACCTTAAAAACGAGGGAATAGGAATGAACGATAAATACGTCAAACGAGGCGCATATATTGCTGTCGCCCTGCTCGTTCTTCTCCTCATTGGTTGGGCCTTGCAGGAAAAGCCAATCTCCGTTGAAACAGCCAAAGTCACCCGTGGCGACCTGATTGTCACCGTGGAGGAAGACGGCAAAACCCGCGTCAAAGAGATCTACAAAATCTCCGCCCCAATCGCCGGACGGGTCGACCGTTCCCTGCTGGAAGTCGGCGACAAAGTATCCCGTGGAGAAACCACAGTCGCCACCATCAACCCGCTCACCACTCCGTTCATGAACGCCCGCACCAAGGCAGAAGCCCTCGCCGGAGTTGAAACCGCCAAAGCTGCCATCTCATTGGCAGAAGCTGAGCTCGCCTCCGCCAAGGCAGAACACAAACTGGCCAAGTCAGAACTCATCCGCGCCCAACGCCTCAATCGCTCCAAAACCATCTCCGATGCTCAGCTGGAACGGGTGGAAATAGACGTCACTCTGAAAGCTGCCAAGGTCCAAAGTGCAGAGGCCCAGATCGCACAACGGGGCAGCGACCTGCAAAGCGCCAAAGCCCGCCTGATCGAGCCTCACATCGCACAGGACCCAGAGCGTTCAGAGGAACTTGCCGTACGCATGATCACACCCATCAATGGCGTCGTCCTCAATCTGGCAGTTGAAAGTGAGCAGACCATCCAGTCTGGCGCACTCCTGATGGAACTGGGCGACCCTGCTGATATCGAGGTGGTTGTTGACTTGCTCTCCACCGAAGCCGTGAAAATCACAGAAGGGGCAAAAGCAACGCTGGTCGACTGGGGTGGCAACACCTTGAAGGCGACCGTCCGCCGCATTGATCCCGCAGGTTTCACCAAGGTCTCAGCCCTCGGCATCGAAGAGCAACGCGTCAACGCCATTCTGGATCTGGACACCCCAGCTCTGGAACTCGGCCACGGCTTCCACCTGCGCGCTGCCATCGAAACATGGCACGGCCAAAACGTCCTGCGTATTCCGATGACAGCCCTCTTCAGAGAAGGCAACGACTGGGCCACCTTCAAAGTCGTGGGCGGCAAAGCCCAACTCCAACTCCTGACAATCGGAGCCTTCAACCAGGACATGGCCGAAGTCACAACGGGACTAGAGCAAAACGACATTGTGATTCAGTTTCCGGGAGATACTGTTTCTCATGGTACAGCGGTGGTGGCGGAGTGAGCATGAAAGGGGAGGCAATGCCTCTTCCCATCAATAAAAGATATCTTCGACAAATTTGTAGATCAGATAGAGTGCCAGATAAGCAAGGAATGAGCTGGAAACACCAGCAACGAGTGCCATGTATCCATTTCCTCGGAACATGCCTGGATCAGAAAAACCATAGTTAAACAGAACCCAGAACATCGTTCCGAGCGATACGCCCATGGCCCCTATAAACAGCAACACCCGCGCGAGTTTGTTCGAGCGGAAATACACCTCAGCATTACGCCCAATAATAAGAATCTCAGCCAACACCGTGTAGACATAGGCGGTAGCGAGTAACATCAAGCTGTTCCAAATGACGTAATTCAAAATGCGTTCCGCACCTGTTTAAAGGCAACATCAAAACACAACCATTATTACCCACAAAACAAACTATAACAACCTTAGGGAGCGTCACTTACATCTTAAGAGCCGCCTTCTCTGCCTCTCTCCCGCCGGGCCAGTTCCATCTTCCACCAGCGTTCTCGCAGAGTGACGCGGTTTTCGCGGTAGCGGTCTTCCAGCACCTCCATGTGCTCCACGCGATCGGTCCGGAAAGCGCGGAAGTCCTTGCGCAGTTCGCACCACGCCACGATCATTCGAGAATGTGCAAAGAAAGTCAGGCTCAGCGGCCATATCAGGCGCTCGCTCATCTCGCCCTGCGCATCTTCATAAGTCAGCCGCAACTTGTTCTGCCCGCGAATAGCCCGTCGCACATCCTTCAGCTCAATCCGTGCGGTGGGAATCGGCTCCACCCCGAAATCCGGCGCATAAAGCGGCGCTTCAATGAACTCATCCCGCGCTTCGGGAGACAGCACCGCCGCAATCTTGGCAATCACATCGCTGGCTGTACGGATAAGCTGCTCATCTCCGCGCACTTGCACATGGCGCAGGCCCATCATCACCGCTTCCAGCTCATCACTGTTGAACATCAACGGTGGCAGATCATACCCTTCATCCAGCACATAACCGATCCCCGCCTCCCCGCGGATCGGCACACCAGTCGATTGCAGGCTGACAATGTCGCGGTAAAGCGTGCGAACAGAGATCTCCAGTTCCTCCGCCATCGCATCACCGGTCACCGGCCCACGATGACGTCGCAACAACTGAACGACCTGCAGCAACCGATCTGCCCTGCGCATGTAATCCTCCGGAAAGTTTCGGCCAGAAATTTTGGGAACGTCAAACACTCCTGACACAATGCTGTCAGGAGCACCTTGCTACCAATCCCCCACGAAACACAAGCGGAGAAAGCAAATGCTCACACATCACAAATTCAGCGCCAAACTCGATGGCGTCAGCGCAAGCCCGTTTTGCCTGAAAGTAGATATCCTGCTCGCCATGGCAGGCCTCTCCCACGATATTCTGGAAGGCCCGGCAGCCCTGCAAACCGCCCCAAAGGGCAAGCTGCCTGTCATGAAGGACAACGAAGAGCTCATTGCCGATTCCGAGTTCATCAGACGGCATTTGGTGGTCAATTATAACGCTGATTTTTCAGGAGGTTATTCTGAAGCCGAACTGGCTGTTGGGCACGCCTTCATGCGCATGGCAGAACATTCTTTGTACTTCGTAACCGTCTGCACCCGCTGGCTGCCAGATGAGAACTTCGCAGTTATTGAAGACCAGTTCTTCGGTATCTTGCCACCAGAAATGCGCAGCTCTCTTGCAAACGAGTCTCGCAAAAGCGTCATCGCAAAAGTCAACAACCACGGCTACGGTCAGCACACATGGAAAGAACGCCTCGCATTGGGCCGTGCAGACTTGCAAGCCATCTCCACCCAGCTCGGTGACAAACCATTTCTGCTCGGCGATCGCCCCTGCTTTGCTGATGCCGCCATCGGCGCACAAATCCTCTGCACCCTCTCCAACCTGCCCTTCTCCGGCTGGAAGGAAACCACCGAGCAGTTCCCCAACCTCGTCGCCTACGCCAGCCGCATCAAAGAAGCCTACCCGGAGAAAGCAACCGAAGCAGCCTAATCAACACCCCCGCCGGATTGGTGCGTCCGGCGGGGGCTTGTCACATTCACTGCGACTGCTTCAAATACGCAATCACACCCTCAGCATTCTTCGCCGGATCATTCACCGGATACATAACGTGTTCCATCACACCATCCTTGATGATCATGGTGAGCCTTTTCAGCAGAACCATGCCTCCTGCCTCAAAAGTCGGCAGCTCCATCGCTTTTGTCAGTTCCAGTTCCTCATCAGAAAGCAAAGCAAACGGCAAATGCAGACGCTCAGCAGCTTCAGCCTGAAATTCTGTCGACTGAGTAGAAAGCCCAAACACCGCTTGCGCCCCAACCGCTTTTAACTCACCAAAGTGATCCCGGAACGCACAGGATTGAGGCGTACATCCACGAGCACCGGGAATGAGATCCCACCCTTCAATCGGCCTTTCATTCGGAGGGCTCGTTCTAGGATAGGCATAGACAACAGTGCGGCCCTGTAACGCTGACAAATCAATCATCTCAGCATTCGTTGTCCGCAGTTTCAGCACCGGAAGCTTCATGCCAAGCAAACTCTTAATGTCAGTCACGATCAAACAAACCTTCTCCAACAAAAAACCCGCCGAACATTCTCATCCGGCGGGGCTGTCTCACTCATAAAACATCGCCGCTAAGCATCTTGCGTCATCAGCTGTTGGTTCTTGCGTGCCATCACTTGCCGCAGCACAACAGGCAGCATCAACACTCCACCGATTGCCATGGTTTGCAAGCCCGGCGCGACGAAGAACATCGCCGCAAAGGCTGTCCAATACCGCTCCAGCTTATTCAAACCAGCCAGCATGTAACCAGAGAACGCCACACCCAGCAGACCAATGCCACACATGGCACCCACCAGAGTTACGGTCAGGTCGTACCAGGTGAACTCCGGCGTCACCAACAGCAGTGCTGGAGAGTAAACGAACACAAACGGCACCAATGCTTTTGCGATGCCAAGACGGAAAGCCGTGTTACCTGTCTTGAACGGGTTCGCACCAGCAATCCCAGCACCCGCATAAGCAGCCAGTGCCACAGGCGGCGTGATATCCGCCAGCACACCGTAGTAGAACACAAAGAAGTGCGCCACCAGCGGCTGAACGCCCAGCAAGGCAAGCGCAGGTGCAGCAATGGAAACCAGAATGATGTAGGTCGCCGTTGTCGGAATACCCGCACCCATGATGATGCAGGCAACTGCCGTAAACAGCAGGGTGAAGAACAGTGTCAGCCCATTCTGCGTCACGTACTCTGCAAGCATGCCGGACGCAATAAACCCGCCCAGATCAGACGCCGCCTGTGTCACCACAAACGAAAGCCGGAAGCCCGTTCCTGTCAGCGTCACCACGCCAACAATGATGCCAACAGCCGCAGCAGCAGCCCCAACAGCCAGCGAGTACTTGGCACCCGTTGCCAGTGATTCAATCAGGTCTTTAATGCCCATCCGATTATGCGGGTTTAAAATCCCAACAACCACACAAGCGGTAATACCCCAAACAGCTGCAAAATCTGGCGTTTTACCGGAGATGATCAGATAAACCAGAATGCCCAGCGGAATGACAGAGAGCCAGTGCTGCTTCATCACCACCAACGCTTTCGGCAGCTCATCCTTGGTCAAACCGCGCAAACCAAGGCGTTTGGCTTCCAGATGCACCATCACGAAGATGCCGAAGTAATGCAGCATCGCCGGGAACATTGCCGCAAGCAGCACCTCGCGATACGGGATCTCTAAAAACTCCACCATGATGAAGGCAGCAGCCCCCATAATCGGTGGCGTAATCTGCCCGCCCGTTGATGCCGTCGCTTCAACAGCCCCTGCAAAGTGTGGCGGATACCCAACCTTCTTCATCGCGGGAATGGTGAGTGACCCTGTCGTCACCGTGTTAGCAATGGAACTGCCGGAGATCGTTCCCAGCATGGCAGAGGAGAAGATCGCAACCTTCGCAGGCCCGCCTGCATAGCGTCCGGCAATCACCGAGGCCAGATCGATAAACAACTGCCCAAGGCCAATGCGCGTGGCTAAAACCCCAAACAAAACAAACAGGAACACATACTTGGCAACCACACCAATGGCGATGCCGTAAATGCCCTGATTTGTCATATATAGGTGATTGATCAACCCCGTCCAGCTCGCCCCCGGATGCCGCAGAGCGCCCGGTGCGTACATGCCAAACACGGCATAGCCAACAAAAATCAGCGCAATCAGCGGCAGCGTTGGCCCGACGGACCGGCGCGCTGCTTCCAGCACCAGCACCAACAACACGGTGCCCATGAACACGTCAATCGGCGCAGGAGCCCCAACACGGGAGGCAACCGCCTCAGCTGGCAACAATGGCAAATACATTGCCGCTGCCACAGCCATCACCGCCAGCACGATATCCCACAGATGCACACCACTGGGGCGCCACCATGTGGACGGTGCAGGTTGGCTGCTCGTGCTCTTGATGAAGCTGAAAAGAACAAACACCAGCCCCAGCACAAACGAGAGGTGAATGCCACGATGGACAAGCTCTCGAATAAGCCCGAAGCCGGACGCGTAATAATGATAGAGCGACATGGCAACAAGTGCCGCTGTTATAACAACAGCAAGCACCGGACCAGCCGCTCGGAAGGTAAGGTCTGGATCGTATTTCCGTTCCAGATCCTCAAGGGATTGATCTGTCGTATCCTGAGACATCAGCCCTGCGTTTCGTTGAGATTGAAAACAGCAGCGCCCGGCAGATATCTACCGGGCACCGCAAAATCATCAAAGGTGACCAAACCCTACTTGATCAGGCCAGCTTCTTTGTAGAAACGCTCGGCACCCGGATGCAGCGGCACACCAAGACCATCCGTTGCAGTTTCCATGGTGATGGTTTTGCCTTTGGAATGACCAACATCCAGCAGCTTGCGGGTCTTGTCGTTCCACATCGCTTTGGTGATGTTATAGATCAGCTCGTCGTCTTCTTTCGCGCTGGTGATCCACTGTGCACCAACAGTCAAAGTGGTTGTTGCATCAACACCCTGGTAGGCACCAGATGGAATGTCAGAGCTTGCAAAGAAGCCGTACTTCTCAACCAGACTTTCAGCTTCCGGACCTGTGATCGGAACGATCTTGATGTCTTCAGCAGACGCCAGCTCAACCACAGCACCAGTTGGGAAACCAGCAACCACGAAGAACGCATCAACCTTGCCGTTACGCAGTGCTTCCGCCGCAGCAGAACCCTTCAACGCTTCAGCAGTGATGTCAGAGGTGGAAAGGCCATAAGCTGCAAGGATCAGGTTCGCATCCGTGTATGTGCCAGAACCCGGCTCATCCAGAGACACGCGCTTGCCTTTCAGGTCAGCAACAGAGTTGATGCCGCTGTCAGCTTTTGCAATCAGATGGATATGCTCAGGGAACAACGCTGCGATGGAACGCAGATCCTTCATCGGCTCTTTGCCTTCCATGGTGCCGGTACCGGAAAACGCCCAGTAAGCAACATCAGACTGTGCGAAACCAGAGTTACGCAAGCCGGAGTTGATCGCATTCACATTATCAACGGAACCACGGGAAGAAACAGCAGAAGCAATCAGACCCGGTACACCGCAAGACCCACCAGCATCACAGGCACGAGAGCCCGGAGGATTGGAGATCGCATTGGCGATCATGCCGCCAACCGGGTAGTAGGTGTAAGCTGTACCGCCTGTGCCAATGGTAAAGAACTTAAGGTCCTGCGCCAAAGCCTGGCCAGAAAACAGCGCCGCGCCGCCAACAATAGCTGCAGCTGTCGCCAATTTAGTAATGGAAGATAGAAGCGTCATAGCCCCCCCGGGAAATATACGAGAGACAGGATACTCTACGGCGTAGAAGCGCCATAAAATCGTCTGCCCCAAACACTATGAGAAGTCTGAGCAGTCACCGGAAAATCAAAAAGGACGCTCGACTGGTGTAATGAAGTGAACAAGAAATATTCACGCGAATTAGAAAACACGCTTCAACCAGAGATCGCAAGCGAAATACGAGATTTTTCGTAGGCAAGCGCAAGAAAATGTAATTTCAGGTCATTCCAAACGCGATTGACGCATGAATATGTCAGACAAAGTCTGATTTCAGAACAAAAGCTACAAAACCCATTCATGAGCCAAATTCCGCAAGAATTGCGAAGCACGTGCAAATTCAATTGAGTACAGTCCTGATACTACAAATTTGAGCGTGCACGTTCTCTTCGCTATAGACCGGATGGGTGCACATATGATTCATTGGGCTCCGCTGCAATGAAGGAGTGATTTTATGAGGGTAAGTGGCAAAAAGATGCTTCTGTTACTCGTTGTTCTGGTTGGCTTGCTGTTTGCAATCGGTGGCGCTGTTGTCTGGTGGATGATGCAACAACCCATGTTCAAGCCGGGCACCGTTGCCCAGCGCACAGACCTGACACCCGTCGGCATCTTCGACGACTTCTGGGAAGTCGCACCAGATGTGAAGCTGAAACACTTCTCAACCGGCGAAGGCCGCAACATCCTCTTCATCCATGGTGGACCCGGCATTCCAACCATGGCAAGCGCACCGGGTTTTGACCTGCTCTCTGACGAGTACCGCGTCAACTACTACGACCAGCGCGGTGTAGGCCGCTCCACACGCCCCTTCGACCGCTTCCCGGCAGAAGACAGCACATGGACAAAGATCCAGCTGCTGGAAAGCACCCTCGGCATCTCTCAGCAACTGGCAGATATTGAACGCATCCGCAAACTGCTGGGCGATGACAAACTCATCTTCATGGGCCACTCCTACGGCGCCCTGCTTGCCTCCCTCTATGCCGCCGAGTTCCCTGAGAATGTCGATAAGCTCGTCTTGCTCAATCCGGCAGACCTGCTCATCTTCCCCTCTGGCAACAAAGGCTTGTTTGAGAACGTTCGTGAGCTCCTGCCAGAGCGGGACCACAAAGCCTACGACAAATGGCAGCGCCGTTATCTGGATCTCGGTCAGGTCTTCAAAGAAGATGAAGCCAGCCTGCAACAGCTGGATGCAGACTTCCTGCCATACTTCATCAAGGCCACAGGTGACACCATCAAAGGTGCCCCGCCAATCTCACAGGATCTCTTCGGCAGTTGGTACACCCGCGCTCAGTTCTTCGGCCTTGGCAGACGCCATGACTGGAGCAAGCATATGGGCAACATCACAGCTGACACGCTGATCATCCATGGCGACAAAGACTTCCAGCCACTCGCAGTCTCTGAAATCTATGAGGACGCGATCCCAAACGCAAAGCTGGAACGCATAGAAGAAGCCGCCCACTTCCCACACTTCAACAACCCAGAAAAACTGGCCGGCAAGCTACGCCCGTTCCTGAACAAGTAACCATCACAATATGCATGCTCCCGGTCGATCTGGGAGCGTGCTGCAAGCTCACTCAAAGCACGTTTGCGCAACATCCTTCAATTAGTCCGGTGCCGCACAATCATCACACCGGGTGTCGTCCTGTCAGGATCTCCCCAAAAATCAACCTCCTGCAAAGGCTCCGCCCGAAAGGCGATTGGTGCATCATCGTAAGCAGATACGCTTACTGCCCATAACTCACAACTCAAAGAACGTGAAAGGTAGTTAGGGTTCTCGCGATATCTGCAAGGAACACCATCAAAGTAAGAGTGAGAGCTCAAGGCCACGCCTACATCATATTTATGCGCAGGTTCATTGACCTGTATAAAATTCAAATACCCAAAACGATCATACATCATAACGATGCGCCGGAAGAGGCGTTCATCCTCTCTAGACGTCCTGCCGTGCTTGATACGACCTTGAGAGTCTTTATCAATCACAGCATCTCTCGGAGAAAGAATAGTATACCCAAGCTGCACCATATCACGGCACTTTTCAAAATCTTCCCGATAGATACCCTTGTTATTGCCACCATCAAATCGCACAAGATCCAGTCCGTCTACATAAGTGTAATCCGCATTCGTTTTATAGATAATTTCGAGCAACAAAGGGATCTGACCGTCATAAGAAGTATTCAACCTCTGACGGCGCCCTTCATCATCAAAGCAGAAAATCGCATCAAGATTTGGTGCCGCAAAAAGCTCCTGCCTGACCTCACCGTTGTTCTTCCGAAAACCAGCAATCTCATCCCCGCCAGCAGTCTCAGAAAAGCCAAAAGGAATAAGAGCAACAATGCGCTCATCATTCTTCAAAATCTCCCAAGCCTCTCGCAGCGTTGGCTCAATCACACGCTCCGTCCCCTGCTGCTTATCAAAGGCAATAGAGTCCCTGGAAAGATCAGGATATTTCTCAATGAGCAGGTCATGAAGTTCAGCAACTTCATAATAATACTTCAAGCGTTCAAATCTTAGAGCTGAATATTTTACAGGCTTCCCAAGACCTGGAACATTAAACACTTGTTCTTTCTTGGTCCATAACTCGCTTTCGTCAGATGTCTCCAGCCAACCTTGACCAAATGCTGCGGAGCTCCAAACTCCCCAAAAAATCGCTAAAGAAATACTTAATCGCATGACTGACTTCCTTTCATGACAGTCACAACAACGTTCAAACGGAATCCACCATCCTTGATGTTGCCAAAACGATTTTTTGTGTCTGCTTCAATCTTCACCAAACCTTCCGGGCTCTGCCCCAGCGCTCTTCGGACTTCACAGGTAACATCCATTTGCATGATAGGCTGGTTGATGGGGATCGGTTCAGAAATTCCGACTTTCAGGAGAACCATATCCTCACCGTTTTCAATGGCTTTCTTAAAATTTCCATCATAATCCGGGGTGACACGAACAATAACGTTTTGATCTCTGTTAGCATAAAAGTCATCACGAAGGATGTGGCGGTTCCTTCGCATAAACTCACCATTATCGTCTTGTTTAGCCTCACCGCTCTCAAAAATGATGGACCGATCAACTTCAAGCTTAATGACTTTTACCGCATCAACCTTGTTGTTTACCGTGCCCTCCAGGATCTTGTATTTAGGCGGGTCAAGGATGTGTTCAATCAAATTCTCTGTCTTATGATCCGTGAGGTAAGCGTCAACTAAATCACTTTGATCACCGGACAACGCCAGAAAAACATTCCTCTTATGCCATTCTGAATGCTCTTGCTTTTGAAGCTCTAGCTTCACTTCTTCAATTAGTTTTGGCTTAAGATAATAGGTCCAGCCAATTGTAAAAACTGCAGCAAGCGTCGCAAGAATGAACAGAACAGCTTTTAAGAAATCACTCCACTCTCGCGTGGTTTGCATCAACCACTTCCTGCTTTTAACAACCGAGCCACCATCTGTAACTGCCATGCTCTCCCCCACACGCAATTAGAACTTGCAAACATCATTCAAATTATTATCAAAATATTCTATTCTATTCTTAATATGCCCTAGAGTTTGGCGTCAACAGCCATAAAAATTCACCCAGGCCTGAGCAGCGATAGTAACTAGAAGTTGCGGTAAACGATCACTTCAGAAAAGCAGCGATCAAACCAACCTAGCGCAGCGCAGAGTGAGGGGAATAACTTTTCGGGCGGTCAGCAAAATGGGCTGCCCGTCTACCGTGGGACCAGAAGCCCCAAACAACGCAGAAGAAACGCATTCAACGCAAACGAACGCACAAAATAACGCAAAGCAGATATCCCCGCTTCAGAGGCCCTCGCCTAAAGGTAGGGAACCAGAATATCTGAAAGCACAGAGCCCTTCGGGTAGGTGTAGACGCTGCCCTGTTCATAAACGTAAGGCCCAACCTCAAGACCCGCCTCAGCGCAAATGAGTTGGCCGCCCAGCACATCCCAGCTGTTCACGCAGCCATTGTAGGCGCCATCCACCTGTCCCGTCGCCGCCTGACACAACGCCCACGCTGCAGACCCGCAAATACGGATTTGATGCTGCTCTGACACCAGCCGATTGACCTTGTTGAGGAAATCGAGGTTATTCTCCTGCTTGTAGTTAAAGCACAAGTTCACCACCAGCTCATGGTCACAGGCTTGTCTGGGTCGCAATCTCTTGCCATCCTCAAACGCCCCTATCCCCCGCGCCGCATAAATCGTCCGGCGGTGAAAAGGCGCATGGACAACGGCAATCGCAGGGCCACTCTCATCAACAAAAGCCATGGAAATACAAAAGTCTGGCCGCCCGTAAAGGTAATTGGTCGTGCCATCGATCGGGTCAATCACCCAGCAGGGCGGTTGCAGCTCGCCACCCGTTTCTTCCCCCTTGAAACCATGTTCCGGGAAGGCATCACTCAACGCCTGCTTGATGCGCCGCTCAACTTCACAGTCCGCTTCACTCACGTAATCCAACAAGCCTTTGCTGCCAATCTGCAGCTTGTCTCGGTCATGAAAGACCTCAAGAGCATAAGCACCAGCCTCCTCTGCAATCATTCGGGCTGTGGTGAGTATCTCTTGCTGCATGTCGGGCACCTTCGCTGGTTATGACCGTCTGGTTGTGCCCTTAAGGTATTGAGCAGTTCATTCAAAAGAGCAACTTCGTATCAGGACTACCTTCAGCCTTAGCCGCTAGCCTTTATCAGGAGTAGAAATGAGCTGGACTGAAACCTGATGAACCGAGAACTGCCCCTGCTCTACGCGTGCCTTGCTCTGGCCGGAACCATTCCGTTCATCGCCGGAGCCATTGGTTTATCAGTGGGTTACTCATTTCTGCCACTGGTGGGCGCAACTGTCATAGCAGTCAGTTTATATGCCCTTGTCATCCTCTCCTTCATGGCGGGAAGCCAATGGGGCATGTTCTTCATCGCTCCTCACCCAAGGCGCGCATGGCTGCTGTTATGGAGCAACTTTGTCGCACTGTCCGGCTGGTGCCTGTTCCTGTTTACCGCTCCGATCATCTTCATTCTCGGACTTATCATCCTCTTCTCGGGCATGCTGTTTGTTGATTTCTATTTGCAGAACCTGGAAATCACATCGCGAAACTACCTCGGCGTACGCATCACAGCCACCATCATCACGCTCATCGCACTGGGCGTCATCGCGCTCAATGTCTGAGGCTTATCCCCTCTCGACAACCTAAAACCCACCCACAAACGAAAAATGCCAGCAAGGTCTCCCTCGCTGGCATCATAAAATCTAACTGTTTGGCAACGCTTACATATTGATAGAGCGCCACAGCATGGTAGACCGGTTCCCACTCCGGCAATACGCCAAAACAGGCCTAGGCGCTTTCGCAAGAAAATCAATCAATTCCTGACCAGCCTCGGCAAAATCTGTCCCCGGTCCAATCGGAATGTAAATGTGCTCCAGACCCTGCTCTTCAGCTGCCCCAGAAACCTCCAGATAAGTCGGCTGGTTCGGTGCTTCATCATCCGGTCGGTTACAGACGATAGACCGGAAACCCTGCTCACGTGCCTTCTCCATGTCCTCAGGATAGAGCTGCCCGGCAACCCAGTAATCCTCGGCAAGTTGACGCGCACGCAGCTGGCCACCACCACCGCCTGAAATTTTCTGAAGTAGATTAGAGAACATTGACTGGCACTTTCAAATAGGTTTGACCGGTTTCGTTTTCTGCCTCAGGCAAACGACCGGCTCTCATATTCACCTGAATGCTCGGCACAATCAGGTTAGGCACATCAAGCGTTGCATCCCGAGCTTCGCGCATTTCGACGAACTTTTCACGACTAGTACTATTACCTACGTGAATGTTCTCCGCTTTCTCAGCAGCAACGGTTGTTTCAAACAAAATCTCACGCCCATTCGCACCATAGTCATGGCACATGAACAAACGCATTTCGTCAGGCAAACTCAACACCTTATGGATAGACGCATACAGCACGGACGCATCCCCACCCGGGAAGTCAGCGCGCGCAGTGCCGCTGTCCGGCATAAACAACGTATCCCCCACAAACGCCGCATCACCAATCACATGCACCATACACGCTGGCGTATGCCCCGGCGTATGCATCGCAAAGCACTTCAGATTCCCGATCTGGTAGGTATCCCCGTCCTGAAACAGCTTATCAAACTGGCTGCCATCGCGTGCAAACTCAGTGCCTGCATTAAACACTTTACCAAACACGCCCTGAACAACTGTCACCTGCTCACCAATACCAATCTTGCCGCCCAGCTTCTGCTGAATATACGGCGCAGCAGACAAGTGGTCAGCATGCACATGGGTTTCAAGCAGCCATTCCAGCTTCAGATCATTTTCGCGGATGTACGCAATGATTTCATCGGCATGCTCAAAGCTGATGCGCCCTGCCGGATAGTCGATATCCATCACACTGTCGATGACCGCACATGCCTTTGTTTCCGGGTCTGTCACCACATAAGTGATGGTGTTCGACACCGGATCAAAGAAATCCTTGATCTCCACTTTCTGATCCATCTGCACAGGATAGCTGCTCATAACCTTCTCCCACCTAAATCCATGATTTATCAATGAAACACATGACAGATCAGGCCTCTTTCAACGCTCTTCGCATTGAGAGGCCGGCAACCAGTCTCGCGACCAGCATCCCCGCCGTCATGCACAAAACAAACACAATCGCCTGAGGCGACAGCAATGAAACTGAAACCAGTGCAGGACCTGGACACAAACCGATTAATCCCCATCCCGCACCAAATGTAGCTGACCCAAAAATCAACCGTTTATCGATCTGTTGAAACGTCGGAATCCGAAAGTCATCCGCCACAAACGGACGCGGTAGAAAGCGCGCCAGACGGAAAAACGGAAAAGCCACCAGAATGGCGCCACCCATCACAAAGGCGAGACTTGGATCCCAATTTCCAAACACATCAAGGAAGTTTTGCACCTTCAAAGGATTGCTCATTCCCGCAACAACCAGCCCCGCCCCAAAGGTCAGGCCAGCCAAAAAACCAGCGATGATCCGTTGCATGTTATCCCCCCACCACGTGGCGAAGGACGAACACAACGGCAATGCCGACCGACATAAAGGTGATCGTCGCGGCCAGTGACCGAACAGACAGGCGCGACAAACCACAAACACCATGCCCACTCGTGCATCCGCTTCCAAACACCGAGCCAAAGCCAACAAGAGCGCCTGCAATAGCAATCAGCGTCAGGTCTCCTGTAAACACCTGCTCAATCTCAAATCCCCCTTCCATCAGCAGCAGAGGCGCAAGAACGATCCCAACAACAAACGACAGTTGCCAGCCCTTCTCGCCATGCACCCAGGCCGACTTGCCATTGGCAAGTGTACTGGACTCAAACAAGCGGCTGTAAATGCCGCTAATCCCCGCAATCCGCCCATTGGCGAGCAACAGGATGACAGTAGACAAGCCGATTAAAACGCCTCCGGCTAACGAGGCAAATGGGGTAAACTCAGTCATATTTTATACTCGTTCTTTCCCCTGCAGAGGAAAGTTCGGTTGATGGAGAAACTAACCAGGGCATGCGCGATACCGTGATCAAAATGTATGTTTTCTAATTTAGTTTTCTCTAATATATAAGTCGCTTTTGGAGAGTCAAGTCACAACCGGCAGCAATTATGCCAATCGCCTAATACTCATCGCCAGTTGCGCAGATTGATCACCTCCCTTAGGCTTGCCGTATACGTAAAGAAACGACCCTAAATCGCTGTTGGGAGATGAATTTGGGAGAGCGTCGTTTCTGCTTGAAATACAAAGGGATGGATATGATTGACGAAGACCTGAAAGGTGAACTTGAGCTTTTTCGCGATAATGTAAAGCGGTTCATCGAAGCAGAGATTCTCCCGCACTACGACGAATGGGAGAAGGCAGATATCTTCCCGCGTGACATCTGGAACAAGATGGGCGAACAGGGCCTGCTCTCTGTAGACACCCCGGAAGCATATGGCGGGTTCGGCACCAACTTCCTGTTCTCCATGGTCATCATTGAAGAGTTCACCCGCGCCAACTGTTCTGGTCTGGGCGTTTCTCTCAGCGTGCATTCCGACATTGTTGCCCCTTATATCCTCAATCACGGCAGTGAAGAGCAGAAGCAAAAGTACCTGCCAAAGATGGTGACAGGCGAGTGCGTCGGCGCCATTGCGATGACTGAACCAGCAGCAGGTTCTGACCTTCAGGGCATCCGCACAATCGCACGCAAAGACGGCGATGATTACATCATCAACGGCAGCAAAATCTTCATCACCAACGGCCAGCATGCCGATGTTGTGATCGTTGTGGCTCGCACAAATCTGGACGTCTCCGGTTCCAAGGGAACCAGCCTTTTCCTCGTTGAAGCTGACAACCCGGGCTTCAAACGCGGTCAGAACCTCGACAAGATCGGTCTGCATTCCTCAGACACATCTGAGCTCTTCTTCGAAGACCTTCGCGTCCCGGCCAGCGCTTGCCTCGGTAGAATGGATGCTGGCTTCCACATCATGATGAACGAGCTCCCACGCGAACGACTTACTCTCGCTGTTGGCGCTGTTGCAGGTGCCGAAGGCGTACTGGCAATGACGGCTGACTACGTCAAAGAACGTCAGGCCTTCGGTCGCCCGGTTGCTACCCTTCAGAACACCCGCTTCAAAATGGCAGAAATGGCAACCGACGTCCGCACCCACCGCGCATTCGTTGACGAATGCTGCCGCCTGTTCCTGGAAGGCAAGCTCGACAACACTACCGTCAGCATGGCCAAACTCGGCACAACAGAAATGCAGGGCCGTGTTGTAGACGGCTGCCTCCAGCTCCACGGCGGCTACGGTTACATGAGAGAATACGGCGTTTCCCGCGCCTTTGTAGACGCGCGCGTCCAGCGCATCTACGGCGGTACTTCAGAGATTATGAAGGAACTGATCAGCCGCGAAGTGCTGGCTTAAACGTCTTCAGGGGGAGGCTTTGGTCTCCCCTTTTGCTTATTGCACCAGCTTGTTGCGCACAACGCGCAGCTCATCAAACTGCATCACATCGTTTTCGGATGTCCAAAGATGCTTGCCTTCCCCTCTAAGGATGGTTCCAAGCTCAGGGCTGTAGGCATATTTGGTAACAATATCCTCACCCTCTGCGCTAACGGTTTCAAGCGTCACATCAAGCACATCATAGGCGCAACTGCCAACCTGCAAGCGGTCAGGCTCACCGACGGAAAACTTGTAGGGCACGTCTCTGCGTACAAGGTCTTCGTTCTCAAACACATCAATGGATGCTGTCCAGACCTTACCAACTTCCAGCGGAAAGAACTCAGCAAACGGTATATCTGGCACGTAAGTCCGATTGATGTGAGCCCCTCGTTCATAGGAAAGGAACAAGCCCTTCTCATGAACATGTATCTGGTCACGCACCACCACATATCGCTCATTCAAATGCAGCTCTGTAACCTGTCCGTCCTCTTCAAGTCGAACAAACAAACGTACGGGAATACTGCTGTTTATGAGGACCATTCCGGTTCTCATCGTGTCTGCGGTTGGGCACACTTGTGCAACAGCCGCGCCACCAAAGAGTACGCTTCCCAGAAGTCCTAAAATTGTTTTGCTTATAACGCCGGAGCTTTGCATCGATCTATCATGTAGATTTATTCTTCTATTTATGGACGCTTATCTAGCAGCATTCTGAAAAAAGAGGATTGATATATACGTTATGCCCATTAGTCACTTTGAACTACGTATATCAACATAACACTTTGGTTAGTGCACTGATCTTACTGCTTAATTACAAACCAAGACGTTCAGTAATCCTCAATGCGTCGGTGTTGCGCTTTGACGCATGCAGCTTCAGGTAGGCTAAAATAGCGCTGATCCGGATACCGCGGTTCGCAATCCAGCGGTTTCTATTGGATGGATGAGAAATACTGCGGTGGTGCAAAGCCACCGGCAACCATTGGTCATTTAGCACCGGCGCACCCGAAGACCCAGGCAGGGTATCACTTGAGTAAGTTATGAAGTGATCATGAACGCTTAGGATTTGGCTGTTGCGAAGAGAAAGGCTCTTCAACCCGCCATTGGGATGATGAATGATTGAAACAGACTCACCTTTCACCGCCTTGCCAGATTGAGGCAACAACTTCAAAGAACCGAAGTCAGAGAGTGACCTGGCCTCTTTATTCCCCTCTTCAACAGAGACAAAACTGAAATCCAGATTGTTACTCGCGCTGGTAAAGAAGATCTCATCCGTAATCGAGAACTCGGCAGACCGCCCAAGCGAAAAATCCTCATCCATCTCATATTGAAAGATAGCCGAGGCCTGCGCCGCTGATTGCCGCGACCGGATCACATGGTTATTGGTCAGAAGCAGGTTCGGCCCAACCATAAAGCCAGACCCAGCCCCTGCCGGAATGCGTCCCCCCCGATAAAGCTGAACCTTGCAGATAGACCGCGCAGCCGCGACCCCACGGCTAAGGTAGTTGATTGGGAAGATATCAGAAACACCCATGATCCGCTCAAAGGCAGTGTTATCCCCCTCCGGGATCAAACTCTTGCGCACATGCAGGCGTTCCGGCTCATCCCAAACAGCATCACCAAACTCGCTTGTCCCACGTTCACCTGCCGAGCCGCAATCACATCTATCCTCACGCGAGTTCGCCATTATGAAATCTCACCTTATCCAACATCATCCTTCCTGAAGAAGACCAATCCAGACAGCTGCTGTGAGACCTCAGAGTTCATTCACCAAAAAACCAACTAAACACTCGCATTTTGGTCAGTGTCATTTTCTGCAAATCCAAAAAACTTTAGCTTACCCTCTTGAACAATCATAAATTGCAATTACATTAGAACTACATTTGTAATGCAAAGGTGCTACATGCCATCAAGATCCATTTCGCTAAGCGTGCGATTAACGCAAGAGGAATCGGAGCGCTTGGCCCGGTTGAACTTTCCGGAAGCCAAAACGCCAAGTGATAAAATCCGGGCGCTCATAGCCGCACCGGAAAGCAGCTTCGCATCACTGGGCGATGGTACGCACACATTTGCGGCGCGGAAACTGGTAAAACCAGCAAGCGACATGCTGGACCAGAGTGATCGCCAGTCAGACGTTCTGCGGTTACTGACTGACCGCCTTCCGCTTCTTTTAGGGGAGCTGGCTGGCAAAGCTGGCGAAACAGACCTGAAAGATGCAGAAGCTGCAATTACAGAAGATTTTTTTGAGCTCATTGAGCTGGTGCTTCAGGCCGGATTGAGACGGAATCCACGCCTACAAAATCCGGAACTCTTCAAAGAGCTTGTCGATGATATGCGCAGCTCCACTGAACTTTTGCGCAACCGTTTAAACTCGAAGTAATACTGGAGGACTCAATGTCTGAATCTCTTTTATCTCGCGTCGGTCGTCTGGTCTCCGGAACTGCCAACTCCATTGTAGATGCCGTCGAAAGCACTGCACCTGACATGGTGATGAAACAGGCCATTCGTGAACTCGACAACGCTGTTGAAGACGTCCGCGACGCTCTTGGCAAAGCAGCCGTCAAAAAGCACGTAGCAAGCCAGCGGCTCGCAGAGACCAACAAGTCTCACGAAGAACTCTCCGAGAAAACCGCCATTGCCCTGCGCGCTGGCGAGAAGGATCTAGCCCGCGCGGCTGTTGCCCGTCAGATGGATCTGGAAGCGCAAATTCCAGTTCTGGAAAAGACAATTGCCGACGCTGGTGATGAAGAACAGGAGCTCAACAACTCCATCCTCGCTCTTCAGGGCCGCAAGCGCGAAATGGCAGACCAACTGGACGCTTACATTGCGCAAAAAAATGCTGCAACATCACAAAGCGCAACAGCAGATGGAGGCAGCGATCACAAGCTCAATACAGCCGTTGACAATGCCAACTCTGCATTTGATCGCGCAATGAAAGCAGCTACAGGAGTACCGGGTGTCGTAAACTCAGGAAGTATGGGTGACGATGCAAAGCTCGCAAAGCTGGATCAGATGACCCGCGACCACCGCGTAGAAGAGCGCCTTGCTGCGCTGGAAGCTGAACTGGAATAACAGCAACCGGCAATCATAGTGTTCATTGGGGGATGAATTGGCACAACTACTTTTTTCAAGCGAGACCTATCTCTTCACGCTCGCCATTTTCGTCATGCTCGCTCTGGCGCTGCTCGAAGTTGTCGGCATGGTATTCGGGCTATCTCTTTCCGGTCTGGTCGATGATGTATTGCCGGATCTGGATATCGATGCAGATGTCGATATGGATGCAGACGTCTCGGTAGACGCGGTCGGCCTTGGCCCCGTCGACGGGTTTCTGGCATGGCTGGCCGTGGGCAAGGTCCCGTTCATCGTCTTGCTGATCATCCTGCTTACCAGCTTCGGCATCATAGGCGTACTGATACAGTACACCGCTGCATCTGTCATAGGCTCATCAATCCCCTTTTGGATGGCGCTCATCCCGACAGTGATTGTCAGCTTCTGGTTCACCGCCACAACTGGTCATGCCATTGGCCGCATCATGCCCAAGGAAGAGACAGACGCACGCTCACGAAACAATTTGGTGGGCGAAGTTGCAGTCCTGACACTTGGCAATGCGACCATGGCTTTGCAGGCAGAAGCCCGCGTCACGGATAATTTTGGAACACGACATTACGTGCAGGTCATTCCAGACCAGCCAGACATCACTTTAAAACAGGGAGACGAAGTCTTGCTTGTCGGCTTAAAAGGCTCCCTTTTCACAGCAATTGCGAACCCACACAAAAATTTATCACCTCGCCCAGACACGCTTGCAGATTAATCTCTCAATTTGAGGCCCAATATGTTTACAGAAAATCAAAACTCCGCCTTGGAGTCAGCCACTGGACTGACTGAGATGCTCGTCCTGGCAGCCGTTGTCCTTATTGCTCTTCTCGCAATCGGCATTGTCTTCTCCCGCCTCTACACCCGCTCTTCAAAAGAGGTTGCGTTTGTACGGACTGGCTTTGGTGGCCAGAAAGTTATCATGAACGGCGGCGCAATTGTCTTGCCAGTGCTGCACGATATCATTCAGGTGAATATGAACACCTTGCGCCTTGAAGTGCGCAGAGCCGATGAAGCAGCACTGATCACCCGCGATAGAATGCGTGTTGATGTGGTTGCTGAGTTTTACCTACGCGCTCAGCCAACCATTGAATCCATTGCCAATGCTGCACAAACTCTCGGCGTTCGCACCATGCATCCGGAAGATCTGAAGCACCTCATTGAAGGTAAGTTCGTTGATGCTCTGCGCGCCGTGGCTGCTGAAATGGCAATGGAAGAACTGCACGAGCAACGCGTCTCCTTTGTGCAGAAGGTACAGGCAGCCGTCTCCGAAGATCTGCTGAAAAACGGCCTTGAGCTGGAATCAGTCTCCCTGACCGGTCTTGACCAGACTCGCATGGAATACTTCAATCCGAACAACGCGTTTGATGCAGAAGGTCTGACCAAGCTCACGCAAGAGATTGAAGAGCGTCGCAGAAAGCGCAACGACATTGAGCAGGATACAGAAGTCCTGATCCGCCGCAAAAACCTAGAAGCCGAGCAACAAAAGCTCGAAATCGCCCGTGAGGAAGAATACGCTTCACTGGAACAGCAACGTGATCTGGAAATTCGCAAAGCCAAGCAACAAGCATTGATTGCCACAGAACAGGCAGAACGTCGCCGTGATGCAGAGCAGGCAGATATCACGTCAAAGCTGGAAATCCGCCAGTCAGCAATCGCATCCGAGCGTCAGGTCAAAGAGCAGGAAATTCTCAAGGACCGCGCACTGGAAGAAACGCGCATTGAAAAAGAGAAGGTTCTTGAGCTGACCCAACAGGACCGCTCAATTGCAGTCTCCGAGAAGTCCAAAGCGCTTTCAACTGCCGATGCTGCAGCAAACGAAGCCCGCGCTATTGCGATCAAGGCAGAAGAACAGGTCATCACAGCGCGTGAGATCGAAGTAGCCGAACGTCACAAGCAGGTCGATTTGGTTCAGGCAGCTCAGGATGCAGAACGCTCCGCTATCGCCGTTACAGTTGGTGCGGAAGCAGAAAAGCAAGCTGCAGAAGACCACGCAGAAGCTGTACGACTGAAAGCCGGCGGTGATGCGGATCAGATCCGTATTGCAGCAAACGCGGAAGCAGACGCCGTCACGACCCGTGCAGAAGCAGACAAGCTGCGCCTCGCGGTAGAAGCAGAAGGTCAGCGTATCCTAAACGAGGCATCCAACCTCCTATCACCTGAGCAGATCAATATGCAGGTCAAACTGGCTTTGATCGAAGCTCTGCCACAGGTCATCAGCGAGAGCGTGAAGCCAATGGAGAACATCGACGAGATCAAAATCCTTCAGGTCGATGGTCTGGGTGGTGCAGCACCAGCAGCAACCGGAACACCAACAGAAGGGTCTGCCGGTCTCTCCGATCAGTTGGTCAACTCAGCTCTGAGATACCGCTCTCAGGCCCCACTGGTCGACAGTCTCCTCGGAGAGTTGGGCATCTCCGGCGCAACGCCAAATGAGATGGCACAATCAGTCTCTAAAGAAACCGTATAAACCACAAAAGCCCCGCTCAAAAGCGGGGCTTTTTCATTCAAAACAAAACACTTAGATACCCATCTGCCGACTGGCCAGATCCTTCATGATCTCTGAAGAACCGCCACCAATCGTCATCACCTTGGTCTCACGGTAAATGCGCTCAACCTTGGTTCCGCGCATGTAACCTGCACCACCAAGGATCTGCAGACACTCATTGGCCACATATTCCAGTGTGCTTGTTGCAAGGTTCTTCGCCATACAGATCTCGGTGATCGGGCTTTCTCCCAGCTGCAACCGCTGCGCCAGCTCTTCCAGCACGGCTCGAACTGCCTGCATCTTCATCGCCATATCAACAAACTTGTGCCGGATGACCTGACGATAAATGAGCGGTTTGCCAAACGTCTCGCGTTGCTTCGCCCAGTCAAGCGCCTCCTCGAACACACCAAGCATATGCCCATAACAAGCAGAGGCCAGGAACAGGCGCTCATTGTTGAAATTCATCATGATGCCCATGAACCCGGCATTCTCGCCGCCAATCAGGTTTTCGACAGGCACCTTCACATTGTCGAAATGCAGCGTAGCGGTGTCAGAGGCCCACCATCCCATCTTGTGCAACGGCGTCTGAGTAAAACCTTCCATGCCCTTTTCAACCAGCATCAGCGAAATACCGCCCATGCCCGTATCACCCGTCCGCACAGCAACCGTATAGTAGTCTGCACGCATACCGGAGGTGATGAAGGTCTTCTCACCATTCAGGACGTAATGACCATTCTCGCGACGGGCAACCGTCTTCAGGTTCTGCACATCCGATCCACCACCCGGCTCGGTGATCGCAAGCGCCGAAATCTTCTCGCCTGCCAAAACTGACGGGATCACCCGTGCCTTCAACTCATCAGACCCAAGGTGCGCAATTGGAGGCGTGCCAATGGTGTGGCTCATCAAGCCCGCATTGATACCCCCGCTCCCCGCACGTCCAAGCTCAACGGCGGAGAGATAAGACAACGGATAATCGATACCCGTCCCACCATACTCCTCAGGAAACATGATGCCGAGCAGCCCAACATCCGCCGCCTTTTTGTAAAGCTCACGAGGAAACTCGTTGGCTTCATCCCACTGGGCGACGTAAGGAGTAATCTCCTTGGCAATGAAACGGGAAAGCACATCACGAAAAGCCTCATGCTCCTCGTTGAACATGGTGGACTTGCGCTTCAATCCGAAGTCAGGAAGACTCAAACTCATCATATTCTCCTCCGCAAAACCTGCGGGTCATTCACAAAATCACTGGCGGAAGATCTCAGGCGGTCTCTTCTTCCAGACGAACCAGCACGTCACGGCTGTTCACCTGCGCACCTTCCTGCGTCCCAAGTTCAGCAACAACACCATCACGCGGTGCCGTCAGCTCGTGCTGCATCTTCATCGCTTCCAGAACCAGCAGCACATCTCCTTTGGAGACCTGTGCGCCCTGCTCTGTCTTCAAAGCAACAACAGCTCCCGGCATCGGTGCAATAATCGAGCTGGATGCAGCCGAATTATCTTCTTTCTTGGAGCTGAAACTCTGCTCTTCGAAGAACTGCGTCTGCCCTTCCAGCGAGATCCAAAGCCCACCTTCAGGCGCTTCACTCACAAAGGCAGAGCGACGAACGCCGTCCGCTTCAAAAACAATGTTGCCGCGATCTTCACCCGCAAGAACCCGCAGGTCCTCCCGCGCAGAGACCTCCTCACCATCCAGCTTGATCCTTACAGGTAGAGGGGTCGCGGTCGTCCAGCGGCTTTGGCCTTTGCTGCGAGCAAACAAACACACGGCAAGATCCCGCATAAGCTCTCGCGTTGCATCAGCTGCAACAGAGCCAAGTTCACGATCATTAAGGAACGCCGTCGTAGCCTTGCCAGCTGCAAACACATCATCCTGCAAAACGCTTTTCAGGAAGGAGCCATTGTGAACCAGCCCTTGCAGAACCAACTCATCCAGCCCACGCAGTAGCTTGCGCCGTGCTTCATCCCGATCACTGCCATGTGCAATCAACTTGGCAATCATTGGATCGTAGTAGGATGAAATCTCGCTACCCTGTTCAATGGCACTATCAACGCGCACAGAAAGGTCATTGCCATTCCACGCCAGCACAGTCCCCGTTTGTGGCAAAAAGCCAGCGTCCGCATCTTCTGCATAGAGACGCAACTCCATGGCGTGACCACTGAAGGAAACATTCTCCTGGCTCAACGGCAAAGGCTTTCCAGCAGCAACATCCAGTTGCCACGCAACCAAATCCTGACCAGTGATCTCTTCCGTCACCGGATGCTCCACCTGCAGGCGGGTATTCATCTCCATGAAGTAGAAACTGCCATCAACAGCCAACAAAAACTCAACGGTTCCTGCCCCGCGATAGCCAATGGCCCGTGCCGCATCAACAGCAGCCTGCCCCATTGCTGCGCGGATTTCCGGCGTAACCGATGGCCCCGGCGCTTCCTCAATCACCTTCTGGTGGCGACGCTGTACAGAACAGTCCCGCTCACCCAGATGCACCACATTGCCATGATTATCAGCAAACACCTGAATCTCGACGTGACGCGGATTGATCACCGCCTTCTCAAGAATAAGCTCGCCATTGCCAAAAGCATTCTCAGCTTCAGAAGCTGCAGCCGCCAGCTTGTCTTCAAGCCCGGCCAGATCTTCAACAAGGCGCAGGCCACGTCCGCCGCCGCCAGCAGACGCCTTGATCATCAACGGCACGCCAATACGCGCTGCTTCTGCAGCCAATGTCTCCGTAGACTGATCCGCACCAGAATATCCCGGAACACACGGCACACCCGCCTCAATCATCCGCAGTTTGGAAAGCCGCTTGGAGCCCATCAGCTCAATCGCTTCCGCTGGTGGGCCAATGAAGACCAGTCCAGCATCCGCACAAGCGCGCGCAAACTCCGCGTTTTCTGCCAGGAACCCATATCCCGGATGCACAGCCTGTGCGCCGGTTTTACGGGCCGCTTCCAATATAGCTTCAATATTCAGGTAGGAGTGCGCTGGTGTTGCCCCGCCAATACACGCTGCAATATCAGCATCTTCAACATGAGGAGCCGTTGCATCAGCCTCGGAATAAACAGCAATACTCCGATAGCCCTTTTGCCGCGCAGTGCGGAACACTCGGCGAGCAATCTCCCCCCGATTGGCGACCAGGACGCTATCAAACATCGAAAATTCCCTTCACAGTGCCAAGATATAGAGCGTATCCCCGAAAAGTGGAAACCGGTTTTCGGGGATACGCCCTCAATAAATGACTGAGAAAGCAGCTTATTCAGCCGCTTCCTTCTGCATTGCACGGTTCTTCTTTGGGTTTGGCAAAGTGCCATCCAGCTTGGAGATGATGGAAAGCATCACTTCATCTGCACCGCCACCAATGGACGTCAGGCGACTATCCCGCAGGAACTGGCTCACAGGGCTGTCCCACATGTAACCCATGCCACCCCAGAACTGCAGACAGGAATCCGCAAGCTCACGAGACAAACGGCCAGCCTTCAGCTTCGCCATGGAAGCAAGGCGCGTCACGTTCTCACCACGCACCATGGATTCAACGCACTTTTCAGAAAGCGCACGCAACAGCTCCACTTCAGTGCGCAATTCACCAAGGCGGAAGTGCACCACCTGAAAATCCAGAATGCTCTGGTTGAAGGCTGAACGCTCACGGCAATAATCTTCCGTCAGCTGAATGATGCGGTCCATGCCATCAACAAGCGATAAGGCACACCACAGGCGCTCCTCCTGGAACTGCAGCATCTGGTACATGAAACCAGCACCCTCAGTTCCAATCAGGTTGCGCTGAGGAACACGCACGTCATCAAAGAAGATCTGCGCCGTATCAGAGGAGCGCTGACCCAGCTTATTCAGGCGATCCGACTTGGTGATGCCAGCAGTGTCCATCGGCACAACAATCAGCGATTTGTTCTGGTGCTTATGTCCCTCACTGGTGTTCACCAGCATGCACATATAGTCCGCCTGCGTGGAGTTGGTGATCCACATCTTGGAGCCGTTGATGATGTAGTCATCACCATCCTTCACCGCGTTACTCTTGATGTTCGCCACATCAGACCCGGCATGGGCTTCAGAAACGCCAACACAAGCCACCATGTCACCAGCAATCGCAGGGGTCAGAAACTCCTTGCGCAACTCATCAGATCCAAAGCGGGAGAGCGCCGGGGTCGCCATGTCGGTTTGCACGCCAATTGCCATGGGCACACCGCCACAGGCACACGCGCCCAGCGCTTCAATGGTCATGGCCTGATAGGAGTAATCAAGACCCATCCCGCCATACTCTTCTGGCTTGTTGACACCAAGAAAACCGAGATCACCCATTTTCTTGAAAAGCTCATGAGCTGGAAAGATTCCTGCCTCTTCCCATTCCGGCACATGCGGGTTGATTTCGGCCTCGACGAACTTGACCACCGCACTTTTCATTTTCCGATGTTCTTCAGTATATTCCATCGTGAAACCCTCATGTTGAACTGGACTCAAAGAGTCGAATGGCGCTGCTCTGCCTAGCCGCGCGCGACCCCGAATGCTGTTGGATTAAGCTGACGTTTCCTGGCATCTGCACAAACAGATAGGGCCAATGAAACAACGCGGCGCGTGTCTCTTGGATCAATGATCCCATCATCCCAAAGCCGCGCCGTCGCAAACAGCGCTGTGGTCTCTGGTGACATCTGGTCAACGATCTTCTGCGCCATCTGGTCAGTCATGCCATCTGGAATCTCTTGTCCCATCTTCGCAAACTTCTCTTCAGTGATGATCTTCATCACCGTCGCCGCTTGCTCAGGTCCCATCACACCAACTTTGGCCGATGGCCAAGAGAAGATGAAATCAGGGTCAAACCCACGGCCACACATGCCGTAGTTACCAGCGCCCCAGGCACCACCAACCACAATGGTCACTTTAGGAACTGTGGCATTGGCAACCGCCTGGATCATCTTGGACCCATGCTTGACGATCCCGCCCGTCTCTGCATCCCGGCCCACCAGATAGCCAGTGGTGTTCATCAGGAAGAGCAGCGGTGTATTGCTCTGGCAGCAAAGCTGAATAAACTGAGCCGCCTTCACCGCACCTTGCGGATCAATCGGGCCGTTATTGCCTAAGATACCAACCGTCTGCCCATCAATGCGAGCATGACCACAAACCGTGGCTCCGCCAAATTCCTTCTTGAAATCAAGGAAGTCAGAGCCGTCCGTGATGCGAGCAATAATCTCGCGCACATCATACGGTTTCTTGGCATCCTCAGGCACGATGCCCAGCAGATCCGTGGCATCATAAAACGGCTGTTTGCCGCCTTCCGCCTCGACCGGGGCATCCCAAGGCAGGTGGTCAACAATCTCACGCGCGGTCTCGACGCCGTGCGCATCATCCTCTGCCATGTATTCCGCTGTGCCAGCTGTGTTGTAATGCAGCTCCGCACCACCCAGCTCTTCATCTGTCGCAATCTCACCCGTTGCCGCTTTCAGCAGCGGCGGACCGGCCAGAAAGATCTTCGACTTGCCGCGCACCACAACAGTGTAGTCCGACAGCCCTGGCATATACGCACCGCCAGCCGTCGAGGACCCATGTACCACCGTCACCTGCGGAATGCCTGCCGCAGACATACGCGCCTGATTGGCAAACGCCCGACCGCCCTCAACAAACAGCTCGGACTGATACATGAGGTTTGCGCCAGCACTTTCCGTCAGCGCAACAATCGGCAGTTTCTGTTTCTTGGCGATTTCCTGCAGGCGAAGCGTCTTCTTCAGGCCCATCGGTGAGATAGAGCCACCTTTGATCGCAGAGTCCGTCGCCACCACAAGACAGCGTTTGCCAGCAACATAACCGATACCGGCAATCGAGCCGCCGCCAGCAACATTCTTCTTGCCGTCATCGTCATGCATCTTCAGGCCAGCCAGCGTGGAGATTTCCATAAACGGAGATCCACGATCCAGCAGCAGGCTCACACGATCCCGCGGCAACAACTGACCACGCTTCTCGAACTTCCCACGCTTGCTCTCGGAGTTCTCCCGAACCTTTGCCTCATACCCACGGAACTCCTCAATGAGAGCTTCCATAAAGGCCTTGTTCTGAGCAAACGCAGCACTGCCGCTATCGACTGAGGAGGTTAACTTGGGCATTTGTCTTTCTCCCAAGCTTTAAGGGCCCTAGGCTTCTCATAGCGATGAAACCCTTGGTATTCCTTCATGTTTGCATTGTCACCAACCGGCATCAGGTTGGTCCAGAGCGGCGCTCCACCATCCACGCCAATACACTGTCCAGTCATGAACGCAGCCCCCGGAGAAAGCAGGAAGTTCACCAGAGAGGCAACCTCAGCTTCCGTGCCCAGACGACGCGCGAGGTTGTTGTCCGCCATCCGCGCAAACATGGTTTTGATGAAGTTTTCGTCGTAGGTGTCAAAGCCGGAAGATGCGATCCAACCCGGCGCAACCGCATTCACCCGCACACCTGCTTCGGCCCATTCAACGGCCAGCGTCATGGTCAGGTTCTGCATACCAGCCCGTGCCACACCAGAGTGCGCCATGCCCGGCATACCGCGCCACATGTCTGCAACGATGTTGACAATGGCACCACCTTTGCTCTTGCGCATACCCTGGTTGTAAACCTCACGCGCCATCAAAAAGCCGCCTGTAACGTTGGTCTCTACAACCGCGTCAAAGCCCTTCTTCTTGATTGACGCCGCAGGGCTTGGATACTGCCCGCCCGCATTGTTCACGAGGCCATGGATCACACCACGCTCCGCAACAATCTTGGCGACGGTTTCACCAACAGCGTCCTCATTGCGAATGTCCAGCGAGTGCGTAGAAACCTCGCCGCCATCCTCACGAATTTCATCAGCCACCGCATCAAGCTTTGCCTGCTTGCGGCCAAGGAGAACGGTATGGGCGCCCAACGCTGCAAGTTCGTGGGCGATACAGCGACCAATGCCACTGCCTCCCCCAGTCACAATCATTGTTTGTCCATCAAACAACCCATCTCGCAGGACTGATGCGTAACGGGACGGTTCATTGCTCATTCCAAATTCTCCCTGCCACTCACGCGGCTTATTCAAACAGAGGCCCTCGCCTCAAAATTCCCGGTTTGGGGTGACCGCGTCACCCCAAACCATTGTCAGTCTTTCAGGCCGGCGCACCAGCCGCAGCACCGCATTCATCTTCCCAAACCACCGGACGATCAGGCATACCTTGCACCACCTCTTGGTAGCGATCTTCAAGGCGTGTTCTTTTGATCTTCATGGTCGGGGTGAGATAACCATTCTCAATGGTCCACATGTCGTTTGCGACAATGATGGAGCTCAGTTTCAAATGGCTTTCAACGGCACTGTTGATGCTGTGATAGGTCTCTTCAAGGCTGGTACGCACCTCTTCGCGCGACAGGCCATGGGTCATCTCACTGGAGAGGAACACCACCGCTGCAGGCTGCGCCAAATCGGACCCCATCACACAGGCTTGCTCAACATACGTGTTGTCAAACAGCATGGCCTCAATCGGCACGGGTGCAATGTACTTGCCCTTGGAAGACTTGAAGATTTCCTTCACACGGCCCGTAATACGCAAGAACCCATCTGCATCCTGCTCAACCTTGTCACCAGTATGGAACCAGCCATCTTCAATGGTTTCAGCAGTCAGCTCAGGATCCTTGTAGTATCCCTTGGTCACAGCGTCCCCGCGAATGAGAAGCTCACCTTCATTGGTGATCTTGATCTCAAGCCCTGCAAGCGGCGTACCGATTGTGCCAACCTTATCCGCACGGAATGGGAAGTGAGAGGACGCAAGACCTGCAGTCTCGGTCATGCCCCATCCCTCAGTAATGTTGATGCCCAGCTTCTGGTACCATTCCAGAACAGCCTTGGAGATTGGTGCTGAACCACTCCCGATGAGCTTTGCGTTGGTCAGGCCAAGCTGTCCGCGGATTTTCCGCTTCACATACCAGCTCAGGATCGGAATGCTCAAAAGCCTGTCCAGCTTCTTCTGCGGGACCTTGGCAAGGATACTGGACTGGAATTTCATCCAGAGACGCGGAACAGAAATGAACATGGTCACTTCAGCTGCCCGCAAGTCCTCTGCAAAGGTGTCCAAAGACTCCACAAAGCTCACGACCACACCTGCATAAAGGCTCACATGCTCAACAAGAGCACGCTCGGTGATATGCGCCAGCGGAAGATAGGAGATCAGGCGTTCTTCACGGCCCAGTTCCAAAGACTGGGTTGGAGACCATGCGCCATAGGCAATATTGCGCCAGGTGACTTCCACCCCCTTCGGGTTCCCGGTGGATCCAGAGGTGTAAACAATGGAAAACAGCTCATCCAGCTCTGGCTTGGCCAGCTTATCTTCTGGCAACGGATCATTCGTTTTGACCAGCTCCGTCCAGCTGTGCTCACAATCTATCGTGTTATAGGGAAGCGCGATCTTGACCACGCCCTCAGGAATACCCTGCTGGCTCGGCGCAAAGTCATCCAGCTTGCCCATAAACAGCGCTTTGATATCTGCATGATTGATGATGTAGCTGATCGTATCCGCTGAGGCAGTGTAATAAATTGGTGTTGAGATATAACCAGCGGCCTGAATTGCAAAGTCAGCCAGAAACCATTCAGCGCAGTTCTTAGAGAGAATACCAATCCGGTCTCCCGGTTGGAAACCCATTGACTGGAGCGCAGCAGCCACACGCCGGACGGTGTCGTAACACTCCTTCCAGGTGAATTCTATGAACTGCCGGTTCACGGGTTGTCGCAGATAAACCGAGTTTGGTTTATCTGTGGCCCATTTTTGCAGCATTTCAATTGGCAGTGCGTACTGTGTACCCATGTTCCCTCCTCTGATGTGTTGGTTCAGCCTCCCCGCTGGTTCCAACACTATCGTTATTGCGCGATAGACTTCGGCATTATAGTCAGCTCATATGAATATGAGCATACCCTGCATTTCTTCTTCCTTCACCGCATTCGAACATCTGTTATCGGGTAAACGCATACCCCAGAATTTAAGGGGTCACCTAAGGAGCCCAGGAAGGTTTGCGTTTTTGTAAAAACGACTTCACACCTTCCTGTCCCTCTTCCCCAACGATAGCTCTTGCAAAATGAGCAGCCGCGCTCTGGCGCAACTCTTCCTGTTCAAGGAAAAGCGTCTCCTCAACCACCTGTTTGGTGGCCGCAACAGCATCTGGCGCACAAGCCAGAACTTGCTGTTTCAGGTCCGCTTCTGCTGTCTCAAGCGCTGCCTGATCTGCAACAGCTTCATCGACCAGACCGATGTCAAAGGCCTCAACACCGGTCAGTTTGCTCCCCAACACGAGCATTTTCTTGGCTTTCTGGTAGCCCAGACGTTTGGTCACGTACTGAGCAATCTGAGCAGGCGGCAAGCCAATCCGCGTCTCAGTAAATGCAAATTTGGCATCTTGCGTGGCGACCACAAAATCGCAAGCGCTGGCCATACCAAGGCCACCAGCCATGGCGGCCCCCTCCACCAAGGCAATGGTTACTTGCGGCTGATTGGCGATCATTCCAAAAAACGCTGCAGCTTCCAGACTGATCTTTTGCGCAATCACCTCGGTCTCATCACCACCAGCCATGATCTGCTGGAAGGACTTCAGATCACCACCAGCACAGAACACACCGCCAGCACCAGTGAACGTGATGCCACGCACGCTGCGATCATCCTGCACATCCCGCAGAACCCTGGAGATTTCAGCAATCACCTCACCTGTCAGCGGATTGCGCTTCTCGGGCTGGTTCAAAGTGATGGTCATCCAACCATCTTTTTGAACCACAAGAACGGGGGAAGTTGTTGAAGCTTCACTCATCACATCACCTCCTGCGCAATGGACTGCGGAACCGGAACATTCTGCGTCAGCAAGATCTGGCTGTACGCCTTTGCTTGCGGATCCAGCCTCAGGCTGGCAATGCCGCCGCCGCCAAGCACATCATCAATCAGGAAATTAAGCGCATGACAGCCCGGCAGATAGAAACGAGCCACCTTGCCCGGATTGAAATGCGCAAAGGTCCGCGCAACAGCCTCTTCACTCAGTGCAGCTGCAATCCACGGCAACCACTCTGCTTTCCGCGCAATCACGCCAATGTTCGCTTTATCGCCTTTGTCACCACTACGCGCATAAGCCAGCTTGATCAGCGGAACCTCAATCAGCGCATCATCAGAGGCAGCTACTTGCGGAACCTCGGCACTCTCAGCTGCCGCTGCCGCACCTGTCGCAATCACAGACTCAAACGGAACAGGCGCTCCTTCCAGAGAAACCTGAGGCGAAACCGCCGACTGCTCAACAAGGAACGAGAACAACCGCACAACAGGCGACGGCTTAGGCCGACCACCGTTAAACGTTGTCATCCCCGGAGCAACCGAAAGGCCCAATCCAGTCAGCTCACGCAACAACAAACCAGCAGCACGCTGGTCCACATGCCGCGCGGCAATCTTCAGGACAACCTCTTCATAGGTGCCCCGGCTCACAGAAGCCGCTCCAACCTGAGATCCTGCCCCCACAATCTCAACGGACACCTCTTGATAGCCGGGTGCACCAAGCTTTTTCATCACCGTCTCAGCGCGGCCAAGCGCAAGGTCAGCAAACACCTGCGCCTTCTCACCAGCATCAAAGCCCACATAAGGGATCATCAAACCAATGCGAAACCCATCCGCCCAGGTTGCTGAAACCTTCAGGCTCTCAGGCGCTGAACGCCCTTTTGCACCAGATACATGCACACAATCCGCTGCTTTCGCCTCAACCTTCACCTGGGAAAAATCGCAGGTCACATCAGGAAGCAAATAAGCCTGCGGATCACCAATCTCATAGATCATCTGCTCAGCAACAGTGCCAACGCTCACAAGCCCGCCACTGCCATCCGGTTTACTCAGATCACAGCTGCCATCTTCATAAACTGTCGCAATCGGATAACCGATCTTCTTCACATCCGGCACATCCCGCCAGTCCGTAAAGTTGCCACCAGTAACCTGCGTCCCGCACTCCAGCAGATGGCCAACGAGGCTACCTGCTGAAAGGCGGTCATAGTCCGCCCAATCCCAGCCAAAAGCATGCGCGCATGCAGCAAGGGTCAACGCACTGTCAGCACACCGCCCTGTAATGACGATATCTGCACCAGCGTCCAGAGCCGCAACAACAGGCTGCGCACCAAGGTAAGCATTGATGGAGGCAACCTTCTCTGACTTCGGGTAGGCCTCATGAGAGAACATCTCTGTCACACCAGCGGCCTGATAGGTTCCAGCCTCCGCTAACAGATCATCACCAGTGACAACGGCAACCTTCAGATCCAGCTTCTGCGCAGCAATCAATTCACGGATCTTGGAGGCACAACTCTCAGGATTAACACCACCAGCATTGCTGAGAATTTTCGTCTTGGATTCGGCAATAGCCTTCAGGTTCAAGCCAAGCACCTGCTCAACAAAATCCGTCGCATATCCAAGATCAGGAGATTTCTGACGCGCCCTTGCCATGATGGAAAGAGTGATCTCTGCCAGATAGTCGTAAACAATGTAATCGAGCCCTCCAGCGCGCAACAACTGCCCGGTTGACGCACTAGAGTCACCCCAAAAGCCGCAAGCCCCCCCAATGCGAATTGGCTGCTTACGTTTACTAGAGCTTTGATTTTCCGTGGTTTTCATGGTCATTTTAACGGAAACCTCTTTTACATACCAAACGTACGGTATATACTAGTTCCCAATACGTCAAGTGTTTCAGAGAAAACCCCTTCCTAAGGCTAAGGTTGATCATGGTAAGCAAGTTAGACAAGAAGAAGCAGCGCGGTGAAAACACACGCAAAGCCCTCATTAAGTCGACCATCGATTGCCTCGACCGGCTCGGCTATGCAGAAACCTCAATCAATCGCGTGCTGGAAGGCGTTGATGTCAGTCGCGGTGCCCTGATGCACCACTTCCCCTCCAAGGAAGATCTGGTGATTGGAACGGTCGACTTTCTGCTCTCAAGAATTTTGCGCCACTACCAACAGGAAAGCCCAAACTCTTTCCCCTTCGCGCAAGTAACGCATTCTGGTAACGGGACACTCGCCGACGCACTCGTAACCTATTGGAAAAACATCATCGACACACCAGAGGGGCGCGCCTTCTCTGAAATCATCATGGCAACCCGCACGGACAAGGCATTGTCCCTGCGCATCTCCCCCAAACTGGAAGACTGGAACGAGCAGCTCAACCAGTTCTTTCTGCCACCGGGTTTAGATAAAGAGACCATTGAAGACGTAACTCTAACCCTCCTCATCTGGCGCTCTTTCATCCGCGGCATGATTTTCCAGCAGGAGTTCCACAGCGACCCGGATTACATCGAAAAGATCATCCGCAAGTTCGCCATGATCATGGAACCGCATCTGAAGCTGGCTCAAACGCAAAGCGACACATAATAAATGAGAGCCAGATCGCTCTCCATGGCCAACAGACAATCGCTCTTGGCAACTTGACCCAAATGCCCTCATTTCCATTAAGTTCTGCCTAGTGATACTGCCAAGTCCCACGGAGCTTTAATCCTTTAAGGCACTGCAAAGGCATATGATCTGCGCTGGTAGAACGCGTGCGCGCTGGATCAGGGAGCCTTTTGACCGATGGACGAGGCATCAAACACACCACAACCCAATGCCACCTCCCCCACGGAGCAGGATCCGGTCTGCGGCATGTCCGTAACAGTCACAGCCGACACCCTCTCAGCTGATTTTTCAGGAAAGCCCTACCACTTCTGCTCCGACAAATGCTTCAATAAGTTCGACAGCGATCCCTATTACTACGCCTCTGGCAACAGCAAAAAGCAGCAGGACACACAGACGCAGGATGTCGATTACACCTGCCCCATGCATCCGGAGATCGTCAAGAAAGGCCCCGGCGAATGCCCTATCTGCGGCATGGCATTGGAGCCCATGACAGTCACCAGCAATGACGAACCCAGCCACGAACTGGTCGACTTCACAAGACGCTTCTGGCTCAGCGCAATCCTCTCCGTTCCCCTGCTCGCCATCACCATGGGCCCCTTCATCGGCCTCCCGTTCCGCGAATGGATCGGAGAACCCACAGCCATCTATGTTGAATTTGTCCTCGCAACACCTGTTGTTCTGTGGGCGGGCACTCCATTGTTCGAGCGCGGCGTCAAATCCATCACCACATGGAACCTCAACATGTGGACGCTCATCACCCTGGGCGTCGGTGCCGCCTATCTTTACTCTCTGGTGGCAACATTCCTACCCGGCCTGTTTCCCCCAAGCATCCGCGCTGCCACAGGCCATCCGCCGGTCTATTACGAGGCCTCGGCTGTCATCTTGGCGCTGATCTTTATGGGGCAGGTGCTGGAAATGCGAGCCCGCGAGCGCACGGGTGACGCCATCCGCGCCCTGCTTGACCTTGCCCCCAAAACGGCACGCCGCGTGCTGGACGACGGCACAGAGTATGACGCCCCCCTCGAGAACATCATGACGGGCGACAAGCTCCGTGTCCGCCCTGGAGAGGCAGTCCCTGTCGATTCTCGCGTCGTCGATGGTCAATCCTACCTGGATGAAAGCATGATCACCGGTGAGCCCATCGCCCTTGAGAAAAACGTCGGAGACACGGTCACAGGTGGAACACTCAACAAAAACGGAACGCTGATCATTGAGGCAACAAACGTCGGCGCAGACACCATGCTCTCCAAGATCGTCACCATGGTCTCCTCTGCCCAACGCTCACGCGCGCCCATTCAGGGCATGGCAGATAAAGTCTCGTCTTACTTCGTCCCCACCGTGGTCAGCATCTCCATTCTCTCATTCTTCATCTGGTTGGTTGTCGGCCCGGCACCATCCCTGTCTTACGCCGTCATCGTCGCCGTATCAGTGCTCATCATCGCCTGCCCGTGCGCCCTCGGCCTTGCCACGCCCATGTCCATCATGACTGCCAGTGGCCGGGGTGCGCAGGCAGGCGTGCTCATCAAAGATGCCACCGCGCTGGAGCTCATGTCCAAGGTCGATACGCTCATTGTCGACAAGACAGGAACCATCACAGAAGGCAAACCGACCGTCACCTCAATCCAGTCTTTCTCTGAGGGTTACACCGAGGACCAACTCCTCCACATCGCGGCCTCCATCGAAAAAGGCTCCGAGCATCCGCTGGCGGAAGCAATCGTCCATGCTGCCTCAGCCAGAAAAATGTCGCTGTCCAACTCCGATGATTTTGAGGCCCACACCGGAAAGGGCGTTAGCGCGAAGGTAGAGGGCAAGCTCTACGCCATCGGCAACCCGGTCATCTTCAACCTCACCGATAAGATCTCTGAAGACATGAAGCAAAAGCACCAAGCTTTGAGTGCTGCAGGCAACACCAGCATCTATATGTCAAATGAGCAAGAAATCATCGGCTTGATCGCCATCTCCGACCCGATCAAAGAAAACGCAGCCGAGGCCATCCAGCAACTGCATGAGGCCGGTATCAAAGTCGTCATGGCAACCGGAGACAATGCCCTGACAGCCAAAGCCGTGGCCAACTCCGTCGGTATTGATGAGTTCAAGGCAGAAGCCTTGCCAGAAGACAAGAAGACACTGGTCGACCAGCTCCATGCATCCGGAGCAATGGTTGCAATGGCAGGCGACGGTGTCAACGACGCACCCGCTCTTGCTTCTGCCGATGTAGGGCTGGCAATGGGAACGGGCGCAGACGTCGCCGTCGAAAGCGCGGGCATCACATTGCTGAATGGCGATCTCACAGGCATTGTGCGTGCCCGCAAGCTCGCCATCGGGTCGTTGCGCAACATCCGCCAGAACCTGTTTCTGGCGTTCGTCTACAACTCCGCAGGTGTCCCCATCGCAGCAGGCATTCTCTACCCCTTCACCGGAGCGCTGCTCTCACCCATGATTGCAGCACTGGCCATGAGCCTGTCATCCTTCTGCGTGGTGATGAACTCCCTGCGTCTGAAAAACCTGAAGCTCTAATCCGCTACAGTCAGGATTTCAGAAAGAGGCTTCTTCAGCTTCGCCACAGCAGGCACCTTGGCATCTTCAGCCGGGTGACCAACTGCAATGATCATGATTGGTTTTTCGGAGTCAGGGCGATCCAGCATGCCATTCAAAAATTTCATCGGGTTGGGCGTATGGGTCAGCGAAACCAGCCCTGCATGGTGCAGCGCCGTCAGCAGAAAACCACAAGCAATGCCAGTGCTTTCAGGCACATAGTAGTTCTTGTAGCGCGTCCCGTCTTCAAACTGCCCCCAACGCTGTGCAAACACAACAATCAGCCACGGCGCGTCTTCCAAGTGGGGCTTGTCGTCATTAGTGCCAATTGGCTCAAGCGCTTTGATCCACTCATCACCCGCGCCGCCGTCATAAAACCGGCGCTCTTCTTCTTCCGCACCATCCCGAATACGCTTCTTAAACTCAGGTTGAGAGATCGCCACAAAATGCCAGGGCTGATGGTTCGCACCAGAAGGAGCTGTACCAGCCGTGCGAATGCACTCTTCAATAACCTCTCGGGCAACAGGACGATTAGAAAAATCCCGAACCGTATGGCGACGCTTCATCTTGTCATAAAAGCCTTTCACAGCTTCAAGCATCTGCTCATCGCTCAGGTCCAGACGATCCGGCAAATCCACTGGCTCATAGGTAATGTGTTCTTTGGCAAACATCCTGTTCCCCCGCTTTTCAGGTATTCTTTTGCTTTCCCTCACAAGCCAAACCGACGACAGCCTCCCAGCGTCCTACAGCCCATGTAAGGTCTCAGCGAAAACTAACGGAAGAATACGGCTAAATCTATTGAACTTGCCTCCAGAAAGCTGAACCGACCTCTAAAACCCATCACAACGATCCATCCGGCACCCAACGGCGAGACACCTCCGTGCTGTTCTCATAACTGGCCTCAAAGATTGGCGCAGCCAGTGTCGCCCGCACATGCAGCGTTCCATCACCCACATTACAAAACCCATGCAAACGTCCGGCAGGGATCAGGACACTCTGATTACCTGTCGCGACATACTGTTCGTCTCCGCAAGTGATCTCCGCAGTTCCGTCAATCACCTCCAAAAGCTCTTCCACCGCATGCAGATGCAACGGGGCCCCACTTCCGGGCTCACACCACTGATCAAAAATACAAAGCTGATGCGCACCATTCACAGCAGAGACCCTCATCCGCGTCACCACCCCACCCCGCCACTCTTCCAGTTCCTGCGCATTATGATCAATTAGAGCCATCACAGACCTCCATCTTCCAAACCTGCTCTGACAAGAAACGTAATCACCAAAAGCAAACATCTTCGAAATCGGGTTCAAGTCACCGTCCGTGTCTTGATAAAACAACGCAACGAATTGAAAGAAAAACCAAAACCTATCTCACACGTCTTCAACCTATCTTGGCTGAAGTGCTTTTCAGGCATGACTGGAAACGTCAGCGAGTGAGGATATGTTTCTCAGCGACAGAGCAAAGGATTCAATTAAGGTTGGGTTAGCAATGGTGATCGCTTACGCCATTGCGCTCTACATGGATTGGGACCGCCCGTATTGGGCTGGTCTGGCCGTTGCATTTATCTCGCTGGAAACATCAGGACAATCCTTCAACAAAGGCGCGCAGCGCATTGCCGGGACATTCATTGCGGCGGTCGCAGCACTCCTGATCCTCTCCCTTTATCCGCAACAACGCTGGATGTTTATGATTGTCTTATCCAGCTTTGTTTTAGTTTGCACCTATATGAAGAGCACAACACGAAACGCCTATTTTTGGAACGTGGCAGCTTTCGTAACAATCATTGTGGTTGTGGATTCATCAACAAGCAATGAGCCTGCCTTCTATACCGCAATGCTGCGGATTGAGGAGACTGCTTTAGGCGTGATCACCTACAGTGTGGTCTCAGCTGTCCTTTGGCCTAAGACATCAGCGAAAGCGCTTTACAGCACAGCCAGCCACCTGAGCCACGCTGCCCTTGGGATTTTTCAAGAAACATTGGACAACGGGTTCTCACGCGCTCCCCAACAGTACCTGAAGCAACAAGGCGACTTCTCATCATTACAGGCCAGATTCGAGGAGCTTTCCAATATTGCCCAACTCGAAAACTATGAAATCTGGGAAGTTCACGATTTATGGAAAGATGCCGCGAAACTGTGGGTTGATTACGAACGGGCAATAGAAGCGTGCCGGCAAAACATAGGTGACGTTCAAACAATTGAGCTTAAAAAACACCTGCCTTGGCGCTCCCAATACATCAATGAAGTAGAGCAGCGCTTAACGGCTATCACCAAGATGTCTTTGGGAGAGCATTCGGACTACACCAGCCCACAACGCGAACTTCATATCAATAAAACCAATACTGCAGGTCTCAAGCAACTCGAAAAAGCAGCCCTGTCACTTTACGTCAATCAACTCAGAAACATCGAACATATTACATATCAGCTATATGAGATAAACGCCGTCATATTTGGCTTGCGCCAACGTACTGACACCACCTTTAAAGTCGCGCCTACGCCTAAAAAGCACATCATAAATATCGGCGCTTTGAAGGGGGCTTTTCGCGCCTTCCTGTGTCTTTGGATCGCTTATATCGCCTATATCTATTCCCCAAATCTTCCAACTGGCCCCGTACTTTTGATCTTAGTAGGCGTGTATAGCATCTCCCTATCAACCGACCCGTATATCAGGCCTCTCAGGTTGTTGAAGATTGGCGTTTCATCAAACATATTCGCAGCCAGCATCTACCTTTTGATAATGCCGCATTTGCATAGTTTCTGGTCTCTTGGGGCTGTCATTTTCATATCAGTATTTTCCATCTCCTATTTCTTTCATTCACCTGAGGCAACTTTGGGAAGAATGTTTGGCCTGGCGAATTTCGTAATGACAACAGGCATAAGCAACACCCAGACATACAGCTTCAATTATGCAGTCGATCAATTGCTCGTTTTCATCATAGTCGTGGCAATTTTTGCGTGTGTGTCCACATTCACATTTAACCTGCGCCCAGAAGTTCAATATCTCAACCTGCTACGCCGCTTCTTTAAAGGTGCAAGCTATCTTTTGTCAGATCAGAAAAACAAACACACGACAAAGGACTCCCGCTGGCAACGCTACCTCAGACGACACTACATCAACGAGATCGAAAGCATCCCTCATATCATTCGAGGCTGGATACCGGAGATCTCTCAAGACATTGAGAAAAGTGAACTGATCAAGATCACCGTTGTTCTTGAGGCACTTTCCATTCGCCTGTCAGTCCTGATGGATGAGTTCAAAACTGCTGAAAACAGCCAACTTTATGAGACGCTAAAGCATGACATTCATGGCTGGAGCACTCAGCTGATGACTGACTTCACAAAACTGGTGGAAGAGCCCTCATGTGAAACGTTAGAAGCGACTTTAAAACTACGCGAAACAAGACTCCCGGAAATAGAAGATAAAATCTCAAAGGCAGAGCAAGAACAGAGTAAATATGATGGAGAGTTAGGGGAACGATTAAATATCTATCGCATTCTTGGAGGTATTCGCAGTGTTTATCAGGCATTAGAAGACTATGAAGAGCAATCTCAAAAAGTCGATTGGCCTTATCTGAAAGAAGCTCGTTTCTAAAGGAGTATGCGTCAATGAATGGATATCCTGGTGAATGGGCCATTGGGGCCGTTTATTTCCCCCCATTTCTGATCGCGTCTTTCTTAGGTTTGCTTCTCAGCTGGATCACATCACGTTTGTTAAACAGATACCGGCTTTCCAGATTCCTCCTCTATCCACCCGGCGTCTTCCTGGCTTTGGCCGTCATCTACACCGCAGTAATTGGAAGTTGGGTCATTCCGATATGAGAGCATTGAAACCCACACATAAAGCAATGATAACGGGCACGATCGTTGGCGTCGCAGTTCTCGCGTTCGCTTATAAATACTATGCCTACTTGCAAAACCCATGGACACGCGATGGTCAGGTCAGAGCAAACGTCATCCAAATCGCAACCCGTGTCTCCGGGCCGATCGTAGATCTTCCAATCAAAGACAATCAAAGTGTACAAGCAGGGCAACTGCTCTTCCGCATCGACCCAAGAACATTTGAAGCAACCTTTGCTGAGAAGAAAGCGGATCTTGATCAAACGATCGATCAACTCAACGCGCTTGAAAAAGAGCGCGAAGCTTCGGAAGCAAACGTTGCCCAGTATCGCTCGAACGTGGAGCAAGCCAGTTCAGAACTTCGCTCCTCCATCGCCACCCTGAAAAACATCAAGGGAAATCTGGACCGGAACGCCAAGCTACTCAAAGACGGTTATGTCACGCAGCGCACATATGATCAGATTGAAAAGAGCTATATCGTCGCCCTCTCAGACACCGAAAAAGCCCAGTCAGGCCTCGCTCAAGCAGAAGCAGCTCTTGTAGAAGCTCAAGCCTCCCTTGCCAAGGTCATTGCAACACTTGGCGCAACAGGCGATGAAAACGCGCAACTCCGCTCTGCAAAAGCAGCGTTACGCATGGCTGAGTTAGACCTTGGCTTCTCTCGTGTATCTGCACCTGTATCCGGCTACGTCACCAACCTTAACCTGCGCCTGGGCAGTCAAACCGTTGAAAATGAGCCAGCCCTTGCCCTCGTAGATATTACCAGCTTCTGGATCGACGCCTACTTTCCAGAAACAAAAATCAGCAGGATCAACATCGGCGATAAAGTCATCATGACCCTGATGGCCTATCCTGATCAGGTGGTTCACGGAGAGGTCGAAAGCATCGGCTGGGGCATTTCTCAATCCGATGGCAGCACAGGCTCCGACCTGCTCCCTAACATCAACCCGACCTTCGAGTGGATACGCCTCGCCCAACGCATCCCGGTCCGCATCAAAATCGCAGACATCCCCAAAGACATCCTCCTCCGCGTCGGCACCACCGTATCCGTCCTGGTCCTAACCAACACCGCCGCCGACAAAACCACCCCGGCTGAACCCCCAGCAC
>NZ_FREX01000024.1 GCF_900143565.1 Pseudovibrio sp. Alg231-02 | reverse complement strand
ATCCAGGCCAGCAAAGCGTAAAGATGCGCAAGATTATGCTCCAGCTCACTCACCCCACTGCCCACGTAGAGGGGCGATGGCTCATGCTTGCTGACGGATATCGAGTAAACTTAAGTACTGGACGTATTGTCTATAACGGCGCACCAATTGAGTTAATCAAAACAGATAAGCGGCAGCGAGGAACTGATCGAGTGATGGATAAACTCTGGTCCGCGATCTCAGTCTTCGGGCTTGCAGGTTGAACTTATCAAACTAATCGTACGAATCTGTACTCATAACCCATTGTTTTGAGATTGAATTATGTACTTCAAGGGCCAGAAGTCGCCATTAGAGCGTTTCCATCAAGAGTTGAGCAAATTCTCCAGAAGCGTCTTCAGCTATTTTCATGAAGGGCCTGGAATTCTCTAAACAGCCATTCATGTAGCATGCCGTTCTGCCTCATTTCTCACTCCAGTCAGTGGGATCGTGGGCCAAAACACTCCCTTACTCAAATCGATCGATCTGTCCATATGGATTCGACGGGGAACAATTACTCGCAATGACTTACGCTGGCGGGACGCGCCGAAAGAATACGGCCCTTACAAGATTTTATGTAACCGGTTTGTGTGCTGGTCTCAAAAAAAGTGTTTTGAAAAGATCTTTGAGGAGCTGGCCAGCTCCACAGGCCCTGAAGCTAATATTCTGATGATCGATGCAACGCACCTGAAGGCCCACCGCACCGCTTAAAGCCTGAAAAAGGGGGATCGTTCCGCGCCTGATCGGGTGCACGAAGGGCGGCATGAACACAAAACTTCATGCTGTGGGAGATGAGGTGGGCCGTCCGTTCAGCCTTCACCTGATCCTCGGGCAAACCAGTGATTACAAGGGAGCTGAGGTACTATTACTCGATTTACCCGCTGCCTAGGTATTGATCGCAGATCGCGATTACGACAGTAACAAGGTAAGAAAAACCGTTGCCCCAATATATTCAAATCAGCAATTTACATCGCAGCAACTGTGATATTCTGGCTATGAGTCCTGAGCCTAGGATTACGAAGGATAATAAGGGGTTGAGCGAAGCCTTGGCCGTGGAGCGGGAAAGAACTGAGATCACCGCTCGTCTAGCTGATCTACTCACACCAAAAGCAAGGTTTTGTCATTCTAAAGCTGACGGGGGCCACTCTAAAGTTCCGCTACCTCGATTTCTTAGTGGTCAGCATCACCAAAACACCACATATTCTTTTGTTACCTAGTATTTGTCGAAAAGCCGAACCCCTTTATTGCGCCTTCTCATTAAATATATAATAAAAGTAAATACTTACAATTTTTACTGATTACTTTTCCTATGGACCACACTGCAGAATTATACTTATATGCAACATACAACTAATAGTAAGCGGTACTTTGGGAATATTATATGTTTGATACCAGTAATACCTCCAGCGATAATCACACTCCCGTATTTCTAGACTCAGAGCTGATCTCTGATTTCATCAAGCTCACTTCCGACCAGATTGTCCAGACTGGGCAGCTCGGCAACGCAGTTGCGATCAATGGAAATGGCGTGATTGTTGCCGGTGCTCGAGATGATGCACCAGATAGCAATTATCAGGCTGGCTCAGTCGTCATCTTTACGCCGTTGGAAGACGGTACTTACGTGGAACACCAACTCATTGCCCCCGACGGGGTTGCTGGCGATCATTTTGGCGACGCGGTTACTATTGCCGATGATGGCACCGTTGTCGTAAGTGCGACCACCGCTTCCCCCGATGGAAACTCTGAGAGCGGCGCTGTCTATGTCTATAAACCAGATGGCAATGGCGATTATACCGTTCCTATAATGCTTGTCGCCTCAGATGCCACACAGCTCGATAATTTTGGCTCATCTGTAGCCATAAACGAAAGTGGTCAAATCATTGTTGGCGCAGCTGGCGATGATGCTAATGGTGACCTTGGCGCAGGTTCGATATATATCTACACACCTGAAGCATCAGGAGGCTACAGCGAGATCAAACTCACCGCGCCGGAGGGTGAAGGTCTGGCAAATTTCGGCAGCTCCATTTCTTTCAATGAAAGCGGCCTGATCGTTGTCGGAGCAAAGGGCGAACTAAACGATACGGGCGCGTTATATGTCTATCATTCTTCTCTCGATGGATATTCAGATCCTGTTAAGCTGGATGCTCCTCAACTCCAAATCGGAGACAAACTCGGTACGTCCGTTGCTGTTAACGAAAATGGGCAAATACTAGTCAGTCAGCCTGGCAATTGGATTGATGGGGGAGCTGCAACCGGGTCCGTCTTGCTTTATACCCCAGATGCAGATGGTAATTATTCTGGTTCAATTGAATTTATAGCAGCTGATGGTGATGCTAGCGACACGTTTGGCTCTGCCGTTGCGATCAACTCAAGCGGTACCTTCGTAGTCGCAGCTGCAAACGATGAAGCAAACGGCTACGCCTCTGGCTCAGTTTATGTCTTCGTCCTGCAGGAAGATGGCACTTATAAAGAGTTCAAGATTGGTGTACCGGACGTAGTTGCCGGTGATGGATTTGGCTTTGCTGTTGCCATTAGCGAAGATGGCACTGTCACCATTGGCAAGCCGGGTAATGACAGCACAACCGAAATCAATACTGGTGCGATATACGTCATTAAGCCAGACCCGAATGGTGATTATAGCCGGACCGCCAATGAGTTGACGCTTTATGAAACAACCGACACCTCGGACATTGTCGGCCAGCTGAGTTTGTCATTCTCCGATGCGGATGTGACGGACGTAGGCCACACGGCAAATATAAAAGGCCTCAGTCTATCAGGTGTTCAGAACGGCCTGAACAAGCTCACCGAACAACAACTGTTAGATCTGCTTACCATTGGCTCCATTGACACTTCAGACCAGTCGCTCTTCGGAAAAGTCAATCTTGACTTCACCGCAGGCTATGAGGTGTTCAATTACCTGGCTGAAGATGAGGAAGTCACACTTACCTACACGGTGGAGCTGGATGACGGTAATGGCGGCACGATTGAGGGCACGGCCAAAATCATAATCATCGGCACTAACGATACACCACACGCGGATGATGTTGCAGTAACGGTCTCAGAAGATGATCGTGACTATTTGATCCAGACCGGTCTCGTAGACCCTGATCGTTCAGACCGCTTAGCAATTACATGGGATGATGAGAGCGTCAAAGGCAAACTCGAGCGCTATGGGAACAACTTTGAATACTCGGCGTTTCCGCACTTCAATTACCTTGCTGAAGGCGAGAGTGCCACAGAGACCTTTACTTATACCGCTGATGACGGTCACGGAGGCGTTATCACGCGCAACGTAACAATCACTGTTGAAGGGGAAAATGATCGCCCCATCGTCAGAGATATTGAAGCGACCACTTTAGAGAACCAAGAGGTCGGTATTGCACCAGATTATAGTGATGTGGATGCCTCCGACACGCATACGATTAGTTTCGACAGCAGCGAAACAAAAGGTACAGTCACATTTATTGATGGTGTTTTCCATTATGATCCCAATGGACAGTTCGATCATCTGCTTGAAAAACAACGTGGGTATGACACTTTCACTTATACGGTCGATGATGGGCATGGTGGTATTGTTACTAAAACAGTGACAGTTACAATTGTTGGCGCTGTCGATCCTGTTTCTGATTTACGGGTTGAAGCCCTGCCAAATAATATGGAAATAGTGCCTCAAATTAACAATGATTATGACCAATACTCTCATGTGACCGCGACATCTGAGAACGGTGTCATTGTTGTAGGAGCTCCTCATGCAAATCTGACAGAAGGGATTATACATGTATATCAACCGGATGGTTTCGGGAGTTACATAGAAACTAGGATTTCTCCATCAGATGGTCAAATATCAGATTATTTTGGATGGCATGTTGCCATTAACCAATATGGAACCATCGTTACCGGCGCGTACAGGGCGAACGATGATCATGGCGCTATTTATATTTATGAACCGGATGGTAACGGCGGATATACCGAAACCAAACTAACCTCATCTTTAGACCAAAGAGAATTATTTGGTTCGTCTGTCTCCATAGGTGATGATGGAACCATTGTTGTTGGTGCCTATTGGGGCAAAAACAATACCGAAACCAGCGGCGCTACCTACATCTACAAGCCAGATGGATCTGGAGGATATTTAGAGACTCGATTAGCTCCAGATGACATTTCTCTGCAAGACGCCTTTGGAAAAGACGTCATGATAAACTCTGAGGGCATAGTCGTTGTTGGTTCACCAAGTAACGATGACTTGGGATTTGAGGCTGGTGCAATTTTTGTATACAGGCCTCAAGCTAGCGGAGGATATGAAGAAGTAAAACTTCATTCATCAGACGCAGCAGAAAGAGATCAGTTCGGTGAAAACATCACCATCAATGATGATGGAGTGATAGTGGTTGGAGTTCCCACAAAAAAGGCTGTGTACGTTTATACACCTGATGAAACCGGAACTTATTATGAAACGAAGCTGGGAGCTACAAACAATTTATACCAAGAATTTGGAGAAGCAGTCGATATAAACTCCAACGGGTTAATCGTTGTTGGCGTACCAGGGTATACTTACATTAATTCCCAAGGCGATCGAGTAACGAATTTGGGTGGGGTTGCTGTTTATACACCTGATACCGACGGAGGATACACGGAACAATTCTTGATTCCCCCAATCATTGGATACATTGGGCGTAGTCATGAAAATGGGAGATTTGGGACATCTGTATCAATATCAGACTCCGGAGTTGTTACCGTAGGATTCCAGACAGCCTACTCACATAGAGCTCGAACCTATCAACTCGTCCCCGACGCTGAAGGTCAATATAGCTTGGTTAAATCAGAAGCAACTATTGATGAGACTTCAGATTATGCACCTGTACAAACTGCAGTAGACGTTGTTTTTTACGATAAACACGTTTTGTCCCATACTCATGAAGGGAAAGCTATTGCTATTGAAGCCAGCGGTAATGTGGATGGTCTCGATACCACATCCTTGCTGGAATTCTTAACTTCGGATGGATTTTCACGTGGCTACGGCGACAATGTACCTGCAGGGTATGGAAGAGCACATTTTACATTTGACGCACCAGCACATATGTTCGATTATCTAAATCGTGGAGAAAACGTTACTTTAATCTACACGATTGAAATCGATAATGGCAGCAATACCCCCACTTCCACAGAGATCAAAATAACAATCAACGGCCGTGACGATGTGGGCACAGTAGCAAGCGATACTCTTACAGGCAGTGATTTTAATGACACGATGCTTGGCCTTCAGGGAGAAGATACAATCGACGGAGGGAAAGGAGCTGACTTTATTGACGGTGGTGAAGGGAACGACACTCTTACTGGTGGCTCATCCTCGGACACCTTCCGGTTTGTAGGTGTCAATTTTGGCAACGATGTCATCACTGACTTTGAAGCAGGTTCAGGTATCCAAGATTTAATCAAGTTCGATCAGACAGCATTTGCCGACTTCAATGCGATCATTGAAGCCGCAAGCGAGAATGGCGCTGATACTGTGATTACTCTCGGAATAAGCAATTCTGTCACTTTGAAGAACGTTTCAATTGCAGAGCTGAATCAAGACGATTTCCAATTTGTCTAACGCGTTCTAATAATCTAGGCCTTCGGCGAATGCTGAAGGCCTTTATTACTGTGTGATATTTAGCCGAAATCAAAGCGCGTCCGGCAAGTACATGACTTCGGCCTTTGATCAAATTAGTCAACTTGGGATCGATCTTGACCAGCTTATCGCTGAGGGCCATAACCGGACCTTCGGGTGTTTCCATCAAGGGTTGAGGTGTTCTCTCTAGCTTCGGTTTCATTCGACACACATGATGGCCTGTCGGTTTATTTCTAGCGCGACAGATTATGCGATGTTACGTACGTAGGCGTGGGCGTAAGCGCGCATAAAGTTTGATGCTTGCCTGATGTTCTAGCTCAACAACGACCGCAAATTTTTGAGCCACTTCGCCTTCTGCCCACCCTCCAGCACAGCGGACCACAAGATAGTAGAATTCACCGTATTGAGGAGTAGGCATTTTATAAGTGACTTCCGCTGTTTGAAGCGTATTCTTATCTCGCGTATTGGGACCAGGCTTTAGCTCGCATTTGTATTTGCCTTCCATTTCTGGGTGCTTCTCACCAGTCCCGCTGTAGCTCTTGAAATGGGCAGAAACCTCTTCGGCACTGCACCCTCGGATCAAACGAAAATCCATCTTGGTTCCCACATATTCGGCACGCGTTCGACGCACTGGCGGATCAAAGGCCAAAGACACGCGAATTGTACGCTTGCCACCAGATTGGAATTCCGCAGGGATAGGTACTTTGTAGATTGCAAATTTGTCGATATCCAACTGATCATCCGCGTAATAAACAACGCGGTGGTCATCTGAATAAGCCGCCTTGAGAGCATCAACTATGCCATTGCCGACTATTCGAGCCTGCTCAGAAGGATCAATGTTAGATAGTTTGTTATTGGAAGCCTCTGGAACAGATGAAGCTCCAGCTAAAAGTGCACGAACTAAATTGGCCGATGCTGTAGGAAAGCGCTGCAATAAAAAGGCTGCTTTGCGTGCTAATACCGGAGCGGAGTAGGAAGTGCCCTTGGCGCTTGTAAAAAGTTGTTGCACGAAATTATGGTTTAGCGTGACAATGCCTGCCTCTGGCACTTGTGGTGGTTCCAACAGTTGTCGTGTCACTGCATCGTAAAGAACCGTTCCACCGACATCAACAAAGTCCGGTTTGGTTATGCCAGCAGCACCTGGTCCTGAACGGGTAAAAGGGGAAGGTTCCATTGGCCCTGTAATCGCTTGAACATGGGTGTCCTCTGCATGCTTGACACCAAGGCCACTGCCGTGAGCAACAGATCCTACAGTGACAACATTTACTGCACCAGCCGGTTCAAAGAGCCTATTTGCCTCTTCAAGGAGGTATTCAGGGTATTGCGTTACACTTTGCTCTATCGATGTGCCGCCACGAGGTGCACGGTTACCAGCGGATACGAAGATTAGAACATTCAGATCGCGCGCTAGTTCATCAAGGGTCATTGCCCATGGGCCGACCCGGCCTTGTTCGAACCAAGCGTCCTTGTCCCCTAAGGATAAAACAAAAATTCGACACCCATAGGTCGTCGTGAGACGTTGGAAAGCCTCACGCATCTGAGAAGGCAGTGTTCGCCTTTCGTGAAATTTACCTTGGTCAGTCAAAATCTTGGCAGAGATAAGTCGCACTGATTTTGATATCTGTCCAGAAGCTATTTGTTGGCGCAAATCTCCGAAAACAGCGGCTCCTCCCACGCGCGTACCATGACCGAAGACATCAGCTGTACCCAATTCAGCGGGGAAAGCCTCAGAGGCAATGAGTACGTCCACTAGTAGAGGGTGCGCATTGATGCCGCTGTCTAAGATGGCCACAATAGGTGCATCTGCCAATACGGGATTGACTGCGGGAAGTTCATCCAACGCCATTTTGATAATAGGTTGTGCCTCTAAATCTGGTTCTGGCGGCAAATCAACAGAAGCCACCTCGGCAACCGACAAGATTGGACGGATTGCGCTACCTACAGCTTGAATTCGGATAATTGTGAGAGATGGGCCAACGTAAGTGTCAAAGACTTCCCCGCCGCGTGCTTCAATAAATAGAGCAATCTGTTCGGCCTTATTACGCCGCATGATCTGAGAGGCAAAGTCCCACAGTTCAATATCAACAACATAGGTTTCTGTGTCTTGAAAATCACTGACCTCAGTAAACCCGTGTTGGAGTAAGCGAAGGCCCAATCGGTCTCGTGGCATTATGGTGCCTACGGACTCAATTCGGTCGATGAAACCTGCATGATTTTTATTTTTCTGCTTGAATGGGATTGGAGCATCATATGCATCTAATCGTTGGCGAAATTCAGTAAGGTCATCAGTAGAAGAGAACAACACTGTTGTTCCCTGTGTGTCATTTGACAAAAGCCGCAACCCAAGACGATCCCAGTCATCCTCCATGGATAGGCCATTCATTTCGACCTTGAGGATTAGAGAGGGGTCGATGAATTCTGCCGGACGTTGTGCACGTTGTGCAGCAACGGCTTGCGCAACACCCGTACGCACTACCTGAGAGTGGCCACTGTCACGGATTGGTGGCAAGGGTGCGCGTTTTACTTTGCGGCGGTCAAGACTTTCGGGAAGACGAGCGAGCGAGAGATGGTCATATTGTGGCAAAGAAAAAAGCCTTTATTAGACAGCTAGACGATCTGCACGTTTTTTCCTACGCTTGGCATCATTGACAGCATCATGGAAATTATGCTCTGACACGCTTCTGCTGTGGCCTAAAATAGATAGCTTTATGGCTTGAATAGAAATTTTCTCGAGTTCGGCATAAGAATACCCTGTCACCTCATCCAGTAGGGAAGCAGGCTCAAACTCCGTTGTAACATTCTTGAATGCGTTGATCAAAAACTTGCGCGTCATACGCTCGTCAGGTGCATCAAACCAAACAACTTCGTCAAACCGACGCCAAACAGCTGAATCAAGTGCCCTATCTAAATTGGTTGCAGCTAGAAGAAAACCGCTAGGTTGGATTTGCTCTATAAACAACAGCAGACTGTTCACTACTCGACGCAGTTCACTATGCTCGCCAATATCTTCTCTGGTTCGTGCAATTGCATCAAACTCATCAAGAAAGAGTACGCAAGGCTGGCGGCGCGCAAATTCAAATATTTTGCGAATGTTAGTTGCTGTCTCACCAAGGTAAGACGACATTAATCGGTCAAGTTTTACGACGAAGAGGGGAAGGCCTAGTTCATTTGCAAATACTTCGGCACAAAGCGTTTTGCCGCAGCCTGGAGGACCGCAAAAAAGCAATTTCGAGCGCACTGGCAAACCATGCATCTTAATCTGCTCTGACTTGCGATACTCGCGCAAAAGACCTGTAAAAATTCTAGTGTTTTCTGCCGAGAGCAATATGTTTTGCGCTGATTTCCGTGGCTCTACTCTTTGGACAAAATCGTTAACCTCATCGGGGAAAGGTATAATCGTCCCCAAACCTTTGGGTTTTACACTGTGTCCGAGGGTTTCAAGGGTTTGGCGCAAAGTCCGAGCTAAAACGCGATTGTTTTTGCGCTCTTCTTCACCAATGATCTCTTCGGCGACAGCCCGAAAACTATCGTCTTGACCATAGCTGGCCAGAAGCTTTTTCATTAGTTCGCCGCGCGCCAAATCGAGCACTCCTATTTAGACTGATGTTAGCTGCTCGTACTCCAAATTGCTATGATAACATAGCCTGAAAGCGACATTTGTAGTCAACAATCTCGTAAGATCACATTTTCTATATACTTTGTTGCATTAGACGTTCCTCTCGCGCCCTAAGCCAGCAGTGTTTCTTAAGTTGATGCGAAACGCTTCTTTCTGCCCTCATCAGCATGTTGAATGAGGTCCACCCGAAGCTAAAGGTTTGCCCGGAGTTAGCGCAAGTAGCAACAACGGTCGCTATCGGAACATATCGGGAGCAAGTATGAGCCTGTCCTACTAAGGAACGCCCACGATAATGCATAGTACCAAAATCGGCTGAAGACTCCTGAGCGAAAACTAACCTTGGTCGTGCTATTTTAACGTCTCGTACAAGAGAAGGAGACCCAAAGTGAGTACCAAAATTTCTCTAATCATGCTTGCTGCGATCCGGGACTTAGATGGTGCCGATGGAGGTCAAATTGGGGCTGATTTATTTGATCTTCTATCTCATCAGACGCTTCGGAATATCGATATTGAAGACTTATTGTCACCGTTTGAGGAGATGCAACGCTCACGATTCATAGAAGTAACCAAGGGAGTAGACTCGGTTTCCCATGATGAACTACCTGAAGATTTCAGAGGCATCGTTGATCTGAAAATTACACCCACAGGACTAAGCTATTTAACCGAAGCGTTACGATCCAACTAAGGAGCTTTGTGCTTCAATGACTGACAAATCTTCTCTTAGCAATACACCAACAGAAACCCCACGAAGGCCCTGCTTCAAGGTTGTCGGCTAAGTGCATAAGGGGGTGAAGATAAAGGGTATCCATCACGAATGACTAAAGAGACAGTTGAAAAATACGTCACTGGTCCATTCCGAGGGCGTTTTGAAGTATTTGAACATGGCGAATTTATCTACATCCGATATGCCGATTAATCCAACAAAGGAGGTTTCATATGTCGTATGAATGGATTACCAATCACCTGAACAAGATCTTCAACAAAGAAGTAGCCTTTGCTGCTTTCTTGGGCTCGGTATTTATTTTGGTAATCCCGGAAACGTGGGCAATCACCATGGGTATAAATGAGCTAAGGGTTGAGAATGCGCTATTAATCAGTTTACTCGCGATAATCTCTGGGGCCGTCTTGTTTGCGAAAATGATGGCCCCGGTACTTGATTTACTTGGTAAGCACATCGAGAATGCGTTACAAAATACCTATGGCAGGCAAGACCTCAAAAAACTGACCCCCGCCGAGAAAGAAATGCTACGGCCGTTTATCGAGGACGAAAGCGCTTACATCACAGGCCCCATTAACAATGGAACATTAAACTTACTCCAGGGCAAAAAAATCATCGCACGGGCCTCTAATTTTGGCTGCCCCGGATATAGCATGAACTTCCACTGGATACTGCAACCCTGGGCTAGAAAAATACTTGAGAGAAACCCTGATCGTTATCTCACGATTGCCAAGGATCAGTCCAATTAAGGAGCGGCTAAGTGAATGTTCTAGAAAGAGTAGTCGAGTTTCTGCAGAGCAAAAAAGGTAAGCAGTTTTGCGATAAATGCATTTCACGCAATCTGAATATTACTCCAGATCAGCACGTGAATCATAAGACTCGCGAGCTTGAAAAGAACTCCAATGAGTTTGAGCGAACTCAAGATTACTGCTCAGAATGCAAAAAGCACAAAAAAGTAATTCGCATTAAACAAGAAATGCCAAGTAGCGCTGCAGCTACAGACGATGCTGATGCAGCTACCGTGCTTGCAATGGTACGTTTATGCGCCGCAGCATGGACACCAGAAGCGCGAATTGTAGGTAACGTACGTGCTGGCGATATCGTTCGAGCACTAGACGAAGTATTGCCTCAGCTCTCTTCAGTCCGCTCGTTAGTTGGCGCTGACAATTAATCCATTAAAGAAGGCCTTGTTTCCTTCCTCGTTCTTGAGCTTAGAAAAACCACCTTGCAGTTGAAACCTCGCTCTTGCTGGGAATGCCTCGGATATGCGCAAACGGCAGCTTATGGTCACACTACGACATACGGTGTTCGCGAATATTCAAACAAATACCTCCATATTCATGCCGTCAGTTCTTACCCCCCTCCTTTCAACCCCGCCTCAATCCTCTCCCCGACCGTTTCTGAGAGCACCCGTATCGGATGAGCATCATGGTTCACATAGCGGTTGGTGATGGTCACGTTGCGGTGGCGCAGAAGATGACTGATGAGGAAAGCGTTGCTACCTGATTGCGCAGCAAATGTACCAACCGTATGGCGTAGATCATGAATGCGCACATCTGGGATGTCAGCATGA
>NZ_FREX01000003.1 GCF_900143565.1 Pseudovibrio sp. Alg231-02 | reverse complement strand
TGGCTGATCATCCTCTCAGACCAGCTATAGATCGTCGCCTTGGTAAGCCATTACCTTACCAACTAGCTAATCTAACGCGGGCACATCTCATGGCGATAAATCTTTCCCCCATAGGGCTCATAGGGTATTAGCAGTCGTTTCCAACTGTTGTCCCCTACCACAAGGTAGCTTCCCACGCGTTACTCACCCGTCTGCCACTAATCCCGAAGGATCCGTTCGACTTGCATGTGTTAGGCCTGCCGCCAGCGTTCGTTCTGAGCCAGGATCAAACTCTCAGGTTCTACTGAATATTAATCCCAACTTAAATCACGTTTCTGTACTCAAATCTAACCGACCATAAATGGCCAATTAATAGACGAGGAACACGCAAATAATTAAGACCGAAGCCTCAATCTTTGGTGTTCTGAAAAACGTAAACTAAGTCAGCTATTCCGTAACAGTGGCTTGTTACCAAACCACTCGCGAATAACCGCCGTCCACGTTTCTCTTTCTTCTTCCGTATTCAATTGTCAATGAGCGGAGACTTTCGCCTCAATATCCAGACCTACAAGACCTCTTAAAAACCCCGTAAATCCTTCTGTTTTTGTGCCTCCAGAACCGCGCCTCAGTGGCCCGCCCCGGTGGCGTGAAGCGGGTTATAGGGATATGAGCTGACCCTGTCAACGAGCCCTGAGAGAAAACTTCAAAATTTTCACAGGACTGGGGAAACTTTTTCAATAATCGCAAACCCTGTATTTATATGGTGCTTAAAATCGTGGTTTGCCAGCCAAATTCATTATTTTCTCGCCAATTCCATTTTTTCTATAATTTTTCATAGTATCAGGGACAAAATCCAGCCGTATTTGTCTTTCATCAGTTGTCCCTATCTTCAGCATTGTCTATCAATCGTAAACACGTAATGCAGAACTCTGCTGCAGATGGCATCTCTGCCGATTTGGGGAAAGATAAGTAGCTCGATGAATTCTGGTAGGTTCCATACTAATGGAAGGCCTTCCGTCAATCTTGGCAATGAACCTGCTTTGATGGTGGACAGCCTTGCAAGTTCGTCTGACCAGCCTGCACGGCTTAATGGCCGTTGGTTGATCGGGACGATCCTGACCGGCATGACCTCCATTGTATTAATGGGTGGTGCGTTGATGGCTGCGCTTGATGGCCAGTACACTTATAAGACAGCGAAAGCCCCCGCGAGCACTTCAACAGACCTGACACCACAGCGTAATTCCAGCGGAAAAGGCGACCGCCTGAGCTCCGCAACCGACGGCTTCTCCAATCGGCAGATCATTGAAGTAAATACAGTGACCCGCAGCGATGGCCGTGACCACGTAAAAGCCAAGCCATATGCGCTCGTCAGCGCAAGCCTTGAGAATATCAAGAAACAAGAAACAGCTGCAGACATTCCGCCATTCGACCCGATCACTATGTATCAGGGAGAACAGGTTGCTCCGTTACAGGTCGCCAGTGATGCAATCTACGGTGCCGACATTGAAGGCGAAGTCTCCATTTCTCAACGCGACTTCCCGCTGGAAGCTATGAGTATGGTCGCTCTTCCCGATCATAAAGAAGAGGCCGTTCAGGAGCAGGTCAAAAAAGCAGCGATGTTCATGCTGGATAATTCCACTGACATTGCGGCTGTGCCGAGCCTCGAAGACTTCAATGCAGGTTTTGCTCCACTTTCAGAACAGTCATTTGAAAACATCGAAGTCCGCATTACAGAAGAAAACGTTTCCTTCCAGCCCAAGTCCCGTAAAATCTCCCAGGCCAATCAGATCGAAGAACGCATAGTTCCAATCCTGACCCAGACTGACTTTATTGACATTCTGCTGGATGGTGAGGCTTCTGAGAACGAAGCGGAAGGCTACATCAAAGCATTTACCGAAAACTTTGGCATCGACACAATCAAAGCTGGTCAGATCTTCCGCCTGTCCCTCAACACGGACAAGATCGAAGAGGACGACGGAATTCTTGTACGTGTCAGCATCTATGAAGATCAACGTCATGTAGGAACCATCGCACCAAACGATGAAGGCGAGTTTGTCGTCGCACCTGAGCCGTCCACACAGATGGCCGCAGACGCGTTTGCATCACAGCAGCAAAACTCCGTTGGCCCTCGCGCCACCTATTATGACTCGATCTACCAGACTGGTCTTGATAACGACGTCCCAACATCCCTCATCAAAGAACTCGTTCGCATCTATTCTTATAGCGTTGACTTCAACGCCTCCGTAAAAAGCGGTGATGAGATGAGCGTCTTCTACGGCCTTGATGCAGATCAGACCACTGGCACCTCTGAAATTCTTTACACATCCATCACCGTGAATGGTCGCTCACACCGTTTCTACCGTTTCCGCACACCGGACGATGGTGTCGTCGACTATTATGATGAGAACGGCCAGAGCGCAAAGCAGTTCCTGCTCCGTAAACCAATCGCAGCTGGCCGCTTTACATCTGGCTTCGGCATGCGCCGCCACCCGGTTTTGAAAACCCGCCGTTTGCACACCGGCACGGATTGGGCCGCTCCTCGCGGCACCGCAATCTTTGCAGCTGGTGATGGGGTGATCCAAAAAGCAGCTTGGTCAGGCGGTTACGGCAAACGCGTCGAGATCAAACACGCCAACGGCTATGTCACCACATATAACCACATGACCCGCTTTGGCTCAGGAATTCAAAAAGGCCAGAAAATCAGACAGGGCTCCGTTATTGGCTATGTGGGAACCACTGGTCTTTCAACGGGTAACCACCTCCATTACGAAGTGAAAGTGAATGGTCGCTTTGTGAACTCACTTAAGATCAAGGTACCGCAAGGCCGCATCCTTGAGGCTAAGGTTCTTGAGAACTTCAAGCGCGAACGCGACCGCATAAATGCTCTAATGGAAACAGGCCGTCCAAGCCAGCGCGTCGCTTCACTACGGAACTGACCTCAGTTCATCAAAGGGATCTCACGATTAAAGAGCAAATAGCGTCAAACTACTTGCTCTTTATGATAGCGCTTGCGCATCAGGATCACGAAAAACCAAAGATAAATACCAGTCTCCAACGCACGTTGCATGAGACCACTGAAAGTGGTTTCCATAGATAGACTGAAGAGCATCACCAGCAAGATCAGCCCAGGCGCCACCCAAAACGATCTTTCAGCTTTGGCATGAGACAACAAACACAATCCCACAACAGCGCAGAAATAGGCCAAAAAGCCAGCAGCCGTATGCATGAGTTGGCTGCGTGTGGGATCATCCATGTTGCATTCAAAATCACACGGAAAGAACGCAGCAACAGCGATAAGCAGCGGATAGCCTGCAAAAATCATCAAGCCAACACGCTCTGCACGATTGCGCATCAGATAAGCAAAGCAGATCACGAGGCATGGCAGCAGCAACAGCTCCACAACCGTAAAACCCCAATAATTCACGGCAGGCCCAAACGGAGCGCCGGTTGCTCCAAGAGCGCTCATGAACTGTGATATATGGTCGTAATCTGGATAAAACTGCCCGCCAATGACAACAGTCGCGGCAAGCCAGAGATAACTGACAACCACAAGCGATATTGCAATATCAACGTGTCTCATGCCCGATGCCCTGCCCCCTAACCAACACTCAAGTTTTAGTCTGCATGACTAGACACCAAAAGCACACTTTCGAACAGTCGCTTTATGTTTCTGAGTATGTCCACAAAGCACAAAAAAGGGCCAGAAAATCCGGCCCTCTTCTTTAAATCATGATCCAATCTGTCAGGTCGTTTCAAAAAGCAGTCTGTCCGTTCCCGCAGAGACCCGGATGGCCTGACCGTCAGAGATTGATCCAGCCAACAGCATTTCTGCCAATGGATCCTGCACTTGTTTCTGAATAACGCGCTTCAGCGGTCGTGCACCATAAGCCGGGTCATACCCTTTCTCGGCAAGCCAACCCATAGCGCCATCATCCAGCTCAAGCTCCATCTTCCTGTCATCCAGTAGTTTTTGCAAACGAGCCAACTGAATTTCAACGATCCGAGACATCTGAGCTCTTTGCAAACGATGGAACAGAATAATCTCATCCAGACGGTTCACAAACTCAGGACGGAAGTGCGCTTTCACCGCATCCATCACCGGCCCGCGAACAGCATCAGCATCTTCACCTTCGCCCTGGGAAGCCAAAAATTCTGAACCAAGGTTCGACGTCATGATGATCAGCGTATTGCGGAAGTCCACAGTCCGGCCCTGCCCGTCCGTCAGACGGCCATCGTCCAGCACCTGAAGCAGAACGTTGAACACATCGCCATGAGCTTTTTCAACCTCGTCAAACAGCACCACCTGATAAGGTCGACGGCGCACTGCTTCTGTCAGAACGCCGCCTTCTTCATAACCAACATAACCCGGAGGCGCGCCGATCAGACGAGCAACACTGTGCTTTTCCATGAATTCAGACATGTCCACGCGCACCATGGCTGTCTCATCATCAAAGAGATAGCTGGCGAGCGCTTTGGTCAGCTCTGTTTTACCAACGCCAGTTGGGCCGAGGAACATGAACGAACCGATTGGCCTGTTCGGATCCTGCAACCCGGCACGAGACCGGCGCACAGCAGTAGACACAGCATGAACAGCTTCCTGCTGCCCAACAACACGCTTGGCCAGCTCATCTTCCATACGAAGCAGCTTTTCTCGTTCGCCTTCCAGCATCTTGTCGACGGGAATTCCAGTCCAGCGAGACACAATCTGAGCAATACTCTCACTGCTCACGGTCTCATTGAGCATGGTGTTATCGACATCTTCCGCTGTCTGGGCATTCAAGAGCTTCTTTTCCAGATCAGGAATAACGCCGTAAGCCAACTCACCCGCTTTAGCCAGATTGCCGATACGCTGCGCTTGCTCCAACTCGGTGCGTGCTTCGTCCAACTGCTCTTTAATTTTCTGCTCGCCGCTCAGCTTATCTTTTTCAGATTGCCAGCGTTGTGTCAGTGCATTGGATTCTTCTTCCAGATCAACCAGCTCTTTCTCAAGGCGCTGAAGTCGATCCTTCGTGGCGTCATCATCCTCTTTCTTGAGCGCTTCCCGCTCAATCTTTAGCTGAATGATACGGCGGTCCAGCTCATCCAGTTCTTCCGGCTTGGAATCCACCTGCATTCGCAAGCGACTGGCGGCCTCATCAACAAGGTCAATCGCCTTATCCGGTAGGAAGCGGTCCGTGATGTAACGGTTGGACAGCGTGGCCGCAGAAACAATCGCACTATCTGAAATGCGCACACCATGGTGAAGCTCATACTTCTCCTTAATGCCACGCAGAATAGAGATCGTATCTTCAACCGTTGGCTCACTTACAAACACAGGCTGGAAACGACGGGCCAGCGCCGCATCTTTCTCAACGTGCTTGCGGTATTCATCAAGCGTGGTCGCCCCAACGCAATGTAATTCACCACGCGCCAGCGCAGGCTTGAGAAGATTGGAAGCGTCCATCGCTCCATCTGCTTTCCCCGCCCCAACCAGCGTGTGCATTTCATCAATAAAGAGGATCACGCCACCAGCAGCGGCTTGCACCTCATTCAAAACACCCTTCAGGCGTTCTTCAAATTCACCACGATATTTCGCACCAGCGATCAGTGCGCCCATATCCAGCGCAAGCAGTTCCTTGTCTTTCAGGCTCTCCGGCACATCACCATTGACGATGCGCAGCGCAAGGCCTTCAGCAATTGCGGTTTTACCAACGCCTGGCTCACCAATCAGAACCGGGTTATTCTTGGTACGGCGGGAGAGAACCTGAATGGCACGGCGAATTTCCTCATCCCGGCCAATCACAGGATCGAGCTTACCGTCACGGGCTGCTTCAGTCAGATCCTGAGCAAATTTTTTCAGAGCGTCGTATTGATTTTCAGCAGATGCGGAATCCGCAGTACGGCCTTTACGCACTTCGTTAATAGCTTCGTTCAGTGCGTTGGGCGTGACACCACCTTGAGCAAGTGCCTTTCCTGCCTTGCTGTCTTTATCCATAGCAAGCGCAAGCAGCAGCCGCTCAACGGTGACATAACTGTCGCCTGCTTTCTCTGCAATTTTCTGGGCTTGTTCAAAAAGGCGAGCGGTTTCAGGCGCTAGGTACAGCTGTCCATTGCCGCCGCTCACTTTAGGAAGCGCAGCCAGATCGGTCTCAATCTGTAGACGGACATCCTGCACACGTCCTCCGGCCCGCTCAATAAGACCAGCAGACATGCCCTCGCTGTCATCCAGCAAGACCTTTAAAATATGTGCGGGAGTAAACTGTTGATGCCCTTGTCCCAGAGCGTATGTTTGCGCAGACTGAATGAACCCACGCGCACGGTCGGTGTATTTCTCAAAGTCCATATATAACTCCTATGTGCCGTGTCACCCGAAGCATGACGAAGCATTTTGGGAGGATCCGAGCCTCATAAAGAGCACCCGAAGCAGGAGACTTCCCCCTGCACTCTTCATATAGTAGTTCAAACTGCCGACAAAAGAGGGTCCTCGCAAGATCTTGCCACAATCCTTTGTTCCTCATAGTTTCGAATAGCTTAAACAACGGAATTTAATATGACTTTTTCGCCTGCGCATATCACCGCACTCGCAACACATCCAGTTAAAGGCTTAACGGCTCATCCACTTCAGACCACCACAGTAGAAGCCGGAGCTGTCTTCCCGCTGGATCGTGCCTATGCGATTGAAAATGGTCCATGCGGTTTCGATCCAGCAGCCCCTCAGCACATCTCAAAAAGCAAATTTCTAGTGCTGGTTCGTTATGAAGACGTGGCGCAGGTCAAATGCACATACGATCTGGAAAACAAAAGCATCACTCTGTCCAAGCCAGAGAGTCAAGACATCACGTTACCGCTGGAAACAGCTGAAGGACAGGATGCACTCGCAGCCTACTTCACAGCACACATGGGTGAGAAAGCCGCTGGCCCGCTCAAAGTCCGCCACGCAGACGACCATGCTTTCACGGATACTGCTGAGAATTTCGTACATGTCGTGAATCTCGCCAGCGTGAAAGCGCTTTCTGAGACTTTGGGCGTGGAGATTGATCCAAGACGCTTCCGCGCAAACATCTATGTTGAAGGCTTGGCAGCCTATGAGGAGTTTGGCTGGGCCGACAAGAAAATCCGCTCCAGCTCAGGCGTAGAGTTCAAATTCGCGAAACGCACCCGCCGCTGCGCTGCCGTAGATGTAAATCCAGTCACAGCCGAGCGCGACACCAACATCAACAAGGCCCTTCATGGTTCACTGGGACATATGGATGTTGGTATTTATCTGGAAGTGCTCAACAACGGCACACTTTCCGTCGGTGACACACTCATCATTGAGTAAGCCAGCACCCACAACGAACTATTTGCCAGTCAGCAATAAGAAAACCCCGCCTTTTGAGCGGGGTTTTTCATAGATCTCCGGCAAACCAGTGAGCCAGCAAGTACATCATCAGACGTGCTTAGCTTTCACCGTCTCCGGTTGTTTCCAAAGCCGCAGGTGCTGGTGCAGATGCAGGTGCATCCTCAGCAGGAACACGAGCTGTACGGGTACGTTGTGAACGAGCTGCACGAGGTGTGCGAGCACGAGGCGTACGACGTGGCTTCGTAGAAGCTGCATCATCTTCACCACCTTCAGGTGCCTCAGCTGGCGCTGCTGCACTTGCGGAGGATGAGGAAGGTGTACGACGAACACCACGACCACGAGTGCCACGAACACGACGGCGTGCTTTGCCATCATCTTCGTCAGCTGGTGCAGATGCGTCTCCCGAAGCCTCTGCATTCTCGTCAGCCGCTGGAGCTGTTTCGATAAACGGCTGAGGCGTATCCAGACCGATCACAGGCTGAGGGGTTGCAACCGCAACCTCTTGCTCTTCAGACGCTGCCACAGCGTTTGGTGTTTCAACAGCAGCAGGTGCAGCTTCATCTTCTGTACGCGCAGAAGGAGCAGCAGTCTGTGTGCTTTGGGGTTGAGCCGCAGCGACGATGCGCTGGTAATGCTCTGCATGCTGATAGTAGTTCTCGGAGGTTACACGGTCCCCGGAGGCCTGAGCATCACGCGCAAGTTGCTGGTACTTTTCAGCAACATGCAATGCGGTACCTCGGATCTTAACGTCCGGTCCATTTGACTCAAAAGTACGTGTCAATGGATTTGGAGCTTTACGCCCCCGTCCACGCATGCGCTTGTTATTCTGATTTCCTGGTCTCATTCTGCCGTTAACTTTCCGGAATAGCAATCGAACCTAACTGTGAGGTTCATGGGAGTAAGATCTCCCGGATTCCAAATGCCGTTAATAAGCCTGCGTGTTGATGAGCACAAAGGCTATCAACATCGAAATGCAATCGCATTCGATCGTATAACTGCTTCAATGCGATATCCGACATCTGATCGCAGCAATACAAATGCATTGCTCTCTCAGTTCAACGATACGAGGGGTTGCTCAACTATCTGCTTTGAAACTATCAACCGACGTCTCTGCCAGGCTCGTCTCACAGTCAGTGAGTGCCCATCCCCATCGTTTTCAGCTTTTAGCTGGTATCGCTTGTCGGCGAGATGAAACTATCTCGTTCCGACGTATTTTCCAAGGGCTTTTTTCCAGATAATTGAATTCTTCGCCAATCATGGAAAAACTACAACAATCACCCTTGGTTGACCGGCCAGATCATGTTCACAACAAGCCTCCAATCCTACGAGTTCCCTCGCAAGAGTTGAAAGTTCATCGGCTTGATCAAACCCGATCTCCATAAGAAGTCCACTATTTCTCTTAAGAACTCGTTTAGCGTTGCCTATCAATTCTTTATAGGCAGTAAGACCATCCACTCCACCATCAAGCGCCAGCATAGGATCGTGTTGCTTAACTTCATGGCTCAGTCCTTCAATAACAGAGCTGCGAATGTACGGTGGGTTACTCACAACAAAATCAAAAGATCCACTCAATGCATCCAGATATGAACCACGAACTGGGATAAAGCGGTCACGAACCTTGTTGTTTGCTGCGTTTTGTCGCGCAGTCGCCAAAGCCTCTTCACTGATATCAACAGCAAGACAAATTGCATTGGGCAATTCAGTCAGGAGTGCGATCGCGACCGCTCCTGTACCAGTTCCAATATCTGCAAAAACCCATTCTTTTTCCAAGCCGCCATGGGCCTGACAAAACGCAATCGCAGTTTCAACCAGCGTTTCCGTGTCCGGTCGCGGCTCCAATGTTGCCGAAGACAACGAAAACTCCAGCCCCCAAAACTCCCGTTTACCCAGAACACGCCCCACCGGCTTTCCGGCAAGGCGTTCTTCCACATATCGGGAAACAACCGCCAGTGTCTCTGGCTTGATCGCCTGATCGTACTCAAGGATCAGATTTCTCGGCTCAATTCCAAGGGCTTCTGCAACAAGGACACGTGCATCCAGATCAGCTTCAATCAGACCTGCATCACGAAATAGGCTCCGCACCGCTAGGTACAAAGCCTGCACATTTTTGAGGTCGAAATTATCGAAGAGGCCGGACATTAAAGTCCTTCATCGGCGAGCAAGTTCGCTTGATGGTCCATAATCAGAGCATCAATCACTTCACCCGTAGCTTCGCCTGCAATCATCTGGTCAAGCTTATACAGCGTCAAACCAATACGGTGATCAGTCACACGGCCCTGAGGGAAGTTGTAGGTACGGATACGCTCAGAACGATCACCGGAACCAACCTGAACTCGACGGGCCTCGGTCCGCTCATTCGCAGCACGCTCACGCTCCACATCGTAGATCTTCGCCCGCAGCAACTTCATCGCGCGGTCTTTGTTCTTATGCTGAGAGCGCTCGTCCTGCACAGCAACCACAATCCCGGTCGGATTGTGCACAATACGAACAGCGGAATCAGTCGTGTTCACGTGCTGACCACCTGCACCTGATGCACGGTATGTATCGATGCGCAAATCAGCAGGATTGATCTCAACGTCCACTTCTTCAGCCTGCGGAAGAACCGCAACGGTCGCTGCGGACGTGTGAATACGGCCACCGGATTCAGTCTCAGGCACACGCTGCACACGGTGAACACCGGACTCAAACTTCAGCTTACCAAACACTTCCTGACCAGTTACAGCCGCCACGATTTCTTTGAAACCGCCCATGTCCCCTTCAGAAGAGGACATCACTTCAACTTTCCAGCCATTATTGTCTGCAAAGCGCTGATACATACGGAAGAGATCACCAGCAAACAGCGCAGCCTCGTCACCACCTGTACCGGCACGCACTTCAAGAATAACGTCGTGAGAATCGGCTTTGTCTTTTGGCAAAAGCCCAATGCGAACTTGCTGGGTCAGCTCTTCGACAACGCCTGTCAGCTCATCACGCTCAAGCTGCGCAAGTTCTTTCATTTCCGCATCGCTTTCAGGGTCTGCCAACAGTGCTTCCGCACCTTCCAGATCACCCTCGGCTTTGCGAAGTTCACGAATGGACTTCACAATTGGATCGAGTTCCGCATAGTCCCTTGAAAGCTTGATATAAACATCCGGTGCAGGACCAGATGCCATCTCGGCCTCAATACCTTCAAAGCGTGCTAGCAGTGTGTCTAGTTTTTCTGGTGCCAGCATTTCGCGGCAACTCCTCAAGCGTTAGGCAGCTAATTTAAAAGCGCGACAGCCTCACGGGTCTGCGGCAATCGAAATCTACGCTGCTTATACCGGAATATTATTTTCGGATGCAAAGTTCGCCAGGAACTCGCGAATGTCGTCCGTCCCTTTACCCGCTTCCAATTGTTTCAGCAACTCTTCTGAAAGTGCTGATAGATCCAAAGAGCGTAACATCGCCTTAACAGGACCAATAGAAGCAGGCGACATAGAGAGATTTCTATATCCGATCGCCAGCAAAGCCATCGCAGCAAGGGGTTGACCACCAAGCTCACCACAAAGGGTAACCGGCGTATCCATCTTATCGCCAATAACGACGATCTTGCGCAGTGCCCGTAGGAAACTAGGAGACAGAGCTTCAAACCGCTCCGCAACCAACGTATTGCCACGATCAACCGCGTAGAAAAACTGGAACAGATCGTTAGAACCAACAGAGACGAAATCCACTTCCTTGTAGATCTCTTCAAGCTGATAGAGCAGCGCCGGAACTTCCAGCATGACACCAAGCTTCAGCTCTTTTGGCGTATCATGGCCATGCTGACGCAAGTGCTTCAGCTCACGCTCAACGTAATCCCGCGCCTGCTGAAATTCAGAAACATCAGCCACCATAGGGAACATGATGCGCAAGGAGCGCCCTGCCCCTGCATGCAACATTGCCCTGATCTGTGTACGCAACAAACCCGGACGATCTAGTCCAAAGCGAATTGCACGCCAGCCCATCGCAGGGTTCTCTTCCTGCGCAAGACGCAGGTAAGGCAGAACTTTATCACCGCCAATATCCAGAGAGCGGAAAGTAACTGGCTTGTCACCAGCTGCATCCAGCACCTTTGAATACAGTGTGTGCTGCTCCTGCATTCGTGGGAAAGCAGAGGCAACCATAAACTGCAACTCAGTACGGAAAAGCCCAACGCCATCAGCGCCAGCATCTTCCATACTTGGCAAATCAACCAGCAAGCCGGCATTCAGCTGAAGCTTAACGTCCACACCATCTTTGGTAACGGTCGGCTCATCACGAAGCTGACGGTAAATCTCCTGACGCTTGGAACGCAGTCGAACTTTATCAGCAAAAGCTTGTTCAACATCATTGGCTGGACGAAGGAAGATCTGGCCGATCTCACCATCCACGATGATGGCATCAGTCGCTTCCACCAAGGAAACAATGTCTTCAACCTGCCCAACTGTCGGAATGCCAAGCGCACGCGCAACAATGGTGACGTGACTTGTCGGACCGCTTTCTTCCAGAACAAGACCCCGAATGCGATCCCGATCGTAGTCTAGCAGCTCAGCCGCACCCATGTTACGCGCAATGATGATTGCGTCTTTCGGCAGATCATCTTCGCCGCTGTGGTTCTTGCCCATCAGCTCCCGAATGAGGCGGTGCGCTAGATCATCAAGATCATGCAGACGCTCACGCAAATACGGGTCTGTCTGCCGGAGCATCTGAGCGCGCGTATCGCTCTGAACTTTCTCAACTGCAGCTTCAGCCGTCAAACCATTGCGGATCGCTTCATCAATCTTCCGGATCCAGCCACGGTCATAGGCAAACATCCGGTAAGCTTCCAGAACTTCACGGTGCTCACCGTGCTGAGAAAACTCACCGCTTGCCAGCATATGATCAAGCGACTGACGTAAGCGCGTAACAGATTCTTCGAGGCGCTTCTTTTCAGTGTCCGCATCCTCGGCAATCAGATTGGTGATAACCACACGCGGTTCATGCAGAACCACATGTCCAAGGCCGATGCCATCAGCAAGGGCGACACCCTTCAGATGCATCGGACGGATCACATCAATCGTTGTGCCTTGCTGCGCAATCGCTTCCAGCTCACCCGCCGCGACCATCTCTGCGATTACCATCGCAGTTGTCTGCAGGGCTTCTACTTCGTCTTCAAAGTAGGTCCGGTGGTCTTTGTTCTGAACAACAAGCACGCCAAGAGTACGTCCTGCACGTAAGATCGGCACACCAAGGAAAGAGTTATAATTCTCTTCGCCCGTTTCTGGACGATAGGCAAACGCCGGGTGCGCCTGCGCATTTGGTAGGTTCAACGGTCTGGCATCAGAGGAAATCAAGCCAACAAGACCCTCACCAACCTTCAGAGAAGTATGGTGAACCGCATCCTTATTGAGGCCCTCTGTTGCATACAGCTCAAGAACCCCATCCGCGCGCAAAATGTACACGGAACACACTTCCGCAACCACGTTTGCCGCGATCAGACGTACAATCTTGTCGAGCCGTTCCTGCGCATTAATCGGCTCCGCCATCACTTCACGAAGCTTACGGAGGAGTACGCGCGGTCCGGCCAAGCTGCTGCGCATGCTCCGCCCTACCTATAATTCTGCTGGCCTTTTAACAGGCCACGTTGTGCCTTGGAAGTTGTCCAAGACACAACAATATTCTCGACAGTAGGATACCTAGCCGTCAAGTCCGTATAGCGAATGGAGAGTACGAACCGCAAGTTCCGTATACGCGGAATCGATCAGAACAGAGATTTTAATCTCAGATGTCGTAATCGCGCGGATGTTAATCCCCTTCTCAGCCAGGCCTTCAAAACACTGGGCTGCAACACCGGCATGCGAACGCATACCCATGCCGATTACGGAAACTTTTACAACATCAGTAGCGCCTTCGATATTCTCGAAGCCAATTTCCTCGACGTTCTCCTCAATTACCTTGCGCGCACGCTCGTAATCGCTCTCTGGAACGGTAAAGGTGATATCGGTCGTCTTTCCATCTGGGGAGATGTTCTGGACGATCATGTCTACGTTGATGTTGCCTTCTGCCAACGGGCCAAACACTCTGGACGCAATGCCAGGTTTGTCAGCAACGTTGCGGATAGAAATCTGTGCTTCGTCTTTTGAGTAAGCGATGCCAGTGACGACTTGTTGTTCCAAAATCTCGTCCTCGTCGCAAATAAGTGTACCTACAGGTGTTCCATCAGCGCTAATCTGCGGGGCATCCGGATCATCAAAGCTGGAACGTACAAACGTACGAACGCCGTGAACCATCGCCATCTCAACAGAGCGGACCTGCAAAACCTTTGCACCAAGAGAAGCCATTTCCAGCATCTCTTCAAACGCAACACGTTCCAAACGGGTTGCCTTGGCCACCACACGCGGGTCGGTCGTATAAACACCGTCCACATCCGTGTAGATATCACAGCGGTCTGCCTGAATGGCAGCAGCAATTGCCACTGCACTGGTATCAGAACCACCACGTCCAAGTGTCGCAAGCCTGTTGTCCGGCGCAACGCCCTGGAAACCGGCACAAACAGCAACCTGTCCACGCTCCAGGCGTTCAATGAGAGTTTGACCTTCAATACTCTCAATACGCGCTGCGCCATGGGCTTCATTCGTACGGATAGGAATCTGCCATCCTTGCCAGGACCGCGCTTCCACACCCATGTCTTGCAGCACAATCGCCAACAAGCCAGAAGTTACCTGCTCACCAGAGGCAACAACCGCATCGTACTCACGCGCATCATGCAGCGCTGCAGCATCTCTTGTATAACCGACCAAGGTATTCGTCACGCCAGCCATAGCGGACACGACAACAGCAACCTGGTTGCCTGCTTCCACTTCACGCTTTACATGCCGCGCAACATTTCTAATACGCTCTAGGTCGGCAACGGAGGTGCCGCCAAACTTCATAACCAAACGGGCCATCGCTTCCCAAATTCCTCCGAGGGCCTTTGTGATGAACCGATCATCACTACAAACGGCGCTAATCCATACAACTAGCGCCCTTCTATCGCAACCAGCGGCTTGACAAAAACCGCGATTAGACCCACCAGTACCGGTATGAAAGTGGAGAGTTGAGCTATGAGCACCGCGCAAAAACCAAGCAACGCCGCCAAAAACCCGGCACAAACCACAATCGACCCGGCGGAAGTTGCGCATTTCTCATCAATTGCATCGGAATGGTGGGATCCGACTGGAAAATTTCGCCCTCTCCACAAATTCAGCCCAGTTCGCATCTCCTATATCAAAGAGTACGCTTGTGACCACTTTGGTCGAGATGAAACATCCCCTAAAGCATTAGAAGGCCTACGGATTTTAGACATCGGCTGCGGTGGTGGCCTACTCGCTGAGCCTATGGCTCGCATGGGCGCGACCGTTGTTGGAGCAGATGCCTCTGAAACCAACATCAAAGTAGCCACACTTCATGCACAGCAATCCGGCCTTGATATCGACTACCGTGCACAAACTGCTGAATCTCTGGTGGAAGCTGGGGAGCAGTTCGACATCGTGCTCAACATGGAAGTCGTGGAGCATGTTGCAGATGTTCCATTGTTCATGAACTCCTGTGCAGATCTTGTGCGTCCCGGTGGAATGATGTTCGTTGCAACTATCAACAGAACTCTGAAAGCCTATGCCCTCGCGATTGTCGCAGCAGAACGCGTGCTACGCTGGTTGCCCAAAGGCACCCACCAGTACGAAAAGCTGGTTCGCCCGGAAGAGCTGGAAGCCCCCCTCAATGAATCTGGCATGAACATTTACGAGCGCTGCGGTGTGAGCTTCAATCCGCTGACAGACAGCTGGTCAAGAACAACCGATCTGGATGTAAACTACATGGTAATAGCTCGGAAGCCAGAGTAGCAGCTGGCATCCAATGACTAAGGAGAATGAAAATGCCAGAAACAGCACCTGCAGAAACTGTCGTTTTCATTCCCGGCCTCACCAGCACCGGCACTTTGTTTGGCCCTCAGATCAACTCTCTGAAAGAGCGCCCAATCATCATTGCCGAAACCTGCGACATGGATTCCATTGAAGCCATGGCAAAGAGATTGCTGGATCACGCCCCGGAAAGATTCGCTCTCCTCGGCATGTCCATGGGTGGCTACGTCGCTCTGGAGGTGATTCGATTGGCTCCTGAACGTATCAGCCGTCTTGCCCTCATAAACACCAATGCCAGAGACGACACTGCGGCCCAGACGCAGCTTCGCCATACGCAGATGGAGATTGCGAGGAAGGGAGGCTTCCACAAAATCGCCTCCATGCAATACCCTCAACTTGTCCACCCTGCCCGCCACGACGACACAGCGCTTCGGCAAGTGGTTTTCGACATGGCTGCTGATATTGGCGCTGATAGCTTCCTGAAGCAGCAAAACGCAATCATCAACCGCCGAGACCAAAGACCCGACCTTCCGGCAATCCAGTGCCCGACGATGATCGTCGCAGGCGAAGAAGACAGCTTACTACCGCTGGACAGATGCCGCGAAATGCATGATGCAATACCAAATAACAAACTTCACATCATCCCGGATTGCGGCCATCTTTCTACTCTGGAACACCCGGACCACACCAGCGAACTCATTCAGGACTGGCTGGATACGTAGCTACGCCTGCAAATTTAACTAGTTCTTCAGAAAAAAGCCGCTGAAATCCCTTAGAATCCAGAATATCATTTTGCCAATATTAGCGCCTATAAACAGGAGGGTGTACGCGGCGTAAGTTACCGGCAAACGAGCTTCTTCCAAACTCCCTGATCGCTCGAAGAATATTGTCTCAAGACCTAGATCGCCGCCCGAGAACTTGATCAAAGTCCGGAGGAGACACGATGTTAAACATCGACAAAGAAATGAAAGAAGCAATGGACCGCTGGACCGTTGCGACAGATGGACTGCCTTGGCAAGGCTGGTTTTGGGCGCAGGGTGGAGACCAACTTTCCAACACAGCGTTGGAGCACGCAATTTCCAACAACAAGTCCATGCTTGAGAACTATCAGGCAATCATGCACGCAAACATGTCCTTCTTTAACAAGCGCATGAAAGCCAACACAGATTTCGTTCAGGAGATCTGGGATTGTCCAACTGGCATTGAGTTCTCAAAACTTGCCAGCGACTTCATGCAGGAAGCTTTTGAAGATTGCCGTCAGGAAGGTGCCCGCCAGATGAACCAGATGTCCTCTACAATGAAGGGCACGGTTTCCAAAACACAGAAGGCAACATCAGAAGCTTTGACGAGCATTGATGATTTGAAGGCGATGGCACAGGCCGCACCAACAAAAGTTCCGGCTAAACCTCGCCGTAGAGTGCCTCGCAAGTCAACAAGCACACGCAGCCGGGCAAAAAGCGCAGATAAGCCCTCCACCCCCCGAGCCCCTGGCAGAAAAGACGTGTCAGCCTGATTGAGTGACAGAACAAAAAAGGCGCCCTGCTAAACGAGGCGCCTTTCGTTTTGCCATCATGACAGCATAAAAAATCAGTTGCGGTCTTCTGGCAGCACCGGCAGCGGCATCAGCTCAACACCCTCTTCCAAAAGCTCCTGAGCATCATCGGGAGTAGTTTCTCCGTAAATCCCGCGCTCTTCCGTTTCGCCATAGTGGATCTTGCGTGCTTCCTCAGCAAACTTGTCGCCAACATACTCTGAGTTGGTCACAACCTGTTTGCGGAACTCTCGCAGAGCTTCCACCAGCTCCTTTGCTTTCTCAGGAACCTTCTGCAGATCAACAGCTGGAGTTGTCGTGGCAACAGATTGCTCAGAACTTGCTGGCGCAGTTCCACCGCCGGGCTTTGGTTCACTCGCGGCCTTTTCTGTAGCTTTTGCCTGAGCAGCAGCAACAGCCTGCGAAACCTGATGTTCAACCTGAGCCTTCTTCTGGCTTCTCGATGTAGAAACATTCGGCGCCATCAAGCGTTTATGGACCGATGCACTGTCACAAAACGGGCACGTGACCAGACCTAATTCTTTCTGCTTTTCGTAATCGCCAGAATTCCGGAACCATCCATCAAATTCATGCCCATCATCGCAGGCAAGTGAATAGTTAATCAACTGACCATCTCCCCATTGAGGGAAACAGTTGCTACGGAAAACTCACGCGCATTCTTGATGGCTGGAACACGCCGACGTGCTTCATCCACTTTAGCCATGTCAAGTTCACCCAACAAAACACCTGGTGCATCATGATCAAGTTCTGCGATCACTTGCCCCCAAGGGTCAACCATTAAGCTGTGACCATAGGTCTGACGATCATCTTCATGTGTTCCACCTTGCGCAGCAGTTACAACAAAGGCACCGTTTTCAATCGCCCGCGCGCGTTGCAGCACATGCCAATGCGCTTCACCTGTTTGCTTGGTGAAAGCAGCCGGACCAGTCAAAACCTGCGCGCCAGCCTTTGATTGCTCGCGGAACAACGCCGGTTGACGAATATCGTAGCAAATCGCCATTCCAAGCTTGGCCACACCAAGATCAATAACCGGAGACACATTGCCTGCACTATAGCTTTCAGACTCGCGCCAGCTTTCTCCATTTGGCAAATCCACATCAAACATATGGATTTTGTCATAACGAGCGGTGATCTCTCCTTGAGGAGAAATCATAAAGCCGCGGTTGGCCAGCTTGTCATTTTCAAGCCGAATTGCCAGAGATCCGATATGGACCCAGATATTCAACTCATCAGCAAGCAAACCCAGTTGTTTCAAAAACGGATCATCATTTTCGAAACTGGAGGCAGCAAGCTGCGCTTTGCGGCTACGTTCCAGCACATTGGTCATCTCAGGCGTTTGCACATAAACCGCGCCTTCAGCAGCAGCTTCTCTTATCAACGCCTCACAGACATCAAGATTTTCGAGCGGGTTTCGTCCCGTTCTCATCTGGACACATGCAGCCACAAAACTTGTCATCAATTCTCACTTTCAAAGCGTAGTTTGCAATACGCTTCCTAAGCTTCTTTAAAGACCAACGCTCAACAGACCATCGAGGTGCCCGCGGCGTTCCAATGCAAACAGGTCATCACAACCACCAATATGCTCAGATCCGATAAAGATCTGCGGGAATGTGTTTGCACCATTTGCTTTGGCAATCATTTCCTTACGGATCGTTGGATCTTCGCTGTAGTTAAATTCTTTATAGTCAACACCCTTCTCATCAAGAAGTCTTTTTGCGCGAGCACAGAAACCGCACATATCACGGGTGTAGATAGTAACTTGAGCCATATTCTTGTCCTTTGGATACACAGCGAAGGCCAATAGAAATTCAGCCATCAAAACTGAAGTCTATATGGCTCACGTCCAAGTAAACCGCAAGTCCACCTCAACTCAAGTTGATCACTTCGTTATATCGCATAGGCTAAGACAGTCCCTCAACAACACTCAATCATTATCATCAGACATATTTTCAGGATCGACCAGAGCAAAAACAAGTACATCAACCTGTTGCGCACCTGCAGCCTTCAAAACCCGCGCACATTCTTCAACAGTTGCCCCTGTCGTCAGCACATCATCAACCAGCACCACATGAGCACCAGATACCTCTGACAGGAAATGATCCGCAACTGCAAAGGCACCTTTCACATTAGCTGTCCGTGCCCCTCGCTTAAGGCCGACTTGTTGGTTAGTACGCCGTGTTCGAACCAAGCCATCAAGAAGCACTTGCCCCTCTAAATGACGCCCGACGTCGTTCGCCAGCAAAGCAGACTGATTATAGGTGCGCTCACGTAAGCGCGACTTGTGGAGAGGAACTGGAATAAGAAAACTCTCAGAAGCGATAAGTTCTGCCGCTGCATTGAGCATGCACCTGGCAAGAAACTTCGATAACCGGATCTCTCCATAAAACTTAAACCGCTTCACCAGCTCGCGCGCGGGCCCGTTGTAGAGGGCTGCGGCCCGGGCTCGGTCATAATCAGGCGGATTAACAAGAGCAGCAGCGCTCCAGGCATTCGGACCCAACTCATAATGCAACGGAACACCAAGCCGCTCACAATAAGGCGCTGATATCAGTTCCAGTGTCTGCCAACAAGGCAGACACAAACCACCTTCACCTTGAACCAAATCGTTACAAATCGGACAGCTATGAGGAAACAGAGCATCCAGAGCAAAGTTCAGTCCTCGCCTTAAATGAGAGGCCACCTTCATATCAAGAAAGCTGGGTTTAAGCGGTTGCTCAGCTCTATCCACTGCATCAGGCAACCACTCCAGAGAAGAAAACTTGTCGCTCATCTGTGCTCACCGTATATATCTGCAGAAGAAATAAGCTAACAAAGCCTCCGTCGAACATCACTCCATGTTCAATGGGGTTATAATTTCCAATAGTGCACACACAGCACAATCTGGCCAAAGGCGCCCTCATGAGCGAACACACTCTCTTTGATCGTAAACTCATTGCACAACGTCGCATGACTGCATTGAAGAGAGCGCAAGACGGCGCTGATTTCCTGATGAAGGCAGCTGCCGCAGATTTGCAAGATCGTCTGGAATTCATCAGCAGAGAGTTTGACTGCGGAGTAGATCTCGGCGGTCACACCGGCCACATCTTTGAAGCGCTAAAGGCGTCAGGAAAAGTCAAACACCTGCTGCGAGCCGATCTGTTCGGTGCAGACCCAAACCTGTCTGATCCTGATTTGATTGTAGATGATGCCGTCCTGCCTTTCGCGCCGGAAAGTCTGGACCTGATTGTCTCTTCACTTAACTTACAGATGCTCGACGATCTTCCGGGAACACTCATCCAGATCAAACGTGCCTTGAAACCAGATGGCCTTTTCCTCGGCCTCTTATTGGGAACTGACACCCTTGCGGAGTTACGAGACTGTCTGATGCGCGCCGAAATGGAAGTTAGTGAAGGCGTATCACCACGCGTAATACCATTTGCAGATACCAGAGATCTCGGTGGCCTTCTCCAACGCGCAGGTTTCGCACTCCCAGTAACCGACATAGATCGGTTAACCGTCAGATACGACACCATGTTTGACTTGATCAGAGATCTGCGCGCAATGGGTGCAACGAACCCTTTGAAAGAACGCTTGAAGTCACCGACAAGCAAGAAGGTCTTCATGAAAGCGGCAGAGATCTATGCGCAGGATTACTCAGATGCAGATGGACGCATCCGTGCAACCTTCACTTTCGCATCCCTGTCCGGCTGGGCACCACATGAATCTCAACAGAAACCACTAAAGCCCGGCTCTGCAAAACACAGCCTGGCCGAGGCGCTTGGGACTAAAGAGATAAAGTCCTGATTAGCCAGAAATCGCGGCAAGCAAAGTATCTGAGATGAACTGGAAGTTGTCCGAAATCGTGCTGCTAATTGCAGTCAGGCTGGCGGCAATGGCAAGAACAATCAAAGCGGCAAGAATGGCGTATTCAACTGCAGCAGCTCCGCGCTCGTCTTCGGTCATATGAGCAATCGTAAATCCACATTTCTGATTGTGATACGCTTTCTCATTCAACGCCATTACTGCCTCTTGTTCTCCGTGATCTCCCGCTAATAAGACACAAGGTCGATTAGATGCGGGATCAACGGCTCATCTGCTGGTGGCATTTCATAATCACGTAAACGCACTGCCCGTACCCATTTCAGGTTTTGCCCCTCTGCCCCGTGAGGTGTGCCCGACCAGCGCCTACAAACGTAAAGTGGCATCAGCAGATGAAAATCTTCGTAAGTGTGGCTCGCGAAACTTAGGGGAGCAAGGCACTCTTTTTTAACTGTAATTCCCAGTTCCTCAGATAATTCACGGATCAAACAGTCCTCTGGTGTCTCACCAGCTTCGATCTTCCCACCCGGAAACTCCCAGAAACCTGCCATTGATTTGCCCTCAGGGCGCTGAGCAAGCAGAATGCGGTTATCAGCATCAATCAAGGCACACGCCGCAACCATCACAATTTTCATTTATTTTCCCGTTTCACAAAGGACCACTCTGAAAACCTTTTGGAAACCATACCAAAGGTCCCGAGTGAAATTTTACTGATTTTCTTAAGGCTGGGCATCTTTGCAATAGTGATAAGCATAGGCTTCTCGATACCCGAGGGAATCGTAGAGCTCTACAGCAGCAGCATTATCTGCCACCACTTGCAACCAAGCAGTTTCCGCACCGCGCTTAGCCCCAAGACTCTGCACTTCGCACATCAAGGCATAAGCCAGTCCCTGACGACGAAACGCTTCAGCCGTCTTCACACTAAAGATGCCGAGTAGATCGCCATCCACCACACCAAGCAGAACAGCTGCTGGAACACCATCTTCAGTTTCAAGCACCAGCGCGACCAATTCAACAGTCACTCTTGAAAGCACATCATGAAGTGCCTGCTCTGTTTCACTCAGAGGCTCCCCACGCTTTGCACCGTCAACCTGCGCGTAACTAGAAATCCATTCACTCAGTGAGACTTCGGAGAGTTTGTACCCTTTAGGCACATCAGTATCACCAAGCCCCCAAATGGATCGTGACAGCACCAGCGTCTCATCAACGCGAGCATACTTCTGAGAGGTCAGCACCTGATCCACATCTGTGGGAACCAAAGGTGTCCAGCGAACATGGAACGCCATCTCAAGCCGTTTGAAGCGTGCTCGTGCAGAATCTAATCGGCTCTCGGCTTCATCACCGTCTTGGGCATCATAAAAGTTCAGAGAGTTGTTCCGGCGTGCACTGCCACCCGGTGAGAGACGGGAAATCCAGCTCCCATCATGATGCGCCATGAGGCTGGGAAAGCAATTCAGATTTGCCTGCTCCAGCTTCAACACCGTTTCCAGATCGCAATTCGGTTGGCGAGGTTGAACTCGCTTAGCTTCTGTAGTCACCATTGATTGCCACATATTCCTTGGTGAGGTCACAAGTCCAGACAGTCGCACGGCCATTTCCGATGCCAAGATCAACTTTCAGAATGATCTCGTCTTCTTTCATGACAGCAGACGCTTCTTCCTCGCTGTAATCTGGATCCCGCTCTCCTTCAACCGCAACACGGATATCGCCGAACCAAATCGCCAGTTTATCACGATCAGCAGGCTCACCAGCCTTACCAACTGCCATCACAACGCGGCCCCAGTTCGCATCTTCGCCAGCAAATGCAGTTTTCATCAATGGAGAGTTTGCAATCGCCATAGCAATCCGCTTTGCAGAAGTATCGCTCTCAGCACCTTCCACTCGCACTTCAACAAACTTGGTCGCACCTTCCCCATCACGAACGATCATCTGAGCCAGCTCAAGCATCATGCTGGAGAGAGCTTCACGGAACTCCGCAAGGCGCGGGTCCGCAGCATCTTCAATCCAGTCCCCTCCAGCTGACCCGGTGGCTGCTAGCAGCACAGTGTCAGAGGTAGAGGTATCACTATCAACCGTGATGGAATTAAAAGAGCCGCCCACACACTCAGAAAGCAAGCTCTGCAAAGCAGGCGCTTTAATTGGAGCGTCAGTGAACAAGAAGCCAAGCATGGTCGCCATATCAGGCGCAATCATACCTGCACCTTTGGCAATACCATTCAACGTAACCGTCGCATCACCCAGCTTCACACGACGCGTGCTCATCTTAGGATAGGTATCCGTAGTCATGATCGCTTTGGCTGCGTCCATCCACTTGTCAGCGACAGCATCAGCCACCAGGCCACCAGCCACACCAGCAAATTTCTCAGCCGGCAGCGGCTCGCCAATCACACCGGTAGACGCCAGATATAGCTCATCCGCAGCAAACCCGCTCGCCTTTGAAAGGATGTCCGCTGAAAGCTCAACAGATGCGAGCCCCTTCTTGCCCGTAAACGCATTCGCATTCCCGGAGTTGACCATAATTGCACGCACAACACCCTTGGAAAGGTTCTGCTTACACCAGTCAACCGGAGCACTCGTGCATTTAGATGTCGTGAACACACCAGCAATCTGAGCAGGCTCATCAAACACAGCCAGGAGAACGTCAGTACGTCCTTCATACTTCAAACCAGCTGCAGCAGTTGCCATTCGAACGCCCTTAACTTCCGGAAGTTCTGGATAGGACTTGGGTGCGAGTGGAGAAATGGTCGCGGACATGAAAACCTCCCGAAGAAAACTGTGTCTATGCAGCAAAAAAGTAGCCCCGGAAGGCCTAAGCCATCCGAGGCTACAAAAACAAGATGTTTTATTTCAATAATCAGCAAAGCTAATAAGCACTAGCCTATTATTTGCTTTCTTCAGCTTTCGCTTCATCAGCATCGGCACCGATGATTTCCACAGTGTTCTTGGCTTTCAGCTCTTCAAGCACCTCACGGAATTTCGTCAGAACCAGCTCCTGACGGATCTGGCCTTCAGCCGTTTCAAAGGCTGGAGCGGACTGTGTGCGTGCTTCCTTGTTCAGGATTACGTGATAACCGAACTGTGTTTGCACAGGCTCTTTTGTAAACTCACCCGGTTTCAGAGCAAAAGCAGCTGTTTCAAACTCGGGAACCATCTGGCCTTTTCCGAAGAAACCAAGATCACCACCATTAGGGCCGGAAGGACCAGTGGACTTTTCCTTTGCAAGCTCAGCAAAGTCTGCACCACCTTCTAGCTGCTTAATGATGTCCTTCGCCTCATCTTCCTTCTCTACAAGGATGTGCGCTGCATTGATCTCTGGAGCACCCTGATAGTTGGCATACTCAGCCTCGTAAGCAGCCTTAACTTCGTCTTCGGTGATAGCGCTCTGAATGTACTTCTGGAAATACGCATTGCGAAGTGCACGCGTGCGCTCAAATGCCATTAAGCGTTTAAAATCATCAGTTTCTGCAAGTTTTTCTTCTGCACCAGCTTCTGCAAGCAGGTTCATCTCAACCAGCACATCGGTCAAAACCTTGCGCCATTCGGTTGGTGGAACACGCTGCAGCTGCTGCGCGTAATCTTGAGCTGCATAAGCAAGATCAGCTTCGGTAATAACGCTCTGGCCAACCTTCGCAACTGGCTTGTCCAGATCTGGAGCCGCATCAGCATCCTGTGCCTGCGCTGCACTCAGCCCAATAACCAGAGCAGCAACAGCAACTGAACTACCTAGGATCCCTGTAAATTTACGAAGCATAAGATCACTTTCTTTCCTGTTTATGGAGAGTTTAAAAAGAGTTGCAAAACAACAAAGCACTATATTGCGACGGCAACTGCCGTTGACAACCTTTCGGCCCACTCTTATCTCTCTGTCGCCTGCTTTTTTACTCGCAGGTGTTTAATATGCTGTGACCCAGATCAGACTCACAGAGTTTTGACTGGTTAGATCACGAATGTGAAGATTTTTAGGGCCCGACCGCGACGTGAAAAAACCGGCGCGCCCAAAGTAGGAAGGACCGCCACATGGTGGGGCTCGGCGCACTCGCTCGTAAGATATTTGGTTCAGCAAATGACCGTCGGATTAAGACACTCAAGCCCACAGTAGACGCTATTTCTGCTTTGGAGCCGGAAATGGAAGCTCTGACAGATGAACAGCTGAGAGCCAAAACTGACGAGTTCCGCGAGCAACTGGCAAACGGCGCTAAGCTGGACGACCTCTTGGTCCCGGCATTTGCAGTCGTGCGGGAAGCTTCCCGCCGCGTCCTTGGTCTTCGTCACTACGACGTGCAGCTCATCGGTGGTATGGTTCTCCATGCTGGAGAAATCACCGAAATGCGCACCGGTGAAGGTAAGACCCTTGTTGCAACTGCTCCAGTATACCTTAACGCATTGACAAGTAAGGGCGTTCACGTTGTGACTGTGAACGATTACCTGGCAACGCGTGATATCGAATGGATGGGTCAGGTTTACCGGTTCCTCGGTCTGACAACTGGTTTGATCGTCCACGGCATCTCTGATGAAGAGCGTAAAGCCGCTTATGCAGCGGACGTCACATACGGCACCAACAACGAATTCGGCTTCGATTATCTTCGTGACAATATGAAGTATGATCGCGAGTCCATGTGCCAGCGCCCGCATCATTATGCAATCGTGGATGAAGTCGACTCCATTCTCGTGGATGAAGCTCGTACCCCTCTGATTATTTCCGGCCCGCTGGAAGATCGCACAGACTTCTACAATCTCATCGATACATTTATTCCTCAGTTGACTGAAGAAGACTTTGAACTCGACGAGAAAGCTCGCTCCGCAACCTTTACTGAAGCAGGTAACGAGAAGCTTGAGCAACTCTTGACAGAAGCAGATCTTCTAAAGGGCGAATCGCTTTATGACGTGGAGAACGTGACAGCTGTTCACCATCTTCAGCAGGGTCTGAAAGCGCATAAGCTTTTCCAACGCGATAAAGATTACATCGTCCGCAACGACGAAGTCGTTATTATTGACGAATTCACTGGCCGTATGATGCCGGGCCGTCGTTTCTCTGAGGGCCTCCATCAGGCTTTGGAAGCAAAAGAAAAAGCTGCTATCCAGCCAGAGAACCAGACACTCGCGTCCATCACATTCCAGAACTACTTCCGCATGTACGACAAGCTCGCTGGTATGACCGGTACAGCAATGACGGAAGCTGAAGAATTCATGGACATCTACAGCCTAGATGTGGTGGATATTCCAACCAACGTTGCTGTTCAGCGTGTCGATGACGACGATGAAGTGTACCGCACAGTTGCCGAAAAGTACGACGCCATTCAGGTGCTCGTAGATGACTGCCATGAACGTGGTCAGCCTGTTCTGGTAGGTACAACATCTATTGAAAAGTCCGAGATGCTCGCCGATCTGCTCATCAAGAACGGCTACACTCAGATCGATGTGTCAGACCCGCTCGGCTTTGCAAGCATGTACACCGGCAAGGATGCAGGTAAAAAGAAGGTCTTTGCAGTTCTGAACGCACGTTACCATGAGCAAGAAGCAAGCATCATCGCGCAGGCAGGTGTGCCTGGTGCTGTGACCATTGCAACCAACATGGCTGGCCGTGGTACAGATATCCAGCTCGGTGGTAACGTTGAAATGCGTATCGCGAACGAACTGGGCGACATGCCCGAGGGCGCTGAGCGTACTGCAAAAGAAGACGCCATCAAAAAAGAAGTTGAGGCGCTCAAACAAAAAGCTCTTCAGGCTGGTGGCCTCTACGTTGTCGCAACCGAGCGCCACGAAAGCCGCCGCATTGATAACCAGCTGCGCGGTCGTTCTGGCCGTCAGGGTGACCCTGGTCACTCCAAGTTCTTCCTGTCTCTTCAGGATGATCTGATGCGCATCTTCGGTTCTGAGCGCATGGACTCCATGCTTCAGAAACTTGGCCTGCAGGACGGTGAGGCAATCGTTCACCCTTGGATCAACAAGGCACTGGAAAAAGCTCAGCAGAAAGTGGAAGCTCGCAACTTCGACATTCGTAAGAACCTGCTGAAGTTCGATGACGTGATGAACGACCAGCGTAAAGTCGTCTTCGATCAGCGCCTCGAAATGATGGACCCTGAAGTTACTCAGGAAGCTGTTGTGGAAATGCGCGAAGAGTTCGTCGAAGATCTCGTCGCAGCACACATTCCAGAACGCGCTTACCCTGAGCAGTGGGATACAGAAGGCCTTCAGGAAGAAGCACGCACAAAGCTGAACCTCGACCTGCCAATTATTGAGTGGGCAAACGAGGAAGGCATTGCAGACGAAGAAGTCACCGCGCGCCTGAAGAAGGAAGCCAACCAGGTTATGGCGAGTAAGGCTGCAAACTACGGTCCAGACGTTATGCGTCAGATCGAGCGTGCAGTTCTTCTGCAAACCATCGACAACTTGTGGCGTGAGCATCTGGCGAACCTTGATCACCTGCGTTCTGCAGTTGGTCTGCGTGGCTACGCACAGCGTGATCCACTTCAAGAATACAAAACAGAGTCCTTCACTCTCTTTGAAAACATGCTGAGCACCCTACGCCAGACCACTACATCACAGTTGATGATGGTTGAATTGGTTCAGCAGCAGGCTCCGGAAACACCGCAGATGCCTTCCCACATGGAAGCACATCACACCAATCCTATGACTGGTGAAGACGAGATGATGGAAGCGGACCGCCAACTGGCTGAAGCACGTGCAGCATCTGCACCAGACGGTCGTGAGTCAGATGATCCTGAAACTTGGGGTCGTGTAGGCCGGAATGAGCCTTGTCCATGTGGATCTGGCAAAAAGTACAAGCATTGCCACGGTGCACTTGTCTGATCCGACATTAATCAAGTTCAAGAAAGGGCTGCTTCGGCGGCCCTTTTTTATTACAGACGACCTCCTGCTTCACACCAAGGAAATCTGCACCAGAAAGGCGGGAGTATTCCCAGAACCTGAGAATGTTAATCTACGCTTCTTTCAGCTCTAATTTGTAAGAAGCGGCAAACATGAACACTTCAAGCACGCTCGATTTTAACAAGGTCCTTCGACAGCTCACCCCAAAAACCAAACTGGAAAGAACACGAGCATCCGTCGAAGAGCATCTCGGACAGCGTATCGAAGCGTTCTACGCACCAGCAAGAAACAGTTATCTGGCTCAACTCTGCGACGTGTACGGCAGTGACAAAGGCACCAACTGCCCGGAGACCACCCAGTTCAACTGGGAGCCTCACACCTACACCGATTTCTACAGCATGATTTTCGATCATTGCCGCGACAAGATCACAAACGTGCTCGAATGCGGCATCGGTACGAATGACACCAGCTGCCTTTCAAACATGGGCAAAGAAGGCAAACCCGGCGCTTCCCTTCGCGTCTGGAGAGACTATTTCCCAAATGCTGAGATAACCGGCCTCGACATTGACGAAAAATGCTTATTCTCTGATTCTCGCATTCAGACATATCAGGTGGATCAGACCAGCCCGGAAAGCATCTCAGGCTTCAAAACCACCGCAAAGCCAGAGCCCTACGACCTGATCATCGATGATGGCCTCCACCATTACGAAGCGGGGATTGTCTTCTTCGAGAACATTGTAGACCTGCTCGCAAGCAATGGCGTTTACATGATCGAGGATGTGAACCGGCACGACATTCATCGCTATGCCGAGTATTTCCAAAAGCGGGAAAGTGAATTCAGCTGCCGCTGCCTCCTGCTCTATCGCCAGCATGTCAGCCTACGCGACAACATGCTCGTCATGATCACCCGCAAACAATAACCCTCCCCACGCATCATCCTCTGAAAAGCCAGACGTTGACGACTCAACACTACCTATTCTAGTACTAGAATATAATTTTATTCTAAGGCTAGAATAATATGTCTGAAAGCCTCACTGACAGCGAACTGCTCGTCCTCGGCCTTGTCTCCGAGATGCCCCGCCATGGCTATGAGCTGGAGCAGGTCATAGAGCAGCGAGGCATGCGCGAGTGGACGCAAATCGGGTTCTCTTCCATCTACTTCGTGCTGGGCAAGTTGGAAAAGAAAGGCCTCGTCACCTCAGAGAAGCCCACTGGTGCCAAAGCTAAGAAGAGCTTCCTCATGACAGAGGCAGGCCACCAAGCTCTCATCGCACAAACCCTCTCAGCTATCACAACAGTTCGTCCAACATACTCATCCCTCCTCTTGGGCATGATCCATTGGCCGACGCTGCAACGAGACCAAGCCCTTAACGCTTTAAGCGAGCGTGCCGAAGCAATACAAAAAGAAATCTCCCGAATTGGAAACATCCAATTAGACCAACAACCTTTGCCTGATCACGTCGAAGCCCTCTTTGACTACTCCATCGCTCAGCTCAAATCAGAGGCCGACTGGCTTCAGAAAACTCTGGACTACATGACCTGCAAACCATGGAACACATGAGGACATAGCTATGACGACAACCGATTTCAGAGACAGACTCTATGAGTTATATCGACCACCAAGCGACCGTTTTACATTTGTCGATGTTCCCGACATGCAATTCGCTATGATTGATGGACATGGCAATCCGGAAGGAGAAGCATTCGCCCAGGCGATCAAATGGCTTTTCACCGTGATCTACCCCATCAAGCTCGACACAAAGAAACGACTTGGCAAGCGCTTTGTGGAACCACCTTTGGAGTGTCTGTGGTGGGCCGACGATATGATCGATCTCGTCGCCGGCAACAAAGATAAGTTGAAGTGGCGTTTGATGATTGTCCTGCCTCACTGGACCGATGACACCCTCTTCGCTCAAGGCGTGGAAACTGCAATAGAGCGTCTCGGAGAAAAACCAGCATCATTGCAAAGAGGTATTCTGACAGAAGGCCGTTCAGTCCAGATCCTTCACAAGGGTCCTTATGAGGATCTTCGCAATGTTTGCGCAAAACTTCATCAGGAGTTTCTCCCGGAACATTCTCTGAAACCTAACGGACATCATCACGAAATCTACCTTAATGACCCAACCCGAACAGCACCGGAAAAGAGAAAAACGGTCATCAGGCAACCTGTGATCTAGGTGCTGTTTCAAACTTCCATCTCGGGCTCGACAAAGAATTGCAAGCATCATTAAACCAAAAGGCGAGAAACAACAGCACCTTACAACTTAAGAATTCCTAGGCGATACTCCGCTACTATCCTGAGAAAACAAAACGAGCGGCAGCGGAGATGTTAGCATCCGCGTCTCAGGAGCAAAAGATGACCTCAGATTTCTCTGGGAATGCATTTCATAAGTTTCTAACATTGATGTTAGTGAGCAGCATTTCAATGGGAATGCTCTCACGGCCAGCCACGGCACAATTAGAAACCCCACCTTCTTCGCAAAAGGATAAGGCACCAGTCTCAGGCACGGCCTCTGAGCAACCAGCCACTCCCCAGGCACTCAAAGTGCCCCCCGGCTACTACAGTCAGGTAGACCAAAGCCTCGGCGTTCTACTCTCCATCTACGATGCACCATCAGACGATGCAGCTGTTATTGTTCAACTGCCTGGAGATACAATCCTCAACTCCGACGGTGAGCAAAAGCAGGTTGACGATCTGCACTGGCAACATGTCAGCCTCGGAGAGATAGAAGGTTGGGTTGAAGCCCAAAAGCTGAAAGCCGCTATACCCGTCCCATTCGCCGGAACAGATCTTCCGGTTCTGGGTGTCTGCGGAGGAACTGAGCCGTCTTGGAGCATTGAGTGGAACTCCAGCGTCGTAACTTACTCGAACATCACCGGACTGCTCCATCGCGTCCCGTTTCAGTCAGTAAAGGCTGAGACAGACAAGAACGCCACATTACTTCAGGCGGGGAATGAAAGCATCGATCTAAAAATGACTATCTCCGAGAAGCAATGCACTTTCACCCCATTGGACTCTTTCGTTTGGGGAGAGGCCGTCGCCACCATCACACAGCCAGGGCAAAAACCAGTGACCCTCAAAGGGTGCTGCAGGCCAGTCTCAGATGGCTACCGCTAAACCGTATCTGTCCGCTCAATAAAAAACCCGGGTCACCCCGGGTTTAATTCTCTTAGCCTGTCATTCGTGACTTAGTTCACGACAACCTTGGCACCGATATCGACATGGTCATAAAGATAGGAAACATCTTCGTTGAACATGCGGATACATCCGGATGAAACAGCACGACCGATGCTCCAGTCCTCAGTGGTACCGTGGATACGGTAGATGGTAGCACCCAAATACAGCGCACGCGCGCCCAATGGGTTGTCTGGACCGCCCTTCATGTAACGTGGAAGAGTACGGCCTTTTTTCGCTTCACGACGGCGCATTTCTTCCGGCGGTGTCCAACCCGGCCATTTTGCTTTGCGGGTGATACGCTCGGTACCATTCCACTCAAAACCTTCACGACCAACACCGATGCCATAACGCATCGCCTTACCGCTTTCTTGCACGTGGTAGAGATAGCGTTCTTCGGTATCAATGATGATGGTACCTGGCTTCTCATTAGTGCGGTACGTGATCAGCTTACGCTTGAACTTACGGCGTGCTGAGTTGGATGCCATAGCAGGAGAATCTGGGAAGATGTCCCATTGGCGTGTGTCTGGATTCCACAGCTTGCCCGCGCTTGCCGGTGCTACAAACACAAAGCTAACCAACGTACAAATGACAGCAAATATTCCCTTGCGAAGATGTCCTCGCATCGTCACCCCCTGAAATTGGCGATAGCCCCTGACCCTGCGGGACCTGTCGAATTTTAAAAATAAATCAGCGCCGAGAAAGAACAAACTCTACCAAAAAAAATTCTCGGACCTCTGAGTTTCCATATGTTTCAAATTGAGACTGATTATCAACATCTGATAATCGATATCCAAGCAAAACCTCACTTCCGCGGGTCATTTGTTTCACTTTTTTCAATTTTCCTCATGCCAAGCAAAATTTTCGCTCAATTCTATCGGTTCGTCTGCTGATAAAAAAATCCTGCCTTAGCCTAAGTCACAGGTAAACCTCTGAATGAAAGGGGCATATAATACGCCCAATGGGAGGCCCTATATGAATATCGATAGTATCCAAGATGTAACCTGCCTGCCTTTCACCGCCTTTGGCCCTGAAAGCGCAGAACCAATTATTTTCATCCATGGCTTTGGCGGCGACGCCAGCACATGGCGCAATATTCAAGTTCAGCTAGAAAACAAACGTCGCACAATCGCGTTTGACCTTCCTGCGCACGGACGTGCACTGGCCGATTTTGAGCCATGCAACGCTGTGGGCTCAGCAAAAGCCGTTGTGAAATCTCTCGATGCGTTGAAACTTGATCGCGTCCACCTAGTCGGTCACAGCATGGGCGGTGCGATTGCAACACTGATCGCCATGCGCAGTCCAGAACGTATCGCAAGCCTCACTTTGCTTGCTCCGGGCGGGTTCGGTCCAGAGATCAACGCAAAGCTTCTGCGCCGTTACGCAGTTGGCCAAACCGAAGCAGAACAACAGGTCCTGCTGGAACAGTTTGTCGGTCTTGAATTCGAACTTCCAAGAAAACTGGCAGAGTATGTTGCCACACAGCGTTCCACTCCTGGCGCTGCTGAAGCACTCAAAGCTGTATCAGGACTTATTCTGGAAGGCGAAAGTCAGGGCGTGCTGCCAACTAGTAAACTCGGCGAGCTGCCAATGCCAATCAAGGTGGTCTGGGGCACACAGGACAAGATCCTGCCAACCCGTCAATGCCATAAACTGCCAGGACCAATCGCCTGCCACGTTTTCGATCGTGTCGGCCATATGGTTCACATGGAGATCCCGCAGGAAGTGATCCGACTTATTCTGGAAAACACCCGCTAAAACCAAAATCCAGCCTTTGTGCTGAGGTTTGACTAAAAAAGCGTGCCGGAGCTCTCTCTGGCACGCCTTTAAGATCGTCGACTTAAGCTGGTGGAAGCAGACCGTCTTTCCATTCCTGCCCAATCACCCGGCGCGCCATCATGTGCGAGCGCGGATGATTGATGCTATCAACCGCAATCAGCTTGCCTTTTTCCAGATACGCCACATAGAAGCTGTCGGAACTTGTATCCCCAACAAGCACTGCCTCATCATATCCATTAGACAATCCGGCAATCTGCAGCTTGATATGATGTTGGTCAGACCAGAACCACGGCAGAGGATCATAGTCGTGACTGTGGTCATGGTCGGGATCAGTCAACGCAACAGCGACTGCTTTTGCCTGATCAATTGCATTTTGAACGCTCTCCAGACGAATGCTACGTCCATAGCGCTCTGAGAAGAAGCGAACACAATCACCGCAAGCATAAACATCCTCGTGAGAGGTCTGCCCTGCTCCATCAACCAAAATGCCATCATCCACGTCCAGACCAGCGGCCTCTGCAAGCTCCGCATTCGGTACTGCACCAACTGCAGAAAGCACCAGATCACAGGGAATTTCACTGCCATCAGCAAGTTTCACAGAAGAAACTTTGCCATCAGTCCCTTCAATGCTGGTCACACCGGTTCCGCAAAAGAGTTCCGCTCCATTGCCAGAATGCAAACCATGGAAGAACGATGAGATGTCAGGCGAAACCACACGTTTCAGCAGACGCTCCTGCGCTTCCAGCACAACAACATCCAGCCCCATGCTCTTTGCAACAGCTGTCACTTCCAGACCGATATAACCGCCACCGATAACAACGAGTTTCTTGCCAGGCACAAAGAGTTGTTTGATGAGCTCAACATCACCAATGGAGCGAAGCGTCACAACACCTTCCAGCTCCGCACCCGGCAATGGCAAATCGCGAGCGCGGGTTCCGGTTGCAAGCAGCAACTTGTCCCAACTCACCTCTTCACCGCTTGCCAGCCTGACACTCTTCTTCTCAAGATCAATGCTATCAACATGCGCATTGACCTTCAGATCGATATTGTTGGTTTCATAAAACGCTTCTGGACGAATAAACAGCGCATCCGGCGCCACATCTCCACTCAGAAACTTCTTGGAGAGCGGAGGGCGTTGATAAGGCGGCTGAGGCTCGTTTCCAAGCATCACAAGCTCACCTTCATATCCCTTTTGTCGAAGAGTTTGCGCGGCCTGTACACCTGCTTGTCCAGCACCCACCACAACAATCTTATTAATCATTCTCAAAACCCGTATTAGTCGCAGTCAAACAACACAGCAGATCCGTATTGTCTGCTTTGCTCAACAAACCCGTACCGCAAAAGCAATGTGGCGCTTAGCCCTGATAAAAACCAGAGCAAGCGCCACATTTAAAATGAAAATTTGTGAAGATCTTAAGGTCGTATCTCTGAAAAGTGCCGTGCAGTTTTCAGAGATACGCTAGTCAAATCCCTAAAGCAGTTTAAAGCTGTCGAAACGAAAGCAAACTGCTTTAGGCAGCACGCACTTTTTCAAGGAATGCACCAACAGTATTGTTGATGTGATCTGCCTGACGAGAAAGCGCGTCGGCAAGATCAGACACTGTCCCACCAGTGCTACGTGCATTGCTGGATGCATTTTCAACCATCTGCATTGCACTCGCCCCTTCCTGAGAGCTCTGCGTCGCATTCGCCACATTCTCAGTAATGGATTGAATAGCTGCGTTCTGTTGCTCAACAGATGCTGCAACAGCCGCCGCAATCTGGCTCATTTCGTGAATAACATCACTCACATCGCCAATAGCGCCAACCGCTTCTGCTGAGGCTTCTTGAATGGAACCAACCTGCTGTGCAATTTCCTCAGTTGCTTGAGAAGTCTGATTTGCCAGCATCTTCACTTCTGACGCCACCACAGCAAAGCCTTTGCCATGTTCACCCGCACGGGCTGCTTCAATGGTCGCGTTCAGAGCAAGCAGGTTCGTCTGGTTCGCAATATCACGAATAAGCCCAACAGCTTCACCAATACGATTTGCTGCATCACTCAACAGATTCATGGTCTCAGCAGTCGCTTTTGAACCTTCAACCGCACGGTCTGCAACGCTCGTTGATTGCTCAGCCTGTCCCGCAATCTCGTTGATAGACATGGCCAACTCTTCTGTCGCAGCAGATGCGCTGGAAACATTCTCAGCAGCACTCTCAACAGCACGTCCTGCAGACACAGCTTCTTTCGACACGTTGTCTGCAGCAGATCCCACATCATTAGAGGCTTCCCCAAGCCCATCTGCAGCGCTGTGCAGACTATTCAAAGCCTCAGCAACGGTCTGCTCAAAACCAACAATGAGATTGTCGACTTGCTCGGCACGGGCCTGTTTCTCAGCATTTTCATGATCTTGCTGATCCTGCAGCATCCGGCGTTCCTCAATATTATCGCGGAACACCTGAAGTGTCTGCGCCATCGCGGAAATTTCTTTACCGCCTTTATTGAGAGGGATCACAGCTGACAAATCATTCTTCGCCAGCAATGCCATAGCATTACGCAACGCATTCAGATTACGCAAAATACCGAAGATCAAGAGAGAGCCAAGAATGAACAGCGTTAGTGCAATACCACCAACTGCAATGCCCAGATAAAGGTTTGTCTGCTGTGTGGTCGCCGTCAGGCGCGCCTGCGCATCATTCGCACCCTGCACCGCAGAGTTTTTCAACTCATCAAGCCGTGGCGGTAGAAGGTCAAACAGGTTCGCCAACAGCTCAGAACTCGTCGCCCGCTTATCAAAGGCCTTAGAGTAAGCCTCGAACGCCTTCTTGTAGGCCAGCATGTTGGTTTTGACCTTCTCAGCAACAGCCGGGTCAATTTGTGCTCGCGGCACGGTGCGCTCATAACGTGAGAATGCAACTTCAAACGCACCCAGAGAATTTTGGCTACCCGTAAGCGCATAGTCCAGTTGCGCACGCGCCAGATCACTAAACGTATGCATCAGCTTCAGCGTATTGGGGTCTTTGCTGCGTCTGTGCTTTTGTTTAACAGCGGATTCTGCCTGAGAAAGCGCGGCGGACAGCTCTTTCTGCAAGCCACGGTCCGCATCATATCCAAGCGTGGACTGGTAGCCATGCAACATCTCAAAGGCACCACTGATTGCATCAATCGTGTCCCGTGCATCAGAGATCTCAAGAAAATAATCCATGGCAACCGGGAGCGCATTTAACTCCTGCAATTCAGTCTGCGCTTCACCAACCAACGTGTCGAATCGACTTTTCAGACTGTCACTCGGCACATTTTCATAATCTTTCTGAGTCGATTGCAGCACACCTGCGGTAATTGCAATTGTCTGGCTCAACTCAGCAAGTTCAGTGTATTCTTTCGACTGCAGAAAGGCAGCCTCTGTTTGCTGTTGGCTCCAAAGATAAACAAAGCCAACACCACCAAATCCGATAAGTGTCAGAATACCAAGAGCAATTGCCCGAAACCGAATACTTACATTTCGAGTTAACGAGAAAACTTTATTTCCCGTAGAAGAAATAGCCCGCTTCCAATTTACTCGCATCGGAGACCCCTAGACCGATAAAATTACTAATAGTATTTTTAATTATTCCTCACAGGTATAGGTTCAAATCGTTTAAAGATTACAAATAATGCATCGCACAAATGATTTTGTTGCTCACCCCACCCAGCGTCATGTGCTAAGGACGCATAAAAATAAGACACACCATTGCTCTCGCTTACCAAATTAGTTCCCATTATCTTCGTTTTGCTCTGGTCCACCGGTTTCATCGGTGCACGCCTTGGAGCGCCCTACTCAGAGCCTTTTGCGTTCTTGAGTCTCCGCTTTCTACTCGTCCTGCCGTTGATGGGCATCATTATCCGGCTATCTGGTAGAAGCTTTGCCTTAACGCGCCAGCAGGTCCTCCATGCCGTCATCACAGGCATGCTGGTCCATGGCATCTATCTCTCGGGGGTCTTCTGGGCCATCGACAATGGGATGCCAGCAGGCGTAACCGCTCTCATCACTGGTCTGCAGCCTTTCATCACCGGCACACTTGCATATTTCCTGCTGAAAGAAGATGTGACGCCGCGCCAATGGATCGGCCTGGCCGCCGGGTTTGTTGGTATCGTGCTGGTGATCCTGCCTAAGATGGGAAGCGGCGTTGCGCAGATCCCTCTTTGGACTGTAGCAGCCGCCTTTGTGGCAACCCTTGGCATCGCCTTCGGCACCACATGGCAAAAGCGCCAGCCAACGAATACGGATCTGGTCACAGGCATCTTCTACCAGTATTTCGGCGCCTTGCTCATAACGCTGCCGCTGTCCATGACGGAAAGCTGGGTCATCACCTGGTCAGGAGATCTGATCTTCGCGCTGGCATGGCTGGTCATTGTGTTGTCTGTGGGGGCAGTCCTGCTGCTCATGTACCTGCTCCAGCATGGAGCCGCGTCAACAACAGCAACGCTGTTCTACCTGACACCCGTCGCAGCAGCCATCGAAAGCTACTTCCTTTTCGGAGAGACGCTCAACTTCATTCAGCTGATTGGCATGGCAATCGTTGTGGTAGCAATCGCAGTTTGTCGGCCAAAGCAGAAAGCTTAAGCTCAGCCTTCTGCATCAGAACAAGGACCAGCCTCAACACGCTGGTTCACACGGCGAACACGCATAAGCGCCGCATTAAACTCGCCGCCTAGAATAAAGATGACGGCTGTCAGATACATAAAGATGATGGCCGTCATAATACCAGCTAGACCAGCATACAAAGACACATAGTTCGCCCACCGCGCCAGATAAGCACCAAAGGCTGTACCAGCGATAATCCAGAGGATCATTGTCAGTATAATACCGGGCAACACTTCAAAGAAGCTACGACGGCCAGCCGGCAGATACATATGAGCTGCCAGCAGAGCAAACATCAGCAACAAAGATGTGATGCCATAACGGACAATATTCGCCTTGTAGCTAAACTGCTCCATAACCGGTGCCAGATGAACAGCCCATTCCCAAGCCAGCGGACCAAACACGATCAGGAACGTTGAAACCATCAAAACAGCTGTTCCAATCAGAACGGCCAGAATGGATTGTGTTCGGCAGAAGAACCAACTGCGATTATCTCGAACACGATAAGCACGGTTCAATCCAACTCGCATGGCCTCAACGCCATTGGACGAGAACCACAGCGTGACGACCACACCAAAGGTCAGCAAATCACCACGCGGCTGAGTGAGAACAGCTTTGATTTCACCAGAAACCGGGCCAGCCACACGTTCGGGCCAGACATCAAAGATCAACTCTGTCGCACTTTGCGCAACCGAGTTCAGACCAAGAAAACCTGAGAACGCCGCCACAAATATCAAAAATGGAAACAGAGCCATCAACGATGACAAAGCCACATGGCTCGCCACAGCATAGCCATCATCAGAGTTAAAATGCCCGAGAGCATCTGCAAGCACCTGATACAATTTTCCCCAAAGGCCACGTTTCTTCATAAAACTGATCTGGTCTGTCTCTCTGTAAGTTTCAAGTTAGATAATAGACGGGACTTCAAGAAATATTCATGAAGAAAGCTCCCACCTTTAGGGCATTGCACAAATACACATCCCATTTAAGTTTGCAGTGCACAATGACCGAGTGGATTGAGGGAGGCAAGCCGTGTCGGAAACGGTGAATACAATAGAACAAGCAGTCGCACCATCGAAAGAAACACGTGCTCAGGCGCTAAAATCTCTTGAAGCTCTGCTTGGCATCGCGCGCAAAAACGTAAAACTGCGCGTATTGAAAGATGGCCGCATCGCCTCCGCTCTCATGGAGCAGGAACAGCGCGCCACCCATGGTCTTGCCTGGCTTGCAACTTATGTGGAAGCCCTCAAGCAGCTGAACGCATACGGCGAACGGCTGGAAACCGAAGGCACCTTCGGCGAAGTGGAAAGCCTGATCCTGCGCATTGGTCTTGCAGAATACACCGCACAAGTCTTTGGCGGGCTGCCAATGAGTCAGGGCGAAATCCTTCGCCTCTCTGACCTGGGCATCAGCCGCAGTGAAGCCAACAGTCATCACACAGAAGCTGTTGAAGCAGTCATCGCAGACGGCACCCAACCAGCTCTGCGCACGCGTCTTGCAGAACTCATGCAGCACGCAGAAGGTCAATCCACCATTGGCGCAACTGGACTGGACGAGACCTACGAGCAAATTCGAGAAGAGATGCGAAAATTTGCCGAAGCAAAGGTCACTCCGTTTGCTCACGAATGGCACCTGAAAAACGAATACATCCCTCTTGAGATCATCAATGAGATGGCAGAGATGGGCGTATTCGGCCTGACGATTCCTGAAGAGTTCGGCGGCATGGGTCTTGGCAAAGAATCCATGTGCGTGGTCTCAGAGGAACTCTCCCGCGCCTATATCGGTGTTGGCTCCCTTGGCACCCGCTCCGAAATTGCAGCAGAACTCATTCTCGGCGGCGGTACGGAAGAACAGAAAGCCAAGTGGCTTCCACGCATCGCCTCTGGTGAAACTCTGCCAACCGCAGTCTTCACCGAACCAAACACCGGTTCCGACCTCGCATCACTAAAAACACGCGCAGTTAAAGACGGCGACACATGGAAGGTCTCCGGCAACAAAACATGGATCACCCACCCGGTCCGTGCCGACATCATGACCCTGCTCACCCGCACCAAGCCGGAAGAGCCTGGTTACAAAGGCCTGTCCATGTTCATCGCGGAAAAGCCTCGCGGAACAGATGCCGAGCCATTCCCGGCTGAAGGCATGTCAGGTGGTGAGATTGAAGTTCTCGGCTACCGCGGCATGAAGGAATACGAGATTGCGTTTGACGGTTTTGAAGTCAAAGACGAAAACCTGCTGGGTCAGGTGGAAGGTCAGGGCTTCAAACAACTCATGCAGACATTCGAGTCCGCCCGCATTCAAACCGCCGCCCGTGCAATCGGCGTCGCTCAATGCGCTCTGGACCTTGGCCTGCGTTATGCGCAAGAGCGTGTCCAGTTTGGCAAATCACTCATCAATTTCCCGCGCGTGTCAGACAAGCTCGCCATCATCGCCTGCGAAACCATGATCGCCCGCCAGCTCACCTATTTCTCTGCTTGGGAGAAAGACAGTGGCCGACGTTGTGATCTGGAAGCAGGCATGGCGAAACTACTGGGTGCACGCGTGGCCTGGGCTGCAGCAGACAACGCATTGCAGATCCATGGCGGCAACGGCTTTGCACAGGAATACCCGATCTCTCGCGTACTCTGCGATGCACGTATTCTCTCAATCTTTGAGGGCGCAGCAGAAATTCAGGCGCAAGTTATCGCACGCCGTTTGCTGGATGAAACCGAGCTGTAAAGCGTTTTCCCGAAAAGAACAGGAAGCGCGACTATTTCCGTCGCGCTTCTTCATAAACTGAGAGTTCAAGGCGCTTATCCATAAGCGTCTTTCTTATTTCAAATCGCTCGTCAGTCTTGGTCGCAGCTTTAAGCTGATCTTCCAATGTGGAGATCTCGCGGCGCAGAGTCAGTTCTCCCTGAATGCTACCACCAGCTCCATTCACCACACTCATTTGTGCGCTCTGAGCGAAATTTGTCCCGGACCTTCTGGGGATAGGTTTTCCCGCACCTTCAAGGTGATCCATAGAACCATTCATCTGTGATCGGCGAATTTGTTGCTCGATTAGTCGATCCATTCCCATAAACAGACCTCTATCCTTTGTTTTTCTTAGATCAATTTCTCTGATGACTGTGGCTGCAACATGTTCATATGCAATTTTTCTAAATTTTTTTGCTGAATACAATTAACTTACAACCGGACCAAATTATCGATTTTAACTTTACGCTAATAAATTCACCATCTCCGGTTGCATTATGCAATTTGCACGGTACATTTTAGTTAAATTTTTATTTAATTTATATCGAACTGGAGAGCGCGATGTTGCGGCCTCTTATTTTTGCAAGTCTTGTCGTGGGCTCAGCACTGGCATTAGCTGGTAGCACCTGGGCATTAACCCAGACCCGCGCCGTTGGCCCGGGCCTTACTCAAATCAGTGCCCCCTCTAAGAATGCATTGAAACCAATTTCCACCGACAGCAAACTCATACGCTATCCAGCAAAGTCCTCTCTGAAACCGCTCAAAGCAAAATCAAAGCTTGTACGGCTTGAGCCCAAATCAAAGCTGATCCGATATCGAGTGAAAACAGCGACTAACACTATTCCAGCTAAACCAGCATCATTGGCCTACGCGCATGTAACTGGCGCCCTCAGTTATGTCCCGCGTCAGGAACTAGACGAACTGCTCGCCTTCCTGAACAAAGACATCTATCAGCTGACAGGAACCCACTCAGCAGCAGGCTTAGTACACCAAACCTCATGGCGGCTGGAGAGACAGAGCAGTCAGATAATGGAGAACGTCTCCTCCTACCTGCCCTAAGCGGTCCTACCCGCAGAGACGCGTGCACCAGTACGGCATCTCTCCCCATCAACCCATCACGTCAGGCAGCCAGCGGATAGCTTTCTTCCACCAGATACGGCCCGCCACCCACTGCCGCTTTTGCTGAGAAGAGCACAAACCGCCCAGCGGTGAATGCAGGCGCTGAGAATTCACCACGTATCTCGAGCCAATGTGCCAACTCTGCAGGGGATGTTCCCCTCAACCGAGCCAATGTCACATGCGGCGTATATTTGCGCCGAGCAGCTTGTAGGCCGAGCCGCTGCAAGATGCGCTCTTGCTCAGCTTGAAGCTCCGCCAACTCCTGAGTGGGTTCAACGCGTGCCCAAAGCGCATGTGGTTTGGCTCCCCCAAACGATCCCAGCCCGGTCAGCTTGATCGTCAACGGAGCACGATGCACCCGTGCCAGCTCATAGGCAACTTCGTCAGCAATGCGATCGTCAATATCGCCTATAAACCGTAATGTGATGTGGTAGTTTTCTGGGTCGATCCATCGAGCGCCGCGCAGCCCTCCGCGCATAAGGCTCAACATCATCCCGGTGCCCGAAGGCAGCTCTAGGCCAGTGAAAAGGCGAGGCATATCAGGACCCTCCGCTAATGCAGATGATAAATTAGCTCACGTTTAACGCCAGAGTACAAGCAGAAAATCACAGCTCTACGAACATCTGGGGATTTTCTTTCCACCCCTTAAAACAAAAAATGCCGAAGCCCACACAAGGCTCCGGCACATTTCTGTCTCTGCAGATAAAAGAGAACTATCTGCCAATCACGGACATGGATTGGAGTACTGCAGATGGATATCATTAATCCGTGCCACAACCTCATCAGTCATCTCAAAGTCTGTTGCACGAATATCCGTCGCCAGCTGCTCCATGTTCGTCGCACCAATGATCACAGAGGTCACGAATGAACGGGAATGAGCAAACGAAAGCGCCATAACTGCTGGATCAACACCCAGCTCTTCTGCCAGGTCGCAATACGCATCAATAGCTTTCTGACCAAACGGGTTCTCATAACGGCCAAGGCGCTTGAACAGTGTTTTACGCGCACCAGCTGGCAACGCACCATTCCGGTATTTACCAGTCAGATACCCCTGTGCCAGAGAAGAGTACGCCAGCAGACCAACATTCTCCCGCTGTGCAATCTCGGCACCGCCCACTTCAAACAAGCGGTTCACCAGAGAATAAGCATTCTGGATAGACTGAACCCGTGGCAATCCACGCGCTTCAGATTCCTGCACAAACTTCATGGTGCCCCAAGGGCTTTCGTTGGAAAGACCGAAATGACGGATTTTACCTGCTTTCACGAGCTCCTGCATAATTTCAAGAGTCTCATGGATCGCATTTTCGTCTTCTGCCGGGTCCGCATCCTGCCAGATGGTGCTGACAGAACCAAAGCCGGACACATTACGATCTGGCCAGTGCAGCTGGTAAAGGTCGATATAGTCTGTCTGCAAACGCTTCAGGCTGGCATCCACGGCTTCCATGATCTGCACACGAGAAAGCTGGCTTGTGGAACCATCTTCACGATGCCAGTCCTGAGCAGAACGGCCAACAACCTTGGTTGCCAGAACAACCTTGTCGCGGTTACCGGATTTCTTGAACCATGTTCCGATAATTTCTTCAGTACGGCCTTTGGTCTCTGGCTTCGGCGGCACAGCATAAAGCTCTGCAGTATCGAAGAAATTGATGCCCTGCTCTAAGGAATAATCCATTTGAGCATGGCCTTCAGCTTCGGTGTTTTGTTCACCCCATGTCATCGTACCAAGACAGATGCTGGAAACGTTGAGGTCTGTACGCCCCAATTTACGAAATTCCATGTATTCCCCATTTGCAGCCCCAAGCTGCTTTTCATTCTCACGCCCTTATTGGACATAAAGGACAAAGATCCAGCCTCGTCCAAAGACAACGGATCATGCCCCGAATTCTGTATTGCTAAATCTGCCTCATGGATGGAGGTCGGCAGAGGAAGTGGCCTGGTAAGCATACCAAGCACATCTTCGAAAAGTAGGATGTGTTTTTCCGACAGGAAGGCGCAGTAAGTCAATACTTTAAAGCAGACTCTGCGTTCCAGCCTGAAAAGGAAGAGTATCAGCTCTTATGATTTAGCCTGTTCGATGAGCAGTTCAACAGAAGGCAGAATTTTTTCGACAATGATCGAAACACCTTTACCCGTTGGATGCATGCCATCACCAAGGTTTAGCTCAGGTTCCGCTGCCACACCGTCCAGAAAAAACGGATAAAGCAACGCATCATGCTTCTGCGCAAGTTCACCATAGATGGAGTTGAACTCCTGACCATACTGATCACCCAGATTAGGCGGTGCCATCATGCCAGCCAACAGCACCGGAATATCGCGAGATCCCAACCGTTCCAGCATTGCATCCAGGTTTTTGCGCGTAATAGACGGATCCAGCCCGCGCAACGCATCGTTGGCACCCAGTTCAAGGATCACTCCGTCTACGTCATCGCCCACTGACCAGTCGAGCCGTGAAAGGCCACCTGAGCTGGTATCACCAGATACGCCAGCATTGACCACGGTGATGTTATAGCCCCGCTCTTGCAAAGCCTTCTCCAGCTTTACGGGAAAGGCATCTTCAGGTGGCAATTGATAACCAGCCGTCAGGCTATCGCCAAAGGCAACCAGCTTCACCGGCTCGGCTCCATCCTGCGCCATTCCGGTTGAAGTACCTGCAAACGCAAGGCCCAGCGCAACGACAGCACCACTGAAAAAACGCAGCACACCAGATTTAGCTTCAACTTTTCGTGATCCAGACATTCAAATACCTTAGATTTTTTCAAACCGAGCTGGACGATGCAATCCACCCTACCCATATGCTTCCCAAGTGCGGCTGCGACAAGAGCCGCCAACAAATTTATTATAAGATGTAATTCAGAGATTTGCATCGCCTGCACATCAAGGTAGAAGAATGACAGGTAATCCCGCATTAGACTTAAACGGCGTTCACCTCAGCCTGGGCCATGGCGCAGGCCGCACCCATATTCTCAAAGGTATTGATCTTTCTATCAGCACCGGCGAAAGCGTTGGCCTCGTTGGACCATCCGGCTCAGGCAAATCTACTTTGCTCATGGTAATGGCAGGTCTGGAACGCGCAGACAAAGGCACCGTCAAAGCCGCAGGGCAGGAACTCGGCGCAATGAGCGAGGATCAACTCGCCCGTTTCCGTGGTCAGAACGTCGGCATCATCTTCCAATCCTTCCACCTGGTCCCAAACATGACCGCTCTGGAAAATGTCGCTGTACCTCTTGAGCTTTCTGGTGACTTCAAAGCATTTGATCGTGCGAAGGAAGAGCTGGAAGCCGTTGGCCTTGGCCACCGCCTCAATCACTACCCAACTCAGCTTTCTGGCGGTGAACAGCAACGCGTTGCCGTCGCCCGTGCCCTCGTCACCAACCCTGAAATTCTGATCGCAGATGAGCCAACAGGCAATCTGGACGAAACTACTGGTGAGCAAATCATCGAGCTGATGTTTAATGCGCAGGAGCGCAAGAACACCACACTGGTTCTCGTCACCCACGATCCGTCTCTGGCAGACCGTTGTCAACGCAAGATCCGGGTGCATTCCGGCACCGTTGAGGAAGAAACACCTGCTGTGCGTGAGGTACGCGCCCAATGAGCCAAAGCAACTCAAACGGTTTCCAGCCCGGCTTTGGCCTTGCAGCCCGTTTTGCCCTGCGCGAAATGCGGGGCGGCCTCAAAGGGTTTTACGTTTTCATCGCCTGTATCGCACTGGGCGTGGCCGCCATTGCTGGCGTTGCCTCCTTTTCCCGTGCGCTGACAGAAGGCATTTCAGCAGAAGGTCAGGCCATCCTTGGCGGCGACCTCGCATTCTCTCTCATTCACCGAGAAGCAACACCAGATCAGCTCGCCCACCTGCAAAGTATGGGCGACATCTCCAGAATCTCCAGCCTGCGGGCGATGGCCCGTACCGACACCGCAGGTAACCAGACACTGGTTGAGCTGAAGGCAGTTGATAATCCCTACCCGTTGATTGGTGAGTTCGACCTCTCCTCTGGCAAGGACCTGCAAGCGACCATCAGCGGCAGAACAGAAGGCCTGCGCAATGCTGTGGCTGAAGTTGCCCTGCTGGCACGCCTTGGTCTGGAAGTTGGTGACCAGATTGCAGTCGGCAAAACCGAGTTCCGCATCGCCGATACAATTGAACTGGAACCGGACAAACTCTCGTCAGGCATGACAGTCGGTCCTCGCCTCCTCATCTCTCAGGAAGCATTGCAAGACACTGGCCTGATCCGCCCTGGCTCATTGGTCAACTACACGTACCGCGTCCGCATGGGCGACAACGTGCCGGAAGATCAGCTCCAGCAAGCCATTGACCGGACAAACAGTCAGTTCCCTGATGCTGGTTGGCGTATCCGCTCCAAGTTGGAAGCAGCCCCAAGCCTGCAACGGAACATTCAGCGCTTCGCCCAGTTCCTCACGCTCATCGGTATCACGTCCCTCGTGGTTGGCGGTGTTGGTGTAGCAAACGCTGTGCGCAGTTACATGGATACCCGCCGGGAAGTCATTGCCAGCTTCAAATGCCTCGGCGCATCAGGCGGCTTTGTCTTCAAGGTCTACCTCATTCAGATGATGGTGCTCGCCACTATTGGCATTATCATCGGCATGGCACTGGGCGCCTTGATCCCACTTGTCGCCATGGCAGCCTTGCAATCCATTTTACCAATCAACGCAGTACAGGCAGTCTACCCGCTTCAGCTGCTGCTTGGCATGGCGTACGGCTATCTCACCGCCCTCGCCTTTGCCCTGTGGCCACTCGGCAGAGCACACGACATCGCACCAACCGTGCTGTTCCGTGATGAAGTCAGCACCCGCAGCCGCTATCCAAAGCCGCTATATATCGCAGGTGCTGCGGTGACACTGGTTCTGCTGGCTGGCCTTGCCCTTGTCATGGCCTACGACAAAACCATCGCCATCATCTTCATCGGCGCATGTACAGGCACATATCTGCTATTGCTCGTCGTTGCCCGCCTCATCATGGCCGCAGCGCGGAAGGTGCCAACAGTCCGCTCTACAGAGCTGCGTCTGGCGATCACCAACATCTACCGCCCCGGCGCCCTGACACCATCCGTCGTGCTCTCACTCGGCCTCGGCTTATCACTATTGGTCGCTTTGGCTCTGATTGATGGCAATCTACGCCGTGAACTCAATCAGGCCGCTCAGGAGCAGGCTCCAAGCTTCTTCTTCGTCGATATTCAAAACCACGAGAAAGACGCCTTCGAAGCTCTCGTTACTGAAAAAGCAGCAGGCACAGAGTTCAACGCAGTTCCAATGCTGCGCGGAAACATCGTCGCGCTGAAAGACATCCCTGCCTCAGACTATCCCGCTCCACCAGAAGCGGAATGGATCCTGCGTGGCGACCGCGGCATCACATATTCTGAAACCCTGCCTGAAAACTCCGTCGTGACAGCAGGCGAATGGTGGCCGAAGGATTACACCGGTGAACCGCTTGTATCCTTCTCTGACGACAACGCCCGCGAGCTGGGCTTGAGTGTAGGCGATAAGATCACAGTCAACGTGCTTGGACGTCAGATCTCTGCGAAAATTGCGAACTTCCGCACGGTGGACTGGGAAAGCATGTCCATCAACTTCGTGATGATCTTCTCACCAAACACTTTCGCAGGCGCACCGCACACCCATCTGGCAACCGTCGGCTGGCCAGGCGAAGCAACCTTGCAACAAGAGCTTGATCTATTGAAGGAAGTCACACAAGCCTTCCCAACCATCACGTCGATCAGAGTGAAAGATGCCATCGCACAAGTAAATGACCTTGTCGGTCAGTTGGCATGGGCCATCCGTGGAGCCTCCTCCATCACACTCCTCGCAAGTGTGCTGGTTCTGGCAGGTGCATTGGCAGCAGGTCATCAAAGCCGCATCTATGATGCCGTTATCCTGAAAACACTGGGCGCCACACGCGGCCGTCTCATCAAGGCATACATTCTGGAATACCTGATCCTTGGTGGTACCACCGCAATCTTCGCCCTGTTTACAGGCTCGCTTGCAGCTTACTTCATCATCACAGGTGTGATGGAAGGCAGCTTCACCCTTCTGCCCGTAACGGCCATCACCGCCATTATCGGCGCTCTCATCTTCACAGTAGGCTTCGGATTACTGGGCACTTGGAGAGTGTTGGGAGAAAAACCTGCACCCGTTTTACGAAATCTGTAAAACTCCGTGGACTGCATCAAGTAAAAAAGCGTTGATCGACGCAGATGCAGTCCACATCTCTCAGAATTATGAGTTAACAGACCAACTCTTCTATTTTCCGGCTAAGGTCTTGCACCACCAGCAACATTACAACTGGTTAATAATAGGGTCCGGTTTTACCAAGTTTATACCAAAAGACCTTGCTTTAAGGGGCGATTTTACAAAAATCGGCAGGGTGCACTCTTGTCTTACGCCCTTTTTCCCACCATATTTGCTGATATGTAACTCGGGTCAGTCACCCGTGCTGTTTGGTATGACCAACAGCAAACACGTGTTTAACAAGAGAGAGGATCCACATGGCGACCTTCGACCGCAATAATTCTACGCGGTATGGAATGGCTGGCTCTCATGCCAATGCAGCCGCATTTGACGCTGGTCTGCGCGCCTACATGCTTCGCGTTTACAACTACATGGCAGTCGGTGTTGCAATCACCGGTGTGCTCGCACTGCTCACCTCAATGATGGCGACGACGACTGATCCATCTATGGCAGCAGCTCAGATGGGTAATACTTTGCTCACCAGCCTTGGTGTTGCACTGTATGGTAGCCCGCTGAAGTGGGTTGTTATGCTTGCTCCACTTGGTTTCGTGTTCTTCCTGAGCGCACGGATCAATAAGATGAGCGCATCCGCCGCACAAATGACCTTCTGGGCATTTGCAGCTTTGATGGGTGTTTCTCTCTCATCGATCTTCATCGTTTACACCGGCAACTCCATTGCTCGTGTATTCTTCATCTCTGCAGCTTCCTTTGGCGCGCTGAGCCTGTTCGGCTACACCACCAAGAAAGACCTCTCCGCTTGGGGTTCCTTCTTGTTCATGGGCCTGATCGGCATCATCATCGCGTCTGTGGTCAACCTCTTCCTTGCGTCTTCTGCTCTGCAGTTCGCAATCTCCGTGGTTGGCGTTCTGGTATTCGCAGGCCTCACCGCCTACGACACCCAGCAGATCAAGGAAATGTATGCAGCTGTTGATGACAGCGAAGTAGCAGGCAAGAAAGCCATTATGGGCGCGCTGCGTCTGTACCTGGACTTCATCAACCTGTTCATGATGCTTCTGTCCCTGTTCGGCAACCGCGAGTAATCGCAGCAGCCATCAGGCGTACAAATCAGAAAAAGCCCGAGGCACCCGCCCCGGGCTTTTTTCTTGGCCAAGTGACACTGCAGATATAGGCTTCAAGCTGGCATCAGAAACATAGTCACACTGCAGGACACCAAATGTACGGACCGCTCTCACTGTTCCATTGGTATGAACGCAAGGTTTTCCAGTTCAGGGACTTTCACAAAGCCCACCCAACCATGGCCGAGCGCTACCATATGATCGCAAGCATAGTGGCTGTCATCACCACTATCGCCGCCGCCATCTACCTGCCAGTTCTGCTGATACCTGCAGGAATTGCCTATGTTTTGCAGTCCCCACTTAGCCACATAATCAATCGGGCCAAAGAGAAACGAAACGACGTTTACAACTCCGCATTCCCGAGTAAGCGATGGTACGCCGACTCAAATCACTGGAAACATCACCAGCTACAATCCGCAGTCGTAAAAGCTGTATTCCCTGATTTATAGCCAGTTAAATGCATCCAACACGCACAGATAACCACAACGTAACCGCTTAGTTTTCAGGGGTACAACCAAATTTCACTAGCCAAGATCAATAAGAGGTTTTATTTTCTTAACGTAGCGTACCATATGTTTTTCTAAGCAATTTTCTGCTTGTTCCAACAGCATTTGTAGGGGCAAAAAATGCCAAGACACTCGCCTTGTGCCATCGCCAATGAATTTCTGAGACGCCGAGGCAGCTCTGAATATCCATCTCAGATGTACATTCAAAAACTCGTTGCCATCGCCAACGGCTGGAACCTCGCAATCAACGGCGAGCCATTGGTGAACTCAGCTCCCCAAGCTTGGAAAAATGGCCCAGTATTTCGGCAGATATGGGATTTCATAAAGGAAGGCGGGCACAAAGGCCCCAATTGTGAAATTGCAGATCCCGTCACCGGCCAGATCGTCACTGGTCGCATCAACGGTAGTGAGCAAGACATCATTGATCACGTCTGGAAGAAGTACCGTAACTACACGCCGCAGCAACTGTCAGATCTCACCCATCAAGCGAATTCTCCATGGGCCCATGCCTACTTCGAAAAGGGGAGAAACGCAGAAATCGATACAGAACGCACCCGACAATATTACATCAAACTCGCCTTAGCGGGCCGCTCTCACGCAGAAGAAGAGCAGTCCATACAAACAGCGGGTCGGATCAATGCCGCCTAACGATACATTCGAGGACACACTCGAAAAGCCACTCACTGTGGATGACATCGACGCAGCCGTCTCCAAGCTCCCTATTGAGGTGGACCCACCCGCCAAGATCGGGTTCGAGCAGCTGCTGAAAGACCGTCAGGCCCTGTCTGACGACAACACCCTGCTTCAGAACGAGCTGATGGAGCTCAAGTCACGGCTCGCAACCAAGCAGGAGCTGGACGCCCTCATCAAACCCTACGCAGGCAAAGCCTACTGGTTCATGTGTGTGTATTGCGGCACAGTTGCCCTCATCCTAGTGCTGGCAGGCTTCAAAAATGTCTATGGCAACTCGTTCAATCTGGCCGACAGCGTACTGGAGTTCCTCGTAGGCAGCACCGCAACCACCGTCATCGGCCTGGTCGGCATGGTGCTCACCGGCATCTTTGTGGGCGCTCGAAAATAGCGCCCCACACGCTTTACAGCGTATCTCCGAAAAGTGGAAACCGGTTTTCGGAGATACGCAAAAACAAAGACTAAAGCAGTTCAGGTGTTTCAACTTAAATGCGAACTGCTTTAATGACCGGATAGCACCAACACCTTGACTGGGAAGGCCAACGCCTGGAACCGCAAGATCAGCGCATGCATGATCGAGGTCGCATCCACCATGTGATAGTAAAGGCCGCCCCAGAACCCAAACTCACCCGCTGCAATCTGCTCACCATAATTGCTGTAGGCATTGGCAATGCACTTGCTGCCGGGAGGAATACCATTCGTATCACCGGGATAAAGCGGCTCCATGATCACCAGCAAGGTTCCCGGACGCGCAACATCCTGCGCATCCACCAACTGATCCGTCGGGCGAAACTGACCTGAGGAGATAAAGTCCTGTGTATCCACCACGACCATCGGAATAACCTCAAACGGCCGCGATGCACAGGTGATCTCTGCCGCCATACCAACCTTGATCACAGTAGCAGTAATCTGCCCAAAGCCCGCCTGAAACCGCCCATACCCCGTCGTAGAAGGCACGAGAATACCAGCAGGACGTAGGATCGGGCTTACAATATCACCCGGCTGAAGAATGAACTGCGTGATCACACCATCAACGCCAGCATAAACAAATTTCTTGTGATAGGCGGACTCCGCCTGATGCAACCGCGCAATCGCGCTGGTCCGCTGTGCAGGCAGGCTCACGGTAATCTTCGTCTGCACGATATCCCGGTTGGCCACAGCCGCATCCAGCTGCCCTTTGCGCACAACCACCTGATTTTCACGCGTATCAATTTCTTTCTGCGTCACAATATCAGAGTTGCGCCGTTGTAGGTCCAGCGTCCGCTCCAACTCACTGACAGATTGATTATAGGCACCCTGCGCCTGAGAGATCATGGCTTCCGCACTGATCAGCTCAGAATTCGCCAGCTGGATCTCAGCATCAATTTCATCCACTTCACTCTGCGCCGTATCCACCTGAGCTTTCTCAGTAGAGGAATCCAGCGTAAACAGCAGTTGCCCGGCCTTCACATGCTCGTTGTTCTCCACCACCACCAAATCAACCCGCCCCGCCGTTTCCGGCAGGATGGAGACAGTGCGATACAGCGACAGAACGTTAGACGTGGTCGGGTGATAGAAGAAAACCAGCGTGATCAACGCAATGGTCAGCATCAGCGCCCCGGTAATCCCCCAGCGCAGTTCATACCACACCGTAAAAAACGTAATCTCGTGCCCGATCCGCTTACCCTGCTTGTAGCGACGAAACAGATAGTCCGGCAGGATCGTCACAAGCGAGCAAAGAAGAAACTCAATCATTCTGTTTCTTCCCCTTTATCGTCTTGCGCAAAGAGTTGGCGATGGTGTTAAGCGGTGTCTCGTAATCCGGCAGGTTAATCGCAGCCAGCAACAGCGCAGCAATCCAGAAGTAGTTGTTGTGCGTGAACAACGCCAACACCGCCAGTAGGGCCACGATCTGCATATGCGACCGCCCATACTTGTGCGCCATCTTCTCTGGCAGGGCATGCAGGGAAAAGTAAAAGACACCCGCCAGCAACACCGCACCAATGGCGATGAAGATGGTGACCACCATCAAAACATCTGTACTGCCCGGTGCAGTGATGAAGATAGGAAGATGCCCAGCGAATTGCTCATGTTCGCCACCAGAAGCCATAGCCTGTACCGCTCGTCTCTCAGGGGTTGCATGGTGCCAGCGCAGAACGCGGACGGAATGGAGCATCTTTCATGCCCCATTCATGGTTACCCTGAGAGAAACAAATCGGGAGAAACTCGGCGAAAATGGAAGGTTTCGAGCCTTAAGGTAAAGGCCCACTAAGCGAAAACAGATGAATTGAAATCAAACGACAGCCAGCTCTTCCCGTGCCTTCAAAAAGAGTGGCGCCAGCGCCTGCGACAACGCAAAGCTCTTCTCCGCATCTGCTTCCGTGTAGGCATGGTCTGCATCCAGCAGGTTCACCGTGCCAATCACCTCGCCTGACACCACCACAGGCAGGTTTAGCGTTGCACCAAGCCCCATGGCTGCGATCTTCTCATGGTCGGGAAAGTAGTCCTTCACATCTTCAATGGTGTATCCAAGAAACGGCTTCTGCTGCACAAGCACGCGCTCATACCAGCCACCTTCTTTTTCAATCGGCTTGGTGCCGGAGGTGCCATAAGAGCCTTCCGCGCTGGAAAACAACCGCACCACATGGCTCCCGTCAGGATGCGCCACCGTAAGCGTAAACAGCTTGTATCCGGGAAACTTGGAGAACAACACGCCCACTTTCTGTGCGGCCTCCTGCAAGCTGGAGCTCTCTGCGACAGCCTGCACAAACTCAATCTGATCAACCACTTCAAATACCTGCAATTGTGAAATGCAGATACTGTAACTCCTCCGTGCTGGCCATCAAGTCAGAGAAACTCAACTAAGCCTCATTCAAAGATCAGCCACGCTTCAGCTCTTTGAGATCATTGTCGTCCGTATAGAACTTGTCGTCGATACAGCACTCAGCTCGCAAAAACTGCAGAACTTCATCCAACTGCTCAAACTGAGCCACACAGTAAAGCACCCGCCCCTCACGCCGCTGTTTGATCAAGCCTGCAGAGGCCAAACCAGACAGATGATGCGACAGTGTTGAGCCCGGAATCTCCAGTTCTTCCTGCAATGTACCCACGGCAAGGCCTTTATAGCCAGCTTTCACAAGCCGCTTATAAATTGCAAGACGCGTTACATGTCCAAGTTCTTTCAAGGCCTTAGCAGTTTTTTCGATATTCATCTCATTCACCAGAATTTCTTATATTTCGATATTACTAGAAATATCTTGACATGAAAACCTATTATTCTATTATTTCGACAAATCCGGAAATATCGTAATAAGGATCATACCCAATGTCACTGTCCTCTGAAATGCTCATAAGCAGCCTGGAAATGTTCGCAGTGCTTGCTGTGGAACTGACGATCCTCTTTTTGGCGATCAGTTACTTCGTCGGCATCTTGCAGGAATACATTCCGCCAAGCCGCGTGCAGAAGATCCTCAGCAGTCAAAACGGCAAAGGCTATGTCACAGCAGCAGCGCTTGGCGTCATCACCCCATTCTGTTCCTGCTCCACCATCCCGTTCCTGAAAGGCCTGCTCCGTGCCCGCGCCGGCTTTGGCACCATGATGGTGTTCCTGTTTGCCAGCCCACTGCTTAACCCGATTATCATCGGCTTGTTCGCGGTGACTTTCGGTCTGGGTGTCACAGTATTCTACTTCACCATCGCATTGGCGGTCTCCATCATCGCAGGTTACACGCTTGAAAAGCTTGGCTTTGAGAGGTTTGTGAAACCAGAAGCCTACGCTGTCCCATCCACCTCTTCATGCGGCAGCAGCTGCAGCGGAAGTGCGCCAGTTCAAAACAAGTGGGCAAGGGTATGGAACTCAACATGGGCAGACTTCAAGAAAGTCCTGCCATACCTGATCGGCGGCATCGCCATCGGCTCAATGATCTATGGCTTCATGCCAACAGATCTGGTGTCCTCATGGGCAGGTGAAAACAATCCACTCGCAATCCCTGTGGCCGCTATCATCGGCATCCCGCTCTACATCAGAGCAGAAGCCGTGATCCCGCTCACCGCAGCACTTGCAGGCAAAGGCATGGGCCTCGGCGCAATCATGGCCCTCATCATCGGCAGCGCAGGTGCTAGCCTGACAGAGGTAATCTTGCTCAAGTCCCTCTTCAAAAACCAGATGATCGCCGCTTTTTTGGTCGTGATCCTGGGAATGGCTGTCAGCGCAGGCGTACTCTATTCGCTGATCTTTTGACCCTAGAAACCTCAAAAACCCTGCAACTCACGCAGATCAGACCCTACTAACAATCAGGTTAGTGGGGTTTGTTTTTTCTAATCGCGGATGATCTCCAGGAAGTCAGGGCCAAACCGTTCCAGCTTGGACTCGCCAACACCAGAGATTTCCAGCATCTCTTCCAACCGCTGCGGGCGTTCTACTGCCATTTCAATCAGGGTCTTATCATTGAAGATCACATAAGGAGGCACATTCCGCTCTCGCGCCAGTTCCATCCGCCGCGCCCGAAGTTTCTCAAACAGCTCCTGATCCGCAATGTCCTCAATCTGAGCCCTAGCTGGCATCTTAGTCCGGCGCTCCATCTTCGCAGAGTTGGCAAGCTGATCCACCTTCAGCTCAATAGTCCGGCGTTCCTTCAAGAACTCCATACCCAGAGCTGTCATCTTCAAAGCTCCATGCGCATCATGATCAGCGTAGATCAGACCGGCAGCCAATAGCTGCCGGGCAATGGCGTTCCACTTGATCTTGTCGAACTCACCACCAATGTTGAACGTCGACAGCTGGTCATGCCCACGTGAGATGATCCGCTCACTCGCATTACCAAGCAGAACATCAATCACATAGTTCGCCCCAAAGCTCTGCCCCGTGCGCAAAATGCAGGAGAGCAGCTTCTGCGCGGCAATAGTCCCATCCATAGTCTTCGGCGGGTTCAAACAGGTATCGCAGTTGCCACACGGTTCGCACTCATCGCCAAAGTAGCGCAGCAGAACAGAGCGCCGACAGGTCGCCGTCTCACAGTAAGCGAGGAAAGACCGCAGCTTCTGCCGTTCAATCTGCTTCTGGCTCTCTGGCGCTTCACTTCGGTCAATCATCTGGTTCAGGAACACAACATCCTGCATACCATAGACCAGCCACGCCTCAGACGGCAGGCCATCACGCCCAGCGCGGCCCGTCTCCTGATAATAAGCCTCAATGTTCTTCGGAAGGTCCAGATGCGCCACAAACCGCACGTTGGGCTTATCAATGCCCATCCCAAACGCGACCGTGGCAACCATGATCATGCCTTCTTCTTTGATGAAGCGATCCTGATTGGCCTCACGTACGGAACTGTCAAAACCCGCATGATAAGGCAGCGCATCAAAGCCCTCATCAACCAACCACGCGGCAGTCTCCTCCACCTTCTTGCGGGACAGGCAATAGATGATGCCACTTTCACCAGCTGGTCGATCTTTCAGGAAACGCCGCAACTGCTGCTTCGGATTACTCTTGATGCCCACGGTGTAGGTGATGTTAGGCCGATCAAACCCGGAGGAAATCAGGCGCGGTAGATCAAGACGCTCTTGAATGTCCTTCCGCGTCGGTTCATCCGCAGTCGCCGTCACAGCAAGGCAAGGCACACCCTCAAGCTTCGCCCGTACATTGGTCAGCTCGCGATACTCAGGGCGGAAATCATGGCCCCACTGGCTGATACAGTGCGCTTCATCAATCGCCAGCAGCGCAATCAACCCGCGTTGGTTTAACTCTTCCAGCAAACCAACAAACTCAGGCCGCACCAACCGTTCCGGCGCCACATAAAGCAGATCCAGCTCGCCAGCCCGAAGATCCCGATAAGCAGCCTGAATGTCCTCACGAGAAAGCGCGGAGTTGATAGACGTCGCTCGCACCCCAAGCTCGCGCAGTGTCGCAATTTGGTCCTGCATCAGCGCAATGAGTGGAGAAACGACAACGCCCACCCCGCGGCGGCACAAGGCAGGCACCTGATAGCACAGCGACTTACCCGCCCCCGTCGGCATAAGAACACAGCAGCTCTCACCAGCCATTACGCTATCAATCACAACCTGCTGATTGCCGCGAAACGCGTCATAGCCAAATACTTTTTTCAGAACATCATGTGGCGAGGCAACAATATCTTGCGTGAGTGTCATGAGCAGCAGCACTTACCTAAAGGGATTTGAGAGGTCTTTCCTAACCTCTACCGGTCTGAAGCAAGCACGCAAGGCTTATCTGCTGCTCGAGCACAAAATCTTACCATGGCCCTTAAGGCGCACGGCCTCACTCCGTCTCACCGATACTTCGCAGCAGAGATAAACTCACCAAAGGTTTCGCACCACACCAGCACGGTGTTGTAGGTCTCAATGTCAACGCCCTCAGGCACATTCAGCAGGAAGCCGTCGAAGGTTTTGACGTCACCGATCAGAACCGAGTTGTCTTTGATTGGCAGGAACTCATCTTCATGCTCAACGAACTCGGTGGTGAGGTAAACCTTATAATCTGGACCCGGAGCAAGACGACCCTGATGAACGATCATCTCTGGAGAGATACTCACCTTGCCCTCACCCCAATGCAGGAAGTCACTGCCACGCAGCTCGCGGTTAAACTCCGCAGAATATTGCGCGTTCTGAGCTTTCTGCTCCAGTACGGCGGTCTCAGGAGAATCCGGTGCAGTCAGGATAGGCAGGAAGTAGATCCCAAGCGCAAAGCCAACAACAAGCACTATGGTGTGCGAAACGAGCAATGCAACAAAACGGATCATAGGAGTTCTCTCGGTTTACAAGGTCAAAATCATTATGATCATAAAAGCGATCACATCAAAGTGTCTAGCAACCACGCATGAGGATGGCAACAAAGCTACCTCATTGTAATCAATCCCAAAATCTCAAAACACTGTGAAATACCGTGAAGAGCCCACTGTTTCCTAATCGGTGCTCATATCACCTCAAAACACCCTTCTTTCACACACAAAACATCTTTATTTTCAACAGGTTAATACTATTCACTCTAACCACATGAATGACCTTAGCCTGTTTATCCATGAAATATGCAGACTTAACATTCATCAAGTAGATTTACCTAAATGCTGTTTAGCCTCAGCCCTTTAACCCCCAGGACAAAAGGTCTGAATTATGAGCGAAAAAACTTTATACGAACGCCTCGGCGGCTATGACGCGATTTCTGCAGTCGTCAATAATCTCCTCCCACGCCTACAGAGCGATGAGCTGCTTGGACGCTTCTGGCAGAACCGCGGTGATGATGGGATCGCCAGAGAAAAGCAGCTCCTGATTGATTATCTGGCAAACAGCGCCGGCGGACCTTTGTACTACACAGGCCGCGACATGGTGATCACACATACCGGCATGGGCATCACCGAAGCAGATTGGGATGTATTTTTAGCCCACCTGAAAACCACTCTGGAAGCCTTCAGCCTGCCAGAAGCTGAGTTCAACGACACAGTTGGTTTCGTCAGCAGCCTGAAAGAGGAAATTCTGGTTTAGCACCCCGATTATTTTCCAGAGCATTTAAACGCGCATCCCCCGGTATCTGGCCGCTTAGTTCAGGCTGGGTGATGCTTCCTTCCACGCAACCCAACCATTGCACATTTGACTTAGCGGCAGCTTTACCTCACAGTTTCAGAGAGTTCATTTTTCCGCCCATTGCGACACCCACAAAGTTTCATCATGCCGCTGTCATTGAGTGCCTATCTTAGTCTCGGGTTAGCTATTGCAAGCGTCCCGCTCATCACACAGCGATGGGTGCCGCTCACCTTATTCGCTCTCTCACTGGTCCTTGCAGTCACCGCAGGCGTATTGAATGCAACCGGGCTCCTGCTCGTTCTCAGCTGGGCTGTGGTCTGTGCGGTCCTCTTCCAGCAAAAGCACCCTGTCTGGCTTTATTACGTGATGGTTGGTCTGCTGTTGCTGGCAGGGCATCTGGTGATGACGCATGAAGCTCCCGGCTTTCACAATCTTCAGGTCCTGTCTGGTGCAAAAACCAGCCCGGATGCTGTGCCATACTCGCTTTACCTCAATTTCGATAAGGCAGCTTTGGGCTTCCTGCTGTTTCTCTTTGCAGCACCCCGCATCCGCACAGCCAAAGACTGGCTCCGCAGCCTGCTTATAACACTGCTGTTCTTCTTCCCAGCAGCGGCAGTACTGATCGGCGCAACCTACGCCGCAGGGCTAGTGGTGTTCGACCCGAAACTGGTGCCCTTCTTACCAATCTGGATCTTCGCGAACCTGCTGTTCACCTGCGTGGCAGAAGAGGTTTTCTTTCGCCAGTTCATCATGGGCCAGCTGATGGAAAAGCTCGGGCGCAGCTTTTGGGCAGGCACCGCGGCACTCGTGATCTCCTCACTCCACTTCGCCTACTACCATCTGGATGGCGGCCTGCCTTACGCAGCCTTTGCCTTCGTCGCGGGGCTGTTCTACGGCGCCACCTTCTGGAAATCAGGTCGTGTAGAAGCCGCCATAGGCGTCCACTTCCTCGTCAACCTCACCCACATCCTCTTCTTCACCTACCCCATGCTGGCGAAGTAAGGCAGACAACCACCCACGATACCTTTTCCGTAAGGGAATGCTGCTAAACATTGCTCTGTCACGTGCTCGCACTTCAAGGCCTCGAGCTCTCGGAACAAAGGGTGGCTGAATGTCCAGATCGCAAACGAGGCTAACACCACGTTCAATCATCGCTGCAACGAGTGGAAACGTTCTGGAATGGTATGACTTCACCGTTTACAGCTTTCTCACGGCGACAATTGCCACCCAGTTTTTCCCGCTAGAAAACAGAGTAGCTTCACTGCTTTCTGCATTCGCCGTGCTGGCTGTCGGATATGCAGCGCGCCCAATCGGCAGTGTAATCTTTGGCCATATTGGAGACCGTGTGGGCCGGAAAACGGCCATGATGATCTCCGTCCTGTTGATGGGCGGAGGCTCTCTCGCGATTGCCGTGCTACCCACATATGATCAAATTGGGATCGCCGCAGCCATACTTCTGGTCTTGGTGAGGATTGTTCAGGGCATTGCCGTGGCCGGAGAATACACCGCCTCCGGTGTCCTTCTGGTGGAACAAGCAGAGCCGGAACGCCGGGCATTAACAGGAGCATGGATTGCATGTGCCATGATATCCGGCTGCCTCGTCGGCTCGGCTGTTCCAGCCGGCATCAGCCTCCTTCTTTCTGCCGAACAGATGGCGGATTGGGGATGGCGTCTGGCTTTTGGTTTCGGCACGCTGGTCGCAATTTTCAGCGCAGTCATCAGGCGAAACATCACCGATACAGTGCTGGACGAAGACCCAGCAGATAACTCATCACCTGTTTGGCAAAGCCTGAGGGATCATTCTGGTTTGATCGGGCAAATGATTTTGCTGCTCATTCCAACCGCTGTGATCTACTTTGTAATTTACGTCTATGCGGTCTCATATTTAAGCGCGGAGCCAGGCTTTGGCGCATCCACGGCTCTCAATGTCACAACACTCAACCTGATTGTTATGGCTCTGTTTATTCCGGTTTGCGGACTAGCTGCGGACCGTTTTGGGTTACGGCCAGCTTTTCTCGCTGGGGCATTGGCAACCTTCATCCTCGCAGGCCCTTGCTGGTGGCTTATGCTTCAGGAGGACATCACATCCGTTTTTCTTGGGCAGTTCGGTCTCACCTTAACAAGCACAGTCGGGTGGGCACTCTCCATCACAGCCCTCACCTTAATGGCGCCAGACCACCTGCGCTGCAGCGTTGTCGCGCTCGGATACAATCTAAGCATGGCCCTCTTCGGTGGCACTACCCCAATCGTCGCCACATATCTGGTAACCCAGACCGGCAAGGACTACGCCCCCGTCTACTACATCCTCATCGCAGTCCTCATCTCCCTCCCAATCATTTGGCGTCTGCCAAAACTCATCGCTACAACACGGCTGCAGAACGCTTTGGCATAACGTTCAGCACCTCGTGTTTAAGCGAGCCCTCTAATGCAAAAAGTAATGTGTTAAGCTGAAAATACGCTGCTCATCAAAGGGATACTTTCTCCTATTTGATAGGAAGATAGACATCTCCGTTACGCGTACATTACCATCACTGTAATGACCGTTGAGCCCCCCTCATAAAGGCCAGCATAAACAACATCTCAGTGCGGAACGCGCGCTGATACGATCCAATGGGAGATTCCGCATGACACAACGCACTTCACCAAACATGGGCGAGTTCCTGCATCTACGTGGTCAGAACCTGTCTAAGGGTGAACCGATTGCGTTACCTTTGGTGCAAAGCTCAATGTACCATCTTCCAGGATTACCGGAGGACTTCCCAAATTATGGTCGTGTCAGCAACCCAACATGGACCCAGCTTGAACATGCGCTCGCTCATCTCGAAGCAGCACCTTGCCTATGTTTTCCTTCTGGAATGGCGGCAATTTCAGCAGCCCTCTTCGCAACGCTCAAAGCAGGAGATCGGCTACTCGTCCCGGCAGATGGGTATTATGTAACCCGCATCCTCTCCAGCCAGTTTCTGGCTAAGTTCGGCGTTGAAGTCGTTGAGCGGGACACTGCCGAGTTCACCACCGGCGGCTTTGATGGCTTTAACGTTGTATTTCTGGAAACGCCTTCAAATCCGGGCCTCGACCTGCTGGATCTAACAGCAATTGCGTCTGCTGTACGCGCCGCAGGTGGCATCACAATTTGCGACAACACAACCCTAACACCACTTGGTCAGCGACCATTAGATTTTGGTGTAGACCTTGTCGTCTCCTCAGATACCAAATCCATGGCAGGCCATTCCGACGCCCTGATGGGTCATGTCGCCAGCCGAAACGCTGAGATCCTAAAGGCTGTTGAAGAGTGGCGAAAGTTTTCCGGCTGCATCCCCGGCCCGCAAGAAGCATGGCTGTTGCATCGAGGCCTCGAAACGCTGGATGTGCGCTATGATCGAATGTGTACGTCTGCAGCCCTGCTCGCAGAGCGTCTTGCAAATCATCCAGCCGTAAAGTCTATTCGTTTCCCTGGTTTGGAAACGGACCCAGCCCACGCGTTGGCCAAAGCACAACAAACACGGTTTGGGTTCTTGATCTCCCTCACGCTTGAAACAGAAGCTCAGGCTGAACAGTTTATCAACTCATGCTCCCTCTTGCGCCCTGCCACCTCATTTGGCGGCGTTCACAGCTCAGCAGAGCGCCGCGCCCGCTGGGGAGATGCAGTAGATCCCGCCTTTATCCGTTTGTCCGTGGGATGCGAGCCGGTAGAGGAACTTTGGCAGGCCTTTTCAGAAGCCCTGGAGCAAGTCTCTTAAGAGACGAACTCAATCCACGACGGGCAGTTTCTCAGACTGCCCGTCTCCCCCATCCTCATCACAGTCCTCGCCTCCCTCTCAATCCATTCCAACGTCTGTCCCTAATCCAAAGCTCGAATATCCGGTTGGCGCCACAGAACGAAAATAAGCCCCAGCGCAATGGCAAAGCAGGCGATGCCCGCGATAAACACGCCATGAATGTTAGCGGTCATTAAAGAGGCACCAGCAATAGCAAGCAGGAACTGACCTCCCGTCGAGCTCGATATGGTGATCCCCATGATCCAGCCTTGTTCGCTCTCATCAACAGCAGCAGAGAACAAGGAAAACATGAGAGGCAGGGTAAGCGCAAAGGCCGCTACGATTGGCACTGTCAGGAGATAGGAGAGCCAGGCCACATCATTCACAGTAAAGGCCAGGAGCCCAACTCCCATCACAGTCACACTCACAGCAATCGTCGCCACCTTAGAAAATCGTTGGGATATTGGCCCCACCAGAAGCGCACTTACAAGAGCCAGAACCGATCCAAAAATGATCAGGAGAATGCTGTTTTGAAGCGTATCGAACCCAAAGCGCAACACCATGTAGTTATTGAGATAAATATAAAAGGCGCTCAGCCCGACCTCTATAAAGAGGAAAACAGCACACAGCTTCAAAATTGTAGGCCTTGAATGTGCCCGCCAAAGAACGAGAAAGACCTCTGACAGGCCAAAATCTATCTTGCGGCGTGTCTGGTTTGTTTCCTCAAAGAAAACAATGATCAGAACAATGTTGATCAGGATCAGCACCAGCGCTGCATAAAAAGGCAGTTCAAGCGAAGCATAACTGCCCATGATGGAGGGATCACTGAGCACTCCCGCAAATAGCGGCCCGATAATCAAGCCAATGGCAATGGCTGCTGTCACATACCCCATATTCCGGTTTCTTTCTGCGCCCGTACAGCTGAGATCAACAAGAGCAGCTTGTGCGATTGGCTGATTGCCTGCAGCGAACCCGGTAATTGCACGCGCGAGCACCAGCAAAGCCAGGTTTGACCAAAGCAGCGCAACAACTGCCAGCCCATATCCGAACAAGGCACCAAACAGGCAAATAAGGATGGCTTTCTTACGCCCGATATAATCCGAAAGCTTGGAGATATAGGCACCACCAAAAAACCAGCTGATGTAGAACGCTCCGGTCAAAAGGCTGAAATCGATCTCCCGGATTGCAAGGGAGTCGCCAAGGGGAACAAAGGTGCTGCCGGGTACCATCACAAGGCTATTGACGATCGGAAAAATCAGCCCTTGCCCCATCACATCCACGAGAACAAGGAGAAGCAACGCAATTCGAGACCACCCCATCGCTTCACGCCTTTCGCGCTTCAATTCAGCAAAGCATCATTCTGAAAATCATCAGATGCTCACCAGAGCTATCCGGTAGCGGACCAACCGTCCGCCAACTCACTCCACCACGCGCAAGTGCTTCTTCTTTTCAAGCACCTTCAGCACGTTGGCTAGGTCGTGGCCGCGTTTGAGGATCATGCCGCCGGTGCCAACAACGCAGTAGGCACCTTGTTTGCGGGCAAGCTTGGGGTCTTTTTCAATACGGTAGAGCGGCATTTCGCTGGCACGGCGGAAAATGGCGAAGATCGCTTTATCTGTGCCATGGCCGATGGCGTAATCACGCCACTCGCCGCTGGCAACCATGCGTCCGTACAGCCTGAGGATCTGATCGAGTTCCGTTCGATGAAAAGCAACTATCGGTTTCGGGAGGTTCGGTTTTTGTTGAACGGCTGCGCTGTTGGCGCCACCATCAAGAGAGCGAACGCTCCCGGACACTATTGCAATATCATCCCCTTCACTCATGAAGGCCTCCTGCGTTCAGATCCTGTGGTTGGGCATCCCGGAGAAAGCAGAATATCGGCTCTCGCATCGCGAATGCGCCGAGGCAATCTGATTGAGCACGCAGCGTGAAACTGAAAATCCGCGACGCATGCTAAGCCATCGGCAACCCCATTTTACCACATAATCCGCCCATCCTGCGGCAAAGCCTGAAAGAACGCAAGGGAACCTCCTTTTGTTGCCCGGCAAAGGACCCCGTGAGAATTCAGAGTACACGCTAAAATTGTCACAGTAGTTTCTCTATTTCGCCCCAATTGGGTCATTGAGGAGCCACGAATGCCAGCCAAATTATCGTTGTTGCCCAAGCAGGTTCGGTTCTGTGGAGCTGTGGTGAAGACTCTCACCCCTACCCCCCGTTGACCCACTCGTCACAGTGCTGAAGGAGAACCGAACCGCTTCCCCCTACAACTTATCGCTGCGATAAACCGCTGGCTCTTAATCAGTGAGACCAAGGGACAGGCCACCACCCCCAAGTAGTTTCGGCTGACTGGTACAATCCCATATTCCGGCCAAAAGCCCCGCAGCATCCCGCGCCAGCTTATTGGCATTCTTGGTCGCACGGGCATCCACGTAACCGACGTGACAAGTCTTACCCTGCCCCAGCTGAGTGATCACCAGCACCTGCCCACGATAGAAACCGTCCGCGTCCGCTTTATCATCCCCCGCAACATCCACCGGAATGTCCGTATGCCACCGCAAAATCGTTGCCACAGGCTCACCACCTTCCAGCACCCACTCAATGGTGGAGCCAAGCCGGTTCCACGGACTCAGGCCTTGCGTCGCCGCAGGTTCATCTCGCGCCTGCTCGCCATAACTGACGAAGAACCGCAAATCACCCTCAGCCACGTAAACGGGGATACCGTTATATCCCTGACACATCCACACAGCAGAGCCCACTGCATTTTCGGGGGTGTCTTGAAGCTCGCATGTCTCGTTTAAATCCAGCGTGGAATAAACACTCTCGGCCAAAGCGGTGGTGCAAACAAAAATTCCGGTCATGGCAACAATGAGGAACTGAAAATTCTTCAACATTAAGCACCCACTTATCCCAGAGTTATCCGACAGGAATTACTTGAACGAAATACGCAAGCTCGACTGCGAAATATATCTTGCAACAGGCCGATGCCCCTGTAATACAGGCAGCAAATGAAATTGGAGTATACATAAATGCGTATCGATCGTATTCCTGTCGGTAAGAACCCACCTGAGGACGTCAATGTCATTATTGAAGTTCCAGTTGGCGGTGAGCCGATCAAATACGAGATGGAAAAAGAATCCGGCGCAATGTACGTCGATCGCTTCCTCTACACCCCTATGCGTTACCCAGGCAACTACGGCTTCGTTCCACACACCCTGTGCGGTGATGGCGACCCAATCGACGTAGTTGTTGTGAACCAGCGCCCAATCGTTCCAGGCGCCGTCATGAGCTGCCGTCCGATCGGCGTTCTGGTCATGGAAGACGAGTCCGGTCAGGATGAGAAAATCATCGCTGTCCCAAGCAGCAAGCTGACCCGTCGTTACGAATCCGTACACAACATCGAAGACCTGCCTGAAATCACCATCAAGCAGATTGAGCACTTCTTCGAGCACTACAAAGATCTTGAGCCAAACAAATGGGTGAAGATCACCGGCATTCACGGTGCGGACGAAGCAAAGCGTCTGATCGTAGAAAGCATCGAGCGCTACAACAAAGAAGAAGGCTAAACCCCTCTCTTTGTAACTGACACAAAAAAGCCCGGAGCTGCGTAGAACCCCGGGCTTTTTTCATATCAAAACAAAGCGCTGGAACCTCAGCTCTTACGAGGAAGTACCAGACCGCACAACGTAATAAACACCATCACACTCGCATAAATCGCATTCAATCCGGCAAACGAAAGACCAAAGATGCGGAACTGCGCAACTGAGCAGCTCACAACCTTAGTGGTCGCAAGGCTCTGCAGCATGTTGGAAGCAGATCCCAGCTCCATGCTGCCACCAGCGGCGCAATCATTAGGGCCAAGCCAGAGTTCCCACTCTGCGCCAGCCTGATAAATACCAACACCGCCGCCATACAGAAAACCACCAGCCGCACCCAGCAGCGCCAGCACAGAAACCCAGCGCAGCTTCTCGGTCCGGGTAAAGATCAGCGCCAGAATACCCAGCACCAGACCAGCGTAGTACGGATTACGCTGAATGAGACACAGCGGGCATGGCTTAAAACCACCAATAAGCTCAAAACCCCACGCGGTTGCCAACGCTGTGGCACTACCCAGTGTCACCAGCGCAGCACCAGAGGTGAGCGGATCTTTCAGAAGCAGCGCAAAAAAGCGTCCTAGCATTTCCAGTTAACCTCTCCTGCGCATTCCCGAGGCTCCAAACCAGCACTCCAAAGAACACGCGCCACAAAACAGATTAAAGCAACTGTCCCATTCTCAAAGAAACGACAGCCGCTTTAAAGAAACTTGATCAGAGCGAAACCACCAACCAGCAGCACCACAAACACAGTGAACACCAGCCCCAGCCGCTTTTCGATGAAATCCCGAATTGCTGGTCCAAACAGGTACAAAAGCCCTGCAACCGCAAAAAACCGAATTCCACGAGAGACGATGCTCGCCGCAATGAATACTGGGAGATTCAGAGCAAAAACACCACTCGCAATAGTTATTACTTTGTACGGAAATGGCGTCAAACCAGCGATAAACACAAACCACCAGCCCCAGTCCTCAAAGATTTGCTTAAACTGGTCAAACTTATCCATGTAACCGTAAAACGCGAGGATCGGTTTCGCCACTTCCTCAAACAAGACGGCACCAATGAGATACCCCAGCAAACCACCCAGAACAGAAGCTACAGTACACAGCGCAGCATAAAACCAGGCTCGCTGACGTTTGCTCACACACATCGGGATGAGAAGCAGGTCAGGCGGAAGCGGAAAGACAGAGCTTTCCACAAAGGCGACAGCGCTCAGCGCATGGGGTGCACGTGGTCCCGCAGCAAGGGAAAGTGTCCAGTCATAAAGGCGACGCAACATAAGTCAGCGATGCTCCAAACAATCATTCATTCAAGCGAAGAATATGGTTCATTTCGCAATGCGGTAACATTCAATAACAGCCCCACGCTGGAGTCCTACCTCAATCATCAGCAGCAATCACAGGATTATGGCCGGAAATATGACCTCACCCCCCTTATCCCCCGTAAATATATATAAGTATAGGCTGACAAATGCTGTGGTTAGCTGAATCAAAATATTGACGTCGCACCCCATCTCGATATATTCCGCCCTTACCAACCGTTGCCCCCGTGGCGGAACTGGTAGACGCGCCGGATTCAAAATCCGGTTTCTTCGGAAGTGCCAGTTCGAGTCTGGCCGGGGGCACCACTCTTCTCTTCCCCCAAATTTAAGCGCTTTCATCCAACGCTACACGTGCGTCTTGAGTTGTTTGTGCCCTCACGCCAGCGGGTGATGGTCTTCCACCAGCTTCTGCAGGCGCTCTTCCAGCACATGGGTATAAATCTGTGTTGTTGAGATATCCGCATGCCCAAGCAGCTGCTGCACCACGCGCAGGTCAGCGCCATTCTGCAACAGGTGCGAAGCAAAGGCGTGGCGGAGCACGTGCGGAGAAACCTTGTTGCGGTCAATATCCGCTTCCAACGCAAGTGCCTTCAAGTCTCGCCCAAACGCCTGACGCGTAAAGTGCCCGCTCTCGCCGTGAGAGGGAAACAGCCAAACACTGTCCGCATAAGCCCCTAAAGATGCACGCAGCCGCACATACTCAACCATGGCCTTCTGTGAACGGGGAGACAGTGGAACAGCTCGCTCCTTACCGCCCTTTCCTTTCACGGTGATAAGACGGCTGTCACGAATAGCCGCTGACACTGGCAGAGAAACAAGCTCGGAAACACGCAGACCCGTCGCATAAAGCACTTCCAGCAATGTGTAGACACGTGCAGCTCTGATCTGCTTTGCATCACTATCATGCGTGATAGTAGCCAACTGTTCTGCCTTGCCGATCAGCCGATCCACCTCTTCCTCACTCAACACACCGGGAAGAGTTGAGGCTTTACGCGGAGAAGCGACGGTTCGGGTTGGATCATCATCGCGAATATCCTCGGCATAACAGAACTGGTAGAACTGCCGAAGAGCCGAAAGTCGCCGCGCCTGAGAGGAGGCCGCAAACCCGCGGTCAGTAAGGTCAGAGAGATAGGCACGGACATCCGTGACCTGCACAGCAAGCAGGTCCACACCTTGCGTACTCAGGAAACTATCAAAATCTTCCAGGTCAGTTCGGTAGCTTTCCAACGTATTGAACGCACTGACGCGCTCAACGCTTAACATTTCAAAAAAGCGTTCAGTCTCAAGAGTTCGACGCATAAAAAGCCTATTCGAAGCCTTCCTTTTGGATTTCGACGATAATTTCACGTGGCTCCGGCTCAACGTAGCTGACAAGCAGATACATGCTCAGCACAGCGCCAGTAACGATCAAACCTATGATAGACAGCAATCGCATCAATGTTGGCATGGCAGAACCGGATGCTCCCGTATAAATCTGGATACCCCTAGATCACCCGCAGATGGTGGGGTGTAGCAGTATACTTCACAATCAAAAATAGACCGTTTCACTGTGAAGGTTCAACCCGAAGGCACCCAGTGTACCGCGTATTTTGCGATATCCTCCAGGCCTGTGAAGGGGCACCTACGGTTTCTGTAGAAAATTAGCAGTTAAATGCTGGCAAACACTCTTGGTCTAGAACCTTGACAGGACAAGGTGTGATAATGTCAAAGCGTAAGTAAGAGTAGATGAATCGGCGAGGGCGTGGCGTGACTGCAAACGACACAAAGTCAGACAAAAAACGTCAACGACAGCAAGATATTTTGAAGCGCCTCGGCACTAAGCCAATTGTACTTGTTGGCATTATGGGCTGTGGCAAATCCACAGTAGGTCGCCGTTTGGCTCAATATCTCGCTCTCAATTTTATTGATGCAGACTCAGAGATTGAAAAAGCAGCTGATCGTTCTATCTCAGAGATATTCGCTGAACACGGTGAAAGCTATTTCCGGCAAGGTGAAAAGCGTGTCATTGCACGCCTGTTAGACGAAGGACCACAAGTCCTCGCAACAGGTGGCGGTGCCTTCATCAATGAAGAGACACGCTCCCGCATCAAGGAAAAGGGCATCTCCATCTGGATGAAGGCTGAGCTGTCTGTCATCATGACCCGCGTGCGCAAGCGCCCTACCCGGCCATTGCTGCAAACTGCGGATCCTGAGGCAACCATGCAAAAGCTGATGGATGAGCGCTATCCGATCTATGAAGAAGCGGACATGGCAATCTGGTCGCGTGATGTGACCCATGAAGCAGTTATGGAAGAAATCCTGATCGCTCTGGAAAAAGGACTACCGCCTCTCTCTGATGAGGCATCTGAAAATAACGAGGTTGGAAAGTGACAGAAGAAAATAACGCCACGCTCGTCAATGTCGATCTGGGCGACCGTAGCTATCCAATCCTCATTGGCCGCAACCTGATCAAACGCGCTGGAGAAGAAGTCTCCACCCGTCTCCCAGGTGCCAAAACAGTCATCATCACAGATGAGACCGTCAAGAAACTCCACTTAAAGGCACTGGAAGAAAGCTTCCAGTCCGCAGGTGTTGAGTTCAGCACACTTGTCGTGCCAGCAGGCGAAAAAACCAAACGTTTTGAGATCTTCGAGCGCCTCTGCGATGATATCCTCGCCCTGCGCCTTGAGCGCGGCGATGCTGTTGTTGCCTTAGGTGGCGGCGTTGTTGGTGATCTCTCCGGTTTCGTTTCTGGTGTCGTTCGCCGTGGCATGAAGTTCGTTCAGATCCCGACCACCCTGCTCGCTCAGGTCGACAGTTCTGTCGGCGGCAAAACCGGCATCAACTCCCGCCATGGCAAAAACCTGCTCGGTGTGTTCCATCAGCCTGCCTTGGTACTGGCAGATACATCCGTTCTGGATACGCTCAGCCCGCGTGATTTCCGCGCTGGCTATGCAGAAGTTGCCAAATACGGCTTGATCAATGATCCGGACTTCTTCGAATGGCTGGAAGCCAATTGGGAAGGTATCTTCGCTGGCGGGCCTGAACGAGAACACGCAGTCGCCCATTCCTGTCGCGCCAAAGCAGCTGTTGTTGCTGCAGACGAGCTGGAATCCGGCAACCGCGCACTGCTCAATCTCGGTCACACCTTCGGTCATTCGCTGGAAGGTGCTGTTGCCTATGAGACTGAACGACTGGTGCACGGAGAAGGCGTTTCCATCGGCATGGTATTGGCCCATGAATTTTCTGAGCAGCTTGGCCTGTGCCCGGCGGAAGACACCAAACGTGTCATCACGCATTTGGAAGCCGTCGGCCTGCCAACTCGTATTGATCAGATCCCCGGCCAGCTGCCACCAATCGACACTTTTATGGACTTGATTGCACAGGACAAAAAAGTAAGTCGTGGTCAGCTCACTTTTATCCTTACAAAAGGCATCGGCACTTCCTATGTCGATAAAACTGTAAGCGCGGAACCCCTCCGCGCGTTTCTTGAGGAGAAACTCGGCAAATGACGGACTACGCTTTCTGGGCTTCCGTTGTCGCTATTGTAATTTTGCTCGTTCTTTCGGGCTTTTTTTCCGGGTCGGAGACTGCCCTGACAGCAGCATCACGCGCCCGTATGCATGCGCTGGTCAAATCCGGTAATAAAAGAGCGCTTATTGTTGCAAGACTGATCGAGTTCAGAGAGCGCCTCATCGGCGCACTGCTGCTCGGCAATAACCTTGTCAACATTCTGGCCTCTGCACTCGCAACATCCCTGTTCCTGAAGCTCTTCGGAGACGCAGGCGTCGCCTACGCAACGCTGGTCATGACTCTTCTGGTCCTGATCTTCTCTGAAGTGCTGCCAAAAACATGGGCGATCGCAAACGCAGAAAAATTCGCACTCAGCGTTGCACCTGTTGTTCGCGTGCTGGTGATTGTCTTTGGACCGATCGTTGCCGCCATCGAGGTAATTGTACGCCTCGTCCTGCGCATCTTCGGCATTCGCATTGATGATTCCACAGCCGTCCTGTCAGCACACGAAGAGCTGCGCGGCACACTGGACCTTCAGCATAAAGAAGGCGGTCTGATCAAAGCGGATAAAGACCGTATTGGCGGCCTGCTGGATCTGGTTGAGCTAGAAGTGTCGGACGTGATGGTTCATCGCACCAAGCTGTTCGCACTCAATGCCGACCTGCCACCGGAAGAGCTGGTGGAAGAAGTGTTGGCCAGCCCGTTCACCCGTATTCCGCTATGGCGTGATGATCCCGACAATATGGTCGGCCTGCTCCACGCCAAGGATGTTCTGCGCGCAATCGCAAATCTCAAAGGCGATATGGAGAAGTTCGAGCTGGATAAGGTCATGAGCCCGCTTTGGTTCGTACCGGACACCACCAGCCTTCAGAACCAGCTCAACGCCTTCCTGAAGCGCAAAACCCACTTCGCTCTCGTGGTAGACGAGTACGGCGAAGTGATGGGCCTCGTCACGCTGGAGGACATCCTGGAAGAGATCGTCGGTGAGATCGCAGACGAACACGACATCGAACTGCCCGGCCTCAAACCACAGGCAGACGGTTCCGTGATCGTCGAAGGCTCAGTTCCGATTCGCGACCTCAACAGAGCGACTGATTGGAACCTGCCAGACGACGAAGCGACAACCATCGCCGGTCTCGTTATTCACGAAGCAAAAATGATCCCCGAGGAACGTCAGATCTTCACCTTCCACGGATTCCGCTTCACAGTCCTGAGCCGGGAAAAGAACCGCATCACGCGTTTGCGCATGATGGCGCTCAGCCCGCTTCAGGATGCGAAAAAAGCCAGCAAATAAAAATGGGCCCAGCCGGGCCCATTTCCTTTTCTGCAGTCCCTTAAAGAACGCAAATTTATCGTAAAACGCTCAAATCAACGCACATAACAACGCAAACGGGTAAAACACGAGCACCTGCAACGTACTAGCCATTTGCCGCATTGATTTAGCTGTGCCAATGTACCAATTACTGTAAGAACCAATTACGTGTGAGATTTGGCTTCAATGGCAAGCGCGTGAATGCCTCCGGCGATCTCTTCAGCCACGCATTCGTTTACTGCACGATGCATAGCGACGCGGGACATACCCTCAAAGGCTGTGGATATGATCTTGATCCGGAAGTGGGTTTGTCCACCCTCGCGCCAGCCGCCGTGACCGCGGTGACTCTCGGATTCGTCGGTGACTTCAAGAAGCTGCGGCTTAAACGCAGCTTCCAATTTAGTGATCATGATGTCTCTTGTGCTCATGTTTTCTATATCTCTCACGTAGGAAACCGTCGTCAAGGCCTTGCCTAACAGGGTCACTTTTTTCTATTTATGTCGGCTACCTGCTTTATGGCAGGTGCTAACCCAATCGCAAGGCAACTGAAAACCGAAAAATGAAGCAAGCATCCTCCATTTTCGACAGCATTCGCGTAAAACCCGGCAAAGAACGCACAACAAGCTCAAAAGGCCCAAAGTGCGAATGGGACGGTTGCGACCAGCCCGGCACCCATAAAGCACCGAAAGGTCGCGATCGGGAAGGCCAGTACTTTCATTTTTGCGTAGACCACGTAAAGGCCTACAACAAATCGTATAATTATTTTTCCGGCATGGACGATGACAGTGTTCGCAGCTACCAGCGCGATAGCATGACAGGACATCGCCCCACCTGGAAAATGGGCGTAAACTCGCAGGCAGACGCCGCGAATGCCCGCGATGGAAGCCGTACAAACATCGGTGGCGAAGACGTCAACGACCCGCACAACATCTTCGCTGGCGCCACCGGAGCACGTAGCCAACCTCAGGAACCGCAACGTAAGGTGCTGGCACTTGAGAAAAGGTCATTTGAAACATTGAACCTTCGGGTAACCGCCCGTGGCGCCGAGATAAAAACTCGCTATAAAGAGCTGGTAAAGATTCATCACCCTGATGCCAATGGTGGCGACCGCTCTTCGGAAGACCGCTTGCGCGAGATTATTCAGGCCTACAACGTGCTCAAGAAATCCGGTTATTGCTAGGTCATACGTTTGACCAGTTCCCGGATCTCTTAGAATTTTTTAGATTTTCATTACCCCGATTTCGACGTGGGGCCGCGGAGGAAAAATGATAGATACGATGCAAACCGCTCAAACCCTGCCGACCGAAACAATTTCTGTACGTGAAGTATTTGGCATCGACAGCGACATGGAAGTGCAAGCCTTCGCTGAAGCAAACGAACATGTTCCTGATATCGATCCAGACTATCTGTTTGATCGCGCAACAACTCTCGCAATCCTGGCAGGTTTTGCAAAAAACCGTCGTGTGATGGTCTCCGGCTACCACGGAACAGGTAAGTCAACTCACATCGAGCAAGTCGCAGCCCGCCTGAACTGGCCTTGTGTGCGCGTAAACCTCGACAGCCACATCTCTCGTATCGATCTTGTTGGTAAAGACGCAATTGTTGTGAAAGACGGCCACACCGTCACCGAGTTCAAGGACGGCATCCTTCCTTGGGCCCTTCAAAACAATGTCGCGCTTGTCTTCGATGAGTACGACGCAGGCCGTCCAGACGTGATGTTCGTGATCCAGCGTGTTCTTGAGGTTTCCGGGCGCCTGACCCTCCTCGATCAGAACCGCGTGATCAATCCACACCCGGCATTCCGCCTGTTCGCAACCGCGAACACCGTCGGTCTTGGTGATACATCCGGCCTCTACCATGGTACGCAGCAGATCAACCAGGGCCAGATGGACCGCTGGTCTATCGTCACCACGCTGAACTATCTGCCTCACGACAATGAGGTCGAGATCGTTCTGGCGAAGTCTCCACACTACAGTGGTGCAGAAGGTCGCTCTATCGTTTCCAAGATGGTTCGTGTTGCAGACATGACCCGTAGCGCCTTCATGAACGGCGAGCTCTCCACTGTGATGAGCCCACGTACAGTGATCACATGGTCAGAAAACGCTGAAATCTTTGGCGATATCGGTTTCTCATTCCGACTGACCTTCCTGAACAAGTGTGACGATACCGAGCAAGCGCTGGTTTCTGAGTTCTACCAGCGTTGTTTCGGGGAAGACCTTCCTGAATCAGCGGCAAACATCGTCATGAGTTAAGGGGAGTTACATGGCAGGTACCAGCAACTCCTCAGCCAAGAACAAACCTGCCAGCCAGCCATTCAAGCAAGCGATGGGCTCTACAGTTAGAGCCATCGCAGGCGAGCCTGAGCTGGAGGTTGTTTTTTCACCGGATAAACCGGGAATGACCAGCGGACGCATCCGTCTGCCGGAACCTTCCCGCACGATGACAAAGGAAGAAGTCGCCGTTACTCGCGGTTTGGGCGACTCCATGGCTCTGCGCCTTGCTTGTCATGATCCAGCTGTTCACACCAAGCACATTCCTCAAGGCGAAAACGCACGCGCTATCTTCAACTCGGTCGAACAAGCCCGCGTTGAAGCCCTTGGCGCTGTCCGTATGCCGGGCGCTGGCGACAACATCGACGCCATGCTTGAGGATCGTTACTTCAAAGCCAACTTCGCAGAAGTCACCACCAAAGACGAAGCTCCGATGCAGGATGCCATCGCTTTGTTGGTACGCGAACGTCTGACGGGCCGCGAGATCCCCAAAAGCGCACAGCGCATGGTGGATCTCTGGAGACCTTTCGTTGAAGAAAAAGCTGATCATGATCTGAACAAACTCGTCACCCGCATGGATGACCAGATCGCGTTCGCCAAGCAGATGCGTGATCTTCTCACCTCACTTGATATGGCTGATGAGCTGGGAGAAGAACCAGAGGACGACGACGAGAACAACGACGAAAGCCAGCAGGACCAGGATGATCGCTCCGATAACTCTGGTGACATGCAGGAAGATCAGGGTGAACAAGAGGGCGCGCCTGAAGAGATGGAGCTTTCCGGCGAAGAGCAGGAAAGCGGCGAAACCGAAGGCGTCGACAGCGAGATGCAGGATATGTCCGAAGAGGATATGTCCGATCAGGCTGAAGAGCCGGGCGAACAGGAACGCCGGGACCATCCCTTCAGCAATCAGCCGTCTGCTGATGCCTATCACATCTTCACACAGGCTTTCGACGAGATCATTGCAGCAGAAGATCTCTGCGATCAGGAAGAGCTGGATCGTCTCCGCGGCTTCCTCGATAAGCAGCTGGCCTCTCTGTCTGGTGCGGTGTCCCGACTAGCCAACCGCCTGCAGCGTAAGCTGATGGCGCAGCAAAGCCGGTCATGGGACTTCGATCTGGAAGAAGGCATCATCGATAGTGCCCGCCTCCATCGAGTGGTCATAGACCCACTGCAGCCGCTTGCGTTCAAATGGGAAAACGACACCGAGTTCCGCGATACCGTAGTCACTCTGGTGATCGACAATTCTGGCTCCATGCGCGGTCGTCCGATCACCGTAGCAGCCACATGTGCCGACATTCTGGCACGTACACTTGAGCGTTGCGGCGTAAAGGTGGAGATCCTCGGATTTACCACCAAAGCGTGGAAAGGCGGCCAATCTCGTGAAGCTTGGCTCAAGGATGGCAAACCGTCTAATCCGGGACGCCTGAACGATCTACGCCACATCATCTACAAATCCGCAGATGCCCCTTGGCGCCGCGCCAAACGCAATCTCGGCCTGATGATGCGAGAAGGCCTGCTTAAGGAAAACATCGACGGAGAGGCTTTAGACTGGGCACACAAGCGTTTGCTTGCACGTCCGGAACGTCGTCGCATCCTCATGATGATCTCCGATGGCGCACCAGTGGATGACTGCACACTTTCAGTGAACCCAGGCAACTATCTGGAGAAACACTTGCGCAGTGTGATTGCTGATATTGAAAACAGATCTCCGGTCGAGTTGATCGCAATCGGTATCGGCCACGATGTGACCCGCTACTACAAACGTGCGGTAACAATCGTAGATGCAGAAGAACTGGCTGGCGCGATGACTGATCAGCTTGCTGATTTGTTTGATGAAAACAGCAGTCAGGATCGCGGTAGACGTCACGGACGCCGATGAAATTAACACGACGCATTTTGCTAACAGGAGCAGCGGCAGCGGTAACAACCGCAGTCGCTGCTTCTTTGCCTTTCAGCGAGAGCACCGCACAGCAGAGCGGCTTTCAGCAAATGAAAGTCCGCTCCAAGGAAATCAACCGCTTCAAGTTCTCTGGTACCCGAGCAGAGCAATACGGCCCCCTCATGTTTCTTGGTGGCCTGGAACTCAGCAGCTCAAACGGTCGCTTCGGCGGCTATTCCGGCTTGCTGACGCTCAACAGTGGCTCAGACATCATTGCTATCTCAGATCGCGGCCACTGGCTGCGCGGCGAACTATCCCAGACCAGCCGAGGAAAGCCTCTCAAGCTGCTGGGCGCAGAAACCGCAACCCTGCTGGATAGCAAGGGCAGAAATCTCAAACGCACCTACAGGGCCGACACAGAAGGTCTGAGCATTGGCGGCTCAGCCAACACACCTCGCATTTTCGTCAGCCATGAAGGAAAAGGCGGGATCATGACATACCCGCTTAACCTGAAAACAGGCGAAGAACGCGCTAAGCACCTTCTGATCCCCAAAGAGATCCGAGGTTTGGCAAAGAACAAGAGCCTTGAATCTGTTGCCGTCGCCCCTCCCAATTCTCCACTCTCCGGCGCGATCATAACGATCGCCGAACGCGGAAAATCTCTGAAGCACAACAGACCAGCGTGGATTATCGGAGGCCCGCGACCGGGGAAATTCTGGATAGGAAAACAAGGCAACTACGATGTTACGGATGCTGCCTTTCTTCCCAATGGCGATCTCTTGATCCTGGAGCGCTTATTCAACCTCTCAGAAGGCCTTGGGATGCGCATCAGGCAGCTGGATGGCACCAACCTGCGACCAGATCATCTCCATACAGGCAAAACGCTCCTGACCGCTGATTTCAGTTATCAGATTGATAATATGGAAGCTCTGAGCGTTCATATGAACGCTTTTGGAGAAACAGTCCTGTCCCTCATGTCAGATGATAACCGCTCATTCTTGCAGCGCACCTTGCTGCTGCGCTTCATTCTGACAGACAACGAACCTTTCAGAGAGCCATTCGTTCGTGCGCCCAAAGAGGCAAAGATCGTCCCAGCGCCAAAACCGAAGCCTCGGTAAACGACGACTGTCTTTGTGAGCTACACCGACATTCAATCCCAAAAACAAAAAAAAGGCACCGGAACCAAATCCGATGCCTTTTAAAATTCTTTTCAAACGAACAGCTTATCCGCGCTGCGAAGCAGGTACCGCGCCGATTACTCCCAATGCGATGCGGTATGGAACAAGCATGCTCATCGCAACGATGATCTTTACGCTGAAGTCACCAATCGCCCAGGAAACCCAACGAGGAACTTCCAGAGCAAACACACCAAACAATGGTGCAACTTCTACCGCAAACGCATCGTGATAACCCAAGAACGCAAACTGTGTAGCAAAAGCAAGGCTAAAGAACAGCGCGGTATCTAGCATGGTGCCCAGTGTAGAAGAGACGACAGGCGCCTTCCACCAACGACCATCACGAAGACGATGGAACACAGTTACGTCCAGCAACTGAGCAATCAGGAATGCACTTCCTGACGCAATTGCAATGCGTGGTGTTGCCAAAACGATAGATAGAGCAACAGCAACAGCAAAGCCAGCGTACACGACTTTGCGTGCAGCAGCAGGACCAAACTGTCGGTTAATCAAATCAGTTACAAGGAATGCCACTGGATAAGTGAATGCACCCCAAGTAAGCAGGTCTGCTAGATTAACAGCCCCGAACATTCCCTGAACAGGGAATTGAACAAGGTAATTCGAAGCAACAACCACTGTGGTCATTGCCATAATAGCAAGAGCCAGTGGTCGAGCAGTATTCGACTTAGTCACGTTCAATCCCTTTCAAGAATGATGTGATTAAGCAGCTGCCTGACGACGCTTGATTTCGGTCTTCAGCAAACGCGCTTTAGGAGAAAGCTCAGCTTCAACTGCTTTCGCCAAGAATGCGTCCAAACCACCGCGGTGCTCAACAGAACGCAGAGCGTGTGCAGAGATACGCAGTTTGTAAGTTTCGCCGAGAGTTTCACTCATCAGGGAAACATTACAAAGGTTTGGCAAGAACCGACGACGGCTCCTGTTTTTTGCGTGAGACACGTTGTTGCCGGTCATCACGTCTTTACCGGTAAGTTCGCAGCGGCGTGCCATGAGGGTCACCCTTTTTAATTTGTAGGCGCCCTCATTTTTGGGCGCATTCTGTTAAAACCGGCAGGTCGCGGACACCACGGTCACGCGGAACCACCTCCGGCCCTGTACGGAAAAGTTGGCTTGCTATAATTAGTACAGCAGAATTCGTCAAGGCTTTGCTGCCTATTTGCCTGTTCGAAGCCCATTTTTCAATCAAAACTCGAACAAACTCACATCTCTTAACCACCGTGTTACCATGTTTAGGTAGTTTCATATTTCAATGAGTTTGAATTTTTTGTTCAGTTTCCTGAGTTCTCAGGCTGTCAGGCGCGAATGTCTGCGGCTGCGGAGGTACAGTATCGTGCGAGTAACAGTTTCTAAGGTTTGCAATTTTCTTGGCAAATCGAGCGTAATAGCCGTCGCAGCACTTTCATTTGGCACACTATCCACAGCTGCTCTGGGGAAAACAGAGCGCCTAGGTGGTGTCTACAATATTTCTTATGCAGGCTTCACTGTGGCAAAAGGCTCCTTATCGCTTATCCTCAGAGAGAACGCCTATTCCGCAAAAGTGGGTATGGAGCCAGCTGGCATTGGAACCCTCTTCTCCACAGGCAAAGGCGGCGCACACGCGACCGGGTGGATGAAAGGCGCAAAAGTCCTTCCAAGCACCTACACCATGGCCTCTCGAGCATCCAACCGAGACTTCTATGTCAATCTCGGTCAGGGGTCTGGCCATGTCCGCACAACTCAGGTCACGCCAAAATACAAACCGTCCAAGACCCGCGTTAAGGTCACTGGCAAGCACAAGCTCAATGCGATGGACCCGTTAAGTGCAGCGATTGTACGCGCACCGTCCCGCTCAAAAGTGCTTGATCCATCAGTATGTAATCGCAAACTGCCAATTTATGATGGTTGGGCGCGCTTCAATATCAATATGAAGTTCAAAGAAGTGCGTGAAGTCTCAGGCAAAGGCTATAACGGTCCGGTTGTCGTCTGTTCCGCACGCTGGGAGCCTGTTGCTGGACATCGTCCAGAGAAAAAGGCTGTTCAGTATCTGGCCAAAAACGCAAACATTGAGACATGGCTCGCACCGATCGGAAACACCCGTATTCTTATTCCTTACAAGGTCTCCATTCCGACATCGACAGGTACACTTGTCCTGGAAGCAGCAGAACTCAATATGCCGCAAACGTCAGGACTTCGCAAAAAAACAGCTTCAAGATAGGATTTGCACTTTAATCCCAAACCTTCTTGTCTGAAGGGGTTCAAACACCCACATTTGTGATGCAAAGCCTTGACAGATGACCCAGCTGTCGCCAGTGTCGCGCCAAAATTATAGCGCGCTCCAACGCCTTTTAGTCGGCGGGTCAAGCCCGCTGATTGTTACGAGTGAATATCCAATATGCGCAGTTACCTCGAATTCGAAAAACCAGTTGCTGACCTTGAAGGTAAAGTACAGGAATTGAAAATCCTGGCTGAAGGTGGGGAAGCGGTTGATGTGGAAGACGAGATTGCCCGTCTTCAGGAAAAAGCAGATCAAGCACTCAGCGACATTTATTCTCGCTTGACGCCTTGGCAGAAAACTCTGGTGGCTCGCCATCCAGACCGTCCGCATTCACTGGACTACATCAATACCCTGATCTCAGATTTCACGCCTCTTGCCGGTGATCGCAAATTCTCCGAGGATTGCGCCATTATCGCAGGCTTTGGTCGTTTTCGTGGACAATCAGTCGCTATTCTTGGTCAAGAAAAAGGTAACAACACCGAAAGCCGCCTGAAGCATAACTTCGGCATGGCACGTCCGGAAGGTTACCGTAAAGCCGTCCGCATCATGGAACTGGCAAACCGTTTCAACATCCCTGTTGTCTCTTTCGTGGACACAGCAGGTGCGTACCCGGGAATCGGCGCTGAAGAGCGCGGTCAGGCAGAAGCGATCGCACGCTCAACTGACATGTGCCTCGGTCTTGGAGTTCCAAACATCTCCATCGTCATTGGTGAAGGTGGCTCAGGCGGTGCGATTGCAATTGCAACCACCAACCACGTAGCAATGATGGAACACTCCATCTATTCCGTGATCTCTCCAGAAGCAGGCGCATCCATTCTTTGGCGCGACAGCACCCGTGCACAAGACGCGGCAACCAACATGAAGATCACTGCAGAAGACCTTTCCAGCTTCCGCGTCATTGATGAGATCATCAAAGAGCCAATCGGCGGTGCTCACCGCGCAAAAGAGATCGTAATTGATCGCGCAGGCAACTCGATCGAAACCGCTCTGAGTAAGATGGCTGGTCTGTCTGCAGACGAGCTCAAGAAGCAGCGTCGCGAGAAGTTCTTACGCATAGGTCGTGAACTCGGCTGATTCGAACCTAGGATTTATTGTGGGTATCCACTAAATTTTTTATAAAAGGCATCAGAAGTATATCTGATGCCTTTTTTGTTTGATCCAATCAAACTCGGGGGAAAGTGCATCTTGGGGAATACCCCACAATCTCAGAGAGAATGATCTGTGGTAAGATTCGATCAACCTTAACCCAGATAGTCTTAGTATCGAGTCGAGATTGGGGTTCGGGCAAACTAGCCCCAGCATGGTGGGTCAAGCACATGATTAGAGTGTTTCAGGGAGAGACTGGCAAGAACGTAAAGCGTGCTGCTGCGCTTGCGCTGGCTTTAACGCTAGCCGCTTGTCAGGGAACAGAGTTTGGCGCTGAGAAGCACCAGCAACCTGTGAGCAAAAGCCTTTCCAACAGAATGAAGTCCAAGGACATGGAGCTCAAGTCTCCAATCATGGTTCGCCTGTTCAAGCAAGAGTCTGAATTGGAGATCTGGAAACAGACCAAATCAGGCCAGTATGCTTTGCTGGAAACCTATGAGATATGCAAATGGTCTGGCAAACTCGGCCCGAAGATTAAGGAAGGCGACCGGCAGGCACCAGAAGGCTTCTACGAAGTCACGCCGGGCCTGATGAACCCGTTTTCCTCTTACTATCTCGCATTCAACCTTGGTTTCCCGAACAAGTTTGACCGCGCTCATGACCGCACAGGCTCAAACTTGATGGTCCATGGTGCCTGCTCTTCTCGTGGGTGTTACGCCATGACGGACGAGCAGATTGCAGATATCTACTCTCTGGGTCGCGATAGCTTCCTTGGCGGTCAGAGAAAGTTTCAGGTTCAGGCCTTCCCATTCCGCATGACACCGGACAACATGGCCAAGAACGCAAGTTCCGAGCATTATGAATTCTGGCGCATGCTGAAGCGTGGCTATGACCACTTTGAAGTCACCAAACGCCCACCATCCATTGAAGTCTGTGAAAAAGAATACGTCTTCAACGCGAAGGCAGACGCACGCGGAACCAAATTCAATGCACGCGGCGCTTGCCCTGCCTACACAGTGCCTGAGCACATCGCGGTGGCAGTAGCAGAAAAGCAAACCCGGGATGCACGCGAAACCGCTGAGATCCAGATCGCTATGGAAAGCAGTAAACGCCGCAAAGAAAAGATTGCAGCGTTCTTTGGTGGCACCTCAACAACTGACGTCGCAAAAGCAGAAGCACCAAACGCAACGCCTGTGAATGTAGAAGCTGCAAAAGTTTTGGCGCTGGCATCTGAAGAACCATCCCCAGCACCGAAGAAAGCCTCTGAATCAGAACGCGCTTTCAGCTACTTCACATCCCTGTTCTCTAACAGTCGTGTTGGTGAAGAGAAGAAGATCGTTGCAGAGGTCGTAGATCCATACCCAGCCGCCCCTGCACCACGCATCAAACCGCAATTGTGACGTTGTGTTAATCGAAACCTAGCCTGACTTATGTACGCTGGTCTCAATGAAGATCAACAAGTCAGGTTAGGCAAATGCCAGGCTCAAAAACCTTCTTTGGAAAGTACCACAGCAAAGAGTACATCAACGAACGCCGCCACTTACGTGGGCTCCTTGGCTATTACATAAAGTACATTCCAATGTCCTGGGGTGTGCGACTAGGCCTCTCCTCCGGCATTCTGACGAGGTATGGTGTTGAACTCACACCCAATGTCTTCGACGCCACATTCCGCATGTGCTGCGAAGGTGGTTACGGCACATTCCTCACCAGTTATCTTGTCGACTATGAAAAGCCTTTCATCATGCTGGATATCGGCGCAAATCAAGGCCTCTTCAGCCTGCTTGCAGCTCAAAACACAAACTGCCAGCAAGTCATAGCCTTCGAACCCGTCGCTAGCACATTCCAATTACTGGAACAAAACATTGAGCTTAACCTTGCTACATCTCGCATAAAGGCAGTACAGGCAGCAGTCTCCGATCACACTGGTCAAGCTAAGATATTCCTCAGCAAAACCCATAGCGGCGGCGCATCCCTCAGCCAGAACACCGTGCATTCAGACGAAAAAACCGAAGAGATTCAAGCCATCTCTGCCCAGCAGTTAGATGAGATGATCACCGATGAAATCGACATCGTGGTCAAACTCAATGCTGAAGGGCATGAAGAAACCGTGATTAAAGAGCTCATCAAGACAAGCTTCTTTCCTCGAGTTCAATCAGTTTTCTATGAGAGAGATGTCAGATGGTCTGATCCAAACATGCTCAAAAACCTTCTGGAGGAGCAGGGCTTCAAAACCTTTAAGAGAGTTGGCCATGAACCACGTTTGGACGTACTGGCAAGCCGTGAACCTGACGACACCTAAGCCCAGATTGCCATGCGCAGACCGCGTTCATTTCGCCCGAAGTCAGCCGGAAACGGCTCCGCATGGCCATACAGCAACCGTTCAGCAATAACTGCATTCACAGCAGCATCCATCAGATCATCCCGCGCGGCACCTTTAGGCGGTTTTTGGTCCAGAAAGCTCGCTACATAGCCAAACTGCACAAGTAAATCTCTCCGCGCATCCAAGCCCGCAGGATAGCTGCTTCCCTTGACCTTCTTAGGAATAGCAATGGGCTCCTGCCCGTTTAAGCGCCAAAATGCCACCTCAGGATGAACTTCATACACCCGCGCTTCCAACTCAGGCGTCATGAGCTGATCAATCTCCCGAATTTTTGGGAAGATATGGAACGCTTGCTTGGATACTTTTTTGGGTGGCGTTGAATGCGCCAGTGCAGCAGAGCAAGCCTCGCGATAATCCTCACAATAGATCGCAGCCCGCGCGGGAATGGAAAACACCGTTGACTGTCGCATACCTAAAAGAGGACGAACCGCCTTCTCAGGCCCACGACCATTGCTGCCAATCTTCTCCGGCAGCCCGATCGGCATATCGACCGCAATCTTACGCGGCTCATGCTCAGAGGCCAGCAAATCTGCAAAATGAGGAAAGATCTGCACTTCAGGTGCACGGTCTGAACCAACCCAGCGGAAAACGGCAATCCAACCTGCTTTGCAACCGTCAACCCCAGCCACACAGACGGGATCAACTGCCACCGCTTCAGGCACGCTCAGGCGCCTCTACCACGCGGCGAGTGTTCACAAGCGCCATAGGTTGGATAAGCGGATCTTGGTGCTCAGCATAAAGCAAATCATCAGAACCAACTTTGACAGAGCGCGCAACCAACTCAAACGTTGAAGCTGTCGCTTTCTTCAATGCCTCTTCGTCACTCTGCCCACTCAGACTGCGAGCCAGATAAAGCGCTGCCAACAAGTCACCAGTGCCATGCGGAGCGCCCTGCACTTCCGCATGTTCAATCGCAAGGCTACCACGTGGCCCGACCAACAAATTGGAAATGGAATTGCGACGGATTGCTGGCGACGATGTGATGATCGTCCGCTCCACTTGCAGCGTCCGCGCTGCCGCAACAGCTTCATTTTCCATTTCAGTACCAAACCCGCTGAGCCAGGCGAGCTCAAAACGGTTTGGCGTAATCACGTCAGCAAGCGGTAACAGTTGGTCACGAATAGCTTCAGCAATCGGCTCGGCAACATAAAGACCACCTTTGTCACCAATGACTGGATCGCACAGATAGACCGCATCATCATTGCGAGCCTTCACTTCCTGCACAATCTTTGCAACATCAGAAACCTGAGCCGCATTTGCCATGTAGCCAGAGATAACGCCCTTCACAGCGCCCAAACGATCACTGGCGCAAATCTGTTCAACGATATGCTTGAAGGCTTCTTCACTGGCCGAGATACGCTCACCAGCACCTTGTCCCGGATGCCATGGCAGAACAATCGTAGGCAGCATCCAGACATTAAAGCCCATGCGCTCCAGTGCAAAAACAGCACTGCGCATGCCAACACATCCGCTGACAACCTGTGAAGAGATCACCAGAACCGAAGGTTTTTCCTTCGGGGCGCTTTCTCTGATTTTGTGTTCTACTTTTTTGACAAACCGCTCAAGCGACATCTAGTAAATCTCGTGTTCAGATGAAACGCCAGTACCAAAACGTTTCTCGATATAATCCAGAACCATCGCCTTAAACTCATCAGCGATGTTTGGCCCACGAAGAGTAACAGTTTTAGCACCATCAACAAACACAGGTGCAGCAGGTGTTTCACCAGTACCAGGCAAAGATATACCGATGTCAGCATGCTTGGATTCACCAGGACCGTTCACGATGCAGCCCATGACAGCAACGTTGAGTTCTTCAACACCCGGATATTGCTCACGCCACTTCGGCATACTCTCGCGGATATGCGCCTGAATGTCCTGAGCCAGTTCCTGAAAGACTGTGGAGGTCGTACGTCCACACCCCGGACACGCAGCAACAATAGGCACAAAACTGCGGAAACCCATTGTCTGCAGCAGTTCCTGAGAAACCTGCACTTCACGCGTACGATCCCCACCCGGCTCAGGTGTCAGCGAAATACGAATGGTGTCGCCGATGCCTTGCTGAAGCAGAATACCCATGGAAGCAGAGGACGCCACGATGCCCTTTGTGCCCATACCAGCTTCAGTCAAACCAAGGTGAAGAGCATAATCGCAACGCTGTGCCAGATCCGTATAAACGGCAATCAAATCCTGAACCTGTGAGACTTTCGCAGACAAAATGATTTTGTCGCGACCAAGCCCCAATTCCTCAGCACGCTGAGCAGACAACAAACCAGATTGGCAAATCGCTTCGCGCATCACTTGTTGCGCAGTCAGCGGAGAGCCTTCCTCCTGGTTTTTATCCATCAGGTGTGTCAGCAGTTCCTGATCCAGAGAGCCCCAGTTTACACCAATACGCACAGGCTTATTGTGCTTCATCGCCATTTCGATGATCTGGCCAAACTGCTTGTCTTTTTTGGTCTTGAAACCAACATTGCCCGGATTAATCCGGTACTTATCAAGCGCTTCAGCACAATCAGGATGATCTGCCAGCAACTTGTGGCCGATGTAGTGAAAATCCCCGACCAGCGGAACATTGACCCCAATCCGGTCCAGACGCTCTTTGATACGCGGAACAGCTGCAGCAGCTTCATCACGATCAACCGTAATACGAACCAGCTCGGACCCGGCACGCGCCAGAGCAGAAACCTGCGCAACCGTTGAATCTATGTCAGCGGTGTCGGTGTTCGTCATGGACTGAACAACAACAGGCGCTTCGCCGCCAACAATAACCCCACCAACGTCTACAGCCACAGAACGACGGCGCGGAAACGGGGAAGAAATATAGGTTTGGCTCTTGTCAGTCATGATCATTCCACTGGGATAAATCTTTAGGCAAGCAAGTGCAGCATGCAGCCCGCGCTGTCAACTTTTTAGCGCACGCTCAATTCAGTTTGATGTCATCTCAAGACGCCATCATGCACCCCAAGTTTTCACAGTAAACCTCTCCTCAGAATGATGCTAGGTCCACTCCATCATCAGCCTACTGAAAATAGCCAGCGACTTTTGACGCAATGCACTCATCTCTAACCTTCCATTAAGGACAAAAGACAGATCGGCGGTCAGTTCTGACCTTTTTGCACCGCACGCTAAACAACTATGCTTTTTGCTAATGCAACCAGATTAAAAAGTGGCGCAAGCTCACACCAACTCTTTTTTCAATACATTTGGGCAGGAGACTCGAAATGCTCTCAGGAAAAACCGCTGTAATCACTGGGTCCACATCCGGCATCGGCCTTGCTTACGCTCGCGCAATGGCAGAGCAAGGCGCCAACATCATGATCAATGGGTTTGGCGATGCCGATGCCATTGAGAAAGAGCGCGCTGCAATCGAAGCCGACTTCGGTGTAAAGTGCGTGTACTCATCAGCCGACATGACCAAGCCTGATGAAATTCACGCAATGATCCACGATGCGGTTAAATCCCTCGGTTCAGTCGATGTCCTCGTCAACAATGCAGGCATTCAGCATGTTGAAGCCATTGAGCATTTCCCGGTCGACAAATGGGATGCCATCATTGCGATCAACCTGTCCTCCGCATTCCACACAATCCGTACCGCCGTGCCTTACATGCGCAAAGCAGGCTGGGGTCGCATCATCAACACCGCGTCCGCTCACGCATTGGTGGCATCTCCATTCAAGTCGGCATACGTTTCTGCAAAGCACGGCATCGCAGGCTTGACCAAAACCGTTGCACTGGAAGTTGCAGAAAACAACATCACAGTGAACGCCATTTGCCCCGGCTACGTCTGGACACCGCTCGTCGAAAAGCAAATCCCTGACACCATGAAAGCCCGTAATATGACTGAGGAGCAGGTGAAAAAAGAAGTCCTGCTCGCTGCTCAGCCAACCAAAGAGTTCGTGACAGTCGATCAGGTTGCCGGCCTAGCCGTGTTCTTGTGCTCTGATACAGCCGCTTCAATCACCGGCACTCTCTTGCCAATGGACGGCGGCTGGACAGCACAATAACGCTCAGATGATTTCCCGGAGTTTTCTTTTCCAAGCGGCCCATGGAGGTCCATATGGCGACTACTCGGAAGACAGCGAAAAAAGAACGAAAGAAAATCAATCTGGCCTTACAAGGTGGAGGCGCACACGGCGCCTTTACCTGGGGCGTTCTGGATTGGCTCCTTGAAAACGAAGATTGGGAGATCACTGGCATCTCAGGCACAAGTGCAGGTGCCATGAATGCAGCCGTCATGGCAGATGGCCTAGTTGAAAGCGGGCAGCAAGGCGCAAGAGATGCCCTCGCCCGCTTTTGGAAGTCCGTCAGCGCAGCTGCAGAGACCAGTCCGTTCCAACGCAGCCCAATGGATGTTTATTGTGGCAATTGGAGCATGGACAACTCTCCGACATATCTGGCATGGGACCTGCTTTCTCGCGTCATGTCTCCCTACCAACTAAACCCAATCAACTATAATCCACTCCGCGATCTCGTTGCTGAGCAAATCAACTTCGAACGTGTGCGAAGTTGCGACCAGATGCAGGTCTATGTCGCCGCTACCAATGTTCGAACCGGGAAAATCAAAGTTTTTGCAAAGGAAGAACTCACCCTTGATTCACTCATGGCGTCTGGTTGCTTGCCACATATGTATCAAGCGGTAGAAATTGGCGACGAGGCCTATTGGGACGGCGGCTTTATGGGCAATCCGCCTTTGTTTCCACTATTCCAACACGGTGGCTCTACTGATGTACTTCTTATTCAGGTCAATCCGGTTGAGAGAGTTGAACTTCCGCACACCGCTCAGGAAATCTCAGAGCGCATGAATGAGATCACCTTCAACTCAACCCTGCTGCGCGAGCTTCGCGCAATTGAGTTTGTGACACGGCTTATTGATGAAGGTCGTCTTGATTCGAACGAATACACCCGCGTTTACATGCACAGAATAGAAGCAACAAAAGATCTCGCCCCTTTCGGAGCTTCATCCAAGGTAAACGCCCAGTGGGAATTTGTAGAACTTTTGCACGACATTGGGCGCCAGGCTGCAAAGAAGTGGGCGCACGACAATTACGACAGCATTGGCAAACGCAGCACGCTGAACCTGGATCACGAATTTAACTAGATCTGAACGCAAAGGTTAACACTCCCAAACCGCATTGCAAATTGCGACGCAGCATAGGTAAGCAACCTGTTAAATTAACCCGCATGTTGGAGAGAAGAAGCGCAGCCACCCCAGATATTGTGCCAAAAATTTATCGCAAAACTGGCACAGCTTTTGCTTTTAAATAAGCAGCTGATATCAAGGTACTGCGTAATCAGCTTTAGAGAATATAAAGAGGGTTTTTGAGCGTGTATTCAAAGCCCTCTTTTTCTTTGGGCAATGCATCCTCCCGACACACAACTCTCAGAAAAATCGTTTTATCCCTAAAAAAGTCTTTCAAAAAAATCAGCGTGCCAACCTTTTGGCAAGATTTTAGCGTTAGGAAAGACACGCTGATTGTTGAGTTATGCGTATTCAGCGCTACAGCGGAAGGAGCAGGCGTTTGCGACCCGACTTGCTTCTTCCGCTCACAAGCCTTCAAGCACATCTCTTAGCCCTTGATTTAGTAAGGAACCCACGCGCTCGCAAGGGTAAAGGGCCTTATTTGACCGATATCACATCATGTTCAGAGCTGCACGTAAAGCGTGTTCACTATTTCACAATTACAATCTTTGCGTTTGATCGGCCATTTGCCTGAATCAAACTGAACAATCTCTTGGCGTTTTTCGGATGCAACCGCACGCAACCGTGTGAGGCAGGCGCACCCAAGCGCTTAACCACATCCGTTCCATGAATGGCATACCCCTTATAGAAAAACACAGAGTAAGGCATCGGTGCCCCGTTATACTTACGGGAGAAATACCGTTTGTGCATTCGCGTTGGCTTAAAGGTGCCCACTGGCGTTCTGTATCCCCGCCGGGCCGTCGAAACAGGCCACGAATGCTGAACCTTCCCATCCACGAAGATCCGCATCCTTTGCTCGGAAATATCAATCTTCGCCAACACTTTAGTGGAGGATGCCTTGGCCGGAACCATAAGCAATAAACAGATAAACAGAAGTCCTGATATAGTAATAATTGTACGCATACTGAAGCCCCCTCACTCAACGCAATACTTAAGGTGAATTAGCATGCGCACCTGCAGGAGTCTGTCATCGACTTATTCTAAGGGTATTATTAACGATCTCTCAGAAGGGATACTTCAATACTGAGGTAATATAACTCTCAATACCAATACATCATACATACCTTGTTATTCATGAATATACACAAAGCTTCACTTCAAACGCCGCTTTATTCACGGCACAGTCAGTGAGAACTCACAGTGCATGCAGAAAATAAAAAAGCCCGGAGATCCTTCCGGGCTTCATTCATCAAGTCTATTCGATGCTCTGGTTACCTAGAACATATCCCAAGCAAACCGATAGGTCGCACCAAACCCGACAGACCACATATTGTCGTTCTGCGTAATCGGGCTATCTGCAGCTTCGCCAATCAAACGGTCATAGCCACCTTGTAGGTGCAGCCCAATACTGTCAGTCAGCGCATAACTCGCACGCGCAACACCACCAACGCTCTTGAAACCACCTTCTGCGGTGTATGGGCCGAATGGAGTACCTGCTGCAACGCTGAAATAGGTGTTCATGTATGAACCGTCAGCAGCATCAACGCGCGGGCCGAATACAAACGTCAAACGATCCGTAACTTCGGTGATCACGTCAATTCCAGCGCGCCCAACAAAGCCGCGGTGACCGTTAAAACCGTGGCGCACTTCGATGAATGCACGGAACCAATCATGACGGAAGCCACCACCAAGGCCAACTTCTCCAGCCCAAGGCACACGAGTTGTCCCTGTCAGAGAGGAGGAATCTGAAGGATTACGCTCTCCAACAAACCCAAAAGACGGATAGATAAAGAGGCCTTGTGTTTCACCCTCTTTCACCTGACCGAAGCCCGGCAGGTAAAACCGCGAAAACGCAATCAGTGGCAGCGGATAGATGATGTATTCATCCGCACCGTCATACTTGGGATTCACAAAACCAGCCACGCCAATATCAACGACGTATCTCTTGCTGGCTTGCTCCTCAGTCAAATCACCAGGCGTAAAACTATCTTCTGCCAGTGCATGACTGGAAACGGAAGCAAGCGCTAAGCCTGCGAGAATACGAAGAGAGGCGGTCATAGGTGCAGCCTTGATCGGGAAAAAGCAATTACCACCTATGATATACGTTTTAAGTCACTTTGGAGACCTGCAGTTTCAGGAGTTTTCTACAGACTGTTGCCCATTGGCATCATAAAACTCAACAACTAGTAGTTTTTTCATCTCAATTCACATTGACTGAGTAAAACAAGTCCATCAATTCCCCGTGAAACCAAAGCGTTTTCTTCAATCCTTTCAGTAAATCGGTGCCAAAAAAATCTTTTTGAATCAATAAGCCTCCGAGCAGAACAGATAAATTCTGCAGTATCTGGACAAACGCGACGTCAATTTGAAATGTCCGGAAAAATAATCCTCTTGGTTTCAGAGGCTATGACGATTATTCCTAGAAAATTCAGTGATAGTGGCTGTTCTCTATCCTAATGAAACAAAAACAACGCCCCCAGCCATCTGAAAGGTGCCAAACACATGTTTCTCAGCGTCTTTGAAATTTTCAAGATCGGTATAGGTCCGTCTTCGTCCCACACAATGGGACCGATGACCGCTGCCGCACGTTTTCTGGATGAGTTGAGAGACGGTCGCCGCATATGGCCCGGCGCAGGCGCACCAAAGAGATTGCGCTGCACGCTTCACGGCTCACTCGCCTGGACCGGCAAAGGCCACGCGACTGACAGAGCCGTTGTTCTGGGACTTGCTGGCTGCACGCCTGAAACTCTGGATCCAGATGAAGCAGAGGCGCTCGAAAAACAGATCGCAACAGAAAAGAAGCTCCATCTTCCTGACCTGCCAGAGTTGGACTTCGATCCTGATAAAGACGTGATCTTCGACTTTGAGAAAAACTTGCCAGGCCACGCAAATGGTATGGTGATCGAAGCGTACGATGCCCAAGACCGCCTGCACCTTCAGGAAACATTCTATTCCATCGGTGGCGGGTTCGTATTGACCGAAGAAGAACTGGACCGCCTGAAAGCAGCAGAAGCGTCAGGTGATCAGGCTCCCGACGAAATTAAAGGCATGCCTTATCCATTTGCTACAGCGCAAGAAATGCTGGAGATGGGACAAAAATCCGGCAAAACCATTGCTGAGATGAAGCGCGCCAACGAAATCACCTCTCTGGATCCACAAGAACTGGACAGCAAGCTCTGGCAGATCTGGGATGTGATGAACGCATGCATGGAGCGCGGCCTGAATACTGAAGGCGAGCTACCAGGTGGCCTTACAGTCAAGCGTCGCGCAGCTGCAATCAAACAACAGCTGGAAGACGAACGCGGCAATAACATGAGCATGCCGCACGTCGCCAACGACTGGCTCTCAGTCTATGCAATGGCCGTAAACGAAGAAAACGCAGCGGGCGGCAAAGTTGTCACTGCACCAACAAACGGTGCAGCAGGTGTTATCCCGGCAACCGTCAAGTATTACCGCGAGCATTGTCCGGGCAGCAACGATGAAGGCATCAAAACCTTCCTGCTCACGTCAGCAGCTGTTGGTGGCATAATCAAGCACAATGCTTCTATTTCCGGCGCTGAAGTTGGTTGTCAGGGCGAAGTTGGCTCCGCCGCAGCAATGGCAGCAGCAGGTCTCTGCGCAGCTCTTGGCGGCACCAACGAGCAAATTGAAAACGCCGCTGAAATCGCTCTGGAGCATCACCTTGGCATGACTTGTGATCCGGTCGGAGGCCTCGTTCAGGTGCCATGCATCGAGCGCAATGGCCTCGGCGCTATCAAGGCAGTCTCAGCAGCTTCACTCGCTCTGCGTGGAGATGGCTCCCACTACATGCCGCTGGACAACTGCGTTGAAGCCATGCGCCAGACTGGCGTGGAGATGAACGACAAATACAAAGAAACCAGCAAAGGTGGTCTGGCAGTCAACCTGCCAGAATGCTGATTACTCAGGTTGCGGTGGTGGCAGTTTTCTGCCCCACCATCATCTGGCGTTTTGTGCCATAGCCTTTGATACGCTCAACCTCAAAACCTGCCGTTTGCAGGTTTCGGCGCACCCAACCTGCCGCGGTGTATGTCCCGAAAGTCCCGCCAATAGCGGTTTTCTCTCCAACAGCAAGCATAAGATCTCGCCCCCAAAGCTCTGGGTTCCGTGCCGGATTAAAGCCATCAAGGAACCAGGCATCAACGGGTATAGACAGGGTTGGCAACATCTCACGAGCATCCCCAACACCCAGCAGCAGTCGCACACCATCAATGGTGATTGGATTCCAACCCGGCTGAGGCTTCCATGCAGCCAACAGCTTGTCTTTAAGCCCTTTGAGCTCGGGCCATGGCGACAGCGCTTTCTCAATCTCCGCAGCTTCCATCGGATACAGCTCAAACGAAACGTAAGTCAGCTTGGTCCGCTCAGCTTCCGGCAAACTCAGAAGCAATTCCAGTGTGGCGAGAAAATTAAGCCCGGTTCCAAATCCCAGTTCAGCAATAGTAAAAGACTGTGCACCCACCCAGCGTTCAGGGAGTTGATTACCCTGCAGAAATACGTAGCGCGTTTCGCCTAATCCACCGGCTTTGGAGTAATAAGTATCTCCAAACTGCGACGCATAAGGCACATTCGCATCATCCCATTCCAATTTTGGGCGCTCTGTCATATGTCTAAGCCAAATCTCTAACGTAAAAATCGGTCTGGGCTTATACCCCAACCTGGGAAATAAAAAAACATGACCTACGATATAGTTGTTGTTGGAGGGGGAATTTTCGGACTTAGCGTCGCCAAAGCCGCACTCGGAAAAGGCTTGAAAGTCGCTCTTCTGGAAAAAAACACCATCGCATCAGGCGCCAGCGCTGGCCTTGTTGGTGCGTTGATGCCCCATGTACCGAGTAAATGGAACGACAAGAAGCAGTTCCAGCTGGATGCACTGATCGAACTCTCCGATATCGTGGAAGAGCTGGAAGAAGCCACTGGCCTTTCTGTCGGCTACAGCCGTGCAGGTCGCCTGATCCCGCTTTACACCGAACCTAAGCTCGAACATGCTCTCTCCCGCGTTGAAGAAAGCAAGCAGCGCTGGAGAAGCGATGAAACTGGCTTCACCTTCAATGTGGTGAAAGAAACACCGTTCAATGACTGGCTCACACCAGAAGCCGCTCCACTTGGCATCATTTGGGACACCTTGGCAGCACGGGCCAATCCGCGTCTTGTCTCTGCAGGTCTCAAAACCCTGCTGGAAACACGCATCGACATCATGGAACACACCGAGTATCTCGGCTTTGATGAGACTACAGGCACCGTTTCATTGGGCAATGGTGAAAGCCTGAGTGCTGATCGCGTTGTATTGTCAGCAGGTTATGAAGGTTTCGAACCACTCAGTAAGATCGCAGGTAAACCCATCGGCATGGGTGTGAAAGGTCAATCCCTTTTGCTCGAATATAAGGCCGACAAACCTCTCCCAGTTATCTATGACAACGGAATTTATGTTGTCTCACATGCCAATGGCACCGTTGCTATCGGCTCCACCTCAGAGCAGGAGTGGACCAGTAAAGAGCCAGTAGAAGCAGACATTCAGACCATGCTCTCCAAGGCAGTTGACTTTTGCCCTTCATTGAAAGACGCACCCATCCTCACCCGTTGGGCAGGCATCCGCCCAAAATGTAAGAAACGGGATCCTTTGGTCGGCCTCATTCCAGGCAAAGACAAAACATGGGTGGCAACTGGTGGCTTCAAAATTTCCTATGCCATTTCTCACCGCATAGCCGCCTGCCTCATGCAGGAAATGTTCCCTGAACAAGACCAGACGATCCACTTGCCAGAGAGCTTTAAGCCAGCCTTCCATTTTGGCTAAAGCATGCGAGATGAGAGCAAAAATTGTTTGCCCTATTAGTTTCAGGGCAAACGCCCCCTGCTAATTGGTACTTTTTCAGGTACCGCTTCGTGAAATTAGCTCAAAATATAGAAAAATGAGGCATGCTGGACCTTGCAGGTGCCTCAGTTCAAAGTTACATGAGGAACAACTCTGTTTCCCAAGCTCTGTCTTCAGGGAAGCAATTCAGCTAGTTCATCTTCGCAAACTTGGAGTTTAACCAGTCCATGCGCGCTATTCTTGATGTCGTTTTCATCATCCTAAATCTTTACACGTGGGTCATTATTGCGAATGTGATCTTCTCCTGGCTCTATGCGTTCAACGTGGTGAACTCAAACAATCAGTTCATCGCGATGATCGGGCAGACACTTTACAATCTGACCGAACCGCTCCTGCGCCCTATCCGCCGGTTCCTGCCAGCAATGGGTGGATTGGATCTTTCTCCGATTGTGCTGCTGCTCGGCATTTTCCTTATTGAGCGCGTCATCGGCCTCTACGTTTATCCCTACGTATTTTAAGTAGTGGCTGAACAAGAACGCCCTTGGAAACTGCAGGCTGACGGAATTCTCATTACCGTCCGCCTCACCCCCAGATCCTCCAAAGATCAAATTGAAAAGATAGGCGAGCAGTCCGATGGCCGACCGCTCGTGATGGCGCGCGTTCGCGCAGTGCCAGAAAAAGGCGCTGCAAACAAAGCCATTGCGGCCCTTTTTGCGAAAGCACTCTCTGTTCCCAAATCATCGGCAGAAGTGATTGCAGGTTCCACCGCCCGCATAAAAACACTACGTGTTTACGGCGAACCACAAGAGCTGCAAAAAAGGCTAGAAGATCATCTCTCCTAGCCTTCAAAGATAAGCTCTGCACGTAACCCCGATCAGAGAACCCACATCAGTTCTCATGGATACGTTTTAGTCTTCAAGCTTGCGCGCTTCTTCTTCCAACATAATCGGAATTCCATTCCGAATTGGATAAGCCAGCTTCGCAGCGCGAGAGACCAGCTCCTGGTTCTCAGGATTGTACTCAAGCGTTGTCTTCGTCACAGGACAAACCAACAGCTCCAAAAGCCGACGGTCCAGCTGTGGCGCTTCAAATTCGCTCATAGAGCCCTCATTCATTTTTGTCTTTACCTGCATCACTGAAGCGTGCTGCCAGTACCACCATTGCCACGTGCCAACTCAACTTCAGCCAGCGCAATGAGCGTATCCGCACGCACTTTCAGATTCTCTGTTTCCAACAGAGCCTGCTTCTCTTTCGGTCCATAAGGACTCATCATGCACAATGCATTGACCAATACCTCGGTCGAGGCAGAATTGACGCTATCCCAGTCCGCTTCAAGGTCATTCACACTCAAATATTCTTTGAGCGTTGAAAGCAGCAGATCTCGATCGACATCATCTTCTCCGATACCGGTCGTCAAATCACCAGCAAAGCGGGTCGCATCAACGTGACCACGACGGAATGGGGCACGCTCTTCCAGCTCACCACGAAGCACAAAGCGAGAAACGCCAGACAACGTAATCAGATAGCGGCCATCGCCACTTTCCTGAAACCCTGTAATGCGCCCCATACAGCCAACAGTGCAAAGTTTTGGCCTACCGGCTAACTCTTCATCACTGGTTTCAAACTGCGGCTGAATTACCCCAATCATGCGATCAGTACGCAAAGCACTGTCGATCATCGACGTATAGCGCGGCTCAAAAACATTGAGAGGCATGTGGGAGCGCGGGAGCAAGATAGCTCCCGGCAAAACAAACAACGGCACAACCTGCGGCAGATCATCCAGACCTGCGTAGGTCGCATTTCCAACAGTCATCGAGGCCACTTAAGTGCTCTCCGCTCTTATCATTAGGCCTAGATTACGAGAATAAAATTGAGGAGAGTTTACGGCGACCATAAGCAGAACCTGCATCTTTAAAGCCCCAGGCTTCAAAAAACTGCAACAACTGCTTGCGCGCGCCATCTTCATTCCACTCACGGTCACGGCGAATAATCTCAATCAGCTCATCAACAGCACCAGTCTTGTCCCCTTTACCGCCCAAAGCGAGCGCAAGGTCAAAACGAGCCTGATGATCATCTGCATTGGCTTCTACACGCTCACGCAACTCTGCAAGGTCATCAAGCCCTTCAGATTGCTCAGCGAGTTCAAGCGCAGCCTTGGCTGCTGCAAAATGCTGGGAGTTCTGCTCATCTTCCGGAATCATATCGAGCATCTGTTTTGCATGGTCTTTCTCACCAAGCGCCAGATAGCACATAGCAAGCCCACACAACGCCTGCACGTTGCCAGCGTCGATAGAAAGCGCGCTACCGTAAAGCTGTGCAGCTTCTGGATACCCTTCAGCATCACGAAGCTCATCAGCCTTCTCAAGCATCACTTCCAGATCACTTGGACCAATATTTACGCCAATACGATCGAGAAACTTTTTGATTTCACCTTCGGTCTGCGCACCCATAAACCCGTCAACAGGCTGGCCACCTTTAAACGCAAACACTGCCGGGATCGACTGAACACCCATCTGACCGGCAACTTCCGGATAATCTTCGATGTTCATCTTCACCAGCTTGAGAGCACCATTCGCTTCCTTGACGACTTTCTCAAGCGTCGGCGTAAGCTGCTTACAAGGACCACACCAAGGCGCCCAGAAATCAACGAGGACCACCTGATTACGGGAGCCCTCGATTACGTCCTGCACAAAGGTTTGAGTGGTCGTATCAACAATCAAGTCAGCAGCATTGGCTGCCGGAGCTGCAGATGGAGATGCCGCGCCAGCCTGTGTGTTGGTCTGGTAACCACCGCCATATCCACCGCCAAGGGAGCCACCAAAGCTGCCACCTACGGAATAACCGGATCCACTCATTATTTTGACCCTTTACTGAACCGGGAGCTGCTCATATCAGCGCTCCTCATATCAAAATCTCTAACTGCTGCCTAAAATGGTCTTAGATGAGACCAATTACAATTGGCGATCACCCAGTTTTTATAGATCTTCAGTGACTTTCTGCGCCTCTGCGGAAACCGCAAGCACATTGGCATCATGCCCACATGCCTTGGCAAACACCATCAGACCTTCCGCTGAAATCGCCGTTGAAGCATTATTTAGCAATGGATGGAAGTTCAGAACCTCCTGCTCCATCATATCTGCATCAAACACCACGGACACGCGTTGTGCTTCCCGATCATTGATCAGAGAGAAGGGCGTGACGGATCCTGGAGTAACACCCAGCACCTCTTCAAGCAGATCAGCTTTGCCGAAAGAAACACGACCAGATGCACCAATGATGCTCGATATCTTCTTCAGATCTATCGTAGCATCATGAAGGGCCACGACCAAAAAGAGATTACCCTTTTTGTCTTTAAGGAAGAGATTCTTGGTGTGACCGCCTGGAATACGCTCATGCAGATCAGCAGATTCAGCAACCGTAAAAACCGGTTCATGATCAATTGTAGAAACCGGAATGTTCAAGTCTTCCAAGAAAGATATCAGTTGTGAACGGCTTGCTGGCATGTAGAACGACCTCTCCCAAGTCTCTGAGGCAAACCAAGTGTTTGCCACATAAATGCTGCACCGTTTTAAGCCACCTATAGAAAAAGGCAAGCGGTCCATAAGAACCGCCTGCCTCTAGCAAACCGAGGGCGAATAGTTTGCTTAGTGAGCCGTCATGACTGACGGATCAGGGAGTGGTGTGGTGTTGGTCCGAACTGGCAGAATTGGGTACTCAACGCTTGGCTGTTCTCCGGTAAGGGTCTTCAGGAAAACAGTAATTGCATCAATATCTTCTTCACTCAGCTCAGCACCAAGCTGAGAGCTGGCCATAATAGAAACCGCCTGCTTCAAATCCCAAACCTTGCCGGAATGGAAGTAAGGAGCTGTCAGATCAATATTGCGGAGCGGTGAAGCACGGAAAACGTATTCTTCCTCGGCAGTTTGAGTAACAGCAAACCGGCCTTTGTCGTTAACGGGAAGAATATCTGCACCCGGCTTTTCAACCACGCCGAATGGATAGTACCCCTCACCACCAATATTCACACCGCCATGACAAGCGGCACACCCGGTATCCATAAATACCTGTAGTCCCTGCTTTTCCTGCGCATTGAGAGCATTTTCATTACCCTCAAGGAACAGATCAAACTTGGAAGCAGGCGTAATCAAAGTTGCCTCATACGCTTCAATTGCCTTCGCCATATTGTCGAAGTTCGCTGGTAACTCCTCACCTGGGAATGCTCTTGAAAACTGCTCAGTGTATCCCGGCATACTGTTCAGAACAGCTTCAACCCGCTCTGGCGTGCTGGCCATTTCAACACCAGCTTGCACCGGGCCTTTGGCTTGCTCTTTCAGGTCTTCTGCACGACCATCCCAAAACTGGGCAAGGTTGAACACAGCATTCAACACGGTGGGTGCGTTACGAGGCCCCTTTTGCCATCCATGGCCGATGGATGTTTCCAGATTATCATCCCCACCCATGCCGAGATTGTGGCAGCTGTTACACGACAACAATCCCGAAAGCGACAATCGCGGATCAAAGAAGAGCTGTCGCCCAAGATCAATTTTTTCGCGGGTAATCGTGTTGTCTTTAACACTAGGTACAGCGTGCGGGATCGGCTTGAAGTAAGAACGCGCCTCTTCCAGCAACTCAGATTGAGCAAAAGCTCCTCCCTGAACAGCCATGCTGAAAACAGATGCGCCAATCAATGTCTTAATTATTGCTCGCATGAAATCCTCCATCATCACGAGATAATGGAGTTTAGAATCACTACAAACAAAAGCACATTGATGCAACCGCTTGACATTTACTATGGTAATATCAAAAATTTCATCAGCTTAAAACGTAAAGCCATCATCGAATATATTGAGATATACAAAAAATACTTGAAATATGAATTTCACCAATACTTATTAATACTACAAATATCGAGAATTATAATCACGAGGCATACACGAAGCATTCCTCCTTACACTTAGAATAACTCTAATATAGACAAAAAATTGAGAGCTTTGACCGCGTGCAACTTACGTTTCTCAAGGGCATGTACTTCTCCCCCAAAACATTCTCTTAGAATATACTAATACACGGCTGCGACATACTGCCCCCAATTACAAATTGTGATCCTGACGACGTCTGGATGTTGTTCTTAGCCACGCTCGCTAATGCTCATTCTGAATGTGACTAAAAAATTCCTGATCTTATTGAGATATATGAGGGAACCTGTTTCTTTTTCATGCAGCCCATCCACGACCTCGGACAAAATCACATAGGTTATTTTACTCGAGTGCAATTATTTCCACAACGATCAAACAACTCTAAAAAACTATCTATCTTGTTGTTATATAATATTTTTTATGAGGCACTTCACGACCTCCACATCCACAAGCTCTGAGAAACCCCACAATGAATTTCAAATTCCTTGTTGCATTCACCCCGAGCTTTTGTCATATAGCTCCCACCTCACCGACGGGGCCGCAACAAACGGCTCTAGCGAAACAGATGCGGGCGTAGCTCAGGGGTAGAGCATAACCTTGCCAAGGTTAGGGTCGTGAGTTCGAATCTCATCGCCCGCTCCAGTTTCTCTAAGAAACTGAGTTTTCGCGAAGTTGGAATTTTTTGGATATGCGGGCGTAGCTCAGGGGTAGAGCATAACCTTGCCAAGGTTAGGGTCGGGCGTTCGAATCGCCTCGCCCGCTCCAAAAAAACAAAACAACCGCCGCAAGGCGGTTTTTTGTTATCTGCACTTCTCCATCCTTTTCAAAGCCTTAAGCAAATTAATCCTCTTCAAGCCAAGGAGGAAATGGTGTGTTCTCAGCAGACATAATGTTCATGAACCGGGCCTGGAAATAATCTGTGCGTCCCAACACCGGTAGAAACTTTTGCCTGAACAGACGGATCGCTGTGTTGTTTGACGCTAAAAACCGTGTGCCAGTATCGACCGTCTTCAAAACCTCCGCGGCAACAGGTCGTCGATCCAACATATATTGATGCGTATGCCCAGTAGAAACTTGCCACGCCAGCCACGCAGCATCCTCAATCCCTAAGTTCATCCCCCTGCCTCCAAAGGGAGAATGCACATGCGCAGCATCTCCCACCAGAAAGACCCGCCCTTTCTGATAGAGATTGGCCAATCGGTGAGAGATCCGGAAAGACGATTTCCAATTGACTTTGATAACTTTCAAAATCGGCGGCATAGTCTCAAGTGGATCAGAGTGATCGGCAACAATGCGCGCCCGTGTCGCAGAAAAGGGAATGACCCCGAAGATATTTGGTGACCTGTCAAACATCGTCGGCCCATCCATCGTCAGCGTCGGTTCCAACTCCACATCTGCCAGCCCCCAATCTTGCGGATACGAACTGCCTGAAAAGGTGAACCCCATTTGCGAACGAACAATTGAGTGTGCACCATCTGCCCCAATCACCATGGGTGGGTGAAGTACCTCTTCGTCACCGCTACTGGTTTGTATAACTGCAGTGACGACCTCATCCTCCTGCTCCAGCTTGACGAGTTCACACTCCCGCTCGACCGGTATTCCCAGCTCTGTCAGATGTCGTTCAAGAACAGTTTCAGTCTCATATTGCGGCAGGGCCAGCATAAAATTAAAAGGCCCATCTAAATCTGATAGATCAACCTCTAAAAGCTCATCACTTGGCCCACGAAAGTGGACATGGTTCATCCGCCATCCCTTTTGCAGCAGTTTGTCTGCCACACCAGATGGCCGCAGGATTTGGAGGGTTCGAGGATTAATGGCAAGGGCACGAGATTGAGCGTGAGGGCGCGAGTTCTTATCAATGATACGAGGCGTAAAGCCGCGTCGCTTCAGCTCAATTGCGGCAGTCAGCCCACTGGGCCCTGCCCCAACAATCAGAATGCATCCTCTTTGCATTGCCATCCTACCGTACACAGGGCTTGTTGTTGCGAGCTTATGCAAAAGACGCTGTTGGAGCGTTGAACCAGTAAGGCGAACTTTAATCACTCTTGGAGGAGCTTGTTTGCCCTTCTTGACCTGGCTTCAAAATTGTCGTTTAGCTGCCTTCCAAGCTCTAAAGGATGGTATTCGATGACAACACCTTGCCCTTGCAAATCAGGAAAAGACTTTGAAATCTGTTGCCAGCCTTTTCTGGAAGGCAAGGCCCTACCCGAGACTGCAGAGCAGCTCATGCGCTCACGTTACAGCGCTTATGCCACAAAAAGCATTGACTACCTGAAAGACACATTGTGGCCCCGCTACCAAAAAACCTTCAGTACAATTGAGGTCGCAGAATATGCTGCCCAAACTCAATGGATAGGGCTTGAGATTCTGGGCACCGATAAGGGGCAGCTAGGTGATGCAAAAGGTAGCGTCCTCTTCTGCGCCAAATACCTTGCCCATGGCCAAGTCGGAGAACAGAGAGAATTGAGCCTCTTCAAAAAACGCAAGGGCCGCTGGTATTATGTTGAACCGATGGAAGATGGCAGCCGCCTCTAAACCTCACAGCCTGATCCAAAATCGACTGAGCGTAAAAACAGTCTTGCTGCGAGAGCAACAGTCAACTTCTCTGCGCCTTCCATCAGTAACGACCATATCACAATGCAGATAAGGCTTTACCTCCCCCTACAAGCAAGTTCCGATCCTCACCCAGGTCAGCAAACTTCTCCGTGAAAGTCTAAAAACAGAGATCTCAGACTTATCATTTACCGACTACATACAAGCCATTTTCAGCTCATCATACCAATGACTGAACCTAAACTGAGGCTTACCAAGATATTCTGCATCAGCTAGCAGCATAAGATGCCAACACTAGAAAACATCGTTTCCATATATTTTTGGTATGTCAGCACGAGTTTCCCACACCTTTAGGTTGCTTCATTAACAACCACATTCCGCAGGGAAAAACGCCTTTGCGTAACGGGTTAGCGGAACGCCGACAAGGTTCAGACAAGTCTCGTTACATCCAAACTTATTAAAATTAGAAAAAAAACTATTTCAAACTATCGGTACATATGTGTATGTCACACAAATATGGGTATCGATCAGGAAATATCTAAATGAACGTAGTTCACGCAAACAGAATGGAGTTTATGAAGTGGAGATCACTAATACAAAACACGCCTAATACTGTAGGGTCCGGATGTGAAATTTATGAATCTACTAAGGAGCTACACTTAAACGATGGATCTTTAGTCCTAATTAGCAAGCCCAATCAAGATTGCACAACACTATTACAAAGTTTTTCTAAAAAAAACCTATCAGAAATCCAGTACTTACAGTTCCGCGCCTACAAACTCGTTGAACCTGGCTTTGCAGGACGGCGATATTGGGCTGTTAAAGTCATCGCAGGAAAGCACCCTAAGAACCCTGGGTTACGGTTGTTGGTCGTTGGCTGGATCAAGGGCACAACCATGAAACGAGCCTTCAACGAAATCAAAAAAGTACTAAAAGGCGACGCCCAAATTTGCGAAGACCCGCGTCTATAAGAACAGCAACCGACAAAGCTGTGACGCTCATATGAAGGCGCTGACATTGAAGGCGATCAGATTATGATCAACCTGCGTCAGCCTTTTCCTTTCAACTGTTTGGCTGGCAGCCCAGCGACAAAACTCATACTGAGCGAAATCCACTCTCTAAGCGCCGCCTGATCACACACCTCAGCAGCCACAAACACCAATCCTCCCATTCGGCGACCACCAAGCTCAACAATCTCAGCCCCCTCTCGGCCGAGCGCTTCCACTTCATTGTCTTTTCCAACACGAAACATAAAGCGAGCCTCTTCACTCTTTATACGGTGCGCCCCGGCCAGCATGTTTCCATCCAGAAAAAAGCACAGCCCACCCATCATCCGCTTCTCCGAAATCCCCATAATACCTTCCAACTCCTCACGAAGCCGATCACCAAGTTCCTCATCATAAGCCACTAGAGCACCCTTCCAGCGTGATTGTCTTAGCCATTTTACAGACTAATACAGTCAGCACCTCACCAAGAGGAGCCGGTCCCTGCTCAGTTTGGGCGGATGCAGGGACCGGCGCAAGCTGCACGGCAGAAGGGAGGCGTCCCTCTAACACCGCGAGGCGGTGGCGCAGCTCTGCAATTTGCGATGTTTTCGCGTTCATATCATTCTCGGTAAATTTCATTTTGTTCTCTATATGTTCTCATATTGATTCCGTCAAATCGCACAGGAGTCAAGCATCAAAAACTGCGAGAGTATCAAAACAAAAGCTTCAGAGCCTTCAAGGTCCAGCTAAGCCTCTGTTTTAACTCAAGGACCAATCAACACGACAACGCCACAGAACAGCATTCTGAAAATATTAATTTTCATACTAGTAATAATTGACCAGAAATAATTAAGGCGTATCGCGTGCAAGAACTCCTCCTCAAATGGTCAGCAGTGCTATTACCTCGCAGCACTCATGCAAAACTGCTGCCGCTTCTTGGAAAAATACTCAGCACTCTCTTCAGCAAAGGCGAGGCTGGAGGAGCGCGACGCTCAGCATTGATCGTTTTTGCCTTACGCATCGGGAGCGCAGCACTCGCCTACATCATGCAGGTCTTTCTGGCTCGTTGGATGGGCGCTTCTGAATACGGCATCTTCATTGTTGTCTGGACGGTCATCATCATACTGAGCGTATTTTCAGGACTTGGGTTTTCTGTCTCCCTTCTCCGCTTCATTCCAGAATATCTGGAGAAGAAGCAACACGAGCTTCTCAACGGCTTGCTCTTCAGCGCTCGGTTCCTTGTATTGCTCAGCTCAACAACCATTGCAGTAATCGGTGTAGCCATTGCCTGGACCTTTTCTGATTTCATTAGCAATGCATACATCCTGCCGCTTTATCTCATCGCAATCTGCCTGCCCATGCACACCTACACCGGTATGCTGGAAGGCATTGCCCGTGCGCAAGACTGGCAACTCAAAGCAATGCTGCCAGATTTTATTGGCCGCCCTCTTTTAGTGCTCGCATTCATGTTGATCGCGCTGTTGCTGGGCTATCCGCCAACAGCTATCACAGCTTGCATCGTCACCATCGCAGCCGTCTGGACCATCACCTTCTTTCAGACGATCATGATGGAAGTCTCGCTGCGAAAAGTCCAGCACCCTGCTCCACGTAGACTTCAGATAAAGTCATGGCTGCTTGTATCGGTTCCCATGCTGGCAGTTGATGGCTTCTTCCAGCTCATCACCAGCTCTGATGTCATCTTAATCGGCCTCTGGCTCCCACCAGATCAAGTCGGCATTTATTTCGCAGCATCACGCACCCTCGCACTGATGCATTTTGTTTATTACGCAGTACGCGCAGCAAGCGCACCGCGCATGGCACGTCTTTATCACTCTGGTGACCGAGATGGCCTCAAGGATTTCGTGACAAGCGCTGCCAAAATGACCTTCTGGCCAACACTACTCATGGGCGGCTTTGTCATGGCAGTCGGACCATTCCTCCTCTCCCTGTTTGGAGAGGATTTTGCTCAAGGCACACCAATCCTCTACATCCTTGTTATTGGTGTATTAGCCCGTGCATCCGTTGGTCCGGTTGACGCATTACTGACCCTCTCAGGGCACCAAAACACCTGCGCCAAGATCTATGCCAGTGTCTTTGTCGTAAACCTCATTCTCAACACGGCACTTATTCCAGTATTCGGCCTGTATGGAGCCGCTTTGGCGACGACATCCGTCATCTTTTTTGAAGCATGCATTCTTTACCGCAGCGCCTACAAACGCCTTGGCCTGCACACATTCATATTGCCATTGAAGAGACGGGAAACTCCAGTCAATGAAGCAGGATAGCACCACGATTAAACTGCTGACACCCGGCAAAGACAAAACAGCTGAACAGCTGTGGCGACAACTGTCTCAACAGGCACTGGAGCCCAACCCGTTCTTCTCCAGCAGTTTCGTCAGTGCATTCAACGCACACAAGGCAAACGGCTCAATCAAGCTGTTATTGGCACTCGATCCTTCCGGCACAAAAGCGCACGCGGCACTGCCCGTCGTAATGGTAAGGCGTGGCCTCCTCTTCAAACTACCAAGCACATTAGCTGGTGATTATGGCCCACTCGGCACCCTGCTGATTTCTGAGGAAGCGACGCCAGCGGTACTCAACAAACTGCTGGAAACTGCCTGCAACTTAAGCTGGACTAAAACACTAATCCTCCCTTTCCATGGAGCCGGCGGCCCCGTCTATAAGTGTCTGAAGAGCGTACTTTCAGCACACGGATGGAAGTATCAGGTTTCCTCAAAGGAAGATCGCGCCTTCCAGCTATCTGGCAGAGAAGGTCGCGCCGACTTTGACGCCCTCAAAAAACGGTCCTCATGGAAAGGTGCCTTTAAAAACCAGCGCCGGCTAGAGAAGGAAGGATCGCTTTCCTTTAGTATGCTGGAAACCTCAAAGGACATTCAGGCAGGCCTTGAAGACTTTCTGAAACTCGAGGCAGTTGGCTGGAAAGGCAAGCAAGGCACCGCGCTCCTTTCCAGAGCACCTGATGCCGCTTTCACGCGTGAGCTGGTATCAAAGTCAGGCGAAGCAGATAACATTCGTATTGGTCAGTTACGGCTCGACGACAAGTTGATTGCGGCCAACATCCTGCTCCGCGAGCAAGGCCGCATATTTGGCTGGAAAACAACCTTCGACGAGAGTCTCGCAAAATTCTCCCCCGGTCAGCTTCTCATCTATTTCAGCACCCAAAAACTCCTCGAAGACCCTGAGTTCTCAGGTGCCGATTCCCTCTCGACACCAGACAATCAGATGGCAAACAAGGCCTGGACCTCAAGGTTCTCATATGCCACGGTTTTTATTGGTAAAGGTCCAATAGCACGCTTTGCAATGTGGGAGGCACAAGCAGGTGCTCGTGCAAAGTCGGCATTAAAGAGCAAAATAAAGAAATTGCTTGGTCGAAAATAGCAATCTAACTTTCAACCAACTCAGCTTCTTCCTGCGCTCTACTCCGTAAAATCCGGCGAATAACCTTGCCGCTGGTCGTCAAAGGCATTTCAGAGACAAACTCGATTTCCCGTGGATATTCATGAGCAGAAAGACTCACGCGCACATATTGGCGAATATCATCAACCAAACCCTCACTTGGTTCGAAGCCATCTTTCAGCACAACATAAGCCTTTACGATCTCCGTCCGCACCGGATCAGGTTTGCCGACCACAGCAGCCAATCCAACCGCCTCATGCTTGATCAAACAATCCTCAATCTCAGTTGGCCCAATGCGATAACCAGCTGAAGTAATGACATCATCATTGCGACCGACGAAGTGGACATATCCATCCATATCAACAACACCTTGGTCACCTGTCAGCATCCAATCACCAAGGAATTTGCTCTGATCTGCCTCTGGCTTCTGCCAATACCCCAGGAACATAACAGGCGTACCACGACGAACTGCAATCTCGCCTTGCTCTTCTGGTTCGCAAACAGATCCATCTGGTCGGATAACAGCAACGTCATGCCCAGGTACAGCTTTGCCAATTGCCCCGGCACGGGAAACTCCCATCCCTGCTCCTGACCCGAGCACGAGATTACATTCCGTCTGTCCATACATCTCGTTTGGCGCAACACCGAGCGCTTCGTGGCACCAGGCAAATGCTTCACGCCCCAATGCCTCTCCCGCTGAGCAAACAGAGCGCAGCCGAAGTTTTTCAGAATACTTACGATGATCAACACTGCGCATCATCTTGAGTGCGGTGGGCGGAATGAACGCGTTGCGAACACCATGCCGAGCCATCAAGTCAAATGCACCTTCCGGATCAAACTTGTCGATCCGGGCAGTCACCACAGGCACCCCAAACTTCAGCGAAGGCAGCAGTGCATTTAGCAAGCCACCCGCCCAGGCCCAGTCAGCTGGAGTCCAGAACACATCCCCAGCCTGTGGCAACATCTCATGTGCCATTTGAATGCCCGGCAAATGCCCAAGCAACACACGGTGCGCCAGCAGTGCGCCTTTGGGCTGCCCTGTTGTGCCTGAGGTATAAATCATCAAAGCTGGATCATCAGGGCCTGTCGCATAGCTCTCAAAGCTGTCAGAGCCTTGCTCAAGCAAGTTCCAGAAGCCAAGAGCTCCATTTTCTGCACCATCGACACAGATAACATGCTCAAGAAGCGGAAGTTGCTCACGAAGTGCAGAAAGTTTCTCAAGTCCAGCCTGATTGGTAATCACCACTTTCGCACCAGCGTCCTCCAGCCGGTATCGTAGCGCATCTGGACCAAACAAAGCAGCCAATGGAACTGCGATAGCTCCGAGTCGATAAATCGCGAGATGAGAGATGGCAGTTTCAGGCGCTTGAGGCAACAACAATGCCACACGATCGCGCGGAGCTACACCTAAAGACTGCAGCGAGTTTGCAAGCTGGCAGGAATGTCCTTTGAGCTGCCAATAGCTCCACGCTTCAACATCGCCGGAAGACAGCACATGCAGCAAAGCTGTGCGCTTAGGCTCAATATCCGCCCAACGATCACAAGCATCATGCGCAATGTTATAGCGCGCAGGAATAGTCCAGCGAAACTCAGCTCGCAATTCCTCGTATGAAGTCAGTGGTGGCAGCACACCAGAAATCCCCTAAACCCAAATTCATTAGTGAAGAGAGTTTATCGCTGCAGCGCACAACGAGATACTGGCCTTTGGTCGCTCTTTTAGCCTCCAAAGGAAAGTGGGTTAACGCGGTCCAGCTACAACAAGGCTCCAGAAAACCTTGTATTTTGAACGAGGCGCATAAGCCGTTGCAACACCAATACGCGTTCCATTTGCATCCAGCATCACTGCATTATGTTTTGGCGAGTCACGCCAGCCAGAAAAGGCTTCGGCCCATCGGCGATAACCAGCGCTGAGATTGCCCACCGCATGAGCATCACCTTGCCCGGCCCCCTTCATCAAGACGGCGAGCTTAAGATCGCCCTTGCGCGCAACGTTAACATCCTCTGCACGAGCCATTCCATCTGCCTGTGCCTGAGCAACACGCATCAAAGCTGGATCAACCGTAACCGGCGATAAATCAGACTGAGAACGATAGCTGGAGATCATTGAAGCCACAACACTCGCATCAATCTGCGCAGAGTGGCTCTCTAAGTTCTGATAGTAGCTTGGCGTTTCATCAGGGCTGACACAACCAGTGAGCATCAGTCCAACAGCAAGAACCAGAGCAATACTCCCACCACGAAACGTCTTCATACAAAATCACTTTTCGGCAAATTTCGAATCTCTCGGACACACTACCGACTAAATGAGGCAAACCAAGCTCAAACTAAAAGCACACGTATAAGTGAATTAAAAAAGGCCGGACAAAGCCGGCCTTTCAAACTTCTTGGTAAGAACGTTAGGACGCTTCTTTCAAAGCATGAGGCTTGGCTGTTTCAGCCGTCTCATTCTTCTCTTCAGCACCTTCAGTCTCAGCATCGGTTTGCTCTTCTGGAGGCGTCAGCACGCTACCCATCTCCTCTGGGCTCAACACGCCCATGAGATGTCCATCCTCGCAAACAACTGGAACTGGATAATCTGCTTCCAATGTTGTTGGAAGTGCTTCTTCCAAAGTGCTTTCCAGCTCCACTGCGTTGCTGTCATCAGCAAAAGCATAAAGGGATGGACTATCACCCGGTTTAGCAACTTCCTCAGCAAGGCCTTCTTGCGTAACAATGCCACGGAACTCTTTGTCTTCAACCACATAACCGAAATCTTCGTCATGTCGACGCATATCAGCCAGCGCTTTTTCCATGTTGTCATGGGTAATACGCACAGCAGGTGGCTGCATAACGGTATCAACGGTCAACACGCGAGCACGGTTCACATCACGCACAAACGCCCGCACATAATCATCAGCTGGTTCAAGCAGAATTTCTGGCGGCGTACCGACTTGTGACAGAACACCATCCTTAAGGATCGCAATCTTGTCACCAATACGCAAAGCTTCATCCAGATCATGCGTGATGAACACGATAGTCTTATGTAGCTTCTCTTGCAGTTCAACCAATTGATCCTGCATCTGAGAGCGGATCAACGGATCAAGTGCAGAAAACGCCTCATCCATCAGCAAAATGTCAGCATCCGTTGCAAGCGCACGGGCAAGACCAACACGCTGCTGCATGCCGCCGGAAAGCTGACTTGGGTACTGATGTTCAAAACCACCAAGCCCAACCGTTTCAATCCACTCACGCGCTGTGGTTTCACGGTCTGCTTTTGTAATGCCCTGCACTTCAAGACCGTAAGCAACATTCTGCAGTACTGTCCGATGCGGCATCAGGCCAAAACGTTGAAACACCATCGACATACGATGACGGCGGAAGTCTTCCAGCTCTTTATCAGAAAGAGCCATAACATCCTCTCCATCAACCAGAATGTGCCCGTCTGTTGGGTCAATCAAGCGGTTGAAGTGACGAATAAGCGTAGACTTACCAGAACCGGAAAGGCCCATGATCACAAAGATCTCACCCTTCTCGATGCTAAGGGAGACATCATGCAGGCCAAGTGTATGGTCAGTTTCAGCAAGCAGCTGATCTTTGCCCATACCATTTTTGACCTTGGCAAGCTCCTTGTCAGGCGCCTTGCCAAAAATCTTGGTAATGTTTTGTACTTCGATCAATGCCATGTGTTAGCGCCTCACCCTGTTACCTTGCGATGCGCCTGCATCCGTTGTCCGGCTGATTGTGTGATACGGTCAAACACAACGGCAAGAACAACAATCGCTAAGCCGCCGAGCAAACCTTGTCCTGCATCATTACGCTGCAACCCAAGCAGAACGGTTTCACCCACGCCGCGAGCACCAATCATGGACGCAATCACCACCATAGCCAACGCCATCATCATAGTCTGGTTAATACCCTGCATGATGGAAGGGAGCGCAAGTGGGATTTGAACGCCCTTAAGGATCTGCCAGCGCGTTGCACCAAAGGCCCGGCTGGCCTCAACAACCTCTTCATCCACATAACGGATGCCAAGATCCGTCAGACGAATGAGCGGTGGTGCAGCATAAATCACAGTAGCCAGAATAGCTGGCACCTTACCCAGACCAAACAGCATGGCCGCAGGAATAAGATAAACGAAACTTGGAATGGTCTGCATCAAGTCCAAGACCGGATTGAGCAAAGCTCTGAAGCGGTTTGAACGAGCAGAGATAACGCCAAGCGGCACGCCAATCACAACGGAAATCAGCACAGCGACAAGCAAGATCGCCACTGTTTGCATAGACTTTTCCCAAAGCCCCAATGTACCGATGAACCACATTGCACCTACCATCACCAGGCTAAGCCCCCAACGGCGGCTCGCAGCAAAGGTAATCAGGCCGATGCAGATCAAGATCACGATAGGATCTGCGCCACGGAGAAGTCGCTCTAACCGCACCAGCAAAAATAGGATGGAGTTGGAAAAGGCCTCAAATCCATCGCCGTAATTCACGACGAGAAAATCAACCAGATCGTTTGTGGAAGTCCGGATAGGTTTCCCAAAGTTGGGAAACACGTCGAAAGCCATGTGATCCTCTTATTCTTCTTAGCAAGGATCACGGAAACAAGTTCCGTGATCGCTTTTCATTCGCTAATTTTCAAAAACAGTCAGCTGTCTTTGATATTACAGAGCAGATTTCACACGCTCAGCGACATCAGCTGGAACCCAACCGGTCCAGAGTTCTTCGTTGTTTTTCAGGAACTCAGCAGCAGCATCATCTGTGGTTCCTCCAGTGTCCTGCATGTAAGCAAGAGCTTTGGAAACGTCATTACTGGTGGTTTCATAAGCAGTCAGGAACTCAACCAGTTTAGGCGCAGAAGTATGGAACTCTGTGTTCACGAAGACGTGCGTCGCAGACAGAGGATACGCAACCGCCTCGGTCACTTTGGATGGATCTGTCTCTGCAGACAGCTTGTCCCAGGCTTCTTTGCTGTAGGCAGGCTCTTCCAGCTGGATCAGATCATCAGCGACTTTACCCATGACCCAGGTTGGACCCCAGTAATAAAATACGATTGGCTTTTTACGACGAATGTTAGATTCAATCGCAGCAGACAGTGCAGCACCTGTACCAGGGCGGAAGTTCACAAAGCTATCAAGCAAGCCATAAGCGTTGAGCTTCTTAGAGTTGATGACCTCACAGCCCCAACCAGCGATACAGTTGTAGAAGCGACCTTTTTCTGGCTCTTCCGGATCAGAAAACACGTCTTTGTACTTTGGCAGGTCAGATACAGACTTCAGACCTTTTGCAGGCGCATCATCGCCTTCAACCAGGTATTTTGGAATAAACCAAGCCTGTGTCGCATCAGGGAAGTTCACACCAAGATCAACAAACTGGTTCTTCGCTTTGCCTTCAGCAAGAGCTTCAGTCACGTTGTCTGGCCAGATTTCCATGGTCACGTCGATATCACCACGCGCCATACCGTTCAGAAGCGGAATAGTGGAGCCTGGGATGACATCCGTTTCACAGCCGTACCCTTTTTCAGCAATGAACTGAGCTACAGAATTGTGAAAAGCATTGGAGTCCCAATCCAAACCAGCAAACACGATAGGACGGTCAACTTCACAAACAGGATCTGCAGCTTCTGCTGTAGACACAGCAAAAGGGAATGCAACTACGCACGCAGCGAGAGCAGATTTAAAATTCAACACGGATGCCTCCAAACAACCAAAACATACTTTTTGTTCGGTCAGAGAGAAAAGCCGCCAAGGACAGCTTGTCGTTCTGGCCGTAATGCTAAGTCAAAAACTCAGCAATTGCAGGACACACTAGGTTGAGCGCATCAACTGCACCGTTAAAAATAGATATATTCAATTTTCTGTCAACTTAGACATCTGCTCAAGATATTTTTTTAAAATAAATATAAAAAGATATACTTCGTGAATACACTGAATATGAAGTTATAAAGCTTTCATAACTCCCTAGTACCACCATTTAAAACGCAAAATAAGAGAAAAAAAATTTACTGAAGCAAAACGACTATTTTAAACTTTCTTTTACAGGTAATCCCCACGGAAAATTCAGGTAATGTCACAGTAAATTGAAATAAAAAAATCACGTCAAATGATGTCGAATAATCACGTAGATTACAAAAAGAAAAGCGCAGAGAAAATCTGCGCTCATTTAATAATATTGAATCATCGTTCAATAAAAAAATATAAGTGAGAAACTTAAGGAAATTGGGAAGTTGGCCGCATAAAAGCGCCAACTTCCTTTCGTGAGCCTACTTAGTTTTCAGTGGCTTCAATAACATCCTCAAGGGAGCGTAAACCAGTCTTTGGTGCACACACCAAAACAGCCATGTTTCCCGGGGCATGTTGGTTCTTCCACATCTTCATATGAGCCTGTGGAATCTGATCCCATGAGAACACTTCACTCATGCAAGGGTCGATACGACGATCAATCACGAACTTATTCGCCTCACTCGCCTGCTTCAGATGCGCAAAATGCGAACCCTGAATACGCTTCTGACGCATCCAGACATAGCGTGCATCCATGGTCAGGTTGAAGCCGGAGGTACCCGCACAAAACACAACCATACCGCCACGTTTGGCAACCAGTGTTGATACTGGGAACGTTGCTTCACCTGGGTGCTCAAACACCATATCAACGTCATTACCCTTACCGGTAATGTTCCAGATCGCCTTACCAAACTTACGCGCTTCCTTGGTCCACGTATCATACTCAGGCGAGTTCACCTTCGGCAGCTGGCCCCAACAATCGAAGTCTTTTCGATTGATGACGGCCTTCGCCCCAAGCGACATCACGTATTCGCGTTTACTCTCATCTGAAATAACGCCAATCGCATTCGCTCCGGCAGCAGCAATCAGCTGAACCCCAAACACGCCAAGACCGCCAGAAGCCCCCCAAACCAGAACATTTTGACCTGGCTTCAAATCATGCGGCGCATGACCGAACAGCATACGGAATGCAGTCGCCAGTGTAAGCGTGTAGCAAGCGCTCTCTTCCCAAGTCAGGTGCTTGGGACGCGCCATCAGCTGCTGAGATTGAACACGAGCGAACTGCGCAAATGACCCGTCAGGTGTCTCATAACCCCAAATCCGTTGGGAGTTAGAGAACATCGGATCACCACCGTTACACTCCTCATCATCCCCGTCATCCTGGTTACAGTGAACGACAACTTCGTCGCCTACTTTCCAGCGAGTAACTTTGGAACCAACCGCCCAAACAATACCGGAGGCATCAGAGCCAGCGATATGATAGGGCTGCTTATGAACCTTAAAAACGGAAATCGGCTCGCCAAGGGCAGCCCAAACGCCGTTGTAGTTCACGCCTGCTGCCATAACCAGAATGAGCACTTCATGGCTATCCAACTCCCACGTTGGCACCACTTCCTTGACCATCGCTGTATCAGGGGAACCATGGCGCTCTTGGCGAATGGTCCACGCCCACATGTTCTTAGGAACATGTCCCAGCGGTGGAATCTCACCAATCTCATATAGGTCCTTGAACTCAGAGCCACCCTCTGACCCAGCTTCGACAACCCGTGCAACGGAACTCATGATATTCTCCTCCAAGTTTGCGTTGCGCCCTTCCCTCATGAGAGTGAAAGCAAGTCCTCTGCTAACGCTTCCAATCCACTATTTGCTGCAACGCAAAACAATACAACCTGTCAATATCGGCTATTTGAGAATTATCATTACAAAGAACTCATAAAATATATACAACTATTGCTTAACTTGCGAAGAATACTTCTTCTAATGTTGCATTGCACCAACCACTAAAACCTATGCAAAGGTGTAGGCAGAATTGAGATCTTGTCCCTTATAAAATGCTGGGAGGATCAGGGAGGCAATAGACTATGAGTACCGGTTCACCTAAAGGCGCAACAAAAGACCGTCCGTGGATGTTCCGCACATATGCAGGACACTCCAACGCTGCAGACAGCAACCGGCTCTACCGTACGAACCTCTCAAAGGGTCAGACGGGCCTTTCTGTCGCGTTCGATCTTCCAACTCAGACAGGATACGACCCGGACCATCCGCTCTCTCGCGGTGAGGTTGGCAAGGTTGGTGTACCCATCTCTCATCTGGGAGACATGCGCACCCTCTTCAACGAGATCCCGCTAGAGCGCATGAACACCTCCATGACGATCAACGCAACAGCCCCTTGGCTGCTTGCGCTCTATGTGGCTGCTGCTGATGAGCAAGGAGCTAACCGCTCTCTGCTGGCCGGCACCACGCAGAATGATCTGATCAAGGAATACCTGTCCCGCGGCACCTATGTCTTCCCGCCGGCCCCATCCATGCGCCTCACAACAGATGTGATTTCATGGACTTACACGAACATGCCCAAATGGAACCCGATGAACGTGTGTTCCTACCATCTGCAGGAAGCAGGCGCGACACCAGTACAGGAACTCTCCTTCGCGCTCGCCACCGCAATCGCAATTCTGGACAATGTTCGTGCTTCTGGTGTCATCTCTGAAAGCGATTTCCCTAAACTCGTGGGCCGGATTTCCTTCTTCGTAAATGCAGGCATGCGCTTCATCACTGAGATGTGCAAAATGCGGGCGTTTACAGAGCTTTGGGACGAAATCTGCCGCGAACGCTATGGCGTTGAAGAAGAGCGCTACCGCCGCTTCCGCTATGGCGTTCAGGTCAATTCCCTCGGCTTGACGGAGCAGCAGCCCGAAAACAACGTTTACCGAATTCTCGTTGAGATGCTGGCTGTTGTTCTCTCTAAAAACGCACGCGCTCGTGCAGTTCAGCTCCCCGCTTGGAACGAAGCTCTTGGCCTGCCACGCCCGTTTGACCAGCAATGGTCCTTGCGCATGCAGCAGATCATGGCCTATGAGACGGACTTGCTGGAATATGCCGATATCTTCGATGGTTCCAAAGAGATTGAAACCAAGGTCGAGCTACTCAAAGAGCAAGCACGAGAAGAACTAGCGCGTATTGCAGAAATGGGTGGAGCAGTCGCAGCCGTTGAATCCAGTTACATGAAGCAAAAGCTCGTGGAGTCCAACTCCAAACGTTTGGCAGGCATTGAATCTGGCGATCAGATCGTCGTCGGCGTCAACAAATGGACCGAAACCGAACCATCTCCACTGGCATCAGATGAAGACGGCGGCATCCTCACGGTTCCTGAGCATGTGGAAGAAGAAGCAATCCAACGCATTCAGGCCTGGCGGGCTGAACGTGACGAGAATGCAGTTAAATCCGCTCTGCAGGAGCTCCGCGCTTCAGCTTCTTCTGACAACAACATTATGGAAGCATCCATCAAAGCAGCTCAGGCAGGTGCAACCACAGGAGAATGGGGCGCAGCCCTGCGTGAAGTCTTCGGCGAATATCGTGCCCCAACTGGCGTCGGTAAAGCAGCACCGGATGACAACGAGAGCCTCACAGGTGTGCAGCAAAAAGTCTCCGAGCTTTCAGAGAAACTAGGTCGACGCCTTAAATTCCTCGTTGGCAAACCGGGGCTGGATGGCCACTCCAACGGCGCCGAGCAGATTGCAGTGCGTGCCCGTGATTGCGGCATGGAAGTCGTTTACGAAGGCATCCGCCTGACACCCGCCCAAATCGTCAACGCTGCCCTTGAAGAAGGCGTCCACGTCATCGGCCTGTCGATCTTGTCTGGCTCACATCTGGCACTGGTCCATGATGTGCTCGACAAAATGAAAGAAAACGGCTTGGACGACATCCCGATTATTATTGGTGGCATTATTCCGTCAGAGGATGCCAAAGAACTGAAAAAAGCGGGTGTTGCAGCCGTTTACACACCGAAGGACTTCCACCTGACAGAAATCATGTCAGACATCGTCCGCATCGTGGATGAGCAAGTCAACGAGACGGTCTAAGACCAGAATACTTAGGCTGGTTGGGCAAGCTGCACTGGCTTTTGCCCGACCAGCCGTATTCCAGCAACATCCCGAAACCGCTCAATCATCGCATCAATAAAGATCTCGGTTTTTCGCGTCACAGCTTCGCGTGAAGGGTAGACAAGATATACCGGCTTCTCTTCGCACTGATAGTCAGGAAGCAGCCGTTGCAGTTGCCCGGTTGCTTCAAAATCTCGCATCATAAACAGCGGCATACGCGTAAATCCAACCGAATTCAACAAGGCCTGCACCATCACCTGAGGGTGCCCAGCGACAAACTCAGACTGCAAAGCGACCACATGCCTTTGCCCATGTCTGAACAGATCTAGCGAACTGACCAGCTTCTCGTTTCTGTACTGAATGTAGTTGAGTTCCGACAACGCTTCAGGTGTCTGCGGCACACCATGCTTTGCAAGAAAGTCCGGGCTTGCTGCCAAACACGTTTCAACAATCGCAATTTTTCTGGAAATCCCAGAAGTATCGCCAGTAACGCCCGTACGGATCGCCAGATCGATACCGGTTTGGACAACATCAATCAGGTCGTCGTCCATTTTGATTGAGACAGAAAGATCAGGGTACTGTTTGCGAAGATCAAAGATAAGCGGTGTTATGATATCAGCGCCCATGGGCTGAGAAACCGAAACAACCAGAGAACCGCTTTCTGCTGCTGCCTGGTCCTGCACCTCTTCAAACATCAAAGCACTCTGACGCAGCATCTTTTGCGCATGCTCATAGACAGTCTTTCCGGCAGCCGTCGGCTTAACGCCCTTGTTGGTACGAAAAACAAGTTCCTGCCCAACCTGAGCTTCAAGCAGGTTCAGCTGCTGGCTCATTGCTGGCTGGCTGATATGGCGTTGACGCGCACCACCGCTCAACGATCCATTGTCGATGACGCGAACAAAACTCTCCAGCAAATTCAGAAGATCCATAACTGCCCCATAAGCACTGCTTATATCCAAGATAAGACTTGGCCCTCTGCACTTCCAGTATCAACCCCACAATATTGCTCCCATGCTTGTAAATGAGGAGCCTTTCATGACACTTTCCCGCCGATCTTTTTTATCCGCAGCCGCTTCCCTTGCTGGCGCAGGTGCAGTTGCCCCGGCAATGTCATCTATTGCGCTCGCAGCGGCGCCTAAAATTGGAACACAGGTTCCCGGCATCTATCGCTTCTCTGTAGGAGACATTGAAGTTACGGCAATTCTGGACGGACACTTGGGATTAGATCCGTCATTGGTCGTTGGGTTTGACCAGAAGGTAGCGCAGGAAACTCTAAAGCAAAATTTCCTCAGTCCCAATACGCAGGACATGTCTATCTCTGTAAACGGATATCTCATTAATACGGGCGACAAACTGGTGGTAGTCGACACCGGCACCGCAGACTTAATGGGTCCAACACTTGGCCGCTTCCATCAGAACCTGAAAGCCGCAGGCTATAACGCCTCTGATGTAGATGCCGTAGTTCTCACCCACCTGCACATCGACCACGTCGGAGGGCTGATCTCTAAATCGGGAGAAAAGCTCTTCCCAAACGCTGAGTTCATCGTTCATGAGGTCGAACACAACTTCTGGCATGATGAAAGCACACGCTCAAAGTTTCCCAAAGACCTCCAGCATTTCATCGATCTCGCTCAGAATGTGTCAAAGCCCTATCAAAACCGCAAAACACTCATCAGCAAAGATGGTGAGTTCATCAAGGGGTTGGATGCTGTCTTCCTTCCCGGTCACACACCCGGACATATGGGCATCCGCGTTCACTCCAATAATGAGGAAGTGCTAATCTGGGGCGACACGATCCACTCCATCGGGCTCCAGTTCGCCAATCCGGATTGGACAATCGCCTTCGACGTAGATCAGGATGCAGCTCGCCAGACACGGCGCAGAATACTGGATCGGGTTTCAGCAGATAGAACACCAGTCGTCGGCATCCACCATGACTTCCCAGGTCTTGGGCATGTTCGCAAAGCCGGAAATGCCTTTGAATACCGCGAAGTCAGCTGGCAGCATAAGCTATAGAGAAACAGGAGCTCACGAGACACCTCGTGAGCTCTCTTCTATTGGGCAGGCGACAACGGCGTCGCTGGAATGGATGGCGGCGCAATTGGCTGAGCTGGTGTTAACGGGATAGATGGCCGTATTGGCGGAGCAATCGGCTGAGCAGGCCTGATTGGGACAGCAGGCACCTCAATCGGACGAGAAGGCTGCAGCGGATAAGCAGGAATTTCATGCCGCGGGCGCGGATATGGACGCCAACGCGGATAACGCGGGTAAATTGGATAGCGTCGATAGACAAACGGCAGCCCCACATACGGCGCTACATAAGGGAGCGTACGGGAATAGTGCGGTCCCTCAACTCCATATCGAATATATCTGGCAGAAACCCACCCCGGAGCACCTCGGAATGTCAAATCACACCACGAACCGTTCTTGGTGCAGTAATTGATGAAAACCACGCCACCTGCCGGTATTGTCGTAATGACAGGATATCTGGTGCCAGGCCCTGTCCTCATGTTTACACCATTCGTGGTGTATCCGGCATGCCCACGCTGCGCAAAGGCGGCATTGGAATAGATAAGAACAGCCAGAAGCACGAGACCGGCAATCACCCAGGCCAAAATTTTCATAAAACTGCCCTCCAGCCTCTCTAAGGTGCTATCGCCCATAAGAAGGGCCTCCATAGGACGGCCCACTAAAACCGGGTGAACCAGGCGATCCCGGTGAAGGAGGCAATCCTGTAATCGGAGGAGCTGCAGGCAGAGGACCGGAAGGCCCCGGCAGAGGTGGGGGCAAAGACCCCGGACGCGCAGACCCTGCAGGATAAGCTCCCGGAGGCGGGTTAAACTGCGAGTGATCCGCATCCCGATCCGTCGGCAAATAAGGCTGCGCTTGCCCCGGCCTCAAACTATCTCCCGGTTCAACCGGACGATCTAGAGGTTTGATGGGCGGGATAATATTACTGCGCTCATTGAACTGAACCTGCTGAAATCCAGGATAATCAACGGACCCTGAACGCGTAGACAAGCTGTTTGCACTCACAGATTGAGCCACGACACCTGCTGCGAGACAACAGCCTACAAGCATTGCGTATTTCATTTGACCCTAGTCCTAATTGCAGGCTGGCCAAAACCAACAGCCAGCATAATTAAGAGAAGAGTGCCACCAAGGGGCTAACAACGTGCACTGACAAAACATCGGGTTTTAGAAGCAATTTATGTCTTGCCTTGAAGAATATAACGTGAACAAATTCACAGTTCACATCAGTTTTTCTAGCCAGAACCCCGCCTAAGCCTTAGGTTCGAGGTATGATTCTCCAAAGCAGGTAAACACGCCCCCATGACGAACCGCCTCAAGATTGTAACGTGGAACATTAACTCAGTCCGCCTCCGCCTTCCTATTGTCGAGAAAATGTTACTGGACCACGCCCCAGACGTTTTGTGCCTGCAGGAAACAAAGTGCCCGGATGGAAGCTTCCCAACGGCTGCAATCAATAAGCTTGGCTATCGTCATGTAGAGGTACACGGCCAAAAGGGTTACCACGGCGTAGCCTTTCTCTCACGCGTGCCACTGGAAAATGTTGAGCGCAAAGAATTTTGCGAGATGGGCGACACCCGCCATATCGCAGCAGATGTTGCCTTTAATGGCGGTAAAGTCCGCATCCATAACTTCTACGTCCCAGCAGGCGGCGATGTGCCGGACCCTGAGGTCAACGACAAATTCGCTCACAAGCTCAAATTCCTCGATGAAATGGAAAGCTGGTTCAAAGGCTTCGACGGCCAGTCAGTCGTCGTCGGCGACCTGAATATCGCACCTTACGAAAATGACGTTTGGTCTCACAAGCAACTCATCAAAGTCGTCTCTCACACACCGCTGGAATGCCAGCGCCTCGAAGATGTGCGCGAAGCTGGCAACTACGTAGATACCATGCGCAAACACATGCCGATGGACGAGAAGATTTACACCTGGTGGAGCTACCGTGCCAAAGACTGGTCAGCCTCCAACAAAGGTCGCCGTCTCGACCATGTCTGGATGACACCGGAAACAGCACAGCACACCAAAGACGTCCAGATTATTCGCGACGCACGCGGTTGGGAAAAACCATCCGACCACGCACCAGTCATGACTATGCTGGAAGTCTGATCTCACGAAATCTGACTTACCATTTGACGATGAAAAGCGGGAGCATCTCCCGCTTTTTCCGTATCTACCCATCAAGGAATGAGCAGCACTTTGCCTTTGGCTCTGCGGCTGGAGATTTCCTCCAATCCCAGAGCAATGTCTTCCAGCGGATATTCCGCATGGATATGCGGCTTCAGTTTTCCATCAGCCACCCATTGGAACAGTTGCTCGCAATCCTTGTGATGCTCCTCAGGCTCACGAACGACTGCCTCCCCCCAGAATACACCCAGAACGTCACAGCCTTTCAGCAGGGTAAGGTTCGCGGGTATCTTTTGGATCGTACCAGAGGCAAATCCAACAACCAGATAACGTCCACGCCATCCCGTAGCGCGCAAGGCATCATCAGCATGATCCCCGCCTATGACGTCATAGACCACCTCAAGCCCTTTACCATCCGTTAGACCCTTCAGCTTCTGTTTCAGACCACCCTCTGAATAGTTGACCAGAACATCAGCGCCGCAAGCTTTTGCGTGAGCAAGCTTATCTTCCGAAGACGCGCAAGCAATCACCCGGGCCCCCATCAGCTTTGCAACCTCCACAGCAGCCTGTCCTGCTCCGCCAGAAGCACCTAACACTGCAACAGTCTCCCCCGCCTGTAACCGCGCCCGGCTACGAAGGCCGTGAATAGCCGTTCCGTAAGTGATCAAAAGTCCAGCTGCATGCTTGAGCGAAACCTCATCCGGCACCCGCACAAGTTCATGCTCAGGAGCAACATATAGCTCTCTTGCAGCTCCCCATTTCGCGTAGGAGGCCACCCGATCCCCAACCTTGAACCGCGAAACACCATCACCGACGGCTTCAACAATGCCCGCCATCTCACCTGATGGTGAGAACGGAAGCTCCGGCTTAAACTGATACTTCCCTTGAATGATCAATGTATCGAAGTAATTGAGTGCCGCCGCTTTCACACGAACCAACACCTCTCCAGCTCCAAAATTCGGGTCGTCCAGTTCTCGAATGACCAGATCATCCGGCCCCCCAAGTTTTTCGCAGATAACAGCTTTCATAAAATGTGGCCCTCTCTCTGACCTCCAAAATTACACGGGCATTCACAAAATCTCAAAGCCGTCTTTGGTGCCATTTTGCGATTAAAACACCCATACATGCCGCTACACTTGCGGGAACACCACAGTTGGAGGTATGAAGCGCACAACATCAACAACGAGAAAAACTGGGCATGCGCGGTTATTTTGCTATTGGCTCTGAAGGGCTTTCAAAATCCATGAATGTTGGCACGCTGATGCGTACTGGTCATGCATTCGGAGCAAGTTACTTTTTTACAGTCGACGCGCACATCAAAAGCCTTGGCAAAGCAATGAAGGCTGATACCTCCAAGAGCCCGGACCACTTGCCCTACTTCGCCTGGAACTCGGTTGATGAGATGCAATTCCCGCGTGGCTGTAAAATGGTGGGTGTTGAGCTCACCGACGATGCGATCGAGCTTCCAAGCTTCGGACATCCGTTGCAAGCAGCTTATATACTCGGGCCAGAACGTGGGTCTCTGTCACAAGAGATGCAGGATCGCTGCGATTACATCGTCAAAATCCCAACCAAGTTTTGCTTGAATGTTGGTGTAGCCGCCGCTCTGGTCTTGTATGACCGCTATATGGCACACGGAAAGTACGCTGAGCGCTCTCTCACTGCAGGCGCCCCGAAAGATCCATTACTGGAACATATTCACGGCGCTCCAATTTTCCGAAGTGGCCGAAAGGTTCCCGGCTTCGACAGCAACTCATGAGTGATTCGAAATACGGTTGCCATTTCTGATACATACTCTGAAACGGCAACCTTTATTTCTCACCATAGCAAATGCCTTGTATAAATTTTTAAGGTGTTTCCCTTTCCACACCCAGTCTCTTTCACATTACAAATTCGTAATTCTTTGAGGCTCCACACTTCGCATTTTCTCTCAATCTGTGCACACTATGTGGAAAGGTGCCCATATTTTTTACTGGGTAAAATGCCGCCAATTAGTTTGAAAACATGCCGGAAAATCTGAGCTTTTAAAGGCGATTAGCCCTTATTTACTAGCGCGTTAAATACAACCGAAAATCAACTTGCATATCTACTGTCTTCGATCACTTAAAACAGAAATTCATTAGTGGCTTTACGCTTGATATTATGGCTGTGCGTGCCACACTCCCGCCAGATTTCTGATGGCAGCATTCATAGAGCGGTTCAAAGGCAAATAATTTTTTGCCTCTGTAAAAACAGGGTATCAACCCTTTTGTAACCATCTTTAAAGTAACCCTAACATTAAGTTTTATGGGTTTTCGCACAGAATCTCAGATTTTGTCGTACGCAACGCGGTTTGGAGAAGATGCAAGCACGTATCCTGATAACTGCCTTTATGGCTCTTGGTATCTCGGGCGCGACTGCAAATGCGCAGTCTCCTGCCCTCTTGAAAGAAAACAAGGATTGGGCAACTTACACCTTTAACACCCAGAGCGGTGGTAAGGTGTGTTATGCCATTTCCGCACCAACACAGTCACTGCCGACTGATAGAAACCATGGAGAGGTCTTCTTCTTCGTTTCTACCCGTCCAAGTGAAGGCGTTGCCAATGAACCAAGCTTTATAGTGGGTTATCCATTTAAAGAAGGCTCCTTGGTCACGACCAATGTTGATGGTCAGCAGTTCACCATGTTCACCAAAGGTGACGGCGCATGGGTTCAGAACGCTGCGGAAGAAAAGCGTTTGGTTGACGCAATGAAAGCAGGCAGTTCCATGTCTATTTCTGGTCAGTCCGCACGTGGCACCCAAACTTCCTACAAATTCTCTTTGAGCGGCATCACTGCTGCTGTCAGAGACGCATCCAGCGCCTGCCAATAAGGTTCTGATGCCCGAAATTGTTTGAATTTACAGAGATCTCTTGCCTGCGCCAGCTTGCCGCCACGCAATTTGAGATCTGGGATGTTCAAACTAAGCGATTTCGGCTATAAGCGTGCCGAATACGTAGGCGGTTGCTGCTAGCGACCGCCTCTCGCATTTTTAGCAGCGAGCAACGGGTATACTTAACCTGTTATTTTTCCTGCTGAATCGTATTGCCGAAAAGTGAGGCACATTTTTCGGGTTTGAATACGCAAAGAACATAAGCTTAAAGCCAAGCATCTAAGAAAAACTGGTGAATGACCATGGCGGTATCGTTAGACATCGCGCACAAATCCGCTGATCCGGCGGCAACCAGCGCAGCAAACCCTTCTCCTGCAACCATTCCTGTGCAGGAAGAAAAGCCATCTCTGATCGGCTTAAACCGTGAAGAGCTAGGCAATGCCCTTGCTGCAGTTGGAGTCCCTGAGCGCCAGATCCGCATGCGCGTCAACCAGCTGTGGCACTGGCTCTATGTCCGGGGCATTTCCGATTTCGGCAAAATGAGCAATGTCTCAAAAGACCTGCGCACTAAGCTGGAGTTTGCCTTTACCATTGCCCGTCCAGAGATCGTCACTGAACAGGTCTCCGTTGATGGCACCCGTAAATGGCTGTTCCGCTTTCCATCACGCGGTGCTGGCAAGCCAGTTGAAGTCGAAACCGTCTACATTCCGGAAGAAGATCGCGGCACGCTCTGCATCTCTTCCCAGGTCGGCTGTACCCTCACCTGCACGTTCTGCCACACCGGCACACAGAAGATGGTTCGCAACCTGACAGCTGAAGAGATCCTTGCGCAGCTCATGCTCGCAAAAGATCGCCTCAACGACTTCCCGGATGCAGATGCACCGGAAGGTGGCTTGGATGCATCCACATCCAACCGTCGCCGCATCACCAACATCGTGATGATGGGCATGGGCGAGCCGCTTTATAACTTTGAGAACGTCAAGAAAGCACTTCTGATCGCCTCTGATGGAGACGGACTGTCCCTCTCCAAGCGCCGCATCACCCTGTCGACATCTGGTGTAACGCCAGAGATCGCCCGCACAGGTGATGAAATCGGCTGCATGCTGGCAATCTCCCTGCACGCTGTGAATGACGAGCTGCGCAACACACTGGTTCCGATCAACAAGAAGTACAATCTGGAAACACTGCTTCAGGCATGTCGTGATTATCCGGGCCTGTCCAACGCAAAACGCATCACCTTCGAATACGTGATGCTGAAGGGCGTCAACGACAGCCTGGAAGATGCAAAGAAACTGGTTCAGTTGCTTAAAGGCATCCCGGCAAAGATCAACCTGCTGCCATTCAACCCATGGCCGGGCTCTCCCTATGAGTGCTCTGATTGGGAACAGATCGAAGAGTTTGCAGATGTCGTGAACCGCGCAGGCTATGCTTCTCCAATCCGCACACCACGCGGCCGCGATATCTTCGCAGCCTGCGGCCAGCTGAAGTCAGCTTCAGAGCGTCTTCGTAAATCTGAGCGTGAAGCGCTGGAAAAAGCACAGGCTCAAGGCGACGCCTAAGCAAAATAAAGCAAGATTACAAAAAGAAGGCCGGCGTTTGTCTGAAACGCCGGCCTTCTTTGTCTCGTTCACTTCATATGCATAGAGTTTGAATATCGTGCCCCTCAGGACGGAGCGATAGATTGGATATCGATGCAATGACCGAGAAAGCACATTCCTCACAAAAGCACGCCACAACCACCGGCATGAAGGGCGATGGTTTTTACAACAAGAACTCCACACCACAACAAGCCACGATTGCTTATGTGTATCCATGGCTGCATGAAGCCATTGCTAGCCTGCCAATACCAAATGACAGCTCTCTCCTGCGTTTTGTAGATTATGGGTGTTCTGAAGGCGCAAACTCAATGCAGATCATGGCGCAGCTCGCTGAAGCTGCCAGACAGCGCGGTTCCAACTCGATCCAAACAATCCATAGTGACCTGCCCAGCAACGATTACTCCACTCTGCTTGACGCCATCGGCAACCGTGCCCAGTCACCCTACACCGATCCAACTGTTTTCGGCAGCATTGTCGGTGGTTCCATGTTCAACCAGCTTTTGCCGCCCGGTTCCACGCATCTGGCCACATCCTTCAATGCCACGGTATTCCTCTCTGAGCGCCCGTTGGAGCGTCTGCCCGATTACGTTATGCCAAACGGCCCGAGCCTTGCTAACGAGAGAGGCTCAATTTCAGCACAGGATAAAGAAGTCTTCGAGAAACAGGCTGCTTATGACCTAGAAACATTTTTGAAGGCACGGGCAAATGAGCTTGAGCCCGGCGGCAAACTCCTGCTGCAAACTGTCGGCAGAAATGAGCATGTCTCAACCGCAGACGGGATCGTGAACTTGTTCAATCTGTCTTTGCTCGATCACGTCGCCAACGGATCAATCTCTCAGGATACCTACGAGCGCTACTATCATCCTGTCTATATACGCAGCTTGGAGCAGCTCACAGCCCCAGTAAAACCCGAAAGTGGCTCGCTATCTCACCTGTTCACCATAGACAAAGCAGAATGTTACGAAACACCTGTCCCCTTTGTTGACCAGTACAAACAAGACAACGACGCATCAGCCTACGCAAACCAGATGGTGAACTTCTACCGCGCCTTCACTGAAGCTCCACTACAGGCCGCTCTCTCAGGCACACCAAACCTCAGCGAGCTCCTCGACAGCATCTATGCCCGAGGCGAAGAGCGCGTCCGCGAGGCTCCACACCTCTACGACTTCCACTTCATCAGCGTAGCCATGCTGCTGACCAGAACAGAGAACAGCTGAAACCCAATCGTTTATACGAGTCAGCGTATTTTGTGCGATCATCACAAACTCTCGCCACAGTCATGATTGAAGCTTCTCAGAACTTCATAGTCTATTGGTTTCAATCATGTTTATCGCTCATTTGCCCGCCGGCTATCTACTCGGAAAAGCGGCAACTAAATACCTAGATCAAAAATCTAAGCGGCTCATCATTTGGACTTCAATTGGCAGCGTCTTACCTGACGCTGACATGCTTTATTTCTACTTCATAGACAATCAGAGCACCCATCACCGGCACTATCTTACTCACTGGCCAATGACATGGATGATGCTTATTGCCCTGTCTGCCGTGCTTTTGCATCGGAACTTCCGTGTTGGTGTCATTCCGCTTGGCCTTGGTATGGGCGGCCTTTTACATATGCTCCTTGATAGTGTTGCTGCTCCCGTGTTCTGGCTTGCACCATTTTCCAAACTTCAAGTTGAACTGGTCAAAATTCCAGCTATCTATGACAACTATATTTGGAGCTTCATATTGCACTGGACATTTGCATTTGAAATCCTCATTTGCTCAGTAGCTCTTGGTGTACTCTGGGTGAGCCGTTTTCCTAGACACCAGAGACAGATGCAAAGGACTGCACAATGATCGACGGAACCAAGCTATTCATCCAGTTGCTCCGGATTGCTCTTGGTTTCTCACTCGCAATCATTGCGGCGGGCCTGTTTTTATCCTGGGGCTTTTTCAGAACTTTGAGCGTTCATGGTGGACCAGAGGCTGACATCATTCAGTTACTGGTGATCACATGGAGTACCATCATCTCTGCAAGCGCGATTGGCGCGCTCTCTCTCATCCCAAGCGGCTTCGCAATTGGCTTTGCAGAACTCATGAAATGGCGCGGCGTTATCTACCACGTATCCGCAGGTGGTATTATCGCGCTGGTACTTTGGGGCATTGACGGTGCTCTTCCAGCCGACCTGTTTTATGCATCCAGCGAGACGGGCAGTATCATCGCCTATTCAACATCAGGAACCACAGTCCCAACACCAGCCTCCGAAGGCTTCCGCCCCGGTTCATCCATCGCCGCTTCAGCCGGATTTATCGCAGGTTTTATCTACTGGATTGTTGCTGGTCGAGAGTCAGGCGGATGGTGGATCAATAAACCCTCTTCTCCGCAAGCCTCTCGTTAAGGCAGTCATTTCACCTCTCAAATGACGAAACCTCCAGTTTCCAACCGCCTCTAACAACTAAGTAATTTAACAGACGAAAAGATACCGATATAAACCTTGCAGATTGCAATTCAAAAGATATAAGAGCTACTTCTTCGATCAAGAATTTGCACCCGCACATCTGTGCAATTGAAAGGTGAATTATGAACAAAGCAAATTACTTTATGCAGTTGAAAGCACTGAGAGATAACATCCCAGCTGAAAAACAGTCTGACTTTGATGTGATGTTTGCAGGCAGAGAAAAGAACCCTGTTGTAGCGCTCGTGCTTGGCCTGTTCCTCGGCAGCTTTGGCATCGACCGCTTCTACACCGGTCAGATCGGCCTCGGAATCCTCAAACTCATCACACTCGGTGCACTCGGCATCTGGACGTTGATCGATTGGTTCCTGATTATGGGTGCTGCGCGCAACAAAAACATTCAGATCGCAAATGAAACTGCGCTCTACATAAAATAAGAGATAAAAAGCCGAGGCAAACCACCTCGGCTTTTCTTTTACAGCGTATCTCCGAAAAGTGGAAACCGGTTTTCGGATAAAGATACGCAAAAACAAAGGCTAAAGCAGTTCATGTGATTCAGCTTAAATGCGAACTGCTTTAGCGATTACGCTTTGTCCTTTAGCAACCGCAGAGCGTTGGTTACCACAATCAACGTGGCTCCCACATCACCCAGAATCGCGGCCCAGAGGCTGGCAAAGCCCATCGCGGTCAGCACCACCAGAATACCCTTCACGATAAATGCAAATGCGATGTTCTGATGAATAATCTGGAGCGTCCGCTTGGAATGGTGAATGAGCCACGGCAAGCGGGAAAGATCATCTTTCATCAACGCGATATCAGCGGTCTCAATAGCAGCATCAGAACCAATCGCGCCCATCGCAATGCCAAAGCTGGCTCGTGCCATGGCAGGCGCATCATTCACACCATCACCAATCATCGCAACTGTCTCATATTCATGAGAGAGCTGCTCAACGGCTGCGACCTTATCTTCCGGCAGCAATTCGGCACGCACCTCATCAATACCGACAGAGGATGCAACACGTTCAGCCGTCGCTTTATTATCACCAGTCAGCATAACCAGCTTCTCAACGCCAGCTTTATGCAGTTGAGAGACCAGCTCTTCTGCCGTATCGCGAACGGTATCAGCCAGGGCAATCAACCCGCAGACATGCGCGTCAGTTCCAACTGCAACAACAGTCTTCCCTTCAGCTTCAAGTTCACGAGCCTTCGCATCGGCTTCACCAATCTCGAAGTCCTTTTCATTCAGGAAACGACGAGATCCCAACCAGTAGCTCTTACCGTTGCGTTGGCCAGAAAGACCACGACCCGGCAACAGCTCAACATTCTCAGCAGCCTGATACTCAACACCATCTTCCTTAGCGCGTGTCAGGATAGCTTCTGCAAGTGGGTGAGAGCTTCGAGCTTCCAAAGAAGCAGCACGTGTAAGAAGCTCCTCAACGCTATGCCCAGACAACGGATAAACATCAGTCACAGTCGGCAGACCGTTTGTTATGGTGCCAGTCTTGTCAAAGGCCAAAGCTTTCAACCGCGCAGGCAATTCAAGGAAAACACCGCCCTTAATCAGCACGCCATTGCGAGCTGCTGAGGTCAAGCCAGCCACGATGGAGACGGGCGTAGAGATAACCAGCGCACATGGGCAGGCAATAACCAGCAGCACAAGGGCACGGTAGAACCAATCCATCCAGGCTGCACCAAACAGCAGAGGTGGAATCGTAGCGAGCAAAATCGCAAGAACCATCACCGCAGGCGTGTAAACGCGGGCAAACTTCTCGACCCACTGCTCTGCTGCAGCACGCCGGGCCTGTGCCTCGCTCACCATACGGATGATGCGGGCAAGCATGGTGTCATCAGCACCCTTGGTTGCTTCTACTTCAAAGCTGCCTTCCCCGTTGATGGTACCAGCATAAACATCATCACCTGCCTCTTTCATCACCGGCACACTTTCACCGGTGATAGGAGCTTGATCAACACTGCCAACACCTTTGCGCACGACGCCATCAAGCGGAATACGGTCTCCACCGCGAACAACAAAAGTCGCGCCAGGCTTCACACTGTTGGCAGGAACGTCTTCTTCACTTCCGTTAGGCTTGAGCAAGCGAACAACGGTTGGGGCAATATCCATAAGCGCTGCAACAGCTTTACGCGCCCGCCCAACACTCCAGCTTTCCAGATAAAGCGAGAGAGAAAACAGGAAGGCAACCGTCGCACCTTCAAACCACTCTCCAATGCCGATAGCACCAGCGACAGCAACCAGCATCAGCAGGTTCATATCAGGCCGCAACGTCTTGAGCGCATACCATCCCTTAGGCGCCACCAACCGCAATCCTGCGACGATGGCGAGCATATACAGAACCTCTACCGGCCCGGACGGCACGGACTGGAAAACACTAAACACATCCGTAGAGTTGGTGCTGGAGAAAAACAAAACCGCCTGAACAACAAGCGCAATTGCCCAGAACAAGCCACTGGCAACTGTAAATGTACCAAGACGCCGATGCTGCTTCGCGCGGGCATCCGCTGCTTCTTGTTCAATGAACAAAGCCGCCTTCATGCCTGTCGTATCAACCGCCTTGATGATCTTCTCATCAGCGACGTCGCGAGCAACAGGAGAGACGATCATCTTGCCGTTCAAAACATCAAACGCAAGGTATTCAGGATCACCAACAACAGGCCCAACAACACGGCGAAGAATTCCCATCTCTTCCGCGCAGCACAGCCCCTCAACCCGGAAAGAACGTGCGCCCTTCCAATTGGTTACATCTGGAATAGCCGCTTCACTCTGGCTGGAACACCCGCAACCTGTATGAGCATGTATATGCGTATGCTCATGCTCTCTAGCAGAACTGCAGCAATCATCTTCAGAGCTATCATGATCGGAGGAGCAGCAAGAGGTCTCGTTCTCTTGAACAGCACTGTCACCAGAGCAGCAGGAACCCTCAGTATCCTGAGGCTGCACCGCTTTGTTAGAACAACAGCTTTTCGTGGTTTGATCTTCGATCTCTTCCGGAGAGAGTTTCTGGCCTCGATCTTCCGCGTTGGACATGATCCGCTCCATGCAATTTCTTCATTGCAAGAGAAGATAAGACCTCTAGTCGCTATAGCTTCAAGAGCAAAATGCAAATTCTATGAATTTTCTTTTCGGAGGCCCCTGCTGTTTTGACAGAGAACGCTAGCATCAGGTTCAGATTTCACGACTTTCTGGATTTCACCTGAACGCTTTTGAGCATACGCTCCAGCATTGGGAGCAACTGTTCCTTCTCAGTTTCGGTCAAATCTGACAGCAAAATCCCATTCACATGCTTGTACATATCAATCAGATGAGACAGTCCCTGCCCTTTCTCCGTGAGATGGATTTTCACCGACCGCTTGTCATCCTCAACAGCACTACGGCTGACCAGCCCCTTGCTCTCCATGCGGTCCAGCAAGCGAGAAAGCGCAGCTGTCTTCTTGCTTGAATACTCCGAAAGCTCCGAGACGTTCAGTCCATCTTGCCGCCACAACGCAGAAAGCACGACCCACTGAGCCAAAGAAATATCGTGCGGACGTAAGTAGTCCTCAGCCAGGTTGCAAGCTGCTTCAGACAAGGTGTTCAGCAGTCGCCCCATAGAGGGCAGATATGAGGGGGTCTCGGTCATCGAATTCCTGAATATTTTGATCTCATTATATTATTGACATCTAATTTACATGTAAACTAAAATAACTACATTCCTATCGCCAAAGGTAAGCCCAATGTCATCACCACAAAAATATAGCCGCCCGACAATCATCCTTCATTGGCTGTTCGCCGTCACCATCATTGCTGTGTTCATTTTGGGAAAAGTTCTCGAAGGAAGCGCAATCTCGCCTGAAAAACTCAATATCTTCATGGCACATGCAGGGCTAGGCACTCTGACAGGCCTGTTCCTCGTCTATCGCATCGTCCTGTTGATCAAGCATGCACGTCCAAAACCAGATCCCAATTGGGGCATCGTCATGATCAGCTTATCCAAGCTGGTCCACTTGCTCCTCTACCTCGCGCCACTGGCTCTGGTCATCTCCGGCATGAGCATGTCACTGTTTGCAGGCCTCATGGAACTCGCAATGGCAGGAGACTGGCAAGCCTGGCCAGAAAACATCACCATCCCGCCAGCCGCAATCCATGGCTATGCAGCCCCGATCTTGCTTGCATCATTTGCGCTGCACGTCATCGCAGCGCTGTATCATCAACTGGTACTGAAAGATAATCTTGTCGCCAGAATGAAAACGGCCTGATCAAAGACAAGGCATCTACAGCTTGTAGATGCCTTCTTTCTCTCCGCAGGTTTCCAACGCTTCTGCTGCAGTTCGTCCGTCCAATAGCGGCGCCTCTGGCCAGATCTCTGCAAGCGGAATAAGCACAAAGGCACGCTCGCCCATGCGCGGATGAGGCACTTGAAGTCCCTCTTCTTCAACGCTTGCATGATCATAGATCAGAAGATCAATATCAATCGTCCGCGGCCCCCAGCGCACATCACGCACACGGCCCAGCTGCTTCTCAACATCAAGACCGGCATTCAACAGCGCACGCGGAGAAAGAACCGTCTCCACGGTAATGCAACAATTGCGGTAATCATCCTGTGGCACAGGTCCCCAAGGCGGAGTCCGATAATCAGATGATTTCTGCAAAACTGAGATTCCGTCGACGGCATTCAATGCGGCCACTGCACCGTCGATATTCGCTTTTGTATCGCCAAGATTTGAGCCCAAACCTAGAGCTGCAACAATTTTTTCTTGTGTCATTATTGGCTGCTGCCTAGTTCCTTCATCGCCTGGAAGATCCGTACTGCATCCACGTGCGGTTTCACATCATGAACTCGCAGGATCTGTGCTCCGTTTTGCAGAGCCAGCGTATGTACTGCAAGCGACCCAGCCATACGCTCTGGCGCTTCATTATTCAACACATATCCAACCATCCGCTTGCGAGAAGCTCCCGCTAGGACAGGACGGCCGAATTTCCGAAGTTCTGAGAGCCGGCTCAGGATCTGATAGTTCTGCTGAAGAGTTTTGCCAAACCCAAAACCGGGATCAAGAATCTGATGTTCTTCGGCAATGCCCGCATCAGAGGCCAGCTTGAGGGATCTCTCAAAAAAGCGGTCGATATCACTCATGATATCCAGCTGCTCATCCACCTCTGTGCGGTTATGCATCATAATCACCGGCACACCAGCATCTGCCACAGCATCAGCCATCTCAGGGTCTTTCTGCAGACCCCAAACGTCATTCACGATATGCGCACCGGCCTTGCAAGCCTCAGCAGCAACTCTCGCCTTATAGGTATCAATGGAAATCAGCACCGGCAGTTCTTTGATCAGCTCAAGAACCGGCAGAACACGCTCCAGCTCATCCTGTTCCTGAACAACCGTCGCTCCGGGCCGCGTGCTCTCACCACCAACATCAATGATGTCAGCACCTTCAGCGATCATTTCATTTGCATGCGCCAACGCCACTGCTGGCGCATCAAACTGCCCGCCATCAGAAAAGCTGTCTGGAGTTACATTCAATATGCCCATGACGAGCGGACGCTGAGAGCTTTCCAGCAATCCATGATCAAACTCTGCCATAAGGGTTCCCTCCCAATTTCTGGCCCCTCATAGCCTCCCATCGCCTTTGTTTCCAGCAAAAATCAAAAGACCTTTTCTACCTGCTACAAGATATGGCCGATATTTACTGCATGGTGATCAAATCAGCGTGCTTTTAAGGACTGACAGACTGTTCTTCCACGTCTCGTTTTTTTACCGGCAACACAAACAGGAACAGCGCGAGAAAGGCCATGCCTGGCATCACAACGCCCAGAGCAGTCACAGGATCAGGCACAACAATCGCGGTAACCAGACTTCCCAGAAAACCACCCGCCATCTGCATAAAGCCCATCAAAGCAGAAGCAGCCCCTGCAATCTTGGGAAACGGCTCCATTCCGCGCATAGAGAGAGCTGGCAGGGCCATTGAAGCGCCAAAAGCAAACACACCAATCGGGATCATGATGCTCAAAAAGCTCAGGTATTCAAGCTGCGTGACTGTAAACAACGCCAATCCACCCAAGCCGCACAAAACCAGCGCCGGCCCAAGAAGCGCCTCTGTGCTGAACCGCCGTAGAAGCAGCCGAGTGGCTACGCCACCAGCAAAGAACGAACCTGACTGAAGCACCATCCCCATGCCGAACTGCAAAGGCGTCAACCCAAGCCGCTCAATCAAAACAAACGGCAAGACCGTCGAGAGGGTATAGATTACGCCAATGGTAAACCCGAGGATCAGCGAGGGCTGCATGAACTCAAAAGACCTCAGCAGCGTCCAATAGGAAGACGCCATCTGCCTCGGACGAATAAGCTTCACATCTCGGTGGGAATTCGTTTCCGGCAAAACGGTAAGCGTTAACAGCAGGATGAACCCGGCATAGATCACCATCAAAATAAAGATCGCCTGCCAACCAAACGCGCTGAGCGTTAAAGCACCAATTGTCGGAGAGATTGCAGGCCCGATCCCCAGCATCACGGCCAGCAAGTTCATAATCCGCGCGCCAGCCTCACCAGAAAATTGATCCCGCACAATCGCGCGCGCCACAGCGATACCACTGGACGCACCGATCCCTTGTATCAGACGGCCAAGCAGCAGCATTTCAATGTTTGGCGCCAGCCACGCCAAAAGGCTACCGAGCAAATACAAGCTGAAGAACCCGAGAATGACAGGACGGCGCCCAAACGCATCAGAAAGAGGCCCACACAACAGCTGCGCCAGCGTGAAGCCTGCAAAATAAACGGTCAGTGTAAGCTTGGCGACAGCAGCCGTTGTCCCAAACACCTCCGCCAAAGTCGGCAGAGCAGGCGTATAAAGCGCCATGGAAAGCGGGCCAATCGTCACCAGCAACGCGCCAATGACAGCCGTACGACCAGCCGAGAGCTTAAGCTCTGTTTGTGTACCCGTTGCCTTTGTCATTCCCGAACCCCAAGGCAAGGCACTGAGCTATCCCGTATGCGCTTCACCAGTTTTCTTGATAATCATCAGATGCGCGGCAACTCTAGGAAAATTGCGTAGAGCGCACAATGAAAAACACGCGCCCTCCTTTCGGAATGCGCGTGTCAAAAAACTATAAGCGATTACATTATGCGTTACGCTAAAACACGAAACTTCGCTGCTTCCTGAGTTGGAGAGCTGCCAAAGAACCGCTTGAACTCACGGCTGAACTGCGACGGACTTGCATAACCAACCCGATAAGCAGCCTGACTGGCGCTCATGTTCTGGCTCAGCATCATAGACCGCGCCTTATGCAAGCGGATCGACTTAACGTACTGCAGCGGAGAAAGACCGGTAGCTCCTTTAAAGCCAGCATGGAAAGCAGAAATGCTCATACATGCCATCTTCGCCATTTGGTCTACGCTGAGATTTGTTGAGAAATCCTCGTGCAACACTTGAAGAACTCGCGCAATCCCTTGAGACTTCTCACTATTCTGGAACAGCACCCTCAAGCTTGCACCGTACTCGGACTTGAGCACGTGATACAAAAACTCGCGATAGTACCCATCAGCGAGAATTTTAGTTTGTTCTTCGCTATTTAGCGTCTGCATCATGCGACAAACAGAAAACAATGCCTCTTCAGACAGATGCGCTGGTCGACCGAGCGTTTCGCCATACTCAAACTCGAGAGGCTCTTGCTCGATAAGCAGCATCAGCTCTGCCAAGACATTGATATCGATCGCCAAATTGACCGCATAGAGAGGCTTCTCAGGAGACGCTTCTACAATCTCAATCTCAAGCGGGATCGGAGAGACGAGCGCGGCATAGCTCTGCTGGGAATAGAGGAAACTCTGACTACCCAAATGGCCTCTGACCAGACCCTGAAAAACGATACGAATGCTTGGTGAATACATAACAGCGCGAGGCTTTGTCGCCGTTGTCATGCGAATCACTTCGACACATTCATGTCTGGTTGCACTCACACCCTCGCTTTGAGCGAGTGGGGCAAACCATTCTTCTAACCACTGTTGGGTTGCAAATTGCATTGGTTTTCCAACAACTTTTGGGATTACGCGCACAGGGGGTATTCTATTGTCTTTTAATCACCCACCACGAATAAGTTGGTGTAAATATTGGGGATTGCAATACCCAATATTGCGATATTGAATGGTATTAGATTGCCATATTCCTTTTTGTAGTCAAGCGACTGTCTTCGGATGGTGCTTACCCATAATTTATTAGTTAGCCTAAGGTCTAAATTAAAGGAGCATTGCTTGCTTTTAGCTGAACTGTCTCACCTTGAACAACAGAAACAGGAGCTGCAAGCAAGCTTTCGCGAACGTGGCTACGCATTTCACCACCAAATCGACACGCCAGGCCGTATCTGGAGAAATTTATTTGCTGAGGCAGAAGAAGTCTTTGTCGCTCTCACCTCGGGTATGTCTATAGGCATCAACGGCCAGTTTATCAATCTGGAGCCCTTCGAAGAGTTCTACATCCCTGCCGGAAAAAACTACGATATCGTCGGTCGCTGCCCCGATGAGTGCCAATGGATGCACGCCTACGACCTTGCAGAAGTCGACGTACGCTCCAGACTGGTAAGAAAATCCGGTTTGCTATCTGTCGATGATTACAACTTCATAAATGAAGAGTAAGTGATCTGGCACACTTTTGCACCGAAAGCCTCATATTCTAATATCCGAACGATGACTTATCAGCTAAACAGATGCTGAATTGCGTTCTTTTTCCGGCAAAGTCTATTCAAAAAACCAGGCTCACCAGTAAAAAAGTGAGCTCGACTAAATACTTAGCAGTTTTTTAGCGAGATGGTTTGAATTGACACAAAAATAGGATAGAAGAGCGCATCTTTCATTAGAGAAAAACCAGATTGAAGGAATGGCGTGGATCGGGCACCTCATGATCCTCCCACACGCCGCGACTTCCTATGGCCAGACGGAGCCACCATGAAACTTCGCAATATTGCGATCATCGCCCACGTTGACCACGGCAAGACGACCCTTATTGACGTCTTGTTGAAGCAGTCCGGCGTCTTCCGCGAAAACCAGCGCACCGAAGAACGCATGATGGACTCCAATGACATCGAGCGTGAACGCGGCATCACCATCCTTGCCAAGAACACCTCTTTGGTCTGGAACAACACACGCATCAACATCGTTGACACACCAGGTCACGCTGACTTCGGCGGTGAAGTAGAGCGCATTCTGCATATGGTAGATGGCGTTGTATTGCTCGTAGACGCAGCTGAAGGCCCAATGCCGCAGACCAAGTTCGTACTTGGTAAAGCGCTGAAGCTCGGCTTGAAGCCAATCGTTGCGATCAACAAAATCGACAAACCAGAGCAGCGCGCTGACGAAGTACTGGACGAAGTGTTCGACCTGTTCGCATCTTTGGATGCAAACGAAGAACAGCTCGACTTCCCGGTCGTATATGGTTCCGCTAAACAGGAATGGATGGCTCTCGAGCCAGCTGGTCCTCAGGATTCCATGGCGCCACTCTTCGACATGATCCTCGACAAAGTTGCAGAGCCACAGGCTGAAGAAGGCGAATTTCGCCTCCTCGCAACAACAATCGAATCTGATCCGTTCCTTGGCCGCATTCTGACAGGCCGCATCGCATCTGGCGTTGCGACCCCGAACATGGCGATCAAGGCGCTGTCACGTGATGGCAGTGTGATCGAAACTGGCCGTATCTCCAAGGTTCTCGCGTTCCGTGGTCTTGAGCGTCAGGCAATTGAAGAAGGCGAAGCAGGCGACATCGTCTCCATCGCTGGTCTGACCAAAGCAACCGTGGCAGACACAATCGTTGCTCCTCAGGTAAGCGAGCCAATTCAGGCACAGCCAATCGATCCGCCAACCCTGTCCATGATGTTCCGCGTCAACGACGGTCCTCTGGCAGGTCAGGAAGGCTCCAAAGTTCAGTCCCGCGTTATCCGCGAGCGTCTGATGAAGGAAGCTGAAGGTAACGTTGCGCTTAAGATCGAAGAAACTGCAGAAGCAGATTCCTTCATCGTTTCCGGTCGTGGTGAATTGCTTCTCGCAATCCTGATCGAAAACATGCGCCGTGAAGGCTTCGAACTTTGCGTAGGTCGTCCTCGCGTTGTTTATCAGGAAGATGAAGCTGGTAAGCGTCTTGAGCCAATCGAAGAAGTTATCATCGACGTTGATGATGAATTCCAGGGCGCTGTTGTTAAAAAGATCACCGAACGCAAAGGTGAGCTTCTTGAAATGCGCCCATCCGGTGGCGGTCGCTCCCGTTTGGTATTCCACGCTCCAACCCGTGGCCTTATCGGTTACCAGGCTGAGCTGATGTCAGACACCCGCGGTTCCGCGATCTTCAACCGTGTGTTCCATGAATATGCACCTTACAAAGGCGCAATTATGGGTCGTAACACCGGCGTTCTGCTGTCCAACGGTCAGGGCGATGCTGTTCCTTACGCATTGTTCAACCTGGAAGACCGTGGCCCAATGATGATTGATCCGGGCACAAAAGTGTACCAGGGCATGATCATTGGTGAACACACACGCGGTAACGACCTTGAAGTGAACGTTCTGAAGGGCAAGCAGCTCACCAACATCCGTTCTTCCGGTAAGGACGATGCTGTTAAGCTGACCACCCCAATCAAGCTGAGCCTTGAAGGTGCACTGTCTTACATCGCTGAAGATGAACTGGTGGAAGTAACCCCAGAATCCATCCGTCTGCGTAAAGCACTGCTGTGCCCACATGACCGTAAGCGCGCCGAACGCACATCAAACAAAGCGTCTTAAGACTGTTTAATTTGATGAGTTATTTGAGGGAGGGCTTCGGCTCTCCCTTTTTTGTAGTCATTTCCAAAAGCTCACTCAGCAGGCTCTTGCACCTTCTGCTCCTCCACGGTCCCAAGTTCGGCTGTCTTCACAGCCTGCTTCCGTTTCCAATTCGCTTTGGCCTTCGTTGTGGTCATTCGTGAGTTATCAGGCGTCCATCCCGGCGTACGAAACATATAGCCGAGGACATCTCTCAGGGATCTTGCGGTCTTCAAATCCTTGACCATCGCAATCCATTCATGAAACGCCACAATCAGCAGGTTGTTGGTCTCAAGGTTCTTGCCAATCCCGTAGCGCGGTGGGTCCTCTGCAACTTCCGGGCTGAAGGTCCCGAACATCCGATCCCAGATAATCAGCGTCCCCGCATAGTTGGAATCCAGATATCGCGGGTTGGTCGCATGATGGACGCGATGATGGCTCGGTGTGTTAAAGATCCACTCAAATGGCCCCATACGATCAACCAGCTCAGTGTGAATCCAAAACTGGTAGAGCAAATTCCAGGCTGCAACGAAGAAGATCATCTCCGGTTGAAAGCCGAGAAGCGCTATGGGCAACCCAAAGATGAACGTCAGCGTGATTGTCCCCGTCCACGTCTGACGCAGTGCTGTTGAAAGATTATACCGCTGAGAAGAGTGGTGATTGACATGGCTCGCCCAAAACCACCGATACTCGTGCCCAAAGCGGTGTTTCCAGTAATAGGCCAAGTCATAGAGCACAAAGCAGATCAGGATGGTCCACCAGTTGATAGGAATAGTCTCGATAAGACGATAGCCATAAATCCAGCTGTGCGCCGCATAAGACATAGATGTGCCTAACGCAATCCCAGCGATGAGACTCCCAATCCCCATTGCCAGACTGAAAAACGTATCTTTGACTTCATACCCATCAATCCCACGCAGCTTTAAAGCCACACCTTCTACAATCATGAGAATGATAAAAAACGGCACCGCATACGATATAGGGTCAAAAAACTCCATTGAGATGGCCCTCCCAAACCGAACCCAAAACCCGAAGTGCACCCCACACCCACGGGTAAGTTACCCTTACGGTAACACACTCCTGTATATGTCATCAAACCGGGAGGGCACCCCCAAGAAACAAAGCTAGAGGGAGCAGAGAACTTCAAATACTTATCCCCCTGCCCTCAACCCCGCATATTCTCAGTGTTGTGCTCACGTATTCGGGCAGCTGGTGGACCGTCCATCAGTGCGGCGTGGGCTGGGCGGAGCTACCGGGTGAAGTAACGCATCACCCGGCGGGTTCGTTGAAACACCCCTTGAAAGTCTTTAGTGCAGGGACCAAGCGGAAGCTGGTCACCCGATGGGCGTCTACACTGGCAGGCGTTTAGCTATCACCGACAATCGCATCTGCCTCTGGCCGGTGTGCTTGTTGCTGATGGTGCCTGCTCCCAATGCCTTTCGGAGGAGATCTTGTTTCATACAAAAACGCCCGGGCAAGGCGAGCAGCCAATGCCGAAGAAACTAATTTACTCACAATGCGCAGGCACTGCCTGCTCGCCTTGCTCACTCCCGAACTTTCGGGAACCCATGCTTCAACACTGCTGGTAAAGCCATGCGGTGCTAAAACTATTTGCCGTCACTAGGTGTTTCTTCAGGGTAGCTCTGGAAACTATCTGCATTTTGCTTGATCGGCACAATCACGCCACAAGCAATCCGCCCTCCCGCATCACCAGTTGGCTGGCTGTGATAGTCGTCCGGATCAGCATGAACAATCAGCGCCCTGCCCGGACCACCAATGAGGCTGTCCTTGTCATCGGGAGCCAGGTCTAAGATTTCGGAGAAATACTCGACGACAATCTTTCCATTCTCGGGAACATGAAGATTTGGAAGATCACCTGCATGCGGACCATCAGGAACTTCAATCCCGTGCTCATGCCCTTCAGGTGCAAAATGCCCGCCTGCAGCCGAAAAAGTTGGCTCACAAAGGCCGGTTTCATGAACATGGAACCCATGTACACCAGCAGGCAAGCCATCAAATGCTGCTGTAATATGGAGGGTCTGGCTCAAGGTCTCAGTCAACACCACACGCCCAACCTGCTTGCCATCAACATCTTTCATAATGGCAACAGCGGTCGGCCCAGCGGGCACCTGATCTTCTTTAGAAGCCATCGCAGCAAAACTCGCAACAGCAAACCCGGCAGCAACAACTGCTGCCAATCCACTCAGCTTCATCATCCAAAAACTCCTGAAAGCGCTCTGTCCACGCGCAGAGTATTCAGCGTTGAAGCCACATCAAAATCACTCTTGAAACCTCGGTAAACCAACACCGCTTACCCAACTGATAAGTTGACCAGTCTTGGTTACACCTTCAAAAGAAAACCCGGATCAGAACTGATCTGACCCGGGCTAAACTCTTTCAAAACCAGCAAGATCTTATTCAGCCGGCTCGCCTTTTTCGTTCTCACGACCAAAGTTCGGCGCCGCAGATTCCTGACCTGCTTCAACAAGCTGATGGCGAATATCTTTGGTCCGCGCAAACAACTTGAACAAGGCATCGCCATCACTCCACCGGATCGCACGCTGCAAGGCAGACAGATCCTCAGAAAAGCGAGACAGCATTTCAAGAATGGCTTCTTTGTTGTTCAGGCACACATCGCGCCACATAGTCGGATCAGAAGACGCCAGACGTGTGAAGTCACGGAAACCGGAAGCAGAGTATTTGATCACTTCTGACTTGGTCACCGTTTCCAGATCATCAGCCGTACCAACAATGTTGTAAGCAATGATATGCGGAAGGTGAGACACAACAGCCAGCACAAGATCATGGTGCTCAGCATCCATGGTGTCCACATGAGAGCCACACGCCTCCCAAAAGGCTGTCAGGCGCTCTGTAGCACCCGCATCACTGTCGCTGTCTGGCGTAAGAATGCACCAGCGGTTCTCAAAGAGAGAGGCAAAACCAGCATCAGGGCCGGAATACTCAGTACCAGCAACCGGATGGCCTGCAATAAAATGCACCCCTTCCGGCATATGCGGCTTCATTGCCGAAATAACGGAGGCCTTCACAGACCCCACATCAGTCACAATCGCACCCTCAGCTAAATGAGGGCCAATGGTTTTTGCCACGGCTCCACATGCACCAACCGGCACACAAACGATAACAAGGTCTGCCCCTTTTACGGCTTCTGCTGCGTCCAGATAATATCGGTCCCCAAGTTTCAACTCTTCCGCACGCTTCAGAGTAACTTCTGAGCGTGTGGATATAACAATTTCACCCGCCAGCTTTTCGCGGCGCATGACATGCGAAAGAGATGAGCCGATCAGACCGATACCAATCAGTGCGACCCGGCTAAACAAGGGTTCAGACATGGAGACCTTCTATTAGAACTACTTCAGAAATTCAGAGAGAGCAGCAACAACATCTCTGTTGGCTTCCTCACTGCCGATTGACATGCGCAAGGCATTGTCAAATCCATAGGCTTTCACCTGCCTCAGCACACACCCGCGTTCCAGCAGGAAGGCATCCGCATCGACAGCCCGCTTCCCCTGTTCCTCAGGGAAATGGATCAGAATGAAATTGCCGACACTTGGCGTTACGTCAAGACCTAGTTTGGTCAGTTCGTTAACTACCCACGGCAACCATTCGTTATTGTGGCTAACTGCCTGCTCAATAAACGCCTGATCACGCACAGCAGCAGCGCCAGCTGCAATTGCAGCAGCATTCATGTTAAACGGCCCGCGAATACGGCCCAGCGCATCAATGATATGCTCAGGACCATACGCCCAGCCAACACGCAGCGCTGGCAGACCATAAGCCTTGGAGAACGTCCGTGTCATAACAACGTTTTCGGAGTTCGCAACAAGCTCAATACCGCACTGATAGTCATTCCGGCGCACATACTCAGCATAGGCCGCATCGAGAACCAGAATACAGGTCTTCGGCAACCCGGCGTGCAAACGCTTAACTTCGTCAAACGGAATATAAGTGCCGGTCGGATTGTTCGGATTGGCCACAAAAACCATTTTGGTTTTCTCGGTCACACGTTCCAGAATTGCATCCACATCCGTTTTCAGGTCTTTTTCTGGGGCAACAACAGGTGTCGCACCAGCTGCGTGGATTGCAATCTTATAAACAAGGAAGCCGTGCGTGGTATAAATAGCCTCATCGCCTTCACCCAGATAGGCATAGGCCAGCAGGCTCAGCACTTCGTCAGAGCCACATCCACAAATGACGTGATCTGGGTTCAGGCCGTATACTTCACCAATTGCTGTGCGAAGTTCACCAGCACTGCCATCAGGGTAAAACTGAAGCTCGGAAATGGTGCGGTAAGCTTCAAGCGCTTTCGGGCTCGCACCTAAAGGAGATTCATTGGAAGAGAGCTTATGTAGTTTATGGCCACCATTTGCCTTCGCCTTACCGGGTACATACGGATCAATTGCCAACACACCAGCACGAGGGACAGGGCGTACTACCTGCTCTTCCATCAACTCATTCCTTTATTCAAAAAACACGCAATTTAACCAACTGCGTCTGCTTCACTATCAAATTCATCATCTAGGTCAAGCGGCGCGGGGTATCCACCGACATATCTAAGTTTATCCGGCGTCGCCTCAGCAGCTTCAAAGAAAGTCGCCAGCTCCTGCTCGGATATATTCCCCGGAACAGCTAATAGCGCATCTACGCCTTCAAAACTGCGATAAAAACTCAACACTTCTATACCTTTGTGCATCAATGAGCTCGGTATAGCTCCCGTCCAGCGCACATCGTAAACACAAATATCCGGCTTCTCAGTTTCAGCAGTTTGAGCCGCAACCACAACAGCAGGCAGATCAGCAGGCCTGTCCTGAACAACCAAAAACGGAAGCCTTGCAATAATCGAAGGACCATTGGTGCCATCATCCCGGGCACCCATGCCACGCCACCAAGGCGTTTCTGCCCGCTCTTCTAACCCGATCACACCAAGATCGACCTGTGAATAATCAACCACCGCAAGCACAGCAGAGGGGTCTATCTCGCGTTGCTGTTCAATGGCGTAACCAAAATAGAAGCGTGTCAGCTCACTCATTGCGAGTCGATCTGCACTTCCATCAAGGTGTACACGATAAGTTGTCTGGGCATTTGTGAGCGAAGAGATTATCTCACGCCAAATATGTTCCAATGACATAATAGACAGAACACCGCGATGGTTTTCAACCAACCGCCGCATAATATCTGCTTCACGAGAGGGCCTAAAAACAGCATGCATAGAACCTTGTTCAGCTTTTGCCGCAACAATATGCTCAATCAGGTCAGCACGCTCCATAAGCAAGGCATGCAATTTATCATCAACTTCATCTAGTTTATCGCGGACTTGAGACAAGCTCATTTTTGAATCCGAAACTGATGAAGACCCAGACATTGCACTAACCCACTCGAATTATTGAACAGAACCTATGTAAATTCATAGGAAACAACGACGGTGAAAGCAAAAGAAAACGTTGACACACTGCCAATTGGCACCTAGCAAAAACTCTCTTGCAATCCTTTAGAGGAACACCCAATTCGCCTTCACAACACCGCGGAAGAAAACATGACTGAGACTGCCAGCGCAAAACCGGAGAAGACTCCGAATATCTCACCCTCAACACAAGCCAGTGTTGCAGCGGCACAGATGGATATGCCTGCCAGCAAGCTCATGCGATTTGATTCAGACAATCCTCTCCGGCTTGATGAAGGTACAGAACTCGCCCCTTGGCAGATTGCTTATGAGACCTATGGCGAGCTGAATGAAGACAAGACCAACGCCATTCTTGTGTGCCACGCCCTCACAGGCGATCAGTATGTTGCCTCTGAGAACCCCGTAACCGGCAAGCCTGGCTGGTGGTCCATGATGGTTGGTCCTGGTCAGCCAGTAGACACCGACAAATACTTCGTCATCTGTGCAAACGTGCTCGGCGGCTGCCTCGGCACCACTGGTCCTGCATGTACCAATCCGGAAACCGATGAGGTTTACGGGCTCGATCTGCCTGTCGTCACAATCGGCGATATGGTGCGCTCCCAGGCAAAACTAGTTGAAGCGCTCGGTATCGAAACTCTTTTCGCAGTTGTCGGCGGCTCCATGGGCGGTATGCAAGTGCTGCAATGGGCATCTGCCTATCCAGAAAAAGTATTTGCAGCAGTCCCAATCGCTGCAGGTCCACGCCACTCCAGCCAGAACATTGCCTTCCATGAGGTAGGCCGTCAGGCTGTCATGGCGGATCCAGACTGGTGCCATGGACAATATGCCAAAGAAGGCAAGCGCCCTATGAAGGGACTGTCAGTTGCCCGCATGGCAGCGCACATCACCTACATGTCTGATGAAAGCCTGCACAGCAAGTTTGGCCGCAACCTGCAAGACCGCTCAGCCATCACATTCGGCTTCGATGCAGATTTCCAGATCGAAAGTTATCTGCGCCATCAGGGCATGACTTTTGTCGATCGCTTCGACGCAAACTCGTATCTCTATGTCACCCGCGCGATGGATTACTTCGATCTCGCGGCAGCACATGGCGGCAAACTCGCAAACGCGTTCTTGCATAGCACAACCCGTTTCTGCGTCATGTCGTTCACAACGGACTGGCTTTTCCCAACCTCGGAAAGCAAAGATATTGTACGAGCCCTCAATGCAGCTGGAGCAAACGTCTCCTTTGTTGAAATCGAGAGCTCACGCGGACACGATGCATTCCTTCTTGATGAACCTGAACTGTTCAAAACAATGCGTGGCTTCCTGACAGGAGCAGCAAAAGCCAGAGGTATTCCCGCACCGGGAAATGGTGACTGATCGTAACACTGAACAGTAAGCTTCATCAGAAAGCAGATTCATTATGACAAAACATGATTTGAGTAATGTACGCGGCGATCACCGAATTCTCTGCGATTTTGTAGCATCGGGCTCACGCGTTCTGGACATCGGTTGCGGCACTGGCGAACTTCTGGAACTGCTGATCGATACACGCGGCGTTGATGGCCGTGGCTTCGACACTTCGCAAAAAGGCGTGAATGAAGCCGTTGCCCGCGGGCTCTCAGTTGTACAAGGCGATGCAGACAACGATCTTGCAGCCTACCCGGACGACGCTTTTGATTACGCAATTCTAAGCCATACGCTTCAGGCGACAATGGACCCAAAACAGGTTCTTGAGCAGTTGCTTCGCATCGGTAAGAAAGTCGTCGTGTCCTTCCCGAATTTCGGCCACTGGCGCAACCGTATGCAGCTGCTCTTCAAAGGCAGAATGCCCGTCACCGACTATCTGCCTTACGAGTGGTACGACACACCAAACATCCACTTCTGCACGATCCGTGACTTTGTTGCTCTCTCTGAAGAAGTCCATGCTAAAGTCATTAAGGCAGAAGCTTTGGATGCAAGAGGCCAGCGCATTGGGTTCAATGCACCATGGTGGGTCTGGAACCTGATCGGCGATCAGGCCGTCTTCCTTCTGGAACGGAAGTAATCAAAATTCAGCTTTCGCCCTCGTTGGCGAAAGTTCCTTCTTGCTGGCGACTGTGCCCGTTCATCGCCTGCGCACCGGCAGTCTTTCCATTAGGCAGAAAGACTGGTCGCAAGACCCGCGTCACGTGGCTCGCTTTCATCGGAATACCACGGTACACCTGCTTCTCAGCTTCAGTGACCAGCAACCCTGCAAACGCAGACCAGGCCACCGCCCCTAAACGCTCAAAACTGCGCGCATTCTTTAATACCATTCTCGAGTTTGTCGGCGGCACAAACAGCGCCTCTTCCCGCGACACAACTGAAAGGTGATGGTTGCTCAGGAAGTTATCGAGCTGCGGTCTTGAATAAGGACGACCATACCCAAACGGCGAAACCTCTGACCGTGCCCACGCACCACGTCGATTGGGAACAATCACAATCACCCGCCCACCCGGAGACAAGACACGGTAGACTTCATCCAACAGCGCCCCAGGCTGCCCTGCCATCTCCAACGAATGCACAAGTAAGATGCGGTCAATGCAGGAATCTGGAAACGGCAGCTGACTATCTTCCATCAGGAAGGCTTTGTTTGGCACTTCAACTTCACGCGGCCACTTCACCACACCTTGCGCAGCAGGCATTCCGGCAAACACACGATTGGTCTTTTTCAGGTAAGGCCTCAGATAAGGAGCGGCATAGCCAATACCCAGCAAACTCTGACCATGCATTTCTGGCCAAAGCATTTTCACGCGGCTCCCAACCAACACCCGAAGCATCCGTCCAAGTGGCAGGTCGTAGAACTCTTTTAAGTGAGTAACATCAAGATACAACTGGTTCTCCGCGCGTTGCCTTCTCTTATCATGGGGTGCCAGAGCCCTGGGCGCAACGCTTCTTGCTGACGATTTGCAAGCTTAAATCAACCACACCCAGAGTTTTGTGAGTTTGCAGTTGAATTTGACAGCTTGTCCTCTCATGATCTCATAAAGATATACTGTATGCTTGGGAGCTGGTTGATGATTGAAGTTGAAGTCCGGCAGTTTGTTTGTCTGAAAGATAATTTCGGCGTTCTCGTTCACCACCCCGACAGCGGCTGTACAGTTGCAATTGATGTTCCAGAAGCAGCCCCCTACTTACAGGTTCTGGAAGAGACCGGATGGAACCTGACCGACATTCTCATCACACACCATCATTGGGACCATGTCGGTGGAATGGCTGAACTCGTCGAGAAGACAGGTGCAAAAGTAACCGGCCCAGAACGCTCCCGCCAACACATCACAGGCATGAATCGCTTTGTTGAGGACGGAGATGACATTCTCGTCGGCCCAATTGCAGTCAAAGCCATAGGTACACCGGGCCATACACTTGACCATATCTCCTGGTGGTTTCAGGAAGCAGGTATTGCTCACACAGGCGACACACTCTTCGCCCTCGGTTGCGGCCGTGTTTTCGAAGGCGATCCCGAAATGATGTGGGCCTCTCTGAGCCACCTGGCAAACACATTACCACCCGAAACAAGGATCTATTGCGGTCACGAGTACACGTTGGCCAACGCCAAGTTCGCTCTCACGATCGACCCAAACAATAAGGCATTGCAGGAACGTACAAAACGCATCGAAGCGCTCCGTGAAGTCGGTCGCCCAACCCTGCCAACCTCCATGGCAGCCGAGCTTTCAACCAATCCGTTTTTGAGAGTCCGAGATCCCCTCGTCCAGAAAAGCCTCAACATGGTCAACGCTGAACCAGTTGATATATTTACAGAAATACGCCGCCGCAAGGACAACTTCTGATGCAGCTCGACCAGATCACCTCCTCAGCAACCGCTGAAGAAATCATCGCTGAACTGCAAATGAAAGAGCATCCGGAAGGCGGCTACTACACCGAAACCTTCCGGGATACAGAAGGCCCAGAAGGGCGCGGCTATTCAACGGCAATCTATTATCTCCTCAAGAAGGGTCAAAAATCTCACTGGCACCGGATCGATGCAATTGAGACATGGCACTACTACGGCGGCGCTCCACTCTGCCTTTCCATCAGCTCCGAAGAAGGCAGCCAAAACGACATCATCCTCGGCATGGATGTATTAAACGACCAACGCCCTCAAGGTATCGTACCTCGCCATGCATGGCAGTCCGCACGAAGCCTCGGCGAGTGGACATTGGTCGGTTGCACAGTTGCTCCAGGATTCCTGTTCGATGGCTTTGAGCTGGCACCACCAGACTGGAATCCTTGAGCCAAAGTCATCGAATCGCGCAATAAAAGCCTCGATAATCTTGACCAAACCTCAAAGAAATCTGCCCGCAATTTTAGACAAAAGACGCATAAGGCCTACCCGGAAATCCTCGTAGATACAGAGACTTGTTGGTTAATTGCAGGACTATGGAAAATTTTTCTGCGCATAAACTCTATGGTTTTTCCGCAGATACAGTTGAGAGATCATGCAGTTTAGCAACTCACGGCTCACACCCAAGACGTGCAAATTTTATGGCATCAAAGCACAACGTAGCAGTCATTATCTTTGCGTTATCAAAACCTTACATACCCGATAGCTGAACCTGGCAACAGCTTCCACTTACCCAATTATCAGGAACACCTGTAAGTAGCTCAACTATCCCGATTAATAACTCAGCACTCAATCCTCAATCACCACTTGCGTTGCTGGCTCTCCTCGGTAGATTGCCCAGCATAGGCGCTTTATGCGCCCGAACACACATTTGGAAGCTAATCTATGGCCCAAGGCGACATCAAAAAGGTTGTGCTTGCCTATTCTGGCGGGCTCGACACCTCGATTATTCTCAAGTGGTTGCAGGCGGAATACGGCTGCGAAGTTGTAACTTTTACTGCTGACTTAGGTCAGGGCGAAGAGTTAGAGCCAGCACGACGAAAAGCTGAACTGCTTGGTATTCGAGAAATCTACATTGATGATCTCCGTGAGGAATTCATTCGGGATTTCGTATTCCCGATGTTCCGGGCCAACGCAGTTTACGAAGGCGTTTACCTCCTCGGCACCTCTATCGCCCGTCCGCTCATTTCCAAGCGTCTCATCGAGATCGCTGAAGAAACCGGCGCTGACGCAGTTGCGCACGGCGCAACCGGTAAAGGCAACGATCAGGTACGCTTCGAGCTGGCATGCTACGCACTGAACCCAGACATCAAGGTGATCGCACCTTGGCGTGACTGGACGCTGAAGTCCCGTACTGACCTGATCGAGTTCGCAGAACAGCATCAGATCCCAGTACCAAAGGACAAGCGCGGCGAAGCACCGTTCTCCGTTGACGCAAACATGCTTCACTCCTCTTCCGAAGGTAAAGTTCTGGAAGATCCGAATGAAGAAGCACCAGAGTATGTCTTCCAGCGCACCGTTGACCCGCTCAGCGCGCCGGACGAAGTCACGGAAATCGAAATCGGCTTCGAAAAAGGCGATGCGTGCTCCATCAATGGCGTACACATGTCTCCGGCAACTCTGTTTGCAAAGCTGAACGATTACGGTCGCGACAATGGCATTGGCCGCCTCGATCTGGTCGAAAACCGTTTCGTTGGCATGAAGTCCCGCGGCATCTATGAGACACCAGGCGGAACAATCCTCCTGTCAGCGCACCGTGCGATGGAATCCATCACGCTGGACCGTGACGCTGCTCACCTCAAAGACGAGTTGATGCCACGCTACGCAAAGCTCATCTACAACGGCTTCTGGTTCTCCCCAGACCGTGAGATGCTGCAGGCGATGATCGACAAGTCTCAGGAGTTCGTGACCGGTACGGTTAAGCTGAAGCTCTACAAAGGCAACGTGATCGTTGTTGGTCGCGCGTCCCCTTACTCTCTCTACTCAGAAGAGCTGGTGACCTTCGAAGATGACCACGGCGCTTACGACCAGAAAGACGCTGCAGGCTTCATCCGTCTCAACGCTCTGCGCTTACGCACGCTGGCAAAGCGGAACCAGATGACCAAAGCAAAAGAGTTAACAGACGCCTGAAAGGGTAAAAGCTCCTAAGCTTTAATTTAGTTATTAAGCCCGCAGTGGAAACACTGCGGGTTTTATTTTGAGAAATACCTAGCAACAAAAATACAGCTACTTTCCGTTGCTTACCTAAAAACGATCAACCAAAAGAGGCTTACTGTTCATTAATTTTTTCATGGCTCAATCATGTCAGTATTCAAAGACGAGGATACTACACAGCGATGAAGAATGACAAAAAAGAACAAGAAACCAATCCCGTTGCAGATTTCCTCCGACATTTCATGATCTATGATCATGTACTCGACCTCAAAGAGACCGGAGAGTTCAACGGAGCTGCCGATCACTTGCTGAACCTTCTGGGGCAAGGGTGCTCTGAAAATTCAGAGGAAACCATCGATCTGCCAAGAGCAAAAGCGAACTCAGAAAAGCTAGACAGTATGCCGGCTGAGTATGTTTCCGCTCTGTTTGACCAGAAAGCAAAGCTTTTCGATATCAAGCTACTGGAGATCCTCCAATACAGCCTACCAACCAAGATCCACGAAAAGATCAACACTCTCAATCTTGGCCCCTTTAAACGTCTTTTAGATCTAGGTTGTGGCACTGGCTTAGCTGCCGAACTTTTTGAAGATCAGATCCCTTATAAAACTGGCATCGACATTTCCGAGCAAATGCTCAATCTGGCAAGAGACAAGAAGATCTACGACGATCTCCAGCAATGTGAAATCAACGAGTTTCTCGATCAGGATCATCCTCAGAAATGGGATTTGATACTCGCATCAGAACTCTTGCCGTACTTTGGTTCACTGGAAGATCTCTTCGCAGGTGTTGCCGGCAACATCGAAAAGAATGGCGTGTTCCTGTTCTCCGCTGAAGCTGTGATGGAGCCTGCACCCAATACCCAGCCCTACACGATGAGCGACAGCTGCCGCTTCAAGCATACAGAAGATTATCTCCGCAATCTCTTGGAGCAATTCGACTTTGCAACCATCGACTTCACGCAGACCACACTCCGACAAGAGCACGAAAGTCCTGTGCTCGGACATCTTGTAGTCGCTCGCTATATGCCAGCGTGAGCGCTACAACCCGGCCATCAACGTTATCAGCACAACCACCAGCATTAAAATGCTCGGGTAGAAAGTCAGCGCAAAGCCGGTTCCACGCCATGGTGCCCCCTTCTCATAGCTGGCAAAAAACAGGATACGCCCGAGCGCAAACAGTAGTGCTGCCAACAGCGGCACCGACATCGTGCTGCCGGGCATAACCGCAGCCCAGGCAATGTAGATGAACCCTGCCAACACCCCCTGCTCAAGTGTATTTTGCAAAATACTCTGCAACATCTTGGCTTTCTCACTGCCGTGGGTTAGCCCTCCTCCATCAATGTCATCAGCATGATAAAACCTGCGCATTGCCAGACGACCTATGGAAATCATCAGCAGCAAGGCAGGTGATAACAATGAAACCGCTGCCACCCAAAGTCGCTCAGAGGCATTCCAGTCCGCGGCAAATCCAAACGGATTGAGAAGCGCACCAAACAAAAGCACAATCGCGGTCACCAACGCTCCAACAATCATCCGCTGAAACACACCCCGCTGTTTTTCTGCAAAGTCCAATGCAATCTCCACTTAGAGAACATAATGAGAACAAACCCACAACTATCTGCTGCGGACTGCTTGCGGCAAGGCGCTGCCTCTCCTAGCCTAGGCACGTCTGACCAAGCAGGAGACTTTGATGACTATGGAAGCGCAGTTAGTTTTAAAAGTTGATAACGCCGCTGCGCGCCGCTTGTTTCTGCAGAAACACGCCCTTCTTGAAGCACCAACAGGCTCCTCGAAAGGAGAAGATCTCCTCGATCTCATTCACCGCATTGGCTTTGTGCAGGTTGATAGCATCAACACAGTAGAGCGTGCGCACCACATGATCTTGTGGTCACGCCGCCAAAGTTACCGCCCCAAACATCTCAAGAAGCTGCTGGAAAATGACAGAAGCCTCTTTGAGCACTGGACGCATGATGCCTCAATCATTCCAACCGAGTTCTTCTCTTATTGGCACTACCGCTTCCAAAAAAGCGCAGAGAGCTTGCAATCCCGCTGGAAGGTCTGGCGCGGTGCGGAGTATCAGGAAAAACTCAACCTCATTCTACGGCACATCGAAGAAAACGGCCCCGCTGGCACCTCAGATGTCGGCAAGGATGAGAAGCGCAGCAAAGGCGGATGGTGGGAGTGGAACCCATCCAAAACAGCACTTGAATATCTCTGGCGGACCGGACAAATCTCCGTCTCCCGGCGTGAAAACTTTCAAAAACTCTATGACCTGACAGAACGCGTCATCCCTGAGGATCACCGCTCCGCTAAACCCAGCCATGCAGAAACCATAGAGTGGGCTTGCAACTCCGCAATCGACCGCCTCGGCTTCGCTACGCCCAGCGAAATTGCAGCCTATTGGGACAAACTAGACCTTGCCGATGTCAAAGCATGGTGTGAGCAAGCCCAGAAGCGTCAGGAACTGATCCTTGTTGAGATTCAACCTGCCAGCGACACGAAGCCCAAATTATGTCTCGCACGCCCAACAATTGAAGATGAACTGAGATCCCTCGAAGCCCCATCCCAACGGATCCGCATCCTCAGTCCATTCGACCCGGCATTAAGAGACCGCAAGCGCGCTGAGTTTCTTTTTGACTTCAATTATCGCATCGAAATCTTCGTCCCTGAACCAAAACGGCAATACGGCTATTATGTCTTCCCCGTAATGGAGGGGGACAAGTTGATTGGCCGCATTGATATGAAGCGTGACAAAGCCTCCAATGCTTTGGCCGTAAAACGCTTTTGGCCCGAGGCTGGCATTCGCATGGGCAAAGGCCGCCAACAACGATTGGAAGCTGAACTGGAGCGATGCACCCAGTTTGCTGGCTGTGAAGATCTTCAGTTCCTCTCAGCTTGGCAAGGATAGCCCACTGGATGGCGGGACTATCAGAAACGTAAGTAACCTCCAATACTGCTGGTAAACGTCGCATTCTCGTCAGCACCAAGAGAGCAAATGGGCCAGCTTTTGCAAACTTTGTTGCGTATTCTGCTCTGCCTTGTGGCACTGAATACCTCTGCCAGCCAGGCCCAACCTCTCTTCAATTTGGACGACCACTTCACTTTCAATCCGCAAGGCAAATACCAACCCCGCCTCATCGGCCTGTTTGAGACAGATCGCAATAACACATCTGGAGCCGCCGAAGTCATCACGCCAGTCTTTCAGGACAGTCATGGCATGTTCTTCGCTGATGTCCGCTCCGGCAACTCCTCTGATGCTGTATATCTCATAAGTGCTGGCGGTGGCCTCCGTCACTTTGTGCGGCCAAACCTGATTGGCAGCACCTACATCTTCATGAACTACAAGGAAGATTACGAACGCGGCCCCGCAACTGCAGTCACCACGGGCATCGAGTTTCTGGCAAATAACTATGAGGCTCGCTTCAACGCACAATTCCCGACAAGCAAAGTCCGCATTCTGGAACCGGAGCCGGGTAGCACAGACCAACGCGAAAACATTCCTCTCCTCAACCTTTCAGGAGAGATTGGCTACGACCTCCCCGGAACTGAGGATCTGGGGTTCGGCCTCCGCATCTATGCAGGAGGCTTTTATAGAACCGCCAACAACATTGAAGAGATAAGCGGAGCACAGGGACGGTTTGAATTATCCCGTGCAGGCTGGCTTGGCCTACCTGGATTGAAGACCACATTTGTTGGACAGATCCGCTATCACAGCGACATCAACTATCCCATTGGTGCTTTTCAACTCCGCATAGGCCTTCCCATCGTCAGATATTGGAAGGGCATCACCGTCGATAACTACAACGAGCTCTCTCACATAGAACGTCGCATGACAGAACGCGTGCGACGCCCCCTCACTATTCACAATCGCACGCGTCGTATTCCTTAGAACTCCACTTAAAATGAAAGCCCTAGGCATTAAACCACTCGAAGCGTTACCCCTCCCGGTTTCAGGGCATCACAGACCCCCAGCATTAATGTTAATCTTTTCCGATAGGATACCGCTTCCAGCTCTTCCGGGGACAACCACATGAGGACTATTCCACTCACGCTCATTCCGTTTTTGCTCTACAACGCTGTGGCATTTCGGTGGTTTGAAGATCTAGAGCCGGTGCTTGATCAAGGCTACAACGTCACCCCTTGGGCTGCCATTGTATTCCAGATCCCACTGCCATCCGGACTGCTTGTTCCTCTGGATGTCGCCACCCTTCTGCTTGCAGGCACTTTGGTCCTGCTCTTCGTTGAGATCATCAAAGCCACCAGAACCAGCACACTCTCACTTGTAGATCACAGCTTGTCTCTGTTGATCCTCGTAGCCTACTTGATTGAGTTCCTCTCGGTACAAGAAGCCGCCACCCCGCTCTTCCTGCTGCTCATGACCATCACGTTTCTGGATGTCATCGCCGGGTTCATCATCACCTTGTCCGGAGCACGGCGAGATGTAGTTGTGGCAACCAGCAACAGCTAACAACAAGTCTGCAGCATTGCGCTTTAATGCATAAAGGGCACCCGATTGGATGCCCTCATGTCAGTCATAATGTGCAACAAGCTTAAAGCGCGGCCAGTGCCTTAGCAACATCTTCCAGCAGGTCATCTGCATCTTCCAGACCAACAGAAAGACGAAGCGTCTTGTCTGTAATGCCCAGCTCCAGACGCGCATCTTCCGCAACACTCTGGTGCGTAGTCGTCGCCGGATGGGTAATCAGGCTCTTCGCATCACCAAGGTTGTTGGAAAGGCTGACAATCTCCAACGCATTGGAGAACTTGAAGGCCGCTTCCTTACCACCCGCCAAATCAAACGCCAGCATGGTAGACCCACCCTGCATCTGCTTAGCCACGATATCCGCCTGTGGGTGATCAGCACGACCTGGGTAAATCAACCGAGACACTGCAGAATGATCCGCAAGGAACTCTGCCAATTTGCCAGCATTAGCTGTCTGACGCTCAACACGCAGAGACAACGTCTCCAGACCTTTCAGCAGAACCCAGGCGTTGAATGGGCTCATCGCAGGTCCGGTATGCTTGAACGGGTCATGGAATTCTTCCACAATCCACTTTTCATCGGAAAGCACGATACCGCCCAAACATCGGCCCTGCCCGTCAATATGCTTGGTCGCGGAGTAGATCACCACATCCGCACCCAGCGCCAGCGGGCTCTGCCAGATAGCAGTCGCAAACACGTTGTCGACAATAAGCCGTCCACCAGCTTCGTGAATAATATCCGCCACAGCAGGAATATCGATCACTTCAAGCGTCGGGTTGGTTGGGCTTTCAAGAAACGCCGCCGTGGTGTTCGGACGAACAGCTGCTTTCCATTGCTCAATGTCAGTGCCATCAATCAGCGTGGACTCCACACCATAACGTGGCAGCAGCTTTTCGATGATGTATCGGCAGGAACCGAACAGCGCCTTTGGTGCAATCACGTGATCGCCAGCTTTAACGCAGGCCATAATCGCAGAGTTAACAGCCGCCATACCAGAAGCCGTGCCACGTGCGGCCTCAGCACCTTCCAGTTCGCACATTCGTCGCTCGAACATTCCTACGGTCGGGTTTGCGTACCGGGAATAAATATAGCCCGGATTCTCGCCCAAAAAGCGTGCTTCTGCCGCTTCTGAGCTGTCGTAAACATACCCTTGTGTAAGGAAGATAGCTTCGGATGTTTCACCAAAGCTGGAGCGCGTTGTGCCTCCATGAACAAGCCGAGTTGCTGGCTTCCAGTTCTTTGCGTCTGTCATCGCTCATTCCTGCCCGAAGAGATATTGCTCTACCCCTTCATTAAAAAACCCCGGCGCGGGCCGAGGTCTATACAAGAACCCGACCCTTTAGCTACTTGTTTTACGTGGTTGCAAGCCGGTCGACCAAATCACCACGGAATAGGCAGCGTTTTTACCTCGAAAATACACTAGGGTCAATCAATCAGCTTAGGTTGCAGACTTGGCGAGAGATCAAACTTACGTTAATCAGTGTCAGAACGATTTGAGTACGAGTGGGGCGGAACCAACAATGACAGGCATTCTTCCGGCAAAAGCGATTGAAGCTATGTTTGCCAGCGGTGCAATTCAAGCAGACAGAGTGCCCGACGAGGACCAGATTCAACCTGCCAGTCTTGACCTGCGCCTCGGCGTCAAAGCATGGCGTGTCCGCGCTTCCTTTCTGCCCGGCCCCGACGCGAAAGTGGAAGACAAGCTGGAAAAGCTCATCCTGCACGAGATCGACCTCTCCAAAGGCGCCGTGCTGGAAACCAACTGCGTTTACATCGTCCGCCTTCAGGAAGCGTTGGACCTCCCGGCTGAGCAGTCCGCCACAGCCAATCCCAAAAGCTCCACGGGCCGCATTGATGTGTTCACCCGCGTCATCACAGACCAAGGCCGCGCATTTGACCGTGTTGAAGCTGGCTACAAAGGCCCGCTCTACGCTGAGATCTCTCCAAAGACCTTCCCTGTGCTGGTCCGCGAGGGCTCTCGCCTGTCCCAAATCCGCTTCCGCGATGGTGAAACCCTCATCAATGATGAAGACCTGACCAAAGTGCACAACCAGCACACACTGGTGTCTGGCGGCAAGGACGAAGACGCCATCAACAACGGCGTCCAGGTGTCCATCGACCTGAAAGGCTCTGGCAAAGACAGCCTCATCGGCTACCGCGCCAAGCGCCATACAGGCGTGATCGACGTCGATCGCAAAGACGCACAGGACCCGGAAGACTTCTGGGAACCGCTGTACAATCGCGGCGATGCAACGCTCATCCTCGACCCGAACGAGTTCTACATTCTGGTCTCGCAGGAAGCCGTCCACGTCCCACCACAATACGCTGCTGAGATGGTGCCATTCGACCCACTCGTCGGCGAATTCCGCGTCCACTACGCAGGCTTCTTCGACCCCGGCTTCGGCCACTCCACCGTTGGTGGCACAGGCTCCAGAGCCGTTCTCGAAGTCCGCTCTCACGACGTTCCCTTCATCGTAGAACACGGCCAGACGGTTGGCCGCCTTGTCTACGAGCACATGGAGGAAGTGCCAGAAACCCTTTACGGCGAAGGCATTGGCTCCAACTATCAAGGTCAGGCTCTGAAGCTCTCCAAGCACTTCAAAAGCAAAGAACCGGTAGGAGCATAAGCCGATGCCCCTCTTCACCGTTGAGCAGGAATACAACGCGATACTGGAAGAAAAGAAGTCACGCTTTCTTGCCTTTCTGGTACCCCATGTAGACTTTGCTCAGCGGCTGGCGGACCTTCGCGACGAGCACAAAAAAGCCAACCACCACGTCACCGCCTTCCGCAGAATGCTCCCCGAGGGACGCATCGATGAAGGCGGCAAAGACGATGGTGAACCGTCTGGCACCTCCGGCATGCCCACACTCAAAACGCTCATTGGTGCAGATCTTGTGGATGTGGGCGTCATCATCGTCCGTTACTTCGGCGGCACAAAACTGGGCACCGGCGGTCTGGCACGGGCCTACTCCGGCGCCGCAAATCTCGCCATTCGGGAAGCTGAGCTTGTGCCATGGCTGCGCATCAAAACCCGCAGTGTCTCCGCCAGCTTCTCCAGCAGTGCCGAACTGGAACGCCAGGTCATTCTGCTACAGCTGGAAATCATCGAACGCACCTTCACAGAGGACGGCGTAACCCTGCTCGTCAGCGGTCCTGAAGATCAGATCGACAAGCTTTAACCTTCAGTACTTACTAGCTTTTTCATGCCTCTCAGCATTCTTACCGCACCCAGATAATTAAAATCCTAATAAGAACTTAAGCTTTGGCACGCGCCTTGCGATGTGAATCCCAGGAAACGGCAGGTGTCTCATTTTGAGACGGTCGGGGGAGTGAAGTCATGCGTGTCACCCGCACTGGAAAAGCGATTAACACTGGAACAGACGCTGATCGTCGCTATCGCGATATCGGCTCTCGCCGTCACGCCAAAATCACAGAGCAAAATGCTGAGACTGTCTCAAGACGGAACACCTACGGGAAACCAGGCAAGGAATTGCAAGTCTCTGAGGATGTCGCCACCACGCAAACCCAGCACGAAAAAGACGCCCAGTTCTATGACCTGCCAAAGCGCATCAACGTCTTCCGCTGCAACTCCGCTTTCCTCGCCCACCTCATCGGCATCAAAGAAAACGCCGCCCACCTGCGCGACCGCCGCCGCGTAGAACCCGAGGAAGGCGCCATCAGCTACACCACCACCGAAAAAGCCCCCCGCCTCATCGGCGAAGGCCGCATTATTCAATATCAGGCATGAGTAAGATCTGGTTTAGCTAACGTGGATGGGTTCGGCTCCCAATCACTGCCAAAAGAAGCTTTCTTGAGATCCTTATGGAACTGAGAGTACTCTTGTGTCAGATCACATTTTTCAAGAATTTGCCAAGCAACCACTTCAGCAATCTCTTGGGCTTCAATTGAATGCCCCCACAAGCTATTGCGCAGCCCTCGATGCACAGTTTCAGAACGCTTATTGTATAGCTTCTTAATCCACTCATAGTTATTCAACCGGTCGTTCTTGGTCAGAGAGATAATTATGGACCCATAGCGCGCGATAGTATCGGTAACAGGAGCACCCTTATCTTCACTGCTTAACATTGCTTCAATAGCCGTAAAAAAGAAGAGTAACCGTAAAGCCCTATCGTTTTCTAGTCGACCACGCCCCATCCAACCCAACGCGTCACGAACTCTATACGCTAAGGTTTTTTCTTTAGCTTCGGAAAGCTGTATGGCTATTTGTTGAAACCATTCGCTCTTAAAAAGCGGTAGTGATTTTGCAGAAATCTCATAGATACCGATCCGTTTTTGTCCAGGTATTCGAATGTTGCCTTTAGTCATTATGAGTGGGTCAACACCAAAATCTCTATCTTCAATCACAGGATCTTTCTCCAGATCTAGCGACTGCGGATACATGACAGACCAATCAGTTCCAAAAATACGAATGAGGCTTAAGGTTACATTGATAGACCATAATGCTTCCTCCTTTAGGTTTTCAGGAGAAGCATTCGCGTTAACACGCCAGAAAACATTCGATGAAGGAAGTGTTTTAATGTACCCCGTTTCTCCGATCTGACACTTTAATTTATTACATTCATCATCCCAGAACATCTTGATGCTTGAACGATCTTGAAGTGATAGTTTTTTTGAGCTTCCTTTAGAACCTCTTCAGATAAAACAATACTCACATTGCCAAGATTTAAGCTTTGCGTATCTAAAGGCAAAATGCATGAGTAGCATGGCAGAAACACAACCCACGCCTGTTCGAGGTACTTCTCGTATTCAGCAAAAAAGCTCCCCAGAAAGCTTTTAACAGTTGTCTTACCATCAAGAGATCTAGACAGAGTTTCTTGAAGTAATCTACCAATTTCATTCTCATGAATTAGCGAGGATGGGTTAGACTTAGCTAATGCGTCTCTAATCGCTGCGATGGTTTCTCGTTGGAGCTTTCTTGTTTCATAGTCGTGGTTGACCCACCCCGTCGCTGAGCCAAACCCACCAAAGTGTGTTACCACTCTAAAGCGATTATCTCTGTCAGGCCTCGAAACTTCTCCAAAATATGCAGTTAATACATCTCGAACTTCTGAGTTAGTTTGTAGCTTCTGAATTACTTTCGATCTCATAAAAATACCCAGCATTGTCCAACATAACTACAGTCTCATGCATGGCTTTGCTCGTCACTAAAATATGCATTTCTCCCAACACAAACACCAACAGCACCACATGGCATCCCATGCAGTGTTGAACCAGAATTCCCGGAAGTCGGGATGAGCAAGGCGGTAGGCAATACCTGCGCTACTTGTTTAAAAATGTTTCTTCAGCATTGGCTACACGCCTTGCCCGGGCTTTCTTATAATGAACTACGTCGCCTCTTTTGCCTATAAGGCACGATAGCCGGTTTCCCGGAAAGAAAGTGGCTTATCCAGACACGTTTCCATGCCCAAACAGTTCCTCCGTCTTTGACAAACACATCTGCAAAAGCAGGTTTTACTGCCGGTACGTCTGCATCCGTCACCGCGTGATACCCTATAGTCCTGGGCCCTTCCCCTCAAACCATGCGGTCACGTTTGAAGTTCGGTTCACCGGACCACTGAAAGGTGCGTTACGTCTTCCAACAGCCCAACCCAACCTACGACAAACTGACGGTCGCTCCGCCAGCAGCCCGTTACGTAGGCATAGGTTCAGAATATGGGAGGATTTCAGAAGGGGAATAAGTTTTTTGAGACAGTCTTTGCCCACCCACCGGTGTCATCCCGGGCGAAGACCCGGGACCTATACCCCCAGTGTTAGAGATTGGTCAAACGCGTTGGTGAAAAAGCAAGGCAATGGGTTATGGATCCCGGCTCAAAGGCCGGGATGACACAGGAGGAAGCCGACAGGCTGACGCGCAAAAAGCCCGCCCTCCCTCGTCATCCCGCATTCGATGCAGCATCCAGAGCCCCCACCAACGCCAGCATCCGTACGCTAGTTGTTTCACATTGCCCTCACCCCCGATGTCATCCCGGCCCCCGAGCCGGGACCCATACAGTGATTGCTACAAACCGCGAATGTCGTGCTTGCCGTGACCTCATCATGGGTCCCGGGTCTCCGCTACGCTCCGCCCGGGATGACAGTGAGAGGAAACCGATTGGCTAAGGAGTAAAACCACTTTTGTGCGGGCCTCAATAAGCTCCAGCAGAGAACAACGCCTAGCGCTGCTCTTCACGTAATCATCCTTCCTCGTCATCCCGCACTCGATGCGGGATCCAGAGCCACACCCATCAACGCATCTAAAAACACACACGAAGATGCTGGCCTGCGGGCACACTTCGCCCGGCCGCAGACCAGCAGGACACTCATGAAGGGCTGTGCAAGGGTAGTTGAGGCAGCCCTTGGAGTGCCGTTCACAGTGATCTAATCAAGAGACACAATATTGGTTTCGACCGGTGGTGGAGAGGCGACGCTGCGTGTCGCGTGACCGGAAAATCCTTTAGGGAAGGACGTGCCGGACAACGCATCGGTTAAAATTCCGCAGGTCTTATCAAGTGCCTCTAGGCGGTTACACAAAGCGTAGTGCAAAGTGAATAAAACGTCACGTTCGCAACTGTTCTTCATCCGCTCGCTCAGCACCATATGCTGCACATAAGCAAGATTCTGAAGATCAGAAACAGCAACGTTTACGTCATCAAATTCATTCTGAAGAGTATTTGTGGCGCCACAGGCGCATGCAGTGTCGTCCATAATCAAAGCCTTTCTGACTTGGCTGTTGAATGAACCGCACGACATTGAGCTTTCGACGGCCCGCTGGCGAGCGGGAGGTTCGAAACCTGAGTCAGACAGGCGAGTTTATTCCCCCCCGAAGGAGGTGTTGTATTCACCGCCCTCCCGCTCATAGCAAAGGGTTTGCGCCCTCAGAAAAAAGGCACAAAAAATCCGCTAGTTGACGGGAGCGGTTACCGCTGACAAAGAGGTTTCGAAGCCTCACATATGAATGTGGAATGGAACCGGCCACCTGTCAACGAAAAGTTGCAAAAGCGAAAGAACTGTTGCCGCAAGGATACGCTGGCGAAATCCCAATACCGTCATCCTGCACAAGCGCAGCGCGATGCGGAACCTAGAGCCCCAGCCCTCTCCCTCGTCTTCCCGCACTTGATGCGGGATCCAGAGCAGCCCTAACCAACACCAACACCTTTTGCACTGGATACCTGATCAGCGCTCCGCTTGACCGGCATGACGGCTGAGGTGCCGGAGCAACTCAACCAGTCATACCCATCACAGCCAACAAAACACCAGCGCTTTAGTAACCCAGTGCGCAGCCGTCTTTGCGTGGGTCAGAGCCGCCAATTAGGCCACCGCCGTTAGCTCGGTCAAACATGATGGCCTGTCCGCCGCCAATTGGGGTCGCGACAATGGAAACCTCATGGCCTAAAGCTTGCAGTGCTTCAATCGTCTCCGCTGAGACACTGGTTTCAGCTTGCAAAGACAAGGACTTCTCGTCGATGAACATACGCGGGCAATCAATGGCCTCCTGCATATTCATGCCGTAGTCCAGATGGTTGGAAAGCACATGGGCATGGCCGCACGGCTGATACCCGCCACCCATCACACCAAAGCTCATATAAGGCAGACCGTCCTTTAGAACCATCGCCGGAATGATAGTGTGCATTGGCCGCTTGCCGCCAGCAATCTGGTTTGGATGCCCCTCTTCCAACGTGAAGCACGCCCCACGGTTTTGCAAAAGCACACCGGATTTCGGTGTCGCGATACCAGAGCCGAAGCCGTGATAAATGGAGTTGATGAGCGAAATGGCCAGACCATTCTCGTCAACCACACTCAGATAAACCGTATCAGACTTCGGTGAGAGCACCTCTTCCGGTTGCCTCGGCAACACAGCATCCGTGCGGATCAACTTGGCAAGGCCATCGATGTAGTCGCTATCCAGAAACGCCTGCGGGTCAAACTCCATCGTCTCAGGATCAGCAAGAAAACGATCACGGCCAGAATAAGCAATCTTGGCAATCTCCATCTCCAGATGGAACCGCTCTGGCCCCATTGGATCCAGATCCGCCCAGTCAAACCGCTTCATCAGCTCCAGCATGATAAGAGCTACAATGCCCTGCCCGTTAGGTGGCAATTCAGCAACCGTCACACCGCGATAGTCCGTGGTGACGGGTGTCAGATCAACAGCCTCATGCGCAGCCAGATCGTCCGCTGTCAGGTATCCACCCTTCGCCTGCACTACTGCTGCAATCTCTTCAGCAATCGGGCCGTTGTAGAACGCATCTGCCCCACTCTTTGCAACAGCTTCCAGTGTCTCAGCCAAGGGAAGGTTACGCATCATTTCGCCAACAACAGGCGCACGACCATCCTTCAAAAACAGCTCAGATGCACCTTCATCACGCTTGAGAAAGTCAACAGCACCTTTCCAGTCCGCAGCCACACGCGGGCAGACTGAATACCCGTCACGCGCATAACCGATGGCCCGCTTCAGAACCTTATCGAATGAAAACCGTCCATGGTCTTTGAGCAGTTTCTCCCACCCGCGCAAGGCGCCCGGAACGGTGACTGCGTGAATTGAATCCACTGCAACATCAAGCAAACCATCTGCTATCAGCTTATCCGCACTCACATTTTCAGCAGCGCGCCCAGATGAATTCATGCCCGACAACGTACCATCCGGCTGCGCAACAATGGCAAAGCAATCACCACCAATGCCCGTCATATGCGGTTCAACGACAGAATGAACAGCCATAGCGGCCACAGCAGCATCAACGGCAGTACCGCCCTCTCGCAAAATTTCGAGCGCTGCATTGGTAGCCAATGGATGGGATGTCGCTGCCATTGCATGTGGTGCATAAACAGCGGAGCGACCCGGAACCTGAAAATCTCTAAACACGAAAAATCCCTCTTTGTAATTACCAGTGAATCTCCGGTCCCCTAACGAAGAATTCCCCGCATCATCATCCTCTGCTAAAACAGGGTGATTCAGCAAAACCTATCAGGAAATACTTATGGTGCAATTCAATCTTGATCACGCCCGGACAATCATCTCAGCAGCACAGGCTAAGGGAAGCGAACTTGGCCTCAAACCGCTCACCGTCGCTGTACTGGATGCAGGCGGCCACCTCGTCGCGCTCGAACGTCAGGATGGCTCATCAATTTTGCGCCCACAAATCGCAATGGGCAAAGCCTATGGCGCCGTAGCCGTTGGTGCAGGGTCCCGCTGGCTCAACGACAACGCCCAAAGCCGTCCTCACTTCGTGCAGGCACTCAACGGCGTTGCAGGTGGCGGCATTGTGCCTGTGCCGGGCGGCGTTCTGGTCCGCAACACTGACGGCGAAATTCTCGGCGCAGTCGGCATCACCGGCGACACATCCGAAAACGACGAAGCTTCAGCCATTGCAGGCATTGAGGCAGCTGGTTTCACGGCTGACGCAGGCTGACACAACTTTACCGCAGTTGCTGGACTATATTGCGCCCAGCAACTGCACCACCATCACGGTTCACTTCATTTCAGATTGGTACCCATGCCCATTCGCTTTGTTATTTTTGATATGGACAACGTCCTTTACGATTATGACCACCCCTACCGTCTGAATGTCCTCGCTGACATGACCGGCAAACCAGCCGAAGAGATCGATCATATCGTCTTTAAGGGACCAGAAGAAAACGCTGCCGAAGCCGGCACGCCGCACACCGCAGCAGAATACCTCTCGCAGTATCAACGGCTTCTGGGCCATCCTATTTCACGTGAAACGTGGGTCAAAATCCGCCGGGACATGATGACCGAATGGCCGGATATGCTCTCCCATGTGGAAGCAATCAAACAAAACCACGAAGTCGCATTGCTCACCAACAACGGCATGATGCTGAAAGACGCGCTCTATGAAGTCGCTCCAGCACTGGAGCCAATCTTTGGTGACCGCGGCCATGCCTCCGCTGAATTTGGAACCCGCAAACCAGACCCGAACATCTACCTGACAGTCTGTGAGAAGTACGGCTTCCAACCAGAAGAAACCCTGTTCGTGGATGACCGCCTCGACAATGTGGAAGGCGCCCGCGAAGCAGGCCTGACCGCTTATCAGTTCACCACAGAACCAGCGTTCGCCAGTTACATTCGCACACTGGGACTGATCAATGAGCAGGTTCCGGCGAATTAGAAACATCCCACTAACCGGGTATTCAGCAGACCAGCAATCTGTTCGCCTCAAAGACGGTTTCTCTCCGTAAACTTGTGCAATTGCAACACACGCAAGTTGAGATGGAGAGAAGTCTGTACCTACGTCTGACCATAAGCTCAGCGATGCTCGCGGTCTTCATCGCGCTCGCCATCTTGCCGTCCATCGCTTTCGCAGGATCATCACTGGCATGGCCGCGAGGCTTGATGATTGTTGCACTGGTTTACTTCGCACAAGTCGGCGTAGGCTTATGGCTCGCCCGCATAAATCCCTGGCTGTTCAAAGAACGCACCTCGTTCCCCTCAAAGGCCCTGAAGGGAGACAAACGCGCCACTCTCATTCTGTTTGGAGTGATCTTCGTCTACTTCCTGCTCGCTGCTCTGGACGCTCACCTCTGGCATATCCTGCCTCAAACAGGAGACGTGAAACCAATCCTCAGAGGCCTGTTCCTCTTCCTGTGCGGTGTCATTCTCATCGTCTGGACCTTCAGCAAAAGCCCCTTCGCCAAGCCAACACCTCAAATAGACCTGAGCGAGCAGCAATGCGTTGAAAGCTGCGGACCGTACGCACTGGTCCGTCACCCCATGTATCTCGGCCTCATGTTCTGCATCGCAGGCCTTTCCATGATACTGGGCTCAAAACTCTTCGCCTTCCTCGCAATCCCGCTCATCATCCTCGGCTTCCTGCCGCTGATGAGAACTGAAGAAAAAACCCTCACCAGCAACTGCGAAGGTTACACAACCTATACTGAGAAGGTCCCCTGCCGCTTGTTCCCGTGGATCTATTAAAAAAGCCGAAGGCATCCCTCCGGCTTCCATAACTCAGCAGCAATGTGCGTGTATCAGGCGTCTTTTTTGGCCGCCGCAAGAGCCGCGATCTGCTTTTGCATTTCTGCAAGCTGCTCTTTCAGGTCAGAAATATCGCCGCTGCTGGCCTGCGTTTCTGCAGGTTTAGGCGCAGCTTCCTTTTCCGGTGCTTGAGCTTGCCCCGTCATATCCGCAGGATTTGCCCCATCAAACGGCAGGAACATCTTCATCGCACGGTCAAACATATCTGCATTGCGCTTCACCTGATCTTCCAGAACCTCAAAGGCAGAGGAGCCAAAGTTCTGGTTCATCTGGCTGCGCAACTTCTCTTGCTCTCGTGTGAGAGAGGACATGGAGAATTCCAGATAGCTCGGCACGAGGTTTTGCATGCTGTCACCGTAAAACCGGATCAGCTGGCGCAGGAAGGTAATTGGAAGAAGGTTCTGCCCCTTGCTTTCCTGCTCAAAGATAATCTGCGTCAGAACAGTCCGGGTGATGTCATCACCGGATTTGGCGTCAATGACGACGAAGTCATCTTCATCCTTCACCATCACCGCAAGATCCTCGAGAGTCACATAGGTGCTGGTTCCAGTATTGTAGAGCCGCCGGTTGGCGTACTTCTTGATGATAGTGGCTTCGTTTGTCTTAGCCATCAGATTTGAGTACCTCAATGCGCTATTATGGCTGATCTGGAACACTATCCCAATTTGCTCCAGCCAGCTCCCCCCTGATCCCATATTTTTTACATACGAGATTAACTAGTAAGCCGCAGAGTAAGCTAAATCCCACCTTTCACGCTAGCGGTTTCATTGGTCTACTATGGTCTTAATTGGAATTATCGAATTCATCTGGCTTTCCCCCCTACAAATTGAATAGTCTGCCCATTAGGTATTCTACGAGTTCGAAGGATCTCTTATGCTGCATTGCACCAGCATGGCTGCCCGCCCTGGTGATTTGCGTGCGAATAAGAAGTCCCGCATTGCACAAATATTGGAGAATTGCACATGACCTCGCCTAATGATGTTGTAATTGTAAGCGCGACACGTACCCCAATCGGATCCTTCAACGGGTCCTACGCCAACACCCCAGCTCAAGACCTCGGCACCGCGGTTATCAAGTCAGCACTTGATCAGGCGAAAGTGGAAGCAAACGACGTCAACGAAGTTATCTTCGGCCACGTGCTCACTTCTGGTCTCGGTCAGAACCCGGCACGTCAGGCAGCGATCAACGCTGGCATGGCAGATGATTCGACCGCTATCGTCATCAACCAGGTTTGCGGGTCAGGCCTGCGCGCTGTCGCTATGGGCATGCAGCAGATCCAGTCTGGCGATGCAGATATCATCGTTGCAGGCGGTCAGGAAAACATGACCCTGTCCCCACACTGCCAGAGCTTGCGTGCCGGCGTGAAAATGGGTGACTACTCCATGACCGACACCATGCTGAAGGACGGCCTGATTGATGCGTTCCAAGGCTATCACATGGGTATCACTGCAGAAAACATCGCAGAAAAGTACCAGATCACCCGTGAAGCTCAGGACGAGTTCGCTGTCTCCTCTCAGAACAAAGCGGAAGCTGCTCTGAAAGCTGGCAAGTTCAAAGACGAAATCACTCCAATCACCGTAAAAGAGCGCAGAACTGAGCGCGTGGTGGAAGATGATGAATTCATCCGCATGGGCGCTGAAATCTCCACAATGCAGAAACTGCGCCCGGCATTCAAAAAAGAAGGCACCGTAACCGCAGCCAACGCATCCGGCATCAACGATGGTGCAGCAGCTCTTGTTTTGATGAGCGCAGATGCAGCTGAAAAGCGTGGCCTGAAACCGCTGGCAACCATCAAGTCATGGGCAACTGCTGGTGTTGATCCTGCATACATGGGTCTTGGCCCAATCCCTGCTTCTAAAAAAGCACTCGAAAAAGCTGGCTGGGCTATTGATGACCTCGACCTCATCGAAGCAAACGAAGCCTTCGCAGCGCAGGCTCTTGCCGTTGGTCAGGAACTGGGAATCGACTCAGACAAGCTCAACGTCAACGGCGGCGCAATCGCTCTTGGTCATCCAATTGGTGCATCCGGCGCGCGAGTACTTGTAACTCTTCTGCATGAAATGAAGCGCGAAGAGAAGAAAAAAGGCCTGGCAACCCTATGCATTGGTGGAGGTATGGGTATCGCACTGTGTGTTGAGAGAAAATAACCTCAACATTGGTAGTAATGTCACCTAATTGGAATAATTGAGCTTTATGGTCCCTGCGTAAAGTTCAAGTCAATTCCCTAACTAATGACGGAGTTGTCTTTGCTCCGTCATTATTATTACCTGTAGTAGTGGGTTCCAATATTTTATTCCTAAGGCGGGGAGTATATCGATGAGCAGGGTAGCAATTGTAACCGGAGGAACGCGTGGCATCGGCGCAGCGATTTCCAAAGGATTGAAGGATGCAGGATACACAGTTGCCGCAACGTATGCAGGCAACACGGAAGCGGCTGATAAATTCAGCGCAGAAACCGGCATCAGTGTTTACAAATGGGATGTAGCGGACCCTAAGGCCTGTGAAGCAGGTATTGCTCAGGTGGCAGAAGAGCTCGGCCCGGTCGAAGTTCTCGTAAACAACGCGGGCATCACCCGCGATGGCTGGTTCCACAAGATGGATTATGACCAGTGGACCGCCGTGATGAAAACCAACCTCGACTCAATGTTCACAATGAGCCGCCCGGTTCTGGATGGCATGCGCGAGCGTGGCATTGGCCGCATCATCAACATTTCTTCCATCAATGGACAGAAAGGCCAGATCGGCCAGACCAACTACTCCGCAGCAAAAGCAGGCGTGATCGGCTTCACAAAAGCACTGGCGCAAGAAACAGCGCGCAAGGGCATCACCGTGAACTGCATCTGCCCAGGCTATATCGACACTGATATGGTCGCTGCTGTCCCTGAGAAGGTTCTGGAAGGCATCATCGGCCAGATCCCGGTGGGTCGCCTCGGTAAGGCAGAAGAGATCGCAGGCATGGTCTGCTACCTCGCCTCCACAGCCGCAGCCTTCGTCACCGGCTCCGTCATGACCATCAACGGCGCCCAATACGTCGCAAACGGCTAATACGCAGAACAGCCGACACCGTAAGCTTCAAAGCCGCAGTTCAACCAGCTGCGGCTTTTTGCTGCCATGCCACATTATCAATATTGATAATTCATTGTTTCCTGAATGCTACCAAAGCTCGCAAGTTTTCCTTTGTAGACTCAACCAGATATTCCGCCTCTCAGTTTCATACTTGCTTCGTCAATCTCAAAATGAAGTGAGACAAAACAATGAGACCCCTACACCTCGCCGCCGCCACACTAATCGGCCTCGGATGCAGTGCATTATCCATGAGTGCAGCAGCAGATGAATACTGTGTGCCTTTAGATAGCGGTGGATCTATCTGCGGAGAAACTCAGTCTAACGACGGTAAAGAATACAGCGTCTTCAAAGGCATTCAGTACGCAACAGCAGATCGTTGGACACCTTCTGAGATGGTCACAAGCTATGGTCCCAAGACTCCCGCGACTAAGTTTGGCCCTATTTGCCCTCAACCTAATTACCCAGGCCCTCCACCAGCTGGCGTTAAACAAGACGAAGATTGCCTCTACCTAAATATCTGGACTCCGAAAACAGAAGAGAACTCAAAAGCGAGTCATCCTGTGATGGTCTTCATTCATGGTGGTGGTTTTATTTCCGGTAGTAGTAGCGCAGCTTACCCACCAGACTTTCCAGATAAGAGCACACAAAAGGTACTTTATGATGGTACGAGCTTTGCCACTGAGCAGAGTGTGGTCCTCGTAACTTTGAACTATCGGCTTGGGGCACTTGGCTTCATAGACCTTGGTTCTACGGGTACTTCTGACGCGCAAGTCGGTGGCAACTATGGCCTGCAGGACCAAGTTGCAGCCTTAAAGTGGGTGCAAGAAAACATTGCAGCATTAGGTGGTGATAAAAACAACGTCACCCTCTTCGGAGAGAGCGCAGGCGCAATGTCAACTGGCCTACACTTACTATCTTCAGATCAGGCGAAAAGTGACTTCCATGCTGCAATAATGGAAAGTAATCCGATCGGTTACAAATACCGTACAGCTAAGCAAGGAAATACTCAGGCTACGAAATTCATAAAGTGCATAAACGCTACTATAGAAGGGAAAACAAAATGCTCTGATGCACAATCAGACCAACTCCCGCCACAAGATAAAATAACCACTGAGGACATTATCACTGCTCAAAAAATGTATGCTGGAAATATAAGCAATGTATTCGTCGGCTTACCAGCAGCGTTACCATTTGCTCCAATCGTGGACGGCTCCTTTGTTACCGCACAACCCTCAGAGCAGATTCGCCACGGTAGCCCCAAGCCCCTAATTTTTGGCTTTAACAAAGACGAGGGCGTTTACTTCGCAAATTTAGCAGGAACAGCTTTGACAGCCTTTGAGTATCGTACTCTGGTCAAAAGCTTATTTAAATGCTCAACAAACGCGTGCCCAAACAACTTAATGAAACAAGACCGGTATAATCCTGCTTACAATTTCTCGCCTGTTCAAATGGGCGGACTTATTGATAACGTTGATACTGCTCTTTCTGACCTTATCAATGACTTTGCATTTTCCTGCTCAAACATGTTTGCAAATCAAAGTTCTAACCAGAAACCAGTTTGGGCCTATTATTTCACCCAAACAGATGCGATCCAGGATTTAGATCCGCCAGATAATAAGGTTCGTACAGTTAAACTCAATAATGTATGCGCCGCTGCCAACCAATGGGACAACTCATGTCACGCAGCAGAACTCCCATTTGTCTTCAACTCACTACCGGCAAACAGTGATCCATCCTTGCAAAAACTAGCAGTGAAGATGAATACTGCATGGGCTGCATTTGCAAAAAATCACGACACAACAGGTCCTGATGCAAACTGGAAAAAATGGGAGAAAGCAGGCTCAGACATGCCGCTTCTTCATATCTTCAATAGTGAAGATAGCCCCCTTAAAGACAATATCTACAACTCAAGGGATTGCACAAGTTGGCTGTCAGACTGGCAACCAAGGTCATACGACTACAACGCCATTTTGCAAGCAATCCAAGAGGCCACAAATTAGAGTTTGCCATACTTGGTAGTTGTTGCATGACAAAAACCGCCTCACTTTGGGGCGGTTTTACTGTGCTCTATATCCGGGTACCTTCTCTCACCACCACAAAAAGAAAAAGCCGCCCCGAGGGACGGCTTTCTCAAAATCAACTCGCGCTGATCGCTTCAGACTTAAGCGTCGTCTTTAGCCTGAAGGATCTGACGACCCCGGTACATACCACTCTTCAGGTCAACATGGTGCGGGCGACGAAGTTCGCCGGAATCCTTGTCTTCCACGTAAGCTGGTTGTGCCAGAGCATCAGTAGAACGGCGAAAGCCGCGCTTCATACGCGATACTTTTTTCTTAGGAACAGCCATTGTAGCTCTCTCTCTCGTCACATGCGCACGCGCCACTCAAGCGCGGCGTTAACGTGCGAAATACACAATCTCTCAGATTGGCGGGGGTTATACAGGCAAACAGAAGGATTTGCCAGTCCTTATACGAAAATAATTTCGCACTACCTCTCCGGCGCCGAAATACAGTTAAGCACTTCGCCGGCCACCTGAGCTCGGCTACGGTTTATACCGGCAAGCCTGCGATGTCCAGAGCTAGGTTTTGCAGGGTTCCTGGCAATTGGATTTGGGAGCGCTGTAGCCAGCAAAGAGGCCTGAGTCGCAGAAAGTTTTGCAGCACTTTTCCCAAAGAAAGTTTGCGATGCAGCTTCCACTCCAAAGATCCCCGGACCCCATTCAGCAACGTTCAGATAGATCTCCAACACCCGCCGCTTTGACAGCACCGTATCGATGAGCATCGCCAGAGGTACCTCCAGCACTTTGCGCAGATAATCCCTGTCATTCCAGAGGAACAGGTTCTTCGCAAGCTGCATAGTGATGGTACTCGCCCCCCGAGGCCGCTTGCCTTCAAACAACTTCCAGGCCTGCCCACGCACAGCAGGCCAGTCAACACCGCCATGAGTGCAGAAGGTAGCATCCTCGGAGACAACCACAGAACGTTGTAAATTAACGGAAATTTCTTCCAAAGGCACCCATTCTCGCCAAACGGGCTGACCAGTCACAACGCGAAACAGCATCAAACTGGAATATGGAGGAACCACAGAATACAGCAGGGTCAACACCACCGGCAAAGCCACAAGCACCCCGAGTGTACGCAACACCCAACGCCTGATCCTGCGCTTTAATGGCTCTGGTTTCTCCTTTGAATGCGCTTTTTTCAAGCACTCTTCTCCGATACATCTTGAGGAACCGAGACGTCTCTTTGAGTTTCAACCATAAAGCGTTCCAGAGCCTTGCAAAGTAATTTTGCATTTCCTTCAAAAGAAGATTTACGCCTCCAGACCATTCCAATCGTCCGGCGCGCATTCTTGTCGGCAATTTTGATCAGCTTCAAAGAGGTCCCGCGGTCGATATCTGCATCTACTGCAATACGTGGCACCAAAGTGACGCCGATGCCGTTATCCACCATTTGCACAAGTGTTGATAAAGATGTGGCTTGTACATCTTCATTTGCCGTCAGCATACGCCCTCCCGTTGCGGCAAGCACATGGTTTCGCAAACAGTGGCCATCTTCCAGCAGCAACAACACCTCATCTGCCAGATCTTCCATCATCACTTCATGGGCGCCAGCCAGCGCGTGTACGCTCGGCACGGCCAGATAAAAATCATCTCTTCCAATCTCGGCAGATTTAAACCCCGTCGTATCATAGGGCAGCGCCATCAGTGCCGCATCAATGCGCCCTTCCCGCAAAGCAATCATCAGATTGCGCGACAGATCCTCACGAAGGAACAATTGCAGCTCAGGATAAAGCTCTCTGAGCTGAGGCAGAAAGCGCGGCAGCAGAAACGGAGCGACAGACGGGATCACCCCCAACCGGAACCGGCCACACAACGGCTTGTTCTGCGCACGAGCCCCCTGCACAAGGTCCTCCGCATCACGCAACAGCAAGGATGCCCTCTCAAGCACCTTCTCTCCCGCTTCAGTCAGAACGAGCGTGCGACCAGAGCGGTCCAGCAGCTCGCATCCAAGTATGCCTTCCAACTGCTTGATCGAGGCAGAAAGCGTTGATTGCGTGATGAAACAAGCCTCTGCTGCCTTCGAAAAAGACAGGTGTTTGGCCAGCGATTTGAAGTACTGAAGCTGTTTTAATGTGGGTAACATTGTGCGACCAGATGACACAGATCAAAGCTCATAGATTAGAATTTCTCTAAGTTTTGGCGGAATTTGGCCAATCCCGAGACAACTTAGCATGCCCATCGAAAAAATCGATGGACTTCTTCGTTATTATCGTTTTGACCGATCAAATCAAGAGTTGCATAAAGACCCCAACGAAGACCTATTTTCCAGGTCTTCATGAGAATCACTAATCGACGCGCTCTGGCGTCATTCCATATTTAGGAGAGTACCATGCTCGGTATCGGCGAAAAGCTTCCAGAATTTGAAGTAGTTGGCGTAAAGCCTGGTTTCAACAACCACGAAGAAAACGGCGAAAGCGCATTTGAAGCAATCACTGAAAAAAGCTTCGAAGGTAAGTGGAAAGTAATCTTCTTCTACCCAAAAGACTTCACTTTCGTATGCCCAACCGAAATCGCTGAATTCGCTCGCCTTGCAAGTGAGTTTGAAGACCGTGACGCAGTTGTACTCGGCGGTTCTTCCGACAACGAATTCTGTAAGCTGGCATGGCGCCGTGACCACGCAGACCTCGACAAGCTGCCAATCTGGGCATTCGCTGACACCAACGGTTCCCTGATCGATGGCCTTGGCGTTCGCTCCCCAGACGGCGTTGCATACCGCTACACCTTCGTTGTCGACAACGAAAACACCATCCAGCACATCTACGCAACCAACCTGAACGTTGGCCGTAACCCGAAAGACACCCTGCGCGTTCTCGACGCTCTGCAGACCGACGAACTCTGCCCATGTAACCGTGAAGTTGGCGGCGACGTAATCGCAGCTTAATGCGTATTCCCGAAAAGTGGTTCCGGTTTTCGGGTAAGAATACGACAAAAAACAAAGACTTAGAGCTTGATGTCTGAATGCACATGAAGGCATCAAGCTCTAAGTCTGGAACAATCAGGACCGGAGCATATAAAGCGAAAAATCGCAGGCTCCGGTCTTTTTAGCGTACTTCCGAAAACAATAAAAACCAGGTTTCGGAAGAGTTTGCGCACCAAAAACTAAAAACCATCACTTTGCACGTGGCCCATTGCCAAAATCATTAGGAGAAACATCATGTCCATCGATTCCTTGAAATCCCGCCTTGGTGACTTTGCTAAGGACGTTCGTTTGAATCTTGGCTCTATGGGAACTGATGAATCTCTGACTGCTCAACAGAAATACGGCCTGATCGTCGCTTGCGCCATCGCCACCCGCAATGCAGACGTGAAGAAGGCCCTGATCGCAGAAGCTGCTCCGCACCTGTCCGCAGAAGCCATGAGCGCCGCCAAAGCTGCTGTATCAATCATGAGCATGAACAACATCTACTACCGCTTCGTACACCTCTCCTCAAATGAGCAGTACGGAACTATGCCTGCCAAATTGCGCATGAACGTGATTGGCAAGCCGGGCGTAGACAAAGTCGATTTTGAATTGTGGTCGCTTGCTGTATCCGCCATCAACGGCTGTGGCATGTGCATTGATAGCCATGAAGCTATCCTGCGCAAGGCTGGTGTAACTGCCGAGATGGTGCAAACAGCTGTTCGTTTCGCATCAATCATCCAATCTGCTGCTGTCGCCCTTGAAGCATCAGAACTGGAATTGGAAGCAGCTGAATAACCACAAGCGCCTCTCTATAGGGTTTCGCCCTGTTTAATCCCCTCCCAGGATTATTCGTGCCCCGAATAACAGGCGATGCCTAAACTGGCTCCAAGAGCTAAGCCGAAGCCCCCCAGCTTCGGCTTTTTCTTTGTCATGAGCCTACAGCGTATCTCCGAAAAGTGGAAACCGGTTTTCGGATAAAGATACGCAAAAACAAAGACTAAAGCAGCTCAGGTGTTTCAACTTAAATGCGGGCTGCTTTAGCGAACCTCATCAGGGATGGAAGGCGTATTGAACACCCCCACAAGGATGATCAGCAAATCAACCAGCGCCCACGCGGAAACAATCATTCCTAACCCCAAGGCTCCACTGACAACAATCAGCATCCCGTTGGGGTCCAATGTCTCCATCCGGTTCAGACCGCTCACAATCAGAAAACCCGTGACCAAAGAAAGAACGAGCATCACAGCTCCACTCAGCGGCTTACCAAGATAAAACCGATGCAGCCCCAAACCGCCCAGAAAGAGCGACAGGATCACTGTCACCACAGCAGATTTATGCGGGTTCTTGAGATAAAAGAAACTTCTGTTACCAGAAGAATTGGCGGTTTGATCGCTCATGACTACGACCTCCGGTGAGCTTCAATCACACTCAGAGGCTGACACGCATTATCGATCAAGACACCTCCCGATATTTAAGGCATCTAACTAGGGGCTATGAATTCATCCTAGGCAAACTTGAAAGGGCCAAGCCTTAGCAACACTCTGCCCTAAAAACTCTCGCGAACGAGCAATACAATCAGCACGATCAGATCGATAAGCACCCAGATGTTCGCGATCATCGCCATACCGATGGCAACACCGAAGCCGATCCACTCGCCTGTCGTCAGATCAGCAATCAAATTATGCCCCTCCAATCCCATGAGCAACGGGATCAGGATCAAAACTGCCGTAATGTTCAGACAGTTGATGACAACGGCACTGCCGAGCTTACGCAGGTAAAACCGATGCGCCGCGAACTGACCAAGCAACAGCGCAAACAAAACGGCATAGGCTGTCGACTTACCCGGTTCGGAAAAGTTGAAAATGCCCTCTCGCCGCCTTTGCGAGGGCAATGTAATATCGTCAAACACCAACGACCTGCTTTCACCCATGCATTCTAAACATCGGGAAAGTAGCCAATGATTTCACTGGGCGTCAATGATCCACCCTAACAAACCCCGGAACTAATTCCGGAGTCCTCTCTTTAGCGCAGAGCAATTTATGCCGTTTTTCTGCGATCATCACGATGAGAAATCATCGCCTGCTCATTGTCACCAATGAAGTCACGGATGATCGGTACAGCATCCCGTTCTTTAGACAGGATCAACTGGAACACCATGAGCCGCCCGTGCAGGAAGTTCATTTCGCAGCCTGACAGATAGAACTCCCACATTTTGCAGAAGCGCTCGTCATACAACTCTTTGATCTTGTCCCGGTTACGCTCAAAATTAAGGCGCCAGTCTCTCAGGGTGTAGTAGTAATGCAGCCGTAAGATCTCGTTATCACAGACCCAAAGACCCGTTTTCTCAATATCGGCAAAAGTCTCTGAAAGAGCAGGACAATACCCACCTGGAAAGATGTACTTGCTCAGGAATGGGCCAGTCACACCCGGAGGTCCACTGCGACCAATCGAGTGAATGACAGCATATCCATCCTGCTTCAGACAGTCTCTGACCTTGGCAAAGTAAGCACCCAGATTGCCGTGACCAACATGTTCCATCATGCCGACAGAAACAACGCGGTCAAACTCACCTTCAAACTCGTTGTAGTCCAGACATACAAAATCAACCTTGCCTTCAAGACCGGCAGCTTTCACCCGCTCTTCAGCAATTTTGATCTGCTCGGTAGAAACGTTGAGAGAGGTCACCTGCGCACCAGTCTGCGCCATGCGAATAGCCAGAGAACCCCAACCACCGCCAATTTCAAGCACTGACATGCCTGGCTTCAGGTCCAGCTTGGCAACCAGATGATCCAGCTTGGCCTGTTGGGCTTCTTCAAGCGTATCTTCAGGCGTCCGGTAATAAGCACAACTATAATTGAGCCCGTCATCCAAAAACAATCGATACAAATCCGTCGACAGATCGTAGTGATGACGCACCTGCGCTTTGTTTTTCTTCAGGTTCAGGCCAAGTCGCCGCCGCGTATGGCCGTCTTTCATGAAGGTTAGAATTCGTTGAATAGGATGTTCTGTAAGCAGGCCGTCATTCGCCATAAACACAGCAACCAGATCATTCAAAGTGTGACCCGGCTCCATGGTGATCAAGCCATCCATATAGGCTTCAGCTGCTTTCAGTTCAGGATCAATCAGAAGTGTGTAGGGAAGCTTCTGACTGTGAAAACGCAATGCAGCGGAGGGGCCGCTTTCATCGCTACCAAAAACATGCTTTTTGTCTTTGGCGTCAAAAATTACAAGTTGCCCTTTTTGGACAAAACTCGACAAAATCTTCGAAAGTGCACGCATTTCTATTCCCCCTATCATCTCTTATAGCTGACTTACTAGGGCGCCTTATTGCGAGGCTCTTATTATATGACCTTAGGTAACTTTAGATTTAACCTAAAGAAAAAAACAGCCACAAGGCAACTCCGCAGGAAATCTCACCCGAATATTTACGGGGCGAAAATCCGCAGGAACCTTACGGTAACACGCCATTTCACTTGACGTTGGGCTGTTTTCGGGACAAACGATCAACGTGCTATCTGTCGAATAGGTAAGCACTTTCAAATCTGTTGTATTTTAATTGCTCGTTTGGGATGGGGTTCTGTGTCTGTTGCTTTAAAATCGGTCATCACCGAAACCGCTCAGTCTCTTGAAGAAAAGCTCACCTCTCTATTAGGGGAGACAGCTCGTTCTGAGGAGTTGGCCCGCCCCGAACGCTTGTTGGAAGCGATGAACTACGCAGCGCTGTCCGGCGGCAAACGCCTGCGCCCGGTTCTCATGGTGGAAGCTGCCCGTTTGTTCGGTCACGAAGATGAAGGCACGCTTGTAGCTGCGTCAGCACTGGAATGCATTCACTGCTACTCCCTCGCCCATGACGACCTGCCTGCAATGGATGATGACGATGTGCGTCGTGGCCGTCCAACAACCCATAAGGCATTTGACGAGGCAACGGCGATCCTTGCAGGGGATGCACTGCTCACGATCGCATTTGATTTCATTGCTGATGAGCAGGTGCATCCTGATCCGGCCATTCGTCTGCGATTGTCTCGGGAACTCGCCCGCGCATCCGGCATCGGCGGTATGGCAGGCGGCCAGATGCTCGACCTGGCCTCTGAACATCGCGACAGAACAGAAGCTGAGATCCGTCAGCTACAGGCGATGAAGACCGGCGCCCTCATTCGTTATGCATGCCGTGCAGGCGCGATGCTCGCAAATGCCACAGAAGACGACATCGCTCGCCTCACCCGTTTTGGCGAAATCATCGGTCTGGCGTTCCAGCTGGCAGATGACCTGCTGGACTTGACTGGCGATGCAGAAGTGGTTGGCAAGGCAACGGGCAAAGATGCAGAAGCTGGCAAAGCAACCCTCGTCAGCCTGCTGGGTGAAAGCCACACCCGTCAAGAGCTCTCACGCTTGATTGCAGAAGCAGATGAACTGCTGGAGCCATACGGTGCAAAGGCCAACACCTTGAAGACGCTGGCCCGCTACATCGCAGATCGCGAAAGTTAAGCCGTCACTGCCTGCGCAAATTCAACGTCAACCTCTGGAAGGGCGGTAATACTGCCCTCATACCCACGAAGATAAATCAGCGTGTTGTTGTGATGCTCTCTGATTTGCTGTCCAGTAGCGTGCTCTTTGTCGTGCGTGGTGTGCGCATCATTCACCAGCCGCAGGTTAAACCCAAGCGAAGCCGCACGGCGGAACGTGGTATCTACGCAGAACTCTGAAGCAAACCCGCAGATCGTCAGATTCGTGATGCCGCGCTCATCCAACAATTCTTTCAGATTGGTTTTGTAGAAGGAATCCGGTGCAGTTTTCCGCATCTTCAAATCACTGTCCGTTACAACAAGATCGTCCGGCAATTCCCATCCCTCAGAACCATAAGCCAATTGATGGTTTGCACGTTCATGCTGAACAACGATAACTGGTACACCTGCTTCACGAGCTTTTGCGCTCAGTCTGTTGATACGGGCAATCGTTTCATCCCGCTCAAAAGGGTGCGGCTCCACATCAAATAAGTATTTCTGGACATCAATAATAATCAGAGCGGTGCTCATCGTACCCTCATTTGTTGGAGGAATAGGTCTGTCCTTCTTCCCCTAAAAATACGCCCATGAATTAGTCATAAGCAATTGTAATCAATAAATATTTTCTTTGACCTTTGTAACCATCAAACAGATAGTTGGTCCTGAAGCAAATGGACAGGAGGTCGTTACATGGATCATGAAATGATGATGGAAGGCTTCGCCCTTTGGCAAGTCGTCATCATGATCGTCTGGATATTGGTTGTTGTCATTCCAATCGCCAGAATCCTGAACCGTCTCGGCTTTTCAAGGATCTGGACCATTCTGGCTTTCATTCCCCTGGTTAACCTGATCTTCCTCTGGATCCTAGCCTACGTTCATTGGCCAGTCGAAGACAGAATGTAGCCTGCTACTTCACGCAGATGACCTGATGGTCTCCCAAAATGTCCGGCAAATTTCCGGGCATCATGAACACTGCATTCGGCGTTCCGGCAGCAGCCCACACTTCATCAAAGCTCAACAGATCTTCATCCACGAAAACCGTCAGCTCCTGCTTATGTCCCAGCGGTGGGATACCGCCAATTGAGAATCCGGTGACGTTTCTGACGAACTTGGCATCAGGCCGCCCGATCGGCCCACCAACGATTGTAGAAATGGCGTCTTCGTTGACGCGGTTCGTCCCGCTCGCCAGCACCAAAATAGCTTCCTCGGTATCCAGCTTCTGAAAGACAAGGGATTTGACGATCTGTTCCTGAGCGCAGCCCAGCGCCTGCGCAGCCTCTGCAGCAGAGCGCGAAGACTCTGGCAGCTCAACGACTTTTAACCCAAGCCCACGATCATCCAAAAAACTCTGAAATTGCTTTGCACGCTTACTTTGCAACATATAACCCCTCCTCCGGCCTGTGCTTCCTTTAGATAGTGGTTGGCGCTGAAATTCCAAACCGCTCTTTCAGGAAGCGGAGCGCCAATGCCTGTTCCTCGCCATTGATGGAGTGATCGAGCCCCTCCAGATCATGCGCTTCCACATCAAACCCTGCATTCTCCAGCGCCGTTTGAGCAGCCCCAAGATACGCCGCCGCCACCACATCATCCTCACTGCCATGCAGAAGCATCACTGGAGGCCGCACCACCATCTGCTCCACCAGATGCTCAGGTCCACCCAAAACACCGGAGAAACTCAGCAAGCCAGCCGCCTCAGAATAACGCCGAGGCCCCACATGCAAAGCAACCATAGCGCCCTGCGAAAAGCCACCCAGCACCATGTCACGCTCCAGCAGACCATAATGCTCCAGCTCGGCATCCAGCACCCGGTTTATCAACGGCGCAGCAGCCTGCACACCAATCCAGATTTCCCGCGCATCAAACTCAGAGGCCGCAAACCACTGCCGCCCCTCAACCCAATGCGCGCATGGCTCTGGCCCATTCAGGCAAACAACAGCGGTTTCAGGCAGCTCGTCGCGCAAGGCACGCGCCGTCGGCTCCATGTCCCCAGCATCACCGCCATACCCATGCAGCAACACCAGCAGTTTACGTATCGGTGCATGGCTCGGCTCCAAGCGGATGCACTCAAGCTCGTGCATATTCATTCAGCCTCTTGCATCGTCATATGACCAGCAAGGTCTTGAAGCAGACCATCCTTCAAAAGGACATTCATCATCGCACCATCATAATAGCGCTCTTCAACAACCTTACCAGCATCCCAGCGCTGCCAGCACAAACCGTCAATCTGCTGCAACACACCAGCACTATCTACAAACTGGCTGAGATTGAGGAAGGCGCATAAACCACGCGCCTCATCAATCACAACATCTTCAATCTTGCCAATGATGGATTGCGCTGCTGAGATAAACGGCTCTTGCTTGGCACGACCTTCAGCAGCGCCATCCGCAAACAGCACATCATTGGCATACATCTGCACAGAGGACGCAAAGAATGCATCAAACGCTTCAAGCGGCTTCCCATCGCGAAGCAGTTCAATCTGTGCGTCCACAGCACCCACAAAATCATTGGATTCCATCAAGCAGCTCTCCATTTCATGATTGGCTCAGCCCCCTTCAAACTGGCAGGGTCTCGCGTCCTTCTTTCATCACGCGATAATAAGACCAGAACAATCGCGCCGCAGTTCCACGATGAGGAGACCATGCCTCAGTAATTTCGGCAAGCACCTTTCCCTTGGGGCGCTCTTCCAGATCAAACGCATGCTGTACAGCCGCCTGCAAAGCCACGTCTCCAACCGGAAACACATCCGGATGCCCAGCGCAAAACAGCAGGAAGATATCTGCGGACCACGGACCAATGCCCTTAATCTCACAAAGCCGCTTGTGTGCCACCTCACCCGGCCAGTCCACCGCCTCGTTCAAACACAAACCAGCCTTCAGCTCTTCTGCAATGGCCTTCAAGGTCCGCAATTTTGCATTGGAAAGCCCAACACCCAGCAGTTCCTCATCGCTTTTGGAAAGCAGTACATCCGGCTCAAATGGCACCACCAGTGCCTCCAACCTTGCCCAGATGCTCGCCGCAGCCGCCACAGAAAGCAACTGCGCCACCACGATATTGCAAAGTCCGGCAAAATCAGCTGAGCGCCTGCGCAAAGGCACCTCACCTGCAACATCAGCAACGCGAACAAGCCGCTCATCTAACTGTACAAGAGACGCGAGCTCCCGCTCAATATCCTCAAGCGTATTTATAGGTCTCAACGCCCCCTCCTCAAGCAAGCAAAGATGCTCTAATAACAAGCTGTCCATATTCCAAGTAGAACCATTTCGCAAATGAACTCGCCTGTCTATCGCTTTGCCCCTTCACCCAACGGCCACCTCCATCTTGGCCATGCCTATTCGGCCATCCTCAACGATGCAGCTGCAAAGCAAAACAGCGGTAGGTTCCTGCTGCGCATCGAAGATATCGACACAGTCCGCTGCACCCCACAACTGCAAGAAGATATGCTGGAAGACCTGAAATGGCTGGGCCTGCACTGGGAAACTCCAGTTCGCAAACAGTCAGAGCATTTCAGCGAGTACGCCAAGGCACTTGCACAGCTGGAAGCAATGGGTCTTGTCTACAAAGCCTACCTCACCCGCGCCCAGATCAAACGCTTCGTCGCGGAGCAGGATACATCGGACACGCCATGGCCACGAGACCCTGACGGCGCCCCACTTTACCCCGGAGACAACAGCGTTCTCTCTGAACAAGAACAAAAAGCCCTTCAGAACTCCGATGTGCCCTATGCCCTGCGCCTCAACATGGCCAAAGCCATTGAGCTAGCGGGTACATCTCTCTCTTGGAACGAAGCACATCACGGAGAAATTCAAGCCGCCCCGGCAGCCTGGGGCGATGTCGTCCTTGCCCGCAAAGACACCCCAACCAGCTACCACCTCTCAGTAGTCGTAGATGATGCACTACAAGGCATCACCCACATTCTGCGCGGCAAAGACCTCTACCACGCCACCAGCGTCCACCGCCTGCTGCAAACTCTTCTGGACGTGCCAGAGCCGCACTACGAACATCACGACCTCATTCTCGACAAAACAGGCCGCAAACTCGCCAAATCCGCCAAGGACACCTCCCTCCGCGAACTAATGGCAAGCGGTGTCACTCCTGAACAAATCAGAGAGAGGTTGGGTCTGTAGCTCAATACCCCTGTACCTGAATGAACCAAAGCCAGAAGCTTACGGTGAAGACCGATATGCCTGTGGTGATTGCGATGCCGTTGGTGGACATGGCATGACCGGTGCCGAACTGGTTGGCCATGATAAAGGAGAACACGCCTGTCGGGCACGCTGCGATCAGCGTTGCCACACCCACCCAGACAGACGGTAGGCCCACCACGTGTGCAGCAACAACAAACACAACAAACGGCATTAGGATCGACTTGATGATCGCCAGCACGCTACCAATCGCCAGATTACCTCGAATACCGTAGTTCACCATGCTCATCCCCACTGCGACCAGCGCCACAGGTGAGGCAGCTTTCGCCAGTGGAGCCAGAACGTCATCAGCCAACTTTGGAATTTCCAAACCTGATACATTCCAGAGCAGCCCACCCACAACACCATACAGGATCGGGTTCGCCAACAAGCCTTTGCCAACTGCAATCAGAAGCTCTTTCTTGGAGCGTGGCGCCTTATGACCATCAATCACCACCGCACGCTCCATCAACACAGAAGACGTCAGCGCGGTTAGCGGTGCGTGGAACACAATGAGAAGCGAAATCAAAAGCGTTCCCTCAGCTCCATAAACCGCATCTATCAATGGAATACCAACCAACACGGTGTTGGAGAAAGACGCCGTCAGCCCGGCAATCACAGCTGCACGTGCTTCACGCTTAAACCCAATACGGACAAGCAAGCCACCCAGAAAAGCAACTACAATCATGGAACCGTAGTAAGTCGCCCAATACCCCCAAGGCGAAATGCCATCCAGGTCAGCGGAACCAAGGCTACGGAACAACAGGATAGGGATGAGAAGGTTCACGCAGAACTTGCTCAGAATATCGCCAAGACTGCGATCCAGATATCCAACATTAGCAACAAGATAGCCGATACCAACAAGAGCGAAGATCGGGAAGACGACGAAAAAGACCTGAACAATCATGGGAAACTCGAAAGAGGGTGCAAGGCCTTCTTAGTAGCCCAGAAAGTTTAAGATCCAAAGCCAGAAGCTCATTGTGATTATTGAGAAAATGGTCGTCAGGCTGATGGAGTTCGCACTCATGGCATGCCCGGTTCCAAACTGGCTGGCATAAAGGTAGGCCACAACACCGGTTGGGCAGGCCGCCGCCAGTGTCGCCACCGCCACCCAAAGCGGCGAGAGCGGAAAGACATAAGCACCCAGAGCCAGCACCAGCGCTGGCATCAGCACAATCTTGAGTAAACTCAACACGCTGCCAATGGCAATGTTTCCACGCACACCATAGTTGAGCAGCGTCATACCAACAGAGAATAGCGCAACGGGGCTGGCAGCTTTTGCCAGAGGATGCAGCACACCATCCAGCAACACAGGCAACTCGTAGCCCGAGAAGTTCCAGCCCACACCCAGCAAAATCGCGATGACCAGCGGGCTCTTGATCAGCGTGGTGAACAGCGAATGCATAACGTCTTTGAAAGGCCGTGCTTCCTGATAGCCGTCCACCACGACCGCCCGCTCCATCGCCAACACAAACACCAGTGTTACGGACGGTGCATGCACGGAGATGATCAGCGAGATAGGAACCAACGCCTCTTGTCCAAATGCTGAGGTGATTACTGGGATACCGACCAACGACATGTTGGAGAACGCCGCCGAGAAACCACCGATACAGGCAGCCCTTGCTTCCCGTCCGAACACCTTGCGCACCATATAGCCGCCCAGCACAGCACTGGTTGCCAATGCTGTGTAGTAGGTGCCCCACAGCGCCCATGGGCTCAGCCCGGCAAGATCAGATGTCGCCAGAGTACGGAAGATCAGAACCGGAATAAGCACGGTGATACAGAAGGTGCTGAGGTTGTCGCCAACCTGCTTGCTCAGCAGTCCGGCGTAACCAAACCCATAGCCCACACCCACTGTCGCAAAAATGGGAAACACCACTTGCAGCGTACTAAACAGCATTCCGTGTCCGCTCTCTTTCCACCGTACAGCACTCTCCCAGAGCGCAAGCATACGCGCTTGCAGCAGCAAAAAACAAAATCTCGGTGGATCCTTGCCAGAACTGGGCGAACTTTTTCTGCCAGTGTTTTAGGCTCTTCTTCGAGGATTGATCAAGGAGTTATCTCATGCCTGCGCCAAAACCGGCTCCAAAGCAGGATGTTGCAAGGCTGGTGCACGACCTGAAGACACCGCTGTCTGCCATGAAAACGGCTTCTGACCTGATCGCACAGGAACCACTCAGCGATCAGCAGCAACATCACCTGAACACTCTGCAAACAGCCATCAATTCGCTTGAGGAGCTGACTGGTGCGATCCTGGGTGCAAACACACAGGCTGAGCATCATAGCCATGCAACAAGCAAGGCAGGGCCTCAAGCAAAATCACTTTTGGATCAGCTCACCTACATTGCAGATTTGTTTTCACCACAGGCAGCAAGCTCTGGTCACACCCTCACCCACCGCTGGTCACGAGAAGCCATGTCAGCCTACCAAACCCAGTCAGATGAGCTGCAGCGCATTCTCGCAGTCCTGGTTGATAATGCTATTTTGTACAGCAATACGGGCACCATCACGCTAAGCGCACATATCAAGTTCTCAAACCATCAACCCAACATCGTGGTAACGCTCAAGGATGCTGGCCCAGGCCTGACACCAGAGCAAGCCTCACATCTGGACGCCGCCCCAACGCCAAAACGTAAGTCCGACGGCCACGGCCTCGGGCTCTGGAGTGCACGGCACCTTGCCTGCGACCATCAGGGAGACCTGAGGCTCGTCACCAACACCGGGCATGCAGCTTGTTTTGAGCTCGTTTTGCCAATCCAAGAGATCGAGCAGACACAACAGCTTTCAACTCCAGTCCCAAATATGACGCGCTCCAAGCTTTCTGGTTCTGTGCTGGTGGTTGACGACAATGAGCCAAACCGGGAACTGCTGGCAGCAATCTTCTCATCATTTGGCCTGACAGTGCGCATCGCAAACAGCGGAAAGCAAGCGCTGGCAGTGCAGTCAGAAGCACCGTCCGATCTGATCTTTCTGGATTTGAACATGCCGGAAATGAGCGGCTCGGAAACTCTCACTCAGATGCAGGCAAACGGACATATCAAAGATAAAGCTTGCTTCGCGATCACAGCAAGCATCGCCCCAGAAGACCGCCCGGCACTCTTCAAACAAGGCTTCACGCAGATTCTGGAAAAGCCAATCAATCCATCCGCACTCTATAGCCTTCTGGAAAGTACGCTTCAGACGGCAAGCTAACCAATCCGCACAAAGGAGGCATCCAACGCCTCATCAAGGCGGTCGTTGCCCCAGTAAAGATCGCCCTTTTCGGTGATCATGCTTGGTGCTCCAAACACACCCAGCGCTTCCGCCTCCGCAACCGCTGCCCGCAAGCCAATCTTGACCTCAGTGGTTTCAGCCTGCCGCATGACCTTATCTGCATCCAGATCCAGTTCACGCAACAAGGCAATCATTAGCTCTGGCTTGGAGATATCTTCATCCAGCACAAAAGCCATGTGAAACACAGCGCGGGTAAACGCACCGATCCACGGCTCCTTACGTCCCGCAAAAGCAATACGAGAGGCAAGCAGGCTGTGCTGTGGAAAGATCTGTGGCTTCTTCCAGGGCAACCCGAGGTTCGCAGCGGTACGTGCAACATCCCGCCACATATAAGCCCCCTTCTTCGGGTTCTCTAAAAATGGAGAGCTCTTTATCCCCTGACGCCGGAAGATCGGCCCCAACAGAAAGGGCCGCCAATCAATATCGATGCCCCTGTCTTTCGCAAGCTGTTCAATACGTGCTGCGGTCAGGTAGGAGTATGGGCTGGCAAATTCATAATAAAACGCGAGCCGAGGCATTTATTCTCTTTCTGATCCAATAGACCGGTAAGACCCAACCTACGGCAATGGAAACAATTTGAATTTATCTCGCAGGCCCCTATATGGGGTTTGGCACTGCGAGACGTAATCTTGCTGAGCACCAATGGAATTTCAAGGCAGCACATTGGCGCAACCTTCGAAAACAAGTATACCGCCTTGTAACCCAAAAGAACGAACTCAGGAATTCCCGTGGCAAAAGACGGTTCGAAGACTTCAATCCTAAATAAAATCATTAGTTTCTGCGGTGAACGCCCGTTCACGGCAATCCTGACATATATCCTTGTCGTCTCAGCAATCTTCTTGTTTTTCCCGAGACTGGATATCTGGGCCTCCACCTTCTTTTATGACGGTGAAGGCAGTTTCCCTGTTTCAAAAGACCCGTTTTGGCGCGGTCTGCGATACTTCGGCGTCTATATCTTCCAGTGGGTCGCAGGCCTGTCCTTGTTTGTGATGCTCTTCAAGCTCGCATTTCCAAAGCTAAAAGCGCTGATGGACCTCCGCCACCCGATCTTTGTCGTATCCACGCTCATTCTCGGACCGGGCCTCGTCGTCAACGCATTCTTTAAGAACCTGTGGGGCCGCCCACGCCCGCGCGAAACGGAAATCTTCGGCGGAGACCTGCCATTCATCGGCGTGTGGCAACCTACTAACCATTGTGATAGTAACTGCTCGTTTGTATCCGGTGAAGCATCAGCATCCATCTGGTTGTTCGTGCTGGTCTTTATCGCCCCCAAAGCCTGGCGTATTCCTCTGGCAACAGCCATCGGGGCATTGGTCTTTTTCCTATCCGCCAACCGTGTGGCTTTCGGCGGGCACTTCTTTTCAGACACCCTGCTCTCCTGGGGCATCACCATGCTCGTAGTTGTGGGCGTCTATCACTACCTGTACCAGCGCACGCCAACATGGGCCCAGCCAACTAACCTGGACACCTCCTTCACCAAAGGTGGCAACTGGCTGCGTGCCAAACTTGGCCGCACTGCCTGCTGGTGCGCACAAAGCAGCAAAAGCTTCCTGCGCAAATTCAAATAGTCAGTCCGAAAAGCAAAAAAAGCTCCGCAACCAACTGCGGAGCTTTTCTTCAATATCCTGCAAAGAGCCTAGATCTCGGTCGGCTCCATCTCCTCGCGGATCTCCTGAAGCAGATTGTAAGTCCCATTGCTCACCAGATCGTACACCTCATCAAAGCCTTCATTCGCTCCGTAATACGGATCAGGCACATCCTTCTGCTCATCCTGAAGCAGCAAGCGCACATTTGCTGTATGCAGATACGGCGCTTTGGACTGGATGTTCGCTAGATTGCTGGCATCCATCGCAATGATGTAATGAAACTTCTCGAAATCCTCATCAACCAGCTGGCGCGCTTCTTGTTTAGAAATATCAACGCCATGCTTTTGCGCTGTCTGGATGCTGCGGATATCCGGTTTTTTGCCACTGTGCCAGTTCGCAGTTCCCGCGGAGTCCACATAAATCTGCTCTTCCAGCCCAGCTTGTTTGACATGATGACGGAAGACACCCTCTGCCAACGGACTACGACAAATATTGCCAAGACACACAAACAGTACACGACGCTGCAACAAGACCACTGCTCCCTCCAAATCTGACTGCCCGAATATTTAACCCAGCCGAAATCTTTGCTCCAGACTTTCGCGCTGATCTACTCAAATATCCATGGATTTTGCGAGTCAGAAAAACCTACTAAATCTAAGACACCCCTTGCAACAAAACCAAAGGTGGTCTTGTGCCCGAGCTGTTGACCTCTACCGCAAAAGAATTTGCCCTCGCAGAATTACCGCATTGGACCTTGTCTGAAGATGGCAACGCGATAGAACGCACGTTCACCTTCCGGTCCTTTGCACGCGCATTTGGCTTCATGGCCAGCGCTGCAATTCTGGCAGAAAAGATGAACCACCATCCTACATGGACGAACACCTACAACAAAGTGGATGTGTTACTTACCACCCATGATGCAGGTGGGCTAACCGAGCTGGATTTCAAGCTTGCCCGCAAACTGGACCGACTTTGCGACGCTTAATCATCTTCAGGAAGAGTGCAATCAGCATTCAATCTTGAACTGACGCACGTCACCTACCATCTTATTCTCAATCAGCACATGGCCGTCTTGCTGGCACATATGTGGAATATCGATTGCAGACATTGGATCAGTAGCTTTCACAACAAGCTGCTCGCCTTTTGCCATACGCTTAAGATGCTTGCGCGTCTTCATCACCGGCAGTGGGCAGTTGAGACCTCTCAGGTCCAAAATATTTGAATCTTCCACCAATGTTTCACCAGGTACTCGAGTGTGGCACTGTGTTTAATGCTGGGCTAACGGAACTTTGCGCAACAGTAAAGTGAATATTGGGGAGTAGACCATGGCGACGATGGAACTGGACGGAAAAACAGAGACCAGCAATGCGCTTGAGATTCTGGACTTCTGGTGGACGGCAGGCGGCCCCAAATGGTTCAACGGCGGCGAAGCGTTCGATCAGGAAATTCGTGAGAACTTTGAAGCCGACGTAGAAGCCGCCAATCGCGGAGATTACGACACCTGGACAGCGACGCCTCACGGCACTTTGGCCCTCCTTTTGCTGCTCGACCAATTCCCGCGCAACATCTACCGCGGCTCCTCAAAAGCATTTGCATCCGATCCCAAAGCTGTAAAAGTCGCTCTTGAATCATTGAACAAGAACTTCCATACCGCCTTTCCTATGGGCTATCGCATGTTCTTTTTCTTGCCATTTGAGCATTCAGAAGAGATGGACATGCAGGATTTGAGCGTGGACTTGTTCCGCGGCCTTGGCGATCAGGACACCTACCATTATGCGCTGATCCATATGGACGTGATCCGCCGGTTTGGCCGGTTCCCTCACCGCAACGAAGTGCTCGGTCGAACCTCAACGCCAGAAGAGACCAAGTTCCTCGCCTCTGGAGGTTTCAGAGCATAAGCATCTTGGCTAAAAATTAGCCACACATCACGCATGACCAAAAAATAGGCAGAGTCAATTTATGGCTCTGCCTATTTTAGTGACAGCCACATTCTGCGCAACTCCGCAAGATCGGCCCCTCCTCAAGAAAATTTAATTTCAAACAAGCCGCTGAATTTTCGAGATTATTCCAACATCTTCCCCACGCGGAATCTACGTAAAAATCGATATTTCTCAAAACTGGCACGCTCCTTGAAGGAGAGGAGGCAAGCGTGCCGGCCGGGCATTCTGAGAACGACCAGATAACTGGCAACTTTCCCGGTCCCAAAGAGGTCTCCAGAACTCTTTACGGCGCGATCGATGAGAGAGGGGAACGGGAATCTGACATGAAAATCATTATGGCAATCATCAAGCCCTTTAAGTTGGATGAAGTGCGCGACGCACTCACCACTTTAGGCATCCAAGGGCTCACGGTAACCGAAGTCAAAGGCTATGGCCGACAGAAGGGGCACACCGAAATCTACCGCGGCACAGAATACGCCGTCACCTTCCTCCCAAAACTAAAGGTCGAAGTCGCAGTTGCAACAGACATGGCAGACAAAGTTGTCGAAGCCATAGGCAGCGCAGCAAAGACCGGCCAGATCGGTGACGGCAAAATCTTCGTCTACTCCATTGATCAAGTTGTCCGCATTCGCACCGGCGAAGCCGACGCAGAAGCAATATAATGAAATGAAGGGGACAAAGAATATGAAACGCGCCTCCACCCTTGTTGCTGCAGGCTCACTCCTGGCACTTTCCGCAGGTCCAGTCATGGCAGAAGAAAAGTACGCTCTGGCTGTCGACACCGCCTACATCTTCAACACCCTGCTCTTCCTGATTGGCGGATTTCTGGTGATGTGGATGGCTGCAGGCTTCGCCATGCTGGAAGCTGGTCTCGTCCGCACCAAGAACGTTTCCATGCAGTGCCTCAAGAACATCGCCCTCTACTCCATCGCAGGTCTGATGTTCTGGATCACCGGCTACAACCTCATGTACACTGGCGTTGATGGCGGCTTCATGGGCTCCTTTGGCCCCTACTCGTTTGATCCTGTCGGCGGCGACGCACTGGACACCGGCTACTCAACGGCGTCCGACTGGTTTTTCCAGATGGTCTTTTGCGCCACAACAGCCTCCATCGTGTCCGGCACCATGGCAGAGCGCATCAAGCTTTGGGCTTTCCTGATCTTCGTTGTCATTCTCACAGGCGTTCTTTATCCAATCACCGGCTCCTGGCAGTGGGGCGCAGGCTGGCTCTCAGAAATGGGCTTTGCTGACTTTGCTGGTTCCACTCTCGTCCACTCCGTTGGTGGCTGGGCAGCTCTTTCTGGCGCAATCATCCTTGGCGCGCGTAAAGGCAAGTACGGTAAAAACGGTCAGGTCTACGTAATGCCTGGCTCCTCCATGCCGCTGGCAACTCTGGGCACCTTCATTCTGTGGCTCGGTTGGTTTGGCTTCAACGGCGCGTCCCAGCTCGCAATGGGCACCATTGGTGACGTTACAGACATTTCCCGCATCTTCGCAAACACCAATATGGCTGCTGCGGGGGGCGTGGTTACCGCAATTGCTCTGACACAGGCCCTCTACAAGAAGGTCGATGTCACCATGGCTCTGAACGGTGCATTGGCTGGTCTTGTTTCCATTACCGCTGAACCGCTGGCCCCAAGCGTACTTCAATCCGTCATCATTGGCGGCGTCGGTGGGGCAATCGTCGTCTTCGCAGTTCCAATGCTTGACAAGCTGAAAATCGACGATGTAGTCGGCGCAATCCCGGTTCACCTGCTGGCTGGCATCTGGGGCACTCTCATCGTGCCACTGTCCAACTCTGACGCGTCATACGTCACCCAGTTCATCGGCGTTGCAGCCGTCGGTATCTTCACCTTCGTTGCCTCCACCATTGTCTGGTACGCAATCCAGCTTGTGGTCGGCCTGCGTGTCACAGAAGAAGATGAAGCCATGGGCCTCGACAAAGCGGAGATTGGTGTCGAAGCCTATCCGGAATTCGGAACCGGCTCCCAGCGCCTCTAAGCTTGCGCCAATTCTGGGAGGATCAAAACACTCTCCCAGAACTAAAATATGAAATTACAAAGCCCGGCAACCACCGCCGGGCTTTTTCTTTGGCAGCATTTGCCAGCCTATCAATTTCTCTCAATAGATAGCTCTGTGCTCAAACGCTAAATACTACAAAATCAAAGCAACCCAAAAGCTTAGGAAAGTTGATACCCCAGCTTACTAGTCGGTTCAAATCCGCCTACCACATTTGAAAGACGGACTTCACCTTTCATAGGTGGTACTTTCAGGAATGCCATATACGTCCATTTCTAATCAAGATTCGCTCTTCATCCTATGTCCAAACAAAGAGGCGCAAGCGCCCGAGCTTTGGAGTCCGATGATGAACAGTGAATTGGAAGCAGCGGTTAAAGAAGCCAGTCAGAAGTGGCAGAACGCGTTCAATGCGGGTGATGCTCAAGGCTGCGCTAACTGCTATGAGGCAAACGCTGTTATGGAGGCCAAACCGTTTGGCACCTATCACGGACGAGCCGAAATTCTCGAGTTCTGGCAAATGCTCATTCGGGAAGGCTTCTCAAAAATCGAATACATCAACCCCAAAATCGTCGCTTCAGGCGAAAGCTCCGCAATCCTTTCTTCCGACTGGAAGATGAACAAAGCCCACGGCAACATCTCAAAAGAACTTTGGGTTCTGCAATCAGACGGCACGGCGTTGCTCAGAGAAGACTACTTCAGCGCCGCATCTTGACAGCGCAATACGGCACACAAAAAAGCCCGGCACATGGCCGGACTTGGTCGCATCGCTCTACAGCTGAGACAATTGCTCAGCAGTCGCGATAATAAAAGTAGTCCAGACGGTCCGCGATATCATCCAGAGCAAAGGAGTAGCCGCTCCAGTCCTCATCGATCCACGCATCTTCCAGGCGGTCAACCGCACGGTCCAGCTTACCATCGTCTTCCAGTTCACTGAGCAGACGGCCTACGTCAATCAAATGCCCCAGAACACCATCTGCGCCTGATCCAGCACGCACACCACCTTCAAAGAAGACTTCATCGGAAATATCATCGATGTCAGAGATAGTCGCATTCAGATCCGAACAGCTTAACTCGCCCCATGCATAAGCAGGGCTTTGAGAGACCCATCCAGCAAAACCAATTGAGACAACAACAGCAAGTGCTTTAAAACCACGCAATATCATTCCGAGACCTTCTTCTGTGAGATGCATCTGGAGCAAAGCTCGCAAGATACCTGTAACCCACATAGAAGTAGCAAGGTCGCAAAGTGGTGCTGTCTCAAAGGAGACAGAAATTATGGTCTCTTTGAGATTTATCAGCGATCACTGACGCCCGTCTGTCAGCCCTTTCACAAAGGCTTTCTGACAGAAGACGACAAGCAGGATCGGCGGCAACATAGCCAGCACAGCAAGTGCCAACCCTTGCGGGCTTGTGCGTCCAACCAAGCTAAGTCCCTGTACCAAAGTCATTCTGGTCTCTTCGCTGGAAACCATCACAGGCCACAGATACTGGTTCCATCCCTGCACAAACATCAGCAGGCCAAGTGCTGCAATCATCGGCGCAGACGCAGGTACCAGAACATCTTTCAGAAACTTAATCGGCCCAGCCCCATCAATCCGCGCAGCTTCAGAAAGCTCAGCCGGCACTCCCAGAAAAAACTGGCGGAAGAAGAATGTCCCAACCGCTGAAGCCAGCAGTGGCAACATCAAACCCGGATAGGAATTCACGAGCCCAAGCTTGCTGGTCACAGCATATGTTGGCAGAAATCGGGATTCCAAAGGCAGCAGCAAACTGCAAAGGATCACCCAGAAAAAGAACGTGCCAAAGCGCACCCGAAAGAACACCAGCGCATACGCCGCCAAAAGAGAAACAGCCACTTTCGCCAGCGCAAACCCTGCAGCCAGATAGAGCGAGTTCAACGCCATGGTTATACCAGTGACACCGCCAGTAAACCCACGCCCTTCAAACAGCGCCCGGCTATACACCTCCACCCCATATGGCCCCGGCAGAAACTGGAGGCCATCCTGACCAAGCGTAGCGCCAGAGTGCGTTGAAGAGAAAGCGATCACGATCACGGGTCCGACGATCAAAAACACGCCGATAAGCAGAATAAGGTGATCAAAGAAATGTTTGCGGGGCATATTCATCTCAGAAACGAAGCGCAGTCCCCCACCACGAAGCATGGTTTTCGAAGACAAAGACGCAATCAACAACACTGAAAGCAGTAGGAGTGGCCCCGTTTCCGGGCAAACTGCTTTAAAGGATCGTTCCAGAGAGAAGACAAAAGGCAGCCAGACCAACAGAACGCAGCAACAACGGAAACACCGTAGAACTACGCAGTCCAGGTTTCAAGCTCTCTAAGTGCCTATAAAACCACAATTCCTGAATGCTTGGCGTGATTTTCCGGCTCAACATGGATGGTCACACGTGCGCCCGGCATCTTTTCTGCGATGCCTTCCTCAATACGATCGCAAATCGCATGGGCATCCAGAACGCTCATCTCACCCGGCACCACCAGATGAAAATCAACAAACGTCACATGTCCAGCATGGCGGGTCCGCAAGTCATGAGCCTCCAGCGCACCATCTCCAAACTTGGAGATCAACGCCCGGATTTCCTCCTGCTCCTCTTCAGGAGCCGCCTCATCCATCAGGCCACCAACAGATTCACGCACCAGCTTCCAACCGGACCACATGATGTTGACCGCAACAATCCCCGCAAGGATCGGATCAAACATCTGCCAGCCTGTTGCCCACACAGCAGCGATACCAACAAACACACCGAGAGATGTATAAACATCCGTCATGATATGTCGGGCATCCGCCTGCAGCGCAGGTGAGCGATGTGCTCTACCAATGCGCATCAAGGCCATTGCCCAGAACAGGTTGATAACGGAAGATAGGAAGTTCAGCGCAATACCCTGAAAATTGACCTCAAGCTCATACGGCTCTGTCAAACCCATATAGGCTTTACGCAGGATCAGGATTGCCGCCAGAACAATCAGAACACCCTCAAGAACAGCAGCAAAATACTCTGCCTTGTAGTGTCCATAGGGATGGTTCTGATCAGCAGGTTTGCGCGCCAGATACAAGGCCCCGGCAGCAGCAGAAGCACTCGCAATATTGATGGAGGTTTCAAGAGCGTCGGAATAGAACGCAATGGAGCCAGTCAACGCAAAGGCAAAGTATTTAAGAGTAAATACCAGTATGCCAATGACGATGCTGCCCAGCGCAAAGCGCATGCTCTGGTCCATGTGCCACATCCACCCTAATTCAAACTCGACGACTGCTTAGAAAGTTATCGTCCTCTATCAGGTTTCAGTGGCATATTAAACAATGGAACAGGGTCAAACAGCCAGTTTTTATGCTTATTTGCACTCAATGTTTGCAAATGAAAATCACTCGCAATTTATCAGCCAATTCTACTTGTCGTAAAAAGCTGCACCAATGATTTCGCCTGGCATCTCACCGGAGTTTGTCTGAACCAAAACAGCCCAGTTCTTGGAATCGAACATCTTCAAAGCGGTCCGTGGCAAACGGAACACTTCAGCAGTACCAGACCACATGCCAATCGGCATGATACTGCGCACCACGTTCTTATAAGTCTGCGTTGTGCCAGCGTTTTCACCGCGCTGAATCTCTACAACTGCTTCCTTGTCAATTCCAAGAAGATAAACGTCAGCCTTCTTATCTGGCTGTTTCAAAGAACCAGAGAGCTGAACTTCAAGCGCATTGTCATCAAGCATCGCCTCAACCTGAACGCTCATGCCAGAAGATTTGCGGATCGCATTCTTCACAGAACCACGATCACTGCCAACCATATGCCCACGACCATTCACAACAACCTGAGGCGTATAGATCTGCGCATCACCACGGCTCTTGGCATAATCCTTCTGGCGCTGAGTGAACACAGGCGAACCCAAAGTGTCCTTCCAACCGAAGTAATCCCAATAATCTACGTGGTAAGAGAGGGTGACCACATCCTTCTGGTCTGAGACAAGCTCCTCCAGAAACTGGTCCGCAGGTGGACATGACGAGCAGCCCTGGCTGGTAAACAGCTCAACCACAGCCTTTGGTGTTTCCGCCTGAGCTGAGAGAGAGGTCGCAAAACCAATTCCCGCTGCGAGAATAACACCCGTCAATCTATTTACAGAAAACCACCGCATTTCGGCCCTTCGCAATTGTTCAAGTCATCGCTGATGCAGCGCTAACCTAAACAATAACCAGATAACTGTAGAATCACATCACAGTGAGCCCCTGAAAACCGAAGGCATCAGGGGCACTGCTTCTATTTGGACTCAGTCAGCACTTTTTCAAGTTCTGGTAAGAAGACATCTCGATAACTGGCGGCACTCAAAGGTCCGATAAACTTATAGCGGATCTGAGCCTTCTCATCGACGATGAACGTCTCAGGAACCCCGTAAACGCCCCATTCAATGCCAGCCCGGCCAGTGTCAAACCCAACGCGATCATAAGGATTGCCCAGCTCAGCAAGGAACCGGTTCGCCTTAACATCCGTGTCCTTGTAGTTCAGGCCAGCAATCTCAAAGCGATCGTCCTTGGCAAGATCCATCAAGTATTTGTGTTCTGCACGGCAAGGCGCACACCAGGATGCAAAGATGTTCACCACAGTCACCTGACCAAGCAGATCACTGCGTTGGAACCCGGGAACCTGCTGCCCATCACGCTCCAGCCCCTTAACAGGAGGAAGCGCAAACTCAGGTGCCGGCTTGTTAATCAAGGCAGATGGAAGTTCTTTGGAGTCATGGCCGGACAGCATCATGAAACCCATCAGAACCGCAAGAGCACCAAAAACAATCAGCGGAAGAAGAAACAGCGGAGAAATGCCTGATTTCTTTTCCTCGTCCATTTCACTAGCCATTCCTGTTAGCTCTCACTCTTTTCATCAGAACCTGCAGAGACCACCTGGCTGACAGAAGGACCAGCGCGGCGCGTGGAACGACGACGAATGCCGCTTGCTTCCAACGCCTGCATTTCTTTATCCAGCTGGGTTTTGTCTGAGCGCACCCAGACAATCAGCACAGCAATAACAAGTGCAGCCATCGCATAAGCAGCAATCACATATTCAGCGTGACGACCAAACTCTGAAAAATCCATTATCCTTACCTCGCACCAGCAGGAGCTGCTTTCGTGACTGTGCTGCTGGACGCAGCCGGAGCAACAGATGCTGCACGCATCCGCATTGCTCTGATCCGACGACGCATAATCTCGTTACGCATGCTCATCAGATGCAAAGTCACAAACAAAAGCACAAAAGCCAAAGCCATCAAACCAAGCGGGATAAGAATGGAAGAGTGAATGGCAGGGCCGTCAGCACGAATAATGCTCGGCGGCTGGTGCAGTGTGTTCCACCACTCAACGGAAAACTTGATGATGATGACGTTGATCACGCCAACCAACGTGATGATCGCATTCACTTTTGCAGCCTTGATAGGATCTTCAATCGCCTTCCACAGCGCGATAATGCCAAGATACATAATCAGCAGCACAAGGAAGGAGGTCAATCTTGCGTCCCAAACCCAAAAGGTGCCCCACATTGGCTTACCCCAGACAGCGCCGGAAAACAGAGCCAGGAATGTGAATGCAGCACCAATAGGTGCAGACGCCTTAGCCGAAACATCAGCCAGCGGATGCTTCCAGACCAGAGAACCAATCGAAGAAAGTGCCATCATTGCATAACACATCAATGCAAGCTGGGCAGCAGGGACATGCACAAACATAATGCGCACTGTCTGGCCTTGCTGATAATCTTCAGGCGCAACAAAAAACGCGAAGTACAAGCCAACTGCAAGCGCAGCGACCGTCGCAACGATAAGCCAGGGAAGCACAGCTTTCACAAGCTTCAGGAACCGGGTTGGGTTTGCAAGATCGTATAAGGTCATAGAGCCGTTCTAAACTGAGAATGACGAAGCATCAATGTGTACATAGTGTCACGGACCCATCACAGTCATTGATTACGCGCAATTTGACGCTTCACTTCTTCGGGATTTCACCCATTTTAGACGATTTTACATAGACTTAACGCTTCTGGCAATTTCAGCAGCCTCACGGCTGCCGTCATCAGTCACCAGAAACGCGAAGCGCTGCAGCTGCTGCAAGAGGTCCAACAACAAGACCAAAAAGTGTCAGGGCACACAAAAACAGGAACGGAACGAGGAAGTTATTGGAGTCGATCGCTCCCGCTGTCGCGGCACTCACACCAAAGATCAGGATTGGAATTGCCAGCGGAATAACCAGAATGGAGAGCAACACCCCACCCCGCCGCATGGACACGGTAACGCCAGCACCAACCGCACCAACAAGCGTCAATGCGGGAGCGCCAACAAGCAAGGTCAGGGTCACCAGAACGATGCTCTGGAAATCCAGACCTACAAACAGAGACAAAACCGGCGTCGCCAACACCAGCGGCAGACCCGTCGCCGCCCAATGGGCAGCACATTTAATCAACACAACCAGCTCAAGCGAACGCCCGGACATCACCAGAAGTTCGAGGCTTCCATCCTCGCGATCAGCCTGAAACAGGCGATCCAACCCCAGCAAAGTCGAAAGCAATGCGCCAATCCAGAGGATAGCAGCGCCAATGCGGGACAGCAGGATCATGTCCGGTCCAACACCGAACGGAAAGATCGTCACCACAGCCAGAAAGAACAGAACACCGATCAGTGCACCACCACCAACGCGGTTCGCCAATTGGTATTCACGGACAAAAAGACTCTTCATCCAACTCATGGTCAGCCCTCGTCCTGCTCGTCTTCGTCGAAATAATCGTCCAGATCCGCTCCAGCAAACATATGCTCACTCTCGGTCGTCACAGGCGACAGATTGAGGAACTTGGTGTTTGGCAGGTTGAGCGGTAGGTGCGTCGCAGCAATCACAAGGCCACCAGCGTGGATGTGATCGGCAATCAACCCCAGCAACACTTCTTCAGAGGCTTTATCAAGCGCGGATGTCGGCTCATCAAGCAACCAGATTGGACGCGGCACCACCAGCAAGCGCGCCACCGAAAGGCGTCGGCGCTGTCCGGCACTCAGGTACCCTGCAGGCAAACTGGCAGTATGCGCGATACCAAGAGTATCCAGCGCTTCCAGCTCGCTCATGCTCTCACGTACTTTGCCGCCACCAAAAGCAGCAGGCTCAAAGAAATCACGCCAGAAACTCAGGTTTTCAAGGACGGATTGCAGCGGCTTCAATGCATCAAGGTGCCCGAAATAGTGCGAATGCTCGGCAACGGAGCGCTCGGGCATGCCACCTTCCAGCTCAATCGTGCCGTTCGCTTTCGCAACCAGTCCTGCAATCACGCGCAGCAGACTGGATTTACCGACACCATTGGGACCCTGGACAATCAGAGCTTCGCTTGAACCAACTTCAAAGTCGACATGGTTCAAAACTCTGCGGCCACCGCGATCACATGCAACACCCTGACAGACTAACTTCAATTGGTTCATCGCGCCCGAAACCACCACAGCAGCTCACACTGCTTACCAAACTGACGGCGTATCCCGAAAGTGGATCCGATTTCCGGATAAGATACGCTCCAACAAAGAATTAAAGCAGTTTGCATGATCCCGTCTTTGCGCAAACCACTTTATTCAGGAGGCCGTATCACATTCGGCAAATCCTTCGCTCCCATAAACACAGCTAGGATTCGCGTTGGCTCTGTTCCGGTATTCTTACCGTAGTGCCAGGTATTGACGGCCTCAATAAACGCCTCCCCCTTTTTAAAGGTCAGAGGAGCCTCTTTCTCATAGGTGATCGTCAGCTCACCATCAAGTATATATCCGTAAAGAGGAATGGGATGCATGTGCTCTTTAACAGCCTCGCCGGGCGCCAGCGTAATGATGAGGGATGTCACCTGAGCCTGCCGACCAGTCGGATAGAACAAAGGCTGCTTTGTAATCGTCGTCTCGCTCTTATCCAGCAAAACCTCGGTGTTCGAGTAAGCCTCCCCATTCTCCTGGGCCAGGGCACTGACGACATATCCGCCCAACACCAGACAACAAGCACCAACCAAAACTGCAGATTTCATGGGAAACACCTTTCTGTTGTTTTCAGCTATTCTCTGCGCACTTTTTCGCTACTTCCGGCGATTATTCATAGGTGAACCAGAAGCATCCTAACGATAATCCCCTTCCGAGCCTTTAAAGCCACAAAGGGTCAAATCACAGGCTAGACACATTGTATACCACTGTATATAATGCGATTCATACAAACCCAAACCCGCTTGATCGGGCGTCCCGTTCCGGCCTAATCTCACCCTAGGTAAATTATTAGCCTTCCGCTGCGGTTCAGCTGGAACCTGCGTCAGAAAGACGCTATAGGGACGACAACTATAAGCTGATTGAATTTCAAGAAGCGCTTTTAATGCATTTGTTAAATGATCAAGCCAACGCCATGACGGCGAACCGCCAAACTCCGGGATATATCGGAGAGGTTCGCCAGCTCAAAGCTCCGTTTCCTGTTCACAGCGGGAAACGAAATAAGGAGATCGCCGAATGACACAATCTCTAGACAGTTTTAAAGCCAAACAAACGCTGCAAGTCGGCGGCAAGTCTTATACTTATTTTTCCATTCCCGAAGCAGAAAGGAACGGCCTTAAGGGCGTCTCCCAGCTGCCTTTCTCTCTGAAGGTGGTTTTAGAGAACCTTCTGCGGTTTGAAGATGGCCGCACCGTCACCGCAGACGACATTCGCGCCGTCGCCGAATGGCTCACCACCCGCACCTCCACCCACGAAATCGCCTACCGCCCTGCCCGTGTGCTCATGCAGGACTTCACCGGCGTACCAGCCGTTGTTGACCTTGCCGCCATGCGCGATGCTGCCGTCAGCCTCGGTGGTGACCCGAAAAAGGTGAACCCGCTGGTTCCCGTTGACCTCGTCATCGACCACTCCGTCATGGTGGACTACTTCGGCACCACCTCCGCCTTCGCGCTCAATGTGGAACGCGAATACGAGCGCAACAACGAGCGCTATGAGTTCCTCCGCTGGGGTCAGTCTGCGTTTGATAACTTCCGCGCTGTTCCTCCAGGCACCGGCATCTGCCACCAAGTCAACCTTGAGTACCTCGCCCAGACCGTCTGGACGAAGGAAGAAAACGGCGAAACCGTCGCCTACCCGGATACCCTCGTCGGCACCGATTCCCACACCACCATGGTCAACGGCCTTGCAGTCCTCGGCTGGGGCGTGGGCGGCATTGAGGCGGAAGCCGCCATGCTCGGCCAGCCGATCTCCATGCTGATCCCGGAAGTCGTCGGCTTCAAACTCACCGGAGAAATGGCAGAAGGCATCACCGCCACCGACCTCGTGCTCACCGTGGTTGAAATGCTGCGCAAGAAGGGCGTTGTTGGCAAGTTCGTAGAATTCTACGGCCCCGGCCTCGACAACCTCTCGCTGGAAGACGCCGCCACCATCGCCAACATGGCACCGGAATACGGCGCCACCTGTGGCTTCTTCCCGGTAGACAGCGACACCCTCAAATATCTCAAGTCTACGGGTCGCGACGCCCACCGCATCGCACTCGTGGAGGAATACGCCAAGGTGCAGGGCATGTACCGCGACACCCACGCGGAGCCAACCTTCACCGATACGCTGGAGCTGGACATCTCCACCGTTGTGCCATCCATCGCCGGACCAAAGCGCCCGCAGGATCGTATCTCCCTCGCTGACGCCTCAGAAGGCTTTGCCAAAACCATGGCGGAGGAATTCAAGAAGGCAGGTGAAGAGTTCAAACGCGCACCGGTGGAAGGCCGCGACCATGACCTTGGCAATGGCGACGTCGTCATCGCCGCGATCACAAGCTGCACCAACACCTCAAACCCGTCCGTTCTCATCGGCGCTGGTCTGGTGGCCCGCAAAGCCCGCGCCAAGGGCCTCAAGGTTAAGCCATGGGTGAAAACCTCACTGGCGCCCGGCTCTCAAGTGGTGACGGATTATCTGGAGAAAGCTGGCGTTCAGGAAGATCTCGACGCCCTCGGCTTCAACCTCACCGGCTACGGCTGCACCACCTGTATTGGTAACTCAGGCCCACTGCCGCCAGAAATCTCCAAGTCCGTCAACGACAACGACCTCGTGGCGTGCTCCGTGCTGTCAGGCAACCGCAACTTCGAAGGCCGCGTCAATCCGGATGTGCGCGCCAACTATCTGGCCTCTCCGCCACTGGTTGTCGCTTATGCCATCGCAGGCTCGCTCAACATCAACGTGGCCAAAGACCCGCTCGGCAAAGACAGGCAAGGCAACCCCGTCTACCTGAAGGACCTGTGGCCAACCACGGAAGAGATCACCGACCTCATCCGCTCCTCCATCACGGAAGAGATGTTTGAAGAGCGTTACGGCGATGTCTTCAAGGGTGATGAGCACTGGCAGAACATCAAGGTGGAAGGCGGCATGACCTACGGCTGGCCGCCAGCCTCCACCTACGTGCAGAACCCGCCTTACTTTGAAGGCATGACCATGGAGCCAGCACCTCTCACCGATATTGAGGGCGCAGCAGTCATGGGCCTGTTCCTCGATTCCATCACCACCGACCACATCTCCCCAGCTGGGGCGATCAAGGCAGACAGCCCGGCAGGTCAGTACCTTGAATCCCATCAGATCGCGCCAAAAGACTTCAACTCCTATGGCTCTCGCCGTGGCAACCACGAAGTCATGATGCGCGGCACCTTCGGCAACATCCGCATCAAAAACCAAATGGTGCCGGGCGTGGAAGGTGGTTACACCGCCAAGGATGGCAAACAGCGTTGGATCTACGACGCCTGCATGGAATACAAAGAGGCTGGCACCCCGCTTGTGGTGTTTGCTGGCAAGGAATACGGCACTGGCTCCTCCCGCGACTGGGCGGCAAAAGGCACCAAACTGCTCGGCGTACGCGCTGTGATCGCTCAATCCTTCGAGCGCATCCACCGCTCCAACCTCGTGGGCATGGGCGTCCTGCCCTTCACGTTTAAAGAGGGTGAAAGCTGGCAGTCCCACGGCATCGATGGCACCGAGCGCGTAACCATCCTCGGCGTAGCAGACCTCAAGCCACGCCAGATGGTCGACATTCAGGTCGAATTCGCAGACGGCACCAAGAAAACCATAGAAGCCCTCTGCCGCATCGATACCGAAGACGAACTAGAATACATCAAAGCCGGCGGCATCCTCCACTACGTGCTGCGAAACTTGGTGAGCAGCTAAGACTGCCAGACACACCACAAACACAAAAACGGGCCCTCCAAGGCCCGTTTTTCATTGGCGACCCCACCTTCTGAGCCACCACCTCCACCGATGTCATCCCACACAAGCAATCCCCTCCGACATCATCCGGCACAAGCCCCCCCCTCTGATGTCATCCCGCACAAGCGCAGCGCGATGCGGGACCCAGAGCCACACACTCAAACCTTAGCCACCCCCGCACTGGATCCCGCATCAAGTGCGGGAAGACGGCAAGTGCTGCCGCATTGATACCGAGGACGAACTAGAATACATCAAAACCAGCGGCATCCTGCACTACAAACCCGGAGAAACCTCATCTCCAGCTAAGACTGTCAGACACACCACAAACAAAACCGGGCCTTTCGAGGCCCAATTTCTTAAATTCATCTGCATTTGACTTCAGATGATAACAACCAGTCAAACCAGCTTGATTTGCAACCATGTGAATAGCAGAATACCACCATGAGTAGCAAAGTACATATGCATGAAGTCGCGCATCATCTGCAGAAAACAGCAATCAACAACGATGATGCATATCGGGATGCCTTTGCTCGTTCTGCATACAATCGATACTATTATGGAATATTCTTAACCGTGCGCACCATGTTTCAAAGCATGAATACAAAATGGTCAGAGCTACCACATGCTGCTTATCCCGAAATATTGACAGGACAAATAGAGAAAACGCTAAAAAGTGAGCTCAAAAAAGCTCAAAAGAATGGTGACGGTCAACTCGTTAAAGACATCACTAGAACGAAGCATTCGATACGGAAATTGAAAGGCATCATTGTGTCAGCGAATTCTCTTAGAGTTGTCGCGGATTACCAGCCGGATGAACCCGTAGATTTCATAAATTCAGATAGATACTCACTGCGCAAAACCGAAATAACAGAGGCACATAGTTGGAAAGAACAAACTAATGCGCTCTGCCAAGACATTCTTGAAACTTGGAGCCAAATTTATGTCTAGCACAAGCCAGATCGCTAAATTTCTGCAATCGAGAATGATTAAGCTCGTTGGTGATGTCATCCAAAATCATGATCGAGTACGCGGTTTCATTGCTTTCATTGAAGTTACTCAAGATTCAAAAGGCAAACAGGTTCCTTCAAACCACGCTCTATCAAGATTGGAAAAAGAGCTAAGTGCCGACTTTGGTGAAGTGAATTTCGTCATCGTAGAACAAGGCGATAAAGACATACTCGCAAACATCAAATCTACATTAATGCGCAAGTTCCCTGCTTTGCTACGAAATGTCTTTGCATCAGTGCATGAAAGAAATATTTCTGTATGGCTTCAACCTAAAGGACCAACAACAGCTGAAGAAACAGATGCATTAAAACAAGCGACCTTGCAAATAGTCGAGTTTCTAAATTTCCAGCTTTCCGATTTTAAGAACCTCACAGAAGCGAAACTTCCAAGCTCAACAATGTGCTTGAGTATTGTGCGAAAGAAAGCACCAATAACTATTGAAGATATTGGATTAGAAATCGAAAGGCGAGGCTTTGTGTATCCAAACGAAGACTGGTTAAAAAGGCAGCTAGACAAACTACGAAAGCAATCACTTATTCTTCGTCAATCAAGTGGCGGATATCTCATGACACTAGAAGGACTTAATAGATTAGGCTCTAGTAAAAGTCGTCTTAGCCCTGATATTACTCGCGCACTTGAATTAGCAATAATGAAGGACTAAGGTTTACTCGTGGGAGTCTCGGCGAGGGTGTGTATCATGCCCATTTGCTAAGACCAAATACAGAAGGATTCCGCCGAATTCACCGGCAGTCCTTCGAACTTCCGATGAATTCGTCGGCTCCTTACGAAAGGTTACTTTGCTTAATGAGACTCCCACACCCTAGAACTGAGCAATTAGGTTTTCTCGCAGAAACACCAAAAGAAGTTTGCAAGTTAATTGGGGCTTCTTGCGGCGAAGATGAGCAAAAATTAATACAACAATACTACGAACTCGGCCTACCACCTGTTACATCAGTCAATGCTATTTCTGTGATGTTTGGCTACAATCCAAGCTTCACGTGGTCTCTGCTAAAAAATAGTCACAAATTTTATCGAGTTTTCGAGATACCAAAGGGACCGAAAAAGAGAAACATTTCAGCCCCTAAAGTATCTCTGAAGGTAATCCAAAAATGGCTTGCAACACATTTCTATAATAAATGGGAACGGCCAGACTACGTATTTGGATTTGTTCGCGGGAAATCTCATATAGGAGCCGCCCAAGAACATATTGGCGCTAACTGGGTCATCTCTGTTGACATAGAAGATTTCTTTCCATCCATCAGATGGACAAGAGTATATGATGCTATAACTGATCTTGGATACCAAGATGATTTCAGTAAACAGGCGCTGACCTTACTTTCATGCTACTATGGATCTTTAGCTCAAGGTGCTCCAACCAGCCCTATATTATCTAATATTATTATGGGACCACTCGATAAAAAAATTTTTGAACTGGCGAGACACAACTCAGCAACCTATACAAGATATGCAGATGATATCGTCATTTCAGGCAAGGATGGCGAACCGAACTCCTTACTTGAGCAAGTATGTACATTGATTGAGAGTGACGGCTGGAAAATTTCAGTACAAAAAAAGAAAATCCAAAAATCTCCTAATCGCTTAAAGATCCACGGTCTCCTCGTAAATGACAAAAATGTGCGTTTAACAAAAGGTTATAGAAACCAAATTCGAGCTTACAAACATATACTTAACAACAACTCTATAGATGATGAAAGCAAGAATAAGTTAAGAGGGCATATCGCATATGCGGACCATGTTGCCACCTATTCAGAGCAACTCCCCCCACCATCCACACCCTCGTCAAAATTGCCAGTTTGACAACCACCGGTTTTCATTCCAAAGTCATACATGAGGCCTAGAAACCTTCTTCAAGTAGCGGTTACCGCTCCCGACGACTAGCGGATTTTTTGTGCCTGCTTTATAGGTAGCGCGCAAACCCTTTGCTATGAGCGGGAGGGCGGTGAATACAACACCTCCTTCGGGGGGGAATAAACTCGCCTGACTGCTTGCAGGTTTCTAGCCTCCCGCTCGCCAGCTGGCCCTAGAAAGCCGTGCTGTCCAGCGGTTGTTCAACACCCTGTAAGCAGAGGGATTGAGAATGACCGACTCCGCATGTGCCTGTGGCACCACAAATACGTTCCAGAATGAAATAGACGAAGTCATCGTCGTTGTCTCGGACCTGCAAAATCTCAGCTATATCCAGCACTTGCTGTTAACTGAGAGGATGCAGCACAGCAGCGAACGCGATGCTTTGTTCACTCTGCACCATGCCTTCCGCGACCGACTGGAAGCACTCCAAAAACGCTGCGGAACTTTAGAGCGGGTCGCTCATCCGCAGCCGATAAACACAAAAATTCCGCTTCCTGAATAAGCCCACCCAGCGCTCCACAAAGCAAGGGAACCTGCCCACGTGGAGCAAAGGCAGGCGCAAGAGCATTTGGCAACACTGCCATCCGCTCCGGTGCCGGAAGCGAGAACGCACCTACACCCCGCATCCTCGCGGAAAGCACCCTGCTGGCCTGCGGAGCCACCACCCTCCGCAGGCCAGCGCTTATTTACCAGCGCAAATGCCGGCTTTTGTCAGGGTCAGTTGCCATGCAGCAGCGCCATCAAACGGCGTGACCAGCCCGTCATCGTCCTTGTTCGTAAACGCGCCCATACCATGCGCAATCATGTATTTAGGGTAATAATCCGGCGCATCCTGTCCCTGCAGAAAGTCACAGGCCTCGGCAATGCCATCCTTGCTGTAATTTTCCAGCGCTGCACCAAACGCTGTGCGTTGCGCCTCGTCCATCTTTTGAAAAGTCACCATCCGCAGCACAGAAAGCGCCTGATACGCGCTCTTATCCTTCACCCGCTGCATATCAAAGGTGCCACGCGCAAACGCCATCACATAAAGATCAACGGCAGAGCCATACTGCTCCTTCTCAATGCAATCAAAGATCGACGCATAAAGGTCTGCCGGAGTGTAACTCGTCTTGGCGTCCTCCCGCGCAATACAGCCCACATCATGGGTCACCTGCAGGTTTCCCTCGGCCTGATGATTGGTGATTTTGCCTTGCGCCTGCGCACCACCGGCAAACAACATCGCCCCACCCAAAAGGCTGAGAGCCAGATACGAAACTTTCAACGAAAACACCTCTCTAATCGCCCGGAAAGCACCCTTCCCGGCATCTCACCACTACAATCTGCAGGTCTCACTCATACACCCGTCACCCCACCCCTCACTTGACCTTCGCCAAACACACACCCGGTTATCTGCCAGAGTGCGCAGAGTTCTCATCCGCAACCTCCCCCGGTGTCATCCCGGGCGCAGCAAAGCGAAGACCCGGGACCCATAACCATAACCCTCTCGGCTCTATTCTCTCATGCTCTCCCACACTCAAAAGCCATTGCTACCTCGCAAACACTCGCACACATTATGCAGCAACTGCCCCTGAGGATCGGGCTAACACAGGAGGAGCCTGCAAAAAACTTATCCCCCTTGGCCAAAGATGCCGCCATACTAACTCCCATGCCTACGTAACGGGCTGCTGGCGGACCGTCCGTCAGTTTGTCGTAGGCTGGGTGGGGCTTTTGAGAGAAGTAACGTATCTTTCAAAGGTCCGGTGGAACCGATTTTCAAACGTGACCGCATGGTTTGAGAGGAAGGGCCCAAGTCTGAAGGGCATCACGCGGTGGCACGAACCAGTCAGAGTGGTTGCGTGTCAGGGATGAAGGAACTGTTTTAGTAAGGAAACTTGCTGGAATAAGCCATTGTCCTTCCAGGAAACTGGCTATCGTGTCTTTCAGGATAAGAGGCGATGTTGTCCATACCAAAATGCCCGGGCAAGGCGACAGCCAATGCCGAAGACTCATAACCAATAAAATGCGCAGGCACTGCCTGCTCGCCTTGCCCTCCCCATTTTGGGAGTTTCACGTGAAAACACCGCCGGACATTTCCAGCGGTGCTAAAGCTGTTTGCATAACGAGAAGGCTCACGCTGCCGCCTTTTCCTTGAACATGTGAAGCCGATCCGTATCTTCCCACTGCAATCTATAGCCAAGCTGCTCAATGAACACCTTCGCAGGGTGGGTCTTGATCGGGTTGAATGTCCACTGGCTAAAGCCCTTGCGCTGAATATCCTCCTCCGTACGCTCAAGCAGATACTTCGCCAAACCATAGCGGCGAAAATCCGGATGCACATACACGTTGAAGATATGGGCACTGTCATTCAGAAGCCCCCAATAGCAATAGCCTTTGATGTCATCCGCCATCTCAGCAGCAAAAGTGCGCAGCAAAGCCTCTTCCATCCGCTTGCGATGCACAGCCTCACACGTCTTCCACCGCTCAAAGTTATGCGGTTCCAACTCCGCCATATAGTGAGCCTCAAGCTCCAGCAAAGCCGGAAGATCCTTCGCTTCAGACACCCTGATTATGGGAACAACCATCTGCGATCCCTCTTATGTCACCATTGTAACTTTGCCCGTATCAAGGTCATACACCCCACCAACCACCTTCAACGTCCCCGCCTTGAAGTGCTTGTCTAAAATAGGCGATGCCTGCTGCAAAGCTGTCACACCCCACTGCACATTGGCTTTGATGGCATTAACGAGAACATCCCCCTTCTCACCCTGCGCCTGCTGCACAGGAGGCCGAAGAAGCTCAACAAGCGTCTGGATATGACCGGGAAACTGGTTGCCACTCTGAACAGAAGAAATCGCCGCCTTCACAGCACCGCACTTCTCGTGACCCAACACCATGATGAGCTGCGTACCAAGCACATCAACACAAAACTCAAGGCTCGCAAGCCCTTCCGGCGTCACAACATTACCGGCAACACGCACGACAAAGAGATCCCCACGCCCCGTATCAAACGCCAGCTCCGGCGCCACACGAGAATCCGCACAGCCCAGGATCGCCGCAAACGGGTTCTGCCCAGCAGCCAGTGCAGCACGGGTGCTCTGGAAATCAGCAGGAGAGATATTCCCCTCAACATAGCGCTTGTTACCATCCATCAAACGCTTAAGAGCAGCCTCACCACCAATCTCGTTTTTAGGAATAGGCGGCTCCTGCGCACTGGCAGACGAAACAGCACCAACACCACCCGTTGCCAGAGCAGCACCAAACACACCAGCTGTTTTCAGAAACTTGCGGCGCGCTGGTGATCCAACCAAACCCGCTTTGTCATTGCACATCCAACACATAGGCTTCTCCTGGCCAAACAACAAAAGTTGCAGCCAGCCTAAAAGCCCATTCTGGACATTCTGTTGTTGAATTGGATGAAACAGCCCTAAACGAAAAGAACTCGCAATCGCACCTAAATTTCTCTTTCCAGCCGCGGACCAATTTCTCTGAATTCGTTATTAAGATAAAAACTCAGCGTTGTTTTCCAGGCTGGCTGATGTGGCGCTCCCACTTCCAGGTAAGGCCAGTCCATCTCCTGCCCCTTCAACACCGCCTGTTGCAGCAGTATCTTACCAACCCCGGCACACCGACCAGACGGCACAACGTAAAACTCGACGATTTCACCAAACCTGCCACCAGCATAAATGGCCTTCTTTTCCGACAGTGTAATGAGCCCGAGAAGCTCCCCCTGAGACCGCGCCAGATAAGCCCAATAGCGAGAGCCATCATCAGACAGAATATCCTCAGCCGTCATTTTGAACTGCCCAACATCAAGCTCATCTTCCGGCCAAAGTTCGCTTTCCATCGCAAAGACGAGCTCACCCAAACGATGCGCATCCGCTTCTCTGGCAGGTTCCACTGTAATCTCATCGAATATCACGGACCCATCTCCCTGATCTCAAGTCGCAATGACCAGACTACCAATTTTCAAAGCATCCACCCATTCTCAAAACTGGGAGAATTTAGCCGTATAACTCTAATGCTGTGAGGCTGCCTGATTATTCCCCTCAACAATGATGAAGCTATACTCGAACGGATATTCCGACCAATGATAGTAAGGCGCAGCTTCCTTATGGATTTCACTGTTAGGGATCGGCTTGCCTTTAAGCTTCTGATAAAGGGCAGACATGTTCTCAGGGACAGACTTGGAGTGCCCCTTCCAAAGGATCGCAACCGGGTAGGCGTAGTTGATATCGATACCGGAATACTCCGGAATGGTCACTGCCCAACCCGGTTTCAGATCGCCAATGTTACCCGCAATGCTGTGAGACGTGGTCAGAACACTTCGCACACCATACTGCGCCAGCGTATCAACAATTGCCTGAGAAGGAAGCGAATGCGCACTTGGCTTTTTAAAACTGCCAAAGGCAAAGTTGAAGGGAATGAGCACAACGATCAGCACTGCCAGCACACTAGCCGTGCCAAGAATAATCTTGGCCTGACGTATTGAGACCTCAGCAAACAGCCACAACGAAGCAACCAACGGAGCAAGAAATAGGATTGGTTGAAGCCATCGATCTTTCACATTGGTCGCGCCACTTGCAACAACAGACACAGCAGCAATAACCAGCCCAAAGATAACGACAAGCGTGAGAAGTTTGCGAATGGTCTCATTCACATATTGGTCGTGCTGCTCAGCATCTTTCCAATAAAAACTCGTCGCCCATGCGCAAAAGAACAAGACCACAGCGACAACGACAAACTGCAAAGCTGCATTTACCAGAGAGATAAACCCGGTCAGAAAATGCCGTTCAACCTTTTCGATTCCGAACTTATGGACACGCGCATAGATGAGATCCTGGTTCTCAAACATCCAGAAAGCAGGAGGAAGCAAAAGCACGACAGCAACAGCAGCAGAACCAAGAATGTATTTTGAACGTAGGAACTTGCGCCCGTCCTCAATGCAAAAGCCAGCTGCGATCAAAGCGACAAGCAAAAACATATAGTTGTATTTGGAAAGTGCACCTGCTGCGATCACGACACCAAACACAACAGCACGCCACCAGCTTGGCTTTTCGATGCAGGTCAGGAAGAGATAAACCGTCCACGCAGAACACGCGAACATCAAAACTGAATGGCTCAACGCCCGCTGCGACTCCCAGGAGATTTGCGGCAGAAAGATAAGTGAGGCCGTCCCGATAGCAGCCAACGTCGGATCAGAGGCCTTCCGCGCTGTGAGCCAAACACCAAGATAGCCAAGAAACAACAAGGTATTTTTAAGAAGAGCCGTTGCAAAGAGCCCTTCTCCAAACACCCAGAAGAAAGCGATTGTCAGCCAAGTATAAAGTGGGGGCTGCGGGCCATATCCAAGCTGAAAACTCTGAGCCGCAATAATCTGCTCCGCTTCATCCAGGCCCAATACGGGAGACGCAAAATAACGAGTAATGGTCTGGACAATGAAGTATCCGGCAAGAAGCCAGACAAAGTGTTTCGCGATGAACGTAGCCCAGTTATCCGAGACTATGACGCGTTGAAGTTTGGGAAGGAAACCTTGATCTTGCAGCATCTGCACCATGCGCAGTTATCGACGCTTTTGCGCCTTGTTTTCGTTCCCTCCACCATACCAATTACAACTAAGCATTGGCTTTCAGCTTTAATTAAAACCAGCGGCCAATAAAAAAGCCTTCGCAAGCATAACCTGCGAAGGCCCAGATTTTATAAGAGATGCCGCCCTTTAGTGACGGAAGTGGCGCATTCCAGTAACGACCATTGCCAAGCCAGCTTCATCAGCGGCTTTGATCACTTCATCATCACGCATGGAACCACCTGGCTGAATAACGGCAGTGGCACCAGCCTCAGCAGCAGAAAGCAAGCCATCAGCGAACGGGAAGAACGCATCAGAAGCAACCACACAACCTTTGGTCAACGGCTCAACAAGGCCAGCAGCCTCAGCGGCATCCTCAGCTTTGCGTGCTGCAATGCGAGCACTGTCAACACGGCTCATTTGCCCTGCTCCAATGCCAACAGTCGCGCCGTCTTTGACGTAGACAATCGCATTGGATTTTACATGCTTGCCAACACGGAAGGCCATTTTCAGATCTGCCAGTTCCTGATCAGACGGCGCACGCTTTGTCACCACCTTGAGATCCAGATCATCAACAACACCGCTGTCACGATCCTGAACCAGCAAGCCACCAGAAACAGTCTTCACAAACAGACCCTTGGCGCGTGGATCAGAAAGGCCATTCGTCAGGAGCAAGCGCAGGTTCTTTTTCTTAGCAACCAGCTCAATAGCTTCTTCTGTCGCATCAGGAGCAATAATCACCTCAGTGAAGATCTTGGTGATCTCAGCAGCAGCATCCGCATCCAGAGTCCCGTTGAGCGCAACAATGCCGCCAAACGCAGAAACCGGATCACACGCCAGCGCTTTCTCATAGGCTTCCTTCAGCGTAGGCGCTTCTGCAACACCGCACGGGTTCGCATGCTTGATGATAGCAACTGCTGCCGTACGAGCCGGATCAAACTCGGAAACAAGCTCAAACGCTGCATCCGTATCATTGATGTTGTTGTAAGAGAGCTGCTTACCCTGCACCTGACGAGCCGTCGCAACACCTGGACGCTTCTCACCTGTCACATAAAAACCAGCTGCCTGATGAGGGTTCTCACCATAGCGCATCACTTCATTCAGCGTACCACCAATCGCACGATAATCCGGAGCCGCCTCATCAATCTGCTCTGCCATCCAGTTGGAAACAGCAGCATCATAAGCAGCGGTACGAGCAAAAGCTTTCTGCGCCAGCTTCTTACGAAGAGCAATCGGAGACTGACCGTTATGCGTATCCAGCGCCACAACCACAGCAGCGTAATCAGCTGGGTCAACAACAGTGGTTACATAGGCATGGTTCTTGGCAGCAGCGCGTGTCATCGCCGGACCACCAATATCGATGTTCTCAACACCGTTTGCGTAGTCAGCACCAGATGCAACCGTATCTTCAAATGGATAAAGGTTCACGCAAAGCAGGTCGATACCAGTGATGCCATGCTCATCCATCGCAGCAACATGCTCAGCATCATCACGAATGCTCAGCAATCCGCCATGCACCATAGGATGCAGCGTCTTAACACGGCCATCCATAATTTCAGGAAAACCAGTAACCTCGGAAATATCTTTAACCGGGAGGCCAGCCTTAGCAATCGTTTTGCGAGTTCCGCCTGTTGAGATCAGCTCAACTCCACGTTCGGAAAGCGCTTTCGCAAACTCAACAAGACCGGTTTTATCGGAGACAGAAAGAAGCGCACGCTTAACCGATACGAGTTCAGGTATCGGAACGCCTTTGGAGACAACGGCCATGGGTAAAAGCCTACTCTCTTAGAGAAAATGGAAGGGTTTTGACGCCCGCCAAATAACACTTATTCACAGCTGTGGGAACCCATTTTATGGGGATTGAGAGCGGTTTGACGGGTAACCTTTAGGAGCAGTTTACATCCCCTAAAGGGCAAGAGCACAAATGACGTTAGGTCTTCCGCCGCGCCTTGGCAGAGGCTGTCTTTCTTAGCATCCAGGTCACACTCAGCGCTTCTTTTACACCAACACTAAGAACAATCTGCTGCGTTTGTCGGTGACCGAAAACGTCTGACAGGTAGATTGATTCCTCAACGGAGAACTCAATCCCATCAGCAGAAAACTCCCAGGCTTCACCATCTGCACACTGCAAAACAGCAGCATCACCCAATGGCAACATAGTGCAGCTTACCTGTGGGTGTAGATGGAAGCGGATCGTGACTGTCTCTTCTTCTGTCTTGTCAGACGTTGGCTTGAACCGGTCAATTCCATCCAGAACTGTTCCATCACGCGACAGCGTCAGATCACGTTCATGAACAATGCCATAGCGCTCTACATAACCATCATGGCTTGCAATCACGCGGTCAGAAAGGTCGGTGTCCTGTCGCTCCGCTTCAACATCTTTGGGACCAGATAACACCGGATTGCCCAATACCTTATCAAAACGAGAGGACGTCAGAAAACGACAAGAAGACGTATCGCCAATCCCGGCTGTCGAATGTGCAGCAGTGGAACGAGCCACCATCTTCCAGGCAACTTGCTCTCGTGTAGAGACGCCACAGTTCACCACAATGCGATTGCGCTTTGAGGAGAACTCAAAGGAGAGGCAACCAGCATGCGTATTGCTAGAGAAGCGCGTTGGCGGCGGCGCTCCCACATCAATCATCACAAGGCTATCACCACCAGTGAGACGCTGATAACCGGAATGCGGTGCACTAACAGGCGGTGTTCCACGTGCATCATCATAAGCAAGGATGGTCGCAACCACATCACCCGGAGTAGAAGCCATGCCATTGAAATGAGCAAAGGATCCATCACCATGACGGAAGAAGCGGATCATCGGCATCATGCGGTCAATGGATTCCATCATGACTGGAGACACCGTTTGCCCCTGCATCACAAGCGCCTGGCGGATTGGCAGCAGATCAACAAGGATCTCAATAATCGCACCGGGATGCCGGGAGATATGACCACCATCCGGCAGGATTTGACGCTTCAACTCCTGATCAAGACGCTTCAGAGCTTGTTTGACGTGACGCCCCTGCCCATCCATGGAAACCGTTGCACAAGCATTCGCCATGGCAACTGTCAGACGCGGCAAGCCATCCGGCGCTTTGTTCATAGTCCGGCGTAGATAGCGCACCTGCCGGTACAGCGACCGCATGAAGGCACGATAGAAATCCGCTTCACATCCGGTCAGCAATAACGGAGATTGAGCCATCCAGCTCAACACACGGCGCGCCACAACTTCCTGCTTCCAGCCGCTATCATGCCAGCGACCGCAGGATCTGATCCAGTCCTCAACCAAGGCACGGGCATTTTGCTGTGCCATGTTGGTCTCAGCAGCACGCAAATGGCGAAGCCAGGAAAACCCATGCAGCGCTTTTGACCATTGGAGATTCGGCGGCTCAACATCAAACGGAGATTGCCCGCCCACTTCAACCAGATGTCCGGCAAACAGGAACCGGCCAGCATAAATGTCAGCGGCGTTTGTAGCATCTGCAGTGCGCAGATCCTGAGGAGCGATAAGCAGGCGCGATGGCGCACTTCCAAACGAGAACACGCGGAACATAGAGCCCCCTCGCGCCCAGTTCAGACTATTTTGAGCCATGTTTTGTGTCAAAAGACTAAGGATTCTAAGTCTTTCAGACACCGTTGCGCCCGTCATACCCCTTCAGCACTCCATTAGAGCGTATCCCCGAAAAGCAGTTTCGGTTTCAGATAAGGATACGCACAAAAACAAAGATTTAGAGCGTGAGCAAGAAAGCGATTTGCAACAACACGCTCTAAACAAACTTAACAAATGGTTTGCGCCCAAGCTCTTTAAATCTCGTTAACCATGCCCACTTTGCGTAAATCCTTGGTGACATTCCACCAGCTCTTTTTAAGAGAGACGCAAACGAGCCGCGAAAAAGCCATCCAGACCACCAGATGTTTTCCCTGAGGATGGGTTCTGACCTGGCATCGCGCGGAAGTCGCCTTGAGAATTGATCGCCTCAGCAACACCGCCCAGCTCTTCAGCTGTCACAGGCACACGCTGCACCTCAGGATGCTCCAACAACAAACGTTGAATTTGCAGCTCGCCCTCTTCCTGTTCCAGTGAACAGGTGCAGTAAACAAGAGTTCCGCCCGGCTTCAGCCAACCAAGTGCTTTTTCAAGCAATTCGTATTGCAGGTCAGCGAGTTTGAGCACATCATCTTCGCGCTTCAGCCATGCCACATCTGGGTGACGGCGAATGGTACCGGTCGCAGAACAAGGTGCATCCAGAAGAATCGCATCAAACAGATCAACCGGCACGAACTCACGAAGATCAGAAACTTCAGTCTCAGCTTCCAGACCAACGCGCTTTAGATTCTGTGTCAGGCGCTGCAAACGACGGGCTGAAATATCGACAGCAGTCACATCGGCACCAGCAGCAGCAAGCTGCATGGTCTTACCACCCGGGGCAGCACACAAATCTGCAACCACTTTGCCCTTGATGTCACCCAGCAAACGCGCAGGAACGGCAGCAGCTGCATCCTGAACCCACCATTTGCCATCTTCAAAGCCTTCCAGCTTTTCAATCGGCCCATCTGGCTGCAAGCGTACGGAGTAACCCAGCTGAACTTCACCACCCAGCTTTGCCGCCCAATCATCACGGTCTGATGGCACGCTCAGGTCCAGATACGGCTCCTGCATATGTGCAGCAGACATCGCACGCGCAGCTTCTTCGCCATAAACTTCACACCAACGGGCGAACATCCAATCAGGAGCATTCAGCTTCGCAGTATCCTGCTCTGCGATGATTGCCGCACCTTCCCGCGTTGCACGGCGCAAAACAGCGTTGACGAGGTTTTTGTACGGCTTGGCACGTGCATCACGACCAGCAAGCGTCACTGCAAGGGAAACTGCTGCATGATCCGGCACGGACATAAAGAACAACTGCGCCATGGCAACATGAAGAATATCCAGAACGCGACCAGTCTTCTCAGGAATAGGACGGTCAAGGAAGCGATCAATCACGTCCTGAATCTGACCACGACGACGCAGCGCAGTGCCAATAATTGCACGCACAAGCGCCCGATCGTTCGGCTCAAGGCGCTTATAACCTGGATGACCATTGTTCAGATCAAGCTCGCCATCCAGAGGCATACGCTTGCTCAAAACTTTACCAATCAGATCGGTGGCAGCCTTACGAGCCGCATAGCCAGGATCTTTAAAGGTACCCTCTACGCTTTCCGTTTCAGAAGCTCTGTCATTGTCTCTTGGAGTCTTCGGTGCTCCAGAACGCTTTCTCCCCTTGAACTTGGAGTTTCTGTCCTGAGAGGATGTATTCTTACGCTCTGCGCTCATCGTTGATCCATGTATTCCAGAATGTGTCGCCAGACCTTCGGCGCCATCTATTCTTTTAAAGATGCATTCTTGTGTGAAGAGCCTCACTCAGAGGCCAACCGGTTTCATCAGGTTCCACTAGAGTTTCGGCGGATTACTGCCAGTTGTAACCAAAGGAGAACTGTCAAATCCTGCTCGGCTAACCACAGAACCTTTAATATTGCAAAGACAATTTGGGAAGCGCGAATAGTTATTCAGGTAAACACGGTACAATCAACAAAGCAAATGCGAGAGTCGTCTCGCATTCGCAGATTTCCCTTGCTTTTAGCCCCATGGCCCTTTGGGCTTCCGCGGCTCATCACGGCTGGGTTGGTCGTTCCCACCACGCTGACCTGATTGGCGGGATGCTCCCCAAGGGCCGCTTGGGCGACGTGTTTCACGCTGCGGCTTAGCTTGCGACGTCTCACGCACACTAAAATGACCACCACCAGAACCACGCGTTTCAGTAAAGCCAGCTTCAGAGGCCATCTGACGAAGCGCCGCGATCCGGTTATCTGTGTTTGGATGTGTCGAGAACAGGTTGTCCATATTCTGACCGGAAAGCGGATTGATGATGAACATATGCGCCGTTGCAGGGTTATGTTCTGCGTCTTCGTTCACAACCCGGGCTGCACCGCCTGCAATCTTATGCAAAGCGGAAGCAAGCCACAGCGGGTTACCACAAATCTGCGCACCCATACGGTCAGCTGCATATTCACGTGTTCTGGAAATCGCCATCTGAACCAAAGCTGCCGCCATTGGTGCGAGGATCATCATCAGGATAGACCCAATCAGACCAAGCGGATTATTGCGGTTTCCGCCAAAGAAAAGCGCAAAGTTCGCCAGCATGGAGATCGCACCAGCAATCGTCGCAGTGATTGTCATGATCAGCGTGTCACGGTTCTTCACGTGCGCCAACTCGTGCGCCATCACACCCGCAACTTCTTCTTTGGAAAGGGAATTCAGAAGACCAGTCGTTGCTGCAACTGCTGCATTCTCAGGGTTCCGGCCTGTCGCAAACGCATTGGGCTGCGGGTTGTTGATCACATAAACCTTAGGCATCGGCAGCTCAGCACGCGCTGCCATAGTACGAACCATACCATAAAGCTCCGGGGCCTGACGTTCATCCACTTCCTGCGCATGGTGCATGGACAGAACCATGCGATCCGAGTTCCAGTAGGAGAAGATGTTCATGCCGCCAGCGATCAGCAGAGCAATCAGCATGCCGGTTTGGCCGCCAAGCAAGAAGCCAATACCCATAAACAAAGCGGTCATCGCCGCAAGCAGCATACCGGTCCGTACATAGTTCATGGTTTCAAGGCTCCAATCTGTTCTCTTCGTTCGCCAATTCCGTTGGTCGTCCATCAATGAACGCAGTGCCCATTGCAAAACACAGGCTCTCGCGCCTATATCTAAGGCTACGCGATCATTGTGAAACTACCACTACCAGCTTAAGTGGTAGCTCCAAATGGCAAACGCAAGCTTACAACAGTGATAAGCAGCATCAGCCAACGGGGATTGAAATGGAAAAAGACAACAAATCAGCCGTCGAAAACTTTAAAACACAAGAAGTCGATACGACGGAGCAGATTGAAGAAACGCCGAAAAAACGCCGGTTTGAAGACCTGCCCCCAGCTGCCCAACGTGCTTTGAAAGAAGCTGAAGAGCGCCGCACAGAGATCGACGCAGTCCAACAAGAAATGCCGAAAGAGCTCAATGGCCGCGGTGGTTTGGATCCTGCCCGCTATAGCGATTGGGAAGTCAAAGGCATTACCAGCGATTTCTAAAACACGTTCCCGAATGACGGTTCCGGCTTTCTGATAGGACTAAGCACGGAGCCAGTCTTCTAAAAAATCCTAAACCATCGGACGATCGCAAACAGTCCCACGCCGAAAATGATCAGAAGCCCGCTAACAATACTAAACGCAACCGGGTCATGACTTCCCGGGATGCCGCCGACATTAATGCCCAGCAGTCCAGTCACAAAGCTGAGCGGCAGAAATACCACGGCAATGGCCGCCATCATCAGCATGTAGCGGTTGGTATTCTCTGATCGTTTAAACATGATCTGATCGTGAACTATTTCTGCGCGTTCACGGATAGCATCCATCTCCTCGGCAATTCGAAGGGCTCGGTCACCCGCCTCACGAACGCGCCGTTTGTTGATCCGATTGACCCACTCAAACTTCTCAATTTCAAAATTCCTCAAGATGTCTAGATGCGCCAGCATGCTGCGCCTAACAATGGTTGCTAACCGACGAACCTGTGCAAGTTCGCTTTCCCAGGGGTGATCTCCTGTCTCCAGCACCACATCTTCAAGATGATCGATCCTGTCCTGCAGCACCTCAACCATCTCTTCAGCACGTTCCGCAATCGCCAGCACCAATCGAGCCCAGAATTCTGCCGTGCTTTCTGGTGGCACACGGGTCTTGAACCCCTCAAGTAAACTTTGAAAAACATCCAACGGATCATGCCAAATGCAGATCATACGCTTAGCATCCACCCAGATCTGGGCACATTCCATGTCGCCACTTTCCTGTTTCGGCAACTCATTGAAAACGTTGATGGCAATAAACGCCCCGCTTGTGCGCACATGACAATGCGGACGCACCTCTCGGGCTAAAAGATCATCAATATCGCTGTGTTCCAGCCCAACTTCTTCAAGAAACTCGCGGTTCTGGGCGGCAACCCGCTGCAAATAAGCCCAATAAAATTCGTCGGGCTCCAGCTCATAGTCACGCAACTGTTCTAACGTGAGTCTTCGCATGCCTTTTGACTTGGAAAAAACAATGACAAATGAGGAATCCAAATGGATATGGCTCGCCTCAATGTTTTCTGTGGTTTGTGCCATTTCGACAAATCCCGGCCCAAGTTCGATCCTAACTCAGCACACACATCAAAACCCACACTTCTAAAAAATCAGATGACAAACCCCAGAAGAAACACCTATTCAGCTTAGCGCACAGTAAATTGGTTAACAGCCAATTTACCAAAAAACACTAGAGTTTTGGTGCTCCGAGCATTTGTTGTAAATCATTCCTGCGAGAATTCTTGTGTCCACGAAAGAAATTGAGAAAAAATCTAGCGGAGGAAACCCGTTTCAGCGGCTGAATCAGCAGCTCGCTGGCATCGAACCGGGTCTTGATCCAATTGTTATGACGATCGGTGAACCGCGTCATGAGCCTCCAAGCTACGTCATTGAAGTACTTGAAGAAAATCAGAGCGGCTTCCGCAAGTATCCAGCAATTCGTGGCACTGATGAATTCCGTACAGCTGTTGGCAAATGGGTCAAAAACCGTTTTCAACTCTCTGATGCCTTCGATCCCGATAAAAGCGTTATTCCGCTCAACGGCTCTCGCGAAGGTCTTGTCTTTGGCTGTGTTTGCGCACGCGATTATCTAAAGAAAGACGGCCAGCCGGCTGTTATTTTGCCGAACCCGTTTTACCAATCCTATGGTGCTGGCGCTCATATTGCGGGTGCTGACGAAATTCTTTTGCCAGAACCAGCAGACGGAGTTTTGCCTGATCTGGATGCCATCGATCCAGCTTTGCTCGACCGCACCGTCGCATTCTATTTCGCGTCCCCCGCCAACCCACAAGGCACCGTTGCGCCTATGGAATATTGGCAAAAGCTCATCAAGCTGGCACGCAAACACGATTTTCTGCTCTTCGCTGATGAGTGCTATTCTGAGATCTATCGCGAAACGCCTCCAACAGGTATTTTGGAAGCAGCTGAAGCTCTTGATGGCACGCTGAAAAATGTCGTGACATTCAACTCACTGTCCAAACGCTCCAACCTCCCAGGCGCACGCTGCGGCTTTGCTGCCGGAGATCCGGAGTTCATCCAGTTCTTCGCCGATTTCCGCAACGTTGCAGCTCCTCAGGTCCCAATGCCTGTGCAAGCGCTCGCCGTACGCGCGTTCGGTGACGAAGGACACGTGATCGAAAACCGCCGCCTCTACAATGAAAAGTATGACGCCGCCGAAGAGATGCTGTCTCCTCTGTTTGGCTCAGTACGCAAAGAAGGTGGTTTCTTCCTCTGGCTGGATGTTTCCCGCTGGGGTTCTGGAACACAAATCGCTGAAAAGCTCTGGCGCGAAGTGGGCGTGAAGTCCTTGCCGGGAGCTTACATCGCCTCGGATATGCCGGACGGTTCCAACCCCGGTGATAAATACATCCGCCTCGCCCTCGTTGAATCTTTGGAAGTCAGCAAGGAAGCTTTCCGAAGAATTTTGGACTCTCTGGAGTAATTGAATGCGTCAGGCTGCTGCAATGCAACGACCAAAAGCAAGCTCTGTTTCACTGGCTGATACAGAGAGCCCGATCAAGCGCTTTATCAAAAGCAACATAATCGTCATTGGTGGCGCGGTGATCCTCGTCATCGGTCTCTGTGTGGCGGCAGCCCTCGCAACATGGTCAACGGACGACCCAAGCTTGAATCACGCAACCAATGCGGAGATTCATAATGCACTGGGTCAGACTGGAGCCATTGTTGCAGACGTTCTGATGCAGACAATCGGGCTGGCAACAGCTGTCTTTCTGGTGCCCATCTTCATCTGGGGTTGGCGCCTGTCTCTCAAATACACATCTGGTGTCACCCGCAAACGCTTTCTGACATGGCTTGTCGGAACCGTGCTGTTTGCAGGTGGTCTGGCGGCCATTCCAATTCCATCCAGCTGGCCATTGCCAACAGGACTTGGCGGTTTCCTTGGCGACTGGATTTTCTCAGTTCCAACCGCAATCCTGCCAGAGCTCTCAACGGGCATGAGAACCCTGACCGGTGCTGTCGGCCTTGGTCTGCCTTCAATTGTGCTATTAGCTTACGCTGCTGGTCTCATCGGCAAAGACCTAACCCCGGCAGAGTTCAACGAAGACGAAGCCGTTGAAGATGAATACACTCCTCACGAAGCATTACCGTTTACGGAAGATTCTGAGGAAGACTATGACGGCGAAAACAACCGCTATTATGCAATCATTGGCGCGCTAAGCCACTGGAAGCTCATGGCAACCAGCGCGATCCAGCGCACGGTCTTCAAGCGCAAGCTGGTCACTGAGCAAAACTGGCAGGAAGAAGATTATGCAGCAGCTCCGCATGATCCAAACCAGCCTCAGCAACCTGAATACTACGAAGAAGAACAGCACGATCCGCAGGCAGATCAACAGTGGGAAGAGCACGAAGCTGATGAGGACGAGCCCGCTGAAAAAGGCGGACTGGTTTCCCGTTTAAGACGCAAAGTAGCGGCCAAACTTATGCCTGTCGAAGACGATGGCCTCAGCGATTACTATCAGCAGGAAGATCAGGCTGAGCGGTCAGATGTGCAGTTTGACCCACAACACGACAACACCCAACATTACGCTGCACAAAACGAACACTATCCTGAAGAACAGTGGGAGCCCGTTCCTGCAGGTGAACCTGTTTATGATGAACAGGGATATGTGCTCGGACCAGATGAATACCATGAGGGCGAAGACCTTCATCTCGGCCCTCAGCCAGATGCACCGATCGGCATTGCAAGTCCTGATGAGCAAGAACCACCGATGCAGGCGGCGCCTCAACAACAGCCACCACGCCCTGCTCCGGGACGCTCTGTACCGCGCCCGTTTGCTCAGGAAAAGAGATCTACCGCAATTATCAAACAACCACCGTTCGAGTTGCCAAGCATCGAGCTGCTCGCTGAGCCTCAGGCCGACGGCAAACAACGCCTAAGCAAAGATGCGCTTGAGCAAAATGCCCGTATTCTGGAAGGTGTGCTGGGTGACTTTGGCGTCCGCGGCGAGATCATCGCAGTTCGTCCGGGACCTGTTGTAACGCTTTACGAACTGGAACCGGCACCGGGTATCAAATCTTCCCGCGTCATCGGCCTGGCAGACGACATCGCCCGCTCCATGAGCGCGATCTCTGCACGTGTGGCTGTTATTCCGGGCAAAAACGCCATCGGTATCGAACTGCCGAATGCGAAGCGCGAGACCGTATACCTTCGCGAGCTTCTGGATTCTGAGGACTTTGACGCGTCCAAAGCAAAGCTGGCTATGGCACTCGGCAAAACCATTAATGGTGAAGCCGTCATCGCCGACCTTGCCCGCATGCCGCACTTGCTCGTGGCAGGTACCACCGGCTCTGGTAAGTCCGTTTCCGTAAACACCATGATCCTCTCCTTGCTCTACAGGCTCACCCCTGAGCAGTGTAAGATGATCATGATCGATCCAAAGATGCTGGAACTGTCCATTTATGACGGCATTCCGCACCTTCTCACCCCTGTTGTGACCGATCCAAACAAAGCTGTTGTGGCTTTGAAATGGACCGTTCGTGAGATGGAAGATCGCTACAAGAAAATGTCCAAGATGGGCGTGCGCAATATCGACGGGTACAACACCCGCATTGAGCAAGCCATGAAGAAGGGCGAAAGCTTCACCCGAACCGTTCAGACCGGCTTTGACAAAAACACTGGCGAGCCAATCTTCGAAGAAGAAGAACTGCCAATGGAGAAAATGCCGTACATCGTCGTGGTCGTCGATGAGATGGCTGATCTCATGATGGTGGCCGGTAAGGACATCGAGGGCGCAATCCAGCGTCTGGCACAGATGGCCCGTGCAGCTGGTATCCACTTGATCATGGCAACCCAGCGCCCATCCGTGGACGTCATCACCGGTACTATTAAAGCCAACTTCCCAACCCGTATTTCGTTCCAGGTGACGTCTAAGATCGACAGTCGCACAATCCTTGGCGAAATGGGCGCAGAACAGCTGCTTGGTATGGGTGACATGCTTTACATGGCTGCTGGCGGTAGAACCCAACGTGTTCACGGTCCATTCGTTGCTGATGATGAGGTGGAAGACATCGTCTCACACCTCAAAGAGCAAGGAACACCAACTTATCTCTCTGACGTGACTGAAGACGCTGAGTCTGAAGGCGGTTACGACGCTCTGACCCAAGGCTCCGGCAACGCAACCAACGACCTGTTCGATCAGGCCGTTGCAATCGTCGCCAGAGACCGCAAAGCATCAACCTCCTACATTCAGCGCCGCCTCTCAATCGGCTACAACCGTGCAGCTTCTCTCATTGAGCGCATGGAGCAGGAAGGCATGATCAGCCCAGCGAACCATGCCGGTAAGCGTGAGATCTTGCTTCCAGAAAACGGCGAACAGTTCTGATACCTCTCTTACAGCAGTCTGCCTATAGCCAATCACGGGGAGACTGCTGTAAAACACTCCCGAAAAGTTGATCAGTCTTTTCGGATATCTCTAGGCGAATTTATGGAATTTGAGGCATATGCCCCATCTTCGCCTTATGGTAACGATAGCCTTTCAGAATGAGGGTTCACAAATAACCGCAAGCTGGATTTAGAGAAGAGTTAATCAACTCGCCTTACGGTTGTTCTACGAGTTTTGACAGCGGAGTTATATTTATGATTGCATCTCAGGCGATCTTTTTTGGTAGGATTGGCAAAAGCCTCGCAATTGCGGCAGCGCTTTTTATTGGTTCTGTCCCACTGACTGCGGAACACTCCGCCGCTCAAACAGCCCAGCAGGCACAGCCAGTCGCGCTGACCAACGTGCAAGCCATTGACGCCGTTAGCAAGTATTTCAACTCTGTTCGCAACATGCACGGCAAGTTCGTGCAGTTTGGCCCAACCGGCGGGCGTGTAGAAGGCCAGTTCTTCATCAGCCGCCCGGGCAAAGTCCGCTTCTACTACAACAAGCCTTCTACACTCGACATCATTGCTGACGGCAGCATGGTTTCAGTGAAGGACCGTAAGTTGCAGACACAGGACATCTGGCCGCTTTCCCAGACACCACTGCGCTTCCTGCTGGCTGATAAAATCGACCTCAAGACAGACGCCAATGTGACCAACGTGGTTGTTGAACCAGACCTCATCACAATCGCGATCGACGATAAAACCCGTTTCACATCTGGCCGCCTGACGCTGATCTTCGACGCAAGAAACTATAAGCTCAAGCAATGGACCGTACGTGACGCACAGGGTTACGACACGTCTGTTGCCATTTATGACGTGACTGAGAACGGCGCGACTAACCCGGATCTGTTCAAGATTGATTACATCGCGAATTCCCGTCAGCGACGCGGTAACAACTAGAGCACTGCTATAAAAACTAATGTATGAAGAGGAGTGCTTCGGCGCTCCTTTTTTATTAGCTTGAGAACTTGAATGCAGTTTATCCCTGTTTCGCCTGACCTGCCGAACCTCCCTCTTGCCCCACGCTTGCTTGCAGGGCTGTGTCAGGAGAAAGGCATCAAACTCGCTCTCGACAGCGAGTTCTTCTATTTCGGCTATATCGAAACAGGCGGCGGCAAACGTTTTCCCATCAAGGGCGGTGCTTTCGCACTCAATAGCTATGCAGCTGGAGAAGCTGCACGAGACAAGGACTTCTGCGGTCGCCTGCTACAGGACGCTGGCCTGCCAACCCCAAACTTCAAGCTCATACATTCAGACAATGCCATCAGGCACCTCAGCACCGCCAACCCGCATGTCGCCAAAAGCCTGAATGCGCTCACAGGTGCAGGCGAGATCGCTCAGTCACTGGGCTATCCGGTTTTCATAAAACCCAATGAGGGCACCCAGGGCATTGGCGTTCAGAAGATTTCTGATGAGGCGGAACTCAACACCCACCTGACAAACGCTTTGCGATCCAACGACCGCATGCTGGTACAGGAAGCTGTCTCAGGCCGTGACTACCGCGTGATTGTACTTGATGGAACCATTCTGGCCATCATCGAACGACGCCCTCTCTCCATCATCGGAGATGGTGCCAGCACCATTGCAGAACTACTGGCTGCAAAAGTCAAAACCCTCACCACCCGCAGCGGCGGCTATAAGGTTGAAAACGACGACCCGCGCATCCTCAAAGCCATTCAGGAAGCTGGCTACAATCTGGCAACCACTCTCCATAACGGAGAATTCCTGCAGCTCCTCTCCAACGCCAACCTCTCAACCGGTGGTGAAGCGGTCGACGTCACCGACTTAGCCTCACAACGCTTCAAAGATCTGGCCGTGAAAGCTGCGCGTGTATGCGGCTTGCGCTATGCAGGCGTCGATATCCTTTGCGATGACCTCAGCAAAGACGACGCACCAGCAAACGTCTTGGAACTGAACGCAGGCCCCGGCCTCACCAACTTCTGGCAAGCTTCCCCAAACCATCATCATCGCATTCGAGCGGTCTATCGGGGTGTTTTAGAGGCTATGCTGGAAAGCGCCTAACGGCAGCCCAAAAGCAAAATGGCGGGAAATTCCCGCCACTTCCAACATCAATCAAAGACGTGTCTTACCAAGCACCAAGCTTGGTCTCTGGCGTGTACTTCTCACCATCAACATGCTTGACCACAGCCTGACCACAAATGGTAAGGCCCTGAGTTGCGTCATAAGTCATGGTTGGAGAGCCCTGCAGTTCCCAACCTTTGTTGAGCGCTTCAGTGACGCGGTGACAAAACTTTGCAGAATCCGGTTCGGTGATGAGGCGGTAAAGGCGCATGTTTATTCCTTTAAATTCTTCTGGTGTGGGCGGGAACCTACCAGCCACACCTATCAGATACCAGAGGTTAAAACGTGCGCAGAGTTCAAATTTACGCGTTCACGTGCCGCTTGATAGCTTCAGCAATCGCAACCGTTTTGCGGCCAATATCTGCATGCAAACGCTCAACCATCTTGCCGTCAACCTGCACGGCGCCTTTGCTCTGGTTTTCTGGCAGCTCAAACTCGGCAATCATCTTCTTCGCCCACTCAACATCCGCCTTACTCGGCGCAAACGCAGTGTTGCAAGGCCCAAGCTGCTTCGGGTGGATCAACGTCTTTCCATCAAGCCCCATCTCAGCCCCCTGCTTACATTCTTCCGCAAAGCCCTCAAGGTCAGAGAAGTTGTTGTAAACGCCATCCAGAATATCCGCACCACCAACACGCGCGATCGCCAGGAAGGTCATCAGCCAAGGCATCAAAACAGCACGGCCCGGTAGGATCTGTGCACCGCTCTCCTTGCTCAGATCATTGGTGCCGATGATGAACACGTCCAGACGATTATGCGGGTCTTTGGCTGCCTCAGCAATTTCGGAGGCATTGAGGATCGCACCCGGCGTTTCAAGCATCGCCCAGATGCGAACACTGTCAGCACCCTGCTCTGTCAGATAATCAGCAACGGGCTTGATATCAGCGAGGCTTTCCACCTTCGGCAGAAGCACAGCATCCGGCTTGGCAGCAACAGCCGCTCTCAGGTCTTCTTGGCCCCAGGGTGTCTTCATCCCATTGATACGAATAACAAGCTCACGATGCCCGTAACCGCCACCAGCGACAGCCTCACACACCTGAGTACGTGCCATCTCTTTGGCATCAGGCGCAACAGCGTCTTCAAGGTCCAGCAGCAGCACATCCACATCCAGCCCTTTGGCCTTTTCCAGTGCCCGTGCGTTTGAACCTGGCATGTAAAGCGCACTACGACGCGGTCTGATACTGTGAACTTGCTCTGAGCTAGACATGACACTTCCTGTTGCGTTGCAAAATCAAGCTGAGTTTAGAGGCGTCGATCTGCCTTCACTACTCACCATTCGTGCTATTTGCGAGTTTTGAACCGTCAAACACTAGGTCTTTGGCCGCAATAATAGCATCGATGAAAATCAAGCCAGCCTCAGGAATTAGGCATCCCACAAAATTCCAAGCCCTATGAGACTTTCACACCTTGATTTTAAGGGATTTTTGGGGTCACTCTATAACGCAAAATCAAACGAAGGAACGGGAAGAGGTATAATGGCTGATCTTTCTTTTAGAGCCTTAAAACCCGGTGACGCGCCAGACTTGGCCCCTCTCATTGCAGAGAATGCGCAAGCTCTTAAGCGCGGCGCTCCACGTCGCCCGGACGAAGTCTTTTCCGAGCGCCTGCTCGAAGACAAGTCCATCGAAATCATTGGTGCATTCGAAGGCGAGACACTGGTTGGCTTTGCCGCTTTCTTTGACATTCCAGACCTGATCTCTGGCCTGCGAATTGGCCAGTTGGATGATATCTACGTCGTGCAGAACCACCGCCATACCGGCATTGGCCGCACTCTCGTGGAAGAAATCTCCAGGATCGGTAAAGAACGTGACTGGCTTCACGTCCGCTGGCTGGTGCCAAACAAAAACAAGGTCGACAACAGCCTCTTTGAAAATCTGGCAGAACCAGACGACAAAGACAGCTTCATCGTCCCGATTGACCGTCTGGCTCTCGCATAAACCAAAAGCGGCTCTTACGAGCCGCTTTCTTTTATAATCAGCTGAGGCACAGGCCCCAGATCAAAAAACGCGATACGAGCACGCCCATTCTCTATGGTCACTGGGATCTTGAGTGTCGGCACGCCATTTACCGCACTTCCCTGCCCAATACTCATCGCAGTCTTCTGCAGCGACTCGAGCATCTTGGAGCCTTGTGGGAACAATGGTCGCAACACATCTTCCAGCTGATGAATACCAGTGATCACCAGTGGCAGCGTTCCATTCAAACGACCCTGACGGTCAATCACCAGATCACCACCCGTGTTGACGGAAAACTCGCCGCTTTTCAGCTGCAAGCTGGAGAGGTTGACCTTTAATTCTTCATCAACCATCAAATCAGCAATATTGCGAACTTTGCCGTCCAGAAGCTTCGAGCCCTCCGGCAACTGAATAACAAGGCTGATATCCAGCGGCACATCATCAGACACTTTGCCCGCTGTCAGGCCATTGACCTGCACAGCCAGATCAAGCGCGTCCTCATTGCCTTCAACGCGGCGCATGTGCGCTTCTGTCCGCTCAGCATTCAGCTCAACAGACTGCTCGCCAATGGTATAAGTCAGCTTCGGCTCTTTAAAGACAGCGTCAATTTTAGCAGGCTTACTGTTTTCAGCCACCACGCTCGCCTGAGCCGTTTTCCAATGCGCAGAGTATGCAGGCCCCTGCTGGCCAAAGTTTGCCTCAGCAGGGCCAGTCGCCTCAAAGATCACATGGGTCGGGTTATAAGCCAGCGCTACACCACGTAACTCATTGATAAAATACCACTCTCCGTTCTTGTCCATGCGGAACGGGGTACAGGTCAGTTCAAATCGGAACGGGTAACCGCCAAGTTGCTGGTCACCACATTCAAGACTTCCGCCGTCTGCTTCAGCAACCTTCACACCATTGCGAATAACGTCAGAAACAATACCGCGCCCAACTGCCCAATAGGCGGACCACCCGCCAATAATCAAGGCGACAAGGATCGCCAAAACGAAATACGCCGACTTTCTTGGAGGCCGGGATACTTTTGGTTCAGTCATCTACTCTCCGTTACCCTCACACAGTGCTGTGAGTTGCATGCTGATTACGAGCCTGATAGGCGTGTCACTCAAAGAATTCTACGAGAAAATAGTTATGCGAGATTTATGGATATTTGGCTACGGCTCACTAATTTGGCGCCCTGGCTTTACTTTCGAGCAAGCAGTCCCCGCAATCTTGCATGGCGTTCATAGATCTCTCTGCGTGTATTCATGGGTTCATCGTGGGACTCAAGACAACCCTGGACTGGTATTTGGGCTGGATAAAGGCGGTGCTTGCATCGGCATGGCATTCAGGATCTCACCAGAAAACTGGCAGCACACACTTGGGTATCTCCGCGAGCGTGAACAGCAAACCATGGTGTATCTGGAAACACACCGCCGTGTCCGTTTGCTGGACGAGGAAGGCACCAAAGTTCGTGCAGTCACATTCGTTGCAGACCAGAAACACGAGCAATATGCAGGTGCGTTACCGCTAAAAGACCAATTGCAGATTGTAAAGGGGGCTGTGGGTCAGTCTGGCGCAAATCCGGAGTATGTACTCAACACTCACGCACATATGAAGGAAATGGGTATTAAAGACCAGAACGTAGAATGGCTGGCACGACAACTCTCGATATAACTTCAGGTTTCGACTACTCGTCTTCCTGCTTGATATAAGAAAAGATCCCCGTACGCAGATCATTGTGAGCGCGATCCCTCTCCGCGCTGTCTTCTGCCAGAAGATGTACGTATGCACCCTGCGAAGGTTTCAGCGCAGGCATTGGGGTCTTTTCATTCGACATACCCAAAAACCCGAGCCAGACAACGGCTTCGCTCTTCTTGTCTGTGATCAGAACAAGGTTCTCCGCATAGTCAGAAACCTCTTCCGGAGAGATCCGGGTAAAGAGGTAACGATGCCCGGATGCACCAGACCAGTATTTAAACTGGCTGCCAGCACCTAGCTCCTCTGACACGCGTGGAGACCTGCCACTTGGCAAGCGATCATCAAACAATGAGTACTGCAACGCACTCTCCTGATTTCTCCTGCTATTTCCCATAGTACTTTATAGAACAAACTGCGAACATGTTACAAGTTAAGCCAGAGCATTGTCAAAAAAAGAAGCCGCCTTTAAGGCAAAGGCGGCCTTCTTCCTTTGAAACATCTGATTTCCACGCAAAATCTTTATTTTTTCTTATATTCTGCCTGCAGTACACGAGCTTCTTTGATGATAATGTTATCCGGCGTATCTTTTTCCGCTTCATCCAGCAAACGGTCAGAGGCAGTCTCGATCCGTTCCTGCAAAAGCTTGAAGAATTCCTCCGGTGGCAAGCCCGGCTGAATAGGCTCAAGGATCTCTGCTTTGATCGTGCCAGGGAAACGGAAGAAGCGGCGACGCGGCCAATAAACACCTGAGTTAAGAGCAATCGGAACAATCGGGCAGTTCAGCGTTTTATAAAGGTGCACGATACCATATTTGTATTGTGGCTCAGCACCAGCTGGACGGCGTGTTCCTTCTGGGTAGATGATGATATTGCGGTTTTCCGCAATCGCCTCAGCAGCTCTCTTACCCATGGCAGCAAGGGCCTTGCCCTTTTTACCGCGATCAACAGGGATCTGGCGGAACTTCATCAGATACCATCCGAAGAATGGCACCCAGCGCAGCTCCCGCTTCAGGATAAACGTTGGCTGACGATAATACTCAGCAAGCGCAAACGTTTCCCATGCAGACTGGTGCTTGGAAACGATGACACAGCCCGTATCTGGCAGGTTTTCGATGCCTGTGATCTCGGATTTTACACCACCAACCCAACGCAACAAAAACTTCTCTACACGGCACCAGAATGGCAGCAACCACCAGCAATACCGGACAGGAAGAATAAACAAAAACATGCACGCGATCATAATGATCAGGGTGCTGATGTAAAAAAGCACGTTAAAAAGAACGGAACGCAGGACGAGCATAGGACCTTCACAACCATTTCCACCCGACACTATGCCAAGGTGAATTCAGATTTCATCTTACGAAATTAAGAGGAGTGTTTTACAGGGAATACAGCGTCCAGCTCAACTCGCAGCCGAACGAGGATATACTTCACATATTCGCGTAGGAGAAGCTTTGTTATCGAAGAACTTTCATACCAATGCTCTAAATCCAGCTCTTTATGGTAGACAGGACTTGGGTAAAGCTCAGCATCCGGCAGGCGAACTTGCAATTCGGCCAATGCTCTAGGCATGTGATAGGCACTGGTAACGACCAACAGTGAGCTGAACTGATTTTTTCGCACCCAGTTGGCAGTTTCCTCAGCATTCCCGATGGTATTGAGCGCTTTTCGGTCCAGATCAACGCAGCAATCAAACAACCACATCCGTTTGGAATTAAGCCGCGCAATCTGCTTTGCACTGGTTGATGGGTGAACGCCAGAGATCAAAAGACGCTTCGCACTTCCAACTTCCAGAAGATCCAGACTTTGCGAAATCCGGTCTCGACCACCCGTCAAAACAACAATGCCATCAGCATGTTTGGGTACAACGGCCTGCACAGAGGGCTGCAAAACTTCCACAAACCACAAGAAGCCAGCTGCAAAAACGACAGAGCAAATCAGAAACAACAAAAAGAAAAAACGGACACTGCGCCGGACAAACGACTTCCGGCCAGGGCGTTTATCAACGCTGGCTGGTACCGGCTCTTGCTCACCGGTTGCTTTAAATTTAGCCGCTGTGTCGCGCGTATTCAAAGAATGCTCCATGATGTCGCTACAATGCTTATAGCCACAAACCTGAACGAATATTTTCCTGACTACATATCAGAACTGGCGAAAATGGAAAGAAAACGACACTTAATCCATATTTGCCAAATGTCTGTGGACAGCCAGACGAGACGTCAGGGCGGTCAAGACCGCAACAAGCACCACAACAGCAACAATTCCAACGTACCCAATCGCACTCACCTGCACCGCCCCAAACAGGGCCTGCACTTGATTCCCACTGACGGAAGTGATGTCCGAGCTGCCAAAGAAGCCCATAACCAGAAAGCTCAGTGCGGCAATTGTGCCGCCAATGACCCCGCCTTTAAGCCCTAACACCAGGAAGTGACGCTGAAACTCGGAGGCAATAAAGCTAACTTCCGCACCAACAAAGTGCAGCACCTCAACCACATCCTTGTTGCCGGACATAGCAGCCTGCGTCGCAAAAATGACGGAGAGCACCATGGAAAACAGAACGAGCACCAGAATGCCAAAACCCACAAGCACAGCTGTGTTCGCCATCGCTGAAAGCTGACGGTTCCAGACACGGTGATCATCCACCGACGCTGCACGAATATCCTGCTCAATCTGAGCCTTCATATCTGCCAGATTAAGCAGCTCAGGATCATCTATCTCCACCAGAACAAGACGCGGAACCGGAAGCTCTTCCAGTTCAAGCCCCTCCCCAAGCCAGGGCTGAAGCAATCCCTTGGTTTCTTCATCAGAAAGAGCGCGCGCGTCTCCAACACCGGGAAACTCGCGAACAAGAGCCAGCGTGCGATCAATCTCCTGCAGCATGTTCACGCCATCTGCAGGACGGATCTGCACAGTGACCTCGCGCACCAGATCATTGGTCCAGTCATTCGCCGCATCATTGACGATGGCCACAAACCCAACGGTCAGGCAGGCCAGAAAACTCATAATCGCCACAACAAGCATCAAAGCCTGACCGGAGATCGCCTGCGGTGGAACAATCGGGGCAGGTCTTTCTTTGAGCTTAAACCGTAACCCGGAAGGTTTCGCACCCGCCGCTTTTTTGACCGGGCGACCACCCTTGCCTTTTGGTGGTCCTTTTCGCGGCTTGCCAGGCCTTTTTTGTCCAGCTGGCGCACGTTTTGGCCCGGACTTTGGGCCAGACATTGGCGGTTCTCTTCTTTGCTGAGTATCAGTCATGAACAGCCAACCGCCCGTCGTTGAGGATAAGATGCCGAGCTTCCACCTGCTCCAGCAAATGAAAATCATGGGTTGCGATCACGACTGAGGTGCCAAGCCGGTTCAACTCAATGAACAAACGAAGCAAACGGCGGGCAAGCGGAGGATCCACGTTACCTGTCGGCTCATCCGCAAGCAAAACTTCAGGCCGTGTGATCAACGCCCGCGCAATAGCAGCACGCTGCTTTTCACCACCAGAAAGAACAGGCGGCAGCACATGCATACGGTCACCAAGTCCCACCCACTTCAGCAAATCGATCACATCAGGACGGTACTCTGCCTCGGATTTCCCCGCAACACGGTGCGGCAGAGCCACATTCTCGTAGGTGGTCAGGTGATCCAGCAACCGGAAATCCTGAAACACCACACCAATCCGGCGGCGCATAGATGGCAGCTCAGCCTTTGCGATCTTGGTGGTGTCTTTACCAAAAACAGAAATCAACCCACGAGTGGGGCGCATAGAAAGGAATAACAAGCGCAGCAAACTGGTTTTGCCCGCACCTGAAGGACCAGTGAGAAACTGAAAAGATTGCGGCTCAATGGAAAAGGTCAAATCCCGAAGTACTTCAGTGCCCATGCCATACCGAAGTCCCACATTCTCAAAGCGTATCACCGAAAATTCCCCTAGCAGACGTAAGGTTTCGCCTTATCAGAAAAATGAGGCCAAACTCGTGCAAATCACTCTAAAAAATAATTTTCTCGCGTTCAATTTTTGACTGAACTTACCCCTGCAAATTTATGCGAGCCTGTTCCTTTGGATATCCCTCGAATAAATTAACACTTCATTAAGGATATAAAGGTCCTCATACTTCAGATAGTATAAATTCTAGTCACTCAACCTGACGTGAAGCACCAGTATTTAGGCTAGTCAAAGCCTACGCAGTTGAGTACTTGTGAGTATATTGCATATTTGGTGGCTCTGAGACGTGTTCCCGACAGCCTTCTTCGGCTCTCGAAGACGAATACGCTAGAAAATGAAGGATTTAAGCGGCTTGTCCATTCCTTTTAAAGGCCAACCGCTTTTGGACCACGCTCGATGAAAATTATCTGCCCTCAATGTAATACTGCCTACGAGATCCCAACGGACAAAATTGGAGAGACTGGCCGCAAAGTAAAATGCGCCAGCTGCAATCATATCTGGCAGGTTACACCAGAGGTAGAGGACGATTGGGCTGCTGCACTCGATGCTGAGCCCGAAGTACACAACAATTCAACACCCGATGATGACCGCAAAGAGCCCTCATTCTCCGAAAGCTTGGATGAAAGCGATTGGGCTGGTCTCGGCGATAAAGCAGATCGTCACGAAGCATTTTCAGAAGAAGACCTTGTAGGAAAACCCAAGGAAGAACCTTCAGATTCAAGCGGTTCTATGGGCAAGGACACCGGCACTCAGTCCAGTGATAAGGCCGGCAACTCCTATGAGGCATCAGAAGAACCAACGGGTTCTGAAGAGGAGAAACCCGACGATAAAAAGAAATCTGAAGGCGCCTCTCAAAAGTCCAACCGAAGATCTAGAAAAAAAACCAAGTCATCCCGCAAATCAGGTGTTATAAGCGCGAAAGGCCTGCTGGGCGCAAGTCTTCTTGCTGCTTCACTCGCACTCTGTTTTTCAGCTGTGCACTACCGTGAATCAATCGTAAGAACCTTCCCCGATTTGGCTGGTCTTTACCAGTTGGCTGGTATGACCGTAAATCTGCGTGGTCTTGTGTTTAAGGATCTGAGAACATTCCGTGAGGTGGACGACGGTTCCGTCGTGCTTGTTGTGGAAGGTTCTGTAGAAAATATTACAAGAAGCGAGACGTATATTCCGGCGATTAAGCTGGCGTTGCGCTCACTGGACACGCAAGAGATACACTCCTGGATTGTTGAGCCAAGAGAAGACTGGCTTGCACCAGGTGATAAAACCCGGTTCAGAGCTCGGCTAAACAATCCGCCAGAGCGAGCCGCCGACATTCAATTGCGCTTTGTTGAGCGCCAAAAGAAAAGAGCGAGCATTAGATGACCGGTAACCCGGAAATCCGCGTGCTGTTTGATGAAGAAGCAATCGCGGCACGCGTAAAAGCCGTCGCAGAAGCTATCTCACAGGACAAGCCTCACAATCTCCTCGTAGTAGCGGTCTTGAAAGGAAGCTTCATTTTTGCAGCTGACCTTGCCCGTGCTTTGCACAGAGCAGGTTCCGTTCCGGAAATGGAATTTTTACACCTTTCAAGTTATGGAAGTGGAACGGTGTCGTCAGGAGAGGTAAAAGTCCTCCGCGATATCGAAAGCGACGTGACCGGAAGAGACGTCATCTTGGTCGATGATATTCTTGAATCCGGCCGCACTCTGAAGTTTGCACGCGACATGATCGCCGAACGTGGAGCCAAGTCTGTCCGGATTGCTGCACTCCTGGACAAACCGAACCACAGAAAAGCCGATGTTAAATCGGATTATACGGGCTTTGATTGTCCGGATAAATTCGTCGTCGGCTACGGCATGGACATGGGGCATGCATGGAGACAGTTGCCATTCATCGGCTACGTGCCGCAGGAAGGTGACGACTAACTAGGGGGGCTATAATGGCTCACATACTTCTGACGGAAGACGATGATGCGGTCCGCGCCTTTGTAAAACGTGCATTGGAGCTGGACGGGCACAAAGTGACCGCCGTAGAAGATGGCGCCGAAGCCGCTCTTGTACTGCTGCAACAGCAGGGCAGGTTTGACCTTCTACTCTCCGACATCAGAATGCCGGAGATGGATGGTATCGAACTTGCGATGCAAAGTAGCGCTCGCTATCCGGGCCTGCCAATCCTTTTGATGACCGGTTACGCAGACCAGCGTGAACGCTCTGAAGAAGTCGGTAAATGCGTGAAGGACGTTCTGACAAAACCATTTTCACTGGTGGAAGTCAGAAAAGCCGTCACCACTGCCTTGGCAGAAGAAGAAGAAGGCTCTCAGCAAACCGCGTTTGCTTAAAGCCCTTCCCCAATAAAGTTTCAAGAAACGCGATCCCTCTTCCGAGCGGTCGCGTTTTGTTTTTTCAGTCTCAAGCGCTAAACCTAAATCCAACACGCTGTACAAAATCGGGATTTCCTGATCTTCTATGCGCATATTTCATTGTTGGTTTTGAGTGAGCTTTCCCATGGAACAAGAGACTTCTGCCCTTCAACAAGCAATGATGCGCTTGGAAGACCCGGCAGCGCCCCTTCCTCCTGCAGCAAAGTACTATGCAGCCAGCCGAATATATTCAGCGGTAGAAAGCTGTTTCGCGCATTGGGAAAACATCCCGGAAACCAGCAACGCAGATCTCTACTTTCGCTATCTAGGTGCATTGGAAGACGTCGAAGATCGCCGTGGCTTCCTGCTCGCAACGCAGAGCTATCTGGCTCACCTTAAGAACGCGCATACTCACTTCATTGATTTCACGCTCTTGCAAAACTCAGGCTTTGGGTTCTGGGCACGCCCGCTACCCGTATCAGCCTCAAAGCGCGCATGGACTGTTTGTGGCTCAACTCACACAGACATCAAAGCCGGAGACATCATAGAGCAGGTCAACGACCTTCCTGCTAATGAGTTCTTTGCGAGGTACACAAAGCTTGTCAGCGCCTCAAAGCCAGAAGCGGCAGAACGCAACCTGCTGCTATTCAATAGCTTTCTTTTGCCAAACCAACTCAACATCACACTTCACGACGGGCAAAGCCTGCAGATCACCCGCGCAGGACACAAGCATCCGCTTTCATATCTCAAGGCATTTGAACTCGACACGTCGGGAAAGCATCCACGCCTGATCATCCGCAGCTTCTCAAAACCAGAGTACGAGGAACAAGCTCTCGCCTTCCTAAGCCAGATCGACAACCAATCTCCAGTCATCCTTGACTTACGCGGCAATGGCGGCGGCAACACACCCATGAAGCTCATGAAAAAACTCTGCCTGGAGCCAATCGCAATCTGGATGGAACGAACACCTCAGATCACCGGACTGGAGAAGGCTGAACAAGGCGTGGCTGCATGGCAAAACGGAGAACTCTCCGCACATCACACCCAGCCCAACGCTGAAACAACGCCCATGCATCTCCTCACAAACGGCGAGACCTTCCCAGCCAGTGCCACACCGTTTCGAGGAAAGCTGATTGTTCTGATTGATATTGGCAGCGGCTCTGCAACCGAAGATCTCTTGATACCTCTAAAACATTCCGGACGCGCAACAATCGTTGGAGAAGCGTCCGCGGGCTCAACCGGACAACCCTATTTTGAGGCACCTCTGCCCGAAACACAGCTCACAATCTCGGCAAAGCGTACTGATTTTCCAGATGGGACAAGGTTTGAAGGAGTTGGGATACATCCGGATTGTCCGGTTATGCCAACACCAGAAGACATCCGCCAAGGCAACGACCCCGCCCTCACACTTGCACAGCAACTACTCAGACAAGCCGTGACCAGCTAAGCCAATCTCAAACGTCCTCGTCCAGCTCCAGCTTACCAGCCGATGCTTGCGGACCTTTAATCAGTCGTCTTATCAGACGGGCGCTTCTCGTAGAACTCTAGCGTATGCAGGCTCATATCCGCATATTCAAAAAGCATGTTGCGGGAGAACCCACGCCGGATCAGGACATAAAGCCCCTCAAGGATCATCACATAGAAGATCAGAAGCTTCTCAATATCATCAGGGTCTTTGAGTTCACTCTTCAGATCCATGAATTTCAGGCGGAAATGCTTCACACCCTCCTGATAATACATCGCAAACTTCGCCAGCAGCTCCTCATCAAACAACGCCATATTGTCGAGCACACAAAACTTATCGCCGTGCTTGCTTTCACGATGACCGACACAGATATCGATGAACTCATATAGCACCGCTTCGATAGCCGAATGCAGATTGGAGTGCAGCGAAATGGTGCTTTTCAGCTCCGCAAAAATGCTGTTGAGCCACCACAGCAAAACCGCAGCGCAGAAGTCTTGCTTGGTCGTGAAGTGCTCTTCCACATACGCCCGATGTGGTCCACAGGCCTCATAGAAGTCTTCCATGGAACAGGCTTGCAGCCCTTTAAGCACAAACACCCTGATGCAGTCATCCATCACCTCTTCAATGATGTGTGACAGAACTTCAGGTTTGTTTGGGTCTGTCTGGCTCATGGCGAAAGTATAGGAGCTAAAGCGGGCACGACAATGAAGGAGCCGCCAAATGGCAAAGAAAACTGGAAGGACCGACATCGCGATCAATCTAGTTTTCTAACTCTTCATTAAAGCATCCTGAAACCGCTGATCAGTAGCGCTTCATCAACCGTTCCAGATACTCCAGCTCAAGCTGCGGACGGTCGGGATCGGAAAGCCGGCGGCGCAGCTCTTCCAGAATACGCCGCGCCCGCTGAACCTCAATCTCATCAGGCACTTTCACCTGACTGCCAAATTCCGGCCCCTCAACGCGGCGCATACGGCCAAGCGGGTCCTCGTTCAGCGGAGAGTTGGTTGCTTGCCCTTGCCCACCAGCTTGTCCGGCCAGTTGCTCTGCAAGCTGCTGAGCGCCTTTGCGCAAGGATTCCAGGGCCTGACTCTGCTCAGATACAGCCTCATCCGCCTGTTGCGCGCCTAAAGCGTCACCAGCATCCTCCATGGAGTTACCAGCACTATCCAGATCCTTGCTCGGCTTGGCGCCGTTGTTTGCCATGCTGTCGAGCAGCTTCTGCAGGTCATCAGAGAGATTGCGCTGCTGCTTCTGCAACTCGCGGAAGGCCTGCTGGGCCTCCTCATTGCTCATCTCACCACCCTGACCACGCTTATCCTGCTGGTCATTGCGCTGGCCGGGACGGCGCTGCTGGCTGTCCGGATCAAACTGATGCGTTTCATCCATCAGGTTGCGCTGCTTCTGGATCATCTCACCGAGATCTTCCAGGGCCTGCAACATCTCTTGTTGCTGCTGGCTTGGCGCTTGCTGTTGCTGCTGCGCATTCTGCATGTTCTCCAGCATCTGCTGCATCTGCGCCAACAACTCACGCGCCGCCTCCAAAGAACCGGTTTTCGCCAGCTCTTCCATGCGGCGCAGCATGTCATCCAGATCCCGAGGGGTAATCTGTTGAGAGTTCTCATCCATCGGCATCTGACCAAGCTGCTGAGGGTTCTCGCGCATCTGCTGGGCCATGGATTTCAGATAATCATCCAGCGCCTTACGCAGATCACTCATCAGCTCAGCAATTTCCTGCTCCGAAGCCCCCTGTTCCAATGCCCTCCGCAATGCCTCCTGCGCCTCACGCAAAGCCCGCTCGGCAGCAGATAAACCACCATCCTCAATCGTCAGCGCCACGTTCCACAGCACGTCCAGCATGTCTGTCAGCTGCTCATCCGTATTGGCTGCAACCAACTCGGCATAAGCAAAACGCAACGGCAGATAAGATCCTGCATCATCGATGAACCGCTCCGGCGCAATCATCAGCATATCCAGCGCATCCACCACCTGCGGATAGCTCTCAACGTTCATTGCAAGATTACGGCGCTGCTCAACAACAGCCCGCGCCAAAGGTTTATTGAACCGGCGCTCCGGCAGTTTGATATAAACGGGCTGCGAGCGCCCCTCTTGCTCAGCCTCATCACGAGCCACAAGCACAAGAGCCACCTCAGAACCTGCCCATGGATGGGCCGTTAAATCCTGAAAGGTCTGCCCGACAGCCATCTTGGAATCTTTGGGCGGCAAGCTCAGGTTAAACCGTGGCGCCTCCACCAGAGATCGGCCTTGTTTATCCTCATCCCCGCGCTGAACCTGCTCCATAATAGCCTCAGCAGAAACCACACGGTAATCATCCTGCACCAGATAAGTCAGTTTGAGACTGCCGGAAAGCTGCTCTTCTGGGTCATCAAACAAACGAATGCGCGGCGGCAAGTCTGGCCGTATCGCAATCTTCCAGGAATATTTCGGAGAGTCATTTTGAAGGATCTGCAAGCGCCCGCTTGAGTTCAACGGAAACCGCCATTCGGTGGTTTTCAGCTCATCAGAGCTTTCACCAGCACCCGGCTGCACACGTTCCGGTTCCAAAACCTCTTGTCCACGGCGCGAGAAATAAACAACGGAGAATTCACCAGTGCCCTGTGCCCGCACCAACACCTCACTGCCACTGGCAATCGAGAGCGCATCCCGGGAATCCCTCAGTTGATTGGCATCCCCGCTGAGGAAAACAGGAGCCTCACCCGTGTAAGCTGGCGGAGTAACCCACGCATCAATGCGAGCAGGTAAAACACTTCCCACAGCCTGAGACTGGAATGGTGCCAAAAGGCTAGACCACCGGTTCGCATCCGAAACGGAATACCCCACCACAAGCAACATAACGGCGAAAACACGCAGGGCATAAGGATCTTTGGCAAACCCGCGCGGATTAACGCCCCCAACCCGCAGGTTTTTAAGCCGCTCTCGCAACCGCTTTTGGTGGGCAGACCAAAGCGCAAGCGCCTCTTCGTCATCCATCCCGGTCGCCTGCTCATCCTTGTAAGAGAGCAAAGGTCGGTGCGGCAGATCACTGGCAAGCTCAACCTTGCGCAATCCCTCCGCTTCATCGGGAAGCTTCAGACGTAAAAGCGGGTAACAACTCCAAATGAAAACAGCGAGAAACAGGATTGATCCCACCGCAGAGCCATAAAAACCAAGCAGCTGCCACAGCCCTAAAAAACTAACGGCAACATACAGGCAGACCACAATAAGCGGCACCTGAATGGCAGGCCAAAACCGCTCCCAAAACAAATAAAGCTGCGCTTTAAAAGCCAGCCTTTTCAATCGGTAGGATAATCTTTGAGAAAACAGGGACTGCCACAGGCCAAATAGCCCGGCCCCTTCGCCATAACGCGTCTTATGCTCTCGCAATTCACTTGCAGAAGCTATGGCATTCTTTAGGTTTTTATTGCCGCCATTCTCATTCTGATGGGTCACAAAGGCCTCGCTAATCGCCGCCTGCTTTTTCTTTTGAGCATACGGCGATTAACGTAGATCAGCAATCTGGCAAACCTAAGGGGCTTTCAAACAGAGTTAAGCCTTTTCAACCCAGTTCGGCACAACGTCTTGATTTAGTAACTCATCGTAACTTGGACGCTGACGGATGATCGCAAACTTATCGCCATCAACCAAAACTTCAGGCACCAGAAGACGCGTGTTGTAAGTGCCGGATTGGGTCGCACCATAAGCACCAGCAGAGTAGACAGCCAGCAGGTCGCCTTCCTCAAACTTCGGCAACTCCCGGTCACGAGCAATGTAGTCACCGGTTTCACAAACTGGCCCAACAACATCCGCCAGCATCTGCTCACCGTTCTGACGCTCTTCGCTCACCGCACCAATGTCATGGTGGGCTTCATAAAGAGTTGGGCGGATCAGATCGTTCATCGCAGCATCCACGATGACGAAGTTCTTCGCTTCACCTTCTTTACGGTAGATCGTTTCGGTAACGAGAATACCGGCGTTTCCGGCAATCAAACGCCCCGGCTCGGTAATCAGCGTCACGCCAAGGCGCTCAATGTGCTTACGAACAACCTTCGCATATTCAGTCGGCAGCGGCGCTTCAATTCCGCTTCCGTAAGGAATGCCAAGACCGCCACCCACATCAAGGTGGTCAATCTCAATACCGTCTTCCTTCAGCATGCCAATCAGCACACCAAGGCGTTCCAAAGCATCATCAAACGGACCCAGCTCAGTGATCTGAGAACCGATATGCATGTCCATACCGGTCACTTTCAGGCCCGGCAGCTGCGCAGCTTCATTGTAAACAGCGCGCGCCCGGTCCCAGGCAATGCCAAACTTGTTCGCAGCCAAACCGGTAGAGATCTTAGCGTGGGTCTTTGCATCCACATCCGGGTTGATGCGCAGAGAAATCGGCGCAGTCTTACCCATCTCGGAAGCAACGGCAGAAAGCCGCTTCAGCTCAGGTTCGGATTCTACATTGAAGCACAGGATGCCAGCATCCAGCGCAAAACGCATTTCCTGACGGGTCTTGCCAACACCAGAAAACACAATCTTGTTTGCAGGAATGCCCGCTTTCAATGCACGCCGCAGTTCCCCTTCAGAAACAACATCCGCACCAGCGCCTAGTTTCGCCAACACCGTCAAAATAGCGATGTTGGAGTTCGCCTTCATTGCATAACAGGTCAGATGATCTATTCCATCAAAAGCCCCGTCAAAAACCTTGAAGTGACGTTCAAATGTCGCGCGGGAATAGCAGTAAAATGGTGTTCCAACCTCCGCTGCAATTTCACTCAGCGCAACATCTTCAGCGTGAAGCACGCCATCCTTAAACTCAAAGTAATGCAATGTAGGTCCTCTACGCTGGCTCTACCGCGGTGGGCTTAGCGAACCAGTCTAAAAATTGAAGTCGGGATCATCCTCATCCGCACCAATCAACGGATCCAGAAACAGACTTTCGTCCTTATCTCCAGGGATCTCTGGTACAGGAGCATCGTTCAGGGGTGGCGGTGCACCATCTGCAGTCGCCCGAGCTTGGCTTGGCGTTTCCAAACTGCCTTTACGCCCACAAGCGGAAACACTCAGACCGAGTGCAACAATTGTGAGGCCAATCAAAAGCTTGGAACTACGGCTTTTTGTAATGTCTTTCATGCCTTGCGAGCTCATGTTTTCTCTGCTCCAATCTGGATGATCTTACCAAACCAGAAATTCGACCTAAGGACTGACTCGGGCGAACCCGAGCCTACTCTCAGTTTTATTTCTGCACCGTAACAACGATGACTGCAAGATCATCCGAAGAACAGACTTACTTTTCCGTCTTCTGCTCACGCTCAAGCTGCTTAAGCCAACGGCGGGATTGCTTACGCACATTCACCGGGCTTGTGCCACCATAAGAGACACGGCTGCGAACAGATTTATCAACGGAAAGAACGCTGTAGACATCATCCGTGATCTGCGGTTCAACGCTCTGCATCTCTTCCAATGTCAGGCGATGCAGGTCTACACCTTTATCGACAGCCATCTTAACAAGTGCACCAGTCACATGGTGAGCATCACGGAATGGCATGCCAACTACACGCACGCACCAGTCAGCCAGATCAGTCGCGGTGGAATAGCCGGAACCGGCAGCTTTCTTCAGCGTTTTCACATTCGGCTCAAGGTCACGCATCATGCCGGTCATGGCTGCCAGAGCCAGAGACAGGTTCGGCAGAGCGTCAAACGCCTGCTCTTTGTCTTCCTGCATGTCCTTGGAGTAGGTCAGCGGCAAACCCTTCATCATCACGAGAAGAGAGTTCAACGCGCCATAAATACGGCCAGTCTTCGCACGGATCAGCTCAGCTGCATCCGGGTTCTTCTTCTGCGGCATGATGGAAGAACCGGTCGAAAACTTGTCGGAAAGCTTGATGAAGCCGAACTGGGCAGAACACCAGATCACAATCTCTTCTGCCAGACGAGACAAGTGCATCGCACAGATGGACGCATCCGCCAGCGCTTCAATGGCAAAGTCACGGTCAGAAACACCATCAAGAGAGTTTGCAGTCGGACGATCAAAGCCCAGAGAAGCCGCAGTCATCTCACGGTCAATCGGGAAAGATGTACCAGCAAGCGCAGCACAGCCAAGTGGGCTCTCATTCATACGCGCACGCGCATCTTGCAGACGGGAGCGGTCACGAGAGAACATCTCGACATAAGCCATCAGGTGGTGGCCAAATGTCACCGGCTGCGCGGACTGCAAGTGTGTAAAGCCCGGCATCACAACTGCTGCATGCTCTTCTGCTTTTTCAGCAAGCGCCTGCATCAGGTCGGTCACCTGTGCCTCAAGATCGTCCAAAGAGTCGCGTACCCAAAGACGGAAATCTGTGGCAACCTGGTCGTTACGTGAACGAGCTGTGTGAAGACGGCCAGCGGTCGGGCCAATCAATTCAGCCAGACGCGCTTCGATATTCATGTGAATGTCTTCAAGCGCACGTGAGAAGGTAAAGGTGCCCTCTTCGATCTCTGACAGAATTGTGTCTAGACCCTGAGCTATCTTTTCGGCATCTTCTGCGCTAACGATGCCCTGTGCAGCCAACATGCTAACATGAGCCTTGGACCCGGCTATGTCTTGTCGGTAGAGCTTGCGATCAAAATCAATGGAAGCATTGATCTCTTCCATGATTGCATCTGGCCCTTCCGCAAAACGGCCCCCCCACATGCGGTTGCTCATGTCTAGCCTCATTATGATTTGGGTTTAATATGAAGAAACTGACAGTTACCGGAAAGTTCGGCCTCGGAAAAGGGCTTATTGCAGCATTAGCTGGATTTGTCGTCGTAGGCGGAGCTGTATGGGCGCTTAATCAGCAAAAAAGTGAGGATCCACAAGCCCTCGCCTGCTCTTCTTCAATGAATACCGCAAAAAAACTCAAGGGTTTGACCACAGGCGAAGTGGCCGCATTCCTGCCTGCTGAGAAGCCTTTGAATCTCTCACAGTTGAAATTCAACGATGCTGACGGCAACTTCATCACCATGGCAGACCTGAAAGGCACCAAACTGCTCAACCTATGGGCCACATGGTGCGCCCCATGCCGCAAAGAAATGCCGCATCTGGACAAACTGCAGCGTGAAGCAGGCAGCGAAGAGTTCAACGTCATCGCCGTCAACATGGACCGTGGTGAAAACAATCCAAAGCCGCTGAAGTTCCTGAGCGATATCGGCGTGAAGGATCTGGCGTACTTCTCAGACCACACCATGGACACCTTCAATAACCTGCGCACCAAAGGCAAAGCCCCCGGCCTGCCAAGCACAATCATGATCGGTGAAGACGGCTGCGAAATCGGCACCATGTTCGGCCCCGCCGACTGGGCAGCCCCGGAAGCCTTTGCATTGGTCAACGCCGCGCTGGCTGGACAGAAAAAGGTTCAGTGAATTGAAATTCACGTAGCGGCTACTTAGATACATCTCAAAATCCATTTATAAATTTGAGATATTTATTATGCGCTACGCTGGAAATGTAATCTGGTTTGTCCTTGGAGGCTGGTACCTGGCCCTGATGTGGCTTGTGTACGGCCTCCTGTTCGCACTCACAATCATTGGCCTCCCTTACACACGAGCAGCCTGGGAAATGGCCAAATTATCGGCATGGCCCTTTGGCAAGGATATTGTGCACATAAGAGATCTGGATAACAAAGGTGCAACGCCAACCACTGTCTTAACAGGGGTCCTGGGTTTCATCTTCAACATCCTATGGCTGCCGTTTGGCCTCTCGCTGTTCCTAGGCTATGTGATATCCGGCATTCTCACCTGCCTGACAATCATAGGCATTCCCTTTGGCCTTCAGTCCTTCAAACTCGCAGCAATTTCCTTCTGGCCCGTCGGACGCCGTGTTGTAACGACCCAAACAGCGGACTTGGCACGCCAATACAAAGCCAGAGAAACCCTAAACAGCTACAGATATTAGAGAAACCGGCACAGCGTGCCCTAACTCACATTGGTCGTATCAGTCGCGCACACCCGCAACCGATGCCCGTCAGGATCGGTCGCAACAAACGTGTAGCCAAAGTCCAGATCAGTGGGCTCCAGAACGATCGGAATGCCCTTCTCTTTCCAGAGACTGTAAACCTGATCAACCTCTTCCCGGCTCACATCACTCAGTGACAGTTCAAAGCCGCCAAAGGACGGTTGAGGTTTCGGGTCAATCCCCTGCGCAGACTGCAAACCCAGAGTGACATCGTCTCCCAGAGAGAACAGCGAAAATTCCTGAAAACGCTCAATCGGACTGCTTTGCAGAACATCGGTATAAAACTTGGTGCTTTTCTCCACGTCTTCGACATAGAGAATAACGCTATTGGGCTTAAACATGCTCACACCCCGTCATCTTAAAAATCAAAGAAACAAACAGATTGCTACAGACAAAGTATAGCTCTTGCACCAAGCAATATCTTTGATCTTACCCCTTACCCGGCACAGGACGCTCCCTCATCCGCATCAGGCCCTCCTGAACAGCGGAAGCCACCAACACACCATCCCGCGTGTAAAGGCTGCCACGACTGAAACCACGGCCTCCGGCTGAACGCGGGCTGTCTTGCGTGTAAAGCAACCACTCATCAAAGCGGAAATCGCTGTGGAACCACATGGCGTGGTCCAGACTTGCCACCTGCAGATTTGGCACAAACACGTTGATGCCATGCGGGAACAGCGCCGTATCCAAAAGCGTCATGTCAGAAGCATAAGCCAGCACGCACTGGTGAATACGCGGATCATCCGGCAGCCTTGAAGCCGCCCGCACCCACACATGCTGAACCGGCTCTTGCTTCTTGCGAGAAAAGTATTGCCCCAAATCCAATGGACGCAACTCAATCGGACGTTCGCGCTTCCAGTACTTTTGTACCGGTTCTGGCGCCTTTGAGATCAGCTCGTCGGAAATTTCAGAGATCGGCATCAGGTCTTCCGGCATCGGCACATCCGGCATTTCAATCTGATGCTCCATGCCGGTCTCAACACGCTGGAAAGAAGCGGACATTGAGAAGATCGCGTGACCATGCTGGATCGCCACAACGCGCCGCGTGGTGAAGCTGCCACCATCACGAATACGGTCAACCTCATAGATGATTGGCACCTTCGGATCGCCCGGACGCAGAAAATACCCATGCAGCGAATTGACCTGACGTTCTGCGCCAACCGTACGGGAGGCAGCAACAAGAGCCTGACCAATCACCTGCCCACCAAAAACACGCTGCCACCCGCTTTGTGGGCTTGTGCCACGAAACAGATTTTCCTCTAATTTCTCCAGATCCAAAAGGTCCAGCAGATTTTCAACAGCCTTCGTCATTACAGACAAACCTATTTTTGTAGTGATTTCGATTGCATGTGAGTAGTGTGGCGCTATATCGATAGTGTCAACGATCAATTGGGCTAACCTAATGGTTATAGGGCAAACGATTACAGGAAAGAGTTCTATGAGCAAGAAACAGACCGCCACCGAAGACCTTTATGACGTCACCATTGGCGGCGGCGGGTATGTTGGCCTATCGCTCGCGCTTGCTTTGAAGCAGTCAGAACCTTCCATGAAAATCGCGCTTGTAGACCTGCGCCCACGCTCAGCCATCGAGAACGATCCGCGTTCCTCGGCCATCGCGGCAGGCGCCGTGCGCATGCTCGATCAACTCGGCATCTGGTACAAGCTTGAAGATGAATCCCAGCCTATCACCGAAATGATCGTCACAGACAGCAAGCTGCACGACAGCGTGCGCCCAATCTTCCTGACATTTGAGGGCGATGTTGATGACGGCGAACCATTTGCCCACATGGTTCAGAACAATCATATGGTCGGCGCATTGCATGATGCAGCCACAGATGCAGGCGTTCACATTTTCGCACCCGACAGTGTCAAAGACTTTGCAGTAGAGCCAGCCCACGTCAACATCACACTCGGCAGCGGCAAAACCATCCAGTCACGCTTGATCGTGGCAGCTGATGGCGTGCGCTCCAAACTCCGCGACCTCGCAGGCATCCAATGCAATCGCTGGAGCTACAATCAAAGCGGCATCGTCACCACAATCGCGCATGAACGCCCACACAATGGCCGCGCAGAAGAGCACTTCCTGCCCTCCGGTCCGTTCGCGATCTTGCCACTGAAAGGCAACCGCTCCTCCATCGTCTGGACTGAAAAGACGGCAGAAGCCAACCGCTTGGTCAATGGCGATGAGTTCACCTTTGAAATCGAACTGGAACGTCGCTTCGGTCATCATCTGGGCGAGCTCAAACTGGACGGACCCCGCGCTGCGTTTCCTCTGAACCTCGTGCTGGCGCGCTCTTTCGTCTCCAACCGCTTTGCACTGGCAGGCGATGCTGCACACGGCATCCACCCAATTGCTGGCCAGGGCCTCAACTTCGGCTTCAAGGATGTTGCAGCCCTCTCAGAGGTGCTTGTAGACGCCCACCGTCTCGGCCTCGATATCGGTGCAGCACACATTCTGGAGCGCTACCAGAGCTGGCGCCGTTTCGATACTTGGCAGATGGGCATGACTACCGATGTGCTGAACCGCCTGTTCTCCAACAACATCGACCCAGTCCGCGCCGTCCGCGACCTCGGCCTCGGTCTTGTTGAGCGCATGCCGTTCCTGAAAAAACACTTCATCGGCGAAGCTGCGGGCCTGGCCGGCCCTTCCCCAAAACTTCTCCTCGGCAATCCGCTGTAGAGCGTATTCCCGAAAAGTGGCTCCGGTTTTCGGATAAGAATACGCGTTAAAGTAACGACTCAGGTACACGTGTGAAAGACAAACGCTCCATCCTCATCACCGGATGTTCAACTGGCATTGGTTACTCTGCTGCACACATTTTGAGAGAGAGAGGATGGCAGGTCTTTCCCACCTGTCGCAAGCCAGAGGATGCAGAACGCCTGCGCTCGGAAGGCTTTGACACCTTCCATCTGGATTATTGCCAAACCGAATCTATTCAGGCCGCCGTTGAGTCAGTTCTGGCAATCACAGGCGGACGCCTTGATGCACTCTTCAACAACGGCGCCTATGGCCTTCCCGGCGCCATAGAAGATCTACCCACGAATGCCTTGCGCCGTCAGTTCGAAACCAACTTCTTCGGCTGGCACGAACTCACCCGCCTTGTCATTCCGGTGATGCGCGAGCAAGGTCATGGCCGCATCGTGCAATGCTCTTCCATTCTCGGCCTCGTCGCTATGGATTATCGCGGCGCCTACAACGCCACCAAGTTTGCATTAGAAGGCTACACCGACACCCTGCGGCTGGAATTGCATGGCTCAGGCATACAGGTGAGCTTAATCGAACCGGGTCCGATTCAATCCGAGTTCTCCAAAACAGCTGTCAAAATGTTCTATGAGGAGATCGGCGAGGAGACCAAGAACACCTCCCACTTCCGCGAAAGCTACAACCGCCGCCTCTCCATGCTCGCCAAAGGCGGCACCACAAAATTCAAACTCCCACCCGGCGCAGTCGTCCAAAAACTCACCCACGCCATTGAAGCCCCCAAGGCCAAGGCACGTTATTACGTAACCGTTCCAACCCACATCATGGGCACCCTACGGCGCATCCTGCCAACTTCAATGATCGATATGATCCTGAGAAGGTCTGCAAAGTCCGAAGAGTAAGAGAACGAGACCCCTCAGTTTTCTTCAAAGCAAACTCCCAGTGCCCCGTATTGCGCGCACTCTGGATTTATGCCCCCAGCAAAAGAGATTCCCCATGGCACTATTTCATCCTGACAATTGCACAATGAGTGAGCGACATAAGCAAATTTATGCGTATTGCGAACTCGCCTATACTGCTGTTGATTTCTCTGCAGCAGCCTTGTTCGTCGTTGGCAGCATTCTCTTTTTTAAAGAGGCAACCACCTATTTGGGAACATGGCTGTTTCTGGTTGGGTCAATTTTATTCGGTCTCCGCCCAACAATTAAGCTCTTTCGGGAAATTGCATATATCCGCCTTGGAAAATATGAGGGCCTACCTGAAGGCACTGAGAATAATACGGGTTGGCTAAACCCCGATATGAAGTGAACCTAACCAACACGTTCACCAACGACCAACCACAGGATTAAATTTCAGCACAGCCGAGTTCAAATGACCTTCATACTAGTTTTCCATGTTCTATTAGTTTTGACGTTTACAATCCGAATTCTGCTGCGAGATGATTTGTCACCACCAGTTCGCCTCGCCTGGTTCATCGTTTTGAACGTGCTTCCCTATGTCGGCATCGCCATTTACTTCCTCTTTGGAGAAACGGATCTTGGCCATCGCGCAGACAAACGCCACAAAGAGATTTTTGATGAGATCCATGAAAACGCTAAGCAATTCATGGGCACGCCAGCTGATGTCGATCAGCTGATCAACCCGGAATACCGCAACAGCTTCCATTATGCTGGTTCAATAAACGGCTTTTATCCAGTTGCTGGAAACAGCGCCACACTTATGGAAGATGCCACAGCGACCCGCGACAGCTTGATAGCAGACATCGATGCCGCGCAGGATTATGTGCATGTTCTCTATTACATCTGGCTAAATGACCACACAGGCACAGCACTCGCCAACGCTTTGATCAGAGCTACCCAGCGCGGGGTCGTATGCCGCGCGATGGCAGATGGTCTCGGCTCACACCAGCTCATAAAGTCACAGCTGTGGGAGAAGATGAAGGAGGCAGGCGTTCAACTGGCTGTCGCCCTGCCGCTGGACAAACCAGTGCGAACGCTCCTGACAAGCAGACTGGACCTGCGCAACCACCGTAAAATCACGATTATCGACGGAAAAGTCACTTACTGCGGCAGTAGAAACTCAGCTGATCCGGAATTTCTGGTCAAAGCAAAATACGCTCCCTGGGTCGACATTATGCTACGCCTGACCGGGCCCATTGTGACGCAAAACCAGCTTCTGTTCATAAGCGATTGGATGCAAGCAACAGGCGAAAAGCTAAATGACTTTGAATTGAAGTCAGAACCGGCACAAGAAGGGTTCCCGGCACAGGTGATGGGCGATGGCCCAACGGAACGCAAAGGAGCAACGCCTCAGCTCTTTGCCTGCCTTATTGCAACCGCCCGCTTCGAACTCACACTATCGACGCCCTACTTTGTCCCCGATGAAACTGTTCTGGAAGCCCTACGCGCTGCAGCTTATCGAGGCGTAAAAGTCACCTTGATTTTCCCGAAGGTCAACGACAGCTGGATCGTGGCAGCTGCAAGTCGTAGCCACTATTTCAAGCTTCTGGAGGCCGGTTGTGATCTCTTTGAATTCAAAGGCGGTCTGTTGCACGCCAAGACACTCACAATGGATAACAAGATCACTTTGATCGGCTCTTCCAATCTGGATCTGCGAAGCTTTGACCTAAACTACGAAAACAACATTCTGTTGCAGGACAAGGCAATAACGAACGCTGTTCTGGGCCGACAACAGCAATACCTCGACAGTTCAGATCAGGTCTTTTTTGAAACTGTTTCCAGTTGGTCATACCTCAAGCGAATAAAAAACAACATCATCGCAACAGTCAGCCCAATCTTGTAGTCCTGCAGCTAATCACAGTCTGTTTGGTGCTTAATCAAACTTGACAAAAGTACCGGAAGGATCAGCAGCAAAGCCATGGCGCACCGTGCAATGCTCTTCCATCCTCTTCCTCGTCGCCATGGACTACCGCAGCGCCCATAACACCACTAAGTCTGCATTAAAAGGCTACGCATTAGCTCATAAAAAAGAGGCCAATCGGCCTCTTTTTCGGTGTTCATTTATAGCTGACAAAATCAGATTATCGCGTAAGCGCTTGATAAAATGGCTTGTCTTTCAGGGCGTCAATTTCTGCAAGCAATTCAGGATCACCTCCAACAGTAACAACACGCGGGCCATCTTCATGGCGGAATGTTGTATACTGCGAATTATCAAATTTCACGTCTGATTCAGGCCTCTGACCTGGATTAATCCCTGCGCTTTCAAGAGCATTTTCCAGTTTGGTAACAAAAGATTTAAACTGAGATGCTTCTGCACCGTCTTCCGGAAACCCGAAGGGATAAAGAGTGAGCTGCGCACCCGCCAGCGCACGGTCAGACCCACTCCGAATTTCCTGTTCTCGATCATCCGTGAGTTTACCGTTCTGGCTTTCGCTCTCCAGCTTGTCTTCCAGTCTGGATTCCGCTTCTTTCGGATTCGTAATTTTAAATCCTCCAAACGGGTTGTCTTCAGACAAAAGGAGGGGTGTGAGCACATCGTAAGCTTTTTCAAGCTGCGATTGGTCAAAACTCATATGAAGCTTGTTACCATGATAGTTTTGGTAGCTAGAAATCTCACAACCTTGTTTATCAAGTTTATTGAACTGAGTGAAATAGCCAAATTTACCAATAGCCTCCACATTGTGATGCGGCGCATTGAATTTTTGAAACTCAGCCATTTTTCGTTCTTTAAATTCTTCTTTCGCTTCTGGCGTCAGTTGACCGGTTTTACGCATATCAATTTGCTCGCGGCCAATCTTACACACATTATGCAATACTTCGTTTGCGCCTGTTAATTTATGCTCACCATCATACGCGCGCACCACATGCCCTGTTGCGGTTGATGCTGCTAGATTTGCAAGAGCTTCAACATTTTCAACCTTCGCACCTTGTTCGACAGCCAAGCTGACAAGGTTTCTCTCAAAGGTCTGTTGTGCTGCAGGAGAAGAAAGCGGATACCGCTGTGCCAGCTTGGTAAACTCCGCACCACCAGGAATATAGGCCTTCAATTCATCAGAGTTTCGAATAGCATCAAATACTTCGTGCAGTGTCGCATCTGCGGATCGCAACTCCTGTTTCGACACCGGAGTTGCATCCTGCCCCTGACGCAGCAAGGAAGCGCTGACTTGCGTGGCCAGCGTGGTCCCATATCGCTTCGAAGCGGCCTGAAAAAACTGAGCGCTCACATCGTCATTATGCTTTTGAACAGAAGCCTGTGTTGGCCCCAAGTGCACCAAGCCACGCAACACATTTACAACTTTTCCACCAAAGCTGGACCCTGCACGAATAGCATCTACATCGATGCCTACACCTGTTGTTTGCTGAGGTTGTGCAGCCTGCACTACACCAGAAGAAGAAACGCCATCAACCATGAGGATATTCCAAATTTTTATCGTTGGGATTACACGGGGAGAAAATCAACTGTGCCAAGCCTCAGGACTTCAGATCGCACTAGCTCAGCGCCTTGCAATTTAGCTTGCCAGCTGCCAGCAACTTTCAGGATCTCCTCAACCCATTGCGAGAAAATTGTTAAGTTGAGAGAAGAGGTTGGCAACGACGCCAACAACGCAGCCTGCCCCATCGGAGTGCGTGCAAAACTATAAGCATGCACTGCATGAAAATTCTCATGCAGCATCTTTGCCATCATGTTTGCAGGTACTTCGTCTTCGTCACTCAGCACGATCAGCGCTTTCAGCCACTCATCACCGCAAAACAGCTGCAACACCAACTCATCAAACTGAAGAACACATTCACCAGCCTCTGTCAGACACAAGTTGCTAAGGCCGATCTGCTCTCCAAAGAGCACCAATACATTTTCTGCATTCTGCTTAGACACGGGGCATATGCCTTTCTCGATTGAACACTGTGTCAATCCTAGAAGTACTCTTGCCGACCAGCTGTCTTATTTGTCACTTAAAAGAAAAACTAACTCACGCTATCAAGGCATTTGAGATTAAGGCCTGTTTTGCGTATTTCCCTGCCCCAACAGGTGAGCACCATACGAGACCGCCTCATCTCTAACTAAATGCTGCGCAACCGCAGCAATCTCAGCACAGGCACGTTGGTAATTCACTCCGAATTTCTCGAAGATATCCCCTTCAAACTTGAAACCCAAGCGCTGGTAGAAAGCAACGGCATCTTCTCTTGCATCGCACCAGATGTTGTCTGCCTTTTGTAGGTCAGGCTGATTTGCAGCAAAACGAATGAGGCTACTTCCGATGCCGCGCCCTTGCTTTTCTGGCAACACTGCCAGCTTTCGCAGTCTCACAGAGGGCAGATCGAAGAAGAAAGACCCAACACCAATCAGGTTTTCTTCTTCAAAGGCTCCAATATGAAGGGCTTGGTGATCTTCTGGAACCATGACCCGTTCTATGGGAGATTCTGGCCAGAGCACTTGCTGACGTAGTTTGTATGTCAACGTTGCAGGAATGCTCCGAAAACTAATCTCTAGTTCTCTCATACTTCCCCTCACCGCTTAATCAGAGACCGGCTCATCAGCAAACTCAGCACAAGTGCCGGTAACATCAGCATAAAGCCGCCCTGGATACCGAGGTGATCAGCGGCATAGCCGATGACGAGAGGACCCACGAGGAAACCACCCAGTGCAATCTGGGTCATCAAGCCCACATTGACAGCAGCAGAGCGGCCCGGTTTTTCAGCAGCAGCCGTAACAGCCAGTGGAAAGCCACCGGAAACACCCAGCCCGACCAGACCGAAACCAAGCAATGACACCGCATAGTTCGGCGAAATCACCAGAATTCCGACGCCAATGAGAGCAAGGATAACAATCCCGGCAGCTGCGATCTGAACGTCAACACGAGATCGCAACCAGTCTCCGGTTAAGCGTCCGAAGGTCACCATCAAAGCAAAGGCACTATAAGCAATACCCGCGTAACCAGCTGATAGATCAAACAGATCAGTCACATAAATCGCAGACCAGTCCGCAATCGCCCCTTCCGTCATGGTGATGCCAAACGCAAAGAAGCACACCGCGATCAGCGCTCCGCTCGGCATTTGGAAACCACTTTCAGACTTCTCAGCGACATCCGGCTCCCGGCCTTCTGTCAGGCTGTAGGAGGTAAACAGCGCAGGCAACAACGCCATACCACTTGCCATGAGAATGCTTTCAGATGGCCCATAGCCAAACCAGGAAAAGCCTGAGCTGATCAGACTTCCCACCAGCACACCAAGGCTCCACAAGCCATGACAACCCGACATAATGAGCTGTCCGCTTTTCCGCTCGGTCTTATCCGCAATCACGTTCATGCACAGTTCCACAAACGCCAATGCGCTGCCAACAACTGCCAAATAAACAAACAGCTGCAGAATGGATTCGGCATACGTCGGCAATGGCATCAGACAGATGAACGCAAACAGACCCGCGATCAAAAGCTGGCGCGCTCCAAACTTCTCCGTCAGCCGCCCGGCAAACATCAGCATGAACAGCAGCCCAACCGGCATTCCGACAAGAGCAAGGGCAAACTCCCCTTCACTCACCTGAAGTCTTTGCTGAATTTCTGCGATGCGTGGAAACCAGGCGCCAAGCGCGATGGGTTGAAGAAAGAAGACGCCGCGAATAAGATTCACATCGCGCGCACCAAGGACTGCTTGTTGTGTCATGGAAAAAGCTTTGAAGAGAGAAAAACGACCTATTAAATATCTAGCGTGATATTTTAGAAAAATGCAAGCTGTGTAGAGCACCTAATACAACACAACGCCGTTTGCTGACGTAACAACGCAAATCAACGCGGAATATGCGCAAAAAACGCAACTCTGCACAAAACCTTTCAAAAGGAATTTCCGTGCCCCTTAGCGACACCACAAAAGCCAAGTTAAAGAACAGAGTTGTCTGGAGTCGTCTCGTTGGATGGGGGCTTTTGTGTTATGCAACAGCAGCTTACGGCGGCATCGTTACTGCGCCGGCCATCCCTGAATGGTACGCCTCTCTCAACAAACCATCCTTCAATCCACCTGATTGGATTTTTGCGCCGGTCTGGTCCGTTCTTTACGCACTTCTTGGCATCAGCATCTGGCTGGCCACCGAATTTCAACAGACTGGCACCAACGAGGCAACCAAACCACCTTCGAAAACCAGCATTCAGTTAACTTTCGTTATAGTATTGTTTTTAAACGGAATTTGGTCCTGGGCATTCTTCGGACAGCAAAACCCGACACTTGGCCTTGTTGTCCTTATCATCTTGCTCGCGCTAAGTTTTTTCACTTTCCGCCTATTTTATAGAGCGCAAATCTTTGCAGCATGGCTATATCTGCCCTATCTCCTTTGGGTTAGCTTTGCAGCCGTCCTGAATGCCTCTATTGTGGTTCTGAATTAATCCAACACCTCAATCGAGACTTTTATTATTGGAGATTTTGATGAGCGGTATTGTTGCCACTCTAGTTCCTATTGCTCTTTTCGCCGTCGCTCTGGTCCTCGCCCTCGGCCTTTGGAACATGATGCGCGGTGGAGATCCAAACCGTTCGCAAAAGCTTATGAGATATCGTGTTCTGTTGCAGTTCGCAGCTATCATATTGATTATGCTTTCCGTTTACTTCGCAAGCACATCCTGATTTTGGTTTGAAACTGGTAGAAAATGGTCACTCTCAATAAGATCTATACAAAAACTGGCGACGACGGCACCACTGCACTTGGCAGCGGAGAGCGCAGGCAAAAGCATGATCTGCGCATTGAGGCCTACGGAACCGTTGATGAAACCAACTCAGTCGTCGGCATAGTCCGCCTGCACGCATCCAAAGAGATGCCAGTATTGGATGAACTGCTTGGCCGTATTCAGAATGACTTGTTCGATCTCGGCGCCGATCTGGCAACACCAGACACCGGCGAAGACCTCGGATACGAACCGCTGCGCATCACAGATAATCAGGTCAGCGCTCTGGAAGACGCAATCGACCAGATGAACGTTGAGCTTACACCGTTGAAATCATTTGTATTACCGGGTGGCACACCGCTGGCAACGCACTTGCATCAAGCCAGAACCGTCTCACGCCGCGCTGAGCGTCTCGTTGCAGCACTCTCTCAAAAAGAGAAGGTCAACAAGCAAGCTCTGCAGTATCTCAACCGCCTCTCCGACCTCTTCTTCGTTGCATCTCGCTATGCAAATTTGAAGGGCGAAGGCGATGTTTTGTGGGTAGCGGGCAAAAACAGATAGCGGTTTTTTGATGAAGAATTTGATCAAAGGTGATTGACGAATAGGTAAACTATCAACACTTATGGACAACTATCTTCACCATAAGGCCACTTGGCCTTATACATTGGTTGAAACCCAATACCTATTTACCCTAGGCGATCGTTGACAGCCCCAAAATTGCTCAGTACGGTCGCCGCAAATGTAATGCAATTTGCATTCCCTTTTGGCTCTGGTAGCCCGGCGGAAGCTGTGTCTTATCAACTTGGTGGCGACGCATACTCCCCTGCATTTCTAGTGGAGGTTCTAGGAACATGAAAATTCTCGTGCCCGTAAAACGGGTCGTTGACTATAACGTAAAAGTTCGCGTGAAAGCGGATGGCTCCGGCGTTGAACTCGCAAACGTCAAAATGTCCATGAACCCTTTCGACGAAATCGCCGTTGAAGAGGCTCTTCGCCTGAAGGAAGCTGGTAAAGCAACTGAGATCATTGTTGTTTCCATCGGCCCTAAGCAGGCGACTGAAACGATCCGCACCGGCCTCGCAATGGGCGCTGACCGCGGTATCCTCGTTCAGACCGACGACGTTGCGGAGCCTCTCGCAGTAGCTAAGGTTCTCAAAGGCATCGTTGACGAAGAAGAGCCAGGTCTCGTTATCCTCGGCAAACAGGCGATCGATGACGACTGTAACCAGACTGGTCAGATGCTTGCTGCACTTTTGGGCTGGGCACAGGGCACATTCGCTTCCAAGGTTGACCTTGGCGATAACACAGTAGACGTCACCCGCGAGATCGACGGTGGTCTGCAGACTGTTAAGCTGAACATGCCAGCGATTGTCACCACTGACCTGCGTTTGAACGAGCCTCGCTACGCTTCTCTGCCAAACATCATGAAGGCTAAGAAAAAGCCGATTGCTGAGAAAACATTGGCGGACTATGGCGTAGACGCTACCCCTCGCCTCAAGGTTCTCAACACTGCTGAGCCTGATGCACGCAAGGCAGGCGTTAAAGTCGCTTCCGTTGATGAGCTGGTAGACAAGCTCAAAAACGAAGCTGGCGTTCTTTAAGATAGGTCAAGAGGAGTTAGCATTATGACCACGCTTCTTGTGGCTGAACATTCCAATTCTGCTTTGAACGAAGCAACGGCTAAGGCACTGACAGCAGCTGTAGAAATGGGCGGCGACGTTCATGTTCTCGTTGCTGGTAAAGACTGTGGCGCGGCAGCTGAAGCTGCTTCCAAACTGTCTGGCGTTGCTAAAGTTCTTGTTGCTGATGATGCAGCATATGAGCACCAGCTTGCTGAACCAGTTGGCGATCTGATCGTTGCACTTGCTGCTGATTACGACGCTGTTGTTGCTGCTGCGACAACCAATGGCAAAAACACTCTGCCACGCGTTGCTGCCAAACTCGACGTGATGCAGATCTCTGAAATCATTGCCGTTGAATCTGCAGACACGTTCAAGCGTCCAATCTACGCAGGTAACGCAATTCAGACTGTACAGTCTGCTGATGCAAAGAAGGTTCTGACTGTTCGTACAGCATCCTTCGCTGCAACTGCTGAAGGTGGCTCTGCTCCGGTTGAAGCTGCTGCAGCTTCTGCTGATCCGGCAATTTCCTCCTTCATGGGTGAAGAAATCGCAGCTTCTGATCGTCCAGAACTCGCAGGCGCTAAGATCATCATCTCCGGTGGTCGTGCTCTCGGTTCCGAAGAGAAGTTCAACGAAGTCATCACCCCTGTTGCTGATAAGCTCGGCGCAGCAATCGGTGCATCCCGTGCAGCTGTTGATGCTGGTTACGCACCAAACGATTGGCAGGTTGGTCAGACCGGTAAGGTTGTTGCACCTGATCTTTACATCGCTTGCGGCATTTCCGGTGCAATTCAGCACCTTGCAGGCATGAAAGATTCCAAGATCATCGTCGCAATTAACAAAGACGAAGAAGCACCAATCTTCCAGGTTGCTGATTACGGACTTGTCGCAGACCTGTTCGAGGCTCTTCCTGAACTGGAAAAAGCCCTCTAATCATATTTGATTAGCTTTTCAGGAACCCCGGGATGTTAATATTTCATTCTGGGGTTCTTGCTGTTTGAGGCAAGACTTGCGATGTATGTTGTTACGAGAACGTCAAAGCACGTTTAACCGATGCTTGTAAGAATTTGGATCTGACAATGGTGGTCGAAGTAAAGAAAGTCGGTGTTATTGGCGCCGGTCAAATGGGCAATGGCATCGCACACGTAAGTGCTTTGGCAGGATACGATGTCGTGCTTCACGATATCGATCAGGATCGTATCGACAGAGGCCTGGCCAGCATCAATGGCAATATGGCACGTCAGATCTCAAAGGGCACGATCACTGAAGAAGATCGCGACCTCGCTCTTACCCGTATCAAAACATCTGACGATGTTAAATCCCTAAGCGATGCAGACCTCGTTGTTGAAGCTGTGAGTGAAAACGAGCAGGTCAAACGCAAGGTTTATCAAAGTGTTTGCCCGATTTTGAAGCCTGATGCCATTCTTGGCACAAACACTTCGTCTATTTCCATCACGCGTCTGGCATCCGCTACAGACCGTCCGGAAAAATTCATCGGTATCCACTTCATGAATCCGGTTCCGCTTATGGAACTTGTTGAGCTTGTTCGTGGCATTGCAACCAGCGATGAAACCTTTGAACTTTCCAAGGGCTACACCCTCGGTTTGCATAAAACGATTGCAGTTTCAGAAGACTTCCCAGCCTTTATGGTGAACCGTATTCTGCTGCCAATGATCAACGAAGCGATCTACACTCTCTATGAAGGTGTTGGCTCCGTTGAAGCAATCGACACAGCAATGCGCCTGGGTGCAAATCACCCGATGGGCCCGCTGCAACTGGCTGATTTCATTGGTCTGGATATTTGCCTGTCTATCATGCAGGTGCTCTATGAAGGCCTCGCAGACAGCAAATACCGCCCGTGCCCACTACTCGTGAAGTACGTTGAGGCTGGCTGGCTTGGACGCAAAACCCAGCGCGGTTTCTATGACTACCGCGGTGAGGTTCCGGTCCCTACGCGCTAAAGCGTTTATAAGACACACAAAAGCCCGCCACTTGAGCGGGCTTTTTTATTGCTGCTGTTCAGCTGGTTACTTAAACGTACCGCTGAATCCACCAATGGAAAGTGGATTATCCATCATCGCAGTGCGGTCAGGCGTGTCGGCAGCAACACCGCCGGTGAATGCATCAAACATCTTCTTCACAAAGCCCTCAGAAAGGCCTTTGGTAATGAAGACGAGCCGCGTTCTCTGATCCGCATCAGGCCATTCTGCAAGCCGTGCAGGTGGATGGAAGACATGCTGCACCCCATGGATCACCAAAGGCTGATCCGGGTGTTCTACAGTCTTTATAATCCCCTTAACGCGCAAAAGCTTAGGGCCATGTGCAGAGCGCAGTAGATCTAGGAACATCTCCAGTGCAGCATTGGGGATCGCGCTGTCAGTCTCAAGCGTAAAGGCGCGAACATCTTTACCATGGCGGTTTGGGTCGTGATGGTGATGGTGTCCGTGATGATTATGCGAAGCGTGCTCATCTTTGTACGCCTCTTCTCTCAGCCATTTCTGAACATCTGGGATTTTGCTCTCAGGATTGTACAGTCCGCAGTTGATGAGTGCAGCAGCCGTTGCAGAGCCATCTTGAGCATTAAGCACAGTTGCGCCAGGGTTCAGATGCTTCAGCTCAGCCAGCAAATCATCAGAAGGCTCCTGCAAATCCGTCTTCGTCATCACGATACGATCAGCAACAGCAACTTGTTTGACTGCTTCCTCATGAGAATGGATCGTATCCAAACCGTTGACGGAATCGACCAATGTCACCACGCCATCAAGCCGATATCTCATGACCAAATACGGATGCAGCATCACAGTGTGCAACACAGGCGCTGGGTCGGCCAAACCGGTTGTTTCAATAATCACACGGTCGATCTTCTTCATGCGGCCATTGTCGATACGGCGCAGAATATCTTCCAGCGTGTTGATGAGATCACCACGAATAGTGCAGCACAAACAACCAGATGAGAGCTCTATAATCCCATCATCAATGGTATCTACGAGCAAATGGTCCAAACCGATCTCACCAAACTCATTGATGATGACTGCTGTATTTTCCAACACTGGCTCTTTGAGAATTCGATTAAGAAGCGTTGTTTTACCTGCTCCCAGAAAGCCAGTAATGACGCTCATTGGGATCGGGGTTGGCGGACTCCGCCTCTCTTGGGTACTAGCCATAATTCTGCACTGCCTGTAGCTACGGTGACTGCGTTTTACCGAAGGCAGACGTATTAGCATAGAGCCCACCCGGGCTGCCAAACAAATCTCGTTTAGAAGTCGATGTCAAAGGCCGCAAAGAAGCTCCCTTGCCCACTGGCACATTAAGTTGCTGAATGCCTCCAATCGGCGCAGGCTCCAAACCTTTTTGCGACCCTGGTTTAGGCATTGGCAAAGGCACTGCATTTCCAAGTTTTTTCAGTGCGACAACCGGATGCTCATTGCCAATGCGCACAGTCACCGGAGCATATGACTTTAGCTGTGGACCCAGAATTTCTTCATAGACCAAACCCCAGTTCACTTTCTTCTTGGAAAGACGAATGGACTTCCCGCGCGGGCTCGGACTGCCGGCATCGGCATAAGCCATCATGCTGGCAGAACCACGTTTTGTCCCAAAGCGATCAACAAGTTGTTGCGCCGTTGGCTTGGCATTGCGCTTACAATAGTGGTCCTTTGGTGGGTTGATATTCCCACTGCCGCGGAAAGCAGTAATTTTAGTTCCCGCTGTCTTCTGGAAACCACTATCAATAAGCTTCTTAGCAAAGGCTGAGCGCTCCAGGCTGGAAGCTGCCCCCAGAACAACAGCGATAACTGTTCTTCCATTGCGTGTTGCAGAAGTCGCTACATTGAAACCGGAATTACAAATATATCCAGTTTTCAATCCGTTAGCGCCAGCAGTACGCAGAAGGAAGTCTCTATTTCCAGACCGAAATGTTCTTCGGCCAAATCGAATTCCCGGGTGACTCATATAAGAACGATACTGCGGAAACTGGTTCCACAGCGTACTTGCAAGCAGCGCCATATCACGTGCGGATGAAACCTGACGATTATCTGGTAGCCCGTGAGGATTGACAAAATTAGTATGCGTCATCCCCAACCGACGCGCAGTCGCATTCATCTGGCTGATAAAGCTTTCTTCAGTCCCACCTACCCGTTCAGCAACAGCTACTGCAATATCATTGGCCGACTTCACAAGGATCATTTTCAAGGCATTGTCGAGCGTGATTGTCGTCCCAACTTTGAAGCCCATCTTACTCGGTGGTTGATTGAGTGCGTTTTGAGAGACCATCACCATATCGCTCATGGCCATCTCACCCTGAGAGATACTCTTAAAAGCGATATAGGCGGTCATCATCTTTGTTAGGGAAGCTGGGTACCAACGGTCGAAAGCGCCGTTCTGCTCCAAAACGCGTCCATTATCGGCATCCATCAACAGCCATGCAGCAACATCTGCACGAGCATTTGTCAGCACGGAGGCCAAAGCTATTGCAAAAACAGCAAAAAATCGAAGTTTCTGGGCAATCCAATAAACCGAAAAATTCACGATCTTACCGCTCCACGCCTACCAGTTTATGCAGCAGACAGCCATTGCATAGCTGTCTTCGATAGCTAAGTTGCTAGTTTAGTTTCATGAACAGCCCAAGCTACCGTTAGGAAATACAGTAGGGGTAAACAATAAAAACTATGTCACCAGACACCGGGAATAAAGAATGATGTCTCTCCTGAAATATTAGGGTGACAATATCAGTAAAAGACCGCTATTTCCAAACATTTCAAGGCATTTTCTTGTGATGGTTATTTTGTGAAATCAAACTACCAAAGAGACACTGTCGTAATCACCCCTTCAGTTGTAAGGGGCATTTCTTTTTACTCACCTCAGCATCGATCAACTTTGCCTATTTAACGCCGCACGCCTTGTAATTTGAAAGCTTATCCTCAAGTCGCACTCATTCTTACTTTTCTTTTTCATAATCAACGCGGATGATCAGATCCAAGAGGAGGATCTTATGTACAAAGTTATTGGCCACCCACAATCAAGAACCATGCGGGTACTCTGGTTGCTGGAAGAACTGAACTTGCCTTACGAGGTCGTACCTAGCAAACCTCATCAAGAAGATGTTTATGCCGTAAACCCATCAGGCAAGATCCCTGCCCTGATCGTTGATGGAGAAACCATCTACGATTCAACAGCGATCTGCACCTATTTGGCAGACAAACATTCCAGCCTGTCGTTCCCATCAGGAACTTTAGATCGTGCCCGGCAGGATAGTTTTACCAACTTTGCGCTCGATGAAATGGACTCCATTCTCTGGATGGCTGCAAAACACTCATTCATTCACCCGGAAGACCAACGCGTACCAGACATCAAACCCGCCTGCCGATTTGAGTGGAACAGATCGATGCAGCAGCTTGAAAAACGCCTTGGCGAAAACACTTGGGCAATGGGCGACACCTTCACAATTGCTGATGTCATCATCGGTCATTGTGCAATCTGGGCCAAAGTCTCCAAGTTCGAATGGCCGGAAGGACCCGTTAGCGAATATTTTTCAAGAGTTTTAAGTCGCCCAGCTCTTGCAAAGGCCAATGAAAAAGCTGCGGCAATGCAATAACCTACCTGAATTTTGAGGGTGGTCTTGTCCACCCTCTCCTATTGTTTCAACAGCCAGCTACAAATCCGCTGGCACTTGAAGCTACCAAATATTTTCAATACATTTTTCGAATAATAAATACTCAAGTCATGTGCACACCATATCTTTTACAAGGTGTATTGATATGATTGAAGGAATTTACTTACCGGGTGTGCTTGCTGCGGGAATCACTTCATATATTTTCGGGTCTATCTGGTACTATGTGCTTTCATATTCTTGGATGAAAGCTGTCGGCATCTCAGAAGAAGACGTTCAAATGTCTCCTTCCACTTACGTTATAACTTTTCTCTGCGAAATGATCATGGCTTTCGTCCTTGCCGGGATCCTCGTTTACTCAGGCTCTGTCACCATTGCCAGTGGCGTGACTGCAGCAATCGTAATCTGGGGTGGCTTTGTACTCACAGGCCTGATCGTCAATCACAAATTCCAACGGGCTTCATGGATGCTGACGCTCATCGATGCTGGCCATTGGCTCGGTGTATTGATGGTTCAAGGCGCAGTTTACGCGCTGATTTCTGGCTAATTCCGGGTAGCTCGATATCTCGTATTGCTGAATTTTCGTAGGCCAAACGAACCTAGAGACAACGGGACCTACGAAAGTTCGAAGCATATTCGCTAGACGCCCCAACGGCAGCTGCCCATAATACGCCACAGGAGTTGGGTATGTGATTACCCGTGGAGGAAATGGGGAGATTGACCATGACTGGTGATGTATATCCAGTACCGGCTGAGATTGCCGAAAACGCTCTGCTCAACAACGAGCAGTACTTGGAAATGTACAAGAAGTCCGTTGAGGATCCCGACGGGTTCTGGGGAGAGCACGGGAAACGGATTGACTGGATAAAGCCTTATTCCAAGGTCAAAAACACGTCCTATGACTACCACAATGTTTCCATCAAATGGTTTGAAGACGGCACGCTGAACGTAGCAGCCAACTGTATTGACCGTCATCTGGCAGAACGCGGTGATCAGCCTGCAATCATCTGGGAGGGTGATGAGCCAGATCAAAGCAAGACAATCACCTACAAGCAGCTGTCTGAAGAAGTGAACCGTTTCGCAAACGCCATGCTTGCCAATGGCGTGCAAAAAGGCGATCGCGTCACTGTCTACATGCCAATGATCCCTGAAGCAGCCTACGCAATGCTTGCGTGTGCCCGGATCGGCGCAGTGCACTCTGTTGTGTTCGGCGGTTTCTCACCTGACAGCTTGGCCGGACGTATCGAAGACTGTAAATCACGCTTTGTCATCACAGCTGACGAAGGCGTCCGCGGTGGCCGAACTGTACCTTTGAAAGAAAACACTGACCGCGCAATCGAAAAATGCGGCAATGTCGACAAGGTCTTCGTGGTGAAACGCACCGGTGGCAACGTCAACATGATGGACGGCCGCGACCTCTGGTATCACGAAGAAACCGAAAAAGCTTCTGCAGATTGCCCTCCAGCAGAGATGAACGCGGAAGATCCGCTCTTCATTCTCTACACGTCAGGCTCAACAGGCCAGCCCAAAGGTGTGATGCACACCTCTGGCGGTTACCTCGTTTATGCCTCCATGACGCATCAATACGTTTTCGACTACCACCCAGGCGAGGTCTATTGGTGCACTGCTGATGTTGGTTGGGTCACTGGCCACAGCTACATCCTCTACGGTCCACTCGCAAACGGCGCGACAACACTAATGTTTGAGGGTGTACCTACCTACCCGACAGCAGGCCGTTTCTGGGAAGTTTGTGACAAACACAACGTCAACATCTTCTACACCGCCCCGACCGCAATCCGCGCATTGATGGGTGCTGGTGATGAATATGTAACCAACACATCCCGCAAGTCATTGCGCGTTCTTGGGTCCGTCGGCGAGCCAATTAATCCAGAAGCATGGCTATGGTACAACAATGTGGTCGGCGAGCAGCGCTGCCCAATCGTTGATACATGGTGGCAAACCGAAACCGGCGGTATCTTGATCACGCCTCTACCAGGGGCAACCGATCTCAAGCCAGGCTCAGCGACACGCCCGTTCTTCGGCATTCAGCCAGCAATTGTTGATGCTGAAGGCAACTTCCAGGAAGGTGCAACTGAGGGCAACCTCGTCATAACAGACAGCTGGCCAGGCCAGATGCGGACTGTTTACGGTGACCATGAGCGCTTCGTCCAAACATACTTCGCCACTTACAAAGGCTTCTACTTCACCGGTGACGGCTGCCGTCGTGACGAAGATGGCTACTACTGGATCACAGGCCGTGTTGACGATGTGATCAACGTATCTGGTCACCGCATGGGGACTGCTGAAGTTGAAAGCGCCCTCGTCGCCCACCCAGAGGTCTCAGAAGCTGCTGTAGTCGGCTATCCGCATGATGTGAAGGGACAAGGCATCTACGCCTATGTCACCCTCATGGAGGGCTTGGAGCCTTCTGAAGAACTGAAGAAGAAACTCGTGAAGCACGTTCGCGCTGAAATCGGCCCGATCGCATCCCCAGACCTCATCCAGTTCGCCCCGGGCCTACCAAAGACCCGTAGCGGTAAGATCATGCGCCGCATCCTCCGCAAAATCGCAGAGGACAGCTTCGACAATCTGGGCGACACCTCAACCCTAGCCGACCCAACCGTAGTAGGCGACCTAATCGACAACCGCCAAAACAAAGCTGAAACCGTGTAGGCGACGCCTATTGAATTCAGCCCAGAAAACAAAACCCCGCTGATTTGGCGGGGTTTTTTATTACGCTAAAACTACTGAGATAAATATATATTCTTGATATCATTAGCGATTTTTTCAAAGGCTTGAATCAGTTCACTTTCATTATCAGCTTTATAAAAGGTGCTGTTACTTGTTGCGCAAGACTGCATCACTCTTTTAGCAGCATAAGAACTCCCGAAATGAACAGAATACACCGTAATGTTCTTTTCCTTCATATTCTTACATATTTCTTTAGCACGAACAGATGAAGTACCGTACTCACCATATGAAGACGCGTACCTCCATTCAATTAAGTTAGCGAACTCTTCATGTTCATCTGAGGTAAACTTGTTAGACCCATCAGGATTCGGTCCCTCAGTCCAAGTGTTATTTCGTTTTTTTTCTCTGATTTTCTCTTCGCGCGCCTGTTCTACGCGACTATAATTATAGTCATCTCGATAGTGTACGTTAAAGTCACCATCAGTCATAAACACCGCGTACTTTCGAATATTGTCTGTTTCATAAGGCAGTGGCTCACTATCAGAAGGCCAAAAATTCGACCATCTCGGAGATATTGTATACCACCCCCAAGCTATCCCGATTTGACCTGCTGTCCCGCCACCTGCAGATAATCTACTAATTGAGTTTTTAATCTTATTTCGATCTGCAGTCAGCGGAACTACTTTTGCATTCCGTGGGCAATAACTATAACCAGATCCGATATAATCTGTGTTGCCCTCATCATCTTCAAAGTCATATGGAACTTCACTTGTGGACTGATCCATAATCCGCTCATGTACGCAGCCATAGTAGCTAACATCAAAAGTCGCTTTTTCAGCAAGTGCCGTGTCTAGTTTCACCCCGTTGCTATATGGTATGAAAGATACACGAATACGGCTCTTCGCTATATCGGTGTCTTCAGGCAACAGTGCATCAAGCAAACTGGTTGAAGCCCTTTTTAGAGCACCAATGTGGGAGCTCATTGACCCAGTAACGTCTACAATCACCGAGACTTCAACATTACTCCGTGGAAATCTTGCAGTTGAACTACTACCAACAGCAAGTTCACTAGCTTCATCGCCATTACCACCAGTGAGCAGGCCAATCATTGGAGAAAAGCTGTTATTGAGTTTTGCAGATGCACTCGCGGAGATCGTATCGCCACCAATCTCATACTTAACGATCGGCTTAGTTACTTCAACATCTTCACCGATTGAATCTTTAATATTAGCCTCGAAATACTCTTCGGTCATCTCCTGCACTTCTGCTTTACTCATCTCCGTAATAGTGAGTTTGTTAGCAACAGCTAGCACTGCTGCATCCAATGCCTGATTTACTGCGCGGCGAGTGTTAAAGCCCATGCCGAAATCAATCGCCATTCCAGCGAACACAATCATCAAAACCATGAGCACTGCGACAAGAACCGCCACCATCCCGTCTTCGGAGCGGTTGAACCTTTTGAATAGTGTAGAGAATTGTCTGAAATAACCCATCGAGATGCCCACCATCGACGCCCATGTAATTATGCCTAGCATAATATAAGGGTAGTATCTCGGGTATTAATCACTCAACTTTACTGAAAGTTTTCGGGCTAATGGCTAACAAAACATTAACCGCATTTCACGGCTCGAGCTCGCTGTCCCAATAGAGGAAATCTAACCAGCTCTCGTGCAGGTAGTTGGGTGGGAACAGGCGGCCGTTGTTATGTAGGTCATGCACGCGTGGAATAAACGGCATTTGCATGGGCTGCATGTTCATTTCTTGCCAGGATTTGTTTGCCTTGCGTAAATTGCAGGGAGAGCAAGCTGTAATGACATTGTCCCAAGTGGTCATCCCGCCCTTACTGCGCGGGATGAGGTGATCAAAAGTCAGGTCGTTCAGGGAACCGCAATACTGGCATTGAAATCTATCCCGCAAAAACACATTAAACCGCGTAAAAGCAGGGTTTCTCTCTGTCTCTACGAAGGACTTTAGCGCGACCACGCTGGGGAGTTGAAACTCAAGACTTGGGCTTCTCACAACCTGATCGTATTCAGAGACGATACTAACTCGATCTAAAAACACAGCCTTCACCGCATCTTGCCACCCCCACAGAGACAAGGGGTAGTAAGACAGAGGCCGATAATCTGCATTCAACACAAGCGCCGGGAATGCGCCTTCTGAAACGACTGCGTTCACAACATGCTCCCGAGTCTCGCTCAGAACACAAGCGCCTGAGCGGAAATCATCTTGAGATGTTTTGATATTGTAGTCAGCAAATGACAGCTATGTGAAGTCTGACAATCATCCTTACCCTAAGGAAATCGAAATACGGGCCAAGCACATCAGCAGAAACCCGCTATGGATCAGACAATTAGATCCGCACGACACACTTTGTCGCAATGTCGGTCCCAAAATAAAAAAAGCGGGAATAGTCACCTACTCCCGCTCATTTGCAAAATTTTATCTGCGATTACTTCCAGTGACGCACATCAACAAAGTGTCCGGCAATCGCAGCCGCTGCCGCCATTCCTGGAGAAACAAGGTGCGTACGGCCCTTGAAGCCCTGACGGCCCTCAAAGTTACGGTTGGAAGTGGAAGCACAACGCTCACCCGGCTTTAATTTGTCAGCATTCATCGCCAGACACATGGAACACCCAGGCTCACGCCATTCGAAACCAGCGTCTTTGAAGATCTCATCCAGACCTTCCGCTTCAGCCTGTGCTTTCACCAGACCAGAACCCGGAACGATCATCGCGCTAACGGTGTCTGCAACCTTTTTGCCTTTAACAACGGCAGCAGCTTCGCGCAGATCTTCGATACGTCCGTTGGTGCAAGAACCAACAAACACGCGGTCAACCTTGATGTCAGTGATCTTCTGACCCGCTTCAACGCCCATGTACTCAAGCGCACGCTCTTTAGAAGCGCGGCGGTTGTCATCTTCAATCTCAGCCGGATTAGGAACAACACCGGTAACGGAAACAACATCTTCAGGAGAAGAACCCCAGGTCACGATTGGAGGCAGGTTCGCTGCATCCAGAACGATTTCTGTATCAAACTCTGCATTTTCATCAGTAAACAGAGTTTCCCAGTAGGCTTGTGCCTGTTCCCATGCGGCGCCCTTAGGTGATTTAGGACGGCCCTTCAGGTACTCAAAGGTTTTCTCATCCGGAGCAATCAGACCAGCGCGAGCACCAGCTTCAATGGACATGTTACAGACGGTCATACGACCTTCCATAGACAGATTACGGATCGCTTCACCTGCGTATTCAATGACGTAACCGGTGCCGCCAGCAGTACCCAGCTCTCCGATGATCGCCAGTACGATATCTTTAGCGGTTACCCCTTCTGGCAGCTGACCATTCACAGTCACACGCAGGTTCTTCGCTTTCTTCTGAATCAGCGTCTGGGTCGCCAGAACGTGCTCAACTTCAGAAGTACCAATACCGTGTGCAAGAGAACCAAACGCACCATGCGTGGATGTATGGCTGTCACCACAAACGATCGTCATGCCCGGCAGTGTAAAGCCCTGCTCAGGACCCACGATGTGCACCACACCCTGACGCTGATCAAGCTCTGAATAGTATTCAACGCCAAACTCAGCTGCATTTTTCGCAAGCGTATCAACTTGCAACGCGCTTTCAGGATCATCAATACCCTGGGAGCGGTCAGTGGTTGGAACGTTATGGTCAACAACAGCCAGTGTACGCTTTGGGTGACGAACCTGACGGCCAGCCATACGCAGGCCTTCAAATGCCTGCGGGCTCGTAACTTCGTGTACCAGGTGGCGGTCAATGTAAAGCAGGCAAGTGCCGTCTTCTTGCGTGCTGACCACGTGGTGGTCCCAGATCTTATCGTAAAGAGTTTTGGCCTGCGACATTGCGCTTGTCTCCTGGAAACGAATGATCCTTGTTTCAAATTCGGCTCTGATCGCACCTACCAAGCGCTCAAGATCCGAGAAAACAGGACCACTCACTTATTACTTGCAGCTCTCTGCGGCCGCATAAATCTTGAAAATACGGAAACAACTACAAACGAAGCTCCCGCTATACTGGCTCTATTAATCGGCCCAGATCGTCAAAATATCAAGCTTCTTTGCCTTGAGATTCTCTCAAGACGGAAAGGTAATGAAAGCAAGTTAGACGCAATCAAACAATCCTTTTGATGCGATCAATACCCTGTAGCCTAAGCATATATTTCTATGAGCAAAAGTTCTGGCGGACACAGAAAACGGATTGGAAGTCCCGAGCATCCAAGCCCGCTGCCAACGATAAGAGTGCTTCCATTTTCCTCAAAAGCGCCCTTCGCATACTTCCGGTCAAGCCGCGATGGTATTGTCAGTGCACCAATAAACGGCAAACGAACCTGCCCACCATGAGTATGCCCGCTTAGGGTCAAATCTACGGATTTCTTGGCGTCCAGGAAGATGTCCGGCTCATGGGCAAGCAAAATCCGCGGGGCACTGTCATCTTCAACCTGACTTAAGGCCACCTCAAGATCATCCCGGCGTCCCGTCCCGTGCAACTGGCAGGCCTCACCATACTGATCATCCAGTCCCAAGAGCCAGACATGAGAGTTGCCTCGTGTAGATACACGCTGAGCTCTGTTCTCAAGAACAGTTACTCCAGAAGCTTCCAATGCCTCTCTGGCGTCCTCACCACCTTCAAGCCAATCATGGTTACCCAAAACACCAAAAACGCCCAGAGGCGCCTTCAAATGCTGCATAGGTTGCGCCCAAGCGGCGGCAGAAGCTAACGGCTTTGCAAACGGCGGGTGCATGGCTGTGTGGTAGTCGCCTAAAAGCGCAATAAGATCAGGCTCCAGACTGTTCACGCGCTCTACGATGCGGGCTATCCGCTCAGGGCGCATCCACGGCCAGCACGCATGCAGATCAGTCATAACAACAATCTGCAGAGGTTTTTGGCCAAGAGCTTCTGGAGAAACAACAACTTTATGCCGGGTAATTTTAGGAGGCAGCCAAGGCTCTACAAACACGGCATAGATACCGAGTAACACGATGAAAATGATGATGAATGCGATCACCATTTGCCTTCAAGCTCCCTACTCAATGCATCTTTCAGTGCTAACCTAACCCACTTGGATTAATTGTATTCTGACAGCTCCCAGGAATATCCCCCTGAAAACTTGCGCAAAGGATGCGCACCAGAGCCTGTCACATTTACTCTGCAAACACCAACATCACCACATGACCTCTCATGCAGTGTTGAACCAGAGTTCCCGGAAGTCGGGATGAGCAAGGCGGCAGGCAATACCTGCGCTACTTATTAAATAATGTTTCTTCGGCATCAGCTACACGCCTTGCCCGGGCTTTCTTTTAATGAACTACGTCGCCTCTTTTGCCTATAAGGCACGATAGCCGGTTTCCCGGAAAGAAAGTGGCTTATCCAGACACGTTTCCATGCCCAAACAGTTCCTCCGTCTTTGACAAACACATCTGCAAAAGCAGGTCTTACTGCCGGTGCTCTTGTATCCGTCGCCGCGTGATACCCTATAGTCCTGGGCCCTTCCCCTCAAACCATGCGGTCACGTTTGAAGTTCGGTTCACCGGACCGCTGAAAGGTGCGTTACGTCTCCCAACAGCCCAACCCAACCTACGACAAACTGACGGTCGCTCCGCCAGCAGCCCGTTACGTAGGCATAGGTTCAGAATATGGGAGGATTTCAGAAGGGGAATAAGTTTTTTGAGACAGCCTTTGCCCCACCCATCAATGTCATCCCGGGCGAAGACCCGGGACCCATACCCCCAAGTGTTAGAGATTGGCCAAACGCGTTGGTGAAAAAGCAATCGGTTCTGGATCCCAGCTCAAAAGCAGGGATGACACCGAGAGAGCTGCGATGCCTGAAGCTAACCAAACCGCAGAACCTGTAGAAAGCCTGACCATGAACACAAAAAACCCCGCTGATTTCTCAGCGGGGTTTTAGAAACCATAGAGGCCGAAGAGTAAATCTTACTCTGCAGAACCTTTAGCTTCAGCAGCCTTTTCAGCAGCTTTTGCAGCTTTCGCAGCATTAGCAGCCGCACGAGCTTCTTCGTTAAGGCGCTTTGCGCGTACGTTGGTAGCTTCAACGATACGTGCGGACTTACCGCGACGCTCACGCAGGTAGTAAAGTTTCGCACGACGGACTTTACCGCGGCGAATGATTTCCAGACCTTCGAGCATTGGGCTGAATACTGGGAATACACGCTCTACACCTTCGCCGTAAGAAATCTTACGAACGGTGAAGCTTTCGTTGATGCCGCCGCCGGAGCGTGCGATGCATACGCCTTCGTAGGCCTGCACACGAGTACGAGTACCTTCGGTAACGCGTACGAGAACACGTACGGTATCACCTGGAGAGAACTCAGGAAGCGTACGCTTCTCTTCGATGCGAGCCATTTCTTCGGCGTCGAGCTGCTCAATGATATTCATGGCAGTTTCTTCCATTTTAAATATTGGTCAGAGCGTCCCTCAGTGGTCGAGCCACCGGGACGTGTTCACCAAACCTTGGCATTATGCCGGGAAGTGAAGTGGAACTAGGACCCTAGCGGCAAACGCCAGACAGAATCCACTCCAGTCGGCGCGGGTTTAGCCGATTTTTGTAGGTTTGTCATGAAAAAAGTGTAGAAAACCCGCTATCCACGGCTATTTTCTAGGTAATCCTTCCAAAGATCTGGTCGTCTTTCTTGAGTAATCTTTTCAGACATCTCAAGGCGCCACTGATCAATCAGTTTATGATTACCACTTTTAAGAATAGATGGGACTTCCTGCCCTTCAAATTCTACAGGCCGCGTATAATGTGGGTGTTCAAGTAAGCCATTCTCAAAGCTTTCAGATTCACCGCTCTCTTTATTTCCCATAACACCGGGAAGAAGGCGAACAATACTATCCAAAACCACATGAGCAGCAACTTCTCCTCCTGAGAGAATGTAGTCGCCAATAGACACTTCCTCGAGCTGGCGCCCTTCTATGACGCGCTCATCAACACCTTCAAAACGACCGCAGACGATGATCACACCCGATCCATCAGCCAGTTCACGAGCCTTTGCCTGCGTAAATGGCTTACCGCGCGGGCTCATGAGCAACCGTGGACGTGTATCTTCATCCTCAGTCACATCATCAATTGCTTTGCCAAGAATATCAGGACGCAGAACCATGCCAGCACCACCGCCAGCAGGCGTATCATCAACAGAGCGATGCTTATCAGTCGCGTAATCGCGAATGTTGTTCGCTGTAAGAGACCAATCCCCGCGCTCCAACGCGCGTCCAGACATGCTCATTGCCAGATTTCCCGGAAACATCTCAGGGTACAGCGTCAAGATGGATGCACGAAAGGCCATAGGATACCCGTTGCTTAAGTAAGGTCAGTCTCTGGAATGTATTTTGATGCACAAACTGCAAAAATCACGCTGATGATCTCAGCAATGTCTGCATCTGGTCATGTGAAAAATCAGTCTGCTTCCGGCTTGGAGCCATCTTCAGGTTCTTTTTCACCTTCATCATAAAAGCCTTCAGGAGCATGAACCTCCACATATCCCTCTTTGAGATCAATGGTAGGAACAACAGCTTTTGTGAATGGGAACATAAGAGAATTGCCGCTTTTCGGGGCAACTTCAATCAAATCACCTGCGCCAAAATTCAAAAGAGCCAACACAGTTCCAATTGCCTCACCCTTCTCATCAATGGCTTTCAGGCCAATGAGATCAGTGTGATAGAACTCGTCTTCGTCTTCTGTTTCAGGCAGTTTTTCGCGAGCAATATAAAGCTTCATCCCATTGAGGACTTCTGCTTCATTGCGGGTATTCACGCCTTCAAACTTGGTAACCACCACAGTTTTTTGAATGCGAGCCTTCTTAACTTTAAATTTGCGGCTACCGTCAGCACTTTCGAGCTTACCGTAATCGCCAAAAGAAAGCGGGTCATCACCAAATGGTTTGACCCGCACTTCTCCACGTATGCCGTGAGCAGCCCCGATCTGAGCCATTAGAATGCGGTCTTCAGGCTTGTTTGCCATTGCCGGCGTCTCCTTCTCAGATCGGGTATGCTTATATTATTCGGAAGCTGGTGCTTCAGCAGCAGCTTCTTCAGCTGCAGCTTTTGCTTCAGCTTCTGCAGCCAGCTTCTCGTCAAGACGCTCTTGAGCTTTCTTGCCGAGTTTCGCTTTGATTGGGTTGTTGCGTGGCTCACGCTTCATCAGGCCAGCTGCATCCAGGAAACGCAGTACGCGGTCGGATGGCTGTGCGCCGTGACCAAGCCAATGCTTGATGCGTTCTTCGTTCAGCTCAACGCGGTTGTCTGCATCTTTAGGAAGCATTGGGTTGTAACGACCAACGATTTCGATGAAACGACCGTCGCGTGGGGAGCGAACGTCTGCAATTACGATACGGTAGAAAGGACGCTTTTTAGTGCCACCGCGTGCGAGGCGAATTTTAGTAGCCATTGTTTATTTACTCCTAGGTATTCAGTCTGTGCTGTGTTCAGCAGCAATAGCTTCATGATGCCGAATGACTTCCTTCACGATGAAGTTCAGGAACTTTTCAGCAAAGTCAGGATCAAGATTGGCCTCGGCCGCGAGGCGGCGCAGACGCTCAATCTGAAGTTTTTCACGGGCCGGGTCAGCCGGTGGAAGACCATGGGTAGCTTTCAGCTCCCCAACAGCCTGTGTGCAACGAAATCGTTCAGCCAACATATGCACCAGAGCAGCGTCAATGTTGTCGATGCTGGAGCGAAGTCCACCAAGGATCGCCTTGGCTTCTTCAGTTTTGTCGATCTCGCTCAATTACTTTTTCCCCTTGCCGAGCCCTGGCAAACCAGATGCTCCACCAAGACCGGGCAATTTAGGGCCGCCAGCTCCTGGCAATCCCCCGGGAAGCCCACCACCCGGTAATCCTTTAGGCATTTCCATGCCGCCCGGCAGCTGACCGGATTTAGCCATCTGCTCAAGCGCTTTAGGGTCGATGTTCGGCATTCCGCCGCCCATGCCTGGCATACCGCCACCCATAGCGCCCATCATCTTGCCGAGCATGCCCTTGCCTTTGCCCTTACCCATGGCCTTCATCATATCGGCCATCTGGCGGTGCATTTTCAAAAGCTTATTAACTTCAGCGACCTGCACACCAGAACCTGCAGCAATACGCTTCTTACGGCTTGCTTTAAGCAGTTCAGGCTTGGCACGCTCTTTCTTGGTCATAGAGGAGATGATCGCCATCTGGCGTTTGAACATGTTCTCATCAAGGTTGGCGGAAGCAAGCTGCTTCTTCATTTTGCCAACACCCGGAAGCATGCCCATCATGCCGGACATTCCGCCCATCTTTTCCATCTGCTTCAGCTGTTCAGAAAGATCGTTCAGGTCAAAGTGACCCTTCTGCATCTTCCGAGCCATCTCTGCGGCTTTTTCCGCATCAATCGCTTCAGCAGCCTTTTCAACGAGCGAAACAATATCGCCCATTCCAAGGATGCGATCAGCAATACGCTTTGGATGGAAATCTTCGAGCTCATCAGATTTTTCACCGGTACCAATCAGCTTGATCGGCTTGCCGGTAACAGCACGCATGGAAAGCGCCGCACCACCACGACCGTCACCATCCATACGGGTGAGCATGATACCTGTGATCGCGCAACGCTCATCAAAGCTCTTCGCCAGATTAACGGCGTCCTGACCGGTCAGTGCATCGGCAACAAGCAGAACTTCATGCGGGTTGGACGCAGCTTTGATCTGCTCCATCTCAATCATGAGAGGCTCGTCAATGTGACCACGACCCGCTGTATCGAGCATGACCACGTCATAACCGCCAAGCTTCGCTGCATTCAGCGCACGCTTTGCGATATCAACTGGCTGCTGCCCTTCAATGATAGGAAGCGTGTCAATCTCGTTCTGCTCACCCAGAACTTTCAGCTGCTCCTGCGCTGCCGGACGGCGCGTATCAAGAGAAGCCATCAAAACTTTGCGCTTATCGCGCTGTGTCAGGCGACGTGCAATCTTGCCGGTTGCGGTGGTTTTACCTGCACCCTGCAGACCAACCATCATAATGCAAACCGGAGCCGGCGCATTCAGGTCGATCGGATGAGATTCCTCACCGAGCATCTCAATAAGCTGGTCATGCACGATCTTAACGACCATCTGACCCGGCTTAATGGACTTAACAACCTCTGCGCCAACAGCGCGGTGTTTCACCTTGTCGACAAAAGAACGCACGATCGGCAGCGCCACATCAGCCTCAATGAGCGCGCGGCGAACTTCGCGCAGCGCTTCATTAACATCGGATTCAGAAAGCGCACCGCGTTTTGTGAGCTTATCTAGAATGCCGCCTAGGCGATCTGACAGATTATCGAACATGTCGTTCCTTTAAAATCTCGTTTCTGCACAAACACCTGAAGAAAACCAACTGGTGCCGTACACTCGTTCCTAGTGAATTTGGTGTCACCAAGCCAAAATTGCCACGGCAAATCGATTGCACATAGCAAAAAATCACCCGAGGGCGCAACGCGCTGTCGGGTGTTGACTTCTGGGATCTCTTTACACCTTTTCGGGTCCCAGTCAGTGGCTCCGGTCTTCACATAGAAGGAGTTAGGTCGGGTATCTACGAGAATACAGGTGCCGAGTCAAGCAAAACCGCCATTTGTTGGAGATTGTATAAGCTTGGATAAAAAGGAAAACTCAAAGATGCACTAGGTTTCCTGCCAAGCTGACTCACTATCAGCAAAAAAAGAGGCGATTTAACGATGCTCTTCCGAAAGAACTATCTGTTTTTGCTGTCTCTTATTGTGCTGATCATCGGCTTCCTGCTCTACTGGGCCAACACCTATGTGTCTCCCTCTATCACATTCAACCCAAGCGACATTGGCGAAGACCCCGAAGAATACATCGCACGGGTAGAAAGCCGCTTTACAGACATTAAGCCCGGTCTCGAAAAGCAAATCATCTGGCAAAACCCCGACACCAAAGCCAAAACCGAATTTTCCGTCGTCTACATGCACGGCTTTTCTGCCAGTAAAGATGAAATCAGACCCGTTCCCGATCTCGTCGCCAGCTCCATTCAGGCCAACCTCTATTACACACGGCTTCCCGGTCACGCCCGTACACCTGCTGCTATGGGAGAACCGAATGTCGATGACTACTTCAATGCTTTGGCAGAAGCGCTCACAATCGGGAAAGCCATCGGCAACAAAGTCATCGTTATCAGCACGTCATTTGGAGGTTCTTTGACAGCATGGATGGATCTGACTGATCATTCTCTAAAGGAGGACATAGAAGCAATCGTCCTCATCTCTCCCGTTTTTGAACTGGCCGCTGCAGGAACCTCCCTGCTCACATATCCGCTTGCAGAGTACTATACCCCAATCATCGTGGGCCGTTATCGGGTTGCTGATCCGAATGCCAACTTTGAGGAGATCTACGCCTGGACCAACGCCTATCCGGCAACCGCCCTGCTTCCTCTTGCTGAAACCGTCAAACTCGTTGGCAGCCTGGATGCAGCAAACGCAAGCATCCCAACCATGTTCATCTACGATATCCGCGACGAAACCTCAGATGAGCACACCACAGCGAAGTTCTTCGAAAACTGGGGTGCACCAAAGCACCGCCTCCTCATAACCGAGTCCGCAGGCAACCATCACGTCATAGCAGGCGACATCATCAATCCGGAAAACAACCTCCTCGTCTCCAACGGTATCATCGAGTGGCTTGGGTCCAGAGGCGTACCCACTGTCTACTCTCAATAAACCTTCCTGATGCTCTGATTTGATATTTCAACCCAAGCTGGAATAAGCTGGTGCCGCTAAGGAACAAAGGCACCCCATATGCTCTTTCGATATTTTATTTTTGTAGTACTGATTTTACTCGTAGGAGGCACAATTGCCTTCATGACAGGCCCAAGAGAACCACGCGATACAGAGATCACCTTCAAACCCGAAATTATGGGTGATGATCTCGAAGTGTATCTTTCAGAGAGTGAGGCCAAGTTTCAGGATATTCGTTCTGACACTGCCAAAGAGATCATCTGGTTCAATGGTGAGAAGAACAGCAAAACACCTCTTTCAATCATTTACGTTCACGGCTTTTCCGCCAGTAAACACGAGATCCGCCCTGTACCGGACCGCGTTGCCAGTGAGATGGGCGCCAATCTTTTCTTCACCCGCCTGACTGGCCATGGCCGCTCGGGTGAAGCGATGGCAGAAGCCTCATTGAACGACTGGGTCAACGACCTCGCTGAAGCGGTCGAAATTGGCCGGCGTATTGGTGAGAAGACAATCATCATGTCCACCTCAACCGGTGGCTCACTTGCAGCTTGGCTCGCCATGCAGGACCACCCGCTGAAAGATGATGTGGCCGCGATGGTGTTTGTCTCACCAAACTTCGGTGTCAAAGCAGCAGGCGGGTTCTTGCTCGATATGCCGTTCGCAAGACACTATGTCCCTCTGATCATTGGCAAAACCCGCTCATCTTCCAAGGCACCATCTAAAGAAGAGCAAATGGGCTGGACCATCAGCTACCCAAGTGTAGCCCTCCTCCCAATGGCAACCACAATCTCAGTTTTGCAGGAACAAGACCCGGCAAAAGCAAGCGTACCTGCCCTGTTCATCTACAGTGAAAAGGATGAAACCATCGACGCAGCACTCACCAATGTCGCCTATGACAAATGGGGCGCACCAAAACAGCGTCTGCTTATCGAAAGCTCAGGTGACGACAACAACCACGTCATCGCAGGCGACATCATCAGCCCACAAAACAACGATCTCGTGGTCTCCACCACAGTCCAATGGCTGAGCGATCAACTACTTTAATACAAACAAAAAACGGGCGAGAAATCCCTCGCCCGTTCAAAACTCAACATTTTCAGTGATGCTTACTGCGAATAATCGCGCGCACCGAACACAGCTGAACCAACGCGAACGTGCGTTGCACCGTGTTGCACAGCAATCGGATAATCAGAGGACATTCCCATGGAGAGCTTTTCCAGACCGTTCCGCTTTGCGATTTTCTCAAGCAACGCGAAATGCATGCCCGGCGCTTCGTCAACTGGCGGAATGCACATCAGGCCTTCAATCTCCAGCCCATATTCATCACGGCACTTCGCTATAAACGCATCCGCGTCCTTTGGAGGAATACCAGCCTTCTGGTCTTCTTCCCCGGTATTAACCTGAATGAACAGCTTTGGCGCCTTGCCTTGCTTATCCATCTCAACTTTCAGCGCTTTTGCAATCTTGTCACGGTCCACAGTGTGGATCACGTCAAAGGTCTGAATAGCTTCTTTCGCTTTGTTAGACTGAAGCGGGCCGATCAGATGCAACTCAACACCTTCAAACTCCTCACGAAGCCCAGGCCATTTGCCCATCGCTTCCTGAACCCGGTTTTCACCAAACACACGCTGTCCAGCTTCTAAAACCGGCTTAATATCTGAAGCTTCGAATGTTTTTGAGACTGCAATCAACGTTACAGAGCCGTTCGGACGTTCAACATCCGTCTCAGCTTTTCCGATGTTTTCCTTAACCTCTTTAAGGCGAAGTGCAGCAGCGTCACTCATTCCTAACTCCAGCGAAAAATCCATATTGGAGACATGAAATGCGCTCCCTAAGGTCTAAATGCAAGAGTAGTTGCACTTCATTGAGAAATTTCTGACAAATCTTCTTGGTTTTTCCTCTGTCTACCGCTTGACCAAGCTGGCAATTTCTGGTGACAGTCCGAGCAAACCTAATTTGCTTGATCAGGGCAAAAATCAAACACACGGCGGAATAAATGGCTACGGATAGGTATAATGCACGCGCAACGGAAGCGCGCTGGCAAAAAGTATGGGACGAAAAGAACGTCTTCGAGACGGACAACGATGATCCGCGCGAAAAATACTACGTACTAGAGATGTTCCCTTACCCATCCGGTCGTCTACACATGGGGCACGTGCGCAACTACTCCATGGGTGACGTGGTTGCACGCTTTAAGCGCGCACGCGGCTACAATGTTTTGCACCCGATGGGTTGGGATGCATTCGGTATGCCTGCGGAAAACGCGGCAGCTGAAAAGAAGGTACACCCAAAGGGCTGGACCTACGACAACATTGCTGCAATGCGCGGTCAGCTGAAAACAATCGGCCTGTCTTTTGACTGGAGCCGTGAATTCGCAACCTGCGATGAAAGTTATTACGCACAGCAGCAGGCCCTGTTCCTGGACTTCCTGGAAGCTGGCTTGGTTTACCGCAAAAACGCGAAGGTAAACTGGGATCCGGTCGATATGACCGTTCTGGCAAACGAACAGGTGATCGACGGCAAAGGCTGGCGCTCTGGCGCAGAAGTTGAGCAGAAAGACCTGACCCAGTGGTTCTTCAAGATCTCTGATCATTCCGAAGAGCTGTTGGAGGCAATCGACACTCTGACCGAATGGCCTGAAAAAGTTCGTCTCATGCAGAAGAACTGGATCGGCAAATCTGTTGGTCTGAAAGTCAATTTCGAGTTCACGCAAACCGCTCCAACCGGTGATGAGACTCTGGAGATCTTCACGACCCGTCCAGACACGCTGTACGGCGCGTCCTTCATGGGCCTGTCACCAGATCATCCGATCACGCAGAAACTGGCTGAAGACAACGCAGAACTGCAGGAGTTCATTGCTGAATGTCGCCGTATCGGCACGACAGCTGAAGCAATTGAAACCGCAGAAAAGCTTGGCTTTGACACTGGCCTGCGCGTCAAACACCCGTTGAACCCATCCTGGGAACTGCCAGTCTATGTGGCAAACTTCATCCTGATGGATTACGGCACAGGCGCGATCTTCGCATGTCCTGCACACGACCAGCGCGATCTGGACTTCGCTCACAAGTACAAGCTGCCAGTCAAAGCAGTTGTGCTGCCAGAAGGTGAAGACCCGGCCACATTTGACGTTGGCACCGAAGCTTACACCGGCGAAGGCTCTATCTTTAATTCCGAGTTCATGGACGGCATGTCCATCGAGGATGCGAAGAATGCTGTTTCTGACAAGCTGGAAGCGCAAGAAGCCAAAGGTAAGCAACAGGCGCACCGCGAGACCAACTATCGTCTGCGCGACTGGGGTATCTCCCGGCAGCGCTACTGGGGTTGTCCGATCCCTGTCATCCACTGTGATGACTGTGGTGTTCAGCCAGCGCCAAAAGAAAGCCTGCCAATCGTTCTGCCGGAAGATGTCACTTTCGACCGTCCGGGCAACCCGCTGGATCGTCATCCAACATGGCGCAATGTGAAATGCCCATGCTGTGGCAAGGATGCTCAGCGTGAAACCGATACCATGGACACCTTCGTAGATTCCTCCTGGTACTTCGCACGCTTCACCGATCCGAAGAACAGCAACCCGACAGATCCAAAGGCTGCCAGCGAATGGTTGCCGGTAGATCAGTACATCGGTGGCATCGAGCACGCGATCCTGCACCTGCTCTACTCCCGCTTCTTTGCACGCGCCATGCAGATCACCAAGCATCTGGATGTAAAAGAGCCATTCAAAGGCCTCTTCACACAAGGCATGGTGAACCATGAGACCTACAAAGATGTCGATGGAAAATGGGTAACTCCGGCTGAAATCAACATCATCAACACCGAAGGCGACAGAAAAGCGGTTCACGCAGAAACCGGCGCACCTGTCACCATTGGTTCCATCGAGAAGATGTCCAAGTCGAAGAAGAACGTTGTTGACCCAACCGACATCATCGATACCTACGGCGCTGATACAGCACGCCTCTTCGTTCTGTCTGACAGCCCGCCAGAGCGCGACATCATCTGGACTGAAGATGGCGTAATCGGTGCATGGCGCCACGTACAGCGCGTATGGCGTATCATTGGTGAAGTCTCTGAAAAGACCGAAGCAAACATCGCAAAACCTGCTGAATTCAGTGATGAAGCAACAGCCCTGCGCCGTGCTTCTCATAAAACTCTGGCCGCCATCACAAAAGACTTTGATGGCCTTGGCTTCAACCGTGCTGTTGCCCGTCTTTATGAGTTCACCAACGCGATCAGCAAGGCGCTTCAATCAGACCTGTCCAAACCGGATATGGCATATGCTCTGCGCGAAGCAACTGGCTTCCTCCTGCAACTCATGGAACCAATCACACCTCACCTTTCTGAGGAATGCTGGTCCATGCTCGGCAATGAAGGACTGGTATCCACATCAAACTGGCCAGTTATCCAAGAGGATCTGCTGGTAGAAAACACCATTACGCTTCCGATTCAAATCAATGGGAAGAAAAAAGGTGAGCTTTCTGTAGCAAGAGACTCTTCCAAAGAGCAGGTAGAAGAAGCTACTCTGGCACATGAGGCTGTTCAGAAAGCTCTGGATGGCAAGGCCCCACGTAAAATCATCGTGGTACCTCAGAGGATTGTAAATGTCGTTGTTTGATCGCCCTGCTAAATCAGGTCGCCCTTCCCGCCGGGTTCTACTCGGCGGGGCAACAATTGTTGCGGGTGCCCTTCTTCTTTCTGGCTGCCAGTTCCGTCCGCTCTATGGCGTTAGCCCAACGCTGTTAGGCGATGGCTCGGAGCAGACCCAGACCGTCCAGGCTCAAATGGCGGCAATTTCCATGAAGTTCCCAAGCTATGGGGATTCAGGGTCTATCAAGCGTATCAATCAGGTCCTGCGCAATCAGCTGATTTTCGCGTTCACCCGTGGTGGTGATGCTCTGCCGCCAAAGTATCGTTTGGAAATCCTGACAGACAAGCGCCGTGCTGAAGTGGGCGTTGAGCAGCTGGCCGATGTGCCAACCGCTTACAACATCACCGTCAACACCAGCTTCGTTCTGGCAGATATTCAGACAGATCGTACGCTCTACACTGGCCGCTCCTTTGCCTCTGCATCCTTTGACTTTTCCAGTCAGCGCTTTGCAAACCTGAGAGCAGAACGAGATGCAGAAGACCGTGCTACCAAGGTTGTCGCAGCTGACATCAACACCCGCATAGCAAGCTTCTTTGCAACTCATCCTGTAGAGCCTGTAGAATAGGACCACTATGGTAGCCCTCAAAGCTGCTGAAATTGACCGGTACATCGCCAACCCGCCAGACTCCGTAAACCTCATTCTTGTTTATGGGCCAGACACCGGGTTGGTGAATGAACGAGCGCAAGCACTCATCTCCAAAGCAGCCTCCGAGAATGATGACCCATTCTCCCAAGTCAAACTGGACGCTGCTGACATCGCTGCAGACCCGAGCAGATTGATCGATGAGGCCCTGACTATTCCCCTCTTTGGTGGCCGTCGCACAATCTGGGTCCGCGAAAACGGCACCAAGAGCGTGCTGCCAGCCGTCGAACCGCTTCTCAAAAACAACGACTTTTCTGCCTTCATCGTGATTGAGGCCGGAGACCTGAAGAAGACAGCAGGCCTGCGCAAGAAGATTGAAGCCAGCAAAACCGCTGTCGCCATCCCCTGCTTTGCAGATACGGCACGCGATGTAGATCGTCTGATTGATGAAGAAACCCAGTCAGCAAACCTGCAAATCAGCAAAGAAGCCCGTATGGCGCTTCACACTCTGCTTGGCGCTGACCGCATTGCAAGCCGCGGAGAACTCAAGAAATTGTGCCTCTACGCGATGAATGACAATCGCATTGAGGTGCATCATGTCGAAGAGATCATTGGCGATGCTTCAGCATTCGCCATGGATGAACTAATCGATGCTGCAGCTTTGGGTGACACGATCACATTGGACCACGGCCTGGAGCGCCTCTCAGCCTCAGGGACGGACGTTGGCGTGATAGCCTCTCAAGCCCTCAGACATTTCCAAATGCTTCACCTGTGCCGCTTAAAAGCCAATCAACGCATTGCTGTAGAAGATGTTATTGCCGGCGTGCGTCCTCCAATCTTCTGGAAGCGTCGCTCGAAGATTGTCAGACAAGTTGAGATCTGGAATGAGGACTTTCTGGAACGCGCTCTGACCCGTCTCAACGATGCTGTCAAAGAGGCCCGCTTCAACGCCAATCTCTCAACTGCGATTGTGTCTCATACCCTTTTGGCAATTGCTCAGGTAGCTAAAGCCTCAAACAGACGACGATAAACACGCGGAAGGTGGGTCGCCACCTTCCTCACAAAACAACAACAATATTCGCGCAAAGCGAAGTCACAGGCACTCCTATGTCTCACTCACTCATCCATTGGATCAGGCTGAAGTTCGCTCAACATGAACTTTGGGCAATCAACTTCGCGCTCCTTCGCCCCCAATTGTCGCTTTTTGGAGCAGCATCATTGTGGGCCTGGATTTTCCCGCCATTGCTCAGCTTTGGTGTCTTAATCGGCTACCTCATGCAGAACTACTCGGTACTGGGATCCATCATAAATCTGATCATAGGCCTCCCCGCACTAATCCTCTTGGCTTATTGGGTTTTCCGTTGGTACTTCATTTGCCTGGGTTTGATGTTCGGCCGTCGCAATATGGCTGAGAAGAAGAGAGCAGAAGTCAGTGCACGCATTGAAAAACTGCTTCCAGTCGTAGGCTAAATTCCAACTAAGAAAATCATTTCTTTTCCGAATCTAAAAAGGCCGCGCCTCAGTTAAGAGACGCGGCCTTTTCTAAAATTCCGATAGCAGAAACAATCAGTTCTGAATGCCCAGCAAGCGGCAGACTTCGTCCAGTTGTTCTACATTCTTGTACTTGATCTTAAGCTCACCAGTACCCTTATCAGTCTTGTGAGCAATAGCCACCTTAAGACCCAGGCCATCAGCCAGTCGTTTCTCTAAAGCGCGTGTATCCGCATCCTTTTCAGGCTTCGGAGCAGCTTCTTTCTTCTGGAACAAATCCGGGTTCTGAGCCAGACGCTCTGCATCACGAACTGTAAGCCCCTTCTCCACGATCAGCTCAGCCAAAGCCGCAGGATCTTCTGCAGTGATCAATGCACGTGCATGCCCAGCAGTGAGAAGCCCTTCTGCAAGATAGTCCTTCACAGAGTTTGGCAGTTTCAGCAAACGCAGTGTGTTGGCCACATGGCTCCGGCTCTTACCGATAACCTTGGAGAGCTCAACCTGACTGTAAGAAAATTCTTCGATCAGCTGGTCATAACCCAACGCTTCTTCAATCGGGTTCAGGTCTGCACGCTGAACATTTTCGATAATCGCAAGTTCCAGCGCTTCCTGATCAGTCACCTCACGGATGACAACAGGCGCATCATGCAAACCAGCCTTTTGAGCTGCACGCCAACGACGCTCACCAGCAATGATCTCGAAATGACCCGGCTTATTCGGACGAGGACGCACCAGAATTGGCTGTACAATCCCCTTCTGACGAACGGATTCGGTCAGGTTGTTCAGATCATCTTCTACAAATGATTTTCGTGGGTTACGTGGGTTGGGCTGAAGGTACTCAATCGGCACTTTCCGCACATCACGGTTACGTTCTGGAGTGGAGACAGCTGGCTCTGAGTTTACGTCACCCAACAGCGTTGCAAGGCCGCGCCCTAGTCGCTTATTGGTACGCCCTGCTTCCTCAGTTTTCGCCATTTCAATTCCACCTATCTACATTCTAGGAGCTCGGGAGTCGGTAGCCCCTTCCCGCACACTCTGCGGGTCAAATAACAAATCTCTTTAAAGTAGAAGCGGCAACCAGATCAGGCAGCCGCCATCCGCATGTCACGCTCTCGCTGAATAATTTCGGAAGCGAGTCGTAAATATGCCTGCGAACCGGAACACTTCAAATCATAAAGCAAAGCAGGCTTGCCATAAGATGGAGCCTCGGAAACACGTACGTTCCGCGGAATCACAGTCTCATAGACTGCATCACCCATCGTCTCACGCACATCCTGTACAACCTGACTGGAGAGATTGTTACGGCTGTCATACATGGTCAACACAATGCCATGAATGCTCAGCTCTGAATTGAGAGACTGCTTCACCTGCTCAACGGTGCTAAGCAGCTGGCTTAGACCTTCCAGAGCAAAAAACTCGCACTGCAACGGTACAAGAATGCTATGAGATGCCGATAAGGCATTGATAGTCAAGAGGTTTAACGACGGCGGACAGTCCACTAGAATATATGAATACCCTTGTGCCCTACCCATCTCAGCTGCCTGCGCCATACCTGAAATTGCATTCCGTAATCGGAACGTCCGGTCAGGTGCAGAAGAAATCTCCAACTCAACACCCAGCAAATCCATCGTTGATGGAGCAATCCATAAACGCGGAACAGCAGTTTCCAGAACAGTTTGCTCTAGCGTCGAATCTCCGCTCAAAACATCATAGGTAGAATATTCACGATCGACGCGATCAATCCCTAACCCTGTCGACGCATTGCCTTGCGGATCCAGGTCAATAATCAGGACGCGTTCGCCAATTGCGGCAAGCGCTGTGCCAAGATTAATGGCTGTTGTCGTCTTGCCTACGCCACCCTTCTGGTTGGCGATAGTCAATACACGTGGAGATTGCGGCAGTAAGCTCATCCGACAGCACCCTAGTTAGCGGTTTTCGGGTCAATTTTAGATAGAACCAAAACGCGACTTAGCGGATCTACTAGACTTACTTTTTCTACCAGATCAATTGACCAATCGGCAGATGCTTCTTCAATTTCGCGGCGAAAATCTTGACCTTTGTGGAAAACAGCAGTCGCGCCACGCTGTACAAATTGCGAAGAAAACCCGCAGAGAACCTGTAAAGAAGCTAGTGCACGCGCCGAAACACCCTCAATCGGAGCCTGCCAGTCTTTCGTAACGGCTTCGATTCTACCCGCATGAACTTTGACGTTACAGCCAGTCTCACGTGCCACAGTCCGAAGGAAAGCTGCTTTGCGCTGGTTGCTCTCAACCATATGCACAATGCCCTCTTCCCCTTCCTGCCTCTGCAACATCGCAGTCACTAATCCAGGGAAACCTGCGCCGCTTCCGAAATCAATCCAGGAACGTGCATCAGGCAAACTACGCTGAATCTGAATAGAATCGGCCACATGCCGCATCCAGATATCATTCATCGTAGATGGTGCGATCAGATTCTGCGCCGGTTGCCACTTGAGAACGAGGTCTACATAGATACTTAGACGTTCAAACGTTTCACGTGAAACATCCTCATACATACGCATGACAGGTGTAATCTGGCTGTAATCAGCCCTTTTTTCGAATGACATACTAAACAGCACCAGCAATGTTTTTGCCTGAGCGGCGAATATACGCAAGCAGCAAAGTCAGCGCCGCTGGGGTAATCCCATCCATGCGCGATGCCTGCCCGATGGTTGAAGGGCGCAAAGCTTCAAGCTTCTGGCGCACCTCGTTGGAAAGTCCGGTCAGTGAGGAATAGTCAATCCGCTCAGGAATAACCAAGTCCTCATCCCGTTTCAAAGCGGCGATATCAGCGGCCTGACGTTCCAGATAGACGGCATACATCGCATCTATAGAAACTTGTTCGGCACATTTGATATCGACATCTTTCATCTCATCAAAGATCTCAATGAGGTCTTCAAGAGTGATATTTGGATAGGCCAACAAATCAAAGACAGAACGCTTCACACCATCCTGATTGATCGGCAAACCATGCTTACGCCCCTCGTTGGGTGTAATTTTGACGGACTGCATCAAATCCTTGGTTTTCCGCAGTTTTTCCATCTTCGTTTCGAAGGCGACTCGACGCGTATCACCAATACATCCCCACTCAAGACCAAGTGGTGTGAGGCGCTGGTCCGCATTGTCTGCACGTAGTGTGAGACGATACTCAGCGCGGGATGTGAACATGCGATACGGCTCAGAAACGCCCCGTGTGATGAGATCATCCACCATCACGCCAATGTACCCGTCAGCACGTCCAACCGTCACTGCAGCGCCGTCCTGAGACGTTCTGGCAGCATTCAAGCCAGCCAACAGACCTTGGGCTCCAGCCTCTTCATAACCGGTCGTACCGTTAATCTGACCCGCGAGGTAAAGGCCCTTCTGCTTCTTCACCTCAAGCGTGTTTGTCAGTTCAGTCGGGTCGATGTGATCGTACTCAATCGCATAAGCCGGTTTGAAGTACTCAACCTTCTCCAAACCCGGAATGGTGCGCAGAAACTGGATCTGAACATCCTCAGGCAGCGAGGTCGAAATGCCATTCGGATAGACCGTCGGGTCATCCAGTCCTTCTGGCTCAAGGAAGATCTGATGACCATCGCGATCACCAAAGCGAACGATCTTATCTTCAATAGACGGACAGTACCGAGGACCCCTGCCCTGAATCTCGCCCGAATACATCGCTGACCGCTTGATGTTGTCGCGAATGATCTGATGCGTCTCTGGGGTCGTACGTGTGATGTAACACGGCACCTGACGGATCTGGATTTTGTCGGTCAGTGTTGAAAATGGAATAGGCTTTTCATCACCTGGCTGCTGCTGAAGGATATCCCAATTGATCGTGCGCCCATCCAGACGTGCCGGAGTGCCTGTCTTCAAACGACCAAGACGCAGACCAATCTCTTCCAAAGATACAGACAAACCAAGCGCTGGCGCTTCACCGTCACGACCCGCAGGAATTTGCTTATCGCCGATATGGATCAGACCACGCAGGAACGTGCCGGTCGTGATCACAACCGCCTTGGCCGAAACCCGACGACCATCACCAAGCACGACGCCTTTGAGGATATCACCCTCACGGATCAGCGTGTCAGCTTCGCCTTCCACCACATCGAGATTATCAATCGCTTTAATCTCAGCCTGCATCGCTTCGCGATAAAGCTTGCGGTCAGCCTGAGAGCGCGGCCCTTGCACAGCTGGCCCTTTGCGGCGATTGAGCATACGGAATTGAATACCGGAAGCATCAGCCACCCGGCCCATCAATCCATCCAGCGCATCGATTTCTCGAACCAGATGCCCCTTCCCCAAACCGCCAATAGCTGGGTTACACGACATCACACCAATGGTGTCAAAGCGATGAGTTATAAGCGCTGTATGGGCACCCATGCGCGCAGCTGCAGCCGCAGCTTCACAGCCTGCATGGCCGCCGCCAATCACGACAACGTCAAACTCAAGATCAAAATTATCAGACATTTCGGTCCTGCATTTCGCCCATCTAAAAACAGAGAAAGGACAAGCCACACTCTCTGCGAGCCTCTGGACCCATATGAAGGCCGCAGATAAAACTTGGGGGAACTAGAAGGGCAACTACCTATTTTCTTGAAGACTTGATACAACAGCTCACGCGCTGGGTCAAAGAAAACAGCGCAGTGAGTCGCCAATGCCGCAGCATTAGTTATCCACGAGACTCACCAGTTTTTCCCCACTGACTCACGATTCCCAATAAATGTTTCACGTGAAACATGGCACTTCTACATCTTTTATTTACCAACGCAGAAGTCGCGGAAGATGACATCAAGCAAATCTTCAACGTCGATTCGACCTGTGATACGCCCCAGCTGATCAGCTGCTCGTCTCAAATCTTCACCTCTCAATTCAATCGGAAAGCCCTCCGCTTGAATACCGTGGTTCAGATCTTCCACACATTGGGTCAGATGAGAACGATGACGTTCACGAGTGATAAGCGGGTTTTCGATCAATCCGATATTTCGTTCCGCAAACGACTCGAGGCTTGATAGCAGCGCGTTCATGCCGCCCTCTTCACGAACGGAGACATTGATCTCTTCTGTCGTTTCGAAGGAGTCATGATCAGTATCAGGGCCCAGATCACTCTTGGTATTGAGACGCCAGATCTCTGCACCATTCTTCAGCAAACTCTCCGGCAACTCCTCAGCAGTCACATTCGGCGCATGTGTCCAGAGAATGAGATCAGCTTTTTCAGCATGAACAAGAGCACGGCGAATGCCCTCTTTCTCAATCATGCCAGCACTCTCACGGATACCTGCAGTGTCGATCAACGTGACCGGATAACCACCAAGGTCCAGATGCACCTCAAGCACATCACGGGTTGTTCCAGCTTCAGGTGTCACGATCGCCACATCGCGCTGAGCCAACTTGTTCATCAAGCTGGACTTACCCGCATTCGGAGGACCAAGCAGAACAACCTGCAGACCTGAGCGCAGACGCTCCCCTCTCCGCGCATCAGAAAGGTGGGCGACAATCTGGTCCCGAAGCTTCGCCAGCTCCACCCAGATTTCATCGGCCACAGAATCTGGAATGTCATCTTCATCGGAGAAGTCGAGCTCAGCCTCAATCATCGCACGGCTGCGGATCAGTGTTTCGCGCCACTGCGAATAGAGGTCACCAAGCGCCCCATCCATCTGACGCTGAGCCTGCCGACGCTGCGCATCGGTCTCTGCATCAATCAGATCAGCAAGACCCTCAACCTCAGTCAGGTCGAGTTTGTTGTTGTGAAATGCCCGACGTGTGAACTCACCCTGCTCAGCCGGTCGTGTCTTTTCAAAGGTAGAAAGCGCACGCAGCACCGCTGCAACAACAGCACGGCCACCATGACAATGCAGCTCAACAGTGTCCTCGCCAGTAAAGCTTCCCGGGCCTTCGAACCACAAAATCAGCGCATGATCCAAAACAGAACCATCTACAGGGTCCCATAATTTCTTAAGGCATGATTCACGTGAAACGGGGAATTTACCCTTAATCAGCTTTCTCAGGATTGGCCCGGACTGTGGACCTGATAAACGGATAACAGCAACGCCTGAAGGAAGTGCGCCGCTAGAAACTGCGTAGATGGTTTCCTGTTGTGTATTCATTCCACGTCCGGTTCTTTAACTGTATGATCTCGTATGAACTGCGTTAAACCTAGCCTTTACGCCAAGCAATACCTTGAACTCAGGATCACCTCTTTATGAGCAGAAATCGCTTAACGAACGCTTCAAGCCCTTACCTTCTTCAACACCAAAATAACCCTGTCCACTGGTGGGAATGGAGTAAGGAAGCACTGGAAGAAGCGCAAAAAACAAACAAGCCAATTCTGCTGTCTGTTGGCTACTCCGCTTGCCATTGGTGCCACGTCATGGCCCATGAAAGTTTTGAGGATGAAGCAACAGCCGCTCTCATGAATGAGCATTTCGTCAACATCAAGGTAGACCGCGAAGAGCGCCCGGACATTGACCAGATCTATATGCAGGCACTCCATATGCTTGGTCAACAGGGTGGCTGGCCGCTGACCATGTTCCTCACGCCAGAGGGTGATCCATTCTGGGGTGGTACTTATTTCCCGAATGAAGCGCGGCACGGCTCTCCTGCCTTCAAGGATATTCTGACCGCAATTTCACAAAGCTTCATTGCTGATCGCGACACCATTGAAGAGAACCGGCAAGCCATCAGCCAGGCTCTCAACAAACCACCATCAGAGGCCTCCCCTCTATCTGGCTTCCTGATCACCGCTGCCGGCAAGCAACTCTTCAACATGCAAGACGAGGAAGAAGGCGGCATGAAGGGTGCACCAAAGTTCCCTCAAGCCTCCGTTCAGGAGCTTATCTTCAGAACCGCCAAGGCGCAAAAAAACACCTTCATGCGTAAGCAGTTTTTGAAAACCACGCGAGCAATTTCACAAGGTGGTATCTACGATCATGTGGGAGGTGGCCTGGCTCGTTACGCAGTCGACTCTATTTGGCTGGTCCCTCATTTCGAAAAAATGCTCTACGACAACGCACAGTTTATCGAACACCTGTGCTGGGCCTATCAGGAAACGGGTGATGAACTGTTTCACATCCGAATCCAGGAAGTCGTCGATTGGCTTGAGCGTGACATGAAGCTTCCTGAAGGTGGCTTTGCATCTTCCATGGATGCAGACAGTGAAGGTGTCGAAGGCAAGTTTTATGTCTGGACCTATGATGAGTTGAAGAGCCTCATCCCAGCAGAACACTTCGAGCTGTTCTCTAATGTCTACGACGTCACCCCGGATGGAAACTGGGAAGGCAACATCATCCTCAACCGACGCCACTCCCCTACTCTTCTGGAAGCTGCTGAAGAAGAAGCTCTGGCAACCTGCAGAGCAATCTTGCTGGATCACAGAAGCAAACGCATTCCGCCCCACAAAGACGACAAGGTGCTGGCCGACTGGAACAGCATGCTCATCTGTGCGCTGGTGAAAGCAAGTGCTCTTACCTCACGTGAAACTATGCGCACTTCCGCTAAGGCCGCTTTCGCCTTCATCACAGAGCATATGTTTGTTGATGGAAAGCTCAGTCATTCCTGGCGTCAGGGCCAGCGACTGGAAGTCGGTTTTGCCGCTGACTATGCATGGGCCGCTAGAGCAGCTCTTGCCTTGTACAGATCGGAACCGAATCCATCCGAAAAGCAGAGCTACCTGCAACAGGCAGAAGAGTTCCTGAATATTCTGAAAGAGCGCTTCACCCATTCCAACGGTGCGTTCTACATGACAGATAAGGACGCCGACGATCTCATCCTCCGCCCTTACCACGCCTATGATGAGGCAACACCAAACTACAACGCCGTGGCAGCTTTTGCCTTCTCAGAACATTGGATCCTGACAGGTGACGCATCTTCTCGTGATGTCGCCGATGGAACCTTGAATGCATTCGCAGCCGATGTTCCAAACAACATCTTCGGCACAGCATCACTGCTTACAGCACTTGATGCACGTACCCGATTCAAGAAAGCGCTTGTGGTTCTGGGAACTGGTTCGGACGCGAATCCAATAATGCAGGCTCTACATTCTCAAGCTGATCCTGCCCTCTATGTGGATGTCATTCCTGCTGGCGTGACTAAGCCGGTGGAGTTGGAAAACTCATCCTGGAACACGGATGAAACCACTGTCTTCCTCTGCTCCGAAAAAGGATGCTCCCTACCAGCAACAACACCTGAACAGGTGAAAGAGCAGATCTGATCCGCGAATAAGTTAAACGCTGGCTCACAGTTTCACGTGAGTCAGCGCTCATAAATATACTTTTGAAAACATAGGTGATTCACGTGAAACATCACAGAATTCACAGATCACCCATACACGAGCATTCAATTACGTTCAGCTCTTAGATACGCTTTCAAAACGATCCTTCGTCAATCGGTAAAGCACATGACGCACCAACGGGTGGTCATCCTCCAACATTTGATGATTAAAATCATCAGATGGATTCCTCGTCATACCCAGCCGTTGCATCAGCTTTTGCGAACGCAAGTTTGTCTCCGTCGTGAAGCTGACGATCTCATCAACCTCAAGAGTTTCGAAACCGAATCCAAGCCAGATACGAGCTGCTTCCTGCGCTATCCCCTTCCCCCATGCATCTGTGATAAGCCGCCAACCAATCTCTACGCACGGATCAAACGGGAGTGGTTTTGGATAGGTCGGAATGTTCAAACCACAAAAACCAAGAAACCTTCCAGAAGCCCGATCCTCAACAACAGGACATGCAAAACCCAGATCAGCCTGTTTAGCCATCATACGCTCAAGCATATGGGCACTCTCATCGCGAGACATCACATCTGGGAAAAACTCCATGACGCGCGGATCTGAGTTCATCTCATCCATACCGTCCAGATCCCGCTCTTCCCACTTCCGCAACACGAGACGCTCGGTCTCAATACGTGGGCACTTATCAATTAATGTCTCAACCATTTTTCTGTTCCAAATATTTCTCTTTAGAAAGGCGGTACAAAACATGCCGCCTCAATGGATGCCCCTCTTCGATCAAAGGGTGATCAAAGTCTGCCGAAGCATCCCTAACCATTCCCAGCCTCTGCATAACTTTCTCAGAACGCTGATTGATAGCAGAAGTGAAACTTACAATCTCGTCCAAACGAAGAGTTTCGAATCCGAATCTAAGCCAGATCCGCGAGGCTTCCTGAGCAATCCCCCTCCCCCATGCACCGGGTATAAAGCGCCATCCGATCTCCACACACGGGTCGAAGGGCAGCGGTTCTGGATAGGTCGGCACACCGAGCCCACAAAGCCCTAAGAACCTCCCTGACGCCCGTTCCTCAACAACTGGCGTACCAAACCCATACTTCACCTGCTTTGCCATGAGCCGCTCAAACATCCGCTCACTGTCCTGCCGGGACATCACCGCCGGAAAGAACTCCATCACCTTCGGGTCTGCATTCATCTGAACAAGCCCCTCCAAATCCCGCTCTTCCCACTTCCTTAAAATAAGCCGGTCAGTCTCAATACGCGGACACCGATCAATCGCAATCTCAGCCATTGGTTTGCTCGCGGAACCTATCAGCAGAGAACCGATACAAAACATGTCGGCATAAAGGATGGTCAACCGAAACATTCAGAAAATCAAAGTCCTCAGCAGGATCATGTGTCATGCCAAGCTTCTCCATCACTCTCCGGGACTTGTGATTTTGCACGACCGTGATGGCAACAATTTCATTAAGCTGAAGCGTTTCGAATCCGAATCCAAGCCAGAACCTAGCCGCTTCAACAGCAATGCCCTTTCCCCATGTCTCAGGGATAAGCCGCCAACCAATCTCAACACAGGGCTCACATGGCAAAGGCCCACTGTACGCAGGAACGTTGAGCCCACAAAAACCGAGAAAGGCACCAGTCTTTTTGTCTTCCACCACGGGAAAACAGAAACCATGCTTTTCTTCCTGCCTCATCATAATATCAAGAAACTGCCGCGCTTCATCTGGCGTATTCAGAGATCGGAAAAACTCCATCACTCTCGGGTCACCATTCATGCGAATGACACCATCCAGATCACGCTCTTCCCATCTACGAAGAACAAGCCTTTCGGTTTCAACACGTGGGCATTTATCGATTAAAGTTTCCATCATTCAATTGCCTAAAATAATGTTCTTTGGAAAGCCGGTACAAAGCATGGCGACATAACGGATCATCAGTTTCAACACCAGGAAAGTCAAAATCTTCGGCAGGGTCATGAACCATGCCAAGCTTATCCATTACACGTCGCGATCGATGATTTTGAACAACAGTAAAAGATACAATCTCTTCTAACTGAAGAGTTTCAAATCCGAATTTAAGCCAGATGTTAGCTGCCTCAACTACAATCCCCTTCCCCCAAGCTTCAGGGATAAGACACCAGCCCATTTCAATGCATGGCTCAAAAAACATCGGCTCTTGGTAAAGAGGGACGTTAAACCCGCAGAACCCGAGAAAAGCTCCTGTGGCTCTATCTTCGATCACAGGAAAGCAGAAGCCATCTTTCTGTTGTTTGAGCAAATGCACTTCGAGCAGCAAAGGTGTTTCTTCCGGAGAGTTTAGTGTGCGGAAAAACTCTCCCACCTTGGGATCGGTATTTAGGCGATAGAGACCATCTAAATCCCGTGGCTCCCATTTCCGCAAAACAAGTCGATCAGTTTCAATCCGCGGACATTTATCCAAAGCTACTATATTCATGAATGTCTCATCTAATCTTGCTGCCAAAGTCCTCAGATAAAACTCAAATGCCTCTCTCTGAGAACACAACCTCATTTGCAAAAGATGTTAGGCTTTGTACCCTTCCCAGAAGTTGCAGATGCTTCATCAGTAGACATTTTTATTCAAATACATTGGCTTAAAAAATAAAAAAGCCCCGCTCACCGAATTGGCGAGCGGGGCCGAAAAATTCGGTAGGCAGTAAACCTAGGTATTCATAGAGTCGAAGAAGTCATCATTGGACTTGGTCTGACGCAGCTTATCGAGCAGGAACTCAACAGCATCAACAGTACCCATCTGGCTGAGAATACGGCGCAGAACGAAAGTCTTCTTGAGCTTATCAGCAGGAACAAGAAGTTCTTCCTTACGAGTACCAGAGCGTTGAATATCGACTGCTGGGAAGACGCGCTTATCAGAGATCTTACGATCAAGGATGATTTCGGAGTTACCGGTACCCTTGAATTCTTCGAAGATAACTTCATCCATACGGCTACCGGTATCAATCAGCGCCGTTGCGATGATGGTCAAAGAACCACCCTCTTCAATGTTACGCGCAGCACCGAAGAAGCGCTTAGGGCGCTGCAGGGCGTTCGCATCAACACCACCGGTCAGAACCTTACCGGAGGAAGGAACAACGGTGTTGTAAGCACGGCCAAGGCGAGTAATGGAATCCAGAAGGATAACAACGTCGCGACCATGTTCGGTCAAACGCTTTGCCTTCTCAATAACCATCTCAGCAACCTGAACGTGACGAGTAGCTGGCTCATCAAAGGTTGAAGATACAACTTCACCATCAACTGTACGTTGCATGTCCGTTACTTCTTCCGGACGTTCATCGATCAACAGAACGATGAGGTAACATTCAGGATGATTGGTGGTAATAGATTTCGCAATATTCTGAAGGAATACTGTTTTACCTGTCCGAGGAGGCGCAGTGATCAAAGCACGCTGGCCTTTGCCGAGCGGAGCTACAAGATCAATAATGCGAGAAGAAATATCCTTGGAGGTGGAATTCTCGATTTCAAGATTGAAGCGCTCATCTGGATAAAGCGGTGTCAGGTTATCAAAGTGAACCTTATGTCTCGCTTTTTCAGGGTCTTCAAAGTTGATTTTGTTGACTTTTAGAAGGGCGAAATAACGCTCACCTTCTTTAGGACTACGGATCTGGCCTTCAACAGTATCACCGGTGCGCAGAGAAAAGCGACGGATCTGTGAAGGTGAAACGTAAATATCGTCTGGGCCTGGCAAGTAGTTCGCATCAGGAGAGCGGAGGAATCCAAATCCATCTTGGAGGACCTCTACGACACCTTCGCCGATGATCTCAATATCTTGCTCTGCAAGTCTCTTCAAAATCGCAAACATAAGTTCCTGTTTGCGCATGGTGCTTGCATTTTCAACGTCATGTTCCTCAGCAAAAGCAAGGAGTTCAGTTGCGCTCTTAGTTTTCAGGTCTCTGAGTTTCATTTCCCGCATCAATAGGGATCGTCTTTACTATGGGTTCTGGACTTGATTTAGCTTTAGAAGGATCAAGAACTTTCGAACACAAAACGTTAGGGGGGAATAGCAGCTCATCTAGATACGAAATTTATCGACCTTCGAAAATCGCTAGGAGATCAGCGATCACATAAGCTACATCGTGAAGTTGCGGGGACAATAACTAATCGAATTGAATTCGGCAAGTGCTTATTGCCCACTAATTCTCCTAATTTTCCAATATTAAAATTCGAATGTTCGGATCACCTAGGGTTTAAAGATCACTAGGAACACAATTGCAACCATTAATAGTGTCGGTAGTTCATTAATAATTCTAAAGTAGCGCTCACTATTCTTATTTTGATCCTGCGCAAACTTGGTGACATGACGTGAAAGCATCACGTGATATATCGTCATCAGTATAACCAGTGAAAACTTCAGCATAAACCAAAGATCAAAATAAGCATCAAGCAGATAAACCAGCCACAAGCCAAAAATCCAGGTGGCCATCATGGATGGAGCCATAATCGCCTTAAGCAATCGGCGCTCCATGATCTTGAAGGTCTCGCTCTTATCAGAACCGATTTCAGCGTTCGTGTGATAAACGAAAAGGCGCGGCAAGTAGAACAATCCCGCCATCCAGGCAATCACAGAGATTATGTGGAGGGACTTCGCCCAGGAATATGCATCATCCATGATCCGCGCCTTATCTAATTCGCAGTGTCTGCTTACAGGCCTTTAACCCGCTTCACCATCTCAGCGACATGTTCTGGCGGAGTTTGCGGAACAACGCCATGACCAAGGTTAAAGATGTGCGGACCATTACCCAAAACTTCGAGAGCGTGATCTATTCCAGTTTCCAGCGCACGTCCACCGGCAACAAGGCGCATTGGATCCATATTACCCTGAACAGGAACAATTTTCTGAATTTCCTGCGCCACTTCTGCCGGAACAGTCCAGTCCAGACCAACTGCATCAACACCAGTAGCTTCAACATAGCGCTTCAAGCGAGCAGCTGATGCTTTCGGGAAACCGATGATCTTTGCGTTTGGACGCTGAGCTTTCACACCATCAACGATCTTGCGGGTCGGACCAACAGACCACTGCTCAAAACCGATGTCATCCAGAACACCTGCCCAGGTGTCAAAGATCTGCAGTGCATCTGCACCACCATCAAACTGAGCCACCAGGTACGTGATCGAAGCTTCAACCAGCTGATCAATGAAAGCAGTCAGAAGCTCAGGATCCTGATAGGAGCCGATACGAGCGGCAAACTGGTCCTGGGTGGTATGACCAGCCACAGAATAGCAAGCGACCGTCCACGGGGCTCCGCAGAAGCCCAGAAGGGTGGTTTCAGTCGGTAACTCCGCTCTCAAACGCTCGACTGTGGCAATAACAGGAGCCAAATGCTCCATCGTCCTGGCTTGATCAAGCTTATCAACGAGTTCTGTCGAAAGTGGTTCGAGAACTGGTCCTCGACCCTCCTCAAAATTTACAGGGTAGCCAAGCGCATCTGGAACAACGAAGATGTCAGAAAATAGGATGGCAGCATCAAAGCCATACCGGCGAATGGGTTGGAGAGTAACTTCTGTCGCAAGATCGGTATTGTAGCAGAAGTCGAGAAAATTCGGTGCTTGAGCTCGTACAGCTCTGTACTCAGGCAAATACCGTCCTGCCTGGCGCATCATCCAGATTGGTGGGCGCTCTAGTTTCTCGCCTGCCAAAACGCGCATTACCGCTCTTTCATGAGATTCCATAAATCGCCTCTTTTTCCCAAGCCTGCTTAAAAAGAATCTTCTTATTTGGAAGTTTCTATTTCTATTAGTGAGTGAATAGCAGGGATCAATTTAATTCCACAATTCCTAACTGAGAAAACCCTAATAGGAAAAGTCACAGATCAAAAACAAGCAAGACTCTCAACAGGAGTCGAAAACAAATTGTTTTTTCTAAAGATTCAATAGGTTACAATCTGGAAAATAACCACAGATCACAGTTTATCCCGTATGCTGTGCTGTGAATCTTTTGCGTGGGCAATGTGCAATCCCGTTTATCCAAGTCGTTTCGAAATCAGTATTCTCAAAATATGGAATTGTTGACGGTTTAGGGTCAGCGGGCATTAATTTGAAAGCACAGCGAGATTTGGCTAGTTTTCCCAAGTCTCCTAGGAATGTTGAGGATGATACCTTGGGTAACCACTCTAACTATTTCCATTTACACATGGTTTCGGACTCAACGGGCGAAACTTTGATGACAATTGTGCGTGCTGCAACCGCGCAATATGAGAATATTCAGCCCATTGAGCACGTCTATCCACTGATCCGCCATGACAAGCAGTTGAGTAGAGTCCTGGAAGAGATTGAATCTGCACCGGGAATCGTCCTCTACACGCTTGTGGAACAATCCTATGCGCGCCGGTTGGAGCGACAATGTCAGGATTTGGGGCTGCCCTGTGTGAATGTTCTCAAGCCCGTCTATCAAGTCTTCCATAGCTATCTGAACGTCACAGAAACGTGGCGTGTGGGCGGACAGCACGTGATGGATGAGGAATACTTCCAGCGCATGGAAGCGATGAACTACACCATGCTGCACGATGATGGCCAAATCGCTGGGGCTTTGGATGAGGCAGACGTTATTCTTGTCGGTATCAGCCGAACCTCTAAGACACCAACCTCTATCTATCTGGCAAACAGAGGTATTAAGGCGGCTAATATCCCGCTTATTCCCAATATGCGCCCTCCCCGACAGCTCCTCAAAGCCAAACGACCTCTCGTGGTTGGCCTGATGGCTACGGCTGAGCGTATCCGGGATATCCGCCAGAACCGTATTCTGTCGCTGGATGCCAAAACAGACAACGACACCTACGTTGATCGCAAATCGATTGCTCAGGAGATTGCGATGTCGAAACGGTTGTGCGCTGAAAATGGCTGGCCGCTCATTGATGTGACGCGCCGTTCTATCGAAGAAACGGCAGCCGAGATCATGGATTTGCTCCGAAAACATAAAAATGAGCAAAAAGAGACAGAAGAATATTGAGAAGCCTCGCGCTTTATCCCAATAAACAGCACAAGAAATCCTCAGATTGAGAAAGCAGAGTATGACTCGACTGATTTTAGCGAGCGGAAGTAAAATTCGCGCGACTCTCTTAGAAAATGCAGGCTTAATTTTCGATCGCATTCCAGCAAATGTTGATGAGCGTCAGATAGAAGAGCCATTACTTTCCACTGGTGTGGATCCAAAAGTGATTGCAGCTAAATTATCCGTTGCGAAAGCGAAAGAAGTTTCTGCCCGAAATCTTGGTGCTTACGTCGTTGGCGCTGATCAGATCCTGGCATTCGAAGGAAAGCGCCTCGTTAAGCCAGAAGATCTGAACGCAGCCCGCCAGCAACTCATGAGCTTTTCCGGCAAAAGTCATGCTCTTCATTCAGCTGCATGTGTCGTCAAAGATGGCGAAGTTGTCTGGGAAGGCATTTCGACGGCAATTCTGAATGTGCGTGAGCTATCAGAAGATTTTCTGGATTGGTACATTGAGCGAACCGGAACCGAAATACTCTCCAGCGTCGGTGCTTATCAGCTGGAAGCTGAAGGCGTGCAGCTCTTTGACAAGATTGAAGGCGATTATTTCACAGTGTTGGGGCTGCCTCTCCTGAGCCTCCTCTCTTTCTTGCGCGAGATTGAGGTTTTGAAAAAATGAGGAACGCAGCTGTCACAGGTCATCCGATTGGCCACTCAAAGTCCCCTCTGATCCATAGTTATTGGCTCAAACAACATGGCATTGAAGGCAGCTATATTGCGCAGGATGTGCCTCCAGAAACCGCCGAGAGCTTTTATGGCTCTCTGGCCGAGCATGGGTTTGTTGGTTGCAACGTAACCATTCCTAACAAAGAGCACGCCTATAACTCAGCCGAAAAGCTGGATGATGCAGCTAAGATGATTGGCGCTGTAAATACGCTTTGGCTGGATGATGCTGGTGTTCTAAACGGCTCAAACACCGATGGCCTCGGTTTTCTGGGAAATCTCGACCAGATGCTGCCAAACTGGGATAACAATGGGCACAAAGCCATAGTTCTGGGTGCTGGCGGTGCTTCCCGTGCTATTATCTGGGCGTTGCTGTCCAGAAGATTCACAGAGGTGTATATTGCTAATAGAACCTTGGAAAAAGCACAGAAACTAGCTGATCATTTTGGATCAAATACTAATGCGATTACTTGGGATAGCTTGGGGGCAAAGCTTGGAGAAGCTGATGTCTTGGTCAACACAACCTCTCTTGGTATGATCGGACAGCCTGAGTTAAGCATTACTCTTGATAACCTGTCGAAATCAGCGGTGGTGACGGATATAGTTTACTCTCCGTTACAAACCAAACTGCTTCGGGATGCTGCAAAACGTGGTAATCCGACGGTGGATGGTCTGGGAATGCTGCTTCACCAAGCTGTACCGGGTTTTGAAAAGTGGTTTGGAGTTCGTCCTGAAGTTACCAGTGAACTTCGTGAGATGATCCTGAAAGAAATGGGGCTTGCCTGAATGGTTATTCTCGGCCTGACCGGCTCAATTGGAATGGGGAAATCAACCACCTCAAAGCTCTTTGCAGAGGCCGGAGCCGCTGTCTACGATGCAGATGCTGCCGTTCATGCGCTTTATGCTGGCAAAGCAGTTGAGCCCGTCGGCAGTGCCTTTCCCGACACTGTTAAAGATGGCCGCATCGACCGGGAAGCACTCGGTAAGATCGTCTTTAACGACAAAGCAAAGATGATGCTTCTGGAAAGCCTCATCCACCCGCTCGTTCAGGAAGTTGAAACCGAGTTTCTTGAGCAGGCCAAAAAAGATCGCCGCAAAGTTGTTGTTCTCGATGTGCCTCTCCTCTTCGAAGTTGGCAAACATCACAGTGTTGATGCGGTTGTCGTCGTTTCTGCACCATATGATGTGCAGCGTCAGCGCGTTCTTGAAAGACCGGGCATGACACCAGAGAAATTTGAGGCTATTTACGCAAAACAATTAAACGACGCAGAAAAACGCAAACGAGCGCATTTTATTGTTGAGACTGGCCGAGGCATTGAACCGGCCCGTCGTGCAGTAGGTGCCATCATGCGCGCTGTGTCTTCTATCGCTTCCAGAACGGTGTAATTATGCGCGAAATCTCCTTCGATACTGAAACCACAGGCCTGAATCCGCTTGATGGGGATAGGTTGGTTGAAATCGGCGGAGTGGAACTCATAAATTTCATTCCAACGGGCCGGACCTGTCATCTTTACGTCAACCCGCAACGGGATATGCCAGAAGAAGCCTTCCGTATTCACGGCCTTTCTGCTGAGTTCCTTTCAGACAAACCGCTATTTGTCGATGTCGCTGATGAATTTCTTGATTTTGTTGGAGATTCCCGTCTGGTCATTCACAACGCTCCATTCGATATGGGCTTCATCAATATGGAGCTTGGGCGTTGTAATAAACCAAAAATCCCAAATACGCAGGTGCTGGATACTCTAAAGCTCGCACGCAGAAAATTCCCGACCGGATCAGTGTCGCTGGATGCTTTGTGCTCGCGCTACAGCGTGGATAACACAAAGCGCGTATACCACGGCGCGCTGCTCGATGCGGAGTTGCTGGCCGAAGTTTATCTGGAGATGAACGGCGGGAAGCAAAAAAATCTCGGCCTGATGCCAGATGATGAAGCAATTGACCTCGACAGCATCAGCGATGATCAGCCAAAACAACGCATCGCAGCAAAACAGCGTCCTGTCGCCCTCTCCCCTGCCCTATCGGAAGAAGAGATTGAGGCCCACGCCAAGTTCCTTGCTGGCATGAAATCTGATCCTGCCTGGAATAAGTATCTGAAGTAGGTTCCAAATCAAAAGCGCTCCAAAAATCTGAAGCGCTTCAAACATTTATCAGAGCATGGATGGCAAAACGCGATCCGGTGGACGGTGCCCATCCATAAAGGCTTTGATATTGATGATGACCTTCTCACCCATATCAATACGCCCTTCAATAGTCGCAGAGCCCATATGAGGCAGCACGACCACTTTGTCTGAGGCGACAAGCTTCGGGTTGATAGCTGGCTCGTGCTCAAACACATCAAGCGCAGCCCCTGCCAGCTCACCAGCTTCGATTTGGCGTATCAGCGCATTCTCGTCCACGATCTCACCACGAGCGGTGTTCACGATGTATGCATCAGGTTTCATCAGCTTCAAACGACGTGCGGAAAGCAAGTGGTAAGTTCCTGGCGTGTGCGGGCAATGAATGGAGACGACATCCATACGCGCAAGCATCTGATCCAGACTTTCCCAGAAAGTAGCTTCCAGCTGCTCTTCAAGCTCCAGAGGCTCGCGAATTCGATTGTTGTAATGGATAGACATACCAAACGCTTTTGCGCGTCTGGCGACCGCCTGACCAATCCGGCCCATGCCGATAATGCCCAGACGCTTGCCCCAGATCCGGCGACCCAGCATCCAGGTTGGAGACCAACCATCCCATTCCTTGTTCTCAATCTTTCTCATGCCTTCAGAAAGACGACGCGGAACGGCAAGGATGAGCGCCATGGTCATGTCGGCGGTGTCTTCAGTCATCACACCAGCGGTATTGGTAACAGCAATACCGCGATTGTTGGCGGAGATAACATCGATATTATCAACACCATTCCCGAAGTTGGCGATCATTTTCAGATTAGGGCCAGCCTGAGCCAAAACCGAAGCATCAATGCGGTCAGTAACAGTGGGGACGAGAACATCAGCAATTTTGACAGCTTCCACAAGCTCGGCCTGTGTGAATGGCTTGTCTTGCTCATTCAATCGTGTGTCGAAAAGCTCGCGCATGCGTGTTTCAACAACATCCGGCAGCTTCCGCGTCACAACCACAATAGGCTTCTTTTTTGGCATCGTCCCCGCCTTCTGTCAAAAATTCGAAGTTTTTTAACCCTGCCCTAATCACCATATGAGTCAATGACTCAAAGGTCTTACAGGCTGTTAAAGTTTCATTACCAAATGTTCCGGTGAAAACAAGACTTGTCAAACACGTCTACATCTAATAGCAGCCACTATCGGAAATCGCGAGATCTAAGGTATGATACTTGTGTCTCGATTTTAGTGAAAATTACGGATTAGCCTACGGGAAGTTTTGGTATCGCTATGAAAAATAAAAGTTTTCGTGCTCTTGGTGCCCTTGCAGCTGCTTTTCTATTATTCCTCTTTGTTTCCCCATTCGTAATCACCTCACAGGCGCAGTCTGCGGGTTCTGGTGTCTCAGGTCTCCCGGTTCCGCGTTTTGTCAGCCTCAAGTCTGATAGAGTGAACGTTCGCAAAGGTCCAAGCAGAAATCACGATATTGGCTGGACTTTTATTCGCAGCAGGCTGCCGGTTGAAGTTATTCAGGAATATGACGACTGGCGCCGCATCCGTGATTGGGAAGGCAAAGACGGTTGGGTTTTCAAAACCCTGCTGACTGGCTACCGCTCTGCACTGGTAACGCCTTGGCTGGAAAACACAGTAGAAACCACCCCTCTGCGCAAGCGCCCCGGCCCGAATGAAAAGGTCATCGCCTTTCTGGAGCCACTGGTGCTTGCTGGTGTCGTTGAGTGCATAGACGGCTATTGTCGCATCTCCGGCAAAGATTTTGAAGGTTGGATTGATCAGAGCAGACTGTTCGGCGTTTACAAAAACGAGACAATCAATAACTGATCCTCACAGATCATGATTTCAAAAAGCCTCTGAATTTTCTCAGAGGCTTTTTTATTGTTCAATTGAGTAATCAAGAGAAACCTAGATGGTTTCCTTTTCGCGCATCAGCTTCTCAGCAGTTTTAAGCTCTTCCATACGTGGCATCGAAACGATGTTATAACCGGAATCCACAAAGTGTACTTCACCAGTCACTCCGCCAGACAACTCTGAGAGAAGGTAGAGACCAGAACCACCAAGCTGTTCGGTTGTAACAGTCTGCTTCAGCGGAGAGTTTGCCTGCTGGAAGTTGAACATCAAACGAGCGTCAGAGATACCTGCCCCAGCCAGTGTACGCACAGGCCCTGCAGATATAGCATTCACGCGGATGCCCTGCTCGCCAAAGTCCATAGCCAGGTAGCGTACGGATGCTTCCAGTGCGGCCTTGGCAACGCCCATGACGTTATAGTTTGGCATCACGCTGGTCGCGCCCCCATACGTCAGTGTCAGAATGGAACCGCCGTTCGGCATCAAATCAGCCGCTCGCTTTGCAATCTCTGTGAAGGAGAAACAGGAGATCTGCATGGTGCGGGCAAAATTATCACGGGAAGTGTCTGCATAACGGCCACGCAGTTCAGACTTGTCTGAAAACGCGATCGCGTGCACGAGGAAATCAATGCTCCCCCATTTTTCTTGGAGCTGAGCGAAAACCTTGTCCACGCTATCAATGTCTTCCACATCACATGGAAGAAGCATATCGCATCCAACACTGTCTGCCAGTGGTTTTACGCGTCGGGCGAAGGCGTCACCTTGATAGGTAAACGCCATTTCTGCACCCTGTTCTGCAAGAGTTTTGGCTATGCTCCAGGCAATGCTGTGGTCATTGGCAACGCCCATAATCAGACCACGCTTGCCTTGCATAAGCTTGCTCATAGAAAACTCCTTTAATCAAAAGTTAAAGGAGCTGAGCAAGCTCAGAACCTCAAACTCAGTCTTTGTATCGCTTAAACACGACGGTCGCGTTGGTGCCGCCAAATCCAAAGCCGTTTGAAAGAACGCAATTCAATTCTGCATTATCTACGCGTTCTCTTACGATTGGCATATCCTCAAAATCCGGATCCAATTCTTCAATATGAGCAGAAGCCGCAATGAAGTTGCCTTCCATCATAAGCAAAGAGTAGATCGCTTCATGAACGCCTGCAGCACCCAAAGAGTGACCAGAAAGCGCTTTAGTCGCAGAAATTGGCGGAACCTTGTCACCGAACACGGCGCGGATCGCTTCAATCTCTTTGATGTCACCAACAGGTGTAGAGGTTGCATGTGGATTGATGTAGTCAATGTCACAATCAACGTCTTTAAGCGCAATCTTCATGCAGCGAGCGGCGCCTTCACCACTTGGTGCAACCATGTCGTGACCATCAGAAGTCTGACCGTAACCCACGATTTCCGCGTAGATTTTTGCACCGCGTGCTTTTGCATGCTCAAGTTCTTCAAGAACCAGCACACCGCCACCACCAGCAATAACAAAGCCATCACGGTTCTTGTCATATGGACGAGAAGCCGTAGACGGAGTGTCGTTGTACTTGGATGACATTGCGCCCATAGCATCAAACAGGTTGGAGAGTGTCCAGTCCAGTTCTTCGCCACCGCCAGCAAATACCACGTCTTGTTTACCCCATTGGATCAGCTCATAGGCATTACCAATACAGATATTGGTTGTCGCACAAGCTGCGGAAATGGAGTAGTTGACGCCGTGAATTTTAAATGGCGTTGCAAGCGTAGCAGAGTTCGTAGAGCTCATAGCTTTCGGAACAGCGGTCGGCCCGATACGGCGTGGGCCCTTTTCACGGGTGATATCCGCAGCTTCAACGATCGCTTTGGTGGACGGGCCACCAGAACCCATGATCAGGCCAGTGCGGTCATTGGTAACCAGATCTTCGGAAAGACCAGCATCTTCAATGGCCTGCTCCATGGCAATGTAGTTCCATGCAGCGCCTTCACCCATAAAGCGAGAGGTACGACGGCCAAGTTTTTCCAATGGGTCCAAGGTAGGTGCGCCATGAACCTGACAACGGAAGCCGAGCTTCTCGTAGTCTTCAGCTGCAACAATACCGGACTTACCTTCGTAAAGGCTTGCTTTCACTTCTTCAGCATTGTTGCCAAGAGGAGAAACAATACCCATACCAGTAACAACCACACGCCTCATCTAAGGTCTCCCGTGGGTTAAGCGGTCCAATCGGACCCAATTCCAAAAAAGGGTTCGTCATTCCACATGACAAACCCTCGCATAATTTGATTACTTATTTTGCTTCGTCTTGAAACAGACCAACACGTAGGTCTTTCGCAACAAAAATAGTCTCGCCGTCAGCTTTTACCCAGCCATCAGCAATTGCCAGTTTCAGGCGGGAGCGCATAACGCGCTTCATATCAACACCGAATTCCAGCATTTTTACGTCAGGAGTAACCTGACCTGTGAATTTAACTTCACCGGTAGAAAGTGCACGACCACGACCTGGCTCGCCGAGCCAGCCAAGATAGAAGCCAGTCATCTGCCACAGAGCGTCCAAACCAAGACAGCCAGGCATAACAGGATCGCCCTGGAAGTGACATTCGAAGAACCAGAGATCTGGATTAATGTCGAATTCAGAACGAATTACGCCTTTGCCGTACTCGCCGCCTTCCTCAGAAATTTCGGTGACGCGATCAAACATCAGCATAGGAGGAAGTGGCAGCTGTGCGTTGCCTTGGCCAAACAGCTCACCGCGACCACAGGCCAGCAGAGCTTCTTTATCGTAGCTTGAACGCTTCTCGTGCATTCTATTCCCGCATAATTTGTCGTTTGTTTGAGGCCAGAAAAACGTAGGGTTCACCTTACCTAAACGTAACGATGGTTCTAAGTATTAACTGTTCGGGCCTTCCTAGCACACGAGCCCGAATATCGAAAGAGCGATGTATGTGAGTTTGCGTGTGCTCAATGTACGCAGTTGTGTTAAACTTATACTATTCTTATTATTGTTATAAGCAGTCCGGTTAATCCTGCTTGGTTTTAGCTTGATGTATCAAGGGTTATGCTCCCTTATATTGAGAGTGCTTGGGTGCAGGTCAATAGGTTGCTTTTAATCTAATGCTGGTAGAATTGGTGCGTAGGTGTTAAAACATCAGCACCCTAAAGAACTAAAGTAGGAAAAAATGAGCTCGCAGATTGCTAACGAACATCAAGATGTAACAGGGATGCTAAGAGACGCAGGTCTGCGCCCTACACGTCAGCGCGTGGCACTGGCTGAGCTTCTTTATTCTCAGGGTAATCGCCACATCTCGGCGGAAGTCCTTCACGAAGAAGCTATCCTTGCGAATGTGCCCGTCTCTCTGGCGACAGTTTACAACACACTTCATCAGTTCACTGAAGTTGGTTTGCTGCGTGAAGTTGCTGTTGAAGGAACAAAGACTTACTTCGACACCAACACTTCTGAGCATCACCATTTCTTCCTGGAAGATGAGAACCGTGTAATCGACATTCCAGACAGTGGCCTGACACTAGACAACTTGCCAGTTCCACCTGAAGGAATGGAAATTTCCCGCGTGGAAGTGGTTGTTCGTCTCCGTAAAAAGCAGATGCATTAAGAGCCTCTGCTTTTTCTCAGGCAACTTCTTTCAAGATTTTCTCTTTGCTTTTGCAAAGATCATAGATGATGCAGCGATCGCACGCCGGCTTGCGCGCCTTACAGATGTAACGGCCATGTAGGATCAGCCAGTGGTGTGCGTGCTGCATAAAATCTTGCGGAATTATCTTTTCCAGTTTCAACTCAACATCCAGCGGTGTTTTGCCGGGGGCAAGCCCTAACCTGTTTGCAATCCTGAAGAGATGCGTGTCTACCGCAATCGTAGGCTGCCCAAAAGCAATATTCAGTACCACATTTGCTGTTTTACGGCCAACACCCGGCAAAGCTTCCAACTCCTCACGGGTTTGCGGAACTTGCCCACCATGATGCTCAATCAGCATTTGTGAGAGCAAAAACGTATTCTTTGCTTTGTTTTTATAGAGCCCGATTGTGCGGATCTCTTCACGGATCTTATCTTCTCCAAGAGCAACCATCTTCTCTGGCGTATCTGCAATCTGGAAGAGATGTTTCGTTGCTTTGTTCACCCCGGCATCTGTTGCTTGAGCGGAAAGCACAACAGCAACCAGCAGCGTGAACTCGTTGGAATGATTAAGCTCCCCTTCCGGTTCTGGATTGTCTTTTTCAAATGCCGCAAAGATTTCGTAGATCTCGGCTTTAGAATACCTTGATCTAGAAACCGGCTTTTTGCGTGTACTGGAAGAAGATGCAACCTTCTTTGTTTTGGTAGCGTCAACCATAGGACTCTCGAAGGAAATAAGTGACTTTGCGTAGGCTTTGAAAGCTCTATACTCTTAAGCGATAAAGAGTAGCAATGAAACAGAGTGCGAAATAGCACCAATGCCCCATGATCTTCAAAAGCGGGAGCCTTATCCCCCTTTCTTTCAGGCTGTTCTAACCCCGCACCGCTCACTGTCCCGCCGGGGCGTGAACATCGTTCTTTGGTGCGCTGGCTTGATTGCTGGCTTTTATTCGCTCGTGCTTGTTCTGATGGGATTATGGCCCGCGCCTATCCTCCTATCATTACCTGTTCTCTTTCTCTGGCTCGCGTTCAGGCACAACTTTGCGACGGCTGAAACCTATGAGGAAATCAGCGTTTCCCCGCTTGAGGTCAGATTGAAACACGTCACGTACAAAGGCGACGTGCAGGAGTATGTACTCAATCCGTTTCACATGAAACTCCATATCGAACGGGATGATGATGTTGGAGTTACGCGCATTTTGGTGCGTTCTGATCAACTTTTCCTCATTGTTGGAGCGTTTTTGAACCCGGATGACCGGACAAGTTTCGCCTCTGCGTTTTCTCAGGCAATCCACTCCGCACGCAATCGTGGGTTTGATCATGCCTGAGCCTGAAATACACTGTTCCTATGTACTCGCGTTTCGGGTGGCTCTCAGGCTGAGGATCATCTAGATTTCACCTAATGAGAAACGAAATCTAAGAGCCGTGAATCAAGATGTTTAATGCAGCCAATCTCGCAAATGGCACGTTTGTAGAAGACAGTTCTGCTCTTGAGGACTATCGTGTCGTCCAGAAAACCCTTCAAGGCATCTCCGAGAATTGGAGGGAACAACCCTCCCTTGAAGAGCTTGCCTACAGCGTTGGCCTTCAGCCAATTCAGCTTCAACGGGTGTTTTCAAGATGGGCAGGCATTACACCCAAGCAATTCTTGCAAGCCATCACCATCGATCACGCACGCGCTCTTTTACAAGATTCCGCTAGTATTCTGGAAGCCTCGCTCGAAGTTGGCCTCTCAGGCCCCGCCCGTTTGCATGACTTGTTTGTAACCCATGAGGCGATGACGCCCGGCGACTACAAACGGCGTGGTGCGGGCGTAAAAATCAGTTGGGGCTTTCACCCCTGCCCGTTTGGGATCGTCCTGCTGATGGTAACAGAGCGTGGTCTGGCAGGCCTTGCCTTTGCCGATGCCGGCGAAGAGGCAAAAGCACTTGCTGACATGAGCGAACGCTGGCCAGCCGCTGAGTTTGAAGAGAACCAGCAACTCACCGCTCCTTACGTCTCCCGCATCTTCGAGCCAAATAAGTGGAAGGAAGATCAGCCGCTTCGTGTTGTCTTCATTGGAACGGACTTTGAAATCCGCGTTTGGCAAACGCTTCTGAAAATTCCTTTAGGCAAGGCTACCACATATTCGGAGATCGCGAATAACCTCGGTAATCCCAAAGCCTCTCGTGCTGTTGGAACAGCCGTTGGAAAGAACCCGCTGTCCTTCGTCGTTCCGTGTCACCGCGTCCTCGGGGCAAAGGGCAATATGTGTGGTTACCACTGGGGCATCACTCGTAAGCGCGCCATTCTGGGCTGGGAAGCTGGCGTTTCCGGCGTTCTGGATGGCATTGCTGCCACGGGCTAATCGTTTCACGTCCGATTCAATCTCAGGCAACAAAAAAGGCGAGCACAAGGCCCGCCTTTTTCATTTGAAAATCAAATGACTTACAGGTCAAATCCAAGGATCTTGCCAACTGTAAAGACGTCCTTGTCACCACGACCACAAAGGTTCATGACGATCACTTTGTCTTTGTCCATCTTAGGCGCCATCTTGATCACCTGAGCAAGCGCATGGCTTGGCTCCAGAGCTGGAATGATACCCTCAACGCGGGTCAGCATCTGGAATGCATCCAGAGCTTCCTCATCAGTCGCAGGCACGTAGTTCACACGGCCTGCATCCTTCAGCCAGGAGTGCTCAGGGCCGATACCAGGATAATCCAGACCTGCTGACACGGAATGTCCTTCAAGGATCTGTCCGTCATCATCCTGCAGCAGATAGGTGCGGTTACCATGCAGTACACCCGGCTTACCTGCGTTCAGCGAGGCACAATGTTCTTCACCCTGAAGGCCTTTACCACCAGCTTCAACGCCGTAAATCTCAACGGATGGATCATCAAGGAACGGATGGAACAGGCCAATCGCGTTAGAGCCACCACCAACTGCAGCAACGAGAGCATCTGGCAATTTGCCTTCTGCTTTCATCAGCTGTTCTTTGGTCTCTTCCCCAATCACAGACTGGAAATCACGAACCATCTCTGGATAAGGATGCGGGCCAGCAGCTGTGCCGATCAGGTAATACGTGTCATCCACGTTGGTTACCCAGTCACGTAGCGCTTCATTCATCGCGTCCTTAAGTGTACCAGCACCCGCAGTAACGGGAACAATTTCAGCACCCAGAAGCTTCATGCGGAACACGTTCGGCTTCTGACGCTCAACGTCGGTAGCACCCATGTAAACAACGCATGGCAAACCAAAGCGCGCACAAACTGTTGCGGTCGCAACACCATGTTGACCAGCGCCGGTTTCCGCAATGATACGGGTTTTACCCATACGTTTAGCCAGCAGGATCTGACCAATACAGTTGTTGATCTTGTGGGACCCTGTGTGGTTCAGCTCATCGCGCTTAAAGTAAATCTTCGCGCCGCCCAGCTCTTCTGTCAGGCGTTCAGCGAAATAAAGCGCAGATGGGCGACCAGTATAGTGGGTGTTCAGGTTTTCCAGCTCTGCCGCATATGCTGGGTCAGCCTTCGCGTCACTGTAAGCCTTTTCTAGATCCAGGATCAAAGGCATGAGCGTTTCAGCTACGAAACGACCCCCAAAATCACCAAAGTGGCCGCGATCATCCGGACCGGAACGCAATGTGTTGGCTTGCTGGTTCATTAATTCTTCCCAAATTCACTCGGCAACGCTGCGCGCTTCACGCACAAAAGCCTCAATCAACTCGATGTCTTTAACGCCCTTCTCGCGTTCGACGCCGGATGAAACATCGACATCACTCACTCCGGAGATTGCCAAAGCTTCGCGGACGTTTTCAGGGCTTAAGCCGCCAGAAAGCATGATAGGCTTTCCAAGTTCTAGGCCTTGTAGCAGTTTCCAGTCAAAGCTGACACCATTTCCTCCCGGAATATCGGAATTTTTTGGTGGTTTTGCATCTAGAAGAAATCTGTCTACGTGCGGAATATAGGGCGTAAGTGCCTCCACGTCTTCTGCAGAAGAAATCCCGCAGGCTTTCATAACAGGAACACCAAAACTCTCGCGAATTTCTGAGCAGCGCTCAGGGGTTTCACTCCCGTGCAGCTGCAAAACATCTGGTGAGATGGTGTCGACAATTTCCTTCAGGCCTGCATCATCCATGTTCACAGTAAGTGCAACAATTTGCGTCTTACCGCGCACGTGGTCTGCCAGCTCTTTGGCTTTAGCCATGGAAACATAGCGCGGACTTTTCGGAAAAAAGACAAATCCGATCATATCGACTTGTTCTTTCGTAACCGCGTCCGCAGTTTCCTTCGTAGAGATGCCGCAGATTTTTATCATAGCGGAAGAGACCATATTTGCACCGTGTTCAAGCAATACCAGAATGACCGTTAGACCAAAAATATCGGGGTTTGTCACCCTGTTCTGGTCATTTATGGAACCTGAACTGGACGGGACCAATGAGAAAATCTGGAGTTTATCGCGGTCATCTGATGACCCTTGGTATATGTGGAGCACTCGTCGCTTTTGCAAGCAGCTCCCCAGCACAGACAGTCTACCAGCACCAGCCACAAGTGCCCATCGGGTTTGATCAGGCATGTGCAGGCACTTATGCAGTTAAGCCATTGAAGTCAGGTGTGCTTAACCTTCGTACCGGCCCCGGAACCAATTACAACGTCATTGGCCGCCTCATCCCAAATCAAGCAATTAACATCGCCGATTGCAAAGGCAACTGGCTCGGCATCCGCGACGCCCAAACCTCCGAACAAATCGGCTGGGTTTACAAAGGCTACATGCGGCGCGTCTAACCGACGCGCTCACTCCTCATTGTCAGCTTCTCAACTCATCTCCTTGGTTGAGAAGCTTCAGCATTCACATCCCCATCAAAATGCAGAATAGCAAGGGCTTCGTTTTTGTGTTGAAGCGCCTTGTCTCTGAAGTACTGCTCTAGATCAATCCGCTGTGCAGCTGCCTTCTGACTGTCTACCTCAAACCAATCACCCTCTGCGTTCTTCCGGAGGGCGATGAAGTGCGCACCTGCTCCAACAACCAGACGATCTACATCAGCATCGCTTGTGATTTCTTTGACCTTGTCGACGTTCTTCTGCAGGTCAGCTGGTGTTTTCGGCTTATCTAAAAAAGTGTCTTTCAGGTCTGGAAGTCCAAGATCTTTCTGTTTTGATTTCATGATCGCAATGGCTGAATGTGGGTCTGAGCCTCGCTCGCGGATGTAATCAGCGGGCGATACACCCCCTAAGAGCTGCTCAAACTGTTTTTTTGCGGCCTTACGATAGAAACCTTCAGGATCCTTCGACTTCTCTCTGAGCATGTCTTCCATTTTCAGGCCAGGATAAAAATTCTTTAACTCACTAAAGAGTTGCCTGTCATCTTGAGCTTTAAAACCCTCGACACTGGTTGCTAAGAGACCATCCTCCATATCTTGAGGGGTGATAGCGCCAAAGCCAAGACAAGCATTGATTGAATGCTTAAGGCAGAACATCCCATCCTGTTGCTCGCAGTAAAAATCAGGATTTGGGCCAGTTGGCGTTGCTCTTGAATCGACGTTGTTCCGGATACCTTTTGCTCGGTGCTTGTACCGAATTTCATTCTTTTTGAGATGGTGCGGCGTCGGTTTAGGGGCACTGAGCATGTTATTGTAGAATGCTTGTGCCTGCAGGTAGGCATTGTTAAGAACTGGAAACAGCGCTTCGGCTAAAAGAACCCGGTTTGGGTCTTTAGAAACAAGCGTAAGATTTATTTCCCTAATTTTGTCAGTGATTTCGCTGAGATATTGTCCAAGCTGCCTTTGTTTTTGAGGATCTTTGATGTCTGTTTTATTTTTCCTCAAGAAGGCCGCCTTGGCGGCTATTCCTTTGACTTTGGCTCGGCACTCATTAGCGCCTTGTCTAAGCAACTCTTCTTGCTGCTGAGCGGCTATAGCTCCATCATAAATGTCCTGAGCTTGCTGTAGGTAGCCGTCTAATTTCGGCATTAACTGTGCTGTAAGCTGAATTCGGTTTTCTTGGCTGGTAGCAAGGGTCCCGCCGATTTCGCTAATGAGTTCACCGATTTGTGCCAGCAAAGCTGCATATCTCTGCTGTTTTGCTGGGTCCGCAATTTGTGGTTGCTGAGCTTCCAGTTTCTTCTCTGTGCGCTGTGCAGTGTTAAGCGCTTTACGATATGCGGAGGCTTGTTGTCGCTCTTCTGCAATGCGTTGCTCATCGTGTTGTTGCGAGGAGCGTTGTGCGTTACTTGCGTTCGCCTGATCAATACACGCTTGCAGATTACTTGCCATACCATCCAGCTGTACCAGTTCTGCACGCGCATCACTGACTTTGTCTCTTTGGATCAAGTCAGAAATCATGCTGTCTAGCTGATCAGCCAGGAGTTTATAAGTAGCGAACTCTTCAAGCTGCTTCTGGTCTTGAATAATTGCTTCCTGGCCGAGAAGGTTCTTAATACGGCCCATCATCGCTTGATGCTCAGCCTTAACCTGATCAGCCGCGTTTTTAGTCTGTTGAGCTTGAGACTGCGGTGTTCCGGATTGATCACCGCCGGTACTAGCTGCTTGTGCAGATTCAAGTAAAAACTCCATTGAAGTTATTGCTGATGAACAGGTTTGCAGCTTCCCTCTTGCTTCCTGAATTTTGTCAGTAGCTACATATTGCAGGCCTTCAGTAATGTAAGATTGTGCTGCTGCTGCAAAGTCCATGAACTGCTTGGAGATCTGAGGGTCGGTGAGTACACCTTTGTTTTTTGAGATTCTGCTAAGCTCAACTTGCGCGGCTTCCAAGTCTCCACGGCATACGTCCAAGTCTTGTTGATGACCATTCTGTTGCCCGGCATCACCTGGGTTTGTAGTGAAGGAGTCGAAAGACTCAGAAATGCATAGGTCTATTTCCCGCTGTTTTCCTCTCAGTGTAGCAATGTTGCCCTTCACTTTCTCTTCAGCAGCTCTGCCGTCGCCATCTATGAGCACTTCAGTGTCTGCTACAATGTTGATTGCTGTCTGATAGTGCTTTTCAAATTCTCTCTTGGCAGTTTTATCCGGAATCGAATTAATCTGCTGATAGCTTAACTGAAGGTCTATCTTACACCCCTTCAGTTCACGGGCATATTTGGGATCTAAAGGTGCCCAGTTATTGGTTCCAGTCGCATATTCCAGTTGCTCGACAAGATGATCGATTGACGCAAGAACAGGTCGCGCTTCTTTGATTTGTTCTTTTTTAAGCAACCCTTCAGCCGTCTTGATCTCCGATTTGGCCTGTTTGTGCTGGTCTTCGAATACTTTTCTGGCCTGTTTGTCGGCGATTGTTTTTCGAATCTTATATGCGTTCGCCATGCGAGTTTTCGCGTCACTTACTGCAGCTCTGGCGCTATTCAGATCATCTGCCTGTTTTCTGACGACAGCAATTAGCCCTTCCATTCCCTTCAGATTGGATTGTGTCTGGAACAACAGATCATCTGCTTGTTCAAGATTACCAGTGAGAATATGCTTGGCGATCTCTCCGATGTTCCATTCAGCCTGCTTATGAATCTCATTGAAGTACTGCTGTTGTTCTGGGGTATGAATCTCTTTTTTCAATGATCCATAGAAGGCCAGCCGACTTGCACTTTCTTCCAATTCTTTTTGTTGTTTGGCAGTTGAAAGATCCTGCTTAGCTGCCCCATTCCTCGCACCACCGCTTTCACGGGTGAAGAGGTTTCCCATTGCATCAAGAATAGCAGCAACGTCATCCAAAGCTTCGTTTGCATCAGCAACATTGGGGACTTTTAGATAATTATCCGCGAGGGTCAGATAATCCTGACAGTTCTTATAAAGAGGCGCAAAAGTATCAATTTGTGCCTGAGTTTTGAGGTTCTTCTTCTCTGCAGCGTATTTCTTGAGGGCCTTCTTGTAGTTGGCACTCTTCTGTTTGCAATGAGCTGCAATTTTGGCAGGCGTCGGGTCACCATCATATGCATCAAATGGCCAGGAGTATTCTTTGTGAACCTTCTGTGCCCATTGGTATTCAGCAACTTCAATTGTACCCTTAGCCATAGATCGACTCCCAGCTTCAGTCTTTCATTTTCGGGCTCAACATATCTATAAATACGTATCCGGTTCTTCTGCATTTAGGAGGCAGGGTGAAGAGAGGTTTTCAAGGAAACAAAGAGTTTTGCGAGAGATGTAATTAATATAATTTCTTTCAGATAGAAGTGTAGTTCCATCAGAGGCTTAGGGAATAAAAAAGCGCCGCAGAAGCGACGCTTTTTCTGATCTCACAATTCCGTCAGACCTAAGTGATGTTGTAGGCCGCAATAGCTGCCATATTGAAGATCTCGCTATCCTTGGCACCCATCGGTACAATCTGAACCGGCTTGTCCATGCCAACCAGCAGTGGGCCAATAAGTGTTGATCCGCCAAGCTCTTCCAACAATTTCGTTGCGATGGAAGCGGAGTGGAATGCAGGCATAATAAGCACGTTTGCAGGTCCATTCAGACGGCAGAACGGATAAGCCGCCATCTTCTCCATGTTAAGTGCAATATCTGCACCCATCTCACCATCATACTCAAAGTCCACACGGCGACGATCAAGGATCTTAACGGCTTCCTGAAGGCGCTCAGTCCGCTCACCTTTCGGATGGCCAAATGTGGAGTACGCCAGCATAGCAACGCGTGGTTCAGAACCAAGACGGCGGGCAACATGCGCTGCTTCTTCCGCAATATCCGCCAGTTCCTCTGAGGTCGGCATGTCATGAACAGCCGTGTCGGCCACAAGAACAGTTTTGCCCGGTGTCACAACAAGCGAAACACCAATCACGCGGTGCCCCGGTTTGGTATCAATACAGCGGCTGACGGTTTCCAGTGCAACGGAATAGTTTCGTGTTGTTCCCGTTACAACGCCATCAGCATCGCCACGCGCAACCATAATGGACGCCCAGTAGTTACGGTCATTGTTGACGAGACGCTGACAATCACGTTGCAGATAGCCTTTACGTTGTAGGCGAGAATACAGATATTCTGCGTAATCCGCATTGCGGGTGGAGGATCGCGCACTTTCAAGGCGAATGCCCGGGCGGTTCACATCAATACCGGCAGATGTCGCATTGGCGCGGATCTCATCTTCACGGCCAACAAGAATCGCTTCACCCAGCCCTTGCGCAACAAAGGCAGAAGCTGCGCGAATAACCGCTGGCTCTTCCCCTTCCGCAAACACAATGCGCTTCGGATTTTGACGCACTTTGGAGATGATCCGCTGCAAAGTACCGGCAATCGGGTCACGACGACCCTGTAGCTGCGCACCATAAGCATCCATGTCTACAATCGGACGACGTGCCACGCCGCTATCCATCGCAGCCTGTGCAACTGCTTGAGGAATGCGGGAAATCAGACGAGGATCAAACGGAACCGGAATGATGTATTCGGGACCGAAACGAGGACGGCTGCCACGATAAGCTGCTGCCACTTCATCAGGAACATCTTCACGAGCCAGTTCTGCAAGCGCTCGAGCGCAGGCAACTTTCATCTCATCATTAATGGTTGTTGCATGAACGTCCAACGCCCCGCGGAAGATATACGGGAACCCGAGAACGTTGTTCACCTGGTTCGGGTAGTCAGAGCGACCTGTTGCAACAATAGCATCCGGACGAACTTCCTTGGCTTCTTCCGGCGTAATCTCAGGATCCGGATTCGCCATCGCAAAGATAATTGGGTCCGGCGCCATGGTCTTCACCATGTCAGGTGTCAAAGCGCCCTTGACGGAAACACCAAAGAACACATCGGCACCATCCAGTGCGTCTTCAAGGGTGCGCTTGTCAGTCTTCACAGCATGCGCACTCTTCCACTGGTTCATTCCAGCTTCACGACCCTGATAAATCACACCTTTTGTATCGCAGAGAAGAACGTTCTCATGCGGAACACCCATCGCTTTAACAAGCTCGATACAAGCAATGCCAGCCGCGCCCGCGCCATTACAGACCACTTTCACATCTTTGATGTCGCGATTTGTCATATGAACCGCGTTGATCAAGCCCGCTGCTGCGATAATAGCAGTGCCGTGCTGATCATCATGGAACACCGGAATGTCCATGATCTCACGAAGACGCTGCTCGATGATAAAGCAATCCGGTGCCTTGATGTCTTCAAGGTTGATGCCGCCGAAAGAAGGGCCGAGGTGCTTTACAGAGTCGATGAACTCCTCAACGTCGGAAGTGTCCACTTCAAGGTCAATGGAATCCACATCAGCAAAGCGCTTGAAGAGAACTGATTTGCCTTCCATCACCGGCTTGGAAGCCAATGCGCCAAGGTTTCCGAGGCCAAGAATGGCAGTACCGTTGGAGATAACCGCAACCATGTTGCCTTTGGTGGTGTAGTCGTAAGCCTTGCTTGCGTCTTCTGCAATTGCCAGCACAGGAACAGCAACGCCAGGAGAATAGGCCAGGCTCAGGTCGCGCTGAGTGGCCATTGGCTTGGTTGGCGAGATTTCAAGCTTGCCCGGTTTACCTTCGTTATGGAAGGCTAACGCGTCTTGGTCAGTAAAGCTGACCTGCGAGCTTGCTGTTTTATCAGTGGTTGGCATGCGAAAAATTCCTCACCCTCAAGCGCAGTGTTCTTTTCAAATATCACTGGACGACATTATCCCCGTAAAATCTCGTTCTCAAGCTGTGAACTAAACTGACACGGGTGAAACACATAGAACCATTTGCTAGTGTCTGCGCCATGACTACAGCAGATATTGAAAAGCCTTCCCCAGCAAAAGGCCGCGTCACACCCATGATGGCGCAATATATTGAGATTAAGACGGCAAATCCGGACAGTCTCCTGTTCTACCGAATGGGTGATTTCTACGAGCTGTTTTTTGAAGATGCAGAAGTTGCATCCCAATCTCTCGGAATTACGCTCACCAAACGCGGCAAGCATAATGGTGATGATATTCCCATGTGCGGCGTTCCCGTGCATGCCGCTGATGATTATCTGCAAAAACTGATCGGTCTTGGACACCGCGTTTCTGTTTGTGAGCAGACGGAAAATCCGGCAGAAGCCAAAAAACGTGGCTCCAAATCTGTTGTTCGCCGCGATGTGGTGCGCTTGGTGACACCGGGTACGATCACGGAAGATCGCCTTCTGGATGCCAGACGAAACAACTTCCTTGCCTCGTTAGCGCGGGTCAAAGGTGGGAGCACGGCTGACGGAAACCTCTATGGTCTCGCCTGGATTGATATGTCCACGGGCATGTTCCGCGTGGCTGAAAGTGACGATGTGCGCCTTGCTGCTGATCTGGCGCGCATTGATCCATCAGAATTGGTGCTTGCTGACGCACTTCTTCAGGAAACCGAGTTGCGAGCGACAGTCGAAGGACTTGGCGCTGCCCTTTCTCCTGTTCCACGCACGTTTTTTGATGGCGCAAACGCTCAGGATCGCCTCTCCACTTACTTCTCCGTCGGTACGCTGGACGGGTTCGCCAACTACACCCGTGCTGAACTGATCGCAGCCAGTGGCATTCTGGCCTACATCGACAAAACCCAGCTCGGTGAGCGCCCTCCTCTCGACCCACCAGTCAAAGAAGCCGCTGCAGGACAGTTGCTGATTGATCCGGCAACCCGCGCCAACCTTGAGCTGACTCGTACCCTGTCCGGCGAGCGTCGAGGCAGTTTGCTGTCTGCAATCGATAAAACCGTGACCGGAGCGGGTTCTCGCCTGCTTGCTAGTCGTCTGTCTGGTCCCCTTACGGACCCGGAACAAATCCGTCATCGTCAGGACACCATTGCGTTTTTTGCGTCCGACACCATGCAGCGTGAGGATATCCGCAGCCTGCTGAAATCCGCACCGGATATGTCTCGTGCGTTGTCCCGCCTTGCTGTGGACCGTGGAGGTCCGCGTGATTTGCAGTCCATCGCGTCTGCAATGAAATCTGCGCGAGAAATTGCAGGTTTGCTCGCCTCTGGCGGCGCCTTCCCTCAGGAAGTTGGCTTTGCCGTGCAAAAGTTGGAGCAAGCACCGCATGCGCTGGGTGAAAAGCTTAGCGTCGCGATTGCAGAAGAACCGCCACTTCTCAAGCGAGACGGCGGTTTCATTGCGCATAACTATCATCCAGACCTCGATGAGCTCAAAGCACTTCGCGATCAGAGCCGAAAAGTCATCGCACAGATGCAGGCGGATCTGGCCGAAGAGCTTGGCATTCGCTCACTGAAGATCAAGCACAACAACGTGCTTGGCTGGTTTATGGAAGCGCCGACCGCGCTGTGTGATCCGATGAAGGATGACCCTTCCCGCTTCATTCACCGTCAGTCTATGGCTGGCGCCATGCGCTTCACGACCACCGATCTTGCTGATCTGGAAAGCAAAATCGCAAGCGCAGGAGAACGCGCCCTTGCGATTGAGCTGGAAATCTTCAACGAGCTGACAAAGGCTGTTGTTGAGGCCGGTGGCCTGATTAAAGCTGCGGCTGAAGCTCTTGCAGTACTGGACGTATCAACCTCTCTTGCGGTTTTGGCGGAAGCTGAAAACTACATCCGCCCAATCGTTGATGGCTCGCTTGCCTTCACGATTGAAGGTGGCCGCCACCCGGTGGTGGAGCAAGCTCTTCGCAAATCTGGCGAACCATTTGTGGCAAACAATGCCAACCTCGGCCCGCAGGAAAGTTACGAAAATGGCCAGATCTGGCTGATCACTGGTCCTAACATGGCCGGTAAATCAACTTTCCTACGCCAGAATGCATTGATCGCAGTGCTGGCTCAAATGGGTAGTTTCGTTCCTGCAACGACTGCCCACATTGGCATTGTAGATCGCTTGTTCTCTCGTGTTGGCGCTGCTGATGACCTCGCCAGAGGCCGTTCAACCTTCATGGTTGAGATGGTGGAAACAGCTGCCATTCTCAATCAGGCCACGGACCGCTCTCTGGTGATTTTGGATGAAATCGGACGCGGAACAGCGACTTTTGACGGTCTTTCCATTGCATGGGCTGCCATTGAGCATCTGCACGAAACCAATCGCTCGCGCTCGCTCTTCGCGACGCACTACCATGAAATCACAGCACTCTCACAGCGTTTGGAGCGTCTCAACAACGCGACCGTGCGTGTGAAAGAGTGGAAAGGCGATGTTGTCTTCCTTCACGAAATCGTCGAAGGTGCTGCTGATCGTTCCTATGGTATTCAGGTCGCAAAACTGGCTGGTCTGCCGAAGACTGTTGTCAGCCGCGCGCAAAAGATCCTGACGCAGCTGGAAGAGCAAGACACCAACAAGCCTGCTGAGACACTTTTGGATGATCTGCCGCTCTTTGCATCCTTCTCGCAACCTCTGGAAACCATTCCGGAGCCGGAAGAACATGAGGAAGTCTCTGTTTCCAGTGAGCTTGTTGAATTGTTGGAGACCTTTGATCCTGATGATATGACACCGCGCCAGGCTCAGGAAGCGCTCTACGCTCTCAAGCAAAAGCACAAAGAGCTCAGCTCGAATTAATTTCGAGTTTGAAAACACAAGCAGTTTTAGCACCGCTGGAGATTTCCGGCGGTGTTTTCATGTGAAACCCGATAGTCGGGATGAGCAAGGCGGCAGGCAATACCTGCGCTACTTGTTTAAAAATGTTTCTTCAGCATTGGCTACGCGCCTTGCCCGGGCTTTTTATAATGAACTACGTCGCCTCTTTTGCCTATAAGGCACGATAGCCGGTTTCCCGGAAAGAAAGTGGCTTATCCAGACACGTTTCCATGCCCAAACAGTTCCTCCGTCTTTGACAAACACATCTGCAAAAGTGGATTTCTCCAACCGGTACATCTGCATCCGTCGCCGCGTGATACCCTATAGTCCTGGGCCCTTCCCCTCAAACCATGCGGTCACGTTTGAAGTTCGGTTCACCGGACCACTGAAAGGTGCGTTACGTCTTCCAATAGCCCCGCCCAGCCTACGACAAACTGACGGTCGCTCCGCCAGCAGCCCGTTACGTAGGCATATGAAGAGAATAGACGTTCTTCGGCATGGGGGGATAAGTTTTTAGCTATACTCACGACCTGTTACGAAACCGAAACGCACTCATGCTGATAGAGCGGTAAGTGAAGCTCTCATGCAGCTTTTCACCATAGGCATGCTCACCCGCAGCTCCATATGCCACCAGAAGCGGAAGGAAGTGTTCATCAGTCGGAAGTGCTTTTTTGTAGTACTTATGATTGCTGGAAGAGAGCAGTGCGCAGGTCTCCCCTTGTTCCGCAAGCTCGGTAATCCAGTGGTCAAACTCCAATGCCCAGTCTGGTGTGACACCATTGCCGCTGACTTCAGAAAAATTATGCGTCAACGCACCACTGCCAATAACAAGGATACCCTCTTCCGCCAGCGGAGCTAAAGCACGCCCTAGGTTAAAGCTCTCTTCGCTTCCATAGGCATAGGGCAAAGACACCTGAACCACTTGAATATCCGCATCAGGAAAAGCCAGTGACAAAGGAACCCAGGCACCGTGGTCCAAACCCCATGAATTATCTTCGCAAACGGTCAGACCATAGCGCGTAATGGCGTCGTGTGTGCGAGTAACCAGCCAGCTTGGGGCATCTGCAGCGTATTGCATGTCATAGAGTTTCGGCGAGAAGCCGCGAAAATCATGGATGGTCTTCAACGGACCTGCTGATGTGATGACAAGCCGCTCTGTTTGCCAGTGAGGCGAAATGATCACGATCGCATTGGGCTTAACCTCTGAAACACAAAGGTTTTTGAGAAACTGATGAGCTTCCAGCTCAGGTCTTATTGCGAGATCTGGTGCTCCATGGGGCAAAAAGAGAGGTGATTGTTTCATGTGAAACGCTTTTTTGTTTCGGTTTGTTGATGAATTCCTTATTCTCAACAGTGTATTGCATTAGCGAATTGCGACCAATCTCAGTAAAGTTGATAGGACTGTTCACTGAAAGTGACCTTATCGCAGGATAAGGACCTTGATCGAATTTCATGCGCCTACTGGAAGAAATTGCAAACTCCTGCTAGAAAAGACGCCTCTTATCAATGGGCCTCTTCATGACACCAAAACTAAAAATTACGCGCCTTCCCCACAGCGAAGGGTTAGAGCTTCCTGCTTATCAAAGTGCGGAGGCTGCTGGTTTGGATTTGCAGGCAGCAAATACAGATGCGATCGAGTTGAAGCCCGGACAGCGGGCGATGGTGCCAACGGGCCTTTCACTTGCTCTGCCATCTGGTCATGAGGGGCAGGTTCGTCCACGTTCAGGTCTGGCCGCTAAACACGGTGTGACGGTCCTCAACACACCAGGTACGGTTGATGCTGATTATCGCGGCGAAGTGAAGGTCATCCTGATCAATCTGGGGGGAGACTCCTTTGTGATTGAGCGCGGAATGCGCATCGCTCAAATGGTGGTGGCCCCTGTCACGCAAGTGCAGATCGAAGAAGTCAAAGAGCTTGAAACCACCGAACGTGGTGAAGGCGGGTTTGGCTCCTCTGGCGTTTAAGCGCATCTTCAAAGGATACGCTGGAAGAAAACTGGAGCGTCTCGCGTTAACTCCCATGAAGGCGAGAGGCTCCGCGGAATACAAGGAAGAATTATGAAGCCGGAATTGGTGATTTTCGATTGTGATGGCATTCTTGTCGACACCGAAACCATAGCGAATGAAGTCCTTTCTGACTTCATGAAGAAAATCGGCCTCGATTTCTCGCCTTTGGAATGTCACCACCGCTTCACCGGCACCGCAATGGACACCATTAAGGAAGAAGCCGAGCGCCTCAGCGGCAAAAAACTTCCTGATGACTGGGCTGCACAGGTCCGCCAGGCTGATCTGGTCGCGTTTGAAGCTGGTATTGAGCCAATTCCGGGTATTCTGGATGTTGTTGCTCATCTGAAAGCAGAAGGCATTCCATTCTGCGTTGGCTCCTCAGGTCGCTATGAGAAGATGCAGATGACACTTGGCTCTGCAGGCCTTTGGGAAACCTTCAAGGACGTGCTCTATTCCGCGCAGGACTGCAAAATGGGCAAACCAGCGCCGGATATCTTCCTCTATGCAGCCAAAGGCATGGGCTTTAAGCCAGAACAATGCGTTGTAATTGAAGACAGTATCGCAGGCATCAAAGCCGCAAAAGCCGCAGGAATGCGCGTCTTCAACTACACGGGCGATGTAAATGCAGACATCGAGCAGGCCAAATCTCTGGGCGCGATCACCTTCGGCCACATGTCAGACCTGCCGGACCTGTTGGGTCTTGAAGCGCTGGATCAAACCACTGCGTAGTTCATCTATTTTCGAGGAAATGGTCTTTTTTGCAAAAGACCATACTAAATCATCGCTCAGCTAGAATGTAATTCTATGTTCATGCAGTATTTTGCATCATGTTTCTATATCCTATAGTTTTCGGGGTTTTTGAAACCTCGAAAACCCTCGTTACACTTCCTACATTTCATTAAGAAATTTAATGAGGCTGCAGCTCGGGATTCTTCCGCCGAGACAGGGCTCAAACTCACAAGCAAATTGCATAAAGGGGATTTCGATGAGCACTTCCAAGCCGGGTCGTGGAAAAATTTACTCTTCCATCACTGAGACTATCGGAAACACACCAATCGTACGTCTGGACCGTTTGGCAAAGGCTCACGGCGTAAAAGGCAACCTGCTTGCCAAACTCGAGTTCTTCAACCCGATTTCCAGCGTGAAAGACCGTATCGGTGTCGCAATGGTTGAAGCAATGGAAGCAGCGGGCAAGATCATTCCGGGCAAAACCACTCTGATCGAGCCAACCTCCGGCAACACAGGCATCGCACTGGCCTTCGTCGCAGCTGCAAAAGGTTACCGCCTGATCCTCGTAATGCCAGAGACCATGTCCATCGAACGCCGTAAGATGTTGAAGCTTCTGGGTGCTGAGATTGACCTGACTGAAGGCCCAAAGGGCATGAAGGGTGCTGTCGCACGCGCAGAAGAGCTTCTGGCGGAGATTCCAGACGCAGTAATCCCGCAGCAGTTCGAAAATCCGGCTAACCCTGAGATCCACCGCAAAACCACTGCTGAAGAAATCTGGAACGATACCGACGGAAACGTTGATGTATTCGTATCCGGCATCGGCACCGGCGGCACCATCACGGGCACTTCTCAGGTGCTGAAAGAGCGCAATCCAGCCCTTCACGTGGTCGCTGTTGAGCCAGCTGACAGCCCGCTTTTGTCCGGCGGTCAGCCTGGTCCGCACAAAATTCAGGGCATCGGCGCTGGTTTTGTGCCGGGCGTTCTGGATACCGCTGTTTATGATGAAGTGGTCACCGTTTCCAATGAGGACTCGTTTGCACTGTCTCGTGAAGTGGCGAAAACAGAAGGCGTTCCGGTCGGTATCTCTTCCGGAGCGGCGCTGAAAGCTGCGATCGAAGTTGGCAAGCGTGATGAAATGGCAGGCAAAAACATTGTCATCATCATCCCAAGCTTCGCGGAGCGTTACCTCTCAACCGCTCTCTTTGAAGGTCTGGATGCCTAATTCCAGCGAGATCTGAAACGAATTAAGGGAGGCAATTGCCTCCCTTTTTTGTGTCTACCGATCATTTCGAGTCTGAATCGAACCTTGTTTACTCAGGCGGTGTGCCATTTCTGTCAAGAATTTCGCCAGCTAAGTAAAGTGAGCCACCAAACAGAATGCGTGGTGCTTCGTCTTCATCCTGCGCACGTCGTCTGATCTCCGCAATTGCTCTGTCCATAGTGCCGTGAGCCGATGCCGAAAGGCCCGCAGCCTGCGCAATCTCGGCAAGTTCAATCGGAGACCGCCCTGCGCTTGTGGTGGTCAACGGCACGCAGATGACATGCTTCGCCAGCCCTTCAAACTGCTCAAAGAACCCTTCCGGATCTTTCGTGTTCATCATGCCCATGACCAGATAGGTCGGACGGGATGCCTTATCCGTCAAATCCGCAAGGAAAGAAGCAATCACCTTGGCCGCGCCGGGGTTATGCCCGCCATCAACCCAGATCTCACTGCTTTCCGGCAGCTCGTCAAAGAGCTTGCCTTCATAAAGAGGTTGCATCCGTGCTGGCCAGTTGATGGAGCGCAGCGCTTTATCGCAAGCAACCCGCGCCTCTTCGCTCTCAAGCAGTCCTGCCGCCCGCAGCGCAGCCAATGCAAGACCGGAGTTGGACATCTGATGGAAACCGGCAAGCTTTGGCGGTGAAAGGTCCAGCAACCCAAATTCATCCTGATAAACAAGCCGCCCGCCCTCTTCCCAGGCAGAAAACTCCTGCCCCTGAAACCAGATAGGCGCGCGCTCCCGCCCGGCTTTGTTCTCAATCACATCCCACACGGCATCCGCTTGTGGACCCACAACAACAGGGCAACCCGGCTTGATGATCCCAGCCTTCTCCAGCGCAATGCCTTCAAGGCTATCACCCAGGAAATTCTCGTGGTCTTTTGAGATCGGAGTGATCACACTCACCAGCGGCTTCTCAACAACGTTGGTGGCATCCAGAACACCACCAAGCCCAACTTCGAGAACAAGATAATCAGCAGGATTGTTGGCAAACAGGTAGAACGCAACAGCTGTTGTCGCCTCAAAAAACGTCAGCTCATGGCCATCATTGGCTTTCTCAACCTGCTCAATCGCTTCAAGCAATGCATCATCTTCAACAAAGCAACCTGTACCACCCAGCCGAATGCGCTCGTTGAAGCGAACCAGATGCGGTGAGGAATACACATGAACGGTTTTCCCCTGTGCCTCCAGAAGTGCCCTGACAGAGGCTCCGGTAGAGCCTTTGCCATTGGTCCCCGCTATATGGAAAACTGGCGGAATGCGTGTCTCAGGGCTCCCCAGCGCCTTCATGACCCGATGCATACGGTCTAAGGACAGATCAATTTCATCGGGATGAAGTTTCATCAAACGATCAAGGGCGGCTTTGATCTTGTTCATTGGCTATCCACCTTCAAATCTGCTGGGCAACTGAATAAAGAAAAAGCCCGGCACGGTATGCCGGACTTTTAAAAGCAAATCGCAACTCCGTGAGCCGTAAAGATTTATGGGGTTGCAGCAACCTCAGTGCTAGCCTCTGGTTCTGCAGGCTTTTCTTCAAGCACTGGCAGCTGAGCTTCACGCTTCATCAGCAGGTTACACAGGTTGGAAATGGTTTCTTTCAGCTCGTGACGATGCACAACCATGTCGACCATACCGTGATCACGCAGATACTCAGAACGCTGGAAGCCTTCAGGAAGCTTCTCGCGAATAGTCTGCTCAATCACGCGCTGGCCAGCAAAGCCGATCAAAGCGTTAGGCTCAGCAATGTGAACATCGCCCAGCATCGCGTAGGAAGCCGTTACACCACCGGTCGTCGGGTTGGTCAGCACCACAATGTAAGGCAGGCCTGCTTCACGCAGCATTTGCACGGTTACAGTGGTCCGTGGCAGCTGCATCAGCGAGAGGATGCCTTCCTGCATGCGTGCGCCGCCGGAAGCGGCAAACATGACGAAAGGTGTTTTGTGCTCAACGGCATGTTCCATACCGCGGATGATCGCTTCACCAGCTGCCATGCCAAGAGAACCGCCCATGAAGGCGAAATCCTGAACAGCAGTGGTCATGTCGTAGCCATTCACCTTACCGCTGGCGACAACGACAGAGTCGGTCATCTCGGTTTTGGCTTTGGCATCTTTCAGGCGATCAACATACTTGCGCTGGTCGCGGAATTTCAGTGGGTCGACAGCAACTTCTGGAGTCTCGATGCTGGTGTATTCACCCTGGTCAAAGAAATACTCCAAACGCTTCTTGCTGGAGAGGCGCATATGAAAGTTGGAGTTTGGTACAACCCACTGGTTTGCCTCCAAATCGCGATGGAAGACCATCTCGCCAGTTTCAGGGCACTTGATCCAAAGGTTTTCCGGAATTTCGCGCTTTTCGAGAAAGCTGCGGATTTTCGGCCGTACGACGTTGTTAATCCAGTTCACGGGCTGCCGCCTGTCTTTAATTTCGTTTTCAATTTTTAATGGCCATTAAACGGGCCATACGTAAAGCAATACTTATTTCCGAGCTTTTTCTACACCCACACGTAGTGAGCGCACAACTTCGGTAACAGCAGCTTGTGTCTGATTTGTGGCTTTACCGTTGTCGTCAAGGCTTGTTCTAATCGCCTCAACAAGAATGGAGCCAACCACCACACCGTCAGCATGCTTGCCAATTTCCTCTGCTTGTTCAGCGGTTTTAATGCCAAAGCCAACAGCAACAGGAAGCTCAGTGTGGGATTTAATTCGTGTAACTGCCTTAGCAACAGCAGTGGTGTCTGCAGCGGCAGATCCGGTTACACCAGTTACGGATACGTAGTAAACAAAACCTGATGTATTCGCCAGAACAGTTGGAAGGCGTTTGTCATCAGTTGTTGGTGTCGTTAGGCGGATAAAGTTCACACCACCCTCAATCGCCGGAATGCAGAGTTCATCATCTGCTTCGGCAGGCACATCAACAACAATAAGACCATCAACGCCAGCCTCACGTGCTTCTTTCACAAAAGCAGCGCTGCCACGAACAAAGATTGGGTTGTAATAACCCATCAGAACGATTGGGGTGTCATTGTCCTTTTTGCGGAACTCACGCACCATCTGAAGCGTTTTGTCCATCGTGTGACCATGCGCTAGAGAGCGCTGAGTCGCCAGCTGGATTGGAACACCTTCAGCCATCGGGTCGGAAAACGGCATGCCAAGCTCAATAACATCACTACCCGCTTCTGGAAGTGCATCCAGAATAGCTTGTGAAGTGGCGAGGTCCGGGTCTCCGGCCGTAATAAAAGTTACGAGCGCAGGACGTCCTTCAGCCTTTAGCTTAGCAAAGCGTCGATCAATACGAGTTTCAATCATTCATCCGACCATCTGATGTATTGGGGCAAGCCCCACCAATCAATCAGCAAGGATGTAGGGGTGCAACTAGCCCTCTGTCAATAAACACAGCGCAAATTGAATGCGTTTCTGGCGAATTTTATAAGAAATAGACAACAGCTCCAGAGAATATCCAGCGATAAAGACTCTCAAGGTCTCAGATTGACCATTACGTCAAATATAATATTGCCTGCTCTGATCGTGAGCATATGGTGAACTCGACCCACTAAGCGGCAATAAGCACTGTATTTTTAGATCTGTGGTAGAACCAGTTTTAAGCATCGAAACGCGATAAACAGCCATATCAATAATCAATTCAACCCCCCTTAGACCATAGTTGTGTGGCTCATATGACAACCCTCTGCTTTGGTTCCGGCGTATTTTTTAATGAGATTAGTTTTGGGGTAAGAGATGCGAGGATGGAAGGCGATAGTTTTTATGTGTTTGGCGGTGGTTCTTTCCGCCTGCGTAGATATTGAGTTGCACTATGATTTTGCTGAGGATGGTTCTGTCACACAGCGCATGACCTACAAGATGACAGAGGCTACCTATGCCCGTATGCAGGAAAAAAAGAAGCAAAACTCAGGTCCGGTTCCTGTGGTGGCCTTTTGTGATAACGGCGAGGTAAAGCGGGAAAACGGGTTTGTGTTCTGCAGCAATACCGTTGAACAGAGTTTACCTGATTTGCTCTTACCAGAGCAAGAAACCCCTTCGCCCCCTACATCCATGGGGCCATCCGTTCTCCAGTTAACTCGGGTGGATGATACGAGCTTACAAGTGGTCTTGAAGGTGTCGGATTTCAATAATGCCGATTCTGGAACTACAGTCCTGACCAAAGCCACTTTTCTTGAGAAAGCTGTGCTGTCTCAAGCTCTTGCTGAGCGCAATCTGACCGTAATCCTTAGCGGCCCTGCGCTTATCAATGCTTCTGGAAACAAGATTGCAGACACAACGCAATCAGTAACATCGGTTCCACTCACTGATCTCATCACCGGCCAACTTGATGCAAAAGATCCCTCCGCCACTTTCCGATTTGCTCACCCCTTGCCTCCTGATAGAGAGAAGCAGGTAAAAATGATGTCTCAACTTTTCGAGGGCTATCAGTTCGACAATTGGGAAGACATGCACGGTCCAATATCGGATTACCTTCAACAGCAACCGCGTATGATGACTTGTGGAGTCCGCATGACAGAGCAGGCCTGTAAAGTTACGCGGGCAGAACTGGCTCAGCGCATCACGGCCGATAACACTGGCTTCAAAGAGCAGTTTATAAAGGTTCTTCACGCGCGTTATAGTATTCAGGATCTTCAGGACATGCTGGGGCTGGCTCAACAGAACCCTACTCTGTTCAAGTCACTCGTGTGCGATGACTTCCCACAAATGGACCGGCGCTGTGTGGTTATGGCACATACGGTGGATGCCTTGTTGCTCAAACACATCGTTGCGGCCAACGAGGCAGCGCAAGCGCGCGTGTCGCCCTTTTTAAAGGATGAGTGAGTGCGCCAGTAAAAGCAGCCGCAACACTCCGGAAAGCAAAAAAGCCGCAGATTATCTGCGGCTTTCTCAGTCTTGAAACTAAACGCTTATTAGCCGCGACGGCTTTCCAAAAAGCCAACAATGCGACGTACATCATGCAGCACTGGTTCTGCAATCTCAGCAGCACGCTCAGCACCATCACGAAGAACGGCATCAACGCTTGCAGGATCATCCATGATCCGGCGCATCTCACCGTTCATTGGCGCAAGTTTCTCAACAGCCAGCTCAGAAAGAGCTGGTTTGAATGCTGAGAACTGCTGGCCGCCAAACTCGCCCAGAACGTCCGCTTTGGTCCGTCCGGAAAGGGCTGCATAAATACCAACAAGGTTGTCAGCTTCCGCACGACCTTCCAGTCCATCCACTTCACTTGGAAGAGCCTCAGGATCGGTCTTTGCCTTTCTGATTTTCTTCGCAATCGTGTCCTGATCATCAGTCAGGTTGATGCGGGAAAGATCAGAAGGATCAGACTTGGACATCTTCTTGTTGCCGTCACGCAGGCTCATGATACGGGTCGCAGGACCAGTGATCATTGGCTCAGTGACCGGGAAGTAAAGCTCATCCGGCGCTTCATGAGATGGTTCAGGGTTTGGAACACCAAGACCCAGCTCTTTGATGCGATCAGCAAAGTCATTGTTGAACTTCTGCGCAATATCGCGTGTCAGCTCAAGGTGCTGCTTCTGGTCATCGCCAACCGGAACATGGGTAGCGCGGTAAGCCAGAATGTCTGCTGCCATCAGGTTAGGATAAGCAAACAGACCAACAGAAGCGTTTTCTGCGTTCTTTCCTGCTTTGTCCTTGAACTGAGTCATGCGCTTCAGCCAGCCCATGCGGGCGATACAGTTGAAAATCCATGCCAGTTCAGCATGTTCTTTCACCTGGCTCTGGTTGAAGATGATCGACTTCTTCGGATCAACACCGGCTGCGAGGTAAGCTGCTGTTACTTCACGGGTCTGCTGCGTCAGCTCGGCAGGGTCCTGCCAGACTGTGATCGCATGCATGTCAACGATGGAGAAGATGGTCGGCATCTGGTCCTGAAGCGGAACAAAGCGGACAATAGCACCGAGGTAGTTACCAAGGTGAAGGTTTCCGGTTGGTTGAACACCGGAGAAAACGCGAGGCTGAAACGCCGTCATAACAAATATCCCTAGGCTTGGGCCTGTTGGAAGGGCCAGTGGGTTGCGCGGGCATAGATTGAATGGGTGACAAACAAACTAGAACAGCCCGCGCAGATTAAGCCCGGTGGTTATGACTGCGCTTTTTCGTATGTGCAAGTGATTTGCAGAGTGAGAAAGTCTTTATCGCCGCAATTTCTGCAGTTGTGCGCGAAAATCCACGGTCCCAGTGAGCTGAACCAAAATCCCAAAGGAAATCAGGCCAATGGTGACAAGAAGGACCAGCTCGCTGGCTCGCACAACAAACAGATTGGAGGTTGAAAGCGGCTCCAGAACAAGCGTGCCGCCATAGACCACAACACCCATCAAAGCGCTGGCAAAGCCCAATAGCGGAATTCTTTTCAGCAATGCTGCGTCGACAACAAAATGACCACGCCGCCACAGCACAAAGGCCAGCAGCGCCGAGTTGACCCAACCCGCAGCAGTTGTCCCAATCGCGATGCCCACGTGTTTGAAGGTGGGGAACAACAAGATTGAGAGCGCCACGTTCACCACCATGGCAACAGCGGCAAAGTACATTGGGGTCTTGGTATCTTCCCGTGCAAAGAAGCCAGGGGACAGCACCTTATTCAGCACAAACGCAGGCAAACCAACGGCAAATGCCATCAAAGCCAAAGCAGTCTGCTCAACAGCAGCATCCGTAAACTGACCGCGCTGGAATAACACAGAAATCACGGTATCTGGGATGATCACGAGTGCGACTGCAGCCGGAAGAGTAAGCGCAAGAGCGAACTCCATGGAACGGTTCTGTGTATGATGAACCAGCTCTTCCTGACCAGAGCGCAACTGCCGTGTCAGGCTTGGCAAAAGCACAACACCAATCGCAATTCCCACCACACCCAGTGGCAGCTGGTATATCCTGTCAGCATAGTAAAGGTATGAATTCGCACTACTTTCCAGCGATGCGATGATAGTGCCAACCGTGATGTTGATCTGCGTAATCCCCCCGGCAATCACACCGGGAACACCCAAAACCAGCAAGCGCTTTACGCCTGGCGTCCATCGTGGGCGCATGATAGGGACGCGAAACCCGAGCCGCTTCATACCAATGGCAACGACAGCGAGCTGAACAACACCTGCAACAGCAACACCAGCAACCAATAGGACACCGGTCGTCTGATCAGGTTCCATCCCATAAAAACCAATGGCTGCGAGCACGCCCATCATCACCACATTGAGCATGACGGGAGCCATCGCTGCGGCTAGAAACCTTTGAAAGGTATTGAGAATTCCACTCAAAAACGCAAGCAGAGACATAAACAGCAAATACGGAAATGCTATGCGTGACATGAGGACGGTAAGGTCAAACTTTGCTGGGTCAGAGAAATAACCCGGCGCCAGCACATGCACGAGCAAAGGCATGAAAACCTCGGCCAAAGCGAGGATAACCACCAGCGTCCAGAACAAAGCCGCCGCAATCTCACCAGCAAACTTCCGCGCGCCCTGCTCTCCGTCTTCCTCAACAGAGCGGGCAAACAGTGGTACGAAAGCTGAGTTAAATGCACCTTCTGCGAACAATCTGCGGAACAGGTTTGGTAAGCGGAAAGCCACAACAAAAGCATCTGCAACAGGACCAGTGCCTACAAAGGCAGCCAGCATCACATCTCGCCCAAACCCGCAGAGACGGCTTAGCATTGTTGCACCACCAACCGTGGCGAAGCTCTTGAAAAGGCTCATATAAAATTACTTACCTGTATGTTTTTGAGGTTTACGGCGTGAGCTCGTAGGCGCTTTTTGTGGCTTTTTACCGTCAAAGGCATTTTTGAGTCTATCGCGAATAGATTCCTGACGCCCCACATTGTGAACTTTCTGGCCAGTCAGATCGGTCACGTAAAATACATCGACCGCTTTCTCCCCAAAAGTCCCAACATGAGCACTCGCAATATTCAGGTTGAGAGCCGAGATCTCGGTGGTCAAATCAGAAAGCAAACCCGGTCGGTCAAGTCCGGTCACTTCAAGAACCGTATAGTTTTCTGACCACGAATTGCTAACTAAAACAGTTGTTTGCAGCGTAAACGCCTTGTTACGAGCATTCGGCTTTGTCGCTGCACCCTTCAGCTCAGGAACAGGCGCGGTCCCACGCAGTGCTTCTTTAATCAAACAGCAAATCCGCTCCCCGCGACGATACTCATCATCGTCCTCAGGCAGCTCACGGCTGATGTAGATCGTATCCAGCGCGAGCCCGTCTTTAGTGGTGTCGATATGCGCGTCCACAATGTTCCCACCTGCTGCGAAGCAAGCCCGCGCAATTGTGGAGAGTAATCTTGGATGATCCGGTGCCAGAACGGTGATTTCTGTAACGCCCTCAAAAGCATGAGGCTCTACTGAGGTCGCCAGATGCTCCTCTTCCTTGTCCGTTTTGCGGATCAGGTTCGCATGGTTGATCTTGCTCTTCAGATCAACGCGCAGCCAATAGGCCGGATAGTGGCGATTGAGGTAATTATCCAGCTCCTCATCAGTCCAGCCTACCAGCTCTTCGGCCAGCTCTTGCTTCGCATGGTCAACACGCTGCTGCTGGCTCATACGGCCATGACCACCGCTGAGGATCGTCTCGCTCTCATAATAGAGCGTGCGCAGCAACTGCCCTTTCCAGCCATTAAATACATTCGGACCCACTGCCCGAATGTCCGCAACCGTCAAAATCAATAGGAGCTGCAAACGCTCCAGACTCTGCACTTTACGGCAGAAATCCTTGATGGTTTTCGGATCACTCAAGTCGCGAGACTGTGCAACCGTACTCATTTCCAGATGCTGCTCGATGAGCCAGGCGACCGTATCAGTCTCTGCTGGAGAAAGGCCAAGACGTGGGCAAATCTTCCGCGCAATCTTGGCTCCTGCAATAGAATGATCCTCTGGCCGTCCCTTCGCCACATCATGCAAAAGCATTGCAACATAAAGGACTTTTCGGCTGTGAACCGATTTGATCAGATCCGTTGCCAGAGGGTGACTATCCCCACCCATCCCGCGCTCAATTTCAGAAAGAACGCCAACTGATCGGATGAGGTGTTCGTCGACAGTGTAGTGGTGGTACATGTTGAACTGCATCATGGCGACGACCTTCCGGAACTCCGGCAGGAACTGGCCAAGGATGGACGACTCGTTCATCGCACGCAAAACGGTTTCCGGATCACTGCGACTTGTCAGGACCTTCAGGAACAGCCGATTCGCTTGTTCATTCTTGCGGAATTCCGCATTGATCAGCCGCCTGGATCGACGAACCAGTTTCAGCAATTCCGGATGCATATCCAAATTGGTTTTGTCGATCAGATAAAACACACGGATCACATTGACCGGATCTTTCTCAAAGACATCCGGCTTCGCAGCTATAATGCGCCCGTTCTCGACAAGGAAGTCCTTGGTTCCTTTGATAGATCGCCGCTTATGCTTGCTTCCCGGAACAAAACTACCAAGGAACCGCGAAATACTTGGGGCGGACTTCACATGCTGCTCTTCAAGCGCAGCCGCAAAAATGCGTGTCAGATCACCAACATCCTTCGCAACAAGGAAGTAGTGCTTCATGAAGCGCTCAACAGCCCGCATGCCGGGATGATCCATATATCCGAGACGGTCAGCAATTTCCCGTTGAACATCAAAGCTTAAGCGTTCTTCAGGACGGTTCGTCAAAAAATGCAGATGACAGCGGACTGCCCAGAGAAAATCCTGACTCTTTCGGAACCGATTCAATACACGTCGCGAGAAGACACCCTTTTCAACCAGCCCTAAGCCACTGGGAACGCGATAAAAATACTTGGCGATCCAGAACAGCGTGTTCAGATCACGCATGCCGCCTTTGCCTTCTTTGACATTGGGTTCAACAAGATAGCGGGACGCGCCGTGGCGTTCATGACGATCATCTCGTTCAGCAAGCTTGGCAGCGATGAAATCCGGTCCTGTACCGGAAACGATTTCCTTGTCAAAGCGCTTGGTAAGCTCTTGGAAAAGCTCAAGATCACCCCAAACATAACGCGCTTCCAAAACAGCTGTGCGAACGGTCATATCTTCGCGGCACTGCTTGATTGTCTCATCAAGGTTGCGCGTGGAATGACCGACCTTCAGGCCCATGTCCCAAAGCATGTAGAGGATGAACTCAACAACCTGATCACCCCAGGGCGTCTGCTTGTACGGCCAGAGAAACAGCAAATCCACGTCAGAGTGCGGCGCCATCGTTCCGCGCCCATAACCACCAACAGCTATGATGCTGATACGCTCGGATTTTGTTGGATTTTCAACGGGATAAACATAGGTAACCGCGAACTCATAGATCACCTGAATGAGCATATCCTGCACGCAAGACAAGCGCTCGGAACATCGCCGGCCCTGCCCGTCTTCCATCAGGAGCTTTTCAATCTCTTTAAAGGCTGCTTTGTGCGTGGCTTTCAGCTTCGTCAAAACATCACTGCGCAGCTTAAAGCTGTTGCCGTCGCCATCGTGCTTCTCAACCAGCTCTTTGAGTTCGTTGAGAAGGGATTGGGGATCAACCAGTTGATCTACTTTGAGTTCTTCAGGCGTCATATCAGCAGTCCACTTCAAAAGTCAGCAGACTGACTTTACAGAGCTTTGTCGGCTTAGACTAGATATTGTCGCGAGAGCTAACCACTCTTAGTTGATGAATGAGGTGCTCCAGGGATTCCTCTGAGAGTCCATTGATCTTCGAGGCAAGCATATTCGTCAGCTCGGTCGCCCGAGGTGTCAGGCCGCCGGTATCGATGGTGATTTTCGGGTTGGAAAGTTCCGCAAGTCTTTGAAGTTCTTCAGCTTCATCCCAGATCACATTGAAATAGGTGATCATGCGTTGAACCATGTACCAGGTTGGAGTACCGCGCTTGCCATGTTCAAGCGCACTCAGGTAGGCAGAGGAAACCGAAAGCGCCTCCGCCATTTCCTTCAGGGTAATCTTCTGCTTAGCCCGCAGCTCTCTAACCTTGGCTCCAAAAGGCGTCATCTTACTGAAATTCCTACCTTATTTTTTGCGCTTACGAATGCGAACGTAAATCGCACCGCTGCCCCCATGCGAAACATGAGCTTGGTCGAAGCCTACCACACAGCTGCGCATATCAGGAAGAGAAAGCCACTGCGGTACCATTCTGCGCAACACACCACGATCATCTCCATAGGGGCTGCTTGAATAGTCGAGCCCCTTGCCGGTGATCACAAGCACGAGGGAGTAGCCCATGGCCTGCGCTTGATAGATGAACGAGGTTAAGCGTTGATGCGCTTGATACTGCGTCAAACCATGAAGATCGATGCGCGCATCAATATAGCCCTTGCCCCCGCGGACAACTTTTTTGCGCTCTTTCTTGTTGAGCGGTGAAAGCGGAGGCATAGCAGGAACAACAGGCTTGGGCGGGCTGTAGTCTGGCGCGGTCTTCCCTTTGGAACCGCGAGATTTTTTGGCCTGAGGCTTCGGTGGAGAGGTCAGCTGCGGCTTAAGCTCAGGCTGAGACACCTCAGCGCTTTGAGCGTGCATAAGGGACTGATCCGGCTCAGAAAGCTGCGTCGTATCTTCCAGCATATCAGAAAGGCGCTCTTGATGAATAGGTGTCAGAGTGGCTTTCACCCTGTCCCACAAGCGCTTGTCTGCTTCGCTCAGCTGCTTTGTCTTGGCTCGCTTTGCGCGATCACCATTCGTCATCTATCCGATCCGTCCACGATCATTTATTATTTTGGAACAAGGAGATAGAATTCCGCACGGTGACGGATATTCCCGGCAACGGCACCTGCCTCTGCACCACTTCCTACATAGATATCGCCGCGCGCGGGGCCTTTGATGGCTGACCCGGTATCCTGAGCAACCATAAGTTTAGCGAAGCGATCACCTGATGTGTCGTAGGTCCTTAACTCACTAGAGACAAAAATTAAACTGCCATAAGTGTGCAGATCATCATCAATTGCCAGTGATCTCAGGTCCGTCAGGGCTGTTCCTGCCCCTCCAATGGCTGCAATCTCCGTGTCTTGCGCAGATTGTAACTCAAAGAAGATGTAGGATTTATTGTGCCGAAACACGTCTTTCTGTTGGGATGGGTTTTGGGATAACCAGGCACGAAGCGCATCCATGCCCATGTTATCTCTGGAGATTTCGCCCCGCTCTATGAGCACACGGCCAATCGCAGTATACTCATGACCAGACTTGCCTGCAAAAGCTAAACGCCGCAACTCGCCATCGGGCAGACGAACACGGGCAGAACCCTGAACAGCTGTAAAAAATGCATCTATCGGGTCTTTCACCCACAGCACTTCAAGGCCCATTCCATCCAGTGCACCGTCCATCACATCGCCGCGTGTCGGCATCACCTTCAGGCCTTTGGGATAGGCATGAAGGGGAACAACAAACTCGTCCGTGCGAACAAGTGAGCCTTCCAGCTCTGGCATGTAGTAGCCGGTCACAAACCCGTCGTCCTCTACGCGCTGAAGCGTAAAGTTCTGTTCTAAAAAGGTTTTTGCATCACTTGCGTTATTTACGTCGATTTTGCGCGATTTTGCGCAGATAGCGCGTAATTTTGCGTCGCTAATGCCAAACGCCTTTGTCGGCAGCGTTCGGCCCTCGCTCGCCTCGCAGTGAGCCACAAATGCGGAAAGGGCCGCAGAATGATCATCTGCAGCCCATCCGTCGATTTCGTTGGGATCAAGTGGCCCGGAGAGCTTCGCGCTTCGCATGGTCCTATGGTCTTTTGTAAGGGTGTTTCCAGCTACAGCAGCAGAACTTATCCCCGCCGCGACGCTGAGTGCCATAATGAAACTCATAGCGTCGCGAAAGAAAGGAAACGTCATGCAGATTCAGTTGCAACCAGCTTCCAGTTTGGATCGTTCTCACCAGTTACGCGAGCGAAGGTCCAGATGTCAGTCAGGTCACTCACTGCGGTTGGGTCACCATCCACAATGCGGTTTTCAGAATCCCGTGTCGCGGTGATCAGCTGACCCTTGAAGCGAACAGTCACTTCAGCAAGCTTGTCTTTGTCGTTGAAGACCGCTTCCACAATGTCAGCTTTGTCGATGCCCACAAAGGTGGACTCAACACGCTCATTGCGGCTTTCCCGGTCATCAATCGCAGCAGAGAAACCACTGAACACTTCAGGAGAAAGAAGCTCTTTGAGCGTGCGGCGATCACCTTGCGCAAACGACATCAAAATGATTTCGTAAGCGCCGCGTGCACCTTCCGCAAACTCTTTTGGATTGAAAGACGGCTCAGCTTTCCAGATTTCCCGCAGACCGTGATTCAACTCACTGCCTTTTTTGGCAAGCTTGTCGATCTCAGCCTCAATCTGTTCGCGAGCTTCACGCTCTGCGCGCTCAGGGTCATGTTGAACATGCTCACTGCCTGGAAGAGGAATAACATTGTCCTCATTCTCAGGAGCCTGAGTCTTTTGAGAGTCTTGTTTTTGCTGAGCAGAATACGGGTCAAATGGTTGACGCTCGTTACCGGTGCGATTGCCCAAAACGGAGCGTAACCGCAGGAAAATAACAACTGCCGCAATAAGGAAGATTATGTTGTAGACGTCGAATATTTCGTTCATTCCGAGTACCGACCGGTCCTTTACTCGTGGGCTGCCAGGCGCCGATGATCAAATGCATTAGATATCTAGATAATGTGCTCTAGCGCATTTTTACAGGCTCTGTCACTAATTTAAGGTTTCTATCAGCAACATCCAGCTATTTCGTGTCCATCCCAACGCCTTTTTAAAGTCTTACCACGCAAGTATAAGCTAAAATCAGTCATTGCAATTCTGTGAAGATCACCCACTATAAGTAAGATCGCTTCAAAAAGAAGTGATCAAAAAGCAAAATAAACCTAAACCTACGCGGACGCTATGCCACTCGGACTTATCATTCTTGCCTGTTTCATTCTGCTACCAACCATTGAGATCTATCTCTTTATTGAGGTTGGAAGTGTTATCGGGGCAATTCCAACAATCCTGTTGACTGTAGCTTCCGCAGCTGCCGGCACATATATGCTGCGCCAGCAGGGGCTGTCTTTGCTCATGCGCATGCGTGCCGAAATGGACTCAGGGCGCGTTCCAAGTCATGAGATGATGCACGGCGCGATGATCGTGTTTGCGGGCCTCATGCTGTTGATTCCAGGCTTCTTTACAGACGCAATCGGCCTTCTGCTCTTCATCCCGCCACTGCGCGAGGTGATTGGCAACTATCTGGCACGCCACGTGAAGGTACAAAACCTCAACGTCAATCCGGGTTACCGTCGCCGCGATGGCACTGTGGACCTGAATGAAGACGAGTGGAGCTCCTCCCGTCATACAGAGCAGGATGATGACCCTTCCCGTCCTCGTTCCAATGACCCGGACCAGATCAGCCCATGGTCCTCTGACGACGACAAGCGTCGCTAAACCCTGCCAAGTTTAACGGAGAGCCGCCTGAACTGCCTCAGGGCTCTCCAGCAACGTTGCGACCAGCGCGATCAGGTAAGTGACGTCCAGCTCTTGCTTTGCATTCCAGGTGGTTGAGAAGCACCAGTTGTTTCCGTCGATGTCTTCCAGCGCATACGTCATGTTGAGCACGCCAATCTCACTGCCGCCCTTATAAGCATAAGACGCCCAGTTATCCGGTTCGGCCACACCCGGATTTACGAAAACTCCCTTGATGTCCTTCACTTTTGTCACAATCTTGCACAACTCGCGGTTCGAGATGTACCACTCAACATCCTCTGTCAAAGGCACGGAAACCTTGTCCATTGGCGGCAACTGAGCCGGTAAGGCAGCAAGAATCCGCGCCCGCTCCTCTGGCCCTGCTTGTCGATAAGCTTCTGCAGCTTGCTCATCCGCTTTCAGGTGAAACAGCTGCTGCGTTGTCAGAGCTGGTGAACTTTCTCCCGGCAACATCACACTTTCCTGCCCCACCAGATCCATCAGCAAGTCCGTGGCCGTGTTGTCCGAGATCTCAATCATATTGCGTGCCACATCCAGCAAAACAAACTTCTTGCCAACCGGCTCATTCTGCATTGTGCCACCTGGATACGAGATATGCTGTTGCTCCAGTGTGATCTTGTCCTGCCAGCTCAGGTCTCCGTCCCTGACCCGCTGCGCCACCTGGTCCAGCACATAAAGCTTGAAGGCAGATCCGACGGCCAGCTGTGCATCACTGTTGTTCTCAGCATGCACCTTTCCGTTTTGCATCAGCAAAAAGCTCTGCGTTGCAGTCTGCTGTTTCATGTGTTCCAGCAGGTCTTCGTGTTTCACATCCTTCACAAGCGCAAAGCGAAACAGCAGCCCCGTCAGCTGACCGGCCTTGTTCTGCTTCAAAAGCGTTGGAATCCTGTAGGATTTCGTCTCAACAAGAAACTTGTGCGGGTCCTTGGTCGCTTCAACATGAAGCGCAGGACCATAGATGGAACGTTGTTGTGAAAGAATGGAGACGAGAAGTTCTTTCGGGATCTTCTTGTAGACTTCGGGCGCAAAGTCATCGGCATCAAAGTCCGGCCCATTCCAGATTTTCTTGAGCAACTCCGGCGGGCTTGTGGCCTCCTGAGCGCTTAAGGGCTGTGGAGCGATGACTAAAACTGCAACAGCGCATAACGCCTTAAAATACCTAAGCAATTGCATCTCCAGAATATCTGGTGGAACTATATGTATCCTAGGCGCATAAAAACTAACATTACCTTAGGTCACAAAGATACGAGCCATAACATCAGGCTGTGTTGCAAAGTCTCAGGTAGCCCTTTGGCAGTCAGGCGCGGTAACCAACAATTAAAGTTGAAGAGATGCCGCTAGTATTCGCATCCCTTAAAACTTATGATTGCACGAATTAATTAGTCAATTTATGGGCGGTATTACATGGCGGCGCACCAAACCTCCAGTCGTGTGGATTGGGTTGACTACGCGAAAGGCTTTTGCATCTTTCTCGTGGTGATGATGCATTCAACCCTTGGGGTTGGAGGTGCCATTGGCGAAATGGGGTTCATGGGCGACATTGTTGCCTTTGCTAAGCCCTTCCGTATGCCGGACTTTTTCATGATCTCCGGCTTATTCCTCGCCTTGACGCTGGATCGGGACTGGCGCCTGTATCTGGACCGTAAAGTCGTTCATTTCTTCTACTTCTACATTCTCTGGCTTACGATCCAGTTTGGAATGAAGGCACCATCCTTCGCAGCAGAGTTCGGCTGGGATGGTGTGTTGATGCACTACGCGCTCGCCTTCGTACAACCATTCGGAACCCTCTGGTTCATCTACGCCCTGCCCGTTTTCTTCGTCATCACCAAACTGCTGCACTCACTAAAAGTGCCATGGCAAGTGACCTTGCTGGTCGCTGCTGGCCTGCAAATCAGTGCGTTGCGCACCGGCTCTGTGCTGATTGACGAAACAGCCGCTCGCTTCGTGTTCTTTTTCGCTGGCTACATCTTTGCGCAAAAGATCTTCGTCATTGCTGACTGGGTGCGCGAGAATGTGCTGAAAGGCTTGGCCTTTGTGTTTGTCTGGGCCGTCGTCAACGGCCTGTTCGTTGGCTACGGCTATGCGGACCTGCCATTTGCCTCGCTTGCTTTGGGCGGTTTGGGCGCATTGGCGGTGATCACCGTTTCCGCATTGCTTTCCAAGGTTAAAGCTTTGGATCTGCTGCGCTATATGGGCAAAAACTCTATCGTGATCTACCTGTCCTTCTTCTTCCCGATGGCTGTTTCGCGCACCATCTTGCTCAAACTGGGCATCATTCAGGATGCGGGCGTGATCTCGTTGATCGTTACGTGCACCGCAACCATCGCACCGATGATCCTGTTCTGGCTGATCACCAAAGTAGGCTACGGCCAGTTCCTGTTCAAACGTCCGGCATGGGCCTACATCGCGGAAATGCCACGCACCAAGAGCCCTGCACCGTCACCAACCTGATATCTGCGCGAAATCGCTGATCTGCCTAAGCCCCCGGAGCCGCCGCTTTCGGGGGCTTTTTGCATGCATGTTCAGCAAGCGCCAATTTTAGTGGTTGGGTTCAGAAGGTCTTTCCGGTCTTTGCTTAGGCTTTGCGGAAGCAAACGGTGTGACAAGATCAAGGAACGTATCTCCATGAAACTCGGGGCTCTCAGGGTTCTGCCGCTTCTCTTCATTCTCGTGGCCATCGGCTGGCTGGAGCTACGCCCCCACCCCGCTGTTGCGCAAAAAGAAGATAAAGCACGTCAAATCCTCAACAAGACCATCGAGAAGTTCAGTGAAATCAAAGCCATGAGCTTTACCGTCTACGCGAGCGAGGAACGTATCTTTAAAGACAGGGTGCCGCTAAACTTTGTGTTCGAATACACGGTCAACATTCTTGGGCATGGTGATCTGAAAATTGATCTCCCACGCCCTAATGGAATGAGTGAAATCTATCTTGATGACGGCATCATCACTTATTTCGACAAAACGCGGAACATCTACACTCAGGGTGATTTTACTGGAACTTCCTCGGAATTTATTGAGGTACTACGCAGTGACTTTCAGCTCACATTGCCCGGCATTGATTTGGCCAACCCGGAACTGGGCCAGATGCTTGATGACCTAATAACGAAGTCCGTCTACGTCGGGCGTGAGGTTCTGCCAGAAGGGGTTGCCCATCATCTTGCCTTCTTTAACGATCAGGTAGATTGGCAATTGTGGGTCTACGAAGACAGTGGCCTGCCCGGTTATCTTATTATCACTTATAAGGACCTTGTTGGTTTGCCTCAAACACACCTGTCCTATCGAGGGTGGAACCTTGAACCTCAGCTCAATTCAGAAGACTTCCGCTTCAATCCTCCTGAGGGGGCTGAGCGCTTCAGCTTGCCCGCCCTTTCAGCAGTAGAAAACGGAGGGAGCTCAAGATGAGTTACTCCACCACAATACAGCTTCTCAGCAACTCACTCAGATCACTGGTCATCCTGATCTTCATCACAGGCACCGGCATACTCACAGCCCAGGCGCAGGAAACCCCGCCTCCCCCCAAACAGGCCACATCCGCCGAAGTTGCGGAGTGCGAGGAAGAGCACATGAAGCGTGAGGGCATCGCTGATCTGGGCGGCTCTCAATACCGCGATAAGATCCGCGATCTTTGCAACAAATCCGTACATGGCGCTGACAAAGCAGAGGCAGGAAAAGAGCCAGCTACCAACGATTACTACTTCAGCGGTGACAACAACGGCTTTGTCTATGAGCTCAACGAAGAATGCCAGCAAATACGCATTCAGGATGAGCTGATTTTCATCTGCCCGGAAGGCAAATACAAACCAACCATCCGCAACAACCAATCCGGTTTCATGCCTTATTTAGAGCCCGTGGAACCCATTAGGCAAGGTGAGAAGCCGTAGGAAGGTCATAAGTAAACACATGGTGTACTCCGTGCCGGATGTTCATTTTGGGAGCGCCTAAATTACATTGGACTTTTACGCCCGACAGAATGCTCTTCGTGTAGCCTTCAACATCATTCGTTGGGGCAAAATTGTTGATAAAACCAAAAGCATACGCTCTATAAAAGTCGTAATTGTAAGGCGGTGTGGAGGCTTGTCTGACATGCAAGCACGAACGACTAAATTTGCAAATCGCTCCGGGTCATTTCCGCTTTCTTCGCTTCTCGCCATACTATTAATCGCACGTGTTGTGGAAGGTTCGTAAGGGTCGTTGTCGGATGGACTTCGCCTTCTCGCTGCACCAAAGTCAGTTCGATGATCTCCCGGTTCCACCAGTATAACGTGGAGTCCAAAAGGGGCGACCTCCATTGATAAGGCCGCCGCATAATTAGCAATCGCAGCTTTTGATGCACTGTAAAGTGCTTGAAAAGGGATTGGGAGCCGTGATGCAATAGAGCCAATAATTACAATCGTTCCTGCTCGCCTTTTTCGCATATCAGGAAGAAAGGCGCGTACCATTCTATCAACGCCGAGTAGGTTGGTATCGATCTGTCGAACGGCTTCGGAAGCAGCTGTCATTTCAATAGGGCCAGCGATGCCAGAACCCGCATTCAATATCAAACAGTCGGGGACAAGGTTAATGCGGTTGCGAAGTGCAATCACAGAATCTTCGTCGCACACATCAAGTTCTTCTAAAGTGCCTCCTTGGCGAGATGTACCAATCGCTTGCCATCCGTTTGTTGTAAAAGCTTTTAACATTGCGGCACCCAGCCCTTTGGAGGCACCGGAAATTAAAACAGAATTCATGAGCAATTCTCCAGACTTCAAATATGTTATCAATGGTAACATCAGTTGAGGCTATCTGGTCAAGTGGAAAGTTATCAATGGTAACATCGAGGCAAGAAAAACAAACTCCGGGCACATCAGAGTATCATCATGGAGGTTTGCGTGAGGCGCTTCTGGATGCTGTCGAAGCTCAGTTGCCTGAAAAAGGGCCTGAGGGGGTGAGCTTACGGGCTGCTGCCAAAAATGCAGGTGTTTCCTCTGCTGCGGCTTTCAGGCACTTTAAAGACAAGCGGGCTGTGATGACAGCAGTTGCTGTCCGCGCACATCGCGGAATGGCAGAGCATATGGAAACAGCAGCCACTGAAGCACGCAGTGCGGGGCTCTCTGTATTTTCCGCTAAGGGACAGGCCTATCTGGACTTTGCTCTTTCTGAACCTGCAAAATTCAAAACAATGTTCCGCACGGCATTGTTGGATGAGACAGATGTAGATTTAGTCGAAGCAGAGGCACGCATGACACGCCTATTGCTTAACGATGCTGTTGAAGATGAAAAACATACTGAAATCCCAGCTAAGTCCCTGCTTGCGTGGGGGGCCGTACACGGCCTGGCCATGCTCTCGATTGAAGGTGGATTACCAAGCACAGCCACGAAGGATACACGATCAGCAATTCTGGAGGCATTAGATTTGTTAGAACAACAGGATTAGTCAGAGTAACTTCATTTTTGTTAGGTGGAAGTTGAAAGCTAAGTAGCCAGAGGCCGTTCCAAACTCACCCTCCGCTAAAACATCATTGAAAAAGGGTTAATAGCCCTTTCTTTGTCGGCCCAAGGCGGGCATGATCCCGCTCATGTCGACACAATCCATTGCACCAGCTCTCACAGAGAACGATCACCTCATCCTGATCGATGGCTCTACCTTCATTTTCCGCGCATATCATGCGCTGCCGCCGCTTACTCGCAAGCCCGACGGACTGCCCGTTGGCGCGGTTTCCGGCTTCTGCAACATGCTCTGGAAGATGATGCAGGAAGGCCCCACCAAAGAAACTGGTGACGAGCCAACCCACTTCGCCGTAATTTTCGATAAGTCCGGTAAAACGTTCCGCAACGATTTCTATCCGGAATACAAAGCCCACCGACCACCGCCGCCAGAAGACCTGCGCCCGCAGTTTGGCCTGATCCGTCAGGCAACGCGCGCGTTTGGTGTGCCTGCCATTGAGCAGCAGGGGTATGAGGCGGATGACCTGATCGCCACCTACGCCCGTCAGGCAGCCGCACAAGGCGCCCGCGTTACCATCGTCTCTGGCGATAAAGACCTGATGCAGCTTGTCACCGACAAGATCGGCATGGTCGACACCATGAAAAACAAGGTGATCGGCAAGCCCGAGGTCTTCGAGAAATTTGGCGTTGGCCCGGAAAAGGTCGTCGAAGTGCAGTCGCTCGCGGGCGATAGCGTCGATAACGTGCCCGGCGTCCCAGGCATCGGCCTCAAAACCGCTGCTCTGCTCATCAACGAGTTTGGTGATCTGGATAGCCTTCTGGCACAAGCCGACACCATCAAGCAGAAGAAGCGCCGCGAGAACCTCATCGAGTTCGCCGAGCAGGCCCGCATTTCCAAGCGCCTCGTGCAGCTGGAAGAGGCCGTGCCAGTTGAAACTCCGGTCGAAGACTTCACCGTGTGTGATGTGGACGGCGCGCAAGCTGTCGGCTTCCTCAAAGCCATGGGTTTCACCAGCCTCACCAAAAAAGTGGCAGATAAAACCAGCGCTGTGCTGGAAAACATCGAGCCGATTGAGCCTGTGATTGAAGGCTGGGAAAGCACTGCAAAACCGGCAGAACAAGCTGAGGATTCTGCGGGAGAACTTGAGGGTAAAGCATGGACCGCCGCCCCTCTGGCAGAGAAAGTTGCAGCTGAAATATCTGCGCTGCCTATAGATAATTCCGCATACGAAACAGTTTCCACCACTGAGCGCCTCAAAGAGTGGATAGAGCAGGCTTATGAAGTGGGCTACGTGGCTGTGGACACTGAGACAGATGCCCTCAACGCCATGGAAGCTGGCCTTGTCGGCGTTTCCCTCTCCTGCACTCCGGGCAAAGCCTGTTACATCCCGCTGGCGCATGTGGATGGCGAAGGTGATCTCTTCAGCGGCGGTGCGCTGCTGGAAGGTCAGATCCCGCTCAATGAAGCTGTCGCCCTGCTCAAGCCAATGCTGGAAGACCCGGCTGTCCTCAAAATCGCGCAGAACATGAAGTACGACTGGCTCGTGCTCAAGCGTTACGGCGTGGAAATGGCGCCGTTTGACGACACCATGCTGCTCTCCTATGCGCTCGACGCGGGCATGGGCGGCAATGGCATGGATGAGCTCTCCCAGCGCTGGCTCAACCACACGCCAATCCCGTTCAAGGAAGTGTGCGGCTCCGGCAAATCGCAGATCTCCTTCGACAAGGTGCCGCTGGATAAAGCCACCTCCTATGCGGCGGAAGATGCAGACGTCACCCTGCGCCTCTGGAAAATCCTCAAACCACGCCTCGCTGCTGAGGAAATGACCGTGGTTTATGAGCGTTTGGAACGCCCGATGGTGGCAACGCTGGCCAAAATGGAGCGCCGCGGCATCTCCATCGACCGTCAAATGCTCTCCCTGCTCTCCGGCGAGTTCGCGCAAGGCGCAGCCGCGCTGGAAGCTGAGATCCACGATAAGGCTGGCGAAATCTTCAACGTCGGCTCGCCAAAGCAGCTGGGTGAAATCCTGTTTGGCAAAATGGGTCTGCCCGGCGGTAAAAAAACCAAAACCGGCGCCTGGTCTACTTCGGCTTCCGTGCTGGATGATCTCGCCGCACAAGGCCATGAGCTGCCAAGCAAAATTGTAGAGTGGCGCCAGCTCAGCAAGCTGAAATCCACCTACACCGACGCCCTGCCAAGCTTCATCAATCAGGAAACAGGCCGCGTCCACACCTCGTTCTCGCTGGCGTCCACCTCCACGGGCCGTTTGTCCTCCTCCGAGCCAAACATTCAGAATATCCCGATCAGAACCTCTGAAGGCCGCAAAATCCGTCAGGCGTTTATCTCTGGGAAGGGCAAAAAGCTCATTTCTGCCGATTACAGCCAGATCGAACTGCGCGTGCTCGCCCACATGGCCGATATTCCGCAGCTCAAACAGGCGTTTGCGGACGGGCTCGACATTCACGCCATGACAGCAAGCGAGATGTTTGGTGTGCCGATTGAGGGCATGGACCCAAGCGTTCGCCGCCGTGCAAAAGCCATCAACTTCGGCATCATCTACGGCATTTCCGCGTTCGGCCTTGCAAACCAGCTGGGCATTGGTCGTGGTGAAGCGGGCGACTACATCAAAACGTATTTTGAGCGCTTCCCGGGCATCAAAGAGTACATGGAAGAAACCAAAAAGTTTGTCCATGCAAACGGTTACGTCGAAACTATCTTTGGCCGCCGCGCTCATTACCCGGATGTAAACACCAAAAACCCGAACATGCGCCAGTTCTACGAGCGCGCAGCCATCAACGCCCCAATTCAGGGCTCAGCGGCAGATATCATCCGCCGTGCCATGGTGCGTATGGACGAGGTTCTGGAAACGGCAAATCTGGACGCGCAAATGCTGTTGCAGGTGCACGATGAATTGATCTTTGAACTGCCTGAGGATCAGGTGGACGAGACCAAAAAACTCGTCATCACCACTATGGAAAAAGCAACAGAACCCGCCCTCCAGCTCTCGGTCCCCCTCAAAGTGGAAGCCGAAGCCGCTACCAACTGGGAAGAGGCGCACTAGCGCTTCTTTTCCCGGTAAGCAAAATAAACCTCCGCCTCTGGTGGAGGTTTATGCTTTTTAAGCGGCCTCAGTAGGTGCTTCTTCTTTTTCGTTGGTAACGGTATAAGAACTTTGAAGAATCCATGGATTGTAGTTTTTTAACTCTTTATGGCGCTTAATAACGCTAGAGTGTAGCTCGATATCTCTGATATCTTTAGGCAATGACCGCTCTTTGCGAATGTAAAAGAGCCGCTCCCACCACTTCCTACGAGAATTGTGCATTTGTCCTAATGGATTTGATTGAACTTCTTTCTTCTCAAACGCAACGCCATCGTAGGTAAGAAAGCCGCATTGAGTTGCATAATGGTGCATCCAGTCCAAACTGACGCGAGCTAAGGTGGAGTCATCATATCCTCCGCCAACGTCACTATGCATACCTGAAAACCAAACCTGCCGCATTTTTTGGTCTTGACGAGCCTGACCTTTCCAAAGCCTTGGATGAAAGGCTTTCCTCTCATCGTCAATCGCAACTGCATGATAGGCGTTATTAACGGAAGCGCTCAGTGTAAAGTCATGAAAATTGTGTCTGAACCATGGGACTACATTGAGCAGATAGCTTAGTGCTTTGATTGGAGCTCCAAGTGCAGGTACAGTATCCCAGACACCGAGAAATTCCACTGTGCACCACATGTTGTGGTGCTTTTGCCGGAATTCTTTTGCCTGAGTTTCTCGTTTTTTGTTGTCTTTGATTTTGTAGATTTCGTAAGCGTGCTGGATTAGCTCTGGACGTGACTTTGGTAAGATGCCGAACAGATGTAAAAAGCCAGATAGGCTTCTTACTGTTGCCGCCCCTCGACTAAAACCAAACAAGTAAATCTTGTCACCTGCTTCGAAGTTATCGAAAATAAAGCGGTAACATTCCAGAATATTTTTTTGGATTCCGAAACCAGTTAGGCTTCCCAATTTTCGGCTTACCAACCCACCACTGCCTGAAGTACCAAGACCTCGATCATAAAAAATAATCTGATCTTTTGTGCGGTTTTCTGCCATCTTAAAAAGGCGATAGATGTTGCTATCTGCTGTGACGCCACCCTCTTGGCCAGTGCCATCAGATAGTACAACAATATTCTTACTCATAAGAGCTTACTTTCTTCCGCCTGAGTTCAAAATTTGCCAAATCAAGCCGAAAAAGGTACACAAAGCTTGCTACAGCAGTTCTTTCTCGGTTTTGGCATTCTCCACGAGAGGCGGTTAAACTCGAAGAGAACTCTATTTTGAAGCGGGGTTTGCAGACCCCGCTTCAAACTTAATTGCAGTCAGCAAAGCACCTCCGTACTTCACCGTTTCCTACAAATTTTGTGAGCTGGCGATAGTTGCCGCTCTCTTTGCGAATACGGCCTGCCACAATTGCTGGATGCACGCCTGCTTGTTTCGCGATGGATAAAACTTTGGAGACCTCTGTAGATGGAGCTATTTGGTACTCCTGCCAAATGTCTGCAGGGATAAGCGCATCCAGAGCAATTTGGTCTGCTTCTCTTTCCTTTTCCCAGCTTTCGTCATGATCGCTCTCATTCAGGCTGAGGTCATCGACAAACATACTTTCATCGTCAGTCAGGTGATGCCCAATGTGTGCTAGCTCATGTAATAAGCAGAACCAGAAGTTATCTATGCGATCATAGCGAATGGTGACCCCAACAACAGGGACACCCTCAACGGTGCGCATTGCAGCTCCATCAAGGTGTGTCTTAGGGAGGTGCGCGGCATAGATAAGTACTATGCCGTGTTTTGCCAGAAACTCTTTTGCTAGCTTAGGCCCTTCCTCAAACTGACTGAGCCGCGCGACTTCCCGCAAAAACTCAGCAGTAATAGTTTTCTGATCGTATTTTGTAGTCAGAGGTTGGCTTCTAGCTTTAGCAAGAACATGGAGGCACCAAGCTTGTAGTGCGTATGGGTCCATCTTGGCATTACGGCGGACGCTATTGTTTTTCCGATACATTGGAGCAGGGATAGCTTGTTCCCCGCAAGCCCGCGTAATGAGGTCCCGCATAATCTCTTCAGCTCGATCTTTAAAGTTCTCAGTTTGAGATACCCAGCCAAGTTTAGCCATCTGCAACAGCGGGAACTTTTCCCAAACTACATCAGACATATTCTCAGGAAGCTTGGAGTTCTCTTTCCCAATTAACACCTCAGCAGGAATGCCGAGGTGTTTGTTTAGTGCTCGGATCATTGCGAGGGTTAAAGAGCGTTTTCTGGAAAGTACCTCCGACACTTTAGAACGGCTGCCAATGAATGGTTCTAAATCTTTTTGAGAAAGCCCCTCTTGCTCCATACGGAACTTTATTGCGTCAATCGGGTCAGGAAGATCAATCGGGTGATGTTTTGCTTCATAAGCTTCTACGAGCGTACACAGCACCTCGAGTTCGTCTTGTGAGCGGTCGTCATCTGAAGCCTCATCCATGAGCACTTCAATCCGCTCTAGTGCAGAGTCATAATCTGCTTCTGTTCTTATTGGGCGAATAAAGGTCATCTCAGACGTCCTCTACATTAATCTTGTCGTATTCTTTGTGCGTGCCGACAAATTTGATGAAGATGATGCCAGCTTCATAATTGATCGACACAACAAGCCGGTGCTTGTTTCCTGCAATATTGAACACAACTCTTCCGTTCTTCAGAATGCTGGCATGTCTGTATTTTGCTTTGATATCTGAAGGGCTTTTCCAAGTTGCGTGAATTGCCTCGTAATACCAGCTATCTAGAGATGCCTTCGCATCTGGCATGCTATCGCCGTACTCGCGGAGTCTCTTTTTTGCAATAACGCGCATGCTAAATACTATATGCTCCCATTTTGGGAAAATGTCAATTGTTCCTTTTCTGGGAACGTATTGTGAGCGAGTCGATTTGAAATTGCAATGATATTACTATTTTCTGCAAATTTTAACCACATCGCTAACCCCTATCCCCCACCTGCAACAACTCCCCATTGACACCGCATGCATCTGCGGCCATCCTGTTTTTCGAGGCTTCACAACCTCTCCAAACAGCGGTTACCGCTCCCGATCGACTAGCGGATTTTTTGTGCCTGCTTTATAGGTAGCGCGCAAACCCTTTGCTATGAGCGGGAGGGCGGTGAATACAATACCTCCTTCGGGGGGGAATAAACTCGCCTGTCTGTTTGCAGGTTGTGAACCTCCCGCTCGCCAGCGGGCCGTCACAAGCTTGCTGTCGTCGCGGTCTTTCAACACCCTACAAACAGAGGGATTGAGAATGGACGACACCGCATGCGCATGTAGCGCCACAAACACGCTTCAAAACGAAATTGACGAAGTCATCATAGCCGTCTCGGATTTGGAAAATCTGGCTTATATGCAGCAATTAGTGCTGAATGAGCGGATGCAGGAATGCCGGGAACGCGATGCTTTGTTCACTCTGCAACAAGCCTTACGCGACCGACTGGAAGCATTAAGAAAGACCTGCGGAATACTGGAGCGGGTCGCCCATCCGCAGCCAAAAAAATCCAAGCTATCGCTTCTTGAATAAGCCAGTCTTTGCCTGAAACTTAAACAGGCAAAACGGCTTAATCCCATCACGCGCGCAAAACCGGGTGTTCCAACCACCCGCCCGTGCGCACTCACGCACTGTGCCTTTCGATGCTCCGGCGATCTCACAACACCCCGTGTCATCGCCCGTGCACACAGCACAAAATGAGCATCCTGCTGGCCTGCGGCCGGGCAACCAAGCCCGCAGGTCAGCGCCTTGGTAAATATGACCCTAGCAGCACGAACAGGTGCGAGCCATTCCCCGGATCTAAGGAACCGCAGCACCTGAGCTTGAGGCGAGCCATACTCTGCGCAAACCCATCAGTCGGTTATCTCGATCTTTCCGCAGGCCTCATCAGAAAAGCTCTTTGGCTTCCACCGCTTACCTGCCAGATACGTGTAGCAAACCTTGATCTTGTTGATGGCAACACTGCTGTTCACGTCGCTATCTGCATCAAGCGGGTTCCTGTCGAGTATGACCAGATCAGCCACTTTGCCCTGCTCCAGCGTGCCAACCTTGTCATCAATCAGCGTTTGCTCGGCTGCAACGGCGGTTATGCCCTTCAGGTTCTCATAGATGGATCGGCCATCCCGGTTTCCAGCCCACTTGCTGTCAGGCATATCTTTGACCTGACTGCCCTTGATATCTGGATAGACCCAGGTGTTGCGAGTGACCATCTGCTCAACATACCAAAGCGGATTCACCGGCGCGATAGGCGCATCACTGTGCAGCGTGAAGGGGATGTTATCGCGAACATCCAACGTGGTGGCATCCAGCGTCGGCGCCCGCCCGTTAGGGTCTCCGTCCGCACCTAAATTATTGAGATCCTTACCATCCAGCAGGCTAACAAACCCGCCACCCCAATACCCGACATGACCAGTAAGGTGTGACACGATGAAATTCAGAGGAAGGCCTCCCTCGTTTTTGCAGTGCACCCGCCTTGCAACTTTGGTCAGCTCCCACAAATACTGCGCAACTGAACTGGGTGAAGTCGCAGGGTCCCCTCCAACAGTCGCGTGAATAAGCGTCACAGGATACTCGTTGCACCGCCCGGTACTCAGCCCCAATGTGGTGATCGCAACGGCCTTGATCGCTTTGTCGCCATTGGTGTGGATTTGAATAGGCCAGCCTTTGCTCCAGAAGGGTTGCAAAGCGGCCAGAAAGCTTCCATCCCCTCCGGCAATCTTGCTCAAATCCGGTTCTTCATCATTATCCGGCATAAAGAACTGGTAGTTCGCGCCATGCGAGCCGGTAACGGCAGTCTTCTTGCCATTCTCCTCATCCACGCAAATGCCATTTATGTTGTAACCCTGAGTGAGATAAGCCGAGCACCCCTGCGTTGAACCATCCGCCCAGAACTTGATGCCCGTCGCACCGTAGCGACCCTGGGTGTTCTTTATCAGCGTCGTTTTGCTCAAAACCTCGTTAGGCCACAAAGACGTCATCTCCGCCTCGGCAATCTCAACCGCTGTTTTACTATGCTCACTGGGATCAATCGCCGTAGCCGAAATAAGCGTACGGATACGGAACGGGGCTGTGAAATTGCCAGCCTCATCTTTATGCAGCGCAACGTCTTTGTTGAACTGAATAATAGGAACAGTGAAGCCACCACCATTCACAATGGTCGTAACACCAGCCGCCGCAATCTTTTCAACCACCGGAGCAACGGCCTTGAGGCCTTCTTCGTAATCCATGAAGAAGAAGGGGCTACTGGCAGGCACTCCTGCCATCTCCTGAATTTTCGCAACAAACGGCCTGTAAGCCGCTTCCTCCTGCAGTAAGCCGGAATAATAGGCGTTCCCGTCCTGACCAGTATAAACCTCCCATTTGCCAAGAGGGTCTGGCGCAGGCATGTCCTTGTTCCTGTTTATCTCCGGCCCACAAGGCCAGGCAGTGCAGATGTTGGCAGCAACAAACGCATTCCCATTGACATAAGCGACGTGCCCGGACTGATCCAGAATAAGCACAGGATGCGCATCAGCACCCTCAACACTCTTACTGATTTCCTCAGCGGGATGGGAGCGGAAAGTGGCAACGCGCTGGATCTCATCTGGCGTGACACCAAACCGTGAAGGATCAATCCCATTTCCCACAATCCAGGCCTGCTTTGTGGGCATCCCATCCGGCGCAAAAGGCACCCAGCGATTGGTTGCACTGTTCAGGACATTCCACGTCCATTCAAAACCAGTCTCAATACTGCCATCATATTTGCAAACGGTTTTGTCTTTAAAACGCGGGTCAACTTGGTTGTCATAGGTGCGGTAGCTGTAGGGCTCTGGCAAACAAGGAGAAAGGTCAGCAACCGCAGCATAGTTCACCACAAGCGGCATATGCATATGTGGCTCAATAAAGCCCGGCATTAAGGTTGCCCCACCCAAATTGACCTTGGTGACAGCGCTGTCGGATAAATAGGTTTGGTAGTCTTCGTCCGACTTGAAGATCTCAGAGATTTCGCCATTTCGAACAATCAGCGCTTTGACTGTTTTGCGTCGATCCGCCTTCTCATCGGCCATTGTCAGAATATCGCCGCCATAAAAAAGCGTTTGCGGCTCAGCCTGCGCCTGAGAGAGTGTCATCATCAAAACTACCGGAGCACAGGCGACCAAAAACGATGCCCGCCGTTTGACCGTACGGCCTCTATGCCTGACTGTTGGAAAGCAGATGGATGCAAGCATGAAAACCAAATCTCCAATTGATGATAAACACATAATTGCCATTGGAGATTGTAATCTGATGTACGCTGATCCCTGATTTCAGCCAACCCGCCGCAAGTTCCAGGCATGCCTTACAAAATCTAACTCAAGCCCCCCACAAAGAAGCCTTTCTTGAAAGAAAGCCTTATGTTTTAGGTCTACTTCACTTGCTCAGCCGACCAACCTATAACAAACGGAATAAAGAGAGGCATAGAAATGCCCTCTTTATTCGGGAACTGCTTTGTAAACCGCGGGCTTCAGCGAGAGGTTCTGCTCCAAAGGCGACCGCAGCTCGAAACAAGCGGGTTCTTCAGAGAAGTTGTAGACACGGACAAGCACAAACCGCTCCGGCTCATCCTCCGAAAATCTCAGTTCATTCTCCGAGATGTAGAATGGTGTTTCCCGCCCACCATTCGTGGTCTTCACCTCAATGAGCCGCTCAGTACCGTCGATTTCATAAGAGCGGATGTCATACCCAAGCCCATCGCCTTCCTCTTGAGAAGCCCAAATGACTTTCTCGGCTAAGTCAGTTCTTCCAGCTTTCTTCAGCCGTTGTTGTTCAAGTTGAACAACATATGCCTCACCTAGCTTGCCAAGTTCCCGATTGCTCGCATCCCGCTCTGCATAATCCAGCTTTTGCGCCCGACGAACCATATTGCGAGGCGTGGTGGGCTCAATCGTCGAAGCTTGGGACGGCGGCGGAGCGATGTACTCCTCAGGTCCTTCATCAAGCTCCATTCGTTCTTCTGGAACTTGCTGCAAGTCCTCTTGTTGTCGTGCATCTAAGTGCCGTTGAACTGCATCTTTGAGAGACTTTTGATAATGTTTGGCTGGACTGAGGCCAGTGATCCATAGTTGATTGCGGTCTTCCAGAATAGCACTTACGTTCTGCTGTTTCCGTCCAATCGCTTTTTCAGATCTTGGAATAGAGCGCGCAAGTTCTCTCTGCCGAGCAGCCTTATTGAAACTCTGACCTTGAAGCCCCAACTTCAGCATTTCAAAATACTCAGCGACAAGAAGATCATTCTCCTCGTCTGTCCAATCATCTGCGCCCATGAAAATCTCAAATCAAACAATGTTTGAATTGAAGTTAGCACGTTCATTCTACAACCTTAAGTAGGTTTATGAGCCTTATCTCTCATCCCTCATATAAAGCTCGTGGGGCAATCCATCCTCTGTGAAGACTTTGCAATAGCGAAAGCCTGCGCATTGAGAGCAGTGGAGTGCAGAGGTGTTTTCGGGTCGGTGACCAACGCAAAAGAACTGATCCTCAACGCAGACAAGCGGCTTCACATGCTCAACTGCAGCATTCAGCATGACTGTTCCTAGTTGTTGGCCTAGGGAAGCAGGATCGCCAATGTAGTAATCGAAGCTAACACCAGCTGTTATGCCAATTGTACCAGTGCCGTACTCTGGAAAGTCGCGGTTCAGATACCATTGCAGATAGCCGAAGGGCGCGCCGTTAAGCTCCGCGATCAGGCAGTTGGTTGGATGATTGTTCGAAACGCGGCACGCATAGCGCTCTGTTACTTGCTCAAGCGTGCTGGGCTCACGCTCATAAAAGGGCCGCAGATGGGGTTGGTTGAGCCATTCATGCAATAAAGGCATGTCCGAGACGGTAAGGACCCTCATTTGAACAGTGATGCTTTGCGCCTCGCTCATGACCAATGCCTCCGTTTTCCCTGCGTTCAAAACTCTAGCCCATCCAAACTTGCTCCAACAGGCCTCCAAATAAAACAAACCCCGCCATAAAGACGGGGTTTGATAATATCCGGCGGACTTGTAGGGCATCAAGGCCGGCAGGATTACCTTGCTGGTCTACCAGCCGCAGGATTTGCCAGAATTTTGCTCGTCCAGATAAGCTTGGAGTGGAGCAAAATATTCTAAAATAGCTGTCGCGTCGGCTTCACGGCTTCCGGTGAAGGCCTCCAGACTGTCTTGCCATGGAAGCGCAGCGCCTGTTTCCAACATCGCGTTGAATTTCTCGCCAACTTCCTTGTTGCCAAAGATGGAGCACGCTGCCAGCGGTCCTTCCCATCCGGCAAGGCGACAAGCCTCACGGTAAAACTGGAATTGGAAGATGTGCGCCAGGAAATAGCGAGTGTACGGCACGTTGTTGGGAATGTGGTACTTGGCACCCGGATCAAATGCATCCGCAGCACGGTCAACCGGAGCCGCAATGCCTTGATACTTCTCGCGAAGGTCCCACCAACCGTCGTTATAGGTGTCGGGAGTCAGCTCACCGTTAAACACCTTCCAGCGCCACTGGTCCACCAGCAAGCCAAATGGCAGAAATGCGATCTTGTCCAGTGCCTGAGCCAACAGGATGTTGGTGTTGACCTCTTCTGAAGCATCAAGCGGCAGAAGGCCGATCTGCTTCAGGTACTTAGGCGTAATAGACAGGCTCACCATGTCGCCAATTGCTTCGTGGAATCCGTCGTTCGGATCATCTTGATACATCGGCGATTGGTGATTATAGGCGCGCTGGTAGAAGTTGTGACCCAGCTCGTGGTGGACGGTATTGAAATCCTCACCCGTCACCTCGGTGCACATTTTGATGCGCAGGTCATCCTTGCCATCCACGTTCCAGGCAGATGCATGGCACTGCACATCCCGGTCGCGCGGTTCGGTAATCAACGAGCGCTCGTAAAACGTCTCAGGCAGCGGATCAAAGCCAAGCGAGGTGAAGAACCCTTCCGCCGTCTTCACCATTTTGAGTGGAGTATAGTTCTGTTCTTCCAGCAACTTGGTCAGGTCGTAGCCTTGCTCGTCTCCATCAGCAGCGACAAGCGGATAGATGTTGCCCCAGGATTGAGCCCACATATTGCCCAGCAAATGCGCAGGAATTGGCCCGTCGGCAGGCACTTTATCGGCTCCGTAATGATCCGCCAGCTTATCGCGTACATAACAATGCAAGCTGTCGTAAAGTGGCTTTACTTCACCCCAGAGGCGATCAACGTCCTGCCGGAAATCATCCGGATCCATGTCGTACTTGGAGCGCCACATGGAGCCTGTGTCTTTAAAGCCAAGCTCGCTTGAACCCTGGTTGGCGATGCCGACCATCTCCGTGTACATGTCCTTCATAGGCGGTGAGACAGTGCGCCAGCCTTCCCAGACTTCCAGCAGCTTATCGTAATCACGACTTGTCGCCATGATGCGGCTGAGCTTGGAAAGAGACAGCGCCTCACCATCAATCTCATACTTGCCTGTGCCGTAAATGGTTTCCATCTCGGTATTGATCTGCGCAAGTTTCTTGATCTTCGCAGGATCATTCTCAGGGGCAGGCAACGTCAGGTTCAGCTTCAAAAGCTTCATTTTCCGAGCAAGGTCTGGCGGAAGGTCAAGGCCGTCATACTGCTTGGTCTGATTGGCAAGAGAAACGTAGAGCTTCGTGGTGCGCTCCGACATTAACGCATTCAGCCAGTTGGTGTCATAGGTGATGAAATTAGCATTCACCCAGGCAACGCGGCCAGCTTCCTCGCCGATCTCCTGAATGGCTTTTTCGGAGGTTTCAATAAACGTTCTCGCATCCTCAACGCTGACTTTCTTCTCGGCGTCAGCCTGTGCTGAACTCAGCGGAATGAGAGCGAGTGAAAGTGCGGGCAATACAGATAACAACCGCTTCAAGGCAGCCTCCCCAACCATGGCATATTTTAGAGATTCCAGATGCATTTCTAATGCATAATATCTCTGTTATGCCGTTACGGTAAGGGTTTTATCCTGTAAGTCTAGCCCGTTTCATCGCGATATTTATCCTATTTTTGGAGTGATCTAGCAAAATTATTGCATTAGCAATTTAGAAGAATCTTCAACAATGAGCCCGTTTCACGCACATGGCTGCAAAGCCTGAAACGGTATAATGATTGCGTTTTAAAACGACATTTTGAGTAAGTGACAGCCCTCCTTGCGAGTCGAGGCAAACTTCATGTCGTTCTATCTCCAGAAGCTGTCCGCTGTTCATTTGACGCCGGTTGAAGACAAAGAAAATGAGGCTGCTGCTCTGGCAACGGTTCAAACATTCGCCGTAGCGTTTAGTACCCGCTCTTGCGGGCTGCATTGCCAACTCAGCCTTTTGGCTCTTCTCCAGTTTCGCGGTCTTTGGCATTCTCGGCATATTCAGCACATGCAAAATCACCAATTGGCATGCATGTGCCGAGCTGAAAGAGGCTGAGGCACATTTCTAACCATATGAAGAAAAAAGAAGTTCCGCCTCCATTTATGCTAGTGCCCTCCTAAAGATCTAGCAATGCATGCTTAAGGCAATCGTTAGATTTCTGGTTACCCTAAACGTAAGTTAGAAATCTCACTGTGATACCTCCCTCAAATCAATATGAGGAGAAGTATCATGTTGAGGAAGCTAGGCGCAGAATTTGTAGGAACCTTTGCTCTGGTCTCCGCTGTGTGCGGCGGGGCATTGGTGTCCTATGCACCGGTTGAGTGGTATGGTGGATCTGGCTTGCTGGGCGTAGCCTTTGCGGTTGGTCTTTCCGTTGTCTGTATGGCTTACGCATTCGGCAATGTGTCAGGTGCTCATTTCAATCCATCGGTGACCATCGGCCTTTGGGCTGCAAAACGGTTCCCAGCCTCAGATGTAGTCCCCTACATCATCGCGCAGGTGATTGGTGGCACAACAGCAGCCTTTGTATTCTGGATCATTCTCGCCCATGGCCCGGGTGACCCTCCGGGTTTTGCTTCCAACGGTTATGGAGAGCATTCCAACGGCGGCTTTTCTGAAATTGCGGTCGGCATTACCGAAATCACAGTCACAGCGCTGTTCCTGATTGTTATTATTGGTGCAACCTCCAAAAAAGCACCTGCAGCCCTCGCTCCGCTTGCCATCGGCCTGATGCTGACATGCATGCACATCATCGCGATCCCCATCTCGGGCGCATCTTTAAACCCGGCTCGGTCCACGGCAACAGCTATTGTCAACGGTGGTTGGGCTCTAGACCAGCTTTGGTTGTTCTGGCTGGCACCAATAGTTGGAGCGCTCATCGGAGCGGCAGTTTGCTGGATCATCGGCACTTGTGGTCGTGAGGAAACAGATTAACCAGCGGAGATACAATCGTTTTTTGGCCTCCTTCGCAATCAGGAACCTGCGAAGGAGGCTTTTCTTATGAATGCACTCAATCCCCATCTAGGGAAAAACCCTCAATTTAAAACTTGACTATTATGTTCATGTTTATAAAACACGGATAGAAACAACGTTTGCAAAACGCAAACACAAGCTAGCCAAAGCAGCGTCTCAGCCAGCCACTCCCATAAAATTCAGACTGAGGCGACCATGTCCATTTCGCGCTATTCCCGTGCGGCCCTCCTGGCCAGCACAACCCTCTCGCTCGCCCTGATTTCTGCGGCTGTTTCAGCGCAGGAAGCTACACAGCCTGTTGCTGCCGACAGCCCTGCGACCATGCTGGATGAAATCATTGTTTCAGCAGGTAAAGAGAAGGTGGCGATTGATACACCTCAGGCTGTGACTTCAGTCTCTCAGGAGCAAATTGAAGCAGCCCAAGCAAGCACATTGGGTGAGATCCTCGATGCGGTTCCGGGGATCACCACCATAAATGCAGACAATGCGTTGGGGCAGTCCATCAATATTCGCGGCATCGGCTCTGCTCTCGGTTCCGGTGAAAATCGTAATATCATTCAAGTGGATGGCGTCACCTCCTACTTCGAGATGTACCGTGCAGGCTCTTTCTTCTTCGATTCTGAATTGCTTAAGGAAGTCGAGGTTCTGCGTGGGCCGGCTGCCTCCACATTGTTCAGTGCAGGTGCGCTTGGTGGCGTGGTCAGTGCGCGCACGAAAGATGCTAGCGATTTGCTGGAGGGAGATGACAAACTGGCCGTCCGCACCAAAGCCATGTGGGACTCGAACGGCAATGGTGCGCGAAGCACAGTTACAGTCGCTGCCCGACCACTGGAAAATCTGGAGCTATTGGTCAACCTGAACTATGGCCGTGATGGAGATTATGAGGGCGCTGATGGTGCAGACCTCGGCAACTCCCGCATGACAGATCTCTCGGGCATCGCTAAGCTGAAATACAGCTTCGGTGCCGATAACGATCAATCTCTTATTGCAAGCTATTTCAACGTCAATAAGTCTGGGTATGGCCTATATGACCAGACAACCTTTAGTCCCGGATTTGGTTATGCGGACCAAACCACAAGCGAACAACAGGCACTGCTTGCTTACGAAAACGCTTTTTCTGGCAATGATTTGTTGGATGTAAAAGCACAGGTATCCTGGAGCCAGACTAAGCGTGATTTGGATGATATTACGTTCCGCGCAGGTCCTGGTGCTCCTTTGGGAACTGAAGCTGAGTACGTCTACAACAATTGGCAGGCAAAACTGGAAAACACATCGGAATTTCGGCTTTCCGAAGGTGTACAGACCTACTTCACCTACGGGGTGGAAGGGAAATATCAGGAGCGCCTCAACCCGCGTCTGAACCCGGATGGAAGCTCAACGCCCGGCTCCTCATCTCATCCAGAAGGTGAAACTCACACTCTTGGTGTGTTCGGGCAGGCTGAGTTTGTAATTCATGACCGCCTTACACTCATTCCTGGAATGCGTGTTGACCATTCTCGCCTGAAGCCGGGGACTGGCGTGGCTCTGCGTAAAGATCTGGATGAAACGGCCTATTCTCCAAAACTTGCGGCAATTTATGAGCTGACAAACTGGCTGAATGTCTTTGGTTCTGTTGCACACACAGAACGCATGCCAGTTTTGGATGAAGTTTTCTCGGGTGATGGCTTTACCGATCTCGGAAAAGAAAAATCTAACAATTTTGAAGCTGGCTTAGGCCTTAAATTCAATGATGTATTGTTGGAAAATGACAGCCTTCGCTTCAAAGTAACGGGCTTTTACAACAGCATCGACAACTACCTCTATTCCTCTCGCGATCATGCAACGGGCAAGACAATCACAACTGCTATTGATGAGGCGCGGATCAAAGGCATCGAATTAGAAGCAGGTTATTCCTCAGACAGCTGGTACGGCAATCTGGGTGCTTCAGTCACACGGGGTGACAACCTTTCTGATGATGAATATCTGGATAGCGTAGCGGCAGATAATCTTTTCCTTTCAGTAGGATATAAGATTACCGACTATAATCTTGATGTTTCCTGGCGCTCTGATTTATACGCAGAACAGGACCGCGTGAACGATGCTGACGATGCTTCGCCAGGTTATGCGTTGCATAGCGCACGTTTAGCATGGAAGCCTGAAGATGGATTCCTTGCAGGCTCAGAAGTGCGCGCTAGCGTGACTAATATTTTCGATCAGAAACACACAGCGCATCTGAGTGAAACCGAAGGCAAAGGTCGGTCCTTCAAGCTTAGCTTGGCGAAAACGTTTTAAGCCTCTCTTCGGTGCGCTGCAAATGCAGTGCGTCTGGCAATGCTGGTGAGACAGGTTTGCCTGAATGAGGCTAGGCCTTCTGTGGCGGAAAGGCCGGGATCGGCGGGGAAGAAATTCTCCGCCGTTTTCTTTTGTAACTCAATTACGCTGGATCAGCCGTGCTCAACTTCCAGCATTTCACTCCATGTTTTTGGAGTGTCACCGTTGAGCGGGTTCTTTGCAGAGCGTTTGTACTTGATGGTCTCAAAATGCATGCTCAGTGTGTCTGCCAGCAACAAGCGCCCAACCAGACCTTCACCAAAGCCAACGATTTCTTTGATCACCTCAAGCGCCTGTAATGTGCCAACCAGGCCTGTCAAAGCACCCAAAACACCTGCCTCTGTGCAGGTTGGTATGGAGCCAGCCTCAGGGCGTTTGGGGAACAGGCAGCGATAAGTTGGGTTGATGTAGTTGCCCTCGTCATCTCGCTCAAATGGTTTCAGCAGCGTAACGGAGCCGTCAAACTGGCCCACAGCAGCGGTAACGAGCGGACGTCCTGCATAAAAACACGCATCCGAAACGAGGTAACGGGTGGCAAAGTTATCAGAGCCATCAACAACGATATGGTAATCGTTGATCAACGCCATGGCATTTTGCCCACTAATGCGTGTCGGATGCGGAACAACGCGCACATTCGGGTTCAGCCGAGCGATCGCCTCCGCCGCACTGGCAACCTTAGGCTCGCCAAGCTTCTCCGTGTCATGGATGATCTGACGCTGAAGGTTAGACAGCGAAACAACGTCATCATCAACAATACCAATGGTGCCAACGCCAGCCGCCGCTAGGTATTGCAGCACCGGTGCGCCAAGTCCTCCTGCACCGATCACAAGAACGCGTGCAGCTTTAAGTTTCTGTTGCCCAGGACCACCGACATCTCGCAGGACGATGTGACGGGCATAACGTTCCAGTTCAGAAGCTGTAAGGGAAAGCAATTGGGACTCCAGTAGTTTAACCGAGCATACGGCTCACCAGTCGGGCTGTGTAATCCACCATGGGAATGACACGCGCATAATTGAGACGAGTCGGCCCGATAACACCAAGAACGCCCACAACGCGCTGTTCACTATCGCGGTATGGAGAAACGATCAAGGAAGAACCGGAAAGCGAGAACAGCTTGTTTTCTGACCCGATAAAAATACGTACGCCTTCGCCGCCCTTTGCAAGATCAAGCAGGCGGATCAGCTCACTCTTGTTTTCCAAATCATCAAATAGCAGGCGAATACGCTCCAGATCTTCCTTCGCACCCACGTTTTCCAGCAGGTTGGAGCGTCCACGCACGATCAGTGTTCCGGGATCATTCTTGTCTCCACCCCAAACAGCAACACCTGCATCCACCACTTTGGATGTCAGCGTATCCAGCTCGGCCTGAAATTCGTTTCGCTGCCGAACTAGCTCAGATTGCGCATCGGCTAACGTGCGGTTTCTGATGATGGAGTTGAGGTAATTCGAGGCTTCGGTCAGCGCAGATGGTGGCAAGCCAGCAGGCAGATCGACAACACGGTTTTCAACGGAACCGTCCTCACTCACCAGCACGACAAGCGCTTTAAGCGGCTCAATCTGCACAAACTCGATATGGCGAAGGGTGGTGTCTGTCTTGTTGGAAAGAACAACCCCCGCCCCGCGGCTCAAACCAGATAGCATCTGGCTGGCTTCGGTCAGGACCTGTTCGGGTGTTTTCTCGCCACCTTTAGCCTTCACCTGCACGGCAATCTGCTCGCGCTCTTCCTTGGTCAGGTCGCCAACTTCCAAAAAACCGTCCACGAACAGACGAAGACCAGACTGCGTCGGCAAGCGTCCAGCACTGGTGTGCGGAGAGTAGAGCAGACCATGGTGCTCCAAATCCGCCATTACGTTGCGAATAGAGGCCGGAGACAGAGGCTGCGAAAGCCCGCGTGCAAGGTTGCGAGACCCCAACGGTTCGCCGGTATCAAGGTAGTTCTCGACAATGCGCCGGAAGACCTCACGGGAACGTTCATCAAGATCCTCAAGAGGGACAGAAGGAGGAACGCTCGTCACGGTATCGGTACTCCACATCAACAGCAGGTTTGGGCCAAAGCCTGTATTCAATCCCTAACACAGGACAATTGAACAGCCAAAACTCATTTTTAGCAGAAAATAGCCCCTCAAACCAAAACCAGCCTTTGCGCTAACGGCAATCCGCAGCTAAAAGATCCGCAATACCATTTGTGAATTTGTAGCTATTAAGCAACCCGAGGAGCTTGCCTTGAACCGTCCATCCAAACGTACACCAGAAGAAATGCGTCCAGTCAGCCTGGAGCGCGGTGTTGCCAAACATGCCGAAGGCTCCTGCCTGATCAAATTCGGCGATACCCATGTTCTGTGTACCGCAAGTTTGGAAGAGCGTGTTCCGCCGTGGCTCCGTGGTCAGAACCGTGGCTGGGTAACTGCAGAATACGGCATGCTGCCACGCGCAACTCATGACCGTATGCGCCGTGAATCCTCTGCAGGCAAGCAGTCTGGCCGTACTCAGGAAATCCAGCGCCTCATTGGCCGCTCTCTGCGTGCTGTTGTTGATCTGGGTGCACTGGGCGAGCGTCAGATCTCCGTTGACTGTGATGTCATTCAGGCAGACGGCGGCACCCGTACAGCGTCCATCACTGGCGCATGGGTTGCTCTGCACGACTGTCTGAAATGGATGGAGGCGCGCGACATGGTCAAAACCGATAAGGTTCTCAAAGACCACATCGCAGCGATCTCCTGCGGCATTTATGAAGGTACTCCGGTTGCTGATCTGGACTACATCGAAGACTCCTCTGCTGACACTGACGCAAACTTCGTCATGACTGGCAAAGGCGGCATTGTTGAAATTCAGGGTACTGCTGAAGGTGAGCCATTCTCCGAAGAAGAACTCGGCCAGCTTATGGGTCTTGCAAAACAGTCCATCTCCAAACTGGTTGAGCTGCAGAAGTTGACGGTGCTGTGATGCAGGCAGACACAACGGAAAATCGCCGTTTGGAACCTGGCAAGCTCGTGCTTGCCAGTCACAACAAGGGCAAGCTGCGCGAAATTCAGGACATGCTTGCACCGCATGGCTTTGAAGTTCTCTCTGCTGGTGATCTGGACCTGCCAGAGCCGGTGGAAGATGGTGACACGTTTGAAGCAAACGCTGCAATCAAAGCACTTGCTGCGGCAACGGCCACTGGCCTGCCCGCCCTTGCAGATGACAGCGGTTTTTGTGTAAACGGCCTCAACGGCGATCCGGGCATCTACTCCGCACGTTGGGCTGGCTCAGACAAAGACTTCGGCGTGGCCATGCAGGCCGTGCAGGACAAGCTGACCGAAACGAACGCTACAGACCGAACCGCTTACTTCGTTGCTGTGCTGTGCATGGCATGGCCGGATGGGCACACTCAGTTCTACCGTGGTGAGATCCATGGAGAACTGGCATGGCCTCCGCGCGGTCTGGAAGGCTTCGGCTACGATCCAATGTTCGTTCCTGAAGGTTTCGATAGGACCTTCGGTGAGATGGACAAGCAAGAAAAACACAAAACAAAAGAGGGCGAAGCGCTGTCACATCGCGCCCGCGCCTTTGTTAAGTTTCAAAAAGAGTGTTTGCCAGCGTAATACGTGTTCCCGAAAATTGAATACCGATTTTCGGATAAGAACTCGTGCGAAATAAGTTGGCAATCACAAAGGAAAAAGAATGACTGTGTCACCGGTTGGCGGCTTTGGGATTTACGTGCATTGGCCTTTTTGTTTGGCAAAATGCCCATATTGCGACTTTAACTCCCACGTGCGCCACCAGCCGGTTTCGCAGGAACGTTACGCCAAAGCTCTGGCAACAGAGCTGGCACGTTATGCGCAGATGGTGCCGGGTCGCACGGTTGACTCCGTCTTCTTCGGCGGCGGCACGCCATCTTTGATGGAGCCGAAAACCGTTGAGACAATCCTCAATGAAGTTGCGCGCCTCTGGCATCTGACGTCCACCGCTGAAATCTCCATGGAAGCCAACCCAACCAGCGTGGAAGCAACTCGCTTTGCAGGCTACAGATCTGCAGGCGTAAACCGCCTCTCCGTCGGTATTCAGGCGTTGGATGACAAGGAACTGAAGATCCTTGGTCGCCAGCACTCTGTTTCGGAGGCGATTCAAGCCGTTGAAATTGCACGCAAAACTTTCCCGCGCATCTCGTTTGATCTGATCTACGCCCGCCCCAATCAAACCTTGAAGGCATGGGAACAAGAGCTCAACCGTGCTATCGATCTGGCCGCTGATCACCTCTCCATGTATCAGCTCACCATCGAAAGCGGCACCATGTTCCAGCGCTTGTATGCGGCTGGAAAGCTGGAGATGCTGGACCCTGATCTAGCCGCAGACATGTTTGACCTGACACAGAAGGTCACCGCAGCACGCGGTTTGCCATCCTATGAGGTCTCAAACCATGCGGCGCCTGACGCTCAGTGCCAGCACAACCTCATTTACTGGCGTTATGGTGATTACGTCGGTGTTGGACCGGGTGCACACGGCCGATTGACGCTGGAAGATGGCACCAAGCTGGCAACCTCGACTGAAAAACATCCGGAAACATGGCTAGGTTTGGTTGAAAGTCAGGGCCACGGCTCTATTTCTGAAGACATACTTGGTCATGGCGAGCAGGGTGACGAGTTGTTGTTGATGGGTATGCGATTGCATGAAGGCATTGACGTACCACGTTATGAACAGCTCTCTGGCCGTCAGTTCAATCCGCAGAGATTGTTAAATCTGCAGGAAAACGGCATGGTAGAATGGGTAAGCAACACTCGCCTGCGTGCAACGCAAGCTGGCTTTCCCCTACTGGATGCCGTAATTGCTGAGCTGGCTTCCGATTAGCATTCCCAAATAAAATTCATTAGCGATTTCAACTTAGTGAAATAATTGCAGTCGAATTACTCGATTCGATTGGGGTATTAATTTACATATTGTGCAATGCAACATAATTGATTACACTGACATGTACCTCAGCGATGGTGAAGAACCTATTGATCTTCAATGCAAGTTAAGGTTGGTTTGAATTTCTCCATGAGTCTATGTTGCTGAAAAGGTATAGAGCTGTCTATACTTTTGCGGTGCAGCACTTCGGGCTAAAGTGTATTCGTGTTGCGGAAATCAAGAATTACATGAACAAGAGTTGGCTGAAGCGAACGTCTTGGGAGGAAACATTCTGTGCTGTTCTACCACTTGTATGAAATGAACCATGCAGCGATGTCCCCTGTCCGGGCTGCAGCGGACATGACAAGATTGTGCTTTCAAAACCCGCTCAATCCCATGTCACACACGCAGGTTGGTCGCACGGTTGCTGCATCCTGTGAGATGCTTGAGCGCGTAACCCGTCGTTATGGCAAGCCGGAGTTTGAGCTCGACACCACTGTCGTGGATGGCAAAGAAGTAGACATCACGGAAGAAATCATCTGGGCGAAACCATTTTGCGGCCTGTTGCACTTCAAGCGTGATTTACCTCAAAGCAGAAAAGACGATCCTAAAATTCTGATCGTCTCGCCCATGTCTGGCCATTACGCAACTCTTCTGCGTGGCACAGTTGAAGCCTTACTGCCAAATCTGGATGTTTACATCACGGACTGGGAAGACGCGCGACAGGTGCCTGTAGCTGATGGCCGTTTCGACCTGGACGATTACATCGAATACATCATGCAGATGCTGCATTATCTGGGACCAAATACGCACGTTCTGGCGGTTTGCCAGCCATCCGTTCCAGTTTATGCAGCCGTTGCCTTGATGGAAGAGAACGGAGACAAATGCGCTCCGGCGACTATGACGCTGATGGGTGGCCCAATTGACACCCGCGAAGCGCCAACCGCCGTGAATGATCTGGCCGTCGAAAAAGGTATCGACTGGTTCAAGCGCAATGTTGTCATGGAAGTTCCCTTCCCCCACAAAGGGTTCACGCGACAGGTTTATCCGGGCTTCCTCCAGCTTTCTGGCTTCATGAGCATGAATCTGGATCGGCATATGGTTGCCCACCGCGATTTCTTCCAGCATCTGATTGAGGGTGATGGTGACAGCGCTGAGAAGCACCGTGACTTCTATGATGAATATCTCGCTGTTATGGATCTGACCTCCGAATTCTATCTCCAGACCGTGGAAACCGTGTTCATCGAGCATTCGCTGCCAAAAGGCGAAATGATGCATCGTGGCAAGATGGTTGATCCGAAAAAGATCACCGGCACGGCGCTGTGTACCGTTGAAGGCGAAAACGACGACATTTCTGGTGTTGGCCAAACCCAAGCGGCTCAAAAGCTGGCTGAAAACATCCCATCCAACCGCCGGTTGCACTACATCCAGCCCGGTGTAGGCCACTACGGTGTGTTTAACGGTTCAAAGTATCGTTCTGAAATCGCGCCACGTATCGTCAAGTTCATTCAGGATAATCCAAGAAACGTGCGTGCGGAGCAAGTTTCCAAACGTGCAGCGAAAAAGACCCTGCGTGAAAACACCTCTGAGAAAATTGCGGGTGACCCACTACGCGAAATCCTGCTTGCTGAGCCAAAAGGCGCTGCAGATGACCTGCAGTTGATCAGCGGTGTTGGACCTAAACTAGAGCGGGCCTTGAACGGCGCAGGTATCTTCCACTACTGGCAAATTGCAAATCTGACAGAACATCAGGCCGCGGCGCTGGACGATCGTTTGGATATTCGCGGACGCATGGTTCGGGATAATTGGGTTGAGCAGGCACGCCGTCTCAATGAAACAGTGCATTCCAACTGAACGTAAGTGAAGATAACTCATCGTCTAATAAAATTTCATTCTATCTCTTGAAAGTAAAATAAAATCATCCCATCTCAAGCTTGTTGATTTGAGAAAGGGGTGATTTTAATGAATGTAAATGCAATAAAACCCTCCTGGAATCCTCTAAGTATTGCACTTATGGTTCTTGGATTCGTAGTTTTCTGGCCTCTTGGCCTTGCTATGCTTGCCTACATCTTATGGGGCGACAACTTTAATGGCTGGAAGCGTGAAGCTAAATGCCAGTGGAATCGTAGCAACTTGAAAAATACGATGGACAATATGCAAAATGCGACCCGCAGCGGTAATGCTGCATTTGACGACTACCGTGAAAAAGAGCTGACCCGCTTGGAAGAAGAGCGCAGAAAGCTTGATAGCATGCGTCAGGAATTCGATGATTACATGAACGACCTGCGTCGGGCTAAAGATCAGGAAGAATTCGACCGCTTCATGAGAAACCGCCACAACCGTCCAGGTGAGCCATCTGCTGGTGAAGCAATCTAGTGGTTCTCAAAGGCTCATAACAAGCATCTGGTGCTCTGCTCTAGCAGGGCACCCTTTTGTGCGTTGAGGCTTACTCGCAAAGCAACACACACGCTAAAGTAATTCGCACTGGTCGACTTTCAAATCGCCCCTTTCTCTGCAATAACGAGAGCGACCAGTGCAATTTTTGAGGTGATATGGGGTTCTTTGCGACAAAGGTTTTGCCAGAGTTTATTGAGGTGGATTTGGGGCATAAGCCTCTGCAAATCCGCCTGAAACGCAACTCCAGAGCAAAACGCTATATCCTTAGAATTCCCCCTGGAGACCCAACACCTGTCATCACTGTTCCTGCTCGCGGCAATCTGAAAACAGCCCAGGATTTTGCCAATCGGCAAGTCGAGTGGCTGAAGCAAAGATTGGGCTCTCGTCCGAATACCATCAAATTTGAAGAGGGTGCCCGCATCCCTATTAAAGGTGTCCTGCACACCTTGCGGTCTTCTGGCAAACTGCGTGGGCTTGCGAAGCTTGACCTTGAAGAAGAGACGGATGAACCGCTATTGTTACTGCCTGGAGAAACCCAAAGCTTTCACCGCAAAACCAAAGACTTCCTGCGGAAGTTAGCTAAAGAAGATCTTGAGGCACACGTACAGCACTTCACGAAGAAGCTTGAACGCAACTATCATAGCATCACATTGCGAGACACCAAGAGCCGATGGGGATCCTGCTCGTATGATGGGAAACTATCGTTCTCCTGGCGCCTTGTGATGGCACCACCCGACATTTTGGAGTACGTAGCCGCTCACGAAGTTGCTCACTTGGTGAAACTGGATCATTCACCAGAGTTCTGGCGTGTTTGCGAGCAGTTAGCACCCCACACAAAGCAAGCCCAACGCTGGCTCAAAGAGCACGGCTCTCAACTTCATCTTTACGGACAAGAATAGCTAGCCACCGCCAAACAACCTTCCAAGCAGGTCCAGCGGACTTGTGCTGGTGTTGTTTTGCGGGCGCGGAGTTGTTGTTGCTTGAACAGCAGGCCTTGGTGTCTGTGGTTGCTGAGGAGCTGCCACAAATGTTGGTTGACGACGCTTAGGCGTAGTGCCCGGTTTCAACAATGGTGATGTTTCGGCAAGATTAATCGGCACACCCGGCAGTCTGGCAATCGGGATACCCTGATGCTCTGTCTCCATCACCCATGCCCAGATTTCTGCTGGCAGTGTCCCCCCACTCACCTTCTTCATCGGCTTGTTATTATCATTCCCAAGCCAAACCGCAGTGGTGAGTGAGTTTGTATAACCAATGAACCACGCATCTTTGTAGCCTTGCGTTGTACCGGTTTTGCCTCCCGCCGGTCGTCCAGCCAACAGAGCGCGTTTTCCTGTGCCTCCATAGACTGTTTGTGCCATCATAGTATTGATTTCACTCAGCTTATCTCCACGAACAACGCGTCCTGTACCATCACCGGAACGGCGATAAAGCACTTTGCCATGTTCATTTCGAATTTGCCGTACCACATGAGGAACGACACCATATCCGCCATTGGAGAAAGGCACATACGCAGCTGCAATCTCAAGCGGGGTAACCTCTGAAGTTCCAAGAGCGATGGACGGATTGGACTTCAGCGCAGATGTAATGCCCAGACGACGTGCTGTACGCGCCACGTTGGCCGGGCCAACCTCATGCGCCAGCTTTGCTGCAACGGTGTTGATCGAAAATGCAAGCGCTTGCGTCAGTGTCACATCGCCGTAGTATCGCTTGGTGTAGTTCTTCGGCGTCCAGCCCCTGTAGGTGACACGAGCATCCCTGCGGACAGTATTAGGGGTCATACCCCGTTCCAACGCTGCAAGATAAACAAACGGTTTGAAGGCAGATCCCGGCTGTCTGCGTGCGTATACAGCGCGGTTGAACTGGCTTTTCCGATAATCAACACCGCCAACAAGAGCACGGATTGCACCGCTGCGATTGAGCGTAACAACCGCGCCTTGAGTGACATTAAACTCTCGGCGAGACTCCGCAATTCGAGTGGTCAGCGCTGTCTCAGCCGCTTGCTGCATATCCCAATCGATGGTGGTATCGACGATGATGTCTTCACCAATAGAGCCGACGAAGCCGGGTAGCAATTCCATCACGTAATCAGCAACATAATTGCCACTGCTGCTGTTATGGCTTGTGACAACGTGCGCTGGGTTGAACAATGCGTTTTTGGCGTCATCAGCGGTGATGAAGCCAGCCTTGTGCATTGATGCGATCACCACCTGCGCACGACCTTCTGCAAGAGCGGCATTGCGTGTGGGTGCATATTTACTAGGTGCTTTCAGCAATCCTGCAATGGTTGCCGCTTCAGCAAGGTTGATGAGATGAGCGGATTTTCCAAAGTAAACCCGCGAGGCGGCATCAACACCATAAGCCCCTGCACCGAGATACACCCGGTTAAGGTACATCTCCAGAATTTCGTCCTTGCTGTAATTCCACTCCAGCCACAGCGCCATCACCACTTCCTGCATCTTACGTTGCATGGTGCGCTCAGGCTTTAGGAACAGGTTCTTCGCCAGCTGCTGTGTGAGTGTTGATCCGCCCTGTACAGTTCGCCCGCTGGTGTAGTTGACAAATGCAGCGCGGGCGAGACCAATTGGATCGATGCCGAAATGATACCTGAACCGCCTGTCTTCAATAGCCATTACAGCTTCAGGCAGATACGTAGGCAACTGCTCAAGACGGACGGCCTCTCCGCCGGTATCTCCACGATTGGCAATCAAAGTGCCGTTTGCTGAAACGATGCGCACGTTAGGTGGACGTTGCGGAACAGCCCACTCCGAAGCTGGTGGCAAATGCGCAGCGTAATAGGTGAGAATTCCGCCAACAACGACGATCCCCCAAATGCCAAGTACGACGCTCCAATACATGGAAAAGCGAAAGGACTTCCACATGAACCGCCGAAACTTGCTTTGGCTCTTTGGCTTGCCAGAGGAGGTTGCTGCATCAAGAGCTGCCAGTGTCTGTTGACGTGCCTTGCGGCTAGGTTTTTTGGCAGGCTTCTTGACTGGCGCTCCTTGCGCAGGTCTGGGACGTTGGGGAGCAGGTTTTCTGGCCTGTGCCGTTGGGTTTTGCGGTGAAGAGCGTTGCCCTGATGATGATTGCTTGCTTGGAGCGTTGGCTTTGCTCGGACGACGAATATAATCTTCGACCTCGTCCGGACGCAATGCGACGCCTTGTAAGCGTGGGCGTTGAGGTTGTGCTGGGCGTTTTGAGCGCTGTCCTTCAGGATGTTGAGGCGGCTTGCCGGAAGGGCGTTGCCCGGGGCGCACTGGCCTCCGTTTTTTGCCATTTCCATTTTGGCCTGTCGCCATAACTTTAAAACACCCCAGTACCAATCACTCAAATTTTGGGCAAATATTGCCATGAAAGATTGAGCAAGCCTGAACAAACTCAGGCTGCTGACCGCTTGGGAGGGAGGTCGCAACCTGGATACAAAACACGAACGATTTTAGGGAAACACGCTTAATTGTGCGTTAAGCTATTGAGGTGAATTGCGCGCAGTTGGCCGGGAAATACCACAAATATGCAGAGATGCTAGCGCTTCTACGCATATAAAAAAGGGCGGAAATCCGCCCTCTCCATTTTGAAACATTGATAGCTTTGTGATCAGCTGGAATACCGGCTGGCATCTTGGCCATAGTAATTCACATAGCGTGAGTTCAGCTTGGACACTGGCATGATGATCAAAACATCAGTGGTGCCGAACTGGTGATCAACAACTGCTCCGTTACCGATATAGGCGCCAAGGCGTAGATATCCTTTAATCAGCGGTGGCAGAGAACGCAGCGCAGCGCGTTGATCCACCTGATCTTTCGCAATGCGGTTCATTTCTACATACTGGTCCGGCAGCGCTGATACGTGCCATTCTTCTGGTGCACTAGCAAAATGATGCAGGAAGGAAAGCTGCTCAGCAAGAAGATCAGGATCAGTACCTTCGATAGAGGCACAGCCAATCATTACATCTACATTGTGCGTCAGCACATAAGACCAGATGCCATGCCATAGCAATTCTACGGTCTTCTTGGTGCGATAAGGTTTCAAAACACAAGAACGACCGAGTTCCATGAAATTCAGATCACTGTGACGATCCAGAATCCCTTGAATATCAAACTCGCCTGCTGTGTAGAAACCGCCATTGAGCTGTGCAAGTTCCTGACGGAGCAATCGGTAAGTGCCTACGATCTGCGGCTTGAGTTTGGAAAATGGTTTGTTGCGAACCTGACTGTTGTGATCAACGACCAATAGATGATCACAAATCTCGTCATAACTGTCGCGATCAAGACGCGATAACTGAGTTTGTGCATCTGCAATAGCGGACATCTCTTCGTAAAACACTTCGTAGCGTAAACGCTGAGATTGCTTGAGTTCTTTGGCTCCGTTGGAAAGACGAACCTCGAGTGGGCCGACCTTACCGAGGCTTTGTCCTGCCTCCGGCATTTTTCCAAGCATTGCCTGAGGGATCCACCGTGGCGCAGGTCGCCCTGACAACTTGCTCGGTGTAAACTTTTTTAGGACTTTCATCGGGGAGATATGTCCAGATCCAGCCATACTATTATTATCTCATATTGCTTAGGTGTTTATGAAACATTGCAATAATGAGAACGCCTTTCTGAATTTGCACCAATCGAGTCACCCATGTCAATTTTGGGTAGTCAATCTGTGATATAAGCCCATTTTAGGACAGTTGAGTGACATAACACCAACATTTACCCGCGTAACGACGCTCACATCTGCTAAACAATGCTGCGGTCGCGGTTAATCTGAGTATAACAACCGCCTCGTGATATTGAACAGGCTAAATATACCGAGCTATCCCTTAGCATAGCGTTTTAAAACAGCTTCGAGATCCTGCTTTTTTAGGGGTTTGCTTAAAAAACCGTCTGCTCCGGCATTAAGAGCCTCTTCTTTTGCGTCTGGCATAACGTCTGCTGAAACAACATAAATTGGCACCTGCGATGCGGTTTTTTCTTCTCGGCCTCTAATTTTTGAGATGGCTTCAAGTCCATCCAGACCGGGCATGTGCAGATCCATGAGCACAATATCAAACGAGCCGCTGGCACAGAGCGAAACAGCCTTATGCCCATCCTCAGCAAGCGAGGATGTGTGGCCCAGTTTGCCCAGCAATGCTTCAACCAGCATCCAGTTAATTGGATTGTCTTCGGCCACTAACACATTGAGATTTGTACTCTGGCCTTGTGGTGTAGATGCCACCTTTTCTTCTGTCACATCGTTGTCTACCACGTCAGTCTGCAGCGAGCTGGGTGAGAGCACCCGAAGCAGTGAGCTGCGACGAACAGGACGGGTCAAGTAACCGGAGAACTCTCCAGTTTTGATGTCGGCAATTCGAGCTCGTTCCTGAGGTTTAATGAGGACAAAGATCTCCGGTGCACTCTCAGATTGCCGCCCATAGAAATTGCGAATGCGTTCTACATATTCTTCACCGACAAGCAAACGGTCAAATTGTATCGTAAGAGGCAAATCTTCAAGTTCATCTGCTGCCAGAACCTTGGTGTGATTGTAACCGCTTGTGCTCAGCGTTTTATAGACGAGGTCGGCCTCAATCTGATTGCTGGTTATGATCGCGATACGATCATTATGTTCTTTTACAAAGTCCTCTGAAATCTCATCAACTGGCATCTCAAGAAGGAAAGTGGAGCCACAACCCAGCTGGCTTTGAACGGTGAGCGAACTTCCCATAAGTTCCGCGAGTCGTTTGGAAATTGCCAAGCCCAGGCCTGCTCCATCGAACTTGCGGTCTCTCCCATATTCACCCTGTTCAAATTCCCTGAAGATGCGAGCTGCTGTGACGTCATCCATGCCGGGGCCAGTATCTTGAACAGCGAACTCCAACAAGTGGTGGCCTGTAGTATCCGTAGTAACTTGCAGGACTAAAGAAACGCCGCCCTCTTCTGTAAATTTGATCGCGTTTCCAACCAGATTGTATAGGATTTGCTGCAATCGTGCGGGATCACTCTGGATGGTTTTTGGTACGGCTGGATTGATAAATGAACCAATCTGCAACCCCTTTGCATGGGCTTTGGGAGAGAGCAGCTCCACAACGCGTTCCACTAACGGAGCAAGTTCAACATTGCCAGTCTCCAACTCTAGCTTTCCTGCTTCGATCTTGGAGTAATCAAGTACCTCATCAATGAGCATCAAAAGTGTGGAGCCTGAAGTTCTGATCGCATTAATGTAATTTTGCTGCTCTGCAGTGGTTGCCGTGTCATCCAACAAATCTGCCATGCCCAAGACACCGTTTAAGGGCGTACGAATTTCGTGACTGACCATCGCAAGGAAGCGAGATTTTGCCTCGCTGGCATTTGCTGCATGGTCGCGATCTTCTCGCAGCTTTTGCTCAGCTTGTCGCCTATCTGTGACATCCGTCAGGATCCACTGAATGATAGGAGCTCCACCGCTGCCATCGCGAATGCTCAGGCGTAGGAGTGAATACCAGCGGGTGCCATGTTTTGTACGCAAGGCGACATCTTCAGTGGTTCCAGCAGCCCCTTCCTCAAGATCAGGAGTAAAGTCTTCGGCATAAGGCAGATAAATAGCCTCTCCGATCTCAACTCCAAACCCAGCTGGAAAATTGCGTTTACCTGCATCATTGACGGACAGCACCGCCCCATTGCTATCACAACGGATTACAATAGCGCCCAGCGCATCCAGAATAGAACGGTGCCGATCATCCGCTTCACGCAGTTGCCAGTCAGTATCGCTAGCTAATTCAGATGGGTCCTCAAGTTGCTCCACTTCACTCTGGATTTGAGCCGTTTTCCAACTTTGGGCGATAACATCACTTGCTGGAAACCGACGAAACAAGACAGCGCCAGCCCCAAAAGCAAGTAACACAACATAGAAACCTTGCAAGGACTGCCAATCGGTCAGCAGCAGTGCAATCAGCAAGCATACAACGCCCACGAAAATGGAGAGGCTCTTTAGAACAAAGGAGGATTTCTCGGTGATTTCGCTTTGCTTAATCAGAGACACGCGAGCCTGAGTAACAACATGAGTGCTCTCCTCAGTTTTCAGTCTCCGTTTCAACACAGCTTTTGCTCCACCCGAACTATTTCGGTAAATCAGTAAAATTCAATTGGTAGGATATAACAGATTATGCTGCGGCCAAATAGGCTGAAGAGCGTTTGAAGCTCAGGGCCTCGGCCAGGTGAATACGCTGAACGGACTCTGACCCGTCCATATCTGCGATTGTCCGTGATAGTTTCAAAACACGATGGTATCCACGTGCAGAAAGACCAAATTGTATGGAGGCCTGTTCAATTAACTCCTTACTGCCTTGATCCAATGCAACAATTTGCTCGATGGTCCGCGCACTGGCATGTGCATTGACAGTGATATCTAACCCAAGAGAGGCATAGCGAGCTTGCTGTATTGCGCGAGCTCGCGCCACACGTTGAGCAACCACCTGCGAACTCTCAGAAGTGCGCGGGCTGATCAGGTCTCTTGCAGAAACTGCGGGAACATGAAGTTGCAAATCCATCCGGTCAAGGAATGGCCCGGACACTCGCGACTGATAAGAACTGGCGCATTTATCGCCTCGCCTGCAAGTATGTCCCGGTTCTCCTGCATATCCGCAACGACAAGGGTTCATCGCAGCAACCACTTGCACTATGGATGGATAGCTCACCCGATAATTGGCACGCACAATCGTCGCCACACCGTTCTCAATAGGCTGCCTCAAGCTGTCCAAAACGGAACTATCGAATTCTGGCAGTTCATCCAAAAAAAGCACACCATTGTGAGCCATGGACACTTCACCGGGTCTGGCCTTTATACCTCCGCCAACCAATGAGGCCATGGATGCAGAATGATGTGGTGCCCGGAAGGGGCGTTGATTGCTCAAAGCGCCATCTTCCAACTCGCCTGATATGGAAGCGATCATGGATACTTCCAGAAGTTCGCGAGCTGAGAGCGGTGGCAAAAGAGCGGGTAACCTGCTTGCGAGCAAGGTCTTTCCAGAACCTGGTGGGCCAACCATCATCAGGTTATGAGAGCCAGCTGCAGCAATCTCCAGTGCCCGCTTCGCTGTTTCCTGACCTCGAATATCGGCAAGGTCCAGTGAACTGGCAACTTGTGGAGAGCTACGCGGTTTTGGGGCAGAAAGAGTAATATCACCTTTCAATGCGCGGTAGAGCTGAACCAGTGATCCCGCGGCCATAATCTTCAGGTTCTCATCCGCCCATGCCGCTTCAGAGCCGCAACTTGCTGGACAGATCAAACCTTTCCCGTTTGCAACAGCAGCGATTGCAGCTGGAAGGGCTCCGTTGACGTGCGAAATGCTGCCATCCAGTGAGAGCTCACCAAGTACGAGGAAGCCTTCGACAGCTTCCGCAGGCAGTGCCCCCATCGCCACCAAGAGACCAAGTGCAATAGGAAGGTCATAATGAGATCCTTCCTTAGGCAGGTCAGCCGGAGCCAGATTAACCGTCACACGTTTGGCGGGTAGCGCCAAGCCGGAGGCAATGAGAGCTGAACGAACCCGCTCTTTGCTCTCTGCAATTGCCTTGTCAGGCAGGCCAACAAGAGTGAAATAGACGGATCCGGGGCTAATCTGGACCTGCACGTCAACATTTGCAGCGTCGACACCCTGAAAGGAAACGGTAGAGATGCGAGCAAACACCTGACACTCCTGCGGCCACAATTAATCATCATTGTAGTAATTAAGCAGGAACGAATGAGAAACACACAAGCCTTGAATACTCAGAAATACGAAAGCTCCCATAAGAAGCCCTACCTGAATTCTCGGAGTTCATGATGAAAAAGAAAAGCCCTGTTGAAGAACAGGGCTTTTGTTACTTTTTAGGCTTCCAGCTTTTTCTCAAGCACATCCCAGACCATGCCGGCCACATCTGGCCCACCCAGCTTCTGGATCGCTCGAATACCAGTTGGTGCCGTCACGTTGATTTCAGTGAGGTTTCCGTCAATCACATCGATACCAACGAGAATGAGCCCCTGCTCTTTCAGTGTCGGCCCAAGGCGCGCGCAAATCTCTCTTTCGCGCTCAGTCAGGTCACTGTCTTTAGGAGAACCGCCACGCACCATGTTGGAGCGTAAGTCACCCTCTGCAGGCACACGGTTCACTGCACCAGCAAACTCACCATCAACCAGGAGAATGCGCTTATCACCGTGCTTCACATTCGGCAGAAACTTCTGAATCACCCAAGGCTCGCGGAATGTGACGGAGAAGAAGTCGTAAAGAGACCCATAGTTCAGGTCATCCTTGGTCACGCGGAAAACAGCAGCTCCACCATGTCCAAACAACGGCTTCATCACGATGTCGCTATGGATGTTGCGGAACTCATCAATCTCCTCGCGATCATGGGTGATCAACGTTGGTGGCATCAGGTCCGCAAACTGGGTCACAAACAGTTTCTCTGGTGCATTACGTACAGAGACTGGATTGTTCAGAACGAGCGTTGTCTCGGAAAGCTTTTCGAGAATGTGGGTCGCAGCGATGTAAGCCAGATCAAATGGAGGATCCTGACGCATCAGAACGACGTCCATTTCAGACATGTCAACGCGCTGCGGTTCACCAAAACTGAAGTGATTGCCTGCTTCGTCGCGCACGGTTACCGGCTCAACGCGGCACATAACCTTTTCACCCCAAAGCGCCAGACGCTCTGGTGTGTAGTGATACAGTTCATAACCACGATCCTGCGCTTCTAGCATCAGAGCAAAAGCACTGTCGCCCGCAATGTTGATGGTAGAGATATGGTCCATCTGTACGGCGACTTTAAGCGGCCGCTTGGCACCAGAAGAAGCTGCTTGGGACATGAGGCACTCCTGAAATAATGCTGGGATAGAAATCCATGTAAATAAAAATGGATGTTAGCTGCAGATATGTGGGTCAGAAAGCAATTTGTCTACATTTTTGCGATAAAATATTTGTTTCCTAAAAAATTTCAGCTTCAAAAAGATTAGGGAAGTGTTGGGCTTCTCCGTGTTTGGGAAGAATAACCGCATCAAATCGCAAGGTTTTTCCAACCACATCGTTGTGGTGTGAAACCCATTCTCGGGCGGCATTTGCAATCCTTCGTTGAGAGCGTTGCGTGATTGCATATAAGCCATCATCCACACCCCGTCTGGCTTTCACCTCCACAAACACGATCGTCTGGTCTTGTTCGGCGATCAAATCGATCTCGCCCTGCTTGGTTTTGTAGCGTCTTTCAAGAATCTGCCAGCCAGCCTGGCGAAGCAACATCTCTGCTTTCAACTCCGCCTGCAGGCCTTTTCGGTAAGCTGCCTGCTTCTTCAGAAGGTTGCTTTTAGTCGCTCTCGGGCTCTTCTGCGGTTCCTGCATTTTTAAGCTCCATCGCACGGGTATAAATCGTCTTTCGATCCACCCCGGTCGCTTTGGAGACTTTTTTGGCTGCTGCGCTCACTGGCATTTCTTTCAATGCCTCATGCAACAGCGCGTCTGCATCAACCTCGGTCAGTTCCTGCTCTTCAGGTGGTGAGACAAGAATAACAATTTCTCCCTTGGGGCGATCCCCCGAATAGAAATCACTCAGTTCTGCAAGGGTACCACGTTGGAAGGTCTCAAACCGCTTGGTCAGCTCGCGAGCAACAGCTGCTTTACGCTTTCCAAGAACTTCAGTCATATCGACAAGAGAAGCTCCAACTCTGTGAGGGCTCTCATAAAACACCAGTGTCGCCGGAATATCTTTCAATTCTTCAAGGCGTTTCTTTCTGCCATGGGTCTTATTGGGCAGGAAGCCAGCAAACAAAATGGTGTCAGAAGGCAAACCAGCACCAACCAGACCGCTCAACATGGCTGAAGCACCTGGAATTGGCACAACCTTGTGCCCATGCTCCACCACATCACCTACAAGTCGAAAACCGGGATCAGAAATGAGCGGCGTACCTGCATCTGAGACCAGTGCAACGGCTCGACCTGCGCCCAATGCCTCTAAAATTTTGGGAAGTTGCCTGTGGGCATTGTGCTCATGATAGGTCATCATCTGCGTGCGAATGCCATAACGCTGTAACAAAACACCCGTCACACGGGTATCTTCGCAGGCAATAAGATCGCAAGCCGCCAAAGTTTCCAGCGCACGGATTGTGATGTCCTGCAGATTGCCGATTGGGGTTGAAACGATGTGCAGTCCCGGTTCAATCCGTTTAGCCGCTAGCGAATGCTCGCCAATGTAGTATTTCCGCTCGGATGCAGCTTCGGAATGATCCATGGTCGCCTCGTGAGAGCTCCAGAATGGAGCAAGTTTTGCACAGTAGAGAGTGCACATCTAACCAACAAACCGCAAAATGACTAATTACAACGGGGAGTTTTTGACAGAATCCTTAAAAAAATCGCGGATTTCCTTGGGTTGAGGCTGTATTAACTGCGTTGGATCTGTAGAAATAAACCAAACTAAGGCGTATCTCCGAGAAGTGGGGTCCGGTTTTCGGATAAGAGTATGCGTAAAATAATCGATTAGAGCATGGCGCGGGAACAATCGCGACGAGTTCTAAATGTAAATTGCCGGATTTCGTCCCTTGCAAAACGGGGGATTGATCGAACGGCCTTCGGAATAGATGGGGCATCCATGAGCTTAGGATCAGCCACACTGCGTGGAATGAGCTTCCGCAAACTTGTGACAGGGGCTGCACTTGGCGTCTCCTTCTTGTTGGCTGGCTGTGTTAATTCACCTAACTTCTCATCGGTGAACACTCCTTTTCAGCCTGATTTGAACCCGAACGGCCAGCCGCAACTGGTTTCAGGCCGTGCCATTGGCAATGGTTCTGTTCGTGTTGGCCTGCTGCTGCCATACTCTGGCGAAGGTCAATCCGCTGCTTCTGTTGCCACTCTTTTCGAAAACTCCGCCAAGCTCGCGCTAGAGGATTTTCAGGGAGCTGACATCCAGCTACTCGTAAAAGACACTGGCGGAACCTCAGAGGGTGCAAGCATTGCTGCTCAGCAGGCGATCAGTGAAGGTGCAGAACTCCTTATCGGTCCGGTTTTTGCCCCAGCTGTTCAGGGTGCTTCTGCTGTTGCGCGTCGCTCTGGTGTCCCAATCGTTGCATTCTCCTCTGATATCAATGCGGCAAAGCCGGGCACATACCTGCTCAGCTACCTGCCAGTATCTGACGTGAACCGCATTGTGTCTTACGCTGCAGAACAAGAGCGTGGCTCCTATTCTGCGCTGTTGCCAAACAATGCCTATGGTGCGGTGGCTGAAGCTGCATTCCGTCAGGCTGTTGGGCAAACAAATGGTCGTATCATCACCATTGAGCGCTACATCCCAGGCAATGCTGAAGACATCCGCGCCCGCGTTGCCAGCCTGAGCCGCTCTATTTCGCAGGTGGACACTCTGTTTGTTCCAGAAGGAGGCGGTGTTCCTCCGTTTGTGATGCAGGTGATGACCGAAATGGGTGCAAGCCTTGGTGAAGTGAAGATGATCGGCAGTGGTCAATGGAACACACCAGACATCCTCCAGTCTCCTGTCATGGTTGGTAGTTGGTTCCCAGGTCCGGATAACCAGAGCTTCGAGCGTCTCGCGACCCGTTACCGCGAAACCTATGGCTCTCAACCACCGCGCAATGCGTCCTTGGCTTATGATGCAACAATTCTGGCCGCTGGGCTGGTCCGCTCCGCTGGGCCTGATCGCTTCTCTAACCGTGTGTTGACCAACCGTGATGGTTTCCTCGGCATTGATGGTATCTTCCGCTTCCAGCAAGATGGCCTGAATGACCGTGGACTTGCGGTTTATGCTGTTTCTGGCAAGAGAACTGCAGAACCAATTGCTCCGGCACCTCGCAGCTTTTCCGGCCAATTCTAGGCTCTGAAACTTTTGGTGTTGAAAGCCTCGCTCGCAAGAGCGGGGCTTTTTTGTGTTTAGCTCTGAAAACTCTCTCCAATTGCACTTGTTATCTTGGGGCTGTGGTGATCGAAAAAGCCTAATCTGCATTGGCAAAATCGCCATTAGAGGCAAGGAGCCATGCAGGAACTACGCTTTCATCATGTCGGCATTCCCACTAGCGAAAAGCTGCCGGAAACGCACCACAACAAAACCCTCAAACTCACTGCAACAGGCTATTTTGAGGGTCCCTATGCCATTGAGTGGATGAACTTTGATGATGACAACCCACTCCCCGAGATAATCAAGACAACCCCTCATGTTGCCTATGTGGTTGATGACCTTACCGAAGCTTTGCAAGGTAAGAACGTTATTTTGTCTCCAGAAAGTCCGGCCAAAGGCGTTTGGGTCGCTTTCATTTTGGAGGGTAGAAACCTCATCGAACTCATGCAATTCGATAAACCCGAAGAAGAAATTTGGCCTCATCCCGGAAAATTCAGGATCTGAAGGCGCTGCACTGTTACCGCGATTTACTCAATGGGACGAAAGGCCTTTAGGAAACTAATGAAATCTGGAGCGAAAACGGATAGAAATACCTCAGGAAATGAGTTGGCGGGCCTGATGGTGATCAAGCCTGCGCAAAAGGTGGTTTTAAAATGCTTTCAGACAAGCGCATTCTCCTCATCATCACAGGCGGTATTGCAGCCTATAAATCGCTGGATCTGATCCGCCGCCTGCAAGAGCGAGGCGCGAAAGTTCGGGCAATTCTGACCAACGGTGGCTCCCAGTTCATCACACCGCTTGCTGTTGGTGCGTTGACGGGCGACACAGTCTTCACCGAGCTGTTTGACAGAGAAGCCGAGCATGATGTCGGCCACATCCGCTTGTCGCGTGAGGCAGATCTCGTCGTCGTCGCCCCAGCCACCGCAAACATCATGGCAAAGATGGCACATGGATTGGCTGACGATCTGGCCTCCTGCGTATTGCTGGCCAATGACAAACCGGTCCTCGTTGCTCCTGCTATGAACTCCAAAATGTGGAGCCACCCGGCCACCCAACGCAACGTGGCTCAGTTGAAAGCGGACGGCCTGAATTTTGTTGGCCCCAATGCGGGCGAGATGGCGGAAAAAGGCGAAGCAGGTTATGGCCGCGTGTCCGAGCCGTTGGAAATTGTCGCCGCGATTGAAGATCTCCTTTCTCCAAAAGAACAGCCCCTGAAGGGCAAACGCATTGTCATCACGGCTGGCCCAACCCATGAGCCAATTGATCCAGTGCGTTACATCGCCAATCGATCCTCCGGCAAACAGGGCTATGCCATTGCAGAAGCTGCGGCGAATGCTGGAGCGCAAGTGACGCTTGTCTCAGGCCCAACAGTTCTGTCAGACCCGAAAGGCGTTGAGACAATCCGCGTAGAGTCTGCAAGCGCTATGCTGGCCGCAGTTGAATGTGCCTTACCAGCTGACATCGCGATCATGGCTGCAGCCGTAGCAGACTGGCGGGTTGCTCACGATAGCAACCAGAAAATCAAGAAAGACGGAACAGGCTTGCCGCCAGCGCTGAGCCTTGTCGAAAATCCGGATATTCTGAAGACAGTAGGACATTTGCAGGGCAAACGACCGAAGCTAGTGGTTGGTTTTGCTGCCGAAACAAATGATCTGATCAACAACGCCCGCGGAAAGCTAGAGCGTAAAGGCGCTGATTTGATTGTAGCAAACGATGTTAGCCCAGAGAATAACGTTATGGGTGGCGACAACAACACCGTCCGTCTCGTGACCCATAACGGCGTGGAAGATTGGCCGAAAATGGGTAAGGACGAAGTCGCTCGCCAGCTTGTCAAAAAGATTGCAGAGCTGGCTTAACCCATTCGCCAATCTGTCTCGTTAGAAGGCCGGTAAGTTCGTACCGGCCTTTTTGCTGTTTAGGCCGAAACCTGTTCGCTCTCGTGTTCTGCACTCAAAACCGGTTTACCGAGGATCATGTCTGAAGCCTTCTCGGCAATCATGATTGTCGGCGCATTCGTATTGCCTGAGATCAGCGAAGGCATCGCAGAAGCATCAATCACTCGCAGGCCTTCCAGTCCGTGCACTTTCAGGTCCGGCCCGACGACCGACATTTCATCTGTGCCCATTTTGCAAGTGCCAACAGGATGATAGATCGTCTCCGCCCTCTCCCGCACCGCTTGCTTGATACTGCGCTCATCACGGCCAAACTCGTAGAGCATGTCCTCCCTATAGTCTGAGAGCTCTGGCCCTTCCAGAATGTCCCGTGTCATGCGGATACCCTTCACCAACACATCCATGTCTTCCGGATCTGTCAGATATTTCGGGTCAATACGCGGAGCATCCATCGGGTTTGCTGAGTTGAGCCCAACTTCCCCGGTTGATTTTGGCCGCAAAACGCAAACGTGACAGCCAAACCCGTATCCGCCATAGAGCTTCCGACCATGGTCATCGATGATGGAGATGACGAAATGTAGTTGAACGTCAGGCCTGTCCAGTTCCGGGTTGGTCTTCAAAAAAGCCCCACCCTCTGCTGCCGGAGAAGCAATTATGCCAGACCCATCCTTCCGCCAGCGCAGTATCTCCTTGATCAGCTGAATGCCCGGCTTCAAGCCCAGTCCCAGCATATCCGTTTTATTAGAGCGGTAGCTGATGGTGTAATCCAGATGATCCTGCAGGTTCTTGCCCACACCTGGCAGGTCATGCAGGACCGGAATGTTGTGTTTCGCCAGCTCATCCGCTGGCCCAATGCCAGAAAGCATAAGCAACTGCGGAGACTGGAAAGCACCTGCTGAGACAATAACCTCACGTCCAGCTTTCACCGTCGTAAGTTTGCCCTTCTGGCTGTATTCAACACCAACGGCTTTCTTGCCTTCAAACAACACCCGAGTACTGCGGGCATGGGTAATCACGGTTAGATTGGGGCGATCCATAACGGGATGAAGGTAGGCAGCAGCAGCCGAACAGCGCTCGCCTTTTTTATCATCCTCATGGAACTGCGTGACCTGATAAAGCCCAACCCCCTCTTGATCACCGCTGTTAAAGTCATTGTTGCGTTTAATCTGCCTGCCTTCAGCTGCCGCTAGAAAGGCATGCGAGATTGGAAGAGGCGAACGCTGCTCTGAAACGTGTAAAGGCCCATCGGCCCCATGCATTCCGCTTTCACCGCGCTGATTGCATTCAGATTTTTTGAAGTAGGGCAGTACATCATCAAAGGACCACCCCTCAGCACCCTGCTCCACCCAACCATCATAATCCTGTTTTTGGCCACGGATATAAAGTTGAGCGTTGATTGCGCTGGAACCTCCCAAAGCCTTGCCGCGTGGATGGAATGTGGTTCTGTCGTTAAGCTCTGTTTGTGGAACTGAGTTAAAAGCCCAGTTGTTGATGGCAAAGGGCTTTGCGGAAACCATCGCTGCAATGCCAAGAGGTGCCCGTACCAGAACGGACTTTCCTTCACCTCCAGCCTCAAGCAGGCAAACAGTTACTGAAGAGTCTTCTGTAAGTCGGGCTGCAAGCACACACCCTGCTGAGCCGCCTCCAACAATCACATAATCAAAATCCATTGCGCCCCTCCCCAGAAACACACCACACGCCCGAAAGCCCTCACCTCTTCCGGAAATGAAACAGCAAAAATGCCTAAAGCACTTTTCTCTCACCCCAATACGGACAAGTTGTTTTATGTTTCAATGTTAGTGAGCCTTTCCCCAAACGGAAACCTGAACATTCTGGTGAGTATGTTATGCGCTAAACTTCTCTGAGGGGGTTCTTTGAAAATAATATTTGAACACAGAGGCTTGCTGAGGTTCTTCCCCAGTTTATCCCCCGCGCAGGTTTCTCTGGTTCGGGTCAGTCAGATCGTGCAGTCTGTTCGCTGCAGCCTGCGCAAATCGCAAAATCACTGCTTTGCGAGTGGCAGCAGAAAGCTTGTGTTCCGGAGCTTCGCGAATGATTTCTGCCATGTAGTCGTCAGCCAGAATGAAGCCGGTTTCTTCTGGAAAAATCTCTTGCGGGACATCCGCGCTGGTAGCGAAAAACAGCCGGTCGCAATAATCGCGATACTCATGCCATTTATTGTCTGCTTTGAAGTCCTCAATGGATGACTTGATCTCTATAATCCAAATCTCGGACCTCTTGCCAAGAACCACCAGATCAGCCCGACGGCCTGAGGCCAATGTGATTTCTGGCAAGCTCGTATGACCCAGCACTCGCAAATAGCGTTGCACCCCACGCTGGATTTTCAACGCACGCTCGGATTGACGACCATCGACCAGCGGATCATCCAGTTGAACGCGATTTGAGCCCTTCACAAATTCCATGAAATTGTTCCCACTTTGTTCTTAGTGATACTATCAAGCTGTCCGACAATTTCAATCCAAGATTAGATCAGGGCTTCACTGAGTTTCGGGTAAAACGAAATCCAGCTTTGCTGCCAACTGCAACATCCGTTCATCAATCGGAAACTGTGCAGCGCAGTTAGCAAGGGCTTCCCGAGCTTTCCTGTGCTCAGAGCAGCTTAAATACAACTCTGCTGCACCTATCAAAAAACTCTTGCGCCAACGCTTTGGTGTCGTCTTCAACACGGCATCACGTTGCAAGGTACTATGCCACTCCTGAAGCAGTTCAGCACCCTCTTGAGGCTTTCCTTGCAACGCAAGATGTTCGGCCTTTAGCAACCCATAGCCCGGATTTGTAGAGAGTGCTCTCGATACATCTGGCAGATGCATCACTCTGCCTTCTGCGAGCGCTTGCCCCAGACGAACAAACTCCGCGCAGTCAGCAAGGTTTGGCGTGATAAGGAGACCTCGCGCCCTAAGCAGCTCAGCAACATCGCGCTGAAACGTCTTGATCAGCTGGCGAATAATGTTGAGAGAGTAAAGCTGATCATGCAACGCATGCGGCCCTGCAACCCCATAACAAAACCGGTTTGCACAATGCTGCAATCGCTGCGCGGCAAGGTATCCGTTCGTATCGACCCAATCGAATAGCCCGAAGAAGAGGTTAACGGGATACTTCATACTCTCTGATAGAAGCGCCAGCAGATCTGCCTTATCAGGAGCAGAAGGTGTCAGGTATGCAGCGCTCTGCGTGCCAACCACACCCAGCTCCAGCTCCGGTGAAAATGCATAAATCTCACCGTCCTGACGCCGCAGGCCAGTCACCAACGCCCCATAAGCCCCCATGGATGCGCCGTAATAGATGATGCGCTCCGGGTTCTCTTGCGTAATCGCTTCGTCAATCGCACAGTCAATGCCCTGTTGAGCACTAAGGTACCACTGCGATTGGATATCATTCAGAAAAACACAGGAATGCTGTGTCTTTGCAAACAAGCGCTCCAGCCCGAATTTACCAGAGGGTATCCGGACCTGAGAGAAAACAACCAGTAACACACCGCTGCGACCACCGGATTGGAACTTCACTTCCAATCCGTGAGATACACTCGGTACTGTCGTAAGCCCCTGCATTGAGCGGAGGCTTAAGGCTTCTTGCGCTTGAGATAAACGCCACCACCGGAAGCAGGTGCTGAAGAACTGTCAGATGACTTGCTTGGCGACCGGCGTGGAGGTGCTTTTTTACTCGGCTTGGCAGAAGATTTGCCCTTTGGCTTTTGAGCGAACTTGCCGCCGCCCGGGCCTTTACGCTGCCCACCAAGCTTCTGTTTTTTGCCCGCCAATTGCGCACTGCTGCGTGCGCTTTTCGGCTCGCGATCTGATGGGAAGAAGGTGTATCCATCCATCTCGGGGATCTTCTTGCCGATCAGCTTTTGAACAGCACGCAGCATACCGCGATCTTCAGGCAGGCAGAACGTAATCGCGTTTCCGCTCTTACCCGCACGCGCCGTACGGCCAATGCGGTGCACGTAGTTCTCAGTCGCATTGGGCATGTCAAAGTTGATCACATGCGAAATGTCTGAAACGTCAATTCCGCGGGCTGCAACATCAGTCGCAACAAGGGTTTTCAGCTTACCGCCTTTGAACTTGTCCAGCGTCTTCTGGCGTTCTGCCTGAGACATGTCGCCATGAATAGCTTCTGCTGGCACACCGTCTGCGTTCAGCCGGGCAGCTAGTCGCGCACTGCCTTTTTTGGTGAGCGTAAACACAAGAGCGCGCTCGCACTCTTCCGTTTCAAGAAGCGTCTTCAGCAAAGGATACTTGGCGTTATCTTCCAGATGCGCGATCTTCTGAATTACAGCTTCTACTGTTGTTGCTGGTGGCGCAGTGCTCACCTCAACAGGATCGCTTAGGAAGCGACCAGCAAACTCACGAATTTCTGCAGGCATAGTCGCTGAGAACAGCAGTGTCTGCCGTTTTTCCGGCAGCAGATAAGCAATCTCTTCCAGCTCTGCGATAAAGCCGAGATCCAGCATCTGGTCCGCTTCATCAAGAACGAAAATCTCCAGCTCATCAAAGCTGACGCCGTTTTTGCGATGCAAGTCGAGCAGTCGACCAGGTGTCGCCACAAGCACATCCAGACCACGCTGCAAAGCACGGAACTGCGGAGGAAACGGCACACCGCCAACAACGCAGCTGGAGTACATTTTGGTGCGGCCTGAATAGGCCTTGATGTTCTTTGAAATCTGATCCGCCAGCTCGCGGGTTGGCGTCAGAATAAGGCTGCGCACGCTCTTCGGCGCTGCGCGATACCGGCTCTCAAGCAAGCGCTGAAGAAGCGGCACTGCGAAAGCTGCGGTTTTACCCGTTCCGGTCTGAGCAAGACCAAGCAGGTCCTTGCCATCCAGAATGTATGGAATAGCGTTTTCCTGAATAGGTGTTGGTTCGTCATAACCTTTAGATTTCAGGGCGATCTGAAATGGTTTTGCAACGCCAAGTTTGTCGAAGTCGGTCAAAAGTGATCTTTCGAATGAGCAGAGTGTCCGAAGCCGGTTCTGCTGATTTCATCATGTGTTTTTTGCGTGTCCCGGAAAATCAGAAACCATTTTTCGTTTTAGGATGCGCACAAAACAAGCTTGAAGAAGTTTGCCTTCGAGAAATCCAGCACAAAAGCAGGCAGCTTCAATTAATTCTACTGGAATAGTCTCTGAGGCTCGGTTTGATCGGGCTATTAACATAGACCCGCCACATTATGCTAGAATTATTGCAGGAGAGCATAATATTCTGGTTGTCCCGACAAGAAAAGGACGACAAATTTGGTTAGAGCAGTCCAGCTACTTGCATGTTTCATGTTCTTCTTTATGTATGGGGACCAAGAATAATGACGCTGCTTTTATGGCCCACATCCTATAAATGGCCTGCTGCTAATAACATTAAAGATTAGGGTTCGAGCTTTGATTGATGCAAATTTTGAAGACTTAGAAGAAAACGCTGAGGAAGCTTCGCGGCTTCTTGCTAACATGGCGCATCCCAAGCGCTTGATGGTGTTGTGTCGACTGGTACAGAGCGAATGTACTGTAGGTGAACTTGCCGAAGCTGTTAATCTTAGTCAGTCCGCGCTGTCTCAACACCTTGCCAAGATGCGTGCCAGCAATCTGGTGTCCACCCGTCGTAGCGCCCAGACAATCTATTATTCTCTGGCAAGTGCCGAAGTGGAATCCGTTCTGCAAACTCTCTACGGCCTGTATTGCGCTCCTCAGGAAAAAGCCTAGCAGGGCCTGCTTTAAGGCCCCGCGATTACCACAGAGCTGCCATCCCACCTACGCTTCTCTTCTGCATTCGGTAGCTGGTTGAACATGTGAAGATCCACTGGAATTTCATCTTCAGACTTCAGACCTGAAAACTCACCAAACAGACGGACGGTTTCTTCGTCCAGCGCACCGCCGATATACAGATTGGAGATATCTCCGCTCACATCGGAGAGCTTGAACCGGGTTTCCCAGAGCCAGAACACCTGTCTGTGGTCCTGATCGCTTTCGTAAACCATTGTCAGTGCAGGTAGGAAGCCTGCATTGGTGTGTGGTACCGGAGGCAGTTCGCCAGCAGGTGTCTCGCCTTTCAGGTATCCAGTCGCTGTTGGAACAGACCATTCCGGAGCCTTGCGCCAGCCCAAGTCTGTCAGTTGTTTTTCCAACTGTTCCGGCGTGCCGGACCATTGCAGTGTTATCGGCTCTTCCAGTTCACCCGTAATGGACACACGCTTGGCAGGCAGCAAACGCCAGTCCTGCAAACGCCAGCTGGATTTTTGGATCACAACGGATTCACTGCGCGGCTCATAAGCCTCAGCAGTTGTCTTGTAATTTGTGCTGATGTGCCAGACGGAAGCAATCGCCAGTGCACTCAGCGAAATGATCGTCAGCGCAGTTCTGCCAACTTTCTCGTTGTGAATGTGCCCAAATACAAATGAGAAGAAGAAGACCGTACCGGAGCCAAATAAGAGACCTGCCAGCACGTCTGAAAGCCAGTGCGCGCCGAGATAAACGCGTGAGAACCCGATCAGGATCGCAAAGGTTGCCGCCACAGAATAGATGATCGTCTTGCTCAACCGGGAACGATCATGAGCCACCAAAACCGCAATGACCCCGATTAGAACCGTATTGATCGTCGCGTGCCCGGATGGAAATGAAAATGCGTCCGCTCCAGAGTACAGCTCAATCGGACGATCGCGGCCAATCAGCGCCTTGGTGATCACCACAAAGATAGAGGAGCTGACAATCGCGATGACAAAGCCTGTCGCTCTGCGCCATGCCTTCCGCCCAAACAGATAAAGCCCAACAGCCAGCGTCACGGTTGCAGTGACATGTCCATCGCCCATCATGGTGATCATAACCATGACCTTATCGATGATCGGTGTCCGGGCGATCTGGAAGAAGTTGCTGATCGCAAGATCAGCCCGCGCCATCGGCATTCCCGGCGCCACAGCACCTGTAAACCAAATGAAGCCGGGCAGCGTGACAAGCAGGAAGAATGCAGAAACCAGCATCCCCACACTACGTGGGTTTTCAGGGTCATACGTCCGTGCAACCCATTGGCTGAAGCGATCAGGACGGCGGGCAAACCAATTGACTGTTGCTTGATGAGAACCACCAACGATTGGCAGAATAAACATGATCAGCCAGCGGATCAGGGCCACGGCAATCAAAAGAACCAGCAGCAAGCCACCAAGAATAATCGCCAGACGCGTATTGAACTCGCCAATAGCAAACAGAGCAGAGCCAGCCATCACACCGGGTATCAGATGGATCGCGGCCCATGCGAAGGCTGATGTCACGTTGAAGAACGTAAAGCGGCCAAAACTCATGTCCGCCATACCGGCAATTCCGGGTACCACAGACTTCACACCTGGCACAAAACGGCCAATGAAGATGCTCTTACCACCATGTTTGGCAAAATAGTCTTCACCGCGCTGCAGCCAATCCGGATACCGGCTTAATGGCCAGATGGTGCGCACTTTGTCTTTGTAAAAGTAGCCAAACCAGTAGGAAAACGCGTCGCCCGTTACGGCGCCTGCGGTTGTCCATAAAAAGATGCTCAGAAAGGGCAGCTCGCCAAGGCCAATAAGCGTTCCGGCGCCCACAAGAACAACCGTGCTTGGAAACACCAGTCCAATCAGAAAGAGCGCTTCGCCCATTGCGACGATAAAACAGATAAGGCCAGCGAACGCTGGGTTTGCTGCAATGAAATCAACAATGTGGTTGAGGAATGTGGTGACGAAATCGACGTTCACTGAAAAGTCTCTAGCTCTTTCATAAATGACTTAGATCGCTGGGTGACTGCTTGAAATGTATACATAGTGCCAAGGTGACCAAAATAAGGTCTGCATTCTGTTACATTTATATGCAGGCATCTGGCGCTTTGAAAGGGAAATAACAAGCCCTAATCCCTTCAAAAAGCATAATAGTCCCACTAATCAGACCCATACGTTAATTCTGGTGACGAAAAACATCGTTTAGCTCTTTAAGCAATAATACAGAATGGCTATTCTTGGCTGCAAAGCCGAATGAGCAAAAATAACATTTTACGCCATGCCCCAGATGCGAAGGTCACTTGCATGTTTCAGTCTGCAAACATTCCTCAGACAGTCAGCAAAGAGCTGCTTCAAAAAAGACTGCCTGAACTCCGTGAGGAATTGTTGGAAGTTCAGCACAAGCTGAGAGAGAACAAAGCTTTTGCAACGATCATTTTGCTCGCTGGCGTAGATGGCTCGGGTAAAGGCGCGGCGATCTCCCGTTTGTATGAGTGGATGGACACCCGTTATCTGTTCTGCAACGCCTACCATGAAGAGCGCAGCGAGTCTGAAAGCGCCCGGCCAAACTACTGGCGCTACTGGCGTGATCTGCCTGCACGGGGCGAAACCTCCATTGTGTTTGGCTCCTGGTATCAGGAACCACTGCGTGATGCCGTTATGGGCAAGATTGATGACGCAGAGCTGGAGCGCCAGCTGTCAGCCATCAACCGCTTTGAAAAAATGCTGGCCTACGAGAACATTCTCCTTCTCAAGTTCTGGTTCACTCTTCCAAAGGCAGAGCAGCAGGAACGCCTGCATGATATCGAAGCCAAAGGCAAAAAAGGCCGCAACTTCATTGAGGAATGGTCTGGCTCAGAGCACTATCGCGCCGCTCAGACGGCTGGCGAAAAGGCATCCCTGCAAACCAGCACCGGCTATGCCCCTTGGTTTGTGATCCCCTCTCAGGATCCGGATGTTCGCGATCTCGCGCTGGCCGAAACCATCGCGCAGTCCATGAAGAAGAAGCTGGAAAGCGGCAACGGCAATCCGGTTTCAGCTCCGGCTGTGGTCACGACCTTGTCGCAGGCCAACGCCGTGGATGCGATAGACCTGACAGCAACCATTTCCAAAGAAGACTACAAGGCAGAGCTTGAAGAGCTTCAGGACAAGATGGCGTACCTGACAGACCGCAAGCGTTTCAAAAAGTTCGGTTTGATCTCCGTCTTCCAGGGCAACGATGCAGCCGGCAAAGGCGGTTCAATCCGCCGTCTCACCCGCTCCATGGACCCGCGAAACTACAAGGTGCACCCAATCGCAGCCCCTTCCGTGGAAGAAAAGCTGCACCCGTACCTCTGGCGTTTCTGGCGCCGCCTGCCGAAAAAGGGCCACAGCGCCATCTTTGACCGCTCCTGGTACGAGCGGGTTCTTGTTGAGCGCGTCGAAGGCTTCTGCTCCGAAGCGGACTGGATGAGGGCCTACAACGAAATCAACGCCTTCGAAAAAGAGCTGACAGATTCCGGCTTCGTCCTCTGCAAGTTCTGGCTGGCGATCTCGGAAGAAGAGCAACTGCGCCGCTTCAAAGCCCGCGAAGAAACCGCCTACAAGAACTACAAAATCACCGAGGAAGACTGGCGCAATCGCCTCAAATGGAACGAATACGCCATCGCAGCGGGTGACATGGTGGACCGCACCTCCACCCGCTATGCGCCATGGACGCTCATTTCTTCCGAAGACAAGCGCTACGCCCGCATTCAGGTGCTTAGAACCACCGTCAACGCTCTCGAAAAGGCGATGAAGAAGAAGGACAAGGAGAGCTAACTCAGCGTCCTTCGTCTACAACGCTCCGCAACAGCTCCTGTCACACTTCGTTTTGTGACAGGACTTCAGCAGAAACCAGATCAACCTCCTGGCCACCTCGCCAGACATTGATCACAGCTTCAATCTTCAGCGATTTCTTCACGCCGTCATAGTCAGCAACCTGCTGCTGTTGTTCCTCGAAGAATGGTCCATCGAAGTCCATGGAAATGTCCTTCTCCATGTAGGCCTCAATGCGCAGATCATCTGGCCCCGGCTTGCTGATATTAAACCGCATGTCCTGATTGTTGGACATACACATCACCGCATCAGAGAGCAGCGGAAACAGCCCTTGATGGCAAACTGCAAAGATGGCGGCACGTTCCTGCGAAGAAAACTGATCAAAGAAGCTCATGTCTTCAATCGGTTTTGAATCGAACGTAAAAGTGCGCTCCTGCCTGCGGTCAAAGTCCTTTTGAAACTGCAATCCCTGCTGTTCAGGGATCTTGATCCCCTCCATCATGATGTCGTTTTTCAGGTTAGCTTCCACGCGGTCTTCATCAGGACTGCGCACATCAAATTCCAACTTGAAATCCAAAACGCTGTAGCTGCGATAATGGGAACTGTCATAGACTTTGAAATTGTCCTGATAGTTCGCACCAGCCAGTTCGCGCAGTTGCTCAAATGCTTTGACCTTGTTTTGGTCCGTCACACCCGGCGAGTACAGATCAAACGCCAGTTTCTTCGCTGTTACGCGGTCCGTCCCGCAAAACCAGTCAACAATCTTGTCCCAGAGCCGTGTTGCCGGATTCCCAACATGGTCTCTGTCCGAGGCTCCCTTGATGTTCTCAAGATCCCCCGCTGAGATGTGCGGATTAATTTGCGGTGTGCTCAAAGTAACTGAAGATGACATGTTCCACCCTCCTGAACGCGGTCAACTGGTCATGCAGGGCTTTATAAGCCTGACACCAAGATTGTGCAGGAAGTTGCAGAGTTGCGCTGTTCTGAATGGCACTGGAACAACAAAAACATGCACTAAAAGCACCACATGGCAGCCCATGCAGTGTTGAAGCTAAGGTTCCCAAAATTGGGATGAGCAAGGCGAGCAGGCAGTGCCTGCGCTACTTGTTTAAATATGAGTCTTCGGCAGTGGCTGCTCGCCTCGCCCGGGCTTTCTTGTAATGAACAACGTCGCCTCTTTGCCTGTAAGGCACGATAGCCGGTTTCCCGGAAAGACAATGGCTTATCCAATCAGGTTTCCCTAACCGAACAGTTCCTCCGTCTTTGACAAACGCATCTGTAAAAGCAGGTTTTACTGCCGGTACATTTGCACTTGTCGCCGCGTGATACCCTACAAACTTGGGCCCTTCCCCTCAAACCATGCGGTCACGTTTGAAGTTCGGTTCACCGGACCACCAGAAAGATGCGTTACCTCTTCTGACAGCCCCACCCAACCCACGCCTCACTGACGGACGGTCCGCCAGCAGCCCGTTGCGTGGGCATGTCTCTCAGAATATGGGAGAAAACTGGGAGGGGAATAAGTTTTATAGATCACTCAGCTGCTTACGCATTAAGGCCTTTCATGCCCTCAGGAGTATACCGCTCGCCCACAACAGGAATGCGAGCAATTTCGGCTTCCAGTGCTTGCACCTCATCTGAAGTCAGCTCAATCTCAGTGGCAGCAGCGTTCTCTTCCAGATACTTCAGTCTCTTCGTACCCGGAATTGGCACGATATCGTTTCCCTTTGCCAACAACCAGGCAAGGGAGAGCTGTGCAGGCGTGCATTTCTTCTGGTGTGCGGCCGCTGTAATCACTTTCGCGATACCTTCGTTGATGAGCAGGGCTTCTTTCGAAAATCTCGGCAGATTGGCGCGAAAATCGCCCTCTTCAAACTCCGTTTTCGAGTTGAAACTGCCAGTCAAAAATCCTCGTCCCAGCGGGGAATAAGGGACAAATCCAATACCAAGCTCACGACACGCAGGCAGGATTGCGCTTTCGACATCACGTGACCACAGCGAGTATTCTGTCTGTACAGCCGCAATTGGATGAACCGCATGCGCCCGGCGCAGTGTTGTCTCGTTGATCTCACAAAGCCCGATATTGCCGATTTTTCCTTCATCAACCAACCGCGAAAGCTCGCCCATCACATCCTCAACGGGTTGTTCCGGGTTAACGCGATGAACGTAGTAAAGGTCAATGTAATCAACGCCCAAACGCTTCAGAGAGGCCTCACAAGCCTGCCGCACATACTGCCGACTATTCTCGATTGTCCGCTTGTATTCGCCGGGTTTCCGATTGATGCCAAACTTCGTTGCGATTTTGAGAGGCGCTTTCGTTTCCTTCAAAAAACGACCAATCAACTCCTCATTGTGGTGAGGGCCATACATGTCAGCCGTATCGAAGAAATCTGTGCCCAGTTCAACGGCTCGTGCCATCACACCCAAGGACACGCTGTCATCGTGTGAGCCATAAAACTCACTCATCCCCATGCAGCCCAGGCCAAGTGCTGAGACGTTAAGTTTAGATCCAAGTTGGCGCGTTTTCATCAGAAGCTTCCTTGTGTTGCTGCTGAATACTTGCCATGTTTCAAAAATGGAAAATACGAGTAGAAATGGAAAGCTGATTTCCGAATTTGGAGATGAAGTTCTGCGCGACCTTGTATGGGATGACACAAAAGCTTTTCTGGCTGTTGCGAGAACAGGAACGCTCAGCGCGGCTGCTCAACACCTGCATATCGGCGTGGCGACACTGTCGAGAAAGATTGATCGTCTCGAAGAAACGCTGAAAATCCCTTTGTTCGTCAGGCACCAGTCCGGCTATCAGCTCACAGAGGATGGCCGTGAGTTGCTGGCAAAAGCAGAGGCGCTGGAAGCCGCAGCCGCAGCATTCTCCTCCGGCGCAAAGGCTCAGGCCGGCATTTCCGGAAAATTGCGCCTTGCCACAGCTGAAAACCTCGCCACTCACCTGATTTTGCCTGCACTGCCCGAGCTGTGCACCAGCTATCCGGACCTGCATATCGAAATTCTGACCGACGTAAGCTCAGTGAACCTGCACCGCCGTGATGCAGACCTCGCCATACGGATGGTAAAACCGGAAAGCGGCAATGTCACACTTCGCCGCTTGGGAACACTCGGCTTCGGCCTTTATGCAAGCAAAGAATATCTGCTCAAGCGAACAGAACTCGAAAAGCCTGAGAGCTATGAGGACGATGACTGCATATCCTGGAGTGAAGCGCAGGCTCACCTTGCCGCAGCACAATGGATTCGACGTGCTTTAAAAGGCCGTGAGCCTGCAGTTTTAACCTCATCACTCGCCACGCAAGTGGTCGCCGCCAAAGCCGGGCTCGGTCTGGCAGTCCTCCCTCACTTCCTTGCAGCAGAAGCTGGGCTTGTATGCGTGGAAGCCAACATCGGCGTTGATCAACAAATCTATCTGGTCATGCACTCTGATCTCGCCCATTCCCCCCGAATGCGCGTCATGGCAGACTTCCTCGCCGACCTGATCATCAAAAACCGAGTCAGATTAAGCGGCCCACCTCAGTAGGCCGCTCTTCTTAAACCACATTCCGCTCAATCAGCGGATTGTTTGCGGTCAGGCGCTCAACACCAAGCTCGGAAAGGTCCAGCGTCTCATAGCGGCCTGTTACGATATGTTCGGCAAGACCGCGCCCCACCGCCGGGCTTTGCTGAAGGCCGTGACCGGAGAAGCCCAGCGCGATGTAAAAGTCTTCAATGCCAGGCACTGGACCGGTAAATGCGTTGTGGTCGAACAGGTTCACATCATAATGGCCTGCCCACGCCGCGCCAGGCTTGATGGCCTCAAATGCAGGAATACGGTTGGCGAGTGTTGGCCAAAGGTGTTCCTCAAAGAAGGAATAATCGACATCATAGTCAAAGGAATCCGGGTCTTGCTCTTCATCCGGTGAGCTGCCGCAGATAAAGCCTGTCCCTTCAGGGCGCACATAGGTCCCATTTGGATCAACCAGCAACGGCAGACCCGAAACCTCATCGCGGCATTCAAAGGTGAAAATCATGCGCTTTTTGGAGTGCACAGGCGCTTCAAAACCAGCTTCCATGCAAATCTGAGCACCACCTGACGCGCCTGCTGCATTCACCACAACGCCAGCTTCCACCTGTTCTCCGTTGGAGAGCGTCAAAATCCAGCTGCCGCCCATGATCTTTTCAAGGTGAACCACTTGATACGGCTCATAAGGCACGTTCAGGGAGCGGGCTTTGCGGCGGAAAGCTTGCATCAGACCATAACCGTCAAACCAGCCTTCGCCGGACAAGCCATGACAGCCAGCAGAAAGATCAGAGACGTTGAGCCACGGAAATTTAGCTTTCAGCGCATCAGTATCCAAAAAACCAATATCCGCACCCATCTTTTGTTGAAGCGCGTGGTTCTCTTCCAAAATGCTGCGCTTGTCTGGCGTTGCGAGAAAAAGATAACCGCCCTCAACCAGATCAATGCGTGGCTGTTCGCCATCAACTTCCAGAAGACTGCCAATATTGCGCAGGAAATCGATGCCATAGAGCGAAATGTCGATGTTCACGGCAGAGGAGAACTGTTGGCGAATAGAAGCGGCAGAAAGCGCCGAAGCGCAATGTTGGTAAGACGGGTCTTTCTCAAAGACCGCAATGCTACCCTTGAAGTCGTCGCGTTGTGCAAGATGGTACGCCACCGATGACCCGATGACAGCCCCCCCAATAATAGCAACATCCACTGAAGCTATCGCCATAGTCACACCTGAATACTGAGAAATGAAAAGGGTAAGAACCGACGCCCGAAACAATTAGGCGGGTATTTGCGAGCGCCGGTCTAAAAGGGAGGCGAAACGCCTCCCAAGAGCATCAAGCGTAATCTCAAAAAAGGCCTCCCAGCACTTTCACGAGATTACGATGCTGATCAGGGCTTAAAAGAAAGCCTGAAGGCCAGTCTGCGCACGACCCAGAATAAGGGCGTGAACGTCATGTGTACCTTCATAAGTGTTGACGGTCTCAAGGTTCTGAGCATGGCGCATCACCATGAACTCCTCAGAGATACCGTTACCGCCGTGCATGTCACGTGCCTGACGCGCAATATCCAGCGCCTTGCCGCAGTTGTTGCGCTTCACGATGGAAATCATCTCAGGAGCAACGCGGCCTTCGTCAAACAGACGGCCAACACGTAAGGAAGCCTGAAGGCCGAGGGTAATCTCAGTCTGCATGTCTGCCAGCTTCTTCTGGAACAGCTGTGTCTGTGCCAGAGGACGGTTGAACTGCTTGCGGTCCATGCCGTACTGACGAGCACGCATCCAGCAATCTTCCGCAGCGCCCAGCGCACCCCAGGAGATGCCATAGCGAGCGCGGTTCAGACAGCCGAACGGACCTTTCAGGCCAGAAACGTTAGGCAACAGCGCGTCTTCACCCACTTCAACGTTGTCCATCACAATTTCACCGGTGATGGAAGCACGCAGAGACAGCTTGCCTTCGATCTTAGGGGCGGAAAGACCTTCCATACCCTTTTCAAGAACGAAACCACGGATCTGGTTGTCATGCGCTTCAGACTTCGCCCAAACCACAAACACGTCTGCGATTGGGGAATTGGAGATCCACATCTTGGAACCTGTGATGCGGTATCCGCTCTCGGTCTTCACAGCGCGGGTGCGCATGCCAGCCGGGTCAGACCCTGCATCCGGCTCGGTTAGACCAAAACAGCCAACGTATTCACCAGAAGCAAGCTTCGGCAGATACTTCATGCGCTGCTCTTCAGAGCCGTAGGCGTAGATTGGGTACATCACCAGAGAGGACTGCACACTCATCATGGAGCGGTAGCCACTGTCCACACGCTCGACTTCGCGGGCAACGAGGCCGTAAGCCACATAAGACGCACCTGAACCACCGTATTGCTCTGGAAGGGTCACGCCAAGCAGACCCTGCTCGCCCATCTCGTTAAAGATGGAGCGATCAGTCTTCTCTTCGCGGTAAGCTTCCATCACACGCGGCAGAAGCTTTTCCTGAGCGTAGGCACGCGCGCTTTCCATGATGAGGACTTCGTCTTCATTCAACTGGTCGCGCATGAGGAACGGGTCTTCCCAATTGAAGACGCCTCCGCCGGTTGGATCACTACTCATGCTCAAAATTCCTTATTCAACGTCAAACTTCACACCCTGCGCCAATGGAAGAGCGCCAGAGTAGTTGATGGTATTGGTCGCGCGGCGCATGTATGCCTTCCAGGCATCAGAGCCAGCTTCACGGCCACCACCAGTTTCTTTTTCACCACCAAATGCGCCGCCAATTTCAGCACCGGATGGGCCAATATTGACGTTTGCAATGCCGCAATCAGAGCCAACAACAGAAACGAAAGTTTCAGCTTCACCCATGTCTTTGGTGAAGACGGAAGAAGACAGACCAGCACCAACACCGTTCTGAATTTCAATCGCTTCATCAAAGTCGCTGTAGCGAACGACGTAGAGGATCGGAGCAAAAGTCTCTTCCAGTACAGGACCAACCTGACCTGGCATTTCAACAACAGCAGGCTGAACGTAATAGGCATCCGGATACTCATCCGCCATCACGCGCTGGCCACCATGCACGGTGCCGCCAGCAGCTTTTGCAGCTTCCAGAGACTTCTGCATGTTGTCAAAAGCGTCTTTGTCGATGAGCGGACCGATCAGCGTGCCTTCTTCGGTCGGAATGCCGATCTTCACAGAGGCATACGCCTTGATCAGACGTGGGATCAGCGCATCATAAACGCTGTCATGCGTGATCAGGCGGCGCAGTGTAGTACAACGCTGACCGCAAGTACCCATTGCGGAGAAGGCCACGCCGCGCAGGGTCAGATCCAGATCAGCAGACGGGGTCACGATTGCTGCGTTGTTGCCGCCCAGTTCAAGGATGGACTTACCAAAACGTTCTGCAACACGTGGACCAACCTGACGTCCCATACGAGTAGAACCGGTTGCGGAGATAACAGGCACGCGCTTGTCATCGACCAGCGTCTCACCGATTTCACGGCCACCTACGATAACTTCCAGCAAACCCTTCGGTGCATCATCACCAAACTTGGCAACTGCACGCTCAAACAGTGCAGCACATGCCATGGCTGTCAAAGGAGACTTCTCAGATGGCTTCCAAACAACGGAGTCACCACAAACGAATGCAAGCGCCGCGTTCCAGGACCAAACCGCAACAGGGAAGTTGAACGCGGAGATCACACCAACAACACCAGATGAGTGCCAGGTTTCCATCATACGGTGACCCGGACGCTCAGTCGCGATGGTCAAACCGTACAGCTGACGGGAAAGACCAACTGCGAAATCGCAGATGTCGATCATTTCCTGAACTTCACCCAGCCCTTCAGAGGTGATTTTGCCTGCTTCCAGGCTCACCAGCTTGCCAAGGTCATCTTTATAAGTGCGAAGCTCTTCACCCAGCAAGCGAACCAGCTCACCACGACGAGGTGCAGGCAGCTTGCGCCACTCTTTGAAAGCATCGTGAGCACGACCAATTGCAGCGGTGGTTTCCGCGGCGCTGTCTTCTTTGATCATCGCCAGTGTTTCACCGGAGTTTGGAGAAGTTGCAGCAAGTGTGCCACCTTCCAAAGCAGCGCGGGCAACACCCATACGCTCCATGAGTTCAATTGTTTCTTTTGCGAATTGCGCGGTATCCAGACCTACGGTCATTGAAGCCCCCAAAGAGTGAGAAACAGTCAGTTCGAAATTTGAGCAGAGTTTCTCTTGTCCTGTTCACGGGTAAAAGCTACGTCTTTTCCATTATTCATTCGCATATGGAATGACTGATAATTTCGTCTTGATCTTGCGTCTCGAAGAAAACTGCTTAAAATCAGTAAGATAATTATAGGTGGCGACCTGTTTAAGGTCCTGTTTTAAGAAGGAGATGATGCCAGATAGAACGAAATTTGTTCGTGCTGGTTGTGCCTAACCTCGCGATTTCAGATGTTTCGAGCTGTCCACGGCATCATGAGAGGTCAGGATGAAGCGTGGTTTTATCCCCCCGATTGACTGTTTGATCGCATTCGAAAGCGCAGCGCGGCACGGCAGTTTCACGCGTGCAGCTGAAGAATTGTTCCTGACGCAAGGCGCAGTCAGCAAACAGGTGCGCCTTTTGGAAGGTCGCTTGGGTGTTGAGCTGTTCAAACGGATTCGCCAACGCATTGTTCTGACGGATGCCGGGCGTATCTACCTGCATGACATCCGCGGCACGCTGGAAAAGATGACCAGCGCCACCCGTCAGGTGATGTCCTTTGCAGGCAGTGAGGATGTGCTCAACGTCGCAGTACTCCCAACTTTCGGCACGCGTTGGCTCGCCCGCCGCCTCCCCCGTTTCCACGAGCGCTACCCGGAGGCCAGCTTCAACCTCTCCGTCAGACTACGCCCGTTCGATTTCTCGGTAGAGCCGTTCGACGGCGCCATCCATTATGGCGAGCCTGTCTGGGCAGGAGCCATTGCGGAGCCGCTGTTTCAGGAAGAGGTCATTCCAGTTGCCTCCAGAGCATTTCGCGACAGACACAGCCTGCGTACGCCGGAGGACCTGATTGATGTTATGCGCCTGCACCAGTCAACACGGCCAGATGCATGGCAAAAATGGTTCTCTCTGGCAGGTGTAGAAACAGACGGCGCCTTTCAGGGCCCGCGTTTCGATCAGTTCACCATGATCTCACAGGCTGCCGCCTCCGGCTTGGGCGTGGCACTGGTACCAAAGTTCTTTATCGAAGAAGAACTCGCTGCGGGAACACTGGTCCGCCTGTTCGACATCAGCCTAAAACTCTCTTCCGCCTACCACTTCGTCTATCCGGAAAACCGAACCCTGCGCCCAGTCGTAAAGTCCTTCAAAGCATGGCTCCAGGAAGAAGCCCACGAACAGCAATTGGACCGGGAGACCTTGTTGCCGCAGTAAGCTCTCGATTTAGCCGAGTTCCAGTGTTGTCACTCCGTAGATGTTGCCGAGTGGAAAAGTGGGCGCAGTCCCTTTGTACATTCGCGCAGTCTCAAATACAGGTTCCATCTGGTATTGCTCTGCGAGAGAAAGCGCATGGGCATTGGGCTCAGGTAGATCTAAGTGAACTTCCTTTCCATGCACCGTTCCGATAAGTGCTTGAAATAATGAATCCGCGATACGCTCATCATCTGCAAACAGAGGCCCAACTCTGTAAGCATCATGCCCAGTCCGAATTGTGCCATATCCTTTGATTGCACCATCCTCTGTGTAACAGAAGGTAGAGCGATGCTGAGATGCAGGATCCAGCCACTTAGTAAGGAAAGAGGTACGCTGAGGCGGGAAAAACTTATGATCATACTCGATGAGACTGGGTAACGTGCTTTCATCGATGCGCTTGATGCGTTTGTCATCGGTTGATGTCACAGCAGAAATGCCAGCATATCGGATATGTCTGTAGGCAGTTTCAAAGCCGGAGCGCGCATAATTGTCCTGCTGCTCAATAACCCCGTCCAGCCCCATCGTACGCCCATGTAAGGACTTGATGCAGTGGTCCCACACCAACTTTCCGTATCCCTTGCCCCGCAGTTCCGGATCGCAAATGTAAAGTCCTACAAAACCGAAATCCTTGCCATACTTGACCCCGGAAATGAATGAGATTGGACGATCTCCATCAAAGCACCCGAAGAAGCCGGAAGTATCTGCTGAGTAAAAAGCCTCAGCATCATCAGAGCCAGGGTTCCATCCTTCATTGGCTGCCCACTTCAGGATGGTGCCAAGATCGCGTTTATCAAGTTGTTTTATTCTGAGATTCTGCAAAACCAACCTCACTTTTCGGAACACAAATTATACCCTAGGGTCGGCGTATTAAGTGATGGTTTAAATCTATGCCCCCTTGGTGGATTGACCGAGCTTTGACTTATTCGTGAGTAGCTCCGCCCATCATTGATAGATCAAAGCATGAGGCATAATTTGATCGTGCCTATTTTTAGAAAGCTGCAAAATTGAATATTCAAAACGTTATTTTTGATTGGGATGGCACCTTAGCCAGAACTATGGATGTGTGGCTCGACGGATATCAACGCGCTTTGGAGCAACGTAACTTCACCTTCCAACCTAAAGAAATCGTGGCAGAATTCTTTCATGATCACCACAAAGTGCCAGACAAGCATCCTCATATAGGGTTTCACGAGATCGCCGAGGAAACGCGGAAGTACGTTCTGCAGGCATTGCAAGAAGTTGAGCTTTATGAAGGAGCAATCGAGACCCTTTCAACGCTGAAGGATGAAAAGGTTCCAACAAGCCTTGTTAGCTCAAGCTCACGCCGTCTTCTCTCGAGTGGAACTGAAGTGCATGGCCTCTCGGACTTTTTCCAGACGACGGTTGCGGGAGATGACGGTTACGGACACAAGCCAGATACCCGCCCCTTTGAAGAAGCGTTGGATCGCATGGGAGCAGATGCCAGTAGGACATTGGTCATTGGCGACTCTCATGTAGATATTTTGGCAGGTAAAGCTCTAGGCTGTCGTACATGCCTGTTTGCACCAATATCGAACAACCTCTTCCATAACTTCGACTATTTGCGATCGATGAACGCAGACCATGAAATTGAACACCTACTAGATTTGCTTGAGTGCATCTGAAAGATCGAAGTTCGTGAGACATTTTAATAATAGCCGCAGATACCCATAAATTATACTTTTATTTCAATAGGATAATGTCACATCATAAAAGTTGCTGTCCATTTTCTCAAGAGTTGGGAAGAAACATGAGCATCATTATGAGATCAGGAATATCCTTATTTTTTATCGCTTGGTTTGTTGCGGCCCAACCTGCCTCAGCGAAGCAAGCTCGTTGCTTTACATCTGATGATGGCGAGTATGAATGTGAGTTCAAAATCACTGATAACAAAGGTAGCTTTGAGGTATCTGCAGCGGGTAAACCCACTATGATTTTAGTGATTGATCCTCCCGGCGTTGCCTATGGTTGGGCTAACTTTGGCACTGGTCGTAACGTTTTTTTGCCAGGTAAATATCTGCGTGATGATGCAGACAAAGCATGCTGGGTGAATGATGAAACAAACACAAAAATCTGTGTCTGGTAACTTATGCTCTACCCCAGCTCATAACTCGCAAAGCTATAAATCTTGTCGAGGGGGAGGTTGGGGTCTTGGCCCTTATACATTCTGGCGGTAGCGAACACGGGTGATAGGTCATAGCGCTCTGCCAGCTCCACGGCTTGCTCATTAGGCAAAGGCAGGTCAATGTTGATCATCTGCCCTTTGGCGCTGCCAGCAAGGGCGCGGAACAGCAGGTCAGCCCCTTCTGGAGTTTCAGCGGCCATTGGGCCAATGCGATACCCATCACGGGCCGCACGGATAACGCCGTAACCGCGAACAATACCCTCTTCAACCAGATAGAGGCCCCGTCGCATAGGGTTCATTGGCTCCATCCAGCGTTCCAGAAAAGCGGAGCGTTCTGCGGGAAAATAGTTGCGATCATATTCTATAATGCTTGGCAAAATGCCCTTGCCAATGATGGAAATACGCTGATCCATAGGCATGGTGACATCAGACAAGCCGCTGTAACGCATATTCTGGTGAACGAGCCTGAAGCCGGACTTCGCGTAATTGTCTTGCTCTTCCACCACGCCATCAAGGCCAATCGTCCGCCCTTCCAGCCGTTTCATGGCGGCATTCCATATAACGGCCCCAAGGCCTTGCCTGCGAAACTCTGGATGACAGATGTAAAAGCCGAGAAAGCCATAGGCCTCACCGTATTGAACGGCAGACACCATAGAAACCAGCTGATTGTTTAGATAGCAGCCAAGAAAACCACCGGGATCCGCTGCATAATAGGATGGAGCATCATCTTCACCTGGATTCCACCCCTCTTGGGCAGCCCAATCAAGCATGGTCAGAATGCCATCTTCATCCATAACGCGAATTTCAGTGTCCAGCGGAGCCATCGGAAGCCTCTTTCATCAACCCGGCAAAGTTATGTGTAAACTAACGTAAGAGAGTCAGCGTAGCGCAGTATGGTTAAAGAGGAGATGAAAGGCTTTCATCTAATTGGACCATGCAGAAACTGCGGACTGCAGAACTTTATGAGGAAAAGAAACCGGACGCGATAAAATGCAGATGGAGCCACGGAAAAATCCGATAATCTGACGCACAAACCACATACATGGGTAGGAGACGTCGCGATGAAGGTTCATGGTAAAGCATACCGTTCCATTTGGCCGCTGGAAGCTGGAAAATCTGTCGGGATCATCGACCAGACCTGCCTCCCCCATCGTTTTGTCGAGGTTGAACTGCGTAATCTGGAAGATGCAGCAGTTTCCATCAAGGACATGTGGGTTCGAGGCGCCCCACTGATTGGCGCAACAGCCGCCTTTGGTGTTGCGTTGGAAATGGCGCGAGACCCAAGCGATGCAGCACTAAGCAATGCGTGGCAGGTGCTCCATGCAACCCGCCCCACCGCAATCAACCTGCGCTGGGCGTTGAATGACATGCAAAGCCTGCTCTCAGAGCTGCCATTGGAGCAAAGAGCGGCAGCTGCATGGAAGCGGGCCGTCGAGATTTCTGATGAAGACGTGGCCTGCAACGAATCCATCGGCAAGCACGGCCTCAAGCTGATTGAGGAGATCGCTGCGCAAAAGAGCCCGGGCGAGACCATCAATATCCTGACCCACTGCAATGCGGGCTGGCTGGCGACTGTGGACTGGGGGACAGCTACCTCTCCGATCTATCAGGCCCACAATAAAGGCATCAAGGTCCATGTCTGGGTCGACGAAACCCGCCCGCGCAATCAGGGCGCTGGCCTGACTGCATGGGAGCTGGGAGAGCACGGCGTGCCTCATACGTTGCTTGTCGACAATGCAGGTGGCCACCTCATGCAACATGGCATGGTGGATCTTTGCATCGTGGGAACGGATAGAACCACTGCACACGGCGATGTTTGCAACAAAATCGGCACCTACCTCAAAGCGCTGGCAGCCCATGACAATGGCGTCCCATTCTACGTGGCTCTGCCTTCCTCAACCATCGACTGGACCGTCGCTGATGGCCTGAAGGAAATTCCAATTGAAGAGCGCGGCGGCGAAGAGGTCGCGTGGATCTCGGGCGAAAACGCGGAGGGCAAGGTCGAGAAGGTGCGCATTTGCCCGCCAGAGACCCCTTTGTCCAACTTCGCGTTTGACGTGACGCCATCAAAATACGTCACCGCCCTGATCACTGAACGCGGTGCCTGTGCAGCAAGCAAAGAAGGGCTCGCAGCGCTGTTTCCAGAGCGGGCAAACACAGACGCCTGATAGAACTAAGACAAACGGATACCTTGCCGCTAAGCCATCACTCTTCAATGTTAGGGCAGAAATCCAAGTTGATTTTATTGGGAGGGACATATGTCCTACGAGAATATTCTGGTTGAGACACGCGGCAAGATTGGCCTGATTACGCTAAATCGCCCGAAAGTATTGAATGCATTGAACAGCGACCTGATCGCTGAGCTTGATGAAGCACTGAACGTATTTGATCGTGACCCTGAAATTGGCGCGACAGTCATCACCGGCTCCGAGAAAGCCTTCGCGGCGGGCGCTGACATTAAAGTGATGGCAGAATACGACTATCCGCAGACCTATCTGATGGACTTCATCACCAGCTGGGATCAGATCGCGCAAAAGCGTAAACCAATCATCGCAGCGGTCGCAGGCTTTGCTCTGGGCGGCGGATGTGAGCTTGCCATGATGTGTGATTTCATTCTGGCAGCAGAATCTGCGCAATTCGGTCAGCCAGAGATCAAACTTGGCGTTATGCCAGGTGCAGGTGGTACACAGAGATTAACAAGGCTTGTTGGCAAGTCAAAAGCAATGGAAATGTGCTTGACAGGCCGTATGATGGATGCATCAGAGGCTGAGCGCGCTGGCCTGGTTTCTCGTGTTATCGCAAATGAAGATTTGGTTGCTGAAGCAATCAAAGCTGCTGAAAAGATTGCAAGTTTCTCGACTCCAATTGTTATGATGACGAAGGAAAGTGTAAACCGTTCTTACGAAGTAACACTTGCTGAAGGCATTCGTTTTGAGCGTCGTTTGTTCCATTCTATGTTTGCAACCAGCGATCAAAAAGAAGGTATGAAGGCATTCATTGAAAAGAGAAAACCTGAATTCGAAGACGGATAAGCCGTTTTTAGGCAGGTCTACACCTTTTTTCGTTGACGAGGCTCAGACTCCCAACTATAAGCGCTCCACAACCAGAGGCGGATTTTGTTCGTCACTGAATTCGTTTGATCGGGGCGGCTTTGGGCGGTCTCGTTCGCGATTTGAAAACAGTTCTTACTGACAGATCAGGACAGAGCCCATGGCCAACACTCCTTCGGCCAAGAAGGCGGCACGTAAAATTGCTCGCCAGACGGCCACTAATAAGGCTCGCCGTAGCCGCGTACGTACATACGTTCGTAAAGTGGAAGAAGCAATTGTCGCGGGTGACCAGACAGCTGCTAACGAAGCATTCAAAGTTGCACAGCCTGAAATCATGCGTGCATCTACTAAAGGCGTTATGCATGCGAACACTGCGTCTCGCAAAGTATCCCGCATGAATGCCCGCATTAAGGCACTCGGCGCCTAATCCAATTTTTTTGGACTAAAAAAGCCCGGTCGTATGGCCGGGCTTTTTTGTTAGCTGGATAAGCTTACCCTAGGATAAAACTGGGGCATTTTCACGGCGGATAGCCTGTGGACTAGTCTCGGAGCCTGTCAAGGAAAATCCTTAAAAAACAATGGATTGGCTCTAGGTTAAAATTGTCACAGTTGAAATGAGCAGATTCTTGGTGAGTCAAGAGATGGCCGGATAAATTTTTTTTATTCGCTTCCCGGGCCCACCATTAACCAAGCGCATATCGAGAAAGTTGTTGAGTTCACTGCTTTTTGCCGAACTTAGCCGTTGACGACATATGAGCTTGACCTTGCGTCACAGAAAGGGCATTTGCGTTTTGTAAACTTTCCGCTATTGCGGGACCAAAATCGGCTGTGTATGGTCAAGAAGAAGTCGGGTTGCTACCCGATCCCAGCATACAAGTTAGAAGAATCGAACCAGGGTCGGGCAAAGCTGGTTAGATGGCGTAAAGTCTAGGCGTTGCATTTTATAGTAATTGCAATTTAGACTACTAGAGTTGTTGCGTCATTTTGCTGCTATTGTTGCTTTTCCTTCTGATTTTTCTTGAATTTCGATTTTGAGTCTTTTTATAGTGGCTTACTCATTTGGGTGAGCAAACGTAATGCGTCTAGGTTAGTAAATGGAAGTATCTATGCATGAGTCCTATGCAGGTGATCGAAGCGTAACGGAAGTTTTCGAGAGCCTTAAAGCTGATGGTTCTGCAATTCTTGTAGATGTAAGAACCAACGCTGAATGGACCTTCGTAGGCATTCCGGATCTTTCCAAATTGGAGAAGGAAGTCATCCTTGCTGAATGGCAGGGTTTCCCATCCAATGGCCCTCATGAGGGCTTTGCGAGTCAACTTTCTGACGCATTGACGCAAAAAGGACTTGACCAAAACGCTGCAATCTTCTTTTTGTGCCGCTCTGGAGTTCGGAGTAAGGCAGCAGCGATCGCGATGACAGCCCTTGGCTATAAAAACTGCTACAACGTGGCAGACGGCTTTGAAGGCGGTCATGATGCTGAAGGTCATCGAGGCTCGGTTTCTGGGTGGAAGGCTCAAGGTCTTCCGTGGAGCCAAGGATAGCTCCCAAGAAATATTAGAATTTAGCAACGGTGTGTGGGCGCCACACCGATGTGATGTTTTTGTCTAATGGCAACGAAATAAAAAAGCGTCTGGTTCAACAAAGCTCGAAATGAGCGCAATAGATTTGATGGTTGAGTATCTGTGGCGGAATACTCAACGGCTGCAAGGAGGCGAGCATGCACGTTCAGGAAGCTCCAGGGCCGGAGCAATGGGATCGCGTTAAGAAACGTCTACGTGTTGAGTTGGGTGAAGATGTATTCTCCAGCTGGTTTGCACGTGTAGACATGGAAGGGCACACCAACGGCACCGTTCGTTTGTCTGTTCCTACACGGTTTTTGAAGCAATGGATTCAGTCTCATTATTCAGAGCGTCTGATGGGACTTTGGAAAAATGAATGTGATGACATTCATAAGATCGAGCTCACCGTTCGCGGTGCCGTTCGTCCCCGTCCTGCAGCTGCTAAGCCAGCTGCACGCCCAGCGCTGGGTGGCAAGACTGATATGCGCCCAATTCAGGTAAATGATCCTGTTGGTCTGCGCGCAACGTCCCCAATGCCATCTATGATGGGCGGTCGAGGTGGTCGTTCCGACCTTTCCTCTAAAGACGTACTCGAGGGGGCATCCCTCGATCCGAAATACGTCTTCGAAAGTTTTGTTGAAGGTGAATCCAACGTTCTGGCTCTTGCAGCAGCAAAGCAAGTTGCAGGCGGCGGTGTCGTAACCTTTAACCCACTTTACCTCCATGCTTCTGTAGGTCTTGGTAAGACCCACTTGATGCAGGCGATTGCAAATCAGGCCCGTATGGCTGGTCGCCGTGTTCTGTACCTCACCGCAGAGCATTTCATGTACCGCTTCGTTGCCGCGCTTCAGGCGCAGTCTGCAATGTCCTTCAAGGAAACTCTGCGTTCTATCGATCTTCTTCTGATCGATGACATGCAGTTCCTTCACGGCAAGCAGGTGCAGCAGGAGTTCTGCCACACTCTTAATGCATTGATTGATGGTGCTCGTCAGGTTGTTGTTGCAGCTGACCGCGCTCCGGCTGAATTGGAAAGCCTGGATGATCGCGTTCGCTCCCGCCTGGCAGGTGGTCTGGTCGTAAATATCTCCGAACCAGATTTCCAGCTTCGTCGCGCTATCATTGAAGATCGTATGCGTGCTCAGCAGCGCTCATACCCGAACTTCACTGTGCCAGAGGCCGTTCTGGACTACGTTGCTCGCAACGTAACCTCTTCAGGTCGCGATCTGGAAGGTGCTCTGAACCGTCTCGTTGCGCATAATCAGCTGACAAACTCTCCGGTAACTCTGGAAATGGCTGAAATCACTCTGCGTGATCTCATCCGTGCAGCTGAACCACGCCGCGTTAAAATCGAAGACATTCAGCGCGTTGTGTCAAAACATTATAACGTCACAAAAGCAGATCTGCTTTCTGCACGCCGGACACGCACCATCGTGCGTCCTCGTCAAATCGCTATGTATCTCGCTAAGATGATGACCCCACGTTCTCTGCCAGAGATCGGTCGTCGCTTCGGCAATCGTGACCACACAACAGTACTTCATGCAGTTCGTAAAATCGAAGAGCTCTCCAAGGCAGATAACGGTCTTGCGCAGGAGCTGGAGCTGCTGAAGCGTATGCTGGACGCCTAGAGCGCATTCCATTTGATTGGCTTCAATCAAATGATCTGAATGAGCTCAAGGAAAGAACTTAGAGCACGATGCGTGAATGCAACGTGCTCTAATAAGCGTCCTTTACACGGAGCCATCTGGACTCCTTGCAGGAATTTGGTGATTATTGGGGCGCTGCTTGCAGCGCCCCTCTTGCATTTTGCGAGCTAAACGTGCAGTTTGAACGACCCTGCACGAGGTTAAACTCGGCATAGTGGGCAAGTGCAGACCAAGTGGGCCTCTGCACTGAAACTGGGCAATTTGTATTAGTAATTCGCGGAGTTCGCTGCACCGGCGCGATGCTCCGCCCAGAAGAATGGACGTTTCGCATGAAAGTGACACTTGAGCGGACCGAGCTTTTGAAGTCTCTGACCCACGTACACCGTGTGGTGGAACGGCGGAACACCATTCCGATCCTCTCCAACGTGATGCTGCAGGCTGAAGGTGGCAACCTCAAGCTCAAGGCAACAGATTTGGATCTTGAGGTCGTGGAAAGCATCGCGGCAATGGTCGAAACGCCAGGTGGAACCACAGTGCCAGCTCACATGATCTACGAGATCGTGCGCAAGCTGCCAGATGGTTCTCAGGTTGTTTTGGAAACGTCTGGTGATGACAGCACTATGGAAATTCGCGCCGGGCGCTCCCGCTTCGCGCTGCAAATCCTGCCAGTCACCGACTTTCCTGACCTGACTGCAGGTGAGTTCACTCACAGCTTCACCATGACCGCAGGCGGTATCCGCAAGTTGATCAACAGCACTCAGTTTGCGATCTCTACGGAAGAAACCCGCTACTACCTCAATGGTATCTACATGCACTCTCTGGATATCGGAGAAGGCCTGCGTTTCCGCGCTGTCGCAACGGACGGACACCGCCTCGCTCAGGCTGAGCTTGAGGCGCCGGAAGGCTCCGAGGGTATGCCTGGTATCATCGTACCGCGTAAAACCGTTGGCGAAATTCAGAAGCTGCTGGATGATCCGGAAGTTGAGATCAAAGTTGAGATCTCTGAAACCAAGATCCGTTTCACCATTGGTGACATCATCCTGACCTCAAAACTCATCGACGGAACCTTCCCGGATTATGAGCGCGTCATTCCAAAAGGAAACGACAAGGAACTGCGCGTTGATCGTGATGCCTTCAAGGAAGCCGTTGATCGCGTATCCACCATCGCATCTGATCGTGGCCGTGCAGTCAAAATGTCCCTGAGCGAAGGTAAGATCGTTCTGACGGTCACCAACCCGGACTCTGGTTCTGCGACTGAAGAAGTTGCAGTTGAGTACGACAACGAAGAATTCGAGATCGGCTTCAACTCCAAGTACCTGTTGGATATCGCAGCTCAGTTGGAAGCAGATTCTGCTCTCTTTACACTTGCGGATTCCGGTTCTCCGACCCTCGTTCGCGATGAAGGTAGTGATGAAGCGCTTTATGTGCTGATGCCAATGCGCGTTTAAATGTTTTGCCCTCGGTCCTAAGCCGGGGGCATTTTTCTTCTGCTACATATTCCCGAAAATAGCAGCCAATTTTCGGATGAGAATATGCTCAAAATTCATGTAACCAAAGAGAGCCTGAATGTCGGATCCAGTGCCTGTGGCGCTTACTCGCCTCGCGCTAACGGATTTTCGAAACTACAACGCAACAAGCGTTGAGTTGAACAGCCGAATGGTCGCTTTTGTTGGCGATAACGGCGCAGGCAAAACCAATATTCTCGAAGCAATCTCCTTTCTCTCCGCTGGTCGAGGTCTCCGCCGCGCAACCCTTGGTGATATCGCCCGGGCCGATGGATCTGGCGGCTGGGCTGTCAGCGCGATCTTGAATGGAGAATTTGGCGAGACCCGCATCGGTACAGGTTTAACTGCCGGAGAACCGGGACGCCGCGTCCGCATTGACGGCGAAGAAGCTCGTTCTTCCGAAGCTCTCCTGGAATACCTTCGTGTTTTGTGGCTGGTCCCGTCCATGGATGGCCTGTTTACGGGCTCAGCCTCTGATCGACGCAAATTTCTCGATCGTCTGGTCCTCTCCCTCAATCCGTCTCATGGCAGAATGGTTGCAAGCTTTGAAAAAGCATTGCGCCAGCGAAATCGCCTGTTGTCTGAGGGCGGAACACCCGAATATCTGGATGCCATCGAAGCGCAGGTTGCTGAACTGGGCACCGCTGTTGCTCTGGCGCGCAGTGAAACCGTGAGTTTGCTGGCCAAAACACTGGAAGCACAAAAGCAGCTCGGCCTCCCCTTCCCGTCCGCAGAAATCCACCTGCAAGGCGCGTTTGAAACCGCAACCATCGGCATGAGCGCATCAGATCGGGAAGATTGCTATCGCGATTTGCTGGTGGAAGGCCGCTTCCGCGACCGTGCCGCAGGGCGTACTCTGGATGGCCCGCACCGCTCTGACCTTTACGTGGTTCATAGCGAAAAGCAAATGCCCGCCGCGCAAGCTTCAACTGGAGAGCAAAAAGCGCTGTTGATTGGCTTGGTTTTGGCACATGCAGACCTCACCTCATCGATTTCCGGCATGACCCCGATCCTGCTGCTGGATGAAGTCGCCGCCCATCTGGATCCTGGCCGCCGCGAAGCACTCTTTACACGGCTGGAAGTTCTGGGCGGTCAGGTTTTCATGACTGGCACCGACGAAAACCTCTTCAAAGACCTGCCAAGTGCGGCACAGATTTTCGAGGTTGCAAACGGTGGTATTGCGCTAAGCTGAAAGTGTCATCATTGAGCTGGCTTGAAGGCAAGCCGCTTTTATCTCGCTTGTCAGAGAAATATCCTTGTGATTAGTCTTGGGCGGTATTCTAGAAAAGCAGAGACAAGCTTTCCGATGAGAATACGCGAACTGCGTTAAGCGCCTTATCTCTGACCTAAGTGATCCCCATGGACTTGCAAATTCTCCTCGTATTTGGGGCAACTCTGTTTGTTGTTGCCATCACACCTGGCCCTGCGATTACGGCACTGGTTTCGCGCACACTCGGTTTTGGGTTGCAAGGTACACTCACATTTGTCTCTGGCATGCTGATTGGCAGCATGTGTCTGTTTATTCTGGCAATCCTGGGCCTCGCAAAACTGGCGAGTACTTATGTACTGGCGTTCACCATCGTTAAATATGCAGGTGCTGCCTATTTGCTGTTTCTGGCTTGGAAGCTCTGGCGTGCCAGTGGTCTGCAGACAGCGCAGGCAACTGAAGGCACCGCCGCCATAACGCAAAACACCAAAAGCAGTGCCAAAACACTTGTCTCCGGCATGCTGATCACGCTTTCCAATCCTAAAGGCTTGCTGTTCTATGCGGCTTTGATGCCAAGCGTGGTGCCTATGGAAACCATCACGACCATTGGCTTGGTTGAGTTGATGTTTGTTACGCTTGCCGTGTTGTCACTGGTCTTTGCAATCTATATTGGTGTGACCGTACGGGCACGAAGCCTCCTGACCTCAGAAAAAGCCGTGACTCGATTGAATAAGAGCGCGAGTGTTGCAATGTTTGGCACCGCTGCCGCAATCGTGGCGCGATAAGAAGAGCAATAAAATGGAATTGGCAGTTCTTTTGTTTTTTGCAGGAACCTTGTTCGCTGCAGCCATCACACCGGGTCCCGGTATCGCCGCTTTGCTTGCCCGAATTTTCGGACAAGGCATGCGCGGCACACCTATGTTCGTTGTCGGTATGATCTGTGGTGATCTGTTTTGGTTTACGCTCGCAATCATGGGGCTGGCAGCCATCGCAACCAACTACGCGATTATTTTTATGGTGCTCAAATGGGTTGGAGCCGCTTATCTGCTATACGTCGCCTGGGGGATGTGGAACTCAAAAGGCGTATCCCCAACGCAAGATGGGGATGCAGCTGTAGAGGCGTCCTCACGTTTTACAGCCTTGCTCGCTGGTCTATCCATGAACCTGTCCAACCCAAAGGTCGTGATCTTTTATATGGCGCTGATGCCGAACATCGTACCCATGGATAAGATCAACCTGCTGGCTTATTGGGAACTGGCAGCAACCATGGCCAGTGTGTTGTTCATCGTCTTCGGCATCTATGCTTATCTGGCGGTCTCTGCAAAGAAGCTGATTTCGTCGCAAAAAGCATTCCAGCGCCTTAACAGAAGTTCCAGCGTGGTAATGGTCGGCGTGGCAGCAACCATGGTGACCCGCTGAGCAATCTGCTCTTTGAGACGGCGCTTGCGGAAGACTGCGGCGCCGTAAACTGAAAGTGCTTGTCACCACGAAAGAACCGCTGCAGTTTTATGGATGTAACCAGCCTTGCCCTGTTTGGCGGCACGCTTTTCACACTAGCAATTATTCCCGGCCCTGCCGTTTTTGCAATCATTGCCCGTGCGGTGAGCTTTGGCAGCAGCGGTGCAGTGCTGTTCTGTTTGGGGCTGTTGAGTGGTGACCTGCTCTGGTTCTCCATGGCTGCACTGGGATTAGCAGCAATTGCCAGCAGTTTTTCAGGAGCCTTCGTGGCTTTGCAGTGGTTAGGTGCTGCGTATCTAACCTATTTAGCCTGGGGCATCTGGAAGAGCGCAAATGCAGCTCCTTCCGAGGATTACAGCAACTCAATCCCACCACAATCTTCTGCGAAGACATCCTTGTTTGCTGGGCTATTGTTCAACCTGTCAAACCCCAAGGCAATCATGTTCTACCTCGCGCTCATGCCCAATTTGGTCAGCGTTGAGGAAATGAGCCTGCTGGGCTTTGTTGAACTCGCCGCTGTGCTGTCAGCCATCTTACTGATCATCAACGGTGCCTATTCATTTCTGGCAGTCAAACTTTGCCAGTTCTTGTGGTCAGAAAAGACGATGTACTTGATTAATCGAATGGCTTCTCTGGGACTTCTCGGCATCGCAGTCCTGATGATTACACGGTAGCAATAGCACCGATAAGTCGTTTCAATTTTCAGAAAATGCCAGGCACAAAAATGAAAACTTGGGGTGCTAATCGTGCAAGCAAATCCATGGGATGCACGCTAAGGAAATTATCCCCCCTTAAAAATAGTGTTTATGCAATATTTCCCTTGGTTTACGAGCGCTTAAACTCCCAGATTGCTTGAACCATTTGCCCAACCAATTATAACATGAACCCTAATGAAAACCGTTGTGTGAAGTGATTCGAATGAGCGAAACGTCGACCCCTGAAAATGGCGGACCTGAGCAGGAAAATGGCGCAGGTGAATACGGTGCAGATTCCATCAAAGTGCTGAAAGGCCTGGATGCTGTACGTAAACGCCCCGGCATGTATATCGGTGATACCGATGATGGCTCGGGCCTGCACCATATGGTCTATGAGGTTGTCGACAACTCCATCGATGAAGCGCTGGCCGGTCATGCTGATTATGTGACCGTTACGTTGAACGCTGATGGTTCTGTCTCGGTAACCGATAACGGACGCGGTATTCCGGTAGACATTCACTCGGAAGAGGGAATTTCTGCGGCTGAAGTTATTATGACCCAGCTCCACGCTGGTGGTAAGTTTGACAGCAACTCCTACAAGGTATCCGGCGGTCTGCACGGTGTGGGTGTTTCTGTGGTGAACGCACTGTCCACCACATTGGAGCTGCGTGTATTCCGCAATGACAAAGAGCACTTCCTTCGCTTCCATCACGGTGAGGCTGAAGCTCCTTTGAAAGTTGTCGGCGACGCTCCGGGTAAATCCGGTACTGAGGTGACCTTCACTCCATCTCCTCAAACCTTCACTAAAATTGAGTTTGATTACGACACCCTTGAGCACCGCCTGCGCGAGCTGGCCTTCCTCAACTCCGGTGCCCGTATCATCCTGACAGATAATCGTGGTGTTGAGCCTCGCGTTGAAGAGCTCTACTACGAAGGTGGTCTGGAAGCTTTCGTTCGTTATCTGGACCGTGCCAAGCATCCACTCATCGAAGAGCCTGTTACAATGATTGCCGAAAAAGACGGCATCACTGTAGAAGTGGCGATGTGGTGGAACTCCAGCTATCACGAAAACGTTCTGTGCTTCACAAACAACATCCCACAGCGTGATGGTGGTACGCACCTTGCTGGTTTCCGCGCCGCTCTGACACGTCAGTTGACCGGCTACGCAGACTCATCAGGGATCCTGAAGCGTGAGAAAGTAAACCCAACTGGCGAAGATTGCCGCGAAGGCCTGTCCTGCGTGCTTTCAGTAAAAGTGCCGGATCCTAAGTTCTCCTCCCAGACCAAAGACAAGCTGGTTTCCTCAGAAGTCCGTCCGGTGGTTGAGAACCTCGTTGGTGAAGCGCTGTCTACATGGCTGGAAGAAAACCCGGCTCCGGCAAAGTCCATTGTTTCCAAAGTCGTGGAAGCGGCGAGCGCTCGCGAAGCTGCTCGTAAAGCTCGCGAGCTCACACGCCGCAAAGGCGCGCTGGATATCGCGTCCCTACCCGGTAAGCTGGCCGATTGTCAGGAGCGCGATGCTTCTAAAGCTGAACTCTTCATAGTGGAGGGTGATTCCGCGGGTGGCTCTGCCAAACAGGGCCGTGACAGATCAAATCAGGCTGTGCTGCCGCTGAAGGGTAAGATCCTGAACGTCGAACGCGCACGTTTTGATAAAATGATCTCCTCGCAGGAAATCGGCACGCTGATCACTGCATTGGGAACAGGTATCGGCAACGAGGAATTCAACCTCGAAAAGCTCCGCTACCATAAGATCATCATCATGACCGATGCGGACGTCGACGGTGCGCACATTCGTACGCTTCTGTTGACCTTCCTCTTCCGTCAGATGCCTGATCTGATTGAAAACGGCTACGTCTATATCGCTCAGCCTCCGCTTTATAAGGTTACGCGTGGCAAGTCCGAGCAGTACCTGAAAGATGAAGCGGCCTTTGAAGAATACCTGATCGGCAGTGGTCTGGATGAGACGTCACTCAGCCTTGCAAGCGGCGAAGTGCGCATGGGTGAAGACCTGCGTAGCGTCGTTAATGAGGCTCGTGAAATCTCCGACGTTCTTAACGGTTTGCATTCCCGCTACAACAAAGCTGTTGTCGAGCAGGCTGCGATCGCCGGTGCGCTGAACTCCGACAACCTGCACAACCACGAAAAAGCGCAGGAAGCTGCAGCTTACATTGCGCGTCGCCTGGACATTCTGGCCGACGAGTTTGAGCGTGGTTGGGAAGGTGAAGCAACTGAAGAGGGTGATCTCATCTTCAGCCGTGTTGTTCGCGGCGTGAAAGAAGTCACCACGATTGATGCTGCCCTACTGGCTTCTGCAGATGCGCGTCGCCTCGACAGCTACTTCAAGCATCTGGATGAGGTCTATCACAAGGCCGCATCCTTGGTGCGCAAAGACAAGTCTGTCGAAATTCGCGGCCCACAAGCCCTTCTGGAGGCTGTTTACGCGCAAGGGCGTCGTGGCATCTCCATGCAGCGCTATAAGGGACTGGGTGAGATGAACCCAGAACAGCTTTGGGAAACCACGCTGGACCCGAATGTACGCTCTTTGCTGCAGGTGAAGATCAAGGAAGCTGACGCAGCTGATGACATCTTTACCAAGCTGATGGGCGATGAAGTTGAGCCACGCCGCGACTTCATTCAAACCAACGCTCTATCCGTTGCGAACCTCGACGTTTAAGCAACGCACAAGCGTAAAAAACAACAAAAGCCGGATGCTTCTGCACTCCGGCTTTTTTTTATGCCTTGCTCCAGCATAAGGCTGGCGACGGTCTAAATGGAAAGACTGAGGAAGGTGTGCTCTGACATCCAGCGGTCAAACAGAAAGCTCACATGCCCACGCGCAGCGTTTGCAGCTTCTTCAGGCGTGCCATTGCAATGCGTTTCGATGATCGCAATATGCTTTTCATGAATGTCAGTACCATTGAGTGGAATGTCTCGGTGAGACAGCGTCACACGATGCATATGGAGTGCACAACGTTCCAGAATAGGCTCTAATCCGCGCAAGTTTGCCTGACGGAACAGAGTTGCATGGAAGAGGCGGTCATAAGCACTGCAAAGAAACACCTCGTTGTCATCGGCTGCCTGACACATAGCATCCAGAATTTCAAAGAGCCGGTCGCGCGTCTCGCCTGAAATGTTAGAGGCAATCATTCGTCCGGCTTGCTCTTCCAGCTGCATGCGGATTTTGACAATCTCGACAGCTTCAGCGCGGCTGATACCCGCAACGCGAGTGCCTTTGTAATCGTGCCGTACCACTAGGCCGGACTGCTGAAGTTTAAGCAAGGCCTCACGTACAGTTCCCTGCGCGCAATCACACGCATCAGCTACCGTCTGTTCGGCAATTGCTTCACCAGGCTTAAGAGCACCAACGATGATCTGTTCTTCTAAATAAAGATAGACAGCGTCACTTTTACGATTGCTGGTGGATGACCAGGGAGAAATTCCAAAGCGAGAAACGAGCGAGCGGTCCGAGATCGAGTGCAGCATGACAGAAAGCGCTTTTTTTTGGATAGAGACGAATCCGAGAGCACATTACACTAAATAGCTTCGGATTTCTCATCACAGGAACACCATAAGCACGTATAGCGTGTAAACTATGTTACGTGCAATTGTAAAATATAGTTCCTTAGGGGTAGGGCGTATTGTTGCGCCCTTCATTGTAACTATTATTTAATCGAATAAAAAGACACAATTTCAAGGCTATAAATTCTAATTAATTGGCAGTTTTGAAGAGTTTCAACCAACGGAACAGAAAATATAGCAGACAAAAATAAATTAATTTAGCCAGCTAATTTGTCCACAAAAGAAGGAGCACATAGAGGCGATTATGTGCTCCTATCCAAAACTATGCGATCAGGATTCTGGTTTGATCATCACAGTTCCAGAAGCGTAGGCGTAAATTTTACCTTCTTCGTCGACGATTTCTCCGGCAGAGATCCCGGTCTGGCGCGTCATGCTGACCACGCGGCCTTCAGCGTAAAGAACCTGCCCTACCTTAATGGGACGTATGTACTTGACGTTGAGTTCTGAGGTGCCGCGAAAATTGAAGGCGTCTTTGAGCTTGGTCTGAACCGCAAGAGTAAGAACGGAATCCAGCGCTGTCGCAGCATAGCCGCCATGCACTGTGCCGCCCGGATTGAGATGATCATTCGTTGGCATGCATTTAAAACGAACCAGACCATCCTCGATGCGATCAAGGTCTACATTCATGGTTTCCGCCATTGGCGGACGATTGCCCGCTTTCTGCATGGCTTTCAGGAACTCCAGTCCTGACATCACTTTTACGTCCATCTTTTCAATCCGTCCTATTGAAAATCTTTGAGATAAAGGCGTAATCCTGCAAGTGATTGCTGGTGTTCAATCAGATTACGCAATGAAAATAATGCTCAAATGAATTTGAGCGCCCAGCCTAAAGTCGGGTGAGAAGTGCCTTGAGATCGTCCCTCTCACGATCACTCAGCTCCGCAAGAAATCTGGTGTTCGCGTCTTCGGTTAAACTGTCAAGAATTTCGGAAACTTCCTGACCTTGCTTGGTGAGGAAAATATGCTGGGTCCGTCGGTCTTCCGGGCTTGCTTTGCGCTCCAGATACCCGGCGGGGCATAGCCGGTCCAGCACACCGGTAAGTGTTGCATTGTCCAATTCGGCAGCCTTGCCCAGTTGAGACGTTGTGCATCCGTCCTGAACAGCAAGGGCTTGCAACACAATGGATTGCACCGGTGTGAGTCCCAGCTCTTCCAGTTGCTTCTTGTAAAACCGCGCACCACTTCTGGCGCTGCGGGAAAGCAGATAAAAAATGCAATTATCTAAGCGCATCACAGACACTCCATAAATTTTGCATGCAAATAATTTGCATGCAAAGTATAGCGGCGCAATTGATACTTTGGACGGGGGAGAAAGGAAGCTACAGCAAGTTGTAGCTTCCAGTCAGGAAGGCTTTAAGCGACTTCGCGGGTCTCGGTCAGGATGACTTCAAAGCCTTCAAAGTGTGGGCCGCCCAGATAGAAGTTCATGCGGGTGCCAGCGCCTTTATGAGCAGATGCAAACGCTTCAGACTTCGTCCAGCCGACAAAATTCTCATAGGTATCCCAGGTGGTATGGGATGCATAAAGGGTATGGTCTTCAGCTGTCTCGCCTTTGAGCATACGAAATTCGATGTAGCCGGGAACGGAGCTCAGGTGACGCTCACGATTTTTCCAAACGGTTTCAAACTCTTCTTCTTTGCCCCGCACCACGCGGAAACGGTTCATTGCGATGTACACGCCGGAACTCCTTAGCCAATTAGTACATGAGCCTTTCCAGTCAAAAGCTCAGCAAAGTTTCAGGTCTTCAGAGCCACTCTCAAAACACATACCACAATAGGAATGGGAGGGGTATGCGGAGGCTGGCTAGCGATTTAAACCGCTTGGCTGGCAAAATGGTCTTAACGATACGCCAGTTAAAGGCTCTCGATCCGCGTATGTAGAAAAATATGAATTTAATAGTCAAGTATTATTTCTTATATTTGCCTGTCTTCCTTCCCAGCTCAATTTAGAGATTGACCCGATATATAAATATGAGTATTTCACTCATGTTATTTTGAAAGATAGCGTTTTACAAACTGGGCGAATTTGGGAAGCCAGAAGCCACTCATGCCCGAAGGAATGAAATACCTCCTCTCAAATGGGTGCTACCATGCGTGTTCTAACCAGAGCCCTCGATTCATTTTCTCTCATGCTTCCTTATGTGGCCGCAGCGCTCCTGAGCTTGTTCTTTGGAATGTTCATCGGTCAGGTCCAGGCTGAGGGCACACAAAATGATCAGCGCATTATCTCAATTGGCTCATCTCTGACAGAAATTGTCTACGCACTGGAAGCTCAGGATCGGTTGGCCGCTGTCGACACCACAAGTCTCTATCCCGAGGAGGCAACAAAGCTTCCCAACGTGGGCTACATGAGAGCTCTCAGCGCAGAAGGCGTGCTCGCAACCAATCCGGATCATATCCTCATGATGGAAGGTTCTGGCCCATCAACAGCGGTTGATGTCCTCAAAGCTGCTTCTATCAAGCTGACGGAAGTGAAAGAGGTTTATTCCCCGGAAGGCATTCTTGAGAAGATTGATGTGGTCGGAACCGCATTGCAGCTTCCAGAGGAAACAAAAGCGCTGAAAGCAAAGGTCAAAGCAGATCTTGATGAGGCAATAGCCTACGCACATCAGCAAGCAAAACCGCTCAAAGTTGTCTTTGTCATCTCTGAAGGAGGCGGAAAACCGCTGGTCGCAGGCCGCGAAACAGGGGCTCATGCCGTAATCGGACTGGCTGGTGCAACCAACGTGTTTGCAAACCTGCGCGGCTACAAACCGGTCTCTAAAGAAGCGCTGATTGCAGCGGCTCCTGATGTTGTGATGATGATGTCTCGTCCGGGCTCAAGCGACCAATCAGAAATTCTCAAAGAACAGGGTTTCAACCTCACCCCTGCAGGCCTAAACGGCAACCTCATCGTCATGGACGGCGTCTATCTCCTCGGCTTCGGCCCTCGCACAGCGCAAGCCCTTCGCGACCTGAGCGATCGCTTTGTGAAAATCACAGCTAAATCTGACGTAAAATCGTGAGGTCAGGCGGCCATGAGTGAGATGACACTGTCTGAGGCGTTCAAGTCACCAGTAACCCATGCAAGAACAAGCAGAGAAATCTGCCAGCAGTACGCCGTTAAGGCACTAACCCTGTTGCTTTTGGTGGTCTGCTTCGTATCGCTGGCTGTTGGGCCAACTGAGGTATCGGTCTCACATATCCTCGGTGCAATTAACTACTGGCTCTTCGGTGATGAAACCGCACTCACGCTCCGAGACAAAGTCGTTCTGATGGATATTCGTATGCCAAGAACGGTACTTGGATGTCTTGTCGGCGCCTCTCTTGCTGCCTCCGGTGCGATGATGCAAGGCTTGTTCCGAAACCCCCTTGCTGATCCGGGTTTGGTGGGAGTTTCATCAGGTGCTGCCCTCGCCGCAGTCTGCGTGATCACTCTGTCTTCCGGTCTGCCTGCATGGATTTTGGATGACTATTCGGTCTACCTCCTCCCATGGGGCGCTTTTGTCGGCGGTGCTGCAACAACCGCCCTGCTCTACAAAGTCGCAACCCGTCGAGGTCAAACCTCCATCGCGACCATGTTGCTGGCAGGCATTGCGCTTGGCGCATTATCTGGTGCTGTCACAGGGTTTCTCGTTTTCGGTAGCACAGACGAAGAACTCAGAGACCTGACATTCTGGGGCATGGGCGGACTGGGAAGTTCCACATGGCCAAGAGTCTGGTCCACACTTCCTTTTGCTCTGGCTGTGCTCGTTTCTCTCCCATTCATTGCAAAGGGTTTGAATGCATTTCTGTTGGGTGAAGCTGAAGCCTTTCATCTGGGGTTCAACACACAACACCTCAAACGTTTGATTATTATTCTGGTTGCGGGTGCAACCGGAGCCTCTGTTGCGGCGGCTGGTGCAATTGGCTTTGTCGGGATTGTTGTGCCCCACGTCTTGAGACTGCTCATTGGACCAGACCACCGCTTCCTCCTGCCATCCTGTGCATTGCTCGGTGCATCCTTACTGGTTGCCGCTGATGTTGTTGCCAGAACGGTGGTCGCGCCTGCTGAACTGCCAATCGGCATCATCACGGCAATTATTGGCGCACCTGTGTTCCTTTCCATCCTGCTTGGCCGCAAAAACCAAGTCCAATTGTGAGGATTCCAGATGCTTGAGGCAATAAACATCACGGTTAGCGTTGGCACAAAAAAACTTCTCCGAGACATCTACTTCCGCAGTTGTCCGGGAGAACTGACAGTAATCATCGGCCCCAATGGCGCCGGCAAGTCGACGCTTCTCAAATGCCTGACGGGTGATTTGTCGCCATCAGAAGGCGACGTAATGCTGGATGGAACGTCTATCTGGTCAGTCCCCGCAGTCGAGCTTGCAAGCCGCCGTGCGGTGTTGCCTCAAAGCTCGCAGCTGTCCTTTCCGTTCTCTGTTGAAGAGGTTGTTATGCTGGGTCTGGTCTCCGGCAGTCATGGCCTAAGCGCAAAGCAACTACGTCCACGCGTTCTGGAAGCTCTGGATCGTGTCGGCCTCACGTCCTACCTGAACAGGTACTATCAGGAACTGTCTGGCGGCGAAAAACAGCGTGTTCATTTGGCTCGTGTGCTTTGTCAGGTTTGGGAACCAAGACAAAATGGCCGTGCCAACTATCTGTTTCTGGATGAGCCGACTGCGAGTTTGGATCTAAAGCACCAGATCGACGTACTGGAGACAGGCCGCAAATACGCGAATGAAGGCGGCGGTGTTATCGCAGTCCTTCATGATATCGATCTGGCCTGCGTCTATGCCGACAAGATCTTTGTGCTGAACCACGGCAATCTGGTTGCGCACGGCACGCCGCAGGATGTTGTAACAACCGACCTGCTCCGCTCGGTCTACCACCTTGATGACCGCATGCTGGAAACCAAGTGGGGCCATCTGGCAAAAGGTCAGAACCTCGGCAAATCCTGGTCAGAGCTACGTCCGTCCTAAGTACAGCATAATCACGCGTTGCGGCCTGCGTTCCTGGATGGGCAACCCAGGTCGTTTGCTGTTCTGACTATACAGAAGCAGCGTAAGCGCCCTTAAAGATCGTCCCGCCGCTTAAGGCGCTCTTTCTCGATCTTCTCTTCTTCTTCACGAATGAGATTAAGCGGGTGGAGGGAAAACTCACCTTTGATCGGTACTTTGCGCCTGAGAACCCTGTAGCGGGCAGACCACCTGTTTTTTACGGCAAGAAACAAAAGGGCAATGGACGTAAAGCACAGAGCCAAAGCCATGCTTATAGCGATCGTGGCCATAGCTTCCTCCCAGAATGAACTAGTCACCATTCTCATTTTGGGGGCAAATGCCGATCACTAAAATCAGCAATGTATGCGGGTAGAATTTTAGGGATTGTTTAGGCACTTTGAGTCGGAAGCCTGATAGTGCGTTCAGCACCTGTGATATCCGCATAATTCACAAGAATGTGTAGGTACATATCCTAAAGTAATACAAGCCAAATAAGGCAAATAAGGCACCTTAAACGCCAATAAAATACCAAAGATCTTTCTAAATCAATAGAATCGTTAAGCCGCGGAAATACTGAGAGAAAACAGAATCGTTAGATTCTAAAAACGGTATTCTGTGATGTAAAACATTGAATCGCAGAGATTTTTTTAAATTCGTCTGTAATAAATACTCCATTTTTCTTTCGAAATTTGGCCCCAATTTCCAGAAAAATCAGCCTCGTCGAACGCGGAAGCGATCAGATGCACTGCAAACAATGCGCTGTTGGAAACGCAAAGATCAAAATTGCAGTCAGATCGCATCAACGTTCGTTTTTAACGAGAGCGGCTCGGTGAGCCTTCCGGACCTTAGCAATTCGGCTTGCTCCTTTAATTTCGGAGTTGTCTGGGACCTCTCAATAAAAACTGAGGGAATACAATGGACTATCGTGGCACATATGACGAATTCCGTGACGCATTGCGGGCTTTCGAATCCGGTTGGGATCGCGAAAGATACAACGACGGCAGAATTCAGGATTGGCAGCTCACTGAATGGGCAGGCGGTCCGGTGCAAGACTTCTTTCCAGAGTATGACAGTTGGGGGGATCTGAACGACGACCAATGGAGTGCGATGTCTTATCGCTCCACCAACTCACTTGGGTTCGTCGGCTACCAGTTCGGTGAAGCTCTGCTTATCGATCTGGGCTACTATGATGATGATGTCTTTTACGGCAACGGCGCATCCACTAACACTTGGGATGGTACCTGGACCGGTAAAAACGGCGTCGACTCACTAGAAGAGTTTATGACTCCTGAAGCACAGGAAGTTGCCATTCAGGAAGCATTTGGCTTCAATCTCCAGATTATCGAAAACGGATTGTCCAACAGCGGCCAGTCACTGGACGACTTTATTGGACAGGACTTTACCTACGAGCAGAACGGTCAGGAAGTCAGCGTAACCCTCACACTGACGGGTATTTTGGCTGCTGCCCACTTGCGTGGCGCATACGGTACACTTGCTCTCCTGCAGGGCGGCAACGTTTCTCAGGATGAATACGGCACCTCAATTCTGCAGTATGTTGAGCAGTTTGGCGGCTTTGAAAGCCCAACTGTTGATGAAGCAATCGACTACTTCCAGGATCGTCTGACTGGCGAAGAAGGCCTGAACGGCACTCTGCCAGGCGTTGGTGTTCCAAAAGAAGATGCCGATGTGGTTGTCACATGGTCCTATGGTGAACAGGAAGTCGTCAACGACTTCGATACAGAAGATGGCGTGATCTTCGTTGACTGGATCAGTGCTGACCAGCTCGAAGTAACCGAGACACCAGACGGTGTGCTCTTCTCTATTCCGTCCAATGGCGGGCAGACGCTGCTCCTGGCCGGGGTTGCACTTGCTGACCTGACACTGGCAAACTTCTCCATTCAGGATGCATCAGCAGCTGAATTGATCAGAGACCTTGTTGGCGGAAACACTCAGCCTGAAGAACCAACAGATCCTGTTGATCCGGTAGACCCTGTGGATCCGGTTGATCCCGTTGACCCGGTAGATCCTGTCGACCCGGTTGATCCAGGCGATGGCGATGATGGGCATGGTGGCCATACTGGCGACATGTATATGCTCGGTCTGGACAGTGAGTCTCAGGTCATCGCAGACTTCGATCCATCCTCTGACATGATCCATATTCTGGAAGGTGTGACTGGCGAACAGTTTGAAATCTTCGAGGAAAGCGGCGACGCACTCGGACAAACAGTCCGCATCGTGATCACTGATCAGTTCGGTAACATCATGTCCACCACCATCTTCCAGGGTGTGACACTCTCCGATCTGTCTTTGGCAAACTTCTCTGTCGCAGACCAGTCTGCGTTCAACGAAGTTGTCTCTGCCATTGGTGAGACCGTTGAAGTGCCAGACCCAAGTCAGGGCGGCGGATACGAGCTTGTTTACGACAACGACGGTTCAAACCCACCAACAGTCACCGGCACGACCGATGAAGGTGGTTCCAAGTTCCGCGCTGACGTAAACGCAGACGATATCGTTGGCTTTGACCCTGATCGGGACGAGCTGGACTTCGGCGGAACATCTGTTCACGGCCTCATCGTGACCAAGTCTCCTGCTGGTGAAATTGTTCTCGACAGCCCGTGGAGCTCTTCTGCACAAATCGTGCAGGGCGTCACCTTCCAGGATGTCGACATCTCAGACTTCGGAGTGGTCGGTAATGAACACCTCCGTCAAGATCTTGGTGGCGTGGTCTCTTGGGAACAAGGCGTGGGCCCTCGCGAAGACGACACAGTCTACATCCGGTCTCATGAGTACGGCGTACACGAAGTTATCTCTGACTTTGACCCATCATCCATGAAGATCAGCTTCCTGTACTACGGTACACGTGAGCGTCTGAGCGTTGAAGAAACCGACGACGGCCTGCTGATCTCTACTCTGCCAAGTGGTCAGAGCTTCCTGTTCGAAGGCATTTCTCTTGATGATCTGGTTCCAGGTCAGCTGGAATTCCACTTCGATCAGGTTATGGAAGATAACCTTGAAGTTCCATTCGGATTTGATCAGGGTGACGTGACCCTCGTTAGCCGTGAAGGCCTGTTGACTCCGGAAGCGCCAGCTGGCGACACAACGGATGGCCACCAGACCAGACCGGGTGACTTCGGCCCAACCGATCCGGTTGACCCAGTCGACCCAACTGATCCAGATCCGGACCCAGTTGATCCAGTTGATCCAGTCGATCCGGTTGACCCAGTTGATCCGGGTACAGGCACTCCAGGTCAGGTTCCTGGTGATGGTGTGGTCGTGTTCACATGGGCTTGGGGTGAAAACAGCGTTATCACCGACTTCAACCCAGCGGAACATAAGATCAGTATTGGTTGGATCAGTGCAGACCAGATCAGCTTCACAGAATCTGAAGACGGTCTCGTGATCTCCCTGCCTTCAAATGGTGGACAAACCCTCCTGCTGGAAGGTGTGTTCCTTGAGGATCTGAATGCCGATAACTTCGACATTAAAGATCCATCTACATTGCAGGAAATCCTTGATCTGCTCAGCGGTGAAGGTTCACAGCCACCTGTCGACCCAACTCCGGATCCAGATCCAACTCCGGACCCAGACCCAACCCCAGATCCTGACCCGGTCGATCCTGTAGATCCAGTGGATCCGGTTGACCCAGTTGATCCGGGCGATGGTTCACCTCGTGAGTTCACACTGGATTGGCAGTGGGGCAAGCAGGAAGAAGTCGCAAACTTCAATCCGGAACAGGATACCGTGAACATCGGTTGGATTGGCGGCGGCCAGTTCGAAGTGGAACAGACCGACAATGGTGTGTTGTTCACTCTGCCGGGTAACGGTGGTCGGTCACTTCTGCTGGTTGGCATTGTCGTAGCTGATCTGACAGCAAACAGCATCATCGCAAATGATGCAGCTGCTCAGGCTAAGATTGATGACTTCCTGTCAAATGCTGACAATCTGGCAGATGTGGGAACTCAGTCCGAAGCTGAAAGTGTAGACTCTACCTACATTCCAGAGGCTCCTGAAGCATCAACCACTGCACAGGAAGCAGCTGCTTCCAATGACAGAGACGATGATGCGGTTGCCGCTTCTGCTCAGGAAGCTGAACAGGAAACTGGACCTCGTGAAGCTCAGAATGCTCCTGAACCAGCTCTTGCAGCTGCGGCCAATGGCAATGGAGCAATCGGAGGCGATACCGTTCAGATCAATTGGGATTGGGCATCAGAAGAAGTCATCACAAACTTCGACCCTGCTACCGACACCATTGATTTCGGTAATCTGAATGCATCACAGGTTCAGATCACGGAAGAGAACAACAGTGTTGTGATCGAGGTTCTGGATAACGGTGGTCACACCTACACCTTGAACGGCATCAGCGTAGAAGACCTCTCTGCGGAGAACTTCGAAGCTGACGACTTCAACACCATCGTAACTGAAGAAGGCGGTGTTGTAGATCAGATGCATTCGGTCAATCAGGACGATAACTTGATCTGATCGATGAGCTAACGAAAAGAACTGCTCCCTCCCGGTCATTACCGGGAGGGGGTTTCTTGCTTTAATTCCCGAAGCAATTGAGAGAAAAGCTTATGCCCGGCAGCCAACGACAGAAAGAATCTGTAATCACCAGTGCATTCAGATCTCTAAGGTCCGCACTGGTTGGAATTGGTGGCGTCAGCATGCTGTTGAATATTTTGATGCTGACAGGACCACTCTTTATGCTGCAGGTCTATGACCGCGTGCTGGCGAGTGGGTCGGTCCCAACGCTTGTCGTTTTAGCAACCCTTGTTGGCGTCCTTTTCCTTTTCTATGGAATTCTGGAAACACTTCGCAGTCGTGTTTTGTCCCGTCTTGGGCAACGTGTAGATGCCCAGCTCTCTGGTGTTTCCTACGAAATCTCAACGAGCCTACCGCTTATTCTCGGCCCCAAAGGTGCAAAGATGCGCCCGGTTCAGGATCTGGATCAGGTGCGCAGTTTCCTTTCAGGCCCAGGCCCTGCTGCCATCTTCGACTTGCCGTGGATGCCACTCTATTTCGGTATCGTGTACCTCTTCCATCCCTATCTTGGCATGATGGCAATCGGTGGGGCATTGATCATCTGTGCGCTCGTTGGAGTAAATGAACTTACCTCCCGCAGACCTTCAAGCGAGGCTGCAGCCGAAACAAACCGCCGCTCTGCCATCGTTGAAGCCAGTCGTTCCAATGCTGAAGTCATTCAGGCAATGGGCATGATGGAAACGATGAAGAACAGATGGCACAAGGGCAATGATGCCTACTTGGTCAAGCAGCGCAAAGCGGGCGACCGAGCTGCCTTTTTCTCAACAGCCGTCAAAACCTTCCGCTTCATCTTGCAGTCCGCCATGCTTGGCATGGGTGCATGGCTGGTTATCCAGCAGGAGGTCACCTCTGGTGTCATGATCGCCTCTTCAATCATGTCTTCCCGTGCCTTGGCCCCTGTTGAGCAAGCAGTTTCCCAATGGAAAGGTTTTCTGGCTGCACGACAGGGCCTCGCCCGTTTGCGCAAGGTCGTCGAAAATAAAGATGACACCAACAACGTGATGGAGCTGCCCCTTCCGCATCAGAAAGTTGATCTGGACAGTGTGGCATGTGGCCCGGTCGGTATCCGCCAGCCAATCGTGCAAGGCATCTCATTTAGTCTTGCAGCTGGCGAAGGCCTTGGCGTGATTGGCAAGTCCGGTTCTGGCAAGTCAACACTGTCCCGCTCGATTGTCGGCATCACCAATGCGCTGACAGGATCAATCCGGTTTGATGGCTCAGAGCTTGATCAATGGACGTCGGAGCGTATCGGTGAATTTGTGGGCTTCTTGCCGCAGGACATTCAATTGTTTGATGGCACGGTTGCGGAGAATATTTCCCGGTTCAAGGAAGACGTAAACCCTGATGATGTCATCGAAGCTGCGAAAATTGCCAGTATCCATGAGTTCATCACGGGCCTGCCGGATGGTTACAACACGATTATCGGTAGTGGTGGTTATGCCTTATCTGGCGGCCAACGTCAGCGCATCGCCCTCGCCCGTGCCATGTATGGTGAGCCTTTCCTCATCGTTCTGGATGAGCCTAACTCCAACCTGGATTCTGAAGGTGAAGCCTGCCTGACCCATGCGATCAAACTGATGCGGGGCCGGGGTAAGATCGTCATTGTCATTGCCCACCGCCCAAGTGCGATTGCGGCGGTTAATAAGGTGCTTGTGCTCAATGATGGCCGACAAGCTGCCTTTGGTCCGCGAGATGAGGTTATGAAGCAACTTGTAACCCCGGTTCAAACTCAGCAAGTCCCGCAAAAAGCAGCAATTAAAGCTCCTGCCAAACGAGGAGCAGCATAATGTATAATCATTCTGAAAGTGACAAGCAGATCAAGGGTAGCATTAGATTCCATCTGATCTGCGCTGGTCTTCTGGTTGTTATCCTTGTTGGAGGCGTAGGCCTCTGGGGCGGCCTGATGGAAATCCGCGGCGCGATCATCGCTCCAGGTACCATTGTCGTTGAAACCAACACCAAGAATGTGCAGCACATGGAAGGCGGAATTGTCCGCTCCATCATGGTAACTGACGGGGACACTGTCGAAGTCGGAGACACCCTACTCCGCCTTGATGACACAGTGACCCGCGCCAACCTTGCTGTCGTGACCAAACAGCTCGACAATCTTTACTCGCAGGAAGCCCGTTTGATCGCAGAACGTGATGGAGAAGAAGAAATACTCTTCTCAACACGAGCCACAGATGATGCACATTCTCAGGTCCTGAACACCATTCAGGAAGGGCAACGCCGGATGATGGTTGCGAAGACCAAGAACCTGCGTGGCCGACAGGACCAGATGCGTGCTCAGATTCAGCAGTATAGAAAGCAAATTGATGGACTGTCTCAACAAAGAGATGCCAAAGAAATCGAGATCAGCCTGATCGATGGCGAGTTGGAAGACCTCAACAAACTACTGGCCAAAAGACTGGTTACAGAGTCCCGTGTCACAGCCCTCAAGCGCGAAAAAACCAAGCTTCAGGGTGAATATGGGGACTTCATAGCTCAGGTCGCTAAGACAGAAGAAGCCATCGCGGAGCGCAATATTCAGATCATGCAGATCGAAGAAGATGTGCTGACAAAGACACTGGAACAGCTTCAGCAAGTCCGGGCAGAGGTTGCTCAACTTGAAGAAAAGAAGATCGCTGCACAGGACCAGCTGATGCGCATGGAAATCAAATCACCCCAGTCTGGCACAGTGCACGACCTGACCATTCACACCATCGGCGGTGTTATCGCTCCCGGAGAGGTGTTGATGCAAGTTGTGCCACGTGAAGACGTTCTGGTGATTGAAGCGCAGGTGCAGCCAATCGATGTGGATCAGTTGACGCCCAATCAGGAAGCAACGATCCGCCTGCCAAGCTTTGATCAACGCACAACACCCGAGCTGACAGCTCAGGTGAAGACGATCTCACCTGATCTTTTGGAAGACCCCAAAACCGGTCTCAGTTTCTATATGGCTGAGCTGACAATCTCAGAAGATCAGCTGGACAAGCTGGGTGGTAAAAATCTGGTGCCGGGTATGCCGGTCGAGGCGTTCATTCAAACAGAAAACCGCACGGTGATCTCATACATCATGAAGCCAATGGTCGATCAGATCGCCCACGCAATGCGTGAGTAGGGACGCCGTGTATCGCCGAAAAGTGGAAACCGGTTTTCGGATAAAGATACGCGAACAAAAGCCCCTACTCTGCTCATTCAAAATGATGGTTGAGGCTGCTTACCAGCCAGCCTCAACATCACCCATCTCTACATAGATGCTCTTGACCTGAGAGTACTGATCCAGCGCCCACTGACCATTCTCACGTCCAATACCGGAGTTCTTGAAGCCACCAAATGGCATCTCGACCGGGGTCAGGTTGTAGTTGTTGATCCAGCAAGTGCCAGCTTCCAACTGATCAATCACACGGTAAGCACGCTGAATGTCTTTGGTGAACACAGCAGCAGCCAAACCAAACTCGGTGTTGTTGGCGCGGCGGATCACATCAGCTTCATCATCAAAGTCCAGCACACACATCACAGGACCAAAGATCTCTTCGCAAGCAATGCGCATGTCGTCTTTGACCTCAGTGAAGATGGTTGGCTCAACAAACAGTCCACGACCAAGGCCTGCCACCTGCGGACGTCCACCACCAGCATAGAGAACCGCACCTTCGCTCTGTCCAATCGCGATGTAGTCCATCACTTTCTCAAGCTGAGCTTTGGAGACAAGCGGGCCAAGCTGTGTGTCTTCATTGAGCGGGTCACCAATAAGGATCTTCTCGGTCCGCTCTTTCAGACGCTTCAGGAACTCATCCTTGATGGAAGAGTGCACGAACACGCGTGTGCCGTTGGAGCAAATCTGACCGGTGGAATAGAAGTTCGCGTTCATCGCTGCAGCAACGGCATTGTCGATGTCACTGTCTTCAAAGATCACCACCGGAGATTTGCCGCCCAGCTCAAGGCTCATGTGCTTCAGCTGAGAAGCTGCTTTTTCAGCAACCTTCATACCGGTTGGCACGGAACCCGTCAGGGAAACCTTGGCAATTTCAGGATGGGAAACCAGAGAAGCAGCTGCTTCACGGTTTGCCTGCACTACGTTGAACACACCATCCGGCAAGCCCGCTTCACGGAAAATCTCAGCCAGCTTGAGCGCAGAAAGGCAAGTCACTTCAGATGGTTTGAAGATCATTGCATTACCAGCAGCCAGCGCCGGAGCAGCTTTCCATGCAGCAATCTGAATCGGATAGTTCCAGGCGCCAATGCCAAGGCAAATGCCCAGTGGCTCGCGCTTGGTCAAGGCATAAGAGCCACCCAGATCGATGTGTTCGCCGTTAGAGGTAGCCGCAACGCTTGCAAAGTATTCCAGCGCTTCAGCACCGGAAGCAGCATCAGCCACCAGAGTTTCCTGCAGCGGCTTACCCGTATCAAGCGTTTCCAGCTCGGAAAGCTCACGGTTACGCTCGCGCATCAGGTCAGCAGCCTTACGCAGAACGCGGGAGCGCTCAGCAGGTGCCATGGAACGCCAGATTGCAAAGCCCGTCCGTGCGGATGCAACAGCTTTGGTGATGATTGCCGGTGTTGCGGAGTGAACCCGCGCAATCACTTCCTGTGTTGCAGGGTAAAGGCTGAGGATCTCCTCACCCATCGTGTCTTCAACGTAAGTGCCGCCAATAAAGTGAGAGCCACCAGGCTGCGCACGCAGGGATGCATTTGTCAGGTTATCTGTTTTCGTCATTTCTTAATCCAACACTTACCGTTGTTCGTTCTGCCAGTTCGGGTGAACCCACGCCTGCTTATCACTGGCAGGAAGCATACCTTTTCCGAGAATATGGTCTGCAGCCTTCTCACCAACCATGATGGAAGGTGCATTGAGGTTTCCGTTCGTAATCTGCGGGAAGATGGAGCTATCCGCAACGCGCAAACCGTCAACACCAATCACACGACATTCGCTGTCAACCACAGCACTCTCGTCATTCGTGTCACCCATCTTACAGGTGCCACACGGATGGAAGGCGCTCTCGACATGTTCTTTGATGAAAGCATTCAGTTGATCGTCGCTTTCAACGTCTTTGCCTGGTTGAATTTCCTTGCCACGGAATGGATCAAACGCCTGCTGAGCAAATAGCTCACGTGTCAGGCGAATGCACTGGCGGAAATCTTCCCAATCGTCTTCATGGCTCATGTAGTTGAACAGCACATTCGGCTTGTCCATTGGGTCCGCAGACTGCAGCGTCACCGCACCGCGAGACTTGGAGCGCATCGGACCAACATGAACCTGATAGCCATGGCCTTCAGCCGCCGCCTGCCCGTCATAACGAACCGCAAACGGCAGGAAGTGGAACTGAATGTCAGGGTACATCACGCCCGCTTTGGAGCGAATAAAGCCGCAGGTCTCAAAGTGGTTGGTGGTGCCCAGACCAGATTTCGCCAGCTGCCACTGAGCTCCGATCACGCCTTTGGAGATCAGATTCCAGTGCTTGTAGAGCGTAATCGGCTGAGTACACGCCTGCTGAATATAGAGTTCCAGATGATCCTGAAGGTTCGCACCAACACCCTTGCGATCTGCAATCACATCAATGCCCAGAGCGGACAGAGCAGCTGCATCACCAATGCCGGAATGCATCAGAAGCTTTGGAGAGTTGATGGAAGACGCAGAAACGACAACTTCGCGGGAGCATTTGACCTGATGTACTTGCCCGCCACGTACATACTCAACGCCAACAGCACGTTTGCCTTCCATGAGAATGCGATTAACGTGCGCACCAGAGATAATCTCCAGATTCTCGCGGCCTTTGATGGGCCAGAGGTAGGCATTGGAGGCGGACCAGCGACGGCCATTGTGCACCGTCATCTCCATATCGCCAAAGCCTTCCTGACGATAACCGTTGTAGTCGTCAGTTTTGGCATAACCAGCCTCTTCACCAGCCTGCACAAAGGCATCGTAAAGCGGGCTCCAGCGTGTACCGCGAGAGACGTAGAGTGGGCCGGACTTTCCGCGCCAGTCTCCGTCGATCTCGGTATTCTCAAGGCGCTGGAAGTAAGGCAAAACGTTCTGGTAACCCCAGCCTTTCGCCCCCATCTCCTCCCAGCTGTCAAAGTCGCAGGCATTGCCGCGCACATAGACCATGCCGTTGATGGAGGAAGAGCCGCCAATCACCTTACCACGTGGCAAAGCAAGCTTACGCCCATCCAGATGCGGCTCGGGCGCGCTCTCATAGCCCCAATCGTAGCGGGACATGTTCATGGGATAGGACAAGGCAGCGGGCATTTGGATAAACGGACCGATATCCGTACCACCAAACTCCAGCAAAACCACCTTGTTTTGGGGATCTTCAGAAAGACGGTTTGCCAGGGCGCATCCAGCAGAGCCGGCGCCTACAATAATGAAATCTGCAGTCATTGTATTCTCTTGGGCTTGAAGCCGTATTCCAGTTATTATTGTGTAGTTTCTGTCGTTTCAAAGCTGTCGAAGCACTTCTTCACGTAGTCCTGAACCAGCATTGTTGCCGGTGACCCGTCAGGCCGGTTTGTCGTTAGCACGCATTGCAGCCAGAGCCCGTCAATCATCGCAGCTGTACCTTCTGCCGCTGTAATTGCCGTCTCACGATCTGTGACGCGGTGGTATTCCGCAGTGAGGTTCGAGATCAGCCGTCGGTGGTAGATCTGAAGCAACCGGCGTGTTCCCGGTTCCGTTCGTGCAACCACATAAAACGCAAACCACGCCGAGATAACAGAGGGCTGAAACTGCTCATCGCTGAAGTTGGTATGGATGATCGCATCGATCCGCTCCATAGGGGTTTTCGTCTTGAGCAAGCGCTTGCGGGATTGCTTGCTCAAGTCCGTCAGCAAAAAGCTCATGGTCGCGTTGAAGACAGCTGCCTTCGAGCCAAAGTAGTGATGTGGCAGACCCGTCGAAACGCCGGCATTCTTGGCAATATCTGCCATTGTCGTCGCTGCGTATCCTTTTTCATGGATCGCTTTGATCGTTGCCATAATTATCGAGGTTTTGCGTTCCTCTTCCATTCCGACCTTAGGCATTTGCGCCGAACTCACTCCAAGATTATTTTTATTGAACGTTCAATCAATAAAAATAGTTCTTAGAACATTTCGGAGCTTTTGAAAAGTATTGCACTCAGATTTATCGTAATTAATATCTGACGGAGAGGTTGCCTTTAGTCCATCGGGTGTTTATTAGCTTTAGTGAACGAAGGAATTTGAAAATTTAATTGTCGCCATGATAGTGTTTGGGACATGTTTTCTACACAATTCTACGGCTCTATTAAATAAATATCGAAATTGGGGAGATTTACATGAGTGTTGCTAGTGGCCTGATAAAGAAACTTTCTACTTCTGCTTCAGTACTATTACTAATCACTGGGTCAGCTCTCGCCGCAGAAGCGGAAGCCTGTAAAACTGTACGCTTCTCCGACGTGGGCTGGACAGACATCACCGCAACCACCGCCACAGCAACGTCTGTGCTGGACGCGATCGGTTACGAAACAGACGTAAAAGTACTTTCCGTTCCAGTCACTTATGCGTCTCTCGCAAACAACGATATTGATGTATTCCTCGGCAATTGGATGCCGACAATGGAAGCTGATATCGCGAAATATCGTGAAGCTGGCACCGTTGATACTGTTCAAACCAACCTGACTGGCGCCAAGTATACTTTGGCTGTTCCTAAGTATACCTATGACAAGGGTTTGAAGGACTTTGCGGACATCGCAAAATTCTCTGGAGACCTTGATGGCGAGATCTACGGCATTGAAGCGGGCAACGACGGTAACCGTCTGATCCTCGATATGATCGAGAAAAACGCGTTCGGTCTCGACAAATTCGACCTCGTCGAATCATCTGAAGCTGGCATGCTGTCCCAGGTCGCGCGTAAAACCCGCAAGAACCAGGACATCGTCTTCCTCGGTTGGGCACCGCACCCAATGAACTCCAATTTTGAGTTGAAGTACCTCACCGGTGGTGACGAGTTCTTCGGTCCAAACTTCGGCGGCGCTGACGTTCTGACCAACACCCGCGCAGGTTACTCTGCTGAGTGCGCAAACATGGGCAAATTCCTTCAGAACCTCACCTTCTCCCTGCAGATGGAGAACGAGATCATGAACGGTATTCTGAACGACGGTGAAGAGCCAACAGACGCAGCAAAAGCATGGATCAAGAAGAACCCTGAGGCTCTTGATAAATGGCTTGCTGGCGTAACTACTTTTGACGGTAAAGACGGTCTTGCTGCTGCAAAGACTGCATTCGGCCTCTAAGGGTCATTACCGAGCATGAATTGAGAGGCGGATGCGATACACTCGCAGTCCGCCTCTTAGCGCATTATTCCAGAACACTCCGGCACCTGGAATAACCATTGCGCACTGGGGCAAGCTGCTTGTCGGTACCAATAATTCTGTATCCTGCCCTATAAATGAAATGACGTTAACGCGTTGACACACAATAACAAAATCTGAGGTTTCCCGTGGAGTGGCTAACAGAGCACAAACTACCCATCGGCAAATGGGCCAAGTGGGGAGTTGACTGGCTCACCGACAATGCAAGTGGCTTTTTCGATGCGATTTCCGTTGCAATCGAATGGCTCATCGACAGTGTACTATGGGTTCTACAAGCCCCTCACCCGCTCGGCATTGTCGTCATTGCCACAGCTTTGGCCTTTGTGGTCAGAAGATCCTTCGTCTTTTCAGCCTTTGTTGCAGTGAGCCTGCTGCTCATCATCAACCAGGGCTATTGGGATGAAACCACAGAAACGCTGGCGCTGATCCTCAGCTCCACCTTTATCTGTATGTTGATTGGTATTCCTGTCGGCGTTTACTCCGCGCATCACCCTAAGTTCTTCTCATGGGTACGGCCTGTGCTGGATTTGATGCAGACAATTCCAACGTTTGTGTACCTGATCCCCGCCCTGATCCTGTTCGGACTGGGTGTCGTTCCAGGTCTGATTTCAACTGTCGTCTTCGCCCTGCCCGCATCCATTCGCCTAACCCAGATTGGTGTTGCCTCCACGCCGCAACATCTGCTGGAAGCTGGTGAAGCTTTTGGCGCGACCTATTGGCAGAAGCTCTTTAAGATTGAGCTGCCATATGCGCTGCCAAATATTATGGCTGGCCTGACGCAAACCATCATGTTGTCACTGTCCATGGTTGTGATCGCTGCCCTTGTTGGCGCGGATGGCCTTGGTGTTCCAACACTTCGTGCGTTGAACACAGTGAACATCGCAAAAGGATTTGAGGTTGGTATTGCAATCGTGCTGATTGCTATTGTGCTTGACCGTTTCTTCAAAAGCTCAGAAGAAAAGGGCAGCAAAAAATGACCAATCCTGTTGTTTCCTTCAAAAACCTTTCCATTGTTTTCGGCGATCAGCCCGACGCTGCCCTGCCCTTAATTGATGCCGGCAAAAGCCGCGCTGAAATTCAGGACCAAACCGGCCAGTTGGTTGGCGTTGCCAACGCGACCTTCGACATCCAGCAGGGCGAACTTCTTGTTCTCATGGGCCTGTCCGGTTCTGGCAAGTCCACCCTGCTCCGCGCCATCAATGGACTTAACAAGGTCTGCCGTGGCGAAGTGCTCGTTGCTGACGATGGCGAGCAGGTCAACCCAACCACCTGCTCTACCTCGCGCCTGCGTAAACTGCGCCGCGAACGTGTTGCCATGGTATTCCAGCAGTTCGGCCTGCTGCCTTGGCGCACTGTGCGAGATAATGTTGGCTTCGGTCTGGAACTCTCCGGCATTCCTAAGACCCAGCGTCTGGAACGTGTCGAAGAGCAGCTGGAACTTGTTGGTCTTGGCGGCTGGGGCGACAAATACGTGCATGAGCTTTCCGGTGGTATGCAGCAGCGTGTTGGTCTGGCACGCGCCTTCGCAACAGATGCACCAATCCTGCTGATGGATGAACCGTTCTCTGCGCTCGATCCTCTCATTCGCAGCCGTTTGCAGGATGAGCTGCTGGAGCTGCAGGAAAGACTACACAGAACCATCGTGTTCGTGAGCCACGATCTTGATGAGGCCGCCAAAATCGGCAACCGCATCGCCATTATGGAAGGTGGTCATGTGGTGCAGATCGGCACTCCGCAGGAAATCGTGAAGAAACCAGCGGATGAGTACGTTGAATCCTTTGTCGCGCACATGAACCCACTCAACGTTCTGCACGCTGAAGACATCATGACGGACCTCTCTCAGATGAGCGCTGATGTGATCGTGAGCGTTGAAGAGATGCCAAAGTGTGCAGCGAAGCAAATGATCCGCGAAGTGATTGAGATGAAGCGCCACAACGCTGGTCCAATCGCAGTTTATCGCGGAGACCGCCCGGTCGGTATCATTCGCGAACAGGAAATCATGGACTGCTTCGTTTAGGACGCAGAACATTCATCGATTCTACACAGGCGCATCTGCAAAGATGCGCCTGTTTTTTGTTAACCTAAGAAATCCTCAGGCATTCACGGCCGAAGAGTTGCTATAGAAGAATAATGCTCACTCAGCTTTCGAGTGTTTGCATAATTTGACGAGTAGAATTACAGAGAAAGACGTTTTTATTTAAAAATTTTGGATCGTGCCATGACTATTGACATTGCTCAGGAAAATCCGGGTTCACCAAAGCGGAGTTATATCCTCTTTTCTGGCGGTTCGTTCTTCGGACGCATTATGACATGGGTCACTTTGACGGTTGCTACATTGGGTATCTACCGTTTCTGGGCCATGACGGGCCTGCGTAGATCTCTTTGGTCCGCGACCCATCTGGAAGGCGATCATCTTCGCTACCATGGCACGGGCAAAGAGCTTTTCATTGGTTTCCTGATTGCTCTGGCAATCCTAATTCCATTCTACGCGCTTGGTTTTGGCCTCCAGTTTATGGGGCCGATTGCAACAATCGTTGGTTTCGGTATCATGTTTGTTGTTGGTTTTCTGCTGACACCCTACGCCTTGTTCCGCCGCCGCAGATACCTGCTAACCCGCACAAGCTGGCGCGGAGTTCGCTTCCACATGCAAAGCTCTGCATGGCGTTATGTGGGCGCATGGCTCTTCTGGACCATCCTCTCAGTCCTCACCCTCGGCATTGCTCTGCCATGGCGCATGGCAAAACTGGACAGAATGCTGGCAGAAGCCAGCTACTTTGGGAACCAGCGGTTCAGTTATTCAGCAAAAGCGAAGAACTATTTTGATGCGTTGATACCTGTTTATGCGATCACGTTATTGCCCGTCGCATTTATCTTGATTGCGGCGGTGTATACACAAGGTAAAGCCCTCGCCTTCCTACCGCTCGTAGTTCTGTTGTCTATGGTCCTCTGGCCTCTTGCCATGGCGAGAATCTTCCGTCTTCAGGCCAACTCCACAAAGATTGGTGATACCGGCTTCGAGAGTTATATCGGAGCTTCCAAGTTCTACGGCGCCTATATTATTCATGGTGTGATTGTTGGCGTGGGTATCTCAATTGTAGGTGCAGTTGGTACTCTTCTGGCTGTAACAGTTGGAGTCCAACTAGAGCCACAGAGTGGCTTTTTCAGTCTGGCTTTCCTGCCAGTTTTTGCTCTTTATTACGGTGTGCTCCTGTTTGCCAATATGATGGTCCTTCAAGTCATGTTGTTTGAGTGGAAGATGAGCAGCATGGTGGTCATCAACGCCCACAGCGTAAAGGATGCAATTGCTGCTGGTGATTTGGAGAATGCAGTTGGCATGGGGCTTGCTGATACGCTTGACGCAGGGTTTGAAGTTATCTGACCATGAAGTTACTGCTTGGAAACGCTGAGTTCTTTGATGGCACGTCTGCAGCTGTACGCAACTGTCAGATCTGGTTTGACTATGATGAGATGGTCCTGACAGATCTGGCAGGCGATCAGGAATATGCGCGCTGGTCCGCGGCAAAGCTGCTCTGTGATTGGACATCTCAAACCGCCATGGTGGTAGAGCTGAACAAGCCAACAAGCACCGCTTACGTCAAAATTACGAATACAGAGACCGCGCAATCCGTTGAGCGCAAAATTCGTTTGGTAGCGGGCCTTCCAAAGCGCGAAAACACAAAGAAAATCGTGTTTGGCAGCTTGGCATCCATCGCCCTGATTGCGCTTGCGCTGATTTACTTTTTACCTGCGTTCTCCAAATACGCGGTTCACAACGTGCCGAAGTCCTGGGAAGCGGAACTTGGCAAGAGCGTTGAAGAAACACTGATCCCGGCTTTGAGTGAAGAGAAAATCTGTAAGGCCTCAACGGGTCAGGCTGCCTTGGAGCAGATGGCAAAGCGCCTCACAAAGGGCATGGACTTGCCGTTTGACCCGGTGATGACAGTGGTTGAAAGCAAAATACCCAACGCTTTCGCCCTTCCCGGCGGTAGGATCACCATTCTCTCCAAAACACTGGAAGTGGTTGACAGTCCTGATGAACTGGCCGCCGTGCTGGCGCATGAGCTTGGCCATGTCAAACACCGCCACTCCATGCAACAGCTCATCAACGTGGCGGGCACGGGTATTGTCTTTTCCATGTTCATCGGAGACTTCACCGGCGGCAGTATCGTTGCCAGTGTTGGGGAGTCTATGCTCGACAGCTCTTACTCCAGAGACATGGAGCGTGAAGCCGACCTTTTCGCTGTTCAGATGCTGGAAAACGCAGGCGTAGATTCTACCGGGCTCGCGAGCTTCCTTGAAAAGATCGCAGCAGAGCACAGTGAAGCCAATGCTCTCACACAGGCTCTGGGCTTCCTCTCCAGCCATCCGCCAACACAAGAGCGCGTGGATACGCTGAATGAGCTTGCCGACCCAGAGGCAAAGAAAACGCCCGTTCTCAGTGAATGGCAATGGGAAAGCTTGAAGAATATCTGCTCTGAAACCGCAGAGTTAAGCGCTTAAATTGCGTGGCTGGGAACCAGATTCCCAGCCCCAAAGCGCTCTTAATCCAACAGCTTCCCAAGTCGTACGGCAGTCTTCCCAACCAGCAATCGACGACTTGGCATAATCAGCACGCAGTTGTCATGCGGTGTTGTGACTGGCGTGTCTCCATCCGTCGCAATCACAGTTCCTTTCTCGGCAATGACCTCCATCCCAAGGTAATCATCGCTGAAACGGAAATCTTTATGCTGAACCGTAACAGGTGCCACGATTTCTATTGTTTTTTGTGGAACCAGCGGCGGCTGCTCTGCAAGAAACACCTCACTAAAATCAGCAGGCACACACTCTGTTGCACGCAGGAAACGAATACACGCCGCTATAGCACGAGGCCCAGCCGCAGCTTCCCAATGTTGCCCGGCTTCCAGCAAAAGAGCGGCCTTTGGACTGGCCGGCTCGCCAAACCCATCATAATCACGCAGCCGCTTGCCTTCTTCATGGCCGGAATCGCAGATAATCCACTCAGGATCAGCCACTTGCTTGGCTAACGCACGGCCTTTCTCCTGATCCCCAGCCAGCATAAGCGGCGGGTTCTTGTGCTGCATGCTATGCAAATCCAGCAGGTAATCTACTGTATCGACAACAGGCCGCACTTCGCGAGCTCGTTCCAGCTCGCGCGTCACTTCCGGGCCATTCAGCGAACAATTTTGCCAAACACGATTGAAATCCTGATCCAGATAACGCGAAGCGGTTGGGTCATTCCGGTCAAACGAGTTGTAAGCCGCCACATTCATAAAAGCGAAGCTCAGCTTGCCGCGCACAGGGCGAACTTCCTGCTTAAACAGCCAGTCCAAAGCAACAGCGCCGCACGGCTCATTGCCATGCACCAGCGCAGAAATCATCACATGCGGGCCAGCAGTGCCGGAATCGAACGTAGTGATCCAATCCACTCCGGTATTGCCGACTTTATAGGGCAGGATATCGGGAAAATCGATTTCGATAGGGTAAGCTGTACTTTCAATAATCATGGCAATGGTCCTTGAAAAGTATAGGTCACACCAGCCTCAAAACGCATCTAGGCTGGTGTTGAATATGGGTCCTCAATCTCAAAGGCGCGCGTAAATTCAATGAATTTTCTGGCGATCGGAGTGCTCGGTGTCGTTGCAGGCAATATGAAGGCGTTGAGGTAGGAGATACGCGGCTTAAACGGCAGAAAAACCAGCGTTTCTGGATGGTTTCGCGCCACGGGAAACGGGTTGAGGACGCTGACACCAACACCTGCATGCACCAGCTCACTCACGGAGACGGCGGTAGAAGATTCGGCAACAATATTAGGCCGAATTCCCCGTTCCGCAAACATGCGCTCCAAAATCGCCCGCACGGGAAACCGGCGGGTGAGGGCGACGAAGTCCTGCCCGTCGAAGTCTTCGGGCTCAATAAACGCTTTGCTGGCAAGGGGATGGTCCCGATGCAAAACCGCATGCGCAATGGCAGAACGCAGCGGTTCCAGCGTTAATCCAGCGTGCTTGGAAAGCCCGTCAGTGATCCCCAGATCGGCATGCCCTTCCGCTACATGATTGCGAACGTCAGAGGATGTACCAATCTCCAGTTCAACCTTTTGCCCTGGATAAGCCTTGATGAACGCCGCCATCACGCCCAGCAAAAAGCGGTGTGAGATTGTTGGCGGCGCTGCAAGGCGCAGCGGCTTGCTGCTGTGCTGAGAAACGAATGTCTCGTTCTCAATCCCCGCCAGCATCTCGAAAACCGGCTCAAGCTTCTCATTCAGTGCCAAAGCATCAGAGGTTGGCACAAGCCGACCACTTTCCCGATTAAACAGCGTTTTACCAAGACGTTCCTCAAGGTGCTTGATCGCGCGGCTCACCGCAGGCTGCGAAATACCAAGGCGTGCAGCGGCGGCAGTTGTTTTCCGAACGCTGATGACAGCGCGTAAAACTTCAAACTCTCGAAGGCTGAGACGGGGGCGTGTAGGGGTATCTGACATAGTTCTATGCGTTTTGATTATAAAATTTTGAATGACAATGTTGAAAACACATACTACGGTTTAAGTCAACCGCGAAGCTCTACCGGTGATTTGCCCGTTTTGGCAGAAGCACACTCATATAAAGAAGCAGCGGCATTGTTACTGGGCGAATGAATTTTAATCGCCAGAGGGAACGAAAATTTTGAGGGGGGAGCAGCAATGATTAAGCTGCACAAATGGCTTGCTGGAACAGCAAGTGCCATGTTGCTTATGGGTGGAATAGCGTCTGCTGAAGACCTGACAATCGGCTTGTCTTCAGAGCCAAGCGCCATTGACCCGCACTACCATAATCTGGGTCCGAACAATATGATTGCCTATCATATGTTTGACCGGCTTATTCACCAAAACGAAAAACAACAGCTGCAGCCTGGCCTCGCAACCAGCTGGAAGCCAATTAACGCCACCACATGGGAACTGAAACTGCGTGAGGGCGTGGTGTTCCATGATGGTAATCCGTTTAATGCGGATGATGTGGTGTTCTCATTTGAGCGCGCACCAAATGTGCCAAACTCACCATCCAGCTTTGCCACATACACCAAAGGCAAAACGGTCAAAAAGATTGATGACTACACAGTCCATATCGTGACTGAAAAGCCTTATCCGCTTGTTCCTAATGACATTTCAACCGTCAGTATCATCTCTGTAGAAGCCGGAACGGATGCAACAACCGAGATGTACAACTCCGGCAAAGCAACCGTTGGCTCCGGCCCATACAAATATGCTGAGTACGTGCCGGGTGATCGCATTGTTTTGGAAGCAAACCCTGATTACTGGGGCGCAAAGCCGAAATGGGACAAGGTAACCTTCAAGCCAATCAAATCCGGCCCATCTCGTGTGGCTGCTTTGTTGGCGGGTGATGTTGATCTGATTAACGGCGTCCCAACAACAGACATTGAAGTGCTGAGCAGCAACGACAAAGTCTCCTTGTGGCAGGGCCCATCCAACCGCGTCATCTACTTGCATCTGGATCATGACCGCGATGACAGCCCATTCGTGAAAGCCATGGGCGGCGGGGCCATCAAAAACCCGCTGAAGGATCAGCGTGTTCGTGAAGCGATCTCCAAGGCCATCAGCCGCGATCTGATTGTTGAACGTGTGATGGAAGGTGTCGCCGTCAAAGCAGGCCAGCTTCTGCCAGATGGCTTCTTTGGGGTCAGCGAAAACCTGAAGCCGGTTGAATACGACGCAAAGGGCGCGAAAGAGCTGCTGGCAGCTGCCGGTGTTGGTGATGGCTTCGAGCTGCGGATCCACGGTCCGAATGACCGTTACATCAACGATGCAAAGATCGTGGAAGCCATCGCACAGATGCTCAACCGCGTTGGAATCAAAACCGATGTGGAGACCATGCCGCGGTCTGTCTACTTCAAACGCGCATCTCGTGGTGGTCCAAACAACACGCCTGAGTTCTCAATGGTTCTCGTGGGGTGGGGCGCTGGTTCTGGCGAAGCATCCTCACCACTGCGCTCTCTCATCCATACCTACGACAAGAGCCAGGGGTTCGGCTCTTCCAACCGTGGCCGCTACTCCAATGCTGAAGTGGACGCCATGATTGAAGAAGCTCTGGCAACTGTCGATGATGAAAAGCGTCAGGATCTGCTCGCAAAAGCAACCGAGATCGCCATCAACGATCAGGCGATCATTCCGCTGCATTATCAGGTGAATACGTGGGCGACCCGCAAGGGCCTTGAGTACCTGCCTCGCACGGATGAATACACCCTGTCCTGGGGCGTATCCGCTGAGTAATCGCATGCAAACAAAAGACCGGCATAGCGCTTATGCCGGTCTTTTTCTTTTCTAAGGCCAAAACTCACCTCAATTATTTCAATGGGTTGGCTTTACCTGCGAAAGATTTAAAGACATGTCTGTCTTCGTTCTCAGACGCCTGATGCAAAGTGGCATAGTCATGATTGCTATGTCCGTCATTGTGTTCTTTGGCGTGAATGTGGTGGGAGATCCCATCGATATGCTGGTCGCACCGGATGCGGATCAGGCCGAAATTGAGCGCGTCATCCGCGACTTCGGCCTCGATAAGCCTGTGTGGCAGCAATATACGGTCTTCGTCAGCAACGCCTTCAAAGGAGATCTGGGCACCTCCTTTATCTTTGGTGAGTCAGCGCTCAAGCTCATTGTGGAGCGGATGCCTGCCACGCTGGAACTCGCCTTCATGGCGCTCCTCATGGCGATTGTCATTGGCATTCCGCTAGGTCTTTACGCGGGTCTGCGCCCCAACGCCATCTCCTCGCGTCTCATCATGAGCGGCTCGATTCTGGGCTTTTCACTGCCCACATTTTGGGTTGGCATCATGATGATTATGCTCTTCGCCGTGATGCTCGACTGGGTGCCCGCCACAGGGCGTGGAGACACCGTCTCGGTGCTCGGCATGCAGGTCTCGTTCCTCACCGCAGATGGCTTCTCTCACATTGTTCTCCCGGCACTCAATCTCGCGCTCTTAAAAATCTCGCTGGTGATCCGCCTGACAAGGGCAGGGGTGAGGGAGGTCATGCATATGGACTTCATCAAGTTCGCCCGCGCCAAAGGCCTGTCCTCCAGCCGTATTGTCATGGTGCACCTGTTCAAGAACATCATGATCCCCGTGGTCACGGTCCTCGGCTTGGAGTTTGGTTCACTCATCGCCTTTTCAGTCGTGACGGAAACAATCTTCGCATGGCCCGGCATGGGCAAACTGCTCATTGATGCCATTCAGCAGCTCGATCGCCCGATCATCGTGGCCTACCTGATGATTATCGTGGTGCTCTTCGTCGTCATCAACCTGATTGTTGACATCCTTTATTCCATTTTGGACCCGCGCGTGCGGCTTCAGGATGCGGCGAACTAAGGGGCATCTCATGACCATCGAAACAAGCCTCAAACCACCGCGAAAGCAGCTTTTCTCTGGCGATACTCCTATGAGCCGCTTTCTCTCGGAGTTTGTGGAGAGCAAAGTCGCTGTCGCCGCTGCGCTCCTGCTGTTCACAATCATCATGGCAGCACTGTTCGCCCCATGGATCACCCCGCAAAACCCTTACGACCTGGCGCAAGTCAGCGTGCTGGATGCCCGCATGGAGCCGGGGGAGCAAAGCTTTGACGGATACACCTTCTGGCTTGGCACAGATGGGGCAGGGCGCGATCTGTTCTCTGCAATCCTCTACGGCCTGCGCATCTCGCTCTCCGTCGGGGTGACAAGTGGCATCATCGCTCTTGTCATCGGCATGTCCGTCGGCCTGATCGCAGCTTATGTTGGAGGTCGCACAGAAACCTTCATCATGCGCATTGTGGACCTGCAGCTCTCCTTCCCAGCCTCTCTGGTTGCCTTGATGTTGCTGGCGCTGATGGGCAAAGGCGTCGACAAAATCATCCTCGCCCTCGTCGTAGCGCAATGGGCCTACTACGCCCGAACAGTGAGGGGAACAGCCCTTGTTGAACGTGGGAAGGAGTACGTGGAAGCCGTCACCTGCCTTGGCCTCAGTCATGCCCGCGTGCTCTTCCTACACATCATGCCAAATTGCCTGCCGCCACTCATTGTGGTTGGAACGGTTCAGACCGCCCACGCCATTGCGCTGGAAGCAACCCTGTCGTTCCTCGGCGTTGGCCTGCCACAAACAGAGCCTTCCCTCGGCCTGCTCATCGCCAATGGCTTTGAGTATGTGATCAGTGGCAAATACTGGATCTCAATCTTCCCCGGCATAGCCCTGCTCATCACTGTGGTTTCAATCAATCTGGTGGGCGATCAGCTGCGTGATGTCCTCAACCCGCGCCTGAGGAAGTGAGGACAATATGAACACGCCAAACACACTCACAGTCAAAAACCTCAAAACCCACTTCTTCACCAAGGCAGGTGTTGTCAAAGCCGTTGATGATGTCAGCTTCTCCGTCAAACCCGGTGAAATCCTGGGTCTCGTTGGTGAGAGTGGCTCCGGCAAAACCGTGACGGGCTTCTCGTTGATCGGTCTGGTGGATGAGCCGGGCAGAGTGGTCGGCGGCTCAATCCTCCTCAATGGGGATGATCTCGCCAGAAAAAACGAAAAGCAGTGGCGCGAGCTGCGGGGCAAGAAGATCGCCATGATCTTTCAGGACCCCATGATGACCCTCAACCCTGTTCTGCGCATCGATACGCAGATGATTGAGGCCATTCAGGCCCACGAGGACATCTCAAAACAATCCGCACGACAGCGTTGCCGTGAAGCACTGGTCCGCGTTGGTATCGCTTCTCCGGATGAACGCCTCGCGTCCTACCCGCACCAGTTCTCAGGCGGCATGCGCCAACGTGTTGCCATTGCCATCGCATTGTTGCACGAGCCGGACTTGATCATTGCAGATGAACCAACAACAGCGCTGGACGTCACCATTCAGGCACAGATCCTCTACGAGGTCCGCAAGCTGTGCTCAGAGACCGGCATGTCCCTCATCTGGATCACGCATGATCTGGCTGTCATCAGCGGTTTGGCAGATAGGATCGCGGTGATGTATGCTGGGCGCATTGTAGAGCAGGGCAGCATTGATGAAGTACTGGACGCACCACTGCACCCCTACACCAAGGGCCTCATTGAATCCGTCCCAAGCCGCAACAAACGCGGCGCCAAGCTCTACCAGATTCCAGGTATGACACCATCTTTGCTCAACCTTCCCGCTGGCTGCGCCTTTTCAAGTCGTTGCTCGGCAAAGCAGAGTGACTGTCTGGTTGCTACGCCAGAAATCACGCAGTTAGGAGAGGAAAGGCAAGTCCGTTGCTTCCATCCTGTAAAGCAGGAGGAAATGGCATGACACTTCTGGAAACTCCGGTCATTGAGCTGCAAGGCGTTTCCAAGCGCTTCACCAAAAAACTGGACCTTGCTGAAAAAACACTCCGCTTCTTCGGCTCCAACCTCAAAGAGCAGGTGGTCCACGCCGTTGATGACGTCTCGCTCAGCATTGCACCGGGCGAAGTGGTTGGTCTTGTTGGCGAAAGCGGCTGCGGAAAATCCACGTTGGGCCGCGTCGTGGCAGGCATCCATGAGGCCAGCAACGGCACCGTTCAGTTCCATGGAGACAACGTCAAACAGCTCTCCGGTGCGGATGCTAAAAATGCTCAACTGAAGGTGCAGATGATCTTTCAGGACCCTATGTCCTCCCTCAATCCACGCAAACGGGTGAGTGATATCATCGGCGAAGCGCCCCGTGTCCATGGCCTAGTTTCAAAGGCAGACCTCTCAGACTATGTAGACCAGATGCTTCTCCGCGTCGGCTTGGATCCGGATTTCAAAACCCGTTATCCGCATCAATTCTCCGGCGGACAGCGCCAACGTATCGGCATCGCCCGCGCTTTAGCAGTTAACCCGGAATTTCTTGTCTGTGATGAGTCCATTGCAGCGCTTGATGTGTCCATTCAGGCGCAGGTCATCAATCTTTTCATGGACTTGCGGGCACAACTCGGCCTCACCTATCTGTTCATCAGTCATGACCTTGGCGTGGTGGAGCACCTCTCCGACCGTGTGGTGATCATGTATCTGGGCCGCGTAGTTGAGATCGCGAAAACTGATGAGTTATTTGCCAGACCAAACCACCCCTACACACAGGCCTTACTGCGCGAAGTCCCGCGTATTGATGCCCGCAAGCAGGTGTATGAGCCGATCAAAGGCGAAATCCCGTCACCACTGGCCCCACCAAGCGGATGTCATTTCCATCCGCGATGTCCATTTGCCACCAAACGGTGCACAGAGCAGCAGCCAACCCTGAGGGAAATTGCTCCCGGTCATGTCTCTGCCTGTCACCTCAATGATGCCTAGTTAAACCAAAAATATTTGAGAGAAACACATTGCCCCAATCCATCGAAAACGTGCTGAACATCCATCGACCCGCAGAACTGACCAACCCGCTGGTGGTGGACTCTCCTCATTCAGGAGAGATCTACCCGGCGGACTTCCGCCCTTGCGTACCCGCCAGCCGCTACAAATGTGCAGAGGACAGATACGTCCACGAACTCTTTGAAAAGGCGGCTGAAACTGGCGGAACCTACCTCGAGGCGCTCTTTCCTCGCATCTACATCGACCCAAACCGCCGCGCAGACAACATTGATCCGGCCACTATCAAAGGCTGGACACGAGCAGCAAAGCCCGATTTCCGCAGTGACCTCGGCAAAGGCCTCATCTGGACAGAAGCCCCACCCACCAGCGGTCCGCTTTATGACCGTGAACTGAGCGTTGCGGAGATCGAGAACCGCATAGATGCCTATTACGCGCCCTACTACGATGCACTCACCCGCCTCATGGAACATGCCCACGCCCGCTTCGGTGTGGCCTATCATCTGGACTGCCACAGCATGCAGGCGGTCTCCACCGTCATGCACGAAACTGGAGCAGGCGAAAAGCGGCCAGATATCACCCTCAGCGATCGGGATGGCACTACCTGCGACCGCGAATACATCTACACAGCTTGGGAAATCCTCACAAACCTTGGCTATGAAGTGAAGATCAATGATCCCTACAAAGGCGCAGAACTGGTCATTCACACAGGCCGCCCCCAACAAGGCTGGCACTCCCTCCAGATCGAAGTCAGCCGCGGCCTCTACATGAGCGAAGTAACACTCGAAAAATACCCAAACTTCATCACTCTCCAACAAGACCTGGGAACCTTCGTGAATCGCCTCTCCGAGTTCACAAAACAAAAAATCCAGCAGCCGGTTTGACTTAACAAACTTTGTAGAGCGGAATTAGGAGATATATTTGCCTTAAAAGCTATCCAGAATTTAGGCAGGCCTATGAGGCAGCTCGCCGTTTTGCTGCTAACAGCCTTGTTGATGAGATGTTGGAGATTGCGGATGATGCTCGCAATGACTGGATGGAGCGCATCAATCGAAGTGAAACCACAGCGGTTTTCAATGCAGAAAACGTTCAACGTTCGCGCTTGCGCATACAAACGCGCAGTGGATTGCAGAGAAGCATTTCCCTTCTCGCTATGGTCAAAAGATAAAAAGCGAAGTCACTGGCAAGGACGGGGGTGTCCTGCAAGCATAAGTAACCGGGCTTGATATTCATGGAAAGAAGATGTCAGAGCTTGAAATTGCGCGTCGTGTTGCATTCCTTTTGCAAAAAGGCGCGCAAGCACATAATTGGCAATCAAATCAAACGTAGTTTGGTTTTCAATGGGCAGGAATAGATCCGCCCATTGATTTGATCTCTTGTGCTTAGTTACCCAGAGTGTGCTCGAAAGTACTCGATTGCTTCGGCTACTCTTGCCCTAATGGCTGCAGCGACGCGGTCATAACCCATTGTTCGGGCGATGGCATTAACTGGGTCCTCTTCGCTAAGCAAGTGCGGCTGCTCATCAATGAGACCAGCGATTTCAGCAATTGGAATATCCGTTACAGAACGCCTGTAATCTTTGTTCACTGCTGGCCTGAAGCCGATGAGTTGCGTTTTGCTATCTTTTTCCCAAACGAAGGTACCTGATGTTTCCTCGTGAAGGTCAAAGTTCGCAAAGTGCTTCTCAATTTCACGCCGCAACACAGCACCAGTTCTACTCCAACCATGTGCTTTGGTAATGCGCTGCGCCAATGCTGTATCTTTGATTGGTCCTTCATCCGATACAATTTTTCTGATCATCTCCAACAGTGTTGGAGCATAGTCAGCGTCATGAAATTTGTCTGGATCCGGCGCAAGGCCAGAAAGGTCTGTCCACTCATACGGCTTTGATGTTGGTGAAGGTGCATTTGATGCTGAAGTTACAGAGTGATTGCCGTGCAATGGAGTGCTCTGTAGTGGCTCAATCCTATCAACCTGTGTCGTTTCCTTGACCTCTTCAAGAGAGGTGTCCGGAATGCTTTCATCAAGTTGAGCTTCAAAAGCCAAGCGCTCTTCTTCAAGCTTTTCAGCCTCTGCTGCTTGCTCTGCCTTCAATTTATCTGCGGCGCGGCTATCGACTAACAGATCTCGCAGTTTGTGGTGAATCTCGTCTGCTACATGTTGAGAGTCGTACCACCAATCAGGAGACCAAATACGAAGGATTTCCCAACCGAGATTGCGCAGTACCTGCTCGCGTACTTTATCGCGATCCCGTGCGGTTGCTGAACTATGGTATGTTGCTCCATCGCATTCTACACCGGCAATAAACGCTCCCGGTTTATCTGGGTGTACAATGCCTAAATCGACTCTGAAGCCTGACACCCCGACTTGCGGAACAATTGTCCAGCCTCGCATCTGGAGTGCTTCGGAGACAGCTTCTTCGAATGGGCTATCATAGCCTCCCACAGAACCATCGTCTGAAGCTGCTAGCGCAATTGTGCCTTTTTCAGCAAAGCTCAGAAACTCCTTAAGATGCTTTACGCCAAGGGCTTTTGTCCGAGATGTATCAATAGCATCTGCCGTAACTGTACTGAAAATGAGTAGTTCTTCGCGTGCGCGGGTTACTGCAACGTTTAGTCTGCGTTCACCGCCATCTTTGTTGATCGCACCAAACGACATGGACATTTTGCCTGCAATGTCGGGGGCAAACGTAATCGAGAACATCATAACATCGCGTTCATCACCTTGAACGTTTTCAAGGTTGCGAACGATGACAGGTTCAATGCGTTCGTCAGCAAAGAACCATTCCAAGTCAGGATGATTACGCAACTCAGCGTCAAACAAGTCCTGAATCAAACTTTGTTGCTGTTGGTTGAAGGTTATTACACCAAGTGTAGGACGATCTTCTTCCGGCAGATCAATCCACTTACGCAGGCGTTTAACAGCTTCTTTGACGATGTTTTGGGCTTCTAGCTTATTAGTTCTGCTCTTGCCTCGGTCATAGATTGCATCTGGCGTGTGAACGAGTTTCACAGCACGGTCTGCCACGACAGGTGATGGGAATGTAATCAACCTGTTATCGTAGTAGTGCCAGTTGGAGAATGCGATGAGAGACTCGTGACGACTGCGGTAGTGCCAATTCAGCTGTAAGTTAGGCAAACCAGAGGCTTTCGCCTCTTCAAGGATGCTTTCCAGATCCTTCTCGTAGGCTTCTAGCTCTTCATCATCATCTTGTTCTGAGCGGCCAAAGAAATTGGTTGGAGGCAGCTGCTTAGGGTCACCCACAATGATAGTTTGCGTACCACGTGCGATTGCTCCAACAGCATCCCAAGTCGTGATCTGGGAAGCCTCATCGAAAATTACCACATCAAACTGTGATTGGCCCGCAGGAAGATACTGCGAAATTGACAGAGGAGACATTAGAAGGCAGGGAGCCAGCTTACTAAATGTTCCAGGCATTGCCGAAATAACGTCACGAATAGACTTGCTTGGCCGCTTCAGGTTCATTTGGTGGCGAAGCGTTCCAAGTTCGGAGCTTTTTGGAACGGCATGCTGTGAAGGCAGCTTATGGTTTAGGGCAGATTGCACTTTGTATGCCGCAGTAGCCCGCACTTGATCATCAAGCTTTCGGAATTGCTGTAACATTTCCTCATGCTTGAAGCGCTTGAAGCTGCGAAGAACAGGAGTGTTATCAATCGCTTCAGGAAGCCACCAGTTTGCGAAGGCGACAGTAAAACGCTTTTCTAAGTCCTCATGAGGGATGAGTTGGTTCTCAGCAGCTTCAATGAATGGCGTAAGGTTTTGATTTTCAGCAGTTGTTTTGACTTTCTGCCATTCGGTCCAGACTTGAAGTTGCTTTGAATTGTCGGTTAAGACTTGGAGATCATCCTGCAATCTGTGTAAGATTGCAGTCCCTTCAAAATGATCTTTGCTAGAACCTGCTGCGCGGCAAAAACGGCCCAATCCATCTCGGAAGAGCTTTGCAGCTCCAATCAACTTTGCTGCCTGCAAGCGTAGTGGATCATCAGCTCTTCCCTCAGACAGGCTGGAGCGGAGTTCTTCGTTTTTGAAGACTGTTGCGTTGCTAAGGTGATTGATATGTCGGATGGCCTTTGTGCTTTCGTAAGCCAAGCCTAAGTAAGAGCGGAGTTGGTCGATATCTGCTTGTGCAGCTTCCCATTTAGGTAGGGAGCGCCTATCACCTTGGTTTCTGAGTGAATTTGTAAACTCGCAGAGTTGGGCAAATTTAACGTGAAAATGATCTTTTGCTTCGAGTAGCTTTTGGGATTGCAATCGTAATGGATGACCAACTTCTCCATTTTCTAAGCAAGATCGGAATTGCTCGTTCTTGAAGATCGTAGCATTACTATGATGATTGATGTGAGCGAGAACAGCTTTGACTTTCTCAGCTAAATCAAAGTAAGAGCGCAGCTTTTCAGTTTCTGTCTGTGTTCCGTCCCATTTAGGATAAAAGCGCTGATCAGTTTGCTCTTGAATCGAGTTCAACGCATCTTGCATCTCTCGCAGCTGAGAAATTTCGGTTTCGGGACTTGCGGTGCCACTTTGCGTGTAGGTCTGTAACAGTTTTCTAATTTTGCCTTTTGCAAAGGCAGAAAACGGCCACATTTTTGAACAAGCTTCACGCCAATTGTGATCCAATGAATCCATTGGTAATCGCAGGATTGTTGCTTCATCATACGACGCATTTAGTTGTGTTTCTGCTTTCTTAAATTGGATTATGTCTTTTTCTAACTTTTGAGCAGACGATTTAATGTCATCAAATCGCTCTTCAAATACAACACCTAGCTGCGTTTCTTGAGTTGACTGAATTAGCTCAGCCAGCGAGCAAATTTCCTCAATATCCTGCAGCCCGAGAGTGTCACTTGCTTTGAAATCAGTAAGCTGATTGAAGTAATCCAACTGATGGAGAAAATTGGATACAGATGCTTTGATCTCATCAAATCGCTCTTCAAACACCACACCTAACTGTGTTTTCTGAGTTGATTGAATTAGCTCAGCCAGCGAGCAAATTTCCTCAATATCCTGCAAGCTGTGGGTGCCGTTTGCTTTGAAATTAGCAAGACGATTGAAGGCAATCAATTGATGGAGAAAGCTGGATACAGACGTTTTGAGTTCGTCGAAGCGCTCCTCAGATACCCTATCCAATTTCATGCTCTGAGTAGATTGAATTAGCTCAGCCAGCGAACAAATTTCTTCAATTTTCTGCAAGATGAGGGTGTCACTTGCTTTGAAATCAACAAGTTGGTTGAAGGTATCTAATTGATGGACAAATTTGGATGCCGATGTCTTGATTTCATCAAAATGCTCTTCGAACACGACACGCAACTGAGTGTCCTGAGTTGACAGAACGAGCTCTGAAAATGAGCAAATATCTTCTATATCCTGCAGACTAAGTTGTGCCGTTGTCTTGAAATCAACAAGTTGGTTGAAGGCGTCTAACTGCTCCAGAAATTTGGATGTCACATTCGAAGTTTCTGAGATTACATCCAGTAAGTCATTTTGCCAGCGTACAGACCAATCTTGGTGCTTAATAAGATTAAGAGCAGGGATTGGTTGCACTTCGCGGTGCACGCTAGCGATTTCGCTTACGGTGTCCTGCAGCTGTGCAAGCGTTTCCTTTCCAATGGTCCTGTTGTTGTCCCAGTTGAGCTTAGGAACGTATTCATTGGCATGTTTTACAGCCAACCCCAGAGCATCAAATACAGTAAGTCCGCATGCTGAAGGCGTGTGAAGGGCAGTAATATAATCGTTGAGGTGATCTCGGCGAACTTTGAGCTGCTCGTTGATGCGCACCCATTCGCCAGTGTCTGGCTTTGAACCTTGCTCCCACGAAGTCTTAAGTTGCTCCAAAAACTGCTTTCGTTCAGCTTTGTTTGAATGCAGCTCTAAGCAGAACTCGCCTAACCCATGTTCTCGCAAGCGACGATAAACAACGTCCAGTGCAGCAGTCTTTTCAGCGACAAACAAAACACTTTTGTTGTTAGCCAAGCATTGAGCGATCATGTTTGTGATGGTTTGGCTTTTGCCAGTACCGGGAGGGCCGACAAGGATGAAATCCTGACCTTCCACCGCAGCCATGACAGCGCTTAGTTGAGATGAGTCCGCAGGGAGCGGAGTGATGATGTCTTTCGGGTCGTATTTTACATCGATATCGCGCTCAGATGGAAAAGCCGTTGAAACACCCGGTTCAAATGCCTTGTCTGGGTTATCAATTAAGTGCCTTACGACCCGGTTCTTACGCAGATCATCAGTACGCTCAACGAGGTCCTTCCACATAAGGAACTTGGCAAAAGAGAAGGTTGAGAGGGCCGTCTCATCAACAACTTCAAAGCCCGGCACGTCACGTACCGCTTTTCGAACCATCTCAAATACGTAAGGAACGTCAATGCCACTCTCATCAGTTGGCAGTTTTGCGTCGAATGGTGGAAGAGAAAGATTGTAATCCTTCTTGAGAAACTCCATCAGAGTTGCGTTAAAACGCACTTCGTCTTCATGGTGCTCCAAATTGAAGCGAGATGCAGCGCTCTTACGTGTGAGCTTCACTGGGATAAGCAGGAGCGGAGCTTTGTAGGCCTTTTCGTCATCAGCTGACTTCTTCCAACGCAGGAAGCCGACTGCAAGGAACAAGGTGTTGGAGCCGCCCTCGTTCAGATCGTTCTTTGCGCGCCTGAAAAGCTCTGTCAGCCGCTTATCCAGCTCTCGTTTCTCTAAAGTGGAAGGAAGCTCGTTTCTTGCAATTGCTTGAGCTGCAAACTCTTCATCCAGATCTTGCCCGGTCTTTTTGAGATGCAGATCTTCATCGCGCTCCCCATGAGGGTTCTCTTCTGGCAGCGAAATAACCCGAATTTTCTTCCGCTCAGCGAGGCGATCCTCCAGAAGCGGAACGTCTGTGCACAAAAATGGAACTGTTTGTTTGGTGGACTTAAAATTCAAAAGCCGGTTTCTCAACGACAGATCAAGCAGTTTATTCTGCCAGCGTGCGATTCGATCCTTTGGAGTACGTGGAGATTCTTCAGCTTCATCCGTAGGGAGCGCATCAAAGCTAGGTGCTTTAGGCAGAGGTAGAGTAGTCGCCTCAAACTCTGGCGCTTCAGCGTGGTTTTCTGAAGATGCAGCTTGGTGTGACGCCATAGGACGAATTTGAGAAGCTCTGGCGCGTGCTATATCAATCGCGCCAATAAAACCCGCTTCGTTTTCTTCGTTCGTGTAACTTTTAGCAATCGCAATCGCTTTATCAAACTGGTCTGCCGGACGGCGGGTAATACCTGTTGTTTCGAACACAATAAGTTCGCGTGCAGCAAGCGCTTTTCTGATCTCAGTCGGATCTTGTTCAATAAGGGACGGAAGTGTTGTCTCTCTCAGCCAGAAACCGCAATAACTATGCCCCTCGATGATGAGAACGACAGGATTTAAGCCAATGGCTTCTAAGGCAGATGCAAAAAAGAGTGTGCTGTCAAAGCAAGTGGCAAGCCCCTGTTCTCGAATAGTAGAAGGACGCCGAACTTTCTGTCCGTGAACTTCAAAACTTTTGGGCGGCTCTGCATACATTAAGCCCATACCAGCCACAGCAGACCAGAGCGCAGCACCCAGCATGTAAACTCTTTTCGGGTCTTTGCTTTGGTATCCGTCCAGGGCGGGCGAGTATCCATATTTTACGAGAACTTCCCCGGCATCTCGCTGAACCTGAGCGATAGCAGGATCGTTTGGCATGACAAACGCAGCTGCAATGCTTGCCATGCCTGCAAAGCCGCCCCATTCGTCGCGAGCTAATAACCGCAATTCTTTTCTGTGCTCGGCGACAAGTTCCCCTTCAGCATTGCGCAGATGGAAAACTGCGACACCTTTTTCCGCCTCATCCAGTCCTTGCAGGTAATCTGGGTCTAAAGTCACCTCAAGATTTGAAAGGCTGAGTGTCTCGTCTGCAGGTAAGCGATCAATCTTCCAGCTCTTGGCCTTTGCGAATGACGGAGTGAAGCTTAGCTCTAGCGTAAGATTGTTCTGAGCGTGTTCTGCTGAGTTATGCAGTTCAACCATGGAGAGGAGGGGAACCGAGTTCTGCCAACTCGCATAATTTACGACGCTAGAGATTGTCACTTGGAATGAAACGCCGCAATCTGTCTCTTCAGCGCGTGCCTCTTGAGTGATCTCCAGCATGTTTGCCCCCTAATAAACGAAATGACTTTAAATCAAGATTTAACTTTCCATTAACATATTAGACGCGCACTACAACATCCTGAGAAGCCTCTCAGGACAAGGGACATATGAATTCTGAATATAAATGAATTCCACTCAGCTTCGATTTAATTGTTACCGTCCAGACCAGAGTATAAATACGCAAATTTTGTGATTTGAGGCGCCGATAAGCCTCTGCTTTATTGAAACGGTTCATCGTAGAGAAATCTAGGCTTTAATTCGGATGAGTATTTTGCAGTTAGTTGCAAAATGAAACGTTATGATGCTCTGAGAATGAAATTTATCATTCTTTCAGAGTGTCCTATTCGTTTTCATCAATGGAATGTTGAGGCATTAGATATGGCTGATAAATCCAAGATCTTTAACACAATCCGGCAAGCCATTGATGCGGCTCCTGAAGGAGGCAGAGCTGCGGAGATACATCTTCAGTCACTTAAGTATGCTGAAGAGCTAGAACATGTGACGGGTAAGGAGTTTGCTCATAGCGTGGGCATAAAAAAATCTTATGGAACTGAGTTCAACAAGATGAAGAATATCGTAAACCGCCCGAAGGCGGCTGGTCTCAACCTACCAAAAATTTAGAGGACGATTGATCCTATTTGGTGAGTTACTAAATCACATGAGCTACCTGTGCGTGGTTACTATGTGGTTCCTTTGATGAAATCCACAGTCACGCAAGTCTATCTAAATCATTGAAAAATATGGTGCACCCGATAGGATTCGAACCTATGGCCTCTGCCTTCGGAGGGCAGCGCTCTATCCAACTGAGCTACGGGTGCCTGTGTCGGGCGTAGGTGCCCTTGAGGTGTTGTAGTCTTTACCCGATCCTAAGCCGCGCTGCAATGCGCCAATTACAACAACCCTCGAAAATGTGGAAAGGCGCGGGGAGAGCCTAACCCTCCCGCAAGATACCCAGTGGTGTCAGGTGGTTATCCCAGCTGACGCCAGCGCTCTGGCTGATAATCTGGGCCACACCATCCTCGGTTCCACTAAAGCTGATGGCACCGTTTCCGTCAGTAATCGCAAAGCTTTCCTCGTCCAGCGGAGCCACACCACAGCCATCTGCAACCTGGTGGAAACCGATGAAGGACCGCTGCGCCACATCCCAGTACAGGATTTTACCGCCACGCGGGCAGGAGGCTGCAATCACGTCGCCGGAGCGGTTCATCTCCACGCTGCCAACATAGTTCTGCAGGCCCTTGGTAAGCTCCAGAGGCATCTCCAGAGCTGTAGCGGCCTTATCAAGCCCCAGATGCACCATCAGCGGAGGCGTTGCATCCTTCGCACCCTGAAACTGCCCGCCAACCCACACATCACCATTGCCATCAAAGCTCATGTGGCGCAGGGAGAGCTGGTGCAAATCAGAACCCAGGGCCTGCTTAGCAAGCAAATCACCTGTTGCGGTGTCAATGAAGGTCACATTCGGCTTCATCGTGTCCAGATTCAGCTTTTCGCGGCCCATGTCCGGGTGTGTTTCAATCCCGCCATTGGCAACCACGAGCTGAGAGCCGTCAGGAGACATCAGCAAATCATGCGGACCAACGCCATAGCTCTCGAACTCGCCGATCCGCTTTGGCTGGTCGCCGGAAACATCATAGACGCCGATGACACCGCGCACGTTGGCAAAGTCATTTTCCGGCGCATAGGCGAGACGGCCATCGGGGGAGAACACCCCGTGGCCATAGAAATGGCGGTCTTCAGGAGATGTGAAAACAACCGGCTCTCGCGCACCGGTCAGGTCTGCAAGCACGGCGAAGGTCTCGGGGCGGCGTGCGAAGGAGAGCAGGCGCATGGTGTTGCGGTCAAAGGAAATGGCATGACCACGGTCTGGCAGGGGCGTTTGATAAAGGATTTCGCCATCTTCGCTGAACACCGCCAGAGCGTAGCTGCCCGTTGGTGTGCGTAGTGCGCTGGCGAACAGTTGCAGGTCTTCGGCCTCCGCAAAAGGCAGGCCATTGGCAAAAGCCAGCGTGTTGCTTGTGCTCAAAGCGATGCCGGAGGCTGCCAGACCTGTTAGAAACTGCCGTCTGCTCAGAGCAAGGGGCTTAGTCGCCATCAAGCGCATTAAAGCCTCCTGCAAGGCCGACATAGCCAGCAAGGTCTTCTGCCATCACCACCTTGATGCCATCGATAATGGTGATGAGATAACGCAGTTGCTCGCGCACCTCTGGCTCTTTGCCAGTGTCCTGAAGTGGTTTTGGCAGGTTAGCAAGCACACGCTGCGCATTGGAAAATTCAAAGTTCAGCGAGCTTTCCACCCAGTCCTGCTCGTCTTCCAGCACCTTTGCGTAGCCACCTGCATTCAAAGCGCCTTGCAAACCCGCAAGGCTGGCTGAAAGGTAGGTGACAGCATTACCGCTGCGGGCAAATGGAGCTTTCTTCGGATTGGCCTTCTTCTCAGTCTTGCCAAGCACAACAAGCAGATATTGGTCTTTGTCGACAATCAGACCCGTAGTGATGGCATTGAACACCATCTCCGCAGCTTCTTTGTGGGTGTGCACCACACCGCCACCTTTGGTTGGCTCCAGAAGCACTTTGGAAAAACCGTCAGGGTCAGCCCATTCGGCTTCAAGTTCCAATCCGGCACCAACCAGATTGATGCTGATGCTCTCGGCATAATCGCAAAGGTAAACAGCGTCCTTGCCAGAACCAAGCGTCAAAGTGCCATCGCTGGCGTAAGAGATGCGCTCAAGAGCAGTCAGCCCTTGCAAGGCAACGCTTTTGACAGAAAGGGAAGCGGGGTCGCGAACAGTAGGGTCCTGCTTGGCAACCACCTTATTGATCTGGCGCCGCACCACACCGCGACTGTCCGGCAAAAAGGCGAGGCGCTGAGCAAGGTTGTCCTGCGCCATCGGCCCATAGCGTAAAAAGTCAACGCCAGCGAGTGCAGCAACGGATTTGCTGAAAGCCTCGTTAAAGGCCGTGGTGCTTTCAGTCGTGGAACTGGTGCACAAATCCCCAGTCCGTTTCTCAAGGTCGGTCAGCGCGCTGGCAAGCTGTTTGGTCGCCGGGCGAATATAGTGCTCTACGCTGGAGCGTGGGAACTGAGCATAGTCAGTGGTATCTGCCGCAAAAGAGGGCGCAGAGACAACGATTGCCGAGGCAACAGCCAGAGAGAGCGTGACAGCGCGCTTAAACCGCATCAAAGAGACTCCAGGAACCGGATCAGATTGGCTCGATCCTTAGCAGGCATTTCAACCACACGGGTTTTGGCGGCTTCCGCTTCGCCACCATGCCACAGCACAGCTTCCAGCAGGCCGCGGGCACGTCCGTCGTGCAGGAAGAACCTGTGATTATTGACAGTTTCAGTCAATCCAATACCCCAAAGTGGCGGTGTTTTCCATTCCTTTCCGCTGGCAGAACCTGTTGGGCGACCATCAGACAAACCTTCGCCCATATCGTGCAACAGCAGGTCTGTATAAGGCCAGATCAGCTGGAACTGATGCTCCGGGTTTTCAGCTGTGCGGCTGGTGACATATTTGGGCGTATGGCAGCTTACGCAACCTGTCTCGTAAAATACCTTTTTACCAGCAAGTACTTGGGCGTCATTTGCATCACGACGCGCTGGCACGGCAAGGTTTTGAGAATAGAACACCACAAGGTCCAGAACCGGGTCAGGCGCTTCTGAAACACCAAGATGCGCCTGCTCGCCATGTGCTTGCTCAAAGCACGCAGTCTGAGCTTCGGTGCAGTCTCCATAATTGCGCAGGTCATACGGTGTCGAAATGCCGATATCGCCTGCAAATGCGCCAGCAGATTGAGATTGCACGGTCGCGTTCAAGGCTTTCCAGCCAAAGCGGCCAACCTGCTTGGTGTCAGGGTCAGCAGGGTTCACCCAGCTTACACGGCCAGAAATGCCATCACCGTCAGCATCCTCCGGATCAGCTTGAGAGGTGATGTCAGTGTCTGCAATCGCTTCCAGCAGGCCAAGGCCAATCATTGGCGGCGCAACACGAGCCGAAATCAGCGCATGTTCAGACATCGGTCCATAAGCCAGATTCTCAATGGTGTAGGTCGGCTTGCGTAAAGAGGCAGTCTCACCTTCAGAAAGATCAATCTTGATCTCTTCATAGGTGATCTTCATCTCACCTTCTCCGGGCACGCCCGGCACGCCAAAGTTCTGCAGCTGGCCACCATAGGTCGGCTCGGGAAGGAGAGGCACTTCACCGCTCTCAATCAGAGCCCGCTCTTCCGGCGTGGAAGGGGCAACTGAGAGGCGCATGAAGATGGAAACTGGGCGTTCGTCATCAACCGGCGGGCGACCGCGCCCTGCTTTCGGGTGACAGCTTTCGCAGGCGCGGGCATTAAACAGAGGGCCAAGACCATCAGAGGCGCGCGTAGAACTCGGGGTCGACACCCAGAATTTCTGGAACAGGCTCTCACCCAGACGGAAGTCCTGATGCTGCTCGAAAGGGAGGTTGGCACTTGGGTAGGTAAAGACAGCGCGATTGAGAGGCTTCCGGGTCGTTGTTTTTCCCGCTTGCATCAACTCAAAATTTTCAGCTTTAGAGAAATCAGTCGGTGCCTTCAAAACCCGGCTGACTTTCGCTTTATCCCCGTCACTGAGATCGGTACGCTGGTTCAGATCAACAGCAGAAGCGGCGGGAATGAGGAAGCTGGTAAAAGCGGTGGTAGTGGCTATCACTCCTGCACGACGGCGAAGTGTGGCTGGAACCATTCCTGGCATAACGGGTGCCTGTATTTACATAGGCCTTCGCAAAAACGCTAAAACACGCAAATGAACGCACATAACAACGCAAACAAAAGGCGAGGGGGATAAGTCCCGCACGAGGTGTCTCGTGCGGGACTGGATATCTTATTCGAATACTGCAGAAGGGTTGTCGAGGCTGTCGGAGCCTTCGAATGCAATATTTTCAAGCTTCAGCACCTGAACAGCACGCTGAATGGAAGATGTCTGGTCAACCAGGCTATCGATAGCAGCCTGTACCACTGCATTACCTTCTGTGTTTCCTTCGCCAATCATCTGGTCGTAGGATTCAGTGGTTTCAGCGCGGGTTTTCATGGCTGTGAAAGTGCCGAGGGAAGCATTCAGCTTGCCTTCCAACTCAGTTGAAACAGCGGAATCTGCCTTTGCAAGCAAGTCCTTAAGGGAAGCGCCTTCAACAACAGAACCATCAACGCGGGTGTATTTACCCTGGAATACGTTGTTGATGCCAACCACGTCGTTGTAGTGGGACATATGGGTGTTGTCAGAGAAGCAGTCATGCTCTTCTTCAGGATCGTTCAGCATAAGGCCGAGCTTCATGCGCTCACCAGCCAGTTCACCGTAAGACAGGGAACCCATGCCGGTCAGGATGGTTGCGATGCCTGCAGCTTCGCCTTTATCAGCCAGCTCTTTACGTGCTGCGCCGTCGGCTTTCCATGCTGCGACCATCTCTTCCAGATCGGTGATAAGCAGCTTCGTTGCAGCCTGAAGGTAGTCTGCACGGCGCTCACAATTGCCGCCAGTGCAATTTGCAGCGTCGAAGTCAGAAGCAGGACGGTTGCCAGCACCTTTCCCCGTTCCGTTCAAATCTTGTCCCCACAGCAGAAATTCAATTGCGTGGTAACCGGTCGCAACGTTTGCTTCCACTTCACCAGCTTCCTGAAGCTGCTCAGCAAGCAGCGCAGGGGTGATTTCAGTGGCGTCGATTTCTTCGCCAGCAACAGTCAATTTAGTGTTTGCAATGATGTTTGCTGCGTAAAACGGGTTCTCTTCAGACTCATTGCCGTAAGCACCATCAACGTAGTCGATCAGACCCTCGTCAAGCGGCCAGGCGTTGACCTTGCCTTCCCAGTCATCAACGATCGCGTTACCAAAGCGGTAAACTTCTGTCTGCTGGTATGGGTTACGAGCTGCAATCCATGCGCGGCGTGCGGCCTTCAGGTTGTCTTCAGTTGGCTCTGCGACAAGCGCGTCCACTGCACCCTGAAGGGTCTTCGCAGTTGTCAGAGAGTCTTCAAACGCTGCCTGGGCGATGTCGCCGTAGGTTGCAAGAACGTCAGAAGGAGTTGCAGCGACAGCAACAGTAGAAAGGCTGCCGAGTGCTACAGTGCCGAGCAAAGCGCCACGGATAAAGCTCATTGTAATCCCCTTAAATGTGCAGTGAATTCGCCTCGCGCTGCGAGCGGAAAATCCGGGCTGCACGAATTCAGTTTGCCAAATGTTGTCACGCCCTAAAGCGTGAGAAAACTGCGGCTATTTCATATTCCTGACTATTGTTGTCAAGTTTAAAAACGTGCACTTTCAGTAGTTTAGAGTATTTCTAAATATGAGTTTCAGTTGCAACTTATTGTCATTAAAAGCTTTTCCGCACTTTTGCAGTTGCAAATCATTCGCATAAATAAATGGGATAATATTGGGAAAATACGCGAATCCCCCGCTCAACTGTTACCGTTTGTTTGGCATATCTTGACTTCGCAGCACCTATGCGCTCTTACGGAACCTTCTTCAGGTACATTGCATTTAATTGGCATCAATCAGCCAGTCTGTCTGCACCAACAACGATAAGAACAGGGTATGGCAGCTCGATTAAACACGCTTGCTCAATTGATACTTCGTGGCTGGAAAGCAAACGCATTTCGCTTGCTGCTGGTTCACTATGCCTTTGTTTTTCTCGGTGCAGTTGCAATCACACCTATTGTTGCTGGTATCGGCAACTTCGTTATTGGCCTTTCCGGCAATGCAGTGCTGGCCGATTATGAGATCGCGTCTTTCTTTCTGTCGCCGATTGGGCTGCTCGGTGCCTTCTTCTTTGTCGTCGTCTTCATCGCTATGGCACTGCTTGAGCAGGTTGCTCTGCTCGCGGTGCTGGACAGGCAAGAGAATGCATTCCCTGCTGCACGGAATGCCCTGTTCTCAACGCTCAGCATGTTTCCCCGCCTTGGTATGTTTACATGGCGGCTGACACAGCGGTTAGTGATGGCAATGATCCCGGGTCTTGTCATTATCGCACTGAGTATACTAATCTTTTTGCAGGAGCATGACTTCAGTTACTACCTCCAGTTTCAACCCGTTGAGTTCTGGATGGCTGCCTTCTTCATTGGAATTGGGGTGGCGCTGGTAATCGTTATGCCCCTCTATGCAATCCTCGTCTGGGGCCTGTCTTTGCCGCTTGTGGTGCTGAGAGATCATCCTGTTGGCTCCGCCTTTTCGCGGGCCCGGTTCCTCTCGCGTGGCCTCCGTCCTGTCTTTGCAGGTGCCGTCTCGCTGTGGTTACTTCTGGACATCCTCATCCATGCGTTCTTCCTGATCTCGCTGGAACTGATCGGCTCCTACGCCATTTCGTTTGGGGAGAGCTCCCCCGAGACATTGGCAGCGATCCTGGGCAGTCTCGTCGTGCTTCTGTTGGTCGGCAATACACTGATCAGTGGCGTGATGTCTGGCACTATGGCGTTGCTTTTCAAGGCAGCTTTGTTCGTTGCCGATGGAAAGGGGCACACGTTCTCTGAGGTGCCGCATACGCCAAAGCTGGAGAGTAAGTGGGCCAACCCACTGACACCTATGCGCCTTGCCGCTCTCATTGGAGTGGTCGGAACCATCGTGGTGCTGACAGGGACGTATTGGGTCTCAGCCGATCTGCCGCAAAAAGACGTCCTGATCATCGCCCACCGCGGGGCCTCCGCCCACGCGCCGGAAAACACCATAGCAGCACTGGAGCGAGCAATTGAGGACAAAGCCGACTGGATTGAAGTCGATGTTCAGGAAGCCGCAGACGGCTCCGTGGTCATCGCCCACGACAGCGACTTCATGCGCCTCATCAGCAAGCCAGCCAATGTCTGGGACCTGACACTGGAGGAAATCCAGGCTCTCGATGTGGGCGGATGGTTTGGGATGGAGTTTCAGGGTGAACGCGTCCCAACGCTTCGCGAGGCGCTTGAGATTGTGAGGGGGAAGGCAGTTCTCCTCATCGAGCTCAAATATTATCCCCGCAGCCGCAACGAACACCTCGAAAATGAGGTCGCACGCATCATCACGCAGGCTGACATGGAAAACGACATAGCAATCATGTCGTTAGAGCGATCAGCCCTCTCAAGAATGCGAAAATTAGAACCAAATTGGAACATCGGCCTTCTTACCGCCACATCTATCGGTAATTTCTCCGAACTCAAAGGAAACTTCGTAGCCGTCTCCTCCGCCTCCGCCTCTTTGAGCTTCATAAGAAGGACACAAGAGACCAATAAGCAGGTTTTTGTCTGGACGGTTAACAATCCGTCTACAATGTTGCGCTACATCTCCATGGGCGTAGATGGAATTATCACGGATGATCCTGCACTGGCGCGTAACACCCTGGAAGAATATAAAGAAATGAACCAGTTCGAGCGGTTATTACTTCATACTTCTGTCCTGTATAATCTGAGCTTGAACTGACACTTAGACCGTAAGAATCTAGTATATGCCGTATCTTCTAGTAGTGTTTATGGGCGCGTTGCTGACTGCCCTCTCGATGACTAATTCTGCGACTTCCAAGCCGCCAGTATTGCTGCTGGGAGACCGCGACACTGTCAATGCGATCGTTGCCGAGGTTAATCTCCCCGACGACCGCCGCGGCCTCGTGCATGTCATTTTGGAAGATGCTCGCGTCAAAGCAGAGCGCCTAGATAGCCCAATTCTGCCGATTTCTGCCAGTTCTGAACCTCTCGTAGAGCTTCCTGCAGAGAAATTTACACTTGAGCAGCTGGATGTAGAAACGCGCAGTGAACTTGTTGAAGTCCTCGACGAAGACCAAATGTCCGAGTTGCACCGCGCAATAGAAGTGGTTTTGGCGAGCACTGAAACCGTTAGCGTAGATTAATTTAAACACTACGCTATCCATTTGAAGTAACAGGCCTATTACTCGTCGTCTTCGTTATCGTCCGGAATAGCAAGATCCACCGCTCCTCCTACGACACTTGTTCCAACCTTTGCAGTTGTTGTTACTGCAGTTGTAGCAACCGAGACCGCAGCTCCCCCGACTGAAACCACTGCACACCCAGAAATTCCGAGTAATACTGCAAAGATACTGGCTGTGATCGCGGTAAGTTTCATTCATTCCCCTCAAAAAACTGTCGTGAACCTCCTCAAAGGTCACCCATTTCATTTAAATTTGAGGGGTAAGAATTACGATTTCCCTACTTAATCCCTGCGCGCATGAAGCTCTGCACAAATTGTCTCTGAAACAGCAGGAAAGCGATCAACAGCGGACCTGATGTCATGAGCGTTGCTGCGTTGATAACGCTCCACTCCACACCACCATCAACCGCAGCAAAGATAGAAAGCCCAACAGTGACGGGACGCGTCTCTACCGAGTTGGTGATAATCAGAGGCCAGAGGAAATTGTTCCAGTGGTGACTGACTGAAACAAGCCCGTAAGCGAGGTAGGTCGGAATTGCCAGCGGCACGTAAACCTTCCAGAGCACCAGTAAAGGTCCGGCGCCCTCAACGCGTGCGGCTTCATCCAACTCACGCGGAATAGTCTTAAATGTCTGTCGCAGAAGAAAGATTCCGAACCCAGATGCCATATAGGGCAAGCCAATTGCTACGATGGTGTCTATCAGGCCAAGGTTTCGGATCATCTTGTAGTTTTCGACAATCAGGATATCCGGCATCACAAGCAGCTGTAAAAGCACCAGAGTGAACAGGATATTTGAGCCGGGAAACTCAAAGCGTGCAAAGGCATAAGCTGCCAGAGTGCCCAAAACAAACTGCGCTATCAAAATGATCGTCACCAGCATGGTCGTGTTCAGGAAGTACTGAGCAAATGGAGCTGCTGACCAGGCTTTAGTGAAGTTCTCCAAAGTGAGCGGTGCAAACAACTCGAAATTGGCTTCATAAGCTGCTGGATGGAATGCAGTCCAGATCGCATAGAGCAGAGGCAGGGCCCATAAGAACGCCAGTGTCCATGCTCCGAACGTGTTGAGAGCACGGTCAAAATCGAACTGGCGTGGACGTGTTGCTTCAACAGTGTTGGAAAGAGATAAGTCGCTCATCTGTAGTGCACCCGACGATCCATGAAGAAGAATTGGCCGATCGCAATGATCGAAAGAAGCGCCAGCATCACGACAGTCAGCGTGGCGGCATAAGAGGTTTGCCAGTACTTGAAGGCGACCTCATAAATATAAAAGAGCAACAAAGACGAAGCGTTATCTGGCCCTCCGCCTGTCATGGTGAAGATGTGGTCCACCAGGCGGAAAGAGTTGATAACAGCATTGATAGATACGAACAAAGTTGTTGGCATAAGCAAAGGCCATGTGATTTTCCAGAAGAAGGTCCAACGGCTTGCCCCTTCAATATCAGCAGCTTCTTTGTAGGAGGGTGGAATGGCTTGTAGTGCTGCCAGATAGAAGATCATGAAGAACCCGGCTTCTTTCCAGATGGTCACGACCATCATGCAAATCAGCACTGTTTCCTGCTGGCCCAGCCATGAGTTCTCGGGAAGCCCGAAGACGCCCATGCGGATCTGGTCGATCAACCCAAAGCCCGGCGTATAAAAGAACAGCCAGATATTTGCGACCGCGATCAAAGGCAACACAGTCGGTGCAAAGAACGACATGCGTACAAGGCTACGTCCCTTGAGCTTGTCATTCACCCAGATGGCCATCAGCAGAGAGATACCGATAGAAGCTGGAATGGTTGCCATCGCGTACCAAAGGTTATTGACCAGCACTTTCCAGAAGGTTGGGTCCGCCATCAACTCCTCATAGTTCTGCAGTCCAACAAACTTGGCCGGCCTGCGCCCACGCGGAGTGGAGAAGAAGCTATTGATGATAGTGGTGATGGCCGGGAAGTGGGTGAACGCGAACAACATTATCATTGCTGGAGTGAGCAACAGCCACGCGTAAATCCACTGCATACGTCTGGTCATCGGGCAACCTCTTGGAAAATGCTGGAGCGAGGCACGTAGCAGCTGCGCCTCGCCAGATCACGTGAAATTAAAAAGGCTTAGCGGTATTCAGAAAGAATACGATCCGCTTCTGCCTGGGCACTTTTAAGAGCTTCTTCCGGTGTTTTCTTACCGGTGATTGCAGCATGCAGGGCGTCGTTGAAGACACGGGTCACGCGCTGGTTCTGGTACGTGGAGAGTTCTGCAACGGCGTGCTTCAGTTGCTCACGAGCAACGAGTGCTGGCGGGAAGTCAGCTGCATATGCCTTCATCTCGTCAGTTTCCCAAGCAGCTAGAGATGGCGCAACGTAGCCAGTCGCCATAGACCACTTTGCAGCCTGTTTCGGAGCAGTGATCCACTTCACGAAGTCTACAGATGCCTTTTTCTGCTCATCACTGGAATCTTTGAAGATGTAGAAGTTACCGCCACCGGTCGGTGCACCGCGACGCTTGTTGGCTGGCAACATAGCAACGCCGAAATCGAACGGAGCGTTGTTGCGCACGTTGGTCAGGTTACCAGTCGAGGTCCACATCATAGCGGTATTACCTTCAAAGAAGGCCTTTGGAGTAGCACCCCATTCGATGATGCCTGGAGCCATCACACCATGCTTGCCAGAAAGGTCGACAAGGTACTGCAGAGCTTCAACAACCTTTGGATCGTCAAAGTTGGTCTTGTTCCCTTCAGCGTTCGCCAGAATAGCGTCATTCTCGGTGGTCAGGCCTTGGAACAGCCAGTATGGGAAACCAGAGGAAGGAATGCGCACGCCCCACTGGGTGACGTTGCCGGAAGTGTCTTTCTTGATCAGCTTCTGGCCCATGGAAACCATTTCTTCCCATGTTGCAGGTGCTTTTTCAGGATCCAGACCTGCCGCTTTAAAGGCTTCCTTGTTCCAGTAGAGAACCGGAGTGGAGCGCTGGAACGGAATACCGTAAGTCTTCCCGCCAGTCTGCGAGTTCTCCATGAAGGCGGGGTAGAAGCTGTTCAGCCACTTCTTGTCTTCGTCAGAGTTTGCCACATCATCAAACGCAATGATCACGTCTTCATCGATCAGAGTGAACATGTCGACTGACAGAATTACAGAAAGCTGCGGAGGGTTGCCGCCACGTGCTGCGGTCAGAGCTTTGGATACAGTATCCTGATAAGAACCGGCATAAACAGCATCGATATTCACGTCAGGATGAGCAGCCGCATATTCTGCTGTCAGTTCTTCAATTGTTGTCGCGGCTGTACCGCCAACAGCCACAGGAAAATAGAATTGCAGATCAACCGCATGAGCGCTGATCGCAGTACTAAGGGATAGAGCAGCAACAGAAGCTGCCAGACCTAAAGACTTGAAAATGGATTTCATAGGTTTATATCCTCAAATTGCCCTAGTAATTGGGGCACTCCAATGCGCTGATGCGCGTTTTTCAAGCCGGCTCGAATTGCACCTCGACCGGCTTGAATTCTTCCCGGCGCTTGCCGGTATCTCTCTGAAAGCTTGCAGGAATTTTATCATCCCAGGCCAGGCCAATGTTCTGCCCCGGGCTCAATTCGGTGCTGCCTTTCACGCGAACAAGCAGCTTTTCACCGCCAACAGAACAATTAGCCAGCGTATCTGCCCCCATGTATTCAAGGCTTATCACCTGGGCCGGAACGCCGTTTTCACCAGTTAATCTGATGTCTTCCGGGCGCAGGCCCAGCAAACATCCTTTTGGTGCGTCAGGCAGCAGGGATTGAGCCGTGACAGGGGTGACAGAACGAACCTTATCCAGTTCCACAATGTTCATCGGCGGAGTACCAATGAAACGCGCTGTAAACACGCTGGCAGGGCGCTCATAGATCACTTTTGGTGTTGCAACCTGCTCAACCTCACCTTTGTTCATCAGCACCACCTGATCGGCCATGGTGATGGCTTCTGTCTGGTCATGGGTCACATAAACCATTGTCAGCCCAAGCTGCTGCTGTAGTGCTCTCAACTCTACGCGCATCTCCTGACGAAGCTTGGCATCAAGGTTAGAGAGAGGCTCATCCATAAGGCAAACAGGCTTTTGTGAAACGATGGCGCGACCTAGAGCAACCCGCTGTTGCTGCCCTCCAGAGAGCTGGGATGGCTTCCGGTCCAACAATTGAGAAATCCCGAGAAGATCAGCTGCAGTCTTCAGCCGCTCATCCCGTTCCGCTCTGCCTACTTTGCGCACTTTGAGCCCAAACAGAATGTTTTCAGCCACAGAGATATGCGGAAAGAGCGCATAGTTTTGAAACACCATAGAGATGTCGCGCTGGGCGGGGGAATGATAAGTCACATCTCTCCCGCCTATTGTAATTTGCCCGGAAGTCGCTTCTTCCAACCCGGCAATCAAGCGCAACGTCGTGGATTTGCCGCATCCACTTGGCCCCAATAAGACCGTAAAACTTCCACCATCCACGGACAGGTTGACATTGTTGACTGCCGTTGAGTCTCCCCAGGACTTGGTCAGGTTTGAGAGTTCTAGGCGAGCTGGATGGTTCAGGTTGCTCATAGAGTAGGCTCCTGTTTGCAGATTACGAGCTCTGCAGATGACTTCTCAATTATTGAAAGGATTGAAGCTGGCGGAGTTTCTTCGCAAAAGATCTTCGAAACATCAGTCAGAAAGCCAGCGCGAACATGGGCGAGGCGACCGAACTTGGAATGGTCCAGAACAAGAAATGATTGACGACAGTTCGCCAAAATGGCCTGACGGGCAGTGGCTTCATCCTCATTGAAGTCGAGGAGGGTGCCATCGCTATCCACGCCAGCAACGCCGAAGATGCCGACGTCGAACTTGTAGTTTTTGAAGAAACCTTCCGCGCTTGAACCAAGAACGTCTAGGTCGCCATGACGCAATCGGCCTCCTGCAATCGTAACTTCGCTGGAAGTGTTCCGTAGTGCTGCAATGGCTACGTTCATGTTGTTCGTGAAGATCTTCAACCCCTCATGGGTATCAAGTGCTTCTGCAACAATCTCGGGCGTCGTGCCGATGGAAAAAGCAAGTGTTGCACCATCGTCGATGTACTCTGCAACAGAGTTCCCAATCGCGTTCTTTGCTTCAAAATTGAGGATCTTTCGGGCTTTGTAGGTGATGTTGCCCCTATTTGCCGGAACCTCCACGCCACCATGAACCCGTCTCAAAAGCCCCAGTTCGCTCAAGCGGTTTATGTCTCGACGGATCGTCTGGGTGGTAACCGCGAACTGCTCCGACAACGAGTCTACGCTCGCGAAACCATTGGACCGCACGAGAGAGATGATCTCTGATTGTCTTGTACTGAGCGCTGTTTCCATCACAAAAGTCTGCTTCAATCTGCAAATATGCTGTTCATATGAACGTCTACTATGTTCATATGAAACTTATGTGATATCTCAGGCTAATAAAAGTGAAGCTTGTTTTGGTTGGTTTTCTAGGTACTTATACCGACTCACTTAAACAAAAAGCGCGCTCTGTTAGCAGAACGCGCTCCAAATTACCCAGATTTTGACAAGACTCAGGTGAGTTGAGTGAAGAATTTTAGGCGAGCCTTATGGGCTTCTGCGATGTGGTGACGTGCAGCTTTGTCAGCACGGTCACAATCCCGCTTGGAAATTGCATCCACAATCTCAGCATGTTCTTCAATCGCAAGACGACGACGGTCATCATCCGTCAGGGTCGTGCCCGCGAGCAGTAGCAAAGATAGGCGCATATGATCAATTTGCTCAACCAGATAGCGGTTGTGGGAAGCGAGATAGAAGCGGCGATGGAACTCACGGTTGGTCTTGATCAGGCGCTCTGCATCCGCAAGGTTCTGCATGTCAGATTCGACCATTTCCTGCAGAATTTCGATCTCAGCGCTCGAGGCGTGCTGCGCAGCCAGACGACCAGCAGTTCCTTCCAGCACTTCGCGCAGATAGTACAGTTCGCTGATCTGGTTATGGTCCAGACTAGGAATGACCATGCCGCGGTTTGGTTCATGAACAGCAAGCCCTTGCGCCTCAAGGCGCTTCAGGCCTTCCCGGATAGGTGTGCGGCTGACACCGAATTTCTCTGCCAGTTCAGCTTCTCTCAAGCGACTGCCGGGTTTCAGCTCACGGCTCTCAATCGCTTTAATGAGACGGCGGTAAATCTCAGCTCCATTGGGTGAATTGGCAGTCACATCTTATTCCCGGGATTAGTAAAGGCTTAGTTTGTAGCTTCTACATGCCAGCCTTCTTAAAGACGGGCAGGGCCACATAGCGGTCCTGCCAGTTTCTGTATCAAATTTCAATCAGGCATAGCACAGCCTAGTTAATAACTAGCATGCCTAAGTTGTATCTGGCTTACGCGCCACCAGCAGGCCAAGGGCCATGGAAGCCGGAACCTTCTTTGTCCGTACGTTCAAAGCCATGTTGACCGAAGAAGTCCCGCTGACCTTGAATCACATAGGCAGCAGTCCGCTTCTGACGGATCATGTCAAACGAACCAAGCGCTGCTGAAAGAGCAGGCGTAGGCACGCCGTTGGTGATGCTCAAGCTCAGCATATCGCGCAGACCAGGAACAGCATCTTTCATACGTTCAGCAATAGCAGGAGCCAGGTAGAGAGATTTCAGGTCAGGATTTTGGTCATATGCCTGCGCAATCTCATCCAGGAAGCGTGAGCGGATAATACAGCCCTGACGCCAGATGCGGGCAATGTCACCCATTGGCAGATCCCAGCCGTTTTCCTTGCCACCAGCAGCCAGCACAGCAAAACCTTCAGCGTAGGCTGCAATTTTACCGGCAATCAGAGCACGTTCACAGGCATCAATGCCTTCCTGCTTGAGTTCCCAAGTCAGCACTGCATCAGACTGCGGGTAGAGTTCTGCAACTTCCTGACGGAGTGCGTGACTTGCAGACATGCAACGCGCTGCAACAGCTGCATCAATACCAGTTGCCGGAACGCCAAGCAGATGCGCTTCGACAGCGGACCAGCGACCAGTGCCTTTTTGACCAGCAGTATCCAGAATAACATCCAGAATTGGCTTGCCGCTCTCTTCATCAATCACACCCATAACGTTTGCGGTGATCTCAATGAGGTAAGACGCCAGCGGGCCTTCATTCCACTTGGAGAAGATCTCGGCCTGCTCCTGAATGCTCAGGTGAAGAGTCTCGGTGAGAACTTCGTGCACTTCAGCAATCATCTGCATGTCAGCGTATTCAATGCCGTTGTGCAAAGTCTTCACAAAGTGGCCAGCGCCTTCAGGGCCCATCAAAGCAACACAAGGTTCGTCATTGTGCTTTGCTGAGATCGCTTTCAGGATAGGCTCGATGCGCCCGTAAGCGGCTTCAGAAGCACCAACCATGATGGATGGACCGAAGCGAGCGCCTTCCGCACCGCCAGAAACGCCCATACCAACAAAGGTGAATGGCGTGTCGGCCAATTCTTTGTAGCGGCGGTTACTGTCGTGGAAGTCGCTGTTGCCTGCGTCAATCAGAATGTCACCGTCTTTCAGGTGGTCTTTCAGAACAGAAATCTGCTGATCAACTGGCTCGCCTGCGGGAACCATCAAAATGATAGGACGAGGGGCTTTGATGTTCGCTACCAGCTCTTCTGTGCTGTAGCAGGGAATAAACATGTCTTTGAGGTGTCCAGCCTTCTCCATGAAAGCTTGGGTTCCCTCTGCAGTACGGTTGAACACCGCTACTTTATAGCCATTGTCTGCGATATTAAGAGCCAGATTGGCTCCCATGACGCCTAGTCCAACAAGGCCGATATCCGCCTGTGTCATCAATACTCTCCGCGCTGCAAGTGGTGCACAGACGCGCGCAACAAACCTAATCCAATAGCTAACTTGGCGATTGTATGCGCTTGTGCATCAGAAACTAGGTCTGTGGCATAGGTGAAAAACAGGTTTTTGCCAAGGTGAGAATAAGAAAATTCCGCAAAAGCCTAATAAAACTGCCGAAATAAAGCTTTTGCGGGATCTGCACTATTTCAGGTGTTTGGAAAGCACTTCTTTTGCTGCCGTTTCCAACGCCACTGCGGATGCTTGCAGCTGACTGCGTTCCAACTCATCCATACTAGGGAAGAGGGTCGCTTCAATACCATCAGCACCCAGCACTCGCGGCACTGAAAGGGCTGTGTCTCTCACGCCAACAATCTCTTCATTGACGATGGAAAGACTGATGACAGCATGTTCATTTGTCACAATAGCCTTCACAATGCGGGAGAGCCCTGCGCCAATGCCATAGTTGGTTGCACCCTTGCCTTCGATGATCGAATAGGCAGCGTAACGAACACCATGGTCAATGCGGTCACGAACATCTTGAGTGATTGGCTTGTTGATCTGCTCGGCAAAGGTAAACAACGGCGTGTTACCTGCCTTCGCGCCAGACCAGACAAGCACTTCACTGTCACCGTGCTCACCAAGCACATCTGCATGTACAGAGGTTGGCGTGATGCCCAAATGTTTACCCAATAAAGTACGAAAACGTGCAGTATCCAGAATTGTACCTGAGCCGATAACGCGATTGCGCGGCAGACCAGAAATCTCGGTCGCAACCTGAGTCATGATATCAACCGGATTGGTTGCGATGATCAGGATCGCATTTGGTGCATATTTCAGCACCTCAGGAATGACTTTTGCAAACACACCAGCATTGCGTGCCAACAGCTCAATCCGGGTTTCACCCGGTTGCTGGTTGACACCAGCCGCAATCACGACGACTGCTGCATCCTTCAAGTCACTGTAATCACCACCAATAACACTCATCGGGCGCGCAAATGGGGTCGCGTGAAGAATATCTTCTGCTTGGGCAATAGCGAGTTTCGGATTGTAATCGACGAGCACAATTTCGTTGCCCACACCGTTCATGGCCATGGCGTAGGCTGCAGTACTTCCAACAGCGCCAACACCAACTACACCGATTTTCATAGGGCCATCCTTTTCTCGCCGTCTACAGGGCATCCTGCTGGCTTTTATAATATTATGCCTGTCTCCTAGACAGTTGCTCTAGGGAATGCAATTCCCTCAAGCGTGACATATCAGCTCGCATGTCTACTTCTGGCATTTCGGACAAAAGAATGTTGAGCGCCCATTCTGGACCTTCCGCTCAATGACACCAGCACACTTGGGAGTTCGGCAAGCTTCTCCCTCGCGATCATAGACAGAGAAGTTGTGCTGAAAATATCCGAGAGAGCCATCCGCTTGTCGGTGATCCTTCAGGGAAGAACCGCCGGATTTTATCGCTTCCTGCAAGACTTCCCGAATGTGATTGGAAAGCTCATCGGCCTTTTTAAGTGGCTTACCGGATTTGCCTGCAAGTGTGGATGCGTTGTTGAAGGGACTTAACCCCGTTCTCCAGAGTGCTTCACACACATAAATGTTACCCAGTCCTGCGATGAACTTCTGATTGAGCAAAGCTGCTTTGAGAGAGGTTTTCCGGTTCTCAAACAGCTTGGCTAGGTAAGCTCCATCCAGCTCATTGCCAAGTGGTTCGATCCCCATATCGACAAACATCGGGTGTGTCGCCAGCTCGCTGCGAGGGATGAGCACCATAAATCCAAAGCGCCGCGGATCATTATAAATGATCTTTACGATCGTCTCCTGATTAGCTGGGCGAACATGGAAAATCACATGGTCATGCTGAGGGTGTTTGCCTTTTGCATGATACATTTCAACGGTTTGTGTTGGTTCGTGGTCATCAGTCTCGATCCAGCGGAACGAACCCGACATGCCAAGGTGCATCACCAAAACATCACCGCTGTCCAGATCAAGCAGTAGATATTTCGCACGGCGGCTGAAGGAAACAACTCTGCGATTTTCCAGACGGTCTATGAAATCATCGCCAAAAGGAAAACGAAGATCAAGTCGGCGTTGTTCAACTCTGCAAATTGTTGCATTGTCAAAAAAAGGTGCTAGTCCGCGACGGACTGTTTCAACCTCCGGTAATTCAGGCATAAGATATCCGTTGGTACAGTGGTTTGCTGCTGGGCAAAGATTACGTTCAACAATAGCGCTTTGTAACAAGCTGTACTATGTTCGCCCGCGAAATGGAGTGATTTGATTATGGCGCGTGAGTTCTCAACCCCTGAGCAGGCATCCGTAACAGACCCGACTGAAATGGCAACTAGCTTCGGGTTTCGCACAGTTCGCGAAGGTGAAAAGCAGGATCTGGTGGATGATGTTTTCCACAAAGTGGCATCCCGCTATGACCTGATGAACGACCTCATGTCTGGTGGAATGCATCGTCTCTGGAAAGATGCGATGGTGTCCAGCATGAACCCACCAAAGAATGGCGCCCGTGAATGGCGACATCTGGACGTGGCTGGAGGGACTGGAGACATCGCAACTCGCGTTGTTGAGCGTTCTAACCGGACAATCAAATCAACCGTTTGCGATATCAATGGATCGATGCTGGGTGTCGGTAAAGACCGTGCAAGCGCTGCTGGCCTTTCAGAAAACATCGAGTTCATTCAGGGGAACGCAGAAGAGCTGCCTTTCCCGGACAAACACTTCGATGCCTACACCATCGCATTCGGTATCCGTAACGTCCCACAAATCGAAAAAGCACTGCAAGAGGCTTACCGTGTGCTTAAACGCGGCGGACGCTTCATGTGCCTTGAGTTCTCACAGGTAGACGTGCCAGCACTTGATAAGGTCTATGATCTGTTTTCCTTCCACGCCATTCCAAAAATCGGGCAGGCGGTGACAGGTGACGGAGACCCATACAGCTATCTCGTAGAATCTATCCGCAAGTTTCCAAATCAGGAACGTTTTGCGCAGATGATACGTGATGCAGGTTTTGAGCGTGTCACCTATCGAAACTACACCGGCGGTATCGCTGCACTTCACTCCGGCTGGAAAATCTAACCAGTTATGATCGCAAATATTGTGCCATTTATGCGTCTGGTTTTCGCGGGTTATGTTATGGCCCGCGAAGGTGTGTTCGGACTCGTTTCTCTGCCAGATCTCCCTCCCGGACCGCGCTTGGCTATTGGCGTCGCACGTATGCTTGAGCGTCGTGGCATTGAGAAAAAAGATGCTGCAGCACGCCTGACAGATGCGCTGAACCGTCTTGGTCCCTCCTACATTAAGTTAGGGCAGTTTCTTGCGACACGTCCGGATGTGGTTGGTAAGGAAGCGGCAAAGGAACTGTCTGCACTTCAGGACAATGTTCCACCATTTCTGACGCAGTACGCACGCAAAACAGTCGAAGAACAGCTCGGCAAAACAGTCGAAGATCACTTTGAAGAGTTTGGTGAACCAGTCGCTGCTGCGTCGATTGCACAGGTACACCCTGCGTACTTCCGAAATCGTGACGGCGAGCTGGAAAAAGTAGCCGTTAAAGTCCTGCGCCCCGGTGTCGAGCGCGGGTTTAAGCGCGACTTGAAGAGCTTCTATCTTGCTGCACGCCTTGCAGAGCGCTTTAGTCCGGCAAGCCGCCGCCTTCGCCCGCTTATGATGGTTGAGACCTATGAGCACGCTGTCATTTTGGAAATGGACCTGCGTATGGAAGCCGCAGCTCTTTCTGAAATGGGTGAAAACAGCAAGGACGACAAAGATTTTCGCGTTCCCAGTGTGGACTGGCCCCGCACCTCTCGTTCCGTACTCACCATGGAATGGATTGACGGTGTAAAGCTTTCCAATCTGGAAGGTATCGAAGAAGCTGGCCATGACCTGGCTGAACTAGGCAATAAAGTGATCCAGACTTTCTTGCGCCATGCGGTACGTGACGGCTTTTTCCACGCGGATATGCATCAGGGCAATCTCTTCATTGAGCCGGACGGAACTCTGGTGGCGGTGGATTTAGGGATTACAGGACGTCTGGGCCTGTCTGAACGCCGCTTCCTGGCAGAAATTCTCTATGGCTTCATAACTCGCAATTACCTGCGAGTTGCCGAAGTTCATTTTGAAGCTGGATATGTGCCAGCCGATCAGGACGTGAACATATTCGCGCAAGCAATTCGGGCGATTGGTGAGCCGATCCACGGGCATGATGCCAGTGAAATCTCAATGGCACGTTTGCTGACACAGCTGTTTGAAGTGACTGAGATGTTCAACATGCACACTCAGCCTCAGTTGATCTTGCTGCAGAAAAATATGGTTCTGGCAGAAGGTGTCGCCCGCTCGCTGAACCCTCATCTGGATATGTGGAACACAGCTGATCCAGTCGTAACCGGTTGGATTCAGAGAAATCTTGGCCCTATGGGACGCATCACAGACCTGGCAACAGGCGTGACTGTTTTGGGCCGTCTGGCAAGTGATTTACCGATTATTGCTGACCGTGCGAGCAAGTTTTCCAATCAGCTGGAGTCGATGGCAAACAACGGCCTGAGATTCGATGAGGCAACCGCAGATGCGATTGGCAGATCGGAAGCGAAGCATAGCCGGTCTGGACGTGTCGCACTTTGGGTCATTGCAATCGCTCTTTCAGCAATTGCTTACGGCATCCACCTCTAAGACATTCTGAGTTGAAACTATGAAAAACGGGAGTTGTTACGCTCCCGTTTTTTATTGGTTAGCCGGCTATATGTGAAAAATCTAGAAATAATTGGATCATACTAAGTTACTGCATAAATTTATCTAAGTTTTATATAGTCATTGCAATTGATGATATGAATTGTAGGCGGGTTGTTGCTCAATAAAACGTGCTAAAAGCAAGATAGCTTAAGAGAAGTATTTGAGATTTCTAAGGGTCTACTCAAAACCTTTAGAGAGTTCTCAAAGCAATTGTAAACTATCTTCCTGGAGGTGCCGCTGTGCCAGACAGTTCTGAACTGGGGACCCGTGAACGGTTACTTGATGCCGCAGAACGCTTGCTCGCTGAACATGGTCTTGCGGAAACTTCTGTAAGAATGATCACCGAAAAAGCCGATGCCAATGTTGCTGCAGTCAACTATCACTTTGGCAGCAAAGATGATCTCGTTAGGGCAGTCTTTATGCGCCGCCTTCGCGAAATTGACGATATGCGCATGCAGCGTCTGGATGCGCTGGAAGTTGGCGGGCGCGAACCCGATCTCGAAGAGATAACCCGCGCATTCATGGAGCCCTTGATTGTACAAGGGATCTCAAGAGATACCGGAAAGCTGGTGCCGTTTGTTGTTCTCATTCGTCAGGTCTTCTCTGATCCGGAGTCCGGCCAGAAGATCATGCACTCATGGGAGCCTCCGAGGATTATCCTTCGTATCACAAAGGCTCTGGCAAAAGCCACGAAGAGTGACATCCCAACAGGCCCTCGTGCTCAGTTGCTGATGATGCTCATGCACAGCGCAACGTTAGAGGCGCTTTACGTTGTGACCGGAGCGTCCAAAGGCCCTTACGATGAAGAAATGGATCAGGACGAGATAGTCGAAGGTACTATTCGTTTCGTGTCCAGCGGCATTCGTGCCTTCTTTATGGCTGGTGCGCTCGAAGAGGCCTGATGCTCTGGCTAAAATGGCGAGATGCGGCGGAGAGTCAGATTTAATCTGCCTCCGTCCTTAAGGAGGCTTGAACTCCCACCCTGGATACGGTCAATGCCGTGGTAGCATAGTCGCGCTTCTCCCCCGAGTACAACAACGTCTCCTGAATTAAGCTTGAGTGATTGTGTCGAGCCCCCGCGCTTCACACCGCCGAGCCGGAAAATTGCTGTGTCTCCGAGGCTGACCGAAACAACCGGGGCTTCAAACGTTCTTTCATCTCTGTCTTGATGCATGCCCATTTTTGCTGTTGCAGCATAGTAATTCACGAGGCAGGCTTCTGGCGCTGCCGGGCAGTCGCCAACCTTGTTCCAAAGACCCTGCAAGAGCTCAGGGATAACAGGCCAGGGCTGACCGGTCTCAGGATGTTGAGACTGGTAGCGATAACCACTCCTGTCAGATACCCAACCCAATGTTCCAAGATTGGTCATCCGAACAGAAAATGGCTTTCCTGTTCGCGGCATCACGGGAGTGAACAATGGAGCTTCTTTGACGAGATATCTGAGCGTATTGACAAGTTCCTTTTGCTCTTCCGAAGAGAAATATCCGGGCAGGTATTTGAAACCTTTAGGAAAGTCATCGCTCAATCGCATCTCGATATCTCTTTTAAGCCGGGCATATCTGCTGAAAAGACCGCTTATAAAAACGGAAAACTTGGAGAGATTTGCCGAAAGTGAATTTAACCCATATTCCTCAAAATAGTGGTTTCCCGGTTAAGGAGAACCACAAATGCACCTTCTACCTCCACTGCTTTCGGCTGTACTAAATATTTTTGCAGCATTTGTTTCACTCCTAATTCTGCTCGCGGTCATTGTAGCCATCGTTCTTTATGTAGTTGATCGCCGCCAACACAAAGACGCGATTCGGCATAATTACCCTGTTGTGGGCCGCTTCCGATCACTCTTCGCGTATTTAGGTGAATTCTTTCGCCAGTACTTCTTTGCAATGGATAGAGAGGAAATGCCGTTCAATCGTGCCGAACGTACTTGGATAGATCGCGCATCCAAGGCTGAAGGCAACACAATGGCATTCGGGTCTACAAAAAACCTCAACTTGCCGGGAACAGCGCTGTTTGTGAATGCCCCTTTTGCAAAACTGGAGAAGGAGATCGACGAACCAGAACCACTTCTCATTGGTCCCTATGTCGAAAATCCATATGTGCCACCCAGTTACTTTAATATCTCCGGCATGAGTTACGGTGCAATTTCCCGTCCAGCGGTTCTCGCCCTCTCGCGAGGTGCAAAGATGGCAAAGTGCTGGATGAACACTGGAGAAGGTGGTTTGTCTCCCTACCATTTAGAAGGTGGTGCCGACATTGTCTTCCAAATCGGGACGGCAAAAAATGGTTGTCGGAATGATGACTCCACGCTCAATGAAGACAAGCTGAAAAAAATAACGGACAACGCTCAGGTCAAGATGGTCGAGATCAAACTCGCTCAAGGCGCCAAACCTGGGAAGGGCGGCCTCTTGCCTGGCGGAAAGGTGACACCTGAGATCGCAGAAATTCGGGGTCTCAAAGTCGGGCAACCCTCGCATGCCCCAAATCGTCACCCTGAAATCAGCAATACAGGTGAGCTTTTAGACTTCATCAGTCGCGTTCGCAGCATTGCCAAGAAGCCAGTCGGCTTCAAGACCGTGATTGGATCAAGCCTTTGGGTGGAAGAGCTTTGTCGTGAAATCAACCACCGTGGAATCGAGCATGCACCTGATTTTATCACCATCGATTCGGCAGATGGTGGTACTGGTGCAGCGCCAATGCCCCTCATGGACAACGTAGGCCTAAGGATCTCAGAGGCCCTTCCAATCGTGGACCATGTTCTGCGAAAGCATGATCTGCGTGATCGTATCCGTATCATTGTTTCTGGAAAGCGAATTACGCCCTCAGCCGTTGCTTTGTCACTGTGTGAAGGTGCAGATTTTACGGTTACAGCTCGCGGTTTCATGTTCGCGTTGGGCTGCATTCAGGCTATGCGATGCAACAAGAACACATGCCCAACGGGTATCACTACGCACAATGAAGCGCTTCAGGCCGGCCTTGATCCAACAGAGAAGAGCCACCGTGTTGCTGCGTATTGCCATAGTGTGCGGATGGAAGTCGATATGATTGCCCATGCATGCGGCGTCGACGCGGCAAGGCAGCTTTCACGGGAGCACGTGCGCATCGTCCAGGAAAGTGGACACTCTGTCTCTCTCGAAGAACTCTATCCACAAACACCCTCTTAGAAATGGGGGTAACGCAGAAAACCGGGATGCAATAGAGGTGTTTTCTGTGGTTTTCCAAAGAAAAGTTCATTTTCTTAACTCAGAAAATGGCTTCGGGTAGATCTTGTGTCGATATATCGGGTCCTGTCCCTTGCAGGGGCAAGGGACCCCTCTTATATAGCCAATTGAAGTTTTCTTGCGTGTTTGCGACAACTCACGCAAGTGCAATGTATTGGGGACCGGTCGGATGTTGATCCGACATTATCCGAAGGCCTTTGGGGTTCGGGCGGTCTGCCGAAAGGAGAGTGAAAACATGGCAAAGGTCATCGGTATCGACCTCGGCACGACAAATTCGTGCGTATCTGTAATGGACGGCAAGGACGCCAAAGTAATCGAGAACGCAGAAGGTGCGCGTACTACCCCTTCTATGGTTGCGTTTTCTGACGATGGTGAGAAGCTTGTAGGTCAGCCAGCGAAACGCCAGGCTGTAACCAACCCAACAGACACCTTGTTTGCTGTTAAGCGTCTCATCGGTCGCCGTTTTGATGATCCGACCGTTGCAAAAGACAAAAAGCTCGTCCCATACGAAATCGTAAAAGCCGATAACGGCGACGCATGGGTTGAAGCTGAGGGTGAGAAGTACTCCCCATCCCAGGTTTCTGCTTTCATCCTGCAGAAGATGAAAGAAACCGCTGAAAGTTTCCTTGGTGAAAACGTCACCCAGGCAGTTATCACCGTTCCTGCATACTTCAACGATGCTCAGCGTCAGGCAACCAAAGATGCCGGTAAGATCGCTGGCCTTGAAGTTCTGCGTATCATCAACGAACCAACTGCAGCTGCCCTTGCATACGGCATGGACAAAAACGATGGTAAGACCATCGCAGTTTACGATCTTGGTGGTGGTACTTTCGACGTTTCCGTATTGGAAATCGGCGATGGCGTATTTGAAGTGAAGTCCACCAACGGTGACACCTTCCTCGGTGGTGAAGACTTTGACATGCGTCTGGTTGACTACCTTGCGGGTGAGTTCAAAAAAGAGCAGGGCATCGATCTTAAGAACGACAAGCTCGCATTGCAGCGCTTGAAAGAAGCTGCTGAAAAAGCAAAGATCGAGCTGTCCTCTTCTTCTCAGACTGAAATCAACCTGCCGTTCATCACAGCAGATGCTTCTGGTCCTAAGCACCTTACCCTTAAACTGACCCGCGCTAAGTTTGAGCAGCTCGTTGACGATCTGGTTCAGCGTACTGTTGCTCCAATGAAAGCGGCTCTTAAAGACGCAGGCCTTGCAGCTGGTGAACTCGATGAGGTTGTTCTCGTCGGTGGCATGACTCGCATGCCTAAGGTTCAGGAAATTGTTAAGCAGTTCTTCGGCAAAGAACCTCATAAGGGCGTAAACCCTGATGAAGTTGTTGCAATGGGCGCGGCAATTCAGGCTGGCGTTCTGCAAGGTGATGTTAAAGACGTTCTGCTTCTCGACGTTACTCCGCTGTCCCTCGGCATCGAAACCCTTGGTGGAGTGTTCACACGTCTGATCGACCGCAACACCACAATCCCTACCAAGAAGGGCCAGGTGTTCTCTACAGCTGAAGACAATCAGACTGCAGTGACCATCCGCGTCTTCCAGGGCGAGCGTGAAATGGCTGCGGACAACAAGATCCTCGGTCAGTTCGATCTGGTTGGCATCCCACCAGCACCTCGTGGCGTCCCACAGGTTGAAGTAGCCTTTGATATTGATGCCAACGGTATCGTGAACGTGTCTGCAACCGATAAAGGCACAGGTAAAGAGCAGCAGATCCGTATTCAGGCATCTGGTGGTCTGTCCGACGCTGACATTGAGCAGATGGTGAAAGACGCAGAATCTCACGCTGAAGACGATAAGAAGCGTAAGGATCTGGTTGAAGCCAAAAACCAGGGTGAAGCACTTCACCATTCAACAGAGAAATCCGTCAAAGAGTACGGCGATAAGGTTTCAGACGAAGACAAGTCTGCAATCGAAGGCGCTTTGGCTGCATTGAAGGTGTCTCTGGAAGGTGAAGACCTGGAAGATATCACTGCGAAAACCCAGTCTCTTGCAGAAGTTTCCATGAAACTTGGCGAAGCTATGTACAAGGACGCTCAGGCAGAAGAAGCCGGAGAGGGTGCTGAAGACGATGGTGAGCCAAAGCCAGTTGACGATGTGGTTGACGCAGACTTCGAAGAAGTTCGCGACGACGACAAAAAGTCCAGCTAACTAATACTTTTACCTCGCAAGCTCCTATGGGCTTGCGAGGTAAACTTTATTCAAGTATTTCCCGACTGTATGGAAGATTTTAGTCGAAGAGAACCTTTTGGGTGCAATTGCATTTGAGAGAGCTGCTTCCTACATATGGGTAGTTGGTAATGTGTGCGCTGCGCTTAAAGCTGCACCTCAATCACCGACTGAACAGTAAACAGTTTTGTTTTGAAGATGAGTGTAGTTCACGAGTGAATTCGTTGCGAAGCAAGAATTGATCTCGACTGCCCACAGTGACCTCAGACTGAGCTGATGTTCTCCTGAGGCTTCAAAACGCAAATAGACATCACGTCTTTGGAGCTTATTTCATAATGTCTAAACGCGACTACTATGAGGTGCTGGGGGTAGCACGGGAGGTCGACGAAAAGGCACTTAAGAGCGCTTATCGCAAACTCGCGATGAAATTCCATCCTGACCGAAACCCTGGTAATGATGAAGCGGAAGCAAACTTTAAGGAAGTAAGCGAAGCTTACGAAACCCTGAAAGACCCGCAAAAGCGCGCTGCCTACGATCGATTTGGCCATGCAGCCTTTGAAAACGGCGGCTTTGGTGGTGGCGGCGGAGCAGGTCCGGGCGACTTTGCTTCCTCCATGGCAGACATCTTCGATGAGTTCTTTGGTGGTGGTGGTGGCCGTCGTGGTTCTGGTCGTGAACGCGGCGCAGATCTGCGCTACAACTTGGAAGTCTCTCTTGAAGAAGCTTACGAAGGTAAGTCCGTCGAGATCGAGGTTCCAACCTCAGTAACATGTGAGCCGTGTAGTGGCTCCGGCGCAAAGTCCGGAACCCGTCCGTCCACCTGTCCAACCTGTGGCGGTGCTGGGCGTGTCAGAGCGGCTCAGGGCTTTTTCACCATGGAACGCACCTGTCCGACCTGTCAGGGTCGTGGTGAGATCATTACAGATCCATGTGACAGCTGTGGCGGTACTGGCCGGACAACGAAAGAGCGCACGCTCTCCGTGAATATTCCGTCAGGCATCGAAGATGGCACGCGTATTCGCTTGTCAGGCGAAGGTGAAGCCGGTGCTCGCGGTGGTCCCGCAGGCGATCTTTACATCTTCCTGTCCATTCGTCCGCATGAGTTCTTCCAGCGTGACGGTGCTGACATCTTCTGCCGCGTGCCAATTTCAATGACAACTGCTGCTCTGGGTGGTCAGTTCGAAGTTCCGGCATTGGATGGCAATACAGCGCGCGTGAAAGTTCCTGAAAGCACTCAGACCGGAAAGCAGTTCAGACTGCGCGGTAAAGGCATGCCGATTATGCGGTCTAGCCAGAAGGGCGACATGTATATTCAGGTTGCCGTGGAGACACCAGCAAACCTTACGAAGAGGCAGAAAGAGCTTCTTTCAGAATTTGAAGGTGAATCCTCTGGAGAAAATCATCCGGAATCTACTGGCTTTTTTGCAAAGGCAAAAGATTTTTTGGAGAATTTCAAGGCATAGCTCTTTAAATTGCCACCAATCAGTAATATCTCAGTAGTACCCTTTGTTGATGCTACGGAGAGTTGAATGTTTCACGAAACGAGGTCACGGGCAGAAAATGCCTTGAACAAATTTCGTGAGCCTTCCAAATTTCTTCGGGCGTGGGTGGAAGCACCACTCACGACCGGAGCTGTTGCCCCGTCAGGCCCTGTTCTCGCCCAGAGAATGGCAGAATTCGTTCCCGTTCAGTCGAATAATCCGGTTTTAGAGTTGGGACCTGGCACTGGCCCGGTCACAAAAGCTATTCTGGAAGCAGGCATCTCTAAAGACCGTCTTACCTGCTTGGAGTACAGCACAGACTTCTGCGAACATCTCAGTGACAAGTTTGAAGGATTGAACGTGGTTCAAGGTGACGCTTACAACATGCGTCCCAGCCTTGAGCATATCGCGCCAAACTCACTATGTGCTGTGGTTTCGAGCCTACCACTTGTGTCCAGACCGATGGAGTTTCGCTTAAAGTGCATTCGTGATGCCTTCGCTCTTATGAGGCCCGGTGCTCCCTTCATCCAGTTCTCTTATTCCTTCGCGTCTCCGGTAACACTGAAATCCAAAATGTTCAGCTGGTCGAAAACCGGATGGATCGTGAAGAATATTCCGCCAGCTCGTGTCTGGATTTTCCGAAAGCCCTTTTGATTTCTCAAAGGCAGGCGTTTAGCGGTCAATCACCTAAAAACACACATCTTCCATAAACCTTACGCTTGGGTAGTATAGGGTACTCTTCGTGCCGACTTTACCAGAGATCATGCAGCTCTTGAACGAGAGGTTGCAGAGCCATGTCGTGAGGATAGCCCTATGAAGCCAAAGATACTCGTTTTTTCAGGTTCAACCCGCAAGGGATCCTACAATAAAATGCTGGCAGAGCTGATGGCGAAACACCTGACGATCGCCAATGCAGAAGTAACCACAATCAGCCTTGCCGACTATCCTCTGCCTATTTACGATGGTGACCTGGAAGATGATACGGGTATCCCTGAAAATGCATTCAAGCTCAGGAAGCTCATTGAGACCCATCATGGGATCTTCATAGCCAGCCCGGAATACAACTCCTCAATCACCCCATTGTTGAAGAATACACTGGACTGGATCAGTCGCATCCAGTTGCCAGAGGAAGAACCGCTTCAGCTCTTCCACAAGTCGATCTATGCCGTCGGTGGGGCTTCTCCCGGTGCGCATGGTTCTTTGAGGGGTCTCATGCACCTGAGAACGATCATGGAAGTGTCTTTAGGGTGCCTTGTCCTGCCAGAAATGGTCTCTATTAATTTTGCGGGCAAGTCCTTTGATGAAAATGGCGACCTCACAAAAGACCATCAGATCAAGCGATTGCATAAGCTTGTTGACCGCTTCGTCAGTGAGGCAAGCCACGTAAAGCTACAGGATAACTGAGTTTTTTTGGCTTGCCGCATTGGCAATGCGGCAAGGACTACATACATAATACCGCAGACACAAATTTGAAATTGAGTTGCGCGGGAGATTGCTCCGTTGCCGATAGAACTCTGGAGAAAAATGAATGAGTGAACCTGAACAGTGGCACGGCACAACCATCTTGACCGTGCGCAAGGGCGGCAAAGTCGTAATTGCTGGAGATGGTCAGGTGTCTCTTGGATCAACGGTCATTAAAGGCACTGCACGTAAGGTCCGCCCACTGGCAGGCGGCAAGGTTATTGCCGGCTTTGCAGGCGCGACTGCTGATGCGTTCACGCTGTTTGAGCGCCTTGAAGCCAAGCTCGAGCAATATCCCGACCAGTTGATGCGTGCATGCGTTGAAATGGCGAAAGACTGGCGCACAGATCGCTACCTTCGCCGTCTGGAAGCCATGATGCTGGTTGCCGACAAAAAGCACTCTCTGGTGCTGACAGGTACTGGCGACGTGCTTGAGCCGGAAAATGGTGTGATGGGCATCGGTTCCGGTGGCAACTTCGCGCTGTCCGCGGCACGTGCGCTGGTTGATATGGACCTGACCGCAGAAGAGGTTTGCCGCAAGTCCATGACAATCGCAGCAGACATCTGCGTCTACACAAACAGCAACGTTACCGTCGAAGTGCTCGACGAAGAGTAACGATAGCGACAAGATGCGACTGGAGATCAATAATTTTCGATCTCCAGTTCTGCGTTCAAGACACTTTTAGATCAGCTTAATTTGCTAAGCCAAGGATACTTGAAGCTTTTATTGTTCCATTTGGATTTGACGAGGAACTGATGATATCAAGAGCATCTCTTACCGGAGCCATCTCCGCAGGAATTATCAGCGCAGATCAAGCTGATAAGCTCGTCTCCTATTTATCTCTTCAAGCAGAAAATATTCAGAACCAACAAGCATCTGAAAGCCTCCATGATCCGGAAGAAGTTCGGTTTACACGCGGCTTTCATGATATTTTCATTAGCCTCGGTATCCTAATTCTTTTTGCTGGCTACGGTGTTGGGTTTGGCGACTCGCTCACTCAAGGCGGGCTTCCTAGAGCTGCTATTGCTGGCGCAGCTGCCATTATCACATGGGTGCTGGCCGAGTGGTTCACCAAGATCAAGAAGCTCGCGCTTCCTTCAATTTTACTGACAGGATTGTTTGGAGGTTCAATTGCGCTTGTTGGATTTGGCCTGTTCACACCTGATGTTCTGAACAACGACTCCGAAGCCATTCAGGTCATTCTGAGTTCCATCTTCGCTTTAGTGGGCGCTTCGTTGTTTTACTGGCGCTTTAAGGTGCCAATAACACTGACCGTCATTGTTGCGGGGATCATGGGCTTGATCGTAGGCGCATTGACACTGGTGACTGACACGAAAATTCTTGACTATCTGTCCTGGGTTTCGCTGGTCTGCGGTCTGTTTGCATTCGGTTGCGCGATGTATTTTGACACCAAAGACACCAAGCGGGAAACACTCAACACAGACAAGGCCTTTTGGCTTCACCTGCTTTCTGCCCCGCTTATCGTTCATTCCATCTTGAGTGGAATGTACTTTGAACAGCAGACAGAAACTTATGCCTTGGTCTCCATTGCTGTTGTCCTGGCATTTGGTGCGGTTGCCCTCATCATTGACCGTCGTGCAATGCTGGTTGCAGCGCTGAGTTACCTAGGCTTCGCATTAGCCTATTTGCTGGAGTCTGCCGACTTTTCTGCATCGCAGCTAACTGCTATCTCCCTTGTATTACTTGGGAGTTTTGTTTTGCTACTCGGTTCAGGCTGGAACGTGGCGCGACGGATCGTTATGCGCCCTCTTGCAGGAACCACACTCACTACATATCTGCCACCTATCCGGAACTAGAAAGTAAGAAAATGACAAATTTCTCTCCTCGGGAAATCGTTAGTGAACTCGATCGCTACATCATCGGCCAGCATGACGCGAAACGCGCAGTGGCAATTGCACTGCGCAACAGATGGCGTCGTCAGCAGTTGGATGAAGAGCTGCGCGAAGAAGTTCAGCCAAAGAACATTCTCATGATTGGCCCAACCGGTGTTGGTAAAACTGAGATCTCTCGTCGTCTTGCTAAGCTTGCGAATGCTCCTTTCACAAAAGTTGAAGCAACCAAGTTTACCGAGGTGGGGTACGTTGGCCGTGATGTAGAGCAGATCGTGCGTGATCTGGTCGAATCCAGCATTGCCCTTGTACGCGAGCAAAGCCGCAAAGAAGTCGAAGCAAAAGCACATGTTCTTGCTGAAGAGCGTGTTCTGGATGCATTGGTCGGCAACAATGCAAGTCCGGCCACCCGTGATACATTCCGCAAGAAGCTGCGCGAAGGTGACCTCGACGACAAAGAAATTGAAGTTGAGGTGCGTGCCAACCCACAGATGCCAAGCTTTGATATTCCTGGCATGCCAGGGGGCAGCGTTGGTGTCATGAATATTTCTGACATGCTGGGTAAGGCATTTGGTGGTCAGACCAAGCCGAAGCGCACAAACGTCAAAGATAGCCACAAGCTTCTTCTGGCAGAGGAGTCCGACAAGCTTCTCGATGAAGAGAAGGTTGTTCAAGAGGCAATTGAGCTGGTTGAAAACTCCGGCATCGTTTTCCTCGATGAGATCGACAAAATCTGCGGGAAAGATGGCCGTAATGGTGGCGATGTTTCCCGTGAAGGCGTTCAACGTGACTTGCTGCCACTGATCGAGGGCACTGTTGTTTCAACAAAACATGGCCCAGTGAAAACAGACCACATTCTGTTCATCGCATCTGGTGCATTCCACGTGTCAAAACCATCAGACCTTCTGCCGGAACTTCAGGGTCGTCTTCCGATCCGTGTTGAGCTGAAAGCACTGACGAAAGAAGATTTCGTCAAGATCCTGACAGAAACTGAAGCCAGCCTGATCAAGCAGTATGTTGCATTGATGGCAACGGAAAGCGTGAGCATCGAATTTACCGAGGACGCAATCGATGAGATTGCGACAGTTGCTGTTGATTTGAATGCGACGGTCGAAAACATTGGGGCTCGCCGCTTGCAGACTGTGATGGAGCGTGTGCTGGATGAGATTTCCTTCGTCGCACCAGACAAGTCTGGTGAGCAGGTCACAATTGATGCAGCCTACGTGAAGTCGAATGTGAGTGAACTGGCCAAGAATGTCGATTTGTCTCAGTTCATCCTCTAACTGACGAAAAAATCAGTCGGAAAAAGAAAACCTAACGGAATGTGGCAAGGAAAAATACTTGCCGCATACCACCTCAAGTGGCAGCATGCCGACATGGTAGCTATTCGCAAAAGTAATGAAGAAGGTCACGACCGAAAGTTTCTGGTTGTAGTCGATGACACTCCAGAATGTGGTCGAGCCATCGTTTATGCCTCAAAGCGTGCGGCCCGTACCGGCGGTGTCGTTCTCTTGCTCTTTGTCATTGCACCCGGAAACTTCCAGCATTGGCTGGGGGTTGAGGACATTATGCGTCAGGAAGCGCGTGATAATGCAGACACCATTTTGGCTAAAGCTGCCGAAAAGGTGAGAGCTGCTGCACGGACAGAGCCAGAGTTGGTTGTGCGTGAAGGTCACCAGTCAGATGAGATCATTGACCTGATTGAAGAAGATGCAGACATTGCGATTCTTGTATTAGCAGCAGGAACCAGCAAAGAAGGCCCAGGGCCTCTTGTTTCATCCATTGCGGGCAAATCGGCAGGAACATTCCCGATTCCGACGACCATCGTACCAGGTAATTTGGACGATGATGCACTAGATGCTCTTGCCTGATCAGGTTTACCTATCATATAGAACTTGAAAACAGTCATTGCTGAAGCGTTAAGTAGTGTAAATTGTGCTGCGACTGCTTGCGAAAGCTCTTTGGCATAAAAATCGGAAACAAAACCATGTTCATTCAGACCGAAGCGACACCAAATCCGGCAACTCTCAAGTTTTTGCCTGGCCGCGTAGTCTTGTCGGAAGGCACACGCGATTTTCGCTCGGCAGGAGAAGCCACAATATCGCCGCTGGCAGAGAAGCTTTTTACTATTCCAGGCGTTGTTGGCATCTTCTTTGGCCATGACTTTATCACCGTAACCAAGGATGAGACTGACTGGCAGCATATGCGCCCGGCTATTCTTGGTGCGATCATGGAAAACTTCATGGCTAACACCCCGATCCTGAAAGGTGAGGAAGCTGGTGATGGCGATACAGGAGAAGAGTTCTTCGATGCGGAAGACGAAGAAACCGTAACCATGATCAAAGAGCTGCTCGAAACCCGCGTACGTCCTGCAGTTGCTCAAGATGGTGGTGACATAACATTCAGGGGATATCGTGAGGGTATCGTTTATTTGAGCATGCGCGGCGCCTGTGCAGGTTGCCCATCCTCAACAGCGACATTGAGCCACGGCATTCAGAACCTGATGCGGCATTTCATCCCAGAAGTTCAAGAAGTTAGACAGATGTAGTTTCTGCTAATGTAAATCTTCTGAAACAGGGCAGCACCAGCTGCCCTTTTTGCTGCAAGGCCAAAAAATACTCCGGGTGTTAAACGAATTGGTTGCTCGACAACCAGCTGCCCTAACGATAAGCCGAACTTATGAAGTTGCTTGCTATTGATACCGCACTAAGTACCTGTGCTGCCGCCGTTTTAACCGATGAAGGCGGTACGCCGGATATTGTCTCCCAATGCGAAGATCTCGGACGAGGTCATGCCGAACGCATTATGGGCATGGTTGCGAGTGTCATGACGGACTCCTCGACAACGTTTAACTCACTGGACCGCATTGTTGTAAATGTTGGTCCGGGTAGTTTTACAGGTCTGCGTGTCGGTCTTTCCATTGCGCGTGGGTTTGGTCTCGTTCTCGAAAAGCCTGTTGTCTCGGTCACAACATTGGCTGCAATCGCACACGAGACTTTGGACGCAGCTCCCGTCAGAAAACCAATTTTGGTGGTTCTCGATGCGCGTCGTAATGAAGTCTACTGCCAAAAGTTTGATGAAACTGGTGCTCCGATTGGAGAGGCCCGCGTTTCAACCGTCAAGGACCTGGCACACAGTCTCGATGCTGAGACCATTCTGGCAGGCTCTGCTGCACAGGCTGTCGCCAATGCTGCAGGCGTAGATAAATCTCGCGTTTGCAATGATGCCGCTGCTGCATCGATTGACTACATCGCAAAGCTCGGTAAAGGTGCAAAGCGTCAGGATAAAGCTCCGATGCCACTCTACCTTCGGGCTCCTGATGCTATTCCGGGTGAGAAAGGAAAGGTTCGTCGTCAATGAAGTCCTGGTGGACATCAGAAAAGCCGCCGGTTATCGAGCGTGCTGAGAAAGACGACCTGCCTAAACTGGCGAAACTTCATGCCGAGTGCTTCAAGCAGAATTGGGGTACAGCAGAACTTGCCGCAATCTTTGAGCAAAAAGGCGTTTTCTTCCTGTCTGCCCGCACATCTGGTGTGACTGGAAAAGCCGATCTGGGCTTTGTCGTGATCCGTTCGATTGCAGGTGAGGCCGAAGTCTTGACTATTGCAGTCTCCCCGAAGCATCAAAAAAAGGGGATAGGGCGGAAACTTATGGAAGCCGCCATCTTCCAGCTTTACTCTGATCGTACCGAAGCACTGTTCTTGGAAGTGGATGACACGAACAGCTCCGCATTGAGGCTTTATAAAAACTTGGGCTTCAAGCAGGTTGGAGAAAGAAAAGCGTATTATGCGGCTAGCGAAGGCAGTGGAACAGCGCTTGTTATGCGTTGCGATCTCGTTTAAGCGACACTACGCATGTGAGATGAGGCTTTTAGCTCACGCTCAAACCGCGTAACAGTGAAACTGGTTCTTTTCTCTCACAGTTTTGAGGGCTAGGATACCAACGCAGACTGGAACTGTGGTGCCTGTGTGATTTTGAGGAATTGGGGCAAATGACGGCAGAAGAAAAAATGACGCTGATTGAAATGTGTGCTCATAAGGGTATGCGGATGACAGAACAGCGCCGCGTGATTGCTGATGTAATTCAGTCTGCTGAAGACCACCCAGATGTGGAAGAGCTTTACAGAAGAGCCTCCAAGATCGACCCGAAGATCTCTATCTCAACTGTTTACCGCACAGTGAAGCTTTTCGAAGACTCCGGTATCATTGAACGTCATGATTTCCGCGATGGCCGCTCCAGATACGAAACCGTTTCTGATGAACACCACGATCACCTGATTGATTTGCGCACGGGCGACGTGATTGAGTTCCGCAGTGAAGAAATCGAAAAAATGCAGGAAGAAGTCGCGCGTAAGCTGGGCTTCAAACTGGTTGATCATCGCCTGGAGCTCTACGGTATTCCGTTAGACGAAAAATAGGGGCCGTGCATGGCAACTGTCAGAGCAATTTGCATACTTGCCGCACTAACACTCTTAACGCTAACCCTCGTTCCCCCTCAGTGGGTCGCAATGAAGTTAGGTTGGCCCATTCAACGGCAAATTCCTCTGCTCTGGCACAAAATCGCGTCTCGTCTGATTGGACTGCGCATCCAGCAGCATGGGGAAATGTCGTTGGAACGCCCTCTTCTTGTAGCGTCCAATCATTGCTCCTGGCTGGATATTGTCGTTATCGGATGCACCAAGCCACTGAGCTTTATCGCTAAGTCTGAAGTTGCTGGATGGCCGATATTTGGTCAGTTTGCTAAGCTCCAGCGGACAGTCTTTGTCAATCGACAGCGCAGAACTGATACCGGTCGTGTCGCTAAGGAAGTCGCTAATCGCATGGCTCAAGGCGATGCGATGGTGTTGTTTGCCGAAGGCACATCCAGCAATGGCAATGAAGTACTGCCATTCAGATCTGCACTGGTTGGTGCCGTTCATCACGCAATGAATGTCGGTGAAAAAGATGTTGCTTATGTGCAGCCTCTCTCAATTGCCTATACGCGCCTGCAAGGCATGCCAATGGGACGTTTCTGGCGCGCTCATGTTGCCTGGTACGGCGACATGGAACTCGCTGGCCATCTCTGGTCTGTCATCAAAGAAGGCGGATTAGATGTTGATTTGACATGGGGAACTCCCGTTCCTATTGAAAAAGCAACTAATCGCAAACGCTTAACGCGCGATTTGGAAGAGCAGGTCAGAGGGATGACCATAGAAGCATTGCAGGGAAATGGTCCCAAACAAGAAGAGCGGGCTCAAACCTGATCAAGACAAGGCTTCTCTTTCGGCGTAAAACAGAGTAAAGCTCTCCGAAATTCTGAAAATGACGAGCTGGCGTTGCTGATGAAACAGGCAGGTGCGCTCGAATTGCTGGGCATTAGAAAAAGAAGATACTCCGGCAGCAGATCCACTTGAGGATTTAATGGATAACCTAGTAGAAAACGAAAACCTGAGCCAATCCGAAAACACTGCGGAGGCGCTCGACAAAACCGAAGCGACCCGTAAGGTTTTCATCAAGACCTATGGCTGTCAGATGAACGTCTACGACTCCGATCGTATGAACGATGCGCTGAGCAACGATGGTTACGTTAAAACAGAAAATCCGGATGATGCGGATCTGGTTATCCTGAACACCTGCCACATTCGTGAGAAGGCGGCAGAAAAGGTCTACTCTGAACTTGGCCGTATTCGTAAGCTGAAGGAAGCGAAAGCCAAAGACGGCAAGCAGATGATGGTGTCTGTCGCTGGTTGTGTCGCTCAGGCTGAAGGTGCGGAGATTTCCCGACGAGCGCCTATTGTTGACCTTGTTGTTGGCCCTCAGTCATACCATCGCCTTCCAGAGTTGCTGAACCGTGCATCGAACGGATCAAAGGTTGTCGAGACAGAGTTTGATATTCAGGAAAAATTCAAGCATCTCGCGACGCCTTCTAAGGAAGCTGTCCGTAAGCGTGGTGTCACAGCATTTGTGACCGTTCAGGAAGGCTGCGATAAGTTCTGCACCTTCTGTGTGGTGCCATACACCCGCGGTGCTGAAGTCTCCCGTAAGGTAGAGCAGATTGTCATGGAAACCGAGCGCTTGGCAGCAGCTGGTGTCCGTGAAGTGACCTTGCTCGGCCAGAACGTCAACGCATGGCACGGTGAAGGTCCGGATGGCCGTGAATGGGGCCTTGGTGAACTTCTGTTCCGCTTGGCAAAGATCGACGGCATTGAGCGCCTGCGCTACACCACGTCCCACCCAAGGGATATGGAAGACAGCCTGATTGCAGCTCATCGCGATCTTGATATTCTGATGCCTTATCTGCATTTGCCAGTTCAGTCTGGATCTGATGCGATCCTGAAGGCAATGAACCGCAAACACACCCGTGATGACTACTTCCGTCTGATCGACCGCATTCGCGAAGCGCGTGATGATATCGCACTCTCCGGCGACTTTATCGTTGGTTTCCCGGGCGAGACTGATCAGGATCACAAAGACACTCTGGATCTGATCCGCCGCGTCACCTATGGCTCTGCATTCTCCTTCAAATACAGCCCGCGTCCGGGTACTCCGGGTGCAACACTGGAAGAGCAGATCGACGAGCAGGTGAAGTCCGAGCGTCTGGCAGAATTGCAAGATCTGCTCAGTACCCAGCAAAAAGACTTCAATGCGTCATTGATTGGCAAAACAATTGATGTACTGTTTGAGAAGGAAGGCCGCAGAGAAGGTCAACTTGCAGGTCGTTCACCTTGGCTCCAGCCAGTTCATGTAAATGCGCCGTTGGACCTGTATGGTGAAATCAGATCAGTAGAAATTGTCGCTGCCAGCGCAAATAGTCTGGAAGGCCGCCTTGTTTAGGTGCATGATGCTCCCAGATTCTCGCGTAAAAGCGAACGGAGGCATTATTTGAAGGGCAGAGCCCAGACAACGTCCGCTTCAAGGACGGCCATGCGCCCCATAGCGGCATCAGATATGATGCATGTGGTATTGGCATTCGAAGACAATAGGCTTGTGAGCGATCTGTTCGGTCAGTTCGACCAGAACCTTGCGCTGATTGAACAGCGGTTGGGTGTTGAGGCAGTCGCACACGGCAATCAGGTCACCATTCGCGGCAATAAAACGTCAACAGAGCAGGCTAAGCTTGCTCTGGAGTCGCTTTATACGCGTCTTCAGGGTGGTCACGACATCACACCTGGTGATGTTGATGGCGCAATCCGTCTGGCAGAAGTTGCTGAAGCGCAGCTTTCTCTGCCAACGATGGAACCCAAGTCCCGTATGGCATTTGCGCAGATCGCCACGCGCCGCAAAACGTTGGTCGCCAGAACAGCCGCTCAGGATGCTTATGTCCGGGCAATGGACCGTTCTGACCTTACCTTTGGCGTTGGCCCTGCTGGTACAGGTAAAACCTTCCTTGCGGTTGCTTATGCTGCTGCATTGCTGGAGCGTGGTGAGATTGATCGTATGATCCTGTCTCGCCCAGCTGTTGAAGCTGGTGAACGTCTCGGCTTCTTGCCGGGCGACATGAAGGATAAGGTCGATCCGTATCTGCGCCCGCTTTACGATGGCCTCAACGAGATGATGGCACCAGAAAAGCTGGAACGCGGCTTGGAAAGCGGCATGATTGAAGTCGCACCCCTCGCATTCATGCGTGGTCGTACGCTCTCCAACGCTATCGTTATTCTCGATGAAGCCCAGAATACGACAACGATGCAGATGAAGATGTTCCTGACGCGCTTGGGTGAAAATTCCAAGATGATCGTGACAGGGGATCCTAGTCAGGTCGACTTGCCTCCAGGCCAGATGTCCGGCTTACGTGAAGCCTTGAAAATTCTGAGTGGCGTCGAAGGTATCTCTCGCGTGGATTTCACAGAGAGCGATGTTGTTCGTCATGAGCTGGTGGCACGTATCGTAGGCGCTTACGACAATGATAGCCGCCGCCGGTTGGAAGCCAAAGAACGCAGGCAAGCTGAAGAGGCTGCCAAGGTAAATGAAGAGCAAGGCTCCCAGGAATGAACACAGCTTGCCCGGTACACATCGACCTGCTGATTGAAGCAGGCGATTGGGAGAGTGAAGAACTATTGGAAGCGATTGCTGAAAAAGCAATCGCCGCCGCTTTTGAAACAAGTGAGCTGAGTGTAATAGAAAACACAGAAGTTTCTCTTGTCTTCACCGATGATGCCCATATTCAGGAATTGAATAAGATGTGGCGCGAGAAGGACAAGCCAACGAACGTCTTGTCTTTTCCGGGAGACGATAGCGAAGAGCCGCCATTCGGCCCGCTATTAGGTGATATTATTATTGCAAAAGAGACGGTAAAGCGCGAAGCTGTAGAGCTTGAAATTCCATTTGAACACCATCTGATTCATCTTATTGTTCATGGAACCCTTCATCTTTTTGGATATGATCACCAGATAGATGAGGAAGCGGAAGAAATGGAAGCGGAAGAACGCCTGATTTTGGCGAGCCTACAAATCCCCGATCCATACAAAGATGCGCCATTATCGGCAGATAAATAACCCCTGGTATTCACGGTGAGTACAGGGAACAACGAGAGAGAGATGAGCCCGGAACCTCGAAGTACAGAAGGTGCAAGCACCTCCGCTCAGGCCGAAACTGCAGAGCCTGCAAGTAGTACCGGCACAGCTGTTGCCGAAGATACCTCTGAGCCACAAGCGATGAAGCCTGGTGTCCTGACCAGGCTGAAATCAAAACTGAACCCGTTTAGAGGTTTCCGAAGAAGCGCGGCTGTTTCATTGCGCGAAGATTTGGAAGATGAACTCGCCCGCGATAGTGAAGGTGCTGATGCTGCTTTCACGAAGGAAGAGCGCGAGTTGCTGACAAACATCCTCCAAATGCGCGAATCTCGAGTTGAAGATGTCATGATCCCACGTGCTGATATTGAGGCCGTGGAAGATACAACGACAATTGGTCAGGTGATGGCCTTGTTCAGGGCGTCCGGCCATTCACGTATGCCTGTTTATCACGACAATCTGGATGATCCGCGAGGCATGGTCCACATCAAGGACTTGATGTCCTACTTCGTCGAGTTGGCTGTAAAAGCCAAGAAGACCGATGTGCCTTTGACTTTGGTGAAACCAGAAAAGAACTCCTCTGAGAAGTCGACAGAAGAAAAGTCGCTGCTCGATTTGTCTTGTGTTGATCTCTCAACACCGTTGAACGCAACAGGCCTGATCCGGCCTCTGCACTTTGTGCCTCCATCCATGTCTTCCTCTGACTTGATGAAGAAGATGCAGGTAACCCGTGTGCAGATGGCGCTTGTGATAGATGAATACGGCGGAACCGACGGCCTCGTGTCCCTTGAGGACATCGTTGAGACAGTGGTCGGCGACATTGAAGATGAGCATGATAAGGACGAAGAAGAACTTATCATGAATGTCAGCCCGGGTGTTTGGGTAGTTGACCCTCGAATTGATCTGGAAGACCTTCAGAAAGAGCTCGGAGCGGATTTCAAGCTCGTCGAAGAGCAGACGGAAGAAGTGGACACACTTGGTGGTCTGCTGTTCTCTATTCTCGACAGAGTTCCGGTTCGCGGTGAGTTGATCATAGATAAGACCTTGCCAGCTTTCGAGTTCGAAGTAATTGATGCTGACTTGCGCCGCATCAAACGCCTTCGTATTTCCAAGCGTCGGGTTGATCAACGCGCGGCAGTTCAGAGAATACGCCCACGCAGGCCGGAAGCTGCAGAATAAGCAGCACAAAATTGAATTTTTACCTATGACATTCGGGAGTGGGGAATGGTCTCTGCCATTGATAAGTCTCGAACTCTGATAAGCAGTCTTCGGGAATTATCAGGGTGGAGACGCGGACTTCTTGCTTTTGCAGGGGGAATAGCATCTGCCTTTGCGTTCCCTCCCTACGGTGCCTTTCCCATCCTGTGGGTGACGCTGCCACTATTGATCCTTCTGCTTGATGGAGCAAAGGATCAGACCGTAGATCACCGTAAAACCCGTTTTTTTGCGTTCTTTCGTGTTTCCTGGGCGTTTTTCTTCGGGTTCTTCCTGATCGGGTTGTTCTGGATTGCCGAAGCGTTTCTCGTCGACGCTAAGAGCTACGCTTGGATGATCCCTTTCGCGCTGGTCATACTGCCCGGTGGTCTTGCATTGATCCCGTCATTGGTGCTGAGCGGGGCTTCCTTATTCTGGACGCATGGGGTCTCACGTATTCTGCTTTTTGTGGTTGCTTTGGCTCTTTCCAACTGGCTGCGTGGACACATGCTCACAGGCTTTCCATGGAATGTGTGGGGTTATGCCTTTGCCGAAAACCTGACGCTGATGCAGAGCTTCTCTGCTTTGGGAATTTACGGTGTCGGTTTTCTTGTGGTGTTCCTGTTTTCGATGCCTGTTGTGCTGATTGACCAGAGGCGTAAGGCTGCTGCAGCCTATATCTCCGCGTGTGTGCTAGTATGGGCTAGCGTGGTTGCATACGGAACGAATAGGTTGCAGGCTCCTCAACAGACGGTTGAAGGGCTTCAGGTGCTGGTAATACAACCCAATGTACCTCAAGCGGACAAGTGGAAGCCCGAGAACAGACAAAGACTCCTACCGCTCTATCTTCAGCAAACACAGCAGGCGCTTTCCGAGCTGAAACTGGATACCGAGACCCTCATCTTCTGGCCTGAATCAGCTTTTCCATTCCTGCTGGATGAGGAACCTGGGGCTCTGGAGGCTATCGGAGCCACGCTTCCCCAAAATACTATGTTGATTACAGGTGGTATTCGCCGCGAACTGTCCGAGAACGGGAATCTCTTTTTTAACAGTACTTTTGTTGTGTCGGACGAAGGTGCACTCATAGATATCTATGACAAAGTACGGCTGGTTCCGTTCGGGGAATATTTGCCAAAGCGCTGGCTTCTACAATCCATTGGTGTGGAGCGTCTCGTTCCGGCTCCAGCAGATTTTACTGCAGGGACGCGGCACAAAAAAATAGATTTAAAAAATTCACTTAGTTTCCAGCCCCTGATTTGTTATGAGGCAATCTTCCCGCAAACTGTTCTGCCTGTATCTGAGCGACCTAACTTGCTCGTAAATCTAACGAATGACGGATGGTTTGGCGAAACAGCAGGTCCATACCAACATTTGGCACAGGCAAGAGTTAGAGCAGTTGAACAAGGCGTGCCGTTGGTGCGAGCTGCAAATACTGGTATTTCCAGTCTAGTAGATTCCAATGGTAGAATACTCGCAGAAGTTGTTCTAAATAAAAAAGGTAGTTTCAATAGTGAATTGCCTAAAATACTAAGACCCACGCCTTACGTGAGGGTGGGTGATTCAATTTTTTGGGGAATTATTCTAGTAGTTGTTAGTCTCCTATTGGTGATGGAGAAATTATTACCTACCCGTAGAGATTGACGAATGCACGCAAATGTCGTCATCTAATACACGTAAAGGTTTTCGTCTGGATCGTCAGATTTGGCCTCAAAAAAACCTTATGGGCCTGCCACCGATGCCTCTGTCAGAGGTTGTTTTGGCAATAGTCGAAATGCAGGTTTGATGAATTGCGTTCTTGCGAGAGTTGCTGAAATGCGCTCTCGTTTAAATAAAAACCCACGGTAAGGCACCGTAAAAAACCAAAGAAGAGGGCCTTTGATAATGCCCAGCAAAAAAGCACCAAACCCTATCGATATTCATGTCGGCAGCCGTGTACGTTTGCGCCGCATGATGCTTGGCATGAGTCAGGAAAAACTTGGCGAAAGCCTTGGTATTACATTCCAGCAAATCCAGAAGTATGAAAAAGGGACCAACCGGATTGGTGCAAGCCGCTTGCAGCACATTGCGACCATTCTGAAAGTGCCTGTCGCCTTTTTCTTCGAAGATGCTCCGGGAACCCCGGATGAGACGCCTGGTGTTGGTGATAATCCACAAACCACATACGTCGTCGACTTTTTGTCATCTTCTGATGGTCTAGCTCTCAACAAGGCTTTCGTTCGCATAGAAAACCCGAAAGTTCGCAAAAAGGTTGTAGAGCTCGTCAAGAGTCTTGCTGGGGATGAAGATTAAGTTTGTGATCCGTAAAATTTCGCAATTCTCCGGCAATTTTGATCTAAATCTCTTGACGTAATCGACATTCCTTGTTTGATGTAACACCAGAAGCGACGGATATGCCGTCGCTTCAATTATATTTTTCTTCCCAGAAGGACGTTTGCCAATGGCTCGTCAGAACTACGTGTTCACGTCGGAATCGGTTTCAGAAGGCCATCCCGACAAAGTCTGCGATCGCGTTTCAGATACGATCGTAGACGCATTTCTAAAGGAAATGCCAGAAGCCCGTGTAGCGTGTGAAACGCTTGCAACAACAAATAAGCTTGTTATTGCAGGTGAGACCCGCGGCCCGGCCTCTCTCACAAAAGAATATTTGGCTCACATTGCCCGCCTTGCTGTAAAGGATATCGGGTATGAGCAAGCCGGCTTTAATTGGAAAGACCTGGATGTTCAGGTTCTTTTGCATGGCCAGTCCGCTGATATTGCTCAGGGCGTAGACGCCGCTGACAATAAGGACGAAGGCGCCGGCGATCAGGGCATTATGTTTGGTTACGCATGTCGCGAAACTGAAGAGCTGATGCCTGCTCCAATCTTATACTCCCATAAGATCCTGCGTTTGCTGGCAGATGCTCGCAAATCTGGCAACGAGCCGATGCTCGGCCCAGATGCGAAAAGCCAGGTTTCCATTCGCTATGAGGATGGTAAGCCGGTAGAGGCAACATCCATCGTGCTGTCCACTCAGCATCTGGATGAAACCATGACCTCTGACGATGTGCGTGCTGTTGTCGAACCTTACATCCGCGCAGCACTGCCAGGTGACTGGGTGACCAGCAACACCATCTGGCACATCAACCCAACCGGCAAGTTCGTTATCGGTGGTCCTGATGGCGACTGTGGTCTCACAGGTCGTAAGATCATCGTGGATACATACGGCGGCGCAGCTCCACACGGTGGCGGTGCGTTCTCGGGTAAAGATCCAACCAAGGTTGATCGCTCTGCTGCATACGCTGCTCGCTATCTCGCGAAAAATGTTGTGGCCGCTGATTTGGCAGACAAGTGCACCATTCAGCTGGCTTATGCGATTGGTATCGCTGAACCGCAATCTGTCTTCGTCAACCTGCATGGTACGGGCCGTGTTGAAGGCGAGCGCGTTGAAGCTGCAATCCGTGAAGTCATGAGCTTGACCCCACGCGGCATTCGCGAGCACCTCAATTTGAACAAGCCAATCTACGCACGTACAGCAGCCTACGGCCACTTTGGCCGCGAAGCTGAAGGTGATGGTGGTTTCTCTTGGGAGAAAATCGACCTTGTCCATAACCTGCGTGATGCTGTAGAGAAAGCCTACGCTTAACCTCTAACGCTAGAGAATGAACAGCTGGCCGGGGCAACCTCTGGCCAGCTTGTGTTTATGAGAACGATGGTAGATCACTACAAAGGCTCTTTTTTCGGCCGCCGCGTCGGAAAACCAGCAAGTCCGCGACAATCGCAGTTGCTTCAGGATGTTATGCCACAAGTGGCGTTGGACCTGACACAAACACCTCCAGAAAATCTGGCAGAGTTATTCCCCGTCCCAGTAAAGAGCGTTTGTCTTGAAATTGGCTTTGGGGGATCTGAGCACCTAATTCATCGCGCCAGAGAAAATCCTGCAATCGGATTTATCGGGTGTGAGCCGTTTAGCTCTGGCATTATCAAGGCTGTCTCCAGCATTGAAGAACATGGTCTCAAGAATATTCGCTTGTTTGATGATGATGCAGGTAAGTTGCTCGACTGGCTTCCGGCTGCATCATTGGATATGGCTTATCAGCTTTACCCAGATCCATGGCCAAAGAAGAAGCACTGGAAGCGCCGCTTTGTGAACCAGATCAATCTGACGCGCATTGCACGTGCTCTGAAGCCGGGCTGTGAATATCGATTTGCCAGCGATATCGACACCTATGTGGATTGGACGCTGTCCCATTGTCGCAGGCATCCGGCTTTTGAGTGGGGTGCCGAATGTGCTTCTGACTGGCGTACACCATGGAGCAATTGGCCAGGTACGCGGTACGAACGCAAGGCGCACCGTGAAGGTAGAATTGGCCGTTACCTGACATTTTTACGGGTTCAAGAGACGAAAACCTAAAGGGGACTCGCTTTTGTCTGCGTTCATCTTTGATTTTCTGTTGCATACAGTGGTCAAATGACTATATTGCAGAGCAAGAGTTCTCTATCGGCTCAGTTAAGAGCATTGAGGAGTGGGCCCCGAAAGGACCCGCTCTTTTTTATTAGCTAAGTCGGTAGTGATGCCTGACTGTCGAAATTCAGGTATCCGAAATAACTGCCAAAGACACTAAGCATGTCTTTGCATTAAGACGATAGGTACCAAGTGGACGAAACCGATCCCCGGATTATAAAGGAAAAGGGCCTAGAAGCCCGCGTAGCTGAAATTGTCGAGCCGGTCGTTGCTGATCTGGGCTATCGGCTGGTGCGCATCCGTGTAAACGGAAACAATGGCTGCACCCTTCAAATCATGGCAGAGCGCCCGGATGGGACGATGGCTGTTGAAGATTGTGAAGAAATCAGCCACGCAGTTTCCCCGGCGCTGGATGTGGACGATCCAATCTCTGGTGCCTACCATCTCGAAATTTCATCTCCAGGTATTGACCGCCCGCTCGTTCGCGCAGGCGACTTCGAGCGCTGGGTCGGACATGTTGCGAAAATCGAAATGTCTGTGCCGCAAGCTGGGCGTAAGAGATATCGTGGACACATCATCGGTGTGGAAGATGGATGCGCGCTTATCAGAATGACCGATGTACAGGAAGGTCAGGATGAGGCAGCTCGTCTTCCGTTGGATGAGATTGGGTCAGCCGTATTGGTTTTGACTGATGAACTGGTCGATGCGGCATTGAAAGCCGATAAAGCCGCAAAAGCAGCCCGTGGGGAGCCTACGGACGACGACAGTTACCTCAATCACTGATTAGCTGTTCTTGTTGCGCAATGGGTTATGGGCGGTTCCGGTTTTAAAGAGCCACCCTTTTGTTTTGATGTTCCTGCTGGTGTGAAGGAAGGCAGGGCGTGGAAGGAGTTGACGAGGAATGGCTATCAGCGCAAACCGTTTGGAGCTGCTGCAGATCGCTGAAGCGGTCGCCCGCGAAAAGTCGATCGACCGTAGCATTGTGATTGCTGCTCTTGAGGATGCAATCCAAAAAGCCGCTCGCTCCCGTTATGGCACCGAGACTGAAGTTCGTGCCGAGATTAATCCGAAAACCGGTGAAATCCGCCTTCAGCGTTTGCTGCAGGTCGTTGATGTTGTCGAGAACATCTCAACTGAAATTGCTCTGGTTGATGCGCAGGAGCGCAACCCGGATGCAACAGTCGGCGATTTCATGGCAGATCCATTGCCGCCGCTCGACTTTGGACGTATTGCTGCTCAGTCCGCTAAGCAGGTCATCGTTCAGAAGGTCCGCGAAGCTGAGCGTGATCAGCAGTACGATGAGTTTAAAGACCGTATTGGTGAAGTGCTCAACGCTGTTGTGAAGCGCGTTGAATATGGCAATGTTGTTGTCGACACCGGTAAGGGTGAAGCAATCGTTCGTCGTGACGAACTGATCCCGCGCGAAATCTTCCGCAATGGTGATCGTATTCGTGCGCTGATCTTTGATGTGCGCCGCGAACAGCGTGGTCCACAGGTCTTCCTGTCTCGTACACACCCTCAGTTCATGGCAAAACTGTTCGCGCAGGAAGTGCCGGAAATCTATGACGGCGTTATCGAGATCAAGGCTGTTGCTCGTGATCCAGGCTCCCGCGCTAAGATCGCAGTCCTGTCTAACGACAGTTCTATCGATCCGGTTGGTGCGTGTGTTGGTATGCGTGGTTCCCGTGTTCAGGCTGTCGTTGGTGAGCTTCAGGGCGAAAAAATCGACATCATTCCTTGGAATGATGATGCGGCAACCTTCATCGTAAATGCACTTCAGCCTGCTGAAGTTGCTAAGGTTGTTCTCGACGAAGACTCCGAGCGCATCGAAGTTGTTGTTCCTAACGATCAGCTGTCTCTGGCAATTGGTCGCCGCGGCCAGAACGTACGTCTTGCTTCTCAGCTCACCGGCTGGGGCATCGACATTATGACAGAAGCGGAAGAGTCCGAGCGTCGCCAGAAGGAATTCCAGGTTCGTTCCGATCTCTTCCAGAACACCTTGAATGTTGACGAGATGGTTTCTCAGCTTCTCGCATCAGAAGGCTTTACTTCTGTAGAAGAAGTCGCGTACGTTGACCTCGACGAAATCTCGTCCATTGAAGGCTTCGACGAAGAAACAGCCGACGAAATCCAAGCTCGTGCACGTGAGTACCTGGAAGAGCAGGAAGCAAAACTCGCAGAAGAGCGTCGTCAGCTTGGTGTTTCCGATGAGCTGGTTCAGGTCCCAGGTCTTACATCCGCAATGCTTGTTGCATTGGGTAAAGACGAAATCAAAACCATGGAAGACCTCGCAGGCTGTGCAGCTGACGACCTTGTTGGCTGGACGGAACGCAAGGATAAAGAAACCATTCGCGTGGAAGGTACTCTGAGCAGTTTCGATCTGTCTCGTGCTGATGCGGAAGCTGTCGTGATGTCAGCGCGTGTTGCTGCTGGATGGATCTCTGCGGAAGACCTTGTGGAAGTCTCTGAAGAAGAGCTGGAAGTCGAAGAAGAAGACTTCGAAGGCGAAACATTTGAAGAGACTGTGGTTGACGCCGACGAGGAATTGGCGCAAGAGAGCGGTGCAGAAGACGCAAAAGGCGAGCAGTCCTCTGAATAATCTGTAGCCGCTTGACTGCAGAAAAAAGTTTTATACGGGGGTGTGTTGAAGTTGCAGCATAAGGCTGCGGGTTTCTACATCCCCGTAACTGAATGAAAAATAACAACAATAGTAGGGTTGGGAATACGAAGTGCCGAGAAAAAATGAGCCGACAGAACGAACCTGCGCGGTTACGCGTGAAGTTCTACCGGTGACAGACCTTCTCAGATTCGTTATGGCTCCTGACAAAACTGTTGTAGTTGATGTGAAAGGCACCCTCCCGGGACGTGGGGTTTGGGTGTCGGCAAAGAAGTCTGTTTTGCAGGAAGCGATAAAAAGGCGCGCTTTCTCGAGAGGCTTTAAGGAGCAGGTAAACGCTGAAGACGGTTTGGCCGACCACACCGACAAACTGCTGGAGCAGGCAGCTCTGGGCGCACTGTCCATGAGCCGAAAAGCTGGCAACCTACATGTTGGCTTTTCGAAAGTCGAGGCAGCTCTCAAAAAGGAGAGTGTTCTTGCTCTGGTGCACGCCACTGAAGCCTCTGAAGATGGTGTGCGTAAGTTGGCGGCCCTAGCCGCTTCTAGATTTGGCAAGGTGGATCGTCTCAGCGTGATCCGCCTGTTTAACTCGGAACAGATGAGTACGCATCTGGATCGGGATAACGTTATACATGCTGTACTGCTGGCCGGCGAGGCAGGCAGAAACTTCGTGAAGCACGCGCAACGCCTTGCGCAATTCCGGGAAGTTTCTGTCATGGCTGACGACGACGGTACAAAGGGTGCAGTGGCGCAGGACTGAAGGCAATATGAGCGATACCAAAGACAACCACGACAATCCCACCGGCGGGGAAAAGAAAACGCTGGGCCTCAAACGCGGAGGCAGTGTTGAGAAGGGCACTGTTAAGCAGAGCTTCTCCCACGGCCGCTCCAAGGCAGTCGTCGTGGAAAAGAAGAAGCGCCGTGTAGTTGTGCCGGGCCAAGAAGGCTCCGCGGCACCTGCACCTGCTGCAGCTTCCTCTTCAACTCCTGCAGCCTCCCAGTCACGCCCGGAAAAGCGTCAGGGACAGCAGCAAGAGCGCGGTCCTCAGCAAGCTCGCCGTGGTGCGGGTGATGCTCAGAAGCGCGGTGAAGGCGGCGGTCGCGGTGGCAACCGTAACAACAATAACAACCAGCGTGGCGGTCAGCGTCGCGGTGGTGGTGGCGGTCAGGGCGGTGGTGCCGTTCTGAAAACCTTGACCAAGGGTGAAGCAGACGCACGTCTCGCAGCGCTTAAAATGGCTAAGGTTCGCGAAGTCGAAGATGCTAAACGCCGCGCTGAAGAAGCAAAGCGTCAGGAAATCTTGGCTGCACAGCGCGCTGTAGAAGCAGAAAAACAACGTGTAGAAGACGAAGCTCGCGCTAAGCGTGAAGCTGAAGAAGCTGCTGTACGTGCTAAGGCCGAAGCTGAAGCGAAAGCGAAGCGTGAAGCTGAAGCGGCTGCAAAAGCTGCTGAAGCTCCAAAGCCAGCACAGCGCGAAGAGCGTCCGGCACGTTCTGGTGATCGCCCTCAGCGCAGTGGCGATCGTGGCCCTCGTCCAGGTGGCGACCGTGGTCCTCGCCCAACAGGTGATCGTGGTCCACGTCCGGCAGGTGACCGTGGTCCTCGTCCAGGTGGTGACCGTGGTCCGCGCCCGGCAGGTGACCGTGGTCCACGCCCAGCAGGTGATCGTGGTCCTCGTCCAGGTGGTGATCGTGGTGGTCGTCCACCAATGCGTGATGGCAAGCCGCCAAACCTTAATGGTCCTCGTCCAGGTGGCGGGCGTCCAGGTGGAATTTCTGCAGCTCCGGCAGAAAGCATGGAAACTGGTAAGGAAGTGAGCAAAAAGGCTCTAAAGCCTGCGCTACGTCCTAAAAAGCCTGTTGTGGCTGCTAAGCCAACACCTAAAGGCAACGATGACCGCCGTAAGTCAAAACTAACGATTACCCGCGCCACTGGTGGTGATGAAAGTCGTAATCGTTCACTGGCATCCATGCGCCGTCGTCGTGAGAAAGAAAAACGTAAGGGTCAAAAGGTTGTTCGTGAGAAGGTAGCGCGTGAAGTTGTGCTTCCGGAAGTGATCACCATTCAGGACCTTGCTCAGCGTATGTCTGAACGTGCTGTTGACGTCATCAAACTGCTGATGAAGCAGGGCCAGATGATGAAAATCAACGACGTGATCGATGCTGATTCCGCTGAACTGATCGCCGCAGAGATGGGTCACACCGTAAAACGTGTGTCTGAAGCTGACGTGGAAGAAGGTCTCTTCACCGTTGAAGACAACGACACTGATCTGTCCAACCGTCCACCGGTTGTTACAATCATGGGTCACGTTGATCATGGTAAGACGTCCCTTCTCGATGCGCTCCGCAAGGAAAACGTTGCTTCCGGTGAAGCTGGCGGCATTACACAGCATATAGGTGCATACCAGGTCGAGCAGAATGGCCAGAAGGTCACCTTCATCGATACCCCTGGTCACGCAGCGTTTACTCAGATGCGTGCTCGTGGTGCTAAGTCCACTGATGTTGTGATCCTCGTGGTTGCTGCTGATGATGGTGTGATGCCACAAACCAAAGAAGCTATTGTTCACGCAAAAGCTGCTGGCGTTCCGCTCATCATCGCGATCAACAAAATGGATAAGCCAGGCGCTGACCCTTCCCGCGTTCGCAACGACCTTCTTCGTGAAGATCTGGTTGTCGAAACCATGGGTGGTGACGTTATCGATGTTGAGGTCTCTGCTAAAGAAGGCACTAACCTAGATAAGCTGATCGAAATGATCCTGCTGCAGGCTGAGGTTCTTGAGCTGAAAGCTAACCCTAACCGTGCCGCTGAAGGTACCGTTATCGAAGCTAAGCTTGACGTAGGTCGCGGTCCAGTTGCTACTGTTCTGGTTCAGAAGGGTACACTCCGGGTTGGTGATGTTGTCATTGCTGGTTCCGAGTGGGGTCGTGTTCGCGCGATGCTTGATGAGAATGGCAAGCCAGTTAAGGAAGCTGGTCCTTCCAAACCGGTTGAAGTTCTTGGCTTCCAGGCGACACCATCCGCTGGTGACATGGTTGCAGTTGTAGAAAACGAAGGCCGTGCTCGCGAGATTTCCGAATATCGTCACCGCCAGAAGCGCGACAAGATGGCAGCACGTATTGCTGGGTCTCGTGGTTCTCTGGAAGCGATGATGAAGGGCTTGCAGGAAGAAGGCAAAAAAGAATTCCCGCTCATCATCAAATCCGATGTGCAGGGTTCCGCCGAAGCAATCCAGGGTGCGCTTGAAGAACTTGGCAACGACGAAGTCGGCGCACGTGTTGTGGCAGCTTCCGTTGGTGGTATCACCGAGAGCGACATCACTCTGGCGATTGCATCCAAAGCACCAATCATGGCGTTCAACGTTCGTGCAAACAAACAGGCTCAGGAAGCTGCACGTCGCGAAGGCGTCGAAATCCGCTACTACAGCGTGATTTACGACCTCATCGACGATGTGAAGTCCACTATGTCTGGCATGCTTGCTCCAGAACGTCGTGAAACCTTCCTCGGTTACGCAGACATCAAAGAAATCTTCAACATCACCAAAATCGGTCGTGTTGCAGGTTGTCTGGTCACCGAAGGTGTCGTTCAGCGTGGCGCACAGGTTCGCTTGCTGCGTGACAACGTCGTCATCCACGAAGGTGAGCTGGGTACACTTAAGCGCTTCAAAGACGAAGTCAAAGAAGTTGAATCCGGTGTTGAATGCGGCATGAACTTCACAAACTACAAGGATATGCGCGTCGGTGACGTCATCGAGTGCTTCCAGGTAGAAGAGATCGCTCGCTCCCTCTAACAGAGTGAAGAGCTAAACGAGCGAAATGAACATTCAGCAGCGCCGGCGCGGATTTATCCCCGTCGGCGCTCTGTTGTTCCAAACTCAAAGCAAATTGAGAGATAAAAATGGCAAAAGCACGCGATGAATTTGCAGGTCAGCCGTCTCAGCGCCAGTTGCGTGTAGGTGAGATTGTCCGCAAAGAACTGTCAGACATTCTGACACGTGGTCGGATCACCGATCCTGACCTTGACGGTGTTATTATCACGGTCCCGGAAGTACGCATGTCGCCTGATCTAAGATGGGCTGACGTTCTCGTCATGCCTATGGGCGGTCGCGATATCGACGTTGTCCTCGCTGCACTAAAACGCAACGCGAAGTACCTTCGTGGGCAGGTCGCTCGACGCGTCACAATGAAATACACTTGTGATCTACGTTTTGTAGCCGATACGCGTTTTGATGATGATGATCTGATTACTCGACTGCTGCATGAGCCTAGCATCCGTAAGGATTTTGCTGATGGCGGTATCGATGACGATGATGATCAAGGTGATAACCGCGACTAAGCTTTACAGAGCATATTGCCAAAGAAGAAGTCGTGGGTTTCAGACCAGAGTACGCGCTCAGAAGCGCAACGCATGCAAAGAATTAAGAGCTGAGAAGTATGGCGCGCAAACAGCAGCGACGTAGACCCCGTTTCCCTGTAAACGGATGGCTTGTGTTGGATAAACCTCTAAACCTGACCTCTAATGATGCATTGGGGCAGTTGAAGAGGATTTTTCATCCTGAAAAAGTCGGACACGCAGGGACACTTGATCCGCTTGCGACCGGCTGTCTGCCTATCGCCTTTGGGGAGGCTACCAAAACAGTTCCATACATCATGGATGGACGAAAGGTTTACCGCTTTGAGGTGACCTGGGGCACGCAAACCACCTCTGATGATGCTGAAGGCGAACCGGTCAAGACCTCCGATGTGCGCCCAACGCAAGATGAGATCCTCGCGGTTCTGCCTGAGTTCCGTGGCGCCATTGAGCAGGTTCCGCCAATTTTCTCCGCAATCAAAGTTGACGGAAACCGCGCTTACGATCTTGCCCGGGAAGGCGAAGACGTAAAGCTGGATGCACGTACGATTGTGGTGCATCGCTTGGATCTGGTCGAGTGTCCAGATGTAAACCGTGCGGTTTTTGAAGCTGAATGCGGCAAGGGAACCTATGTTCGCTCACTGGCCCGTGACCTTGGTGAGCGCCTTGGTACATGTGGCTATGTCACTGACTTGCGCCGGTTGCTGGTAGGACCCTTCGGTGAAGAGCAGATGGTTACCCTGGATGGACTTCGTGCTGCTAAAGAAACTATGGCGGTAGAAGTTGAAGAAGGGGAAGAGCCACCTGTTCTCGATCCCCACGAAAATTCAGAACTGATCGGACACATCAAGCCAGTTGAAGTCGCACTCCACCAGTTTGCAGAGGTGCCAATCACCTCTGATGCTGCGGCGAAGGTAAAGCGTGGTAATCCTGTTTTACTACGTGGCGCAAATGCACCGATTGGGCCCGAGGAAATCTATGTGGTTTCTGGAGGCAAGCTGATTGCTTTTGGTGAAGTCTCAAAAGGTCAGTTCAAGCCAAAGCGAGTTTTCAATCTCTGAAGCCTTTCTGAAAGTGGAGCGCCACACGTGAATGTAAATCATCGCGGGGGACGATCGCTGAAAGGCAAACTGTTCTACTGGGATTTATGGCTGCAAGCCTCTCAAGATTCTTCTGGTTTTTTGAGAGTTTTTCAGTCATAGTCCCGCCGCTGGGAAGCTACTGCTTACCCGGTTATTATGTGTTGGCCTGACCCTGCTAGACGACATCTTGGCACGGCCCGAGCTCAACACATAGCTCTGCAAAAGAGCGCATGCCTTCTGGGCATTTAATAAGAGGCAGTATGACTGCCATTAGATAAGGAAAAATCGATGTCGATTACGCCTGAAAAAAAAGCTGAACTGATCAAAGAATTTGCGATCAAAGAAGGTGACACTGGCTCTCCGGAAGTACAGGTTGCTATCCTTACGCACCGCATTACAGTTCTGACTGACCACTTCAAGGGTCATAAGAAAGACAACCACTCACGTCGTGGTCTTCTTAAAATGGTTGCACTTCGTCGTAAGCTCCTTGACTACGTTAAGGGTAAAGACGTTGCTCGTTACCAGTCCCTGATCGAGCGTCTGGGCATTCGTCGCTAAGACGAAGAATTCAAAGCGCGGCAGCGAAAGCTCGCCGCGTTTTCCTTACCCTCTCCTATTTCCAAGGTATTTCGGGAAATTGCGAGAGGTATATTCTGGATCAGATCGTTCTCTTCCAGAATGAACGCAGGCGAATGAAGACCTGGCAGGATTGCCAGAAGCTTACAGCGTATCTCCCAAAAGTGGAGGCCGGTTTTTGGTCAAAGGTACGCACAATCAAACAAAAGCTTCTCGCTGTCTTGCCTGCAATCGTTCGACCTGAAAAAGGCATCGCGCCCTTGGTACTCAAGGAGTTGGTGCGCGCATTGCCGGCAAATGACAGCCTCAAGTTTGATGACGACCATCAGGCACTGAGGCGAACGTTAGGATAAAGATATGTTTGATATACATCGCGTGGAAGTAGATTGGGGCGGACGTCCGCTCATCCTTGAAACCGGCAAGGTTGCCCGTCAGGCAGACGGCGCAGTCATCGCAACATACGGCGAGACAAAAGTTCTCGCGACAGTCGTGTCCGCGAAGACCGCAAAGCCAGGTCAGGATTTCTTCCCACTTACCGTAAATTATCAGGAAAAGGCATACGCTGCTGGCCGCATTCCAGGTGGCTTCTTCAAGCGCGAAGGCCGTCCTTCCGAGCACGAGACCCTGACATCCCGTCTGATTGACCGTCCGATCCGTCCGTTGTTCGTAGATGGTTACAAGAACGAAACTCAGGTTGTTCTTACTGTTCTGTCTCATGATCTTGAGAACGCTCCAGACATTCTGGCAATGGTTGGCGCGTCCGCAGCACTCACCATCTCCGGCGTTCCATTCATGGGCCCAATCGGTGGCGCTCGTGTTGGTTACATCAACGGCGAATACGTTCTGAACCCAACAGTTGACCAGATGGAAGAAACCGATCTGGACCTGATTGTTGCAGGTACGAACGACGCTGTTCTGATGGTTGAGTCCGAAGCTCAGGAACTGACCGAAGAAGTAATGCTCGGTGCTGTGATGTTCGGTCACAAAGGCTTCCAGCCAGTGATTGACGCTATTATTCAGCTTGCTGAAAAAGCTGCTAAAGAGCCACGTGAACTGAACCTGCCAGATCATTCGGAGCTGTTCGGTAAAGTTCAGGAACTGGCTGCTGAAGAACTCGGCGCTGCATATTCCATCACCGTTAAGACAGAGCGTAAAAACGCTGTTGATGCTGTGAAGGCGAAAGTTGTTGCAGCTCTTGTAACTGGTGAAGAAGGCGCTCCTGATGCGACTGTCATCTCCGACCTGTTCAAAAAGGCAGAAGCTGCAATCGTTCGTGGCCGTATCCTGGATACTGGTTCCCGTATCGATGGTCGTGACCTTTCCACTGTTCGCTCTATCGTTTCTGAAGTTGGCATGCTGCCACGTGCACACGGTTCTGCCCTGTTCACACGCGGTGAAACTCAGGCAATGGTTGTTGCAACACTGGGTACAGGTGAAGACGAGCAGTTCGTTGACAAGCTCGAAGGCACCACCAAGTCTGCATTCATGCTGCACTACAACTTCCCTCCATACTCTGTAGGTGAAGCTGGTCGCATGGGTTCCCCAGGACGTCGTGAAATCGGTCACGGTAAACTGGCATGGCGCGCTGTTAACCCAATGCTGCCTGCACACCATGATTTCCCATACACCCTGCGTGTTGTTTCTGAAATCACTGAGTCCAATGGTTCTTCCTCCATGGCTTCCGTTTGTGGCGCATCCTTGTCCCTGATGGACGCTGGTGTTCCTCTGAAGGCTCCTGTGGCTGGTATCGCAATGGGTCTCATCAAGGAAGGCGAGCGCTTCGCAGTTCTCTCCGATATCCTTGGCGACGAAGATCACCTCGGCGATATGGACTTTAAAGTTGCTGGTTCTGCAAACGGTATCACTGCGCTGCAGATGGACATCAAGATCGACGGTATCACCGAAGAGATCATGAAAGTCGCTCTGGAGCAGGCTAAAGGCGGTCGCGTTCACATCCTTGATGAGATGGCAAATGCAATCACCGAAGCTCGTTCCGAGTTGGGTGAGCATGCTCCACGCATCGAAGTGATCAAGATCCCAGTAGACAAGATCCGTGAAGTGATCGGTTCTGGCGGTAAAGTTATCCGCGAGATCGTTGAAAAGACCGGCGCGAAAGTGAACATCGAAGACGACGGCACCGTTAAGGTGGCTTCTTCTGACGGTAAAGCGATTAAAGCTGCTCTCAACTGGATCAACTCCATCGCTGCTGAGCCAGAAGTTGGCGTAATCTACGAAGGCACAGTTGTTAAGACTGTTGACTTCGGCGCATTCGTAAACTTCTTCGGCGCACGCGACGGTCTGGTTCACATCTCCCAGCTGGCTCCACGCAAAGTTGCGAAAGTAACTGATGTGATCAAAGAAGGCGACAAAGTCTTCGTTAAGCTGATGGGCTTTGATGAGCGCGGTAAAGTTCGCCTTTCCATGAAAGTTGTCGATCAGGAAACTGGCAAGGAAATTCCTCGCGAAGAAGCTGCACCAGCTCCTGCAAAAGACTAAGCTTTTCTAGCTAAATTCAAAAAAAAGCCGGTTCAGAAATGGACCGGCCTTTTTTAAAGGAAGAACTGTCCTTGCAGCGGGCTTGCTCTCTAATCTTCTGCTATTGTGCTCAGGCATGCTAGGTCGTTCTTTGTGCGCCTTGCTTTATCCGCCTAATTCGGACCTCTGTTCTATCTTCGCTAGACCAATCATTTTGAGATATGATTGTTTGTGCTGCCCTGGACCAGACAAAGGTCAAAAGACTTGTAGGCTTGTCGATACAGTCATTAATGGCAAAAGTACTTCCCGCACGACCTTTGCGGAGCCTGCAGTGGTCAGGTGATCGTGATCGTGCAGATAAAACCCGTCTTTTCCTGCAATTTCGCATTGCTCTTCATTGCAAAATATCGACTTTAAATCTGCAAGTTCTACGTAGTCATACTTCTGCGACACCAGCCTGAGCAGCTGATCTCGTTGATACTGCTCTTCTATGCGGTCTTCTGAGTTTATCCAACAATGCTTCCTAAAGACACTCGGAGGTTGATAGATAAAGGCATTGCGACATGTCTTGAGCTTATGGTCTGCGGTAATCTCCGGAGCTTGTGTCGCAAGAATAATCTTTTGTCCTTGGCGACCGAGAAATTGGATACTTTGTTCCAGGTGCATGAGTTGCTTTGGTAAATTGGAAGGACCATCCTCCAAAATCGGTGTCTCGTGATATTTACGAGTCAAACTCTCTGGTCTGAGAGAATACATCCAACGAGAAGCCATAAGCACTGTCGTGATTGTGGGGTTCTTCTCCAAATAACCAGCGACGGCTTCAGCGGTATAGTTCCGGCAATCACTATCGGATTTTTTCGGTCTGCTTAAGTAAGGTGGGCAACCCACGGTCTGTAAAACAAGAGCTCGTTTATTGTGGTTTTTGAGTTCAGCGCTCAACCCGATACCAAGAGCTCGAGCATGAGAATCTCCCCAGACCAATAAAGACGGGGCAACGCCTTCCGCACCCACCGCACAAATATACGAATAGCGCGTCCCCCTGTTTCTACAATAATCCTTCTCAAAAGCACTGTTCTGTTTCTGGTGAAGTGTCACTTCCAATGCATTTGTCGGGATGAAATTTTGTAGTAATTGGTCGTTTCTGATGACTTCGGCGCTCGAAAGAAACAGAATCCCGAAACTGGCAAGTCCAAGAATTTGGCTGAGTCTAGGTTTTTTTCTTCCCAGAGTTCTGAACGGTTTTTCAATAAACCAATAAAGCAGGCAACCCAAAGCAATGCAGGCAAATAGTCCGATCAGACTTTCCAGAAAGTGTGGCTCACCCTTTGCTTGAAGATGAAGCCAAACAACAACCGGCCAATGAACGAGATAAAGGCTATAAGAAATCTTACCAATAAAGCGTACTGGGGGAGCAGAAAAAGACCATTGTGAAAATTTAGTCTTCATATTGCCGAGCCAGAGCAAAATTGCTGTCGCTGCAACAGGTAGTAATGCAGGAAAGCTAGGCCAGTAATTTTGAGGTGCAAACACTGCACTGCCAAACAAAGTGAGCAGACATGCGCATGTAAGTAGGGCGGCAACAGAATGAGAAAGCTCTGGCGCTTTTCTCGTCAACAAAACTGCAGCAATGCCACCTGCTCCAAATTGCCAAAGGCGAGTGGGTATTGAGAAATAAGCTACATCAGGATCGTGAATGCTAAGTACTACGCTCGCGATAAATGAGAGTAAGACAATGAAAAGAATACTCAAGAGTTTCGTGAGAAAAGTTTTATTGCGAACAATGAGCAAAATAAGCGGCCACAGAATATAGAATTGCACCTCTACACCAAGTGACCATAAATGCAGGAGTGGTTTCTCATATGCAGAAACCTCGAAATAACCTGCACCAGATGGCGCATGAATATTGTAGGCAAAAAAGCTGGCAGTCAGAAAAGATGTTCGAAAATCATAGATGTGCAGCTCGTATGGGTAGGCAAGAAAAAGCACTGCTATAGCAATCAGGGTCACATAATATGCAGGTGCAATTCGCCAAAAGCGCTTTTTATAATACTTTCCTACACCGTTCCATGACCATTCAAACTGATCTGAAGTGATAATTTTCGTCATGAGAAAGCCGGAGATCACGAAGAATATATCTACTCCGATAAATCCGCCCTGGAGACCGAAAAGTTTAAAATGAAAGAGTACGACTAAGAGTACCGCAAGCCCTCGTAAACCTTCTATATCTGGCCTAAAGACAGTTCCACGATTGACTTGATTTGGCATAACTTCCAATTGAGTTTGTAAAAGGTTTCTACAATCTCCCAACCTTCCGCAAGTAGTTCAATTAGCGACTTTTAACGGGAAGCCAGCATGAGCCTCCTTCTCTTGAGGTAAAATTTCAAGCTCACTCCGCTGCACTCTTAGAGGTCTGCGCCTTAAGTCGTGAGTGTCCGGCCAGAATATACAGCCCACTCAATACGATAATCGCGGAGCCTGCCAGTGTCATGGCGTCTGCGGTCTCGTCAAAAATCAGGAAGCCGAGCAGGAGGCCGAAAAGCAATCGGGAGTACCGGAAAGGGGTGACGACGGACACCAGCCCGGTGCGCATAGCAACCGTAAGCGAGTAATACGCCCCAATGCCCACAAGGGTGCCTGCTGCGATGACCAACCCGCTGAAAAGATCCGGCCAGACAAACCCGCCAGACCAGAATGAGTAAGCTGCACCAGTTGGGATAAGCACCGCAAAGCCGTAAACACCAAGCTGCATGTTGGAAAGGGCTGGGGGAGCCGCTCGCGTTGCCAAATCACGACCAGCAAAGCCAATCATACCGATGATGGCAAGGATCGAGGTCACCTGAAAGCTTTCCGAACTTGGCTGGATAATCATCAGCACACCAATGAAACCGATCAGGATCGCAAGCCACCGCTGCCAGTTCACGCGCTCCCCAAACAACACGGCAGCACCCAGAGTGACTGTAATTGGAGTGGCCTGAAGAATAGCAGAGGTGCTGGAAAGCGTGTTCAGCGCCAGTGACAGCAGGAAAAACAGCCGCCCCGTAATCTCAAAAACCGCACGCGTGTAAAGTGTCGCCTTCAACGCTTCCGGTGTAAAAGCCCGTTCACCGCGTCTCCAGGTCAACAGCAAAAAGCCGAATGTGCCGCCGATACCAAACAACATCAGTGTTTGCCCAACGGGCACTGAAGCCGTCGCCGTCTTAAGCAGCGTATCCTCAATGGCAAACCCCAGCATTGCAAGCACCATCCAGGCGCTGCCGCGTATATTATCCATAATAGTATCCCCTTGCGGGAGCAGCTGCCTGGGTCTTGGAAACGCGTGAAAACGCAACCCTGCTGCATTTTTAAGTTCTGTAAAGATGAAAGCGCATTCTCGAAAACAGATCTTGGTTTTCGAGCAGGAGTACGCGTTAAAACAAAGATTTCGAGTCTGATGCGTGCATGGTGTGAACACACCGTACTCTGAGTAAGCTATCCGCTATCTTAGCGCAAGAATATGAGTTTCACGCGGGTTTCTATTCCGGTGGACTTGAGAATTCCTCATAGCTGGAGCGGTTTTAGCACCGCGCGGCTTTGCCGGCGGTGTTGAGTTGAACCCCGAAAGGTCGGGAGTGAGCAAGGCGAGCAGGCAGTGCCTGCGCATTGTAAGTAAATTAGTTTCTTCGGCATTGGCTGCTCGCCTTGCCCGGGCGTTTTTGTATGAAACAAGGACTCCTCCGAAAGGCATTGGGAGCAGGCACTATCAACGATGCACACACTTGCCAGAAGCAGACGTGATTGTCGGTGAAAGCTAAACGCCTGCCAGTGTAGACGCCCATCGGGTGACCAGCTTCCGCTTGGTCCCTGCACTAAAGACTTTCAAGGGGTGTTTCAACGAACCCGCCGGGTGATGCGTTACTTCGCCCGGTAGCCCCGCCCAGCCCACGCCGCACTGATGGACGGTCCACCAGCTGCCCGAATACGTGAGCACAACACTGAGAATAAGTGTGGTTGAGGGCAGGGGGATAAGTTTTATCAGATTTTTGCACCCGACAAGCCGTACATGACTAAGCATAAACCGAGAACCATCTGCGCGAGACAGAGCAAACTTCAAGACACCAACTGCCATATGAGTTTGAAACTCTTTAGTGCGCCTGCTATACCCCTCCACACTATAATTTGAGGGGCTTTCGTAGGCTTGGGGGACGTGATGAGTGACATGCGACTGGTTGTTGTAGGCGCAGCAGGCCGAATGGGGCGTGCACTGGTACGCACAGTGACCGAAATGGACGGAGTTGTGGTGTCAGCCGCGATCGAGCGCAAACACTCCCAGTTTCTGGGCACAGATGCTGGCGAACTCGCAGAATGCGGTAAACTCGGCGTTGCAATCACCGATGACCTTGAGGCTGCATTTGCTGATGCTGATGGCGTGCTGGACTTCACCGTGCCAGAGGCAACGGTTGAATTTGCAGAAGCTGCAGCGCGTCATTCTATTGCGCACATTATCGGCACAACGGGAATGACGTCTGCCCAATCTACCGAACTTGCTCACGCCGCGACATCAGCCCGCATTGTAAAATCAGGCAATATGAGCCTAGGTGTTAACCTGCTCGCATGCCTCATTAAAAAGGCCGCTGCAGCTCTGGATGAAGATTTCGATATCGAAGTCCTGGAAATGCATCATCGGCATAAAGTTGATGCCCCATCAGGAACAGCATTGCTGTTGGGTGAGGCAGCAGCTGAAGGCCGGGGGATTGATCTTGAAACCCATAGTGTTCGCACACGAGACGGCATTACGGGTGAACGGAAAAGAGGCGACATCGGCTTTGCAACATTGCGAGGTGGATCTGTCGTAGGTGAACATACGGTGATGTTTGCGAGCGAGGGAGAGCGTATAGATCTCTCACATATCGCAACGGATAGACAACTGTTTGCTCGCGGTGCCGTGAAAGCAGCCCTCTGGGCGCACAATCAGCAACCGGGCCTGTACTCAATGGCTGATGTTCTCGGCCTGAATGATGAGTGACACACAATGCATGCTTGCTAGAGCGTGTTCTGTTTGATTAGCTCCAATCAAACGATAAGACTTCGCTCCAACAAAGATGTTGGAGCGCGATGCGCAAACGTACATGAACGCGACGTGCTCTGATGAGCGATGAGCAAGACATGTGAAATGAGACTTGAAACAGTCCTTCCAAGACAACTGTTTTCAAGCAAACATAACCTCCTTAGGAGAGCTTAATGGAACGCCTTTTGGTTCTCGTCCGTCACGGACAAAGCGAATGGAATTTGAAAAACCTGTTCACCGGCTGGAAAAACCCAGACCTGACAGAACAGGGTGTTGAAGAAGCAACAACAGCCGGTAAAAAACTCAAAGAAATGAACCTGACATTTGATCTGGCGTTCACTTCTGACCTGCTGCGCGCTCAACACACTCTTAAGCTGATCCTTGGTGAGCTTGGTCAGGAAGACCTGCCAACATCAAAAGATCAGGCTCTGAACGAGCGTGACTACGGTGACATCACCGGCATGAACAAAGACGAAGCTCGTCAGAAATTTGGTGAAGAGCAGGTTCACATCTGGCGTCGTTCTTTCGACGTTCCTCCTCCAGGCGGCGAAAGCCTGAAGATGACTGCAGAGCGCACCCTGCCTTACTACCGTTCTGACATTCTTCCTAAAGTTCTCGAAGGCAATCGCGTGATTGTTGCTGCACACGGCAACTCCCTGCGTTCCCTCATCATGGAACTTGAAGGACTTTCACCTGAAGAAATCCTCAAGCGCGAGCTCGGCACAGGCAAGCCTGTTGTTTATCGCCTTGATGAAGAAGGTAAGGTTCTTTCTGTTGAGGACCTGGCAGAAGTTTAAGCCATCCTCAAAATTCAGAATCATAAAAAGCGGCTCTTCGGGCCGCTTTTTTATTTGGCTGAGTTGAGTTGCTCTGTAATGGCTGAATTAGAATTGTAAAAATATAAATATTATTCACACAAATAGTCTTTGTTAAAATACTAAGTATGTGAAATTAAATACACTTAAAATTATCAATAATAGATAATGCATGCGTCATTATTATTTGCCTTGCGCTACGTAAGATTCGATGCAAGCCTCTCCATGCATACAGAAAATGTATGACCGCATTAATATATTAATTGAGAGGACAACCTATGAAGTTTTCAGTAGCAAACGACGGTCGCCCAGCATCTGCTCAAGCAAAGCCAGCAAAGTTGAATGGTGGCCTTGCTCCAAAAGATGAAGAGAAAAAACCAAAATAATTTAATGTGTGAGGCAGTTTAGGCTGCCTCGCTTCATTTTTGCAGAGTGTTTTATCTGCGAGGGAATTCCTGTGAAGTTTGTAAGAATGGTCAAATCTGCCCCGGACGTCGTCAAGGCAGATGGAACGAACCTTGGAATGATGCCAGCCCGGGCAATGAAGTATTGTGAACCCCTCCTTACTGCTTCTCGTCAGGGCTACTATGTTTACCCGCCAGTAGATTTTTATCTGATGTGGACCGGATCTGAGGTCCTCTATCGGCTTGGCGCTGAGGGCGAGTGGACCCTGCTGGATCGGTTGTATCTTAAAGACTTCGTGGAAGACTACCAAAACTCCTGTCCGGAAGGGCTGGAGGACTACTACCCCCCATTCCTGGATGTGTTTCCTGAAGGCGATATCGTTCAGATCGGAGCTGGCTACAGCTTGATCGGTGATGAAGGCCAGTGCCATTGGGTCCGTGGCCCAATCAACCTGCCGTCCAATGCAGGTTATGATTGTTTTGAAGCGATGATTGACTCCAGCTGGTTCTGTTCACCGCTCTTCATCAATATAAAGCTGCGCAAACAGGACGTCCCAATCAGCTTCCCACGCCACCGGCCTTTGCTGCAGGTCGTGCAGTTGCCCAACACGATCCTGCCGAAAACACCGATTGTCCAACCCGAAATCACCGAGATGGATGGCAGCTCCCAAGAGTTCTGGCAGGCGTGGGCAAGAAGTTACGACAAACGCAATGGCGGACGTTCTGGCAGCTACGCCAGTGAGCAGCGCCGCATCAACACTCAATATGCAGTCGCCGACTAGTCGCTCCTGAAAAGGCATCAGAAAGCCGATGATCGTAGCCAAAAAACTGAACCGCAGATTTCGTCAACACATCGAAGAGCAATCAATGTTCTTCGTCGCAACAGCTGCTGCCACAGGGCATATCAACCTGTCCCCCAAAGGCATGGATACCCTCAGGGTTTTAAGTGACGAGCGCATCATCTGGCTGAACCTGACCGGTATTGGCAATGAGACAGCCACCCACGTGCAAGATGATGGCCGCATGACCCTCATGTTCTGTTCGTTCGGCGAGCAGCGCCTCACGCTTCGGGTGTTTGGAACAGCAAAGGTCATTCATCCCAGAGATGAGGACTGGGCTAAACTGGTCGCTCAGTTCCCCGACTTGCCGGGGGGTAGACAAATCTTTGACCTTGATATCGAACTCATTCAGACGTCTTGCGGCTCAACAGTCCCGCGCATGGACTTGGTGGATACGCGCGTCGAAAAAGAATTCCTGCCTTACTACGAGACGATGGATCGTGAGGAGTTGGAGAACTACTGGCGCAAGCACAACGCCACAAGTCTGGACGGCCTGCCCACCAACATTCTGGAGCCGGCCTGAAATCATCATTGGATGTTTTAACGAAAGTCGGGTTTAGAGCTGCAATTGAACCTATATAAGACACGCACACAAAGAAGATCTGAGAGGCGTGTTTTATGGGATTGTTGGTGTTGGTGCGCCACGGGCAAAGCGAATGGAATGCGCTGAAGGTTTTCTCAGGACAGGCCAATCCTGAGCTGAGTGCCAAAGGCATTGATGAAGCCCGAAACGCAGGTCGTACTCTCAACTCTCAGGCAATCCAGTTCGATCTGGCCTATTCATCAGGCCTTAGGCGCGCACGCAAAACACTGGATCTCATTCTCGAAGAAGCTGAGCAATCTCATCTGCATGTCATTGAGGACAAGCTCTTCAATGAAAGGGCCTATGGTGATCTCACAGGCCTTCCTATCGAAAGCGCGGTTCAGGAACACGGTGTGGAGCAAGTGCACCAATGGCGCCACTCCTTGCACGCCGTGCCGCCCGGTGGTGAAAGTGTGGAGATGACGGCCAACAGAGCCCATGGTGTGTTCAAGCATCGTGTTCTGCCTCAGTTGATGAATGGAAAAAACGTTATCATCTCCTCGCACCGGAACACAATTCGAGGGCTGGTCTCGAAGATCTGCAAGCTCAATCAAAAAGAGACCGAGCGCATGCACATCGGCACTGCACAGCCGCTCTTCTTTCAGGTAAACAGCGCAGAAGATATTCAGCAAATCAGCAAATAAAAAAGGCGGCCCGCAAGCCGCCTGAATTAATATTTTCAGTTCGCTCGAGCGTATTCCCGAAAAGTGGTTCCGGTTTTCGGATAAGAATACGCATGAAAATAAAGGGCTAGACCTTGAGCGTGAAGCCAGTCTGCTCTGCAATCTGATTAAGCGGCTTTTCAGGGCGCGCACCAACGTGGCTGATAACCTCACCAGCACAAAGACAACCCAGCTCGGCACAATCGCTCAAGCTGAAATCACGCGCCAGACCAAACAGGAAGCCAGACGCAAACAGGTCTCCAGCGCCTGTCAGGTCACGCACACCGCCAATAATAGCGGAAGCTGGCACATGTACGGTTTCCTCGCGAGAAATCGCCATAGCGCCTTCTGAGCCCAATGTCAGAGCGGTCAGTGTGCAATCCTCACGCACCATCGCAATCGCAGTTTCAATGTCAGAGGTCTGGTAGAGCGCTTTGAGCTCATGCTCATTGGCAAACAGAATGTCGACTTTGTCTTCGCGGATCAGCTCCAGGAACTCATCCCGGAAACGATCAACGCAGAAGCTGTCTGACAACGAAAGCGACACCAGCTGCCCTGCTTCGTGGGCAACCTTGGAAGCTTCAAGAAACGCATTTTTCGCCGCTTCTTCGTCCCAGAGATAACCTTCCATGTAGGTGATCGCAGAGTTGGCAACCACGTCGCGGTCGATATCAAACGCAGTCAGTTTGGTCGCTGCACCCAGATAGGTGTTCATGGTCCGCTCACCGTCCGGGGTGATTAGGATCATGGAGCGGCCAGACGCGAGATCATCACGCAGCGGGCCTGTGTTGAAGTGGGCGCCAATGCTGTTCATGTCATGGCGATAAACGTCCCCAACTTCATCAGCTGCGACCTTGCCGATAAAGGCAGGCGCACCACCAAGCGAAGCGATACCAGCAGCAGTATTGCCTGCACTGCCACCGGAGATGCGCGTTGTTTGACCCATCAGGTCATAGAGGCGCAGCGCTTCGTCTGTATCGACCAGGCGCATGGAGCCCTTTACCAAAGACTGCTCAACGAGAAAGCTATCTTCTACATGAGAGAAGACGTCAGTGATTGCATTGCCGATGCACAATGCATCAAACTTGAATTCAGACATGTAAAGTCCTTGTAACTAGCCCGGATCACAAGCGCCCGGAACGATACATAGGTGACTCACCGTTGGAGCAAGGCCTACAACTGTTATTTCCCTGGTGTAGGACGCAAAGCACGGTTAGCCTCAGGTTCCCGAATTTTTTCGCGGAACGGGCTAGCGTTGTACACCCCAAGAATATTCAGTTCAGTCGAATAAAACGCCAGCTCCTCAAGTGCAAGGGCTACGTTGGGTTCTTCTGGGTGTCCTTCAATATCTGCGTAAAACATGGAGGCGAAAAACTGACCTTCAAGCTGATAGGATTCCAGCTTCGTCATGTTGACGTTGTTGGTCGCAAAACCGCCTAACCCTTTGTAAAGAGCAGCAGAAACGTTTCGAACGCGGAAAATAAAAGTCGTGATGATCGGCTGGCCAGTGTTCGCAGTCTGCTTTTTCTCGCGAGAGAGGATCACGAAACGGGTCGTGTTATGGGCAGCGTCTTCACAATCACGTGCGAGGATATCCAGACCATAAACATCAGCCGCAAGCTCTGGAGCAAAGGCCCCGATTGTTTTGTCGCCACCTTCAACAACCTGGCGTGCGGATCCAGCTGTGTCAGCGCCAATAATCGGCTTAAGGTTATGATCGCGAATGAAGTTTCGGCATTGTCCAAGCCCCATGATATGGCTTTGAACACTCTTCAGCTCTTCCAGCTTGGTGCCTTTGATGCCCATCAGCTGAAACCGAATCGGCATGAAGTATTCGCCGATGATGTGCAGATTGCTGCGAGGAAGCAGGTGGTGAATGTCCGCAACGCGTCCCGCAACCGAATTTTCGATCGGGATCATGCCAAGTTCTGCTTCTCCGGTCTCGATCGCGTGGAAGCAGTCTTCAAAAGTCGCGCAAGGGATAGCTTGGTACTCTGGGTAAACGGCGTTGCACGCCATATGGGAGTTAGCTCCCACTTCTCCTTGAAACACGACTTTGCGCTGATCTGACATCACTATACTCACGGCAATTTAGAAACCTGATACATTTGAGGCTTCGCCAACAGTCGCGAAAAAGCCCCTCGCACAAATTGCCCTAGATGTGAGGGATTGCAAACCTTAATAATACTCAGAGGCGAAACTTAAGGTGAAAAGACCTCAAGAATGAACGCGTTTGCGGTCCTGTTGAGCGCTCTGCAATGAAATCCCCAGATCTAAAAGCGCTTTGGTGTGATATTTTGTCGCATTCTCTTGAGTTCAGGTAAATTGGTTGCGCTGCGCCTTCACTGCAATCTGAATTCGCCTGAGCGGGATATCCTCGAATAAATCAGTAGTTTATAGCCATTTTAAACTGCTGACCGGCGAGAGTTGTTGTGTTCCTTGGTTTTTTGAGCTCTCAAACATCAACCTGTGGTCCACATCACTGCAAAAGACCTAGGAAAAACACTAATTAAATTATGGACAAGTGCCCGAAAATAACTGTAGTTTCCCAGCAAAATACACATATCGAGTTAGGTGCCGTGCCTGCTGCATGAAGGCTAGCCTAACCAAATATTCGGAGCGTGTGAGCTATGAATTCGTTTGAACTGAACAAAATTGCCGGCGCAATTCTGTTCGCCTTGGTTGTATTCATGGGCCTGAATGTTTTGACGGAAGTCATCTTTGCGCCTCATGGAAACGAGAAACGCGGTTTTGAGATTGAAGTCGCTGGTGCCGACAACGGCGCAGGTGATGAAGCTGCGGAAGAAGTCAAGGTCGTCTCAATTGAAGAGCTGCTCACCACTGCTTCTGCGGATGCTGGTGCGAAACAAGCTAAAAAATGTGCAGCTTGTCACACCTTCGATCAGGGTGGAAAAAACAAAGTTGGCCCGGGTCTCTGGGGTGTTGTAGGTCGCGCACCTGCATCTCATGATGGCTTCTCTTATTCCTCAGCGATGCAGGAATTTGCGGCAAACAATCCTGAGTGGTCCTTTGAGCAGCTCAACGAGTTCATCAAAGCACCTAAGAAACATGTTTCTGGTACATCCATGGGCTACGCTGGTCTGAAGAAAGACAAGCCACGTGCTGACCTGATCGCTTACCTGCGTTCACTTTCAGACAACCCAGTACCGATCAATTAATATTGAATTGATATCCCTCCCACATATGTGAGGGTAGAATTGTTAAAGAGCCGGGATTTGATCCCGGCTTTTTTATTGTCTGAATTTGCGTGAATGCTAACCTTTTCCTCGTTTCTTCCAGTTAAATTTTTGTCATCTTGGCAAAAGACGTTGTAGCGGAAGTGTTTTCAGCCGTAATCTTAGTTTAAGTTTGGCTGAAAGCTGCAAGAAAAGTTCAATTTTCAGCGCGTGGTGTTTTTTCTACGCTAGAACTACTGATTGTATTTATGGAGGAATGCTGTGCGTACCAGACTATATAGCTCACTGACAGGTTTGGCGCTTGCCATTGCAAGCCTGACATCCTCCGCAGCAATTGCTGAAACCAGTGAGCCTGAATGGCGGTATGCAGACTCCCTCATCAGTGCTCCTCAGATGCCGGAAGGTTTCGCGCACTTCCCCTATGTCAATCCAGATGCTCCCAAAGGGGGCAGGGTGCGCCTCTCGGCAACCGGCACCTTTGACAGTTTGAACCTTGTGGCATCAAAGGGCATTCGTGTAGGCGGGCTGGGCCTCATCTACGATACCCTGATGACCCCATCAATGAGCGAGTCCTCGACTGAATATGGCTTGATCGCTGATGCGATGAAGTATCCCGAAGACTTTGCGTGGGTGGTCTATCGCTTACGCCCTGATGCACGCTGGCACGATGGCAAACCAATCACCACAGAAGATGTGGGATGGTCATTCGATCAATGGACCACGCAAGATCCTTCCAGAAAATACTATTATCGTCATGTTACGGGCTACGACATTCTGAGCCCGACAGAGATCCGCTTCAACTTCGATAAACCGGGTAACAGAGAAGCCCCGCAAATCCTTGGTTCGCTCTACATCATGCCAAAGCATTGGTGGAATGAGAAAGATGCCTCTGGAAATGTGCGTGACATTTCCAGAAGCACCTTGGAAGTGCCTCTCGGCTCTGGTCCGTACCGTATTGGAGAAGTCGTACCAGGGCGTTCAATCTCATTTGAGCGCGTTGACGACTATTGGGGGCAAGATCTGAATGTGAATGTTGGTTCCAACAACTTCGACACAATCGCCTACGATTACTACCGCGACGAAACCGTGCAGCTTGAAGCCTTTAAGGCTGACCGTTTTGACTGGCGCACGGAAACCACGGCAAAGAACTGGGCAACCGCCTACGATATTCCTGCTGTGAAAGCCAACCATGTCGTGCTGGAAAAGTTCCCGCAGACGTATCGTGGTAGTGGCTTGATGCTGGGCTTTATTCTCAACACCCGCAAAGAGAAGTTTCAGGATCGCCGGGTGCGCCGGGCACTGAACTATGCCTTGAATTTCCAGGAAATGAACCGCACGATCTTCTTTGATCAATACAGCCGTTTCACCAGCTACTTCGATGGAACAAAGCTCGCATCTGCAGGCCTGCCAGAGGGGCGTGAGCTGGAAATTCTGAAGTCTTTGAAAGCGCCAGTGCCTGAAGCCGTCTTTACAGAGCCCTACGAGAACCCGGTATCCGAAGATTCCCGTCAGGAGCGCTCCAACCTGAGAAAGGCAATCGGCCTTCTTAAAGAAGCTGGCTACGTGCAAAAGCAAGGTAAGCTCGTCAACAAAGAGACTGGTGAACCATTCACAATCGAATACCTGATGAATGGTGGCCGCTTTGAGCGTGTAGCTCTTCGTTATCAGGCCTCGCTGAAGAAACTTGGTATCGACCTGCAGCTGCGCGTCGTCGACAGCTCGCAATATGTCAACCGCGTCCGTAGCCGTGATTTCGGTATGATCTATACCGGCTGGGCGCAGTCTCTCTCTCCGGGCAACGAGCAGAGAGAGTATTGGGGCTCAAATGCAGCAGACAGCGAAGCCTCTCAAAACTATGCGGGTATCAAAAACCCTGCCATCGACGAGCTGATTGATATCATTATCAACTCTGATGATCGTGACGAGCTGGTTGCAGCAACCAAGGCTTTGGACCGTATCCTGATGTGGGAGCAATACGTTGTTCCTGGTTGGACATCTCCATTCAGCCGCGTTGCGCGGTGGGATCGTTTCGCACACCCAAAACAGCTTCCTGAATTCTCCATAGGTTTCCCAACCGTTTGGTGGTGGGACGAAGAAAAAGCCAAGAAGATAGAGGAGGCCAATTGATGACGCTTAGCCAAATCAGTAGACGTAGCTTCCTGCACTTCAGCGCGGCCACTGCGGCAGCCTTTCTGGTGCCCGGTGGAGCCCTGCCGGTTCAGGCGGGAACCTTAAGCCACGGCCTCTCTGTCTTTGGTGATCTGAAGTACCCAAAGGATTTCACGGCGTTTGACTACGTCAATCCGGAAGCTCCGGTTGGTGGCAAAATCGCCATGACTGCGCCGAGCTGGGGCTACAATCAGAACCCGCAGACCTTCAACACGTTCAACACCTTCATCCTCAAAGGAGATGCCCCACCGCGTATGGAGCTCTGTTTTGATAGCCTGATGGTGCGTGCCTATGATGAGCCGGATGCCGTATATGGTCTGGTGGCCGAAAGCGCTCTGGTCTCTGAAGACGGCAACTTCGTCACCTTCAAAATTAGGCCAGAAGCCCGGTTCCATGACGGATCAATGCTCAATGCAGAAGATGTTGCCTTCAGTCTGAACCTTCTGAAGGAAAAAGGGCACCCGATTATCAGCCAGTCCATCAAGGAAATGGTCTCTGCGACCGCACCTGATGAACACACTGTCACGGTCTCTTTTTCAGGTAATCACAGCAGGCAACTTCCCTTATTGATAGCAACTCTCCCTATCCTCTCAAAAGCGTACTACACCCGCTACAACTTCGAGGCGTCAACACTGACACCGCCGTTGTCCTCGGGGCCATATATGGTCGGACGCTATGAGATTGGCCGGTATATTGAGTACAAAAAGGTAGAGAATTACTGGGCAAAAGACCTGCCAGTAACCAATGGCCACCACAATTTCGAGATCATTCGCCTCGACTTCTTCCGCGATCGACAAGCAACATTTGAAGCCTTCAAGAAAGGCCGCTTAACGTTCCATGAGGAGTTTTCCTCCAAGACCTGGGCGACGGAATACAACTTCCCTGCATTGACAGAGGGACGTGTTGCCAAGAAAGAGTTTGCCATCCGCCTCCCATCAGGGGCGCAAGGCTGGTTCCTCAACTCGCGCAAAGAAAAGTTCTCCAATCCCAAGGTCCGTGAAGCGCTCGGCTACGCCTTCGACTTTGAGTGGTCAAATTCCGCCCTGTTTTATGATCTGTACACCCGAACCCAGTCGTTCTTCGAAAACTCGGAGATGAAGGCTGTTGGTCTGCCAAGCGATGCCGAACTGGCCCTGCTTGAGTCCTACAAGAAAGACCTGCCAGAAGGGGTCTTTGGCGAAGCGATCACGCAACCGGTTTCCAATGGCTCTGGTCAGGATCGCAAACTCCTCAGAGAAGCCTCGCTTCTGCTCAAAGAGGCAGGCTACTACAGACGCGGTGAGCAACTGATCGGGCCTGACGGAAAGCAGCTGCAAATGGAATTCCTTTCCAACTCGCCTGCTTTCGAACGAATTGTGCTGCCATATGTCAAGAATCTCAGACTGTTAGGCATTGAAGCAAGCTTCCGTGTCGTTGATCCGGCACAGTTCCAGAAGCGTGTAGATGATTTCGATTATGACATTGTCGGGCATCGTTTTTCTCTGACACCGACACTCGGGCCGAGCATCCGCAACTTCTGGACATCGTCTTCTGCGGAAACCTTCGGATCTTACAATCTCTCGGGCATCAAGGTGCCTGCTGTCGACGATTTGGTGGATAAGGCGCTGAATGCATCCTCGCGTGAGGAAATGATAACCGCTGCCAGAGCATTGGATAGAGTTCTGCGCGCAGGCTATTACTGGGTGCCGCAGTGGTTCAAAGCCTTCCACACAGTAGCTGTCTGGGACATGTTCGGCATTCCGAATGATATGCCGGCATATGCCTTCCCCGTAGAAGCGACGTGGTGGGTGGATTCAGAAAAAGCCGCTCGCATCGGCAAGGAAAATTAGGGACAAAAGAAGCCCATGGGCGCCTATATTCTGCGTAGATTGCTTTTGATGATCCCGACCCTTATCGGCATCATGGCAATCAACTTTGTCATTATTCAGTTCGCACCAGGCGGACCGATTGAGCAAGTTATCGCTCAATTGCAAGGGGATAGTGTATCCGCAACCAGCCGCATTTCGGGTGGTGGAAGTGATTTTGGAAGTTCTGCCGCAGCCAATCAGGGCGGCGGAGACAGTGCAGGATCGAAATATCGAGGAGCACAGGGTCTTGATCCGGAGTTCATCAAGGAACTCGAGGTCCAGTTTGGCTTCGATAAACCTCCTCTGGAGCGTTTCGGGCGCTTGATCTTGGACTACGCGACCTTCAATTTCGGCGAAAGCTATTTCCGTGACATTGCTGTTGTTGATCTGATTGTCGAAAAGCTGCCGGTATCGATCTCACTGGGCCTATGGATGACGCTCATCTCCTATGGCATCTCGATCCCCCTCGGCATTCGTAAAGCAGTAAAAGACGGCACCTCGTTTGATGTCTGGACCTCCAGCATCATCATTGTTGGTTATGCAATCCCGGGCTTCCTGTTTGCAATCATGCTGATTGTTCTCTTTGCCGGTGGCTCCTTCTGGGACTTCTTCCCACTCCGAGGTCTCACCTCAGAGGGCTGGAGCGATATGTCATGGCCACAACGGATCCTCGACTACTTCTGGCATCTGGTCTTGCCATTGACTGCGATGGCGCTCTCCGCCTTTGCAACAACAACGCTTTTGACGAAGAACTCTTTCCTCGATGAGATCCGAAAGCAGTACGTTCAAACTGCCCGCGCCAAAGGCCTGACAGAGCGTCAGGTGCTTTATGGCCATGTCTTCCGCAATGCGATGCTCATCGTTGTCGCTGGCTTTCCGGGTGCGTTCATCTCGGCGTTCTTTGCAGGCTCGCTCCTCATTGAGACGATCTTCTCGCTGGATGGCCTTGGCTTGCTAGGCTTCGAGTCAGCGCTCAACCGCGACTATGCAGTTATGTTCGCCACGCTTTATATTTTCTCGTTGATGGGTTTGATTGTGAATTTGGTCTCGGACCTCACCTACACCTGGATTGATCCCCGGATCGATTTCGAAAGCCGGGAGGTGTAACGAGCAATGGACACACAACTCGAAAAACGCCTTCAAGATCAGGGCTACGAAACAATCAATCCGCTGCCAGAGCAGACGCAACCGCCTGAAAAGCGGCAAAAACTGTCTCCTCTCAACCAGCGCCGCCTGCAAAACTTCAAAGCCAACAAGCGTGGGTACTGGTCTCTCTGGATATTCCTCGTCCTGTTTGTGCTCGCACTGGGCGCAGAATTCATCACCAACGACCGCCCAATCCTGGTTTCCTATAAGGGCGAGCTGCTCATGCCGGTCTTTACGGACTACCCGGAGGAAAAGTTCGGCGGTTTCCTTGCAACAACGGATTATCGTGATCCATTCATTCAGGAAGAGATCGACGCCAACGGTTGGATCCTCTGGCCTCCGATCCGTTATTCCTACCAGACGGTCAACAATGAAATCCCGGTCCCGGCCCCAGCTCCTCCAAGCTGGATGATGGATAAGGAACTGCGCTGTGAGCGTTATGCAGAGGGTGTAAACGATCCAAACTGTACAATCGGCAACTGGAACTGGCTCGGCACTGATGATCAGGGCCGTGATGTCCTCGCCCGCCTTGTCTACGGTTTCCGTATCTCCGTGCTCTTCGGTCTGGCGCTAACACTGGCATCCTCCGTCATCGGCATTGGGGCCGGCGCCGTGCAAGGCTTCTACGGTGGTTGGGTTGACCTCGGTTTACAGCGCTTCATTGAAATCTGGACGGCAATGCCGACGCTCTACCTCATCTTGATTATTTCGTCGGTACTGACGCCAGGATTCTGGATCCTGTTCTCAATCCTGCTCGCCTTCTCATGGGTGGCCTTGGTTGGTGTCGTCCGGGCGGAGTTCCTGAGAGGCAGGAACTTCGAGTACATCTCCGCTGCGCGAGCTTTAGGCGTTTCCAATGGTACGATCATGCGCCGCCATCTGCTGCCAAACGCGATGGTCGCAACGCTTACATTCATGCCGTTCATCCTGAATGGGTCCATCTCCACGTTGACAGCGCTGGACTTCCTCGGCTTCGGCTTGCCTCCGGGCTCCGCCTCGCTGGGTGAGCTGCTCAAGCAGGGTAAGAACAACCTTCAGGCGCCGTGGCTTGGCATGACAGGCTTCTTCGTCCTGTCGATTATGCTCAGCCTGTTGATCTTCATCGGTGAAGCGGTTCGCGACGCCTTTGATCCACGTAAAACGATGAACTGAAGAAGGGAGGATCGCATATGACTGATGATCAAACGCTCCTCTCTGTTGAGGACCTTTCCATCGCCTTCCAGCAAGGCGAAAAGGAAAATCTCGCCGTTGACCAGATCTCTTTCGACATCAAGGAAGGCGAGACCGTCGCACTTGTGGGCGAAAGTGGCTCAGGCAAATCTGTTTCAGCACTGTCCGTACTCAAGCTTTTGCCCTATCCGGCTGCAAGTCATCCAACTGGCAAGATCGTCTATCAGGGTGAAGACCTGATAGCAGCGACCGAAAGTGAAATGCGCCGTGTGCGTGGCAACAAGATCTCCATGATCTTTCAGGAGCCAATGAGCTCACTGAACCCGCTACACACCATAGAACAGCAAATCGCTGAAATCCTGAAAATCCACCGTGGACTTGGGGACACCAACGCCAGAAAGCGCGTGCTGGAACTGTTGGATCAGGTCGGCATTCCAAATCCGGAAGAACGCCTGAAGTCCTATCCGCACCAGCTCTCCGGTGGTCAGCGTCAACGTGTCATGATCGCCATGGCATTGGCAAACGAGCCGGACTTGTTGATCGCGGATGAACCGACAACAGCACTTGATGTCACGGTTCAGGCGCAAATCCTGCAACTGCTGAAAGACCTGCAGAAGAGCACAGGCATGGCCATGCTCTTCATCACGCACGACCTCGGCATTGTTCGCCGGATCTCTGATCGTGTTTGTGTGATGACACAGGGCAAAATCGTCGAACACGGCGATACCGAAGATATTTTCGAAAGCCCTCAGCACGAATACACCCAGCATCTGCTGGCAGCAGAACCTAAAGGGCATCCACCTGCCGGCGATACCAGCCAGCCAATTGTCATGGAAGCCAAAGACCTCAAGGTCTGGTTTCCCGTCAAACGCGGCTTCCTGCGTAAAACAGTCAGCCACATTAAAGCAGTTGATGGCATTGATGTGACCGTTCGCGCTGGGCAGACATTGGGCATTGTGGGCGAAAGTGGGTCAGGCAAGACCACGCTGGGTCTTGCGATCCTGCGTATGATCTCCTCAAATGGTCAGATCAGCTTCAATGGCTCTGATGTTCAGGAACACTCGTGGAAGCAGATGCGTCCGCTGCGCCGGGATATGCAAATCGTGTTTCAGGATCCATTCGGCTCCCTGTCGCCGCGTATGTCAGTCTCGGAGATTGTTGGCGAAGGCCTCAAGATCCACATGCCCAACCTCACGGCCAAAGAACGGGAAGCCAAAGTTGCAGGTGCGCTGGAAGAAGTGGGGTTGGATGCAGCTACGAGGTTCCGTTATCCGCATGAATTCTCAGGTGGACAGCGACAGCGTATCTCGATTGCGCGAGCAATGGTGCTTGAGCCAAAGTTTGTGATGCTGGATGAACCAACGTCAGCGTTGGATATGAGCGTTCAGGCGCAGGTTGTCGACCTGCTCCGCGATCTGCAAAAGGCTCATGGCTTGGCGTATCTGTTCATCTCGCACGACCTTAAGGTCGTCCGTGCACTCGCCAATGATGTGGTCGTTATGCAGCATGGCAAGGTGATGGAGGCGGGGACGTCAGACGAGGTCTTTGACAATCCGCAGACCGAGTACACCAAGGCCCTGATGGCTGCTGCATTCCGTCTGGAAGCAATTGAGGGCGTCATCAGCTCTTGATGTGCTGCTGCCTCTGCTCAATGAGCAATAAGAACTTACCCATGGCCGAACATTCGGCCATGGTTGTGAAACAAATAAAGTCGAACTGCTGCTAACTTGAGACAGCTACACTCTTGCCGATCTTGAGAGAAACTTTTCCACTTGCGAAAACAAGTTGTATCTGAAGCCGCTCCGCGGCGGCTTTAAGTTCTTTGCCATAACCACCATCAGAGTGAGTAAATTTGGCTTCGAATTTTTTCAACTTCGGGTCGTTGTTCACTTCATCCAGAAAAGTATCTTCCACATCTCGACGTTTTTGCGTCAATTGCTTCATAAATGCTGTCTGGACTTTTTCATCTACTTTTGCCTTAGTTAAGGCCGTTTCAATTTTGCTGATGTCGCTATAGACTTGCTTGACACCTTTGAACTTCATAAGCACGGCCATCAGGATCTCCCTTTTGTTGTTTCTTTTGGATCAACGGCCAGTATCACGCTAGGGACACTACTTGTGCATTCTTACCATAGGGTAACAAAAGGAAGTGGAGGTTGAAGCATTCAAGGCAAAGCGCTTGTGCATCGTGCGGAGAACTTACATCCAGCGCCGGACGCGTGCTTTGTAGGCAAGGTACTCTTGACCAAAGTTCTCTTCTAAAAGGTCTTCTTCAGGTTTGATCTGGAAGAGGGTGATATAGACAGCAAAACCCAGAGCAACTGGAATAGCGAACAGGTTCCCCTGAAAGATGGCCCATCCCAACAGAATGAACTGCAAGCCCAAATACATCGGATTACGTGTTTTGGAGTAAATTCCGTCAGACACAATCGCACTCGCATTTTCAGGGTGCGAAGGGCTCGTTGTCGTCCGCGCTCTGCGGAACTCAGAGAGCCCGGTCACTCCAAAATAACCACCAGCTCCGATGCCAATCACAAGAAATGCTGTCTCTGCACCATGCAGATTGATATCTCCGGGAAGCAGTGTTGCAACCATCCAGATGATAACCGCAAAGCTAAAGAAGACAGCCACAGGCGGGAACCTGAGTTTTAAATTTTCCATTGTGTTCCAGTAGTTTGTTGTTCCAGAAATGCAGGAAGCCTATCAGTTCTCAGAGAGTGCCAGCTTAACACCAAGCGCGCCAAACGTAGCTGCAAAACCTCGTTTGAGCCAAGCCATAACTTTTGGTCGGTTGATCACATAATCGCGGGCCAGCGACGCCATTGCGCCGTACCCGATGAAAACAACAAATGTAAGCGCCATAAAAACAAAGGCATGGAAGAGCAGAGCAGATGTAGCATTTGCACTGCCAGGAGAAACGAACTGAGGGAGGAAAGCGAGGAAAAACAGAGACAGTTTCGGGTTCAGCACGTTGAGCAGAATACCGTCGAGTGCGGTGCGATAAAGAGTTCTCTCGCGGCTTTCACCACTCACTTCCAGTGCGCCACCACTGCGCAGGATGCTCCATGACATGTAAAGCAGATAAGCAACCCCAAGATACTTCAGGATCTGAAAAGCAAGGGCGCTGCTATGAAAGATCGCTGCCACCCCAATAATACTTGCCAAAGCTGCCGGAACAATCCCGAGCGTACAACCAAACGCAGCAGCAACACTTGGCTTAAGCCCTTTCCCAAGCCCGATAGCAATCGTGTAAAGCACACCTGTGCCGGGCAACAGAACAACAATGAAGGAGGTCAGAAGATACTCAAGTGTCATGGAAGAGCTCACAAATTGATGGCAGGGCAACAGAAGCACCAGTCTATCTGATTGCTCTGGCGTGTCCAATGAACTTGAAGAAAATGACCTGAAAGTAGGTAGGAGTGGAAAGGCGAAAGACGCCTTCCCAAATCACATAGCTTAGTTAGTCTTGTTCGTGATCTTTGCCAGCAATCGCTGCTGCAAAGTCTTTTGCTGAGAATGGCTCAAGGTCTTCTACGCCTTCACCCACGCCAATGAAGTGCACTGGCAGGCCGTATTTACGGGCAATCGCCACCAGAATACCGCCACGTGCTGTGCCGTCCAGCTTGGTCATCACAAGACCAGTTACACCAGCAACCTTGCCGAAAATCTCCACCTGAGAAAGAGCATTCTGGCCTGTGGTCGCATCAAGGGTTAGCAAAGTGGTATGCGGTGCATCAGGAACGCGCTTGCGGATCACACGAATGATCTTCTCAAGCTCATCCATCAGCTCAGCTTTGTTCTGCAAACGGCCAGCGGTATCAATCAACAGCACATCCGTGTCGTTGCTGAGAGCGGCATCAACGGCATCGTAAGCTAAGCCAGCAGCATCTGCGCCGGTATCGCGCGCCACAACTTCAGCGCCAGTGCGCTCACCCCAAATTTTCAGCTGTTCAACAGCTGCAGCGCGGAATGTGTCGCCCGCTGCGAGCATCACTTTCTTACCCTGCTCATGCAGCAGAGATGATAGCTTACCGATTGTGGTGGTTTTGCCTGTACCGTTTACGCCAACCATCAAGACGATGTGTGGTTTATGACCGCTTTCAAGGTCCAGCGGTTTAGCAACAGGTTCTAAGACGCTTTCAATTTCTTCAGCAAGGATGCTGCGGACTTCCTCGCCTGAAATTTCCTTATCATAGCGACCATCAGATACACGGTCGGTAATCGCAATCGCTGTATCAATGCCAAGGTCTGCTTGAATCAGAATATCTTCCAGCTCTTCAAGAGTATCTGCATCCAGCTTGCGCTTGGTGAAGATCGAGCTGATGCCCTCGGATAGGGCATTAGAAGAACGGGAGAGCCCAGCTTTAAGACGCTGGAACCAGCTCGTTTTTACTGGAACATCTTCTCCAGTTTCCGCAATTCCCGGAGTTTCTCCAGCTTCTTCAGCCTCTCGGCTCTCTTCGACCGCTCCAGTTTCCTCGTCTCCTCCGGATCCTCCGCTTTCCCGAACACTTTCAGAGCTTCCTGCTTCTTCAGGTCCTTCCGCTGTTCCTGATGCTTCAGTGATCTCATCTGTGAGAACGGGTTGTCCATCGGCAGTATCCTCAGCAACGGGCGCAGCATCATCGCTGACCTTTGGGGAAAGTATATCTTGCTCAGGCTCAACGTCTGCTGAATTTTCTTCATGCAGATCGTCATTGTCCAGGTAGGCGGTCTCTTCTAGAGCTTTGGTTTCTGCCTCATCCAAATCATGAGGCTTATCAGAAACTTTCTCTTCGGTCGCAGGCTCCAACTCAGGTGTGAGCTCTGGATTTTCCAGATCAAGAGTTTCATCTGCGATTGCTTCAGCCGTTTCTTCAAGGCCTTTAACAGGGTCAAGCGGAACGGATTGAACGCCTTCTAAAGACTCACGCAGCTCTGCACTGTCAGGAGCTTTTTCCTCCTGCAGGCTCTGTGTTTCTTCTGAGGAACCGCCAAACAGGCGACTGAAAAAACCGCGCTTCTTTTCGCTCATGCTGGAAAGATACCTTTGAAATGTAAAAGCTTAAGCTGCTTTGCCAAGAGGCTCTGCAATTAGATGTCTTTCGGTATGCCCTGTAATGCGTGCGGAGACAAGGCTTCCGGCAACATCCGCATCCAGTTCAACCTGAGTAAATTGCTCGGTGCGACCAAGTCCCTCACGCTCAATCAGGATCTCACGCTTCTTGCCCACTTCAGCACGAAGGTGAGCCAGCAAAGCTTCCTGCCCCTTTTCACGAAGGCGTGCAGCGCGCTCTTTAATGATCTTGCGATCGAGCTGCGGCATACGGGCCGCTGGAGTGCCTGGACGTGGGGAGAATGGGAACACATGCAGATGTGTCAGCCCACACTCATCAACGATGCGCAGGGTATTCTCAAACATCTCATCGGTCTCAGTTGGGAAACCGGCAATAATGTCAGCGCCAAAGACAACATCAGGACGCATCTTGCGCACGTCTTCGCAGAACTGGATCGTGTCTTCGCGGGAATGACGACGCTTCATGCGCTTCAGGATCATATTGTCGCCAGCCTGCAAGGAAAGGTGCAGATGCGACATCAGGCGATGATCATGCGCAATCACTTCCATCAACTCATCATCGGCTTCAATGCTGTCGATGGAGGACAGACGCAGGCGCTTAAGATCAGGCACCATCTTCAAAATCTTGGAACAAAGCGTGCCAAGCTTAGGCGTTCCCGGCAAATCAGCACCGTAGGACGTAATATCAACGCCAGTCAGAACGATCTCGCCATAACCGTTGTCGACAAGGCGTTTGATCTGGTCAATGACCACACCCATCGGCACAGAGCGGGAGTTACCACGGCCATAAGGGATGATGCAGAAGGTGCAGCGATGGTCACAGCCATTCTGAACCTGAACAAACGCACGAGAGCGTCCTTCCAGTCCATCAATCAGGTGACCTGCAGTCTCGCGCACGCTCATAATGTCGTTGACACGCACCTTCTCGGTTTCTTCAATGCCAAACTGAGCGACACGGCCATAAGAGGCGCGCTCCAGCTTTTCAGAGTTACCAAGAACCAGATCCACTTCGCCCATCTCGGCAAAGGTTTCAGATTCTGTCTGCGCCGCACAGCCAGTCACGATAATACGTGCATCCGGATTTTCGCGGCGGGTTTTGCGAATGGTCTGTCGTGCTTGACGGACAGCTTCGTTGGTCACGGCACATGTGTTGATCAGCACGGCATCCTTAAGGCCCGCGGCCTCTGCTTCGCGCTTCATCACTTCCGACTCATAAGCGTTCAGTCGGCAGCCAAATGTCACAACATCAATGCTCACTGCGTAGGCTCCATTGCCGCGTCCCCCGAAGCGGTCTTTGTGTAGGTGAGGGTGTCGAGATTGAGCTCGCCCTCGAATTCAATTGCGGTTTCACCGGTCATCATGATGTGGTCGTTGTCCTCACGCCACTCAATACCCAGCGGTCCTCCCGGCAGATGGACGGTGCACTTGCGTGCGGTCCGGCCTGTCCGTGCTGCTGCAACACCTGTTGCGCAGGCTGCAGTGCCACAGGCTCGCGTCAAGCCAACACCACGTTCCCAGACCTTCAGGCGGATTTCGTTTTCGCCAATGATCTGAGCAAGAGAGATATTCGCCTTTTCAGGGAACATCGGATGACACTCAAGCAATGGTCCAAATCGCTCAAGGTCGTGGGCTTCAATATCATCCACCCAGAAAATCGCATGCGGATTACCAACATTCACAACGCTTGGTGAGTGCAGAACCGGAGCATCAATCGGCCCGATCTGTAGCTCAATGGCGCGTGTATCAGCAAACTCTTCTGCCAGTGGAATCTGATCCCACTCAAGGCGAGGCCTGCCCATATCAACGCTCACCAAAGTCTGACTGTCAGATGCATGCGCAATCAGCAAACCAGCGTTGGTCTGAATAGGAACGCTTGGAGTGCCTGCTTCACCCATTAGCAGACGGCCAATGCAGCGTGTTGCGTTACCGCAAGCATCTACTTCGCTGCCATCGCGATTGTGAATGCGCATAAAGGCATAAGCATCAGAACTTGCAGGCTCGACCGTAATCATCTGGTCAAAACCAATACCCTTTTTGCGGTCTCCGATAGTTGCAATTTGCGCCGGAGTTAAGACAACCTTCTTTGCGCGGCTATCGAACACCACGAAATCATTGCCTAAACCGTTCATTTTCAAAAAGGGAACCAGCGTATCCGCCATGAGCTTGCTTCCATTCATGCGTAATCCGTCAAGAAGGCACTATATGGATTAAATTACTTTAGATTACTAGGGAAAATGCAGGGAAAAACCTTGTCTGAGACGATTGTGAGGCCAGCTTTAAAGCCTCCCTAATCGAATTCTCTGGTTTTGCACTAATCCGCACAGACTTCCATTATATCCCCAGGCGCCATTTCCTTCAGGATTTCACGCATCACTTCCGGATAAACCGCAACGCATCCCTCTGTCGGTAAAAAGCCTTCTCGTGCCACGTGAAAGAAGATTGCGCTGCCTTCGCCTTTGACCGCCGGATACATATTGCAATCCAGCACGACAACAATGTCGTAAAGCCGGTCATCTCGCCACATCTTCTCATGGCTGGGCTCAAACGGCAGATCGACGGGGCGGTTATAAAGAGTATCCTGAGGAGAATCACACCACCCGTCGCTTTGAGACAGGGGTGAAACTGGCAAATATGTGACTGGACAAGAGCTGCGATCCGAGCGGTAATACACATTCAGCAGTTCAAAACGCCCAATCGGAGTTGCGCCGTCACCTTCGCGCTTTGTGTGCGTCAAACCAGATCGTCCAAGTGCACACGCAAATGTTACTGCGCCTAGTGTCAGTGTTCCTGAGTGAGGCTCATCACCTGTATGCCGCACAAATAGGGTCTTCTGGGTCTTCTTAAGTAGCTTTGCGGGGGGAGTGGGTACTGCGAGAGGAAGCATCTATGAACCTGTTGTCCTGCGGAAAACACCGGGAGAAACACTCCCAAATAAAGCGGGGGTCACTTACGCGTGAAGTAGATTTTACGAAAAACTTTGAGATTTACCACGTTTTTGCTCGCCTTTTTTTCGGCAACCCTTCATGTATTTATGTGAGATAAGTTTTAGGGCTAGCACCAAAGATTGGTGATTGGGTGAGAATATGACTGCACGTAAAATTCTGCTTGTAGATGACGATAACGATCTGCGCGAAGCGCTCGTTGAGCAGCTGTCGCTTTATGATGAATTTGAAACCACTCAAGCTGACAGTGCTGCGACTGGCATCAAAAAAGCAAAAGAAGATCACTTCGACCTGGTTCTTATGGACGTTGGTCTGCCGGACATTGATGGCCGTGAAGCTGTGAAGTTGCTGCGTAAAGCAGGCTTTGGCGCTCCAGTCATCATGCTCACCGGTCACGATACAGACAGTGACACGATCCTCGGTTTGGAAGCTGGCGCAAATGACTACGTCACCAAGCCATTCAAGTTCGCTGTTTTGCTTGCTCGCATTCGTGCGCATCTGCGTCAGCATGAACAGAGCGAAGATGCTGTGTTCACCATTGGCCGTTATTCCTTCCAGCCTGCTGCAAAGTCCATGCAGGACGATAATGGTGGGAAGGTTCGTCTGACCGAAAAAGAAACTTCTATCCTGAAGTTCCTCTACCGTGCAGGTGAAAAGCCAGTGACACGCGACGTGCTGCTGCATGAGGTTTGGGGCTACAACTCCGGCGTCACAACACACACGCTGGAAACTCATATTTACCGTCTGCGTCAGAAAATTGAGCGTGACCCGTCCAATGCGGAGCTGCTCGTGACAGAAGCTGGTGGATATAAGCTTGTGCCTTGAGGCATAAGCAGCTAATCCAAGAACTATGAGTCTAGCCCGCGACATCGAAATCTTAAGACGCGTTCCTCTCCTCTCGCAATTTTCAGAGGACCAGTTGCGCCTGCTCGCATTCAGTGCGGAAACCATGCAGGTGTCTAAAGGTGGAACAATTTTTAATGAGGGTGAGCGGGCAGACGGTGGCATCGTGCTGACAATCGGCAAGGTGCAGCTGGAAACCGGTATGGGGCGCGACGCGCGTCCCAGAGGCACCTACGGCCCCGGTACTCTGTTCGGCGAAAACGCGCTGATGGCTGAGGGCAAACGTCCGGCTCGCGCTGTCGCACTTGAAAATTGCGAATTGATCCGTGTCCGCCGCGCACTCTTCTCCCGCATGCTGCAGGAATTCCCTGAAACTGCGCAAAAGCTTTATGTCGATAAGGCTAACCAGTTTACGACAGCCGCCGCCGCTTTGGCGCGCGTTGGTCGCAAGTTGGATGAAGTGGACGCTCTCAATGAGCGCCATAAACAAGAAGTTGCTGCCAAGCGCAGTTAAGCCAGCGGCCCTTTATAGCGGCTTCTGCACACGACTCTCTTTAAAATCATAGATAATCGAGCTTTCGATCTTGGTGATGTAGGCCCGCTTTGTGAACTTTTCAAAGGCAAGGCTTTTCAGGTGATCGATATCGCGAACACGCAGATGGGCGACGATATCGTATGCTCCACTGATCAGCGTGACGGATTTTACTTCCGGTAACCCAACGACCTCCTGCATGAATTCCTCCACCAGCAGCGCCTCGTGTCTGTCCAGCTGAATGAAGAACATTGCCTCAAAGCCCACTCCATAGGCTTTCGGGTCCACAACCGCATGGCTACTCTGTAAAATACCACTGTCTTTCAATCGCTTAATACGTTCATGACAAGCCGATGGGCTCAGGTTAACCTCAGCGGCCACCTGTTTATTGGGAAGCAGTGCATTATTCTGCAAAATTTCCAATATGACGAAGTCTGTTCGGTCGAGATGGTGAGAAGAGGTCATTTTTCGGAATCAATTCGATATTCGGAGGGTATGCGCCGCAGTATATTCGGAGAAAATTTGGAATAAAACCTCTCATAAGAAAATACTCTCAATGGCAGCGAATACCCTTCTCTTTTTGATCACCATCCTAAGTCTGATTATCGTGCCCGGCCCGGATATGCTGTATGTCACCAGCAGGGCACTTGCGAGCGGAAAACCCGCTGCCCTCAAAGCATCCCTCGGAATTTCAGCTGGTTATCTCGTGTTCACCGTCTTGGTTGCGGCGGGCTTTCAGTCTCTCTTCCTAGCGGAACCAAGACTGTTTCAGGCAATCCGCTGGGTAGGTCTGGCCTACCTTATGTACCTGGCCTATCGCCTCTTCTTCGCAAGCGGCATGTGGACTTCAGAAGATGAGCAACAAGCACCAGCAGATACCAATGATCTGAAATTCGGCTTCCTCACCAGTTTGCTGAACCCAAAGGGAATGCTCTTCTATTTCTCCCTGCTGCCGCAGTTCTATGTGCCGGAGGTTATGCCTTTCTGGCTCTACGCGTTGGTTTTCGGTATGGTGGCAAGCTTGCTCTGTCTGATTGTCTATTACGGTGTTGGCAGCCTCGTTTCCGGTCCTGCCCGCGTGTGGCTGGCAAACAGCAACAACGGCAAACGCGTCTCCATGCTTGCCAGCCTTTGTGTTTTTGCTGTCGGCATCTCTATGGTCGTTGCCGATATAGCGTAAACGCATCTGCACGATCTTTTGAAAAGCGCATTGTAAATCAAGCCGTCAGCTTGTGATATGACTGCATGTCGCCTTTATGCAGTCATAGTTTGCCGCTTTGACTGAGCTAACCAACGTCTCACTCAAAGAGGAAACTGCTTCCATGCCAAACACAGTCAGTAAAGTACTTGCAGGAGCCGTTGTGGCTACACTGCTCACGCTGGGTGGGCTAAACTCTTCTGCGCTTGCTCAAACTTATACAGAGCAAGACGTTTTTGCTGCAGTAGAGGCGAATGACATGAAGGCATTAGACCAAATCGCAAAAGCCGGAGCGTCACTGGATGCCCGTGACAGCTCTGGTGATACAGCGGTTATCGTTGCGGCTAGACGCGGAGATCTTGAGCTGGTCGAGCACTTGGTCAAACTCGGCGCTGACATCAATCTGATGGACGCCAAAAAGCGTGATGTGCTGAACATCGCGATCACCACGAGTAACCCTGAACTGGCACGATTGGCTCTGGACTTAGGGATCAACCCTTCCATGGTGACATCTGTCTATGAAGGTTCTGCGCTCATCTACGGCAGCCATCAGGGGGCTGTCGAGATTGTTTCCATGCTGATTGATGCTGGAGCACCGCTTGATCATGTCAACAACCTGGGCTGGACCGCACTTCTTGAGGCCACCATTCTTGGCGACGGCAGCGAACCTTATCAGACGATTGTCAAGAAACTCGTTGATGCCGAAGCTGACAAAACCATCGCCGACCGCAACGGCACCCTCCCAATCGACTACGCCCGCAACAAAGGCCACACAGCAATCGTGCAGCTCTTGGAAGATTGATCAAGCAGTATGAGAGACAACAAAAAAAGGGCGCTCAGGGCGCCCTTTGTCTCATCAGCTTTGACATGATGGCTTAATGCCAAGGATGGCTTAGTCCTAGTTTGTCTTCGTAGCTGTCGATGTGGTCGGTCTTTTGAAAAGTCTGACCAATGTCATCAAGGCCGTTCAGCAGGCAATGCTTGCGGTGTGGGTCCAGATCAAACTTGATTGAGCCACCATCCGGGCCGCGCACTTCCTGCTCTTCCAGATCAACAGTCAGTGTCGCGTTTGCGCCGCGGGACGCATCATCCATAAGCTTGTCGAGATCTTCCTGGCTCACCACGATCGGCAGAATACCGTTTTTAAAGCAGTTGTTGTAGAAGATGTCAGCAAAGCTGGTGGAGATCACACAGCGAATGCCGTAATCCAGCAGAGCCCAAGGCGCGTGCTCACGGGAAGAGCCGCAGCCGAAGTTGTCACCAGCAACAAGGATCTGAGCATTCTCGTAGCTTGGCTTGTTCAGCACAAACTCTTCGTTCCTGGAACCGTCGTCGTTGGTCCGCATCTCATGGAAAAGTGCAGTGCCAAGGCCTGAACGCTTGATGGTTTTCAGAAACTGCTTCGGGATGATCATATCGGTGTCGATGTTGACCAGTGGCAACGGCGCAGCAACGCCTGTCAGTGTACTAAACTTTTCCATGGAAGACTCTCCTCGGATCTCTGGAATTCTCTAATTTTTATTAGGCTACAGCGAGATCAATGCTCTCGTTCAGGCCCATCATAATATTCAGGTTTTGGACGGCTGCGCCGGAAGCGCCCTTGCCAAGGTTGTCATAGATTGCGACCAGCAGAGCTTGGTGCCGGTCATCATTGGCAAAAACGTGCAGCTGCATTTTGTTTGTGCCGTTGAAGATTTCCGGGCTCAGATCCTCAATTGCGTTGACGCTTTCAAACGGTGCGACTTCCACATCGCCAGCAATGCTGGAGAAATGGTCATCAAGCACAGCGTGCAGGTCTTTGCCTGTCGGTGCGTTACGCAGTTGTCCCAGCTGCAACGGAACAAATGTCATCATGCCCTGCGCATAGTTGCCAACCGCTGGCTGGAACAATGGTGCATGGGCAAGGTCAGCATACAGCTGCATTTCCGGCAGATGCTTGTGTCCAAACTGCAAACCGTAAGGCCAGTAAGAAGACGGCTTGTCGCTGGCTTCATACTTTTCAATCATCTGACGGCCACCGCCAGTATAACCGGAAACTGCGTTCACAGTGAGTGCGTGGGTGGACGGAATAACCCCAGCTTCCAGCAGTGGACGGACAGTCGCGATCACGCCTTGCGGGTAACAACCCGGATTGGAAACGAAACGCGCGTTGGAAATGATCTCCGCCTGATCCTTCGTCATCTCAGGAAAGCCGTAGGCCCAATCTGGATTAACGCGGTGTGCAGAAGATGCATCAATAACGCGGGTGCTGTCATTCTTAATGAGCGACACGCTTTCCAGTGCAGCTGCATCGGGCAGGCACAGGATCGCAACATCAGCAGAATTCAAAAGCTCGGCACGAGCTGCCAGCTCCTTGCGGCGCTCCGGAGCGATGCTGAGGATCTCAATGTCACGGCGCCCGGCCAGACGCTCGCGGATCTGTAGACCCGTCGTTCCGGCTTCTCCATCAATGAACACGCGCACTGACATTTTCGACTCCTTGGAGCTTGTAGTTGGAATTAGGTTCAGGGGTTGTACAACGTCCATCACCCATTGTCACAGAATAGGGCGTGTTTTTTTAGGCCTCTGTCCTCAATTGGCAGTTGAGGGAGGCTCAAGCAACTTCAGGTTCACAGGAAGGGCTTTTCGAATATTACAAGAATTCCCGTATGTCGCTCACATCCGAACACATTCTACTGAAAACGATGTTTTTGCGGGATTCTTGTCGCGTTTCGCATTGAAATATTGAGTAAATGCACCTTAATAGGTTTCAAAGGCATAGGCCGCGTCCATGTGGCATGTTCGCGCAGCCTGTGCCGACTATAATGTTGGATGAGGAACGCCTGAATGTCTGTAACGACAGCCGAGGCTAAAGCTGGGCTTATTGCCGATACCTGTGCACTGCTAATTGACGATAACGAAGACGAAGCAAGGTTTGCCGAAGACCTCTTCTCTCACGCCGATGCAGAAGATCTCCTGAACTATACCCCATCAGAGCTTGCGGTCGTATCGCAGGAAGCCTGGGCTGATTTCGCAAATCACCCGCTGGGGACCCATCGTATTCGTGTGTTCAATCCGCAGCCAAACGCTGACGGCAAGCAGCTCGAAGACATTACCATCGTTGAAATCGTCAACGATAACATGGCCTTCCTCGTTTCCTCCGCGATGGGGGCGATCCAGACAGCCGGCTACGAAGTCCGCCTCGTACTGCACCCGCTCTTTATCGTAGAGCGTGATGATGATGGCGGCTTGCAAAAGTTCCACGGCACGGTTGGTCTTGGAGGACCATCTGTTCGCCGTGAAAGTCTCATCCACATCCACCTTACACGTTTGAACTCTGATGAGGACATCAAGAAACTCGAAGAGACTCTTGACCTTGTTCTCAATGACGTCCGTCAGGCCGTGCAAGACTGGCGCCCAATGCGTGACAGAATCCAGCTGGCGGTTGAAGAATACCAGCAGGTCCGCGCAAAGGCAGACAACAAGCAGTTTGACGAGGCAATCGCCTTCCTTGAGTGGATGGCGGCTGATAATTTCACCCTCTTGGGGATTCGCGAATTCATTTTTGATGACACCAGCGAAAACAGCGAACTCTCTCTGATCGAAGGCTCAGGTCTCGGCATTCTGACCGATCCGAAGGTCCGGGTGCTCCGCAAGGGCTCTGAATTCGTTGTTATGACGCCGGAAATCAGAGAGTTCCTGCTGAAGCCGGAACCACTGATCATCGGTAAAGCCAACATCCGCAGCCGCGTCCACCGTCATGTTCACATGGACTATGTTGGCGTGAAGCTGTTTGATGATGAAGGCAAGCTTCGTGGTGAACTGCGCGTTGTCGGTCTCTTCACCGCAACAGCGTACACCCGCTCAACCAGCTCCATTCCTTACATTCGCCATAAGACCGCGAAAGTAATGAAGAAGCACGGCTTTGATCCGGAAAGCCACAGCGGTCGTGCACTTCGCAACATCTTGGAAGGTTATCCGCGTGATGATCTGTTCCAGATTGATGTTGAAACCCTCTCCAACTTTGCTGATGCGATTCTTCAGCTCAATGAGCGGCCACGTGTCCGTGTTCTGTCCAGAACCGACAAGTTCGACCGTTTCGTATCGATCATCACCTACATCCCGCGTGATCATTTCACCACGAGCATTCGTGAGCGGGTTGGTAAGTATCTGGCAAATGTCTACGAAGGCCGTCTGTCAGCTTGGTACGCAACATTCCCTGAAGGGCCTCTCGTCCGCGTCCATTATATTGTTGGCCGTTACATCGGAGATACGCCTCAGCCGTCTCAGGCAGAGCTGGAAGCCTCCATTCAGGTCATTGTCCGCACCTGGACAGACAGCCTACGAGAAGCGCTCCGCTCAGTCTATGGCAATGCCATCTCTGGCGCACTGCTGAAGCGATATGGTTCTGCGTTTGATGGTGAATACACCTCTGCGACACCAGCGGTGACTGCGACCAAGGATATTCGCCGCGTTGAACAGCTGGGTGAGAAGCGCCCGCTTGTCATCAGCTTCTACAAGCGCGAGCGTGAAGGTAAGGGCCAGATTTCTCTGCGGGCCTACCACCTCAACAAACCGATTCCATTGTCCGCTCGTGTGCCGATGCTCGAAAATCTCGGGTTCCGCGTCATCAACGAGAGAACCTATCGGATTACACCGTCAGATCGCGAACTTAGTTATCTGCACGACACCACGCTGCATCTGGACGAAAACCGCTTCCGCAACTTCACCGAAGCCGACATTGAACGACTCGGTGCATTGTTCCTCGCAGTCTGGAACAAACAGGCTGAAAACGATGGTTATAACGCCCTTGCACTGACAGCAGGATTGGCATGGCGCGACATCGCTATGATCCGCGCACTCTCCCGCTACTTGCGTCAGGCTGGAATCCTCTATTCTGAAGATTATATGTGGGGAACTCTTAACCGCTATCCACAGATCGCTCAGCAGCTCGTTCACCTGTTCCATACACGCTTCGATCCTACACTCGGAACGTTTGAACGTTCGGGTAAGGAGGGTCGTCTGATTGATGAGATTTCCGCAAGCCTTGATGAAGTAACGAGCCTGGATGACGACCGTATTCTCCGTCGTTTCCAGAATTTGATCCTGGCAACACTGCGCACCAACTTCTTCCAGTTGGATGATGCTGGCCAGCCAAAACCAACCTTCGCATTCAAACTTGACCCACATAAAGTGGAAGGCCTGCCAAAGCCGCTGCCGCACCGCGAGATCTTTGTGTACAGCCCACGCGTTGAAGGCGTGCACATGCGCTTTGGTCCGGCTGCTCGTGGTGGCCTGCGTTGGTCCGACCGTGCTCAGGATTACCGCACAGAAGTGCTGGGCCTTGTGAAAGCACAGCAGGTCAAGAACGCTGTGATCGTTCCTGTTGGCTCAAAAGGTGGTTTCCTGCCGAAACAGCTTCCAAAAACAGGCAGCCGTGACGAGTGGATCGCAGAAGGAACTGAAGCCTACAAGATCTTCATCTCCTCCCTGCTGGATCTGACAGATAACCTGGACGCTGACCTCATCCTGCCACCAGAGCTGGTTGTTCGTCACGATCAGGACGACCCATACCTCGTTGTGGCAGCTGATAAAGGCACCGCGACCTTCTCAGACACCGCAAACGCGATCTCAGAAAGCAAAGGCTTCTGGCTGGGCGATGCATTCGCGTCCGGCGGCTCCGCTGGGTATGACCATAAGAAGATGGGCATCACCGCACGCGGCGGTTGGGAAGCTGTGAAACGTCACTTCCGCGAAATGGATCGTGACATCCAGAAAGAACCATTCACCGCGTGTGGTGTTGGTGACATGTCTGGAGACGTGTTCGGCAATGGTATGCTGCTTTCAAAAGCGACCAAGCTTGTTGCTGCCTTCGATCACCGCGACATCTTCCTTGACCCGAACCCGGATCCAGCTGTGACCTGGGAAGAACGCAAGCGTATGTTCGATCTAGGGCGTTCGTCCTGGCAAGATTACAACAAGGAACTGCTCTCAGAAGGCGGCGGCATCTACCCACGTTCTTCCAAGTCTATTCCTCTGACCATTCAGGTTCAGAAGATGCTCGGCCTCAACAAGTCGAAAGCATCTCCTCAGGAAGTCATGACCGCTATCCTGAAGATGCAGGCAGACCTGCTGTGGTTCGGTGGTATCGGCACATACATCCGCGCTTCTGACGAAAACAACAGCGATGTGGGCGACCGCGGCAACGACGCAATCCGCATCACAGCAGCTGAAGTCGGTTCGAAAGTCATCGGCGAAGGTGCAAACCTCGGCATCACTCAGAAAGCTCGTATCGAGTTCTCTCGTGCCGGTGGTCGCTGTAACTCCGATGCGATTGACAACTCCGCTGGTGTGAACTCCTCCGATATGGAAGTGAACATCAAGATTGCGCTGGGCGCTGCAGTTAAGAAGGGTACGCTGACCACTCCGGACCGCAACGTTCTGCTGGCGGATATGACAGACGAAGTTGCTCAGCTGGTGCTGCGTAACAACTACCTGCAAACTCTGGCAATCTCACTTTGTGATCGTCGTGGTCTTGAAGATCTGGGCTATCAGGTCCGTATGATGCGTCAGCTTGAATCTCAGGATCTGCTGGATCGTGTTGTTGAAGATCTGCCGGACGATGTGACTATTGAGGAACGTGAAAAAGCAGGTCAGCACCTGTCTCGCCCAGAACTGGGCGTGCTGCTGGCATACGCAAAACTCACGCTTCATGATGAGCTGCTGAACAGCTCTGTTCCTGATGATGCCTACCTCGCGAAAGAGCTTTACCGCTACTTCCCGAAACAAATGGCAGAAACCTATACTCAGGAAATCGAAGGACACCGTCTGCGTCGCGAAATCATCGCAACAATGCTGGCGAACTCCATTATCAACCGAGGTGGCCCTGCATTCCTGACCCGCATCATCGATCAGACCGGCGCGTCTGTTGCTGATGTGGCCCGTGCCTTCGCTGTGGTGCGTGATGCCTTTGGGCTGACCCAGCTGAACGAAGAGATCGACCGTCTAGACAACACCATCTCCGGTGATCTGCAGCTAGAGCTCTACACTCTGGTTCAGGATCTGGTGCTGGGTATGGTGATCTGGTTCCTGCGCAACGTCTCCTTCGAAGATGGTTTGGAAGCAGCGATCAACCGCTTCCGCGAAACCGTCAAGCGTCTGTCTCCACGTCTGGAAACGTTCCTTTCCGAAGAACGGGCAGCGACGCTCAAAGCGGAAACTGATCGTCTGGTGGAAGCTGGTGTTCCAATCATGATCGCGGCTCGCATCGCCCGTCTCATCGGCGAAATGGTGATCCCGGATATCGTTCTGGTCTCCGAAAAAGCCAACCGTGACGTGGATGAAGTTGCAGCCTCCTACTTCCGCGTGGCCGAGCACTTCAAGTTTGGTGCGATTGAAGAACTGGCTCGTGAGTTTGTCATTCGTGATTACTACGACGGATTGGCACTCGACCGTTCCCGCTCCATCCTGGCAAATGCTCTGCGTGATCTGGCTGCTCAAGCCCTTGCGGACGAAAAAGGCTTTGATGGCTGGCTGGAACGCAATGGCGGTAAAGCTGAAAGAACACAGCAGGCAACCAACGAGATTCTGGAGAAGAACCTGTCGGTTTCCAAGTTCTCTGTGGCAGCTGGCATGCTGGCAGAGCTTGCAAACTAAGCTCTGCAAACAGTACAAAAAACAAAACCCCGGTGCTGCACCCTGCACTGGGGTTTTCTTTGCCTGAGATCAGAATTATCTATTCTTGGCGTTCTTTTCTTTTTCCATCGCCAGCCGCATTTCAAGGTCGGAGATATGCTTCATTGCGGCCTTTTTGTCCTCATCGCCGGTAGCAGCGCGGTACTTCTCACGTGCTGCGGCAATGTCATGGGTCAGCTGCACTTCGCGAGGGGCGGCAGCACGATCAAGCACACTCTTGTCTACGCCTTCGATGCGCTCTTCTTCGACCTTGGTTCCTGACTTTGAACGGAGCGCTTCCAACTGCGCTTTGAGTTCCTGTTGGGCGGCGGCGTTCTTATTGTTTTTATTGAGGTCGAACATGCTGGTTCCTTCTCACGTGTCAAAACATATCCTCCCCATAGATATGAATTTAAACCAGCGTCTCTGTCTATTACGTCCCGAAAGGTGTGCTGAACCTGAGCTTAATGCTGTGGGTCTCTATCTATTCAAATCCGACCATTCTGTGCGCGATCTCATTTATAGATCAGCTTGGCAGTCACAATCGCACCAACCGCGATAATGGAAATGATATTGCCAACAACAAGCGGCCAGGCCTCCATCATGATGCCATAGACAAACCAGAGCACTACAGTGCTCAGCACAAGAAGGTTTGCAGCAAGGGAGAGGTCTTTTGTCTCGCGAGACCGCCACGTTTTCACGGTCTGCGGAAGCCAACACAAGGTGCCAATAATAGCAGCGAGATAGCCGATGTAATCTGCATAAATGAGCATAGTGATAATCGCATTTGTAATGTGAGATAAGAAAAGCTTGGGTAGGTGCACGCAGAGTAGCACAACATGAAATCTAGCGTAATAGGTGCATGTGCGGCAGGTCTTCGCACAAAAAAGCCTCGGGCGTACCGAGGCTTCATCATCATTAGGTCGGCTAAGAAGTCGTTAAAAGACTCGGACCTCTTCTCGTGCAACCAGTTCGGACAGCGTTTTGATGCGCGCGCCGTTTTCTTTGAAATTCGCAGGCGAAAGCCACTTCTCAAAGGAGGCACGCAAAACAGGCCATTCGCTATCAAGCACCGAGAACCAGGCCGTATCCAGGTTCTTGCCTTTGACAACGGATGCCTGACGCAATGTTCCCTCATAACTGAAGCCAAGGCGTACAGCTGCTTTGCGAGATACTTTGTTCAAGGCATTACAACGCCATTCATAACGACGGTATCCCCATTTATCGAACACACGCTGCATCATCAGGAACATCGCTTCCGTGCCGCCGCACTTGCGTTGCAGCAGAGGCGAGAAGTGGATGTGCCCAACTTCAATGCTGCCAGTTTCAGGCACAATGTTCATGTAACTCGCAACACCAAGAGCTTTTCCGCCTTCTTGTTCAATGATAGCAAATGAAAACGGGTCGTTCCCGGCAGCCAACTCCTTGATGTATTGCTCAAAGCTTTCAAAGTCTGGAAAGGGACCTTCATCCAGATAGGTCCAGTTGCGGCCTTCTGTATCAACGCTGAACGCCTCATACAGGTCTTGCGCATGCTTTTCGGGGTCCAATCGCTCCAGTCTGCAAAAGTGACCGACCATCGTCTCGTCTGTCGGCAGCTGAGCCGGAGCCCAATCCAACATATCTTCGCCCACGACCTGCCCCAGTTCGTTCTGGTTTTGAGAGGGATCCTTTTCGGATTTCTCTGCGGATTTCAGTGCAGCTAGATATGCAAGCATTTTAGGCCTCCTCGGAATGTCCCGATCTGGAAAGTTTAAAGCACCAAAATGACAAAACCCCGACCTTTCAGTCAGGGTGTCATCATCAGGTATTAAAGGCGTTCAGAAGGATCATTCCTTCTTACAAGAGCAGAACTTCCGCGTTCATTGTCGTCCTCGTCTTTCCTCGAAGACGTAAACGCCCAGAAACTTCGCTTAATGTCACCTTTGGCAAAACAGTCGTAAAAGTCGCGACGTCCATACATGGAGTTCTTGCTACAGCCGTAGCCGTACCAGTAGCAGGTATCGCTTTTCTTCACTTCAATGTGGCCGTGGCGATTGCGTTTGTCGCGGTTATAAACGCAGATTGAGCCATCTGGCGCACGATCAGGGCTGCTCACGCGCAAGCGTTTGAAGCCATATTTCGGGAGAGCCTTGATCGCCATGTAAGCCGAGCCACCCGGAATATAGGTGTCTACCAGACCTTCAGAAATCAGATGCTTCTTCACATAGCGGTAGCAGTAAGTCATGCCGCGGCGGCGACGAGCAGAGCGAACACGGCCAGAACTTGCAGCCAGCACTGCGCCAGCATAGCCAATATAGCTGTCTTCTTCGCTACCGGCGATCTTGTCTGCTTCGTCACGGCTGAGTTTGGCAACTTCAGTCAGTGTGTAGGTCGAAAAATCTGCTTTGGAAACATAAATGTCAGCGGTGATGCTGCCGTCTTCGTCCGGCTGGTCAACGCCCAGACGAACCAGCTCGCCTTTGGTTGGGTCCGTCGCCCAGTCAAGTACGCTCAGCTGTGCACCAACAGGTAGGATTTTCTGAAGAGAAGAGCCTGCCTTGCCGTCTTCAGCTGTCGCCCAGCCTTTAGCAAGAATTGGCTTGGCAACATTATAGTTGCCGGAGGTGGTCATCTTGTTTTGCGGAAGAGTATCTTTGCCGGAGAGCAGAGAAACTGGTTCCACAGACAAGGAAAGATCACCAAAAGAAGCGTTTGGCCCTGCAGCAACTGCTGTAGTGAGAACCAGAAAACTAAACCCTGCATACGCGGATACTTTTGCAAGCTGTAGCATAATTCCTCCGAAAGCCTTTTTTAGGCACAGCGGCACCGGTTCCCGCGCGCGTTGCATGCGAGATTGCTGGAACTTGGCAATAAGAAACGGTCGAGGCGCTCACACGCTTCGTGGTTCATGCCAGTCTGATGATGGTGCGCAGCTGTCGTTTTACTGACGCAAGCTCCTGCTCGGGGGCATTTTGCACGCCGGCAGGCAAAACTTTCCAGCAAGCTTTCCGGGGAAGGCCTGCAGGCACTCAACGCTCAAACACATGCAATACAGGCTGGCGCCTGCCTCTCGGTGCCAGTCTGTCAGTCAGCAATGTAAGAGCGCGTTTGCTCGTTTAGATCTTGCGCAGCGCCACGGTTTCGATGCTGTGGTCTGTTCCCTTTGTCAGGATCAGATCAGCGCGTGGTCGCGTCGGCAAGATGTTCTGGCGAAGGTTCTCCAGATTGATGTTTTGCCAAAGGTCCTTCGCGATCTCTTGCGCCTTATCATTCGAAATTGTGGAAAATTTATGGAAATATGAACCGGGATCTCGGAATGCCGTCTCACGCAGACGCATGAAACGCTCCAGATACCAGCGTTGCAGCACTTGCTCTTCCGCATCAATGTAGATGGAAAAGTCAAAGAAATCAGAGACAAAGGGCACTGCCTTTGCCGCTTTTGGCTGATGTGAAGTCTGCAAAACGTTCAGCCCTTCGACGATCAAAATATCTGGCTGTTCGACTGTGACATGCTGTCCCGGCATCACATCATAGAAGAAATGAGAGTAAATCGGGGCACGAACTTTGCGCTCTCCGCCCTTGATGTCTGTCAGGAACTTGAGCAGTGCAGAGCGGTCATAACTCTCAGGAAAGCCCTTCCGACGCATCAATCCTTCTGTTTCCAGAACAGAGTTGGGATACAAAAAACCGTCAGTGGTGATCAGGTCCACTTTCGGGCTTGCAGGCCAGCGCGAAAGCAGTGCCTGTAACAGGCGGGCCGTCGTTGACTTGCCGACAGAGACCGAACCCGCAATACCAATGATGAACGGCGTTCGGGTCAGCTGCATGCCCAAAAAGCGCTTCGTTGCAAACTGAAGGCTTTGGGAAGCTTCCACGTAATAGGCAAGCAGACGAGACAGTGGCAGGTAAATATTCTTCACCTGCTCCTGAGACACAAAGTCATTGAGCGATTGCAGGTCTTCAATCTCCTGCATGCTCAACGTCATTGGTGTGCCTGCGCGTAAAGACGCCCATTCAGTCTCTGTAAAGACAGAGTAGGGGGACAGGTCCAGCTCTTGCACTGGAGCGATTTCTTTATGCATAGCGTTAGCGCTCAAGGCCCCTCGTGCCTCCCACTTCGCGTGACAGGAAGAAAACTAGTCGTCCGTACGAGACGCTTTTTCTTCCAGTCCGGTTTGGCCGGTGCGTGCTGCAAGCTTAGCTAGAACTTCATCCAGCGACACATCGGAAACCTTCATAACAACAAGTAGATGATAAAGCAGGTCAGCTGCTTCAGAAGCAACGCCGTCCCTATCACCTTCTACGGCTGCAATCGCAGTTTCAACGGCTTCCTCTCCAAGCTTCTGTGCACACTTGGAAACGCCCTTTGAAATGAGTTTGCGGGTATATGACATTTCATCGTCACTGTTCGCACGTGCAGCAACAATAGCCTCTAGGTCCGAAAGGGTAAAATTGGTCATTTGGCTAGCCTTGTTGAGGCCGCTTCAGGATTACTCTGAATACCTGAGCGAAATTTACTTATCCAGACGCATAGGAATTCCAGCATCTGCCATGTGTTGCTTGGCTTCTTCAATGCTGTAAGTCCCAAAATGGAAGATTGAAGCAGCAAGCACAGCAGTTGCGTGTCCATCACGAACACCCTCAACCAGATGATCCAGAGTTCCAACCCCACCGGAAGCGATCACAGGTACATGTACAGCATCCGCAATTGCACGGGTAAGCGGCAAATTGTAGCCCTCTTGCGTGCCGTCACGGTCCATAGATGTAACAAGCAGCTCACCAGCGCCAAGGTCCACTGCCTTACGCGCAAATTCAACAGCATCAATGCCAGTTGGCGTACGGCCACCATGGGTGAAGATCTCAAAACGCTCTTCTTCGCCTTCAGCAGAAACGCGCTTGGCATCAATGCTGACAACAATGCACTGACTACCGAATTTCTGAGCTGCTTCCCGAATAAATTCAGGATTTTTCACCGCTGCGGTGTTGATTGAAACTTTGTCAGCCCCGGCGATCAGCAGCTTGCGGATGTCTTCAACAGTGCGCACACCGCCGCCAACAGTCACTGGCATAAAGCAAGCTTCAGCAGTGCGTTGCACAACATCATAGATCGTGTCGCGATTGTCGCTGGAGGCCGTGATGTCAAGGAATGTCAGTTCATCTGCACCAGCTGCGTCATAAGCTTTGGCTGCCTCAACAGGGTCGCCAGCATCAATCAGGTCAACAAAGTTGACGCCTTTCACGACGCGGCCATCCTTCACATCAAGGCATGGAATAATGCGAGCCTTCAGGGTCATGCGAGGCCCTCACGGCTTTTCTTGATCAGATCAAGCGCTTCTGCAGGGTCAAGGCGACCGTCATATAGTGCACGGCCAGAGATCGCGCCCTCAAGAATATCGCAGTCTGTTTGCACCAGACGCTCAATGTCCTTGATATCTGCCAAGCCACCGGAAGCAATAATCGGAATGCTCACTGCATTCGCCAGCTCCAGTGTGCTCTCAATGTTCAGGCCCTTCAGCACACCATCACGGTCAATGTCGGTGTAGATGATCGCTGCAACGCCAGCATCTTCGAACTGCTTCGCCAGCTCAATCACAGTCAGCTCAGAGGTCTCTGCCCAACCTTCAACGGCAACCTTGCCACCTTTTGCGTCGATACCAACGGCAATGCGGTCAGGGTACTTCTTGCAAGCTTCCTTCACCAGCTCAGGATCACGGAGAGCCACGGTACCAAGAATGACGCGTGCAACGCCTTTCGCCAGCCAGTTGTCGATGTGTTCCATGGTGCGGATACCGCCGCCCAGTTGAACCGGGTTGGTTGTGTTGGCAAGGATCGCATCAACAGCTTCGCCGTTTTTGGTTTCACCGGCAAACGCACCATCAAGGTCAACAACGTGCAGCCATTCAAAGCCCTGGTCCTGAAACGCCTTCGCCTGTGCACCCGGGTCATCGTTAAACACGGTTGCCTGATCCATGTCGCCCAGTTTCAAACGAACGCACTGGCCACCTTTAAGGTCAATCGCTGGAAAAATAATCATAATTCTGTCCTTGGACTTGTCTGTGTCACTGAAAGCGGGCAGCCGTTACGGCGCCCAGCTCAGGAAATTGGAAATCAAAGAGAGACCGAGCTTCTGGCTCTTTTCCGGGTGAAACTGCGTGCCAACCATGTTGTCTCGGCCAACCATCGCAGTGAACTCACCCGCATAGTCAAAGCTTGCCAAACGGTGTTCAGGGTTCTCGGTCGCAAAGTGATAGGAGTGCACGAAGTAAGCGTGCAGGCCATCACCGCCGGTTTTGATGCCTTCAAGCACCGGATGTTCATCACCAGTGACGTTGATGGTGTTCCAACCCATGTGAGGAATTTTCAGCTCAGGATTAGCTGGTTTCATCGCGGTGACATCACCACTGATCCAGTCCAGCCCTTCCGCCCTCTCAAATTCAAGCCCACGAGTCGCCAGCAACTGCATGCCCACGCAAATACCCATGAAGGGTTTACCGTTGGTGAGCACAGCTTCCGCCAATGCCTCTTCCATGCCACCCAGTGCCAGCAGGCCACGGCGACAATCCGCAAATGCGCCAACACCGGGCAGAACGATACGGTCAGCCTTGGCAACAACTGAAGGATCAGAAGTTACCGTAACCTCATGAGTATGATGATGGTTATGGGCTGCATGCTCAAACGCCTTTGCCGCGGAGCGCAAGTTGCCAGAACCATAATCAATAATTGCCACACTCATGAAGAAACTCCTGTTATCGCTTGAGTGTCATTCCAACGACGTCAGTGTCGCTGGTGTGTGGGGCCACTGGCCCCTGTGGAAGCCGCACTTCACTTTTAGTTTTGGAAACGCGGTCGAAGAAACGAATTTCTGCCTCATCCAGATTGGCGGCAGAGATAAACCCGACAGTCTGCCAGTTTTTGCGGCGCAGGCTCCAGCTTTTCAGGAACCCGGCTTCCATCGCAAAAAATAAAGTGGCGAGCACGGTGATAAAGCCGCCAGTGGTAGAGCCAAAGGCTTCAGCTACAAACACCAGTGCAATGATAGCTGCCAGATACCCGAGGAAGACCAGCCACATCCGGTTGTACAAAGACCAGAGCAGCGGGAAGAGCATCGCCCACCACGAGAAACCGTCTTTCACGAACTTGATGTTTCGTGCGTCCTCGTCCTTCAGGTGGTCAAGTGAAACCCCTGGTTCGGTCATGACATAATAGACAGCCAATTGCATTCTCCCTGAACAAGCAGAGCTGCGGGCCGAAAAGGTTAGCCGCCAAGCTGACCTTTTGTAGTTGGCACGCGTCCACTCTGACGTGGATCTGGTTCGATAGCTGTGCGTACAGTACGCGCAACTGCTTTAAAGCATGTTTCCGCAATATGATGGCAATTGGTGCCATAAAGGTTTGCAATGTGCAGAGTAAAACCTGCATTCATGGCAAACGCACGGAAGAACTCCTCAAAAAGCTCAGTATCAAACGTGCCAACCTTGTCCCGTGGGAAATCTACCTGCCAGACAAGGAAAGGACGACCGGAGACATCCAGAGCCACACGAGTCAGAGCTTCATCCATCGCAAGGTGCGTGTCTGCATAGCGGGTGATGCCGCTCATGTCGGCAAGCGCTTCTTTAAACGCTTGTCCCAGAGCAATGCCCACATCCTCGGTGGTGTGGTGGTCGTCAATATGGGTGTCACCATCTGCGCGGATCGTCATGTCCACGAGCGAATGTCGGGAAAGTTGTTCCAACATATGATCAAAGAAACCAACACCGGTTTTGATGTCGTACTTGCCTGTGCCATCCAGATTGATGGAAACAGAGATCGTCGTTTCTTTTGTGCCGCGGGCAATAGTGGCCTGACGCATGGGATGTCCCTTGATAAGTTTATAGTCCTTATACTCATGCAAAACCCCTGCACAAGCATTTAAAGACGCGCCGTTTTAACAGGCTAAGGGATCGCTGAAAATACCCAAAGATGAAAAAGCTAGGATCTGCTACTCCCTCTGGTATTTCTCGGCACAAACTGTTAGGAACTGAGCCGTTTATCTAGCAGATATTTGGAGCCTCGCATGTCTTATCGCCCAGCAAGTGCAGTCGATCGCCTGATCCTCCCTCTGGATGTTCCAACAGTTGATGAGGCCCGCCAGCTCGTCAAACAAACACAAGGACTTGTCGGCACTTACAAAATTGGTATGCAACTCCAGTTCGCAGGTGGTCTTCAGTTTGCTGAAGAGATGGCGAAGGAAGGGCATTCCATCTTTCTGGATGTGAAGCTTCTGGATATCGACAACACCATCACCAGCGCAGTGAAAAACGTTGCAAAAATGGGCATGAAGTTCATGACCGTGCACGCTTACCCGAAAAATATGCGCGCTGCTGTAAAGGCACTGGAAGAAGTCAGCAACAAAGACCTCTGCCTGCTGGGCGTCACCGTGCTCACCTCAATGGATGAGCAAGACCTCAAAGACGCGGGCTACGTCGGCCCTACAGCAACCTTGGTGGAACAGCGTGCGCTTGATGCGGTAACTGCTGGCGTCGGTGGCATCGTCTGCTCGCCAATGGAATCCGCCGCCATGCGTGCCAAAGTTGGCGACAAGCTCTGCATCGTGACACCAGGCGTACGCCCTAAAGGTGCAGATGCTGGTGATCAGCGCCGCGTGATGACACCCTACGACGCAATCAAAGCGGGTTCCGATTATCTCGTCATCGGCCGCCCAATCTACCGCGCCGAAGACCCCCGCGCCGCAGCTGAAGCTGTTGTCGCTGAGATCGAGAGCGCTCTGTAAGGCCTAAACTGCACAAACTCGGGAGCCTCTGTCATGCAGAGGCTCTTTTTGCTTCATCTGTCTTTGTCTCTTGAACAAAGGCTTAAGCTGCTCTGGGTACCATTTGCGCGATCTAAACGAGAGGGAGCGCATTTTATGGAAACCATTCTCATCACAGGCTTTGGCGCCTATGCCAATACGCCCACCAATCCGGCAGAAAAGCTTGCGTTGGCACTGGATGGTGAAGAGATCGCTGGTGCTAAAATCGTCTCCCGCATCGTCTCTGGCAGCTATTTTCACTGCATAGAAGAAACCGTGGCCGCTATGGAAGAGCTGAAACCCAGCTCTGTCCTCATGCTGGGCGAATATGGTGGTCGCTCCATGATCACGCTGGAGCGCCTCGCACAAAACCTCAACGACTGCGCTCGCTATGGCGTAACCGATACCGCAGGTGTCACACTTCAGGGTGAGCTGACCGTGCCAGATGGGCCAGTTGGCTACTACGCAACGGTTCCTCTTCGGGCTATGACGCAAGCCATGCGTGATGCAGGGGTGCCAACGGATATTTCGGATTCAGCTGCCACGTTCTGCTGCAATCATCTGATGTACGGCGTCCTGCACCACATCACGAAACACAATCTCCCGGTTCGGGCTGGTTGGGTGCACCTGCCTCATTTGCCAGAGGTTGCTGCTATGATCCAGAACCTCGGCGCACCAAGCATGTCCGTCGATACTCTGGTCAAAGGCATGCGAGCCGGAATTGAAGCGTTACAGGCAAATCATCAGGACCAGAAGATCAACATCATCTCCAAGATGCTGATCTGAAAAGGACACACCCCAGCACTAAAAAACGGCACATCGGGCATAAAAGCGTCTCTCAACACTTATCCATACCCTCTGACGCCGAGTTCAGCAGATGTGATCAGGTTGGGTTGTGTTTTGTAAATATCACAACTCATATGACTGCCTTCGCAGTTTTGCGGGTCAGCCCAGATCACAGCAGCGTTATTTAGGTGGTAAGACTGACGATTTCTGCACGCACATCACGGCTTTGTGTCTCATAGAAGACAGTTTCTGCCCTTATTCCAATTCATAGTGGTGACTGGAACTTCCTGCCTCAAAAACGGGGAGCTCTTAGGAGAATATTCGATATTTTCTGCCACTATAGAAACAAATGGATTGGATGGTCTGTCTTGCAGAATATGACACCGCAAACACTTATGAATAAGGTTGCATCGGATGGCGGCATGGAAGCACCTGTCTTTAATACAGACGGTGAGTGTACGCTGAATGCCGATGATATTGAGATCCACATGCGGGCCTGTGACAAGCGCCTGAAGATGATGGCCTACCTCTCAGAGGATGCCGACGTACCGCAGCATGTCATGGTTCAGATGCTGCACGAGAACCATACCGCAAAGAACCGCTTTACCTTCATTCGTGTTGCCCTTGGCCAGCCTGCCGTTGTTTCCTGCATCGCTCTTGAAGAGCTTGATGCCGCAGAACTCAAACTGTTCCTTGCAGAATTTAAAGAAGTTGTCCGTGCGTGGAAGCCAAAGTTCATCCCTGCCTCCCAACGTCAGTGCGAGCGCAAGATGAAGCGCGATGGTGTCTGTCACTCGCAGGATAGTGCCAAGGCAAAGTTGGAACTGCATTAATAAGCAGCCAAGCTGACAATCCATCCCCCACCATAAAAGAAAAGGGCAGAAAACTGCCCTTCGATGGATCAATCCAGCTGCGCCAACCATCCCTTAATGTCGGTGATGACCTGCTCGACCATGCTTTCCCCTCCGGCCCCCTTAAAGGAGTGGGTCATGTCTGGGTAGGATTTGTAAGTAATATTGGTCTTACTCAGCTCCGTGAGTTTCGCAATCTGTTGATCAACAGCTTCAGGTGAAACATTGATGTCTTTGCCTCCTTGCACGATCAGAAGTGGATTATCTACCTGCGCAAGAATTTCCAGCTGGTCAGAATTAAGCATGTATCGCCACCAAGCATAACCGTGATCGCCCATGTTTAATTCGAATGGCTCACTGTTCATCACGTGCATCGCAAAGCCGGTAAAGCCCTCTGTATCTTCTTTTTCCTGCTCTTTTGAGTTGGAAGTGTGTTTGATATTATAAAGGATTGTATCCAGAAATTTACGCCCTCCACCATTCAGAGCAACACTGGCCGTCACAAAATCAGTTTTTGCAGCAATCATGTTGGCGACCATTGCGCCTTCACTTCCGCCAACTAAGAACACGCGCTCGTAAGTCCCGCCTTCTTTCAGCTCACTGATAGTCTTGATGTAATCTGCTGTTCGACGTTCCGGTGAGTCGTTCTGGATGTAATCCGCTGGGCAATCAGGGTGAACATCGCTGCTGCGATCCCACGAGAGGTCGGATGTGATCCCGTATTTCTCAACGGTCAGAACATCCGCTTCGGGCAAAACCTGAGAAAACTGCTCATTGATCAGAGTATTGTGAGCAACGCTGTTGCAGTCAGAGCCTTGAATGAGAACAAGGAGGTCTGTCGCATCCTTCGGGCTTTGGGATTTCAGATAGATTGTGATCTCACTGCCGTCTTCACGCACAAGATAAAGGCCTGATGCAAAAGCGGCCTGAGCAGTGAAGAGAACGGAACACCCAATAGCAACACGAAGCAAACTAGATTGCATAAATTCCCCCGTGAGCAGACACAGCAAGCGCACAGAGCCATACAGAAAAGCCTGTCTTGCTGTACCTCACACTCAACGTGATCTGCCCGTAATATAAAAATAGAAACACCGAACTGGTGCAAGGAAAAGTGTGCTGCAATCATAAGGCGAGAGTGTGGCGCCTAAGATATATAATTATAGTTTCAGGCAAGCTGCGTAACAGGATCTAATCCGTTGTCTATAAAAGTACTTTAGATTATTCTAAAGAGATGGTCACATTAGTCATGGCTGCATTGAAGGAGCATCAGAAATGCCGGAAATCTCATCCATCCCGGTCCCTCAATTGGTTGCTCCACGCGAAGAGCTTAACTTCTATCACGTCAATTCTTTGAAGATAAACGCACAACCAACCGCATTTGAGGTCTCTTGCGCTTTGCTGAGCAAGCGGTCTGTCTGGCTCAACGCTGCCTTTTGGCTGAGAGACCAAATCTCTGCATTGGCTGGCGTCACAAGGATAAAAGGGTTTGAAAAAGAGCGGCCGACCACTCCGCCTGCTGCGGGAGAATATCTCGACTTCTTTTTGGTGGAACATATCGAGGATCGCGAGTTAGTGCTCACCTCAAGAGACAAGCACCTCTCAGTCATGACCACCATCAGTGTCGACGCTGCAAATGAAGGGGCGCTGGTCCGCATCACGTCCTCAGTCATCACCCACAACTGGTTCGGCAACCTCTACATGCTGCCCGTTGGCCCAGCCCACAAGTTCATTTCCTGGCGCATGCTACGTAACGTAAGTCGTTCATTTTGCTCAGCTAAGTAAAACGCTTAATCAGAATGTATTAGTTTGCTGAATGAGGCGTTTTATTTCGAATCTCTGCTCTGATTTAAGTTTGTATGCCAATAATTGTTGACCTGATTAATCAGTTTACTGATATCTCTAATGTTTGTTTTTAAAGAATATACGAAATAACTAATGTTTTTTATCTGAATAACAAAAGGACTTCATTTCCAGAAAAAGAACTTCTGAACAAGGCTCTATCAAAAGTGCAACTTTCACACGATCCCAAATGCTACTCGCATGCATGAAATCGGCCCTGTATCGTTAACTGGCCGTAAATAAACAAGGGAAAATGCTTAGCTAGATTTCAGCGGACCCATATTATCATGTTTGCATATTTAGCTAAGCTCAGAATTGTTCATACTATTACACTGCTCTCAATTATTCCAAGTATTGCAGCTCTCGTTTTTCTCTATCAGCTCATCAAGGTGGATACCGAGGACGAGCAGAAGCTGGCAGCACTGTCTCAGCTCACGCGCCTGTCGGTCAAAATCGGCAGTCTGGTGCATGAGCAGCAAAAGGAGCGCGGAGCCACTGCCTTGTTCCTCGCCAGCAAAGGCCAGCAGTTTGCGGTTGACCTGAAAGAGCAACGCCGGGCAACTGATACAGCGCGCATCGACTACCTGCAGTTTCTGGATGACTTTGACCTGACCATCTATCAGCCGGAATTTGCAGCAGACCTGGAAGGCATCAACGCGCAACTGCAAAAGACTCCAGCCCTGCGTTCTGAAGTGGATGACCTTAACGTGCAAATTGGAGAGGCCGTCGGCTTCTACACCCAGCTCAACTCCGATAAGCTGGATATCATCGGCTCCATGAGTGAACTCAGCCCCAATGCGGAGATCGTAGATCGCATTGTGAGTTATCATGCCTTCCTTCTGGCAAAGGAGCGGGCAGGGTTGGAGCGGGCGGTTGGTGCCGCTGGCTTTGCAAGCAACGCGTTCCCACCTGCAGCTATGAAGAAGTTTCAAAAGCTGATCGTGGAACAAGAGGCCTTCACTCATATCTTCCAGACCTACGCCACACGTGAAATTTTTGCAGACTTCACAAAGGTGCAAGAAGGGGCCGCCAACACGAAGCTGAACACCTACCGCAACATCGCGCTAGATGATGCAAACTCCACAACTGACCTGGAAGCAATAAGCGGTCCGGAGTGGTTTGAAACAGCCTCTCAAAAGATCAATCAGCTCAAGACACTGGAAAACACCATCGCCGCAAGCCTGATCACAGATACGGAGCACCTTCAAGCCAATGCCAACGGACGCCTGACACTGCACATGAGCATCGCAGCAGCTGCCTTCCTACTGGTGTTCCTGATGTCTTTCATCCTTATCAAATCCATCCAGCGCTCCTTCGCAGGTATCATTGAGGCCATGGAGCAACTGGCGAGTGGGAACCTGAACATCAAACTGCCGGAGCCTGCTAAAAACGAAGTGGGCCAGATGATCAAGGCGGTATCCGTATTCCAGGAAAATATGATCCTGGCGCGTGATCTGAAGCACGAGCAAGACACTCAGCACGCAGTCCAGCTTGAGCGTGGTGAGTTTCTGGAAGGGCGTATCGCTGATTTTGAGCAGGCTGTCTCATACGTGCTGGAGACCATGGGCCGCAACTCGCAGACCATGCAGCTCTCCTCTCAGGAAATGTCGAATATCTCCGAGCTCACAAGCTCCCAATCCAAAGCCGTGGCTTCAGCAGCTGAAGAAGCGTCCCGCAGCGTCCAGTCCGTCGCCTCAGCAACGGAGGAACTCGACAGTTCCGTCGCCGAAATCGGCAATCAGATGCACCATTGCCGAAAAGCGGCGTCAGAAGCCGTGGAACAAGTGCACAGCGCCAATTCCGATGCAGCAGAACTGCGCAAGGCTGCACAAAGTGTGGGGGATGTGGTCAGCATCATTACAGATATTGCCGAACAAACCAATCTGCTTGCGCTCAACGCCACAATAGAGGCCGCGCGGGCAGGGGTAGCAGGCAAAGGCTTTGCTGTGGTGGCAAGCGAGGTGAAGTCGCTGGCAGAGCAGACATCTCAGGCCACCGAGCAGATCCGCAACGAGATTGCAGATATCCAGCGCGCAACAGAGGGCTCTCTCACGGCAATGGAAGACATCGACAAGATCATTCGTGAGATCGACGAACGTGCCAGTGCTGTCTCCTGTGCAATCAGTGAGCAAAAGTTCGCCACGCAGGAAATCGCAACCAACGTCAGCGAAGTTGCGGGTGGAACGGCGGAGGTCACGGAAAACATCTCCAAGGTCAACGAGGCCGCCATCCAAACCGGCGTAACCTCCAAGCAAGTCCTCATCGCTTCCGAAGAACTCCGCACAGAAGCTGACCACCTCCGCACGGAAATCGACCAATTCCTCGGCGACATAAAAGCGGCTTAGGGAGACTGAAACAACAAACCAAAGGCAGTTTGCACATCAGCGTAGGCTGCCTTTTTCACTGCCCAACACATCATGAAAACCGCCTGCACAGAAACTGCACAAATCTGCACGCGATCTCATGTGTTTTGCCCAACTCCCTGCAATCGAGGTCTCTAGATCTCCCCCAACTTCATTCTTTCAAGTGATTTTGGGGCAAAATCAATGTTATCGACCTCTCGCAAACAGCTGCCATGGATGCCTGTCCTTGGCATTCAGGTGCGTCTTATCCTCGGCCTGGGGCTCTGCCTGCTCGCAGATTTCCTGTTCTTTGGCCACCGCGCAGAAATCGGCTTCAGCATCTTCATCGTGGCCGTTGCCTTTGCAATCATGCTGGCGGGTGCAGGCAGGGTAAGTGCTCACCGTGCATGGATCGCAGGACTGACAGTAATTGTTGGCGTTGCACCAAGCGTGCTCCAGTGGGATTTCCTCAGCGGCCTTATTGCGATCCTATCACTAGCCACAAGCGCACTGATCATGAACTTGCGCATAAACGCCTTCGACCTGAAGTTACTAAGAGTGCTGCTCGTTTTCCTGCGCTGCTGGCCGCTGGGCTTTGTAAAGGACATGATCACTCTAAGTCGCGTGAAGCGTCGTAAGCGGCCATTCTCCAACTACGCAAAACTGGCGTTCACCTGGTTCTTGCCGCTAACGCTGTTCCCGGTCTTCCTCTACCTGTTCAGCTCATCAAACCCGGTCATTGAGCAGTGGTTGCTCAACATCAATCCTGGAAAGTTCTTCGAAAAACTGAACATGGCACGCATCGTGTTCTGGTCTATTGCCTTTGCTTTGGTCTGGCCGTTTCTGCGGGTCAAGTTCAGAAAAAAGCTGAAGAAAGAGAAAACTACTGTTCCGAGTGTCAAAACACCGGAGCAGGAAGTCGTCCAGGCCTATCAATCAGTGATGGATGATCTCTTTGGCTACAAGGCAGTGGTTCGCTCGCTGGTCCTCTTCAACGGCCTCTTCGCCCTGCAAACGGTGTTGGATGCTGTTTATCTGTGGGGTTCTCAAGAACTCCCAGCAGGAACCACATACGCCAATTACGCACACTCAGGCGTTTATACGCTCATCATCGCCGCTCTGCTTGCTGCAATCTTCGTGTTGTTTGCCAGCCGTTCAGGGGCTGCGACCGCAAAATCCAAGCTCGTGCAGGTACTGCTGCTGGCATGGACAGTTCAAACCACTCTGCTTGTGGTCTCCTGTCTTGCTCGCCTCGGCAATTACGTCAGCGAGTATTCAATGACTTACCTGCGCCTCTACGCGCTGGTTTGGGTAATGCTGGTACTTATCGGTGTGCTTAGCATCATCGTGAAACTTGCTCTGAGGCGCAACAACGGCTGGCTTGTTCGGGTGAACATGCTTGCAGTGGCAGTGATCCTGTATTCCCTCAGCCTCACAAATACAGCCGCTTTGATCGCAAACTACAATGTGACCTACGCCGAGAACTCCAAGTTTGACCATTGGTATCTGATCAAGCTTGGTCCGCAGGCGATCCCTGCAATTGATGCGAAGATCAAAAGCGAGCTGGACCGCGGTGTTGAAGGCAAAAATGGGAGATTGATAGAGTTGCAGTCCTCCCGGCGTTACATGGCTCACCACGTGCGGCTCGATGCAAGGGACTGGCGCCTTTGGAGCCTTAGAAATCAGTTGCTGCTCGATTATCTGCAAGAGAATGAGGTCCCAGTCGAATTGCAAACCCCGACCGAGTTGCAAACGGCACCAAGCGACAGTAAAACTCGATATCGTGACGATCCGGGCCTCTGAAAATGCAAAATATTCTCGTAGTTGATGATGACGCTCATATTCGCGACGTCATCACCTTCGCAATCGAAAAAGCCAATTACAAAGCAAGCGTTGCTCAAGATGGGTTCGATGCTGTCGCCCGTTTCAGGAACGAGCCGGTAGATCTGATCGTCCTCGATATCGGCATGCCTGAAATGGATGGTTTTGAGGTTTGCCGGGAAATCCGCAAGCACTCAGAAGTGCCGATCCTGTTCCTGTCAGCGCGCGATGAAGAAATTGACCGGATCCTCGGTTTGGAGATGGGCGGTGATGACTACGTCACCAAGCCATTCAGCCCTCGGGAGCTTGTCGCGCGTATTGGCGCAATTCTGAAGAGAACGAAAGGCCCTAAGCTCGCAGAACCCGCAAGCTCTGCTCAACGAGAAGCCGGAGGCGTGCAACTGGATGCCGCGTATCGATCTGTGACGTATCGTGAGCAACCTGTGGAGCTGACATCAATCGAGTTTGAGATCCTGAAACTGTTTCTCGATCGTCCAAGAATGACGTTTTCGCGCGACAAAATTATAGATCTTGCATACCCGCCAAACATCCATGTCTCCGACCGCACGATCGACAGCCACATCCGCAATCTGCGCTCGAAGCTGACAAATGCAGGGGCTCCAAATCTCATCGAAACCGTTCATGCCGTCGGGTTTCGGTTAGCAGCCATGTCTGCTGCAACATGAAGGCTGCCACAACCCGCAAAAAGTGGCGCCCGACCCTGAGCATGGTTGTCGTTGCTGTGTTGCTAAGCGTGCTTCTGCTGCCATTCGCAATCATCCTGTTCTTCCGCATCTTCGAGCATCAGATTTTCCAGCAAACGGAAAATGCACTGATTGCCCAAAGCGCAGTCCTGTCTGCTGTCATGTCACGCATGGTGGCCGAGCAAGAGGAGATAGAGCTCGGTGAGTTTGCAGCCGTTGAACAAACCATCTCCATTGAGAATGGTCCATACAAGCCCATCGCCCCCCGCACCTATCTGTTTTCTGCAAAAACATACCCACGCCGGGCAAAGGCGCGCCCTTCAGGTGATCCATCGAGCGACATTATGCAGGAGATCGGGAGCCGCTTGTCTCCCTTGCTCGTAGAGACCCAAAAGGTCACTTTGGCTGGTTTCCGGGTGCTGGACCACAAAGGAAACGTCATCGCTGGGCGCAGCGAACTGGGGCTCTCACTAAGCCACATTGAAGAGGTTCAGGCCGCTCTTTCGGGTGAATATAAAAGCGTTTTACGAGAACGCATTTCAGATGAACCAGCTCCAGCTTTCTCATCCTTAAGCCGCGGAACGGCAACGCGTATTTTCTCCGCAATGCCAGTCATCTTGCACAACAAGGTTGTCGGCGTGATTTATGCGTCCAGAACCCCAAGCAACACCCTGCGCCAGCTCTTCAAGCAATGGGAAATTGTTGCTATAGCAAGCGCTTTCACATTGCTGGTGACAGCGCTGATTGGCTTTGTCTTTCTGCGGGTAATCACGAAGCCAATCCACGAGCTCATAGAACGCACGCAGCGGATCAGTACGGGTGATGCAAATGCCATTGCCCCGCTCAAACACAACGGCACACGTGAGTTTGCATCGCTGGCAGACAGCTTTCTGTCTATGGCGCGCAAGATATCCGAGAGAGCAGATTACATCTCAACATTTGCCTCACACGCCGCGCATGAACTGAAGTCTCCGATCACAGCAACCAAGGGCGCGGTAGAGTTGCTCATGGAGTCTGGTGAGGACATGTCGAAGGAACAGCGAAACCGCTTCCTGAATAACATCCTCAAAGACTCCGACAGGGTAACAGCCCTGCTGGATCGCTTGCGTCATCTGGCGCGTGCAGATAACCCGAAATCAACGGGTCAGCTGGATCTGGAAAGCCTGCTCAACCACCTGCAGAATCAATACGCTAGTCTTGAAGTGAACCTTAAGAGCCAATCTTCGGTCCAAGTGCCGATCACGCTTGAAAATGCAGAAATCATTTTCTTCAACCTGGTGGACAATGCGATCAACCACGCGGCCACAAAAGTTACTATCCAAATCGAAGAAACGCTGACAACACTGCGATTCTACATTTGCGACAATGGAAGCGGTATTTCTGAGGGGAATGCAGGGAAAATTTTTGACCTGTTCTTCACAACCCGCCGCTCAGAAGGTGGGACCGGAATGGGCCTTGGCATCGTGCAATCTATGGTTAAGTCTCACTACGGCTCTCTCACCTTTTTGGCGGATCGTGCAGAAACAACCTTCTGTGTTGAGCTGCCCAAAGTCCTGCCACAGGACGCATAATCCCGAATCTGTGTGTGGCTTCCCCCTGCTTCGCGGGGAGCGTCTAGCCTAAAAAAAATTCTTGCGCTGTTCTTTATAGGACAGCTTGTTTCATGGATCCGCGCGACACTCATCTAAAGCAGCTGCAAAAACAAGGCTGCCACACCGAGTACGGTATTGCAGCACTGCATTCGGTTAAAAAATAGGTGAGCGTCACCACTTCGGTCAGACAGCAAATTTACCGAGTGGATAAGCCTCCCGAGGTCTTTGAAGTTGCCTCAACACAACAACACTTCAAAGACATCTGGCCGACCTGCGGAAACTGCCAAATTCGTGGGTCGGCTCCCCCTTGGAGATGCTGAAAACCGCAAGAAACCGCCCTAATGCACTCCCGCAAACTTACATCCACGGGAGCACATGTCATGAGTGTCAGGCGTCGCCTTTCATGTGTCGGTTACCGCTTTGCACGCGTTTGATCATTTTTGAGAAGTTTTTTGAACGGGACCGGGACTGCGCAACAGTCTCACTGTTGTATTGCTCTTCCCGCACCAGCTTCTGCCAGCGTTTCAACCGGGCAGCATCCAGCTCACCCGACTCAATCGCAGCCTGAATGGCACACCCAGGCTCTGCATCATGGCTGCAATCACCAAACCGGCAGTCCTCAGCAAGATCAACCAGATCCTGAAACACCGCCGAAACGCCTTCGGAAACCTCATAGAGCCTCAAGGCACGCATACCCGGCGTGTCCATAAGCCAGCGGCCTTCACCAATCGGGTAAAGGCAGCGTGCCGTCGTTGTATGCCGACCTTTGGCATCATCTTCACGAATTCCAGAGGTTTTGGCGGAAGACCCGCTCAAGCTGTTGAGAATGGTAGACTTACCAACACCAGATGACCCAACCAAAGCTGCCGTCTGTCCGGCTCTCCACCAGTCAAAGAGCGGCGTGATTTGAGAGGTGTCGCGGGTATCCAGCGCGATGACTGGCAACAAAGGATCAATCTTTTGCACCTGCACTTCAAAGTCTCGCGAGTCCTCCACCAAATCGGCTTTGGTCAACAGCACAACAGGTTGAATGCCAGCTTGCTGGGCAACAGCCAGATATCGCTCAAGGCGCGCAATGTTGAAGTCTTTGTTGCAAGAGGTGGTTACGAACAGCACATCCAGATTAGCCGCAATCAGCTGCGTCCGTGCATCTTCCCCCGCGGCCCGTCGTTCCACGACAGTAAGGCGGTCAAGAACACGCGTAACCTGAAACTGAGAATCATAGATCACCCAGTCACCAACGGCATAAGAGCCTGTAGAACCATGGCCTGGGACGCTCAAAGAAAACTCTCCCTCACTGCTGATGGCGACCATCTGGTTCCTATGAACCTGAGTAATGCGCGCAACAGAAAGGGTTTGCAGCTCGTCATCGCGAAGCTGCATCATAAAATGAGCCGACCAACCCAGCTCAATCAATTTATGGGACATTTATCTGCCTGAAATAGAACAGCACCATAGGGTCGCCGTAGCCATCGCATACGGACCCCAAAGTGGGTCAGGCAGGTAAGGCGTGTTGCCTATTCAAACGAACCTGCCTGAGGCACCTTTATTACAATCATCAAACACCTCCTTTGGTTACGTTTCGGGCATCACACTCTTGTGCAACATCTATGAGCTTATAGAGCTACCGGGTGTTTGGCAAGCAGGATTCCCGTGCGGCATAATGGCCAAAGCGCGTTGTGTCTGATTGGCTTCAGTCAAACTACAAGAAGTCGCTGCACTAAAGATTTTGGAGCGCGATGTGCTCTAAGAGTTCGACCTGGCTTCGAGCGCCAGATGGATCATTTTCGCTACGTCCAGCACGTCATCATTCAGCGCTTGCTCAACCAAGCTGATGTCCACCGTCATGTCATAGAGCTCGCCAAAATCGTCTGTAAACGGACTGTTCTTGTATGTGTGGCTGACAACAAAAGCACACGGGGAGCTGACCTTCAGCTCGCACGTCTTCTTTTTCTTCTTCAAGCTGATGAAGAAGCCATGCCCCCAGTCATTGGTAAAGGGAAACACGATTTGCCCCCGCAGCTTGGTATTGAGATAAAGCTGGGCCGGGATCGTTGTTGTGCCATAGCAAAGGTAGACCCGATCTAACGGCGCACCTTTGTAATCTGCATGAACGTTCGCAATGGACGCCAGATTCTCACGACACGGATCATGCAGTTTGTCATGCGGCTCATCGAAGTAGACAACGCCTTCAGCGCCAACCACATGAGCAATGATGGCAGTGAAATAACCAAGGCCAGAACCTGATTCAAAAACCGCCATTCCCGGCTTTAGGTCTGACCAGTTGAAGATCTGCGCCCATAAAGACGGCTGACCAGTATTGATATTGGCCTCGTGCACAAGCTCTACCAGCATGTCCTGATAAAGGTCCTCAGGATCCTCCAGAACCGCCCTGCGGCCATATCCCTGCGTTGTGATAGCGACACGCCATGGAGGGGGAAAGAGGAAACCTTCTTTGCGAACAGTGGCAAACGCATCCATCAGCAATGCCCGGTTCCCACCGCGCAAATTGTAACAAACTTCTTGCGCGTATGCGTTTTCAGACATCGCAGAAAAACCGCCGCCTCAAGAGAAGAGAGAAAGTATGACCCATGCGACCGGATTCAATCAAACCGCATCGGTCTACTCAAATCAAATATTAGAGCGCAGCACGTGAGTGCCACAAACTCCAGGACAGACTAACTTTTCCCAAGAGCAATTGAAGACCAGTTGAATTAAGGGTCCAAACTTTAACGAAGCCCTATTGCGCGGAGCTGGTCCCAAGGCTTGCAAGCTTCAGGCGGCACATCACCGCCAAAGAGGTCAGTCAGGAGAAAATCTCGCGCGACATGATACCTCTTACAGTATTTCCGATAGAAGTTAGCACCTTTGGTTTGAATATCTGGCTCGTGCAACCGACAGAATGCTCCGTATTTTGCACAATGCTTACTTGGGTACAATGCGAAGTTTCTTAGCCAGGCATCTCATAGCTGTAAGAAGCGCAGAAGTTGGATTGGCTTTCCATGCCTTCTACCGTCATAGGCGGCATATCACCGTCAAAAACATCGATTGCCAGCATGTTCTTGCTTGGGTAGCTGAGAACGAGATAGCCATCTGTCGTGTCTGGTAAACAGAGATTATTGTTACGGATCAGCATGAGCATATCAGCGCCCGTAAAGCGGTAGAGATTGGGAACTTCGCTGGTTACGGGCTTAATATGCAACACACTTCCTGTTGCCATCGTGATGGAGGTCATCCCCACGACGATATCACCGGTAATACTGGTCGCAGTGGTGCTGGAGGCGCCCCATTTTTTATCAGGAGCCTCACCAGCATAAGCAAGCGGAATGGAAGCGAGAGACAAGCCCAGAAAGACAGAAGTAATCTTGATTTTCATTTGGAACTACCTTGATTGAAACAGTCAGGGCGTAGGTTGCCCTACGACTTGTTGTAGGTAAACGAGCCGCAGAAACCGGCTTGCTGATCAACGCTCTTGCCAGCTTCAGGCGGCACATCACCTCCGAAGACATCAATCACGAGAAAATCTGGCTGCGACCGGTCGATGATCATGAAACCTTTATCGACGTCTTTCTCGCAGAAAACTTTGCCCTCTGGCAGGTCGAGAGACGTTGCACCAGTGAAGGAGAAGAGGTTGGGGGTATACCCTTCAACGCCCGTGATTGTCAGAATTCCAGATTTGCCCATCTCGATCGTCCCGGGAGCCAGAATAATGTCTCCGGTGATCTGCTCAGCTGAAAAGCTGTAGGCGTGCCAGTCTTCCGGGCCGGCAATTTCCGGCTCGTCCTGAGCAAGGGAACCAACAGGTGTCATCATGAGGGCAACAATGCCCAGAGCACCAGCGATACTTCGTAAGTTTGGATGCCGCATCTTAAGTCTCTTGAGGCCTCTCTCCGTTTATCGCGGAGATCCTAGGCGGCGAACATAAATATCTTCCTAGATCGAAATATCGAATTGCAGGCAAAACAAAAGCCACGCTGGAATCCAACGTGGCTTTGTCAAAGTACCGACGGAATGCCGGAAACTTAAAATTCTTAGTTTGGCTTCGCTTCGCCGTTTTCGCCTGCAGCAGGTGCCTGCTGAGCAGCAGCAGCCTGAGCGAGGTTCTGACGGTACAGAGCTGCAAAGTCGATTGGATCGAGCAGCAGTGGTGGGAAGCCGCCATTGCGTGTGGTGTCTGCAAGGATGTTGCGAGCAAACGGGAACAGCATGCGTGGGCACTCGATCAGGATGAACGGGTGCATATGCTCCTGAGGAACACCGGTGATCTGGAATACGCCACCGTAAACGAGTTCAACAGCAAACAGAACCTGCTCAGGAGTGTTCGCTTTTGCGTTCAGAGTAATAATAACTTCGAACTGGTCTTCGCCAATTGGGTTCGCACCAACGTTTACGTTGATGTCCAGCTTTGGCTGTTCACCTGGCTGAAGAGACTTCGGAGAATTTGGGTTTTCAAAAGAAAGGTCTTTAATGTACTGAGCCAGGATGTTCATGCCTGGTGCAGCTGCTTCACCCTGTTCACCAGCAGTATTAGCTTCACTCATATCGTTTTTCCCGTGTCGCAATAACAATCACTGGTACAACACACTGTCACTCTTAAGTGTTTGTTTGCCGTACCTGCGCAACTAGATGGTGGCTAGCATGCCCCAGAGGCGGATACAAGGCTATGCTAACATTTCAGCGGCAAAACAAGATAGTTCTGCCACATAACCCATTGGCAAGTGGATCACCTGTGATTTATGAAGGGCATCTGTGACATATTGGAGCAAGATTAAATGATGAGCACACCGGAAGGGCAGTCGCGACTGTTAGACCCGCAGATCAAGCTGGATACGCTTGTGCGCCTGCGTTGGTTGGCAGTGGCAGGACAAACTGTCTCTTTGCTTGTGGTGCACTATCTGCTCAACTTCCCGCTGCCCATCGGTTACAGCTACGTTTTGGTGGCCGCATCCGCATGGCTCAATGTCATTCTCAAAATTCGCTGGCCATCAAGCACGCGCATTTCCAAAAATGCAGCAGCAGCTCAGCTGGCCTACGATATCATTCAGCTCGGTGGCCTGTTCTACCTCACAGGTGGTCTGGGCAACCCGTTCTGTTTCCTCATTCTTGCACCTGTTGTCGTCTCTGCAACCGCGCTCTCTTCCCGCAACACCATCATTCTCGGCGCGCTGGCCGGTGCAGTTGTCACGCTGCTCACCGCATTCCATATGCCGCTGCCATGGTATGATGGCACGCAGATTGATCTGCCGCCGCTCTACCTTGTCGGCGTCTGGTTCTCGCTCATGTGCTCTATGTTCTTCATGGCAACATACTCTTTGCGGGTTGCAGAAGAAGCTCGCCAGCTCTCCAATGCATTGGCAGCCAGTGACATGGTTCTGGCGCACCAGAAGCACCTGTCCGCGCTGGACGGCCTTGCAACAGCTGCCGCGCACGAACTCGGCACACCGCTGGGCACCATCTATCTGACGGCCAAAGAACTCTCCACTGAGTTTGAGAAGGGCGACCCACTGCGTGAAGATGCTGAGCTGGTTTATTCTCAGGCCGCGCGTTGTCGTGAGATTCTGAAGAAGCTCACAAGCCTGTCCAGTGATGCTGATCAGGTGTTCCAGCGCATGCCGATTTCGCTGTTGCTGGCAGATGTATCTGAGCCGCACCGAGGCCTCGGCATTGAAATCAATATCAAGGCCGAAGGTGTTGGACCAGAACCCGTCGGCGTCCGTGATGCTGCCATCAGCTATGGCCTCGGCAACCTGCTCGAAAACGCGGTAGACTTCGCAGAAACCACCGTTCTTTTCGAAGCAAAGTGGGATGATAAGCACGTCGAAATCTTCATTCTGGATGACGGCCCAGGCTTTGCGCCGGACGTGCTTGCCAGAATGGGCGAACCCTATGTTTCCAAACGCTCTGCACCTGCAATTTCAGAGGATGGTGAAGAAGAATTTGACGACGAAGCAGAACGCCAGTCAGGCGGTGGCTTGGGTCTTGGCTTCTTCATTGCCAAAACATTGCTGGAGCGCTCTGGTGGAAGAGTGAATTTTCATAATCGAAAAGATCCTGACCACGGAGCTTTGGTTCATATACGCTGGCTACGTGAAACTATGGATCAAGGAGCGCAAACTCCAGAATCCTGAGAGTAAATCTCTAGGTATCCTAGTAAAAATACTTTAGCGAAATCTGGCTATAAAAGCCCATGGGAACTTCCCTTAACTGAAAAATATACTAAAGTGTCCTGTGAATACCGTAGATTAATCGGACCTGCAAAATGACAGAACCAGAAGTTGCACCTCTTGGACGCCTTCTAATCGTTGATGACGATCGTGCTTTCCAGCAGCGCTTGGAACGTGCGATGCAGAAACGAGGGTTTCACACGGAAACCGCTGACGGCGTAAGAGAAGCGCTGAGTAAAGTTGCAGCACAGGCACCTGATTATGCTGTCGTAGACATGCGCCTCGAAGATGGCAGCGGTCTGGACGTGGTTGAAGCCATCCGCATGAAAAAGCCGGACGCGCGCGCAATCATCCTGACCGGCTATGGCAACATCGCAACTGCTGTAACAGCAGTAAAGCTTGGTGCCATCGACTATCTCGCAAAGCCAGCTGATGCTGATGATATTCTGGCAGCGCTGACCCGCCGTCCAAACGATAAAGCCCCACCACCAGACAATCCAATGTCTGCTGACCGGGTTCGTTGGGAGCATATCCAGCGCGTTTACGAACTGTGTGACCGCAACGTTTCAGAGACAGCCCGTCGCCTGAACATGCACCGCAGAACACTCCAGCGGATCCTGGCAAAGCGTGCACCGCGCTAATCCAGCGGCATTCATTGCTACAAAAACACAAAAGCGCGGCTCAAACCGCGCTTTAATTTTGTCTGTACTTGGGGAAGTGAGAGAGTTTTAGCTCTTCTCTTCGCTCTCTAAGCTGTGTTTCTGGATCAACGGAAGCTGCATCATGGTGAAGACCATGGTGATTGGCATGAAACCAAAGACCTTGAAGTCCACCCAGAAGTCCGTTGAGAAGTTGCGCCAGACAAACTCATTGATCAGCGCCAACACAAAGAAGAACAGACCCCAGCGCATAGTCAGCTTGCGCCAGCCTTCCGCATCCAGCTTGAACGCGCTGTCAAACACATAGCCCAGCAGAGACTTACCGAAGAACAGCCCACCCAGCAGAATGGAACCGAATAGGGTGTTCACGATGGTTGGTTTGAGTTTGATGAACAGATCATCCTGCAAATACAGCGTCAGTGCGCCAAACACGAGCACCACACCACCAGACACCACCGGCATCACGGGCAGATGACGGGTGAGGATGTAGGACACGGTGAGGGAGATGGTGATTGCCACCATAAAGGCAGCTGTTGCAATAAAGATCGGCTGACCAAGAGCACCCAATGCAGGAAACATCTCGGCAAGCTGTGCGCCTCTGGAGTTGGCGATGAAGAAAACGCCCAATGGACCGAGCTCAAGGGCCAGTTTCAAAAGTGGCGAAACGTCTTGGCGCTCAGTTGTCTGCGTAGAGCGTTCTGAATTCATCTGCAAAGGCTTCCTTTTGTTGCTTTTCTCCCGACCTGAGAGATTTAAGCAGCAATTTTGCTATTAAAAGGGCAATTAAGAGCGAAATTGCAAAATCGTCAAGTTTTATGGCACCAATATAGCCGTTTTGAGGGGCTATAGCCTTAATTATGCGTTCATCTTGCAAAACGCGAGGTGTTACAGCCAACTAGGAAGTAGCAGTTTGCTTGCTAGTTAGCGCTGAAATTTAGATTGCATTAGAAATTCTAAGCAATTTATGAGTGTTTTGTAGTCACATTTAATGTGTCTATTTGATTTTACTCATGAATTACAAATGGCAAAAAGCAAAATTTATCAATTAGTTCGCGATGAGTTTACGTCGACAGAGTGTTTTGAATCTCATATTTATTAAAATGCTGCACATGTTGATGTGTAGTGGCGATATATCCAAATTCATCTGGAACTAAATATTATGAAAACCACTCTCAAATGCCTCGCAGCTGCACTTCTGCTTAGTGCTTCTACACAGTCTGCCTTTGCTGGCCCTATTAAAGATGCAATGATCAAGCACGCCACCATCGCGAGCTTCATTGGAGCAGAAAAAAGCTGCGGACTCATTATTCCTGATGCAAGGGGCAAAGCACTGCTCGACGAAATCAAGAGTGAAGATGAAGGGTTTGTTATGAGTGTCGTCATGATGTCTATGGTGCATGAGCAAGTTGTTCAGAAAATCGAAGATCCTGCCGCTCGTGAAAAATATTGCTCTGAGCTCATCGCCGAAGCGCGCGAGCAGGGCGTGATTGACTAAGTCAACATTTAAACACTTGCTCACCAGATCATATCTTTGAGGCTGGGAGCACTTGCAAGTCAGTCGTGATTGAGCATTCTAAGGCGGCGCTTGGATTAACCCTCAGCTCCGCCTTTGTTGTTTCTGATGACATGTTCAGAGTTGCAGAGCAGCCCATCTGATCTCAGATGCAAACCTGTAAGAGATGCCAACAGATTGTGTCGCACTCTAAACACTAGAATTTCATTTCGCCCGCAACCTCTGAATGAGTTATGCTTTGTGCAAGTGGGAAATTCGGGAACGATGATATTCAAAGGTCTTTCTAAAATGGCTGTTATTGCAATTCTTCTGGTTGCGCTTGTGGTTGGCGTCACTGTAAAACTTATCTGGCAAAACTCCAGAGTACCGGATTATGTTGGCGTGCAAGATGGTCAGTTTGCGGCTCTGCCCAACTCCCCCAATGCCGTCTCTTCTCAAACAGAAGACACAGCCCGCCGTGTGGAGCCTCTGCCCATGCTCTCCTCCTTTGAGATCACACAGGCAGCTCTCACCAACACCTTGCAGGAGATGGGCAAGAACAAGATCAGCAAGGTGGAAGGATCATACCTCCACGCCGTCTTCACAAGCTCAAGCATGGGTTACAACGACGATGTAGAGCTCTGGATCGATGAAGAGGCAGGCGTCGTGCACTACCGCTCTCAATCCCGCGTTGGCTACAACGATATGGGCGCCAACAAGGCTCGCTACGAGCGCTTCAGAAGCATTTATTCCACATTCACCGATGCTGAGAATTGACTCAGAGGCAACTAACACGCCTGTGAGTTTCGCAGAGTCAATATCCCCTTGAAATGACTCATGAATCTACCCGACTTCACACAGCGCACTGACTCTGCGGGAGATAAACCGCAGAAACCTTGAGACTCACAAAACTGTAAGTAGCCAGTGAGTCTGAAGCGGGTCAGGAGGGCAGTCTACTTGCTGCAGTGGCTCTGGCATTTGAAGAAGATGAAGCTCGGGTTCTTCTGCAGCTTCTCATAGTGGATTGGAGATTTTTCTTTCATCTCGGCAGCTGGCATCCCTTCGCGCAGGTCCACAACACACATTCCGGCAGCTGAGAGCCACCCAAACAGCATGGAGAGTGGGCGGCGATAAAAACTCACCTTCACCGGCATACCAATGGTGTTCCATTCCTCCGTCACATGTTCCTGACGCAGATAACTACCGCTTGGAGAGCACTGTGCATCCACCAGCGGATGATGGGTTGAGAAAACGAAGTAACCACCCGGCTTCAACACGTTTCCGATGTCTCTGAAAAGCTTGTTCAGGTCTTCGACGTAATGGATCATCAACGGACAGATCACGATATCAAACGTGCCTTCCAGTTTTTCCGGCAACCCATTAGACAAGTCAGAGGTGTAGCACTTGACGTTGTCGTCCAGCTTCTCTTTCACCAGCTTCAGCATCTGCTCGGATTCATCAATGCAGGTCACATCGGCACCGTGATCATAGAGAAACTGCGCATACACGCCGGGGCCGCACCCAAGATCCAGCACCTTCAGCCCTTGCAGCGGCGGCAGCATGCCAAGCAGGGTGGGGCGCTCTAAAAGAGCGTTGTAGATGTTCTCCTGAATGGCCTCATCATACTGCTCGGCAAAATCGCTATACAACCGAGATGTCATTCACGTACTCCGCATCAAACACATGTTCCCGAACAAGACCTCTGATCAACGCCTAGGAATATGCGACAAAACCATAATTAAAAGCAGCCGAAACCAACCGGAATAAAGGTAAATACCTTTCAAAATCCGTGTTTCTGCCATGCTGCCAGATGGGCCTTGTATGAGTCTAACGCGAAAAAACTGTGTCGTGATGACGGCAAGCACAAGCTCATATCACAGCAACTACGAGATGCCGGAGTGCTTGAAAAACGGCAGACCTACCGCTTTTCTCTCAATAACCAGATAAAGAAGACCCCACCAACAAGCCCGGTGATAATGCCAATCGGCATGTCCTCCGGCTTCATCAGTGTCCGTGCAGCCACATCCGCCAGCAACAAAAAGATTGCCCCGAACAATGCTGAGACCGGGATCAGGCGCCGATAATCACCACCCACAAACAACCGCACAATATGAGGCACCATAAGCCCCACAAACCCGATCATACCCGAGAACGCCACCATAACACCGGTAATCAGTGCCCCAATGACAAAGGTCTCCAGCCGGAATGCGCCAACGGAAATGCCAAGCGTGGTCGCTGTCTCATCGCCAATGGTCATGGCGTTGAAGTGTCCGGCCCGCAGCCACAGCCAGACCCCGCAAAGGACCAGCACCACCAACGGATAGATAAGGTGTCCCCACTGTGCCAGACCTAACCCACCCAACATCCAGTAAACCACACTGTGCGTTGCCCGCGGGTCTGCCAAAAAGATGAGAATGTTCGCGCCTGCCATCAGCACAAAGCTCACCGCCACACCGGTCAGCACCAGCCGATCTGCACTGGTCGCGCTTGTAAACTTCGCCACCCCAATCACCAGCAGCGTTGCCCCAAGAGCACCCAGAAACGCCAGCAATGGCACGGTGAGCATCCCCAGAAACAACCCGGTATGCAGCAGCGCCAGTACAGCACCAAACGCACCACCAGCTGAAATACCGATCAAATGCGGATCAGCCAAAGGGTTGCGGGTGACGGACTGAAGGCAAGCCCCCACGATGGAAAGGCCAGCCCCCACCATAATCGCCAGCAGCGCACGGGGCAGGCGGATCTCCCAAAGAATACTCTCCCGCCCCAGCGACCAGCTCGGCTCAACCGCCCCCGGCACCAGTTTGTTGGCAAGAACACCCCATACAGTCTCCATGGAAATGGAAACCGCCCCAACGGAGACCGCAAGGCAGACAGAAAGAACCAGCGCAGCCAATCCCACGCAGATGATCTGCAGCATATGATGAGAGGAGCCCCCTTTGGGGGCAGCAACAACGCCGGTTCCTTCGCTCATTCTTAGTTCCCCCAGAATGCCGCTGCGAGTTTCTTGATCGCTTTGATGTTGCGCGGCCCCGGTGTGGCCTCAGCATATTCCAGCGTCACGAACCGGTCGTTCTTCACCGCATCCATATCCGCAAAGGCTGGGTTGTTGAGCATGAACTCACGCTTCTGCTCAGCAGTCACCTCGCCGTAATTCACAATCACGATCATCTCTGGATTAGCCTCAACAACAGCCTCCCAGTTCACCCGCGCCCAGCTCTTTTCCAGAGTATCCATCACGTTGGTGCCGCCAGCAGCCTCAATCATAGCCGTCGGCATGGCATAGCGGCCCGCTGTAAACGGAGAATCCTCACCACTGTCAAACACGAAGACGCGCAGCGGCGTATCGCCAGCGGTCAGGCCGGCCTTGAACTGCGCAAGATCATCGCGGTAGGACTGCACCAACGCTTCCGCCCGCTCTTCAACATCAAAGATGCGGCCAAGGTTCAACAGATCATTGTACATGTCATCCATGGAAACCTTAGGCTTCTCACCAATATGGATGCAGCTCTCGGTCAGCTCGTACACCTTGATGCCGAACGGCTCCAGCGTCTCCGGCGTCACCTCACCGCCAACCCTCATGCCGTAGTTCCAGCCTGCGAAGTAGAAGTCCGCATCAGCTCCGATCAGCACTTCTTTGCTTGGATATTTCGGAGAAAGCTCCGGCAGCACGGCCACTTTATCTGTCAGCTCTTCATCCAGCGTCTTCCAGCCAGAAACGCCGGTGTAGCCCACCATGTTGTCCTGCAGCTCAAGCGCCAGCATCATTTCGGTGAGGTTGGAGTCGTTGGAAATCGCCCGCTGCGGCACGCCATCAAATTCGACAGTGCGGTTACAGCTCTTGACGGAAACGTCTGCCAGCGCAGCAGAAGAGGAAAGCAGCGCCACAGCCAGCGCCAAACCAAGTTTTTTCATGAAAAAGTACCCTTAAGAATGAAGGTCGAATGTCAGAAGAGAGTGTTGTCCGGCCACCAGCTGATCGCGCGTTGTACGCACCTGAAAAGCCTTGGAAACCAAAGCGGGGGAGAGGATTTGCTCCGGCGCCCCAAAGCCAAGCATCTGCCCGTGGTCCAGCAACAGGATCTGGTCACACACCTCAGCCGCCATGTTCAGGTCATGCAGACTGGTGATGATTGTCAGATCCAGCTCTTCAATGAGCTTCAGAATTTCCAGCTGATGGCGAATGTCGAGATGGTTGGTCGGCTCATCCAAAATGAGCAGCTCTGGCTCCTGCGCCAGTGCCCGCGCCACCATCACCCGCTGCCGCTCCCCGCCAGAAAGCGTGCCAAACAACCGTCCGGCCAGCCCATCCAGCTGCAAAGCGCGGATAGCACGGTCCACCACCTGCCGGTCGCGTTCGCCATATGCCGCCAGACCGCTGCGATAAGGCGTGCGCCCCAGCCCCACGATCTCACGCACCTTCAGCGCAAAGTCCGTTGGCTGCTCTTGCAACACCGCCGCCACCCGCTGCGCCGTCACTTTGGCGGAGAGGGACCAGATGTCATCGCCGCCAACACAAATCCGTCCGCTCATCGGCTTGTTGAACCGATAGAGCAGCCGCAACAGCGTAGACTTGCCAGCCCCGTTCGCGCCAACCACGCCAAGCACTTGCCCCGCAGCCAACTCAAAACTCAGTGGCTGTAACACCAACGAACTCTTCCGATCAGGCGCCCACGAAACATCGCACACAGAAACAAAAGCCGCGCTCATGCCAAAGCACCCGTGCGCAGCTCAGCCTCAATCGGGCAACCAAAGGTGCCTAAATGATGAGAAACAGGATCAAGCATCGTACCAACCCACCTGAGTGAAACACTACACATCATCAATGTAACGTTATAACGTTACATTGATTGTCGAATCCTGAGGCAAAAGTCAAGCGCACACGCGCGTCGACCATCAGCGGTTCGCAAAACGATCCGGGATAAAGTTTAAGTCTTGAGGAAACAGGTAACATAACGCCCTCCGCGCAACGGCAGGGGCAAACAGAAACCGGATATGTGAGAGGCTTGCGCCAATGCAACCATTATGGCCTCCTCCGGGACGCCCCGCCCGGGTTGAAGTGAAACATAATGGCAGGTCTCCTGACTCGCGGGTCTGTGCTCAGCCAGCCTTCCCGGATCTCTCCAGTGGCATGCTTGGCGTCGCTCGCCGCTTACAGTTGCGGGGGCAGTCACGGAATTAGCGCCTGTTGGCTACACTTCACCGTGTTCCCTTTTAATCCCGAGGCCTTTCGCACCTCAGAAACCATAGGCCCGCATACTGAATTTTGCAGACCTCAATTGCAAGCGCTTTCGAGAATAGACCTGAGGTGCTGTTGATAGCAATTGCCAGCAACTCACTTGAAACACTCAAATACTTTCGCAAAACCATCCCAAGTTTTCCATGAATTTCACTTGTGACAACGCCTTGCTAGGCTCTTGGCAATGACCAAACAGAGATTGCTTGAATTCACCAACTTTGACCATCCGGATAGCAATAAGTGAAAAGAGATGAAAACAGTCATTAAAAAGACTTCGATAATCGCGTGTGTCTTTGCTGCCTGTTTTGCAGTTTCGGGATGTTTGTTGACTGGAGCTATTCTTCCAGCCCCTGGGTATACTGAGATTGTGAAAATCGACTCATCATTGACGAACCAGGAGCTTACCCGCAAGTTACTTGTTATCTTTAGAAATTACGGTATAGCACCGTGTGCATGGTCAAGGCTAAGTCCCGAGTTCTATGACGCGGTCAATTACTCAGCTTACTATAGATCGCTGAATGGTTGCATTTGGGAAGCTTATCATCAGCCAGAGCAACCAAAAGTGAATGCTGATAAAGCCATAATCGTTATTGGATACTTCCCTGAGTACAATAACAATGTAGCAGGGCAATCAGCGAGATTTCGAAGACTTAATAACGACGAGTTGGAGGTCACGGTAAAGGGACAAGGTGCGTACTACATGAAGCTCCCAAGCAAAAAAATCGCTCAAAAATTTGCCCGGATTATCAAAGAAAACCTGCAATAACAGCACACCCCTCCGTCTTCCCGGACAAGCGCAGCGCAGATCCAGGATCCAGAGTGACACAAACAAAATTGAACGGTTTCTTCTGAATTTGTTTTGTGAAGACCGACGGAAGCAACCTACTCACCCCAAATCAAACCGCTTACAAATCCGGTCTACTGGTGTCCCATCAGCCAGCGGCACGGCTTCCAGCACTTTGTAGTCTTTGAAGCCGCGGGAGGTGTAGTAGGCGCGGCCGCCGGTGTTGTCGGTGCGGATGGTGGCGTTGATGGCGACGAGGCCTTTGCCTTCCAGATTGGCAAGTGTCGCTTTGAACAGCGCACTGCCGATGCCGCTCTTGTGCAGGCCCGGTTTCACAAAGGTGCCGATATCAACCCAGTCAGCGGGGATATCTCCGTAATGGCTGGCAGTCTGGAAGCCAAGTGGCTCACCGCTCTCACGGTCAATCGCGCAAACACTGCTCTCCAGAATTTTGGCTTCAAGAAACCACTCAATGAACTCACCTTTGTTCAATGGCTTCTCGAGTCCAGTTGTCCCCCCGGTCTCAATAATCCGGTTGAGCAGGGCGAGCAGTTCGTCCACATCGTTGCGCTGGGTTTTACGGATGAAAAACTGGGTTGGTTTGGCGGAAGACGTGTCCATTTTCAAAAATCCTGTTCAACGCAATAAATACGCAAATCTTTCAAATCAACGCACATAGCAACGCAAACGACTTAAGCGGCGGAAATACCCGCATAAGTGCCGAGCAAGAAACCTGCTAAAACTTTGTTCTTGCTCGCAAAGCCTGTGCCAGCGTGCCCTCGTCAAGGTAGTCCAATTCCCCACCAACCGGCACGCCATGGGCAAGACGGGTCACTTTCACATTCTCAAATCGCGCAAGCTGGTCCGTAATGAAATGCGCAGTGGTCTGCCCTTCAACGGTCGCATTAACAGCGAGGATAACTTCGCTCACCGCACCGCCTTCAATCCGCTCAACCAGCTTGGAAATGTTGAGGTCATCCGGCCCAATCCCGTCCAGCGGAGACAGGGTGCCACCGAGGACATGATAATGCGCACTCACAGCGGATGCCCGCTCCAGCGCCCAAAGGTCAGAGACGTCCTCAACCACCACAATGGTTGCTCCATCCCGGCGCGGATCAGAGCAAATGGTGCAAGGGTCACTGGTGTCGACGGTGCCACATTCAGAGCAGATGCCGACCTGATCAACCGCCACGCCCATGGCTTCAGCCAGTGGGATAAGCAATTGATCTTTCTTCTGAACCAGATGCAAAGCAGCACGTCTGGCCGAGCGCGGGCCGAGGCCGGGCAGCTTGGACAGCAGCTGTATCAGGCGTTCAATTTCGGGACCAGCAACCCTGCGTGTACTCATCTAAAATCTATGCTCTCTGCGAGAAAGAAAAGGCACCCGCAAAGCAGTTTTGCGAGACAATGCCAGATAAACTATGCCCGCCTGAAGAGGCGGGCAAGAGGGAATAAATCCGTTTCAGGCCTACCGCCAAATCTGCGCAGGGCCGCGGTGATTTGGCAACAGATAGCCTTGAAGATATTAAGAGCCGAACGGGAGTTTCATGCCAGCTGGCAGACCCATGCCGGACATCATGTCCTGCGTACGCTCCTGCACCAAAGCCTCGCCTTTTCCCTTAGCATCGTTATGCGCAGCGAGGATAAGATCTTCCAGGATCTCAACTTCATCCGCATTGATGAGAGAAGGATCAATCTTCAAACCAGTCATTTCACCTTTACCATTCAGCGTAACGGTGACCATGCCTGCGCCTGAGGTTCCCTCAACGGAAAGGTCGTTTACAGTCTCCTGAAGCTCGCCCATCTTTTCCTGCATCTGCTTGGCTTGCTTCATCATTTTAAGAAAGTCCATCGACTCGCTCCTTAAACGTCTCTTGAGCGCGCATCAGCGCTCTATCAATTCGGTTCATAAGGTTTCATAGCACAGAAACCTTAGAAATCTTGGGTGAAATCCATAGAGTCCATGTCTTCTATGTCGACAGACTCGGACGCCGCTTCAAGGGGGAGATCTTCCTCCTGCTTCAAAATGCGCACGTCAACAACCTTAGCCCCGGGAAAGGCAGAAATAAGTTTCACCACTTCCGGATCAGAATGTGCATCCGAAACCAACTGCCTTTGATTAGCTTCTTTTTCCTCATGCAACGTCGGTCGGCCTTGGTCACGACTAACCGCAACAATCCAGCGACGACCCGTCCATTCCGTCAGTTTTCGGCCCAACTCTCCAGCCGCATCAGCTGTCGCAATCTCAGTCGGCTGCACTTCAATGCGTCCCGGCTGGAAGTTGACAAGACGCAGCGCACGCTCGACAGAAACTTTGACTGGAATGTCCTTCATGCGGGCTGCAAGTTGAGCAACCTCGGCCCATGAGCGGATCGCAATCTTCTCTTTCGCTTCCTCAGCCTGTCGCATCTGAGGGGCTGATTGCGGTGCAGCGCCAATAGCTTGCGTCATCGGCTGGCCGCCAGCCACAGCGCGTAACTGAGGGGCTGAGCCGCCACCGGATGGAACAGCGCTGGCGCTTGGTCCACCGCCGCCCTGTGGCGCGTTGCCCGCAGGCGCATTGCCACCAGCAGGAGAGAACTTGCCAGACTTTAGTAGCTTCAGCGCCTCTTCCGGATCAGGAAGATCAGAGGCGTAGCACAAGCGCACCAAAACCATGTCAGCCGCAGCCAACGGTTTCGGCGCATTCTGTACTTCGTTAATTCCCTTCAGTAATATCTGCCATGTTCGAGAAAGAACGCGCATGGATAGCTTTTCAGCAAAGTCCCGCCCACGCTGCCGCTCACTCTCCGTGACAGAGTTCTCTTCACCCGCCTTCGGCACTGCTTTAAGGCGAGTCACCAAATGGGTAAAGTCTGCAAGGTCAGAGAGGACAACTGCCGGATCGGCGCCCACATCGTACTGGGCTTTGAGCTCATCAAGAGCGCTGGCAATGTCGCCGCGCATCACGTGCTCAAATAAATCTATCACCCGGCTGCGGTCAGCAAGGCCCAGCATCTGGCGCACTTCATTCGGCTCAATGCGGCCTGCACCATGCGCAATAGCTTGATCCAAAAGGGATAAACTGTCTCGGGCAGACCCTTCACCAGCGCGAGCAATCAGAGCCAGCGCCTCATCAGAAATTTCTATGCCCTCTTTACCGGAGATCTCGCGCAGCAGAGAAACGAGCGTAGAGCTTTCAATCCGGCGCAGGTCAAACCGCTGACAACGAGAGAGGACAGTCACAGGAACCTTACGGATTTCTGTAGTCGCAAAAATGAATTTCACATGCTCCGGCGGCTCTTCCAGCGTCTTCAACAACCCGTTGAACGCCGACTTGGAGAGCATATGCACCTCATCGATGATGTACACTTTGTACCGCGCACTCGCCGGACGGTACCGCGCTGCTTCGGTAATCTCGCGAATGTCGTCAATGCCGGTATGAGACGCCGCATCCATCTCGATCACATCGACATGACGACCTTCCATGATCGCCTGACAGTGAACGCCGGGTTTATCTAAGTGTATGGTAGGCTTATCAATTTCGCCTGCGATCTCGTAGTTCAGGCCTCGTGCCAGAATACGTGCAGTGGTCGTTTTACCAACACCACGAACCCCGGTTAGCATCCACGCTTGAGCGATGCGTCCAGTCTCAAATGCATTCTGCAGAGTCTGAACCATCGGTTCCTGACCATAAAGATCATCGAAGGTACTAGGTCGGTATTTACGGGCGAGAACGCGATATGCACCATCGCTGCTGGAAGAATTATCTTCCGCGCCTGTTGTTGTCTGGTGCTCGTCTTGAAGGTCTATTCCGTCCATATCGCCCAAATCCTCAGCCACTTCAAAGGCAAGGTAAAACTTACTCCCGGCCATTCAAGACGAAGACCGGCCGCTTGTCGAGTATGGGCGCGGGGAAAATTAGGTGGGAGGCTGGCACGATGACCCGTGCCATGGACTCGTTAGGGCTGCTTCCTTCCGGATCTGACCCGGTTGGCGAGTGGCTCGTCCACCACCAACCTCCCGATCGTGTATATGGTCGCTTTACCTGTATTTTGCAAGCGTTCATTGGCGTTTACCGCTTGCTACTGTGGACGAGACTGTGAATCTTCAGAGAGTTCTGCCAAATCTGAATTCAGAAAATGTCGCCACAACATTGCATTTCAGTGCTATCTCGGGTTCACTTTACATAAGTTTATAATTTAAGGAATTCGAAATGCTGGCCGAAACAGCTGAGGTGTATGACGCCTCTGCAGCTCTTTGTTATTCTGCCAACTCGCTTAATCGCTGTGGTGAAAAACGTAAAGACACTGAATGGGTTAACTCGCTAAAGACGAGCCCGGATGCCCGCTTTTTAATTCAGGCAAACGACGCTTTCATCTTCAATAAAGAGGTTATGACTGAGCCTTTCATTCATTCCGTTGAGATGCTCAAAACTCTGAATATCACTGATCGGACGACCATCTTTCTTGGCATTGACGAGACTGATGGAGACCGCCCATACTTTAGTGTGCGTTACACAGTGGATGCTGAAACGCTTGATGAGGAACTGGAAAAACTCGGAGCATTCGCGGCATACGGACTGCGCGGAATAGCGATGAAACGAGCAGCCAGTCAGGAAGTGCTTGGAATGATGGCACAGGCTGCTTCTGTAGGCCGCTGGCATTCCTCCCATAAGATGTGTTCTCAGTGTGGACAGCCAACGGAACTCGCCGAATCTGGCTATCGACGGGATTGCCCGTCTTGCTCTGCGCAGCACTTCCCAAGAACGGACCCCGCGGTGATAATGTTGATCACCCACGGGGACAAATGCCTGATGGGGCGTCCTTACCATCTGATGGAAAATGTCTACACAACACTCGCTGGGTTTGTTGAGCCGGGCGAAACCTTTGAAGACGCCGTCCGCCGAGAAGTTTTTGAAGAAGCAGGCGTTAAAGTCGGCAAAGTGGAATACGTCGCCAGCCAGCCATGGCCATTCCCATCAAATATTATGATCGGGTTCCACGGTGAAGCGCTGACGACTGACTTGAATATCGACTATGAAGAAATGGAGGATTGTCAGTGGTTTTCTAAAGAGGAGACACTGAAGATGCTCCAAGGCGAAGCAGAGTCGGGATTAATTTGTCCCCCTGACATCTCTATCGCGCATCATTTGATCAAGAAATATATCGAGGAAAAATGACCCATGGACGAGTAGAGCCAGTGGTTATTTAACAGGTGCCTGATGGCACCGGGGAGGTGCCATGACTTACTGTATATATTTGACCCACCCAAATGTTGACATCGATCCGGCAACCCCAGTTCCGCACTGGGATTTGTCGGATAAAGGCCGCGAACGTTTAGAACAAGGCCTGCGCCAGCCATGGCTTTTGGAAATCGATCACGTCATTTCCAGTCGCGAAAAAAAGGCAATCGAGACTGGTCAGATTATCGCGAGCCACCTGGGTAGGGAGCTGATCACAGCGGCTGGCCTTCACGAAAATGATCGCAGCTCAACCGGTTTTCTTGAGCCAGATGAGTTTGAGCTTGTCGCTGATGAGTTCTTCAGTCGCCCCGCAGTGAGCGTTCGCGGCTGGGAACGGGCGTTGGATGCGCAAAGTCGTGTCGTCACTGCAATTAAACAGGCGCTCACCGCAATTCCAAGTGGCGAACCTGTTCTATTTTCTGGCCATGGAGGCGTGGGAACGCTGCTCAAATGTCACCTCGCCAACAATGCAATCGATCGCGCCTTCGATCAGCCTCCGAATGTTGGAGGTGGTTGCTGGTTCCGTTTTGATCCAGTCGATCTTGAGAAGTGTTCCGCTAGTCTCGAGAACCTGAAGTGGCAGCTGATCGATGAGATGGAACTCGCTCAGTAAACTTGGGAACGTTCCGGCGCAAAGAACTGAAGCAGCCTGTTGATCCTGATGGATGGCAAGCTGCTTTACAAGCGTCAGCTCTTGTTGCAGACCGGGGAAATGCTTATCTAAGTGCCATCTGTTTTCATAAATTTGGCACAAGAGATGTTATCGGCAGCAATAAAATCATTTTCGCAGGTTTTTGAACCGCATTTCAGAAGCATCTTTTTCAAAGCCTTAGGGCTAACATTGCTTCTTCTTCTTGTCGTCTGGATCGCCATTCAAGGCGTAGTCGGGTATTTCATAGACTTACCACAAGATTGGCAGGATACGACGGTCAGTATCGTAACAGGCATCGGCGCATTAATTGGTCTCGGCTATATCCTAGCTCCGGTTTCAGCGATGGTGGTAGCCTTCTATCAAGATCAGATTTCCGAACTTGTTGAAGAAGACTCTTATCCCAATGAAAAGCGAGGCAAAGCGCTGCCGCTTGGCGAGTCTATTGTAACGGCTCTCCGTTTTGTCGGCGTTATCATTGTCGCCAACATTTTTGCTCTGATGCTGTTCTTCATTCCCGGTATCGGCCAAATCGCATTTTTGCTCGTGAATGGCTATCTGTTGGGCCGGGAATATTTTGAGTTTGTCGCAATGCGCTTTATGTCGCCGCAAGAAGCAAAAGCTTTTCGTAAATCGCAAGGCGGAACCGTATTCGCAGCCGGACTGATCGTTGCGTTTGTTCTCGCAATTCCAATCGTGAACCTGATCACTCCACTCTTTGCGACGATCTTTATGGTGCACGTTTTCAAGACATTGCGAACAAAACGCAATCTATCCGTCTAGACTCAATAATAACTACAATTTTAAGAAATAACAGGAAGTAGCTGCGTTGCCTATTCGAAGCTTTATTGCTGACGATCTAACCTGGACGCACGCTCTGAACGAAGAGCATGCTGTCGAATTGTCCTCTTTGACACGTGATGGCTTTGCAGAGCTTATCGAGAAAGCAACCTATGTAAGGATTGCTGACAAGGAAGCTGGTCTTCTCATCACATACGACCAGGACGGTGATTATTCTTCGATTAATTTCAAATGGTTCTGCGTAACCTACGATGATTTTCTCTATGTCGATCGGATTGTGATTTCTAAAGCTGCACGAGGACAAGGCATTGCAGGCAAACTCTACGATGACCTGTTCAACTTCGCGAAGTCAAAGGGGCCCTGTTGCAAATATTGCTTTGAGTTAAATATTTACCTCAGCGCCGTTTATCAAGCGGCCCATGCCTCAATTTCGGCACGGTGATGATCAAAGAGCTCCGAGAACATGTCCGCCCCTAAGCCAAATGTACGCTCGATAAGACGGACCTCGCCCTTGATCCCAGGTTGGATCTGGAACGCTTTGGCTTGGCCCTTTTTGAGGGCACGCATCACCTCAAAACCCTTGATCGTGGCGTAGGCTGTTTTACGTGATTTGAAGCCTAGTGTGG
>NZ_FREX01000006.1 GCF_900143565.1 Pseudovibrio sp. Alg231-02 | reverse complement strand
GGTTGAGCTGGCAAAGACCGACAAGATTGCTGCCACTGCTCTGGATGGTGAGCAAGCTCTCTTTGCTGCCCGTCAGCAAGGCATCAAAGGCCGCAAGAAGCAGCTTGGCGAGCAGATTGCTCAGCTGGAGCAGCAGATTGAAGGCTTGCAGGTGCAGCGCGATGCGAAAGCTGAAAGCATTGATCTTGTCACCCAGCAACTCGCCGACTTTGCTTCTCTTTTGGAAAAGCGCCTGATCAACGCCTCTCAGGTCACCGCCATCAAGCGGGAACGGGCCGAGCTGGTTGGTGATCGCGGCGGGTTGATCTCGCAGGTCGCTCAGACCAAGGAAGCCATCAGCGAAAAGCGTGTGCAGATCCTACAGCTGGACGAAGAGTTTTTGGAGAAGGTCCTATCCGACCTGCAAAACATCCGCTCGCAGATTGCCGAGCTGGAAGAGCAGGAAGTGGCTGCACAGGACCGCCTGAAGCGCATCGACATTCGCGCCCCGCAATCCGGTTATGTGCACCAGCTCAACGTTCACACTGTTGGCGGCGTGATCGCACCGGGTGATACCCTCATGCTGGTGGTGCCGGAAGACAGTGATCTGGTGATTGAAAGCCGCGTTCAGCCCGTTGATGTGGATCAGCTGCAAGTGGGACAGGACGCTTATGTGCGCCTTGCTGCTTTCGATCAGCGCACCACACCAGAGCTGGGTGCAGCTGTGCTCAACGTCTCCCCGGATCTGACCCGCGATGAGGTTACCGGCGAACCGTTCTATCTGGCACGCCTGAAGATCCTGGAGAGCGAAATGCCAAAGCTGAACGGCCAGACCCTCGTCCCGGGCATGCCCGTCGAAGGCTTCATCCAAACCGGCGAACGCACCGTCCTCTCCTACTTCATAAAACCCATGCAAGACCAAATCGCGCATGCGTTGAAGGAGAAGTAAGGCGCATATACAGAAAATTGCTGAAACATACAGAGAGAAGGCAATCAGTTTATAGGCATCTGGTCAAACACTGAAAGAGGATTTGGAGCTGCTCCCTTCCAGCTCCTTGTCCTCTAAATATCGACCTTCTCTGAAAGCGAGAGTGCATCCTCAAGATCGATACCTAGGTATCTGACAGTACTGTCCATCTTAGTGTGGCCAAGAAGAAGCTGCACTGCACGAAGATTACCTGTCTTCTTGTAGATCTGCGCAACTTTGGTTCTACGCATTGAGTGTGTGCCGTAAGAACTTGGTTCTAGCCCGATTGATAAAACCCACTCTTTCAGCATTCGACCATACTGTCGCGTTGAAATGTGCGGCCTGTCATGAAACCGACCAGGCCATAAATACTCTGACCCGATCATTTCTGGACTGTCTATCCATTTTGACAAGGCTGATCTGGTTCCTTCCATGAGTTCAAATTGAACAGGCTTACCGGTCTTACTCTGTATTATTGAAGTGCGCTCTTTCACTCGTCCTGCAGTAAAGACATCGACAACCTTAAGACGTACAAGGTCACACCCTCTGAGTTTGCTATCGATTGCTGTATTGAACAAAGCTAGCTCACGTACTTTGCCTGCAAGCTCAAGGCGAACACGAATGGCCCAAACGTGCTTTGGTAGCAAAGGGCGCTTTTGCCCGACAATCCTGCCACGATTCCAGGCTGGTTTTATTGGTCGGATCATAGGAAGGTTTGTAATGGTCATAACAGCTCCTCCATGCCATCCCTCAACCACCACATCGAACCGATTTTACTGCATGTAGAAGACGGTTTTGAGATCTAGATCTACAGACGTGGCAGAGTAGTAATATGCTCTGAGGATGAGCTTAGACTTCAATGAGCGAACTACGTCTGTTTTGAAAGCCTAAGTCTTTACCTAGTTGGCATTGCTATGAAGTGGGCCAATGCGATCATTCGGGTGTTCCTAGCATCGATTGAGCTAGCTCTGATGGAGAGCTACTACAGACGTTCTCATCAAAGCATCATGATCTTGTCTCTTGGCATACAGCCCAAAGTCATTCTATTCAAAATCTGCTTTTCTCTTAAAAGGTGTTGTACCTAGCTGACTAATCGAATGCACGTGTCGGAAAGTGAAGCTTGTCAGAAACCCGCCAAATCATTCTGAGTAACGCCAGCACCCCAACTACAAGCCAATGCATAGGGTGCGCCACCAGAGAGGGCATACAAGAAAGCTTTATGGGTCTGCAAATGATCAAGGAGCTCTTGAATGTCTTGTGGCCAATGGGCAATCGAGAGTTCGACTTATATTCAGAATGGCCAATGCCTGGTCGGTCTGGAGCGATGATACGTATATTGGGCTGGAAAGGGCCGCCGAGCAATAGCTCTCCAGGACAAGTGAGTCCTCAGATTACCATGGAACATTAACACTGGAATGCTGGAAAGCAGACACGCAGCCTATTTACAAACCGATGGTCGGTTTGTAAATAGGCTGCGTAAACCAGTTCGTTGCTGCAATCGCATTTAATGCTGAGTTTCCATCTTTCGGGAGTTCACTTTACGTCTATTCCTGCACAGTGGAACTATCCCTAGCAATCAATTCATGGAGCCAACATGAAGTATCCTATTGCCTCTGAAAGGCTTTCCTATCGGTTATGGGAAGAGTGTGATCTCGGTCCGTTCGCCTGCATGAGTGCTGATCAAGTCGTTATGCGGCACATGGCTCAAGTAATGGACCGCAAGGGAGCGATGGCTTTTATCAAAAGAACCATAGCTGCGCAGGCGCAAAACGGAGTTTCATTGCTGCCAGTTACTTTAAAGAGTTCTGGAGAGTTTCTAGGTGCAGTCGGATTGAATATTCCAAATTATGGAAAGCCTCTCCCATTCGATCCTTGCATCGAAATTGGTTGGCGCTTTAAACGATCTGCTTGGGGAAATGGATACGCCACTGAAGCAGCAGCACAGTGGCTCCGCTTTGCATTTGAAGAGCTAGATCTAGAGGAAATTGTAGCTTTTACAATTCCAGCGAACATCCCTTCACAAAAGGTGATGGAGCGTCTGGGAATGAAACGAGACTTAAATGGAGATTTTTTACATCCGGCGCTCGACCAAGAACATCCCAAAGCAAGGCATGTCCTTTATCGTTTGAATATCTCAGACTGGCGCATAAGAAATCCCGCCCTCAATCAAGTATGCATGACTTAGAAACTCTTTTGCATTTTTTTCTGAGGCCCAATACTTCAAATCTGAGTTGAGCGGCACCTCAAACAGTGATGCAACAGTGCTGCGCTTTGCCAATCGCCCACTTACTCAATTGGACGAGTTTCCATTGTCGCATGCACAGCATCCGGCCAGCCAAAACTTGTTGTGCCATCAGGTAGACCCAAAGTTCTGTCGATCGTGAGAAATTGTAGGTCAATTGCTGCCTGTAGTTTTTCAGCTGCAAAGTCTGCCTTTTTGGTTCCCCGCGCATCAATCGCTCTTAAGAGCGCAAAATCAAGAAAGTTGCTGATGTGAAGAATGAGCTCGGCAGCAGTCTCAGGATCGGCGATCTTAAAGACGCCTTCTTTACAACCTTTTTGGAGGATTTGGGAGAGAATTGGTACAGCACCAACGCGTACTCTACGTTTGAACTGCTCCAACAACGCCAGATTTCTCTCTTGATTCATCGTGCGAAATATTTCCACTTGCCCCGGGTAGTCATGCTCCCGCAGATAGTTTGCCCGTAGGTGTGTGAAATTGTGCAGGAGGTCGGTCGCGGACGCACCCTCATCAGCGACAACCATTGCCATTTGGGAGAGTACAGCATCAGCTAGTCGGTCCAACACACCGAACAACAACTCTTCCTTGGACTTGAAGTGATGGTAAAATCCCCCCTTCGACACACCTGTGAACTCCAAAACATCTTGGACTGTCGTTTCTTCGAAGCCTTTGGAGAAAAATAACATTTGCGCGCAGTCCAGCAACTGGGCACGTCGTTCTTCAGGGCTCATATTTTTACGCATTGGTGCTTTCACAAAATTCCCCTTGAAACCGACCGTCGGTCTTAATATACAGACTTCCGGTCGGTTTATAACTTGGCTACCTCACTGGGCAAAGCAAATTGTCTACTCAACGTGATGGATACACAAATCTGGCACAGCATGTTCCCCCAATTATGCTGTGCCAGAGCGCTGATTTTGGAATGACGTTCCAGTTTATCAGTTTCGTCTTATGCCAGTGTCTTTGATTTTTAAGGAGTTGCGCAATTGAAAGAACAACTCGAGAGTTCGGTAACCTACCACAACACCACAAAGGTCTCTGCTATCGCCCTGACGAAGCAGCCGCAAATCGGTCAGGTCGCGAATGAACTGAAGTTACTTACGTTGCCTGTTCCTCGACCGGCTAAAAATCAGGTGGCAATTCAATTGATTGCATCTTCAATGCATATTGATGAAATCTATGCAGCCCAAGGCACTGCACTTGGCCGATTTTATGCTCCCAAAAATATTTCAGTAAATAACCCTCACATAATGGGGTCTTCTGTTTCTGGGATTGTCGTCGCGATTGGAAGTTCTATTAAACAGTTCAAGCTGGGAGACGAAGTTGTGGTCATCCCGAATGAATCTGGAGAAAATGGTTCATGGGCTACATATAGATGTGTTTCTGCGCGTTATGTGATGCTCAAACCTTCAAACATGTCTCATGTAGCAGCTGCGGCAATCATGCTGTCAGCCTGTGTTGCTTGGGGTGCATTGCGCACAGCAAACATCAAGGCAGGTGAACGGTGTCTGGTTATTGGTGCTTCGGGGGCGATCGGATCAGTGCTTGTCCAAGTACTCAAAGCCAAATCTGCCTATGTGACAGGTGTTTGTAGCGCTGCAAATGCGAAACTTGTACGCACTCTCGGGGCAGATAATACTCTGGATTATCAGAGTACTGAGTTTACTGCAGAAAAAGCCAACACTTTCGATAAAGTTTTTGATTTGGTTGGAGGTTTGAGAAATGAGGCAGCCGCATATCGCTGGCTGAAACTGGGCGGAAAATTCATCACTGTTGTTGGCCCAGTTCAATATCTAGGTGAACGTAAGCTCTCGCGAAAAGAGTTTTTCCAAAGTGTTTGCCATGTGATGTGGAGAAGCATCTCGACCATTTTTCGGGGGCCCCGTTATAAATTCTGTGCAACCCTACCCAGACATGTTGCTCAGGATGCAATGCAATTTGCTTCGGAACACAAGATCCACTCACCAATTGAGATGGAAGTACCATTCAATTTAAAGCGGATTCAAGATGCAATTGGAGTTCTGACCTCGCATAGAACCCGCGGTCGAATTGTCATTCGGTTTGAAAATTCTGAGCTGCCAGAGAACCCCGAAAACCGTGCTGAGAGCAGTATTGAAGAAAGCCCATTAAGCCAATGCAATGGGCATTAAACTCTACCCCCATACATTTTACCTTCGCGGACGCAGATAAGGTTTTGCTCTGGCTCTACCGAAAGGCTTGATGGTTTCTTTGAGCGGTCTCAGGCGGTGCCGAAAAAGTATTTGCTCGCCTGCAAATGAAACTCTACTGCACTATCCATTTTGCCCCTTCAGCTTACTCAGAACAGTGCTTTCTGAACGACCATTCACTTTACAGAGAAACCTGAGCAGGAAGCGGGTACCTCTCTGAATTAGCAATAATTTACTTCATGCTTTGGAACTTTTTAGCTTATGTCTGATCTCAAAAAATCAATCGTATGGACCGCTCTTGGGGTTTCCATATGCACACTTCTGATCCCGCTGATTACGGAGGCCAGAGGAATGCAGACCTATTTGAATCTTGCGAGTTTTTTATTGATTTATGCAGCAGGGGTCGTGCTGCTCACGCTTCTGATTTCTTTGGTGAAGCGGGATTTATTCCGCCCTATTTCAAGCTATTGGACCACGATTTTAATTTCTTCTAAAACCATGATTGCGTTCATGATCGGATTTGGCCTCTATTGGTATGACTTTAGCGTAGCGCGGTCGCATTCGTATTTTAGCGACTATGCTTATACTTATACCCTACCAACTATACGAACAGACGGCTGGTGGATCGGAGAAGCAGCGAGTGAAGGCATCAGTCAGCAAAGACTGAAAACAATTGTCGAACGTTTTGTGAATGATCCAGATTTCAAGTGGCAACACAGTTTTGTTTTAATCAAGAACAACAGGGTAATTGTTGAAGAGTATTTTTACGAGCATACCATTGATAGTTTAAATGATTTACGTTCCGCGAATAAGTCCATAACTTCTATTCTTGTCGGCATAGCAATCCAGCAAGGGTTCTTCACAAGTGTGAAAGATCCCATTGCAATGTATCTGCCAGAATATGCTGACATATTCAAATCAGATCCCCCAAAAGCAACCATTACACTTGAGCATTTACTGACAATGCAATCAGGCCTGGATGCAAATGATTGGGACAAACGGTCTCCCGGCAACGAAAACAGGTTGTACCAAAGTGACGAAGATTGGGTTCGTCAGCTTCTTTCGCTTGAGTTAAAAAACAAGCCAGGTCAGCAATTCTCATATTCCAGTATTGGCGAGATTGCTCTTCGGCAGGCAATAGTCAACGCAAGCGGTATGCCGCTTGACGAGTTTGCTAAAGTCTATTTATTTGAACATCTGGGCATTAAGAATTATAAATGGACCCATCGTCTGGAGGGGAGGCCAGATGTTCCATATCGTATCCAGCTCACAAGTCGGGATCTTGGCAAGCTAGGTCAGCTCTACCTGGACATGGGATCATGGGAGGGCAGACAAATCGTTTCGCCTGATTGGGTCATTCGCTCCACTGATGTGCACACCAAAACCACAGAGAAACGCCTTGGTTTCCCAAACTATGGTTATCTTTGGTGGAAGCATGAATTTAAAGTAGGAGAGGTACTTTTCGAAAGTTTTCAAGCACAAGGTAGCGGCGGGCAGTTCCTGTTTGTAATACCTAAACTAAGCACAATCGCTGTTTTCACCAGTAGAAATTTCGGCCGCTCCCGCCAAATTAACCCACTCAAGATAATGAGAAATGAGATCGTACCAATGCTAGCAAAACATCTCGTTGATCATAGCTAAAGAGCGTTTTGTTCCTTCTCTTAGATTTTGCACTTCCACAGACCGACGGTTAAACCATTCAACACTTGAGTAAAGTGACCGGAGTGTTCTTTATGCAGACAGTTCACCCCTTGTTGGCAAACATCAGATTGCAAAGCATAACTGCCTGTGAAGCCTCATGGTCCATGAGTTACCTGAGTGTCCTCAGTCATAGTGAATGTTGAACTTGCGAATACGGTGTTTATTTCAGTTCACCGAACACGTGCTTTCTGACTTCAGTATAAAGTTAGATGAGGACACCTCAAAGTTGAAGCCTATTCAGGTCAAGGAAATTATCGCATCGAAGCAAATGTCAGCTTATGGTCACGCGCGACGCGTCAGGAATGGCTAGAATTTCGGGCCAACTGCGGCCATTCGCGTGTTTCCATCAAGGGTTGAGCTAATTCATCCAGAAGCGTCGTTAGCTATCTTCATGACGGGCCTGCAATTCTCTAAACAGCCATTCATGTAGCATGCCGTTCTACCTCATGTCTCACTCCTGTCGTCGTGATCATGGGCCAAAACACTCCCTTGTCAAATCAAAGCGATGTTGAATGAGCCTCATAGCAAAAAACAGTTAATTTTTGTAACAGAGATAAATTGACTACCGGTTCCGCACATCGGACGGAGTGGCTCCGTATAGGCGTTTAAAAGAACGAGTAAAATAGGACAAATCTCCAAATCCGCACCCATATGCAATAACGCTAATATTTAATTGCCTCAGTTTCGGATCAGAAAGTTTTCTATGAGCTAACCTTAGTTTCTGTTCCAAGACATATTTGCTGAAACTGGTTTGCTCGGAAGCAAAAATATCTCTTAAGTAGCGCTGGCTTATCCCATGGCGTGCAGCAATTGATGCAGCATTTAGGTTTTCATCTAGCAAATGAGAGCTAATATCTTTCTTCAAGGACACAAATCGTGCCGCACGTGCACTATCTGAGATGTCCATGTGGAGCCTGTCTTTTTCGCGAGCAAGAGCAAAAGTGATCAGATCGTGCAAATGTGAAACTGTCTGCGCCGCAGTTTCCATTCCTAGATGTTCAGATTCGTCAATTAAGATCCGAGAGTACCTGGCGGCAAGTCGCAGCTCGGCAGAAGATGCTATTCCACCCTGGTCAAGGATCTGTTGAGGGTCAATGCCGTATCCTTCGATCAAATGAGTTGGAACACCAATCATAGTTGTCGTGAAGTTCTTGTTGACTTTGCACAAAAATTCTTTGTCTGCCTTCCACACATGCGCATCTCCCGACTGAAAAACTTGCTCAGCGCTACGACTTGTTTTGATGCAAACATCTGCAGCATAAGTGACACATAGAACAAGGTCGTCTGGAGATTGAAAGGTTTGGTTGACACTACGAGTTGCCTGAGCCGGGGTCCCGGAAATTGATAATAGGTTCAATTGAGAACAGGAATATGCACTAAGTCGCATAGTAGCCGGTACTTGTTCAGGCAGATCAATACTCATCTTCAAATGCGACTCGAAGATCTCTTCAATCGCCTGTCGGCGCAAAACAGCTTTGATATCACTAGAAAAGAATTGTTTTTGCTCCATGGCACCTAATTGCCTCATTCAGAAGTTGCTCTTCGATAACAATTACACATTTTGGCAGGGTGGCAAAGAAAGTGTTTATGCCGTTCTGTCTTAGTTTTTGCTCTTTCCAGTGCCGCTTTGTCCAAGAATTAGTTTTAGCAAGTCTTTAATGTGCCACCTATTCCGTCTGCACAGTTGATCTGCATGGTTTGAACAGCTGCTAACGCACGATTACCAAAATCCAAAACTTGGAGAAGGTAGAATGCTACGAAGAGAAGTCACCTCCGCGAGGAGACCTGATCCTCCTAAGTTGTATCAGATTTGACACGATGAGAATTACCTCAGACGACTTGCGCAGCGTCGCCACCAGTAAATCTTATTTCACCGATCCTGTATTTCCCGATGCCACTTGGAGCTGACAATGAGTTCACGAAATGTATTCAAATTCGCATCGCTTAGGGCACCAAAATACTCACCACCCGATTTGGAGCAAGCTAACTTCCTCAATGTTTTAGCTGAGTTTTTTCCAGATCTTTCCGTCGGTTCTAGTCCAGATGCTCAGCTCATCACAGATCCGGAGGCAGAACGTAGTTTTTTTGCTTCTATCAATGTTTCCTCTGGCAGCGACTACGAGACACGTCGCCGTGCACTTATAGATCGGTCAGTAGAGCTACGTTCGTCAGATGAGGCCTTTACTCGCAAAGCTGAATGGCAACAATTACGACGAGCAGAGTCGTCATTGCGCCACCTTGTATTGGCCGAAGGCCCTCTATTACCACTTTCACCCAACGCCACGTGGGTTCGTGGTGCAGCAGCCTTGATTGCCTCAGCACAGGCGTCTACCGAAGACCTGAGTGACTGGCTTGGCTCAAACGAAGCCGACATGTTGCAATCCTCGCTTTGGTCCACACTCTATGCGTTGACGGCATTACAAGACAGCGATGCCCGTGTGCGTTCTTCGATCTTCTTCTGGTTAAGGCTCTTTACTGCGTTGCACCTGGCACTGAATACGCAGGACGGTGAGCAAACCGTACGTTTCACAGCAATCCCCATCGGAGTGCCGAATACTTTGCCGCCGCAGCCTGGTCCGTTACCAGTAGACAGCGTCGATGACACAGAAATGAAGAACGTTGCTCGGCGTGAGCGTATCACTCAGATTGACCATGATATTGTAGCGTTGGTTAAAGCGCAGAACGAGTTGGAGCAAGTCGATGCACTCTTGCCGCCGGTTGTAACTGGAAAAGTCTTTTCCGGTGATCAAATCCGAGAACCGAAACCTGCGAGCACCGGCGAGTTCCCATCCACATCTCGATTGAAGGCGGCAACGCTCAGTGATGATGCCTCAAATTTATTGACCTCCGCCGGCATTGTTTGGCTCAACCAACTGCCAGATGAAGTTGATGCCGACATCGACGAGCAGATTGAAAAACTCGAGCTGGAGCGACAGCGCTTGTCGATCCGATCAGAACTGACAATGCGCGGTGCCGTATTGGTTAAGCGAACCGTGCAGCTAGATTGAGGAAAAGTTATGTCGTCTGTACCCCGTCGTGTTACACCTTTCATCGGCGATCTTCATGTCGTCAAGCAAAACCTTCTTGGCTATCGCACTGCCGAACTCGCAGACATCCGCACAATAATGGCCGGAGAGCATTTCGAGCGAAGCACGCGCTCCCTACGTAGGGAAGAGAGTGAGATTATTAGCCGTTTTGAGCGAATCTCCGAAGAAGAGAGCGAGCGTAAGACTAATGATCGGTTCGAGCTGACGAACGAAACCCAAAAGATGATCCTGTCCGAGACCAGTTTTGGAGCCGGGGCGGAAGTATCAACTTCTTTTGGGCCGATTTCAGCGAGTGCTTATTTTGACTTCAGCCAGACAAACAGTCAGACAGAGACCTCTGTTACAAGCACACAATACGCTCGTGAAGTGGTGGAGCGCGCCGTCAAGCGCATTACCGAGAAGAGTTTTGATGAGAGAAGTGCCAGACTTGTCGAGGAGTTCGAAGAACGCAACCTAAACCGCTTTGCGAATGACGATGGTGAGAACCGCTCAGGTCTTTATTTTTGGATCGATCAAGTCTCGCGATTAAAGGTATTCAACTATGGTTTGCGACTATTCTATCGCTTCTACGTTCCTGAGCCAGCGGCGTTCTGGATTATGTCGCAAGCACGCCAGCATCAGCAGGATGTGCCAGCAGAGCCAGAATACCCCAATCACAACGGCAAGAAACTCACTCCTGCGATGATTAATCGCGGGAACTGGCGTGGACTGGTTGGCCGGGTTGAGGCAGGAGGAGTGAAGCCACCACCTGCCAGGTTTTCGTATGTTACCAAACATATAAATCGCGAGTTTCGGGAGCTAACTTCACATTTTGTCATCACCCCAAGTCAGGTTGACGTTCCAAAAGGATATCGTGCGCATAAGATCGACGGAGTCTCTCGGTTCTTATGGATGAACTTTCGAAACGGCGCGGAGGTGCGTAAATCCGATCTAGATATCATTGTGGGCAAAACATATTTCTCAGTTGAAACAAAAAACGGCGCTGATCCCGTTATCGTCAATTATGATCCTGATGCCGTGGCCGGCGACATTGGTAAGGTACCAATTGGTGCCCAGTTCGATGCCCTTCCGGATGGAGACTACGGTTGTTATGGAGTTTATGCGGCTGTGCGCATTAAGTGCAAACTTCTGGCACAGGAGTTCCGGAAGTGGCAGATGGAAACCTATGACGCCATCATGGCGGCTTTTCATAAACAAAGGTCTGACTACGAAGAAACTCTGGCCGAGCTTGAGACGCGTGGAGGATTCCAGATTACAGGCCAACCACCTGCAATCAACCGCCAAACCGAGCGTATAGAATTAAAGAAAGGTTGCATCACGACATGGACCGGTCATACTTTTGACCACGCCCCAGGGATTTTACACAACCCCGAAGGCGCTCCCCCTGATAACTTCCCACGTGTTCACCTCGACAATGCTGAAGCATTGGCGAAGGATGTCGAGTTGCTCGAAAAGGGCTTTGACTGGGACCTGATGACATATGAGTTACTGCCCTATTATTGGGGGCGCAAAGAAAAATGGCTCGAAACAATGGCACTCAGCGATCCTGACCCTCTGTTTCGTGAATTTCTCCGTGCGGGAGGGGCCATGGTCACCGTGCCAGTGAACCCTGACTATGCTCGCCGGATTCTTTATTTTCAACTGACAGGTCATACGTCACCCGATGACGATGTGCCGATGTTTCATGCCAATAATCCTTCGGATACCTTGTCTTCCAACGAAGAGAGCAATCGCGACCCCGAGTTTGAACTCTACCATTCCTTCATTAGGGAGCTGGAGGCAGAAGAGCCTTATGAAAACCTCGACGGCGACGTAGAGATAGACGCGGATGATCCTAAGGCCTGGACAGTTTCTGTACCGATGCCAATGACTTGGCTCTCAAATGACGTAGAGCTGCCTTCGCCGGACGAAACCTGACGCGCGCAATTGCCAACACACGGGAACAAGTAATGGTTAAAGTACAGAGATTCTCCACCCCATCAGGCTCTGATGTTGAGTTTGCGGTTGAAACTGATAGCAGCAGCAGTGGCTCGCTGGATGATGCGCTCAAGGTACTCTCTTCCATAGCCAGTGCGGTCGAGGCTAGCATGCAAGAAGTTGAAGAGGGAGCTCCCGAAGAGACCGAAATTGCCTTCGGTCTGTCGCCCTCAGTTGATGGTGGTATGGCGATAACAGGAGGCGGATCGAAGGCACATTTGCGCGTAACAATGCGCTTTGCGGGAGACCTTGCGGGCCCAGACATATCTCCAGGAGAGGGCTAACATGGTCATTCCAGCCAATGATGTTAAAGCGAGTTCGCGCTTTAGGGTCGTGACGACAAAGAACGGCTTTGAACTGCAACATATAGTTCATGTTTCCATCGGTACAATTCCGATCAGACACAAAATTGAGATTACAGACCGGAGGCTTGATAAATCTACACCACCGCCCGTGTCATGGTCATATCACCCCGTCCAAGAGCTACCGCCTCTCGACGCTGTTAAGGGGGAGACCGGGCGCGAAGAGGATGCCATCCGTTACTTCAGCGCGTTCGGAAATGCACTTGCTGGACTTGTTCAACCCAGCGGTGGAGCCCTCCCTTTCAAGCTGCCACCGCAGCGCAGATTTGATCAGATCCGCATTTATGCAGGACCAGGGATCTCGGTTAAACCAGATGATAAAATTCGCCAATTGATGCCAGGAGGGAAATATGGCGATGGTAATGCAAGCGCTGCTTTGCGCGGATACACACCGGACCTGCAAATAATTCGCATTCAATCTCCCTGGCGCATCCCGCGGATTGGTGAGGCGGTCAGTCCGCGCACAATTTTGGCCAGCTATGTTCATTCTGACAAACTGGCAGGCCTTCAACCGGCACCAGAAATGGAAAGACTCGCCGCACTGATGCTCGACTTCGACAATGTGGTGAGTGATCTGAGTGTTGGGGAACTACTCGACATGATCCATATGGATCACAGTTTTGCTCGTCAGAGTTATGCGGTGAGCGATTTCTTCCAGCCGATGGAACTCGTCAGGAAAGATAAGCCAATGCTCTATGCTGAGCTCTATGCCGCTTCCTACTTCCTCATGGCTAATCTATGCCTCACAGGGGATGAGGTGAAGTTCGACCCAAAACCTTGGGGAGTACGGCTGGTGCATCTTAAGTCGCTGATTGCAGTCGATGTCCGTGTACCAACAATGCAAAAAGACCCATGGTTTAACCGTGACCTACGCGAGGCAGTGCTGGGGCGGCCGGTACATGAAGAAACCAGTCACAGTGATTTTAATGCGGCATTTGAGGTTAATATTCTGGCGCAAAGGATGGAGAAACGTAGTGATCTGATGAAATGGGTCGGCATTCCGGTTACTCAGTTTTTCGGTGCGATGTCCGAAGAGGAAAGAGAAGAAGAGGACGTAAAGTCTGTAGCTGTGAACAATGCTGCTGTCAGTAACAGTGTACATTGGCTACTTGCACCGGAGCCGGACAAACAAGGAGCACCACCGATCCTGATCATAAAAACCCCATCAGTGCGTGTAACACTTTCGTCTCCGGGGATTACCGAAATTACCGCGCGGATGGCTGAATACCGAACGGGTACGCGCGATGCCACAGGTAGCCGAGAACTACAGCATGTTCTGGGTGCGAATATGGTTGCCTGTATGGAGGTGAAAACGCCGCCTGAGATGCCTGAAGAGGGAGGGATACATCGCGGGATCTTTCCAGACAAGTTCGAATGGCTCGAGCCAGAAGGTCAGCGCTCTCGGGCGCAACTTATATCGGAAGAGTTACAAGTCGATCTGCTCGACACCGCCTTTCGCATGATACCTTTTATTGGGGATGCAGCAGACATCGCAGAGTTTGTTTGGGGGGTGAGCACCGGACGCGATGCCTTTGGGCGTAAGTTGACTAGAGCGGATTTGGCGCTTTTGGGTCTCGGTTTACTCCCATTTATGAGCCGGTCGTTGCTTAACAGCGGGACAAAGTTACCTAAGAGCTTGGCCGCCAGTCTTAAGGCCGCTGAAGTTGCCACAAATGTCAGCTTCGCCGCAATGTTGGGCAAAACAGTCTACGATGTATGGGATGTGGCTGATTTTGAATCTCCCCCCGCACAAACTGCGGAGTTTTTTTAAGTGTTAAAACCTAAAAGTTCAAAGCCTAAAGGACTGAAAAGCAAACGTAAGGTTGGTTTAAACGCAAGACATGCGCACAAGGGTCAAACAGCAGACGAAGCGTTAAATAACAACTTACGCTCGGGCACTATCACTCAGGCAGACTTTGAGTTCATGATAGATTTAGCGAAGCGCTATCTATTGTGGGAAAGACCAACAAATGAAGAGATGAAGCGGCGTTCTGAGATCTTACGCAAACTCGTCGGACTGCCCATGTCGGTCGGAAGCATGATTTCCGCGAATAATCGCCGCTTTATTCCTGAGGACCTACACCAACACCACATCAAAGACACCCATGGCTTGGTCTCTCCCACACACTGGTTGATACGCATAATCCACGAAGAAGAGTATGGTATTGTCGATAGTCGCATAAATTATCACATACATGTGCGACGATTACTGCGCGATTACTTTGGACCAGACTTCCGAGACATTATTAAAAATACGATTTCCACCCGACGCCAACGTGAGATTTTGTCTTGTGAAGTCGCTCACCCAGATTTTAGGCACACCTTCGTTTCCAATCCTTTGAGCAGGATGCATGGCCGTGTCATCTTGCCGGGCGGCGAGCAAGTCATGCGCCCGCGCGACCCTGAGGTTATGTTGCGACCTCTCTTCGATCTGTCTGCAGCAGAGATGGCTCATTTTATAGACGGCTCCAGTATGCGTGGAGAAATTCGCGAGGTTCTGAAAGAACTTATCAAGTCGGGTTCGGCTGACGATCTAGCTCATCACGTGATGGATATCTCGGCCTACCGCCCCACGCGGATCAATGCTGCTTACATAGGTCATATGAAAGGGTTACTTTTTGAAGTATTGATGCGTGAGCGGCAGTTGGAAATGCTCTCCGATTTTAGCCGCTTGCATAAAGGACCTGGTGAGCCCTTGTTCATCCTGGGGCCCAAAGCCCGTATGTTTGACCGTGTCATCAAGCCATCGGTCGATATGTCTGATGGGACTTTGGCGGTGTTTACTGGCCGTCCACGCGGTAAAGACAGACCACCTACACTTGAGCCTAAGCAAATACACGAGTTGAAGTCGGGTTTCTCTGGCGACATACAAGCATACATGCAAACCAGTAAGTGGACGATGCGGTTACCCGAGCTTGCCGAGTTTATCATTCCAGCTAACGCGCTAATCTACAGAACAAGCGGTGGCAAGGTGATAGGTCCCTTGCCATTTAGTCAGATTCTGGCCAGAGAACGTGTGCGCCCCATATACGTCAACCGACTCCGTAGCCAAAAGAATGAAGGCAGGGTTTCAGGTGCGATCGACAAATCTGCCTGGGTATTTGGACAAACAGCATTTGACGCTCATGGTGGGCGTTATGATCGGCGTGCTCTGCGTGGTAAGCTTATCTTAAACAACGTGTTGGATCCCGTTTTTCTTGCCAACAGTGAGCGACGAATGACCCCCGAACGAGTTCAATTGGAAGAACTTGCCAACAACATCGCTGAAATCGATGATCCTAAACTCGCTGAACGTCTACGCAAGATGACACCGGAAGAAGCACAAAAGCTATTATCGGATCGTGATTTAGCTGCGTTTTTCCCTGATCAGGTGGTTGCGCCAGAAATTATGCTCAACTTTGTCGCTGAAGAACTAGAGTTTATGGCGATCCGCGTACTAGAGGTTTTGGCACGCCGGATTTTTAAGTCGGAACCGACAAGTTACCTCGAGCTCACTCCACAAGTTCTTGGCTCAATAAGCAACTAACGACACAGCTTTTAAGATTGGTTGGTTTTGCGGTTAATCCGTTTGTAAAAGGCCGGTGAAACCCATTGTTGTGAGTTATCAGATTTAGCACACTATTGCATCAACCAAGCATTTATGAATGGATCTGACTTATGCGACTATATTTGCTTCCATTGGGCACTATGCAACCCGGCAACATTCCTGTCCCTGGATACGTCATCCAAACAGATGCGAACGTCAATATTCTCGTTGATACGGGTTGGCCACGATCCTTTATTAACAACCCCCAAAATCCGCTGGGTCTCACAGTCAAAATGTTGCCCGAGGATTCTATTGTCGCCCGTCTTTCGTCAATTGGGCTTTCTCCTACGGACATTAATTATCTTATTTGCTCGCATCTAGACGATGATCATTCGGGCAACCATGACCTTTTCATCGATGCGGAGTTGATCGTACAACGTGAGCACTTCGATCTTGCTAAGAGTGGACATCCCCGTTTTGCTGCCAACAGAGACATGTGGGATGATCCATTGCTTAACTACCGCGTCGTCGAAGGAGACATGGAGCTGGTACCTGGTGTTGAGCTCTTAGAGACGAGCGGTCACGTCCCAGGTCATCAATCCCTACTTGTCCGCTTGCCCAAATCTGGACCGATCCTGCTTGCTATTGATGCTGTGATGCACAGTTCAATGGCAGATGCCAGAACGCGGGTGATGTATATCACTGACATGGATGACGAAGCGCGAATACGGGCTAGCACGCAGAAAATCTGTGACATGGCAAATCAAGAAAACGCGGCTATTGTCATTTACGGGCATGATAGTGAGCAGTGGGCAACTCTGCGGCATGCTCCAAACTATTACGATTAAGCTACTGCATCCGGCATCAATAACCACCTCAAACTATGATTAGTAGTATTGGGTCTGTATCTAAGCCAATTACACTTTCCATCACGGTATCAGTTTGATGCATAATCAATCAGAGGTAGCAAGAACACAATTCTGGCGAGATGACTCTATCCAAACCAATGTCGGCTTTTGGTCAGCTGCTACTTGTCAAGAATGTCTAGAAGTATGGACCACCTGCATTTCGCAAGAGAATTTTTACTTGTAACCTAGAAGTAGATACTATGTATCCAACCTGTTTATCGATACGCAGACCGTGGCCTTGATGGTAATACGCACGTACCTACAGTCTAATTACTGAACAGGTTACTTAGAGCCATTATGGCTCTCTGACTTTGGGTGCGTTCTTTCTTCCGTTCCATGCTTATGCTCTGTCGCGAACTTTTAAGGAGGTTCTGATTAGATCGCCTCCATGTCGGTTGTATGGTTGTCAAACTCCGTGCAATTATACATTACACTCTAGGCGATCCTTGCCTGCTTATTGGCTAGGGCGACGGCCAGTTTTTTCTTATGCATTCGCTTGGATGCCCGTTCTAGCCAGTCTTCATAAAGGCCGATCAGGATGTCGTGCATGCGCGAAGAAATCTCATTGGCGCGATCGTCGAGAATGGCGAACAGAGAGTTTCTCAGGCTGCTGCTGCTTGTGCGCACCGCAATTCCCTGCTCTAACAGGAAGGCCCGGATCTGGTTGATGGTGGCGGTACGACGCGAGACCAATCGGGACCGGACCCGGTGCAGAGCCTGCAGATCGAGCTGATCCTGGCTCTTTTCCTGCACATAATTCAAATTGGGCCGCAGCACAGCTTCAGCAATAGCCTCAGCATCGTTGTAATCGTTCTTCTGGTCTTTGACGAAGGGCTTAGTGTATTTGGCGGCGATGATACGCGGATCGAACCCCAGTTTGCGTAATGTTCGGCTAACAAAATGCGCACTCATGCACGCCCCCATGCCCACAATACAGCGCGGCAGCTTCTCGAACGTAGCCACGAGGGACAGACGCTTGATCTTTTTCCGAAAAGCGTAGCTACCATCATCATTGAACCCACGATGTGCAATGTGTCTTTGCCAATGTCGATGCCGACGGAGAGAAGTTCTGTGGTCATGGGACTGCTCCGGTTTCATGAGAACAGGATCACTATAGAGCCTGCGCCTCGGGGGAACAGGCGGTCCACCCCATTACCGGACACTCAAATGCTTCCATCAAGGATTGTGCACAAGTTAGCTAAGTCATTATGAAATCGAACCTTAATTTCGATTTCATCTTTATCGCGGGGAGAATGAATTTTGTTTGAGTTTGAGGTGAAAAGCGAAGAAAATCTCTCTATTTAGAGTGATAAATTACTTTCCTCCCACAGCCAGGTCGTCGAGCTGTTTCCAACAAGGCGAACCTTGAGCCAAATGAAGAACTAGACCGCGTCAGTTCGAGCTTAACGCAAAATAGCAAACAGATCAGCCAGTTCTAAGCAGCTGCCCAACACTTGTGGGCGCACTCCGTTTCTCAGCTTAAAACTGCACGAACAGTCTTGCGTTGGCGCCGTGGTCTAGGGTTTGGTCGGCGAGGAGGCCGTAGTAGTTGATGTTGAGTTGGATGTGCTCGGCCAGCCGGGATTCAAGGCCGGTTTCGATCAGGGCCACGTTGCGGGCGATTGGGACGCTGGCGACGGTGAAAGGGTTGCCGCTGTCGATGAAGCTTTGGGTGTAGTCGAGCGTATCAGCGGAAGAGTATTGCCATGCAGCCAAGCCAACAAAGCTTGTGTCCCCATAAAGGTAGTTGGAAAGGTCAAACTCGCCGCGTGTTCCCAGTGTCAGGAAAGTGAGGGAGTTGGACTGCCCATCTGCTTTGAGTGCTGCTGCGCCGCCGGTTTCGTTGAAGCCGGGGCCGGACAGGTAAGCATAGGCAACCCCTGCGAAAGGCTCCAGATTGCCGTAGGTGCTTTCCAACGTGTATCCAAGCTCACCAAACACCTGCACAGAACCGGCGAACTGGTCAGATGACAGTGTTTCTTCCGGGAAGAGGCTTACATCGCGATCAGTTGCAATGTTGTACCATGTACCTGCAACACCTCCACGCAGTTTGACGTTGTCGATCGGATTGGCACTGGCGTAGCCGCCGACACTGTAGCTGTCACTGTCAGATGAGGCATCGATGGAGCTGATGTCGATGGATGTTCTGCCGAAGCCTGCAACCACACCCAGCTGCACCATGTCAAAGTAGGTCGCATCAACACCAACCAGAACGCCGCCGACGCTTCTACCTGTGGTGCGAGCATTGCCATCGGAGAAGAATTGACCCCAGCTGCCGTAGACCTGTCCCCACATCTCAAAGGGGCCAACTGTTCGGGAAACGGTATCGTCATCCACGTCTGCAGCAAAAGCGCTGTGGGCCTTGTAAAGGCGGTCATTCACCGCTTGTCTCAGGAAGCGGCTGTCTGCAAGAAGGATTGCACGGGTTGAAGCGTTGATTTCACCAGCAAGGGGATCGAGAAGAGCTTTAATCTGAGCGTTGTTCATGGGGGCAAGCTGTGTGAAGAGTTCGCCGCTCTCATTAATGGAATCCAATGCCTGTGTGACTGCATACTCGTTGCGTGTATCTGCCAGGCCATCGAAGTTATTGGAGCTTCGGATGAACTGGATTGCAACATCGTTTGCGTCTCCTGGGATACCGTAGATAACGTTCACATCTAACATGAACATGTCATGGTTGACTGAACTGAATGTGCCTGTCGGTGGCTCTGTCCCTGGTGCGGAGAGATTGTCGATAATGACGAACTCATCGCCGATCTTGACTGGTGTTGGACCCATGACGTTAACGAGATTAAGGGTTATGTTATTCAGGTCCACGCTACCACCCGCGAGGATCTGGATTTGATCAACATTTGTCATTCCAGATACCGGATCAGAGCCAAACTCCATTTCCAGCGTGCCGCCAGTGCCAGTCGCATCCAGACTGCCGAGCGTGATTATGCCGAACGAAGCGCCGGGTGCGATAACGCCGCCATCCAGTGTCACACTGCCACTTGCAGTTCCATGCCCGCCCAGACGCCCTCCAGAGGCAATTGTAAAACCTGCTTGAACAGATGCAGTGTTAAAGTCTGTCGTATCGCCAATCAGCAACGTTCCTTGCTGAACTGTCAGGCCCGCTCCAAATGAGTTGCTACTGCTATTGAACACAAGCGATCCGCTGCCCGCCTTGGTGAAGGCTCCTGTGCTGGTTACAGTGTTCGTAAGCTGCAACGTCCTGTTAACGTTTTGCACCTCTACCGTACCCCCGGAAGCTCCAACGGTCAGCGCGTCATAGCTTTGCGTTCCAGTTCCGCTAAAAGCCAGCGTGGCTCCGTCCAGTGTGGTGGTTCCTGTGCCCAACTGAGAGACCTGAGAGACCTGCAAGGTTCCCACAGAAACGGTCGCCCCGCCGCTAAAGGTGTTGGTGCCGGATAGGACAAGAGTGCCTGCTCCGGTCTTGATCAGGCTGCCTGCACCGGCCAAGTTGCCGGAAAGCGTCAGAGTACCTGCGGCACTAGTCACATCGAACGTACTGGCACCTGACCCCAAAGCCACGGTCGATAAGGTGGCATTGGTGCTTGCTGTATAGCTGAGGGAGGTGCCATTGAGTGTGGTGGTCCCCGTACCCAGCTGATTGGTAGCCGAGATCGACAACCCACCGCCATTAACGGAGATAATACCGGAGTAGCTGGAGTTGTTGCCTGATAAGGTCAATATACCAGATCCGGTCTTCGTTAGTGCACCAGAGCCGGAAAGGTCTCCGCTATAGGTTCCGTTTGTCGCTTGAGTAAAGGCCACAGTAGCCCCATTGGCGACAGACATGTCTCCCTGAATGTTTAAGCTATCGCCTTGCAGCGTTCCCGATGAAACTGTTGTTCCGCCGCTATAGGTGTTGGTACCGGTGAGGATGAGAGTACCGGCTCCGCTCTTGGTTAAGCTGCCCGTGCCCGAAAGGTCACTCGAAACCGTAATACTCGCTACACTGTTGCTGACATCAAGCGTATTGTCAGCGGAACCTAAAACCAAATCGGCGAGGGTGACAGCGCTTGTACCTGTGTAATTGAGAGCCCCACCATTGAGGGTAGTAGATCCCGTGCCAAGACGGTTCAGGTCATCAACTTGCAGTACTCCCGCTGAAATAACAGTCCCACCGCTGTAGCTGTTCGTCCCAGAGAGAACCAATGTCCCGCTGCCCTGCTTGGTTAGGATCCCTGTTCCCGAAAGATCGCTGCTAACCTCAAGTGTCTCAGAACTCTCAGTAACTTCCAAGGCGCCGCCTGCAGCACTTAAGACAAGATTTGAATATGTGGCACTTGTTGTTCCGCTGTAGCTCAGCGTTCCGCCATCAAGTGTCGTCGTGCCTGTTCCCAAACTGTTGATATCATCAACCTGCACACTTCCATCAGTTATGGTCGTGCCACCGCTATAATCATTCATGCCGGTCAAACGAAGAACGCCGGCCCCGTCTTTGCTAAGGCTGCCTGTTCCTGTCAACTCGCTTGAAACTGTAAAAGTGGCAGAGCTCTCCGAGACCTCAATCGTTCCATCGCTACTGCCAATCGTTAGTGCAGAGGTTGAGCCACCTGCTGTGTCAGCATATAAAAACCTCCCACCATTAAGTACAGTAGAGCTATCATCCAGTTGATCAATATCTGTAACGCGAAGCGTCCCACCCGTGATCGTGTTGGTTCCTGAGTAAGAGCTGTTGTTCCCTGTCAATGTGGTTGTGCCGCTCTCAATGAGAACATCGCCGTCTCCGAAGAGCCCAGCATCAAATGTGTAATCTGTACTCGTATGATTAAAGACGATCACATCACGATTAGCTGTCAGGCGTACTTGATTGCCAATGAACGTACCAGCTGCTGTTGCCGCCTCACCGGTCGCGGAACCAATATTTAATGTTCCACGAGCCCCAGCTTCTTGACCAAGTACCAATCTGCGATTTCCGCCAGTAATCTCTAAAACACCACCATCAGAGAGTGTGATGGTCGCGCGAGCTGAACGACCTGCCACAATATTGGTTGCAGCCGTCCAGTTCGAGCCCGTGCCCGTAACAACAACTGAGCCCGTACCATTGAAGAGACCCATCGTGTTGTTCGCACGCGTATCAAGCGTCCCACCATCGGAAACGGTAATGGTTGCATCTTCTTGTCGGCCAATGATTATGTTTCCTGAAACAGTCCAGATTGAATCCGAACCAGAGATTGTCACCGCTCCATTACTGCTTGCAAATTCAGAAACAATAGAGTCTTGCGAGGTAACCGAACCACCATCAGAGATATTCAAGTTGCCACCAGCAGCTCCAGTTGCTCCAACTACAAGCTCGTCAGAAACATTCCAGGTTGATCCTGCTCCAGTTACATTCACTGTACCTAAATTGTTAGAAACGCCAAGCTGTCCATCTGTACTTGTAACGCTAGCGCCATTTTCAACATTGACAGTACCAGTACCAGCTATACCAACACGCAAACGATCACTCAGATCCCAAGTTGAACCTGCATCTCGAATAGTAACAACTCCAGTGCCACTACCGCCATTGTTTTCGCCAACGGAGCTTTCACCTGTAATAAGAGCTCCACCTTGTTCGACAATCAGATCGCCCGTTCCACCATTCCCAACGATCAAGTCGTTATCAATGGTCCATGAAGATCCAGTTCCGGTAATCGTCGTTGTGCCTTGAGACCCAAGCACTCCAACACGGCCCTGAGTACTAGCAACAGTAGCTCCATCTTCAATATTGAAGATACCCGTCCCTCCACGCCCAACACGAAGATTACCATCTGCAGTCCATGTAGAACCACTGCCAGTAACTGTCACCGTTCCTGATGAGCCATTCGTACCTAACGTGCTTACATCACTGGTTAAGTCTCCGCCTTGTTGAACAGTTAACGTGCCAGCTCCGTTGTCACCAACGACGAGCGTGCCGCCAACATTCCAAGTATCTCCATGTGTGGAACCGGGCCCGCCAACCGTCTGGTTTGGGCCCAAGGGATTATCATCATCAATCACAGCCTGCGCATATGCGTCAGGACAAGCCCATAACAATAATCCTAGAACTAAAACCGACCGTTGAAAGCGCAGAGTCACTATTTACTGTCCATTGGCTATGATTCATCTGCTATTACTTTAAGGGAGATGCAAATAAAATCTCTACAAAACAGTATCTTCTTTAAATAAATTAACAGTAAATTAAAAAATGTCATGATGTGTGAATACTAAGTGATAAAATATTACAAATATAAAACTGAATTCATCTTGCATATACTCAAGGTACAAGGTTTCATATTTCAGCCATTATTAGGTATATCTAAGCAAGATGGACTATGAAATAGTGAAGTGTCTAGCCCTTGAGCGAGTTGAAGTTGCTCAGATATGAGTGCTAACGCAGCCAACGGTAAAATTCACGCAATCCTCAAATTGCAAACAGCCTGATTTTTTCATCGAGTCGTCGATATCTCTCAGAAAGGCCAAACTCACCTTAACTGCAGATGTGATTAGTTGCCTCGGATCACATTGTCTGCGAGCTGCAACACAACAGACAAACTGAGCATTCGCTGCATCGCAGAGGCGAAGGTAATTGTTAACTCAACTGGTTTCCAATTTCATACAGGAAAGGCAAAGTTGTTTATCGGCGAGCCTTATGGACAGATCGATCGATTTGAGTAAGGGAGTGTTTTGGCCCATGATCACTAGATTAGGAGTGAACAATGGGGCAATACACAAGGACCGCCAGCGCTGCAGCTGAGGAGGCGGTTAAAGACATCCCGCGCACGCCCCGAAAGCGCTATTCCACTGAAGACAAGATCCGTATCGTGCTGGCTGGACTGCGCGGTGAGGACAGTATTGCCGAGTTGTGCCGACAAGAGGACATCTCACAGGGGCTTTATTACAGCTGATCGAAGGAGTTTCTGGAAGCTGGTAAGAAGCGACTTGCTGCTGATACGGCCCGTCAGGTCAGCACCGGTGAGGTCAAGGTGCTGCGCAAAGAAGCACGCGATCTCAAGGAGGTGGTCGCCGAACAAGCTCTGTAGCTGCGGCTTCTTAAAAAAAGCATGCTCGAGGATGGGGGAGACGACGAATGAGATATCCCGCCCACGAGAAGTTGGAGATTATCCGGCTGGTTGAAGGATCACATCAGCCAATCAAGCGCACGTTGGAGCTGCTGGGTATTCCACGCTCAACGTTCTATGTTTGGTATGATCGCTATCTGGAAGGCGGCGTTGAAGCGTTGGAGGACAGAGTTTCACGTCCCGCCAAGGTCTGGAACCGTATTCCCGATGAGATCAGAGCACAGATTATCGAGATGGCGCTAGACGAGCCAGATTTGTCACCACGAGAGCTCGCGGTCCGCTTCACAGACACAAAAGGCTATTTTGTTTCACAGGCTTCCGTCTATCGGTTGCTGAAAGCGCAGGACCTTCTTACCTCACCGGCCTATGTGGTCATCAAGGCCACTGATGAGTTCAGGGACAAAACCACGGCTCCAAATCAGCAGTGGCAAACTGACTTCACCTATTTCAAGATCATAGGCTGGGGGTGGTTTTATCTGTCCACCGTGCTTGATGATTATTCCCGCTACATCATTTCCTGGAAGTTGTGTTCCACAATGAAAGCCAAGGACGTCACCGACACTCTTCAGTTGGCGCTCGATGCCTCAGGCAGCGAGCAACCAAAGGTGCTTCATCGACCGCGCCTACTTTCTGACAATGGCAGCTCATACGTCTCGTCGCACTTGGCCGAATGGCTGGAGGAAAAAGATCTGAAGCATGTCAGGGGGGCTCCTTATCATCCGCAAACCCAAGGCAAGATCGAACGCTGGCATCAAACCATGAAGAACCGCATCTTGCTTGAGAACTATTACATGCCAGGGGATCTGGAAGCCCAGATTGAAAGGTTCATCGATTACTATAATCACCACCGCTATCACGAGAGCCTTGGGAACGTAACCCCGGCTGGTGCCTATTGGGGACGCCATAAGCAGGTCCTGGAGCACAGTCAGATGATTAAACGGAAAACTCTTCAAAACCGTCGCTTGTGCTACCACGCGCAAGCCGCTTAAAATCAAAACGCAAACCGGGCCAAACACTCTGCTACTCAGAAGCTAATTCTGTCTAAATTCATTCGATGACGGACAATGCCTTTCACTTAAATCAACCTACCTGTCCATGTGAAACAAACACCAAGTGTAAGCACATCAGTAACTCATCAATACATCGTCCTGTAAAGCATAATACCCAATGGCTTGCTGGACTTGATCTTCGTGCTGCCTTGGGCGAGGAGCCAGCCGTCGGGGCGTTGTAGTTGGGCTATGATCCGGAGTGTTGGTGACGCCTGAATGTTGGAGGGGCGAGTGACGGAAAAGTCGATGGTTTTTGATTTGCCTGAGCTTTTGAGATGGGTCTGGGTGGTGAGTTCTCGTGTACTGTCTTTGATGGCAGTGTCTTCAATGTAGATTTTGATTTGGCCCTTGGGAATTTCTGTATCGCCTGCGAACGTAAGGGTACCGCGAATGTCTGATGCTTGCGCTTCGGTGGTCTTAGAATACGCATCGGTTCCAGCGGCCAGGAGACCGGCTGCCAACAAAGCTACACTACGATTGATCAGAGGCTTCATTCTTTTCCCCATCGGATTGCGTCATCAAAACAGTTTAGGTGCATAAAGGTAGCAAGAGGGGAGCATGAGAGCTCCCCTCTTGTAAGTTATCAGACGATAACGAAGTCATCTGCAGAAAGTGACAGACCAGTCTTCAACTGTGCGAACTGAATTGCACCGATGTCTCCTGAACCATCTGCATCATACAGCAAAGCACCGCTGTCGGTATCGTAGATGATGCGGTCAGCAGCATCCTGGCTAACACCTGCAGCACTCATGTGGAATGCAGTCAGATCAAGAGCGCCAGTGCCGCCCAGTTCAGCAAAGATACCATTGTCGAGAAGGATCAGATCCTCACCAACACTGAAGTCTTTGATCTTATCGACATTGTCGTTGCCAAGCTCTGTTGAGAAGCGGAAGGAATCTTCACCTGCGCCACCCACCAGAATGTCAGCACCTAAGCCGCCGTCAAGGAAGTCACTACCTTTTCCGCCGTAGAGCTTATCATTACCAGCTTCACCCGGCTGAATTGGCTCAGGTGGGAATTCAACTGATACGTTGAGTTTGTATGTTGAACCCTCTGGCACTGCTTCTGACCAACCATCACCTGGAACGTCCGGTGACCAAGCACCCTCCAGAATGTAGTAGGTGCCGGTTTCTTCAACAACGAAGACTATGCTTGAATCACGGTTGCTTGTAGAGCCGGGATCTCCGCCGCCATCATCGTTCTGGGTGACAATATTTCCATCAGCATCGAGCAGTCTGACCCAGCTGTCATGGACGTTTGGATCTGCAATACCGTCGATATCGACAGTAATGGTCGTACCTGCAGCAAGCTCGATACCATAGTATCCACCTTGGCCATTTCCGGTCGCATTAACTGTTGTATGAAGAACAGTTGTTGAATCGAAGATGTCAGGATCTTCTGTCAGAGAGAAGTTATTGGAGATATCGAATGCAGTCGCGATTGAGTTGTTCGTCGCATCCGGACCAAGCGTCGCGTAGCCTGTACCCATGCCTGGGCGTGGGATAGGTTCACCTTGATCAGCGAAGTCGCCGAAGAGGACATCATCGCCTTTGCCACCACGAAGAACATCGTTGCCACCCTGACCAGTCAAGGTGTTGGCAGCGTTATCACCCTTCATGCGATCATTATGTCCAGAACCTGAGAGGTTCTCGATCGAGATGTAAGTGTCACCTTCTGACTTGCCGCGTCCCAGATTGAGATTGACACCGCTGGTTGCGTCGGAATAGTCCGCAGTATCACTTCCGCGACCACCGTTCAGGATGTCAGCACCTTCGCCACCGGTCAGAATGTCGTTACCTGAACCGCCAGAGAGTTCGTTTGTCTGGTCATTGCCGATGAGGTGATCATCGAAGAAAGAGCCAACAACGTTTTCAACGTCAACGATGATATCATGCCTGATGACTGTGCCTCGTCCTACAATCTGGACTGGACCATCTGCGTCGCCACCGCGTGCTGTGCCGTTGGCAAGATCAACCGTTACTCCCTCAGAACTTCCAGAGTAAACGACTGTGTCGATTCCTTCGCCACCGTCAAGATAATCCTGACCGGAACCGCCGATGAGCGTATCATTGCCTTCATCACCATACAGCAGGTCACCGTCGTTGCCGCCGTCGAGGATGTCATCGCCGCCGCCGCCGTTGAAGACATCGCCGCCACCACGACCCCAGAAATGGTTGTTGTCGTCTGTACCGATGAAGCGGTCAATACGGTCATCAGAGCCGATCAGGTTTTCAATGCTATAGAACGTGTCACCTGATGCAGTACCACCGCTGGCAACATTGGTCTCAAGATTGACAAGCAGCTGGAATGGGCTCTCGTGGCTGTAGTCCACTGTGTCAACGCCGTCACCACCGCGGAAGATGTCAACACCATCCTGGCCCATCAGTGTGTCGTCGCCGTCGCCGCCATCGAGGATGTCGTCACCAGCACCACCAAAGATGGTATCGTTGCCGCGACCACCATAAAGCACGTCATTTCCGTCATCGCTTTCGGTCTGATCTTCAAGATCTTCGAATGCAATGGTGTTGTTGATATCACGGCTGGCCAATGAGTCACGACCACCAATGATGAGGTCATCACCGTCCAGACCAAAGATCGTGTCGCCACCAGCTCCACCTTCAAGGGTGTTGTTATCTTCATCACCAAAGATGAGGCTGGTCAGAGAATCACCGGAATCGCTTGAGGTGTCGTCGTTACCGGTATCGACTGGTTGGGTCGGAGTGCCACCCACATAGATGATGTTTTCGACGTTCTCGATTTCACCCAGGTCCAGGTCGCTGTTCAGCACAATGATCGTATCGTTTCCGCCGTCGGCTTCCTCGCGTACGATATCATCAGCGGAATCGACGAAGTAGACATCGTCCCCTTTGCCGCCAGCCATTTTGTCAGCACCGCCGCGACCGTCCAGAACGTTGTCGCCATCGTTACCGATCAAGATGTCATCGTATTCACTACCGATGCCATTCTCGATGTAGTATTCGGTCTGGTCTGCATTGTGGCCAGCAAAGATAGACACATTGTTGCTGTGACCATTGACGCTGGAGAACTGACCAGCACGCAGATCAAGGATCGTGCCTGCCGTTGATCCGGAGAAGTCAATGGTATCAACACCACCGGTATCGTGGATAGTAAATCCGATATCGTGCTGCATGCCAGAGGATGTTAGCTCATAGCCATACTCTGTGCTGTTGAAGCCGTACGTGTTGTCACCTGTGTTGAGATCGATCTTTTGGTAAGTCCGTGCACCATCCTCGTCGACCTCGGAGAAAAAGCGGCGGATGGTGGCTTCGATATCCGCCATCAATGGCGTGGAAGCTGACCAGCGGGTTGTTTCTCCAACGTCAATGCCATCGAAATAGGACATCACGCTGTATTGCTGACGATCATAAATCCAGGTCGCATTGTTCAGATAGTTGATCTGAACGCCTCCAGGGCCGCTGTAGTTATAAAGACCCGGGTGATTCAGGCCAAATTCATGACCGAACTCATGGATGAAGCTGTCAAAAACATAACCGCCGATGTCGGTTTTGTTAGGCTCTGTATCGTGGAACTTCTGACCGATACTGACATAGCGGTTGCTTGAGAAAGCGCTACCGTCGCTTTGCTCACCTATCGCAGGACTAACGACCTCCATCCACTGTGTTTCAGAGTCGAATGGCACATCATCTACAATTTCAAACTGGAGAGGAGTAACAGCAGACCACACCTCCAAAGCGCCAATAGCTGCTGCTTTGTATTCCGGGTAATCATTCAATCCGCTGACATTGATCACCAGCGGCTGCGCTGCAATCTCAGGTGTCAGGCTGCGAGGCAATGCACTGACGTAATCGATGTAAGCTTCGTAATCTTCACTTTTACCAAACGGATTATCCGGCGTTTGGTCATTAACCCACCACTGATCGTTGGGCTGGTTTGAATTTGGCATCTTTGTCTCTCCCGTTATACAAAGTTTGGGTGTTTAATGCTGCTTGGTTTTATGGTGCGGCCAATTAAAGCCTGACATCGCATGCACGAATGCATTCAATGGCATTGAAGGATGACTGAAGGAGTTGATTGGCTAAGAGGCTATGAAAGCTGCGGCCTGAGGCATACTTTGCTTAGAGGTTGCCCTAGATCTTGCAGCAGTGAATGCCTCAGAATGAGCCCGATAAGAGCTAATCAGACTGCCCAAATTTGATGAACCCGGACTGAGTAAAAGCGTAGGCTTCAATCTGCGAGTAAGAGCAATACTGGCTGCGTAAATGCTGCCTCTAAGAGGTTCCCACAAGTTTTCTGGGCTGTCGGTTCCTCCCAGAAACCGGCTGGCGATGGCACTAGTTGTGGCTCGCGAAGAACGAGTGCGCTTATCGATACATTCGGCAAGAGATTCCTCATAGTAATCAAACATTTCGACAGCCCCAAGTTCAGGTGAAGTGCCGTCCCCTCCAGAGCAAGCACATCAGAATTCTTTTGGTTCTTCAATGCCTTGTGTAGATTTAACCTAAGCACACTGCATGCGGTGCTAGAATTCTTTTTTAAATGAGGTTTAAAGTCAACGCTGTTAAAGATGATAATTTTTAAGTTACCAAACGTAATGCTAAAATATTTAATCAATAATACAATAAATTACTTTATCGCTATTTCGTGCGATTGCGTTTATTCATAACCTATCTGAGGTTGTGAAGATTTATCATTATAACCAGCTTGCGGTTGATCGACGTTCTTGAGGAAATTTCACTTTTGGGAACTTAACGACCTTACGTGATCCTCACACTTCATTCTCGCTCCACAGATCAATTTTGCCAGCAAGAGAGCTATCCTCACTGCCAAGAACTAGCGACGTCTCCTATATATTTAGTTCTTTACGCTTCGCGACAATTGCGCGCGTTTAGTTAGGCAGGCGTAATAACTCAAATATATCAAAACTTTAGAGGTAAAGTAATTTGGTGTTCGTGGTCTGCTTGGTGGATTGAAAATCTGTTGTGAGGCGGTACACTTTTGGGGCTTATTCAAGAAACAATAGTAAAGCCAACAAATGGCCCTCATTCTTCATCTGCTGCAGCAAATGTGTGTGTATTTGGTGATCGTTTATATGGTCAGCAAAACGCCGCTGTTTAAGATCTTTACGGAAGACGCCCCTCGCCTACCGCACAAGGTACTTATTTATCTGGTGTTCTCTGGCTTTTGTGTGATTGCTACGACGTTTGGTGAGCAGGTCGACGGGGCTATTGCCAATACGCGTGCCATGGGTGCGGTTTTAGGTGGTCTTTTAGGTGGTCCGGTCACGGGTTTTCTGATTGGATTGACGGGCGGTTTGCACCGCTACGGTTTTGGTGGGTTTACTGATCTGGCCTGTGCGATCTCAACCACCTCAGAAGGCCTGCTGGCCGGAATGACTGCATTTTATTTGCGCACGCATAACAAGCGTGCGTTGCTATTTCGCCCGATGTTTGTGTTTGGCCTCACCTTTGTGGCGGAAGTTGTACAGATGCTCATCATCCTGATTGTGGCCCGGCCATTTGATCAGGCTCTTGCGTTGGTGCAGCAAATTGCGCCTCCGATGCTGTTCGTCAATTCACTTGGCGCAGCGTTTTTTATGAGCATTGTTCGCGATCAAAAGACGATGTTTGATAAACTGTCATCAGCTTTTTCCAGTCAGGCATTAAAGATTGCCGAGCGTTGTGTTGGGGTTTTGGCCAAGGGGCTGAATGAAGTCTCCGGAGGCAAAGTTGCCCAGATTGTGAAAGACGAGACGAATGTAGGGGCTGTTGCAATTACGGACCGCAACAAGTTGCTTGCATTTATTGGTATTGGATCGGATCATCACAAACCGGGAACAGAGATCTCCTCTCAGTTGACTCTTGATGCCATCAAGCAAAACAAGGTTATGTATGCAGATGGTGTTGAAGAGCCCTATGGCTGTTCGCTGTCGTCTGCCTGCAAGTTGGGGTCCTGCCTTGTTATTCCGCTGCACAGCGACTCCGAAGTAATCGGTACAATCAAGCTCTACGAGCAGAAGAACAAGCTGTTCCTGAATATCAACCGAACACTTGGTGAGGGCATTGCAAAGCTTCTTTCCAACCAGATCCTTTATGGAGAGCTGGAAGAAAAGCAGAGCCTTTTAACACGGGCTGAGTTGAAGTTGCTGCAAGCGCAGGTGAACCCGCACTTCTTGTTCAATACGCTCAATACAATCGCAATCATCACAAAGCGGGACCCGGAGAAAGCACGGGAATTGCTGCTGCAACTTTCCAAGTTTTTGCGCATTAACCTGAAGCGCACCTCAGGCCTTGTCACACTTGGTGAAGAACTTGACCACGTGGATGCGTATCTGGCGATTGAGAAAGCTCGTTTCCCGGACAAACTGGATGTTGAGTTGGATGTCCCAGTTGAACTGCTGTCTCTGAAAATTCCGGCGTTTACGTTACAGCCACTCATTGAAAACGCCATCAAGCATGGTATTTCGCAAAGCATTGACGGTGGATGTGTTCGAATTAGCGGGGCCCTGAGCAATGAGCAGGTGGAACTTCGGGTGGAAGATGATGCCGGGCTATATGTGCCACCGCAAAATCGCGAAGGACTTGGGGTTTCACTGGTCGACAAACGCTTAAAAAAACAATGGGGTGAGGAATTTGGCCTGCATATTGAATGGGAAGAAGACGCTTTCACCCGTGTTTCAATTCTACTCCCCGCTCCTATGTTGGAGGCAGCTCAATGATTAGTTGTTTGATTGTCGATGATGAGCCATACGCTCGTGAGGAGCTGAAAGACTTGCTCGCTGAGGCCGATGGGATTGAGGTACTCGGCGAATGCAGTAATGCTATTGATGCCCTTGGGTTTATAAACAAACACAAGCCACAACTGGTGTTTCTCGACATTCAGATGCCGCGGATCTCTGGCATGGAAATGATTGGCATGCTGGACCCGGAAACCATGCCGCGTATCGTGTTCTCTACCGCCTACGACGAGTATGCCATCAAAGCATTTGAGCATCATGCTTTTGATTATCTGCTCAAACCAGTTGAAGAAGACCGGCTCGCCAAGACGCTTGGTCGTGTCCGGTCTGATCTGCGTCCGCAACTGATGGAAGAAATCACTCCTCAGGAACTTCAACACCTCCCCTGCTATCTTGGAAACAAGCTGAAGGTTGTTCCGGTGACTGCCGTTGAATATGTATTTAGCGACCTGTCTGGAATCCATGTGGCGACAGCAGAGTCTTATGTGCACACACACCTTACCCTTAAAGTGCTGGAACAAAGAACCGCATTGGCCCGCTGTCACCGCCAGTACCTTGTCTCACCGGATGCGATTTCGGAGATTGTGTTGCAGGAAACGGGAGCGGAAGTGGTGACACACAGCGGAACCAAGATCCCAGTTTCGCGTCGATACCTAAAAAGCCTGAAGCAGCATTTTGGATATTCATGAGTGCGTATATACACTTAGCCTTATAAGGCCGCTTCACATTTAAGTGAAACTGCCGCGTCTCAATTAACCGCTTATTTGTTTTAATTGCCGCTCACCCCGCCTCATCTGCCGCTTAGCTGAAACCTCAACAACCTGCCCTTGAAACCAGTCTATTCGCTCCCAGAGATTTGTGGAGGAAGAAAGATGTCCTGGTTTCTCTTGAGTATTGGCCTGCTGTTCGGCGGCTATTTTATCTATGGCATGTTTGTCGAGAAGGTTTTCGGGATTAAGCCCGCACGCCAGACACCTGCCCACGCACATACTGACGGTGTCGATTATGTGCCGATGTCCACCAAGAAGGTCTATCTGGTTCAATTGTTGAACATTGCAGGCGTTGGACCAATCTTTGGCCCGATCCTTGGCGCCCTGTATGGTCCGGCAGCAATGCTCTGGATCGTTTTTGGCTGCATCTTTGCAGGTGCGGTGCATGATTACTTCTCCGGCATGCTGTCCGTTCGCAACAAAGGGCAATCCGTCCCGAACCTTGCTGGCAAGTACCTCGGCAGCGGCGCAAAACACTTCATGAACATCTTTGCAATTGTATTGCTTCTGCTGGTGGGCGTGGTGTTTGTGTCTGCTCCAGCAAGCCTGCTCGGCCGCCTGACCGGTGTTGATGTTACAATCTTCCTAGTTTGCATCTTCGCATACTACCTGATTGCAACCATCGTTCCTGTCGACAAGATCATCGGACGCTTCTACCCGTTCTTCGGCGCTCTGCTGGTGTTTATGTCTGTGGGTTTGACCGTCGCTTTACTGCTGTCCAGCGAACATTCCATGTTGCCAGGTGTTGAAGCTAGTGATTTCTTCCAGAACCTGAACCCGAATGACATGCCACTTTGGCCTGCTCTGTTCATCACCATCGCTTGTGGTGCGATCTCCGGCTTCCATGCCACTCAGTCTCCACTGATGGCGCGCTGCATGGAGAATGAACAAAATGGTCGCTTCGTCTTTTACGGTGCGATGATTGGTGAAGGCGTGATCGCGATCATCTGGTGTGCGATTGCTCTGTCCTTCTTCGGCGGCGTTGAAGGCCTTTCTGAAGGCATGGGCGGCAATCCTGCGAACCTTGTTTACGAAGCATCCAACGGTCTTCTGGGCACGTTTGGTGGCTTCCTCGCAGTACTCGGTGTTATCGTCCTGCCGATCACCTCTGGCGACACAGCTTTCCGTTCTGCACGTCTGATCCTGGCTGAATTCTTCAACATGCCACAGAACCAGATGCCAAAGCGTTTGTTGCTGGCGATCCCACTGTTCGTTGGCGGAGCACTCCTGACTCAGGTGGATTTCGGCGTGATCTGGCGTTACTTCGGCGTTGCCAATCAGGCGACTGCTGCCCTGATGTTGTGGACTGCTGCTGCCTATCTGCTGCGTCATAACAAGCTGCATTGGATCTGCACCATTCCGGCAACCTTCATGACTACCGTTGTTGTGACCTTCCTGCTGAACTCCACCAAACTTGGATTCGGCCTGCCAATGACAGTCTCCACCATCGGCGGCATCCTCGCAGCCCTGCTGATTGCCTCAGCAGTCTGGATGAAGGTGAAAGGGAAAGTCGTCGACCACGAAGACGTGCTCGAACCCGGCGAGTAACCCTCCCTCTACTCGCTAAAGCAAAAACAGCGCAAGGATCCTAGTCCCTGCGCTGTTTTTTTGTGTTTATCAGATGGACCTGCAAGCAAGGCAAAGCCCTGTCTCAAATTCACAAGTCTTAGAACGTCTTGGTATACTGCAGGAAAACGCGGCGGCCTTCGGCCAGGACTTCGCGATCGCGTAAGGCTGTTGCAGTGGTATTTTGCTGTTTGGTGTCGAAGATGTTTGAGACACCGAAGCGGAAGTCACCATAGTCAGAGTTGTAACCAGCACTTGCATTCATGGTGAAGGTTGGCTTTAGCTTCTTCAGGTCCCCCTTAGCTCCTTCTTTGCCATTTCGGCCTGAACCGAACACTGCTTCACCTTGAACACTCAAGCCATTTCCGAAATTGTAATCAGAGAACAAAGTAGCTTTGAACGGTGAGCCGATACGGTTATTTGGAAGATCTTCATCGATATCACCGTCTTTGTTCTCATCCCAAACACCTTCTTTATAGGCCAGTACAGCTCCAGCGGCCCAGGCTTCACTCAATTGGCCGCGAATGTTAAGTTCTGCTCCCCAGATACGCTCTTCCGCCTGTGTGACTGTCTGTGTCGCGTCATCAAAGTTCACCCCTTTGTCTGAGGTTGAATAGAAAGCAGAAGCTGCAATTGAGATCCCGTTAGTGTTGTACCTAGCCCCGAGCTCATAGTTATCGACGATGACAGCTTCCGGCGCCACATCAGACACATCAACAACTCCGTCTGCAAACGGATTTGCAGGCATAGCACGGCGTGTGAATGAGCCCACATCCGGTACGGAGAACCCTTGCGAAAAACCAGCAAAAACATCAAGTTCATCGGTCAGATGAATAACGCCACCCAAGTTGAAAACCGTTGCACTGTAGTCTTTATCAGCAGCAGTAAACGTGTGTTTGCCAATCGTTAATGTAGCCGGCTGACCGTTACTAGGACTGTAGTACGGGTTCGGAACCAAAGCGTTCGGACGAACAAAACTGTCCATACTCAGGAAGAAACGTTCATGACGAACACCCCCACGAACCTCAAACATCTCACCGATTGGTGCTTTCACCTGAGCGAATTGCGCGAAACCGTGTTGTTTCATCGGGGAGATGATATCGCGTCCATCCGGCACAGTCTGAGTAATGTCGTTATAGCTATAGTCACTCCCCCAGGTGACAGCCAGGCCTTCATAAACAGCGCTTAAGTCAGCATCAAAAGTTGTACGCACGCCAGCTTGCTTAGCGAACAAAACAGTTTGAGATTCGTTTACATCCGGTAGATATGCGACTGGATTTGCAGCGCTCAGCGGCACATATGCAGCACGCTTTTCAGCATCGTTGTAATATAACTCAACCTTTGCATCGAAGAGCCCTCCAATCTTGTAGAAGTTGAAAGTAGCATTTATATTCTTGCTATCTTCAAGTGGTGGAAGACCCAAGTATGGTTTACTTGGATCCAAGGAAACTGGATCAGTCGTGTAATCGGTTTGGAACTTGATGTCCTGTTCCATCTTCACGAGGTTCGCGTAAAGCGTCACGTCAAATGCATCGCCTTCATAGCCCACTTGGCCAGAAAGGTTGTACTGCTCGATGCCTGAACCTCCCCCTTGACCCGTAATTGGGTCCTCAGAAATCTGCGATCCAGAGCCGTCAAACATGTCGCCAGTGTTCTTGAACTGACCATTTACTTGAACATGAGTATTTTCTTGACGGAATGCTGCGCTCACACTGGTCAGCACATTCAGGCTATCTTTGACATCACGCTCCGATGCTGAGACCGTTGTGCCAACCTCACCTGACCAGCCTTCTTTTTCTGCGGTCTTTGTGATGATGTTGATCACGCCACCTGTCGCACCATCACCGTAAACAGCACTTGCGCCATTGATCACTTCAATTCGCTCGATGCTATTGGGATCAATCAGGCTGAGTGCACGGCTCAATTTGCGCAGCGCAGTTGTGCGTGGAGCGCCATTCACCAGAATCTGTACGGATCGACCACGGAAATTCTGGCCCCCGCCAGACAATGTCTCATTATCAAGTGAGAAGCCAGGAACAAGGCGTTCCAACGCAGAAGTAATATCGCCAGAGGCATCTACCGCGCTTTTCAACTCATCAACACCAATCACCTGCACCGTGCCCGGGATGGAGGAGATGGATTCCTCGGTGCGGCTGGCGGTTACGACGACGGTTAGGTCGGTATCGTCTTCGATGGCATCCTGTGCGGTTGCGATGGATGTTGTTTGAAACATTGCGAAAGGCGCGACAGTGCACAGCAGCACTCGCGCGAAGGAACCTTTGTTCCCCATAGCGACGCGTTTCATATTGCCCCCTAAGTTTTTATCGGTGATGTTGTTGAAAGATCTGCACCTTCGGCAGTTTGTTGCCCCTTGCCGATGGATGTTTTTTTGAAGAAGTGCATGCTCGCCAAAATACCTGCGACTGAACAGACCGTCGCGAGCGAGAAGAGGATGCCGTAGCCGGAATGCTGCGCGATAAAGCCAGCAGCTACGCTACCCAGCATGTAGACGAATAGATTTGCGCAGCTGAGAATGGTGAAGTCGGTACCAGCTTGCTTGAGCGAACTGACGCGCATGAATGCGCTGTAAAGACCAACAATTTCCATGTAGCGGATGAAGGTGTTGGCGGCAGAAAGGCCAACGAGCACTGCGACACCGCGATAGTCCAGCAACGCTACAGATGCGTAGCCGAGGAAACACAAAGTCCTCAAAGTGCCAATAAGCCAGAGGAACTGCATCAGGCCAGCTCGTTTGATCAGCACCACAGCAATCGCTGAACCGCCCAAGCCAACGCAAGCGGCTGCACCTCCGCTAACCAATCCGATCTGTGAAAGAGAAAAGCCGAAGTCCACCAGAAACGCTTGCTCAACGCCTTTCACGAGCCCCTCAGGCAGGCGGAACAGCAGTGCAAAAAACAACAACATCAACGTGTTGTTGCGCTTTACAAATCCAATGATCGATGGCCGTGGTTTGCTTTCTCCATCGACACCTTTGTCTTTCCGTGGGTTTTCCTTGAAGAAAAGCAGTGGCAGCAAAGTGAGAAATGACAGGCCAGCAGCTGTTTTAAGGGCAAAACTCCACCCCCACAGATCATGCAGGAACAGAGACAGAGAACCACCGATCAACACACCTGCGGCAACACTGCCTCCCTGGACTGCATTGCCAAGGGGCTGGTCTTTCGGGGCGAGGTGTTCAACGGCAAAGCCATCTGTCGCAATGTCCTGTGTAGAGGAGGACAGCGCCAGAACCATCAGTAATGGAAACAGGATGTGCAGTTGCTCGGCGACATTGAGTGTTGAAAGGTAAGTGATGATGCCCACGGAGATAAGCTGCATAGGGATGATCCAGCTTCGGCGTCTTCCAAAGGCAGCGAAGGAATAACGGTCAACAATTGGCGCCCAGAGGAATTTGACAACCCAGGGCAGCATCAAAAGTGCCATAGAGCCAATGCTGACAAGACTGATGCCTTGTGCGCGGAAGATCGCCGGCATGGCTGCAGCGACAAGATAAACCGGAATAGCCTGAGCTACATAAAGCCCCGCCAGCACGATAATGACTGAACGGGCTGTACGATCACCTTGCTCATTTTGTGAAGTTGCGCGCGCCTGCCCTGCAATATGGGCACTGCTGTCGTTAGCCATTTTCTACCTAGCACTCAACGGCCTGGCTCGAACGAGTCGTTCTGGCTAACCAACTAATGATTTTTAACTAGAGAATTACACTCATATTTTCAATCACTACTTGCAAGTTATTCGCAATTAGATCTTATGGGGAAACTACAATAATTTCTGCTTTAGCTAAGTTTTCAAGCCAGCAGCAACACGCTTCTAACCAGTTTGCTGAGAGGAGCTTGTGTATTTATGAGTTTAAACCTCAACTTCATCCCAACGCCCCAAAAACAGATTATGAGCAGTGCACCGAAAACACGCAGTCTCGATCACCTTCTCAAAGGCGAAAGAGCCATTGTGCGAGAGATCAAGAGTGAGGAAACATCTGATGGACGCGCTCTGGTCGTTCGCCTGAACGCACTCGGGATCAACATTGGAAAGGAAGTCAGCGTTATACGGCTGGCTTGGTTGGGTGGCCCCATGTTGCTTCGTGTCAATCAGGTAACACAGGTTGCGATCCGACGTTCTGAAGCACGTTGCGTTGTTGTGGAGGAGATCAAAGGCGATGAACCCTCGGCCTGAGGCAGGTGCCCAGAGTACCCCACGTATTGCACTTATCGGTCAGCCAAACACTGGCAAATCCATGCTGTTTAATCGCATCACCAATGCCCGCGCCTCCGTTGGCAACTGGCCAGGCATCACCGTTAATGTGATGCGCGCGCGTGTGCCTTTAGCAGGGCGAAACGTGGAATATGTTGACCTGCCGGGTATTTATAATCTGGAAGGCGGATCTGAAGACGAAGCCGTCGTGAACCGGTTTTTGACAAAATTTCCGATTGATCTGGTTATCATCGTTATCAATGCAGCGCAGATTGAACGACAGATCCTGATGCCTTTGCAGGTGAAGGCGCTGGGACTGCCTGCTGTTGTCATGCTCAACATGTGCGATGAAGCTCATAAGCTCGGCATCACGTTTGATCTTGAGCAGTTGCAGAATTCTCTCAAGATGCCTGTAGCTTTGATCAGCGCCAAATACGGCACCGGCTTTGACGATGCCATGAAACAAGTCTCGAAAAGTTTAAGCTCTGACTTTGCCAGCAAGCCGGTTCTGGCGGACTATGACTCGCTGTTCAAAACACTGATGACCGAGGAAACGCTCGATGATGCTTTGAAAGGTTGCGTGACTCTTCCCAAAATCTGGCCGAAAACACTGACAGAAAAGCTGGATCAGCTGTTTTTGCATCCGCTGCTGGGCTTGCCTATGTTCTTCCTCAGCATGCTGGTTATCTTCTCCGTGATCTGGGAGATCGGCCTTCCTTCTCAGGATCTTGTGAGCCGAGGTGCTGACTGGGTACAAACGATACTGCTGGAGCCGAGTTTGGCCTGGGCGCCTGTCTGGCTCAATAGCTTCCTGATCAATGGCATATGGCTTGGTCTGTCGACGGTCGCATCATTTGTGCCGCTTCTTGTGCTCTTCTTCTTTTGCATGGCCGCTGTTGAAGATAGCGGGTATCTGGCGCGTGCTGCCTTTTTGATGGATGCTCTGATGCGCCGCGTTGGGCTGGATGGCCGCGCTTTTGTGATGCAAATGATGGGGTTCGGTTGCAATGTACCCGCATTAATGGGCACGCGGGTCATGCGTACCCGCTCCTTGCGCCTGCTGGCTATGCTGGTTATTCCATTTTCGCTCTGCTCTGCGCGCCTTGCTGTGTTCGTGTTTATCATCAGCGCCACCTTTCCCAGTTCCAAGGGAGCGCTGGTGTTATTCTCCTTTTATGTGATCAGCTTCCTCGCCGCTTTTTCAACGGCTGCCATCTTCAGCTTTTCCAAGCAGTTCAAGAGCCAGGAACCTTTCTTGTTGGAGATACCCCCCTATCGGATTCCGACAGTCAAACAAGTTTTACTCAGAGGTTGGGGTGAGGTGCGTGAGTTCATCAGAAGAGCTTCACGGTTCATTATCATCGGCTGCATTCTGGTTTGGTTATTGACGAACCTGCCAGTTGGCGCAGAAGGATTGAATACCTATGGCGGCCAACTGGGCGTTTTACTTCAACCGATCATGGAGCCAATCGGCATCAATCCGTATCTTACTCTGGCACTGATCTTCGGTTTTATCGCCAAAGAGATCGTCATCGGATCTTTGTCTACAATCTACGCACTATCTGCCAGCGGTGTTTCTCAAGCCATTTCGATGAGTGTCACACCGCTGGAAGCCTATAGTTTCTGCTTGTTCTGCCTGCTTTACACGCCTTGCCTAACAACCATTGCGACGGTGCATTCAGAAGGAAAGTCATGGCAGTTCACCAGTTTCTCGCTGATCTTGTCTCTAAGCTATGCCTGGCTGGTGTCATTCCTGTTTTATCAAGGCGCAAAGCTCTTTGGGTTTTAGGAGAGCTTATTCCTCCTCCCAAAACCCCGCGATGTAGCAGTTGTCGGCTTTGAAACCAACTTCATTGCGGAAATACTTGCGCGCTTTCTTGGCAGTTTTCTTTTCCGCAGCAAACCAGAGGAATGCCTCCTGAACCTCAGGGATTTCTATTTGTTTTGCAGCTTCAAATAATCCGTCATGACCATGAGTATCCCGATAAATCCACTCAAGGCTCATTATCTCAGGTAACGGGATTGGTGCTTCCATACCTTTTTTTGAAACACTGATGATCACCGCACCTTTCGTACCTGCAGGAGAACTTTCGAGAATGCGTGAGATAGCTGGAATGGCTGTTTCATCGCCAGCCAACAACAGATACTTGGCCTCAGGAATCCACCCGCCACCAGGGCCAAGCAGACCAACCTTGTCCCCTTCGTTGACGCGAGCAGCCCACTCTGCTGTCGGCCCGCCTTCATGCAGGAAAACATCAAAGTCGATAGTCGTTGCTGACTTATCAAACTGGCGAACAGTGTAGACAGGGCGCATCAATTCATAATCACCCTCAGGCCAGACCGTGCGGCCTTTGTCATCCCAATAGGGCCATCTGGCTTCAAAACCCAGATTTTTCGAGAACAACAGACGGAAGTGCAGCCCACCTTCAAAGAAGCGCTCAATTCCCTTCGCTGCAACGGTTACCCGTATGAAATTGGAGCTGAAAGCCGCTGTTCTGACAACCTGAACTTCGAGAAAGTTGGGCGGGTGAACGCCTGCTGTAAAATCCCTGCTCCAGACCATCTGAGGTGGAATGTTTATGTCAATGTGGCCAATAAGATGCTCGACACTCTCTTTGAGAAGATGCAGTGCCTCTTGAGATGGTGCTGAGATCACCAGCTTTGCCTCTGCATCTGCCTTCAGAAACTCAACCATTCCGACTGGAGAATTCACGCGGTAGTGGGTACTGGTAATTTCTTCCAGCGTCAGATTATGGAGTTTTGCTTCGGCAGCAAAAAGCTCAATGGCTTTGGCAAACTCGATACCGGGAATGAGGCTTTCGATCTTATGAAGTTCTGTTGCAGTGGTTGTCATCAAAGTGCTCGTCTTGTTCTATCGAAATATTGTTGGCATCAAGCTGGAACAACCAGCGGAGTACCCTTCACCGGATCGGGCATCACGTAGCATTCCAGACCGAAGGTTGATTTCATAATGTCTTGCGTGATGACCTTGGCTGCATTGCCCTGCGCTTCAATCTGCCCGTCCTTCAACACGATGAGATTGTGAGCGTAGCGCGCAGCGAGGTTGATATCGTGCAACACAGCAACGATTGTCATCTGTTGTTCTTCATTGCATCGCTTCAACAGCTCAAGCAGTTCTATCTGGTGGGCGAGATCAAGAAAGGTGGTTGGTTCATCCAGCAACAGCAGATCGGTCTCCTGTGCCAGCGCCATCGCAATCCACACACGTTGACGCTGCCCACCTGACAACGAGCTGAAAGGCTTGTCTCGCAGCTCAGTCACTTTTGTCATATCCATCGCATTTTGAATGGCCACTTCGTCCTGCCGGGACCATTGGCGCCAAGCAGACTGATGAGGCGTGCGGCCTCGGCTGACCAGATCACCGACAGTGATACCTTCAGGCGCGACAGGCATCTGGGGCAATATACCAAGACGCTTGGCAACCTCACGGGTAGGCTGCTTATGGATGGATTTGCCATCCAGCAATACAGTGCCAGCACTCGGCTTTTCCAGCCGGGCTAATGATCGCAGAAGCGTTGATTTTCCGCAGGCATTGGGGCCAATTACGACAGAGATCTGCCCCTTTGGAATAGTCAGGTTAAAGTCTTTCAGGACACTATGAGATCCAAACGAAAGCCCAAGACCCCTGGCCTCTAACGGTGTGTGTTCTTTAGGATCAAGCATTAGATGAGGTTCCGTTTCGCCTGCCGGGCAAGCAACCAAATAAGATAGGGCGCACCGATCAGAGCTGTAAAAACACCGGTCGGCATTTGAAAAGCTGCAACCAGTGTGCGTGCTGCGGTGTCAGATAACAAAGTGACGAGAATGCCAATCCCAGCAGCAAGGATGAGCGCTGATGATGGAGTCCGGGAAAGCTGACGTGCTATGGGGCCGGAGACGAACGCCACAAAAGGAATTGGGCCAGCAACCGCGACAGCTGTCGCGGTCATGACCACAGCAACAGCAACCATGAGCAGTCGAAGTCCATTCACTTTAAGACCAAGCCCGGTTGCCAGATCCTCATCAAAGGCGAGCCTGTCCAAAAAGTACTGCAACACAATACCCAGTGAGCCCAAAGCCACAAATGCAACAGCAACAGGAGCAATATCTTCGCGCTGCACTTGCCCAAGGCTGCCAACAAGCCACTTGGCCATGTCAGATGCGCGCTGAATATCAAGCTGCGACATGAGGAAATCAGCACATGCCAGCAAGGTGAACCCAATACCAATGCCAACCATGATCAACCGGAACAGATCCAAGCCGCGGTGCCAGGACAGTGCAACAACAAGAAGCGCCGTCAGCACACCACCAGCCACAGCACCCCAGAACACGTAGGCGGCCGATCCAAACAGGAAGATCGTCAGTAACGCACCAAACGCAGCACCTGCATTGAACCCCAGCACATCTGGTGATGCCAGTGGGTTACGCATAAGTGCCTGAAAGATTGCACCGGACATGCCCATAAGACCGCCCACAAACACCCCGACAAGAATACGCGGCATCCGCACATCCAGCAGGATGAGCTGGTCTACACCGCCCTCCCCGCTGAAGAACAGCGGAAGGATGCGGCTTGCCGCGATGGGATAGGCTCCATACCAAAGCGCAGCAATCACCGAAACAAGGTTGAGTGTTAGCAAGACTATACCAACCACAGCGCTGCGCTTGCGCATGAGCAATGCACCACCGGGTAGCGGAATGACGAGATGATGACTGAGCAACTTCATAGAGACATCATCCTTGTTTTTCTGATGAGGTAAACGAAGAACGGACCACCAACCAAGGCCACTGTGACTCCAATTTGCAACTCACGACCTTCAAGCACTATTCGGCCAAGAATGTCTCCGGACAGCACAAATAGCGCGCCCAGCAGAGCTGAGAACAGCAGCAACCAAGCGCTGTCCGCTCCACTAAAACGTCGTGCAACATGCGGCACAACAAGCCCTACAAACGCGACTGGCCCAGCCAATGCGACGGACCCGCCCGAAAGGCAGACCACGGCGAACAAACTCAGTCCTTTGACAAGGCCCATTTTAGTGCCAAGGGATTTCGCTAAATCCTCACCAAGCGATAAAGCATTAAGCCAACGCCCGAGAATAAGACAGACCAGAAAACCAACAGCAAAGAACGGCCAGAGTTGGAGTAGAATTTCCGGCTTCACACCTTGCAGTGACCCAACGACCCAGAAGCGATAGGTCTCCAGCGTTTGCTGGCTGACCAGCAATACACCGCGCACCAATGCCAAGAGGAACGAGCTGACAGCAGCTCCAGCCAAAGCCATACGCAAAGGGCTGGCACCGCCCTGCCCCAGATTGGCAAGCCCGTACACCGCAACACTCACCACAAATGCACCAGCCATCGCGGGCCAGATGAACATCCCAGCTGCTGAAATGCCTGCTCCCCAAATGGAAAGCACAACGGCCATGGAGGCACCGGCATTCACCCCGAACAGTCCCGGATCAGCCAGCGGGTTGCGGGTTACGATCTGCATGATGGCACCAGCCATTGCCAGAGATGCACCAATCAAAAGCGCACCTATGAGCCGCGGCACACGCATTTCCATAATCACGATATGATCCGGATTATTCAGATCAGTTGCCAGCAAAGCATCACTGATTGCCGAGAGTGGAACTGCCCGCACACCTGCACCAAGCGACACCACAGACAAAACAACCAAAATGGCTACAAACGCCAGTGACCAGCCACCTCGAGATTGACCGGAGTCAGCAAGACTATCACCAGTCGCAACTCGTTGAGCGGTTTCAGCAAACATCACTGCCCCTCCATTTGCTGTGCACGGGTGATGCCTGCTTCAACCGAAGTTGCAACAGGTGTTGCCGGGTTGCCATCAATCGCTGCTGCGATCAGCGGTTCCAGCTGGTCCAAAGCAAAGCTCAGGCTGAGTGGTGAGGAATGTGAGAGGGCAGCTGCGATCATAGGCGTTGCCACCACCTCACGGCCTTCATTGTAGGCGCGCATTGTTGGTCGGAGTCGCAAAGTGTTGATTTGGGAGGCACCTGAGCCAAAGTCGAGCCAGATCAGCACATCCGTATCAATCGGATCCAAATCCTCTGGAGAAACACGAACATAAAAAAGATCACTGCGAACAAGCGTTTCTACTTTTTCAGAGACAACAAACCCAAGATCACTCAGGAATCGGCCTCGCAGATCTGAGGAGGGATAGGCCCCGATATCTCCCGGCCACACAACCACAGCAGACTTGCCGAGCCATGCCGGATTGCGGGCCTTAATGGCCGCAAAGCGAGCTTCCAGATCCTGCACCACTTGCTCACCTTTTGTAGTGCGCCCAACAGCCTTTGCTATTGTGCGTGTCATCTGCTGCCACGGCGTTCCGTAATCCCCAAAGCGCTCTTCAGGCACGAGAACGGGCGCAATCTGCGAGAGTATCTTGTACTGAGAACGGGTCATTCCAGACCACAAACCCAGGATCAGATCAGGTTTCAGAGCAGCGATCTGCTCCACATTGATCTCACCCCACATGACTGTCGGCTTGGCATCCCCCAGAGCAGGTTGCGCCCAAGGCCAGACACCACTCGGATAGCTACCATACCAACGCCGAAGCGCTACCGGCTTCACTCCCAACGCCAGAAGGAAGTCATGCCCAATGAAGCTGACAGAAACGATCCGCTTAGGCTCTGCAATGACCGTCGTTGTCCCGTACTGATGCTCAAACACCACTGGAAATTCAGCTGCTGTCGTCTGCTGAAGGCCCAGCAAAGTCACAGCAAGGCACAGCACAGCGCTGTAAAACAGCAGCTTCATTTTTTTGATGCATGCGTGGATGGTTTGCATGTCACTCTCACAAAACCGGCCACGGACTGAAAAGCCCGTGGCATCACCGTATTTACTGATTGAGAAGCTCTAGAAAGTACTGGTCAACTGCAACCGCAGCTCACGTCCCTTGCCATATGTGCAGTTGTGGGAGTCCATATTCAGACTTGCAGGCACAAGCGATGCAAGTGTCGCTTTACCGCAATGACTAATATATGACTTGTCCGCAAGATTCCGGCCTGTGAAAGAGAGTTTGAAGTTTTGGTATTCATAACTCACGGCCGCATCCAGAAGTGTCACCGGATCAAGCTTAATCGCGTTCTCATTGTCACCATATCGGTCTCCCAGATATCGCGCTCCAGCGGCAACACTCAAACCATCTAACCAGGTATTTTCCGCAAAGTCGTATTTGAGCCAGAGGGAGCCTGCATGCTCTGGAATGCGCTCAAGTTGATTTCCTAAAAGAGACGAAGTTGTATCTTTTGTGACTTCAGTATCCAGATAGGTGTAGCTGCCGAGCGCAGACAAACCACTGTATAGCTCAATTGCACCTTCAAACTCCAAGCCACGCACCCTGACCTCTCCGGCCTGGATCGACGCTGGCGCAGGTCCTGCGTGGTTCGGGTCATTTGTCAGAACATTATCTTTTGTAATTTGAAAACCGGCTACGCTGAAGAAACCATCAAAACTTGTAGGTGCATACTTGATGCCGACTTCAAACTGCTTTGCATAAGTCGGTTTGAAGGCTCTACCCTCCTTGGTCGTTCCAGCAGGAGGAGCATCAAAGGATGTCCCATAGCTCGCGAAGGGTGTGATGCCGTAATCACTCACATATGAGAGACCAATACGTCCGGTAAGCGCACGGTCAAATGTTTGCTCATCCGCCACTACGGCAAATGGCTCAGGTCTTTGCCCTTTGGTGTCTCGCTCTAGCCAATCATGACGAACATTTAAATCAAGCCGGAACTTATCAAGTATCTTGGAATTTGCTGCAGCATACAATCCGGTTTGCGTAACTGATTGATCTGAGAACCCTGTATAGTCGCTCAACAAAGCCGCGTTAATTCCTGGCAGGCTAGGTAGGAGATTTGTAATTTGGCCCGTAAAGAGGTTCTTTTCTCCGGCATACCCGCTTCCTAAATCAGCTTCGGAATAGCCTTTATAGTAATCCAGACCCGCAATAAATTGCGTCTCAACCGCCTCAAATGTGGCATCAAACTTGAGTGCGGTATCAATGGATCCCTGATAGCCAGTTTCTTCGACTTTGTTTTTGACAAGAACAACGGTATCAACACCCGAAGCCTTCGGAACCCCACTTGCTAAAAGCGTGTCAAAGTCTATTGCGCCCCCATTGTAGGCACCATCATAGGTAATATTATTATAAGCCAAGCGTGCACGCTGATAGAACTCAAGGCCATTGTCGAACTGGTGATCAAACTCATAACCAACATAATGCTGGTCACGGTTCAGCCCTTTGCGATCCGGATCACCGGCAAATGTGTCGTAGTCGAAACTACCCTGACTATTTGGCAGCAGAGTCCCATGTTGCGGTAGTATCTGCCAGCTCTCACCCTGAAAATCTTTCTGGTATTGAGCCAGCAATGTAAGTTTTGTGTTGTCGCCAAGCTTTGCAGTTATAGATGGAGCAAAATAGAACCGGTCATCATTCACATGATCCACTTGGGTATCTGACAAACGGCCAACTCCAACCAACCGATAGCTGATTGGAGAACCTTCTGAGAGCGAACCTGTTACGTCTGCAGCAAGTTGTTTACGGTTGTTGTTTCCATAGGTTGCTTGCAAAATCGCAGAAAAATCTTCTTGCGGGCGCTTGGTGACAGTGTTGACCAGGCCGCCTGGCTGGTTCGCACCAAACAAATCGGAGGACGGGCCACGCAGCACTTCAACGCGCTCGACACCAAATGGCTCAATGTTCCAGCCACCCCAGGCAAAAATTCGCAACGGCAACCCATCGCGGTAGTTAAGCCCACCAACAGCGCTTTCAAAACCACGAATTGCATAGTTATCGTAGCGAAGATCAAATCCGTAGATCGCAGGTACAACACCAGCGCTGTAGGAAATCGCATCTACAATAGATTCAGCGCCCTGATCTTCCATCTGCTGAGAGGAAACCACCGAAACAGATCGCGGTGTTTCCTCGATCGGCAAACCAATACGGCCAGCACTCGCTGTCTCAGTTGGGACATAACCTAGGGTCGGCGCCAACGCGTCTTCGGCAACGGAAGAGCCGTATACAACAACTTCATCCAGATCTTGATTGGGAGGACCCGCCTCTTGCGCGTTCACGATTCCAGCAAACAGCAGCAAGCTAATAGAGGAGCCAGACAGAAGCGCAGACTTGTAGTGGATACCCATGTTTTAAACACCTATCCCACTGATAATCGCTCCAAAGATGTCTGGCTTCTGGCTTGACGTTTAATTTGGCTGGAGCTCAATCATTTGATTTTTCAATACTTTTAGAATTAACAGCAACTTCCGATCTAACGACCAAAAAGTTGAGCAATCACTCGATTTTGACTCCAATAGATAATATGACTTTATAAGTCAAGTTATTCAGTGAGTATATCTGCTAATTTGTTTCTTAAGGGCTTGCCACCGGAAATCTTGTTGTGCAGAACACGGGAAAGCGAGCTTTACAAAGGACAGCCAGCCCATGCCATCCATGAACGCGCAATCACTCGCTTTGCGAAAGAAAGCCAAACAACAACGCTCACGAGAAAAAATCGAACTTATCCTGCAGACAACGCTGGATATGCTGAGCGAAGGTCAGGTTGATAAGATCAACACCAATGAGATTGCCCGCCGTGCTGGCGTCAGTGTGGGGTCGCTTTACAACTTCTTTCCCAACAAACAATCCATTCTTTATGAGCTGTTTCGCCGTTGGCTGGAAAATGCTTTGACCGGACTGGATGACCTTGATGCACGCTATGATGGCAGTGAGCCAATCCGGGACTATATCGATGATATGTTCGAGCAAATGGCAATCAATGCACAAGCGAACACTGCAGGCCATTGGCAGCTTCGCCGCTCCATGAACTCCTCTAAAGAATTGTCAGAGCTTGAAGAAGCGCACATGGACCAAATTCTGGCGCGCTTCATCCGTATCCAGGAGAAGTTTGGCCGCCAACTCCCAAACAACCCGCACCGCCTCGCCTATCTCCAAAACCTCATCAGCGTCTCCTGCCTCAACATCGTCGCCCTCACAGCAGACGAACAAGAACGCAAAACCGTCATGCACTGGTGCAAAAACCTGCTCTATCTGGTGTTTGATGTTGAGAGGCTGGAGGGGTAGAGCCCCTCATCCCAGTAAGGTTCATCGCCACCGATTTCTGATGAGATGAAGTCGATGAAGCTGCGGGTTTTAGTGGGGAGGTATTGACGGGCGGGGTAGACGGCGTACATGTTTTGGGTTGGTAAAGTGTATTCTGGCAAGACTTGGCGTAATTCTCCTGATCTTAGGTAATCACCTGCTGCAAAGGTGGTCAGTCGACCGATTCCGCAACCACCTAAAACAGCAACTGTGAGGGCGTCGCCATTGTTGACTTGGAAATTGCCAGAGGCTTCGATTTTGATGGGTCCGTCTGCACCCTCTAACGTCCATTCTTGCTGGTCACTAAAGTATGCGTAATGCAGGCAGTTATGGTGATGCAAGTCTTCCGGGTTTTCTGGCATCCCAAACTCATCCAGATACCCCGGAGAGGCTGCCAGCACGTTGCGGCAAGGTGCTATTTTTCGAGCGATCAAGGACGAGTCCTGAAGGCGCCCTCCTCTGATTGCCAGATCAAATCCGCCATCAACTAAATCTACCAAGCGATCATCCATGATCATATCAATGCTGATTTCTGGATTATTCTTGAGGAACTTAGGGATCAGGGGAGCTATATGTAGCCGGCCAAATGTCATTGGGACATTTATCTTTAACCGCCCCTTCGGCTTGCCCTGTAGCTGCGCAACGGCACTTTCTGCTTCCTGTGCTGCTGCCAAAGCATCTACTGCGCGAGCGTAGTAAAGTTCTCCTGCTTCAGTGAGGCTAATGTTGCGGGTGGAGCGGTGGAGAAGACGCGCACCAAGATGTTCCTCCAGCAAAGAAATCCGCTTGCTGACAGCTGACTTTGAAACGCCGAGTTGCCTCGCAGCAGCGGCAAATCCCTTTTGCTCAACCACCGTTACGAAAACGGGTATTGCGTTTATATTTTCCATTCGCCCATCTTATTCGTTCTCTTTTTCTCACCGACAAGTTTCCATATTAGGTGATTATCGCAAAATAAGAAACTTACTAAGTTCTCTTTAGAAGAAGAGGACAATCCGATGGCTATGATGCTTATCAATGGGCAACTGCATGAAAAACCCAAAAGCAGTGACGGAACCTATCGCCCTATCAGCAGCGATATTCGCAACTGGATAGAGCCGGATGTGACTGCTGAGTTTCCTGCAGAAGTAGATCGCTACCATCTTTATACATCACATGCGTGTCCGTGGTGCCATCGTGTGATGGTGATGCGATCATTAATGGGGTTGCAGGGGATCATTTCTGTCAGCGAGATGCATCCGGTCATGGGGGATAAGGGATGGCAGATTGACCAGACCTTGTTTGATGATGTAGCAGGTGTTCCAAGAGACGCATTTATTTTTGAAGTCTATTTGCGCGCCTTCCCCCAGTACACCGGCGCGCTTACGGTCCCTCTCCTGGTCGATAAGAAGACAAACAAGATCGTCAGCAATAATTCAGCGGACATTATGCGGATGCTGAACACAGCTTTTGCTGGTCTGGCTTCCTCAAACATCAATTTTTATCCAGCAGCATTGCGCGGGGAGATTGATGAGCTTGCTGATTTCATTCAGGAAAACGTGGGTTCTGGTGTCTATCGCGCTGGCTTTGCAACTTCTCAAAGTGCCTATGATGCTGCTGTTTCCAAGTTGTTTGATGCTCTCGATCTCTTGGAGGTGCGGCTGAGTGTTCGGCGTTATCTGGCAGGAGCTCAAATCACCGAAGTTGACTGGAAGTTTTTTGCTAGTCTCATTCGGTTTGATGCTGTTTACGTAACACATTTCAAAACCGATCTGCGACGCATTACAGATTATCTTAATCTCAGCTCTTATCTCCGTGAGCTCTATCAGTATCCTGGTATCGCAGAAACAGTGAACTTCCAACGTATGCGGGAGCACTATTTCCGCAGCCACCGTCATCTCAATCCCACAGGTATCGTTTCAATTGGCCCGCAGTCGGACCTGCTGAAACCGTATGGGCGTGACCTGACCAGTGTCTTCCAGAAAGGAGCTGCTTAATGGATCGTCAAGTAACTTATACGGAAACTGGAAAGCACAATAATCCAACGGGTTACATCATCCTGATCGGGGCAATTGTTGGCGTTAATTACGCTCTTGCCAAGCTTGTGACAAAAGCTGAGGTCACAGCACTGAGCGCAACATTTGCGCAGTTACTATTGGCGGGTTTGTTCCTCTACCTCTTGCTTCATCTGAAGCATGAGAGCCTCTCGCTGAAACGCCGCCATATCAAGTATTACATCATCAATGGCTTTCTTGGGATCACAGTGCCTTCGCTGGTTGCATACCTAGTCCTACAGCATATTCCAGCCTGGCTTTTGACTGTTCTTGTAACTCTATCGCCTTTGATTACGGCGGTGCTCTCATCAATCGTCGATGGAAAGCTGATTGCAACACAGCGGCTTGTCGGGATTTTGGTTGGGCTTGCCGGGATTAGTTTTGTGACACTCAGTAGTGCTCAAGTCAGTCAGTTTGATCCTATCTGGATTTTGATTGGGACAGGCATGCCTTTGTCGCTGGCAATTGCAAACATCTACCGCAACAAAGCCTATCCCAAAGACGCCTCCTCAGTTGGGACTGCAACCGGGACCATGTTCTCTCAAGTGCTGTTGCTGCTGCCTTTGCTTCTTCTTGGCGATAGTCTGCCAGCGGTTGTCGAGCCAATCCAGGACATCTGGTGGATCATCCTTGGCATCGGATTTCTTAGTGCAGCGAGCTATGCTCTCACGTTCTTTATTCAAGACAGAACGGACAGTGTTGGCTTCAGCCAAGTCGGATATTTTGCCACAGTTTCAGGTATTTTGGTTGCTGCACTGGTGTTTTCAGAACCCATCAGCATGGCCATCTTCGCTGCTATTGCCGTTCTGTTCTTTGGACTAGCACTGACAAACGGACACATTCAACTCACGAAACTTCGAGCTCCCTGAATACTGCCCTTTCAGATGCAGCAACCACTCTCCCAACCTAAAAGAACGATAGGAAAGAAAATGACATCCCTCACTAAGACACACGTAGATGCACGCGACTTTGCCAATAAGCTTTATCAAGCCGTCGACTCTTTGAGCGCTGAGGCTGTCGGATCTTTTCTGGCACCAGACGTACGGTTCCAACTTGGGAATTTTGATGAGATTTCAGGTTACCAGCAGGTTGTCGATGCAAATGCAGCCTTTTTCCAATCTATCGCAGCTATGTCACACACACTCAAAGACGCCTGGAGTGTTGGTAATACAGTCATTTGCACGGGCGCGGTGCATTATACGCGTCATGACAAAAGCACACTCCAAATCCCTTTCTCAGCTGTTTTGAAGCTCAATGACACTCTGATTTATGACTATCAGGTCTATGTCGACATTTCTCCACTTTAGGAGAAATAGCTGATCCCTTCCTGGGTAGAACAGGGAGACTCATTTGGTGGCACGGCGTGAAGCTTTTGGTTTTGCGCCGTGTTTTTTTTTGTAAAAAGCCCGTATTTCTGCTGGATTTTACTTAGTTTTTCCTAGCTGAGAACATTTATCAGCCCCCAGCACCCGAAATTTTTCAAAGCCAAGTCGCTGAATTTTAATAATTAATTCCCCCGCCACCTCGATTGTTAGACAATATTGATTTTTCTCAAGACTTGATGTGTATTTTATGTAATAGTCGATTGTAGGACAATCGACGGAGTACATTATGATCAAGGCACTTCGCCTTAATGCTGCAGACAATGTTGCAACCCTGCTGGAAAATGCCAGCAAGGGGGAGACAGTTCTGGTGATCTCCGAACAGAACGAAAGCTTGGGAGAGCTGGAGCTTCTGCAAGCTATTCCCTTCGGCAACAAAGTCGCACTGCGCCCCATGAAACCAGAGGACCAGCTGATTAAAGGCGGCGTCGCAGTCGGCAAAGCAATCAAACCTGTTCCTCAGGGCCAGCTTGCTCACGTTCAAAACATTCGAAGCTTAAATCTGGATATTCCAGAGGTGATGATCAACGAAATCATCACCCAAATGGAAATTGAGGTGGACTGATGCAGACGTTCAGAGGCTATCAGCGAGAAGATGGATCTGTCGGCATCCGCAATCTCATCATGGTTATTGCTGCCGATGAGTGCGCGGAAGGCATCGCACGTGCGATCTCTGAGAAGACGCCCGGTACTGTTGTCGTCACCAATTACAATACCTGCATGTATGGTGGCAACGAAGAGATGATTGGCACCATGATCAACGCAGCGACCAACCCGAACATCGCCGGGGCGCTGGTGATCAATATGGGTTGTGGCAGCATTACGCCTGACCTTGTGGCTGGGCCAATCCGTGCAACCGGGCGTCCTGTTGAGACCCTCACCTGCATTAAAGAAAGCGGAACAGTTTCGACTATTCGCGAAGGGTTGAAACGGATTGCCAAGATCGTTGAGCATGCCGATGCAACACCGATGGTGAATGCTCCAATCAGCAAGCTGCTGGTGGGTATCAAATGTGGTGGCTCTGACACCAGCTCTGGCATTGCTTCTAACCCAAGTGTTGGTCTTGCCGCGGATAAGCTGATTGATATGGGTGCCTCTGCTGTAGCCGGTGAGCTTCTGGAATTGCTTGGCTGCGAGCATATTCTTAAAGAGCGGGCTGTCACCTTAGAAGTCTCTGAGAAGATCGACCAGTTGATCAGTGATGAAGAAAAGCGCTGGCATGTGGAAGGCACTCAGGTTGAAACCATGAGTGTTGGTAACAGCATTGGCGGCCTGACAACCATCGAAGAAAAATCACTCGGCGCTCTTGCAAAAACGGGCTCCAAGCCAATTCAGGATATCTTGCGCATCAATGCGACTAAGCTGGAGAAGCCAGAGGCTCCAGGCATGTACTTGTCTGAAACGACAATGCTTTGTGGTGGCTCAGCGATGCATTTTGCAGCACTCGGCTGTCAGGTGATCCTTTGGACCACTGGTGGGGCTGGTTTCAATAATCCGATTGTTCCAGTCATCCGCGTCAGTGGCAACAGTCAATTGATCAATGAAGACATCGACATTGATGCAACCGGCATCATGCGCGGTGAAGACAGCCTTGAGAAGGTCTCCGAACAAATCCTGAAAACACTCGAAGGCGTGATCAATGGCGAGAAAACCGCCATCGAAGACTTTGGCTACGCTTACTGTTCGCTCATTCAGAAAGATCAGCGCGTCGAGCGTTTGCTTTCCATCCCCGCAGAATAATTAAAACAACGCGCAGGCCTTCTTTGAGGACCGGCGCATCAGGGAGAATAAAATGAAGATCACTGATGTTGAGGTCATCCATCTTCGTGTCCCGCTGCTCGCACAAAATTGCGAGTGGGGCGAAGATGCACTGATCGTACGCATCCACACCGACACTGGTCTGGTGGGGCTTGGGGAGTCAGACAGCTCGCCAACCGTGATTGCAGCACTCATTGAAGCACCGCAGTCCAACTTGTATTGCACGGGTCTGAAGTCCCTGCTGATCGGCGAAAATCCACTTGAGATCAGCCGCTTATGGAACAAGATGTATTGGTCCAGCAACTATGTTGGTCGTCGCGGTGCTGGCGTTCATGCCATGAGCGCTATCGATATTGCACTGTGGGACATCTCCGCCAAGCACTATGGTGTGCCACTGCATATTCTGCTGGGAGCGAAGTATCGTGATCGGATTCCGGCTTACGGCACTTTCATCCCGGCAGATAACCCAGAAGACAACCGCAAGATCGCACAGGATCTGGTCGCAAAGGGCTTCACCAGCCTGAAATTTGGCGGCGGCATTCTGGGCGATGATCCAGACACTGATTATGAGATTGTACGCGTCGTGCGTGAAGCAATCGGTCCAGACATACAGTTGCAGATCGACCTTGCCACCAAATGGCGCACTGCCTCTCATGCTTTGCATATGTGTAAGCGTCTGGAACCTTTCAATCTGCACTGGATTGAAGAGCCCGTCATGGCTGACGATGAACGTGGCTATGTGAAACTTGGAGCTCAGGCTTCTCAAAAAATTGCTGGCGGTGAAGCTCTGACCACATGTCGCGAGTTCCACGACATGCTGGAGCGTTGTGAGCCAGACATCATTCAACCAGACATTACGCGTTGCGGTGGCATCACCGAGATGCGCAAGATTTATGACATGGCGCAGATGCGCGGTGTCCAACTCATTCCTCATGGGTTCAGCACAGACATTCTGCTCGCTGCATCTGTGCATTTCCTTGCCTCCTGCGAGCAAGGAAACCTGATGGAATACTCCCAGAGCAATAGTCCGCTTGTTGCGGGTAACGGGCTGGCTAAAGAGCCAGTGGTCTTCGCTGAGGGGCAGCTTGTTGTTCCTGATCGCCCAGGCCTTGGGATCGAGCTGAACGAAGACCTAATCAAAAAATATCAAGTGAATGCACAACCTGCTTACGCTTGAAGATGGAGGAATAACAAATGTCTAACACTGGGAAAAGATTAGACACCTTACTGCTTTCAATAAGTCTGGGGTTTGTCATCGCCATTGTTGCTGGCCTGACAATCTTCCCTGAAAAGGGCAACGAGATAGCCAACTACCTGTTCGGTACATTCAATGCGATCTTCGGCACGCCTGTGCTGCTGCTTGTGTTTGGATCAGTTATCTTTCTGGCTGCGCTTGGTATAAGCAAATACGGCAATATCCGTCTGGGTGAAGGCAGCCCTGAGTACAGCACATTCGCATGGGTTTCCATGATGATCTGTGCAGGTCTGGGTTCTGCAACAGTATACTGGGCCTTTACTGAGTGGGCATATTACTTCAACGCCCCTCCTCTAGGAGTTCAGACTGGTACGACTGCGGCTTACGAGTTGGGCACTGCTTACAACCTGTTCCACTGGGGCTTCAGCGCCTGGGCAGCTTACTGCATTGTCTCTTTGCCAGTTGCTTACCACTTCCACGTTCGCAAGAACCCTGGTCTCAGCCTTTCAGCTGTGTGTACTGCTATCCGCGGTGACAAGCCGATCACTCCGCTTTGGCGCTTGATCAGCCGTGTGATTGACGTGATCTTCATCTTCACCATCTTCGGTGCACTTTCCATCACACTTGGTGTGTCTGTGCCGATGGTTTCTGAGATCCTGTCTTCTCTGATCGGTATTGAACCAACCTTCAATGTGAATCTGGTTCTGATCCTGATTATCTCAGCATTCTTCTCTCTGAGCTCATATGTGGGCATTCAGAAGGGTATGGCACGTATCAGCTCCATGAACACATATCTAGCAATCGGCTTCTGTATTGCTGTGTTCCTGGTTGGCCCAACAATGTTCATTGCGAAGTCTACGGTGAATGGTCTTGGCATCATGATCCAGGATTTCATCCGCATGAGCCTTTACACTGATCCGGTTGACAATGGCGGCTTCCCAGAAGGTTGGACAATCTTCTACTGGCTCTACTGGATCACCTACACTCCGTTCGTGTCCATCTTCGTGACCAAAATCTCCAAGGGTCGTAGTATCCGTGGTGTCATCACGAATATGCTGCTTAGCGGTAGTGCTGGTTGCTTCTTCTTCTTCGGTATCCTTGGTGGTCTGTCTCAGTCCGCAAACGTAAACGGTCTTGTTGATGTTGCTGGTCTCGTGGCTTCCGGCGAAGGAAACCAGGCGATTGTTCAGGTCATGAACACCTTGCCACTCAGCGCGATCTTCATCGTTCTGTTTGCTCTGGTCTCCGTTCTCTTCCTGGCAACCACTCTGGACTCTGCAGCTTTCACCATGGCTGCGACCTCTACAAAAGGTCTGAAAGAGAACGAAGAGCCATCCCCAATGCTGCGCCTGTTCTGGTGTGTGATGCTGGCTGCAGTTCCACTTGCGATGATGTTCATTGACGCTCCACTGAACACCATCAAAACATGTGCCATCGTAACCTCTATCCCACTGATGTTTATCATCAGCTATATGGTTTACGGATTCATCAAGTGGATGCGTGAGGACTTCGCTTTAACAAGTGGCGAAGATATTCTCCGGCAGTCCCGCGAAGCAGCTGGTGCTGTTCCTGCGGAATAAGCTTTCTCCTCAGGCAAAGCAAAAGGGCGACCTCCGGGCCGCCCTTTTTTATGACTATCTCAAATCGTCAAGCACTATCAGTCGTCAGTCGCCAGCTTCACATGTTCATATTTCAGCTTATGGCCCATTTCAGTGAAGGTACTGATGTTCTCAATAGCGAGCTTGCGGGCTTTTTCCGCCTCACCAGAGCAAATGGCTTCCACTAAACCGACATGGGTGTTCGCACTGTCTTCAATATCAAAGTCAAAATGCGTGATGCGAATATAAATTGAGAGCTGATTGATCACGCTCTTGTACATGTGCGCCAAGCGTGCGCTCTCACTCAGTTCAATGATTAGCTTGTGAAGCTCAAAGTCATAGAACGTAACTTCTGTAAGTGAGACACCGTCTTGCTGGCAGATCTCCTTGAAGACCTCCAGCTCTTTACGCAGCCGAACAGCCTTTTCCGGCGTGATCGTTTCAGCTGCCATTTGAGCAGCCTGACTCTCCAGCGCGACACGAAGGTGGTAGATTTCCCAGATATCGTGGTCCGTCAGTGTCGTCACGCTCCACCCTGCATAAGGCTTTTGCGAGACAAGTCCTTCGCTCGAGAGTGTGTTCAACGCCATGCGCACGGTTGTGCGTGAAAGCTCCAGACCTTTTGCAAGCGTACTTTCCGTCAGCTTGTCGCCTGAGACATAATGACCCGCCAAAATCTGCTGCCTCAGAAAGTCTGCGGCTTGCTCCTCAAGGCTTTGTTTTGAAATCTTCATTGGAACTCAATTGCGTCCGTCGTGTTCACTCTCATATTTGAGCTGTATCACCATTAGCTTGCTGAATAAATGACGAGTTTCTCACGCCAGATATTTGCTCTGTGATTATTGTAGGATCAGCTGGATTTAGATATATTTTGCACGTGCACTGGCAAAAGAACGGTGTCGGGTCTGTTTCCAGCACCGACAAAGTTTTTAATGACTCTAAACTGGGAATGGTTTATTGTTGAGTTAGAGATGCATATTTTTATTGACGACAGACACCGGAAGACGCATAGCTAATATTATGAGACTCACTCAACAAACCAACTATGCTGTACGTGCCCTGATGTATTGTGCGGCAAATCCTGGCAAGCCAAGCAAAGTTGCTGAGATCGCGGCTTCGTTTTCCATGTCGGAAACTCACCTTTTCAAGATCATGAAGGTGCTCGTTGACGCTGATCTGATGAAAACCATCCGAGGGCGTAACGGTGGTATCGTATTGCCACGTCCAGCTGAGCAAATCAGTGTAGGACAGGTGGTACGTGCAACTGAAGAGTCATTCCTTCTTGCTGAGTGCTTTGACAGTGGCCGTCAGGACTGCCCGCTCGTCAACCACTGCGGCTTCAATTCTGTTCTGCATGAAGCGCTAGAAGCATTCCTCGGTGTGCTCGACAAGTGCACGATTGCGGATCTTGCTGACAACCGCGCGAGCATTCGCCACCTGTTGCAGATTGAAGACCCACTTCTGCCAAAGAATATGGCTGCTGCTGAGTAAGCGCACCAAGAGCGACGAGATGATCAGGCAGCGAACATTCGCTGCCTTTTTTGTTAGTTTGTCTGGAAGATAATTGAGGTTGCTCTACGCACTGAATTGCCTCTGATTGATGGTGGCAAAGGCGGAAACGGAGCAGCAGCTTTGACCGCTTTCACTGCAGCCTTATCGAAGTTTTTATTCCCGCTTGAGCGCACCATCTGAACTTGTGAGATAGCCCCGCTCCTGAGCACAACATAACCCACTCGAACGCTACCAGATTTGTTACGCCTCTTCTCTCGTCTCGGGTATCGTCTATCCGCGGCACGCTGGATTTTCTTTTTCACCTTGCCCCAGTAATTGCTCGTCGCAGCATTGCCAGCGCTGTCACCGGAGCCTGCGATGTTGTTGCCATTCTTTGAGGTGTTGGAGCCTTTACGGGCGACCTTGGAGCCACGAGCAGAATTAACATCCGAGTTACCTGCTTTCTTGGCAGGTTCTTTCTTGGCTTTTGGTGGAGCCTTCTTGGCAGTTTTCTGCGGCAGCTTGGGACGTGGCGGCGCTGCTCGTGGGACGGGAACCGTTACTGCGGCAACTTCAGTTTCAACAGGCTTTGCCTCAAGCTCTTTCTTTTCATCAACGGGTTCTGCGAGCTTCTTTTCTACCGGCTTCAGTGCTTCCGGAGTTTCCTGCTCCACCACTTCCAGTTTTTCTGGTTGAGATAGTTTGGCTTCGTCCGGTTTGACTAGGTCTTGTGGCTCTTTCAGCTTCACAGGATCAACGTCATTAGTCGGATCTACTGGTTCTTGCTGTTTAACAGGCAGAACTTTTGCAACTTCAACGGGCTTAATCTCCTGCACCTCAGCAGGTTTGATTTGTTCGGGCTGAAGCTCAAGTTTGAGCGGCTTAATTTCTTCTTTTGGCTTGATTGGCTCAATCTCAGCCTTGATAGTAACACCTTCAGCAACAGGTTCTGGTAATGGTTTCACAGCCTGCGTTGCAATCGGTTTGATTGGTGTGATCTCTGCTTTAACCAGCTCAATGGGCTCAACAGACTCAATCTCTTTGACTTGCTCTATCGGAGTTTCAATCTCACGAGGCTCAACTTCATCTGGCTGGTCCGGCTCAATCGGTTCAACAACTTCCTTAAAACCTGCAATAAGATCCTCAATCGACCCGACGACAGAAAGTGACGTTGACCGTGTTGAGGCAACCTGAACTTCAGGGGCCCGTGTATAGAACCAAGCAAACCCAGCTGCGTGAACGCTGACAGACACGAGTAAGGCGGTCGTGAGAGCTGAACCACCGATTTTCCTGCGAATGCTCTTCTTCATTGGGCAGCCCTTACAGTGACCAATGTAATATCAGAGAAACCTTGTTTTTTCAGCGCGGCAAGGGTTCTGGCGAGTGTCTGACCAGACAGTGCCTTGTCAGCAACAACCATCAGAGGGTCTTTATTACCGTCCAGCGGTATCAGATCCTCAACATGAACTGGTTGTTCGTTTTGGCTTATCGATCCATCAGGAGCGATAATCAGCGCTCCGGCAATAAGCTCACGACTGGATTGCTCCTGCGTTTCTGCAGGGCTCACGTTTTTTGCATCGTCTCTATCAATTGAACCTGCAAAGAGGAAGAAGATGAGCATCAGGAACACGATATTGATCAATGGAATCGTGTTCTCAAATGTCCTCTTTTGTGGTTTTGTCTTCAGACGCATTCTTTAAACTTCTTATTTCGCAATATTCTGAATTCAATTGCCAACGATCGTCGCTGACCAGCCTGCTGTTTTAAGCATCTCAAGCGCACTCACGACATCCTGCACGGTGGAATCCTTGGCAGGGATGATCGCCACAGGTCGTACTTTTTCTATACCTGCGTTGTCGAGCGCCGCAATCAACGCCTCAACCTTCACCCGATCACCGTTCACCGACAGCTGTCCTTCTGCGAAGACTTGCAGCAGGATTGGGGACTGTTCCATTTGCCCTGCGCCCTCAGCGCCCGATGTCACATCCAACTTTTGGTATATCGAGAACGTGGAAGCGAGCATGAAGAACATCAACAAAAGGAAGATCACATCAATCAGAGATGTGAGACCAGGCGCACGACTTCTTTTTAGAGCCTCACTAAGGCGCATCGTGAACAACCTCAAAACGTGGCTGTGTTCCAACCTGTTCCGCTTCTTCAGTTTGAGTAGCGATGGACGTGACTGCCCCGGTGAAGAGTTCAGTGACGATCTTTTCCATTGCGCCCTGCTCTCGTTCGATGCGGCCTTCGAACAGTGACAGCATCACGGAAGCTGGGATTGCTACGGCCAGACCAACGGCTGTTGTCAGCAACGCAACCCAGATGCCACCTGCCAGAGTAGATGGATCGACCTGCGAACCAGCGTCGGCCATAGCCTGAAACGCCCCGATCATACCAAGCACTGTTCCGAACAGGCCGAGTAGAGGAGCGATCTGAGCAATCATATCCAATGCCCGCAGATAACTGCGAAGATCCGCAAGATGCGTGAAGCAAACGCGCTCGACATCCTCCCGGACTCTTTTTTCAGGCACCTGCGGTTTCATAAGGCCACGCATGGCATGTGCCAGAACATCGGAGACCGGAGAGCGATCTGTTACCACGATCCTGTAGGCCTGATCACGCTTCCCAACACGCCAGAAGGCCACGGCCTGCTCAGCTTTGCGATGACGACCAACGCCTGCAATCCAGAACTGCCAGAGTTTTGCAATGACAATTGTTAGAGCAAGTACGCTGACAACCAGCAGCAATCCAACAACCACACCACCTTTTGCAAGCAGATCCATAAAAGGTGTCATTGCTTCGGTCAGGCCCAGGTTTTCAATCATGGCATTCATTCTGGAAATCTCGTTGTTTTTCTAATTCAGTTCTGCAGCGGTTCAGAGTGTTAGTTCTATCGCAGCGCGAGAGGATACATTCAATGAGTCTAAGCAGCTAGCCGGAGATACATTTTCAGCTCCCTCGCACTGGCTGACATCATTGATGAGCAATGACGAGATGTCTGCACAACTGCTGGATGGGAGGTCATACTGCTGAACTCGCGTCTTTCCGGAAGGAAGACGACCTGTTTTCATGCTCAGGAAATCAGCAATTCCGCCAGTACTATCAAAGACTACCAAGTCCAACGCCAGTTGATTGATCTCATCTTTAAGGTGATTGCGAACAAGAAGGCTTACACGACACCCGTTCTGAGTGGTCTCAGCTTTATTCAACTGGAGAGCGATCACTGGTTCTCTTGTCGTGTTTGCTGCTTCAGCTGCAGTTATTTGCGTTATCCACAAGGCAGCAAGAGCAAGTGAAAACAGCTTAACCAACTTATTCATAGGACCCCAACCCAAAAATTAAAACTTAGTTGCAAATGCAAATCAGTCGCAGATATCAAGGATATCGTGGGCTGGCTGGCTGTTGAGGGAGAGAGAAACAGCTGGCTTGCGCATCGATACAAACCCTACTCCAGGACGGTTTGCGGGAGGACGCGATCTCCAGCAATTATTGAGTAGGCATTGCACTTGTAATAAAACATGAATATGAAAGTCAAGAAATAAACGCGATAGAGTCCCCCTAGCTCTTGAGGGTATCGCGACCATCCACGCTAGCCAAAATTGGGGAAAGGCTGAGGCGAATGACTGATATGGAAAAAGCTCAGGAAAGCTCACAAAGTCAGCCACATGAGCGCACTGTTGATAGCAAGGCACTCTTTGGCGATGAGCGCGAGATCACAATCTCCCATCGCGAAGATAACTACCGATTGTCGATCACGAAACTTGGCAAATTGATTCTTACTAAGTGAGAAGTTTGCCATGAAAAAAGCCGGCCTGAGATGAGGCCGGCTCTTTCCTTATTTGACTGTTCTGAGCCTTAGTTCAAAGCCTGCTGCAGCGCGAATGCATCGCCTTCGACCTTGAACAGGCCGTAAGAACCAGGGACGTCGCCAGCATTGTCAAAGTTCAGGTCGCCAGATGCGCCCTTGTAGTCGATGTCTTTGCCAGCTGCGATCAGCTCGACTGCCTTCTTCCATTCACCAGGAAGAACAGCTTCGCCCTGTCCGTCGGACACAGCAGCCATTGCCTCGGAAACCTTAGCAGCGTCACCACCAGCTTTTTCCAGAGCCAGAGCCATCAGGAATGCAGCATCGTAGGAGTTGGATACGAAGATTGCATCCGGGTTACCGCCAACCGCTTTGTACGCTTCGTTGAAGAGCTCAAGGCTGTTGGACTTCTCGCCTACTGGAGAAGAAGCAATGAATGTGGTCAGATTTTCAGCGCCGAGTTCACGGATGATTGCATCTGACTTCATGCCATCGCCCCCAACGAAGTTGGTGAAGAAACCGTTTTCCAGCGCCTGACGCAGGATGGTCAGGCCAGTGCCGTCACCATAATCGAAGATTACAAGTGTATCTGCGCCACCACGGGACAGCTCAGCAAGGTTGGAACGGTAAGATGCCTTACCTTCTTCGTGTGCTGAATATCCAGAAATCTCACCGCCGTTTGCTTCAAACTCAACTTTGAACGCATTTGCGAGGCCACTGCCGTAGTCGTTATTAAGGTAGGCAACAGCAACTTTCTTAGTGCCGAGGTTCAACAGCGTACGCGCGAGTGAGCGCCCTTGGAAGTCATCGGAAGGTACTGTACGGAATACCTGACCTTTGTCTTCCAAACCTGTGATTTCAGGGGAAGTCCCTGATGGTGTGATCAGCGTGATACCAGCAGGAACAGTCACAGAGTTCGCAACAGCCAGAACTGAACCAGAGCAGTGTGGGCCGATAAGACCCGCAACCTGTTCAATGTTTACCAGCTTGGTTGCGGAATCCACGCCGTTCTGCGGGTTACACGCACTGTCGCCCACAACAGCTTCAAGCTTCTGGCCACCCAGAATACCGCCCTGCTCGTTCACCTGCTGGATAGCCAGTTTTGCAGAGTCCAGCATTGGTGGAGCCATAGCCGCGATTGGACCAGAAATACCTCCCAGAAGACCGACTTTTACATCAGCCTGAACAGCGTTGGATGCAAGTGCAGTAGCGCTGAACAAGCCTGCTGCCAATGCGATTTTCTTAAGCATCAGTTCACCTCCAAAGAGCCCTGTTTCAAATACTATCCGGATTGACCAGGGCGTTAAAATTGATTTCCACGAGTGCTGGCGTTACTTCGCTGCACTTTCTTGTTTTTGAAAGGTTTTGACTTCTGGACTGCCAGCGGTTCCCTGAGGTTCCGGCAAGATCCCTTCCGGTCTGAACCGGAGGACCAATTGCAGAAGCAAGCCAATGATAAACACGCGCATGTACTTAGCTTTGATGGCGTATTCTGTTGGTAGCTGATCCGTTACAAACTCTGACGCAGACCAGATGATCCAGACAACGGCAACGCCAAGAAGTGCACCGCGGTTGTTACCTGAGCCACCGAGGATCAACATAATCCAGATCAGGAATGTGGCGATCATCGGGTCGATGGCTTCAGGGGTTATGGAACGGTTAAAGTGAGCGAACAGCGCACCACCAAGCCCCATCACAGCAGCACCGAAGATGAATGCTTCCAGACGACGCGCCTTGATGTCCTTACCCATTGCCGTTGCAGCATCTTCATTGTCACGGATGCCACGCATCATGCGGCCCCAGGGAGCCGAAATCTGACGCTCGATAGCCCAGTACACGACGAGCACGATGGCAAAGACCAGAGCAAGATAAGCCAGCTGGGAATACAGATAGGACAGATCACCAAATGGACGCGGGATCTTATTCACGCCGCGTGCGCCACCTGTCATCCAACCTTCTGACTTCACGACCAGACGGATGATTTCCGCCACGCCGATTGTCGCGATTGCCAGATAATCAGAGCGGAATCGTAAGCAGACTTTACCGATTGGCCATGCAATTGCGCCAGCAGCGACCATCGCACCGATCCAACCCACAACAACGGGCAGCTGGTAGCCACCCAGATGGACAGCGGATTCTGGTGCCGTGAGCAGCGCAGATGAATAAGCTCCAACAGCGAAGAAGCCCGCAATACCTGCGTTAAAGAGGCCTGAAAAGCCCCATTGAATATTAAGACCGAGAGCCAGAAGGGAGTAAATGCCGATAAAGATCGCCATGAACACCGCATAGTTAAGCAGACCGATGAGTTCCATGGTTCTTCTCCCCCTACAGAACTTTACCCTTGAGCAAGCCAGTTGGCCGCACAAGAAGGATGAGCAGGAGGATCGCAAACGCCATGGCGGCCTTGTACTCTCCCGGGATAAACAGAACAGATGTTTCTTCAGCTATGCCAACAATCAAGCCGCCAATGACTGCACCTTCCACACGCCCTACACCGCCAAGAATTGCAGCTGCGAACATTGGCAGAAGCATCGTCCAGCCCATGAGTGGTTTCAGTTCTGTGTTGATGCCAAGGAAGAAACCAGAAGCAGCACACAGAACACCGACGATGCCCCAAGTCAACATTGTGATCTTACGGTTATCAACGCCAGAAAGCAGCGCAAGATCCGGGTTGTCGGACATGGCACGCATGGCCTTGCCCCACTTGGTTTTCTGCAAGAACGCCCACAACACGCCAACGATCACAAACATTGCAATGATGGTGTAGATCTCGCGATCACGGATGCGGATGCCCCAGTAATCATCCGGTCTGACGATACCACGGGTATAGGTTTCGGTATCAACACCCCAGACCACCTGAACAACAGCACGCAACATCAGCGCGATGCCTAGTGAGGACATCACCACGATGATCTTTGGTCGCTCCGAGAGGTAGTCGTAGAATAGTTTGTCGATGCCGATCGCCATAAACGCACAAACAACCATAGCAACGGGAAGAGCAACCCAAGGGCTTACTCCGAAGATGGTCACCACGCCGAGGGCCGCAAATGCGCCAAGCGTTGCGAGGTCACCATGCGCAAGGTGCGCAAATCTCAAAATACCGAATACCAGCGTGATACCAACTGCGCCCAGAGCGTAAATTGAGCCCAGTACGATCCCCGGCATGAGGTAAAAATTGACGAATTCCATGAATGGCATTGGATTTTCCCTTATTACCCGCCGAGGAACATTTCAGCGACTTCACGATCTGCGAGCAGCTCCTGCCCCGTTCCTTCATGCCGGTTGCTACCAGCTGCAAGAACGTAGCCTTTGTCAGCAAATGCCAATGCTTGCTTGGCATGCTGCTCTACGAGCAAGATCGAAAGACCTGCATCACGCAGGTTGCGGGTGATCTCAAAAATCTGCTCCATGTATTTTGGAGAGAGACCAGCGGTCGGCTCATCCAGCAAGAGCAATGACGGGTTGAGCATTAATGCACGGCCCATTGCCACCATTTGACGCTGACCGCCTGACAGGTTTCCAGCCAACGCATTGCGGCGTTCTTTGAGATCAGGGAACAGGGTGTAGACCCTTTCCAAGCTTTCAGAAATGTCACCTTTCCGTAGGAAGGCCCCCATTTCGAGGTTTTCGTGAATGGTCATCTCACGGAAGATGTTGTTGACCTGAGGGACGTAACAAACACCGTGCTGAACAATACGGTTTGGCTTCCAGCCCGCGATGTCTGTTCCGTTGACGACAATAGAACCACCGCGAACCTTTAAAAGGCCAAAGATCGCCTTCATCGCAGTCGATTTGCCAGCTCCATTCGGGCCAACGATTACAACAATTTCCTGCTCGGTCACTTGCATATCGACACCCTGCAGGATGTCTGCATCACCATATCCGCCACGAACACCTGTCATGGTGAGGATTGGTTTGCCGGAGTATTTTTGTTGCACGGAGTTCTTTGACATTGGTTGCTCTGCAATTGCTTGAGACGTCATTAGAGTGCAGCCTCCCCAACCGTTTCACCGAGGTAGGCTTCAAGCACCCGCGCATCAGAACGAACACTCTGGAAATCACCTTCAATCAGAACCGAGCCTTCCGCCATACAGATGACCGGATCGCAGAGCTTCTCGATCATCTCCATATCGTGCTCAATCAGAACGAATGTGTAGCCACGTTCCTGGTTCAGGATTTGGATTTTGTCTTCAAGGCGGCGTAGCAGTGTTCTGTTGACACCTGCGGCAGGCTCGTCCAACAGAACAAGCTTTGCATCGGTCATCATTGTACGACCAAGCTCAAGAAGCTTTTTCTGTCCACCGGACAGATTACCTGCACGCTCATTTACAACATGAGACAGTTCCAGAAACTCCAGTGTCTCTAAAGCTTTCTGGCGTACTTCTTCTTCTTGCTTCTTCACGTTGCCAAAGCTGAGCCAGTTCTGGAATAAGCTCTCACCCTTTTGAGCAGGCGGAACCAACATAAGGTTTTCGAGAGCTGACAGACGATGAAACTCATGCGGGATCTGAAATGTACGTACCAAGCCTTTATGAAACAGCTGATCAGAGCTGAGGCGCGTTACATCTTCTCCCAAAAATTTAATTTTTCCAGCAGTTGGCTGAAGGGCACCGGCAATCAGATTAAACGTTGTGGTTTTACCAGCTCCATTTGGACCGACTAAACCTGTGATTGTGCCCTTTTGAACCGAAAATGAGCAATTATTGACGGCTCTAAACCCGCCGAATTGCTTCGACAGCTGTTCGATTTCCAGCATTATTATCCCCCCAGACTGCAAAGGACTGGCGTTTTATTGTTGTCAAGCACCTACCTAATGCCCTTAGTAGCATATTATTTCAAGGCAGAAGTCCGCGCCATTTGCAGCCTAATCACTCGATTATTGTGGTTCTATCTGGACAAGTTGAGTGAAACTTTCCAGATTCCATCTCCTAACAACCGTCCCATAAGTTGCGAGGAAACAGCTTCGACTGCTCATATATTGCCTGAAACATATAGATAATTCCACTTATATGCGCAGTTTGAAGAGATTTTAGAACAAAATAATTTCATAAATTGAGTAATTTTTGCAGCAATCTTACAGATCACTGCGCACCTGCCAAAGTTCTGGAAACAGCACAGTATCCAACATTTTTTTCAGGTACGGTGCCCCTGAAGTGCCTCCAGTGCCCATTTTGCTTCCAATAATACGCTCTACAGTTGTAAGGTGATTGAATCGCCACCGACGAAAAAAGTCCTCAAAGTCGATTAACTTCTCCGCGAGATCGTAGAAATGCCAATTATCACGTGGATTGCGATATATTATTTCCCAAGCCTTCTGAACTGACGCATCAGTTGTATATGGCTTGGTGACATCCCGGTTGAGTACTGCATCGGAGACTTCGAAGCCTGCACGCGCCAAAGCACGCACCATCTGATCATAGATGCCCGGTGCCTCATAAATCTGATGAAGCCATGCTGATACTTCCGGCATATGCTCATGTGGTTTCATCAGGGCCGGGTTTTTGTTACCGACCACAAATTCGATGGCACGGTATTGATAGCTTTGGAATCCAGATGACTTGCCGAGGCTATCACGAAACGTGGTGTAATCGCTTGGTGTCATGGTGCGCAGAATGTCCCATGCACTGTTGAGCTGCGCGAAGATCTTGTTGACGCGAGCCATTAGCTTTGAAACCTCAGCAAACTCATCCGCTGCCAAAGCTGAGCAAGCCTCCGACATCTCGCGGATCGCCAACTTCATCCAAAGTTCTGCCGTTTGATGCTGAATGATAAACAGCAGTTCATCATGAGCTTCGGTCAACGGAGCCTGCGCACCCAACACGTCGGGAAGACGAAGGTAATCGCCATAAGACATGTTTTCTTTGAAAGAGAGCTCAGCCCCATGATGCTCTAATTTGCGATCAATACTCTCAACCATGCTTATGTAACCTTGCTTTTTTGATGGTATTCCGGCTTATCCCAGAGATCACCTGCAATAATTTCTTCAAGAATTTCAGCAGCTTTAAAGACTTCTGCAAAGGAGAGATACAAAGGAGCAAACCCGAAGCGGATGATGTTTGGTGCTCGGAAGTCTCCAATCACTCCGCGATCAATGAGCGCTTGCATGACCGCATAGCCCTGCTCATGGCGGAATGAAACTTGTGAACCGCGCTTAAGCGGATCAATTGGTGACGCAAGTTCCAAATTAGGACAGCGGCGCTTGACCTCGGAAATGAACAACTCACTCAATTCGATGGATTTGCCCTGCAATGCCTCCAAAGAGGTTTCATCGAAGACATCCAAAGATGCATCCAAAGCGGTCATGGCAAGAACCTGAGGCGTGCCAACTCGCATCTGGTCTGTTTTCGCAGATGGAGTGTATCCCAGATCAAAGGCAAACGGCGCATCGTGCCCCATCCAACCCGTTAGCGGATTGCCTGAATGGCTTTGATGTTCGGGCGCTACATAAACAAATGCCGGAGCGCCGGGACCACCATTCAAATACTTGTAGGAGCAACCAACAGCAAAGTCCGCTTTCGCTTCCTTCAGGTGGACCGGGAAAGCACCAGCAGAGTGGCAAAGATCCCACATTGCTAATGCACCAACGGAATGCGCTTTTTCAGTTAACGCTTTCATGTCGTGTTTGCGGCCCGTGCGGTAATCCACCTCAGTGAGCATCATGACTGCGATAGTTTCATCAAGAGCAGCTTCAACCTCTTCCGGAGCGACCAGGCGCAACTCTATATCGCCGCCGGTCAGTTCTTTCAGGCCTTGCGCCATATAAAGGTCAGTTGGAAAGTTCCCGGTATCGGAGAGGATAACTTTACGGTCCGGGCGCATCTTGATGGCAGTCGCCAGAACTTTAAAGACATTAAGAGAGGTGCTGTCAGCGCAGATCAAAGTTCCATCATCAGCTCCAACGAGCTTTGCAATCCGGTTTCCGACTTTGCTTGGCAGGTCAATCCAGCCGTGGCAATTCCAGCCTTTGATGAGACTTCTACCCCACTGCTCTTCGACTGCACTGGCTAAAACCGCAGACACATTCTTAGGTAAAGCCCCCAGTGAGTTTCCGTCCAGATAGATAATCCCATCAGGAATTGAGAAAAGCTGGCGCAAACGAGCGAGCGGGTCAGCTCCATCTCTTTGCTCAATGCTTACTGCATCCAGTTCCACTATCAGCCCCCTATTATCGTTTTTATGATCACACTCTTTTTGGCATCAAATCAATACCGAGCTGTGATTCCATTTTTAATATTTCAAGTTTAAAGTATTTTTAGCAACAGTCTCGCCATGAAGTCTAGGTAAAAAGTATTATCTGGAAATTTCAGAACAAATATTCTAAATATGTAGAAAAGGAAATAAATCTCGCTCAATCGGGCTGCAATCACAGCGATATCTTGCAATAGCGCTGAAAAAATATAAGCAGTACACTAGATAGTTAGGGGCAGACCCAACTTCCTACCAGAAACAAAGGAAAACTCTGCTCACGGCTGAAGATCTGGATCAAACAAAAATGGAACAAGGCCGGATCACTGTTAAGGAAGAAACCCATGAAGAGTGCCCTTAGAAAGACAGAGGCACAAGTCTGGCCAGAACCAAAACGCCAGTTTGCTGCACTGCCTTTCAAGAAGAATAAAAAAAATAAACTACAAATTCTTCTGATCACGTCCCGCGAAACCAAGCGCTGGGTTCTCCCTAAAGGCTGGCCAATGAAGGATCTCAGTGGTGGAGAAGCGGCCGAGCAGGAAGCCTTCGAAGAAGCTGGCATTAAAGGTGAGCTGACAGATCAAGCTGCGGGCATTTATCATTACCCTAAGCTTCGGGTCACCAAAGAGCCGATCCCTTGCCGCGTGAAGGTTTTTCCGTTGGAAGTGACTGAAATGCTTGAGGACTGGCCAGAGAAGGACGAACGCACACGGAAATGGTTCTCCGTGAGCGATGCTGTTCATGCCGTTGATGAGCCGGAACTGAAGGCTTTACTGGCAAACTGGTCACCTGAGAAAAACTAGGTAACAGCCTGTTTGCTAGGCATGCTCCGCCTTAAAACGACGCTCCAGCCAACGAACCCCTTGCGAGACAATCAGGATCAACACCAGATACTCCAGCACAAGGACGCTGTAGATTTCGAGTGGTCGGTATTCTGTGACGACTAGCTCATTTGCACGCCTTGTAAGGTCTTGCAGGCCAATCACAGATACCAAACTCGACATTTTCAGCATGTAGACAAGTTGGTTCCCAAGGGGTGGCAGCATACGGCGGATCGCGAGTGGGAGAATGATAAAACGAAGCCGCTGGAAATAGCTCAGCCCAAGAGAGCGACCCGCTTCGATCTGTCCTTTATCGACTGACTGTATACCTGCTCTGAAAATTTCAGCCTGAAACGCGCTGTCTGACAGGGCAAGAGCCAGTACACCTGCCCAGAACACGTTGATTGAGATATTCGCGACAACAGGCAAGCCGTAATAAACCCAAAAAATCAGCACCAGACTTGGCACTGAGCGCACCACTTCAACGTAAGTTCTGTTGAACGCAATTCCGTACTTATTGTCTGAAAGCCCCGGCAGAGCGACAATAAGGCCAACGAACATGGAGATTGCGATTGCTGTGAGCGAGACACTGACTGTTTCTTGCAGCCCGGCGATCATGAAACCGAGATTAACTCTTCCTGTCTCAGTGTCTGGTGAGACTACATACCAGCCCCACTGGTCACCAGTGCAGCCCGCCAAAACGAATGCCAATGCGACGAGCACTGCTGCATTTCGGAATTTCAAGGTATCCACCTTCCAAGTTTAAGAAGGCTGCCAACGGAAGCAAAACACGTAAGCAGCTCATGTATCTGCCTCAACACAGATAGATTGCCGGACACAAAACCTAGAGTGTCGTGCGCTCTTATACAAATCTTATAGAGACTTACCGCACACAATTAATTGAAGTCGGTTTTCTCTCAAAAACAGCATTGTAGTTATCGCTAAAATGGCTAGGTTTGCATTGGGCCAGATTCCAACTGCGTTTCAAGGAACTCTCATGAAGATGCTACGTTCATTTCTTACTGTAATTTTCGCCGCGGGCACGTTGTTCTCCGGCTCTGCATTTGCACAATCCGCGCTTAATAAAATCTTGGATTCCGGTGAACTGAGGGTTGGTACAACCGGAGACTGGAACCCAATGTCTGTTCGTGATCCTGCCAGCAATGGTTATAAAGGGTATGACATCGACATCATGAACGAGCTCGCAAGCGATCTTGGTGTGAAGCTTACCTTTATTCCAACCGATTGGAAAACCTTGGTGAATGGCATCGTTGCAGGCAAGTATAACCTGACTGGCTCTGCTTCAATCTCCCCAAGCCGCATGAAAGTAGCTGGTTACTCTGAGAGCTACATCTCGGTTGAGATCCTGCCGTATACGACCACCAGCAAAGTTGGTGAGTTCAACAGCTGGGACAACATCAACCAGAAAGACGTGACGGTCGCAACCACGCTTGGCACTACATTTGAGAAGCTGAGCAAGGAATGGTTCCCGAATGCGACTATCAAGGTTGTTGAGGCACCTGCTCGTGGTTATCAGGAAGTGCTGTCAGGCCGCGCTGATGTTTTCATCACCTCCAACATTGAAGGTGCTACGCTGAAAGCGAAGTTCAAGCAGATCACCAACGTGCCAGTTTCTGAAAGCAGAAACCCGACCCCGATCGCTATGTTGATGCCGCAGACTGATCAGGTTTGGATCAACTACATCAACAACTGGATCAAGATTAAAAGAATGAATGGTTTCCTTGATGCGACAGCTCAGAAATGGGGCTTGGCGCAGTAAAAACTGTTCATGAAGAATAAGAAAGGCGCCTCAAATTGGGGCGCCTTTATCTTTTGGGTTCACTGCGCGCTTATGCGTCTACCTGAATAAACTTCGCAACCCAATCCTGCATCGCTTTGCGGTTTATATCGATTGACGTTGCTGCATGAGAGAGTGATTGCATAGCTTGCCACCAATGTTGGCATTTAGGCTTCAGCATTAGCTCTCCACCAAACATACCAGCAAGCTGCTGAGCCTGAGAAAACGTTGTGGCAAAGGCTACATCAACCAAAGTGACATGATGACCAATCGCATACGGCTCAGCCTCAATCATGTCTTCCAAACGTTCAAACGCAACACTCATGTCATTGATCAACTGCTTGTAGACTTCATCCCTCGGCGGCTTTCCGGCTTTGATTGGGGCATAAAATGCACGAACGGATGGCTCAATACGCGTGTCGTGCAGGCCCATCAATGCTCTGACTTTAGCGCGCTCGATAGGGTGTTCTGGCATTAGCGCTGGAGACGGTGTGGTTTCCTCAAGATACTCAAGGATCGCGTTTGAATCTGACAGAGCAGCTTCACCATCCTTCAGGCCGGGAATTGAACCCGCTGGAACGATCTTCTTATAAGCAGCTGATCCATATCCATCTGGGGGCGGTAGCTCGGCGTAATCCAGATCTTTCATATCCAAAGCAATTCGAACTTTCGCGCAGAATACGGATTCTGGGTAGGCATAAAATTGTATCATTGGATCACCAGATTGTGCTTAGCGGCGGCGCTGCTTTGTGCGCACGCTTGGGAACATGCGGCAAACAAGAGCGCCTAGGAAGGAGGACGCAATACAATTTGTGTTGCACTGAAAACGTGGTGTTTTTAGCAGTCTATGAATTGTTTCGCCACTTCAACCTTTGGGTACGCTGTTTTTGGGCGGCAAACTGCTTCGCCGCCGTAAGTGCTGTCTCCGATAAGCTAGAGTTGTTTAGCGCTGTCCAGGTTCACCTTGAAGATCATCAGATCATCCCGGCGCTCGACCTCACCTTCCAACGAAATCAGTAGAGCAACCCAATCTTCAACCTCAGCAGTCAAGGGCTCACCATTTTCGTCAGCCAATACGAAGAATTCACTTCCCATAAGAGGTGTAGAAGTCACAAAAACGGGAGGAATACCGCCAATGATGCAGAGATTTGCGCAGGCTTTGTGGGCTAATCCGACGCCCGGACGCATTGCGCCATTGTAGCATTTACCGTCACAAATCTCACCGGTTAGACGCCATTTGCCTAAATGTTCTGCTGGTGCTGGGGTAAAATTTTGGACCGGATTTTCCGCGGCGCGAAGAGAGACCTTACCTCCGACCTGCAACATATCGAGATCACCACGCTTCAGCAAAATGCCGCCAGCATCAACAGGCTGACCATCCAAAGGGCCGGCAAGTTGCTGCATGCCGCGTTTGCCAATACCAGAAATCAGCATAGCATGCGGCTTGTCACGCCCATCTTCTCCAGCAGGAAGCCGGAGTAGTGGGTAAGGTTTTGCATCTACATAGCCTGTAAACGTTTGATATCCAGCGCCCCATGCAAAACGGGCGTCACCCGGGTCCGGAACAGACGAGCCAATACCAAACGCCACGCCTGCTGCTGCGCCAACGAGAATTGCAGAGATTAGGAACAAGAAGCCTTGCAGGCTCTTTGGTGGCTTTTTCGCCCAACCGATAAAGAAGGGATCTGGTTTCTTTTTGGCCATTAGCTTCCCTCAGCCATTATCGGAGAAACAATAGGTTCAACATACGTTCCCGGTGGCAGAGCCTCTACGTTCAGCCACAAACGACCGTTTTCCAATTTGAGCCGATAGGTGGAAATTTTCTCTGTAAATGGAGGTGGAGATTTTCCATCTTCCAGACGGTACTGATAACCATGCCATGGGCAGGTCACACAACCATAGACAATCTTACCTTCTCCCAAAGGTCCGTTCTGGTGGGCGCAAACATTGGAGATCGCAGAGAGTTTCTTGCCATTTCTGAAGATCGCGACGCGCTCATCATCGGTAATGGAGATAATTCGCGCCCGCTTATCAGGAACATCTTTTGGATCACCTGCATCCATCCACGTGCCGCTGTCATCCATCGTATTCTGTTGCGTATCAAAGAGATGCTCTTTTCTTGCAGCAAGCAAGTGTAAAGTGGCGACAAGCGCAACAGACGCACCGACTGCAGTGGTCATGAAAGGACCGGCAGCGCTCTGCAAAGCACCGAGTGCAACATGGGCAACAACCAGCGCATAAGCCAGATAGATCCCCATATGAAGTGTCTTCCAAAGCGTAGGCTTTAGGAAATGGAGCCAGAAATCATGACTTGTAACTGCGAGAATGGTCAGGATCAGAAGGGCAAAGACGCCGAGGATTTCGAATGGGAAACCCAGAAAACGGTCGAAGCTGGTATTTACAATGAAGACCGAGACGTAACGATTAATTGGCGAGAATGCATTGTACCAGCCAAGAATGTTGTCGACATGGAAGTAGGCCAGCACGCAAGTGATCACGCCCAGGTGACGGCGGTTATAAAGAAGCGGCAGGAAGCGCTTGTCCAGTCGAGCTAGTGGCCCGATACATAGAATAAATGTGAGTAGGAAGAAGACACAGGTACCAAATGCCTGCGCTTTGTAGATATCCCAATCAATCGGTCTTGTGACTGTCTGGAACATCGGCGCGATGTAGATGTAGATTCCCAGATATGCGCCAACAGTTGCCAAGACGACGGCATCATAGACAAATTTTGTACGGTTCCAGATTACCGGTACATATTTAACACTCACTGGTTTGCCTCCAGAGCCGACTTTGCTGTGTCGTCAAGGGGAACAGGCGGCTGTTCGTGCGTTCCTGTCGGACGCATCAAAAGCGCTAGGCCCAAAACGAGAGGAATGAGAATGGCCAGAATGAGCCAAATGGTGCGGTGGGCTTTTCTATAGGCACGTTGCATTACTTCTTGGCCTCCTGCTCTTCGTGGAGTTCTTTTTCTTCTTTATCGAGCAAGATTTTTTCACCGGAGCGTTCCAGCGCAATCCAACGCACAATGACGATTGGCCAAAGCAGGATCAGCCCCGGGATGATTTGCAGGCGGAAAAGAAAAGCTCCACGTGCAGCAAGTTCCACGCGCCCAAGGCCAAAACTGATAAAGGCCAGTGCGACGACAAGGCCAATCACGCAGTAAATTTGTGCAATCAGAATAATACCTTCAGCAACAATCATTTCTGCACCCTACTGATTTTGTGCTGCCGTTGATGGCAGGGAGAATTAGTCATTGGGGCCGTGCCCTGCCCAGTTGATACCAGCAAGCTCCGACATTTCCTTCTTCCAACTTGTAATATCGTCGATAGAGAAATCGGAGATATGCGCATGCCCGCAAGCCCGGGCCATCACCTTCATCAGTTCAACTGAGGCCGTGAAAAACTTCTCCAGGCGCTTTGCAGACTTTTCAACTTCCAGACGCGCGACCAGATGGTCTTTCTGGGTGGCAATACCGACCGGGCAGTTGTTGGTGTGGCATGCTCTCATGGCGATACAGCCGATGGCCTGCATTGGCGCATTCGCCAGGGCTATGGCATCGGCACCCAAGGCCATTGCTTTCACGAAATCTTCCGGTTTGCGAAGACCGCCGGTGATGACAAGCGTTACATCCCGTTGACCACTGCGATCCAGATGACGACGCGCTCTCGCCAACGCCGGAATGGTTGGAACAGAAATGTTATCTCTAAACACGAGCGGCGAAGCACCGGTGCCACCGCCACGCCCATCGAGGATGATGTAATCAACGCCAACTTCCAGAGCTGCATCGATATCTTTCTCGATATGCTGCGCAGACAGCTTGAAACCAATTGGGATACCGCCAGTCTTGTCGCGCACTTCATCTGCAAACTTGCGAAAATCTGCTGGTTTCATCCACTCAGGGAATCTTGCAGGCGAGATGGCGCCCTCTCCCGGTGGCAATCCTCTCACCGCGGCGATTTTCTCAGTCACTTTCGCAGCTGGGAGGTGCCCGCCAGTTCCGGTTTTTGCTGCCTGTCCACCTTTGAAATGGAAGGCCTGAACTTTTTCCAGCTGATCCCAAGAGAAACCAAAACGTGCAGAAGCTAATTCATAAAAATAGCGTGTATTTTCTGCTTGCTCTTCTGGAAGCATCCCACCTTCACCAGAACAGATGCCTGTGCCAACGCTCTCAGCTCCGCGAGCAAGCGCAATTTTGGCGGGTTCTGATAGTGCTCCAAAGCTCATGTCTGAGACAAAGAGGGGAATTTTCAGGAGCAACGGCTTCTGGGCTTTGGGGCCGATAACAATATCAGTTCCAACAGGTTCTTCATCCAACCGCGGCGGCTTTTGCAGCTGCGCTGTCAGTATCTGAATGTCTTCCCATTGAGGTAGTTCTGTTGTCGGCACTCCCATAGCTTCAATTGCGCCGTGATGGCCCGTCTGCTTCAGACCTGCCCGAGCGTATGTCTGAATCAGTTTGTTATGAGGTTCTTCTTCCGTACCATGAAAGTCCGCATACTCACCTAGATAGGCTTTGCGGAAATAGGGCTGCGGATTGTCCTTAGCCCATGCCTTCACTTCATCTTCATCAACATAGATGTTGCCGTCTTCGACGAAATGCGTGAATTTTCGCAGGCACTCTTTGTTGTCATAGGCGCTGACGCCGGAGTTCAGGCGATAATCCCACTGATGCAATCCACAAATCAGATTGCGACCTCTGACATATCCATCAGAAAGCAATGCACCGCGATGGAGGCAACGACCGTAGAGGACGGAGATGTCCTCATCGAACCTTACGACAACGAGATCCACCTCGCTAACAAGTGCATGAGCAGGCTTACGATCTTCAAGTTCATCTAATGCAGCAACTTGCACTTTACGCATTAAGCGGATTCCTTACGCTTTGCAGCCCAACAGCTGTTTGAGTGCATTTCAAAATTCAGATCGCCAAGCTATTCTACGTACTTACCCATATCTGTTCTATTTAGCACAGCTGCAGAGTACATGTCCGAAACATCCCGGCGCATCAAAGTTGTAAGCTGAGAGTGTCTTAGAATAACTGCACATGACCTTACCCAAAGTTAGTATCGGACTTGCAAAAGACCATTACTGTTACGGGTAAAATGCATCTCAATCTGTTGCAGCTTCTCCCCCGGATTACGTAGATTACATCCTAAAAACTTCAGTAATGACGGGATAGTAACGTTTAAACAAAGAAGCGTCAGTCTATCAAAATACACAGTGAGAAACACATGGGGAGTAGATGGCAAACCGTAGAAGGATACGGGCTCTCTGCAGGCCTGAAAGAATAAGAGGACAAGGAAAGTAGCAGGTAATTAATGTTTGAACCCAAGCATTTCCACGCTTACTCTCGCTGCAAATCATCCGTGTCTATGAGAGATATCCATGAAGATTGCAGCTGTTACCATCTCCGATCGCGCCAGTGATGGAACTTACGAAGACAAAAGTGGCCCAGCTATTCTCGCATACCTTGAAGAAGCTGTGACCAGTCCCTGGGAGCCCATCCATAAGATCATTCCGGATGGAATCGAAAGCGTCAGCACTACTTTGAAGCAATTGGCTGATGAAGATGGCATCGACCTCATCCTTACAACAGGCGGAACAGGCCCCTCTCCTCGCGATCTGACTCCGGAAGCTATGGAGCTCGTTATGGAGAAAGAGCTTCGCGGGTTTGGTGAACTGATGCGTCAACTATCCTTGAAAGAGGTGCCGACAGCAATTCTTTCACGTCAAACAGCTGGCATTCGGGGCAAAAGCCTCATCATCAACTTGCCAGGCAAACCAGCCAGCATCAAAACCTGTCTTGATGCAGTGTTCCAGGCAGTGCCGTACTGCCTTGATCTGATCGGTGCTGGGCGCATTGAAACGGACCCAGATGTAATTGTGGCGTTCCGCCCAAAAGCGAAGTAAGCGCGTTATTCCGGCACCCACGTTGAGTGAATTTCCTGGGCTTCTTGTCTACCTTTGGCAGGTCTTGCTTCATCAACCTTGCCAAGAGAGATAAAGCACAGGAATTCCTCGTTTTCTGAGAGACCCAATCCTTTATGGAAGGCAGAGGAACGCGCACTGTCACCACTGGTAATCCGGGATGCATACCCCATTGCGTGAGCTACAAGCACCATGTTTTGCAAAGCTGTCCCCGCTGAGAGCATTTGCTCATATTGGGGAATACGGGTCTCATCAGAACCGTGAAAACATCCGATCAAAACCAGAAGCACAGGCCCTTTATGCGCTTTTTCCCTTGCACGGGTAAGCGCTTCTTCGGTTGGGTCATCTTTTATTTCTTCAACGGCTTTTACAAACAGATCTCCCAGATCATTGCGTGCGTCTGTCGGGATCTCCAAAATTCGGAATGGATGTAGATGCCCGTGATCAGGAGCAGCTGCAGCGGCCTCAATTATCAGCTTCATCTCTTCTCTATTCGGCCCGGGAGCTTTCATGAGCTTAAGAGATGCAGATGTACGCGAGCGAATGGTCTCGACCAGTTGCTGAGCATTCATGATAACGCCTTTCGCCTTGAACTGATTATAGAACCGATGAAATTAGCTCTCATATTACCCAGAAGTGTTGTCTGCCTACAAGGAGGTACGCAACACGCCTGCACTGGAACGGGAGCATCTCTCGGCTAGAGTATCTGGACAAACATGCGATTTACCTTAAGGTAAACCAATATTTCTGGGTCGGTGACTACAAACGTATTGGGCGTGTATTATGGGTATCTCTTATTTAAAGGTTGGTTTAGGTGCCGTTGTGATTATTGCGGCAGCTGGATACGGTATCATTCGATCTGGCTACGTTGCCCAGTATGTTGATCAATCCCAAAATCACGTTGTCGAACACGCTTCCTATCCCATCAGTGCAGATGCACAGGCTTTACACGATAAGCTACGCATTGCGGACCTTCACAATGATGTTTTGCTTTGGGACCGGAACATATCGCAGGAATCGTCGATCGGTCATTCAGACCTGCCGCGCTTCAAAAAGGGTAATGTTGGTGTACAAATCTTCACCAGCGTCACCAAGTCCCCCCGTGGACAAAACTACAAGAAGAACTCAGCTGAGGCCTTTGACAACATCACTTTGCTTGGTTGGCTGCAAAGCTGGCCTTCTAGCGCACTGAATAAGCTTTCGGAGCGTGCGCTGTTGCAAGCGCAGCGCCTTTACGATCTAGAGCAGAAGCATCCAGACGAAATTACTGTTGTCCATAATAGAGAACAACTGAAAGCTGTCCTGACAGCCAGAGCCCAAGGCTCCACAATCATTGCCGGGGTCTTAGGCACAGAAGGTGGGCATGCACTGGATGGTGATATCAAGAACGTGGATCGGCTTTATGAGGGCGGCTTAAGGTTGATGGGCCTCCAACACTTCTTCGACAATAAACTGGGTGGTTCTCTCCATGGCCAATCCAAGGCAGGCCTCACGGACTTTGGCAAGGACGTGGTGCGGCTTATGGAGAAGAAGGAGATGATTGTTGACGTTGCTCACTCCTCTCCAGCGGTGGTTGAAGATGTGCTGGCAATGGCGACACGACCGATCGTCGTTTCTCACACAGGCGTGAAGGGGATTTGTGACACGCCTCGCAATCTCACAGATGATCAAGTCAGGAAGATTTCAGCAAAAGGCGGGTTGATTGGTATCGGTTTTTGGGATGCAGCAGCTTGCGACATCAGCCCAAAGGGCGTTGCAGCTTCAATTGATTATGCTGTTTCAATTGCCGGTATCGACCATGTGGCGCTGGGATCTGACTTCGATGGTTCTGTTACGACTGCCTTCGATACATCTGAATATGCGGTTCTGACACAGGAACTTTTGAAAAAGGGCTTCACAGAAAAACAGATCGCAGCTGTGATGGGCGAAAACATCATCAGGTTTTTGTTGGAAAATCTTCCACAAGGGCAGAGCGAAGAAGAAACTCTCGCTTCAAGCAATTGAATGCTCAAAGAGTTTAATAAGCACAATTCATCTATCAGATGAAACAGCTAAATTTTAAGGGAGAGAAAATTGGCGCACCGGGGAGGATTCGAACCCCCGACCCCCAGATTCGTAGTCTGGTGCTCTATCCAGCTGAGCTACCGGTGCGCTGTTTCTTGCGAACAAGAATTATGTATCGGCCTAGTGCTATCTAAGCCACCTACTCTTTAGAGAAGAGTAAATGGCGCACCGGGGAGGATTCGAACCCCCGACCCCCAGATTCGTAGTCTGGTGCTCTATCCAGCTGAGCTACCGGTGCAGGCCGCGTTCCCTGCGGAACGGGGGTCTATGTAGCCGCCTTACTGGACCTTGGCAAGCGCTTTAGAGAAGTTTTTTAAAGTGATTTTGCGTTTTGGGGATAACAATTTCTGACTATCAGAACAAAGACGTAGGGCATTGCAGCCTAAACGTGAGAAAAGCTGCACTTGCACAGTACAGCTTTTCCAGAGATTAGCCCTTGCTGCTGTCAGCTGGGAATAGTCTCGTAATTTTTTCAGTCGCTTGTGCCCCATGCCGGTATGGCAGCTGGATTTTGAAACAAGCCCCGGTCGTCACCTCTTTCTCCAATGTGATCTTACCTCCGTGCGCCACAACGATCTCTGCTGCAATCGCCAGACCCAATCCTGTTCCGCCAACTTTGCCGGATGTCTGGAAGGCTTTGAACAATCCCTCCTGAGCTTTTGCAGGAATACCTGGTCCCGTATCAGAGACATAGATAGACAGCATGTCGTCTTTAACCTCTGAATGGATCTCAATCCTGCAAACAACACCAGACGCGCCTTTGGACGCTTCCATCGCTTGCACCGAGTTCCGGCAGAGGTTGAGCAATACGCGGAATATTTGTTCAGGATCTGCTTCCAGCTCCTGCGTCTCCGGTACGCTGACATGCATCTCTATGCCATCAGCGTATCTGGACAGGCCAAGAACCTCCTCCACATCGCGTAGAACCGATGCAAGGCGGATGACACGCAGCTCTGGAGCAGCCTCCTGAGCCTTACCGTAGGACAACACTGCACTGGTGTAGCTGGCCGCCCGGTCCAGCGTTGCAAGGATCTTGGGTGCAACACGTTGTACGGTCGGGTCCGGCAGTAGCTCCAGTCGCTCAAGGAACAGCTGTGCTGACGCGAGCAAATTCCGCATATCATGGTTGATCTTGGAAACAGCTAGTCCCAACGCTGCCATACGGCGTTGCTGGTTCAATGTCTGGTTCAGAGACTTCTGCATGGATTGCAATTGAATTTCAGCCTCACCCAGCTCATCCGCACGTCCGCTTGGCTTGATAATCTCCCGCGCATTTTCAGGAGATTCAGCAAACCGCATCATAGAGCCAGTGAGCCGTTGCAAAGGACGCAGCAGCAATGACCGAATGGACAGATAAACAAGCGCGGCTGTCAGGCATGAGATGAGGAGAGATAACTGCAGAATGTTCAGAGCATATTTCTGCAAATCGTCTCGCAGCAAAGATGCTGGGAAGACCATATCCACTCTGCCGCCTGAGCGCATATCAATATCGCCGATGACGCGGATCTGGCCGGTTCGCGTTCCAGTCAGAAACTGAAGGCTACACCCAATCGCATCCCATGGGGAATCCTGTGTCATATCAATCGTCTTGGTGATGTTCATTTCTGAACTCTCCATAGCGATCAAATTACGGCGCTCTCCAACGGCAAGTGAAATCGCCTGAGCGCCCGTTGCCTCAAGCAGTTTTTGCTGGACTTGCGGAGACAGTGTCTCACTTTCTGACAACAAAGTTGCGGCAACACCACCAACTGCCAAGCGGTCACGCAGCCAAGTGTTTCGATAATTTGCAATTGAAGGGACAAAAATAAGAACTTCACTGAGCATGACAAACAAGATTGTCAGCAGCAAAAGTTTGCCAGAGAGGCCCATTCCACCGCCAAATATCTTGCGGTGTCTGTCTTTCGGAGTTTCATCCGAGTTCAGCTTTTTCGGTGTGACCTCTGTTTCAGAGGCCACTCTCCCATTATTTTGAGCCATCCACCTACCTGATGAGTTGGTACACAATGATCGTGCAGCGCAATTTGTTGTTACGCGCTATGCCTTACTCATTTTTAGCAGATGACGTGTGCCAAGCAACACACTTCTCTCACAGCTGATCACAACTGCGTCATCCGAACTTTCTCAGAAGCGCCAGAATTCTGCGGAGCCATGGATTTTTAGGGGCATCCGCATAATACGTAAGTGCAGCTCTGCGAATTGCTTCATTTAGTGTCGGGTACGGGAAGACCACGCCCAAGAGAGCACCGACCTTCAATTTTTGAGAGATCATCAGAGCTAGCAGACCAATCTGCTCACCAGCACCTGGGCCTACAATGGACGCACCAACGAGCTGCCCTTTTCCGTTGGTCAGGAGCTTAACCTGACCTTTGCCTTTGCCTTCAGCCAGCGCCCTATCATTTCCGGAGAACTCTGCTGTCAGAACTTTGAGCTTATCGCCCAGCTGTTCGCGTGCTTGCTGCTCTGAAAGACCAACCTGCCCAATCTCAGGCTCAGTGTAGGTCACCGCTGGCATTGTTATGTTGTTGTGGTTGACTGGCATGCGGAACAGGATTGAACGAATGACGAGTGATGCGTGCGCTCCTGCGGCATGTGTAAACTGCGCTCCACCGGCGACATCACCGATCGCATAAACTTTACGGTTTGTGGTGCGCAGCCCGTCATCTGCTTTGATGCCTTTGCGGCTATACTCAATGCCAGCGGCTTCCAAACCAAGAGAAGAGACGTTCGGGGCACGACCTGCCGCGATCAGGAGATGCGTGCCTTCAACGGTTCCTTCGGCTTCATCATCAACTTTGATAGAGACTTTTACACCAATGTCAGTGCGTTCAACGCTGTTGACCTTGGTGTTTGCAAGAATCTCAACACCTTCGGATTCCATCTTTTCGATGACTTGAGCAGCATGGGCAGGATCGGTTACTGCCAATGGACGCAATGCTTCGATGACTGTGACACGGCTTCCCAGACGACGGTGAGCCTGTGCCATTTCCATGCCAATTGGCCCTGCACCAATAATGATCAAGTGCTCTGGGCGCTCTTTCAGTTCAAACAGGTTTTCATTTGTCAGGTACGGTGTGTTTTCAATACCAGGGATCGGAGGGACCGCAGCGCTGGAGCCCGTAGCAATGACAAAGCGGCGTGCTTTAATTATCTGCTCACCGACTTTGACGGTATCTACGGAAGTAAACTCACCTGCACCTTGGATGACGTGCACACCCAAACCTTCGAAGCGCTCAACAGAGTCATGTGGAGCTATGGTGGCGATCACATCATGAACGTGATCATTCACCTTAGAGAAATCAATCTCAGGCTCTTGAGCGCCAACGCCAAACTTTTCTGAGGTCCGAAAGGTAGCGGCGGCTTTACCAGCTGCAATAATTGCTTTGGATGGGACGCAGCCATAATTCAGACAGTCACCGCCCATCTTACCCTTTTCAATCAGGACAACATCCACGCCAAAGGCTGCTGCTGCTGCTGCGACTGAGAGGCCGCCCGAGCCAGCGCCAATAACACAGATATCCGGGGTCAATGTTTTTGCATTATTGTTATTTGTCATCGAAAAAATCCGTCATTTCGAAATTGATCTGGTCTGAGATTTATTTACCGCGAAAACGCTGAACAATCGGCGGAATGAGCGCCACCAAACCTAGCGCCGCAAATGCCCAAATCAGCTCAGGCGTAATGAGTGCGGAAATCTCCACTTCACATGTACCAGCAGCCGAACAACCCGGATTTGCCTGCTCTTGCGCCAGGATCACGCTATCCAGACCAGCCCCAACGAAGGCATAGGCGAAAGTGCCTGGAATGATACCGACGAATGTTGCGATCAGATATGTGCTTAACGGAACATGGAACAACGCAGGTGCTATGTTGACGAGCCAGAACGGAAACACTGGGGTAAGACGCAGAAAGAGAAGGTAGCTGAACGCGTTCTTACGGAAACCCTCTGACATTTTATCAAGGAACGGTCCTGCTCTTGCTTTGAGCGTTGCACCAACAGACGTTTTTGCAGCGATGAACAACAGTGAGGCACCAATTGTTGCTGCGAGAACGGTGAGCAAACCACCGAAGAACCATCCGAACAAAAAGCCGCCTGCGATTGTAAGCAGGGATGCACCCGGGAAAGACAGCGCAACAGCAATTGTGTACACGACGAAATAGATCAGCGGGGTCAGGATTGGGTATTCGGCCAGATAACCTGAAAGCAGTTGCTGATTTTTGATCAGGTTGCTGATTGTGATTTGCTGATGCCAGCCTTGAGAGATGCCATAGGCGGACACGGCAAGGATAACAAAGAGTAGTCCCCAGCGTTTGACGAAGCCCAAAGCTCCCTCGGCTGGCGACTTGTTATCATTGTGTTCCGTGATTCCCATGTGCTTTTCCTTAGATGGTTTCAACGTTCAGACCTGAAAAGAACCGAAACCTCAGTGTTCTTGCCCAGTCTAGACTGAATAGGTTACTATGTTTTTTGCAGGCTCAACCGCCTAACAAATTGATGTCTTACAATTTTCATACAATCAGAAAGACCTCCGGTGTTATCACAGGTTCGTGCGTTACCCGTAGTTTCACTCTGTTTTGAATGAGGGGTAACAGCTCTACACGAGGCTGTGAGGCAATAAAGAGTCAGGATATCGTAGATTCCGGCACAGCAATTATTGACTTGAAGCACGCACACTAATATAAGCGCCGACGAATAGGAGTGCGGATCCCCTGCGCAAAGTCCTGTAACTTGAATAAAGTCGCGGTGACTTCGGGGAGAAGACGCACAATCCAAATTAACGTTTAAGTTGGAGCCAACGGCTCTGCTAGGGTAATAAAATGAAGCGTACTTTCCAACCGAGCAACCTTGTTCGCAAGCGTCGCCACGGCTTCCGGGCACGTATGGCAACTAAAAATGGCCGCCAGGTTCTGGCACGTCGTCGTGCTAAAGGCCGTAAGCGTCTTAGCGCTTAATCGCGACGTTGCGCGGCGGCATTCACTTCATATCCATTGAACAAAAGTTCCGCCGCAAAAACATGAAAACACTCAAAAAGCGCTCCGAGTTTCTTACCGTCGCAAAAGGCGGAAGGATAGCTCGGCGTGCTTTTGTGCTTCAAGCGGCTAAAACCCGCAGTGATGGCGACCCTCGAATGGGTTACACGGTCACCAAGAAAACCGGAAACTCTGTTGAGCGCAGTCGAATAAAGCGCCGACTTCGGGCCGCTGTTGCCTCCCTTGATTTGGATATTGCCCAGATAGGCGCCGACTATGTTTTAGTTGGCAGGAGAGCAGCGCTCTCACAACCTTTCGAGGAGCTTTTGAAAGACCTCAAAGGTAGTGTAAGAAATGCGTTCAAGCCTCGTAAACCTCGCCCTATCCGATCAAAACCGAATTCGCTGGCAAATTCTAAACCTCCACATGATAAAGTTGAGGCCAATTGACCAGTGATGACCAATTATTCCACCCTTTTGAAAATGAGTGATCCAGTCGATGAACGATAATCGCAATATGATCGTAGCGATCGTGCTGTCGCTGGTTGTGCTATTGGGCTGGCAATATTTTATTGCCGGACCACAGTTAGAAGCTCAGCAGGAAGCGCAACAGGCGCAGCTGGCAGACGATGCACAACAAGCCGGTTCCAGCTCACCCGTTGCACTGCCTGAAGGTGCATCCGGTCAAGTGGCTGCGCCAGGCACCGATAGCGGGACCGCTGCGCAATCATTCGTCAGTCGCGCACAAGCACTGGCTGCATCTCCTCGCCTGACCATTGACACCCCTAGCCTCTCCGGCTCTGTCAATCTGAAAGGCGCGAAGCTGGATGACCTTCGCCTGAATGACTACCGTCAGACACAGGCTAAGGACAGTGAAACTGTTGTTCTGTTCTCGCCAAAAGGCAGCCCAGAGCCATACTACGCTGAGCATGGCTGGGTTGCAGATCCAGGTGCACAGGTTAAGCTTCCGAATGCTGAAACTGTCTGGACTGCAGAGACTTCTGGTAACCTGACGCCGTCTTCCCCTATCGTTTTGAGCTGGGACAATGGCGAAGGACTGGTATTCAAGCGCACTTTCTCCGTCGACGAGAACTACATGTTCACAGTTGACCAGGAAGTGCAGAACAGCACTGGCCAGAACGTTCAGCTTTATCCTTATGGGTTGATTGCGCGTAACGGCGAACCAGAAACCGCTGGCTTCTTTGTACTGCATGAAGGTCTTATCGGCGTTATCGGCGAAGAAGGCCTCCAGGAAATCAACTATTCTGACCTGATTGAGGACGGAAGCGTTCGCCCAGGTCGCGCTAACACGGGTTGGCTCGGCTTTACTGATAAGTACTGGGCTGCAACACTGATCCCAACTCCGGGCACTGAGTTCCAGCCAAACTTCTCCTACAACGCCCGCACTCAGAACTTCCAGAGTGACTACCTTGGCGATGCAGTTCAGATCGCTGATGGTACTAAAATCACCAGCTCATCTCTGCTTTATGCAGGTGCAAAAGTTACCAAGCTGATCGAAGGCTATCAGGCATCCTACAACATCGAAAGCTTCGATCTCATGATCGACTGGGGTTGGTTCTACTTCCTGACCAAGCCGATGTTCTGGGCAATTGACTGGCTCTATTCTCTGGTTGGCAACTTCGGTGTCGCTATCCTGCTTGTGACCGTTATTGTGAAGGCCCTGTTCTTCCCGCTGGCAAACAAGTCCTACGTCTCCATGAGTAAAATGAAGCTCGTGCAGCCGCAGATGACTGAGATCCGCGAGAAGTTCAAGGACGACAAGCAGAAACAGCAGCAAGCCATGATGGAGCTGTATAAGAAGGAAAAGATCAATCCGTTGGCAGGGTGTTTGCCGATGGTTATTCAGATCCCTGTCTTCTTCTCCCTCTATAAGGTTCTGTTCGTTACCATCGAGATGCGTCATGCGCCATTCTTCGGATGGATTCAGGATCTTTCTGCTCCAGACCCAACCACAATCTTCAACCTGTTCGGTCTGATCCCTTGGGATCCGCCAAGCTTCCTGATGATTGGTGTTTGGCCTCTGATCATGGGTGTAACCATGTTCCTGCAGATGAAGATGAACCCAGCGCCAGCTGAGCCTGCACAGCAGATGATCTTCAACTGGATGCCTGTTCTGTTCACCTTCATGCTGGCAACTTTCCCAGCTGGTCTCGTGATCTACTGGGCATGGAACAACACTCTTTCCGTTGCACAGCAGGGAATCATCATGCGTCGTCAGGGCGTGAAGCTTGAGCTGTTTGACAACCTGAAGAGCACATTCAAGCGTAAGCCTAAGGAAGAAAGCAAGTAAGCTTTCCTCTTTGAAGAAGACTTTGAAAACGCGGCCTTAGGGTCGCGTTTTTTGTTTGGGGTTAGCACCTTTTGTGGTGAAGCTTCACCGTAGCAAACATTAAGGCTGCGCTTTGGAAAACAGCACTCGACCAAAGCGAGATTGCAGGTTAAAAGGCAGGGCATGAGCTCAGAAAAAGAATATTCAGCAGAACAACTGGAGGCGGGACGCCTTCTGTTTGCGCGTCCTTGGGATTTTATTACCAGTGTGAAAGAGATGCATCAGCTTCCTGAGCTGGATGGTATCGAGATCGCGTTTGCCGGTCGTTCCAACGTTGGTAAGTCCAGCCTGATCAACAAGCTCACCGGTAAGAAAACGTTGGCTCGTACATCCAACACACCTGGCCGGACCCAGATGCTGAACTTCTTTGGAGCAGAGCACTCCATCCTCAAGATTGTCGATATGCCGGGCTACGGGTACGCCGAAGCACCAAAAGGCATGGTCGATGCGTGGACATCACTTATTTTTGACTACCTACGCGGTCGAAGCACCTTGCGCCGTGTGTTCTCTTTGATCGACTCACGCCACGGCATCAAAAAGAACGATCTTGATGCCATGGCGATTCTGGACAAGTCCGCTGTGCCTTATCAGGTTGTGCTCACCAAGGCAGATAAACTGAAGCCAGGGCAACTGCAGCGTATGAAAGATGAGACGCTGAAAGTACTCGCGAAACGTCCTGCTGCACACCCGGAAGTCATTGCCACCTCTTCAGAAAAAGGCAACGGTCTGGATGAATTGCGCGCAGAGATCGCGCAGCTGGTCAGTTACGGCTAATCAATTGCAGGTGCAGGGCTCATATTTTCCTGCGCCTTCCTCTTTTGGATCGCGGCCCCGCAGACATATCCAACATCCCTTGTCCATCCTGCAATTTCCAAAATTCCCCTTGTTCTCACGTTTTGCTGCCTTTTCCCCAGCCCGCCTTAACCTCTTCTTGACCTTGGGTCAATTTACCCCCCGAATATAGACAGACCGTCGTCGAAGGGGAGGTCGTCGAATGTCTGGAAAAGACAAACAAGATTACAATCACAGTGCTAAAATCAGTCAAAGGGGGTGATGTATGTGTGCAACTCCGTCCCTCCGTCATCATTGGGCTCTTGTACCTGAGCATACCATTACCAATGCGTTGACCTATGTTTGGCGTTTCATTCATGCACTACCAACGCTGCTGTTGGCAGGGCTGAATTTGAAGAAGTGGTACAAAGCACGCCAGCTTGGGCCTACCGCACTGGAGCGTTCACTGATTTCTGCCTACCTCCGTGATGAATTCGTGCTGCATTATCAGCCAATCGTCCGTGTGACAGATCGCAAGCTCGTTGGGGCTGAGGCTCTGATCAGATGGGAGCACCCGGAGAGTGGTTTGTTGCCCCCTTCCCGATTCATCACAACCCTGTGCCGCAGTTGCCTTGGTAAAGACGTTGGTTACTGGGTTATACGCGAGGCCTGCAAAGCACGCAGTGGATGGAGTAATCTTGTTGATCCTAGTTTCAAGATCTCCGTGAACATTTGCGGCAGGATGTTTGTTGATCAATACATCGTCTCCCGCATTCAAAAGATTTTACAGGACACTGGCACCCCCGGGCATTTCTTAGAGCTTGAAGTTACAGAACGGATTGATCTGGACAGAGCACCACATGCTATGGAGAACATGCGGAAGCTGCAGGAGATAGGTATCTCCGTGGCCTTTGATGACTTCGGCACTGGCTTTGCCTCTATGAAGCACTTGTTGGATTGCCCTGTTGACCGGATCAAGATCGACCGCAGTTTCCTATCTGGAGTGCCAACCTCTACTGTTCACAGCACCGCTTGCGCTCATCTGATTGAACTGGCTCATTTGCTAGACATGGAAGTGACGGCTGAAGGTGTTGAGACGGAAGAGCAGATGCACTTGCTGGAAAGCAGCGGCTGCACCAATGCTCAGGGCTTTTTGTTCTCCCCTCCAGCGGGTGAAGACGGTTTTGCAGATTATTTGCGCGAGAGGCATTAGACAATTTCCTCGATTACTTGAGTAAATCCACGCAGGTGGGGATGACTGAACATTTGTGACGTGTTCATAATGCGGCTATATACTTCACACGCAGTCCGTGTGATTTGCGTATCAGTCCTTTGTCTTCTCCAGGTGTACAAATCGCTATGAGTTTCTCGGAATCCAGTAATCGTGCGCACGTCATTGCCCAAGCTCTCCCTTATATGCAGCGCTATGATGACCGACGTGTTGTTGTAAAATACGGCGGCAATGCCATGGGAGATGCCTCCCTTTCCCGCGCCTTTGCCCGAGATATCACTCTGTTGCGCCAGTCTGGTGTTCATCCGGTTGTTGTTCACGGTGGTGGTCCTCAGATTGGTTCGATGCTTGATCGTCTCAACATCAAGAGCGAGTTTAAAGGCGGCCTTCGTGTGACGGATCAGGCGACCGTTGAGGTTGTCGAAATGGTGCTGGCCGGCTCCATCAACAAAGGCATTGTGGCAGACATCAACCGCGAAGGTGGACGTGCTGTTGGTCTTTGTGGCAAAGACGGTGACATGGTCACTGCACGTAAATTGCACCGCAAGCACCGTGATCCGGATTCCAAGATCGAAGAGGTTCTGGACCTTGGGTTTGTTGGCGAGCCCGAAGCAGTCAACGCCAAGGTGCTTGAGCTGATCCTTGAACGTGACCTCATTCCTGTTGTTGCTCCTGTTGCGCCGGGTCGTGATGGTGCGACTTACAACATCAATGCAGATACCTTTGCTGGTGCGATTGCGGGCTCTTTGAACGCCAAACGCTTGCTGTTCCTTACCGATGTTCCGGGTGTTCTGGACAAAGACGGCAAGCTTATCAAGCAGCTGACCCGTGCCGGAGCCCGGGCTCTTATTGAGGATGGCACAATCTCCGGCGGCATGATTCCGAAGGTTGAGACCTGTCTCGAAGCCCTTGAACAGGGTGTTGAAGGCGTTGTTATTGTTGACGGAAAAGTCGCCCACGCCGTTCTTCTGGAACTCTTCACCGACCATGGTGCTGGTACTCTGATCGTACCTTGATAATTGATGCAGGGAGGCGAAAGACGCTCGCCTCTCTTGCTATCCTTATTCTTTCCTGTTTTGCTTGGTATCAAACAACACTTATCGGCATAGCTGATAACTGAACGGATAAGCATGACCAATTCCCCATTTGCCAGCGTTGAAAGCTGGGTTTTCGATCTGGACAATACTCTCTACCCTCACCATTCAAATCTGTTCGATCAAATCGATCAGCGGATGTCTGAGTTTGTACAAAAGCTCACCGGAAAACCGGCTGAGCAGGCGAGAGAGTTACAGATCTCCTATTACAAAGAGTATGGAACCACGCTTCGTGGTTTGATGCTTGAACATCACATTGAGCCCGATGAGTTCCTTGAGTACGTGCATGACATTGACCACTCTGTGCTGGACCCAAATCCTCAGCTTGCAGATGCGATCAACCAACTGCCGGGCAAGTGCTATATCCTGACGAATGGAACGCGGAAACACGCGGAATCTGTTGCCAATCGTCTGGGTATCACACAGCACTTCGAAGACATCTTCGGGATTATGGAGGCCGATTTAGTTCCAAAACCTGCTGAAGCAACCTATCAGCGTTTTTTGGAGAAAAACGGCATTCTTCCGCAGAAAGCAGCCATGTTTGAGGACCTTTCACGCAATCTGGTTGTTCCAAACTCTCTTGGCATGCGCACTGTTCTTGTCATTCCGGACGGAACACGTGAGGTTTTCCGCGAAGATTGGGAGCTTTCGAGCGGCAGCGAGCCTCACGTGGATTTCGTGACCGATCATCTGGACGGTTTCCTCTATAATATCCTAGGGGAACTCAAGAATTAGAGCTATTCCATCAAAACACGAAGGTGCCCCGGTTTCGCATCTCAAACTCCTGTAGGGGCAGTTTCGGCTAAAAATTGCAATTTTTGCGCATAATAAGGCGCAAAGAGAAAAAATATCACGATCGTCTAGACGAATGCCTTTTTTCCCTTTATTGAGATTAATTCAAGAACTCATAAGGAAGGGCATTCGTCATGGTTTCACTGCGCGCGCTACACGCATTTTCACTGTTGGCCAAACACGGCCGAGCAGCTCGTGCCGCAGAGGATCTTGGCGTTACACCATCAGCCCTGACGCACCTGCTCCGATCATTGGAAAATGAGCTTGGCGCCGCGCTGGTTATTCGTGATGGCCGCGGACTTGCCCTGACTGAAGAAGGGCAGCGCCTGTCCTCCAATCTTGGCAACTCGTTTGACCAAATCGAGCACGCTGTTGAAGCCTTCCGGCGCAGAAGCCGGACTGAGTTGCGCATTTCTACCCTTTCTACAGTTGCAACACGCTGGCTTATTCCGCGGTTGCCGGACTTTCAGGATAAGCATCCGGATATTGAGCTGCTGATCTCGACGAGTATGCGCGTCGTGGACCTTGACCGAGAGTCCTATGATTGCGCAATCCGATTGGGGGATGGGGCCTGGCCGCATGTTGAACGGCATCAACTTTGGCAGGAAGATCTGGTCGTTGCGTTTGCTCCTCAGTTGAGTAACGGCGATCCGAACCCTGACATCAAGCTGCTTGATAAGCTGAAATTGCTGCATACCTCCTCCAGACGTGAAGACTGGCCGCGTTGGTTGAATGGCACTGGCCTGCCTCATCCGGATCAGACCTCTGGTGCGATGTTTGAAAGCCGGAACATGGCTATTCAGGCTGCTGTTGCAGGCATGGGTGCGATTGCGATTGATACCCGCTTTGTGGAACAGGAAGTGGCTGCAGGTCATCTGGTGGTTCCGGACTGGCCGCGCCTTTCACTGGAAAGTGGCTATTGGTTTGTACGTAATGCGAACCGTCCTTTGACCCGTCCGGTATCTTCCTTCCACAAATGGCTGATGGAACAATCCCAGCAGCCATTCAAGGCACATGAAGCAACCTAAATTGATACATGAGACAACCGGAAGTCTGAGAGTATTGACTTCTGGTTGGGGCTTGCGTACCCCTCGGTAGCTCTAATTCGAAACCCATTAATTATGAGAGTCTGCCGCCAATGAGCCAGATTGATCTTGCGGCCCTTGAGGCCACCATCAACGCTGCATTTGATGACCGTGACAACATCAGCACTGACACCACAGGTGACGTGCGTGATGCAGTAAACACCGCACTGAACCTTATGGATCACGGCAAGCTGCGCGTTGCGGAAAAATCCTCTGGCGACTGGGTTGTTAATCAGTGGGCCAAGAAAGCTGTTCTGCTTTCTTTCCGCCTGAACCCAATGCAGATCATCAAAGGCGGTCCAGACGAGGCTCCTTGGTGGGATAAAGTTCCTTCCAAGTTTGATGGCTGGGGCGCGATCGACTTTGAAGAAGCTGGCTTCCGCGCTGTTCCAGGTTCCATTGTTCGTCGCAGTGCATTCATCGGCAAGTCCGCTGTTTTGATGCCTTCCTTCGTAAACCTTGGTGCATTCGTTGACGAAGGCACAATGGTTGACACCTGGGTGACTGTTGGTTCATGTGCTCAGATTGGTAAAAACGTTCACCTTTCCGGCGGCGTTGGCATTGGTGGTGTTCTTGAACCACTTCAGGCTGGTCCGGTTATCATTGAAGACAACTGCTTCATCGGTGCTCGTTCTGAAGTTGTTGAAGGCGTTGTTGTTCGTGAAGGTGCCGTGCTTTCCATGGGCGTGTTCATCTCCGCAACGACCAAAATCGTCGACCGCACGACCGGTGAAATCTTCTACGGTGAAGTTCCTGCGTACTCCGTTGTTGTTCCGGGCTCCATGCCAGGCAAACCGCTTCCAGACGGCACTCCAGGTCCGAACCTGGGCTGTGCGGTTATCGTGAAGCGCGTTGATGCACAGACCCGTGCAAAGACCTCTGTGAACGATCTTCTGCGCGACTAAGTTTTAGATCAGATCTGATCAATTAAAGCCGGGGCGATTGCTTCGGCTTTTTTCTTGACTAACCGGAGCGGGTTCCACGTGTTTAAACGTGCCTCTTAACCTAAAAACCGGCTCTGTTAGGCTATGAACACATTACCTCAAGATGCTTGTTGCTTCGCTGGAACGCATGAGTATATTGCGCTTAGAATTTGTGAGGCCCCATGAATAAGAACAGCAATCTGCACAAACTTGTCTTCCAGCTGGATCCACATGACTGGCACGGCATTGAGAGTGAAACTGTGTGGGTACGCTCGCTCGGTGGCAATCGCTATAAGCTTGAAAACACACCCTTCTTTGCTTGCGGCGTTGCCAATGGTGACGAGTTGCTTGCCAACCGGCAAAAAGGGCAGCTTGTTTTTGACAGGGTCGATAAGGCATCGGGCCATTCCACCTACCGGATCATGGTGGAAGAGACGACACAGCCAGAAGAATTCTCCAAGCAATGGTCCAAGCTGGAAAAGCTTGGCTGTACATGCGAGGACATTGACGCTGATCCACCGCTGTTCAGCGTAGATATTCCCGCAAATGTCGACATCCACGTCGCCTACTCCATTCTTGAAGAAGGCGAAGGCCTTGGCATCTGGGCTTTTGAAGAAGGTCACTGCGGGCATAAGGTCTAGCGTTTCAACCCGCTCAGACTGACAAGCACGAATATCACCGCTGGATCATCCCGGCGGTGTTTGTGTTTGAGGATCCCGTTAAACGGGTGGAGCAAGGCGAACAGGCTTTGCCTGCGCTACTTGTTAGATATGTTTCTTCGGCATCAGCTGTTCGCCTCGCCCGGGCCTTTTATCATGAACACGCGGGCTCCCTCTCGGACAGACGTGAATGACACGTCCCCGTGTCAATGACACGTTCCCATGTCACTGACAGGTTTCCCTGTCATCGACAATTTCTTGTCACCACCGGACGCCCTCCGGAACGACCCCAAACTCCCTATACCACTGTGGCCTCAAAAGGGTATGGCGCTTCACCGGACCTCCCGACACGATACGTTACCTCATGCCGGCAGCCCAACCCCACCCACGCCGCGGAATGGACGGTCCACTCCTGCCCGATTGCGTGGGCACGGGATTCAGTATGTCTGCGTTTTGAGCAAGGGGGATAAGTTTTGTAGGCGAAAGTCAGATGCTCTTTATCTCAGTCCGCCGCCGTCATCCCGCATATGATGCGGGATCTGGCGCAACATTCGCTAATGTCTAAGCAAGGTGCTCTGGATCCCGGGTCTCCGCTACGCTTCGCCCGGGAAGACACCATTGATCTTAAAGTGGCAGGCCGAGTTGCTTCAAGTCTGAGCGGAGTTTGTCTGCCTCAGAAAAATGCAGTGCCTTCATGCCGATGCCCTGGGCGGCTTCAACATTCTTCAGTGTGTCATCAATGAAGACGAGGTTAGATGCCTCAAGCTGGTTTCTTTCCAGCAGCACGTTGTAGATGGCAGCATCCGGCTTCAGGAGCTTCTCATCGCCAGAGATCACGGTATCGATGAAGCTGTCCGCAAGGAATGGGAACAGGCGTTTGGCATCCTCGAACTTCTCAGTAGAGAAGTTGGTGATGGCGTACAGAGAGATGCCCTTATCCTTGAGTTCTTTAAGGAGCGCAACATTGGCCTCGATCGCACCGGCCAGCATTTCTTCCCAGCGTTCGTAATAGGCTTTGATCCACTCTTCGTACTGAGGAAATTTGGCAAGCCGTTCGGCGATGGCATCTCCCCAAGGGCGCCCTCTGTCTTGCTCCAGATTCCAGTCGTAGGGGCATACTTCATCAAGGAAGAACTGGCGCTCTGATGCGTCCGGGATCAGGTCCTTATACAGGTTCTCCGGATCCCAAGAGATCAAGACATTGCCAATATCAAACACGACAGCAGTGACCGGTGAGGACATAAGCCCCTCCTTCAGATGTAAAGATTGAGTTGGCCCAGTAGTATTGCCTCAGCATACGGGATGCAATGCGTGGGATTACAAAATGACACCAGGAGGGTGCACTGACTTATGCATAGGTGAGCATTGGCAGCGCGGGCGTCATATCACTTTTTGAGATGTAACTGGCAACTTGCTCACCAATACCAAGACCAGAAATGGAGACGTCCACTGGCTCTACTTCTTCAACATTTTCCAGCACCTGCAAACCTGAATGGACATTTGCCATAAGCTCTTGCTGATGGTCCGTTTCCAGGATCGCTTCAACCAGTGGCTGGGCTTCTTCTTTTGACTGTGGGGCCTTGCCGCCAAACAGATCAGGAAGGAACACTGCATAGCCTTGTTCTGCGATTTTCGCAGCTTGCAGGATCGCTTCTTCGGTTAATCCTGCCCAGTCATGAAACAGCACAAGTGCAGGCAATTTCTTATCTGTCCGAGGTACAATGATGTAGGCTAAATTTCTTTGATGGTATTCCACCAGACGCAGCTCAGCAGCCTGCAAAGAGGCTGGTAGCGCTAATGTAGTTGCAGCGATGATCATAGGAATGCCAGTGTTTATTGAAGCTATATATAATAGAGATGCACGCCTCAATATATAACTTATTTTGATAATTCAACCTATGCAAATATGTTTGTGCAACTATCCCGTCTGCTCTTGTACGTATAGGCAAACAAAAAAGAAGCCGCACTTCTCCTTTAAGAAAAGTGCGACTTAAACGCTGTGATCAACACCACTTTTAGGTCGATTACGACTCGCAAATCGCTCGGGTCTGACGAGCAATCATGGCTTCTTCGTTGGTTGGGATCGCCATGACCTTAACCTTGGAAGATGCTTTGGAAATTGTGATTGCTTCCTTCGCGCGCGCCTTGTTGGCTTCTTCGTCGATTTCTACACCGAGGAACTCAAGGCCCTTACAAACACCAGCGCGGGTTTGAGAGGAATTCTCGCCGATGCCACCAGTGAAGACGATTGCGTCCAGACCACCCATGACAGCAACCAGAGCACCCAGCTCGCGCTTGATGCGGTTGTCGTAATAGTCGAGTGCGCGTTTTGCATCAGGGCTATCTGAATTTTCCAGATCACGCATATCCTGCGAGATGCCGGAAAGACCCTTCATGCCGGATTCCTTGTTCAGCAGGTTCGCGACTTCTTTCACGGACATGCCTTTTTCTTCCATCAAATAGAAGATGACACCCGGATCAATCAGACCGGAACGTGTGCCCATTGCCAAACCATCAACCGGAGTAAAGCCCATGGTGGTGGTTACAGATTTGCCATTTTCGATCGCGCACATGGATGCGCCGTTGCCGAGGTGAGCGACGACAACTTTGCCATCTGCCACTTCTGGCGCCACGTTGTGCAGCTCTTCCGCGATAAAGTGGAAGGACTGGCCGTGCATACCATAGCGACGAATGCCTTCGTCGTAGTATTTGGTCGGGATCGCGTAGGCTTCGTTCTTGAATTCCTGCGTGCGATGGAACGCGGTGTCAAAACACGCAACGTTCGGCTTGCCCGGGAATGCCGCTTTGGAGCCAGCAATACCTGCAAGGTTGTGTGGGTTATGCAGAGGCGCAAGCGGGTTGAATGTTTCAAGTTCCGCCGCAACTTCTTCAGTAACCAGCACAGGTGCAGAGTATTTGGAAGAGCCGTGAACCACACGGTGACCAATAGCGTCAACTTCAAGGTTCGGATCGAACTCTTTCAGCAGAGCAAGAATAACCTGCAGAGCCGTGTTGTGGTTCTGTGCTTCTTCTTCTGAGAGCGCACGATCCATGATCGTTGCGCCTTCAGCGGATTTGCCTTTAACCCAAGCGGATGCTCCCAAACCGTCGATCTGGCCGGAAAGCACACTTTCTTCGCCTTTGAACAACTGGAATTTGATGGAGGAAGACCCAGCATTCAGTACAAGGATTGTTTCGATTGTCATTATTGTTTTCTCAGCTATCCCGAAATTACTCTGCGGCTTCTGCCAGATCCTGTTCACCAACATACGCAGCGCCGTTGCGCAGGTAGTAGTCGTACATGGATGCCAAAGCACAAGAAACGAGACGCGCACGATCGTTGTCAGCGCGGCTGGTGAGGATGATTGGCACGCGTGCACCGGTTACGAGGCCAGCTGTTTCTGCATGAGCAAGGAAGGTCAGCTCTTTCACGACCATGTTGCCAGCTTCGAGATTTGGCACGATCAGCACTTCTGCACGACCTGCAACAACGGATTCGATGCCTTTGGTACGAGCAGCTTCAAGATCAATCGCGTTATCCATCGCCAGAGGACCGTCAACGATACCGCCTTTGATCTGACCACGCTCAGCCATCTTGGACAGCACAGCTGCATCGATGGTGGATGGGATCGCCGGGTTTACGGTTTCAAGAGCGGACAGGATGCCGACTTTTGGAGGCTCAATACCGATAGCACGAGCAACGTCGATTGCGTTCTGAGTGATATCAACTTTTGACATCAGGTCTGGTGCAATGTTGATTGCAGCATCAGAGACGATGAGCGGGGTTTCGCGACCCGGAACATCCATTACGAACGCATGTGACAGGCGACGCTTGGTGCGCAGACCACCTTCGCGCTTCACAACGTGGCGCAGCAGGTCATCTGTGTGAAGGTGACCCTTCATAACGGACCGCACGCGGCCTTCATGAACCAGCGCAACAGCTTTAGCAGCCGCAGAACCTTCATCAGGTGTGTCGATCAACTCGTAACCGGAGATGTCTGCACCGATTTTTTCAGCAGCAGCCTGAATGCGTTTTTCAGGACCACACAGGATCGGGATGATCAGACCAGCCTGAGCGGCCATGACTGCACCACCGAGGGAGTTTGCATCGTCTGGACACACAACAGAAGTCGGGATCGCTGGCAGCTGAGCAGCAGTTGCAACGAGACGATCAAAGTGCTGGTGGCGCTTCATCAGCAGGCCTGGCAGCTCTTCTGCATCGTAAGAAATTGATTTTGTTGGTGCTTCTACCCGAGCTTCACCTTCAGCAACCAGAGTGCCATCGTCAACCTTCACACTTGTTGCAAGGCGGATGATGTTATCTGGCAGTTTTTCCAGAACGGTTACAGTGACGTCGAGAACCTGATCCACTTTCACCTTGTTATGGAAAGAAAGTGTCTGATCGCGGTACACACAGCCAGGACCTGGGAGGTAGTTGCCGACGACGGCTGAGATCAGAGTAGCGCCCCACATGAACGGTGCGGACGGGCCATCTTTCTTCTCAATGCCTTCCCACTGCGCGTTTGGCAGATGCAGTGGATTGATGTTGCCAGACGCGTGCGCAAAAACGTAAAGATCGTTTGCTGTACAGATGCGGGAGCGAGTGACGGAATCTCCGACCTGGATTTGGTCATAGGTCCGATTGGTAGCCATTGATAGCCTCTTTTCATTTTCCACATACCGCACCAGCCCGAGCTCAAGAGTGTTGCGATAGGGCTCTTGAGGGGAGGTCTCAGCCATACTATCGCAGCTCTGTGACTGTTCAGCGATATGTGCGTTAAATTCTTCGCCAAGCTTGGGGCGCTTATTCAACATTTGAGCTAACAAATCTATCGGTAAAGATCACAAAACAGCAGTTTTTGGCGATCTGCGAAGTTATGACACATCAATATTTAGATTACAGCACTAAATCTTACGTAGTTGTTATTATGACGGCGGCCAGTTTGCGCAATGGTCATCATACTCTACACAGGAGACCCTTCTAGGGAGAAGTATGAAGCTATCGCTTAAAGAAATTGACACAAACTTCTCGCTGTCATCTGCACTTGGTTTAGACACCAGTTTATACAAATTGTTCAATGCTGCCCCTAATAGGAACTTGTATTCAAACTGCGATGTTGAGACGACGTAATATCGCCCATTAATCAGCATCTTGTTTGAAAATGAAATACCATCAGGCTCGCTACCTTGAGGCCAAGGCGGTTCGCTTTTGCTATTCTCCCAACTCCAAACAACTTGAGGTCGATTATTCCTAATTAGGATCATTCCAATTTTGATTTCGATATCGACATCCTCAAACGGGGCCATCTGATGATCGATAGCCCTGTTGATGTCAGCCATCCCATCTGTGACATCATCTGAGCGCGCGATAAGATCCGCAATTGCAGCCCCAGCTTTACTAACACGTCGATCATAAGAAACAGCCGTTGTTAGCTCGACCATACCGAGAAAGAGAAATGCTAACATCGGTAATAAAATTGCAAACTCAATTGACGCCACACCATCTTTATTGGAATAGAGCCATTTGATGTTTTTGCGATAATTCATGAACTTGGCCGACCCTATTTATTAGAAAGGTTCGTTTCTAAAAATTTCTGTTGCAACAAGAATTCGGCTTCCATCTTCTGCCTGACCAAAAATTCCAACCATTCTTGAGCTTATCATTGGCCACGAGCAGACAACTTGAACGATAACAACGTCGCTGGCTTGCCCTGGATCCCACTTCTGTTCCATGACAACTGCGCCATCCTTTACCAATGGTTTGTAATCACGTATGTCACCAAAGTCGTCAAACGCTTCCACATCAATGAAGATTTTGTCTTCAACCGCTTTCAGCAAGCCAGTCCCATTTTCCAAAATAACATTCTTAAACTTAGTTTTATTGTAGTCGCCATTCTCTTGAGCAAAGTGAACTTGACCTGTTCTGATCTGCCTCGCAGCTTCAGCAACAGCATTATCTAATAAGACCTCAACCAGCATCGAGAGGCCGAGTTCCATAATTGCTAATAGGATCCCAAATAGAACCGGAGCGATAAGCGCAAATTCAATCGCCGTCACACCACGAAAATCTGAAAAGAAACTCAGCAGTGACTTTTGGGTAGTGCGCCGATATTCTTTAGCTGTCTCTTTGTGTGACAAGAATTGCATGAGAGCCTACCTGCTATTGACCGTTACCTGCCACGGTTCCGTCTTGCGCCAATTCATTGCGAACACTGATGGTGGCGGCGACATCCTCAATCTTTTTCTTATTGTCACCCAGACGCAGGACTTCGTGGCAGTCGGGGTTGCAGGAGTAGGTGAAGCGGTTGCTATTGCGTTGGATGGCGACGTAGCCGGCCATTTCTGCTGTCACGGTGATCAGCTCTTCGACAACGGGCTCAGAGGCATCGTTCAGGACAACCAGATTGGTTGTGCCATAGGATTTGCCCGTGATTACGATTGTCACGCGGTCGTGCACTGTCACATCTGCAATGCTTGGATTTCCAAGAATGATGGTTTCGGCTGGCTCCTCGAGACGGAAGACTTTTGCCTGATCGGCGACCACCTCAACATCCGCAGAGGCGGGTGTGATTGACGTAGCAGAGATGCCTGCGATCATCGCAGTAGAGATTGCGACAGAGGCAATTTTTGACGAACGGTCAGAGACCTGTTTTTGCAGCTTCCAAAACACGGCAAACCCCACCGAATAACTGTTAAATTTTACTAGTTATTTGTGCGATTATTTTAGTGAACGAAAACCTAATTTGCGCGAATTGACGGGTCAGATATGCCGATAATGTGCTTTATGGTTAAGCGCGGGTAAACACCGGTTCAACTTAGTCTCTTCACAGAGGTGAGCTGGCCAAATTCGTTCTCGCCAATGCGTTTAAGAGCTGCCTGAAGCCCTTCATAAGCGACCGTCATTGTGTGACCGTTGGCATGCAGCAAGGTCTCAGAATCAGACATAACGCCCACATGCCCCTTCCAGAACATCAAGTCGCCGCGCTGCAAAGTTGGCAGGCCGCTGGAGAGGTCGAGTTGCTCACCCAGCATGGCTTCCTGCATATCCGCGTCACGTGGGGCATTTACACCGCCCGTCTGGAGCGCAAGTTGGATCAAGCCGGAGCAATCCAGCCCCAGAGTAGAGCGTCCCCCCCAAAGATATGGCGTTCCGACCATCGCTTCTGCTGCTTTCACCCAGTCGGCCGCTTTATCAGTCTGCTCTACCAAGTGTTTTTTGACCATAAACGAGCCATCGGCAAGCTGTGCAAACTCCAGCCCGCGCGTGGTCTCATATCCCACAACGCTTACCAGTGCTCCCATGGAGACCTGCCCCAGAGCTGGGCGTTTCATTTCGGCTTCCGGGTAGCGATAGGTGCGCAGGGCAATCACTCTGTGAGTTGTTTGCTCAACAGGCCCCAGCACGTTTGTCGGCAACCAGCCGACATATCCGTCTGTTTGCAACTGTCCCCAAGACCAGCCTTCTTGTGTTGTCTCGAATACACGAAAGGTTTCGCCAAAATTCAGTTCAGTATCGATTCCGCATGCAACATCTGGCCGAGCACGTAGCTCAATCTTATCTGCTTTGACAGAGTAGTCAGTCCCTTCCACAAAACGCTCAGATTGCACCTGACCGCGATAGTCAGTGGAAGCCAGGTCTGGCCTTACCGGATGTAAACGGCGGTCAAGTTGAGCAGTCATATGAGGCCCCTCCAATCAAAATGGCATAGCGGAGTGATAATGTCTTGGTTCCGCCTTTCGATCAACGCGAAAGGTCCTGAGCTTTTTCTGAGACCAGATCACCAAGCTGTTCCAGATACAGCGCCCCAGCAACTGTGCGTGTGACAACGACATTGCGGCGGTCATTTTCATCACGCTTTCTGGAAAGCAGCTTGTTTGTTCCAAGTGTATCCAATGCGCGCGTAATTGCAGGCTTGGTTACCCCTAGTTTTTGCGCAAGTCCGCGCACGGTATGTGGTGGAGGCTCAAGATATACAGTTAAAAGAATAGACATTTGGCGAGCAGTCAAATCCTGATCTGCTGCGCGCACCAATTCCAACACTACATCATGCCATAGCTTAAGCGCCTGCGACGGGCGGATCTCTACGGGCATATTTTATCGTCCTAATCCCTATTGCAGGCTAAAACCTAGCCTGCAAATCATTTCGGGACCCTTACCAGATTGAGGTATTAAGTAATTTTGACAGCGCAATCTGCACTTTGCTTAGGCAAATCGGGTCTTCAACATGTCAAAAAGTGCCCGAATTGCCTGGGCTTCTCCGCCATGGGTTCTGAAATCTTTCTCAATTGGGGTCCAACCGTAGATATCAAGATGTACCCAGCTTCCCGCGTTTTCAACGAATCTTTGAAGGAACAAAGCTGCAGTGATTGAGCCTGCAAAGCCTGCTCCGCTTGTGTTGATGTTTGCCAGATCAGCTGTTTTGGAGGTGATGTATTTCTTATATGGCTTCCAGAGTGGCAGGCGCCACAAAGGATCATTCACGGCTTCACTGTGAACAGCGATGGTTTCGGCCAAGTCTTCATCGTCAGTATAGTACGGCGGCAAATCAGGCCCCAGCGCGACACGGGCTGCACCTGTCAGTGTTGCCATATCAACAATCAGCTCCGGGCTCTCTTCATCAGCCAGTGCAAGTGCATCTGCCAGAACCAAGCGTCCTTCAGCATCTGTATTTCCGATCTCTACAGAAAGACCTTTACGGCTTGTGAAAATGTCAGAAGGGCGGAAGGAGCGGCCCGAGATCGCATTTTCAACGGCAGGAATAATCACGCGCAAGCGCATTGGCAGCTCGGCTTTCATGATCATTGCTGCCAAGCCAAGAACATTTGCCGCGCCGCCCATATCCTTCTTCATAAGGATCATGCCTGCTGCTGGCTTTACGTCCAAACCGCCACTGTCGAAGATCACCCCTTTGCCGACCAAGGTGATTTTCGGATCAGTCTCTTTGCCCCAAGTCGCATCAATCAGGCGCGGTGCCCTGTCACTGCCGTTGCCGACGGCATGCACAAGCGGGAACTCGTTCTCCAGAACATCGCCCATGATGACCTTTGAAGATCCGCCATGATCTTCAAATAGCTGGCAAGCTGCTGCGGCAAGTTCTTCCGGACCCATATCATTCGCGGGCGTATTGATGAGATCTTTTGCCAGGTGCGCACCAGCGATAATTGGTGCTAGCTCTTCCAAAATGCCCGGCTCGCTGATGACGAGCTGAGACTTTGATGCAGGGACTTTCTTATAAGCATCAAAACGGTAGGCTGCGAGTGAGAACCCGAGAGCGATACCAGCTGGATCTTCAAAGCCTTTTGCAAGTTCAAACGCACCAGCTGGGAGCTTTTTATTAAGAGCAGCGCCTGTTTCCAAAGCATCTCTCTGGCTTTCACCATATCCAAACAGCACGGTTGCAATATTGCCTGCTTCATTTGGAACTGCCAGAGTCTCCCCAAAAGCAGCTGTAAACTCCTGCGCTTTCGCCCAAGATTTCACCATGGAACCCGCGGCATCAAGATACGCTTCTAACTCACTGGCAGAGAGCGCTACGACCGGGATTGGATTTACTGTTTTATCGGCAGAAATTAACGGTCCGTGCACCGGGAGCTCCATTGATGAGATGTTTGAAATTTGTGTTCTGTCCTATACGGGCAGCGTTGTGGCAACCTAACGGCGTTACTGGTTCTGCGCAAGACATTCAGCTTGCTGCTCCCCCGCCCAACAGTGGGTGCACCTGCACTAAATTAACCAGAAATTAGGGATAATATTAGATTTTCAAACAATATTTGAATTGCTTCGTTGTTGAGGGTTCTATGGCCGTATTTGACCGCACACACACAACTAAGATGTCTTCTGGCATTTTAAGAAGTGCAACAGCTGTCTCGCTGTTGCTGGTTTGTGGGCTTGCACTTTCCGGCTGCGCAACCAACAAACCACGCGCTCAGGCATCTATCTCACAGAACCAGCAGCTTAAACCTGGCTCACAAGAGATGCAAAAAGCCCTCGCCTATTGGGGCGGTGCTTATGCCAAAGATCAGAAAAATCCACGGACGATCCTGAACTTTGCAGCAGCTTTGAGAATTGATGGCCAGGGCCAACAAGCAGAAGCAATTTTACGACGTGGTGTCATCGCTAATGCTGATAACAACACGATTGCGGCAAGCTATGGCAAAGTGCTAGCTGAAAACGGCAAGTTGCAGGAAGCGCTCAATGTCATTGACAATGCGTTCGACCCAGCACAGCCAAACTGGAAGATGCTTTCTGCAAAGGCGGCTATTCTGGATCAACTCGGTGAGACAAAACAAGCACGCTCAACCTACCAGCAAGCGCTGAAGCTTTCACCAAATGAGCCAACTGTTTTGAATAACCTGGGAATGTCCTACCTGCTGGGAGGCGATCTGCGCAACGCAGAGACGACTTTACGAACAGCACTGGATACCGGCAAAGCTGGCAGTCAGGTTCGCCAAAACCTTGCTCTGACCCTTGGACTGCAAGGCCGGTTTGACGAAGCCGTTCGCGTCGCCCAATCCGATATAGACCCACGCCAAGCCGCCGAGAATGTGGCATACTTGAAGACCATGCTGGGCAAGGCGTGATGGGTTAGAAAGTTTGCATGACCTGAATTGCAGCCGGTGCGATAATTACAATAAACAACACTGGCATGAAAAACATCATCATTGGTACCGTTAAACGCGGTGGAAGCGCAGCAGCCTTTCGTTCAGCTTCTTGCATTCTCGCCTGTCGGTTTTCATCTGAAAGCACTCTCAATGCAAATCCGATAGGAGTTCCATACTTTTCTGCCTGCATCAGAGCAACAACAACGTCCTTAACACCATCAAGGCCGGTTCGCTCTGCAAGGTTCAGATAGGCACTCCTGCGTTCATCTAAAAATGATAATTCAGCAGTCGCCAATACCAGTTCTTCTGCAAGAGCTGCTGACTGAGTACCAACTTCTTCAGCAACTTTTTTAAATGCTGCCTCGATTGACATTCCAGATTCAATGCAGATCAGCATTAGGTCCATTGCGTCTGGCCAAGCCAATCTTATAGATTCTTGCCTTTTTGCTATTTGGTTCTGCACAAAAACGCCTGGACCAACAAAACCAATAGCTGCGACCAATAATGATATCAAAAGGACCCCAGCGATTGAAGTCTCAATCTTGAGAACGACTTCCAGATAGAAAAATGTAAACGCAAAAAATCCAATCGGTAAAATAATTTGCAGAAACAAATAAGTATATAAAGGTGAGGCCCCCCTATATCCCGCCATTTTCAGTTTTCTAATCAAGCTTTCACTAGCCAAAAGATTTTTTAAGTTATATTTATCAACAAACTCACGCACACTCTCTTTCGGACTACTCCGGAGAGAAACACGCTCATTCTCTTTCTGATTTGCGAGTCTACTTCTTTCGCGTGCACGGATTTGCTCACGCTCAAGAGCGACTGACTTCATTCTACTTTTCAACTCGTCACGATCGAACAGCGGCATAAGTAATGCGTAGATAGTACCCGATACTGCTAAAAGAGTAAGGATAACGACAAAAACATTACTGTTTCCAAGATCAGCTAAAAACATACCAAGGACCTATATTTTGAAGTCAATCATCTTGCGCATCACCAGTATACCTAACGACATCCAAAACAAACCAATACCAACTAGAATTAGGCCAATTTCGGTTTCAATGAGCAAACCAATATAGTCTGGCGCTACCGCTGAAAGCATTAGTGTCACAAGAAATGGAAGTGAGCCGATAATTGCAGCAGAAGTTTTCGCTTCCTGACTAACGGCTTTAATCTTACCCTTCATTTCTTTGCGTTGACGAAGTGTTTTTGATAAGTTACCGAGTGCTTCAGAAAGACTACCGCCAGCTTGAGCTTGAATTGTAATGACGATTGCAAGAAAGTTTGTTTCCTGAAGTGGTACTCTTTTGGGAATATAGTGTATTGCTTCCGCCAACGGCATGCCCATATGCATTTTGTCGAGCACGTGAGCAAACTCAGCTCCGACTGGATCTTTGGATTCTGTTGCAGCAATTTGCATGCAGTCTCCAAGCGGCATTCCTGATTTAATACCGCGCACAATGATATCTACTGCGTTTGGAAACTCATCAAGAAATTTACTGAAACGTTTCTTTCGCTTTCTAGAAACATAAAGTCGCGGTAAACCGAAGATGCCAACAAAAAGTAGCGCAAACGAAATCCAGATCGGTTGACCAAGCAATACGCTGATAAGAAAGATAGAAAGACCACAACCAACTGAAATTACGTAAAACTTAGGTTTTGACCAAGTTAGACCAGCTTGCCCAATCCAATCTGCAAAAATTGGTTTATCAGCACTTTTTTTCTTTGCTGCCTGAGCCGCCTCCATCGTCTTAAGTTGATCTTGTACTGATTTCCGCCTCGCAGTTGTATCTACTCTTTTGGCACTTCTCCCAGCCACAGAATTACTACTATTAACAAGGCCTTCTTTTCGCTTTCCTAATTTATCTTTAGAAAACAACGGCATCAATAGTGTGAAAGTGACACCAATGACACTCACCATAATCAAGGCTGTAATCAGATAATCAGCGAGCGGAGAGGCTAAGAAGTTATCCAAGTCAGCCATGTAATCCTCCAGAAACATCTGAAGCATCCAGCGCGCGGGCTAGCCGCTCTTCCTCGTTGAAGTATCTTGCTCTTTCCCAGAAGAGCGGACGTCCTATGCCGGTAGAGCGATGCTGGCCTATGATTTTGCCATTCGCGTCTTCTCCTGTGATGTCATAGGTGAAGAGATCTTGTGTCGTGATGACATCACCCTCCATTCCTACAACCTCAGTGATATGGGTGATACGACGGGAGCCATCTCTCAAACGTGCAGCCTGAACAATTACATCAATAGAGCCAACAATGATCTCGCGTACTGTTTTAGATGGAAGAGAGAACCCCCCAAGAGCAATCATGGATTCAATACGCTTCAAGCACTCACGTGGGGAGTTGGAGTGAATCGTACCCATTGAGCCATCGTGACCGGTGTTCATTGCCTGAAGCAAGTCAAAGACCTCTGGGCCACGCACCTCACCGACAATGATCCGCTCAGGGCGCATACGCAGACAGTTTTTTACAAGATCACGCATTGTGATCTCACCCTCACCTTCCAGATTTGGAGGTCTGGTTTCCAATCTGACGACATGTGGCTGCTGAAGTTGGAGTTCGGCACTGTCTTCACAAGTGATAATGCGCTCCGTGCTATCGATATAGCGCGTTAAGCAGTTCAAAAGCGTGGTTTTGCCTGAGCCCGTACCACCCGAAATAACCGTGTTACATTGGACCCGGCCAATGATTTCCAAGATCTCAGCGCCTTCAGGCGAAATCGAACCAAAATTCACCAGCTGGTCGAGTGTAAGCTTGTCTTTCTTAAACTTACGAATTGTCAGCGCTGGTCCGTCCAATGACAGCGGTGGGGCAATCACGTTTACGCGAGAGCCATCAGGAAGGCGTGCATCACATATCGGGCTGGCTTCATCTACACGACGACCAACCTGAGACACAATCCGCTGGCAAATGTTCATCAGCTGACGATTATCGCGAAACTGGATGTTTGTTTGCTCCACCATGCCAGCAGTTTCGATGTAGATGGTGTTCGCCCCATTCACCATGATATCGGCAATGTCATCACGGGCTAATAGCGGCTCAAGTGGTCCGTAGCCCAACACATCGTTACAAATATCTTCAAGCAAATCTTCTTGCTCAGAAATCGACATGACGAGGTTTTTGAGGGCAATGATGTCGTTGACGACATCCCGGATCTCGTCACGTGCATCTTCTTGATCCAACCGGCTCAATTGCGAAAGATCGATTGCCTCCACCAATGCATTGAAAATCGATGCCTTGGTTGCGTAGTACTCCTGAGTTCGTTGTGTTTCAGGAGCAGTTTCTTTGGGCTTTTCCTGCTGAACTTCGGCGCCAGACGACTTAGGTTTTGCAGTGCTTGGTGTGTCCTGGACAGCAGGCTTTGTTGCCTGTTTCTGTATCGCAGGATTTACTGGAGCAGACTTTGGATTTTTGTTTCCAAATTCACCGTTGCCACGTCTACCAAACATATTCTTCCGCCTTTGAAATCAGCACAAAATCAACCAGAGGACTATTTGCGGACTTTTTTAATAAGAGATGCGATGAGTGACTTGCTTTTTGTATACGTCTCAGCCTTGCCTGTGACCTTGGCCGCAATCTCTTCAAACAAACCCGCAACAGCGTGTTTGCTATCAAACTCTGCAATCATCTGACCGTTGTTAGATGCAGTCCCAAACAATGCAGGCTCAAACGGCATTACCGCTAAAGAAACCACATCTAAAGCGCTACTAAACTCATCAGGCTTAATTTCAGGTCGTTTCGGAATGCCAACCTTGTTCAAAACCAAGTATGGTTTTGTGTCATTTGGTCGGAGTTGACCAATGCTATCTACTAGATTCTTTGCATTTCGAAGATTTGCTAAATCAGGCTCAGCTACAATCAAGACTTCGTCTACATGTGCAAGGATATGCCGTACCCAGCTGTTCCACGTGTGCGGCAAGTCAAGAACGACAGTCGGCGTTCCTTTCTGCATGACCTCAATAACTTGATCAAACTTCTCAGTATCAAAATCGTAGGTTTGATCAAGCGTAGCTGGTGCTGCTAACAATCTGAGACGGTCATTACACTTTGCAAGAAGGCGATCCAGTAGCGTGTCATCAAGCCGCTCAGGAGATGCAATTGCTTCTAATATACCTTGTAATGGGTCTTGATTAAAATCTAAACCTGCTGTTCCAAATGGCAAATCCAAATCAGCAATAGCAACATCGTTATCGAGTGTTTTCGCAATTGACCAAGACAGGTTATGAGCAACTGACGATGCACCACATCCACCTTTAGCACCGATCACAGCCACAGTTCGACCGAAGGGTTCCGCGTCAGTATTTGCATAAAATTGACCAATGGTATTTATCAATTGAGGGATATCAACTGGTCCGACAATGTACTCACCGACTCCCCTGCTAATGAGCGTTCTGTACAAGTTGACATCATTTATGCGCCCAATCACAAGAACATTAGTCCCAGCATCGCAGTACTCAGCCAGTCGATCTAACTCAGCGATCATCTCTTTTGGATTAGACAACGATTCGACGATCAAGAAGTTAGGTGTAGCGGCACTTTCAAATGTTTCTACAGCTGCGGGAATACCACCTTGTCGCACCATCGTATGCGTCTTCGACATCCGGCGATCTAAGCTCGCATTCTGGATCGTCTCTGATGTTCTCGAATCCACGCAAAATGCCTGAACAGAAATTCGCGGAATATTTACAAACTGAAAGTCAGAAGTTGAAAGCTGACTCGTCGTTTCTTGCCGTGATGAGGCATCTGAATCGAACTGCGCTAAATCGCTCATAGTTTATCCCACTAGTTCTGCGCCACGGATGATACGTTTGTGCCAACACCAGCTCCATACTGACCTGCAGTCAGGTCTCCAGATCGGTTGTTTGCCAAAATCTCATTGGTTCTCGAGGGATCATTCGGTCCCAAGGGGCGTGGTCGCAACAGATCTGTCGGATTATCGACCATCGCAGCGAGGTTTGCCTGAGTAGCACACCCGAAGTTGTGATAGTCTGTGTTTTGATGATTGCTTATCATCGCATCAGGCCAATTACCGCAATCACGCACAATCCCTTTCACACGCATAAATGAAAGACGGACTGGTGCTGATGCACCCATGTCAGACACAGCGTAGCTCCTCATAACAATATGATCTGCGGCTACTCCGCCTTTTTTCAATGCGGTGCGAATCTGAGGAGAAATAGCTTTTGCTGCTGCTTCATTCCCAGAACCTGACGGAACTAAAACCTCAACAAATCCATTCCCATCGATGTCTGCTTGTTTACCAAAAGCAGCAACTGCCGTTTTCATGGACCCGTTCAAATTGCGCATCTCCCCAGCTACGGGAATATCAAAATTTTCAGGCGCCTCTGTAATGACAATCGGATGTCTTTTCCGATAGTCAAAGTCTGCAATCGACTGATGTTCAACATATGATGGTTGTGACTGACATGCTCCAAGCATAGCAACAGCACCGAGCACTACTGAAGCTTCTCTCAATTTGCGTACACATTTCAAAGTGGGTGACAGTAGGGTATTCATTTCACTTGTCCTCACTCGTAAATGTAGCCAATTTTGCCGTGATAATTCCCTTTCACAGGAGCGTCTGTTCCCCTGTAAATCCGGCTTAATTGGTTTAGAAAGATTGTAGATTGATCACTTGGTGCTGCAAAATTATCATCAGGTCGCGCAACTTGAGATCGCGCGATTGGTCTCACAACATAAGGCGTCACAAAAATTACAAGTTCAGTTTGGCGATTGATATAATCGCGGCTCTTAAACATGGTACCGAGAATTGGGATATTCTTTAAGCCAGGTATCCCGTCAATCTCCTGCCCATAATTCTGCTTCAGGAGACCTGCCATAACCAAGGTTCCTCCAGAAGGGAGCTCGAGTGTAGACTCCGCTCGGCGAACTTTAAGTGCAGAAACGGCAATAGCACCTGCGATACTTACAGCGCCCTCAGAACTTAACTCACTGACTTCGGTTTTTACACGCAGCTTGATGCGTCCTTCTGAAAGAACGACAGGAGTGAAATCCAACCCAACACCAAAAGGTTTAAATTCAAGACTTACTTTATTGTCTTCGTAAGCAACCGGGATCGGGAACTCACCACCGGCGAGGAAGCTAGCGTTTTCGCCAGAGACCGCTACAAGTGTTGGCTCCGCCAGTGTTCTCATTACCCCTTCACGCTCGAGCGCTTTGATCGTGGGATTAAGCGTACCGCCATCGAACCCTAACTTACCTGCCAGGGATCCTGCATTTACGACAGAAGGGTTGATGTTATAAGCAGGCGACGTATTGAAATTGACATCAAGAGCACCAATTTTGAGTGAGCCTTGGAGGTTAACGCCAAGCTGCTTAATCGTCGTCCGGTCAACTTCAGCGACTGTTACTTTAAGCTGGACCTGATCTTTCTCGGCAACCGCAATTGTATTGACAATTTTTTTACTATCGTTGCCCACAAACTGCAGCGCGATATCGTAGGCTTGTTGTGCTTCAAGGGCGGAGATTGCTGTTCCTGAAAGGACGACACTCTGATTGACGACGTCAGCATTGATCGCGGAGTTCGGCAGCAGTCGTTGGATGAGGTCGACCAATCCGGATGGATCAGGCTGTACATTTAGGTTAAACGATGCCAGTTGGCGGCCACCATTGCCAAACAAAACCAGCGAGGCTTGACCGATTGTATTACCAAAGACGAAAACGCGGGTTCTGGTGCGGACAACAGCATCTGCAATATCTGGATTTGAGACAAGGACGTCGCGAACTTCCTCGTTTGTGTTGAGGACGATAGATCTTCCTTTACCAACATTCAGTTGGCGGACATGGTCGCGATGCTGGGAAGTGACTTCCACCGTGGCTTCATAATTGTTCTGAGCGAATGCGATCTGCGGTCCGACAAGCGCTAGAGCAAAGATCAGAAGGAACTGCATGAGAGTTCCGCTGAGGCGGCATTTTTGCGGTAAACTTCTCGCCAGACTAATTTGTCGATGAAAAACCATAGTTTACCTACTAATTTCCGTTAACAGACTGGGAGGCAATCCCGTACTTTACGAACTTCACACCACCTTTGACGCGCGGCGGTTGCTTCAAACCGTCTCTGGAATCTGCAGCGCTGCGCAATGAGAGCGAGAGAGTTCCCATCTGGGTTGCGCGAGCGATAGCCTCAGCTTCGTGGGGCAAGAGTTCCAGTGTAGCTGTTTGGTCTGGAGACATCGCCTTCTCACTGTTTTCAGAGGCCGTCGTGGTATCGATAGCGAGCACCTTGATATTCTCGAGGAGCGTTTCACTGATGAAGCCGTCTTCGCGTTTTTTGGCTTGCATGCTGATCAGCACGTCAACCTTGTCTCCTGGAAGGATGAAACCACCTGCGGTAGAGACTGCATCAACCGGAACAGCAACGGCGCGTTTTCCTTTTGGGAGGATCGCTGCCAGGAAGCCTTTGTCCGTATCAATGAGACGCTCTGCACGGATTGGTTCCCCGCTGAACATCGCTGCTTTGATAATCTGCCCCAGAAATTCTTCATCTGCATTTGGGCTTGAGCCGCGCAAGATTACGCCATCAGTTACAGATTCTTCTGGCCATTTAGCCCAAGCTAAATCGCCTTGGGTAAGAGATGTGCCGACTTTGAGATCCTGCGCTGCAACAAGAATATCCAGTGATGGAATTTCTTGTACTGGAGCAACAATGGTTGGCGACTGCTCCCGGGAACCGGAAGACAGGTTCAGCCAGGCGGCCAACCCACCGGCGCTTAAAGCGATAATTAAAACTAGTAATCTGGAGGCCTTCATGTGGCACCCACCCTCTAAGAGATTTAGCTAAGCAGCATTCGTTAACCCTAATTTGAGCAAAAATTGTCAAGACATAGTTAATATTCCGTAACATCACTACATTTGTATTGTTTACTTATGTGCATAGAGTCAAAATTAGGAACATGCATGAACAGCAATAGGTTAGCGCCAGTGAAAGCACACTAGTTCAAAACATTAATACTTTACTAAGATGATTTGCTCGCGAAATGCTCAGAAAGTTGGAATTTGAGCAAACCAGAAGGTCTTCGGGTACACCTGAATCCCCGCAATTGCGATTGCAATCCCGTATGGAACGCCTGCTTTTCTGTCATGCAATCTTAAGAGCCATTCCTGCCCCTGCATGAACTGCGGAAAGTACGGAACCCTACGCAAGGCCAGGATAACCAGCGTTAATGCTCCGCCATAAATGCTGGTCAGCAAAATAAAGTCCAGCATGTTCATCGAGAGACCGAGCCAAAGAGAGATTGTAGCGAGGAACTTCACATCACCGCCGCCCATAACACCGAGCGCGAACAGGCCGAAGCCGACAACCATCACACCGAAGCCGAGTGCGAAGCTCATGCCAACCTGTTCTAGGGGCAATTGCAATAAGAAGGCCAAACTGACAAAGGCAACGACTATAATCAGGTTAAGCTTGTTCGGGATCGTCATTGTGAAGAGATCAAAGAATGCAGCGATTGCAAGCAGCAATGGAAAAATGATCAATAGTCCATTTGCAATCATGTCGTGATCTCCCCCACAAATACCATGCTATGGTTTTGCAAGGGTAATTCCAAAGAAGGCCTTAACACTTGGTATTTTTGTCTCGCTAAAATTCATTTATTTACAAATTTAATTGTTTGGCCTCACCAGTTCCCACAATTGAAGATCACGCTCGGCTGCGTTTGGCTGTGATACAGCATTCTTAGCAATAAAAGAGGCACTGCTGAGCGTTGGTGCGGACACCATGGCAAGAATCGCCAGAGCGATGAGGCCAGAGATGAGGCTAAATTCAATAGTCGCGCTGCCCAGATCTCGCTGGAACAAACCTCGGATTATGGAGAGCATCAGGTCACAACTTAATTGTTATAGTTGTGTTTGATGCTACTCCTCGCAGCTGAACCTTAGATTGATCTCCGCACTCAACTTCTTCCGGTATTTGGCACTCTAAACTAAGGTTTCATCAAGAATCAGGTGAACTTAATACCCGACCTCCAAATCAACTAGGTTCTCGAGCGCTTCACCTCGCTCAAATCCCTTGATTTGCTGAGCAACATATTCGGAGAGAGCTTGCGGGTCGCTTTCAGCTGCGACATGCGGTGTGATGATGCAGTTTTTCTGCTGCCAGAGAGGACTTGTGTCAGCCAGAGGCTCAATCGCGAACACGTCAAGGCTGGCACCTTTGAGCTGGCTGGATGTCAAAGCTGTGTTGATCGCAGCTTCATCCTGAGTCGCACCACGTCCGGCGTTGATGTAGACAGGCCCTCCTAATGCGCCAGATTGAGACAACATGGCCAATCGCTCTGCATTGACCAGCTTGTGCGTGGCAGGTGTTGAGGGCAACAGATTGATCAGGATGTCAGTACGATTAAGGAACGCCTCAAGCTGGTCTTCACCGGCAAAGCTTTCAATGCCGTCTACATCTTTTGGCGAGCGAGACCACCCGGCAACGTTAAAGCCCAGCGCTTTGAGGGCTTTTGCAGAGTCCAACCCCAGCTCACCAAGCCCCAGAATACCAACGCGTACGTCCTTTGCTGCCCATTGCCTGTGTCCATGCCAAACACCTGCCTCCTGCTGAGCGGCATAAGTTAAATGTTGGCGATGGTGGAGAAGCGTTTGGAAGACCACCCACTCTGTCATGCGGCTGGTGAGGTCTGGGTCAACAATCCGGACCAACGGGAGGTTGGGGAGTTCCGGCAATGAGGTCAGATGATCGACACCTGCGCCCAATGAGAAGATCACTTTAAGGTTGGGCAGGGCAGAAAAGACGGCAGGGTCTGGTTTCCAGGCAAGGAGATATTCTGCTTTTTCGGGCTCAGCGACGCCGCCGTTCCAGCCCTCAATCTTTCGATTGGGAAGAAGTGCCTGCAAACGGTCGATCCACTCAGGTTCGTTGAAGCTTTTGAGAGATAAGACCAGGTTCATGAGGCACTCCATTGTTGAGCGTATTTTTGTTTGAGAACCAGCAGGCTCATCTCACAAATACGTTGTAATATATCAATCTGCGTTTTGTTTTATTCAGAGTCGACGAATTCAGCAAGCTGTTGGCGCTTACGATCGACGACGAGACGTGTGACATCCGGTCGGCTGTAATGACCGGTCGGGTCAAAGAGTTGGCGATCTGCCCGCACCAAGGCGTGATCCAGTTCTGCTGTGATCAGGAGTTCTTTGCCAACCTGTGGTGCGACCACCCATGATCCATCAGGCGCAGCGATACAGGACCCACCATCAGCGAGAAACTCACCACTGTTTTGGAGTATTTCTGCTAGCTCTGGCGTATCCTTTGGAAAGTCTGTAGCACGCATCAGCCCTGAGACTGACAGCACGTAGCTTCTGCTTTCTTTGGCAACAAAGCGTGTTGGATCCTCTGTGTTCCGCAGGCCACCCGGCCAGACGGCCACGTGCAGGTCTTCTCCTTGCGCATAGAGGGCGACGCGTGACAAGGGCATCCAGTTTTCAGCGCAGTTCAGGCCACCAACTGTAAAGCGGCCCAGCGGATGGACACGCAAGCCGTTGCCATCTCCCGGTGCCCATGCAAGACGTTCAGCATAGCTTGGCTGCAGTTTGCGATGGGCAGAGCCGATCTCTCCGTTTTGATCAATGTAGACCAGTGTGCAGTACAGACTATGCCCGCTTCTGTTTGCTGCCCTCTCCATAACGCCGAGATACACGGAAATGCTGTGTTTCTTTGCTGCTGCACAGACAGCATTCAGATGACCGTCCTCAATCACCACGGCTTGATCAAGGCATTTGGCGTACATGGCTTTTTGCTTTGGATCATTGAAGCGTGCACCGTCTGTGCGTTCAATCCAAAACGGATAGCCCGGCACCAGTGTCTCTCCAAATGCAACAAGCTGGCAGCCCTGCTTGCCAGCAAGCTCTACCGCATCAATCACTTTGTCCAAGGTCGCTTCACGCTTCAGCCAGACTGGAGCGATCTGCGCGAGGGCGACTTTGATTTTGTCAGATGCGGACGGGTCGTGAGATAAATGCGTTGCTTCCAAAATTTCCATAATTCAATACTCAGCTTGCAGATGCGAAGATCACACTCGGGTTTGGCGGGGCTGCAAACAACAGAGTCCATCATTCAGGCAATGAAGCACGTCAGCACCACCTGCTTTGAGATTCTGTTATTTCAGATCTTGATCTTACTATGAGGCAGGGGTGCCTGTAGCTGGTCGTATCCCTCAACTTTACTGAATTTTTTGAGAGACAAAACCTAAGCTAATCAAAACCCTGCCCCAATAAATCTGCCTGAGTACTTAATTTTATTCAGCGTCGATGAAATCCGCGAGTTGTTGACGTTTCCGATCAACGATCAAGCGTGTCACATCTGGTCGGCTGTAATGACCCGTTGGGTCAAAGTTCTGGCGTTCACCACGTACCACGGCATGGTCCAATTCTGCTGTAATCAGAACTTCCCTACCGACTTGCGGCTCAACAACCCAAGACCCATCTGGCGCAGAGATGCAGGAACCACCGTTTGCGAGAAAGTCATCGCTGTTCTCAAGGATCTTTGCGAGTTCCAACGTGTCTTCCGGGAAGTCCGTTGGTCGCATGAGGCCAGAGACTGAGATCACATAGCTTCTGCTTTCCTTCGCAACAAAGCGGGTTGTGTCTTCGGTGTTGTGTCGCCCGCCCGGCCACACTGCGACATGGAGGTCTTCTCCTTGCGCGTATAGAGCAGCACGGGACAGAGGCATCCAGTTTTCGAAGCAGTTGAGGCCACCCACGGTGAAGCGGCCCAGCGGGTGTACACGCAAGCCGTTGCCATCGCCCGGTGCCCAGGCAAGGCGCTCCTCAAAGGTTGGTTGTAGCTTGCGGTGCGAGGAGCCGATCTCACCGTTCTGATCGATGTAGACCAGCGAACAATAGAGACTATGACCACTTCTGTTTGCAGCACGCTCCATGACACCGAGATACACAGCGATGTTGTATTTCTTGGCAATCGCACAGATGCCATCGAGATGGCCGTCTTCAATCACTACGCCTTGCTCAAGGTATTCCGCGTAAATCGCTTTTTGCTTTGGATCGTTGAAACGTGCCCCGTCGGTGCGTTCAATCCAGAACGGATAGCCCGGGACCAGTGCTTCGCCGAAGGTGACAAGCTGACAGCCCTGTTTGCCTGCGAGCTCTACTGCATCAGCCACTTTTTTCAGTGTTTCTTCTCGCTTCAACCAGACCGGAGCGATCTGTGCGAGCGCTACTTTGATCCGGTCAGATTCGGCAGGATTTTGTGTTGTATGTGTTGCTTCTAAAATTTCCATGGGGATCTACTCAGGTTGCGAAAATGTCAGAGTCACTGGCGAATGCCTTGAATTCGAGAGCATTGCCCGAGGGATCTTTGATGAAAAAAGTTCCCTGCTCTCCCGGTTGCCCTTCGAACCTGATTTTCGGTTCCAGTAACCATTCTATAGTTTCATGTGTTTTCAGTCGATCAGCAAGCGTCTTCCATTCATCCATTGGCAAAACAACGCCAAAATGAGGAATGGGAACTGCATCTCCATCAACAACACCAGTGACTCCAAGGGGAAATTGTGATTTTTCACGAAGGTGGGCGGACATCTGGTGTCCAAACAGGTCAAAATCGACCCATTTACCTTCAAGTTCACGGCCCTGTTTACATCCAAGCACGCCCATGTAGAACGCTTTGGTTTGTTCCAGATCATCAATCGGAAATGCCAGATGGAATGGACGCGCCATGTTCAGCCTCACCTTACTTTCAAACGAGAATCCGTATTCTGATAGGGGCACTGAGGGCCACTTACCTAGAATAGGCTCTATACCCAAAACTCATGTTGGAGTTGTTTTAAACTACGTAAAATCTCATAGATAGGTCAATGACAGTCACATAGACATGAGTTAAACTCATAGTATGAGCCGACATAGTCTTTCGATCACTTCGCAGATCCTTGCCGTTCTTCCTGTTTTTGATGCAGCAGCACGCCATGGGAGCTTTACCCGCGCTGCACGGGAGCTTGGCATCACGCAAGGGGCTGTATCCCGCCGTATTCAGAATTTGGAAGAGCAGCTGGGGTTGGTGCTGTTTTCCCGTCAGGGAAAAACGCTGGCCCTTACTCAAGATGGGTTGCTGCTGAGCCAGAAGGCAAAGAACGCGTTGAAGCTGGTGGAGGATCTTGAGCATGAGCTGAAGGGCTCAGTCTCTGGTCAGCTGCGTATCGGCACGCTGCCCTCACTTGCCAATCTCTGGTTCATGGAACGGATCAAAGGCTTTAAGCGGGCCTATCCTGCTATCAGCGTTGATCTTGTTACCATTCCAGCCGACTTTTCAGCTGGTCATAAGGATCCGGTCAACTGGGATCCATCCAGTGTGGATGTGGCGCTTACTGTTGGGCGTGGCAGTTGGCCTGCTCTGGAAAGCCACCGGATTTGTGATGAAGAGATGGTTTTGGTTTGTCATCCAAGCCTTTTGGGTGAAGCAAAACCGGAGAGTATAAAAGACCTTCTGGGTCTGCCCCGCCTCATTCATTCCACGCGGCTTGGTAGTTGGGAATACTGGGCGGAGGCACACAAGCTTTCAAGCTACCTGCCTGGAGATACTTCCCTCTCCTTTGAGCACTTTTTCATGGTTCTGGAGGCGGCACGTCAGGGGCTTGGCCTTGCCTTGCTTCCTTCATTGCTGATTGAGAAAGATCTGGCAGATGGAACGCTGATCGAGCCAGTCCCTGCACGGCATATGACGGGGAACACCTATTACATCGTTGGGAGTTCAGCTGCCTGGAGGCGTCCGGCAGTGGCGGCCTTGCGTGATCATCTTCTACAGATCGAGTAGCTGCTTATCGCCGATCAAACTGAAAGGGGGATGGCAACTCATCATCTGCAAGGTGTGTTGTTTGTGGGGCTTGAGAGGCGGATGATGAGACGTGGTCTGTTGCTTTGCCGCCCAGTTGCATCTCATCGATCTTACGAGCCCGATTGCCGATTTTGTCGCCTGAGATCATGATCTGATCCAGATCCTTGTTGGTCTGTGCAAAGTGGTTTTGCAGTTTGGAGACACGCTCCGTCAGACGGCCAACATCCAGCAGGAGCTTACCAACTTCAGCCTGAATGAAGTGAGCCTGTTCACGCATGCGGGCATCGCGCAGCACAGACTGGATCACCTGCACAGCAAGGACAAGCAGAGACGGCGATACGATGACCACACGCAGGCGGTGGGCTTTCTGCGTCAGGTCCGGGAAACCTTCGTGGATCTCCGCAAAAAGGCTTTCGGAGGGGACGAACATCAGCGCTGTGTCCTGCGTCTCACCCGGAAGCAAATACTTGCCTGCGATGTCTTCCAGATGCTTGGAGATGTCCTTTCGGAAGCGAGCAGCAGCTTCTTTCAGGTCTTGCTTGGTTTCGGCATCCTTGATCGCGGCGAAGGCTTCCAACGGGAACTTGGCATCCACCACCAGCGGTGGAGCGCCTGTGGGCATATGGATCAGGCAGTCAGGCCGGGAGCGATTGGAGAGCGTGCTTTGAAACGAGAAGCTTGTTGGTGGCAATGCGTCATCAATGATTGCCTCCATACGCCCTTGGCCGAATGCGCCGCGGGTTTGTTTGTCGTTCAAAACCATCTGTAGGTCAGTCACCTGCCCTGCCAGCTCACCCATGGTTTTATTCGCTTTGTCGAGCAGTGCCATACGTTCTTGCAGGCCCGTGAGGCTAGCGTGGGTTTGACGATGAGTTTCCAGAACAGACGCGCCCAGCGTTTTTCCAAGACCATCCAGACGATCATTCACCACACGCATGAGATCTGACTGACGGGAGCCAAACACTTCTGCCATGGTTTGCATGCGGCCTGTCATTTCACCCTGAGAGCGCACCAGATTTGCCAAGGCAGCTTCGGTATCCTCTGCCCGCTTTTGCTCCAGCACCGATGTACCACGCACTCTGTTCAGTTTTGCGCGCAGGCTCATGATCCAGATGAGCAGCAAAAGGAAAAAAAGGCCTCCAGTAACTATGGTTGCCTGAATATATGAGAGGGTGAATGCACCGTATGTGAAGACTGTCTGTTCCATGAAACAAACATAGAACACTTTGCAAGACCGCGATACCTCTCAGCTTTCTTGGATGCACTGCAACCCACATCCTTCAATTGATGGGGAGTATCCATTAAATGCTGCTAGCCAAAAGCCTATAGTCAACGACTTGGCAAAGTTCTCATAAGAGGATATGAAGCCTAAACAACACTATCAGCTGGCCTCACGTTGAGCAGACAGCTTTGCAACGAGAACAACTTCAAAAGTAATTATGACGATTCGCGAGATAAAATTTGTCCCGGAAAACTGCCTTCGCGAGAAGTGCGCTCCGATTGAAGACATCAACGACGAAATCAGAAAACTTGCCGACGATATGCTGGCGACCATGTATGACGCGCCGGGCATTGGCCTTGCAGCGAGTCAGATTGGTGTTTTAAAGCGTATGTTCGTTCTTGATGTTGCAGAGCGCGAGAGCGAAGAAGACGATTCCGTCGAGAAAGAGCCAATGGTGTTCATCAACCCAGAGATCACGTGGTCATCTGAGGAGAAGAGCACTTATCAGGAAGGTTGTCTGTCCATCCCTGGTGTTTATGAGGATGTTGAGCGCCCAAGCGAAGTGTGCGTTTCCTTCCTCAACATTGAAGGCGAGGAGCAGGAAATTGAAGCTGGCGGTTTGCTTGCCACCTGCATTCAGCATGAGCTGGACCATCTGAACGGTGTGCTGTTCATCGATTACCTGTCCCGGCTGAAGCGTGACCGGATCGTGAAGAAGATGATCAAGCAGGCAAAACAAGCCTGATCAACTCAGTACTGCAAGCGGAATAAGCGGCCTTCTTTGGAGAGCCGCTTTTTTTGTTGTTTTTTCCTTGTCCTTCCCTACCAGCTGACGCATTAAGTCTGGAACACAAGAATTAAAGCCAGGCAGGTCAGCTATGTCATTGCGCGTCATCTTTATGGGTACTCCTGATTTCTCCGTTCCAACTCTCTTTGAGATCGTCGGGCAAGGTTGGGATGTGGTCGCCTGTTACTCGCAGCCCCCACGCAAAGCCGGACGCGGTATGGAGCTGAAGAAGACGCCGGTGCATGAAGCTGCTGAAAGCCTTGGCATTCCAGTCTTCACGCCAACCTCCCTGAAAAGCGAAGAGGAACAGGAACGGTTCCGCTCGTTTGAAGCTGATGTGGCTGTTGTTGTGGCTTATGGCCTGTTACTGCCAAAAGCCATTTTAGAAGGCACTGAGCACGGCTGTCTGAATGGCCATGCCTCTTTGCTTCCACGCTGGCGCGGTGCTGCGCCGATTAACCGGGCAATCATGGCTGGCGACAAGGCATCTGGCATTCAGGTGATGCAGATGGAAGAAGGGCTAGATACTGGCCCTGTGTGCATGTCTGAAACCGTTGCGATTACTGAAGACATGACAGCAGGCGAGCTGCATGACCGTCTGTCTGCTTTGGGCGGCGATTTGATGATGCGCGCGCTGTCTGCTCTGTCTCGTGGCGGCCTTGGGTCTACACCTCAACCTGAAGAGGGCGTGACCTACGCCAAGAAGATCCAGAAGAGCGAAACACGCATTGACTGGTCTTTGCCAGCTGAGCAGGTGCACAACCACATTCGCGGCCTTTCTCCATTCCCCGGCGCATGGTGTGAGATGGATTTGGGTGGCAAGAACCCTGAGCGCGTGAAAATCCTGCGCAGCAGTGTCGCTGAAGGTGCAGGCGCTGCTGGAGAGGTCCTGGTTGTTGATGAGACCACGCTGACGATTGCGTGCGGTTCTGGTGCGATCAAGCTGGTTCAGGTTCAACGGGCGGGCAAAAAGGCGATGTCTGCTGATGAATTTTTACGTGGCTCTAAGCTTAGTGCCGGAGACACGGTTTCCTGACCCTGTTTAATCAGATAGGCTTTTCTTAAGAAACATCAGGAAGCACGGAGGCATCATGGTTGAGTTCCACCAGATTGGAGAGGATCAAGTTGGTCTCCGTACGCCTGAAAAGAATGACGAGCCTGCGATTTTGTCTTTGCTCGTCAAAGCCTTTGGGCAGAGCAACGAAGGTCGTCTGGTTGAGCGACTGCGTGCTTGTGGTGCGCTGGTTCTTGAACGGATTGCGACAGACGATGACGGCAAGCTGCTCGGCCACCTTGCATTTTCCCGTGTGACGGGAACGGGAGAAGGACACCGCCTGAAAATCAGCTGTCTTGCACCGGTTTGCGTTGATCCATCCTCTCAAAACAAAGGCGTTGGCACAAAGCTCATTCAGGAAGCATTGGATGACTTGCAGGGACTGGGGGAAGACCTGGTTCTGGTGTTGGGGGCTCCTGATTACTACTCCCGCTTTGGTTTTGACAGCGAACTGGCCAAGAAGGTGCAAGGACCCTATGCTGGGCCAATCTTCATGGCATTGCCTTTTACGCAAGCAGGACGAGAAGACCTGCCGGTTGAAGTTACCTATGCCACACCTTTTCGAGAGTTCGAATAGGTTCCTTTTAGGCTTACCGTCAGGTCTGGCCTTGCCCATTCAAATCTGATAGTACAGCGCAAAATTTCAGAAATATCCTGCAGGTTCATGCCTGTCTCACGCCCTGCAAACTGGCTTACAGTCTGCTTGCCTAACCTTTGCAAAGAACAAGAATGCCGCGTTACAAAATTACCATTGATTATGACGGACGCCCTTTTGTTGGCTGGCAGCGTCAGGACAACGGGCCGACGGCCCAGGGTGTTATTGAGCGCGCAATCAAGTCTTTCACGGGGGAGACAGTGACCATTGGTGGTGCCGGACGCACGGACTCTGGTGTGCATGCGACCGGACAGGTGGCGCATCTGGATCTTGCTAAGGATTGGCCTGCGGAAACCGTGAAGAATGCGCTGAACTTTCATGCGCAACCGGACCCTGTTGCCATTCTGGCTTGTGAGAAGGCAGGTCTGGGCTTTGATGCCCGGTTTTCAGCAATCCGCCGCCATTATCGCTTTAAGATCGCAAACCGCCTTGAACCGCTGACCCATGACCTTGGGCTGGCATGGCATGTGAAGCCAGAGCTGGATGCGGAGGCCATGAACGACGCTGCGCAAGTGCTGCTGGGTCATCATGATTTCACGACCTTCCGCCATACGCGTTGTCAGGCGAAGAGCCCGTGGAAGACGATGGAGCGCGTCTGCGTTTATCGTCAAGGCTATCATGTCTTCCTTGAATGCAGCTCTCGCTCTTTCCTACACAATCAGGTTCGTTCCATGGTGGGTAGCCTTCGTCTTGTGGGTGAAGGCCGCTGGACTAAGGACGATCTGAGAGCGGCACTGGAAGCCTGTGACAGACAAGCCTGCGGGCCTGTTGCTGTGCCTGAGGGGCTGTATCTCACGCAGGTCGATTATCGCAGTCCAGAAGAGGATGAAGCTTCGTTCCTTGCCTATCAGGACAGCTTGAAAAACGTTGGTGCTGATGAAGCCCCAGCGGATGAAGAAGACTAAGTCTCTCTTCATTCCGTTAAGTCGTTAGGAAACCGGAGGCCGTCCACCTCCGGTTACACAAGGTCTTACTTTTCTTCGAATGACACGACCCGTTTGTAAAGATGCCATGTTGTGTGGCCGAGCACTGGCAATGTAACCAGCAAGCCAACAAACATAGGGATCATTGAAGCCATCAATATCGCTGTGATGAGCAATCCCCAGCCTACCATGATCACCGGGCTTCCCGTCACCACCTTGAAGCTTGTGATCATTGCAGTCACGAAATCCAGTTCCGTGTCCAGCAGCATCGGGAATGACACCACACTGACTGCGAACAGCAGCATGGCGAAAAACGCTCCGACAAGATGACCAGCCAACAGAAACAGGAGACCATCAGAGGTCTCAAAGATCGTCTGCGCGAACTGCAGAAATGTGCCGTAGCCCTGCATTCCCAAAAAGAGGGCCAGCAACAGGTGGACCTTAAACATCCATAGGAACTGGATGAAGATGACGACAAAGGCCATCCAGGCAATTTCGCCGCGGCGTTGCTCCCACATCAGCGTAAACAGGCCGCTCATGCGCGGTGTCTCGCCTGCCTGCAGTCGTCTGGAAACCTCATAGAGCCCCAAAGCTGCAAATGGTCCCAGAAGCAGGAAGCCACAGGCCAATGGGTAGCTGATGTAGCTCATGTCCACCCAAAACGAGAGCAGCGTGACCAGTACCCCTCCGACGACAAAGAAGGCGCCAAAGGTCAGGCCAATAACCGGCGTCTTCACAAAGTCCAGAATTCCAAGCTTCAGGGAGCTTGTTATATCCTCCAGAGTAACCTGACGCACGATCGGTTTCGCCAGTTTGTGCTGTGAGTTTTGCGCACCCGCAGGCACAGTCAGATGATTGTCTGACATTCCGTCCCTCCCAATTTTCCTCCACGTTAAGTGTGCGCGGAAACTGGGACGAGCGCTACTGAAAATTTAAAGGGGTGCGTGAAAAATAGGTATTATTACGCGAATAGTCGGTCAAGCGACGCACTGATCAGGATGGAAAGCACCAGATCCAGAACCACCAGACCAATCGAGATTGAGAAGCTGCAATCCCCTGCAACACGGGCAATCTGGAATCTGTACCACAGCACCCACCCGATGATCGGGAAGGTCAACATGATCAGCAGTTCTGAGGGAATGAGCCCCGCCATATAAAGCAGATACAGCAGCGTCTGCGGGAGCAGGATGATGAGCGTGCTCCAGTTGCGGACGATGATGTATGGGCCGTAGTTGCGTTTCAGCCCCAACGATCCAGCGAGAAGCCCAACAACGATCGGGAATGTGATCCAGTCGACAAACAGGGAGAGGAACTTACCGAAATACAGCTGGAAGCCCCCAGCAACCATCTCAGTGCTCTCTTGTCCCTGCGTGGTGAAATGCTCAACCATCAACGCATGCTCTGCGATCAGGCTCAGCAGATAAAACGGAAGCAGAAGGAAGATGACCAGAAAGGAGCGCCAGAAGCCATCTGCAGACAGATCAAACTGCTGCAACGCTTCCGTCTCGCCCTTCATGATCCTCCAGGATGCAATGCAGGACTGGCGAATTTCCTGTGTGCCGAGAACCATCACAACACCCTGTTCCTTATTAGCTTATGCCTGAAAGTAATCTTGCAGGAAGCGGAGGTAAATGTCTGCGAGCTGCTCGATGTCAGCCACAGCAACGTGCTCGTCAACTTTGTGCATGGTCTGACCGACGAGGCCGAACTCGACTACAGCACAGTAATTCTTGATGAAGCGTGCATCTGAGGTTCCGCCGCCAGTGGACAGCTCTGGTGTGCGACCAGTGACCGTCTTGATGGAATTGGATAGGGTCTGGATCAACGCTTCGTCATGTGTCAGGAAGCTGTCGGTGGCTTCTCTGGCAAACTCTATGCTCCAGTCGAGGCCGTCTGGAGCCGCATCATTTAAAAGCTTCTCGATGTGCTGGCTCAGTGAGCTGACAGACCATTGATCATTAAAGCGAATGTTGAATTTCGCCATGACGTGGGCCGGAATGACGTTGGTTGCGGTGTTGCCGACATCTACAGTTGTGATTTCCAGATTAGATGGCTGGAATCGCTCGTTGCCTTTGTCGAGCTTAACCTCAGCAACGGCACTCAGTAGCTTGAGCATGCCCGGGACCGGATTGTCCGCAAGGTGCTGATAGGCAACGTGGCCTTGAGTTCCGTTGGTTTTTACAGTGCCCGTCAGTGACCCGCGGCGGCCAACTTTGATCGCATCTCCCAGAGCATCCGGATTGGTTGGTTCACCAACAATGCAGGCATCGAACACATGTCCCTGCTCTTTAGCCCATTCCAGCAGTTTAACGGTGCCATTGATTGCCGGACCTTCTTCATCGCCTGTGATCAGGAAGGAGATTTGGCCGGGAATTCCATCTGGATGCGCTCTAACGTAGTCGATTGCTGCAGCGGCAAACGCTGCTACGCCGCCTTTCATATCTGCGGTTCCGCGGCCATGAAGCATGCCATCTGCGATGGTGCCGTCGAACGGACCGTGGGTCCAGGCTGCTTCATCTCCAACTGGCACAACATCAGTGTGGCCTGCAAACACAAAGTGTGGTTTGCCTGAGCCAATGGTTGCAAACAGGTTCTCGATGTCGGGCGTGTTCTCGTCGGAGAACATCACACGGGAGACGTTGAAACCGGCGTCAGCGAGCAGCTTTTCAAGCGTGGTGAGAGCACCACCTTCAGCTGGGGTGACACTTGGACAGCGGATTAGGTCGCGGCAGATCTGTACCGCAGGAGAAAGCGTATCAGTCATGCCTCGAGATTTAGCTGTGCTGTGCCTGATGGTCAATCACGAGTTGCCAGCACTTCGTGATTTTCACTGGCACATAGCAACGCAAAATCTCAACATAAACGCTTATTTTTTGCGTTGTAATGGGCGGGTGTTGGATGCCGGACCGTATTTGTTCGGGCCTTCCTGGCTCTTGAGGAAACCAACAATGATTGGCACCAGAAGGTTCAGGAATGGCAAGAAGAGTGTCAGCGCAACGAAACCAGTGACACCGCGGTCCTGTAACCGTTTGATCACCAGCATGAACACCATAAAGTTTGCGATAAGCAGCAAGGGGTACAGCAACGGATTTGTAGTCAGCAGATCACTGTAGGCTTGTGCCAATGTGAGATCTGATGTTCCGTTTTCGATATAGGTGTCGGCAAGCGAACTTGTGGCGACATTCACTGCGATGGATAAAACACAGAAGATCAGTGCCGTTGCCAGCCAGTAGACGCCTTTGGAGATGCGTCCAAACGGATTGCAAAATAACCACAGAAGGCTTGTTTTTCTTAGATTTTGCTCTGGCATTCTTTGATCACTTAAAGCAGCCGCCTTTCGTCAGACTGGCTGTGCTGCTCTAATCCCTCGTGGTCTCGCGTGTTGTTATCCGTAAACCGTTCCCCACCTTACGGGAATACGCTTTAAGAAATTTCAGTTCGCAAGGATGTACGCATATTGTGGGCCGCTTTCAAGAGGGGCATTGCGGCAAGACACAAGTGGCGGGAAAGATCTTCCCCCGTCACCACATAAAACATAGGTTTCTGAGCGTGTTAGCTGATCAGGAGCCAACCTTCACAGTATCGAGATATCCGCTTAACGCTTTGGTGCAATTGATGCCCAGATCCCCAACAGCGTATCCGCCCTCCATCACAAACAATGTTGGCTTACCTAGTTTGGCAATGCGGGCACCGATTTTTGTGAAATCATCCGTCTTCAGCTTGAACTGAGAGATCGGATCATTCTCGTATGGATCCATGCCCAGAGAGACTATGATGACATCCGGCGCGAACTTCTCGATGGAGTGGCAGGCGTCTTCCATTGCCTCCTCCCACTGAGCCCACGCAGTACCGTGTGGCAGAGGATAATTGTGATTGTATCCTGCGCCCTCTTTCAAGCCGCGTTCATTTGCGTGGCCGAGGTAATATGGAAACTCAACCTTTGGGTCTGCATGGATGGACAGAAATTGCACGTCAGCGCGGTCATAGAAGATTGCCTGAGTACCGTTGCCATGGTGGTAATCCACGTCGAAGACCGTGACCTTGGCAACGCCTTGATCTCGCAGGTATTGCGCGGCAATCGCTGCATTGTTCAGGAAACAATAGCCGCCATAAAGGCGACGATGTGCGTGGTGGCCCGGAGGACGACAGAGTGCGAAGGCGGAGTTATCACCTGACAGGATCAACTCCGCCCCTGTCAGAGCGGTTTCCGCACTTTTGCGCGCTGCGACCCATGTGTGCTCGCCCATGGGAGAGCCAGCATCGAACGAGTAAAATCCAAGCTTTCCGTCGATGTGATCGGGCACAATGTCATGTCTGAGACCATGTACGGGCCAGACGAACGGGAAGACCTCTTCTACTGTGCGCCCTTCTGCCAGCCAAAGCTTCCAGAAATCCTGCAGAAAGGTGACATAATCTGCATCATGTACCTTGAGGATTGGGTCCAGAGAAAACTCATTTGGTGTAAGCACCTCACCGAACTGCGCTTTTTTGAGGTGCGCAAGAACAATTTCGGCACGAGACGGGACCTCATTGGCAGGAACCAACTGCCCATCAGAGATTTCTTTGGTCGGGGCATGCAACAGCTGATCAGGTGAGAAAATGGTCTTCACTGTTATCGTCCTTTACAACAACTGATGTGCTGTCTCTCCTTTGCACATCAGATGAAACGGTACTCGGTTACTTGTAGATAGTGCTCAGTGGGTTGAAGCGTGGAACACGCAAATTCTTCATGGTTTGGGCTGTCTGGCCAGCATTGAGGTTCCAGACACAGGCCTGCTCTAGGGCCATACATTTTGCCGCCAAAGCCCGGAACCGGGGTATTGAGGGAACTGCCGTCATAGAACTGGATGCCGGGCTCTGTTGACCAGACTTCCATCTTGAGCTCGGTCTCAGGCTCAAACACCACAGCGGATAGCTCAGGCTTTTTCAGACGGAACTGCCTGAGGCAGAAATTGCTATCGAAGCGCGAATCCTGCGCGTCGGCAATCTCGCGCATCTCACGGAAATCATAGGGTGTTCCTGCAACATCAACGATCTCACCAGTCGGGATCAGCTGATCAGAAACAGGGAGGTAAGAGCGTGCCGGGATCATGATCTGATGCCTGGTAACATCCTCATGATCGCCCAGATTGAAGTAGCTGTGATGCGCCGGATTCAGCAGGGTTGGTTTGTCTGTGGTGCCGGAGAATTCGATGCGCAGCGTGTTGTCTTTGGTCAGGGTATAGCGGCAGGTGATCTGGACTGTGCCTGGGTATCCCTCTTCGCCATCCGGAGATTCCAAAGAGAGTAAAACGCTGTCCTCGCTGGCTTCTTCAATGGTCCAGATCCGATGAGCAAAGCCTTTGTGCCCGCCGTGCAGGTGATGTCGTCCGCCTTCGTTCACAGAGAGCTGAAATTCTTCAGAGCCAATTGAGAAACAACCGCTTGCGATGCGGTTGGCACAGCGGCCTGCAGTCGCGCCCATGTGCGGGGAGTGGAGTTCATAGTCGCGCAGATTGTCAAAGCCGAGCGTCAGGTCGCGATCTCCCAGTTGCAGTCTGCGAACTGTGGCGCCATAGGTGAGGATGCTTGCGGTGAGGTTGCCGCCATGCAGTGTCACTTCTTTGACAATTTCCCGGTTTTCCAGTTCACCGAAATCACGAATAGCCACTGCTTTCCCTTTCCATTGCAGACCTGCCTCCCCTCAGGTCATTCATTACATACCAACCTCCTATGAAACGAGAATTAGTACAAGCAAGACAAAAGGATACCGCCAGTCTAAGAGCAGCAGAAAGCAGGGTTTATTTTTTTTGGTTATCTTGGCGCGATCACGAGTTCTTTGTTGCCGAGCGTGATTTTGCCAAGCCTGTTCAACGCAGACATCCCTAAAAGCACCTGTGAGAGCGCTTCATCTTTAAGGATTAGGCTTTTAACGTTGCGTATATGAATTGAACCCAAATAGAGATTTGAAATAGAGGCTGATGCCCCCGACGTGATGCCGTTTGCGGTGCGCACTTCGACGGTGAAATCTTCGTTGCGCACCCTTATGCCAGCCTTACGTGCGATGCTGTAAGGTATGGCGAGCAAACTTGCACCCGTATCAATCAGAGCTGACGTCTTGTGACCATTGATCTTGATGGTCGCCATGAAGTGGCCGTTGGGAGACTTGCGAATTCTGGTGATGCGTTTTGAGGTTTTCTGAGGCTCGTTTACACTCTGAGATTCGTGCACCTCAACGACGCCCAGCAAGCGCTCTTCGAGCACCTTGGGCACGATCAACGCGACACAAATGACGACAACCATGACCCAGATATAACGTTGCACGTGCGCCCCCACATCTTCTGGGCACCACAACATCCTGGTCTTTCGCCGTGTTCAGAGATCACTCAGTGTTTTGCCCATTACTTTTCATAGGTATACAGCCGAGCCGAAGAAAAAGGCAAGAATTCTAATTAAAAACCTAAGATTTCCTGAGATCTACCTAGAACTCAGGTACAGGCAATTGCCGCAGCAAATTCTGACAGTCGAGTTCGGTTGAGGCGACCATTCACACGCACGCCGCTGCAAACATCTACGCCGTAGGGTTTTACAGTCTCAACTGCCTCGATGATGTTCTGAGGGGTTAGTCCACCGGCAAGGAATACCGGAATATCGAGTTTCTCGACAATATGGCGGCTTAGATCCCAGTTGTGCGTTCGGCCTGTTCCGCCAAGTTCATTTTCTGAAGGACGGCCTGAATCGAGCAGAACCGCATCCGCAACGCGGCTATATTCCTGTGCGATTTCAAAGGAGTACTCGTCTTCGACATGAACAACTTGCACGATGCGTGTGCAGGCAGGCAGGTCCAAGCGCAGTTCCTGATATTCGCCCGGATCAATTGGTTTGACAATTTGAACCGTGTTGGTGCCGCAGGTGAGCACATGCTCGACGATGTCTTTTGCAGTGGTACGTGATGTGAGGAGCCAGGTTGCGACAGCTGGCGGGACTTGCCGGGCAATATTGAGAATGAGGTCATCTTCGATCACACCGGGACCGGACGGCATGTGGGCAACAAGACCGACAGCATCGGCGCCGCAAGCAACAGCGGTGGCTGCTTCACCCGAAGTTGAAATACAGCAAACCTTCAAACGGGTACGAGCTTTATTTGGCATTCCATCATCCCCTTGCGCGCATGACCTTACAACACGGTCTACACCTCATAAAGGACGAATACACAGTTTTGAGATGCGTATCGTCTCCGGTATTTCTGTCTGTATTTCTTGAGGATGCCTTCAAGAAAAAAGCGCCAGACCTGATGCCTGACGCTTCTAAACCAAGAAAGTTTATTTTGTACCGTACATCCGGTCACCAGCATCACCGAGACCCGGGATGATGTAGCCCTTTTCGTTGAGCTTTTCATCGATGGACGCAGTGTAGATTGGCACGTCAGGATGTGCTTCGTTGAAGCGCGCAACACCTTCAGGAGCAGCCAGCAAGCAAACGAACACCATGTTCTTTGCGCCGCGCTTCTTCAGGCGGTCTACAGCAGAAATCGCAGAGTTTGCAGTTGCCAGCATTGGGTCAACAACGATCACCAGACGCTCTTCCAGCTCTTGAGGCGCTTTGAAGTAGTATTCAACGGCTTCAAGGGTCTTAGGATCGCGGTAGAGACCGATATGTGCAACGCGTGCAGATGGGATCAGCTCAAGCATGCCTTCCAGCAGGCCGTTACCAGCACGCAGGATGGAGGCGAAGCAAAGCTTTTTACCAGCCAGAACCGGTGCATCCATTTCAGCAACTGGTGTCTCGATGGACTGGGTGGTCATCTTCAGGTCGCGTGTTACTTCGTAGCACAGCAACAAAGAGATTTCGCGCAGCAAGCGGCGGAAGTCCTGCGTCGGGGTTGTTTTTCTCCGCATGTGGGTCAGCTTATGCTGGACCAGCGGGTGTGCGATTACGGTTGCGCCGGACATCGTGTTCCTCTTTTTCAACCCAGTCGGGTCTTTTATATGCAGCTGCCTTTTGTCAGCATGTACATGGCAGTGCGTGTCTTAGTTAGGCACCTGATATTCTCGGGTGCAATTGACGAAAGGTTATAGATCAAAAAACAGTTCCATCACTGATAATCATCAGGGGTGGAGATCCATCACCTCGTTTTTCAAGGGCAATTTGTCGTCCTGCAGCCCAAGACCCACCTTCCAGCACACATGCCAGTGGAAGCTGGTCCCGGGAGACAGACAAATCTGCCCGAATCCAATCCGCGAGCTTATCGAGAAGAGCGATCGTGAGTGCTCTCCATTCAACAACCAGCTCGCTGCTTACTTCGTGTTTGTTCAGGGACTGCTTTTGATCTTTCAGGCGCAGCACGCCCGTGTCCAAAAACAATCCGCCATTGCGATGCTCAGCAAGGCCAGTCAAACCATCAATGTTTGTCATCTCAATACCAGCCCACGACAGAGGTTCAACTAAAGAATAAGCAATCCATTGAGAAAGTTTGTGAAGAGGGACAAGATTGGTGGTTTTGTCCTGAGTTGTGACCTTGGAATGACGCCATGTGTCCCCGAGGATCACACCGTCGATCTGCTCACGATTGGGCCAGATCGGCCCTAATCCATCCAGAACCAGCTCCAGAATCCGTTCTGCATCCAGAGGGCCCGTTTGCCCTTCCTCATAGAGGATATCAAAGAGACCGCCCGGACGTGGCTCATCTTCTTTGCCAAACAGATCGTCACGAAGAGAAACAGCCTCTCCCAGACGGTTCAGCAAAGACAGTCGCCCATCCAGCCCGATGAGCTGGTTCTTCTCTGTGATTTGTAAGCCTTCTGCGAGTTCATCCTTGTCCAGACGGAACAAGGTGATGGCATCTGCCCTGAGTGGGTCCAGCGGCTCGTGAGAAAAGAAGCCAGCCGAGAACATGGCCAGTGAACCGATCGCCAATCCTTCAGAATGCTTGAAGGTCTCATTGGTGATTGCTTCGCGATACGCCCAGTGCTCACCAGCGGCGGCATCAAGCAGCGCTGAAACAATTGCCAGATCGCAGGCTGCACGGCCCATGCCCTGCACATCAGAAAAGCGTCGCGCACCAGCCAGCATGCCCCAACGGTCTATGCCACCGGTCTCAAACTGGCGCCAGCGGGCATGAAACGGAATTTGCCGGTCTGGATAGGTGTTGTCGGTCGCAGCAAGTGTTCTGCGGGCAGCTTCTGCAAGGTGAGACAGATCAACAGCAAAATGCTCAAGTTCGCCCTGCAATCCCAGCTCCAAAAGCATATGTGAGCGTTCACGAACTGCTTTTGCGTTGAGCAAGGACAAAGCCTGCGATGCTTGCATCTCCATCTTCGTCGGTTCCTATCGTTTTGCCTGGTGAGGCCTGTAAAGCACTCGTATTTCTGGTTTGCCGGAGTGGGCCTTATGCAACGTCTGCCCCGAAGCTTAAAATGCCCCAGTGATCTACGCTATAAAGCCCGCACCTTTTTATGAAGGTACGGGCTTTTTGCAATCTATGCTCTGAGGTTTTGAGCATAAGAAACCCGGCTATGCCAGTTTTCCTGCTTATGCACACTCAACTCAAGCAAAAACTCATGCTTCTTCAGTTAAAGTGTCCAAACGCTTTAGAAGAACAGCACGGGTTTCCTCATCAACAAACGCCGCTTCCAGCGCATTCTTTGTGATGGATTTCTGGATGTCACGCGTCCAGCCAAACACACGAGATGTTTCAACATACTCGTGGCCAAGCGTTGTGTGGAAGAATGGCGGATCATCGGAATTTAGGGTGATACGTACACCTGCCTGACGCAGCATGTTTACCGGGTGGAAGCGCAGGTTTGAGTAGACACCGAGCGCAATGTTGGAATGTGGGCACACCTCAAGGGTAATTTCCTCATCCACCAGACGCTGGACCAGCGCGTCGTCTTCTACGGCACGCACACCGTGACCAATACGGGTGATCTTCAGGTAATCCAGTGCATCACGCACGCTTTCAGCACCGCCGAACTCACCAGCATGGGCTGTGAGGCCGAGACCAGCTTCACGGGCCATAGCGAAGGCTTTTTCAAAGTCCTTTGCCGGGCCAATGCGCTCGTCACCAGCCAGACCGAAACCTGTTACCATTGGGTGTGGGTTGTCGATGACAGCTTTAACTGCGCCTTCAACGGACTCAGCGCCTTCATGACGCACGCCGAGTGGAACCAGACGGCCTTCGATGCCTGTGTCTGCTTTCGCGCGTTCCAGACCGGCTATAAGGCCTTCCAGATAGGAATTGTAGCTCAGGCCTGCTTTGATTGCATGATCGGGAGAGATAAACACCTCCGCATAGATCACACCTTCAGCTGCCAGCATCTTGTAGTAGGTTTCAGCCAGTTCTGCGTAGTCGCCCGGGCGGCGGAACAGAGATGCTGCAACATCGTACTGCTGAATAAAGGTGGTAAAGTCATGCCAGCTGTAGGCTCCGTTGGTGTCGAACAGATCACCCAGATCTACATCATAGCGTTGAGCCAGCTTTCTTACGAGCGTTGGAGGTGCTGCACCTTCAATGTGGCAGTGCAGTTCGGCACGTGGCACCACGTTCTGCTTTGGTCTCATTTCTTAAAATCCGTGCATTGGCTTGTCTTTAGCCCGAGTAATCCAGTTGTCATCCGACCATTTTGCGGTTCCGTCTACCATATGTACAGCATAGGCATGACGGGACTTATCAGAGCGGTTCGGAGCAGATTTGTGCGGCACAAGTCCGTGAAGGATAACAAGGGTCCCTTTGGGGGCAACAAGTGGCGCCGCATCATCTGCAGATTTTTCGAGTGGGGTTTCGTCTAAGGTCTCCATCACAAGGCCCTCGCCGTTGTAATGGAAGCGTTTGCGAAGCGGTCCTTGATGACCACCTGGAACGCCATACAAACCACCGTTGGTCTCATCCGCATCTTCCAAAGCGAACCAGAAGCCTGTGCAGGTCAACGGCGCTGTGTGTAGGAATGTGGAGTCCTGATGGTTGTTTACTTCTCCGCCGATGTGAGGCGGTTTGAAGATGTACATGGACTGAGCAAGCAGTGGCTCTGTCAGTCCGATATCTTTGGCCACGCGTTCCATTTTCGGGGAGCGTGAAAACTGTTCAAACACAGGGTCATAGTCATGCAGGGCATGGCCGACTTTGTTCAGTGCCTGATGTTTGTCTTTGGTCAGAGCACCATTTTCGTCAAATGCTTCTGCCTCGAAGAAGAAACGGATTTTATCACCGCTTTCACGGAAATAAGCGTCCTTCGCATGCGTTTGCGCATTGGTTTCAAACACGGACGCGACTGTTGACGGGTCAAACTCGTCAATCAGGTGAGCCATGCGTGCTTTCAACTGATCGCACTCTTCCGGCGATGCAAATCCTTCAAGAACGAGGAAGCCGTCCTCTTCAAACGCCTGCTTCATCTCAGGCGTTAAGCTTCCATCTTGCTGTGCAGTAAACGTGCGAGCCTGCATGCTGCATTCCCCTCTCATGTAACACGACGGATGCCTCTCCCAGCATCCTCAGAGCATGCCGCGTTCCTTTAAAGTCACGCATCATGCTCTAACATTTTTATTGGAGTGAATTCTTGCCGTTTGATTGTGTCCAAACAAACGGAACGCACTCTAACAATTGCAAATCATAGGCAATTCAGAAATATATCGCGGTACACTAAACCGGGCAAACAATGCTTGCCCGGCTTATTTTCAAAATTTCCTACTGGATCTACAGAAAACTATTTCCGTTTTCGCCAGCTGAAATTCCAAGATGTTTGGCAACGGACTCGCCCATATCAGCGAAAGTCGGGCGTTTTCCGATGTTGGAACCCTTCTCGCCTTTCACCAGAGCCAGTACAGGAACATGCTCACGTGTATGATCTGTGCCTTTCCAGGTTGGGTCACAACCGTGGTCGGCAGTCAGAATGAGCAGGTCGCCGTCGTTCATCTTTTCGATCATCTCTGGCAGGCGCTTGTCGAAGTGTTCCAGAGCTGCGGCATAACCCGGCACGTCACGGCGGTGGCCGTAGAGCATGTCGAAGTCAACGAAGTTGGAGAACACAAGGTCTCCGTCTTTCGCCAGATCCATTGCTTCCAACGTGCGGTCAAAGAGCTGATCGTTGCCAGCACCCTTCAGCAGTTTGGTGATGCCCTGTGCTGCGTAGATGTCAGAGATCTTACCGACTGCAATCACCTGACGGCCAGCATCTTCCAGACGATCCAGAACAGTTGGAGCTGGTGGCAGAACAGAGTAGTCGCGACGGTTTGAAGTCCGCTCGAAGCCAGCTTCAGCAGAACCCTCAAACGGGCGGGCAATCACACGACCGATGTTGTATTCGTCTACCAGCGTGCGGCATTTCACGCAGAGATCCAGCAGGCGCTCAAGGCCAAAGCTCTCTTCGTGGGCAGCGATCTGAAGAACACTGTCAGCAGAGGTGTAGATGATTGGCTTGCCGGTTTTGACGTGCTCTTCACCGAATTCCTCGATGACAACAGTGCCAGAACCGTGCGTCAGACACAGAACGCCCGGCAGTTCACCAACTTCGATGATCTTTTCGATCAACTCAGCAGGGAATGACGGGTTCTCATCCGGGAAGTAGCCCCAGTCGAATGTGACTGGTACGCCAGCAATTTCCCAGTGACCGGATGGTGTGTCTTTGCCGTTGGAAACTTCAGCAGCAAAACCCCAATGGGATTCTGGCGTGCCGGAGAAATCCAGGCCTTTAATGTCTTTACCAGTGGATGCACGAGCGGCAGCACCCAGTCCAAGACGATCCATGTTTGGCAAGGAGAGAGGACCGCTGCGCAGACCTTCTTTATCGCCTTTACCTTCTGCACATGCATCGGCAATGTGACCAAGGGTGTCGGAGCCGACATCGCCAAACTTGTCAGCATCGTCGGCTGCGCCGATACCGAAGCTGTCGAGTACACACATAATTGCGCGTGGCATTCGCGTTTCCTTAGTTTTTGGAGGACAGCTCTCAATCAGATAATTGTCTGCTCAAAAGAGGTGAGAGGCTGTCCTGCCAGTTAATTATTGCTGCGCAGATTAAGGCGCAATACGGTCACGGATTGTGTCGAACTCTTTAACGTCCGCCGCAGAACCAAAGGTGTAAGCGTCACGCAGAACTTTCTCTGCACGCTCTACCTGATCTTCGGTGTGTGCGTGGATGACGGCGATTGGAGTTTCGCTGTCTACGGACGTGCCAACACCAGCGATGTCTGTGAGACCAACAGCAGGATCGATTTCGTCCGCTGCGGCACGACGACCACCACCAAGTTCAACAACTGCGAGACCAACTGCACGTGCATCAACACCAGTCACCAAAGATGCTTCTGGTACATGAATTGCGCGCTGGATCGGAGCCTTTGCAAGGTATGCTTCCGGCTTCTCCATGAAGTCGTTTGGACCGCCGAGTTCGCCGACCATCTTGCCGAAGAGTTCAGCTGCCTTACCAGAGGTGAAGGCTTCTTCCATCTTCTTCTTACCGTCATCAACGCTATCAGCAAGACCTGAGTTGGCAAGACCTTCTGCACCAATTGCAACGGTCACATCCCACAGACGATTGTCAACGTGGGTGCCTTTCAGGAAGTCTACAGCGTTCTGAACTTCGATCGCGTTACCAGCTGCAGATGCCAGAGACTCGTTCATATCTGTGAGCAATGCGGTGGTTTTAAGACCTGCACCGTTTGCAACAAGAACGAGGCTTTCAGCCAGAGCTTTCGCGTCTTCGTAGTTCGCCATGAATGCGCCGGTGCCCCACTTAACGTCGAGAACCAGAGTTTCAAGGCCAGCCGCCAGCTTCTTGGACAGGATGGACGCGGTGATGAGATCAATGCTCTCAACAGTCGCGGTCACGTCACGAATACCGTAGAAGCGCTTGTCAGCAGGTGCGAGGTCACCAGTCTGGCCGATGATCGCACAACCAACTTCACGAACAACCTTGCGGAACAGTTCGTTGGATGGTTTTGCGGAATAGCCCGGAATGGTTTCCAGCTTGTCCAGAGTACCGCCGGTGTGGCCGAGACCGCGACCGGAGATCATTGGAACAGCAGCACCGTTTGCAGCAAGTGCAGGCGCAAGCATCAGGGAAACGTTGTCGCCAACACCACCCGTGGAGTGCTTGTCAACGATTGGTGCGCCGATGTCGGACCAGTCGAGAACGTCACCGCTGTCACGCATGCCGAGTGTCAGTGCAACACGCTCGTCAACACTGAGACCCTGGAAGAACACGGCCATTGCCAGAGCAGCAACCTGTCCTTCGGTTACGCTGTTATCAGTGATGCCCTTTACAAAGAACTGAATTTCTTCAGCTGTCAGGACTTCGCCTTCACGTTTCTTACGAACGATTTCTTGAGGAAGCATATCAGTAGGTCTCTTTAGTGTCGTTATCACGGCCTTCGATGCCAGCAAGCACTGCATCAAGCAGGCCACTTGCGCCGAAACGGAACGTTGCTGAGGATACCCAGTTGCTGCCCATCAAGTCGTCAGCCAGTTTCAGGTATTCAGCTGCTTCTTCTACAGTGCGCACACCACCAGCTGGCTTGAAGCCAACAACGCGGTGATCTTCCTTGGAAGTTTCACGCAGCACGTTGAGCATGATTTCCGCAGCTTCGAGAGTTGCGTTGACTTCCACTTTACCTGTTGAGGTTTTGATGAAGTCTGCGCCCTGTGCAATTGCAATTTCAGAAGCCAGGTGGATCAAACGAGGATCCTTCAGCTCGCCGGTTTCAAGGATAACCTTGAGCTGTGCTGGAGCAGGAATTGCGCCACGAACCTGTTTGATCTGATCTTCAGCGAAACCACGACGGCCTTCTGCGAATGCGCGATATGGCATGACGAGATCAACTTCGTCCGCGCCGTCAGCAACAGCCTTTTTGGTTTCTTCAATCACTGCTGCAGTGTCTTCACCACCAGCAGGGAAGTTCACAACAGTCGCGATGCGAACTGGAGAGTTCTTCAGAAGCTCAGCAGCCTGCTTTACAAAGCGAGGCCAGATGCAGATGGCTGCGGTGTGACCGTAAGGTGTAGTTGAGCGCTCAATAAGTGCTGCTACATCTTCTGCAGTGCAGTCATCATTCAGGTTGGTTAGATCGATAAGTCCTAGAGCACGCTTTGCTATTTCTTTTGTTGATGCTTCGGTCATTTTGCCAGTTTCCTTCAAGCCATGTTTTTGAGGAAGGCACGCAAAATCTTTTTGATCTTGGCCGCTCCAAGCGGGGCCATTTCCTTGGTTTCATCATGAGAGAGGCCGTGGGCTTGTAGGCCAGCTCCCATATTGGTGATGGTGGAGATTGCTGCGACGCGCATGCCGAGGAAGCGAGACATAATCACTTCCGGTACGGTGGACATGCCAACGGCATCAGCACCGAGCACCTGAGACATGCGAATTTCTGCCGGAGTCTCGAAAGACGGGCCGGAGAACCACATGTAGACGCCCTCTTCGAGGTCTTCACCAGTTTCAGCAGCTGCTTTTTTGAGCTGCTCACGAAGCTCTGGGTCGTATGCGGCGGAAAGATCGAGGAAACGGCTCTCGTCTTCTTCGCCGATGAGCGGGTTCAGACCAGACCAGTTGATGTGGTCATTGATCAGCATTGGAGAACCCGGCTTGATATTTTCACGCAGGGAGCCTGCAGCGTTGGTTGCAACGATTGTGTCACAGCCAAGTGCTTTGAGGGTCTCAAGCGGCGTGCGCATCACGGATGGGTTGCCGCTCTCATAGTAGTGTGCACGACCGGACAGAATAACAACCGGGACACCTTCCAGAGTGCCTGCAACCAGCTCACTTGCGTGCGCGGTAACAGAAGAGACAGGGAAACCGGTGAGACGGTTGTAAGACACACGAACCGCGTCTTCCACTTCGTCAGCCAGTGAACCCAGACCAGAACCGAGGATCATCCCAACTTTATAATCACCTGGGCGAGCAGCGCGTACAATTTCCGCTGATTCCTTACCAAATCCGCTCATAATCAATCCTCAATCTGTTCATTCAATTCAAAGCCAGCAGGCAGCAGTTCTTCCATGGTGAAGGTTTTACGCAGACCTTCGAGGTTGGCTACATGGATCTTGATCTGCTTGTTGCTTGCAAATTCAGAAAGTTTTTGACGACACCCACCGCATGGTGTGCACAGCGCGGCGTCTGCCAGCACTACAACCTCATTGATCTTGGTGGAGCCACCGCGGATCATTGCCGCGATTGCTCCGCCTTCAGCACAGGTGCCTTCCGGGTAGGCGCCGTTTTCGACGTTACACCCGGAGACGACTTTGCCATCAGAGGTGAGCAATGCAGCGCCCACCTTGAAGTTGGAGTATGGCGCATAGGCGGTTTCTCGTGCCGCCTTTGCTTCTTCAAAAAGCTTGTCAAATGCGCTCATTATTATTGTCCTTATGTACGCTCTTTAACATATGGGATACCAGATGCTTTCGGTGGGATTGCGCGACCGATAAAGCCGGCAAGAAGAACCACAGTCAGCACGTAAGGCAGAGCCTGGAAGACCTGAACAGGCACTTCACCAATTCCAGGAATTTCCTGGCCCTGAAGACGGATTGCCAATGCATCTAGGAAACCAAAGAGAAGGCATGTGAACATGGCGTTCACTGGCTTCCACTTTGCAAAGATAAGAGCTGCCAGAGCAATAAAGCCCTTGCCCGCACTCATATCTTTAATAAATCCGGCGCCCTGAGCAACAGACAGGTAAGCACCAGAGAACCCGCAGAGAATACCACAAATGATTGTCGCACGGTAACGTAGCAGTGTTACTGATAGACCTGCTGTGTCAGCTGCGGAAGGGTTCTCACCTACTGCGCGAAGACGCAGACCAAAGCGGGTTCGGAAAATGATCCACCAGGTCAACGGTACGGCAGCGAAAGATGCATAAACCAGAATGTTGTGACCGGAGATCAGATTGGCATAGATCGGACCCAGCACAGGCACGTTTGCCAAAGTGTCGGCAAATGGCAGCGTGAGGCTTTCAAAGCGGGTTGCCGGAGACAAAGCCGGTGTTCGTCCACCTTGAGAGAACCATGCCTGACCCAGCAATACGGTCAGACCAGCTGCAAGGAAGTTGATCGCCACACCGGAAACCACCTGGTTGCCGCGCTGACTGATAGATGCGTAACCGTGCACCAGTGCCAGCATAACGGAAACCATGATACCCGCCAGAAGACCGATCCACGGGCTTTGGAAGACGTAGGCTGCGGCAGCGGCAGCAAAAGCTGCGCCGAGGATTTTACCTTCCAGACCGATATCAACGATACCGGAACGCTCTGAAAACAGGCCAGCAAGGCACGCAAACAGAAGAGGAGTTGACAGGCGGAATGTGCTGTCGAGAACGAGAATGATTGTGTCTAACATGTCCGTCTCCCTATGCTTCTGCTGTGCTTGATGAGAAGCGATCGAAGAACGCTACGACTGCTGGGCGGAACATATGCTCAAGAGCACCAGCGAAGAGAATAACCAGGGCCTGAATGACCACGATCATGTCGCGTGAGATTGTTGGGATTTCGAACGCCAGCTCTGCGCCGCCCTGATAGAGCAGGCCAAAGAGCATGGAGGCGAGAATAATCCCGATCGGATGCCCTCGTCCCATCAGCGCTACCGCGATACCAACGAAGCCTGCACCACCTGCGAAGTCGAGAAGCAAGCGTGTCTGCTCACCCATCACAACGTTGATGCCCATCAAACCAGCAAGAGCACCGGAAATCAGCATGGTTACAACAGTAATGCGCACCGGGGAGATGCCAGCGTAGGCTGCTGCATCCGGGTTTGCACCGAAGCTGCGGATTTCATAGCCAAGCTTGGTGTGCCAGATCAGAAGCCAGACCACCACGCAAACAGCGAGAGCGAGGAAGAACGCCAGGTTCACAGGAGACTGACCGAAGTCGAAGCTTGTGAAGACGTTTCTGAGCAGTGGAAGCTGACCGCCAGCCTCGAAGTTACGAGAGGATGGGGACATCGTGCCCTGAGGGATCAGGATGTTAGACAGCAGGTACACCATCAACGCGGATGCGATGAAGTTGAACATGATCGTCGTAATAACGATGTGAGAGCCGCGTTTTGCCTGCAGGTAACCCGGAATGAATGCCCAGGCTGCACCGAATACAGCACCACCGATAATCGCGAATGGGAACGTCACCCACCATGGAACAAAGCGGTCCATGGCGAGGCAGACCAGAGCGATACCCAGACCGCCGACATAGGCCTGACCTTCACCACCAATGTTAAACAGACCAGCATGGAAGGCGACAGCCACAGCCAGACCGGTAAAGATAAAGTTTGTTGCGTAGTACAGTGTATAGCCGATGCCTTCACCGTACCCCAAAGCACCCCAAACGAGCCATTTAACGGCTTCGAATGGATCTTCGCCAATTACTACAACGACCAAGCCAGAGATGATAAATGCCGCGAGCAGGTTGAGGGCCGGTAAAACACCGTAGTCAACCCAACGAGGAAGTTGCCCCTTACTCATTTCTGTGTTCCCCCAAATGTCAGGTCAAAGCAAATTTTGTTGTTAAACAGGGAATTCATGATCATTCTGCTGCCTCTTGATTGACACCAGCCATGAGAAGACCAAGATCCTGCTCTGTTGCTTCTGGCCCGCGTTCACCAACCACGTTGCCATCAAACATGACAATGATGCGGTCGGAGAGTGAACGAATTTCTTCAAGCTCCACGGATACAAGAAGGACAGCTTTGCCCTGCGCGCGCATGTCCATGATCCGGTTGTGGATGTACTCAATCGCACCGATATCAACACCGCGTGTCGGCTGACCGATCAGAAGAACGTCCGGGTTACACTCAATTTCACGTGCCAGAACGATTTTCTGCTGGTTACCGCCAGAGAACTTTGCAGCTGTCATTTCGGTGGTTGGAGGGCGAATGTCGTATTTCTCAATGCGTTCCTTAGCTTCCTTACGGATCGCATCTTTATTGAGGAACATACCTTTTGAGTATTTCGGTTCGCGATGGTAGCCGAGAATGGAGTTCTCATATTCTGCGAACTTGTTGACCAGCCCCATCCGGTGGCGATCTTCAGGTACGTGGCTCATTCCCTTGGTGCGCATTTCAGCTGCATTATGTGCCGCTGAGAGGTCCAACGACTCGCCTGACAGCTCCATCTTGCCGCTTTCGGCGCGGGTGATGCCGGAAAGAGCTGCGAGGAGCTCAGACTGACCGTTACCGGAAACGCCTGCGATACCAAGAACTTCACCTGCACGCACTTCGAAGGAAACATCCTTCACGCGCATCACGCCGCGATCATCCCGAACGTTGAGGCCTTCCACTTTGAGGAGAGGCTTGCCAACTTCGACTTCAGGCTTGTCCACTTCCAGAAGAACACTGCGGCCAACCATAAGTTCAGCCAGTTCTTCCATGGAGGTTTGAGCAGTTTTGCGAGAGGCCACCATTTCACCACGACGCATCACGGACACCGTATCGGTTACATCCATGATCTCACGCAGTTTGTGGGTGATCAGCAGAACTGTTTTACCCTGATCGCGCAGTACGCGAAGAATGCGGAAGAGGTGATCAGCCTCAGATGGTGTCAAAACACCGGTCGGCTCATCAAGAATGAGAATGTCTGCACCACGGTACAGAGCCTTCAGGATCTCTACTCGCTGCTGCAAACCAACTGGCAACTCACCCACGACTGCGTCCGGGTCAATTGTCATGTCGTATTCGTCTGCCAAACGCTTAAGTTCGCGACGTGCGTTTGCTACACCATCTTTCAACAGTGCGCCGCCCTCAGCGCCAAGAATAACGTTTTCTAGAACTGTGAATGGATCGACGAGCATAAAATGCTGGTGCACCATACCGATGCCCTGCGCAATCGCGCTCTTCGAATCAGGAATAGTGGTTGTCTTGTCATCGATCTTAATTGTTCCGCTATCGGCATGGTAAAAACCGTAGAGGATCGACATCAAGGTGGATTTGCCCGCTCCGTTCTCCCCAATGATGCCGTGAATGGACCCTTTTCCTACAACAAGGTCAATGTCCTTGTTTGCTTGAACAGGCCCAAAACTTTTACTTACGCCAATTAACTCGATGGCAGGTACATTGCTTTCAGCCACTGTTGCCCGGCCTTTCTGGTCTATCAAATCAATAACTTGCGCATCAATCTCGTTCTTGCTTTCGAAGTACACCGTTTCAAAAGCGTTGCCCCACCCCCAGGAGAAGCAGAGAACAGATCCCAATGCAGTTATCCTCGTTTCCCCTTCAACCTTCGCTCCCAAAGGCTGAAAACTCTACTCGGGCTACAGGGGCGCAAGTCCCTCATAAATCCCTTCAAGACCGAAAGTCTGGAAGGAGTGGTCGTTCCGAAGAACCACCGTAAGCGAAAATGCCCACACCAGATAGTGCGGGCACTTTCCATTAGATTAGAACGGACAGGTAGAATCCACCATGTAATCGTGAACTTCTACTTTGCCAGAAATAATATCCATCTTTGCCTGTTCAACTGCAGACTGCATTTCTGCTGTGATGAGAGGCTTGTTATACTCGTCGTAAGACCAGGAAACACCATTCTCAGCAAGGCCGAGAACTTCAACACCTGAAGTCCACTTGCCTTCTTTAGCATCTGTCAGCGTCTTATCGACAGCAACATCTACCGCTTTGATCATGGAAGTCAGAACAGAACCCGGATGCAGGTGGTTCTGGTTGGAATCCACACCGATGCCCAGCTTGCCTTCATCTGCTGCTGCCTGAAGAACGCCAGTGCCGGTCAAGCCTGCAGCATGAAACACAACATCTGCGCCACGCGCGAACTGTGAACGAGCAAGTTCACCGCCCTTAAGTGGGTCAGTCCATGCTGCGCCGGTGGTTCCGGTCATGTTTTCGATGATTTCAATGTCAGGCTTCGCGTATTTCGCGCCCTGCTTGTAACCACATGCAAACTTGCGGATCAGCGGAATGTCCATACCGCCAACAAAACCAATGGTGTCGGATTCAGTTGACATTGCAGCCAGAAGACCAACGAGGAACGAACCTTCACCTTCTTTGAAGACAATGGAACGTACGTTTGGCAGGTCTACAACGGAATCAACGATTGCGAAGTGCGTGTCAGGAAATTCCTTAGCAACTTTCTCCAGTGCAGCTGCCTGAGCGAAACCAATCGTGATGATTGGATCGAGACCACGTCGCGCGAAATTACGCAGAGCCTGTTCACGCTGAGATGGATTCTGGATCTCAAAATCGCGGAACTTGATGCCTGTGCGTTCTTCGAACTGCAACGCGCCTTTGTAAGCTGCTTCATTGAAAGACCGGTCATTACGACCGCCGAAATCATAAACGACTGCGGGCTTGAAAGTTTCTGCCATAGCTCCAGTCGTCATGACTGCTGCTAAAGCAACTGCACCGAGGATTGTTGTGGTTTTCACGGTTTCTTCCTTATTATATCTTCCCGTAGAGCGGAAAGGACTCTCCCTTAAGAAGAACAGACTCCCAACTTATGTCGTTGCTTCGAGCTCGTTCTCTTTCAGCAGGCCAGCGAGTTCTCTGGCCAAAACCTCATCGATGATCAGATCCTTGATGATGCCGGTCGCCAATGCTGCCAGTGTTGCTTTCGCCTTGCGGTAACCGCCAACGATCGCGACAACATGCGCCTTGCGGACGTCATCAAAGTGCAAACCAACTGCTTTTTCGTTTAGAGAACAGGCCACTTCGTTGCCGTCAATGTCGACAAAGCGGCCCATCACGTCAGAACAAGCGCCGCTTTCCAGCAGCTCTTCACGTTCTTCAGAGGTAATCAGCTTGCGTTGAACAAGGTGGCCTTCCTTCTCAACGGACCCGATGCCGATGATGAAGAGTTCTGCGGCCTTCGCTCTTGCGAGCAGCTCCTGAACAGCGCCCTGAGACACAAAGGTGTCTCTTTCTGCTTTGGTTTCAGCAATATAAGGAACAGGAAGATAGAAACCTTCACCGCCTGTCTTCGCACATAGCTGCTGCACAACATCATACGGGTTGGCAGAAAGACGACGGGTGAGCGAGCCGGATACGGACAGCAGCTCAAGCTCAGGAAGGTGAACACGAGGCATCGCCTCGATGGTGGACTGGAGCGTGCGCCCCATGCCTACGCCAATGCGCTTAGGTGGATTCGTTGTAAAAAGTGAATGAAGGTATTGGCCAGCAAAAGATGAAACTGCAGTGAAAGAGTCTGTTTCGTCACCGCTGCCAAGATCCGGAGCAATAAAGCAATTTTCCAGATTCATTCGCTTACAGAGAAATTGTTCTAATTCAACGCATTCAGAAGGCCGGGCTTCGATATGAAATTTTATCAAGCCTTCTTTTTGAGCATGTGCTATTAGGCGATGAACTTTTGCAGGAGAAACCCCAAGGCGGCCAGCAATCTCTCCCTGAGTGCTTCGGCCAATGAAAGACATCCAAGCGGCCCTAATGGCCAAAGATGTGGTCCATTCGTCTGCCTTCATGGTCTAGCCTCTTATATTCCTATATGGCTTTCTGGAAATATCTCCAGAATCCATTCCCAATTTTCCTACCGAAATGCTCAGTTTCAGAGCTTCTGAGCACTCCCCCAAATCAGAGAAGAATATTTCTTCACCACGTGAGAAATATTTCAACCACACATTTGCATTAGGTGAAACGGAAGGTCAAGGAAATAAACTGCGCGATTTGCAGAATCTTATTGCTAGCTAACTAAACCACTGTTTTTGCCATACTAATAAAATCAAATAGTTTCAATTCAAGTACTTGCGGAAATTACTTAGGTTACGACTCACGTCTCAGGTCAAATTTGCAAAGCGATCATGAAGAAATTAATCAACTTTATGTAACATTTGATCAACTCTCAATATTTGTAAAATAAACAAAATATTTTCAACGCACTAACTGACACAACATTTGTCGCCGCAAAATCTTCAGATTGCGTTTACTGGCAAATCAAACAGTTATTTTCCGCAGAGCCAGCTTAATACAACCCTATATATATCAATGCTAGTGAATGGTCTTCCACATTCATGGATGACCGTGGGAATACTATGGATGTAACCTGTTTTCGTTAGCTCAGTGCCGATTGCAGCAAAACAAAAAAATTGAGGCGGGGAGGTCCGTGACCGGGACACCCTGAACCTTGCAAAAAAGGAGGCTGAAAATGCGGCCCATGTGCACAAAACCCCTCACTGCGATTGCGGGCGCATTCGCACTTGGTGGTTTCTTGTTTTCTACCCCCATCCTGGCGACTTCCAATACTCATGCATCTTTGAACTTCGATATGTCCAAGGAGGTGGACCTTGAACTGGTTCTGGCCGTGGACATTTCTCAAAGCATGGATCCAGAGGAACAGCGCATTCAAAGAGAAGGGTATGTTGCGGCACTGACATCTGACGAAGTGCTTGATGCGATCAAATACGGCCCCATCGGTCGCATTGCTGTCGCCTACATGGAGTGGGGTGGCAAAGACGAGCACTTTGTTGTTGCGGACTGGACCATTATTTCGGACGAGGCAACCGCGGGTAAGTTTGCAGGCAAGATTGCCGAAGCCCCCTTGCGCCGGGTGCAACGCACTTCCATCTCCTCCGCGCTGACACAGGCGGTCAATCTGGTCATCGCGAACGAATACAACGGCATGCGTCAGGTCATCGACATCTCCGGCGATGGTCCGAACAATCAGGGCAGCGCTGTCACCGAAGCACGTGATGCTGCAATCGCGCAGGGCATGACAGTCAACGGTCTGCCTTTGATGCTGAAGGAAGAGAGCATTTCGTGGCAATCCATGCTGCATCTGGACCATTACTATGAAGATTGCGTCATTGGTGGACCTGGGGCATTTTCGATTCCAGTCCGTTCCAAGGAAGGCTTCAGTGATGCCATCCGCATGAAGCTTGTGCTGGAGATTGCCGGTCTTGTCGATGACAAACCTAAATTCATCCGCGCCAAGTCACGCAGAGATATGGTCATGTGCTCTTTGTTCGACTGATGCTGCTGGCTCCGAAATGTTTCGGAAACCTGTGTATGACCTGCTGCCGTTTGTCGCCGCTCAGATATCAGGTACAAACGGCGCAAGTTGACTCTTTCAAAGCCTGTCAAGACGCGCTAAAGGATAAGTAATCCCAAGAGACTTAGAGCATGCCGTGCACAGTTTCAGGCAAGCTCTAAGTTTTTGTTTCTGCGTGTCCCTCTCCGAAAAACGGAACCACCTTTCAGGGATGCGCTCCAGCGACGTGTTGACGGAGCCCAAATGACCGAGCGTAGAACTCTCGCCCTTATCGCCCACGATGCAAAAAAAGACGAAATGGTCGCGTTTGCCAAATTGCACGAAAGCAAACTCGCTGACTATAAGCTCTTTGCGACGGGGACAACGGGTGGCCGTATTCAGGATGCATGCCCATCTCTGGATGTAGAACGCATGAAAAGCGGCCCGCTTGGTGGTGACCAGCAGATTGGCGCAATGATTGCTGACCGCGCTCTGGATGGTCTGTTCTTCTTCGTCGACCCCCTCTCCCCAATGCCGCATGATGTGGATGTGAAAGCATTGATGCGCCTGGCGCTGGTCTACGATATTCCAATGGCGTTGAACCGCAGTACAGCAGACATCATTTTGCGCTCTGCACGCTTGGCGGGACTTTCCACTTCCTCGCAAACACCAGAAATTTCCAGCCAACAATAAAGTCACACTTATAAATGCTGCACTCTGCTCCGCTTACAAGAAACCTACCCTACCCGGTCCTTGTCGCTGACATCGGCGGCACGAATGCTCGCTTTGCGTTGATAGAAGGCCCCAATGAGCCAACCAAGCTTTGTGGTCAGGAAGGAACGAAGGCGCATGCAACCATTCAGGATGCCATTCGTGCCGGAGTTCTGGAACAAGGCTACGCTGCGCCACGATCTGCGGTGTTGGCTGTTGCTGCTCCCGTTTCCAGCGACCGGATCGCTCTGACCAATGCAAGCTGGGTGATTGAGCCTCCCGCTCTCATCAAAGAGCTTGGTCTGGAACAGGTGGTTCTTCTCAACGACTTTGAGGCACAGGCCCTTGCCTTGCCATCCCTTTCCCCAGTCGATCTGGATCAGGTGGGCGGCGGCGTGGCTGAGCAGAACGCGACCAAGTTTGTTGTTGGTCCGGGCACTGGCCTTGGTGCTGGTGCGATGATCCGCTCCTGCGGAAAGTGGATTCCGGTTCCCGGCGAAGGCGGCCATGTTGAGCTTGGTCCGCTGAGTGAGGAAGAATACCGCATCTGGCCGTATATCGAGCGTATTGGCGGGCGCGTTGGTGCTGAGCAGGTTGTCTGTGGTGCCGGCCTTGTGCGCCTTGCTAAGGCTGTGCTGCAGGCTGACGGGGTGCATCGTACCTATGAAAAGCCGTCGGATGTGCCTTTGGCGGCGGATGATGGTGATGAAGTTGCGCAAAAAGTGCTGCGATTATTCAGTGCTGCACTTGGCCGTGTTGCGGGGGATTTCGCAATCACCAATCTTGCGCGCGGCGGTGTGTATCTGGCAGGCGGCATTCCGCCAAAGATCTCGCATTGGCTGCATGGTGGTGAGTTTCGGGCTGCTTTTGAGGCCAAAGCTCCGCATGAAGGTATCATGAAGTCTATTCCGACTTACATCATCACGCACAAAAGCCCTGCCCTTGAAGGTCTCGCGGCTTATACCCGTGCACCTGATGAGTATCTGGTAGATCTGACGGGCCGTAGCTGGCACCGCAAGGACGCTAAGACAGCAGATTAGCCTTGTGCTTAAATTCCAAATTGACTGGAAGCAGCTTTGCATAGATTAAGGTCTGTGGAGCTGCTTCCTCTTTTTTGACGCCTACTTTTTTGCGGAGCCCATGACGTCTTCCTCTTTGCCAATCGAAGCGATCCTGCCGGACTTGCTCTCTGCTCTTGAGCAAAACACCAATGCGGTTCTTGTTGCCGAGCCGGGTGCGGGTAAGACGACCCGTGTGCCACTCGCCCTGCTGGATGCTCCATGGCGAGGTGATGGTAAGATCCTCGTGCTGGAGCCTCGGCGCCTTGCAGCGCGTGCTGCTGCACGACGTATGGCACATACGCTAGCTGAGAGCGTTGGCGAGACAGTTGGTTATCGCGTGCGCATGGACAGCAAGGTTTCAGGCAAAACACGCATTGAGGTGGTGACGGAAGGTGTCTTCACCCGCATGATCCTTGATGATCCTGAGCTTTCCGGCGTAGCTGCCGTTCTCTTTGATGAATACCACGAGCGCTCCATGGACGGAGACCTTGGGCTGGCGCTTGCTTTGGATGTTCAGGAAGCGTTGCGCGATGACCTGCGCATTGTGCCGATGTCCGCAACACTGGATGCGGCTGAAGTTTCCAAGCTTTTGGATGATGCACCAATCCTGAAGAGCGAAGGTCGCCAGTATCCGGTTGAGACGCGCTACATTGGCCGCGATCCACGAGGAAGGCTGGAAGATCAGGTGGCGCGGGCTGTTCGTTCAGCATTGGCTGAAGAGACAGGCTCTGTGCTTGTGTTCTTGCCGGGTCAGGGTGAGATCAAGCGCACGCAATCCTTGCTGGAAGGACGCGTTGCTGCTGATGTGAGCATTGCACCTCTTTATGGCGCTTTGGATAGTAAGGCGCAGGATCTGGCTGTTCGTCCTGCCAAGCCCGGTCAGCGAAAAGTGGTGCTGACCACAGCCATTGCGCAGACGTCCCTGACTATTGAGGGCGTGCGTATTGTGATTGATGCAGGTCTTTCCCGTGTGCCGCGTTATGATCCGCAAACAGGACTGACACGTCTTGAAACCGTGAAGGTTTCTCGTGCAACTGCAGAGCAGCGCAAGGGGCGCGCGGGCCGTGTGGAATCGGGCATATGTTATCGACTTTGGGAAGAAGCGCAGACGAAGGCCCTTCCTGCTGCTGAAAAGCCAGAGATTTTGGAGAGTGATCTTTCCGGACTGGTGCTTGATGTCGCCAATTGGGGTGTTTCTGATCCCGCTCAGCTGAAGTTTATGACACCGCCGCCTGCTGCTGCCTGGTCTGAGGCGAAAGAGCTGCTGGAAGAGCTCGACGCGCTGGATGCAGATGGCGGCCTGACCAAAGCTGGTCGTGACCTTGCCGGACTGCCGCTGCACCCTCGTCTCGGGCACATGCTGGTGCAAGCCTCGCAAGAGGGACAAGCCGAGCTGGCATCGCTGATTGCCGTGATTATTGGCGAGCATGGTTTGGGCGGTCGATCGACTGACCTGCGAGATCGTTTGCGCCGCTTGATGCAAGACCAGAGCCCACGAGGCAAAGAGGCACGAGCGCAGGCCAAGCGTTGGGTGAAGCTTGTTGGCGGACGCTCCTCTGAGCGTGCCAACTTTGAAGATGCCGGCGATATTCTGAGCCTTGCTTATCCTGACCGTATCGCACAGCAACGCGGTGCCCGGGGCAGCTTCCGCCTTGCCAATGGGCGTGGTGCACAGCTGGAAGAGAGCGAGGCGCTTTATGCCGAGAAGTTCCTGAGTATTGCTGAAGTGACCGGTACAGCCGCCCGCGCACGTATCTTGCTGGCTGCACCGCTTTCCTTCAGTGAACTCGAAGCCCGTTTTGCCTCTCACATCCGCGAGAAGGAACAGGTGCAGCTGATGCCAGATGGCGCCATCAAGGCCGTTCGGCAGCGGGTCCTAGGCAAGTTGGTGCTGAACGAGAAGAAAATCTCTGATCCCGATCCAGAAGCGATTGTTGATGCACTGCTTGACCAGATTGCCCGTAAAGGTGCGGCCCGTCTGCCATGGAGCAAGGATCAGTTACGCTATCGCGGACGGGTGACTTATCTGCGCGAGACTGCTGGGAAAGAGTGGCCGGACTTGAGCGATAAGGCTCTGAGTGCAGACTTTGAGTGGCTGCGTCCGTTTCTGGCAGGGAAGACGGCTCTGTCTCAAGTGAGTGCTGGGACATTGGGCGATGCGCTTGCAACGCTGGTTCCCTGGGAGTTGAGTTCGGAACTGGACAATCTGGCGCCATCGCACTTTGTCGTGCCCACCGGATCGCGCATTCCGGTTGATTATGATGGCGAGCAAGGGCCGATGCTTTCCGTTCGGGTGCAGGAGTTGTTTGGCCTTGCGGAGCACCCAAGCATTTGCGGTGGGAAGGTTCAGCTGGTGTTGCAACTGCTTTCCCCTGCTCAGCGGCCTATTCAGATCACCAAGGACCTACCTGGGTTCTGGCAAGGGTCCTGGGCGGATGTGAAGGCTGATATGAAGGGGCAGTACCCAAAACACCCATGGCCGGATAATCCGCTGGATGCAGAAGCCACGCGCCGGGTGAAACCACGCAAATAAAAAGCCGAAGAGCATAACGCTCTCCGGCCTTCTAAAACTCGTAGATGAAAAGCTTATTCGCCTTCGTTTGCAGGAGTTGCCTGCAGCAGGCCGTAGCGCTCGACGCCGATCTTTTCCAGAAGTTCCAGCTGGGTTTCGAGGAAGTCGATGTGACCTTCTTCGTCTGCCATCAGGTCTTCAAAAAGCTTCATGGTGACGTAATCACCTTCATCACGGCAAACTTCGCGTGCTTCTTTGTAAAGAGCACGAGCGGAGTATTCACCTGCCAGATCGCATTCAAGGCATTCCTTGAGGTCCTGACCGATGCGCAGCGGATCGAGTGTCTGCAGATTCGGGTGACCTTCGAGGAAAATGATACGCTCGATCAGTTTATCGGCGTGTTCCATTTCCTCAATGGATTCTTCACGTTCTTTTTTTGCAAGCTTTGTGAAGCCCCAGTCTTCAAGGAGACGGTAGTGCAGCCAGTATTGATTTACTGCGGTCAGCTCGTGGCGTAGAGCCTTGTTGAGATATTCCAGTACTTTAGGTTCACCCTTCATGTCACTCTCTCCTTGACAAATTGAGGTATTGACCTTTTTTAGAATAATTCCAAGTTACTGTCCAGAGTCATCTTTAACTTGTTCAGCCTCAGCGTATACAACTTCGATGATGCTTTTAAAGCAACCACCACATTTTGGCCTGTACCCAAGGTGACGAAATACCGCGCCCGGAGTGGGGACTCCCCCCTCAGGATTCTCGCAAAGCTCACGTGCAGCTTGTTTTATTTGTTTGTCATTAATGACGTTGCAGTGACAAATGATCATTGTTGGTTGCTTTCGGGCTCCCAATTTCGCTTGCAAAGCATTATATAAACAGTAGATCTTTTAAAACTAGAGAATAATACTCCAGTTTCCTGCAGTCCTATCACGAGCAAAGCCCCTATGAACACCAACCAAACGACGAAGGATCTCCGCAAGACAATCGTCTTAACGGGCGCAAGCCGTGGAATCGGCCACGCAACCGTAAAGAAATTTTCTTCAGCGGGTTATCGGGTCATTAGCTGTTCCAGACAACCATTTTCTGACAAATGCCCTTGGCCATCCGGGCCGGAAGACCACATTGAAGTGGACTTGGGTGATGCAGATAATCTGGAAAACGCCGTTCTCCAGATCAAAGAGCGTCTGAAAGACAACGGCTCCATGCTTCATGCCCTTGTCAACAATGCGGGTATCAGCCCGAAAGACGAGGAAGGCCAACGCCTCGATTCCCTGACAACCCCAATGCAAACATGGCGAGATGTGTTTCAGGTAAACTTCTTCGCGCCAATTATGCTGGCTCGCGGTTTGTTTGATGAGCTGAAGGCTGCGAGAGGTTCCGTCGTGAACGTCACGTCCATCGCCGGGAGCCGTGTGCATCCGTTCGCGGGAACAGCTTATGCGACTTCCAAGGCGGCTCTTGCTTCCCTGACTCGCGAGATGGCTGCCGACTTTGGGCCGCACGGCGTTCGTGTGAATGCGATTGCTCCGGGCGAGATCGACACTTCAATTCTCTCACCTGGTACCGAGAAAATCGTTGAGACCATTCCGATGCGCCGTCTTGGCAGCACCACAGAAGTGGCAGACACCATCTACTTCCTGTGCTCTGCTCCATCTTCTTACGTGACAGGCGCTGAAATACATATCAACGGCGGTCAGCACGTATAAACGCGTTCTTATGTGAAACGTGAAAGGGGCGCTCTGGGCGCCCTTTTTGTTACAAGCTTGCGTGCTGAAGAGCGCCAATCATTGGCAATATTTCTTAGCTCTTTTTTATGGAACCTCTGATTTAATTAGCTGGTTGCATCAAGAAGTGTTGGGGGATCAAACACATGCCAGCGGTCAACTTAAAGAGGGTGCCCGTCGTTTTGTACGGCATGGTGTTTCTGATCGTGCTGCTTGGCATTGTTCAGCAGGTGTTCGTTGACACCATTGGCATTGAAACGCCTTTGAAAGACCTGCGGCATATCTCACTGGATGAAGAACTCAACCTCGGCGCATGGTTCTCTTCCATGGTGATGCTCTGCATTGCCGGTTTGACTGCTCTGATTGGCATCATTGAACGACATTCCAAGAAGTCACAAAACTGGCCCTACTGGTTGGTGCTCGCCTTTGGCTTCCTCTACATGTCCGTTGACGAGAACATCGCAATCCATGAAGTCACGATCGATCCGCTACGCAATGCATTTAACCTGAGTGGTGCTTTTTACTTTGCGTGGGTGTTACCTGCTGTGGTTCTGGTTGGAACGCTTGGACTGATTTATCTTCGCTTTCTCATACGGTTACCAAAACGGTTTGCTGTTTTATTTGTGCTGTCAGGCAGCATCTACCTGTCCGGTGCAATTGGTTTTGAGATGCTGGGAGCCGTGTTTGCTGGCAGCGAAGGCTATGATGCGCTTGGCTACAAGATCTTCTACATTTTGGAAGAGACGTTTGAACTGGTCGGTCTGACGACCTTTCTCTCTGCCCTGCTTGCCTATCTGGGTGAAGTTCACCAGTACGCGGCCATTACATTCCAGCGATCAATTCAGGCTGGTTATGTCACACCAGAGAAGTGAGGAGAAGGGACAAAGCCCCTTCCCTCAATGTGTTAGCTGGATGCCGCAACAGCACGCTTCGCCATAACCGTCACCAGATTAGCGCGATAGGCAGCGGTACCGTGAAGGTCTGAAAGCATGTTGTCAGCAGATGGCGCCATGCCTGCAACAGCATCGGCAGACCAGTTGCCATCCAGAGCTTTTTCCATGTCAGGCATGCGGAAAACACCATCCTGACCGGCACCTGTCACAGCCACACGAGCACCCGCTCCGGTCTTTGCTACAAAGACACCAGCCATCGCATAGCGAGAGGCAGGATTAGGGAACTTCGCGTATGCAGTGTTCGATGCGACCGGGAAGACAACCGCGGTCACGATCTCATCTTCATCCAGCGCGGTTTCGAACATGCCAGTGAAGAAGTCCTGCGCAGAGAACTCACGCTTGTTGGTCTCGATGGTTGCCCCAAGAGCCAGCAAGGCTGCCGGGTAATCCGCTGCAGGGTCATTGTTGGCGACAGAACCACCAATCGTGCCCATGTGGCGGACATGCGGATCACCGATTGTGCCTGCCAGATCAGCCAGTCCTGGAAGGACAGCCTTGATATCTTCATTACCCGCGACATCTGCATGGCAAGTTGCTGCACCGATGCGGATTGAGCCATCAGCCTGCTTTACAATACCGGAGATTTCTCCGATGTGGCGCAGGTCAATCAAGTCACTTGGCGCTGCAAGGCGTTGCTTCATGGTTGGGATCAAGGTCTGACCACCAGAAAGCAGTTTGCCGTCATCAGCATTTTTCAACATTGCCGCTGCATCTGACACTGTTGATGCGCGATGATATTTGGTCTCGTACATTTTTAGCCTCCCATCCCCTAAAGGGGTCTTTGGCAGAGTTGCTATGAGTTAAGTTCAGACAATTCAGTTTTCGGGTACGGAATAGCTTCCAGATCGGAAAAGAAAATCTTGCGATTTTGCTCACCGTGGATCAGTTGGCCAAGCCGTGCAGCTCTTTCAAACAGAACTGAGGCTTCACCTTCTTCCCCTGCCAGCAATGTGGCGCGTGCCAGAAGTTCAGAGGCATAGGCGTGATCAAAGTCTGCCATATCCTCTTGATGAACCTCTGTCAGGTCCATGGTCTGCCGGGCGTAACGCATTGCTGCTTCACGGTTTCCAAGCAGAACATGGATACGACCCACGAGCCACAAGCCACGTTGGTGATGGACTTTCGTTCCGGCCTGAAGCCAGTGCCAAAGGCTGGCGTGGGCGACATGGAGCATCTCGTCATTTTCCTCGGGCGAGCGGCTCTCATTTTCTAAGAGAGCCCATGCGCGCTGATTGAGTTCGATGGCGATGAACTTGTGATCCAATATCGATTTAGCGCCAGCCTGTGCCATTGATTACTCCGCTGCCTGCTTCATGCCGTTGTCCTGAATGAGCTGCCAGACGCGGTTTGGCGAGGCAGGCATATTCATGTCACGAATGCCAAGGGCGTCCGTCACGGCGTTGATGACAGCAGGTGGTGACCCAATCGCGCCAGCTTCACCGCAGCCCTTCATGCCGAGCGGATTGCCCGGGCATTCAGTGACTGTGGTTTCCAGCGTGAAGGACGGCACATCATCCGCACGCGGCATGGTGTAATCCATGTAGGACGCTGTAAGCAGCTGACCGTCTTCGTCATACTGAGTGTTTTCCAGCATGGCCTGCCCGATGCCCTGCACCAAACCACCGTGCACCTGACCTTCCACAATCATCGGATTGATGATGGTGCCAAAGTCATCAGCTGCGACAAAGTTCTCGATGGAGACAACGCCCGTATCCGGATCAACTTCGACTTCGCAGATGTAACACCCTGCAGGGAACGTGAAGTTGGTTGGATCGTAGAACGCGCCTTCTTTCAGGCCCGGTTCCATGCCTTCCGGCAGGTTGTGGGCTGTGTAAGCTGCCAGAGAAACTTCGGTGAAGGTGAGTTTCTTATCGGTTCCGGTGACTTTCAACTCACCGTTCTCGATTTCGATGTCCCCTTCGGACGCTTCCATCAGGTGCGCTGCGATCTTCTTCGCCTTGGCTTCGACTTTGTCGAGTGCCTTAGCAATTGCAGACATACCAACGGCACCAGAGCGGGAGCCATATGTGCCCATGCCCATCTGCACTTTGTCAGTGTCACCATGGACGATGGAGATACTCTCCGTTGGCAGGCCAAGCCGGTCAGAGACCAACTGAGCAAATGTGGTTTCGTGACCCTGACCATGGCTGTGCGACCCGGTCAGAACCTCAATGGTTCCAACGGCATTCACACGAACCTCAGCAGATTCCCAAAGACCTACACCTGCACCGAGTGAACCGACAGCTTGAGATGGTGCGATACCACATGCCTCAATGTAGCAAGACATACCGATACCACGGAGCTTGCCAGCCGCTTCGGATTGAGTGCGACGCTGAGCAAACCCATCATAATCGATGGCCTTCATGGCTGCATCAAGAGAGGCTTCGTAATCACCGGCATCATAAGCCATGATCACTGGTGTTTGATGCGGGAACTCGCGCACAAAGTTGATGCGGCGGAATTCAGCTGGCGCCATGCCAACTTCCTTTGCAGCCGTTTCCATCATGCGCTCAACCACATAGGTTGCTTCTGGACGCCCTGCACCGCGATATGCATCGACCGGAGTGGTGTTGGTGTAGACCGCTTTCACATTCGCGTAGATGTTTGGAATGTTGTACTGGCCCGACAGCAGCGTCGCGTACAGGTAGGTTGGTACAGAAGATGAGAACAAAGACATGTAGGCGCCAAGGTTGGCGACTGTCTTCACACGGAACCCGGTGATTTTATTGTTCGCATCCAACGCCAATTCTGCGGTGCTGTGGTGATCACGACCATGTGCATCTGTCAGGAAGGCTTCTGTACGGTCGGAGGTCCACTTGACTGGACGGCCAACGCGTTTTGTTGCCCAAAGACAAGCAATCTCTTCGGGATAGATGAAGATCTTGGAGCCGAAGCCACCGCCAACATCCGGCGCAACTACGCGCAGCTTATTCTCAGGTGCCACGTTGTAGAACGCGGAGAGTACCAAGCGTGCCACATGCGGGTTCTGAGAGGTGGTGTAAAGCGTGTAGTGCTCTTCTGACGGGTCAAAATGCGCCAGAGCAGAGCGTGGTTCCATCGGATTTGGAACAAGACGGTTGTTGTCAATGTCCATCCGAGTGATGTGCGCAGCGTTTGCAAACGCTTCGTCCGTTGGAGCTTCCTCGCCGATCTCCCAATCGTAGATGAGGTTGCCAGCGGCTTCCGGATGGAGCTGTGGTGCGCCGTCTTTCAGAGCATCAAGACTGTCAACGACAGCTGGCAGGTCTTCATATTCCACCACAACAGCTTCGGCTGCATCACGTGCCTGCTGCTGGGTGTCAGCAACAACAACTGCGATGGCCTGACCGACATAACGGACTGTTTCCGACTCCAAAGCACGGTACGCGCCCATGTTCATTGGAGAGCCATCTTTGGAATGGATCATCCATCCGCAAATGATGTTGCCGATACCGTCCGCGACCAACTGATGTCCGTTCAAGACTGCATCAACACCCGGCATCTTCATCGCGTCATCTGTATTGATGGACTTGATACGTGCATGAGCGTGTGTTGAGCGAACGAAAGCGGCGTGGCCCATGCGTTGCATGGTCATGTCATCCGTGTAGCGGCCATTTCCGGTAATAAATCTTTTGTCTTCTTTGCGCAGCACTCGTGCGCCGATTCCTTCTGCTGTCATTTCCATCCCCTCCCGGAAGGTTGACTTCAGCAACTGTTCATAGGCTCCAGCGGTGCAACGCACCTGAAATAAGGTGCAGCTGGATCAATGATCAGTTGAATTTCCGAATTATTCTGCGGCTTCGAGAACTTCGGCCATTTCGTCAGCTGCGGCTTTGATTGCCTTGACGATGTTGTGGTAGCCGGTGCAGCGACAAATGTTGCCTTCCAGCTCATGGCGAATTGTTTTCTCGTCGAGATCTGTACCTAGGCGATCAATCATATCGATTGCGGACATGATCATGCCAGGGGTGCAGAAACCGCACTGAAGACCGTGGTTTTCCTTGAAGGCTTTCTGCATGATGTGCAGCTGGCCATTTTGGGAAACGCCTTCAATTGTGGTGACAGCAGACCCAGTTGCCTGAACAGCAAGCATACTGCAGGACTTCACCGCCTTACCGTCCATGTGCACGAGACATGCACCACACTGTGAGGTGTCACAGCCGATGTGCGTTCCGGTCAGTCCCTGATTTTCGCGCAGAAATGTAGACAAAAGGGTGCGGTCTTCAACCTCACCAGAAATCTGCTTTCCATTCACCGTCATAGAGACAGTCGTCATGGTTTTCCTCCCTCAAAAAAGCCTGCAATTTCGCGTCCGCAGACTATGAAGCCAACAGCCTTGGTCAGGATCTCCCGTCCTATCAAGGCAGTTGGTTGTAATTTAGGCCATTGGCCTTGTTATTCGGCGAGGCCGTTAGCTTACAAAGCGCCCTCTACGCGCCTTGCAAAATCCGACCGCCAAATTCCTAGTTTCAAAGTAACCAATAAAGAGCAATCAAAACAACCAGAGCCATAAGGCCCCAACCCAGCGGACCACCTAGGAATCCCTTGCCCGCTGCAACTTCTACCTTCTCCTCAACGTCTTTGACTGCATCTTCCAACGCATGTTCAGCATCAGCCATGGCTTCGACTGATCCTTCGATGGCGTGCTCGTTTGCGATAGACTTGGCTTCCTCGATCAGACCCTGATCCAACTCAACGGCTTCTAGCGGCTCGTCCTTGCCTGCTACCGGAGTTCCACCGAGCTCTCTGTTCAGATTCGAGAAGAACTCCTCAGCCATCTTCTTGGCAGTTGAATCGATCAACCGGTTTCCCAATTGAGCAAGTTTACCACCGACCTTTGCATTAACCTCATAACTCAGAAGAGTGCCATCCCCACTCTCTGACAGGGTTACATCTGCCGAGCCCTTCGCAAAACCAGCAACACCACCTTTGCCTTCGCCGGAAATTTTGTAGGAGTTAGGCGGGTTCAGATCGGAGAGGGTTACTTCTCCTATGAACTTGGCTTTGACCGGTCCTACTTTCGCTGTGACCGTGGCAGACATCTCAGTGTCGGAGGTTTTTTCCAGGCTATCGCAACCGGGAATACACTTTTTCAGCAATTCAGGATCGTTGAGAGCTTCCCAAACCTTTTCCTGACTCGCAGGTATTTGCTGCTCTCCAGACATTTCCATGGATTGGCCCCCTCGTTCTTTTCAGTGCTTCCTTTAGGTAGGCTCCACGCCTTAAGGTCACTTTTGCATTCCACGTCATGTAGATTGGACTTAAATCGAGGGAAAAGACAAGTACCTCTCGTGTTAAAATTGTCATGGATGCTCAAAACTTCTTTTCAGAACACAACGACGTTTTATACGTCCTGCATTATGCTGGTGTTCCCACGCTGTGGATACTCACTTAACGGTAAAGAGCTTGTTTTGCGCTAAAGCGTTGACCCGAGGCCCGCATCGCCTTAATGCCTTTTCATTAAATAAACGAATTCAGCGTGAGGCTTTGTCTCGCGTTTGTGCGCAGAAAATCAAAGGCAACATCCTTGAGCAAATCACCCAAAGGCGGCGCTCCACGAACCCGCAATGCGCAATCCAAAAAAGGCGGAGCACGGAAGGACAACGGTCCGAAGCGTGGTTTTTCTGCCAAACGCGATACCCGAGATAATCGGGACCAGAGAGAGGCGCGCAATCCCCGCGACACTCGTGGTGGCAAGAAAGATAGCGCAGCAGCAACGCGCCCGAACCGGCGAGACCAAACGCGCAGCGCTCCAGCCACCACGGTTGTTGAGCCCATCGTACGCGAACATAAGCCAACATCTGCCCGCTTCACCACCCCTGCCAGCGTTTTGCCTGTGATGGTGGAAATGAACGGCTGGGACGATTATGCCCTGCTGGATATGGGACACGGACAAAAGCTTGAGCGCTATGGTCGCTATAAACTGATCCGCCCTGAAGCGCAGGCTATGGGGGCCCCTCGCCTGCCAGAAAGCGAATGGAAAAGCGCAGACGCTATCTTTACCGGCGACGTTGAAGAAGAAGGCCCTGGTCGCTGGAAGTTTGCCAATCAGGTTGATGAGATCTGGCAGATGAAATACGGCCCTGCCACCTTCAATGGCCAGTTCATGTCTTTTCGCCATGTGGGCGTGTTTCCTGAACAGGCTGCACACTGGGACTGGGTTGGCGAGCAGATCAAAAAAGCAGATCGTCCGCTCAAAGTTCTCAACCTGTTTGGATACACAGGAATGGCTTCGCTGCTGCCTGCTGCTCTTGGCGCGCAAGTCACTCATGTTGATGCTTCTAAAAAGGCCATTGTCTGGGCACGTGAGAACCAGGAGTTATCCGGCCTTGAAGACAAGCCAATTCGCTGGATCTGTGATGACGCCATGAAGTTTGTGGAGCGGGAAGTGCGCCGCGGAAACACCTATGACGGCATTATCCTCGACCCGCCGAAATATGGCCGCGGGCCGAATGGAGAGGTCTGGGACTTCTTTGAGAGCGTACCGCACATGTTGGCGTGCGTGCGAAAGCTACTCTCGCCCAATGCGCAGTTCCTGCTGATGTCCAGCTACGCCATCCGCGCCAGCTTCCTGTCTTCTCATGAGTTGATGCGTGAATGCCTTGATGGTTTGCCGGGCACGATTGAATCCGGCGAATTGGCTATTCGCGAACTTGATGGACCACGATTGCTCTCAACCTCCCTATTCAGCCGGTGGAGCGCACCTGAAAACAATAAGGCTGAGGGAGCATAACCCGATGGAAACCAGAGATAATCACCGTGCCGGTGCAGTAAAGCAGATCACCTCACATTCCAATCCGATTGTGAAGGAAATTAAAGGCCTTGTTGCTCAGCGCAAGAATCGTAAACAGTCCGGATTGTTCGTTGCTGAAGGCCTGAAGCTGGCAACCGATGCGTTGGAAGCTGGCTGGGGTGTGCGTTATCTGGCGCTTGGTCCTGAAGCTCGTGAGAACAAGATTGCACTAGAAGCGGCTGCGAAAGCAAAAGCCCGTGGCGCCCTCATTCTTGAGGTGAACACGGCTGTGCTTGGTGCGATCACCCGCCGTGACAATCCGCAGATGGTGGTTGGTGTTTACGAACAGCAAACTATGAAGCTGAGTGACATTGACCCGCAAAATGCCACTACATGGATCGCGCTCGATCGTGTCCGCGATCCCGGTAATCTGGGAACCATCATCCGCACCGGCGATGCGGTTGGTGCGGATGGCGTTATTCTGATTGACGAAACAACTGATCCATTTGCTGTTGAGACTGTACGTGCGACAATGGGCTCTCTGTTCCATATGCCACTTGTGCGCTGTACTGCTGATGAGTTCGTTGAATTCCGCAAGAGCTGGTCCGGACCTGTGGTTGGCACTCATTTGCGGGGCACAAAGGACTATCGTGCTGTAGATTATAAAGAACCTGTCATTTTGTTGATGGGCAATGAGCAGGCTGGCCTGAGTGATAAACTTGCTGATACCTGTTCTGATCTGGTGAAAATTCCGCAGGCGGGGCAGGCTGATTCAATGAACCTGGCTGTTGCAACGGCTGTGATGCTTTATGAAGTGCGCAGGAACTATCTGAAGCTGTAAACGTAAGCCGGGGGGCTTGGAATGCGCTTGTTGATTTTGGGAGCTGGATATTCAGCTCGCCACTTTGTGAAAATGTACGGGACCGAGTTTTCCTGGATTGGCGGAACAACCCGCTCTCCTGAGAAAATGGAGGAACTGCGGTCCAAAGGGGTTCAGCCGATCCTCTTTGACGGACAAACAGCAAGCGATGAGCTGTTGGAGGCTATTGCCACTGCAACTCATATTCTGGTTTCTGCCGCGCCAACGGACGATGGTGATCCTCTGCTGAATGCTGCGCGTGACGCAGTTGCGAAAGCAAAGCCAACGGCGATCTGCTATCTCTCGACCATCGGGGTATATGGCGACCACGGAGGTCGTTGGGTGACAGAAACAGCGGAGTGCAATCCAACCTCCAAACGCTCCAAGCAGCGTCTGGAAGCAGAGCACGAGTGGCTCGCATTCTCAGAAGAAACCAGCATCCCAGTCAGCATTTTGCGCCTTGCCGGCATTTATGGCCGTGGCCAGAATGCGCTTTGCAATCTAGACAAGGGTAAAGCTCGCCGGATTATCAAAGAAGGTCAGGTGTTTAACCGTATTCACGTGAGTGATATTGCTGGTGCTGTCCAGCATGCGTTTGAAGACAACGCCTCCGGTATTTTCAACGTGTGTGATGATGCACCGTGTCCGCCAGAAGATGTGGTGGAATATGCTGCTCGTCTGATGGGTGTGGAGCCACCGCCAGCAATCGCCTTTGAAGATGCTGATCTTTCACCTATGGCGATTTCGTTTTACGGCGAAGTGAAACGCGCGAGCAATGCCAAGCTGAAAGGCGCTTTGGGGTATAAATTCAAATTCCCGAACTATCGGGAAGCGTTGGATTATATGTGGGAGAACGGCTGGAGCTAGAGCGTGTGAAGAACACGCCTTGATCCAACCGCTCACCTTGCACCGGTTTTGACCGCAGAGCGGATTTTTATACTGTTTCGTGTTGAGGCAGGTCTCCTTCTATCTCGTAGTAATCGCCTTTGCTGGCGCAGAAGATGTGACCTGCCAGTTTTGAGCCTGTCGGTTCTTCCAGAAGCCCAGCGCTGAAGTAAACTTCATGAGCAATTTCGGGGATTTTGTCTCCGTGATAAAACAGGCTGCTGCCGCAGTTGTTGCAAAATGCGCGCTTCGCGTAATCAGAGGAGCGGTAATATGAGATGTTCTCTTCTCCGCTCTCGACCTTCAAAGCATCAAACGGAATCGCGATTGCATGGAACGGCCCGCTGTTCCAACGACGGCACATTGTGCAATGGCATAAACCAATATCTTTTTGGGGCGCTTCAGCCTTGAATGAGACTTCGCCACAAAGACATTTCGCTTTATAAATCCGCAAGTCAGACATATCTCTCTCCCTTAGGGCTTGTTGGGTAACCTTAGCCGAGGGCCACGGTTTGGGATAAGATCAATTTCCTCATCAATCTTCGTAGGCATATTGAGGGCGACCATCTTCAATCTCGTAGTAGTCACCCTTTGTGGCACAGAAGATATGATTGCCTGCTGTGAGGCCTGTTGGCTGCTCCAACGTACCCACGGCAATCGCAATTCGGTCTTTCCATTGAGGATGGCGGTCTGCATGCCAAAACAGGTTTGACCCGCATTTTGAACAGAAGCCGCGGCGGGCAAACTCAGAGGATTCATAGTATTTGACGGCATCTTCGCCTGAGGTGAACTTCAGATCTGCCAGCGGCAAGCTGAATGCCTCAAACGGGCCGCTGCCCCACTGACGGCATTGCTTGCAATGGCAGCTGCTGACCGGTTCATTTGGCGCTTCACCTTCAAAAGTGACCGCGCCACACAGGCAGCGTCCTTTAAATTCAATGGTCTTCGTCATCTGACTTTCCAATACCTACTGAAATAAGATGGCCTCTCGAATCGAGGGCTATGCGATTCCTTAAAGAGAACATATAGCGAACATTTGTATTCAGCAAGCGTTCAGGTTAAGTCTCGTATCTGGGTTTCATAGATTCAATTTTTGTCCAATCAGATGTGCAGGACACCACAAACGCGATTGGGCTTTAGGGAAGGCATGTTGGGGATGCGGGTACTATTTACTGTTGTTGGACTTGGGCTGGCGCTGAGTGGTTGCGCCTCCCTTTCTGAGGAAGATTGCAAGGTCGGCGACTGGCAGGGCATTGGTGTTGTTGATGGGCGCGCTGGTTACACCTCTGACAAGCTGAATGAACATACAAAAGCTTGCGGCAAATACGGCGTCACACCAGATGTGAGTGCCTATATGGCTGGGCGCACCATTGGCCTGCAAAGCTACTGTACGCCAATTTCTGGCTTTGAGCAGGGCCGTGAGGGTAAGAGCTATCGTGGTGTATGCCCAATCGCCACAGAAGAGAGCTTCAAAGTTGGCTACTCCCTGGGCAACCAGCTTTATTCAGCCAATGAGACTGCCAGTGAAGCTCAGGAAGCAGTCTGGGAAATTCAACGCCGTATAGACCGGCTTGAAGAAGAAGCACGCGGCGAAGATTGTAAGTCTGGCAAGGAAGGCAAGGCCTGCCGAAAAGCTGCTGATGCCGCTCGGACCGACTCGTATCTGGCTCGTGCGGATCTGCTCCTTGCACAAAACAGGCTATTCTCTCGCGAGCGCCAACGCGATCGTGTCCGAAAAGAAGTCACCAATAAGCTGCTTGACCTTGAACCGAGCTACAACCCCTCTTAAAATTTGCAGGCAAATGCAGATTCTTAGGGGAAGGCGAGCCGATGAAAACGTGGCGTGTTTATCTTTCAGGTGAGATCCACACCGATTGGAGAGAGCGTATTGAACATGGTGCGGCTGATGCAGGCCTACCTGTTCATTTTGACAGCGCCGTGACCGATCACGAAGCCAGTGATGATTGCGGTGTCGAAATTCTAGGCCCAGAAGAAAGCAACTTCTGGCGAGATCACAAGGGGGCAAAGGTGAATGCAATACGCACTCGCACGCTGCTCTCTGAGGCCGATATCGTTGTGGTTCGCTTTGGCGACAAGTACCGGCAATGGAATGCAGCCTTCGATGCAGGGTTCGCCTCAGCACTGGGCAAGAGCATCATCGTGTTGCATGAACCTGCTCTGACACACCCATTGAAGGAAGTGGATGCAGCAGCCCTTGCTGTTGCTGAAGACCCTGACCAGGTGGTTGATCTGCTTCGTTACGTGATCCGCGGCGAGCTGTAAGCCCCTCCCAATTCAAGGGAAGACGCTGTTTCACCACGGCCCTACACTCTCACCTCACTATGAGGGATGAGTGTGGGGCCTTTTTGTTTTTGGGGCTCTAAGAATGGGATTTGTGCGTTGACAAGCGTTCGTGACATTTTTGATTTTGACGAGTTTCCAGAAATCAATTTGCCAAAAGATGGGATCATCATTACCCGCGCGCGTAATGAAATGTTGAGATTACCGTTCTTTCTCGAGCATTATCGGAGCATCGGGGCAAGCCACATTTTCGTCGTCGACAACGCATCCACTGATGATACAGCGGCTTTTCTGGAAGCACAGCCAGATGTGACCAGATTTCACACAAGTAAGCTTTATAAACGGTTCAAACGAAACTGGCTGCTCAGCATTCTCAATAAATACTGTGCAAACAGGTGGACCATTCTGGCTGATACCGACGAGCAGTTCATTTATCCTGGCTGGCCAGAGACCAAGTTGACTGATCTGACTGTTTATTGGGATAGTGTTGGCGCGGAAGGTGTCATTGCTCCGCTCATCGACATGTACTCTGACAAACCGCTAGTTGATGTTGATTACAGGCAAGGCGATCCATTTCTTCAAACATGCCCATATTTCGATACGACATCAACCTGGACCGTTCCTGTTTCATCGGAAGGCAAAAGCCCAAGTTTTGAAATTCGTGGGGGTATCAGAGGCCGCCTTTTCGGGATCCCTCCCAAAAGGAGAGAGATTGCTCCACTTGGTCAACTACGGAATCTGTATCTTGCACCTGCAAAGATTCACCAGAAGCTCCCTTTTCGAAATTATCTGGAAAGACGACTTAAGCGATTTTTGAAAAAGCAATGCCCACAACTCACCAAAGTCCCGCTCATCAGATGGAATCCAACTTATTCTGATTTATGGGGCATTCACGAGGTTGATATAAGAACCAACCTTGCTGAAGATTGGGGTGCAATGCTGCATTTTAAGTTTTTTCAAGATTTTAAGTTCCGTGTTGAAGAAGAAATAACCCGGCAGGCCTACTACGCTAACGGTGTAGAATACCAAGCTTACTAAACAGGAATGGAGAAGATCCTTCACCAATCACCTATGTACGAAGGGTCGATGAAGTTCACAAACGTAAGTGATGTGTACGCCTCTCAACAGGCTTACTGTTCTCTTTCATTACGTAAATATCTAAAACAACTTTCCCTTGCGCAAGACGCACCTCTTCAGGAAACCGTAGTTGCTTAGCTTGTTCCAATTACTCGTTAATGGAGTGTCGTAATGCATTTTCTTAAAGGCCTCGAACACAACTTGAAAATGCGTAGGCGCTATAAAACGCTACGTGGCATCAAACTGGATGTTTCCCAACCTGAAATTGACCTGTTCGTTAAAGAGCAAATTGTACGTGGCACCTATGAAAGTGAAGAACACAATCTTCTAACACAGCTGCTAAAACCTGAAGATCGTGTGCTGGAGCTCGGTGCCTGTATCGGTTTTCTGTCAGCAACAGCTTCGTTGATTTGCGGTTCCGACAACGTGATGTGCATCGAAGCCAACCCAAACCTCATTCCAGTTATTGAGAACAACCATTACTTAAACGATATCTCCCCCTCGATTGTAAGCGGGATCGCTGCCTTGGAAGATACTGCTCAATCTGCGTTTTATGTTGGAGAGCGCATCACTGGTTCATCCGTCCTTGAACGAAAAGAAAGTCGGGAAATTCTTCAGAAGACAGTCGATGTCAATCGATTGATCAGGGAGTTTAATCCCAGTTTTTTGATGATGGATATTGAAGGAGCTGAGATTGGTCTGTTGCCAGCCTTGAATATGGCAAATATCCGCATGTTAGTTATTGAATTTCATCCCAAACTTAACGGATTTGACGCTGTCACTGAGTGTATTAAGGCAATGATCGAAAAAGGGTTCGCCTTGCGGGTCGACCAGTGTCAAAATAAATGCGTCGTCCTTCAAAAAACATCTGACCCTGATCATGTGATGAGCACGCAACTCAGCCATGTTCTTGAAACGCAAGAAGTGTTGTCGCAGTAACGAATGCAGCTCAAAATACTGTGGGGCCATAGCCGCAAAATAGGCGGCTATGGAGTATGTTTGCATTTTCATCAAGTATTGAATGCGATGAGGGTGTTGCCCCAGTGGCGGCCTTTGACCCAGATTGGGGCTGAGACCAGTTTGATCATCATTACTTTGCCGCCCCCCATATCTCGGCGATACGTTTGCAGGCTGTATTCCTTGGTGTTCTTGCTTGCGTTCAGGCCCGCATGATCATCGAACATTCTGCGGTTACGGCAGTTTGCTGCATTCCAAACCGGGTCATTGCCTTGCGGTTTGGAATAATCTTTGCTGTGTGTTGGCAAATAAGCGTTCTTATCTAGCGCTGCGCAGAAGACGATATGGTCATCGAGATCTTTGACTGGCTCCTGAATAGCTGGAAGCACCCGGTCGGTCATTTGAGTGAAAAGCGCCATGAACTGAGCTGGATTGGAGCCTTCAATTGGCATGTAGTTGAAATCGAAGAGATCATTCACTGAGATTCGGCCTGCGTCCACTTCAGCTTCAAACGCTTCCATGGTCTTGCCAGCGGTCTCTTTTGCAACCTCGATCATCTGCTGATTGAGGTTATCGCCATGTTCAACAGCCACTTCGGCGAGAAGCGCGTCGGCGGTCTGAGAGGTTCCCAGCATCTGGCCCGAGACCTGTTCGATGCTTTCCGCATTTGTTGAGACAACACCTATCACTTCATCACGGTTGCGCAGAAGCTCTTCGGTATCTGCATCGTTGTTTGCACAAGCCGTTCGTATGGAGTCCGTATTCGCGGAAATGTTGTCTACCATCGCTTCCAGTTCATGGAAGAGGTCATTGATGGATTGCGTACTGTTCTCAGCAGTTCCGACTGTGCTAAGCGCGCCCTTGCCTAAATCGACCAAGGTGTCCGCTTCTTTGCCGAGTTGGAGAATGGTCTGGTCGATCTGCTCCGTCGCAACAGTCGTTTGCGTTGCAAGAGCCTTTACTTCACTGGCTACGACAGCAAACCCCTTCCCTGCTTCACCGGCACGGGCTGCTTCAATGGTTGCGTTGAGCGCCAGCAAATTGGTTTGCCGGGCAATGGCATCAATGGAGCTGGAGAACTGGCGAACATTGGCAAATGAAGCCTGAAGACCTTCCAGCTGCCGGTTGATGCTGCTGATGGCTGTCGACAGGCTGTTGATGTTGGCAAGCGCGTCGGTCACCACCTCCTGAGACTTAGACATAGTATCGCGGGCGTTAGACGTCTGCTCAGCAGTTTGTTCAACCGCTGCACTCACTTCCCGGTTACTTTCGACAACGCGCCCAGACGCGTCCTGGAGGCTTTCCATGGCCATTTTCAAAGCGCCTGCAGTGTTATTCACGGCGTCCAGCTCTCCCGCAGCTGATGCCATGTCCAACGCGAGCGCATCCAATTCGCCAAACAAGCGTGCACTATCAATGGAATTCTTAGGTTCTGTAAATTCCACCACTGCAGATTGACCGATTACTTCTCCTTGGTCATTTGCAGCGGCTTCAGCAAGCATTTGTGTATTACGCTTAAAAAAAGCCATATCGAAAACCTCTCAATCGCGCAAAGATTTTCATATTTTTACTTATAGATTATTAACCTTGTTATTATTCCTCTTCTCAATTCCAAGCTACTGTATTAAAAAGGATAATTACAAAACATCCTGTGATTATTTTTCTATTTTCGAACTACTATGCGCGGTACATATGATTTGTCGTGAAATGTGCTTATCAGATCAGGACGCAGTTATTGCTCTTTGGAAAGCTGCCGGGGTCTTCCGTGAATGGAATGATCCGATGCGGGATATCGAAAAAGCACTGGAAGGCGAACACTCTACGATCTTAATCGGTGAGTTGGATGGCGCTATTGTTGCCAGCATTATGTGCGGTGAAGACGGGCATCGTGGCTGGTTTTATTATGTAAGCACACATCCAGACCATCAGGGAAAAGGGCTGGGCAAGGCAATCACGGCAGCAGCAGAAGAGTGGTTGCGGGCTCGAGGTATTTGGAAGGTCCAGCTGCTCGTGCGTGGTGATAACGCGCAGGCTGTCAGCTTCTATGAAGGACAGGGGTACAATGACACCCACGCCATCTGTTTGCAAAAGGTGATTGAACCGCTGTGAAGCAAAGTTTTACGCGGTTTTCACAAGGCTCTTGGAAACAGTTGAAAGCTTACCTGCTTGGTTTGAAGCATTCCTGAATTTTACTTGCAGTACCATATCGTTAGACGTCAATACTTAGTTTTCTGATCAGCTACAGCACCCTGACAGAATTATTCCTATAAATTCAAGTAATCAGCAAATTTAAATAATAAAAACCAACAATAGTTATCATCTTCAACAACTTAACTCTAAGATCCATCACAGATCCTTACTCCAACATGCGACGCACTTTAACTTGAATACGATATTCATATTACATCTGCAGAATTTTCATCGTCCTATTGCTTCGCGAAGATGTCATGCTAGCGCTCTAGTGTGCGCTCACCTTCTTCTACGGGATTTTTCCAATGACGAATGAATTTATGAATGAACTCACAGCAGATGAATGGGATGAACAGAACTTCCCACGTGCTGAAGAAAATGAATTTGACCGCGTTGTCGAGCGTGCGATTTCACGCCGCGGGTTTCTGGGTGGCGTGTTGGCATTTGGTTCCGGCGCAGCTGTGATGGGCACTGGTGTCCTCAGCCTCTCCATGTCTGAAGCCAAAGCTTCTACTTCACGTTTCGCGTTCAAGCCCATCCCAACTTACACTGATGCGACTGTACATGTGCCTGAGGGTTACAACTGGGAAATACTGGCGCGCTGGGGTGATGCACTGGTGGATGGCGCTGAAGCCTTCAACCATGAGACAGGTGGTTCTGCTGCTGGTGCTGACAAGGTGTTTGGTGAGAACACCGACGGCATGGAAAGCTTCGTGTTTCAGGGCAAGCAGCTGCTGGCGATCAACCATGAATACGCTAACCGCAAGATAAACCTGCCCCAGAACGAAGATGGTGCTCCTAAGAGCGCCGAGGATGTTCTGAAGCTGCAACATCTGCAAGGCGTGGTCGTCATTGAAGTGGAAGACGGGGACAATGGCTGGGCTATCGTAAAGAACAGCCCGTTCAACCGCCGCATCACACACAACACCCCGATGACGCTGGCAGGCCCTGCTGCTGGTCACCCTTTGCTGCAGACAGCAGCTGACCCTTCCGGTACGCAATCGCTTGGTACCTTCAACAACTGTGGTTCCGGCAAAACACCGTGGGGCACGTATCTGACTTGCGAAGAGAACTTCAATGGGTACTTTGGCGCGACTGAGGCTGCTCCTGCGGCCCGTCTGGACGGTGTTGATGCTGGCTATAAGCGCTATGGCATCAACGAGACGGGTTTCAACTATGACTACCACAAGTTTGATGAGCGCTTTGACATCGCGAAGAATCCAAACGAGCCGCATCGTGCTGGCTGGATTGTAGAGATCAACCCAACAGACCCAACCTCAACACCGGTGAAACACACTGCTCTGGGCCGTTTCAAGCATGAGAATGCAGAAGCGGTTCTGGCACCAGATGGCCGTGTGGTCGTTTACATGGGGGATGATGAGCGCGGCGAGTTCATGTACCGCTTTGTCTCCAACGGCGTTTACGCTCCAGGGCAGCCAACTGATGGCTTGCTCGATGAGGGTACGCTCTATGTTGCCAAGTTCAACGATGACCAGACAGGTGAGTGGTTGGCACTAACTCCAGAGACCACTGGTATGGATGCGGCGAGCATCCTGATCTTCAGCCGTATTGCCGGCTCTGCTGTTGGTGCGACCACTATGGATCGCCCGGAATGGATTTCTGCCAATCCTAATGCAGTAGAAGCTTATTGTTGTCTGACCAACAACAAGAACCGCGGCGTGAAGCCAAACGCCGGTGGTGACGACACTTCCATCAACGGCCCGAACCCACGCGAGACCAACAAATACGGCCAAATCGTGCGCTGGCGTCCGCACAATGAGGATCATGCCGCTGATACGTTTGACTGGGATCTTTATGTGATGGCTGGCAATCCGGCCGTTCACGAAGGTCCGAAGGCCGGGTCTGCAAACGTCAATGCTGGCAATATGTTCAACTCACCAGATGGTATGGCATTTGATGAGACGGGCATGGTCTGGATCCAGACAGATGGCAACGACAGCAATGAAGGCGATTTTGCCGGAATGGGCAACAATCAGATGCTGGTTGGTGATCCTGTAACAGGAGAGATCCAGCGTTTCATGACCGGACCAACTGGCAGTGAAGTCACTGGCCTGACCTGGTCTGCTGATCGCCGCAGCATGTTTGTGGGCATTCAGCATCCGGGCGGTAACTGGCCAGACGGCGGCAAGCTGCCACGCTCTTCCGTCATCGTCATCAAGCGTGATGATAATGGTGTGATTGGGTAAGTCATTGAAGTGAAGACTTGGGCCCTTCGGGAGAAGTTCCGGAGGGCTTCTTTGTATCTATGCTGCATGATGAAGCTATTGTGCCACCTGTAAATCACTGCTTCCCGGAACAGTCACTCCAGCATCAGAAACCTTAGCCTAAAACTGACCTGTTAACCTTACAACAAGTAATCCTATAGGTGATCAATTCCTAATTCTTTCTGTAGCTCTACAACCAACCCTTCGCACCAAGTGATCATCATCCAATGGGCTTGGAACAGCTCATCTAGATCGAGCTTGATGCCAACATACCTATTGCCCTTATTGTCAGTTGGATATCGAAATCGATCAGCCAAAGGATCAGCAGACTGAGCATCTTCAAACAACACGGACACCTTCTTGGTGATTTCATCGTCCATGTATAGGCCTTTGTCAGTGGCCGCTTTCTTTAGCTCTTTAAACAAAACCAGGAGATTGTGGCCGGGTTTGCTTTTGAACTTACCTTCTATCTGGAGAATTGAAGACTTGGCCGTGAGTTCAATGCTCTGCCGCCATACGCTGAGCAATGGCAGTATCAAGAAATTGGATTGCTCAGCTTTCACGACGTCCCACAACTTTTCAAACCCGCTTTGAAAGCTGTACGAGACTAGATCCCACGATCCAGAAGTTAAGTCGGTGTGCGAGTCGTGCAAGACCCCTTCTAGATAAGGGTACTCTTCCATAATTTTATCGGAAAGTGCTTTTCGCTTTTGTGCCGACATGATTTCCTCAATGAATACATACTCAAAATCTCATTCCTTGCGCCTCGATAGCAGGCTGGCTTTGGCAAGGAAAGCAGTGTTCTCATTACAAACATAGTTGCTTCTAGATCTGCAAAACTTAAGACGTGGCGGTCGAGAGAGGCAGCCCGTATTGGTGTTTTGTAGACTTTGCAACAAGTGCTTCCTGCATACTTTGTTCTTCCAGCAGCCAGCACTCATCTCTTCGGGAGGGAAATATATTTTCCCTTCGAACTCTCTCAGAACACCAATAGATAGACACAAAAAAAGCAGGCTCCTTTCGGAACCTGCCTTTTTCAAAAAAGCTTCTGCTTTCTACTATAGCAATTAAGCTACAGCAGCCTGCGCCTTTTCAACCAGTGCTTTGAATGCGTCTGGCTGATTGATCGCGAGGTCAGAAAGAACCTTACGGTCAACTTCGATGCCAGCTTTGTTCAAGCCATCGATGAAGCGGCCGTAGGTCATGCCGTGTTCACGGGTCGCTGCGTTGATACGCTGGATCCAGAGTGCACGGAAGTTCCGCTTGCGAGCTTTACGGTCGCGGTAAGCGTACTGTGCCGCTTTCTCGACTGCCTGCTTAGCAACGCGGATGGTGTTCTTACGACGGCCATAGTAACCTTTGGCTGCCTTAATAACTTTTTTGTGACGAGCGTGGGCGGTGACGCCTCTTTTTACACGTGACATGGTAGTCTCCTAGTGTCAGGTTTTAAGGCTTAGCCGTAAGGCAGATATTTTTTCACGATACGTGCATCTGCATCGCACAGAGTGGTTGTACCACGTGCGTTACGGATGAACTTAGTCGTGCGTTTAATCATGCCGTGGCGTTTGCCAGCCTGGCCACACTTAACTTTGCCAGTCGCGGTCAGCTTGAAGCGCTTTTTAGCTCCAGACTTCGTCTTCAACTTGGGCATTTTGCGTCCTTTCTTGTGATGATCAGTAAACTGATCAAAAATTTGCAATGGATGCATCAGAAGCCGCCACGGCATGCCCTGTAATTCCTGCCTGATTCCTATAAATTCATAGGAGGCAAACTACAGCCGGGCGACTTTGAACGAGGCCTTATAAAACTGCCAGCATGGGAATGCAAGAAGATTTCAAGAGAACTTGCTGACTGGAACCCGGTCTCTGCTGATAGCCAAGAATATCAACATCTGACCACAATAATATAATGTCCAAAGTGCTACTGAAACTGGCAGCTGAAGAGGGCTGATGTCGTCTAGACGGAAGAGCTGGATAGCTAACAGAGTGTCAGACATCATGAAGGCGAGAGCGCCTATCAAAACCCAGCCACCAACCTGTGCTGCCATCCCTCCCATAGTTGCTATCAAAATAATATAGATCGCAACTGGAATCATGAGATCATCGGTAAAGGGAAGCAACCACCAGCCAGTCGACAGCACCAGAACTGAGAGAGCAGCTCCTGACAATACGAATATCCTGGAATCGAAATGCCTGATTTTTCGAGAGAATAAGAGGATATAAAAAATATGTGCGATCGCAAAACTGCAAAGCCCAACAAGGAACCGAACTTCACCCGGCACAGCCAGCGCTGCATCTCCCACTGATGATGTCGTCAGGGCCAATGCAAGCAGGAGCGGAGCTTGCGTTACAAAAGCCCAAAGAGCGACAACTCCGAGAGTTGTTGTTTTCACAATGGTTTTCAGTAATGACGGGTCTTGCCAGCAAAAATACACTCCATAGGCAAGCGCAAAACTAAAGCTAATTAAGAAAATAACCTGTCGCATTATCATCGCCCAATTTCAAAACATGTCGAAACCAGGCTAAGGCGCCTTTTGATCGAATGAAATAGACTATGCGGCAAATAATTTTTTACAAAGAATGCTGCCGACCATGAAGTGCTTTAGATTTCTATCCCAAGCCTTTGCATCGCGCTTGCACACTGCGTGAAGAGCAGCTTACAGGCTTCACGCTCAACCCCTTCAATCACTGTGATCTGGGGTCGTTGCACCATATGACCTGTCAGATCCTTCGTTCTCAAATCCATTTCCTGAGGCCAGAAGTGGGTCGCATCCTCATTGGTGAAAGCGCCGAAAACAACTTGATCAATGCCAGCCCATATAGTTGCAGCGGTACACATGGCACAAGGCTCACAGGTGCTGTACATGGTGCAACCGTCAAGCCAGCGAGAGCCTAATACTTTGCTGGCCTGCCGAATGGCATTGACCTCTCCATGACAGGTCGGGTCACACTCCCGGATCACACTGTCGTAGGCCTGAGCCAACAACCTTCCGTCAGCGGTATAAATCGCCCCACCGAATGGAGAAGGATGCGAGGTTTGAAAGGAGGAAGCAGTGAAGGCAACAAGCGCTAGCATTCGCTCGTGATGTAATTTCATCTCGTCATTCATAATCAGCCTCCACTCTCAGGTACAAACGAAAATACCCGACACAATGTGCCGGGTAATCTCAAAATTCTCTGGGGCTGCGGTTGAGTAGCTACACGGAAACAAAGCCGGAGCGCTTCAACCTGCCCGTATTAACGAGCGATAGGTGAGAGCACCATCATCATCTGGCGGCCTTCAAGCTTTGGATGGGACTCGACTTTAGCGATGTCCGCAGTCTCTGCTTTAACCTTCAGGAGCAACTTCATGCCGAGATCCTGGTGAGCCATTTCACGGCCACGGAAGCGAAGTGTCACCTTCACTTTATCACCATCTTCAAAGAAGCGCTTCATGTTCCGCATCTTCACTTCATAATCATGAGTGTCGATGTTCGGACGCATTTTGATTTCTTTGATCTCAACGATCTTCTGTTTTTTGCGTGCTTCTGCAGCTTTCTTCTGAGCTTGGTACTTATAGCGACCATAGTCCAGAATCTTACAAACAGGTGGCTGACTGTTCGGAGCAATTTCGACCAGGTCCAAACCTTGTTCCACCGCCATTGCGAGGGCTTCTTCGGTTGGAGTTGGGCCGAGGTTGTCACCTTCGGTGTTGATCAGCTGCACTTCGCGAACGCGAATCTCTTTATTGGTGCGCGGCCCTTCCTTAGTGGGTGGCGGTGCGCGAAACGGACGGCGAATGTGAGTATCTCCTCTTTAGACTGCCGAACTTGCGAATATTTGGTAACAGTTCAATGACTGGTTCCGACTGTTTCGTCAAGTCGAGAAACGCGTGGGAAGGGCATCAATTGCGCTGCATTGCTAGAATCAGGAAAAATGCCACGTAAGTCAACACTAGTTTTGTAGGTTCTGACGCGACATTTACAACCAGTTAGCTTCCTGTTGGTAACAGCTCGCGGTAAACGTTTAGTGTGGCATCACACATAGCCTGCTTGGTGAATGACCGTTCTACATGGTCATGAGCCCGTTTGGTGAGTTTGGCACGGTCTCCAGCGCTCATATCCAAGGCCTGAGCCATCAACTCGCAGAGTTCTTCAGCATCACCATTTTCAAAATGCCAACCAGTACGCTCTTCAGCCTTTACAACAGGCGGTACAAGAACCGTTTCCGGTACAGCACCAATGTTGGAGACGATGATCGGCACACCCGCTGCTTGCGCTTCTACAGCTGCACGACCAAAAGCCTCGGCTTCAATGGAAGCAACAACAGAAACATCTGCTATTGCGAGGGCTGCCGGAACATCTGAGCAGTGCCCAACGATGCGCACACGTTCAGTCAAATCAGATTCTGCAATCTGAAGTTCCAAAGACTGGCGATAGGATTCGCGCCCCTGATCATCGCCCGCCAAAACCACAAGCACGTCATCATAGCCGCCACGTTCGATCAACTGGCGCGTTGCTTCAATCAGCACGCGCTGGCCTTTCCATTCAGTCAGGCGGGCAAGGTTTATCACCACGCGGCGGTTGTCAGAGACACCCCAGCGCGCGCGCAGGTCTGTGATACGCTCATCGCTGATATTGTCGGGGTTGAAGGATTCCACATCCGGGCCGCGATAGATAACCGAGGTTTTGCCTTTTGTGCGCGGGTCGCGTTTTTCCACCAGATCCGCTGTGAATCTGGAGTTCGCGATCACCTTGTCCGCACGGGTCATGGAAGAGTTGTAGAACGCCTTGAACTTGTTCGTTTCCTTATAGATGCCGTGATAGGTGGTGACATAAGGAATGTTAAGACGGTGAGCCGCCCACAAGGCCGACCATGCGGGGGCACGGGATCGGGCATGCACCAGATCAACTCTGTTCTGCTGGCAGATACGCTCAATCAAATAGGAATTACGCCACATGGTCCAAGGGTTCTTGGACTTCACTGGCAGTTCAAAGTGCACTGCCCCTGTTGCTTCCAACTCGGGGACCATGCGTCCGCCCTGCGAAATCACAAGGCTATTCCAGCCTTCGTTGACGATCGCCTCTGCGACATCCACTGTGGTGCGCTCGGCTCCGCCGGTTTGAAGGTCGGGGACAATTTGCAAAATGGTCGGCACTTTGGACATTTCTCTATGTTTTTTGAGAGTGATCCAACTATGCTCGCCAAAATGTCCGGCGGGCAACTGTGGAGGCACTGTAATCAGGTTTCCGAACAATTGCCGGCCAGTATAAGCCGATAAGTGTTTGGAGGTTATGAATGAGTGCTGACTTACCGCAATTCATCAGCGTTGGCAAAGGAGACAGTGCACGGAAGATCGCAGTGCGACATGATGAACGCGGTGCGCCGGGTGTTCTGTGGCTTTCCGGTTTCAAATCCGACATGCTTGGCACCAAAGCCGAAGTGCTTTGTGAGTGGACTGAGAAGCAAGGCCTGACCTGCACGCGCATGGATTATTCCGGTCATGGCGAATCCGGCGGTGAGTTTGTTGACGGCACCATCTCTCTTTGGTTGGAAGAAGCCGTTGCTGTGTTCAGGCAGTTCTGTAAAGGACCGACCATTGTTGTTGGCTCTTCCATGGGCGGCTGGATGGCACTGCTACTGGCAAAGGCGCTGCACGAAGCCTCCGAGACCATTGAGGGCACCCTCTCCGGCATGGTGCTGATTGCCCCTGCCCCGGATTTCACTGAGGAGCTGATGTGGAAGCATGAGTTTACCGATGAAATCAAGCAGGAGATCATGGAGAAAGGCCGCTTTGAGCGCCCATCCGAGTATGAAGACAGCCCATACATCATCACCCGTGATCTGATCGAGGACGGCAGGACAAACCTTTTGCTTGGCGCGCCGATCATCACCAATTGCAAGACCATCATTTTGCAAGGTCAGAAGGATGATGCAGTTCCGTGGCAGCATGCGCTGCGCATTGTTGAAGGCATGGCCCATGACGATGTGGTGCTGACACTGGTGAAAGACGGCGATCACCGCCTGTCTCGCCCGGAAGATCTGGACCGCATGATTGCTGCTGTGGCGGAACTGGCCCAGCGCTAATCTGATTTTGTGGTTAGGCTTCTGTGATGGTAGCCTAACTGCTGCTCATTTGACCGCATAGTTCTGCGATTTTTTTGCTGAACCAGTCATAACGCGCTGCCAAAGTGCGATGCTTTTTAGCTGTCAGATAGAGCGGGTCACTGACGGGCTCTTTCAGCTCCACAATTCTGATGTTCGCTTGTGCCTCAAAACTGCGAACGGCGGTTTCCGGTAAAACCGTGTATCCCAGTCCTTGTGCAACAGGTACAAGGATCTGACTGAGCTGGTTGATGTAACCAGTTGTTCTGAGGTCAGCAGAAATAGCACTTATCTCTGGAAAATTTGGCGTGAGCAGGCGCTCTGCATAGTGTTGTCCATCCGGATGATCAATGAAGCCCAGCGACTCCAGGTCCGCGAAGACCGACGGGTTCCCATTGAAATCGGCTGGCACCACAAGGCAAAGCGGTTCATCACCGATGTGGTGTTGCACAAGTGAGGACTGAACAGTCTGCTGAGTAACGATGCAGAGATCGACCTCATTGTTTTGCAACAGTTGGAGGCTGCGATGGTTGGGAGCCACTTCGACTTTCAGCAGTAAACCGGGATGGACGCTCTGTTGCTTGAGAAGTTTGGGATAGAGGTAGAGCGCCATGGACCCGGAACATGCAATGCGGACTTCACCGATATTGGGATCATCTTGCTGAATGGCGGCGCGAAGGTCTGCTTCCTGCCTCTCTGCTTTCAATGCAAAGCCCAGCAGAAGCTCCCCTTCCCGCGTCAACTCAAAGCCCTTGCCGATTTTTGTGATTAGCGGCGCACCGATTTGCTGCTCCAGCTTTTTCAGGTGCTGGCTTACACCCGGCTGTGTCATACCAAGTTGATTGGCTGTCTGGGTGAAATGACCAGTTTCAGTTAGTTTAACGAAGGTCTTAAGCCACTGAGAATTCAACATGGCCCAAGCATACATAACATTAAATTATCATAAAACTAATAAATGATAATTTTTGGTTTTCTCACAGAATTGCTACATCCAACGTATCCAAGGCATTCCGCCTGTAAAGTTTAGCGTAGCGAGGTCTGTTATGTCCGCACCTTATCCAAGACGTTTCTCTCACATCGGTCTTTCCGTTCCGGATGTAGAAGCTGCAGTGAAGTTCTATCGTGATGTGATGGGCTGGTACATCATCATGGAACCAAGCGAGATTGTTGAAGATGACAGTCCGATTGGTGAAATGTGTACTGACGTGTTTGGTAAAGGCTGGAAGAGCTTTAAGATCGCTCATCTTTCCACCAGTGATGGCATTGGTGTGGAGCTTTTTGAGTTTGCGCAGAACGAGACCCCGGAAAATAACTTCGAATATTGGAAGACCGGTATCTTCCATTACTGTGTTCAGGACCCGGATGTGGAAGGTCTGGCTTCCAAGATTGAGGCTGCTGGCGGGAAACGCCGCATGAAGGAGCCACGCTACTATTATCCGGGCGAAAAGCCGTACCGCATGATCTACATGGAAGATCCGTTTGGCAACATTCTGGAAATCTACAGCCACTCCTATGAGCTGCATTATTCCAGCGGAGCCTATAAGGAATCCTAGGCAAACGGGGATGTGCGTGAAGAATTTTAATCGAGCACATCTAAATCTGCCCGAGCTATCTTAGAGTAGCTGAAAGGCGTTTGCTCCCAAATAGACCGGAATTCTGACAGGCTTTGAAGAGTAACGGTCCATGTCAAAAGACATTCTGGTAGCAATCGCCTTTTTTTCTGCCAACGGACATACCGAGGCACTGGCACATGCAGTCGCCCGTGGTGCCAGTGAAAACGGTGCCACGGTCACTTATGTGCCTGTCAGCGATTATGAGGACACGGACTGGGACGCTCTGGAAGCCGCTGATGCCATCGTTTTTGGAAGCCCGACCTACATGGGAGGTGTGGCTGCCCCCTTCAAATTCTTCATGGATGCCTCTGCAACCGTTTGGTACAAACAAGGCTGGATCAACAAGATCGCCGGTGGTTTCAGCGTATCAGGTTCCATGAGCGGCGACCGGCACAACGTCTTCCTTCAAATGGCAGCCTTTGCAGCCCAGCATGGCATGATCTGGGTAAGCCTTGGCATGCCGCCGGGCAATAATTACAGCTTTGGCAGCGACAAAGATCTCAATCGCCTTGGCGTGTATTATGGCGCAGCAGCGCAGGCCAACATGGATCAAGGGCCAGAAGTGGCTCCTCCTCAATCAGACAGAGACACAGCCTTTGCCTATGGCGCCCGCATTGCAAAGGCGACACGCCGCTGGGTGGAAGGTGGAGAAAACCATCCATCTCAAGGAAAGAGCCCTTTACACTGAGGGCTTAAATCGCATTTCTTATAGGTGATCAAATTTGGAGTGGAACGCTCAAACGGCATCAAGCTTTTGTTTCATCGCGTATTCTCTTAAGCGCACCGTTGGTGGTGAACAGAGGTTACGCTTTAGACGTTGCGTTGGAGGCAACTGAATGGCATGGATCTGGCTCATCATCGCTGGCCTGTTTGAAATGACCTTTGCTGTCTGCCTCAAGCTGTCTGACGGCTTTACCAGACCGCTCTATACAATAGCCTTTATCATCACAGCCTTGCTGTCGCTTTACTTCCTGACCAAAGCCATGGTGTCCATACCGCTTGGTACAGCCTATGCTGTGTGGACGGGGATCGGTGCTTCTGGCATCGCAATCCTTGGCATCTTCCTCTTTGGAGAACCAATCACCTTCCTCCGCCTCTTCTTCATAGCCATGCTCATCGCAGCAATCGTCGGGCTGAAGTTTGTTTCGAATGGGTAGGTGGGGAGTTACTTCATCTCAAATCAATTTTGCAAATTTACTCCTTCAAGTTCAGAATTTAAGCATGCAGTCAGTTAAAGGAGATTGAAGCGTAGGTCCGAAACGATTCTGCAGAGCGTCCTACTCACTTGCTCCCTCGATTTCCAAGTGTTAACACTACCACTATCAGTTGCAACGTATTGGCATCATCTTCATTTGCGAAAAAAATCAGATCATATTTCTTTGCATCGGCAAAAAGACGTTCGGTGGGGGGACTGGGTAGAAACCTATCATGCAGTTACCGGGGATGTGGTGAACAAAGCCTATTGCCCGCCTGTAGAGAACTTTTCTGCATCTGTGAGCGCCCGATTTCTTCCAGATGCCAGCCTTTGTCTGATTTCCGGTGGTCACTATTATGTCGAGCGAACTGAGAAGCGAACTGCACAAGACAACATCGATGTGTATTGCATTCAGTTCTACTGCCATACCGGAGGAAGCGAACTTGAATGCTCCAAAGGGAGCTTTGGACTGCAGAGCGGTGATCTGATTTTTTATGATGCTACACAGCCCATGTCTGCACATCACGCAGATTATCAACTTTGCAAGTTGATGCTGCCACGCGAGAAGTTGAGTGGTTACATTTCAGCCCAGCGTAGCCACCCTATTCAGATCTTTCGCGGTAATGCTGCTCCCTTGCCAATCATTCGGCAATTGATGCTCAGTCTCAGCACAGAGATCAACACACTTACAGATGATCAATACACCAGCATTGTTGATTGCATCGCAGAGTTGGTCGGACAGATCGTGTCACATCAAGACAATGAAAACTCCAGCTCTACACTTTCCCGTTCAGTTCAGCATCTCCGCAGGCTTCAAGTAAAAGGCCTGCTCCGACACAACTTATCTAACCCTGACCTGAGCAGTGATGATCTTGCCCACTTGATGGGTATTTCGCGAAGTACCCTTTACCGTCTGCTTGATCCGATGGGAGGCTTTGCAAAATACCTACGCACCATGCGGTTAGCGCGGGCCCGCCAGCTCCTACGCCTGCAAAATCGGAAAGAAATTGGAGAGCTCGCTGAGGCGTGTGGCTTTAAGCACTTATCGACATTTTCCAAGGTGTTTCGAAGCGAGTTTGACATGAGCCCCAGTGAAATGCTGAATGAACTGCATCGGAGCAAGGGGACTCCACTCAATACTTATATTCATTGGGCCAAAGCACAATAATTTCTGTGTGACGAATTTAAACTGTTGATAAATAAAAGAAATTACCTCTTCACTGACAACGCATGAGTGAGGCTTACTTTTGCTTCATCGTGTCAAATGAGCCCAAAGACCTCCGAACTATTTTCTCTGGTGTTTCATGGCAGTCCTTAACTGTGAGTTTTTCCGTAATTGTCGGACACTTCATTTTTGCCAGGACTTCAATTTATGCTCATCAGTGAATGAAACAAATATTTGCAGTGCTCTCTATCTCGGTACTTTTGGATGATTAGCGGCCAAGATTGAGCCTCGCTTTTTCGGACTCTTATTGCTCATGCACTTTTCACCTTTCTCGTCAGAATTTCGTTTAGCAGGTTTGGCGCTTACTTTACTTTGGTCACCTTTTACCGTCACAACGAGCCTTGCACAAAGCCAGCTTCAATGGCCACCTTTGGAGGTGGTCACTTCTCTACCTCACCCACAAGACCCTTCTGTAACTCTCTCTCTTGCTAACGCTATCAATGCAGATGGGACAATAGTCGTTGGCGTACAGGGCCTGGCAGGGGCCTCTAGCGCAGCTGTCTGGAATACAACTCAGTCCCCCACTGTCCTTCTTGGCAATCTTCCAGGATATTCGAGCTCATTTGCGACAGGGGTCAGCGCTAATGGGCAAGTTGTTATTGGCAACTCTATAAAATATTCAAATTCGAGTGTGGTACATGCATTCCGTTGGGAGGGAGGTCACTTACAGGACCTTGGACACCTTCCTGGAGGAAACGAGGCATTTGCAACCGCGACCAATGCCTCTGGAGAGATTGTGGTGGGCAACGCAGATAATTCCAGCGGCCTCACACGCGCATTTCTTTGGCAAAATGGCAGCATGCAAGACCTAGGTACGACTGGGGGCGCTAGTGAAGCAGCAGCAGAAAATGTAAATGTCGATGGAACCGTAGTCGTCGGCACTTTAAATAAAGGAAACCAGATCTCCGGAGCGTTTCGATGGCAAAATGGCCTGATGGAAGAACTCAATCCTCTCACAGGGGATGTTGAGGCTGATGCAAAAGATGTAAGTGCTGATGGGCGGATCATCGTAGGGCATTCTGGAGACCGTAGCACTCCCAATGCCACGAGATGGGTCAATGGCAAAGTTGAAAGTTTGGGGACTCTTCGCGGAGATTCCTACTCCTATGCTTTGGGGATAAGTGATAGCAGCGGTGTTGTTGTCGGCAACTCAATCGGAGCTGCCAGAACACGCGCATTTCGATGGCAAAATGGAGAAATGAAAGATCTCGGCCAACTGACAGGGGCTGTTGCTACTCATGCGATTGACATTAGCGCTGACGGTTCAACGATTACCGGCTACTCATATGATGGAACCACGTACAGCGCCTTCATTTATCGCACAGCTATTCAAGATCTTGCTAACGTGCAAGCTTCTGCCATTGAGGTCGCAAATGAATTTGCGAATGCCGTGGATCTGAATAGTCATTTAGCGAGGAAGCTTAGGGAGGAAGAGTGCCACATTTCGCAGGGCCGCAATGCCTGTTTGGGTGTTCGGGCTGGCGCAACTAGTTTGTTTCAGGGGACCAATGCTTTTGGTGGTAGTTTAACTGGTGCGGTCAACATCAGCGATGCTTTCAAACTCGGTGCAAGTGTTGGGACCTATGGAGAAGGGAATACTGGTTCAACGTTGGGCTTGAATTACGGTATTGGCGTCGGTGCATTCGCCGAGTATTTGATTGGTTCGTTTCCTCTCGGTTCTAAGGATACCCATGTTCGTGCCCGCCTTGATGGGGCATGGCTTTATAGCGATGCAGATGTCACACGTGGGCAAGATTTCACTGATGTACAGGTAGGAAGGGGCTCCACTCATTTCAGCAGCAGGACTGTGGGCGCACGACTTATTGCAGATCATCAATTCTCAGAGAATTTCATGATCTCCCCCTATATCGGTGCATATTGGGAGAACACCTATCAAGCTGGATATGACGAGCAAACAGAGCTGGACACCATCGCCCATATTCACGGTAACTCGACAAGTGCAGCCGCTGGTATTTTTGGCCTCCGGTCCCGGTTTTCTGTTTTTGAGCAACTGGAACTCGGTTTTGCTTTGCAAGGGGAAGTGGACTTCTTTGCAGATGATGTTGAAGTATCAGCTTCTACCAATATCCCCGGTCTGGCACATTTTTCTGTTGGTGCAGAGCGTTCAAAGAACAGAGCTCGTTTTGTTGCCGAAGCAAGTGCAGCCTATAATATGACTGAGCAAAGCCGCGTTGAGGTCTTGGGGAAGGTCTTTTCGGCCCGTTATCAGGACAAGCTTGGAGGCGATCTTGCTGTCAGGTTCTCAAGCAGTTTTTAAGTGCGTGGCATACATCGTCACTTTAGCTACCGGTATTGCTTCGTAGTTTCTTTCATCAGGTCGCGGGTCCATTTGATCATTGGGTCGTGGTGGTAGCGCTCGTGCCAGTAGAGGAAGAATTCCTGGTGATGGTCTTTGAGGAAGTCCGGCACTGGGGAGGGAATGGTTTTGTGGCCGGTGTAGATTTGGGTGTCGAAGATGGAAGGCACCAGAAAGAGCATGTCGGACTGGCCGCAGAAGTGCATGGCCGCGAAGAAGCTGCCGATTTTTACCGCGACGTTTCTCTTGTGGCCCATAACTACCAGTTTCTCGTCAATGATACTGTGCCCAGAACCCGTGATCATAACCGAGATATGATCCTGACTGAGGTAGTCCTCGAGCGATATAGGCTTGCCTGCAAGCGGGTGGTCTTTGCTCATCAGGCAGACGTAACTGAAGCGGCCCAGCGAGAAACGATGGAGCTGGCTTGTCGCTGATGCTGGGGTTTGGCCAGACAGGACAAAGTGCGCCTCTCCACTTTCCAACGGTTCGAACTGGTTGCGGATGTCACTTTTCAGCTCAAGCTTTAAGCCGGGAGCATCCTGCTTCATACGCTGTAGCAGTGGCGGCCCGTAGAGGTTTACCTCCAGCTCCGGGCCTGAAAAGCGGATGGTTTCTTCCGCAGTGGCCGGGTCAAATTGCGGTTTAGCGATGACGTCCTTTATGGTTGCCAGAGCAGAGGGGAGTAGCCTTTGGATCTCCATGGCTCTTTCCGTCAGTTCATACTCTCCGGCAATGCGAACCAGTAATGGATCTTGCAGGGCATCACGCAGGCGTTGCAAAGCACGGCTCGCTGCGGGTTGGCTCATGTGCAATTGCGTGGCAGCAATAGACACGTGGCGTGTTTCCAGCAGCTTCTCCAAAACGACGAGAAGGTTCAGATCTACATTGCGTAAATTCACCTGACGCATAATGACTATACCTTACATGCATTAGACGAATGTCACATAGCTGAATAGACAGGTGCTGTCGATCTCACAGTGCAGGAAAAAGGAATTTGCAATGAGCGTGCAGAGCAAGGTCATCGTCGTTTATCATAGTGGGTATGGTCACACTCAAGTCCTAGCAGACGCCGTGCTGCAAGGTGCATTGGATGCTGGTGCAGATGCTGAGCTGATGTCAGTCGGCACATTGGATGATGTGAACTGGGACAAGCTGGCGGCGGCTGACGCCCTTATCTTTGGTTCGCCAACATACATGGGCAGTGCGAGTGCGCCGTTTAAAGCTTTTATGGATGCCAGTTCTAAAGTTTGGATGGAACGTGGCTGGGTCGATCAAGTTGCAGGTGCGTTTACAGTATCGGCTTCTCGCAGTGGCGATAAACTTGGCACGCTGACACAGCTGAGCGTGTTTGCTGCTCAGCATGGCATGATCTGGGTTGGGTTGGATCTGATGCCCGGCAACAACAGCAGCACAGGTTCTGAGGAAGATCTCAACCGTTTGGGCAGCACACTCGGCGTCATGGCACAGGCCAATGCGGACGAAGGACCGGAGGTTGTTCCACCGAAAGCCGACAAAGATACAGCCAAAGCACTTGGTGGCAGAATTGCGAAGGTGGCAGCATCCCTCACCCTTGTGAGTGAAGCGGCTTAACCCTTAATTCACTGCAATTGCAAGTGCTTGGATTTGTGCGGGCGCAGGTGCCATCTCTTCACCTCATTTTTGGACAAACTCGATACGTATAAGAGCAAATTAAAACACAAGATCACTGTATCGGGTTTGTCTATGAAAAAAAGAAAACGCATTATCCTTTCCATTGATGGTGGCGGAGCACGCGGCCTTATTCCAATTCGTCTGCTGCGCGGCCTTGAGACCAAATTATATGAGCGCGGAAAATCCGCTCCCCTTTGCCGATACTTTGATTTGATCTGCGGAACATCCAGTGGCGGCCTGATTGCTGCCGGGCTGACGGCACCGAACCCAGACCGTGACAAATCCGGCCAGCCAGCGATGACGCTCAGCGAGCTGCAAGAGTTTTTTGAGATCGAAGCCCGCGAGCTTTACATGAACAACCGCAGGCACTGGCTGCCTCGGCGCCTCTACCATACTTTCGGACAATTCAATAAAGGCATTCAAGAGCGTCCCATTGAACAAGCCATCAAGCAGCATATTGGCTGGAGTGCACTTTCTTGCAGTATGACCGCCATTTTGCTGACCGCGTATGATCTGAAAAACCGCCGTGTCGTTTCCATGAGCAACAACACAAGCGGGCGGGACGATTATTATTTCTGGCAAGCTGTGCGGGCCACGACCTCCTCCCCATCGTGGTTTGAACCAGCCCGCGTTGAGAACCTGACGACTGGCGATGAAGAAATCATGATTGACGCTGCCGGCTTCCTGAATGACCCAGTTCTTGCAGCCTATGCAGAGGCACGCCGTCATGGATGGGCACCCAAAGACATCATTATTCTCTCGCTTGGCTCAGGTAATCCGGTTGAAGAAAAGCATAGCTTTAACCAGGCAGTGAACTGGGGCACAAGCGGTTGGCTTTCTCCTGAAGAAGGTACGCCCCTGCTCTCCAGCTACATGCATGGGCAAACAGCCTCCACGGGTCAGTATGCTGATGTGCTGTTTAAAGACATGCCAGGGATTGAGTACATTCGCCTCAACGCTGACCTTCCACACTTTGGCAGTGACATTTACAGCGTGCGCCCGGGCGAAGTGCTTCAGCTCAACCGCATTGCAGATGACCTCCTTTCCGGCCATGGAGATGAGCTGGACAAACTGGCCGACATCATGGAAGAAAGGCAGGATGGCCCCGGCTTTTAGGCTTCACAATCCTTCCGCCCCTGCTACAACCACTAGGACGAATAGTGAAAGTGATTCACGCTATAGCCGTGGATCCATCGGAGGGATCATGTTTGGGTTGAGAGGTCATCAGCGCACGATTGCCTTAATGGCTGGTGGAATTGTTGTGAGCCTGTTTTCTGCTGGTGCTCATGCTGTGCCTCTTCCTGACACGAAGCCTCCGCTCTCTGCTGAGGATTATCGCGAAGCCCTGAAAAAGCAGCCCGAATTTCCGGGAGCTGCCAAGTATCACTTCGGGCACAAGAAAACGCCTGCCAAAACGAAACCTCTCTCCTTTGGCAGCTATGCAAGAGGTTGTGTTGCAGGGGCTATCTCCATTCCTGAAGACGGTGAGAACTGGCAGGTCATGCGCCTGTCTCGTAATCGCAATTGGGGGCATCCTGTTCTCATTGATTTCCTGAAGCGTCTGGCTGCCGATGCGCCAGATCTGGGCTGGAATGGCTTGCTGGTTGGCGATCTTTCGCAGCCGCGCGGTGGCCCGATGTTGACGGGTCATGCTTCTCATCAGATTGGATTGGATGCTGATATCTGGCTGAGACAAATGCCAGACACACGCTTCAGCGCCAAACAACGCGAGTCAGAGAGTGCAGTTTCCATGCTGAATGGCAACCTGAGCAAACCGGGGGCGGACCGCCGCGTCAACCCGAAGCGCTGGACGGATGCCCATGCGAAGCTGATCCGCCGCGCTGCCCAGGACGCTGGTGTGGCTCGCATCTTTGTAAATCCGACAATCAAGAAAGCACTGTGTGAGTTTGAGAGTGCTGATCGCGACTGGTTGCGCAAAGTACGGCCCTGGTGGGGGCACCACTATCACTTCCACGTGCGGATGGCCTGCCCAGACGGCAGCACACAGTGTAAAAATCAGGCCGTGCCACCTGCTGGTGATGGCTGCGATAAGGAGCTGACCTATTGGCTTTCTGATGCTCCCTGGGTTCCAAAAAAGCCGAAACCAGGTGAAAAACCAAAACCACGCAAGCCCAAGCCTCCGCTAGCTGTTGCCGACCTGCCTAACAGCTGCGCAAAAGTGCTACGGACGGAGTAAGGTTGGCATCCTGCTGATGCTATTGAACTCGCAATCTCCAGTGTGCTTGGCGGGGACTGCTTTCATGTGCTGGTGTTTAATCCATGCCTTTCAGCAGAGGCTGAGGTAGAAAAACCATATTCATGGCCGTAGAGAATTCCCCCGCACGTTTGCAAGCAAACTACTGAGTTCTTTTACTCCACCATCTTATGAGATGAGTGGTTGCTCAGTACAGATTTGCACTTTTTAGACAAGCGGTGTCGGCAGAATCGGTATTCTTCGAGCTAGCCAACTGACAGAGTATTCATAATCAACGCATCATGACATAGATGAATTATGATCATTCATAGTAAGCTCTATATAAATACGTAAACAGCGCCCAACCTGCTAAAACACACCCAACACGCTTACAACATTAAAATTGTAGTAGAATCAAATAAATTCAAGTATTTGACTCCACATACAAACACGTTTACTTATTTCTCAGCTCATGTAAGAGCTAGATTTTGCTACCTACAGATATGATGTCTGTTGTTTCAGTGCGCATGCTGATTTCAATAGCAATTTATTGATATTCTGTAGAGGTATTCATTATGGATGTTAGTGGCGTTCGCTTATCCTTTTCATTTACTAATTTTGCCGGAAATTATGACCCTGCTCCAGTTATGACGCAGGACGAAGTTGCGATTGGTCTGCTTCAAGACATTGTTCGGTTTACGCCAGACAACGAGCTTCGTCAGAAAAGTCAAAATGCAAAAACTGAGGCTGAAAACAGCAACGACCCAGCGAAGAAAGCCATAAGCAAAATCTTTGAAGTTCTTGTTGGGCTTAATCTTGACGCAATGGACAACGTCATACAGTCATATCTATCGCAACAAGACCGTAAGGCTAAAGCTATTCAGAAATTCTTTGATATATCCAAAGATTGGACAGATCCGAATAGTGAAGTTGTTTTCCGAGAGGTTATGAGCGCAATCAATGCCAGTGCAAAGACCGGCGATCCTATTGCAATCGAGATAAAAAAAGCGATGCAAGACGGCACGCTCCAGATGGAAGATATGGCGGATTATGGGTTTGAGACAAAATCTGATTACATCGTCTATCTAAATCCTGATGGAGAGTATGTCGTAGGAATGTCTTCGATTACTCACGTTGGAGAGTATGCGAGTGCTGATAGTCTGTTCGCAGATCTCACCTATGTAAATGACGAAGGTCGTTCAATTGATAAGAGAACAGGCCACAACGCGTACTATGTGCAAGTTGCCAAAAATCTGGCCTTCTACTTCACGTGGCCCTAAAGATATTCGCCATTCAATCTTCTATGATTGGACATATATATCGGGGAGCGCTATCGCTCCCTTTTTCCTCAATCATGCATGTACGCAGTTGGGGCTTTGTCGTTGTTCAAGATGAGCGTCATCAGGGTCAGGTCCAGCCAGCGGCCGAATTTGAAGCCGACTTGGGGGAGCTCTCCGCTGACTTTGAAGCCGTAGCGTTCGTGCAATCGGATTGAGCCTTTATTGTCGCTGTCGATGGCACCGATTAAGACGTGTTTCTGATCTTGTTTTGCAAGTTCGATCAGTTTTTCGAGCAATACGGATCCTGCCCCTTTTCCACGAGATTGCGGCGTTACATAAACTGAATGCTCCATGGTTTTGTTATAGCCTGGCTTCTCACGGAACGGGCCATAACTGCCGTATCCCAGCACATTACCGTTGTCGTCTTCAGCCACGATGATCGGAAACCCGCCAGCAATCCGGTTTTCGAACCAGGTCTTACGGTCTTCCAAAGTCTCCAACGCATCCGTCCAGATTGCAGCCAGAGTTTTGACTGCATCATTGTGAATTTCCAGGATGACAGGAAGATCAGAGTTGGTTGCATGACGCAGTTTCATGGAAACCCCTTTAAAATACCCTGGGCAAATAACGCTAGAGTGAAGGTATGCGTGTTGCCCCGGAAATCTACTTTTTGCGTAGTTTTGATAGATACGCCTTAACTTTCAGCAGAATTGTCATATTTTACGACAGGCCTCAAGAACACACCGCACGCAAACACTTGAGTTTATTGCAGGATAGTCTGGGACCTGGAGTCAAAACCGAGCAGACATCAGATAGCTGAAATTTACTAATTATCAGATTATTTTACGTAAATTTAACCATAGTTCTTGATCATTACATCAAATTTCAATGGTTGATTTTAAGGTTATCAATTAATTACTGCACCCTTGGGTAGTCGTTACTTAACAGAGAGTAAACACGTTACTCGGCAGCAATTATCTCACTCCTTGAATATCACCCTGCTTACACTTTCATATCTGGAGTATTTGAAGTGAAACAGGTTCTGTGTATTTCCACCCTTATTGCGGGCGTTGGATTAATAATTGCCGGAGCATCCACTGCGCAGGCTCAAGACAGTGGCATGTACATCACCCTCAAAGGCGCAACTGCATTCACCATGCGGAGCTCCTACGACCCTGTCGACAATAATCCTTTGGACAAATACTCGACAGACTTCTCTGACGAGTGGGCGGTTAGCGGTGCTGTTGGCACAAGACTTAATGAGTTTATTCGCCTCGAAGCAGAGCTTGGATATCTAAGAAATACTATTGAAGATATTGACAGTAACGCATTTATCTTGACACGAGGAGGAGGCACATCTTTCTCAACCTCCTACCTGATGGGCTCAGTGTTTTTTGACTTGCCCCTAAATGATCAAATCGCAGTTTTTGCTGGTGGTGGTATTGGTGTTGCCAAACCAAACATGCAGAAAACTGAAGTTAATGTATCAGGCTCGCCTCACACACAAACACGCACGATGGAAACAGAGGATGTTTACGCCTTTGCATTCAAGCTTTCCGGTGGTGTCGCTTATGAAATGATTGAGAATGTGCACCTGATTGCAGATTATAGCTATCTAAGAACAAGTGATTTCGATGTGAAGCACATCACCCGCGTCAACTCGACCCCACCGACAGCTTCAAAAAACACTTTGCAAACAAACATTGAAACTCACCTTATCGGCGTTGGTCTTCGCTATGATTTTTAGCGGGTAACATATGTAAGAACTTTGCTAATTTTCACTATTGACAGAGGCGGCAGGTTGCCGCCTTGTTTTGCGCGTAGCGACTACTGGTAATATCATCAGACCTCATAGATACCAAACAAGTTATATCATTGTAATTGATACCTATATTTTACATGTTCTGTGAATTACATCATTAATTATTTGGTAAGACTTGTCTATTTGCGCGAATCTCCCTTTCAGGACTTCAGGAGATAGTGCGCAATGGGAAAGTTTTCCTCTACTGTGATCATGTTAGTTTCTGCGTTATTGGCGACAGGAGCACTCTCTGCCCGTTCCTATGCTGCGGATTTGGCGGCGGCTGCGCAAGAAGCAGCTGCAGCAGCGGCTGAAAAGGCGGCGATGGGCATGTTTCCACTCAAACCTTATGCAGGTGCTAAGGCCTTTGTTTCTTACGCACCTGATGGTGATTTTTATACACCTGGGACTGGGCGGACAAAATTTTTCGAATACAATATCGGCTGGAATGCCGCTGCGTTTGGCGGTGTAACGGCTGGGGACTTTGTCAAACTTCAGCTGGATACTGGTTACATCAGCAATAGCGTTTCTAACCTTTCCGGGGTGGACGGTGGTAGTGGGACTGTAGCCGCCGCCTATGTGATGGGCGGCGTTATTCTTTCTGCGCCCCTATCTCCCCTCACCAAAAAGGTCATTCCCTTTGCTGGGATCAGCATTGGGGCTGCATTTCCTGTCATCGGGACTATCAATGGCACAATTAACGGGGATGAGTTCACAATCAAAGGCAGCCAGTCGACGGTGGGGGCCCTGTTGGCTCGCGGAGGGGTAACCATAGCGATTAACCCCAAACTTGGAGCAACACTTGAATATGGGTTCTTCCAGACAGCGGATTTCTCACTGAGCACAACGGACAATATCTCCGGCTCTGGCAACGCGTCGACCGATATGTCAGCTCATTTGTTTGGTCTTGGCTTTGAGTATCACTTTTAGCCAGATAGCAGCGAAAATCTGAGAGAAAGCCAATTGCTATTCACTTTATTGGCTGGAAAACGGCAAAAAAGCGCGTGGGCGCTTATTATGTGCTTTGCCATAGAGCAAAGCAGTGGTAATTGAGCGCCCATGACGACCAAAACTTTGTCCAATATTCGCAATTTCTCGATTGTCGCGCACATCGACCACGGTAAGTCCACCCTGGCCGATCGCCTCATCCAGTCTACCGGCACTCTCACTGATCGTGAGATGACGGAGCAGGTTCTCGATTCCATGGATATCGAGAAGGAGCGCGGCATTACCATTAAGGCTCAAACCGTTCGCCTGATCTATAAGGCAGATAACGGTGAAGAGTACACGCTGAACCTGATTGATACCCCAGGTCACGTGGACTTTGCCTATGAAGTTTCTCGCTCCCTTGCTGCGGTGGAAGGCTCCCTTCTGGTGGTTGATGCCTCCCAAGGTGTGGAAGCGCAGACGCTTGCGAACGTCTATCAGGCGATCGACAACGACCACGATATCGTGACCGTTCTCAACAAGGTTGACCTGCCTGCCGCCGAGCCGGATCGCATCAAAGAACAGATCGAAGATGTGATCGGGCTTGATACGTCTGACTCCGTGATGATTTCAGCGAAAACCGGGCTTGGTATTCCTGATGTTTTGGAAGCAATCGTCAAACAGCTTCCTGCACCAAAAGGTAATCCGGATGGCCCGCTCAAAGCCATGCTGGTGGACAGCTGGTACGATACGTATCTTGGTGTGATGGTTCTGGTTCGCATTATCGACGGTGAACTGAAAAAAGGCGACTCCATCAAGATGATGGGCACGGGCGCTGTTTATCCAGTTGACCGCGTTGGTGTGATGACCCCAGCCTTCGTTGCAACGGACCGTCTTGGACCGGGTGAAATTGGTGTTCTGACAGCTTCCATCAAGGAAGTTGCTGATACTCGTGTGGGTGACACCATAACTACGGATAAAAAGGGCTGCACAGAAGCACTGCCGGGCTTTAAGCCTGCTCAGCCAGTTGTGTTCTGTGGTCTCTTCCCGGTGGATGCCAACGACTTTGAAGACCTGCGCTCTGCTATGGGCAAGCTGCGCCTCAATGATGCATCCTTCTCTTATGAGATGGAAACATCGGCTGCGCTTGGCTTTGGTTTCCGCTGTGGTTTCCTTGGCCTGCTGCACCTTGAGATTATTCAGGAACGCCTGTCCCGTGAGTTCAACCTTGATCTGATCGCAACAGCGCCATCTGTTGTTTATGAGATGGAGATGACAGACGGTTCTCAGTTTGAGATGCACAACCCTGCTGATATGCCGGATGTTGTGAAGATCAAAGAGATCCGTGAGCCCTGGATCCGCGCGAACATCATGACACCGGATGAGTACCTCGGTGCCATCTTGAAGCTGTGTCAGGATCGCCGTGGTGTGCAGGTTGACCTTTCCTACGTTGGGTCTCGTGCAATGGTCACTTATGACTTGCCGCTCAACGAAGTGGTCTTTGACTTTTATGACCGCCTGAAGTCCATCTCCAAAGGCTACGCTTCGTTTGATTACACAATCAGCGAATACCGTGCTGGTGACTTGGCCAAGATGTCTATTCTGGTGAACGATGAGCCTGTTGATGCGCTCTCCGTGCTGGTTCACCGCTCACAGGCAGATAAACGCGGTCGTGCGATGTGTGAGGTTCTGAAAGAGCTGATCCCGCGGCACATGTTCAAAATCCCTATTCAGGCAGCGCTTGGTGGCCGCGTGATTGCACGTGAGACACTTTCTGCGCTGCGTAAGGATGTCACCGCGAAATGTTATGGCGGTGATGCTTCCCGTAAACGCAAGCTGCTGGACAAGCAGAAGGCGGGTAAGAAGAAGATGCGCCAGTTCGGTAAGGTTGAGATCCCTCAGGAAGCATTCATTCAAGCGCTGAAGATGGATGACTGAGCACCGATTAGAGCTGCAGTAATACTAAGATTCAAGACCGGCCCTTATGAGGCCGGTCTTTGTTTTTGGCAAATGCGACTATGAAAAGGTACGTAGATATGTCCCTTGAGAATGACCTGCGCAGCCGCGCAGACGATAAATGCGAGCTTTGCGGTGCGACAGAGGATCTTGCTGCAGTCGCAGTTGGTCCGGATAGCGATGGCAGTGTAGAGAAATCCATTTTGGTTTGTGGTACTTGCTCCGCACAGTTGGAAAGTGAAGCTAAGCTGGATGTGAACCATTTGCGCTGCCTGAATGAGAGCGCATGGAGCACTGAGCCAGCGGTTCAGGTGAGCGCATGGCGTCTGCTTGGCCGCCTCTCCAGTGAGGCCTGGGCACGAGACCTACTGGATACGCTGTATCTGGATGAGGAAACGCTTGAGTGGGCTCAGTCCGGTATGCCAGCGGCAGAGGATGAAGACGCTATCGTGCACAAGGATACGCACGGCGCTGTGCTTTCTGCTGGGGACACCGTGACGCTGGTCAAAGACCTCAAAGTCAAAGGCGCGGGCTTCACTGCCAAGCGCGGCACAGCGGTGCGGAACATTACTCTGGTGCAGGATAATGCAGAGCACATCGAAGGCCGTGTCAACGACCAACGTATTGTTATTCTGACGGAATTCGTGAAGAAGTCCTGAGGATTAGCACTAAAAACCCGAGACGTAGAAAGCGGCCTAATTGGCCGCTTTTTTTATGACGCAGGCTACTCGTTTAAACGGCTGATCTGCTCAAAATCACCAGAGCACGTTTGCATAAGGCGCCGTTAGGCTAGTTTTCTCCGCCATTACGCTGCAGGCGAATCTGCGTGTGTAACAAGATCTGCTCGGGGGTTAAGCGCAGGAGGGGTTGGTTGTCCTTCCATTGATAGAGGCTTGAGCCGAGGTTTGAGGTTTCTATGCGGTAGTGGCGGCCGCCTTGGCGGGCGTACCAATCTATGCGGTCTTTGTTGAACCATTTGTTGGTCTTGAGTGGGTGCAGCATGGTGAGGTTGCCGGGGTAGTCGGCGAGGAGCAGGTCTATGGCGTTGGCGGCATTGGTTTCTTCAGCGACACGATGAACTTCGCAGATCTGCGGTTTCTTGATTGTGGCGAAGCGTTTGCCGACATGGGCGTATTCATTGAAATGTGCCATGCTTTCATTTTGCGGCAGATAATCAAACACCACGATGGCACCATCACAGATGGAGGAGAAATAGAAGGATTTGTTGGTGTATTGGAGCGTCACCCGTTGCGGTTGGTTGGCAATTTTGCGTTGAACAGTGTTGCCGCTTCCTGTCAGGTACTCGTTGCCCTTCTTTTTTTGCAGGGCGAGGCCGAGGCCAATCAAGTAGTCATCATCAAGAAAACGCGCGGGTATGGACCTGTGTGGCTTCCTGTTTGAAGCTGCTGGCTGGCCAGAAAATACATTCCTCCCAAAGCTTGTATCCATGTCTGTTCCCCGTCACCACAAGTGGTCGATGTTTCAAACGTGGAACAATTCCTAGGCAAAAGCAGTCCTTCAAATGCCTCAGATGGATAGTCTCAGGTCACATCTAATGGGGTGGATCTCATGGTCTCCCACCGTCTCAGCCGTGGTCTTCCTCTTTCTGGTTCACGAAGATCAGCCCCAGAAATGCGATGATGCTGATGTTGTAGGAGGTGTCTATGGCCCCTCTCCCGAGCGGAGATTGCCATGCGAGGAACCACTCTCCTGCTCCTGTTACAAAGATGCCAAACCAAAGCAGAATGGCGATGCAAAAGCCGAAGGAGACGGTGGATTTGGAGCGATTGAATGAGGCCGCTGGCCGATGAATGCTGGCCAGCATGCGCAAGCTTCCCAGAACCAGCAAGAGAGCAATGAAACCTTCTATGGCCAGAATAATGGTGAGGAAAGTGGGCGCGGTTTCCAGAGGGAACACAGCCCGGAATTTGGGGCTGGTTGGGAACGTGTCCACCATGGAAATGACGCTTTCAATATACGCCAGATTGGCCGGTGCATCCTGATAGTTGTTGAAGCAGACCAGAGCAGCAAAACCGCCGAACGCCAAGGAGACCAGAACTTTGATCAGTCGAAGAAGCATGGGACTATCCGCTTTTTCGACAGTAAAGCAGATTGGCGCTAATGCGTGGTTAGGTGCTCTCGTTAGCTCTGGTCTTTTTCATTTGCTCTTTGTTAATGGAGCGGCCTGCCTCAAGCAATATCCAGAATCTCAGGCCACAAGACCGCGTTTTGCTTGGCGAAGGCCTTCAGATGCCCAACTTCCTTGAGCTCGAAGTCTGCCGGATTAAGGATTTGTCGCGTGACCTGCGCATCTTTGTAGAGAGGTGGAAGGCGTTCCACTGAGGCATTCGGGGCAAGATCATCATCGGTGAACGACATGATTTTGATCGGGCCAGTGAACGGCTTCGGGTTCATGGAAGGTAAAACACTACCGATGTCATCCTTGAAGAAGGTTGGAGAAGTGCACCATTTACGCCATTGCCAGTAAACACCAGCAGGAATATCTGCGCCGATCCCAAGTGCCTTACCGGGCAAATAACCTTTCATACGTGTCACAGCTGGCCCTAGCAAATACCAGAAGGCAACAACAGTCAGGAAATATGGCATATGGTGGTCACGCCAATAAACCTGACCGCAGGCAACTGTGGTGACTTTATCGACCATGTCCAGGTTTCGATGGAATGGCAACATGAAGCCGCCAAGAGAGTGACCAATCACGTGAGTGCTGGGCGTATCAGCCAGTTTCAGCAGCGCATCAAAGGCAGCTTGCTGATCATACAGGCCCCAATCAGACATCGTGGCGGAAGAGTTGCGTGGATGTATCTGTTTAGAGGCGCCAAAGTCGCGATAGTCATAAGTGAGGCAGAGATGGCCCTGCTCTGCGACCCAGCGGGCAAACTTGGCATAAAACAACTGCGGCACACCGGTTGCGCCGTGAATAATGACTGAGGATTTTGGGTCACCCACAGGCCAGTAGGCTTTGCCAATCAGTGTGGCACCCTCGCTGGGAATTGTGATTGTTTCCACGCGCTGTTCACTTTCAGCCATCATTTCTTCCAGTTGCTTCATAGCGGTATCTTTTCAACTTACGATAGCCGCATAGGATCATATATTAACGTATAGGTAAAGTCAGAAGGTAAAATATACCGCTCGCTTTTAAGAGAAGGTTTCATGAGTTCATTCTCGGAAACACTCTGATTTCAGAGCATGTTGTGTAATTTGTTAGAGGTAGGGATCAAGTGAGACCTGCCTTATTGCAGTGCTTTCGCCAAGGCTTGCTGAATTGCTGTGATTGTCTCCTGCACCGATTTGGGTGGCAAAGTATCATAGCTGTGCACGGCATAAATTGGTGTTGGTTCTGGCTCTGACAGAGTAAGGAGAGGCTGGAGGGTTCCAGTCTTCAGGTCCTGCGCAATCGCGATATCCGGCAGGAGCGCAACGCCCAGGCCGTTTCGAGCAAAAGCTGCGATGGCTTCAATGGTGTTGGCTTTGACGGCAGATCTGAAGCTCACCTCAATGCTCTCTGAACTTTCCTGAACCGGGAAGCGGTGCCGCACCACAGCAGGCTCTCGTGTATGAGCGATGTATGGCAGGGATTGCACCCATTGCCAGTAGAGCGGGTCATCAGCGGAAGGTGCCTTGTCCATAACAGTGGGCGCGGCACACAGAATATCGCACAGGGTCCCTATACGGCGCGCCTGAAGCGTGCTGTCTGGCAGTTGGCCAACACTGATCGCAACATCAATCCCCTCAGTGATCAGATTGAGGCGCTTGTCCTCCGCTATTACTGAAGGCTGAAGGTTCGGGAACTTATCTTTCACAACTGCCAGGGCCGGTGCGATGACAGGCGTGATGAAAGCGTGAGGGGCTGTGATGGTGATCGGGCCAGACGGGACCGCCCCGAAACTCTCCATCTCGGTTTCTGCCTGTCGTGAGAGTACGAGGATTTCTTTACAACGCTGGTAGTAGCGCTCCCCTGCCGGGGTCAGAGAGAGGTGGCGCGTGGTGCGGATGGCGAGTTTTACATCCAGCTGTTCTTCCAGCCGTTTCAGATTTTGACTAACGGCGGATTTGGCGATGTTCAGCTCATCGGCTGCGCGTGTGATTGAGCCGGTCTCGACAATTGTGACGAAGGAGAGCGGAAGCGTTGAGAGCATTATTGTTCTCCTAATATGAATAGTAATTTCAGAAATAGAGTGTTTTTCAAACAATGCAAGTGCGGCAAAAGACAGTCATCAACATCGCATCTGAACGGAGATCACGTGATGACTTTCATTAAATCTATCGCTCTCGCTGCTACTGTCGCAGTTGGATTGAGCGGACAAGCCATCGCTGACGAAGCAGGAAAACTGGCAGAAGGTGAATACAAGCTCAACACCGCTGTTGCCACTGCAAGCCGTGCCTGGCGTGATGCGTTTAACGCAGGTGATGCAGCGGGTGCGGCAGCGCTTTATGAGGATGATGCCGTGATGGTGGTGAAGCCATTTGGCACCTTTAAAGGACGCAAAGCGATTGAGGGCTTTTGGACAGACATCATCTCCAAGGGATTTGATGATGTGGTTTACAGCAGTACCGTCACCACTGTTCTGGACCAGACCTCTGCCCGCGTTGCAGCCAACTGGAAGATGAACAACGCCCATGGCGTCATCACCAATGAGCTTTGGGTTTTGCAGCCGGATGGCCGTGCTTTGCTGCGTGAGGACCACTTCGAGATCGCTCAATAAACACGCGTATTTGCCTTGTGCCCTGATAAAGGACAGCCCGTTATGACAAAGCTTGATACTCTTCGTTTGCGCGTCCGTGATGTGGCGGCTCAAAAGCGATTTTATTGCGATGTCCTGGGTATGTCCGATCAGGGTGACGGGCGGGTCGGATATTGTGCGGAAGAGACGGCACTTCTGTTCACTGAGGCGGAGGCGCCTTACACGCCGCAAGCTACCGATCTTTATTGGAAAATCGCACTCTCAGTTCCCAATATCGAGCTGGCTTGTGCCCAGCTTCAGGCGCACGGTGTCTATGTTACAGGACCGCAGCAGTTTCGGGATGTTGGGTACCTTGCCAAACTCACAGATCCGGAAGGTTTTGTGGTTGAGCTGATTGACCATTGGTTTGAAGGCGACCGGCCTGATCTGGAGTTTGATGAAAGCCGATTAGGTGGAGGTCCGCATCTCAGCCTTGTGACCTTGCGCACTGGCGACATTACGGCAATTGAGCCCGATATTCTCAGTTGGGGTATGACGCCGCTCTCTGTTCAGCCTGTCGAGCCTTTTGGTTTCACGCTCTACTTTTACGCCTTCACGACTGAACAGCCTCCAAACCCTGATCTCACCGGAGTTGAGAACCGGACCTGGACCTATCAGCGGCCTTATACGGTGCTGGAAATTCAGCATGTTTCTGCTTTGGAGACGGAGAGTTTGCCGGAGGTTGGTGCAGCAGGATATGGCGGCCTGATACTTGGCTCAGCCAGTGCAGCTTTACATTCTGAGCGGCTGATGATTACGGCAGATTGAGGCTGTGGCAACTCCCGCTCGAATCTGCGGGTTGGCTGAAAACGAAGAAGGCGGCAGAGCTAGAGTCCCCCTATACCCTAGCTCTAGCCGCCTTATCGTTATGAGGTGATGCCGACTTCAAACCGTCCTTTAAAGTCAGCGCCTCACACTTCGACTGAATCTCTGTCCGAGTTATTCTTTGCTGAGATCTGCGTCTAAACCCGCGATCATGCGATCTGCAGTTTTATTCCGTGAAGAAAACTCTGAAATCACAACCATCCCAAGGATCGCCAAGAATACGCAAATGAATAATATCAAACCGAAAGTCATAGTGCCTCCACTTCAATGACATTTAAAGCGTAGATAGCATTTTGACCTATGTCAATATGAATTTATAATTTGACTAATGTGAAATTTACTCATGGTCAGAAGCGATATTTCTTCATCATTTCATTTCGCATCGCACAACTTAGTATAATTATTTCTTTTATTATTCTTGACCACAAACTTTCTAGCACTGACCTCACCTTTACTCGCAGTTATAGTACATATACGTAGATTACCTAAGTTAAATCGATTTAAGAACCAGCTGAAAATCAGTCACTTTTGCAGCGCGAAAACCTGAGCTAAGGTCGTACATCGAGCGATCACCCGTATTTTCGGAGTTACCTTCATGCCTATGCCTCAGGAGTATCAGCTGGCCTCTCAGCAGTACGAATCTTTCCTTGCTGATGCTCAGGACGCGCTTGGCCTGACCACTCGCAATCAGACCTACACAAGCGTACAGGCTGTTTTGCTGGTGTTCCGCCGGAGACTGGACGCTGAGCAGGTGCTGTCCTTTGCAGATACGCTGCCAGCGGTTCTTCGGGCGATTTTCACGTCTGGCTGGAGCAGCAGCGACTACACTGCGGACTTTGGCGCTGAACACGATTGGGCTGCTGAGGTGAAAGCTCTCAGGGCACATCACAACTTTGCGGATGATAAGACGCCTGCACGTGTGGTTGAGGTTTTGCGCAGCCGCGTTGACCTTTCCCGCTTTGAGCAGGTGTTAGGCCAGATCGGCCCTGACGCTTTACGGTTTTGGGGATTTGAAGTTTCGGCTGAAGCAGAGGCGAAGAGAGAGATATCAGAAGGCACTCCCTCACAGACTGAGGCTTTGTAAAACCTGTAGTTTTTTCAGTAGATCCGTTGACTGTAAGGGATGGCTCGGGCAGGGAGGGAAAGATCTTGCCTCCTCCCCTTTAACTTTCCAGAGGCCAGACGCTCATCTCTCATTGCCCACTCATATTCAGAGTATTGCAGGGCGGAAAGTTGCGAAGGAAATTTCAGCCATGCTTATGAAGCGTTTCGGACTGTGTTTTGCTGTTTGTGTGTTGGCTACTGCTAGCAATGCGGAAGACGCCGCCAGCCCTGTTTATGACGCTGCCTCAACCACCTCAGCTCAGAATGTGGTTGTCTCTACACAGCCGCACCATGTTGCCATCGGTGATATGAGCGTTTCCTGGCAAGAGAGGCCTTCATTTCAGGAGCAAACTGGCAGCACGCTAAGCCTGGTCGCTGTGACGTTTACTGAACTTGATCCTGAGACCCGTGCGCCCATCGCCTCGCCAAGCTTGTCTGTGAACGAGAGGTTGAAATTAGCAAAGACAGCGATCGAGCTCTCGCCCGGCTGCGCTTATTACGGCTACGACCCTGAAATCAACGTCATTGATGGCTTCAGGTGGAAGGATCATGACAACATCATCGTAGTGCTGGCTGGCTGCTAAGCGCCAGCCTGATGCACTTGCTGCCTATTTAAAAACGCAGCGGTTGATGGCCGGATCCTTACCGTCCAACTTTTTCGAGAGCAATTTAGCTACTCCCAGAGGCGCACCTACCATAAGCTCAGTGCCAGTGGAACTGACTGATTTGACTGAGCAAAGCTTGTCGTGGAACGACTTATCGCAGCACGTGCCATCGGTGTTGCGATCGCCGGGTGCACATAACCAGGGGCCAGCCATCTGAAAGCCTGCGGACGGGCTGGGCACTGAGGGGCAGGAACAGATGATCTCGTCTTCCTTGACGGCTCCGATACCGGGGAAGTCTTTCCCCTGCGTGCTCTTAAAACAGAAACCACCGTCACATTGAGCAGAGTAGCCAGCGGGCGCATCGTCTGTGTTGGGGCAGCTGTACGTCGCCATGGGTGGCCCCAGCTTTTCTGTGTCGGGATCGTAGTCAGTTTCCATCTGGCGCGGTGTGGCATAGGTGCTTACCGTGAAACCGTTATCAATGCCGGCCTTTAACAGATCACAGACATCCTTTTTCTCGTCACCCTCTTTATAGTGAAACGGGAGAGAAATGCTCTGTTCGTTCATCACATCGCATTTGCAGTAGGCAACAGTGTCGACGGTCCAGCATTTGGCTGTGGCGCACAGGGCAAACGTGTTGGGATCATCCTGAGATACCGGGCATTCCTTGAAAAGACTTAGGTCTGTGCTTGCGTCTGTGCCGGTTTCAGCGTTGGCTGCACCTATACTGAGCAGCGGGAACGCGAGTACGAGCCATAGCGTTGCTAATCGTGAAGCTGATTTCAGCGGCATTTGTTATCTCCTTTTTGCGCTGAACGGTTGCCGTCTTATGGGCTAACAGTCAGGGATGCTTATCTGCTTGCTTATGGTGTCGCGATGTCGCGGTCAGAGTGTCCATCAGCGCCGCAAAGGTGCGGGGCTGGAACTGTCTTCATTGTTCAATGTATGGGGAAGCAGACGTTTCTTCAGGCGCTGTTCAACCGGCACCTGTTCCAGTGCGTGACGGATGTCATTACCAATACCCGGCGTCTGGCTGACACCGCGTAATGACGGGTACAGGCCAGTGTAAATACTGGTTCGGCGGGAAGCGCAGGCTGTGGTTGCAGTATGGTGGTTGAGAAACTCCAACCCGTGTTGGCACATCTTTCCAAGCGCAACACTGTTCTGCAACTGGTACTGCTTGGCACTGTCATTTTCATAGACCGGCGGAAAGCGCTCTTCATCCGTCGTGATAATCAAAAAATTGAGCGGCTTACCGTTAATTTTCATGCTGTGTCCTTATCGTTTTTGTTCGTTTTGGACATCGTTCGCTGGAATGTATGTACTCAAGTAAATCTGAGTGACCGACGCAGATATAGAGCTGAAGCACTCTGAGAAGCGGGTGGGAAAGTTGTATGACAGAAACATGAATCACAACATAAAGTTGTTACGCGTTTTCATCTTGAAATATTGGGGGAGGTATTTGCGTGAGGAGCGGTTTGAACAGCGTGATAGTCAGTTAGCCTAACCAACCTTCGTTCTAAACAAGTCACTCCCTGCGAGAGTAATAATTGAACCTTATCTGGGTCTAATTCAGCAACACGTAAAGAGTAGGAAGTAGGCTCTACTGAGTAATAACCTACTTCACTTTAGGTCAATAACTACCTAAATCAGTTCGCATTTAAGTTGAAACACATGAACTGCTTTAGCCTTTGTTTTTGCGTACCTTTATCCGAAGGCCGATTTCCACTTTTCGGAGATACGCTGTAGCAAACGATTGTAATTAGCCCACTTGCTGTAATGTGTTGATGCGATTGAGGCCGAGTTCAACGATCTTCAAGGCAACCTCAGAATGTGTCATCGCTGACGGCCTGTTCGTCTTCGATTTTGACCCAGTTTGTAATGAACAAGCCCTCGGGAAGTAACTTGAATCAGGCGTCATACCCGGCACTAGGTTTGCTTCAAGAAAATTGGGATTTCCTTCTGCATCAAGCTTGATGTCAATCCGACCAAAACTCTTAACTCCTAATGCCGTAAAAGCACTGCCTGCAAGCTCGGAAACAGCACTCAAAGTGGGTTCGGTAATAGTTCTGAGTAACTCATGATTTTGCTGCTTTGCAGCACATCCCAATATTCGATCACCTTTTTCATTCTTGGGAACTATGATTTCTACAGGCATAATAGATCTTGAATCGGTTTCCGGATCGTCAAAGATTGCAACTGTAAACTCTCGTCCCGGTAGCACCTCCTCGACCAGAACATCTGCGCCATAGCTTTCGAAAAGTTCTTTGACTTTACTTTGATAACTTTCGAAGTCGCGAACTATCGAGTTTTCATCAATTCCATTTCCATTAGCAGCATCTATCGGTTTAACGAAAAGAGGAAGAAAAAGAGGGAGTTTGTCTTCTGTTTCGAACTGGCCAGGGCAGGCTTGGAAAAACTTTGCAGTAGCAATACCGTGGTTTTGTATAGCCGTCTTAGCCTTTCCTTTATTGGAATCGAACTCCAGGCTGTTGCGATCAGATCCGGTAAAAGCAATTGCATGCTTAGAAAAGTAATCTGAAAACCAAGTTTTTGTATTATTACTTACATCCAGGAAGTATTTACTGCAAAGGACAACAAGATCTGGTCTAGACGTAACAATATCATTTAAACTGGATATCGAAGAAATCACGTGAAACGTAACTGTTTGATATTTTTCTTTCAGAGCATCGTAAAAGAAGCGACATGTCTCAATCGATCCAAATCCGGTTTCTTTCAAATCATGTGTATTGGTCGCTACAACTGCAATGTGGTTCTTCAATTTTGAGGAGTGTTCCTGCAAATTTTGCCGATGGTTATTGTTTGCAATTGGATTGGGAAACTGGAGAGGACCAATTAATTCTGCGGTTAAGCCAATTTTAGCAAGATCAGTTCGTTCTGTCATTGGACCATTCTTTCGTTGCTCAGTCATCAGTTGACAAGCAAATTGCCGGCCCTTTGTTTAGAGCACGGGAAGTGGCGAGGATAATTGACCGGTAAAACGTGGATTTAACTCACACAGTGCCGGGTGAGGATGGCTGTATTCACGGCACTAAGATCTTGTAGGAATAGGGAGAGCAGCTGTGAGGTAGTGTATATGACCAGCTGCAGATCTGATAAACACCACTGTTATGAGTAAGAAAGTTACGTGTCTAGGGACCGTCTTTTGTTAGGCAACTTCGATATTGTTGACTTCTATTTTCCCGTTTGCAGGATTTGTAAGCGTATCGAAACGTACTTTTTGGCGTTCAGCCAATTTCTTAATACCAGCACGATTTAAGGAGGCACGAAGGACGCGAAACTGTGAATTTGTACCTTCCTCCTGAATGTAGCCAAAGCCTTGCTCAGAATTGAAGAATTTCACGGAACCATTGATCATTTAGGATACAATCTGTGATGACCAAAAACGCTTTAGTACTTATGTACAGTCGCTTGACCAGAGAATACTACTTCCCCAAAAGCAATATTCCATTATGTACATATTGCACATCTTATCGCACTGGTTCAATCAATTTAAATTTTAATACGGATTTATTTGTCTAGCATAAGTAAATCTTAGAGAAAGATAGTTTCTTGAACTTTAGATCTACTAGATCAAAGAATAGATCTTGGCCCAAAATATTTAGCGATATCTTGTGTACTCGCTGATTGCCAATCACTTGGTAGACTATTTTATCAAAGGGCGAGGCTTTTTATCGGTAGCTTCTTTAGCAAGACGGAGTTCTTTTAGGCGAGACGTTTTTTCACTTAATTGCAGAGCCCGTTCCTCTTCATCGGTGAGTTCTTTTTTTTTGTTTTTTTCAATCGCAGCAAATCGATCTTTTGCACATGACATTGAAATATTAGGCATATTTTGGTTCTTTCTATAAGGACTAGGGCTACGCACAGGCGCAGCCCTGATCTTTTATTAGTCAACCAGCTGCAAATTCACAGCTGAAGCTTTGCCATCGCGGCCGCTTTCTAGTTCATAAGCAACTTTTTGACCTTCTTCGAGACCCATAAGTCCTGCCCGCTCAACAGCAGAAATATGAACAAATGCATCCTTTCCGCCATCTTCAGGAGAAATAAAGCCGAAACCTTTTGTGGAATTGAAGAATTTTACAGTGCCGTGTGTCATGGTTGATACCTTGTAACTTTACCCGGGCTAAGCGGGCGTATTTCCCATGTTCGATATGTACATGGGGTGCAACATTCTCAAAATCAGGGGGAACCTAGCAAACCGGCAAGCCGGAAGAAAAGATAGCCAATGATGGCTGTAAACGCGCTTTGTTTATGTAGTTATTCTCAGCTCTCTTTTCAAGAGGCTATGTAAGATATGCTAAACAATCTACAATTCTTGCTACTCTGATCGGTCCTGAAAGCAAGAAAAACTCGTTCTCCTACAACCCTACACCATGATCATTTAGTGCTTCGACTGCGTGAATATTTATTTTCGAAGAAAATACCGGAGGCGTGTATTTTATAATATTGAGGTAGTACGATCTCAAGCCTTGATTGACGCTATCGAATGTCCACTCTGGCCCGACACTCCAGCTCTGGCCTTGTTATTGGCGCGGTACTTTGCAAATGCAACAATGGACAGCTACCCCGCCTGAATTGCCGATCTGATATTTGGCACTCGGTGTTGCTTTGCGTTTTTGGTGAGAGGTTGCCTGAGGGCAAACAGTCGTCCTCTTAGAGCGCGGTTTTACTTTCGACTACACCTGATCAGTCATTGTTGGAACAGACAAAACTTGCCGCAGCTGGAAGGGCTGCGGCAAGTCTTTTGCTGACATTTGAGGGTCAGTTGGTTTGATTGCGGGGGCTTGAACAGCATGACAATCAGTAATCATTGAGGGCATTCATCTTACTCAGATTAAACTCAGCAATGGCCATTGAAGTGCCTCCGCTTTTAGACCACCTGACTAGAATAACTAACAACTATAAACTCACCATTTTATCCTTGGCTTGAATATTATAGAAACATCTCAAGGACCTTTAATTCTGGAAGCATGCATACGGACAATATCAATTACATTCAATTGGATACACATGAGGTAATGTCCATGACTGATAAAGATATGAGCCGTTCAAAGAAGTTGCCACGCGGAGCTCTCCCTACCCCCCGACATATCCTTGCGGAAGCTACGCCATTTATTCCTGACCCATCGATCCTCCTACCAAGTAAACTTCTCATGTGGCCAGTAAAAATAAGCAACTGGGGTAATATACATAACAACGACTGTGTAACTGCAGAAGAAGCATTTGCAAAAGCCACAGCCCGGCCACAAACCTTCATTGAATCAGAAGCGGTCATTACTTGGGCCAGAGATCATGGCTATCTGAATGGTGCGAACTTGCATGAAGTTTTGCTTACGATGCAAACCATCGGCTTTACTGGTGAATCTTTTAGTTATGAAAATGGCACTCCATGCGCCATTAAATCAGTGACGCCACATGCCATTCAAACTGCTATTTATGCTTCTGGGCCGGTAAAACTTGGCGTCGATGCAACAACCTTAGACTCGGTCGTAAAAAAAAATAATTTTCAAAGCGGCTGGGTATTATGCGGTGACACTGATCACAATGAAAAAGATCATTGTGTTAGCCTCTGCGGGTACGGCCAGTTCAGCGCTCTAAAAGAGCTGTTCAAGAATGAAGGTGTAGACGTAAATGCACCTAGCCAGTTGCCAGATGGAATGTGCTACGCAATGTTCACTTGGGGTACAATCGGTATAGTAGATGAAAAATCTATGCTGAACATGACGTATGAAGCTTGGATACGTACCCCGGTAACCATAAAAAATGCCTTGCCCACCAGAAGCTGAGACAATCAGCGAACTGTCTACAACATTACAAAGCATAATAAGCGCATTAATCAACTCTTCGAAAAGTCAGCTTTTGCTCACCTTCTGAGGGCCCTACTCCGAGTAGTAGCCTTACGGATCCATACACGGCAAACTAAAGTCAACAAAGCACTTCAGGAGTGCTTAGGCAGGAGACAAATGGTAGAAGTCACCAACAATTCCAGTCAGGACTTAACTGCCGCAGTAAACGAATGGTATGCGGATAAGAGCAGCACAGATTTCTTCCCAATTAAAGTAGGCGCTTCCGAAGTTTGGACCAGGAGTGATACAAGAGGCTTCATTTTAACAGTAAAGCAAGGCAGCTCTGATGTAGCTTTTTCTGGAATAGATCAGAAAGCTCAATTGGATGAAAATGTCTGTTTGGTGTCTTACTTTTTGGAAGCTAATACCGACATATCGCTAGACGACGATGGCGCATACTATACTAAATCAAAACAAAGAATACCCTTTATCAATATCACCGGAAACAATGACGGAAAAACAAGTGTTTTGACACTAGTAAATACCGGTAAGAGCTTGATTAAAGCGTCAGTAAACAAAGGCGAAAGCGATAAGGAATCTGGTGCTTATTATCCGGTAGAATCCAACGATTTTGGCACTTGGCAGCGCGAAGGCAGAGCTGGATTTGTACTTTTCCTGAAAGCGCTGACAGACAATATCCAAAATGCTTATTATGTGCGTAGCAATAGCTTTGTTAATTATGAAAATGGATTTGTTTTTGAATTCAGTCTGCACAGTACGGATAATGCGGTAGCTCTCAATCCTCTAAAAGCGCCCAGCAAAAATACTGATAACGAAGAAATCACTTTATTCAATCAATCAGGAAAAACTGTATCAGCGGCAATAAATAAATGGGATGAAGATAATAATGTAAGCACTCTTTTCTTTGATATTGATAATAACGAAAAAGAAACATGGAAGAGAAAGGATGAAAGAGGATACATATTAACAATATCAACTAATAAAGGCGCATTGCAACGATCATATTACATATGTACTAGTACAAAGGTGCACTTTTATGATGATAATCTTTTTTGCAATGGAAACCCTGTAACTGTTATTGAGGCATACTCAAATTCAATCTACGTAGAAAACACTTCTAATGATACATTTAAAGTATCAGTCAATCAGTGGGACGCCAACCAAGACACACAACACTTTGATATCGAGGCTGGCAGTTCTAGGGCTTGGAGCAGGCGTTATCAGTGCGACTATGTAATGTCTGTCAATTATTCAGATAAAACTGAGTTGCCTTACTATTCTACAGATACAAGTTACTTCGAGGTTGCAATTGCAAAAAATGGACAAGCGATTGTTTATACCTATGATCGGTGGCCTCGTAAAAAAGCAGAGCCCTTAACAGAGAAAGCAGCAAGTCAAGATCGCAGCTACGTGATCAAGTTGTATAACGCGATGACAACACGCAAATAGTCAGTCACATTGATTGAGTAGAGACAGCTCTGTCGGTAATTTTCTGCTTCTTACAATAGATCTTATAACTGTAAAAAATAACGATCGCACTCCTGATTGCCAACCAGCTGTACGACCCTAGGCGCAGCTTTTCGCTTCTCGATAGAAACTATCTAGGAACAGCGACTGCCTTCTCAGAACATAGCTTTGCATACTAAACTCAGCACAGATCAGCCTTAACCGCATCTTACGCCAACACCCCGAACCTGCCTCCCAGTGGGTTCGGGGTGTTGAAACGGATAAAACTTGCCGCAGCGGGAAGGGCTGCGGCAAGTCTTTTGCTGACATTTGAGGGTCAGTTGGTTTGATTGCGGGGGCTTGTGGTTTGCCTCGCAATCAGGTTTTGCCCCGACTGAATAGTCGTCTTTTTTGCTTTCTCTTCAAACGGATTAGCCGAAGATTGGCAGGTTACCGGTCAGTTCGAATGCAGTGATGATGAACACCAGGATACCGAAACCGAATACCATTGCCTGACGGGCGTTGCCGCCTGGGACCTGGTACATGTCCGGGTTCCGCTCACGACAGATGCGAACCATCACGATTGGTGCCAGCAAGGAGAAGATCACCAGAACCACACCAGCATAACCGATTGCTGCGATGAACCCGTGTGGGTACAGGATAGCAAGGATAATGGTTGGTACGAATGCGATGCCTACAGTCTTTGCTTTGCCAGCAACGGTAGCTGTATCGAACTTGAACAAGTCGGAAATGTAATCATACAGGCTGAGAGAGACACCCAGGAAGGATGTTGCAACAGCCATGTTGCCAAAGATCTGCAGGATTACAGAGATGTTTTCACTGATACCAGACTTACTCAGAGCACCGATAATGTTACCGATGTTGCCACCTTCAGCGATGATCGCAGGGAAGTCATCACGGGAGATGTTTCCGAATACTGCAAACATCCAGAGGAAGTAGAAGAAGCCTGCAAGGAAAATCGCGATCAACAGCGCTTTGCTTGTCCGCTTCGCATCCAGCCCCAGATAGTTGGTTACAGTTGGAACTGTAATTTGAAGACCAAAACTCGCCACCAGGAAGGAGATGGTGTAGAACGCATATGGCATGCGATCGCCGAGAGAGATCTCTGGGAACAGGTTCGTTGTAGATGAGTTACCGATCAATGAGCTCAAGCTGATCATGAACGTGATGATCATGCCGCCGATGAGAACAGTGTTCACACGGTCAACAGCTCGGGTCCCCATCATCACAATCGATAGTAGCACGACTGCGAAGATCAAACTCGCCACCCCTGATGACATGTTGACGTCACCAAAAATCGACAGCGAGTATGTGATGATCGAACTACCACCTGAGATGTAGGCGTAGGTGAGAACGTAGCACAGGAAGGCAACGGACAGACCGTTGACCACACGGCCCACGTTACCAATGGTGCCCTTGGCAAGGCTGTCGTAGTTGGACCCTTCAGGGAAATGAAGCGTGATTTCCATGATGTACAACGATGCAGTGTGCATGATGTAACCAACAACGATCATCAGAACCAGACAAACAGAGAACCATACGCCACTGTTTGCAACAGGGAGCGAGAACATGCCCGCGCCGACGGCGGTGCCAGCAGCGATCACACTGGCGCCTAAGATTGTGCCCTGGCTTTTCTTGGTAGATTTTGGTTCAACTGTCTCTGCAGTAGGAACCTGCTCAGAAGCAATGGTCATGTTGAGCCTCCCAACTCCGGCATTTGCCGTGACCAATTGAGAAAACGCCTGCCGATTTTGTAAGTGCCCCGTGGCAGAGCTTTCCCGAAAAGCGCACATAGACTTACGATGGGTAAGATTTGTGCTTTGATAACAACAGAGGAGAGCACACGGGCTCTCCTCCAATGCAGTTTAGTCTTTGACTATTGCTAGTCACTTCAATGGCTTAGTTCTTAGATTTCTTCGAAACGGCCAGTGAAGAAGCGAAGTACCTTAGGTTCGAATACGAATTCGAGACCCTTGATGCTTTCGCGGTTTTTGTAGAGCTCGATGATCGCATCTGCGACGTAATCCATGTGTGCGTATGTGTATACGCGACGTGGGATAGTCAGACGAACGGTTTCGAGCTTAGGAACGTGGTTCTCACCGGTCTTAACGTCGCGGCCTGCGGATACGATGCCGCGTTCCATGGTGCGTACACCGGAGGTGCGGTAGATCGCTGCGGCAAGTGCCTGTGCAGGGAGCTGCTGTTGGTCAAGGTGTGGCAGGAATGCGCGTGCATCGAGGAAGATTGCGTGACCGCCGTAAGGTTTAACCATTGGCACGCCAGCTGCATCCAGACGTTCGCCGAGGTAGCGGATCTGATTTACGCGGTGTGAGATGTAGTCAAACTCTACGGATTCCTTGATGCCGATTGCCATTGCTTCCATGTCGCGGCCAGCGAGACCACCGTAGGAAGGCATACCTTCGAACTGAACAACCATACCTTTTGCTTCAGCAAACAGGTCATCGTCGTTCATGCAGAGGAAACCGCCGTTGTTTGTCAGGCAATCTTTTTTGCCGGACATGGTGCAGCCGTCACCGTAGGAGAACATTTCAAGGAGGATTGCCTTGATTGTTTTGTCTTCGAAGCCAGCTTCACGTTCTTTGATGAAGTATGCGTTTTCTACACAACGGGTTGCATCGTACATCACTTTGATGCCGTGCTTGTGGCAGAGTTCGCTTACTGCTTTGATGTTGCCCATGGAAACAGGCTGACCACCAGCCAGGTTCACAGTTACAGCAAGACAGATGTAAGGGATCTTTTCGCCACCAACTTCGTCGATGAGCTTCTGCAGTTTTGCAAGGTCCACGTTGCCTTTGAATGGCACGTCAGCCAGGTCAGGGTTGTGGGCTTCGTCGCAGATTACGTCAACAAATGTTGCACCGTTACGTTCCTGGTGGAAACGTGTTGTGGTGAAGTACATGTTGCCTGGAACGTAGTCGCCTGGCTTGATTGTGAGCGTGGACAGGATGTTTTCTGCGCCGCGGCCCTGGTGAGTAGGGATGAGGTGTTTGAAGCCGAAGTGCTCTTTAACAACTTCTTCAAGGTGGTAGAAGTTTTCGGAGCCAGCATAAGCTTCGTCACCAACCATCAGGCCAGCCCACTGCTTGTCGGACATCGCGGATGTACCGGAGTCAGTCAGCAGATCGATGTAGCAGTCTTTGGACTTCAGCAGGAATGTGTTGAAGCCAGCTTCCTGGATTGCCGCTTCGCGACGCTCGTCAGAAATGAAGTACATTGGTTCAACAGATTTAATCTTGAACGGCTCTGGCATAAACTTAGTCATAAGAACGTCCTCTTACTTGCTTCTTTACCAATAGGGCGGAGGGACCATGTCTCTCCGAATTCTCAAGGAGTGAAGAAATTATCGATTTCGAAGTTTACTTACTTACGAATCGAAAACATTCTCGCTTCACCAATCTTCGTATTCATTAATTATCCAAATATTCGATCATCACAATAAGTAACAATATGGATATGTGAATAAATAATCGTTTATATATACAGATCACAGACACATGTACCTTTATGCAATACACAAGGCGCTGCTTTTTACATGAGCATTACTTGACCATGCAGAGTTATTTCCTGCATGATCTTGGCTGTTCTGTGATCTGTATATTTTCCCGCTGCAAGTCTCAGGCATGGCGGTGCCGTTCTTCTGCCCCAAGCGCGCTCAACACTTGGGAGACAGGAGCAAAGACAAACGTCATTATCTGAAGCAATCACGACACACCTGCAGCGCAAACCGGAGGTGCCGATGGTATTGCCAATATCAAAGCACAGTTCTTCTGCTGCGTAGGGGATGCAGTGTTGGAATGAGTGCCTAATATTACTTGTTTTGGGGGTACTGCATGTTTTGGCTGGCCTCTACACTCTGCATCTTTGGTGGACTATAGGAGGCAGGAGGCTAGCTTACATGCGGCCGTGCAGCAGGAGCGACTCCACTGCAGGCGGAGGTCGTCAGACGAGATGCAGATTATTGGCCATGGAAACATCTTCGATGTGCCAAGGCAGCTTATCTCTCTTTAAGATATTCAAATACAGCTGATACCAGCGCATTTTCCTAGTCCCAATGTAACTTCAAGACCTAATTGATTACACACAACGGAGTTTGGGCGAATTGGCCTGAAAGTCAAAAGGAAAAACTACTTAGAGACAGTGGCTTGACGGGGGTGCCTTGCTGCGGCGCGACACAACTGCCGTTACAAGCTCCCTGAAATACCAAGGGTTTTTGGGTTTTACGGGGTGTATATCACCCGGTTTGGCAGACTTCACGATTCGTCAAAACATCCTATTTATTCCACAATAAACTTATATATTAGCAACTCCTGCCATTATTTTTAGATTGATTAGCATGAATCACTTTCACGTTCAGAGAGCCTGATCGAGCTGTGTTTGATCAGATTGGAGTGCATCCCCTACCCTTTGGGATGCTGGCCTGCGGGCGTTTGTTGCCCGGCCGCAGACCAGCAGGGTGCTCATTTGCGGGGTTGTGCCTTTCACCTGAGGTTGGAGGCCTTGGTGTGGAGGCTTCCCTGTGGCAGTGAACACGGGGTGCGTGTGACACCGCCCGAGCACCTGTCACAGTGCGTTAATCCAGAAACACAACATTGGTGTTGACCGGCTGCGGAAGGGCGACCCGCTCCAATAATCCGCAGGACTTTTTCAGTGCCTCCAGGCGGTCACATAAAGCGTGGTGCAAAGTGAACAAAGCATCCCGCTCGCAGCTGTTCTTCACGCGCTCGCTGAGTACAAGCTGTTGCATGTACGCGAGGTTCTGAAGATCAGAGACGACGATCTGGACTTCGTCAATTTCATTTTGAAGAGTGTTTGTGGCGCTGCATGCGCATGCGGAGTCTACCATATTCAATCCCTCTGTTTAGGGTGTTGAAGGCCGCGCGACAAAGAGCTTTTGGGACTCGCTGGCGAGCGGGAGGCCAAAAACCTGCAAACAGACAGGCGGGTTTATTCCCCTCCGAAGAAGGTATTGTATTCACCGCCCTCCCGCTCATAACGAAGGGTTTGCGCACTTTTGGAAAAAAGGCACAAAAAATCCGCTAGTTAACGGGAGCGGGTACCGCTGTTTGGAGAGGTTTTGGGCCTCACCCAAGAGCATGCAACCAGATGCATGCGGTGTCAATGGCCAAGGTTTGCAAGCGTGCGTTGTGTGGCGAAGGGGAGACGGATTAGGCGGGATGGACACTTTTAAGACGCACTATTTCAATTGTTAGCTCGGAGCAGCTTATTATTCGCAGTGACAATATCTAACTGACACCCAAAAAAATCGAAATCATGAGTAACCACAGCATAGTCATTAGCAATACAGTGTTCTCTGATCACTAAATCGCCAAAGTCTAAATGCCCTTCACTTAACTCATGGACAAGAGCTTCAATATTCAATTGGCCATTCACGGCTTCATAAGTATAATCTTCGATCATGTGTAAACAAGTGTCTCGCATAGTCTCCATAAAGTCGCGAAACTCTTCTTGCTTACGAAACTCCTTTAAATGTGCGATTTTTTGCTTTTTTTGCCTGTAGTTATTCTCATGCAGCATGTATTCAATACGACAACAGCGGTTAAAAAACTCAGCCATAATGTAATCATTAATGATAATCTCGTTATCTTGATCAATGGCAGATTTTAAGTAGTCACTATAGCAAGCTGGCGTCCTTGATCTAGGATCAAACCCATTAATACTAATCCAGACATTAGTATCAAGCATAATCTTTCTATTCTGAAATGCACATTTTATCTTCGCATCATGAATTCTTGTCATTTACTTGACCAGTAATACTTGAAAAAATACTATCTATACTATTATTATCATTAAAATATATCTTGGCTCGATCAACCACAATTTTCAATCTGACTAAGTGCCAATCTTCCGCATCCTCTGGAGGAGCTAAATGCTGGCGAATTTTTTGCTCATCAAAGTCACCATAAAGTTGACCAACAGCAGCGTTTAAAAACGCAGTTGTCATTCGGGTAACGCCCGAAAAGGACAATGCGGCGCGATTGCCGTTAACTATATGTTGGCGAATTACATCAAAGACCTTGTGTCCATCACTTGCAGATACACAAATTCCGCCACCCACTATGACCGAAATTGGAACAGATATAGTTTTCATAATTTACCAGATATCTCTCGGATCAGGAACCTTCGCTAAATCATAATGATTATGATCAGAAGTTACTATATCTAATATGACTGCTGTGCCCGGAAATGGTGAAACAAGAGAACCGCATTCAACTTCGCTTCCATTTTGGCACCAATATCCCGAGTTAGACACAATCAGTAGTTTCCCGCTATTACTTTCAATAAACGCTCTGATAATTTTTAGCCCAAGCCCGCCAGGAATGTCACCTTGACGAGTTGTATTGCCAGGCGTCATAGCCCAATCGATCGCATTTACTGAACTAAGCCGAATGCTCTTACGCCTATATATGACTTCATCCATGCCAATACCACCATCAACAATAGTAAAGCACAACCGTTCAGAACGAGGATAAAATTGTCCTCCCGCACAAATGTTTATTGGCGCTTCAGAATGAAGTGCGCAATTGGCAAAAAGCTCGTCTATCCCCTCATAAAACTTACTCCTGAGCGCAGCTGTCATCTTTGGCATCTCAGGTCTGGCCAAGTTTTCACGCGTATAATTAGAGAAACTTATAGCAGCATCACTATGAAATTCTGTCACCCTTAAGGTCGTATTATAGATGTCAGGACTGCTGGAAGCGAAAAAGCCATTCTTTGAAAGAATGAGTTTAAGTTTCTCTGAGACTCCAACAAACTCAAACCAGTTACCACGCGCTTCACAATGCCGAATAATTATCAATAACAAAGGAGCTAAGTGAGCTTCCATCCATCTAATAGAGGAAAGATTGACCGTAATTTTTGTATTTTCGACACCAACCAATTGAGAACCAAGAGATGATATTGCATTCAAACCCGTATAGTCAGTATGTATTTCTGGTCCTCGAAGTCTGACTTCTATGTTGCGCTCCATTTGATATCCAATGCGAATAAAATCTTATTTCAATTTTACTAAATCACACTAGATCTATATCCAAGCGCATTGCCTAAATTCAATATTATTTTTCTTTTGTCATAATATTTTTGACGCATAAAAACTGAAAATTTGGATTATATCGTCTCGGATAATCTATAGTCCCTAGTTCTATCAATCATAAGTTTAGCTGGATAATTTATTAAAACCATCGGCATGTAACCTACATATCTGGTAGTGGAGTTTCCATTATATATTGCGGATTCCCCGTTTGTGTTGGTCCGTTCTCGAGAACAGGCTAGCCTCCTCTGACGTCATCCCGCACTTGATGCGGGATCTAGGGCCGAGGCTGCGAGCCTATCAAATCAACTCCAGATACTACTCCTGCTATGTCAGTGTTCGTAACGTCAGGCCCAACATCATGAAACATGCAGTTTGTAATGAGGGGTGATTTCCAGCTGGGTCCCGCATCAAGTGCGGGATGATGAGAGGGGATGTGTGGGGTGACGAGAGGGAGGTGTGTGGGATGATGGTGGAGGGAGAGGTGTTTTGGTGGTTTGGAGCGGGTTGGGTGTGCGGGGATAAGTTGGATTTTGCGTGGTGTGGTTGGTGCACTGTATGAGGCGAAGGGCTGTTGCACTTATTCCCCTTTTCTGCCGTAGATTTCGGGTTTAGCGGTGCGTTCTGGTTCGTTGACCTCCCGAATTTCATAGGAACGCAGAAAAACGCAAAGTTGCGCATAGCAACGCAAAATGATGTTTGCCGGGTTATGCCCGTTGGTGCACGTGGGCGTGTGGTGGTTTCTTCCACATGAAGTGTGCAGGCTTTTTTGCCGGCTTTGGTGTTTGGTGTGCACTAAGGCGCCCTCTAGCGCTTTGATTTAATTTCGTAATTCCCTCTTTCTATTGCCCCCTGACAGTTCTTACACGAGTCTTATCTCAGGTTTACAGGGCTGCGCTCTGGCGGCACGCTCGGCTAAGAGAACGAAGTTCTATTCCCAGTTAAGAAGAACTCGCTGTGCGTTGCATTTACGGAGCAACGCAAACCAACGCAAAGGGGCATAGATTTGCGAATTGTGCACGTTATCCTCGCTCTGGGGCTTGGGCTGGTTGTGGCTGGCTGCGCTTCTGTTGGCAATGAGAGCCTTCGGCATTTGACGCGTGAAGGGCTGGAAAGCCAGTTGGAGAACGGCAAGACAACCAAGGAAGATGTGCGCGTTGCGTTGGGTGACCCAAACACCACTGATTTTACCGATAGCGGCAATGAGATTTGGAAATACAGGCATGTACGGACGCAGGCGAAGGTTGAGAACTTCATTCCGGTGGTTGATTTGCTTGCCAGCGGGCAGGATGTGACCACCAAGGAAGTGGCCCTGTTTTTTGATCAGGACGGTTTGCTGAGGAACTACTCCATGATTGAGGTGGAGGACGAGGTTCGTACCGGACTTATCACCGCGAACATGTAGCATAGATTATTAGATGGGTTGGCGCGCTCGGGGTGGAAGCTTCGGGCGGTTTTGCTGTTTATGCCCTTGTATGCTGTTGGTTATGCCCGTTGTGGTGAGGTGACATTATGAGCATATGTTCTTTTCCTAGCTTGCCAGTGACTGATAAGAGGCGCAGTATAATGAACATATGCTCATTAGAGCTGGCCGCGTTCTCTTTTCCTCACGCCCCCTGCTCTAGATTTATGTTGCTGTGCGTCTCCCCTGCCTAAATCATTGATGGTTCTTATGGGAGAGGCTGTGAAAGGAGTGTTTGTTATGCCACGTCCAAGAAAACCACGCCGAATTCATGGAACTGCAGGAGTGCGCTTTTTCAAGCCGCAGGGCGTGCCGCTGCGCACGCTTCAGGCGGCGGTTTTATCGCAGGACGGGATGGAGGCGTTGCGTCTGGCCGATGCAGAAGGGCTGGAACATACGGCTGCTGCTGATCTGATGGGGATTTCGCGGCCTACGTTCTCGCGGCTTGTCTCCCACGCCCGCACGGTGGTTGCGACGGCCCTGACGGAGGGGCTTGCGCTGAAGATTGAGGGCGGTGCTGTTGCAGCCGATGGCTCCTGCCTGCCCGAAGCGGAGTTGAGTGACGAGGACTGCCAGCGTATGCAGCGGCGTCGGCGGCGCGGGTTCTGCGGGCGGGCGAGTGTGATCTCTGAGCCTGTGCAGCTGGATGAGGCGGAGGGGCGCGAGGGAGCGGTTTAGGCTGACGCTGGGTGGTTGTGGTTTTTGGCTGGGTTCTGGGGCTGAGCTGTGCTGGACGGGCTGGATATCCCCGTGGGCGGGTGAGGTTATGCCCCTGCTGTCTGGACAAATTTTGCCGATTTTGCATTAAAAAACGCGGATTCCGAGATTTTCCGGAATCCGCGTTTTTGTGTTTCGTCAGTGCTGTACAGCGGGAGTTATCCGCGCAGGGTACCGCCGGTAGCCTTTTGAACGGACGCAACAATTTTGTTTGAGACCGCCTCGATATCCTCATCGGTGAGGGTCTTCTTGGTCGGCTGCAGGGTTACATCAATCGCGAGAGAGCGCTGGCCTTCCGGCACGCCCTGCCCTTCGTAGATATCGAAGAGATTCACGTTTGTGATCAATGCTTTATCCGCGCCTTTGGCAGCTTTCAGGAGCTTCTCAACCGGGATAGAGCTGTCTACCAGGAACGCAAAGTCCCGTTTTACCGGCATAAGATCCGCAGCATTCAGCGCACCCTTGGATTTGGTCGCTTTCTTCTTCGGCTGAGGAACAGCGTCGATGAAGACTTCAAACGCCACGAGCGGGCCTTCAATGTCCAATGCTTCCAAGGTCTTAGGGTGGATCTCACCGAAGTACGCCAGGGTGTTTTTCGGGCCCATTTTGAGGGCGCCGGAGCGGCCTGGGTGGTAGTAATCCGGAGCGTCGGTGAAGACCATCAGGTTGTTTACCTGCGCACCAATGGACTGTAGTACCGCGCCAGCATCAGCCTTCGCGTCGAAAACATCAATGTTTTCAGCGTTTCCGGACCAGTGGCGACCGGAACCGGTTGGTTTGGCGGTACCGCGGCGGATGCCGGCGATGACCATCTTCTGGCCTTTTTCGCTATCATTTTCAAAGACTTGGCCGACTTCGAAGAGAGCGACGTCGGCGTAGCCGCGGTCTGCGTTGCGCTGTGCTGCGGAGAGCAGGCCAGGCAGCAGGGACGGACGCATGTCGGACATGTCTGCGGAGATCGGATTTGCCAATGATAGCAGTGGGTTACCACCACCGAAGTGCTCTGCGTGGGCTTTAGGAATGAAGGACCACAGAACAGCCTCGTCCATGCCGCGTGTTGCGAGTGCGCGGCGGGCATTAGAGCGGCGGATCTGGCTAACAGTCAGAACCTTCTGGGAGATTGGCTCCATGCGCGGCAGGGTAGCAGTTGGCACTTTGTCGATGCCGACAATGCGCATAACCTCTTCTACCAAATCAGCTTTCCCAAAGATGTCCGGACGCCAGCTAGGAGGAGAAACCTTGACTACATCGCCGTTGCCAGCGACCCAGAAGCCGAGCAGGGAGAGGATAGCTTTGATCTCACTGTGGGATACTTCCAGGCCGGAGAGGCGTTTGACTTCGCTGAGAGGGAAGTCGATGATGCGCTCTTCCTGTGGCACTTCTCCTACAACGTGCGCGTCGGAAGCTTCGCCGCCGCCACATAGGTCCATGACCAATTTCGTAGCAACTTCAAGGCCTTCCACCATGTACGCCGGGTCCACACCGCGCTCGAAGCGATAGCGGGCGTCGGTAGATACTCCCAGTTTACGGCCTGTACGGGCGATGTTGAGCGGATCCCAGAGAGCGCTTTCAATCACCACGTTTGTGGTATTTTCGTCGCAACCTGTTGATTCTCCGCCCATAATTCCACCGAGGGACTCCAGACCGTTGTCGTCAGCAATGACAACGACGTTCTCATCGACGGCATAAGTTTTTCCGTCGAGGCCAACAAGCTCTTCGCCAGCCTTACCGTGACGGACGGTCAGGTTGCCGGAAACCTTATCTGCATCAAAGACATGCAGCGGGCGGCCCTGATCGAAGGTCATGTAATTGGTGATGTCCACGAGGGCATTAATCGGGCGCAGACCGATAGCAACCAGACGCTTCTGCATCCATTTAGGAGACGGGCCGTTTTTGATGCCACGGACCACACGATAGCCGAATGCAGGGCAGTGTTCCGGGCTATCCCCTAGATCCAAAAGGATTTTTAGATCGTTTGCGTTGCTATGTGCGTTCACTTGCGTTTTTTGCGGGGTTTTTAGCGTTCCTAAGCCGGAAGCAGCCAAATCACGCGCAATTCCGAACACACTTGCGCAGTCGGAGCGGTTCGGGGTCAGGCCGATTTCGATGACCGGATCGTCCAGACCAGCATATGCAACAAACGGGGTGCCGACTGGTGCGTCTTCTGGCAGGTCGATGACGCCGTCGTGTTCGTCGGATAACTCCAGCTCGCGCTCGGAGGCCATCATGCCGTGGCTTTCCACGTCACGGATTTTACCAACGGACAATGTTACGTCGAGACCGGGGATGTAATCGCCCGGTTTTGCGAAGACGCCAATCAGGCCTTTGCGGGCGTTTGGTGCGCCACAGACAACCTGCAGGGGCTCACCTTCGCCGGTGTCCACTTTCAGCACGCGCAGACGATCTGCATTCGGATGCTGCTCGGCTTCCAGAACGCGGGCAATTTTGAACGTGCCAAGGCGATCAGCTGGATTGGAGATTTCTTCCACTTCCAGCCCGATCAGCGTCAGGCGCTCTACAATTTCTTCAAGGCTTGCATCGGTCTCAAGATGGTCCTTGAGCCAGGAAAGGGTGAATTTCATTTTATTAGCTCTTTACGTTTGGACCAAATTACTTGGAAAGACCGGAGACCAGCGCTGGCATATCCAGCGGGCGGAAGCCGTAGTGCTTGAGCCAGCGGACGTCTGCATCAAAGAAGGCGCGCAGATCGTTCATGCCGTATTTCAGCATAGCCAGACGGTCGATGCCGATGCCCCATGCGAAACCCTGGTACACATCCGGGTCGAGACCACAGTTGCGCAGAACGTTGGAATGCACCATGCCGCAGCCGAGGATTTCCATCCAGTCGTTGCCGGTACCGATTTTCACTTCAGCGCCGGAGCGGTCGCACTTCACGTCCACTTCCATGGATGGCTCGGTGAACGGGAAGAAGCTTGGGCGGAAGCGCAGCTCTACATCATCCACTTCGAAGAACGCTTTGAGGAACTCTTCCAATGTGCCCTTCAGGTGGCCGATATGCGTGGTCTTGTCGATCACGAGGCCTTCCAGCTGGTGGAACATTGGTGTGTGGGTCTGGTCGCTGTCACAACGGTATGTGCGGCCCGGCATGATCAGGCGCAGCGGTGGCTCCTGAGATTTCATCGCGCGGATCTGCACCGGGGATGTGTGCGTGCGCAGCAACATGCGCTCGCCGTCTTCCTTCTCGTTGAAGAAGAAGGTGTCGTGCATTTCGCGGGCCGGGTGGCCTTCCGGGAAGTTGAGCGCGGTGAAGTTCAGCTCATCCGTCTCGATGTCCGGACCTTCAGCAACGGAGAAGCCCATGTCAGCGAAGATGGCGATCAGCTCGTCAGTCACCTGAGAAATCGGGTGAATGCGGCCTTCTTCTGCCGGAGTGGTGCGCAGTGGCTGGCTCACATCAACGGTTTCAGAGGCGAGGCGCGCGTTGAGTGCCTCAACCTTCAACACGTCTTTACGAGCGGTGATAGCATCACCAACGCGGTTTTTCAGGCCGTTGAGCGCAGGACCCATTTCCTTGCGCTCTTCCGGGCTCATTTTGCCAAGCGTTTTCAATTTTTCAGAAACGCTGCCCTTTTTGCCAAGGGCGGCAACGCGCACGTCTTCCAGTGCGGCTTCGGAGTCAGCACCGGCAATCGCGGTGTTAATCTCGGCTTCGAGTGTTTCGAGGTCGGACATAATCCCTCAAGGGTTTGGATGTGCCAGCAGCTGATTGGGACCTGAGTCCCAGCCGGGCAAATAAAATTCGTGGAGGTCTTTTAGCGAATGCTGGCAGCGCAATAAAGGGGCTGATTGATAATCAGCCTCTTAGATTTCCTCAATACTCCCGTTTTTCAGCGGAAACTGAGGAATTACGATAAAAACACCCGCTGGGGCTGCTCGTGGAATGGCACGCCCTGCCCCGCTGCCTAAACGCTCTTGCCTGAATGAAGACGCACAAACGGGCGAGCACATTAGCTCTGCAGTGCGGTTCTCACTCATGCATTAGGAGCTTTTAAGCCAAGCGCATAAATCGCCCACACGCCGGACCATCATGGACACGGGCGGTGATTTTTACAGCGATGTGCATGCGCAGCGGCATTGGGAATCCTTTGAGGATTGGTGGTGGTGTGTGGAGGGTAACGGAAATGGCGGAGGATGGGAAGGGGAGCCAAAGTACATGAGCAACTTTAGCTCGTACCTCTAGGGCACTAACAACCCACAATTCTTCATTTGAATTTTCTTTTGCGCAGCATTTTTCTGGAGCATTTTTTTATCATCCCAGCTCAAACTTTTTTGTTCTGGTAGAGTACTTTCATACACATTTTCTATGATACCTGCCCACAAGACTCCAAGTCTAAACTCAAGCGATGGCCCTCCACTTAATCCTAGCGTTAAGCCAATTGGCATCTGGTTCCAATCTTCTTCAGCTACTTTTCCTTCAAGAAGACCGGAAAACAGCTTTGTCAATTCTTGATGCCCTTTCTCGAAGAACACCTCTCTTTGCTTGCTATCTTCTTTTGTGATTGATCCAAGAGCAGCGCATTCCCATAATGCGTAGCCAACTCTAGCCGTTCGCACATAGTCCTTAGCAAGCACAAACGTAGAAGTGCACAAAATCATAAACCCGAGAATTGATATTCTCAAAAACTGCTTCATAAACATAGGTTCTTCCTAATGATTTTGCTCAAGCAAAGAGCAAGTACCAATATCTAGAAAAACATCCTCATCTATACTCAAAATGTATCCCCTTATTCTCGAAAGAGTAAACCTGCCATTCTTTTGTGCCATATAGAGTTCACCAAGAGAGGAGTTACAGCTGATCTCTAACTCAGTGATCTCACAAAATCCTTTCTCGATGAGCTCCCCCTCCTTTGAAAACCGGCCATTTATCTTGGGATCAGGCAAAATGAGGATATTATCACGTTCTACTTCATCCATTCTCCTAATTAGGTAAACAGGGCGATTTGCAAACCTAGCTGGCTTCCAGCCCTGACCAGCTTCAAACCCTACAGATGACATTGTTACGCAACGGTATGTTTCAGCATTCGAAACACTTGAAAATGAAAGCAGTACTATAAACAGACTAAATAAATACGATCGCCTTACCATTACCAAACAAGCTCACCTAGTTTCTTAGTACTTTTCTGCATCATATTATGCAGAACTCAGAAAGAAATATTCTAGATAAGTACGGCTCCCCAATTATTTTAGATACACGAAACTACGTTAGTGGTTATGGATCCCGGGTCTTCGCCCGGGATGACACCGAGGGGACGTGGGGGTTTAAAGGGTGCGGCTCTGAGTGGAGGCATTGGTGCGAGGGCGTTGTGGTATGAGATAGGGCTGGTTTCCCAGTGAAAATGATGAGCAGAGTAGTCGCCTCTGGTGTCATCCCGGCCATTGAGCCGGGATCTATAACCACTTGCAGTGCTGATGTATGCAGGGAGGGAGACACGGCTTCCCCGAATTGCTTCTCCCTGTGACAGTGCGAGCTTCATTTGATGACTGAAGGTGTTTATTGAGGCGAAAGCAGAGGAAGATTGTGCTCTGTTGCTGCCTCTTGGTGTGCCCCATTGATACCGGGGGTATGGGTCCCGGGTCTTCGCCCGGGATGACACCAGGAGGGGATGTGGGGCTTCAGGGTTGTGGGCTCTGAGGGGAAGCATGGGGTGTGAGGGCACTGTGGTTTGAGATGGGCTGGCTTTGCAGTGGAACTGATGAGCAGAGCGTTCGCCTCCAATGTCTTCCCGGCCATTGAGCCGGGATCTATAACCACTTGCGGTGCTGATTTATGCAGGGAGGGAGACGAGGCCTCCCCGAATTGCTCCTCCCTGTGCCAATGCAAGCTTCATTTGATGGCTGAAGGTGTTTGTTGAGGTGAAAGCTGACGAAGATTGTGCTCTGTTGCTGCCTCTTGGTGTGCCCCATTGATACCGGGGGTATGGGTCCCGGGTCTTCGCCCGGGAAGACACCGTGGGGGCTGCTTTGCGTTTTATCGCGAGCACTATGGTTGGAGAGCTTTCGGGTGTTTGTGGTGAGGGCTTTGTTGATTGGCGAGTGTGGCGTTGGTGGTGAGGTGGAATGGGTCCCGGGTCTTCGCTGCGCTTCGCCCGGGATGACACCGTAGGGGCGGCGCCTTCAAACCGTTGAGGGAAGTCCCTCTCTGACCGTTGCAATAATGCATGAGTGGGGGAGGTTTTGGGTTTGGGCGTTGACAGGTTGTGGGGTTGTGTTTCACACTCATATGTGAGGCCTAGAAACCTCACGTCAGCGGTACCCGCTCCCGTAGTCTAGCGGTTTTTTTGTGCCTATCTATAGTGCGCAGACCCTTTGCTATGAGCGGGAGGGCGGTGAATACAACACCTCCTTCGGGGGGGAATAAGCTCGCCTGTCTGACTCAGGTTTCTAGCCTCCCGCTCGCCAGCGAGCCCTAGGAAGCTTTTTTGGCGTTGCGGATCTTCAACACCCTAGTCAGTAAGGGGATTGGAATGGACGATTCTGCATGCGCGGACAGCGCCACAAATACTATCGATAATGAGTTAGATGAAGTTCTCATCGCTGTTTCTGATCTTGAAAATCTTGCTTATTTTCAGCAGCTTGTGCTGAGTGAGCGGATGAACCAGAGCAGTGAGCGGGATGCTTTGTTCACTTTGCATTATGCCTTGCCAGACCGCATAGAAGCGTTGAGAAAGACCTGTGGGGTTCTACAGCAGGTCGTCGACCCACAACCGATCAGTACAACATTGACGCTTCTTGAGTAACGGGTTGGGCGCGGGGCGCTGAGCCCCCTGCCCTGTTCGGCTGCGTTAGCGCCTCTTCTCGTCATTCTACTCGATGTATGAGGTGTGCCTTTCACTGTGCCGGTGCAAAGTGGCGTTTCGCCGTGGGCGGAGCCTCACCACCCTTTGTCTGCCGCCCTCTCGTTTGTTGTTTGCCCGCGACCGGCATTCGCAAGCGCATGCACCCTGCTGGTCTGCGGTGAGTAACGCGCTCCGCAGGCCAGAGCTTTGTGCTGGTGTTATGGCGTAAAAATGCAGAACAGTATGAAGACGACCGCCATGATAGAGGCCAGCGCGATGTAATAGGGCCGCGCGCAGGCGCTGGCGTAGTTGGTGTAATAGTCTTCCAACTGCCGCGGCGTTGGGTTTGGTGGGTGTCTATCAGGTTCACGAAGTGGGAAAATCAACATTCTGGCTTCTTTTCTTTGAGGAGAACTAAGCCTATCTTTCCTTGTGTTCTTTCTGCCGGATAGCGGCCAAATTTCAAAAGCAGTTTTCAAAAATGAAGGTTCGATTGCTGGATAATCTCAATGCATTCCTCGTGCTTGCGGCTTGCGGTACGCTGAGTGAAGCCGCGCAGAGGCTGGCGTGTAGTCCGGCGACGCTGAGCCGCCGCATGCAGCAGCTGGAAGAGGATGTGGGGCTGAAGCTGTTTGATCGGGTGCAGGCCGGGTATGTACTGACCGAGGACGGGCGGGATGTGCTGGAGCAGCTGGAGCCGTTTCAGTGCGCCTATGCCGGGTTTGAGCAGTGGCTGAGCGCGAAGTCTCGCAGGCCGCAAGTTCGGGTTTCTGCCGGAAGCTGGACCATGAAGTTTCTCAGCATGCATATTGGTGCTCTGTGCAAGCCGGAGGACGGGTTTGAGGTGGTGTTCATTACCAGTGAGGACCGGCTGAACATCAAAAAACGCGAGATCGACATTGGCCTGCGCAGCTCAGCGCCTGCAGAGATCGGGCTGGCGAGCAAGCGTCTGCCACCCGTGGAGTTCGCGCCCTATGTAGCAGTGGGAGCTGATGCGGCGGTGGAACAGCGGTGGCTCGGCATCGCGCCGGAGTACGCCACGACAAAATCCTCACGCTGGTTGCTGGAGCAGCATGGCAGTGAGATGGTGATGCAAGTGAGCTCTCAACACACCCTGCTGGACCTGCTGTGCGCAGGCGCTGGCGCTTCCATTCTGCCAAGCTTTCTGGGGGATACGTCGCCTCACTTACGGCGATGCGGACCAGTGATTGAGGACCTGACGAAACACCAGTGGGTGACAATGCATGATGACCGGAGGCACCTGCCCGAGGTGCGGATGATGACCGACCGGATCGTCCAGGTGATTGAACAGCATCGCGGGCGGGGTGCTGGCGCGGTGTGAGTGCGCTGCATACCTGCGGTCTATCTCTTCAGCCCGCAGGTGAGCTTTGTAATCGGCCGATTGCTTAAAGGATGGCCTTCGCGATGTGACGGGAGATCTCAACCATCTCCTCCAGGTTGTAGAACCTGAACTTCACCTTCCCAAGCCCAGATATAACGAGGTCGAGCTCAACATCTGCGTCCAGCGTGCCAGCTGTCTCGACAGAATACGCCGTCACCTTCTTATAAGGGAGCGATGTGAAGTCACGCTTCTTGCCGGTAAAGCCCTGCACGTCGATTGGCATAACCCGTAAGTTTGTAAAAACAACGCCATCCCGACCAGTTGAATAAGAACCTAAAACTTCTTCCCCCTCAATCAGCAGCCCTGGCACCAGCTCTGCAAAGCTGTCATCTGATGACAACGAGAATTCGCTATGGACATCAAAATCTATCATTTAATCCTCACTCATAATTGCTCATGGCAATTACATCAACTTAAAATTGAATTCAACATTATGTGTGAGCGCTGAGAGCATCTGAAAATGAGAAACATCAGCAGCATGAGAACTGCCTGCGATGGACTAACTCAGCAATAAGATGTGATATCGGGAAGATTGGAAAGAAAAACGCAGAAAAATCGCCAGATGGCATCGAGTTATTCTGATTTTCAGGGGAATTAATGGCGGAGAGACAGGGATTAACCTGTCGACTTAAAATCAATGCTTTAGTTTGCCCAGCCTCGGCAACACCCCCACTGAAACTATTGGGCTTTTTCTCAAAACGACCAGCCCCTTTTTCTCCCTTCTCAGAGGGGAGGAAGCGGCCATGAACAGTCTGCAAACAGCCTCCCTGAATGTCCCGCAAGAGCTGAAGGCCATCGCCTATGAAGTGCGCAGGATCGGCACTCGCCGCAGATCAAATCCAGAGACGTTTCTAGTCGAGAAAGAAGAAGCCAGCGAACGCCTGCTGAAGCTCGCCAAAGTGCTGGAGCTTGTGCAGTGACAGACTTTTCGAGCTTCATAGAACCAACAGCAAAGCGGCTTCTCGGAGAAGCAACCAGCGCCTCTAGTCGCGAGCTGCGCTTTGGAACCAATGGCAGCTTGAAAGTAAACATTGCAGGTGAAGCCAAAGGCACATGGAAAGACTTTGAAGCGGACACAGGCGGAGGCGTCATCGATCTGGTGAAGCACGTCAACGGCGGCTCCAAAGAAGAAGCAGTAAACTGGCTCAAGTCAGAGTTTGGTGACTTTGCCGGACAGCCCCATGTCAGCAGCAAGGGAAAGGTTGTCGCCGAGTACGATTACCGCAATGAGGCCGGAGAGCTGCTTTACCAGGTCGTGCGCATGGAGCCAAAGACCTTCAGACAGCGCCGCCCTCTCCCCAATGGCGGATGGGAGTGGAAGGTCAAAGGCACACGCCTCATCCCCTACCGTCTCACAGAATTAACCGAAGCTCTCGCACTGGAGCGGCCCGTATACATCGTCGAAGGCGAGAAGGATGTAGACCGCCTTGCCAGCCTCGGCATCGTCGCAACCTGCAACCCGGGCGGCGCGAAGAAGTGGCCGAACCATTTCGCAGACTATTTCAAAGGCGCCCGCGTTTTCATCCTGCCGGACAATGACGAAGCTGGCAGCGAACACCGGGACATCGTCGCCAAGAACCTCCGCGAGGTTGCCGAGCGCGTGGCCGTGGTGCGCCTGCCAAACCTGCAAGCCAAGGGAGATGTTTCCGACTGGCTTGATCAGGGCGGCACCGTAGAGGCTTTCAACACAGCCACCGAAACCGCAGAAACATGGCGACCAACCAGAACACACTTTCCAACCATCTGGTTTGGAGAGGAAGACAACGCGCCTCCCCGCTCATGGCTCATCAAGAACATTCTGGCCTCAGGCGAAATGTCCGTCCTGTTTGGCCCCTCAGGCGTTGGCAAGAGCTTCATGGCAATTGACCTCGGCCTGCGCATTGCCGCAGACATGGAGTGGTTCGACAACCGTGTGAAGACTGGCACAGTCGCCTACATCGCAGGAGAAGGCGCGACTGGAGCCAGACAGCGCCTCAAGGCATGGCGCGAGCGGCACGGCATCACAGAGCGCATCCCGTTCGCCATGATCCCGACAGCCTTGGACATGCGCACACCGGAAAGCCCCGTCTCCCAGTTGGCGAATGACATTGCCAGCATTGGTGAGATGGCAGGCGCTCCCGTCTCTCTCATCATCATCGACACGCTCTCCCGCATGATGGCGGGCGGCACGGATGCAGACCCACGCGACATGGCGGCATTCATCGTCAATGTCGAAGAACTCAGAAAGAAAACCAATGCTCACATTCTCATCGTCCACCACACCGGAAAGGACAAAGAGCGCGGCATGCGTGGCGCGTCCACCCTGAGAGATTGCGCGGACACTGTGATTGAACTGGAACGTATTGGAGAAAGCGAAACCTGCCTCGCGACAATCGACAAGCAGAAAGACGGCGAAGACGGTCAGACCTTCCGCTTCACGCTCTCGCAAACGGTTCTCGGCCTTGATGAAGATGGCGATGAAATAACGTCATGTGTCATTGAGCCTGCGGATACGGGCGAGACAGAAAGAGGGCAAAAACCGAGGCTGCCTGCTTCTCAGGAGATTGCCATGCGGGCGCTTCAGGAAGCCGTGTGTGTTCACGGCCAAAAACCTCCAATCACTCCGGAAGAGATCCCCAAGGACGTGAACACCATCACCATCGAGTGTTGGCGTCAGCAAGCTTATCAAATGGGCATCAGCCCAACAGGATCATCAGAGGCACGCCGCAAGGCATTCAACCGTGCATTCCAAGGCCTGCAATTGAAAGGGAGAATAGGTGTTTATGACCCGTATGTATGGATACCGTGACAGACAGGACATACCGGGACATGTCCCGCAATGTCCCGATGTGTCCCGCTCAGGGGGCGGACACCGGACACCCCGTAGGGGGGTGTCCGGTGTCCGACAACCCCATCGCCTTTGCGGCGCTGTCCGGGTCCTTCCCACCAATGCTCAATACGGGTATGCGACATCCCACGCTTTGGTCACAGATCGTTTTGAAATTGCCTAAACGAAACAGCAGTTTAGAGAGGAATTTAGGGCTAAACCATGCATTCAGCGCATAGCTCGGGCGAGCAACAAATCAGCATTTTCGGGCAAGTTGCCGAGCCAGAGCAACGCACCGCAACCAAGGCACAATTCGCGGACATTCTGGGAATGTCCCGGGGTCGCGTGTCCCAGCTCATCAAGGAAGGCCTGCCAACGCTTGGCAACGGGCGGATTGATATCAAGCTGGGCAAAGCCTGGTACATCGCCAACACCAGCGCCGCCAAACGCAAGTCGCTGGTTGATGCACCTCCCCTCACCCCAAAGGGCGAGCTGGAGCGCATCAAGGCGGAGCTGGCAAAGCTGGAGCTGGAACGGGAGCTTGGCAACATCATCGACAAGCACGCCGCCCAAAAGGCGATCTTTGAGCGGGCCAGAGGCGAGCGCGATGCATGGATGGGCTGGGCGAGCCGCGCTGCCTCCACCCTCTCCGCCGAGCTGGGCAGCGATCCGCGAGAAACCTACGCCATCCTCGACCGCATCGTCCGTGATCACCTCGCCGACCTTGCAGAAACACCGCTGAAGGATCTTGCCAATGTCTGACCTCGCCACCACCACCGCCTCATGGGCAGACGCCATCTGGCGCGAGGCATTGGCACCGGAGCGACAGCTCACCGTCAGCCAGTGGGCGAACGCCTATCGCCAGCTGCCACCCACCAGCGCCGAGCCAGGGCGATGGAAAACCGAGCGCGTGCCGTATCTGGGCGAGATCATGGATTGCCTGTCCACTGCCTCTCAGGTGGAGCGGGTGGTGTTCATGGCGGGCGCTCAGGTGGGCAAGACGGAGGCAGGGCTGAACTGGATCGGATACGTCATCGACCACGCGCCAGGAATGATGCTGCTGGTGATGCCTTCGCTGGATATGCTCAAGCGCAACAGCCGCACGCGCATAGATCCGCTCATCAACGACACGCCAGCTCTCAAGGCCAAAGTGGCCGCACCAAAAACCCGCGAGAAGGGCAACACCATCGCCATGAAAAGCTTTGTGGGTGGTGAGCTGGTGATGACGGGCGCCAACGCCCCAACAGGTCTGCGCTCAACGCCCGTGCGCTACATCTTTCTGGATGAGGTGGACGGCTATCCGGTGGATGCGGATGGTGAGGGCGATCCGGTGGAACTGGCGATCCGGCGCACGGCGACATATGCGGGCAAGAAGAAGATTTATCTCTGTTCCACGCCAACCCTTTCCGGTGTGTCGCGCATCGAAAAAGCCTATGCGGAATCCGATCAGCGCAAGTTTTTTGTGCCTTGCCCCCATTGCGGCGCTCTGCAAGTCATCGCCTGGGCGCGGATCAAGTGGCCGGAGGGTGAGCCGCTGAAGGCAACCATGACCTGCGAGCATTGCGGGGAGCCGATTGAGGAACGCCACAAGCTGAAGATGCTGGCGCAAGGCCAATGGCAGGCGACGAAAGATGGGGATGGCCGCACGGCGGGGTTTTGGTTGCCGGGGCTGTATTCTCCGTTTGAGACGTGGGGCGAGATGGCGGCGGAGTTTCTCACCGTCAAAAGCGATCCGCCACGGCTGCAAACCTTCGTCAACACGCGGCTGGGAGAAGCCTATGAGGACCGCGACACCGCGCCAATTGAAGCAGAGCGCCTGTTGAGCCGCTGTGAGCCGTTTGGCGAGATCTTACCGGATGAGGTGGCGTTGATCACGGCGGGCGTGGATACGCAGGACGACCGGCTGGAACTGGAGATTGTCGGCTGGGGCAAAGGGGAGGAAAGCTGGAGCCTGGACTATCAGGTGCTCTGGGGTGATCCGGCGTTTCCGGAGGTGTGGAAGCAGCTGGATGCTGTGCTGTTGAAGCGCTACCCACACGTACGAGACGTGCCCCCTCTCCCCATTTCAGCAGTAGCGATCGACAGCGGCGGGCACAGAACGCCCAATGTTATGGAGTATGTGCAGCCACGCCAGAACCGCCGTGTGTGGGCGATCAAAGGGCGTGGTGGTCCGGGCATTCCCGCATGGCCCAAACGCCCGCCAAAGCTCAAGGCAGGTCAGCTGGCCCCGCTTTACATTGTCGGCGTAGACAGCCTCAAACACACGCTGATTTCACGACTGCGCATAGAAGCCGCCAGCGCGGGCTACTGTCACTTTCCTGAGGGGCGGGATCTGGACTACTTCCGAGGCATCACCGCCGAAAAGCCCGTTCGGGTCTACAAAGGCGGTGTTGCCAAAATCAAATGGGTGGCCGACAGCGGGGTCAGGAATGAGCCACTGGATTGCCGGATTTATGCCAGTGCGGCGCTACATGGATTGGCGGCGAGCGGTGTTCGGGTGGAGCAGGCTGTGAAGGCATTGGGAGAGAAGGCCATGAGGAAAGAGGACTGCACAAAGTTGCGCAGTCCTAACAAACAGGAGAACTCCGCAGCAAACCGGCGTCCTCAACGAAGGCAGACTGTCCAGTCAAGCTGGCTTGGCTAAGACACTTTGGTGTGCTTTTTGAGCATTTCCATTAAACTGTCGATTGGACTTATTAACCCTTCAAGCTGTTTCCCAAGCTGTTTAGAATTAAGATCTCCATGCTTTTCATTTGAAATCTTATAATTAAAGAATTTTTCTGCCATTTCAGTTCTTAAATTTGACTGTTGTTCTTCTGACAGTTGGGCCAAATATGGCTCAAATGCAGCCAATCTCAGACCGAGCGATCGTAAATCAATCTCGACTCGCCTATGTCGGCTCGCGATGCCACTCACAAAAAAAGCTGGAAGCAAAAACAGAGCTGCAACAGGAAGTCTTTTTATCAATGACATATAGTCATTAAGGTCAATATCATTAAAAAATACTAGAAGAATCAATGAAAGCGGAGAGGCAATATAGAGCCAAATTGCAACTTTCGAGAAAAATTTATATTCCTCTCTTTCATCTTTGGCTTGTTTAAGCAAATCACCTGACATCACATTTGAGCCTGCAATTCCATAGAGACCATTTATCTCTTTTACGAGCTCCTCTGACTTCTGTCTTGCATCAGTAACTCCATCTATCAACTCGCTTATCTGTTCTTCCAAGACAGAGCGACGTTCTTGGATGAAACTTGAATGATTTTGCTCTATATCATTTGAGATTTTCGTGAACCTCACTTCAAAATCATCTCGTTGAACCTTATTTTCTGCCCGAACTTGATCAATCACTCCGCTGAATTCAGTCTTGAAGACACCTGACAAGTTAGATATTTGCCCTTTTTGTTCGGAGAGCAACAATTGCAAGTCACTGATTTGTTTGTCTAACGTCGCTTGTCTCCTTTTAGAGGTAGCCAACTGTGACTTTAAGTGCTGCGCTTCTTTTTCAAAGCCTTCTGTTATTTCTTTTGTATTAATACGAGCCCGGTTTATGATTTGATCAACATCATCATTTTCTACGATAATATTTCGAGGCGGGCTAAATTTCAGAAGCAACTCATTAATTGGATTGTCATAGTCGGACAAAACTACTGACTGCGGGCTTTTCAGAAGTGTTTCACTTACAGAGTAAAGGTTATCGAGTCCCTTTAATAGAAATCTAACTTCAGCCTCTGAAAAGAGATTAGGTTCAGATTTTTGAAGGGACCAATTTAAGTATCTAACTTTATTAGCAAAGTTTAGAAGTTGAGGATTGTCAGTCTGGAGGATCGTTGTATTATTTTCTAGAATTTCTACTATCCGTAGGGCTTCACTGAACTGCTCATTTTCAGATTTCATAACACAACTTCCATCGATATGTTTTGGTAGCAGTCACCCCGATTTCTTGGATAATCGGACACCAGCACCACCACCGTTCTCTGGTATGAACGCTACACCAGCAGATTCCATTGCAGATTGTAAATCAGCAAGTGTACGCGCATAAGGGTTGCGCACATCTCTCTCAAAGTCGGCTATAGTTTTCTTCGCAACTTTCGATTTTTCTTCCAAATCCCCCTGCGACCAACCAATCAATGCTCGTCCGGCTCGACACTGCGCTGGCGTAATCGTCATTTTTAATGTCACCTTACATTTTTAGTGTTGACTTATTTCATGTAAGGTTACATCAATAGTGTATAGTTAGCAATCAATCATGGAGAACGCGATGAAAGACCTTTTTCGCGAACGGGAGAAGTGCGCCCAAAGCCCGGACCGCCGCGCGGTGCTGACCGGAAGCCTCGCCAGCATTGCCGTGGTGGCAACACCCAGCGCCAAAGCCACCCCACACGATCCCCTGCCAGACCTGGCACAGCGCTACAAAACCGCCTGCCAGCACTACTGCGAGCTGAAGATCCCCAAATCCGCCAGCTTCGCCGAGGAAGACGCCCTCCTGCGCCCCTACAGCGACGCCGTCACCACCACCTACCGCCACCTCATCGACACCCCCGCCCCAACCCTCACCGGCATAGTCACCAAACTCCGCCTCTTCCTAGAAGAGATGACAGTCGCCGGACACCTAGACCCCGACTACGCCCTCATCGCCTCAGCGCTGAAAGATTGTGAATTTCAAAGTGTCACTTGACACTCAAAACCATATCGCTATATTTAGTGTCAATCGACACCGAACAAGGAGAGCGCAGTGCCCCTTAAACGCAGACATTACCTCAAGCTTGCTGGCGTAGATGACCAGCTTTTCAAAACCCTTCAGCGCAGAGAGCAAGTGCCCGGCTTTGCCCGTCGCATCTCCGAGGACAAGAAATCCAGCGATGAGCTGTATTCTGTTGTTTCAGCCTTTCAGCTTGCACTGGCAGATAATCTGGCGAGCCAAGCCTCAGCAGACCGTACAGAAGCCGCCGCGATCTCCACCGCTTACGCGCTTTACTTCTCTGACCTCTGGTCAATCTTCAAAGACACCGGAGACGTCTGGATTTGCAATTACAAAGAATGCACCATCCAGAACAGCGACGGCACAGAAGTCATCAAGCAGGCACCGACAGCTTTTGGCGGAACCATTGAGCAAATTCTTGCCCAGATTGCACAGCGCAATGCCGATACAGACAAAGAAGTTCGCTCTCTTGCTTTCGTCAATGCAGGGGCAATCTTTCGCCGGATGCAGCGAGTTGCCAAAGACGATGACCTCAACATCGGACTGGAGTAAGCACTCATGATCCAGCCCCGCCGCCCACTTGCAAAACGCCTTCAAAACCTCGTCGCCCGGATGATCGGGCTGGAGGCTGCTGGACGGGGGCACAGGTGGCAAGGCATCGCGGGGATCGGCAATCTTTCCGAGGCGACCGCAGCCGGATCAAAGACCATCCAAGAGCGCGGGGTTGCGCTTTCCACCAACAACCCATGGGGACACGCCGCCGTTTCCGGCCTTGTGGCCAACTACATCGGTGCCGGCATCGTCACCCGCCCCAAATTCCCGACAGACACCATCCGCGACACAATCCAGAAAGCCCATGAGAGCTGGCTGGAGACTTGCGACTTTGAAGGGCGGCAGGATTTTTACGGTCTGCAAGCCCAAGCAATGCGCGAGATCGTGGTAAAAGGCGAAAGCTTCATCCAGCTGGTGCAGAGTGGCACAGACCTGAAGCTAAAGCTCATCCCCGCCGACATGGTGGACGCCACGTTGTTCCGCGAGCTGGAAGGCAAAGGCCACATTTTCGCAGGCGTCGAGTTTGATGCAGATGGCAAGCGCATCGCCTACCACGTGCTGCCCCGCCGCCGTGGCACTGCCCTGCTGCAAAACCTTGGACACATCCGCGTCCCTGCCGAAGATATGCTGCATGTGTTTGTTCCGCTGGAGCCAGGACAAGTGCGCGGCCTTTCATGGCTCTCCCCCGTTCTGCTCCGCGCTCAATCACTGGACAGCTACGAAGACGCGCAGCTGGAACGCCAGCGGGTTGCAGCCTTGTTCGCTGGCTTTGTGAGAGACGTCAACGGACAAGCCAATCCATTCGATGGCGAGCAAAAGAACGGCCTGCTGGAAACTGGCATGGAACCGGGAGCCCTGCACTTTCTGCCACCGGGATCGGATATCGAGTTCCCCAACCTGCCAGACGTGAAAGACTTCCCTGCCTTCATCCAGTGGCAACTGAGAGCCATGGCAGCAGGGCTTGGCATCACCTACGAGCAGCTGACAGGCGACTATTCCAACTCCAATTATTCCTCCAGCCGCGCCGCCCTGCTGGAGTTCCGCCGCAAGGTGGAGAGCGTCCAGCACCTTGTTCTGGTCAAACAGTTTCTACAGCCGATCTATGAGCGCTTTGTGGGATTGCTGGCCGTGCGGGGCACGCTGGATCTAGGCGCCTACTCCGCAGAGCCGGAAGCTTTTCATGCTGCCGAGTACCTGCCACCCGCATGGCCTTGGGTAGACCCTGAAAAAGACGCGAAAGCCGCCATTCTTGAAATTCAAAACGGACTGACCAGCCGGACCCGGGTTGTCGCGCAGCGCGGCTTCTCCGTCGAGGAAATCGACGAGGAGCGCAAACGCGACACAGACAGGGAGCGGGGTATTGGTCAACAGATGTCCGCTGGCACCAACCCCGCTCCCTCAACTTCAGGAAAAGCCGCATGAATGCCCCAGCCTTCCTCACCCGTGATCTGACTTTCAAATCCTCCAGCCTCGACGAAAAACAGCGGACCGTCGAGGCAACCGCCACCGCCTTTGGCAGCGTGGACCGTGGCGCTTACATCGAGCGACTGGAACCCACAGCCACCACAGCGGAAGCCTTTATCGGCCTTCCGGTTTTAGACAGCCATCGCCAGGACAGCCTGAGTGCAGTGCTTGGCACCGTGACAGCAGCACGGACAGAGAACGGCTGCATCATCGTCACCATCAAGTTTACCTCTGACAGCCGCGCCAACCCAGTGATTGCCGACATTCGCGAGGGAATGATTACAGGCGTTTCCATCGGCTACCAGATAGAGAAATGGGCGGACAGCAGAGATCCGGACACCGGACGCTCCATTCGCACCATCACCCAGTTCAAACCAAGAGAAGTCAGCTTTGTCAGTGTGCCAGCGGACCCGGACGCAAGGATCAGAGCAATGCCAACGGAGAACCAACCCAACTCGCAGGAACCACCCAAAACACCCACGCCAGACATGGCGCAACGCAACCAGCAGATCCGCTCTATCGCAGGGACATTGAACCTGACCACTGAATGGACTGACAGCCAGATCGACAGCTCAGCCACACTGGACGAGATCCGAGCCGCTGCAATTACCGAGGCCGAGAAGCGGACGACACCGCCGATCCGGACGCAATCGGCGCAAATTCTCGCAGATCACACCGACCCACACACCCGCGCCGAACGCATGGCCGACGCCATGATGACGCGCATTGACCCAACCCATAAGCCGGAGGACAGCGCCCGCGACTTCATCGGAATGTCTATTCCGGAGATGGCTCGCGATTGTCTGCGCAATGCCAATGTTTCAACCACGGCCCTTTCCCAGGCAACGATTGTCTCCCGTGCCCTGCATTCTACCAGTGACTTTCCCCTCATCATGGGAAACACCGTGGGGCGGACATTGCGTCAATCCTATGAGAGTGTGCCAAGCGCTTTGAAGAAACTGGCACGACAAACCACCGTGAAAGACTTCCGCGCAAAGCACCGGATTATTCTTTCTGAAGCTCCGGATTTGGAGAAGCTCAACGAGCATGGTGAATACAAACACGGCACCATGAGCGAGAGCGCAGAAAGCTTCAAAATCGACACCTTCGGACGGATGATCGGTGTCACCCGCCAATCACTCATCAACGATGACCTTGGCGCTCTGAACGATCTACCGCGCAGACTAGGCATTGCAGCAGCAGACTTTGAAGCAGAGTTCTTCATCAAGTTGCTGGAGATGAATGGCGGCAAAGGGCCGAAGATGGGAGACGATAAGCCAGTTTTCCATGAAGGCCATCGCAACCTTGCACAAACCAAAGGCAAGCCGTCCATTGAGACACTCTCTGTATTGCGTCAGGCACTGCGCCACCAGGTGAGCCTGTCCGGCAAGCGCCTCAATCTCTCCCCTCGCCATCTGATTATTCCAGCCGAGCTGGAGACACTGGCACAGAAGCTACTTGCCGAGATCACACCAAACCGCATCGACGATGTGAACCCGTTCTCTGATCTGGGAATGGTGGTGGAAGGTCGCTTTAACAATCCGGATCGCTGGTATCTGGCAACCAGCCACAGCCAGATGGACGGCTTGGAATATGCCTATCTGGAAGGTGAGCCAGGACCGCAGACCGAAACCAAAGCCGGATTTGAGATTGATGGCATCAAGATCAAAGTCCGTCTCGACTTCGGTGCCTGCTTCGGCGACTGGCGGGGCTGGCAAATGAACGAGGGCAAGTGATGGCTAGCCTGGAAGAGCTGATTGCTCGTCGTGACAAGCTGGAAAAGACAAGAGCCAAGGGTGTCAAAACCGTTCGCTTTGGTCGCGATGAAGTCACCTATAAATCTGACAGCGAGATGGCCGTCGCCCTTGCAGATCTCAATAGGCAGATTGCAGCAAACCAAGGTCGCACAGTTCGTCGGGTTCGCATTATTTCAAACAAGGGCGCTTAGGCGCGGAGATTGCACATGAGGAATTACATTCAGGATGGCGTTGCCATCACATTGACTGCACCACATGACGTTTCCAGTGGTGAAGGTCTTCAAGTCGGCTCTCTGTTTGGTGTGGTCGCAACCAATGCGGCCTCTGGTGAAGAAGTAGAGACTGTCATGCAGGGGGTATTTGAGCTTCCCAAATCCGACAGTGAGCAGGTTGCACAGGGTGAGCCTCTTTACTGGGATAAGGCTGAAAAACGTCTCACCACCACTGCATCAGACAATCTGAAAGTTGGTGCAGCAGTGCTGGCAGCAGGCCCAGCAGAACCAAGCGTACGCGCTCGCCTCAGCAGCTACTCAGCATAGGAGCAGGCATGGCACGGCAAACAGTTCCATTTAAACAGGCTGATGTTGTTAGGGCTTACAAGGCAGCTGAGAAGGTTGGTATTGCTCCCGAACAGCTGCGCGTCACGATCCGACCGGAAACCCAAGAGATTGTCATGGAGCCACTCAAGCAAGAGGTGAATGACAATACTCCTAATCCTTGGGACGACCTCCTATGAGACGGAACCGAAGCGGATTGCCGCAATATTGCAGCTGGAACAAAGACAGGCACGGCACCCGCCGTGTCCGTTTCCGCAAGTCAGGGTTCTCAACCTATCTGACAGGCACACCCTATGGCGACGATTTCATGCGCCAGTATTACGGCGCACTGGAAGGGGTGAAAACACAGAGTGCCAACATAGCAGCAGAGCGCACGAAGCCAGGAAGCTTTGATGCTCTCTGCGTTGCCTACTATCGTTCACCTGAGTTCCTCGGTTTACGAGACAGCACCAAGCACACCTACCGAGGAGTTATCGAAAAGCTCAGGGAAAGGATTGGCAAGCTTCCTATACGCCGCCTGGAACGCAGACACATCAAGAAACTACTCGGAGAGATGGAAGACAGGCCACAAGCTGCAAATCGGGTTCTATCTCTCCTGAAGATCCTGCTCGACGTTGCCATGGATCTGGGAATGATCGCCAACAATCCAGCGCGTGGAGTGAAGGGCTTCAGGAAGAAGACAGAAGGCTTTCATAGTTGGACTGAGGAAGAAATAGAGCAGTTCACAAAACAGCACTCTGAAGGCAGCAAGGCATACCTTGCTCTCACTTTGCTTCTTTACACCGCACAAAGGCGTTCTGACGTCGTGACCATGGGATGGCAGCATATTTCAGGAAGCAACTTGCGGGTCACACAGCAGAAAACAGGAACTGCACTCTCGATTCCTCTGCACAGCACCCTCCAGCAAGCACTTTCACAAACACCAAAGACGAACATGACCTTCCTTGTCACCGAGTTTGGAAAACCATTCTCAGTGGCAGGCTTTGGAAACTGGTTCAGAGACAGGGCGAGAGAAGCAGGACTGAGTAACTGCTCTCCCCATGGTTTGCGCAAAGCAGCAGCACGAAGACTGGCAGAAGCAGGTTGTTCAGCAGACGTGATTAAAGCCCTGACAGGACACCAAAGCTTGAAGGAGCTGACAATCTATACCGCGGCAGCTGATCAACAGCGCTTAGCCACTCAGGCAATTGGAAGCCTGAAAGCACAAGACGAGAACAGATAATTGTCCAACCAACTCAAATGAGCTGGACAAAACATCTACTAAACAACTGAGATGTAAGGGAAAAGAAATGGTAATGGCGGAGAGACAGGGATTCGAACCCTGGAGACGGTTCCCCGCCTACACACTTTCCAGGCGTGCGCCTTCGACCACTCGGCCACCTCTCCGCATTCCGCTCACCGGGTATGCCCGGCGGCGTGAGAGGGGGTATATGCAAAACTATTGGGGGGCGCAAGAGGTCTTTTCGATTTTTTTGCCATGTATCCCCACTCTGTGGAACCAGAATGAAAACAAAGGCATTTTTCTGCCTGTCTACGGGCAACCAATCACAATCCATTACGCAGTTTTGACTGGAATTTAAGAGCGTCTGGCATGCTTGTTCTGATAGGTTGCACCTTAGATTGCATGAGGTACTGTGGATACACGCAGGCTCATTGCGAGTTTAAAAGATAGCTGACAGAAAAAGGAAGCAGACACGTGGTTGGATTTTTACTGCGTTTTATAGGTGTGTGGTTTGTCGCCATAGCGCTGGTCTCATTTGTCGTGGATGCCACTAAGAGCATTGCGACCTCCAGCTGGACCTCTTCACCGCTGGGACTGATCTGGTTTGATCTGTCACCAGAAACGCTCAATGCATCCCAGGCGGCCATCCAGCGGTACGTGAGCCCTCTTCTCTGGGATCCGATTATTCAAAGCCTGCTGCTGATGCCGCCGTGGGTTATATTCGGACCTCTCGGACTAATTATGCTATGGTATGGCGACAAGCGGCGTCGCATCAGCACAACCCTGCTGTGATGCAGAGTTCTTACAGGTAAGTGAATATGTCGTTTCTCAGAATGCTCTCAAACAAGTTTAAAATGCCGGATACAGGTACAGCGCTGCCAGGCCGGGATACACCAATCATGACTCCTGGAAAGCACTTCGTAAATGGTCATGATCTGAATGGGCCATATCCTGAAGGGATGAAAGAGCTCTATGTGGGCATGGGGTGTTACTGGGGTGCTGAACGCGCCTTCTGGGAGCTGCCGGGTGTGTATGTAACTGCTGTAGGCTTTGCAGGTGGCGCTACAAAGAATCCGACCTACCACGAAACGTGTACTGGTCAGACCGGTCACACCGAAATTGTAAAAGTGGTCTACAATCCAGAAGAAATTTCTCTGGAACAACTTTTGAAGGTATTTTGGGAGCGTCACGACCCAACGCAAGGAATGCGGCAGGGCAACGATGTGGGGACACAGTATAGATCTGCACTTTATTTGACGAGTGAGGCAGATATTGAGACGGCTAAAGAAACAGCTAAGTCTTATCAGGATGCCCTTAAGGAAATCGGCAAAAACGCAGGGATTACCACGGAAATCGGTCCGCTCGACGTATTCTATTACGCTGAAGAATATCACCAACAATATTTGGCAAAGAATCCAGATGGATACTGTGGCCTTTCGGGCACAGGTGCGACCTGCCCATTGCCGGTTTCGCCCCAATCCCCTAAGCAATAGGTGATCAAAAATAATTTATGGATAATTGCAACCTGCTAATAATCAGGGACCAAATCGGCGGTTTTTATTGATTTTGCAGGTTGCATGGTTTCGAAATACTTATTATTTTCAATTTTATTAAACTTGCATTTGTTAAATTGCAGTTTTAGGATTAACTCTAATGACGCTAAGTCAGAATCGTCAGGACAGTATTTTAGAGATTTAATTTATGATGAGAACCAATCATATTGCAGACCAACTTTCCGCGGTAAGTACAGCACTTGAAGATGCGAGTGTTGATGCTTACGGAGATCTTTCAACAAGTGCCGTCGCGGCTCTTCTTATTATGCGACGCTCTCCGGCCATCTCCATCGGTACAGTTGCGAAAGAAGTTCGTTTAAGCCATTCCGCCACCGTGCGCCTGATTGACCGTCTTGAGAAAGACTGGTTGGTCCGACGTCTTCGCCGCAGAGGCCGGGAAGTTATGGTAGAACTCACCGTTCGCGGTAAGCGTAAGGCCGTTGAAGTGGCTGAGGCGCGCCGTAAAGCAGCTCATGCGCTGCTCGGTGACATCGATGAGAGCCAATTGGACAACCTCTCCTCTCTCCTCAAGTTCATCCTGAATGACGTGGAAAGCTCTGCTTGCACACGCTTTTGCTACGATGATCCAATGGAAGATGAACAGGTTGAAGAGAACGAACCAGCCTAAGACTTAATTTTACTGGTTTAGTTTTTTTATTGATTTCAGTTTATTTTCAACGCAGAAACACCGGAGTGAACGCTTCGGTGTTCTTTGCTTTTTACACTTCCCTTCCGCTCCATTAAGCTTCTCTTAAGCATAAATCTTATACAAATTACAACTAAGATTTGAATGGAGTAATTTACGCAATTCAATTTTGAGGGCCGCCTCTTTTAGAGGCGATTGCTGTGTGATTTCGCCCTTTCGTGCGTATTATTTCTTTCATTCAACCAAGTGGTTACGGCTGCAATTGTGCTGTCTGGCTGCTTGAGGTTGTGCGCATTCCTCTTTGTTATCAGAGAGTTATAAATCCGGAATGCGTTTAGTAATTGGGTGGATGTATTTGGGTGTGTCATGCACCAATACAATTAAGGGAAGACCTGAAATGAGTGCTGCAGTCGGATTTGAAGAAGAGGTAGGCCAATCTGACACGGGTTCAACCAGTTGGCCGATTGCCTTGGGTTGGGTTCTTGCTCTCCTGAGCTTTGGGATGAGCTGGGCTGGTGATACCGGCACAATGAGCATTCTTTCGGGATCAGCTTTCCTTCTTGCTGCTATTCCAACCGCATTGTGGCTGAAAGACAAGGAATCCGGTGCAGCTGACCTAGCTTCTGGCATTTGCCTCGCCATTTTGGCTGCGGTTGCAAGCATTGCTGCTGCTCTTGGTGGATATGCAGAAGGCTGGCAAGTGGACTTCAACATCCTGTTCTTTGCCCCGCTGGTTGTTTTGGGTTCTTCTCGCAATGGCGGCGCGCTTGGCAGTTTCCTTGCAATTTCCGTAATTTATCTTCTTGGTAGCCTGTTCGTTTTGCCTGACGTCCTCGTGAGTGATCAGAGCACCATGTCTGGTAACCTCATCATTCTGGTTCTTCTTGCTGGTGTGACGATGGCCTTCCTGAGCGGTCAGGACGATGCTGAAGCTTCTAACGCGGCAGACAATGCTGCTTCCGCTCAAGCCGCAGTGATTGCAGCTGAAGTTGCGGAGAACGAACAGAAGATTGCAGAGCAATCCGAACGTATCGCATTCTTTGAAAAACACATTTCCGGTCTGCGTGACGTGGTGGATGGGCAGCTAAAGAGCCTTTCACAAAACACGCATAGCATCGTATCGGCTTCCAAAGGCCTGGAGAACGCGACGCATAAATGCTCTGGTCATACCACTGAAGTTGTTTCTTCCTCTGATTCAGCATCTGGCAATGTTCAGACCGTTTCTGCTGCTTCCGAAGAGCTTTCCTCCTCCATTTCCGAGATCGCACGCCAGATTGCGCAGGCCAACGACATGGTTGAAGCTGCAACCCGCGGTGCGCAGGAGACCAACGACACCATTGGCAGCCTTGCAGAAGCTGCAAGCCGCATTGGTGAAGTGGTTACGCTCATTCAGGCGATTGCTGAACAAACCAATCTGCTGGCCCTAAACGCCACCATTGAAGCTGCCCGCGCCGGAGAAGCAGGCAAAGGCTTTGCAGTTGTAGCCGCAGAAGTGAAAGAGCTGGCCAACCAGACCTCTAAAGCGACTGAAGAGATCGCGTCTCAGGTGTCCGCAATTCAGGGCAGAACCCGGGAAGCTGTGGACGCAATTGGCTCCATCACGTTGACCATGGATGACGTGAATGCCCACACTGGTGCAATTGCAGAGGCAATAACCCAGCAGGGTGATGCGACCAATGAGATCTCAGCTAATATCGCAGCTGCAGCTGACGGCACCATGGCAGTTTCCCAGAGCATTGCCAGCTTGAGTGAAGCCATGAACGAGGCGACAGGCTCCGTCTTCGAAGTGACTGAGAAAGCCAATAAGGTTGATGGTGATCTCAATGAAGTTCACGATACGCTAGAGCGCTTCTTCCACGACGTTGCTTAATCTGCGCTACAAATTCTGATGAAACGGGTCACCTTGGTGGCCCGTTTTGCGTTTGAGCGACGCTGCTGCTCTTCTGAAACGGCTGCCTTGAGGGGAATTTTCGGATTTTTGGGCTGAAATTGATCACAATTTACGCAAAATTACTCAAGAAACGGACTTGGAGACAATTTTATGATTGCCTTGGTCTGACGGGCTGGTATTGAGCATTCTTAATAAGGGTAACCCAAATAAGAATGGACAGGTATGGCGCAGTTTGCGTTTGGAACAGTACTTTTTGTCGACAGGCTTAGCCATGAGCCTGCGCGTCTCTTCCAAGCTCCAAAGCGCGTGCTGACCTGCCAAACTCTCTCTGAGGTCCCTCAGTTTCTTCAGCAACTGGAACAAGAACGTAAAGCGGGCCACCATCTGGCAGGCTTCTTCTCCTACGAATTTGGCTTTGCGTTTGAAGAGAAGCTGAAGCAGCGTTTTAAGGGCACAGGCAATGTGCCTCTTGCCTGGTTCGGCGTCTACGATGCGCCTCAGCTTTTGACCCGAGATGAAGAAGCCCAATGGTTGGTTGAGGCTGCAGGCAATGAAGCCGCCCCTTCCATTCACATCAACCAGTTTGACATGAGCAAAGGCGACTATGAGAGCGCTTTTGCCAAAACGCAGCAGCATCTGGCGCAAGGTGACATCTACCAGATCAACCTGACTATGCGTGCAGAGCTTGAGCAGACTGGAAGCGCAGCTGCCTTGTTTGACAATCTGCTGTTCCAGCAACCGGTTGGATATGCTGCCCTTTTGCATCTGGGTGATCAGAAAGTTCTCTCGATTTCTCCGGAACTGTTTTTGGAGCGCAAGGGCAAGCAACTGACGACACGCCCGATGAAGGGCACAGCTCAGCGTGGGCGCACGAGCGAAGAAGATGCGCGTGTACGGGATTGGCTGCAAAGTGATGTGAAATCACGCGCCGAGAACACTATGATCCTTGATCTGATGCGCAATGACCTCTCTCGCATCACCAAAGCAGGCAGTGTTTGTGTTCCGTCTCACTGTGAGGTTGAGCAATACCGTAGCCTGTTCCAGATGACCTCTACCACCACTGGCGAGCTGGTGGATGGAGCTGAACTGCCCGAGATTATTGAAGAGCTGTTTCCGTGTGGTTCTATCACCGGAGCACCGAAGCTTTGGGCTATGGAGATCATTGATGAGCTGGAAAAGAGCCCGCGTGGGATCTACACCGGCTCCATTGGAATGATTGAGCCCAATGGTGATTTCACCTTCAATGTGGCGATCCGCACTCTGGTAATTGACGAGGACGGCGCTGCTGAAATGGGGACAGGCTCGGGAGTTGTGTTCGATTCCGGTGCATCGCCAGAATATGATGAATGTCTGCTGAAACTGAACTTCTTGAAGGCGTCAGAAGAGCGTTTCACCCTGTTTGAAACTATGGGCTGGACGCCTGACGAAGGCTACACGTTGCTGGAACGTCATCTGCAACGGATGGCCGACAGCGCGTCTTACTTCGGTTTCAACTGGAATCTGGATCAGGCGTTGAGCGTGCTTTCAGACCATGCTGCAGTGTTTGATCGCGATATGCGGGTTCGGCTTGATCTTTATGAAGACGGACAGTTCATGCTGACGGCGCAGGAAATGCCGGCAGCAAGCGGGGATGACTGGCGGATCTGCCTTGCAGACGAGCGTGTGCATTCACAGGACCGGTTCCTGTTCCATAAAACCAGCCAGCGCGGATTTTACGATCAAACCCGCGCAGAGTATGCTGCTAACTATGGATGTTCTGAGGTCATTTTCCTCAATGAAGCAGGATATCTGACTGAAGGCAGCTTCACCAATCTGTTTATCCGCAAGGACGGCAAATTGCTCACCCCTGCTCTTACGCATGGGTTATTGCCGGGAGTTTTCCGCGCTGGTTTGCTGGAACATGGATATGCAGAGGAAACGGATCTGACTGTGCATGATTTGCGGGCGGCAGACGCTGTCTATGTTGGTAACTCCCTGCGAGGATTGATGAATGCCAGCCTTGTTTCCGTCAGCGCTGACGTAAGCTAGCGCTTTTCTGCTTGGGATCAGCGATGGCATTCCGCTGCATCTTCAATACCTTCTACACAACTGACCAATGCTATAGCGGAATCTGGCCCTAAACCCCTCCGCTGGCTCAGGCTAGGTTTGACTGCATATCAGAATGTGCAGATCACAGCCGTGCCTGTGACGTGATGGGGAGGACTTGTGCCATGAAAATGACGACCGAAGAGGCCTTTGTAAAAGTGCTTCAGATGCACGGAATTGATAACGCCTTTGGCATTATCGGTTCTGCCATGATGCCAGTTTCGGATCTCTTTCCTGCCGCAGGTGTCAAGTTTTGGGATTGCGCCCACGAGTGTAACGCAGGCATGAGCGCGGATGGATACTCCCGCGCAACCGGTAAGATGAGCATGGCGATTGCTCAGAACGGTCCGGGTATTACCAATTTTGTAACACCGATCAAGACAGCCTACTGGAACCATACACCCCTGCTGCTTGTTACCCCGCAGGCAGCCAACAAGACCATCGGACAAGGTGGCTTTCAGGAAATAGAGCAGATGGCTCTGTTTGAGGATATGGTTTGCTATCAGGAAGAGGTTCGTGATCCTTCCCGTATTGCAGAAGTGCTGAACCGTGTGATTGAGAAAGCCTGGCGCGGGTGCGCTCCAGCTCAGATCAACATACCGCGTGATTTCTGGACACAGGTGATCGACATCGAGCTGCCGCAGATTGTGCGCATGGAAAAGCCGCGTGGTGGTGTGCAGTCCATCAAGAAGGCTGCTGAGCTGCTGTCTGATGCAAAGTTCCCTGTCATTTTGAACGGCGCAGGTGTTGTGCTGAGTGGCGCTATTCAGGCGTCTGCTGCTTTGGCGGAGAAGCTGAGTGCACCGGTCTGTTGTGGCTATCAGCACAATGATGCATTCCCCGGCAATCACCCGCTTTCCGTCGGTCCGCTTGGCTATAACGGCTCAAAAGCGGGCATGGAAATGATCTCGAAAGCGGACGTGGTGCTGGCTCTTGGGACGCGGCTCAATCCGTTCTCTACCCTGCCTTGCTACGACATGGATTACTGGCCGAAGGACGCCAAGGTCATTCAGGTGGACATCAATTCTGACCGGATCGGGCTGACCAAGAAGGTAAGTGTCGGCATTCAGGGAGATGCTCGCGCTGTGGCTGAGCAGATCTTGGAAGAGCTAGCGGATCACGCTGGTAATGAGGGACGTGAAGACCGGGAAGCACTGGTGCATCATGCGAAGTCCGCGTGGTTGCAGGAGCTTTCCTCCATGGACCACGAGGATGATGATCCGGGCACAAGCTGGAACGAGCGCGCCCGTACACGCGAGCCGCAGAAAATGTCTCCACGCATGGCATGGCGGGCTATTCAGGCAGCACTGCCGAAAGAGGCGATCATCTCCTCTGACATTGGCAACAACTGCGCTATTGGCAATGCCTATCCGAGTTTTGATGAGGGGCGGAAGTATCTTGCTCCGGGTCTGTTCGGGCCTTGCGGTTATGGCTTGCCCGCCATTTTGGGCGCGAAGATTGGGCGTCCTGACGTGCCAGTGGTTGGGTTTGCCGGTGACGGTGCCTTTGGTATCTCCATGAACGAGATGACCGCGTGTGGTCGTGATGACTGGCCACCAATCACCATGGTGATCTTCCGCAACTATCAGTGGGGCGCGGAGAAGCGCAACACGACACTGTGGTACGATGATAATTTCGTTGGCACTGAACTTAATCTAGAAGTGCAATACGCCAAGATTGCAGAAGCTTGCGGCCTGAAGGGCATTCAGGTGTTCGGCACTGATGAGCTGACCAAGACCCTGAATGACGCCATTGAGGGCCAGATGGAGCGTAACGAGACCACGTTCATTGAGGTGATCCTTAATCAGGAACTTGGTGAGCCTTTCCGCAGAGACGCCATGAAAGCACCTGTTGCTGTCGCTGGCATCAACGCGGAAGATATGCGCGAACAAGAACTCGCGTAAGTCCCCCAGCAGTGCCCGTCTCGCCTCCTCTGAGAGGGGCATGAACCTTAAAGCCCGCGCAGTGCAAAGCTGCCCGGGCTTTTTTCTTTTAAATTGTCTGCGCACCAACGGAGGTTGCCTGAAGGTCAGGCTTCGAATAGGCTCACCAGCACACTTTCTCACACGCCTCCCTCTTCGGCCTACTAGTGCTACACCTCTTCTGGAACCTTCATTATGCTTATCGTTTTGAATGGCTATCCCGGTGTTGGGAAGCTGAGCATCGGCCGAGAGTTAGCGGACACTATAGATGCCCGTCTCTTAGATAATCACACCGTCTGGAATCTGGCCTTCGCTCTGACTGAACGGAAAACCCCTGCTTTTTACAAGAGTATTAAGGCTGTTCGTCGCCTTGCTGATGATCTTATATGCGAGCTGCCTGCCGGTGTACCTGTGGTCATGACAGAAGCTCTTACCGTTGGGAGTGCATTTTGCGAAGAGTACTGGGCTGGCCTTGAACAGCTCTCGCTATCTCGCGGTCCCCTCCTTGTTGTGCATGTGCATTGTGAGCTGGAAGAAAACCAGCGGCGCATTCAGAGTTCAGATAGAGACCTGAAGCGCAAACCGCGTGATGCTGAATACGCAGCTCAAAACCACCAGAGAGCGAGAGATCTGCTCGGTAAGGATGCAGAACACTTCATGGAGCTGGATGTAACTGAGCTGACTGCTGTAGACGCTGCAGAACGGATTGCCGACTGGATCAAATGCGTTAAAGCTGAGCAAGTGAAAGAAGCTGCATCAAACTCATCAGATTAGATTAGCACCTCGCACACAGCGCGAGGTGCTCGCTTAAGTTATGCGTCTTCTACTTCCTTTAGTCCCCGCATGCGGAGGCTTTTGGGGTCGTACATTGGCTTGAAGGATGCTTCTGCGTCGCAGAGGGTGCCTTCGACGTCGATCTGGTAGCTGGAGGCGAGCATGTCTTTGATTGTTTCGCCTTTGCATGGCACGTAGCCAAGGCCAATGGCACCGCCCAGAGTGTGGCCGTAGTTGCCAGAGGTGAGGTAACCGACGATCTCACCATCGCGCAGGACAGGTTCGTTGTGATGCAGAAGTGGCTCTGAATCTTTCAGCTTGAACTGCAGCATTCGGGATGAGAGGCCCTCTTCTTTCCTTCGCAAGACTGCGTCTCTGCCGATGAAGGATGGTTTCTTGGTGCTGACAGCAAAGCCGAGACCTGCTTCCACAACATGATCTTCCTCGGTGATATCGTGTCCGAAATGTCGGAAGCCTTTTTCGATGCGCAGGGAATCCATTGCGTGGAGACCGCAGAGTTTCAGGTCGATATCAGCGCCTGCTTCCACGAGTGTCTCATAGGCATGGGCGGCCATGTCGGTTGAGACATAGAGCTCCCAGCCCAGTTCACCCACATAGGACACACGGTGTGCACGAGCGAGGCCCATGCCGAGTTCGATCTCCTGCATGGTTCCGAATGGATGGTTCTCGTTGGACCAATCGTGATTGGAGACTTTGGAGAGCAGCTCTCGCGAGTTTGGCCCCATCACCACCAGTGTAGCCTCGCCTGCTGTGATGTCGGTGATGACTACATTGGCGCCAGCCTTGTGCTTATTGAGCCAGCTGAGTTCCCGGATAACAGTGGCTGCTGGAGTTACGAGTAGATAAGCAGTCTCCGAGAGGCGCGTCACGGTGAGATCGGCTTCAATACCACCTCGTTCATTGAGGAACTGCGTGTAGACAATTTTGCCGACAGGCACGGACATATCTCCACCGCACATATGATTGAGCAGGCTTTCCGCATCCGGGCCTTCAACGCGGATTTTGCCGAAAGAGGACATGTCATAGAGGCCGACATTGTTGCGGATGGCGAGGTGCTCACGCTTGGAGTTCTCAAACCAGTTTTGGCGTTTCCAAGAGTATTCGTAGGTCGGGTCTTGCCCCTGCTCTGCAAACCAGTTTGCGCGTTCCCAACCAGCAACTTCACCAAAAGCTGCGCCTGCTTGTTTGAGATGTTCATGCAGCGGAGAGCGACGGACACCGCGTGCCGTGGCTTTCTGGCGGAAAGGGAAGTGATCGGCATAGAGCAGGCCGAGCGTTTCTTTCGAGCGTTGATAGAGGAACGTTTTGTTGCCCATAAACGGCTGCATGCGCCGGATATCAACATCGGAAATATCAAAGGGTGGATGGCCATGCTCCATCCAATGGGCGAGCGCCATACCTGCACCACCAGCGGATTGAATACCGATGGAGTTGAAGCCAGCGCAGACAAAGAAGTTCTTGAGTTCCGGCGCTTCGCCCAGATGATAGGCATCATCCGGTGTGAAACTTTCAGGGCCGTTGAAGAAGGTGTGAATGCCAGTTACGGCCAGCTCGGGGAAACGGTTGACCGCTTGTTCCAGAATGGGTTCGAAGTGCTCGATATCTTCTGGCAACTGGTCAAAACAGAAATCATCCGAGATGCCCTGCATGCCCCATGGCTTGGCGGTTGGCTCAAACGCGCCCAGCAGGATTTTGCCGGCATCTTCCTTGTAGTAGGCACATTCATCCGGCACGCGCAGCGTGGGGAGTTGTGGGAGGCCAGCGATATTATCTGTGACCATATAGAAATGCTCACAGGCATGTAACGGCACGTTGACGCCAGCCATTTTGCCCAGTTGATGCGCCCACATGCCTGCACAATTGACCACATAGTCAGCTGCGATGTGACCTTGCTCATCACTGCCATCTCGCTGCCAAGAGACACCCGAGACCGCTCCATTTTTCTTAGCGATGCCTGTGACTTTGACACCTTCAAACACCTGTGCTCCGCGTTGGCGGGCGCCTTTGGCAAGAGCAAGCGCAATGTTGCCCGGGTCACCCTGCCCATCCTTTGGCAGGTAGACGGCTGCTGTGACATCCTCGGCATTTACATAAGGGTAGCGGTCCAACAGTTCTGAGGTGGAGATCTCTTCCACTTCCACCCCAAACGCCCGCGCCATTGCGGCTGATCGCAGGATTTCACTGCGGCGTTCTTTGGTTAAGGCAACTGTGATTGATCCGTTGCGGCGGAAACCTGTCGCGATTTCGGTTTCAGCTTCCAGCTCGCCGTAGAGCTCCTGCGAGTATTTGGCGAGGCGCGTCATGTTTTTGGATGCGCGTAATTGGGCGATCAGCCCTGCAGCATGCCAGGTGGTGCCGCACGTGAGCTGCTTGCGCTCCAGCAGCACGATGTCCTGCCAGCCAAGCTTTGCCAGATGATATGCAACTGAACACCCGGCAATACCGCCACCAATGATCACGACACGCGCATTTTGCGGAATAGACTTCGTCATTGATCGCCTCCCCTCAACCAATTTGAAAAACAAAAGAAGAGCACAAATGTGCTCTTCTCAAAACAATACTTTCTTCGATCTATTCAGCTATGAGCGTTTTCCTCATTGCATCTACGATCTCATCAACATGACTTCGCTCTGCAATAAACGCTGGCGCCAGGATGGCTGTGTCCCCCGTCCATTTGGCGTGACAGCCGTTCCAGAACAATCGCTTTTGCATCTCGTTGCCGCGGATGCCCGGTTTACCGGGAAGCGGGTGAACCTCTACACCGCCCATAAGCCCGTAGCCTCGGATATCCTTCACAATCGGGATATCCTGCAGGGACCAGATTGCATCAAGGAAGTAATCACTCAGTTCGGCTGCCCGATCAAACAGCCCTTCTTCCTCATAGATCTTCAGCGTTGCTAAACCTGCTGCACAGGCTGCCGGGTGCGCCGAATATGTGTAGCCATGGAAGAACTCGATGGCATTTTCTGGCGCTGCTTCGGTGATGGTTTCATAAACCTGATCCGACGCTGCAACGGCACCCATCGGGATTGCTCCGTTAGTGAGTGCTTTTGCCAGTGTTATGATGTCTGGCATCACGTTGAACGCATCCACTGCAAACGGTTTGCCGAGACGTCCGAAGCCAGTGATCACTTCATCAAATACCAGCAAGATACCGTGTTCATCACAGATCTGACGCACGCGCTCCAAGTATCCCTTTGGTGGGACGAGCGTTCCGGTAGATCCGGCAACAGGCTCAATGAACACAGCGGCGATTGTGGAGCCACCGTAGGTCTCGCAGAAGCGCTGCAGATCATTTGCCAGTTCCACACCGGTTTCCGGCTGGCCTCTTGTGAAGGCGTTTTCCTCGTTCCACGTATGGCGCATCATGACGATGTTTGGCATGACAACCGGGAAAGTTTCGCGGTTTTTGACCATACCAGCCAAAGAGACACCGCCCATATTCACGCCGTGGTAGGCCCGTTCACGGGAGACAAAGCGAGTGCGCTGTGCAGCACCGTTTGCACGATGATAGGCCATGACCATTTTCAGCGCGGTATCGATGGCCTCCGATCCTGAATTCACAAAGAACACGTGATTGAAAGGCTCTGGCATAATTTTGGTGAGTTTTGCCGCAAACTCAAAGGATGTCGGCTGGCCCAGCTGGAAGGGCGCTGTGTATCCGTTCTGCATCATTTGAGCATGAACAGCATCCGCAATCGACTTGCGCGCATGGCCTGCAGGCACGTTGAACAGCCCGGAAGAGCCATCGACCAATCTGTCACCGTTTTGATTCCAAAGGTACATCCCCTCTGAACGGGTGATGAGACGCGGTGCGCTTTTAAATTCTTTGTTTGCGGAAAACGGCATCCAGTGTTGCTCAAGAGAATTGGTTTTCGCTTGTTCAATCGGCTCTGCAAGGACACTCATCTCGATCTTTCTCCTAGAACACTGAGTTATTCGCCAACAGTTCCCCAGAGGTACTGTGAGAAATATCTTGTCGCCGAAATAATAGGTCAGATAGGTCCAGTTGTTCTTGACCATAGAGCCAGATGAACTCATGCTGATACTTCACTCGTGATTTGGAGGGAGGGGCCAGCCATGAGATACAGCTTGTTTTCCGTTGACCGGGATGACAGTACGACGCTGCAAAGCCAGATCAGGGAGATGCTCGTCTCTGCTATTCTTTCCGGCCAACTTGCTGAAAACACACCGGTTCCTTCAACGCGTGCGTTGGCGAAACGGTTGAGTGTTTCGCGTAACACGGTCATGCTGGCCTATCAGGCACTAGCGGCGGATGGGTATCTGATCACCCGTGAACGATCCGGCTTTTATGTGTCGCCAGAGGTGATTGAGAATCTGGGACAGCTGCCTGATCGGGTCCAGCCCAAGGAACAAGTTCCCGGTGATCGTGTGGATTGGGCTTCCAAGTTGCGGCTTACACCGTCCACTCAATTCAATATTTTGAAAACCGAGAATTGGCACAGCTATCCCTACCCGTTCATCTACGGTCAGGTGGACCCAACTCTGTTTCCCATCAGTGCGTGGCGGGATTGTGTACGCCAGACAATGAGCATCAAATGGCTGGATGCCTGGACGGATGACCGCTTTACGGCTGATGATCCGATGCTGATTGAGCAGATCCAGCGGCGCATTCTGATCCGGCGTGGTGTGATTGCCGAATCTGACGAGATTCTGGTGACGATGGGTGCGCAAAATGCTCTGTTTCTGATCGCGCATTTGTTTGTGAAACCGGACACACCTGTTGCAGTGGAAGACCCCGGATATCCAGATGTGCGAAACATCATGCGACTCAGGAGTTCCGACATAAGGGCCATTCCTGTGGATGAGGAAGGCATACGGGCCGACATGCTTGGGGATGCAAAGCTGGTATATGTGACGCCGAGCCATCAGTTCCCCACCAACACCACGATGACGATGAAACGCCGTCGCGAGGTGCTGGAATGGGCGGCCCAGTCCGACGCTCTGATTATTGAAGATGATTACGAGTACGAGACCAACTATCGCGGACAACCGACCGCTGCTTTGCGGTCTGTCGATGCATCTGGCCGGGTGCTTTATGTGGGCAGCCTTTCCAAGTCCATCATGCCGGGGCTGAGGATTGGGTTTATTGTGGCACCCAAGCCGGTGATAAAGGAAATCCGCGCCATGCGCCGACTGATGCTGCGGCATCCGCCGGGCAACAACCAGCGCAGTGTTGCGTTGTTTCTGGCGCAGGGCTCACAGGATGCGTTGATCAGCAAGCTGCACCATGCCTATTCAAGCCGCTGGAATGCACTGAGCGAAGCTATGGAAACGCACTTTCCCGGCTGGGCGCAGGTTTCTGCGTTTGGTGGATCGTCCTTCTGGGTGAGCGGGCCACCTGAACTGGATGCAACAGTTCTTGCCCAAGAGGCGCTTAAGCAGGGTGTATTGATTGAACCGGGGAACGTGTTCTTTGCAGATGCGAACCAAGGTAAAAACTATTTCCGCCTTGGTTTTTCTTCAATCCATGCCGATAAAATTCCAAAGGGCATAGAATTACTATCGGAGACCGCAGATAAATTGTTGCGTCGCAGCACAAAAAGTAGAGATTGCTCATATACATCGGCATGAACATAGGATTCTTCGTTTATTTATACAGAGGAAACACTGTTATTGAGAGCCATCAATCTAATCTTCCGCAGAGATATTGGGAATAATATTGGCAGATTGGGCACTTATAAATGAATGAGGATCGAGAAATACTGTCTGGTTCCATCGGGATTCACAAACTGGCACTACCGGGACTTGCGGTTTCATAGTGTCCTCAATTGCTGAAAGCTTAGGTTTAAGAAGTCCCAATAATAAGGAACGCGCAAAAATAACGAGGGAATAAGAACTTAGCACCGCACAGGGGGAGAATAGAGATGGCATTGAAGAAGCTTGCAGGAAAACTGGCTCTTGCAGCAGGCATGGTCGCGAGCCTTGGTATGAGCTCTGCTCACGCGCTTGATAAAATCACCGTAGCCTATTTTCTGGAATGGCCCACCGCGAACCAAGCAGCTCAAATTGATAAGACCTATGACGAAGCGCTGGGTCTGGAAGTTGAGTGGCGTGCGTTCGGCAATGGAAACGAAATGGTGCAGGCCATGGTTTCCGGCGATGTGCAGATCGCGTACAGCAATGGGTTCGTACCTTTCGTTGTTGGTGTTTCCTCCGGTGCTCCAATCAAACTTGTCGGTGTCGCCGTGACTTATGCAGAGAACGACCTCTGCATCGTGCGCAATGACACCGGTATCACCAAAGCAAATGCCAAGGAGTTAGAAGGCAAGAAAGTTGCTACTCCAATTGGTAACGTCACCCACTACAAGCTGATCCGCACGCTGGACCATTTGGGCGTTGACCTCAACAAGGTAAACCTTGTGCAAATGAACCCGGCAGATGCAGCAGTTGCTGTTTTGCGCGGTGATGTAGCAATGGGCTGCGCCTTTGGCGGTGCGCTTGACCGGATGAAAACAGTTGGCACTCCGTTGATGACAGGTGCGGAACAGGAAGCCGTTGGCATCAATACCTTTGATGTGGTGAATGTGACCAGCGATTTTGCCGCTGAACATCCTGAGCTGGTGAAGAAGTTCATGGAAGTCACCAATCAGGCGAACACCGCTTACAACACAGACCCTAGTGCCATGTATGACAAGATTGCGCGCGCTGCGGGTATGGACATTGAGCCCGCGAAGAAGATGATCGCGAACTTTGGCTTCCCAACCAATGAAGAGCAGTTGAGTGAGAACTGGCTCGGCGGCGGCATTCAGGCTGCAGCTAAAGGCGTGGCAGATGTCATGGTTTCTGCTGGTGGACTTGATGAAGCGCTGGATGATTACTCCCAGTTCGTCGACGCAAGTTACCTTAAATAAAAGACTTTTGAAAATGGCGGGCAATGTCCCGCCATTCTTCCAATAAAAAGACCGGGCGAACCAGGCATTTTCCAAAGAACCGGGAGAAGCGCTTTGAGTGGAATAGTTGCCGACAATATCTCTATGGTGTTCACCCTTCCCAACGGTGATCAAGTCCATGCTCTCAACAACGTCAATTTGAATGTGAAGGACGGTGAAATCATCTCCGTTCTTGGTCCATCGGGATGCGGTAAAACAACTCTTCTCAACATCATTGCAGGCTTTCTTCGCCCTACCTCCGGTAAGATCATCCGTGAGAATGTGGAGGTGACTGGCCCTGGTTCTGACCGCGGAATGGTGTTTCAGCAGGGCGCCTTGTTTGAATGGATGACAGTTGAGAAGAACATCGCATTCGGGCCCAAAATGGCAGGGCGGCCTGCAGCGGAGACCAAACGTAAAGTGGATGAGCTTTTGCAGATTGTCGGACTGCAGGATTTTGGCAAAAAGCCAGTTTATCAGCTCTCCGGCGGCATGCAGCAACGCGTCGCATTGGCCCGCTGTCTTGCTAATGATCCGGAAGTGATCCTGATGGATGAGCCTCTTGGCGCGCTGGATGCTTTGACCCGCGAGAAGATGCAGAGCCTTGTGCTGAAGCTTTGGAAAGAGACGCGCAAGACCATCATTCTCATCACACACTCTGTTGAAGAAGCCTTGTTCCTTGGGGAGCGGCTTATCGTGATGGCTCCGCGTCCGGGCCGTATTCTACGTGAGTACGAGTTGCCGTTTGCGGATCGCGGACTGGTGGAGAGCCCGCGCCAGATCAAAGCTTCCCATGAGTTTGTGGAGACGCGTGAAGAAATCCTGTCCCTTATTTGGGGTATGGAAGAAGAGATTATGGGCAATGACCAAGAACTTGAACCAGCATAGGAGGCCAACATGAGCAAACACCATACACCGCCTTCAGGAGTCTCCGTCTGGCTCGGGCTCAAAGACAATGTTTTCACACAGCAGAAGACCGTTCGCTTTGGTGATGCCAGCGCGGTTAATTCAGGTCGATTTTATTCGATCCTGACTGTTGTCATTCTGCTGTCTGCCTGGGGTATTGCCAGCGCACTCGGCATGCTGGAAAGCTTCTATTGGCCGTCAGTCAATGCAACTCTCACCCGGATGGGCAAGTTGCTTTCTGAAGGTTTCCGTAATGTTGCCTTCTGGGATCACATTGGTATTTCGGTGTTTCGCGTCCTTGGAGGTGTGCTGTTAGGGGCACTTGTTGGCATTCCTCTTGGACTGGCCATGGGCCTTTCCTCAATTGCGCGTGGTTTATTCGATCCAATCGTGGAGTTCATGCGTCCGATCCCACCGCTTGCTCTGATTCCACTGATCATTCTGTGGTTTGGTATTGATGAGACTGCGAAGATCTTCCTGCTGTTTCTGGCGTCTTTGTTTATCATGACCATTGCAGCGCGATCTGGCGTAAACAGCGTCAAGATCACCAAGGTGCATGCTGCTTATTCGCTTGGAGCATCTCGTACACAGATCCTCTTTCATGTGATTTTGCCAAACGCACTGCCAGAGATTTTCACCGGCCTCAGAACCGCCATGGGCGTTTGCTGGGGCACTGTTGTTGCCGCGGAACTGGTTGCAGCGGACAAGGGCGTTGGTTCCATGATTATGATTGCAAAGAACTTTTTACAAACGGATACGGTGGTGATCGGGATCATGGTCATCGGGCTCATCGGGTACACCATTGAGCTTGGTATGCGGTATTTGGAACGCTTGCTCATTCCATGGCAAGGCAAAGGCTGATTGCAGCCAAAGGCCACTCAAAACCAGAAGGGAAGAGCTGAAGGGCTCTTCCCTTTTTTGCATATCCACTTTGTCCTGAAACCTTGACTATGAACAATTAGCGGTTGATTTTGTCCGTGGAAGCTCCCATTTTTTGAGAGTGTGGTTGAGAGCTATGTCAGTCTTTTTTTTTGCACTAACTCATCCTACAGCAACTTAAAAATCTATCGCCTTTTGAAGAGCTGCTATTGCACGTGAGTTCCTTCTGCGGGCGAAACACCCAAAAGGCATTCAGCGCTTTAATTTTGTTGGCAGCAGACCTTTTGCGGCACCTGATCGTTTGAGGGAATTGTAATGAAGACCGTCGTAATTGCAGGCGCAACCGGCTATCTGGGCTCTTATCTCACCTCCTATTATCAGCGGGAGGGCTGGTGTGTCCGTGCTCTTGTTCGCAATGAACAGGTTGCCCGCACGAAGGGCCTTGAAGCCAGTGAGTTTTTTGAGGGTGAAGTCACTCAACCGAACAGCTTGATCGGGCTGATGGATGATGTTGACCTTGTCGTCTCTGCGCTTGGTATTACCCGCCAAAAAGACGGCTTGAGCTACAACGACGTAGATTTTCGCGCCAACAAGAATCTGCTTGATCTCGCAATAGAAAACAGTGTCCCTCACTTTGCGTATGTCCATGTGCTGAACGCGAGCAAACTGTTGAATGTGAAACTGGTACGCGCCAAGCAGCACTTTGTTGAGGTGCTTCAGTCGGCGCCAATCAAAAGCACAGTTATTTCTCCAAGCGGCTACTTCTCCGATATTGAGGAGTTCTGGGGCATGGCGAAATCTGGCCGGGTTTACATGTTTGGTTCTGGAGACTTCCGCATCAATCCGATCCACGGGGCTGACCTCGCCGCAGCTTGCTTTGAGATTATCGAAGAGGGCCAAGCCTATGCCGAGGTTGGCGGACCAGTGAAGTATACGCACAACGAGTTGGCTGAGATCGCCTTTAAGAGCTTGAGCAAGAAAGCCAAGATCACGCATTTACCCAATTGGATCAGCGTTGCGCTGCAGCGAGCGCTGGAGACATTCACTTCCGTGAAAACATATGGGCCGATCCAGTTTTTCCTGAGTGCCATGCGAATGGATATGATCGGGAAATGCTACGGCAAAATCCGGTTGGAAGATCACTTCGCTCAATTGGTGCAAAAGGAAAAGCAGAATCCCAGCTAAGTCTTTCTAGTTGAAAGTGGGGATTGCCGAACTGCGTGTTGCCATACGATAGCGACTTCCAGGGTGCACAAGGCGCACATAGGTTATGCCCTGCCCCGAAATCCACGTACGACGCTCAATTGTGAAAACAGGCTCACACTCTTGTAGCTGCAGAAGCCGTTGCTCTTCGGCAGTAGCTTTGTCAGCGCGAAAGACATGTTCAATATTTGGGTGTGGGACACGTTTCAAGAGCCATTCATTTGGGCCGATATCTGCGAAGCTCTCCTGCGAAGCCTCAGGCAGTGCAGAAATGTTGATCCAACGCACATCAAGTTGCTGCGGAATGCCGTCACCATAATGCAGGCTTTTGAGAAAAAGAGCTTTCTCGTTTTGCTCCAATCCAAGCTGGGCACGAACATCTTCCGGCGGCAGCGCTTCCAAGCGCTCCAGTAATAAGTACTTATAAGACTGATCTTTGTTTTCGATTTCTTGCCGGATCACTGGAATAGAAATGGTTGCAGGATGGGATTTCGGCTGAACGACACGGGTTCCAGCTTTGCGGCGACGTTCAACCAGTCCGGCATCCGCGAGTTCTCGCATGGCACGGTTGACTGTTGATCGAGTGCACCCGAACTCCTCAGAAAGCGCTTGCTCGCTTGGCAACAAATCACCTGGCTGCCATTGCTGGCTGGTGATCCGTTCCTGCAAAATGCCTCTAATTTCCTTATAGGATCGCAAGCGCTTGTCCTGTCATTTTCAAATGAGATTGATTGCGGCGTTGTTAGGCTGCTTCCAGCAAAACTGCAAGCTGTTCTCTATATTTAGCCGTGATCGCTGCGCGGTGGATGTGCTGCCCATCTTTCACCATGTGGCGTCCAGCTGACCAAACATCAGTCACGACACGGTCATCACCTGCAAAAATCCAATAGTCGAGATATTGGTCGGGTTTCAGGCCGGCAAACTCAACACGAGTGGTGTCGATTGCGACCACATCAGCCAAATGCCCTTCCTTCAGCTCTCCCGTGTTGCGACCAAGTGCTTGTGCGCCGCCTTTTGCAGAAGCCTGATACATGGCGGTACCGACAGAGCCTTCTCCGCGCAACATGACATTGCGAGACTGATCACGCAGGCGTTGGCTGTATTCGAGAATGCGCAATTCTTCAGAGAGCGAGATGCGCAAGTTACTGTCTGAGCCCACGCCATAGACGCCGCCAGCTTCGATAAATGTTGGTCCGTTGAAGATGCCGTCGCCGAGGTTTGCCTCTGTGATTGGACAGAGACCTGCAACCGCACCTGCTTTTGCCATGGCCACTGTTTCTTCTGTAGTCATGTGGGTCGCATGCACAAAACACCAATTATCTTGCACGTCAACATTGCTCAATAACCATTCGATTGGCCGTGCACCCAGCCACTCCTGAACAGATTCCACTTCCTTCATCTGCTCTGAGATGTGGATGTGAACAGGCTTGCCCGTAAACGTAGCCGCGATCTCACGCAACTGCGATGGATTGGTTGCCCGCAGTGAGTGAGGTGCAATGCCGACCTGACAATCAGCGGGAAGATGGGCGGCCAGCGTTTTCGACGCTTGCTCGATGAGTTGCAGATGACGTTCCAGATCATTACCAAACCGCAGTTGACCGCCAGTGAGTGGCTGCTCGCCTGCTCCGCCATAGGAATACAACACCGGCAGATGCGTGAGGCCAATGCCTGTCTGGCTGGCGGCTGCAAAGATGCGATCACTCATTTCTGTGAGGGTGTCGTATGGCGTTCCGTCAGCTTGGTGATGGAGGTAGTGGAATTCACCCACACTGGCGTAGCCAGCCTCTAACATCTCCATGTAGACCAGCGCTGCGATTGCCTCAGCTTGCTCCGGGCGCAACTGGCCCAAGAAGCGATACATGAGCTCACGCCAGGTCCAGAAACTGTCTTTCCCCTTTTGGCGCACTTCTGTCATGCCAGCCATTGCGCGTTGGAAGGCATGTGAATGCAAGTTGGCAGGGGCAGGACTGATCATTCTGCTTTTGCCGGAAACCTCTTCGCCCTCAGGTTTTACCTCAGTCTCAACGGCTTTGATTGTGCCGTTGTCGTCCAAGCGCAAGCGCACATTTTCGGTTAGACCAGTGGGAAGTAAAGCCTGCCCTGCAAAGATGGTTTTCATTGCTCACTCAATAGGTTTGATGTGAAACGATGATCAGCTCAGATCATTTTTACATTAATAAGCATATACATAAATGCAACTCACACAACCACACCATTCTTCTAAGATATCACCATATAATGATAATAATGGCTGAATTTAGCTATTTATTCAGTCTCCTCAGATGCATTGACTCAAAAATTACGCACACTGCACATTTTTTATGTATAGACATTAAGCGATTTCCATGTAGATTTTTACTGAAGTGAATTCACGTGGAATCTCGGGAGGGTCCATGACAAGCGGGAGAACCGTACTCACCAACCTGACAGCTGCAACTCTTTCTGAGCAGTCGGATGGTTATGGCCTGATCCATAGCGCAGCGATTGCCATTGAAGACGACACAATCTGTTGGATTGGTCCTAAGCTGGAGTTGCCAGAGGACTGGAAAGGCACTGCGCAAACGGACCTTGGCGGGCGCCTTGCAACACCGTCCCTCGTTGATTGCCACACGCATATTGTCTATGGCGGTTCCCGTGCTCGTGAGTTTGAGATGCGGTTGAATGGTGCGACCTACGAGGAGATTGCCCGTGCCGGTGGTGGTATTCGTTCCACTGTTGCTGCAACGCGCGCTGCCAGTGAAGAAGACCTGTTAGCCGATGCATTGCCACGCGTTGATGCGTTGCTGGCGGAGGGGGTGACACTTCTGGAGATTAAGTCCGGTTATGGGCTGGATCTGAATACCGAGCTGAAAATGCTGCGAGTTGCCCGCAAGATCGGTGAACTTCGGCCAGTCAAGGTCCTGACCACCTTCCTCGGCGCACATGCGTTGCCGCCTGAGTATGAAGGACGCAGTGATGCCTATATCAGCTTTGTTTGCAATGAAGTGCTCCCTGCTGTTCAGGCCGAGAACCTTGCTGATGCGGTTGATGCTTTCTGCGAAGGGATTGCGTTTTCACCTGAGCAGGTCAGTCGCGTATTTGACCGGGCACAGGAGCTTGGCCTGCCAGTTAAAATTCATTCTGAGCAGCTTTCTAATCTTGGTGGCACGGCTATGGCAGCCAGCCACAAAGCGCTTTCCGCTGATCATCTGGAGTATCTGGATGCCACCGGTATTGCGAGCATGAAGGAAGCTGGAACTGTTGCCGTTCTGCTGCCGGGCGCATTCTACTTCCTGCGTGAAATTCAACATCCTCCTCTTCAGGAATTGCGCGATGCTGGTGTTCCGATTGCTCTGGCGACAGATGCCAATCCGGGGTCCTCTCCCCTCACCTCGCTTCTGCTGTGTATGAACATGGCGTGCACCTTGTTTCGCATGACACCGCAGGAAGCGCTGGCCGGGATTACTCGCAATGCAGCCCAAGCACTGGGGCAAGCGGAAACTTGCGGGACTTTGGAAGCAGGCAAGCAGGCAAACATTGCGATCTGGGATGTTAAGGAGCCAGCCGAACTGGCCTACCGGATCGGGTTCAACCCACTGAACCGCCTGTATTTCCTCGGCAAAGACATCACAAAAACACAAGCAAATTAAGCACTGAGGCATTTATGACTAGTTCCCCCACCGTCTCTTCCAAACCTAAGCTGGTTTTAAAACCGGGAGAAATTGCACTTTCTCAGCTTCAGCAGATCTATCGCACCGAGGCCAATGTTGAACTGGACCGCTCTTGCAAAGTGGGCGTTGAACGGGCTGCTGCTGTTGTGCATGCAGCGGCACAGGGCGATACACCGGTGTATGGGGTGAATACGGGATTTGGGAAGCTTGCTTCTGTCAAAATCCCTAGCGATGATACTGCTACCCTACAGAGAAACCTCATTCTTTCGCATTGCTGCGGCGTTGGTGATGTGCTGCCGCAAAACATTGTGCGTTTGGTGATTGTGCTAAAACTCGCCTCGCTGGGTCGTGGCGCATCTGGTGTACGGTGGGAGTTGATTGAGTGTCTTGAGCAGATGCTGACGCACAATGTTGTGCCCGTGGTTCCGGGTCAGGGAAGCGTCGGCGCTTCCGGTGACCTGGCTCCGCTTTCTCACGTTGCAGCTGTGATGCTCGGTGAAGGAGAGGCCTTCTTTGGCGGTGTGCGTGTTTCTGGCAAAGAAGCAATGCAGTTGGCTGGTATTCCGACTATTCAGCTAGCAGCGAAGGAAGGCCTTGCGCTAATCAATGGCACGCAGGTTTCAACTGCGCTTGCTCTTGCGGGTCTGTTCCAAGCACATCGTCTTGCGAAGACTGCGTTGATTACCGGTGCTATGTCCGTTGATGCGTTGATGGGTTCTGGCGCTCCGTTCCGCCCTGAGATCCATGAGCTGCGCGGTCATAAAGGCCAGATTTCTGCCGCCGCGACCATTCGCGAGCTGATGTCTGGCTCAGCGATCAGAGAAAGCCACCGCGAAGATGATGAGCGCGTGCAAGATCCGTATTGCCTGCGCTGCCAACCTCAGGTGATGGGCGCTGTGCTGGGGCTTCTTGCTCAGGTTGCTTATACGCTTGAGATTGAAGCTAATGCAGTGACTGATAACCCGCTTGTTTTCAAAGACGGCTCTATTGTTTCCGGTGGCAATTTCCATGCTGAACCAGTTGCGTTTGCTGCTGACCAGACCGCTCTCGCCATTGCCGAGATTGGCGCGATCTCGCAGCGCCGGATTGCTACGCTGGTTGACCCAGCACTCAACTACGGTCTGCCACCGTTCCTGACGCCAAATCCGGGCCTCAACTCCGGCTTTATGATCGCGGACGTGACCTCTGCTGCCCTTTACAGTGAGAACAAACAGCGTGCGGCACCTTGCTCTGTGGATTCGACGCCGACCAGTGCCAATCAGGAAGACCATGTTTCCATGGCAACCCATGCGGCGCGGCGCCTGATTGATATGAATGCGAACCTTTCTCAGATCATCGGCATTGAACTGCTGATGGCCGCTCAGGGCATTGAGTTCCGTATACCGCTCAAAACCAGCCCAATCTTGCAGGAGGTTATCGCAGCTGTACGCACTGAGGTAGAAGAATTGGAAGATGATCGCTACATGGCGCCGGATCTGGAAAAAGCGGCTGAACTTGTTGCTTCTGGTCGAATTTTTGATGCTGCCAGCAAAGCTCAGTTTTTCAAGTTAGAGGAGGCCTGATTGACTTATTCCTTCTCCCCCCTGATCAAACGAGGCGACAGCCCGATTGTGCTGGCTCAGCCGCATGGGGGCACTGATGTGCCTTTAAACATCTGGGACAGGTTCAACACGGTGGGACAAGCGCTGGCCGATACGGACTGGCACATCAATCGCCTTTATGACGGTCTGCTAGAAAACGCGAGTGTAATCCAGACACCCGTGCACCGTTATGTGATTGATGCCAATCGCGACCCTTCAGGTGTCTCGCTTTATCCGGGGCAGAACACGACCACTCTTTGCCCGCTGACTGACTTTGACGGACGCCCGATTTACCGTGACGGGCAAGAGCCATCTGAGGATGAAGTTGAAGAACGTCGCGCTAAGTTCCACGCACCGTATCACGAGGCGATTGCCGAAGAGCTGGAGCGTGTGCGGCAGAAGTTTGGTGTTGCTGTTCTTTACGACTGCCATTCCATCCGCTCCAACATCCCGTTTCTGTTTGAAGGCGAACTACCAGTCTTCAACATTGGCAGTAATGTTGGGCAGACCTGTGCTCCGATGATTGAGCAGATCACCGTTGATGCTTGCCGGCAGGATGACAGCGTGGAAACGGTGGTCAATGCCCGCTTTAAAGGCGGCTGGACTACACGCCATTATGGCAAGCCCGAGACTGGCATGCATGCCATTCAGATGGAGACAGCGCAGCGGGCCTATATGTTTGAGCAGAGCCCGTGGGCTTACGCTCCAGAGCGCGCGGACAAGACGCGCGCCACTCTCAAATCCATTCTTACTCAGTTAGAAGCGCAGGCCCTTGCAGGGGCATTTTCAAACGCCAGTACAAGTCGCTAACGGAGCCGACAATGACCGATACGCTCACTCAAGACCCTCGCAAGAATACGCGCGATATCTTTCCACCAACCGGGCCAGAGTTGAATGCCAAGAGCTGGCTGACGGAAGCACCGTTGCGCATGCTCATGAACAACCTGCACCCTGATGTGGCTGAAAACCCGCATGAGCTGGTGGTGTATGGTGGCATTGGCCGTGCTGCGCGCACCTGGAAAGATTTCGACACCATTGTCGATAGCCTCAAAAAGCTGGAAGCTGATGAAACCTTGCTGGTTCAGTCCGGTAAGCCGGTTGGTGTGTTCCGCACGCATGAGAATGCACCGCGTGTTCTAATCGCTAACTCCAACCTTGTGCCGCATTGGGCGAACTGGGATCACTTCAACGAACTGGATAAAAAAGGTCTGGCGATGTACGGCCAGATGACTGCGGGCTCGTGGATCTACATCGGCTCACAGGGCATTGTTCAGGGCACTTACGAAACCTTCGTTGAGGCAGGCCGTCAGCACTATGGTGGAGATCTGAAAGGCAAATGGATCCTGACTGGTGGCCTTGGCGGTATGGGTGGCGCTCAGCCGCTTGCAGCAGTCATGGCCGGAGCGTCTTGTCTGGCCGTTGAGTGTAACGAAGACAGCATCGATTTCCGCCTACGCACCAAATACGTCGATGAGAAAGCCAAGACGCTTGATGAAGCGCTGGAGATGATTGAGCGTTGGACGGCTGCAGGTGAAGCCAAGTCTGTTGGTTTGCTCGGCAATGCCGCTGACATTTTTGCTGAACTGGTTGAGCGTGGTGTTCGTCCGGATATCGTGACAGACCAGACGTCTGCTCATGACCCGATCAATGGATACCTGCCACAGGGCTGGACCATGGCGCAGTGGAAAGAAAAACGCGAGAGCGATCCGAAGGCCGTTGAGAAAGCCGCACGTGCATCCATGAAAGTGCATGTGAAAGCGATGCTGGACTTCCATGAACGCGGTATTCCGACCGTAGATTACGGCAACAACATCCGTCAGATGGCATTTGAGGAAGGCTTAGAGAACGCCTTCGACTTCCCGGGCTTTGTCCCTGCCTACATTCGTCCGTTGTTCTGTAAAGGTGTTGGTCCGTTCCGTTGGGCAGCGCTTTCAGGTGATCCAGAGGACATCTACAAGACAGACCAAAAGGTGAAGGAACTCATTCCTGATGATCCGCACCTTCATAACTGGCTGGACATGGCGCGAGAGCGTATTTCCTTCCAAGGGTTGCCAGCACGTATCTGTTGGGTCGGTCTGGGTCAGCGTCACCGTCTCGGTCTTGCATTCAACGAAATGGTCCGCAACGGTGAGCTGAAGGCACCGGTTGTGATTGGTCGTGATCATCTGGATTCCGGCTCTGTTGCGTCGCCAAATCGTGAAACGGAATCCATGATGGATGGCTCTGATGCTGTTTCTGACTGGCCGCTGCTTAATGCGCTGCTGAACACTGCTTCTGGTGCAACATGGGTGTCTCTGCACCATGGCGGTGGTGTTGGCATGGGCTTTTCTCAGCATTCCGGCATGGTGATTTGTTGTGACGGAACGAAAGAAGCTGATGAGCGTGTTGGCCGTGTGCTGTGGAATGACCCAGCGACAGGTGTCATGCGCCATGCGGACGCAGGCTACCAATTGGCAATTGATTGCGCCAAGGAGAATGGTTTGAACTTACCATCTCTAGGTAAGTAACTGACTCGGGAGCACAAACCTTTCCTGATTGAGTCAGTTCCTCCACTTCCGGGCAAACTGGTCTAGCCGCGTATTCTGGCACTCCAGACTTTAAACAAAAACCGATGAGGGACCGCAGTTCGCGGCCCCTTGTTATTCTAATTTTTGAGGGGAAAAATTATGAAAAGACGTGATTTTCTTAAGGGTGCAGGTGTTGCTGCAACTAGCATCACCGCTGCTTCTGCTTTGGCAGCTCCGGCTGTTGCTTCCGACAAGATCAAATGGAAGATGGTTACCTCGTGGCCAAAGAACCTTCCGGGTCCTGGCGTTGCAGCGCAGATGCTTGCAGATCGCATCACCATGCTTTCCGGTGGGCGCATTGAGGTGAAACTCTATGCAGCTGGTGAGCTGGTTCCGGGCCGTGGTGTGTTTGATGCAGTATCGGAGGGAACTGCTGAACTTTACCACTCTGTCCCTGCATACTGGGGCTCCAAGTCCAAAGGCTTCCTGCTGTTCGGTTCTCAGCCATTTGGTTTGACCGCTGACGAGCAATATGGCTGGATGGCGCATGGCGGTGGTCAAGCTCTCTATGATGAGATGTATGCGCGCTTTAACCTGAAGCCGTTCCTGTGTGGCAACTCTGGCCCACAAGCTGCTGGTTGGTTCCGCACTGAGATCAATTCTGCTGAAGACCTGAAGGGACTGCGCTTCCGTACCACTGGTCTTGCTTCTGAGATGTGCACCAAGATGGGCATGGCTGTTCAGGCAATGGGTGGCCGCGACATGTTCCAGGCGCTTCAGACAGGAACACTGGATGCCGGTGAGTTTATTGGTCCCTGGACGGACTCTGCTCTAGGCTTCTATCAGGTTGCCAAGAACTATTACTTCCCAGGTGTGGGCGAGCCATCTTCAGCTGAAGAATGTGCTGTGAACTCTGAGGCTTACAATGCACTCCCGGATGACCTGAAGCAGGTTGTCGCGTTTGCGTGTTCCTCGCTCTACAACGATGTTTGGACTGAATACACCACCAACCATGCTAAGGCATTGAAGATGCTGGTTGCGGAAAAAGGTGTCATGGTTCGCAACATGCCAGAAGACGTTATTCTGGCAATGGGCAACGCTGCTGGTGAAGTGATTGGCGAACTGCGCCAGAATGATGACGAGCTGGTGAAACGCATCACAGAGAGCTTCCTCACTTATCGTGAATCCATGAAGGAATACAAACCTCTGGCAGATAATGGCCAGATGAATATGCGCCTTCTGGACATCAACTACGGTTAAGTTGCAGTCTTCTGGCTAACTCCCGGTTTGTCAGAATTTTCCGCGCAATACTCAGTCGGGGTACATCACCCCGGCTGCTCTCCTGCTTTCCTCAGCTTCGTGCGTTCCTTTCTCCGAAAGCCAACAGCTACTTTTCGAAGGTGCGCTCTAGAAAGCCAAGAAAAAACTCTGGCCTGATCGGATTCCACCGATGACCTCTGTTGTCTTGAAACTCGACGCTATCAACCGAATGGTTGGCCATACCATTCGTTGGTTTGCGTTGTTTATGTTGCTTTTGCAGTTTGCGATTGTTTTGCTGCGCTATCTGTTTGGCATCAGCTACATCTTTCTCGGCGAAGGCGTGCTCTACATGCATGCCGCCGTTTTCATGCTTGGCGCGGGCTATACGCTTCTGGCTGACAAGCATGTGCGCGTTGACATCTTCTATGGGCAGGCCTCACCCAAGGCCAAAGCCATCATCAATCTGATTGGCGCCTTGCTCTTTCTGTTGCCAACTGTCGGGCTGCTGCTCTGGATCAGTTGGCCGTTCGTTTCCAACAGCTGGAAGATCCTAGAGGGGCCGATCTCTGTTGGCGGCATACCTGCGAGCTTTTTGCTTAAGAGCCTTATTCCAGCATTTTGTGGCCTTCTGATCATTCAGGGTATTTCTGGCATTTTGCGCGACGGCCTCTTCTTGTGTGGTGTTGATGTTGAGGAGCCAAAGCTGTGATTGAGTTTCTCGATATCTTTATGTTTGCCGGCTTGTGCTTTGCGATTTTGCTGGGCTACCCCGTTGCCTTCACAATTGCTGGTGTGGCCGTTCTCTTCGCAATTCTTGGAGCGCTGGCTGGCACATTTGATACCGGCCTGCTGGGTGCGCTTTCGCAGCGCATTTTTGGCACGATGACAAACAACGTGCTGATTGCGATCCCGCTCTTTGTCTTCATGGGGCTTGTGCTTGAACGCAGCCGCATTGCTGAAGACCTGCTGGAAGAAATGGGCAAGTTGTTCGGTTCTCTTCGTGGCGGTTTGGGTATTTCCGTTGTGCTCGTTGGTGGGTTGCTCGCAGCTTCCACTGGTATTGTGGGTGCAACTGTGGTGACGATGGCATTGATTGCTTTGCCAACGATGCTGCGTAATGGTTACGATCCGAAACTAGCTGCTGGTACAGTTTGTACAGCAGGCACTTTGGGGCAGATTATCCCCCCTTCAACGCTTTTGATCATTCTTTCTGAGGTGATGTCCAACGCCTATCAGCAGGCTCAGTTTGCTGAGGGCAAGTTCACCGTTGAGACAATCAGTGTTGGGCAGACATTTGCTGCAGCGCTGATCCCCGGATTGATGTTGGTGGGTGTCTACATCATCTATTTGCTTGTCCGCGCTTATCTTCAGCCTAGCTGTGCGCCTGCTATGGACAAGCAAGTGCTGGGTACAACTTCAGTGCGCCGTATTGCGTCTGTGCTCATTCCACCTGTGGCGCTGATTATTGCTGTTCTGGGCTCAATTTTGGGCGGTGTCGCGACACCAACAGAAGCTGCCGCGGTTGGTGCTGTTGGCGCTTTGCTGCTTGCTGGTTTCCGGCTGAGCAACGGCAAATCCAACCTCCTGCTCGGAGCAAGCGTCATCGCATTGCTGGCAGTGATTACTCTTGCAGGCTTTACGACTATTCGCTTGCAAAAGAGCGAGCTGACAGCTGCGGACTGGGGCTTGGCGTTTGTTGCGATTGTGCTATTGATCATCGGCATCAGTGGTCTGCTGCAAAGCGTGATGCGCATGTGGCGATCTCAGCTTTTAGCGCCAGTGATGACCAATACGCTTTCGATTTCGGCCATGATCTTTGCGACCATTATTGGTGCGAGTGTGTTCTCGCTGATCTTCCGCGGCCTCGGTGGTGATACACGTATTGAAGAGCTGATTTCTGCGATGCCAGGCGGTGAAATGGGGGCCTTACTGTTTGTAATGGCCTTGATCTTCGCACTGGGCTTCTTCATGGACTTCGTTGAGATCTCGGTGATCTTGCTTCCGATCGTAGGCCCTACCCTGCTGATGATGGGCTTTGATCCAATCTGGCTCTCCGTAATGATAGCCATCAACCTGCAAACCAGCTTCCTGACACCGCCGTTCGGATTCTCTCTGTTTTACCTGCGCGGGGCAGCTCCGCCTGAGATCACAACAGGCATGATCTACAAAGGGGTGTTGCCTTACATCCTGCTGCAGATTGTCGGGATGGCACTGGTCTGGTTCTTCCCTCAGATAGCGACATGGTTGCCGTCAGTCTTATTCTGATCGCAGGGCATCATTTGAAGTTGGGAAAGGCTGGATATCGCGTCCAGCCTTTTTCATGGGTTCATTTCCATGAAGCTCTCCGGCGGGATCCAGGTTTCCGGCATATGCTTGTTGGCCCATCGGCACATTTCCTGAAGCACAGGTAGAATATCCCTTCCCGTCTCAGACAAGAGATATTGGTAGCGCTTTGGGTTCGGTTGATAGAGCTCCTTTTTCACCAATCCAGCCGCTTCCAACTGGTTGAGGCGCACAGTCAGAACGCTCGTTGTTATCTTCTCCGGTGAGCTCAGGAACTCTGAAAAGATCTTCTTTCCATTGAACATGTCGCGCAGGATCAGGAGGCTCCAACGGTCACCCACTATATCCAGTGTATTTGCGATCGGGCAGCCGGAACGGTTTTCGGTTGACATACCGCCAATCCCTCCTATGGTGAATAGTGACTTGCAATTTACAAGTCACTAAGTCATCTCTCAACACTGACTAAGGATAGTATCATGGAAAGCGCTTTTACAGGGTCCTGCCTTTGCGGGAATGTACAGCTGAAATCCACAATGAAGCCACAGATTACCGCACACTGTCACTGTGATGACTGTCGCAAGTCGTCCGGAACAGGACATTGCACTCATGCAGCTCTGCCCAAAGAGGCGGTTGAAGTGACTGGGGAGCTCACATTTTTCGACAAGCCTGCAAATAGTGGAAATGTGGTCACAAGGGGCTTTTGCCCAACCTGCGGCAGTGCTGTTTACTCACTCAACTCAGCCATGACAGATTTGATCTTTGTGCGTGCATCTGCTGTTGACCAGCCGGAGGTCATCGAGCCTCAGGTAAACGTGTATTCCAGTAGAGCACCATCGTGGGATGAGATTGATCCGAAGCTTCCGGCATTCCCGGAAATGCCTCCGCAAGGCTCACGAGAAGTTATCGAAGAAGGCGTTAGCAGCTAACGCTTCATTCCTGTGATGCAGGCAAGCGTTCACCCCCAACGTAGCGCGGCCTGTCTTTCTAAAACAAATAGAAACGGGGGGAGCAAAGCTCCCCCCGTCGCAGGCAATTCAGAGATTAAGGAAGAAAACTCTCTTACATTGCCAAGGAGATAAAGATACCTGCGATCGCTGCGCTCATGAGGTTGGAGCAGGTTGCTGCCAACAGAGTGCGAGGACCGTACTTCGCGATGAAGTTCATGCGGTTTGGAGCCAGAACACCCAGACCACCAATGAGAATGCCCATGGAAGAGATGTTCGCGAAGCCGCAGAGAGCAAAGGAAACGATTGCCTTGGTCTTTTCCTGAATGACAGGCAGGCCCATGTCGATTGCAGTGGCATCTACGAGGTAGTTCTTCAGGTCGAGATACGCCACGAATTCGTTGACGACCAGTTTTTTACCGATCAGAGAACCTGCAACACCGATGTCAGCCATTGGAACACCCAGCAGGTAAGCGATTGGAGCGAAGATCCAGCCGAGGATCATTTCCAGAGACAAGCTGAAGCCTGCCAGATCACCAACACTGCCGAGGATCAGGTTCACCAGAGTGATGAGACCGATCATTGCAACAAGGTTTGCACCGATCGCGCCAGCAAGCTGAAGACCATTCATTGCGCCCTGACCAGCAGCAGCCAGCACGTTTTCTGGCTTTTCGTCACCAAAGTCAGCGCTTGTGTCTACTGTGTAGTTCACTTCTTTGGTTTCAGGCATAATGAGTTTTGCGAAGAGAAGACCACCTGGTGCAGCCATGAAGGATGCAGCGAGCAGGAATTCGATCTTAACACCCATCAGCGCGTAGCCGCCGAGAACGGTACCAGCAACAGACGCCATACCACCGCACATGATAGCGAAGAACTCACTATCAGACATCTTAGGCATGTAAGGCTTCACAACCAGTGGAGCTTCTGTCTGACCAACAAAAACGTTGGAAACCGCAGACATGGATTCTGCCTGAGATGTACCGAGTAGTCTTGCCATGCCACCGCCGATGACACGAATGACGACCTGCATAACACCGAGGTGGTACAGAACTGCAATCAGAGCGGAGAAGAAAATAACGAGGCAAAGCACGTTGAAGGCAAACACGAAGCCAACAGTTTCAGAAAGTGAACCGTTGGTGAGGTTGCCGAAAAGGAAGTTAACGCCGGAACGACCACTGTCGATCACACCGGAAATGCCCTTTGACATTGCATGAAGAATAGCACGGCCAGCTGGAACGTAGAGCACGAAAGCGCCGATACCAATCTGTAGAGCCAGCGCACCACCTACGGTGCGGAGATTGATCGCCTTGCGATTGGTTGAAACCAATACAGCAATAACAATCAGTGTAGCGATGCCAAGAAAACCTGTTGCGAACATTATGAGCTCCTCCCAGAGGCTCTGAGGTAAGTTGTTGATTATGGTTGGGGAGAAATTTGAAGCGCCGGAAGGCGACTAACCGTACCCACCTTCACGTGGACAGTTGAGATGGCCACCCGCATCCAACAAATGTTTTGTCATTGAAAAACAATGCAAAACACCTGCGATTGTAGAACCTTCTAGTGCTTCATCAGGAATTGTCAGTGCTGAGGATATACACACGGTGGGAGTTCGCGAGTATGAGCCATCAGTCTCTGTGAACGTGCGGCATACGACAGGCGCAGTACACTCACCTTGCGTAGGTGCGAATGTGAACTGACCCGATTGCATAGTTTGCCTCACCTTTTATTTAATTCCCTTTGGTGAGGGCAACCTAGTTGCCTAAGAGGCAATTATTAAGTTTTTTAAATATATCAATCGTTTCGAAGTTCGAAACAAACTAGAAAATATTACGTAGAAAACCACGCCACATACGGATTATTTCGTAGATTATAGTTCTTACAGAACATATAGAATAAAAATAGTAGAACTTTAAGAGCTACAACCTAGAACAAAATAAGAATAACAAAACAAGTTCATGCACGATCTAATCACATCAGGCCGCATTACTTTGCGAATGCTGCGTTACTTCCATCAAGTGTCAGTAAGTGGACACTTTGGGCGTGCGGCGGAAGAGCTGCATATTTCTAAGTCACCTATGTCCATACAAATCAAAGAGTTGGAGGTTGCCCTGGGTCTCTCTCTCTTTCAGCGTGACTCACGAAATGTTTCTCTGACTGCTGCGGGACGCGTGTTGAAACGTGAGTGCGAGCAGATTTTCAATACGTTGGATTACGCCATCACCAACACCCAGCGGCAGGGACGTGCGGAAAACTCGACCCTCAGCATCGGGATGGTGAGCAGCGCCTTTCTGGATGGATTTGCGAACCTGCTCTCGGATTTCAAGAGCAAGCATCCAGATTGTTCTCTGAATTTTACCGAGTTGGCGCCCAATCAACAGAAGGAAGCGCTGGATGGCGGCATCATTGATCTGGGTATCTGCCGCTATGGCGATACACTCAATGAGCCAGCTTTAAACTCAAAAGTATTGGTGAGAGAAAACCTTACTCTGGCAGTGCCTAGCACGCACCCTCTCAAGGATCGCAGGGTGGTGGGACTGGAAGAGCTAAAAGATGAGGAAATGGCTGTTTTGGACCGAAGCATGTCCAACTCGACACCATTTTTGATTGCAAGATGTAAGGATCAGGGCTTCTATCCCAAAGCCGCTTTTGAGGTTCAGGAGCCGAGTACTTTGTTGGCGCTGGTTGCTTCCGGTCAGGCGATTGCTTTGGTTAGCGACTGTTTTCGTAGTCAGAAATCCAAGAATGTGCGTTTCATTCGCTTGAAGGAAGACATTCCGGCAGACCTTTGCGCAATTTACAAAAAGAACTATGAAACCGATATCTTGCGCAAGTTTCTGCAGTTTATCGAGTTTGACTACAAACCGCAGATTGATGAGAGCTGAGGGAAATCTGCATGTTCCCTCAGTTTAAGCCCTAAGCAGTTTCCTGTTCAGAAATGCTGACGTCCATCCGCTTGCCCGTATCAGCATTGAAGAGATGTACGCCCGACAATGTCAGCTCCACGTAGACCTGGTCACCAGTTCGGCGCGTTATCTCCGGGTCTTCGCGAACAACCATTTGCTCGCCAGTTTCCAACTCAACATGCACGTAAGTGGTGTCCCCCAGATACTCTTCCAGTAAGACTTCTGCCTTCAGATAGCTCTCCCCTGCTTCATCGTGCAAAATACCGTGAGACGGACGGATACCGAGTGTGACATTTGTCGGGATGACCGAGGCCTTGTTGGAGATAGGGAGTAGCGTCCTATCCTTAAGCTGCGCACTGTTTTCGCTCAGTTTTTCCAGCTGCAAAAAATTCATATTGGGCGAACCGATGAAACTGGCCACGAACAGGTTTGCTGGACGCTCATAAAGGTCTCGCGGTGTGCCGACCTGCTGGATCTTGCCGTCATTCAGAACCACAATACGATCTGCCAGTGTCATAGCCTCGACCTGATCATGGGTCACATACACCATGGTTGCTGACAGGCGTTGATGAAGGCGCGCGATTTCCAACCGCACTTGCCCACGCAATGCTGCATCCAGATTTGAGAGAGGTTCATCAAACAGGAAAATTTTGGGATCTCTCACAATCGCACGGCCAATTGCAACACGTTGGCGTTGTCCACCTGAGAGCTGAGAGGGCTTTCGGTCCATCAAGGCGTCCAGCTCCAGCGCACGTGCACTTTCAGCAACGCGATCCTTGATTTCTGCCTTTGAGTACCTTGCCTGCTTTAGGACCAGCTCCATGTTTCCTCGCACACTCAAATGCGGATAAAGCGCGTAGGTCTGGAAGACCATGGCGATCTCACGCTTCGATGGCGGTAGGTGTGCGATGGACTTGCCTTCAATGGCGATATCGCCCGCGCTTTCGTCTTCCAGCCCTGCCATGATGCGCAGGAGTGTGGATTTTCCGCAGCCGGATGGCCCGAGCAAGACGAGGAATTCACCGGATTGGATATCAAGGTTGATACCATCCAGCACATTCTCAGCACCGAAAGACTTGTAGAGGGATGAGATTTTCAAGTTAGCCATATTACAAGTCCAGTTTCTGAGCTGTGCCTGTGCGCACAGCCTGATCTGCCGCCAATACGACAGCCAGAGAATTTACCGCTGCATTCATGTGATCTTCTAAATTCAGCCCTTCACGGATAGCTGTGAGCACAAAGGCTTGCTCGCGATCACACAGGGCCTGATGCCCCGGTTCACCATCCATGCTGAGTACATCGTCTTTGCGTGTAAACTCGCCGTTCGCATCCGTTTCGCCGTAATGAACCCGGATGGTGGAGGTTTTGGTGTGCATATCGATATCGTCCGAACGGGCCTCGCCTTCCATAACAATCGAGACGCTGCCATTTTTCGAGACGACATCTTTTACGAAGAACGCAGTTTCCGACATCATCGGGCCCCACCCTGCCTCGTACCAACCGACGGAGCCATCCTCGAACTGGACTTGCAAATGGCCGTAATTGTACATATCCTCGGGCAGTTCATCACTCAGGCGCACGCCCATGCCACGCACTTCGACCGGCTTGGCGTCGGTGATCTGACACATGACGTCGATGTAGTGGACGCCGCAGTCGACAATCGGTGATGTGGTTTGCATCAGTTGTTTGTGGGTTTGCCATGTTGCGCCGCTGGACTGCTGGTTGAGGTTCATGCGGAAGACGTAAGGCCCGCCCAGTTTACGCGACTGCTCTATGAGGGTTGTCCATGATGGGTGATGGCGCAGGATATAACCAACCACCAGTTTACATCCCAGCTTGCGAGCAGTTTCCACGACACTTTGAGCATCTTCCAGAGTGGTTGCCAGTGGCTTTTCTACAAACACATCCGCCCCTGCTTCCATCGCCATGACTGCATATTCAGCATGGCTGTCTGAATAAGTGCAGATGGACACAAGATCGGGTTTGGTTTCGACCAGAGCCTGCGCAAAATCAGATTGGATAGTGTAGCCACTCAACTCTTCAGGCAATTCCACCGGTGATCGATTGACCAGCCCTACGATCTCAAATCCCGAATTGGTCTCATACGCCAGAGCATGGGACTTGCCCATGTTTCCTAGGCCAGCCACGAGCACGCGGATAGGTTTGTTACTCATTTGACTGCTCCAGATGTTAGGCCCCGAATAAGTTGGCGTGAAAAGAGCGTGTAGAGAATGAGGACTGGAATGACTGCCAGCGCCATAGCCGCGAGAATTGCGTTCCAGTTGTTGGAGTATTGCCCAACGAACACCTGAGCGCCCAGTGTGAGTGTTTTGGTGTGCTCTGCGGGGGCCAGAACGAGTGGGAACCAGAGATCATTCCAAATCGGGATCATAGAGAAAACAGCCACTGTTGCCATTGCGGGTCTGATGAGAGGCAGTACGAGGCGTAAGAAGATTGAGTATTCCGAAAGGCCATCAATGCGGCCAGCAGATTTGAGGTCTGATGACACTATCGACATGAACTCGGAGAGAATGAAGATCGCCAGTGGCAGGCCTTGCGCTGTGTAGACCAGTATGAGTGCCCAATGCGTGTTCACGAGATCTGTTGCGACCATCAGGCGGAGAATTCCGACAGTTCCCAAACGGATTGGGATCATAATGCCCAGCGCCATATAAAGACCCATGAGGCGATTACCGCGGAACTTGTATTCACTGAGCGCAAAAGCTGCCATTGCCCCAAACAGGAGAATGAGACACAAGCTCGCGCCGGTCACGAACAGCGAGTTCCAGAAATATAACGGGAAGTTGCCTTGCTGCAGCACTGTTGAATACCCAACCAGATCCAGTGTTTCGGAGGTTGGGAGTTCCAAGGGCTTGCGGAAGATTGCTTTTTTGGTTTTGAGCGAATTGATGAGAATGAGAAGAACAGGGAAAAGCGCGATCACTGCAAACGTGAGCAGGATTACATGCGCTCCCAGTTCTGCCATTCGGTTTCGTCTTGCACGAGAAATAGCCATTTGCGCCTCACATCTCGTAGCGGGTCAGCTTGCGCTGAATAAAGAAGAGATAGACAGCAACACCCATCAGGATGATGAAGAACATCACCGTCGCAATGGCGGCACCCATGTTGGGGTCACCGGGTTGCAACTGTTGCCCGTAGAACGTTCGATACAAGATCGTGCCCAGCAGGTCTGTCGAGAAGTTTGGCCCCGCAAGCGGCCCCTGCGTGGTGTAGATCAAGTCAAATGCGTTGAAGTTGCCTACGAAGGTTAAGATGGAAATGATGCCGATGGTTGGCAGGATCAGGACCAGCTTGATCTTGAAGAACTGGGAAATGCCGGTCACGCCATCACATTCAGCTGCTTCAATCACCTCATCAGGAATGGAGAGAAGCGCAGCATAAATCAGCATCATTGGAATGCCGATGAACTGCCAGACAGAGATGAGAGAAAGTGTAGTCAGCGCTGTTTCCTCTTTACCAAGGAACGGTAGATACCAACTGCCAACCCCGACAGACTTCATCAGACCTTTGGAAACGCCCCATAGCGGGGAGAGCATGAGCTTCCAGACGAACCCGACGACTACGAAGGACAGAAGGGTCGGCATGAAGATGGCTGTGCGATAAAACTTCTTGCCCGGCAGATGCACCATGGAGAGCAAAGCCGCAATCAGGACACCAATCGGATTTTGCACCAGCATATGGATCAGGAAGAAATAGCAGTTGTTCCAAAGCGAATTGAGGAACGGCTTGACCCAGTACGGATCGAAGAACAGCTTGATGTAGTTTTCCAAGCCGACAAACGAGATCACTTGCGTGGTCGTATCCCTTTGGAAGAACGAAAAGCGCAGGGTTTCGGCCAGCGGCAGGATCATGATCATCGTGTAAATGATGACTGCCGGTGCCAAAAAGACAAGTACATGCCAGCGGAGCGGCTTCTTCTTCCGCTCACTGACCATAAGGTCCTGTTCCAATTCCATCATCTCTCATTGCAATGCAGATGCGCGGGTCAGTCCGCACATCTGCTGTTTTGTATTCAGTCAGAGAGATGGCTTAATCCATCTGAGGTTCGTACCAGGCGCTCAGCCCCTTCTGAAGCTGGTTCGCTGCGTCCGCAGGTGTCTGCTTGCCATTGATGACGTTTGCAGACACGACCCACATTTCGTTCCAGAGGTTTGGAGTACCGCGAGAAACGATCTGTGCCGCAGAGCGGTTGGTGGACTGACAGTCTTTACGCCAGGAGATGAACTCGTCCGCCAATGGATCAGTGAGCGAGATCTCATGCTTGGACAAAGAGAAGAAGCCCGGCACAGCGTTGGAATAGAGTTCTGCAAACTCTTTGGTGCCCATCCACTCAAGGAACTTCATGGCAGCTTCAGAATTTGACGAGGCTGCATTCAGGCCAATGCCGATGTCAGTGTGGTCTGAGATGTAGCAGCTGTCACCCTCTGCTGGCAGAGGTGGACGGAAGGCGCCAAGCTCGAAGTCTGAATCGCGGTTGAAGCCTGCAATTTCCCAAGAGCCTGATGGATAGATTGCAGCGCGGCCCAGTGTGAACAGGGTTTGGCTATCCGGATAGGATTGAGCTTCATAGCCATCCCCAAGGTACGGCCCCCAGCTTGCCAGCACTTCAAACGGCTTTACCCAGCCATCATCCGTCAACTTGCCGGTGCCAGCAACGACTGCCTTACGACCTTCCTCACCTTTCCAGTACATTGGCCCAATATTCTGATAGCCCATTGCAGCGGATTCCCACTGATCCAACGTGCCCATCGCCATTGGGATGTAATTGCCGTCTTCCTTGATCTTGTCGAGAACAGCAATGAACTCTGCTTGAGTTTTCGGTGGTTCAACACCGACTTCAGCAAAAGCATCCTTGTTGTAGATGAAGCCGTGGATCACAGCGGCCATTGGCACACAGAAGGTTGCGCTGCCATCATCTGTGCTCCACGCCCCTTTTGCTGAATCCGGGAAGTTGTCGAGGGTTGCCATGCCCTGCAGGTTCTTCAGGTAACCTTTGCTGTAAAGATCCAGCGACCCATCAAACGGACGGCATGTGATCAGATCACCAGCGGTTCCACCTTCCAGCTTTGCATTCAGTGCAGCGTTGTATTGCGTTGGAGCTGTTGGCGAGAATCTGATTTTGACCTCTGGATGCGCCTTCATAAACGCAGGCAGAATGGTTTCCTGCCAGATGCTCAAGTCGTCGTTACGCCAGCTCTCAATTGTCAGTTCTGAAGCAGCAAAAGCAAAGGATGCGGAGCCCAAAAGCAGGGATGCAGCAATGCCTGATGACAAATAGTGTTTCATTATTTCCTCCCATAACAAATAATCGAATACCGCCTTGAAAAACCGTCGGTATCGCAACTCGCCTGCCCCCCCCAGCGGGCGAATATTCCTGTTGGCGCATTACGATCTAAGCGGATCGCAATGCGCGCATAAATCAATCAGGTTGATGTAACCCAAGCACCCGAAGAGATTCTCCCAAATCTCCCTGAGTTTCATTCAATACATTGGTGGCCTGTTGTTTTGTTGCTCCCAGCACCAGCAAGACAGCCAGTTTAATCTGGCTTCCGCTTTCATGCAGGGCCGCAGCGGCTTTCTCCTGAGAGCAAGCGGTGAGTGAGACCACCATGTCTTTGGCGCGCTGATCAAGCTTGATGTTGGTCAGCTGCATATCCACCATGTAGCCACGATATACCTTCTTCAACCGCACCATAAGCGCCGTAGAGAACAGGTTGAGCGCCGCTTTTTGGCTGGTACCTGCGGATAGTCTGGTTGATCCTGCCAATACTTCAGGACCCGTCCTTAACAGGATTTCATGCTCAGCATCGGCCAGTAACGGGCTTTGTGGATTGTTCGCCAGTGATATGGTCAAAGCCCCCGCGCCTCTGGCGGTTTGAATGGCAGAGCGGGTAAAAGGTGTGGTGCCGCTTGCTGCAACACCTAAAACGACATCAGAAGCGCTGACATTATTCTCCAAAATGAAAGCACGGCCTGCTTCTTCGCTGTCCTCAGCGCCTTCCTGCGGGCGTAACAATCCAGCTTCACCGCCTGCCAGACCATAGATCAGGCGATGCTCTGGCCAGCCAAATGTAGGGATGAGTTCAATGCCATCCAGAACGCCCAGTCTGCCTGAGGTCCCTGCGCCGACGTACACAAGTCGACCTTCGGTTCCCTGTAGTCTTTGGGCAGCTGCATCAACTGCGGCTTCCAGCTCTCCCAACGCAGACCAAACAGCGTTGAGGGCTTGCATTTGACCACCCAGCAAGGCTTTGAGGACTTCGTCAGTCCCCCATGTTTCCAAGCCTGCATAACGTGAAGATCTTTGCTCGGTTTCACGCCACTCCTGCGGATTGGAATGTTCTGGAAACCCCACTTTTTTGGATATGCTGGACACGAGACTCTCCCTGATACCAATAGCATACCAACAACTCACGATATGGCAATGATATATTAGAAAAGACCCGCAACTTGCGTAATCCCAATAGATTTCTAGCAGTTACCTGTGACAATTGCAGGCCACAGGTATTGTTTTGGACCTAGTTTTTTCTTGATCAATCCCAGCGTGCTTCTTCTTCGCGGCGTACAAAGACGACCTGACGTCCATCAGGCAGCAACTGGCTGATTTGATCTGGGCCACCGTGTTCATCAAACTCAACTAATCCAATGCCACTTGCATTCAACAAGCGTCGGCCATGATGCGTGCCCACAGGTTTGCGCGGAATAACCTTCATGCCGCGCCGTCTGGTGAGCCAGTTCAAGGGGGAGCGAGGCGCATAGAGCCAGCGGTTCAGATGGTCGAGTTTATCAAGCAGCTTGGTCGGGAACTCGTTTTTGATGCCACTGCTGCAGATTTGCCAGATGTCAGGCCCACGAGAGTGTCCGCGCAACTCGACATCGTAAACAAAGGAGTAGTGCACATCACCGGAAAGGATCGTAAAGCGATCTGGCGTTTTGCGGTGGCGGAACACGTTCAAAATGCCATCTGCCGTTCCCGGATGTGCCATCCAGTATTCCGCATCCACCATGAGCGGCTTGCCCATGAACGTGAGCAGCTTCTGCAGCGTTTCGATCAGCTTTACGCCAAAGATCGGAGCTGCGGAGACGAGTAGCACGGCGTCTTTTCCGCGCAGAGATCGTTGTAAATCTGTGACCGCTTCCCAGTCCAGAAGACCCGAGGGTAGATACCCTGCCCGCTCAGATCTCCATCGACGTGTGCGCGTATCCAGCACCAGCAGTGGTGGGTCTAGTTCCCAGTGATAGTCCCAGTTTTCAAAGGCGAAGAGATGATCCAGAAACTCATCGTAGCTATTTGTGCCGGGCACCGTGACAGCTCGCGTCATCGCTTCAAGTGTTCCACCTGAGAACGCTTCAGGTCGGTTGCCCCACCCCTGATTGAGCATATAGGCACACAAGGCATTGCCAATGATCCGTCGGGAGAACGGATGGCCGTAGGCGGTCTCTTCCCAATCACGGTTGAGGTTCCAGTCATCAGTGACATCGTGGTCATCAAAGATCATCGCAACCGGAAGATGGGCAAACAGGCGGCGCACCTGGCTGAGACCCGCAACAAACTCCTTCAGGATTTTCTGTTCGCTCTCATAGAGCGCTGCTTCTTCTGGTGTCAGTCCTTCGGGGACATCTGTCTCAACCAGTTCCCATAGCGCCGGAGACCAGACGAGGAGGTACATTGCCAAGAATTCAGCAAGTGTGATCAGATGGTTATGGGCATGATCAGCAGTGAAGATCGGTTTTTCTACGCCACCGAACAAGACAAGCCAGAGCTTTCGGTTTTTCTCCAGACTTGGGAGAAATTTTTCGCGGCGGTAGTAGGTGTCGCCGTGCTGGTAGAAATCTGATGCCTTTGCAGGCACTTTGCTTTCCAAGCCCACCAGCTGTTCCTCAGTGATGCCGAGTTTTTCGATGAGCACATGGATAGCTCGCAACATGGGGCCAGCAACATCATCTGAGTAAATCTGATCGCCACTCATCACGAGGGCAGCTGGCCATTTTTCCTTATCAACTTTGGTGCCCTTCTCAGCTCTGATATGCTTTGCCAGAAACAGATCAGCTGCGACCAGACCATCGCCGGATTCGTGATGTGGTTTGCGGCAAGACCCGTGCAGGAGTGAGGAAACTTTTGAGCTTAGCAGAAAGCCTGGGAGTTCCTGATTTTCATAGCAGAGATCAGGAGCCCATACGGAATGATCCTGCCACCCAGCCTCCTCATCATCCTCCATACGCAGAGCAAGGCGGTAACTGATCCAAGTGTCATGCGGTAGAGGGCTTTGGAGAGGCAGATCGATCAGGAGGTAATGGAGATGTACCCCTGCTGAGATCAGGTTTACCTCAGTTTGCGCTTTCGTCAGCTCGTAGGTTTGCGGCTCACGGCCTTGTGGGAGCAAATCCAGTTTCACATCCGCCGGAGCGCGCACTGCGAGCCAGAATGTTAAACGTGAGGTTTCCAGTCGACGCAAGATTGGGCCAGCTAAAACGGATGGGAGAGAATAGTTTTCAGGCATTCGTTGATATTATTTTTCGCGATATCCAGATGTGAAATTCTTAGATGAGAGATAGGAACGCAAACCGCAAAATCCAATAAGTGTCAGCAACTCCCCTCTCATAAAATCCAATTTACAAAAGATTTCTGAACCTCACCTGAACCGAACCTGCCTTGACACTAGTTCATAATCGTTCTAGCAAAATCATGTATGCAGGGGAGTCTCACCAAGGAGACTGAGAGGCTGACAGAGCGCAAGCTCGGCGACGCGACCCTTAGAACCTGACCCAGTTGATACTGGCGTAGGAAGCACGGGTCGCGGGGCCTGTTTGTAAGGCTAGTGTAACAACCGCGATCTTAGCAGCAGAAGTTCTTTCTGCCGTTTCCCAGCCAAAACTCATCTGGTGTCTTTTTCGAGTTATGAACTTGAGGAGCACCATTATGACGACGCCGAACCCATCCATCACCACAGGCGCTTTGCCAGCAGCGCGCAAAATCTATGTTCGTGGCAGCTTGCACGAAGACGTGCTTGTGCCCATGCGCGAAATCAGCGTTCACCCGACAGCAGGTGAACCACCACTGCCAGTCTATGATAGTTCCGGCCCATACACAGACCCTACGGCAACAACGAATATTTCTGAAGGTTTGCCTGCTCTACGGCGCAAGTGGATCGAGGCGCGCGGTGACACCGAGGAGTATGATGGCCGTGAGATTAAGCCTGAAGACAATGGTTTTGTGAAAGGCGACCGACTTGTTCCTGAGTTTCCGGTGAAGCCTCGCCCCTTGCGCGGAAAGGACGGAAAAGCCGTCACCCAGCTGGCCTATGCCCGCGCTGGCATTATCACACCGGAGATGGAGTTCATTGCCATCCGCGAAAACCAGTTGCGGGAAGCGGTTGCAGAAGAGCGGTGTGGCAACGACTGGGGTGCGAGCATTCCAGATTATGTAACACCAGAGTTTGTACGTGATGAGGTGGCTACTGGCCGCGCGATCATTCCGTCAAACATCAACCACCCTGAGAGTGAGCCGATGATCATCGGGCGGAACTTTCTGGTCAAGATCAACGCCAATATGGGTACATCTGCCGTTACCTCCTCTATGGAAGAGGAAGTCGACAAGATGGTGTGGTCGATCCGCTGGGGCGCTGACACGGTGATGGATCTGTCTACCGGTCGTAACATTCACAACACCCGTGAATGGATCATCCGCAACAGCCCTGTACCGATTGGGACCGTCCCGCTTTATCAGGCACTTGAGAAGGTGAATGGAGTTGCGGAGGATCTGACTTGGGAAATCTTCCGCGACACGTTGATTGAGCAGGCAGAGCAAGGGGTTGATTACTTCACCATCCATGCTGGAGTGCGCCTGCACATGGTGCCGATGACCGTTAATCGCGTGACGGGGATTGTCTCCCGTGGTGGTTCCATCATGGCGAAGTGGTGTCTGCATCATCACAAAGACAGCTTCCTCTATGAGTACTTTGACGAGATCTGCGATATTTGCCGCCAGTACGATGTGGCGTTTTCTCTTGGTGATGGATTGCGTCCGGGTTCCATTGCAGATGCAAATGATGAAGCCCAGTTTGCCGAGCTGGAGACGCTTGGGGAGCTGACCAAGATTGCATGGGCCAAGGATTGTCAGGTGATGATTGAAGGCCCGGGTCATGTGGCCATGCACAAGATCAAAGAGAACATGGATAAGCAGCTGGAATGCTGCCATGAGGCACCGTTTTACACGCTTGGCCCTCTCACCACGGATATCGCTCCTGGCTACGACCACATCACTTCCGGCATTGGTGCTGCGATGATCGGGTGGTTTGGCTGTGCCATGCTTTGCTATGTGACACCAAAAGAGCATCTGGGATTGCCGGACCGGGATGATGTGAAAACCGGTGTGATCACCTATAAGATTGCAGCTCACGCGGCTGATCTTGCGAAAGGATTGCCGGGTGCCCAGCGGCGGGATGATGCCTTGTCCCGTGCACGCTTTGAGTTCCGCTGGGAGGATCAGTTCAACCTTTCTCTCGACCCAGACACTGCGCGAGAGTTCCATGATGAAACGCTGCCAAAAGACGCGCATAAAGTGGCTCATTTCTGTTCTATGTGCGGACCGAAGTTCTGCTCCATGCGGATCTCCCATGACATCCGTGCGGAAGCACAGAAGGAAGGTATGGAGGCCATGGCAGCCAAGTTCCGGGAAGGTGGCAAGCTGTATCTGCCACTTGAAGGAACAGAGCAGTGATTACGATTGCAGGAGCTGGCCTTGCGGGGCTGGCTTCCGCCTATGAGCTGGCAAAGCGCGGTGCATCCGTCACTATCTTTGAAAAATCCGCTAAACCGGGCGAAAGCAGTGTCGCACGGTTTGCCGGCGGCATGCTTGCTCCGTATTGCGAGCGTGAAAGCGCAGAAGAAGACGTTGTTACACGTGGGGTGCAGGCCGCTGATTGGTGGTCTCAGGTAACGCCTGTGACCCGGCACGGAACGCTGGTGGTTACTCCGCCGCGCGATCAGGCCGAGCTGACCCGCTTTGCACGGCGGACCTCACACTTTAGCGAGGTGAACGGTCAAGCGATCTCAGATCTGGAGCCAGCATTGGCTGGACGCTTTGAGCGCGGGCTGTTTTTCAAAGAGGAAGCTCATCTTGATCCACGGCAGGCACTGGCTGACCTGACAGGGGCTGTTCAGGAGCTTGGGGTAGAGATCCATTATGGAAGAACTGCGCCTGAGCGGGTCAATCTCAATTGCACAGCAACCGCATCCAGCCTTCCTGACTTGCGGGCTGTGCGCGGTGAGATGGCGATTTTGCATTGTCCTGAGGTTCAGCTTTCCCGTGTCATCCGGCTCTTACACCCACGTATGCCGCTTTATCTGGTGCCGCGGGCTGATGGTTTGTTCATGATTGGCGGGACCATGGTGGAGAGTAACTCTGACCGTCCTCCTACTCTTCGCTCCCTTACAGAAATGCTGAGTGCAGCCTTTGCCATTCACCCTGCCTTTGCCGAGGCCAGTGTGGTGGAAATTGGAGCGGGATTGCGTCCAGCGTTTCCAGACAACTTGCCTCGACTGGTCGAGCATGACGGGTCTCTTCACCTCAACGGGCTTTACCGCCACGGCTTTCTGCTTGCACCAGCACTGGCACAGCAAGCAGCACAACATCTTTTGAAGGAGACTTTCGCATGAAGATCATCGTGAATGCGGAACCACGCGAGGTCTCCAACGAAACGTTGGAGGATGCTCTTACGGAGCTAGAGTTCACCAGCCCCGCTGTTGCGACGGCTTTGAACGGCCGTTTTGTTCCTCGTGAGGACTACCCTAAGACATCCCTTTCAGAAGGCGATAGATTGGAAGTTCTTGCGCCTATGCAGGGAGGGTAACATGCAGCTTTATGGTACAGACATCAGTTCCCGGCTGTTGCTCGGGACAGCGCAATATCCCTCTCCTGCAGTATTGCAAAAAGCAATTGAGACCAGCAGAGCAGAGATCATCACGGTCTCTTTGCGGCGCGAAACCGCTGACGGTTCTGGGGCTGGTTTCTGGGGGCTATTGAAAGATAGTGGCTGTAAAATTCTGCCCAACACCGCTGGGTGCCATAGCGTGCAAGAAGCCGTTGTTACTGCACAGATGGCTCGCGAGTTATTTGGAACTGACTGGATCAAGCTAGAGGTTATCGGCAACTCAGACACCTTACAGCCCGATGTGTTTGGGTTGGTCGAAGCTGCGAGGCTTCTCTGTGCAGATGGTTTCAAGGTGTTTCCATACACAACTGATGATCTTGTGGTTGGCGAAAAGCTGTTGGAAGCCGGATGCGAACTGCTGATGCCATGGGGGGCTCCCATCGGGTCTGGTCAGGGCCTGCGAAATCCTGAGGCCTTGCGGGCCATGCGGGCGCATTTTCCGGATGTACCCTTGATCGTGGATGCTGGTATTGGGCGCCCCTCTGACGCCGCGCGTGCAATGGAGCTTGGCATGGATGCTGTTCTACTCAACACCGCAGTTGCCAAAGCGGGTGACCCGGTTTTGATGGCGCAGGCCATGGCACAGGCAATTGAAGCAGGGCGGAATGGATACATCGCAGACCCTATGGACCCACGCGACATGGCGGTTCCCTCTACCCCAACCCTTGGCATGGCGGAGTTGATCTGATGGAACGGTTTTATCTGATTGCCGGAGACGCAGACTGGATTGAAAAGCTTGTCCCCCAGGGCGTGAAGCTTGTTCAACTACGGATCAAAGACCAACCTGAACAGGTTGTTCGTCTGCAAATTGCACAGGCTCGTGACTATTGCCGTCAACATGGCGTTCAACTGATCATCAATGACTATTGGGAGCTGGCGTTAGAGCTTGGCTGTGATTTCGTTCATCTCGGACAGGAAGACATGGACAGTGCTGACTTTGCTGCACTCCAGAAGGCTGGTGTTCGCTTTGGTCTTTCCACCCATGATGAGGCCGAGTTGGATCGCGCCCTCTCCTTCAAGCTCGAGTATGTCGCTCTGGGCCCGGTCTATCCAACCAAGCTGAAGAAAATGAAGTGGGCACCGCAAGGTTTGGAGCGTGTCAGCCGCTGGAAACAGATGGTGGGCGAGACGCCTCTTGTTGCCATAGGTGGGTTAACGCCGGAGCGACTTGCCGGTGTGTTTGAAGCTGGTGCTGATAGCGCTGCAGTGGTGACAGACATTTTACAGGCACACGATCCGATTGCCCGAACTCAGGAATGGGTGGAGGCTTGTAAGCAATGACACGTTATGATCGCCAGATGCTCTTGCCAGAAGTTGGAACCGCAGGGCAAGAGCGGTTGCTATCCGCTCATGTCCTCGTTGTTGGTGCTGGCGGTTTAGGCTGCCCTGTCCTGCAATATCTTACCGGTGCCGGTGTGGGCATTATCACGATTGTTGATCCCGATGTGATTGAAGAGAGTAATCTGCATCGACAGCCTTTGTATTCACCGGCAAATGTGGGGGAGAGCAAGGCCTATGCCGCAGCAGCTCGGTTACATGGATACAACCCAGAGGTGGAGCTACACGCCCTTAACATTGCTCTGGAACCTGCGAATGCGGGCGGACTGATTGCTCAGGCAGATATCATCGTGGATGCTGCAGATACGTTTGCAGCCTCTTACACGCTCTCAGATGAGTGCTACCGACAAGGCAAGCCGCTTATCTCAGCCTCTGCGCTTGGAACCTCCGGTTATCTCGGAGGTTTTTGTGGTGGTGCGCCATCACTGCGAGCTGTCTTCCCCTCCCCACCAACCAACTCTGCCAATTGCGCCAGTGCGGGTGTCCTCGGCCCTTCGGTCGGCAGCATCGGAGCCATACAGGCACAAATGACTTTAGCGGTGCTGCTGGACTTTTCTCCCAGCCCATTGGGTCGTCTCACCACAGTGGATTTTAAGGGATTTAAGTTCGGTGGCTTTTCGTTTCTCAACGCCAAAGAACCGGACTGGCATGCACCCTTTATCTCAGTTAGTGAACTGAGGCAGGACGACGTAGTGATTGAGCTTCGAGATGCATTGGAAGCCCCCCAACCTGTCTGCAATACCGCACTGCGCCTTGCCCCCGATGAACTCGGCCAGCACGACTTCCCCGCGGCACACCGTATCATCCTTTGCTGCCGCACAGGCCTGCGCGCATGGCGCGGAGCAGAGGCGCTTGCAAAGCAAGGGTATAAGAATGTCGCTCTGATTGCAGATGGGAGCGGCTGAAGAGCCCTTACTGTCTCTCCAAGTTACAGGTATCTGCGCCGCGCTCGATGAGGTCTGGTACGAACAGCTTTTGGAGATTGATAGGATCCTCACCGCCAATTAAGTCCAGCATGAACTTGCCCAGCGTTTCGCTCGGCTTTGATATCGGAAGATAACATGTTGTAATTGGCGGTGAGAAATACTGCGACACGTTCAGGTCATCTGTCGCAATAACGACAGCATCCCGGCCATGTTCCATACCACGCACCTGAAAGCCTGACAGAACCCCCATTGCGGTTGCTTCATTGGCACAGATGTAGGCAGTCGGCGGCTCATCAAACATAGACATTTCAAAAAGCTGTTCTCGCCCGAAGGCCGGTGTCAGGCGCCCGTAAGCAAGCAGTGAAGGGTCGCATGTCTGGCCCGCCTTTGACAGTGCGGCTTTGTAAGCCTCAATACGGTTTTGAGTATAGTTCAACTCTTCTCTGGCATTGATCATCGCGATGCGGCGATGACCTTTGGAGAGCAGACGCTCAACACAGATCGTCACAATACGGCGGTTATCGGTATCAACAAACGCATGGGGTGCGCTGGCGTCACTGGTTCCGTAGGTAACAAACGGAAAGTCCTGCTCTTGCATGAAGCTGATGCGCGGATCATTTGCTCTCGTCCCGGAGATGATGATTCCATCGGCTTTTTTGTTTTGAATGATGCGTTTTATAACCTCAAAGCTATCATCAAAACTGGCAACCTGATGCTGCACAACTCTGTAAGGCGTATGCTCAATTGCACGGGATATTCCGCTGATCAGCTGCGTGTAACCAACACCTGCCCATTCGTCATCATCAGGTGATGCAATGACTGTGATCATGGCTATCTGATAGGTCTTGCCAGTCCGGAGTTGAACTCCACTGATGTTAAGTTCGTATCCCAGCTCTTTAGCCGCTTGCAGTACTTTGTCACGTGTGCGTGGGCGCACCTGCGGTGAGGCATTTAGTGCTTTCGATACTGTTGCCGTTGAAAGCCCGGTTTCCTTAGCAATTGTTTTGATCGTCGGTCTTTGCGCCATAGGGTACTCAAGCTGGGGTCAGTTGCGCTTTAGAAAGCACATTCTGAAAACGAAGATAAACGGCAGATGTCCAAGCGAAGGCTTTGTCGCGAAGACCGGCTCCAGTCAAGGCATCAAAGTTTTCCGCCATTCCTGAGGCCTCGCAGGTTTTCATGAACCGCTTTGCCAGCTCGTGAGCCAGCCGGATTTCGCCTTGCCGGCATAAACCGTCAAAGATCAGCAGTGTCGTTGGAGCCCATATTGGCCCACGCCAATACCCATCGGCTTCATAATACGTGCTCTGCGGGTTTTCAGTAGCAGGTCCCCATTCTGTGAGAAAGCCCTGAGTATTGAACCTTTCTATGAGTTTGCCTGCAATCTCTCTTGGCAGATCACTGCCAAGCAGAAGAGGCATAAACTGCGCTAGGCTAGTGTCTGGCAAGACCAAGTTTGGCTGAGCAGGTTTGCGGAAGTCGAAGGTCTTGCCGTTCCATAGCTGGTTTATCATCAGGTCTTTCATTTGTTTGCTGACATAATCAAACTTACTCGCGGTATTCGGGTCTTCTGATGTGCGGTAGAGCCGCGCAATGCAGGTGGCTGTCAGGCATAGGAATGTTGGCAGGTCTGGTCCAACGACCGGACCGCCGTGATCGAAGAAACTGGCGTTGTCCCAGCCACTGTCGTTGCCGTGAAAGTAGCTGGGAAGCTCCTGTTCACTTGCGCGTGTATGCGTGAGCCAATAGCTGAGCTGGCGTTCCATCTTGTCTCTGAGATACACGAGCTGCTCTGAGTTAAAGCAATCACGATAGGCTTCAAAGATGTGCAGGAGTGCCCAACCGTGGACGGGTGGTTTTGTGAATGCAAAGGAAGCGCCAGCATCGTGCACAAAATCTGGCAGTAGTCCGCTGTCATCTTGCCAGTCAAAAATTGCAGCGAACTGACTAAATGCCAGATCAGGATCGATACCAGCAAGCCCGATTGCAGAAAAGGCGTTGTCCCAGCTCCAGATATTGATCATGTGGTTCTTGGACATGTAGGTAGACGGATGCGTTAGCGCTCCTTCTGCAGGAACAGTGTTTGCCCAAAGGAGGTAGGTGGCGAGTTGCTCCGCTTCACTTTGGTCTTGCTTGCCATGCCAGTTGAAAAAGGCTTGCCGAGATGTTGCCTGAGCTTCTTCGAAGGACTGTTTCTCGACTTCAGGACAGAGGCGGCGGTGAAGGATTATACCACCTTCAAACTGCTCTCCAGAAAAGATCAGGGAAACGTTGTCTGCATGATCGCGGCGCCAGTTGCCTTCAACAACGGCATCACCAGCTGTTGTGAACGGTGTCAGGCGCAGGTTTTCACCTGCTGCAACGATACATTGGTCTCCGTTGGGGTGTTGGAAAGCGTAATCATAGCGGGAGCCTTCCAAGGTGAACTTCAGTAAGACGCCCTGCCCTTTGATATGTAGCAGTTCTCCCTCACCAATGCAGAAGCTGACATATCCCTGCTTTCTCTCATTTGAGAACAGATCAACATCCAGACGATGTGGAGACAGCGTGAACTGAGGGGTGAGTACTGTGCCATCCTTGCTCAGAAACTCCAGCTTGCACAAGCGGCCCAGGCTTGGTCGCTCATCTCCACCAGCGACATAGCGTAGATAGCAGCGTTGTTCATCATCCTGACCGCACATCATGGAGAGCGTTGTAAAGCGCTGGTGGCGGGAGAATGGCACGCGGTCGAAGTCAAATAGCGTCATGCCTTATCCTTTCACCGAGGAGCCGATTGAGCCGTCCATGATGTAGCGCTGCGCAAAAAAGAACAGGATCAGCGGCGGGATGCAAAGAACCACAGTAATGGCCGCGATGGACGTGATGTCCGTTTCATGCAGACCTTTGAACATGGAAAGGCCCAGCGTGAGTGTATATTTGGATTGGTCGTTCAGATAGATCAGCGGACCGAGATAGTCGTTCCACGCGTTCATGAAGTGGAACGTGCCAACCAACACCAGAGCAGGCATCATCAACGGCAGATGAATACGCCAATAGATTTGCCAGGAGTTGGCGCCATCCATGCGGGCGGCTTCGTCAATCTCGATGGGTACAGTCATGATGTACTGGCGCAGCAGGAACACGAAGAACGCATCTGCGAAGTAGGCCGGAACGATCAGTGGTTTGAGTGTGTTGATCCAGCCGAGCATGTTGAACTCCATGTAAAGCGGGATCATTTTCACATCCCACGGGATCATCATGGTGGAGAGCAACAGGACGAAAATGGCATCTCGGCCTCTGAACTTGAAGCGGGCAAAACCGAAAGCTACCAGAGAGCAGGAAAACAATTGCCCGATGGTGGAAAGGATCACCACAATCACAGAATTCTTGAGATAGACATCGAATGGTTGCTTGAACCAAGCGGTGACAAAATTATCCCACATAACCTCATCGGGCCAGAAGACTGGCGGGAACTGATAGAGCTCGCCAATGCTTTTTACTGCCGTGATGAATGTCCAATAGAACGGTATGATGAACATTGCTGAGAGAAACAGCAGGGCGCCATATGTGAGAGCTCTAGTCATCAGCTGCCTCCGAGTTCTTCATCTCCCCTTCATAGTAAACCCACGCGGAAGATGATTTCAGGACCAACATGGACAGGACAAGAATGATCAGGAACATGACCCATGAGTTTGCAGCAGCAAAACCCATCTCGAAATACTTGAAGGCATTGTCGTAAATGTACATGGCGAAGAAATAGGTGCTCTCCAATGGTCCACCACCGGTAAGCAACAGCGCAATTGTGAGTTGCTGAAAGGCTGAGATGATCGACGTGATCACAGTGAAAAGCAGCATGGGTGAGAGCATTGGGATGGTAATATAGATAAGTCGTGCCCACGCTGGCACACCAGACATTTTGGCCGCCTCGTAAAGTTCTTTCGGGATGGATTGCAGGCCAGTCAGCAATATGAGCATGGTGCCGCCCAGGCCCCAAAGAGATGCAATCACGATAGCCAGCAGCGACCAGTTTGGATCCCCCAACCAATTCGGCCCTTCGATACCTGCCAATCCAAGCAGAAAGTTCAGGATGCCGTATTCGTGGCTGTAGATCCACGCCCAGATGGTTACCAGCGCAACGCCGGAGATTACCGAGGGCAGATAGAAGATCGTTCTAAAGACGCCTGTGCCAAAGACTTTCTGATTGAGCAGTACAGCCAGCAACAATCCAAGGATCACATTAAATGGCACGAAGAACAGACCGAACTTGACGGTAATCCAGAGACTGTCCCAGAACAGCGGATCTTCTGTCAGCATCACCTCGTAATTCTGTAGCCCAACAAATGTACGCTCTCCCACCACAGGCCAGTCATAAAAGCTCATGATGAACGAGAAGATGAGCGGCCCCAATGTGAAAAACAGGAAGCCCAAGATCCAGGGAGAGATGAATAGATATGGTGTTAGCTTTTCGATGAAGCGATGCCGCTCCTCAGATGCTTCATCCTGCACGACCAATGTAGACATCTCTCCCTCCCCCAACAATTCTTATTTCAGGTGACGCTTAGAGCGCGCGACAGCACTGTCCAAGTGTTTCTTAGCGTTACCTTTTTCGATCATGGTCGCCTCAATCGCACGTTCAAGATTAGTCTGGATCTTGCTCCAGTTTTTGTGCTTGAGAAACGCGTTGGATTCCCGATCAGAAAGGGCCAGCATTTCAAAAAATGGCTTGTAGATCGGGTCAGCTGTAAGGTTCATCTCTTCAGCGACACTTGTGCGGATTGGTAAGTCGTTTTCACGCAACTTGACGGCCTCTGGGGAGGCGTAGAATTTAACAAATTCCCAAGCCAGCTCAGGATTTTTCGTCGCCTTCGCGACGGACATAGCAGAGGCGCCGATTGATGAATGAACAGGCTTGTCACCAAACGCAGGTAACATGGCAACACCATAGTTTATGCCTGCTTTGTCAATGCCCCCCTTGGACCACATCGCACTCTGGAACATGGCCAGTTTGCTACCTTTAAAGAGTGCAGAGCCAGAGGTGCTATCACCAATGCCGAGAACCGTTGCCTCTTCGTTTTTCGCCATTTCAGCAAACATGGTCAGCACTTCGACAGCTTCCGGACTGTTCATGTATCCATCAACTGAACTGCCATCTTCCGCAATAAAGCGCGTACCGTTGGACCAGAAGAACTGCTCATAGTCATATGGATCTGGCTTGGCTTCCACAGCAAAACCATAGGTCTTACTGCCCTCGTCGCGGAATTGCGCGGCTTTTTCACGCAGATCTGACCAAGTCCATCCTGTTTTTGGCTCGGCAACACCAGCAGCTTCAAACATATCTTTGTTGTAGAAGACGACATGAGTGGTGAAGCCCGCAGGAATGCCGTAGGCCTTGCCTTCTATCCGCGTGGTATTGATTAGGCCCGCAGGAATATCCTCAAGATCCATGCTCTCAGCATCACGCGCCATCAACTCGTCAAGAGGCATCAGAGACTTGTAGTATTTAGGGTAGTTCCACATGTACATAACATCAGGTGGGTTTCCGGCCCCGAATGCTGCAATGAGCTTCTTGTCATAACCATCACCGTAGGATTCTACCTGCACTTTTACGCCGGGATTTGCAGCTTCAAAACGCTTTGAGATTTCCTGTAGAATAGCGAGGTTCTCGCTGCTGTTCCATGTTGCAAAGCGGAGCACCTCTTCTGCGAATGCAGCACTGGCTCCTCCCAAAGCCATTGAGGTAACTGCTGTCACCATCGCTAATTGTTTCAGACGCTTTTTCATTCCTCTCCTCCTTCTATGCAATGCAAAGTGCTGCAGTCTCCTGACGTTCAATCAATGAACGCGTTTCCCCATCCAACTTGCGTGGATAGGCCTCCCCCTCAGGACTAAAAAGATGGCAGTGCTCTGCTGGAAAATTGAGATGGACCCTGTCGCCCATATTGACCGGATGCGTTCCTCTGGTGACGGCCGTGAGCCCCTGACCAGAGTCCAAACGAACATGAACCTGGCTTTCTGTTCCCAATCGTTCGACCAGTTCCACGTTGCCGCTCATATGAGACTCGGCTTCCTCAACCAGCCCCACATTTTCTGGGCGAATACCAAAAGTGTGAGGCTGTTCGGGGACTTGTTGCACGGGAGCACTTAACTGAAACGAAATAGAGCCAGAAATGCTTTCTGATGTGAGTGCGATACTCATCTCATTGATAGCATTGGCGTTTACTTTCATCATGTTCATCTTGGGTGAACCGATGAAACCGGCAACAAACAGGTTTTGCGGAGCATAAAACAACTCAAGCGGTGTACCGAACTGTGCCACCACTCCTTTGTTCAGAACAACGACACGACTAGAAAGCGTCATTGCTTCTACCTGATCATGCGTGACGTAAATCATAGTCACACCCAGACGGCGGTGAAGACTGGCAAGTTCCACCCGCATGCTCACTCTAAGACCTGCATCCAGATTGGACAGAGGCTCATCCAAGAGGAATAATTTAGGATCACGGACAATGGCACGCCCAATAGCCACGCGCTGACGCTGTCCACCCGAAAGCTGTCTTGGGCGGCGTTTCAAAAGGTCGGAAATTTGCAGAATTCGTGCGGCAGTCTGTACTCGTTCTTCAATCTCCACTTTAGGGACACCATTTAAGGAAAGACCGAAAGACAGGTTCTTGTAGACGTTCATGTGCGGATAGAGCGCGTAGTTCTGAAACACCATCGCAATATCCCGCTTTGCAGGCGGCAACTGCGTTATGTTACGCTCTCCCAACCTGACAGAGCCACCAGACACCTCTTCAAGCCCTGCAATGGAACGCAGGAGCGTCGTCTTTCCGCATCCAGACGGACCAAGGAAGCTGACGAACTCTCCATCCCGGATACTCAGATCGATCCCGGTGAGCACTTCTGTCTTGCCGAAGCTTTTGTAAAGCTGCTTGATATCTACGCCTGCCATGGATCTCCCCCCGAAGCTGAGCAAGGCCACTCAAAATATAAACGTTTAATTTTATATGTAAAGCTACTTATGTTTTGATCACCTTACTCACTCAATCGGACTGTCTGACCAGATTACAACTCCAAAGGCCGATATGTGCTCTGCCCCTACATAGATCACCGCCGCTTCCGGCAGATTCAGATACTTGGTTTCATTGGTGAAGTTGAACGCAAACTTAAGCTGTCCGCGACACGTAATACGGAGACCTTCTTGTAGGCCTGCATGCAACTCAACGTCCGCCCATTTCACAAGATAAGCTGCTATTCTTTCCTGCAAAGCATCGTCAACGTGTGCCGCTGCATAGATGCATTTCTGATTACCAACCAATGCCGGATGCCCATCGCGATAATCGGACCTGAAGTGCCCTAAGACCTCCTCAGAGGCCTTAATGCTCTCCCGCCAGTTGGTAACATTTCCATGCTCCCCCTCGAAAACAAACTGATCTTGATTGTAACGAGGCAAAGACTCCACCCGCACAACATCAAGGTTGATGAGCTCTTTGAGGCTGCCTGGTGGCAAAGGCTCCGAAACATGCATGTGTTCAGTTTTACTGCCAGAGCGCGGCCCCAGAAAGACCTTGGCGGCTGCCTCATTTAATCGCGAAGTAAATTTCGGATTATCTATGATCATATCCGGGAGGATGATCAGCTTGTAATCACTGAGATCGGAGTGCGGGCCAATGATATCGACATCCGCGCCCATCCTGGAGAGTGTTGCGTACCAATCCATCGCAACTTTCGCGCTGGAGTAGTCAGCTCCCTGAGGTAAGGTACGAGCTGCCCATCGAGATGGATAATCAAGGACAAGCGCAACCTGTGTTTTTTGCTTTTCACCGGCTTCGGGCAGCAGTTTGCACTCGTTCGCCACTTGAGCCACTTCACTAAAAGCCTGATCGGGCTCATTGTTCGGCAAGAGAAGACCTGTATGAAACTGCTCTTGCGCGAATTTTGATTGGCGCCAACGGAAGTAACAGACAACATCAATGCCGTGCGCATAAGCCAGCCACGTCCAAAGGCGGATCATGCCATCCTGAGGAGATTGGTTATGCTTCGCCCAGTTCACAGGTCCGGGTTGCTGCTCCATCACCCAGGCTTTACCTTTGCCAACATGGCGATACAGATCATGATTAAACGCAGGTTGATCTGGCAAACCAACCCGCAGAAGCTTTGCTTTCTCAGCATCTTCCTTCGGCGAGTAGACAAGTGCACCCATGGGGTAGCTGTCCCAAGAGGCAAAGTCGATATCCGCACCAACGGCATAATGATCATAGTCCGCATTGTGGCCCATAAAGTTATGCGTGATTGGCGAGCTTCCAACAAATTTCCGAAGGGTATCTACTTGAGCCCGATTGAACTTAACGACCTGATCAGAGGAAAAGCGATAGTAATCCAACAAATGAGTTGGGCTTGGCTCCTCCACCAGATTGTTCGGCAGCTCAATCTGAGAGAATGCGGAGTATTTCATACCCCAGAAGCATGTTCCCCATGCCTCGTTTAGCTGCTCGATTGAGCTATAACGGTGTTCTAACCACTCGCCAAAGGCCCGCTTTGCTGCAGGCGAATAACTATGAATTGTGTCGTGATCCCCGTACTCATTGTCAATCTGCCAGGCTTTGACATACGGATTCTGACCATATCTTTGAGCAAATGCTTCCGCAATTTTTGTCGCATACTCAAGATAAATTGGGTTTGAAAAGCAGTAGTGGCGCCTCGCTCCAAATTTTCGTGTTACTCCGTTTTCATCGACGGGAAGAATTTCTGGATGCTTATCGATGAGCCATTTGGGAGGAGCTGCGGTTGGTGTACACATAACAACATCCAGCCCTGCTTGACCGAGCACGTTGACAGCTCTGTCCAACCAAGCCCAATCGAACTTCCCCTCCTCCGGTTCAACCAAAGCCCACGAAAACTCAGCAATACGTACCCATTTCAACCCAAGCTCAACCATCTGATACGCATCATCAGCCCAAATGGCTTCTGGCCATTGCTCAGGATAATAACAGGTCCCCAACTCCAACATTCAAAACGCCTCAATACAACGACTATCTCTCAAAAAGTGACGCTCAAAGAATCACTCACACCAGAGATATATCAGAGAGCGCTGCAAAATATAAACGTTTAATTCGATCGAAGTTGAAAACTATGTGCGAGTCTGTGGGCCTGTTTTTGGAAGTACGCAAAACTGGAGTCTCAAAAGCAAGAATCAGCTGAACGATCGTTCGTCATTCTCCTTGACTGCCACACACGACAGCTGCTCATAAAATTAAAGTCAATTACTTCAATACGTTATCTGTTTTAATGCCGAGTTCCAGCTCAAGGCTGTTTCAACGCATGGTTATTGTCCACTGAATGAAAAGCCCGGTTGAGACGTTCTGTCGCAAGTTTGGCTAAATGGGGAGTTTTCGGCGGTTTTTTGAGGCGTGATGTTTCAGGGCGGGGTTCTAAGTTTTCTTGCTTAACATTAGTCAAGGAGGACAGCGGCCGTTCAATTCACTGTGACCTCGTCTCACCAGCATTGGAGATTGAGAATGTTACAAAATAAGAGACGTGGGTCAGGGTACGCTTTAGCGGCCGGCTTCGCGATGTTGCTTGGTAGTGCAGCTGCACCTGCATTTGCTGAAGGTCCAACACTGAGCGAAGAAGCCTTTGAACGTTCTAAGCAGCTTTATTTTGAGCAGTGCGCAGGCTGTCACGGCGTTTTGCGCAAGGGCGCGACAGGTAAAAACCTTGAGCCGCATTGGAAGAAAAAAGGCAAAGACGGCACCGTCACTGAAGGTGGTACCCTTCAGCTAGGTCAGGAACGCCTTGAGAAGATCATCGCCTGGGGCACAGAAGGCGGCATGAACAACTTCTCGGAAATCCTGAGCGAGCAAGAAATCAAAGACATGGCGACCTACATTATGTTGGATCCGCCAAAGCCACCTGAGATGTCACTTGCTCAGATGAAGGAAACCCGCAAGGTTTACGTCGAAGAAAAAGATTACCCAACCAAGCCTATGCATGGCCGCAACTGGGAAAACTTCTTCGTTGTTATCGAGCGTGATGCAGGTAAAGTTGCAGTCATCGACGGCGACACCAAAGAAGTTCTGGTTCATATTCCTACCGGTTATGCAGTGCACGTGATCAAAGCATCCGAGCACCACAAACTGGCAGAGCCTGAGAATCCAGGTCGTTTCTGGTACACCATGGGCCGTGATGGCAAGATGACGAAAATCGACCTCTGGCAGACACCAGACAAGATGCTCGTTTCTGAAGTTACCGTTGCTTATGATGCACGTGACGTTGCCGTATCCGGCGATGGCAAATACATCATTGGTGGTGCTTACTGGCCTCCACACTTCGTGATTTCTGACGCAGTGACCATGGAACCGCTTAAGGTTGTTTCAACCCGCGGCGTGAACGTGGACGGAGATTATGTAGAAGAAAGCCGCGTTGCTGCTATCTACACAACTCCAAATGAGCCTACATGGCTGGTTGCTGTTAAAGAACTTGGCCAGATGTGGCAGGTTGATTACTCCGATATCGACAACCTTCGTATCGACAAAATCGACTCCGCTAAGTTCCTGCATGACGGCTTCTTCGATCCAACAGGCCGTTACTTCCAGATCGCTGCTAACGCATCGAACAAAATGGTTGTTGTCGACACCAAAGAGCGCAAGCTCGAAGCTATGATCGACGTTGCTGCTCTTCCACACCCAGGTCCGGGTGCTAACTGGAACGATCCTAAGTGTGGTCCGGTTGCAGGTACAACCCACCTCGGCGTTGGTACTGTTTCTGTTTGGTCAAACGACCCAGCAGGACGTCCGGATGAAGCTTGGAAGAAGTGTTACGAAGTTGAAACTGACGGCCCAGGCCTGTTCATCCGTACACATCCAAAATCCAAGTACGTATGGGCTGACCAGACCAAACACCCAGATCCAGAAGTACAGCAGGCTGTACAGGTGATCTCGAAAGAAACCGGTGAGATTGTGAAAACAATCCAGGTTACTGAAACAGAAGGCAATGCTGCTGTTCACTTCGAGTTCAACGCAGATGGTACTGAAGTTTGGGTATCCAACTGGAATATGGGCGACTCTCTTGCTCCAAACGGTGAAATCGTTGTTTACGACGCAGACACCCTTGAAGAGAAAACCCGGATTAAGGGCCTTTACGCTCCAACCGGTAAGTTCAACGTTCATATCCGTTCGAACCACGTTACCTAATGTGATCTAACGATCCTTTTGAGGGGCGGGCACCACGCCCGCCCTTCTTTTTTATCAGCGGTATCGAGACTGCAACGGCTGGACACCAGTCGGAGATGGCGGATTTGCTCCCCGTATCTTGAAAGCCGACCGCACACGACCCGGCAAGGATGGGTCGACAGAAAATCCAAAACGGAGCCTGGAAATGACCCAGTCCAACGATACGGAAAAGAAAAAGCCGATCTGGCGCAGGTATTTCCTATGGGGAATGCCGGTAGGTGGCCTCTTGGCGGCCTTTGTCGTCGGCATTATCTTCTGGGGTGGTTTCAACACCGCCATGGAAGCGACAAACACAAAAGAATTCTGCGTCTCGTGCCACGAGATGAATGACTTCGTCTATCAGGAATACCAGGGCACGATCCACGACGTAAACCGGTCAGGTGTTGGTGCAGTTTGCTCAGACTGTCACGTACCTAAAGACTGGACACATAAGATCATCCGCAAGATCAAGGCATCCAAAGAAGTTTGGGGCAAGCTGGTCGGCACGATCAATACACGTGAGAAATTCGAGAACAAACGTCTGCATCTGGCTAAAAACGAATGGTCACGGATGAAGTCCTCTGACTCTCGTGAATGCCGCAACTGTCATGATTTTGAATCCATGATGCCGGAATTCCAGAAGCCACGCGCTCGTCAGCAGCACCTGAATGCGATGAAGACAGGACAGACCTGTATTGATTGCCACAAGGGTATTGCGCACACCAACGTTCGTGATCGTGCCTCTGACGAATATCTGGAAATGATCGAAGCACCAAACCAGAACTTCGTTCGCGAAATTCCAAAAGAATACATGGAAAGCCTCGCTCGCATTGAGGCCAAAGAAGCTGCTGAAGCTGAGGCTGCAAGCACTGCGAAGAAAGCGCAGCAGGAAGCTACACAGGCTCAGATTGCTGCAGCTGTTGACGCGGCCGTTGCTGAAGAACGTGCAAAAGCTGCCGGTGACGCACCTGCTGCTGATGCAGGCGACACTGTTGGTGCCAACATCGACTGGAGCGGAGTGGACAGCGTAGACATGACTTTGTTCTACCCTGGTCAGGCTTCCTTCGAGTTTGTGCAGAACGGTAAGCAGCACGGTGGTGCTCGTCCGCTGACAAAAGGTGGTGACCAGTGCACAACCTGTCATGCGAAAGAGCTGAACAACATTGGCAACAAGATCGTCAAAGGCACTGACAACACCGAGCCGACCCCTATTCCTGGGAAGCGTGGTGTGATCAACGCAACGATGCAGGCTGCTCATGATGATGAGAATGTCTACTTCCGCCTGCAGTGGCCAGATGCTCCTCATGCACCTGCACCATTTGTTGACGGTGGCAAGATGGACCCTGAAAACCAGATCAAGGTTGCCATGATGATCTCCGGCACCGGTATCAAGATGGGTGAACAGGTTGGTTGCTGGGCAACATGCCATGCAGACAACACTTACATGCCGTTTGATCCGGGCCCTGAAGCAATCGCTGCTTCCGGTGATGTTGCTGAGATGCTGAAGGCGAAAGAGTCCATCCAGAAGTACCTGAGTGAGACCCGGACAAAGGTCGAGATCAAAGGGCGTCGTGGTAAGGCTCAAGGTGGTTGGAACAAGCTGAAATCTGCTGAAGAGATCGACCAGCTGCTGGCTGACGGCACCTTCATGGATCTGATGCGCGTCTATGCTGACGGTTCCGCAACCAATGGCTACCTGCTTGAGCGTCGCGTCCAAAACGACGGTGATATCACTGCTTCTGCCAAGCTTTCTGCTGGCATGTGGACTGTGGTCTTCTCCCGTCCGTTGGCAAGCGACAAGCCAGGTGATGTGCTGCTTGAAGCTGGCAAGACCTACACAGTTGGCTTTGCTATCCATGATGACTTCTCAGCTGCACGTTTCCACCACGTGACGTTGAACACCAGTCTGGCACTGGATGACGAAACTGCCCAAATCAATGTGGTAGGACGCTAAGAAAACACAAAGGGTGGCCGAGCAATTGGCCACCTTTTTTTCTGGAGGTTGGATCCTCCTTTATTCTTTTGCTTTTGCGTATCTTTATCCGAAAACCGGTTTCCACTTTTCAGAGATATGCAGAACTTGCTCTAAGTTTTTCCGAGCGTATCCTTGTCAATAATAGTAACTGATTTTTGGATATGCATTTGCAAGGGGGCGCTTTATGTACTCAAGATTTCTTCACTGTTCCGCACTTCTTCTGGGTCTTTTTATGGTAGCACCTGCCGTTGCGGCGGATGACAAAGCTGCTGCACTGTGTGCAAAAGCAGAAGCTCGTTATGTCGATATGTTTGGATATCCGGCAGCTGAGGCGGATGGCGTTACAATCGTGAAGATGTACAAGTATCGGTTCTGCCCTGAGAAACTTTCTGTCCCTGTTGGCACCACCGTTCGCTGGGTGAATGTTGATAAGCGGACAAGCCACACCGTTCATTTGAATGAGGCGGGTGAGAAAGAGTCCGATCGATTGTTTCCTGAAGAGATCTTCGAGTTCACATTCCTGAGCGCGGGATCGCAGCAATATCTGTGTGGACCGCATTGGGAAACGCAGAAGATGATAGGCATGGTGACCGTCACCCCTTAAAGCAGTTCGCATTTAAGGTGAAACGCATGAACTGCTTTGCCTTTGTTTTGCGTGGCTTTGAACCAGCAGTGCGACTGCGCTTCAGAGGTACTTTCCCCTAATTCGAGTTTATTCAATGATCAGGCTCCTTGTTGCTCTTGGTTCGGCTGTTCTTTCAGCATCTGCTTGCCTTGCCGACCCTGTCGCTCTTTACCAAAGGCATTGTGTAGAGTGCCACGGTGAGAACCGTTTGGGCCTGATCGGTCCGGCTCTGCTTCCCGAAACTTTGGGAAGTATGCGCGGCACGGCGTTGCAAGACACAATCAAACGTGGGCGAAATGCAACTGAGATGCCATCCTTTCAGGATATGCTGAGCGACCAGGAGATTGATGCACTCAGCGCTTTTCTCAAGACGCCATTGAAGCCTGCACCGACATGGTCGATTGAGCAGATTTCCGCGAGCCTGATTGCCAACGATGATTACAAAGCGACTGTGAAGCCTGTCTGGTCTGCCGACCCGATGAACCTGACATTGGTCGTGGAGACGCTCGACCATTCTGTCAGCCTGGTGGATGGCGACAGCTTCGAGGTTTTGACGCGTTTCAAGATTCCATTCGGGACACGCGGGCAGCCCAAGTTCTCCCCTGATGGGCGCTACGTCTACATCATGTCCCGCGATGGCTGGATCCTGAAGTATGACCTTTACGCGTTACAGGAGGTGAGCCGTATTCGTGCCGGGCTGAACAGCCGGAATATTGCTTTGAGCCACGATGGCAAGTGGATTGCCGTGGCGAATTATCTGCCCAACACCTTTGTCATTCTCTCCGCTGATGATTTGAGCCCGCAGAAACTAGAGCATGTTCAAGGCAAGGACGGCACACCAAGCCGTGTCTCCGCTGTTTACCTCGCCGCCAAACGCAAGAGCTTTGTGTTGGCGCTGAAGGATGCGCCCTCCATTTGGGAAGTGTTTTATGGCCCTAATCCGCCGCATTACGGATTTGCCCATGACTGGCGTGTTGAGGGGCCTGCGCCTAACAAAGACCCGTTCCCTTTGCGCAAGATCACGGTCAAAAGTTTGGTTGAAGATTTCTATCTCGACCCAAGCGATGAATACGTGATGGGTGCTTCCCCCAGTGGCATTGGTGGACAGGTGGTTGATTTGGTTATCGGACACAAGATTGCTGATCTGGACTTGGCAGGCCTGCCACATCTGGGTTCAGGTTCTACCTGGAAGATGGGTGAGCGGACCGTCATGGCCACCCCGCATCTGAGAGAACCGCTGGTTTCCATTGTAGACATGAAGTCATGGGAGACCATCAAACAGATTGAGATGCTCGGCTCCGGCTTCTTCACCCGGACGCACGAGAACTCACCCTATGTCTGGGTAGATGTTTTCTTTGGTCCAGACAAAGACGCGATCCAGGTGATAGACAAGCAGAGCCTTGAGATTGTAAAGACCCTGCGCCCTCAAAAAGGCTCCCGTGCGGCCCATGTGGAGTTCACAGATGATGGCAAATACGCCCTGGTTTCGGTTTGGGAAGAGGATGGGGCTGTCATTGTTTATGATGCACAAACGCTGGAAGAAGTGCGGCGCCTGCCCATGAGAAAGCCTCGCGGCAAGTACAACATAGGCAACAGGATTGCAGGTGTTGGAACACCTGAAAACTAGACTGGTTTTAAGGGTAAACTTATCCCCCTCGTGTTTTCCTCCCATACTCTGAACCTATGCCTACGTAACGGGCTGCTGGCGGAGCGACCGTCAGTTTGTCGTAGGTTGGGTTGGGCTGTTGGAAGACGTAACGCACCTTTCAGTGGTCCGGTGAACCGAACTTCAAACGTGACCGCATGGTTTGAGGGGAAGGGCCCAGGACTATAGGGTATCACGCGGTGACGGATGCAGACGTACCGGCAGTAAAACCTGCTTTTGCAGATGTGTTTGTCAAAGACGGAGGAACTGTTTGGGCATGGAAACGTGTCTGGATAAGCCACTTTCTTTCCGGGAAACCGGCTATCGTGCCTTATAGGCAAAAGAGGCGACGTAGTTCATTATAAGAAAGCCCGGGCAAGGCGTGTAGCCAATGCTGAAGAAACATTTTTAAACAAGTAGCGCAGGTATTGCCTACCGCCTTGCTCATCCCGACTTCCGGGAATTCTGGTTCAACACTGCATGGGATGCCATGTGGTGGTTTCAGTGCTTGTATGGCCATAAGCCAGCTAAGAGATATCCTGGACGAGCTGGCGTATCGAGACACTCTCCTCTCATTAGAGCATGTTGCGTTCATATGCATTCACGCACCAAGCTCTAACTCTTTAATTTCGCGCGTATTCTTATCCAAAAACCGGAACCACTTTTCGGGAACACGCTCTAGACCAGGCATATTCTCACCCGAAAACCGGACCCGCTTTTCGAGAGCATGCTATAAATGCAGAATGCACTTAATAATAGTCAAGGACATGGTGAGTTAGATTGATGAAGCTGACTGTAAAAGCTAGAGCACGTTGCGTTCATTTTCATTTACGCATCGCGCTCTAGCATCTTTGGTGGAGCGAATTCTTGTCGTCTGATTGAATGCAATCAAACGGAACGCGCTCTAACGCATCGATCACTGAATGTGCACGCGCGCATCAATAAAGCCAAAAGAGCGCCTCATGTCGACCACTATGGAACAAGTCAGATCCTGGCAAGGCCCTGTACTATTCAGTTATGGGTTCAGGCCGTTCTTCCTCGCCAGCGCAGTCTGGGCAATCGTGCTTATGCTGCTCTGGATACCACTCGTTTCCGGGCACATCGAGCTGCCGATTGCGTTTGATCCTGTCTCGTGGCACGCTCATGAGTTCCTTTTCGGCTATCTAAGTGCCGTTGTTGCAGGGTTCTTGCTGACCGCTATTCCCAACTGGACCGGGCGTATGCCTATTGTGGGCAGGCCACTCATAGTCCTGTTCAGCCTTTGGGTGATTGGCCGTGCCGCGATCCTGTTCGGCGCTTATCTTCCTGCAGGCGTTGTTGCCGCGCTTGATGTTGCAATGCCATTGGTGCTGGCCATTGCGTGTCTGCGTGAAATTATGGCAGGCAAAAACTGGCGTAATCTGATCGTGCTGGGTTTGCTGGGCGTGCTCATTGCATCCAATCTGTTGTTCCATTGGGAAGCCTGGAGCGATGGGTACGCAGCGCAGGGCTATGGTATGCGTCTGGGTATCTCCACCATGGTTCTGATGGTTGGCCTGATCGGTGGCCGGATTATTCCCTCCTTCACCCGTAACTGGCTGGTGAAGCAAGGCAGCAAGAACTTGCCAGCGAGCCCAATGCAGGTGTTCGACAAGATCTCACTGCTTGCCCTCCTGATCGCACTGCTTGTCTGGACTGCGCTGCAAGATCATTGGCTGGCAGGTGTGGTACTTCTCGTTGCCGGAGCGCTGCACTTTGCACGTCTGGTTCGCTGGAAAGGGCAGTATACTTTCAAAGAACCTCTGGTTCTGGTGCTGCATACAAGCTATCTGTTTATGCCGCTGGGTCTGCTTGCACTTGGCTTTGCCATCCTACTGCCAGACCTGCTGGACATCACCGGAGCCCAACACCTGCTTATGGCTGGTGTTTTGGGTATGATGACCTTGGCCGTCATGACCCGCGCAACCCTCGGCCATACTGGTCAGGAGCTAAAAGCAAGCCGCGGTGCCACCTTCCTCTACTGCGCAATGGCCACATCAGTCCTCCTCCGCTTCTCCGCAGGCCTATTCCCAGACCTCGCAACAAGGCTTTACGATGTGTCAGCGCTAGCATGGATCCTGGCATTCGTGGTCTACGTGGTAACCTTCGGACCACTGCTGGCATGGGGGAAGAAGTGAGGGGGAGTTGCCCCTGTGCTTGAAGATGTTAAACTCCGACCTTTCTTACCTATCAAACTAAGTCACGGCAGATGTAGTAAACTCGGGACACTTCTTCCAGACCGTGCGCCAAACAAAGCAGAGTGGCAACGCTTAAGCCAGCAATTCAAAGTTCATCTGAATGAGCGCATTGCACGCATGGAGAACCTGAGAGCGCAGCTGGAAGGCTGTATGGGGTGCGGCTGCCTGTCTCTGGACAAATGCGAGCTCTACAACGCCGGCGACGCCGCCTCCAGCTACGGCCGCGGCCCCCGCTTCATCTATAGCGACAAGTCATTTAAAGCTGAGGGCTAGGGTGCGGTAATCGGAGTTGTCGTGCTTCAAAATTTAGACAACAAAAAACCCGTCATCGAATTGATAACGGGTTTTAATCTTTGGTTGCGGGGGTAGGATTTGAACCTACGACCTTCAGGTTATGAGCCTCTAATTTAGTAAAATCTACTATTTAATAATATCAATAGGTTAGATAGCAAGTTTCTGAAACAGCTTAGCAACTCTTGCGACTTTCAACGACGCCGAACAATATAAAACGATGTCATGTACAGCTCAAAATGAATACAGCGGTTGACGTGGTGTTGACGTAGGTATTTGGGTATCTTCCAATTCACGATCCAGACTCTATCTTGTCATGCCCTTAATAATTATCTGCGTCAGATTCACAATCTGGAGTTTGAGGGCCTCTTTCTCAACGGCAATGAACCGGCCCTGCACGCTAAGCAGAACATTCCCATGGATTGCCGCAAATAAAGTCTTAGCCTGCGTGGCAAGTTCCTCCGGGGGCAAGTCAGAACGCAATACTCCAAGGGGCTCAGCAATGTTCTTGAAGAGCACCAGATGCTCCTGTAAATGCCATTCTGGAACTGGTATGCCTTCCTTCATTTTATGGTCGAACAAAGCTTCCCAGAGATTTCTGTTCTCGTAGGCGAATTCCATATAGGCAACTGCGGCGGTGACAAGTACATCAGCAGGAGTGTCCTTTGCTTGAACGCTTTGCGTTATCCGCTCGCCAAGCTCTTGTAATGTTTGTGAGTTTACCTGAATAATCAAGTCGTCCAGATCATCGAATGCAGTATAAAGAGAGCCGAGTGCACAACCAGCTTCTGCGGTAATATCGCGCGCACGAATATTGGCCAGGCCATGCTGAACCACGTGCTGGCGCGTGATTGAAAGCAGCTTCTCTCTCATGGCTGCTTTCTTGGCTTCCCGCTTTCCTATCATGCCAACCTCTCACTTTTTGAACAGCGTTCATTTTTTACTTGAACAACGTTCATTTTCGTGTATTTTCAAATCATGAACAATGTTCATATTACGGAGAGGCGAAATGTTCAAGCAAGTTATGACATTAATCCGTGGCTCAGCTAACAAGCGCAGTGAAGACTTTATGGACCAGCACGCGCTTTTGCTTTTGCGCCAGCAGATTAAAGAGGCGGTAACGGAAGTTGAGACCATGCGTAAAGCGCTGGCACTGGCGATGGCACAGGCGAATACGGAAAGCAAACGCCATCAAGGCCTCGCCAGTAAGATTGGCGGTCTGGAAGAACGGGTGGTAACGGCTCTTGAAAAGGGCAAGGATACACTGGCTCAGGAAGGTGCAGAAAGCATCGCCATTCTGGAGGATGAGAAGAAGCAGTCTCATGATCTGCTTGGTGAATTTGATCAGCAGATCAAGGACCTGCGCAAGCAATTACATGCTGCCGAGGCTCAGCTTCGCACCCTTCAGCAAGGCCAGCGCATTGCACAGGTTAAAGACAGCGCACAAAAGCTGCATCACAAGCTGCCAGAGGGCGATACATCCAGTCTGGTTGATGCAACTGCCACGCTGAAACGCCTGCAAGAGCGGCAATCCCATGTAGACCACACACTAAAAGCGATGAAGGACCTGGAAGAAAAAGGTAGCCCGGAATATGTCACCGAGAAACTTGCGGCTGCGGGATGTGGCGTTGCTTTGAAAACCTCAGGTCAGGATGTATTGGAGCGCCTGCGCGCCAGAACCAAGCAGACAGATATTTAATCTGTCCCGCCTTTATTTACTTTAACACTATTCAGGAAAATAATCATGAACGAGAATTTCAATCAACATACTCCAATGTGGATCAATTTTTCTTACTTCAGCTTTGCAGTCGCCTTGGGCATGACAGCTGCGGGTATCATCTTTTCTGAGATTGATATCTGGGTCAAAGCCTACCTTGCTATGGGTTTGGTGATGCTGCTGCAGACCACAGTTAATCTGACCAAAACACTGCGTGACAATGCTGAAGCCAAGCGGCTTATCCGCAAAGTAGAAGATGCGAAGACTGAAAAGCTGTTGCTCGATATCAATCGCCCGGATGGCGGCAGCGCTATCGCAGAATAAGCATTCACTTAGCAGAGTAAGACAGGGGCAATCTGCAAAGAGGCTCCTATCTTACTCGCTCTCCCATATGAGGTGCTCTGCCGGAATGCGAGCCCGAACCTGTGGTTGCTCAAAGACCTTGCCTAATCGCATTGCATTGATGAACTGGTGATCCTCAGGAATGCCAAAGTGTTTGCAGCAGGTTTGATTGGTGGCCTCATCATCCGCAAGCGCTGCCATGGGCCAACCCGTAAAGCCCAACTCGGTTATCTTCAACCAGAACCGATAAAACGCACGCCCTGAGACTATGCGGTTTTCTTCTCTCGGCCGGTGAAAAAGAGCAATGGCGCTGACGCTAGTAGTTTTCTTGTCTTCGCTCACAATGCCTGAAGCAAGCCCAAGGCGACGCAGAAACGGGAAGACAGAAGGGCTTAGCACCAGCCCAGCGCCAATCCCCTCAAACACGCTCATATGCAGGGCTTCAAGGTTCATTCCATCCAGCGCATACCGAGAATGACGCTTCTGCAAACGCATCCAGCTGACCAGCTCGGCACGATACCGCGGCTCACTCATGAAGCGCAGGCTGGCCTTATCATTCAGAACTGAAAGCATAGCAATTGCGCTCGGGTCCGTGGTTACAGTTGCGTCTGATACCCTGTGGTCCCAGCTTTGCAAGGCGTCCAACTCAGTGGGTTGTGAGGGTTGAAACGCACTACGCCATGTGTAGCGCTGCGCCATAAAAGGATATAATGAGTCACGCCCGCCCTGCACTATTTTGATTGTCGCCACCACAGGAGCTAGGTCACCACGTTCTGCGGAGAGATTGGCCATATTCTCAACGCATCCAGCTAAGCCGATTGCAGAAAGCGCTATCAACATACCTTCAATGGCGCAGCCGCAAGACAGCGCAACATCCTGATTATGCGGGTCAGCCGCAGGGAGTGCACGCGTGAGATCAGCGATGACTTCAATGCGACCTCCGGGAGCACGCCGCCAGCGGGCGGGCTGCACGTTATGAACGGAAGGTGCGAGGTTTGCTTGTAGAACCAGCTCCTTGAACTGATCTGCGGTGAGAATATGTTCCATCTAAATCAGCTCTTTCTGAAACAGGTGCAGACCGTGAAGTGGCTGCCCACCAGCTTTTTCCACCTGTCGCAAACTGGCATGATTGCTTTCTGAGATCCATGTGCCGCCGGCACGCTCATACCCTGCCCGTTTCATTTGCGTCATGACATGCGCCAGCATCATCGGGTTTACGCCCATGCTTTGAAAACGGGGAAGGACGCCCTGCAAGATAACGATAGCGCGCTTACGCTTCATCCGATGCATGAGAAAATGCCACGGTGTAGACCAGCCAAATCGCGACTTTGTATCTTTTAGGAACGGATTAAGGTCAGGAATAGCAATCACAACACCTGCAAGCGCGCCCTTGTAATGCAGCAAGCAGGAAATTCTTGGATCAATAATCCACTTCATCTCTTTGGCCTGAAACTGAAACTCTTCTGCTGTTACCGGCACGAACATCGGGTTATCGGCAAAGCTCTCATTTAGTATCTGCCGCGCCTCTTCCAGCCGCTCTGTCAGATGGCGACGTGTTATCGGGACAAACTGAAAACCTTGCTCCAATAACGCCTGCTGCTTTTCGGCACTTCCCATTTGGGCCTCCTCAATGGCAGTGAGGTCGAGCTCAAACGTACTCATGGGAAAGGTGCGATTATATCCGTTTTCCTCAAGCAAATCTGGGAGATAAGAGGGACCGCAGATCATGTCAGTGTAAGGAGCGTTACCAAAACCTTGTGTTTGCACGCCAATCTGCTGCATGGCTGTCAGATTAAAGTTGCCACAAATACGCTTTAAGCCCCTGCCGCGGGCCCAATTTTCTGCTCTGAAAAGCAACTGATCTGCGATATCGCTGTCATTGACCGTATCGAAAAAGCCGAAATAGGCCAAATCAGGATCGTGCAGAGCGTGCGAGGCACGGTGGATATGCGCTGTAATCCGGCCTATGGGCTGCCCATCTTTAATCGCTGTGAAAAACGTGAAATCATTCTCGCTTTCGAACAGCGGGTTTTGGTCTACTGACAGAAAGCGATGGATATCGCTCTTCATAGGTGAGACGTAGGGATTGCAAGCGGCATACGCATTAAAGGGAACTTCGTAAAACGAGCGCAGATTACGCTCAACAATCTCTATCATTTCACATTTTCACTTTGAGAAATCAGGTAGGCCGTTCGCTGGAACACCTCAAACTCCAACTCTCCACCCGAAGAATTGGTAATCTGAGGCAGGCTTAGAGCAAGCAACCGCAATGGGTTCTCTCCAACCAGCAGGATATGGGTGGCGTCGTACTTCTTGAAGAGCCAGTCCATCTGTTCTTTGGCCCGCTCTGACAGCTCGGCATCAGTTGTGTTATCCGGCCTGCGTAAGACTGGGCTATTGCTAAACAGCTCCCGTAGAAAATCCAGATCGAAGTCACCAAGGTCTGACGGCTGCAATACCAAGGCATTTCCCAATAGAGAATTGTCCTGCTTGAAACGCAAAAAGCTGTCCAGGCTCGCGATCGAACCTCCAACCACATGATGCAATAACCCATGGTTTCGCTTATTTGTCCACGACCAGTATGCTTCCAGCAACAGGGTAAAGAGCATCAGGAAGGCAAGTAGCATGCTTGCCACTTGCATCTGTGTTCTTGCATCAAGTGGAAGCACCTGACCGAGACACCAAGTGACGCCGAACGTTATTGCTAAAGTCACCCCGAAGGTGATCACTGCATCACAACGGATGAACTGTGACCGTCTTAAATTCATGACCAACCAACAGCTGAAAAGCACAGCGATGCCCGCAAGCCTTGCAGGAAACAGCGAACTTAGCTGGGGGAAGTCCGTTATCAGCAAAGGAAGGATAAGAACCAAAGCCAAAGCAAAGCGCGAGATGGTCTTGTTTTCTTCTGCCGTTAAAGAAGCTTTGTCACGCGTTACAATGAGATAAGCAGCAAGGCCAAACGCATAAGCCTGAAACGTGAACAGTGCAATAGTGGACACAGGCCCAACAAATGTCTGCGAAAAAACTGAGAGAATGAGCAATAGGGCAGTCCCTGAAGCTGTCACCCATTTGCTCCAGAGAGGTGCGTGTCGCCGCAACAGAGCTTCTGTAAGTAGCAAGATACTTAATGGAATAAGGCTCGCCAAAATCAGTGTTGCAACTTTGAAAAAAGCACTCCCCGTATACCAGTCGATTGTACGCACAAGCATGAGTCCGGCAACCAGATAGAGCACAAACAAAAAACGGCTCACAAGATAGTCCTGGGCACCACGCGGTTTCAATACGATGATCACCACAAATGCCCCGAAAAAGGCAGAGATCGATATCACGCTGTCGACGAGAAGGTTGGCCGGAGGCATGTTAGGTCCCCTGCATCTTTGTTAGGAAACGGCGGACTAAAGGCCTAAGGAATATGGTTTGCCAAATGGGTTTTGGATGCTCAACACGTGCCCTGTAAGGATTGAAAAAATAACCTCTGCAACCCGTTGAACTGACCTGTCCCAAAAGCACAGCGAAGACCTCGTAGCTCATCAGCATGCCAGTGGTAATAACCATAGGAGCAAACGACATGCGGCTGCGTTTGCCGGAAGCAACTTCGCCAGCCATTTTCACATCAACATAGTTGCGGGAAGAAGAGTGCAAAACAATATGCTCTGCCTCTCGCAGAAAAGACAGGGTTCGCTGCTCATCAGTCAAGTCATTCCAGTCAGTCCCAATGGTTGGATAGTCCAACCGCTCTTCCGGCATCGGGTCTTTGGGTGCTGTGACATAAACAGAAGGCAGCGGGGACGCATAAGCATCAATCACGGTTTTGCCGTGGTTGCGAGCACTTCGATAAAGTAGGAGCGAGCCGCCGAGATCATCACAACCATTAACAGCCACATCACAACTGTGCATGATACTATCGATATGCTCTGGCCAATCTTCGCGATGGATATCGACCCTGACCTGTGGATTGATCTTCAGACAGGCTTCTTTGGTTGCCTCGGCCTTGTGCTGGTCAATGGTATCCAGCGTTGCAAACAGCTGCCTGTTCAGGTTGGAAACTTCAAAACCATCCAGATCAGCAATGATAAGCCTGCCAACCCCGGCCCGAACCAGCGACATGATGCAGGCCCCGCCCATACCTCCTGTACCGCAAACAAAAACGGTTGCATTAGCTAATTTCTCTTGCTGATCAGGGGTAAGGAAACCGATGTTTCGACCTGTGAATTCATCATAGGAAAAGGGTAAACTCATCTCTCAAAAGGCCTTAATGTCTTCCAGCTACGCGCAGTATCAAACCAGTGAAACACAGGCAAAAAAAGCCGTTGTAACAAGATAAAACCAACTGCCGTAAGCAGAGAGCGCAAAGACTTACGTGGAACCTGATGCCGGAGATAGCTCTGAGCTGCAGCCAGATCAATCTTGCCCAACTGCAGGACATCATCGCCGCGCTCATAGTCCAGTGTCGTCTGGCAGTAGACATTGAATATAGGATCACGATGAGGTGCAGCCTCTTCAAATCTCTTTTTGAGATTATCTGACCCACCTTTATAGGCGTCGGTAATCACAGACCGCATTTCATCAAAGCCTGCTTCATTATCAACACCAAAAGCATAGCGATAGTGTTTCATGACTGCCCTGCCCAGTAAAAGATGCTTCAGGCTTTGACGGGTCTTTCGTGCAGGATTTGGATAGACCTTTGAAAACGTTGTAGACACCATACCAACAACGGCTGGTACCTGTGTGACATTTGAAACCCATAGGGGACGGAACTGGTTTCGCAAAAATAGAAGAAAGCAAGTTAGCCCATAAAGCACCCATGATAGTCCGTGGCTGCGCTCGTCGGGGTCGACCATAACCAATCCAAGATGCAGGACCTCATGCTTCTCAGCTCCTAAATCGCAGGGCATTAGCCTTAAGGCGTTAAAGGCAATGGGCCGATGGTCTTCTATTCGGTAGACAACCGTTATGACCAAATGTTCAAAAACACTCAAGTCTGCAGAGAAGACACCATAATTAAGGTCTTTAGCAGCCAACGTCTTGGCTGCGATCGAGCGAAGATCATTCCGCAACAACCCAAGCTCTGCGGAGGTCATCCATAAACCAGGTCGTTCGACAATACGCGTCCTTAGCTTCGGTGAGTTACTTATCTCAAGGTCAATGTGCTTTTGTGCCAGCAATCGAAGCCATTTTAGACGCAATTTGATCACCTGAAATACAACTAAAATTACATATTCCTATCTACTAGTTAACTTTGTGAAAACAGAAATTTAAACAAAGTACCTGTTTGCCAAAGCATGCATGATTTAACGCTACTTCGATTGTTCTTTTCATTAGCACTTTTTCCTTCCAACACCTATTAACACCCATGAACGCCTATACGCCTAGAGGCAGCTGCCTTTACGCTTCCCCGCGAGTACATGTGCTGTACCAGGAGACTTCGATCTTGCAAGAGCTGGCACACTACGCATTACTTGGATGTTATGTGAGGGGGAGTGAATTGTGCCTAGTCGTCAACGCCTTACAGAAAAGATAGCACGCGCTGCAAAACCCACCGTGCGCCAATATCAATTGTTTGACACTGAGGTCCTGGGTTTTGCGCTGGTAATCTATAAATCTGGTTCCAAAGCGTTCAATCTTTCCTACCGTGTCAATGGCCGCCAGCGCCGTTACACCATTGGCATGTGGCCCGCTTGGAGCGTGGTAGCAGCCCGCGAACGCGCCAAAACTATCCGCCGTGAGATTGAGATGGAGTGCGACCCGCTGGGCAACCGCGAAGCAGAACGTGTTGTGCCCCGCATAAGCGATTTGGTTGAGCGCTACATCGACGAGCATCTGCCCAAGCTTGCCGCCCGTAACCGCTCTGACCAGATTTCCATGCTGACCAAACTGGTACTGCCGCAGTGGCGCAATCGGTTGGTGCGCGAGATTTCTCCAGCAGACGTCAACAGGCTCTTGCGTGAGATGGCTGCTGGACGCCATCGTCCTGCCAAGAAACTACTGCGCAGATCTGCCCCTTGCCCGACACCAATCCGCGCCAATCGGCTTGGTGAGATCCTGCGCAAGATGTTTAATCTGTCAGTTCAATGGAAGATGCGCTCTGATAACCCCGCTCAAGGATTTCACAAACGCCCTGAAAATGCCCGTGAGCGGTTTCTGTCCTTTGACGAGATCAACCGTCTCTCAGAAGCGCTAGAAAACAGTGAAGACAAGCGCGGAGCAGATGTAATCCGCCTGTGCTTGCTAACTGGCGCCCGCCTTGGAGAAGTTCGCCATGCTCGCTTTGAACACTTCAATCTTGAACTGCTCACGTGGTTTAAGCGGGCCACAACTACCAAACAGAAGCGCACCCATCGCCTGCCTATTTCCGCAGAAGTGGCTGACCTAGTGAGACGGCGGTTAACAACTGTACCAGAGGACTGCCCCTGGCTGTTTCCGGGAGATGGGACTGGCAAGCCCGTTCATGAAATGCGTCGGTATTGGCAGGGCATCTTAAAGCAAACAGAGATCAGCGATGTGCGCATTCATGACCTACGCCATACGTTTGCATCTCTGCTCGTCTCTGGTGGTGCCTCACTGGAAGTAATCGGCAGGCTCTTGGGTCACACCCAAATGGGCACAACCCAGCGCTACGCCCATCTGATGGAATCTCCATTACGTGAAAGCGTTAATGCGGTGGCCGAATACGTAAGACAAAAACCATCCCAACAGGCACAGCAGGTTACCACCAGCCCTCGCACAAACATACCAGCACCTCCCTCTAATTCTCCTGCTCCTTCTTCAGTGCCTCCCAAATGGGGCGAATACGGCGGCGGATGGTACTCATATCAGGTGCCTCTCCCGTTGGAGACGCCTCAATAAACCAGGCCTGCACTTCATTTGCGAGGTCCTGCATGGATTTGAGAACGCCTTCAGCAAAGATATGCGCGCAAAGCGGCGCCCATATTCCTTCCCAATCATACTTCGGCTCACGTCCCCCCTTGCTAGCACGCTGGGCAAGGCCGTATTTCTCTTCAAAGCGATAAAGATCAATCGCCGGAATCCAGAGCTCATCGGGCTGGACCCTCAAGCCTTGTTTTGGCTTGGTCACATAAAGCAGCTCAGTACAATCCTGATGAAACGGGATCACACGCTGGACCAAACAACAACGGGAGCGCTTTCCTGTCGTGCTCAGCATCTTGAACAGGTCTGATCCAAACAGCTCCACCATGCCAAAAACGCGCCGATCACCGCAAGCGATATGCGGCGTACTGGTGACAATGCGAAACCGGCCAACTTCTGCCCAACCTGCAAGGGTGCCTAATGGAGTTCCCCATCGCGCGCCGGCTTCAATTAAAGTGAAATACTCTTTTGATGGCAGTGTCATTGGTTTCCCTCCCCTCTCGCAACCCAGACATCATGAAGAAGAAAAGTTGAGGCGCGAGGCAAATCACCTGCGTCTAATATCTGCTGTTTGAGTACTGCCTTGTGGCATCCAGCTTCTATTGGGCCTCATCAAAGAACACATCACCGCATGTAGTTCGCATTCAGCCTGCTGTTTAGGTCAGGCTATTTCCAGCAAAACTTAAGACCTTTACCGGCTAACAACAGGCCAATCTCTCAATTGTGTTGTTTCAACAAAGTTGATTTGACCAATGCGTCAACCTTTTGAAATACTGGAAGGTTTGGCAGCACCCGAAACTCTAAAACTACCCATTGATATCTATAGGATATTCCAAACCCTCATGATTTAAACGAGAAGAGTTTTGTGCCTCTTTTCACATGTTGAGCTGCATTATTCAGAAACCTGCTTCGCCTCAATAGGCAATGCCCAGGCGTTTGAACGCCTATGAACGCCCATCAACGCCTACGCGCCTATTGGCCTTCCATGCTTAGCTTTTCCGCAAACTGTTTGAACCCGAGCGGTTCTGCTTTGGAGGAGCACATGGAAGACAACGTCCCTACCCTGGAACTTGAACAAACAGAACCTAAGGCCATCCTCGATGGTTGGATGACCCGCGCTGAGCTGGCCAAAGAGCTTGGCGTTTGTGTCGACACGCTGGGCCGTTGGCAGACCATGCGCATTGGTCCGCCGTGTGTGCGTACTGGGCGCCGGGTGTTTTATCGCCGCACCTCTGTCATTGAATGGCTCAAGCAAAAGGAAATCCGAGAGAACAGGATTTCAAACCTATGAGCGTTCAAGCCATCACCTGGGCCTACGGGCGGAGCGACATCACCGATCCAATCGAGAAGTTTATACTCATCACCATCGCCAACTTTGCAGATGAGTACGGTCTGTGCTGGCCCTCGCAAGCCACGCTACAGGAGGCCTGCTGCTGCTCGGAGCGCAAGCTGCGCAATTGCCTGAATGATCTGGAAGCGCTGGGTCTGATCACCCGCTACCAACGTCGCCGTGCCAATGGCTCTCGCAGGTCCGACATTTTCGTCCTTACTGGCTTTGACGGGCGCAGGGCCATTCCCGATCAAAATGACCATCCTGCGCTAGAAAATCTGGAGGTGACCAAACCGAGAACACACAAGCGGCATGGTGTGCCGGAAGGCCCTGCCAACAACCGGCACGTGGTGCCGCACCAACCGGCACGTGGTGCCCCCTTGAACCGTCATTTAGAACCATCAAAAGAACCTTTTCCCCCTTACCCCCAAAACCCGACCTGTGAGCAACATCGGGCAAAACCTCAAAGACCAGCCAAGGAGAAATCCCATGAGCAATCTGTTCGATCCCATGAACCCTCCAAACGCAAAAAATCCATTTCCCATGTTTGGCAGAGAGCCTGGGATGAGGCTGTTACAGCAGCTGATAGTCTCCCGGCCAGAACGACGACCAACACCAAGAACGGCTCAAGAGATTGAGGAACTGGAGCAACTGCTCAGCACACTCACACAGGCCAACGCACCTGGTGGGTCAAAACCAGTGAGCCTGGCTGTTGGTCAGCTTCTCAACCACTATCCGCAAAAACGGCTCTCACCAGAGGCCATCACACAGCTGATTGAAGATTGGATCCAGGATCTGGGCAGCTATCCAACCGATGTGATCTTCGCTACCTGTCAGGCCTGGCGGCGCAGTTCCAAAACGATCGCTCCCACACCTGGCCAACTGATTGCCCTTACTGAGCTCATCATGGCAGCGCGGGACTTCCACATCCGTGTGCTGCACAGCGTATTGGAAGCGCAAGTCACCTCAAAAGCATCCACCTAGAGGATCGTATGGCGCTCACCACCACCCAGATCGTCGACCGGCTTGAACTTGCGGCCAGCACATTACGACGGCTTCCAAATCCGCCAAGATCTACACCACGGCGGGATGGCAACATCTGGCCGCAAGTCATCCATGATGTTCATGAGGCGTATGGCTACAACAAAACCCAAATCCGGGCGGTGCCCAGCGCCAAAGACATTCAGCACATGGAAGAAGCCATCGATTGGCTACGATACATCTCTGAGCCTGATGACCGGAAAATACTCTGGATGCGGGCAGAAGGTTTCCGCTGGCGACCCATCTGCATTCAAGTCGGGCTGACCCGTTCTACCGCTCATCGCCGTGCTGTGGCGGCAGTTCTCACCATACAACGCGCTATAAACAGGTGAAGGTGAAGTCACCGGCACTTCTACCCTCTACATTCATGACCGGCTAATGCTATGGGTTTGTGGAGGAATTCGGTTTCCTTGCATTGACACCTTGCGCCAATCATCGCATGGTCATCTTGAGGCGTCGAAACCTCTCACAAGTAGCGGTCACCGCTGCCGTTATTTCGGCGGTCAATTTGTGTTTGGAGTTAGCCCTCCTTACGCAAACTCTCGCTTATGGGCGGGAGGGCGGTGAATACAATACCCCTTCGCGGGGGAATAAACCCGCCTGACTCTACCAGGTTGTGAACCTCCCGCTCACCAGTGGGTTGTCACAAGCCTTCTGCTGAGTGGTTCATTTAACACCCCAGTAGAGAGGGCTTTATGATGACTGAAACTGGTAAAAAGAGTAGTGCCCATACGTCCCTTCGCAATGAAGTGGATCAGCTTCGACTATCGACCAACCACCTCAAAAATCTAGTTTATTCCATGAGCGTGGTGATGAGCGAGCGCATGGAGCATACCCAGGAATATGAAGCGTTGCTGACGCTGTTTGATACTGTGCGCAATCACATAGAAAATGCGCAGGCAAGTAGCGAGAGGATCTCCGAACTGCTTGATCCTTGCGCACTGGAAGTCTCAAAAGACTAAAAAATATGGAATACCGAGAGGTCCTGCCTCTCATGGAATATTCTGGCTTGGGAGGCGCAGTGCCTCTCAAGCTTTTAGACGTATATCTATACCTCCCAAGGAGTAATGATATCACCATCTGTAATGCCTATATTATACTGAATGGCTTCCCAGGGAGAAAATACACCATAGCTACCTTTCTTTAGATCTAAAGGAGGGTTATCAGGATCTGTGATCCCGGCATTAATGCCAAGAAATGCGACTTTCTTGTTTGACCGGCTTGAACTAAGCGGTACGAAAACCGGCGCTCCACTATCACCTGGAGTTGTCGAGTAAGAAGTGATCACTTGGTTGGTAAGCGTGCCACCATCCGAAAATCTCACAGTCGCGTCTTTCCCCAAAACTACTCCTTCCTTTACATCTTCAATATTTGACCCTGCCATAAATACGTTTTGACCGATCTCGTATTTTTCGGAAGACCATACTTCATCAATTGCAAAGAAGTTTGGGTTGTCAATTGTCCCACCTTTTCTCCAAATGATACCTTGGCTGAAAAGTTCTTTACCCGCTTCATTGGCAAGAACCCATGCAGCATCGCACGAGCCATTCATGTAGTCTGATATGAACGCTACTGTTCCGATCTCATCAGGAGAGCCAGTCTGATAAATGGCCTGATCGACTTCCTTTGCAACATGTCCGGAAACAAGAAAACCAAAATCTTCAATAATTGTACAAGGTGCAGTAATCGTTCCAATACCTCGGTCAGCACCTTCCATTTGTAGAGCACCTTGAACCGGACGAACCTGAAGTTGATTATTGTGGCTCATCCTCTGAGGCGAAACTGCCTCCAACCGTATTGGTGTTTTCCCAATCAAACATTGAACCCTAGCAATAAGCTCTTCATGTTTCATCTTACGCTTCAAATCCAAGCCAATAACCAGCTCTTGCACCCCGGTATCTACAAAACACATTGAGACCGGTAGCTCAGCTTCTGATTTGGTTCTAATAAAGTCACTCATTATTCTTTGTGCAAGTTCAAGCCTTTGCATTATCATCTCTATTTCCTTGGTGTTTACACTGACATCCAAGAGACGAGCACAAGCTCATAATGTGAGGAGTGCAGCCCACACCCAATGACTCGTGGTGAAAAAATGATGAACTTCTGCGCTCACAATAACTAAACCCATAGACCGGGAAGGGGTGTACTGGCCTCCTTTACCACAAACGAATCTTCTGGCTAATCCAATCTTGCCAACCAGCAAACCCCGCGCTGAGGCGGGGTTATAATCCATGCACTGACAACCAGTTGGTTCAAATCAGACCAAGCTCTCGAAGTGTGGTCGCTGCGTCGAGGAGCTGGTCGGTGTTCACTTCTACTGTTAGGGTCATGCTGTCTGCATTTACTCGGGCCTTAACAGCGGCCTTGTCGTCTAGCTCGGAGGCGATTGGGTCGCACGCCTCATAAGACCTGTGTTCGTCAAACCCCGCTCTGGGTAGCTGCTGTACTACAATCCTGATTGTACTGGTTCTCATAAGCCCTTCCTCCGTTAGGGACAGGCACTTTGCCCATCTTTCACGATCCCTACCCCGCACTTGTGGCGGGGCTAGTCTTCTTCCCAGTCTTGTGTGGTTTAGGCTTCGATTTCTGCTGCCAGCTTTTCGCGCACGGCTGACAGCATGTCCAGGTAGGCACCGCCCTTGTGCAGGATAATCTTGCCGGCCCAGATTTCCTCAGTGAGCTTGTCACCGAAGACCTCGCGCATTTCCTCGTTTGTGTAGCGTAGGATTTCCGTCCCCCATTGGGGGTGTTCGGTGTAGATGTAGTTCACGTGCATGGCGCTTGCTCCTCTTGTCGCTTGTGTCTCCTACACATGGCCTACTCGCGCCTATCCCGGTACCGCACAAAGCCATACCCATACGCACAATCAAGGGCTTATAGGTGTCATACCGCTAATCTCGTGTGTATCTTGGTGCATGCTGAATGTGGCCGGTGCATGCTTAAAAACAAGAGGCGCCTTGCTTGCCGGTGTCGTCCAGTCCCGCCTGCTTTCGTCTCGTAACCGCGTTGGGCTGGGTTCAGCTGCCTTGCCCCGCACTCCCCAACAAATGACCCTGCACTTCTGGCGCGACAGAAACAGGCTGGTTCGGGCAGGTTATCGCTATGCTCGGCAACGCTGCGGCCTCCTCCTCCAGCCGCAGTCAAGCCGTGCAATATCCTCGGCACAATCCCATACCATGCATCCGCGACCCCGGCTTTTGGGTCCTTCCAAGCCGCAATCGTATGCGGTGGGGCTTTGCGCCCCAGATCGCCAGTTACAGAGGAAAATTTTGGGTTCGCACTTTGGGTTCGCGGTTCGCACCTAAAGGCCATGGAAGTACCGCAATGCGATATTATCTCTCTAACTTATTGAATAATAGTCTTTATGAAATTACGTCAGAAGTCAGGAAAACCAATTCAAAGTGCGAACCTTTGGATTTTGGGTGCGCACTCTGGGTTCGCAGTTCGCACACAGCAGCACAGATACGCTGCAACGCAACAATGCCATTTAACTCATTGAAAGATAAATACTTCAATCATAATACTTTACTCCGAAAGCTCACTCTGGGAGTGCGAACCTTAAGGTTTGGGTGCGCGGCCTAAGTGCGCACTTCAGGTGCGCAGGTTCGCAAGCCCGGTTCTCTTTCAAATCCAATCCTAACTGTTTTCCAAAGTAGCACTGTCATCCAACTCAATATTTGTGTTTGCAATCGCGGCCACGTTGCGGTCATGGGTTATCAGCAACACACCTGACCATTTGCGGACATTGACGCTCATATGGATTGTAAGCCTTCTCAACTTGCTCTCAACCGCTAGTCGATTTCGCTTCGGAGCCTTCTGATAACACCTTGCCGGTTGCGACACAGATACTCAGGGGCACCAGTGCAGACAAAGCCGACCTTCGCTGCAACTGCGAAAACATCGGTAAACAGCAGTTCATAACCGACACAGAGGCTCAAAACCCGACATTCGCGTGTTTCACTCATAGGTTGCTGTAGGCTGCTGGGAGATGCTTCTGAGTACCTTAGCGAGTAGATCGGTTGATCCGCACATGAGGCTGGTTCGTAGCAATCTCACCTGCCATTCGTGTTAGTTCGAAGCTTACAAAGCTAAAACACGTCCAAAAAATTAGGACGATCTGCAGTAACGTCGCTACTCGTAAAATCCCCATTTATTGAAGTCACGAAACGCGTTTCGGGCGGTTGCGAACTATGTTGTGTTGCTGAAAGATCGAACTACCAAGAAGCGCATTGAAAACAGTGGAGAGGAGATATCTTTGTTGCCACTTTATCGAGACAAATAAATTACGCGTCCAAATGGTACAGTTTCAGTATTACCGTGACAACATGCCCAAACCACCGGAGTGCGTCCCGGTTTAGGACCAAACTGACCGACTAGGTCAGTTAGAACCACAATGATCGAAGGATCATGTTTGAGAGCTTCTTCTATCGGCTCTTTAAAGGATGTGCCACCTCCAGAATGGAAATCTAGGCCATTCAACTCTTCAAGCAAATTGTGTTTTGTAAGCTCATGGATCAGTTGGATACCATGGTCAAAGATGATCAGAATAATTTCAGCGCCGGTACGACGAGAAATACCCTCAATTTCACTGGCAAATCGTGCCAGTATTGATTGCGAGATTGAGCCTGAAACATCTACGCAAACAGTGACCTTTCCGCGTTTGGCGAGGGCTTTACGTCTACCTGGCTCGAAAGCTGGTGACCAATGGCCGGTCTTTTGGGCTTCTGCGTCTAATGCAAGCCATCTCCTTGTGGGTGCCTCAAAGCGATATTGAGGCATGTAAGTTACCATCTTTGTTACCATGCGACGCAAGATCACTTCCCATGGCGTAAAGGATTTCGGAATATCGCCTAACCTAGTGCTGATCGAACCAAGACCTCTGCCTGCACTTGCCCCCGATCTAAGAGCACGATCAAGTCTTTGCTGCCATTCGGCGGAGGACAACTCATCTTCAGCGCTAAGTTTGCCATCAGCTGAAACATCCGGAGCTAGTCTGGATGAGAGTACATTGAGAGCGAGTGCCTGCTTTCCTCCTTTTTCAGAAATATCAAAAAGCTGGACATAGAGGCTTTCAACATCCAGCGTGGCTAGGGCCGCATCTGCTCTCTGATTAGAATGGAGAACATCCTTCAGAATAGCATTCAATGATACATGTGGCTGTGGTAATCGATAACCGGCTTGTGTCAGACTCTCATTAATGAGGGCATCTGCAGCAATGTTGAAGATCTGGCGGGAATACTGAGTACCAAAGCGCGATAAGAGTTTGCGTGCTCGTGGTATATGCTGAAAAGCGATATGCAAGATCTCATGGGCGCACACTGCCATTTGTTCTTCGAGATTCCATCTCTCGAATTGGGAGCCATAATAGATCACCCTGCCATCTGTATAGGCTGGCGCTATTTCGTACCTGACTGACGCGATAGATGCTTCTCCTTGAGCATCTCGCATTACAATGAGGGTTTCTTCAGCAGTGGCATCCCGGTGCAAGCACCAAAGAGACAGGGAGCCGAAGGTAGGATCAAACTCGATAAGCTTCTGAAGCGCAGCAGTCGCGCGCTGGGAGTGGTAAGTTGACATTGTCACGCCAACCCTTGTGCTTCACGTTTTTTTTGATGATCATGATAAGCAGGATTTGAGAGAATATGGTCGGCCAGCCCCTTCTGTAGACTAGTCTCAATGATCATTTCAAATCCAGCTGTTGCTATCTCCCGCAAAGGAATTTTTTTCAGCTCAACAGATTTCGGGTTCAGTATTTGCAGTTCACCAATGTCTAGAGTGCACTCGATCACTGCGTCGATGTTTTTGTCGTTCAAGTAGCCCACCAATCCAAATATCAGCGCATTAAGTCCGTGTAAGGTGTTGGGATAAAGAGGTGCTCGGGATTTACGGGGAGCCTCAACAAGCGCTTCAATAGTGACGCTGGCTTCGATGTCATCAGCGGCGCGAAGAAACTCGCTCGCCACGGCAGTTCCCACGGCACCAGCTACCATGACCATACGGTTCTGCCGATCGGCAACATGGGTCATAATATGACTGACACGTTCCCAAGATCGCGGTGTAGCGGCTATCATATGCTCTGCTTGCATAGAGGCAGAAAGGGTCTCTAGTAAGTCGGGACGGGATTTAATAAAGGCGGGGACTGCCGGGTGAAGTCCGCTTTTAAGTGCGAAGCTCTTCAACCAGTCCTCGGGTTCAGCCTGTACTATCATATGAATCAGACGATCTGAAATTGCAGAGCCCATTTCATAGGCAATGGCACCATCATCAACAGTGTTGCCAGCGGCAATTATCAAAGTTTGATCTGGGATAACATGCACACCAACGCGGCGTTCCTGCAAGAGACCATACACTGTGGGTTGGAGCAAGGGGGACGCAGCTGTGATTTCGTCCAGAAACAACACCGCAGGGGTCTCACAGCGTGGAAGATCTTCGGGGCGGTACCACTGGGTGGTGCGGCTTTGGTGATCATAATAGGGTAAACCGCGCAAATCAGCCGTGTCGATCTGGGTCAAACGCACATCGTAAAGTTTACCGCCAACATAGCAGGCGAGCGCTTCCGCAACCTGTGTTTTTCCTACGCCGGGGGGGCCATGCATCATCCAGGAAAAAGCTTTGCCTGTATTTAGCTGCATATCCCAAGCAGATTTCAGTACCTCAAGTGCACGACCTGCGCTTACGGTCATCGCGTTGATTGCCATCTAGGAGACACTCCTTAGTACTTGTTCTTCTGGACACCCCGGATAGATCTTTGACAGGGCAATCCATTCTTTCTCAAGGATAGCAAGTACTTCATCAACCTGACTTGGCTTCAGAGGGAAGGCACGTCGGATACCAGCCTCAAGCCACGCTTTTTCCCGAGGTGGCAAATCGCTTTTTCCATTGAAGTAGGAAGGCCGCAAGTAGGATTGTCGGCCATTTGGCGTGGTTAGTATGGATAAACCGGCTCCGCTTCTTTTGACGCCATAAAAGCGTAGCGAATGACTATTCTCAACAACGGAGAATGCCACGAAATCGTAGCCGCCAGACTTTTCCACTCGCGTGACACGTATCTGTATGGCCTCATCTCCACAACCTTCAACATCGAGATAGAGAATACTCTCATCCCCTTTAAGAAACGGATTCTCAGCTCCAGCTGGTAATTCGAAGTATGTACGAAAGGCAGCTTCAAGCAGATCCCGACGCTCGACACCAAGCATGTTGTTCGGCATCAAGAGTAGAGCCTTAGGACTATTGTATAACAGCATACGCGATACATGCTTTGGTGTCAGAGGTAGGCTGTTGTCTGCACCCATGTATGGGATCATCGCTCGTCTGCGGCGCTTGGCACTTCGACTACTAACCGTTTGTGCCATAAACAATCTGGCATTACCTTTGATTTCAGCTTGTTCGAAGAATTTCAGGCCCTCTGTGTTGAAATCTCCAAATACCGCACCGTCAGCAATTTGGCTGGGCAAGTCGATAGCGGCTTGTTTTTCCGCTGCTATCTTTACTTTTTTTGCTGCGAAGTTCTCAGTCTTTTTCTTTAGCGAGCTATAGCCTTTATCGATGAGCGTTCCGACCATGTTTTGATGTCTTAAGGGCACCCCCAGTCCTTCTAGGACCGGATGTTTAGGATCAAAGGGCCCAACAAACATCTCCTCCAGCCAGATAGGCCAGTCAGGATCGAGTGCAATAACTCTTTCCAGAAGTGCTCTGAAGGCTGTATGCATGCTTTCGAGGGATACAAAGCGGTCTTTGTTAGTAAAGCCTCCAGAGAGACCCTGGGAACTATTCGAGTTGTTCCCTCCCAAAAAAACAAACTTGTTAAGTTTCGACGACCAATCGATCTCAAAATTGAGATTTGCTTCGTGAATACGAGATCTCAAGACGAAATAGTGGCCCCCGCACCTAACTGATGCGTAATCGCCATTTTCGAAATACACGCCGCCGCGCCAATCACTACCATCGGAGCGAGCTGCATATGCTGTTGCGTTAGCCGCAGGATATCCCGAACACACGGTATGTCCGTAGGTCTTGTATCTTCGTGTCTTTTCAAAGGCGTTAAATGCCGCATGGTAATCGCTCGTTTTTGTTCCACTCAAAAGGTTGAGCTTCTCATGACCACTGAAGCTTGAAATTTCCTTTAAGTGTTCTTGGGTTACTGGTCCAAGTTTCTTGGGATCATCGTATAGACTATGGAAGTCTTCAAATGCTTTGCGATCTTGTTCTCCTTCTTTAACACCAAGAATGTCCCATCGTCCCATTGCCGTAGAGGGCGCTGCTAGGACAAGTCTCGGAGAGGCGAAAAAATAGATTGAAAAGCGATCAATTCGATGCCCATTCGCAGCGTTATGCGCCCAACGGTGTCTAATCCGCGTCAGGCTATTATCAAGTCGGTTCTTTAGCTCAGAAAGAAAGTTTTGCGCGGGCAGATGGTTTGACAATAGGCGGCCGATTACATTAACTGCCTCGCACTGCAGACCGAAATCGGTTTCAAGTGCGTATCCCAAGCGATCGATTCCAAAACTACTTTGCAATTCACATGAACCGCCACCACGAAAGACAATGCGGACGCCTACGCCGCACCAATGTTCCTCTAGGTGCTGGACATAGGCCTTGATATGCGTTTCACCGTCCCGATCTCGCACAGAAAGGCCAATTTCAAACTCATCAATTGTTTCGACGATATTTTTTTTTCCAATATATGAAGCTGAAAAAATGACCTTCACTCCTATGTTCCTAAACTACCCGACGAAGTTAAGTTAAAATCCTCGCATACAAACGAACTATGAAAAGCAGTTCAATGTAAGATTGTATTGTTGTATGAAGGTTGAATAAATTATGATGACTCTATGTATGAAGTTTCAATCAACTTTTAAATTACACTAGAAAATTCCAGAGATAGCGTTAATAAGTCATGGCTCCGCTAACCGTAAAGGCACTCTGCAAGACATTGACTTTTCTCATTGTAGATTAATACAAGTTTGTTCCCCATCGAAGCCTTATGGACAGATCGGTTGATTTGAGTAAGGGAGTGTTTTGGCCCATGATCACGACGACAGGAGTGAAAATTAGGCCGAACGGCAGGCTACCTGAATGGCTGTTTAGAGAATTGCAGGCACTTCATGAAGATAGCTAAAGACGCTTCTGGGTGAGTTAGCTCAACCACTGCTTGAAACGCCCGAATGTCCGCTGTTGGCCCATGATGCTGGCAACAGCCTCTCACTTACCTCAGTTCACGCAGTGCAGTGAATGGAAGTAAAGTCTGGTGGGCTCAACTAATCGTTGCAACACATTCGGCAAACTTCTCAGCTGCAAGGGGGACGTTGATCTGGAGACAAAACTCGACCAGCGGGAGCTACTTTACAACCTTCATCGGCCACTTACGAAGCACTCAAAGAAAAGCTTACAGTCAACGCCTTAATCGCCTCGTGAGTAGCTGCACCTTACAGATCGGTTGAATTGGGACAATCGGGATGCCGTAAAAGTGCAAACAGCAGGAAGCGCGGTGCGAACCCTGCCGAGAGCATAAGTAAGTGTCGTTTAGACTTATTGAATAAGGCCGAACCGAAAACCCTCAGCTACCGCGTGCGTTCTGTTCGAAGCATGCAACTTTCTGGCAGCCGAAGCCAGATACCAGTCCGCAGTATGCTGAGAGATGTTTAGGATCTGACTGATCTCCCAACTTGTCTTGCCTGCAGCCGCCCACTTCAGACACTCAAGTTCACGAGGAGTAATGCGATGACGAGGACGACTGATGTTTGAACCAGCTAGTTCTCGCACTTTATTATTCGCATAAATACCAACCAGATGAAGAACACTGATTTCGCGTTCATTCAGTCTAACTTCTGGTCCACCAAAAGTCAGCATGCCTTGATAGTTCTGCAGGCCACGCACTGGCACACACACTCCGTCATACATTCCGTAATCGCGCGCTTCTGACAGAACTTGCTGTGCAGCTGCAGAAAGATTGCTATCACGAGCAACGCTGGACCAAAGGAATGGACGATTAGCAGTACGCGCTTTCGCGACAATCGGATCGTTTTGTACGTAATCACGGTCGAGATAACGTTGTTGCCATTCAGGCTGCCAACCACTCAACATAATAGCCCCATCAAAGGATGCGTTAGCTTCGGGGATCGCAGCAAGGCAAAAACTTGTAAAGCCAAAAGACTGACCAAGTTCAGCAAGACACTTAGAAACAAGATCAGGTGTCTCTTCATTATTAACAGATTCAATAAATTCTAGTGCAACAGTCAATGAGTTCATTTTATACGCCCCTACATATAATGCCTCCAACAATCTTACCTTACGAAATATTCACCTGATTTATAAGGTGAAGCTATTACCCATCATCTAAAAGAGGCTAACTATTTTCATAACAATAAATAAATGTATTCAATATTACTTCGTTACCAATAGAAATATGCCCATAGATATTAGTATTGTTAAATTGCACTATATTTTATTCGAATAGGTCTCATTTAAAAATTTCAGTTTTCAAATTATAAATAGATTTTTATTGGAAAAATACATTGAAAAGAGCGCGTTAACATTTGGTTAGTGTTTTCTTACTGATACGGTTCCGCATTTAATCCAATGAAAACATTATACTTTTTTACACATGGTCGAGATCAGATTTCGTGCTTCTATTTGCCCTAGATAGATGCAAAAACCTCAACGATATATCTGAGGGGGACAACGGGGACAACTCCATTCCAGAGCCGCTTTGGGCTCAAAATGCCCCTTATCTTATCGGGCGCTTCACATAATCATATGCTGAGAAGAGCTCTTCAGAAAGAGACCGTAGTCTCATCTGCAAAGCCTTGCGCAACCCTTGATAGATGTACTAACCTGCATTTATAATCCGTTCGGCTTGCAAACATCCTCATTTTGAACCCGAATTAAATGACTTTATCTGAGGGCTCAAACCCATATTATTTGCGAATGAGCCCACATTGTTTGCAACCAGCCTGCAATCATAAGTCCGAACCCACATTAATTGCGAACGGTAGCAGAGCGGGCAAATCGGACCTTCGCCGCGGCTGCGCCAATGGCAGCTTCACATGGTAAGCGATTAACCTAGCTCCTGTTTCAGCCAATTTACGAGCGCTGACACAGATGGTCTTTCAAAAGTTTCCTCGAGTGCGACGGCGTAGTAGGCAAAGGCTGTTGGCCAAGCGCTATCCAAGGCGCGAACCAATCGGCCCGTCGCCAATGCCTCCTTCACATAAATATCGTTTAGCAAGGCGAGGCCCTGACCTTCAACAGCCGCTTTCACGGTTAGAAAATCGTTGCCGTATGTCGTGCCATAGGTAGCCCCTTTCGCATCGACTCCATGGGCTTTAAACCATTTCAACCAGTCTTTTCCCGTCGCCTCAGGAAGTAATTTGTACCGGAGGCAGTCGTTAGGGGTATCGAGAGGACCGTGCTTGCCAAGTAGTGCAGGACTGGCAACCAGAATTAATTCTGGCGAACAAAGCCATTCAGAACGCACGCCCGCATATCGGCCCAGCCCATGGCGGATTGCCAGATCGACTGGCTCCGTCTTGAGATCAACCAGACGATCCTCTAACTCAACGGATACTTTGATTGTGGAATAGGCATCTGCAAATCGCCCAAGGGAACTGACGAGGTGGGAATGCGCAAACGTCGCAGATGAGCTGATCCGCACAATATTTTTCCAGCTTGTGAAGTGCTTTTCATTCGCATTTTCGATCTGGGAAAATGCGGCACTGACATCCGACTGGAGGGCAAGCCCGGCTTCGGTCAGCGCGATGCCGTTCTTACTGCGGGTAAAGAGCCGCAAGCCGTAGCGCTCTTCAACCGCGCGTATTCTTTGACTTATTGCGCCGGGGGTGACGCTGAGTTCATGCGCTGCATCTTGCATTGCGCCCGTCCGCGCGACGACGTGAAAAGTGTAGAGATCCTGAATGCGAATAGCCATAAATAACTTTAGCTCAGCTAAAGTGAATTAGCCAGTTTCTCGTTATGCATTTCTCTGTGCTCATGGCATTTCAGCAGAACAAGGAGGCGTTCATGTCCACGACCAACATTACACCATCGCGCCAAAACTGGACCGTCGTTCTCTTCGGCTTCCTGGCACTTTCACTGGCATTTTCAAGCCGCGCCGCCCTTGGGCTAATCATGCCGGTTTGGCAAACAGAATTTAGCTGGAGCAGCAGCTACATCTCCGGTGTGGGTGCGGCGGCACTCGTAACTATGGCTATCGTTGCCCCCTTTGCCGGACGTCTTGTGGATCGTCGCGGATCACAATTCACACTCAACCTTGGCATGGGCTTGCTGGGTATTGGCTGCGCAATGGTCGCCATGATGAATGGAAAGCTGATGTTTGTTATCGGGTTTGCCGGTTTCAGCGCCATGGGTTTTGGCATCGTTGCCACCCATGTTGTAGCAACCGCTGTCACCCGCAATTTCTCTGAAAACCAAGGGTTAGCTACAGGGATCGGGACGTCCGGCGCGACGGGCGGGCAGTTTCTGATCGTGCCACTGATCGCCGCCTTGCTGGCCTTCGCAAGCTGGCGTTGGAGTTTTGGTGTCCTGTCACTCAGCAGTCTTGCCCTGATCCCTTGTATCCGAATGAGTATGCGCGCGGACACCCCACAACATGGAGAGAACGAGTCGGGCGAAAAAACCTCAACTCTTCGCCAGGACCTTGCGGTAATTATGCGCCAACCCGCGTTTCACCTGCTGTTCTGGAGCTTTTTGATTTGTGGTTTCACCACGACGGGCGTGATCGAAACCCACCTGCTGCCGTTTGCATCGTTCTGCGGGTTTCCGCCAATCCCAAGTGCTACGGCATATGGTGTGCTGTCTCTGGTCAACCTTGTCGGGATGATCGCAGCCGGTTGGCTCACGGATCAGGTCAATCGTTCGATGCTTCTGGCGGCTATTTACCTCCTTCGTGCGCTGACATTTATCCTACTCAGCGGTCTTCCTGGCATGTCTATCGAAATGCTGTTCTTGTTCGCTATTTTGTTCGGGGCAGTGGATTATTCGACTGTGCCTGTGACCGCCAGCTTGGTGGCAAGCCATGTCGGGATCAAAATGATGGGCTTGGCTATGGGCCTGATATCAGCCGGACATGCTATTGGTGGAGCATTGGGGGCGTTCATCGGAGGTTACGTTTTTACCGCAACGGCAAGCTACAACCTGGTTTGGATCGGTTCGATCTGGTTGGCTGTTGGGGCAGCATTGTTAGCCTTCTTGTTAAGAGAGAGACCGTCAACAAAGGTCACTGCGTAACGAATAGCTGCCGTTGATCGAGAGCGCGGCATCTGACCAAATGGGCTCCGAGCTGTCTTTGGACCGTATAGCAAACGGTGGTTTGGCAGATGGTCAGGAAACTCGAAAATTCGCACTGATTTCATTGAACAATATTGTCTGCTTACCCTGTTTAGAAATCATCGTATAGATTGTGCTGAAGAAAACGTGTTTCTGGATGATTTCCAATCCGGACCAGTTAAGGTAGTCCGCTTAATTAGGTTATCTATGAGGTATAAATCACTGATCATAAATTCTGTTTTCGTTGTTCGCAATTAATGTGGGTTCGAGCTCATGATTGCAGGCTGGTTGCAAACAGCGTGAGCTCATTCGCAAATAATCTGGGTTTGAGCTCTCAGATAGACGCATTTAATTCGGGCTCAAAATCGCGATGTTTGCAGGTCGAGCGGATTATAAATGCAGGTCGGGACAGATAGAAGTCGTCGAACGGCAGCTCCTGGCCCTCGACGCTAGCAACGGCCTCTCACTGGCCGGATTTTTCGCAGTGCATTGAACGTCAGCAAAGTCCGCATCTTACCAGTTCAAAATCACCAAACTTGGGTGAATGAGATTCAATGTTCCCTTGTTGTTGTTCGTAACGCCTAAATGTGCACGCTCGGTCCAGTTGGGCCTGTATCATAAAGTGATACGCCGCATCCAAGGTCGGGTTTGAGACCTGTTACCCGAAGCTGCACTTTGGCCATCGTACAGGCCGGTCATTGGCAAAGATTTGATTGCCGTTTTCAGGTTCGTAGCGCTTGGTCTACTTCTGATAAAGTGCGCCTTGCATCTTGGGCTTCAGTTCACCAAGGCCATCCGCCAAAAAATCCACGAACCTGCGAACCCGAACCGTTCGTCGCAATTCTGAGTGCAGCAAGATGAATAAGGTGCGATCAAATTCAATCTCGGTATTTGGCACTTGGCGCAAATCGGGGAAAATATGTTCAAAAACAACAGGCAGAAATGACATTCCACATCCCTGCCTTAGAAGGCTAATGTGCATATATGTTTCGCTTGAGGAGTAGCGAATATCGGCGGCAGGAAATTGAGATTGCTTCAGCCACGCCGGATTTTCACGTGATTTCGTCCAACCAACCCAACTCAATCCGGCACCCTCGGGTCCGGCAGTGGGTAAAACCTCATCAATATACTGTTGATTGGCGTAGATCCCGATTGCCATGGGGTAAAGTTTGCGCGCGGTGACGTCATCGGTTACCTCATATGCCGCTCGAAGAGAGACATCCGTTTCCGCTTGATTGATATCCTCTTGCGCGTTGGTCAATCGCAGTTCCACATCGATGCCTGGATAGGCCTGATGAAACCGCGCCAGTATCGGCGCGACGACATCAAGGGCCATAGCAGGCGGCAGAGAAAATTTAATCGTTCCAGTTTCGGTTCTATCCAAGCCTTCGACCCGGCGACGCGCTCCAAGAAATACCTGCTCGGCTTCTTCCGCCATTGGCAAAAGAGCCTCTCCCGCTTCGGTTAACTCAAAACCGCGGCGAGAACGGGTAAAAAGCTGAACGCCATAGCTGGCTTCCAATACCTTGATGTTGCGGTTCACCGTAACATGATTGGCGTTCAGCATCTCAGCCCCAGCGCGCAGGCTTCCCTTGCGCGCCACAGCCAGAAAAAAAGGCATCATTTCCCAGTCGATGGACCGCATTTCGCATCCCCTATGTTTCATCAGGCAAACACCGTGTTCGAAATTATGCAATTTATAAAGAGGTAATTGAAACATAGATATTGCTCAACAGAAAACTGGAGATATCTATGAAACGCAGAACCTTACTAAAATTTGCCGCCTTGGTTACAGCCGCATCCGTAATGCCGCTGCCCGCATTCGCGGACACTCATCAAGCGCAGGACAAAAGTTATATGACAGTGCTGGGCCAGAAGATCGCTTATGTTGATGAGGGCGAAGGGCGCCCCGTTGTCTTTTTGCACGGCAACCCTGCCTCTTCTTATCTTTGGCGCAACATCATCCCGCACCTGTCAGCCACACACCGCGTGATTGCACCTGATCTGATCGGAATGGGCGATAGCGACAAGCCAGTACTTGAAAATACCTATGCCGACAGCGCGGAATATATGTTCACCTTTCTTGACGCTCTGGATTTGAAGGATGCCGTGTTGGTGATCCATGATTGGGGGTCAGGTCTGGGCTGGCACTATGCGCGCACGCGTCCCGAACGTGTGTCCGCAATTGCCTTTATGGAGGCGATGACACCGGGCTTTATTCCCTACGAAAGCTACGAGTCACTGGGCGATTTCGCGGAATTCGTACACAATGTGAACACGCCCGGTGTTGGCGAAGAAATGATCATGAACCAGAACATTTTACTGGATCAATTTATGCGATACGGCAGCCCGAATGGACCGCTCTCGGATGAAGTTATGGCAGAGTATAACCGCTATTACCCAACAGCCGAGAGCCGGAAAATATTGTTGGACTGGCCACGCGAAATTCCAATCGCTGGCGAACCGGCAGATGTCTATGAGGTGGCGACGGCAAATAACGCGTGGTTGCTGGCCAGTGATCTGCCGAAATTGATGTTCCACGTCGATCCAGGCGCGATACTTCCGATGGCCCAAGCCGAGTATTTGCAGAAGAACCTGAATAACCTTGAGACGGTGTTTCTTGGCCAAGGGGGGCATTTCGTTCAAGAGGACTATCCCGATGAAATCGGCAAGGCTCTGGCCGAGTGGTTGATGCGGTTCTGACAGGTAACCGTCACAATGCGCCAAGGAAAGAACCGCTAGTTCGACGTGATCACCAGCGGACCCTTGGCGCAATCACAGACTCAATTGAAAATTCAGTTGATTGAAACCAATCCCCTTGGGGATCGAGATAAATAATGTTCGGAGAGACACATGACAAAATCAATGACAGCAGCAGTAATTAAGCAATGGGGCGGTGCAGCAATGTTCGAAATCGCGCAACTCCCCATTCCAGACCTTGAAGCCGACGACGTGCTGATCAAAGTGGCCTACGCGGGGGTCAATCCGGCAGATTGGAAAATGCGAGAAGGACACCTCGCCTCGGCGATGCCAAACGCCAAGTTCCCTTTGGTTCTCGGGGTGGACGCTTCGGGTGTCGTGGTGGCGACAGGCAAAAACGTCACCGAGTTCTCTGAGGGCGATAGAGTTGCTTCCGCAACCAATATGTTTTCTGCGGGGAAACCTGGGTCCTATGCAGAGTACCTTGTGGTCGATAAGTGCCGGGTTGCGCTGATCCCTGCAGATATGACCTTGGAATCTGCATCGACCATTCCGACTGCAGGTGTGACGGCCTGGCAGGCACTGTTCGGGGCTGAAAAAGGTGCGCTCAGGAAGGGTGAGAGCAAGAAGATACTCATCAATGGTGCTTCCGGTGGTGTGGGCAGTTTTGCCGTTCAATTGGCAAAATGGGCTGGCGCAGAGGTAGCCACCACCTGCAGTGGCGCCAATTTGGACTATGTTAAGTCCCTGGGAGCCGATTTCCCGATTGACTACAAAACTCAAAGTATTAGCGACGAAATTTCCAAATGGGCTCCAAATGGCTTGAATTTGATCGTCGACACCATAAGCGCCGACTCGCTTGCTGATCCTGTGGCCTTGTTAAAGCGAGGCGGTCGGCTCGTTAATATCGCAACATTGACGGATGACGGAGATGTCGAAGCTCAAATCGCTGAAGCGAAAGAACGCGGTGTCGAGAAAATTTTGGCTTTTGTCGACGATGCGAGTTTCGGCGCGGAAATTCGGGAAATCGTTAATTTGGTTGAGGCTGGCGAGTTGAGCCTTCCTCATACCGAGTTTTTCGAATTGGGCGATGTGGTTCGTGCGCATGAAAAGCTGGAGACAGGACATGTGAAGGGTAAACTGGCGCTGTGGGTATCAGGTGATCAATAAAATCTTCCAACCGGCGGATCCTTGTTAGCCGAGGCTCCGCCCCTAGTTCTAAAAAGTAGAAAACATCCAAAAATGTGTGAAAATTGGAGGCCGTACTGTTCGGGGCGTTCGGTCTCTAAAACGCTTATTGGAAAGTATGATGCGAACGTTAGCTATCTGTCCCGCTTCACAGTCACTTACGAACCCAAAATGCTGCGCCATCGACCAATGTCAACTTTCGGGAGGCGAGTAAGTAGATTTTGAAGTGGGCTGAATGTCAGCAAAGGGGCCGTTTGAGTAGTTACAGATCGTTTACAGAAGCTACTGAAGAAGCTTCTTGGTGGAACTGGTTCAACCCTTGCTAAAAACGCCCCAACGGCGGCTAGTGGCCCTCGTTGCTGGCAACAAGCTCTCGCTTACCTCATTTCACACAGTCAGCGAATGGCAGCAAAGTCCACCAATTTCTCGTCAGTATGATACTATATTCTTTAGTATGAATCATTATTACTGAGTATGAGACTTTATTACTCTCCAACAGTTGTGAGCATTAAATATCTCTACTAATCAATGTTCTGTATATTCCATATTAGATTTAGAAGAAAAGTATGTCATCGCTGTTTACCAAAATAAGCTTATGGGCCTTTGTTATGGCCACGTCATTTTCGGAGATTCTTCCTGCTTATAGTGAAGATTTTCAATCTATTACTCAAAGCGCAGAAAAAGGTGATGCCGCAGCGCAGTATAAACTTGGGGTCGCCTATGATGAAGGAGACAACGTAGCACAGAGTTACACTGAGGCGGAGAAATGGTTCAGGGCCGCAGTTGAGCAAGGTGACAGCGACGCGCAATATAATCTCGGGTACATCCATGAAAACGGAATGGGCGTACCACAAAATCTTGTAGAAGCTCTAAAATGGTACAAGCTCGCCGCTAAACTGGGCAATGCCGATGCGCAAAATAGTCTAGGCGCTATGTATTTCACCGGGCAAGGCGTGCCACAGAGTTATGTGGAGGCTCTAAAGTGGTTTAAGGTCGCCGCTGAGCAAGGTCATGTCACAGCCCAAAATAATCTTGGAGACATGCACAAAAATGCGCAAGGCGTACAGCAGGATTTTGCTGAGGCTCTGAAATGGTACAAACTGGCTGTTGAGCAAGGTGATCCCATTGCGCAATATAATCTCGGGTTTATGTACGTCATTGGTGCAGGTGTACCACGCAATTATGCGGAAGCGGCAAAATGGTACAAACTTGCCGCTGAGCAGGGCTACGCCTTTGCACAGTACAATCTCGGAGTCAGTTACACCAGTGGCCAAGGGGTCGCTCAGAGTTATGCAAAGGCAGCTGAATGGTACAAACTCGCCGCTGAGCAAGGGCAATGGCAAGCACAAAATTATCTTGGAGATTTGTATAAGAATGGCCGAGGCGTCACTCAAAGCTATGAGGCGGCGGCAAAATGGTACAAGCTGGCTGCTGAACGGGGTCACACCTCAGCGCGATATAATCTTGGATATATGTATGCCATTGGGCAAGGTGTAGTGCAAAACTATGAAGAGGCAGCAAAATGGTACAAGCACGCTGCTATGCTGGGCCATTCTCAGGCACAAAATAATCTCGGAGAGCTGTACGCCAATGGACAAGGCGTTGCTCAAAATTATGAAGAGGCGATCGAATGGTATCAGTCCGCCGCCGAACAAGGCCATACAAGGGCGCAATATAATTACGGTGGTATGTATGCGAAGGGCTACGGCGTCGCTCAAAGCTATATACCAGCATATGTCTGGTATTCTATTGCAGCCGCAAATGGGTTTGTGAAGGCGGAAAAAGCGAGAGATCTGGCCGCAAGGAAGCTCAACCGGAAAGATTTAGCGCAAGCCCAACAAGATGAAGTCATTGTCAAACAAAAGCTCAGTGGTGAATACTTTCAATCTATAGTTCGAGCCGCTGGAAAAGGCGACGCTGAAGCTCAATATAAACTTGGCCGTGCGCACGGTGATGGAGATGGCATACCAAAGGATTATACGGAGGCTGTAAAATGGTACGGGCTCGCTGCCAAGCAGGGCCATGCTGCCGCTCAAACCTATCTGGGCGCTATGTACGACAATGGCCAAGGCGTAGAACTGAATAATGCAGAGGCAGTAAAGTGGTACAGGCTCGCCGCTCGGCAGGACCATGCCGCAGCTCAGAGTTATCTCGGGTACATGCACCTCAAAGGAGAAGGCGTACCAAGAGACTATGTGGAGGCTGCGAAGTTGATCACGCTCGCCGCTGAGCAGGGCGTTGCCAAGGCACAACATAATCTCGGTGTCATGCTCTCCCGAGGAATGGGTGCACCACAAGATGATGCTGAAGCGGTAAAATGGTACAAACTTGCTTCTGAGCAAGGTTATGCCAGAGCACAATTTTCTCTCGGAGACAGTTACGAAAAAGGTGTAGGTATCGATAGAAACTATTCACAAGCATATATCTGGTATTCTATGGTAGCTCACAAGAGAGGGTTTGAGTTAGCGGCACGTGCTCGAGATAGGGTCTTGAAGAAGCTCACACTACAAGAATTGTCTGAAGCCCAACAAAAACAATCCGCTCTTTATGAGAAGTTAAAAGAAAACAGCGATTGGACGCCATAGAAACTATATCGCAAACTGACTTCGAACGGATAATCCCCACGATATTTGATCGCGTTCAAAAGTAGAGATAGTATTGCGTTCTTTTGAGGGCGGATTTTAAAGAAATTTCGTTTCAGAGATCACGCAACACTTATCTAAACTGTACTCAGCCCTTGATTGAACGGCCTGAATGGCAGCGACGGGTGGTGGATTCAACTGGTCGCGGCAACACACTGTGATAACTTCTCAGCTGGAGTTTGATATTGCAAGGTCTTGCGTGGTCGTTCGTTGAGTTGTCTTGCGATTGCATCAAGTTCAGGCTGCGTGTGTACAGATAAGTCAGTGCCTCGGGGCAAATACTGCCGCAGCAAGCGGTTCGTGTTTTCGTTTGATCCGCGTTGCCACGGTGAATGTGGGTCGCAGAAGTATACAGCAACATCCGTTACTAATGTCAGGCTTAGATGATCTGCCATCTCCTTGCMTCGATCCCAAGTCAAGGATTTGTAAAGCTCTTTTGGCAATTTGTGGGTGTGTTTGATCAACCCGGAGATAACACTGCTCGTGTCTTTGTTGGCAACCTTGATCAACATGACATAGCGTGTTTGCCGCTCAACAAGAGTGGCGATATAGCTATTCTTGGATCCTCCGATCAGATCACCTTCCCAATGCCCCGGTATTGCACGGTCTTCGACGCAAGCGGGCCTTTTGCTGATCGAAACGGCATCCTTAATTTGGCCTAGACTATTTCGTTTGAGGCTTGCGTGTCTGGATCGGCGTATCGTGCGTTTAGCACGCAGGTGGTCCAGCAGTTCTTTCTTCAATACGCCGCGAGCCTGTATGTAAAGGCTTCGATATATCGTCTCGTGGGACACCTGCTTGGTTACGTCTCCTGGAAAGCTACGTTTGAGCCAGCCGGCAATCTGTTCTGGAGACCACTTGCTGCACAGTTTCTCCGATACTGCGTGGCTCAATGAAGGATGACAAGCAAGTTTGCATGTCTTGGGCCGTAGAGCGCGGTCCCAGGCAGCCTGATCAGCCGCTGCTGCGCGATAAGTAACCCGACCTCCGTTGCGCTGTACCTCGCGACTGATCGTAGACGGAGTGCGGCTCAACTGGCGGGCTATAGATCGTAAAGATGCGTTGATGCTGAGACCACGCGATATCTCTTCACGCTCTTTCAAACTCAGCGCCAGCTTACCACGATGCCGATCGGCAGGGCGGAGGCCTCCGGTCGGGGAAATGACAGAAAACACCGAGGAGGACTGCCGGTCAAACACACGACCAATCGAACTCATCGACTCTCCCCGCTGCCATCGATCCCAAATCTGTGCTCGTTGTGCGGCAGAATAGTAAATACGGCGGCGATACGTCATGTCGAACACTCCATCTTTATTCAAAAATTAAAGTGTTGCATCCACCTGTTGAGACCTCTGCCCAAACTTCTAGACATTCCTGGCACGTACCAGCTGACCAACAACGAACGTTCAACCTAAATCTAGTTGCCAGCAGCCAGTGCGGGACTTCAACTATAGGTCGATTTTGGTGTCCGTCATCATATGAAGTTAGACAACATTGACTTTTGAATAGTGGAGCATTTGGCCAGTTTGTGTGTTGATGTTAATCGGCTTTTGCGTAGTAGTGTAAGCGTCGGTTTTGCAGTGTTTTCTGTTTGAGGGTTTTCCTTCGTTCCAGGATCTGTTTGTTGCACTCGAAGTAAGCATCTGCCGGTGTGACGTTGCAAAGCCTCTCGTAGTAGCGATGATTGTTGTAGTACTCGACGAACTTAGCGATCTGGGCTTCGAGATCCTCTGACATGTAGTAGAGAGGTGGCTCGGTTTGTTTGAACAGTTCTGTGCTGTTTTATAAGTGGACCCGGCCTGCTTTCATGCAGCGATATTCAGTTGAGGGTGGTGGTTGAAATAGACCTGATCCGGTGTCTTGCGGTCAAGCGATGAATGAGGGCGCTTGGAATTGTAGAAATCCAGATATCTCCTGATACCGTTTCTTGCCTCTGGGACATTGCCATAAGCATGCAGATAGACCTCTTCGTATTTGATGGATCGCCACAGTCGCTCAACAAAGACATTGTCCCGCCAAGCGCCCTTGCCATCCATTGAGATGGCAACATCAGCATCTTTAAGCATTTTTATGAATGTCAGCGACGTAAATTGGCTTCCCTGATCGGTATTGAAGATTTCCGGTTTACGTTACCTGTCCATACCTTCTTCAACCG
>NZ_FREX01000022.1 GCF_900143565.1 Pseudovibrio sp. Alg231-02 | reverse complement strand
TGGGCCTTGATTACCGCACAAGCTGGCGAAGTGATCAGATAGTAGGATTTGAGTAGGCGGGAAACAGAAGCCGCTGACAAAAAATACTCTTTTGTGGCAGGGAAGCGTACGGCAAGCTCGCGAGGWGACAGATCCGGTTCCTCCAGAGCCAGCTCAACAATCTGATCGCGAATGGCATCAGGGATGCGGCTCCAAACCTTCGAGGATCGGTGTACACGGTCTTCCAGCGCCTCGACGCCACCCTCAAGGTAGCGGGCATACCAACGGTAGAATGTGGTACGGGGAATGCCAAGGGTTGTCAGAGAGTGTTTGACCGGCAGGTGGGAATTCTCGACCAGACGAATAATCTCGGCTTTCTCATGGGCGGGATACCTCATATGTCGTCCTCCCCATCGTCCAGCATACTTTTTTTAAGAAGCCGGATCTCCAACGCTTGTTGAGCAACAACCTCTTTTAATTCTCGTGATTGTTTACGCAACTCTTTGACTTCGCCCGTATTGGCCTGGCGGGTGGTGTCTCCGGTGAGACGTTTTTTGCCAGCCTCCAGAAATTCCTTGGATCAGCTGTAGTAAAGCCCTTGCGAGATGCCTTCCTGACGACACAGCTCGGCAATGCGGTCTTCGCCACACAATCCTGCAAGCACAATGCGGATCTTCTCTTCTGCAGCGCTGCTGGTCCTTGTGTTTTGCCCCATTCCTTACTCCTGTCGTCGTGATCATGGGCCAAAACACTCCCTTATTCAAATCCGTAAGCCTGTTCCATAGGTGCTGACGACAAACAGAAAAACACGCTTTTCCAAAGCTCCCAACATAATTCTAAAATATTCGGCAGTCTGTTAACCAGCTAATAGACACAGCACCTTCATCTGCTCCATAGCTTGCCAGCAAACAACACAGGCCTGTGCGATCGACCAAACCCAATGATCGATGTTCAAGCCTGTTTGCTTGTTTTAAAGACTAAAACAAGGTGATAGAAATGTCCGAATTGATCGTCATTGGCTACGATAATGAAGCAGAAGCAGAAAAAGCACGCGAAGAACTGTTAGAACTACAACACGAGTATATGGTGGAAATTGCAGGTGCAGTTGTCGCCAAAGCAAATGAACATGGAAAAATAAAGCTAAACCAGATGGTCAACATGTGGACTGCCGGAGCCGGTGGAGGCGCATTTTTGGGATTACTGATTGGTCTAATTTTCCTGAACCCTCTTCTAGGTGTCGTTGCCGGGGCGTCAGCCGGAGCACTTGGCGGGGCGCTCAGTGATTATGGTATCAACGACAAGTTCATGAAGGACGTCGCTTCTGTACTAAAACCAGGGCAGGCAGCTTTGTTTATGATGGTCCGCAAGGAAGTATCCGACAAAGTCATTGAAAAGCTTGGTCAACAGAGCGGTCATATCATCCGAACAAATCTTGATCGCTCCAAAGAAAGCTCCCTTCGTGAAGCCTTCGACTCAGCTCATTCTGAAGTTTCAAGTGTAAACGTATAGAATTCAAGAGATAGGGTCGGGTTACCAATGCCTTTGAGGTACTGTGTTGCCTGACCTTTATACGTTAAAGGGCTTGAATAATCACTTAGTGCAGTCATCATCATGCTCTGAGAAAACAGTCAGACACTGCGGGTATACAGCTTTAATATGCGCTTCTAATCCGGGAACAACGCATGTGATGTTTCAATCCTCCTTTTCGGTAAAAGAAAATCCTGCACCGTAAACGAACTTCCCAGCTTGTCTTTCTGCGCAGGGCTGTACAAGTGGTGCCATGCTCACCTCATAGACCTTCGAATGTTTTCGCAAACCAACAAAGACATGGGTCGCTGACACCACTTGTTCGCATTTTAGTTGGGCATTAAGACCAATCAATCACCGGAAAATCTAGCGATTTGAAAAAGATAAATGGATCTAGTCACCATTTTTCAATGATGGTCTCATCGCTCCATGTGGTCAAAGGAGCTTCGGACCACGTGCCGTACGCGGTGTTAGGGAAAACGATCCACTCTGTACCCCATTTAGCGGCACTCTCATCGACAAGAGATTTCTGGTGATCCAGAGGAGTTTTGCGGAAACCACCATCGAAGTCATGCAATGTATCTCCCAGCATCAGAACAATCTGGTGGTCTTTCCGCACAATCTCGCGTCGCTCCACTTTGGGTGGTCCAAGCAGAAGAACAGTCTCGGGGCTGATCTGTGGTAAACCCAGCTCATTCAATGTGGCCAATGTGTAATCTTTCTGCTTGTCTGCGCGGTCTGAAATGTAGCGAATAGCAACCCCCAGTTCATCTGCGTAATTTAAGAACTCCTTTGCTCCAGGGATCAATGTCGGCTTACCATCGCGCTCCCATGGGAGCCAAGTGTCCCATACATCATATGTATGGCAGTTCTTCAGATCACGAGCCAACAGGGCACTATTATCAATCACAGTTTCATCCAGATCTGAAACAATAGCCAGTTTCGAAGAATCATCTGCCGCTTTGACTGCAGCTGCAAGTTTCTGCGTAGCAATGTTATAGGCTTGTCTCTGTAGTGCCCGAACTTCCGCTGATTGCTGCTGGAAACGCAAGCCCATGGTAAACTCCGCAACAGAACAGTCGTTTGAGGAAGCTTCTTGCGCGAAGCTCGCCTGCACCAGTGAACCCAAGGTCAAACAGGCCAGTACGGAAGTCGTGAGGAAGCGTTGTTTCATAAGACTATTCTCTTCCATTGAGCTTTTGCTTTCATGGCTTTGTGAAATATCACAAAGCCATGATCATGAGGCATACAAAACTCACAATCGATCTTAAACCGTGTTCATAGTCTTATTGACAGATGGAAATTCCCTTGGCTGCCAAGCGGTCAGCATGACACGCTGGGAACAGCGTATCCAAGAGTTCTGGTCACTGCTGCGCTTCATGAGTTTACAACAGCTCGACAAAGTGGTGAGAGCGAGAAAGGCATAGCAAGGACGTTAGAACATTTCGGAAAGAGAGCGAAACTACTGAAAATTGAAAATCTGCCGACAATTCTAATGTGGACGGCCTTGAAGAAATCAACGCTTTTTCGCGAAATTAATTTGAAAGGTTATCTACTGGAGCAAAGAGGGGGTGAAATTGCGCTTTCCAACGCTCTCATTTGCTTACACAGTGCTGACACAGAACGGTAAGCAGCGAGGTTTTTGACCTATGACGGTTTGGATGCTGTTTTGCACAGGTCCTAAAAGAAAGCCCCAAAGGTCGTCAGAAGCTGTCATGCCGTCAGAAACAGCTGCAAACGGAGGCGTTTTTCGACTTCAAAATTCGTATGTGTGGTGGCTCCTGTCACGAGCCGTCAGCGGGAAAGGTATGTCTATGCCGAACATAACGAAGCGAACGATGGACGCGGCAAGGCCAGCAAGCAAAAAGCAAATCTTCTGGGATAGCAAACTCAAAGGCTTTGGCCTTCAAGTGATGCCAAGCGGAGCAAAAACATTTGTTGTGCAATATCGCACGCATGAAGGCCGCTCCCGTCTTATGAACCTTGGGAAATATGGTGAATTGACACCTGATCAAGCCAGAGATCTAGCAACCGACGTTTTGGCGAAGGTCCGTAACGGTGATGATCCCTTGTTAAAGCGAGAAAGCAAACGATCTGCTCCCACAGTGAATGTTCTTCTTGATACTTACATGAGCAAACACGTGCAGGTTCATAATAAGCCCAAGACAATGAAAGACATTGAACGTCTCCTAAAGCGGTGTGTTCGTTCACGACTGGGGCAAATGAAACTCAACTCTGTCAGGCGGCAGGATGTTGCAAAGCTGCATCACTCGTTGAGAGCAACACCTCGTCAAGCCAATCAAGTTCTGGCGGTCTTATCTAAGGCGTTCAATCTCGCTGAAGTATGGGGCCTAAGGCCAGAGCACAGCAACCCGGTTCGCTTGGTCAAGCGTTACAAAGAAAACGAGCGTGATCGTTTCCTGTCAGAGGAAGAGCTGCAAAGACTGGAGCGTACCCTTGAACTGGTAGACCAGGAAGGCCTTCCCTGGATCATAAAAGCCGGGAAGAGCACAGCCAAGCACTTGCCCAAGGATGTTGCAAAGCGGAAGACACCTATAAATCCGAGAGCTCTTTATTGCTTACGTCTGCTGCTTTACACCGGTGCACGCTTGAATGAGATCACAACCCTGAAATGGAAGCATATTGATTTTGAATTGGCCACGATTGCACTGCCTTCAAGAAAGGGGGATGAGCGTAAACCTCATCCGGCAAGTAACAGTGTGATCGAAATCCTCTCTGATATTCCAAGAGTGGATGGTTCACCATATATTTTGCCCGGCTTTAAAGATCCGACACGCCCCATTTCGATTGAAGTAGTTGAGAATGCATGGCAGCGCATCCGCGTCCATGCCAACATTCCTGATGTACGTATTCACGATCTGCGCCACACGGTTGGCACCTTCGCAGCCCAAGCAGGCAGCAACGCCTTCCTCATCAGCCACCTTCTACGCCACCGCAACGTGACCATCACCAATCGCTATGTGAACCATGATGCCCATCCAATCCGGGTACTGTCAGAGACGATTGGTGAACGGATTGAGGCTGGATTGGAAGGACGAGAATGAGAACTCGGCTACAGGCATTTGGAGGTACTTATCTGGATAATTGCGAGCACCGCATGTTTCAATGTGATCATTAGCGGACATTCGAGCACCCTTGCGGTATCCTTAGCCGGAACATAAGCTGAGACGGAAGGGGAAAAATGAGCGTGCCCTCAGCACTATCGTCTGCGGGTATGAGTTCGATTGCCAGTGCTTATTGTTGGGTCTGGCACGCAAACTGTTGTTGAAAATGGAACAGTGTTTGGTGCTGTGACCATCGGACGATGCGGTGAGCGCGCAGGCAACAGTCCAGTCGCCATGCGTCTCATGGACAAGGCCGGTATAAGATGATGGAGATGGCGTACTTTAGTACTCAGTGTGTTTTAAGAAGGCTTGCCCACCGCTGTTGATCCCCGGCGGCGGGCATGATGATCTGTGCGGTGGTGGTGACTCAAGGATGATCAGAAACGCAAGGTAAGGTTTGCGCTGAGCCCTTGATCGGTGAGCCCAGAACCGAACCGGCCATTATAGGACAATCCAATGGCTGCATCCTCTCCAAGGTCAACTGCAACGCCCACATCAAGCACTAGGGTATCTCTGGCAACAGGCGCACCGGCGACAGAGAAGGTACTTCCACCATGAAAGGCATGGCTGGCAAACAGCTCCTTGCCGCCGAACGCGTGCTGCCAAGCGGCTTGAGCTAAAAGCTTCACGCTGAACTCACCAAGATCAGTCAGAGTTTCTACTCGCAACCCGATAGTGGTAAAGGCGCTATCTATGGTTTGATGATCAGCCGTCAGAGCAGCTGTACCGCCGGTTTCAGAGTACCCGTCGCTGGATAAGCGGATGTAGGACACATTGGCAAAAGGTTCCAGACTGCTCATGTTGTGATCAAACCGATATCCCACCTCACCAAAGAACTGAGCAGTGCGCGCATCATAGGAACCAGCCAGGTTTTCAGAGAGGCCAGTAAAAGCAACCGAGCGTGCTGTGTCGATATCATGCCATGCATAGCTGCCAACAACACGGAGCCCCAGAGCATCAAACTGAGCTCCACCATAGGCACCAAAATACACTGTACCGCCGGTTGCAGAGGACTTTCTGCTATTCACCTCTAAACTGGTATCATCATAACCGCCAAAAGCTCCAAGACGGGTATTATCACCGATCAGGACATCACCTCCCACAAACAACCCGCCGACCGAGCGATCAAGCCCTGCAGTGTTGTGGTTTCCACTCCAGCTCCCCCAGGCGCCAAAGCCGTGCCCCCAGAAAGAGGCGCTCTCGCTGATACGTTTTTCAGCCTGTGCCTGTCCGTCGGCGGCCACAGCTCCCGTTGCAATGCGCATACGGTTCAGCGCAGCTTCGCGTGCAAAGCGGCTGTCCTCAAGCAGCGCTGTTCTGATCGAAGCGTGTACTTCGCCAGAGAGGTGATCAAGCGCCTTCGGTGCCTCTTCACCTGAAAGGTTGAGCACCGCGTTGTATAAAGGCCCGCTGTCAAGCGAAAACACACCGTCGCCCGTCGCGCACTGATTGGCGCTCATTCCTGAAGTGCAGAACGTGGGCGTGGCAAGTTCTGAAGTCAGAAAAACACTATTAGCATCATAGGACAGGGCAAAATTGAGGAATGCAAAATCATCGGTTGGTGTAGGGGAAACGAATGTTCCATTAATGCCGCCATCTGCGGTGATGATGGTGTAAATCGTGCCATCGGTATAGGTCGATCCGTCATCAGTTCCGTTCTCCGGCAAGACATGCACCGTTCCACCATTGATCGTGACGGTGTTATTGGCAGCCAGCAGATCATTATTGACACCCGCTGCAGCGCCGCCGTCGTTCAGCTCAACCTCATAAACCGAACCGGCATTGAAAACAGTCGATGTCGTGTTCATCGTATCAATGGAGTTACCTGGCCCGATCACAGCACCGGAGTTGACTGTAACTGCTCCCAGAGTACCCGACCCACCAAGACTGCCGCCGTCAATCGTGACATCGCCAATGGAACCATTAACAACCAGCTTGCCACCAGAAACTATCGTGTCGCCGGTGTAGGTGTTGGTGCCAGTCAGGATCGTAGTGCCGGAAAGCTGATTGACACTGCCATTCCCGCTGATATCCGCGGAAAAGGTGTAGTCGCTCTCCGTGTGGTTGAAGTTGATCACCCCAGTACCAGCTCCGAACTCAACCGCTGGAGCATCAAGCATACCGGCTACAGCAGCCGTTTCACCACTGCCCGGACCGATATTCAAAACGCCAGAACCCGTTGAATTAGAACCCAGCTGCATCACCCCGGACACTCTCACTGTTGCATCGTTGGAAATCGTCAGAGTACCATCACCATCGCGGCCGACATATAGATTCTCTGAATTGTCCCAGGTTGACGCGATGCCGGTCACCTCAACAATGCCGGTTGTGTCTTTGTAACGGCCGATATAGCCGGATTCGTTACTCACCGTGCCGCCATCAGACACCGTCAGAGAGCCCCCCATCGCGGCCGACACTCAGATTGCCCAAGTTGACCCGGTGCCGGTCACCTCAACAACGCGGTTGAGCCTTTGTAACGGCCAACATAGCCGTAGTTACTATTCACCTTACCGCCATCGGATACCGTCAGAGTTCCTTCGCCGCTGTAGCCTACCCTCAGATTTTTTGCCTTTGCCGTTCCGTTGGTGGTTTTATCCGTTACTTTGGTCGGATTGGGTGCTGTGGTATCGATGTAAACACTTCGTGCCCCATTCGGGATAATATCCCCAGACCAGTTATCCTCAGCAAACCAGTCGGTCGAGTGGTTACCTTCCCAAGTCTGCCCAAAGGCGTCGGTTGCTACGGACAACATCAAAGGTCCTGATACAATTAGCCCTGCCGCAAGATAGAGCGCTCGACTTGCTGTAGTGCCGGCCACTTTGGTCATGCACCCGCCGCACCGTAGATGGTCCAGAAAATGATCGAAATATGTTCCTGAAGGGGGCGTAATCATGCGGCTATTGGAACTCTTGGTTCAAAATCTTTGATGTACCCATCTCACTCCAAAACCTGATCGTTTTGATGTGAAATGGTGCGGAATTTGTCGGTGCCTGTTCAGGAACACTCGTCAGTTTTGGGTATGGCTTCCCGAAATGAGCCAGATGATACCTGCGAAGTGCTTCCGGTTCGGATGGACACTTTTTATGGGCAACGCGCTCATGCGTAACGGTCTCTGCCACTCATTCGGATTGAAGCGGTGGAGAGCAAAAATGGGCAATTGGATCAGATAAAAAAGGTGGCTTTTTGCTATTTATTGCCGATCATTTCGTCAGGCTCAAACCATCTTTGGCAAGCCTTCCAAATTCTTCATGGGTTGAAAATACCTAGACCCCTGAACCTTCACAACAGAAAGAAATTGAAGGATTTATTGCTATTAGCTATGAAGCGGAGGAGGGTGAATGCGAGCTCTGTTGCACAACACTTCAGTGGCGAAATCCAGCGCAAAGCGCGGGTATTAGACCGCGGTGATGATCAAGTTAACTTGCAGCCTGTCATGGCCATGAGTGCCGATGAGAAAATACAGTTGTCATTTAACAATCTTTGCGATGCTGATGATCGATAAGGGAGGGTAAAGACTAAGTCGCTTTGCGGCTTGCATGTTTACGAGTACTGAAAATCGTTCGAGAGCCCTGATTGATAGTGCTCCAGGTGACTTTGCTTTGAATAAAATTTCGTAGGCCTGAGAAGCTGCTAATTTGCCTACGTTTTTGTAGCTGTTAGAAACAGACATAAGGGCCAGGCCATCGCGAACCATTTGTTCATATGCACTAAAAACCGGCAGATTTTCTGATATTGCAGCTTCTGTGTAACTTTGCCGGTTTTCGAGATTAAAAGAGCTGGATCCAACATATAACGCGTCTGCGCCCAGGGCTTTAGCCTCGGCAATCTTGAGCGGAATTTCTGCTGGATCTGCCCGTTCGTCCGCGCCAAGACTATATTCAAGAGAAATGACCTCAAAACCCAATTGATCTGAAAGTGCCGCCAACTTTTGAGTATTCTGGTGAGAGTTAACTGCGTTCGGCTCGTTAATAACCGCGAGATGCTTTATGGGTTGGTACTCAAAAATGTGTTTGAGCTGTACAGTCTCATTCACACGATTATGCACGCCAGTTACCAAGGGCCGCCCTGAGGTTTCATGGTCTACGATAATGCCTGCACGAACCGGATCTGCGACAATCATAAAAAGGGATGGGATGTCACCCAAACCTGAGCCTATACCGTAATCTGCAATCGTGCCAATGAGAGAACGCGTGACTGAAGTCCCCCAGGTGACAACAAGATCGGGTCTCTCTTTGAGGAGAAGTTGCTTCACTTCCGGCAAGAGGCTTTTGTCTTTCGCCACATCAGTGACGATCACGTTTACAGGAAGCTTTCTGCTTTTGAAGTAATGAGTGAAGCTTTTACAAGCCTCTTCACAGCCACGCCAAACAACCATATGCACCTGAAAAGCGTCCGAGTCGTCCTCTCTGGCTCTTGTTGCCCCTGCCATTAAAACAAGGGCAACTATGATGAACATCACTTTAGGCATGAGCTTGCACCTCCTGCTTTGAGGAGCGTGAAACCAGAAGCATTATGAGTCCCGAGCCAATAATCGCAGCACCAAGAAGTGCGGCAACAGTGGTATACTCTTGCTTTACAAGCAGTGCTGCTACGATAAGTGGACCAGCAGCGCTGCCGACACGCTCAAACATACGAAGATAACTCAGCGCACCAGTTCTGCTAATTTGTTGCTCCTTCTCGACTGCTTCCATGACCGCAACCATGATGGGAGCCTTGATGAAGGCATGAGCGAGGCCTACCAACGCGACCACTATAAACACAGCGATAATGTTCGTGTTTTGGTATAGAGCCATCAGAGCCACTCCTGACGCAATTGTTGCATAAGTGATCACGGAAAGATTTTTTCCAAGCTGATCAGAGAGACGAGAGGCCAGTGGGCTGATTGGTATAATAATCAAGGAATAGGCCATCATAATCCGACCAATCTCAGATTGACTGGCATCCAGGCTGGCCAGATAGATTGGAACAAAGAAATAGAGGAAACCTGTGAGGACGATCTTGGTCGGAATTGCGCAAAACATCAGGATTGCCACGAACTGCGTGTTTCCTATGAGCGTTATCAAAGGCTTACCTGCTTTTGATGTTGTTGAGACGGTATCCGACTTGAAGCTTGGCAACTCGTTTTGCAGCATTCGCCAACCCAGAATACCTGCAAGGACCATAAGACTGATAGCGATTACGAAAACTGGCTTATAACCAACCCAATCAGCCAAAATTGCACCAATTGCCGTTCCACACATAGTGGCTGTCATGGTAACACCAACATAGGTTGCCATTGCCTTTGCACGGCTCCCTTCGTCTGCAACAGCAGCAATATAACTCTGGCAACTGATTGTAATAATCCCGTAACCGATTGCAGTAATCGAACGAGCAATAACAATGTCAGTTGCGTCTTGGGCTAAAATACAGAAAATGTAACCACCGATTGCAGGTACCAAACCAGCGAGGTAAAGCTTTTTGTTGCTGAAACGTTCGATAAGCTGTCCTGAAAACGGTGAGATGATAGCGACGACCAGCATGAAGGCTGAAATCGGCAGGCCCGTCATGATGTCTTTTTCGAACCAATCGTTTTCATCGTAATACTCCATGGAGAAAAACGGTAGAAACGACTTTTGAAGCTCATCAGCTAAGCAAAATACAAAAAGTGGTATCCGTGCATCTGCAATAGACGCCTTGTTACCTTCTTCGACACGATACAACTTGTATTTCTTAGCGAAAGTACGCAACTCTTCGCGTGATATATTTTTTGCCTGCTGCAGTTGCTCAAGCGTTTTACGAATTTTGGCGTTTTGCCGGTTCATCGTTGCAATGAACCGACCGGCCCAATCTTTGCGGTCAGAGCCAAGATATGTGCCCAAATGCCCTCCAGCACACTTTACGATAGCTGTTTCAACAAGACGTAGTGGCACTGTTATGGTTGAACTGACGCAAACAATCACGACTTCAACCGCAATCAGACATGCCGCCAAGAGAAGAACAAATGTATCAAGAAAGATACTGGTGAGCTGACTGTTGACGTACTCCTCATCCAAAGTGGTTTGCACTTGAACAACAGGAGCACCATTCACAACTACATCCGTTAATACCGTCTGTTTCCTGTTGTCAGAACCAAAAATGAAAACTCCTAATTTCGAGAGGGAGTCGAAGGTTTGCTGAGCAAGTAAAATGGCATTGCTCTCGGTACTCTCACGCTCTAGGGGGAGTGTCTCACTCTCTCCCAAATGCACTGAAGAGTTAACTGCAACAATAGAAATTCCACTTATTTCCTTGTGTTCTGCAGTTAGATCAGTGAGGTACTTTTTAACTCCCCTGATTTCAGAGAACGGAATACCAATCTCGCTAGCATATTCTAGATTTTGCTTGACGGTTTCGCTAACGCTCCGTGCCTTTGCAAGCAAGAATGGGTTTAGGCCAGAGTTAAACTCCGTCAGAGTAACAACAACACTTAGAAATGCTGCCACTGACATAGCAACTGACATAGTCAGCAAAAAGTGCCTTGAGAATCTTGAGAATATCGTCACGTCAACTTTCCTCAAGACTATTGCTCAGTTTGGTGACTGCGCTGACACTAGACATTTTCGAAAGGTCAAGTAGTGCTGTTTCTTGCATTCTCTTGCCCTTCGATATCTGTTTTTGCAGCTCATCAGATCCCTTGGGATCAAGAGTTCCCAAATCCGCTTTACCAGACTTCCTGAAGTAAGACTTTCGAACATGTAATTGGAACAAGGAGAAAAGGCCTATCGAGATTGCAACGAGTGCAAAAATACCCAGATACATAAGTGTGAGACGAGACCATGTGTCTCTCACTTTTGCTGATAGCTCTTTAGTATGCTCTGAGATTAAAATAGTTCCCATAATGGAGTTTGAAGAGTCGCGCAGTATGCGGCCAGCGTACAGATACTCCCCACTTTCACGTGTTATGGTCTTATCATCACTCGTTAGAACGCCGGGCAGAACCTCATTCATATCTTCTTGCAAGACATTGCGATCTCCGGAATGAGCCAGGATCGTGCCCTGAAGATCTAAGAGAATAATTTGATGAATCTTTGGGTCGCGCAAGCGCTCGCGTTCGATCAAAGCGTCCAGATCGGATATTTCATGCATGCTCAGGCCGACAGCTTCCGCTCGCCGGATAACCACGTCAATAGCGCTCGCGGTGACTTGCAACCGAGATGATGTTGCCTCGACAACCAGTGTTCGAAACTTAAGCAAGCTTAAAGCACTTTGGAGCGCAAGCATCACTGCAATAACCGCAAGAGTCGAAACAACAACTCGCAATCTAATACCAGAAAGCATCTGAGTATCCATAAACTAAGGTCTCTAATCTTATCGTCACGTGTAATTTGAAACTGTGACGTTCACCGGATTATCTGGTTGGAAGGCGGGTCTGAGGCACAGCAGCTAACGGGCGTCGTCTTGGTTATGTGGAGCAACTGTCGCACCAATCGGACAAATAACACCTCAAGTTTCAGTTGGGTGATAAGTATTACATTTTCATATTACTTGATATTTCGATATTATTTGAATTTACAACATACTAATAGAATTCTAATTTGAGAATATATCGCATTTTTGCAATTGATTCATTTGATAGAGTGGAGATAATTTAATATACGCATCATGTATACGTAATTTTTATTTAAATATATCCCATTGATACTTAATGGCATCAAAATTAATCGCAGTATTATTGACATCTACTAACAGCGAATATAGATCTCTCAGTCCGAAATGCACACTATCGCAACCTCGAGTTAAACACAGAGATTAAATGTAACGCGGAATGCGGGCTCTCGTTACTTATCATCGCTCATTACATTCGTTCCATTTCCATTTTGCGCTCCAGTAAAACTACGGACAGTGAGTAAGCAACTCATTAGGCCACCGCAACAAAAAGAAATTGAAGGCCCTATAGCTATCGGCTATGAGGCGGAGGAGGGTAATTGAGTACATTGACCATTCAGAGACTTGAGATCTTTCGAGCAATCTATGAGAATGGAAGTCTTACTCAGGCAGCGTCAGAGCTTAAACTTGCGCAACCTACCGTTAGTAAGCATATCAGTAATTTTCAACGGACATTGGGATTTGACCTCTTCGTCAACGAAAAGGGGCGCCTGCGACCAACCGTAGAAGCAGATGCGCTCTACCAAGAATGTAAGGATATGTTTGATCAGCTGGAGCATATTGATCAGTCTGTTCAGTCACTGCGTCGCGGTAGTGAGCAAGTCCTCAGGGTAATGATTGTTGTACCTGGAGCACAACTGCGCCTCTTCAGTGATGCTATCCGGGCCGTGAGAGATCGATGGCCAGATATTAATTTGATTGTTTCTGTGGGAGGGCGGGATACTCAGATTTGGAAGCTGCGCAGAGGGGAAATTGACCTTGGAATAGGAACTCCTAAGCTGCCCCATCCAGATATTGAAAGTGTGGTTTTGACCACCTTGCGGATGGTGGGTATCATGCCAGTAACGCATGAACTTGCAACTCAGAAGAAAGTTTCAGTTTCCGATTTTGGCAAGTTCCCGAGCATTTTACCGTCAGAATCTACATTGTACGGTAAGCTCATTTTGAGAACCTTAGAGCATGTGGGTGTCGTTCCAGATACCAAGATCAGCGCGGATGCGCCCAGCCAACTGCCATTACTTGTAGATTCATTAGAATGCTTGAGTATTCTTGATATGATAACAGCCTTTCATCCACCTAAAGATGCGGCCATCAAAGTTTTACCGTTAGATGTGTCCATGGACTACAACGTCTGCGTCAATCGGATCCAGGGCCGTGTTCTTACACCGCAAGCCGAGTTCTTAATTGAGAAACTGCGCGAAGGGTTGTTACAAGAAAAGCATCGTATGGAGCGACAGCTTTAGGGTTGTAGACGAATTTTGTGTGTGAACTCAGTTTGTTGAATGAAGAGGCGGCGCAAGATAAAGACGCCGCCTTTAAGATACTTATCACTCAGCACAAGGCTCTAGGCAGAGTGGGTCATCTTCTCTGCAATAACCGGGAACGCATTGTGGACCGCCATAACCAGCCGGCGGATTAGAAATGCAGGCATAGCCTTGTGTATCGGTGGCTCCTGTACACTTTCCAGTCTCCAGACAGCTCTCAGTTGTATTTGTCTGGAACTGGAAAAGTACTCGATTGGTGGCATGTTTGTCTGGATTGCATGTAGCAGTAAAGGTGTTTGTCACAGACTGTGATAGCGCCGTTTGGAAGTTCTCTGACAATGCAAAGCTCATTGACACCTGTTCACTGACCTTTCCACCAGCGCCAAGAACCTCAAAACTTTCCTCCATAGATTCTGTGACTGTACTTGTCCATTCTGCCGTCGTCGACCAGGTATTGGTGCGTGAGGTACCGATTGAAAGTTGTTCCGAAATCGAGCATCCTTGCCCCTGACAAGACTGGATTTTTGACCAGACCCCAAATGTACTGGTAGCAGATGGTGCTACGGCCATCCAATAACAACGCTTGGTTTCGTGGACCGGATTTGGCCCAAAGGTTTCATTGTTACATTCATAGATACTGTCTGCTGAATGCAAAAAGCGCCAATCAAATTGATTGTCAGTGCCATAACGCATGAGAACGACATCGCCGACTTGCGGAGTGCAGTTTTGTCCCTCGGTAGCGCACTCTGTGAGCGTGTTATCCTCTGACAGAGTATAGTACGCGCTACTGCTGTACTGGCATACCTTGTCGGTGCCGTTGAGCGGGTTGTAGTTGAAGTAATCGTTGGTGCATGCCACTGTTTGCTCGCCATCACCGGACATCACGGTGTACATCCAGCTGTTGCTGCTGCCATATCGGATCCAGTGCATCTTACCTGTATCAGGCAGGTTGAACGTCGCCCCTTCCTTCGCAACTTCAATATAGCTACCCTCAGGTGCGACTTTCAGTAGGTTCGCTGTCGTATAGGCACACTTCTTGTTTTGACCATCCGACGGGTTGCCCCAGAAATTGTTGCAGGAAATTCTGTCCAGACCCTGAGCGAGGATGTAGGTATAATTATCTCCCTCACCGTATCGCATGGTGATGACGCCGTCACTGTCGGGATAGCAGTGCTTGCCCTCATCGGCGCAGTTAACCCAACTTGTTTCTTCCGTTTGCTCCTCGCTTTGCTGAGTGGTATCGGCTTGCACGGGGGGCGCGATCAAGGCTTGGGCTACGAGCACAAAGCCTGCAGCAGTCAAGAGATTTCGTAGCAAAGGATAATCCTTTCAAGAAAACACACTAGATGTGAAATGGCTCAAGCTACGTCTTGCAAGCACGCAGCAGGGTACGCCGTTCCAGATTTTTGAAGATCTGTTCAACTGAAGAGAGGGGGGGGGCTTATTTTAAAAAATTGGGATCTAAACATCGCTATCCTCACGTAGAACCGCGACAAAAAGTAGATTGGCCTCACAACGGTAGCAACACAAATAATTTTAATGCTATATTGCTGTGGTCTATACGTTAAATAATCTAATTATGATTAGTTTTATATAATTTTATTTGATTTGTACTTAGATAAGCACATTGCCGTTAAGATGTAATGATATAACAACTTAAAGCATTACATAGTGAAGACGGTAGCCTTAAAATAACCAAGGAATAATTTGGGAGAAATGCCAAGGTAAACATGTAGAGGCTCCTTAGAACTATAATAGGACCACTCCAGCTAGCGAAGTCATTGGGTACTTCTTCGATCCTTGACGACAAAGGGGTATCATCAAGCTGCTAACTGGCATTTCTCCCACATCAAAGTTAGTCACTCAGGCTGTTGCTCTTCTTACTCCTATTAAACTTAGCAATAACAGACCTGGAATCAGCGATTATCATTTTGATGCCATCGATGATTGAGTATTTGAAGGCAACTATGCTTACAACGCAAAATAGTTATGAGAGACTTTGCTTTGGGCTATACATTAAAGTTTAAAAGCAAAGGTATTGGTTTTGAACTTAGCTCTCTAGAAAGAGAGCGAGCAAGACCAACTGCCTTCTACTTAAACTGCTTGACTAGGTGGTGAGATCGGCTGTTCAGGTTGTTGTAGACTTGAACTACATAACTTAAAACGCTCATCCAATTTGGAAGTGCTTATGTGTGCAACCAAGGAGGTGCCGCCGCACCACTGACAGTTGGACACAGTACATGCTTCAGTTAGCGCCCGCAGAGCTCCGTCTCGTACTCGCTTAAGGCAACCTGCTTTGCAGGCAGATCTACGCTTTCTCCACCTTACATTCTCCGATCGAAACGCGACTACTAACCCAACACTCGAAAAGGGGACTGATTTCAGACCAATTCGAGCCTTCTACGTGTAAGCCGTTTGCATAGCTTATACAGAGATTGCCATTCAACTCTTGCTAGAACTGCTAGAATGTCCGCGACGAGTGGTGGATTCAACTGGTCGCGGCAACACACTGTGAGAACTTCTCAGCTGGGGTTTGATATTGCAAGGTCTTGCGGGGTCGTTGGTTGAGTTGCCTTGCGATTGCATCAAGTTCAGGCTGCGTGTGTACAGATAAGTCAGTGCCACGGGGCAAATACTGCCGCAGCAAGCGGTTCTTGTTTTCGTTTGATCCGCGTTGCCACGGTGAATGTGGGTCGCAGAAGTATACAGCAACATCCGTTACTAATGTCAGGCTTAGATGATCTGCCATCTCCTTGCCTCGATCCCAAGTCAAGGATTTGTAAAGCTCTTTTGGCAATTTGTGGGTGTGTTTGATCAACCCGGAGATAACACTGCTCGTGTCTTTGTTGGCAACCTTGATCAACATGACATAGCGTGTTTGCCGCTCAACAAGAGTGGCGATATAGCTATTCTTGGATCCTCCGATCAGATCACCTTCCCAATGCCCCGGTATTGCACGGTCTTCGACGCAAGCGGGCCTTTTGCTGATCGAAACGGCATCCTTAATTTGGCCTAGACTATTTCGTTTGAGGCTTGCGTGTCTGGATCGGCGTATCGTGCGTTTAGCACGCAGGTGGTCCAGCAGTTCTTTCTTCAATACGCCGCGAGCCTGTATGTAAAGGCTTCGATATATCGTCTCGTGGGACACCTGCTTGTTTACATCTCCTGGAAAGCTACGTTTGAGCCAGCCGGCAATCTGTTCTGGAGACCACTTGCTGCGCAGCTTCACCGATACTGCATGGCTCAAAGAAGGATGGCAAGCCAGTTTGCATGTCTTGGGCCGTAGAGCGCGGTCCCAGGCAGCTTGATCCGCCGCTACCGCGCGATAAGCGACCTGACCACCATTTCGCTGCACCTCGCGACTGATCGTAGACGGAGTGCGGCTCAAYTGGCGGGCTATAGATCGTAAAGATGCGTTGATGCTGAGACCACGCGATATCTCTTCACGCTCTTTCAAACTCAGCGCCAGCTTACCACGATGCCGATCAGAAGGGCGGATGCCTCCGGTCGGAGAAATAACAGAAAACACAGAGGAGGACTGCCGGTCGAACACACGGCCAATCGAACTCATCGTTTCTCCCCGCTGCCATCGATCCCAAATCTGTGCTCATTGTGCGGCAGAATAGTAAATACGGCGGCGATACGTCATGTCGAACACTCCATCTTTATTCAAAGATTAAAGTGTTGCATCCACCTGTTGAAACCACCGGAGCTCACCAACTCTCAGGCAAGAATTTAGATTGTAATCTATACTCTTCGCAATCGGCATAGAACATCCCGATCGTCCCAAAGCGTTAGGAAGCCTGACGTCATTTGCCAGTCATCTCTTTCCGCCGGGCGTCTCACGAACATGTCTTTTGTTGACGTGGTGTTGACGCGAACGCAAAAAGCCCTGAGCGATTGGCTCAGGGCTTTTGTTATGCTGTTGATCTTACGATCATATTTTGGTTGCGGGGGTAGGATTTGAACCTACGACCTTCAGGTTATGAGCCTGACGAGCTACCGGGCTGCTCCACCCCGCGGTAAATAGTGTTTGTTCTGTTTTATTTTGTAGAGATTTGTCGGTGTGTATTATTCATGCCCGGCGGCGCCCTACTCTCCCGCGTCTTAAGACGAAGTACCATTGGCGCAGGGGCGTTTCACTTCCGAGTTCGGGATGGGATCGGGTGGGGGCGCCCCGCCATAGCCACCGGGCAGGAATAAGTCACACTGACTTATGAACTGGTCTGCGATGGCGCTTTTTAAGGCGCCAATGTTGTTATCCAAGTTTTAGCTTTGTTTTGTTAGCGACAAATCTACGTGTTTGTCGATTATGATTATAGCTTAATGGGAGTGATCAAGATCAATCGAGCTATTAGTAAGGCTCAGCTTCGAGAGTTACACCTCTTCCACATGCTCACTATCAACGTGGTGGTCTTACACGGCTTTCA
>NZ_FREX01000025.1 GCF_900143565.1 Pseudovibrio sp. Alg231-02 | reverse complement strand
GGGTATTAGCAGTCGTTTCCAACTGTTGTCCCCTACCACAAGGTAGCTTCCCACGCGTTACTCACCCGTCTGCCACTAATCCCGAAGGATCCGTTCGACTTGCATGTGTTAGGCCTGCCGCCAGCGTTCGTTCTGAGCCAGGATCAAACTCTCAGGTTCTACTGAATATTAATCCCAACTTAAATCACGTTTCTGTACTCAAATCTAACCGACCATAAATGGCCAATTAATAGACGAGGAACACGCAAATAATTAAGACCGAAGCCTCAATCTTTGGTGTTCTGAAAAACGTAAACTAAGTCAGCTATTCCGTAACAGTGGCTTGTTACCAAACCACTCGCGAATAACCGCCGTCCACGTTTCTCTTTCTTCTTCCGTATTCAATTGTCAATGAACGGAGACTTTCGCCTCAATATCCAGACTTACAAGACCTCTTAAAAACCCCGTAAATCCTTCTGTTTTTGTGCCTCCGAACCGGCGCCTCAGTGGCCCGCCCCGGTGGCGTGAAGCGGGTTATAGGGATACCAGACCGACCCGTCAACACGCAAACTCCAAAAAAACAAAACAATCGGGCAAAAACTAAAATTCAAACAATTCAATAACTTCATATATCAACCCGCACACCACCACCAGACACCCAAAAACCCCAGAAACAAGCCAATAACAACCAGCCAAAACACCAAAAATTAACAAATCCAAAATTTGCACAGACACTTGGAAAACAAACCACTCAATCAGGACCGCCACCAACCCCGCAAAAGCTGGCTAAGAAAGAACCTCACCGAACAGCACAGCACTCCAAGAGCAACAATCAGAAATGGAGACACACAGAAGAGCCTGGCGACAAGGCAGACAGAGACCCTGGCCTCAGACATTCCCTACCCTCTACTCTGACAGCTAGCGCCAAAATGCAGAGTAAGCCAAAGTTGGAACCAAAGAGATCAGCATCAAAAATCAGAGGCTGTCATTCAAAGGGAGACCTAAGAGAAAGACCAGATACATATAAAGAGCGCGATAGTTGACCGGTCAGTGTTACAACCGTGAGCCGTGAGCCGTGAGCCGTGAGCCGTGAGCCGTGAGCCGTGAGCCGTGAGCCGTGAGCCGTGAGCCGTGAGCCGTGAGCCCAAAAGCCAAACCAACACACAAAGCGCAACAACAAAAAACCACAACACCAGATTTGAGACGTTTTGCGTTTTTTTGCGTTCAAACCCGCAATGTTACGTTGCTATGTAAAACCAGCAGGTCAAACGGCGAAGCAAGGCTACAAAAGACCTCGCACCTAGTCAGTCCAAAGAAGCAACTAAGAGCAAGGTTCAGCAGCAAACTTATTCCCCATCTGCTAACATCTATTCCCGCTCCAGAAAAACATATCCCCGTACTCAGTACTGCGAGGCACCGCAAGGCTAAGCGTTTCAATCCCTTGAAGTCATTGCTTTGGTTTCACTGAGGCCAACTGGAGGCTGTATATTCAGGGAGTATTCTTCGGTCAGGTGGCATTGCAATCCAGGGGATCGCCGACCACTCGCAACCTAGCTCGCAGTGTTTTCAGCCCGTTCATTCAGGACGGTCTATTCCCAAAACGCAAAAAGCCCCCATGCATTATGCATTGGGGGCTTTTTGTCTGATATGTTGTTCTGTTTTATTTTGTAGAGATTTGTCGGTGTGTATTATTCATGCCCGGCGGCGCCCTACTCTCCCGCGTCTTAAGACGAAGTACCATTGGCGCAGGGGCGTTTCACTTCCGAGTTCGGGATGGGATCGGGTGGGGGCGCCCCGCCATAGCCACCGGGCAGGAATAAGTCACACTGACTTATGAACTGGTCTGCGATGGCGCTTTTTAAGGCGCCAATGTTGTTATCCAAGTTTTAGCTTTGTTTTGTTAGCGACAAATCTACGTGTTTGTCGATTATGATTATAGCTTAATGGGAGTGATCAAGATCAATCGAGCTATTAGTAAGGCTCAGCTTCGAGAGTTACCCCTCTTCCACATGCCTCCTATCAACGTGGTGGTCTTCCACGGCTCTCAAGGGATATCTAGTTTTGAGGTTGGTTTCCCGCTTAGATGCCTTCAGCGGTTATCCATTCCGAACATAGCTACCCTGCAATGCGGCTGGCGCCACAACAGGTCCACCAGAGGTTCGTCCATCCCGGTCCTCTCGTACTAGGGACAGATCCTCTCAAATTTCCTACACCC
>NZ_FREX01000001.1 GCF_900143565.1 Pseudovibrio sp. Alg231-02 | reverse complement strand
TTGCAGGGTAGCTATGTTCGGAATGGATAACCGCTGAAGGCATCTAAGCGGGAAACCAACCTCAAAACTAGATATCCCTTGAGAGCCGTGGAAGACCACCACGTTGATAGGAGGCATGTGGAAGAGGGGTAACTCTCGAAGCTGAGCCTTACTAATAGCTCGATTGATCTTGATCACTCCCATTAAGCTATAATCATAATCGACAAACACGTAGATTTGTCGCTAACAAAACAAAGCTAAAACTTGGATAACAACATTGGCGCCTTAAAAAGCGCCATCGCAGACCAGTTCATAAGTCAGTGTGACTTATTCCTGCCCGGTGGCTATGGCGGGGCGCCCCCACCCGATCCCATCCCGAACTCGGAAGTGAAACGCCCCTGCGCCAATGGTACTTCGTCTTAAGACGCGGGAGAGTAGGGCGCCGCCGGGCATGAATAATACACACCGACAAATCTCTACAAAATAAAACAGAACAACATATCAGACAAAAAGCCCCCAATGCATAAAGCATGGGGGCTTTTTGCGTTCTAATGCATGCTAGAGCGCAGGCAGGAAAAGCAGAGTGATGAGCTCTGAGTGGTCGGCAATCACCTGGATTGCAATGCTACCTGACCGAAGAATACTCCCTGAATATACAGCCTCCAGTTTACCTCAGCGAAACCAAAGCAACGACTTCAAGGAATTGAAACGCATAGCCTTGCGGTGCTGTTATGAGACAAGCGCTGCTGCCCTCCGTGCATCTCAATGAGAAGGGGAGTGTGCCGCGAGAGGGGCGGCTTTGACCTCAATAGCGAATAAGTAGTGGCGCTCGCAGCTGTTGCTATAGATAGTGTTTTGGGATTGGAGCGCAGTCGGAATAGCTTTGCGTTCTTATGTGCGTTTGTTAGCGTTATTTGCACTGAGACCGCGCTGCTAAGTTGGTGATATGGTGAAAGTGAGCATATCCTGACCTAAGGGACTTTGCACTGGTTGCGAAGAAAAATATGCACAGGAGTCACACAGGCTTTAATTGCTGTAAGGGGTGAGAGAAAAGATATCCCCTCGTGTCCCAATGAGCCTCAAAGATCTCTTTGAAATGAACAAGGGGATAGAGGGGGAGTAACTTGCTTTACTGAAACAATAGCGGTGCTGGGGGTTCAGCCGGGGTGGTTTTGTCGGCGGCGGTGTTGGTTAGGACCAGGACGGATACGGTGGTGCCGACGCGGAGGAGGATGTCTTTGGGGATGTCTGCGATTTTGATGCGGACCGGGATGCGTTGGGCGAGGCGTATCCACTCGAAGGTCGGGTTGATGTTAGGGAGCAGGTCGGAGCCTGTGCTGCCATCGGATTGAGAAATGCCCCAGCCGATGCTTTCGACCTCTCCGTGAACCACCTGATCAGGATAGCGTTGACCGTCTAGGGGTATGCCAGTTGGTGGAACCTGATGTGATGGTGAGTTCACGCTTCAAAACCCGGCAGAGGCGAATGGGGCGAGATTGGTGGTTCAGCACGCAAATCGGTGCTGAGAAATTAGATCAGGCAGGCGGACTGAACAATCAGTCTTCCCGTACCCTTACACATCCAAACACCAACGAGGCGCCCCATCCAGAGCGCCCCATGTGGCTCTGCCCCATTACCCAAACATGTCCGCAGTCATGCCAGCGTACCAGCCGAGGCTTTCCTCAAAGGTTTGCTTGCGCAGGGCGTCGTCCTCGTTGTTTTGGGAGATGAAGCCATCCACTTTGGCGATCTTCTCATCCGTGGCCACATAGCTTGCGCCAACCTTCACGCCGTTGTCTGGTGAGATCAGCGACCAACAAGTGTTGGAGAACCGTGGTTTGAACGCGCGGGAGCCGGTGAGGGCGTGACGGATCGCCATGGCGGCAGCTTTGGCCTGGCTGTTGGCAGAATAGCCGGACTTGGGCATATCACCGTTCTGGGTCGCATCACCAAGCACATGAATGTTTTCATCCATCTGGCTTTGCAGTGTTGCCGGAACGATCGGACACCAACCCGCCTCGTTGGTCAGGCCTGCCTGATGTGCAATACTGCCAGCTTGCATCGCCGGGATCACGTTGCAGACATCCGCTTTGATGGTCTCGTCTTCCAGCACAATTTCCATGGTGTTCGGGTCAACACGCTGAACACCTCCGGTAAACTCGTCGGTCAGCCAGTCCACCATACCTGTGTAGTGGTTCTCCCAGCCTTCCATGAACAGGCCTTGCTTGGAGAATTTCTCCTTTGGATCAAGAATGAGGATCTTGGCAGTCGGGTTTCGCTGTTTCAGCACATGAGCAACCATGGAGACGCGCTCATAAGGGCCGGGAGGACAGCGGTACGGGTTGGGCGGAGCGACCATGGCAAAGGTGCCACCTTCCGGCATGGCCTCAACCTGCGCCTTCAGCAGTTGGGTCTGTGTACCAGCTTTATAGGCGTGAGGCATCTTGGTCTGGGCAGTCACATCCCAGCCTTCAATCGCTCCTTTTACAAAGTCGATGCCCGGAGACAGGACAAGGCGATCATAGGAGATGGCATCGCCGCCTGCGAGCCGAACCACCTTTTTCTCGCGGTCCACGGCAGAGGCCCAGTCATGCACGACGGTTACGCCATACTCACTGGCCAACGTGCCGTAGGAGTGTGCCAGCTTGGACATGGGTTGAAAACCGCCAATGGCCAGATTGGAGAAGAAGCAGGTGTAGTAAGTGCGAGAGGGTTCAATGAGGATCACCTCAATCGCACCATCAGAATCCTTGGCAATGTAACGGGCAGCCGTCGCCCCGCCAGCACCGCCGCCAATGATGACCACACGGGGCCGCTTTTGCCCAAGGGCGATAGGAGAGGACAAGAGCGCCGCGCTTGCAGCTGCAGTCCCTAAAAAACGACGTCGGTTCAGTCTCATATGTCAATTCCTCCCCTAAAGCGTATGCCCGGAAGTATCTCCGGTTTTGATAGGAATACGCGTGAAAACAATTATTTGAGCAAAGCCAGTCAAAAAGGCCCCGCTCTAATGCAATTCTTTAAAATAAGCCGCCAGCGCAGCAATCTCCTCCTCCGAGAGCCGTTTGGCGATCATCTGCATGACGGGATGAGGTCTATGTCCCTTTTTGTAGGCCCGCAGCGCAATCACAAAGTCTGGTTGCGACCAGCCCGTGATGGAAGGGATCCCTTTGTCCGCTCCGCTGGATTGATGGCAACTGGTACATTCGCCAGAAAGATATTCGCCATACTCAGCATCTCCATCCAGATAAGTTTCTTCGTGAAGACTTGGAGCATCCTGCTGCAAAAGGCTGGCAGAGGCCTCTGGAATGTTGGCAGGGCTCACGGAAAACTGGCGTAGATAAGCGAGCAGATCAGAGCGATCCTTCTCCTTTCTCATACCCCGGTAGTTCATGCGGGTACCGGAGACGAGGTTTTTAGGGTTTTGAATGTAGATGTTCAGCGTGTCGATTGTCCAGCGCAGGCCATCAGCGCCAGCACGCTTCATGGCCTTTGAGTATGTCGCGCCTTCAATCGTTGCAGCCTTCCGGTCAAACACGCCATTCAGGTGAGGGCCAATGCGGTTCTTGGCATCCTTGCCAACATCGTGGCATCGCAAACAAGCATTAAACAGGCGTTCGCCGCGCGCAATATCCTGAGCAGAGGCAACCGAAGTTGCCCCTGACAGAAAGCCAAGTGTGAGGACGAGGGCAGGTATCAGTGCTCTCATTGGGAGTGGCTCTTCAGGAATTCGATGAGCGCAACGCGGTCTTTTTCCTTCTTCAAACCAGCGAATGTCATTTTGGTGCCCTTCACAAACTTTTTCGGCTTGGTCAGGAAAACATCCAGATTTTCGTCAGACCAGACAAGGCCGTCGCCATTGAGCTTTTTCAAGGCCTTGGAGTATTTGAAGCCGGAAACCACAGCGGCCTGCTGACCGATGATATCGTTTAGGATCGGGCCAACCTTGTTCTTGGCTTTTTCGCCAACCTGATGGCAGGCCTTACATTTTTTGAAAACCTTGGCGCCCTTCTTGATGAGTGCATCATCAAGAGCAACGGGCTCCGGAGCAGGCTCTGCAACTGGTGCCGGTTCTGCAGAAGCAACGTCTTCAGCCTTTGGAGCTTCAGTTGCAGCTGCTGCTTCCTCAGCTGCTTTCGTCTCTTCCGGTGTCACATCCAAAACCTGAGCCCGTGCGGTGATCTTCACGTCCGCTTTGCAGTCTTTCATGCAGATATCGCGTTTCTTGAAGACCGGCGACTCTTCGCGATCATCCATGTAAAAGCCGTCTTCATTTGGCAGGCGAACAGAGGTGAAGTTCTCCTGGCTCAGCTCAAAGTCATCCTCAACAAGATCGTTGGCGTAAAGCAGGAAGGCCGTGATGGCGTAGACTTCATCTGGCTTCAAAGACTGAGCCTCGCCAAACGGCATAGCACGGTTCACATAGTCAAACACGGTTGAGAGATACGGCCAGTAAGAGCCGATGGTCTTAACCGGACGATCGGATGTCAGTGTACCGTCCCCGCCGGAAAGAACCGGCCAGCGATCAACACCCTCGGCGAAGTCTCCGTGGCACACGGCGCAGCGCTCGGCAAAAATCTCTTCGCCTTGCTCCACGTTTCCGCGTCCGGCAGGCAATCCTTGTCCATCAGGGCGTACATCAATATTCCATGCGGCCACTTCAGCAGGGGTGGCTGCGCGGCCAATATTGAAAGAACCGGCTGTCGCCGCGCTGGTGAGCAGCAGCGTTCCAATCGCAAGAACACTAAGAAATTTCAACATTTTCCGCCTCACCATTTTCGCCAACGTACCAGGTGTGGATTCCGTTGTTGTGGTAGATGGAGTTTTCGCCGCGTACAGCGCGAAGCTCGTTTTTCGTTGGCTGGATGTAGCCCGTGGAATCATGCGCACGCGATTGCAGCAGCAGCGGCTTTCCATCCCAGTCAAACTCGAAATAGAAGCGATGCATGGACTTGTCGAAGCTCAGGCCATCCATTCGGGCAGCATGCCAGTTCTTGCCGCCGTCCAACGTGATGTCCACGCGCGGAATGGTGCCGCGACCAGACCATGCCAGACCAGTCAGGACCGTATGACCGCTCTTGTGCAAAATAGGGGCCTGAGGGCTTGGATTGGTGATGATGGACTTACAGTCCATTTCCCAGGTAAAGCGACGCGCCTTCCCGTTTTCCATCAGGTCAGTGTATTTGGAGGTCTCTTCCCTGTGGTGCCACGGCTCATCGCCCACCTCGATGCGGCGCAGCCACTTGATCCACATGTTGCCTTCCCAGCCCGGAACCACCAGTCGCAGCGGATAGCCTTGTTCGGGACGCAGCGCTTCACCGTTCATCTTAAAGGCAACAAGGCAGTCATCCAAAGCCTTTTGCAAAGGAATGGAGCGGGTCATGGCGGAGGCATCAGCGCCTTCCGGCATCAACCACTTGGCGTTGGTCTTCAACCCAGCTTCTTCCAGCAGCAACCGCAGTGGAACGCCGGTGTACATCACGTTATGGATCATGCCATGGGTGAACTGACAGCCGTTGAGCTGCGCCCCGCGCCATTCCATGCCGGAGTTAGCAGCACATTCCAGAAAGTAGATCCGGTTCTCCCGTGGGAAGCGCAGGATGTCCTCCATGGTGAACACAAGCTCTTTGTCCACCAGACCGTTGATCATCAAACGATGCTGGGAAGGGTCAATATGAGCAGCCCCGCCATGGTGCCGTTCAAAGCACAGGCCGTTCGGCGTGATGATGCCGTCCAGTTCATGCAATGGGGTAAAATTGATCGAACTTACGCGGTCAGCCGTCAGCCATTCCACAGTGCGCCGTTTCACATGCGCCTCATATTGCGAGGGCACGCCATAAGGCATGGCATCAACACCGTCTCCCAGCTCCTGCATCCATGGCTGCAGATTGGTGATGGCAGGGTCATTCGCCCTTGCCGGAAGCGCAGCGCCAGTCAAGGCAGCTCCACTCAGCAAGGCCCCGCCTTTCAGGAGGTTTCGGCGGGTAGGTGACTTTAGTCTTTCACTCATGTCAATTACTCGTCATCTCAAAATCAGTAAGGGTTCGCCTCACACGCCTGTGACGCGAACGGTAGAATTGGGGTCCATTGTGATGGTGCCTTTGCGGCTAATGTAATCTTCAACCACCTGCCAGATCTCAGGCCCTTCGGTGTCCTCACCAACAGAGGCCCAGCCCGAAACCACATAGGTCCTGGCAGGATCAATGGTCTCGCCGCTCTTCAGCAGCGTCATGTTGGAAACGCGCTCACCCACCGGCTTGGAAACGTCGATGGAGTAGCCCATGCCGCCCACACGAACCATGTCGCCACCCTGCTGGTAGTACGGGTCCGGGTTGAACAGGTTGTCGGCCACATCCTCCAGAATTTCATGCAGGTACTGACCGGTCATCTCTGAGCGATAGGCATTCGGGTAGGTCATGCTGGTGGCGTTGTGGATGTCTTCGCGGGTGATGTTGTCACCCGGCAGCAGGGAGGGCCCCCAGCGGAAGCCCGGAGACAACGCAATGTCCGCTTCCCGCTCCTCAATCAGCGCCTGACAGATAAGGTCATCCCACGTGCCGTTAAAGTTGCCCCGGCGATAAAGCAGGCTGTCGGTTGTGCCGATGACTTCTTCCAGCTCCTCCTTGAACGGCGCGCGTTCTTGATCAATCAGAGCCGCCATCTCAGGGTCTGGTGCGATCACATCAGAAAAGACTGGGATCAGCTTGTAGGTGAAGTCTTTGATGCCGTTCTTGTCCACGTCCAGATCCAGACGGGACACAAACTTACCGTTAGAACCAGACGCGATGATCATGGTCTCGCCAACCTTCACCGGCTCCGGCACCGCATCATGGGTATGGCCGCTCAGGATCACGTCAATGCCGGAAACCTGCTGCGCAACCTTGCGGTCCACATCAAAGCCGTTGTGGCTGAGCAGCACAACAACATCAGCGCCTTCCTGCTTCACTTCCGCAACCATCTCCTGAATACGCGCTTCACGAATGCCGAAGGACAGGTTCGGGAACATCCAACCCGGATTGGCAATCGGCATATACGGGAAGGCCTGACCGATCACAGCAATCTTGGCCCCGCCGCGCTCGAAAATCTTGTAGGGCTCGAACGCCGGTTCGTCCCACTCATTGTCAAAGATGTTGGCTCCCAAAAACGGGAAGGGCAGCTCCTCGACGATCTCGTTGACGCGATCAATGCCGTAGGTGAACTCCCAGTGGGAGGTCATGGCATCCGGTTTGAGCGCGTTCATCAGGTTGACCATGTCCTGACCTTCAGTGCGCAGCGCAGTCATGGACCCGTGCCACGTATCACCGCCATCAAGGAACAGCGCATCAGGACGTTCTGCCCTAATCGACTTCACAATGGTCGACACCCGGTCCAGCCCGCCCATCTTACCGTAACTGCGGGCCAGCGAGACAAAATCCTCAGAGGTGAGGGCATAGGCTTCCGGCGTACCAGTCTGGTAGTTGAACGCGCTCAGCAAATCCTGACCGGTGATGTGTGGTAGCAATCCCTTTTGGGCACCCACGCCAATATTCACGGAGGGCTCACGGAACCAGACAGGCTTCACCTGCGCATGACAATCCGTAAAGTGGATGATGGTCACATTGCCGGTGGTTTTGAAGTCTAGAAGTTGGTTCTGTGTCAGGGACTGGCGTGCGGCCAGCACTGGAAAATTCCCAGCCCCAAAAATAGCGGCTGCAGCGACACCAGCCTGCAAGAAATCACGGCGCGAGATCATCTCCGCACCCTCCGTAGGTTATTAGAATTTCGAAAATTGTTTTAGATCAGGAGGTTGCTATAAGTGAGCAACCTCCAAAATCACTATTTAGCATGAGCGAATTCTTATCACTTGATTTCTCAATCAAGTGGAATGCACCTAGTTACGAACAGATGGGGTCTCGACTGAAAGTCCCATCCCGCGAGATGTTACATAAGCTTCCAGAGCAATGAACTCATCACTTCCGCGCTTGTAAGGCTCAGCCCGCACCTGATCCATACAGCCTTTAAACCGGCGATGAATGGACCCAAGTCCGCCCCACTTCAGACGATACACCGGGAACCCGTTGATCTGCCCCTGACTCAAATGGTCAGCACGGATCATGTTGCCGTAATTGTCTTCGTGGCAGTTGGCACAGGCCATATTCAGCAGGCCAACACGGGTGTAGTAAAGCTCTTCACCCTTCTTGACCCAGTCCGCAATCGGCCCGTCAGTCTTCATGGCAACCGGCATGCCACGGGATTGCAAACCGATCAGAGCCGTCATGGCCAGCATCTCGGCGCTCTCCCATTTCCACGGCTCTGCTCCCTGATGTGTCTCGATGGACGCATTGATCAGCATTTCCATGGTGGCAGGCTTGCCCATCTCGTCATTCCAGCGCGGCAACTTGGTCCGCAAACCGGTAAAGTTATCCGCATCTCCATGACAATCCGCGCAGGACTGATTGGATTTTCCGGCGGGCGTTTCCCAAAGTTCCTCTGCATATTCAATGGCCACAAACGCTGGATTCTCGAAATCATCCATTTGCAGCGCCTGAGTTTCAGCAGAGCGGAAACGCCAACCTGAAATCAGCTCGTCCAGTGGATGGTCATCCGCCGGAACAGCAGTGGTTGCAATTGTTTCGCCGTCGATGACAAGTTCGCGTCCGTCATCAGCAAGCGCAGCAGTGCTAAGTGCGCCGAAAAGAAGCCCCCCAGCGAGTATTGAAACCGTCCTTTTCATACCCTTCTCCTCCCAAAGAATGGCTGCCTAGGCGACCGTGATTTTCTTTTCCATGTCGTAGACCGAGCCGTCATCATCGGTCCATTCAAACCGAACCGCTCCAGACTCTGGAATCCGCATCTGAAACTCGATGTAAGGATTTGCCGAAACAGAAGGTTCAATATCTGCCATGAACACGGGCTCGCCATTAAAGCTGGCAGCAAACTTATTGATGATCTTGCGTGGAATGGTCTCGCCGGTTTTCTTGTCCTTGCGCTGACCAGATTCCATCGGATGCGAGATCAGTGTCTTGATGGTCACGACCTCGTTTACGCTTGCCTTTTTAGGCACTTTGACGCGTGGTTTTACCTTTGCCATGTGTTTCTCAATGCCTTTTCTGATTAACCGCCACAGCCACCGATGGTGACCTTGACACTACGCTTTGTCATGATGGCGGACCCGTCCGGCATCTTTGCAATGGCGACAATGTCCTGCGTTTTCGCAAGGCGAATACGGGTCTTGGCTTCCTGAGCACCGGAAAGAGCGCTGAAATGGAATGTCGCAACACCTGGGCTCGGGTTGCCTGCTGCAAGCAGCATGATGGAGGCTGCACCCGGCGCAGACACTTCAATCGGAACAGTATTCCCGTTTTCAGCAATCTCTGGCGCACCAATGGTAATGTCACCGCTTCCCGGCTTTGCGCCGCCAGTGAACTCCACAATTGCATCTTCAACAGCATTGCCTGCTGCAAACGCCGGCGCGGTAAAACGCAGTGTCGTCAGAGCGGCTGCGCCTCCCACTGCCAAACCAAGCGCTTCACGTCTGGTAACAGTCATTAAAAATCCTCCTTGGAGCGTATCTCCCCAACAGGCGCTGAGCACTCTTTGGGAAAATACGCTTAAGCAATAATTCTGAGCGTGATGCGGAACTGGTCAGCAACGCAGCACGCTCAAGGCAAACGCGCCTATTCTTTCAAAGTCGCCAGATAAGCGACGATGTCTTCAACTTGCTCTGCTGAAAGAATGGTCTTTCCCGCAAACTTCTTTGCCACGCGGTTCAAACCTTCGCTCTTGTAGAAGGCAGGCATAATGGTCGCTTCCCCGAAGACTTCCTTCGAGTTCACAACAATCGCCCGCAATTCCGCTTCGGTATAAGTGTCTCCGATACCCTCAAGGTACGGACCTATCTCTCCGTGGAACTGCTCTTCAGCAAGATCATCATTCGCGTGACAGGCAAGGCAGTTTCCCAGTTTCCGATTGGCGAACCATTCCCGTCCTTTGGCTGGGTCACCAACTGCACCGGTCAAAGACACCGGCACTGCTGCCTCGACAAATTGAACGTCACCTGGAGCAACAACTCCGGCAACGGCACTTCCTGAAATTAGCAGCGTTGCAGCCGCTATAGTTTTGGCAATCGCCTTCATTGCTCCCTCCCAATTACAGCGATTCAATATTTTTATGCTACTCAGATACGTAGAAACACTCAACTTAAAATTCACATAATTGAATATGTTAATATATCGACCTTAGTCTAAGTAATTGAGTGAAAACGCTATTCTGAGGCTGCTTTTTGTTTCAAAAATTCACGTGCATGAAATTTTTGAAAATGTTCTTCGCCCTCATAGCCCTTCTGTTTGACCCAGCGGAGCATATTGAGGGTGGTCCATTTTCCAAATGAACCAGGCATGGTCTGCACAGAGGCAGTCCCTGCTGTCTTGCCAGTCCCAACCTCTTCAGGCAGGAACAGGAAGGTGGGCGTGAACACAACGCCCCAGCGACGTGCGATGTTCTTCTCGGTTTGAACTTCCCCGTCGAAGTCCGTCACCTCTTCATCGCCAAACAGGTTCATCTGAACCACGAAGTAGTTGTCTTCAATGAATTTGCGAACCTCCGGGTCGCTGAAGACATTCTTATGCAAGCGCGAACAGTAAATGCAGCCGCGTTGCTCAAAGAGAATGACCATGCGTTTGCCTTCTTCATTGGCAGCGGCAAGGTCCTCTCTAAGGTCTTTGAAGGTAAGGCGAAGCCATGGCTGTTTGTGGAGACCGTCCTCTCCAACCTCAGCAAAGCTCAGTGTCATGCTGGCGAAAATCATCGCTGCAGCAAGCATTAATTTTTTAAGCATCGATCCCTCCCATAACGCACCGCTTCCAAGAACCCCTCTATGGTTTCAGGACGCGGAAACGCCTCAGCTTAAAGATGTCAATCCTGGCGCATACTCAATCATTTGCTCTGCAATCCAGGAAACGGTGTTCGTCCCAATCAACACCGCAAAAATAATCAAAAGAACGCCCATGCCTTTTTCGATGGCACCAAGGTACTTCCGAAAACGGCCCATGAAACTCAGGAATGGCTTTGAAAAAACAGCTGCCAGAATGAACGGCAACGTCATGCCAACCCCATACGCAAACAGCAGCAACATGCCCTGAGAAACATCATCACTGGCACCAGCCGTGAACAAAATAGTTGCCAGAACCGGACCAACACAGGGCGTCCAGCCAAAGGCAAAAGCCAGTCCCACAAAGTAAGCGCCAATGATTCCAGCCGGGGCCGAAGAGCTGTCGAGCCGGGCTTCTCTCAGCAGCAGATTGAGCCGGATGATGCCAACAAAATGCAGGCCAAGAATAAAGATGACAGCAGCAGCCATGTAGCGCAGCACATCAAACCAGTCTCGCAGCAACTGGCCGAAGACCGTTGCTGTTGCACCAAGGCCGACAAAGATTGTGAGAATACCGGCAGCAAAGAAAAACGACGTAAAAACAACACGTCGCTGGATGGCAGGGGTCACCCCGTCACCGGAAAGCTCGTTCATTCCAATGCCTGCAATGTAGCAAAGGTAGAACGGCACAATTGGTAAAATACAAGGCGATAGGAACGAGAGTAACCCCGCGCTCCCCGCCGCAATGATAGTTAGATCTGGATACATATGGGCACTTGCTAAAAACACATTCTATTATTAGAATATTTAGATATCATAGATTTTAAAATGTCAATCGTGGATATCATGAGCAATTTTGGTTGGATCTCATTTGTCATTTTCGCCCTACTTTTCAGCAGCGCTCAAGCGGCTGGTTCGACCATGAAATTGCTCATGGTCGAGGACGAAATCTGTCCTTGGTGTGAACGCTGGGAAGAGGAAATTGGTGGCGCCTACGGCAAAACAGAGGAGGGGCAAAAAGCCCCTTTGATGCGGATGGATATTGATGATCCGATTCCCAAAGACGTGACCCTGAAAGGAAAGGCGCGGTTTACGCCAACCTTTATCCTTTTAATTGACGGCGCCGAAGTCCAGCGGATTGAAGGTTACCCGGGAGAAGACTTCTTCTACCCCGCCCTGAACCAGATGCTTCAGTCTGCTCAATAACAATATTGAAAAGAAATTCATCTTTCCCGGCCAGTCCGGGGCATAATTCAGTTGGGAGAACTCCATGAAATCATTCATCACAGGGGCGGCATTGCTCGCAATGTCCGCAGGCTTCAGCGTTGCGCAGGCCGAAGATGAATCCGCCTTTGTCAGCTTCAAGTCATTGAAGCCGGAAATCGCCATGAAGCTTGCCGTCGCCACCATGGAAGCTTGCCGCGAAGGCGGCTATCAGATCTCTGCTGTTGTCGTTGACCGCTTCGGCCAGACACAAGCGGCAATTCGGGATCGTTATGCTGGCGTTCATACAGTCGACACAGCCCGCGGAAAAGCATGGACGGCTGTCAGTTTCCGCGGATCTACACTGGAAATTCAACAGGAGATCAAGGCAGGCAATCTGTCGGCAGGTCTGCGCGACATCCCGGGTGCTGTGGCACTGGGTGGTGGCCTCCCAGTCGAATCTGCAGGCGCTATTGTTGGTGGAATTGGTGTCTCCGGTGCGCCCTCTCCAAAAGTTGATGAGGAGTGTGCCCAAAGTGGCCTAGAGGAAATCTCGGATTTGCTGGACTTCTAAAAGGTAATCGCCGTGCAATGGTTGAAAAATGATTGCATTCAGCGTATGCCACCACTTCAAAGGTGTGCTGCAAGGTCAGCTTTAATTTATTCAACTTTAGCTGACCTTGCCATTCCGTTCCGACTGGTCTGCAGGATTTGGTTTAATGGCTATACCCATGATTGAACGTGGGATGAAAGAAGAAGACATCGAGCGCATGGTCGGCCATGCCAAGGATGCAACTGATTTCCTGAAAGCATTGACACACGAAGGCCGATTGATGATCCTGTGTCATCTCGTTACGGGCGAAAAGTCTGTAACAGAGCTGGAGCAGCTTCTGTCGTCTCGTCAGTCTGCGGTCAGTCAGCAACTTGCACGTTTGCGCCTGGATGGTCTGGTAAATTGCCGAAGGGACGGCAAGGCAGTCTATTACAGCCTCAAGGATGAACGCGCAGCTCGGGTTCTGGACCTGATTTTCGAGTTGTTCTGCACCGAAGAAAACAGCGATAAGTAATATTTAAGCTCCGGCGTTTTGGTCTTGGGAGGGATCAAATGTCCGAGGATATTCTGGCGGCATTCGCAGGCCTTGCGGGTGGTGTTTTGCTTGGTCTTGCTGCACGTCTTGGCCGCTTCTGCACACTTGGCGCGATTGAAGACGCCCTTTATGGCAAAGAATGGCTGCGCATGCGCATGTGGGCCTTCGCCATTGCCATCTCCATCGCATCGACGTTTCTGCTGGCGGATCTTGGTCTGATCGCGCTGGACCAAACCATCTATCTCACCCAAAGCTGGAACCCGCTCGCCTGCATCGTCGGTGGCCTGATGTTTGGCTATGGCATGGCCATGGCTGGCTCCTGCGGTTTTGGCGCTTTGGCACGCTTGGGCGGCGGAGATATGCGGTACTTCGTGCTCTCTCTGGTGATCGCCATTTCAGCGGCCATGGCCGTGGGCGGACCAACAGCCTATCTGCGTGTGTTCCTGTTCCCGACCGAACTCTCGGAGGCAAGCTCAACAGGCATCGCGCACGCTCTTGCCCAACGGCTGGAGCTTTCCGAACTGACAATTGCGCTGGTCATTGCCGGAGCAATTGGCCTTTTCGCTGTCAGCAACAAAGAGTTCCGCCAAAGTCCAAAGGCCATTATCGCTTCATTGACTGTTGCTCTTGCGATCCTCCTCGGCTGGGTTGCAACCAGCTATCTCTTTGAAGAAAGCTTTGAAGAAGTTGCAGTGGCCAGTCACTCCTTCACAGTCCCGGTGGGCGATACCCTCATGTATCTCATGACCGCATCTGGGGGTGGTCTGTCTTTCGCCGTAGGCTCAGTCTTCGGCGTCCTCAGTGGAGCATTCCTTGGCTCACTCATCAAAGGCCATTTCAGATGGGAAGCCTGTGACGACCCACGCGAACTAAGACGCCAGATCCTTGGTGGTTTTCTGATGGGCACTGGCGGCGTGATTGCTCTGGGCTGTACCATCGGGCAGGGCATATCAGCCTTCTCAACACTCGCAGTCAGCGCACCTGTTGTCATGCTCTCTATCATCGCCGGAGCAGCAATCGGGTTGCGTCAGCTCGTTGTTGGCTTTCAGTTTGCCTTCTGGAAGCAGTAACCGGACGCTGTGTTCGCAGTGACTTGTGCACAAAGATGGCCTTGGAGTAAGGCGCCCAAGACACACATTGCCTAAATTATAGATTTTACCTCTGGTTGCGGATTAATCCCGCATATTTTGCTTGAGTTTGGCGGAGATTATCGCAATATTTCGCGCTGGCCACTTCGGTGTATCTAAACGTCCTCGCATTTTGCTCTGCGAAACTCATACAGGACTACTCATCGCGAACAGGAAGCAACCATGACACGACCGGCAAACGAAGCTCTGATTATGATTGATATTCAGAACGATTTCTGTTCGGGCGGAGCTCTGGCTGTGAAGCACGGTGAGCAGATCGTCCCCTTGGTCAATGAGCTGCAAAACGACTTTGCCGTCAAAGTGTTGACGCAAGACTGGCACCCGCAGCATCATAAATCCTTTGCGGACAATCACGATGCCAAGCAGCATTATGATATGACCGATATGCCTTATGGCCCGCAGGTTCTCTGGCCAAACCATTGCGTGCAGGGCACAAACGGCGCAGCCTTTCACAAAGACCTGAAGACCGACAGCGCGGACCTTATCCTGCGCAAAGGCTTCCGCCCGCACATCGACAGCTACTCCGCGTTCTTCGAGAACGACCACACTACCCCAACAGGCCTGTCGGCTTACCTGCGTGAGCGCGGGGTCGATACGCTACACATGGTTGGTCTGGCGACAGATTTCTGCGTCCGGTTCTCAGCTGTGGATGCGGCAAAGCTGGGGTTCAACGTGATTGTACACCTGGATGCCTGCAGAGCGATTGACCTGAACGGATCCCTGAAAGAGGCTTTGAATGAGATGCAAAGCCACGGCGTCAAATTCTCTGGCGAGATGGTTGCACAATGATTGATATTGCCTCCCGCGTTTATAACCACAATTGGAAAATCGATCCGATTGTTCGTTCCCTGATCGACACCGACTTCTACAAGCTGCTCATGGCGCAGTCGGTCTTTCTGAAAAAGCCGAACACGCAGGTCACCTTCAGCCTCATCAACAGAGCACAGCACATTCCACTGGCAAAGCTCATTGATGAAAAGGAACTCCGCGACCAGCTGGACCACATCCGCACGCTCTCCCTGTCTCGCGGGGAAAGCACATGGCTGCGCGGCAATATGTTCTACGGCAAGCGGTCCATGTTCCGCGCCGAGTTCCTTGAATGGTTCGAAAACCTGCGCCTGCCGCCCTATCATCTGGAAGTCAAAGACGACCAGTACGAGCTCACCTTTGAAGGCGACTGGCCTGCCGTGATGCTCTGGGAAGTTCCGGCTCTTGCCGTGCTGATGGAACTACGCTCCCGCGCGGTGCTCAAAAACATGGGCCGGTTTGAGTTGCAGGTCCTGTATGCCCGCGCCATGACCAAACTCTGGGAAAAAGTCGAATGCCTGCGCAAGGTTGAAGACCTGTCACTGGCAGACTTCGGCACCCGCCGCCGCCACTCCTATCTGTGGCAGGATTGGTGCGTGCAGGCCATGATGGAAGGCCTCGGCAAGAAGTTTGTCGGCACATCCAACTGCCTGATCGCAATGCGCCGCGAAGTGGAAGCAATCGGCACCAACGCGCACGAACTGCCTATGGTCTATTCCGCTCTGGCAGAAAGTGACGAGGAACTGGCCGACGCACCGTATCAGGTGCTGAATGACTGGCAGGAAGAGCACGACGGCAACCTGCGCATTATCTTGCCAGACACGTTTGGGACCGAAGGCTTCCTGAAACGTGCTCCGAACTGGCTGTCCTCCTGGACAGGCATCCGCATCGACAGCGGTGACCCAGTCAAAGGCGCAGAAGCAGCAATCAAATGGTGGAAAGCCTGCGGTGAAGATCCAACACAAAAGCGCGTCATCTTCTCTGATGGGTTGGACGAAGACATGATTGCCCACCTCCAGCGCAAGTTCCATGGCCGCGTTCGGTGTAGTTTTGGTTGGGGAACTATGCTCACCAACGACTTCCGCGGGCTCGTGCCAGATGATGCCTTGGCGCCGTTCTCACTGGTCTGTAAAGCCATTTCTGCAAACGGCAAACCAACCGTCAAGCTCTCCGACAATCCCAATAAAGCTATGGGATCACGAGAAGAAATTGAACGCTACAAGCGCGTTTTCGGGGTTGGCAAGCAGATGAGCCAGAAGATTATCGTGTAACGCGGCGTATTTTAGCCATCACTCAAAATAATCCACTTGCATAGTTTCCCTATGCGTAAACTCTGTGTAGCATGCGTCACGCAGCACAGTTTATACGTGTGGGGGAGCGACGAAGATGAGAAGATGGAACGGTTGGGGCGATGATACGCACCAGGCGGAGCTGGCCGATTTTGCTAAGGCCTTGATCGCAGAGCTTTTAGGCGAGACACATCCGTTATCTGACGCCACCTTGCAAAGCGCCATTGAGCGTGTTCCTGCGTCTCGCGCACCAGACCATCCCTTACTGGATAAAACGCCCTCAACGCGCATCAGGCATGCATCTGGGCAGAGCTTCTCAGATTGGCTGCAAATGCGCAGTGGCAAGTTTGAAAACATCCCTGATGCAGTCGCTTTCCCGGAAACCTCCCAGCAAATCCGTGAGCTTATGGACTGGGCAGCGCAGCAAGATGTCATCCTCGTCCCGTATGGTGGAGGCACGTCCGTTGTCGGCCATCTGGCATGTCCTGTTGGCGAGAAACCACAGATCACCATTGCACTCACGCGCATGAATCGCCTGCTGGACTTCGACAAGGAAAGCCAGATCGCGACTTTCGGAGCTGGCGTGCGCGGGCCGGATCTTGAAGCCCAACTGGCAGCCATCGGTTATACACTCGGCCACTTCCCGCAAAGCTTTGAGCTTTCCACCGCAGGCGGCTGGGTCGTCACGCGTTCCTCTGGCCAACAATCTCTGCGGTATGGCCGCATTGAGCAGCTCTTTGCCGGTGGCACGCTGGAAACGCCAAAGGGAACATTGGAAATTCCAAGTCTCCCCGCATCATCTGCTGGCCCTGATCTGCGGGAAATGGTGCTCGGCTCTGAAGGCACACTTGGCATCCTGACTGAAGTAAAACTACGCGTCACACCATTGGCTGAGGCGGAGCAGTTCTATACAGTCTTCATGCCGGATTGGGAAAGCGGTGTCGCTGCAGTTCAGGCCATCACGCAAGGCCGCGTTCCGCTCTCCATGATGCGCCTGAGCAACGCAACAGAAACCGATGTGAGCCTGAAACTGGCGGTGCCAGAGAAGAAGCTCTCCAAGCTCAATATGCTCTTCAAACTCAAAGGCCTGACAGATCAAAAATGCATGCTCACCTTCGGGCTGACAGGATCAAAGAAGCAAGTCTCCGTAAACCAGAAACTTGCAAACACCTACCTGAAACAACATGGTGCCAAGCGCGTTCTCTCCAAGATGCTGGGCGACAAATGGAAGGAAGGCCGCTTCAAAGGGCCATACCTGCGCCATCCTTTGTGGGAGCATGGTGTGGGCGTCGATACCTTTGAGACAGCAATGGACTGGTCAGCCCTGCGCCCATACATCAACGTGGTTGAACAGAGCGTCACCAAAGCACTGAAGGAACAAGGCATTCCCGTGTTCGCCTTCACGCATCTGTCTCACGTCTATCCGCAGGGCTCCAGCGCATACACCACCTATCTGTTCCCAGTTGCCAGCACCTATGAAGAGACGCTGGAACGCTGGAAAATCATCAAGAAAGTCGCATCTGAAACCGTGGTTGCCCATGGCGGAACCATCAGCCATCAGCATGGTGTCGGACGTGACCACGCGCCGTATCTGCCAGCAGAAAAAGGCGTGCTGGGCATGAGTGCTCTGAAAGCCCTCAGCAACAATTTCGACCCAGACCACCGCATGAACCCCGGCGTTCTGATCTTCGAGGAAACCGTAGGCAACACAGAACCCGCATAACTCTCAATATTAGAGGAGGGGGCAATGGCGAATACAGGACAACTTAGCAGGCACGAAAAGCTGTCACTCATAAATGAGCGCAGCAAGCCGTGGGACATGGTTGTTGTTGGCGGTGGCATCACCGGAGCCGGTGTTGCATTGATGGCAGCAAGAACCGGACTCGATGTTCTGCTGCTGGAAAAACAGGATTATGCATGGGGCACGTCCAGCCGGTCCTCCAAGATGGTGCATGGCGGCCTACGTTACCTGTCTCAGGGCGAGTTCCGACTGGCGCGGGAATCTGTACAGGAACGTGAAAGGCTGATGAAGGAAGCCCCAGGTCTCATCGAACCCATGAGCTATCTTTTTCCGTTCCGCGAAAAGCAGTTCCCAACTCGCCGTGCCTTCTCTGTCCTTCTCAACATCTACGGATACTTCGCCAGAAAGCGCGACCACAAATATTTGGACCGCGACCAGACCATCGCCGCGTTACCGGGGCTCAATGAACATGGCTTGCTTGGCTCAGCGCAATATACTGATGCCCTCACAGATGACAGCCGCCTTGTCCTGCGCGTCCTTACTGATGCCAGACGCAGCGGTGCAACCACACTCAACTATGCTGCTGTGAAGATGGTCCATAGTGAGGGGGAAGGATCAAAACTCCTTGAAGTGCAAGATCAGGAAACCAGCGAAGTCTTTGCCATTGCATCCAAAACAGTCATCAATGCGACCGGAGTTTGGGCGGATGGCCTGCGCGAGCAATTGGGCCAGACCAAACGCATTCGCCCTTTACGTGGCAGTCATATCATAGTCCCGTCCTGGCGCATGCCAGTGCATCAATGCCTGACCTATCTGCACCCGCAGGACAAGCGCGGTGTCTTCATCTACCCGTGGTTGGGCCGCACGGTAATCGGGACGACTGATCTGGATCACTCTGAGGATCTGGATCAGGAAGCCGCGATCAAATCGGAGGAGGTGGCGTATCTGCTTGATGGTGCCAACCACAACTTCCCCGGCACAAAGCTTACTGAAAAAGACGTCATTTCAACATGGTCTGGCGTCCGGCCAATCGTAGGCAATGAAGGCGTTGACCCTAAAGAACTGCATCCGTCAAAAGCCAAACGCGACCATGTGGTGTGGGATGATGATGGCATCATCACCGTGACAGGCGGAAAGCTCACCACCTTCCGTGTAATGGCAGAGCAAGTGCTGGAAACCTGTGAGACCTATCTGGAAGGCAAGAGCACTGCGCGGGCGGGAGACTATGTGTTCGAACCTCCCATTGAAACGAAGGACAGTATTGGGTTACCAGAAGCCGAATTCAAGCGATTACAGGGCTACTATGGCGCTGATTTTCCAACACTTATCGCAGCAATATCTCCCAAGGGTCTTTCCTTCATCAGTGGCACAAACCGCATTTGGGCAGAGCTTGAGTGGGCTGTCATGCATGAAGAAGTCGTGCATTTAGACGATCTCCTTTTGCGCCGCACACGAATTGGCTTAGTGTTGGAGAACGGCGGGGCAGCATTAGCTGATGAGCTAGAAATACAACTGAGAGAAAAACTGGGGTGGTCCATGGACAAATGGCAGGATGAGTGGTCGCGATATCAGAAGATTTGGCGAGACCACTACTGCTTGCCAACAACCCACGCTCCCCAAGAGCAGGAAATGATGCATGAGGTCGCAGGATGACCGAAACGCTTCTCGCCATCGACTGCGGCAGCCAGAGCATCCGGGCCTTGCTGTTCTCTCCAGACGGGGCGCTGCTGTCCAAGGTACAAAAGCCGATCACGGATTATCGAAGCGACAATCCCGGTTGGTCAGAGATTGATCCGCTTATCCTGTGGGAGCTGCTGGGCCGCTGCTGCCGTGAGCTGTGGGATAGAGGAGCTGATCCTACTGCCGTCAAAGCCATGAGTGTCACCACACAGCGCGGCACGCAAATCTCAGTTGATGAGAGAGGCATCCCTCTTCGTCCTGCGATCACATGGATGGACGAGCGCATTGAAGACCAACAGAAACCATTGCCACTGCTTTGGAAAACAATCTTTGGCGTGGCAGGCTTGTCCCGATCGATCAAGAGCGTACGTAGCGAATGTGAAGTGAACTGGATCGCAGTCAACCAGCCCGGAATTTGGAAGAAAACCTATAAGTTCCTGCAGGTTTCCGGCTACCTCAACTTCAAGCTGACAGACCTTTTTCGCGATTCAACAGGCGCTCAGGTTGGCTACATTCCCTATGACTACAAAAAGCAGCAGTGGGCGAGTGATAAGCACTTTCTCTGGAAGCTCTTCGCCTTCAAACGCAGCCACCTGCCAGAACTCATAGAACCCGGAAATCCAATCGGCTATGTGAGTGAAGAAGCTGCCCAGCACACTGGACTTCCAGAAGGCTTACCAGTCATCTCCGCAGCTGCTGATAAGGCATGTGAAGCCGTCGGCTGCGGCGCAGTGGATGCCAGCGTCGGCTGCCTCAGCTACGGCACACGGGCAACGGCGACCATTCATTCCAAAAAGTACTTCGAGGTGGAGCGCCCTCTGCCAGCCTATGCTGGCGGTATGCCGCGGATGTTCACGCCAGAAACCTCCGTCATTCTGGGGTACTGGATGGTCAATTGGTTCAAGGAAGAGTTCGGCCACCCGGAGCAGGAAAAAGCCAAAGAGATTGGCAGTCCGGTCGAAGTGTTCTTTGACGACCTGCTCAACAGCACACCTCCCGGGTCCCATGGCCTGACCCTATTGCCCAAATGGGGCCGCGACAACGGACGTTCCACGCCAGTGAAAGGCGCGATTATCGGCTTTGGGGATGTGCATACCAGAGGCCACATCTACCGCGCTATCATCGAGGGCATTACGCTGGAATTACATCGTGGTCTGAAGCGGATCGAACGCAAAAGCGGCGAGAAGATCAAAGTCTTACGTGTCTCCGGCGGTGGCTCTCAGTCTGACGCCATCATGCAGATCACCGCAGACATCTTTGGCCTGCCCACCGAGCGCCCGCATACCTTTGAAACTGCTGGTCTGGGTGCCGCCATTGCCGCAAGCGTAGGTGCTGGGGTCCACCCTGACTTCACGCAGGCCATGAAGGCCATGACACGGCAAAACGAGGTGTTTCAGCCGGACCCGAAAACGGTTCAGCTCTACAAGAAGCTGTTTGAGGATGTCTACCTGCCCATGCCGCGCAGGCTTGCCCCGTTGAACAAAGCACTCAGAAAGATTGTCGGCTAGGCAACATCGCTCTTGGGCTGGGATGCTGTCTGCACCACACCAGCCTTCGCGAGCGTCTGCACCCGTTTGGACGCCACAATTTCCTTCTTATTCGCAAACACTTCGTGGTTCTGCGAAATCTTTTGCAAATCGTAAAGATAGTTCACCATCACCCCCGCCGATTGCTTTTTGCCGTTCTCAGAAGTATCCGCCCCCACATGCACGTCATGCACCAGCGCACCGTTGTAAAGATGGAACCGTGCCACCGGATCAAACGGCATATCGTTCTTCCGCTTGCCTTCAAGAAGGTAATAAGCAGCGAGTTCTTTAAGGGCTGCATCAGTCTCCGGCAACTCAATCTCTTGCTCTTTGGCCCACTTGCAGAAAGTAGGGAGCGGCGATAGCGTCACAAACGTCTTCAGCTGACTGAGCTCACGCGAAAGATCCTGTACCACCTGCTTGATCAGCGAGTTGCCAAAGGAAAGACCGGCCAGCCCGCTCTGGCAGTTGGAGATCGAGTAGAAGACCGCCGTATCCACTTCATCAACCGGCACAATATCCCGCTCTTCTGCAAGCACGCCTTGAATGGACGAGGGGACCCCCTTGGTCAGCGCCACTTCCACAAAGATCAACGGCTCATCTGGCAATGAGGGATGGAAGAAGGCAAAGCAACGCCGGTCTTCCGGTTGCAAGCGACGGCGCAAATCATCCCAACTATCAATAGCATGCACGGCCTCATAGGCGATGATTTTTTCCAGTATCTGCGCCGGACTATCCCAGCTGATAGGTCGCAGCACCAGAAAACCACGGTTGAACCACGAGTTAAACAGGTGCTGGAAATCCAGATCAGTGCGCGCCAGATTCGGCTGCTCCTTCATGAAGCCCAGCAAGTCCTTGCGCATGTGTACCAGCTGATGAGTGGCACCGGGAACCTGATTGAGCCGCCGTGCCAACTCCTGCCGTTTTGGCTCCGCAGCTTCCACAAGCTTTCGGTAATTGGCTTCCGTCCGCTCTGTTTTATAACTGGAAACAACGGTTTCCAGCTTATCTGGATCGATGTCCATTTCGCGGTTCAAATGCTCAAAAAACGCCCGCTTTCCCTCAGTGTCTGTGGTGGCATAACCATCCAGAATCTCGTGAGCAATGGCAGCACCGGAAACGTCTCCCTGACTGCTCATCAAGGCATTGCAAAGTTCGGTAAGGGGACGCTCATCCCGCTTGCCCATAAAAACATAACGACGATCAAAAAGAGTAGAAAGTAAATCTGCCAGCAGGCTCATGGTCAGGCGTCCCGTAGTTGCACAGCGCAGTGCATCAGAAAATCGCCGGAAGCCTAACAAGGGACTGCTGGGAACGGAATGCAACAAACAGCTTAACAATGAAGTGATCCCTAACAGCACGCTAACATCTGTAAATGAGCGACAAGTGTGCTTAACTTGAGAGCATCATGTGATGGAGGCTTCAGTGAAGATCAACGGCGATTTTTCAAAGCGAGTGGTTGAGTTCAGCGACGATATTCCTTGGGTCGCGTCCCCAATGAAAGGCGTTGAGCGCAGGCCACTTGATCGATTGGGAGATGAAGTTGCACGAGCAACCACCGTTGTTCGCTTCGCACCCGGAAGCCATTTCTCTGAGCATGTCCATACAGGCGGAGAAGAGTTTGTTGTGCTAGCGGGAGTATTTCAGGATGAGCACGGGGATTTCCCGGCTGGCTCCTACATCCGCAACCCACCTGAATCCAAACACACACCAGCCTCTGAACCCGGTTGTACCATCCTCGTCAAACTCTGGCAGTTCGACCTTGCAGACCGCACCCATGTGCGCGTGGACACCAACAAACTTGGCCGCGTAAACGATGCTACGCGCAAAGGTGTTGCCGTCTCCCCTCTGTTTCAGGATGAACGCGAGAACGTGCGCATGGAGCACTGGCAGGCAGGTGTAAACCACGCGGTTGAGGCTGACGGCGGAGCAGAAATCTTCGTGCTGGAAGGCTCAATCATCGAAGACGGAGAGGACCTTCCCAAACACGCATGGCTCCGCGTTCCCGTCGGTTATGACCTCAACATCACAGCAGGAGAAGAGGGCGCCAAGCTCTGGATCAAGTCCGGACACCTTCCCTTTGTCACTGCCCCACATGGGGAATAAGAGGACCGCCTAAAGCTGCTCCTGCAACCAGACCCGACTGCTTTCTTCCAGCGCGTTGCGAGCTGATATGATGTTCGCAACATGCTCCGGAAAAGAGGAGAGCTCATAGCGCAGCGTATATTCCAGCTGTCCCTGCTCCCCGTCAGGATGCCACGTCACCTGCTGCACCGCAGGTGTGCTGCCATCCAAAACCGCTGGCTTCTCCAGCCACGGCAGTGCAGAAAGCGTTGTTTCTTCAGAGAGTTCAATCTCAGGCGAAACCCCTTTTGCAACATCCATCCGCTGCGAGACCTGCGTCGAAATCGGCAAAGTCCAAAGCACGGTGAGAAACCAGAGCAGAGCTGGCACACGTGCGACCTCAACAAAGCGCAGTTGATATTTGCCCTCCAGAAACTGCGAGATCATCACGAGACCAGCCAGAATAAGCACCACACCAAACGCCAGCTCCCGCGCACTCAGTTGTGGGGACAGGAAGATAAACATGGTCACCAGCAGCACCAGCAGCGCGAATGAGATGCCACAGTACAGCTTGGTCAGCGGTGAGATCTCCGGATCAAATTTAGGGCGATTGGTGACGCCTGTTTTCTGCAGTTTGCTGGTGTTCCGCCGCCTGTCTTCTGGTCGCCATCCCGTTGGTTTGAACCACAGCCGGACCTTGTCCCACCAGCTGCGCGTATGAAGGCTGTCGCGAAACAGCATGGACCAGTGCTGCAAGTTGGCTTTCACCGGATTCCACGTTTTCAGCGGCGTTGTGGTGCCATAATGGCAAGGGTGCTCTGCAACCTCCGGCTGCCAGCTACCAAACATACGATCCCAGATCACCAACGTGCCGCCGAAGTTCTTGTCGATGTAAATCGGGTTCTTGGCATGGTGGACACGATGGCTTGAGGGCGTGGAAAACACACCTTCCATCAGGGGGATACGATCAATCGCCTGGGTGTGCAGCCAGAACTGATAGGCCTTCAGCAGCATAAATTGCACAAGGAACACCTCTGGCGGGCAGCCAAGGAAGGCGAGAGGCAGATAGAAGACCCACGAGAATGAATACTGAAACGCACTCTGCCGCAGCGCCGTGGTCAGGTTATACTCCTCACTTTGGTGATGCCCCACATGGGCGCCCCAAAGAAAATTGTAGGTGTGTGCAATGCGGTGGAACCAGTAATAGCAGAAGTCCACACCAAAGAAGAACAGGACCCATGTGGCCCAACTGGTTGAGCCAAAGTCAAACAGCCGATAGGACGACCACGCCCAGATAAACACCGAGAATGTAAAGGTTTTTAGCAGCGCATCTGAAACCAGCAGGCAAATGCCCATGGAAAGGCTGGCAATGTTATCGCTAAACCGGTGCAGGTCCCGCCCGCTCATGCGCAGGTAGGCGTATTCCATCAGCATAAAAAACAGAAACAGCGGAATAGCCAGCGCCGTCACATTATACTCTGCCATTTTATTCCCCCTCGCACTGCATTCCAAAAGAATGGTCGTGCAACAAAAAAGCGTCGAGCTGCAGGCCTGAGCGAATACCAATAAAGGACCGCAAAGGCGCTTATGTTGACTTTAACGTAAAGGCAGAGAGGTGGGCTGACAACACAATTCTGAGCTCATGAAAATGGCGATAAGTAGAAGTTCTGCAAGAAGATGCAGGAGTTTTGCGCAGAACTAACATAAATGATTGCCATCCAACATATTGATTTAAATGAACTAATTAAAATGACAGTGCGGCAACTGATCGCATTTTGAATATTTTTTCTGCAAATGATTTTTTTTGCGTTAAAAGTGCAATTACAGGGTAGGGTCCGCCTTGTCGGGCGACCTGAATATTCAAGGACCTTAGCTGGCTGTCCTTCACGGTTTTCGGTCATACACTCAGGGGACTGCAGGGGTATGGGCGCGCAGTAAAAGCAAGGGCTGTAGTTCAAAGAAAACAGAGTTTTCTGAACAATAAGAAAGAATTAACGGGAGACACCATGGCTGAACTGCTTATGTCAACACTTGCTGGCTTCATTATTGGAGCGATCTTCACCGCAATCAAACTGCCTATTCCCGCTCCACCAGTTCTGTCTGGTTGTGTAGCGATCCTTGGCGTTTGGGGTGGTCATCAGATCATGCTGCAGATCACTGAGCGCTTCTTCTCCTAAAGTGCGTTCGGTTTGATTGAGGCCAATCAAACCCTTCAACGTATCTCCGAAAAGTGGAAACCGGTTTTCGGATAAAGATACGCAAAAACAAAGGCTAAAGCAGTGCAAGTGTTTCAGCTTAAATGCGAACTGCTTTAAGTGTTCGCTAGAATAAAGAAGTGTTTACGGTCAAATTTCAAAAAGCGGTGCTGAAGTTCAGTGCCGCTTTTTTTGTACTTGCATAATAAAGAAACAAAAATGTATATAAAAACAAAAATATTGTCATATGGAGTTTCCCATGAATATCCTCCTCATCTCAGGAAGCACCAGAGAAGGCTCGTTGAATAAGAGCCTGCTGGATGCCGCTGAAGAAGAAGCGCATAACCTGAACCATCAGACGACCAGCCTGTCGCACCAGCTTGCCTCTTTTCCCCTCTATCACTCCGATCTTGAAGCAGATGCCGCCGTTCAGAACCAGCTCTCGATGCTACGGCAACAGATTGAAGCTGCTGATGTAATTCTGATCTCCTCTCCCGAATACAACGGCTTCCACACTCCGCATCTCCATAACATATTCACCTGGGCGTCCAGACGGGCAGCTGGCAAGTCCCACTCCGTGCTTGAGGGAAAAGTGGTCAGTCTGCTAGCCGCTGCACCGGGTCCGTTCGGGGGTGTAAGAATGCTTCCGCGTCTGGCGTCGTTTGCAGCTGATCACGGTTGTTGGGTACATCCGCGATATGTCGCTGTCGGTAATATGGCATCAAAGACCAATGATGATGGTCAGCTAACCTGTTCTGAGACAAGGCAAAAACTGCGCAATCTAATCAGCCAGACCTGCAAAATGGCCGAACCTGTAAAGATCACAGAGCCTGCCTGAACAGACCTGCTGCATCTCAGAAAAGCCAAACCCGGTGTCTCAAACACCGGGTTTTTTATGTCTGATTGCTTAGCAGACGGGCAATCTGATCAAACAATGGGCAGTATTATCGATTTCTTGGATCCTCCTTCAATGAGTTCCATCCGGAAATATACACATATTCATCAATGAGTTATCAGAAGATCGGTGCGTCATCGTTAGTTTGGCACGCCCCTTGCGAATGTGCCGACCAACAGAGTTTGCACAAACAGCGCGCGGAGAGGGGGCAGCTACAGAAACTCACAGTGCCACGTTTGGAGAGGCGGGCCTTAAGGCTTACGGCAAGTGAGTTTCTAATCCGCGCGCGAGGGGAGATGAACCATCAGTCATCTCCCCTTAGCCTTCCGGATTTTGGGTTGCGTTCGTATGTGCGTTGCTTTGCGTTATTTATGTGTTTCTAGCGTTGAATTGGAAAACCCATGGAGCTTCTTCGCTCTTTTGATGCCACACTCATTTTTGGTTTTATCGTCACCTTCATGGCACTCAATTTCACACCCGGTCCCGCGGTCCTGAAAGTGGTTGGCGACAGCATCACAAACGGTATTGGTAAAACCCACGCCAGCATGGCGGGTGTGTTCGGAGCCAACCTCATGTATGCGCTCCTCGCCGCGGGAGGCATGAGCGCGCTGCTGCTGTCTTTTCCGGTTCTGTTTGAGACGGTCAAATGGATTGGCGTAGCTTATCTATTGTATCTTGCATATGGCTCTTTCAAAGCCGCTTTCTCAGCCTCGCTGGGCGAAGCAAAAGAACAGAAACCAGCATCCACTTTGAAGCTGTTCCTCACCTCATTCGCAATGCAGGGCGCAAACCCGAAATCCGTCCTGTCATTTGGCGCAATGCTGCCTGTGTTTGCTGGCGAAGGTGATGGCATGGCCCTGCGCATGATGGCACTGGCCATCTTCAACATCGCGCTCGAATACCCGGCATTGCTGTTTTACGCCTATCTCGGAACTCGGGCCTCCAGATTCGCAGTCTCCGCCCGTTCTCGCGCAGCTATGGATGCCTTCGCCGGCACAGCATTGGCCGGTGCAGCCTACATGATCTCCAAAAGCACGCTGAAAACACAGTAGGCAGCTTCTCACGCATTCAGGAAACCCAGTGCCTTCTCGTTAAAGAGCGCTGGGTTTTCGAACATCAGGAAGTGGCTCCCGCCATCGGTCTTGCGGACCACCTCAAGCGCGCCATTTGGCATTGAGGAGGCGATGAACTGCTGTGAAGCCAGCGGATGCCAACTGGCCTCGCCTGTAAACACCAGAGTGCGCTGGTGAATGTTAGGCAAAAAGGCCCGCCAGTCTTGCATCATGAGGTTTTCGATAAGAGCAGCAGCATGCACGCGGGGCAATTTCAGGTTCTCGGCAGCCAATGCGCGCAAGGCAGCATCACCAACCCTGCTGGTGAACATCCCGCTAATAATCTCAAGATGATCCTCAACACTGCGGGTCCTGCGAATAGCCACCACCATCTCATCAAGTGACTCCAAAGTGGGATGGATAGAACCCGCCTCGTTGATCTCTTGTTGTGTCCAGGATGGCCGTGCCATGAGGGCCGCTGGCTCGTCGATAAAAATCAGACGGCGCGCAGGGCGTTCAGCCCCGAACATATCCAGATATGCCCAGAGCATGGCGACGGAAAGCGAATGGCCAACCGCGTCGAAATCGCGAAGGTCCAACGCCTCGACAACATCAAACAGATCCTTGGCAAACCGATGGATCCGATAACCATCCGTGGGCTTTTGTGACGCGCCGTGCCCCCGGTTCTCAAGAGCATAAACCGTATGGCTCTGGCAAAAGTCGGCGAACTGTCCTTCATATACAGATGCCGTCTGGCTCCAGCCACCCAGCAAAAAGACAGGCCGTCCTTGCCCGCCTGTCAGATAGGAGAGTTCCACCCCATCTCGGGTCCGTACACTCTTGCGTTCCATCCTCTTTGGCCTTTCGCAGACAACTCAACACGCTCCTGCAAGTATAGAACCCAACACGTTACCCAGCCGCAAATGAGGTCTTAATCGCGATGTGAGGAGCGCCACCTTGAATAACTGGTCCTAAATTTTACAGGCTGATCGCCTATCAGCCAGAAAGCTCTAACAACCACCATGCCTTGCTCCGGTATTGATGCAACAAGGCAGGCGACTGCGTTGGAAAACAGAATTGCAGTCAAAGACTTATGCAACCTGAAAAGTTTGTATTTGATTTGTCACCATGAGTGTTTGTGCAAGTTTCAGCTGTGCAAAATAAAGTAACTACCCGCGAACTTTGAAAGTAATACCAATTCAAAATTATGGATTTATTTGTCTGCCAAGGTGTTGACAGGCCCAGCCAAGTAGAAGCTATGCTACTGCGTGTTCTTCAGGAAATGAAACCTGATTTTCTGACAAGGACAGTCGCAAATTCAAGCAGTTAGAGCATACGTTCAGGCAACCCGTTGCCTTTGGTGTGCTCGCTGCAACATCCTGAAATTGGTGAGGAGTCGTGGGCATGGAAGCTGCTGCCTGTGCTGATACTACAATCAGAATGGAAACATGGAGAACGGAGGATCGGCAGATCAACTGCATCCTCTCTGCCAAGTGCGATGCACCCATCTCCAACTACACCTTATGCTTCAGCATGCTTGCGCCTTGTGAGGTGATTGAAGGCGCCTTTGTCAAGAAAATGACGGCGGGCTACATAGAGCTTGGCTTTGACAGAGATGTACTGGGAACAGGGCAGGCTCTGGCGTTCACGCTCAAATACAAGCGAAGCATGAACCCCTCCAACCGCAGCTGGCTGCCAAAAGGCGCTTATCTGCGTATGGAGGATGGCAGCATTGCGCCAGTCCAGCTCGCCCCGCGTGGCATTGATCAGGCCTTCACCACCAAACTGCCTGAACAACAGGCCGATCCTGCATCCAGCGAACTGATGCTTGTCCCAGCCCCGCAAAGCTGGCAGCCCTCCGGTGATACTCTGGACGTAAGCGCAGGTTACAAGCTGGATCGTTCTTGGGATGCAGAAGGCGAGGCCGACAGCACGGACGCTGTGGAAGCCCTTGCAGAGCGCAACAACATCGGCCCGTTCCTCTCTGAGGATGGCGTTGCGCTTCGCTTTGCCAAAAACGAAGATCTGGCGCAGGATGCCTATGAACTCGCAATCACACCAGAGGGCATCACACTCTCTGCGTCAGCGGCAGCCGGTGCTTTTTACGGTTCCATCACACTGCTCAACCTCAAGCTGATCTACGGTGGAACCATCCCTTGCGGCCAGATTTCCGATGCACCACGGTTTGAATGGCGCGGCCAGCATCTGGATTGCGCACGCCACTACTACGAGCCGGAGACACTGCTTCGGCTTGTCGATATGCTGGCCCTGTTCAAACTCAACCGCTTCCACTGGCATTTCTGCGATGATGAAGCCTTCCGTCTGGAAGTGGAGAGTTATCCGGAACTCTGGAAGAAGTCAGGCATGCGCGGTGAAGGTCGCGTCGTGCCGGGCATTTACGGTGCAGCAGACGGACCACAAGGCGGCACCTATTCCAAAACCTTCGCCAAGCGACTGGTGGACCACGCCAAAGCATTGAACATCGAAGTCCTGCCAGAAATCGAAGTTCCCGCTCACTCCTGGGCGGTTCTTCAAATCCACCCAGAACTGCGCGATGCTGCGGATGAAAGCGGTGAGGTCTCCGTCCACGGCTACCTGAACAACACCATCAATCCCGCCCTGCCAGAAGTGTGGACCTATATGGAAACGCTGGCCAAGGAAATCTCCGGCATCTTCCCGTTTGCTCACTTGCACCTTGGTTGTGATGAGCGCCCGCCAGCAGCATGGACCAGGTCTCCTGCCATCGAACAGTTGAAGACTGAGCAGGGTCTCAAAACAGCGGATGATGTGCAAGGCTGGATGATGGACAAACTGGCGTCGTATGTACGTTCGCTGGGCGTACGCCCCGCAGCGTGGGAAGAAGCGGCCAAAGGTGCCAATGGAGGCATCAACAACGACGCCATCCTGTTCTCGTGGACACAGCAAGGACCGGGTCTGGAAGCTGCCCGTAAAGGATACTCGGTGGTGATGACCCCAGCTGCGCACGCCTATTGGGACATCGCTCCCTCCGGCAACTTCAACGAGATCGGCCTCAACTGGGCCGGCATCACCAGCCTTGCAGACAGTGTGAACTGGGATCCGGTGCCGGAAAATGAGCCCGAGCTGGAAGGCAAGATCATTGGCGCTCAGGGTTGCCTGTGGTCAGAGGTCGTCCTGCGAGACGCCAACATGGAAACCATGATGGCTCCGCGCATTCTGGGTATTTCTGAAATCGGCTGGGCGACCCGCGCCAACAAACCGGATGCAGATGAGATCACGCAAAAGGCTGCGTGCTACAGCAAGCTGTTCTCTGCCATCGGGTGGTGTCAGGATGTAAGGGACTAAACAGCAAAAGCCCCGCTTATGGTCTATGATGCGGGGCTTTCGACATCTCAGACGTTGCGCAATTCTGCAACAAAATCATAGATATCACCGCGATAAACGCCTGTGGTCAACTCGATCGCCCGGCCACTCGCCAGATAAGCCGTGCGGTCAATGTAAAGCGCTGCATCCCCTTCACAAACTTCCAGCAAGTCAGCTTGCTCTTCTGTCAGCTTGCAGGCGGAGATACGCTGGATAGCACGGGAAGGGCGCATACCGTTCAAAGACAATTTCTCATAGAGAGACGTTTCAATCCGCGATGGATCAGGCACGAACTCGGTTGAGAGCGAACTGGTCTCGATCGCCAGAGGAATACCATCCGCACGGCGCAGACGGGTAATCCGCGAAACCTGACCGTCAGACGCAAGCCCAAGCGCAACAATTTCCTCAGGTGAGGGAAGGTAAATCCCACAGGACAGCGTCTCGGAGGAGGATGTCTTCCCGCGCCGCTGCATGTCCTCGGTAAAGCTGGTAAGCGCAGACAAGGACTGTTCCATGCGCTTCATCTGCGGAGCCACATAAGAACCTGAGCCCCGGCGCTGAATCACCAGACCATCCACCACCAGCTGCGAAATGGCTTTGCGAATCGTCACGCGGGACAGCCCGGTCAGTGTCGCCAGCTCACGCTCTGCTGGCAGAGTGGTCGCTGCTGCTAACCGTCCATCTTTAATGGCAGATTCAAGGTGTCGGTAAAGCTGCAAGTAGCGTGGACCGCCACTCCTCTGCTGCCAGGATGTCGTTGAGAACAGATCGGTATGGGTATCTTCTTGTGCGCTCATTCTGCTCTTCTTTATGTGAATCCGTATTATCTATAATACCTTTTTGATACCAATGCAAAACAATACCGATGACATACCAATGAAAGAAATGAAGCTTATCCCCTTGCGATTTTCTTGAAAAATCGGAGTTTTTTCGTCTGAAACAGAAATATTTCACAGGAGGTACTGAAATGGTAGACAAATGGATTTGTTTTGGTATTATTTTGGTGCTCGCAAAAAACACGCGGTTCGTCTCCCTGGCGATAACAAGACGCAAGCGGCGAGTGACAAGCGATCACCTTTGGGAATTGGGGAGAGCGCATGACACATGCGTCAGGGGACCTGCTGCCTTATCAGGGCGAGCGCGGCGGTTCGGCACAAAAGAAACAAGGGATGCTGCAAGGGCTCATGCGCTCACAGGCAACCTTTGCATGGCTACTGATTGCTCCGGCAGCATTGTATCTCGTATTAGTCGTGGCCTGGCCGCTGGTAGAGACAGTCCGTTTGTCTTTCACCAACGCCAACATTGGCGGCGAAGCCTACATCGGCACTGCCAACTATGAGAAGCTGCTCAGCTCTCGCAAATTCGGTCAGACAGTGTCCAGAACGTTCTATTGGATGTTCCTGTCTGTTTCATTCAAAATCATTTTCGGTTTGATCGGCGCAACGCTGCTCAACGCGGCAATTCCGGGGCGGGCTCTGTTCCGCATGCTGGTCATGCCGCCGTGGATTGTGCCTGTAGCGATTGGCTGTTTCGGCTGGTTGTGGCTCTACAACGGCCACTTCGGCATCATCTCGGGAGCCTTGCAATACGTAGGCATTCTGGATGGTCCGTTCGAGTTCCTCGCCTACAAACAAAGCGCGTTTTACTCCGCCGTTGTCACCGATGTCTGGGTCGGTCTGCCTATGGTGACCATCTTCATGCTGGCAGCCATGCAAGGCGTGCCGCGCGATCTTTATGAAGCTGCCTATGTTGACGGGGCCTCCCGTTGGTACCGCTTCCGCCGCATCACCATTCCGCAAATCCTGCCGGTGATCATCACCATGTCGATCCTGTCGATCATCTGGACCTTCAACTCCTTTGAGATCATCTGGATTTTGACAGAAGGCGGCCCGCGCAACGCAACCACAACGCTGATCATCGACACCTACAAGATGGCCATTGCAAACTTCAAGTTCGGGCAGGGGGCAGCCCGTGCTGTGATCGTGGTGACACTGCTTAGCGTGTTCTCACTGGTCTATCTGTTCGCACTTCACCAGATCAAAAAACGTTTCGAGGCAGCCTAAAATGATGGATCGTTACTCGCTGCCACATAAAGTATTTCTCTACTTCTGCGTGGTGCTATTCCTCGGCTTCATTCTGCTGCCGTTTTTTGAGATGTTCATGACCTCGCTGCGGCCACTGGAACACCTGTTCCGCTCGCCCTACCAGTTCTGGTCAGACGACTTCTCGTTCAAAGCCTACTCCCAGATGTGGGAGACAGTGCCAATGCTGCCGCGTTACATCGCAAACAGCATGCTGATCTCTATCTCGGTGACAGCTCTGGCTTTGGCGTTCGTCATTCCCGCCGCTTATGCCTATGCCCGGTTTGATTTCAAAGGCAAATCACTCAGCCTCGGCATCTTTCTGGCGGTTAACATGTTCTCCGGTGCTGTCCTGCTTATTCCGCTGTACAAGCTCCTGAGAAACTACGGCCTGCTGAACACCTACTTCGCCATGATTGTTCCCGGTGCAGCGTTTCTGGTGCCAATGGGAATCTGGCTTCTGAAATCCTATCTGGAGAAAATCCCGCGAGAACTGGAAGACGCAGCCTTCATGGATGGCGCCAGCCGTCTGTACACCTTGCGCCGCGTTGTTCTGCCTTTGGCGGTTCCCGGTCTCATTGTGGTGGGTGTGGCTGTGTTCCTGTCAGCCTACGCACAGCAGTTCCTGTTCGCGATCACGTTCAACAGCGTCAAGGAGTTCATGCCTCTGCCAGCGGGCATCCTCGAGTTCATCGGCTATCAGTCAGTCAAATGGAACCAGATGATGGCAGCAAGCATAGTTGGAATACTGCCCGTACTCGTAATTTTCCTATTTTTACAACGCTACTTGGTGGCCGGCCTCACAGCCGGTGCAATCAAGGAGTGATTTTTAAAAGTGTCAATGGTTACTACTGGGAGGAGAAACCATGAGAACCAAACTACTATTTGCAGCGGCTGCAGGGGCAGGCGCAATGATGGCAGCAACATCTGCACAATCAGCTGAGCTACATTTCATCCGTTGTGGGGACAACGGGTTGGATGAAGATCGCAAGGTTATTGCCGCATTTGAAGCCGCCCATCCCGGCAACACCGTCAACATGGAAAGCCTTCCATGGGGCACCTGTCAGGATAAGTCTTTGAAACTTGCATCCGCAGGCAGCCCGCCATCTGTGTCCTACATGGGCTCACGTACGTTAAAACAGCTGGCAGACAACGACCTCGTTGTTGATGTGACGATCTCTGAAGATCAGCAGAAAGCCTATCAGCCGGGCGTTCTGAACACCGTGAGTTACCGCGACAAGTTCTGGGGCTTCCCGCGTGCATTTTCCACCAAGGGTCTGTTCCTCAACTGTGACATCTTCGAGGAAGCCGGTCTTGCGTGTGAAGCACCAAAGACCTGGGACGAGATGTATGCGGCTGCGAAGACCATCAAGGATAAAACTGGTAAAGCAGGTGTCGGTCTGACGGGCAAAGACTTCGACAACACCATGCACCAGTTCCTGAACTACCTGTATTCCAACGGCGGTCAGGTCATCGATCCATCCACCAACGAAATCACTCTGGATTCCAAGAACACTCTGGAAACTCTGAAGTTCTACGGCAAGCTGGTGGAAGTTGCTCAGGAAGGTCCAACCGCATTTGAGCGCACGCAGGTCCGTGATCTGTTCAACGACAACAAAGTTGGCATGTACATTGACGGCCCTTGGGCACGCGGTCAGCATAAAGAAGGCATCACCACCAAGGCTGCTCCAATTCCAGCAGGTCCAAGTGGTGTCAGTGGTACACTTCTCATCACCGACTCCCTCGCTGTCTTCAAAGGCTCTGGCCATGAAGAACTGGCGATGGAATTTGCGCGCATGATGACCACAGGCGACTCTCAGTACACGCTGGACAAACCAGACGGTTGGGGTCTGACACCAATCCTGAAATACGAAGAGCTGGGCTATGAGAAGCCATACTACATGGATGACCCATACTGGGCAGTCTTTGTAGACTCCATCCCAACAGGTGGTCCGGAGCCTCTCTTTGTTGATTACAAAGCGATGCAGACAACCATCAACTCCATGATTCAGGGCATCATCCTGAAAGACGATACCGCTGAAAACCTGGTGGCAATCGCCGCTGAAGAACTCGAAGAGTTCAAGTAAGCAAAACCCGGAGAGGCTGGCGACAGCCTCTCCCCGTTCCTTAGTGCGAGAAGACGAATATTATGGCCACGCTCCAGCTACAAAACATCGAAAAATCATTTGGACCAACAACCGTGTTGAAAGACGTCAACCTGTCCATTGAGGATAAGGAATTCGTCGTCTTCGTTGGCCCTTCTGGCTGCGGAAAAACAACGCTCCTGCGGATCGTGGCAGGTTTGGAAATAGCCTCCGAAGGCTCCATCATCATTGATGGCAAAGACGTTTCCGATGACCACCCTATTGACCGTGGCATCTCCATGGTGTTCCAAAGCTACGCGCTCTATCCTCACCTCTCAGTTTTTGAAAACATCGCCTTTCCGCTGCGCGTTGCAAAACGCCCGGAAGAGGAGATCAAGGACCGCGTCAACAAGGCCGCTGCTATTCTGCAACTGGAAGAGCGCCTGAACCACAAGCCGGGACAGCTCTCCGGTGGTCAGCGCCAGCGTGTTGCCATTGGCCGCTCCATTGTTCGCAATCCAAAAGTGTTCCTGTTTGACGAGCCGCTCTCAAACCTTGATGCAGCGCTGCGCGGGGACATGCGTGTGGAACTCTCCAAGCTCCATAAAAGCCTCGATACCACAATGATTTACGTCACCCATGATCAGGTGGAAGCCATGACCATGGCCGACCGCATTGTGGTGCTCAACGGCGGTGTGGTGGAGCAGTGCGGCACCCCGATGGACCTGTACCTGCGCCCGCGCAACAAATTCGTGGCTGGCTTCATCGGCCATCCAAAAATGAACTTCCTGCCTGCCATCGTCAGCCGCGTTGAAGACCGCATGCTGCACGTGAAGCTCGCCAATGGTGGTGTCATGAGCATGCCAGTGGCGTCTGAGGGCGTGAAGGCCGGTGACAACGTGGATATCGGCATCCGCCCTGAGCATATGCAGCTCGATGAGAATGGACCAGTTTCCATGCATGTAGAAGTGCTGGAGCGTCTGGGAGCCCATTCCATCGCTTACGGTAAAGTTGAAGGGGACGGCGCGTTTTGTGCATCCTTGCCTGGCATGGCTGAGATTCCGGAAGGCACAACCATAAAACTAAGTATCAAGCCGGAGGATGCCTACGTCTTTGACGAAAGAGGAGTTGCACTGCAACGCCTTGGTGCTCTGGAACTGGCATAGGAGAAACACATGCGTATCATCGTTGTTGGTTTGGGTTTGCGAGCTGTCAGTGTTCTGGAAAGACTGCAGGCTCACATGAGCGAAGCGGAAGTGGTGGCCTATGTAGACCCCAAACCGCACCAGATTGAACGCCTCAGAAACCACGAGGCCATCAAACCCTACGACACGCTGGAAGAGATGCTGGCTGGTGAAAAGGCGGATCTGTTGTTCGTCAGCTCTCCCAACCACATGCATCTGGAGCACATCCGTCTGGGTCTGGAAGCTGGTATCCGCATGTTTGCAGAAAAGCCTGTCGTGATCTCCATGAGCGAGACCATGGAACTGGCAGAGCTGCTTTCCAAACACGGTGCAGATCAGGTGCTTATCGGTCTGGTTCTTCGCTATGCCCAGCATGCAAGAGATCTGCGGGATGCGCAGGCGGCTGGGCAGATCGGTGATGTGGTTTCCATTGAGGCCAACGAGCATATTGCGCCGTATCATGGAGCCTTCTTCATGCGTGACTGGCGCCGCCATGAGAAATATTCCGGCGGCTTCATGCTGGAAAAATGCTGCCACGATCTTGATATCTACAACATGGTGACCGGCTCGCGCCCATCCCGCGTTGCCAGCTTTGGCGGTAGAAAATCCTTTGTCCCGAGCAATGCACCAGCAAAAGAAACAGATACGCAAGTGTATCATGTTAAAGAGTCCATCTGGGAAGCTGCGGAAGACCCGTTCCTCTCTGATGGCGATATCGTCGATCACCAGACCGCGATCCTCGAATACGAGAGTGGGGCCACCATGGCCTTCCACACCAACATCAACGTACCGGACGAACACCGCCGGTTCTGCGTGATTGGTACCAAAGGCATGGCAGAAGGTGACTTTGTGCGCGGTTATCTGAAAGTGACTGATGCCCACACCCGCGGCACATTGGTGGATGAAGATTACAACAAGTCCATCGACCGCCCCGGCGCACACTACGGCGCTGATGACATGATGTGTCAGGACCTTTGCGCCTATCTGCGCGGTGAAATGGACAGCCTGCCAGTTTCCGTCGTGGATGCGCTGGAAGCAGGCGTCGCCGCACTGGCTCTTGATCAGGCGCGCACAACCGGTCAGGTCGTGGACCTGACGTCCTATTGGCAGAAATTCGACAGTTTCAACCTGCGGGAAACCGCAGCAACAACAAAAAAGATGGAATCAATACAGTGACCAAACTCCCCGGCGCGTACATGCGCGCTGAGATAGATCAGGCAATTCCGGCATTCGCAGAAGGGGTCCGTCAGGACCTCACTGAGAGTGTCAAAGCAGCAGCGCTGGACAAGCTCGACACGTTCTACACCATTGCGCGTGGAAGCTCAGATGCAGCCGCCAACTTGATCTCCTATGAACTGATGGCCGAACTGCAAAAGCCGGTAACAACACTGCCGCCCTCTGTGTTCAGTCTGGGGAATGGATTGCAGTTGGGCAATGCTGGCGCCCTTATTTTCTCCCAATCCGGAGGAAGCAAGGATCTGGTCAGTGCTGCAATCGGGTTTAAAAATGGCGGCGGTAAAACGCTCGCCATCACCAACACACCGGGTTCTCCGTTAGCAACTGAGACGGACGCCTGCGTTGATATCAAAGCAGGGCTGGAGCAAGCCGTTCCGGCCACCAAAACAGTTATCTGCACCATTGCCGCCGGAATGGCTCTTCTGGCAGTCCTCAAACCAGACTACGCCAAAGCCTGTGAAGCAGCAGCAAAAGCCATGCTGGCCAGCGCTGAGGCGAAACTTGAGCAGGCTGACGAGATCATTGAAGCCGTGAAGTCCACGCCGCATGTGTATGTGATCGGACGCGGGTGTGGCTTTGGTGCAGCGCAGGAAGTTGCGCTGAAACTGAAGGAAACAACAGCCATTCATGCAGAAGCGTATTCCGCTGCTGAAGTGCTGCACGGCCCGCTGCAACTGGCCACAAAACCGCTCTGTGTCCTCATCCTGGATACGGGGGAAGAGGTCAGCAACCAGAGCCTGAGCCTGGCGGAGGAGCGGTTCCGCTCTGTCGGCGCAAATGTTTTCCGCCTGACACCAGAAACCGTTGGTGCGCAGGGCCTTACTCCCGCAGCAAGCTCGGCCATGCTGCTGCGTGCATTGTACCCGGTGATTTTGGAAACTGCTCTCCAGTTGGGTCTAGATCCAGACCAACCGGAAACACTTTCTAAGGTAACTGTAACTATTTGATTTTATGAAGGAATGCTGCGATGGTCGATCTGACCAAATGGGCAACTACGCGCGAAATTCAGGCGCAACCGCAAATCTGGGCAAGTTGGGGACAGGAATTCGCTGCGCGTCTGAGTGATCTGAGCGAATGGGTTGCCAACTCCGGAGCCACGGAAGTCTGGTTCTGCGGGGCAGGCACATCCGCCTATATTGGCGACCTTCTGTGCAGAGCGCTGGACGCAACCTCTGTGTTGCCAATGCGCTCCGTTCCTTCAACAGATCTCGTCAGCGCCCCGCACGTGTTTAAACGCAACGGTGTCATTCCGCTGGTTGTCTCTTTTGGGCGCTCCGGCAACTCCACCGAGTCCATTGGCACGCTGGACTTGCTGGACGCGATCTTCCCCGAAGCACCACGGCTGAACATCACCTGCAACAAGGACAGTGCACTGGCAACCCGCCAACCTGCCTCAAAGGCCAGTCAGCGCGTGATCGTTCTGCCAGACGAATGCCACGACAGCGGCTTTGCTATGACCTCCAGTTTCACCACCATGATCCTGACAGCTATGGCAGTGTTTGGGCAGGAGACGCCAGAAGAATTCGCGGCCAATATGAACGAGATCAGCCACGCAGCTGAAATTGTTTTGGCGCAAGCGGATCAGCTGGCAGGCAAACTCACCATCCCACAGCGCGCCGTCTTCGTAGGCTCCGGTCCGCTTGCCTTTGTTGCCCGCGAAAGTGCGCTCAAAGTGATGGAACTAGCCGCAGGAAAAATCCCGTCTATTTGGGACAGCTCCCTCGGTTTCCGGCATGGACCAAAGTCCTTTGTCGATGACCAGACCAAGGTCTTTGTGTTCCTCTCCAATAACTTGCATTCCCGCCGTTACGACGAGGACTTGGCAGAAGAAGTGAAGGCACAGTTCGGCGAGCAAACAGTTACCACCATTGGTAATTCTGCAAAGGCAGATGTACACATTCCATGCAAACTGGAGGATGGCTGGATGTCCGTGCTCCATGTACTCATTGCGCAGTGGCTGGGGGTGGCTTGGTCTGACAAGCTTGGTTTCAACGTCGACAATCCGTTTGAAGGGCAGGGCACGCTGACCCGCGTTGTCTCGGGCGTCAAGCTATATGCACTGGAAGAGGCCTGATATGGTTCGAGCTGGCGGCATTGATCTGGGCGGCACCAAAATCGAGGCAACCGCCTTTGATAGTGATTGGGCGGTGGTTGAAACCAAACGCATACCAACCCCTCAAGATTCCTACGAAAATCTGGTTGACGCTCTCTGCGAGATGGTCGTGTGGCTGGAAGAAACCGCAGGCTCAAAAGGCTTGCCGGTTGGTGTCGGTATTCCCGGCTTCCATTCCAAACGAACCGGCAAGTTCCTCACCGCCAACCTGCTGGCCTCAGGCCGCACCGTCCATCAGGACCTGATCGACAAGTTGGGCAGAGCCGTCGCGTTTGAAAACGACTGTAACTGCTTCGCGCTTTCTGAAGCCATGTTGGGCGCAGGCCGCAGCTATGCCAGCGTCTTCGGCCTGATCATCGGCACAGGTGTTGGTGGCGGTTACTGTTCCAACGGTACGTTGATCTCGGGCCTGAATGGGGCTGCTGGAGAATACGGTCACCTCGGCATTCCCTACATGACCATGAAGGAACTCGGGCTCGACGGTATCCAATGTGGTTGTAGTCGCACCGGCTGCTTTGAGACCTATCTGGCTGGCCCCGGAATGCGCCGCCTCGCCAAACATGTCACCGGCAAAGACGCCGATGCGAAGACCATCACCACGGCAGCCGCTGCTGGTGATCCGCAGATGCAGGAAGTCATGCGTATGTGGGCCCGTATCGCGGCGGAACTGGTTGCGGCGCTTCAATGCACGGTGGACCCGGACTGCATTGTGCTCGGCGGTGGCCTTTCCAAGATCCCGAACATCGACCGCCTCATTGCGCAAGCTCTGCCCGGCCATTTGCTGGACCAGACCGAGCCGCCCGAGATCCGCGTTGCAGAATACGGTGACAGCAGCGGCACACGCGGAGCAGCGCTTGCAGCTGTCCAAAACTATCAAATACTGGAGGAGCCGTCATGAGCAACCCTTTGCTTGAGGTGATCACTGCCAACCGTGCAGGCGCCAGAGCCGCGCTTCCCTCCATCTGCTCCGCGCAGCCGGATGTCATCCTTGCTTCCGCTCTGCTCGCAGCAGAAAAAGGCACGACCCTGCTGCTGGAAGCGACCAGCAACCAGGTCAATCAGGATGGTGGTTACACAGGGATGAAGCCAGCCGATTTCGTCAGCTATGTCAAAGGCATTTGCGCCACTGCCGGATTGCCGGAGGACGCGCTCATCCTCGGCGGCGACCATCTCGGCCCGCAAGCATGGCGCTCCATGCCAGCTGATCAGGCCATGGCAAAAGCCAAAGAGCTGATGAAAGCCTACGTGCAAGCTGGCTTCACCAAAATCCATCTGGACTGCTCCGAAGGGTGCGCAGGCGAAGAGGCTCAGGTCGGTGATGAACTCAGCGCCAGCCGTGCTGCGCAATTGGCTGCTGTTTGTGAAGAATATGCACCAGACCCAAGCCGCCTCAGTTACATCGTCGGTACGGAAGTTCCTCCTCCCGGGGGCGCGCGTGAAGAAGGCGAGGCTCATAGCATTGAGCCAACCCCACCCGCGCGTGCCTCCCGTACCTTGCAAATGCATTTTGAGAAGTTCGATGAGCTGGGCCTGCAGGATGCAAAAGGCCGTATCTGCGGCCTTGTCGTGCAGCCGGGTGTCGAGTTCTCACCCTTCCACATCGATCATCTACCCGCTGATGACGGCAAAGCTCTGCGAGCAGCGCTTGACCCATTCCAGACCGTTGTGTTCGAAGCGCACAGCACCGACTACCAGCTGGACAATGCGTTCCAACGCCTCGCCAACATGGGTTTTGCGATCCTGAAAGTCGGCCCTGCGCTCACCTTCGCCTACAGGCAGGCCATCTACGCGCTCGATCAGTTGCTGGACTGGCTGGAAGAAGACAAGCGCACCGCGCCAAAAATCTCGAAGATTCTGGAAGCAGAAATGCTGTCTGAGCCCAAGTACTGGCGCTCCCACTATCAGGGATCGGATCAGGAACTGCGCCTGCTGCGCCACTTCAGTTATGCAGATCGCATCCGGTATTACTGGCCGCGAGAAAAGGTACAGGATGCCCTAAAGGCACTCTTTGCTGCCCTCCAAACCCATGAGATTCCAAAGGTACTGCAGCTTCAACTGTTTGCATCTCGCACTGTTGAACGTGCACGGGCTTTGCAGCGCCATGGTTTTGGCATAGAGAAGGCGCTGGTGCTTGCTGAAATCCAGCAGGCATTGGACCCATATTTCTTTGAGAGAGTTGAGGCACCTCAGCTTGAGGAGGCTCTATGAGCACCGCACCGGGCAACCAAGACATCTGGCTGTGTCCAGATCAGCTGTTTGACGGCCAGAACCTGCTAACCGATACCGCCATTCATCTCGTGAATGGCAAATGTGCAGGCCTGTCTCCAGCAGACCAGTTGCCCGCTGATGCGACCGTGAAAAAACTCTCTGGCCTCATCACGCCGGGCTTCTTTGATATCCAGATCAACGGCGGCGGCGGGGTTCTCTACAACACCTCTCCATCACCAGAAGGTCTGGCTGCTATTGCAGCGGCGCACCGCCAGTTCGGCACTACAGCCTTACTGCCAACAGTCATCACCGATGCGCCAAATGTGCTGGAGGACGCCGTTGAGGCCATGAAAGATGCTTACGGCACCTATGGCATCAAAGGCATCCACATCGAAGGCCCGCACATCAGTGTAGAACGCAAAGGCACCCACGAAGCCAGCTGGGTTCGCCCACTCAACGAGCGCAGTTTGCAGCTGGTCCGCGACCTGCGAGATCGGGACATCCCGGTCCTCATGACGGTCGCACCAGAAGGCGTTGCCAAAGGTGATGTTGCAAGACTGGTTGAGATGGGCGCAGTTGTCTCTATCGGCCATACTGATGCAGGCGCAGCGCAGATCAAACCTATTCTGGAAGAGGGCGCAAACCTCTTCACACACCTGTTCAACGGCATGTCCCAGATGGTCAACCGCGAGCCCGGTGCAGTTGGAACGGGCATCAACAGCACCGCCTATTGCTCGCTGATCGTAGACGGGCACCACGTCGCCGATGATATGCTCCGCCTTGCCATACGTGCACGGCCTGTCAAAGATCATATGATCATCATCAGTGATGCTATGCCAACTGTCGGCGGACCGGAAAACTTCAACCTTTACGGTCATCAGGTCTATCTGGAAGACGGCAAGCTCATCAACAAAGCCGGATCTTTGGCGGGGGCACATGTCACCATGCTGGAGTCTGTTGCGCGCATGGTAACGGAGCTTCAGTTCCCGGCAGAAGAAGTGCTGCGCATGAGCCTGTCCAATCCGGCTGTCCTGATGGGGCTGCAACAGTCCGTGGCCTCTCTGCAAAACACTGACTTGGCCGATATGCTGTTGCTCGCACCGGACTATAAATCCTTCTCATTCCTCTCGCCTATGCTCTAGTTTGCTGCGAGAGGAGTTGCTGTCTCACCGCTCGCGAAATGCCTCCGCTTTCACCTTGAGCAGTGGTTTGGCAAGATAACTCAGCACGCTTTTCTCACCGGTCAGAATATCAATGCTCGCCGTCATGCCCGGCGTGATGGGCAACGGGTTTTGCTCTGATCCCAGATGGTTTTGCTTGGTCCGCACAATCACCTTGAAAAACGCCTGTCCCCGCTCGTCCTCTGACGTGTCCGGACTGATCCGCTCCAACACCCCGTCCAATCCACCATAGATAGAATAATCATAGGCCGTGATTTTCACGCTCACATCCTGACCCGGATGTAGGAAGGCCACATGTTGCGGCTGGATTTTTGCAGCAATCAGCAAAGTATCTTCCAGCGGAACAATCTCTATCAGTGGCTCACCAGTCTGAACCACCGCCCCAATGGTGCTGACATTAAGTTTGTTGATCACCCCGCGAACGGGTGCCACCAACGCACTGCGATGCACCCGATCCTCCGCCCCACGCAGCCGCTCCTCAATCACAGCAAGTTCTGCTTTGGTCGCCACCAGATCTGACTGTGACTGAGAGGCAAACGTCGTCTGCGCGGAAGCTACCTTTTGTAGAACCTCTTCCTTGGCAGAGCGAGCGCTTGCAAGAGAAGCCTCCAGCATCTGCCGCTCCCCCTCCAGAGTTGTGTACTGTCGCTTGAGCCGCAAAAACTCGATCTCTGGCAGGACACCACGTTTATAGAGCTGCTGGTTGATCTCCAGTTCTCGCGCAATGATGGTAAGATTGGCGCTCAGCATCTGTGCTTCAGCTTCAAGCTGCTTCAGATCCTGTTCTTTCTGGCTGAACTGACTGCGAAGCACCGCAACTTCCGCAGCAAGCTGCTCTTTGCGAGCTTTATAAACCGCCAGCTCTCGCTGCAAGAACGCGGCAATGTCGGCAGGCGTGTTTGAAAGATCAAGCGCCAGATTTGCCTGACGGGCCTCAGCGGTCAACCGTGCAAGACGAGCCTGCAACGCATACTTCTTCTGCAACAACTCCCCCAACTGAGAGGCAAAGCCGGTATTATCCAGTTTCACCAGAACCGCCCCTTGCTCAACGATCTCACCCTCATAAAACAACACCTCAGAGACAATCCCGCGTTCTGGAGCTTGCACAATCTGCATCTGACGAGAAGGGATGATGCGTCCATTGCCTCGTGTGACCTCTTCCACATGCGCAAATGCAGACCAGACGAACAACAGCAGCATAATTGCGGCACATGTGAAGATCAGGATTCTGGACTGCTTTGGGCTGTGAAACTCTGGCAAATGCAGCGGTGTAACGGGAAGCGACCAGCCCTTCATGCTCTCAGCCTTTCTTCAATCGGAACCTGCGCAGGCTGTGGCACTTCATGCAGACGCGGTTGCTGCATGGATTGCTTCACTTCCTCGCTCGGTCCATCTGCAATGATGCGGCCTTGATCCAGAGCGATCAGCCGATTGGTGAGCTTCAGGAGGGAAGGGCGGTGCGTGCTGATAATGAGTGTCAGAGAACCGTTGTTATAGCGCCGCAAGCCACGCAACAAACGCTGCTCCGCGGAAAGATCCAGCTGACTGGAGGGTTCATCCAGAAACAGGATCTTCGGCTTGCGCAAAAGAACACGAGCCAACGCCACACATTGCCGCTGCCCACCAGAAAGCGCAGCTCCGTTTTCACCCACAATCAGATTGTAACCAGCTGGATGCTTGTTCACGAGGCTATGCAGCCCCGTTACATGGCAAACTTCCTCAATCTCCTCGTTGGAAAGGTGTGGCAATCCAAGGCAAAGGTTGTCTCTCAACGTGCCCTGAAACAGCGTATTGTCCTGAGACAGATACCCAACAAAATGGCGCAGGTCTGCTGGATCAAACTGGCGCGTGTCAATTCCATCAATGAGAACAGCACCCTCAGAAGGATACCGAAGCCCGCTCATCAGCCGGCCTACGGTCGATTTTCCGGACCCGACACACCCAACCAGCCCAATCGTATCCCCAGGCTCAATCGAGAAATTGCAGTGGGTCAGGCTAGCCTTCTCACTGAGTGGATAAGAGAAGCTGACATTTTGAAACTGAACTTCACCACGGCAGCACCGCAGGTTTGCAGTTGCTTTTCCTGTCTTGCGTTCTGTTGGCTGGCTTAGCAAATCTCCAAGCTGGCGATAGCTGTGCAGGACTTGACGAAACCGGACCAACGCATTGGCGATAGAAGAGATTGGCGCCAATACACGGGCTGACAGCATCATCGCAGCAATCAGCCCGCCCATGTTCACGGCACCCGCCTCAACCTGATAAACACCCCAGACAATAATCAGCACCGACACCATACCTTGCACATGCCCTGTTCCCACCATTGCCAGATTGGACCAATGACGGCTCTGCAACAGGATCTCGCTGCTGCGGTCAACAGACTGCTCCCAGCGGGATTGCATGTGGGCCTCTGCATTGAGAGCACGCACTGTCTCGTGCCCACCCAATGTCTCCATCAAAATGTTCTGCCGCTTGTTCCCTTCAAGGCTTGAGGCTTGAACGGTTCGCTCCAAAGGCAATTGAGCCGCCAGATTAAGCAGGCAAACCACGGGCACAGCAAGCAGTGGAATCCAGGCGATGGGGCCAACGATGAAAAACAGGATGCAGATGAAAAGACCGACAAAGCAGAAATCCAGCAGGGCGATCAAGGCAGTTGAGCTGAAGAATTCGCGGAGCTTTTCATAGTCATGAACAGTCCCAGCGTATTCTCCGGCACTCTTGGTCTTGGCAGAAAAATCAATGTTCTGCACATGAGAGAAAATCTTGGAAGCCAGCCGCCGATCTGCCTTTTTACCAAGGCTGTTGAGGATGGATGATCGCGCCACCTTCAGCAAACTATCTCCCGCCAGTGCCAACGCCACACCAATTGTCAGAGCCCATAGCGACGCCACAGCGAAGTTGGGCAGGATGCGGTCGTAAACATTCATGATGAACAAGGGGGAAGCGAGGGCAAGGCAGTTGATCAGCAATGTCCCGAGCGCAACATTGCCATAGTCAGGCCAGAACCGTGTGAACTCGGACCAGAACCAATGCTTGTTGTCTTGATGAACCTGCCCACTGCTGTCGCGTGCATGAAGAGATGAAAATAGGATCGCATACCCTGAGTATGCCCGCTGCAAAATATCCAAGCTGAGATACTGCGGTCTTTCCAGATCTAAGGGGTCCAGCAGTTTGGCCTGCCGTGTGGCTGCGTCATAACCCACCAGCAGGCGCAAGGCTCTGTCATGAAACACCAACAGGCACGGAAGGCTGCTGCTGGAGATCTTGCTAAGAGCAATCCGTTGCTTTTCGGCTTGTAACCCACAATTCTCGGAGGCTTTTTCAACCTGAGAGAATTGCAACCGCCCATTGATCAGCGGAAGTCCGGCAGTCAACGCTGTTTTACTGAGGAAATTCCCATGGGCGCGGGAGACATAAGCGATGCTTTCAATCAGGGCGTCCAGCACCTCATGCATTGGATGGCTACCTTCCTCAGTATTGAGGGCATGAGGGCTGGACAAGCGAAAATCACTCACGGCGTGTTCCCTTGATTTATGACAGTAATCGCAGTTTCATTTATTTGTTTTTTCGAGGGGCCACGCTTTGTTTGGTCTTCTTGCGAGAAGCAGAAAGGTTAGGAGATACAACGCATTACAGGTATCAAGTAATCTCTCAGTTCCCGCTAAGAAGTTTCGGTGTTCTTGTGGGATCTAAGAAAACACCCTGAGTAAAATGTGGCAATCTCGGGAACTTGTACTGTCAAATAAAGGGGCAAAAATAGCAGGAGTGTATTTACCAAGGCATTCGCTATAAGATCAGCGCCTTAAAATTCTGATTGTCCGGAATCGCAAGTTTCCCAATGAACACAGCGTTTCTCTCCAAACCAACATATCCGAAAGTTTGAGAGTGAGCGTGTGTACGAAAGGGGATAGTGGGATAATTTCCCCTACGGCAAGTTATCCCATGCATTCTTAGGGGTAAAACACGGGACCAGTGAGGTTCAGCACCCAGAACCTCTCAATCACAATAGCTTAGGCAGTTTCCCGGCTAAGAAATCAAAAAACAGCTTTATGCGTGGAATTTGCTTGAGAGTGTGCGGAGAAGCCAGCCAAACAGGCAAAGCAGGCAATGGGTCCTCCAGATCAAGGCGCACAAGGCTGTCATCCTCAAGGCCGATTCCAATCTGACCAAGACCAACCCCACATCCAGCACGCACCAATTCCCAGTAAGTCACCCTGTCATCACACCGCACACTAAAGAAGTCCCGGTCCACGTTCAGGCCAGCTTCCTGCATGCCGCGCAGGATCAGGTCAGACCTGTCGTACCCGATCCAATCAAGCGCTAAGAGTTCCTCTCTTGTGCTCGGCATGCCAACCCGCTCTACAAACGCGCGGCTTGCAAAAAGCCCCAATGGTGTCTCGCCAATCTTCTTGGCAACAATATCCAGCTGCGTCGGCGTAAACATGCGCACTGCGATGTCAGCTTCCTGAAACAACAGGTTTTGCGCATCGTCAGAAGGGAGAAGCTCAATCTGGATCTCAGGGTAGTTCTGCCGAAATTCTGCAATAAGCTTTGGCAGCACATAATGAGAGATCACCTGACTGGCGGTGACACGCACAGGCCCAGCAAAACCGCTTTGCTTGCGCTCTTCTGCATGTAGCAGAAACTGAGCTGCCGCAGAATGCATAGCCTTGGCGTGGGGCAGCAACGCTTCCCCATCCTCTGTCAAGCCAAGCCCGCGCTGATGACGGTAAAACAACGAGACGCCCAGCTCCGCCTCAATCGCCTTCACTTGTCGCCCAATTGTCGGTTGGCTCTGGTTCATCTTCTTGGCTGCAGCTGAAAGACTACCTGTCTCCGCAACCGCTACAAAAACACCAATGAGATCCCAGGAAAGATGATGTAGTCTTCTATTCATAATTGAATATCATACCTGCATTTCATTCGAATTTACATAGGAAATAGAGCGCCTACTATCGTGTCTAAAGCGTATTCCCAAAACGTGACTACCGATGTTCGGATAAGAATATGCGATTTGGAAAAGAGTATTGGACAGGAGCGGTCATGAGACCCGTAGCTTTGATTTTAGGTGCCTCTGGCAGATTTTCAAAAAACATGACTGAGCAGTTAGAAGCTGCAGGCTGGGAAACCCGCGCCTTTGATCGTGCAAACCAAAACATGAAAAAAGCTGCAGAAGGTGTTGATGTCATTGTGAATGGCGCAAATCCACAATATCCGCACTGGAAGCGGGATGTGTTGCCCTTCACCCACAAGGTGATTGAAGCAGCCAAACATGCTAAAGCCACAGTCATCATCCCGGGCAACAATTACTGCTTCGGCCCAAACATGAGCTCTCCCATTGGCCCGCAAACACCTCAAAAAGCAACCAACGAACTAGGTGTGATCAGAATAGAACTGGAACGCCTCTACAAAACATCAGGTGTGCAGACCATTTTGCTCAGAGCTGGAGACTTCATCGACACCTCCGCCAGCGGCAACTGGTTTGACCTGATCATGTCCACCAAGCTGGAGAAGGGGAAGCTCATCTATCCCGGCAAGACCGATATACCCCACGCATGGGCGTATTTGCCGGATATGACGCGTGCTGCCGTCCAACTGCTGGAAATGCGAGACCAGTTGAACACCTATGAAGACATCTCATTCCCCGGTTACACGTGGACGGGGAATGAACTCCGCAAAGCACTCACAGAAGTCACCAAACAGAATGTGAGCATCAAACAGTTCAGCTGGTGGCTGATCCGTCTGAGCCGACCTTTCTGGCCCATGGCAAAACACCTTTTAGAAATGCGCTATCTTTGGGATACCCCGCATTGGATGGATAAAACACGGTTTGATGAGCTGCTCCCTGACTTTGAGGCAACACCGGAACGGGAAGCTCTGAAGCAGGCCATCAGCCATTTACCCGCTTTCCAGCTGAACAAGCCGATCTCACTGAGACAGCCCAAAAGAGCGGTATGAGATTTTGCCTGAAGTGGCCTCCAAGAGTTTACAGAGGCAAAGCCGACAGGATATAACTGAGTAGTCCAATCAGATGTATTATGCGGCATTTGCCTCTTTGAATTTTGGAGTGCTCTTTGACCTTTAAACTTGGAATTCTGGAAGTTGGCCGACCACCCGAGAACCTGAGCAAGACATTCGGTGATTACCCGTCAATGTTCGAAACGCTCCTGAAGGATCAGGGGGGCAATTGGCATTACATGTCTTACCCTGTGGTGGATGGCCAACTGCCTCAAAACGTTCATGACTGCGACGGCTGGCTGATCACCGGCTCCAAGCACGGTGTCTATGATGATCTTGAGTGGATCGACCGGCTTAAGACATTTCTGAAAACGGCCTATGACGAGCACGTGCCAATTGTCGGCATTTGCTTCGGACATCAGATCCTTGCAGAAGCGCTGGGCGGTAAAGCTGAAAAGTCCAACAAAGGCTGGGGCTGTGGCGTCTTCACTTACTATGTCCTGGAAAATCCCAATTGGGTGCCAGAGGGCCTGACCAGTTTTTCCATTGAAGCCTATCATCAGGATCAGGTGACAAAACTGCCAGCAGATGGAGAGGTCATCGCGTCCTCAGATTTCTGCGAGTTTGCAGCGATCGATTACAAGGGCAGGGCGCTCACGCTACAAGGGCATCCGGAGTTCAACAAGGACTACTCAGTAGCCCTGTTTAAGGAACGCCGGGGTGACACGCTGCCTGAAGACATCGCCGATCATGCAATCGCCTCCTCGGAAGCGCCCATGCAAATTGGAGAGGTCGCACACATGATCGTAAACTTCATTCAGCAGGCAGCAGTGAAAGAAAAGCAAGAAGGGCACTAACTGTTGCCCTGCGCTGTTTAAGAGGCTCGGGTTTGCAACCTGAGCCTTCTCAAGGACTTATATGGCTATTTCCCAAGGCTTTCTTCACGCCAATGATAAGGCAGGCCAATACCCAGCCTCCTACTACACCGCGACCGCAAACAAGCATCTCTCCTTTCCCGCACTGGAAGGCGAGCATACCTGCGACGTCTGCGTCATCGGCGCTGGTTATGCAGGCCTGTCTTCTGCGTTGCATCTGGCTGAACGTGGTTACAAAGTCCATCTTCTCGACGCTCACCGTGTTGGTTGGGGAGCCTCAGGCCGCAACGGCGGTCAACTCGGCAGCGGCCAGCGGAAAGATCAGGACGAGCTGGAAAGTCTTGTTGGTCTGGAGTGTGCCAAAGAACTCTGGAACCTTGCTGAAACCGCCAAGTTCCTGACGAAAGATCTCATTGCAAAACACCAGATCCAGTGCGACCTGAAACCGGGAATTCTCCACGCAGATCACAAACAAAGCTATGTGAACCACAGTAAGGCCTATGCCGAAAAGCTGGCAAACACATACGGTTACGAAGAACTTCGCTTCGTAGACTCTGCCGAAATACAAGAGATGCTCGATACAACGGCGTATCATGGTGGCACACTGGATATGGGGGCAGCTCATCTGCATCCGTTCAACTTCGCACTGGGTCTTGCTGAGGCTTGCCAGAATGCTGGCGTGCAGATCTTTGAAAAGTCAGAGGTGCTGGAGGTCGAAAAGGGCGAGCCAGCTAAGTTGAAGCTCGCCAATGGACAAGTCACTGCCCGCTACGTGGTCTTTGCCTGCAACGGTTATATTGATAGCCTTGAGAAGCGCGTCGCGGCGCGAGTCATGCCCATCAACAATTACATCATTGCCACCGAACCACTGGGCGAAGATTTGGCCCGCTCACTGATCGCCAATGATGTAGCCGTGGCAGACTCTCGGTTCGTGATCAACTACTACCGTCTGTCCGCAGACAACCGTCTCTTGTTTGGGGGAGGGGAAAGCTACAGCTTCCAGTTCCCGCGCGACATAAAGGCCTTCGTCCGCAAACCTATGCTGCAGGTTTACCCGCAGCTCAAGGACGTATCCATCGAATACGGCTGGGGCGGAACGCTGGGCATCACGCTCAACCGCATGCCATACTTCGCCAAACTCGCCCCCAACATGCTCAACGCCAGCGGCTTCTCCGGTCATGGTGTCGCCATGGCAACACTGGCAGGTCAGCTCATGGCAGAAGCGATCGACGGGCAAGCCAGCCGGTTTGACATCTTGGAAAAAGTCCCAACCCACGCCTTCCCCGGTGGCCGCCATTTACGATGGCCCCTGATGGTTCTGGGCATGCTCTACTACAGCCTGCGGGACAGGCTTTAGACGCGAATTCAGACCGGAATGAAAACCTGACGCACGGATGAACTTCTTACCATTTCTTCGCCGTGTGTTGTGGAAAGGGATTGGTAATTATGAGTGTCATCGGAGTAACCTTTTCCTGCGCCATGGTAGCCAGAAACCTCTGGGTGTTCAAAACCAGCCTTCTTAAGGTCATTCGCTAAGTATTGAGCAAATGCCTGTTCTCTGTCTACTTCGATGAACAGAAAACTATTAATTTTTGTTTCGGATGCGATTGCCAAATCTTCTGGCGCGAAAGATGTAGGCAATCGCGCATCTGCACCAAAGCATGATACCACGCGAATATCTGAAAAGGACTTGTTTAACCCTCCATGCGCAAGTTCTTTGGCTATGTCTTGAGACCATGCAACTTTGTAGCCATTTTCGCTTGAGCTCGTTTTTGAAGTAATACCTGCTGCACCCTGTAGTCCATGTCCTGCAATATAGAGCTTGTCTTCGCCCTTTTTCAGCGTACTCAGGATGCCCGTTTCCTCGTTACTGATTACGTTGACTCGCAATAGTGCATCAGCACGCCATGCATGATCACTTGCAGCACTCAGCATGTCTTCAAATTTATCAGGACCACACGCGGCTATGAAGCCATCTTCTGAGAGATCATTGTCCGCCATGTAGGAGTTAAAACCAGAGGCAAGATCACCAGCTTCTTGGTACATTTTCTCAGCGAGTTGATACTTCTGTATTTCGAGTTCAGCCTTGTCAGCGTTTGTCGCAACAATAAGAGAGCGCAAATCTTTGCCTGCCTTGTCCCTCGATAAATTGGTGCCAGAAACCATTTTGAGTATATCGTCAGAGGCGAACGGTGCGTAGAAATACCCCGTTTTGTTGTCCTTCGAAGGTTCTGCACGCGGCTGAGTTACCTCCTGAGCGTCAGAAGGACGAACATCAGGCGCAGTATGCACCTGTTCACTGGAGGAGGGGATCGGTGATGAGGCTAAATTCGAAATAGGCATAAGGCACCAATGTTATAGATTAGATGCCAACCATAGAGGCCTACTTATGCGTGCACTGTGACATTTAAGACATCCTGCATGTGACGATGGGGCCAGTTAGGACACTCAGGTCTTTGAGTTATGTGATTTGCGTTTTGCCTTACAGGAATATGCGTCTTGCATTTATTCTTGGCAGTCTGTCGTTGGCACTCAGCTCTTCTCCAGCTCTTGCTCCATTTCCGGCTTGTCCAGATAAAGCCGTTGCCGCTGATAAAGCTTGCCGTCAACCTCCACCAGCAGCCCTTGTCTGCGTAGTGAAGCCACATATTTGGCCATGCCTCGTCGTCCTTTCTTTTCAAAGAACGGCAGAATACGAGGCATCATGTTGGGTAACAGCATGGCCAGACGTGTCAGCCAGGAGTCGCTGGCTTTTGGGTAACGCTCCAAACATGGTTTTTCCAGATGCTTCACGAACTGATCAGCCACCACGCTGGGCGATTGCGGTTCATCGATGAAATTAAGCACGCTGCCACCTTCTAACGCTTCCTGCCGCAGCATGTAAGTATCTGTGGCCGTGGGCAGAACGCAGCTCACCTTGATGCCATGCAGGTCTTCATCCAGCGCAAACGAAAGCATGGCACCACGCAGTCCAAACTTGGTCGCTGCATAAATAGGTGTTTCGCGAAGCGGTTGTATGCCACCAAGAGAGGTGGTTGTGATGATACGTGGATCATCGCCCTTCAGCAGATAAGGCACAGCCAATCGGCTTAGCAGCAACGGTGCGATCATGTTGATGGTGATCTCTTCTTCAATGCTCTCTGGCGTGCGCTCATGAAAGCGATCAACCTTGGTGATCGCCATATTGTTGATGAGTACATCCAGCACGCCAAAGTTCTCTTCCACCTCGCGCAAAAGACGTTCCATCTCCTCGCGCTGTGTCAGATCTCCCACAAACACATGAACCCGCAGGTTATCCAGCCGGGCCTGAAGTTCCCGCGCAGCCCGGCCATTTTTGTCGGCCAGCACGAGGTTCATTCCCCGCTCATGCAAACGCGTGGCGATGTGGCCGGCAATGTCTCCACCACCACCAGTGATCACCGCCGTACGCCCCTGAAAACGATAAGTGCTCATGCTGCCACCTCCGCTTTCTTTGCGCTCGGTGAACCCTTTGGCTTAGGTGCAGCCCGCTTGAAGCGAATTTCCTCCGGGAAGGTCCAGCCCATCCGCTTGTAAAGCTTCTTCACATACTTGGTGTGCGCTGTGGCATCACAATAACCCGCATGGCGGTCCGTCTTCAAAAAGTGGATGCCACCAGAAAGATCCGGCGTTTCACTGCGGATGATTGCGTCCAATTGGCTGGCACGAGATGGATTGTCTTGCTGGTCCTTCAGATAGTTGGCAACCAGCCCAGCCATATAGTCAAACCGCTTGTAGGCGCCGGAGTTGGTCTCGATATAGCTGATGCCAAACAGGTTTTTGTGCTCGCGGGAGGCTGCCTGAATAAACATCTTGGGCCGTCCGCCCTCATAGCTGAAATACTCACCCGCAAAGTCCAGCTGCTGGTTGAACCCGGTCGCGCACAGGATCAGGTCAATCTCTTCCCGGCTGCCATCTTTAAACACCACGTATGAGCCATCCAGATGGTCCACATCCGGCTTCACAGTCACATCACCATGTTGCAATGAATGCACCAGTTGAGTGTTGAGCAAAGGATGGGTCTCGAACAGCTTATGATCCGGTTTGGGAATGCCAAACCGTTGCAGCGTACCATTGAACATACGCAGCAACAGCGTGAAGAACGGGCGTATCATCCAGACAGGCAGATCAGGGCCACCATCAGCAAACACGTCCGCAGGCATGCCAAAAACATGCTTGGGAATGATGTAATAGCCGCGCCGCATGGAGATGAAGGCCTTCTCCCCCAAGACACCCGCGTCACAGGCAATATCACAGCCGGAGTTGCCCGCTCCAATCACCAGCACGCGCTTACCGTCAAACTCACGAATGTTCTTGTAAGTCTGGCTATGGCGGATCTCACCATCAAAGGAGCCTTGCAGCTCCGGCATGTTGGCCTGCCATTGCGAGCCCGTAGCGCAAACCACGGCCTTATACTCGCGGCACTCCCCGTTGGAGAGATGAACCTGCCAGCGATCCTTCTCAGTCTTGGCCAGTTTTTCGATCTTGGTTGAGAAGGTAATCTTCTCACGCAGCCCATAAGCCTCTGCGAAGTCGCGCAGGTACTTCAGGATTTCGGTGTGTTTGGGATAATCTGCGAAATGGTCTGGCATCGGAAAATCCGCAAAGCCAGACAAGCTGCGAGAGCTGATAAAATGCGCGCTCTCATAAATGGCTGTACCATCGTGCTTGATGTCCCAGAGACCACCCACATCCGGGTTTGGGTCAAACTGATCCCATTCGATGCCGTTGTGCTGTAATGCCCGGGCCATCACAAGCCCCGCCGGGCCTGCACCAGCAATGCAAACCGCGTCACCCCTATCTACAATCTCCACCGTTCCCTCCCCGAACTGTGAAAATCTTACCCTACGGCAAGAGGAGGCAGGTTTAGAAGGACATATACGGACGTAGGGCGGACAAATTCGGTCATATCTTGCGGTCACTCCCGTGTTTCCGTAGCATGACTGCTTTGGGAGAGGGCATGCATTCTGAATTTGGCCAGTTGGCACCGCCAGAAGTGGCGCAGCATTCAAAGGTTCCACCGCACCTGTTGCGCTATCTGTTGCAGGAGCTGGAGCAGCGCGGCATCGCCGCAGAAAAGGTGCTGCCTAACACATTCCTGAGCCAAAACACTGACCCCTCGGTGTTTCTGTCTCACGAGGCCCGCCTGACCTATCAGCAGAGCCGTCTCATTATCCTCAAGGCACTGGCGTTGACGGGAGATGAAAGCCTCGGCCTTGCTGTCGGCCACCGTCAGTCCATCACCTCTCTCGGGCTCGTCAGTCTTGGCGTTATGGCAAGTGCAACGGGAAGAGCGGCGCTTGAGTTCGGCATCAAGTACCACCGCCTGACCGGAAGCATGCTGGAGATTGATCTGGAACCTGCAACCGATAATGCAATCACGATGATTGCGCGCAGCCGGTTCCATGAGCCAGCGTTGCTCACGTTCTTCGTGCAGGAACTGTTTGCCGCCATGGTAGGCGTTGTCCGCTTCACAACAGGAAGCAAGCAAGCCATTCAGCGTATTGAGATGATGCAGGCACCACCAGCAAAGAAAAGCCTCTATCAGGAGGCACTCGGACCATCTGTCAGGTTTGATGCGTCACGAAATGCAATATTTTTTGACGCAGAGCACCTGCAACGCCCGCTGGCAACCGCAGACCGGTTTGTTGTGCAGGAAGTTGAAACACTTCTGGCAGGCATGATGCAGGAAGAAAGCAACCGTCTGGGTTTCCTTAAAACCGTGGAGGAAGAAGTCCGCCGTGGCCTGAAAAGCAACCCATCAATCGAAGAAATTGCGGGTGGGTTCTCCATGGGTGAACGTAGTTTTCGGCGCAAACTAGCCGCTTTTCAAGTCTCCTTCCGCGATATCCTCTCGCAGATCCGCCAGTCGCAAGCCATGGAGCTGCTCTTATGGTCGCGCTTGTCATCTGAACAGATCGCAGCAGAGCTCGGCTACTCGGATCCAAGGGTGTTTCGAAGGGCATTTAAGCAATGGACAGGGGAGACACCAAGCCAGTTTAGAAAGTCCGCAACTCAACTGTGAATGGTACATACCGCACCAAAAGTCCCATTGGGTATCTCAACGTTATTTTATATTCTCCGAAAATTCCTTATAAAGGCGCAGGAAGCACATGTTGCACTGCGCAATTCCGAAAGACAAAGAGTGGCTTTCGGTGAGGTCGCGTAAAGACATAAGTCTGAAAGCACAGGCACAGATCAAAAACCAATAATAATAAGCGTACGCCGGTTTGATGCTGAACGGACTGGCAATGAGTGCGCGGAATAACAAAGAATGAAGGCAGTTGGATTGCTCCAGACAAAGGGCCAGCTGCTTTGGATGAACGAAACGGGCACCTAAAACAATGTCTCATACATCTGCGACTCGGCGGAAAACCATTAAAGACATCATGAAGGCAAAAGGCCATCACAAGCTGGTCTGCCTCACGGCCTACACTGCACCAATCGCACAGATGCTGGATGAGCATTGCGATCTGCTGCTGGTGGGCGACAGTGTCGGCATGGTGCTCCACGGCTTGCCAGACACGACAGCAGTCACGCTGGACATGATGATCATGCACGGCAAAGCCGTTATGCGTGGTTCTCAAAACGCACTTGTTGTCGTTGATATGCCTTTCGGCTCCTTTGAAGAAAGCCCACAGGCCGCATACCGCAACGCGTTGCGCGTGATGCAGGAAGCCGGCTGTCAGGCCGTCAAGCTGGAATACAATTCCGCAGCGCCAGAAACCATACGCTTTCTCGTAGACCGTGGCATTCCTGTTGTCGCTCACATCGGCCTGCGCCCCCAGTATCTGCATGTGGAAGGCGGCTATAAAGTTGCTGGCAAAAGCGAAGAAAGCCGCAAAGAACAGCTGGAATGCGCACGTCAGGTGGCCGATGCTGGTGCATTCTGTGTTGTTGTTGAAGGCACAAAAGACGAAGTCGCTCGCGAAATCTCCGACAGCGTACCAATCCCGACCATCGGCATCGGTGCTTCTGTTGACTGCGACGGCCAGATCCTCGTCACCGATGACATGCTCGGGATGTTCGACAAGACGCCAAAATTCGTGCGCAAGTACGCTGAACTGAAATCTCAGATCGAACAAGGCGTAAAGGCGTTTGCAAATGACGTTCGCCGTGAGCAATTCCCGGCTGAGAACGAAACTTACTAAGATCGAAGACCGTCGTCGGGATCAATAACACCTGCTGGATTGTGTGCAGGTCCTGACGGCTTTGCTCCCCAAAATTTGGAAATGTCAGCCCCCCACAGCAGCATGATATGGTGTGGGGACTGGCATGTCTTGGCTTGGGGGAGCGAACGGTGCTTATTCTGGTTTTAGGAGCTTTACTTTGCGTGGCAGCCCTTGCTGCCTATACCTTTTGGGGTGTCCTCAACATTCAAACACCAACCAACGGCCCGTCGATCATGTTTGAAGGCCGCGGAGGCACTGCGCTGTTGGTGATTGATGTTCAAAGTGACTTCATCAAGGAAACCAGCTCTCGAAGTTGGGAGCCCGACTATCTGCAAGCCCGCCTCAACTACATAAACGCGCTTGGTGAGCTGGCACAGCAAAAGGGCTGGCCCGTCATCTCCATCCGGCAGGTTTACAAGGGATGGTACACCAACCTTCTGGTCCGCCTGTTGGGAGGAGGTTTGGGGGCAAAAGGCTCTGATGGCCTAAAGATAGATCCACGCATAACTATTGAGCCAGATCTGGATCTCGTGAAATCAAAGAGCGACGCTTTTGGCGAACCGGCGCTCGCTGAGTTCCTGAAAAATCAAGAAGTTGACCACCTGATCGTGACAGGTCTGGATGGCAATGCCTGCGTCAAGAACACAACAATCGGTGCGCTTAACAGAGGGTACCGCGTCGAACTTTGCGCCCCCGCCATTCTCGCCCAAAATCAGAACGCATGGAAACTGCAAAAGGAGGCACTGCAGGAAATGGGCGCCGCCGTCTCATGGGATATCGTGGAGAACGAAGCCGATCTCGTAACAGAGAAAGACTCAGCCTAATCAATCAGTTTGCCATCCTTATCAAAGAATGGGTGTTGGCCACCAAAGTCGCCGATAAAACTCAAATGGTTGATCAATTCGCCCTCGGACCAGCGGAATACACGAACCGCTGGCGGGTCCATAACAAAGCCAGGTTCCCCGTCTGGATCCAGATCAAGCGTGACCTGATGGCCTGAAGCAGGGCAGATGCTCACCGGAATGCCGTTCTTGAAGACCTCGATCGCCCGGTGAACATGACCACAAGCAATCTGCCGGATTTGTGATTGCCCTGTAACCACAGGCCAGAAATCCTCATCAGCGCGCATCAGCATAATATCATCCATATGCTGAATACCCGTCTTGAACGGTGGGTGATGCATGAACACCAAAGTCGGCTGATCTTTATGTGCGTCCAGTTCATCGCGCAGCCATGCTTGCTTATGAGCATCAAAATGGCCGTCATGCTTGCTCGGAATGGTCGTATCCAGCCCGATAATGCGCAGGCCGTCTTTCTCAATTGAAAACTGAAGCGCACCCTCTGAAGTCAGGTAGTCATGATCCGCAAACGCATCCCGCATTGCATCCCGGTGATCGTGATTACCGGGGATCACATAAAACGGCATATCCAGCTGGTCGATCTCTTGCCGGAACAACTCATACTCATCCGCATTGCCCAAATCCACCAGATCGCCGCTGATCACCACAAAATCAAGTCGTGGACGAAACGCGTTGAGGTGCGCAACGGCCTGACGCAAATGAGAAAGCGTATCAACACAGTTGTAGGCGAACTTTCCGCCAGCCTTGATGTGAATGTCGGTAAGCTGCGCGAAGATCATGTGTGGTACCCCAAAAAATAGGCTGCAAGTCAGAATAAACTCTAAGCGATGAATAAGCCTGCATCAGCGGAAATTGCGCTGCTGACTAATCCGTCTGACCTCAAACAACAAGTGAACTTTTCATGACAGGGGCATGGTTGCAAGGCATCACTCCGAACAATCAGAAGGAGTAGGCTGGCGTCAGCCGCAATACAACCGCAGGCCACCCACATATTAGCGTCGCCTTGATTTGCTCATTTTCGCCAGTTTTAGGCAATAAAATCGCCTAACTGCGGGTTTTGACGCATTGAAAGGATTTTTAAAACATATCACAGTACACCCCTGAAATATGAGAGGCGAATTTTCGGGAGATATTCGGCTCCGGACAGTTTCGAGCCGTAGCGGAGGAGGAACCGCGAGCGGTTCATTGGGAGAAGGGCGTGCTATGGGGATAGCACGCCCTTATTTTTGCTGGGTCTGTTAAATAATCAGACTTCTTAAGGTGTAAGAGACCACTGCGATGGAGGCAACGCCTGCCACCCAAAGGGCTGCAAACCAAAGCAACCGCTTCCATAAAGGTTGGTCAATTTCGCCGGTTTTATCGAGGCTCATCAGTGATACCCTTCCGTTGATTTTATTTTGCCACGGAACACGTAGTACGCGTAGGCCGTATAGGCGAGGATCATCGGGATGAGGATGACCGCTCCCACAAGCAGGAATTTCAGGCTGCTGTCAGGCGCTGCTGCTTCCCAAAGGGTGTAAACATTTGGCACCACATACGGGAAGATGTTGATCCCAAGTCCCACATAGGTCAGCAGGAAGATCACCAGTGAAGCGAGGAACGGTGTGTAATCCGCATCGCTCATCAAAGCCCGCCACAGCACCAGCGTGGTGACTGCTACAAGAAGTGGAACCGGGAATGTGTAAAGCAGATACGGGAAGCTGAACCACTTCTCCATAATGCTCTCATTGATGAATGGCATCCACATACTGACCAGCAGAAGGAAGCCAATCAGGATAAGAGCGGCGTACTTTGAGACGCGGCGGAAATGCGCTTGCGGCACACCTTCCAGCTTCATCACCAGCCATGTGGCCCCAAGCAGGGCATAGCCGGAGATCACGGCAAAACCGGTCATGACAGAAAATGGTGTCAGCCAATCCCACCAGCCGCCTGCATAAGTGCGGTCAACCACCTCAATGCCTTGCACAAGCGTACCAAGCACCAGTCCCTGACAGAATGCAGCAACGATAGACCCTGCAAAGAAGGATATATCCCAGAACGGCCTGCGCTCAACAGATGACTTGAAGCGGAACTCAAAGGCAACGCCTCTGAAGATCAACCCGATCAACATGCCAATAATCGGTGCGTAGACCGCAGGCATAATGACCGAGTAGGCGAGCGGGAACACGGCAAACAAACCACCGCCACCAAGGACGAGCCAGGTCTCATTGCCATCCCAGACAGGAGCGACGCTGTTCATCATCAATGTGCGTTCATCAGCGTCTTTGGTGGTCGGGTACAAGATCCCGATGCCAAGATCAAAGCCATCCAAAATCACATAGGCGAAGATCGCGACTGCAATGAGAAAACCCCAAATGAGTGGATAATCAAGAATCATGAGAACGATCTCCCTCATGTGGTTGAAGGGCCTGTGCAGGAGTGATGCCTGCGGTTCTGACAGGTACACCTTCCTCAACGCCCTGGCTCGCATCCGGAGACTTCGCCATGGACCGGAAGATGTAGAAGATACCAACGCCAAAGACGATACAGTACACCGCTACAAAGATGACCAGCGAGGCCCAGACGGCAGGTGCTTCAACAGGTGAGACGGATTCTGACGTCTTGAGCAACCCGTACACGGTGTAAGGTTGGCGACCAACTTCCGTTGTTGTCCAGCCTGCGATGACGGCGACAAAGCCAGCAGGTCCCATAACAATGGAAGCTCGCTGAAGCCATTCACTCTCATAAAGCCGGCCACGGATCCGAGACCATAGGCCCCAAACGCCAACCAGCAACATCAAGACACCAATACCAACCATGATGCGGAATGACACAAACACGATCGCTGCCGGTGGCCAGTCTTCCCGTGGGAATTCATTCAGTCCCGGCACAACACCATCAAGGCTGTGGGTCAGAATAATGCTCGAGAGATAAGGGACCTCAATCTTGTACTTTGTTTCTCCAGCTTCCACATCCGGCCATCCAAAGAGGATGAGCGGGGCAGGGCCTTGGGAATCAAAGTGCCCCTCCATAGCAGCAACCTTGGCAGGCTGATGCTCCAGAGTGTTGAGGCCATGATAGTCCCCCGCAAGCATTTGGATTGGCGTGACCACAATCATCATCCACATTGCCATGGAGAACATCACCTGCGCCGCCGCATTAAAACGGTTCTTCAACAGATGATAGGCACCCACGGCACCAACCACGAAGGCTGTGGTCAGGTAAGCTGCCAGCACCATGTGCACGAGCCGGTAGGGGAAGGAGGGGTTGAAGATAATCGCCCACCAATCCGCAGGCACAAACTGGCCCACGTCATTCATGGCGTAGCCTGCTGGTGTCTGCATCCAGCTGTTGACGGAAAGGATCCAGAAAGCGGAAAGGGCGGTGCCAATGGCAACAACCACGGTGGCAAAGAAGTGCAACTTCTTGCCTACGCGGTTCATACCAAACAGCATAATGCCGAGGAAACCTGCTTCCAGGAAGAAGGCCGTGAGCACCTCATACCCCATGAGCGGTCCAATGACCGATCCGGTTTTGTCTGCAAAGGCAGACCAGTTGGTGCCGAATTGATAAGCCATGACGATGCCGGAAACGACACCCATAGCGAAGGAAAGTGCGAAGATTACGAGCCAGAACTTGAAGACCCGCAAGTATACATCACGTCCTGTCCATAGCCATAAGCCTTCAAGGACAGCAAGAAAACTTGCCAGACCTATAGTAAAAGCCGGAAATATGATATGGAACGCGATTGTAAAAGCAAATTGGAATCGAGCTAGATCAACTGCTAAACTGTCCATGTGACCACCTGTCGATGGGATGTGCTAATTTTAAATCATGGAATTCCGTAGCGGAACACTGTTAATAATTATGTTTTTTCCGCGATCCATGACCAGTGCACCCCAAAAGATAGGGCACTTGTCTTTGCTGTAGTAACTGTTTCCTTGAAAAAGTGAGTTGCATTAGGAGCTATGCGCTATGCAAAGTGTCGCATAATTTCTGCTTATGCCCGATCCGACACAGCACTATCCAGTTTGTATTAATTCTAATTCTAATATTTCGTTTTGCCATGGAATGATGGCTGCACAAACCAGTAAAGCAGCAGCAAACCGCCTAGAATCGGTATGAAAGCGATGAGTAGCCAGAAGCCGGATCGATTGATGTCATGCAGTCGCCGCACGGCCACGGCCAGATTAGGCAAGAAGAACGCGATGTTCAAGATGGAGCTTAACGGAGCACCATCCTGCACACTCCCCGTGGGCAATCCCAGAGTAGGGGCGATCACAAAGTTATCGATAAGGTGAGCTGCGATCATCACTATGAGCAGGAAGAGTACCCACCACCAAAACTCGGAGCGAGGCGCACGCCCAGTGAACTGCACATACTTCTTGAAACAGGTTCTGATGGCGCTTTGAAAACTAACCACGCTACTCTCCAAGTTTTTGTAGGGGTGTTAGACCGCACATGCTGACCAGAACGTCCAGGTTGGCTGTCTAACGATGTGCCAGAGAGCAAAGAACTGAGGTCTGTGCTCCTGTTTTGCGTGCGTACTTTTTGCCTTAGCTGAGTGTGAGTGTTTACTCGTAATTGGCGTTGACGGTTTGCCTTGAAGGAAGCAGATGCCAGTACAATAGAAGCAATGCCCCAAAAAACGGGATCACCGTAATGAACACCCAGAAGCCGGAACGATCAACATCGTGAAGACGACGAACGGCTACCGTTAGTGTTGGTAACAACAGGAAAAGTGTAACAATCATTGTGAGGATGTTGGGCAGGAACATACCGACTGCCATTGCAGTTCCCGAAGTACCTGATGATTGCTGAAGCTCTGAGATGCCCAAAATAAGACCACTCATAACCAGAATATCAAAAAGAACAGCTACGGTGATGACAAGCGCATTGAACAAAAACCACCACCAGTATTCAGCGCGTGATGCACGACCATAAAAGTTAAAGTAGTTCTTCAGGCATGAGATGATGGCATCTTTGAAACTAAGTTCATCTTGTGAGTGCGTGTAGGCCATTGAGCCCTCCTTTTTGCAGGAAAGGCTAGAGCGCGCTTTCTCACCAGAAAGTTGAGGGCATAGGCCAAATGCAAAACAGGAGAGTAAAGACCCGGCCTTACTCTCCTGTTTGTGTTTATTTGCTTAAGCAGAGCTTATTGTTTGAGCTGATACTGAACCGTCGGCGCAAAGCTGCATCCCCCACAGGAGCTTGCACAGCTACTGGAGGCGGAGCTTGAAGAGCACCCCACTTCCTCAATGCGCCCCAATGCTTTGAGTTGCGAAACCATGGCCATAGCAAAGTCACTCGGAATGTTCATATCCTGAGCGATCTCGCCAACAGTGGCACCGCCACGCTTTGCCAAAACACCTTCAATCTGCTGCAACATTTTATTCTGCGGCCTCCAGTGCTGCCCGATGCGCAATGGTGCTCTCTGCTTTCTGGCGCATGAAGACCAACACACTGACAATTGCAGCCAGCAGTCCAATGATCCAGAGCGCAGAAGATGTTGGGTGGCGAGCGAAGGTGCCAATCTGATAAGCCAGAGAAGCGCCGGAGTAGGCCAGTAAAGTGGTCCAGCCTGCCGCAAACAGAGCCCAGTTGCGCCCAACCTCACGCCAGATGGTAGCCAGAGCCGCAGTGCATGGAATGTAAAGCAGGACTGCAATCATGTAGGCAAATGCGCCTACTTTTCCGTCAAAGTGCGCCGCAAGTGCGGTGAACAGGCCCACCTCAACCTCTTGCTCTTCAGCAGCTACGTTATAGCTGGAGGTATCACCAATATCGATGCCAAGTGGATCAAGCATCTGCGAGGTCAGATCCACAATGCTGGTCGTGAAGATATTGATGGCCTCTTGTGCGGTCCCCAGCGGGGCAGGGGCTCCACCTTCTTCATCAGTGGTGACGTAAAGCGTCTGCAAGGTACCAACCACGGCTTCCTTCGCAAAGATGCCAGTGACCAGACCAACCGTGGCAGGCCAGTCATCTTCACTCAGGCCCATTGGAGCGAAGATTGGTGTCACTTGTTTGGAAACAACAGCCAAGACAGAGTTGCCATTGGCCTCGTTGCCAACGTTTCCTTCAAAGTCAACGGAGTTCAAAATAGTCAGAACAGCCACCACCGTGACAATAATCTTACCAGCGCCAAACAAGAAGATCTTCAGGCGCGTCCAGACCAGCTTCATCACTTGTGAAAACTGCGGCATCTGATAGGTCGGCAGCTCAATAGCAAGGCTGGTGGATTGCCCTTTGTAGAAGGAATTGGACAGCGCCCAGCCTGTAAAGATAGCCACGCCAACGCCAAGCAGATAAAGCGCAAACACAATGTTCTGGCCGTTGACCGGGAAGAACGCCGCTGCAAACAATGCATACACTGGCAGGCGTGCGCCGCAGGACATGAACGGCGCCATCATGGATGTCACCACCCGCTCGCGTTCCGTCTCCAGCGTACGGGTCGCCACAACAGCGGGCACAGTACAACCAAAGCCCAGAATAAGCGGCAGAAAGGCACGACCGGGCAGTCCGATCCGGCGCATCAGGCCATCTGCAACCACTGCTGCACGGGCCATATACCCGCTCTGCTCAAGGAAAATCTGACAGAGGAAAAGCAAGCCGACGATAGGGGCGAACGTACCGACAGTTTGTAAACCTCCGCCAAGCGCTGTGATCAGCATTTCCAGTGCACCACCTTCAAGCCCAACCGCATAAAGCAGGCTTAGGGGTGCCTGAATAAACAAGGCATCTCCCAATCCATCAAACAGATCAATGAAGTAGGAGGAAACATTAATCGCGATGAAGAACATCGCATACATCGCGCCAAGGAACACAAACGGGCCAGCCCACTTGGAAAGCACAAAGCGGTCAATCTTATCTGAGAAGCTGCGTACATCCTGTGGCTCAGGCAGTTCCATCAGTTGCGCGAGAGAATAAGCCCGATTGAAGTAACTCGTCGCCATCACCAACTCAGTTGGGTCTTGCAGGCGAAGCTCACATCTTTGGGAAACAGCTTGAGCCTTCTCCAGCACAGCAGCAGGCACCATCTCACGCGCCAGCTTGTCTCCTTCCATCAATCGATGCGCTAATGGCATGGATTGATCTGACAAGGCCGGAGCCAGTCTGGCGATCTCATCTGCGAGCTCTTTGACAGGCTCAATCAGATCAAACGGATCTGTCAGCAAACGGGAGGGGACATCTGGTGAGCGAACAGCAGTCGACAATTCATCACGCAAGCCAGCCAGTGAATGCTCGTCGTGTACGGAAGTCGCGATCACCGGCATAGCAAGCGCAGCTGAAAGACGATCCGCAGCTGATTGCAAAACACCGGCAGGCCACAAATCTGCTTTGGTCATCACCGCTACAATTGGCACATCAAATGCGAGTGCTTGTAGCAAAATGGCAAGAGAACGCTCCAGCGCAATCGGATCAAGCACAACGGCCAGTGCAGCCGGGCGATCAGACAAAAGCGCCTGACGGGTTATGCGCTCGTCAATGCGGTCATCTTCAGGGGAGGAAAGTGTTGCAACGCCTGGCAGGTCCAGCAGGGCGAGCGTAGAGGTCTGAGTCTGGCAAATGCCAGTCTTGCGATCAACAGTAACACCCGGCCAATTGCCGATAACCTGACTGCGGCCAGTCAGCTTGTTAAACAGACTGGATTTGCCTGAGTTAGCTGTTCCTAGCAAATGAACTTGGGGTTTGTCTTCGCAGCGACAAGAACCAGTGTCGTGGCAGCTCATTGGCTAACCTCTTCCACCAAAATGGTGTCAGCCAGATCAACGCCAACTGCCACGCGCTGAGAGCCAATAGAAAGGATACGTGCCCGCTTGCCACTACCTTCAAAAATGGAAAGTGGACGGTCACTCGTCAGGCCAAGAGATCGCAACTTCAGGGCATCTGCCCGATTTCGCCCAAGGCGAACAACTTTCAATTCAACACCTGCACGCGCTTCTGTCAGCGGCTTGGCCTGTACTGGTGGAACGAATGTTTCGCGGTAAGGCGCGAAGACTTCTTTATGGGGTGCTTGCTCGAATGTTTCTCTGGCTAGCAAAGACATCAACGTCTCCAAAATCTTATTTCTTGAAGACATAAAACTGCAATTGCGAATGACTTGCAATGACGGCAATCAAACAAAAAGGGAAGATTCCCGCATAATAGAGTGCTGCTATCACTTTGGAATTATTATAAAAAATGGAATATTACTGTAATTGAGACAGTCCTGTCACTCTACGCGCTTGTTCTAAAACAGCTTCTTTGGATTTAGCACTATCCAGCCTAACCCAGTGGATCTCGCCCAGGTCGTAACTTTGCTGCACCCGCACCACCTCAGAGTCTGCATCTGATGCGTCGCCGTGTCGCGCATCAACACGGTTGATAAGCGTCTCCACATCAGCTTCCAGCCAGATCCCCTGAAATTCAGCACCCGTCTTCACGGCAAGTTTCTCAACTGAGTCTCTTTCTGCCGGCTTGCTATAAACCCCATCGATAATGACGGAGTGCCCGGCTGCCAACACCACTTCAGCCCGATGCAGCAACTCAGCATAGACCTTATTAGAAAACTCTGGTGTGTATGTCTCTTTACCAGCAGTCTCCACCTCACCGATCTCCAGCATCTCCTTACGCAAAACATCCGTACGCAGATGCACAGCTCCCGGCATGCGCCCAAGTAAGGGGGCCAGCCCTTGAGCAAGCGTGGTTTTACCAGTGCCGGAAAGACCACCAATCACACAAAGAACAGGTGGTGTTGGTTCAAGCGCTCTTTGGCAAATCTTGAAATATTCTTGTGCCTGATACTCGGTCTTCCGCCGTGTTTCACCCTCTTGGTGCAATGACGCCGCTGCCCCGATCTTGGCGCGGATCGCAGCTCGCATCATCAGGTAGAACCTTAATACGCGAAGGTCTTCCAGATGCTTCGGCTGTCGCGCCAGTTGGAGATAGGTGTTCAACACGATGTTCGCTGCTTCGGGCTCTTTTCGCTCACATAAGTCTAGTAGTAAAAAGGCGAGATCATAAAGAACATCTCCCGTCGCGATCGCATCATCAAACTCAACCGCATCAAAAAGAAGCGGCTTCCCGTCATGCATAACGATATTGGCCAGGTGGGCATCACCATGATTGAGACGCACAAGCCCCAACTCGCCGCGGTCCCGGATCATGCCTTCGATATGTTGGTGCTCTTTGCGGGCAGCTTCGTCCAGCGCTAACACTTGATCACCGGGAAAAAACTGCGGGAACTCTTGGAATGCAACAAGGTTTTGGTCGGTGTAATTGAGCAGATCATCAATCCACGGCTGGGCTTCCCGCAGTGTTGTTCGGCTATGGGCATCTACCATCAGTTTCGCTAAGTCTACCGCCAGCTCTCTGCTGATACCCTTTTCCTCAGCAACTCTATCCAGCCCGAGGTGTTCGTTAAAGCGGTTCATATGGACCACCCACTCAACGACAGCGCCATGACCGGCCAGCTCTAAAGAACCATCCCGCTCTAATGTGATGGGCAGGGTACTGCGGTAGATCTGAGGGGCGTACTGGCTGTTGAGTTTGATCTCGGCTTCACAAGCTGTCTTCCGCTTCTCCAGCGTGGAATAGTCAAGGAACGGAAACTTCACATCCCGCTTCATCTTGTAGGCGTCATTCCCAACCAGAAAGGCAATATTCGCATGTGTGTCGATGCGCTTGACCTCTTGCCCCCGGTGCGCCTCCGGAGAGGTGAAAAAGCTGATGATGTCGCTTTGGGTCAGAGTATCCACGTCAAAACTGTCAGCGGTCATGGGTCCATCCATCAAAACTACGCGAAAGCAAACTCTCTGGAGGTGTTGTGCACCTTCAGGCTGCAATTGCCAATCTATCAATCGGGCTTAGGAGGTATTCTAGGGCCATAGATTTATTGTGAAAGTGAAAAACAGGGGTAACTCAACAAACTACTCAATCTGTCATGCAGGCTTCATCATTCACACTGTGTTTTGCCCAGTTCATTCCATCCAGGAATAATAAAGAGAAATACTGCAGATTTTCACGAGAGCATAATCCGCGTATCTTCGCCTCAATCGAATTAGGACTGGAGTGAGGGATGAGCCAGACAATGCGGACCGGTGGTCAGTTAATCGTGGATGCGCTGGAAGATCAGGGCGCCGAGCGTGTCTTCTGTGTGCCGGGTGAGAGCTATCTTGCTGTTCTGGATGCGCTGTATGATGCCTCCGTTCCAATAACCCTGTGCCGTCAGGAAGGCGGCGCCGCCATGATGGCAGAGGCTTGGGGTAAAATGACCGGCAAACCAGGCATCTGCATGGTGACTCGTGGTCCGGGCGCAACCAACGCATCTGCTGGCGTGCACATTGCGCAGCAGGATTCCACACCGATGATCCTGTTTGTTGGTCAGATTGCCCGCGATATGCGCGAACGGGATGCCTTCCAGGAAGTCAACTACCGTCAGATGTTTGGCAGCATCGCCAAATGGGTTGCTGAGATTGATCAAGCGGACCGCATCCCGGAAATGATCTCGCGCGCTTACCATGTCGCAACATCAGGCCGTCCCGGTCCTGTCGTTTTGGCCTTGCCAGAAGATATGCTGATCGAACTGGCTGAAGCACAACGTGTTCCGGCTATGCGCCCAATTGAGACTTATCCATCCAATCATCAGATGGAAGAGTTTAAACAACTGCTGGAAGGGGCCGAGCGTCCATTCTTCATTCTCGGCGGTTCACGCTGGTCAGAAGAGACCTGCGACACCTTTAAGGCTTTTGCTGAAAAGACCAGTTTGCCGGTTGGCGTATCGTTCCGCCGCCAAATGCTCTTTGACAACGGCCATACCTGCTACGCTGGTGATGTGGGCATTGGCATCAACCCGAAGCTCAAAGCTCGCATAGAGAACTCAGATCTCATTGTCCTGCTCGGCGATATCCTCTCCGAGATGCCGAGCCAGTCTTATTCCATGCTGAACATTCCAGTACCGGCACAAAGGGTCGTTCACATCCATCCGGGTGCAGAGGAACTTGGTCGCATGTACCTGCCAACGCTGGGCATCAACGCCAGCCCTGCTGGTTTCTGCGAAGCTCTGGCAGAATTAGACATAAAGCAGCAAACTGGCTGGAAAGCCCAGGTTGAAGAAGCGCATGCTGATTATCTGGCATGGTCAGGTGCTCGCCCAACTGTGACGGGTGATCTGCAAATGGCTGAAGTGATGGAGTGGATAGAGAACAACCTCGACGACACCACCATCTTCACCAATGGCGCAGGCAACTACGCCACATGGGTGCACCGCTTCCATCGCTTCCGCAAATACAACACGCAGCTGGCTCCAACCTCCGGCTCTATGGGCTATGGCCTGCCAGCAGCCGTCGCAGCCAAGCTCAAGTTCCCTGAGCGCGATGTGGTTTGCTTTGCGGGTGACGGATGTCTGCAGATGACCATTCAGGAGCTGGGTACCGCTGCTCAAGATGGTGCGAACATCATTGTGGTCGTTGTCGACAACGGCATCTACGGCACAATCCGGATGCATCAGGAACGTGAGTATCCAGGTCGCATCAGCGCAACCACGCTGCACAATCCAAACTTCGCTGATGTTGCAAAAGCCTATGGCTTCCACTCAAGCACAGTGAAAACGGCTGATGAGTTCGGTCCCGCCTTTGAAGCTGCAAAAGCAAGCGGCAAGCCAGCTCTGTTGCACCTGCATCTGGACCCAGAAGCGATCACGCCAATCCGTTCGCTGTCGCAGATCCGCGAAGCCTCAATGGCGACCAGTTAATCTGAAAATATCGGAGACGGTGATCTAACTCATCGTCTCTCGATCAAGCGTAGTGACGTCCAGAACAACATCCGCAAGCGCATCATCATCAGGAGAGCGCTTTACGCGGAAGCCGAGACTGCGGCACATATCCAGCATGGTGGTGTTCTCGCGTAAAACCTCGCCTTTGACGGTCTGGATGCCGTCGACCTTCGCATAACGAATAATCAACTTCATCAAAACCCAGCCAAGGCCCATGCCTTTGAGGTTGGACTGAACCATCACCGCATACTCGCCCTCTGTATGGTCTGGGTTTGCATGAAGTCGGACCACTCCCAAAATATCACCTGTTTCAGGATCAATAGCTGAAAATGCCATAGCCCGCGCATAGTCCAACTGCACGAGACGAGCTAGGAACGTGTGCGAGAATTCTTTGACTGGAGCAAAGAAACGCAGGCGCAAGTCTTCAACTGAAACCTTCTCAAAGAAGTTCTTCAGTTTGCCTTGGTCTTCAGGCCGGATTGGCCGGATCAGGATCGTCTTACCGTCCTTCAGCTTGTGTGTGTGCTCCCATTCAACAGGGTAGGGCACGATAGACAGGCGAGACGCGCCTTGTCGTCCCGGACGTTTTTCCGGAGCACTGATCGCGACACGCGCGTCAAGGACAACAATGCCATTCTCATCGACCACCACCGGGTTCAGGTCCAGCTCCCGCACTTCCGGGAAATCAACGGCAATCTGAGAGAGCTTCACCAAAAGGTGCTCCACCTCTGCAACATTGGCAGATGGTCGGTTACGGAACCCCTTCAACAGCTTGGCTGTGCTGGTACGGGAAATCATTGCCTTGGCGAGGTTAAGGTCAATCGGCACCAGATCAATCGCCCGGTCGCCAACCACCTCAACGGATGTGCCGCCTTTGCCAAACACGACCACGGGCCCAAACACCGGATCATCCGCAAGGCCAGCATAAGTCTCTAATCCAAACCTGCGCGTCACCATTGGCTGGATCTCAACACCGGTAATGTCTGCATGCGGATAGGAATGTTTCACATTGCCAAGGATCTTCTCAAAAGTTGCTTTCACACCAGCAACGCTGTCAACGCCAAGATGCACGCCGCCAACATCGGACTTGAAAGTTAGATCAGGGCTGCTGACTTTAAGAACAAGCTGATCGTGTTTGTCGAACAGGACCTCAGCAACCTTCGCAGCTTCCTCAACGGTTTTGACCAGATGCAACTCTACCTGGTTGACCGAATAAGCCCGCAGCAGTTCCCTCGTTTGCAAAGGTGTAAGCCACTTCTGCCCGTTCTCCAGCGCAACGCGGATCGTTTCTTTCGCCAGTCGCAGGTTGGGCTTGTAATCGCTGGGCAGGCTGTCTGGGACAGCGGAAAGATGGTCCTTCGCTTCCTTGTATCGAACCAGATGCATGAAGGAGCGGATTGCGCCAGACGGGCTTGGATAACAAGGCACACGTGCTTCATCCAGAACCTGTCGCGGAATATTGGCACCACCAGCCAGCGTAGTCACAAAAGCCTGATGCTTGCCGAGCCGTTTGCGGTCTTCCTGACCTGCTTCAGCAAAGGCTTTCGCAACCTGAGAGAAATCCTCAAAAGCTGTCGGTGCAGCAATGGCCAGCACACCGTCGGAATTCGGGTCTCTCAATAAAGCGCTGATGCCTTCTTTGAACTCCTCAGGACTAGCAGCTTCAGACAAGACCAACGGATTGTCCGCCCGCGCATCAGTCCGGGTCAAAGAGCACAGCTTCTCTTTGGTCTCCTTACTGATAGGAGCCAGTTTACCGCCAACCTTCGCAAGGCGGTCAGCAGCCAGTGTTGCCAGACTACGACCATTCGCGATGATAGAAAGACGCCGCCCCGCTGATGGAGCAACACGGGTGACAGTCTCTGCGGCTTCAAACATCTCATCAAGGTCGTAAACACGAAGCACGCCAGCACGCTGCAAAGCGGCATCATAAACAGAATCGCGCGTTGCCAGACGGCTGGAGTGGGCAGTACCTGAAATGTGTTGGTCACGGCTCGCACCACTGCGAATAACGATCACTGGCTTTGAGCGTGCCGCTGCCCGTGCCGCTGACATAAACTTGCGCGGGTTTGCAATGGTCTCAAGGTGCACAAGGATCGCTTTGGTCCGATAATCCTGCGCATACCAATCCAGCAGATCAGAAACATCAACATCCAAGCGGCGACCAAGAGAAACAACACCAGAGAACCCGATGGAGTTGGCTTTGGCCCAGGACAAGGTGGTGTTGAAGATAGTGCCGGAGCGGGAAATAAGCGCCAGTTCCCCTTTCAAAGCTTGCTCACTTGTCAGGAGCGTAGAGAGCTTGGAATGTGGGGAAGCGATCCCGAGGCTACCCGGGCCGAGAATTCGAATATTGTACGGATGTGCAGCTTTCAAAAGCGCATCAAGGTGTTCATCGCGCCAGCTGTCAAAGCCGCTTGCGGGAATAACCACAGCGCGTGTGCCTTGCTCGCCGAGAAGCCTGATGTCATCTGCAGCTGTAGTATGGTCTCCCAGCAAAATGGCAAGATCTGCTTTGCCATCCACCTCTGGAATAGAAGCGATACTCCTAATTCCATCTGCCGAAGTTCCGGACAAGCCAATAAACGCTTTAGGACCAGAAAACCCACAACCAACAAGGCTGTCGATGAGACGCTGCAGGACCACCTCCTGCTTGCTGTTTGGGCCAACAATGGCAATAGAGCGTGGAGAGGTCAAACCCTCTAGATTGCAGATCGTCATAGCGCATTTCCCGTCAAACTCTGTTGAGTTTTAGGTGCTGTTACTAAGGTATTCAATTCAGACCAATGCCCCTCATAATGGAGCTGGAGGGCGTTTGATCTTCAAAATAGAAGAGAGGTGCGACAGCAAAGCGACACCTCTCTCCCTTTCAAAATGGGCAAGGATCGGGAGACAAAGTGGGACGCCCCCCGACTAAATTAGTGAGCCATCAGAACTGGAATAGTCATGGAATGCAGAATGTCACGGGTCGCTCCACCTACGAGATATTCACGCATGCGGCTGTGACCGTAACCACCCATAACAAGCAGGTCTGTTCCATTTTCTGAGACATAGTTGAGAAGCGCATCGCCAACACCAATTGGTGGGTTGTTGATCACATCAACGTTGATCTCCAGGTCGTGGCGAGCAAGGTACGTTGCAATGTCGGAACCTGGCTCACCTTCAAGAGGCAGACCTTTGTTCACGATCACGATTGTAACATGCTCTGCCATTTCCAGAATTGGAAGCGCTGCATGCACTGCACGTGCTGCTGTCGCGCTGCCATCCCAAGCCAAAACAACTTTCTTCGGCTTAAAATCACCTTTAGAGATGAATGGAACGATCAGCGTAGGTACGCCAGATTCGAACAGCAGACCTTCGATCAGCATTTCGCGCATTGGCTCAGGTGCTTCAGGGTTGTCCTGACCAATCACAACCATGTCGCTCAAGCGGCAGTGACCCATGATGGATTCAAGGCTGCCACCGGTGACGATCTCTTCCACACGAGTTTCAGTGGAGATACCAGCGAGTTCTGCATAGCCTTTGAACTTCTCAGTAGAAGTCTTGGCAGCATCGATGGCCTGATTTTTAGCAACCTGCAAATAATCGGTTGGCATTGGTGCTGCCAGAAAACCGGGCACGATTGGCTCAAATGCCAGCGCAAGCCCTGTCGCATGTGCACCTGCCTGACGGGCAAATTCAACAGCAACCTTAGATGCTGTTTGATCGCCGTTCAGGTCTGTAATGGTGAGAATGTCCTTGATTGCCATAAGCCTTGTCTCCTTGCCCTCTATTTCTTAGCGGTACGGGAGGTTGTCCCTCGCCTGAAATATTAGGTCAGCATTGCAATAGCTGCTTTGATCCTTATCAACCTTAATCATTGGGATAAGGTTTTGAAAAATAATGCAGTTTCACTATTATTATAAGTTAGGGAGTGTAAGGTAGCCCAGTTTCGACCCAAATAGGTATACTTAAAGTCTTTATACTTTAGGCAAAGAAGAACTTATTGGCTGAATAAAAGCAGAGTTTTTATACACTTGCACCCTGCAAAGATATTTTAAACGAATGAACCTAGGGGCATGTGAATAGTCATTAAATCTTCGAATTACTAAGGTTTATTACTGAGAAAATTGTGATATTTCTATATCTGACGGAATTCAGGGAGGGGCTGGATTTGCGCCTATTGCAAGGACGGCCAATTTATTTTCGGGAGTTTATAAATGAAAAATCTTAAGGTTGCGACAGCTGCGCTCGCAGCAACAATGGGCTCCGCATTTGTGGGCGAAGCTCTGGCTGCAGATGTGACCTGGAATGTCTCGTTGTGGGGCAAACGACGCGCATTTACCGAGCACGTTGAAAAGCTATCAGAAGAAGTGGCAACACGCACAAACGGCAAGTTCGAAATCAAGCTGCATTACGGTGGAGCACTCTCCAAATCTCGCGAAAACCTTGATGGCATCTCTATCGGTGCGTTCGAGATGGCGCAGTTCTGCGCATCTTACCATGCAGACAAAAACCCGACATTGACCACCACCGATCTGCCATTCCTCGGCGTGCCGGATCTGGAAACTCAGGTGAAGGTAGATTTCGCGCTCTACAATCACCCTGCAGTTCAAAAAGATCTGGGTCGTTGGAATGCAAAGCTGTTGATGCCATCTCCAATGCCGCAGTACAATCTGCTGGGTAAAGGCGATGCACCTGCAAAGCTGGCCGACTTTGAAGGCATGCGTGTACGTGCTCTTGGTGGCGTTGGTAATGCGATGAAGACCATTGGCGCTGTTCCAACAACCGTGACAGCTTCTGAGGCGTATCAGGCGATCGATTCTGGCACCGTGCAGGCAGTTGCTTTTGCACCTCACGCACATCTGTCATTCAAAACAGTTGAAGCTGGTAGCTGGTGGACCAACAACCTGAACCCAGGCACTGTGAGTTGCCCGGTTGTCGTCAGCACAGATGCCTACGACATGCTGTCACCTGAGTTCCAAAAGGCACTGGATGAAAGCGTAGCTCCTGCAGTTCAGCACTACCTGGACACCTACGCAAAGGTTTATGACAAGTTCTATCCAGCTCTGGAAGCAAACGGTGTAAAGCAAATCTCCTTTACTGAAGAAGAGCTTGAAGGTTTCAAGGCTGTTGCCGGCAAGCCTATCTGGGACAAGTGGGTTGAAGACATGTCTGCAAAGGGTCTTCCAGCAGCAGAACTGCTCACACTCGTACAAAACACAATTGCAGGTAAGTAATTACCTATCAAAAGGCGCACTTTGTTTGGTGCGCCTTTTTTAATCCGATGGGGCTGCTCATCGGAGGTTTATTTAAGAGCCTGCTCGAATGTACTCGCTCAGAGCAGGGCACAACATTTCTCTTAAAATCGGGCTGATAACATGTCCAAATCAAACGGCCCCGCATATCCCAAGTCGGATATGGCCTATCTCCGCTTTAACGGCGTGTTGGGGAAAATCGAAAACCTGTTCAACCTCATTGCAGCAACATCCATCCTCGTCTTGATGTTGCTGGCTGTCGTTCAGGTCGCTGGACGCAACTTGTTCAACCAGCCCGTACCCGGTTTTATTGATATTACAGAGCAAGCCATGGCCGTGTTTGCGTTCATGGGCATCGCTTACTGTCAGCGTGTTGGCGGCCATATCCGTATGGAGTTGGTAATCGGCATCTTCAGAGGTCGTACTCAGTGGATTGCAGAGTTCCTCGGTGTGCTGGCAATCCTCCTCGTTGTATCGGTGTTGATGTATGGCTCCTTCCTGCACTTTGATCGTGCATGGACCTTTGGGGACAGCACGATGGATATTTCTATCCCGACCTGGCCGTCCAAGTTTATTGTTCCACTTGCATTGTCCTTGTTGTGGCTTCGCCTCGTTCTTCAGCTGTTTGGCTACTCCCGCCTGATCATCAACCCGTCAGCCTCAGTTTTGGATTTGCCGCACGTGATGGATGCTGCTCAGCATGCAAAAGCTGAAATTGAGGAGACATTCCATTCCGCCGAAAACGGAGAAGAGGGGCCTGAAATGAGAACACCTGCCCACGGAGGTGCATCATGACCCCGTTTGATATCGGTCTCATCATGACCGGGATGCTCTTGCTCCTCGTCATCATTGGTGTTCGTGTTGCCTTTGCGGCAGCGTTCGTTGGCATTATGGGCATGGTTGCGATCTTTTCCATGCGCCTCGGGTTTGAACGCGGTGTCATGACCGCTGCAAAAATGGCTGGCACGATCCCGCATTCCAAATCTGTAACCTACGCACTGTCCGTTTTGCCCACCTTCATCCTGATCGGCTTTCTGGCCTATTACGCTGGCCTGACAAAGCAGCTGTTTGAAGCCTCAAAGCGCTGGCTTGGTTGGCTTCCAGGTGGTTTGGCAATCGGCACCGTTTTCGCCACAGCAGGTTTTGCTGCTGTATCAGGCGCATCAACAGCAACTTCCGCCGTGTTCGCTCGTGTCGCGATCCCGGAAATGTTGGAAGCAGGCTACTCCAAACGCCTGTCTGCCGCGGTGGTTGCGGCTGGTGGAACACTGGCCTCGCTTATCCCACCAAGTGCGATCCTCGTGATCTACGCCATTTTGGTGGAAGAGAGTGTCGGCAAACTCCTCATGGCTGGCTTTTTGCCCGGTGTTGTTTCCGTTCTCATCTACGCAGCTATCATTTATGTCATCGCCGCATGGCAGGGCGGAGCACCTGCAATCGGTGGCTACAGCTGGAAAGAGCGCTTTGAATCTGTACCCGGCACGTTCCCTATCATTGGCGTGATCCTGATCATCTTCAGCAGCCTCTATTTTGGCTTTGCAACACCAACAGAAGCGGGTGCGTGTGGTGCATTCGTGGTGCTGCTGGCTGCGTTTTACAAAGGCATGCGTACCAAGCAGCTTTTCCTGGCCCTTCACGAGACAGCAAAGCTGACGGTGATGATCTTCACGCTCATCTGGGGTGTACTCGTCTATGTCCGTTTCCTCGGCTTTGCAGGCCTTCCGGATGCATTCCGTGAGTTCATTGTTGCACTCGATTATCCACCAATGATGATCATTGTTTGCATTCTGCTTGGGTATGCTGTGCTTGGCATGTTCATGGATGCAATCGGTATGCTGGTTCTCACTCTTCCAGTGGTCTTCCCAGCGATCATGGCACTGAATGGTGGTCTCGATGTCAGCGCGGCAGAAAGCACACTCGGCATGTCCGGTGCAGCCTGTGCAATCTGGTTCGGCATCATCGTTGTGAAGATGGCCGAGCTCTGCCTGATTACACCGCCCATTGGCTTGAACTGTTTCGTGGTCTCCGGTGTGCGTCCAGACATCCCGGTTCAGGAAGTCTTCCGCGGTGCGACACCGTTCTTTGTAGCGGATGTGGTGACTGTAGCTGTCTTGGTGGCTTTCCCGGCAATCATAACTTTCCTGCCATCCTTGATGTAAAATGGCTGTTCAATTGAGATAATGGAAAACCCCGGTCGGTGGACCGGGGTTTTTTGTTGCGCCATACTCTGTGGTTTCCAACAAAGAGCATTGCCATGAAAATCAAAAAATTATCCAATCAACATCAAGAGGTAGTTTGGTCGTTCTTGATGAAACACGCCTACAGCTCAATGTTTTTGCTCAACAACATCGAACAAACTGGCCTTGAATATACGGGCGAGCTCTATTCGGGAGAGTATTGGGGCGCTTACGATGAAGCTGACGAGTTAAAGGGTGTTTTGGCACAGTTCTGGAACGGTAACTTGATGTCTCAGGCACCTGACTTGAACGCTCTGGAAGCTCTCAGTTCGCACTTCCGTGAATTTGTTAAGCGCCCGGTTGCCGGAATGGTTGGCGATGGTGAGCAAGCCAGATTTGTATTGAACAAACTGAACTTTCCCGCAAATGCCTACAATACCAACCGCAGCGAAGGCCTCTATCAACTGGCCTTGGAGGACCTGCAACTCTCTGAGAAAGCAACTAGCGATCAGTTCAGTCTGATCCCAACGTCAGAAGCTGATACGTTATTACTGTTCGATTGGCTAAAAGCGTATGAGCTGGAAGCCTTTGACGGTGAAGCCAGCAAAGAGCATGACAAACACATCACAAACCGCGTAATGGAAATGCAAAAAAGCGGCAATGCATGGGTCTTGCTGGATAGAGAGCAACCTGTTGCGCTGAGCGGGTTTAATGCAACCCTCGCAGAAATCGTGCAAGTCGGCCCTGTCTGGACACCACCAGAACATCGCAACAATGGATATGCCAGAGCCGCCGTTGCACTCACACTGGATCTTGTGAAGAAGCAAGGCGTACAGAAGTCCGTTCTGTTCACCGATAATCCGGCGGCAGCGAGAGCTTATGAGGCTATCGGTTTCAGGCAAAACGGAAGCTTCCATCTTGCCTTGCTCAAAGAACCAGTTGAATTATCGAGTGTCTCAGCCTGATCTGCTTTTGTCTCGCTTGGGCCACACATACCCCTTAGTCTCTCGGATAGTGATTTCTACCGAGGCTCGGTAGCATCCAGAAACCCATCTCCTTTGCAAAGCAGCAGCGTGAGCCAGTCCATGCAGTCGGAGAGATTAAGCACTCCGATCGTAGCAATGCCTGGTGAAGGAGGTGGTCGATGGATGAAGCTTGAACTTAAGTTCAAAATAGAAAAAGCACGGAACAGACTGGTACTCTGGTTCCGTGCCACTTTCAAGTAATCCACCGGGAAAGGGGGCGGAAGCTCCCTTTCTCTTCCTCAATATAGTCCTGATCTCTCAATCACGCAATAATGAGGAAATAGAGGGTATTCCTCCGTAATCACTTCTAAAATAAGCTGCCTTGCGCGTCTGGATCGACAACATTTTTCTTCTTGCGTGCTGGTTTTATGGCCTGCTTTGCTTTCGTCTGAGCCACATGCTCTTCCAAGTTTTTTGGAGGAGAAGTCGGCTCCGCAGTAGCCTCAACGACAGGTTTTGACACTGGCCTTACTGCTCGTGGCGGTGTTGGTGTTACACCACCTCCATCAGCCACAGCACCAACAGTACCACCCTTCATCTCCAGCTTCAGGGCTTGCCCCGCCTGAACATCCTGCGCGCTAGCCAATGGGACACCAGCCTCATCACGCACCACCGCGTACCCGCGCTCGATTACCCGCTCATAGCTTAGCGATCCTAAAAGTCCGGCAGAGTTGGTGAGACGTAAACGCTGTCGTTGCACCTGGTTAGAAAACGCTGCAACAGCTCGACCTTTCAGTACCTGAAGACGTTCTCGTCCTTGTGCAACCTGACGCTCAAGCGTGATTGGGCGCAATCCGGAAGAAACTGCTGTCAGAGAGTTCCGGTGGATTTGCGTGTTCATCTTCAGGCCGTGCTCAAGACGACCCGCCACCATATCAAAGCGCTGGCGTGGAAGAGCGAGAAGGTCTCGTGGAGCAGGAAGTGCAGCACTTGCTGCCCGCAGTTCTGTCCGGCGTGTTTGGATCAAGCGCAACAGGCCCGTTGAGAGACGACGAGATAAATCGTCCACCTGGGCGGTCATCTCAGCCTTTACCGGAACTGCAAACTCAGCCGCACCAGTTGGTGTCGGTGCGCGCACATCGGCGGCCAAATCAATCAGCGTCCAGTCTGTCTCGTGGCCAACAGCTGAAATCAGTGGGATTTGAGAGTCTGCTGCCGCACGAACCACAGTTTCATCATTAAAGCCCCAGAGGTCTTCAATTGAGCCACCACCACGCGCAACGATCAGAACGTCAGGGCGTGGGATCGCTCCGTTGGCCTCAAGTGCGTTAAAACCGCGAATACCAGCAGCAACTTCGGAGCCGCAGCTCTCACCCTGAACGCGAACTGGCCAAACCAAAACATGCAAAGGAAAGCGGTCGCTGATGCGGTGCAGGATGTCGCGAATAACCGCGCCAGTTGGGGACGTAACAACGCCAATCACGCGTGGCATACGTGGTAAGGCAACCTTGCGCTCTTCTGCAAACAAACCTTCTGCCGCCAGTTTGCGCTTGCGCTCTTCCAGCAGTGCCATCAGCGCTCCAGCGCCGGCTGGTTCAAGGCTATCAATCACCATCTGGTACTTGGATTGCCCGGGAAAGGTGGTGATTTTACCCGTCGCAATGACTTCAAGGCCTTGCTCTGGCTGCACCTTGAGCCGTGAAGCATTGCCACGCCAGATAATGCCGGAAAGCACGGATTTATCGTCTTTTACATCCAGATAGATATGCCCTGAAGCTGGTTTGCTCACACGACCCAACTCGCCCCGCACACGGATATAACCAAACTTGTCCTCAAGCTCGCGTTTGATATCACCGGAAATCTCGGAGACGGTATATTCAGCAATGTTGGAGCGTTCAGACAATGTCAGACTTCTTTCATATGCGGCAAAAAGTAAACCATTCTCTCTTAGTGTAGCCCGTGACAATTGCAAAGGGGAACCGTGAGAAGCGCTTCCACCTGTTGAGACATTGAGTTCTCACCAGCAAATCTTTAAGCGCAAAGTGGTATCTGCCGTGTGCTTGGCATATGGTGCCCCCATGTCCCGCTATGAGTTTCGCATGCAACGCTTATTTGTCGATCAAGATCTCCGCGCAGGCCTTCAATTGGAGGCAGACCGCGCACAGGCCAACTACCTTCTGAATGTCCTTCGCATGAAGGAGGGAGGCGATGTGCTCGTCTTCAACGGCAAGCATGGAGAGTGGCGGGCTCAGATACTGCCGACGGGGCGTAAGTCCTGTCACCTGATTGTGACTGAGCAGTTGCGTGAGCAGACACCGATGCCAGACTTGGACTATCTGTTTGCACCGCTGAAACTGGCGCGTCTGGATTACATGGTTCAAAAGGCTGTGGAGATGGGAGCAGGGCGCTTACGCCCGGTGCTCACCCAGTTCACCCAAAACCCAAAGGTGAAGCTAGAGCGCATGGAATCCAATGCGCTTGAAGCCTGTGAACAGTGCGGCGTGCTTTCAATCCCCTCCGTAATGGAGCCGCAGCAACTTAAGAAACTTCTTTCAACATGGGAGCAAGAAGAAGGTGATCGTCATATTATCTTCTGTGACGAAGGCCATGGGACGCACAATCCGTTGGATGCACTGAAAGATGTTCCTAAAGGACCTCTGGCCGTATTAATTGGCCCGGAAGGCGGTTTCTCTGAGGAAGAGCGTGCGCTTTTGCATAGCAAACAATTTGTACATGCTATCCCGCTTGGCCCACGGATTTTAAGAGCAGACACAGCTGCCGTCGCGGCTTTGGCCGTTGTTCAGGCAAAATTGGGAGATTGGTTCTAAGGTACCTCCAAATGGAGGCCTGAATGGACCTGAACAACAAGACTGCTGACGCTGAAAAGCAACCCCAAAAAGAGAGCTCAAAAAAGAAAGACCGCAAGAGATGGCGCCTGTCCATCTCCGCCGTCTTCAGCATTGGTGCGGCGATGCTGCTGGCCTTAATTGGCGGTTCCATGCTGCTTTATGTATCTGATGCCACAAACCGTCAGACAACCGTCATTATGCGCGAAACCGGGGCTCTCATTGTCGAACGTGGTCTTGAGGTTGTTGAAGATTTCTTCCGCAATGAAGAACGGATGGGGCTGTTAGCGGCCGAAGTCCTGTCAGATCCACTAATCTACAACGCGCCTGTAGCTTTACGTGAGCAGTTGATTTCCATCCTATCACGCCAGACCAATATTAAGCGGATTTCCTACACTTTCCCGACGGGGCGGCGGATCTCGGTTCAGTTAGATCACGCGAGCCAGCCGGTTCAGCAGATGATGGTCATGCCTCCTAATGAACAGGATATGGAAGTCGGCAATCATCGTTGGGCTCCTCCGTATTATGATGAGGGCATAGGCGAAACGTTTATGCAGTTTGCCGTCTACATCAGAAATCCGGTCGACAATACAATCTCTAAACTCACGTTGGATTATCCAATATCTCTACTCGGTCAACTGATGGCTCGCATCAAGTGGCGGGCTTCTCAGATTCCGTTTATCCTTTATGGGCGAGATCAAGTGCTGGCGAGCTCAGAGCAAGCGTTTCTGAGCTTCAAGCCGAGCAAGGCAAAGCCGATCCCATTAATCTCAGATCTGCAGGACACACCTCTGAGCAATATCTGGTCCGAAAATGCCAACCGCAGGTCTCTCAACACCAATTATAAAGCCCACATCGACACAACCACCCATGGCACCTATCTGTATCTTTATGACGATTTGAGAAACGGAAATCGCTTCCCCATCATCATCGGTAGCTATGTATTAGCGTCTGAGTTCAGTGTTCCCTTCGAGAACCTGCACAAAATCTTTGTTGCAGCCACGGCTTTTCTGGCTGTCGGTGTGCTTCTTATGTTTTTGATTGGCCGAAGACTTGCAGGACCGTTTGTGGCTCTCGGAACCCAAGCAAATGCTATCCGTAAACTTAATATGGAAGGGTTGAGTGCGCTGCCAAGATCGCGGCTTAAAGAGGTAGATCAAGCCAACCAGGCCTTCAACTCAGCAGGCGTGGCTCTGAGTGCATTCTCCAGATATGTGCCTAAGGACCTTGTCAGAGTGTTGCTGGAACGAGAATTTGAAGGTCTCAACAGCACGGAGCTTCGCGAGATGACAATCTTGTTCTCTGATATCGCTGGGTTCACTGGTGTTGCCTCTAAGCTGACAGCAGAAGAGACCACGTCCTTACTCAACACGCACTTCCAGGAGCTTGCCGATTGCATAAGCCACACCCATGGAACCATCGACAAATACATTGGTGATGGTTGTATGGCGTTTTGGGGAGCTCCGGAAACCATGGAAAACCACGCGCAAGCAGCTATTGATGCAGTACATCTCATTGCGCAAAGGTTGGAGACAGAGCTTAAAAACGAGGAGGGCGCGACTGAAAAGCCACGATTGCGTATAGGAGTTCACACAGGAACCGTTGTTGTCGGCAACATCGGTGCTATTGAGCGGATGAACTATACTGTCGTTGGAGATGCAGTGAATGTGGCTGCACGTCTACAGGAGCTTGGCAAAACGGTGGATCCTGATGCCCGAGTGATTGCCCTTGCCAGCAACGCGACGGTGGACCATCTCAGGGATAAATCTCATACGAAACATTTGGGAGATTATCAGTTGCGTGGCCGTGAGGAGGCCGTTGATGTCTACCGGATTGTTTAGAGCGGGTATCACTATTGAACCCAATTCAATCAAATTTCGTCTCTTAGACATAATATTTGCAGAATACTACATCCAAAATTAGGGAACTGACGTTACGTCTGATGAGTGATTAAATAGCCGAGAGAAGCTTACGAGGGGAAAACCTCATGTTACGACATCCCAATAACAATATGTTTTCCCTTATGGAAATGCTCAGCCAAAACTATGCAAAAGCCTATAAGGACTACTGTGAGACTAGCCACGGTTTTATGCCCTTCATGCAGAAAGAGGAAATGCCCTCTGGAAAGTCGGGTGCAAAATCTGCAGGTGTTCCTGAGTTCCCATACATGAATTGGGCTGATCCGTCTAAATGGCAAGGGATGACCGGGTTGCCACAGCAGGCTATGCTCTCTCAAGTTATGAGCATGTTCAGTGGTGATAAAAACATCAGTGCAGCCATGCAACGCCACCTCAGTCGCAAAGATGCTATGAATGTTGAAAGCTGGATGGAGCTAATGCCCATTTTACTGATGCTTTCCTATGGCAACATGATGAAGAATTATCTGGCAGGGCCTCAGCGCACTATGATGGAGGCCTACTTGCAAGGCTTTGCAAAAGGATGTCCAGAGTTACATCAGGACACGGATGCTGCGCGTAACCCAATCTTGGATGCACGGGAAGCCTTCTGGTCGCAGATGATGCCATTAGAAAATCCGATGCTTGAATTCTGGACAAATGCTCTGCAGGGCACAAGCACAGCTTCTGATGAGCACAATGAGTCACCAAAAGAATCTACAACGCAAAACACACGAGCCAAGAAGCCATCGTCTCCGGGGAATGGATCAGGCCGTAAGGCGCATCAATCCACTGCGAAGGAATCGGGTGTGCCATCCTTGTCTGGAGGTTTGGCAGCAATGCAACAAGCTCAGGGCGAGGCTTGGCAGCAATATTGCGACGTTTTTTGGCCAACTCGATCTCATAGGTAACAATATTTCACATATACCTGAGGATAACTTTTTGTGATGAAGATCACTAATTGAGGAAGTTGTTTACTGCAATTTCCTCCGTTTCCGTTCAGACCGAGAGTTCAGAACTAGCCTGATCGTCCAAGCTAATACAAACCGACATGAATTAATCTAGCATAACTCTCTATCTATGAGAGAATTACTAGGTGTTTTTTATATCGTAACTCCAAGTTGATTGATCTCTTTCGGGTTTTATTTTGACTATTGGATTCTTTCGTGAGGCTAACCCAGAATAAGAGCAAGTTTGATTATATGAAATATTGTGATAGGTCATCTTAAGCTCCCTAAAAGAGGGAAACGACTGCGATAATAAAGTATTATATTCCAACTCTCGGTTTTCTTTCCACCAGTTTGCTGTATATTCATATCAAATTGTTATGGATTGGGGACATGACAGCACTATTAGACTTAGATTCTCTGCGAACTCTGGTAATGATTGCGGATACTGGGAGCTTCACAAGAGCAGCAGAAGAACTTGATAAAACGCAATCAGCGATTTCCATGCAAATGCGTCGTATGGAAGATAAACTTGAGCGCACGGTCTTCCGGAGAGAAGGGCGGCACTCAAAACTGACAGAGGATGGTGAGCTACTGTTGCGCCATGCCCGTCAGATGCTGCGTTTGAATGACGAGACATTAGCAATGTTCTCGGAGCGCGAAGTGACCGGTAAGGTTCGTCTTGGTCTTGCGGAAGGCATTGACGAAACCAGAACCGCAAAGATTATCTTCGAGTTCTCTAAGAACAATCCAAAAGCTGAAGCATCCATCGTCTGCGCACCGGCAGCAGATCTTCGTAAGGCTTTGGGAGAAGGCAAACTGGATCTTGCCATCATCGGCAGCCTCGCAGATGAAGCCGAAGCTGGTGAGGGGAGTGTTCTTTCCAGCGAGCGTCTCGTTTGGGCAGCTGGCAGCAATTTCAAACTTGCCAGTGAAAGAGAATTGCCATTGGCTGTTGGTCTGGAACAATGCCGCATTCGAAAAGCTGCTGTTGAAGCGCTTGAGGATGATGAACGCGCATTCCGTATCCAATACAGTTCAAGCAATCCAGGTCTTGTTGAAATGACGGCAGCAAGCGGTATGGCAATCACAATTCAGCCGCGCTCATCTCTTGTTGCATCTGATGCTGGGCTGCTGGAACTGGAAGGCCTGCCGCAGTTGCCAAACTACGTGGTCAAGCTGGTTCGCGGTAAGGAAAGCCATTTCAAAGCAGCAAACGCTTTGAGTGATTATCTGGCGAAGTCCTTTGAGAAAACCGCAGCCTCTGCCTGAGTGGTTTGCAAAGAATAAGTCCGAGTTATCGGAAAAGAAAAAGGGCCTGCGCAATGCAGGCCCTTTTTATATGTGGGTGATGAATTTTTGGCGGTTCAATTAGGGGTAGAGCCGCCAATTGAGGCTCCCACAAAATTATGCGCGCTGGCGGCGCTTTTCCATTTCGGCGCAGCGGCGTTCACTGGCACGAATACGCAGATGCCAGCTTGGGTCTTTACCATCACCAGCAGAAAGCGCGCTGAAGACGTCATCACGAGTAATGCCGATGTCGTCCAGCATACGGTCTTCCAAGCGTGCAAGCTCAACCATTGCGCGACGATCCTGGTAGTGTTTCCAGAGCTTTAGAGGCAAAGCTGTCAGCAGGTGCAATGTGTGAGCCAGCGTCAGTGGTTCAAAGGTGCCTGCATTAGCGCGATTTGGGTTGCGATATTCAGAAGGGGTAGGGAATGCAAGCGTCATGGTATCACTCTCCCGTTTGGATAGGCTGCTCTGGCCATCCATTGGAACTGGTATAAGGGGTTATAAAAAGAGGGAACGGTGTCGTTCGATGCGTTAAATATCACCGAAAAGTTGTAGGTAAACAAGAGAATGTTTTCGATTGAAATCCATTCAAGATCGTGATTGATTGATCATCGTCAAATGGGAGGGAGCCCATGCCTTATTCGATCGATGTTGATCAATTGAGAACATTTCTGGCCGTCGCAGAATTGGGAAGTTTTACCAAGGCTGGCGATGCCGTACATAAAACTCAGTCCGCTGTTTCCATGCAAATGAAGAAGCTTGAGGAACGTATCGGACAACCAATATTTGTGAAAGACGGACGTAACTCTAGGATAACAGAGCACGGAAGACGTCTTGTCGAATATGCGCGGCGCATGGTTGCTTTAAATGATGAAACGCTCTCTGCGTTTCATGAGCCTGAGATCGCCGGACGAATCCGGTTAGGTTTACCAGATGACTACGCAGAACGACTGTTGCCACAAGTACTTGCAGCATTTAATCGGCTGAACCCTTGCATCAATTTGGATGTGGAATGTTCCAGCTCTAACGAAATTGGGCGGCGAATCCAAAAGGGTGATCTGGACGTGGGAATCGTCACAAGCGGCGACTGTACCAGTGTACCAGGACAGATTGTGCGCCGTGAGCCCCTTCAATGGATTGGCTCACGTGAGCATATCGTTCATGACCAGCGCCCATTGCGCCTTGCGGTTGGCCCAACAACTTGCTCATGGAGACAGGCAGGCGTTGCCGCGCTTGATCATCTGAACGTTCAGCATCAGGTGGTTTATACCAGCGCCAGCGCCGCAGCTCTTGCTGGTGCCGTGAATGCCGGACTGGCCATCGCGATCCTGCCAGCCAGTGCGTTGCGTCAGGGACAGCGTATTCTTGGAGAAAAAGAAGGCCTACCGCCACTTCCACCTTGCGATATCACCATCATCAGATCTCAAATGGCAATCGAGCCGGTTCATGATGCGCTTTGCCATCACATCGTAGCGTCCATTGGCAACGTCACGATGGAGTATAACGGAATGGAAACAGAAGCTGCTGAATAAGCGACTTCTCTACTGAAGTGCTTTAAGTCCAGTGGTTCAAAACCCCGGGCTTATTTTTTGGCAGAACGACTGAGCACGATCCAGTTCCCACCCAGCGCAAACATCAGGCCAAGAATGGATGTTGCAGTCCAGGTGTAACCTTCCATCGCGGTGGAAACGCCAAGCGCTACAATCGGGAACATCACTGTCGCATAGCCTGCGCGTGCAGAGCCGATCCGGCCCAGCAATGTCAGATAAGCTCCAAAGGCAACGATGGAACCGATGACCACCATATAAAGGAAGCTCCAGATAAACTCCGGCGTAAACGGAACCTCAAAGCTGGCACCTTGTAGCAGGCCGTTCACACCAAGAAGGACAGTGCCGTACACCATACCCCATGCACTGGCTGAGATAACCGAGATCTTTTTGGCAGTCGCACGTGCAGAAACGATGTTGCCAAAACAGAAGCTTAAGGTCCCCAAAGCACATAGACCAAGCCCGCCCAACGCTGCGATATTCCAGGTACTGCCTGCAATCTCTTGATAAAACATCAGACAGATGCCGGAGAAACCAAGAACAGCACCAACCACAAGTGCACGGCTTACCTTCTGTTTGAACAGAATGAAGCCAAGGACGATGTTGAACACGGATGCAAGCGAAAACACCACCGAAAGCAAACCTGATGGCAGCTCTCGTGAACCGTGATAAAACAAAAGGAAGTTGGTTGAAAACAGCAGCAGGCCAAGCCCCGCAAAGCTCAGATGAGCCCGCAGCGGAAAGGCCATCTTATGACCGCCAAAAATGGCCCAGCCCCACATTAGGATTGTCGCAAACAGAAACCGCCAGAAAAGTGCAATCTCAGGGGTAATGACCGCCTGCAACTTCAAGGCGTACCAGCTGAAGCCCCACGCAAATACGGTTGTGCCATAAAGGGCGAGATCGAACATACTAAGTGCTTGAGGCTTTTGAGAAATAGCAATGCCTGCATCAACGTCGCTAGCACTTGTCATGAAATATTCCTGCCAATTCAAAGTGTTCCAAGCAACTTCCTGCATGAAATCGCGAGATGAAACAAATGAATAAACGTCATCTATTCATTTGAAAAACGAATGATTTAGAGGTCTATAGGTCAGTATTAGAGATTAAAGATGCCCCATGTGGGGCTGTAGCCATCTCTCAGGATCGCAATGATCTGTGGAGGCGTAATAAGAGTAACGTCCTCAGGCAACTTTCGGTCAGCCGCCGTATATCCCTCAAAGCTCCAGCTCCACCATTTACGGTTCCTCAGAGCATAAAACCTGTCGCCACAATGAACCACAGTACCTTCCGGCCAATCCTCGTGCGGATTGATCTGTGGAAGGGAAACTGGTGATTTCTTGTGCCCGCACCGTTGCGAATGCAAAACCAGATCCATTTCGTCAGAGCTTGGGGTCACCTCTAATCCTTCGCAGCATTTCCAATGCTCAGCAAAGCGCCGTGCATCCTCCTTGCGGCAGAAGAAACAAGGACGATGGCCCGCGGCCAGCGCAGTCACCTCGTCAAAGAAGAAGAGTTCCGTATAAAACTTGCCCCAGACATCGCGGTGCCAGTCTTTATAGGTGGTAGAGCAACACAGCCACCTGCGAGAGGCATGCGTTCGGCCAGTCAGTTTCTGCGTCTCTGGATCATGAATACGGCCACCACGATTGCCCATGAACATGCCACGGGCAGGGACAGCACACAGCTCACCATTGGGAGCAACACGGTTTTGCAAAGGCATAACAACAAGCTCATGTAAATAGAGAGCAGCTTTTGGCACACGAAAGAGCACAGCGCTGCAATAGGGAAAGATGACTGGAGTTAGGTTATCTGCTCAGTAGGAAGATGCCAAGAGCGGGGATCAAAAAGAAAATGCCGACCACATAGCTCGCGGCCACCACAAATCGGCGTGCACCCAAATCACCAACAAACTCGGCAAGGCGTACTGGCAGATAACGCGTGAATGGCAAACTGTAGATCAGCACAACACCCAGTACGTTATAGACCAGATGAACAATCGCGATCTCAAACGCCAGCTCTCGCTGACCAGTCACAGCAAATGCAGCCAGAATTGCTGTTAAACAAGTGCCAATATTTGCGCCAAGTGTGAACGGATAAACCTGCTTTGTTGTCAGAACGCCAGAACCAGCCAGCGGAACAATAAGGCTGGTTGTTGCTGAAGATGACTGCAGCAGCAAGGTCGCGATCAGCCCTGTGAAAATGCCGGAGGACGGAGCGACAGACGTCATCGTCTCAGCCAGACGACGTGCATGTCCGGCAAGCAATAGCTTGAGCAGCTGGCTCACAAACGTGATGCTGATAACAATCATCACAAAACCAATTGCCGCAATCACGAGGCCGTTCCACGGTTGCGCCAGCCCATAGGCTAGCTCACGGATTTCTCCAATGACGGGCTCGGTTAAGTAATTGACGAAGTTGAAGTTTGCGGTGATCAGATTGTCGGCAGGATCGAGCGCCGTAAAGAAATCACCGACAGCCATCGCGATTTTCTGCAAAAAGCCAAAGGCCAGCTCCAGCGGTAGAAAGATCAGCAGGCAAATCAGGTTGAACGCATCGTGAACCGTCGCCGCACTAAAGGCGCGCCGGAAATCTGCACGGTCCCGCGCATAACCAAGGCTCACGAATGTGTTGGTGAGTGTCGTTCCAAAGTTGGCCCCAATCACAATAGGAATAGCAATGGAGATAGGCATTCCTGCTGCAACTAAGCCAACCACAATGGACGTGGTGACAGAAGAACTCTGCACTAAAGATGTGGTGAGAACGCCAACCAGCACGCCTGCAATTGGATTGGTAGCATAGGAAAAAATCTGCTCGGCTGTCTGATGACCAATAGCAACAAAGCCCGCTTCAATGAGGCCAACAGCACAAAGAAGAAAATAGATCAGGAATCCGACAGAGATCCAGTTGAGCAAACTTATGCCCAGTGGCATGTGGTGCTCATCCTCAAGATAGGGCTCGTCGTTGTTCAGGGGATCTTTTTGCACCGACATATCCGTCTATAAAAGTTCACCACGACCTTTAGCCGTATCTTCTAACACCAGTAGCACAACCTAGGAAATCACCAAGGCTTTCGTTGACCACCTCTGCATTTGCAGGGTAAATACTCAAGCTAACTACGGTATTTTACAGGTCAATCACCTGCATCCTATTGCTCACTGATCGGCTAACTGTCAACATCTGCCGGGTGTGATTCTGCCTGAATTTTCTACGTGGTGGCCAAATTTTCCTTGGAGGGGACATACCCGATGATGAAGAAATTTAAACTAGCATTAGCAACTCTTGCTCTTTCTGTCGGTTTCGGAGCAGCAGCTTCCGCAACGGATCTGCCAGATCTGAAGGGCCGCACCATTGTTGCAGTAACCGAAAATGCATACACACCTTTGAACTTTGCAGACCCCAAGACCGGTGAAGGCATCGGTTGGGAATATGACGCGTTCAACGAAATTGCGAAACGCCTCAACATGAAGGTCGACTGGCGCCTGGCCTCATGGGACAGCATGATTGAAGCTGTTCGTCAGGGCCAGTTTGATGTGGGCATGGATGGCATCACCATAAACGAAGAGCGTGAAAAGCAGATCGACTTCACCGATCCTTACATGACCTCCGAGATGTTCATGCTGGTGCGGGCAAATGAAGACCGCTTCGACAACTCAAAAGCTTTTGCTGACGATCCGGGCTTGTTGGTTGGCGCGCAGCCGGGCACCACAAACTTCTACACCGCTGTTTATGCTGTGTTGGATGGCGATGAAAACAACAAGCGCATCCAGCTGTTCGAAACCTTTGGCGCTTCTGTTCAGGCACTGCGTGCTGATGATGTCGATATGGTGCTGATGGATGCAACTGCAGCAGCAGGCTACATGGGTGCATCGCCAGACAGCTTTAAAGTGGTTGGCGGTCCAATCGGCTCTGAAGATTTCGGCTTCATTCTGACACCGGGTTCTGATCTGCGCGAGCCGATCAACGCAGCACTCAACTCCATGCGCGAAGACGGCACCATGGATGCCCTGAACCAAAAATGGTTCTTCGACTATAAGTCCAAGAACTAACAATAACCTGGTTGATTTTGGCGGGTACTTGCGACCCGCCATTTTGTGTCTGGGTATTGCAGAAGCGTCGAAACCGATTTTCGCACGCAAATACACCCAACAATCTGCTTCTGGTATGACTACGGATTTCCGAATCTCTTCAGGAAATTCAAACGAGATTTAAAGGAAACGCGATGGGCATGCGTTCTGCCACAAGATCCCGGTTGAACAAGCTTCCATGGTGGTTGCTCGCATCATTTGTTCTCGCAGTTTTCTTTCTCTGGCTCATCGCCGCCAACGGTGATTATCGCCAGATCTTTGAGACCCTTCTCAGAGGTGTCGGCATTACCCTGTTTGTCACCTTTGTCTCTTTCATCATCGCCAGCATTGTAGGACTCGTCATCGCATTAGGGCGAGGGTCTAAACACCGCGCTATCCGCGAGTTGTGTTCGTTCTATACCGAGATCATGCGCGGCGTACCCATGCTGGTGCTGCTCTTTTACATTGCCTTTGTCGGTGCCCCACAAATGGTTGCAGCTTACAACTGGCTCATGGGGCCGCTGATTGAATGGGAGATCGTCGACAAGCTGCGGGTGCGCGACCTTTCCATGCTGTGGCGTGCGATCATTGCGCTGTCCATCGGCTACTCTGCCTTCATTGCTGAGATTTTTCGTGCAGGTATTGAGAGCGTGGATGACGGTCAGTTGGAAGCAGGCCGGGCACTTGGCCTTTCCAGATGGCACACGTTCCGCTTCATCATCTGGCCGCAAGCGCTCAAGAACATCCTGCCGCCACTTGGAAATGACTTCATCGCACTCATAAAGGAAAGTGCGCTGGTCTCCGTGCTTGGTGTGCAAGACATCACCCAGCTTGGCAAAATCTATTCTGCCTCCACATTTCAGTTCTTCGAAACTTACAATGTGGTTGCGTATCTCTACCTCATCATGACAGTCTCGCTGTCTCTGGTCGTTCGCGGTTTGGAACAACGCATGAAGCGAGCCTTTGAAAACGAAGCTTAAAACCTGTCCCTAAGAAGCCCACAGAGGTTTTAGGTCGGGTTTCTACCAAACAATGATAAATGCAGCATGCCCAACAAAGAAGGCACAGCTGCTTATGACAGGAAGTTGGAATGACCGTTCTCGTTATTGAAAACTGCGAAAACGTAACGCTTGGCCTGCTGGGACAGGCGCTGGATGAAGCGAAAATGCCGATCGATCTGCGTGTCATGGCAGAAAGTGATCCTCTGCCATCAGACATCTCCAAGTTCAGCGGGCTTGTTGTTTTAGGCGGTTTGCAACATGCCAGAGCAGATGAGGAGTTCCCATTCCTGAAAGGCGTTTGCGACACGATCCTTGCATTTCACGAAGCTGATAAGCCGGTGATGGGCATCTGCCTCGGGAGCCAATTGATCGCACGCACATTCGGCGGCGATAACATTTTGGGCAATCCGGTGGAAGCTGGCTGGCTACCACTGCAAGTCTCAGAGCAAGGCAAACAAGATCCGGTCATCTCCGCCTTCGAAGAAGATGATCACATATTCATTCTGCACACTGATACTTACACTCTGCCAAAAGACGCCGTACATCTGGCATCCAGCGAGATGACACCCAATCAGGCCTTCAAAATGGGTCGTGCCACATACGCCATCCAGTTCCATTTCGAGTGCTCTGTCGATCAGGTGAACCATTGGAACGGCTGCTTCCATGGTCCAATCAACGAACTGGTACCGCACTGGAACGAAATTCTGGAAGAGCAGGGCCCAAAGTTCGGCCCAAGAGCCGACGCGTTGGGACTGGAAATCTCTCGTCGCTGGATTGCTCTTTTGTAAGAAGGGCGAGTAGCAAGAAAAGTGTTTGTGCCTCAGTAAGCTCAATTAGAAAACAATGACAGGAAAGCCCCCGCAGAAAACTGCGAGGGCTTGAAGCCTTCGATTATTCAGCAGGCCATTTCATCTCGCCCATCACCACCTTGGCTCCAAGAGCAAGGTCACTGGTTCTGCGTTCTTCCAGTGCTGGAAACTCTGTCTTCATGAGCGTCACCAGTTCATCAGAGTTTGTTGCAAGAGCTGCATTTTTCTCAACTGCAGCCACATAGGCCTTGGTAAAGGCGATAGAACCCACCGTCTGGCTGTTGGTGTTACCAAGAAAATGCCCAGGGATCACACGTTTCGGGTTCAGAACAAGAAGATCATCAAGACTCTTCTGCCAATCCTTACGTTTCTCTGAGGTCGGATTATCAGCCTGCCATATATGAGAGTTGTCATAGACCAGCACACCGCCAACCACAGTACGCTCTGAAGGAACCCAAAGACTGGTGTGGGACGGGTCGTGTCCATCAAGACCAACAATCTCAACTGGAGTTCCATCCACCTCAAAGCTGTTGCCATCAATGACCTCAGGAACGATCAACTCCTGTGGTGCATCATCTTTCAGGATCGGTCCCCAATAAGCAAACTTGCCCTCAATGGTGGCTTTGATCTTCTCTACCGTCGGCTGCGTGGCAACGATCTTCGCATCAGGAAAGGCCGCATGAAGCGCATCCAGACCGAAATAGTAATCAGGATCACCATGACTGATGTAAATCGATGTCAGCGTCTTGCCACTTTCCTTAATGATTGAAATTAAGTTCCGGGCATCACGACGCTGAAACTGCGCATCCACCAAAACAGCTTCCCTTGGGCCTTCAATCAACACTGAGGTAACTGGGAACAAACCCTCATCACCCGGATTGTAGACCTCAAAGGTGAGGGCAGCAGTATCCTGAGCATAGGTAGCAACAGGCATAAGAGTAGCGGTTGCTGCAAGGCTTGCAGCAAGAGCAAAAGACTTTATCATTTGTTTTCCTTGGGGTTAAAGAGCAGGAGTGTCCTGCTGAATGCTGTGAGAGAAGTTGTTCAAAACTTCCGTTAGTTGCTCGTAAGAGCCATAAAGCAGATCAGTGGGCAGCAGCACGCGCTCACCGAACATGTCTGCAACAAGTGTTGGCACACCACGCGCACCCATCTGGTTTTAAACCACCTGTCCATAAGCAACGCGCTGTGAAGTCTCCGCCTCAACAGACGTCATATGGTCTTGAAGCAGAGTGGCAGCATCTACAAAACCTGCACCGGAAAGCAGATCCAGCAGGATGGAAAGGTCGGTGATGTCTTTGCCTTCCACATACCGGGCATCTTGGATGAGCTTCAGCGCCTCTGGCCCTCTCGCTGGTTCCACGATTGAGCATGCTGTCATGGCAAGTGTCGCAAATGTTGAGTCTAGCGTTTGTCTCTCACCATTTAGAATCTGGCTTTGATAGGCCCGGCTAAATGTCTGCCCTGTCAGCCTCGCAATCTTCTGGTCACTGGCCCACGCATAAGATGCAAAAGAATGGTCTAGAGGGCGAGCTCCAGCACCGCTAAACAAGCCCGCTGGTAACATCTCAACCTCGTAGTCCTTCGCCAAGTCCGCCAGTCTGGGAGTTGTGCCGTAACACCACCCACATAGCGGATCGTAGATGTAGAGGAATGAGTGCGTCATAAGTTTCTCCTTGTTGCAAGGGAACCTAGGACAGCTTGACTATCTGTAGAATACAGATAATTTTGACATACTGTCTGCAAAATAGAGACAATTATATGAGCCTCTACAATCTCAATCTCAATCTCAATCGCCTCCGCCATTTTGTTGAAGTCGTCGAAAGTGGTTCCTTCACCGCAGCAGCGAAAAAGCTCGGCCTGGGAAAAGCCATCGTCAGTCACCAAGTCGCAAAACTGGAAGGCGAGCTCGGCGCAGCCTTACTGGTGCGCACAACACGCTCTCTTCAAGTGACAGAAGCAGGGCAGCGGTTTTATGAAAACGCCGCAGAAATTCTCGATCAGGCAGAACGAGCGGTACAGGAACTCCAGCATGAACAAGAGGTTCCCAGCGGTTTACTCACAGTGACAGCACCAGAAGATTATGGCCAGTGCGTTGTCGCCAAAGCGCTCATGCGATTGAGGGTAAAATATCCAAAAATCAGGGTCAATGCGGTCTTCACGGATGAAAAGTTGGACCAGCTTAAAGAGAAAATAGATGTCTCCATCCGCGTTGGTTGGTTGGAAGACAGCTCTGCTATCGCAAGGAAAATAGGCAGTTTCCAGCAGTTTACTGTGGCCTCACCGCAATATGTTGAAGCGATGGGACCGGTCTCAACACCAACCGATCTGCAAGATAAAGACTGGATCTACCACTGCAAGCTACCTGCGGGAATATCGTGGCGAACAGCTGAAGGGGAGGAGGTGCAATTTGTACTCCAAAATCCGCCGATCACAGTCTGGAACACACTGACTTCGCACGCATGTGCTCTCAGTCACGGCGGTCTGTGTCTCCTCCCGTCCTTTCAGGTCCGCGAAGATCTGGCATCAGGTCGTTTGCAACGGGTTTTGCCGGACTGGCACCATAAGGAAGGTGGAATTTACGCGCTCTTCCCAAACAGCCGCTTTCGCCCAGCCAAGACCAGGGTGTTTGTAGAAGAGCTGATAAAGACGCACAAAGAGGCTCGCGATGTATTTTAAGAAGGTTGCTGACGCTAAACCCAAGTCTTCTGGTGCAGTTGGCACATCCGGTTGATCAGCCACTTACAGGCAGGGGCTTGCGCCTGCTGTTTGCCCCAGACAAGAGAGACCTTGTTAAGAATGGCATTCTGCTGAAAATCATAGGAAAGCTCTTTCAGCGTACCAGCCTTCACCTCATCATCCACCATCTGCGCAGGCAACTCTGCCCAGCCCACACCGCCATGCACCATGGTGTGTGCCACGCGCGGATTATCTGTAATCAGCAGATGCGGCCCTTTCTGGCGTGAAAACTCAGGTGAGTTTCGGTCAGTCTCTGTCCCAGAAATAATCTGTCTGTATCCGCGCAAGTCCACCAACCGGACTTCCTTCAGTTCGGCGAGAGGATGGTCCTTGTGGCAAACCGGAATCCGGCGCTCAAATCCAAGCCCACGGAAGTGGTAGCCTTCCTTGTAGGGGTGCCGCTCGATAATAATCCCCAGTTGAGCGCTCTCTTCCGTCAGCCTGGAAAATACATCACCAAAAGAGGTGGTTTGGACATGCAACTCTACCTTCGGAAACTGCTTGTCGAAATCATGAAAAACCTGATTAATCTCAGAAACATAGGTCCCATACTCAAACACCACTTTGAGGCTGCCTTCCGCCCCTTCACAAAGGGCGCCAGCCTTCACAAGCAAGTCCTGCCTGCTCTGCAAAATGGATCTTGCATAATCCAGTAAGGAAACACCCGAGACAGTCAGCTCTGCACGGTAACTGCTGCGATCAAAAAGATCGGAGCCAAGATCAATCTCCAGATTGGAAATCGCAGCACTTACAGCGGATTGAGCCTTACCCAACCGTCGTGCAGCAGCAGAAAAAGACCCTAACTCTGCGGCAGTCACAAACGCTTCCAACTGGTCAACACTGGGCATCCAACCTCAACACGATCTGAAATTCTGATGGAGTTCAACTTTACTGCATAGGTCAAACTGATCTTTATGTCACCCAAATTTGCAAACTGAGAGGAATGACCATGCGAAAAATAATCGGGCTGGCAACCGCAACAATGATTGGCTCACTCATGACGTCAGGGCTCGCCATGGCAGAAACGATGCCGTGCGAAACCAAACTGCCAATTGACATCCCCTCCAATTGCGATGCCATCAAGGTTATTAAACCAATCGAAAAACTGGAGAACTTTCGCCCACTAACCACGCCGAAAAATGGCCCGGCTTTAAAGCGGCAAACAATCTTTCGCTCTGACCAACTGGACAACCTGACAAAAGCTGATCAGGAAAAACTCAGTGCATTGGGCATTGAGACCATTGTGGATTTGCGTGCTCCGGATGAACTGGAGAAACACCCGAACAAACATATTTCAACAGTAGACTTCAACATCAATCTGCCAATTGGCTCAGACCCGGCAGACGTTAAAAAAATCATGCCTTTAGATGTTGCCTCGCAAATTGGTCCTTTATGGTTCAGCGGAAAGTTTGATGAGATTGACCAACTGCTGAAAGACCATAATGTAAACCTCTACAACACCCGGATTGATCGCTATAAGGACTTTGCCCGTAAGTTTACACCGCAGATCTCCCGCTTCATGCATGTGTTGTTGGAAGAACAGAACTACCCATTGGTGTTCCACTGCGCAGGCGGCAAAGACCGCACCGGTTATGTGGCAGCTGTACTGATGTTGTCTCTGGGCTTTTCTGAGGAAGACGTCATGCGCGACTACCTCACCACCAATCTCTACACTTATGATGAACTGAGCAAGCTAGTCGCAGACGGCCCGCATTCTCTCCGCCCGGCTTTCGGTGCACATAAAGAACAGATCACGGCTGCGCTGCAAGCGGTGAAAGAAGACTACGGCAGCTTTGACACCTACCGCCGCGAAGCATTAGGCATTTCTGATGAAGAGCTGGCCCTCATCAAAAAGAACCTGCTGGCAGACCCAATCTAAGGCCTCCCAGCACCCCTCGTGCTGCCTTCCCCCAACGTTGGCGGCACGAGGTTCCTCTTAAACGAAAGAGAAGCACTCTACGCACCTCCTCGTTGATGATTGTGTGCTTGCAAGTCTGTACCGATTGTCTCCAATTTGAAAGTAAATCAGGACATTCAGGAAAGTTTTCATTTGAGGGAGCGTAGTAGTCTGGCGGCCCGTTAGGAATACAGGCGTTTACTTTCCAAAAAAATGCGGTTGGAAGGGATGCGCAAATGTTGTCGGAGTTGATCTATGTCCCCGCAAACGTTGAACAAACAAGAGCACAAATGGGCCAGTGACATGGCGCGCCATCTTAACCTGAACTTTGCGGAAGAGGGGGGCGATCCCGGAAATGAGCAACAGCAAGCAGCAAATGTAAGCAGTATAGAGGACCCTTGGGAGACGTTAGCCGCTCTGGAAAGGTCAACTGATGAGCTTTTTGCAAACAACAATCTGGTTAAAAACCAAAGCGTTATTTTTGCTCCTTTCAAAAAAGCTGGCCAATCTGCTCGCTCAGTTGTTGCGAGTGCTAAGAAGGACCTTAAAGGTCGCAAAGCACAAAGTGCGAATGCGAAAATTGCCAAGATCAAAGAAAATATTGCATCCATGGAGCAGCTTATTGCCGTGGCCAAATCCAACCATACGGCGTTAGAAGGGCAGATCCCATGGATCAGGGAGGATTATGAGCGATTGGCCGCTGAAATTCCAATCGTAGACAGTCTTGCCATTGCTAAGAAGATACCGAGCAAAAAGCACAAGAAGTTTATCGGAATAGATCAGGAAGCAAGAAGCTTACTTCGAGAAGCAGAAACGTCCTGCGAAAATTTCCAAGTTGATGCGGCGAACAAGCTCCTGAAAAGCCTCCATAAAACTCTTCAAAACTATCAAAAGGAAGTGGACTGGCTGCAAACCCTGCCTGCTGTCAGCGGGTTCGGAGCCAGCGAAACGCCGCACACATCCAAGCGGGATAAGATCGCTGCTGCATTCCATCGCAAACAACCTGAAGACCCCAACGTGGAACTTGTCAGGCCCGAAGCAACAGAGAAAACTAAGGTCTTTATCCAGTCTTGGAAAAAAGAGAACTTCACCGACCCGTCTGCCAGAAAGGACTTGCAAAAGCGCGGGGGAGCTTCTGCTCCGTTCAAGTTTGTTGTCCATACAGGTTCGATGGAAAACCTCATCAACCAAACAGGCTGCTTTGCCTCTGATGCGAATGACACCATGAAGGGGTGGGACACAATCTGCACATCTGTTGTGACGGATGAGAAGTGCTTCGCCTACGGTGCATTTGGTGTGATTTTAGATGTTCCGCCTCAGAATGTGCTGGTTTCCAGCCCGGACGATATCATGAGTGACCTGAATATTGGGCGCGCAGACCGAAAAGAACATATGGTCAACGTCACGCAGGAGCAAAACGAAAAGCTTCTTGATGTACCGGACCACGTGCGAAACGGATATCTCAAGAACCATCTTGGCAAATTTGATTACGACAAAAGGCAGCAACCCGTTGATGACCTGATGGAGAACACCTACCATCAGCACAATGAAGTAATAATTTCAACGAAGGAAGGCGTTCAACATAAGGAAGGCGTGGACGCAACGGCTCCTCTCAAGATTCAGGGGATCTTCATGATCGATTCAGAGCCGTCTCCGGATACCGTTGCGGTGCAGAAATTCAATGGCAAGGAAGCCTTGTCGAAAGAAGAAAAATACGAACTCTTCATGAAGCACGCAGAAAAAGTCGCCAAAAGCCTGGGCGTTCCGATCCTTTTCTTGGACGGCGAGAGTACGACAGCTTAGTTAGTGAGGAGCAAGCTGTGTAAGTGCGGCTTGCTCCGGTACAGATATCAATAACGTCCCATCGAACAGCTTATCAATTAGCTGCGATAATGGCTGCCACAGCGATATCAACAATACCACCAACGATAATAGCTTCGGTTGGCGTTGGTTGAGACATGCTAAATTTATTTCTGGGACCAACTTGTTTGATATTCGCCTGCGCGTGAAGCTGTCTAAGTAACTGTTTGGCATTCAAGGCGCGCTTACCTTTGTGCGTTCCAGCTCTCTTCAATCCAAGGAATTTCGCCTTTATGTAATGGCCAGAACCCTTCTGTGTCCTTTTATGGTCAAGCAGTACAAAATGAGAGTACCCTTCGTCCAACGCAGCTTCAGCAGCATAATAGTTAATTGCCATGCTGAACTCTCTCAGAGGAGCTTCTGACCAGCCTGTCACCCGAAACTGAGGAGCTTTTCTGGTATTCAGATATAACTGAGCGCCATAAGTGTTGACTGTAACATTCGGCTGATAACCATGAGGCTTTGTCGCAACACAACCTGAAATAAGCAGAGCGATCAAAGGAAACAAAAGAATGCGCATTATTAACCCCTAAAAAACAAGGATATCGTGCTAGTTTGAGGTTAAATATCCCTAAATGTAGCTTTGCTTAACTTAAACTTTTAGTTGAAATATAAAAAGCCCGACGCGTCTGCACCGGGCTCTTCAATCTTATAAAATCTAGTCAGCTTACTGGCAGAGGCTCTTGCCAACGCAATTCAGGTCTTCGCAAGCTTCTTTCAGGCGTTCAACAATGCCCAGCTCACCTTCACGCAGCCATTTGCGTGGGTCGTAAGCCTTCTTCGTTGGAGCACCAGTTTCCGGGTCGATCTGGTATTTGAAAGCATTTGCGTTTGCTTCCACATACGCACCAACCTTTTCAGAGAAGGCGAACTGTGTGTCGGTGTCGATGTTCATTTTGAACACGCCGTAGTTCAGGCTCTCTGTGATCTTGGACTTTTCAGAACCGGATCCACCGTGGAACACAAGCGCCAGCGGGTTTGCACCAAGGCTGTGAGTTTCGCTGACCAGCTTCTGGCTTTCACGCAGAATTTCAGGGCGCAGCTTCACGTTGCCCGGCTTGTAAACGCCGTGCACGTTACCGAAGGACGCAGCAACGGAGAAATGGCCAAGCGGGTTCAGACGGTCATAAGCCTGCAGAACGTCTTCAGGCTGGGTGTAGAGCTTCGGATTGTCTGCACCGATGTCATCATCAGAGCCGATACCGTCTTCTTCGCCACCAGTCACGCCCAGCTCAATCTCAAGGCTCATTTCCAGCGGAGCCATCATCTTCAGCAGGCGTTCGCTTTCAGACAGGTTAAACTCGATGTCTTCTGCAGAAAGATCCAGCATGTGAGAGGAGAACAGTGGCTTGCCATTTGCCTTGTAGAATGCCTCACCGTGTTTGATGAGCTCTTCCAGCCAAGGGATCAGGCTCTTGTCTGCATGGTCGGTGTGCAACACAACGCCAACACCGTAATACTCTGCCAGAAGGTGCACGTGCTGAGCTGCAGCAACTGCCCCAAGCACTTTTGCCTGGAAGCTGTCCTTGATGCCTTTACCGGCATAGAACTGCGCACCACCGTTGGAGAGCTGAACGATAATATCTGTATTGTTTGCAGCTGCTGCTTCAAGAACTGCGTTGATGGAGTCCGTTCCAACAACGTTGACCGCAGGCAAGGCGAACTTACCTTCGCGGCATGCTTCAATCAGGGTTTTATAGTCTTCACCAAAGATGACGCCCGGCTTGAGCTTTCCCATTTTTATAGGCTCCTGTGTAACAGCAGATAGGAGAGACAAAGTGCCTCACACTGTGAACTGGCAACAAAGCCGGACCATGGCCTTGGCCAGTTGCCGCGCACACTACTCAGCAATACGCAGAACTACAACATTTGTAAGGGCATTCTGAGGAATTTAATGGATTTAAGAGGCAAATCACTGGCCTTAAGCAGTAATTCCCGTCATGCAGAATTTGTGTTTTTCACAAGCAGCACCGGGAACCACAATCCCTGCGCAAGGTTCGGTGACGACCTAGGGAATCAGAGGATGGACTGACCTGCCATCACACGAGCACTCAAGCCAATCGGCATGGACTGAGTATCACCTGCCAGAACCTCCAAAACCGGCCTGAGCTCAATGGCAGACCCATAGCGGCGTAAATGCGTGGAAAGCTCCATCAGGAGCGCCAGATCTGTCGAGACAAGCGTGCCAGCTCCACAGGAGCGCACCGCATGTAGCAAACCGCTCAGATCACCTGGACCCAGTTCAGGGGAGATCGTTCCCTCTGGAGCGCCTTTGACCTGGGAAGCGCAGATCTGCGGCAGGTCAACAACGCCCACTTGCTCCATCTGACCCAGCAGAGTGCGGGAAGCCACCTGACTGCCAAACAGATTTGGCGCGTCTGACACATCCAGAAACGCGACCTTTCCTGCAAAGCCTTGCAAGCTCTGCCCAAACTCTGGCGCAGCCAGCAACAGATCAGAGACTTCAAAACACTTACGCGTAAACTTGGCGGTGATCTTCGTGAGTTCTTCAGACTGCTCAGAAAGCAGCGGCGCGTAGGCCCGTTCAAACACCTTGGCACAAAAAGGAGAAAGCACAGCCACATAGTCGTAATGACCAAACTGAGAAATCACCTCCTTCGCCAAATCCCGTGCATCATCAAGTTCATTAGAACGAAGCGACACAAGCCCGCAACAACTCTGAATGCTGGGCGCTTCAACCTCATAACCGGCTCTTTCCAGCAAATGAACTGCAGCTTTTATGAGAGACGGGCGAAAGAGATTGGTAGTGCAGGAAACAAACAATCCGACCCGGGCATCCTTCTTGTATTTGGGGCGTCTTGGTCGGGCCATAAGAGGAGAAGTCCTGCTGTTTCTGAGCAATGCATAAATGAAATCGCTAGAACCTGCCTGCCACAATTCAAAGGGGACTTCAATGCATAAAAGGATTGCTCAGGTTTGAGGAAACCACCCTAAATTTACTATCAGCAGTATGGCACGTCGGGTAAGTTCAAAGGCCACAATTTAGCATCAGCAATTTCAATTATTCATTATGTGAAGGCATCTGAATGGTCCTCCAGTCGAACTCTAAGCTTATCTTTGAAGATAATTTTGATGGTCCTGCTCTCGATATAAACAAATGGTTGCCCAACTACCTCCCTCACTGGAGCTCCTTGGAGTTATCTGCGGCGAGTTATGAGATAAGGGACAAAAAGCTTCGTTTGTTCATCTCTGAAAATCAGCAATGCTGGTCGCCAGAATTTGATGGAAAAAACAAGGTATCGGGAATCCAGACTGGGCATTTCGCAGGCCCCCTCAATAGCCCTCATGGGCAACACAGGTTCCGTGATGGGCTAACTGTAAAGTCTGAGGTTCCTGAAATGCAGTTGTTCTTACCGCAATATTGTAGGCTGGACATACGTGTTCGTGCAAAATTAAAACCATGGAATTTAGCAGCGCTTTGGCTGATCGGTTTTGAAGATCAGCCCGATCATTCTGGAGAAATTACGGTTTTTGAGATTTTTGGCAGGAGTGCGACTGCAAATGAAGCTCAAGTCGGGCGTGGAATAAAACGTATTAACGATCCTCTCCTCAAAGATGAATTTGACGACAGCATTTTACCCTTGGATGTTACTGACTGGCACGTCTATTCGATGGACTGGTCTCCAAGTCAGATTGATTTCTTCGCTGATGGCGAACTGGTTACAACAACCTCTCAATCTCCAAATTATCCGATGCAGCTCATGTTGAACTTTTATGAGTTCCCTCACAGTGGCCCAAAGACACCAGAACAAGATGCCTGGATGGAAGTAGACTTCATTCGATGCTTTGCGCAATCAGAATAATATCCACGCTTTTGATCTTGATAGGAGGTAGATAGCGCCTCGGCTAAGTGGAATTACTTTATCAGATGTCGGGTACGGAGCTTAAAGTATACATTTTGTGCCTATGTGCATTTTCTGTGCGTACTTGCTAAGAAAAAACTAATGGTTATCTTCCGGTCAGAACATCACTTAAAATAAGAAACTGGAAAATGAGCATGAACCTGAAAGACGTCGCGCTGAGCCGCTATTCCACAAAGGAATTTGATCCATCAAAGCAGATTTCCGCAGAGCAGTTTGATCATATTAAATCCCTGCTTCGCTTCAGCCCATCAAGTGTGAACTCACAACCTTGGCACTTTATCATTGCAGACACCCCAGAAGGACGTGAGCGCGTTTCAAAGGGTACGCAGGGCATGTTCTCCTTCAACAACGGTAAGGTGCTCAACTCCTCCCACGTCGTCGTCTTTTGCGTCAGAACGGACATCTCTGATGAGTATCTGGACCGTTTGCTGGAAGCAGAAGAACAAGACAAACGCTTCGCTGACCCAGCTGTAAAAGAGACAGTCAAAGCAGGCCGTGCCACCTTTGTAGGTATTCACCGTGACCAGCTCAAAGACGCTGACCATTGGATGGAAAAACAGGTCTACCTCAATATGGGAACCATTCTTCTGGGCGCAGGCGCGCTGGGCATTGATGCTGTGCCGATTGAGGGCGTAGACGTTGACGCGCTTAACGAAGAGTTTGGCCTTCAGGAAAAAGGCTACCGCGCAGTTGCTCTGATTGCCCTCGGCCACCGTCACGAAAGCGACTTCAACGCCGCCCTCCCAAAATCCCGCCTCCCGGAAGGCGAAATCTTCACAGAACTGGCTTAATCAGCTCTGTATTTAACGCCAAAAAAGGGGTGCTTCATGCATCCCTTTTTACATGAAATGACCGAGTTTTATTCTGCAATTGGACTGTACTAAACTACAATCAAAAGCAGGTGCACAAAGTTACCTCAATTGCCTGCCATCAAAAGATGAGGGAATCGAAAAACATATATATTTAGAAAGAGTTGAATGATGATCAGACCGTATCGGGACGCGGACCTTCCAGCTGTACTAGATATTTACGCGAAGTCCAAACTTGATGAGTTTGCCTATGAAGATAAGCAGTTTGAATTACTCCCGCTTGATCAGGACCGCAAGCGGTACACGAGTCTAATCACGTCGCAAATCTCAGTTTATGACGAAGAGAGAATACTGGCTTATGCAGCTCAGGATGGAGCTGATCTCAGGTCATTGTTCGTCCACCCGCAAGGCAGAGGCAAGGGCATCGGTAGAACGCTCATGCAACACATGCTGGAGAGGGCTGAGGGGGAGGCAACTCTCTATGTCGCTAAATCCAACCTGCCGGCCAAGCGGCTCTATGAGCAATTTGGTTTTGTCATTACCAGCGAGTTTCTGACTGATTACAACGGCATCCCGATCCTTGCAAACAAGATGGTGCGCAAGGCAGAGGTCTGAACGCACGCCAATAAAAAAGGGCCGCAGAACTGCGACCCCCGATCTTTAGAATCTCTGGAATCCAATTATTTCTTGGAGCCGTCTTTATTGAACTGAGCGAGGTACGCGATAACGTCCTGACGCTGCTTTTCTTTCTTAAGACCAGCGAAAGCCATCTTACCTTTCGGGATAACTTTCTTCGGTTTTGTAAGGTATGCGTCAAGAGTAGCTTCGTCCCAAGCTTTACCTTCTTCTTTACCTGCCAGAAGAGGCTTGGAATACTTGTAGCCTTCGACTTCACCCCAGCCTGTGCCAACGATACCGTTGAGCTGTGGACCTACCTTGTTCTTGGCTTTTTCACCAACAGCATGACAAGCCTTACATTTTTTGAAAACTTTTGCGCCCTTAGCAACATCGCCTTCAGCGAATGCCGCACCGGAACTCAACAGCAATGCAAGCGCTGCAACGACGCCAAACTGCTTCATATTTTATCCTTCCCACTATATCCTAAGAGATAACCGCGAATAGAGAACAACATAGTCTAACTCATGGGGTAGTTCCCACAGATTCGACGTTACCTTCGTATATATTGTTACGGCATATTGTCGCGGACGGAATTGATCATAAGCATAAACGACTGAAAATAACTTGCTTTGAGTCAAACTCACTAAAATCTGAAGCTGTTGTTTTGTGGGCGACAATAGACTTAATGCGGCTTTTATCTTTGCAAAAATTATGAGAGTCTCATCTATTATATTCAGTAAGTACGGTTGGGTTGGTGGCTTGGAAATATAGTTTCAAATTACAACTCAGGAGGGAGGCCTGATGGCAGCGATCGCGATGCCAAAACCGTCACAGGAAACACTAAAAAAGCGCTCCAAAATCGTCGCTGATTTGCAAAAAATCGTGCGTGGAGAAGGTGTTATCTGCGATGAGATCGAGATGCGTCCCTATGAGACGGATGCCTTGACGGCATACCGCCAGCTGCCGCTTGTGGTGGTCTTGCCTGAGACCGTAGATCAGGTCTCGCAAGTGCTCAAGTACTGCTATGACAATGATGTAAAAGTGGTGCCTCGTGGTGCCGGAACTTCCCTATCTGGCGGTGCATTGCCGTTGGAAGACGGCGTTTTGCTGTCCATGATGAAATTTAATCGGATTTTGGAAATAGATCTGGAAAACCGGGCCGTTGTGACCCAGCCGGGTGTAACCAACCTGGGGATTACGACGGCTGTACAGCAGGATGGCTTCTATTATGCTCCTGATCCGTCCTCCCAAATCGCCTGTTCCATTGGCGGTAATATCGCTGAAAACTCAGGCGGCGTGCACTCCCTCAAATACGGTTTGACCACCAACAACCTGTTGGGACTGGAAATTGTCCTTATCACCGGAGAGGTGATCCGCCTCGGCGGCAAACATCTGGATTCTGAGGCCTACGACTTGATGGCCCTGCTCACAGGCTCCGAAGGATTGCTCGCAGTTGTCACTGAAGTCACTGTCCGCGTTCTACAAAAACCGGAAACAGCCCGTGCAGCACTCATCGGCTTCCCAACCTCAGAGGAAGCTGGCAAGTGCGTGGCTGAAATCATCGGAGCGGGTATCATCCCCGGTGGCATGGAGCTCATGGACAAGCTCGCAATTGATGCTGCCGAGGACTTCGTACATGCCGGATATCCGTTGGATGTTGACGCCCTCATGATCGTGGAACTGGACGGCCCTGAAGCTGAAGTCGATGATTTGCTTAAGCGCGTCAGCGCAATTGCAGAAAAGAACGGCTCATCTTACTTGCGCGTCTCTCAGTCAGAAGAAGAACGCAATACATTCTGGGCAGGGCGTAAGGCTGCCTTCCCGGCGGTAGGCCGCATCTCGCCTGACTATTTGTGCATGGATGGCACCATTCCGCGCGCAGCTCTGCCACAAGTCCTGCAGGAAATGCAGGAGCTGAGCGAAAAACACGGATTACGTGTCGCTAACGTGTTTCACGCAGGTGATGGAAACTTGCATCCACTCATCCTTTATGACGCCAACAAACCGGGCGAACTGGCCGCAGCAGAAGCCTTTGGCGCAGACATCCTGCGTCTTTGCGTAAAAGTAGGCGGCGTCCTCACAGGGGAACATGGTGTCGGCATTGAGAAACGCGATCTCATGCCGGAAATGTACTCTGAGGATGACCTGAAACAGCAGCAACGCGTGAAGTGTGCGTTTGATGAAAAGCAGCTTCTCAATCCGGGCAAGATGTTCCCGGTCCTGCACCGTTGTGCAGAACTCGGCTTTATGCACGTTCATCAGGGCCAACTGCCATTCCCGGATATTCCACGCTTTTAGAGCGTGATCCTAAGACAAGAGAACAGGACGAAACCATGGGAGAGGGTTTCCACCCAACAACAGCTGATGAGCTGGAGGCGGTCGTCAAATGGGCCTCCGCCGAGCGAACACCGCTGGAAGTAATCGGAAGCGGCTCCAAGTGCAACTGGGGTAGGGCGGTGCAGTCCGCGCATACTTTGCGCGTTGACGGCATCTCCGGCGTGATCGACTATGAGCCGGCAGAACTTGTGCTCACTGTGAAGGCAGGCACGCCACTGACTGACGTTCAGACCCTCTTGAAGGAGCACAATCAGGAACTCCCCTTTGAACCAGCAGACCTAAGTGCAGTTCTGGGTGGCCCAAATCAGGCAGGCACCATTGGTGGTGTGCTGGCAACAAACCTGTCTGGTCCGCGCCGTCTGAAGGCTGGCGCAGCACGCGACCATGTACTTGGTCTGGAAGCTGTTTCTGGCCGTGGTGAGATCTTCAAGGCAGGCGGACGTGTGGTGAAAAACGTGACGGGTTATGATCTGTCCCGGGGCTTCTGCTCCTCATGGGGCACTCTTGCTGTTGCCACAAGTTTCTCCATCAAAGTTCTCCCACGAGCAGCCAAAGAATGCACCTTCGTATTGTTGGGCCTGACCCCGCAAGAAGCATCCAGTGCCATGTCAGAAGCTATGGGGTCTTCCGCAGAGGTTTCCTCCGCAGCTCATCTGCCCAAAGGTTTCTGCCCACTCTCACAAGAACACTCCATCACTTTGCTCAGATTGGAAGGCATCCCAGTTTCCATCGACTACCGCTTGAACAAACTGCGCAGCATCCTGAAGCGCTTTCCATCACAAGAGCTCATCGAAGGTCAGGCCTCCCGCAAAACATGGGGTGATCTACGTGACCTCATTCCGTTCGCCGGAAGTGACAAGCCGCTCTGGAAGCTCTCAGTAAGCCCGACTGCTGGTCAACAGATGATTGCCGAGCTGGAAAAGCGCTTTGCAATCCGCTGGATGATGGACTGGGCAGGTGGCCTGGTCTGGGTGGAGATGCAAGGTGAAGAGCCTCACGATGTCCCGCTCCGCCGGCTTATAGCTGAAAACGGTGGTGGTCACGCTACGCTCCTGCGCGCAAGTGCTGAGCTGCGTACGAGCGTGGATGTGTTCCAGCCCTTGCCGGAGACATTAATGGGGCTTTCTAAGCGCTTGAAAGCTCAGTTTGATCCGCACAACATACTCAACCCGGGCCGAATGTACGCGGGGATCTAGGTCATGCAAACCAACTTTACACCAGAGCAACTCAAAGACAGCGCCACAGCAGTTTCCGAACAGATCCTGCGCAAATGCGTGCACTGCGGATTTTGTACCGCAACGTGCCCAACCTTCGCGCTGCTGGGAGATGAGCTGGACAGTCCACGTGGCCGCATCTACCTCATCAAAGAGATGCTGGAAAATGACCGTCCTGCGGATGCCAAAACGGTCAAGCATATCGACCGCTGCCTGTCTTGTTTGTCTTGCATGACCACATGCCCTTCGGGTGTGAACTACATGCATCTTGTAGATCACGCTCGCATTCATATTGAACGCACCTACAAGCGTCCGTTGCAAGACCGGATGCTCAGAGCCGTGCTACAGGCCATTCTGCCCAAACCGGGCCGTTTCCGCCTGGCCATCGCAGCCGCCTTCTATGGTCGTCCACTTGCTGGGCTCATGAAGAAATGCGGCGGTACGCTTGCAAAACTGGGTACCCTTCTGGCGCTGGCTCCAACCAAATCTGCAATGCCCTCCCAGTTCGCAGGACAGGAAACCGTTGCCCCGAAAGTGCAGAAGAAGGGCCGCGTCGCCATCCTGAAAGGTTGCGCACAAAGTGTCCTTGCCCCGTCCATCAACGATGCAGCGACCCGCTTACTTACCCGCATCGGCTATGAAGTGGTCTTCCCGAAAGGTGAGGGCTGTTGTGGTGCGCTCGTTCATCATATGGGCAAGGAAGAAGCCTCTAACGAACAGGCCAAAGCCAACATTGATGCATGGGTGAGAGAGATGGATGGTGAGGGGCTCGATGCCGTCATCATCACCGCGTCAGGCTGTGGGACCACCATCAAAGATTATGGCTTCATGCTGCGCGATGACCCGCAATATGCGGCGAAAGCTCAACAAATCTCACAGATGTCCAAGGATATTGTTGAGTTTCTGATTGAGCAGGACTTAGGCGAAGCACAGCTGCACGAAGAGCTGACCATCGCCTACCACTCTGCCTGCTCCATGCAGCATGGCCAAAAGATCACCTGGCAACCGAAGAAGCTGCTGCAAAATGCTGGCTTTACAGTCAAAGAACCTTTGGAAGGTCACCTCTGCTGTGGCTCGGCTGGTACTTACAACATCATGCAACCCAAAATTGCCACTGCTCTGCGAGATCGCAAAGTTGGCAATCTGGAAGCTACCCAGCCAGACCTTGTCGCCACCGGCAACATCGGCTGCATCACCCAAATCTCCAGCGGCACCCAAATCCCGGTCATCCATAGCATCGAGCTTCTGGATTGGGCCTATGGCGGTCCAAAGCCGATGCTGCTGGATAAGGCGTAAGTATGCTGCTTTACACAAATCCCTCTCAAACAAGATTGAGAGGGATTCGGAGGTTATACGCCGCCTCCACGACGCATAACATTCTCCTGATGAGCTTTCTCATCATCAGCATATTGCTTCCGAATATGTGAGAGATCGCCGACAGGTGTATTAGGGTTTGCTGGGTTTGTTGGCTTAAGCTCAACGAGAACTGGGTTCGGCTTGTGATTAAGCATTGCACCGGTATAAGCGTCCACGCCTACACCAATCACACCTCCGATCAGGGCATTGCCCGCCATGGCTGCTGCGCCGCTTCCCGCAACTTCAGTGGTGACATGTACTTTCTGCGTTTTATAACCTTCTTTGGAAACGGTGACGTTGAACTTTTCTTTGCGTGAAACCTTGAGTGTACAAGGCGAGGAACTGCAGGTCATCCCTATGTCCGTCGAGATCTGTGCATCCTCTGGAGAGGTATAGATTTTGACTTTTTCACTCATACCGCGTGTGACACTGGCACAGCCTGAAAGGACAAAACCTGCTGAAATAAATGACGCAATCAAAAATGTAGTCTTCATCTCAAAATTCCCGCCTGAGAAAACTGAACCGATACCCTCGGCATCGTGGGGGACATGCAACGGTGAAAAATTTGATTCCCAATGCATTTATGAGTTTGATTTTGTGCCTTTCGCAGCTTCAGGCAATTCCTGAAAATGAATATGTTAAACTGATGGTTTTAGGGGTAAAAATCTATTGAGTTCAAACCCACCCTCAATCTCGTGGATTAATTGCAGAACGGCTCAAACACTGACAGTCTAAAACCCAAAAGTTGCGTGAGCTTAATTGAGATCGACATCCAAAATGCAGTCGTACTGCTGTTCATCCAAACGCAGACTAATTGGTTGGGGTGAGGAGTGAGCTACATGATGCCTTCTGCCATTTACTCAGCGAGAATATGCTCATCGGAGTGAATTATGCAGCTGACTTTGCCGCCAAGTTCACCTTCTATTTGTCGTAGCTCCGCTGCAATTTCTGGTGGGATCTGATCTTCGTCAATCGTTGAAGGCGGAACAGCGATGACTTGGGTATGCCAATCTCCGGCAAACACCAAGCCAGTCTCATGCGCAAGCAACAACAAGCTCAGTATACTGGCGAAACAGCCAAGCAGGATGGCTGCAAGCGTATACCGGTTGAGTGATGGTCCTTGATCTTTCAGGCAGTCCTCCAGAACACCGCGGATCTGGGTGATGTCTTCAGAGTTCAAAGGCTCATCCAACAGCTCAATGGGTGAGCGTTCCTCGCTCGTGTGTTGTGAGGGAGAAGTGTTGCTCTCTTCATCAGCCCCGTCAACAACGGGTCGTAGACACTCAAATACAGGTACATAGCCCATGTCTGGCAACCGGATCTGCATGTGATGCACATCAGGGTGTGCGTCGTTGTAACCACGCAGAAGAGACCGCAAGCGCGAGATGTTGACTCGCACAATCGGGTTTTCACGCGGATTAAACCCTTCAGGCAAATTGAAGACCCTCTGTCCGATAACTTGCTCTTTGAGGTCTTCTTCCTGTTTGGAGAGTTTACGCTCGACGAGAAATGTCAGGAGGGCGGTTAGTTTGGGGCTTCGCCTGAAGTTGGGGCTGGACAATATACTGGAAAGAGTTGCAACCACTTCGTCTTTGCTGATGACTAGTCCATTCTTCTTGGCACACATACGCGGCACTCCCAAAACACACAGATGTGGTCTGGGGGAAAAAGTCCCTCAATCAGATGGTCAGCAACGGCACATTCTCATAATAAGTCTGTTTAAAGACAGACCTTTATTTTTTTTGATGCTTTGCCTTGAGCTGGGGTACGGCAAGCAACTTGAAGTTGTTGTCTTATCATAGTTTCCTGTACCCAAGATTGCAACAAACCTGCATGCCTAGCGCACATAGACCTTTGCGCCAACTGGAACCATATTATATAGCTCCGCCACATCTTCGTTTCTCATACGAATGCAACCAGAAGAAACAGCTTGGCCAATCGTCCATGGCTCATTTGATCCATGAATGCGATAGAGTGTGGAGCCAAGGTAAAGTGCCCGCGCGCCCAATGGGTTACGCGGTCCACCCGGCATGTAACGGGGCAGGCTTGGTTGTCTTTTCAGCATCTCTGCAGGTGGCCGCCAGTCTGGCCACTCCCGCTTAAGGGTAACTTTGTGGACGCCAGCCCATTCAAAACCAGGACGGCCAACACCCACGCCATAGCGGCGGGCTTTGCCGTTGCTTTGCACCAGGTAAAGATATCGTGATGTCGTATCGATCACGACAGATCCCGGTGAATAGGAGGTGTTGTAGCTGACTGTTGTCGGCAAGAACTGTTTCGGAATACGGCGATCATACCGCTTTGATGTTGTCCGTGATCGCCTTGCTTGTTTTTTAGAGCTGCGAAGGTTCTGAACCGCCTTGGCTTGAGACCGTGGGATTTGCACAACCCATGGATTTGCAAGATCAGGGCTGAGGACAAGCGGAGGTGCAGAGGCTCGCGGCTTGTATTCTGCCTGAGCAGCAGAACTAAACGCACAGACCAAGCCACCCACGCTGAATAAAGTAACAAGCCAGTTTGATCTGCTCTTTGCCGATGCCTCAAACATTCCACACTCCTCTGGACCTTGCCAATGACCCGATGTCCTCGGAAAACTAGGAGTTGCAGCTCTAGTAACTGTTAAAATTAGCAATGTAATTTATGCTAGTTCAAACTAAGGTTAACCAATTGTTACTGAGCTATGCGGCCAATCGGCGGAATTATCTTTAAAAATCAATGCTGATAAATCTAAGGTAATAATTAACACTCTAAGAAGTAAGTGGGTAGTGACCGGCGTGTAGGAGTGCGAATCGTACCCATCATACATATGGGTGCATGGGCGCGTCTTGCGGCCGGGATTGCTGTTTAAAATCTGTAATTGAGAGCTTGTCTTCGTAAGCCTGTGCCAGTTTGCGAAGGAATGGCGGAAAACAAAAGAGGGCGCATCGCCGGACAGGAGTAGCGACGGTGTGGCCTTTAATAGGAAGCGTATTTGCTTCATGAGTTCGGGGTTGGGATGTCAGTTGTAAGAAAAACCTTTCGTGCAGAGGCTCAGTTCGGAGTGCGCAGCGTACGCACCGAAGTAAGCACTCCGATTCAGGACAATGGTGAAGAGTTGCGTCACCAGCAGGTTATGGAAGAAATTGCCAGCCTGAAAGAGCTGGTGGGATCTCCCTCGACCGACCCACAAGAACTGTCCCGGCGCGTCGCGGAAGAATTGCGTGAGGAAATCGGTGAGGCCGCAAAGCTTAAAGGCGAGCTGGATGCGATTTATCAAGCCATTGCTGAAACCAAGAGTGAAATTGCTGCTCTTCACAGCAAGGCAAGCGTTGATAATGACGAACGTGGCCGTGTGACATTGGAGCTTGGCGCTATTGTGTCAGGAACCGAAGGCGCGACCGAGCAAATCCTGACCGCAGCTGAAGTCATCGACCAAAGTGCGGCAACCGTTATGCCAATGGTTCCAAGTGAGCACGAAGGCCTTGTAACCGACATTCATGAGCAGGTGGTGTCGATCTTTGAAGCCTGTAACTTCCAGGATCTGACCGGCCAGCGCATCAGCAAGGTGGTGAACACCTTGTCATTCGTTGAAGAGCGCATCATCCGTATGATTGAGATTTGGGGCGGTATTGAAAGCTTCAAGGAGATCAGTGATCGCATTTCCTCTGAGAAAGAAGGCGACGATTCTGCACTGCTTCATGGCCCGGCTCTGGATGTGGAAGCTGGTACCGTGACACAGGATGACATTGACGCTTTGTTCGATTGATCTTTTCTAAAAGAGACATGCAGATGGCTTGCTATTTTGGCAAGCCAATGCTTTATAAGAGAACATAACATAAACATTTTGAGTGAGTTGTTGAGGGTGAGTAACAGTTGCCCAACAAGAACCCGCAGAGACAATTGACCATGAAGGGCAAGGCAATGGACCAGAATTCAACACCGATTGCTGAAGGACTGATCCGCGGAGAAGACGGCAAGGACCGTTGCTGGTGGCATGGCGGAGACTCGTTCTATCAGGCCTATCATGATAACGAGTGGGGGCATCCGGTCACCAACGATATCCGCCTCTTTGAAAAAATCTGCCTCGAAGGTTTTCAGTCTGGCCTGTCTTGGATCACTATTCTGCGTAAACGCGAGAACTTCCGCGCCGGTTTTGCAGGTTTCGATTTTGAGAAGGTCGCAAAGTTCACACAAAATGACATCGAACGCCTTGTTCAGGATGCCGGCATCATCCGCCACCGCGGCAAAATTACTTCCACCATCAACAATGCCAATCGTGCTCTGGAAATGCGCGAGGAATTTGGTTCACTCGCAGCCTACTTCTGGAAGTGGGAACCAACCGCGGACCAACGCCCCGAGGTCTGTGACTACGCCAACCTCAAGACCCTCGGTAAAACCGAAATCTCCACGGCCATCTCCAAAGATCTCAAAAAACGGGGCTGGTCCTTCGTAGGTCCAACCACCGTCTACGCCTTCATGCAAGCCATGGGCATGGTCAATGACCACCTGGAAGGCTGCTGTTGCCGGGACATTGTTGAAGCCAAACGTGAGGCTCTCGTGCGTCCTGTGACGGCCTAGCAAGAGTATTGGTGATGAGGTCTATGAGGTGAGGGGGACCACTCACCTCAAACTACTGTTGCAGCTATTCCGTTAAGTCTCAATCATGCAGTGTCAGCCGGGCGCTCAAAGGTGCCTTGTGGCGGAAGGATCGCAAGAACGAGAGTTTCGCGATGCTCGAAGCCGCAACGCCGATAGATCCGCCCTGCAGGACCGTCACTGTGAGCTTGTAAAACAGGTATTGTTGCAGGTGCCTGCGCCTTAGCCCAATCTACCCCAACTGTGACGAGTGCCGCGCATATGCCGCGCTTACGATGGCTGGGGCATGTCTCAACTTCCTGAAAACGCGAAACAGCTGCGTCGGCATAGATACCCAGATCAGCAACCAAGAGATCTCCATCAAAGGCGCCAAACCAGTTCGCCAGTCCTGCCTTAATCTGTCTGCGACGGCTCTCAAAACGTTTCGACACGTAAATTCCGAAGCTATCGCGGTCATAACCTTGCTCAACAGCAGTATCGATCTGAAGCGCGATGACTTGCTTCCAGTCCTCTTCGGCCTCAATTGGGCGTATGTTGATCCCATCGGGCGTAGGAGCACGGTTGAGAGGTTGGGTCAGGCTCAGGACATCGATCTGTTCCAGCTCGTATCCAAGCTTGGACAAGGGGGCGTGCTCTGGCCCGATCTTCATATCAGGCGTATCCCACCCAAACATCGTATGCGCCGCCTCTGGAAGGTCCTTACGAAACTGCGCGATCTGCTGTTCAGGGTCGACCTTATCGCCGCGAAAGAACACCATATTGCCAGCCCAGTAATGAGGCTCATCCGGGATGCGCAGAACAATCCGGTCTGGATGCACCACAACCTCGCTAACGCTCCGCTCCACAAGGAGGTCACTGCGTACCCCCAGCGTTTGCGCCAAATCCTGTCCGTTTCCCACGTCGCGTTCCTTAAAATAACTTTTCTATCAATCAGCGCATTGCTATTGAAGAAACCCACCGCACGCAAGGGAATACCTACCTACATTAAGGGTACCCCAACATCTGTCACCAACTCGCCACCCCTCAAAGCAACCCTCGTGATTTGCGCTATAAAAAAAGCCCCGGCAAGCAATTGCCGGGGCTTCATAACTGTCCAATTTCTAATCACTTAGACAAATGCAAAGTCATCTGCATGAAGATCAGCTACAGAAACATTCTGCAGGGTGATTGAAGTGTCATCATCCACATAGATAACAGTATCCGCACCAACATCACTCGCAGCAGCAAGAACATCTGCAACACTATCGAATGTAGCTGCGAACTGGATCACATCCTCAGAACCGGCACCTGCGGTGAAGTCTGTAATGATGTCGTCGCCAAAATCTGATCTGAAGAAGAACGCATCGTCCCCAGCACCACCTTCAATCACATCATCACCATCTCCTGCAATGACGGTATCGTCACCATCTCCAGCGAAGATGGTGTCATCACCACCGTATCCATGGATCTTGTTGGCATTAGCATCGCCAGTTAAGTGGTCGCTATGCTTGTCGGTGCCCATAATGTTTTCGATAGAGACATAAACATCTCCAGCAGCATCACCTGTGTTGTTGGACTGATCTGTCAGATCCACCGTAACAGCAGACGTAGACCAACGATAGCGGACAGTATCATTGCCTTCACCACCATCAAGATAATCAGCACCAGAGCCATAAGCATTCAGCTCATCATCACCGCCACCGCCTTCTAGGCGGTCGTTGCCACTAAAGCCAAACAGCCCATTATTTCCGTCGTCTCCGACGATAACGTCATCAAAGTGAGACCCGAAAACCTGACTGATGTTTGTGAGATGATCGCCCTCTGCATGGCCGCCAGTGTTCTCGTTGGTAGCTAGATTGACATTCACACCTTCTTCCGAGAGAGTATATCTGATGCCATTGCGACCGCCGCCACCATCAATGGTGTCAGCGCCAGCGCTGCCATAGATTTCCTCATTAGCAGAAGAGCCTGTGAAGGTGTCATTCCCATCAGTGCCATGATACCTGACTCTGCCGTCTTCCTGGATGGAAAAATCCGAGAGTGTTGTCCCATTCGCAAACACAAACTTCTCAATCGGAGAGCCATTGCGTGCGCCATCCTGAATTGTCAGAACATCCGTAATCTGATCTAGAGGTTGGTCCGGGTTTGATGGGTCAATGATATAGATCTTTAGATCATTTGCTCGCTCTTCAGATACGGCAATCTTAATGTTTTCTAGTGAAATGCCATATCCAAACTGGACTGTATCATTACCTGAAGTCTCGATGATTTTATCTTTACCGTAATCTTTGTCGAAAATGTAGGTGTCATCGCCAGCTCCGCCGAATAATCTGTCTTCGCCTTTGCCTCCGTCTAGGTAATCATCGCCATTTTCACCAGCTAGTTGGTCATCATCATTGTTTCCATAAAGTTTATCATTGTCATCCCCACCACTGAGAGTATCGTTGCCATCTCCGCCTTTAAGAGTGTCGTGACCGTTGCCTGCGCTCAGGCGGTCATTTCCATCTTCACCATAGAGGCGATCATGACCATCAGTAGTAATTACTGTGTCATTGCCACCACCTGCGAAGACAACATTTGTATCGTACCCATAGTCGCTAAAATAATCATTGCCATTACCGAGTTCTGTATACTTGGACATTTTCTTCCTCAGTTTCATAAATATTTATGTATATGCAAAATGCACATAAAATTAATGCAGTTTAGAAGTTGCGCTTGGCTGACTAAAAATACAAAATTAGAGAAATCTCAGAATTTTGGGGAAATCCGGTAAAATATCAGGATCCCGAAATCTATATCTAAGCAGTGATACGTAACTTGCCGCTCATCGTGATCGTTAATGTCTATTTGACTGGTGCTGCTTGTAAAAAATAAACCCCAGCGGAGACACGCTGGGGTTTCATAAATGTTCAATTTTCCATCACTTAAACGAATGCAAAATCATCAGCATGGAGATCAGCTACAGAAACATTCTGCAGGGTGATTGAAGTGTCATCATCCACATAGATAACAGTATCCGAACCAACATCACTCGCAGCAGCAAGAACATCTGCAACATTATCGAATGTAGCTGCGAATTGGATCACATCCTCAGACCCGGCACCTGCGGTGAAGTCTGTGATGATGTCGTTACCGAAGTCTGATCTGAAGAAGAACGCATCGTCCCCAGCACCACCTTCAATCACATCATCACCATCACCTGCAATGACGGTATCATCACCAGCTCCAGCGAAGATGGTGTCATCACCGCCGTATCCATGAATCTTGTTGGCATTCGCATCACCAGTTAAGTGGTCGCTATGCTTGTCAGTGCCCATAATGTTTTCGATAGAGACATAAACATCTCCAGCAGCATCACCTGTGTTGTTGGACTGATCTGTCAGATCCACCGTAACAGCAGACGTAGACCAACGATAGCGGACAGTATCATTGCCTTCACCACCATCGAGATAGTCGGAACCATCGGCATATGCATTCAGCTCATCGTCTCCCGCACCGCCTTCCAGATGGTCGTTACCAGCTTGAGCAAATAAATAGTTGTCGTTGTCATCGCCAATCAGAACATCGTCATACCAACTACCAATAATGGCATCAATATTGGTGAGCTGGTCACCTTCAGCAAAACCACCAGTCATCACGCCTGTATCGAGGTTCACTGATACACCTTCAGTTGAAAGAAGGTAGTTCACAATATTATGGCCCTCTTTGCCATCAATTGTGTCTGCTCCAGCACTACCATAGACTTCATCTCTGCCAGTACTACCGATGAAATTATCATCTCCAGCAGTGCCATAATGTTTCGCACGTCCATCTTCTTTAAGTGCGATGTTAGAGAGGGTCGTGCCATCAGCAAACTTAAACTGCATTGATGGAGAGGTATCAAGCGCTCCGTTTCGGATTGTTAGAACATCGGTAATCTCATCGAGCGGTTTATCCGGATTTTCTGGATCAATGAGGTAGATTAAGAGGTCCTGATTTTCAGAACCGCCTGCGACAACTCGAATATGATCCAATGTAATATCTGAGCCAAACTGAACGGTATCATCACCCGAAGTGTCAGCAATAACGTCTTTGTCATAGCCTCTGTCGAAGAAGTAAGTATTGCGCCCGGCACCACCAGACAAAATGTCATCCCCAGTGCCACCATTCAGGTAATCATCACCTTCTCCACCACTTAGGCTGTCATTCCCAGCTTCTCCGTAGAGCCGATCATCGCCTGCAGCAGTTATAATAGTGTCGTTGCCTGCACCGGCTAAAACAAGGTGGTCTTCAGAACTAGTAGTAGTATAGTTCTCATCGCCACTTCCGAGTTGGATATTCATGGCCACAATCCTCGAGTTTCATAAATTTTTATAAATGTGCAGATTGCACGTAATATTTATGCAGCTCATGATTGCGTGTGGCTGACCCAAAGTGAGGTAAGAAATACAAATATTCGGTCTTGTTGGTTCGAAGAAATATTAAAATCCACAATAACTTACAGAGAATTTTCTTTTACAAGGTGCATCGCAATTTAGGATGTAAAGTTTATTCAAAACGGCTGGAGAGGTTTTCGTCATAACTTTCAGTATGTGGTTACGAAAAAGCCCCGGCACGGTAGTGCCGAGGCTTTGAAGTTTAGTGCTATACGCAAAAGTTAAGAAACAAAACTAAAATCATCAGCATGAAGACCAGCAACAACAAAGCCCTGAAGAGTAATAGAGTTGTCTTCATCCAATTGAATGATAGTATTACCTTCTTCATAACGAGCAGCAGCCATCACATCCTCGAAGGTCTCAAATACACCATCTGTGAATTGTATAATGTCGATGTGACCTTGGTTTGCATGAAAATCGATGATTGTATCATTGCCAAAGTTCTCGCCAAAAATGATTGTATCAATGCCATTACCGCAGGTAATAGTATCATCTCCAGTACCACCGGAAATCTGATTTTCACCCTTCACCGCGTCAATAATGTCATCTCCGCCAAAGCCGTTGATGATGTCATCACCATTTGTGCCCCAAAGGATCTCGGCATTATCACTTGCAGTTTCCAGAAGCTTTTTGTGGATGTCTTCCCAGGTCCAGACCGTTCCGTCGAAAAACTGAACTTCGTTGAATAACATCTTTTGACTTGAAGAGAAGAAGGCATCATCCAGACGTAACGTACCACCGTCTGCAAAGGTAAACGTCAGCGAACCACTTACGAGAACTTCGTCAGGAGAGATGGCTGCGTTAAAGATGAGTTTATTGAATGGGCCTGCCTTGCCATTTGCGTAAATAATATCATGACCATCCCCAAGACTATAGTGAACTGTGATATCGCCACCATAGTAGTGAAGGGTGTCATCATCCTTTCCACCTTCAATGTGAGATGCGCCATGGAAGACATAGAGGGTGTCGTTTCCACTGCCGCCTAGCAGCTGAATTGCATGCGGCGAACCGGCATGGAGAGTGTCATTGCCATTCCCACCATCAAGGATATCATCGCCTCCATGAGCTGCTTCGAGCAAATCATCACCATCTCCACCTTTGAGGGTATCATTTCCCTTTCCGCCAATCAGGTGGTCATCTCCGGCACCTCCAATGAGCGTATCGTCACCATCACCACCGTCTAGCAGGTCATTGCCGGTTCTACCTATCAATGTGTCATTGCCAGCTTGCCCGTAGAGACTATCGTCACCTGCGCCAGTTGTAATATAATCATCACCTCCACCAGCGTGAATGATATGGTCGTTTAAGGCATTGGTAGAGAAGTTGTCGACGCTGTCTGGAAATGTAAGTCGGGTAGCAGGTTCACCTTCACCAGCACTGTCTGCAAGCTTCTCGTTGATAACTTCCCAGTTCCAGATAGTGCCGTCTGAAAAGTGGAACTCGCCAAAAGTGAGGGGATTAGGCCCCAAAAAGAATGCATCTTTGATAAGTATGCTGCCGCCATCTTTGAATGTCAGCAGGAGGTCGAGATCATCCCGCAGGTTGCCATACTTATCTGTGCCTTCTCCCTGACGTGTAATTGTGATGTCAGCAGGAGATATCCCAGAACCAAAAATAACCTTTTGATTATAAGAGGCATCCTCATCTTGGTTGGCATGGATGGTGTCGTTGCCATCGCCAAGGTTATAGCGGAAGGTGGTGGTGCCTTCACCGTAGAAGAACTCATCGTCTCCAGCGCCACCTTCAAGGATATCAAGTCCGTTACCGGCTTTGAGGATATCATTGCCCTTGCCGCCAAGCAGTGTGTCATTCCCGTCGCCGCCGTCCAGGGTGTCATCGCCGCCATAACCCCAGAGTTTGTTATTGCCAACATCACCTGTGATGTGATCGCTGTACTTGTCGCTGCCCATGACGTTTTCAATTGAGACAAAAGTGTCGCCAGCAGCATCGCCCTCATTCTTCGTCTGATCAACAAGATTTACCGTGACGGCAGATGTTGACCAGCGATAGCGTACCGTGTCGTTCCCGCTGCCGCCATCTAGGTAGTTGTCTCCGGAACCATAGGCGTTAAGCCAATCATTACCTGCGCCGCCTTCTAGTCTGTCATTGCCGCCCAGTGCATAGAGACCGTTGTTACCGGCATCGCCGATAATCACATCATCATGTTCTGATCCATAAACAGATCGGATGTTAGAAAGCTGATCTCCTTCAGCGTCACCACCGGAACCTTCTCCGGTAATCAGGTTGACTGTTACACCCTCAGAGGAAACGTTGTATCTGATGGTGTTGTGACCGCCGCCACCATTGATGTTATCAGCTCCGGCGCTGCCATAGATATCTTCGTTAGCATCAGTGCCAACAAAAACATCATCAGTATCTGTTCCAGAAAACCTGATTTGGCCGCTGTTCGATACAGTCAGGTCTGAGAAAGCTGTCCCATCAGCAAACTCAAACCGTTCAATACCGTGATCACCAGCAATCCAGTTATCGAAGTAAAAAACATCAGCAATCTCATTAAGCGGCTGATTTGGATTGGCCGGATCGATAAGATAAAAAACCAGATCGCCACCTTCCAGGCGGATCTTAAAATCACTTAGTGTGAGGTCACCATCAAAACGAATTGTGGTGATATCAGGCGCTCCTCCAAAATAGTCTTTGCCTATTCCACGCTTGAAACCGTAGCTGTTGTCACCTTCAAGAGGCATTTTATCTGCAGCCATCTGTTTTCCTCGAATTTCATAAATATTTAAATATGTGCATTGAGCACATATAAGAAATGCACTTCAAGGTTGTGTCTAGGTGACTCAGGGAAAGAGCCAAATTTACATAAATTGGATGGATGAGTATTTTGATATTACTGTAGATGGTCTGCAGATACACAAAAACGCAGATTTACCGGAAGTAACGCAAATCAACGCAATAAAAAACGCACCCCGGTCAGAGGTGCGTTCAAAAATATTTCTCAGTGGTTTAGGTGTTAGCCTGCGACTTTTTGTGCCAGAGGATCAAACAGCGGGTTTGCTGTGTGGAACACATACTCCAGCGGCGTCACAGTCACCATTTGTGCTCCTTCTTCGCGCAGCATGTCTGCACATTCAGGCACTCTGGCAGCAGGGCAATGCAGGACTAAAGAAGAACCTTCAATGCCGAACGGGGCAACACAGCCAAGAGCAGCAACCTTCTCCAGCACCTTTGCAGGGGTTGCGACAACAGTACGCATCTCTTTGAAATTGTGAGCGTTATCCTGCGCCGTGATTCGGTCCAGCATCAAACGGGCGGCCTGCAAAGCACTCTCATTCCAGTTGGCTGTTCTGGACGCCACCAGGTGTGCCTGAGACCTGGCGATCACACCATCCTCAGGGATCTTCAGATTGTTGGCTTTCAGCGTGGAGCCAGTCGAGGTGATGTCCACCACCAACTCAGCAGAACCAGCAGCAGGTGCACCTTCAGTCGCGCCAGCACTCTCAACAATGCGGTAATCCGCAATGCCTTTTTCCGCGAAGAACTGCCGAGTATGGTTCACATACTTAGTCGCAATACGCAAGCGGCGACCATGCCGCGCCCGAAAATCTGAAGCAACATCAGCAAGATCGGACATGGTGGACACATCAATCCACGCCGTTGGAACCGCAATCACAACGTCCGCATGGCCAAAGCCAAGAGCAGTGATGATATGCGTCTTCTCCTCGGGGCGGTCGATGTTCTCGTTGACCAGATCCGTTCCGGTGATACCGAAGTGAACTGTACCTGCAGCAATCTCGCGCGCGATCTCAGAGGCCGAAAGGAAAGCGATCTCAACGCCATCCACGCCCTTTAAGGTTCCACGGTAATTGCGATCACCACCCGGACGCTTCACCTTCAAACCGGCACGTGCAAAGAATGCATGGGTCATTTCCTGAAGGCGGCCTTTGGACGGTATCGCAAGAATAAGATTAGAGCTCATCAGCTTGCTCCCTCAAAAGCGCGGTCCAGCCAGATTGTAAAGCCAACAGCAGGAACAGTACTTGGCGCACCAAGACGTTCCACCAGCTTGTTGTAGCGACCACCACCGATCACTTGTCCAAGATGCTCACTGGATTCATGATGAATTTCAAAGACAAAGTCGGTGTAGTAATCGAGGCGGCGACCGAAATCACCGGAGTACTCCAGCTTTGAAATGTCAATACCACGCGCTGCCATCAGGTCGGTACGCTTCGCCAGACGCTCAATAGAGGCATCCAGATTAAGCCCGGTCTCTTTGGCGAACCCATGCAAGGTCTCAACCGCTTTCGCAGGTGGCGGACCAGACACGTTGAGATACTCGCTCAATCGCGAGATCACATCCTTGTCCACGCCTGATCCAGCAGAAAGGGCGGCTTGCTCCATGAAGCGCTCAGCAATTTCGTGAGCTGTACGTCCACCAACAGCAGAAATGCCCGCAAGTGAAAGCACATCTTCAACAACAGCCACAGCTGCTTCTGGGTCCCGACCCTCAAGAGCAGCAAGAAAGCCCAGCTTCGCATCCGGCTTGGCTTCAACACCACTCATTCGGGTGATAACCTGATCCAGCCGGTCACGCTCACCAAACACATCACGCAGACGACGTTGCCAAACCTTTGGAATCTCAAGCGCTTGCAGAACAGCTGTAAACAGGCCTTCATCACCCACTCGAATGCGAGGGGAGGACAGGCCCAGCTTATCAGCAGTCTCTAGGGCAAGCGCCAGCATATCCGCATCAGCTTGTTCTTCATCCTCGCGGCCAATGGATTCAACACCAGCCTGCATGGTTTCACCCAGTTGCCCGGGTCGATGTCGGAAAACTTGCCCAACATAGGAGAATGCCGCAGTACGACCGGCGATACCTGTTTCCAGATAATGTCGGGCAATCGGAATAGTAAAATCAGGACGCAAGCAAAGCTCTTGTCCATCTTCCCCTGTAGTCAGGAAAAGGCGCCGCCGGAGATCTTCACCAGCCAGATCTAAAAAGATATCGGCTGGCTGTAAGATTGGCGGGGTTGCCTCTTCATAACCTGCATCCCGAAAAAGCTGGCCCAAAGCCAAGCTGCGGTTATCCCCCAATGTCATATTAGTTCTCGCTTTGGTTTTTGCGATCGTCTTCCTGTGCGGTCAGAAGCTTTTTCACTTCTGCAACAAGATCATCCCGTTTCACAGCAAACTGTGCAGGACGGCTCTCACGCCAGGTTTTGTTATCTTCAATCTCGGCAGAAAGGCGTTTGCCTTCAATGAGATCTTTGATTTGAATTTCGCCTTCTTCACGCTCTTGCGAGCCTTGAATGATGGCACAAGGTGAATTGCGTTTGTCTGCATATTGCAGCTGCTTGCCAAACTGCTTTGGGTTGCCCTGATACATTTCTGAGCGGATACCAGCAGTGCGAAGCTCCTGAACCATGGCTTGGTAGTGTGCAAGGGAGTCAACGTCCTTGTCCATCACACATACAACCACTGGGCCTGCAACTTCTTCCTGCCCAAGCTTGCCGAGCATAGTGAGTGCTGACATCAGACGGGAAACACCAACAGAGAAGCCGGTAGAAGGTACAGGCTGGCTCATGAAGCGGGAAACGAGGCCGTCGTAACGCCCGCCACCACCAACAGAGCCAAAGCGCACAGGGCGGCCTTTATCGTCTTTCACTTCAAAGGTCAGCTCAGCTTCATAAACAGGGCCGGTGTAGTATTCCAAACCGCGCACAACAGATGGGTCAATGAGAACACGGCCATCGGTGTAGTCAGCTGCATCAAACAGCTTGCCCATGGTTGCTAGCTCTTCAACGCCTTCTGCACCAGTTTTGCTGTCTGCGATCAAACCACGAAGGTTCTCGATGGTCTGGTCAGTGGTTTCCCCGCCAGCTTCCACAAAGGCAAGAACCTTTTCCGCTTCCGCTTCGCCAAGGCCAGCACCCTTGGTAAAGTCGCCGGAAGCATCTTTACGGCCTTCACCCAAAAGCAGCTTAACGCCTTCAACACCAAGACGATCCAGTTTATCGACAGCCCGTAGAACGGTCAGGCGGGTTTCAGCGTGTTCGTCACCGGAAAGGCCGATCACTTCCATCACACCGTCCAGAACCTTGCGGTTGTTCACGCGGATCACGTAGTCACCACGAGCAATGCCGAGGCGCTCCATCGTGTCGGACGCCATCATGCAGATTTCAGCATCAGCAGAGACAGAAGGTGCACCAATCGTATCTGCATCAAACTGCATGAACTGGCGGAAACGACCTGGTCCTGGCTTCTCATTTCGGAATACATAACCAGCGCGGTAGCTGCGGTAAGGCTTTGGCAGGCTTTCGAAATTCTCGGCCACATGACGGGCGAGGGGCGCGGTCAGGTCGTACCGCAGGCTCATCCATTGCTCGTCATCATCTTGTAGCGAAAACACACCAGCGTTCGGACGGTCCTGATCTGGCAAGAACTTGCCAAGAGCATCAGTGTACTCGAACATTGGAGTTTCCACGGGCTCAAAGCCGTAAAGCTCATAAGTCTGCTTGATAACGGAGAGCATCTGCTCCATCGCCTGCAGTTCAGCTGGACCGCGATCTACAAATCCACGCGGTAAACGAGCTTTGAGCTTGGCACTTTTCTTTTTTGCCATGAGGCCGTCTCATCCATGAAATAAAAGGGTTGTTGCAAACGCTTCCCGCAATAAGTCCCCAGAACGCACCAAGGGAAGCATGCTGTTGTCAGTCTCCTAGCCCATTGAGCAGGGGAGGGCAAGGCGCGAAGCGGGTGCAATCCGGCGCAAATTTCCCAATCAATACTTGCAATAGCGTCAAGAGAAGCTAAGGTCGCCCCAAAAAATGGAAGGACCATTCCCTTACGCATGCAAAGGAAGGTCTGCACACTGGAGAAATCATGGTGTCAAACACCAACTACGAACCAACTGAAATCAGCAAATCCGAAGGTCGTGTTACAGGTCCGGCAGAGCTAACCGTTGTATTGCCGACTTATAACGAAAGCAAAAACGTTCCCATCGTGGTTGAGCTGCTGGACAAAGCGCTCGCTGGTGCAGCTTGGGAAGTTATTGTTGTTGATGATAATTCTCCAGATGGAACCTCTAAAGTCACTGCTGACATTGCGCAGCAAGACCCTCGTGTTCGTATTGTTCAGCGTATTGGTCGTCGTGGTTTGTCCGGCGCATGCATTGAAGGCATGCTGGCCTCCAGCTCCAAATTTGTAGCTGTGATGGATGCTGACCTTCAGCACGACGAGAGCCTGTTGCCCAAGATGCTCGAAGCACTTCGTTCTGAAAGCTACGACATCTGCGTTGCCTCCCGCCATGTGGAAGGTGGGGATGTTGGGACGGGTTTGTCCTCAATTCGTGCATGGGGCTCCAATCTTGCCAACAATCTGGCACGTAAGTTTCTTAAAGTGGAACTGTCCGACCCGATGAGCGGCTTCTTCATGCTGCGTCGTGACAGGTTTGTTGAGCTGGCTCCGCGTTTGTCGTCCCAAGGCTTCAAAATCATGCTCGATATTGTCGCCAGCGGAAAAGGCGCTCTGCGTGTGAAAGAACTGCCTTTCGTTTTTCGTGAGCGTCAGCATGGTGAAAGTAAGCTCGATACACTAGTGACCATGGATTACCTTGGTTTGCTGGTTTCCAAAATCTTCGATGACAAGATTTCAGTCCGTTTTCTTATGTACTCCATGGTCGGTGGAACAGGTGTCGTCGTTCACCTTATCGCACTGAAGATCTTCCTTGCCGCCTTCGGCATGCCATTTGGCCTCTCTCAGTTGGTTGCAACCTTTGTGGCCATGTCCTCGAACTTTTTCCTCAACAACCGCCTGACCTATCGCGACCGTCGTTTGACAGGACTTGCATGGATCAAAGGTCTGCTCACATTCTATGTGATCTGTAGCTTTGGTATTTTGGCAAACGTTGGTGTGGCAGAGTTGATCTACACGAACAAACCAATCTGGTGGTTTGCTGGTGCTGCTGGTGCCGTTATGGGTGCGGTTTGGAACTACGTCGTTTCCAACGCTCTGACATGGCGCAAAGGCTAAAGCGTTTCTTCTAATAGTGAGAGAAGCTTTTCACAGGAAGAAACGCAGGAAACCAAAGTTAAAGCACTTTGAGGAAAGCATTTAAATGCAGGACAATCCCGCAGGAAAGCCGCTGAGCTTTTGGTTGCGCCCGACCAATCTGATCCTGATTGTCGCCGCGCTGTCTTTGGCACGGCTGGCAACTGGTATGAATGTCGATCTGGTTGAGGATGAAGCCTACTATCGTTTGTGGGGGCTGTATCCTGCACTGGGTTATTACGATCACCCGCCAATGGTCGCTTACTGGATCTGGCTTGGTCAATCCTTGTTCGGTGACACGGCACTTGGCGTTCGCTTCATCAGTATCCTGTCTGCTGCAATCGGTTCCCTTGCGCTCTGGCGAACTGCAAAAATCCTATATGATACCCATGTCGCTGGCTGGACAGTCCTGTTTTTCAACGCAAGTTTGCTGATTGGTGTCGGCTCACTTTTAGCTACGCCTGACGCCCCCTCTGTTTTCTTCTGGGGACTGGCTTTGTGGGCCATGGCAGAGCTGACGGTATCCAAAAATGCTAACTGGTGGATCCTCGCTGGTATCTTTGCAGGATTAGGCCTTCTTTCAAAATACTCCGTGTTGTTCCTGGGGGTAGGAATTATTCTCTGGCTGGTGTGGGTGCCGGAGAACCGCAGATACTTCCTGTCCTGGCAGTTGTGGCTCGGCGGAGCACTGGCAATCGCGATCTTCTCTCCAGTACTTTACTGGAACTCGCAGCATGAGTGGATTTCTTTTGTAAAGCAGTTTGGGCGTTCTGTACCAGAAGGGTACTCCGTCAAATACGTTGGCGAGTTCATCGGTGCTGTTGCAGGCCTGCTGAACCCGCTCGTCTTCATCATTGCGATGGTTGGTGCATGGCGCGTCATTCGCAAAATGATAAAGCAAGACAACACGGCCAGCCTGCTGGTTCTGACGGTCCTGCCGTTCCTTATTTACCTGCTCTTCCATTCACTCCATTCGCGTGTTCAGGGCAACTGGCCAGCACCAATGTATCCGACACTGGCCCTGTTCGCTGGTATTGCGGCAGCTTATCCGCCTGCCAATGTTGGTCGCTGGTTCAAGGCGCTTGCCCCGACTGCAGTCGGCCTGGGTGTCGTTGTTGCTGGCTTGGTCTATATCCACGCCTACACCCCGCTCAACACATCTCTGGGCCGTAAAGATCCAACGCACCAGATGCGCGGCTGGCAAGACATTGGCGATGAATTGACCGAGTTGGCAGACGCGAATGACATCAATTGGATTGGCACAACCAGCTATGGTTTGACGGGCCAAATGTCGAATGCGCTCAATAAGACAGACCTCAAAGTCTATGGAATTCCTGAGCGAATGCGCTATGCAATGATTCCCGATAATCTCCAAAATCCTGAAAATAGTGACATGCTGTACGTCACCGAGGAAAGAAGAGACCGCTCTCAAAAGCTGAAAGCCAACTTCAATCAGGTTGAGCTGCTGAAGACCATCCCCCGAGAGAATAAGGGATTATTCGGAAAAACAGCTATTGAAAATGTACGGGTCTATCGACTATCAGACCCGAAACAGCCCCTGAAATCCAACTGAAACAGCTGAGATTCCGTTGCGTTAAATTTGCAGGCTTTGTTAAATGTACTCCTGAACCTTTTGGATTGGGAGATCCGCGCGATGAAGCGCATCCTCTTGACGAGTCTCGAATTTGGGCAAAGCTACGGTGTTGACCGGGCGATCTGCGATCTAATCATCGCAGGTCGGCTTTCTGCTGTAGGCTGTGTTGTCACTGGCAAGATGTGGTCGAGGGAGTTCTATCAGCTGCGTGACGTGGTTGCCTGGGCCGAACATGAAACCATGGTCGGTCTGACAGTCACACTGACAAAGCCCGCCGGACCGCTCACCGATTTTGGCCGGACCGTATTCGGAGAGACGTTCCCCGCGCCGTGGTGGTATGCAATGCGCAGCCCCATGAAGATGCTGCCGGAAGAGGCGATCGCCGCTGAGATCGCCGCACAAGTGGATCTCTTCGAAGAGGTCTATGCCCGTCCGCCAGCATTTGTTGCCATTCAGGGAAACCTCGCAAAGCATCCTGCCGTGCATTCAGCGCTCATCACGGTGCTCAGCATGATGGCAGGACGAGAGCCTGCACTGGTACTGCCTGCTGGTGTTAGTCGATCGAGCAACTCCATTTCAAAGCGCGCCACCAAAGCCGGATTAGAAACTATATTCTCAGGTCCAGATCTGCCTATGGCTGATGAGGACACGGATCTGAGAGATTTCTTTTGGCACGGAATCAATGAGGCACAGGATTCGGCGATGGTCCTATGTCGGCCATCCTATCCTGAAGAGCAGGCCCAACCCGTCAAAAAGAAAAACGTACGCCAGAGCTCATCCCGTGAGAACCAGCTGAAGTTCCTGATAAGTGAGGAATTTCCGTTTCTTTTGATGGAAAAAGATATCTTCTTGTTCTAAGAACGATCTCTTCCTGCGGTTGAAGAGATCGTTCCTTTTGAATTTGCCATAAACGTTGGGGTATTTATGAACACCCCTAATTTGCCTAAAACTAAAGAACATCTCTGTGACTCCGGTCACAAAATGGCCGCATGATAGACCTAATTAAAATCATCAATTATATTGATGCAGCTTAAACTAAAAAACTGAATCTACGGCGCGTCAGGATCTTGTGGCAAGATGACAAAGTTCAAAGAACTCCTTCAAAACAGCTTTTCACTGTCGGGTTTGGCTGAGGAACACGCACACGGTCTCTCTGAGATAGCTCAGCCTATGTCATTGAAATCCGGCGCAGTTCTCTTCAAGGCCGGAGATCCGGGCAATGGCTGTTACGCAATCATCGAAGGCAGCATGAAAGTCTCCGTCGTCTCGTTGGATGGCAGTGAGCAGCTGCTCGCAGTTCTCGGGCAGGGCTCTCTGGTAGGTGAAATTGCTTTGCTTGACGGCAGTGAGCGTTCCGCTACCGTTACGGCACTCAAGCCAAGCCAGCTTGCATTTATCTCCAAAGCTGCATTTTATCGCTACGCCGATGAAAACCCCGCTGTTTACCGTCACATGCTGCAGATCGTAGCGACTCGCCTGCGTCGTTCAAACGATGCACTCGCTGCACGGTCCTTCTTGCCACTCAATGGCCGGGTTGCGCAGACGCTGCTGCAACTCTCTGAAACATTTGGCAAAAAAGTCGACAGCAACAAAATTCTTGTTCACTATAAGATCTCTCAGGCTGAAATCGCCAATATGGCTGGTGGGGCTCGGGAGAACGTCAGCCGCGTCCTCAATGTCTGGAAGAGAGAAGGTGTAATCAGCCGCCTCTCTGGATATTACTGCCTCGAAAAGCCGGAGGTGCTACGAGCTGCCGCAGAGCTTTAAACTCGGTATTTGAGTAAAAGTGACCCGAAGTAACAAGAAGGGCATGGGCCTTGTTCTTGCAAGGCTCCTGAAACACCGAGATGACCTATCAGCATTTTGACATTCGCCCGCAGGACGAGTGCACACCAATCCATCCTGACCTGACGCATTCTCAAGTGCGTGCTTTGGTTGCCAGTCATTCAGAAAAACTCCGTCACAATGGCGAGCTGGCATCGGTCTACCAAAATAGCATGAAGTGCGACTGGGAGGATTACGAAGCTCAGGCCGTGCGGTTCTGGTGCTCCGCTCTCATGAAAGACAGAAGCTATTCTGGCCGTCCACTTGGCAAGTATCGTGGTGCTGCAAAGCAGGTATGCAGTGATGATATTGCCAGCTGGTTGAAATTATTCGAGAATGCAGTAGATGAATGCGTTGCTGAAACCGCTCGGGCCAACACCAAGAAATGTGCGACCCAGGTTGTTGATTGCTTCCATATGGCGATGATCCCTGCTTGAGTAGTTGAGCTTCGCCATGCATAGCATTTCCTCTGGTGGATCTACGGAGCTTTAGAACTATGAATGATACAAGAGACGCTGTCGAAGAAGAGCAGCCAATTGGTGAACTGACCACGCGCACAATGGCGATGCCGGCAGACACCAATGCTTCTGGCGATATCTTCGGCGGTTGGGTTGTCTCTCAAATGGATATTGCCGCCGGTATTGCAGCAAGCCAGTGCGCCATGGAGCGCGTTGTGACTGTTGCGATCGACAGCATGACCTTTATCCGCCCTGTTAAAGTGGGCGATGTAATGTGTGTCTACTCCAACGTGCTCCGTGTTGGCAGAACCTCTGTAACGCTTGCCATTGAGGCCTGGGCTTTACGCCACCGCTTTGGCTATCGTGAGAAGGTGACGAATGCTCAGTTCACCTTTGTTGCTGTTGACGATGACGGCAAACCTATTGTGATCTCTGAAGAGCAACGTGCTAAATACAACAAGGCTTAAGCGGATCGCGGACCAGGAACAGGAAACAAGCAGTGTCATCAAAAATTCCCGTTATGTCAGCGCGTGAACGGACACCGCTTGATCCTTCCATCACACCTGCCCAGATCAATCATCTGGTTGAGAGTTTTTACGGCAAGGTCCGCCAGCACGAAACGCTTGGACCGATCTTCCTGAGAGAGATGGGTGAGGACTGGGGTCCGCATCTACACAAGATGAAGCACTTTTGGGCGTCTGTTCTGCTAAAAACTGGATCGTATAAAGGCAAGCCGGTTCCCGCTCACGCGAGGATTCAAGGGGTCACCACTGAGAACTTCCATGAGTGGATGGACCTGTTTGAAGACGAAGTCTATGCGATTTTCTCACCAGAAGCCGCACCGCTTCTTCTGGCAACTGCACAGCGCATCGCACAGAGCCTGTGGCTTGCAATGTTCGCAGACCCGTTTGCCACGCCTCCCGCAAAATTCGGCAGCCGCGCAGCTTAAAAATCAGTTCTTATTTTAGTGCAGCTTAACTAGCTCGGGAATTTCTTTTTCGAGCGCAGTGCGTTTTGCCTGAAATACTCACGCAAGGCTTCCAGTTCTTCAGGACGACGACGTGCAGTATCCGCAAACAGGCGCTCGTCAACAACCGTGTGACAGCCTTCTGCCCAAAGCCGAAGCAGCACAGCAAACCGGTCGGAGCGCTCGTCATTGGTCAGCGGCGTATTCGGCTGGCGTGTGGAGTTGGAAAGCAGTCGGCTGCGCAGCCCTTTTTCTAAAATCAGGCAATCCAGCAAATAGGCAGCAGTAAACTCGTCGGCAAGGTGTGCGACGGCTTCCCTCAAAGATTGAGGCACATATTCAGATACATACGATTGCCATGCAGACTGTGGCTGACCAGCAATATCAAACATTAAATCCTCCATCGGTTTCCCGAGGAGGACTGGCGCAAAATCCATTGAAACTACCGCTTGGTTGTTACGAATGATGAAGACAGCGTCCTCACTTCGAAACCACATCCCTTTTGGCGGAGACCACCTTGCCCGGTTAGGCAGGTTGGCGAGGGCGCCAGCCCTTCTCTTGATGATGCGTAGGATTTGGCACGAAAATGAGGCAATTGCAAGTGGGCACCTTTCCTTTGTTCTTTGTCCACACTTTCAAACTTACGTTGTGTCGTATTCTAGCACCACAAAACGCAACTTCCGCTAAGTGAATATCTTCAATTTTTGTGGTTCTATAAACCGAATTCCCGTCATATCTGAGTATTCTCCTCAGACTTTGAATGAGCGCATAGTGACGGCTCAAAAAGGTAGAGCATTTCAAATATTCCGATAAATTTTCTCAGTCAAATTTCTAAGCCCTTCAGGAAGGAAATAAATGATGTGCACCACAAAGCCCGTTCTCTTTGGAGTCCTGATAGGGTGCGCTTACGCCTTGCTGCTAACCACATCTCTGGCGGCAACGACCACCAAAATGGTCGATGGTGTCAAAACAGAGTTTGTGGAGCAGGTCTCTGAAGAGCAGAAAACTCTGGCTCGCAACGCTGAAGTTGTGGTCATGCCCAAAGGCTTCCACATCGAACCTTATGCAGCCGTGCCAGATGCCCGCCATATGGCCGTTGCGCCTGATGGCAAAACTGTCTTTGTAGGAACGACCACGGACAGAGTCTGGGTCGTTACTCCGAATGAAGAGGGCAAGAAAGCTGCAGAAGTTCGTCAATTCGCTCCAGATCAATCCTTCATCATCCCAAATGGTGTGTGCTTCACAAAAGATGGCTCATTAGTCCTTGCTGAGCAAAACCGTGTCCTGAGTTTTCCGAACGCATTGGAAAACAAAGAGCAGGGCAAGCCAGCGGTGAAGGTGCTGGTCGGCAAGGGTATGCTTATCCCTCCCTCTGAAGAAAGCTATAATCACTCCTCCCGCGTGTGTGATCAGGGTCCGGATGACCGCATCTACATCTCTCTTGGCCAGCCTTACAACGTCCCGCCCAAGATGAAGCTGAAGCTTTATGACAGCCTCGGCATCGGCGGCATTATCTCCATCACGGCAGATGGTATGGACCGTCAGGTCTACGCGACGGGGATCAGAAACTCCGTGGGCCTGGAGTTCCATCCAAACTCCGGCAATCTCTGGTTTACCGACAATCAGGTGGACGGCATGGGAGATGACATCCCGCCCGAAGAGCTGAACAAAGCCACCGAGCCGGGCAAGAACTACGGTTTCCCATGGTATGGCGGCGGAACGGTTCGTACCCCGCACTACATTGATGAGCCTGTCCCAAGTGGCGTGGTGAACCCGGAAGTCGAGCTAGATGCTCACGCCGCAAGTTTGGGCATGACATTCTATCAGGGCGATATGTTCCCTGAAGAATACAAGGGCGGTGTCTTCATCGCGCAGCACGGCTCATGGGACCGCTCAGTGCCAATTGGCGCACGTGTGGTGTTTGTGCCCATCAACGAGAAAGAAGAAGCTGGCGCCCCAAGTATTGTCGCAACAGGCTGGATTGATGCCAGCGGCGATTATCTGGGCCGTCCGGTAGACGTGGTCGAGCTTGGCGACGGATCCTTGTTGATCTCTGATGACTCTGCCGGAGGGATCTATCGCATGTACTACGAAGACTAGGGATCTCCTCTGACATGCGACAACACACCTAAAAGCAAAAGACCAGAGCAGTGCCTCTGGTCTTCTTAAGTTCTATACTAAGCCCTTAGTGCTCGCCGGGGATACCTTTGTAAGCATTTGGACCCCAGACCTGCTTGACGCGCTGATCACGACCACAGCGATAGCGGTAGAACTTGTAGCGGATCGGGTTCTTCTCATAGTAGTTCTGATGATAATCTTCAGCGTCATAGAACGGAGCTGCAGTGCGGATCGGTGTTACAATCGGGCGGTTAACCTCACCTGACTTTCCAAGCGCTTTCTTGGAGGCCTTTGCAGCCTTCAGCTGCGCGGGGGAAGTTGCAAAGATGGTTGTCTGATAGCTCTCACCACGATCACAAAACTGACCACCAGCATCAGTTGGATCAACGGAATGCCAGAAGGCTGTCAGCAGCTCTTCATAAGACACCTTGGCCGGATCAAACTTCACTTCCAACGCTTCAATGTGACCTGTGCCACCAGCAGAAACCTGCTTGTAGGTCGGGTTTGCACTGCGGCCACCCGTGTAACCAGATGTGGTCTCAAGAACGCCCTCGATCTTGTCAAAGTCGGACTCGATACACCAGAAGCAACCACCAGCAAAAATTGCGGTTTCGGTCTCAGCAGCTTGCGCAGGCTGGCTCACAGCATAAAGCAAAGGAAGAACGGCAAGGGCTTTTGCAGCTTTGCGTGCAATCATCTCAGATCCTTAAATCAGGTCATGCATTGGAATTTCCAAAACCCTAGCAGCCACCAGCCCACAACGGAAATGAAGTCACTTCAACAAAACGTCAATCAGCGAGAGCATGGTTCGCGTCTCAAACCTCGCAGGACATATTCCAACCGGTCACGTTAAAACCAGCCTTGTAATAGGTGCGTATGGCGCCGTGATTGTCGGGGGCAACACGCAGTCCAATACGTGTCAGACCGTCTTTCTTGAATATCGCCTTCAACGCCTCAAGAGCTTTGGAGGCATACCCCTTGCCACGGTGTTCTGAGTAGACCAGAAAATCCATGATGAAGGCAGATGCATCATCCTGAAGGGAGTACCAGAGAAAACCAACTTCCACTTCGCCAGCCTTCGTCTTGTTGACGATGCTCAGCAGCTTATTGTGTTTGTTGCTTTTTCCCTCTGGAAAGGCCTTTGACAAGCCTTCCTCGGCTTTCTTCAGTGCGGCCTGTTCCTCCATTCTGCGATTATCCATCAGGTCCTGAGCGTATTCAGAGACGGAAATGATCTGAAACTCATCAAAACGAGCAGCGGGGAAATCCTGAAGAACAATCATGGTAAGTCCTGGTTGCCAAAGGTTGAAGCGCTTGGGAAGGCCTTGCGCTGATCATGCGACGGGAAGCTTAATTGAAGGCAAAGGCCGCGAAAAGCTCAATGCTATAATTTCTAACAGGTGCGGTTTTAAGCCGCTGGATCATCATAGCGACACTGAAACGATCTAGGTTTTCTTTCTTGCATATGATCAAACGTTATTGGGGTCTTGCGAAAAACAGCTCAATTCAGGGCTGTGTGTCCTCCGGATGGTTAGAGACCTCCGCCTATACTTTCCCTTGGTCTTAAAAGGGAATGCGCATGATTATCCTCCTGGCATGTATCGCCGTACTCTGTGGTTTGCTCTATGGCTACAACGAAGGCGTCATCGCCGGCGCTTATGAGCCCATCAAAGCAGAGTTTGAATTCTCTGCGTATTGGGGAGGGCTTCTGGTCGCATCCTTGTCCATCGGCGGTTTGATCGGAGCCTACCTGAGCGCCTATCTCAGTGATAGATTTGGCAGACGATCAACGGTCATCATCGCAGCTCTGTTCTTTATCACCGGAGCTGTCTTATCCAGTGTGGCACAAGACCTTTTCATTCTCACATTCGCCCGTTCTCTCATTGGAATGGGGATTGGCTTGTCCTCAATGGCTGGCCCCCAATATGTCTCCGAAATTGCACCGCGCAAGATCAGAGGCCGTATGCTTGGCGCGTTTCAGTTCATGATCTCCTTTGGTGTCTTGATTGGCTACCTCTCCAATCTGATCACGCTTGATCTCGGCTACAGCGCAGAAGCTATCAATCGTTGGCAGTTCATGTTCCTCCTTTCCGCGATCCCTGCAGCGTTTCTGCTCTTTGGAATCTGGAGTGCCCCCGAAAGCCCGCGCTGGCTCGTTATGGCAAAGCGCTCAGCAGAGGCTGAAGCCGTCTTTGAAAAGATCGAACCAACCCGATCTGAGGCGTGGGTCAAAGGCAATGTGAAGCGGATTGAACAAGACCTCGCCGAAGTCGCAGACCAAAAGGGAGGCTGGCTGGACCTCATCAATCCACGAAACCGGCCTATCACCAGTTTCTGCGTCTTCACCTTCCTGTTTCAACAGCTTAGCGGCATCAATGCGGTCATCCTCTACGCACCGGAGCTTTTCGGTGATCTGGGCTTCTCTGAGGAGGCAAGCCGCTTGTCTGCAACAGTCGGTCTTGGTGCAGCCCTCGCTCTCGCCGCAGCTGCCAGTTTGCTCCTTATTGACCGCGTTGGCCGCAGGCCTCTGATGGTCTACGGATTGCCAGCCTGCGCACTCTCTCAGTTCCTGATTGTGGGAGGTTTCCTCATGGGGGACGGGATTGGCACGGCTCTGTCCGTCTCAGGTCTTTGCCTCTACGTGATCTCCTATTCCCTCTCCATGGGGCCACTACCATGGGTCTACATGTCAGAGGTGTTCCCCAATTACCTGAGGGCCAAAGGCATGGTCGTAGCGGTAACCGTCAACTGGGTCTTCACATTCCTCGTTGTGTTCGGTTTCCCCAAATTGAACCAGCTCTTCACGATCACCGAGATCTTCCTATTCTTCGCCATATGCTGTTGCATCGGAACCGTCTACGCCATCCGCCGCGCACCAGAGACCAAAGGTGTCTCTCTGGAGGATATCTATGAGCTGTTCCACAAAGGGGACAGCAAGACAGCTGAGAGACCAGTTGCTGGCGAGTAAAACCACAAGCACCAAAAGCACCGCATGACTTCTCATGCAGTGGTGAAGCTAAAATCCCGAGAAACGGGAGGGGCAAGGCGAGCAGGCAATACCTGCGCATTGTATGTAAGTTAGTTTCTTCGGCATTGGCTGTCGCCTTGCCCGGGCGTTTTTGTATGAAACAAGGTCTCCACCGAAAGGCATTGGGAGCAGGTGCCTACCCATCAACGTGAGGCCTCACAAAACACAAGGCTTTGCTTCGAAACTCACCTCTTTGGGCAGTTGCTGTAAAGGACAGTTTGACTTGTCCCTGACAGCTGCAGCTGCCAGTGTAGACGCCTATCGGGTGACCAGCTTCCGCTTGGTCCCTGCACTAAAGACTTTCAAGGGGTGTTTCAACGGACCCGCCGGAGGATGCGTTATGTCTCCCGGTAGCCCCGCCCAGCCCACGCCACACTGACGGTCGCTCCGCCAGCTGCCCGTGTACGTGGACATAGGATTAGTATGACGGGTGATTTGGGCGAGGGGATAAGATTTTTCTCAGCCAGCCTTTGCGGCAATCTCGTCGCCTTGCAGAATGCTGAAGCCATTCCCGCCTTCAAGCGCAGCGGCAACAAGTGCGCGTGCAACTGCAGCCCCCTCAATTGGACGATATTTGCGCAAAGGGCCTTTAAAGAGAAACGAAAGATGTGGCAGCACCGACGCGGCAAGCCCCTCAGCAAAGCGTTGCTCCTGACGCTCACCCAGCAACAAAGAGGGCCTGAACACTTTTGTTGAAGGGAAAGCGAGCGTGCGAACTGCCTCTTCAAGTTCCCCTTTGACCTTCAGATAGGAGTTGGAACTGCCCACTGCTGCACCAATCGAAGAAACCATGAGAAACTGCTCAGCACCAGCTTCACGCGCCAACCGCGTAAGGTCGTAGGCAAGCTGGAAGTCAATCGCGTAAAACGCTTCTTTTGAGCCAGCTTTCTTCAGCGTGGTCCCCAGACAGCAGAACACATCCGTCACGTTCATTGGCAGTTGAAGGCTGGAAAGATCGCTGAAATCGGTCAGATGCAAACGAAGCTTATCATCTTCAATCTCTGGATCTTTGCGCACAACTGCATGAACCTCGTCATACGCCTCACTGGCAAGCAGCAGCCGAACCACCTCAGAACCAATCAGCCCAGTTGCACCAAAGACCATCGCCACACGATTTTTCATAGGAAATTCCTCCAATTATCAGCCAAAGCAGATTGGTAGATCAGGGTGAGTGTTTAAGACTCGAACAAGTTGAAGCGTAATGCAAAAATAAGAGCACCATTTCAGGTGCTTTCATTTCGATTGCTATTTGGGAATGGCAGAGAGCAGCGGGAAGAGTGCCATGTGGAAGTTTCCGAGCCAGGTTACATACCAGTCTGCAAGCTCTGGCATTGTTGTGTTGGTGCCAAGATCAACATCTCTCTTCCATAACACGATGCTGCAATATCGGGCATGTTCAGCAGGATCCCAATCAAGTGACGCACCGATCTCTGTCTCTACATGTTCTTTTTGGCGTAGCAGTTCTTTGAAGTAGGCCTCGCCGGGCTCATTCCGAAAGTTGATCATAACTTTCGCGCAGTTTTCTTCATCCAGGTAATGGAGACTCAGATAGGCGTTCGGGATGCCAAATTTGATGTCGTAGTAACTTCCGTCAGGAACATTATTTCTCAGTTTAATCGGCAGTTTAGTGTCAGACATCTGGTCTTTGACTGCTTGCCAAATATCATGATGTTTTTGTTTTAGTTCACTCATGAGTTGTTTTTTCCTAGCTGAAGCTGTTTGTGACAATGCAAAAAAGGGCACCCCGAAGGATGCCCTAATTCGTTTAAGCGTTGGTTGGCTTGGCTTAGAAGCCCATGCCGCCCATGCCGCCCATGCCGCCGTCCATTGGAGGCATTGCTGGGCCAGCGTCTTTCTTAGGAAGTTCAGCAACCATTGCTTCAGTGGTGATCAGCAGGCCGGAAACGGATGCTGCATCCTGAAGAGCGGTACGAACAACCTTAGTTGGATCGATGATACCAGCTTCAATCATGTTGACGTATTCTTCGGTCTGAGCGTTAAAGCCGAAGGTTTCGTCAGCGATGTTGTCCTGGATCTTGCCAACAACGATTGAGCCTTCAACGCCGGAGTTTTCAGCGATCTGGCGAAGTGGAGCTTCAAGAGCGCGCAGAACGATCTTGATACCAGCTTCAATGTCAACGTTATCGGAAGATACTTTCTCAACAGCAGCTTTTGCACGAAGAAGAGCACAACCACCACCTGGTACGATACCTTCTTCAACAGCAGCGCGTGTTGCGTTCAGAGCATCGTCGATGCGGTCTTTTTTCTCTTTAACTTCTACTTCGGTTGCACCGCCAACGCGGATAACTGCAACACCGCCAGCAAGCTTAGCAAGACGTTCCTGCAGCTTTTCACGGTCGTAGTCAGAAGAAGTTTCTTCGATCTGAGCTTTGATCTGAGCAACGCGTGCTTCGATGTCAGCTTTTTCGCCAGCGCCGTCAACAATAGTGGTGGTCTCTTTAGAGATGTTCACCTTGTCAGCAGTGCCGAGCATGTCGATGGTTACGTTTTCCAGCTTGATGCCCAGATCGTCAGAGATCACGGTGCCACCAGTCAGGATAGCGATGTCTTCGAGCATTGCTTTACGACGGTCGCCGAAGCCAGGAGCCTTAACAGCAGCAATCTTCAGGCCACCACGCAGTTTGTTCACTACGAGAGTTGCCAGTGCTTCACCTTCAACATCTTCAGCGATGATGATGAGTGGGCGGGAAGACTGAACAGCGCTTTCAAGGATTGGAAGCATTGGCTGCAGGTTGGAAAGCTTTTTCTCGTGAAGGAGAATAAGTGGCTTTTCCAGGTCAGCAATCATCTTTTCAGCGTTGGTGACGAAGTATGGAGAAAGGTAACCGCGGTCGAACTGCATACCTTCAACAACTTCAAGCTCGGTCTCAAGAGACTTAGCTTCTTCAACGGTGATAACACCTTCGTTGCCAACGCGCTGCATTGCTTCAGCAATGTCTTCACCGATCTGAGTGTCGCCGTTAGCAGAGATAGTGCCAACCTGTGCAACTTCGTCAGTAGAAGAGATAGACTTGGAACGGGAAGTCAGGTCTGCAACAGCAGCAGCGGTTGCCATGTCAACGCCGCGCTTCAGGTCCATTGGGTTCATGCCGGCAGCAACAAACTTTGCACCTTCTTTAACGATAGCCTGCGCCAGAACTGTCGCAGTTGTTGTACCGTCACCAGCAATGTCGTTGGTTTTGGAAGCAACTTCACGCACCATCTGTGCGCCCATGTTTTCGAACTTGTCTTCAAGTTCGATTTCCTTCGCAACAGAAACACCATCTTTGGTGATGCGTGGTGCGCCGAATGCTTTATCCAGAACAACGTTACGACCTTTAGGGCCGAGGGTAACTTTTACAGCGTTTGCAAGGATGTCGACGCCTTTAAGCATCTTGTCGCGGGCATCGGAGCCGAATTTGACTTCTTTAGCAGCCATGGTTTTGTCTCACTTAAATTCTTGAATAACAGAAGGGATCGTAGGGTCTCAACAATGGCCTGGAATTAAGCCAGGATACCCATGATGTCGGATTCCTTCATGATCAGCAGGTCTTCACCGTCGATCTTAACTTCAGTACCGGACCATTTGCCGAACAGAACGCGGTCACCAGCTTTAACGTCGATAGCGATCAGCTCACCGTTGTCCTTACGTGCGCCAGCGCCAACAGCGATAACTTCGCCTTCCTGTGGCTTTTCTTTTGCAGTGTCAGGAATGATGATGCCACCAGCTGTTTTTTCTTCAGACTCAATGCGGCGAACGACAACACGGTCGTGTAGCGGACGAAACTTCATAATTGGCTCTTCCTCTCATACGCGAGCGCCCCTTTTAGGCAACGCCCGGACGCGAAGGTTAAAAACTTTGAGAGTGGGTGAAACCTTGCGGGCCCACAGTGATTAGCACTCCCAAAGGCAGAGTGCTAACAACCGTGAAATGATGTAGTTTCACCCTCTGGTATAGTCAAGGAGAGAGCGGTAAAAAAATATTCTGTAGCGCAAGAAATATAGGAATACTGCGAGAAATTGGGGGCAATTTGGGTACAGTCTCAACTCACCCTAGACCAATGGACTGTCTGTGCTGTCTGCACGGGAATTTCCGGAATCAGCGCAAAAGAAAAGCCGGCTTTAAGATCAAAGCCAGCTTTTGAACTTTAACAGGAAGCTTTCAGGTCTTAGAGCGTGTTCCCGAAAAGTGGTTCCGGTTTTTGGATAAGAATACGCGCAAAATTAAAGAGTTAGAGCTTGGTGCGTGAATGCATATGAACGCAACATGCTCTAATTCTGAAGAGGCGCGTCCTTCATGGAAAACGGAAGCTCAAAGCTGCCGGACTTTTCCGAGTTCTCGTCGTTAAACTGCACCTTCAGCACATAGTCTCCAGCTTGCAGCCCTTTAAGGTTGAAGCTCAAAGACGTCTGATACTCGCGGATTTGGTTGAAGCTTACGGAGTGCAAGGCGGTAAACCCGTCCTGAGAAGCAAGCACCTGACCAGTGGTGTTGCGCAGTTCAAAATCAACGCTCAGATCAATCGCATATGTGCTGCCCATCTCTTTGTAAGAGAAGCCAACAGGCTCAGCATAAACGGTCAATGGATCACCGCTCTGGAACTCTGCCGTCTCTAGGGGTGTGTAAGCCCCATAACTCTCAGCTGGTAGTGCGATGAATTTTGCTGCCGTAAAAGCGAGTGGCTGCTGCTGCCAGGCAATGGTGTAGGCGTCCTGAGCAGCTTTAAAGCCAGCGCTCGGCGCACTCTTGTCTTCAGCAGATGCAGCGCTACCCAACAAAGCAACCGCAAAAATAGAACAGGCTGCAGCTTTTGCGTAAGCTGACATCCCTCTCACTGTAAATGGCATTGTTAGCCCCCTAGAGCCAGCAGAACACAATATCTGCGGCACTCACCTGATTCTTGGCGGTGGTATAGCTCTTAAATCTAAGGGAGACAATACTGCCCCATTTGTTGAGGCAGCTTAGATATGCGTCACGAAGACATTCCTCATGCGATGGTTAAGCAATTACCACGCAATTGATCAGGCACCAGCTCGTTCAGCCCAGGATTGCTTCTTCCGGTAGATAGTCGAGGGGCTGATTTCCAAGGCGGCAGCTGCAAGGGCAATGTTGCCGTCAAAAGTTTCAAGCGTGGTCTCGATAATCTGCTTTTCCTGAAACCATAGCGGTTCGATTGACCGCCCCATGGAAGGCATCGGTTCGCTTGTGCTGAAGGCAATCTCGGAAAGAACAGGAACAGCCTGGTCACGCAGCAAAGGAGAGAGCATGAGTTCAGTGACTTCATCACCGTCATTCATGACCACAAGCTGGCGAATGACATTCTCCAGTTCGCGCACATTACCCGGCCAGCTGTGCTGCAACAAAAGAGCTTCTGCATAGGTCGAAAAACGCTGAAATCTGCGATTTTCTTCTGCGGTATACTTCTTCAGGAATGTTTGAGCGAGGGACGGTATGTCTTCGCGGCGCTCCCGAAGAGCGGGTAGTCGGATCGGCAGCACGTGGAGACGATAGAACAGGTCCTCACGGAAGCGACCAGCAGTGATCTCTGTTTTCGGGTCTCTGTTGGTTGCGCAGATAACGCGCAGATCCAGCGAGCGTGGTTTATGCTCTCCAACCCGTTGAATGGAGCCAGTCTGAAGGAAACGCAAAAGCTTGCTCTGCAGGCAGAGTTCCATTTCACCGATCTCATCAAGGAACAGAGTTCCCCCATCGGCAAGCTCTGCTGCACCAGCTCTGGCCTCATCTGCTCCGGTAAAGGCACCGCGTGCATGACCGAAGATCTCGGACTCCATCAAGTTGGCCGGAATCGCTCCACAGTTGATTGCGACAAAAGGCCCGCCTTTGCGTGCCGATCTGGCATGCAGTGCCTGTGCACACAGTTCCTTGCCTGTACCTGATTCTCCGGTAATGAAGGCTGGTGCGCTGGATGTCGCCATCCGGTTGATCTGCGCATAAACGCTTTGCATGCGGTTGGAAGCACCAACAAACCCTTCAAACTGAGCAGCTGTTCCAGACGTGTCGCTGGAGACAATCGCCTCAGAGCCAGTCGCGGCTGAAAGGGACGGAGAGGGTGCCGCTCTTTTGAAGACACCCAGATGTGCTTCAAGTTTCTCCAAAAGCATTTCGCTTGTGTAAGGTTTGGTCAAAAAGTCATGGGCGCCATTGCGCATGGCATTCATGGCGCGGCTCACAGACCCCTTGGCACTGACAGCAATCATAACCGCGCGTGGCGCAGCAGCGACAATCTCGGAAAGCTCGGCTTCCCCACCGATGCATTCAAGATCGACAATAACGATATTGATTGGGGTATGCCGCAAAAAGGCGACAGCATGTTCTTTGCTCGCAAGAACATGCGCAGGTTGTCCGCTGGTAACATGCTTCGACAAAGCACTACTGGTTTTACGAGCCTCTGCACGATTAGTGTCGACGACACAGGCGTTCAAAAACCTATTGGTAGCTTTGGGGGATCCCATTGGCAGGCAACCTCAAAAATCAATACATCAGGTCGAAAATCATTCGACACCCTGAGTTTGTGCAAACAGGGTAAACAAACCCTTTTCGTTTTCGAGGTTGATTGCATTATGCAGTTAATTTCTTTCACGCAGAACGCTTCGAGCAACTTTCTTACCCGATAAATATCATTGTTCGCCAGAATCGCTCGCCTAAGTTCAGCTCGGGATTGTGACGAAAATCGTATGCGCTGATGATATATGTAGCTCTATTGTCATTCTTGCGGGGACAACACGGGTTTTCCCTAGAAATATAATGGGTATAGGGTTCGAACGACCTCGGTAAATGCGGCAAAATTCAGGTATGTATTTTGTGATTCGGACCAACAGGTACTCTTAAGGATATGACGCGCTTGGCGAACATTTCCATTTTGTTTTCTATTTCAGCCATTGCGGCCTCTTGTGGCACTGTGATGGTCTACCTTTTTGCGCGTCCGGTTGGCGAGGCCATCACCGTTGCCTTCACGGCGATGTGCACCATGATCTTCATCCATTTCATGTTGACCCGCTCTCAGGAAAAATCTGCGGTATCTGACGCTGTCAATCGCTTGGAAGAGCGGATTGCAGTCATCGATGATGATGTCGGAAACCTCGAAGGCCGCCTCACTGGCGTCGAGCACAACATTCCGCGTCGCACACGGGAAGAGATCGACCCGCTGTTTGCTGAAGTGGAGGTAATCGGTTCTCTGGTGAAGCAGATGGCCGAAGCCATGGCCGACATGGAAACCCGGATCGAGGATCAGGGCATTGCCATCGAGGACCAGCGCACCAAGCAGGCACAGCTTCAGCCTCAACCAGCTCAGCGCCTGGCCGCTCCGCAGGCAGCGGTGAGAGAACCATCTGTTGATCTGGCCAGTCAGGCAGCTGCTGCATTTGCGAGCGCAGCAGGCCAACCAATGGCTGCAAGTCAACCGATGGGTGCGGTGCAGGAACCGTTTGCTGAGACGCGCGCACCGGAGATGAAGCGCCCGGCAGCTCCGCGCATGCATCACCCAAATGCCGCTCTGGCAGAAGAAATTCGCGCAAGCATCGAAGCCGGCAGGGTGGACCTTTACCTCCAGCCAATCGTGACATTGCCACAGCGCCGTGTTCGCTATTACGAAGCCCTGACGCGTCTGCGCAAAGCCAATGGCGATACGCTGGAGCCAATCGAGTTCCTTCAGGAAGCGGACCGCACCGGCCAGATGCCTGCGATCGACAACATTTTGTTGTTCCGTTCCCTTCAGATTCTGAAGCGTCTGGCAACCCGCAACAGAGAAGCAGGCTTGTTCTGTAACCTGTCTCCAAGCACGCTCATGGATGAAAACTTCTTCCCGGGCTTTCTGGAGTTCGTGCGCGCCAACGACACATACTCAGATCTGTTGATCTTTGAATTCTCACAAGCTGATGTCGCTGTCATGAGCGCGATTGAGTATGAGAGCCTCGCTGCACTGGCTGAGCTGGGCTTCCGGTTCTCTGTGGACCGCATCACCGATCTGCGCATGGACTTCCGCGCTCTGGCTGATCGCGGCTTCCGCTTTGCAAAGCTGCATGCATCACGCCTGTTGTTGCATGAAGATGATCTGGCCAAGAGCAACATCCATCCGGCTGATTTTGGCAGTTTGCTGCAACGCTATGGCATTGAGCTGATCGTGGATCACGTGGAGAGCGAAGGCGCTGTACTGGAGCTTCTGGAAATGGACATCCGCTGTGCACAGGGCTTCCTGTTCTCACCGCCGCGTCCTGTCCGTGCAGACGTTCTGCAAGGCGCGCCAAACCCGCGGTCACTAAAGAAAGAGGCGAGCTGATTTTCATCAACTCGCCTGCTTGTTTTCATGCTTTGCGTAAGAGTTAGTTCAGTGGTTTGCCAACCGTAACAAAGGTTGGCTCAATGCCATCAAACATGTCCTGAGCAACCTCACGAACACCTTCCAGTGTCACCGCTTCAACCATCTCATTACGCTTGTCGATGTAATCAATGCCCAGCTCTTGGGTCTGAATGCCTGTCAGCTGACGGGCAATGCTGCTGGAGCTGTCAAAGTTGAGAGCGTAATTGCCAGTCAGATAGGACTTCGCTTCTTCAAGTTCAGCTGGAGTAGGGCCAGTCTGCGCCATACGCACCATCTGCTTCTTGATGATATCAATCGCTTCACCAGCTTTGTCCGAGCGTGTACCCGTGGACCCCATCAACAGCGCTGCGTGCTTGTAAGGAACCAGATAAGAGCCAACGGAGTAAGCCAGACCACGCTGCTCGCGGATTTCGTCATAGAGCCATGAAGAAAATGATCCACCACCCAGAATGTGGTTCATCACGAAGGCAGACATGAACTTCGGATCATGACGCTCATAACCCGGCAGAGCGAACTGAATGGAGGTCTGAGGGCTCTCAAAGTCAACGTGAACAGCCTTATCTGTCACAGGCTCCACATTGGGAATAGCAACCAGATCACCGTTTTCAGGCAAGTTTGCAAAGACTTTGTCCAAAACGTTGGCCAGTTCATCAGCACTAATGGCTCCCACAACGCCGATCTTCAAAGAGTCCTTTGCAAAGATCTTTGCGCGCTGTGTTTTCAGATCATCAGAAGTCAGCTTGGCAACCGTATCCTCAGTTCCTCGGCTTGGGCGGCCATAAGGGTGATCAGGGAAGATGGTCTTGGACAAATTCAAACCAGCCAGAGCATCTGGGCGCTTCAGGCTACGACGAATGCCAGAGATCGTCTGTGCTTTCATCCGCTCAAGCGGATCACTATCAAAACGTGGCTCGTTCACAGCCAGACGAAGCATCTCAAAGGTGTGATCTTTATTGGCCTGCAAGCTCTGGAAAGACCCATAGAAGAAGTCGCGGCCAGAACTGAAGGACAGACTCATGGTCAGATCTTCAAGACGTCCCTGAAAGGCTTGGGAATCCAGATCACCAGCCCCTTCATCAAGCATGGTGCTCAAGAGGTTGGTCACACCCAGCTTGGCATCTGAATCCTGAGAGCTACCACCTGCAAACGCAAAGTTCAGTGCGATGATCGGAACAGTGTAGTCTTCCACCAACCATGCTGTGATCCCTCCGGGGCTTTTAACCTCTTGGATCTCAATAGCCTGGCTGTTCTGCACAAAGGTAGCGACGAACAGGAATGACAAGGCCAGCAACGCAAACAAACTTGCCGTCATGCGGGAAGCGGAGGCAGAAGCTGCCATAAGAACTTTAGCTTTCATCGAGCGTCCCCTCTCACTCTGCATTTTCAGGTTTTGCAGCAGGCATCAGATAGCTCGCCACACTGGTTTCACTAAGGTACTTCTGTGCAACTGCCTGAACCTGTTCAGGTGTCACTTTGGCAATGCGAGCAGGCCAGGTCTGAACCTTCTCAACAGAACCGCCTGTGGTCAGAGCTGTCCCAAAGATGCGCGCAAGCACGTCTTGCTTGTCTTGCGCGTAAATGGCAGAGGCCAGCATAGAGCGTTTAGAACGTTCCACTTCTTCAGCCGTCACACCGTTCTCAAGAACATCATTCACGATTGCCAGAGCACGTTTCTCAAGTTCTTCAAGCTCAACACCATCCTTTGGAGAGGTGTAAAGAATGAAGCGGGTGTCATCCAAAGCGGTGGATTGGTACCAGGCACCAGCACTGGTTGCGACTTCGCCTTCAATCACCAGCGCTTTGTAAAGCCGGCTGTTAGCGCCGCCACCTAAAATGTCTGAAAGCACTTCAAGAGCTTCAGAGTCACTCGGCTCTGCAGTGGTCGAGCTTGGTACGATCCAGCCATGTTGCAGGCTTGGCTGCGCAACCTGATCACTCTGCAGGCTGACTTCGCGATTACCTGGCACGATCTGGACATGCGGACGATCACGTGGTCCCGGGTCTGCACGTTGCTCAACCTTGCCATAGGTCTTCTTGGCGAGGGCCAGAACGTCTTCCGAAGTCACGTCACCGGCGACAATCAGGATTGCGTTGTTTGGTGTGTAGTACTTGTCGTAAAAGGCGATAGCATCGTCTTTGTTCAGCGCCTGAATTTCGTTTTTCCAGCCAATCACCGGAATACCGTAGGGGCTGTTCGGAAACAGGACCTGATCGAATGTCTCAGATAATCTGGCCGCGGGACTGCGGTCCACGCGTTGGGAACGCTCTTCGAGCACCACATCCCGTTCCGGATCAACCTGCTTTTCAGTCAGGATCAGGTTGGACATGCGATCAGCCTCATAGCCCATCACCATTTCCAGATGCTCTTTGGCAACCTGCTGATAATAGGCCGTGTAGTCTTGAGAGGTGAAGGCGTTTTCCTGACCACCTACCTGAGCAACCTTTTTGGAGAACTCACCCTCTGGTGTATTCTTGGTTCCTTTGAACATGAGATGTTCAAGAAAATGCGCGATGCCGGATTTACCGGGTTTTTCATCTGCTCCGCCAACGCGGTACCACACCATGTGGGTCACAATCGGGGCGCGTCGGTCAGGGATGACAACCACCTGAAGGCCATTGTCGAGAGTGGTTTGGGAGACATCGGTTCCGCCGATGTGTATTTTTGAAAAGTCTTCGATTGAAGCTTTCCCTGTTGTATCCGCAGCCACGGGCAATACTGGGCTTGCGAAAACAACCAGACTCAAAGCGAGGGCTTTAAGCGCGAGAGATCGACCAGTCACGTAGGGGGCTCCCTTTAAAATGAGCAGGACACAGCTGCCCTACCTATACCGTGATTGTGGTTAATCTCCTCGTGAATTATTCGTAATCTATTGCAGCTATAATGAAAAAAGCGCGAACATCGTCGCGCTTGCTTCATAGTTTATTCAGGCTTTCAGTAAGACTTGAACTCTCTGTGAGAGAGGTTCTTACTGCTTACTCATATCGATACGAGCGCCGTCTTCAATTGCTGCTGCTTCACGCTTTTTGCGAACTTCTTCGCTTTCGTCCACTTCCGGGGTCGCAAAAGCAACGCCTGCAACAGGAGTGGAGTAAGCCACTGGAGGCTCGGTCAGGTATTTGCGTGTCGGCGTACAACTTGGATCGCCAGGTGCGCAAATCGGTGCTTCCACATCCTTGCCACCAAGCTGTTTTTTAGCGTCCTGATACTGCCTGCCAAGAGCTGCCAGTTCAGTCGGGCTCAGCTTGTCACCATCAAGAAGCTGCTGCTGACGTTTCTCAGCTGCGAAATCGCGAGGACGAGCTGCAGCCTTTTTCAGCGCAGGGTGACCGCGCATTTGCTCAATGCTCAAAGGTTCACCTGGCTCTACCTTGTAGAACGCGCGGATCTCTTCAAGTTCTTCCTTGGAGCGGTCAACCGGCCAGTTGCTAGCGACTTCAGAAAGCTTGCGGGAATCAGGCTGCGGAAGGTTGCCAGCCTGTGTCGGCATAACAAGCGGAGCACGCTCTTTGTACTTGATGTCAGTGTTCTTCTGAGACTCAAGACCAACGGCGCTCAAGACACCCGTCATCAAACTCAAATCGGTGGTTTCAGTGCCATCATCGAAGTCACCATTACCTGTCATACAGGCGGATAGTGCGAGAGAGAGCCCGCAAACAAAAGTGGCCCGAACAACGAATTTTTTGCTACGGCTTTGCAATTTCATTACCCTTGTTTCCCGATCACCATCAAAACGGCGTTTGACAGGCATCACGGGTCAAATGACAGCCTGCGAAATCTGTAGTCCTCATAATCCAGTGATGCCACCTTAAAACAGGAATCACGAAACCATGAAGGCCCTAAGTGTGTAGTTATGCCCAGAAGCACCCGATATTCCCCACATATAATTGAGAATTAGGCAGTTTTAGGGCCGGCTATCCTTATTTTTGCCAATAAATAAGGTGTCGAGCAGCAAACCAGCAGCGCCAATAACAATCCATGCATCGGCAAGATTGAAGACGTACCAGGAAAATTCCCCAACATGGAAATAGAGGTAATCGACGACTTTGCCATAATAGAGGCGGTCAAAACCATTGCTCAGGGCGCCGGAGAGAACCAGCCCTAGGCAGAAACCTTCCAGCCGGTTACTTGCGCGCGCACTCCAGAACCAGATGAAAACTGAGGCAACAACCGTAAAGGCTGCCAATCCCCAGCGGCCAAGCTCTGTCGTTTGCTGGAAAAATCCGTAGGAAACGCCTTTGTTCCAGACCAGAACCAGATCCAGAAAAGGGCCAACTGGGATTGTAGGAATACCGCCACCTGAGAAATGAGCGACAGCCCAGAACTTGGCAATCTGATCAACAACCAGACCAGCTATGGCAAGGAGGAGGACGAGGGAACTGTGATGTCCCCAAAGCTTCAGTTTCTTCAAGGTTAATTCCCTCGTCACATCGTTCGCTTAAACAGTCGCGCCATCCAGCTCGCGCATTGCATCCGCATCGCGCAGTGTCAGCTCAGGATACTCAGCGTCTGCACCAACTTCTGGCAGGATCTTCCAGGAGCGGGCACACTTGTTGCCCTCAGCAAGACCTGGCACAACGCCAACACCAGCAGTGTCTTCCAACGTGAACGCACCTTCAGGAGCGCTGTCAGAGGACAGGTTCAGCTGGGATGTGATCGCGATTTCTGCAGCGTCCAGCCCGTCCAGAGCAGCCATCAGGTCCGCATCAGAGATGTAAACGGTTGGATGTGCTTCCAAAGAAGAACCGATCCGCTTTTCACGGCGTTCGATTTCCAATGCACCAGTGATCACACGGCGCACCGTACGAACCTTCTCCCACTTAGCTGCCAGCTCATCGTTTCTCCACGCAGAAGAAACAGCAGGGAACTGCTGCAGGTGCACAGAAGTTGTCGCTTCACCGTAACGGTAGATCCAGCTCTCTTCCATGGTGAATGGCAGGATTGGTGCCAGCCACATGGTCAGATGACGGAACAGCTGCTCAATCACATAAAGAGAGGCTTTGCGCTTCGTGGAAGATGGAGCATCGCAATACAGCGCATCCTTGCGGATATCGAAGTAGAATGCGGACAACTCAACAGTCATGAAGTTAAACAGAGCAGAGAACACGCGCTTGCTGTCGAACGCCTGATAGGCATCACGAACCAGCACATCCAGCTCAGCCAGACGGTGCAACATCAACAGCTCAAGCTCATTCATGTCAGCAAGAGCAATCTCTTCGCCGTCATAGTGACCAAGAGACCCAAGCATGAAGCGCAGAGTGTTACGCATCTTGCGGTAGGCATCAACGTTGGTCTTGATGATCTCAGGGCCGATACGCTGGTCTTCAGCATAATCGACGGAGCCAACCCACAAACGCAGAATGTCAGCGCCGTACTGCTTGATGACGTCCTGAGGCGCAACCGTGTTGCCCAAAGACTTAGACATCTTGCGGCCTTGCTCATCCATGGTGAAACCGTGTGTGAGAACAGCGTCATATGGTGCATGACCACGAGTACCACAGCTTTCCAAGAGGGAAGAGTGGAACCAGCCACGGTGCTGATCGGTACCCTCAAGGTACAGAACGTAGTCGTCACCACCCAAACCTTTACGGTTCGGGTTCAGGTCTTCACGGCGTTCCATGCAGAAGGCGTGTGTTGAACCGGAATCGAACCACACGTCGAGGATGTCCTCGACTTTCTCGAAGTTCTCAGCATCATATGCATCACCGAGGAAGCGCTGCGTTGCGCCTTCTTCAAACCATGCATCCGCACCTTCATTCTGGAAAGCTTCAAAGATACGCGCGTTAACCGCTTCGTCCTTCAAAACTTCACCGGTTTCCTTGTTCACAAGCACGGTGATCGGCACGCCCCATGCACGCTGACGGGAAAGAACCCAGTCAGGGCGGGCTTCGATCATGGCGTTCAGACGGTTCTGACCAGTTGCTGGCACAAAACGGGTCTCGGAGATCGCCTTCAGCGCGCGAGCACGCAGAGTGTCCCCTTTGGCTTCCTCGGAAAGTTCTTTGTCCATGTAAACAAACCACTGCGGCGTGTTACGGAAGATCAATGGAGCTTTAGAGCGCCAGGAATGCGGATAGGAGTGCTTCACACGCCCACGAGCCATCAGACCGCCAACTTCTGTCAGCTTTTCGATAACAGCTTTGTTGGTGGAGCCTTCCTTGCCTTTACGGTCCAGGATGTACTTGCCTTCAAACAGCGGCACATGCGGATAGTAGGATCCATCCGGCTGAACGGTCATCGGAACCTGTTCAGTACCAGCTTTTGCAAAGGCTTCCCGGTTGTCCAGGAACATCTGGAAATCTTCCTGACCATGACCAGGAGCGGTGTGCACGAAGCCAGTACCAGCATCATCGGTGACATGCTCACCGGCAAGCATCGGTACGTTGAAGTCGAAGTAGTCGCCAGCGCCTTCTGCACCACGCAGCGGATGCGCGCAGTATTCGATTGTGCTCACATCAACATCGGAAACACGCTCATAGGCATCAACGCGGGAGGCTTCAAAAACAGACTCAGCAAGCTTGTCAGCAAGGATGTATTCTTCGCCAACCTTCGCCCAGTTGTCTTCAGCAGCCTCAGTCACCTTGTAGATGCCATAGCTGATGTCGTTAGAGAACGAGATCGCGCGGTTCGCAGGGATGGTCCATGGAGTGGTTGTCCAGATAACCACTTTCTTGCCGATCAGCGCTTCATTGCCGGACACAATCGGGAAGGTTACCCAGATGGTGTGGGAGATATGGTCTTCATACTCCACTTCCGCTTCAGCAAGAGCAGTCTTCTCAACGATGGACCACATCACAGGCTTGGAGCCACGGTACAACTGGCCGGATGTTGCGAACTTCATCAGTTCTTTCGCAATCACAGCTTCACTGTCGTAGCGCATGGTCAGATATGGGTTGTCCCAGTCTGCTTCAATGCCAAGGCGCTTGAATTCTTCACGCTGAACATCGATCCACTTGTCTGCAAATTCACGGCATTCCTTACGGAATTCGTTGATCGGCACAGCGTCTTTGTTTTTGCCTTTTTTGCGATACTGCTCTTCGATCTTCCATTCGATCGGCAGACCATGACAATCCCAGCCAGGCACGTAGTTCGCATCAAAGCCCTGCATCTGCATGGAGCGATTGATGATGTCCTTCAGGGTCTTGTTCAGTGCATGACCAATATGGATGTTGCCGTTCGCATAAGGAGGGCCATCATGCAGGATGAACTTAGGGCGACCTGCAGATTGATCACGCATCACCTTGTAAAGGTCCTTGTCCAACCATTTGGCGAGGATCTTAGGTTCATTCTTTGGAAGGCCTGCCCGCATTGGGAAATCAGTTTTAGGCAGGTTGAGCGTGTCCGAATAATCGCGGCTCGGTGTATCGGTCATTTGGCAGTCCGCTTATGTGGGCATTTGTTTGCCCATAGGCATTTGGTAAAGCGCAGGAATTTGCGCAAGTTTGAAAATCCCGCCGTCTCTGTGACGGTTGGAGGTCTCCCGGTACTTCAGGGCGCCAGCGGGCGTCTCAACTGAAGGCCGGGCCAATAATTCGAAATTGGCACACCTTGAGTAAGGTCAAAGGAGTAGTCCTGTTATCTTCAAACTCGGCTAACATAATGAGTGCTTTTAGCAGCGCTTATCCTAGGAATAAAGAGCCTCTAACAACAAAGCTCAATATTCTCAAGACCAAGAGCAATTTTCCTGAAGGCCGGAGCTGCCACGCTGAAGTCAGTAATGGCGCTTGGGTGAACTGTCGACAAGCTCTTCGCTCTCCGCCTGACGCTTCGCAGCTGTCCGTTCGCGGTGTGCAATGTAAAGCCCGCCACCTGAGATCAAAGCCACACCCAGCCAGACAAACATGTCCGGAATGTCCCCAAACAGCACGAAGCCCACAATCGTTGCGCTGATGATCTCTGTATAGCTGAGCGGTGCAAGAACGGAGGCAGGGGCTCGGTCAAACGCAAGTACGATACACCCGTGTGAGGCAAATGAGATAATGCCCATCAACACGAACAGCGGTAGGTGAGTGAGGTCTGGTGTTGTCCATGCAGCAGCTTCAAACCCAAGCAGGCTTGCGATGATAACAAGCGGTGTAAGCGTCAATACACCAGCAACACCCGTTGCGAACTGAATGCCAAGCAAAGAGGCACTCCCTGCCAGTTTGCGTGTCAGAACAAGATAAACTGCAAAGGAGGTCGCTGCTGCAAGGGGCAACAGAGATGGCCAACCCAATGCGCTGGATCCTGGACGGATAATGATCAGAGCCCCGATCATGCCAACCACAACGGCTGCCCAACGGCGCACGCCTACTTTTTCCTTCAAAACAACAGCTGAAAGCACAGTCAGGATCATCGGTTGCACAAAGAAGATCGCAATCGCATCCGCCAAAGGCATGTACTTAAGAGAGGTGAAGAAGAAGATTGAGCAAATTGCGAGACAAGCACCGCGCACCAGCTGAATACGGTTGACCTCTTTCATCAAAGAGCCGAACGAACGGCCCATGAAACCCGCAATCACGAGAACAATAATCGCCTGACACAGGAAGCGGCCAAGCGATACTTCAACCGGTGAAATGAACGCACTGAGATACTTGGCTGTGCCATCCATCAGGGGGGCCAGAGACATTCCGGCGACCATAAACAGAATGCCATGTAGCCCGGCATTGGAGGTATGACTATCTGTCGAGGCGGTTGTTGTTGTCATGTTGCTCTCGGATAATGGGGATACGCTGACATATCAAAGCCAGCGCAGAGGGTAAGGGCCTATATTGACGCACCAGCTATTCCTTTGCGCAACCAAAAGAAAGTGCCGGTAGCGGGCTATTCAGTGCAGTTATCTAAAGAGTATCTGTTCCGCCCCTCAATATTATGAGGGAGAGGGTTTTCTCTCTGCATTTGCAAGTATCAGTCCGCTGCAGATGAGCATACCAACGCCAACCCAGACAAACTCGTCAGGAATTTCGTTGAAGACCAGGTAACCGATTGTGGTTGCGGAGAAAATTTCAACGTAATTGATTGGAGCCAACACGGATGCCGGTGCTCTCTCAAAGGCTTTGACCAGCAGAACATGCGCGATCAGGCCAGTGGCACCAAGACAGCACAATAAGATTGTTGGTAGCGTAAAGTTGGCCTCCTGATTGACAATCACCAGATCTCCACCAAAACCAGTCAGCCAAGCATAAATGATGATCGGCAAAATAAAGAGACTGCCAGCAAAGCCAGTCGCGAACTGTATGGCGAGCTGAGAGGATTGCCCGGAGAGCTTGCGTGTCAGCATCAGATAGCAGGCAAATGTAAAAGCAGCAGCTAAAACGAGAAGGCTCGCCGGTTGAAAGACGCCAGTACCAGGGCGCATGATCACAAGCACACCAGCAAACCCAATCAATACCGCCAGCCAACGTTTTGGGCCAACTCTCTCCTTCAGGAAGACTGAAGACAGAACAACAAGAATGACCGGCTGCACAAAGAAAATTGCCGTCGCATCTGTCAATGGTAAGTACTTCAACCCAAACACAATGAACACCGAGCCCACCGCAAGCAGCAAGCCACGGCAGAACAAGGGCAGGGTGGTCTCTTTCAAAAGACTGAGCCAGCTCCGTTTTTGAAAAGTGGCAATCGCCAGAATTATGACGAGCTGCACGGCAAAGCGGAAGAAAGCGACCGTCAAAGGAGAGAAAAACTCTGAGAGGTATTTCACCACGCCATCGGTGCTCGATAGAATGAGCAACCCGCACATCATCAGCAGCACGCCATGCAACACATTATCAGAACTGGCGGTGCCAGCTCTCGTAGCCGCTGATGTCATGAACTATCTTTCTAAAGGGGGTGACTACCCGTCGGCATTGAGCATTTGGTCCAGATGAGAGAGCGGTCGCATGGAGGCAATCATTGCCCGTGCCTCAGCGCTATCCTGATCCATTTGGCTAATTAAGGCTTCAATACCGTCAAATTTAAGTTCGGCACGGATAAATCCGACGAAGCAGACTGTGACTGGCTTTTCATAGAGGTCACCAGTGAAGTCAAACACATGCACTTCAAGCAGCGGTGCGCCATCATCAAAAGTTGGACGACGACCAAAACTGGCCACACCATCATGCATCACACCGTCAATTTTGATCTGAACGGCATAAACGCCTTCTTTCAGCTCACAATTATCGGCAAGCTTCAGGTTCGCAGTTGGGTATCCCAACTCGCGGCCACGCTTCTCACCGTGTTGAACGGTCGCTTCAACAAAATAACGATATCCAAGCAAGCCGTTCGCCACTGCCAACTCGCCTTCAGCAAGAGCGGTGCGGATACGGCTGGAAGAGATGATCTCTCCCCCCTCATCACCTTCTGCGCCAACGATAGTCACGGCAAATCCATGGGCTTCACCAGCTTGCTCAAGAAATTCAGGAGTTCCTTGACGCCCCTTCCCAAAGTGGAAGTCATAGCCAGTGATGCTCTGGGAAATGCCAAGGCGGCCAACCAGAATGTCTTTCACAAAATCTTCAGCGGCCATGCCGCCAAACTCTTTTGTAAAGGGCAGTTCGATCACGCCATCCAGATGTTCCGCTTCAAAGATCTCTGCTTTGACATGTGCAGGCGTCAAACGAAATACAGGCTGATCAGGCCGGAAAAAGGTGCGTGGGTGTGGTTCAAACGTCATGGCGAGGGCCGGAACACCGCGCTTTGCAGCTTCATCACGCGCTAAATCAAGGACAGCCCGATGTCCGCGATGAACACCATCAAAATTCCCAATAGCAACAACGCCGCCGCGCAGTTTGTCGGGAAACTGCGCAAGGTCAGTAATATGCTGAAAAGAATGCGCCTGTTTGATCGGCTCACCCATGAACTGTACTTCCCGCTTGAGCGTATTACCGAAAAGTGGCTCCGGTTTTCGGATTAAAATACGCGTGAATAGAGAGATTCAGAGTCTGACGCGCGAATGCGTAGAGCGCAGCATACTCCAAACATCTGGAATTTTGCGAGACGGTGCCGTGAGAAGTCCGCCCCGTCAAGCTCTTGAGATGGAGTTTGCCGGGCCGGACACAAGAAACTTCAAGTCCTGTGCAGGAATTTCAGCTTAAAGCGGAATATCCATGTCGGCGCGAGCAGGGACTTTGACCATCGCTTCTCCCTCCAAAACCACCTTGCCTTCGACCAGACATTGGCAATCCAACCGGGCGCGATTGCCTTTGTCGATCAGCTCTGCAACGCTCACGCGCACCTCAATATCGTCGCCGATATACACAGGCGCGCGAAAATTTAAAGATTGAGACAAATAAATTGCACCTGGGCCCGGTAATCGCGTTCCAAGTACGGCTGAGATAAGGCTCGCAGTGTAAAGACCGTGCGCAATACGAGTTTTGAAAGGGGTCTTTGCTGCAAAATGCTCCGACAAATGGATTGGGTTTCTGTCACCGGAAACCTCTGCGAATCCTACGATGTCTTGAGAGCTGACGTGCTTTACGAAAACTTCGGTCATGCCGACTGAAAGGTCTTCATAAGCGAGTGGACGAAGGCTGAGCATAGTGTTTCCTCGAATTAACCACAGGCAATATTGCCGGTAAAACGCGCGGAAACGCTAGTAAGCGGGCCTCTAAAAAACAATTAGGCTTTTAGCATTATTGAAATCGTATTGGAGAAATTAACCTAACTATAACGTAGGGCGGTTAATTTCGCGAAGTTGAATTGGTGGGGACCCCTTTTATTTGGAAGGACACCTGCGTCCAGTGTGACCGAACAATGTCGTGGTCGCCGTGAGTATAGCAGAGAGGCAACGACAGCCTCTTGAGAATATGGAGTTGTACATGGCCCTTGATCTTCAGATGCCAATTCTGGTTGTCGATGATTATAAGACCATGATTCGAATCATTCGGAACTTGTTGAAGCAACTTGGCTTTACGGACATCGATGATGCGGCTGATGGCACTGAGGCCTACGAGAAAATGAAGCAGCGCCGCTACGGCCTGGTGATCTCGGATTGGAACATGGAACCTATGACTGGCTACGAGCTGCTCAAGCAGGTCAGACAGGATGCTGCTCTGTGTAAGACGCCATTCATCATGGTGACGGCTGAGTCTAAAACGGAAAACGTAATCGCTGCCAAAAAGGCAGGGGTTAACAACTACATCGTTAAGCCGTTTAACGCGCAAACTCTTAAAGGCAAAATCGAAGCGGTATTCGCCGACTAATTTGCTTTGCGCACAATTGAAGAATATGGGCTGGGGTGAGGACGCGATAACGAGAGCGCCCCAACCCTTCTGTGCACCCAACTGACCGGTTACAAGGTCGGGTAGAGCTCTGACCCGGCAGGCGATTTTGCCTGCTGGAGGAGACGTTCCCTACACAGGCAAAGGGAAGTGTTTTGACCAAAATTGATATTCAGCAACTCATCGATTTTCTGGAAGAAAGCCGTGAGAAATCTAGCGAAGTCACACTAACTGATGTGATGGGCCTTGCAGAGGTTATGACAGGTTCAATGGGGGACATCATTGAACACATCCAACCTGCAGTGACCGTGGAACTGGCAGAAATCGGCGCGGAAATTGCACGGATGAAAGCCGAAATCAGTAAGCTTCGTGTCGCAGATATGAGAGATAATCATATCCCTGACGCTGGTCGGGAGCTGGATGCTATTGTTTCTTCAACAGAGGAAGCAACACATTCAATCATGGAAGCAGCTGAAGCCATCATGGCAGCTGATCCTGAGGACATTCAAGCCTATCAGGACACCGTCAACAATCAGGTTATGGAGATTTTTCAGGCCTGCGCGTTTCAGGATATTACTGGACAACGCATTTCTAAAGTTGTCAGCACCCTGAATACGATTGATGAGCGTGTTTCCAACTTCGTCGAACGTTTACGCCTTGAGCAAGAAGCTCATAACGAACAGGGCGGGGAAGAAACGGATGAAGAGCGCCGCAAGCGTGAGCTGATCCTCCATGGCCCGCAGCACAAGGGTGAAGGTGTCTCTCAGGATGAGATTGATGCTATGCTCGGTGATGTGCAGCAGGACGATATCGACAAGCTGTTCGCCTGATTTTACTTGCGATCAATTTGTCAGTGGGCACTGCCCACCAACAAGAAATCTAAAAGCAGTTTGTTGACCTGAAATGGTGCAAACTGCTTTGGTCTTACCAGCTCAGGCGCCCCATAAAACTGTGCACATGCAGGCCTTCTGCCTTAAGCATGCTTTCAACGGCTTCAGCATCCCCTGTCAGATCCGCTGCATGAATACCTTCCGTTAAAAACAACGCGTGGATGCCCTGGGCATTTGCACCTTTGATATCAGTCGGTAAACCGTCACCAATTGCCAGAATTTCAGTTTTTTCAAGCGCTCTGCCTGCGTGCACATTCAGCTCTGCCCGCGCCATATCGTAGATCGGATGAAAAGGCTTGCCCGTAATGATGACGCGGCCACCCATCTCCTCATAAAGCTTTGCGAGTGCGCCTCCACACCAGACCAACTTGTCGCCTTGTTCAGCAACAATGTCTGGATTAGCGCAGATGAGTGGCAGGTCCAGCTTCAATAAGTCTTCAAAATGAGAACGATAATCTTCAGGCTCTTCGACGCGCCTGTCATTCAAACCTGAACAGACGATAATGTCCGCAGCATTTGGCTCCACAAAGTCAAAACTTGCACCATGAAACAGGCTATGATTCTTTTTGGGGCCAATATGATAGACTTTTGCGTGATCTATGGCGCGCAGATCAGCCTGAACAACATCACCTGATGAAACAATCGAGTCATAACAGGCTTGCGGAACACCCAAGCTACGAAGATGCTGTTCAATCTCATGAGACGGGCGCGGTGCGTTGGTAATCAAAACAACAGGCTTGCCACAACGCGTCTTATAGGTCTCAAGAGCCTCAATTGCTGCCGGAAAAGCACTCACGCCATTATGTAAAACACCCCAGACATCACATAGAATGCCGTTGAACTGATCTGCAATCTGGCTGAGGCCAGTGATGGGGGATTGCTGCTTCATATGATGTTCTCTTGGAGGAAACTTGGATACGCTCTTGAAAAAAGAGTAGAGTTGAGCCAAATCCTCATAGCCTGAGCAGGTGGTGACGACAAGTAGATATAATCACTGCTCATCTTGCATTGATATTGAACGCAAATCTCTGTCACAAATATGATTTGGATGCGCCATGTATATGCAGAACAATCTTTGAGACGGAGCGGTTATGGCGGTAAGACAACTTAGCGATACGACAATTAACAGAATTGCCGCTGGTGAAGTGATCGAGCGGCCTGCAAGTGTCGTCAAAGAGCTGGTTGAAAACGCAGTTGATGCTGGTGCTACGCGCATCGAGATCGTCACCGCGACCGGTGGTAAAAGCCTGCTGCGCATCACAGACAATGGTGCTGGCATGACGAAGGAAGATCTTCAGCTCGCCGTCCGCCGCCATTGCACATCTAAACTGCCTGAAGATGATCTCATGGACATCCGGACTATGGGTTTTCGTGGAGAAGCGCTGCCATCCATTGGCGCGATCTCACGTCTGGAAATAACCACACGCCATGCCTCGGAACCTCACGCCTGGAAAATCGAAGTTGAAGGCGGCCAGGACAATGATATTGAACCAGCTGCATTGAACTCCGGAACACGCGTAGAAGTGAAAGATATCTTCTTCTCGGTGCCCGCCCGTCTGAAGTTCCTGAAGTCCGACCGTGCTGAAGCAACCGCGATCACGGAAATCATCAAACGCATAGCTCTTGCAAACCCAACTGTCAGATTCACGCTCTCTGGATCAGACCGCCGGCAGCTGGAACTGCCAGCTTGTACAGGAGATGACGCAGATCTCGCTCGGATCGGACAAATACTGGGCGCTGAGTTTACAAAGAACGCTATGGAGATTGAGGCGCTGAGGGAAGGAGTACATCTGTACGGATATGCAGGCCTGCCGACCTTCCACCGCGCCAACTCACAGCACCAGTTTTTCTTCGTAAATGGCCGCCCAGTCAGAGACAAATTGCTCCTGGGCTCCCTGAAAGCAGCATACTCAGACGTGCTATCTCGTGATCGCCACCCGATTGTAGTGCTCAACATTGATCTTGACCCTCACCAAGTGGATGTAAACGTACATCCAGCAAAGGCAGACGTACGCTTCCGAGATGGTCAGCTGGTTCGTGGATTGATGATCGGTGCACTGAAGAATGCCTTCGTTCAGTCTGGCTTTAGAGCATCCACCGCAAACACCCAATCTGCAATCAACGCCATCCGCCCAATGGGGCAAAGCGCAGGCTTCAATGTTCATTCAGGCGCATCTATACATACGCAGCAAGGCAATAGAGAAGCCCCTCAAAACTATTCATGGCAACAATCGTCCTATCGACCAGAAGAAGGTCCAGCAGGTGTGTGGAGTGCTGCAGATATCCCGGAAGTTGGATCCAGTGAAATGCAGTTGGGTCTGATGGAAGCCAATGCACCATATTCAGCACAAATGGATCAGTCGCAGTTGCCAGCGAACGAGCAGGGCACACAGGCCTATAAACTGGTCGACGCGCCATCCGCAGACTCGCGAGCGCACGGACATCAGTTACCGGAAGACCGAGAAAACTTCCCGCTTGGTGCCGCCAGAGCGCAAATCCACGAAACTTACATTGTGTCGCAAACCAAAGACGGGTTGGTCATTGTAGATCAGCACGCAGCCCATGAGCGGCTTGTTTATGAACAGCTGAAAGAGGACTTGTCGAAGCGCAATGTGTCTCGGCAGATGCTCCTCATTCCGGAAATTGTCGATCTCCCTGAAGAGGATGTCGCACGACTGGAAGAGCGTGCGCCTGAGCTTGAAGAAGTTGGCCTTGTTCTGGAGCGTTTCGGGCCGGGCGCAATTGCAGTGCGAGAAACACCATCCATGCTCAAACGCCTTAACATCAAAGCGCTTGTGCAAGATCTTGCTGACGACTTTGCGGAGTTCGACAGCTCAACCCGCATCAGAGAGAAGTTGGATCTGGTGGCTGCAACAATGGCATGTCATGGATCAATCAGAGCAGGGCGAAGAATGCGTCCTGAAGAGATGGACAATCTACTTCGCGATATGGAAGCAACGCCAAAGTCAGGACAATGCAATCACGGCAGACCAACATGGATTGAGCTGAAGCTCTCCGATATCGAACGCTTGTTTGGTCGCCAATAATTTATACGACAAAAACCAGAAGAGGCGGATCAATGATCCGCCTCTTCCAGTTCGTATTCTCGATTACACTAGGCAATCGATGGGTTCTGACATGTGGCCTCAGAAGTCCCGTTGAACACGGAGCAGGACTGAGATGATATCCTGTTGGCCGAGTGGGCGAGTTGGGTTACCGCCGTTAGTAGAGTTATCGGGGTAAAGGTTCCCATTCGCTACGTTTCGATAGGCAACTTCAGTACCGATTTCGAAGCCGCTAACTGGTGTCCAGCCAACCTTACCGACAACATCCCACTGGTTTTGGTTCCAAAGGAACTTGGAGCGAGCGTTAGCAAAAGAAGCCTGAATTGCTGCGTTCCACTCAGGAGAGAAGTCAGCTTGGAAACCCCATGCAATGGACCAACCGGTTGCAATTCCGTCTTCACCATCTGTAAGTGAGGTCGCATCCCAGACTACGTTCTGCCAGTCACTGTTTACGTAACCAAGCGCACCCTGTGAGAAGGTTGCCTGAACAACACCCTGGAAACCGGAGAGCGTGCTAGTGAAGAATGGTAGGTCAAATTCAAAACCACCACCAACGGCCCAGCCGAGCAACCCAGAAGGGTAAGATTCAAGATAACGGATCTCAGTTAGAGCACCCATGATCTGTGCGGAACCCCAACCCTGATCAAGTCGGATGTTAGCAACAAGGTCAGGGAAGCGCATGCCACCGTAGCCTTGGTTAAACCCGGTTGAGTCAAGATATTCACCAGTAAAGAGGTTCTGCTGGCGAGCTGTTCTGTCTTCCACAGACCAGCTGGTGGACAAGCCGTTACCCAAATCGAAGGTATAACCAGCAAGCCAGAGGTTTTGGTCAGAGTACGCAACGGTGGTGATCGCACCGTAGGCATAACCGGTCCAGAAGTCATAGAAGGACTGTGCACGACCAATGGTCATGCCGCCAAACTGTACGAACGCATAATCAAGCGTCATAACAGTGTTGTCCTGTTCAACCCCAAAAGAGCCGACTGGGTTGTTCACGTTAGGAACAGAGCTGTCATCCTGAATAAAGCCAGGTGTGTCGACTGTTCCGAACAAATCAATGTAAGCACGAAGCAAGCCGTATTCTGTTTGAGTTCGGGCGTCCATGCGGAGGTAGCCACGTGCACGAGTGGATGTTGAATTTCTTGTCCGCTCAGACCAGTCGCTTGGGGCCGCCCCAAAGTTGTTGAAACGGTATTCTGCACGAACACGACCGCGAATTCTCAAACAGGTATCAGTGCCTGGAATATAAAAATATCCAGTACCGTAGGCGTCACAAATCTGGACATATTCTACGGGCTCCGGTGCAACGGGAAGATCGGCTGCAAGGACCGGAGTGGCACTCATCATAAGCGCTGCTGCGGCGCTAGTTGTAAAGTGGCGCATAATTCGACTCCTAAATCGGGTAGAAACCCACTCCTCAAACAAGGTTTATTGACAAAACTACTTAAGGCGGCCCAAATGCTGCCTAAGCAAAGCTACTTTTATTGTTGTGTACGCGAATTCCCTGCAGCAATTGATGCCAGCACATGCTTGTTGATGCAATAATAACTCTAAAAATAACCTAGAGTTATCAAGCTAATCGAAACCGCTGTTTCATTCCTGCAACGCTTTTATCCCAAACTAGGTAGATGTAACAAACGCATTTCAGGGGTGCTCTCTATCGAATTAAGTCCTTGTTATTGTTCGTTAAAAAATCATTACGCAGATTTGCGAGCCCTTTTCCTATGCAAGTTGCGTCATTCGAATCATAGACACAAATGGAGTCTGTATCAGGGAGCTGTGATACTCCATGATAAGTATAGTGATAATATTTACAAGTATTCGAATTTTGCGTTGTTTTGGGGAAGTTTGCGTTCTTTTGAGGACTGACGCGCTGCTATGCGAACTGTGAACCTCAATCCCGCAAATCTCTGTTTTTCAGGAGGCAGACGGCCAATGCATCCTCCAGCCCACCCACACCGGACAGCAACGACCCGCTTCAATCAGTTCGGGCTGAAGACCCCAAGCTCGCCTCTGCCTAGCAGTCCTTGTCCTCCCGCGCCATCAGCTAGCCCATTCACATGGCACAGCAGCAGTCCACTCAGCGTGAAGAGGGGAGGGCAACAAAAAAAAGGCCTTCCCGAAACCACATCGGAAAGGCCTTCATCTACTCTTTATATATAGGGTCGCTCTGAGCTACACGCCGTTGTAGCGGAGAATGAGGATCTGGCTGTCGCCCGCATGGCGCACATCCAGCCCTTCAAACCCATCAGGGATCACTGGAGAAACACTCGTATCTTCTTCCCAGATGCAAAGTGCGCCCTCATTGAGCCAACCACCAGCCACTGCACTGGACAGAGCCTTCTCGCCCAGCTCGTTGCGGTAGGGCGGATCCAGAAACACCAGGTCGAACGGGGCAATCGTTCCCGCTTCCCCTAAAGATGTTGCATCACGCCGCAAAATCTTTGTGGCGCCCATCAATCCGGTGGTCTCCACATTCCGGCGGATCAGACCACGCGGCTCAACTGCCTCTTCAACAAAGACGCAGTACTTGCCACCACGGCTCATCGCTTCCAGACCAAGAGCGCCGGTCCCTGCAAACAGGTCCAGAACGCGTGCATCCTGAACCGGGTTGTCATAGGAATGAGCGAGCACATTAAAAATGGTCTCTCTCATCCGGTCACTGGTAGGCCGTGTATTTTGTGTCTTGGGCGTAGCGAGAGCAGTTCCCCGAAAGCGTCCAGCAACAATTCTCACGATTTTCTGCCGCCTTTGTTTCCACGAGGTGCGCCAGAGCGATCACCACCCGGGCGACCACCACGCGCTTTATCGCCGCCAAAGCTCTTGCCGCCGCCACGTGGGCCTTTGCTGAAGCTTGGCTTGCCACCATCGCGGCCACCTTCACGAGGACCTTTGCTGAAGCCGCGTTTTTCGCCATCACGACCGCCTTCACGCGGACCTTTGCTGAAACCGCGCTTTTCGCCATCGCGGCCACCCTCACGAGGACCTTTGCTGAAACCGCGCTTTTCGCCGTCACGTCCACCTTCACGAGGGCCTTTGCTGAAGCTGCGCTTTTCGCCATCGCGGCCACCCTCACGAGGGCTTTTGCTGAAACCGCGCTTTTCACCGTCACGGCCCCCTTCACGAGGACCTTTGCTGAAACCGCGCTTTTCGCCATCACGACCGCCGTCACGAGGGCCTTTGCTGAAGCCGCGCTTATCACCATCGCGACCACCGTCACGACCGCCTTCGCGCTTATCGCCGCGTGGTCCCTTATTGAAGCCACCACGCTTTTCATCAGAAGGCGCATCATCGCGGGAGCGACGGTTGGAGAAGCGGCGCTCACCCGGTGTTGGGCCGGTATCGCCAGAATAACCGGCGTTGTCTGCTGGGTTAAAGCCACCATCACGACGACCGTCACGTTTTGGAGCATCTGCCTCAGCTGAGCGTTTTGTACCGCCATGAGCCAGATCGAAATCACCGCGCTTGGTGCGGGTGCCAAAACGACGCTCTTCCGGCTTACGCTTAGCAGCGCTTCTGCCTTCGTCCTCGTCAAAACTTGGAGTGTATGTATCTACGCTGCCGTCTGCGCTGAACACGCGGCGCGGCTTGCTGTAGCCACCACGCTCGTTGCTGCCAAAGCGGGAAGGTCCAGCCTGACGGTCACGATCGCCGAATGATTTGCGGTCGCCGCGGTCACGATCACCAAATGGCTTGCGATCGCCACGGTCACGATCACCGAATGACTTGCGTTCACCACGATCACGATCGCCGAATGGCTTACGATCACCGCGATCACGGTCGCCAAAGGATTTACGCTCACCACGGTCTTCAGAAGGCTTGCGGTCACCAAAGGTTGGTTTCACACCAACGCGCTTACGGTCACCAAACGGGTTCTGTTCAGAGCGTTCACCACCACTATCTTTCTGGTCGCTGCCATGGCGCAGTGGCTTACTCTTGTTCTTAGCAAGAACAGCAGCAGCATCTTTTGCGCTGATCCAGCCACCGCCAGCGCCACCGGAAGATTTCTTTCTCTTCTTCAGTTCGGCTTGTTTGCTGGTCCGGGTATCCATCTGGTTGACGATAGGAGCGTCAAAGTCCAGGTCAGCTTCAGTAACAAGGCGTTCGCCCAGCTGGTCTTGAAGCACACGGCCACGGATTTCCTGCAGTTCACTGTCACCAAGGTCGCCCAGCTGGAACGGACCAAAGGAAATGCGGATCAGGCGGTTCACGGAAAGGTCAAGATGCTCAAGAATCCGCTTAACTTCGCGGTTCTTGCCTTCACGCAGGCCAATGGTCAGCCAAACGTTGTCGCCTTTTTCAGTGTCCAGTGTCGCTTCAATAGCGCCATAAAGAACACCGTCAATGGCAACACCGTCTTTCAGGGCATCCAGCTGCTCTTGAGTCACCTTGCCGTAGGCACGCACGCGGTAGCGGCGCAGCCAGCCAGTTGCAGGCAATTCAATCACGCGGGAAAGGCCACCATCATTGGTCAGCAGCAGCAGACCTTCGGTGTTGATGTCCAGGCGGCCAACAGTCACAACGCGTGGCATGTCAGCAGGCAGGATGTCAAAAACAGTTTTACGACCCTCAGGGTCTTTATTCGTGGTTACCGTGCCACGTGGTTTGTGGAACAGCCAGAGGCGCGTCCGCTCACGGGTTGGCAGAGGTTTGCCATCAACGACAACCTTGTCTTTTTGGGTAACGGTAAAAGCTGGTGTTTCCAGCACGGTGCCGTTGACGCTGACACGGCCAGCTTCAATCCATGTTTCTGCATCACGGCGAGAGCACAGACCAGCACGTGCCATTGCCTTGGCAATACGTTCGCCTGCAACGGTGACTGTCTGTTTTGGTTTTTTGTCGCCGGAGGATTTTTTGGTCTGCTCGCCAGATTTGCGGGGGGAGCTAGATGGTTTTTTACCGCTGTTTTTCATTGGCTCTTGCCCGGCGAACCGGGGCCTTTAACTTTCTACACTCTGATCAGATACACTGGATGAGCTCGCATAGGCGTCACCGCCTTGGCTGCCCAGCAGTCTGCCAGATGCCACACAATATTCGAATGTCGTTAGAGCGCGTTCCGTTTGATTACAGAGAACCAGACGATAAGAATTCACTCATAAAAAGAAAACGGAGCGCGACGCGTGGATGCATTCAAGACGCGGGCGTGCTCTATCCCGGTCATAACCTAAGAGGCGCCAGTTGGCAAAGGGGCAAAAGCAGACTCTCGAATTTTTTTCTGATTTTGTTGGCTCAGACTCACCTGACACTTTCATAAATGATGACAGCTTGAGTGATCTGGACATTTGCGCTTTGCATAGGGCTGGCGCTTGTTAAACCGCTTTATCTCTTGTTTTTGCGTGTCTTTATCCAAAACCTGCTTCCACTTTTTAGCAATAGGCACTAGCTTGGCCCCCATGAAGACGCCCACATTGAACTCTACTTTTATGGATCTGGCATTGGAGGAAGCGCGCGTAGCAGAAATGCGCGGCGAAGTCCCCATTGGCTGTGTTGTTGTAAAAGATGGAAGTGTCTTATCCTCTGCGGGCAACCGCACACTGGAGATGAATGACCCCACTGCACATGCAGAAGTGCTGGCCATTCGCGAAGCCGGAAAGCAGCTCAGCTCTCAGCGGTTGGAAGGCTGTGACCTCTACGTCACGCTGGAACCATGCCCAATGTGTGCCGCGGCCATCTCCTTCGCCCGCATCCGCAGGCTCTATTATGGGGCAGGGGATGCCAAAGGCGGCGGCGTTGACCACGGCGTCCGCTTCTACTCCTCCCCAACCTGCCACCACACCCCCGACGTCTACTCCGGCCTGGCCGAAACAGATTCAGCCGCCATGCTCAAAACCTTCTTTCAGGGGAAGCGGGATTGAGGTGTTGGGTTGCTTAAACCGTATTGGTTATACTCAAGCACAATCTAAGGATGTAGGAGATCGAAATGTTTATTTACTGTCATGAACTAGCTTCAAAATTATAGGGAAAGTGCCTATTAAAAGGGTCAGATATCAGCGAAGGATGATAATGCCCAACAATGTGTTCAGGCAATAAGTCTTGCTGCAATATTATTGCTGGTGAATGTCCGAATGAAATACTTTGACCTAGCAAGTCACAGAACATGCGTTCAATGCATTTAGTGGCGAAGTATTCTTGCTGGTATGTCGGGATATCTGCAAAAGGAATATCGCACACAATCATGGTGGGAATGCCAATGGACTTTAGAAAGCGTTGCGCACTCCAAGTGTCCATGGCACGAATAGCAAGATTATAGAGATACTCGCTGCCATAGATTAAGTAGTGGCCTGCCCTATCAATTAGCTCGCGCTCGTCTGTACATAAGTACAAGAAACCGTCTCTCCCACCCGTGCCTTTCGCATTAACTTCACATATCGCATCATTTAATAATTTTTGAGTTGTACTCGGGTGGTCTGGCCTGACAAGTAAGTCAGAAGCGATTTGATCCATTTCATCTGAACATAAACGATGTAAGCCACTACGATAGAAGCTCTCGATATTGCTGGTACGAGTTCCATGTGCTGCGCGAAGGGCACGATACTGATGTGCTAAGCGTTCACCAGCAAGCTTCTTCATCGATATAAAACGATTTTTTGTCTCTAAAACAATTTCATCTAACCAGAATAAGTCTTCATCGAACTCTTCTGGAGGATATTGAAGGAACTCATCAATCACACCTTGGTCCAAAACATCATCGAAAATTGACCAGATCTGAGGTTTCCAAAGATCGGGTCTTGCATAACAAAATACGTCTTTGGGTACATCTCTAACTGCTTGATCTTCTTCAATTAGCTTTGAGTGCATTTTGTGGGTCTCAATTTTTGCTCAAACAGATAAATAAACTACTTAGTGGTGTGGCTTGCTTCTAACCTGCCCTCTTCGCTGCAATCAAGGACCCGCCTGCAATCGCCAGTGCTGCGATTACGATGTTAGCGGCAAGGGTGCCTTCTCCAAACGCGATCAGCAGAAGCGTCGAGATTAAGGGCGCGCCATAAGCGAGGACGCCGAGCAGCTGAACGTTGCCGTGCTTCACGCCAAAGTCCCACGTGTAAAAGGCAATGCCCACTGGTCCTAACCCCAGACCAATCACAGCGATGATTTGGGTGAGGTCCTGAGGAACGGCTGTGGTCTCCCAGAGGAAATGCGCGAGCCAGCCAAACACGGCAGTTAAAGCACAATAGCCGATCACCGCATCGGAAGAGGTGGTCTTGATCAGTCGGCTCAAAACAGAATAGCTGGACCAGATCAACGCACAACCCGCCGCCGCCACATAGCCAACAACGTACTCCCACTGCAGATTGCCTGCAGAATTGTCCCAGCCAAGCAAAACCCAATACCCAGCAAGAGCGACAAGAGCGCCGCCAACATGCCACCTTGTAATGGTCTCTCCCGGCAACAGGGCAGAGAACAACACAATGAGCAGCGGCCAGATGTAGGCAATCAGTCCCGCTTCAACAGCAGGCGCATTCTGCAAAGCAACAAAGTACAGCGCATGGAACCCAAACAAGCCTCCAACACCGAGCAACCAGCCGGACAGAGGCAGCTTGAAGGCGGAACGCACATCAGCTTTTCCTGTCAACAGCTTGCCAGAGAGTGTGAGCGTCGCCACCGTAAACGTCATGGCCAGCAGCTGGAACGGCGGAAACTGATCACCGGTCAGTTTGGTCAGCACAGCAAGCGTGCCCCATAAAACAATGGAGATACTCCCGATGGAAGTCGCAGCGCTGACCTTGCCAGCTGTTTGGTTCTGTAACATTTAAAATTCCGCTTGAAGACTGAGGCCATCACATCGCTGGAGGTTCCAACGAAACCGACCAGATCCTGCCCCATTTCTTGCATATTAGAATTAGGCAAAACAGGAAATAGATTTTCTTTTTGAGATTTTCGAAAGACCGCGGTATCCCTGAGCAAGCAGTCCTCTTAAACAAGCTTTTGGACCAAGAGTGGAGATCTGGAACGAAGTCATGCCCTATCAAGCTGTCATCCGTGAATATGACCGGCTGGAACTCGGACACCACCACGCATTCGCGCAGGCTGTTGTTCCGTTACAGGGCGAAATGCACATTGAAATTGGCGGTCACTTCAAGCAACTGACAGTCGGTTCCGTCGGCCTCATCGCGCCAGAAACCCTGCACGACAGCGAAACCACATCCGGCAGCCGCTTCCTGATCATCGACGTCAGCGACAGAGCAGCCATCTCTCAGTTCTTCCGCCACGCAAGCGACAGCCATCAGGAGCTCTCACCGCTCGCACTGAAGTACCTCAACTTCGTCGCCTCGCTCACAGACACGTTTGAAGTAGACGCAAACGGCGCTGCCTCCATCTTAAACACAGCCCTTGAACTGGCAACAGGTCGAACCACAGATTTCATAGATCAAAACGCAATCACACAGCGATTGCAGAGCGTAAAAGAACAGCTGCCCACTCACAACAAGATCTCGGATATCGCGAAAGAGGGCGGCTATTCAGTCAGCAGCCTGCAAAAGAAACTCAAAGCCTCCTACGGCAAATCCCCAAAACAACTCCAGCTGGAGATGCGTCTGGACAAAGCTCTGACCCTGCTCAGATCAACAGACCAATCCATCGCAACCATCGCCTTCCAGATTGGCTATGAAAACGCTTCATCCTTCACCAACATCTTCAAAAAATACTTCGGCCTGACACCCTCACAATACAGAGCCCAATACTGGGCCTCCAAAGCCAGCCACAGCTAACACTTCCTCGATTACAAGATCCTGCAACTATTAAAATCCTTTAAGTTGTATGCTTTTACGGCGATCAGTATGTTGCATGCTTTGCTCAATATCCCCCCTACGTGCAAAGCGAACAACAGAAAGAATATAATGACCGAAACGGCTCTGATCACCTACATTGCTGCGCTTTTCTCCATGATGAACCCCATTGGAAACACGGGCGTTTTCGCGGGTATGACCGCCGACAGGGATGCCGCCACTGCACGGCGCATCGCGTGGACCTGCGCAGGCGCAATCGCCCTGACGCTCCTCACCGTCACCTGGACAGGTGGCATTCTTCTCAAGTTCTTCGGCATAACCGTCCATGAACTACGCGCTGCTGGCGGCGTGATTGTCCTACTGATCGCCCTCTCCATGCTGCGCAGTGACAACAGCCACCGCCAAACCTCGCAGGAAGCAGCCTCCGCAGCAGAGCAGAACCACATCGCCGTCGTCCCACTTGCCATTCCAATTGTTGCCGGACCAGGCGCCATTGCAACAGCCATTGTTGCCGCTGAGCGTCATTCTGGGATCTGGGCCAAGATTGACCTATCCATCGCAGCGGTTGGGCTTGCGCTGTTCACCGGTCTCTTGTTCTCTGTTTCAAAACCCATTGCAAACAAGCTCGGCGAGTCAGGTATGGGCGTCGTAACCCGCCTCATGGGCATGGTGCTCGCCGCAATCGCCATGGGCATGCTCGCTGAAGGCGTTATAGGCATGATCCCGGCACTGGCAAGCTGAGGCAATATCGCTTCTCTCTAAGCAAAGCATGTAAGGCCCGCTCCGGTGGGCCTTGCTCGTTCAAAACCCTCTCATTTTCACCAGCCGCTTTACCCTCTGTTTTATACAGCAGCGATCCGCCCATGCTGCGATCCAGGCGCCAGCTATACTTGCCTCAAAGAAGCTCGCCGCGAGCAGGGCGCGCTGAAGCAACGGCAAGTCAGGTGTTTTCATGCTGGAGTTCAACAGCCATACCAACCACAGAAACCCCTCTAGCAGAGCATGGGCGCTGCAGGCGATCCAGAACATTGAGGCGGATTACAACCGCTCGGCTGACACACACCTCATCAAGCTGAACATTCCCAAGCTCACCAAGGCGGGGATTGATCTTTACCTGAAAGACGAAAGCACCCACCCAAGCGGAAGCCTCAAGCACAGGTTGGCACGCTCGCTCTTCTTATACGGCATCTGTAATGGCTGGATCAGGGAAGGGACACCAATCGTAGAATCCTCCTCAGGTTCAACCGCGATCTCAGAAGCGTATTTTGCACGGCTGATCGGAAACCCCTTTGTCGCAATCGCTCCCAAGGCCACAGCGACGGGGAAGATAAGGGAGATCGAAGCGCTGGGCGGTGAGGTGCATCTGGTCGAACCCTATCAGATCTACAAGGAAGCGGCGCGATTGGCAAAAGGACTGGGCGGCCATTACGTGGACCAGTTCACCTATGCGGAGCGGGCAACAGATTGGCGCGGTAACAACAACATAGCCCAGAGTCTGTTCTCCCAAATGGAGCTGGAACGCTTCCCCGCACCCAAATGGATTGTTATGAGTGCCGGAACAGGCGGGACAACAGCCACCATTGGCCGATACATTCGGCTGCACACGCAGGATTACCCCAAAACACAGCTCTGTGTCGTAGATCCCGAGAACTCCGTGTTTCATGAGTACTACAGAAACAGAGACAAAAGCATCGTCAGGAACAAACCCTCACTGATTGAGGGGATCGGCAGACCACGAGTAGAGCCCTCCTTCATGCCGGATGTGATTGACAGAATGATCGACATCCCGGATGCAGCGAGTATCGCGACAATCAGATGGCTGGAAGGGGTAATCCTACGCAAATGTGGCGGCTCAACAGGCACAAACCTGTATGGTGCGCTCGCATTGGCCAAGGAGATGATGGAAAACGATCAGGAAGGCTCCATTGTCACCCTCATCTGCGACAGCGGAGAGCGTTATCTGGACACTCTTTACGACGACAACTGGGTGGCCAGCAAAAATCTGGACCTCTTACCCTACATGCACAAACTCATAGACTTCGCTGAAATCGACGGAATCTAAAGTGGTTTAACTCTGAAAAGTACGCCGGTACCAACGTCACCAGCGTACTTGCTGCACCATCAAGGCAGATCATAGAAACCTAAAGCATTGCCAGAAGGATCGGCAAACTCCGAATATGTAACGACCTCTGGTATTTCGATTGCTTCACCAGTGTGGATGTTCACTTCAGATCGTGCTTGTTGCGAAGTTGCCATATCGTCCACCAGGAAACGAACAATGGTGCCAGTTGATTGCGCGTCATCTGCCTCGAAGACCTGAAGCCAAACACCCGGTGCAACCTTAAACTCCACGATGCCTGGGACTGGTCTGATCACTTCGGTATCAGGACCAAGAAACTTGGCATACCACACCTCTGCTTCTTCCAGAGAAGGCACCGGGACACCAATAGTCACCTCTTGGAACGGTTCTGCCGAGACAATACTCGTGAATGCCAAAGAGGCAACAAAGGCCATTGCGAGCCTGCGCATGATCGTGATTGTATTCTGCAGCGAATTAAACGACATAGTTTTCCCTTTATGACTTAAATATAGTAACTATACTTTATGTACATAACGGCAATTGTCAACATCACCTCTTTTGACCCGAGAACTTTAATAGTGCCACGGTCCCAAACATGTTCCCCATGGGAAGGAAGAGGGGATGCGGTTTTGGCTCGGAGTTCAATTCGCATCTAATCTGCGAGCAGAGAGGTTGGCTCACCCCTGATAAGTCCATTCTAATTCTTGCTAATGTGGTTTTAAGGAAAGGTCAGCCCAAGCCTTCTGCGAAGCTTGACCGAAGTGCGGAGCTTCTCGGGTGCATCATTGCTGCTCATGACATTCGCTTGTGCACGAGAAAGGTCCTGCGTGCATCTGAGATGAAAGCAGTGGAGCTATCCAACACATAAGATGCTGGATAGTTGAGCCAACTCGTGGGTATCTTAGCCTGGGTGCAATATTGGTTGCGTTTGTAGGTGCGTAAAAGTGTGGGCCGCTTTCTGCGACTTTCTCGCGCTTTTAAGTGTTTTTCCTACAGTCTGCTTTTCTTTGCTTGTAGTCCGATGATGTATGTGTAGATCGCGTCAAATAGCTCATCTCGAAATGAGAGGTTGAGCCATTCAAGGCCTTCAAACTGAGAAAGCTCTCTTATTGGATTTGATGGACTGGCCATTGGCCACAAACCTGAGACCAGCAGGGCGGACGTGAAAGCAATTTTCTGGCCGTCTTCCTTGCTACTATCATTCATTGCCTCTGCAATATTGGTCGCAACTCTTTCATAAAGCCCCAAGCCTTGCAGCTTGATCTTTTTGATGGCTTCCAAATGGGTGTTGTGTTCCAAAAATGATGCGGAAATACAAAGCAGCTCGCACAAGAATGGCTGCTCACAATATTGATCAGTTATAATCTTGCTAAGGTCCTCAATCGAGACGGTTCGTTGAGAAACATTGTTTTGAAAATTATCTACAAACAAGCACATTTCCTCATGCATCAAAGTCATAAGGATTTCTTCGCGGCTCCCAAAATAGCGATAAAGATTAGATTTGTTTACCGCTGCGTGTTTGCCGAGTTCGTTGAGCGACCAATTCATCACGCCCTTTTGAGAGCATAGTTCCTTCGCCATTTTGAGGATGTTTTCGCGTCGAGCAGCTTTCTGCTCATCCTTGCGTGCTCGCTTGAAGTCCATGGTTTCTCCGAATAGCTCGCCTTTATCGCCAAATCTAACCTAAGCCTTGATGGGATGTAGCTCTTACCCCATCAATCACTCAAAAAAGTAGCTTAGGGTGCAGCGTAAGTAGGTTGATAGGCCCATACGACTGCAGGAGGGATATTTTTCCAGACACGTCGTGACCTGATGGCCTGAACACCTTTTCGCTTTGGAATAGGTGAGATTGTTGAATAGGTAAACTGCACTAATCGTCCACCTGGTTTGAGAACCTCAAGGCAATGATCACGAAACTGTTCGCGTTTTTCTTTCGGATAAACAAATTGAGGCAGGCTTGAAACAACGGCGTCAAATTGCTTCTTCCCATGAGAAAGATTTTTGAGTGTCTGGTAAGCATCCTGTTGCAACAAAATAGCTGCTGGGAAGTCCCTGGATAACCCTTCAGTAAATGATTTCGACAACTCAATCAGCGTTAAATCTTTTTCTTCAACACCTGCATGCAACAGAGCACGCGTGACGCAGCCTGTACCGGGACCAATTTCAAGTACCCGGGCACCAGGTTTGATGGCAGAGGCAAAGACCATAGCTCTGGCCAACTCCGAAGAGCTTGGCAATACCGCTCCTGTGCGCAGGGGAGCTTCCAACCAGTTTTCAGAAAACAACACACAATCAGACTTCTGTTTGAATGTTTGAGACATTCCTTCATTCCTCAATCTAGGCACTTCAGGAGAAAATAATTGACTTGAAAAGAACCGATGGTCTTTTATATAAGAGACTATCAGTCCTTTACTAGTCAATAAAGAACGACTTCCGGCGGAATTAAAGAGGGTCAGGTGCAACCGATGAATAAAATTGAGCAGGTTCAGCAGGTCTTTGACTTGCAAAAAAGAAACTATGCCTCATCGAAGTCAGTTTCATTTGAAACGCGAATGGACCGGTTGGGGCGTATTGAGTCTCTGTTCCGCGAAAATTATCCGGCTATGGTGCAGGCGTTACAGAATGATTTCGGTACTCGTGATCCTGATGTGGCGTTCATGGGGGACGTCTATTCACCGCTTGAAAATGTCAAAGTCGTTCGCAAAAGCTTGAAAGCCTGGATGAAACCGGAACGTCAATCAGACGGGTTCATGCGCCTCTTGGGTCAACGCTCCTACATCCTCCATGAGCCTTTGGGCGTGGTTGGGGTCATATCTCCCTTCAATGCACCAATTACACTGGCCTTTGACCCGGCTATCGACGCCATTGCTGCGGGCAACACGGTCATGATGCGTTTCCCGGAAATCATGCCTGAAACCGGAGCTTTGATGACAAGGCTCGTAGCAAAATACTTTGATCCATCTGAAATTGCTGTCGTTACCGGTGATGTTGACTTGGCAAAGTTCTTCTCATCATTGCCGTGGGATAAGCTGGTCTTCACTGGCGGGGCAACAACAGCTCGTCACATCATGGCAGCGGCAGCCAAGAACCTGACACCAGTCCTTCTTGAACTTGGTGGCAAGTCGCCCGTGCTGGTTATGGAAGATGCTGATTTGCGTTCTGTAGCGCGCAAAACAGTAAAAACGCGCCTTATGAATGGTGGGCAAGTTTGTATAGCTGGAGACTATGCACTGGTGCCCGAAGCCCAGTTCGAAACATTTCTGAACTTATTGGAAGAAGAGGCCCACTCTATCTATCCGACAGTGCTGAAAAATCCGCAGTATACCGCTGTCGTTGAAGAGGCATCTTTTAAGCGGTTGAACTCTTACATTGAAGAGGCGCGGGAAAGCGGTGCTCGTATTCGTGAGATTATCCCTGAAGGAGAAGCTCTGCCTGATCTCACGAGTCGAAAATTTCCTCTAACGCTTGTGGCCAACCCCAAGCCTGACCTGATGCTATCAAAGGAAGAGATCTTCGGCCCTATTTTACCAGTTTTTAGCTACAGGACACTGGAGGATGCCCTTGCAATTATCAATAGCAAAGAGAAACCTCTGGCCCTCTACATTCATGGCAATGATCGTGCGAGCATTGATCGGATCTTATCTGAAACAAGCGCTGGCGGCGTGACGGTCAATGACTTCCTCATCCATGCCGGTTCGCACACCATGGGCTTTGGCGGCGTCGGGAACAGTGGCATGGGTCGGTACAAGGGAGGCAAGGTTGGTTTCAAGGCTTTCTCCAATCCCAAAAGCGTGCTCGAGCAAGGGTTAGTCAGACGGTTCTCGACCAACTTCTTGCCGCCACTCTCAGGAAGTCGAGCCCGAAAAATGCTGCTCTCCAGAGTTGGCCTGACTGAGACCTCTTGAAGCTCTCAAAGCTTAAATTTTCAAGCCATGAATAGTTACCTCGGAGATTGGGCAGGCCACTCGGGCTGTCCCTTGCCTAAGCGCAGGTTTGCGATCAGCAACGCTTTAAAAACCTAAAATTTGAAAGGGAATACACACATGAAAACTCTCATGCTCTCTAGTGTGATAGCGCTCACAATGTCGTCAAGCATAGCTTTAGCGGCAGATCCGGCAATCGGCGTTTGGGAAACTGGGCTGGATGAAGGCCGATACAGCCATGTCAAAATTGAGCAATGCGGCGACAAGATGTGTGGAACGCTTTTGCGGCTTTTCGAAGAAGATGGGACACCAGTAAATGACGGCAATATCGGCAAGACAATTCTTTGGGATATGACCCCTAAGCCGGGCGGTAAATATCGTGATGGAAAATTCTGGCGTGTTTTTGATGGCAAGACCTATAACGGGAAAATGGACATGCTCGGAAGCCAGCTAAAAGTGTCGGGCTGCGTGATGTTCATTTGCGCAGGTCAAAAATGGAACCGAACTGAATAATTCGGAGATTGCATCTCCACCTCAAAACTTGCGACTGCCTAACTCATTCAAGCAATAGCAAGCTTGTAGGGGGAATGGTAAACGAGCACATTGCGCTCATTCCTCCTACGAAACGCCATTGCAAAGACGCATGGGCAGATTGTCAAAGCCATGCTTTCGATAGGCAGTTCAACAAGCTTTGACAGTCAAAACAGAAAAATCACCCCCGACGACGAGATTTTGACAGTGACACCGGAATAGCCTTGCTCGTTGGGGTGCCGGATTGGTCGCCTACGGAGTAAACGGGTACAAGGACATTCACCTCCGGGAAGTATGAGGCGATGCAGCCCTGTGGCATGTCGTAGGGCACCACCTGAAAATCGAGGGCACGCCGATTGCGGCCATCTTCGCTCACCGTTCCGATATCAACCTTTTCACCCTTGGAAACACCCGCCCGTCGCATGTCGATTGGGTTCATGAACACCACCTTGCGTCCGCCAGAGATACCTCTGTAACGGTCATTGAGTGTGTAAACGGTGGTGTTGAACTGATCGTTGGAGCGAAGGCTCTGCAGGGTGAACGTAAGCTTTGGCGCTCTGGCGGTTTGCTGTGCCGATGTCGCAAGCGGAAGCGAGTAGCCGGAAAACTCAGCTTTGCCGGACTTTGTTGCCCATCTTCGGTCGGCAATCGGATTACTCAGATAAAATCCGCCCGGGGTGCGCACCTGGCCGTTAAACCCGGCAAACTCGGGCAGCACTTCCTCAATCTTTTCCCGAATGCGATCATAGTTCTCTATGTAATGCGTCCAGTTGACCACCTTGGTGCCAAGGGTCGCTCTGGCCAATCCGGCAATAATCGCAGGTTCTGACATCAAAAGATCAGAAGCTGGCGGGTTTACACCAGCAGATCCGTGGATTCTGGAGAGTGAATCCTCCACAGTGACCATCTGCTCACCTGAACGCTGGTCATCATATTCAGTGCGGCCCAGACTAGGCAGAATATAGGAGAGGGCACCTGTCATCAGATGACTACGGTTCAGCTTGGTTGCAATACTCACCGTCAGGCGACATTTGCATATCGCTTCCTCTGTCAGGTTTGTGTCCGGCGCAGAGCGGGTAAAGTTGCCTCCAAGGCTCATGAAGACCCGCAGCTTGCCCTCATCCATCATCTTGATGGACTCAACAGCATCAACACCAGCATCCATCGGCGGTTCAAACTCAAAGGCCTGCTGCAAAGAGGTCAGAAACTCCTCTGAAGGGTCAGAGGTAATGCCCATACGGCGAATACCCTGCGTGTTCGCATGGCCCGGCATCGGGCAGGCTCCAGCCCCCGGCTTGCCAACGTTTCCGCGAATGAACAATAGGTTCATGATCTCGCGGATTGTTGCAACAGAGTGTTTGTGCTGGCTGATCCCTGTGCCCCACGTAATGATCGGGCGATCTGCCTGCACATAAATCGCAGCTGCTCTTTCAATCTCGTCGCGGGAGAGGCCAGACTGGTCTTCAATCTCTTTCCAAGGCGTCAGTTCAAGCGCTTTTTCATAGCTCTCAAACCCGTTGCAATTCTCTTCAATAAACACCCGGTCAACATGGCTATGGGTGAGTATCCGCTCATAGTCCCATGCCAGAATGGTCTTCACCATGCCGCGCACCGCCGCCATGTCACCACCCAGCTTCGGGGTGAAGAAATGGCTCGCAACAGGTGCGGAACCAAACCGCATCATCTCCAGCTGGTTCTTGGGGTCTGCGTAACGCTCCAGTCCGCGCTCTTTAAGCGGGTTAAAGGACACCACATGCGCGCCGCGTTGCGTGGCTGCGCGTAGCACCGGCAACATCCGTGGGTCAGTCGAGCCCGGATTGTGGCCAAAAACAAAGATGGCATCAGCTTTGGAGAAGTCTTCCAGACGAACCGTAGCCAGTCCGCTGCCGATCGCTTCTTCAAGCGCAATACCACTGGCTTCATGGCACATATTGGAGCTGGACGGGAAGTTTGTGGAGCCATAAACACGCCCGAACAGCTGATAGAGAAAGGCAGCTTCGTTACTTGCATGTCCAGAGGTATAAAAAACGACCTCTTTGGGGTCTTTTATGCCCCGCAGTTCTGCACCAATTTCCTTGAAGGCCTCAGCCCAACTGATTTCGTTATAGCGGTCAGTTATTCTGTTGTAGCGCAGCGGAGCTGTCAGACGGCCTTGATCCTCAAGGTCAATGTCGGAGAAGGTCTGCAATTCAGAAACCGTGTATTCCTGAAAAAAGGAGTCTGTGATCCTCTTATCCGTCATCTCGGCAGCAACAGCTTTGACGCCGTTTTCACAAAATTCGATGGACGAGGTTTTTTCAGGGTCAACCCATGCACAGCCTGGGCCAATAAAACCGTCAGGCTGGTTGGTTTTTAAAACTGTCTGGATTCCTGAAGTAAGCGACGTGTTTTGCAACAGAGCCTGACCACAGCTCCACACGGCGCCCCAGCCACCAGCGGGAGCTGTTGATTTCTTTGCAATAATAGTGTCGGACACGTCGGACTCCTCAGGCTCTTAGAACGCCCACGAACTTGATGAGTCGCTAGCTGTAGCGTGTGAAGCTGTATCCACGGTTGCAACTAAATAGATTTAAACAATTCTCTTGTGCTAATTTGACAGCCAGATCGCTGGGCGTTGCCATGACTGCAAGTGTTCCAACGCGGGCGCTAACTGCTTTTTGCACCAGATCAGAGCTGCACCGGCTCGTTGTGATGACCAGATCAACGGGTTCGCCGCTGCGCACGCCAGCCCCAAGAGCTTTGTCCATGGCATTGTGTCGGCCAATATCTTCGCGCACTGCCAGTATGTTATCACCACAACACACCGCAGCTGCATGCAAGCCGCCACCATAAATGCCATTGAGCTTTTGCTTGGATTGCATCGCTTCAAACATGGCCCCAATGCTCGCGGTTTTGGGAGCAGGCTGCTGGGCAAGCGGGGTGAGGGCGCGTAAGGCGGCACGAATGCTATCAAGCCCGCACAGGCCGCAGCCAGACGTTCCTGTCAGCAGGCGTTTGCGCTTCAAAGCGGTGAAGAACAGCTCATCGTCAATATCCAGATTGACGCTGATGCCTTCCTCACCATGCTCATTGAGGTTGATCGAGTGCACATCATTGATGGAGGAGACGATCGACTCGCTGATAGCAAAGCCAACAGCAAAGTCTTCGAGATCTCTGGGCGTGGCCATAAACACAGCAAAGCCTTCTCCATTCAACGTCACCGCAATGGGGACTTCTGGAGGAAGTTTTCTGCTTTCAGCAATCGGTGTTTGCCACTCAGGGTCCAGAATAGACAACCCAGACTCCATTTCTTTCTATTCTTCTTATCAAGAGATTAGGTAGTTCTCGATCTTTTGGTCAAGCTCAACCTTTACCTCATCACGAAGCTCGGCGCTATCCTCCAATATTTCTCGCGCCTTTAAAAAATCAAGCACTTGATATTGCTTAATGTTTGGGAAGATCGAAAGATCAGGTGCCCGTATTTTCAATTTTTCCTGAGAAATGGTCCGCATGAGGATTTGGGTCGCACCAAACACGCTTTCCGTTGCACTGGGAAACCCGCGTTTTTCATCTCGTTTGGGTGTGCCCACAACATCCACTGCAATCACGATGTCACAATCGCTGGGCAGCACATCAAAAGGCAGCGGGTTAACAACGCCGCCATCAATGAGCACCGTGTCGTTTAGGTGCACAGGCCTGAAGACAAACGGAATGGCGATACTGGCTGAGACAGCATCCACCAGATTACCCTCGGAAAAACGCACTTCCTCTGCCTTGTAGTAATCCGCAGCAATGGCTTGAAATGGAATGGAAAGCTCAGAGAAGTCGGTTTTGAGCACATCCCCCACAAAGACTTCCAGCACACGTTTGGAATCAAACTGACCAATGCTGGACTTACCACCAAGCAGGTCTGCAAAGCGTTTTGGCATGCTCACCTCAACCAGCTTGCTGAGCACCTTCTTCCACTCGCCAAGTGTTTCAAGAGTATATGCCTCAAGCGCGTCTCCACTCACGCCACCTGCATATCCTGCACCAATCAAAGCGCCGATGGATGTACCAGTAATAGCATGAGGTGTGATGCCCATGTCATCAAGAGCTTGCAAAACCGGGATATGGGAGAGACCACGGGCGCCTCCGCCACCAAGGGCAAGGCCAATCTTGGGAGTACTCATTGAAAGCCTGATCCTTTAATAACTCTCATTAAAAATATAGGTGCTCTCGCTTGCTTTCCAATTGAAAACCGAGAGAAATAACGTGATAATCATGAATGACGAACATAGATAAACAATAGATGGGCACTGGGGCAAACATATCAATTGATTTGGTGGCAGTTAAGCGCACAACTTGGCTGGTTGATATGAAGCAAGGCTCCAATCTTGCGGTGTAAATGATGAACTATTCCATGGGTTATCCGGCAGGCTTTGATCGAAATCTACTGCAGTTTTCTCAAGATCTATGGAACTGTTCGTCCCTGCAAAGCCGCTGGGAAGAGCTTACCAGTTTTGCTGAAAGACTGGGCTTTGAAAAAGGCGCCTACATCATCGTGCCCAAAATCGAAGGCCGTGTAGAAGACCGGCAACCGATTTGCCTGTCCAATCACGCAGATGATTGGGTCGATCATTACAACAGCCATCATTACTACTTCAAAGACCCTGGTATGGATCATCTGCTCAGCGGCAAGAAAGCCGATCAGCTTTGGACCGATTATACCGTCAGACCAACCGGAAAGATTGATGAAGGCTTCTTCCATGATGTCCGTTCAGCAGGTCTGAAGTTCGGTGTGACCATCCCGGTGGATTGCTCCAACAAGCATTTAGTCGGCGGTGCGAGCTTTGCCTCCTGTGAACGGACACAGCTCGGTTTTGATGCACAGATGACGGCAAAGTACCCGATCCTGAAAGGGGCGGTGCAACTTTTCCATACCTACGCGCAAGAACCTGAAACCCTGAGTGAGTTCTTCGGGTTCACGCCGAGAGAGCATGAATGTCTGCTGTGGTTGACGGCAGGGAGGGCAAATAAAGAGATCGCCCACATCCTGAATCTCTCAGAGAAAACCGTAGAACATCACATCAAACGGGCCTGCAAAAAGCTGCGAGTAACGAACCGGACGCATGCAGTTGCTCGTGCTATGACCTTTCAGTTGCTTTCGCCCTAGACCTTTGCAACTTTAAGGCGTTAGGGAAAATCCCCCATTGTTATGAGTTGTGCATTTATGCATAATCAAAATTGCTAGAGGTTGCACTTTAGCTCCTGCATGGCAACTTTTCGCCTCGTGCAGTTGTTTGTGGTAGTTTATCAATTTGATCTGTTGGTTGGGCACAGGCTGTCGTTGTCCGACTGAAAGTGTAGATAAATATAACTCCTCCGAAGTTCGCTTCGGAGGATTTTTTTTGGCAATTGTATTCAGTCGGCACAAAAAAAGAGCGGCTCGAAAAGCCGCCCTTTGTAAATATGTCTAGTCCTGCAAAAGAGCAGATCAGTCCTGCTGCTCACGCTCAACTGCGCGCCAGCCGATATCTTTGCGGTAGAACCCGCCCGGCCAGTCGATCTTCTCAACAGCCGCATATGCTTTTTCACGCGCTTGAGAAACAGTCGCCGCCCGCGCTGTGATGTTCAGAACACGGCCACCATTGGACAGCAGTTTCTCATCAGCAACCACGGTGCCGGCATGGAAAATCTCTACGTCTGGATCAGCTGCAGCTTCTACCAGACCTTTAATCTCGCTCAACTTCTCATAGGAACCCGGATAGCCATTGGTCGCCATCACAACAGTGATCGCAGGATCTGTGTGCCATTCCGCATCCACCAGATCCAATGTCCCTTCAGCGCAGCCAAGCAGAATCGGCAGCAGATCGGTCTTCAGGCGCATCATCAGAACCTGACATTCCGGATCGCCAAAGCGCACGTTATACTCAATCAGCTTCGGACCGTCCTTGGTGATCATCAAACCCGCATAAAGCACGCCTTTGAACGGGCAACCCTGCGCTTTCATGTCTGCAATGGTTGGGTGGATGATCTCTCTCATCACCCGGTCCATCATCTCCTCGGTCATCACTGGTGCAGGGGAGTAGGCACCCATACCGCCAGTATTCGGGCCTTCATCACCATCGAATGCTCGTTTGTGATCCTGTGCTGTCGCCAGCGGGAGAGCATTCTTACCGTCTGAGAGAACAAAGAAGCTGGCTTCTTCGCCTTCAAGGAATTCTTCAACAACCACTTCCGCGCCAGCAGCACCGAAGGCACCGTCAAAGCAGCTGTCGATTGCATCGAGTGCTTCCTGCTCGTTCATGGCCATGATGACGCCCTTACCTGCAGCAAGGCCATCTGCTTTCACCACGATCGGAGCGCCTTGCTCACGAATGTAGGACTTGGCAGCCTCGGCATTGTCAAACCGGCCATACGCAGCGGTTGGCACATTTGCGCGGGAGCACATGTCCTTGGTGAAGCCTTTGGACCCTTCCAGCTGCGCAGCAGCAGAAGATGGACCAAATACACGAAGGCCAGCATGGGTAAGACTGTCAGACAGGCCATCAACCAGTGGAGCTTCCGGGCCAATTACAACAAAATTGATGTCGTGGAGGCGGCAGAACTCGATAACACTGCGATGATCAGTCGGGTCCAGTGCAATACACTTGGCAAATTGCTCGATGCCTGCATTGCCCGGGGCAACAAACAGTTCGTTTAGCACCGGAGATTTCGCCAGAGACCATGCCAGCGCATGTTCACGCCCGCCAGAACCGATCAGCAGAATATTCATTGAAGTAGACCCTGAAAATAAGAAGGGAACAGGTTCCCCAGTTGTGCGTCTAGGATGTGATGCAGCCTGTAGCATGAGTATGGCTCACAGTAAACGAACAACAGCTCTGGAGAGACCAAAATGCCCCGTCCATCAGTCGAACTGTTGCTGGTTACACCACTGTTTATGAATGAATTCTTCGAGCTGCTGGCAAAATGGGGAGAGCAAGACACCCTTTCAGAGCCGGTTCGTTCACTGGAAGAAACCGCCCGCAGGTTGCTGGTTGACCCAAGTGCAGGGCAGGCATGGTTGGTCAGGAGCACGGGAAAAAGCCTCGGGTTTGTGCTTGTAAGCTACCGGTACAGTGTCCGGGCCGGTGGCAAAGTCGGGTTCATAGAGCAGGTGGCGCTCGCTCCAATGGAAGGGATTGAGCGGCTGTTACCGCCTGTGCTGCAGGCACTGGAGGATGATCTGGCACAAAAGTCGGTCGTTAAGATGGAAGTTTCGCTGAAGAGACCAGAGCGAAAGACCAGAAAACAGTTCTTCGAGGAATTTGGCTTCTTGACGCAAAGTGTTGATCTGTTGGAAAAGACAATTCACTACGAAGAGGAATTTCCTCTCAGCTTTTAAAGCGAACTTGGAACTTGCTGTGTGAAGGGAAACGAACGCAGATAAGCTCCAGACATGACGGTGAGGTGGCAATGTTCAATACCAAAGACACTGGTCCAGTTGCAGATGCAGTAAAGCGTCATTGGGTTGATACGCGCTTGCCGCCAGGCCTTCGCCCCTTTGCTCGCCTTGCCAGGTGGGAGCGGCCAATCGGCTGGTATCTGCTTATGTGGCCGTGTTTGTGGTCTCTGGCCCTTGCATCCAATGCAGCAGGATCTGCCATCCCAAATATCTGGTACGCTGTGCTGATGTTTATCGGCGCAGTGGCAATGCGCGGCGCAGGCTGCACCTACAATGATATCGTTGATAAGGATATTGACGATAAGGTCGAGCGCACACGCTCTCGTCCAATCCCCTCAGGTCAGGTCTCCAGCAAACAAGCCAAAATCTTTATGGCACTGCAAGCACTCGCCGGTTTGGTCGTACTGCTGCAGTTCAACACCTTCACCATCGTCCTGGGCATATCCTCTCTGGCAATTGTTGCTGCCTACCCATTCATGAAACGCATCACCGACTGGCCACAGTTCGTGCTTGGTCTGGCGTTCTCCTGGGGCGCATTGATGGGGTGGGCCGCTGTCTTTGGCAGTCTGTCACTGGCACCGGTGCTGCTGTATTGCGGGGGTATCCTCTGGACAATCGGCTACGACACCATCTACGCCCATCAGGATAAAGAGGACGACGCTTTGGTCGGCGTGCGCTCAACAGCGCGATTGTTTGGCGAAAAAACCCGTCAGGCTCTGGTCATTCTTTATGGCGCAACAGTTGTTCTGTTTGCAGGAGCCTTCATTGCAGCAGGCAGTGGCCCGCTTGCATTTGCCGGATTGGCGCTCGGTGCATTTCACTTGCTGAACCAGATCCGCGTGTTGGACATTGATGATGGCGACCAGTGCCTTCAGCTCTTCAAGTCCAACTCAACCTTCGGCTTGATCTTGTTTATCGGATTGGTGCTGGACGGCCTTGCGGCCTATTACCTTTAAGAGTTTCAGCGCCGCAAAGATGTGAAACGGCGGGAGCTGGCAAATATCTTCTGCAACCGTGTTGGTTTACCTGTTTCGCGGCCAACAAGAAAACGCGGACGTCGTCCAGTCAACGCTCGAAGTTTTCTGCGTGGCAGCGCCTCTCCTTTGGAGCACGTGTTAAGCCCAAGACGCGCCAGTTTGGAGGTGCCATCGCTGTCGATCATGAGAAGCGGCAGTGCCAAAACATCTGACCAGGCTTCCCAATAATCCGCTGTCAGCTCCATATCTGTGCTGGTATAAAGCGGAATGCTCAAAGCATGATCGCGATGCAGCAAAATGACCTGATACTCCAGCTCATCGCTGATCTTGCTGACTGTCGCTCTCGCTCCAACACCAGAGTAAGACCCAAGCGGAACGGTTAAAGTAAGCGGAAGCCCACCCATCTCACGGCGAATAAGCACCTTGTCCGGATCAATGCGAATATCGGATCTGTTAACGCCCGGTGTTTCAAGAAGATCATCAGGAAGGTCCGCCTGCATGCGAAACGGCAGCGATACACTCACACGATTAATGTGGTTGTCGTTGCTCGCAAGGCCCAAAAACTGCGATTTGTAGTTGATCACGGAACTGCCCCTCCCTCCACAGGTGTGGAGGTTTCAATTCATCTTCTTTTCAAACTAGAGGAAAATTACAGGGTAGAATCTGCGTAAGTCCTTAACTCGAATGGTTAAAAAACTCTGATTTTAAAGAGGCTTAGCGAACCTCTTCCGAACTTGCTAAAATTCTAACTATCTTTAAGTGGGCTCACCTATGTGCAAAGTCATGCCCAGCAAGCCGCTGCAATTTCTGCGTACAGCCCCGCGATTATTGGCAGGTGTGCTTGCTCTTAAGACAGGCACGCCCTAAACACGAAGAGCAAGAAAACAGGAGGTCCATGCGAATGTCTGACGCAATTGCCAATTCAAAGCTTGAAGAGCAAGCAGTGAGCTTGGTGGAAGCTGCAAAAGCAGCCGGCGCCGATGCAGCAGACGCAATCGCAGTTACGGGCATGTCATTGTCTGTTTCCGTGCGCGAAGGCAAGGTTGAAAACACCGACCGCGCAGAAGGTAACGACGTGACACTCCGCGTATTTGTCGGCAAGCAGGTTGCCAGCATTTCATCCAATGCGAGTGACGACCCTGCTGAGCTTGCAGCCCGTGCCGTTGAAATGGCAAAGGTCACGCCGGAAGATCCATACGCTGGGCTTGCTGAACCTGAGCGTCTCCTGAAAGACATCCCTCAGTTGGACCTGATAGATCCACGTGAGGTGAATGCCGAGGAGCTGACCAGAACAGCGCTCGACGCTGAAGCTGCGGCTCTTGCGGTTGAAGGCGTTTCCAAATCAGGCGGTGCTGGCGCAAGCTGGGGACTCTCTGGCATCGTACTCGCCACAAGCCACGGATTTGTTGGTGCTTATCAGCGCTCCCGTTCCGGCTTCTCCATGACAGCCATTGCTGGTGAAGGCACCGGCATGGAGCGTGATTACGAATTCGATTCCCGCACCTATTGGGATGATCTGATGTCCGCGGAAGAAGTTGGCCGGATTGCAGCAGAGCGCACCGTGCGCCGCCTCAATCCACGTCAGCTGGAAACCCGCAAGGCGCCAGTGGTTTATGAACCACGCACAGCGCGCTCCCTGCTTGGTCACTTTGCAGGCGCGATCAACGGAGCAGCCATCGCCCGTGGAACCAGCTTCCTGAAAGATAAAATGGGGCAACAGGTCTTCGGGAAAGGTATCACCATCTCCGATGACCCGTTTAAGGCGCGCGGCGGTGGCACAGCTCCGTTTGATGCGGAAGGAACCGGTGCTGAATACCTCAACATGATTGAAGACGGTATTCTGGGCCATTGGTTCCTTGACGGATATGCAGCGCGTGAACTTGGCCTGACCTCAAATGGCCGTGCACGCCGTTCCGGGTCCTCCACCTCTCCAAGCGCAACCAATCTGACGCTTCAGGCGGGTGAGAAAACACCGGAAGAAATCTTAAGAGATATCGGCGAAGGTTTGCTGGTAACGGATTTGATTGGTCACGGTGCAAACGGTGTAACAGGTGACTACTCCCGAGGAGCCTCTGGCTACTGGGTGGAAAATGGCGAAATCGCCTATCCAGTGAGCGAAATCACCATCGCAGGCAACCTCAAGGATATGTTCCTGAACCTGACACCGGCATCTGATCTGGACGAACGATATGCAGTGGCCACGCCAACAGTGGTTATCGAAGGACTGACGATTGCCGGAAGCTAACAAATATAGCGTGCAGGAAGATTTGGAGCTGTTGGTTTCAGCAGCTCTGGAGGGCGGCAAGATCGCCCTTTCTTATTTTGGGAACTCACCAAAAAACTGGACCAAAGAAGGCGACTCGCCTGTCTCTGTCGCTGACATCGAAGTTGATCAGTTTCTGGCCTCTAAATTGCGCGAAGCACGCCCCGACTATGGCTGGCTCTCGGAAGAAACCGAAGACGATCTGGTCCGTAAAGACTATGAGACAGTGTTTATCATCGACCCGATTGATGGAACTCGTGCGTTTTTGAATGGACGTGATGAGTGGTGCCTGTCGCTGGCAGTGGTCAAAAATGGTCGCCCCACAGCTGGTGTAATTTTTTGCCCGGTGCGTGATGAGCTTTACACCTCCGTAGAGGGAGGAGGCAGCTATCTCAATCAGGAAAAGATTGCGGTTTCAGATCGCCCGTCCGTCACCGGCGCCTACATCGCAGGCCCCGTCAGCTTCCTTGAAAAAGAAGGCGTAAAGAGTGAGCAGATTCGGTTCAGTCCTTATCTGGGCTCACTTGCCTACCGTTTTGCACTGGTTGCCTGTGGGAAATTGGATGCAGGTCTGGCGCGTGCAAGAGCCCGCGATTGGGACCTTGCCGCAGCGGATTTAATCATCAGTGAGGCTGGGGGCCAGTTAGTAGACTTGTCTGGATCGACCCTCTACTACAATAAAACTAGAACAAATCACCCCGGACTAGTGGCATCTTCTGCCAAATTGTTTAAAAGGCTTCAGGGAATATCCGTAGAGGATTAATCCTTATCGGTTTCCGGTCGGACTCTCTGTGAAGAAGGTGAGCGAACACTATGAGTGCTCAAGAAGAAAACCAACAGCTACTTCACCTCGTGTTTGGTGGTGAATTAGAAGATATCAGCAATGTTCGCTTTAAGGATCTTAAGGATCTGGACATTGTAGGCATCTACCCGAACTACGCTGAGGCACACGTCGCGTGGAAAGCAAAGGCGCAAGGTACCGTTGATAACGCATTGATGCGTTACTTTATTGTACACATGCACCGTCTGCTTGATCCGGGCGCAGAAACCAAGTAAGTACTGCGCCTCCCGGGAATTCTGCCCGAACTCAAATGGGCTTGTGAAATGTTGAAAAAACTAGGCAAACACCCGCTTGTCATGAAGCTTGCGGGCACTGCCATGGCGTATTATCTGCTCTTTGTCTACAAGAGCAGTAAACTCACCATTGATCCTCCAGAGGTCTATGAGGAACATGAGGAGGGTGCACCATTCATCGCGTCCATGTGGCACGGTCAGCATTTCATGTTGCCCTTTGCTTGTCCCAAACATTGGGATATTCGAGTTATGATTTCCCGTAGTGCTGATGGCGAAATGCAAGCGATTTGCGCATCAAAACTGGGGCTGGGTACAATCCGGGCCGCTGGTGCGCAGCGCTCCAGCCAAGTCAAAAAACGTGGGGGCATGCGCGGTTTTATTGAAGCTCTGCGCGTGCTCAAAGAAGGCGGCACAGTCTCCATGACTGCAGACGTGCCCAAAGGCCCTGCACGTAAGGCGGGTAAAGGCATCGTACAGCTGGCCAAGCACTCCGGTCGGCCAATCCTGCCCGTAGCAATGGCAACCAGCCGCCATTATGACCTTGATACTTGGGATAAGGCATCCATCAATTTGCCGTTCAGCCATATTGGGTTATGCTTTGGTAAACCTATTCCGGTGCCGGCTGACGCAAGCGATGAACAGGTCGAGGAAATTCGTCAGCGTCTGGAAAACAGCATGAACGAAATAACTGACAAAGCTTACGCAATCGCCAAATCAGGCAAATAACAAACACTGGCAGAACTGGGTCCCATGAGTTCAGTGATCTTCAGAGTCTATCAAGGTCTTGGCCGTCTGGCCGCGCCGCTCCTTGTTGGCTTGTATAAATTGCGCGCCCGCCAGGGCAAAGAAGATCAGAACCGCAAAGGGGAACGGTTTGGTGTCGCCTCGAAAGAGCGGCCATCTGGAAACCTGATCTGGATCCACGCAGCAAGTGTAGGGGAGGCCAACGCCGTCCTGCCACTTGCAAAGCAAGTCGTCGACGGTGGTTCCAAAGTACTGCTCACAACAGCGACACTGACATCTGCGCAGGTGGTTGAAGCCTCTGCGCCAGAGGGCGTGATCCATCAGTTTGTTCCTTACGATACGCGCGGCAACATCAAGAGATTTCTGAACCACTGGTCACCTTGTCTGGCAATCACAGTTGAATCAGAAATCTGGCCGGCAACATTCCATGAGTTGGAAAAGCGGCAAATCCCACTGATCATCGTCAATGGACGCATGTCAGAAGGCTCCTTTTCAAATTGGAACCGCGTTCCCTCCTTTGCTCATTCAGTCTTTGGAACCGTTGATTGCGTGCTCGCCCAGTCAGATGATGATGCGGCCCGGTTCAAGCAACTGGGAGCAATCCGCGTCAAACCTACGGGCAATATCAAGTTTGACGGCAATATTCCTGAGTGTGATCCGGTAGAACTCGCTGACTTCAAAGATCAGCTCGAAGGTCGCCCACGATGGCTTGCAGCCAGCACGCACCCAGAAGAAGAAGTTGAAGTTGCCAAGGCTCATCAAGAGCTCAAGCACAAGTTTGATCGCTTGCTGACGATTATCGTTCCAAGGCATCCGGTCCGGGCACAGGAAATCCGCGAAGAGCTGGAGCAGATGGGCCTTGTGTGCACGCAGCGCTCACGGGGCGAAGCCATTACCAATGCGACCGATATCTATATAGCTGACACGCTCGGCGAGCTTGGCTTGTTCTATCGTGTTGCGCCGATTGTGTTTATGGGCGGTTCCCTGAGGCCAATCGGTGGGCATAACCTCCTTGAACCGGCTCAAGTGGGCTGCGCCATCCTATCTGGTGTACATACTCAAAATTTCGCATGGATCTATCGCCACTTCTCAAAGGAAGAAGGCGTTCTTCTGGTACACAACACCAGTGAGTTGGCCGATCAGATCGAAAACCTGCTTCATAACCCAGCGGAAGTTCAAACGCGTGCTGACACAGCAAAAGCGTTGGTCGAATCTGGACGGGGTGCTCTGGCAGCGACCCAGCTTGAGCTGCAGCAGTATCTGCCAGTGAAGCAACCAGCAGCAGGGAAGGAGTAGAAGATGAACGCTCCTGACTTTTGGTGGACGAAAAACGGAACCTGGCAAGCCAAACTCTTGAGCCCTTTGGGCGCGCTCTACGGCTACATGGCGACACGTCGTTTCAGGTACAATCCCAGATACAAAGCCCGTCAACCTGTCATTTGCATTGGCAACTTCACAGCAGGCGGTACCGGTAAAACACCATTCGCGCTGGCGTTGAATGCTCTGTTGAAAGAGGCTGGCCACAAACCCGGTTTTCTTCTGCGTGGCTACGGAGGTTCGATTAAAGGACCGCTGCTCGTAGAGCCGTCAAAATATGCCGCCGCAGAAGTTGGCGATGAAGCGATGTTATTGGCACGCCGTGGCCCAACAGTGATCTCTGCTGATCGCACAGCCGGTGCCAAGCTTCTGGAAGAACAGGATATTTCTGTCATCATTATGGATGATGGATTCCAGAACCCGTCTTTGCATAAGGACTTCTCCATCGTTCTTCTGGATGCGAAGACCGGTATTGGCAATGCTAGATGTATTCCGGCGGGTCCATTGAGAATGCCGTTCAAGAAACAGCTGCAGCGGGTTGGCCTGCTGATGGTTGTGGGTGAGGGCGATGCGAGTATCGATCAGCAAAAGACTGCACGCCAGGCTGGGATCGATTTGATGCACGCTGCAATCCGCCCTGTGTCCGCAGATGCCTTAGACGGGGAGCGCGTGCTTGCATTTGCAGGAATTGGTCGTCCTGAAAAGCTATATGCCAGCCTGCGGGAGGCGGGAGCTGAGGTCGTTGAGACCATGTCCTTCCCGGATCATCATTACTTCACGAAAGACGACGCGCGCCTGATACTGCGTGAAGCTGAAACGCAGGACTTGCTACCAATCACGACCACAAAAGATTACGTGCGTTTGGATGGCCGCGAAGAGCAATCTATTGCGCGGCTAGCAAAATTGGCAAGCGTGCTGGAAGTGGAGATGAAAATCGCTGAACCAGACGCCCTCATCGAGCGCCTGAAACCTGTGTTGGACTGCGAAAAGCCTTAGGCTTGTAGGCCATTGCTTTCATAGGCTTTAAGGGCAGCATCTGCATCAATGTACGCTTCCTGACGAGATACACTCCAGTACTTGAGTTCTTCAAGCATGATCGTTTTGCCAGTGATCGCACACTTCACAAAGTTACCGGGTGCTTTCACCTGATAATCACCATCCAGAAATTGGATACGTGCTTCTGTTGGAACGCGTGGCTGTTCAAAACGGTTCATTATTTCAGCATCCAAAGTTGTTGCGTTTTTCCTTTCTTACCGCTCAAACCTTAAAAAGGCCAGCGGTAAGAACATGCATCTTATGCAAATAAATCTGGCAGCATTTATGCAGTTGCCAGTTTTTCCTTGCGGATTTTCTCAATCGTTCGCCAGCAAACATATTGGGCCAGAAAGGCGAAAACAACACCGCCGATGGCTTGTCCTGCCAGAACACCGTTTGCCTGATAGAAGTACGCACCGGCAATGGTGAACGGGATAGTCCCAAGAGTTGCTCTGCCCCAGTTAAACAGCATGGAGTAGATTGGGAAGCCCAGATTGTTGAAGACTGCATTGGTGACAAACAAAGCAGCATTGAACAGGAAACCAGCTGCCGCAAATGTGCAGAAGAAGAAGACCAGCGATGCACTGTCGCCCTCAGCATTGAAGAACTGCACCAATGGTTCCTGCAACACAAACAGCAAACCCCAGGCTGACAGCGTATAAACCACGATCAGTAAAAGAGAATCTTTCACAACCTTGCTAAGCCGGTCGAATTCCATGGCCCCAAAATTCTGGCCAATAATAGGACCAACTGCACCGGAAAGAGCGAACAGCGCACCGAAAGCAACAGGAATAATCCGGCCAACAATCGCAAAGCCTGCAACTGCTCCATCGCCAAACTGAGCCATTTCCGCAATAATCCAGGCATTGCCTGCTGGTGTTGCAATGTTGGTCAACATGGCTGGTGTCGCCACTTTGAACAGATCGACCGTATCGCTGACAGTCTTCGAGATCTCAGGCTTGCCGAGCATGTTGTGCTTGATGATCAGGATATAAAGGCCAACACCAACCATCACCAGACGAGAAACAACAGAAGCGATTGCAGCACCAGTGATGCCCATATCAAACCCGAAAATGAGGATCGGATCTAAAATGGCTGTCACAAAGCCGCTGGATAAGGTCACAAACATCGCGCCACGTGCATCGCCCACGGATCTCAACAGTGCAGAAAGTACCATCGCACCAACGAGGAACGGCATGGAAGGCACGACGATGTAAAGGAAGAGCAACGTAAAATCGAGCGTACGCCCAGACGCCCCGAGCAACATCGCCAGATCATCCAGAAACGCCAGACTACCAGCCACGACAGCGAGTGATATCAGTGTTGATATTATAAGCGACATGCTCACAAGGCGGTGTGCGCCTTTCACATCACCTTGCCCGATACGCCGGGCAACGGAAGCACTGGCGGCAATGGAAAGTCCAATGCCAATGGCAGAGTTGAAAAACATGATGGTTCCGGCATAGCCAATTGCCGCCGCAAGTTCTTCAATACCCAACTGTGCGATGTAAAAAAGGTTTGCAAAATCAACGAGAAAAATAGCAATCAATCCGACTGAGCCGGTGGATGTCATCACCAGAACATGGCGCATAGTCGAGCCATAGGTGAATTTTGCATCCCGTGTGCCGGATGAAGTTGGTCTGGACATAAAAACTCACTTTTGGCGATTCTGATAGCAATCGCAAGAGAGGGCCTCAATGACCCTGCAATCGTGTATCTTTCCGCTGGAACAGTGTTTCAGCATCTTCTTCAGCTCGGTTTGTAGGCTTTGGAGACGAATAATCTTGTCTTCCACCTCAGTCAGGTGAGCCCGTGCAATCTCGTCTGCACCCTCGCAGTCATCCTCCGGGTGTTCCTTAAGCAGCATAAGGCTCTCGATCATTTCCAAAGAGAAACCGAGATCACGGCCATGACGGATGAAAGAAAGTCGGTTCAGGTGGTCTTCGCCATAACGACGCTGACCGCCCTCAGTGCGCGGAGGTTCCGGAAGCAGCTTTTTTTGCTCGTAAAAACGAATAGTCTGGACTTTAACGCCAGCCTTCTTCGCAAGATCACCGATTGAGTATTCACCAGCCATATCGAACCATACGGATTAATGTGGTCTCTGCGAGAAAGCAGTGCCGCAGATCACGAAATGTTGAAATGAGAGCGCACCACGCCCACGCAATAAATGTGCTCCAAATCAACCAGCGTCAAGAGCAGTGCTCTGATAACATGATTTAATCAGTCAGGTTTTTCTGATTTACTTTCATCGCGTGGCGTGCGCTGGTGCAACTTGTCAGAGCCAGCAAGATCACCACCGGCAAGCTGCATTGTCAGGCGTTCATCGTCTCGTTTGCGAACATCATCTTCGACTTCGTCAATACGGTCTGACGGCAAACCAAGAAACTCAAGCGCTTTCCGACCAAAGGTCAGACTGGACTCAAAAGTCTCACGGATCTGATAGTCAACGCCAAGACGGGTGAGATCAAGCGCATGAGCTCGGTCCGTGGCTCGGCAATAAAGGGCTGCATTGGGGAACGCGGATCTGATCTGTAAAATTGCCTGCTTCATGACGCGGTCATCCTCAATGCAGAGAGCAATCAAGGTTGCATTCTCACCACCAGCTGCCTTGAGCACGTCGGGCCGCGTCGCATCCCCGTAATAAACCCTGTAGCCATATTGGCGAGCATAGTTGATCCGGTCCGGCTTGTTGTCGAGAGCTGTGACGGAAATCCCTTCTGAAGTCAGCATCTGCGCAACCATCATACCAAAACGCCCAAATCCAACGATTAGTACGCTCGGGCATGCATCCTCAAAGGTCTCTATTTTGTTGGTGGTATCGCCATGTTTCTTCATCCGCTCCGCAACAAAATCCAGACCTACCGCACCAAGCGGAGTGAGCAGCATCGTCAAAATAACAATAGCGCTGAGGATATTCGCAGATTCCTCTGGCAAGATCGCCGCAGCAGTTGCCGTTGAAAACAGCACAAAGGCAAACTCCCCGCCTTGTGGTAGAGTAACTGCCACGCGCAGAGCATCAGAGTTGGAAGAGCCAAACAAACGCGACAGGCCCCAGAGCAGAACACCCTTGGTGAGCATCAGCAACACGACCGCAGAAACGACACGCTGCCAGTTTGCGACAATCAGATCAAGTTCGAGAGCCATCCCCACAGTCATGAAGAACAGACCCATGAGCATAGTACGGAAAGGCTCAATATCTGCTTCCAGCGTATGTCGGTAACTAGATTCCGCCAGCATCACGCCAGAGAGGAAAGCCCCCAATGCCATGGAGAGGCCAACAAGGCTCATCAAACCTGCACTGCCCAGAGCAACCAGCAGTGCTGCAGCAATCATCAACTCACGAGCGCCTGAAGCCGTCAAAAGCTTGAAGAGGGGAGAAAGTAGGAAGCGGCCCGCAAAGATCACAAAGCCAACAGCAGCGACAACTGTGATAACCTGCATAGCAATGGAAGCTTCTTCCACATCCGCTTCAGCAGGGGCTAAAATGCTGACCATGGCAAGCAGAGGCACGATAGCCATGTCCTGCAGCAGCAAGATGCCGAAGGCCCGTTGGCCATACTTGGTGCTCAGGTGTCCGCGCTCTTGCAGCATTTGCAAGGCAAAGGCCGTGGATGACAAAGCAAGACCAAGCCCGGCGATCAGGGCAACCTGCCAGGACAGGCCAAACACCATAGCGCCTAAAGTCAGTATCAAACCCGAGATTACAACCTGCGCTGTCCCAAGCCCGAATATGTCTCGCCGCATGGTCCATAATCGGGCTGGCTCCAATTCCAGCCCAATCACAAACAACAGCAAAACGACCCCAAGCTCCGCGAAGCCCAGTATGCGCTCAGGTTCATTGAAAAAGCCGATGCCATAGGGGCCAATCGCCATTCCTGCTGCGAGGAAACCGACCACAGCACCAAGGCCAAGCCGTTTGGTGATGGGCACAGCGATAACTGCAGCGGAAAGAACCACAATGGTTTCGATAAAGAACGGGGGAACGTGAGCTTCTGCCATTGGCATCCTAAAAAGCGGAATTCAAACTATTAAAACAGACATTTCTGATTTCAGTCGATTTTGAGGGGAATACCTTAATTCTATCTAAGAGAAAATGTAGTTTTCCGTATAAAGCTAGTCTGAAGATGGCTTGTGTGGTGAAGTTTTTTCAGAATTCTCTGATTGTTCTTTCTCTGCCTTCTTTTCGGCCTCCGCAAGGCGGCGTGCAGGTTCGTTCAGGGCAGTTGATTCTGATTTCGGTTTCATCAAAGGTTTTACTGGCACATCGGGCAGCTTGAATTGCTTGTAACCCGCATACAGGCCACCCACCTGCTGCAACGCCAAAAGCTCAGCATCTCTGCGCCGCACATCTGCAAGAATTTCATAGGTGCGGTCTTCATCCTCACCCAACTCCTCCAGTATTTCCCGCCCGAACTGTAATGCCGACTCCAGGGTCTCACGCAGCTGATAGTCTGCGCCCGCTGTCACAAGTTGAATAGCGTGACGACGATCATGCGCGCGGGCGAAGATTTTGGCGAGTGGGAACTGTGTTTTCGTCATGCGCACAATCTGGCTCGTTGTTTCGGCCCGTTCGGTACAAACCGCAATCACACTGGCATTTTCCGCCCCTGCTGCCCGCAAAACATTCAGTCGTCGCCCATCTCCGTAGTAAATCCGGTAGCCAAACCGAGAGGCTTCCCGGATATGCTGTGCGTCTGTATCCAGAACAGTCACGGTTGAGCCCTGCGCAATCAACATCTGGGAAGCCAGTTGTCCAAAACGCCCAAATCCTATCACCAGCACATTGGTGCGGCCTCCCTCTGTATTGGGTATATCCGGTTTCACGGGCTCAGGCCTCAGCTTCACGCCAAACCATTGCGAGAGCCAAACGCTCAGCAGAGTAAACGCCATGGTGAAAGAGATGATTGCGGAGAGCAGGCTGCTCTGATGCGGGTTCAGCAAATCAACGGCGACGGATGCTGAGAAGATGACAAACCCAAACTCTCCAGCCTGAGCCAGCAAACCACCAATCTGCAAACTGTTTTCTGGTGTGTGGCCAGACAGGCGGGTGACAGAAAAAATGCTCAGACACTTCACGACCATCAAACCAAAACTGCAGGCAAGCACTATCACCCAGTTCTGATAGACAAAGTTGAGGTCAATAGACATGCCGACCGTGATGAAGAAGAACCCGAGCAACAAGCCGCGAAAAGGCTCCAGATCAGCCTCAAGCTCATGCCGGAAAGAACTTTCTGCCAGCATCACACCCGCAATAAACGCGCCCAATGCACTCGAAAGACCCACCGCTTTCATCAGCGTTGCTGCGCCAAGCACTGTGAGCAATGCAGAGGCTGTCATCATCTCGCGAGCACCAATACGGGCAAACAGCCGAAACAACGGGGTGAGCAGATAGCGGCCAACAGCAACCAATAGAAGCACGGTCGAAGCCATAATCAGCGCCGTCTCCCAACCTGGCCGTTGGCCCGTATCGATAGGAACAGGCGCCACAATCGCCATCAGCGCGAGAATGGGAACAATCATCATGTCCTGAAACAGCAAGATTGCGATAGATGTTTGCCCCATCGGCGTTGTGCGATCACCGCGATCTTGCAAAATACGCAAGGAAAGAGCCGTTGATGAAAGCGCGAGCGAAAGGCCAATAATGAGAGATTTTTGCCAGGTCAGTCCTGCAAAATAGATAGCAAGCCCAATAAGAAGCGCGGAAAATCCTACTTGAGCTGACCCTGAGCCAAAAATCTCCTTACGCAAAGACCAAAGACGGCCCGGATTCAGCTCAAGCCCGATCAGAAACAGCAGCATGACCACGCCAAGCTCACCAATGGGCCGCAGCTCATCAGGAGCGCTAAAGGGACTGCCAAGATACTGCCCAATGCCCCACGGCCCTAAAATAACGCCCGCTATCAAATAGCCGACGATGGTTCCAACCCGGATCAATTTGGCAAACGGCACCACCAGAATCGCCATGCTTAGAAACAGCATGATGTCTGTCACAAAATCCAGTTGGTGGAGTGTGATCATGAAAGGGTGCGGCTCATTATTATTTTTGAAAGAAGCTACAGACCCAGCGTAAATTCGGTTTGAATGCAATACAGACAAGCTGAGGTAAATCTTCAGCACCCTTAACGAAGTGCCAGTTTGAGCTCTCTGGTTGTAGATTAAATAGATGCAAATTAAGGCTTGAACCTACAGTGACTAGAGCCTTTACAGTCGCCTTATTCTCGATTGGAGGCGCAAAATGCTAGACAAACCAAACACTCACTTAAACATCCTGCTCAAGGAAACCCCACTACTCAACTTTAGTGCGCCAACAATCCGGCAGCTCGTTGAGCAGCGCAAATGGAAGGATCTACCTCTCTTTGATCGTGCTGGAGCAGTCTATGATTTCGTCCGCAATGAAATCCTGTTTGGTTACAATAAAGCAGACAATATTCCGGCAAGTCAGGTGCTGGCTGATGGTATAGGGCAATGCAATACCAAAGGCACACTTCTCATGGCATTGATGAGAGCCGTTGGGATTCCCTGTCGTCTGCACGGCTTCACAATCCATAAAGAACTACAGCGCGGAGTAGTGCCCGAACTGGTCTACCAGATCGCCCCAGACAACATCTTGCATTCCTGGGTTGAGATCTATCTTGAGGACCGCTGGATTAATCTGGAGGGCTTTATTCTGGACGATGCGTTTCTCTCTGCTCTTCAGCAGAAGTTTGCCCCAAGCAGACAATCCCTTTGTGGCTACGGCGTTGGCACCAACTGCCTCAGCGCACCTCAGGTCAATTGGCGGGGGCAGGACACCTACATCCAGAAAACCGGCATTAACAATGACTTCGGAACCTATAATAGCCCGGATGATTTCTACACCGAACACATGCAGGCGTTCTCGCCAATGATGAGGGTGTTATATGAGAACGGGATCCGTCACGTGATGAACTGGAGAACCAATCGCATTCGCGCAGGTAAAGTGCCTGCAATTCCTTTGCGGGATTAGAAGCGTTATCGCAATGAAAAAGGGGCATCTCTGCCCCTTCCAAACTCATAGACGTGTCTGAACCAATCAGGTCGCAGTGCCACCAATCGTCATCTCGTTGATACGCATGGTTGGCTGTCCAACACCCACTGGTACGCCTTGACCGGCTTTGCCGCAAGTTCCTATACCTGGATCCAGCTTCATGTCGTTGCCAATCATGGACACCCGTTTGAGCGCATCTGGACCGTTCCCGATCAACATCGCGCCTTTCACTGGAGCGCCAATCTTTCCGTTCTGGACACGATAGGCTTCAGTACAGGAGAACACGAACTTGCCAGAGGTGATATCAACCTGACCACCACCAAAGGAAACAGCATAAATGCCGTCTTCCAGGCTTTCGATGATCTCTTTTGGATCCTGATCACCATTCTCCATGATGGTGTTGGTCATGCGTGGCAGAGGCTGGTGTGAGAAGGATTCTCGGCGGCCATTACCAGTTGGCTCAACACCCATCAGGCGAGCGTTCTGACGATCCTGCATGTACCCAACAAGGACACCATCTTCGATAAGCGTGGTTCGACCAGTCGGCGTGCCTTCATCATCAACTGAAAGAGAGCCGCGACGCTTGGAGATTGTACCGTCATCAACAATGGTCACACCTTTTGCGGCAACCTGCTGTCCCATCAAGCCTGCAAACGCCGATGTTTTCTTGCGGTTGAAGTCACCTTCAAGGCCATGCCCAACTGCTTCGTGCAGCAAAATGCCCGGCCAGCCGTTGCCAAGCACTACATCAAACGTGCCAGCAGGGGCTGGGATTGCCTCCAGATTGACCAGCGCCTGACGCAGAGCTTCTTCAACAGCATGCTGCCAGCTTGTTTCAGCAACAAACTCACCAAATCCTTCGCGGCCACCAGAGCCAAAAGAGCCAGTCTCCTGCTTGTCGCCGTCACCAGCCACAATCGAAACGTTAAGGCGCACAAGCGGGCGTACATCACGAATACGGTGACCATCAGCTCGCAGGATGTCCACTGTCTTCCAGCTGCCTGCCAGCGAAACAGTTACCTGCTGTACGCGCGGGTCTTTCGCACGGGCATACGCGTCAATTTCCTGCAGCAGCTGTACTTTTTCAGCAAAACTTGGGCTGCCAATCGGGTTTTCATCCGTGTAGAGCTTTTGATTGGTACGAGCTGGCGGTGCTGCATAAGTACCGGAATGACCGCTCTGGACTGAAGCAACCGCATCAGCTGCGCGTTTCAAAGCAGCCTCGGAAATGTCGTCAGAATGGGCATAACCAGAAGCTTCACCCACAACAGCGCGTAGGCCAAATCCCTGACCGGTGCTGAACGTGGAGGACTTCAGGCGTCCATTGTCGAACACAAGCCCTTCGTTCTGGCTGTATTCCAGATAAAGTTCCCCATCATCAGCGCCTTTCAGCGCTGCCGCAGTAATCTGGCGCGCTGTCTCCTCGTCCAGTCCTGAGGTCTGGAGAAGATCAATAGGTTTATCGCTCATGGGTAAAACTCCGAAATAATGGATTTGCTCTGTTGTGGCGAACAATCCGTGCACTTTCAAGGCTTACTATTCAATAAAGGAGGCGGGAAGGCCATCGCTCCCAAGTATTTGAGGGTCAATGCAGGAAAGCGAGCACCAATCCGGCACACACCAGAACGGCGCCAGAAACTCTATCAAGCCTGAATCTTGCGGAAGGAGCAGACAGCCAGTTGCGGGAATACCCGCCAAGAACGGCGATCAGTCCGTCAATTAAAATCGCCATCACAAGATAAGTCACACCCATCACCGTAAGCTGCGGATCCGCTGGATAAGCCTTGTCAATAAACTGCGGGAAAAATGCCGCCATGAATAGCAGTGATTTTGGGTTTGAAAGGCCAACAAAGAAACCAACTTTCAAATGCTTATGGCTTCCGCTCACTACTCTGTCATGCCGCCCCGCACACAACCAACTGGAGATGCCCAGGTAGATTAAATAGGCCGCTCCTCCAAGCTGAATAACCTCAAAGGCATCAGGGTAGGTGCGCACCACCCAGGAAAGGCCAAGCACAACAGCAATGATCTGGACAGCTTGTGCGATCGTCATGCCGGCCATAACAATCAGGCCCGCTGAAGTGCCTTCACGAGTGGATTTAGCCAGTATCATCATCACGTTAGGCCCAGGGATAGCCAGTAAGATGAATGTCGCTACAATAAATCCGAGGTAAAGGCTGATATTCATCATCTGAAAACCAACAGTCCCATAAGGAAAACTCCGGCAGTGAGCAAAACACCACTGTTGAACCGCTTCAGCACACCTTCAACACGTGGAGATCGAAACAACCGCTCAACCAGTCCGCCGCCCACCACAAGCGGTAGATCCAGGCAGGTCGCAATCAGAAGAAAAGTTGTACCCAGAACAACAAACTGGGCATCTACCGGATGCGCGTGATTGAGAAAATGAGGGAAAAGAGCTGCGAGAAAAATGAGAGTTTTGGGATTGGCAATGCTGATCATGAAACCTGTCAGAAAATCAGAGCCCTGGCTGGTGGGTTCAGCAATCCTGCGGCTTGCAGCTCTCCATCTTCGAAGCCCGAGATAAATCAGATAAGCCGCCCCCAAAACGGTCACAGTCTCAAAGACATAGGGATAACTGACAATGAGCCAGGAAAGCCCAAAGGAAACCAGCACCACCTGAATGGCTTCTGCTGCTTTGACGCCAATGAGAGTAAAGAGACCAGCAAAAGTTCCTCCGGATGCGGATCTGGAAAGGATCAACATTTTACTGGCGTCAGGCACCGACATGATAATCAATGTGGTGACAACAAACGCAATATAGACATGCATTGCTATGGGCACGGATCACCTGCAAAGGTCCGGTCTGTTTGCATCAGGAGGCTGACGCTGCCGCAATCAAACAGAATGTGCTCCCATAGAAAACAGCACACCGGATTTAAGGTGCAAAAACCCTTTGCTTTGCGTGCCTCATTTTAGGAAAACTAAGAGGTCTCTTTGAAAACTGCAGAGACTGATCTCAAATTTTTAAGTGACGGAAATAACAGTGCTTCAATATTTTCAAGCGCAGGCCAAAAACAACGCTTGGGCGAATTATCGGCTACTTTCCAGTTGCAAGAAACTCTCTGAAGACGAGCTAGCTGCAAAACGGACAAGTTTTTTCCCTTCAATCCTGATGACACTGAATCATATTCTCACGGTGGATTGGTTCTATGTCAGCGCTCTGGAAGGAGCGCCGCTCGGGATTAATGCATTTGATCCTGAGTACCCTTTTGAGCAACTACCACCTCTTTTCGAGGCTCAAAGAAACTCAGATCAGAAGTTAATTGCACACATAGGCTCAATGGATCTCGCTGACCTCTCCAAAATACATGTGCTGAGAGATGACAAGCCTTTGAGTGAACGAGCAGACAGGCTTCTTTTGCATCTCTTTCAACATCAGATGCACCATCGCGGGCAAGTGCACGCCATGTTGAGCGGAACTTCAGTCGCACCACCTCAGCTCGATGAATTCTTTCTTAGCAATGAGATGGAGCAGCAGGCCCGTAAGGATGACTTCGGCGCACTCGGGTTCTGTGAGACTGACATCTGGCCAGATCGTGGGTGATCAGCTAGTTAGGCAGGATCTTTCCTCACGCCTGAAAAGACAAAAGCCGAGGCGATTTTCATCATCTCGGCTTTCAGATTACATTTGAGGGCAAGCACTTACACTTAAGGCAGAGCCGCGATTGCTTCTTTCAGACCAACCAGTGAGATCGGAATGCCGATACCCTCCTCTGGTGTCTCAAAGATGATGAAAGTTGCAGTCTGACCTGTTGTGAGCTTGTCGATCAGATCCTTTTCCAGCATCGCTTCAGAAACGCAACCGCTTGGGGCAGGCAGACAGCGGATGAATGGCATCCGGCCAACATCTTTACCATCTACATTCAGACCAAGTTGCATCGGTAGCAAAACGCCAAGTGGAGCGAGAATGCGCAAAACGGTCGCTTGCTGGTCAGCCGTCTTAAGAATAATCGCTGTCAGGCCTACAGTATCACGTGCAGAATCTGTCACACTTTGAATAAGAGCACACTGCTCGACGTTAGAACCTGGGGATTTGGCGCAACGCTGCTGCCAATCACCAAACTCGCCTTTGAGTTCGCCAAGCGCTTGTTGAGCATGACCAGCTCCGGAAAATCCGGCGGCACCCGCCACTGTCATCGCAACTGTTAGAGTCAGCGTGCGTAAAAACTGCTTCAAAAAACCTTCCTCCAGTTCACCGGCTGTGCAGTGTCTGTCTCCCCAGCCAGCCAGCGTGGGGTGTTTCCCTAAAATATTGGAATACCGCTCCTGACGTCAAAGCGCAAACTGGCATTCTTGGCTGTCCACTTAACTGACGAGGAAGGAGGGATCCGACTCACATTGTTCACGCCGAGGTAACGTTCCTTTTTGCCGATAAAGTGACGATTTAGTGAGTGAAATTGGACGCATGGATAGAAATGATCGATTTTCGATATAGGGAAAAGTAACTAGGTGAAAACAGCGGAGATCGTTCAAAATCCAATTGCATCTGCGGATTTCTTATGTTTTTTGTCCAACTCATTGATTCAAGTCAAATGATACTGCGACTTATAGTCGCTATAACCTTAGGGGAATCGCGTAGAAACCCTTATTGGGTTATTATGTCGCAGATATTCACGCAGGTGTGAGGACTGGTCGGACGGGCCAAAGTGGGCACCCCACATGTGTGGACAAGAAGAGGATTGCCGTTTCGGCGGCATTTAAGAGGGACAGGGAGCGCAAGACGTGATGAAGCTCTTGAAGCATCACCTGGCGACCATTGCCGCAACTATGGCAATCGGATTGACGGGTTTTATGGCAGGTGCAGCCAATGCAGCACAGCCAACGCCGTGGCAGATGGGCATGCAGCCTGCGGCGACGACAGTGATGGAAGACATTCGCTGGTTTAACGATTTTACCCTGATCATTATGGCCGGCGTGACGGTTTTCGTAGCACTCCTGCTGCTTGTTGTGATCATCAGATTCCGCAAGAAGGCGAACCCAACGCCATCTCGCACTTCACACAACACTATGATCGAGGTTGTTTGGACGGTTGTCCCAATCCTCATTTTGGTGATGATCTCAGTTCCGTCTTTCCGTTTGCTCTTCAAACAGCTTGATATCCCTGAATACGAAATGACCATCAAGGCAACTGGTTACCAGTGGTATTGGGGTTATGAGTACGCGGATGAAGGCATGGAAGATGTCTCATTCGACGCCTTGATGATTCAGGACGATGAGCGTGCAGACATCATGGCTGAAAAAGGCCTGACAAACGCTGAGCTTCCTCGCCTTCTTGCGACGGACTACAACATTGTTGTTCCAGTCGACACCACAGTGCGTGTTCAGGTAACCGCAGCAGACGTGATCCACTCATTTGCTGTTCCTGCATTCGGCATCAAGATCGACGCTGTTCCATACCGTCTCAACGAAACCTGGTTCCGTGCTGATAACACCGGCATGTTCTACGGCCAGTGTTCAGAGCTTTGCGGTAAAGACCACGCGTTCATGCCAATCGCCGTGCAAGTCGTGACCAAAGAGCAGTATCAGGCTTGGGCCGAAGCTGCGAAGTCCGACGTCGACGAAGCAAACACACTTCTCGCAAAGCTGATTGCTGATGAGAAGAAGGTTGCTGCCACCGCAGCCACCGACGTGAAGGTTGCGTCCCGTTAATCGGGGCCACTGATTGAGCCGAGTATGCGCGCGTCAAGGGCTGCTGCGCATACGAGCAAGAACTTTACGAGGGAGCACAACTATGTCTGCGTCTGAAACGCATGCACATGACCATCCAACTGGATGGGTGCGGTGGGTCTACTCCACCAACCACAAGGATATCGGTATCCTTTACCTGATCTTCGCGATCATGGCTGGTATCATCGGCGGTCTTCTGTCCATCGCAATGCGTATGGAACTTCAGGAGCCGGGGATGCAGTACTTCTCCGATCCACACTTGTTCAACGTGTTCACCACAGCGCACGCGCTGATCATGATCTTCTTCATGGTTATGCCAGCGCTTATCGGTGGCTTCGCGAACTATTTCGTTCCGATCATGATCGGTGCGCCTGACATGGCGTTCCCACGCATGAACAACATCTCCTTCTGGCTTCTGCCACCAGCATTTATCCTGCTGCTCCTGTCACTCTTCGTGCCAGGTCCACCAGGTGCAAACGGTGTCGGCGGTGGCTGGACGATCTATCCTCCGCTGTCCACCTCCGGTCAGCCTGGTCCTGCAATGGACTTTGCAATTCTGGCACTGCACGTTGCTGGTGCATCTTCCATTCTGGGTGCCATCAACTTCATCACCACCATCTTCAACATGCGCGCGCCTGGCATGACCATGCACAAGATGCCGCTGTTCGTTTGGTCCGTGCTGGTAACAGTCTTCCTGCTGTTGATCTCTCTGCCTGTTTTGGCTGGCGCGATCACCATGTTGCTGACAGACCGTAACTTCGGCACCACCTTCTTTGAAGCTGCTGGTGGCGGTGACCCAATCTTGTTCCAGCACTTGTTCTGGTTCTTCGGTCACCCTGAAGTGTACATCCTGATCCTGCCTGCATTCGGCATCATCTCCCACATCATCTCCACCTTCTCGCACAAGCCTGTGTTCGGTTATATCGGCATGGCCTACGCGATGGTTGCGATTGGTGTTGTTGGGTTTGTTGTTTGGGCGCACCACATGTTCACTGTTGGTCTGTCTGCAGATACGCAGGCGTACTTCCTGTTCGCCACCATGGTGATTGCAGTGCCGACTGGCATTAAGATCTTCTCATGGATTGCGACCATGTGGGGCGGTTCCATCGAATTCCGCACGCCAATGATCTGGGCGATCGGCTTTGTGTTCCTGTTCACCGTTGGCGGTGTAACCGGCGTTCAGCTGGCAAACGCAGGTCTCGACCGCGCACTGCATGACACTTACTACGTTGTGGCTCACTTCCACTACGTTCTGTCTCTGGGTGCTGTGTTCGCGATCTTTGCAGCCTGGTACTACTGGTTCCCTAAGATCTCCGGTTACATGTACTCCGAGTTCCTCGGCAACCTGCACTTCACCCTCATGTTCATCGGTGTGAACCTCGTGTTCTTCCCGCAGCACTTCTTGGGTCTTGCTGGTATGCCACGCCGTTATGCCGACTACCCGGACGCATACGCTGGCTGGAACATGGTTTCCTCCTACGGTTCCTATCTCACCGGTTTTGCAGTGCTCATCTTCTTGTGGTGTGTCCTTGACGCATTCATCAAGAAGCGTGTGGCTGGCGATAACCCATGGGGCAAAGGCGCAACTACTCTGGAATGGACACTGTCTTCACCTCCTCCATTCCACCAGTTCGAGATCCTTCCAAAGATCAAGTAACTGCACCGAAATTGCCGGGGGCGTGTCAGCGCCCTCGGTTCTAGGTAAAGCACAAGCCCGGAAGTGCTCCAATGTTCCGGGGATGAAGTCTAGAACGCTGAAAAACGGCACAGGTTTCAATATCGCGACAGAGGTACAGGCATGACAATGCTGGAACAGACACAGGGACTTCACGAGGACGCAACCGATCTTGGTGGTCGTGGAAGCGTTTCTGATTACATCGCGCTGCTCAAGCCGCGGGTAATGTCTCTTGTTGTGTTCACAGCAGCTGTTGGTCTTGTCATGGCTCCGGGCAATCAACACCCGGTCCTCAGCTTCATTTCTATTCTTTGCATCGCCATTGGTGGTGGTGCATCTGGTGCGCTGAACATGTGGTGGGATGCAGACATTGATGCTGTCATGTCCCGCACTAAAAAGCGCCCGATCCCGGCAGGCAAAATCACACGTCAGGAAGCCTTTGCTTTTGGCATGGTTCTGTCCTTCGGTTCTGTCCTGACCCTCGGTCTGGTGGCAAACTGGATGGCCGCTGGTCTGTTGGCGTTCACGATCTTCTTTTACGTGGTCATCTACACAATGTGGCTCAAGCGCAGCACGCCGCAAAACATCGTTATCGGTGGTGCAGCTGGCGCGCTTCCGCCAATGGTCGGCTGGGCAGCTGTTACAGGTGACGTAACACTGGTCAGCATCGCACTGTTCATGATCACCTTCACCTGGACACCTCCACACTTCTGGGCCTTGGCGCTGGTTAAAAACGGCGACTATCAGGCTGCTGGCGTCCCAATGTTGCCGGTCGTCGCAGGCGAAACCGCGACCCGTCACCAAATCGTTTTGTATTCTTTGCTGTTGCTACCAGTTGGCATGGCACCGTACTTCCTAGGCTTTGCCTCGGTGTTTTATGGTGTTGGTTCTGCCATCCTTGGCTTGGTGTTCCTCGGTTATGCAATCCGTGTCTGGAGAGTGCGCGAGGGTGATGCAGCTAAGAAAACAGCAATGTCTCTCTTCAAGTTCTCTTTGTTCTATCTCATGCTGATTTTTGCTGGGTTGCTCGCTGAGAACATGATTGGTCTGGTCTAACGCATAACTGGAAAGAGAAGAAAATGAGCAAACAAAAAGCAGTTCTTTCTGAAGAGCAAGCCAAGACCCGCCGCGGACGTTCAGTGGCTCTTGCAGTCACACTCGGCGTTCTTGTTGCAATGTTTTATGTGATCACCATCGTGAAGCTCGGTCCGGGCATCATGGATCGTCCACTGTAAGAGACGCAAATGACTGATCAAAAACCAAAAACAGCAGAACAGGCCAAAGTAAACCGCAGCAACGCTACCGTCGCTGTGATTTGCGGGGGCGTGTTCTTTGGAATGGTTGGTTTGTCCTTTGCAGCTGTCCCGCTTTATCAGCTCTTCTGTCAAGTGACGGGCTATGGCGGCACCACACAGCGAGCAGAAGAGGCATCCGATACGATCCTTGATCGTGAGATCATCGTGAGCTTTGACGCCAACGTCGCTCCGGGTCTGGATTGGGATTTCAAACCAAAACAAAAGAAAGTCCGCGTGAAACTGGGTCAGATGACCGAGATTATGTACGAGGCCCAAAGCCTCGCGCAGCAGGTTTCTACCGGAACTTCCACGTTTAACGTGGCGCCTTTCGAAGTCGGGGGCTACTTCAACAAAATTGATTGCTTCTGCTTTACCGAGCAACCGCTTGAAGCAGGAGAATCGATCGATATGCCGGTCGTGTTCTTCATCGATCCGGAACTGGACAAGGACGAGGGCCTGAAGAATATCAAGGAAATCACCTTGTCCTACACATTCTTTGAATTGCCGAAAGACGGCGAGGAAGAAACAGCTGCAGTGGCTTCTCCAAGCGACGCGGCCACTGACAAGCTTTAGGTTGCGAGACGGATCTGCCTTTTGCAGAAGCGACCTTTTTTGAAATGGGGAGAAAGATATGGCTGGTGTTAAAAACCACGATTATCACATTATCGAGCCAAGCCCATGGCCATTTGTTGGGTCAGTTGGGGCGCTGGTTATGGCAATCGGCGCGATTGTATTCATGCGCATGAGTGAGGGCGGCGTAAGCTTCTCATTTCTGAGCAACGCTGATGGCGAAACAACCGTTGGCTTTACGCTGAACGGTTGGGGCCTGTTTGCAATTGGTCTTGGTATCGTTCTTTACACCATGTTTATGTGGTGGCGTGACACGGTTAAGGAATCTCGCGAAGGGCACCACACACGCGTTGTATCTTTGCACCTGCGTTACGGCATGCTGCTGTTCATCCTGTCCGAAGTTATGTTCTTTGTTGCATGGTTCTGGGCATTCTTTGATGCATCCCTGTTCGCGGGTGAAGCCGCGCAGTTTGGTCGTGTTGAGCACACTGGCGGTGTTTGGCCTCCACAAGGTATCGAAACCTTCGATCCGTGGCACCTGCCACTGTTGAACACATTGATCCTGCTTCTGTCTGGTACAACAGTCACCTGGGCACATCATGCACTGGTTCATGGGGACCGTGATGGCCTGAAATGGGGTCTGATCGCGACCGTCGTTCTGGGTGTGATCTTCACCATCTGTCAGGCCTACGAATACTCTCATGCAGCCTTCGGCTTCTCCGAGAACATCTACGGCGCAACCTTCTTCATGGCGACAGGGTTCCATGGCTTCCACGTGATCGTGGGCACCATCTTCCTCGCTGTGTGTTTGTTCCGTGCACTGGCTGGACACTTCTCCACCACCAAGCACTTCGGCTTCGAGGCAGCAGCCTGGTACTGGCACTTTGTGGATGTGGTTTGGCTGTTCCTGTTTGCATCCGTTTACATCTGGGGCGGCTAAGCTTGCGGCATTAGCCAAGAGTGGGTCTGGAATTCAGACGAAAAACGAAAAAAGATAAGGGCGGCGCAAGCCGCCTTTTCTATATGTATATGACCTAGGTGCCTTACGAGCGTTCAAAGTCACCTGTGTATCCGAGGCTTCACATGAGTGAGAGGAAGAAGACAAAGGCTTATCTTGGCCTTCCTGCCAATCCATTTTCAGCTGGTCTTCGCGGAAAATGTCCACGGTGTGGGGAAGGGCCATTGTTTCAGGGCCTGCTAAACCTGCGTGCGTCTTGTTCCAGATGCGGTCTTTCCTATGACTTTGCAGATTCTGGAGACGGACCTGCAGTCTTTGTCATTCTCATTCTGGGGTTTATTCTTGTTGGTGGTGTTTTGTTCGTTGAGTTTGCGTACGAACCTCCACTCTGGCTGCATTTGATTATCTGGGCACCCGTGACTGTGGTGTTGAGTGTGACGCTTCTGCGCATACTCAAAGGCCTGTTGATTGCATTGCAGTACAAGAACAATGCAGCGGAAGGAAAGCTTGATGATCGCTGAAAGGGAGATTGGCGATGCTTCATCTGATTCAAAGCCTGCGCGAAAAAACGATGTCGCCTGGCATGAGGAACCTGAACCGGTTCCTGAACACACTCATCGCAACACGAGAAAAAACAAAGATAACACCGTGACAGATGATCAAATGGAACATGACGACACTGATGCTGAGGATGCAGTAGCAAAGCCTGGGTTCGTTGCATTTCTCAAGCGCTATTGGATCTTGCACCTGTGTGCTGCAGTTGGGCTAGCTATTCTAGCCAATCTGAGTTTGTGGCAGTTCAATCGTCTGGATGAAAAGGTGGCGTTGATTGCGCGCGCTGAAGTGCGGGCGACTGAACCTGCTGTTGCAGCGCCCGGCCCGGCAACCTGGGAGGATATGTCGAGCGACGAAATCGACTATATGCCTGTTGAGCTGTCTGGCCAGTTCATTATCGGCGAGCTGTACTACTTTGATACTCTAACCAAGCCGAAAGGCCCACTGGGCGGGCAGGGGTATTTTGTCTACGCACCCTTCATCACGAATGACGGCTGGAACGTTTTGGTCAATCGTGGCTTTGTTCCAATTGATCGTAAAGAGTTCAGCACACGTTTGGGCTCCGCTCCACCGCGTGGGCAATTAACCATCACCGGCCTTGCTCGCAGAGCCGAGGTGGCGAGCATGTTCTCCGCAGAACCAAACCAGAAGACCAATGTGTGGTATGTGCGCGAGCCAAAGGCGATGGCTGAAGCTATGGGATTGCTGCCGGATCAGACCGCACCCTACACGATTGACCTTCAGGAGACAGTGAGCGTTGCTGGTGACCTGCCGCAAGCGGGTGAGACCCGTATGACGTTCTCGAACAATCACCTGCAATATGCCTTCACATGGGCAGGTCTCGCACTCACTCTGGTCGGCGTCTACTTTGCGTTCCTGATCAAGGCATGGCTGGATCGAGGCAAGGTCTCTTCTGAGAATGAAGATGATGATGAAGACGACGAAGACTTTGATGCAGAAGAGGAAAAACGGAAGGCTGATCGCTTCCGGATGATATCTGACGCGGCACGGCGCAAGCGAAATAAATTTCAGCGATAGACCACAAAAAAGGGGAGCATGGCTCCCCTTAAACGTTCTTGGACAACTTGCTTTATAGCTGAGAAAGAATGTTTTCAGCAGAGGAGATCGTTGCTTCTCCCGGAGCTTCTTCAATATTCAGAGAAGCCAGCACACCATCTTTCACGATCATGGAATAGCGCTTGGAGCGGATGCCCATTCCAAAGGCGCTTGCGTCAAGCTCAAGGCCAACTGCCTTGGTGAAATCAGCGCTGCCATCAGCGAGGAAGAGGATCTTGTCATCAGCGCGCGTGTCACGTGCCCAGGCCCCCATGACAAACGCGTCGTTCACGGAAACAACAGCAATTGTTTCAACGCCTTTTGCCTTGATGGCTTCTGCATTGTCGATGAAACCCGGCAGGTGGTTCAGGTGGCAGGTTGGCGTGAAAGCGCCAGGAACTGCGAACAGAACTACGGTTTTGCCGGCAAACAGCTCTTCACTGGTCGCATCCACTGGCCCGTCTGCACTCATGGTTTTGAATGTAACGCTTGGCAGCTTTTCGCCTACTTGAATGACCATGGAAAGTTCCCCCAATTTGCTTTTGCTGATCACAACATAACAGACATCTCAATCAGAGGTCTGCATCTAAAAAGAAACGGGCTTCAGTTGTAGCTGCGAGCTCTCTATTTCGCAAATACAACTAAAGCCCGTAAACAAGCTTATTTCGAAGCGCTGGCCTGAGGAACTGAAACACTTTGCGTTTCCTCAAAAGCACCATCCTTGGTCACCAGTGTAAGGCGGAGCTCAATGTCGCTCACATCTTCTGGCAGTCCAATATAGGACATAGTCCAGTGTGCCCTACCTTTTTTCACAGAGGCCAGCTTGGGCACTCCATGATAAGAACCTGCAGGGCCTTCAATGAAGAGCTCCGGCGATTTGTCCTTGGAGGAGACTTTCGCGCTGATGTTTACAGTGCGGTCCTTGCCTTCTCCGGTGATTTTTATCTCTGGAAACAAGCTCGGCATGTCGCCTTGCGTAATTGGAACCTGCGCAAAGGCATCATTGACCAGTTTGTCAGCAACATCATCTTTCATCGTGGCCGCAGGAAAGACGAGAGAGACCTCGGCCTGTCCTGGGATACAAATGTCTTTGCAGATGCCAAAGGTCAGGTTTGCATTCAAAATGGCCGGGCGTCCGTCATCCATGCGCTTAATCAGCAAAGGCAGCACCACCTTGTCTGAATATATCAGAGATGTGGAAAATCCGTCAGAGTAAGCCTTCGGCGCAGGGAACATCAGCTCCGCGCTAGCTATATTGACTGAATTAACAAAGCTGGCTTCTGTCGGAATACCGGCTTCACCTGGATATCTCCAGTATGTGTGCCAGCCTTCTTCAAGGCGAAATTCAATCCCGCCGCGATAGAGGCCATCGGTGTTAGGCTCGCTCGCACGTAAAAGGCGAACTGCACCGCCTTGAACAATAACCCATTCAGACACACTTGATGACAAGGCGCTTGAAACAGAGGCGGAGAGCACCGCAGCAGCGATGAGGGTCGATTTGAAGAATCTAGAAATCATAGAGTCTATTTAAACGGTCCCTTTTCAAATTCCCATTAAGATTGCCTCTCAGACAATCAATGATCCGTGAACAATCTCACCTTTTTTCCACTGATCATTGATCACCGGAAAAATCCGTGAGTACCTATAATATAATTGCCTCTACACTGAACTGAGGCAATCCGTTTGAAGCATGAGGAGAGCGCCCCCAACATGTCTGGTGAAAAACCGGGTTACATTGACGGACAATATCTCATTGCCATGCCCACTATGGAGGATGGCCGTTTTGCCCATTCCGTCATCTACGTGTGTGCTCACTCCGAAGAGGGAGCGATGGGGATTGTGCTCAATCAGCCGGCCCCTAACATCACATTTGGGCAACTTTTGGGTCAACTGAATATCGTCGAAGACGAAAATGAAGATCCGCTGGCAATCGATATTTCTGAACGCAAAGTCTATCGCGGTGGGCCAGTTGATGCCGGTCGCGGTTTTGTCCTTCATTCAGACGATTATTTTCTGGAGGAGACGAGCCTCAAGATTGAAGACGGCGTTGTCCTAACCGCCACGGTCGAAGTTTTGCGCGCCATTGCAGCAGGCAAAGGCCCTAAGAAGTCATTGTTGGCATTGGGTTATGCTGGCTGGGCACCCGGGCAGCTTGAAACGGAATTACAGGCAAATGGTTGGCTGACGTGTCAAACAGATCCCTCATTGATCTTTGAGGGAGAGGGCGATCAGAAGTGGCACAACGCGCTTGATATTCTTGGTATTGATCCCGGGATGTTGTCCAGCGACATTGGCCACGCATGATCTTACGTGCCTAAACGAGATTTCGCCGTGCAACTTCCTACAATTTCTGCTATTTCCCTGTGCGCACTTGAAACGCAAATGCGACAGTTTTGGGAATCTAATTTCAGATTCCAGCTAAAAACCTGATAAATACCAATGGGGTATGGCACTAAAATGCCCTGATTCAGGTTGAGCGAGAAGGGATGTAACGGTGAGATATGTAAGTACGCGCGGCGATGCACCAGAACTCAACTTTTCTGAGGTGCTGCTCACGGGGTTGGCACGCGACGGCGGTTTGTATCTACCAAAAGAGTTCCCGCAATTATCTACTGAGGAAATTTCAGGATTTGCTGGAAAGCCTTACAGCGAAGTCGCTCTCAAGGTCATCGCCCCATTCGTTGGCGACTCCATTCCGCATGGCGACCTGAAAAAAATGATCGACGAAGCCTATGCCAGCTTCTCGCATAAGGCTGTCACGCCGCTCATCCAAACTGCTCCCAACACCTACGTACTGGAACTTTTCCACGGCCCGACCCTTGCATTCAAAGATGTTGCAATGCAGCTACTCGGTCGTTTGATGGATTATGTGCTGGCTCAAAAAGGTGCACGTGCAACCATCGTTGGCGCCACTTCAGGCGACACGGGCGGCGCTGCAATTGAAGCATTCCGTGGTCGTGAGCGCACAGACGTCTTTATTCTATTCCCTGAGGGGCGTGTCTCTCCTGTTCAACAACGCCAGATGACCACCTCCAAGGAAGACAACATTCATGCTCTCGCAGTCGAAGGCAACTTTGATGATTGTCAGGGCATCCTGAAAGACCTCTTCAACGACTTCTCCTTCCGCGAGCGCGTGGGCTTGTCTGGTGTAAACTCCATTAACTGGGCACGCATTGTGGCTCAGGTGGTGTATTACTTCACCTCCGCAGTGTCTCTGGGTGCTCCACATCGCAAAGTGTCCTTCACAGTGCCGACTGGCAACTTTGGTGACGTGTTTGCAGGTTATGTGGCAGCTCAGATGGGGCTGCCAATTGAGAAGCTGGTGATCGCGACCAACACCAACGATATTCTGGCCCGTACTCTGGACACAGGCCGCTATGAAATGCGCGGCGTTGTGGCGACCACTGCACCGTCCATGGACATTCAGGTGTCGTCCAACTTCGAGCGTCTGCTGTTTGCTGCAAATGGCGAAGACAGTGCAACTGTTAAAGCTCAGATGGACAGCCTCAAACAGTCCGGTGGCTTCACTCTCTCAGAAAAAGCCCTAGGTTTTATCAAAGAGAAGTTCTCAGCAGGCCGCGCAAGCGAAGAAGAGACAGCTCAGACCATCACTGATACTCTTAAGGAGAGTGGTTATCTGCTTGACCCGCATACTGCGGTCGCGATCCATGTCTCCAAAGAGCACAATGATGGTGTTACCCCGATGATCGTGCTGTCGACAGCACACCCGGCAAAATTCCCAGCGGCAGTGGAAAGTGCATCAGGTATTCATCCTGACCTGCCAGCTCATCTTGCTGACCTGATGGAACGTGAAGAGAAGTTTTCCGTTCTGCCAGCAGATGCGCAGGAAATTGCGAAATTCGTTGAAGGCAATGCACGTGCCGTGAAAGCAGGCGTTTAATGGCGGTCAAACTAACAAAATTAGAAAATGGCCTGACTGTAGTTACTGATCAAATGGAATACCTCAAGACAACAGCTCTTGGGGTATGGGTGAAAGCTGGTTCTCGCTCTGAAGGCGAGCATGAAAACGGCATCACTCACCTTCTGGAGCACATGGCATTCAAGGGTACCAGCAAGCGCAATGCCCGCGAAATTGCAGAGGAAATCGAAGCCGTTGGCGGCGAGATGAATGCCTCCACAAGTGTTGAGCATACAAATTACTATGTGCGCACCTTGGCAGATGATGCACCTTTGGGTTTGGATATTCTCTCCGACATCCTTCAGGATTCCATCATCGACCCTGAAGAGCTTGCTCGCGAAAAGCACGTAATCCTTCAAGAAATTGGCGCAGCACAAGACATGCCTGATGATCAGGTATTTGATGTGCTTCTGGAAACCGCATGGCCGGACCAGCCACTCGGTCGCCCAATTCTTGGTACGCCTGAAACTGTCACCGGCTTTTCTGCGGATGCCATCCGTCAGTACGTCGCGCGCAAGTACACAGCATCCGATATGGTGCTTGCTGCTGCTGGTGCCGTCGATCATGAAGCGCTCGTAGACTTGGCTGAAGCCAGCTTCTCAAAGCTGTCGAACGCAGCGCCGGATGAAGACTATGTGGCAAAGTATGTCGGCGGTGAAGGCTCCATTGAGCGTGAACTGCAGGAATTGCAGGTCATCCTTGGTTTCGAAGGCCTGCCCTACGAACATGAAGACTACTATGCTGTGCAGGTGCTTGCCTCGATCCTCGGCGGCGGCATGTCATCGCGCCTCTTCCAGGAAGTGCGCGAAAAGCGCGGTCTATGCTATTCTGTCTATGCCTTCCATTGGGCGTTCGCGGATACCGGCTTCTTTGGTGTTCATGCCGCAACCGGACCAGAAGATGCCGCAGAACTGACTGAAGTGCTGGTGGAACAGCTGAAAGAAATTGCCAAGGGCGTGACTGAAAAGGAAGTGTCCCGCGCCAAAGCGCAGCTGCGATCCGGATTGCTGATGGCATTGGAAAGCCCAGCAGCACGTGCAGGCCAGATCGCCCGTCAGGTGATGATCTACGGTCATCCCGTCGCGCTGGAAGAACTGGAACGCCGCCTCAATGTTGTGTCCGCTGACCGTGTGCAGATCTTGGCAGAAAGGCTGTTTGCCTCTGACAACCCTACATATGTGAAGGTTGGACCAAAGGCACCTATGCTAAATTATGCTGAGCTAAAAGAGCGTTTGGCAGGGATCAAAGCATAAGCCTATTGCAATTCAGGTAATGCTTTTTGCATAATGGAGCTCTGATTAAGAGGGGAGAGAAGCTGTGTCATTTTTCAAAACAAGCACATCTCCCCAATCTCTTGCGACATTGACCACAGGCCGACTGTATTTACGTGCGCCATCCATGGCGGATTACGCGCAGTGGTCTGATCTGCGAGCTCAAAGCAGAGCTTTCCTGCAGCCGTGGGAACCCACGTGGCCGGCAGATGATCTGACAAAAGCTGCCTTCCGAAAACGCATCCGGCGTTACAATCGCAACATCCGCGAAGGCTCTCACTACCCGTTTTTTCTGTTCAACCGGGATACCGACGAGTTGATAGGTGGTTTGAACCTTTCCAACGTCCGTCGTGGTGTCGCACAGGCAACCTCGCTTGGGTATTGGATGGGAGCTTCCTTTGCCGGCAATGGCTTTATGAAAGAGGCCGTTCAGCGCGTCTGTTGTTTCTGCTTCAATGATTTGCACCTGCACCGGATCGAAGCAGCCTGTCTGCCTTCAAATGAGGTCTCCAGAGCGCTCTTAATGAAGGTTGGATTCTCTGAACTGGGCTTTGCACCCTCGTATTTATTCATAAACGGAATGTGGCAAGACCATATTTTGTTTGGCAAAATCCGGGATTCCGCGCCTATACCAGCCAAAGTCCTGCCACAATCAGAGGCAGATGGGGATAAATTGCCTGTAACACATGCTTGAACCATGAAACTGGCGCCTTGACGATGTAATGATCTTGGCAAGGAATTCAGTTAATTTTTCGTTATCGTGGAGAAGCCGGTGTCAGGGACTTATTGTCAGCGCATGCAGAACGTTATTCAGGCTGTTCTGTTAAGCGCTCTCCTGCTCATTGTGGTTGCGTCACAAGCCTTGGCTTTGGAGGCGATTGTCGTCCCCAAGGATGTTGATGCACTCGATCTGACCAGCTCCGTCGATATCTACCCCAACACCAGCAAAAGCATTCAGGTTTCCACCGCTCCAGACTCGGATGGCATCGTCAGACGCATCGAAGTGCGTTCCATTGACGATACTGCCAGCTCTTGGGCCGTGTTCGCGCTCTCCAATCCGGGGGAGGAGCAGATCGACCGCCTGCTTGTTGCACCTTACTACAAGATGACTGGCGGTGGTGTACTGGTGCCGGACCTTGGTCAGCGCCGCATCGTATCTCTGACGCCTAGTCAGGGCATCCCACCAATTCGCGAGCGCAGCACAGAAGCAGATATTTACCGTATCACGCTAGATCCGGGTGCGAATGTGACCTTCATCGCGGAGGTCAACACCCCAAGCCTACCGGAACTCCGCCTCTGGAAGCCAGAAGCTTACAAAGACAACATCAACGCTTACACGCTTTACCGCGGCATCGTGCTTGGCATTGCGGGCCTCTTGGCGCTGTTCCTCACTATCTTGTTTGTGGTGAAGGGAACGGTTCTCTTCCCGGCAACTGCGGCTCTGGCGTGGGCTGTTCTTGTTTATTTATGTATCGACTTCGGCTTTTGGAATCTCGTCTTCGGGCGAACGCTGGGGGATGATCAGCTCTATCGAGCGGTGGCGGAAATCAGTCTCACAGCCGCGCTTGTGGTCTTCCTTTACGCCTATCTCGGCCTCAGCCGCTGGCACATCCATTATACGCACCTCGCAATCGGCTTGTTCATCACTGTGCTCAGCTTGTTTGGCTTAGCGCTTTGGGATCCAACCATTGCAGCTGGTATCTCCCGTATCCTGATGGGTGGTGTGGCAATCGCTGGCTTCGGTGTCATCCTGATGCTCACCGTTCGTGGGTTCGAGCGCGCGATTATGCTGCTGCCGACATGGTTCCTGTTCCTCGCATGGCTGTTCGCTGCGTGGATGGCAACGACTGGCATGTTGCAAAGTGATCTGGTGCAGCCAGCGCTGGCAGGCGGTCTTGTTCTCTTCGTTCTGCTGCTCGGTTTTACCGTCATGCAGCACGCCTTTGCGGGGTCTGGTCTCTCCCACAGTGTGATGAGCGATGTCGAACGCCGAGCGCTGGCTCTGACAGGCTCCGGCGACATCATCTGGGACTGGGACGTCGACCGCGACAAGATCCACACCAGCGGTGGTCTTGAAGAAGCTCTGGGCATCAAGCCAGGTCTTCTGGATGGTCCAGCCCGCCTCTGGCTCGAAATTCTGCACCCGCAGGACCGTGACTTGTTCCGTGGCACATTGGACGCCGTGATTGATCATCGTCGTGGCCGCGTTAATCAGGCTTTCCGCCTCCGTGGTGAAGATGGCCATTACCGCTGGTTCAAAATGCGTGCCCGTCCAGTGCTCGGCTCTGATGGTGAAGTGATCCGCTGCGTTGGTACGCTGCTGGACATCACCTCTCAGAAAACCGCTGAAGAGCGTCTGATGCATGATGCCGTGCACGACAACCTGACCGGCCTGCCAAACCGCGAACTGTTTATGGACCGCCTTGTTGCTGCGCTCGCTCGTTCCAGAGCAGAAGGCAATGGCAACCCGACTGTTATCCTGATCGATCTCGACCGCTTCAAGCAAGTCAACGACAGTATCGGTCAGACAGCTGGCGATTCCATGCTGCTCACCGCTGCACGCCGTCTCTCTCGTCTGATCAAACCGCAGGACTCTCTGTCTCGCATTTCAGCGGATACCTTCGCAGTGCTGATGATCTCCGAGCAGGACGCAACACGCATCGCATCCTTTGCAGATGAGCTCCGCAAATCTCTGCGCACACCAGTCACCTTCGGTGATCAGGAAGTGTTCCTGACGGCATCCATCGGCGCTTCCATCTTTGATGGTGGTCCTGAAAAGGCAACCGACTTGATGCGCGACGCGGAGATCGCACTCAACCACGCCAAGCGCCTCGGCGGTGATCGCATTGAGATCTTCCGCCCAACGCTGAAGCCAGTGGCAAGTAACACGCTCGTGCTGGACAACGACCTGCGCTCCGCTCTTGAAAAAGACGAGATCAAGGTTTTCTTCCAGCCAATCGTACGTCTGTCTGACAAGACGACTGCGGGCTTCGAAGCACTGGCGCGCTGGGAACATCCAAGCCGCGGCCTGATCCCACCATCTGAGTTCATTCCGGTTGCTGAACAAAGCGGCCTGATCAACGAGCTTGGCCTGCGTGTGATGGAGAAGGGGGCTCGTCAGCTTGCACAATGGCAGCGCGAGTTCAAACACGCACTACCGTTGTTTGTTTCCGTCAACATCTCTTCTCGTCAGCTGTTGAAGCCGGACCTCATTAACGATGTGAAAGCAGTTCTGGCACGCACAGCGCTGACGCCGGGCTCTTTGAAACTGGAGCTGACTGAATCTCTGGTCATGCAGAATCCGGAATTCTCCGTGCAGGTTCTTGAACGTCTGAAGGGTCTGGGCGCTGGTCTGTCTTTGGATGATTTCGGCACTGGCTACTCATCTCTGAGCTACCTCCAGCGCTTCCAGTTCGACACCATCAAGATCGATCAGTCCTTCGTCCGTCCTAACGGCCAAAGCGCTCGTCCGGTCATCCTGCGTACCATCGTAGCGCTGGGGCATGACCTTGGTATGGAAGTGGTTGCGGAAGGCGCTGAGACTGAGTCAGATGCACTGGAGCTGTTCCAGCTTGGCTGCGAATACGTGCAGGGCTTCCACTTCGGCCAGCCAATGCGTGCTGCCGAAGCAGGCCGCATGCTCAAAGAGCAGTTCGCCCAGCAGGGCCGCAACAACCAAAGCTGATACGGCAGGTAAGTTAGAAAGGCTCTGCATGGTTGCAATGGAAAATTGTAACCATGTGGCCTTCGCAGTAGAGCTGGAGAAAAATTGATCTATCTCCACCAAGTTTCCTCTGAATAACTCCTGCGATGACATACTCGAGGCAATTTTCTAAGAGCATCTGTTCGGGCTCTCTTTTCCCTATCTGAGATTATTAGCTGCATGTTTTGTTTTGGTAATGCGTGTCGAAAACTACACGTCGCTTTGGGCTTGATTCTGGTTACATCCAGTACCCTAACACCGGCAAGTGCCACGCCATCGCTGGTGTTGAACCTCGACACTCAAAAAGTCCTGTACGCTGAGGATGCCGGCGATCCATGGTATCCCGCTTCAACAACCAAGTTGATGACCGCACTCGTAACCTTTGAGGCTCTTGCCAACAGAGAGGTCGACCTTGAAACGTCAGTGGTGATGTCCCCTTGGGCGATGAGGCAGGACTCATTGAAGTCCGGCCTGAAGGTTGGAAGCGTCATGACACTGCAGGATGCGCTTTTTGCAGTGCTCGTTGGATCAGCCAATGATGTCGCAGTGGCACTGGCTGAAAGTGTTGCGGGGAGTGAAGATGCATTCGCGCAACGCATGAATGCCACCGCGCAACGTCTTGGAATGACCGCAAGCCATTTTGTTAACGCCAACGGCTTGTTCGAACGCTCTCAGCAAACAACCGCACGAGATCTGGCCATTCTGGCGAGCGAAGTCTATCTGCGCTACCCTCAATACCGGGATGTGTTCGCCACATCAAAAGTGTTCATTGATGGTGCCGAAATCAAATCTTACAATGAGTTGCTGACACGACTGCCGGGCACAGTCGGCATGAAGACAGGTTTTGTCTGTTCATCTGGCCGCAATATCGTTGCACTTACAGATCGTGGTGGGCAGCGCTTTATGGCTGTTGTTCTTGGTGCAACGACAGGGCGGGAGCGCAGCGAAAGAGCAGCTAAACTCCTGACTGAGGCAATGACTGGTGAACTGACACCCACTGGTCTGCAGCTGAATGAAATTGCTAACGATCTGCATCGTCAACCTGAAAATATGCGCAAACGGGTGTGTAGCAGCCAAAGTGCAGCCTATGAGGCGCAGCAAAACAAGCGTTATCCGATGGGCATCGGCAGGAACAAGAGTTATCTGAAGGCGGCGGTGAAGCACAAAAGCTATAGCATCCGCACTTGGAAGGCTGCTGTGGGTTTTAGCGGCCCGCTACCCTATCCAAAGCCAAAGTAACTTGTTGCAATTCCTGCCACATGTCAGAGTTTGGCAGGTTTGGAAGTGAACTTGATACCGGCTTCTTCGCAATGCAGCCAGACGACCTTGCCGCTGAAGGAAAGTTTGCGGGCTGGCACCTGAATTTTCACCATGTCACCGGACACGAGCTTTCCGGTATTGATCAGCAGCCGACAACCACCGTTGCTGATGTCCTCAATCACGCAGGATCGGTTGAAATTATCCGTAAGCAGAACAGCAGGCCAATGACAGGCATGCCGTTTATAGTCCCGGTTTTCTATTTCTAAAAGTTTCGGACGAGGTATCATGAGACCGCCGGCCCTTACATCAATATGCGATAACTAGAATCATTAGTTTGGAAAACTGATATACGCATTATCAATTATATATTGCGCAGATGTTAACGTGCGAGCGGCCTATCGTCTCAGCCTAAGTTATTCATATCATGAAGGAAATTTAGAAAATTTCGGCTCTAAATATGCTGAGCGTACAGGTTGTCTGTAACCTGCCGGAAGCACTACGTAAATTTGAGGCTGTAACCATCAAGTGGATTGTGAAAGGGAAGGGCTGTTCTATTTTCCAGAAATAATCGTCAATTCACAGTCGCCAACAGAAACCTCAAGCGGTGTGCCGCCAAATGGCTCTCCGTCGATTTGAACTGCCGCTGCGCGATAGGCATCTATGCGGGCAGTTCTGATTGCCTTGCACTCAACATTACGGGATTTTGCGACGCTGCCAGTAAGTAAGCGGCATGCGTATTTGAAGAGCGCCCACACCCCGTCCTCTTTAAAGACCAGTAGATGCAGTTTCTTCTCCAGAATGGACGCATCAGGCACCACGAGGTGTTTACCAGCGTAGTAGCGGCCATTGGTGATCAAAGCCATCGCGCACTGCAGCTCTTCATCGTCTGCCCGCACTTTAAAGCTGCCTTTGCGGCGCGAAAATGCCAGCTGAGCCGCAATGAAGAGATAAGCAAACCGACCGTAACGTCGCTTCAGACGCAGAGGTACAACATGCACCACTTCTGCATCAAAGCCGGTTGACGTGGATAGGAAGAACGGGCGTCCATTGGCAAAACCATTGTGCAGTTTCTTCGTCTTGCCTGCGATGATGGTCTTGGCAATCTCTTGCGGCGTACTCGGTACGCCCAGTTCATGAGCAAGTACATTTGCGGTGCCCAACGGAATAATCGCCAGATGCGGTTTCATTCCACGCCCCAGCAAAGCAGAAGCAGCCTCACTCACAGAGGCATCCCCACCAGCAACAGCCAGAATATCTGTGCTTAGGTCAGGGTCCGTGCAAGTCTCAGCGATCTCGCTTGCACGGCTGGTGAGTTTCAGCTCCACCTTCATCCCGGCGTCTTCAAGGCATTGCACAATCTCTGTGATGTTTTGAAAACGGAAAGATGTCGCGGTCGGATTAGCAAGAATCAGCACACGCTTGGCTTTGCGTGATTTCTTTTTCGCCTCTTCCGGCCGAGAGTGGGGAAGCTGGTTTTCCATAAACCTGACCTTGCCTTCCCGACTTACTTGGATTTCTGAAAGGGTTTCATACCCTTGCGGGCAAGCTCATCAGCACGTTCGTTTTCTTCGTGCCCGGCATGACCTTTGATCCAGTGCCACGCAACATCATGCCGTTGTGCTGCCGTATCCAGCAGTTGCCATAAATCAGCGTTTTTAACGGGTGAGTTGGAAGCAGTCCGCCAGCCCTTGCGCTTCCAGTTATGCATCCACTGCGTAATGCCGTTTTTCACATAGGAACTGTCGGTATAAAGATCGACGGCACAAGAGCGCTTCAGGGAATCAAGAGCCTGAATGGCTGCCATCAACTCCATGCGGTTGTTGGTTGTATCAGGCTCGCCGCCGCACAATTCTTTCTCATGCTCGCCAAAGCGCAGCAGCACGCCCCAGCCGCCAGGTCCCGGGTTGCCGGAGCAAGCTCCATCAGTCCATGTCTCAACACGTTTGGTATCGGTCATTTATCCAGCCCGTATGCACTCGCATTGGATACGCCACGATGGAACCTGAGTTTATGCAGGTATTCAAGTGGATCTTTTGGAACAACAAGCGCACCTTCCGGCACCGACAGCCAGTCGTAAAGACGGGTCAGCAGGAAGCGCAGCGCTGCACCACGACACAACAAAGGCAGGTTGTCGAATTCAAGCTCGCTGAACGGACGCACACTGCGATAACCTTCCAGCAATGCCCGCGCTTTCGTGACGTTGAACATGCCATCCGGTTCAAAGCACCAGGCATTGATGCAGATTGCCACGTCATAGGCAAAGGCATCATTACAAGCAAAGTAGAAGTCGATCAGACCGGAAAGTTCTTTGCCCAGATAAAACACATTGTCCGGGAATAGGTCAGCATGAATAACACCGTTTGGCAGTTCTTGCGGCCACAGTGCCTGTAGCTCATCCAGTTCCGCAGTCAGCTCTTCTGCAAGGCCAACCTTCACTTCATGCGCACGCCCACGGCTGGCATCTAGTAAAGGAGCCCAACCATCAACGCTCAGAGAGTTTGGTCGTTTGATCTCAAAGTCGGCGCCTGCCAGATGCATCCGCGCCATGCCTTTACCCAGCTCAGCGCAATGCACCAGCTGAGGCTTACGAACCCACATACCATCAAGGAAGGTAACCATGGCTGCAGGACGTCCCGCAAGCTCGCCAAGCATCTGCCCGTCACGGTCAATAAGCGGAGTAGGGCAGTTCAGGCCATTATTGGCAAGATGCTGCATCAGCCCCAGAAAAAACGGCAAATCATCAGGATTAACGCGTTTTTCGTAGAGCGTCAGGATGTAATAGCCCGTCTCCGTATGAACCAGATAGTTGGAGTTTTCGACACCTTCAGCAATGCCCTTGTAAGAGAGCAAATTGCCAATGTTGAAACGGTCGATGAAAGCGCCCAGCTCTTCATCGGAAACATCGGTATATACAGCCATAACTATTCAGCCGGACTTGTTCCGCTAGGCGCGGCAGCGGTCCGTAACTCTTTCGGTAGATTGAATGAAATGTCTTCTTCAGCAGTTGTAACGGTTTCCAGTGTCACATCATAATGCTCACGGAAGGATTCAACAATTTCTTCAACAAGGATTTCAGGGGCAGACGCACCGGCGGTGATACCGATTGTTTTTGCACCTTCAAAATCATCCCAGAAGATCTCGGAGGCTCGCTGAATGAGGAAAGCCTTGTCACAACCTGCTCTCTCACCAACTTCGCGCAGGCGCTTGGAGTTGGAGGAGTTTGGTGCACCAACAACAATCATGGCATCGCACTTCGGTGCAATTTCCTTCACAGCATGCTGGCGGTTGGTTGTTGCATAGCAGATGTCATCCTTGTGCGGCTTCGCAATGGTTGGGAAGCGTTCTTCAAGAATTTTGACAATCTCTTCTGTGTCATCAACAGAAAGAGTCGTTTGAGAAATCCACGCCAATTGCCGGTCGGTCTTCGGTTTAAACTGGCGAGCATCCTCTGCTGTCTCAATAAGCGAGACACGTCCTCGCGGTAGCTGACCCATGGTGCCAACAACTTCTGGATGGCCTTTATGGCCGATCAGCAGAATTTCGCGCTCGCGCCTGTCATGCAAAATAGCTTCTTTGTGCACCTTGGAAACCAGCGGACAAGTGGCATCAAGGAAGAACAGATTACGCAGTCGCGCAGCCTCTGGCACAGATTTTGGTACACCGTGTGCAGAAAAAATAACAGGACGGTCGTCTGCCGGTATCTCATCTAATTCCTCAACAAAAACAGCACCTTTGTTGCGCAGAGATTCAACCACATACTTATTGTGAACGATCTCGTGGCGCACATAAACAGGAGCACCGTATTTCTCGAGAGCGAGGTCGACGATCTGGATCGCGCGATCAACACCGGCACAAAAGCCACGTGGAGCGCAAAGAAGAATTTTGATCGGTGCCTTTGTGGTCGGCGTAACCTGCATGATGTATTCCTGAGTTTTGACTTTGAGCAATTGAAGGATGTTGACTGCCTCTGTCAAGAAAAAGAGTTTTTAATCGGGCATCAAGGGCTGATTTTCTCCAATATTCAGCCTGTCAGCTTCCTCTACTGTGTTTCAGGTGCCTGATGTATCTCGCCATTTGCGTTTGTGGCTGATATAGAAACAAAAACTGCAGGTAAATTTGGGATTCGTATGGTGGGCAATTTATTGGCAAAATCACTGCTCAAAAACACAGGCCGGGCAATTCTTCTGGCAGCACTTGGTGCTTCACTGGCAGGATGCGGCAGCTTTATGTCATCGGACAACGAGCTGGAAGCTTCCTCTACAAACCCGCCTGCAACTGAGAAGACCTTTGATCTGTCCGTTCTTCAGGCGCCAGCCTTATGCCCCGCTTTGCAGGAGCTTTCAGGAACAACCATCCTGACGGTGTACCCGCGCGGAAAAGAAAAGACGCCTGAGAATCTGAGCTATCAGGCCATCATCAGGGATTGGGCGCGTACTTGTAAAAAGTCCGGTCAGAATTCCGCGATGAAATTGGGCATCGCAGGCAACATTACACCCGGTCCAACCTGGAAAGGCGGCGAAATTTTGCTTCCTGTGCGTGTAGCAGTCACACAAGGTGTGGATGGCGGAGAAAAAACAATCTACTCCAAACTCTTCAGCGTTCCTGTCACTTTAGGGGCCGGATCGCCGTCTGCAACATGGGCATTTGTGGAAGAAAATATTATCCTTCCGAATGAACCGGGACAAAATGTTGTCTTTGGATTCGACGAAAAGTAAAAAATAGGTTAGTAAGTGATTACAGCTTGGCGTCATAGTGTCGCGCCAGCCTTCTTGAATGACACGTTGCAGTCATTCAGGGGGAATACATTCGCCGGTCTGAGGAGGGCTGGCGCGTGATAGAGCTGTGCGGGAGAGAATAAGCCACCCATTGGGTTATCGCCGAAGGAGCAACCGCCCCGGAAACTCTCAGGCAAAAGGACCGCACAGTAAGCAACACTCTGGAAAGCAGTGCCGAGCACGCAATCCTGTTGGATCGCATGTTAAGGCTCTCACCGAAGGAGTAACCATTCTGGTTTTTGTAGCTGCCAGCGTGGGAAATCTCTCAGGTTCTCGAGACAGAGGGGGCGTACTCGATCATTCCGCGACTTTGGAATGGTCGTTGATGTGTACGCCACTGTCTGAGGGGACCATATGGCTGAAGCTGCAGACCTGCTAAAAACACCGCTTTTCGATCTTCATGTAGAGCTTGGCGCTAAAATGGTGCCGTTCGCTGGTTATGATATGCCAGTGCAGTTCCCGCTTGGCGTGATGAAAGAACACCTCTTCACACGTGAAAGCGCAGGCCTCTTTGATGTGTCTCACATGGGGCAGGCTTGGCTCGTAGGCCCAGACCATGCAACCACTGCTGCTGCTCTGGAAACACTTGTTCCTTCCAACATGAAGGAACTGAAGCCGGGCAAACAGCGTTACACCGTTCTGCTCAACGACAACGGCTGCATCATTGATGACCTCATGGTCTCTCGCCCTCTGGCGAGCGAAGATGATGGTCGCCTCATGCTCGTCGTAAATGCTGCATGTAAAGACAACGACTATAAAATCATCGCAGCAGCCCTTCCAGAAAACGTAAAGCTTGAGATCGTTGAAGATCGCGCATTGATCGCAATCCAAGGTCCAAAAGCCGCTGAAGTGATGGCGCTGCACGCACCAGAAGCTGCAGAAATGGGCTTCATGGAAGCGCGTCCTCTGGAATTTGACGGCATCTCCGTTATTGCCTCCCGCTCAGGGTACACTGGCGAAGATGGCTATGAGATTTCCATTCCGGCTGGCGCTGCTGAAGCAGTTGCAAAAGCGCTGCTCGCAGATGAGCGCGTAGAATCCATCGGGCTTGGCGCTCGTGACAGCCTGCGTCTTGAAGCAGGTCTTTGCCTTTATGGTCACGACATCGACGAAAACACCACGCCTGTTGAAGGCAATATCACCTTCTGCATGCAGAAGCGCCGTAAAGAAGCAGGTGATTTCCCAGGTGGTGAACGTGTGCTGAAACAGCTGGCTGAAGGCACCGAAAATCTCCGTGTAGGCTTGCTGCTTGAAGGCCGTGCACCAGCACGTGAAGGCGCGGAAATCCGCGTCCCGGGTACAGAAGAAATTATTGGCCGCGTCACATCTGGCGGTTATGGGCCAACTCTCGGCGCACCAGTTGCGATGGGCTATGTCCCGTCCAATCTGGCGGAAATTGGTACAGAATTAGAGCTTGTGGTCCGTGGCCGCGCGCTTCCTGCCAAGGTTGCTGAGATGCCGTTTGTAGCGCAGCGCTACTACCGCAAACCAAAATAATTCCGGTGAGGGCAGCGGGCTGCCCCAATCACATTTCAATCGACAAACGACAGTGTAGGGAACGCTTAAATGAGCACATATTTCACAAAAGACCACGAGTGGCTGAAGGTTGAGGGAGACGTAGTAACCGTCGGTATCACTGAGTTCGCACAGAGCCAGCTGGGCGATGTTGTGTTCGTCGAACTGCCAGAAAACGGCAAAACCGTCGATCAGGACGATGAAGTTGCTGTTGTGGAATCCGTGAAAGCTGCATCTGAAGTATATGCGCCGCTCGATGGTGAGATCGTTGAGGGCAACGAACTGCTCGTTGATGAGCCTGCAAAAGTGAATGAAGACCCAGAAGGCGCTGCATGGTTCTTCAAAATGAAGCTCGGGAATGCTGCACAGCTAGAAGCCCTGATGAGCGAAGCTGACTACAAAGCATTTGTAGAAACGCTTTAAGGCAAAGCGTACTCCCGAAAAGCCCGACCGGTTTTCGGAATAAGAATACGCAATAAGCCAAAAGCCGTTCATCACCTGCCATGCACGACAGCCGCATGGCAGGAAATGGCAGAAGCCCTGTTCGCTTTTGCTGCAATGTGCATCAGACAATCTGATGGAGAGAGAACATGCGGTATCTTCCGCTTTCAGACAACGACCGCGCCGACATGCTGGCGCGTATCGGCGTAGACTCAATCGATGAGCTGTTTGCCGATATCCCAGAGGCCGTTCGCCTTGAAGAACTGACAACTTTGCCGCGTCGCAAGACAGAAATGCAAGTTGAGCGTCAGCTCAGCGCAATGGCGAACAAGAATGTCAGTGCTGGATCTCTACCGTTCTTCGTTGGGGCAGGGGCGTACAAACACCACGTGCCAGCAACGGTTGATCATCTGATCCAGCGTTCTGAATTTCTGACAAGCTACACTCCGTATCAGCCAGAAATCACACAGGGCACGCTTCAGGCACTCTTCGAGTTCCAGACACAGGTGGCAAACCTGACCGGAATGGAAGTCGCCAACGCGTCCATGTACGATGGATCTACCGGCACAGCTGAAGCTGTGTTGATGGCGCACCGTGTAACCCGCAAGAAAAAAGCGGTTCTTTCCGGTGGCTTGCATCCGCAGTACCGTGAAGTGGTTGAAGGTGTTTCTGCAAAACTGCCTGGTGCATCTGTTGCGGCACTGCCGGCAGACCCAACTGGTACAGAAGATATTCTGGCACAGATCGACGACGAAACCTCCTGTGTGGTGGTTCAGTCTCCGTCCTTCTACGGCCAGTTGATCGATCTGAAGCCGATTGCAGAAAAAGCGCACAAGCACAAAGCTCTGTTGATCGCAGTGTTCACTGAAGTTGTTTCCCTCGGCCTTCTGGAAAGCCCAGGTGCTCAGGGCGCGGACATCGTGGTTGGCGAAGGCCAGTCCATCGGTAACCCGCTCACCTTCGGTGGCCCTTACGTTGGTCTGTTTGCAACCCGCCAGAAGTACATCCGCAACATGCCGGGTCGTGTTTGTGGTGAAACAACGGATGCAGAAGGCAAGCGCGGTTTCGTGTTGACCCTCTCCACCCGTGAGCAGCACATTCGTCGTGACAAAGCGACTTCCAACATCTGCACCAACTCCGGTCTGTGCTCCTTGGCGTTCACCATCCACATGACCTTGTTGGGCGGCAAAGGCCTCGCACGCCTTGCCCGCATCAACCACATGAGCGCAGTTGCACTGGCAGATGCTCTTTCTGCGGTTGAGGGGGTTGAAGTGCTGAACTCCGCGTACTTCAACGAGTTCACAATTCGCACGCCAAAGAATGCACATGACGTGATTGAAGCTCTTGCTGTAAAGGGCGTTCTGGGCGGTGTTCCTGTTTGCCGTCTGGACAAATCCGGTGGTGATATCGACAACCTGATCGTTGTTGCAAGCACAGAAGTGAACACCGATGAGGACCGTGCAGCCTACGCGCAGGCTCTGAAGGAGGTGCTGGCATGACTATGAACCATCAGGGACGTCCAACACGTGCTGGTGAAGCTGGCCCCCCAATGCCGCACCAGACCTTTACGGGCAACAAAGCATTGGACATGGAAGAGCCGCTCATCTTTGAGATCGGCCACATGGACAACTGTGGTGTAGACCTTGACGAGCCAATGGACTTCGTTCCACGCCTCGGCAACCACATGCGTTCTGAGCCGGTAGAGCTTCCAGCTCTGTCCGAGCCAGAAACCATGCGTCACTACGTCCGCATGTCCCGCAACAACTATGCGATTGATTCAGGCCTGTACCCGCTGGGTTCCTGCACCATGAAGCATAACCCGCGCCTTAACGAAAAAATGGCGCGTCTGCCGGGCTTTGCTGACATTCACCCACTGCAGCCAATCTCCACAGTTCCGGGTGCTTTCGAGCTAATCTCTGAACTGGCTGACTGGCTGATGGAACTCACCGGCACCAACGCTGTGGCCATGAGCCCGAAAGCTGGTGCTCACGGTGAACAGTGCGGCATGATGTCTATCAAGCACGCAATTGCAGCCAAAGGTGAAGAACGCTCCATCGTTCTGGTTCCGGAAAGTGCTCACGGCACCAACCCGGCAACCGCTGCACTGGTTGGCTACAAGGTTGTGTCCATCCCGGCACGCGAAGACGGCACAGTGGCCGTGGAAGCTGTGATCGAAAAGATCGAAGCCCACGCAGGTCAGGTGGCAGCGCTTATGCTCACCAACCCGAACACCTGTGGTCTGTTTGAGCCAGAAGTGATTGAGATTGCAAACGCAATCCATGAAGCTGGTGGCTACTTCTACTGTGATGGCGCAAACTTCAACGCGATTGTTGGCAAGGCAAAACCGGGTGATCTTGGCATCGACGCCATGCACATCAACCTGCACAAAACCTTCTCCACGCCGCACGGCGGTGGTGGCCCAGGTTCTGGTCCGGTTGTTCTGTCTGATCGTCTGGCACCATACGCTCCGCTTCCATTCATCCGCAAAAATGGCGATGAGCTGGAAATTGTTGAAACAACCGATCAGCTGAAGGACGGAGAACAGCCATTTGGCCGTATGACCGCATTCTTCGGTCAGATGGGCATGTATGTACGTGCGCTGTCTTACATGCAGTCTCACGGTTCCGATGGCCTCAAGCAGGCATCTGAAGATGCTGTACTGAACGCCAACTACGTCCGCGTTGGCCTGCAGGACCTGATGACCTTGCCATTCGGTGTAAAGCCATGCATGCATGAAGTTCTGTTTGACGACAGCTTCCTGAATGACACTGGCGTATCCACGCTCGACTTCGCAAAAGCGATGATCGACGAAGGCTACCACCCAATGACCATGTACTTCCCACTGGTCGTAAGTGGTGCAATGTTGATCGAACCAACCGAAAGCGAAAGCCGCGCTTCTCTGGACCTGTTCGTTGCAACCATGCGCGATCTGGTGATGAGTGCAAAAGCAGGCGAAAAAGACCGCTTCGAAGGTGCTCCGTTCCTGGCTCCGCGCCGTCGTCTGGATGAAACAGCGGCTGCGCGTAAACCAATCCTAAAATGGGTGGCTCCAGAACCAACCAAGGTGGAACCAGAACTCGCGTAACAACGAGCTTTCTGTAAAAACTTATAGCCCGGCTCTTGAAAAAGACGCCGGGCTTTTTTCTGTGCGGCCCAATCCATGCCCATACCGATGCCCATGGATATTGATTGATCAGAATATGCGGATACTGGCAGTGTCCTGCCCGGTATACGGTCATTCGTGCTTAGCAGATAAAACGGGTGAGGTGGGGGATGCGTAAGGCACCTAAATGGCGCAGTTGGCTGCCAACAAGTCGGCAACTTCGGTTCCGGGTGCAATCGACCCTTGCCAGAACCTTCCCGTCCATCGGTGATCGAAACAACTTTTTTCCAGACAATGCAAACCCAAGGCTTGCACCAAATGAACACTTGCTAACCGTTGATGAGCGCAGCTCTCGTGCGCTGCCGCAAGAGATGCAGGCGTTTTTTGAAGAACACGGCGCATTGGAGCAAAGCCGCTATCCTTTGCCAATCACCCCCGCCGGTCACACGCAGCTCAGGATGTATAAGCTCGTTGATGCACTGGTCCTCGGCAGCACCGGAGCAACCGTCTTAAAGGCGCAACATCGCCAGATAGAAGCCGCAGCACCCAACACCATGCGGTTTGCGCGGTTAAAGGACAGGACGATCCAGACTGCAGCCATCAACATGCTGGGCATGGCCGCTGGTCATCGCCACTACTACCACTTCCTGTGCGATGTAGCCTTCCCGCTTCTGTTTCTGCTAGAGCAACTGGGGCCGCTGACATTCCCGCTGAAAATACTGCTTCGGGAAAATATCCCAGAGTTTCAGAAAGAGTTTTACGAGCATCTGGCTCAGGAGACGCCTCTTCTCAGCCTGGAAGAGTGCAAAGCGAACGAACGCATCCATTGCAAGACGTTGTTTCACTGCACGCCAGCAATGAACTGCGAATACAGAGTCCCAGCCAGCGAGCAGGCAGCATCTATGGTTGCGACGCATTATTTGGCAGCATACCAACTTGATATGCACAAGACGCCAGCCACAAGGATCTATATCGCGCGAGATGATGCAAAAACACGCCGAATAGTGAACGAGAAGTCACTCAAAGAGCAGTTGGAGGCACGGGGTTTTCAAAGCGTCATTCCCGGCAAACTAAGCCACAAAGAGCAGGTGGAACTCTTCAACAACGCCAGAATCATCGTTGGAACCCACGGCGCAGGCCTGACAAACCTGCTGTTCACACAAGCAGGCGGCAAGCTGATTGAGATCTTCCCTGCAGATTACGTCCAGAGCGCTTATGCATGGCTCGCACATGTACGGGGGCTAAGATACGCGCCGGTTATCGGAGAAAAGAGCGGCGCGCACCAACACTTCTCTCTGTCTCAAAACGCAATCGGACAGATCCTGCACGAAGTTGATGCTTTGGAACTCGCTTAAACCGACTTGGGCATTGCAGGCACTATAATCGCTGCCAGTGCGGCGGAACGATCAAACTGTCATCCAGATTGGGGTTCTTGAACCACTTAAGCGGCGCTATCACGTGTTTCTCTTCATTCCCGTTCAAAAAAGCAGCCCACCAGCTGAAGGTGCTGTTGGCGGTGACGATGTGATCGCAAGATGACATAACCAACAGATCTTCATAGTCTTTTCCATCCTGCATCGGATCCGCAAAAAACACATTGTTTTGCTGCGGAACCACTTCGCGCGCTCGTTCAGGACTGTCGGAGAAGACATAGAAGGTCAGGCCGGGAATGCGCTCTGAGAGGAAATCCATCGCACCCTTGTAATAGCCAGCAGAGCACAGTCCAAAATTCTGCAGATTGTGCGCCTGACTATAATCGCCATAGCGCACATGCAAGGCAACGGATGGCCCGGAGTTAATTCGTTGCAGCAGTTTCAGCCGCTCAAGCACCATTGGTTTCTTGAGCGTGATCTCTTCTCGCAACTGCTCCATGATGGAGAATGGCATCTCCCACTTTTGCCAATACCCGTCCAGATAAGCGCTTTGCTTGAAGACGGGAGTATCTCCATCTCGCAGCAACTCATCCTCGCGGATGTAGCGGCGCTGGTAGAAGGGATAGAACTTGCGGCATATCTTGACGGTTTGCCCAAACCCCTGCGCTGGCCAAAGCACTGCAGACATTTCAGATTCAGTAGCAGATAAGCCTTGCGTTTTGAAAAGGTTGAGGCAATAGGAGCGGTTGAAGTACTGCGCGTACTCACTGTGGTCGAAACGAAGTTTCATCCCCGTTTCAAGCGCGATTTTCCGCCCAAAAGCATACTGAAAAAGCTGATTGCCAATGCCGCCACGGATACGGACAATCAATGTTGTTTTGAGCTTGCGCCGTCGCGCAGCACCAGACTTTCGCACCTGAGAAGCAACTGACATACGTCCCCCGTACACAAATCAGCGTGTTTACCCCTCAGCCTACCGGAGCTTTGGCAAAGGCTCACTACTAGGTTTTTGGGAGTAAATCTCCTAGGTCGAGCTGAAACTGTGCTAGGTCTGCGAGGATAAGTTGTAATGAACCCCCGCGGTATCATGAAAATGCCATTCTTGCTGACAACACTGTGCCTGATATAACCAATTGGATTTGCTTATGAACTACGATTTACTCATTTGGGATTGCGACGGCTGTTTGATTGACAGCGAGTGGATTGGCTGTCAGGTCGAGGCCGAAGGCTTCACCAAAGCTGGATACCCGATCAGCACGGAAGAAATGATCGCCCGCTTCTGCGGTGTGTCATCTGCAGAAGTATTCAGCCAGGTTGAAGCGGAAATTGGCGTCAACATTCGCCACCACGAGGCGATCGTAAATCAGGATGAGGCGCTAAAGGCAGCCTTTGAGCAGCATCTCAAGCCAATCGCTGGCATCCATGAAGCATTGCATGAGTTGGACAACTCATTCCCGAATTTGCAAATGTGCATCGCCTCTGGCAGTTCCATGGACCGCCTGGAACATACCCTCAAGCTCACAAATCTATATGATCGGTTTGAGAATAAATATTTCTCGGCTGATCTGGTTGAAAAGGGCAAGCCAGCGCCAGATGTGTTCCTGAAAGCAGCAAGCGAGATGGGCGTCGCTCCCGAAAAATGTATTGTTGTTGAAGACAGCCACCTCGGCTTGCAAGCAGCCCGGGCAGCAGGCATGACCGCCCTCGGCTTCACCGGAGCCTCCCACGGCAACGCAGATTTACACAGCCGCCTTGAACAGCAAAACCCTATGGCAATCTTTAATGATATGAAAGAGTTAGCCGGTCTCATCAAAAAGCTGAATATGCTCAAAAGTACGGCTTGAGGAGCGCCGAGTAGCACAAACTGCCAAAACTTTCTTGACAGGGCAGGGCCGTTGCGGTCATACACTTGGGCATGAACAATAGCCTGACCATCATTTCTGCGGTTTATTATTATGCGCCCGACATATCGGCGGCCGCGTTCCTATAAACTCATGTAAAATTGAGGTCAGAACCAAAAGCCGCCGCGTAGGCGGCTTTTGTGTTTTAGCTCTCCTGCGCGGCGAAGGAGAGCATTATGAAACATACAATGGTAGATACAACGCGCTGCTTCCGTCCCAAATCTGAAGCCCTTCAACTGCTGATCGATCGCGGTTTCCTGCATCAATGCACGGATTTGGAAGCGCTGGACGAAAAACTCCAAGCAGGCCCCATCACAGCATACGCTGGATTTGATGCAACGGCTGACAGCCTGCATGTCGGCCACCTGCTGCCATTAATGGCCATGCGCTGGTTGCAGAAAACCGGACACAAACCAATCCTGTTGGTGGGCGGCGGTACCACGCGCGTAGGCGACCCAAGCTTCCGCTCCGAAAGCCGACCACTGCTGGATGATACGCAGATAGAACACAATCTCGTAGGTATCCGCGCAACCGTAGAACGCCTCTTCGACTTGTCTGAAGGACAGGGCCAAATCGTCAACAACGCTGAATGGTTGGATGAATTCCGCTTCCTCGAGTTCCTGCGGGACTTCGGCACGCACTTCACCGTCAACCGCATGATGACCTTCGACAGCGTCCGCTCCCGCCTTGAGGCACAACAACCACTCTCCGTGCTCGAGTTCTGCTACATGATGTTGCAAGCTGTTGATTTTGTTGAGCTCAACCAACGTTTCGACTGCACATTGCAGATCGGCGGTTCTGATCAATGGGGCAACATCGTCAATGGTGTGGACCTTGGACGCCGCTCAGGCAGTCAGCTCTTTGGCTTCACACTGCCATTGCTGACAACAGCCTCGGGCAGCAAAATGGGCAAAACCGCAGAAGGCGCGGTGTGGCTCAACCCATCCCGCCTGTCCAGCTTCGGCTTCTGGCAGTTCTGGCGCAATGCGGATGATGCTGATGTACCTCGGCTACTGAAACTCTTCACCGATCTACCACTGGGCGAAATCGACCGCCTGTCTTCCTTACAAGGGCAGGAGCTGAATGAGGCCAAAAAGATACTGGCAACACAAGTCACCGGCATCGTCCACGGTCTGGCCGCAGCAGAAGCAGCGCTTCAGCAGGGAGAAGCTCTGTTCAGCGGTCAGGAAGACCTCTCTCAGCCAACCCACGAGCTACCTCTCTCCCTCCTCGCCAAACCACTCGGTCTCCTGGACCTGCTGGTAAAAACCGGCTTCGCCACCACCAACAGCGAAGCCCGCCACCTCATCCGCGGCGGCGGTGTTCGTCTGAATACATCCATCGTCCTGGAAGAAACCCGGGTGATTTCAGAAGGCGACCTGAAACCGGGTGAAAGGCTGACCCTAGCGGTTGGCAAGCGCCGTAAGGCGCTGGTGGAGTTCGGTTAAAGTGGATCAAGATGGTCAGCTTGCTGCTGGCCATCTTCCATAGACACCTGTCGCTTAAGCCTCAAAGTTATTAATGAAGCTTTTCACCACATTGAACTGTTCATCTCGACTGCTGAACATATTCTCTGGAAAATAGTTTGTGTTGGTTGCGACAGTCATAAGGGGCCCCAACAACCCGTTTTGAGAAACGCGGAAACTCTGTTCCTTGGAACCAAGAAGCAAAACCGCCTGATAAAGCGAGGGTGCATTGGAGAAACCTTGAGGCAGTGAGTTGACGAAGGCGACCATTGCTTCTCGAGTAATCAGCGTATGACCAGTATGAACAGAGCTATAAGCTGTTCGTGCATCTGCGATATTTAACGGGGTCAGTAAGCCGTTGGTTATTTCGGAATGACACCCAAAAAACGCACCTCTTAGCGGGCCTTCAGACATGTAGTAAATACCATCGGGCAGGTATTGTTTTATTCGATTGTTGTACCTCAGATTGTTCAGTGAGATTTCATTTTTTTTCAGGTGGTCAATTGTGGTGAGCATATTAGTCTTGGTGTGACCTAACGGGGCGAAAATTATGTCGTCGGTATAGCGGAATGTCTGAGTGTAGTCGTAATCGTGCTGGTAGTTTACGGTTTGGTCAGAATAAGTAGCGTGTGTTCTCTGGTTTGTGACCTGCTGATAAGGCTCAGTATTACCTGTAATTGAAGCTCGTGAGTTCCAGTCCCCCGAAAATGCAACCACAGTGGTTGTTTCTCTAGGCATAATCTTGAAGCCGTTAGCATGCATCAAGCGCAGACGAATGAACTCATTGTCCCCATTCATGAAATAGGAACTTGGAAGCTGTGGCAAAGCAAAACGCTCATTTTTGATACGGATAGTACCGAAAATGAGGTGATCCTCTGCTATCAACGGGATCGGGGTATTTACGGGCATATTTGCTGACCTTCTAATTATTTCACTGGACATGCGGGCGTGGGCTTTAAGTAGGGCGAGGCTGATTAGCAGAAGTTGCAGCTTCATCACGCTTAAAGCCCTTAATTGCTCACCTTCAGTAGACGCAGCATTCAGAAACTCGTGAAACAAAAAAAGCCCCCGCCTAGAAAGGCAAGGGCCAAGTCATATGGATATGAAGCAGGGACAAACCCTGTAAACCGTGGGGCGAGGTCGCCACACGAACTGTGTAAGACGCTACTTAGGCATTTGCGAGCGGACGACTTCCCGAAGGGCGTCAACCGGCTCAAGAGCCTTGCCACGTTTAATGTGCCAGAAGGTCCAGCCATTGCAGGCTTGCTGACCCTGAACGAGCGCACCCACCTTATGGATGGATCCTGAATGCTCGCCGCAGATCAAGGAACCATCGGCGCGAACCGTAGCCTTGAAGCGTCCACGGGCATCGGTCAGTTCCGCGCCCGGTGTCAATAATCCTGTCTCCAACAAATTGCCAAACGGAACTCGTGGAAGAGCACGTTTACCTTGTGTCATCGCCAGAAAATCATCGTTGGCAGGTGTAACCCGGTCAATCCGTTCGGAAGCGGCTTTAATGTAAGAGTCTTCACGCTCACATCCCACAAAGTGGCGGCCAAGCTTCTTGGCAACAGCACCAGTGGTGCCTGTGCCAAAGAATGGATCAAGGATCACATCGCCCTGGTTTGAAGTGGAGAGCAGCACGCGGTAAAGCAGGCTCTCCGGCTTCTGAGTTGGATGCACTTTGTCGCCGTTGTCGTCCTTCAGGCGTTCATGACCAGTGCAGATAGGCAGCACCCAGTCAGACCGCATCTGAAGATCGTCGTTAAACGTCTTCATCGCATCGTAGTTAAAGGTCGGCTTGCTCACTTGTGAAGGGCAGGCCCAGATGAGCGTCTCATGAGCATTAGTAAAACGTTTGCCACGGAAGTTCGGCATCGGGTTTGTTTTCAGCCAAACCACATCATTGTTGATCCAGAACCCAAGGTCCTGCATCACCGCACCAACGCGGAAAATGTTGTGATAAGAGCCAATAACCCAGATGGACCCGTTTGGCTTTAACACGCGGCGAACCGCTTGCAGCCAAGCACGAGTGAACTCATCATAAGCTTTAAAGCTGGAGAACTGATCCCAGTGATCATCGCAGGCATCTACCTTCGAATGATCAGGCCTGTGCAGATCTCCGCCCAGCTGTAGGTTATAAGGGGGATCGGCGAAAACCACATCCACGCTGTTGTCAGGAAGCTTGTTCAAAGCCTCAACACAGTCGCCCTTAATAATTGTATCAAGCCAGTCTGGCTTGGTGGAAATGTGGGGTGCCATCAAGGACACCCCTTCTTTACGCTGTACTCTCATTGCGACGCAACACCTCACGCAATTCATGAGTGCTATGGTTACCCACTATGGTAAACCAGAGGTTAATAGTGGATATCTTTTATTCTTTTAGAATCAACGCTTTATTTACAGATTCGAATATTCGTCTCGAAGTTAACTCCCATTAATATTCGACCGCGGATTCCCTTGGGGTAGAGGTTTATGAGGAGTTAAAATGGCGAAAATAGAGACCCTAAATATTTTTTTGAGAGTCAAGCTTTTTTGCTGGCTAAAGAGAACAAGGTAAACGCACTGCGGGGACAGCGGGCAAATCGGTTAACGAGTGTGGCAGGGCTTACGCTGCGGACAGCGCAAAAAAAAGCGCGCCATGTAAGGCGCGCTTCCAAACTGCAAATCAGTGCAGGAGAGGGGCTTACTCAATCCCCATGCAGTTGGCGTAAAATGTCACTGTTGCTGGCCAGTCAGAAAACACACCGCTGACCTTCACGTCCTGTGCCAGCACATCCAGCAGCTCATAAACGCTGCCTTCGCTGGTGATCGCATTATTGATGCTGCGATAGTACCAGCCGCCTTTGTTGTGAGAGAGCAGGCCAGAGCGCTCCAGCGTCCAAGTGAAGATCTTGATGCCAGCCTCATTCGCAGCCTTTGCATAAGCCGACGGCACGATCTTCCCGTTATCCAGAGTGACAAGCATCCAAAGAGGAGGGGAGATATAGTTCACACCCATCTCTTTCAGCTCAGCCATGGACGGCTTGAAGCTGGTTGGATCAGATGTGTCAAAGCCCTGCATACGGAAGCGACCATCAAGGAACACGGCCTGCTTGCCAAACTCAGGCTCATTCTTGATCCAGTACAGCACGTCATCCAAAAAGAAGGACTGCGGATAAACGTCAGAAGCCGGAATACCTGCTGCTTTATACTCTTCAATCAGCTTCTGAGCGAAATCTTCCTGAGTGAACCCGTCAAACGGCATCTTCACGCTCGGGTGCTTCAACTCCGGCGTAAATTTAACGCCCTGTTTTTTGAAGAGCTCAATGGATTGAGCATGGGTCATCAAAGTGCCACCAGCGCCAGCTGCCGCATAAAGGTCCGTGCGCCAGTCAGCTGTGCCTTTCAGGAAGTCCTCAACCGTTGTTGCAGCTGGATTAGAGGCGTCCATCTTGCCAGTGATACCTTGGAACTCTGCCAATGTGATCTCAGAGGTTCTGCACTCCGCCGCTGCCTTCTCGCCATTGGCAGCAGCAGTAAACGGAGCAACACACGTGCTTGCCAGGTCAGTCGCGAGGATATCTGTCGTTGTCGCCAGATCATTTTGAGAATGACGGCAGACCAGCTCCTTATCCTTGGTGAAGGTGACATCGCATTCCTGCACCCCCGCACCCATCACAGCTGCAGCTTGATAAGACTCTAACGTATGCTCAGGAAACTGCAGGGGAGCCCCACGGTGCCCGATCGTGAAACTGGAAGCCTTTGCAGGATTGCCGATACAGGCGCGCAACTTATCCTTCAACGGGCTCTCTTGCATCTGCTCAACGAGAAAAGCAGGCCGCGGCCCCAACTGGGCAGCTTGTGCGCTCACAGTAAGGCAGGTGCCAGCCACCAAACCAAGCGCAGCAGTACGAACAAAGTGCATAAAAAGATCCCTCCCGATCATCTGAAGCGTAGTCCTGCAAAGTGCCTCTAGAACTCGCCCATGCAATTTTCGGGATAGTTTTACAGAATAAACTGAAGGAGATAAGGGTAAATATGTAGCTATGAATCTCAATTCTGTGTGCAGAGCTGAATCTGACGCTGCGTGAAAATATCCTCACTCACTAAAAAATAAACCATATTTGTCCGCAGTTTGTCTTGACCCTGTCGTAAACATCCCTCAGATATATAGTGACACGAAAGAGGAGAAACCGAACGTGTCGACTATATCCGATAGCGACGTTGTGATGGAAAGCCGTTCCATCCGTACGCCTGAGACAATTCCCCCACAATCCTTTAAAGATGCCAGTGAAGCTGTTGCGCACCTGATCTATCTGTTTGATCGGGCGACTGACTTTCTACGTGAGAATTTTAAAGAGGCTGCACAGGGCAGCATGTCGGAAACCCGGGTCAGAGCATTTTACCCGGAACTGCGATTTGAAGTTTCCAGCCACATCCGCGTTGATACGCGCCTGTCCTATGGCTTTGTGGCAAGGCCTGGCAAATATAAGACCACAGTCACCCGGCCAGATCTTTTTAAGAACTACCTGGAACATCAGATTGATCTCCTGATCAAAAACCACGGCCTTGAAGTGGTGATCGCTGAAAGTGATCAGCCGATCCCGTTGCATTTTGCATTTTATGATGGCGCACACGTGGAAGGCGCTTTGCCATCCAGCGAAGAGCGCCCGCTGCGTGATGTGTTTGATGTGCCGGATCTTGCCGTCATGGATGATGCCATCTCCAATGGCACCTACCGTTCAAAAGATGGCTTTGAGCCGCTGGCGCCGTTTACGGCTCCGCGCGTGGATTATTCCCTGCATCGCTTGCAGCACTACACTGCAACCGCGCCGCGCTATTTCCAAAACTTCGTGCTCTTCACAAACTATCAGTTCTATATTGATGGCTTTGCGCAGATGGCAAAAGAGCTGATCAATGATCCGGAGAGCGGTTATGTGGCCTTTGTCGAGCCGGGCAATCTCATCACCTATGCAGGTGATAAAGAACCGCGCGAAGGTGTGGCCCCGCCGCGCCTGCCACAAATGCCAGCCTATCACCTGCTGCGGGAGGACAACTCCGGCATCACCATGGTGAACATCGGTGTTGGCCCGTCCAATGCAAAAACCATCACCGACCACATTGCAGTGCTTCGTCCACATGCCTGGTTGATGCTCGGCCACTGCGCTGGGCTCAGAAGCAGCCAGCAGCTCGGTGATTACGTACTGGCTCATGGTTATGTGCGTGAAGACAAGGTGCTGGATGCCGACCTGCCAACATGGGTTCCCATCCCGCCTCTGGCAGAAGTACAGGTCGCGCTGGAAGATGCCGTTGAAAAGACCACCGGTTACAGCGGCTATGACCTGAAGCGTGTAATGCGCACAGGAACCGTAGCCTCCATCGATAACCGCAACTGGGAACTGCGCGACCACCGCGAGCCAGTGCAGCGTTTCTCCCAGTCCCGTGCGATCGCGCTGGATATGGAATCCGCAACCATTGCTGCCAACGGCTTCCGCTTCCGCGTTCCCTATGGAACCTTGCTCTGCGTATCAGACAAGCCGCTGCATGGGGAGTTGAAGCTGCCCGGCATGGCGACAGACTTCTACCGGACGCAAGTGAACCAGCATCTGGAAATTGGTGTGAAGACCATGGAGGTCCTTAGGGAAATGCCGTTGGAACGGCTCCACTCTCGCAAACTCCGCAGCTTCATGGAAACCGCATTCCAATAAGCACCAATCAGCATTTGTAGAAACAAGAAAAGCCGGGCTCCAGACTCGGCTTTTTGCTGCGCACTTAAATCACACCGCCGGCCTTCAGCGCTTTCATCATCACCGTTGGCAGGGCCTCCCCCTCAAGCTCATCTGGTGCTGACCACCAATATCCATCAGGTTCATCGTAATGAGCGGGCGCCTGTGCCTGCCAGACGCTCATTTCTAGATGGAAGTGCGTGAAGGTGTGCTTCACATCCTTCGGCGTACGCACCCAATCCGCAGTGATCGGAGCATGTGAGAGGTCTTCCATCGCTGCATCATCCGCCCAGTGGGTGGTGATGGGCTCACTCATGCCTGCAAGCAGTCCTTTATCTTCGCGTTTGCGCAGAAGAACGCGGCCACGTGCATCGCTGAGCAGAAAGGCCATGCCACGTCGTGTCGGTTTCACCTTCTTAGGGGCTTTGCGTGGCAGCGTGTCCGCAATGCCTTGCTTGCGACCCTCACAAACATCCATCCACGGGCAGATGCCACAGGCCGGAGACTTCGGCGTGCAGATCGTGGCGCCAAGGTCCATGATGGCCTGCGCAAAGTCGCCGGGCCGGTCATGTGGAGTCACTTCAGCCATCAACGGCTTCACTTCAGCTTTGAGAGCAGGGAGCTCGGTCAGCAATGCATGGCGGCGGGATAGAACCCTCTCCACATTGCCATCAACCACAGCAGCATGGCGCCCAAAGGCTATCGTGGAGATTGCAGCTGCCGTGTAAGGACCGATGCCGGGGAGCTTTAAAAGCCGCTCTTCTTCCTCAGGAAAACGCCCATTGTGATGCAATTGGACAAATTTTGCACACTTATACAGATTTCTTGCACGGGAATAATAACCAAGCCCAGCCCACGCTTTTAGGATGTCTTCTTCCTCCGCATTGGCCATATCAGCAAGTGTTGGCCATGTCTTTATGAAGAGATTGAAGTAGTTTTTCACTGCCGCAACAGTAGTCTGCTGAAGCATGATTTCTGAGAGCCAGACATGGTAAGGGTCTGGTTTTACACCGGAAAGTATATCAGCAGGAGCTGTTCGCCATGGCAGTTGGCGAGAATTTCTGTCATACCAGTAAAGAACAACTAGATTATCTTGCATGGTTTTGTGGGTTAACCTTGGTTTTGATCCCTAAATAATTGGGGTTCCCTTGGTAATTCATGGTACCGCGGAAAACGGGACTGAATTAAGACTAATATAAAGCAATGGTCATATATGTGCCTTAATCTAATGGCGTGATGAAGACGATGAAAGCAACTGCGCAAAATCGGGTTTCCAGGAGATCAAGCCATCAGCTAAACGAGCTGATTGGTAAGACCATGCACCCTGTCGCGCGCAAGCGCGGATTTGCCAGTGCCGACCTTCTCACCGCCTGGCCAGAACTTGTCGGGAAGAAGTATCACGGAAAAGTACAGCCCGGTAGGCTTGTTTGGCCAAGAGCCAAAAGCTCTGAGGGAGAGCCGGTTGCAGAACCTGCAACACTTCTTGTTCATGCGGATGGCTCCACTGCTTTGTTCTTCACGCATGAAGCTCCACAACTGCGAGATCGGATAAACGCCTTTTTAGGCTGGAATGCGGTTGGCCGCATCAAGGTTGTGCAGCGTCCGGCGCTCAGAACCAAAAAGATCACACCAAAACCGCTTCGTGAGCTGTCAGAAATTGAAAACCGCCGCATTGAGCAAAAGGTTGCGTCAGTCTCTGATGAGCGGCTGAAGAATGCGCTGGAAAAGCTCGGCAAGAACCTCATTGCCCGCACACCTGCAAGCAACTCCTGATCCATCCTTAAAGACCTGCAGTTCTGAATGAGTGATTACTGGCTGACCACCAGATCATGCCCCTTTGCGGTATATCCTAGCAAAAGGTCAGGGCGCTCCATCAAAAGATAGGCTGTCGTTGTTTCCTGCGCATTCCGCAGCTCAATGGTATCACCATTCACCGCCCACGCCGTCACGCTGCTCAGCTCTTCATTGGTGCAGCCGCTTGTTGCTGCATGTCCGTTTGGAAAACTGCTGGTCACCGCTGGTGTCACAACAGCGGCGCCTGACGGGGTCTTGCTAAACTGAACCCGACAAGGAGCTGAGCTGTTTCCGCTGCCCTCGCTGACGACCCAGTTCGTAGAGGTAAGTGCGCCCAAATCTGCCGTGCCTGTATAAATTGTATTGGATGTTGCAGGTATAGCAGTCGTTTCAATCGTCGTTTCTTGAGTAGTTGTAGGTATAGCTTCGACGAAATCTTCAGATACAGAGGCTTGGCAGGCAATCAGTGGTGTGATGAGAAGCATTAAGGTAGTCAAGCGCTTCATAATGTATCCGTATATCTTGTTAGAGAGTTCTATAAATATTTAATAACTCATTAATGAGGCAAAAACAAAACAACACGAGAAATTATTGTTGTTTTCCATGCATAAATTCTGTGGGTATGTATTAGCAGTGCAAATTTAATCATAGTGAATATCTTGGAACGCTCTCTGCCCGTTTACCGCGAAATGGCAGAACCCCTTTGTTTTAAACGAAGAAAATCGTTTTCTCGCCTAACGTATGCGTCAATCCGGCTGCCTTACCAAAATTTAATATGACTACTCAGGATATTCGGTAGCATCCGACAAGTATTTGCCATAGTTTCCTGAAAACCAATTGTTGCTGGAAAGCGAGCTGTGGGCATGGCTGTATTCTGCGGATGTTCACCAGTTTGTGATCAATGGCTCTTGGGTTGGAGTGGTTATACTCCAGACCAGATGCTGGCTGTCTTTATGGCGATAAACGCGCCGGGTCAGCCAACAGGGCAACACATTTTAACTTGGGATAGAAAAACGTGACACTCTCTCGCCGTAAGTTTCTTGAGCGCACCAGTGCTCTTACAGCCGCTTCTCTTGCCTTTGCCGCTATGCCAACTGTTGCCTCTGCACAGACCTATTCCGAGGCAGACCTGAATAAGGTTGGCCCGTTGGGTGATAAGGTTATCGGCCAGGCAGACGCTCCCGTCACTGTCATTGAATATGCCTCTTTGACATGTGGTCACTGCGCCAACTTCCACAACACCACATATAAAGAGCTGAAGAAGAAATACATCGACACCGGCAAAGTGCGTTTCATCTTCCGTGAATTCCCGCTGGATACAGTCGCCGCAGCTGGCTTTATGCTTGCGCGCTGTGCACCGGAAGACAAATACTTCGACATTATGTCTCTGATGTTCGAACAGCAGCGCAGCTGGGCATTCACCAATGATCCATACAGCGCCCTGTTGAATATGGGCAAGCAGCTCGGTTTCACTGAAGAAGCTGTAAAGGCTTGCTTGACGAATCAGGAAATACTAGACGGAGTAACCGAAGTTCGTGACTACGGCTCAGACACGCTGGGTGTAGATTCAACACCGACCTTCTTTATCAACGGTGAAAAAGTAAGCGGAGCGCTCTCTCTTGAGGAGTTCAGCAAGTACGTGGATAAGAATCTGTAAGACAAGCGGGCAGCCCTCAGGGCTGAATCTCCTGCTCGCAGATCTATGCGCGTATGATCGCTTACACCCTGTTGTAAGAGTAGGGGGCGCTCCATGAAGTTTCAGCGCCTCCGTGTCCTTGGGTTCAAATCTTTTGTTGAACCTATGGAGTTTGTCATTGAAGACGGCCTGACAGGCGTTGTCGGGCCCAATGGCTGCGGAAAGTCCAATCTTGTAGAAGCGCTGCGCTGGGTTATGGGAGAGAGCTCCTATAAGAACATGCGCGCCTCCGGAATGGATGATGTAATTTTCTCGGGCAGCCTCAACCGCCCGGCGCGTAACACAGCCGAAGTGACGCTCTTTCTCGACAACCAAGATCGAACAGCACCCACTGGATATAACGACAGTGACACGCTGGAAGTCACCCGCCGTATCGAGCGTGAAGCTGGCTCTGTCTATAAGATCAACGGCAAAGACGCTCGTGCAAGAGACGTACAGTTGCTGTTTGCCGACGCCTCCACTGGTGCGCGCTCACCGGCAATGGTGCGACAGGGGCAAATCGGCGAGCTGATTTCGTCCAAACCAACCTCGCGTAGAAAGATTCTGGAAGAAGCCGCAGGTATCTCCGGTCTACACAGCCGCCGGAAAGAAGCAGAAATCCGCCTGCGGGCTGCTGAAACCAATCTGGAGCGATTGGAAGATGTGGTTGTTCAGATTGAGGGGCAACTCGACGGCCTGAAGCGGCAGGCAAGACAAGCCACCCGCTACCGCAACCTCTCTTCAGAAATTCGCAAAGCCGAAGCAACGATCCTGTATCTGCGCTGGCAGGAAACAACAGCCGCGCTGGACGCAGCCCGCAAGCAATATGCGGATGCTGAGATCGGAATGCGGGACATCGCAGGCCTGCAGGCGTCTACAGCGAAAGAGCAAGCACTTGCCGCCCATGAAATTCCAAAGCTCAGAGAAGCCGCAGGCGGCGCCGCTGCCGCGCTCCAGCATCTGATTATCGCGAAAAACGATCTTGAGTCAGAAGACCGCCGGATTAAGGAAAAGCTGTTGGACCTTCAGGCGCGTCTTGCTCAGATGGAGCAGGACATCGACCGTGAAGCCCAGCTTGCCAGCGAAAACACCAGTCATCTGGAAGAGCTGGAAGAGGAAAAACAAGAACTCCTCGAAGCTGCCGAGACTTTGGACGAGCGGGCGGCTGAAGCCGAAGAACTGGTGTTGATCGCAGAAGACAATCTCGATGCCAGCGAGATGAAACACTCGCGGATCACACAGGATCACGCCAGCCTTCTCGCCAAGCACACCCAGCTCGACAATCAGATCTCAGGCATTCGCCAGAAGAGCGCCCGCTTTAAAGAAGAGGCAGACCGCTTCAAAGGCCAGCTTGAAGCTGTTGAGGCAGATATTAAAGCGGCCAGTGGCCCAAGCGATAAGCGCGAAGAGCTGGAAATGGCTCTGGAAGAACTGGCAGAAGCAGAAGAAACCGCAGTCGAAGCTGAAGAGACACTGGCAACGGCGCGCGAAACGGAAAACAACTGCCGCACTCCATTGAATGAAGCACATTCAGCTCTTTCCAGATATGAGACAGAAGCCAAGACACTGCAGGCCGTCCTCTCTGCTGGCCAAAGCGGAGACTGGACACCCGCTGTAGACCGCATGAGCGTAAACCCGGGATTGGAAACAGCGCTGGGTGCCGCCTTGGGCGAAGACCTTGATGCTGCAATGGAAGAAGATGCTCCCGTTCATTGGAGCCTGAATGCGGGGGCGGGCAGTGATCCTGCCCTTCCAGCAGGTGCAGCACCACTTTCCGAATATGTGCAGGCGCCCAATGAGCTGGCACGCCGTCTTGCTCAGGTTGGGCTGATTGAGGCTGAACACGGCTCAGCTTTGCGCAAAGAGCTGAAAGTTGGCCAGCGACTGGTCAGCAAGCAAGGGGATCTGTGGCGCTGGGATGGTTTGATCATCGCAGCAGACGCACCAACACCAGCTGCACAACGTCTTGCACAAAGAAACCGCTTGGCGGAACTGGAAGACCTTGTCGAACAGACGAGGGATCTGGTGGAAGAAAAGAAAGAAGCGCTGGAAACCGCGACCGAGCATCGACGTCAAGCCGAAGTTACTGAGCAGGATATGCGTCAGAAACTGCGTCTGGAGCAATCTCGCATTGTCGCCTTGCGGGAAGAGCTCGCGACTGCTGAGCGTGCCTTAACAGAATTGTCTGTTCGTAAAACAACGCTTGAAGAACAGCTCCGCCGCGCAAATGAAGATTATGAAGAGACTGCAGCCTCGCTCGAAGAAGCCGAGAGCGCTCTGGAAGAGCTGCCGGATATTGCAGGCGTAACAGCTGAACTGGAAAGCGCGTCCAAAGATGTTTCCACCTGCCGCAGCAAACTGGCAGAGGCCAAAGGAGCCACCGATGCGCTGAAGCGGGAAGGGGAGCTGCGTGCGCGGCGCCTTGAAACCATCGAACGCGACAGACAGAATTGGGTTCAGCGCGCGCAAAACGCAGACAAGCAAATCTCCGTCCTGCGCCAGCGCCGCGATGATGCCGCAGAAGAACGTCTCATTCTGTTGGAGAGCCCGGAGGAGATCGAGCTCAAACGTCAGGACCTGATGAATGGCCTCACATCTGCAGAGAGTGCACGCAAAGCAGCTGATGACAAACTCGCGGAAGGTGAAAAGCGCCAGCTGATAGCCGACCAGAAGGCCCGTGAAGCCATGGAAGGCTTATCTGGCGCTCGCGAGCGCAAGGTCCGTGCCGAAGAGCGCCTTGAAGCAGCCAAAGAGCGCCGCCTGGAAATTGAGCGCCGCGTGGATGAGGTGCTGGAAGTCAATGTCTCTCGTCTGCATGAGATGGCCGGCCTGTCACCAGATGCGCCTTTGCCGGATGCCGAAGGCGCCGAACGCAAGCTTGATCGTTTGAAGGCTGAGCGGGAACGTCTTGGAGGCGTAAACCTGCGTGCCGATGAGGAAATGCAGGAAATTACGGAGCAGCGAGACACGCTGATCACCGAAAGAGACGACCTGATTGAGGCCATCAGGAAGTTGCGCACAGGAATCATGAACCTGAACAAGGAAGCGCGAGAGCGGCTCTTGAGCTCTTTTGATCAGGTCAACGACCACTTCAAGCGTTTATTCACACACTTGTTCGGCGGCGGAACGGCAGAGCTGAAACTGGTGGATGCGGAAGACCCTCTCGATGCTGGTTTGGAGATCTTTGCACGCCCTCCGGGCAAGAAGCCCCAGACCATGACACTGCTTTCAGGTGGTGAGCAGGCCCTCACCGCCATGGCGCTCATATTCGCAGTTTTCCTTACAAATCCTGCCCCAATCTGTGTTCTGGATGAGGTTGACGCTCCGTTGGACGATGCCAATGTTGAGCGTTATTGTGCTTTGCTGGAGGATATGGCGCAGAACACGGCAACGCGTTTCACCGTCATCACACACAACCCGATTACCATGGCGCGCATGTCCAGATTGTTCGGTGTAACCATGGCTGAAAGAGGGGTCTCACAGCTCGTTTCGGTAGATCTTGAGACGGCTGAACGATTCACCGAACCGGCCTAAAATAGGGTACAATACGGCCTTGAAAGTATCCTTTATACGTATTCTCTGTTAGAAACTCTGGAAACCCTTTAGATATCAGTTATTTAGCTTAAGTAGCTCTAACCTTGACAGTGCAGATCACGAGCATTATGGTGCCCCCGACTTTCAGGGGCATCCATGTCTTTGAACTATCTGCCGGTATCTAGGAAGAATGAACATGTCTCCCGATGAGAATAAGCAGAGTGAAAAAGACATGAAAGAAACTGATCGTCACCTGTCTGAGCGGCTAGAAAAGCTCGGCAAAACGTTGGATACACGCTTGGACGAAGCCTCTGCTAAAGAGGAACCGAACAAGACCAGCGCGATGTCAGGCTTGTCACAGGCTTGGAAGATGTCTTCCGAGTTTATTGCCGCTATCTTTGTCGGGGGGGCACTCGGCTGGATGGCGGATAGCTGGATCGGGACCAAGCCGTGGGGGATGATAATTCTCCTTATGCTTGGCTTTGTTGCGGGAATATTAAACGTCCTTCGGGAGGCGGGCAAAGTCGCCGGTCCTGAAAGACGGATGAATTCCGGCAAGAAGCAGGACTAACTAATTCATCGCGCTCTTGCGCTCGTAAATTGGCACTTCAGGGGTACTACCTGTGGCTGGAAATTCAGGCAACGCGATCGATCCGATCCACCAGTTTCATATCTCCAAGATCTTTCCTGTGGAGATTGGCGGTGTTGATTTCTCCTTTACCAACGCTTCCTTGTTCATGGTTGTCACCGTCGCTGTAGCGACCTTGTTCCTCGTTCTGTCTACCAACAGACGTGGTCTGGTCCCAAGCCGCGCTCAACTCATGGCGGAAATGTCCTACGAGTTTGTTGCTGCCACATTGCGAGGATCAGCAGGCAATGACGGAATGCGGTTCTTCCCGCTCGTCTTCTCCCTGTTCATGTTCGTATTCGTTGCAAACATGCTCGGGATGTTCCCATACTTCTTCACCGTTACAAGTCAGATCATCGTGACATTTGCACTCGCAATTCTCGTGATTGGCACTGTAACGATCTACGGTTTCTTCAAGCACGGTGCAGGCTTCCTTAAGCTGTTCGTCCCAAGTGGCGTTCCTGCTGGGGTTATTCCTCTGGTCTCCGCGATTGAAGTTATCTCTTTCCTTTCACGTCCAGTTAGCTTGTCCGTTCGTTTGTTCGCAAACATGCTTGCTGGTCACATCACTCTGAAGGTTTTTGCAGGTTTTGTTGTCATGCTCACCGGCTTCGGTGCAGTTGGCATCGCATCTGCGATCCTGCCTCTGATACTCACAGTTGCCATCACGGCTCTTGAGTTCCTCGTGGCATTCCTTCAGGCCTACGTCTTTACCGTTCTTACGTGCATGTATCTTGCAGATGCGCTCCATCCGAGCCACTAAGTAACGTGTAGAATCCGGGTTTCAAACCCAAAACAAAGTCATAGACGAATTTGCTAGTTTAGGAGCACTTGTCATGGAAGCAGAAGCAGCAAAATACATCGGTGCCGGTATCGCATGCCTTGGTATGGGTGGTGCAGCTCTCGGTCTTGGTAACATCTTCGGCAACTTCCTTGCCGGCGCACTGCGCAACCCATCTGCTGCAGATGGACAGTTTGGCCGCCTCATCCTCGGCTTTGCTGTGACCGAAGCTCTCGGCATCTTCTCCCTTCTCGTCGCACTTCTGCTGCTGTTCGCAGTATAATCGACGACAACGATTAGAGCGTTTTATGATGACGGTTCCTCATGGTAGGGACCGTCTCTAAAATCATAAAACGTTACGAAGAGCGTTCACGGAGAAGTTGATGTCGAATACTCAAGGCAACCTGAATACAACTGCCGAAGTTGGCATTGTAGAGGAGGGCGGTAGCTTTCCTCCGTTCGACAGCACGACTTACCCGTCTCAGCTGTTGTGGTTGGTTCTTTCCTTCGGCGTTTTCTACTGGGTAATGTCGAAAGTGGTCCTCCCACGCATCGGCGGTATCCTTGAAGATCGTCGCGATCGCATCGCAGGTGATATGGCAGAAGCATCCCGTCTCAAACAAGAGACAGATGAAGCCATTGCATCCTACGAAAGTGCTCTAGCTGAAGCGCGCAAAAAAGCCACTACCATGGCTCATGATGCACGTTCTAAGGTGAAAGCAGAAACAGAAAGCGCCCGCGCAGCGGCTGAAGAGCAGCTGGCAGCCAAGCTTTCCGAATCTGAACAGAGCATTTCCAAGATCACAGCTGAAAGCCTGTCTCATGTTGGCGAAATCGCCGCCGAGACAACAGGCGAGCTTGTAAAGGCACTTATCGGTGGCCGTGCTCCAGCGAAAGCTGAAGTTGCCAAAGCCGTTGATGCTGCACTTAAGTAAGGGGTGACAGAATGTTCGATGCAAGCCTTTGGGCACTCGTTGGTCTCATCCTCTTCTTTGCCCTGCTGTGGTACCTGAAAGTACCTGGCAAGGTTGGTGCAATGCTTGACCAGCAAGCGGACAACATCAAGCAAGAGCTTGAAGGCGCCCGTAAGCTGCGTGAAGAAGCTCAGGCTCTGATGGCCGAGTACCAGCGCAAGCGTAAAGAGGCTGAAGCGGAAGCAGATCAGATTGTTGCTGACGCAAAAGTTGAAGCTGATCGTCTGGCTGAAGAAGCCAAGGCAGCTCTCGAAGAGATGATTGCACGTCGCACCAAAGCAGCCGAAGCGAAAATCGCTCAGGCTGAAGCAAATGCGATTGCACAGGTTCGCTCCCGTGCTGCAGATGTTGCAGTTCAGGCAGCTGAAACCATCGTCGCTTCCAGCACTGCCAAAGAAGAAATTCAGGATAAAGTGCTCAAGCAGAGCATCAAACAGGTTTCTGAAAACCTGAATTGATCCTCAGAATTTCTGACAAGAATATCAAAAAAGGCTCCCGAATTTCGGGAGCCTTTTTCTTTGTCTAAACATTACTTGGCTTCAGCGTCCTGATAACAAACTAGACATGCCATTCAGCAAGTCCCAACCGCTCTGAGGTGTCGATTTTAATTGGCAATGGGCTGTCATCCGGCTGGTGCATCAAAACAACGTCCGCTTCCGTGCAGTGCGTCAACAATGCAATGATGCTGCCTGAGCTGAACGCATCAGCGTGTATGGTGTTCCCGGGCACCAGAATACCGCTGCCATGTGGAACAAGGAAGTTTGTGAGAGCAAACTGATCTTCTTCAAGCTGCGTCCCTACAGTGATCACAATCTCACTCTGTTCAGAAGCTGGCATGAACACATGCGGGAAGTCGTGCGTTTCAATAAAGAAGCCATTCGCAACATCCAGCCGGTATTGTGGGTAGGCCTTGCCGAACTCATACTCAACGGCATTGAGGTTTCCATCAAACTTCAGCGGAACAGTCTGTCCCTCATCAAAGATTTTGACACCAAAGGCCGCTGCGATGTCATCCCTGTTTGGACTGATTGGCGTCACAAGTGGAATATCGAGGCTCGTCTCAGCAGAGGCAAACAACCCGCTTGCGCCAAACACATTTCCAGGCGCAGGCACCTGCACGGTTGAAGCATCCAGCCATCTGCCCTGCGTTTGCAGATATGATCCATCCGGCAAATTCGCGATGTCAGCAGGGGAGGCAGTAACTGACTTGTGTGTTCCGGCTGTTTCCTGAGCTGGTGAGGCGCTGGTTAGGAACGGGGCTTTAGCAGACAACACTGCATCTCTGCCGCCTTCCACGACGTTGTGAAGCGCGTTTGTCGTCATTCCGAGTTTGTCATTCACCATGCGATGCACAGAGACCGCAGCAAGACTGGAATCCACTTGCCGCTCCGGAATAGCAGGATTGTATTTTACGTTGATACCAAGATCTCCAAGATGACGTTCCTTATACGTCTCTTGCAGATCAGCAAGCTTGGCAGTGTTTTGAACCGCCTGTGGTTGGACTGGGAGGGTCTCGTTCCGCACGGCACCTGTGATAGCTGGCATTTCAATGCTCCTGAATTTAGAGTTGCAATGCCGCCATGATGTGAGCTGTTACGCCTCTGGGTTGTGTTAAAATGCACTCAGAGGCGAGTAAGTGCCGCTAGGTCATTCAACTCTGCGTTATAATGCGAGAGCATTGGAAAAGCCTGTGTGCTTGAGTTCAACGCAAGAACTCCTCTTTTTAATTAGCTCTGACGGCTAGTCGATATCATCGCTGACAGTACGAAACACACATTTCCATGCACAATTCTAAGCGATCACATGAACACCAATAGTGGCGTCCCTAAAAGAAGTGCCGACCTCCCACGAATTGCGGAAAATTCTGCCGCGAGGGCTAAATGAGTACTTTAAGAACGCCAGTTTCCTGCACTTTTTAGTGGCATATATATTGCTTTATTGAATTCTGAATTTTGCTTAATTTATGAGTTTTGACCAAATGATGAGCCACGCTAATTTTTCACTCGCCAAACCACTCACTTCTGTTCGCATTGAGGTTGATGAAGGAAGGCAAGTCAACGCCGAAGAAGCGCGCAGTTTTATTAGGTTGGCAAATGCGGAGATAGATAAATTCTACACGAAGGGCGCACCAATCAAAATATCCACGAGCGGATCATCGGCGGAGATGATCGACATACAGCGTTTACTTCTGCAAACGCAGGAAACTTGGCAAAAGCACTTTGGATAAGCTGCGGACAGCTCTGAAATCCTTTTAGTTCAGCTAAGTCATGTCGCACTCTTTCTGACTTCGGAGAGATGCGTGGCTAAATTGTCTCCAAGTTTACCCCTACTGCGAGGCTGTCGAGTTTGCTTTGTACGTGCTTCAATGTGATGGTGTCGTTTACAGCTTGAACGCAACCTTCAAAGCCAGGAAACAGCTTTGCAGAATCCATATTATGCTGCTTCAAAATACGAAGTAGCTTTGGAACTTCCAAAATGGGGAGAGTCACACACTCCAAAATCATTTGGAGGCGATCTGCATTGCTAAGATCCTTATGCACTTCCAAGAAACGATGGCAGCAGAGTATTGCTTCATCAAGAGGCAGGTTTACTTTGTCTAAGTGTGCCCATTTTTCATTCATGATGTGTGGTTGGTGTAATGTAAATGCACCGAGCTGCGCGACGATATTTTTGTTACTTTGTGTCGGAGGTTCAACAAAGTCGATATCAAATGGCATCGCTTTACGTGAGTATTCATTCTTTAGACAAGCCATTGCATTTTTAGAAATCGACTTAGCTCGGTCTCTGTTCAGTACCCAAACATGAATTTGTTGAAATGATAGTTCTTTTAAAAAGTTGTCATCGGCTCTTGCTCTAGGCTGCCCTTCTCTTAGCAGCTCATTAAGTATATTTAACGCGCCTGAAGCGGCAAACGTCATGGCAGCTCCAGAAGAGCGTGTCCAATCTAGTAGCCTGGTTTTCATCCCGTAATGCTGTGCTAAGGCAATCAATTCGCGTAGATTTTCATTTGGAAACCAAGGCGATAAGTTCGTACAAGAGTTCTCGTCAGCCTCCATAAGGCTGCGATGAACTTCACTAGGAACTCTAGGCAGATCTAACCCCAACTCTGTCGCCCTACGATAGAATTCAATAAGGATTGCTAGTTCTTTGTTGCCACGAAATGGTTTTACGTTGTCAAACCACGGCATAGCATCAGGGCGTAAAGCAGATGGAATAAGTTTGAAAGAGGCGTCTTTATGTCCTCTAAAAAGTAAACGACCTTCTTGGTCTGGATCTGCAGTCTGACGTTTGATGAGATAATCGTAAAATTCTTGAGCAGTAAGGGTTGGTTGAGTACGGACAATAGATTTAAGATCAGATTTCATGAAAAAGACCTGCTTCTTTAAGTACAATAATATGATGTCTTTTCTTACCCCTCAATCATCTCCCGAATAGGTCGGAAGGAACAGCGGTGAAGCGGGGTTACGCCGTGTGCTGCCAGTGCTTCCTGATGCTGTTTGGTGCCGTAGCCTTTGTGTTTGGCAAAGCCGTACTCCGGGAAGTACCTGTCCATCTTCACCATCAGACGGTCTCTCGTCACCTTGGCAACGATGGAAGCAGCTGAGATGGCGAGGCAGCGGCCATCACCCTTGATCAGCGCTTGCCCTTCCTGCGGCAGGTGATGGGGCACATCTTTGCCATCAATGAAGAACCGTTTCACCGGAACATTCAGCGAGCGGGCGCAAGTGCGCATACCTTGCAGCGTTGCTTCTCGAATGTTGATCCGGTCAACGGTCCGCGCGCTTTGCACGCACACACTCACATCAGCCATCTCAAGGATCTGCTCAAAGAGCTCCTCGCGCTTGGCCTCGGTCAACTTCTTGGAATCGTTCAGTCCCTCTGGCAGGTTGTCGTAGTCAAGGCTGGCAGCAGCAACCACCACAGGGCCAGCCCATGGTCCGCGCCCGGCTTCATCAATACCGGCAAACCGCCCTTGCAGGTCTTGCTCAACAGAGCGCTCAAAGCGCAGGTCAGGAGCATCAGGAAAGGCGATATCAAAGAGGGAGTTTGCAAAATACGACATGCCCCTCATTGCCATGCAGCCCAGCAGCTTTCAAGCATCAAAACACGCCTCGTCTACAGCAATGAAAGCTGCACACCGCCGCAAGTTGGTTTGATGAAATGGTCACAGGACAACTTCATTGAGCGCGAGGATAAACCCTTGCTCTTGCACGCCAGCTGAAAGCGCTTTGCCAGCTGGTCAGCGTAAGGACCTTTACCCTTGAAGCGCTGCGTCCACTGAGCGTCATAGTCTTTTCCATCACGCATGGAACGCAAAAGGCTCAGCACACGCCGGTAACTGCCCGGAGCTTCCCGCAAAAGCCATTCCTTGAAGAGTTCAGAAACCTCGCGAGGAAGACGCAGCAAAATGTAACTGGCCTCTGTCGCACCATGCTCCTTACAAACCTCAAGAATGCTCTCAAGTTCATGATCCGTCAGTCCAGGAATGATCGGAGCTGCCAGCACAGCGGTTGGAATACCCGCATCAGACAGTGCCTTGATCGCTTGCAAACGGCGAGGCGGCGTTGACGCGCGCGGTTCAAGGCTCCGCGCGATCTTCCGGTCCAGCGTGGTCACAGAAATTGCAACCTTTGCCAGATTACGCTCTGCCATTTCGCTGAGAATATCGATGTCCCGCATGACCAGCGCGGACTTGGTGACAATGGTCACCGGATGGCCCGTCTTGTTCAAAACCTCCAGAACATCGCGCATGATTTTGTGCGTACGTTCAATCGGCTGATAGGGATCAGTGTTGGTGCCAATCGCTATGGGTTTGGGTTGATAAGAGGATGCACCCAGCTCCCGCTCGAGCACCTGTGCTGCATTGGGCTTGGCAAACAAGCGGCTTTCAAAATCCAGCCCTGGCGACAGGCCCATATACGCATGGGTTGGCCGCGCAAAGCAGTAGATGCAGCCATGCTCACAGCCCCGATACGGATTGATTGAGCGATCAAAAGGTAGGTCAGGAGAGCTGTTCTTGGTTATCACATGCCGTGCAGTTTCAATCTGCACTTCTGTCTTGATCGGAGGAAGTTCATCAATTGTTCCCCAGCCGTCATCCATCAGTTCCCGGCTTTCCGCCTCAAACCGGCCAGCCTTGTTGGAATGTGCCGCACGGCCCCGACCTGTCATGTTGACCGGAAGCGAAGATCCCAAAGGATCAGTGGCCTCAGTTTCGGCCCTGTGATTTTGTGCAGTTGACATGGGGCATGCACTTTCATCTTCTTATGAGAACATAAGTGGAACATTGCTCAAAATATCTGGATTTGCAAGCCTTTACTTTCCAAAGCTAAGGCAAATCACTGTAAGCTGTTGGAATGATTAGCGCACTTATTCCCACCTATAACAGCGAGCACCGGCTGGTGCTCACCCTGTCCGCTCTGGTCCCGGCTTCCGCAGAAGGCATCCTGAAAGAAGTTATTATCACCGACGAAGGCTCATCTGATGGGACAGAGATCGTCGCGGATGCCAGCGGTGCGGATTTCGTCAGCACCACCACAAAATCTGGCTCCGCTCTGGCCGAAGGGCTCAAACGGTGCACCCGTTCCAACTGGGTTTTGCTCATCCAACCCGGCGCTATTCTGCAAGCGGGCTGGCAGGCAGAAGCCGCATCCTTCATAGAGCGCGCGGAGCGGGTCGGAACTGAGCAGAATCTGGTCGGTGTGTTTCCCAGTCGAACAGAAGAATTCGGCACTGTGGCACAATTCAAGCAGAAACTTATCACCCTCAGGCATCGCTTGCTGAAAGCGTCATGCCACCAGCTCCCCATGCTGATCTACAAAGACCACCTGCAACAAGCTCTGGCGAACGAGTCAGGAGTGAACCGGCAGGCTCAGCTCCAGAAGGTTTTGAGGGCTAGCCGGGTCCATTGGTTGAACGGTACAGTGATCTTTCAACATACGGCGAGATAACGCGGTACCAGCTTGGAGGGCTCATGGATTGGAATCGACACCTGAACCAATACTGCGAGCGCACCTCCGCTGCATTCTGGTCTGAGCCACTCAATGCAGTGAGCAACGCTGCTTTTATCATTGCAGCGCTGATTGCTCTTCAATTCTGGTTGAACGCACGTAGCAACGCAAAAAAAACGCATTCAACGCAAACCAACGCACAAGATAACGCAGCTTTGGTTCTCATTGCTCTGTTGACCATAATTGGGATCGGGTCGTTCCTGTTCCACACCTTCGCAACCTTCTGGTCTATGCTGGCTGATGTCATCCCGATTGCGATCTTCATGCTGGTTTACTTCTACCTTGCCACGCGTCGATATATGGGTGCCAACCTCTTGATATCACTGAGCGCAACGCTGCTCTTCTTTGGGGCAATGGCATTTGGCCCAAGGCTGTTTGAGGGGATACTCGGATCCACCGCTGGCTACTCCCCGGCACTCCTCGCAATCCTGCTTTTTGCATGCCTGACCCGTAGCAAAAACAGGCAAACATCCAACGCTCTGTTAGCCGCAGGCGTGGTCTTCGCACTTTCTATGAGTTTCCGGATTTTGGACGAACCAATTTGCTCGATTTTGCCAGTTGGAACACATTCCTTGTGGCATATTTTGAATGCAATTGTTTTGCTTATTCTAATTCGCGCATTTATACGCTTTAAGACGTATTGAGATACTGCAAAATCCTAGGCGATGGTCTAGGTTTTGCAAAACTGCGACATCTGAACCGGAAGTCATAGTGATTCCCGGTGGCGAGCCGCTCATTCACTCGGTCAGGCAAGAATAGACGATGACGGACAAAAAACGCCCTACCTCCGGCGAACTCGATGAACAAGCGCTCTTTTACCATGAGTATCCGCGCGCGGGTAAATTGGAAATTCAGGCAACTAAGCCATTGGGGAACCAGCGAGATTTGGCGCTTGCCTATTCTCCGGGCGTGGCAGCTCCGTGTTTGGCAATCCATAAGGATGAGTCAAAAGCGGCTGACTATACCGCACGTCAAAACCTTGTTGGTGTCATCTCCAATGGTACCGCGGTTCTGGGTTTAGGCGCGATTGGTCCTCTGGCATCCAAGCCGGTGATGGAAGGTAAGGCTGTCCTCTTCAAAAAGTTCGCTGGCATTGATGTATTCGACATCGAAGTCGACGAGACCAACGTTGATAAGTTCGTTGATGCAGTTGGCGTTTTGGAGCCAACCTTCGGCGGCATCAACCTGGAAGACATTAAAGCGCCAGAGTGTTTCCAGATCGAGAAACGCCTGCGCGAAAGAATGAATATCCCGGTTTTCCATGATGATCAGCACGGTACCGCGATCATCGTGTCAGCTGCGGTGCGCAATGGCATGGAGCTCTCCGGTAAAAAGCTGGATGAGATTAAAGTCGTTGCTTCCGGTGCGGGCGCTGCAGCGCTGGCCTGTCTTAACCTGCTGGTGTCCTCCGGTGTAAAGCGTGAGAATATCTGGGTTTCTGACATTGAGGGCGTTGTTTATGAGGGCCGCGAAGCCCTTATGGATGAATGGAAATCCGTGTTCGCGCAGAAAACCGACAAGCGCACGCTGGATGATATCATCGAAGGCGCTGACGTCTTCATCGGCTTGTCAGCAGCTGGTGTGCTGAAGCCGGAGATGGTCGCCAAGATGGCAAAACGCCCCTTGGTGATGGGCCTTGCCAACCCGAACCCGGAAATTATGCCGGAAGATGCACTGGCTGTTCGTGACGATGTGGTCATGTGTACAGGCCGTTCGGATTACCCGAACCAGGTGAATAACGTCCTCTGCTTCCCATACATCTTCCGCGGTGCTCTGGATGTTGGAGCAACGGCCATCAACGAAGAAATGAAGCTGGCTGCTGTTGAGGCAATTGCTGCTCTGGCACGGGAAGAACCAACCGATGTGGTGGCCAAAGCCTACGGCGGTGTCACCCACACATTCGGCCCGAACTACCTCATTCCATCCCCGTTCGATAACCGCTTGATCCTGCGCATTGCTCCTGCTGTTGCAAAAGCTGCCATGGAAACTGGCATCGCAACCCGCCCGATCGAAGACTTCGACGCCTACATGGATAAGCTGAACCGCTTCGTGTTCCGCTCCGGTATGGTGATGAAGCCAATCATTGCACAGGCAAAGGCAGATAAGCAGCGCGTTATCTACGCTGATGGTGAAGACGAACGTGTGCTGCGCGCCGCTCAGGTGGTGCTGGAAGAGGGCCTCGCAACACCAATCCTCATTGGTCGTCCGCAGGTTCTGGAAAACCGCTGTGAGCGCTTCGGCCTGCGCATTCGCCCGGGCACAGATTTTGAGTTTGTGAACCCGGAAGACGATCCACGCTACCGTTCCTATGTTGATACACTGGTGCAACTGGTTGGCCGTAAAGGCGTAACGCCGGAAGCTGCCAGAACGATGGTGCGTACAAACTCCACTGTCATTGGTGCACTGGCGTTGCATAGAGAAGAAGCTGATGCGCTGATCACAGGCCTCGAAGGCCGCTTTGACAAGCATCTGCGTGACATCAACAACATCATTGGTTGTTCCGAAGGTGTAACGGATTTCTCAACGCTCTCACTGCTGATCAACTCCAGCGGCGCGTACTTCCTTGCAGATACTTATGTCACTGAGTGTCCATCTGCTGAAGAGATCGCAGAGATAACACATCTGGCGTCTGAGCAGATCAAGCGCTTCGGCATCACACCGCGTGTTGCGCTGCTGTCCCACTCCAACTTCGGCTCCCGTCCGTCAGAAACCTCCAACAAGATGCGGGAAGCCCTGCAGATGGTTTGGAAACAGCTGCCAGAGCTGGAAGCTGAAGGTGAAATGCATGGTGATGCTGCGTTGAAGCCGGAAATCCTGAAACGCTACATGCCAGATGCGCATATCTCCGGTCCTGCCAACCTGCTGGTGTTCCCAACTCTGGACGCCTCCAACATCGCATTGAACCTCATCAAGGCAATGACAGACGCGCTTCATGTTGGTCCAATTTTGCTGGGCGCGAAGAAAACCGCTCACATCATCACGCCATCCGTGACCTCACGCGGCATCGTAAATATGACAGCACTTTCAGCTGTTGATGCACAATGTCGTAAGCAGAATGCAGGCGTTTGCCTGGCACCACATAGCTAAAACAACTCCTTCGGCGGGCACTGGTTAATATGCCCGCCGAAGTTTTGTCAGCTTGAAAATACCTTCCCCTTACGGCATGCTGATTGCATTGATACCGCTTGATATTACGGGGAGGGTAGTATGAGCTTTTCAGAAGCAACCGGGCGTCGCATTGATCGCCTGCTGGGCGAGTACGGCGAAAGCCACCAAAATCACAAAAACAAAGCCATTCACTGGATCTGTGTGCCGGTCATTTTCTGGACGGTAACCGCACTGCTGTGGTCTGTTCCAACACCGATCGGGTTGTCGAACATCTCACCGTGGCTGAACTGGTGCACGATCGGCCTGGGGCTATCGATCATCTACTACCTGTCATTGTCCATCACGCTGGCAATCGGCATGGCCGTTTTCTCAGCATTGATGATCTGGATTAACATGACTTATCAGCAGTTTGGGCTTGGCATCCCACTCTGGCAGACAGCATTGGCAGTGTTTGTGATTGCTTGGGTCGGCCAGTTTATCGGCCATCATATTGAGGGGAAAAAGCCGTCTTTCTTTAAAGATCTGCAGTTCCTGTTGGTTGGACCTGCCTGGCTCATGCATTTCATTTTTAAAAAGATTGGCATCCCGTATTGAGGGACAAAATAAAAAACGCTGCTCTTAAGGCAGCGTTTTTTCTGGGTTGATGTAAACATCACCAATTTCGCGCGTATCCATCCGCTGAAGAGCAGGGTGTGAAAGTGGGTCAGCACAATAAGGCTTTGAGCCTGCAGCTGCTTTGGTCTTTCTGGGGGATTTGCCGCGCAACAGATCTTTAAAAAGATTTTTCATTGTCATTTCCTTTGTGACTTGATGGAGCGACAATGCGTCAATTGCATTGCAAGTGCTATCTGGAATAACTAAACCCCGGTTTAGATTTACTGCTCGGAACTGTCCTCGATGAAAAATCTCAATCAAGTCAGCCTCGCTGGCCTTCGCGTTGTTGAAGCTGTCGGGCGCCTGGGCTCCCTGAAAAATGCGGCTGAAGAGTTGGGCATTACGTCCGGCGCCGTCAGCCAGCAACTGCACAAAACCGAGCATCAGCTGGGCCGCCCGCTGTTCACTCGAGAGACAGGCGGATTGAAGCTGACAAGCCTTGGTGCCGAGATTTGTCACGAGCTCACATCGGGCCTGAAGCAAATCTCAGAGGCTGTCGCATTGGCAGACCGGGACAGAGAAGAAAGCCTCTTTCTATCTGTAGCTCCGCTGTTGGCTGAGAAATGGCTGGTCTGGCGCCTGAGCAGCTTCATGAAAGCCAATCCGGACATCAACCTCAGGCTGGATGCCAACGACCAGTTGGTAAACCTCAATCACTCCGATGTAGACGCCTGTGTCCGCGTCCATAAACGAGCACCTGATGATGTTTACTCAGAGCGCCTGTGTGAGCACTTCATCTATCCGGTCTGCTCTCCTGAGATCGCGGAACGCCTCAAAGAGCCACGGGATCTTCTGAATGAAGTGATCATCCGCGACTATAACTCCTATTACCGTTGGAGCGACTGGCTGGCCCCGTTTGGTCTCAAAGAAAGCCAGCTTCCAAGAGGTCATGGCTTCTCCAACGCATCGCTCTGCATGGATGCTGCAATTGCAGGCCACGGCGTGTTCTTGGGCTGGGATACGCTGGTCGCCAATGCTGTGAAGCAGGGTCAGTTGAAGATTCCGTTCGGTCACCGCTGTTCAACAGGGCGATCCTACTGGTTCATCTGCAGGGAAGGGGCCTTGCGCAGTCCTAGTGTTCGCAAGCTTCGGGATTGGCTGAAAGAAGAAATCGCACAAACAGCGGTTGAATACGAAAAAGCTGTCAAAGTCTAATCAAATAAAAAGCCCGGAAACTCAGCAAAGTTCCGGGCTTTAAAGTGTCTTATGGTGTTAGCTTAGCCAGCGATCTTTGAGAAATCAGCGACCTGATGAACAGCTGCACGAATTTCAGACAGGATCTTCAGTCGGTTCTCGCGAACCTCCGGCTTTTCAGCATTCACGTGGATGTCGTCAAAGAAGCCGTCAACTGGGCCGCGCAGTTTGGCAAGAGCAGCCATTGCAGCGGAGAAGTCAGCAGCATCAAGCAACGGTTTGATTTCAACCAGAACGCTATCCAGCGCAGCTGCCAGGTCTTTTTCTGCCTGTTCTTCCAGCAGAGCAGCATCAGGCTTGCCCGTAAAGGCCTTGCCGTCCTTCTTCTCTTCCGCACGCAGAATGTTTGCAGCACGCTTGTAACCTGCCAGCAGGTTGACGCCGTCTTCGCTGCCCAGCAATCCAGCAAGAGCTTCTGCCTGCTTCACGATCAGATTGATATCATCCTGACCACCACGAGCCAGAACCGCGTCAACCAGATCATGACGCACGCCTTTGTCTTTCAGAACCACCTTCATGCGGTCTGCGAAGAAGCTGAGCAGATCATCAATCAGACCTGATTCCAGAGAGGTCTCAGGGATCTTGTCGGAAACGTTTGCCAGCACCACGTCAGCTGCTTTGGAAACCATGGAGAAGATGTCTTTAACAACGCCTTCGCCGGTTTTGCCTTTGCCGATGAATGGAAGATCGGAGAGCGCACTTTCACCGCGTGCAGCTGCAATGTCTGCAAGGTTGCGGCGCAGGCTCTGAACCAGAACATCACGCAGTGGCAGGCGCAGGTCGTTCTCCAACACTAGGCGGATAACACCCAAAGCAGCACGGCGCAGCGCAAATGGATCTTTGGATCCAGTTGGCTTCTCGTCGACTGCCCAGAAGCCAGCAAGAATGTCCAGTTTGTCTGCCAAAGCAACAGCGATGGAAACAGGTGATACTGGTACATCATCAGACGCGCCAGCTGGCTTGTAGTGATCTTCAATCGCCTGAGAAACAGCAGCATCTTCGCCCTGTGCTTCTGCATAGTAGCGACCCATCAAGCCTTGCAGCTCAGGGAACTCGAAAACCATTGCAGAAACGAGGTCAGCTTTCGCAAGACGTGCAGCACGCTTGGTCTGCTCGATATCAGCACCAACAAGTGGAGCGATTTCCGCAGCAAGACGCTCAAGGCGATCAACACGGGCAGCTACAGTACCGAGCTTCTCGTGGAACACGATGTCCTGCAGCTTGGAGACGTTGCTCTCCAGCTTGGTCTTAAGGTCCGTTTCCCAAAAGAATTTGGCGTCGGAAAGGCGTGCAGAAACAACCTTTTCGTTACCAGCAATAATCTTGGTACCACCATCCTTTGCAACGATATTTGTAGTCAATGCAAACTTGTTGGAGAGGCGAGATGTTGCTGGATCGCTCAGCACGAAGTTCTTCTGGTTCACCTTAATGGTGAGCTGAATGACTTCGTCAGGCAGCTGAAGGAAGCTCTCATCGTAGGAACCGATAAGCACGGTCGGCCACTCGTTGAGGCCGGATACTTCGTCAAGAAGGCCAGCATCTTCAACCAGTTCAAGACCAAGCGCCATAGCCGCGTTTTTCGCATCTACATCGATGATGTCTTTGCGGCGGTCCGCATCAAGCACAACCTTGGCAGCTTCCAGCTTGGACATATAGTCTTCCAGACGGCGCACTTCGATTGCCTCAGGTGCCATAAAGCGGTGACCATAGGTGGTCTGGCCTGATTTGATACCATCAACTTCAAACGGAATAACTTCTGGCTCTTCAGTCTCTGGGCCAAAGGTACAAACGATTGAGTGCAGCGGGCGAACCCAGCGCAAGCTGCCAGAACCCCAGCGCTGAGATTTCGGCCAAGGGAAGTTGCGAATGATGTCTGGCATCACGTCAGCAACAATATCCTCGGTCTTCCGACCTGGCTTTTCGATAACAGCGACGTAAAAATCACCCTTTTTCGGGTCATTTTGAATTTCAGCGTCGTCAATAGAAGAAAGGCCTGCGCCACGCAGGAATCCGGCCAATGCTTTCTCAGGCGAGCCAACGCGAGGGCCCTTCCGCTCTTCACGGGTTGCTTTGGAGCCTGCAAGCAAGCCAGCAATGTGCAGTGTCAGGCGGCGTGGAGTGGCATAAGCCTTCGCGCCTTCATAGGTTACACCTGCATCAACAAGAGCATTGGTCAGGAGGGATTTCAAATCCTCAGCCGCACGACGCTGCATGCGGGCAGGAATTTCCTCGCTAAAGAGTTCGAGGAGAAGATCTGGCATTGGTGAACGACGCCTTTAACTGGTCAATCAATCGCGAATTTCTAAGGTGGATAGTGCCTAGCAATACTCAAGGGCATTGTCACCCCCAATAGGCAGCGCGGAACCGTAATTGAGCAAAAAACATCAGCCGGGCACAACCAATCAACAGGGGTGTGAACAGCTGCCTTGCATCAGACTTTGTAGTGCTGAGATAATCTAAGCCCGTCTACGCAGGTTCCTCAGTAGTTTCATTGAGTTCACCAAACAGGTCGAGTTCCAGTCGCAGGCTGTTGGGATCCTGACTAGAGCTGCCCACAACCACTTCGTAGACGATGCGCTCAACCACCATCTGGTTGCGTTCACTATCAAATATCGCAAGCTCCTCAATCGGGATGGAGACAGTCACCTGCCTGCTTTCACCTGCTGGAATACGAAGACGCTGGAAGCCCTTCAGCTCCTGTTTAGCGCGTTCTACTGCGGACCCTTTAGGGGCAATATAAACTTGCGAAACGTCTTCCGCCTCAACCTGCCCGATATTGGCGATGGAGAACTGAACGTCAATGCTACCAGTAAGGAGCTCATCAGGAGGTGTAACAACAAGTTCCGAATAATGGAATTGAGAGTAGCTCAGACCAAACCCGAATGGATACGCTGGTGTAACATCATCTTTGTCCAGTTTTCTGTATCCATGCCAAAGGTCATAGATCACTTTACGCGCATTGCGATCAAAGTCAGGCAGGTCACTCTCTCGCCTTGGGATGACAAACGGCAGCTTGCCACTGGGGGAGACTTCGCCGGATAGAATGCGGGCAAGTGCAGTTCCTCCCTCCATCCCTGGATACCAATGCAGCAAGATGGCAGCAGGCTTATCCTGCCATTCGTTCATCAAAATAGTGCCGCCCCCCATAACAACCACGACACAGTTGGAATTTGCGGCACAGACCTGCTTGATCAATTCGACATCGTGCGGAGGCAGACGAAGGCTCTGCCTGTCGCCGGAACCATAACCGTCTTCAACTCCTCCGGACTCTTGAGGTTTGCCCGCAGAACCTCCACCACCAAATGCGCGTAAAAACTGAGAGGCAATCTTCGCTTCTTCGCGGTTCCGAGGTTGAGGAAGAACTTCATGAAAGCGTGCTGCCAGATCAGCGGAAACCCATTCACCTTCACGGCTGTGGTCATTCCCAACCACCAGCACAATTGCATCTGCTCGTTTTGCGATCTGGAGGGCACGATTGATGTTCTGGCCTCTGTCCTGCCAGATGTCGATCTTGTGTTTGTAGTAGGAACGAAGGCCTGCGAGCGGCGTGGTTATATGTGTCGGCTGTGTATCACTCGTTCCTTTGTCGCCTGTATTGGCGACACTCGCCAAACGCCCAATAACACCAATACTTTGAATGTCCTTAAGAGGTAGAAATCCACCTTCGTTCTTCAGGAGCACAGTCGACTTCTCAGCGGCCTCCTGCGCAACAGATCTAAATTCAGCGCAGCCAACGCGGGTCTTCTCATAACGGCCTTTCCGCAGCACTCTGAGCTGTTGCAGAATAAGCCTGTAACAGGCGTCATCCAATGCTGCCTCGGAGATCTCTCCATCATCGATCAGCTCTGACAGGTGCTGGTGAAAGTGCAGTTGGAACGGCATCTCCAGATCCATGCCGGCAAGAGCAGCCTCCCTCGCATTGCGTATGCCGAACAGGAAGTCACTCAGCACAAACCCCTTAAACCCCCAATCTGTTTTCAGCAGTTGGGTGAGAAGCTCTTTGTTGTGTCCGCAAAGCTCGCCATTGATGGAGCTGTAGGACGTCATGACAGCCGCAGCACCTGCCTCAACCGCCTTCCTGAAGTGAGGAAGATACACCTCATAGAGTGCTCGCTGTCCCACTGTAACATTGAGGGAAAGCTTGGAGTGTTCCATGGATGCCAGAGCAAAGTTTTTGATGCATGCCATGCCATGTTGCTGAACACCGCGAACGAGGGCTGAGCCCATTGCGCCGATCAGGAAGCTGTCTTCACCATAAGATTCCTGTGCTCGTCCCCATGCCGGATGGCGCATCAGGTTAAGTGGCACGCCCCCAAACAACGTGCCACCAAAGGCGCGCATCTCATATCCAATGATTGCGCCAATCCGTTCTTCCAACTCAGGGTCAAAGGTTGCCGCTCTTGCTATCACTGTAGGAAACGTTGTGGCGCCCTTCAGCACGATCCCGCGTGAGCCTTCTGTGTAATGAACACCCGGCAAGTGATGCTCTGGCAACGCCCCCGCTGCCCACGGACCTGATTGAGAGCCGCTCTTCATCATCTCCCGAACGCCCGGCCAGAAGGCCTGATCACCGTCTCGCATGGCCAGTTTGTCATCACGGCTCAACCGCGAAACAATCGCATTGGCGATCTGCTCATCACTCAGGTTTTGCGTGGAGGAAGGTTGAGCAGTCATCTCAGGTGGAGGGACGGAAGAGGCTGCTGCAGTGCCATCTTCATGCGCTTCGGTACTTTCGACAGTCATGGAACAGAGAACTCCGCGAATGCACCCCAATTTGGATCAGCGCATAGATACGCAGGCAGCTGGCAATGGGGGAGTGATTTGCAAATCAAACAGGATATCGCTTTAAAAATATCCGTTTGATTGCAGTCCTGAAAACCTACTGATTATCAGCAGGCATCTTTCAAGGAGTCGTAGGGCAGAGAAGTGACAACAAAAAATGCCGAGGCATTTCTGCCCCGGCACTAAGAATTCATCATGTTGACTGGGACTAGCCTTTGTAGCCCACACCACCAGCTTCGGTCTGCAGGAAGGCTGCACCACAAGCTTTGGAAAGTTCACGCACACGCAGAATATAGCTCTGCCGCTCAGTTACGGAAATGACACCGCGCGCATCAAGCAGGTTGAACACGTGGGAACATTTAAGCGCTTGGTCATAAGCAGGCATAACAACCTTCTGCAGGCCATCGCCAGCTTTCTCCATCGCTTCTGCGCTTGCTACCAGCAGGCGCTTACACTCGCGCTCATGATCCGCAAAGTGGCGGAACAGCATTTCAGTGTCGGAATGCTCGAAGTTATGACGGGAATATTCCTGCTCGGCCTGCAAGAACACATCGCCATACGTGACCTTCTCGTCGCCTTCAAGGCCATTGAAGTTCAAGTCGTAAACATTGTCGACACCCTGAACATACATGGCAATGCGCTCAAGACCGTAAGTCAACTCACCAGCAACTGGCTTACATTCAAAACCAGCTACTTGTTGGAAGTATGTGAACTGAGAAACTTCCATGCCGTCACACCAGCATTCCCAACCAAGACCCCATGCGCCAAGTGTCGGGTTCTCCCAATCATCCTCAACGAAGCGAATGTCATGGATTTCTGTATCAATGCCGATTGCACGCAAGGAAGCCAGATACAGCTCCTGAAGGTTCGCAGGAGAAGGCTTCAGCATAACCTGAAACTGATAGTAGTGCTGCAAGCGCATTGGATTTTCGCCATAGCGACCATCGGTAGGACGGCGAGATGGCTGGACATACGCCACTTTCCATGGACGAGGTCCGAGCGAACGCAGTGTTGTTGATGGATGGGATGTGCCCGCGCCGACTTCCATGTCATATGGCTGCACAATAACGCAGCCCTGATCGGCCCAGAATCTCTGGAGAGTCATGAGGAGACCCTGAAAGGACTTGGTTGGCTGCATATGTGCCGGAACGGCTTCACTAGACATGGGAGTGTTTCCTGAAAATCCAAAATGTACTGCACCGAAACGGCGCAAAATCCAAGTTGAGGCACAGGTGCCACGTCAAACAGGGAAGGTCAAGCATTCCTGAAAAATCAAAGATATTTTGTGAAAAAGACGGGGAGTAAGGCGGATTACTCTTCTCATGCTCATTTCCGGAATCGCAGCTGTGTTTCGGCGCAGGCCCATACCCCACAATATCAGGGATATTGAGCCCGGGAAAAAGCTTATTTAGTGGCAGGGTCATTGTAGTCTGCATAAAAGCTGGAGAGCGTACCGATGGTGATGTCCCGCCTGCCTGTTCTGAGTGATCGTCAAGGATTTGACCGCCGCTGGTATGCGCCAAGTCTGAAACGCGTCTACGCCCCTGCCTCAGCTGCAGAAGTAACAGCCGCTTGGAGAGAGGTGATTGCGTCAGGAGCAAAAGCAGGCGAACTGCAAATCACCTGTGGTCGCCACTGCTATGAGAACTTCGTCTACAATGCGGGCACAAAATACATCATCGATCTGACCGGGCTACGCGGTGTGGGCAGTGATCCAAACTACGGGTATTACATCGATGTCGGCTTTGGAAACTGGGATATGTATCGCATGTTCAACAACATGTTTGATACCACACTACCAGCAGGCAGCTGCTATTCAGTCGGACTAGGCGGGCACATCACTGGCGGAGGGTATGGTCTCTTTTCCCGCGCATTTGGATTGACCGTTGATTACCTGTCTGCAGTGGACGTGGTGATCATGCCTCAAGGGGCTCCAACGCCTGAACTCTATGAGAAAGTTTCTCCCGTGAACCACCCGGATCTGTTCTGGGCGGTCTGTGGCGGTGGCGGAGGAAACTTCGGCATTATCACCCGCTACTATTTCCAGGACACTCCGAAAGCACCGCAATATCTTTACACCACCGCGTTTTCATTTGATTGGCAGGATGAAAATGGAAACCTGCTCATCACAGAACCTGTCCTCAGGCAACTGCTGGACATCTTCACCCGGTTCTCACAGGAAGGGCAGGACGGAGACAAATCCAAGTGGCCCAGCTTTGGCATATTCCATGCGAACCATCTTGCTGCTGGGAAAATGGTTTTCGCATCCTATTATTTTGATGCCCCATCACTCGGGGTTCAAGGTCAGGAGTATGAGGCCTATCTGAATGACAGGATCAAGGATCAAAAAAGAACACTGGGCGAGATAACAAGACTATCAACCGAGCCGGGTCCCATAAACGGACATCCATGGCACGGCACTGCAAAGGCTATCAGTCCTGTGAGTGCAACGGCCCAGCTTCGCCGTTTTACGTTTCTGGAAGGCGTTCAAAACACAAATGGTTCTGGCCCAAATCAGTTTGGAAAATACAAATCAGCTTATATGAAGAAAGGCTTCACTGACGACATGGTCGCCGCGCTTCATGAACATCTGCAGAAGGTCCCGGATGGAGTGTCATTGAGCGATATGAGCCAGAGCCTGTGCCAGATTGACAGTTACGGCTGTGCAATAAATCAGGTCTCCAGCACAGCAACGCCAATCGCACAACGCAGCTCAATCATGAAACTGCAATACCAAACCTATTGGGATAATGATGCGGCAATTGGACAAGATAACAAGCAGCTTGAGAAAGCCCATGTTGGCTGGATCAACGAAATGTATGCTGACGTTTATGCCAAATATGACGGTTTTCCTGATCCACGAAACGATCCGGACGACATTGTCGACGGTTGTTACTTCAACTATCCAGATTCATGTTTGGGAGTAAATGGGGAGAACTCACCGGGCATAGATCATGCCATGTATCTCTATTTTCTGGAAAATTACGATATAGGTCCGGCAGATCGAAACCTGCGGACAATAAAATCAAACTGGAATCCGCAAAACTGGTTTGCTAGCGCGCAGTCTATTCCTGTTAAATAGGGAATACGTGCAATATTACCACGACGCCAGGCCCGCAGACCAAACGTCATGCGGGCACCTGTCAGTCAAAGACTAGAGCACGGCTCTTAGTAGTTGCTTACAGGGCGGTATTTGCCAGTGGCCGGATCTTCAACCAGACGCGTATATGCTGGGTCAACCGGACGCTTGCGAGCAGTTGCATAGGCAGGCTGTTTCTTGAATGCCATATTGGAAATTTCTTTCTTTACGGCTTTGTAAAGAGCATATCCACCTGCAATCAAAGCAACAGTTCCTAATACCTCAGTCATCTGCATTTTCCTTCCATCACTTATGTGAAGCATTGTTATTTCTGGCAATTTAGGCAATCCTATGGAGATTACTTAAAGACCAAACTTTGCCCAAAGGCTTTTTTCTTCCAGGGTCGCAAGTGTAGCAGCAGGCAATGTGCCAGCAGCCTCATTCAGACCTCCCTGAAGGTTCGCACCGGGAATAAAGCGGCTAAGAAAGCGCTTTTTGGTGCCAACAAATTTCACTTTGGTTTCTTTGCCGTACCGTTCATGGATCGTGGAGTGAAGATCGCCCAGACCATCTACGAGGCCCAGATCACGCGCTTTGGCTCCAGTCCAAAACAAGCCGGAAAATAGGTTTTCGTCATCGCTCAGCACGTCACCGCGGCGGCTCTTCACCATGTCGATGAACATCTCATGGATTTCGTGCTGCAATGTTTTGAGGTGCTCAATGTCCTCTTTTATTTCCGGTGAGAACGGGTCCAGTGTGACCTTCTTGTCTCCACTTGCATAAACACGGCGCTGAACGCCGGTTTTCTCCAGAAGCTCCGTAAAGCCAAACCCGGCAGATACGACACCGATGGATCCAACGATAGAGGACGGATCAACAATGATGTCATCACCAGCCAGTGCAATCATGTAGCCGCCAGATGCAGCAACATCTTCTACAAAAACAAGGATTTGCTTATTGTTTTCATCAGCCAGCTGACGAATGCGTTTGAAGATGAGATGAGACTGAACCGGCGAACCGCCAGGTGAGTTGATGGACAAGGCAACAGCCGGAGCTTCTTTAAAGCTGAAAGCTATTTCTAGCGCGTCTTCAACACTGCTCAGGTTCAAACCTGATTTCAATGGAGATGCAGCACCAATAGCACCATGCAAACGGACGACGGGTACGATAGGTCTTACTTTGCCCAATTTGCCCGGAAGGTAGCTGCGCAGCTTGTTCAACAACTCAAAATTCTCCTTTGCGTCGATAACTTGTATGTCGTTGGGGTAACCAACTTCATCCAATATAGGCAGCAATCATCAGGAGAGAAGAGCTTTTGCCAAAAGAAATGGCAATTTACGCAATAAAACGCAACAGTGTGATCCTCATAACAAATCTACACCTTGAGAACTCAGAGAGCCTCATCAAAACAGTGGGGATTACTCGGTTGTTTCAAGCTCGGCACGAATCTGGAGCATGTCTCGCCAAGCATATCTTTTCTCAGCAGGACTGCGCAAAAGATAAGCAGGGTGATAAGTCGCAATCGCCTTGCGTTGAGTGCCGTCGCCGCCATAGCTCAGCCACTTCCCGCGCAGCTTGCGTATGCCATCACGGGCACCACTGAGCGTCTTGGCAGAGGCCGCCCCGAGGAAAACAACAATCTCCGGATCAACCAGCTCAATCTGCCGCTGAATGAACGGACGGCAAATTTCCGTTTCATGCGGAGTAGGGGTGCGGTTTCCCGGTGGACGCCATGGAACCACGTTGGCAATGTAAACCATGGAACGATCAAGTCCGGCAGCTTTCAACATCCGGTCCAGCAGATGACCCGAACGCCCCACAAACGGCACGCCCTGAATGTCCTCTTCGCGTCCCGGAGCTTCCCCAACAAACATGATGCGTGCTTTGGAACTTCCATCCCCAAACACAAGGTTCTTTGCTGTCAGTCGCAGATTACAGCCCTCAAACCCTGCAAGGATTTTCCGTAGCTCATCAAGTGACTGCGCCGAACCTGCGGCGGTTCTGGCCGAACCAACTGTTTCCGCATTCGGAATAACAGCATTCGCGTCTGTCTCCGCAGTTGGTGTAGACGTCGTAATAGCCGCTTCCTTGGCAGCGCGCTGCCGTTCCAGAATCTTCTTCGCTTCCTGCTTGGCATCTGCGGAGACGCCATTCTCGCGCAGGTTACGTGCCATTTCAGCAGGTGAAACACTGAGATTTTTGGACTGTGACGGCGCTGGCTCTGGTGCGCTGAACGAGCTGACTGGAGCGATGTTCTGCTGCGGAGCAGGGCGGCTCTGCACCTGCTTTTCCATCTGGCTCTGAGTTTGCGCAAAGCGGTCCACTGGAGCATCTTCCAACGCACAGTCGACGCCGACGGCGCTTAAAAACTCCAGATAAGCCTCCAGCTCGGCGGCATTTGCGACAGGAACTTCAGACATAGCCATTTACTAGTTGTGGCACACAGGTCGGCACAGGCGAAAGGGAATAACTCTTTTGCAATGCACCATGGATGGGCAGCAGCCCAGTCCGCCCTATATTCATTATGAAAGCGCAACTGTCCAATAGAAAAACGAGAATGGGCTAACTCAGTGGGGAACAGTGTAAAGTGGTTCACGTTAACTTGGGGAAATTACAATAATTCCTTAAGGTGTAGATAGTTTTTTTGCTGGGGTACCTGACGGAATGCACCTTAAAACGCATTGCGCTATAGTATCCGCTCAATTACACAGAGACTAAATAAAGTTTTGACACTTGAGGTGCTGGAAAATAATGCGCTGCCACATCATTTGACGCGAAATGAAGTGGATAAAGTGTAGAGGGAGAATAATATGTCTGAAGGGGAAACTCTGGCAGAGCGCGAATCCATGGAATTCGACGTTGTGATTGTAGGCGGAGGTCCTGCAGGTCTATCAGCGGCAATCCGGATTAAGCAGCAGGCTGCGGAGAAGGGAGAGGAAATCTCCGTCGTCGTGCTCGAAAAGGGCTCTGAAGTTGGCGCTCATATTCTGTCTGGTGCTGTGATTGATCCAATTGGCATTGATCGCTTGATCCCTGACTGGCGTGAAGACGAGAGTGCTCCGATCAAGACACCTGTCACAGCAGACCATTTCAATCTGCTTGGCCCTGCGGGTTCCCTTCGTCTGCCAAACTTCCTGATGCCGAAGCTCATGAACAACCACGGCAATTACATTGTGTCTCTGGGCAATGTCTGTCGCTGGCTTGCAGAAAGAGCAGAAGCGCTCGGCGTGGAAATCTATCCAGGCTTCGCAGCAGCTGAAGTGCTTTACGACGATTCCGGCAAGGTGATCGGCGTTGCAACGGGTGATATGGGCGTTGCGCGTGATGGATCTCACAAAGACGGCTACATGCGTGGTATGGCGCTGCTCGGCAAGTACACGTTGATCGCCGAAGGTGTCCGTGGCTCGCTTGCAAAGACGCTGGTAGACAAGTTTGATCTTGATCGCGACAGTGATCATCCGAAATTCGGTATTGGTATCAAAGAGCTGTGGGAAGTAGACCCATCCAAGCATAAACCGGGTCTGGTTCAGCACTCCATGGGTTGGCCGTTGGACGGTAAAACCCAGGGCGGGTCTTTCCTCTACCATCTGGAAGACAATCAGGTTGCTGTTGGGTTTGTTGTGAACCTCAACTACCAGAACCCGTATATCTCTCCGTTTGATGAGTTCCAGCGTTTCAAAACTCATGCGGGTGTAAAGGACGTGTTTGAAGGCGGTAAGCGCATTTCGTACGGTGCACGTGCCATCTCCGAAGGGGGATATCAGTCCGTACCGAAGCTGTCTTTCCCAGGTGGTCTTCTCATCGGGTGTTCCGCTGGCTTCGTCAACGTTCCGCGCATCAAAGGCTCTCACAACGCTGTTCTCTCCGGTATTCTGGCTGCGGATATGGTCGTTGAATCGCTGGGCCGTGGTGAAGCACACGAAGAGCTGGATCAGTTCGATGGTGCATGGCGCAATTCCGAAATCGGCAAGGATCTCTGGAAGGTACGCAATGTAAAACCATTGCAGACCAAGTTCGGCAGCTTGCTGGGTATGGTCTTCGGTGGCCTCGACATGTGGACCAACGAGCTGATGGGCTTCTCTTTCTTCGGCACCATGAAGCACGGCAAAACCGATGCTGCGAGCCTGAAGCCGGCGAAGGAATGCAAGAAGATCAATTACCCGAAACCAGACGGGAAGATCTCCTTCGACAAGCTGTCCTCTGTCTTCCTCTCCAACACCAACCACGAGGAAGACCAGCCGATCCATCTGAAGCTGCGCGACGAGACTTTGCAGAAGCTTTCCGAGCACGATGTCTACGCTGGTCCGTCGAACCGTTATTGTCCCGCTGGTGTGTATGAGTGGGTAGAAGAAAACGGCGAACCACCCCGCTTCCAAATCAACGCTCAAAACTGCGTTCACTGTAAGACCTGTGACATCAAAGACCCGAACGGCAACATCACCTGGACCGTTCCGGAAGGCACAGGCGGACCGAACTATCCAAACATGTAAGGTGTTGGATAAGATCAGAACAAGAAAAAGGCCCGGTCATCAGATCGGGCCTTTTTCATTTCAATTTTCCAAACGCTCTAGCCGATCTCAATATCGAGCCCAAGATCCAGAATAGGAGCGGAGTGCGTGATCCAGCCGGAGGAGATGATATCAACGCCAGCTTCGGCAATCGCCTGAATGGTCGAAAGCGTAATCGTACCAGACGCTTCCAGCACAGCTTGACCCTTGTTGATCTCAACTGCCTGCCTCAAAAGATCAGGCCCCATATTGTCCAGCATCACCACATCAGGTTTGGCTGTGAGGGCTTCCTTCAGCTGATCGAGTGTATCCACCTCAACCTCAATGCGCACAAGGTGTCCGGCGAAAGCACGAGCACTCTCAATAGCGGGGACAACTCCGCCTGCAACAGCGATGTGGTTGTCCTTAATCAGGATCGCATCATCCAGACCAAACCGGTGGTTCATACCGCCGCCACAGCGCACCGCATACTTCTCGAAACTACGCAGTCCCGGAGTGGTTTTTCGGGTGCAAACCACTTTTGCGTTGGTATGTGAAATTTTGCGTTGAAATGCGTTCGTAGCGCTCGCAATGCCCGAAAGGTGGCTCAAAAAGTTCAGGGCCACACGCTCCGCCTGCAGCAGTGCACGAGCGGGACCGTGAATGCGGGCGATGATGGTACCCGGCTCCAACTTATCCCCGTCCTGCGCCAGCACGGTAACATCGAGAGTAGGATCAACCTGACGAAATGCGGAAAGAGCCAGATCAATGCCAGCCAGCACGCCATCCTTACGAGCCGCAATCACACCCGTTGCAACAGCATCAGCCGGAATGGTTGCTTGCGAGGTGATATCACCTGCGCGGCCAAAGTCCTCAAGCAAAGCAGCTTTGACGGCATCATCCACCATGATCAACGAAAGCTCGGGCAATGAAGACGGGCGGCTCATAGCATATCTTCCTCTTCAACAGCCTGCTGGCCAACATCGCTGGCAGCAGCCTCGCTCGCCAGCTTCTCAATTTGTGCAAGCTTCACAAAAGAGCGCTTGGCAGCCTCCGCCTTCTGCGGGAAGTCAGAACGGAAATGACCGCCTCGGCTTTCTTCGCGAAGCAGAGCAGACCCTGTAATCAGCTTGGCTGCAATCACCATGTTGAGAATGGAGTCGCGGCGGCACAGCGTCTCAGCGTTCTGCAACCGTGCAAGCGTCCTTGTCAGCCCTTCTGCATCACGAACCACACCAACATGGCGGGACATAGCAGAGCGAACCATGGAAACAACGGCACGTTCTTGCGGGTTGCGTGTGGAGGCCTGATCATCAACATCATCGATTTCAGCCCAATGATGCACCCGGTGATGCGGCATGAGGGCCTGAATGTCTTCTGCAATGCGACCTGCAAACACAACAGCTTCAAGCAAAGAGTTGGATGCCAGACGGTTGGCACCATGGGCCCCCGTCGCCGCAACTTCACCTGCCGCCCAAAGGTTGTCGACAGAGGTCCGGCCAGAGGCATCGGTCAGCACACCACCCATGTGATAGTGTGCCGCCGGAGCAACAGGGATCAGACCATTGATCGGATCAATACCAGCCTTCTCGCAGGCTGCATAAACGCGGGTAAAGTGCTCAGGGAAGCTTGCCCCAATGGCCTCGCGGCAATCAAGGAAAGCACCACGGCCAGCCGCAAGTTCTGTATGGATCGCGCGCGCAACAATATCACGAGGGGCCAGCTCAAGATCAGGATGGATGCCATCCATAAAGCGATGACCGTCATTATTGATGAGGATCGCGCCATCACCGCGGATTGCTTCACTTGCAAGCGGAGCAGGGTCCTGCTCAACATTGAGAGCTGTTGGGTGGAACTGAACAAACTCGGCATCAGAAACCAGCGCGCCTGCACGGGCAGCCATCGCAAGGCCATGTCCGTTTGCTTCACCTGGATTGGTGGTTGTTGAATAAAGATGGCCAACACCACCGGAGGCCAGAACAACAGCTTTTGCAGGAATGGTAATGCGCTGCGTCCCACCACGGCGACGCGCAGTAATACCGGTGACATACCGGCCTTCTGCGATCAGCTGACAGCCGATGTACCCTTCGATGATGCGGATAGACGGTGTCTTGTAGGCGGCATCAACAAGCGCCTGCATAATGGCTTCACCAGCCATGTCACCACGCACACGCACAACACGGTGGCTGGAGTGGGCAGCTTCGCGGGAAAGGGCCAGCTTGCCAGCAAGGTCTTTGTCAAAGGGTACGCCATAGCCCAGCAGATCGTGAATGCGGTCAGACGCTTCACGGGTCATGCCTTCAACAATGGCTTCTTCGCAAATGCCGTCACCTGCTGTCAGCGTATCCTGCGTATGGGCAGAGTGGTGATCACCCTCGGCCACAGCAGCAGCGATGCCACCTTGTGCCCATGCAGAAGAGGTGCCACCGCCAATGGGCGCGTTGGTCACAATGGTCACTGGCCGCGGCGCAAGCTTGAGCGCGCAAAACAGGCCAGCAAGGCCACCACCTAAGATAACAACATCATCCACGCCGTTCAGAGCAACAGCAGGGGCGAGAGAAGAACCGAACTGAGACATTTCAGAGATTATTCCAGACTATGGGGACCTGATCTAAAAGGCCCGCTGCCGTTAAAGGCAGCAGGGTGCACTGAAGACTTTTCAATATGCCAGCTACACGAAAGCCTCTAGTTCTTCAAGTTGATCATGCGTTCTACGGAGGCACGAGCGCGATCCGCCACACTTTCATCAACAATCACTTCACCAGACATATCGAGCAAACAGTCCAGAATTTTGGTGAGGGTGATACGCTTCATGTGTGGGCACAGGTTGCAAGGGCGAATGTAGTTCACGCCAGGTGTGGAGGAGGCAACATTGTCCGCCATGGAGCACTCGGTGATCATCATCACCTTCTCAGGGCTGTTGTCCTTCACCCAGTCAATCATATGAGAGGTTGAGCCAGCAAAGTCAGCTTCTGCAACAACTTCCGGCGGGCACTCAGGGTGCGCAATGATCTTCACATCAGGGTCAATGGCACGGTAGTCGCGCAGCTCTTCCGCCGTAAAGCGCTCGTGGACTTCGCATGAGCCGGCATAGGTCAACACATCAACATCAGTCTGGTTGTTCACATTGGCTGCAAGGTATTGATCAGGGATCAGCAGCACCTTGTCAGTGCCCATGGCTTCAACAACCTGAACTGCGTTGGAAGAGGTGCAGCAAATATCGCACTCAGCCTTCACATCGGCGGAAGTGTTTACATAAGTGATGATCGGAACGCCTGGATTGGCTTCACGCAGCTTTCGTACATCTGCACCTGTGATGGATTCTGCAAGGGAGCAACCTGCATCCATATCCGGGATCAAAACGGTCTTTTCCGGAGACAGGATTTTGGAGGTCTCAGCCATGAAGTGCACACCGCACTGAACGATAACCTGAGATTCAGTCTTCGCAGCTTCTTTCGCCAGCTGCAGGCTGTCGCCAACAATATCAGCCACGCCGTGGAAGATATCCGGGGTCATATAATTGTGCGCCAGAATAACGGCGTCGCGCTCTTTCTTCACTTTGTTGATCGCAAAAATCAACGGAGCAAGAGCAGCCCATTCAATCGCAGGAACGAAGTCCTTTACCTTCTCATAGGCCTCTGCTGTCGCTTCTGCGACCTCAGGCGTGTAGGCAAGGTCTGGACGCTCCAAAGGGGCATACTGTTTGGGCGCTGGTGCGCCAGCTTGAACAGCAGCACCCTCAATGCCGGCAGTAATGTCATTGACAGCAAGGCTGTCTGCTTCAGCGAATGTAGTCGTGGCGGACATGCGCTATCCCTTATTCTGCCGGCCTGAAACCGGATTATACTCAATGTGAGTATAAGGGGTCCATAAAAAAACACGGCCACAATGCCGATGCCAACCCTTATGCTCATTTTGAGTTTTTATAGACCTCTTCCCTCGCGTCGACAACCTATTCTTTTGCCGGATGCATATGATTGCTGCGTTTAAGCTCGATTTAGCCTTACTGAGTAATCACTTAATTTCCTAAATTTGCAGGGTACAAATGAGAAAAGCCCGACATTTCCGCTTAATCAGAGGAAACGCCGGGCTCAAATCACTTGAGAGCAGAAAAGGGCTCTTACTTGGCTGGGACGTAGCTGGATGGGTTACCATCAGCGCCCTGATTGACCATGTAGTACTGGTTCTCACCGCTGTCGAACACGAGGAAGCCATCCTGATCAGCAGGCTTGGTCTGTGTGCCCCATGGAGATTGAATGATCACTTCAGCAGCTGGGGCATAACCGATGGCAGACATGCGAACCATCTCAACGGGAACGGTCTTCAGTGCTCCCGTCAGGCCTGCGTCTTTTGCATTAAACAGCGCAAGAACTTCCGGAACCATATCCAAACGCTTTACAAGGCGGGTGTTTTTGGCAGCGACGTCTTCCAGACCAACCATCTCGTACTTGGAGGTGAACGTCTCTTTGCCAATCACGTAAAAATCAGGGCCGGTCTTGCTCATTTGCAACGCAACCACAGAACCAACGTTCTTGGCGATGTAAGCATCATCGTAGCTGGTGGAATCTACAGAACCCAACGGGCCACGGATCGCTTCTGGCAGGTCTGCCAGTGTGTCGCCGATAATCTTCCAGCCGAGGATTGGGCGGTCCTTGATGTAAAGCTCTTTGGCAGGTGCATGCTTTTCAACGCGTGCAGTCAGCTCAGCTTGGCTCTGCACATCGTCCTGCGCAGAAGCTGCCAAAGGTGCGCTTACAGCAAAGGCAAGCAGGCCTGCAGCGAGTGTTTTTCCGAAAGAAAATGAGTAGGTCATGGTTGGCCCCTAAATGTTGACGGGGGAATTAGGTCAGGACCCAAATCAAAGTCAAGCGACTCCGCCAGTTTCGCTAGCAATTTGAAATATATTAGTATTCTCACATATGCCTGCATTTGATCAGAGAGAGCTTTCCAGCAAAATGCCTTAGGGATAAAGACTCATTCCAATTGCTGATGGATGACCTAAGTAATTTCAATTATTGCAGAACGGAAAATTAGATTAAACCTGATTATTCCCCGCTGCTCAGCGAAAAACGGACACCATTGGTCCAGCGTCTGGCCGAAATTCTCTGCCGGATGCAGGAAAGGAAATTGCATGTCTCAAGCGACCCAGGTCGAGAACCAATCCTCTGTCCGGCGGGGCCCCAACGTCCCGCTCATAATCATCAGCGGATGTATCATCGGCATTCTCTCGTTTGGACCACGGGCAACCCTTGGATTGTTCCTGACGCCTATGTCCTCAGAGTTTGGCTGGGGCAGGGATGTGTTTGCCTTTGCGCTGGCACTTCAAAACCTTGTTTGGGGTGCTGCGCAACCTTTCGCTGGGATGATGGCAGATAAATTCGGCACAGGAAGAACTCTGGTGCTCGGTGCGATCATCTACGCCATCGGCCTCTATCTTATGAGCCTGTCAGACACGCCGCTCTTACTGCAGGTCTCCGCAGGTGTTTTGATCGGTCTGGGTGTCGCCTTCACATCCTTCTCGCTTGTTTTGGCTGCCTTCGCCCGGTCTGTTCAGCCCCAATACCACGGCATCGCCTTTGGCATGGGCACAGCTGCCAGCTCTTTCGGCCAGTTTCTCTTTGCACCGCTGGGCCTGGGCCTGATCGAAAACTATGGCTGGTCCAGCGCGCTGATCTATATGGCAGCTGTCGTCGCCATCGTACCCCTGTTCGCTTATATCCTGCGTGGCCGTTCCGCAGCTCCAGCTGCTGGCAACTCTGCGAACCCGCAGGACAGCATGACCCTTTCTCAAACATTGGGTCTGGCCTTCAAAACCAGAGACTACATCCTGCTGGTCTTCGGCTTCTTCGTCTGTGGTTTCCACGTGGCGTTCATCACCGTGCACATGCCGACCTTCATCGTGGATCAGGGTTTTGACGTTTCCGTGGGTGCATGGGCGCTGGCTTTGATCGGCCTGTTCAACATTGTTGGCTCCATGTCCTCCGGTGTGTTGGGGTCACGCGTTCCGAAACAATACTTGCTGTCATTTATCTATATTGCCCGTGCCATCGCCATCACGCTTTACATCACACTGCCAATCTCAGAGATGTCGACACTGATCTTCGCGGCCACCATGGGCATTCTGTGGCTCTCCACCGTGCCACCAACATCAGGGCTCGTCGCTGTCATGTTCGGCCCACGTTATATGGGAACGCTGTTTGGCATCGTGTTCTTCTCTCACCAGATCGGCTCCTTCCTGGGAGTATATCTGGGCGGTGTGCTCTATGAGCGCAGCGGCAACTACGATGCCATCTGGTGGCTCGGAATCGCGCTCGGCATTTTCGCAGCCATCGTGCACTGGCCAATCCGCGAACAGTCCGCCACCGCAGGGCGTCTGGTCGCCAAGCCTGCGTAAGACGCCTATTAGGTGAACTAGCTAGGTTTGTCAGTGTGTTACACCGGAATATTGCCTAGCGTTATTTTCTTGCCTTATGGCCCTCCTTCTGCCAGCTTTCATGCAACATGAATTGGCGAGAAGGATTGGCCATGAGCGAGTTTGATGCCCTCTGGATTGAAGCAGATGAAAGCGGCCGCAAGCCACTGCCTGCCAAGTGGAACAAAGTCAGTGTTGATCAGCTCTCTGCAGGAGACGTGACGGTCAAAGTCACGCACACCACCATCAACTACAAGGATGGGATGGCCCTTGCAGGCGCACCGGGCATCACCCGCAAGTTCCCGATGGTGCCGGGCATTGACGTCGTTGGCGAAGTTCTCACCAGCGAAAGCAACCGCTTCAAACCGGGTGATCAGGTCCTCCTCAACGGCTATGGTGTTGGTGAAGTCCACACCGGTGCCTACGCGCAAGTCGCCCGCTTGAAGTCCGAGTGCCTTCTGCATCGCCCGGAAGAAATCTCTGCCGCCCGCGCAGCTGCCATTGGCACCGCAGGTTACACCGCCATGCTCTGCGTTATGGCGCTGGAGAAATACGGCCTGACACCTGACCACGGACCAATCGCAGTCTCCGGCGCATCCGGTGGTGTTGGGTCCGTTGCCATCAGCCTGCTGTCCAAACTCGGCTTCGAGACCATCGCCTTCACAGGGCGCACCGAGGAAGCTGACTTCCTCAAGAGCCTCGGCGCAACAGAAGTACTTGATCGGGCTGAGTTGGTCGAAAAGGGCAAACCGTTCGGCAAGGAACGCTGGGCTGGTGCGGTTGATGTAGCAGGCAGTCATACACTCGCAAACTTGCTGGCACAGACCAACTACGGCGGTGCTGTTGCTGCGTGTGGTCTGGCGCAGGGCATGGACCTGCCTACATCGGTTATGCCGTTCATTTTGCGCGGTGTAGCGTTGCTCGGTGTGGATTCCGTTATGGCGCCAATGGCCCTGCGCGAGCAGGCTTACCGCCGACTGGTGCAGGATCTCGATCTAGCCAAGCTGGACACTCTGTCTGAGACAATCAAACTGGCAGATGTGGAAGAACGCGCTGCCAAACTGATGAAAGGGCAAGTACGCGGTCGTACCATCGTGGAAGTCGAATAACGCCACAACAAGCAGGTTTAGACAAAAAGAAACCCCGCATCAGCCAGTCGCCGGTGCGGGGTTAAAATTGGAGCGGTCAGGCCACCAAATTCTTCTCACATATGAGGTCGTGGATTAGCTCCAGCCACCTCGGTAGGTCTTGTAGAAGATGTGCTTACCAATGCGCTTCTTACGCTGCATGGTTGGTGCCCAGTTCGGGCGAACATAAGTTGCATGGTAATGAGTAGAGGCATCAACAGCCGGAATGCTGACCTCACCCTTTACAATCTGCTGCGCGATCTTCTTCGCTTTGGCCCATGGACCAGCTTCAGTCACGCGCTCTGGAATGCCATCACAAGCAAACGAGAACTGGCAGGCGTTCTTCATGCCTTTGTTCTGATAAACCACACCACACACTGTGTTCGGATAAGCTGGGTTCTTCAGACGGTTGAGAACAACCTGCGCAACAGCAATCTGCCCGTCACGCGGTTCACTGCGTGCTTCAAAATAGATAGCCTCAGCCAGACAGCGCATTTCCTTCTTGGATTTTCTCACAGAGCTCGGCAACTGGCGCATGTACCACCAGTGCGGATTGGTCTCTGAAGTCGAGGCCAGCTCCTTGTCTGAAAGAGTTGGCTTGCCGGAAGGCGTAATCGAAACTTTAGGCTTGCTCAACAGCGCATCAAACGGTGCTTTGTTGGTTTGCGGTGTGGCTGGAGCATAAGCAGTTGCCAAAGCAATCTCGTTTTGCTTGGCGATGGAAAGGGTCGCTGGCTTAACTGTCTTCTGCGCAATTTGCTTGCGGGCAGCAAGTGCTGCACGGCGTGCCGCTTCGCCGAGTGGAGACGTGTCCGCCTGCCCATTGTTGTCGGCAAGACCGGCCAGCGCATCCCCACCATAATGGCCGTTGAAAGCCATTTGCGGCAGCTGGGAAACAAATCTGTCGGAGCTTTTCGGTTTGCCTGCATTTTGAATGAAAGCCACAACACGGCTCGGCAGAGTAGTGACGAGCATGTCACTCTTGCCAGTGCGGTTCACCGCATGGCGCTGTGGAGTTTTCTTCTCAGGGGCTACGAAGTACTTTGCAAATTTCTGGCTATCCCGTGCGGAGACAGATTGCATCCATCGCGGCGTTTCCTCGTCGAGGTTTCCGGTCAGTGCCGGAATATCCTGCAACGCTACTGGAGATGCAGCAAAGGTTCCAACTGCAAGCCCTGCAGCTAGAATTGGGTACTTAAAGTACATGAGGACAGCACGGCGTCCTGCATTCTTCTTCATCCCATGGCCCGACATACGCAATCTACTCCAAATCAACGCCCAAAAACTCAGCGTCTCTCACTCCCTGAAAAGGGAACCCCAAACTCTGAGATCGACAGGATGAAGAAGCCCGATAAAACACTCCCGCCCGTCACTTTTCCGGATGAGTGCATTTTTCGCTTTTAACCTTGATATAAAGTTAAGCCCGCCAAAACCCCAGTTATTCTGCCACAGTTCACGCCGCTGACAGCCAGCATATGGTTAATATGCAGGGACGGTACTCACCAAAAAACTAGGGCTATTTCATGTCTGGGTGGATTTTTCAGTTGGCCAAAAATCATAGGAAACAAAAGGCTTCATGCAGGAAATGACACCTGTGATATCTTGGTGTGGCTGTAGGATATCAACACAATCAAAATCTTAACAAGATTAACCATAAGGCTCCCTGTTAAATCCACAACTCCGTTTTTCCTATGAATTTTTGCCGAGAAAAAACTCAAAAAAATTGTAGATAACCTTACGTCACTTAAGGCGAAAATGTGAATCAGAGCAAGCTAACGCGCAATCCCGGGGCCGGGCGCTCTTTCAAAATGTCTCTTCTGAATTGGTAAAGAGCCGCTGGACGCCCGCCCGTCGCGGTTGAAGTTCTGCCCGTCTGCTCAACCAGCTGTCCCGTTTCCACCAGACGGCGGAAGTTCTGTTTGTGAATATGCCGGCCAGAAATCGCCTCTACCGTCTGCTGCAGATCGGTCAGGGTAAACTCAGGTGGCATCAATTCGAAGACAACGGGCCGATACTTCAGTTTTGCCCGCAACCGGGAAAGTGCCGTTGCCAGAATACGGCGGTGATCATGGGCAAGGCCCTCGCCAAGGTCTGGCAAGGTGCTGCGTTCCAGCGCAGTTGGCTGCTTATCGCGCAAGGCCTCACGCATAAGACCGGAGCCATAAAGCAACTCGTAACGGTCCAGAACGCGTTCCTCATCCCATTTCAGAGAGCCCACACCAAAGGCGAGCTGGTAACGATCTTTCCGGCTCAGCTCATGGTAGGTCTTGGCATCATCGTCCGGGGCCTTGCTGAAGGTCTCCATGCTGGGATGAATAATCTCTTCCAGCATCTTCGGCTGACCGCCACGCCAGTCTTCCCAGGGAAAAAAGTCATACCAGGGACGCCAGCGAGCACCTTGTCTGGCAAGCAGCCGTTCAGATTCTGGTGTCTGACGCGTCAACGCCAGATAGCCGACAGAAACCATATGCGGCTCACCAATCCGCGCCAGAGAATATCTGTCGCGGTCACCAAAGGTGTAAAGCTGTTCCACATGGCCAATATGAAGGGCAGTCTGTTCTTCAACAAACGCACGCAAACCCAACTCAAAGGTGCGATGTACGCGTGGGTCAAACGGGCCGGAGGGCAGGCCAGACAACTCGTCAGGCACTTTTTGCGGCACAGTCAAAACAAAGGGCACTTTGTCTTTTACGGAAACAATGACAGCACTCAGACCAATGCCAAGCTGGACAGGCTCCATGTCAGCACCGCGTTGGGCTGCATTTCCTGTTTCCACTGCATTGCTCATCAATGTTTGCTCCGTATCCGTCATGCCAGTTCAACAAGTGCGGCAGGATCAAGCGAGAACAGGTTGCCCTCAAAAGTCTCTGCACCACGACCAAGCTCGATGATTGATTGTATCATGCGCCCATTTCGCTGCAAAAGAGTGTCTGCCAAAGAGATAAGCAGCGGATTGGGTGTGGCTACAGGAGAAACCTTGCGCAAATGTTGGGCCAGCGCACGTTCATCTGTATCCGGCATAATCGCACAGGCAATGATGTAGGCAGCAGCTGTCGACCGGCTGACACCGGCCCAGCAATGCACCAGTAAAGAGCCGTTGCGTGCAGCATCACGGGAAAAATCCAGCAGTTGCTCTGCATGCGTCCTATTGGGGGCAAGCAAACCTTCACGCGCCTCAGTAATGTCGTTGAACTCCAGCACCAGATGGTGAGCAGGCTTTGTCTCAGAAGGCAAGATCACCTCTGTTCCCGGAGAAACGAGAGAAAGCACATGGCTCGGCCTTGCTGAGGTCAACGTGTCTTCCAGCTTGGAAAGTGGACAGACATGCAACATCAGCGGCCTCCAACTTTCTTGCGAGCGTCATCAAGCTCAGCAAACCGGGCCAGAAAGACCTCTTGCGCATCCTTGGTTGGCAGCGGCTCAATGCTTGCTGCCAAGGTGTCCAGTTGCTCCGCAGTAACCTTTGCAGGCTTACCAAAAATCTTGTCTGCTTCGTCCTTGCTAAAGCCCGCCAGATGGATTGCTTCCAGATAGGCACTGATAATGTCAGCCTTCTTGGCAAGCTTGGCAATGCTGACTGGCAAGTCGGGGGGCAGATTAAATGCTCTGTGAATGGCATGGTGCAGCCGTTCTTCAACGGCCTTGTAGGTGCCACCCATCACGTTCTTGAAAGGGGAGATCATATCCCCGATCACATACTCAGGCGCGTCATGCAGCAAGATTGCCATACGCCATTGAATATCAAGATCAGGCTTGAGCATCAGCGCAATCTCTTCCACCACCACACAATGCTGGGCAACAGAGAACGCATGATCGCCAATTGTTTGCCCGTTCCACCGCGCAACCCGCGCCAGGCCGTGCGCTATATCAGAGAGTTCCACATCCAACGGAGACGGATCAAGAAGATTAAGTCGTCTGCCAGAAAGCATCCGCTGCCAGGCACGGGGGGAAGATGAGGAAAGCTCTGCACACATTAGTCAATCAAGCCAGTCGTCAAGGTTAAGGTGATGTCTACAGTGTATCTCCGAAAAGTGGAAACTGGTTTTCGGATAAAGATACGCAAAACAAAGACTAAAGCAGTTCATGTGTTCCAGCTTAAATGCGAACTGCTTTAGCTGTATCTCTTAATCAGATGAAGGCCAGTTGAAACTTGCCCATTCTTGAATGGAAGGGGTGAGGGCAACACCATCACATGTCAGCGATACACCTGCATCCATCGCAGTTTTCACACGGTCCAGTCTCAGCAGGGCGAGCCCATCGGTATCCTGCGAAGAGCCCAATGTTCCAACGCTCTTCTCTCCAGCCAAAACATCGCTACCAGCGGCGGGCAGCGCGCTTTCAGCGGAAACTTTGATGATGCGCTTGCGGGCCGTTCCGCGGTGCTTCATGCGGGAAACAACCTCTTGCCCGATAAAACAGCCTTTGGAGAAAGCCACTCCATTGAGACTGTCCATGTCTGTATCATGCGGAAAGACGTCTGCCAGCTGAAAGTCCAGCCCACTCTGCGGAATGCCAAGTTTGATGCGATGCGCATGATAGTCAGCTTCTGAGGCAGTCTCTGCAACTTCGCCGGAGGAAACATAACGAACACCCATGTCAGCATGGCGAGGATCGCGCGGTTTATCCGCTGGCAAATCATCTCCCCATTCTGCGATCACATGCATGGTCTCATCAGCAGGTTCCACAGTCACCTTGGCGCGAAGCTTGTAAAAACCAAGACGCTTGGCAAACGCATCAAGTTCATCGGCGCTCACATCAATCAGGAAGCCACCCGTGTTCTCATCTGCAAAAACAATGAAGTCCCAGAGGATCTTCCCCTGAGGCGTAAGAAGAGCACCAAATGCGCTGGAGGTCGCACTAATCTCGCTGATGTCACAGCTCACGAGATTTTGCAGAAACTCCTTGGCATCTTCGCCAAAAACCTTCACGAGCCGACGCGAAGTGAGAATGGTACGTTGTGATGCCATGGGTCCGTCCTTCCAATGAATAAAACAACAAGAGTGTTTCATAACCCATCAGCTATGCGCACACCACGGAAAAAGAATAGTTTCTGTGGGTGACGAGGCAACTCCTCGCCTGCGCCCTGACACCTGTATGTGGGAGGAAAATCGCAAAATATGAGGCAGGTAAATAGAAATGTAAGTGCACTGAGTTGTTTACCAGAACATTCCAGTATTGCCGCGTTTTCAAGATCTTTCTGCAATTACAATCAATGTTTCGACGTCGCAAAACTGTCGTGTGCGTGAACTAACTCTTTCTCTCGATTGATTTCAGTTCTTGATTCTGGAGATGCACGTGACATCAACTATCAGGCAGTCAAAGAAACGTTTGGATCGTGCAGTACATCGTTCAAAACTGATCTCCATGGAAGGCGTGCTGGAGCGTCTGTTCACCTTCGCATTTAAGGGGCTGGTTTATCCGCAGATCTGGGAGGATCCGGAGGTGGATATGCAGGCACTGCAACTCAAACCCCATTCGAAAATGGTGACAATCGCTTCTGGTGGCTGCAATGTCATGTCCTACCTCACAGCAGACCCGCAGGAGATTACGGCAGTCGACCTCAACCGCGCGCACGTGGCTTTGAACCGCCTGAAATTGACCGCGCTGGAAGAGTTCCCCGATTACGAGACGTTCTATCGGTTCTTTGGTGAGGCTGATGAAAAAGCCAATATTGCCGCCTATGAGAAGTATCTGAAGCCCGCCATCGATCCGGAAACCATGGCCTACTGGGAAGGGCGGGACATGACGGCGTGGGGCCGCAAGCGCATCACCCTGTTCTCACGAGACCTCTACCACCACGGAATGCTCGGCTACTTTATCGGTCTTGGTCACTTCCTTGCAAAAATCTACGGCGTTGACCTGAGCAAAATGGCAGACGCACGTGACCTGAACGAACAGCGATCATATTTCGACAAGGTTCTGGCGCCGCTCTTTGATAAACGCCTGATCCGCTGGGCGACCTCTAAAAAGATGTCGCTCTACGGCCTCGGCATCCCCCCAACGCAATATGAGAGCCTCGCCGCAGAAGGCGGTGGCAACATGGCAGGCGTTCTCAAACAACGCCTGGAAAAGCTGGCCTGCGACTTTCCAATGGAAGACAACTACTTCGCCTGGCAAGCTTTCACTCGCGGATACGCGCCCTCTCATACACACAGCGGAACCGGTCTTTCCGGCCCTTTGCCGCCCTATCTGAAGCCGCAACACTTCCCGGAAATTCGGAAAAGAGCCTCTTATGTGCGCGTTGTTAATCGGTCTTTCACAGAGCATCTGGATAATCAGGATGCAAACAGCCTTGATGCCTACGTCCTGCTGGATGCGCAGGACTGGATGACAGACAGGCAGCTGAACGATCTATGGGCAGGAATATCCCGAACGGCACGGCAAGGAGCGCGCGTCATCTTCAGAACGGCTGGCGAGCCAAGCATTCTGCCGGGGCGGGTCAATAACGAAATACTGGGGCAGTGGACCTATGAGGCGGCTGAAAGTGCACGCCTCAACAAGCTGGACCGCTCCTCTATCTACGGTGGTTTCCACCTCTACATCTATAACTGAACAAGAATAAGTATGTGAGGGAAGTGAAATGGCGAATGTAAAGTCCTCAGCCTCACTGATGGATAAACTCTATAAGAACCAACGGCATTTTTATGATCTGACCAGAAAGCATTACCTTCTTGGCCGGGATCATTTGATCAAACATTTGGCAGCACCGCGTGGCAGCACAGTGCTGGAGCTCGGCTGCGGCACTGGTCGCAATCTGATTGAGGCAGCAAGGGCTTACCCAACTTGCCAGTTCTTTGGCGTCGATATCTCGGCAGAAATGCTGAAGACCGCAGAGGCCAACATTCACAAAGCGGACCTGTCTCACCGGATTCATCTGGCTCAGGGCGATGCAACGAGCTTTGATCCGTTTGAGAAGTTCGGCATCGACACCTTCGACCGTGTCTTCCTGTCCTACTGCGTTTCAATGATCCCGCCATGGGAAGACGCTCTGCGCAACGGGACAAAGCTTCTGGCAAAAGGCGGTCAGTTGTCTGTTGTTGATTTTGGTCAGCAGGAAAAACTGCCCGGCCTGTTCAAGCTGATGCTCAAAAAGTGGCTCGGCAGGTTCCATGTTTTACCGCGTGAGAACTTTCATGACGTCATGAAAGGGCTGGCCGACGACAACAGAGCCAAACTGCGGTTCTTGCCTCTGTACCGCGGTTATGCCTATTACGCGGAACTCGACAGCAGCTTTTACACCCGCTTCATGGAAAAGCCTGAGCAGATGGACCTGCTGAAAGCGGAAAACGAAAGCCACCGTGAAATCCGCAAGGCGGGGTAACTGAGCAAAGAAAAGCCCACCAGAGCATCTGATGGGCTTTCATCAATCGGTCACTGAAGACAACTTAGTCTCCGGCAATAAAGCTCCGCACATCCCCATCCTTGGAAATGCCAAGGCGATAGAAGGTCCATGCGCCATAATCCAGCATCTCAAAGTAATCGGCTGCAGTGACGATCTGGTACATCTCAACCTTCTGCGAAGGCGTCAGGTCATGCAAAGGGTAGCGGGCAAAATAAGGCCAGATGTAAGTCTCTTCTTCCGTTCCCTCATTGAGCCGCAAATATCCGGCTGTCACAATATCCAGTAGGATCGCAAGGATCTCGTGCCCTTCACCATCACCAGAGCTGTCTTTCAAAAAGCTGACCGGATCGCGCACAGGTGTGAACGAGAGTTCCGGTGGTTGCTCTTGCTTGGCAAACAAAGGCGCCAACGCAGCAACATTGCCGCTGCGAGCAATCTTGATCAGCGTCGCACGGGTTGCTCTGACAGCCTCCGGCAATTCTGTATCGTCATAAAAGACGTCCAGCTTTGGCAGCGGAGGTTCCTCTGCAAACTCACTGTCCAGCGCATCTTCACTGCTGGTATCTCTGTTGAAACCTTCATCAAGCAGAGGAAATTGTTCAGCCTTGGGGCGTTGGATGCGAATCGTTTCGGTCTTGATTGCCTGTGTTGCAGCCATAGCCGGAGCTGTAGTGCAAAGTAACCCTATGATGAGTAGGCGAAAATACATGAAGTGCTCCGAAACGGATATGAGGCGCGTGCTTTGCACTTAGTTTAAGGGCTTGTTGGGAATCAAGGAAGAAACGGACCCTAACCTATGCACAAGCTAGAGAGCCTTTAGAAAATTTATAGGAAGATCTGACAGGTCTTCTGCGCAGTTGGGAAGTATGGATTAAAGCGTTGAATATTGAACTCTTCATTACAGGCATGATTATCGGGCTCGTCACGTCTGCTCCGATTGGCCCTGTAAACGTGTTGGCGATTAGGAGGGCAGTGCATTACGGCTTCCTTCCGGGCCTCATCGCAGGCTTCGGGGCAGTTCTGGCCGATGGTGTATTTGCAACCGCTGCTGCCTTTGGTGTGACGGCAATATCGGAGTTCGTTGAACGCCATGAGTTCTATATCCAGACGATAGGCGGGTTTCTTCTGATCATCTTCGGCATCGTCGTGTTCCGGTCTCACCCACATTTAAAAGGTGGCAGCGATGGTGGTCCAACGATTTGGCGTGGGATGATTGTCTCTTTCGCCATGACTGTGACCAACCCAGGAGCAATTCTTGGCTTTATCGCTATTTTCGGTTCACTGGGAGAGCATGCGCCCGAGAAGGGGGACTATGTCGGCGCTCTGGCACTCGTGCTGGGCGTGTTGAGTGGTGCTCTTCTATGGTGGGCTTGCCTGTCTGCGCTTGTGTCCAAGCTGCGAAATCGCATGAATGACAACTGGCTTTCCACCATCAACCATGGGGCAGGCATTATCCTGCTGCTCTTTGCAGCGCTCATCCTTGCCAAGGTTGCAAGTGATTTGATTTTCTAGAGCGTGTTCCGTTTGGTTGGATGCAAGCAAACGACAAGAAGTCGCTCCAAAACACCGGGCCGGAATCAAAAAAGCCCCGATCAATCGGGGCTCTTTGAAAAACAGCAGTGCTGAAATTAGTGCAGACGACGTTCCAAAGAGTAGTCACCGCGCTCAACGCGCTGTGGCAATTCCTGCGCAAATTTGGAAACAGCTTCTTCTCCATAAAGAGAAACCAGATCCATCATTGCTGAGAACAGCGCTGCATGCGCAAGAGCTGTACTGTCGATGCCGTGGGAAAGACCATCCTCCCAAGCTTCCTGAATGAAGCTTAGAGCCAGTCGGCGGATGTCTGCATCAGATGCATCGATCTCTTCTGTGAATTCGCCGGCGATAGCGTCGTCCTTGATCATGCTGGCTCTCATGTCCCTCTATGTGCTGCTTCTTGTTATTTGCCGTTACATGTAACGGGCAAACGAAAACAAATGAAGCGTCGCATGCCTTATCTGTTAAACGGAAGTTAACACGCAAAACGGCAGGAACAACCGACTCACTGATGTTTTGGTAAACTCGTCCAGAGCTTCTGTAAGTTATGGTTAATATTTGTGGCGAAGCCGAGTTATCCAAAAAACACGCAATAATTGTCTGTGGAAAACGGTTGCAACCGGCTTTTCTATCAATCGCGGCTGTACTTGCCCGTTACTTCTTGGGTGATAATTACACCTTCATCGGCGAATCTGCGGGAGGCTTCAATAGCCGCCGGAGTGCAGGTTTGATAGACCGATGCGAACCCCCGATAGCTCTGATTAAACCGCTCAACAAGACGCCGGCGTCTCAGCTCATTCTGCACTTCTGCACCCAGCAAGGAGTACATGCGCTGACGCCATTCATCTGCTTCATCATGACCGCAAAGCGGGCGTAAATAATGGAGGGCACCAAGTATTTCTGAGAGGCGAATAAGCTGTTGCTCGTAGGGAGGTTCTTTCAACTCTGGCTGTACAGGTTGACCCGGAGATTGCGGGGAACTCTGAGCAAATGCAGCAGGGGCCGCCGCAACACTCAAAAGCATCAGACCAAGGCAAATCCCCCGGCCTGTCGGCCAGGCAGGTTTCGCGAAGTTACGTGTCCAAGCTTTAAGTCTTGCAATGTCAGTCAAGCTACATCCCACAGCATGCTGGTTGCTTCAGATTCTGTAAGGATGGCCGTCTCCCGGCACTCTGTCCACTATGGAACCTTGGGGATTTCCGGTTTTCCCTTGTTGCACAGCAGGCTGCAGGACTGATGCTTGTGCGTATTCTAAAAAAGTAGTTCCGGTTTTCGGATAAGAACACGTGTAAAAATTAAGAAGTCAGAGCTTGAGGCGTCAATGTAAATGCACAGGTTCTGCTCTAACTACATCTTAGAAGATTCAGAATGTGCTGTTGCATGCCGGGTGCGAGAGGCAGGTTCATAGCCTCTTCCCAAGTGTACCATCCCAGTTCAGCAGCATCAGAGCGTGCTTCTTCCTCACCCTTGACCTGCGTACAGCGAAAGACATGGATGCGATATTGCTCCTTGCAGTCTTCCGCAGAAGGGTAGGACACCGTCCATTCCTTCAGGTCTGAGGCGCACAAAGATGTTTCTTCTTTAAACTCTCTTTGTGCGGCATCCTTAAGGTTTTCACTGGGAAGAACCTTACCGCCAGGAAAACTCCAAAGGCCTTTGGAGGGCGACTGGGCTCGTATTACGAGCAGAACTTTTTCGTTCTGCACACAGGCAACACTGGTTGCCTCAATGTATTCCGGAATAATTTTTTTGCTCATGAGAACAGGGCGTCAACGTCCGCTTGCGTGCTTTCCTCAGTGCTGATTGTCTCATCCGGTAGATGTCCATGGATGATTGACCCGGCTTGCGAAAGCAGGGGCCTGATGACGGTAACGGCTTTATCCTGAACGATTTGCAGCAGTTCACCTGTTACTTCAGCGGAGCCTAGCATTTTTTGTAAGGAGATAACTTCCTGATCAACTTCGCCAATACACTTCTCCAGAGCATTCCGCAGCGGTAAATCAACAGCTCCGTATGCACGGATCGCCAATTCTTTTGCTGAGAATTTAGAGGCACTGAAATGTGTGATATAGTCAGCTGGTTCCCAGGCCAGAACATCTTCTGCGCAATCGGGAATATCAGGAAGCATTTCAAGAAGCATAACAACCTCATTGAAATGATTAAGATAGTCAGTTGCAAGGCCCGTGGATGGATTGATGTTTGCATGCGTCAAAAGCTCAGGAGAAAGTTCTCCTACGCCGATTTTATCGCAGTACATATCCATTGCAGCCTCCCAGCTTCCTATCTGTCGCGCGGAACCTATCTCTCGATTGGTTGCAATTTTACTAAAATGCGAACAGAGTAATCTGCATGTGTGGTAGATATAGCCTGTCAGCGTCTCCGGAAGAAGTCAAAGCGTTGTTTGATTATATCGAACAGCCAAATTTTCCACCGAGATACAACATAGCACCGACTCAGCCAATTGCACTCGTAAAACACGAAAATGGTGGGCGCCACTTTGGGTTAGCACGATGGGGCCTGGTCCCGTCATGGGTCAAAGACCCAGCAAGTTTCACGCTTTTGCTCAATGCCAGAGCCGAAACTTTGGAGGAGAAACCCTCGTTTCGTGCAGCGGTGCGTCACCGTAGATGCTTGATACCTGCAAACGGTTTTTACGAGTGGCAACGCAAAGGTGCGGCAAAGCAGCCCTATTGGATTGCCCCAGCGGATGGACGCCTTCTGGCCTTCGCTGGCCTGTGGGAAACTTATTCCCATCCTGATGGCGGAGACATTGATACCGCTGCTGTAATCACCGTCGAGTCGAATATGACAGTGAAACCGGTTCACCACCGGATGCCCGCAATCATCGCGCCGGAGCATTTTGACGACTGGTTGAGCAACGGCACAATCATGGCTCGAGACGCTATAAAGCTCTTACAACCTGCAGATGAGGGACTGTTAATCACCACGCCTGTTTCAACGCGGGTGAACAGCGTTGCCAATGATGACCCGTCATTGTGGGAACGAGAGGTCATTCCAGTTCCTCCTGAGCCAGTCAAACCTCCTGCCAAGCCAAAACCTCAAAAGAAGGTTGCAGGTGGCTCTTCAAGAAACAACGGGCAGTTAGACTTGTTTTAGCCTCTGAGCAACATACTGGACACCAACATGATGAGACGATGAGGGATCAAGCATGCTGGCGTCGCTTAAAGGTAAATCTGTCATTGTGACGGGTGGTTCCCAGGGGATCGGCTTGGGCATCTCGCTGGCTTTTGCTCGCGCCGGAGCCTTTGTCACCATTGCAGCGCGCGGAGAAGAAGCTGGCGCTAATGCTGTGGAGGAAATCGCACTGGCTGGCGGAGCAGGGCAATTCCTTCAATGTGATGTCACCCAGTGGCAAGCGGTAAAGGCCATGGTCGATGAGACCGCAGAAGAAAACGGGCTGGATATTATATGCGCCAACGCAGGCATCTTCCCCAAGCAGACGATTAAGGAGATGGAGCCCGAGCAGTGGGATCATGTGCTTGAGACAAACTTGCGCTCCTCCTTCTACTGCGTAAAGGCAGCCCTCCCGCATATGAAACAAGCAGGGCACGGGCGGATTATCCTTATCTCGTCAATAACGGGCCCAATTACAGGGGATGCTGGCTGGTCTCATTATGCAGCCTCCAAAGCGGGGCAACTGGGCTTCATGCGAACAGCCGCCTTGGAGTTGGCCTCGCACAAGATCACAGTGAACTCGGTTCTGCCCGGCAATATCAGGACAGAAGCGCTGGATGACCTCGGTGATGAGTATCTGAAGAAGATGGGGCAGACTATTCCACTTGGCCGATTGGGTGCGCCACAAGACGTGGCAAGTGCTGTGCTCTTCCTCGCCAGCGAGGAGGCTGGCTACATCACCGGACAGCAGATTGTCGTTGATGGAGGACAGGTACTCCCGGAAGGACTGGAAGCACCTGAGCAGTAATGTCTAGAGAACGCGGCCCGGATTGAACATGTTCGTCGGGTCGAGAGCCTTCTTAACAGAGCGCATCATGTTCATCTCTGTGGCGCTCTTTACCTCTGCCAGCAAATCACGCTTCAAAATGCCGATGCCATGCTCTGCAGAGATTGAGCCGTTGTAACTGGCAACAATCCCATGCACGACACGGTTCACATCATCCCATTTCGCAAGATACTCGGCTTTGTTGGCATCCTTCGGTTGGGTGATGTTAAAATGGATGTTGCCATCGCCCATATGGCCAAACGGAACCGGACGACATCCCGGCACAGCCTCTTTAACAGCGGCGATCGCTTCTTCCAGAAACTCGGGAACCTTTGCAACAGGCACAGAGACATCGTGCTTGATGGATCCGCCCTCAAATTTCTGTGCCTCAGAAAGCCCATGCCGCAACCGCCAGAAGTCAGCAGCCTGCGCTTTACTCTGCGCCAGCAATCCGTCACGCAGCAGATCAGCCTCAAAAGCCTCAGTAAAGATGGTCTCTGTCAGGCTGACAATGTCAATGTCTTTTGTACCCGCTGAGATCTCGATGAGCACATACCATGGATGCTGTTCTTCGAACGGATAGCGCGACTGTTCCATATGCTCACAAACGAACTGCATGCCGGATTGCGGCATCAATTCAAATCCAGTGAGCATGTTCCCGGCGTGACTTTTTGCCAATGAAAACAGTGAAAGTGCCTTAGCAGGCGAATCTAGCGCGACCAGAGCCACCTCCACCGACGCCGGAGCTGGGTATAATTTGAGGCTGGCACCCGTAATGATCCCCAAAGTGCCCTCTGAGCCGATAAATAATTGTTTCAAATCGTAACCGGTATTGTCTTTGCGCAGGGTCCGAAGCCCTTCCCAGACCTCACCATTTGCGAGCACAACTTCAAGCCCGAGAACAAGATCTCGCGTGTTCCCATAGGACAGGACGGCAGTGCCTCCGGCGTTGGTTGCAATGTTGCCACCAATCTCACAGGAACCTTGCGAAGCGAGCGTCAAAGGGAACAATCGATCATGCTTTTCAGCCGCGTCATGAACAGCCTGCAGCGTAACGCCTGCATCTGCTACCATCGTATAACCTTCAGGGTCGATGTGGCGAATTTTATTTAATCTAGAAAGGGATAGCACGATTTCGCTACCATCTGGATTAGGGATTTGCCCCCCAACCAAACCCGTGTTGCCACCCTGTGGAACCACAGTAAGACCGTGCTGAGCCGCAAGCTTCACGCACTCTGCAACCTCTGATGTGGAACCGGGCCGCAGCACCATGGGAGTGGCGCCTCGAAATTTGTCCCTCCACTCAACAAGAAATGGGGCCTTGTCATGGTCGCTGACAAGCACATTTGCGTCCCCAATGATCTTTTGAAACGCGTTCACCAAATTTGGAATAGTCATGTTTCCGTCGCAGTGTTGGAAGTTGATCTGGCTCTAACTATCAGATAATGGGAGCGCAAGAACACGTCCATGTCTGATTGGACTTTTTTCGACGGCTTGAAGCCAAATGAACAGTATGCCATAGCATTTTGGGGCTGTTCACTAGATTAAGTGATATTCACTCAGGAGAAAAACATGGCAGAAGCGCAAGGATTGATGGCCGGCAAACGTGGTCTCATCATGGGACTGGCCAACAATCGGTCCATCGCTTGGGGTATTGCAACAGCACTACACGATGCCGGAGCTGAAATCGCACTCACCTATCAGGGTGAAGCGCTGAAGAAGCGTGTTGAACCATTAGCAGAAAAGCTCGATGCACTTGTTGTAGGTGATTGTGACGTTACGAACGAAGCAAGCATTGATGCAGCATTTGAAGTTCTGGAGCAAAAATGGGGCAAGATCGACTTCGTCATTCATGCGATCGCTTTCTCTGACAAAGAAGAACTGACTGGCCGTTATCTGGATACCAGCGCAGACAACTTTGCAAAGACAATGCAGATTTCCTGCTACTCGCTGGCATCCGTTGCCCGCCGTGCAGAAAAGCTGATGACCGAAGGTGGTTCCATTGTAACTCTCACCTACTACGGTGCTGAGAAGGTCATGCCAAACTACAACGTCATGGGCGTTGCAAAGGCTGCATTGGAAGCAAGCGTCAAATATCTCGCGGTTGATCTTGGTCCTAAGAAGATCCGTGTGAACGCGATTTCTGCAGGTCCAATCAAAACATTGGCAGCAGCTGGTATCGGCGATTTCCGCTACATCCTCAAATGGAACGAGTACAACGCACCACTGCGTGAAACCGTAACCATCAATGATGTTGGAAACTCTGCTCTCTACCTCACATCCGACCTGTCCCGCTCTGTCACTGGTGAAACTCACCACGTTGACAGCGGCTACCATGTGGTTGGCATGAAGGCAGTAGACGCCCCGGATATCTCCGTCGTCTAAATTGCTTCAGCAATTAGGTTTGAGAAAAGGCGCTTCTTGGAGCGCCTTTTTGCGCTTAAGAGGCTGGTAAAGGTACATATGACTTAAATCAAGAATGTGTGCATAACTGTTGTTTTCTAACGAGGAATGACACATGTACCTCGTAAGAAGCCGCTACAAAACGGTTGCCGACTAATCTCCTGCAGAAGGCCCATGGAATGACTGGCTCGTTGATGCCCCTTGCGAAAACCACACCAACTCCGCTTCTGTATGTCCGTCATGGACAAACAGACTGGAACCTGGAAGGGCGTATGCAGGGCGGTCAGGATATTCCGCTCAACGACACCGGTCGCAAGCAGGCCCGGCGCAACGGTATGGTGATGAAGGACTTCCTCCCAGACCTTGGCAAGACCGCAGATGATTTCATCTTTGTCAGCTCACCCATGATCCGCGCGCGGGAGACCATGGAAATTCTGCGCAAGGAAATGGGGCTCGACCCATACGACTACAAAGTGGATGAACGCCTTCGTGAAATCACATTTGGCAACGTGGAGGGAATGACGGTTCCTGAAATGATGGTTGAGCGTCCTGAAGTGGTTCGCATGCGGCGCGAAGATAAATGGGGCTATGTGCATCCCGAAGGGGAGAGCTACAAAATGGTCTCTGATCGCATCTTCGATTGGATGTCAGAGCAAAAGGATCCCATGATCATCGTTGCACACGGCGTGGTCATGCGGGTACTGCGTGGTTTGCTCTGCGGATATGCACCCGCAGAAATCCCGGATCTGGAGACGCCACAAGACCAGTTCCTTCTCTGGCGAGATGGTTCTGAGGCGTGGATCTAAAGCTCGCTGTCTAAAAGACCTCGCAGACACGCAGGTCCATTCTGATTAATGGGCGCATCAATGCGTGCTCTCACGTCCAGCGCTGTACCAAGCCTTTAAGATTGGGGGCTTACAACGCATTTCCTGGTCGTTAAATTGATCAGGTTTTTGCGTCAGCGATAAACTGTGACACATAAAGTGAATACTACAGCAAAGGCAGTCCACGACATTTTGGAGTGCTTTGCTACAATCTGCATAAAGACCAGCTAAACAGGCTACCTAAATCAGTTGTAACTCGTTATTTTTAGGCAACAAGAGCAGAACGCTCACCTATGAAATCTCGACACTCTTAAACTTTTTGGAAGATCTTGATGAAGACGTCTCGACCACTCAAGGCAATCAGCAGCAATACCGTTTTTGGAGAGGGCGATGTCTTCGTACTCTTCGGCGAACTTTTTGGTCGCGGATATGCGACTGGCTTGATCGATCAGGCAAAGGCAGCCGGGATGACTGTGATCGGCATTACTGTCGGTCGTCCCGATGAAAACAACAAGCCACGCGCCCTGACACCAGAAGAGCTCACTGAAGCAGAAGCCAATCTGGGCGGCAAAATCATCAACGTACCTCTGCGTGCGGGTTTTGAACTGGATGCACCGGAAGGCACAGCGACGCCGACTGATCTGGTCAACGAAATGACCATTAAAGACTGGCAGGACCACAAGCTCGACTGGGATCATGTTGAGATCTGCCGCGGTCTTGGCTCCAACCGGTTTAAAGACGCTCTTTCTCAGGTCATGGACCAGCTGGATACCATGATCCCAGCGGGTAAGAACGTCTTCTTCGCCCACACAATGGCAGGCGGTATTCCGCGTGCAAAAGTGTTTATGGCAATCGCGAACCGCATCTATAAAGGCCGCGGTGCACGCTACATGCCGTCTCAGTCTCTTATCGAGAGTGATCTGGGCAAACTGATCCTGCAAAACTTCGAGGAAGTCACCGCAAACAGCTTCGGTTACCTGCTGGAAGCCAGTAAGACGCTCCGCGACCGCGTGGAAGCTGCTGGCGGCGAAGTGCGCTACACCGCATATGGCTATCACGGCACTCGCATCCTGATCGAGGACGAGTATCGCTGGCAGACTTACACCAACTACACGCAGGGCTACGCTAAAATGGCTCTGGAGAAGTTTGCTGAAGACGCGTGGAAAGACGGCGTGAAGGCAACAGTGTTCAACTGCCCTGAAATCCGCACCAACTCTTCAGACGTGTTTGCTGGCATCGAGCTGTCTCTCCTGCCACTGCTGCAAGCCTTCAAGAAAGAAGGTGGTGGCGCATGGGTGGATGCACTCTGGCAGAAGTGCGAAGGCATGCTCAAGCCGGAAGCGTCTCTGGAAGAGGTGCTGCAAAAGGTATCCGACTACCAGACCAGTGAGGCAATGCAGCCGTTCTACAACTTCGAAGCTTGGCCAATGCCAAACTCAGCGGAGCAGGTAGACAAGACTGTTGGCACCTCGCAGGAAATCGTAGACCTGCATAAAGAGCGCAACGTTCTGGTCAGCGATGAACTCAGCCAGCATGTTGTTGCAGCAACTGGCATGCTCATGTTTGGCGAAGCCAGCCAGCCAGAAGGCCCGGCTCTGTGGCTGGACCATGATCTGGTTGCAAAAAGACTTATTCAGGAACACGGCGCCTAAGGTTTATCCAGGGCCAACGTTCTCTATGAAAAGTTTGAATGAATGAGGAAAGTCCGGGGACGTGACCACCACGTTGCTCGGGCTTTTTGTATGAATTTGAGCTTACGCATTAAAATGGCGGTGCCTGAATGCGCTTTTCACGCCTTGAGATCCCCCATTTACAGTCCTGAATCTGGGAACAAGCCTAAATCCAGTTTGTTCATTCGGGAAAATTACGCAAGTGCTGCAAGGCTCTCAATTGACCTCTCGCCTGAACCCACCTAAAACCACTAGAATTCTCAGAGCGCGTTCCGTTTGATTGAAGAGAGTCAGCCGGACAGGGCGTGCTCATGCTCTAAAAGTGAACTGCTAGAACATGTCCCACAACACCTTTGGTCATCTGTTTCGCGTAACAACATGGGGCGAAAGCCACGGACCAGCGCTTGGCTGCGTTGTCGATGGTTGTCCGCCTCTGCTTCCAATCACAGCAGAAGAGATTCAGGTGTATCTGGACCAGCGCAAGCCGGGGCAAAACAAGTTTACGACCCAGCGCCGCGAACCGGATCAGGTCAAAATTCTCTCCGGTGTGATGGTGGATGAAGACGGCGTACAACGTACGACCGGCACGCCCATCTCTCTGATGATCGAGAACACTGATCAGCGCTCCAAGGATTACTCCGAAATCAAAGAGCGCTACCGTCCGGGCCACGCAGATTACGCCTACGATGCCAAGTATGGCATTCGTGATTATCGCGGTGGTGGTCGCTCATCAGCACGCGAGACAGCATCCCGTGTAGCTGCTGGTGGTTTGGCGCGCAAAGTCATTCCAAACATCCTGATCCGCGGCGCTCTGGTCCAGATGGGCCCGCATAAGATCAATCGCGACAACTGGGATTGGAACGAGGTGGGCAACAACCCGTTCTTCTGCCCGGATGCGGAAGCTGCCAAGTTCTTCGAAGAATACCTCGATGGCATCCGCAAGGAAGGCTCTTCAATTGGTGCCGTGATTGAAGTGGTAGCTGAGCACGTCCCGGTGGGGCTCGGTGCTCCGCTTTACGGCAAGCTTGATCAGGACCTCGCATCAGCCATGATGTCCATCAACGCCGTGAAGGGTGTTGAGATCGGCAACGGTTTTGAAGCAGCATGTTTGACTGGTGAAGAAAACGCTGATGAGATGCGTATGGGCGAAGATGGCAAGCCTGACTTCCTGTCCAATCAGGCAGGCGGCGTGCTGGGCGGCATCTCTTCCGGTGCGCCGGTAGTCGTGCGCTTTGCTGTAAAGCCAACCTCTTCCATCCTGACACCACGCAAATCCATCACTCGCAGCGGGGAAGAGGTGGATGTAATGACCAAAGGTCGTCACGACCCTTGCGTTGGCATCCGCGCAGTCCCGGTTGGAGAAGCCATGATGGCCTGTGTTCTGGCTGACCATGTCCTGCGTGACAGAGGCCAGTGCGGCGAACGCTAAGAGGCCGGAAAGCGGGCCGATTATACCTCCAATTACCTTGGGTTGTATTTTTCCCTTACGTTAACTAGGTTTACTCCATAGTTTTATGAATTGACCTAGTCGCGAGGAAGAATATGGAATTGTTTATTCCAGTGTCAGGATTGGCAATTGGACTCCTCGGCTTGAGTTTTTCTGTTTTTACAAGTCTGCGAGGTCTGGCTGAAAGCCGGGCTATCGATGTGAGATTCGGGAAAGAGCTTGGAGATAAGCGCTTGGCGATTCAAAACATTGATAAGATCACAAAAGCAGAAATTGAGGAGATTTTGACTACTCTAGGAACGGCGAGCGGCGAGCTGGATGTGAGGCGACCTGGTGGCTGATGAGCAGGCCGGGCTGAAAAATAAAGCCACCGCTGCTGGTGCAGCCGGGACTGGTACGATTTTAGCTTCATTGTTTAGCCTGATCGGAGACGGCACAGTCAAATCTATCCTTCTCATATTTGCCCCGGCTATTACCATCTTATTGGCTCAACTTTGGGAGGTGCTAGGAGCGATTTTCAGAGATAAAATTGCTGATTGGAAGATCTCTAAATCAAAGAAAAAACTACAAGAAATCATTGATCTCCATGAGGATGACCCCGAAACCGTAGCTGAAGCGAAGCAAGCGCTGAGTGCTCTGACAAGCTTAGAGATTGCAACAACTTCTAAGAAAGCCCATGCTGAGCTGCATGTTGAGGCTTAATTTTTAAGAGCTTCAAGCATGCAGCTGTCTCCATAAAACTTATTCCCCTCCTGAATTCATCCCATATTCTGAACTTATGCCTACGTAACGGGCTGCTGGCGGAGCGACCGTCAGTTTGTCGTAGGCTGGGTTGGGCTATTGGGAGACGTAACGCACCTTTCAGTGGTCCGGTGAACCGAACTTCAAACGTGACCGCATGGTTTGAGGGGAAGGGCCCAGGACTATAGGGTATCACGCGGCGACGGATGCAGATGTACCGGATGGAGAAATCCACTTTTGCAGATGTGTCTGTCAAAGACGGAGGAACTGTTTGGGCATGGAAACGTGTCTGGATAAGCCACTTTCTTTCCGGGAAACCGGCTATCGTGCCTTATAGGCAAAAGAGGCGACGTTGTTCATTACAAGAAAGCCCGGGCAAGGCGTGTAGCCAATGCCGAAGAAACTAACTTAACAAACAGCGCAGGTATTGCCTGCCGCCTTGCTCATCCCGACTATCGGGAACTCTGGTTCAACACTGCATGGAAGGCCATGTGGTGCTTTAAGTGCTTCTTTGATCAGTTTGCGAACTCGGGGCAGGCCCAAAGCATGCAATCGAGCGTGTTCGTACAAAGCCGCAAACCGTTTATTCACCTCAAGATCACCCACAGATACGACCTAGGTAGAAAGCGGCAAGCTTTTTTCGATTTGCCCCTTGATTTCCGAGTTCAAAAGCGCGATTTCAGTATCACTGAAAATTGCAAGGCCAAGGGGCTAGGATTATGCGCTTGACTGAATGGTTAGAAGACGCTGGTGAAAGCAGGAGTGCCTTTGCACGCCGCGCTGGTTTGTCTCCTGCATCTGTAACGGCTCTGTGCAATGACCCAAGCGCATGGATTTCTCGAGAAATGGCCCAAAAAATCGCTGAAGCGACGGGCCATCAGGTGACCCCCAACGATTTTCTCGGACTAAAAGAAAACAAGGAGTACGTCGTGTCTCAAACAAGAGTAGCCGAAGCCCTGCGCGCTTTCGAAAACGGCGAGATGGTTGTTGTAACCGACGATGATGATCGCGAAAACGAAGGTGATCTCATTGTAGCAGCCAACATGATCACCCCTGAGCAGATGGCATTCATCATCCGTCACACCTCCGGGATCGTGTGTGCTCCAATGACGCTGAAAGAAGCAAAGCGCCTGCACCTTGAGCCGATGGTCGCCAACAACGACGCTCCACTGGCGACTGCGTTCACCGTCTCCGTTGACTATGCGCCAGGCCTGACAACAGGCATTTCAGCTGAGCAGCGCTGTGCAACAGTTCGTGGCCTTGCCAATCCAAATGCTGGCGCAGCTGATTTCGTCCGTCCGGGCCACATCTTCCCATTGGTCGCAAAAGAGGGCGGCGTCCTCATGCGCTCCGGTCACACGGAAGCTGCAGTCGATCTGTGTAAGTTGACTGGTCTGCCGGAAGTTGGCGTCATCAGTGAGTTGGTCAACGATGACGGCACCGTAAAGCGCGGTGAGCAGGTTGAAGACTTCGCCCGTGAGCATAACCTGAAAATGGTTTCTGTCGCGGATCTCATCGCATGGCGTCAGCGTCATGAAAACCTTGTGAGCCGTATCGACGAGTTCGATGTAGAGACAACAGCAGGCAAGGCACGTGCCATCGTGTATTCTACTCCGTTCGACAATGTTGGCCACTTGGCGCTGGTTTACGGCGACGTGCGTGATGGTCAGGATATTCCGGTCAGGCTCCATCTGGAAAACGTTCTAGATGATGTGTTTGGGCAAACCAAACCTCTGGAAGCAATCATGGAAGACTTTGCGGAACGAGGCCGAGGCATTATTGTTTACCTGCGTGAAGGTGCGGTAGGCGTCGCAAGCAAGTCCAACCGTCATCGTGATAATCTGGAAGCTGCTGAGCATGAGCAACACGATTCCGCTCAAGGCCGGTCTGAAGACTGGCGCGAAGTTGGTCTCGGTGCGCAGATCCTGAAAGATCTGGGAGCCAATTCCATCCGGGTTATTGCATCGCGTGAGCGCCACTATGTTGGCCTTGAAGGCTTCGGCTTGAAAGTTGAAGCAACAGAAACTCCGGCGGACTAATCAACAGGCCCCCGGCGCAATATGGAAAGTGGCGGGGGCATGTCTCAGTTTGATCTTGATCCATGGCAGGAAGAGCAAAGCTCGGCTGAACCATTCACACTGGGCTATCGAAAAGGGACGGGCGAGCCCGTTGTCTACGGCAGTCTGCTGCTCGGGGCAGCTCTTCTTGGTACGGGCATTGTAAGTGGTTCACTGATCCCTGCATTGGCATCACTACCCGTTTTTCTCAGCGTTCACTGGCATTACCCTTTCGTCGATAAACGGCCTCAAATCGCAGCCAATGAGACCGGGCTCTATCTGGAAAGGCTTGGCGTTCTGCGCTGGTCAGCAATTGCTGAGCTTTCCCTTTACAAAACAGCTGTCCGCACCATGGAATTCAACCAGCTGCACATCAAACTCAAAGACCCGATTGATGACTGCCTCGTAAAGCGAGAGCCCCAGTCTATGCCGCGACGGGCCATGAGAAAGAACTGGCGCTTGAAGCAAGCCAAGTCGAACGCACCAGTACTTGAAGTGGATTTACATCTCCTTGCGTGTGACCCTGAGATCCTCTTGCAAAGAACTAGACAGTTCTGGCGGGGCCAATGATGTTTCTCTGCAACACTGATCTATAAACAATCATTGGGCAGATTAAATACCTCAGAATTCTTTGTTTGGCCGCAAATCCGCTTATCCTGTTACAAGACGTTAACACTCTTAACCTAACTTTTATTAGGAAGGACAGCACCCGGAAGGCAATTATCATGCAGCTGAACCGCACGGAGACAAAGGGAAACACATGCAGCTTTACCAGTCTGGATAAAGATTGGGGGGCAGATGATGACTATCTTTTCAACTTCGCTTGCACGCCGGGTGGAAGCGTTTTGCAAATTGCATGCGGCACAGGTGCGCTGTCCAACGCGCTTTCCAAACAAGGTGTAAACACTGTTGGTGTTGACCGAAATCCGAAGAAAATTGCGCAAGCTGTTAAACGATCAGAGACAGTAACGTGGTTGGAGGCAGATGCCCGTACGGTGCATCTCAATCAGAAATTCGACCGCATCATCATCACTGGCAATGCTTTCCAGGCCTTCGCAACCAACACGGACCAGATCCTCGTCCTCCAAACCATCGCTGCTCACCTCAAACCAAATGGCAAATTCGCATTCGGCATGGAAAACCCGAAAGCGCGCCCATGGGAGAAGTGGGGTCAAAAAGGCAAACCGCTTTTGGTGCGCTCGGTTGAAGGGCAAAGAGTATCGCTGTGGCAGGACACAGCAGGGCCAGACAAAAACGGTCTCGTGTCCATGCAGACCCACTACGACAGCGACGGCCAGCATTACTCCAGAAACAACATGCGCCGCTTCGTGCATCGCGATCATATCCGCGACCTGTTGGAAGCCGTCGGCCTGCGGGCAACAGCCTCCTATGGAGATTGGTCAGCACTCAACCTGAATGATGCCGCACCTTTCATTATCGTCAGTGGCGGCCTGAGCACCTAATGCTCCCAGAACTTACACCCCATCGATAATTGTCAGGCTACACTTAGCTGCACCATGACGGATTTTGGCGACAGGTGCATATTCAGGGCAGTTCAAAAACGCCTGTGCCTTTTCCATGCTTGGAAATTCCACGATGACGAGACGGCGTGGTGTCCATAAGTCACTCTCGACCACATCCATATCACCGCCACGCGCTCTGTAAACGCCGCCATAGCTCTCTGCAATAGGACGAGCCTGAGCCTTGTAATCTTCATAGGCGACAGGATCTTCAATTTTTGTATCAACAATGACGTAAGCCGGCATATACTTCTCCTGTAATTGGAAAAGATCCTATCTGATTTGCTTGCTCTGGGAAATTATGCAGCGGACTTAGTATTGTTATCTTTAGGCGAAGGCTGACCTTTACCCTGACGCTTCCTGAAATAGCGTGGACGCGTTCGTCTGATGATCTTCTTAAACCGCCCGCTGGAACGCACCTCAATCCAATGCAGAGCCTGATTGAGCCAAACAAAATTTTTCCGATGCCGCCGCACGAACTTGGCAAACCTGCGGCTTGTAGCGATCAGCAGAACCGTCCCCAGCGCCAGCAGCGGTACGCCGGTAGGAATAGGCGTCCAGACCGTCAGCAGGCCCAGCACAATGCAAATGATAGCTGCAAAAACCGAAAGGCCCTTGATCAATAGCTCGGCCACCTGTTCGCGTTAACAACAGGTGAGAGTATATTCAGTACTCGTGAAACTTACGTAACACGGGCTTCCAAACTTAGGGCAAATATTGAAAATTCAGGGAAGACTGCAAATTACTCGCAACTTGTCGCCTGCATAATTACCGCTTATGCGCCGCGCTCCAGCAAGGCAACCACTTCAACATGAGGGGAATAGAGGAACTGATCAATCGGTACTACGCGCTTGATCTGATAGCCACCGTCCAGCAGCTCTCGAATGTCACGAGCAAAACTGGCAGGGCTACACGAAACAGCAACGATCTTCTTGACTGGAGACTTCGCAAGTTCCTGTGCCTGGGCAAGCGCACCAGCACGCGGTGGATCAAACACCACGCCATCAAACCCCTTGCCGAAGTTATCGAGCTCTTTAGCAACAATTGGTCGGCGGAACAGATCCCGGCGTTCAGTCGTAACCTTCTTAAGGCCCTTGGCACGGCGCAGCCCAAGATCAAGCGCTTTCAGTGAAGTTGCTTCACCTTCCACCGCATGCACATTGGCAAACTGCCCGATCTTGAAAGTCAGAGTACCCGCACCGCAGAACAAGTCAGCCACGCGTTTGCAACCACTCAGACCTTCTGAAAGAAGATCACCCATGGTTTTTTCGGCGCTCAAGGCTGCCTGAATAAACCCGCCTGACGGAATTGGAACAGCCGCACCACTCATATCCAGCAGGGGAGGGCGGATTTCGATAATTGTTTCACCATCGACAGTCAGGCGTGCAAAGTTATTTTGAACAGCAGCCTGTGAGAGTTCAAGGTAATGCTTGTCTTTGTTTTTGCCCAACCCACCAATAGCAACATCAAGGCCGCTCTGTGTTGTCGTCACGGTGAACTTCAGTTCGCCCTTACGCGGCAGAATTTCACCAGCAAGCTTGCGAAGTCCTGGTACAGCCTTCATGAGCTCAGGCGCAATCACTGGGCATTCTTCAATGTCGACAAGGCGGTTGGATTTGGCTGTGTGATAGCCAAACAGCACTTTATGGCTTGCCTTCACAGCTGCAAAGACTGCACGGCGGCGACTGCCCTTGCCGCAAACCACGACATCTTCCACTGGCGTTTCGATGCCACGGGAGGCCAGAGCGTCAACCACTTGTTGGCGCTTGAAGTCCTTGTAGGAAGCCTCATCCATATGCTGCAAAGAGCAGCCGCCACATGTACTGAAATGCTTGCATACGGACGCAATGCGATGCGGGCTCGGCTCGATGATCTCGTTAAGTTCCGCACGTGCGCCTTGCACCTGGGCGCTGACAAGCTCGCCCTCCAGTGTATAGGGAACAAAGATCTGTCCGGCATCGGTCTCAGCAACACCATCACCCTTATGGGCAAGGCGTGCAATACGGAGGGTTTCTACAGTGGCTTCAGGCTTCTTAGACATGGCACTGCGTTTACAGCGCCGCTCCGATACATGCAATGCTTGATGTCGCGAAGTTTGGCATTCCGTTGGAGCGTGATTGAGCAGCGATGTTTAGTCTTCGATTTGATCTAGGGGAAGCCATCGTCTGTGACGCAAAGGTAATGTGGAAAATTACTGTATAGGTGTGCTGTGCGACACTTTATACTGAGTTTCTGAATAGATTTTGCCGATCTATTTAAAATGTTCTCTGAAATAAACTTTTTGTTTGTCTATTTGATCGATTTCCCAACGGAATATGCGGGTTGCATGCGTATGGTGATACATTCTATGGCTGCAACTTTCCCAAAAAAATCGGCGATGTTCTGTAGGAGTTTTCAATGCCGTCTTTAAAATTAAAAGGGAAATTGACATTTTGGGTTGTCGTGATTGCACTGGTGTCGATGGTTGCCTCATCGGGGTCTGTCTTGTTCATTGGGGCAGGAGTTATCGAAGAACAAGCAATCAGGCTCTCAAACGAAATTGCCAAGGAAAGTGCAGCCGTCGTTAAAGCTGAACTGGATCAATCTTTTGCTGTTGCGCGCAATACAGCCAATGCATTGGACGCACTCAGAAAAAGCGGGGACGCCAATCGCGCAGCTTCAGCTGAGATCCTCAAAGGTGTCCTTCAGAGCAACGAGCAGCTGATTGGCAGCTGGGCCGCTTGGGAACCTGATGCGTTTGATGGCAAGGATCAGGACTGGGCCAACAAGCCGTTTCATGACCAGACTGGACGATTTATCCCATATTGGTTCCGCTCAGGTGGACAGATAGGCCGGGAAGCACTCGTCGATTATGAAAAAGATGGTGCAGGTGACTACTACTTGCTTGCTCAAAGAAGTGGCGATGAGATCATCCTCGAGCCCTACATCTATTCTGTTGGCGGCGTCGATACCCTAATCACGTCTCTTGTTGTGCCAGTGGATGGCTTTGGAGCCAGAGACGGTGTTGCTGGTGTCGATATTGCTCTTTCTGACATTCAGGAGCGGCTGAATGGAATGCATCCTTATGAGGAAGGCTACCTCACGCTGATCAGCTCTTCCGGAACAATTGTTTCCAATCCAGACAGTCTGCTTGTGTCCAAAGCTGCAGGTAGCGCTGGGTTTTCAAAAGCAATTCTTGAGCCGTTAACCTCTGGAAAAACGCGCATTCTAACCAACACGCAAGTCGGTGATGTTGAAATGCTACAAGTGGGTGTTCCAATCAGCATCGCAAAAACCGAAGAGCCATGGCTGCTGGTCATAACCATCCCACGCAGCAAAATCCTTGAGGCATCTAATCAGATGTTCTCACTTGTCTCTGTCTTGGGCGTTGTACTCGCGCTCCTTGCAGCTCTGGGCGCATGGATATTTGCCAGTTCGTTGAGCAAGCCAATTTCTTCTCTGACCCGGGTAATGGGGGAATTGGCATCAGGAAATCTGCAGGTTGATATCTCGGAGCGCCGCCAGAAAGATGAGATCTCTGACATGATCACAGCGGTGCGTGTGTTCAAAGACAACGCCATCAAAGTCAAGGAGATGGAGGCAGACAAGAGAGAGCAGGAAAGCAAGCGCATAGCTGAAGAAAAGGCGACACGCACGAAGATTGTCTCTGATTTTGAAAAGAGTGTAGGCAGCGTTGTTCAAACTGTTTCATCTGCTGCCACAGGCATGAAGTCACATGCAGAGGTGCTGGAGCCAGCTGCCTCAAGAGCACAGTCGCGTGCCCAGGCGGGGGCAAATGCAGCTGAGGCGACCTCTGTTAACGTACAAACCGTGAGTTCTGCTGCGGAGGAGCTGACAGCATCCATTCGCGAAATTGGGATGCAGGTCGACCTGGCCTCAAGAACGGTTGCGGTGGCTGTCTCTAAGTCTGAACAAACCAACATCACCGTGCGTGGTCTTTCCGAGGCCGTGCTGAAAATTGGCGAAGTGATTGACATCATCAATGCGATTGCCGATCAGACCAACCTTCTCGCCTTGAATGCAACCATCGAAGCGGCCCGAGCAGGGGAATCTGGCAAAGGGTTTGCCGTTGTTGCCAATGAAGTGAAGGATCTGGCCAATCAAACAGGGCGGGCAACCCAAAGCATTGCTGAACAGATCAGCGGCGTTCAGGAAGCAACGCAGGGAGCTGTTGATGAGATCGCAGGGATCTCCAAAACCATCAGCGAGCTAGATGAAGTGGCATCCAATATTGCCGCTGCAGTTGAAGAGCAAGGCGTGGCAACCAGTGAAATTGCCCGCAGCGCTGAGCTTGCATCCAATGGGACCAAAGAGGTTTTTGCCAGCGTGAATGACATTGGCAAAGCGGCTGAAGACACCAGCAACTCTGCTTTGAGTGTGAAAAAGGCGTCTGTGGATCTCACGGATCTAGCAGATGAACTCAAAGATCGCGTGGAAGGCTTCGTGTCTCAGCTACGCACATAACTTAAAAGCACACAGGAACACCTTCTCCCGAGCACCTCTGTGCCTCGGGAGAAGGTGTTCACGAAAACTATAATTGCGTTTTATGGCAGGCCATCAGGTACTCTGCATTTCCATCACCACCCTTGATCGGGGAGGAAGTAATACCAAGCACGGACCAGCCCGGCTGTGTATTCATCCACTCTTGCAGCTCTACAGAGATCTGTTCCGCAATCTCTGGTGCAACAAGACCACCTTTCCCAATCCGCTCACGCCCAGCTTCAAACTGTGGCTTGACGAGGAAGACCCCTAAGGCACCATCAGCAGCCAGCTCAAGAGCTGGTGGGAGGGCAAGCTTCAGAGAGATAAAGCTCACGTCGGAAACCAAAAATGCCGGATGCTGGCTTTCAAGATGCTCAAGCGTCAGCTCACGGGCATTCAGGCCGTCTTTACGGACAACGCGTGGGTTGTTGGAGATCTTATCTGCCAGCTGATCATGCCCAACATCAATGGCATGAACGATCTGAGCATCATGCTCCAGCAGAACCTGCGTGAAGCCTCCTGTCGAGGCGCCAATATCGAGGCAAACCTTACCAGCAGGGTCGAGCTCAAAATGCTCCAGGCCTTTGATGAGCTTCAAAGCGGCGCGGGATACATAGTCAGAGGCCGGATCATCGACAGTGATGTTGGGTTTGCCTGAGATCTTCTGCGAAGGCTTCTTTGCAGGCGTACCATCTATAACGACCGTGTTCCGCAAGATTGCATCACGAGCACGGGCACGCGTTTCAAAATAGCCATGTTCGACGAGGAATTGATCAAGCCGCATATGTCACCTGACTGGAATATGGATCAAGCTTAGCCTAAAGGCCGAAGCAACCAGCCAGTGCATTTAACAGTTTGTCTGAGAAAAGCAAATTGCCATAACGCATCCAAAGGAATGCGGTGGCTGCGATCAGCAGAAGTCCAACGGCAGCTGTGCCAGCATAGAGAGCTGCATGATCTTTCATATCTTCATCCAAAAAAGGGTGCCTGAATTCTCAGACACCCTAAACTTTTATGAGCTACCAAGCAACTTTCTGATTTTTGGAAGCGCTGTTTCTTCAGGTTCTTGATAGCTGATGGTTCCCACGAAATCCAAGTCACCATTCAGCATATAAACCGCTGCGGTGTGGTCCATGGTGTAATCACCGTCTTCCAATGGTACTTTTCTCGCATAAACGCGGTAGTCTTTAACGACTTTTTTAACCTGGTCGACGGAGCCAGTCAGTGGAACGACGTGAGACCCAAACGCAGCAACATAATCTGCAATAACGTCCGGTGTATCGCGTTCAGGATCAACGCTGACGAAAACGAAGTTCAGGTCATCTGCCTTCGGACCCAGATTATCAATCCATCCCTGCATATCAGAGAGGGTTGTTGGGCACACATCAGGACAGTATGTGAAGCCGAAGAACATCAGAGTTGGTTTGCCATCAAGGTTTTTGTCTGTAAAGACTTGCCCCTTGCCATCAACCAGCTCAAACGGGCCACCGATCTGCACAGTAGCAGCCTGCGGGACATCCTCTTTCACAAACTTCATTACTGTTACAGCAGAAACTGCGGCAACGAGCAATGCGACTGCAGCCCACGCTCCATATCGAATTGTTTTCGCAACGTTCATCTTAATCCACCCGTGCACAGTTCAATTGGTTAGTGGTGCATTTTGCCGGATTTTGCACCCATTTTCATAACTGGGAATGTTACTTCAACTGGACCGGCTTTTTCGAATTCCAGAGTAACTTTGAGCTCTTCGCCCATTTTGAATGCTTGGTTCAGGCCCATGAACATGACGTGGTAGCTGCCAGGCTTCAACTCAAGTGTTTCGCCGGCAGGAATAACTACGCCATCGTCCAGCTTACGCATTTTCATGATGCCATCATTCACAGCCATTTCGTGAATTTCAGTGCGCTTGGCATAGCCGGAAACTGCACCTGTCAGGCGCGCATCTTCGCTGCCATTGTTGGTGATAGAAACGAAAGCCCCGCCACCTTTTGCTTTTGGTGGAGTAGCGCGTGTCCAGGCATCTTTAATGGTCAGATCACCGTGTTGAATGCTGTCCGCAAGAGCAGCAGAACCGGTGAATGCAACAAGAGCTGCTGCAACAAGAAGAGCACGTGTTTTCATAATAATCATCCAAGGAATAGCTCCCTACCTGTAAACTCAGGCAGATGAGATCAGTCAAATCAGGTTTTGTTGATCAAGGGAAAACCTAGGCGACTGGAGGAGCTCGGATGAGGAAATTATGACCACGGAGGCTTCTGTCAATTACGAGAGCACTATCAAGGGAGAGAGAACCAGCAACCACAAGGGTAGGACTCTGCCAGTTCTCGGGCTCTATCGAAAAATAAGTCGCCTGTTTGGACGTATGCGGGCACATGAACGTGCAATCGCAGCCTATTCCCAGCGGATTTTCGGTATGCGTGGAGCCTTCAATCTTTGCAATCTGTGAGCCGCCCGAAGGGGCACACAACTGCATGAGCGCAGCGGCTGAAGGATCAACAGCTGCGCTGGAAAAACTCAGGACAAGCAACAGCACTCGGGCCAGCATCGCAACGCCAGCAAGCAAAACGAGCGGATGCCGCTCGCTTCTGAGTACATGTAATGTATTACTCGGCTTGACCATGGGTCTTTCTTAGTTGCTTCCGCTGAGTGTGTCTACACTCAGCCAGAAGGGAATCTGGAATTATCCTGAGTCTCATCAGTTGTAGGCGGATTCTCATCCTCATCATTGCGATTTGGCAAATCACCCACTTCTTCTGAGGCCATGCCCTCATCCTGCTCGTAGGCAGGGAACTCTTCAGGCGGAATAACGTAAGGATCTTCGATATCTAGCGGATCAGGCGTAAGCACGGCACCCATGTTGGATGTTGCACCGTATTCGAAGTCTGTCTTCTCCAGATCCTCGTCCGCAGGGCGAATAACCAGGCGGCTGACAACGAAGAGCGCAAGAGCGACTTCAACAAGTGCCACCCATATGAATAGCCCTTCAGGGCCGATACTGAACATCAGGCCTGCTGCAACGGTCGGTCCAATCATCGACCCGATTCCGTTCGACATCAGAACACCAGAAGATGTCTCGACGTAGTCTTCTGCTTCCACATAGTCGAAGGCGTGGGCAGCAACAATCGCGTATGTCGGCTGACTGGCCATGCCCAGGATCAGGAATACGGTGAATGTAGTCCAGAAGTTTCCGCTCTCAAGCGTAAAGAGCACTAGAGCTGCCGCTGCCGCGGCGAAGCCCAAAAGCAAAATAATGATACGACGGTCAACACGGTCAGACAGACGACCAATCGGCCACTGCGTAATCGCACCACCCAAAACGATGGCCGCTGCAAAATATGCTGCCTCGTTGGTGCTGTAACCGATCTGCTTGGCATAAAGCGGAGCCAGCGCCCACATGGAGCTGTTGGCAAGACCAATCAGCAAACAACCAATCAGGGCCACAGCGGAGGTCTGATAAAGGTTGATCGGGCGGAAGCGCACTAGCGTAATAGGAGCTGGCTGTACTGCTTTGGTGAGCACAACGGGAACCACGGCAACGCTGACAAAAATGGATGCAATTGCAAATGGCACAAAGGTACTAACGTCAAAGCCAACAATCATCAGCTGGCCACCCATGGTCGCACCCAGGTAGCAGATGATGTAAAGCGACATGACTGTGCCACGGTTCTCATTAGTTGCCCGGTCATTCAACCAGCTTTCGACAACCAAAACGATGCCAGCAAAACACACACCAGTAATGATGCGGAAAAGTGCCCACGCCAAAGGGTCCACCAGAATAGGGTGGAGCAGCGCGGCGCCAGACATCAAAGAAACCAGTGCAGCAAATGCACGGATATGACCGGCCCGTAGAATGAGAAACGGACCAAACAGACACCCAATCACAAAGCCAATGTAAAAACTGGACGAGATCAGACCAATCTGGAGGTCTCCAAATCCGGCCAAATCAGCTTTGAGGGGGATAAGCGTCGAAGAAAGTCCATGCCCTGCAAGAATCAGGGCGGTGGACAGCATCAAGGACGCAAAGGTTGCAAGCAGCAGTATCATGCGCGCACCAGCCAACGATGTAAAACTGAGTTCACACTACATATCATATGCAAAAAGAAAATAAGGAGAGCAGCGAAAGCTGCCCCTCATTTAATTTTTTGATGAGTTATGAACACAAATACAATGTTCTACACCAGCCTTAACGGCAAATCCTCTGCTTTACCAAGGGTTTCAAAGACACGGCGCACAATCCCTGATGCATCTAGTCCCGCATCTTTGTACATCGTCTCCGGCTTCGCATGGTCCTGGAAAACGTCCGGCAGGATCATACTGCGAACTTTAAGAGACCCATCAAGCAAGCCGTTGTCAGAGAGGAACTGAAGCACCTGGCTTCCGAAGCCGCCAATGGAACCTTCTTCGATGGTGACCAGCACATCGTGCTCTTTGGCAAGGCGCCCGATCATCTCAGTATCAAGCGGTTTGGCAAAGCGTGCGTCGGCAACTGTTGTTGAAAGACCGGCCGCATCAAGCGTATCAGCAGCCCTCAAGGCTTCCTGCAAGCGGCCACCCAGTGAAACCAGAGCAACGCGGGAACCTTCTTTAACGATGCGGCCTTTGCCGATCTCCAAAGGCATGCCAACTTCCGGCAGATCAATGCCAATGCCTTCACCACGCGGGTAACGGAAGGCAATTGGACCTTCATCATAAGCAGCAGCGGTGGAAACCATATGGACCAGCTCTGCTTCATCACCCGGTGACATAACAACCATGCCCGGCAAGCAAGAGAGGAACGCAGTATCAAATGAACCTGCGTGAGTCGCACCATCCGCGCCAACGAGACCAGCGCGATCAATCGGGAAGCGTACAGGCAGTTTCTGGATCGCAACATCGTGGACAAGCTGATCGTAGCCACGCTGAAGGAAGGTCGAGTAAATTGCACAGAACGGCTTGAAGCCCTCAGAGGCAAGACCAGCGGCGAATGTCACAGCATGCTGTTCAGCAATACCCACATCGAACATGCGGGTTGGGTGAACTTTTTCAAACACATCCAGACCAGTTCCGTCCGGCATCGCGGCTGTGATGCCAACGATCTTCTCGTCTTTGTTTGCTTCTTCAATCAACGCATTGGCAAAAACGCGAGTGTAGGCAGGTGCATTCGGTTTCGGTTTGGACTGTTCACCTGTCACAACATCAAACTTGGCAACAGCGTGATACTTGTTGCTGGCGTTCTCAGCAGGCAGATAGCCTTTACCCTTTTGGGTTACCACATGAACGAGGATTGGACCTTCTTTAGCGTCCCGAACGTTTTTCAGGACAGGCAAAAGGTGATCCAGATTGTGCCCATCAACGGGGCCAACATAGTAGAAGCCAAGTTCTTCAAACAAAGTGCCGCCGGTAAAGAAGCTGCGGGCAAACTCTTCTGCCTGCGCTGCTTTTTCCTGCAGCGGTTTTGGCAATGCGCTTGCGACCTGCTTAGCTGCCTCGCGGAAGCCCTTATAAGTCTTGCCGGAAACAAGACGCGCAAGACTCGCGGAAAGGGCACCAACAGGTGGAGCAATTGACATGTCATTGTCGTTCAAAATAACGATCAGGCGGGAGTTCAGCGCGCCTGCATTGTTCATGGCTTCATAAGCCATGCCAGCGGACATCGCACCATCACCAATTACAGCGATCACATTGTTATCGCCGCCAGCAAGGTCGCGGGCCACAGCCATGCCAAGGCCAGCTGAAATAGAAGTGGAAGAGTGTCCGGCACCAAATGGGTCGTAATCACTCTCGGAGCGCTTGGTGAAGCCACTCAGGCCGCCATCCTGACGCAGTGTGCGAATACGCTCTTTGCGGTCAGTCAGAATTTTGTGCGGGTAACACTGGTGTCCTACATCCCAGATCAACCGATCTTTGGGCGTGTCGAAGACATGGTGGAGCGCAACGGTGAGTTCAACAACACCTAATCCAGCTCCTAAATGCCCTCCTGTAACAGAAACAGCATCAACCATCTCCTCTCGAAGCTCTTCAGCAACTTGTTGAAGGCGGTCCTCGGGGACCTTTTTGAGATCAGATGGGTTTTGAATTTGATCTAGCAGGGACATCAGGGTCTTCTTAAGTCTTTTGACTATTTGGCAGCTTAACACAGAACGACCCGACCATGGCATATGTTCTAAATTATGGCCGAAACGACTGTCTTCCGTAATTGACCACGATTATAGCAAGCCTGCCCTCTGTGCAATTGCCTGTCATGAATAATTGATCGTTTATGCTAGGTCCTTTTGTAGGGATGCCTCTTCAAAACCTGTGTCAATAGGGGATGAGAACGTATTTTTTTTCATTTGCTAGTATTAATTGCGCTTTTGTCACCCCATGGGGTGATGCAATCTGCGACGAAACGTCCTATGTCGAATGTGTGGTCGATGGGGCCACGTGCACAGTGATCGACTTGGGGCTACGGTTTTCGTAGCCCCCTTTTTTTTGCCTATACCAATATCCGGCGATAAATGAAGAATACTTGTCGATTTAAACTAGACCGTCCGGTCGGTTATACGATCTATCCAGTGCTTTGTATTCTCTGCCTCGAAATAATATTCTGTGAAATATCTCCGGTTAAGTATTGTTCCAATTAAAACTTATCGGCTCAATAGAATAACGGGTGTGCTATGTGCTCAATAGTTTTTGTCCAGTTTTATTTAGTAGGCTAAATAATAAATTATCACGAAATTTTTATCATTTAAGTAAAACAGCGTTCCTGTTGAATCAGGTGCAAACAAAAACCCCGCTCAAGGCGGGGTCTGTTGAAAAAATGAACGCGTGTACTGGAGAGAGAATTCTAGTTATTGTGTTTAGAACTAGAATTTCAATTCCATATTGGCTGAATTTATTGCTCGTCCAGCGCTTCTGTGCCAACTGCGTTTCCAGATGTGTTCATCTGGATTTTCTCTACCTTCTCTTCAGCAGCTTTGAGCAAGCCATCGCACTTTTCACGCAAGGCTTCTCCCCGAGCATAAAGCTCAATGCTCTTTTCCAGAGGCACGTTGCCTTGCTCCAGATTGCGAACAATGGTTTCCAGCTCAGCTAATGCTTGCTCAAAGGAAAGGTTTTCAATGGAACCGGCTGCTTCTTCTGTCACCAAACTGTCCTCGCTCAGTCGGGAGTAGGTGCACTCCCAATTAGTAATCCATCAATGTCATTACATGAGCGGCGGCAGATCGCGCAAGACCTTCCAGATCATACCCACCTTCTAAAAGGGAAACGACACGTCCCTGACAACAATCATCCGCAATTTCGATGAGTTTGCGGGTCGCCCACGCAAAGTCCAGCTCTGTGAGGCGCAGGCCGCCAAGTGGATCACGTTCATGAGCATCAAAGCCCGCGGAGATAATGATCAGATCCGGTGAGAATTCACGGATGCGCGGCAAAATCGCGTAATCAAGGGCCTCGCGGAACTGAGTTCCATCATCGCCTGCCGTGAGTGGGGAGTTGACAATGTTGTTGTGCTCACCCGTTTCATTCACTGCACCGGTGCCTGGAAACAGCGGCATTTGGTGAGTGGAGGTGTACATCACGGTTGGGTCGTTCCAGAAGATTTCCTGAGTGCCGTTTCCGTGGTGAACGTCAAAATCCATGATCGCCACACGCTCAAGCCCATAAACGTCCTGTGCATAGCGGGCTGCAATTGCCGCATTGTTAAACAGGCAAAAACCAGAGGTAAGAGCTGACTCTGCATGGTGTCCTGGAGGCCGGCATGCCGCAAAAGCGTTGGAAACGCGTTTACTCATCACTTCATCGACACAGCGTGTTGAGCCGCCAACAGCCCGCATCGCCGCCTCCCAGCTGCCCGGAGACAGATTGGTGTCTGGCGCAAAGTCGATAAGGCCCTCTTCAGGGTTAATATTGTGGATAGAGTTGATGTAGTCAGAGCTGTGAACCCGGGCAATATCCTGAAACGTTCCAAATGGTGCAATATCGCGATCCAGCATGAAGAACCTTTCGTTCTCCAGCATACGATCAATAGCCCGCAAACGGTCGGGACGTTCTGGATGACCAAGCGGAGTAAGATGATTTAAAAAAGCCTGATGGTGCAGCAGCAAAGTACTCAAGATATTGAACCCGTTAAAAATGAAGTCAGATACACAGCCAATTTTAGAGCTCGTTCCAGTAGCGAAGTTGGAGCGTGAAGTGAGCACACTTACTCTAGTGTGATGGCACCTAAATCCAATCCTGTGAAAAATTGGGCGAATTACATATACAAGTCCACATTGCCGAGCAGTCTGTCAATTGTACACCCCTCCAGTTTATCTCGGTAATTGGGATGAGGTGCTGATAAATCTCAGTGGTTATGCCTGCGTGGAATGCCCAGCTGTCCCGTGAGTAAGACAAGAAAAATCCGGAGTGCGTGTATAACACGCAACCCCGGATTAAAGGTGCGAGCAATCTGTGTTGCTCGTGGGGGAGGTCCGCTGCATCTCTAAGAAATACATGACTGTAATATTGGGCCAATTCTTTAAATTTGCACGCTGATTATTCCCCCACTCCTTGAATTCATACTGAGCGGAAAGAGAAAAGGTTAACACCTATTCTTTAGGTGTTGCATAAATACAAGGAATTCTACAATAAGCCCAAAGTATTCAGGGGTAGTTATCCTGTGCTCTCAACGGGTTGCGGCAGAGAGGTCTTGGGAAAATACAAAGAAGAAGGCAAGGCGCGGCCTGTTTTCAGCGTTCTGAACAGCGTTTAATCGCGGGGAGCAGCAGCACGGGCGAGCCGGTCATTAATAGCTTCCCCCAGTCCATGATGAGGGATTGGCATGACTGCAATTTTTCCGTTTTCTCCAAGGTCGGCCTGACGCAATGCAGTAAACAAGCGTGCAGCAGCCTCGGTCAGATCTTCTGAGTCGCTGAGAGGAACCAGCTTGGCAGCTTTATCGGAGCCTTTGGGCAGATTAGCACCAAAGGTAATCAACGCTTCCCCTTCCGCCACATCCTCTGCATTCAGGCGAATGTGGGAGTTGGGAGCGTAGTGGGATGTCAGCATCCCGGGTGCCATTGGGGCGCTGTCGTCTGTTCCCGCACGCACAAGTGTTTCACCAAGCACAGCTTCAATGTCTTCACGGGCCAGACCACCCGGTCGCAGAAGTGTTGGGCGTTTCCCCACAAGCGAGACGATTGTTGATTCAACGCCTACAGATGTCGCCCCGGAATCGATGAGGTAAGACAAGTGGTCTTTAAGATCGTTGATAACATCTTCTGCAGTCGTGCCGCTGATCCGCCCGGAAAGGTTGGCCGAAGGTGCCGCCAGCGGGCGCCCGGTATGCTTGCACAATGCCCGCATCACATCGGAGCGAGGCACCCGAAGTGCGATTGTCTCAAGACCTGCCACAGCAAGATCAGAGACCGGGCTGGTTGGCCGCTTCGGCAACACAAGAGTCAACGGCCCCGGCCAGAAGGCTTCGGCCAGCTTGAGAGCGCGGTCATCAAAAAAAGCGTGGGTTTGTGCTGCTTCCAGACTGTCTATATGAGAAATTAAGGGGTTGAAACTTGGACGCCCTTTCGCCTCATATATACTCGCACAGGCTTTGCCATTGGTTGCATCTGCAGCCAATCCATATACCGTCTCAGTAGGTATCGCGACGAGTTTTCCATCGCTCAGCGCATCGCAAATATCCTGGAAAATTTGCGTGTCTTCCAACTGGGTGTCAGATGGGTGTAAGCGCCAGAGTTTCATACCTTTTCTTTCTTACTAAGACGAATGTAGGGGGCTACCTGCCTCTAAGGGATGCTTGACGTATAGGTTAATCACACTACTGTCCCAAACAGGAAAAATTCTGTAGCGGCCTTTTGATGGGCAAAAGCCAATTCGTCAAGTCGCTATAGCGTATTCCCGAGACGTGAGCGTCGGTTTTCGGATGAGAGTATGCGCAAATATACGCGTATTTCCGAGGAGTGGCCGCCAGGTGTCGGTGAGGACTACGCGTAAATACATATCTAAGGCGGTTTGCTGGCCCTATATGGAAGGTAGGCGGCTTTAGAAGGGGAGGAAAACAAAATGTATCGTGCACCACTGAGTGAAATTGTATTCACGCTGAAAGAAGTAGCCGGTTTAGGGCAGCTTCAGGCGCAGCCGGGACAGGAAGAGCTTTCAGACGATTTGATCGAAGCTATTCTGGGCGAGGCCGCAAAGTTTGCTGAGGAAGAGATCGCGCCTCTCAATAGGGTTGGAGATGAAAATCCGGCACAATTGATCGATGGAAGCGTCAAAACCTCACCGGGCTGGAAAGAGGCTTACACCAGTTGGCGTCAGGGCGGTTGGAGCGCGCTGACAGGTGATCCGGAGTACGGAGGACAGGGCCTTCCAAACATGCTCCACGTCGCTGTGTTCGAAATGTGGAATGCGGGCAGTATGGCTTTTACCTTGTGCCCAACACTCACCACAGGTGCTGTAGAGGCTATCGAGAAACACGGCTCCCCGGAACTCAAAGCAAAGTACCTCGAGAAGCTCATTAGCGGCGAGTGGACAGGCACCATGAACCTGACTGAGCCACAGGCGGGCTCAGACCTGAACGCTCTACGTGCCAAAGCAGAACCTGTGGGAGACGGGTCCTACAAAATCTCTGGTCAGAAGATTTTCATCACCTATGGCGATCACGATATGACAGACAACGTGGTCCATCTGGTGCTGGCTCGCTTGCCGGACGCGCCTGCTGGAACACGTGGCATCTCACTGTTTGCAGTGCCAAAGTATTTCGTCAATGACGATGGCAGCCTTGGCGAGAAGAATGACGTGACCGTAGCTGGTGTGGAACACAAGCTCGGCATCCATGGCTCTCCAACCTGCACCATGTCTTTTGGTGATAGGGGCGGTGCAATCGGTTGGCTCATTGGTGAGGAAAACAGAGGCCTTGCTTGCATGTTCACCATGATGAACAACGCCCGCCTTGCAGTGGGTGTGCAGGGTCTCGGCATCGCAGAGCGTGCCTTCCAGGAGTCTCTGGCGTTCTCACTGGATCGCAAGCAGGGCCGCGGTATCGGATCTAAGACCGATGGTATGGACCCGATCGCAGTTCATCCGGATATTAAACGCACCCTTCTCTCCATGAAGTCGCAGACACAGGTTGCCCGCGCAATCTGTTATGCCTGCGCACATGCACTGGACATGGCGAAAGTCGCGCCGGATGCGGATCAGAAGAAGTTCTGGGCAGAGCGTGCTGGCTTGCTCACACCAATTGCAAAAGCCCTCTCCACTGATTTTGGTGTCGATGTGGCCTCTCTTGGTATCCAGATCCACGGCGGCATGGGCTTCATTGAGGAAACCGGCGCAGCCCAGCATCTGCGTGATGCGCGCATCGCTCCGATCTATGAAGGCACCAACGGCATTCAGTCCATCGATCTGGTGATGCGCAAGCTGCCAATGTCTGGTGGTGATCAGGTCCGCAGCCTCATCGCTGAGATCAAAGAGATCGCTGCAAGTGTAAACGCAGACAACACCGGTGAACTGGGTGATCTTGGTGCCAAGCTGGATGCAGCTGTTGCTGATCTGGAAACCGCCACCGAATGGATGTTGAGCGCACAGGCTGACGGGAAAATCCCGGAAGCGCTTGCAGGTGCGACACCATATCTGCGTTTGGCAGGCATCACTTTGGGCGCTGGCTTACTGGCAAAAGGTGCTCTGGCATCCAAAGATGCACCAGAGACGTTGAAGAAGCCACGCTACCTGATGGCGCGCAGCTTTGCAGAAACTGTTCTGGGTGAGAGCGCACCGCTGAAAGACGACGTAACACGCGCAGCTGAAGCAATCCTTGCATTCGACGCTGCTGAACTTGCCTGATCCAAGAGGCAGTCAACCGTATTTAAAAGGTGAGGTTGAACAGGCCTCACCAATCAGTTTGGGAGGGACACATGATCAGTATTGAACGGAACGGCGCAGTCCAGATCATCCGCATGGACCGCGTAGAAAAGAAAAACGCACTGACACAGGCCATGTACATGGATATGGCAGATGCGTTGAAGACAGAAGACGAAAGCATCCGCTGCCATGTCATGCTTGGCCGCCCAGGCGTATTCACCGCAGGCAACGACATCGCAGATTTCCTCAAGGCAGCAATGTCAGGCGAAGGCCTGGAAGCTGGCGGTGTTGGCAAATTCCTCGGCGCACTTCATGAACCATCCAGACCTGTAATCGCAGGCATTGATGGTCCTGCTATCGGCGTGGGTACCACCATGCTGTTCCACTTCGATATGGTGTTTGCGACAGAAAACGCGCTCTTCAAAACGCCGTTCACCGACCTTGGCATCATTCCAGAAGCGGGCTCAACGCTGATCGGCCCAGAGACAATGGGCTACCACAAGGCGTTCGAATTGCTGGCACTGGGTGAGAGCTTCACCGCCGAGATGGCAAAGGAAGCAGGCTTCGTAAATCACGTGGTCTCTCCTGATGAGCTGGAAGACCGTGTGCTTGCGATCGCGCAGAAGGTTGCATCCAAGCCTCAAAACGCCCTGCGCATTTCCAGAGAGCTGCTGCGTGGCAAGCGTGAGCCGCTTGAAAAGCGCATTTTTGAGGAAATCGGCCTCTTTGCTGAACTGCTTAAGTCTGATGAGGCCCGCGAAGCCTTCATGAAGTTCATGAGCAAAGCTTAACTCGTTCAGATGCGGTGTTCAGCACCGCATCTCAATTCAGGAATTTGGGGGAAACATGGGAAGTCTGAAGGGTAAAACACTGTTCATTACCGGTGCATCTCGTGGAATTGGCCTCGCGATTGGCAAGCGGGCAGCACAAGATGGTGCGAACATTGTGATCGCTGCAAAAACGGCAGAACCGCATCCTAAGCTGGAAGGAACGATCTACACAGCAGCCAAAGAGATTGAGGATGCCGGAGGTCAGGCGCTCCCGCTCGTGGTTGATGTGCGAAGCGAAGAGAGCGTTGAGAATGCAATGAAGGCGGCGGCTGAAAAGTTCGGTGGCATCGATATTGTGGTCAACAATGCCAGTGCGATCAACCTGACACCGGTTCAGAAAATCGACATGAAGCGCTTTGACCTGATGCACCAGATCAACACGCGCGGCACCTTACTCTGCTCTAAGCTGGCGATCCCGTATCTGAAAGAAGCAGAAAACCCGCATATCATGATGCTTTCTCCGCCGCTGGATATGCAGGAGAAGTGGTTTAAGAACCATACACCGTACTCCATTGCCAAATACGGCATGAGCCTTGTTGTACTGGGACTTGCCGGAGAACTGCGCTCTAAGAAGATTGCTGTAAACGCTCTTTGGCCGCGCACGACCATTGCCACGGCTGCTGTTCAGAATCTGCTTGGCGGCGATATGATGGTTCAGGCAAGCCGGACACCAGACATTCTGGCAGATGCCGCGCATCTGATCTTCACAAAACCGGCAGCAGACACCACCGGCAACTTCTTCATTGATGATACATTGCTGGCGGAAAACGGTATGACCGATTTTGACAAGTACCGCGTGAATCCGAAAGTGAATCTGCAGCCAGATTTCTTTGTTCCAGATGACAGCGTAGCGCCAGTCAGCTTAGCTGCAATCGAAGCTTAGCTTTGCTAGTTGAAGCACATAGCTTTTGAGAAATTCAAAGCGTGGCAAAATAAAAGGCGGGGTGACCCGCCTTTCTCATTGGTAATGATCAGTCGAACTCTGGACCGCGTGCCGAATACGGCTTCACTTCTTTCCAGACGCGCATCAGATTTTCAAGTTCTTCATCTGTCTGTTCTGGCAAGACAATCTCAAGCCCAACAAGAAGGTCACCGTGACCGCCTTCTTTCTTCGGCAGACCCTTGCCTTTCAGGCGCATGGTCTTTCCGCTGCTGGTGTTGGCAGGAATTGTCAGGTTAACCGCACCACTGAGAGTTGGAATGCGTACTTTGCCACCAAGAACGGCTTCATAAAGGGTGAGGGGGACATCTACACGAACATCCTCTCCATCCACTTTGAAGAGCTTGTGTGTGGAAATGCGAACTTCCACCAGCGCATCCCCAGCCTGACCACTCTTGGCAGAGGCAAAACCTTGCCCTTTCAGGCGGATCTTGTCGCCGCTCTGCGTGCCAGCCGGAATTTTTACATTCACAGTCTTGCCGCTTGGCAGCTTCACCTGAACCTTGCCATGGTGGGCAAGGTCTTCAAGTGTCACCCGTGCAATGAGGTTGGCATCAGCTCCCTTGGTAGGGCCAGCATGGAAATGAGATTCTCCACCGCCTGCGCTGCGGCGTTTGCCGCCGCCAAAGCCACCAAGAATATCATTGAGGATATCGTCAAAACCGCCAGCATCCTGAGGGCCGCCGGCACCGCCGTGGCCTTCGCCAAAGCCCTGCTCAAACCGGAAACCACCACGACGCCCTGAATTACGGAAACCTTCGAAGCCACCGCCGCCACCCGGGCCGCCATAAAACTTGGGTTTGCCATCCGCGTCTATCTCACCGCGATCAAACTGTCCGCGCTTATCTTTGTCGCCCAAAATTTCATAGGCTTGGTTCGCTTCAGAGAAGCGCTCCTTAGCCTTTGGATTGTCTGCATTCTGGTCTGGGTGGAACTGTTTGGCCAGTTTGCGAAACGCTTTCTTGATCTCTGCCTCACTGGCATTTTTGCTAACACCAAGAACAGAATAGGGATCTCTCATCGTCATCCATCAAATTGAAATAAGGGCAGTTTATAACTCACCCATTACATAACCTTGAGTTCGATGGGGCGCAAGCAGCCGTAGCCGAACTTAGCTAATCAGACGTGAGTATTTCAGTGGTTTTAATCTAGTAGGACACGTCGCATTTGCGAAACTGAAGCGAGGAAGAGTTATTCAGTGACAGTTGCATCGGTTTGGAACGGAGCAAGCTGGACAATCTTCATTTTACGATTGGTATCCGGGCAGCTGCGCCCCTGATAGGCTCTGACACCGCCAACAGTGTTCGCGCTGGTCACAAAATCGGTACAACCCGCAATGCTTTCTGTTTTATCAACAGACATGAGAGAGGTGATTGTGCCGCTATTGCCGCTGACAGGATTGGTCCAGGCCATAGGTGCAAACCGGTGCTTGGTTTGCCCGCTCTCGTTCAGAGCTTCCTCAATGGTATTCGTAATAACCGTACGGTCGGTGCGATGAATCTCGCTATCCGCGACCTTTTGCTTGGTATCAACTGCTTCTGTCAGGTTCAGAGGTTCTTGATACTCACTGTTGTTCACAGATATGGACATTTGAGTGCAGGCAGGAAGTGTCAGCAAGAGCGCAGCCGAGACAGAACACGACTGGCGTAAACGGGTTTTCTTGCTATACAAAACTGCCATATTACTACTAGAGCCTCAGGTTGAATCCGTTGTTTTAACGAATTCCGGTTCATCCACAGTGTGAGGATCCTAAAGGGACTATTAACTATGAATGGTGACATCCAAAATCTGGAAGAAAAGTTTACAAATAGTTACTCTGAAAGCGTAGAGGTTCCTTTTCAACTATTTGGTGAATGGCTTGCGCTTGCAGAAAAGAGCGAGCCCAATGATCCTAATGCCATGTCAGTTGCGACTGTAGATGAGAATGGCATGCCCAATGTACGGATGTTACTCCTTAAAGGTTACAGTCCACAGGGTTTTGTGTTTTATACAAACTTTGAAAGCACAAAAGGCCGCGAAATTCTTGCTCACCCTAAGGTTGCTTTGTGTTTTCACTGGAAAAGCTTGCGCAGGCAAGTCCGGGTACGTGGCAATGTTATCCACGTAACTGAAGACCAGGCTGACGAATACTACAACTCACGGCCACGAAAAAGCCGCATTGGTGCGTGGGCGTCCAAACAATCCCGCCCATTGGAAAGCCGCTTCGCGCTTGAAAAAGAAGTTGCCAAATACGCTGCTAAATATGCTGTTGGTGATATTCCGCGTCCTGGGTATTGGAGCGGTTGCATTTTGCAACCATTGGAAATCGAATTCTGGCACGATCGTGCCTTCCGCCTACATGACAGATTTGTCTTCAAAAGAGACAGTGCAGAAGACCAGTGGGATAAGGTACGTCTGTATCCATAATGCATTTCAGATGAAGGCAGAGCGCATCACAAACATGGTGCGCTTGGTCATTTATCAGCGCTAGAACATGAGCCGCTATTGAAAGCAAAATTAGATATGGGGCAGGGCCGTGGGATCGTCATGCAGAAGACATAACGGTTGATGCTTCTACAGGCTCGGCAAGAAATAAGGCGGCTCGCAATCCTGCGGGTCGCCTTCTTTGTTCAGATAACCAGACGCCCGTTCAGGTCATCAAGTCTCTGTAAAGCCATGCCCTAATAAGGCGTGGCTTACGCATTGAAGCAGTCATCAATGTGATTGGAATACATAATCAAGCAATTCAGTTCTTGAAAAACAAGCTGGAATCTCTGATTTGTAGCCCTGACGCATCAGTCCGTCGGAAGAGGATATTCTTCCTGAACCTTAGGCTGATATGCCTCTTTCTGCTTGCCGTTACAGCAGTTCGCAGCATTGACAGCCTGAATGCCCACTGGACGATAAAGTTTGTCCAGATCAGGTTTAGCGTTTTTCTTTTGTTGCTCAGTCGTTCCGAAGGCCATTTTAGTCCGTCCCCTTGGGACAAGTTGTGTTGCAGAAATCGCGATGCTTATCCGGAATGAGTAGCCGGATAACCCGATATAAGCGTCAGCTCATATGCAGGAGTGATACTCAAATCGGGCATGAATATGTTAGCGCCAAAAAAACTAAAAAAGCCAATCTAATTTCGAGGGGGGAATTTCCCAATAAACTCAGCAATTTGAATGCATGAAACATGACGTTAACTAATTGCTCAGCAGGCTTTCCGGAAATTATTATTATTATACAAAAGGATAGGATCTCAGGTTGTGAGCTAGTTAAAATTATCGCGACTAAACCATTAATGTATCAGGCTATTTTGAGTGACATTTGGCCGCGATTTCCCAGACTGCGAAACTGACAAAAAACTGTGTATTTAGTGTGCCAAGAAGCTTGTGGCCGAATGATTAGCATCGCTCATAGTGATTGGTGCTCGTAATGCTCTGTATAAGTGCGTAGATTGAGCCGCTTGCATAAGAACTATTCTGCTCGGGTAATCGCCCGACGACGGTCTCCCATATAAACCGTCATATGCGCTGAAGGAAAATGACAATGAACGTGCGCGCCGTACTGTTTGATCGCGATGGAACTCTCATTGATTTCAATAGGACATGGGGCACGGTGCTCCAACATGTTCTGATGGACCTGGCAGATGGAAATCTGAAACTGGCCACTGAGCTTGGCCATCTCGTGAAGTTTGATTACGCCAGCTGTGCCTGCCAACCAGGTAGCCCAATTCTGACCAATCCGCCAAGCGATTACAGCGAACCATGGGCCAATCATCTTGGTGTTGAGTTTAACCGCGCGTTCCTGGACCGTATTGAAGACCTTATCCTGGACCATGCGGCAGACTGTGTTGCAGCATTTGATGATACAGCATCATCGATCAAGGCTCTGGCTGCAGCTGGTTTGCCGATCGGTCTGGCGACAAATGGCACAGAAGCAAGTGCCGTTGCACAGCTGAAGCGCCTTGGTATTCTCGACTACTTCACTTTCGTTGTGGGCTACGACAGCGGACATGGTGAAAAACCAGAACCGGGCCAGCTTTTTGGATTTGCAGAGCACACAGGTATCGAGCCTCAGCACATCGCCATGGTGGGTGACAGCCTTCACGATATGCATGCAGCCCAAAACGCGGGCATGGTGCGGGTCGCCGTAACAACCGGCGCTTTGACCGCTGAAGAGCTGAAGGACCATTGTGATCACCTGCTCGACAGCCTGACTGATCTTGTGAACCTGGTTGGCCTGAAGGCGACAGGCGAGGGCGCTGCTGCTTAATAGCGTCTCCTGAATGCGGCGGTTCATCCGCCGCAACTCCCTCTCCTAAAATCTGCGCGAAAATAATAGCAGTATTCAACCCTCGGTAATTCTGAACTGCTAGTATCTGGTATCGTAAAGTAAAGAGCTGTAACCTTCATGCTGAATGGTTACGTTAAACTCTGAGCTGCAGATTGAAGAGAGTGGGATAGAATGACCCTGCAATTGCCCTTAAGACATTCCCGCACTGCCTTGCGCAGTCGTCGTATCGGCGCAATTGCGATTCCGTTTCTTATTCTCTCCGTTGCAGGCCATTACTTCGAGCTGTTCAACACAGAGGTGCTGCTCGTTCTCTTCGTGATCGGCTTTTTCATGGGGGCTGCTGCCATTGTGCTGGCCGCCATGGCCGTGGTTGATCTGTGGAACAACGGCGGCAAAGGGTTTGGCAACAGCTTTCTGGGCACGTTTTATGGTGCCATCGTCCTCGCCCCGCTTTTCATCGCCACACTGGGGCTCTACCTGTTCCCGCCACTCAATGATGTCTCAACAGATATGGATGAGCCGCCTGCGCTGATTGCCGGAGATCGTATTGATGATGAAATCGGGCAGGACAAGCAGCTCATGCAAAAGGCCAGCTATCCAGACATCGTCCCGCGCCGGTTCCGCCTGCCTCCTCCTGAGCTGCATAACGCTGTTTCCAGCGTCGCCTCCAGCATGGGGTGGAAGGTGATTTACGAGTTACCCGCGGGTTTCCCGGACGAGCCCACCTACCTGCTCATGGAAGCACGCATGCCATACTTCTCTTTGAAGGATGATGTCGCCATTCGCATCCAGCCGGATAGGGTCGGTACACTTTTGGATATCCGCTCTGCGTCCCGCTTCGGCAGTCATGATTTTGGCACCAATGCCCGCCGTATAAGAGGATTTCTGGCAAGTCTGGATAAAGTGCTCTTGCAAAACTACGGCATCACAGCCCGGGTTGAAGAGCCAGAGCTGGTCCTGCAGGACGAGGCTGAGGAGCCGCCTCGGCTAACAATCTCAGAGAGCGTGCCACTGCTGGAAGCTCCGCTAGAACTGCCACCTTCAATTGCATCCATGTTGAAAGAGCGTGGGACCGCGCCAATTCCCTCACAAAAGCCTGCACAGTAAACTGCCTGCACCTGTCAAAGGAGCTGCTGCCAGTTTGGTAGAGTATGATCCGGAGATAAAAGCAGGCCCAGAAACGACATAACCAGCGCCGGGGAAGCACTGGTTATGAAAGCTTGCGTGAACAACGAGTACCGCTTTAAGGCTATCGCGAAACTCAGAGAGTTCTGAAGCCGGGGAAGCCGTTGAACTCTGTAAATTCAATATGACTCATTTTATAGCATGTGTGTGTGATAATTGTCACGCCCCCACAAAAAAATACGCCCAGAAATGGGCGTATCTTTGATAACTCAAAATATAGCTTTGAAATCAAGCGTTTGTTTGGATGCGAAGATCTGCAAAAACATCCTCCAAACGTTTGATAGCCTCTTCAACGGTCGATTTTGGACAGGCCAGATTGAACCGCAGGAACGTTTCTCCGCCTTTTCCAAATGTGCTGCCGATGTTGACAGCGACCTTCGCCTGCTTCTGGATTCGAGCGACGATCTCATCAAACGGCAGGTCAACATTTTTAAAGTCGACCCACTGCAAATAGGTGCTCGCCATGCGCATCACTTTAGCGCCGGGGATAGCAGCTTCCAGCCCCTCAATCAGCAGCTCTTGATTAGCCGCAATGTAATCGCAAGCCTCAGTGAGCCATTCATCGCCATGGTTGTAAGCCTCAGTTGTGGCCTGCGAGCCGAGCGGGGTGGCGTGAACTCCACAAGCAGTAAAGACCTTGCGGATTTGATCACGCAGCTCTTTGTTGCTGATGATGCACGCAGCTGTCGCAAAACCGGCCAGATTGAAGGTCTTGGAGGCAGATGTAAATGTAATCGTCCGCTCTGCAATCGCCTCAGACAGGGTCGAGGTGACCACATGCTTGGAGCCATCCAGAATGAGATCGTGGTGGATCTCATCAGAGATGATCAAGATGTTGTGCTCAAGGCAGAACTCGCAAATGCGGGTCAGTTCCTCTGCAGTCCAAACACGGCCACCCGGGTTGTGAGGGCTGCACAGCAACAGGATCTTGGTGCGTTCATCAACCTGATCAGCCAGATTGTCGAAGTCCATGTAATAAGCACCATCACGCTCAATCAGCTGGCTTTCTACAAGGCGGCGGTTGTTGTCCCGCACAGCGCGGCCAAATGCGTGGTAAACTGGTGAGAACACCAGGACGCCATCACCTTCCTCAGAAAACGCCTGAATAGCCATGGAGTAACCAGCCACAACACCCGGCACTGTTGTGATCCAGTCTGGAGAGACATCGAACTGGTGACGACGCTTCATCCAGGAAATGACAGCCTCTTTGTAAGGCGCATCATTACCGTAATAGCCGTTAATGCCGTGCTCCGCAGCGCGGGCAACCATGTCGTTCACGGCTTGCGGTGGGCGGAAATCCATATCTGCAACCCACATCGGCAAACCGTCATCAGGACTGATGCCATAGCGACTTTCCATCTCATCCCATTTAAGAGAATGAGTGTTTCTGCGATCGATCTTCTGGTCAAAAATACTGGTCATTACGTCTCTAAGTGTTGGAGAGATCGGTTTCTCTGGGGTGTCCTGACAGTGTGTAAGCTGAGCTATGTCAGCTCACGCAACGTGAATTTTGCGGAGAGTGTAACCTTCGCATCGCACATGACAACCCCTTGAGCGATGAGATCATCCAGTTGTGCAAGAACATTGAGCGCCGCTGCCCCATGCAGCTTTGGGTCCACATCTGTGTAAATGGCTTTCACCATGGTCATGACCTCATCATCCCCCGCACGCAAACGCTCAAGAATAGCATCGGAGCGCATCTGACGATGCTGCTTCAACTGGGGGAGAAAGACCTTCGGGTTGTTTACCTCGCCGCCATGAGACGGGAAGTAGCGGGTTTCACTGCGCGCCATGAGCTTGTCCAGTGACTTCATATAGGCGTTCATGGACCCGTCTGGCGGCGCCACAATGGTGGTCGACCAGGCCATCACGTGATCACCGGGCAGCATCACACCTTGCTCAGGAAGGGCGAAAGACAGGTGATTCTCTGTGTGTCCCGGCGTTGCAACCACTTCAATTGTCACACCATCAACAGAGATTTTGGTGCCATCTTCCAGCTCGTCGTCGGGCACAAAGTCCTTCTGAGAGCTCGCATCCATTGGCGTTTCTGCCATATCAGAAAATGAAACAGCTCGTTTGTGAGGTCCGCACCCCATCACAGGAGCACCCGTCTTTTCCTTCAAAGGGCCGGCAAGTGGGGAGTGATCCACATGGGTGTGGCTGACGAGAATGGCCTTCACGGGCCGGCCATCAATGGCCTTCATCAAAGCGTCCAGATGCTCCAGATCCATCGGGCCCGGATCGATGACAACAACCTCGTTTTTACCAACAAGGAAAGTGTTAGTTCCTGCAAACGTTAGGGCACTCGGGTTATTGCAGGTTACGCGCGACAGCTCATCGGTGATCGCAACAAGCTCACCGTGTCGTGCATCAAATTCGCGATTGAAGTCCATCTTGCTCATGTCAGGTCTCTCCCATTGCTCTTATAAATAAGCCTTTGGCAAATAAGAGGCAATGGCAACTAGGCCTGATTGATGGTCGACTTTCTGCTCACGTCCCACAGTTCATCCAAGAGGCGGCAAAATACCGATTTTCAGAAACTTTCATTTTTATATTGCAATTAAGAATGAGTTGCAACTAGACTGCAGGAAGAAACAGGATGCCCGCAGAAATTCTGATGGTATCTTTATTTAAAGAGCTCAGGGCGAAGATATTGGCCAGGAACAAAGTGGCTGGGTCGGAGAACTGCGAAAGATGAAGAGCCTGAAAGTTTGCTCTAGTCGTTTTAGAAAGTTGGATTTTATGCGCTACTTCAAAGCTGCTGTGTTTGCAGTGACAGTGATGGTTCTCGCAGGCTTTTCCAGCCTGTCAGCGGCACTTGCAAAGGCTCCGATCAATGCGGTTGCCACAGTGGGCATGGTTGCTGACGCTGTGCGTGCCGTTGGCGGTGACAACGTCACTGTGGAAGCGCTAATGGGAACAGGCATTGATCCGCACTCCTACCGCCAGACCCGCTCTGACGTGGTGAAGATGGGCCGCGCAGATGCGATTTTCGCAAACGGTTTGTTTCTGGAAGCGCAGATGGAAGATCTGCTGCTGAAGCTTCAAAAACGTAAACCTGTCTTCTTCATCGGTGAAACCATCGACTCTGCCAAGCTGGAAGGTTCAACCGCATACGCTGGTCGCTATGACCCGCACGTCTGGATGAGCCCGACCCTTTGGCAAGGCGCGATCAATGGTGTGACCGAAGCCTTCGTCTCCATGGACCCTGAAAATGAGCAGGACTATCGCGACAACGCAGCAGCCTATCTGGCGCAGGTGCAGGAGCTGGCAAATTATGGCGATAAGATCCTCCAGACGGTACCGCAGGAGCGCCGTGTTCTTGTAACAGCGCATGATGCGTTCACCTATCTTGGCCGAGACTTCAATTTGGAAGTGGTTGGCATTCAGGGCATCTCCACCAACTCAGAAGCTGGTTTGCAGCGGATTGAGACACTGGTTGACCTTCTCGTCGACCGCAAAGTCACAGCAGTGTTTGTTGAATCGTCAGTATCAGAGCGAAACATACGTGCGCTGGTCGAAGGTGCCGCAGCCAAAGGCCACAAGGTCGAGGTCGGCGGCGAGCTCTTCTCAGATGCGATGGGCCAGTCCAATACCTATGAAGGAACGTATATCGGTATGATCGACCACAACATGACCTCGATTACACGCGCTCTGGGTGGAGAAGCACCTGCTCAGGGTATGCAGGGTAAACTTGGAGCAGGTCACTAAGATGCATGATAGAAGTTCCTCCGGTCTGCACTTGTTGCATGACACCGAAAGCTCAAAAACTGTGAACCCGCAGGACCTGCCGTTCACCGTGCAGGGCATGACGGTCGCTTACCACCACAAACCTGTGCTTTGGGGCGTGTCGTACTCAGCTCCAAAGGGATGCCTGACAGCCATCATTGGCCCCAATGGCGCTGGCAAGTCCACATTCCTGAAAGCAGCTCTTGGCCTGATCCCGAAACTCTCTGGTGACACCAAAGTCTTTGGTGCGCCAATTGAAAAGGTCCTCAAACGCATCGCCTACGTTCCGCAGCGCTCAGCCGTGGATTGGGATTTTCCGGCAACGGCCATTGATGTGGTTCTGATGGGCCTTTACGGGCAAATCGGCTGGTTCCGTTGGCCATCCCGCAAGCACCGTCAAAAGGCGATGGACTGTTTGAAATCCGTTGGCATGCAGGACTTTGCAAACCGTCAGATCGGTCAGCTCTCCGGTGGCCAGCAGCAGCGTGTGTTCCTTGCAAGAGCTCTGGCGCAGGATTCTGAAGTCTATCTCATGGACGAACCTTTCGCCGGTGTGGATGCTGCAACAGAAAAAGCAATCGTGGCCGTGCTCCGCCAGCTGGTAGCAGATGGTAAGACCGTTCTTGTGGTGCACCACGATCTTGAAACCGTGCGTGATTACTACTCTCATATTCTGCTGCTCAATGGGCAGCACGTGGCAGACGGCCCGGTGGAGACAACCTTCACCGCTGAGAACCTGCAAAAAGCGTATGGCGGACGCCTTGCCAGCACGCAGCTGGATGGTCTCTCTGAAGCCTCAAACGCGTAAGGCAACGTCATGGAACAGTTCTTTGCCGCCCTTACTTTGTCCGCAGGCTACAACACAGCGCTGGTTTGCATCGGCGCAGCCCTTCTGGGGGCGGCCAGTGGTGCCATCGGTGTCTTTGTTTTGCTCAGAAAGCGGACACTGATCTCGGACGCCGTCAGTCACGCAACACTTCCCGGCGTCGCGCTCGCCTTCATCATCGCACAGGTTTACTTCGATTCAGGTCGCTCCCTGCCAGTGCTCCTGTTTGGTGCGGCCTTGTCTGCTGGTATTGGCGTTCTCGCCGTAGATTGGATCAAAACCCACACCCGCCTCACAGAAGATGCAGCCATCGGCACCGTACTCTCCACCTTCTTTGCCGTGGGTATGGTGCTGCTGACGATCATCCAGTCCATGTCAATTGCAGGGCAGGCGGGTCTGGAAGGCTTCCTGCTTGGTGCAACCTCCGGCATGCTCAAGTCTGAAGCGCTGACCATCTCAGTGGCAGCAGCACTCGTTGGCCTTGCCGTTGTGCTGCGCATGAAAGAATTCTCACTGCTGTGCTTTGACGAAAGCTTTGCAGCAGCCTGTGGCTACAACGTGCGCTGGCTGGACCGCACACTGCTTCTGCTTTTGCTGGGCATTGTGGTGATCGGCCTTAAAACAGTCGGCCTCGTTCTCATTATTGCTTTGGCAATCATCCCACCTGTGGCTGCCCGTTTCTGGACAGACCGCGTGCCGGTGTTGGTTGCCATTGCAGCAGGTATTGGCGCCTCGGGAAGCTACATCGGAGCTGCTCTCTCAGCCAGTGCACCAAACATGCCAACAGGCGGTTTGATCGTGCTGGTGCTCTTCAGTTTCTTTGTAGTTTCCCTGCTGATCTCGCCTGTCAGAGGCATTCTGGCAGCTGCGCTCAAGCACTATCGTTTCCAACGCATCGTGCACTTGCGTCAGGGTTTGCTTGCCATCGCACACGATGAACCAGTGCTGGAACCTCTCACCCGCTCCATCCTCCGCCGCGGCGGATTCATGGGCGGTGACGGTCAACCAACGGTCAAAGGTCAGTCTGAGGCGCGTCTCATTGAGCGGGACCAGAAGCTCTGGAACCTCTACCGCGAAATGCACCCAGAAGAATCCCATGCACTGGCAGACTGGTCTCTGAAGCCAATCGGAGAAGTTTTGCCGGCTGACACAGTCAGGGTGCTGGAACAGGAACTAAGCCCGCATGTTGTGCGCGGTGGTGAAACAAGCAAAGGAGGAGCAGTCTGATGGATATTTTCCTGCAATTTGACCTCCCAAGCATCCTGCTCGGATCTCTGGCAGCACTCGCCTGCGGTCTTCTTGGCAACTTCCTCGTTCTGCGCAAGCAGGCGCTCATGGGCGATGCAATCTCCCACGTGGTTCTGCCAGGTATCGTGATCGGCTTCCTGTTCACCCATGAGACCAGCTCCTGGGCCATGATGCTCGGAGCAGGGGGAGCTGCAATCTTTGCAGTCCTCCTGATTGAGCTGATCCGGCGTATCGGCAATGTGGAACCGGGGGCAGCCATGGGCGTGGTGTTCACCACCATGTTCGCAGCAGGCGTTGTGATTCTGGAGCAAACCGGGACCGCTGGCGTCCATCTGGATGTGGAGCACGCGCTCTACGGCAATCTGGAAAGTGCAATCTGGCTGGACGCCTATTCCCTCTCAGACCTGTGGAACTGGCAGGTGCTCATGACCCTACCGGAAAGCATCAAGCAGCTGTTTGTTGTTAACATGCTGGTGATCGTGTTTATCGTGCTGTTCTTCAAAGAGTTGAAGATCTCCAGCTTTGACCCGTTGCTCTCTGCAAGCCTGGGCTTTTCGCCTAAATGGCTTGGCCTTTCACTCATTGTCATGGTGGCAATCGCTGCTGTTGCTGCATTTACAGCTGTAGGGTCGATCCTTGTGATTGCTATGTTTATCTGCCCGGCAGCAACGGCTCGCATGCTGACAGATAATCTGAAAGTCCAGCTCTTCATCTCCGGCATCGCATCCCTGTCCGCTGGCCTGTTTGGTTACCTGCTGGCAGCGTTCGGTCCGGGCCTGCTTGGCTATGAATTCTCCGTGTCCGCAGCCGGTATGATTGCGGTTGTCGCTGGTCTGCAGCAGGTGCTTGCCATGTTGTTTGCTCCGCAGTATGGCGTCGTTATGCGGCGTCGCCGGCAAAGAGCGCACGCAAGCGTCTGATAGAGCCTGTAGCCTTCGACAATTGAAAGGGAGTACCTGAAAAGGTGCTCCCTTTTTAGTTTGCCAAATAAATAACAGATTGAAATTACCTAGAGTTTTCAGGTCAACCTATAGAAATATAAATACAATATTGCCTAGCCCGCTAATAATGAGCTACGCTCCATAAGTTAATATACGTAAATTGTCATGGGTCTGTCACAGGTTGCAGTTAGCTGCCTAGGTGATGGAACCGGAGGGGCGCCGATTCTAAGTATCGCGCCTCGGTTGCTATTAAGAATTCTTTGTCTCTTGAGGGTCCGTAAATGTCTATCTCTCGTCGTTCGGTTATAAAAGGCACTGCCGCAGCCTCCGCTGCTGCGATTGCTGCTCCTGCAATTTTGAAGGCCTCTGATGCGCTGGCATCTTCTGGTCAGGTGAATGTGTTCGCATGGGGCGATTACGTTCAGGACAACATGATCAAGAAGTTTGAAGGTGACACAGGCATCAAGATCAACCTGTCCACCTTTGGTTCCAACGATGAAGCTGAGCAGAAGCTGAAAGCAGCTGGTGGCAAGGGCTTTGACGTAATCTTCCCGTCCATCACCAACGGTGCCAATTACTATCCGGATGACCTGCTGGCACCTCTCGATGAGAGCAAGCTCAAGGTTGATGCTGTTGTGCCTTCCATGCTGCGCGACAGCGTGAAGCTGGGCGGCACCTACCGCGGCAAGCGCATGCTGCTGCCATTCGACTGGGGCACAGAGGCAATCACCTTCGACAGCTCCGTGTTCCCGCTCTCAAACGACGAAGTTTCCTTCGGCTCCCTCTGGGCACCGGAAGCAAAAGGCAAGGCTGCCTTCCGCCAGAAATCCGCTCTGATCGGCACCGGCCTATACCTCGATGCAATCGGCAAAGTGAAATCTGACCGTATGCTCGATGTTTACAAGACCGAGGAAGACGCCCGCCGCGTTTGGGACGAAGTGGCCAAGTTCATCATTGAGCGCAAAGAAAATATTGCTGCGTTCTGGAACAACGCAACCGAAGCAACAAACGCCTTCAAACAGGCTGGCGCGTCTATCGGTCAGACATGGGACACAACCGGTCTGCTGCTCAGCCGTGAAGATGCAAAATGGAAGTACCGCATGCCAAAAGAAGGCGGTATGACCTGGATGGATTCCATGGGCATTCCAAGCGGCGCGGCCAACACAGAACAGGCCTACGCCTTCATCAACGCCATGCTTGACCCGCAAATGGCAGGCATGTTCAGCTCAAACACCGGTTACAACTCCGCTGTTGTTGGTGCTGCAAACCATGCAGGCGAAACCTACAAGAAGCAGTTCCTGGAAATCTACAACAACGACACGCTGGCGAACCTGTGGTGGTACCCGGCAGATACGCCGTGGTTCGCTCCGCTGCGTCAGGAATACGTTGACAAGATCACCAACGCTTAAGGGTGTTGAAAGCAAAGCGCGGCATCAGCCGCGCTTTGCACATCCGCTCCTAAGAAATGCAGCAGCAAAACTGCGCACCTTGCGAGCACGGACTGTGCACTGGTCAAAATGTCAGGCACGCAGAAAACCTCTGAATTTCCAATCTTTAAGAGATTGAAGCGAAGCAATAGGCACTTCATGCACGGCAATGATGTAATTCTTGAAAACCTCTCCATGAAATTTGGCGATTTCGTCGCCGTCCAGCCCACTGACCTTAAGATCAACGCTGGTGAGTTTTTCTCCATCCTCGGCCCGTCTGGTTGTGGCAAAACAACCATTTTGCGCATGATCTCCGGCTTTCTTACTCCCTCACAGGGCCGTGTTGTGATCGGCGAAAAAGACATGTCCGGCATCCGTGCAAACGCCAGACCAACCGCTCTGATCTTTCAGAACCTTGCGCTGTTTCCGCTCATGAGCGTACGAGACAACATTGCCTTCGGTCTGGAAGCACGCGGCATCGCAAAGAAGACCCGGCTGGAAAAGGCGCAGGAGCTTTTGTCTCTGGTCGCGCTGGATGGTCAGGGCGACAAACTGCCAACAGCATTATCAGGCGGACAGCGCCAGCGCGTTGCCATTGCCCGCGCCCTTGCAGTTGAGCCCTCTGTGCTCCTGCTCGATGAGCCGCTCTCCGCACTTGATCTCAAACTTCGCCAGCACATGCGCGCTGAACTGAAAGACCTGCAGCGTAAAACGGGTGTAACCTTCATCTACATCACGCACGATCAGGGTGAAGCACTGACCATGTCAGACCGTGTTGCGGTCATGAACAAAGGCGTGGTGGAACAGGTCGCCACCTCTGACGAGATTTACGCGCACCCCAAAACGCCATTTGTGGCAAGCTTTGTGGGTGAGCAGAACATCTTCAAAGGCAAAGTCATTGGCAAAGAAGGTGACTTCGCAATTCTGGAAACATCGCAAGGCAAGCTCTTTGGCCAGAACGCACACGGCTTGAATGAAGGAGAGGAGGCCATCCTCTTCGTGCGTCCTGAGCGAATGACCCTGGAAGAAAAGCAGGGCCAGCAAAACGGCCTCTCCGCAATTCTGGAGCGCCGCGACATGGAAGGCCCTTTTGTGAACCTCCATATGCGGGCAGGGGACCAGCCCGTCGCAATCCATGTGACCAATGTTGAGCAGACCCACCAGCCTCTGGGCGCAGACCAGAAACTCTGGTTTGCCGCGCAAGATGCCGTTGTGATGCGTCCGGGAGAGCTGGCCAGTGAATAGTCTGATCAAGAGTTATGGCAAAGGCCTGACCTCACTCTTTATAGGCCTGGCTGCGATCTGGATTGTGGTGCTGATTGTGCTGCCACAAATATCCATGATCGACCGCGCCTTCACCTATGAAGACAGGGGCGGAGCGGCTGCAACGCTGGCTCTGGAAATTGACCGCGCCTATGAAGACGTGTTCCAGATCAACACCAGACTGGTAGAGCTTCAGGCTGAAAAAGAAGATCTGATTGCTGGCACGTCTACTGCTCCCCAGCAAGACAGTGCCTCCGCACTCAATCCGTTTGGTACACCGTCACCCTCTGATGATACCACCGGCCTCAATCCATTCGGAACGCCGTCAGTACCAGAAGCAAACGATACATCAGGCCTGAACCCGTTTGGCGCACCATCAGCAGGCAACACAAGCGCGGTAAACCGCAGCCTTGCCGAAATTGAGGCCGAAGAAGCACCGTTACTAGCGCAAAAGGGTGAACTAGAAACCCAGATTGCTGCGCTGGAAATAACCGAGAAATCCACGACAGACGCTGTCGGCTTGGACACCTCTTATTCGCTCAAGAACTTCACCATGATGAGTTCTGTGCATTTCCAAATCTTCCTTGCCACCATCATCTATGCGCTCTGTGTGACCATTCTGGCGTTTGCGCTGTGCTACCCGGTGGCCTACGCCGTTGCGATGACCACGAACCGCAACAAGCTCGCAATCCTGATGCTTGGCCTGCTGATCCCCTACGCAATCAACGAGCTGCTGCGCATCTTCTCGTGGATTATGATCCTGGAAAAGCAAGGCGTGCTCAATGGTCTGCTGGATCTGCTGGGCATTATCAACATGGAAGCTGGCGAAGGCTTCCGCTTTGTCGCCTCCAATGGTGCCGTGTTCACCGTAATGGTCTACGCCTACGTGCTCTTCATGGTTTTCCCAATCTACAACACGGTTGATACGCTCGACAAAAACCAGATCGAAGCGGCAAAGGATCTGGGCGCGTCCACATGGCGTATTCACTGGCGCGTGGTTCTCCCGCATGCCAAACCCGGTATTGCCGTTGGCGCGATCATGACCTTCATGCTCTCTGCGGGCTCTATCGCCGTTCCAAGTGCTGTGGGCCGTGGCCTGCACCCTGACTGGTTCTCTCAGGTGATTTATCGCCGTTTCTTTGAGGCAGACAGCTGGAACCAGGGCGCCGCCTATTCGCTGGCATTGCTGGTGGCCTGTATCGTCTTCATTCTGTTCAACATGTGGGTCTTCCGCGTCGGCATTCGGGACATCGCGAAATGACAACAACAACACTTGAAAGCGGCGCCATGAAAGAACAGGTGAAATCTCCTATTGATTGGGCCGCTGCCATTCTCAATGGCTATCTGGTGATCTTCTTCGCCTACATGTTCCTGCCCATGATCTTCATGGTGATTGCAGCCTTCAACGCATCGCCGACTCCATCTGTCATCGACTGGCAAGGCTTCACGCTGGACTGGTTTCGTGCACTGCCAGAGGATCAGCGTTTCATAGACGGGTTATGGCATTCGCTGATTATCGCGCTGGGCGTCATCGTCATCTCAATCCCACTTGGATTGGCTGGGGCTTTGTTGCTCACACGCCTGCAATCCCAAGCCACCACGTTCCTCTACACCGTGTTGGTGTCGCCCATGCTCACTCCGGGCATCGTGCTGGGGGCAACCACGCTCATCTTCTGGCGGGATGCCTTCGGGGTGGAAGGTGGCCTGCTGACCGCAACTATTGCGCAGTCCAGCTTCATCGCCTCCTATTGCATGCTCATGTTCATGGCACGCCTGCAACGGCAGGATATCGTGCAGGAAGAAGCGGCGTTGGATCTGGGAGCCTCCTCGTTCTTTGTGTTCCGCAAGATCACACTGCCATTCCTCATGCCGACCATTCTCACAGCTGCTGCAATCTCGTTCCTGCAGTCTATTGAGAACTACAACACCACCTTCTTTGCCATTGGCCCAAGCTGGACACTGGTTACGGAGATTGGGGCGCGCATGCGGTTTGGCATATCCCCTGTCATCAATGTCATCGGTGTTCTCTTTGTAGCAATTACGATAATTGCTGCTACAGTCTACGTGATGGCTCGCCGTAGGAAGGGACGCGGTTGAGTGTAATTGGGGGATGCGATGACATCAGGCGAAACGGGCGTCTTGGAGCAATTTTCACTATGCAAGGCAGAGGTGCTTCTGCCTGCATCAACTCAAAGCGCCTATGCGTGCTTTCTGGAGAAAATCGACGCCTGGTGGCCCGCAGAATACAGGTTCGCACCTGAGGGTGTACTCGGCATCGAGCCACTGGTGGGCGGTTCGTGTTTTGAAGATGTGGAAGACGGCAGGCGCTTGCATTGGGGCACCATTCAGGAGCTGGAGGAGGGCAGCAAGATTGTCCTTGCTTGGCAGATCTCGCCCAAGCGCCTGCTGATTGAAGACCCGCTAAAAGCTGGCATCGTCACAATTCAGTTTTCAGATGTTGAGGGTGGAACGCAACTCAAACTGGTGCATAGTCATTTCGAGCGCTACGGAGACGGCTGGCGGGAGTACCTGCGTGCCATGAACTCCAGCGCCGGATGGGCCTACTGCCTGAACAAGCTGAAAACTGCCATCGTGAAACTCTAAGGCGTATCACTGAGAAGTGGGCGCTGGATTTCAGATTAAGAGACGCATTTAGGAGCCTTCATGAAGCTCAAGTTTCGTTGCCTGCCAGAACTTCACGGACATATTCCTGAGCCGGTAGAAGCAAAGGCATCACTGCCTGACTGGTTGAAAGATATCCCTTCAACGGCTGAAAGTGAGTTGCTGGGCAGCGAACAGGTGCGCACACTCAAACACTGCCCACCAATCATCGACGGCTTTTCAACGGGCATCCTCTTCAAGCTGCCCTGTGATGTGACGATGAAAGGCGGCGAGTTTTCATGGCACTGGCCAAAGCCAGTCTCACCTAAAGCACAACAAACCCGATCACCCATCGGCCTGCATGTGCCAGAACAGGCAACCGGTGCTCCGCTGGGCACGAATCCGGGTGATTTCATCATCAAGCTCAACAATTTCTGGAGCATCGAGGCCCCTGAAGGCATCTCACTGCTCTTCACCCATCCGCTTAATCGCGAAGAGTTGCCGTTCAGAACACTGGCAGGTGTGGTGGATTGTGACCGCTTCAAAGGCGGCTTCGTTCATTTTCCAGCGCTTTGGAAAGACCCAAAATTCGAAGGCACGTTAAAAGCAGGCACCCCGATCGCGCAAGCTTTCCCATTCAAGCGAGAGGCGTTGGAGCTGGATTGCGCTCCGATGGATGAAGCCGAGTTCGAAACCCATCTGGACACACAAGGCAAACTACAGGCAGAACCGGGCCACTACCGCAAATCTGTCCGTGCCAAGCGCTCCGTTGAGGCTTAAGAGGCCAGTCAAAGGCCGTCTTATGGAAGCATAGCTTTCGAGTTCAATGGCACGCGCCCGAAGGATCCCTGGCTCATAATTTTCAGCAATTCAGGGCGCACAGGCGGATTGTTGGCAAACAATCGTCGCAACATATTGATGCCTTCATCATTGCCCTGCATCTGCATGGCTTCTGCTGCACCAAGAATATTCTCAGCATCATTTTCCAGCTCGGCCCGCTTTTGGAAGGCTTGCAGGGCCAGGTCCGGAACCTCCATGTGCAGTGCGATGCGGGCAAGGTTCAGCAATCCGTCGCTATCATCAGGGTAGGCGGCGGTGAACTCGGCAAAGTCATTGAGCGCTGAGGCAAAATCCTCCATGTCTAGACAAGCCGCAGCCCGTTCAAACATCGCGCCTTTGTGTTGCGGATTGAGGTCCAGTGTCTTCTCGAAATTCTCAAGGGCCTGCACATTGTTGCCCGCACGGCGGCGCACAAGGCCAAGGTTGTACCAAAGGCTCGGGTTGGTCTCATCCTCCTCCAGCATGAGAAGAATGTACTTTTCCGCTACCGCCCAATCCTCCTGTGCAATCGCAGCTTCCAGCTTTTCGAGAATCTCTTCCATCGTTCGCCCTTCGTTACACCCCACATAAGCGGTCCAATCATAGATGCCGAACACCGCTCGCAAGACCTATTTAAAGACGCAGGCCATTTAAATACAATTACCAAAGGTAAGAGGGGGAGGACACTGCACTTCAATTGAGCACTACAGCGTATCTCCGAAAAGTGGAAACCGATTTTCGGATAAAGATACGCAAAAACAAAGAATAAAGCAGTTCAGGTGTTTCAACTTAAATGCGAACTGCTTTAGACGCCAAACATGATAGTTGCATGACGTCTGCACTGGCGCAAATGAAGGTTTGCCGATTAATTATTATTCCTCAGCTTCTCTTCTGCTTGATTTGTTAAACCTGCTAAATATATAACCGCAGCAACTCGTCGATACGATCTCAGCGGATAAACATTGTTTGCCCTTGGGCGCAGGCCCTCTAAGATCCTTGGTTTCGCTACGTCTTTGACAATCTCCAGTTGGGAAAACTGAAGAAATGAGGTGCCGCCGTCGCGAGAATGTCATGCTGGCCCTGTTAAATTCTCGGCCAGTCTTGAAAGAAAAACAACGTAAACGCACAGCGGCGTTTAGAGAGTGGCACGTATGTCCCTGGATACCGACAAGGAAGAAAAGCAGGCCAATCAGGAGCCGTTGAGATTAGGTCTCAACCGGCGTGCGGTTTATCGCAAACCCGTTGATGTGCGCTGGATCCTTCTGGCATCTGCCGGCATTTTTGCTCTCTTCTCCATAGCCTTCGACGTACCCGTCTGGGCCTCGTTCTTCGCATACGCCCTCATTTTTGTTCTGGTCATCGGCGGCGGTATGAAAAGCCGCACCAAGGTCAAAGCACCAAGCGGTGTCAGCCGCAAGGAAGCCAGCGAGATTGTTGACCGCGGCATGAAGTCTGCCGTCAACGCCCTGCCAGACCCGTGCTTCGTCGTCGATTATCGTGGCACCACTCAATACGTGAACCTCGCTGCACAGCGCCGCTTCGGCACCATTGCAGTTGGCGATCCTCTGTCCTTCCGTATCCGCGCGCCATCGCTGCTGGAAGCGCTGGACCGTGTCTCCAATGGTGGCTCTACAGAAGTCATCGACTGGACCGAGAAGGTGCCGATGGAACTCTGGCTGGAAGCGCACATCGCGCCGCTCTGGTCCGTTTCCAGCGGAAACCTCGCCGTCCCTCGCGGACGCCCGGGTCTCATTCTCGTTGTCATTCGCGACCTGACCGAAGCCCGCCGTCTGGAGCGGATGCGGGCTGACTTTGTCGCCAACGCCTCCCATGAATTACGCACCCCGCTGGCATCACTGACAGGCTTCATTGAAACTCTGCAGGGCCCAGCCAAGGGCGACCCGAAGGCACAGGACCAGTTCCTCGGTATTATGCTGGATCAGGCAGAGCGCATGCGCCGCCTCATTGACGACCTTCTGTCTCTGTCCCGCATTGAGATGAAGGTGCACGTGCAGCCGGAAACCCTCGTGGATCTCAGCCTGATCATGCGTCATTCCGTAGAAACTTTGCTCCCGGTCGCGAAAGAATCGGGTGTTGAGGTGAATGTGAATGTGCCTGAGGAACCTGCCGAGATTCGCGGTGAGAAAGACGAACTCGTACAGGTCTTCAGCAATCTCATCGAAAACGCGCTGAAATACGGCTCAAGCGGGGGCCGAGTCGATGTCACATGCCGCCTCGACCCTGATTCCACCGAGACACCACATTGGATTGCAGAGGTCCGCGACTTCGGTCCGGGCATTGATCCTGAGCACCTGCCGCGGTTAACCGAGCGTTTCTATCGGGTTGACGTGGTCACGAGCCGTCAGATGAAGGGGACAGGCCTCGGTCTGGCCATCGTAAAACACATTCTGACAAGGCACAGGGCTCGCCTGGAAATTGAGAGCAAACCAGATGAAGGCGCCTGCTTCCGCGTGTTCATACCCGGCGCTGTTATTTATGATGAAAATGATATCGATTAAAATAATCTAATAAATTCAAATGCTTGCAATGTCATAAAACTGATACGCAACGTTCATATAACCATCACAGCCAAACGCTAGGTTACAGCCAGCTCGCAGCCGGGGCGCTGTGAGGTGAACGTAGTTAAACAGTTTAGAGCGCGTTCCGTTTGATTGGTTTCAATCAAACGAAAAGAATTCGCTCAAGCAAAGATGAGAGCACGTTGTGTGAATATTATGAACGCAACGCGCTCTTAAACCAAGACTCCCAGGAGACTTCAGGTGAAAATCAAGGCATTCGCAAGCGTTGCAGCGCTCGCTCTCGCAGGTACCATTGCTGCTGGTTCCGCACAGGCTCGTGATCAGATTCAGATCGTTGGTTCTTCCACTGTTTTCCCATTTGCAACAGCTGTAGCTGAGCAGTTTGGTCAGAAGACAAACTTCAAAACACCAGTTGTTGAATCCACTGGTTCAGGTGGCGGCATCAAGCTCTTCTGTGAAGGCGTTGGCGAAAACACTCCTGACATCACCAATGCTTCCCGCCGCATGAAGGGCAAGGAGCTGGTGAAGTGTAACGAAGCTGGCGTAACCCCAGTAGAAGTTACTGTCGGTTTCGACGGCATCGTTCTTGCGAACTCCAAGGCTGGCACTCAGCTGGACCTGACACTGGCTCAGATCTTCCTCGCGCTTGCGAAAGAAGTTCCAGTGGACGGCAAACTGGTTGCAAACCCATACCAGACCTGGGCAGACATTGATCCTTCCCTTCCTAACTCGAAGATCGAAGTGCTTGGCCCTCCACCAACATCCGGTACCCGTGACGCATTTGCCGAGCTGGCAATGCAGGGCGGCTGTAAAATGGTACCAGGTGCTGCTGACCTCGGTCTGAAGAAAAAAGCGTGTCACGAAGTTCGTGAAGATGGTGCGTACATCGAAGCTGGTGAGAACGACAACCTGATCGTTCAGAAGCTTGATGCGAACCCGAATGCACTCGGCATCTTCGGTTTCTCCTTCCTTGATCAGAACGCTGACAAGATCCAGGGCGCAAACATCGCAGGCGTTGCACCAACATTTGATGCAATTGCTGCAGGCGACTACCCAGTGTCCCGCTCTTTGTACTTCTACATCAAGAAAGAGCACGTTGGCGTAATCCCAGGTATCGCTGAATACCTCGGTGAGTTCACCAATGAAGACACATGGGGTGACGAAGGTTACCTGGCTGACAAGGGTCTGATCCCGATGCCAGCAGCTGACCGTGCAGCAGTTTCCAAATCTGCAGCAGCGCTGACACCACTTGCATTCTAATTGCAAACGCTAAGAGAGCGGTCAGCATGTCCAGCTGACCGCTTTCCTGCATCCTTCAAAAATTAAAGCCAGATAAGGCGACACAACAAATGTTCTGGACTTACGCTGCCCTTCTTCTACTGGTCTTCGTAACCGCTAATGTCTACGGGCGTTTCCGGGCTATGCAGGTTGCTGGTCATCAGCTCTCTGCACTGCATTCCCGTCCAAGCTACCATGGTGGATACCTGGCCATTCTGGCCGCTCTTCCAGCATTTGTCCTTTTGATTGCATGGGCAATCGTTGAGCCGCGCTTGCTTGATACAATGGTAATCAGCGCGAAGGCCGAGAGTGTTGCAGGACTGTCGAAAGCAGAACTTCAGGCATTCTTGCGGGACGCGCGCGCCATCGCATTCGGCGGCATCGTGGCCTTCTCTGATGCCGGCAAAGAGCAGGCGGCTGAAGTGTTCAGCTCACTTGCTCAAACATCATTCATTCTTAAAACAACGCTGATCATCGCTTTGGTTGCTGGTGGTCTGTGGTACGGCAATCGCACCATCACACCGACAATGCGAGCCCGTCATTTTGTAGAGCGCACCGTCATGGCACTGCTGATCCTGTGCTCCGCTGTCGCGATCTTCACCACCATTGGCATCGTTCTCTCGCTTATCTTCGAAAGCTTGATGTTCTTCCGCCAGATCCCAATTCTGGATTTCGTCTTCGGCACTCACTGGAGCCCGCAAAGCGCCTTTGAAGGGGCAGGGGCCGAGCACGGCGAAGCCAATACAGAAATCTTCGGTGCAATCCCGCTTCTGGTTGGCACCATGCTGATCACAGCAATTGCTATTTTCGTAGCCGCGCCCGTTGGTCTGCTCTCAGCAATTTACCTCTCCGATTATGCAAGCACGCCAGTGCGCGCCATTGCAAAGCCGGTTCTGGAAATTCTGGCTGGCATTCCAACCGTGGTCTACGGCTTCTTCGCGGCGCTGACTGTGGCACCCTTTATCCGTGGCTGGGGCGAAAGCATCGGCCTGTCAGTCAGTTCAGAATCTGCGCTGGCAGCTGGCCTTGTCATGGGCATTATGATCATTCCGTTCGTCTCCTCCCTTTCTGACGATGTGATCAACGCGGTACCACAGTCACTGCGCGATGGCTCTGCCGGTCTTGGTGCCACCAAGTCGGAAACAATCCGCCGGGTTGTTCTGCCAGCCGCTCTTCCGGGCATCGTGTCCGCTCTCATCCTCGCTATCTCCCGCGCCATTGGTGAAACCATGATCGTGGTGATGGCTGCAGGGCTTGCCGCAAACATAACGGCAAACCCGCTGGAAGCTGTAACAACCGTGACCGTGCAAATCGTCACCTTGCTGGTCGGTGACCAGGAATTCGACAGCGCGAAAACACTCGCAGCATTTGCACTCGGTCTTCTCCTCTTCTGCATCACACTTGCTCTGAACATCTTCGCTCTGCGCGTCGTGAAGAAATATAGGGAACAGTATGATTGATATCGCTCAGGACACTGCCGGTACTGCCATTGACGGGCGTGTCAAAGGCATTCCTTCCGGCGTCCATACGACAGACGAAGCTCGCAAACGCCTGAAAAAGCGCTACAGCATGGAAGCGCGCTTCAAAGCTTACGGCATGGGTGCCATCGCACTGGCTGCAACGTTTCTGGTTCTGCTGCTCTTCACAATTGTCGGCTCAGGCTTGCCTGCCTTCACTTACAACTACGTAAGTGTACCGCTCAATCTGAGCGCAGAAAAGGTCGATCCTGCCAATCCGGCTGGCGCAAGCTACAACAAGATCATTCGCGACGGACTGAAGGCAGAATTGCCATTCGCTTCCGACCGTAAAAACCGCCGTGTGCTTTATTCTCTGGTGTCCTCCGGTGCCAATGTCACGCTGCAAAAGCAAGCAATAGCCGATCCATCCATACTGGGTGGGACCGGTCCGGTTGCAATCCCGCTCTCCGACTTTGCCGACCTTTATGTCAAAGGTCTGATCACAAAGAAAACCGAGATCGCCACCTCAAGCGCAGCAACAGTTTCCGGCACGGACGGTCAGGTGACCATCAGTGCGCAGAAGCCTGAGTTTGAGCAGGTCCTTGCGGCGTTGAAGACCTATTATGATCGTGAAATCGAACTTCTGACAGGCAAGATCGAAGCGCGTGGCCGATCAGAAATCAGCGTGAAAACCAAGATCGCAGGCTTGGAGACCCGCTTGGCCAATGAGAAAGACCCTCTCGTTGCACAGCGCCTGACCTCTGAGGTTGAAGGCAATAAAGCCGCTCTGGTCAAGATCATGAGTGCGCTGGAAAAGCAAAAAGCTGAACTGGTTACTCTGCAGGGCCGCCTTGCCAACATTGGCACGGGCGGCACACTCAACGCCAACATGCCAAGTTTCTTTGTAGAGGTGAACGGCGGAACCATTAAAGCGGAGAAGGTGACACCAACCAGCGTCACCGGAACAGCCTTCATTCCGCTGTCTACGGATGCTGCCGTACCAGCTGGCCAGTGGGGCATTGAAGAGCTGGAAACGCCGGAAAGTTTCCGCAAGTTTTCAGACAAAGAAATCGCCTACACCGACTATCTGGTCTCCAAAGGCACTGTTGCAAACGAGTGGAACTCTATCTTCTTCAAGTCCGGCGCAAGCCGTGAGCCGGAGATGGCAGGCATTTGGGGCGCAGCCGTTGGTTCCTTCTGGACCATGCTCGTTACCCTGTCCCTCTCGTTCCCAATTGGTGTGTCTGCCGCAATCTATCTGGAAGAGTTTGCACCAAAGAACCGCTGGACACACCTGATTGAGGTGAACATCAACAACCTCGCAGCCGTGCCGTCCATCGTGTTCGGCTTGCTTGGTCTGGCGGTGTTCCTTAACGTCTTCGGATTACCGAGATCGGCGCCCGTTGTTGGCGGTATGGTGCTGGCGCTCATGACTCTGCCAACCATCATCATCGCCTCCCGTGCAGCGCTTCAGGCCGTGCCACCAAGCATTCGCGAAGCCGCGCTCGGCGTCGGAGCCTCCCGCTTGCAGGCCGTGTTCCATCATGTGCTGCCACTGGCAATGCCGGGCATCCTGACCGGAACCATCATCGGCATGGCACAGGCACTGGGTGAGACCGCACCGCTTCTCATGATCGGCATGGTGGCCTTCATTGTAGATATCCCGGCAAGTCCGGTTGATCCCTCTACCGTGCTGCCAGTTCAGATCTTCATGTGGGCAGACTTTCCCGAACCTGCCTTCCAGCAGAAAACCTCTGCCGCGATCATGGTGCTGCTCGGCTTCCTGATCTCGATGAATGCAATCGCAATCGTCCTTCGTAAACGTTTTGAGCGCCGCTGGTGATTTGAAAGGCAAGATCATGGCATTGGAAATGACCACAGACACCGAGAGTGCAATGGATACAACAATGAGCGCCCCTCCAGCCGTTTCAGCTGAAGGCGAAACACTCAAGATGCGTGGCCGCGATGTAAAAGTGTTTTACGGCGACAAGCAGGCCCTTCATGGTGTCGATCTGGATGTCCGCAAAAATCAGGTGACAGCGCTGATCGGCCCGTCTGGTTGCGGCAAGTCCACCTTCCTGCGCTGTCTGAACCGCATGAACGACACCATCGACATCTGCCGCGTGCAAGGCGACATTCTCCTCGACAATGACGATGTCTACGACCCGCGCATTGATGTGGTGGAACTGCGGGCCCGTGTTGGCATGGTGTTCCAGAAGCCCAACCCGTTTCCGAAATCAATCTTCGAGAACGTGGCCTACGGCCCACGCATCCACGGTCTGGCACAAGGCAAGTCGGATCTGGAAGATATCGTCGCAAGTTCCCTGCAGCGTGCAGGGTTGTTTGAAGAAGTGAAAGACCGTCTAGACGAGCCGGGTACAGGCCTTTCCGGTGGCCAGCAGCAGCGCTTGTGCATCGCGCGCGCAATCGCTGTGTCTCCGGAAGTGATCCTGATGGATGAGCCGTGTTCTGCGCTCGACCCGATTGCCACCGCGAAAGTGGAAGAGCTGATGGACGAGCTGCGCCAGAACTACACCATCGTTATCGTAACCCACTCCATGCAGCAGGCCGCACGTGTATCCCAGCGCACCGCGTTCTTCCATCTGGGTAATCTGGTGGAAGAGGGGTTGACCAACGACATCTTCACCAACCCAAAAGACCAGCGCACGCAGGACTACATCACAGGCCGTTTTGGTTAAGAATAAAAGAGCGGTACTCTAAGGAGATATCCGATGAAAGATCATATTGTCTCTTCCTTCAATGAAGAGCTGAAAGAACTGGCCGGACGTGTCGTTGAAATGGGCGGACTGGCAGAAACCCTTGTTCATGACGCTGTGACCGCACTGCTGAGGCAGGACCGCGAACTGGCAACCCGCACCATCGCTGCCGACCAGCGCCTGGACAACATGCAGGCCGAGCTGGAAGAGCTGTGCATCTCCGTGATCGCACGCCGTCAGCCAATGGCAAGCGATCTGCGCGACATCATCGCCGCCATGCGCATCTCCAACGATCTGGAGCGCGTCGGTGACATGGCCAAGAACATCGGCAAGCGGACGCTGGCGATTGAATCCGAATTCAACAACAAGCAGCTCGCTGTGGGTGTTGAGCACATGTCTGATCTGGCGCTTGAGCAGCTCAAAGCCGTTCTGGACGCCTACACCTCTGGTGATCTTGAAGTTGTCCAGCGCGTACATGTTCGCGATGACGAAGTGGATGCGCTTTACACCAGCCTGTTCCGCCAGCTGCTCACCTACATGATGGAAGACCCGCGCTCCATCACCATGTGCGCGCACTTGTTGTTCTGCGCAAAGAATATTGAGCGCATCGGTGATCATGCAACCAATATCGCAGAAAACATCTACTACATGATCTCCGGAAGCCACCTTCCAACAGATCGTCCAAAGACGGACGAGCTGGCGCAGAGCACAACCGTGTAGAGTGTGTTCACTTATAACGAGCAGAACACACGCAATTGCTTTATAAGAGAAGGTGCAAAGAGAGCACTTTAATATGCCTAAGATACTGATTGTAGAAGACGAAGAACCGCTAAGCCTGCTGCTGCGCTATAACCTTGAAGCAGAGGGCTACACTGTTGACGTGTGCGCAAGAGGAGATGAGGCGGAAGTCCTGCTGCAGGAAAGCCAGCCAGACCTGCTGTTGCTGGACTGGATGCTTCCGGGCCTCTCTGGCATCGAGCTCTGCCGTCGTTTGCGGGCACGCTCAGAAACCGAGCGCATGCCGATTATCATGCTGACAGCGCGCGGTGAAGAATCCGAGCGCATCCGCGGTCTGGCAACCGGGGCTGACGATTATGTCGTCAAACCGTTCTCCGTTCCGGAACTTATGGCCCGTGTTCGTGCGATCTTCCGCCGTGCATTGCCAGAAGTTGTCTCCACAATGCTCAAGTCTGGCGACATCGAGCTTGACCGCGAAACCCACCGCGTGCGCAGAACAGGCCGCGAAATCCACCTCGGCCCCACAGAATACCGCCTGCTGGAGTTCCTCATGAGCGCACCTGGCCGCGTTTACTCCCGTGAACAGCTGCTGGATGGTGTCTGGGGCCATGATGTTTACGTAGATGAGCGCACCGTGGACGTCCACGTAGGCCGCCTGCGCAAAGCCATCAACAAAGGCCGCATGAAAGACCCGATCCGCACCGTTCGCGGCGCCGGATACGCTTTCAACGACCAGTTCGCTGTTGGGTAATTGATCTCTGCTATATACGCATTGTGAAACTGCATCTCCCTTCCAGAGGTGCAGAATAAAAACAATGCGGATAACAAATGATAATCAAGACGGTTGATCGAGCGACCGCTCATATCTACGACAATCTCTGTCAGGCCTATGAGGCAGAGTTCTCACCTCTCACACACAAACATCCAAACGCGGATGGTTTGTTTGCCAAAGACACGCTCCTTGAAGGCAACATCACCGGCTATCTGGCTTTAAATGATGACCTCCCCGCAGGGTTAGCTGCAATCAGGCAGCAAGATCATCACGACTTTGAAGTCTGCGAGTTTTACGTGGTGCCAGTGTTCCGCAGACATAAATTGGGACAGCGCTTTGCGGCTGCGTTGTTTGATCAAATGCCCGGTAACTGGCAGGTCAAGCAGATTGAAGGCGCTGATCAGGCCATTGCCTTTTGGCGTTCTGTTATCAGCACTTACACCTCAGGTCAGTTTTTGGAAGAAAACTATACGGACCCATATTGGGGTGCCGTCACCCGCCAAACCTTTAAAACACACTAGTTCTCAGGCCAGAGCGACAAGCGCCAGATCAAGACGACACGCAAACGGTAAAAAGCCGGGCTTTGGACCCGGCTCAATACGTTGCTTTTTCAGCTCAGATTAGCTTGCGCGGCGGTTGCGGCGGTCGCTGACGGGCTGATAGGCAATGCTGCGGTGATGCGCACAATAAGGTGTGCCTGCATCTGACTGGCGCCCACAGAAATAGAAGTCATCAGAACTCGGATCACCAATCGGCCACTTACAGGTGCGCTCATTCAATGTCAGGATGGAGGCGCGCTCTGAAACCGGAATAAAGAGATCGGAGGTTGGGACTGGAGAAATTTCTGGTTGGATAGCTTCAATCGGTTCAACTTTAAGGGCGTTGGCACCGGCTATCGTTGGCTGAATTTGTCGGGGACTTGGGGAAGGCGCAACAGCTGCAATCGCTTCAGCCACTGTTGGTTTGGTTGAGGTGACGACCCTTGCCGCTGGGGCAGGTGCCTTTCTCGTTTTGGTTGCACCACCTCCCGATTTGGCGCGACCTGAAAGACCAAGGCGATGAACCTTACCAATCACCGCATTACGGGTCACATTGCCAAGTTCCCCCGCGATTTGACTGGCGCTTAACCCGTCTGCCCAAAGTTTGGTTAGTAACTCTACACGTTCTGCTGTCCAGCTCATTAAAGGGCCCCGTCTTCCTTCAGTGGCGCGCAAAACAGCATTCGCTCAGTTCGGACGCATCCGAAAGTGCCGCTTACCTGAGCGTGTGTGCTTGCAGCGTTCAGTAACTACGAGATGGTGTATAACTCTTATCACACAGTACTATATGGGCGTTGATACGAGCAATAACCTCAAAGAATTGAGGTGGGGAAGACTCTGGTTTTCCCCAGAATTGCCGTACTACTACTTACCTATAACAGCCTTCTTGTGGTGGGAGAAGATTATCAATCTAAAGAATAGGAGCTGTTTGTTAAACCAAGTTCCACCGCATTCTTTCCAACACAAAGTAAGAGCTGATAGCGTTACCCCGTTGATATTTAATACATATATTTACCACTGAAAAACAACTAGTAAAAAACACTAGTAAACTACAAATTGCATAACACAAGAACTAAGCGCACTCCTCTCTCATATGCCGTAGTACACGCTAGAGGTGTATTGAATAAACCTTAAGAACCGTGGAAAAAAACTGGTCATAGAGCATGGGATTTAATCTCTACTCTATCCTCTAAAAATGCCACAATGCATGCTTCTTCCGGTAGTAGCCTGTTTAAGCTGCACCAGAGGGAGAGACACAAGGCTGGCAGCCAATTCCTGAACGGGAGTAAGGTATTGCTGGCAATACGTGTTATTGACTGCCCTGAGGGAACGCGGTTTATATGTCGCTTCTCTTAGTTTCAAAACGCCACACGGCGTTTTTTTGTTTTTGTAGCAACCAGGACTTTTGAGCATATCGAGAAAGCTCAATCCATGAGGAGTAAGAAATGACGACTTCGTCGCTAATGCAGACTTATGCACGCTCAGACCTCGCGTTCGAGCGTGGGGAAGGTGTCTGGCTGATTGCGGCTGATGGTCGACGATACATGGATTGTGCCTCGGGTATTGCTGTCTCCGGCTTGGGTCATGCACACCCAAAGCTCGTTGAGGCGCTGAAGTCTCAGGCTGAAAAGCTGTGGCACGTCACCAATCTCTATACAATTCCAGAGGGTGAGAAGCTTGCAAAGCTGCTGACAGACAACACCTTTGCTGATGTTGTGTTCTTCACCAACTCCGGGACGGAAGCAACCGAAGGGGCCATGAAGGCCGCACGGCGCTATCACTTTGCCAAGGGCAATCCGGAAAAGAACCGCATTATCACCTTTGAAAATGCGTTCCACGGCAGAACCATGGCAGCGCTCGCCGCAGGTGGCCAGCAAAAGTACCTCGAAGGCTTTGGCCCCGCGCCAGAAGGGTTCGATCAGGTGCCCGCTGGTGATCTGGACGCGGTTAAGAAGATGGTTGGACCGGAAACTGCAGCCATCATGCTGGAGCCGGTTCAGGGTGAAGGTGGTATCCGCACCATGGACCCGGCCTTCCTGAAAGGTCTGCGCCAGATCTGTGATGAGAATGACTTGTTGCTGATCTACGATGAGATCCAGACAGGCGTTGGCAGAACCGGCAAACTCTTTGCCCATGAATGGGCAGGCGTTGCACCGGATCTGATGGCGATTGCAAAAGGCATCGGCGGCGGCTTCCCAATGGGGGCGTTCCTCGCAACCAATGAAGCAGCCAGTGGCATGGTTCCGGGCGTTCACGGCACCACCTTCGGCGGCAACCCGCTGGCGATGGCTGTTGGGAATGCTGTTCTGGAAACGGTTCTGGAACCGGGTTTTCTGGAAGCTGTGCAGGAAAAAGGCTTGCAGCTGAAGCAGAAGCTGGCCTGCGCTGTTGATCAGCACAGTGATGTGTTTGAGCTGGTGCGCGGTGAAGGCCTGATGCTTGGCCTGAAGTGCAAAGTGCCGAACACGCAAGTTCTGGCACACATGCGCAACAACGGCCTGCTGCCAGTTGGTGCCGGAGACAACGTGCTCCGTATTATGCCACCAATGATCATTACCGCTGAAGAAATTGACATGCTCGTCCAAAAAATCGAAGCCGCTGCTGCGGATGTGGAAACCGAGCTGAAAACTGCCGAGACTGCCAAATGACCACTATGACAAAACCACAGCACTTTCTCGATATCAGCGATTTTTCCGGTGATGACCTTCGCCAGATTATGCAGGTCTCCAATCAGATCAAAGCCACCCGCAATGGCGTTCATCGCGGGCAGGGGCCATTGGCAGGCAAAGTGCTCGCCATGGTCTTTGAGCAGCCTTCCACCAGAACCCGCATCTCCTTTGATGTGGGCATGCGGGAACTTGGCGGCGAAACCCTGATGTTGACGGGCGCAGAGATGCAGCTTGGCCGCGGCGAGTCCATTCCAGATACCGCCCGCGTGCTGTCTCGCTTCGTGGACATGATCATGATCCGTATGCTGGACCATGATGCTGTGAGAGAACTGGCAGAGTACGCTACCGTGCCGGTCATCAACGGCCTGACCAAGGTTTCGCATCCTTGTCAGATCATGGCTGACATTATGACATTCGAAGAACACCGCGGAAGCATTAAGGGTAAAACCGTTTCCTGGGTGGGCGATAGCAACAACGTTCTTTACTCTTGGATCGAAGCGGCAGCAAAGTTTGACTTCAAAATTAACGTCGCCGCACCAAATGAACTGACAGTACCTCTTGAATGGATCGAAAAGGCCTATACATCCGGTGCTGAACTCGTCGTGACAGACGACCCGTTTGCTGCTGTGAAAAACAGTGATTGTGTTATCACCGATTGCTGGGTGTCCATGGGAGATGACGAAGCACAAACGCGTCATAACCTGCTGGCTCCCTATCAGGTCAATGAACGCCTGATGAGCGAAGCCAACGATTCATCTTTGTTTATGCACTGCCTGCCTGCGCATCGTGGGGAAGAAGTGACAAATGAGGTAATCGACGGCCCGCATTCTGTGGTATTCGACGAGGCAGAAAACCGACTCCACGCCCAAAAAGGCATTATGGCGTGGTGCATGGGTGCTTTGCCTGAAGGATAAAGCATATCGCTGAAAAGTGGTTTTCCGGTTTTCAGACAAAGATATGTGCAAGGATAAAAGAATAAGATGACAAATACACCTGCTCAACCGACCGCCGCTGGCGTTGACGCTGTTGTTCCTTTTGCTGTTGAAGCATTGGACGTTCGCGGTCGGGTTATCAATATGGGGCCGGTGCTGAACTCTATGCTGGCGCGGCACAAGTACCCTGCGCCAGTCAACAAGCTGCTGTCAGAGGCAATTGTCCTGACAGCCATGCTTGGCAGTACCCTCAAATTCGAAGGTCGCCTGACCTTGCAAGCCCAGACCGACGGTGCAGTCTCCACGCTCGTTGTTGATTTCAACGCGCCTGACGGGCTGCGTGCTATGGCGCAGTTCAGCGAAGACAAGGTCGCCGAAGTTGCAGCCAAAGATGGTTTCAAACCAGACCACCTGCTCGGCAAAGGCCATCTGGCCTTCACCATTGATCAGGGCGCACACACCAGTCGCTATCAGGGGATCGTGGTCCTGAACGGCACCACCTTGGAAGAGGCTGCTCACGAGTACTTCCAAAAGTCAGAGCAGATCCCGACATTCGTCCGCCTTGGCGTGGCTGAAGTGTTGACCAAAGCCGAAGAGGGTGGCGCTGATCACTCCTGGGCTGCTGGCGGCATCATGGTTCAGTTCCTGCCTCAGTCTCTGGATCGTCTCAAACAGGCCGACATCCATCCGGGCGATGCACCGGAAGGACATGAAGCTCATGAGATTGACGAAGATGACGCCTGGGTTGAAGCGCGCTCGCTGGTCGAGACCGTAAAAGATGATGAGCTCATCGATCCAAGCCTTACTGTCGAAGGTCTTCTGTACCGCTTGTTCCACGAACGTGGTGCATCCGTCTTCTCCCCGCAGGAGATGTCAGATAAATGCACCTGCTCTGAAGAAAAGATCACTGCCATGATGCAGAACTTTTCTGAGGCAGACAAAACCGAGATGAAAGCGGAAGGAACCGTCCACATCAAGTGCGACTTCTGCTCTAAGGATTATGAGCTGGACGCGAACAAGGTGTTCGAGGACTAAAGCGCGTTCCGCTTGGTTGGATTCAATCGAGCGACAAGAATTCGCTCAGACAAAAAGTTGTGGCAGGCAGTGTGAATGAACATGAATGCTGAATGGCACAATAGCTCAGGAAAAGCGTAAAAAACGCAAACCAACGCACAAAAAAACGCTGCCAGAAAATCACTGGCAGCGTTTTTCTTTAACTCGTTGATATTGAATGAGAACCTTGACTAAACGCGGTCGAATATCGATCCCATGCGCGGGCTGAATAACCGGTCGTAGGTTTTTAGAAGCATCATGTCGGTCATGCTGGCAACGTAATCACAGACGATCCGTGAACCGTCTTCAGTCTCAACGAAGTCAGCATAAACATCTTCCGGTAAGAACGCCTTGGGCTCGCTCATAAGCGTCTCAAAGACAGCCACCACCATAGTCTGCCCTTTGAACTCAAGATGCTGAACATTCGGCGCCTGAATAACCCGTTCAAACACAAAGCCTTTCAGCGCATCCAGTACCTTGGCATGCCCTTCTGGCAGAACAGCCTTGTACTTCAAAAGTGGTTCGCTGAAAGCCTCCTGCGCCTTGATCTGAACAGCCACAATGAAGAAGTGAACGAGCTTTCCGATGAACTGCTTTCGCCGATTAGCATTGCCGAACAGCCCGGCAATCATTTGTTCGTAGGCATTGCCAGAATATTTCTTCGGATTGCTCTCGATCAGATCATCCAAAAATGCCGCGCAAACGTCTGCAGAGATATCCTCCCGGAACTGCTCTTCCCGAACCAGCCCCAAAGCAATTGCATCTTCAAAGTCATGGACCCCATAGGCAATGTCATCAGCCAGATCCATGATGGAACAATCCCATGATTTAAAACGAGATTTCCCGTGCTTACCGTCCTTGCGCATAAAGCTGCAGAACAGTGAGCGATCCCGCTCAGAGAGTGGTGTCAACGCCCAGTCGACGATCTCTTGTTCCCCATCCATAAAACACTTGGGCGGAGCAGAGCGCTTCCGGTCAATCAGGCTCACTGTGGAGGTGTTGGGGTTAAGCCGCGGGGATAACTCAGGATTATGGACCTTTGAGAACGCCACCGGATACTTCATCATGCCAAGCAATGCCCGCCGCGTCAGATCAGCCCCATGCTTCTCCGACATCTTCTCCAGCTTTGAAACAATGCGCAGGGTCTGGCCATTGCCTTCATAGCCACCAGCCTCGCGCATGCAGTAATTCAGTGCCACTTCACCCCCATGCCCAAAAGGTGGATGTCCGATGTCATGGCAATAACTGATTGTTTTTACGAGGCTTTCCTCAGGAATGTAGTCGTAAGCCGGATGATCCTTGAAGAACGCCCGGAACTGCCGGGTAATGCCCGAGGCGATCTGTGCCACTTCCAGCGTATGTGTCAGGCGCGTGCGATAAAAGTCGCTATCACCCAGATTGAGGATCTGGGTTTTCCCCTGCAGGCGGCGAAAGGCATGAGAATGAACGATGCGGGCATAATCCACGTCATAGGGTGTCCGCGCATCATCCGACTTGGGAACCCAACCGCTTTGACGCGCCGTCCAAACAGCATCACTCACTTCAACCACTCCGCAATAAATCGAGCAAAAAAAAGCCCCGCACAACAAGGTGAAGGGCAAAATACTATCAGGAAATCAGTGACTTAAAGAACTCTGCGGTCTCTCTGGCAGATTGTTCAATATTGCCTTTCCAGGTCGCGGGAGAAGCACCGCGCGGGGCAAGGTCGTGGTTTCCATCCTCCAACCAGAAAAGCCGAACAAACTCAGGTAAATCAACAGCTTCCACCTCAGCCTGGTGCCCCATCTGATCCCGGTCACCCTGCGCTATCAAGATAGGACGAGTCGATTTCTGCAACGGCTCAAGCCGCCAGTCCGCCAGCTCTTTCTTCGCTTCTGTATGGAACGGATACCCAAGGCACACAACGCCCGCAATACGCTTCGGCAGGCTCTCTCCACCAGCCAGCATAGCTGCAACGCGCCCACCCATGGACTTGCCCCCAATCAGGACAGGGCCTTGAGTTTGTTCAAGAATATCCTGCATAGCGCTCTGAAATTCGCCTATGAGTTTGTCCGCCCGCGGAGGAGGAGCCTTCTTGCCTGTCTCTCGGCGCCTCGCCATGTAAGCAAACTCAAACCGTGCAACAGCAATGCCATTCGCAGCCGCAGCTTCCGCAAACCGGTTCATAAAATTGGCATCCATCGGCGCACCCGCACCATGAGCCAACACAAGAGTGCCATGGCACTCACCTTCAGGACGTGTCCATAAAATCTCAGTCATGAAGCTATTTTAGCGCCTCTTTCACGACAAAAGTGACAGGAAATTTACTTGTCCCCGTCTTCAATAAGACCCATATTCAAATTATCTAATATAAATGCGTAGGAAATACGCGCTAATCGAACGGAATTCATCATGGAAGAAGGCGTCATTCGCCTGGGAATATTTGCGGGCGCATTCTTAGTGTTCGCATTCTTGGAAATCTTCATTCCAAGGCGTTCAGAGAGCCAGGAGCGGCCACGACGATGGTCAACCAACCTTCTCCTGTCGATAATCAACACTCTGATGCTACGGTTCGCTTTGCCTTTTGCAGCAGTATCAACGGCTTACTGGGCACACGTGGAGGGGTTTGGTCTCGCGCACTGGCTGGCAGTTGACCCAGTTATAGCGGGCGTAATCGCGTTTTTTGCGCTCGATTTTGCGGTCTGGGCCATGCATGTCGCGAGCCATAAAGTCCCGTTTCTATGGCATTTGCATAAGGTTCATCACACAGATCCACGCTTTGATGTCACAACGGCTCTTCGCTTCCATCCGCTGGAAATTGCAGTCTCCATGCTCTGGAAAGTGATCGTCGTCGCACTCCTCGGCGCACCTGTTCTCTCTGTGGTGATTTTTGAAGTTGTCCTCAACGCAGCCGCCATGTTCAACCACGCCAACATCAAACTCTCTGACAAAGCAGATCGCATCTTGCGCTGGATGATCGTGACACCTGACATGCACCGCATCCACCATTCCACCCGACCCATCGAAACCGATAGTAACTACGGCTTCAACTTCCCTTGGTGGGATCGTTTGTTCTCCACTTATGTGAATGATCCTAAGGGCGGTCAGGAGAATATCACCTTCGGTCTGAGTGAATTTCAGGGCAAAGAACCTCGCCAGTTAGGCTGGTCATTACTGTTGCCCTTCAAAGCCTTAGCGCATGTGCAAGGCTGGCTTTCCAGTCGTGTCAATAAAGATGGCACGCCGAAACAAGGATGATCAGAAGAAGCCACGCGGGAAATATCTGAGATAGAGTTCCCCGAGACGACCGTTGGATTGAAGGCGGGTAAGACCAAGATTGATCGCATTCAACATCTTGGTATTGCCTGCCTTTGTTGCAATCGCCAATCCACCGCTAAAGTAGCTCGGGTCCAGCCACGGCCCTCCTGCAAACTTGCAGCATCCGTCGGCAGTCCGCGTATCCAACCAGAATGACAGCCTCATCCCATCGCCAAACAGAGCGTCCACATTTGACCTGGACAAAGCATTGCGGGCAAGCTCTTCATTTTCAAATGGGACTGCAACTGCGTCTGTAAAGAACCGCTCCAAAAATGCCTCATGGCGCGAGCCTTCCACAACTGCAATGCGCTTTCCACCCAGTGTTTCTGGCAGAGGTTCCAGTGTGCTGTTCCTGCCCACGACAAAGCGCCCCGGAAATCGCATGTAGATCTGAGAAAACGACAGTTTCTCAAGGGTTTCTGGTGTCATGCTCACTCCGGCAATGACAGCGTCTGCTTCGCCATTAAACACAGTATTGGCCAAGTGGTTAAACGGAATGATCTTGAGACTGCAGGCAGCCTTGAGGCTCTGACAGATCTCGCGGGCAAGATCCACATTGTAACCCATCAAACGCTCTTCACTATCTCGAAAAATGAAGGGTGGAAAGTTATCTGCAGCAATGAAACGGATCCGCTCCGGCGCCTTGCCGGTTGTCGCTAGACCAGACTGTCCGCCAGAAAATAAAGGGATAACTACCGATGACGGGTCTGATCGGGACTTTACTCCAATTTCCGAGCCACTGTTTCCCCCTCCCAACAATGGAGAGCTCTGGGAAACCTCCCAGCTATCCGAGCCATTTGCATTCTGTGCCATAGCATTTGACGCCGCGAAAATGAGCGGCTGGGCACTACATAAAATCAGCAATATGAAGAATACGGGGAAACGCAAAAGTTATCCAATCCAGTTTGCAACAGAGCGTAAGCCTAACGGGAAGTTCTCAAGGAGATACTAAGTGAATGTCTGCGTAAGGGGAAGACCTGTAACCGAAGATGAGCCTCCTAGATTAACAGGGAGAGATCAGGAATATAGCGAGATATCAGCAGCTAACGGGCTGCCATTTTCTGTGCGTCAGGCGAACACTCTACGCTCTTTAGCTCTATCGATTGGCCGCATTGAAAGCGCACGTTCTGTTGAAGCGGGACAAGCTCTGCGAAGCCGTATGACAGCGATTACCCCCCTTGAGCAGTCCGCCGATGATCCTTCTCCTTATGAAAGAGCTGGGCCTCTTATCAAGAGTGTCTCCAGATCTTCACTCAAAGAACGATATGTTCCTGAATTTGTACGCTTGAAGAACGCGCTGGAACGCGACGTGCTGTTGCAATGCAATTGCTCTGATGCCTTGATTGATTTCGCAAAGTCGAGGATCTCGAAGGAAGACAAGTGCATCAGTAATTACCTGATTGAACAAGGATTTCTGGATGCCTCAGTGTTCTACTGGGGAATTTCCGGCAAAATGAACATTCGCTATGCGTCTGATGGCAGCCTGTCAGCAATCGCTCCAATCGATGAGAAGCTAAAGCCATTTGAAACTGAAGGAATTTTGTTCGTACCGGCACTGGACCTCAATCAAAAGGTCGTCTTCGCAGCAGCCCCACTTGGCCACCAGCTTGAGGCTTTTGAGCGGGCTCTTGGTTATTTCGATGAAGCCACGAGCAAGATTGTGGTGGTGACACCGCAATACCAAAAGGCATTGACGGTAACGACTGCCAGCTCCAACGCCTTGGCACAAGACGATGTTTCGATGTCGGCAGTGTATCGCTTTTTGCCTTCGCAACGAAAGCTGCTGACAGTCACCCCAATCATCTTCCTCGGTGCAGCCGGCTTCGCGTTTGATGCATTTTTATGGGGCCTTTTTATCCTGCTGACCTTGTCACTCGGTGTCACAGGGTTGCTTCGCCTTGCGTCATTTTTCACTTATTCTGACCGGCAAGAGTTTACGGTCCCAAAGCTGGATAAATGGCCGCACTACACCGTCCTTGTCCCTCTTTACAAGGAGGCAGCAATCTGTCGCCAACTGGTCGATGGGTTAGATGCGTTGGATTACCCGAAAGACGCGCTCGATGTGATCTTTCTGGTTGAGCAGGACGATGAGCTGACACAGAAAAATCTCCGCAAACTGCTGAAAAAATCAATGCGGATGATCATCCTGCCTCCCGGAAAACCCCAGACCAAACCCCGTGCGCTGTCCGTTGGTCTTGCCGCGACGAAAGGTGAGTTTGTGACGGTATTTGACGCCGAGGACAGGCCTGAGCCACAACAACTAAAAAAGGCCATCTGCCAGTTCGCTCTTGAGGGCCATGATGTCGCTTGCTTACAGGCCGCATTGTCCATTGATCATGCCGAAGAAAGCTGGTTGGTCCGCCAGTTTGCCTTTGAATACGCTGCACTTTTCGATGTCTTCCTGCCATTCTTGTCCCGCAAAAACCTTTTGCTGCCTTTAGGCGGGACCTCCAACCACTTCCGTGTCAGTGCATTGCGGAAGGTTGGTGGCTGGGATCCGTTTAATGTGACTGAAGATGCTGATCTGGCAGTCAGGTTTGCGCGGCAGGGATTTAAGACCCGCACGCTAAACAGTTCCACCTTTGAGGAAGCACCGCTTACGCTCACAGCATGGCTCCATCAACGCACACGCTGGCATAAAGGTTGGATACAAACGCTCGCTGTGCATCTGCGCAATCCAATGTTGACCTACAAGCAACTCGGCGTGACAAACTTTGCTTTACTGCTCCTGACGTTCTTTGGCGGCATGCTGTGCCTTTGGGCAGCTCCCTTGACTGCGCTCATGTTTGGAAAGCTTAGTTTGAACTTTTACAACACCGGACTGCAGGCATTTGATGCCTTCAGTATCTATGCCATGTTTTGTTTTCTCTTTGGTCTCGGTGGCACTGTTGTCACGGTCCTACAAGGTAGTGCAAAGCGTGGCTTTCGGGCACGCACCTGGGAGATTGCAAGCATTCCATTCTATTGGGTTCTTGGTTGCATTGCCTCTTACAAAGCTCTCATTGAGTTTGCCATAAAACCGCATTACTGGCGAAAAACGGAGCATGGCATTGTGCGTCATCGGGGAGAAAGAAAGAGCGCCCAATAGTGATAGGAACGCAGAGAAACTAAGCGTTCCAAGGCAACCCGAGAGCGTCCATCGTGAGGTTGCACGGCTGCCCGTTATAGAACTGATCGAGTAATTGATGAAACACTGTTGGATCATCAGCAACATATGCAAAAAGGGTTGCACAGCTGCGCACCTTCAAGCGGTCTATTTCGCCAAGGATTTGCTTGGAAGTGAGATCGGTATGCTTGAGAAGCAACCCGCAGCAGCCACGTAATCGTGCGGCCAGCAGAGGATAAGCAAGATATCGCTGAGCTTCTTCAAGATCGGTAATGCCAAAGAAGTGTGCGGTTGAAGAACTGCCCAGTTCACGTAATTGAGGAAAGATAAACCAGATCCAATGTGAGGTCTTCCGGCCTTGTGAGAGCTCCTGCACCACTTCTGAGAAAACCGGGTCCTGCGCAATTACAAACCGGGTTATGTCATCCTTGGTCGTTTTTATCATTTGATACTCGCTCTCAGGTCACCATCATTGCAGTTATCTTCCGCCAATCAGCCTTTCATATTGGTTCTCCAAGTAGTACGACAGAAACAAAAATGCTTACTCGAACTTCAGAGTTGTCTAAGAGTGAAGTATATTTTTAGACCCAAGCATAATGAACTGTTCTCTTTCCTGATGTTTTTCTGAGTTCGTTATTGAAGAAACATAAAAACAACTGGTTTCAGAGTTTAAATCGTCATTCCCTAACGTAATGTCTGGACATGTGGACGATGCGAAAAAAACTTCGTGCGATCATTGAAAGTAAGGCTTGGGAATACACGATCATATCTATCATCGCCCTGAATGCGATAACTTTAGGGGTTGAAACCAGCCAGACTGTTCAACAACATTACGGCCCAATACTCCGCACATTGGACGATATCGTAGTCGGCATATACGTGATTGAGATTTCTCTTCGCGTGTTTGCATATGGCTTCCGCTTTTTCCGAGGAGCCTGGAATCTCTTCGACTTCTTTATCGTAAGCATTGCGCTTATTCCGGCCACGGGTCCGGCAGCGATACTGCGGTCACTGAGAATCCTTCGTGTTCTGCGGCTCATCTCGGTCGTCCCATCGCTGAGGCGCGTGATCGGAGGGCTGGTCTTGGCATTGCCAGGGATGGGCTCAATCATGTTGCTTCTCTCTCTGGTCTACTATGTGTTCTCTGTCATGGCGACGCAGCTCTACGGCGAGACCTTCCCGGAATGGTTTGGAACGATCGGCGCTTCCGCTTATTCTCTGTTCCAGATTATGACGCTGGAGGGGTGGAGTGATGCAATCGTCCGCCCAGTCATGGATGTCTATCCGAATGCCTGGTTGTTCTTCATACCGTTCATTCTGACCACTGCATTAACAGTCCTGAACTTGTTCATCGGCGTCATTGTTGCAGCAATGGAGGAAGAGCATGAGAGGGATGTGGAAGAGCATCACCATTATGTGCGAATGGAAGCAAATGCGATTATGAAAGAGCTCAGGACTTTGCGGCAAGATGTTGCGAAGCTGAGACGCAATCGTAAGGCCCCTCATAAGAAAACAGCAGAGTTGACCTAGTGCGGACTCCCAGATCGTAGACGACGGTCTTTGTGCAACATGGAGGCACCTCAGCGCACCAACACCAGCACTTGGTGCGCAGTCCTTCAGAAGGCGTCTCTGCCGCTTCTCAAAATAGCCTAGGTTGTATCTGCCAGTAGGCATACAGAGTTTTATGAGTTGCAGAGAGTGCTCTAAACAAGATCATCCATGTACCAAAGCGGCATGAGGAGAGGGAGAAGCTGCAATTGCAATGGTCAAGCCAGGGTCATTTGACGGGTGTCAACCTCAGCCTTTTAACTCTTCAGATCGTACATTCAGGAGGTTTTGGCTCTGGTGTTGAGCAATACCCGCAATTTCTACAAAATTTATGCAATTTTTTGTTAGTTCTTGTGGAAATGATCAAGCCCATGAAAACTATAAGTTAATTTTGGTAGTGTTGTTTTGATTTTACTACCTGAAGTTCTTGGCGATTTCTTCATCTATACCAGTCAATATTTTGCTGGCCCCTTTCAACTTGAAACCATCAGATAATTACTTAGGGTGGGCCCAAATTCGAAATGTGAGGTCAAGTGTCGAAATGCGGGCGAAGTTGCGATCCATCATTGAAAGCCGCCAATGGGAATTCACAATCATAAGTATAATCGCGTTGAACGCTGTTGTCCTTGGCTTGGATACAAGCCAGATGCTTATTGCCAAGTACGGCCCCATACTGCGCTTTCTTGATGAGTTGATCCTTGTAATTTTTGTTGTTGAACTGACACTGCGTATCATCGCGTTTGGTCCGGGTTTCTTTAAGGGGCCATGGAACCTCTTCGATTTCTTCATCATCACGATTGCAGTCATCCCGGCAACTGGCCCGGCGACCATTCTGCGTTCGCTCAGGATCCTGAGGATTTTGAGGCTTATTTCGGTTGTCCCGTCTCTGCGAAGTGTCATTGGTGGGTTGATCCTAGCACTTCCGGGCATGGGCTCAATCGTCCTGCTCATGGCTCTTGTCTTTTATGTCTTCTCCGTAATGGCCACGCGCTTGTACGGCTTGGTGTTTCCCGAATGGTTCGGCTCAATCGGAGCATCGGCCTACTCGCTGTTCCAGATCATGACACTGGAAAGCTGGAGTATGGGGATCGTTCGGCCAGTTATGGAGGTCTTTCCCAATGCATGGCTGTTCTTCATTCCCTTCATATTGTGCACCGCCTTCACCGTTTTGAACCTGTTTATCGGTATAATCGTTGCAGCAATGCAGCAGGAGCACGATAAGGATATTGAGCAAGATCGTATCAACGTGCATGAAGAGACAAAGGTTGTCTTGAGTGAACTCAAAGACCTGAAACTTGATCTGATGGTTGAGTTGGAAAAATTGCGGAAAAACCGCGAGTAAGATTACCCGTCGGCAGAACTACTTACGCTGAAGATCATGATCAAGTTCTGATGAAGTAATCTTGATCACCGCGCGTGTGGATTGCGAGCGGGCTGTTATAGGCACCTTGGAAAAAAAGCCCTAAGACGAAAAGCATATCTGATAGGATACGATATGTTTGATGCAAAACTCCGCGGCTATATAGACCCACTTCTCAATAGAATGGGAAAAGCGCTGGCAGATCTGGGGATTACTGCAAATGCAGTGACCTTGGTCGGGCTTGGGTTTGGCCTTGCGGCGGGGGCGGCGGTGGCCGCTGGGCAATTTAATACAGCTCTGCTGTTTATCTTGCTCAATCGCTTTGCAGACGGGTTGGATGGTGCCATTGCCAGAGCGGCGGGGTCCACACATCTCGGCGGGTTTTACGACATCACATTCGACTTCATCTTCTACGGTGCAATCCCACTGGCCTTTGCCTTTGTCGCGCCTGAGCAGAACGCTTTGGCTGCGGCAGCCCTGCTTTTCAGCTTTTACATTAACGGTTCCACATTCCTTGCATTTGCAACGCTGGCACAGAAGTTGGGCATGCAAACCTCATTGCGAGGCAAAAAGTCCTTCTATTATCTGGGAGGGCTCGCTGAAGGCTTTGAAACCATTGGTGTCTTCGTCGCATTTTGCTTGTTCCCCACTTACTTCTCATGGGTTGCGTGGACTTTTGCTGCGATCTGCACACTTTCGGCCATTTCTCGCGTTTTTATGGTTCGACATATGGTTTTGAACCACCCAGATCCTTCGGTGTGAGATCGCTGCTCTTGCGAAGATCGGGGTGAAAAGGCTAGACTTATTAAAAATAGGATGCGTACTGCTGTTGTATTTGCAGTGGAATTTTCCTTAGAAATGGGTTGTGCTATGTATCGTGCCGTTACCCGAAATATACAGATCACTGTCGAACCGTATTATCTTGCTGAGGAGTCCACTCCCGAAGATGAGCAGTTCTTCTGGGCCTATACGGTCTCAATTGAGAACCTGAGTTCTGATACCATCCAACTGCGCTCTCGCCACTGGCATATTATCGACGCCAACGGCAACACGCAGGAAGTCAACGGTGCAGGTGTGGTTGGTGAGGAGCCAGTCATCGAACCCGGTGGGTCGTTTCAGTACACGTCGGGCTGTCCACTCAATACCCCTTCAGGCATCATGACGGGCAACTACCGCATGCAAACTGAAAAGGGGGAGTCCTTCGCGGTGAAGATACCAGCCTTCTCGCTGGATCTGCCGGATATGGTCAAGACTGTGCATTAACAGCTGCAGACAATGTCTTGCAGCGCAAAGAGCAGGATTGCGGGCAGTCGCGCTGCCCGCCAATCAGATTGAACTAAATTATTGCGTGCGGAAGCGGGCCTGTGCGCCGCGCTCAATCGCTGCAATCGTCAGCTTGTCCAGCTTCAGGTGGTCGCGCAGCAACTGCAACATACGCACTTCTTCAGGGCTAACTCGCAGATCAGCCGCGGCAATTTCAACACCAAGAGCATAAGCCGTGTCATGCAATTTGGTTGGCAAAGACTCTGCCACAAGTGCCAGTGTTGTGTTCATGCCGTTTTCGCCAGAAAGACGCTCAGCGCACTGCTGGGTAATCTTGATCAGGTTATTGTCGTCAAAATCTTTGAAGACAGGGAGAATGCCCACAATATCGCCAAGCTGGCGAAGCTCAGCATCGCTCATTGCGCTATCTGCGGCGGAAACCATCACCATCACATGAATGAGGGCTTCTTCTACGCTCAGTAATCTATCTATTGTACCCATATCTCCCCAAAGCGAAAAGCTTTGCCTCTTGGTTTGCTTTAGTTTTTCGCTCTGCCAAATGATCTGGCGGCGGTTAATGATTGCAAAGGTAAGGGGGCTTCCGGCCTCATACAAGGGGGTAGAGCCGAAAACCCGAGAACTGTCATTGACGCGGGCGCTAGTTTTACATAAGTTCGCGCAGCTTTCCGGCATTAAATCCTGCTGAGGAAAGCGAAACTCAGTTACAATTTAATCTCCAAATACGGATCTCAAAATCCATGTCTATGAACAGTTTGCCTCAACTCGATCTCAGCCCAGAACTTATCGAGGCGGCACAGGTATCTAAAGCCTGGCCGTTTGAAGAAGCACGCAAACTGGTCAAACGGTTGGAGAAGAAACCCAAGACCGGGCCGGTCTTGTTCGAGACCGGCTATGGTCCATCTGGTCTGCCTCACATGGGCACCTTTGGCGAAGTTGCACGCACTACCATGGTGCGCACCGCTTTTCGTGTGCTGACAGAAGACAAGATCCCGACCAAGCTGATCTGCTTTTCAGATGATATGGACGGCTTCCGCAAAGTGCCAACCAACGTGCCAAATCAGGAGATGATGGCGTCATTTCTTGGCAAGCCACTGACCAGCGTGCCGGATCCATTTTCCAACGAATACCCAAGTTTTGCAGCAGCCAACAACGCAAAGCTCATGGCGTTTCTGGATAAGTTCGGCTTCGAGTACGACTTTGTCTCCTCTACCGACTACTACAAGTCTGGTGTGTTTGATAAAGCGCTCCTGCGCATGCTGGAAGTCTACGATAAGATCATGGCGATCATTCTTCCAACTCTGGGTGAAGAGCGTCAGGCCACATATTCTCCGTTTCTTCCAGTCTGCCCGCGTACAGGTATCGTGCTGCAGGTGCCAATGGTCGACCGCAATGTCGAAAAAGGTACTGTGACTTACATTGACCCTGAGACTGAAGAGCGTATTGAAGTGCCAGTGACAGGCGGCAACGTCAAATGTCAGTGGAAAGCTGACTGGGCGCTGCGTTGGTACGCGCTGGGCATCGACTATGAAATGGCTGGTAAGGATCTGATCGACAGCGTGAATCTGTCTGGCAAGATCTGTAAAGCTCTGGGCGGTCCTGCTCCGGAAGGTTTCAACTACGAGCTCTTCCTGGACGACAAAGGCCAGAAAATCTCCAAGTCCAAAGGCAACGGCCTGACCATGGAAGAGTGGCTCCAGTACGCCAATCAGGAAAGCCTGTCCCTGTTCAACTTCCAGAAGCCGAAAACTGCGAAGAAGCTGTATTTTGACGTCATCCCGAAAGCGGTTGATGAGTACTGCACCTTCCTGTCCAAGTTCGACAACATGGATGCAGCGCAGAAGCTGATGAACCCGGTCTGGCACATTCACTACGGCACTCCGCCAAAAGAAGAGATGCCGATCTCCTTCGCAATGCTGCTCAACCTGGTGTCTGCATCTAACGCAGAGAACAAGGACGTGCTGTGGGCGTTCATCTCCCGCTACGCACCGGGCTCTTCTGCTGCAACACATAAGATGTTGGATGAGTTGGTTGGCTACGCCATCCGCTACTACGACGACTTCGTGAAACCAACGAAGAAGTTCAAAGCAGCTGATGAAGTTGAGACAGAAATGCTCACCAAGCTGGATGAAGTGCTCGCTGGCCTGCCAGCAGAGACTGACGGCGGCGATATCCAAAACGCAATTTACGACATTGGTCGTAATATTGAGCGTTACCAGAACACCGCAAAGCCGGGTCCAGATGGACGCCCTGGTGTCGCACAGACTTTTTTCTCTGCGATTTATCAAGTACTTCTGGGGCAAGAGAAAGGTCCACGCTTTGGTTCCTTTATCGCCCTCTACGGTATTCCGGAAACTCGTAGTTTGATTGCAAAAGCACTTGCAGGAGAGCTTGCAGCGTGATGAATTAGCCCCCTCAAACGAGGGGGCTTTTTTAATGTCTTTTCCTAGCTGGCTAACTTGGGCGCTTTTACCCGTCTACATTTTCGAAGGCTTACGTGCCCGTGCTAATTCCTTAAGGCTGTCACCAGCACCAGGACCGCAATTTGGTGCGGTTCCCGGTCAGGGCCAGTTGATCAACCTGCTTGTTGTTGGTGATTCTTCCGTTGCCGGAGTGGGGCTGGACCACACGACAAATGGCTTGACCTGCAAGATGGCTCACAAAATGGCAGAGGTATCCGGACGACCTGTTAAATGGCGGGCTGCTGGCAACAACTCTGCAACTTCCAGCCAAATCCGTGATGTGGTCGTCCCAAATCTGCCGCACGCCGATTACACACACATTTACATCAGTATCGGTTTTAATGACCTGAAGAACTTCCGTTCTGGCAAAGCCTGGAAGAAAGGGTTCGGCGAGCTGATTTATGCATTGCGTAGCAAGTACCCTCATGCCCGGATTTACTGGTCCAACCTCATGTCACCAATGAACGTGCCCGCGCTCTCGTGGGGACTAGGCGCTGTTCTGGAACCTCGCAGACAGATGATCAATCGTGTCGGTACACAGCTGTGCCATGAGCGCGGTGCCATTGCTATCTCCGTTACACCGGGGATCACGGCTGAGGGCTTCTGCGAGGATGGAATCCACGCAGCGCCGATTGGTAATCAGCACTGGGTGGATCATGTGATCAACGAGTTGGTCGAGCGTGATCTGCTAGGGCTGGAAGATCAGAATGAAGTAAAAGATAAACAACACCAGATGGACAGCGCCCTGTAGGGCGTTCGTTCGGCTGCCGGTAAACGTGATCATACTCAAAATGAGTGTCAGGAGGAGCAGGATCATGTCCGTATCTTTCACACCCAGCACAATGTGAATGTCAAAGATCCCGGCTGCGATCAGGACAGCCGGGACTGTCAAACCGATGGTCGCCAGAGCTGATCCAAGACAGATGTTCACGGAGCGTTGTAACCTGTTTGAAAGTGCCGCACGGAAGCTGCCCAAGCCTTCAGGAGTAAGAACCAGAAGCGCAACGAGAACACCACCAAACGCAGCAGGCATATGAAAGCTGGCAATGCCAAAGTCCACCAGCACCGCGAACTTTTTGGAAAGCAGAACAATCGGCAGCATGGTCAGGATTAGGAAGATCGCGTGATAGCTGGTTGAATAGATCTCCAGATCATGATGATCATCATCATCGTGAGCATGCTTATCGTCTTCAACTTCATCCTTCGCCATCAGGAAGGACAGAGCCACACCAGAGTGTGGTTTAGGCTGAATGAAGAAAGACTTATGCCGGATGCTCTGAGTGGCAAGGAAGATCGCATAGAGCAGGCTGATCATCACCGCAAATGAGATCTGCTGTCCCGTCGAAAGGGAAGGGTCAGCTGTTGAGGTCGTATAGCGGGGAAGGATCAGAGAAAAAGTAGCGAGCGGAATAAGGACTGAAAGGAAAGAGCGGGCGCCCTGTGTGTTGAAAGGCTGTTCCCCGTACTTGAGCCCTCCCAGAAGCAGACTGATACCCACCATGCCATTCAGCACGATATTGAGCACCGCCAGCATCGTATCCCGGGCCAGAGGCTCATTCGTCCCACCTGTAAGCATAATGGAAACGATCAGGGAGACCTCAATGCCGATCACCGAGAGCGTCAGGATCAACGTTCCATAGGGCTCACCAAGAATGACGGCCAGACAGTCTGCATGGCGCACCACGCCAAAGGCGCACCACAGCATGACACCGAAAAGCCAGATGAAACAGAACATCTGCACAAAGAGACCGGAGGTGGGCAATAAGAGATCCGCCCCAGCCAGAAAGAAGAAGGCTGTGGTTGCTGCACCTGCAAGAAAGCAGGCCTCTCGTTTAAGTGTATTCCAAAACCCTGACATTATGTTTTTATTCTCCAAGGCCCTGTAAAAAATGAATTATTCGGTGGCAGACGTCTCCGCAGTCGCGCTGTTGCGTGGACGCCAGATTATTGCTGGCTCTCCTTCCATCACCAGCGGTGTGGTTGAGGTGCTGTCATCATCCAGCTCCTCCCAGGAGTTTACCAGTGTTGCGGTTTCATCCTCGCTCAGCTGAACCAGCTTGGAACGCCAGATGCCTTGCTCAGACCGCCGAGCCCGTGCCGCGATCTCTTTCAGTGAATCTGGCGCATCCCGTTCAGCCTTGGCCCAGCCATTTTCAATCAGCCAAGTGGCAAGATCATGTTTGCCCACACTGCAGGAAGCAGCATATTCATCTGTTTGCACTGATTTCATATCTGAGCAGGTGACACGCTTCTGGCGGATAAAAGCACGCAAAGCCGTCCGTGCTCTGATACCGCACGGCCATCTTTCACCATCTTCACTGGGGCATGTTGTGCTGAGCGGTACAGGCTGAATGTGATGAAGGGATATTCTCTTCTTTTTATCACTTAGAGTTGCACCGTCAACGGCAACAGGGCGATACAGCACGAGTTCCTTCGGAGGAGGCTGCTTGGATTTGCGAGGTACTTTAACATGTGCAACGCGTTGGAGCTGCGTCGTTACAGGAGGAGGGGGCGTGCGACTGCCGCCAACATTACGAAGTGTTTGAGGATGCTTGGGCGGCGTCTTGGGAATTTTTGCCTCAGCTGCAACACGGGCAGCTTCAAGCGCTGCCAGTTCCCGCTGCTTCTCTTCTGCTGTCGGCTTATGCTCAACAGGAAACGAGGAAGGGCGGTACAATGTGCGCGCATTCCCACGTAGGGCTGTCGCTGCATTGTATTCTGTCAGCGTATAAAACCCGGCGCCAAGAAGCAAAGCTCCAAAAAGAATACTTGTGGTCTTGGTAATCCGCATAAGCGCCCTGTTTGCTTATTGGCTCACCCATGAAACTCTTGCTGTCCAAACCAGATCTGCAACCTGAACCACCCTTGGTTTATCGTCAGGAGTGTCCCGTCGAAATTCAATGCGCTCGTTTGTTTGCCGTTGCAAAGCACCGCAATGAAGATCTCCGGACGTGGTTGCTATCAAAACATGATCATGCCGCCGCAAAGAAGCCTCGGGAGAGACGATGAGAATTTGTCCTTCCCTGTAGTATGGTTCAAAACTATTACTCGAAACTTCAAGCGCGAAGAATTTCTCACTCTGAGAACTGGGGAAAATGAAGCTATCGCAGAATTTATCCAACTGAAAATCGGAAAGCTGTTGCGGATCAACCTCTCTCAACTCATCGCTCGTGCAAAGAAAAGCTGGAAAAGACCTGAAATGTGTACTTGAGATCTCTGCTTTATCTTGCAGCAAAGCGGCAAAGTCCGAGAAAGACATCTGGGTGACTTCCAGCACCTTGGCAAGCGACTCCGTAGAAGGCCAACGCGGACGACCATCCGCAGCGAACCGCTTGGAAGGATTGAAAGAGGTTGGATCAAGCCCAGCTCTGCGCGCCAATCCTGACGGCGTTAATTGATGCTGCACAGCCAGCTTATCAAGTGCGGCCCAAAGGTGTTCGTGATCCAGCATATATCCTCCTGCGGCAGCACCGGCGTCACCTGAAACGAACGCAGATATGACTTAAAACGCCAACTGCGCCCGCATCTCAAAGAGATCTTATATGTGGTGAATAAAATCCTATTGCAAGCTCTAGACGAAAGAGAGGGGTTGCCAGCCACTAATTTGTGGATGTAAGAGCATGACTTCAGTTGAGTAGACGTCTCTCCTGAAAGGCAAGTCCCATGTCCCTCATATTCAAGATCGCCCCCAAGGCGCTTTGGCAAGAAGCTGAAGCAGCCGGTTTCTTTGCGGGTGCACCGATCGATCTGGCCGATGGTTATATCCACTTTTCCAGCGCCGAGACCGTGAAAGAAACAGCAGCGCTGTACTTTGCGGGACAAACCGACTTGCTGCTGATTGCCGTCGAAAGTGAAGATTTCCCTGAAGACCAGATGAAGTGGGAAGCCTCCCGGGGTGGAACGCTCTTCCCGCATTTCTATGGCAAGTTTCCCGCCTCCAAAGCTATATGGGTCAAACCTTTGCCATTAGATGCAAATGGCAATCACGAGTTTCCGGAGCTGTAAATGTCGATTGAAAACCTCATAAACAAAGTCGGTATCCGGGCACTGCATTGTCTGGACCCGGAGACCTCCCACAACGCAACCATCAAGATGCTGGCCTCAGGTCTGGCGCCGACATTCGGCCAGATCGAGGACAAAGCTCTCGAATACAAGTGGGGTGATCTGACTTTTAAGAACCCGGTGGGCATGGCAGCAGGCTTCGATAAAAATGCCGAAGCCATCGCGCCGCTGATGAAACTTGGCTTTGGTCACGTTGAAGTGGGAACGGTCACCCCTCTGCCGCAGGAAGGTAATCCAAAGCCTAGGAATTTCCGCCTGAGTGCAGATCGCGCCGTTATCAATCGTTATGGCTTCAACAATGACGGCCACGATGTCGTCTACGAGCGCATCCGCAAAGCTGGCCGCACACCGGGAGTGCTTGGCATCAACGTTGGTGCCAACAAGCTCTCAGAGGATCGTGTTGCGGACTATGTTCTGGGTGTAAAGCGCTTTGCAGAACTGGCGGATTACCTGACGGCCAATATTTCCTCTCCCAACACACCCGGCCTGCGGGACTTGCAGGAGAAGGATGCACTGGGGCATCTGCTCACCGCCATTATGGAAGCGCGCAACGAGCAGGAAGACCGCTTAGGCCGTAAGGTGCCTGTCATGCTCAAAATCGCCCCAGACGTGGCAGACGAGGCGCTGAAAGAGATCGCAGAAGTCGTCCTGACCAGCAACGTCGATGGCATGATTGTCTCCAACACCACCATCGCCCGTCCAGCCACGCTGAAGGATCAGCAGCAGGCCAAAGAGGCAGGCGGGCTGTCAGGCGCACCGCTGTTTGAACGAGCCACCATTGCATTGGCGAAAACCCGACGTGCAGTCGGTCCGGATCTGCCGCTCTTTGGCGTTGGTGGTGTAGACACACCAGAAAAAGCCGCAGCGAAGATCTTTGCAGGCGCAAACCAGATACAGCTCTATTCCGGCATGGTTTATGAAGGACAAACGCTGGTGAAGAAGATCAACCACCACCTGTCCCGCCTCGTTGCTGCCCGCAAGGTTGCCAACTTGCAGGAACTTGTCGGCATCGACAATGACATCTGGGCCGATAAATCGCTGGAGAACTGAGGCTCACACCTATCGATAAGTGAGGCCGGGCTTCGCAGGAAGTCTGGCCTTTTTCTTTGTGAGAACACCAGCCAAAGATATCCGCCATCCACTGAGTGGCACGAAAATCTCTACGACTGTCAATATATAATGAACAGATATTCTATTTAATGTGATATTGTTCATTTATGTCGGTGCTTTACCTTCACTGTAAGAGCAACATGAAGGAAGACCCATGACCAAAGTTCTCGTTTTATATTACTCAAGCTACGGCCACATCGAAACCATGGCAGAGGCCATCCGTGAGGGGGCTGAAGATGTCGCTGGAACAACTGTGGTTGTGAAGCGCGTGCCGGAACTTGTGCCGGAAGAAGTTGCTGTAAACGGTCACTTCAAGCTTGATCAACAGGCGCCAATTGCGCAGCCGGGTGAGCTGGCGGATTATGACGCCATCATTTTTGGTACCCCAACGCGCTTTGGCAATATGGCATCGCAGATGCGTAACTTTCTGGATCAAACCGGAGGGTTGTGGGCTGGTGGCAAGCTGATTGGTAAGGTCGGCTCGGTGTTCACATCCACCGGAACAGGCGGTGGTAACGAGACAACCATCACCAGCTTCTGGTCGACACTGGCGCACCACGGCATGATGATTGTTGGCCTGCCGTACTCAAGTCCGGAACTCTTCAATATTACAGAAGTGCGCGGCGGTTCCCCATATGGCGCGAGCACCATTGCTGGCCCGGATGGCTCTCGCCAGCCAAGTGTGGATGAGTTGAAACTGGCCCGCGATCAGGGGCGCCACGTCGCAACAATTGCAAGCAAACTGACCAGCTAAAAGCAGGTGCCACGCCTGATCACATCAAGCAGCACGTTGCCTGCGCCGTGTGATCAGGCGCATCAACTCAACAAAACCTTCAAGGCAGCCAAGGCCTGCCCCATATAATTTCATTAAGAGATCATTCAATGACCGTTCCTAATCACGCGCAAAATCATCATCAGGGCATCGTTTTAAACGGCAATACATTCAGCTCCCATAAGTTCCCTGCAGAACCGCTTGGACCATTCGAAGTGAAGATTGCTCTGCAGTCCGCAAGCCTGAATGCACGAGATCAGATGATCCGAAAAGGCCAGTACGGTGAAATGCCAGCGGATCTTGTGCCTTTGTCCGATGGGGCAGGGGAAGTCATTGCTGTAGGTGAGCAAGTCACAAAATGGTCTGTTGGAGACCGTGTCATGCCAACCTTCTTTCAGGACTGGCTCGAAGGCCCATTCCAGCCAAGCGCATTATCTTCCGCAATCAGCTCAGCTGATCAGCCGGGCGTTTTAAGAGAGCAAGCGAAATTTCATCAGGATACTCTTGTGGGTGTGCCAGATCATATGAGCTTTCAGGAAGCCGCAACACTCCCTTGCGCTGGCGTCACAGCATGGCATGCCCTTTTTGAGCAACACAGGGCTTTGCGATCAGAAGATACCGTTCTGATACAAGGCACGGGTGGTGTTGCCATCTTCGCTCTGCAACTCGCCAAAGCGTTTGGAGCCCGCGTTGTCCTCATCAGCTCTTCAGATGAAAAGCTGGAGAAAGCAAAGGAGATGGGAGCGGACATCACCATCAACTATAAAACAACACCAGATTGGGATGTCGAACTGAGAGAACTGACAGATGGGCATGGCGCTGATGTGGTTCTGGACCTTGGCGGGAAGGAAACACTGGAGCGATCCATACGTGCTGTTGCCGCACATGGCCTGATTACACAAGTGGGTGTTCTGACTGGTTGGGCACACGCCCCCGAGAATATCAGCCAGCTTGTCCTGAATAACTCGTCGCTGTCGGGTGTTCTGGTCGGCTCCCGTGTTTATTTTGAGAACCTGTGTGCGTTTGTTTCCAAGCACCAGATCAAACCGCTCATAGACAAATCTTTCTTCATGTCCCAGATCGACGAGGCCTATGCCTACATGGATCAGGCACAGCACATGGGCAAAGTCACCATCGACATTGCTTAGCATGTGACTTGCGTCTTGCCCGGGTATGCATATCGGGCAAGACAATCTGCTTTCAGCTGAGGAAGTCCTGAAATTATGCCTTTTGGAGTGCTCCAAAATACTGGCGTTCGCGAACCACGCAGAGATAACTAAGGGTCAAACCACGCGCCCCGAAGAACACCAGCAATGAGAACCACAGACCGTGGTTTCCGTAGAGCGGATAAAGCAGGTAATAGCTGGCAAGGAACAGGATGGTGGAGACCACAACAGAGTTTCTCATATCCTGAGACCATGTCGCGCCAATAAATATGCCATCCATCTGGAAGGCCAATGTGCCAATGATCGGCGTCAGTACAGCCCAGATCATATAAGTCCGCGCTGTTTCTCGCACCTCTGTATGCGTTGTCAGCAGGTCAATAACCGGTCCGCCAGCTACCCACAATACAACCGCAGCACCAAAGGAAAGCCCAAAGCCCCAGCCGATGGAGAGCCGCAGGGCTTTGCGGAAGGCAGTCCTCTGTTTAGCCCCGATTGCTTGCCCAATTACCTGTTCTGCAGCTGATGCCGTACCATCCAGAAAGAATGCTGCGATCAGAATGAACTTCTCAAGCACAGCATTGGCGGCAAGCACCACTTCTCCCTGAGCAGCACTGCGAGAGGTAAAGAAGCCGAAGGCAAACAGCATCACCATGGACCGGATCATGATGTCCCGGTTCAGCGCCAGCATCGGCTTCAGTTTCTCCCAAATGATGATCTGAGAAAACGAAGGCAAACGTGCGCCGCGGAGTTCGCGCTTGATCAGAAAAAGACCAAGGCCAAATGTCAGCATTTCGGCAATAAAGGTTGCCACAGCGACACCGGGAATGCCCCAGTCAAACCGGAGCACAAACACAACAGAAAGCACCATATTGATGACATTCAGGAAGGTTTGAATAAGCAGTCCGATACCGGCTTTGCTGAGGCCCAGATACCAGCCAAGAATAGAATAGTTGGCAAGCACAAACGGTGCTGAAAACGCACGGATCGCAAAGTATGTCGCCGCAGCTTCCTGCACCGCATCCGTCCCGCCAATAATGGGCAAGCCAAACGTCAGAAGCGGCCACTGTAAAAAGATGACGACAATGCCACCAATAATACCCAGCAAAAGGGCACGGGCGAGCACTGCACGCAGTTCATTGCCATTGTTGGCACCAAGAGCCTGTGCGGCAAGGCCTGTCGTTCCGGCTCGCAAGAAGTAGAAGAAAGCGCCAATTACATCAAAAAGGATCGTACCAACAGCCAGACCACCCAAAAGGGCAGCATCATGCAACTGTCCAATCACCGCGGTATCAACCAGCCCCAATAAAGGAGTGGAGATATACGCCAGTGTCATAGGAACGGCGAGCGCAAGGAAAGAGCGGTTCGTCACCTTGAAACTTGTAGACACGCGGGAAACCTTCAAACGCACGAGTGCAGCACCAGCAAGCAGCTCAAAATGGATTGGATAATCAAAGTATCATTTGCATATTTGTTTGTTCTGCGTTTGTCCATACCATATCGCGTAGAACTGCTATAGATAAGAATGTATCTCCGAAACGTGGGAACCGGTTTTCGGATAAGGAAACGAGAAAGTAAAAGCGAATTCTAAGAAGGTACTGCCCCTGTGAAGCTCCCAATCGTGCACCATCCTGCTTACACGGCAGACATTCCGGAAAACCACCGGTTTCCAATGCGCAAATATGCGGAAGTAGCTCAGTGGTTGAAGCAAACCGATCCAGATGGTGCACTCTATGATTTCCACGAGCCGGAACCAATCTCCAGACAAGACCTGCTGCGGGTGCACGCAAAAGACTATGTAGATCAGGTCCTCAGCTGTAATGTTCCTCACGCCGTCGCGCGTGAGATCGGCTTTCCCATGACCCAAAGCGTTTCCTTCCGTGCGCAATGCGCAACAGGTGGGTCTCTGCTCACGGCAATGCTAGCGCTGGAGTATGGCGTCGCCTGCAACACCGCCGGTGGGTCGCACCATGCCCGCATTGCACAAGGAGCAGGATTTTGCGTGTTCAATGATGTGGCCGTTGCAGTGAGGGCGGTACAGGCCATGCGCATGGTACGCCGCGTGCTCATTATTGATCTGGATGTCCATCAGGGAGACGGGACTGCCGATATCTTCGCCCATGACACCAGCGTCTTCACCCTCTCCCTCCATTCAGAAAAGAACTACCCCGTCCGCAAGAAGGCCTCCACACTGGATGTACCCCTGACCGATGGCATGGAGGATGATGAATATCTTGAGATCCTGGAGGACACGCTCAAACAGGTTCTCACCAGTTTCAAAGCCGATCTGGTGTTCTTCAATGCAGGCGTTGACCCTCATCATGATGACCGTTTAGGGCGCCTTGCACTCTCTGATGAGGGACTGCGAAAACGAGAGGAACTGGTCTTTAAACTGGTAAGGAATGAGGGGCTTCCACTTGCAGGTGTGCTGGGAGGTGGTTATTCGTATAATCTTCGACTATTGGTTAACCGGCATTCAAATCTGTACCGAGTGGCAGCGAAGTACTTATGATTCAAAAACAAGTCCTATTTATATAAAATTTTAGTTAAATGTAATATTCCACCATTAAGAACTGAATAGGTAAATGTGTCTTGCCATTTTATGAAAAATGCGCAGTATCCCCTCCGTAAAGTGCAAATAAAATGCCTCGGAAGGCTAGGAGACACATATGGGTGTTGTAGTCACCAATAGAAGCGTTGTACTGGATACTGCGGATTACATGATCCGGGAAAGCGGGCTGTTGGGCTTGGATGTCGACCAGCTTGCCAGCAGTACTGGAACAAGCGAGCAGGATATCTCGAAAATGTTCTCTTCCAATAAGGGGGTAGAGCATGCCGTGCTGCAAAGGTATATCGACCGCTTCCTGCAGATCCTGGGTGACCCTGCCACGCAAACTCCTCACTTTCGCAGAGCGCTGGATACCTACATTGCCGCCTTTCAGGCAGGCATGGCAGACGGTGGTGAGCTGTTCCTCTCAGCAGTGCTGGGCGACAAGGATGAAGAGCTGCCAGATGAGCTTCAGGAACTTGCTGCGACTTTCGCGCGCCGCAACCGTGTCTGGTTGGCGGACCTGTTGGAATACAGTGGCAGCTGGTCCTCTGAAGAAGCGCTGGTGAAATCCGATTTCGTGCTTGCAGCACTGGAAGTTGCCGTTTTGATTGGCAACACGAGCGAAGATCCGGAGATCTTCGACAACCTGTCAACCAACATACACAACATCTGTATGCAGTAGTGGTTTCTCTGCCGGAGCAGGCGCGGTTAACGCCCGCGCCAGTTCATAAGGCGAGTAATGAACCACAGTGGCACCACGACGATGGCTCCAAGGAAGAAGTAGGAGCCAAAGCGTTCAATCGCTGAGAAGCCCATATTCCAGATCCTGACAAAGAAATCCTGCACAGAATAGATCAGGCTCAGCGGTGAAAAGTCCAGCGCGGACAAAACAATCCCGACAATCAAAGATAGAAAAATCAGCCGAATGAGAACGCGCCCCGGCGAGTCTCCAAGAAAACGGTTGAACTTATCGTTTGACATCAAAATCTCCGCTACACCAAAGCGTATCCCCGAATGCTGAAAACCGCTTTTCGGATAAGGAAACGCACTGCAATAAAAGGTCAAAGCAGTTTGACTGTCCTAAGTTTAGTGCATACTGCTTAACATTGATTTCTATATAGGAAGCCTGAGGGATATTGCATAGATGCAAATCCAAATTGTACGCTCAGGTTATTGCTGAAAGTTATTGGTGTGCCGTTTATTGTCTACGCTGCGGAATCGGAAGACGCAGACCTCCTCGCAAACATCCGCGTCCAGTCCATGCGCGAAAGCCTTGAAGCGCTGGGCCGTTTCGACCCTGACCGAGCGCGCAAACGTTTCCTGAACAGCTTTGTCTGTGAAGACACCTTCAAACTCGTCTCAGGACAACAGATTTTGGGGTTCTATGTACTGCGGGACCGCCAGGATTACATCTGGCTCGACCACCTCTACATCCACCCAAGCGCTCAGGGAGGTGGCATAGGAGCCGCCGTGATCTCCCGGATCAAAGCGCATGCGTTCTCAAAAGGAAAGCCAATCCGCCTCGGTGCGTTGAAACAAAGCAAAGCCAACGCCTTCTACCAGCGCCACGGTTTCCAGCACACCCACAGTGCAGAGTTCGACAACTACTACGAACTCCCGCTGGAAAGCATGCCGCAGAGTGCACCAACTTTCATTCTGAAACGCGCTGAACCGGAAGACATCAAACAGCTCGCAGACCTGCGCCATGAAGCGATGAAAGACGAATGGGCAGCTAATAATCTCACAGACTATGCCCTTGCCCGCAGACATTTCTTTGAAGACTACAAACCGGAAGCCACACTAAAGATTGTGCTAGACGAAAAGTTGCTCGGCTTCACAGCAGTGCATGAGTACGAAGATCATATCCATTTAGACATGATCTACCTGCACCCAACAACCCAAGGGCAGGGTATCGGTGGGCAGATTGTTACAAACATCAAAGAACAAGCTACGCAGCTGAACAAGTCAATCCGGCTTGGAGCGCTGCGTATCAGCAACTCCAACAAGTTCTATCTGGCGCAAGGCTTCAACTTCACGCACAACGTGGACTTCAACAACTACTACGAGTTCACACCCAACGATATTGAGCAAACGAAGCCTTCTTTCAGTTTGAAACCAGCTGAACAGGCCGATGCTGAGCAACTAACAGACCTGCGACATGAGGCTATGAAGGAGGAATGGGCTGCCAATGGTCTGACGGACTATCCACTTGCACGCAGTCATTTCTTTGAAGATTTCAGACCGCAGGTAACGACAAAGATTTTTCAGAATGAAAAACTCTGCGGATTTTATGCATTCCATTCCCATCCGGACCATTTCTATCTGGACATGCTGTTCCTGCATCCCTCTGCGCAGGGGAAGGGGATTGGCTCAAAAGTACTTCGTCAACTGAAAGAGATTGCCGTGGGAGCCGGTAAGCCAATACGCCTTGACGCTCTCAGGATCAGTCGCTCCAACGAATTCTATCAGACCCATGGTTTCTCAGTGATCCATTCGGAAGGCTACGAGAACATTTACGAGTTCACCCCTGAACCAGCCTTCCAACTCCAAACCGCCTCGAAGTCCTCCCCCAAAGCCGTGCCAACGCATTCTACCTCCGCCATGGGTTTGAGCTGATTGAGGAGAGGGAAGAGGAGAAGCTGTATGAATGGGTGCCTTTGCAGTGCTCATGTGTGGTTAAGAGTTTTACTCTGGAAGCTGCGGCCAAGTCCGATTTCGGTCTACTTGCGGACATTCGGCAGGAGGCCATGAAAGATGAATGGGCTGCGAATGGAATGTTTGACCATGCGCTTTATCGGGAGAAGTTTCAGAGCACGTTTGATCCAACATCCACACGAAAGATCATCATGGAAGGTGAGACCCTAGGCTTCTACGTTTTGTGGGATCGTGAAGACCACTTGTATCTGGAGCGCCTTTATCTTCGGCCAGAAGCTCAAGGTCGTGGAGTTGGAAGTGAGGTTCTGTCGCAAATGAAACGCCTTGCAAGAGAGCAGGGCAAGCCGATCATCCTCGAAACTTTTCCAGAAAGTCGAGTAAACGCTTTCTATACTCGAAATGGGTTCCAGTTGATCGAGGCTAATAGCCGTGAAAAGAAATACGAGTTCAAGCCTGTTAGTCTAGATGTTTCTGCATAGAAAACGCCGATGAGATTTCTCCCACCGGCGGTTCAATCTCAAACCAGAGGGCTGAGCAATAAAGCCCAGCCAAATCTGTCTTACTCAGCAGCTTCTGCGACAGCCTCGGCAGGGGAGAACTTACCGTAGTAGGTCTCGCCAGCGTCGGCCATTGCGCGCAGCTGTTTGTTTGGTGCGAAGCGGTCGCCCCATTTTGCAGCCAGCCTGTCACAGCGCTCTACAAACTCTTTGGTGCCGATGCCGTCGATGTAGGACAGCGTGCCACCGGAGAATGGTGCAAAGCCGAAGCCGAGGATAGAGCCAACGTCTGCTTCACGAACGTCCGTCAGGCAGTTCTCTTCAAACACGCGCGCGGTTTCAAGAGCCTGAATGCCCAAAAGACGGTCCTTCAGTTCTTCAATGTCAAACTCATCGGCAGACTTGGAAGGGCCTGTGATGTCAGTAATGCCAGGCCACAGAGCCTTGTCCTTGCCTTTGTAGTCGTAAAAGCCCTTGGTGTTCTTACGGCCAAAACGCTCGTTCTTAACAACCATTGCATCCAAAATGGTGTCAAAACCGCTGGTAGGATAAGCATCGCCAAGGTCTTTCTTGGTCGCTTCCTTAATCTTCCAGGCAAGGTCCAGAGCAACTTCATCACCCAGAGACAGCGGACCAACAGGCATGCCTGCCATCTTGCCAGCATTCTCGATCATCGCTGCCGGAACGCCATCGGAAAGCATCATGATGCCTTCACGAACGTAAGTGCCGACCACGCGGGAGGTGTAGAAACCACGGCTGTCATTCACAACAATCGGGGTCTTCTTGATGGCCTTCACGTAGTCCAGTGCAACAGCTGTTGCCTTGTCCTCAGTCTTCTCACCCAAAATGATCTCAACAAGCATCATCTTGTCCACTGGGGAGAAGAAGTGAATGCCGATGAAGTCAGCTGGACGCGATGACGCTTCTGCCAGAGAGGTGATCGGAAGCGTAGACGTGTTGGATGCGTAAACTGCGGAAGCTGGCATTGCTGCTTCTGCTTTCTCGGTCACAACGCGTTTCACTTCACGGTCTTCGAACACAGCTTCGATTACCAGATCTACATCGCTCAGGGCGTTGTAGTCAGTCGTCGCAGTGATCAGGCTCAGCAGTTTCTCTTTTTTCTCAGGAGTAGACTTGCTGCGCTTGATAGCTTTGTCCAAAAGGCCTTCAGAGTAAGCTTTGCCTTTGTCAGCAGCTTCCTGAGACTGGTCGATCAGAACAACCTCAAGGCCAGCTTTTGCTGTCACGTAAGCAATGCCTGCACCCATCATGCCAGCGCCAAGCACACCAACCTTCTTCAGTTGTGTCTCAGGCACACCAGCTGGACGGCGAGCCCCTTTGTTCAGCTCCTGCATGGAACCAAACAGGGAGCGAACCATGGCGGCAGCTTCCTTGCTCTGCAGAACATGGGCAAAGTAACGGCTCTCAATGGTCAGGCCAGTGTCCATTGGTACCATCAGGCCTTCAACAACAGAGTGCAGCATGTAGCGTGCGCCCGGGTAGTTGTCGTAGGTGTTCTGACGGTAAATCGCGTTTGCAGCAGGCCAGAACTGCATACCGGATGGGGAGTAAACCTTACCGGTTGGGATTTTGAAGCCCTTCTTGTCCCAAGGCGCAACTGGGTCAACACCTTCGCTCAGCATCTTCTTGGCAGCAGAAACCAGCTCAGCTTCAGGCGCAACAGCGTCAATCAGCTTCAGGCGCATGGCCTTCTTCGCATCAAGGTTCTGACCCATCAGCAGGAACTGCAGACCGCCCTGAAGGTCACCAACCAAACGCATAACACGCTGTGTGCCACCAGCACCTGGGAACAGGCCAACCTTCACTTCAGGAAGAGCCATCTTCAGGCTTTCCTCAGCGCCGATACGCTTGTGACAGGCCAACGCCAGCTCGGTGCCACCGCCCATGGAAACGCCGTTGATCGCAGCCACATATGGCTTGCCGGAGGTTTCCATTTTACGGAACACGAGAGAAAGCTTGCGAGTGCCTTCAAACAGTTCTTTCGCAGCGCCTTCCGGATCAACGCTCTGACGCTTTTTAAAGCCGGCAAGAGCTTTGCCAATCATGGAAAGGTCAGCACCAGCGGAAAACGCTTTCTTGCCAGACGCAACCACAACACCTTTGATGGCGTCATCAGCGGTGATGTCGTCGATGATTTTGTCCAGCTCGTTAATGACGGACTCGTCAAACACGTTCATCGGCTTTTCAGACGAGTCCCATTTCAGAACTGCAAAGCCGTCCGCATCGGTTTCAAGGGTAAAGTGTGTGTAAGTCATGTTCGTCTCTCCCCTTAAACGCGCTCAATGATGGTTGCTGTGCCCATGCCAGCACCAATACACAGCGTAACAAGAGCAGTGTTTTTGTCCTGGCGCTCCAGCTCATCAAGAACTGTACCAAGGATCATTGCGCCGGTTGCACCAAGTGGGTGACCCATTGCAATTGCACCACCGTTTACGTTCATGTTGGCGTGGTCAATCTCAAACGCCTGCATGTAGCGCAGAACAACAGCAGCAAAGGCTTCGTTCAGTTCAAACAGGTCGATATCGCCAATTTCCATGCCAGCGTTTTTCAAAAGCTTCTCGGTCACGTCAACCGGGCCTGTCAGCATCAAAGCCGGATCAGAACCGATGTTTGCAAACGCTTTGATGCGTGCGCGTGCTTTCAGGCCATAAGCCTCACCAGCCTCTTTCGTACCCATCAACACAGCCGCAGCACCATCCACGATACCGGAGGAGTTACCAGCATGGTGCATGTGGTTGATCTTTTCGATCTCAGGATGTGCCTGAATACCTACAGCGTTAAAGCCACCCATACTGCCCATCATTTCAAAGGATGGGTTCAAACCTGCAAGGGACTGCATGTTTGTTTCAGGGCGCATGTGCTCATCACGGTCCAAAATGGTCAGGCCATTGATGTCGCGCACAGGAACAACTGAGTTCTTGAAGCGGCCTTCATCCCATGCCTGTTTCGCACGGCGCTGGCTTTCTACAGAATATGCATCCACGTCATCACGGGAGAACCCGTATTTGGTGGAGATCAGGTCAGCAGAAACACCCTGAGGCATGAAGTAAGCAGGAATAGCCACCTGCGGGTCAGCAGGCCAAGGGCCACCAGAAGCACCAAGACCAACACGGCTCATCGCTTCAACACCACCGGAAATAACCAGTTGGTTTTGACCGGCCATGATCTGCGAGGCACCCATATTCACCGCATCCAGACCAGACGCACAAAAGCGGTTGATCTGCATACCAGGGACTGAGCGGTCATAATCTGCTGCGAAGACAGCAGCGCGTGCAATGTCAGAGCCTGCGTCACCCACTGGGTCAACACAGCCAAGCACAACATCGTCTACAAGCTTGGTATCAAGCTCATTACGGTCTCTGATGGCTTCAAGAGCGTTCGCTGCAAGGCGCGCTGTCGAAACTTCATGCAAGGAGCCGTCTTTCTTGCCGCGCCCGCGTGGGGTGCGCACATGATCGAATATAAGGGCGTCTGCCATATTGTCCTCCGCAAAAATTGGTCAGGCTGGTGTAGGCAAGGGGTGGCCGGGCATCAGGTCATAAGGGGCTACCCAATGGGGCAGGGCCTTAATCCGCTCAAGCCATGCATTCACATTTGAATAAGGGCCGAAGTCCACACCAATCTCTTCTGGCCAAAACAAGTATCCGCACACCGAAAGGTCTGCGATTGTCGGGCGATTTCCAACAAGGAAGTCACTGTTCGCAAGGCGCTGGTCCAGCACCTTCAACGTGGCGATGGTCCGGCCTTCAAAAAAGCGGGTCACATCGGTTTCACCGGTCTTCACCATGGCTCGCATATAGCGCAGGGTTGCCACATAGCTGGTCAGCTTGTGGTTATCCCAGAAAAGCCAGCGCAAAATTTCCCGGCGTTCTTCCTCGCTCTCCCAGCCAAATGTGCCAAGCTGCTGGGAAAGGTATTCCAGTATCACGGCAGACTGGGTCAGCCGTGTTTCCCCGTGGATCAGCACGGGAATCTCCCCCATCTCGTTCTGCTCGCTGCGGAACTCAGGATCGCGGGTTGCACCATTGAAAAAATCAACCCACGTCGGGGTCCATGATGCCTGGGAAAGCTCCAGCATCAGCGCAACCTTGTAGGCATTGCCGCTTTGCGCAAAACACTGAAGTTCATATTCCGCCATATCGCACTCCTAAAATCTGTCAGCTTAATATATCAGATTGAGAATAGGGCAGGACAAGAGCCCGGGATAGGTCCTGGGCCCTTGAGTTGCGATAAAGTGATTAGAACGCTTCTGCGTCCAGGCTCATCATTGTGTCCGCACCGGTGGAGATGCGGGCCAGATGAGCAGAAGATTCCGGCATGATACGCTCCATGAAGAAGGTACCAAGGGTCAGTTTGGTGTTCAGCCAGTCTTCCTTGCCGTTTGCGCCTTCAGCAATTTTTCCTTTTGCTGCAATCGCAATCTTGGTCCACATGTAACCAAGGGCAACAAGGCCAAACAGGTGCATGTAGTCGTTGGATCCGGCACCCGCATTGTCTGGGTTCTTCATCGCGTTCTGCATAAACCACATGGTCGCGGCCTGAAGGTCCTTCAAAGACTGCTTCAGCGCTGTGGTGTAAACGGTCAGCTCTTCGTCGCCTTCATGCTCTTTGATGAACGCGCCAACTTCTTTGAACCATGCCTGAATAGCGCGGCCACCGTTTGCTGGCAGCTTACGGCCAACAAGGTCAAGCGCTTGAATGCCGTTGGCACCTTCATAGATCATGGCGATACGAGCGTCGCGAACGAACTGCTCCATACCCCATTCCTGAATGTAACCATGACCACCGTAAAGCTGCTGAGCCATCACAGCGTTGTCAAAGCCTTTATCGGTGATAACGCCTTTGATCACTGGGGTCAGGAGACCCATGATGTCGTCAGAAGACTGTCTTTCAGCTTCATCCTCGGAAAGATGAGAGACATCGCCATGCAGGCCAGTCCACATGTAAAGAGCACGCGCTGCCTCATTAAAGGAGCGGATGGTCATCAACACGCGGCGCACATCCGGGTGTACGATGATCGGGTCAGCTGGCTTATCTGGTGCCTTAGGTCCGGTCAGGGAACGACCCTGCAAGCGATCCTTCGCGTAGATAACTGCGTTCTGGTAAGCCACTTCTGACTGGGACAGACCCTGAATACCAACGCCAAGACGCGCTTCGTTCATCATCACGAACATGGCGCGCAGGCCTTTGTTTTCCTCACCAACGAGGAAACCAGTCGCATCGTCATAGTTCATGACACAGGTTGCATTGCCGTGGATGCCCATCTTTTCTTCAATGGAACCACAGGAAACGCCGTTCATTTCACCCGGATTGCCGTCTGCATCGAGCTTCTTCTTCGGCACAACAAACAGGGAAATACCCTTGGTGCCGGCAGGAGCGCCTTCGATACGAGCCAGAACGAGGTGAATGATGTTCTCGGAAAGATCGTTATCACCTGCAGAGATGAAGATCTTTGTGCCGGAAATCTTGTAGGAGCCATCCGCCTGCGGTACAGCCTTGGTGCGCAGCATGCCCAGATCCGTACCACAATGCGGCTCGGTCAGGTTCATGGTGCCAGTCCACTCACCCGTTGCCATCTTAGGCAGGTAAGTGTCCTTGATCTCGTCACTTGCATGCGTATGCAGAGCAGCCATCGCGCCAGCTGTCAGGCCCGGATACATGGCAAACGCCATATTCGCCGAACAGATGTACTCATTCACAATGCCGGAGAAGATGGACGGAAGGCCCTGACCACCATACTGCTCAGGAACGGACAGACCACCCCAACCAGCTTCAACATAGGCGTTGTAGGCCTCTTTAAAGCCTGGAGGCGTTGTCACAGAGCCATCATCATGGCGGATACAACCAGCTTTATCGCCAGAATGGTTCAGCGGCTGCACGATCTCCTCAGAGAACTTTGCGCCTTCTTTCAAGATGGCTTCAACCAGATCCGGCGTCGCCTCGGAGAACCCAGGCAAGTTGGAATGTTTTTCGTAACCCAAAACATCTTTGAGCAAAAAGAGAGTGTCTTCGACGGGAGCACTATAACTCGGCATAGCAATTTTTCCTTCCGACCAACCCTAGAGGTATGGCTTTAACGTTTGCGTAAACGTCAACTTGTGACGGAATATAGAGCGCCCTCGCGCCTGCGGCAAGTTATACCCAAGTGTAATTTCTTAGGGGTAGGTACGTATCCGCGGAATCCTGCGGGTTTGCACCTGATAACTTCCCTGTGAAATCTTAGTGGACCCTGCCTCTAGCACTATGAAAGTGACGGGTAAGCTTTGTCTGCCCCTCAATTTTAAAGGGAAAATATGGCGTGAAAGCGAGAATCGCCGTTTTTGGAAAACTCGATTATCCGGCTCCCGTCCACACGCTTGGCCCAGCCTTGCTCCAGAAAGAAGGAGAGCAGGGAGGTGCCCGCAATTCCTGCCAGATGAGACCGCCGTGCACTCCAGTCCAGACAGGATTTGCACAAGGGCCGCCGCTTGGTCTCCTTGTCCGGTAGCGCCACGCCCAGCTCACTCAGGAAGGATCGGCCATCTCCGGTCAGATGAAGCTGCTCGCCATCTTCCACCAAAAACTCTCGCGCCAGCAGACTGTCATAGGCCTGCACCCCATACTCTCCGGCCAGATGGTTGTAGCAGATACGGGCTTTGCGCAGGGCGGGCTCCTTTGGCCCGGTCCGCACACGCGTCATGCCAGAGCGCATGGCAATCCCGCTCATGGCCTCCAGCAAAGCCGCAACATCAGCATCCGCCAGGTTGTAATACTTGTGCCGTCCTTGTTTGCGCAGGGTAACCAATCCGGCCTCCGCCAGCCGTCCCAGATGAAAACTGGAGGTCTGAGGCGTGACACCAGCCTCCTGAGCCAGCTCACTGGCCGTCAACGCCACGCCGGTCATAAGAGCCTGCAACATGTTTGCCCGTGCCGGATCTCCAATGAGCGCGGCAATCCCGGCAATATTTGGACCTTCTTTCATGTGGGGCTCCATTCTTGAATTCTGCCCGATGACTATAGCACACACGCAAAATTGATAGTTCGATCACGATCGAAACAACAGCGCAGGCCAGCTTGTTACACCGGGGGCATTGATGAACTGAACCGGAGATTTGTGATGCTCACCTGTGTCATCCGCTACCAGATAGACCCGACGAAAAAGGCAGAATTCCAACAATATGCGCGCGATTGGGGGCAGGCGATCCCGCGCTGTGGAGCGGACTTGATTGGCTACTATGCCCCTCATGAAGGTTCCACCACATTGGCCTATGGCATCTACAATGTGCAAAGCTTGGCTCACTATGAAGAATACAGAGCCACTCTTGCAAATGACCCGCTCGGGCGCGAAAACTATGAGTTCGCTATGAGAGAAAAGTTCATCCTGAAAGAAGACCGAACGTTTCTCACTCTTGCATCCACGCCGCATGCAAAGCCGTAATCGCCAAATAAGCCGTGAAAGTTCCCAGCATGATTGCCGTTATTTTTGAAGTTGAACCCTTCGCAGACCACAAAGCCAGTTATCTGGATGTGGCCGCCTCAATTAAGCCTGAACTGGAGAAAATTCCGGGGTTTATCTCTGTTGAGCGATTTCAGAGTCTCACCAATCCTGAGAAAATTTTGTCACTGTCATTTTTTGAGGACGAAGATGCCGTGAAACGCTGGCGCACTCAGGAAAAGCATCAGGAAGCGCAGCAACTGGGAAAAAATGAATATTTCCAGAAGTATCGCATCCGCGTGGCAAGCGTTTTGCGAGATTATGGCTTGGATAACAATTAAATTAAGAAAGTTCGGGAGATGTGCCGGTATTTTATAGGTGAAAAATATTGAACGTATTCATCATGAATAAATTCAGGTGCCTATAAGTGGCTATAAATCAAAAAGGTGGGGTAAAAGCCCCACCTGACCGGACTGAAAATCAGCCTCTTTTTTCGCGCAGCATACCTTCAACAATCGTGACGGTTCTCTGCAGGTCTTCAATCGCTTCATCAATATTGGCGCGCTGACCTTCAAGCACTTTAATCTGCTCCTGAAAGCGGCTCAGTGCCACCTCAAGCTGGGTGACCTGACCGTCACGCAGATCATAAAGATCCAGCATACTGCGGATTTCAGTGAGAGAAAAACCAACACGTTTTCCCATCAGAACCAGCTTCAAACGCGCACGATCCCGACGGTTATAAATGCGATTAAGCCCGTCACGCTTAGGATTCAGGAGGCCCTTGTCCTCGTAAAATCGAAGAGTGCGGAGGGTAACATCAAATTCTTTTGCCAGGTCGCCAATGGTAAACTGTGTCTTCTTTCCCTTACCCAGCTCATTGGCAACAACATCAACAATCATCTCATTGATATGTAGGGCTTCGCTCATCTGCTTGACCTGTTCTTCTTTTCTCTCACGACACTGCCTCTAATGTACGACATCCGTACTTAAGTACATGCTAAATGATGCACCGCGCAATTTCCATCAAGTTTATACATTGGCAAGAACACGTAGGTCCAGCGTGCGCGGCTTGATAACCCTTAATTCGAGTAAATCGGGACACGAATTATTTTCATGAGTTTGTTCCGTACTCCCTGAAATAGCAGGGTATCTGCATGATAACCGCCGTAATTCACATTCCTTAAGGGCTCTTCACGCAGAATTCGAGCTATTAACCCGCTATTTACCCTAACGAGTAAAAAACTAGTCCTACGAGTTTTAAGACCGGTGCAAAACCGCAAAGTGATTCGTTTCTTGACCCGCTCACAGACCACGTAAAGTGGTTGACGTTTATTTTTATAATGTGATTTGGGCAGGGAAAGACGACATGGCGTGGTCCGGACAGTTTTATGAGGCCCTTCAGGCATGTCTTGGAATAAACCAGAATTTGGAAAATCCGCTTCAGACAAGTCCTTTGGTGAAGGGCTGGATGCAGACCACGTAAAGTGGTTGGAGGAAAGTGGAATGGCGCAACATAATCCTGCAGCAGCAAGGCATGCGGCCCATTCTCCCTATTCTGATGAATTTGGTACAGCGGCGCAGCAACCTTACGGACAACCTCATCCCACGTCTCAGGAAGCGGCGATGAACGAAGTTGCGCAGGCACTAAGCCGCCTGATGCAGTCTGAAGGCCGTACACCCCTCGCTCAGGCAGAACCACAGCCACGTGCACGTGATCAACACATGCATGCGCCGCATGCGCGTGATCCTCATGTTCGCGACCCACATACTCGTGACGCCCAAGTTCGTGATCCCCAAAATCGTGATCCATGGCACCGCTCTGACCTGAGATCCGGTCTCGACCAGTCAACAAGCCCACATGCCTATGAGGATCAGTACGATCCGTCTGCCGACCAGCACCTGTATGCACGCGCTGGTATTTCTCGTGATCCGCTCCTGCATCCGCGCCCACCAGTTATGCGCAGGCAGGAACAGGCTCCTTTACCACAGGCACCTGAAGCCTATGCGCCGCAGCGCCGCGCCCAGCAATATGCTGAGCCTGCACCAATGCAGCCGCGTGCGCACCAGCCATCCGCACATCCTGCTGCCCCTATGCAGCCGGAAAATCAGGAATGGGCCGCACCAGTGGCCAGACAGGACGAAGATCCAAACGCGGAGAATTCCAAGGTAAAGCGCATCAGCTCTGTGCTTGATGCCTTGAACGCCCTGGATGAACGCTTGAACTCCCTTGCTCATAACGAAAATGAAAAAGGGAAGGGTGTTCCGCCAAAAGCTGAAAATGCTGCGCCTATACAAGAGCCAAAACCAGCTCTTATGGAGCAGAACTGGGCACCCGCCGCGCAAGACTATGCTCGTCCGCCGGTCACGCAGATGGAGCCTCGCTTCAACGCAGGTGCAATGCCGCACGGTGTGGAAGCACGGCAGAGCCAGAGACCAGCAGCACCGCAGCCAGCACAAACTGCGGAATATTCTGAACTCAACACAATGATTGACGGCCACTTCAAGCAGCTGGCCAGTCAGCTTGATACGTTGCGCGAGCCGGATGAGGCGCGCTTTGAGCAGTTGCACGATGGCATGCAGACACAGCTCAACAGCCTGCGCGACGAAATGATGGACCGCACCTCCGACAATCGCTCGCAGCTCTCCGAGATTATTGGGCGCCTGCGCGATGAAGAGGGCAACGGCCTGCTGCTCAAAGAACTGCGCCACGAACTGGAGCAGATGAAGTCAGCACTGTCCCGCTCTGACATTGAGGACAGCCTCAATGCTTTGGGCATGGCGCACGCATCCATCCAGTCTCGCTTGCAGGAATTGGCAGAAAAGAATGTCGATCCGGCGATTTACGAGAGCCTGTCTGAGCGGATGGCCGAGGTGGAAAACCAAATCCGCCAGCTGCCTCGTGTTGATCAGCTCAACTCGCTGGAAAACCGTCTGTCCTCCATGGGCGACCGTCTGGAAGATGTTTTGCTGCGCTCCGGCACCGCTGGTCTGGAAGTTGTCCGCGATGAAGTTGCTCAGCTGAGACAAGTTATTGATCGTCTGGATTCAGGCCGCATGATCCATGATGTGGATCAGCGCATCCGGTTCCTGACAGCCCGTATGGATGAGCTGGACCACTTCTCTGCAATTCAGCGTGATATTCAGTCTCGCCTCAGCAGCGTTGAAACGCGCATGCCTGATGGCGAAGTGATTGACCGTCTGCATGGCCGTTTGGACTCCATCTCCAACATTCTGGCTGAAGGCCCGGAAAAAGCAGGCAACAACGATCAACTGAACCGTTTGGAAGATCGCCTTTCTGATATCGGCCAAAAGCTGGATCGCATGGAGAAAAGCCCGGAAGCCACAACAGGCTTCGATCAGGCTTTCTCGTCCATCGAAGGTCGCCTCGACCATCTCTGCAACAAAGTGGATGACATTGAAGTCCGCCTGACGGAAACCTCCTTCGAGGTTGCTTTGAACGAGAACGAAAGTGCGGCCCTTGCCCGTCTTGAACAGCGTGTGATGACGCTGACACAGATGGTTGAAGACAGTGCCCATGCCGGTTCCTCCGACAAAGCAATGTCCATGATCCGCGCTGAGATCGCAGAACTACGCGGTCACATCGGTGCATTGGCAACCTCAGGCGACATTGAATCCCAACTGCAGGAGCTGGCAGCAACCATCTCCAGCCCGTCTGGCCTGTCCTCAGATGTTGAGATTGATCGTCTGGAACAGCAGATTGCAGACCTTTCTCAAAAGCTGGATATGTCTCAGACCCAGTTTGGCGCGATCGGCAATCTGGAAAACAGCTTCGGCACCATCGAGCAAGAGATCAAAGGCCTTCACACCGACATGGTGGATAAGGCGCAGCAGATCGCACAGGATGCGGTAAAGGCTGCAACGGACAATCTGGCTCTGGGCAATGGCGCGGAGCAGGGTGAGGCTGTTGAAGCCGCCATTTCTGCGCTGCGTCTCGACCTGCAGTCCCTGCTGGAAGCATCCGGCCAGAAAGACGATGTAGACCAGCATGCGCTGCAAGATGTGCGCGATGTGCTGGGCACCATTTCCCATCGTCTGGAAAATCTGGAAAGCATCCGTAACGCCATTGGCAACACAGAGATTTCCAACGAACACCAGAAACTGGTTGGCGACACGCAGATCAGCAGCATTCTGGGCGCCTTCAATATGGGGCGCAAAGGAAACTCAGCGGAACAGGCTGCTGCAGCTGAACCCGAAGGCCCGCGTAACCGTAAAGCAGACTTCATAGCAGCGGCCCGCCGTGCTGCAAAAGCGGCTGCCAAAGAAGCGAAGACAGCCAAGCAGGAAGACGAAAAACCTGCATCCGGCACGAGCAAAGCACCAGAACGGGCACGCCGTCTGCGTGATTACATCAGCCCGAACCGGACCAAAAATGTTGAGGTTCCTGAAAACCTGCGCGCCAAAAAGGCAGCTGCAACGGCTGAGGTTCTCAGCAAACTTCAGGTGGCCGAAGAGCCTATTTCTTTAAGCTCAGAAGACATCGTAAGCGAGACAGAGACTGCGGTGAAAGAGCCGATCAATCTGTCTGCTGCACCAGTTGAGCTGGGCAAAGTTGAAACTGAAACAAAATGCAAGAAGAAGGAAAGCAAATCCAACCGCCGCCGCGCAATCATGCTGGCAGCAGCGGCTCTTCTTCTGACCATCGGCGCGTTGCGGGTGTTCGACACAGGTCTGTTCTCCAGTTCAGACGGCGTAGACACAGCAGGATCTGACACAACGCCAAGCATCATGGCGCCAGACGCACCAATGCCAGGCAAAGACAACTCCTCCCTGCTGAGCGGTGGTGTAGACGCAATTGCAGCGCCTGATGTTGTCAGCCGTGTATCCTCCATGCCCTCTGGGGTAGAGTTACCTTCACCCGTCAGTTCCACAAGCATCTGGCAGTCTGGCTCCGCCACCGCACCGTCCGAGCCAACCAAAGAATTGATCTTTGGTCAGGCAACCGACATTGGCGGGGGAAATAGCAAAGCACAGCCAGCTCAAAAAGTTGCTTCCAATGTGGCCGCAGATCCGATCACAACGGCAAGCGTCCCAACCACGCAGGCAACCGCCTCTGGGTTTGGAGAGCAGGTGACACCAATCATTCCGCAGCAGCCAGTTCAGCAGGTTGCTCCAAAACAGTCCGCCTACGATCTGCCATATGCAATCGGCCCGATTGATCTGCGCACAGCCGCCGCCACTGGCGATGCTGCCGCCCAGTTCGAAGTCGCACGTCGCTACACGGAAGGCAATCTGGTTCCCGCCAATCTGGGTGCAGCAGCGGACTGGTACCGCAAAGCAGCAGCGCAAGGTCTGGCGCCAGCGCAATACCGCCTCGGCAGCTTCTATGAAAAAGGCCGCGGTGTTGAAAAAGATCTGGCACAGGCACGGGACTGGTATTCTCTGGCAGCCGCGCAAGGCAACATCAAAGCCATGCACAACCTCGCTGTTCTCTTCGTAGAGGGCATCGATGGCAAACCGGATTACACCTCCGCCGTCAAATGGTTCCGCATCGCTGCTGACCATGGCGTAGCAGACAGCAAGTTCAACCTTGCCATCCTCGCAGCGCGTGGCCTTGGCATGAAGCAGGATCTGGTGGAAAGCTACAAGTGGTTCGCCCTCGCAGCCCTGCAGGGAGACGATGACGCCGCCGGAAAACGCGACGAAGTCGCCGCCAGCCTGACCAAGCGACAGCACGGACAGGCTCTGGAAGCAGTTGCGACCTATCAGATGAAGCCGGTTGATCCTGCTGCCAACAAGGTCATGATCGACACCAAGTGGTCTGGCAAGCCGAAAACCACAGTTTCACAGGCCGGTTCTCCATCTGTGAAAAAAATACAGCAAGCCTTGCTCGATATGGGGTATGATCCAGGCAACCCAGATGGTGTAATGGGACCTAATACACGGCGCGCGATCAAGAGTTTGCAAGCGCGTTTGGGAATGGAAGCAACGGGTGAACCTGACCGGCGTCTGATGACGGCGCTGGCCTCTCAGACCATATAATTTCACGTTACTAGGGGATTTCTGGTTAGATTTGCACTTGCTGCTCCGCGTAGATTGACAGAGCGTCTGGAATGGCGCTTAACACTCTACAATGTTGTTGGATAAAAGGTGACTCGGGGCGCACTGTCAGGTCACCTGAGTGACCCGCGGTGCCATTTTGCAGATCTATCTACCCATCGCAGAACTGCCGATTAATGTCTTTATGATCTTCGCCATGGGCGGAACCGTCGGGTTCCTCTCAGGGCTTTTCGGCATTGGTGGCGGCTTCCTGCTCACGCCACTGCTCATTTTCTCCGGAATTCCGCCAGCGGTCTCTGTTGCAACCGTCACCACACAGATCGTTGCCTCCTCGGCCTCCGGCGTTCTGTCGTACTGGCGCAAAGCGGGCATTGACTTCAAACTCGCGGGTGTTCTGCTGTGTTCGGGTATCGTCGGCTCGGCAATCGGCGTCTGGATCTTCGGCATCCTGCGCAGCCTTGGGCAGTTGGATCTGGTGATCTCGCTGGCCTACGTCACCTTCCTCGGCACCATCGGCGTGCTGATGCTGGGTGAGTCCATGAAGGCCATCATGCGCCGCAAAAGCGGGAAAGCACCTGCTGGCCGCAAGCCCGGACAACACAACTGGGTGCATGGCCTGCCGTTCAAGGTCCGTTTCCGCCGGTCTAAACTGTATGTGAGCGTCATCCCGATCTTCGGTATCGGCAGCTCCATCGGTTTCCTCGGCTCAGTTCTCGGCATCGGCGGCGGCTTTATGATGGTGCCGGCGCTGATCTACCTGCTGCGCGTACCGGCCAACATCGTCATCGGCACCTCACTGCTGCAAATCCTCGGCACCATGGCCGTGGCGACCTTCCTGCATGCCATCAACACCCAGTCCGTTGATATCGTGCTCGCCCTGACGCTCATGATCGGCGGCGTGATTGGCGCCCAGTTCGGCGCTCAGGTGGGGCAGGGCATGCGCGGTGAACACCTGCGCCTCGGCCTCGGCCTGCTGGTGCTGCTCGTCGGCCTGCGCTTCGCGTTCAATCTGATTGTGGAACCGGAAGACCTCTATTCCGTCAGCGTGATTGAGGAGCCAGTCAAATGAGACGAGCGCTCCACTCACTCACTACACTGCTGACAGTCCTCTTTCTGGCACTCATCTCTGGTGCACCCGCTCTGGCTGAAAAGCTCGTGTCTGCCGTCTCGTCCTCTCACGTGGCCATCACCTCCAACTTCACCGGAACGCAGATCCTCGTTTACGGAGAGATCGCCAGAGACGCAGAAACCGTCTCCAGAACCGGCAATCAGGATGTGGTCGTCGTTGTGGAAGGCCCACTGGAACGCGTCACCACATGGCGTAAGGATCGTATCGTTGGCCTCTGGATCAACGCCACCTCACAGACCTACATCGCTGTCCCAAGTTTCTACGCCGTCCATGCAACGGATGACCTGCGCAACATCGCATCAGACGACTGGCTCAAACAGTACCGCATTGGTTTGGAACACCTGCCGCTTGCAGCCCTGGGCACCCGTGCGCCAGCGTTGGAGCGCAATGCGTTCAAGGCAGCGTTCCTGCGCTCCCGTGTCCAGCACGGCCTTTATTCGCAGATGTCCAAGTCCATCAACTTCCTGAGCCCGACCCTGTTCTCCACCACAGTGGACCTGCCAGCCACCATCCCGACAGGCGACTACAAGGTCACGACCTTCCTCTTCAGCGGAGGCGTATTGCTGGACCAGCAGGAGCAAGTCCTGACCGTGGCGAAAACAGGCTTTGAGCAGGTGACATTCAACCTGTCCCGGCAACATCCGGCAGTCTACGGCGCACTGGCCATTATTCTGGCCCTGTTCACCGGATGGCTCGCAGGCGTGATCTTCAAGAAAGATTAGGAAGCGAAAGCGTTCAGCGACGGTAGACAAAACAAAAGGCCCTCAAATCAGAAGGGCCTTTTTTGTTAATCGCTGAGGAGCTTGGAGGCAGTGAATGGGAACAATCGCCCGTTGCCCAGCATGAACACCGAGAACCGCTTCTCGGCAAACACATCAGAAAAAGCTCTGTCCATCACATTTAGGCCACCTGTCAGCGCACCAAAGGCTGGCAACACAAGGCGGTTGCCGTTGGTCGCAAAGCAGGCTCTGCGAATGGTACGGCCCATCCGGCGCACTTTGGCAGCTGGGTGCAAGTGCCCGCAAATCTCGCCGCGCTCAGCCTCTTCATTCGGCTCATGCCGGAAACTGAGGGATTTGATGGAGAGCTCTTGATAGCGCTCACCGCAAATGTGCCGGGCAATCTCAGGGTCGTGGTTGCCGGTGATCCAGATCCACTCCCGTCCCAGCTGCATGGTCGCCAGCATGGCGAGATACGCCGCAGGCATGCGCTCGGAGCTTTCGCAGTCATGGAAACTGTCACCAAGACAGATCACGCGACGCGGATCGAACAGATCGATCAGGGCGGAGAGCTTTTCCAGTGTGGCAGCTGTATCATAAGGAGGCAGCATCAGGCCCTTGCTCTTGGCAATGCTGGCTGCTTTTTCCAGATGGAGATCGGAAACCACAAGGGTCCGCTCATCTGGCCACCACAGGGCTCCACTGTCGTGAAGGCCAACAAGTTCTCTTGCGAGAGACAAGTCGTGGCATACAGGAATAGGTTGACGATAACTCGGTTCTACTCGTGGCTGCAACTGACTGTTAAGTCTCACAATTGGGCCTCCAGTAATAAATCATCTGCTGCGTCTGCCAGCAGCTCTTCTGTCGCACTTCCAAAGATAGGCTCTTTCCCAATTTCAAGAAGAACCGGAATAGCCAAAGGAGAAACGCGACCCAAAGCACTATGCGTGATTCTTTTGTCGATACGAGAAAGAAAGTGACCTAAACGAGAGATATCCAGAAGTCCTGTAGCGGCATCCGTCCAGGTTGCTTGTAAAAGCAGGTGATCGGGCTCGTGTTCGTGCAGTACGTTATAAATAAGATCCGTATTTATAGTTATCTGCCGCCCGGTTTTCTCTTTGCCAGGGTGCCGTCGTTCTACGAGACCTGAGATCATAGCGCAATTTCTAAAGGTTCGTTTCATCAAACTACTTTCAGCAAGCCACGCTTCAAGGTCATCACCAAGCATATCTTCTTCAAATAGGTCATCCAGCTTCAAACGCCCGCTTTTTATGGCAGCGCCCAAATCTGTCAGCCCCCACAGGGCCAGTGAATACTCAGTTGCCACAAACCCCAGAGGATGCAGGCCAGCGCGCTCAAGACGGCGTGTCAGCAGCATTCCCAGCGTTTGGTGAGCCAATCTGCCTTCAAACGGGTAGCACACAAGGTAGTGCTTATCGTTCCGCGGAAAGGTCTCTACCAGAAGACGTTCATAATCTGGTAACTGTGATTTCTCTTTTTGTAATTCCAACCATTCACGAACCTGACCTGGCAAAGAAGACCAACTGTTAGGATCAGAAGCAAAGTTGCGCACACCCTCAGCAAGATAGGTGCTGAGCGGAAACTTGCCGCCTTGATAACTCGGGATCTTCGGGTCTTGCGAAGCACTGCGGGACACATAGGCCTCGCTCTCCTTAAGGCCTTCAAACTTAAGCACCTGACCGGCAAACACAAAAGTATCGCCTACAGCAAGCTGCTCAATAAACCACTCTTCAATCTCTCCCAGCATCTTGCCGCCAAACCCAAGAGGCCGTTTGCTGTTGGCTCCGCGTGGTTTCACCTGCCGTACTTTGAGCGTTGCCGCATCTAAAATTGTACCGGAGTTGAGGCGATATTGCTGGGCAAATTGCGGGTGGGAAACGCGAAACAACCCCTCTTTGGTCGGGCGCAACTTGGCGTATCTGTCATAGGCTTTGAGCGCATAGCCACCTGTTGCCACAAACTCCACGGCCTTCACAAACAGATCATAATCCAGATGCCTGTAGGATTGACTGCTGATCACCTCTTCATAAAGCTGCTCAGGCTCAAACGACGCAGCACAGGCAACGCACATAATGTGCTGGGCCAAAACATCCAATCCGCCCTCACGAAGAGGAGGGGTATCTTGCTCACCTGCTTCAGAGGCTTCCAGGGCTGCCTGACATTCCAACACCTCAAACCGGTTGGAGGGTACTAAAATGGCCTTGGAGGCTTCATTCATGCGGTGATTGGCGCGTCCAATACGCTGCGCCAGCCGGCTTGCCCCTTTGGGAGCGCCCACATTGATCACCAGATCGATATCACCCCAGTCGATACCCAGATCCAGCGAGGAGGTACACACTACGGCTTTAAGCTGACCCGCCGCCATATGGGCTTCCACCTTGCGGCGTTGTCCCACATCCAGCGAGCCATGGTGAAGCGCAATAGGCAGCGTATCTTCATTGATGCGCCAAAGTTCCTGAAACAGCCGTTCTGCTTGCGAGCGCGTGTTTACAAACACCAGTGTGGTGGTGTGGGCTTTAATCTCCTCATAGATCTCCGGCAGGGCGTAGATGCAGGAATGACCAGACCACGGTAGCCTTTCCTGCGTCTCCAGGATGCTGATATGCGGCTTGGCCCCACCTTTGGCCTGCACAATTTCAGCATGGCGAACCTGTTGCGATAAAGGTTGTTCCACCAGATAGGCACGCAGATCATCAGGGTGCGCAATGGTGGCCGAAAGCCCGATACAGCGCAGGTTAGGTGCTAGCTTGCGCAAACGGGTCAGAGCCAGAGCGAGCAGGTCCCCGCGCTTGGAGGTCACCAGCTCGTGCAACTCATCCAAAATGACATAGTGCAGATCAGCAAACAGCCGCTCGGCGTTCTTGTCAGAAAGCAGAAGTGAGATCTGTTCCGGCGTGGTCAGCAAAATATCTGGTGGAAGACGTTTCTGGCGCTGCTTCTTGTGGCTGGGCGTATCGCCGGAACGGGTCTCCAGCTTGATGGAAAGCCCCATCTCCTCAATTGGCACCTCAAGGTTCCGGTGAATATCCGTCGCTAGTGCTTTAAGGGGAGACATGTAAAGCGTGTGCAGACCGCCTGTCCCAGCAGCTTTTGCTTCTCCGGCCTTGCGCTTGTCCGCCTGACGTTTGTGATGCAGGTCCACCAGTGACGGCAAAAAGCCCGCCAGTGTCTTACCGCCACCAGTCGGAGCGATCAGAAGGGCGGAGTTGCCAGCGGTCACCTTGTCAAACAGCTCCAGCTGGTGAGCACGCGGTGCCCAACCACGGCTGCCAAACCAGTTGTTAAAGACTGAGGGAAGGTGAGAGGTGTCTGTCATAAACGACGAAAAGGTCCGATCCTGAAAACAGTTGAGCGCACTTTGCCACCAATGATCACATGTGCCAATCAGAAATGGGGCAAACCAAGAACATTTTAGCAAAGAGGAGAAGGGAGGGGGATAAACCGATCTCACTCAACCCATTGGTGTCAAACCATGAGATTTATTCTGTGAGGTGGTCGGGATATCGGCATAAAAAGCGGAAAATACCCATGAAATTTGTTTCCTTCTGAAAAAAGGACTGGCAAACTGAGCCCTATCCACGGCATATAAGGGAAAACGGGCTCCAGAAGCCTTACCTTCGTGAAAAATGCTGGCACATCAATAAGCTGGGAAAAGGGGCAGTCACTATGAGTGTTCAGGACGAAACAGAACTAATGCTCTCCGAGTTGTTTGATAGCTATGCAGATGCCTATGAGGATTATGACGCCGGGCTGATTGCAGATTGCTTTGCATTTCCCTGTGTAATCTGGCAGCTGGAAGAAGGCCATGTCTTCAACGACAAGGCAGAGCTTTGCGAAAACATCGAAGCACTCTTGGAAGTGCACCGCGAGCATTATGTAACCTCTTCCATCTACGAAGTGGTGTCCTCTCACATCTCCGGCTCCACCGCGAGCGTCAGCCTCGACTGGCAGCAGGAAGATGACGAAGGCGAAGCAGTCTTCGATTTCACTTGCCACTACCTGCTTATCAACATCGAAGGCCGGTGGAAGATCGCAAGCATTGTGAACGAGCCTGCCTGATTGAATTCGGCTCAGCAATGAAGAATGAAGCTCCCGACTGCGAAGTTTGGGGGCTTTTTTGTAACCAACGCACAAAAAACGCCTTTAACGCAAACCAACGCACATAAGAACGCAAAGCTGATTTCTGATGTGTGTCCCGCTCTAATATGACCCGGTTTTCAGATAAACAGCCGTAAAAACAAAACTCTACAGCTGCTCATACGGTCTGCGCGTTTTTGTGAACGCCAACACAGGGCTTTCTCATTGAAATCTATCTGTTTTTGCAACAGGATAGGCTGAGTGTATACATTGGGGAACAATCATGACTGCACAGATCGATTACTTTTATACGCACCTGTCGCCATGGGCGTATCTGGGCCATCAGGAATTTCTGCGCATCGCGGAAAACTATGATGTCACAGTAACCTTTCGGCCAGTCAATCTCGCTGTCTTGTTCCCGCTGACAGGCGGTTTGCCTCTGGGCAAACGCCATCCGGCCCGCCAGAAGTACCGGTTTATTGAGCTTCAGCGCTGGGCAGAAAAGCGCGGCGTTTCAATGAACTACAAGCCAGCCCATTTCCTGGCGGACATTGCACTGGCAGATTCCATCGCAATTCGTCTGCAGGAGCAGGGCGGTCCGGTTGGCACTTATTCCCAGAAAGTCTTTGAAGCTGTCTGGCAAAAAGACCTCAACGCAGCCGATGAAAACGTCCTGACAGCCATCCTGAACGAGCTCGGTCTGGACGCGGATAACCTCATCGCAGCTGGAAAGTCTGATGAAATGCTGGAAGCTTACACAGTCAACTCCCGCATGGCTGAAACGGCAAATGCTGTCGGTTCACCAACCTATTTGCTCAACTCCGAGCCATTTTGGGGACAAGACCGCCTCGACCTTCTGGAAGATGCGTTGAAAAGTGGCCGCGGCCCTTATCAAAGCCTCGAGTAGTTCCCATTTCACACCTATGTCTGATCGGATGGTCAAGGCGCTCTGATTGCTGCTAAACTGAAAGCCATATCTGCCAGCAGGTATGGCTCTGCAATCTCCAGAGGCTTTAAGTCGTTGATTTGAAACAGAGATGGGAAGAAATCGTGAAACAGTCTTATCTGGCCAGTGGAATCCTTGCGGTCACCTTTGCGATGAGTGGACAAAGCGCATTTGCCCAAACTGAGCAGGATGTTCCCGTTCGCTTTGAAATGCAGCAGACGGATAAAGGGCTGATCCGCCTCGATACCCGCACGGGGATAGTATCACTCTGCGCCACTAAGGCCGAAAAACTCGTCTGCCAGCCTTCCCTTGACGGCATCATGGTCTACGAGGACGAAATCACCCGTCTGGAAGCAGAAAACAACAAGATGCGTCAAGAACTTAGACGCATCTCCGAAGCACTTGCTACCCTGACCGAAGACGCTAGCATCGCCGCCATCAAACCCGAAGCAGGCCTCGACCTCTCCATCGCCAACCAACAGGAAGAAGGCTGGTTCGGCGATGAAGAAGAGCAAAAACTGGAAGAAGCACTGGAGTTCACCGAAAACGCCATGCGCCGTTTCTTCTCTGTTGTCGAAGAAATGAAAGACGATTTCCAGAAGGGCGAAAACGAACAGCCAGCGCAGTAACAAGCGGGCATAAAAAAACCGCCTTCAAAGGAAGGCGGTTCTTAACGCGTTGGTCGCAAAGCTTACTGTGTTTGTAAGGCCACCAGTGCTGTGCGGAAATCTGCAGTCAGAGGGACAGTCTTACGGCTATTCAGATCCATGCTGATAGACACCTGATCACACACCGCCGCCAAACGCTTGGTACGAGATTCAAACAGATGATGGCGGATTGTGAAGGTGTTTTCCTGAACGCTGGTCAGCGTAGAAATCACCAGACCCATATCCCCCAGCTTCAGCGGGCTGATCCAGGATAGCTTCTGCTCCAGCGCAACCCGGCCGTATTCATTCTCATCCAACCACGCCGTGTTCATCGGAGTCCGCTCCCACACATGCGCCGCAGCATCAGAGAAGCAGGCAAGTGCAAATGCGTCTTCAGCTTTCTGTTCAGCATTCAGATTCCGTGGCAGAACTGTTGAGCGGCCAGTAATCTGCGCGCCGCTCTTGAGCAAATCATCAATAGTTGGTTTGCCAGAGAACGGGCTTGGCGAGATGCCACGTGGAACCGCTGGCTTGGAGATATTCTCCTCAACATCTTTGAAGCGCGCCCGCAACTGCTTTGCAGAACTAGGATTTGGCGTATAGCCATCAATCGCGGTTGCGCAGATCTCCCCGGTGGAGCCTTCAATCATTTCATGCACAACAGAGAGCATGTGCGGCCCGTCAAAGGCCACATAAGACTTCACGGTAATCAGGGATGCAGCAACCAGCTCTGCATGGTAACGCACGTGCCGAACACGGCGCGCACCAACCAGTGCTTCGCTAAATCCGGTCATCATTCTGAATTGACGGTCAGCTTCTTCAAATTTAGAGAAGTAAAACTGCACGTTCAAATGGTCGTTCTCGTCGCATTCCCATGTATTCACAAACGAGAGAAGTGTTTCTAAGCTTGCCATATCCAACCCTTTGTGCAGCCTCGGTCCATAAGCGCTACTGCGATAACCCACTAATTATTAATAATTAGGTCAGGTCGAACCGAATTTCGTCCGAAAAAAACTATCTATCCTTTGGGTGCTCAGCTTGGCAAGAGCAAGATCAAAACTTTGAAAAACATGACATCCATGGGGATAAACCTCAAGTGAAGTCTCCACTTCAGCAGATTTCAACCTGGACGCGAGAAAACAAGTATCATCCAGTAGTGGGTCTTCTGTACCTACACTTAGCAGTGCTGGCGGCAATCCTTCCAGCCGGGCATACAAAGGAGAAACAGCTGGATCCTCCGCGTTTTCCTCTCCAAGCAGAAAATGCCTCCCGAACATTTGAAGGTCACGGGTTGTTGGAAAAAGCACCTCTTCACCCCAAAGGCGGGCAGATGGCGTAAGCCCGATGTCATACCAACCTGACAACAAAACCAACGCCTTAAAGGGGATCATCCCATGCTTGTCACGCAGGCGAAGGGCGGTCGTCAGGGCCAATGTCGCACCCGCACTTTCCCCGGTCAAAGCAAAGGCATCCCAGCCATATTGGCTCGCGCCTTCATTCAAAACCCAATGGCAAGCCGCCTCACAATCATCAGGTCCTTGCGGGAAAGGATGTTCCGGAGCAAGGCGATATTCAACTGAAACTAGGTCAAGCCCAGTGTTGTTTGCCATGCTCTCCAGATAAGGATCCTGAAAGGAAGCTGAGCCGAAAACAAAGCCTCCACCATGGAAATGAATTATCACACCTTTTGATGAGTTTTTATCAGCTTTGAAGAGCCGTAGGGGAATAGAACCATGCTGCCCTTCAATTTCCAGATCTTCAGCCTGCTCCGAGTAGGTTGGGATAGGAAACGCACCAAGCCCCTGTAACCGGCGTTCACGGGTGACAGTAGGGGGGAAACTCCATGGATCAGGAAGCGCGCGCAGCTGCTCCGTCATTTCCTTGTTAAATGCCTTTGCTTCAGCGACGGCCTCTTGACTTATCGACAGAGGAGCGAAATTCTCAGACATGTAGTTTCTCCGGAAGCGACAATAAAATGTTGCCAATATATTTGTTATAGAAGTTGTCGCGCAATCTCGCGTCAATGACAACGACACGATCTTAATTAACGAATAATAAGGGGATGGATTTCGAGCATGTCGGGTTGGTCAAAAACGAAGAACAGCTGCGAAGTCTGGACCATTGATAGTGGTCAGACGCAGCTTTCTCAGTCCATGGGACGACTGGTGTTCATGACGGAGGGATTAGGCTTTTATGAAGTCACCAAAGAGATCCGGGAATGGGCCAAGTCGCTCCAATTAAAAGATGGATTGCTCACATTATTCGTTCGCCACACTTCGGCCTCTGTCACCATACAGGAAAATGCTGATCCGACCGTTCTGCAGGACCTGCAAAAGGCTCTGGCAAATCTTGCGCCTGAAAATGGTGGGTGGCTCCATTCTTATGAGGGCCCGGACGATATGCCTGCGCATATCAAAACCATGCTCACAGGAGTATCTCTGCAAATACCGGTGGTCGACGGGGAGTTGGATTTGGGGACCTGGCAGGGTATTTATTTGATCGAGCATAGAAGAGCGCCGCATCGACGCTCCATGACCCTGCATTATCTTGGTTCCTGACGACTGACAGCAGTCAGTCAGAAATACTAGCTACAACGCTGACGAACCAGAGCCCCAGAGCGATAACCATCGCCCGCTTGGAATACTCATGATAGGCGGTGCGTAGCGCGTCGCTTTGCATTCTGTTTGGGTCTTGCCCGCTGCTGTCCTGTCCCTTGATCAAGGCCCACGCATCATCGCCGTCATGCTTACCGTTTGGCATAATCCAGGCTTTGTAAACAAGAACAGCACTCAGAGTGATTGCAAGCATAGCGCCTGTACGGAAAGAACTTGCCGGATCAAAGCTGAGCGCTGCCATAATCAGGAGCACGCCGAGGCAGTAAAATCCGCAGATACGAGCAACACTGGCACGGGCAGCACGTTGTAAAGCGTCCATAGGTTTCTCCTAGGCTTCTATTGGAGATAAACTATAGACGCAGCTCTATTGAATTCGACTTAGCGGAAGTTGTAAATTTGAATCGGCGTAAATGGACTACAAACGACGGTCAGTGCTTGTAAGAGTTTACTTACAACTTTCTGAAAATTACATCTTAATCTCTATGAGTTCTTCCGGTTCATCCTTGTCAGAAGTGTCAGGTAGATCTATCGAGAGGTCTCGTTCGCCTGGTTGCTCCAATAAACTTGCCAGATAAAAATGACGCTCATCCTGGGAAAAAGTAACGTAGGAAAGTGAGATTCCGACGGCAAATCCTAAGAACACACCGAGCAATCCGCCCATCTCAGCAGGAAAACCAAACCAGAAGCCCGTGGAACCACTGGTCACGGCAAGAGCGTAAAACAGGGTTGCCAAGCTGCCTGAGAGCATCGCGCTGTATGCCGCTGTTGCGTGAAATCTGCTCCACCAGCATGAAAGTACAAGCACAGGAAAGAAGGCAGCCGCTGCAAGGGAGAGCGACAATGTCAGCATGTCTAAGAACAACAAACTCTCGCTATAGGCAAGATAGGTGACAAAGGCACAAATCACCAGAACCACAACACGTGCCAGCACGATTTTCTGGTTGAGAGAGGCACGTGGCAACACCAAAGCCTCAACGAGATCTCGCGAAACGCTTGTTGAAAGCGCCATCAAGAGTGCAGAACTTGCAGCAAGTGCTGCTGCAACAATCCCGGACCTGATCAGCGCAGCAATGAGACCGCTTTGATGGCCCTGATCAAGTGCATTCGGTCCAAGCAGGTTCTGAAGCCGTTCATCCGCCAGCAACAGGAAATAGGCCGACCCAACAACCACCAGGAGCAAAAGGAAAGAAAGAGAATATCCGGCAGCGCGACGAGCAGATGCTGAACTTCCTGTTCCCTGAAACTTGCTGAGAAGGTGGGGAAGGCTAGCCATGCCAATGGCAAAGAAAAGAGCAGTTCCAATCAACGGCCAGAGACCACCAGCATATGGCCCTTGCATCAAGAACCAGCCGATACTTGTATTCTCAATATCAATGATCGCGGCGAGTTGCTCTGTGAGCGAAGTACTGACGACACTGGTGAAACCAACATTTTCGGAAACCATTGGTGAGGTTAGCTGGTCCAATCCAAGCAGGATGACTGGTGAAAGGCAGGCAAACACCATCAGCACACCTTGCAGAGCCTGTGTCCACACAGCTCCGCTGATACCACCAAGCACAACAGAAATGAGCAACACCATTGAAAAGAGCAGAATGCCCGTCGTTGAGGTCGCGTTGAGAGATGTTGCCAGAACCTGACCACCAATCAGCATCTCGGTGCACAGGAGAGGAATACCAACGAGAACAACCAGACCACTGGCAATCAACCGCACCAAATTGCTCTGCAAACGGACACCCAGAAACTCCGGAACCGTCGCCGAACCAAACTTCCTGAGAGGAGAGGCAAAGAGCACCGCACATAAGACAAGACTGCTTACCCATCCTAAAACAATTGGGAAGCTGATGTATTCAGGCAAGAAAACCACAGAGAGGAACAGGGGAAAGAAGCTGCCACCAACAAAACACGCAGCTAAGGTCACACCTGTCAGGCCTGCCGGCACATTCTTGCCGCCCCAATGATACTCAGAGAGCTTCATCGTCCGCGCCAGAATACCCACCATGGCAAATACCAGCAATGGCAGCAAAGCCATCAATGCTTCGATAAGCACGACAACAACGCCCGCTTTTTCCATAACGGCGAGTAGACCGGTCAGCAAAAAGAGTGCGAGCGTGAACAGACAAAGCGCAAGCGGAAGACCTTTGTATTGTGAAGGATGAGGATCGAGGCTGGAGAGTGTCATGATGTGCTCCCCTGCTTCTGAGAAGAGCCTGTGTTGCTTTCATCAAGCCTGTCCTGTGCGCCGCAAAACCACGAGATCAGGATACTGGCGACAAAAAATAGGAGGCATCCCCACACATAACTGTTTGATAGAGAACCCAAAAGCCCACTCAACTCATTTTGAGGCGCATTTGGATCAGAGCCGGGTGCTCCATAATAGACAGCGATGCCAAAGAAGATGAGCCAGAGAATGAGCGTTGCAGCCATGAGCGCACGTGTTTTGGTCCAATAGGCGACTCTATTTGGTGTACGCACTCCCACCTCCAGTAATGATTACCCAACGTATACATACTCTACAGTCCCCCAAGCGAACCGCTAGACTAAAATTCTACTACCTAATACTAATCCCCAATCCTCGAAGTTCAAAAAACAGAAAAACGCAGGATTTGGGAGACCCATACTTTGGGAGCAACTCTTGAGTTCTATGCATGCCTTCTTGCAATATCTTAATGATTACTGACGGTTTTGTGGTAAAAGTGCGTGAGATGAGTGAAAACAATCAACTTCATGCTTGCCAGCACCTCCCTGTTTCGCATAATGCTTTTGTATAGGGGGATGCGACCGGTTGAGACTCTGCGGAGTTCTAAGGTTGTAAAATATCTATCGTGGCGTTTTGGGAGAGCTGCGAAAATCTCGTTCAAGCTCCCGAGGCGTCGAAAACTGTACATCTGATGATCTTATTTCGACGAGACGGATCGAAGGTCATTGGAGGCAGTCCACGACAAGAAATGGAGGAGCACAGCGTGCACAACGCGGTCCACCGCTTTATTATCGCTGATGACCACCCGCTGTTCCGTGGTGCAATGCGTCAAACAATCGAGAAACAGTTCGCATCGGTAAAGATTATCGAGGCTGGGAGCCTTGATGAAGTCACCGCTGCTCTCGATCGGGAGGAAGACGTAGACATGATCCTTCTGGATCTGTCCATGCCGGGCATGCGAGGGTTCTCTGGATTAATGTACTTGCGTGCTCAATATGTGGGTGTGCCAATTGTTGTCGTTTCCGGAACAGAAGATCCGACTACAATTCGCAGTGCCATTGAGTTTGGCGCGTCCGGGTATATTCCAAAGTCACTTGGTATTGATGTTATTCAGGATGGTGTTTCAGTAGTTCTGGAGGGAGGTGTTTGGATTCCACCAGACATTGACCTGAACACCGTTGATGAAGCAACCAAAATGGCTCAGCGTCTGGCCTCTTTGACACCGCAGCAAGTGCGTGTGTTGATGATGCTTTCGCAAGGTTTGCTGAACAAGCAGATCGCCTATGAATTGTCTGTATCGGAAGCGACTGTAAAAGCGCATGTTTCTGCTATTTTGCAGAAGCTTGGCGTTGAAAGTCGGACACAGGCAGTCATTGCAGCGGCAAAGATCGAAGCTGGTCAGTGGCAAAGCATTGCTGGCTAGGTATTCTTCGAGTTGATCTACGAAAAAAGGCGCTCTTTGGAGCGCCTTTTTTGTTGGCAGTGCCAAATGTGAGGCTCCTGAAAGGTCATGTGTCTCCTAGAGCTGCCTTGCACCGCATCAGGTGTGCTCGCAGTACAGCTGGCTTCAGCGGCTTATGGATCATCTCCATATCTTTGTCAGAGGCCTCTGTACGCACTTCTGCCGTTCTGTCTGCAGTAATAAGCATAGCAGGGAAGTGCACGCCAAACTTCCAGCGCAAGTGCACAACGGCTTCAATGCCAGTTCCCTGATCCAGATGGTAGTCTGCCAGAATGATGTCTGGTTGCGTCTTACTGGCATAGATTGCCTTGGCAGCATCCTGCGCATTTGGAGCCGTCAGCACGTTACATTTCCATGTACGCAACAAAGACTCCATACCCTCCAGAATCTGCGGTTCATTATCGATAGCCAGCACATTGAGGCCAGCCAGCTGACTGACGATAGCACTGGGCTGAGCTTGCTTTGCAGCAACTGGTACACTCATGGCCTCTTTAATGGCAAGAGAGAAGCGAGAGCCTCTCCCATCCTGAGATTTGAGTGCCACGTTGAGCGCCAACACCTTACTAATGCGTTCCACGATAGAAAGGCCCAGCCCAAGCCCGGAGGCAATGCGTGCGCCATCATCAAGGCGGCGGAATTCCTTGAAAATCAGCTCCTGCTGCTTTTCTGGAATGCCGATCCCGCTATCGTAGACCTGAATATTTGCCATATTGTTCTTCGTCTTGCGAACACCGACTACGACGCCACCTTTTGTAGTGTACTTCAGTCCATTTGAAATGAGGTTCTGCAGCAAACGCCGCAAAAGACGTCGATCTGAGCGCACACAAACATCTGTGCTGCGGATTGTGAGCTTGAGCCCTTTTTCCTTGGCAATTGGAGTGAACTCTACGCGTAATGGATTGAGAATATCATCCAGGCGGAATGTCGAGATCTCTGCTTTGAACGCCCGGGTATCCAGACGGGAAATATCGAGAACAGCACCAATGATCTCTTCTACTGACTCCAGTGAGGCCTCGATATTGCTAACCAGTTTGCGGTCTTCCGGGTCTCCGTCCATGAAACGATCAGTCAGAGTAGAAGAATAAAGTCGCGCTGCATTCAACGGCTGTAAAATGTCATGGCTTGCAGCAGCCAGGAACCGCGTTTTGTCCTGATAAGCCAGCTCAGCCGTCTTCTTGGCAGCTTCAAGTTGCTCATTCACCTTCGTCAGCTCTTCGGTCCGGTCCCGAACCCGCTGCTCCAAATTCTCATTGGCTCGGGCAAGAGCTTCCTCTGCAAAAACACGCTCAGTAATATCAGTGTAACTGGTGACCAGCCCACCATAAGGCATTGGGCTGGTGCGCACTTCCAACACCGTTCCAGTGCTGACCAGATGCTCCTGATAGGTCTCTTGGCGATTAATGAAGTTGTGCATGCGCAGACCGACAATCTCGTCTACATCGCCATCTCCAAACTCGCCTGCTTCTGCAATATGGCGGATCATCTCCTCAAGCGAAGTGCCAACTTGTCCAAACTTGGCCGGCAACATCAGCATCTCGCGATACTGCCGATTCCAGCAGATCAGGCGCAAATCCTTGTCATAAACAGAGATACCCTGCCGCACTTGGTCCAGCGCGATCTGCAAAAGATCGCGGTTATATTGGATGGCCTCGGTCGCATCATCCAGCAGTTTGATGGCTTCCTGTGTACCCGGGTCTCGCCGTTTGAGCAGAAGAGAAAGCACCAGTCGTGCGGACGCTGATCCGATTGCACTGGCAAGCAGTTGCTCGGAAAAACGCAGGATCACGGCATCGGCTTCTTCGCTGCTGTCAATCGTGATGCGATGCTCCGCAGCATAGGTATCAAAGGAACGCTGCGTCCGCTCTTCTCCAACATAACGAGAAATCGTTGCTTGCAGATCTCCGATCGTCACTGTTGTCCGCAGCTTCCGCAGGGCAGGGGCCTGTGCAATCCCAGTGGGCACAAAAGTGTTGGCCTGAATGCGCTCAATCGCAGTCGGTTGCCGCGTGAGCGAGAAGACCACGTAAAACAGCAGTCCCGACAAAAGGCTCCAGAGTACACCGTGCACAAACGGATCCATATCAAGGTAAAGCAATGCTTCAGGCTTCAGGAACTCTATGCCGAACGGGCCGTTACTAAGGATGTTTGAGCCAAAGATACTCTCCCGCGCAAAGACAGGAAGCAGCAGAGTGTAGAACCAAACTGCAAATCCAGCTGTCATACTGGCAATCGCGCCGCGCGCCGTCGCTCTGCGCCAGATTAAGCCACCGATAAAGGCAGGAGCGAACTGTGCAATTGCTGCAAAAGAGAGAAGGCCGATGCTCGAAAGAGCCGCACTATCACCCGCAACGCGGTAGTAGACATAACTTCCTAGAATGACGAGGAAGATCGACATGCGCCGAATGCCCAGCACCAGCTGGCTCATGTCTTCGCCTGAAGTCGAAATGATCTCGTCTTCACTACGCCGGCGCAGAATAATCGGCATCACCAGATCGTTGGAAACCATGATGGAAAGCGCAACGGTGGTCACAATCACCATGGCTGTTGCTGCGGAAAGACCACCAATAAACACCAGCAGGGTCAACCAGTCAGCATCATAAGCACGAGGCAGCGCCAGCACGAACATGTCCGGGTCGACCGTGTTGCCCAAAATGGTCATACCTGCAAGGGCAATGGGCACGACGAATAGATTGATGGCGATCAGGTAACTTGGAAACAGCCATGTCGCCCGTTTCAACTCAGCTTCACTGTTGTATTCCGTCACAGTCACATGGAACTGGCGCGGCAGAAGCACAATCGAGAACAAAGACAGGAGCGTGATAACTGCCCACTTGCTGGCGTTGATATTCGTGAACAGGTCCTGTGAGCTGTTGGTGTTAGCAAAGGAAGCGTGCAGGAGATCCCATGGCCCATCAAACAGCATGAAGGTAACCCAAATACCGATTGCGAGAAAAGCAACGAGCTTAACAACGGCTTCAGTCGCGATGGATAGCATCAAGCCTTCTTGGTGCTCTGTCGCATCAATATGGCGGGTGCCGAATAACCACGTAAACACAGCCATGAAAATGGCGATCATCAGTGTCTCATCACCAAAGATCGAAATCTCTGCATCATCAAGCGACAATAGAGGGTGCAGCACAATCGTGCCGACAGACAGATCCAGCGCCTTCAGTTGAAGGGCGATGTAGGGGATCATGCCGATAAAGGCGATCAATGTGACAATCGCGCCGACCATAGGGTTTTTGCCATACCTAGCGGCAATAAAGTCGGCAACGGATGTAATCTTTTCTGCCTTCGCAAGTTGGATCACCCGCAGGATCAGCGGAAACCCAAAAGCGAACACGAGGATAGGCCCGAGGTAAATGGCAATAAACTCGAAACCATTTCTCGAAGCAGATCCGACAGATCCAAAAAATGTCCATGATGTACAATAAACGGAGAGCGAGAGGGCATAGATGAGTGGCCGCCCTCTTGTCTTTTTAACGCGGTTCTTGGCGACTTTGTCACCGTAACTCGCGATAACAAATAAGAGCAGTATATATGCCAAAGCGACAAGGACTACGATCCAACCTTGAAGCATGCTTCCCCCGCCGGACTGGTAGGTCCGTTACTTCCATTAAGTGTTTTTTGTCTCTCAATGTTGCACAGTTGACCGATCTTTTGTGAAAGGCAAGAGTTCAATACGAGTTATTGCGTCTTTGTAACCGTAGATTTTTCCGACCGCGACGAAAGGCTATGAGTTGGGACAACAACGCAATTCTACCAAAGAGAACCTGCTAGGTGCCTTTGAAAATATCGAGAATGTATCTCTCGACAGTCCAAGCTGGCTGAAGCGCATCTATGCTTTCTTCTTTTATAGATCCGACTTGGATACCCTTCTTAAGTTAAAGGGGTATCTTGGGCGCAGTGCGGCGTATCTGACTTATAAGAATGTGCAGGAATACTCCCGCTCTCGGGCTGGTGTTCATTGGAAGACACTGCTTGACGAGGAAGATTTTCAGCAGGCTCTCGAAGCCTCCCGTTGGAGCTCCTTCTCCATCACTGTGGAGCTTGTGGGCGAAATGGCTCTCATTGTGTTGCGGCAAAAAACGAGAATGGACCCGCAGGATCTTGCTGGCATGATCGGGCAACTGCTCAAGGAAATCTTGGTTGAGCATCAGGAAGCTTCCGTTTGCTCTGCGCAGGAATGGAATGCCTTAGCTCAGAACATGTCGACCAAAATGCGTACGGATGCTTTAGTGCCAGCCCGCAGTGTTGCAGACATTGCGGCTACACAAGTCTCGAAGATCTTTTGTAGCCTACCGGTTCACAAACGTTTGCATGGCCATGATGAGCTGTTGCTTCTCAACGGATTGCGATTGAACCTTTTGCAACTGCAGCATGAGTTTTCAATACGTGCCAACTTCAAAGCACTTACAGAACTGGCACAAAACCATCAGATCCGATCTCCTGACCCCGATTTGTGAGTGCGAAATAAAATTTCAATCGCCGCACACGACTCAAGGAAGGGGCTTCGATACCGGGCGAAAAGAGCCTGAAACGTTGTGCTACGGTGGAAAACCTGGGCTCAGAGTATGATATATCCTGCGACATATACGCGCCGTATAGGTGAACACGCTTACTACTTTTGGTTTACTCTACTTAGTCTTATTCCAAATTCCGCAATGATTTTGCGTCGTGACCCAAAACTCGTAAAATAATATTTTACATAAACTAACCTAAGGGTTCTCTGGGTTTTACAATAGGTAAATGCATTATCTAGCCGGAGGGCAGCCTCGCTTCCGATGTCTTCAAACTCTAGATTTACACGCTCAGGTTTAGAGAACGCTCGTCTCCTACATAATATATCAATGAATTAGCGGGAATTAATCGTTAAATCAGTCGCAGGCTAGGTGATTGACCTAGCTCAGGCCATGGGATAGCTGATTAGTCAAAATACCCATCTAGATACCCGTTTAGATAAGCGTACGGGTGCGCCTACAACAACTAGGAAACTACTATGGTCTCCTCTTCATGCTTGCACAGTGTTCTGGATACAGCCGTTAATGGCATCATCGTCATTGATGATAACGGAACGATCCTGATCTATAACCGTGCTTGCGAGAATATGTTTGGCTACAAGAGCGCCGAAGTCGTTGGCAAGAATGTCAACACACTGATGCCGAGCGCCACTGCTAAGCAGCATGACCAGTTCATTCGGAACTATCTGAAATCCGGAGACCCGAAAGTTGTCGGCATTGGCCGCGAAGTCGTTGGTCGCCATAAAGACGGAACCGAAATTCCAATAGAACTGTCCGTTGGTGAAGCTCAGACAGAAAGCGGTCATCAGTTCATCGGCGTCCTGAAAGATCTTCGGGCAACCAAGGAATATGAAGAACGCCTTCGTGTGCTGCAATCTAACCTGGTGACGATGACCCGCGTGAACGCGTTGGACGAAATGGGCGCTGCGATTGCTCACGAGGTTAATCAGCCACTCACGGCTCTGATGCTCTATCTGCAAACGGCAGCGCGCCGTGCAAGAGCTGCCGATCAGCCTGATGATCCTATGATCAGCCTGATGGATAAGGCTGTGGTGGAGGCTGAACGTGCTGGTCAGATCATCCAGCGAATGCGTAACTTTGTCGAACGGCAGGCTCCGCAATGCATCGGAACCGGTCTTGCAACACTCATTGATGATTGCCTTGAACTCGTTCGGGTAGGGCACGAAGCGGATGATGTCGAGTTCATCTCTACTTTCGTGGACTATAACTACCAGCTTGAGTTGGACTCCGTACAAATACAACAGATTCTTGTAAACTTGATCCGAAATGCAGGCGAAGCCGTAAAGGATCAACCTGTTAAGCAAGTAGTTGTTTCTGTCGAACGTGACGATGACAATGTGTTTGTTAAGGTTATGGATACCGGACCAGGGCTGGATGAGGAAGCAGTGTCGCACCTTTTCAAGGCCTTTACTGGGACAAAGCGGCGCGGTTTAGGTATTGGACTTGCGATTTCTCGGAGTATAGCCCAAAACCATGGTGGCGATTTACTTGTTGAGCCATATGAGGAAGGTAAAGGTGCAACCTTCACTTTGAGGCTCCCGGTAAACTCAAAAGCAACAAGCTAAGCTGAAGCTGTTGTTTAGAACAACAAGAATAAGGACCTGAGCAATCATGACCATGCCGTCTGTGATCCATATTGTTGACGATGACCCAGCGGTTCGCGACGCGCTTTCTCTGCTGTTTGAAACAGAAGGGTTTCGCGTAAAATCCTTTGCGAATGCTGAAGAGTTTCTTGGTGGGGTAGAAGAAGAAACGCCGAACTGTGTTCTTCTTGACGTTCATATGCCAGGACGCTCAGGCATTGATATTCTGAAAAGCCTGAATGGTGAGAACTTCCCTGCACCAATCTTTATCATTTCCGGTCAGGGCGATATCCCAATGGCTGTTGAAGCGATCAAATCAGGCGCTTACGACTTCATTGAAAAGCCATTTGATGTTGAATCCATCATCTCTCGTGTGCGTGAAGCTGTTTCCAGAAATGCACAGGCGAGTGGTGCAAATACACTGACATTCCCTGGCGCAGAAACTTTGACGCCACGCGAACGTCAGGTGTTGACTGAGATCACTGCTGGTTCCTCCAACAAGGAAGCTGGTAGAAACCTCAAGATCTCTCCACGTACTGTTGAAGTTCACCGCGCGCGCATCATGGAAAAACTTGGTGCACGTAATGCTGCGGATCTCGTCCGCATCGTCCTTACAGGTGAGCCTCCAGCTGCTTGATGTAGCGCAACTTCATTGGGAATGACTGGCTATACTTTCGGCCAATCTTGTTATTCCCGAGTGTTACTACGCATTACAAGACCCCGGCGCTTGGTTATGGTGACTGGTGAGACAAAGTGCTGCACCTTTGTGCTTTGTCTCATGAGCTACGAGAACAACGCTGGGGTTTGTTGTGATCTATATTGTCGAAGATGATGTATCTGTGCGAGATGCAATTGCTAGGATGTTTGAGAGCCTCGAACTCTCATGCGCCGCTTTTGCAGATGGAGAATCGTTTCTCTCAGATGCTTCACCTCGTATAGATGACACTGTCTTTGTTGATCTGCACCTTCCCGGATTGGCGGGATCTGATTTGATTGAGAAGGTTGCTGCTTTGGATGAGGCGCCACAAATTGTCGCAATCAGCGGCCAGCCTCTCTGGAAGATTACGCGAGATTTGCCAAAAATCACCACAACGCCTGTTGTTCGTAAGCCATTGAAAGAACAGGATTTATTGGTGTACGTGTAAACTTGATCTAACGCAAAATTTTGATTGTTTCAGATCAAATTACTAAGATATGAACCTGCTCAATAAGTTTTAATGCGTATTTTGACGTTGCATTCTAATCAGTAAATCTGCATCAACAGGTCAGGCAAGCAATGACGGATGTTTGCCATGGCCAAGCGGCATTTAGAGAATAGACGAATAGTTCTCGCTACTTGCCCAGGCACGATGTTTGCGGAGATATCCGCGAGGAGGGATTATGGTATCGGCCACATTGACAAAGCTTAGCGATCTTGATGGCCAGGCACCATTCAACGGTTGTCAGGAAAACTTCAAGCAGCCAGAAGCCGCGGGAAAGCATCTTGGTCGTAAGCAGCGATTGTCTGCGCATGACGTGCTTTTCTATGAGGGTGATAAGGCAGAGCGCCTCTATGAAGTCGTGCGTGGGGTTATGATGCTCTACAAGCTGCTTCCGGACGGACGTCGCCAGGTGGTCTATATTCTGCGTGAAGGCGATATGCTCGGTTTCTCCAACCGTGATTTCTTTGACTGCACGGCTGAAGCGCTGACCGAAGTTGAGTTGCAGGTTTTCGAAAGCCGCGAGATCTCTACTTCTCCGATGATGCAGCACTATGTAAATCGTTGCTTGCTCTCCCAGATGGAGATCCTTCACGAACACACAGTTCTGCTGGGCCGTAAATCCGCACTGGAGCGCGTTTCTACCTTTCTGATGAGTTTGGTGCCAAACCGTGGTGGACACGGCTGCTCAGGCCCGAATGAAGAGGGTCGACCAGATACCAAGACTGTTGCTCTGTCCATGACCCGTCAGGAAATCGCTGACTATCTAGGTCTGACCATTGAAACCGTAAGCCGCGTGATTTCTCAGTTGAAACGTCGCGGTCTGATAAAGGTTGAAAAGCAGGACAGCATCCACATCACCAACATTTGTGGCATCTGTCAGCTGACTGGTATGCACTAAGAAGCTCACTTCTAGAGCAAAGATGACCTGATAAGGCATCCGCAGTACATGAATGAAACAGGCGCTGAAAACTCAGCGCCTTTTTTGTTGTCTGGACAAAAGAAAAGCGGCCCATAAAGGCCGCTTCTTTCATCTTTGGATCAGATCGGGATTAAACCGCGACAGAGTGCCGGGCTTGCTGAGTTGCAAGGTAAGTATCAAACGCCGCTGCCACCACGCGAACATAGCGTCGGCCTGCATCTGTCACTGTAACAACCGTTCCCTCAAGGGTTGCAACGCCATCATCGATCATTTCCTGCATCTCAGCTGGAATGCGGTCAAACTCACTGACTGGCAATCCGTGCTTTTCTGCTGTGGCTGCGTAATCGACCTCATAGTAGGTCATCAGCTGCATGATGATTTCAGCACGACACAGATCAACCTGATCAACGGCAATGCCTTTCTTGATCGGCAGTACATCATCAACAACCATACGCTCCCATTCGCGAGCTGATGGTGTCGTTTGCACATAGCCCTGTGGCAAGAAGCCGATGGAGCTGCAACCGAAGCCGATCAAAGTATCAGCCGTGTCGGTGGTGTACCCTTGGAAGTTCCGGCGTAGGCGGCCTTCCTTCAAAGCGATTGCCATCTCATCCGTTGGCAGAGCAAAGTGGTCAAGACCGATCACTTCATAGCCAGCATCGACAAGAGCATCGCGAGAAACGTCTGAAAGGCGAATGCGCTCATTCGCGCCCGGCAGGTTCTCTTCCTTGATCAACTGCTGGTGCTTCTTGAACCAAGGCACGTGCGCGTAACCGAACAGAGCAACACGGCCCGGCGCAAGTTCTTTGGTGTACTCAACTGTCTCGCGAATTGTCTGCTCAGATTGTCCTGGCAACCCATACATCAAATCAAAATTGATATCGTTCAATCCAACATTGCGAAGAGCAGTAACAGCCTTCATCACTGTTTTGTACGGCTGAATGCGGCCAATCTGTTTTTGAACGTCTTCATCAAAGTCCTGAACGCCCAAGCTGGTCCGTGTGATGCCAGCCATCTTAAGTGTCTCGGCCAGATAATCACCAACGGTTCTCGGATCGAGCTCGATCGCGTGCTCAATGTCCTCGGAGAAAACGAAGTTGTCCTTCAGCTTTTCGACAATCTTCAGAAATGCTTCGCGCGGAACGAGGCTTGGTGTGCCGCCACCCCAATGGATGTGGTGCACCAGACGGCCTGTACCAAGGCGCTTCAGCACAAGGTCAATCTCTTTGAGCATCAACTCCACATACGCAAGCACCGGCGCCATCTTGCGTGTCGCCTTGGTGTTACATCCGCAGTAATGGCACATTTCCTGACAAAACGGCACATGCAGATAAAGCGACAGAGGAGTGTCATGAGGAATACTCTCCAGCCAGTCACCATAGAGAGATGGTGTCACAGCTTCACTGAAGTGAGGAGCTGTTGGATAGGAGGTATAACGGGGTACGTTCAAGGACGCATATTTTTGCTCTAGATCGGTCATGACGCTACCATACGCAAATGGACTAATTGAACTTTGATCCCTGTCAACAACACTGAGTTTTTAAAAAACTCAAGTCCCTTCAAGCAATTCGTGGCTGTTTGCGAACAGTTCTAAACTCTCTGGTTGAAATTATATATTGATTGGTTCTATCAAGATTGATCATATGAATTGCGATTTGTACTTCTTGTGTCGTGACGACATGAGGAGGTAAAGCCGTGAGCGGAAAAGACATTCTGAGTTTAGTTGGAGTTCTTGCGCTTGGAGGGGCAGGAGCAGCTGTTTTTGAACTGCTTTCTCTTCCTGCTGGTTTTCTGGCTGGGCCTATGGTTGTCTTGGTTCTGGCGAAATCTCTTTCTCTACCTTTGATCGCTAATCAGGATCTCACGTTTCCTAAGCATCTAACCTCCACAAATTCCATATTTATCGGCGCTGCAATGGGGACTGCAGTCTCTCCAGATTTCTGGGAGGGGGCCTCTTTGTGGCCTTTGTCGATGTTAGCACTGGGTGCTGTTGTCGGTGGCATCACCACAACGGTCTACCTTTACGCATACAAGAAATGCAACTGGGGTAGGGATGAGGCATTCTTCGCAGGTTTGCCGGGTGCACTGGGAATGACGGCTGCGCTCGCCTTGGAGAGGGGAGCGCCCATGGACCGAATTATGATTGTCCAGCTTGTGCGCCTCTTCCTTTTGATTGCTGTTCTGCCTTTGATTGTCACAAATATGGTCGATTCAAATGGGGCAACCGACGTTATGACTAAAGATGCCGAAGTGGCGTTCAGTCCAACGGTTGCAGTTGAACTCATAGCTGCTCTTCTGATCTGCACGATCTTTGCAATGCTGGCCTTAAGGCTGAAGGCGCCTGCTGGGCTGCTCACCGGGGCATTCTTTGCCAGTGCTGCCCTTAACTCAACGGGGATTTTAGAGTTTAACTTGCCTGCTTGGCTTGCCATGCCTTGCTACGTAATCATGGGAACCAATGTAGGCCTCTATATTGGGAAGATGGAAAGCAGTACCCTAAAGCCCATGCTTGGCACGTCTCTTGTGGTGTTTGCGATCAGTCTGTCAGTTGCGCTAACAGGGGCGCTGGTGACGTCTTGGGCTCTGGACGTCTCATTCGATAAGGTTTTTCTGGCCTTTGCTCCCGGAGGCATGGAAGCAATGCTTCTTATATCGATCCTGCTGGACATTGATCCGGTGTTCGTTGCCACCCACCAGTTAGCTCGCTTTATGGGACTTTTAGCATTCATGCCAGTTGTGACCAGATACGTACTGGGGCCAATCTCCGCGCAAAAAACAGATCCCACGGAAAATTCGGTTGCGACCTAGGTCAAATTTCGCTGCGAGAGTTTGGTGCGCTGCGGTATGGAATTGAGAACTTATCTAGCTAATCATGATTCTATGTATGCGTGCCGCCTCCGCTTCACCTATCAAATTACGCTAACTTTCTCAGGAACCAGTGAAACTCGCTTCAAGCTGCGCCAAAACAACGCATCTTGCCCTAAATTCATGTAATATATGACGAAAACCCAATAATGGGGGGTGTAGTTGCGAATTAGAGTAATTTTATTTTTTTTGTTCGAGTTCTTTTTGACATGTATCAAGGGCGGGGCAATTTGCCACCCATAGAACTACGCTCAGGTAGTCCTATCTGGACGAACTTGTTTACTTTATATGGGGCGAACATCATGGGTGAGCGGAAAGTCAGATATCTGTCGCTAGAGGAAGGTGGATTTTCCCTCCTTCTTCTCGCGGTAGCGATTTTCTGTCTGGTCATTGCAGGTAAAACCTGGGATCAGGTCTTGGCATTTCATACCGCATTGATTGCACTAGCATCATTGGCCGGTATTTTCTTCATTTTTCGCCGATACTTCGACGGAAACAACACACCTGCGCCGCTGGAAATTAACGGTAAGCCAAACTACAATATGGCTCCTGTTAAATTCGCGACGTGGGCATCTGTTTTCTGGGGTATCGCGGGTTTCACGGTAGGTGTGATCATTGCATCTCAGCTGGCATTCCCAGCTTTGAACTTTGACCTGCCATGGATCAACTTCGGGCGCCTGCGTCCGCTGCATACATCTGCCGTTATTTTTGCATTCGGCGGTAACGTTCTTATCGCGTCTTCATTCTACGTTGTGCAGCGCACCTGTCAGGCCCGCTTGCCTGGTTCAATTGCCCCATGGTTTGTAGTCCTCGGTTACAACCTCTTCATCGTTGTGGCAGGTACTGGTTACCTCCTCGGTGTAACTCAGGGTAAAGAATACGCTGAGCCAGAGTGGTATGCGGACTGGCTTCTGACCATTGTTTGGGTCGGATATCTGTTGACCTTCCTCGGTTCCATCTGGCGCCGTAAAGAGTCGCATATCTATGTGGCAAACTGGTTCTACCTCGCGTTTATCGTAACAATTGCAGTTCTGCACCTGTTCAACAACGCTTCTCTGCCTGTCAGCATCTACTCCACCAAGTCCTACATTGTTTGGTCTGGTGTTCAGGATGCGATGGTTCAGTGGTGGTATGGTCACAACGCAGTGGGCTTCTTCCTGACAGCTGGCTTCCTGGCAATCATGTACTACTTCATTCCGAAGCGTGCTGAGCGTCCGGTCTATTCTTACCGTCTGTCTATCGTTCACTTCTGGGCGCTGATCTTCCTGTACATCTGGGCTGGCCCTCACCATCTGCATTACACCTCACTGCCACAGTGGGCGTCTACTCTTGGTATGACCTTCTCCATCATCCTCTGGATGCCGTCCTGGGGTGGTATGATCAACGGTCTGATGACGCTGTCCGGTGCTTGGGACAAACTGCGGACTGACCCTGTTCTGCGTATGATGGTTGTTTCCGTGGCATTCTACGGCATGGCGACCTTCGAAGGTCCTTTGATGTCCATCCGTGCTGTGAACGGCCTTTCACACTACACTGACTGGACGATTGGTCACGTACACGCTGGTGCGCTCGGCTGGGTTGGTTACATCTCCTTCGGTGCTCTGTACTGCCTCGTACCTTGGCTCTATCACAAGAAGTCTCTGTACTCTCTGCGCCTCGTTAACTGGCACTTCTGGATCTCTACGCTTGGCATCGTGTTCTACATCTGCGCGATGTGGGTATCCGGTATCATGCAGGGTCTGATGTGGCGTGCTTACGATAGCCTTGGCTTCCTTGAGTACTCCTTCATCGAAACAGTGGATGCGATGTATCCGTTCTACGTCATGCGTGCATTCGGTGGTCTTCTCTTCCTCGCAGGTGCTCTCATCATGGTTTACAACCTCATTATGACAGTGCGTGTAGGTGAGGCAGTCGAAAGTGAAGCTGCAGGCCAGCCTGCAATGGCGCCAGCGGAATAATCGGGAGATCACGAATGTCTGCTTGGAAAAAACACCAAATCTTCGAGAAAAACTCGCTGATCCTGATTATTGGCATCGTCATCATGATCTCAATCGGCGGTCTCGTTGAAATCGTTCCTCTTTACTACCTGAAGAGCACGATCGAAAAAACTGAGGGTATGCGCCCTTACACTCCGCTCGAGCTTGTTGGACGTAACATCTACGTGCGTGAAGGCTGTTATGCCTGTCACTCACAGCAGATCCGTCCAATGCGTGACGAGCTGGAGCGCTACGGCAACTACTCACTGGCAGCGGAATCCATGTACGATCGCCCATTCCAGTGGGGCTCAAAGCGTACCGGTCCTGACCTCGCTCGTGTAGGCGGTAAGTACTCTGATGAGTGGCAGCGTGATCACCTGATCAACCCACGCTCAGTGTCTCCGACCTCAGTGATGCCTGGCTACCCATTCCTGATGGATGCCAAGCTCTCTACAATCGAGATCGAGAACCATCTGAAAGTGAATGCATTGTACGGTGTTCCTTATTCCGAGGAACAGATTGCAAACGCAAAAGTGGATCTTCTCGCTCAGGCAGAGCCTGACAGCGATGCAGCAGAAGCGTTCGAAGAGCGTTACCCTGATGTTCTTATTCGCGACTTTGACGGCAACGCCAAAGAAGTGACTGAGATGGATGCACTGGTAGCTTACCTGCAGATGCTTGGCACGCTCGTAGACTTTAGCCTCTACGACGAAAAAGCCAACTTGCGCTAAGGAGAAGATGATGGACGCGACTTACACCGCTCTTGCACACTTCGCGCAAACTGGTGGCCTGCTCTATTTCATGGCAATCTTCGCAGGCGTAATTCTTTACGCTTGCTGGCCAAGTAATGGGGAGCGCTTTAACGATGCTTCACAGATCCCGCTTCGGGAGGACGATTAATGGCTGAGCACAAAAAGGAAATCGACCAGGTAACGGGTGTTGAAACCACTGGTCACGAATGGGATGGCCTCAAGGAACTCAACCACCCGCTCCCTAAGTGGTGGCTCTACATGTTCTACGGCTCCATCGTATGGTCCGTAATCTACTGGATCCTCATGCCAAGTTGGCCTCTGGTCAACGGCTACACAAAGGGTCTTCTGGATTACAGCCAGCGTGCGGTTGCAACGGAGAACTTTGATGTAGCGGCTGCAGAGCGCGCAGAAACCGGCAAGATGCTTCTCGAAGCATCTCTCGAAGAAATTCGTGATACTCCGGAACTGCTCGAGTTTGCTATGGCTCAGGGTGAAGTGGCATTCGGTGACAACTGTGCACCTTGTCATGGAACCGGCGCGACAGGCTTTGAAGGCTATCCAAACCTTCAGGACGACAGCTGGATCTGGGGTGGCGATTTGGACACCCTCTCAACCACTATCTCTTATGGTGTTCGTTCAGAACATGATGAAACCCGGTATGCGGAAATGCCTGCATTCGGCCGTGATGAGCTGCTTGAAAAAGAAGAGATTGTTCAGGTTGCGAACTATGTTGGTTCTATAGCAGGTCTTCCAACACAAGAAGGCGTTGATCTGGAAGCAGGCAAAGTGATCTATGAAGAGAACTGTGCTGCCTGTCATATGGAAAACGCTAAGGGTGATCTGGAAACAGGTTCTCCTAACCTGACAGCACCAACCTATCTCTATGGCAAGTCCGTAGAAGACATCATCGCGCAGGTGAATGCACCACGTCACGGTGTGATGCCTGCATGGATCGATCGTCTGGGTGAAACCACAGTTAAATCATTGGCTGTGTACGTTCACTCACTCGGTGGCGGTCAATAAGATCTCTGAATATTTTTGAGATGACGACACAAGCGAGGACGCGTAAGTGCCCTCGCTTCACTTGCACAAAGCACATCGCCAACTGAGGAAGACATTATGTCTAGCCAAGTTGAACCCATCGATAAAGAAGAGGACGAAGCCTGGTTCGCGTCAGCGGCTAAAGTTTACCCTATGGAGGTAAAAGGCCGTTTTCGGAAAATCAAATGGGCAATCCTTTTTATTACTCTTGGGATTTATTACTTTACCCCCTTTATTCGTTGGGACAGAGGGCCTTTGCTCCCTGATCAGGCTGTTCTCGTCGATTTTGAGAGAAAAAGAGGTTACTTTTTCTTTCTCGAAATCTGGCCACAGGAAGTCTACTATCTCACCGGATTGCTCATCATTGCGGCTGTTGGTCTGTTTTTGATGAATGCTATCGCAGGTCGTCTCTGGTGCGGTTATCTTTGCCCGCAGACAGTTTGGACAGACCTGTTCTTCCGCGTAGAAAGCATGATTGAAGGCGATCGCCGCAAGCGGATTACGCTGGACAAACAGCCTTGGAATGCAGAAAAGATTCTCAAAAAGGGAACGAAGCATTTTCTCTGGTTGATGATTGCCTGGTGGACCGGCGGAGCGTGGGTTCTTTACTTCGCGGATGCACCAACGCTTGTATATGATCTGGCAACAGGTCAGGCTGCATTTTCTGCTTACGTCTGGATTGGTATCCTGACGTTCACCACCTATTCGCTGGCTGGTCACATGCGTGAGCAGGTCTGTGTGTATATGTGTCCTTGGCCACGTATTCAGGCAGCTCTTACGGATGAGCATGCGCTCAATGTGACGTATCGCTACGACCGTGGTGAACCTCGTGGTCACTTGAAAGAGAGCAAGAAGCGCATCGAAGAAGGCTTGCCTGCTGGTGATTGCATCGATTGTAATCAGTGTTTCTATGCATGTCCGACAGGTGTCGATATCCGTAAAGGCGCGCAGCTCGATTGTATCCAGTGTGGTCTGTGTATTGACGCGTGTGACTCAATCATGACCAAGGTTGGCAAGCCAACAGGTCTGATCGCGTATGACACGGACGTCAATATTGAGCGCCGTGAGAAAGGTGAGGCTGCAGTCTATCGCCTGGTTCGCCCTCGTACAGTGATCTACACAGTAATCATTTTGATGATCGCAGGTGTGATGTTGTACGCGCAGCTTAACCGTTCCATGACGGATTTGTCTGTCGTTCATGATCGCAACCCGCTCTACGTTCAGCAAAGTGACGGTTCTTTCAGAAACGGCTATTCGCTTCGCCTGCTAAACAAGCACAACAACGAACAGTCCTTCACGCTGAGTGTTGAGGACATGCCTAAAGGGGCGACCCTTGAAGTTGTGGGCATTCACAAGAATGCGGCTGACGTGACAAAGGATACTCAGCTGAGCTTGTCGGTAGATGCTGATACGACCCGTTCTGTACGAGCACTGGTGTTCTCTCCAGCTGGCGTTGAAATGCCAAGCTCTCTGCCTATGAGCTTTAAGCTGGTGGACACAGAGACGGGTGAGACAACAGTGATCAGCGACTTCTTCCGGGCACCCGGTAAATAGTCGTCACAGGCTGTAAAAGCACCTAATTAAACTTGCGTGATAAGGGGTACGCCCCTTATCACTTAAATGATCAAAAGGCGAAGCTCACCCCCATCTTATGAGCCGCCAAAAAGGAGCTAGGATATGACAATGGCTGTAGACCACAAGTCTCCGCGCAAACCTCGGCAGATTACTGGCCGCACGGTTTTGTTCAGCCTTATCGCGTTCTTCGGCGCTATCGCTGCGATGAATGCTGTTATGATCTATATTGCGATCGATACCTTCCCAGGACTGGAAGTCGATAGCTCCTACAAGGTGAGCCAGCGATACAATAAAGAAATAGCTAAGGCGAATGCTCAGGCTGCTCTGAACTGGAGCGTAAATGCTGCCATTGAACGCAACGGTGATGGCTCTGCCCATATTCGCGTACTGGCAAAAGACAAAGCTGGTGCTCCAATCACTGGCGAAATGGTCACCGTTAAACTGCACCGCCCAACAATCACCGCAGCTGATCAGGATCTTGTTCTGTCTGAGCGCTCCGCGGGTGAATATGTAGCCAATGCATCTGGCATTGGTGCGGGCAACTGGAACGTGGTCGTAGAAATCGCGGATCGAAGTGACAAAACACTTCCGATCTTCCGTTCCAAAAACAAGATTTTCTTCGCTGAGTAAGGCGGTAATAGCATGTCTGCGCCTGAAAGGGATTGGGCTGCATTCGTAACAAATACCGATGATGGCAAGGCTCATATGGACCTTGCCGTTGATGGTATTACGTGTGCCGCATGTATGTACGAAATTGAGCGTGGCCTCCAGAAATTGGATGGTGTAGAAAAAGCACGCGTAAACCTGTCATCCCACCGTCTTTCAGTGGACTGGGATGGAGAGAAGACCAATCCATCTCCTATTGTCGATCTTCTCCAAAGGCTGGGCTATAAAGCGTATCCTTTTGATCCTGCTCAGGTAAAATCCCGCGGCGATGCTGTGGGCAAAGAGATCTTGCGCGCATTGGCCGTTTCTGGCTTTGCAGCAATGAATATCATGCTGTTGTCCATCTCAATCTGGTCTGGCAACGCATCAGATATTGATCCTGAGACCCGGTCTTTCTTCCATTGGGTTTCCGCACTAATCGCACTGCCAACCGTCGTTTACTCTGGCCGTATTTTCTTCCGCAGTGCCTACATGGCTGTGAAGACAGGCCGTTTGAATATGGACGTGCCGATCACAATCGGGGTGTTGCTCGCAACTGGCCTTTCCATGTGGCAAACCGTTCAGGAAGCAGAGCACGCTTATTTTGATAGTGCAGTGATGCTGTTGTTCTTCCTGCTCGTTGGCCGTTACTGCGATCATCTCATGCGCAGAAAAACGCGTTCTTTTGCGGAAAACCTCGCGACTTTGAAAGCCGAGAGCGCTGCTAAGATACAAGAGGACGGCAGCGCACTCGATGTGCCTTTGTCCAAGTTGTCTATTGGTGATCGCGTTCTGGTCAGAGCTGGCGAACGCATTTCCGTCGATGGCAAAATCTCCACGGGCACATCAGAAGTCGATCAGAGTCTGGTGACAGGCGAAACCTTGTTACAGCCCGTTGGGGAAGGGGACCTCGTCTACGCTGGTACCATGAACACCTATGGCGTATTGGAAATTGAAGTCACAGCTGCTGCAAAAGGCACACTGCTTGATGAGGTGAACAGACTTCTGGAAACGGCTATGGAAGGTCGGTCCAAATACGTGCATATCGCAGATCGCGCCTCACAGCTTTATGCGCCCGTTGTGCATGCGGCTGCACTTCTGACGCTCGTGGGCTGGATTATGCTCGGCATGGCATGGCAGCCAGCTTTGGTCATCGCGATCTCCGTTCTCATCATCACATGCCCCTGTGCTCTAGGCCTTGCAATTCCGGCAGTTCAGGTTGTGGCAAGCGGCTTGTTCTTTAATGAACGAGTGCTGCTGAACGCTGGTGATGCGATTGAGCGTCTGGCGACAGTTGATACCATTGTGTTCGACAAAACCGGCACACTGACATTACCAGAAGCGTCACTCTCAAAGGAGCATGGTCTCTCAGCGGAGCAGCTAGAACTGGCGGGTCGTCTTGCTCTGTCTTCTTCACATCCATTGTCTCAGGCCATCGCAAAAGCAACCGGCGCACAACAAGCACTGCCAGATGCAAAAGAGAGTGCGGGCAAAGGGGTGGAAGCTGTCGTCGATGGAATGTGTGCGAAGCTAGGCTCTCCCGCATTTTGCGGTGTTTCTGATGAGCAGCTCGAACAAGCAAAAACGCAGCAACCGGATGCTTCCTTTGTCGCTTTCCAATCTGGAGACAAGCCTGCACAATTGCTTCCCGTTGGCCAGTTTATGAGGGAAGGGGCAACTGAAACGATCCAGAAGCTCAAAACTGCGGGCTACACAATTGAAATTCTCAGTGGTGACCATAAAGGTGCAGTCGAACACGCAGCGCAGATGCTTAGTGTTGAAAGTTGGCAAGCTGCTATGAAGCCTCAAGACAAGATCGACCATATCGAAAAACTGAAAGCACAAGGCAAGAAGGTTCTGATGGTTGGTGATGGCCTCAATGATGCCCCCTCGCTCGCGGCAGCAAACGTATCCATCTCGCCCGTTTCAGCGGTTCACGTCAGTCAGGCAGCTGCAGATGCAGTCTTCCTGGGAGATAGCCTTGCGCCCGTTATGAGCGCACTGACAATCTCGAAGAAAGCGCGCTGGGTGATGAACCAAAATCTCGCCATTTCTGTTGTCTATAACTTGATTGCAGTGCCGTTTGCAGTGCTAGGTTTTGTCACACCTCTTGTTGCAGCCTTGGCTATGTCGGGTTCTTCCATTATTGTGACGCTCAACGCTGTACGCCTGAGAATGCTCGCAGGCTCATCTACTCAGCCCAATCTGGAGGTCTGAACAGAACTATGGAAGTCTTAATCTACCTCATTCCGATTGCGTTGTTTCTTGGTGGCGCAGGTTTGGTAGCGTTTTTATGGTCCCTCCGCTCTGGTCAGTATGATGATATGGAAGGGCCGAAATGGCGTATACTGGATGATGGTGATTTGCAGGAAAACAGTACACCGGTAGAAGCTGCAAAACGCAAGGTTTCCTGAGTAGGGACCTCAGCGTCACGAACTGTATTTAGCGATAAGAGATATGAAATGAGAGGCTTGTAAGCGACCCGCTTCAAGCCTTTTTCTATGCAGCTTTGTAAGCAACAAAAAAGGCCAGCAAATTTGCTGGCCTTTTGCAATGAATTGAGGTGGCGTTTAGCCGCCAGCAAACTGATAAACAGCCTGGCCTTGCGCAGCATCCAGATCTTCTTCCGCTGGAGCATCGGTGAATGGCAACTCAAGAGTCTGCCATACATCCACCAGAGCATCGCGCAGATGATCAATCAGGGCATCGTTGTGGACTGGGCCCGGAGTGATGCGCAGACGCTCAGTGCCGCGTGGAACTGTTGGGTAGTTGATTGGCTGAATGTAGATGCCATGCTTATCCAACAGCAAATCGGTTGCCTGCTTACATAGATCAGGATCAGCAACAAGCACTGGAATGATGTGCGTGTCAGAAGGCATCACAGGAAGGCCTGCTGCTTTCAGTACATCTTTTGTACGCTGTGCCTGACGCTGCTGACCTTCGCGCTCTACACCGGATTCTTTCAGATGCTTGATGGAAGCTGTTGCTGCCGCAGCAAGTCCTGGTGGAATAGCAGTGGTAAAGATGAAGCCTGGAGCATAGGAGCGAACCGCATCAATGATAGTCTGAGAAGCAGTGATATAACCGCCCATCACACCGAATGCTTTCGCCAGTGTACCTTCAATGATGTCGATGCGATCCATGACCGCGTCACGTTCAGCAATACCTGCGCCGCGTGGACCGTACATGCCAACAGCATGCACTTCGTCGATATAGGTCATCGCATTGTACTTGTCAGCAAGGTCACAAATGCGCTCGATCGGTGCGATATCGCCATCCATGGAGTACACGGATTCAAACACGATCAGCTTTGCGCGGTCGTTTCCAGCAGACTTGAGTAGGTCTTCAAGGTGCTCAAGGTCATTATGACGCCATACTTTCTTAGAAGTCCCTGCGCCGCGAACACCCGCAATCATGGAAGCGTGGTTCAGCTGGTCAGACAGGATCAGGCAATCAGGAAGCAACTTTGCAATTGTCGAAATGGACGCTTCGTTGGAAACAAAACCACTTGAGAAAACGAGGGCGCCTTCTTTTCCGTGGAGGTCTGCGAGTTCTTCTTCAAGCTGTACCAGAGGGTAGTTCGTGCCCGAGATGTTACGCGTACCGCCTGCGCCAGCTCCCATGCGCTGAACGGTTTCTGTCATGGCATCAATAACTTTAGGGTGTTGGCCCATCCCCAGGTAGTCGTTTGAACACCAAATGACGATTTCACGGAGGTTTTGATTTTCTTTACGCCACAGTGCGTGTGGGTGACGCCCTGCAATGCGTTCGAGATTAGCAAATACGCGGTACCGTTTTTCATCCTTCAAAGAAGCAATCGCCTCATTGAAGATATTTTGGTAGTCCATTTTTTGCCCCTTATATTGCGGCGGTATTATTCGGCGATACTTTAGAGTTAGCCTAAACTTAGCGATAATCCTTATCCCTGTCGAAGGACACATTGACGCGGTCCATGGAATTGCGGATTTATCAAAGGATTTTTTCACCTAACGCATATCAGCCTACATATATCGCAGACATAGTCTTTGACATAGAACTATAATTGGGCAGTCTTGCAATTTGTTATGTTCTCTGCCACACCTTGTAACTAATAACTGAATTTCTGTTCTAATTTAATTGGGTTACATCAAGTGACCGGGGCATGACTGCGTGAGTATAGACCTCTCATCCTTATCGTTTTTGGTGGTTGAAGACAGCGCTTATATGCGCACAATTCTGCGTACAATGCTTCAAGGTTTTGGAGCCCGGAAAATCGTCGAAGCGGAAGACGGAGCGTCTGGTCTGGAAGCGATGGACCGCGCTAATCCGGATATCCTGATTCTCGACTGGGTTATGCCAATTCTCGACGGGGCAGACATGGTACGCATGATCCGTACCCAGAATAATCCGTACGCTTATATCCCGATCATTATGGTCACGGCCCATACCGAACGCAGCCGCATTATCGAAGCGCGAAAACTGGGCATCCACGAGTTGCTGTGTAAGCCGATTTCTGCCAAAGCGCTCTATCAACGCATTGCATCGATTATTCTTCAGCCAAGAGACTTTGTGAAAACAGCAGGTTATTTCGGCCCAGCACCGCGTGAAATCCGCGGACACAAAAAGAACTGGGACGGAAACAGCATCATTGGCGAGGCGAACTCAGCCACGATGGTCTGAGCTTTCTTTTTCGCAATGAGGCATGCAACAACCTCCTCGGAGGCGTTGAGTTGCCCCCAAGGTGGATCATCTATGACACCTACAGAGCGGAGAGGGCCTTGATCGCTTGATCCCATTTCTCTGATGGAAGACTGGATACCAATCGAATGAGTTTGGCGAACTCTGCTTCCTCAAGTTGGTAGCGAAGCATCTGTAGCTCTGCTTCGGAAAACTTTCCGTGTGCTGCTGTCGGGACATCTGCGTCGATGACTGCCTGATCCATTTTTACCTCCTGAAACTCCAACAAAATGAATATCAGCGGACACTTGCGCGAGAGCTCATGCAAGTGCGCTTGGGAGGCATACCCTCTTCCCCGATCCGCAAAACGGTTGGTTGGAAAACTACCCCAATACGCCCCCAAGACCACAGAAACGTCGCAGGACTCCCATCACATGTAAACCAACTCCAAGATGAAATTTGGTCGAATTGTGGCACGTTGCATCTCAGGCACAGTGCCGCAAAGGCATGTAGAGCTCAGCTCAAGAACGTGGAATTTTATTTCATTGAGCTGATATTTATGTGTTCGGGTGAGTTTGTTTGTTTCGCGACCGCTTTGGATTATCGATGGATTACCGTTGATAAGTGCGATTGCTTGCCCTCAGAAAAGTCTGCGCGTTAGAGAGGGCTCACGGCAGAGTTGTAAATTGTTCTAAAATTCAGTGATTTTTTAAAATCAGATTTCACAGAATGCGCAACAAGAAAGCAGTGTGCATGGCGCAAATCAGCGAAATGATCAGTTATGGAGGAGAATGGTGCTGCCGGAGAGATTTGAACTCTCGACCTCTCCCTTACCAAGGGAGTGCTCTACCCCTGAGCTACGGCAGCGCGCCGAAATTTGTGCAGTGCTGTTAGAAGAATGGTGCTGCCGGAGAGATTTGAACTCTCGACCTCTCCCTTACCAAGGGAGTGCTCTACCCCTGAGCTACGGCAGCATCGCATAAATATGAAGCACTTAAGCGCTTCTCGTATCTTCCAAACCAGCGTATTTTGCAACGAGGTAAGTGCTCCGCAGGCAGCGCCCTCGGAACGAGGAGGCTTATGTCATAACCCTTTTAAACCTGCAAGGGGTTTTATTGGCAGTTCTGTGGAAACTGAATAACACAGTGAAATGAGAGCATTGCCATGCACTTGTCGTATATTAGGGCACTTGGCTTCAATCCCGTCCTCGTGTACCTGTTGAGCATGACAGATTCAAAGAAAACCGAAACGACGGGCAACCAGTCAAAGTCCGTAGCAAAGCCAAAAAACGACCCGAAAGCAGATCGTTTGGCTGAAGCCTTACGCGCCAATCTGCGTCGCAGAAAACAGGCAGCTAAGAAGAACACTGACGAAGCCTAGAGATTGCTGCATGCGCTTTGCTCAATCGCGAGGGCGTTAAGTAAAAATCTAGCATTTATCGCTAAATTAGAAATATATGGAAATCTCGCCGAAAACTTCAGGTTTTGGGCGGAGTAGGATGTTGCGGTCCTTGTAAGTCCTGCTAATGCGAAATATCAGCAGGATCTATTGGGGAAAACCGTTGGGGAAGAAACTAGGCAGAAGCGCTGCCTTGCTTATGCCACAGCCCTGATGTTAGTGGACACGATCAATTCTTCTTCAAATTTGTGTTTCCCGCCGCGGGCTTTATTGGGGTTATAGAAGTATGGACAAAATTCGTATTGTTGGTGGCAATCAGCTTAATGGTGTTATTCCGATCTCAGGCGCGAAGAATGCTGCGCTGCCTTTAATGATCGCGTCACTGCTCTGCGAAGATACGTTGACCCTTGAGAATGTGCCCCGCTTGCGTGATGTCGCACTTCTCACTCAGATTCTTTCCAATCACGGTGTAGATTATTCGGTCGACGGCAAACGGGCAGGTCAGGATACAATGACCGGCCAGACCATTCACCTGAATGCCAGCAACATTGTCGACACAACAGCTCCATATGAGCTGGTGTCCAAAATGCGTGCAAGCTTCTGGGTGATCGGTCCGTTACTCGCACGTATGCATACAGCCCGTGTGTCTCTGCCAGGCGGTTGCGCAATCGGGACGCGTCCGGTTGACTTCTTCATTGACGGACTGAAGGCACTTGGCGCTGATATAGAGATGGATCGCGGCTATGTTCAGGCAGATGCCAAGGGTGGCCTGAAGGGTGGTCGGGTCGTTTTCCCGAAAATCTCCGTGGGTGCAACACACACAGTCATGATGGCTGCGACACTGGCCAAGGGCGAGAGCGTGATCGAAAACGCCGCTCAGGAGCCAGAAGTCACCGATCTCGCAAACTGCCTGATTGGCATGGGTGCAAAGATTGAAGGTGCTGGCACCGACACAATCCATATTCAGGGTGTAGACAGCCTGGGCGCACATCGCCATCCGGTTATTCCCGACCGTATCGAAACCGGGACCTATGCCATGGCAGTGGCAATGACGGGTGGTGAAGTAACTCTGGAAGGCGCGCGCGGCGATCTTCTCGAAGGTGCACTGGATGTCCTTCGTCAGACCGGAACAGAAATCACTGAAACCAATATGGGTCTCAAAATTAAGCGCAACGGTGCTGGCATCAGCCCGGTAGACGTTTCCACTGAGCCGTTCCCGGGTTTCCCAACAGATTTGCAAGCGCAGTTCATGGCGCTCATGACCCGCTCCAAAGGTGTGAGCAAGATCACTGAGAACATCTTCGAAAACCGTTTCATGCACGTTCAGGAACTGGCACGCCTTGGCGCTAAGATCACACTGGACGGGCAGGTGGCTTCTGTTGAGGGCGTTGAAACCCTGCGCGGTGCTCAGGTCATGGCAACAGATCTTCGCGCATCTGTTTCTCTCGTCATCGCTGGTTTGGCGGCGGAAGGTGAAACGACTGTCAGCCGTGTCTATCACCTTGATCGCGGCTTTGAGCGGCTGGAAGAGAAGCTGTCTCGCTGCGGTGCGGTGATCGAGCGTATCTCGGCCTAACGAAACCGAAGCAAATGATTTGAACCCGGTCTGTTTTTCAGTCCGGGTTTTTTCATGGAGATATTCTCAAAGAAACTGGATCAGAGCTTCATGCTTGAAATCTGCTGCGTTCATTCATAGATGTTTTTCTGTAAATTGTTGTAATAGTAAGGATGTCTCGCGCTATATACGGTGCGTGAGGCTAGGGAAATCTGCAAGGGATTAATATGGAACAGGTAAAACCAATGAAGCTGATGGCGCTGGATCAGGAAGATTTGCAGATCATCTCTTCCATGGTGCAGGACAGTGTTCTGAAACTCGCAGATATCAAGTACTTACCTGCTGAGCGCCGCCTGGTGCTGACAATGAATCGATACCTTTGGGAAACAGACGAAAACAACCAGAAACGAAGAATGCGGGCGCGATCCGTTCTTTCTGTGTCGCGGGTGGATGCGGTCAAAGCTCAGAAAATCAACCAAACAAACAAAGACATGGTCCTGTCTTTGCTCTGTGTGCTGTTTGAAGAGACAAATGCACCGGCTGGTCAGTTGAAGCTTGAGTTTTCCGGTGGGGCTGCTATTGCAGCAAATATCGAGTGCATCGAAGCGCAACTGGCAGATCTGGGCTCCGTTTGGGAAACTGAAAGCAGACCTGAACATGATCTAGAAGGCTAGTTGGAAAGCGCGGGATAGTTTCGTAAAATCCCGGCACAACCTGAAGGCTTGGACTGCATCTCTAAGAATCTGACATCATCTCGGGAAGAACAGTCCCGGGAATTATAGTAAATTGGGAACGATAACGTGGCGATTAAGCTCTCCTCAAAGTCTGAAGGTTTCGAAGAAGAAATTCGTGCCCTGCTTGGAAGCAAGCGGGAAACTTCAGAGGATGTGGATCATATCGTGCGCGACATTCTGCGGGATGTCGAAATGCGCGGTGATGCAGCTGTGCTCGAATACACCAACAAATTTGACCGTATGTCGGCCAAATCTATGGACGAGCTGAAAGTAACTGAAGCGGAGATTGAGGCAGCTGTTGTGCAAATCCCTGCTGAAACACTGGAAGCCTTGCAGCTTGCCCACGATCGTATTCGTTCCCACCATCAAAAGCAGCTGCCCGAAAGCTACACTTACAAAGATGCCATCGGCGTAGAGCTGGGCGCCATCTGGACTGCAGTGGAAGCTGTTGGTGTGTATGTCCCTGGCGGTCTTGCCAGCTATCCATCCTCTGTGCTGATGAATGTCGTGCCTGCAAAGGTTGCTGGCGTTGAGCGCATCGTGATGGTGGTTCCAAGCCCTGATGACGTACTCAACCCACTCGTGTTGGCAGCAGCTAAAATGTCTGGTGTCTCTGAGATCTACCGCGTAGGCGGCGCTCAGGCTGTTGGGGCGCTGGCATATGGCACAGAAACAATTGCACCGGTCTCCAAGATTGTTGGTCCGGGCAATGCCTATGTTTCAGCAGCAAAGCGCCGCGTATTCGGAACTGTCGGCATCGATATGATCGCTGGCCCATCCGAAATCCTCGTCGTGGCTGACAAAGATAACAACCCGGATTGGGTTGCCGTCGATCTGCTCTCTCAAGCAGAGCATGATCCGGTTGCGCAGTCCATTCTCATCACGGACAGCGAAGAACTGGCAGCAGCTGTAGAAGAGGCCGTGGAGCGTCAGCTCACCACGCTGCCACGTGCAGACGTTGCACGTCAGAGCTGGAATGACTTCGGAGCGATCATCACCGTTGACAATTTAGATGATGCAATGATGCTCTCCAACCGTTTTGCACCAGAACATCTTGAGCTGTGTGTTGAGGACCCTGATGCACTGCTGCCAAAAATGAGAAATGCTGGCGCAGTTTTTGTTGGACGTTACACACCAGAAGCGATCGGCGATTATGTCGGCGGTTCAAACCATGTGCTGCCGACGGCTCGCTCGGCGCGCTTCTCCTCTGGTCTGTCTACGCTGGAGTTCGTAAAGAGAACTTCGCTTCTGCGCTGTAACCCGGAAAATCTTGCACAAATCGGCCCTGCTGCCGTCACACTGGCAGAAGTGGAAGGTCTGCAGGCGCATGGACGTTCAGTCTCTATTCGCTTAAACCACTAGTTAATTGATCCAGGACGGAAAAGATCGCTTGATGAATAAGGAAGTCCCTGTAAACGAAGAACAGAGACAACAAGGAATAGAACGCCTTTTTGAGGTGGTCCTTGATCCGGATTCTATTGTGCGCGCCGACAAAGACGTCGAGCGGGAGCGAAAAATTGCGATCTTTGATCTGGTAGAGGAAAACATGTTTTCTCCGGTCGGGCCCGATCAGGGCCCGTACCGGTTGGACCTGGCTATGATCAAGCGTAAGCTTGTGCTGGGAGTTCGGGATGAAATGGGCAGCGAAATCGCAACCCACATCCTCTCGCTCACCCCTTTCAGGAAGATCATTAAAGACTACTTCATGATCTGTGAGAGCTACTACGATGCAATTCGCAGTGCCTCACCAAAGCAGATCGAAGCAATCGATATGGGGCGTCGTGGACTACACGACGACGGCGCCTGCATATTGGAAGAGCGCCTGAAAGGGAAAATCACCATCGACCATCAAACCGCCCGACGACTGTTTACGCTCATTTGCGCCTTGCAGCACCGGGGGTAAGTATGGCCGAGTTTATGTCACGGCCAAGTTCCATCCTGTTTATCTGCAGAATGAACGCCGTACGTTCTCCGATGGCAGAGGGCTTGACCCAACTGCTCTACCCCAAACAGGTCTACACGCGCTCATGTGGCGTCTTTGCAGGCGAACGTGATCCGTTTGTCGACTCTGTTATGGATGAGCTTGGGATGGACCTGAGCAATCACCATCCAAAAACATTTGAGGATCTGGCCGAAGACGGGTTCGACCTCATTGTTACGCTTGCTCCGGAGGCCCACCACATGGCATTGGAGCTGACACGCGCACAGCACGTTGATGTTGAGTACTGGCCGACGATTGACCCGACAGTGGCAACAGGAAGCCGTTCACAGATCATGGATGCGTACAGAGCGGTGCGTGATACGCTTAAGAGAAAGATAGAACAACGTATGCAATAAGCTGCTGAAAATACTCTACGCGTGGCCTTTGCATGTGTTTTCCACCCCAAAACAAGGAATAAGCGGTAAAACTCGTCAAACTGCCCTCCAAGAAATGGAGGTAGCCTGTTCACTTTTGGCGAGTTATCCGGTAGGTTCCGCGAAAATTCCATTTAACTAATCAGGAATCCTAATGGCTAAAGAAGAAATGCTGGAGTTTCCAGGCGTCGTCGTCGAACTCCTTCCTAATGCGACTTTTCGTGTGAAACTTGAAAACGATCACGAAATTATCGCTCACACTGCTGGTCGTATGCGTAAAAACCGTATTCGCGTTCTGGCTGGCGATAAAGTGCTCGTGGAAATGACACCATATGACCTGACAAAGGGTCGTATCACCTATCGCTACAAATAAGCGATCCACTGAGCGCGGGTTCATGATGAGCCTGCCTTAGTTGAGCTCTGGTCTGTAATTCATCGGGGAACTGGCATATGACCAAAGAACTGCCGTTAGTATTGGCCTCAGGGTCACCACGTCGTCTGGCGTTGCTTCAGCAGATTGGTATAGAACCGGAATTCCTCCTGCCTGCAGACATTGATGAGACGCCTGTGCGTGGGGAAAGCCCGCGCGCGCTGGCTCAAAGACTTGCACGTGGCAAAGCAGCCGCTGCACGTGTTCTGATCGACCGGGATGACGAAAAAGCGCATTCCATCATCCTGGGGTCTGACACAGTTGTTGCAGTAGGACGCCGCATCCTGCCAAAGGCCGAGAGTAAGGAGCAGGCCAGCGTCTGCCTTCAACTGCTTTCCGGTCGCATGCACAAGGTTTACACCGGCGTTTGCGTGAATATGCCTGATGGCGTGGTTCGCACAAAACTGGTTGAAACCCGCGTACGTTTCCGTCGTCTGTCTTCTCATGACACTGAAAAGTACCTCGCCTCAGGGGAGTGGCGTGGTAAAGCAGGCGGCTACGCTATTCAGGGCCTTGCTGGCGCGTTTATTGCGCGTGTGATTGGATCTTACCCAAGCGTTGTCGGTTTGCCTCTGCTGGAGACCGCAAGCCTCTTACAGTCAGCTGGCTATCCAACCCAAAAAACATGGGACGAAGATGCCGTACCTGCTGCATAAGCAGGAGAAGGCTAACGCGCAAACCCACCAACAGTTTGCACATATCGTGGTGACAGGCTCGCAAGTGCATTGCGCAGCTCCTGAGTTGGTTTGCCATAAACTGTCATGCCTGTTGGGTGCAATGTGTCCATAAACTGCTTGGCATAGGTGTTGGAGAACCACGTCAGGTGCAACATTGCTGAGTTGCTGTCCTTGAAGCTCGTAAAAATCTCGCAGGATTGCCCGTCTTCGCTCAGGTACCAGACATAAGCTGTGGTATCACCCTGCATTTGCTGGACTGCTTTCACCATCTCCACCATCAGCCCTTCAAAGACTTTTGGTTCTGCGGTGGCCAGGTGCGCTGTCAGGATCCAAGAAACTTCATTGTTCATTATACGCTTCCCCGGTGTTCGCGAGATACTTTCAAATCCATACAGAACTCAGAGTTTATCCCTGAAACGTGGTTCTGGTATTCGGATAAAGATACGAGCATGTTCAAAAGTGCCTGCCTATGGCTAATCTTAGTCTGAACTCTAATTGCTGCAAAGTTGTTTGCATCTAAACTGTTTAACGCCTTAAATTTAGGAGATAATTTGTAGTTGTGAAGGGGTGGCTGACGCTCCGTTACACCAAATTCGACAAAACCATCAAAATGATCTGATTTTATCTCTTGATGTCCTGTAGGTTTCTGGCTAGAGGCACTGGCAGATGCTCTGCTGAGCCGGATAGGTGAACAGCCATATCTGCGAAGATCAAAACTAGCAGTTGAGAGAGATGATGAAGAAGCCATCAGTAAAATGCCCGATCTGCGAGAGACCAGCGCAAGAGGCAACAAAGCCGTTTTGCTCAGACAGGTGTAAACAGGTGGATCTCAACAAGTGGTTGAGTGGTCATTATTCCGTACCCGCGGTTGAGGAAGAGTTCTCTGAATCTGATATCACTGACCTAGAAAATTCACGTATTCTGCACTGAGCATTTGGGGATAAATATTTCGAGAATCTAAGGGTTTTTTCGATAAATTTTACCAAATTCGGGTGTTTTCTACCTCTGATTTATTGAGCCAACAAGTTGATATATTATAAGGATTCTCAACAATCCTACCCCTTGTAATAGGTACTAATAGGGCTCGCGATTAAAAAGTCAGGCTCTGAATTTTTTTTCAGTTAGATGGCGAAATATATCTCCTTTAGTCTTGTGCCTGTCACAGTTATGGGCAATTGTACCGAGCGTGTTCTTGGGAGGTTTGCGCGGATATAGAGATTCTCGCGTAGCCGTCTCGTTAAATTGCTTGGGGCAATTGAATAAAGGCAAGACCTATGAAAAAGCATCTCTTGGGCGCAACTGCGCTTTTGTTGTCTTTTGGCGTTTCCGCGCCGGCTATGGCAGAATTTGATCTGACCATTTTGCATACGAATGATTTCCATTCCCGCATTGAGCCAATCAACAAGTACGACTCGAATTGTTCCGCAAAGGATGATGCAAAAGGCAAGTGTTTGGGTGGCACTGCCCGTTTGGAAACAGCAATCAAAGAGCGCCGTGCGGCTGCTAAAAACTCTATCCTCGTGGATGGTGGTGACCAGTTCCAGGGTTCTCTGTTCTACACTTACTACAAAGGTAAGGCTGCTGCTGAGTTCATGAACACTCTTGGTTACGACGCAATGACCGTCGGCAACCATGAGTTTGATGATGGTCCAGAAGTTCTGCGTGGCTTCATGGATATCGTGAACTTCCCGGTTCTTCTTGCAAACGCTGACTTCTCCAAAGAAGGCAAGCTGATCGGCGTTCTGAAGCCTACCTCCATCGTTGAGCGTGACGGCGAAAAAATCGGTTTCATCGGCCTGACGCCAGATGATACTCATGAGCTGTCCAGCCCTGGCGATCATGTTACATTCTACGACCCAATCGAAGCAGCTAACAAACACGTTGCTGAGCTTCAGGCGCAGGGTGTGAACAAGATCATCGTTCTGTCTCACTCCGGTTACGACGTTGATAAGAAAATCGCTGCTGCTGTAGACGGTATTGATGTGATTGTTGGCGGTCACACCAACACGTATCTGTCCAACACGTCTGACCGTGCTGAAGGCCCATACCCAACTTGGGTTGAAGCTCCAAACGGTAAGAAAGCAGCGATCGTATCTGCATACGCTTACGGCAAATTCCTTGGTGAGCTGAACGTGAAGTTTGACGACAACGGCAACGTAATCGAAGCTGTTGGCGAGCCAATCATCATGGACGCGAAGGTTGCTGAAAACGAAGTAACCAAAGCACGTATCGCAGAACTTGCTGGTCCGCTTGACGAAATTCGCACCGAAGTTATCGGTGCAACTGCAGCACCAGTAGATGGTGACCGCAAGTCTTGCCGCGCACGTGAGTGTGAAATGGGTGTTCTCGTAGCTGACGCTATGCTTGCAGCAACCAAAGACAAAGGCGTTGAAATCGCAATCACCAACGGTGGTGGTCTGCGTGCTTCTATCGACGCTGGCGAAGTAACCATGGGCGAGGCTCTGGCAGTTCTTCCTTTCCAGAACACTCTGGCGACCTTCGAACTTCAGGGTAAGTTCATCAAAACTGCTCTGGAAAACGGTCTGTCCAAGATCGAAGAAGGCGGCGGACGCTTCCCACAGGTTGCTGGTCTGAAGTTCACCTTCGATGCGTCCAAGCCTGCTGGTGAGCGTGTTGTTGAAGTAACCTTGGAAGACGGTTCTGCAATTGAAGCAGACAAAGTTTACAAGCTTGCAACCAACAACTACGTTCGTAACGGTGGTGACGGTTACAAGATCTTTGCAGCAGAAGGTAAGAACGCATACGACTACGGCCCAGGCCTTGAGTTCGTACTTGCTGACTTCCTGAAAGCGCAGGGCGGTGCATACGAGCCTAAACTGGCTGGTCGCATCACTGATGCAACTGCAAAATAAGCTGGCCTTGTTGAGTAGATGAATTTAAGCCGGAGGCTCACGCCTCCGGCTTTTTCTTTGCCTTGCTCATTATTGCTCTTTTCAAACAGAGACTTGCACAAAAGTGCATTGACCCCTTACAAATATGCAGCTTCTGAACTTCAAAAGGCGTGTGAACGTGAGCATTCTCGAAACGGAACAACAAAAGCTCATTGATCGCTTTCACGCGCAAAAGCCAATCCGCTCATGGTCCATGATCATCTCGATCTTTGGAGACTGCGTTGCTCCGCGTGGTGGCGAGCTCTGGATGGGAAACATCACCGAGATCATGCAGATGGTTGGGATCAACTCCGGAGTGGTCCGCACCGCCATGTCTCGTCTGGCCACCGATGGCTGGTTGGAGCGCACACGCATCGGTCGCAACTCGTTCTATCGCCTTACCAAAATGGGCCGCGAGGCTTTTGATCAGGCAACGCCGCGCATTTATGCCCGCGGTCCGGCGAACGGGAATGGCAACTGGATCACGGCAATTCTGAGTGAAGGGGAGGGGCGGGCTGAGCGCCGGGAACACCTGACAGATCAGGGCTTTGGCGTGATTGCTCCAAACGTGTTGATTAAACCGGACATCGGCCAGCAATTGCCCAAATCCTCAGAGAAGATCGTGTTTATGCAATCCACGGCGCCACCTGACAAAGCCGTGCAGCTTGCCCGGCAAGCCTGGAACCTGGAGAGCCTGCAGCAGGGATACCGCGAGTTCATTGAGAATTACAGCGGCTTGCAAGCACTTCTTGAATGTGGAAGTCGTGCTCCTATTGCTCCAGAAACAGCTCTGATCATCCGCATCATTCTGATCCATGACCTCCGGCGACTGGTTCTCAGAGATCCTGAGCTGCCTTTACAAGCCCTGCCAGATAAGTGGGAGGGAAGCGTCGCACGAGAACTTGCAGCGGGCATCTACAACACCCTGAGAGATCACGGTGAGGTCTGGCTTGATTCTAACGCCAAGAATGCAGAGGGCGCTTTGCCATCTCCTGAACCTGCTTTTTTTGAACGGTTCCAACCTTTGTAATCATTAGCGAATTTAGAATTGTCCTAAAATGCACCCTTAAATGTTACAGAAAATACTTGTGGGAATGGTATTCTGTGACATATTGAAGCGGAAACGAACATTGGTGTGCTCTTGGGAGGGACCTTACCTATGTACACGCAAGCATTGAACAACCCGGCTGTTGAAGCTGGCGTTGAGGACGAAGAAAAGCTTGCTGCTTTTCAAGCTCGCATTGATCGTGAAGAGAAGATTGAGCCCAACGACTGGATGCCAGCAGCCTATCGCAAGACGTTGGTTCGGCAGATCTCTCAGCATGCGCACTCCGAAGTGGTCGGCATGTTGCCAGAAGGCAACTGGGTGACGCGGGCTCCGTCTTTGAAGCGCAAAGCCATCTTGCTCGCCAAGATTCAGGACGAGGGGGGACACGGCCTCTACCTTTATTCTGCCGCAGAAACTCTGGGCGTTTCCCGCGAAGAACTGGTCGATCAGTTGTTGACCGGCAAAGCCAAATACTCCTCCATCTTCAACTACCCAACCCTCAACTGGGCTGATGTCGGGGCTGTTGGCTGGCTGGTTGATGGTGCCGCGATCATGAACCAGATCCCGCTATGTCGCTGTTCTTTCGGGCCATATTCCCGTGCAATGATCCGCATCTGTAAGGAAGAAAGCTTCCATCAGCGTCAGGGCTACGATCTTCTCGTTGCCATGATGAAAGGCACGGCAGAGCAGCAGGAGATGGTTCAGGACGCCGTCAATCGCCTCTGGTGGCCTGCATTGATGATGTTTGGTCCCTCTGACAAGGACAGCAAGCACTCAGCCGCCAGCATGAAGTGGAAGATCAAGCGCTTTACCAACGATGAGCTCCGTCAAAAGTTCGTCGATGCCACTGTGCCTCAGGCAAAGGTTCTTGGCATTTCTCTGCCGGATGCAGATCTCAAGCTGAATGAGGAAACTGGGCACTGGGAGCATGGCGAGCCGGACTGGGACGAGTTTTACAACACCATTCAAGGCAATGGCATCTGCAACAAGCAGCGGATGAAAGACCGCATCAAAGCACATGAAGACGGTGCCTGGGTGCGCGAGGCTGCGCAGGCGTACGCTGCAAAGCAAGCCGCAAAGAAATCAGCTGCTTAAGGGAGGGCAGAACATGAGCGAACAAGCAACACCACTTTGGGAAGTATTCATCAGAGCGCGCAATGGCATGTCTCATAGACATGCAGGTTCTGTCCATGCAGCTGATGCGGAGATGGCTCTGCAGGCAGCGCGAGACGTTTACACACGCCGCGGAGAAGGGCTGTCTATCTGGGTTGTTCCATCAGCAGCAATCATCGCGAACGATCCGGACGAGAAGGGCGAGATGTTTGAGCCAACAGCTTCAAAGATCTATCGCCACCCGACGTTCTACGAGTTGCCTGACGAAGTCGCGAATATGTAAGGAGGCCATGATGACAGATACGGCACTATTTACATATTGCATGCGGCTGGCTGACGATTCCGCAATTCTGAGCCAGCGACTAGGCGAATGGTGTGGTCACGCTTCTCACCTGGAAGAAGACATCGCACTCACCAATATCGCGCTTGATCTCATAGGCCATGCCCGTGAGCTCTACACCTATGCAGGGCAAATCGAAGGCAAGGGCCGCGACGAAGATGCCCTGTGTTTCCATAGGGTTGAGCGGGAGTTCAATAATCTTCTACTGGTCGAACAGCCCAATGATGACTTCGCCTATGCCATCATGCGCCAGTTCCTCTTTTCCGCGTTCATGCACCCGTTCTGGGAAGCGATGATGAACTCGAAAGACGAGCAGCTGGCTGGTCTGGCAGCGAAAGCAGAGAAAGAAGCAGCTTACCATCTGCGCCATTCTGCTGAGTGGGTGATCCGTCTGGGAGACGGCACCGAGGAAAGCCACAATCGCATAAGTGATGCGTTGGAGTTCCTCTGGATGTACACCGGCGAGATGTTTGAATGTGACGAGGTTGTATCATCATTAGTTGCCAAAGAAGTTGCTGTAGATCCTATGTCTATCAAACACTTATGGGATGAGACGGTGAACACGGTTCTGGCACGCGCCAATCTGGAACGTCCAACTGAAAGCTGGATGCAGACAGGTGGTCGTAAGGGCGAGCACAGTGAGCATCTGGGACATATCCTGTCGCCAATGCAGTACCTGCAGCGCTCGTTCCCACAAGCCCAGTGGTGATCGGGAGCTAACCCATGGCAGTTGCAGCGAAAATTCTGAGATCTGAGTTGGATCAAAAGGCCTGGGATGCGGTGTGCGATGTGCCCGATCCTGAGGTGCCGGTGCTCACCATTGAGGACCTTGGTGTCTTGCGCGATGTGCATGTGCAGGCAGATGGCTCTGTAGAGGTGACCATCACACCAACCTACACCGGTTGCCCGGCCATGAGCATGTTCGCTTTCGATATCGAAGCGGCTCTGCTCACCGCTGGTTTTGAGAGGGTGGACGTCAAAACCGTCCTCACTCCAGCCTGGACCACCGATTGGCTCTCAGAAAAAGCGCGTGAAAAACTAAGGGTTTACGGCATTGCGCCTCCAAACGGCAAGGCCTCGCGCCGGGCCTTGTTTGGTGAGGAGCAAGTCCGTTGCCCCAAGTGCAACTCTGCCAACACCAGCCGTATTTCCGAGTTTGGCTCTACTGCTTGCAAAGCGCTTTACCGCTGCAACGATTGCTCCGAGCCTTTTGATTATTTCAAGTGCATCTGACCCGCTCGGCTGAAAGGCTCCGGCAGATGTAAGGGAGGAAACCATGTCACCACGGTTTCATAGATTGAAAATCAAGTCAGTCCATCAGGAAACAGAGGAAGCTGTCTCTATCGCCTTTGAAATTCCTGCGGACCTGAAGTCAGATTATTCTTTTATTCCAGGGCAGTATCTCACCCTGCGCGAATTTATTAATGGCGAAGACACCCGCCGATCCTACTCCATTTGCTCGTCTCCCAAGGATGATGACATCCGCGTTGCGATCAAAAAAGTAGAGGGTGGCCGCTTCTCAAGCTTCGCTCTGGATCATGTCTCTGTTGGCAATGAGATTGATGTGATGACTCCGATGGGCCGTTTCAATCTTCCAAGAGGAACCACTGAAGAAGCAAGGGTTTACGCCGCTTTTGCAGCTGGATCCGGCATCACACCGATCATGTCCATGGTGCAGGCTGTGCTGGAAGATGAGCCGAACAGCCACTTCTTCCTGTTCTACGGCAACAAGAATTCCCAGAGCGTGATCTTCAAGGATCAGCTGGATGACCTGAAGGATAGCTTCCTTGATCGCTTGAGTGTCTATCATGTTTTGTCTCGTGAAGAGCAGGAATTGAGCCTCTTCAATGGTCGCTTAACCTCTGAAAAAATTGAGGAATTCATCACCAAGACCGTTGGTGAGAACAGCATCGACCACGTCTTCCTTTGTGGCCCGGGCGATATGATTGAAGCAGCCAAACAAGCCTGTCAAAGCCATGGCATTCCGCTGGAACACATCCATAACGAGCTCTTTGTGCCTGCTGATGGCGGTGATCCGCACGCAGCCCATAAAGCCAAGGATTCCAGCGCTGTAGACCATAAGGCAAAGGTCTCCATGATCGTTGATGGTGCACGCCACGACGTCACTCTGGAGCCGGGTGAAACCATCATTGATGGTGCCCTGCGGTTGGGCATAGAAGCACCGTTCTCCTGTAAGGGCGGAATGTGCTGCACCTGCCGCGCCAAGGTGGTCTCCGGTAAAGTCGACATGGCCGTCAATTACTCGCTGGAACCTTGGGAGATTGAGGCAGGCTACGTGCTCACTTGTCAGTCCAGACCGAAAACAGATGATGTAACAGTCGATTACGACGATATCTGATCTATCAAACAGCCAGTTTGCGTTGGTTTGAAAGGAAAAGCCGGAATTTGCGTTATTCCGGCTTTTCTTGCGTTCTTATGTCAGCACCACACGTTCAAACGGCTTTTGCAACCGGAACGGGGAACACCAGATCGTAAACCCAGTTGTAGACGAAGGCGTAAACCAGAAAGAACATCGCAAAGCCGATATCAAGCAGCAATGCCTGAACAAAATTCATCTGCAGAAGCCACATGATTGCGACAATGCCAAATCCAAGCAGCCCGCCTTCAAACAACAGGGCGTGCACAATACGCATGGCAACAGTCCTTGGCTTGGTACCACGGTTGGCCACATACCATTTGTCGAAGAGCCAGTTGTAAAGAAAGTTCCAGCCCATGGCGATCAGGGACATGACCAGTCCAAGAACACCAATCTCTGAAATGGAATGACCAGTAATCCAGCTTCCAAACACTGCGACGATGGAAAGGGCGATCCCTTCAAACAGCACGGAGTGTCGAACTCTGTCCCAGAAACTTCTCATGTCACACCTATCTATCTAAGTAGCTTTCTGGATAGATATATTCAAACTATCTTTCTGGCAAGGTTTAATTTAGAAAACCGATAGAGTTGTGATGAGGATCTCATGTCGAAAGCCTACCCAATGGGCAAAGCCCTGGAACAGATGCGCCAGAACTGGCCAGAAGCTGTCTCTGTAGAAACCGAGCTGTTTCTGAGTATGAACCGGTTCAGCGAAATCCTCGATCAGAACTGCACAAAAGAGCTGGAGGTCTATGGCCTGACCAACGGTGCCTTTGAGGTGCTGGTCGCACTGCGAGGCCGTCCTGAGCCATGGGAAATGTCCCCCAGTGATTTGTACCGCGCTCTGCTGATGACTTCAGGCGGCATGACCAAGATCCTTAAGCAGCTGGAATCTGATGGCCTCGTCACGCGCATTGATCACGATACCGACAAACGCAGCAAGATCGTACGCCTGACCAACAAAGGCAAAACCACCGTCGAAAAAGCCATGGAAAGCGTCATGGCCGGCGACCGCCGCGTCATCTACCAAAACCTCACCAAAGAAGAAGTCCAATCCCTCCGCGATATCCTCCTCAACGTGGTGGTCAAGCTGGGGGTGTAGGGGAGGGGACGATGTATCTTGCCACCAAACGTTGCTCACTCTCCCAGCCAACGCATTCAGATAAAACCGCACTCCGACGACTGTTCGCCAATGAGCAAACAAGAATGTTTCTGGGAGGAAAGCAAAGCCCTGAAGCTATCGAAATCCGATGTTCAAGGATGGTTGCTGAAGCAGGGGTGTATCATGCTGTAGTGCGATCCAGCAGAGCCAACGAGTTCCTCGGCCTGCTCAGTCTAGCTCCTTATCATCAAGGAGAAGACATAGAAGTCTCCTACGAATTCCTGCCGGAGCATTGGGGGCAAGGTTATGCCGAGGAAGCCCTCAAAGCCTACCTGCCAATCGCTATGCAGGAGCTGAATCTGACATCTCTTCTCGCTGAAACCCAACTTCAAAACACCCGCTCCATCCGCCTGTTACAAAAGCTGGGCATGCAACAAACCCGGCAACTTGAACGATTTAACGAGCAGCAAGTTGTCTATCGGCTTGATCTTTGAGCAACCGGCTGCAGCTGGGTCTTCTCAGCAGCATGTTGAAAAACACATCTGCCTCTTGATTGCGGTAAGCCGGATTTCTATCCTTGCAGCAAGGCTAAGTCCAAGCCTCCGCCCTCCAATACGGGAAGCATTGCACATGTAGGACGTCAGGATCAGAACCATACTGTTCGAGCAAGCGCATAAGGAGGGACTGCAATGTATGCTCTGAAGAGAGGGTTCTTCAATGAAACTGTCCAGTCCCGTTCACCAGCTGAAAAGACAAGCAAAGTTAACCGCACGCGAAAGTGGCATGCCGCTGCATGCGGCGCTGGATCAGCTCGCGCAAAAAGAAGGCTATAGCAGCTGGAGCCATCTGTCAGTTTCTGGCTCACGGTCTGGTCGCGCTCAAAAATGCCTTCGCCATTTAGACTGCGGAGACCTTGTTTTAATTGCTGCACGTCCGGGCCAGGGCAAAACTCTGTTTGGATTGGAACTGGCCATTCAAGCCAGTAGAGCAGGGGGCGAGAGTTACTTTTTTACCCTTGAGTATACGCCTGCAGATGTTTTGAAGCGTGTATCCCAGCTCGGCTATAATCCTGCTCAGCTGAGGGAGGCTTTCCATCTGGATTGCTCGGATGAGATTTGTGCCCGCTACATCATCAATGAACTTCGGCATGCGCCCTCAAAGACGCTAGTTGTTATTGATTACCTGCAGCTGCTTGATCAGAAACGCCAAAACCCCGAACTCTCCTTGCAGCTGAATGAGCTCAAAGAGTTTGCAAGGAAAACAGAGATTATCATCACCTTGATATCGCAGGTTCAAAGGGACTTTGATCTGGCAATGAAACCCTTGCCGGACCTGTCTGATATTCGTCTTCCCAATCCGGTTGATCTGGCGGTTTTCACCAAATGTTGTTTTCTCCATAACGGAGAAATTGCATTTGAGGTGGTCAACTAAAACGCTTAATTGGTATTGAGCCAATGCAAAGCAGCTGCCTCGGATGTAAAGCGGCAGCTGCCCTGTTTGGGTCAGGAACCTAACCCAGCATCCCCGCAGCTTTCACCGCTTTCACGCAATCCCGCTCTTCCATCAGCTTCTGGAAGGCGTGGAACTTTGGAAATGGTGTGATGTCCACTCCATCGCCTTTGAGCCAGGTGCTGACCACGTAAAGGTAGGCATCAGCAATGCTGAAAGTGTCGCCTAGCACGTAAGGGCCGGTGACGATGTTCTCTTCCACATAGGCACAGCAGGCAGTCATGGTTTCCGGCACCTTGGCGCGCATGTCGTCCCAGCTGGCTTCCTTGTCTGCCCAACGGGCACCACGCAGTTTGTGGGCATGGTTCACATGCATGGTGGAAGCCAGATAGTACATGGCCTCCCGCATCTTGGCGGCCTTGTAAGGATCAGAAGGCTTCAGACTGTCATCCGGGGCAAGATCAGCAACGTAATCGAGCAGCGCACCGGCCTCTGTCAAAACGCCATGGTCTGTCACCAGAACAGGAACACGTCCCTTCGGGTTCACCTCTAACAGCTGCGGACGGCTGACGTCAGGGTTCCTAAAGTCAATTTTGTGTGTGGTGTAGGGTACACCGGATTCTTCAAGAGCAATGGCAACGGCAATCGAGATCGTGCCGGGGGCATAAAACAGTTTCATAGGTCACTTATGTTTGCTGGAATGATCAGATGCCCACAGCCTATACGCAGCTTTACCAACCTGCAATTGAGCTTATTGTGACCAGCACTTAAGCGAACTGCTTTAGCGCCTGTAAAGCTCGCCTTGCATGTCCTCCCGCAGGGCCATGAGTTCCTCAGCCAGAAAATCCACAAAGCGGCGGATGCGGATGGTTTTGCGCAGGTCTGCATGAAGCACAATCCAAAGCGACTGCCCCAACTCAGTCTTGGTGCCGGGCACGCGGCACAAATCAGGAAAGAACCGTTCAAAAACCACAGGGAGGTAAGAGAGACCGCAGTGCTCTCTCAACAATCGGAGGCGCATATATCCATCGGACACCATGTGCCGGATGTCAGCATGAGGGAAGGGGCTTTGAGCGACCCAGTTGGTCGTGTGTGCGTCACCTGGCCAACCGATCCAGGAAAGACCAGAGCCTTGCGGTCCGGATTGAGCAAACGCGGCGTCAATGTAGGCCTGGCTTGCATAGATGCCGATGGCTATGGGGTAGAGTTTGCGGGCAACCACATCCTCGCTCACTTCATAGGCCGCACGCAGAGAGACATCTGTCTCGTCCTTGTTGATCTCCTCAACGGCAGAAGTCAGCCTCAGCTCCACCTGAATATCAGGATAGGCCTCCTGAAACCTGCTGATGATTGGAGAAATCACATCATAGGCAAACGTGGGCGTGACAGAAAAGCGGAGCGTCCCCGCTTCGCTCTTGTCCAGCCCCTCAACACGTTTGCGCGCATTGATGATCACCTGTTCTGCCTGCTCAGCAAACGGAAGCACGGTTTCGCCGGCATCAGTCAGCTTGAAGCCTTTGGTGGAGCGACTAAACAATGCCACGCCATAACTGGCCTCAAGAGCCTGAATATTGCGGTTCACAGTGCCATAATTGGTATGAAGCAACTCAGCGCCCGCTCTCAAACTGCCCGCCCGCGCAACAGCAAGAAAAGACGGCAACAGCTCCCAGTCCAGTGACCTCATGGTGTCTCTCTTGTTACATCAGAGTAATGCCTTGTTTCTTATTATATCATTCTTGTTCTCATTAGGTAACGTAAAATGCACTCCAGACATAATCAGGAACCCACCGCCGGTTCCGTTGAAGATTGATGATTGGAACACCCGATGACAACACGCTATCACCCGGCCTTAGTAGCCCTGCACTGGATCCTCGCCCTGATGATATTTATGGCGCTGGTGGTGGGAGGGCCCATGATGGCAGCTATGGAAAGCACCGACCCGCAAAAACTCACTGGCATGACTGGGCATATCATCTGGGGCATGACCATCGGCGTGCTCATCCTTCTGCGCCTCATCACCCGTTTTGTAACAACAAAGCCTGCAAAAGCAGACACGGGAAAAGCCGCACTCAACACTGCCGCTGGGCTGACCCATTGGGCGATGTATGCGCTGGTTGCAGGTATGGTGCTCTCCGGTCTCGTTATGGCCTATAACGCAGATCTCTTCGCAATAACGCTGGGTGGGTCCGGAGCGCCACTCCCCGCAGATCTCACAGTGTATCCGGCACGTATCGCCCATGGTGTCATCGCGAACGTGCTGACCGCTTTGCTTGTGCTGCATGTTGTTGGATGGGCGTTTCACCAGTTTATCCTGCGAGATAACCTCATCAGCAGAATGTGGTTTGGAAAGAGACAAGCAGCCCCAAAGGCAGAAGCCGGGCAACAAACGCTGGAAGCCTGACCCCGACCCAAACTGGCTGCATGGGAACACCGGCAGCCAGTTTCTCTCTTTGGAGAGTTAGCCACTCACCCGCGCGGGGTTACCTACCACGGTGGCTCCGGCGGGCACGTCTTTGGTCACCACGCTGCCTGCGCCCACAATGGCCTCATCGCCAATGGTCACGCCCGGCATGATGATCGCAGCCCCACCAATCCACGCCCGCTTGCCAATGGTCACCGGCTTTGCGATTTCCAGTCCCGCACAGCGCTTTTCTGCATCTTTGTGGTGCTGGGCGCAATAGATCTGCACATTCGGCCCAAGCATGGTCTGGTCACCAATTCGCACAGGCGCTGTATCCAAAATGGTGCAACCCGTATTGAGGAAAACCCGTTCTCCCAAATGAATGTTGATGCCATAAGCGCAATGAAACGGTGCTTCGATGATTGTGCTGTCGGTGGAGCTGCCAAGCAGTGCACGCAGGGCAGGGCTTATCCATCCACGCTTGCTTGGGTGCAGTGTACGATGCTCATGTACGGCGTGATAGGCCGCTTGCCGCAGCGTTTCCAGCTCGTCATCGATGCAGGTGTACCATTCACCCGCTTCCATCTTTTCGCGTTCTGTTTTCATGATGGGTCTGTTCCTTGAGTCTTCCCGTAACTCTCGGAAAAATAGAAGAGTCTTGCAAGCTGCATTTTTACTGCAGAGCTCAATCCGGGCAACACACAGGCATCGTACAGGGTGAAACCTTCCCTCGCTCAGTACATTCTACTGGCTTGTTTAAACGTATTTGCTGATGTAGAACATAAAGTGAACATATGGAGCGGAAGCATGCAATGGCTACCTGGCTTCTACTGGAAAGAGAAAGACGGCAAAAGAAACACTTTCATCGGCGGCTCCTTTCAGTCCCTTGAAGTGGCAATCTTGCTTTGGGAAGAGTTGGCGATGCCCCCATCCCTTATGTGGCAATGGCAGATTTTGCATGAAGCTCTTGTGAGAGCATCCGGAGGGGAAGCAACAAAGGCGCTTGGCACAATAGCCTCTCAGATTGCTTATTCTCGTTATGTTGGTGCTCTCATGGCAAAGGTATCAGAGGGAGAGAAAGTGGGAAAACTGAAATACATCTGGGGTCCCGCCGAAGGAGCAAAGGTTGGGGACGGGAAAGGCGTGGGCCGTGTACCAGACGACCCCAAAGCACTCATGCAGGTGAACAGATACACAGAGGAGGGAGGTCAGATTGTCTGGTACTTCCTTGTAAGTGATGGCTCAGAGTTCATCGAGGATGGACAGCGCGCCAGCAAAGAAGAAGCTGTTTTGGCAGCTGAAGAGGTCTACGCAAGCAGCGGCTTATGCAAGAAATCTCTGATTTAATTCCGATTGCACCCCGCTATAAGACCTCAAGTGGAGATCCCCACAGCACGGTGAAGGTACTGCGCCTCTGAGAGCTGACGGCTGAGAAATCCGGCAATGTCTGAAGGCGCAATCTTCAAAGAAAGACGGTGGTCTGTAGCTGGGAAGTCCTCTTTATAGCTGCCAGTTGCAAGCTCTGGAGCAAACGCGCTGGGCCGCACGATAGTCCAGTCCAGACCGCTCACCCGCACCAGCTCTTCCTGCAGTTCATGGTCCTTGAACACAGGTCGCAACAACGCGCCAAACATGATCCGCTTCCAGAAGAAGTTGAGGTTGGACCAGCTCTCATGTGCTCCAAGTGTAGACTGACAGACCAGCCGCTTCACCCCATGTTGTTGCATCCCCAAAATGACATTGCGCGTACCAACAGACCGGATGGTGCTGTTGCGCGACATGCCGGCGCCAAGCGTAATCACCACGGCATCATGGCCCTGAATTGCGGCTGCGACAGCATCGCGGGACGTTGCATCACCAGCTCGGAGCGTCAGGCTTTCATGCTCAATCTGCAGCTTGTTCGGGCTGCGGGCAAAGGCCGTCACCTCATGCCCATCTGCCAGCATCTTCTCCGTGGCAAGCCTGCCAACAGTGCCCGTTGCACCAAATACGATAACTTTCATGGCTCTATCCTTTCCTGCTTTACATGGTGTAAAGTTGACATCGTGTCAATCGCATCTATATTGACATCGTGTCAAGTCAGAATATTCCCACTCGTGATCGCATCCTAAAATCCACATGGCAGTTACTGGAGGCCGGAAATGGCAGTGCTGTGCGCATGTCAGACATCGCAAAGGCGGCAAAAATCAGCCGCCAAGCGCTCTATCTGCACTTTCCCAATCGGGCAGATTTGCTCACCGCTACAACGCGTTATCTGGATGAGGTGCACGACATAGACGCAAAGCTGGCTAAAAGCCGAAGCGCTGCATCCGGTACGCAAAGGCTGGAGGCCTGGGTCGAAACCTGGGGCAATTACATCCCGACGATTTTTGGTGTGGCCAAAGCTTTGATGGCCATGCAGGAGACCGATGAAGAGGCAGCTGCTGCTTGGAATGACCGAATCTGCGCCATCCGTGACGGCTGCGAAAAAGCGGTTCAGGCGCTCAAGGCAGATGGCGCACTGACAGACAGCATGAGCGAGGTGGAAGCAACTGATATACTCCTCACAATACTCTCCGTCCGCAATTGGGAACAGTTGCGTATCGACTGCAACTGGACGCAAGCCCGCTACATAGACATGATGCAGCAACTTGCAGCGCAGGCACTGGTGAAATCGTAAGAGCGGCAGGCGAGGCTTAGCTCGCCGCCGTACCTTGTATGGATTGCGAGCCGTTCAGCAACAACTGCACCACCAGATCCGCGTAACCTTCGCGGGTCAGGTCGCCGCCCGGTTTAAACCATAGATAAGACCAGTTGAGCATGCCAAACAGGCTCATGGTGACGGGCTTGATCAGGGCACTTCCATCGCCAAACTGCGGGTTTGTGGCCGCAACTGCCTTGGCGAAGATGGCAACAAGTTTGCGCTCCAGTTCAATGATGTCCTGCTTTTTCTCTGTTGGAAGAAAGGACAGCTCGTTGATCTGCAGCTTATGCTCAGAATCTGCGTCCTCATAAGCCAGCAGTAAAGCACGGCACAGGCCGCGTAAGCGCTCCAACGGGTCCTGCTCTGCCTGAGCAACACTTTCCACCGCATCAACCAGCTCTTCAAGGTGAGCGCTGATGATGTCGATCAGCAGCGTCTCCTTGTTCTCGTAGTAGTGATAGAGCAAAGCCTTGGAGAACCCACAGATTTTGGCGAGCTGCGCCATCGAGGTTTTGTCATAACCTTGCTGCGCAAAGGCGCGCGCCGATAGTTTCAATATGGATTTGCGTTTGTCGTCATAATCCGCTGCTCTGGTGCGCGCCATGCTTTTTAATTCCGTTAATCTTCTTTAGGCCGCAGGTCGATAACCCGCGTGGCCTTGCCTTGGCTTCGTTCTATGGAATTTGGCAGGCCCACGTCTACCCCAACCGAAATTCCGATGTTGTTTTTCACATGAACCGCCAGTTCCTTGGCACTTGCCAGACGATCAGCGTCAGATGTTGCATGTGCAGCGGCTTCCACGTTGACGGTCAGCTGGTCCATGCGTCCCTTACGGGCAATCTGGATCTGGTAGTGAGGGGAGAGCCCGTCACAGCGCAGCATCTGTTCCTCAATCTGGGTCGGGAACACATTCACACCGCGTACGATCATCATGTCGTCAGACCGACCGGTGATCTTTTCCATACGCCGCATCTTGCGGGCTGTGCCCGGCATCAAGCGGGTTAGGTCGCGGGTGCGATAGCGGATGATCGGCAGACCTTCCTTGGTCAGCGTGGTAAACACCAGCTCACCTTCAGATCCATCCGGCAGAACCTCACCAGTTACCGGATCAATGATCTCCGGATAGAAGTGATCCTCCCAGATGTGCAGACCGTCTTTGGTCTCCACACACTCCTGCGCCACACCTGGACCCATCACCTCTGAAAGGCCATAAATATCAACCGCATGCATGTCGAAGGCTTGTTCAATCTCCTCGCGCATGGAGTTGGTCCATGGCTCAGCTCCAAAGATGCCGATCTTGATGGAGCTCTTGCGCGGGTCCAGCCCTTCTTTGCGGTACTCATCCAGAATGGAGAGCATGTAAGACGGGGTGACCATGATGATCTCAGGCTTGAAGTCCTCAATGAGCCGCACCTGCCGCTCTGTCATACCGCCAGACATTGGAATAACAGTACAGCCAAGCGCTTCCGCCCCGTAGTGCGCGCCTAAACCGCCTGTAAACAGCCCATAACCATAAGCGATGTGCACTTTGTCACCCGGCTTGCCACCTGCTGCACGAATGGAACGCGCAACCACACCAGCCCAGGTTTCAATATCCTTCTTGGTGTAGCCAACAACGGTTGGCTTGCCTGTGGTGCCAGAGGATGCATGTATACGGCAGATATCCTCTTCCGGAACAGCAAACATCCCGAACGGATAATTGTCGCGCAAATCCTGCTTGGTGGTAAATGGAAACTTCGCCAGATCAGCAAGACTTTGCAGATCATCAGGATGCACGCCAGCTGCATCAAAACTGTCTTTGTAGAACTTTACGTTCTCATAGGCGTGCCGCACTGACCAGCGCATGCGCTCCAATTGCAGCGCTGCCAGGTCTTCCCGTCCTGCCGTTTCAATAGGCTCCAGATCGGGCCTGCGTTCTTCAACCTCCAACATTTTCTCCTCCTCAAATGCTGGTCATCCATAAAAACTAGGTGCTTAACTCGATATGCGTCCCTTTGATGGTCCTCGAGTTTCCGCGAAATTCTGCAATATGCGCGCCGTCCTGATTGCGCACATGAATGTCGTAAATGCCGGATCGGCCTTGCACGGTAAGTTCCTCGGCTGTTGCCGTTAAAACATCATCTTCAAAAGCAGGGGCGAGATACGTGATGGAACACTGGAAGGCGACAACACGTTGGTTATGGCTGTTGCATGCAAACGCAAAGGCACTGTCTGCAAGGGTAAAAATGTACCCGCCATGACAGGTCTTATGCCCGTTGGTCATGCGCTCCATCACCTTCATGGAAATCACAGCCCGTCCGGGTGCAATCTCGTCCAGCGTCATCCCAAGCGCTTGTGTCGCCTCGTCTTCGTCCCACATGGAGGCCGCAACGGCCTCCGCTAATTCCTGCTTGTTCATCAGCGCTTGCCTGAATACTTTGGAGCCCGCTTATCCATGAAGGCCGTCACGCCCTCCAGATAATCCGGCGTACGGCCCGCTTCACCCTGATAATCCCGCTCCAGATCAAGCTGTTCATCCAGTGTGTTGCCTTCAGACGCATTCAGCGCTTGCTTGATCAGACCAAGGCCGATGGTTGGCCCAACAGAAAACTCTTGCACCATAGCAGTGGCTTCTTCCAGAAAGGTCTCGGCAGAAGAGCACTTCCAGATCATGCCCCATTCCGCGGCCTGCGCAGCGGTGATCGGCGTGCCCAGCATGGCAAGGCCACGTGCACGGGCAGAACCCACGAGACGCGGCAGGAAGTAGGTGCCGCCAGAATCCGGCACCAGCCCGATCTTGGCAAACGCCTGAATAAACTTGGCTTTCTCAGAGGCAATCACAATATCGCACGCCATGGCAATGTTGGCGCCTGCGCCAGCTGCCACGCCATTGACCGCACACACGATCGGTATGTTGATCGATTTCAGCTTGCGGATGAGAGGATTATAAAAATCACCGATGGTCTGGGTCAGGTCCGGTGGAGGGGAGTCTGGTGTCGGCTTCACGCGGTCACCAAGATCCTGACCAGCGCAGAAGCCTTTGCCTGCAGCCGTCAGCAAAATGGCGCGGCAGTTGTCATCTGCGTCCGCAGCTTCCAGCGCCGCATAGAGCGCACGGTGCATCTCGTCGTTGAACGAGTTCAGCTTGTCAGGGCGGTTCAGCGTAATCACGTGGTAGGTGTCATTCACATCCACCAAAATGCTCTGCTCGGAAATGACTGTGGTCTCGCTCATGGTCTCTCCCTCCAAATAGATCAATCATCACTCACCAGTGAACCACCAATTTGCTCCCAATGAACTTCCAAATTCATGAGGAGAGCCCTCTGGAAAACCTAATCATTTCGTAGGCTGGGCGATGGTTTCAGCACTTTTTGCTTGAAATGACTGACCGGTCGGTAAATTATTGTCTGGAAGTGAAACCGCTGTCAATTGGAATTCAGAGCGTATTCGCCAAAAGTGGAATCCGGTTTTGGGAAGAGAATACGCAGGAAACAAGAGACCTTAAAGTGTTCGCGCGATCTGGAGTAATTGTGGAGCGCTTTAAGGTCACACATTGGTCGAAGAAGCACTGCGGTAGGCGCAGGTTTTTCGAGGAGGAACAATGAGTAACTTTTTTGAAACGCATAAAGACACGCTCTTTCAAGCAGTAAAGACAAGTAAATCAAGAGATTACTGGTCCGCTTATCCTGAGATCGCATCCGGTAAGATCTATGGTGAAACAGCAAAAGACGATCAGCTTGCAGAATTTGAGGGGATTCTCAGTAAGCCATTCGCACTGGGCCAGCCAACCAACGGCAACTGGACAGGCGCAGAATCGTCTCCCTATGGCAAAGAGCTGGGCGTCACCTATGAAGATGCCGACCCGGCAGAGCTGGTCAAAGCAGCCTCAGAAGCTGGCAAGAGCTGGGCGAAAGCAACCGTTGAAGAACGCGTTGGCGTTGCGCTGGAAATGCTGAACCGCATCAACAAAAAGTCCTTCCTCATCGCCAATGCAGTGATGCACACCTCCGGTCAGGCGTTCATGATGGCGTTTCAGGCAGGTGGCCCGCACGCGCAGGACAGAGGACTGGAAGCCGTCGCTTATGCCTATGACGCGATGACCCAGACTCCAACCGAGGTGACCTGGACCAAGCCGCAGGGCAAGCACGATCCGATCGTGCTCGACAAGAAATTCCGCGTTGTGCCACGCGGTGTTGCGCTGGTCATCGGCTGTGCGACCTTCCCAACCTGGAACACCTATCCAGGCATGTTCGCAAGCTTCGTCACTGGCAATCCGGTCATCATCAAACCGCACCCAATGGCGATCCTGCCAATGGCTATCTCCATTCAGATTGGCCGTGAGGTGCTCAAAGACGCTGGCTTTGATCCAAACGTACTGATGCTGGCTGCTGATACCGCAGAAGCGCCAAAAACCAAGGAGCTGGTCACCAATGATGCTGTGAAGATCATCGACTTCACCGGCTCCAATGCCTTTGGTGCATGGGTGCGTGAAAACGCAGGTGATGCATTGGTCTACACCGAGGAAGCTGGCGTCAACGCGATCACCATTGAATCGACTGACAACCTGCGCGGCATGGCCAGCAACATCGCGTTTTCCTTGTCGCTTTATTCCGGTCAAATGTGCACCACTCCGCAGAACATCTTCGTTCCCCGTGACGGCATTGAAACCAACGACGGCAAGAAGAGCTTTGAGGAAGTGGCGCAAGCCATCAAGATCTCACTGGACAAGCTCCTCGGCGATCCGGCTCGTGCCGCTGCCATCCTCGGCGCCGTGCAGAACCCATCCACACTGGAACGCATTTTTGCAGCCGGAAAACTAGGCAAAGTGATCCGCTCTTCTGAGCCAGTGGAAGGCATGAACGGTGCTCGCTCTGCAACGCCTACCGTTGTGGCGGTCGATTCCAAAGAAGAAGAAGCTTACATGCAGGAGCGCTTCGGCCCGATCTCCTTCATCATCGCCTGTGATGACATCGACGATGCCATCGCCCGCGCAGCAGGCTCAGCCAAGAGCCACGGTGCAATCACCGCAGCGCTGTATTCAACCAATGAAGATGTGATCGACAAGGCCACTGATGCCTACGCATGGGCAGGCGCACCGCTTTCTGTGAACCTGACTGGAAACATCTACGTGAACCAGTCAGCAGCGTACTCTGACTTCCACGTCACCGGCGCTAACCCGGCAGGCAACGCCAGCCTCACAGACGGCGCCTACGTCGCCAACCGCTTCCGCATCGCCACCGTCCGCCGTCAGGCAGCCATGGCGTAAAGCGAAGGCTTTAGACCAATAAAAAAGGGCCGTTGCAATGCATCGGCCCTTTTCATATTCAGTTTTTAAAGCAGCTTAAGCGTTTGCCAGATCGCGTGCTTTGGCAACTTCTTCAGTTGCAGCTTCAGCAAGTTCGAGAGCCTTCAGGCCATCAAAGCCGTTTGGAGAGATCTCGGAACCACTGGTCAAGGCATCAACGAAGGCAGCAAGCTCAATGCGATAAGCTGCTTCATAACGCTCCATGAAGAAGTCCATGAGTGGCTCAGCAGTGTAGCCGTCACCATTTGCAACAGTTACTGTGGTGGTGCGCATGTTTTCTGCAGACACCATACCCTTGGAACCGTGCACTTCCACGCGCTGGTCGTAGCCATAAGTGGCGCGGCGGGAGTTGGTGATGGTGCAGATCTTGCCGCTTGCTGTCTTCAGCGTTGCAGTTGCCGTGTCCACGTCACCAGCAGCACCGATCTCCTCAGATACGATTGCGCTGCCCATGGCGTTCACTTCAACAACTTCTTCGCCAAGCAGGAAGCGAGCCATGTCAAAGTCATGGATCATCATGTCTTTGAACAGACCGCCGGAGCGCTTCACGTAATCGACTGGTGGCGGGGAAGGGTCACGAGAGGTGATCTGAACCATCTCAACGTCACCAATCACTCCAGCTTCAATCTGGCGCTTCACTTCAGCGAAGTTCGGGTCAAAACGACGGTTGAAGCCAACCATCAGTTTTGCGCCAGTCTCTTCAACAACCTTGAGGCATTCGCGCACACGGTCGCCGTCCAGATGGATTGGCTTTTCGCAGAAGATTGCCTTACCAGCACGCGCAGCCTGCTCAATCTGCTCAGCATGCAGATCAGTTGGGGTCGCGATGATCACAGCATCAATAGCCGGGTCATTCATGATGGCGTCAAGGCCGTCAACGCGTGCACCTGTCTGAGCTGCAATCTCTTTTGCAGCATCTTCAAACGGGTCGAACACAGCAGCCAGCTTGGCATTTTCAAGCTGGCTTACAGCTTTTGCGTGGGTCTTGCCAATACGGCCAGCTCCCAACAGGCCAATTGAAACAGTCATAGCTTATCTTTCACAACAGCGTTTATATCGCGCATCTCCAACGAATGCCTGGTGGTTTCCGCAGAACCTACGCGCTTATTAAACGCGTGCTCCCAAGGACATATCAGTGGGAACACGCGGATATCAGGTGCCTTAGGCGTCCGCAGGTTTTGCGTCGCGCTGTGCAATCCAGTCGTGGTCAGGGTGGTTCTGGAAGCGCCATTTGCGCATCGGGCCAGCCATCACATTCAGGTAGTACATTTCGTAGCCATACGGAGAGCCGCAAGGGTGGTGCCCTTTTGGAACCAGCACAACATCCCCGCTGGACATAGCAATCGCCTCATCCAGCTCACCATCTTCAGTGAACACACGCTGGAAGCCGAAACCCTGGTCCGGGTTGAGACGGTGGTAGTACGTCTCTTCCAGATAGGTCATTTCCGGGAAGTTATCTTCATCATGACGATGCGGAGGATAAGATGACCAGTTGCCCTGAGGGGTGTAAACCTCAGTCACCAGCAGGCTCTCTGCAAAGTCCTGGTCTTCCATGGCAATCGGGTGGATGTAGCGGGTGTTGGCACCAACGCCGCGCTCAACGCTAGGGATGTCATCCGGGCCAATCACGCGGGCAGGGTAGCTGCCGTCTTTTGCAGGAGCAGTACACACAGCCAGTGTCAGCTTGGTAACAGCAGTTGCGCTCCACTCAGCTCCGGCAGGAACGTACACACACCATGGCTTGATGCGTTCAAACACGTTCTTGCGCTCACCAAGCACACCAAAGTCCTGACCATCAGAAGTGATTGAGGCTTTGCCTTCCACGATAACCAGAATGGCCTCGCGGCCCTTCATCAGCTCCTTGGCGTTTGCGCCCGGTTCCAGATGATAAAGGCCAAAACCAACGTAGCCCCAACCGGCAGATTCAGGCGTGATGTCATGCACCTTGCCCTCTGTACCATTGGGTTTTACGAGAAGCTTGCTCATGCGACTACCTTTTTATCAAGACCAGCGCTGATAGCCATCTCACGCAGTGCTTTCAGGCCCATGCTCTGGTATGTGAACGGATTGCGCTGATCAGGGTCCTGCTCTGCTTCAATCACCAGCCAGCCTTCATAGCCATGCTCGGCTGCAACCTTCAGCACAGGTTCAAAATCAACGCCGCCTTCTTTATCGCCAGGAACGGTGAACACACCGCGGCGGACGCCTTCCAGGAAGCTCAGGCGCTCGCCTTCAACCTGTGCGCGGACAGTCGGGCGAACGTTCTTCGCATGCAAATGGCGTACACGCGCCATATGCTTCTTGGCAACTTCAACCGGATCTGCTCCACCAAACCATGCATGGCCAATGTCCAGCAGCAGGTAGGTGTTCGGTCCGGTCACGTCCATAAAGCGATCAATCTCTTCACCGCTCTGTACCACAGTACCCATGTGGTGATGGTAAACGAGCGAGATACCCTGTTCAGCACAATAGGCAGCAACTGCTTCAACATCAGCGCCAAACTTCGCCCACTGGTCATCAGCCAGCACAGGCTTGTCTGCCAGCGGGGTATCATCAGCGCCGTGGATCGCGTTGGAGGTCTCACAGGTGATGCAAACCTTGCAGCCCATGGCTTTGAGCAGATCGAGGTGCGGCTGGATCGCCTTCTTTTCCTCTTCAACGCTGTGAGCCAACAGGTTCAGGGAATGCCAGCCAGAAACAAAGGCAAGACCATGCGGGTCGAGCGCAGCTTTCAAAGCAGCTGGCTCGGTTGGCATCTTGTGGCCCTTTTCAATGCCGTCGAAGCCGATTTCACCGGCTTCTTTGAGGCACTGCTCCAGAGAAATGTGCGCACCAAGAGTACGGTCGTCGTCATTGCTCCACGCAATTGGGTTGGTTCCGTAACGGATCATTGGCCTTAGTCCCCCAAACGCTGATTGGTCAGCGCATGCTCATAGCCCTTACGAGCTTCATTAACTTCTTTTCTTTTTGATACTTCTGGCACAGCTACATCCCACCAGTGGCCACCTTCCGGCATGGTTGGCAGCGGATCCGTGTCGATCACAATGCAGTAGGACTTGGTGCTGGCTTTTGCGCGCTCCAGAGCTTCACTCAGCTCTTCAATGCTCTTCACGTGCTCAGAGGTTGCCCCCATTGCACCCGCATGTGCAGCAAAATCAATGTTGGATGGCTCAACGTGGTAGGCATCATCCAGCAGGTTGTTGAAGTTGTCACCACCGGTTGCCATCTGCAAACGGTTGATGCAGCCGTAACCGCGGTTGTCCAGCAGAACCAGAATGATCTTGTGACCCAGCATGACGGAGGTCGCCAGCTCGGAGTTCATCATCATGTAGCTGCCATCGCCAACCATGACGACCACTTCGTTCTCTGGCTTGGCCATCTTCACGCCAAGACCACCTGCAATCTCATAGCCCATGCAGGAGAAGCCGTATTCCAGATGGTAACCACCCGGCTTGTCGGTCTTCCAAATCTTGTGCAGCTCGCCCGGCAGACCGCCAGCAGCACACACAACAGTGGTGTCTGCATTGGACGCACGCTGAACAGCGCCAATCACCTGCGCATCAGTTGGCAGCTCATTGCCACCCTCAGGGGCTGCCGTTGCATTTTCAACAGCTGAGAGCCAGGTCGCAAGGTGAGACGCAGTCTCGGTCTCGGCCTTCCAGCTACCCAGGTTTTGGCTGAGAGCCTGCAGGCCAACACGCGCGTCGCACACCAGCGGCAGCGCATTGTGTTTGCCAGTGTCATAAGAAGCTGCGTTCAGCTGCAAAATACGGCGATCCGGGTTCTTAAACAGTGCCCAGGACCCTGTCGTGAAGTCCTGCAGGCGTGTGCCAACTGCGATGATCAGATCAGCATCTTCAGCAACAGCGTTTGCAGCAGAAGAACCGGTCACACCAACGCTGCCCAGATTCAGCTCATGATCCCATGGCAGAGCGGACTTGCCAGCCTGCGTTTCCGCAACGGGTACGTTGTGCGTCTCGGCAAAGCTCTTCAGATCATCCGTTGCCAGAGAGTAGTGCACACCACCACCAGCAATGATCATCGGCTTTTTCGCAGCGCGGATGGCAGCAACCGCAGTTTCCAGCTCAGCTGCATCAGGTGCAGGGCGGCGGAAGTGCAAGGTGCGCTCTTCAAAGAAGCTCACAGGCCAGTCATAAGCTTCAGCCTGTACGTCCTGACACATGGCCAGTGTAACAGGACCGCACTCGACCGGATCAGTCATAACCGCCATGGCGCGTGGCAGAGCTGTCAAAAGCTGCTCAGGGCGCTGGATACGGTCATAGTAACGGCTTACAGGGCGGAAACAATCATTTGCGCTGACAGTGCCATCCTGAAAGTCTTCAATCTGCTGAAGCACTGGATCCGGTGCACGGTTTGCAAACACATCACCTGGCAACAGCAGAACCGGCAGGCGGTTCACGTGAGCCAGCGCAGCAGCAGTCACCATGTTGGTCGCGCCCGGACCAATGGAGGTCGTCACAGCCATCGCACGGCGACGGTTGGATGCCTTGGCATAGGAGATAGCCGCATGGGCCATACCTTGCTCGTTGTGACCGCGATAGGTCGGCAGCGTGTCCTGCGTGTGATAAAGCGCTTCACCAAGACCCGCCACGTTGCCGTGACCGAAAATAGCCCAGACCCCAGCGATAAAGCTGTCTCCCTCAGGCGTTTTCTGGGCTGCTAGATAGCGAACCAGAGCCTGCGCGGCTGTTAATCTGATCGTGCTCATGCAACTTCTTTCTTATCCATTCGGGCCTGCTCCCAGACAGATCCGAGGCCTTCAAATTTTGCAACCATGTTAGCGATGGCTTCTGCGTCAGATATGTTTCCGCCAAGCCACTTCTCAGCAGCCTCAGCAAAAATAGTGCGGCCCACAGCAAAACCTTTCACAAGGTCATACTTGCCTGCAACCTTAAAGCTCGCGCTAAGCTCTTCAGCTGGTGCATCAAGGCCAAGAACAACAATACCGCGACACCAGGGATCATTCGCCTTGATCGCGTCACACGCTTTCTGCCAGCCTGCATCGGTCTTCAAAGGCTCCAGCTTCCACCAGTCAGGGTAAACACCCAGATCATAGAAGCGCTGAATGATGGTCGCGGTGGTATCATCATCAACCGGTCCAACCTTGGACGGGATGACTTCCAGCAAAAATTCCAGATTATTTTCGCGGCATGCATGCGCAAGGCGTAAAATGGTCTCTTCCTGACGGGCCTTCATCTCAGCGCTGTCATCCGGATGGTAGAAGCACAGCACCTTGACCACATGCTCAACCGGCCATTCCGCCAGCTGCGAACCAAGGTCTGGGCCGATCTCCAGCTCCAGTGGGCGAGAGCCTGGCAGTTCAACCGGACGGCCAATCCAAAGACCAGAACCCGTTGCTTTGAACAGAGCTTCCTCACCAAGGCGGCCATCACACAGAATGCCGTAGTCGTCACCACCAGCACGAACCTGCTGAGCAGCTTTAAGGCAAAGCTCTTTAAACTCAGGGATCTTGTCTTCGGATGCGCCAACTTTGGCTGCCATGTCTTCCAGCTGAGAGCGGTGATCGAAGGCAAACACCTTCATGTTGGACCATTCACCCTTGCGGTTGGTAGACCAGTGGATCTGCTCCAGCTTCTTGTCTTTGCGCAGAGCATGCTCGGAGGAACCGTTATCAAGGAACCACTGCAGCTCTTCCCAGCTTGGGTAAGCAGGGGCACAGCCGTGACGGGAGACCGCAAACGCACCACATGCATTGGCATAGGTGAGTGTGGTTTCCCAGGTCTCATCCTTCAGCCAGCCGCGCAGCAGACCAGACATAAAGCCATCGCCCGCACCAAGCACGTTGAACACTTCAATCGGGAAACCCGGACCGGACTTGCCATCATCAAGGCTCGCACCAATCTCGTCTTCAAACACCACAGCGCCCATTGGGCCACGCTTGCAAACCAGAGCAGCCTTGCTGACCATGCGCACAGCATTCAGTGCTTCAAGAGTGTTGGTGGAACCGCCTGCGATATGGAACTCTTCTTCCGTGCCCACGATCAGATCAAACAGGTGCAAGTGCTTTTGCAGCTCAGTGGTCACCTTTTCAGAGGCGATGAAACGCTCTTCGCCATCACCATGACCTGCAAGACCCCAAAGGTTCGGGCGATAGTCAATGTCCAGAGCAGTGCGGGAGCCGTTCTCTTTTGCAAGACGCAGCGCTTTTAGAACAGCAGCTTCCGTGCGTGGGTGCGAGAGATGGGTACCGGTAACAGTCACACAACCAGCTGAGGCGATGAATTCAGGATCAATATCATCTTCGCACAGCGCCATGTCGGCACAGTTTTCGCGATAGAAAATCAGCGGAAACTGCTCTTTGTCGCGAATGCCAAGAATAACAAGGGCGGTCAGGCGATCCTTGTCAGTAACAAGACCATCAACGCAAACGCCTTCTTTAACCAGTTGCTCGCGGATGAAACGGCCCATGTGCTCATCCCCTACGCGGGAGATTAGGGCAGATTTCAGCCCAAGACGGGCTGTTCCGACTGACATATTGGTTGGTGAGCCGCCGACATACTTATTGAATGAAGACATGTCTTCCAGTCGGCTGCCAACCTGCGTTCCATACAGGTCGACCGATGACCGGCCGATTGTGATGACATCAAGTGATTTCAACGGATTCTCCCAATCAGGTAATAGCATTTCCTGAAAGATTACATATTCCAAAAATAATCACAAGTGGAATATCTGTTCAAAATAGAATGAGCTTTGTTCCAAAATTTTAAACAAGCTCACTTCCAAATTCAGTCCTTTGCCGGCTTCCTATTGATTCCTTAGAGATACTCTAGGAGAGGGACGTCCACTTTCGTGCATCGCCAACCGCAACAGCGATAGAAGTGGCAAGACACATGGTTGTGGAGAGTGATCTGAACGCGCCATGCTCCGCCTCATTAACCTCCAGAACGGTTGAAGAAACGCGGGCAATTGGAGACAGAACGCTGTCGGTCAAGGAGATAACAGAGACACCCCGGCCAAAGGCCTTGCTTGCAAACTCAACCACCTCAGGAGAGTAGGGGCTGAAGGTCGCCACAAACAATGCGTCGTTCTCGTTGATGAACTGAACGCGTTCCTCCAGAATGCCACCCGTGTATTCCAGCAGGTTTGTTCTCACGCCCATCTTGCCCAATGTATAGTGTAGGTAGCTGACGACCGGATATGCACGCCGCAAGCCTAATAAGTGTATGTTTTCTGCAGCTGACAGCGCTTCAATGGAGCGCTCAAGAGCGACCGTGTCGACCTGGCGCAGAAGATCATCAAGCGACTGTTTGGACCGTTCTACAAAGTTGCCAAGAATGCTGCCTGGAGTGTTTGTTCCACTCTCGCGGATCTTCGTCAGGCGCTCCGTATATTCAGAGTTGCGGCCAACCAGCTGCCCCTGAAAAATCTGCTGCATCTGCGAGAAACCGTCAAATCCCAGCGTTTGGGCAAAGCGAACAAGAGTAGAAGGCTGCACGCCTGCAGCGCTGGCAATCTCGGCTGTGGTGCCAAGAGCGATTCTGTCCGGATTCGCCAAAGCATATCTTGCGCACTGCAAAAGGCGCTTGGGCATGCTGTCCGAAAGAGTACTTATTCGAGCTTTCAGGCTCTCGTAATCCGAGGGAATGTCTGGGCTAATTGCGTCTAAATTCTGTGTCATGAAAAAAATCTATTCCAAAACTTGAAAAACCGCAATGTACGTTCTATAAATTTGGAATGAATTTTCCGAATTGCTCAAATTTGGATGAATTCTACGATTGTAGGGCCGGTAACACGTGCTCTGTCCATCACCCTTTTAAAGTGCTGTTTCAGCACGGATTTGCCGCAATCAGGCTTGCGTTGATATAATGGGGTGATGGGTGCTTTTGCCCGTGGGACGGCTGAGCACTACAATTCGTGCGGAAACGCATTCGAACTCCAGTGTTTGTGGACGAGATAAACACCGGATTTCTAGGGGAAACCCTGACTTAAAATTGGCATCCGCCAATCTTGGGAGGTTTATATGAAAAAGACTTTACGCGCGTTCGTAGCTGCTGCTGCGATCATGACTGCACCTGCTGTAATGGCTGCTGACATCATTGTTGTGAGCCATGGCCAGGCAAACGACCCATTTTGGTCTGTTGTTAAGAACGGTGTAGACAAAGCAGCAAAAGACAGCGGCGCTAACGTTTCTTACCGTGCTCCAGAAACTTTTGACATGGTGGCCATGAGCCAGCTGATTGATGCAGCAATCGTTCAGGAGCCGGACGGAATTGTTGTGTCCATTCCTGATGGTGACGCGCTCGGCCCATCCATTACCAAAGCAGTGGAAGCTGGCATTCCAGTTATCTCCATGAACTCCGGTAGTGATGTGTCTGCAAGCTTTGGTGCTTTGTTGCACGTGGGCCAGGACGAGTATGACGCCGGTAAAGCAGCAGGCCAAAAGCTTGCTGACATGGGCGGCAAAGTCGGCATCTGCGTCAACCAGGAAGTGGGCAACGTGTCCCTCGATCTGCGCTGTGACGGTTTTGCAGCTGGCTTTGGCGGCAAAGTAACTGTTGTTCCAACAAACAACGATCCAGCTGAAGTTGAAGCGAAGATCAAGGCAACTCTGGAATCCAACGAAGACATCGACACCATCATGGGTCTTGGTGCATCTCTCGTGGGTGAGCCAGCAGTGGCAGCTGTTGAAGCAGTTGGACGCACTGGCGAAGTAAACGTTGCAACCTTCGACATGTCCGCAGGCTTCCTGCAGTCAGTTGCTGACGGTAAAGCAGCATTTGCAATCGACCAGCAGCAGTTCCTTCAGGGCTACCTGCCTGTTATCTTCCTCGCTCTCAATGCAGAGTACGGACTTATCCCTGGTGGCAACGTTCCATCTGGTCCAAACCTGATCACCGCTGATAAAGCCGGTCAGGTTGTAGAGCTGTCCGCTCAAGGCATCCGTTAAGGAGCTTTGCTGTGGGAGGGGTGCATGCATCCCTCTCACTTCATGCAAAACTGAGGGAAATAAAATGTCCGATCTTGCTGTTGAGAGCGCGGACGAAAGAGTAAAAAACGTCTCGCTCATCTCCCGGCTCATGAAGCGTCCTGAACTCGGCGCCATTGCTGGCCTTGCTCTCGTAACAATCTTTTTTCTTTTTACTGCTGACCCTAAGATGTTCACCCTCGCGGGGATCCTGAACTTCATGACGCCTGCTGCCCAACTCGGCATTCTGGCTATTGGGGCAGCACTTCTCATGATCGGCGGTGAGTTTGATCTCTCCGTTGGCTCTATGGTTGCGTTCACAGGCCTGATTTTCGGCGCGGCAATGGTCACCTTCGACCTGCCACTCTATGCAGCGATTATTGTCACTTTCATCGTGGCAGCTGCAATGGGTGCCATCAACGGACAGATCGTCATCCGTACGGGCTTACCGTCTTTCATTGTAACGCTTGCGTTCCTGTTTATCCTGCGCGGCCTGTCTCTGGTTGGCCTCAAAGCGGCAACCGGCGGCTCAACTCAGCTGCGCGGTATCCGTGCAGAATTTGAAGGCAGCTGGCTTGCTGACTTCTTTAGCGGAGAAGCGTTCACACCATTCTTCTACTGGCTGGCCGAAGCGGGCTGGATCGACACCTTCAAGTCCGGCAAGCCAAAAGTAGACGGCATTCCGGTTGATATTCTCTGGTTTGTCTTGCTGGCTCTTCTGGCAACTTGGGTTCTGCTTCGCTCCCCATTTGGCAGCTGGATCTTTGCAGCAGGTGGTGACAGCAACGCAGCAAGTAATTCCGGCGTGCCAGTGCGCAAGGTCAAGATGTACCTGTTCATGTTCACTGCATGCTGTGCAGCTCTTGTCGCAATCCTGACTGTTATGGATGCAGGCTCAACGGACGCCCGCCGTGGTTTCCAGAAGGAGTTTGAGGCAATCATTGCAGCGGTGATCGGCGGCTGTTTGCTGACAGGCGGTTACGGCTCCGCAATCGGTGCCTTCTTCGGCTCCATCATCTTCGGAATGGTGCTTATCGGCCTCAGCTACACCAATATCGATCAGGACTGGTATCTGGTCTTCCTCGGTTCCATGCTGCTGATCGCGGTGTTGTTTAACAACATGATCCGCAAGCGCGTCACAGGGGAGCGCTGATCATGACGACACCTATTGTTGAGATGAAGAACATCGAAAAGCATTTTGGCTCTGTCATTGCTTTGGCTGGTGTTTCGTTCTCCGTCATGCCCGGCGAAGTGCATTGTCTGCTTGGTGACAATGGTGCAGGTAAATCCACCTTCATCAAAACCATGTCCGGCGTGCACAAGCCAAGCAAAGGCGAGATCGTCGTTGATGGTCAAAAGCAGGTCTTTGAAAGCCCGCGTGATGCAATGAATGCAGGTATTGCAACGGTGCACCAGGACCTTGCGATGATCCCGCTCATGTCCATCACCCGCAACTTCTGGCTTGGCCGTGAGCCGGTCAAAAAGTTCGGCCCGATCTCTTATTTCGACCATAAGTACGCAAACGAAGTCACTATGGAAGAAATGTCCAAGATGGGCATTAATCTGCGCGAACCGGATCAGGCTGTGGGCACACTGTCCGGCGGCGAACGTCAGACAGTCGCAATCTCGCGCGCCGTGTATTTCGGCGCGAAAGTCCTCATCCTCGACGAGCCGACCTCTGCTCTGGGTGTACGCCAGACGTCAAACGTGCTCTCGACTATGGATAAGGTCCGCAAAAAAGGTGTTGGCGTCGTGTTCATTTCGCACAACGTACGCCACGCCATGGCAGTGGGAGACCGCTTCACAGTGCTGAACAGGGGGCAAACCCTCGGTACTGCGAAGAAAGGCGAAATCACCGCTGAAGAACTTCAAGATCTCATGGCTGGCGGGCAAGAGCTTGCCAGTTTGGAGGCATCATTGGGCGGCACTGTGTGATGTGTATTCCTGAAAATCCTCTGTCGGTTTTCGGGTCAGGCATACGCAACATTCAGAATGTTCAGTGAGACACTGAGGAGCGGCATTACCCGATCGTGCCGCTCCTTCATTTTATCAATGCCCCGTTCATAACGCGTTCTATTCCAATGAACTCTATTCTAGGGGCACTTCCAGGATTACTGAGATGGAAAAAATCGGCGTAGGTCTGATTGGAACCGGATACATGGGCAAATGTCATGCTCTGGCATGGAATGCTGTATCCGGTGTGTTTGGTGGTGAGCTGAAGCCAGAGTTGGTGACGCTTGCTGAGGTGAATGAAGAACTGGCAGCAGCACGCGCAAAAGACTTTGGCTTTGCCAAGTCTACGGGCAACTGGCGCGATATGCTGGCCGATCCGGATATTCACATTATCTCGATTACCACGCCGAATGAGTTCCACCCGGAAATGGCAATCGCAGCTCTGGAAGCGGGCAAGCACGTCTACTGCGAAAAGCCAATGGCTCCGTCCTATGCGGATGCGCAGAAAATGCTGGAAGCCTCCCGCAAATCCGGTAAGAAGACCTTCCTTGGTTATAACTACATCCAGAACCCCATGATGCGCCGCATCCGCGACCTGCTGAACTCAGGCGAAATCGGCGATGTACTTCAGATCCGTCTTGAGATGGACGAAGACTTCATGGCCAACCCGGATGATGAATGGGGCATGAAAAGCGGATTGGCCTCCGGCTTTGGCGCACTGGATGACTTCGGCGTGCACACCATGTCCTTGCTCATGGCGCTGGATCTGCGCATTGCCAAAGTCATGTGTCACATGACCAAGCCGTACGCGACCCGCAAGGACGCTGCTGGCAACGACAAAGCCGTTGAAACCTTTGATGCAGCCACCGTGCTGTTTGAACTGGAAAATGGCGGCAACGGCACCCTCCAGCTCAACCGCTCCGCATGGGGACGTAAAGGCCGCATCGCCGTACAGATCTTCGGCTCCAAAGGCTCTATCGTTTATGATCAGGAACGCATGAACGAGATGCACGTCTACAAAGCTGAAGGCGATGTCGCAGGGCAGGGCTACACCACAGTTCTGGCAGGGCCAGCCCATGCGCCATACGACCGCTTCATCCCGGCCCCGGGCCACGGTCTCGGCTTCAACGATCTGAAGATCATTGAGGTCAACGAGATCCTGAAAAGCCTGCAGGGTGAAGACAGTCACCTGATCGACTTCGAACGCGGCATCTTCATTGAAGGCCTCGTCCAGACCATGGCCAAATCTCACGAACAGGCCAGTTGGGTCAGCGTCTAAGTCTATTGAGAGTAGAAGAAAACTAAGGGCGCATGAACAGCGCCCTTTTTTGTGAGCCAGCCCCTTCCTTGCAATACGTTCTGAGAAAAAAAGATTTAACCCCCTAAAAGCCTTTGGGAAAACTCATTGAGGTGCTGGACAGAGGAAATCAGGCGCCCTATAAGACCCTCACCTCAGCGGGGCACACTGCCCAACGCGAAATGCCCGGATAGCTCAGTTGGTAGAGCAGCGGATTGAAAATCCGCGTGTCGGTGGTTCGAATCCGCCTCCGGGCACCACTTATCTCCTTGAAATTACTAGATAATAAACCGAGCATTCGCTCAGCTTTCCAAAGGTTTGACACTTTTGCTCTATCCGCTTGCTGAACTCTTCCCCTCGCAGCGTGATTTCCTTTTCAATGTGGCGCGGCGTGAGGTTTTGCATAGGTGGGTGATATGACGTGCACAGCGGCCTTTTCTCTTTCCCTACAAGCTTTGAACGTTAGAGAAGTCTCAAAGCGTACCCTTTTAACGCTCAGTTTATCGACGGTTTAAGACACGCTCTTTGGAGCTAAATTATCTGCGCCCGAGGCTCTGGCCAGCTCTGCGACTTAAAGTGAGTTTTAGTAGCTCTAAGTCTTGGCACTCTCCGCCAAATTAAAGAGGGATTGTCTCCAATAGAAGTGGTTCGATGTCTCAGCCATTGTCCATGAGATAAATATTCACACTGAGGATTTTCTGGAAAGTCATCGTTAAAGGCATCAAAATCCGAATAACGTTAGGTCTGGACAAACAGGTTTTGTCCCTAGCACTTAATGCGCAGCTTTCACCCGAACGCACGCTGGCCTTCATCTCAAACAGGCGTTACCACCGGTGTTTGAGACACCGGATCAGCGTAAACGCTTGTGTCGATTTCGTAGACGGAGCTCACCAGAGACGGGCTGACCACCTCGTGTGGTGTTCCCTCGGCAAAGATCGTTCCATCACGCATGACGACGAGGTGGTCTGCGTAGCGGGAGGCCTGGGCGATGTCGTGGAGGACGACCACCACCGTGCGGCCCTGACTGTTGAGGTGTTGGAGGAGATCCAGTGTCTCATACTGATAGCGGATATCCAGATAGCTGGTTGGCTCATCCAGCATAATGTAGGGCGTATCCTGAGCCAGACACATAGCGATGAAGGCACGTTGGCGCTGACCGCCGGAAAGGTCTTTTAACGCCCGGTCCTTGAACGTGTAGAGCCCTGAGGTGTGCAAGGCCTCCTCAACAATCTCAACATCCCGCCGGCTGCGAATACCCAGGAGTGATTGATGCGGCGCACGGCCATACCCGACAAGTTGCTCAACATTGATGCCAGTTGGAACCACAGGGCTTTGCGGCAAAAATGCAATTTGCCGTGCAACCGTTTTGGCAGGCAGGCGATGGATTGCTTCACCATCAACGGTGATAGTGCCGCTCTTTAACTTGTTGATCTGGCCGATGGTTTTCAGCAATGTTGACTTGCCGCAGCCGTTGGGGCCGATCAAAGCGGCATAGCTGCCCTTTTGAATGGTGAGATTGATGCCCTTGAGCATGAACTCTTCGTAACCGGAGGTGACGTTTGAAAGAACGATGCTCATGTGCTTTGTCCTTTTTGTGAGCGGCTCATGATCCAGATGAAGTAAGGAGCGCCCAGCATTGCACTCAAAATGCCTGCGGAAACTTCAAGCGGCGGCGCAATAGCCCGTCCAACCGCGTCTGCCAGAACAACCAGAAGTGCCCCCACCAGTGCAGCAGTTGGCAGCAAAAGGCGATGTCGTCCCCCCACAAGAGAGCGGCTGATATGCGGTGACATCAAGCCGATAAAGCCAATCACACCAACCACGCCAACGGAGATACTGGCAAGCAGGGTTGCAACGCCCAACAATAAAAGGCGCATCTTATTCGTGCTTTGGCCTAGTCCGCGGGCGGTCTGGTCTCCCAGTTGCTGCAGGTCCAGTTGATAGGAGAGCACCATAGTCAGACCCAAAAGGATGACAAGTGGCATCCATATCGATTGCACATGCACCCACGTACGAGCCCATAGAGAGCCGGTGAGCCAGACAAGCGGGTTTGAGATTTCCAGCGTTGCGGCTGTCACCAGCAGATAATCAACACCTGCATCGCACACCATGCCAACGGCTATACCAACCAGAGCCAGACGGGCAGGGGAGACTTGGCGCAGATGAGCTGCAAACAGCACCACCACCGCAGCAACAATGCCGCCAAGGGCCGCAGCAAAAGGAAGATAAGTAACGGGCACATTGGGCAGGAACATCACTGTACCCAAAGCAGCCAGTGCAGCACCTGAGTTAATGCCCATGATCTTGGGGCTGGCCAGCGGGTTACGAATGATAGCCTGGACAATAACACCGGAAACAGCAAGGCTTGCCCCGGCCAGCAAGGCAATCAACACACGGGGGAGCCGTGACTTCCAGATAATATAGGTCTGCTTTTGGCCATCAAGATCAAACAGGCTGTTCAAAATCACATCCAGCGGGATGTTAACTGCGCCCACACCCAGACTGAGCATGCTGACAAAGACGCAGGCAAACAACAGCAGCATTTGGACGCGAAAGGCTTTGGTGCTCCGGTGGCTTTTAAAATCTGTACGCCACTGTGCGCCGGAGGCCTCAGAGAGCATGCTCATCAGTCAATCTCCTTGGCCGTGATGGTCAGGTACAAAAAGTAGGGCGCGCCAATCAGGGCTGAAACCACACCCACCGCAGTTTCCTCCGGGAAGTTGATCAGCTTGGAAGCGCCATCAGCAACAAGCATCAAGGTGGCACCACACAGCATAACCGCGGGCACCAGTACACGATGGTCTGTGCCAAAGGCAGCGCGGCACACATGCGGAATGATGAGGCCAACAAACATCACAGGCCCGGCAACGGAAACGGAAACACCGGTCAGGATTGCCGCGAGCAAAATGCCGAAAAGCAACGTAAGCCGTGGATCAGAGCCAAGCCCTTTTGAGGCTGCTTCACCAAGCGCCATCAAGTTAAGCTTATGCGACATGAAGAACGTCAGGAGGCCACCTGCCAGACACCAGACAAGCAGCGGCGTTGCCTGTTTCCAGCGCACATCTGCAATGTCACCTGTGGTCCACTGGATCACGGAGAGGGCAAGTTCATCATCCAGCGTAAAAGTGAACCGCACCAATGCAAACGCAAAAGCGCTGACTGCCACACCAGAAAGAATCAGGCGCAGCGCACTTAACGTGCCCTTGAGGCCACCTGCAAGCGTTAGAGTTAGACCACCGGCAAAGGCAGCACCCAGCACCGCCATGGTGTCGATGTTGAAGAGAACGAGCGAGGGGAACACCAGCCCGATGGCGATGCCCAGAGCTGCGCCCTGATTGATGCCAAGGATAGACGGAGAGGAAAGTGGATTGCGCGTTGTGGCTTGCAGCAAAAGCCCGGCAAGGCCTAGGTTTGCGCCAATCAAAGCGGCAATGAGAGTGCGCGGAGCACGGATGTCTCGCACAATGGAAAGGCTCTGCTCATCAAGCTGAGCAAAGACCGAGTTCAGGATTTGGAGAAACCCGATATCTTGTCGGCCACCTGTGGCAAGGGACAGCGCCGCTCCACCGAGCAGCGCCATCCCCATAAGGCTCCAGTACATGGCAGTGAGTGGCATGTGCGTGGCTTAGTTCTGAACTTGCTTCATAATGTCTTGCAGATCATTGGCGGTCATTTCTGCTGCCACCATGCCGCGCAGACGAGACCACACATGCGCTTCCACGTAAAACACGCGGTCGTTTTTCACAGCGCTGATGTTTTCGTAAAGCGCTTCGCCCTTCCAGCCATCCGCAAAGGCTGGGTTTGCGTAGCGGCCCAGAATGAGAATGTCCGGGTTCACAGCAGAAAGCTGCTCCAGAGAGGTCTTCACGTAGTTGGATTCGTAAACCGCACCCTTGGTTGGCTTCATGCCGCTGGCAAAACCAAAACCTTTCAACACTGAGCCATTGTAGGAAACTGGGGAATGCAACCACAGACCCTTTGCGTTGGTCACACCAAACTGGATCTTGTAGTCGCCAGCCTTTTCAAACTGCGCGCCAATCTCAGCCATTTTGGCTTTATGCGCTTCAACGCGGGCTTTCATCTCATCTGCCTTGCCAACGGCAGCGCCAATCGCTTCCAGCTGCGCAATTGCAGAAGGGTAGTCACCACCCAGACTGTCAAAGACAACCGTCGGTGCAATTTCAGAAAGCGTGTCATAAGCGGCTGTATGCCGGGTCTTGTCGGCAATGATCAGGTCTGGACCCAAGGATGCAATCACTTCAAGACTTGGTGTCTTACGGGTGCCAACAGAAACCCAGTCCTGCCCAATCTTATCCGTATAGGCGCTGATGATGCGCTCACGTTTCTTATCATCCGCCACACCCACAGGAGCAACGCCAACGGCAGCCAGCGCATCAACAAAGCTATATTCCAGCACAACAATACGCTGAGGTTGATCAGGAACAGTGGTGGTTCCCAGCTCGTGTTTTACATCACGCGCGGACGCTCCAAAGGCAACAAGAGTTGAAAGGGCACCAGCGAAGGCGGCTGCGAAAAGATTGGTTTTCATCGGCTTGACTTCTCATAAGGACGGGCAATAGCAAAGGTTGTAGGGTGAGCTATTGTATACCTGATAATTATAGTCAAGTTTAAATAAGAGTTTTTACCTCATATTTATTCGATAACGCAGACATCCTGCAAATGCCTGCGCATAACCACTTAAGACGAAGGTTGTTCTGACAGCTCGTCCACTTCCATCTCCTTGGCAACTTCTTCATCAGCAAGAATAATCGTTTGCGGTGTGGCCGTGCGTGTTGGCGCAGAAGGCACAAACACACTCTTCTCGCTCTCTGCAACAGCAGAACGCTGTGTGAGGCGCCATAAGGTAAAGGCAAGAATAAGCGCATGGGCTGCAAACGTGGACATGAACAGGCCGATAGACCCGAAAACGCTCATCAACACGCCGCCCAAAAATGGCCCGATCATGGACCCCACGCCAAGCATCAGCAACAAACCACCGCTGGTCTGCATCGCATCCCCCGCATCTGCATGGTCATTCGCGTGGGCAACCAGCACCGGGTAGAACGTGTAAATCGCAGCGCCAAAAATTACCGCTGAGGCAATGGCGATGTTGGCACTGCTGGTATCCGCAAACAGGAAGATGGAGTCCGCAGCCAAGGCAACCACCGCAATCGCAATGACGACGTAGCGGCGGTCCGTGCGGTCTGAGATCATGCCGATTGGGACCTGCGCAAAGGCGCCAGCCAAAATGGATGAACTCACAAACAACGTGATGCTGGCAATCGGCAGTCCAACTTTCCCGCCATATACCGCCGCCAACGTTCCAAAACTGCCGTTGGAAACGCCAGTCAGAACAACAGCAACCACGGCAACGGGAGAGTTACGCCACAGCCGCCGTATATCCAGTTTGACCTGTGCAAGGGGAGCCGGAGCAGGGGTGCGCGTGACAGCTGTCGGGATAAGCGCCACCACATAAAACATGGAGGCAATCACAAAGAACTCGAACCCATCAATCGGACCCATGGAAAGAACCACCTGCCCACCCGTGGTCGCAGCAAGGTTCACCATGGTGTAAGTGCCAAAAACAACCCCGCGATTGCTTGGGTCAGAGCGTTCCGTCAACCAGCTTTCCACGATCATGGCCGCCCCGGCAAAAGCAAACCCTGCCACGGAGCGAAAGGCAATCCATGCAATGGGATCAACCATGAGGGAAGAGGCCAGAACTGACAAGCACGCCAAAGACGCCATCACACCAAAGGCCCGAATATGCCCCGCCCGCTGCACGATCTTCGGCACACTCAGGCAGCCAGTCACATACCCAATTGCCCAGCCAGTCCCCAACAGACCGAGAGAAAGAGAGGAGAAGCCCTCAAACGTACCTCTAAGCGGCAAATGCATACCGGTAACACCACCGGCAAAAAACAGGAAGGCAGAGCCCAAAAGCAAAGAGGCGATAGGAAGCAGAAACTGACGCATGACAACGACCCGGAAGCTGGGCAAGTATCCCCGAAAATACTTACCCCGAAAAACACCAGGGAGGATAAGAGCACAACTCCCCCAAAAACGCGACAGCTTTATACTTACTCCCCTGCTTGAGAACACCTTTTCACGAAACAGCGAGAACAATCACGGAAACTAGTAATGGAAAGCTGGAAGGAAACGACTGCCTTCTAAAACTCTGAAGCAAGGAAGGAAATGGAAGTGTTCTGATTATGTTTGGCTTGAATAACGTCTTAGTTAAACATCATGTATCTGTGAGGGATGTATAGAAATGGTGGCATTTTAATTAATTAATATTTCTCAATAAGAGGGACGTAATTGGCTGTTTTTTGTGAGTAAAATTAATCTATTTGCGGGAGCTGATACCGAAAGAACACAGGGTACTGCGACTTGCCTGACAATCCAACCAGATATCGAATTGAACGTGGAGATTCGAAAAAATATTTGTTAGTTGTACCCACTGAAATTGCTATTTTTAAGAGAATTTAGGGATGCCTCGGGCTGCTGCTACGGGGCTGAACCTTTTTGGTGGTTATGGACACGGATTACATCAAGTCAGAGTTCGCTTCGGACAAAAGTGTTTTTGCTCGGGTTAACATCGGATCAGTTTGGCTCGTTTTGGCAGTACTAACTGTGCATCTGGTGCTCTACACAGCGATATCAGCGATATTTGCTAGCAACCTGCCTTTAGATTCAATCGAGTCTTTGTATTGGGGTAGAGAATGGCAACTGGGGTACTTTAAGCACCCGCCAATGTCAGCTTGGATGATTGACATTGTTGTAAGGTTCTTTGGGCGCTCGGATTGGATTGTATTCGCCAGCTCTCAACTCTGCACCATCCTGGCGATTATTCCGGTCCTTTTCATCGTACATGAGCGATATGGAGCAAAAGCCTGCGGATATACTGTTCTTGCTGTTTTCCTGACGCACTTCACGACACTAACTTCTATCGAATACAACGTGAATATGGGCTTCCTGCCATTTTGGAGCTGGATGGTATTCACTTTTTTGAAGGCCGAAGAAAAAGATAGCCTTTTCTGGTGGGGCATGTTTGGGGTGGTGAGTGCTGGTGGTATGTACGGTAAGTACATTGCTGGTGTGTTTCTAATCAGCGCAACATTATGGGTCTTGCTTAGACGTCGAGATCTACTCTTACGGCCAGGGCCTTACCTCGCTGTAGCTATGTTTCTGATAGCAGTTACACCCCACGTACTCTGGCTAGTGGATACTGATTTTCTCCCAATTAAATATGCGATGAACCGTTCTGGTAGTGAAGGCACAGCGTGGTATCTGCATTTTGCGATGCCGATCAAGTATCTAATTGAGTTCATTTATTCAGTTGCTCCAATGTTGCTTGCGCTTGCAATTGCTGCAGGGTGGCAACGGATGAAGTTAGCGTCGTTTGCTCGGGTTGGTGATCTCATCAACGACGTATGGTCAGATCCGTTCTTGTTTGCTGTTATCGGCCCTGTCGTTGTAATTGCTGCAATCTCTCTGGGACTTGGTGCAGACATCAAGACTGCATGGTCAATCCCACTTGGTGTTGTGTTTGCAGGCCTTATTGGTGCTGCAGCCAATTCATTGGATGTCAGTCTAGGTTCTTTCAAACAGCGCTTCATAGCTTCGTGGACTATCCTGTACGGCCTGCTGGTACTGATTTATGTCGGCATATTCGTGTTTTCTCCAATGGTGAAAAGCAAGCCTGCTCGCATGCAGCATGATGGTCCGGCATTAACTCAGATCGTGGAAAAGTATTGGTACAACCACGAGTCTGAGCCTTTTGAGTACACCATTGGTAGTCGTTGGCCAGGAGGAACTGTGGCTTGGTATGCGTCTCAACGGGCATCACTCTTTGAAAAGGCAAGTCTTAAGTATTCCCCGTGGATTGACGAGAAAGATCTACAAACCAAAGGCGCGGTCTACGTTGACTATAAAGAACCTAAAGCCAAGGTTGCTGGAATGTGTGTGATTGCTCCTCAAAAAGTACATTGGCCTGCTCCTGGCGGAAGAGTTTACAAAAAACATCCTGAAGTTTGGATTGCTGTTTTGAAACCTGCATTAGGTCCAAATGCTGTGACATGTGAGGGAGAATGACTATGAGTGAAAACACCCTCACACTTGCAGTGCCAGTATTTAACGAATCTGAGTCTTTGGAGGTCTTTCACCAACGTCTTGGAAAAGTTGCTGAGCAGCTCATTGATCAGTTCGCGTTAAATATCGAAATTCTCTACGTAGACGACGGCAGCTTTGACGGCAGTCCCACGATTATGAACCAGCTTTCGAGTGGCCGGTTCAGTGTGAAAACCGTTTGCTTTAGTCGCAACTTCGGCAAGGAAGCTGCGCTGGTGGCGGCAATAGAACGCTGTCAAAAAGGTGCGATTGTTTTTCTTGATAGTGATGGTCAACATCCACCTGAAATGTTGCCTGAGTTTGTTCGCCGCTGGAAAGAGGAAGGCAATGATGTTGTCTATGCGGTTCACAATAAACGGCAAGATCATCCGATCAAACAGAAGCTGGTTGGGATCTTTTATCGCTTGATAAATGCAGGGAGCAGGTTCGAGATTCCTGCAAATGCTGCTGACTACAAACTGCTATCTCCTCGTGCTTTGGAAGCATTGAAAGCTTGTCAGGAACGCATACGTTTCTTTAAAGGTCTTTCTACTTGGATTGGCTTCAAGCAGAGTGCGATTGAGTATGAGCCAGAAGCGCGTATCTCTGGCACGACCAAGTGGAACTTCTTGAAACTGCTTAGTTTGTCGTCCGAAGGTGTTATCTCGTTCTCAACGGTCCCTTTGCGGGCAACGATGTTCTTAGGGGTGGCTATTGCTATTCCATCGTCGATATATGGTTTTTGGATCGTGTTGTCGTCACTGCTGCTTGGCAATAATGTACCTGGATACTCATCACTATTCACCGCAACAGTCTTTCTAGGCGGACTACAGCTGATTTTGCTAGGAGTGGTTGGAGAATATGTCGGGCATATGCTGCGTGAAATTAAGCAGCGCCCGATTTACATCGTCGCAGAAGAACATAGCCAAAGCGCCAAAACAACCGAGGTGGCAAATGCGCTTGGTGGCTGATGATTACGCCTACACTTCGGAAATCAGCAAAAGCATTCTGTGGTTGCTGGAGAACGACAAGATTCAAGGCACCTCGTGCATGGTGGTCACAGATGCATGGCCACAGGACGTGACAGCCTTAAAGGCGCTGAGTGAGCAGAGGCCCGATATCCAGATCGGGCTTCATATCACGTTGACAGGGGACTGGCTTAAGCCATCATCCTCAGCTTTAGAATGGGCTGCGTTCCCAACAATGCCGCAGCTCTTGCTCAAATCGCACTTACGCAAGTTGAATACCTGTCAAATCGAGAAAGAGATTGCATCGCAGATTGAGAATTTTCAACGCGATTTCGGCCGTCTTCCCGATTTTGTAGATGGTCATGAGCATGTACATCTGTTCCCCCAAATCCGAAATGCATGCGTCAAGGCATTGCATGCTGCTGGGTTTAAAGGTTGGGTGCGGCAGTGCGGGGGGCCGCTAAAGGGTGTTCTGAAGCGACCTCATCGTTTTAAGTCATTGTTCCTGAACTACCTAAGTTGGTTGTTTAAGAAACAAGCTGATCGTTATGACATTCGCTATAACAGGGATTTTGCAGGCATCTACGATTTTTCGATGAAAAGTGATTTTAGCGGCTTGCTGGAAACATGGCAGCAGACTGCGTCTCAGGATAGTGTTTGCATGTGCCACCCAGGGGTCGCGCATTCTAACTCAAGTACTCCAGATCCAATTGCCCAATCACGCGAACGCGAAATGCGTGTCCTGTCGGGAGCAACGCGATAACAATTGCTACGAAGGGGCGAGGTACAGCTTGCGACCCAAATCCTCACGCCAACGCATTGAGCATTAGCCCCTGTTTAGGGTATTCAGGTGGTGTTGGCATCACTTTGAGTGATTCAGTGTGGTGAGAGGGTTGGGTGTGGTTTTATTTCGTCGGGCTTCAGAATTTGCGATAAGTCAGCTGCATCAGGTTATGGTTTTGGCGTTCTCCGATTATGTCATCCAGATGGATATGCCGCTCGCCGATTTTGAGCGGATGATTATGGCTCGAGGCTTTGACGCGGAGTTGTCCTGGCTAGCCGTGGAGAATGAGCAGCTGGTTGGCTTCTGGTTCATCGGCAAGCAAGGCGCTTATCCTGGCACCATCTACGCAGTCTCCACCGGAACTGTGCCACAGGCTCGAGGCAAGGGTATTGCGAGCAAGCTCTTTGCCAAAGTGGAAGAACACGCAGCTCGCCAAGGCTATCATCGCGTCCAGCTGGAGGTGATCACCAGCAACACGGCAGCTGTAAAGGCCTACGAAAAGCTCGGCTTCCAAACGCAGCGCGACTTTCAGTGCTTCAGCTTGCACAAATCAGCATTTGCTGAACGAGGCTTTGAGCGCACACCAGTATCTGCTGACTGGGCTGAGATCGAAACGAATGCCGCTGAACTGTGGGAATGTGCACCCAGTTGGCAGAACACTGCGTTCGCAATCCGGGCATTGGCAGAGGGTGTCGCTACCTACAAGATTGAGCAGGATGGTCAGCTGGCGGCCTATATCGCGTTTACTCGCAAAACCGGCGCAGTCATGCAAATCGCTGTGGCTTCGGAATATCGCCGTCAGGGCCATGCCTCTGCGTTGCTCAAAGCAGCGTTTGACAGTGTGAACAAAGATGCGCTCACGTTCATTAATGTGGATGAAGGGGAAGAGACCATCATGCAGGCCCTGTCAAAACTGGGGGCAACAAAAACACTGCAGCAATATGAGATGCATAGAGCATTGCAAACAAACACAGCTCATGGTCAAGAGAGCATGCTAACCACCCCCTAACTGGCAATTCTCATGACACAACTGCGCCGCTCTCTCTGGTTCTATCTCAGCTCGTTCATCGTGATCTATACGATGGTGCAGGTGGCTGTGACCGTACTGGTCTATCACTATGGCATCAAAGAAGCGGGCAATCTGTTCATTGAGCTCGGTTTGCCTGTGGTTTTGGTCAGCCTGATCTTTGTGCGCCGCGAACATAAAGCACCAACCGGCTCTGTGTACTGGGGCCTGTTTGTCGGCTCTCTCACAGTCAGCATTCCCATTTCCATGATGGTGCGCAGCTATCTGCTGTCCGGCAGTGATTATGCTGGTGCGCTCAGCCCGGTCCCATCCTTTACCGGAGATGAGATGGGGCTCTTCTTCATCATTGACCTGGTAGTCCGCGCACTTGCGTTTGGCATCGGTTACGGGTTCTTCGCCCGTCTGCTGTGTGATGCACAAAACCGCTCGAAAGAGCCGAAGTAACTCTCCTGAACCACACAAATCCTGAAAATCAGTGGCTGGCGGAACCATCCTCCGGCCTGCTTTGCTGTCTGCATCCACTGCGTGTTCCCGAAAAAGAACCTGCGGTCGTTGGAGGCAGAACAGGCCTGGGAAAAGCCTGAAGCTGCTTGGTGATCCTGACGCTAAGAGACGCTGCATTATGAGAATTTTTGCATAAATGTCATTTGCTTTGCACTTGCTAACACGAGTTAGCAGGTGTAGTTAGCAGGAGAGAAGAACAATCGCGAGTCGAAAGGGGAGGCCGCGTATGAAACAGACATGTTACGCTGGCATTGATGTCGGTTCTGCAAGTGCACGTGTAGGACTGTTCAATGAAAATGGAGAGCGGCTGGCCTTCGCAGTCCGGCCCATCAAGCAGTTCCATGGACGTACCAACTTCGTAGAACAGTCCTCCGCAGACATCTGGCAGCAGATTTGCGAGGCTATGAAAGAAGCGATGGTCAAGGCAAGCGTGTCCGCAGACGAGATCCGCTCGTTGGGTGTGGACGCCACCTGTTCACTTGTGGCTGTCGCGCAGGGGGGCAAACCTGTCTCAGTCGCTGAAAATGGTGACACTGATCAGGATATCATCATGTGGATGGACCATCGAGCTGCCGAGGAAACGGCGCTGATCAACGCCACGGGCGATGAGGCACTCAAGTATGTGGGCGGTGAAGTCTCCATTGAGATGGAACTGCCGAAAATCCTTTGGCTCAAGACCCATTATCCAGATCGTTACACCAACACAGTCCGCTTCTTTGATCTGGCCGACTATCTGGTCTGGAGAGCAACAGGAGCGGATGCCGCCAGCACCTGTACGCTGACCTGTAAATGGAACTATCTGGCCCACGAAGGCCGCTTTGCGGAGGATATGCTGCAAGCCGTTGGCCTGCATGATCTGCCGGAAAAAGTACCGGAAAAGGTACTGGATCTGGGGCAAGCCGCAGGCGGTCTGTCAGAGCAAGCTGCAAAGGACCTCGGCCTCAATGCAGGAACATCGGTTGCTGCTGGCATCATTGATGCGCACGCAGGCGGTCTAGCGCTTATTGGGGCTGAACCGGACGGCGGTCTTGCCATCATCAGCGGCACTTCAAACTGCCACATGATCGTCAACGAGAAACCAGTCATGGTGCCGGGCGTCTGGGGCCCGTACTGGGGCGCCATGCTGCCGGGTTACTGGCTGGGCGAGGGCGGACAGAGCGCAGCTGGCTCTCTGGTGGAATGGACCATCCAGCAATCTGACGCCTATGACGAGCTCAAAGCCGAAGCTGCCAAACAGGACATGCACGAGATCGCACTCCTCAACAACTGGGTGCTGGATCTGGAGGCGCGGGAAGCGAACCCGACCCGCGGCCTTCATGTCCTCTCTGACCATCACGGCAACCGCTCGCCGCGTGCCAATCCGCATGCAAAGGGCGTTGTCTCCGGCCTGACGCTGGAAACGGGTCGGGATGCACTGGCCCGCCTTTATCTGGCAACTCTGCAATCCATCGCTTATGGCACGCGCCATATCATCGAGGAAATGACGAAGGCCGGACACAGCATCACCAAGCTGTTCATGTGCGGTGGAGCCACCAAAAATCCGCTCTGGCTCAGAGAATATGCCAACATCACGGGCCGTGAAATTCAGCTGGCGGAAGAAGAAGATGCCGTCACGCTGGGCGCGGCCATTCTGGGGGCCGTGGCTTGCGGAGACTTCAGGGACATTCCATCAGCCAGCGCAAAGCTGGTGCGTGTTGGTGGTCTCATCAAGCCGGTGCGCAGCACCGCAGAGTTCCACACTGCCAAATATCAGGTCTACCTCAATCTTTACGACAACCATCAGCACCACAAGGCGCTCATGGAAACAGCCATTTAAATATCAAAACAAGTTCAGGAGGACACCACGTGCTCAACCTGCCACAGGCCCCAGCGCCTATCTGTGTAGCGGACAAGGAAATCCTTGTTGTCACCAATGCCGACCTTCGTGAAAGCGCCAACGTCGCTTGTTGGCCAACCTTTGAGGATTACGCGCAGCGGTTGGAAACTGCGCTGACCGCACAGGGCTTCAAGATGAAGCGTGCCCATGAGTATGATGCAGTGCGCGGCCACGGTTTCATTTCTTCGCAAAAAGAAGGCTCGGAGCTGTTTGCGCGGATTGATCCGGAGGCCCCGCTCATCGTGTTGCTCACTGCATGGCAGTACTCACACCACATCGCGCCATCCCTTGCAAAACACAAAGGACCAATCCTGCTGCTTGCCAACTTTGATGGCACATGGCCGGGTCTCGTCGGCATGCTCTGTATGGCAGGGTCTTTGACAAGCCTTGGCGTAGACTATTCCCGTCTGTGGTCCCAGTCGTTTGAGGACGAGTTCTTCAACTCAAGCCTCACCACATGGCTGAAGGATGGCAAACTCAGCCATGACACCTCCTATCTGCAAGATGTCTCCGCAAACCATGCGGTTTTGCAAACCCCAGCTGGTCAGGCAGGGCAACAGGTAGGCGAGTACATCCTCAAGAACAAAGCCATCCTTGGTCTGTTCGATACCTTCTGCATGGGCATGATAAACGGCTACTTCCCGGTCAAAGCTCTCACAGATATCGGCATGCCGCTGGAAAGCCTCTCGCAATCTGCGCTTCTGGTCGAAATGGAGAAAGTGCCTCAGTCACTGCGTGAAGAATGCCTGAAGTTCTACGAGGACCGGGGCATGACCTTCCAGTTCGGCAGCGATGATGCAACTGAGCTGACCCGCGAGCAGGTGCTGGAACAATGCGCCATGATGATCGCCATGGCCCGCTTCACCACGCGCTTCGGTCTCTCTGCCGTTGGTGTGCAGTATCAGCAAGGCCTGAAAGACAGCTGCGCGGCTTCTGACTTCGCCGAGGGGGCAATCGGCTCAACAGTGCGCTTCCCGATCCCGGACGAAGACGGCTCCATCATCTGGGAAGGCAAACCAATCCCATGCATCAACGAAGTGGACATGGGCACTGCTATTCCGCAAACCATGATGTGGCGCCTGCTGGATGCCATGGGCCTGCCAGCAGAAACCACGCTACATGATGTGCGCTGGGGCAGTGAGTATGAAGGCACCTTCTATTGGGACTTCGAAATCTCTGGCTCCGTTCCCTTTGAACATCTCAAAGGCGGTGTTGCAGGCGCGACAGGCTATCGCCAGCCAGCCATGTACTTCCCCAAAGGCGGTTCCAGCATTGCGGGCCAGTGTAAGGCGGGAGCATTCTTCTGGGCGCGGGCGCATTATGAGGGCACACAGGTCATCATGCACATCGGCACAGGCCATGCGGTTGAATTGCCGGAAGACGAGTTCGAGCGTCGCCGCAAAGCCACCACCTATGAGTGGCCATTGATGAACTGCACACTCGATGGTGTTGGCCGTGACGATCTGATGGCAGGGCACCAGTCCAACCACATCACAGTGGCTTATGTGCCGGAAGACAAGCTGCGCGATGTGCTGCAGGCATTCGTGGCTCAGGCACTCACACAGGGCATTAATGTCAAAATCGCAGGTTCTGCGAAGGACATGCTCTGAGGCTTTGAAAATGAGTTTGAGCATCGCGTGGTGCTCAAACTCACGCAAATGCCGCGGGATATCCACGGACACCAGCCCGCACCTGCCATATTCTACTTGGCAATTTGAGGAAGGCTGACTACCACTCGACATTCAAGCGTATTTGTGAGGCATGCTGAATGCACTTCGCAAAAGGATATACGCCGGAGCAATGGGTTAGAGCGTACTCTGCGACCGCAAGCAAGCGAGGAGGGGCTCTGAAGAAATCAGGGCGAGAAACGACGCAATGGCCAAAAAGCCGGATGAAATTGCAAAGGCGCTCGGCGTCTCCATCACCACAGTGCGACTGGTGCTGGGCGGCAAGGCAGAGAAGTACCGCATCAGCAAAGCCACCCAGGCCCGCATTCGTGAATATGTGGAAGAGCATGGCGTTAAGTTCGACCTGACCGCCCGAAGCCTCAAGCTCAAACGCACCAACACCTTTGGCCTGATCATTCCGCGCCTAGCCAATCCATTCTTCGCCAAACTCTCTGAAGAGCTGGAACACCGGTGCCGCGAAACCGGCTATCAGCTCATCATCAGTTGCTCCAACTCAGATGAGGAGACGGAGAAGGAGCTGGCAAACGGTCTTGTTCAGCGCAATGTGGATGGCCTGTTTGTGGTCTCGTCCACCTCCGGCAGCCAGCAACATTTGGGCAACACCATCACCAAGCCAATGGTGTTTCTGGATCGCGACTACGGCAACACCGATGCCCCCGTCATCACCTCAAGCAACTTTGAGGGTGCAAAAGATCTGACTGCAGCCATTGCAAAGGCCGCGGGGAATGAACCGGTCTACTTCCTGATCGGCGGCAGCAATCAACCCACCATCATCGAGCGTGCACGCGGATATCTGGATGTTATGCCGGAAAACGCAGGCGAAGACTGGACACTCCGGTCGGCCCGCAACCGCACGCAGGATGGCGAGCAGATGATGCAGACCCTTTGGGACAAGCTCGGCACTGCCCCACAAAACCTGATGGCATCCTCTTTGCCGGTTCTGGAGGGAGCTTTAGCAGTCCTGCGCGAGAGGCTCGGGCACATCCCGGCCCAGCTACGCCTTGCCACCTTTGATGACGACAAGATGCTGTCCTTCCTGCCTAATGAGATCTGGTCAATCAAGCAGCAGGAACCTGAATGGGCCGAAGCTGCATTGCAGGCCATGACCCAGACCATGAGCAGTGAGCAACCACACAGCAAAACCATTGCGACCCGCCTGATCCACCGGCCCAAAGATCAGTAATCCGTCACTATTTGTGGCGGAAATACGGCAGAGAATTATACCTCTGAAAACCATAGAACCGGAAGAAGGTGCTCATTCCGCTGCGTAACCGTTATATTCCTTAGGTATGTAGTGCAGGCAAATGCGCTAGTCTGTCTGCGGCTATGGTACTCTTTGGAGACGAACTCGGGCTTATCCCTGAAATGCACACCGGATTTCGACAGATGGATACGCGCGAAAACAAATAGTTAGAGCATTGCCGGATGCCCTGACCAGCTGGGAGCATGTAGATGGATACTATTGGGCCAATCCAAAATCGCATAAGTCGTTTCTTTATTGATGTCGATGACCGAAATTGGGCGTCTGTCGAAGCTGCGATGACTGGCCTTGTTCATCTGGACTATTCCTCCTTCGGGGCAGGGGAACCCGTTGACCTGACGCCGGAAGCGATCACAACCGCATGGAAAGAGCTGCTGCCCGGTTTTGATCAGACCCATCACCAGATCGGCAATGCACTTGTTGAATCCAAAGAGCAAAAAGCCACAGTCAAAGTCCATGCCACTGCCACCCACTTTATTGATGGAGCAGAAGGCGGCGACATATGGGTGGTCTATGGCACCTACCACATCGCATTAGTGCATGAGGGCGGGGCTTGGAAAATCAGCAGCATCCAGTTCAACTTCAAGTTCCAGGATGGCAATATGGATCTGCCGGTGATCGCGCAGGCCCGTGCGGATGAAAAAGCTGAGTAACCAGCAATAGCATTTTTATTCTGGGCGAATGCCCGCAGGCCGCATATAACAGCAGGTGCGATACTGCCGTAACTGGCGTGATAGGACCTGCTTATGCTGTTGAACTTGCTTTCCAAATGCACCTTAGGGGCTGCTCTCCTCATCGCGCTGGGCGCAGCCGCAACACAGGCGCAGGATAAGCCCAGTAAATCGGAAAAGTTCTTTCCCGGCATCATTGGCGAAGATAACCGCGAAATCATCGACAGCTGGGACAAACCATGGAGCGCCATTGGCCGCGTCAACGTCGCCGGGTTCCGCTCCCGCTCCATGTGCTCCGGTACATTGATCTCAGATCGCATGGTCATCACCGCCGCCCATTGCCTGTACAACGCCCGCACCGGTAAAGCGCACGTTCCCTCCAAAATCAACTTCGTGGCCGGGGTGCGCCGGGACAAATTCATCGCCCACACCACAGCTGCCTGCACCTACTTGCTGGATGGCTACACCTTCACCACCCGCCCGACGTTGAAGCATGCCGCAACCGATGTTGGCGTAATCATACTCTCAAAGCCGCTGGATGTGCCACCGATGTCAGTGATCAGCAAATCGCAGGAAGTCACCCAAAACCTCGACATCACCAGCGCCGGATATGCTCGTGATCGTCCGTTTTTGCTAGCCGCCGATAAAAACTGCAAACTGCTGAAAGACCGCGGCAACCTCTGGCTCACCAGCTGCGACACCAACTACGGCGGCTCCGGTGGTCCGGTGATGGTGGACGAAGGCGGAAAACTCAAACTCACCGCCATCATGGTCGCCTCCGCCCAAAACAAATTCTCCATCGCAGTGCCAAAGAATGTCTGGTCCCACCTTCTCGACAAAACGACCTGCGAAGGTAAATAAGCTTAAGCCTGCCTTTACCTTAAGCCCAACACAGCCTCACACACACCGATCCAGCCCGTCCTGTCTCTTGTTGCCAACGAAAAACAACAAGGGACAAACCCATGAAATTTCTGAGTATCCTTGCAGCAATTGCTGCTTTCCTATCGATTTCGGTCGAGGCAAATGCTGCCCTTCAACAATGCCGAACCATTGACAGCGTAATTGCTTCATCTGAGCTGGACACAAATCGAGACCAAGGCGGACATATCGCAAAGCATGTGATCAATGAAGGCATCTACAGCAGTGATGCAGATGCACAAGCAAAGCAAACAGACACATTTTTCCTGGATGAAGATCAATATGAAAGCGTTGCTGCCATTTTCCTTGCAAGAGGCGCTGGTAATTGTGAAACAACGGGTTCTGCTGCAAATGTAGAGATCGACCTTGTACAGGCAGATTTTGCAACTAAACCGGCTGCATTTATTGGATACAATTGTAAAGCTGGCTCAATCCTCACTGATAATAATCCATTTGCTGCTGGTCCACGGGTGTATTGTGGCCAGGAAGGGACATCTTTCACACCATCACAAATCCGGTTTGTCATGAAATGGGTGGATGGAAATTGGGTAATTCGAACGGCATTTCCGATGCCTTAAAATGAGTTGGGCGCAGCACCACGCTGCGCCTTCCACCATGGCGACGCCTTAAGCAGCAACACGCTTTGCCAAATACCGCGCCCGAACATCAATGATACAGCGTTGTCTCGACGACTGACTTACCTCGTGTGGAGCGAACTCGGATTCTACTCCATCCAGAAAATCAACAGTCTGCCGCAGTAGTGCGAGCTGCTCGCCTGAGAACCGGTGAGGCTCAGTCTCCGTCATCTTTTCAACGTACCGCACACCAACCTGTTTCTGGAAGATCGTGTCCGGCTGGCCGTCACGGGTGCAGATGCCATAGGTGCCGTTGAGAAAGTGCCCCCATGCGCGCTCCTCCAGATCCCCGTCGAAAGCACTCAGCACCTCAGGATAGGACGCATGCAAGCGAGATCCCAGCTCTCCGGAAAGAAAAGTCTCCTTGGCATTACGAAAACGGGAGAGGAAGAACGCTTTGGCGGCCTGTTCCTGTGTCAGGCCAAAACACTGCAGATCCTCAAACCAGCGGCGATGGCTCTTCAGGTGGAAGCGATAAAGCTCCCGCTCCTGATGCTGACCAAGGAACGAGACACACAGCGAGCTGTTGGTGAACAGGTAGGAGGCCGCTGGCATCACCCGCCGCTCCAGCAGGCTCTGCCAGTCTGCGGAGGAAAGGCCAAGCAGATCCAGAAACACCTGTTCCTCATAAAACTCCGAATAAAGATAGTTGAGCAGCAAGATACGCTCCTAAAGCAAGAGATGGAAAACCACCTCAAGCTCTAACCCACTTCATTCATGGAATGTTTCGATACGGATCGAACTAAGCTAACCTGCGCGCACCTGGCTCAAAAACGCCTGCATCGCATCTTGCATCTGGTCAGAGCGCTGGGAGAGGCTGGCGATAGAGTGATGGATCTCCTCGGAAAGCTCACCCGTCTTGCCAGCGGAGCCCTTCACCGTGTTGATCGCCCGGGCAATCTCTGCAGTCCCATCTGCTGCGCTGGAAATGTTCTCTGCAATGCTGTTGGTCGCCGTTGCCTGTTGGTCAGCAGCAGACGCCATAGCGGTGGTGTGCTCGCGGAAAGAATTCACCAGCGTCGTCAGCTCATCGGTTGCTGAGATGGACGCACTCACAACACTCCGCATTTCCTGTATCTGCGTTTCGATCTCTTCTGTAGCGGAGCCGGTCTGTTGGGCCAGAGCCTTCACCTCAGAGGCAACCACCGCAAAGCCTTTGCCAGCATCCCCTGCACGGGCCGCCTCAATGGTGGCGTTCAGCGCCAGCAGGTTGGTCTGGTTAGAGATCGCATTGATCAGGTTGGTCACTTCGCCAATGCGCTCAACAACCCCTTGCAAGCGTCCAACTGCGACGTTTGTTTGCTCAACCTGTGAAGCTGCACTTTGCGCCACCGCTGAGCTGGTGGAGACCTGAGCGTTAATCTCGTTGATGGACGCAGAAAGCTCTTCCGTTGCACCTGCCACACCCTGCATATTCCGGCTCGCTTCTTCCGAGGAAGCTGAGGCTATCTCGGATTCTTCTGTCGTCTGCGCAGCAATTTCAGCAAGGCTGCTGGCCGTTGCATCCAGCTGAGTGGTGGAGCTGCGAATGTCTGTTGAGATCTCCAGCACAGAGCCCTCCAGATCGCAGGCCAGTCGGTCTAACTCAGCACGGCGCTGTGCTTCTGCAGCTTCCCGGGCTTGTGTGCGTTGAGCCTCAAAATCCTGAGACTTCTGCAACTCGCCCTTAAACACCTCCAGAGCCTTGGAAAGAGCGCCAATCTCATCCCCGCGCTGGCAATATTCAATCTTTACATCCAGTTGCCCATGAGCAAGGGCACGGGTGGTATCCGTCAGCCGTACCATCGGTTTGGAAACAATTGTGTAATTCAAATAGCCAAGCAGGGTTGCGGCCAGAGCTACCACCACGGCGCCTACCAGCGAAACTGTTTGCAGGATCTGCAGATCATGGGCCTGCGAGCCAATCAGCACGTCACGGCGTACTTTCAACTCTTTGGCGATTGCCTCAAACCCAAGCTCAATCTCTTCCAGCAACAAGGCACTTGTGCCGTCCATCTCCATGTCGCGGGCGACATCATGAGTGGCTTCATCGGCCATCAGCAGCATCTGCGTGTTGGTGTAAGCATCCATCCACGATTGCCATGCGCTGAGCAGTTCTGCCATGGAGGTCGCCTCCAGCTGCAAGGCATCCACGTCCGACCCAACGCTCTGGAAGATTCTTGGAATGGCGACTGCATCATGCTCCAGCTTTTCAGCCCAGTGATCCTGACCCGTCAGCAAATAGTTCTTTAATGAAATGGCCTGATCAAGAACCAGAATTTCCAGCTCTTCCAGCTCGGTCTGGATCTCGTTGAAGTGGGCAACTTCAATCGCATCGTGGCTTACACGCACGGAGGAGAAATAAGAGAGGCTGCTGATGAGCAGTCCTACAACCGCAAGGATACCAAAGGCGGCAAAGCCCTTGCTGGAAACAGATAAATTGCGCAACATAATTTGATCTCGTCAAATATGAAAAATAAATAACAGTTGCATGAACCTTCTGATTTTAAATGTGGAATCACTAAATTCACGCAAAATCGTTTTTTCAGCCTCCAGTTAATGCAACGTAAAGATGTAGGAGGTTTGGGTTAATTAAAATATTTTCAGTATTACTTTTGAATTTTGCAGCACTGTCATGCCCTGCGGAAAAAGTTCAGCGAAGGGCTGGCATTGCTTCATTACATTCTGTAAGACCCAATCCGACAAAAGTTTCAGCAGATTTTGCGCGTGTCAGGTGTTCCTTGCTGCGGACGGCCATAAGCCGGAAAGAACACCTTAGAACTTTGCGCCAGATGGATACCCTCAAATCTGCCCTATTAGAATACGCAGGAGTTTGCCTGCAAAAGGAGGCTCTATGAGCACAGCAGGCACGCAGGCCTATAAGGCACGCCGCACATTCGCGATCATCTCTCACCCGGATGCCGGTAAAACCACACTCACCGAGAAGCTGCTTCTGGGTGGTGGTGCGATCCGTGCTGCGGGACAGGTGCGTGCGCGTGGTGAGCGCCGCCGCGCCCGCTCTGACTGGATGAAGATTGAGCAGGAACGCGGTATCTCCGTATCATCCTCCGTGATGACGTTTGAGCGCGATGGCATTCTCTTCAACCTGCTTGATACGCCGGGCCACGAAGACTTTTCTGAAGACACCTACCGTACGCTGACCGCTGTTGACGCAGCCATCATGGTGATTGACGCTGCAAAGGGTATTGAAACCCAGACCCGCAAGCTGTTTGAAGTTTGCCGGCTGCGCGATATTCCAATCATCACTTTCGTCAACAAAATCGACCGTGAAGGTCGCCACCCAATGGAAGTCATTGACGAGATTCAAGAGGCACTTGCTCTGGATGTAACGCCAATGAGCTGGCCTGTTGGTATGGGCTCTGACTTCTTTGGTGTTTACGATCATATCGGCAACCGCTTCTTCACCTCCACTGAGGGCCGTGGTGGTGCTCTGGATACCATCAAAAATGTTAAAGGTCTGGAAGACCCTGAGTTGGTTGGTGAACTGTTCGACAACATCCGCGAAGAACTGGAAGAAAACGTAGAACTGGGCGGCGCAGGTTACCCTGAGTTCGATCACGAAAGTTTCCTAGAAGGGCATCTGACCCCAGTCTTCTTCGGTTCTGCTCTGCGCGATTACGGTATCGACCAGATCCTCGATTTCATCGCAGCCTATGCACCACCTCCACATTCTCAGCCAGCAACGGGTGGCCGCACCATCAAGCCGGAAGAGAAAAAGGTAACAGGCTTCGTGTTTAAGGTTCAGGCAAACATGGACCCCAAACACCGTGACCGCATCGCGTTCGTGCGTCTGTGTTCCGGTACATTCAAACGCGGCATGAAGCTCAAGCATGTGCGTGCAGGCAAGCCAATCACCGTGTCCGCTCCAATCTTCTTCTTTGCAGAAGAACGTGAGATCGCAGAAAAAGCCTATCCGGGCGATGTGATCGGCGTGCCAAACCATGGCCAGCTGCGTGTGGGCGATACCCTGTCAGAAGGCGAAGAAATCCACGTCACTGGCCTGCCAGCATTCGCACCTGAAATTCTGCGCCGCGTACGCCTGACAGACACCATGCGCGTCAAGCAGATGCGCCGTGGCTTGGAAGATCTGGCAGAAGAAGGTCTGGTGCAGATCTTCAAACCAGCCATTGGCACCAACTGGATTGTCGGTGTTGTGGGTGTGCTTCAGCTGGACGTTGTGGTGGATCGCTTGAAAGCGGAATACCAGACAGAAATCGGCTTCGAGACCGCCATGTACAACACCGCACGCTGGATCGAGTGTGAAGACAAGCTCAAGCTTGATAAGTTCCTTGAGACCAACCGCGCCCATGTGGCACTGGACCGGGACGACAAGCCTGTTTACCTCTTCAAAAACGCTTGGGAAGTAAGCTACATCGGTGAAAAGAACCCTGATATCGGCTTCCGCGAAACCCGCGAAATCGTGCATACGTCTTAAGCTTATCTCCGAAAAGCGGTTTGGACTAGAATACGCCTACATACAAAGCCTTGGGCTCGGCGCGTGAACCTTGTGAACGCGACAGCCTCCAGGGCAGCAAGGATAAGAATAAGATGAAAGATCCAGCTCTCGATACATTGCTGCTGCCATTTGAAGATGGCCTGCTCAACTTTTTTGAAGAAGGTGCTGCTGATCAAAAAGCGCTCTTCCTGCGTGCACGCATGGGTTTTGCCATGAATGGCATCGCCAAAGATCGCCTGATCTGCCAGCAGACCTTTGCACCGGACAGAGACAATCTGGAACGCGCAGGCTTCACAGTTGCACCGGAAGTTGACGGCCAGTATCCGCTCGTCATGCTGCTGCCACCGCGCCAGCGTGATGAAGCCCGCGCCCTCATGGCAAAAGCTGTAAAGTCCGCAGGTGAGGGCGGCCTCGTTGTCGTCAGCGCCTCCAACACTGAAGGTGCCAAGACCGCTGAAAGCGATCTCACCAAACTGGCAGGCAACACTGGCAAAGTCTCCAAAAACAAATGTCGTGTGTTCTGGGCAGAAATTACACCAGAAAATGTGAACCACGAGCTGGTGGAAGAATGGTCCAAACTGGATGCGCCACGCGAAATCATGGAGGGCGAGTTCGTCAGCCGTCCGGGCGTGTTCGCATGGGACCATCTGGACAAAGCCTCTCAGCTTCTTGTCGCGACACTGCCAGAGAAACTGGCGGGCCGCGGCGCTGATCTGGGCTGTGGTTTTGGCTACCTGACCCGTGAAGTTGCCAAACGCGAAAAGGTGAAAGCGATTGATCTTTATGAGGCTGAAAAGCGCGCGCTGGATCTTGCAGAGCAGAACCTGAAGGGCAAGACCGGAGAGGTCGCGCTGGACTTCATCTGGCAGGATGCCACCAAAAAGCTGGCACGCACCTACGACTTCATCTTCACCAACCCGCCATTTCACGCAGGTGGTAAGCAGGACCGTGCAGATATCGGGCAGGAGTTCATCAAGTCCGCCGCCCGCGGCTTGCGTCCATCCGGCCATCTGTGGCTGGTCGCCAACCGACACCTGCCATATGAAGCAACGCTGGATAAGGTGTTCGCCTCCTACGAGATCATGGCAGACCAGAACGGCTACAAAGTCATTCGTGCCATCAAGGCGAATAAATAAACTTGCGGCTTTGAGTTAGGAACTAGGCATGAGACTTGTAAAGCTATTGGCAAATCTGGGATACGGCAGCCGCAAAGAAATGCAGGCCGCCATCCGCAATGGTTGGGTCACTGATAAAGACGGCAACCCAATCAAAGCCGATAGCAAGCTGCCTCATGAAGACATCCTGTTTGATGACGAGCCGCTGGACCCGCCAGAGGGCTCCGTCATCCTGCTCAACAAACCGCTTGGCTACACCTGTTCGATGAAAGATCGCGGACGACTGGTGTTTGATTTGCTGCCAGACCGCTACCGCGTCCGCAAACCAGCTCTGTCCTTTGTAGGCAGACTGGACAAGGACACCACAGGCCTGCTGCTGTTCACTGATGACGGCAAACTCCTGCACCAGATCATCTCACCCAAGGCAGATGCCGCAAAGATCTATGAGGTCGAGCTCGACCGCCCGATGACAGGCGGGGAAGCGGATCAGTTTGCATCCGGTGAAATGATGCTGGAAAACGAAACCAAGCCGCTCAAACCAGCAGAACTGGAAGTCCTGAGCGAGACAACAGCCCGCCTCACACTCCACGAAGGCCGCTACCACCAGGTCCGCCGCATGTTCGCCGCCACCGGCAACCACGTCACCAAACTCCACCGCGCCCAGCTCGGCAATCTGACCCTTGACGGCGTGGAAGAGGGGAGCTGGAAACTGCTCTCACAAGACGACATCGACAAGATCTTTGGGTGATCGCTGAAAAGAGCATTCAGCCTCGCTCCGGCTCCAAATGAGACATGAGACCTTTATTGCTTAAGGCCATGCTAGCAACACTTCAAGCTTTGCAGGATATGGCCTTCTTAAATGAGGTCCATAAATGCACCCGAAACTGAAACTGGCTGCAGCTCTTGTGCTCAGCGGTGTTGCTCTTGCAGCTTGCCAAAGCCCCAACCAAAAACTCATTCATGAGAATATCAAGTCTGGCAAATACCCACTGACCTATACGAAGAAGGTTGGCAAATACACCTTGTCCTATGGCAAGCCAGACAAAGCGCGGAACTGGCAATTCCTGCTCAGTATCACCCCAACCACCAATCCATTCCGGAATCAGGAAGTGCTGGCGGCGATCTTCGAGACGGTCACACCCATGTGTAACTCCCGCCTGCCAAATGCCGATCCCAACAAATTCGGTATTCTGAGCAAGAAACCGCTCGTGGATGAGAGCACACAGACCTCAAGGATCCTGCTGTCCTGTAAAACTCGATAGAGCGAAAGATAAGATAGAGCGCTGACGCCGTTCTTCAGCGCTCATTGCCTCAAGCAAACAACATCACCGCTCCGCCTTCTCCCGCACCATCTCCAGATGAGCCCGGATCTTCTCCTCGTACGCCCATGTGGAGAGCAGGTTGCCGAGCAGTTTTTGGTTGGGTGTGCGAAGGCAGACCATGTAAAGCTGGGTGTCCAACGCCGCCATCCACACCAGCGGAACCCACAGCGACCAGCAGGCCACCTCAGCCAGCACGTAGCCGCCGGACTGCACAATGACCCAGTTTGTTACCCAGTAAATCCCGATGGCATAGATGATCGTCAACGCGCTCATCAAAACACCCGCAAGCAGCCCCCAATAAAGCCCCTTGCGTGCCCACAGCAGCAAAGACAGGTAGAGCCCCCACATCCTGAACACGGTCAGGAGGTGATAGAAGAACAGGCGCCTGAATATCCAGCCGAAGACCATGAACCGCTCGCAAACAGCCAACACCGCCAAACCCTAAGACCACGCCTCTTAACCCCGCGATAAACCGCAGGCGCAACTTGCGCGCACCCCGCTTACCAATCACAGGGGCTTAAGAAAGAGGCCGCACCGGAATGCAGATCACCGCGGGCTGTGGCCCCGTCTCACCGGTCATGGAAGGATACAGCTGGAAGCAGGGGATGTTCTCCGGCTCGTACCCGCTCAAAGGCAACCACGTGCCATACATATATTCCCATGCCGCCTGTGACTGATCATGGGTGATCACAAAGTACCCGCAGGCATAGCGCCCGCCGCCAACCACCATCTTGCCCACTTCGCCCTCAACATCCGCTGGCCCGCGCAGCGTCAGGCAGGAGCTGAAACGCATCTGCTCCACATCGGTCACCTGCGGATCGTCGTGAAACAGGCACATCATCTCCGCTCTATGCATAAGCCCGCGCGGTCCGGCCCATGCCATCAGCGTGCCAAACGCCTCGCCAAAAATCTCGGGCCGTTCCTGAAAGTTGCCCGTCCGGCGCACATAAGCCACCGTGCGCGGCTCCAGTTTGCACACCTCCACCTTGTCCGCCACCAGCCCGCTCGCAGGCCGTTCCAGCACCATGGTCTCACCAGCAAACGCCTCAACGGACGCAGTCGCATCCCGCCGCCACTGGCTGGCGGACATGCCAAACCGCGCCTGAAACGAGCGCGCAAAGGTAGAGGGCGAGGCAAAGCCCATGTCCAGCGCCGCATCGGTAATGGAGATGCTGGCATTCTGCTTCAGCCGCCGCGCGGCCTTTTCAACCCGCAACCGGCTGGTGAACTGATTGACCGTCTCTCCGGTCATGGCCTTGAAGATACGGTGAAAGTGATAGGGAGAAAAACACGCCGCATCGGCAATCTGGGCAAGGGAGAGATCCTCGCAGATGTTCTGCTCAATATAATCCATCGCCCGGTTAATCCGCTGCGTATAGATGTTCTTCTGCAAAGCTTCATGCCGCATCGTCAGCCTCCCATACTCGGCAGAAGCTTACAACATCCCGCGCAAAAGAGGAGCCGGAATTTAGGGAGGGGAAGGGGCAAAACATCAAGGGCACAGCTCTGTTAAAACGAAACACCGCCCAAGCTTAAGCGGTCATCGTGCGCCATTCTTTGCAATTCTTGCTATGTTTGCATCCCACATGCCACAGCCTGAAAAGGCGCTGGCCTGCGAAGGGATGACAGCTCCGCAGACCAGCAGGGCACCCTTGGCGGCAATGCGGGGTGTAAGCGCGTTCCGCCTCCGGCACCACAGCGGCTGGCACGCACGGCGCCAAACGCTCAAGCACAGTCGGTCTGCACAGGCACATCGTGGCAAAACACCTGCCAAGGGCACCCATGCGGCCATCAAAAAAGCCGATTGCCTGAGATGATCAGGAACCGGCTTTGTCTGGAAACAGCACTGTTTTGGTTATGGGCTGCGGCTGGTCGACCTGCTCCAGGCCGTATTCCCGAAACCTGCTTTTGGGCATGGGAGAGGAATACGCGTCAATAATCTGTCCGCAGCTTTTTTGAAGAGCTTCCAAGCGGTCGCGAAAGGCATAATGCAAAGTGAACAAAGCATCCCGCTCACTGCTGTCCTGCATCCTCTCGCTCAGCAACAGCTGCTGCATATAAGCAAGGTTCTGCAAATCAGATGCAGCGACGAGCACTTCGTCTATTTCATTTTGGAAAGTATTTGTGGTGCCACAGGCACATGCGGAACTGGTCATTTCAATGCCCCTTGTATTTGGCAGTTGAAGGACCGCGCGGCAGTCAAGTTTGTGATGACCCACTGGCGAGCGGGAGGTTCACAACCTGATACAAGGCAGGCAGGTTTATTCCTTCCCGAAGGAAGTGTTGTATTCACCGTCCTCCCGCTCATAGCAAAGGGTTTGCACCCTTCAAAAAAAAGGCACAAAAAATCCGCCAGTTACGGGAGCGGTAGCCGCTTGTATTGAGGTTGTGAAGCCTCACACATGAATGTGGAATGAAACACCGCCCTTGTCAAATTGGTAATTTAGGCAAGGGGTGTGGATTGGTGGAAATGGAGGAAGTATTTCAACCGGAGATTGGGGAGACAGATTGCTATCTGTCATCAGATATCGACCCCCACCATCCGTCATCCCGCACTCGATGCGGGACCCAGAGCCACCCCACCACAACTCACCATCTCAGTACTGGATACCGGATCTCCACTCCGCTCCGTCCGGCATGACGGCGAAGAGAGGCACTAGCACAAGCCTCCCCCCCACCGGTGTCTTCCCGGCCCCCGAGCTGGGATCTATACCCACAACGACCTATGGATTAATCAGCGTTCCGACCCTGCTCAGATCATCCGACCAGTAGATAAACGCGGCTCTTCCAAAAATGTTTTCCGCTGGAACATATCCGACCTCCGCAAGAACACGGCTGTCTTGCGAATTATCCCGATGGTCACCTAGCATGAAGTAATGTCCTTTAGGTACAATATACTCAGGTGTATTATCAAAGAAGCTGTTTGGAACGAGATTCAGAATTGGATAGCTTTTCCCATTTGGTAAATGTTCGAGCATTTGCGGGATTTGCACGGTTTCACCGTACACATCTGTTGTTTCAAATACAGGCAAGGGGGTTAGTTCAAGTGCTTTTCCATTCAAGATGACTTTGCCATCATCCAAGCGCACGGTGTCTCCCGGCAAACCAATTACACGTTTTATGTAATCGCTTTGACCATCACTAGGTAGTTTAAAGACAACAATATCGCCACGTTTCGGAGCAAAGCCACTAAAGCCTCCTGCATCCGTAACGATGTATTCGCCTCTGAGTAGGTTTGGCTGGTCACTGCCAGATGCTACAAAGAATGTCCGAATTTGCCGCTGTGGGAGAAGTACGGCATTTACGATTTGGAGTGGAAACGGGAACAAAAGCCAGACGACTAAGTAAACCCACCACCGATTATAGCGCTTAAGAGTATATTCTTTCTGGCTCCGCGACAGCATAAATAAGTCAATGTATGTAGTCAGATACAGGGCCAGCCAAACAAGAAAGAAAATGCCCAAATAGACTCTGCTATCTATGAAGTTCGGCATTGGAACCAGCATGAATATTAGAGCAAGCCAGAGCAAAACAATAAAAAAGAAAAAGCGCTTTGGTCGCCCAACATACAAGTAGCCTGATGCGCCGAAGAATTGCAGTAGAAATGCTACTAACCATCGACGTTTTCTTACAATTGGTATTGTCATGATGAGTTCTGTGACTAGTTAATAATTGTGAAGTTAATAGCATAAGTTGCGCACTGTGTAAGTCGCAATTTCGAGATCAGATCCCGGCTCGGGGGCCGGGAAGACGTCGGTGGGGAGGCGAGGTGATGGAGTGATGGCAGCTCCCTCATGCCGTCATCCCGCACAAGCGCAGCGCGATGCGGGACCCAGAGGGGTGAGGTAGAGCCTCTCGGTATCTTCGCCTTGAAATGACGCATCAGATTGAAAGCGGCTTTGTGTTGTTTCCAAACCAGCCTCAGCACATGCCGCCCTAGGTCCCGGCTCGGGGGCCGGGAAGACGTCGGTGGGGAGGTGAGATGATGGGGCGATGGCAGATCCCCTCATGCCGTCATCCCGCACAAGCGCAGCGCGATGCGGGACCTAGAGCGGCGAGGTCAAGCCTCTCGGTATCTTCGCCTTGTAATGACGCATCAGATTGGAAGCGACTTTGTGTAGTCTCCAAACCAGCCTCAGCGCATGCGGCCCTAGGTCCCGGCTCGGGGGCCGGGATGACGTCGGTGGGGAGGTGAGGTGGCGAAGAGGTGAGGTGGTGGCGCTTAAACCTGTGCCGTCATCTCCTGAGTGTTTGCAACTCTTGATCGCAGCCTCGAAATAGGCACCGGAGGCACAGCTAATCAGCTGCAACAAAAGTGGGTACGCTCCAGTTAGAAAAGGGGCTCAGACTGGAGCGTGGGGGCTGCTTAGAGGAAGAAGTCGCCGTAATCAAAGCTGCTGTAATCTGAGGCCGCGTCATAGCCGCCATAATCAGCGCCATCGTAATCCATTGGATTGCCAACGCTATGGCCACCGGTATCTAAAGTAATGCCAGAGCCAACGACCGTGTGACCTCCAGTATCAAGATTAACACCGGAACCAGTGACATGGTGGCCACCGGTTGTGACGGAGTTGCCGGATCCGGTTACAACATTGCCGCCGGTGTTGATGCTGTTGCCGCCAAGGTTGCCGAAGTCAAAATCATCATATGGATTGTCATAGGAAATTGGAGCAGGGCCATCTGTGATGGTTCCACTCGGCGTCGTGATCGTGTTTCCAGTGGTGTTGACTGTGTTCCCTGGTGCAACCGAGTTGTTGCCAGATGAAATGCTGTTGGTGCCAGGATTAGGAGCACCGCCGAAATTGAAGTAATCAGGATTGAAGTTGTACCGCATATAAAATTTTCCTTTTACTTTATTAGAAATGCGAAATTTAGTAATTTCGCACTGCCCGAAAACATGAGTAAGTTAAACTTTTAAATTTGTCCTGCATATTATCGATATGGTAAGTTGTTGTAGGAAAAAGTGACGCAATGTAGTTTAGTATGTGTCTTTTTTGAGAATATTATAGTCAAACTTGCTTCAGGCTTGTCGAAAATAAGGTGTGTTTCTAGTAATTTATTGTTGATCTGAGTCAATAATACATAAGTGAACTTGAGACTCTTAAATGTAGACATGCATAACGTGTGTTTTTCCAAACACATAACTCGGCTCAACGTCGCATGCGGGGAGTGAGACAGAAAGGCATGAGGCAAGATTGCTACGCACTGACACGCTCCCAAATTTCATGGGCAAACCCACTCGCCAGATTTCCCATTCTTTAGCCTTCTTTTGCGAAAATTAGCGCAAAATAACAAAGAAAACTGGGGTCCCCGGTGCGGTCGCAATCTCTAAAGAGTCTGTTTGATTATCGGATTGAGGTGTTTCTCTTCAGTCAGATGATGCTCATGTTCGGCGCTTTGATCTTGCCGGGCCAGACACTGGACACGCCTGTTTTCAACGCGTTTTATAGCTTCAACATCGCAACCGGCATGCTCATCACGTTAAAAAGGAGGCAGTTTTTCAGGTTGGTCGCCGTGTTGCTTGCCTGCTCGCTGATCCTGTCGTTTCTTGACACGCCAATCTTTCCGACAATTGACCCGCTGGTCCCGCAAATTGTGATCTTCTTTGCCTTCCATGCTGTGGTGGCCGTCGTGCTGATTGATGAGATGCTCAGGACGTTTGAAGAAAACTACCGCGTGGTGCTGGGCGTGCTCAGCGGCTACATTTCAATCGGCATGGTCTCGTTCTTTCTCTTTATACTTATAGAGCACGTGCACCCGGGCTCCTTCAAAGGCCTGCCCATAGAAAATGTAGAGACCCACTCACAGGAAGAAGCCCTCATGTACGCCGCCTTCATCACGCTGATGACAATCGGCTACGGCGACATCGTTCCACTGACACCCATCGCCCGAAAGGCCGCAATCATTGTTGGGCTGGCTGGCCAGTTCTACATGGTGGTGCTCACCGCCATCATCGTCGGCAAATTCCTCAAATACAGGCAGCCGAAAAAGAAGGACTGATGTGCGCGATAGCTGCAAAACCGCGCCTGCGGCTTTTTCCAAAATGGCGCCTGCAGCCCTTTTAAAAAATAGCGCCTGCGGCTTTTCCAAAATAAAGAATGAAAGCGACCCGTCTGATCCTGATTAAAGCTGAACGGGTTTCATTGGTGGTTATTAAGCGCAGCCTGTTTTAATTGCCCGGAAAAACCTGAGCCAACCGGAAGGTCGCCCATGCCAATGTTCTCCATGGACAATATGCGCAAGCTGAAGAAGTTCAGTTCTTTGGCAACCGGTAAAACCTGGAAGATGTTCATCGCCTTCAATGCAGAGGCCATGTCCGACGGCGTGATCTCCAAAAAGAACAAGCAGCTCATTTCACTGGCCGCCGCACTCACCACTCAATGCCCATACTGTATCGAGATCCACCGCGAGAACGCCAAGGTCTGCGGCGCAACAGATGAAGAGCTCGCCGAAGTCGTCTTCATCGCCGCCGCCATCCGCGCCAGCAGCGCCATCACCCACGGCACCCACATGATAGAGCATGATGAATAACACTGCGGGCAGGGGGATAAGCCAGCCTCTGAGCACCAGTGCTACCACGCGACCAGTTTCATAAAAAACGCTGGTATCTCGCAAGTAACGCAAATGAACGCACAAAATAACGCAAACAAAAAAGGCTCCGGAAACCTCCGAAGCCTTTTCTAAAATCATAGGGATATGAGGTGCTTAGCCCTCATCGGCAAGCATCTCCAGCTCCAGCCACTCTTCTTCAAGCGCAGCAAGGTCCTCGTGCAGCTTCCCAACAGCGGTCATCACTTTGTGAAAACGGTCCGGATTGGAGCTGAACAGGTTCGGATCCTCTAACTCCTTCTGGCCCTTAGTGATTTTCGCTTCCAGTTTTTCAATCTCACCCGGAATGTCCTTCAGGCGGTGCTGCTGAGTAAAGTTGAGGCCGGACTTCTTGGTCTCCTTCTTCGGCGCAGCAGTAGAGGACTTATCCTCCTTCGCAGCACCGGAAGCCTTGTCCGCCTTGGCAACTTTACGCGCCTGCACACCTTCACCGCGCTGGCGCACCATGTCGGTGTAACCACCAGCATACTCACCCCAATTGCCGCTCTCATCTTCCATCGTAATGATGCTGGTGCAGATGCGGTCAAGGAAGTCACGATCATGGCTCACAAGCAGGACGGTGCCGGGATAATCAGAAATCAGCTCCTGCAACAGGTCCAGTGTCTCAAGGTCCAGATCGTTGGTCGGCTCATCAAGCACCATCAAATTGGAAGGCGCAGCCAGCGCACGCGCCAGCAGCAAACGTCCCCGTTCCCCGCCCGAAAGCACACGCACAGGGGTGCGCGCTTGTTCCGGCTTAAACAGGAAGTCCTTGAGATAACTCATGACATGCTTGGAAGTGTCACCCAGAATAACCATGTCCCCGCTGCCACCCGTCATAGCATTGACGAGTGTGTCATTGGGGTCCAGCTTCTCGCGCTTCTGGTCCAGCGTGATCATCTGCAAGTTGGCGCCAAGACGGATCGTGCCGGCATCCGGTGCAAGCTCGCCGGTGAGCATCTTCAGCAAGGTGGTCTTGCCAGCCCCGTTCGGCCCCACAAAGCCAATCCGGTCCCCACGCAAAATGCGGGTGGAGAAATCCTTGACGATTGGGCGCTCTTCGTAGGTCTTGCCGATGTGCTTGGCTTCAGAGACGAGCTTACCGGAGATATCCCCCTCAGTGGCAGCCATCTTCACGCTGCCCTGCGGTCCTTTATGCTCCTTGCGCTGCTGACGCAGATCAGCCAGCTCCCGCACCCGCCGCATATTCCGCTTACGACGCGCAGTCACGCCATAAACCATCCAATGCTCTTCCTGCCGAATCTTCTCATTCAGCCTTGCTTGCTCTTTTTCTTCCTCTTCAAAAACCTTGTCCCGCCACTCTTCAAACTTGGCAAAGCCCTGATCCATACGGCGGGAGATACCTCTGTCAATCCAGTAGGTTACGCGGGATAGGTTCTCTAAAAAGCGGCGGTCATGCGAGATCAAAACAATGGCAGACTTCATCTGCTTCAGTTCAGATTCCAGCCACTCAATCACCGGAAGGTCCAGATGGTTGGTCGGCTCGTCCAGCAACAAAATGTCCGGCTCCGGGGCCAAAGCCCGCGCAATCGCCGCGCGCTTGGCCTCCCCGCCCGAAAGCGTATCCGGATCTTCCTCACCCGTTAAGCCTAGGATTTCTAATAGGTATTTGGCCCGATATTGATCATCACCAGGAGCCAGCCCACCTTCAGCATAGGCAAGCACTGTCGCATACCCCGAAAGATCCGGCTCCTGAGGCAAGTACCGGATCGTCCGCCCCGGCTGCAAAAAATACTCGCCCTTATCCGGCTCTGTTAATCCCGCAGCGATTTTCAGCAATGTCGACTTGCCAGACCCGTTTCGACCAACTAAGCAGATCCGCTCGCCTTCCCCGACTTGCAGCTCTGCACCAGTCAGAAGAGGTGTGGTTCCAAAGTTAAGGTGTATGTCTCGCACATGAAGAAGCGGTGGTGCCATTAAGCTTGTCTTTCCAGATTCCCAAAACAGCGCATTTCAACGCTAGGAGTAGATTTGTTGGTAGTGCTCTACCACAAATGAGCCAAGGTGAAAGTTTTTTGCCGCCCCTGTGAAAAAACGGGGAGCACAAATGCTGGGCGTCATAGTGACGCGATTGCAAAAGATTCAGTAACGTAATTTGAAATAATTGTTCCAAATTTAGTCTATATTGGAAATAATGCTTCCGTAATCGTTCATAATGTAAATAAGAGATTAAAATAATCTCCGATTACGAGGAAATTTTGATCCTCCGACACTTGCTATAATAACGCAACAGTGAAATGTTGCTGCGAACTGCCAGTCTCCAAATCTGGCGGAATGTAACTTGAGGAGAGGGGAGATCTGCATGATCAAGTCCATTCGTATGTCAGCGCTAGCTGCAGCCCTTATTGCTGCTACTTCGCTATCTGCCACGGCTGAAACCGTATACAACCGTGGTAATTCCGCTGACCCAGAAACACTTGACCAGCACAAGACATCTACAACTTATGAAGCTCACATTCTGCGTGATCTTTATGAGGGTCTTGTTGCTTACAACGCGAAGGGTGAAATCATCCCCGGCGCGGCCGCAAGCTGGACTGTTTCTGACGATGGTCTGACATACACATTCAAGATGCGTGACGACGCAAAGTGGTCAAACGGCGATCCGGTTCTGGCTGGTGACTTCGTTTACTCCCTGCGCCGCATCATGAACCCAATGACCGGTGCGAAATACGCAAACGTTCTCTACCCTATCCTGAATTCCGAAGCCGTTAACAAAGGCGACATGGAAGGTGAGAAGCTCGGCGTTAAAGCAATTGATGACAAGACCCTTGAAATCAAGCTGCACGCTCCAACCCCTTACTTCATCCAGCTTCTGGCGCACCAGTCCGGTCTTCCGGTACACCCTGCATCCGTTGAAAAGTTTGGTTCTGACTTCGTAAAGCCAGCCAACATCGTAACCAACGGCGCGTTTGTACTGTCCAGCTTCGTACCGAACGATGCTGTGACCGCAGTTAAGAACCCTTACTTCCATGACGCAGCAAACGTTGCTCTGGATTCAGTTAAGTTCTACCCGACTGAAGACCGTGGTGCTGCTCTTCGCCGCTTCCAGGCTGGCGAACTGGACACCAACAACGATGCCCCACTGGAGCAGATCGACTTCATTCGTGGCACTTTGGGCAATCAGTTTAAAGTCGCACCATATCTCGGCAACTACTACTACGCGCTGAACCATGAATCTGAAGCTATGAAAGACCCTGATATTCGTCAGGCTCTGTCCATGGCAATCGACCGTGAATTCCTTGCAGAAGACATTTGGGGCGGCACTATGGTTGCTGCTTACTCCCTCGTGCCTCCTGGAATCGACAACTACGGCGAACCAGCTTACGCTCCTTGGGCAGAAACTGACCTGCTCGACCGTGAGGAAGAAGCTAAGAAGATTCTTGAATCCAAAGGTTATAACCAGAGCAACCCTCTGAAGGTTGAAATCCGTTACAACACCTCTGAGAACCACAAGAACACTGCTGTTGCAATTGCAGACATGTGGAAGCCTCTTGGCGTTGAAGTGTCCATGTTGAACACTGACACCAAGACCCACTACGCACACCTGCGTGACCGTGGTGATTTCGATGTTGCTCGTGCAGGCTGGATCGGTGACTACTCCGACCCGCAGAACTTCCTGTTCATGACTGAAAGCGACAACACAGGCTTCAACTACGCTCGCTATGAAAACCCTGAGTACGATGCACTCATGGATGAAGCAGCTGTAACTGTTGACCTAGAAAAGCGTGCAGCGATCCTGAAGAAAGCAGAAACTATCTTCATGCGTGATCTGCCATTCCTGCCTTTGATGTACTACGGCTCTAAAAACCTCGTTTCTGATAAGGTTTCCGGTTTCGAAACCAACCTGTTGGACGTGCATCCAAGCCGCTTCGTCAAGATTAACAAGTAATCTTTAACGCGACAGAAAATGCCAGTCATGCAGGATAGCTCATGGCTGGCATTTTTGTGAACTATCGGTAAATAAAAACGATAAACAACTGGAGAAGCAAGGCCCATGTTACGCTATGTCCTGAGCAGATTGCTCAGCGCGATACCGACCTTGTTCTTGATCATTACGATTTCCTTCTTCCTTATGCGCGTAGCGCCAGGTGGTCCGTTCGATCTGGAACGTCCATTGGAAGCAAAGGTTATGGAGAATCTGAACAAGATCTACAATTTGGACAAATCTCTTTGGGAGCAGTACCTCATTTATCTCAAGAGCGTATTGTCCGGTGATTTTGGTCCAAGTTTCTTCTTCCGAGATTTCTCGATCAATGAACTTTTCGCCCAAAGTCTTCCAATCTCCATGCAGCTCGGTCTTTCTGCACTGGCTCTTGCCCTGGCTGTTGGTGGGTTTTTGGGGGTTATCGCAGCGCTGCGCCAGAATAAAGGCGTCGACTATTCTGTGATGGCCGTTGCGACACTCGGGGTGACCATCCCGAATTTTGTTGTGGCACCAATTCTGACACTCATACTGGGTGTGCATTTTGGTTGGCTCCCTGTCGGGGGCTGGGGCGGTGGCGCCTTTGTCAACATGGTTCTGCCTGTCGTAACGCTGGCTCTTCCGCAGATTGCAGTTGTTGCCCGTTTGACCCGTGGTTCAATGATTGAAGCACTGCGTTCCAACCATGTCCGCACAGCACGCGCTTATGGCCTGTCCGGATACACCGTCGTTGTCATTCACGCTCTGCGTGGTGCCATCCTACCGGTTGTGTCCTACCTCGGCCCTGCAGCTGCTGCATTGCTGACCGGTTCCGTTGTTATCGAAACCATCTTCGGTATCCCGGGTATTGGCCGCTACTTCGTACAAGGCGCTCTGAACCGTGACTACACACTCGTAATGGGTACTGTCGTGGTCGTCGCTTGTTTCGTCATTATCTTCAACCTCATCGTGGATCTGCTCTATGCAATGCTTGATCCTCGTGTGCGTTTTGACTGAGGACTCGAATTTATGAGTGTTACCTCCGACCAGCTGAAAGAAGCCCCGAAAATGGGCCGCTCGCTGTGGGATGACGCCCGTGATCGTCTTCTCGCAAACAAAGCAGCAGTGACCTCTCTGATCGTGCTGGCAGTGATCACACTGCTGTCCGTCGTTGGGCCAATGCTGACACCGCACCCATACGATCAGGTTTATCGCGATTACGTGAAGCAGCCTGCGAGCCTGGAAGCTTATCCGAAGCAGGATGAGATCCAGCCAGCCTTTGCAAAAATTGCAAAGCGTGCTCGTATGACCGTCGACAGCTACGAGCTGAACGATGGCAAGGTGACTGCAACAGTAACATCCCGTCGTAAACTGGATGAGCGTTATGCGCGTTACTTCGATCGTTCTGATCTGTTTGAGAGTGCTGCAATCAGCAACATCTCTTCAGATAAAAAGAGCGCGACTGTAACCGCTGACATTCAGTATATGCACTTCTACTTCGGTACGGATGCAAACGGCCGCGACATGCTCACCCGTACACTGATTGCAGGTCGTGTTTCCTTGACCATCGGTCTGCTGGCAACCTTCGTTGCAATCAGCATCGGTGTGTTCTGGGGGGCTGCCTCCGGTTACTTCGGTGGCAGGGTCGATCTGGTGATGATGCGTGTTGTAGACATCCTCTACTCACTGCCATTCATCTTCTTCGTGATCATGCTTGTTGTGTTCTTTGGCCGTAACTTCGTCCTGATGTTTATTGCCGTGGGTGCTGTTGAGTGGCTGGATATGGCGCGTATTGTGCGCGGTCAGACCTTGTCCATCAAACGCCAGGAATACGTACAGGCTGCGGAAGCTATGGGTGTTGAAGGTGGCGGAATTCTGAAGCGCCACATCATTCCAAACACCCTTGGTCCGGTTGTGATTTACATGACCCTGCTGGTACCAAAAGTGATCCTGCTGGAAAGCTTCCTGTCCTTCCTGGGCCTTGGTGTTCAGGAGCCAATGACCTCTTGGGGTGTGTTGATCTCCGAAGGTGCGCGTAACCTGCAAGGTGCTGCATGGATGCTGGTGTTCCCGGCAATCTTCCTCACCTCCACATTGTTCGCGCTGAACTTCATCGGCGACGGTCTGCGCGATGCGCTGGACCCTAAGGATCGATAAGAGGACAGAATGAGCAAGATTAACGAAAACACTGTTCTTGAGATCGACACTCTTAAAGTTGATTTCGAAACCAACACCGGCATGGTTCACGCAGTAAAAGGCGTGAACATCCATGTGGACTCCGGCGAGACTGTCGCGATTGTGGGCGAGTCTGGCTCTGGTAAATCCCAGACCATGATGGCAGCCATGGGGCTTCTGGCAGGCAACGGCATCACCCATGGTGAAGTCCGTTACCGCGGCACGAACATCCTTGGGTCTTCCATTCGTCAGCTCAACAAGATCCGTGGTGCGAAAGTGACCATGATCTTCCAGGAGCCGATGACCTCTCTGGATCCGCTCTACTCCATTGAGCGCCAGCTCTGTGAGCCAATGGTTGAGCACGGGGAATACACCTGGGCAACAGCTAAAAAGCGCGCTGTAGAGCTTCTGGAACTCGTGGGTATTCCTGAGCCGGCACGTAAAGTGAAGGCGTTCCCCTATGAGATGTCTGGCGGTCAGCGCCAGCGTGTCATGATCGCGATGGCGCTCGCAAACGATCCGGATATCCTGATCGCGGATGAGCCAACCACTGCGTTGGACGTGACCACTCAGGCTCAGATTCTTGAGTTGATGGCAGATCTTCAAAAACGCCTCGGCATGGCAGTTGTGTTCATCACCCACGATCTGGGTATCGTTGAGCGCATCTCCGACCGTGTGTATGTGATGAAGTCCGGTGAAGTTGTTGAAGAGGGCAACACCAAAGAAATCTTTGGTAATCCTCAGCACGACTACACCAAGATGCTGCTGGATGCAGAGCCAACCGGTTCTAAAGCCGTTGTACCTGACACCAACCCGATTGTTCTGGATGCAAAGGACGTGCGCGTTGAGTTTGAAACCGAAACTGGTTTCCTCAAACCAAATCACGTCCTGCGCGCTGTAAACGACATTTCCATGGAAGTGCGTGAAGGCCAGACACTCGGCATCGTAGGCGAGTCCGGCTCCGGTAAATCCACTCTGGGCCGTGCTGTGCTTCAGCTTCTGCCAACAGCAGGTGGCCGTGTTGTTTACCTCGGAAACGACATCACCGGTGCAGCCAAAAAGAAGATGCAGCCGCTTCGTAAAGAAATGCAGCTCATCTTCCAGGATCCGTTCGGGTCTCTGTCTCCGCGTATGACCGTGGGCCAGATCATCACCGAAGGTCTGTTGGTGCATGAGCCTCAGCTTTCAGCCAAGGAACGTGATCTGCGGGCTATCCAGGCGCTTGAAGAAGTGTCCATGGACCCAGCCATGCGCAACCGCTACCCACACGAGTTCTCTGGTGGTCAGCGTCAGCGTATCGCGATTGCACGCACCATGATCCTCAATCCAAAGCTTGTTGTGCTGGACGAACCAACCTCCGCGTTGGACCGTACCGTGCAAAAGCAGGTGGTTGAGCTTCTGCGCAACCTGCAAAAAGAGCATGGCCTGACCTATCTCTTCATCTCTCACGATCTGGCCGTGGTTCGCGCCATGTCCGATACTGTGATGGTGATGCAGAAGGGTGAAGTGGTTGAAAAGGGACTGGCAGAAGAAATCTTCTCCAACCCGAAAGAAGACTACACCAAAGAACTGCTCGAAGCTGCTGCGTTGAAGCCAGCTTGAAGCTAAGCGATCAAAGCTTTTAAAATTGAAAACCCCGGTGCAACGCGCCGGGGTTTTTGCATGAGGCGTGAGAGGTTCACTGTCAAAGTGCACCGCATCGTTTGCACTCAAACTATCTTAACAGCTTGAGCGCTCCCACAAGTGAGCGCACCAGTTTGCTTGGACCACAAATCCCGATCCCGTCTATCTTCTCTGTCTTCAGAGCCTGCGTAGGCACCAGAGCGTCATACTCAGCGAAAGAATGGATTGATCTGGCAAAGGCGGGAAAGACAACCAGAGTAATTTCGTCAAGGTGTGCGGAGGACTTCGTCAATAAGTTCTGCATTTGATCGATATTGGCCTGCAGGATAGGGACGGGACGATCCGCACTGCATTTGAAGGATACACCCTCACGGTCCGTTAAAGTTACTCCGGCCAACCCGGTGTTTTCTGTTCCAATCCCAATTGATATAGCCCCGACCGTATTTGCGAGCAGACCCGTAGGTAGATCCGGGTCTGCCACAATCGCAAGCCGGAAATCCTGTTCACCTCGAAGTGGTTGTTTCTTGATTTGATTAGTAAGCATCCTTGTCTCCTTTATGGGGACAATATCTGGATGCAGAAGAGAAGGTTGATCTATCTTACCCTAAAATGAGCGATATATAGGTAGGTGCTACCTGAAAATAGCCAAAGTTAGGTATAGTCTACCAATAGGAGTGCAAAATGTCTCTTGAAAGTAGTGGGCAACAAAAGAAAGCTGTTCAGCTGGATGCCGCAGATAGGAAAATCCTTCAGGTTTTGCAGAAGGAGGGACGCCTTTCAAATACTGAGCTTGCCGAAAAGGTGGGTATGTCCACCTCGCCATGCTGGCGGCGCGTCAGACGGTTAGAGCAGGAAGGGGTGATCAGTAATTACGCCGCTCGTCTGGATCGAAAAACTCTGGGCCTTGGTGTGTTCGTTGTCGTGATGATCCAGATTGACGCGCACAATGCAGAACAGGCCGTGGAGTTTGAAAAGGCTGTGCTGAAGCTTGAGCAGGTCATTGCCTGCTACTCAGTCGGAGGGGGAGTTGATTTCGTGCTGCAAGTGGTTTGCGAAGATCTTGATGCGTATGCCGAATTCTCGATGAACATCCTACGGCGCCTTCCGGGCATTAAAGCTATGGAAAGCAACTTTGTGCTCAAGGAGCTAAAGCCGCTCACGGGCTGGCCTGTTTGACTGACATGCCAACCCATTTTTCACATCTTCGCGGCAAGGAAGGGGAATTAAATCCCCGCTCGCTCCAAAACGCTGATCCAGTTCTTGTGCGCGATCTTGGCGATCAGGTCCTCACCGAAGTCTGCTTTGCGGAAGGCTTCGATCAGGTTTGGCAAACCAGCCACATCCTTGATGTCGTTGGCAACCAGACAGCCGTCGTAGTCTGACCCAAGCGCAACACCATCTTCACCCAGTTTGTTGATCAGATAGTCCGCATGGCGCAGGATCACGTCTAAAGGCATGTCAGAGTTCAGCTGTCCATCAGGACGCAGGAAGAAGACCGCAAAGTTGATACCCACCAGTCCCTTGGATTCAGCAATCGCATCAAGTTGCTTATCTGTCAGGTTCCGGCTCATTGGACAGATCTTGAACACGTTGGAATGGCTCGCCACGATCGGCTTGTCGGTGATCTTGGCCAGATCCCAAAAGCCTTTCTCATTCAAGTGAGACACGTCCAGCTGGATCTTACGGTGATTACACTGGCGCACCAGCTCTTTACCCACATCAGTAAGACCCGGACCAATGTCTGGGCTGTGCTCAAACTCCATCGGCACGCCATATCCGAAGATAGTCTCACGGCTCCATACAGGACCGATAGAGCGCAAACCGCGATTATACAGCAGCTCCAGCGCTTCAAAGTCCTTATCGATGCACTCGGCGCCTTCAACATGCAGCATCATCGCCAGTTGCTCAGCTGCCATTGCCTCCTTGATTGCAACAGTTGAACGGCAGATCTTCACCTCACCATTCCCCTCGGCTTCAAGGTCCTCTGCAATATCAAGAAGCTTCAGAGTATAATCCAGCGCTTCCTGTTGGGACACGCCTTTGAAATGCTCAGGGCTTTTGAAGTCAACCTCTTTACCTTCCTTCGGTTTGGCTCGCACAGAAGGGGTAAACATGGCAAACAGCCCACCAGCAAAACCGCCTTTGCGGGCGCGTGGCAGATCGATGTGATCGTGACCAGCCTCCTCAAAGAAACTGCGTTCCTTGGGAGTATTTGACCGACGCTCCAACGAGAGCAGCGTATCGTTATGGCCGTCAAAAACCGGAACCAGGTTGGAGGCAGTATCTGTCATGAAGAACTCCGAAAATGAAAAATGCTATGAGAAAAACCAAATGTGAAAAGCAAAAGGGATCTACGCAAAGCCCAAGGCCACTGGCACAAAGCTAGGTCACATTGGCGGAATTTGAAACTACACTGTTAAATATTAAACCCTTAAAATCAATAGGATCAGCGGATATTTCTGGATGGTTTTATGAGGGAACAGCGCAATGGCGACAGTGATCAGAAGCTCTGACTTTACGGCAGACAAAGCCTGGGGTGCACAGCAGATTGCCAACATGAATGACATTACCACACGGCTGCATTGGACGGATCAGCCCTACAAATGGCACGTGAATGAGGGGGAGGAAGTGTTTGTCGTACTGTCTGGATGCGTGGAGATGAAGTATCGCCAAAACGGCGAGGAACTCTCCGCTCTATTGAACACAGGCGATATTTTCTATGCTTCAATCGGCACTGAACATATAGCACAGCCTCATGGTGAGGCGCGTGTGCTGGTCGTTGAGACTGAGGGCAGTGTCTGATACCAGGCGATTTGGGGAAGGGGACTGCTGTCCCCATCCTCGGTCTTGAGCGAGTAGGTCAGGCCAAGCCGGGCAAGGCCACATCTACCATGATCATCGCAAAATGACAGGCCGCTGCTGACAACACAAAACCGTGCCAGATTGCGTTTTGGAATGGCAGGTTCTTCCAGATGTAAAACAGGGTGCCAACCGTATAGAGGCCACCACCGGTCGCAAGCAGCGTGAAGCCTGCCAGGGATAGCTCATTGTAAATAGGAACGATTGCAAAGAAGCTCACCCAGCCCATCGCCAGATAAATAGGCACAGCCAGCTTATCCATGGAAGTAATGTGCAAGATCTTGATGGCCGCACCCGCCACCGCACAAATCCAGATCCCGACGAGCATGGAAATCCCAAGCCACCCGCCAAGAACCATCAGGCATAGGGGAGTGTAGGTACCGGCAATAAGGAAATAGATTGCGGAATGGTCCAGACGGCGCAGGATGCCAATCTTGTTATCTTTCTGCAAAATATTGTAGGTCGCAGAGCAGACAAGCATCGCCAACAGCGTACCAGCATATATGTAGATGCTGATTTGCCGAGCATAATCATCCGCTGCCCACAAGACCATAACAAAGGCTGTTGTCGCAGCAGCTCCAAACGCAATGCCCGCAACGTGGATGACGCCGTCAACCACTCGTTCTGCGTAGGTTTCTTCCCTCATCCGCGGACAATCCCCCAATTAATCCAATATATACCCTCTTCCATAATGCAGGTCCAAGCTCGTAAACTCAACTGTAACTAAGTTGCAATCTGGTCATTTACTGGGCAATTCTCAATTCTGAAGGTCATGCCCTTGGAAATCGGGCATATCCAATTGCCAGTCTCGCCCAGATGTGGCATTGCCTCTCTCGGCTTCCCAAAAGAAGCTGCTCTGGTTTGAAGGACCCTTTGGGCTCTGTGGGAAAGACCGCGAAAGCGAAACAGCTTCTTTGCAATTTTCCCTAGAATCGGAGATTTTGCGCTGACTTCCCAAGCAGCAGTCGATGCCATTTTCGGGTTTGTAAGCGTTGGTTCTTGCCAGCGTCAAAATCTGAGAAGCGAACCGAAGCGCACTTTAAAAAACGTTTATTGCCGATACCCGGTTAATCACCTGCCTCTTGCGAGGCGCAACAAGAGATTTTGAATGACGGTCAGCATCGAAATGGGTGTCAAACCTAATGGCACCTCCTCTGTTGTCGATCTTGAAGAATTGCTTGCAACGCGACTACTCGTGCAGGGAAACTCCGGCTCGGGCAAATCGCACCTGCTACGCCGCCTGATGGAGCAAAGCGCGCCATGGGTGCAACAGGTGGTGATTGACCCGGAAGGCGACTTTGTCTCGCTGGCAGATGAGTTTGGGCATGTGGTGATTGAGGCGACCATGAATGATCGCGAACTCACCATGATCGCCGCCCGCGTGCGCCAGCACCGCATTTCCGTCATTCTCAACCTGGAACATCTGGAGCCGGACAAGCAGCTCAAAGCCGCAGCTGCCTTCCTGAACGGCTTGTTCGATTCCGATCGCCAATACTGGTATCCGGTTCTGGTCGTCGTGGATGAAGCCCAGCTGTTTGCGCCTTCCGCCTCTGGTGATTACGGCGAAGAAGCCCGCCGCCTTTCCCTGATGGCCATGACCAACCTCATGTGTCGTGGTCGTAAGCGTGGTCTGGCAGGCATCATCGCCACCCAGCGTCTGGCAAAGCTTGCCAAGAACGTGGCTGCGGAAGCCTCCAACTTCCTGATGGGCCGTACCTTCCTTGATATTGACATGGCCCGCGCCTCCGACTTGCTCGGCATGGACCGGCGTCAGGCAGAGCAGTTCCGTAACCTTGAGCGCGGACAGTTCATCTCCCTCGGCCCGGCAATGACCCGCCGACCGCAAAAGGTGGTGATTGGCGAAGTTGTCACGGGCAGCCGTGGTGGCTCGCCAAAGCTGATGCCAATGCCAAACCAGCCAGTTGAAACAGCTGCTGAACTGATCTTCACAGCAACGGACAATGACCCGGTGCTGCACAACAACCGTGTGGCCGCGCCTTCTGCAAAAGACGTTATGCTACAGCTGTCACAAACAGCTGCCAGCAACATGCAGGCACAGCATAAGGAAGTTGTTGAAGCTGAGCCGGAAGACCTCTTCAATCTGGAAGAGAAGAACCAGCAGTATCAGGAGATCATCGCCAAGATCCTTGAAGACCCTGAAGCTGCCTTCGCACCGGTCTCCCAGCTCTATCAGGATTTTCAGGTCCGCTGCCGCATTGATCGGTTGAAGTCTCAGGATCTTGCCAAGTTCCGTAAGTTTCTTTCCGTGGCCCGTGCTGGTGTCGATAAAAAAGAAGTCGAAGAAGGTGATTGGCAGCAAGCAGAAGTGATTGCTGGACAGCTGCCAGAAGAAATGCGCGGCGTCTATCTCCTGCTGGCCAAAGCTGCCTTTGCAGATGAGCCGTGCCCGGCAGATCTGGACATCGCGAAAGCGTATGGTACCCGCTCACCGGGCAGAGCGCGTTGGCTGCTCACCCATATGGAAGAGCAGGGCTTCATCATCTGTGCCAGTGATTTGCGTGGAAACCGTATCGTGACTCTGCCGGATATCGGCAAGCAAACCGCAACCAAATAAGCTGCAGGTCAGCGGCCATCCGGCAAGGAATGGCCGCCCGCAGGCCCATCCACTTCATCAAAGAAGGTTGTCTCAGTGCTTCGCGAGCAGGTGGAGCACAAATGCGGTTTGGATGGCAGAACATACTTCAGGCAGCACGCTTTGCGCCGCGGAGCATACTCCGTCAACCCCTCCTGCTGGCGTTGACGCCAGACAATCCCGCCATTGATCTTCTTCCCAAGGCTCGCAAGATAGGCACGCATCAGGCTCGCCACATCTGATGGTTTTGCACCATGGCGTCGCAAGACAAGAAACGGCGATATGATGGAAACAGCCACGGTGGAATAAAACACCGAAGGCGCCACTTTTCGCCGCCCCAGCTCCCGGTGGAAGACCTGAATGATCTCTTCGAAGCAAATGGAAAGTGCGAACAGCTCCGCAGGGCCCTGGTCCGGATTAAGCTCGAAATCCTCTTCCGAAAGGCGAGGGTCAAAGAATATCTCCACCCAGGGGGCCTTGCCATGCAGGACAAACCGCAGTTCATCAATGCGGGGTGCACGGCCACTCAGCAGGTAACTGACCGAAATCCGGTTGAGCAGGATCTGGCAGATTGTCTTCAGGGCAAGGCTTGCGGCAATCTTTGTCGTCGGTGCGCCGCGATCTTCCTTGATGTAGTCAATCATGCGCTTTGCAACCAGACCGAAGTTGCTGTCAAAACCGGAAAACTCCCGCAGCTCTGCAGCCACCACGTGTGGTGCAGGCGCGGTGATTGCCCGCGCAGCAACCAGCTCACCACCTTCAGGTAGAGCAGCCTTAATGAGGCCTGCAAAACGTGCGGGAATGCCCGCTGTTTCGAAAGTGGGAATATCTGAGGGCGATAGACCGGTGGACACTGCCTGCAAAACCTCTGGATCTACGACTGCGCATATCCGGAAAGTGGAATTGAATTTCCGAAATGGATACGCTGAAACTTATAGTTACGAGGCGCGCATGTTTGGCTGACAGTTGGCTGAACACGACACAACAACACTTTCGCGTTACTTAGCACAAAAACAAAGTCTACTGAAATGGTAGACTTTGAAGTCTGTGAGTAATGCACCTGTCTGTTGCAAAAGGATCAGGCTTTCGCCTTGTTGGCCCGCTTCTCCCAGGCAAACTTCTCTGCAATCCAGATGCCACCCAGCACCAGCGCCAGAGCAGCGCCGTGATAAAACGCAAACACTTCCCCAAGCAGCACAATTGCCATCACCGATGCAAACACCGGAACCAGATTAACAAAGACACCAGCCCGGTTAGGACCAATCAGTTCCACTCCGCGCATATAGAAAATTTGGGCAAGGAAGGAAGGGCAAAGAGAGATGTACAAAATAACCAACCAGCCCTGCAGCGAAGGCCAGACCAACGTCTCCTGACTGTATTCAACGGCCAGCATCGGCAGTGACACCAGGGAAGCCACAAAGGCCATCACCGCAAAAAAGGCGAGTGCAGGGACCTTGGGTCGGTTTCTCAAAGCCAGCGTGTATCCAGCATAAAACACCGCAGCAACAAGCATCAGCGCATCACCCGGGTTAATGTGCAAGTTGAGCAGAACCTGAATGCTGCCCTGACTGGCCACAACAAAAACCCCAAGCAACGTCAGCAAAATGCCGATGAACTGGATAAGCGTCACCCGTGCGCCAAACAGAAAGTAAGCGCCAATCACGACGATCATCGGAATGGAGCCCTGCAAGATGCCCATGTTCACCGCCGTGGTGTTGTGAGCTGCTAGATAGAACAGGCCATTGAAGCCGGAGAATCCGAACGCGGCCATCAAAGCGATGCTGATCAGGTGAGGGCGGATGTCCGCCCAGGAGGCAACAAGATCCCGCCAGGCAATCAGGCTCATGAGCGCAGCCACAATCCCCCACCGCAAGAACACGATCACCATAGGCGAAACATGCCCCACAGCCAGCTGGCTCGCCACGGCGTTGCCGCTCCACATGAGTGTGGTCAACACCAGAAGCAGCATTGGCCTGCTGTACAGAGGGGTGAGAAAAGGCATGTAAAAAGTCCGTCGGTGAGCGGGCAGGAGGCACCGCTGAAAAGGAACTGTCACCCTTCACCGTCCCCCTATCAAATGCAAGGTGAATTTCCGCAAGGGCTGTAGAGGTTTCGTCAAGTATGCCCTTTTGCCCGACATGTCACTGTGAAGTGCAGACAAACCCACCCAAAATCAAAGCATTAGACCGCGTGACCAAAGCCTGCCATTCAATCACCTGTGTTTTGAAAGAGCCGGAAACGAATTGATGCATTGAAACTTGAGATTGAATTTGCAAGGGTTTGATCTGAAAAACTCAGCGGCAGGAAGTGACGGCATATCCTGCTAAAAAATGACAATACGAGGGGGACCCATGTCGCAAAGAGTAAGTGTTGCATCACTACAGGTTTCACCGGAGCTCCATAACTTCATCGAAAACGAAGCGCTTCCGGGAACTGGAGTGTCATCCGAACAGTTCTGGGAGGGCTTTTCGCAGATCATCAAGGATCTGACACCGAAGAACCGCGAGCTGCTTCAAATCCGTGAAGACATCCAGACCAAGATCGACGACTGGCATAAAGCCAATCCCGGTACCATTGATCTTGAGAGCTACAAGGCATTCCTCAAAGAGCTTGGCTACCTCCTGCCAGAAGGGGACAGCTTTGAAGTTGAGACAGACAACGTAGACCCGGAAATTGCAGAGATCGCTGGCCCTCAGCTCGTTGTACCAGTCATGAATGCGCGCTACGCCCTCAATGCTGCCAATGCACGCTGGGGCTCCCTGTATGATGCGCTCTACGGAACCGATGCAATGGGGACCACCCCACAAGCAGGCGGGTACGATGAGAAGCGCGGCGCAGAAGTGATCACCTACGCACGCAAAAAACTGGATGAAGCTCTGCCACTGGATGAAGGCAGTTGGGCTGATGTCAAAGAGTTCGCCATTATGGGTGGTTCTCTGGCGCTGACCCTTGAAAATGAAGATATGGCTGGCCTTCAGGACCCTCTCGGATTTGTTGGCTATGCAGGCGATAAAGACGCGCCAACCTCTATCCTGCTGCAGAAAAACGGCCTGCACTTTGATGTTCTGTTTGACAGCACCAGCCCGATTGGTGCTGCAGACAAAGCTGGTATCAGCGACATCATTTTGGAATCTGCCATCTCCACCATCATGGACTGCGAAGACTCTGTTGCTGCCGTGGATGGGGAAGACAAAGCACTGGCCTACCGCAACTGGCTGGGCTTGATGAATGGTGATCTGAAGGAAGAAGTCGCCAAGGGTGGCAAAACCTTCACCCGTACTTTGAATGCAGACCGCCACTATACAGATGCACAGGGCGATGCACTGGCTCTGAAAGGGCGTTCCCTGATGTTGGTGCGCAACGTCGGCCATCTGATGACCAACCCTGCAATCCTTGATCAGGATTGCAATGAGGTCTTCGAAGGCATCATGGATGCCATGGTGACAGCCCTTTGCGCAGTACACGACATTGGCCTGCGCACAGGCGCAACAGCCCGCAACATGAACTCTGTGTCTGGTTCGGTCTATGTCGTGAAACCAAAGATGCATGGCCCGGAAGAAGTCACCTTCGCAAACGAGCTGTTTGGCCGTGTTGAAGATGTTCTGGAACTGCCGCGCAATACCCTGAAAATGGGCATCATGGATGAGGAACGCCGCACCACGGTCAACCTCAAAGAGTGCATTCGCGCAGCTAAAGCCCGTGTCTGCTTCATCAACACCGGCTTCCTTGATCGCACTGGTGATGAAATCCATACCTCCATGGAAGCTGGCCCGATGATCCGCAAGGCGGACATGAAGCAAGCAGCATGGATCAACGCTTATGAGAACCACAACGTAGACACCGGTCTTGCCTGCGGCTTGAGAGAGCATGCACAAATCGGTAAAGGCATGTGGGCCATGCCGGATCTTATGCACGCTATGCTGGAGCAGAAGATCGGTCATCCAAAAGCGGGTGCCAACACCGCATGGGTTCCATCTCCAACCGCAGCAACATTGCATGCCATGCACTACCATCAGGTCTGTGTGCCAGCCGTTCAGGAAGAACTGGCAAGCCGCGAGCCTGCAAAGCTGGACGACATCCTGTCCATTCCGGTTGCGACCAATCCAAACTGGACGCCGGAAGACATCAGGTCAGAAGTTGAAAACAACGCACAAGGCATCCTTGGTTATGTTGTCCGCTGGGTAGAACACGGTACTGGTTGTTCCAAGGTGCTGGACATCCACAATGTTGCTTTGATGGAAGACCGTGCCACCTGCCGCATCTCTTCCCAGCACATCGCCAACTGGCTGCATCACAATGTCTGCTCAAAAGAGCAAGTGATGGAGATCATGAAGCGTATGGCCGCTGTGGTGGATGAGCAGAACGCGGGCGATACGGCCTACCACAATATGGCACCGGACTTCGACAACTCCGTCGCCTTCCAGGCCGCTTGCGATCTGGTGTTCAAGGGCCGCGTCCAGCCAAGCGGTTACACCGAACCAGTGCTGCACAAACGCCGTTTGGAAGCAAAAGCCAAATTCGGCGTTTCTGCTTAAAACACATAGTTTGAGTGTATTCCCGAAAGCAGCTCCGGTCTTCGGGCAGGAATATACCTGCATATAGAGATTAAGAGCATGGTGCGTGAATGTAGATAAGCGCACCATGTCTAAACCCAGAGTAAAGCTCAGGTGTCGCCCTGTGGCACGAGGTGTGTGAAACCTCCGAAGCTGCCTTGGGACAGATTCATCGTATCACTGTCAAAGTCAGTTCCTGAGATACGAACCGGCGGGCCTTGTAGGATGTTCCATTTGTTGGAATCCTTAAATTCCTGATAGTTTCTAAATCCGGTTGATTGGCTCAGCCACGTAAAGTCCACCAACTTGTCGTCTAAAAGTTTCTGATTGATCAGGCCATTGGCATAGACCCCGACTTTGTAGGGTGAGCCAGCCTCTGAAAATGCTTGATTGATCGCTTCAAAATAGGGGCGGATATGCTGGTCGTGGTCTTGTTCTGAAGCATCATAGTCTACCGCAAAATAGATGGCTGTCCCCTTGGGCTGGCGGATCACGGTTTGGGCCTGCCGCATTGCTTCCTGCGCCTGGGCAGTCCCCGTTTCACTACTAAATTGTGCAGCTGAATTGTTCGCATCTTCGTAAACGGTAAAAACGGTCAGTCCGGCAGCAATAAGCTGTTGTGCTTCTGTTTGTGTCAGGCGTTTCCAGTCCGATTTGGAATAGTAACGCCCAATGGCTTTGTACCCCTTTTTAGCCAAACTGCTGGCGAGTACTTCTGCTGAAGCCGCTCCGTCTACCCCAGGTTCCGTCTTTATGGCTTGTTGCTTTGTCATTGTTCTCTGCTTTTTGTTGTTATGCAGAGCCATGACGAGCGCACGACACTCACCGTGAGGCATCAGGTGGTGTCAAGGTAAGGCAATCCTTAAAACATTTTTCGAAAAAAGCTGGAACGGTTTGTCGACGAAAAACGGCAAAGGCAACCCAGAGGGCAGGTACAGGCCCACAAAAATGGCCTGGCGATTAGCGGCCTTCAAGGCAAGGAAAAGCCGCCTTAAAGCGGTAGTCTCACAATTGCGACAAGGCCGTTTTCCTCGTCATTCTCAAGGCGGATTGTACCGCCTTGCGCATGAATGATGCTGCGTGTGATCGCAAGGCCCAAACCGATGCCACCTGTTTCTTCATTTCTGGATTCTTCCAGACGAACAAACGGCTCGAACACATCTTCAAGGCGGTTCTGCGGGATGCCCGGACCTTTGTCTGCAATACGAACTTCCGCATGAGCCTCGTCAACTCGGAACGAAACCTCAGCCTGCTCGCCATAACGGATTGCATTGCCAATCAGGTTCTGGAAAGCACGTTTAAGAGACATCGGACGACACTTCAGCACAACACGGTCGTGTGCCTCAACGCTCACATGGTTGCCCATGTCCTCCTGATCATTGGCGATGCTCTCCAGCAAACCGCCAAGGTCGACAGAACGCAGCTCTTCCTGCTTGGAATCTTCACGGGTAAAGGCAAGCGTTTCCTCCACCATTGCCTGCATTTCATCCAGCGTGGCGATCATGCGCTCCCGGTCTTCATCATCATCAATAAACTCGGCACGAATACGCAGTGAGGTGATCGGGGTACGCAAATCATGGCTGATCGCCGCCAGCATGCGGGTACGGTCAGAGATAAACCGTGTTAATCGCTCCTGCATCTGGTTGAACGAGCGCGTCACAGCCTGCACTTCGGCAGGACCTGCTTCTTTCAGCGGCTTCACATCGGCACCACGGCCAAGATCATTGGCAGCCGCTTCCAGCGTTCGAAGTGGCTTTGTCAGGCGGTACACAGAGACCCAGATGATCAAAATGGTCAGCAAGGCCATAATGACGATCGGCAGCAATATCGGTACAAACGAGGGCTTCGGAAGCCGGAAGTTGCTCTCGATGTTGAGCCACTGGCCATTCTTCAGCTCAATGGCAGCAAAGAGCTGGACGCCCTTGAGAGAAAACCAGCGGTATTTTTTGAAATAATCATCGCGGCGGTCATGCATCGCCTGCATGGAACCATGAGAAGATCGCTCACGCCCATCTGGAGGCGGAGAAGACCGCTCACGCCACTTCTCTTCTTGAAAACGCTCATTGTAGATAACGGCAACACGGGCTTGTCGGTCATGATCCAGCTTGCGCTTCAGGTAGTCGGCAAGCCGAGCTTCCATGCTTTCATCACCACCCGTTTCGGCGACGACCGGAGTGTCTCCAATCGAAAAGCGCGTGCGTGTGTTAGAGACCGTACGCAGAACCTGCTTCTGCAAGCGCGGCGGCGTCGCTTCCAGCAGCTTCACCACATTCGCAGTGCGCCACAAGGCATTATCGCGGGCAAGATTGGCAAGCGCCACCTGACGCTCTCGTCCAAGCAGAACAAAGCTGACGACCTGCGAAAAGATAAGCGCAGCCAGCAGCAGCAAGATGAGCTGGGGAGCAAGACGGCGGGGGATCAGGTATCTGAGAAATTTCATTGGGTGACTTCTTTGACTTCACCGGTAAAGGTGTAACCGCCCCCCCAGACAGTTTTGATCAACTCCGGATTTTTGGGATCAATCTCGATTTTCCGGCGCAAGCGGGAAACCTGATTGTCGATAGACCGGTCGAACACCCCCAGTGAGCGGCCTGAGGTCAGATCAAGCAGTTGCTCGCGGGACAGCACAACACGGGGCCGCTTCAAAAACGCCAGCAGCAACTGAAACTCACCGGACGACAGAGGCACGCTCACATCTTCCGGATCAATCAGTTCTCGCCGTGCAGTATCCAGAACCCAGCCGTTAAACGCCAGTTTTTCTGTATCGATAGGGTCACGTTCCCGCGGAACACTGGTGGCACGGCGCAGCACAGCGCGGATGCGGGCCAGCAGCTCACGCGGGTTGAAGGGCTTGGTCACATAATCATCTGCACCAATCTCTAGGCCCACAACGCGGTCTGTATCTTCAGCCATCGCTGTCAGCAGGATCACAGGGGCCTGATTGGTCTCCACCAGATGCCGGCAGAGTGACAAACCGTCTTCACCCGGCATCATGATGTCCAGCACCACAAGATCAATGGAGGAGTTTCTCAGAGTCTTACGTGCAGCAGCTGCACTTTCTGCCACGGTCGTACGCATATTATTCTTCGTCAGATACCGGGCAAGGCTCTCCCGGATATCCCGATGATCATCGACGATAAGAATATGTGCTGTACTCTGAGACATGCATCCTCGCTGTAAGTCTCGTCTCCCATTACCTGTGAAAGACCATATAGTATGCGATGCCTAACTTATGCCGTATTCCCGGGGCCTGCGAAAGGTTCTCTGTACCCAAAAATGTATCAAACTGTCCCAACCCGATATTCTGGCAAATACTGTGACAAAACAGCGTGTTTTCTGGTGTAGTTTTGCGACAGTTCGCTCCTATCTTCTGTTTATCGAAGCACACTCACACAAACCTTCCCCTCGTTTTAGGCTTTGATTTTTAGGAGAACACGACATGATGAATTTCAAAACGATTATGGCTGGCTCTGTAGCTGCATTGATTGCTGGTACCGCTCTGTCTCCTGCCATGGCTGCTCCAGGTTTTGGCGGAAGCTTTGGTAAGAAGATGTCTTCCCAGTTTTTTACAAATTTTGACGCAAACAAGGACGGCTCAGTCACCACAGCTGAGATTGAAGCAAAACGCAAAGCAGACTTTGCAAAAGCAGACACAGCTGGCGACGGCGCAATCACTCTGGAAGAATGGAAAGTCTTCGCAGCAGATCGTTCATCCGAGCGCAGCAAGGACCGTTCAGTCCGCATCTTCCAGCGCTTTGACAGCAACGGCGACGGTCAGGTGACCCGCGAAGAGTTCCTTGATCAGGCAGAACGCATGACTGCGCGCATGGACAAGATGAAAAAGCGCATGGGCGACCGTATGGCCAAGATGCAGGACGGCAAGGGCGGCAAAGGCAGCTGGGGCGATGGCCCACGTGATGGCAAACAAGGCAAGGACGGCTGGCAGAAAGGCCCCCGCGACGGTAAGCAAGGCGGCAAACAAGGCAAAGGTGGCTGGGGTGATGGCCCTCGCGATCAGGGCATGATGAGCTTTGGCAAGCATGGCGGCAAAGGCATGCGCGGCGAAATGATGGGCGCAATGTTCGCCAAGGTTGATCTGGACAAGAACGGCCAGATCTCCAAGGATGAACTGAGCAAACTCGCTGACCAGCTCTTCGCAAATGGCCCGGTTGATCTGGCTGGTTTCAGAACCATCGCAGCTGAATTCAAAGAGCCGATGTACGTTCGTTCCTTCCAGCGTCTGGATGCTAACGGCGACCTGAAAGTCACACAGGAAGAGTTCTTTGCACCAACTGCTCAGATGATGAAACGCATGGACCGTAACAACGACGGCGTCATCACCTCTGCAGACTTCACGAAGATGAAGAAAGACTGGCGCAAAGGCCAGAAGGACCGCAAAGGTGGCCACGGTCATGGTTACGGCAAGGGACAAGGCCAGCGCGGATAAACCAACCCGTTTGAGCGAATAAAAAAGGCGGAGCCAGTGTGCTCCGCCTTTTCTGTATCAGCTTAGGAAACCTGCATCAGCTTGTGGCTGGCTTGGTCTCTTGCATCTCTGCATCATAATCAACTGCAATGCCGTAATGCGGATCTTCCAGAACGGCGACCTCAACCATGCTGCCAGCTTTGTGCAGCAGGTCTTTACAATCCGGAGATAAGTGACGCAGATGCAGGGTCTTGCCAACCTGCTCATAGCGCGTTGCCAGTGCATCAATTGCCTGCAAACCGGAATGGTCCACCACGCGGGAATTGATGAAGTCAACAATCACATCATCCGGGTCAGACTGAGGATCAAAGATCTCCTGGAAACCAGCAGCAGAGCCAAAGAACAGCGGGCCTTCCAGCTTGTAGATCTTCTGGCCTTCAGAGTTGGTTGTTGTGTGTGCATCAATACGCTTGGATGCGTTCCATGCATAAGCCAGCGCAGAAACAATCACGCCAACCACAACAGCAACAGCAAGGTCAGAATACACAGTCACACCAGTCACCAGCGCAATAACAATCGCATCAGTTCGTGGAATCTTGTGCAGGATCTTGAAGGTGTTCCACGCAAAGGTACCAATCACCACCATGAACATCACACCAACCAGCGCTGCCAGCGGAATCTGTTCAATCAGCGAAGAGGCAAACAGAATGAAGCTGAGCAAAAACAGCGCTGCCGCAATACCTGCAAGGCGTGTCCGGCCACCGGATTTCACGTTGATCATCGACTGACCAATCATCGCACAACCACCCATGCCGCCGAAGAAGCCAGTCACAACGTTTGCTGCACCCTGAGCAAGACACTCTTTGGAGGCGCCACCGCGTGTATCTGTCATTTCAGAAACAAGGTTCAGCGTCAAAAGGCTTTCAATCAGGCCGATTGCAGCAAGAATGATGGAGTATGGCAGGATGATCTGCAGCGTCTCAAGGTTCAGTGGAACCATAGGGATGTGGAATTCAGGCAGGCCACCAGAAATCGGAGCCAGATCGCCAACGGTCTGAACGTTGAGCCCAAGGCCAATCACGATCACAGAAACAACAACAATAGCTGCAAGCGGAGCAGGAATAGCGTTGGTCAGCTTTGGCAGATACCAGATCACAGCCATGGTCAATGCAACAAGACCAAGCATCAACGTCAGGTCCATGCCTGCAAGCCAGCTTGCTGTGCCAGTCACTTCATCAACGGTCTGGAACTGGCCCATTTGCGCAAGAAAGATCACGATCGCAAGGCCGTTCACAAACCCAAGCATAACTGGATGCGGCACCATGCGGATGAACTTACCCCAGCGCATCACGCCGAAGATCAGCTGAAGGATACCCATCAGCACAACGGTCGCAAACAGGTATTCCACGCCGTAGGTCACTACGAGTGAGACCATAACAACGGCAAGCGCGCCGGTTGCACCAGAGATCATGCCCGGACGACCACCGAAAACAGCAGTAATAATGCCGACGATGAAGGCCGCGTACAGACCTACAAGCGGTTCAACCTGAGCAACAAATGCGAATGCAACAGCTTCTGGAACCAGAGCAAGAGCAACGGTAAGCCCGGAGAGGAGCTCAACCTTAATAGTATTGGCTGTAAAGCCAGTCTTTTCGGGCGCGTGCGCCTTCGAGGACGAATGCAAGTAGCACCTCCAATGGGATTCTTGGTACTGTTTTAAAGTAGTGGGCAAATCCTAGGCACGCACTGTGAAGTCCGTGTGAAACCAAGAGGTTTCCTGCTCAAGGACAAGAGCTATTCAGCCAGGACACCGCTAAAATTTGAGCGGTTTTTGTCTCCCTTTTGACGCGCTTATACGGGAATATCGTCAAAAACACCATCCCCCCAACGCATAATAGCCATGCACGGGGTGCGGGGAGGGGAAGTGTAAAGGTACGACATGAGGAAGACTGTGGTGTGAGTTTGCGTGATGAGGTGCCGTGATTAGAGAGTAAGTGTAATGAGGAGATCTTTAGAATCTTGAGATAACGAACCTCAGCTAGCCGGCGAAAACTGCGCTCTGAGTTTCCTAGCACCTTTCTTGGGATGCCATTTTTGACTTGCTAGAAATGTAAATATGCGCCTTGTTAGCAAAATCATTTCAGGCTTGGCTCCGTCTTTTAGAGATACATTTCTGCACTCAGACGCCAGTTTCCTTTGATTTCGTGTAAGTTCTTTCTCGTCACCATGCACAATACTACTTCGTAAGCTGTAATGTAGAAGGATGACTTTTTTCAAATCATTATGTTCATCAAGGCAGTGGACAATATAAGTTGCGAGTTTTTCGGATTTTTCGCCCGTTTTGTCGGGAAAACATGCCTCCAGAGCAAAAAACAACATTGGTATCTGTAATGATTTTGGGCCAATCAGCGCATGATTGAAATACTCGCAGGCGGCTTCCATCTTGGTTAGCCCTTGGAGGCAGGTAAGCATATGGTCGCAAAATGTGTCCACCTCGGTATTATCAATCTCCAAAAGCTTAGGTGGACGAGCCCCGAAAATTGCTGTTTCCTCAAGGTAGTCTGTATCACCAGTAGTGTGTTTGGCTTTTTGGTAACTCATTGGGAGCATAAAGTGTTTATGCCCAACTAATATATCAAGTAGTCTTATGTCGCCTTCTTTAATTAGGCGCAGAGAAGTCATGAAGCGCTTGATGAAACCGTCTTCTGTGAAAGTTTCTGATTTTGTATAGAACGCTGTATACAAATGGTTTTTGGTATGCGGGCTAGACCAAAACTGCCTGTAATTTTGGGTAGCTTCGTCAATTGGTGCGAAAGTTCCAATACCTGCTAACTCGATAGGAGTTTCAATTTTCAATCCTTGTATCAGTATAATAAAATGGTCATCCATTCGTTCTGATAACGATGAAGTACCATCAAGTAAGGTGCGAGTCAGAATATCTGGGTGTCTCGCAATGTCTCTGAATACAGGAAGTTGACTGCTTGCGTTAAGAGTATGACTGGTTTGGAACAAAGCTAAAGCATTTGTGATCTCTGTGAAATGGTAACAAATAACAAAGTACGGCTTGAGGCTTTCTCCCCCATTTTCTTTAACTTTGTTGTCAAGTGCAACCCATTCTGGCCATTCGAGTATTTGCTTCCATATGGCGTTGTTAGGGCGAATAGCTCCCTGGAAATCAGCTTTGATCTCGTTAGCGGCGTTCATAACGGCACAGAAGCTAAAACTCCGCTGAAACATGTGACTGTAGAACCTTGCAAAAAGGGCAAAGTACTCGTCTAAAAAATCAATTTTGTCAGGCATGTTACTTTCAGTGTGTAGCTCAACTATGTTGTTTGAGGCTATCAAAACCGCTAGTTGAAGCAATATTTACCTAGCTATCTTCTCTGTATTAAAAGCTCGATGCAATGGACTTTTTTGCAGCGCGTGGCTGAGGATGAGCTGTCAGGTTCGCTTGGATCACCGCCGTCATGCCGGACGGAACGGAGTGGAGATCCGGTAACCAGAGCCAAAGGCACCACCTTCTAGATTTTGGAAGAAAAAGCCGAGCAGATGCCACCAACTCAATCAAAAAAACTTATCCCCCCAGCTACAAACCGTGCCCATACTAATCCCATGCCTACGTAACGGGCTGCTGGCGGAGCGACCGTCAGTTTGTCGTAGGCTGGGTTGGGCTGTTGGAAGACGTAACGCACCTTTCAGTGGTCCGGTGAACCGAACTTCAAACGTGACCGCATGGTTTGAGGGGAAGGGCCCAGGACTATAGGGTATCACGCGGCGACGGATGCAGATGTACCGGTTGGAGAAATCCACTTTTGCAGATGTGTCTGTCAAAGACGGAGGAACTGTTCGGGCATGGAAACGTGTCTGGATAAGCCACTTTCTTTCCGGGAAACCGGCTATCGTGCCTTATAGGCAAAAGAGGCGACGTAGTTCATTAAAAGAAAGCCCGGGCAAGGCGTGTAGCCAATGCCGAAGAAACATTACTAATAAATAGCGCAGGTATTGCCTGCCGCCTTGCTCATCCCGACTATCGGGAATTCTGGTTCAACACTGCATGAGGGGTCATGTGGTGCTACTGGTGCTTCTGCATTTTTCAAAGCGTATCGCTGAAACCTGAGAAACGGGTTGAGCACAAAAATCCGCAATAGATGAAACCGCTTTATGTGGAAATACGCAGGAAATGCATCTAATGCAGACTTTGCAGGATGCCGCCTAATCGTTAGCTTGTCGTCCTGCGAAGAAGCGTGTCAGGCAAGGAGCACCCTGGATGAAACCGACAAACTCAGTATTTACCGGAATAGAAACAACGGTATTTGAGCGCATGTCGCGTCTGGCTATGGAACATCAGGCCATCAATCTGGGGCAGGGCTTCCCGGATGTAGACGGCCCGCAGGATGTGAGACAGGTTGCTGCTGACACCTTGATGGAAGGGCCTAACCAGTACCCGCCTATGTTGGGCGTCCCGGCGTTGCGACAGGCCGTTGCGGACAACAACAAGCGCTTCTATGATCTGGATGTAGACTGGCAGAGCGAAGTACTCGTCACCTCAGGTGCCACTGAAGCGCTGGCAGACAGCATCTGTGCGCTGGTTGAGCCGGGCGATGAAGTCATCCTGATTGAGCCGCTTTACGACTGCTATCTCTCGCTGGTCAAACGGGCAGGCGCCACTCCGGTCTTCGTGCAGGTAACGCCACCAAACTGGGAGCTGCGCGAAGAGACACTGCGCCAAGCGTTCTCCAGCAAAACAAAGGCCATTCTGCTCAACAACCCAATGAACCCAAGTGCGAAGGTTTTCTCCACGCAGGAACTGCAACTCATTGCAGACCTGTGTCTGGAGTTTGATTGCTATGCGATCTGCGATGAAGTCTACGAGCACATCGTCTTTTCCGACGACAAGCACAAACCACTCATGACCCTTCCGGGGATGCGTGATCGCTGCATCCGCATCGGCTCTGCGGGCAAGACGTTTTCACTGACAGGCTGGAAAGTCGGCTACATCACAGCCGCTCCAAACCTGTTGGAGCCAATTGCCAAAGCGCACCAGTTCATCACCTTCACCACACCGCCAAACCTGCAAAAAGCAGTCGCCTACGGCCTGAGCAAAGAAGATGACTACTACACCTCGTTGGAAGACGACCTGAGAGCAAAGCGTGACCTGATTTCCAAACCACTTGAAGACATGGGCTTTAAGGTGCTGCCGTGCGAAGGCACCTACTTTGTCACCTGCGACTTCTCCCCACTTGGCTTCAAAGGCAATGATGTGGAGTTTTGCCAGAAAATGGTGGAACAGGCAGGCGTTGCCGCCGTTCCGATCTCAGCATTTTACGGCACCAAAGGCCCGCAAACCTTCGTCCGATTCTGTTTCTGCAAAAAGGATGAAGTCCTGCACGAAGCTCTGGGTCGATTGCGCGTCTGGATGGGAGAACTGGCGGTTTCATAAGGGCTCGCACCAAACTGAAGACGTCGCTTCTCTGATAAGCAGTTCTGGTTCTTGGGAAAACGCGTAAAAATAAAGACAAATTCGCAAAAGTAGCTCTGCGCTCAAAAATAGAGTATGCAGACGACAACAAACCGGAGCTGCTTGGTCAGGCAAGGACGACTGACAGCCTTCCGCAAACAATCAATTAGCCTGTAATCCAACCCTTGGAAGTTTGAGTGAATGGATAATCCCGTACTCGTTGAAGTGACACGTGGCACCACTGTCGAGAGCCGTCACCGTGGTTCAATCGCTATTGTTGATGCCGATGGTAAGCTGGCATTCAGCGCAGGTGACGTGGAGCAGGGCATCTTTGCGCGCTCCGCAATTAAAGCTCTTCAGGCAATTCCAATGGTGGAATCCGGCGCGGCTGAAGCTCTTGATTTTGACGATGCAGAACTGGCTCTGGCCTGCGCCTCCCATAACGGCGAAGAGACCCATGCCAACTCCGCACGCATCATGCTCTTCAAAGCTGGCCTGACAGAAGAAGACCTGCTGTGTGGCCCACAATGGCCAAAGCACATGGATGATTGCGTCGGCCTTGTGAAGACCGATGACAGCCCATGCCAGCTGCACAACAACTGTTCTGGCAAGCATGCCGGTTTCCTGGCCATGGCCAAGACCCTCGGCATTCCAACCGAAAACTATATCGATTTTGACCATCCTGTTCAGATGGAAATCCGCAACGTTCTGGAACAGATGAGCGGTGGTATTCTGGCCCGTGATGTATGTGGCACAGATGGTTGTTCCATCCCGACCTACGCCATGGACCAACAGAAAACAGCGCTGGCCTTTGCCCGCTTCGCAACAGGTGTTGGTCTTGACCCGGTCCGCGCCAGTGCAGCGGAAACGCTCTACGAGGCGTGCGTTAACGAACCTTACATGGTCGCAGGTAAAAACCGCTTCTGTACCGAGATCATGGATATCTTCAAAGGTCGTGTCTTCGTGAAAGTGGGTGCAGAAGGCGTCTTCTGTGCAGCCCTGCCAGAACTAGGCTTCGGCGTAACGCTGAAATGCGAAGACGGTTCCGTACGCGGTGCAGAAGTGATGATGGCATCCACCATCAGATCGCTTCTGGATATTTCCGATGATGAGGAAAAAGGCCTGAACGCCTGGGAACACCAGCAGCTGAAGAACCGTCGCGATGTTCTCGTCGGCGAAGTGCGCCCTGTTGCAGACTTCAAGCGTCTGTTGAACGCCATGTGATGATGGAGGGCAGGAAGTCCACTTCCTGCCGTCTCACCTAAGCTGCACTGACAAGATTGTCTGTCACGCGAATGAAGTGTGGCAGATCCTCCGTTGAAATCGCCAGATCCCCGCTCACCTGCTCATCCCACTTGAAGCCAGCGATATTCACGGGGCAGCCCGCAATGATATTCTGGGAAATAAGCGCACTCTGCTTGTCAGCCGCAAAGCTGACGGCAATGCCCACAGGGGCAGAGCGTACACTGTTTTGAGCTGCAATAAGGTTCCGCATATACGGCCCCCAACCCAGATTGATGCCAATGATCCGTGCATCCTCGATAACATTGCCAGTCACGCTGGTGTCCGCCTCAACCGCAATACCAACCCCAAAGGTAGGATTGTCCTTCTCATAAGGCCCCGTGCTAGTGATGTCCCGAAGTACATTGTTGGAACATACGGCAAGACGTCCACCCTCACGGAAGTTGGTAATGGAAATCCCGTTAGCCGCTGCTTCAATCAGATTACTGCTGACAATAGCGCCCTGAAAACCGAACTCGACAAACAAAGCCACCTCGCCAGAACGATGGCAGGTGTTGCCAAGCACCTGAACATTAGACGCAGCATTGGCTCTGATTGCTGAGAACTTGCAGTCACTCACCTTGTTGTTGGAGATGGTGACATTATCCGCCCGAAACACATTGATGCCATTGCCATTCTGGCCGGTCCCGCCACTTTGTGCCGCGATGTTGGAGATTTGGTTGCCCGCAATGATCGAGCCATCATGCCCTTCTGACCACCGATGCACCAGAATACCGCCATTGCCACAATCAGAAACGATATTCCCCTCAATCCGAAGTGCACTAGCATTGTAGCTGAGAAGAGCAACATCTCCGATTGCATGTATGTGGTTACCAATAACAGAGCCTGAACACTGCTCCAGCACCAGACCAGACTTGCTGCTCTTGGTTATCTCACAGGAACTGAGATCAAGCCGTTCACACTGAGAAAACCACAGCAGCGCCGAAGCCTCTTCAGAAAGAGAGAAGGCATTGCCATCAAAAATAAGATTGCTCAAGCAAACACGATCACCCTGAATACCCTGCAGAAGAGGGCCACTTCCATTAAGCACCAGACGTGTATGTCCGGGCACGCCGCGCAAGCTCAGCCCACTGGGCAGAGAGAGGTTTGAACAGAAGAAATTGCCCGCACCAAGCTGAAGGATCTGCCCTTGCGCTGCGGTCTCATTCATTGCGGCTTGCAGCGCATCAGAGACATCTTGCTGCAAAGGAGGTGCAGGAAACTCCGCGATCACCGGTCTCAAAGGCGTCGCCGCCTGCGCGTCCTGAGCAGCCACAAGCGTTCCAGCTCCGGCAATGACACCAGCACCAAGCAGGGCACGACGTGAAAGTCTCTCTGGATCCTCAGTCATCTTGTCCCCCAACGCTGGTTTAAATGCCGAACAAGCTCGCCAGCTTACTCGCCGCAGCCGTTGCTGGCAGATTGCCGGATTTCACCGCGCTTTCAACATCAGGCAGCGCCGCTTGAATGTCCGGGTTCGCCTTCAAAGCTGCCTGAAGCTTCTCGTTCAGCAAGCCCCACATCCATGCAAGTTGTTGCTCTGCACGTTTGCTGTCCCAGTCACCGCTCGCCTGCATCCGTTCTTTGAAGATGCCGAGCTGTCCCCACACCTCATCAAGGCCCTCATTGGCAAGGCCGGAAACCGTCAGAACAGGGGGAGACCAGTGCTTGGAACGTGGCGCAAGAATATTGAGGGCGGCACGATACTCAGATGCCGCAGACCGCGCCCGCAGCAGCCCGTCACCTTCTGCCTTGTTCACGGCGATAAGGTCGGCAATCTCCAGCACGCCTTTCTTGATCCCCTGCAGCTCATCCCCAGCACCCGGCAGCATCAGCACGAGAAAGAAATCAACCATCTGCGCAACGGTGGTCTCGGACTGCCCGATGCCCACCGTCTCAACAAGGATCACATCAAACCCAGCCGCCTCACACAAAAGCATGCTCTCACGGGTTTTGGCAGCAACACCGCCAAGTGTACCGGCTGAAGGAGAAGGACGGATGAAGGCATTACGATCTATAGCCAACTGCGCCATACGGGTCTTGTCACCCAAAATGGAACCACCAGTTCGCGTAGAAGACGGATCAACAGCCAGCACGGCAACCTTGTGCCCGGCTGCTGTGAGATTGGAGCCAAAGGTGTCAATGGTGGTGGACTTGCCAACGCCCGGAACGCCCGTCACGCCAATGCGGAATGCATTTCCGGTGGAGCCCATCACCTTGGTCAGCAGCGCTTCGGCTTGCTCACGATGCGCTGGCTTCTTGGATTCAACAAGCGTTATGCCACGAGCAAGCGCAGCACGCTGCCCATTCAGCAGCCGCTCGGCAAGATCATCAATGTTGTCTCTGGAAGAAGCGAGGCGTGCATTCATTCAAATAAATCCGGTCAGAAGAATCTCTCCTGCCAACCTTGAACAGATGACGCCCCTTTGCAAGTCAGCGACTTGGAGAAGTTGTGGGGCAGAGCAGAACCCTGCGCCAGTTCTTCAGGAAGGATACGCGAAGAAAAATGCGTTAGCGGTAGGTGACAGCAGTACCGGTTGCGGTCACCATCAGCATAGAACCGTTGCTGCCAACAGTCTCATAATCGATGTCGATGCCAATCACAGCATTTGCGCCATAGCGAGCCGCTTCCTCAGTCATCTCATGCAGCGCAATCTGACGGGCTTTCTTCAACTCCCCCTCATAGGCGCCGGAACGACCACCGACGATATCGCGAATACCGGCGAACAGGTCCTTAAAGACGTTCGCACCCAGAATTGCTTCACCATGAACAATTCCCTTGTAGTCGGAAATCTCTTTGCCATCGAGAGTGTTAGTGGTCGTAGTAAGCATATGTCATCCTCAAATCCGTGCCATGGCCCTCAGCCAGACACACATCAATCCGTTCAATCAAAACCAACAAGCTATGATCGAAGTGCCCGAGCCCATAAAACGTATGGGCGCTTATCTCATGTAAGAAAGGATCTTACAAAATCCAGTGGTAGCCAAATTAGTCTGGGACGTGAATTTTCTTTTGCTTGCTTACCTCACGTCTCATCTCGGTCAATTCAGCGTGAAGCGCGTCAAGTTTTGCCTCCAGAACTTGTAAATCTTTGTTGCCCGCGTCTTCGCTCTCACTGATGAAGAGATTAGCAACGATTGTACCTGTCAAGGAGGCAAACATACCAACACCAACAGTCATCAAAAAAGCCGCGATCACACGACCTAAGGGTGAAACAGGAAAGAAATCTCCATAGCCCACTGTTGTGATGGTAACGAATGCCCACCAGATGGCATCTCTCAGACTGAGAATATTTGCACCTTCCATGTTTTTCTCTACTTGGAGAATAGCAACTGCAGCAAGGATGACCATCAGGATGGAACTGATGAACACAAGAGTAAGAATGCTGTTTGTTCTCTTGTTAAAGATGTGCCGTACAATGGTATGGGAAGCACGGATTGCGCGAATTATTCTGAAGAGCCTGATAATGCGTCCGTATCGTAGAGGGTCTACCAATGGGATGCTCGAAATGAGGTCGATCCAGCCCCATTTCATAAAATCGCCTTTCCGTTCTGCCTTTATGAAACGGACAAGAAAATCAATGAAGAAGACACCGCAAATTACAGTATCTGCGTAAATCAGTAGAGTAATGGTATCCGCGTCAAGCTGCATTGCTTCCTGGATAAGCAGTGCAGCGATTACATATATTGACAGGACGACAATAAACAAATCAAAAAGATGAGGTGCCGTTTGCAAGGAACGCTGGTTCATTACAGAAAATACCTAAAGTTAAATTTCAACGCTATCCCATTGGAATTGAAAAAATCAATCCGACAGATCTGGTGCTAATATTTCCTACTCAACATCGAGGTTTATGCAATTAATAGTTGCTGGTGTCTACAATGCACCAGCTATCAAAGACTACCTGATCTTCCCAGCTTTCTGGAAACTGGCAAACTTTTCGCAATAGTCTGGATGCCAACGTGAAAGAGCCGGACGGTTTTCGATAATATCACCAGCTGCCCAGGCGATCCGTAGCTTATCGGTGTTGGAGTCTACAGCGTTATCAGGGCACAGAATATAAAAGACACCCTCAGCCATACGCTGGAGGAAGTAGTCAACCGTTTGCTCGCTGGTCCACGCATCCTTCGGCTTATCCGGGTATTGGGCCATGTTTATACCCGTGTGAGTAAAGCCTGGTACAAAGAGATGTACTGAAATTGGTGCATTTGCCTCTCTGAGCTCATGGCAAAGCTGCTCACTTATGACTTTAATACCTGCCTTGGTCGTGTTGTAGGCAGGATTGCCGGGAGGTGTCGTGATCCCTTGTTTCGAGCCTGTGTTGACCACTACAGCCGGGCGGTTTGCGTCCATCATGCGCGGCAGGAAAGCATGAACGCCGTGGATTACACCAAACAGATTGACCGAGATGAGCTGCCGCCAGTTCTCCATCTCACCCCAGCTTGAAGATGGAATTTCAATCCCGGCATTGTTCATAAGAACGGCCACATCACCAGCCTCAAAGGCTTTGTCGGCCAACGTTTTCACCTGGCTCTCATCAGAGACATCTGTAGGAACACCAAACACGCTCGCAGAACTGGAAGCAACCGCGCGAACGTCTTTTACAGCTTGCTCAAGTCGCGGTCCGGGCAGATCTGCCAGAACTACGCCTAACCCCTGTTGGGCAAACCGAAGGGCAGATGCTTTGCCGACACCACTCGCTGCACCGGTAACGACCGCTAAACCACCGAGTTCAAGAGCTTCTTTAAACATTGTTATTCGCCTGATGACTGGAAGTTCTATTATGGAAGGAGACCTGCTCTTTCTACCCCACCTGTATGAGCTTTATTCATTAAGGGTTCATTGCAGCACAGATCGCGCGCATCTGAGAGCCAGTCTGTCACGAACATCTGGCGCAGCAGGAGATATTTAATTTTGTGGGAGGATGTCGAGGCAAGCTGACTTGCCATCCGCGGATAGAGTCCAGCGAAGGTAAAGAGCATGAAGGCGAAAACAAAAGTCTCGCCTTTATGCTGGGTTAAAAGCAGTCATCAACTGGGGGAGTGCCGATCAGTTATCACTCAGCCGCTTTTTGCGGCTCGTAGCCAAGCTTACCGTTGAGTTCGTGGATGAGGCCTTCAGCGGCCTCGGAGATTACGGTTCCCGGAGGGAAGATTGCGGAAGCACCAGATGCATAAAGCTCATCATAATCCTGCGGAGGCACAACGCCGCCCACAACAATCATGATGTCCTCGCGGCCCTCATCAGCCAGCGCTTTCTTCAAAGCAGGGACGAGGGTGAGGTGACCTGCGGCAAGGGAGGAAACGCCAACGATATGTACGTCGTTTTCAACCGCCTGACGGGCTGCTTCTTCAGGTGTGGCGAACAAAGGGCCAATATCTACATCGAAGCCAAGGTCAGCAAAGGCAGAGGCGATCACCTTCTGCCCACGGTCATGACCATCCTGTCCCATCTTGGCAACAAGAATACGCGGGCGGCGACCGTCATTTTCTTCAAACGCCTCAACCAGCTGCTCAATTTTGGAGATGCTCTCAGACATTTCACCAACCTCGCGCTTATAAACGCCAGCAATGGATTTGATTTCCGCTTTATGGCGACCAAACGCATTTTCCATTGCCAGAGACATTTCACCAACAGAAGCTTTCACACGAGCGGCTTTCACACAAAGATCCAGCAGATTGCCTTCGCCAGAGCGAGCTGCATCCTCAAGAGCCTTAAGCGCGGCTTGAGTATCCTCTTCGTTGCGCTCTTCACGCAAACGGTTCAGCTTCTCAATCTGCTTGGCGCGAACTTCTTCATTGTCCACTTTCAGAACTTCAAGTTCTTCTTCGCGGTCAGGACGGAACTTGTTCACGCCCACAACAGTCTGATGACCACTGTCGATACGGGCCTGCGTTTTTGCAGCAGCTTCCTCAATGCGAAGCTTCGGAATGCCTTTCTCAATGGCTTTCGCCATACCGCCAAGGCTTTCAATCTCTTCAATGTGCTTCAGTGCTTTGGAAGCCAGATCAGCGGTCAAGCGCTCAACATAGTAGGAGCCACCCCATGGATCGATGGTCTTGGTGGTACCGCTTTCCTGCTGCAGGAACAGCTGAGTGTTACGGGCAATCCGAGCAGAAAAGTCCGTCGGCAGCGCCAAAGCTTCATCCAAAGCGTTGGTATGCAGAGACTGGGTATGTCCCTGTGTTGCTGCCATAGCTTCAACGGTGGTGCGGATGACGTTGTTGAACACATCCTGTGCTGTCAAAGACCAGCCGGAGGTCTGCGAGTGTGTCCGCAGCGACAGGCTCTTCGGGTTCTTCGGCTGGAAGTTCTCCTGCATCAGCTTCGCCCAGATCAGGCGTGCTGCACGCAGTTTGGCAACTTCCATGAAGAAGTTCATGCCAATCGCCCAGAAGAAGGACAGGCGAGGGGCAAAAGCATCAATATCCATGCCTGCTGCCACACCAGCGCGGGCATATTCAATGCCATCCGCAATGGTAAAGGCCAGCTCCAGATCAGCCGTGGCACCCGCTTCCTGCATGTGATAACCGGAAATGGAGATCGAGTTGAACTTCGGCATATTTTCCGATGTATAGGCAAAAATATCGGAGATGATACGCATGGAAGGCACGGGCGGATAAATATAGGTATTCCGCACCATGAACTCTTTCAGAATGTCATTCTGAATGGTCCCGGAAAGTTTCTCAGAAGGCACGCCTTGCTCTTCGGCAGCCACCACATACAGCGCCATAACGGGCAGAACCGCACCGTTCATGGTCATGGACACACTCATCTTGTCCAGTGGAATGCCGGAAAAGAGCGTGCGCATGTCATAGATGGAGTCAATGGCAACACCCGCCATGCCCACATCACCGGCAACACGTGGATGATCACTGTCATACCCGCGGTGGGTTGCCAGATCGAACGCGATGGAAAGACCTTTTTGCCCTGCAGCCAAATTGCGGCGATAGAAGGCGTTGGAATCTTCCGCAGTCGAGAACCCGGCATACTGGCGCACAGTCCATGGCTGCTGCACATACATGGTTGGGTATGGTCCGCGCATAAACGGCGGCAGACCTGGCCAGGTGTTCAGGTGCGTCAGACCATTAAGATCTTCTGGACCATAAGCAGGCTTAACAGCAATACCTTCTGGCGTGTTCCATGTGGCTTGCGCGTCAGTGGAGGCCGACACGGCACAGTCTTTGTATTCAATCTGGGTGTAGTCAGGAAACAAGCTCATCAAATTGCCTCCACTTCATCAGCCAGCGAAACGCCAACCACTTCAAAACATGTCTTCAGTTCAGCAAGCATATCACAGCCTTGGTATATGGTTCCATCAAGGCCATTCTCAGTCAGCTCAGCAAGAAGATCCTTCGGACGCCCGGCCAGCGTAACGCGTTTAGCACCGGCAGCTTTCAGTTGTTTCAAAACGGCAACGGCTTGTTCCTCGTAGACCTTGTCAGAGGAGCACAAACACACAACCTTGGCATCGCTGATACGGAAACAGGAGATCATGTCATCAAGGCTGTCAAACTGCTTGCCACCCCCGCTGACAAACCCGCCAGTTGCATAAAAATTGGTTGCAAATGTTGCACGAGCAGTATGCTGAGCAACCGGTCCAAGCGTTGCCAAAAAGACCTTTGGCGGGTTGCCTTGCGTTTCTCGGAAAGCCTCGGCTTTGTCCCGCAGGTTCTCAAATGGTGCCGCCAGACGAGAAAGCTTCAGAGCCTGACAATCATTGTCACCCAGTTGCTTACGGCTGGCCTGAATGTCAACAAGACCGGCCCCCTCAGTCAATGTTTTGGCAACCGCCTCAAGCAACTGCCCATCTGTGCTTGGCTCTGGCAGGTCCATGCGTGTTGCGATCTCACCAATCTGGTCAGCATCCGCTTTCAGCACGTCAACATCAAGCTCGCCAAGGTTAGGGAAGGCGCTTGTGCCGGTCAACGGATGACGACCTGTTGCGACCAACTTGTCCTCTTCACGTCTGGCTGTCGTAACATCAAAATGAATTACGCCAGATGCCAGTGCTGCAAGCACCCCGCCTTCTTTCTCTATCTTCTGGAAATACGACCAAGCTGCATTGGCGAGGTCTTCAGTGCGCTCTTCAACCAAACCGCTTCCGGCTGCAGGATCGCTCACCTGCGCCAGATTGCTTTCTTCAATTAAAATGAGCTGCGTGTTTCGCGCAATACGCCGCGCGAATGCATTCGGCAAACCAAGAGCACTTGTAAATGGAAGAACGCTCACGCTGTCAGCACCGCCAATCCCGGCAGCAAACGCAGCAACTGTGGTGCGCAGCATATTCACCCAGGGATCGCGCTTGGTCATCATCCGCCAGCTGGTTTCCATATGAAGATGGAGCGGCAGGGATGGCAACTGAGCAGCATCCAGCAAACGAGACCAGATCTGGCGCATCGCGCGGGCTTTGATGATGGTGCCGAACTGGTCAGCACTTGCACTCAGGCAGGCCGAAACATGTTTTGGAAGGTCTTTAGCAGGCACACCGCCTTTTTCCAGCGTACGCATGTAATAGAGCAGGCTGGAAAGGATGAGGCCAAGTTCCTGAACGCTGTTGGCACCCGCATCGTGATAGCAACGCCCGTCACCGCGCAAGAGACTGCCCTGAATACCGTTGTTGCGGGCGTATCCTGCAAGATCTTGAGCACGCAATTCAAGCCGCTCAAAGGAGTTACGAACCCGCCCGGAGTTGACGAACACACTCAACGGATCGGAAACACCATGAACAGTCAGCTGGTTTGGCTCAATACCCAAACGCTTGCAGGTTTCAACGAGCAACGCGAGTGTTGCGCTGCCCTCATAACCACATTCAAGGCGGAAATCGATCAGGTCAGGTTTGACCCCCTCAAGGAGCCTCAGCATATCATCTATGCGCTGAACACTCAGTCCGCCACTTAGAACACGCGGGGAGGCAGGAAGAACCAGCTCGATGCTGTCAGCACCGCCCTCAAGGTCTTCGAGCATCTGGGCGTTGGCCTCGGAAACGATGGGATGATCACTTCTCTGAATGATCTTCCAAGGGTGAGAGCGCTCCCTCAATTGCAGTGGAGCACTGTCCGTGCGCCCTTGGTATAATGGCTTATTCTCAAGGCCGCCGGCAATTGGTGTGTTTAATGCATCCAGTGCCGCGCCTTTGAGGGCACGCAGAGCTGATGCTTCCCAGTCGCTGTGCGTCGCTTCTAGGAAATTGCTTGGAAAATCAATGTTTTGCATGTCCATCCCATGTCCTTCTGATAACTTTATACGAAGGAACCTTTGATGGTTTCAAGCTATGCGTTAGGACGAGATTGGAAAACAACTGCCTCAAACACTGCGTAAATTGCAGAACTACTGATGTGACAATGGTTGGACAGTTTTCGCATTAGCTTAATTTATCCTAAACTTGTCGCAATTGACCCTAGGGCATGTAACGCTGTTACTATTGCCGAGAGCTAAGCAGTAGTTTCGTACTCTTACTATAGATATTTCGGAGTTTCTGCGAAATAGCTCCTAGTTAAACTGTTGGGGTAATGCGTTTCTGGGGCAACAGTGGGGCCACTATTTACAAGTACTCTGAATACTTGGAGGTCAGTTGATCTACCTCCGAAAATGAGAATGACGGTATTGCCGAGATTGCTGTAATAACAAGTGGTCTAAGAGTAATGCAAAATACAAGAGATGGTTACATCTTGTAGAAGCGAGGCAACTCAAAGAATTGCCAGCAAACTACAAAATACAGCGATTAACAGGCGTGCAATATATTTTCTGAGCATGAGATAAGGCAACTGCCATAACTCCGCGATGAAGCAGTCCTGCGCTGAATAACCATTCAAAATGAAGAGTTTTCGAATTTACCTGCGCAAACCATCGGTTTGCGAAAGTTAGTTGGCATGCCTTCGGTATGTCAGGTGGGCAAGTGCGTCTTCAATCCAGCAGCACCCGAGCGAGTGCCAGGCGGATAGAAACGGGAAGGCAGGGCAAATGAACGATACTTCAGATATCGAAGCAAAGGTAAAAGCGATTTCAGAAGCACGGGCAGCGAAACCGGTTCTGGATATTGTGGAGTCCTATTTAAGGCGACTGGGTGCGTCCCATATCCTGATCACAGGTCTACCTATGCCAAACAGGACAATTGACAGTTTGGTTCATAGGTTCAGATGGCCTGATGAAAGAAACGGCGGTGTCGAGCGGACAACGCTGAGTGCTGGTGACAGTGCATTGATGTTGGGACTATCCGGCAATCGTCCGGTCGTCTGGTCGGTGTCCAGCTCGGACACAGGTAACTCCGAGCTCTTTGCAGCAATTGGTGAAGGTGCGCGGGTCATGGTGATCCCGGTGGATGCTCTTCATCCGTTCCAGGCAATGGTGGTTGGTGCCGGGCATCAAATCGCCGCTGAACCTTATGATCTGGCATCACTGGAAATTGTATGCTCGGCAGCGTTCCGGCGCTTGTTTGAGCTGGGTGTGATCTCTGATCAAAGACCGGGAGATCTGTCTGCACGCGAACGTCGTGTTCTGGAACTGACTGCGCTGGGCAAAACGGCCCATGAGATTGCAGAACTTCTGGAGATTTCACAAAGAACGGTTCATGCGCACCTGCAAAACGCAAGTGCCAAACTCAATGCATCAAATAAGACCCACACTGTGGTTGAGGCATTGCGTTACGGACAGATCAAAATCTGACCAAACGTTCTCTCAGTACTGGTGAAAAGCAGGCTCATTTCAAATGCGTCTGCTTTTTGCGTGATTGAATTATATGCAAAGGCGCATACTTGTGAGGACTGATGAACCTCACAAGAAGCTTCTATGTAATTTCAGCAAGCCCTGGCACACGGGCGACGATTTCATCTGTCATTTCTGGACCGACTTTTTCGCGAGTATATTGAACGGTTTCTTTCGCGACCTGTTGAATTTCTTCAACTGAGAGCCCAAGGCTGGTCATCTCATTCAAGGCAGCCAATACGCCGACACTTGCATTCATTTTGCTGGCAAGGCCACCCAGAAGCCCCTTGTTCTCAGTGGCTTCATCGATTGCAAGAAATCCCTCTGCAGCAGGGAAGGCCTCGAGCAAAGCCTCGACTTCTTCTTTACTGCTGTTTTTGGCGATGAAATTCAGCATGATCCCAACAGCAGGTTGAGCCTTCTCGGGATCCAGTCCGGTTCTTTCGGTAATGCGATCAACAAGTACGTGCATTGTAATCTCCTGTCCCCTAATGAATCTAATATAGTGATCATCGGGTGCAATGTTAGAGACAACGAAACAGGCGCAGGGCAACTCTGTGTTACCATCACTAAAAATCAGGCCTAATCCCGTGTGTTTCCTTCAAATTCCGTATCGCATGGCCTCTTAGGTGCCTTCGTTGTACAAAGTATCGCTCACGCACCTTAAAAGAGTTTAACCGACCCGCTTAAACAGTGCAGCGGAATTACAAGTGGTTACCAAGGCAAAGCCGTAGCTTTGACTTTGGAAATTATGTTAGAGCTTCTAACAGCCTCATATCTACGCAGTGACCTGCGTCCTATCCCATCTTACAGGTGATACACACGAGCCTGCACTACAAAGGAATGAACCATGTCGAATCTCGACAAAGTCCTTGATCGTATTGACCAAAATTTGGATCAAAGTCTCGATCGGTTGTTTGACCTCCTGCGCATCAAAAGCATTTCTACTGATCCTGAATATAAAGGGGATTGCCGCGAAGCAGCTGAATGGATGGCTAAAGAACTGACTGCAATTGGCATTCCTTCAGAGGTCAGAGACACCACTGGCCATCCAATGGTTGTTGGTCATCGTGTTGCTGATGGAAAGCCGGGCCCACACGTTCTGTTTTATGGTCACTATGATGTGCAGCCAGTCGATCCGATTGAGCTTTGGAACGCAGACCCGTTTGATCCGCAGATTGTTACCCGTGAAGACGGCTCTAAAATGATCGTCGCTCGTGGGGCAAATGATGACAAAGGCCAGTTGATGACCTTTGTTGAAGCTGTCCGCGCCTGGGTTGAAGAATCTGGTGATGTTCCGATCAACATCTCTGTTCTGCTCGAAGGTGAGGAAGAAAGCGGTTCTCCATCCCTTCAGCCATTCCTGGATGCAAACAAAGAAGAGTTGTCTAAAGATCTGGCACTCGTTTGTGATACCTCCATGTGGGACAAAGATACTCCTGCAATCTCCGTCATGCTGCGTGGTTTGGTTGGTGAAGAAATCACCCTGAAGGGTCCAAGCAAAGACCTTCACTCCGGTATGTATGGGGGTGCAGCACGCAACCCGCTTCATGTCCTTTCTGATATGGTTGCTGGCTTGCGCGATGAAAACGGACGCATCACGCTTCCTGGGTTCTACGATGGTGTTCTGGAGCTGCCGGAAGACGTCAAAGAAATGTGGGACAATCTTGGCTTCTCTACTGAGGAGTTTCTCGGCGGTATCGGCCTGAAAGATCTTGGCGGGGAAAAAGACCGCTCTGGCTTGGAACAGATCTGGGCACGCCCAACCTGTGAGGTAAACGGCTTGTGGGGCGGGTACACCGGTGCCGGCTTCAAAACAGTTATCCCTGCAGAAGCACACGCAAAAATCTCCTTCCGTCTGGTAGGCGATCAGGATCCTGAGAAAATCAGAGCTGCATTCCACTCTTACCTCAAGTCCAAAACTCCAGCGGATTTTGAGCTGGAATTGCACCCGCATGGTGGCGATCGTGCGCTGCGCATGGACTTTGATGCACCAGCTCTGGCCAAAGGCCGCGCTGCGCTCACTGCTGAGTGGGACAAGCCAGCGGCTTTGGTTGGCTGTGGTGGTTCCATTCCGATTGTTGGCAGCTTCAAGCGTACGCTCAACATGGACAGCCTGCTGATCGGCTTCGGTCTGGATGAAGACCAGATTCACTCACCAAACGAAAAGTACGAGCTGAAGAGCTTCCACAAAGGCATCCGTTCCTGGGCGCGTGTTCTGGAAGAGCTGGCGAAGTAATAAGCCATTGAAAATTTCTGGCTCTGGACTGTTTAGTTCAGAGCCAGAAGCTTTGAATTGAAGTTGTATTTTGGGCTCAGCCGACTGGAGAATTGAAATGGCATCTATCTGCGTGTTTTGCGGATCATCAATCGGGAAACGTCCGGAATATGAAGCTGCTGCCCGTGTTTTGGGCACCGAAATTGCAAAGCGTGGCAATCGTCTCGTTTATGGCGGTGCTGAAGTTGGATTGATGGGTGTCGTTGCAAATGCTGCGCTGGAAGCCGGCGGCGAAGTCGTTGGTGTCTTGCCAGAAGCACTTGCAGCAAAAGAACTGGCACACAGATCTCTGACGGATCTCCACATTGTCGGCTCTATGCACGAGCGTAAAGCGATGATGGCTGATCTGTCTGATGCGTTTGTGGCGCTGCCAGGCGGTATCGGCACCATGGAAGAGCTCTTTGAGGTCTGGACATGGGGACAGCTCGGCTACCACAACAAGCCATGCGGTCTATACAACGCAAACGGTTTTTACGGGCGCATGCTGGCATTTCTGGACTTCATGGAAGAAGAAGCGTTCATGAAGAAAACACACCGTGAGATGCTGTTGGTTGGTGACAATCCGACCCAGCTGCTGGATCAGATTGAAAACTATCAGGCGCCGATCGGCCATAAGTGGATCACGCGCGCTGAAACTTGATGGTTTGACACTCTGCAGGACTGAATATCACTTGATTAAAGCATGATGTGCGAATGAAAATAAGCGCAGCATGCTTTAGTCCTGCAGATACCGTGGAAGGCGAGAAGGTTCGTTTGTCAGGTAAAGCGCAGCCAGCAAAAAGACGAAGCCAACGGCCTGCCCAATACCTAAAGGTTCAGCAAAAACCCAATACCCTGTCAGGATCGCCAGTCCGAACTCAATGAAACCGGTGGTATAGGCCGTTTTCCTGCCAGACTTGTCAGAACTTCCATAGGCAAGCAAAAGCTGCGGCAACAATCCTGCAATCAGTGCCAGTCCTAGAATTGGCAGGGTACTCGGCATGGAACCTTCACCATGCCACACCTTGAGTTCGACAAGAGCAAAAGGAACTGCTGTCAAAACCGCCCCGGCAAAAATACAGGCGGCAATGGACAAAGAAGGCAGGTAACTCGGCGTTTTACGGCTAACCATCTGCAAACCGCCATAGCACAATGGCCCAATCAATCCGATTGCAACGGCGATAAAATCCACATCAGGCAGAGGTGTTGAGGCAATGATAATCAGCAGTGCGCCAAACACCAGTCCAAGTGTGAGCTTGTCACTGCTTCTCAATTTTTCGCCGCCAAGAGCTCTCAAAATCACCAGAAGAGCAGGATAGGAGAAGAACAGACTAGCGGCCAGATAGATCGGTAGCATGCTCAGAGCATAAAAATAGCTCCACGCCCCAAGCCCCATAATCATTCCGAACAGCACGTAATGTCGGCTGCTTGGGCCGGATTTAAGCGCTTGTGGCAGGTAGGGAGCAAGCAACACGGCTGGCAGAATGTAACGCAAGAGAACTGCTGCGCCAGGTGAGATGCCGGCGGCAAAGCCAATCTTTGCAAAATACGGGATGCTTCCGAAACAGACGGCGCCCAAACCCAATGCAACCAGGCTCACAAGCTTGTGGCCTTTGCCTACACTTTTAAATCCATGAAACATGAAGTCTAAGTAACGCCGATTGCTTCTACTCTGAAATAGGTTCTGGCCTCAAAGCCGCCACAAATATGAAACCTGCACGGACTAAGAGCAAGTTTATTCGCTGAGCCAGCTGAGTTTGAGCTCAGATGGCCACAGAAAATAGGCCTGTAATGAGGTTTATGCCAATTCAGGGTCAGGTGCACTCAAGGTTCAACCCAACGCAGGAAGCCCACTCAGGTCTTTCAAAACAGCCGATGGCGCCAAGTCTGCATATTCGTCCGGCATCTGAGAGCGATTAATCCAGACCGTCCGCATACCGTACTTTGTTGCACCTGCGATATCCCAGCGGTTGCTGGACTGGAATGAAATCGCTTCCGGATACATACGGAAATGTGTGGTCACAAGATCATAAACATCTGGATGCGGCTTGTAGGTTTGCACCGGATCAACCGAGAAGACCTCGTCAAAGGAATCCGTGATACCAGCGTTTTTGAGAGCGCCATCCATCATTTTCATAGGAGCGTTTGACAGGATCGCGAGCTTGGAACCACGTTCGCGCAGATCTTTCAGCAGCTGAGGAACTTCCGGATAGCAATCTAATTCCCAATAGGCGGCCAACAGCTCATCGCGTGCGCTTTTGTTTGCTTCTGGTACAAGCGCAAATGCAGTGTCCAGAGCCTGAACTGTCAGCTCCCAGAAATCTACATACTGCCCCATAAGAGAACGAACCCAGGAGTATTCCAGCTGCTTCTCACGCCAGATGGATGAGAGCTTTTTGCCTTCAGGCCCCACAGCACCCATGTGTTTTCTGGCGGCAGCATGCACGTCAAAAAGAGTTCCATAGGCATCAAAAACATAAACTGAGTGGCTCATCTCTGCTCTCCGGCTTTGCACCAAGCGTCAAGATTGGCAAATTCCAATACCTCTAAGAAAGCGATGTCATGCGTGTTCGTCAAGGCATGGTAAATACGTGCCCCCTATGCTTTGGGCGCAAAAATTTAACAATTGTTCCATGAAAACAACATTTCACTCCAAAATTGCTCGTACACGCACAAAACACGGCCAGAATCTTTAGCCAGCTCTCACGAAGGTTGCGGCAATCTCAAAAGTCCTCAAAACACGATTGCGTTAAAACTGTGCAAAAGAACAAAGAAGAGGCGTCAAGCCTGAAAACTACACGCAAGTCACAAGCCGCAATCTAATTGCGTTTTCTCACTATTTATTCGCGTGCAGTGACATTTAGTTGCGCCTCAGAGCTAAAATAGCTGCGGGATATAACTTTGAGCACGTTTGTGTTGGGCGTGATGACCGCACCTTGGTGCTTTGTCTTCTTTGTCGAGAGTATGGTTGACCCCATTTGAATTCTCAGGTCGACTGACAATAGATAATTGGGCGGGGCCTTTCAGGCTCATAAGCCGACTTTTGAGGAGAGATTAATTATGGCCGAAATGTCGAAGACTCGGACATGGGTTGAAGGCAAATGGTACGAGGGTAATCCGCCACTGATCGGTCCGCGTACGCATTCTTTTTGGTTGGGTTCGAACGTATTTGATGGTGCCCGTGGATTTGAAGGCGTTATGCCTGACCTTGATTTGCATTGTGAACGTCTAAACCGGTCTGCCGTAAACCTTGGTATGAAACCAACCATGCGCTTTGAAGAGATGGTTGAACTCGCGACAGAAGGCATGACCAAGTTTGAAGCGGACGAAGCAGTTTACATCCGTCCGATGTACTGGGCTGAACACGATGGTCCTGGCATCATTGACGGTGATCCGGAATCTACTCGTTTCTGCATGTGCCTGTTTGAAGCTCCAATGCCGCCCAAAGGTGCTTCCAACAGCCTGACATTGTCTCCATTCCGCCGACCAACAATGGAATCCATGCCAGTGAATGCGAAAGCTGGCTGCTTGTACCCAAACAATGCGCGGGCATCGCGTGAAGCAAAGTCCCGTGGCTTTGACAATGCGATCATGCTGGATGCTCTGGGCAATGTTGCAGAGCTGACCTCAGCCAACATCTTCATGGTCAAGGATGGTGAGGTGCTCACCCCTTACTGGAATGGCACCTTCCTGAATGGCATCACCCGCCAGCGCATTATCAAACTGCTCAGCAGCGCTGGCTATAACGTGCATGAAACAACGCTGACCTTTAAGGACTTCCTTGAGGCTGATGAGATCTTCTCAACCGGCAACTATGGCAAGGTGGTTCCAGTCCACAAACTGGAAGATCGCACAATGGACCATGGTCCTGTTGCTGCCAAAGCAAGAGAACTCTATTGGGAGTTTGCGCACGCTAAAGTGCCTGCATAACCCCATAGGGATTGGTTGTTTTAAAGGGAGGCAGTCGCCTCCCTTTTTTATGCCGGTGTGAAACGCTTGATCGTGAGCAAAGCAGCAAGAATGAGAGCACCTGCAGCCACAAGCGAGGCAAGCAAAAAGTCGCCGTTCAGCTCATAGAGATAACCAGCAAAGCTCGGGCCAAACATCTGGCCTAAACCGAAGGCAGCGGTCATCAGGCCGACAATCTGGCGAGGGTTAGAGCTTGCAAGACGACGCGCCTCAACAAGCCCGATCGATGTAATGCCAACAAACGTCCCACCCAACAGGATTGCAGCTGCTGAAAGCCCGGCGATAGTCGGCGTCAGAACACTCAAAGCCACGCCAATGGCTTCAAGTGTGCAGGCGACTGCAATTGCACGGCCATAACTGATACGGACTGCCAACTTCTCCCAAAAGAAAACGGAAGGGATGATCGCAAGTCCAACCAGCAGCCAGCCAAGGGATTTCATTGGCGCCAGCTCAGGCGTCGAACTAGCCAGTGCGCCGAGGAATGTGGCGGTGATGACGTAGCCAAAACCGAAGCAGCCGTAAGCAAAGATCAATCGCCACGCGCTCAGGTTCAGTGGCTTGGTCGTGGTCTTCATTTGGGTGGCGTGAGAAGCTGCTTGAGGAGCAAGCTCTTTTCGTGGAGGAAGAAGAAACGGCACGCACAACGAGAGCAGAAGACTGAGCGCACCGCTTGCGATCCAAAGCTGTGATGAGCTTTCTAAGCTTGTACCAAGCCATTCAATCATAAGGGACGAACCGGCTATGCCGATGCCAACACCAGTGAAATGGATCGGAAAGAGATGAAGGCTACGGGTCTCTGCCAGCCGCTGCATGACTATATTTGCGACCAAAACAAATGCATAAGCGCTTGCCAGCCCAGCTAGAAAGCGAATGACAACAAACCAGTAGACGCCAAGACTAAACGCCATGAAAAAGGTGACTACAGTGCTCGTGATCAACGCGATCATGAAGATACGATAGGGACCGCCGGGCAGGGGAGCGCGAGCTGCCAGCAGTGCTCCGAGCAGATAACCAAGATAATTGGAGGAGGCGACAAATCCTGCGTTGACTTCATTCAAAGTTCCGTCCTGCAACATGAACGGCAGAACCGGAGTATAGACAAATCTTCCGATACCCATGACTGCAGCCATAGCAAGGCAGCCACCCACCGCAGAAAGGACTGCAAACTGGTCTTTTTCGGTCGTAGTGGATGGTTTCATGAGTTTTTCGGAGGCATCTGACACAAATTGATTCCTTACAAGCCGCAGAATACAGCCAATAAAGTGACCTCACAGCTCCTGTAATTTCCAACTTAGAAGTTCTACTTACAAAAAAACAAGAAAAATATTTGCAAATTATGCTCTTCACCCGTTGCTCATACGGAAAAACATCACTATTTTGCACCATGAGTTGCAGCGCTGCTCGGTTGTAAAACTGAAAAGTACTGCGCCCAAAATTTCCTTTCCCATGGAGGTATACCATGTCTTTTGCTCTTGAAGACCTGCCATACGCATACGACGCTCTGGCCCCTTATATGTCTGCTGAAACTCTCGAGTTCCACCATGACAAGCACCATATGGCTTATGTAACTAACGGCAACAAGCTGCTCGAAGGTTCTGGTCTTGAAGGCAAAAGCCTTGAAGAGATCGTCAAGGAAAGCTACGGCACCAATGCAGGCCTGTTCAACAACGCTGGTCAGCACCTTAACCACCTGCACTTCTGGAAATGGATGAAGCCAAATGGCGGCGGTTCTTCTCTGCCGGGCGTTCTGGCTAAAAAGTTTGACGAAGATCTCGGTGGTTTCGACAAGTTCCGCGCTGACTTCATCAACGCTGGTGTAACCCAGTTCGGTTCCGGTTGGGCATGGCTGGCTGTTAAAGACGGCAAGCTCGTAGTGATGAAAACACCTAACGGTGAAAACCCAATCGTACACGGCGCAACCCCAATTCTTGGCTGCGACGTATGGGAACATTCCTACTACATCGACTACCGCAACGCGCGTCCTAAGTACCTGGAAGCATTCGTTGATAACCTGATCAACTGGGAATACGTGGAAGAGCTGTACTCTGCAGCTGTTTAATCCCAAAGACAGATTATAATCAAGGCGGCCTCGTGCCGCCTTTTTTGTCTCGATGGCTTTGATTTTTTAAATTGTCACTATTGACAGTTAATTATTTGAAGCCTATCTCTACTCGTGTCCGATGAGTGAAAGCACATACCCATGCCGCGTCCTAGTGTTCAATCCGCCAGACTAAATGAAATCGTTGAAGCTGCTGCGAAATGCGTTGCTCAATATGGTTTGGAAGGCGTGACGCTGGAACGCATTGCTGAAGAAACCGGACTGAAACGACCGCTTATCAGGCACCATGCCGGTAATCGGGAAGAGATAATAAACGCTGTTGTAACCCATGTTCTGTCAGGCTTTGGTGAGTTGACGACAATGTTCGCAAACGCATTGCCAGCAAAACGTGGTTCCTACACTGCCGTTGATCATCTGTTTGATGATCACGGCCACTCTGATCCAGCTGAGATGATGGTGTTCCAATCCATTGTTGCAGCAGCAGACAGGTTTCCTGCTGAGGCAGAAGCTCTTCTGAAATGGGTTGGTGATTTTACAGCAGTTGTCGTCGAGGCAATTAAACGAGACTTTCCTGAAGTGGAGAGTGAAGCCGCCGAAACCGTTGCCCATGGCATCGTGGCACTCTACTTCAACGTTGATTCCTTGGCTCCCCTCAAGCCGCCACATGCGTGGAGGCGTTATGCAAAAAATGCAGCATTGCTGCTGCTGAGGTCCTTGGAAGATAATGCAGGTACTCAAAGAGCTCTTTAGAAAGATAATCAGCTACGGCAAGTGGCGAACCATTTTTGCTCTGATCCTGATTGCTGCCTCGCTTTACTACGGCTGGCAGTGGGTCTGGGGTGCGCTTTTCCTCCTCTGGACAGTTAGAGCGTGGCGGAGCCAATCCGTCTATGTTGTCGAAACACTCACTCGTGGTGATAACCCGTTCCTGTTCTGGATCACGATCATCCTGTGGGCGACGCTTTCGCTCTATCTCATCCTCGCAGATCTAATAATGAAGCTAGGAGGCGTTCCCCATGTCTACTCATAGCAACGGTATGCCCGTTCTCCCCAAAGAGGCCTACACCTCGCAAGAATGGTTTGATCGAGAGCAGGCCGAAATCTTCTCCAAAACCTGGTCACTCGCAGGCTTTCAGGAGGACATCACTGAACCTGGCCAATACATCTCCGTTCAGGCTGGTTTGAACAATATCTTCATCGTAATGGGTCGTGATCATCGCTTGCGTGCGTTTCACAACATCTGCCGCCACAGAGGCACCCAGCTTTTGCGAGCTGAAGGCAAGACGCAAAAGGCGATCACATGCCCTTATCATGATTGGACATATGATCTTGAAGGCAACCTGATTTCTGTCCCGGAAAAAGAAAAAGAGTTTCCCGGGATAGATTTGTCCTGCAATGGTTTGAAAAAGGCATCTGTCGATATCTGGCGCGGAATGCTCTGGGTGCACCCAGATGAAAATGCTCCATCCATCATCAATTGGTTTGGAGAGGTAGAGCCATATCTTGCGCCATATGATCCAGCTGGATTAATTGAGACGGAAGAGGGCTACTCAAAGCATGAGATCAAGGCCAATTGGAAAATTATCGTCGAGAACTACATCGACGGGTATCATCTGTCACACCTGCATTCTCATACGCTCAACATGTATGACCACTCAAAGATTGAGTGTGAGTTCATCGGCCCACACTTCGCCTTCTGGGAGCCCCTTGCAGATTTCTATGCAGCTGAAGTGGAAAAGGTCACACCAATGCCACTCATTCCGGGTATCCCGAAAGACAAGATGGGAGCCTGGGTGCCAATGTTGTTTCCGGGGATTGGATTAGGTGAATCTGAGAATTCATGGTCCACCTTCCATATAACGCCAATCGCCCCGGACAGATCCGTAGTTGAGATACGGACCCGTGTGGCGAATGAAACCACTTGGGCCTTCACAAAAGCGGCCATGGCATCAGCCTCCTTCTGGGATAAGCATCTGGGTGCCAAATACAACGAAGACCCGAAAGCAGATCCGATGTCGTCTGGTGACTTTATGCAGGAAGATATCTACGCCTGCGAACAGCAGCAGAAGTCCCTGCAGAGTCCTTTCTTTGAACACGGCCCGTCCTCCAAACACGGCGAAAAGCCCGTTCGCGATCATCAGCGTGTCGTGGCTGAATGGGTGGAGCGCAATCCGTGAGAAATATCGTTTATTCACTGAGGGTTTCAGAGGTTATCTCTGAAACAAAGCATGCGAAAACCATCAGATTTGACATCCCTGCAGAGCTGAAGGAGGAATTTTTCTGGAAGCCAGGACAACACATCACCATTGAGCTGGATGTAAATGGTGACAAGGTGCGTCGTCCCTTCACGATTTCAGCGGCCCCTAGTGACGGTAACGCGTTACAGATCACGGTCAAATCCAATCCAGATGGCATTTTCTCCAAGTTCCTCTGCACAAAGGTGAAGGCAGGTCATCAGCTAAATGTGATGCCACCCTTCGGAGGTTTCACGCTTGAGCCTTTAAAAGACCGGCAAAGAACGCTCTACTTCTTTGCCGGTGGCAGCGGAATTACGCCGGCTGTCGCAATGATTGAAGCTGCATTGGAAAGAGAACCACGTTCAAAACTGTTTTTGCTCTATGCGAACCGGACAGCTGATGACATCATCTTTAAGGAACAATTGGAGCTGTTGGCAGAGCGCTTCCCGTCTCAGCTGGAAGTCAGGCATATTCTATCCAAACCATCCTTGTGGTCTATGTTCTCACCATGGAAATCTGGCCGGATAACCAAAGATGTGGCCTTGGAGTATTTGTCTGAATGCCGACCACTTGCTCAGAATACGCAATACTTTATTTGCGGTCCCGGTACCATGAACGCAGATGTGCGCGAGGCTCTTCGAAACTGCGATGTTCCGACAGATCGTATCCATGCGGAGAGTTTTGGCGGGAACCTTGATACGCCAAAAGACGTGTCCAGCGTGCCAGCTCTGCTAAAGCTCGACTACTACGGCGAGACCATTGAGCTGGAAGTTGCAAAAGGGCAGTCGATTATGAATGCTATCCGGGCCGCGGGCTTGGAGCCACCTTATTCCTGCCAGTCAGGAATCTGCGGAGCATGCCGGGCTCAGATCAAGAGCGGTGCGGTGAACATGAAGGCCAGAATGGCTTTGGAAGACTCTGATGTCGCCAAAGGAGCAATTCTGACCTGCCAATCCTATGCAAAAACCGCAGAACTATCGATCAGCTTTAAGTAGTTCAGGATCCGAACAGTTTGGCGAAGAAGCCTTTTTCATATCCAAGCTGGCAACGGGATGTGATGATCTGGTCTAAGACCCCGTTCATCAGATAGAGGAATGCTTCGCACTCGCTCTGAGTTGTGAAGCAAGCCTCGGTTGAGACGTTATAGGGCTGATTATCACTCAAAACGCGCCCGCCAACATTTGCTTGCCAGATATTGGAGGCGCCATGTTCAGCAGTCGCAATGGAACAATCATACTGAGTGCCTTTCACACGCGGCATGATTGGCCCTGTACGAGGTATCAGTTGCCGTTCCAGATAATTGGTGCTTGGTGGTTGACTGCAGCTGACCAGAAACAGAGACGCCGCTGCAAAGCAGGCGAGTGGGGCAATTGTCTTCATTTAATCAACGCTTTCGGGCCTTATCGGCCTCTTCTGTCAAAAGTGTATTTTAAAACCAGCCAAAAAGTCCTTTGTAATACCCATGCTGGCAACTGGCACTGCGCGTAAGCTCCAAATACCCACGCATGAAATTCAGATAAGCCTGACACTTCTTCATTGTCCGAAAACAGGCAACGCTGGAGATATTGCGGCTGGGATCGCTGAAATACCCGGTCACAAACGCCTGATAAACATTCTCCGCCCCGTCCTCTTTCACCCTGATCCGACAATCATACTGCGACCCATAGATCCGCGGCGCCGACCGCAAGTCATTCGGGATCAGATGATTGAACGGATAAAGCTTATTGTTGACCTGAGCGACTGTAGACGCAGGAAGCATAAGGATAAGAAGCAAGATAACCAGAATGGCACGCACAGGATGTTCCAGACTTTTTTGTTGTTTATGTCTTTAACATTGAGCGCCAAGAGGAGTTAAAGCTCCTCATTCGACCAAATAATCTTAGTCCTATGTTGGTTCCAGTATTCTTAACGGAGTTTTTGAACTGAGAATAAGGTTAAGGCAAACTTGCAGCTATATTAAATAAAAAGGCGCCCGTTTGAGGCGCCTTTTTATATTACTTAGTGAAGTTAGATTAGGCCTTGCCGGTCTGTTTTAAGGCAAAGGCATAGACCAAGGCGACCTCTTTCAGGCGATCGAAACGACCGGATGCGCCGCCGTGGCCGGCATCCATGTTGGTGCGCAGCATCACCAGACTATCATTAGCCTTCTTCTCACGCAGTGTTGCAACCCATTTGGCAGGCTCCCAATAGGTAACGCGCGGATCAGTCAGGCCGCCAAGTGCGAAGATCGCCGGATAGTCTTTCGCCTCCACATTGTCGATGGGAGAATAGGAGGCGATATACCCATATGCGCTCTTATCGCGGATCGGATCACCCCATTCCGGCCATTCAATCGGGGTCAGCGGCAACGTATCGTCGAGCATGGTGGTTAGCACGTCCACAAATGGCACTTCAGCAATCATTGCAGCAAAAGCCTCAGGTGCCATGTTTGCACATGCACCCATCAGCATGCCACCGGCTGAGCCGCCGTGGGCAACGATCCTATCGTGAGAAGTGAAGCCTTCGCTAGCCAGGAACTTAGAGGCTGCGATGAAGTCATAAAAGGTGTTCTTCTTGAACTCACGACGCCCGTTCTTGTACCAGGCATAGCCTTTGTCTTTGCCACCACGAATGTGCGCAATCGCATAAACAAATCCGCGATCAACAAGCGACAGGGCATTGGTGGAGAAGCTGGCAGGAATTGAAAGGCCATAGGACCCATACCCGTAAAGCAGGCAAGGAGCACTTCCATCCAGAACTGTCGAGCGTTTATAGAGCAGAGAAACCGGAACCAGTGTGCCATCATGTGAAGGAGCCATCAGGCGGCGCGTAATGTACTCAGAAGCATCGTGACCAGATGGCACTTCCTGCCGCTTGCGCAGCACTCTATCGCGCGTAGCAAGGTCATAGTCATATACCTCGCTTGGTGTTGTCATGGAAGAATACGTGAACCGGATGGTTGTGGTGTTATATTCAAACCCTGCGGCTATACCGAGGCTATAGGCTTCTTCATCAAATTCAATGCTGTGTGAAATACCATCGATGAAACGATGGACGACAATGCGCGGCAAGCCATCAACGCGCTCAAGCCACACCATATAATCCTTGTAAACATCGTGCGATAGGATCAGACGGCCAGGCTTATGAGCAATCAGATCAACCCAGTGTGACTTACCCGGAAGAGCAAGCTGAGCGACGAGCGGTACGCTGACAATCTTGAAATCTTCAGCCTCACCAGCGTTGGTTAAGATCAGTAGGCGGTCACCATTGTCTTCAACGGAATACTCCACGCCAGTCTCACGCTTGGCAACCAACGTAGGGGCTGCCAAAGGTTCATCTGCAGGAATAAGCCAAACCTCGGTGGTTTCATGGTCGCCTGAACCAATACAAATGAAGCGTCCGGATTGTGTTCTGCCAAGCCCAACAAAGAAGCTTGTATCTTGTTCTTCATAAACAAGAACATCTTCAGACGGTGCTGTACCGAGCTTGTGGCGGAAGAGCTTGGAAGGGCGATGGTTTGCGTCTACCTGAACATAAAACAGATACTGACCGTCCGTAGACCAAACACCGCCTGCACCAGTGTCTGGTATGGTGTCTTCCAGATCCTGTCCTGTCGTCGTGTCGCGCACTTTCAGTGTGTAGTACTCGGAGCCTTTGTCATCATAAGCCCAGGCCAGATACCTATGGTCATCGCTGTGAGATGCACCGCCAAATTTGAAGTATGCTTTGCCATCAGCTTCAAGGTCTCCATCGACAAGAACTATGGGGTCGCTTCCATCACGCTTGCTGCGCACAAATTTGGGGTGTTGGCCACCTTCAACAAACTTGGTCGCATAGGCGTACTCACCATCAGGAGAAGGAACTGAACTGTCGTCTTCTTTGATACGACCCTTTAGCTCTGCAAAAAGTGCTTTTTGCAGCTCTTCAGTGTCTTCCATCTCGCTTTCGGTATAGGCATTTTCTGCTTCAAGATAGGCACGGATCTCAGGATCAAGCAGAGTGGGGTCTCGCATTACCTCCTGCCAATTATCTGCGCGCAGCCAGGCATAAGGCTCGTTGCGAGTAAAACCATGATGGCTGGTTTCATGAGTGCGCATCTGGGCGCGAGGTGGAACTGACTTTTTCATTATACCTGACTGAGTTTACGCTTATGATTTTGAAATTTGAATTCTATTCTTCAGCATTTTAATCGGGAACGAGCATAAAGCCAGTTCCCGATTAAAACTTATCCCTGAGAAGATATGCGCTGAATCGAAGGTATAAATTTGAACCTGAAGCTTTTTACACCGATAATTTTCATGCTCATATGTCTTTCGAAGAGAGCAGATAATATTACTTCAATGTAATTAGAGTTGTTCTTCCACAGCTTCAAAACGTCGCTCTTTTGCCTCGCGATAACACCTATCTTGGATTTGATCAAAACTACGTGTCAGGTGTGAATGTCATCGAAGTACCATTCATGCAGTAGCGAAGTCCTGTTGGAGGTGGACCGTCAGGGAAAACGTGTCCGAGATGTCCTCCACAACTTGCACAGCAAATCTCTGTGCGGACCATGCCAAGCGTAGCGTCTTTATGTTCTGTCACAGCATCGGGAGAGACCGCCTCAAAGAAACTTGGCCAGCCGCAGCCTGCATCAAATTTTGTGTCTGATTTGAATAGCTTAGAGCTACATGCTGTGCAGCTGTAGGTGCCTGTTTCAAAGGTATTCCAATAAGGGCCTGTAAAGGCTCGTTCGGTACCTTTTTCCCTAAGGATACGATATTGCTCAGGGGTCAGTTGTTCCCGCCATTCCGACTCGGTCATGTCCTTAGGTGATTTTTTGTTAAACATGATAGAAATCCTTATTCACCGGGCTCAATGGTAGGGCCATGTTAAGTTTACCAAGACATAAACAAACAGCCAATGCCTATAAGGCAAGTTACAATTAGGTGAGGTTAAAGTTTATTGGAACCTGACAAAACTAGAATGTGATGAACTTGCCCTGCATGGGTGGGCAGATTATGTCTTTGGAGTGGTCGGGGGAGCGTGTTTGGCAAATTCGACTCGGTCTTATAGGTTAACCACACTAATAAATTTACGGAGTGCTACATGCCTTTATTCGGTGTCGAGGCAACGTTCTGGGCGTTATTAGGCCCGTTTGTTGCCGCTGCGCTTAGTCCCTTTCTGGCAAAGACTCTGAAACACAATGCTGCGTGGCTTCTCGCTGTTATTCCTGCATTGGCGTTCCTACAGTTTCTTTCATTTGTGCCAGGCATTGCCGAGGGGCAAACATTCAAGGCGAGCTTGGAGTGGGTTCCCACCTTCAACGTAAATTTCTCGATTTATCTGGATGGCCTGTCTGTCTTATTTGCGCTTCTGATTTCGGGAATAGGGACGCTCATTACGCTTTATGCAGGTGGATACCTGAAAGGCCATGAGAATCTTGGGCAGTTTCTGTCCTACCTGTTCCTCTTCATGGGGGCCATGCTGGGTGTTGTTGTTGCTGATAACGTCATCACGCTCTTCATCTACTGGGAGTTGACGTCTATCACGTCCTTCCTGTTGATCGGGTTTGACCACCTGCGCCGCGCCTCTCGCCGCTCTGCTGTGCAAGCGCTTGTTGTAACTGGCGGCGGTGGTCTAGCTCTGATGGCTGGTTTGATCTTAGCTGGCTACCAAGGTGGTAGTTTCGAGTTGAGTGAGTTGCTCAACTCCGGAGATGTTTTACGCGAAAGCCCGTATTACACCGCGATCTTCATCTTGGTGGTGCTGGGCGCTTTCACAAAGTCAGCTCAATTTCCGTTCCATTTCTGGCTTCCAAACGCAATGGAAGCTCCGACACCTGTTTCTGCATACTTACACTCTGCCACCATGGTGAAAGCCGGTGTTTACCTGCTCATGCGCATGCATCCGGTTCTGGGAGATACAGAACTCTGGATGACCGTACTTCCGATCTTTGGTGGCATCACACTGCTCGTTGGCACCATTCTTGGCATTCGGCAGACCGACCTCAAACTTGTTCTGGCCTACACAACAGTTGCGTCTCTCGGGTTGCTGGTGATGCTGACAGGCACATCAGATCCGGTGGCGATTCAAGGCGCCGTTATATACCTGTTCGCGCACTCACTCTTTAAGGGCTCTTTGTTTATGGTGGTCGGAACCGTCGACCATGAATCAGGTACACGCGATCTGAACAGAGTAGGGGGCTTGTTCTCACTGATGCCGATCACCGGTACAGCTGCGGTCCTCTCTGCGTTGTCAATGGCAGGTTTGCCACCTCTGGTCGGCTTTGTTGCAAAAGAAGTTCTTTATGACGGAACATGGCACGCTGTGAACGGTGGGCTTTGGACTGGCTTTGCCGTGCTGGGCAACGCGATGATGTTTGCTCTGGCTGCAACCGTTGCCATTAAACCGTTCTTCGGCGCCAAGGTGAAAACACCAAAAGTTGCTCATGAAGGAACAGTCCTACTTGTTGCAGGATCAATCACTCTTGCGGTTCTGGGGCTGGCAGCCGGTGCATTCATCGCATCAGTTGGTCATCAGCTCTTGTCACCAATGACCTCTGCAATTCTGGGAACGCCATTTGATGAAGAGTTGCATCTGTTCCCCACATACCTGTCACCGGCGCTTTACCTGTCCTTGGCGACAGTTGCCCTTGGTATTATCATCTTCATGTACATGGATAAGCTCCGTGTGATTGTTGCAGATGCTCTACGAACCATTGGGTGGGGACCGGATAAGGGCTTCGACCAGGTCCTGGAAGTTATCATTCGTTTTGCAACCACGCTGACACAAACAGTTCAAACTGGCAGTATGGTCACCTATATGCGCGCAACGTTTACCGTAATCGCGCTGGTGCTGTTTGTACCAATGATCCTCACAGGCAATTGGCCAAAGCTGCAAGGTATAGGCAGCTTCTACGCTTATGAGTGGTTTATTGCCGCGATTGCGGTGATTGGCGTTTATGCCGTGTTAACAGCACGCTACCGAGTAACGGCGATTGTCCTGCTTGGTATTCAAGGCTTTGCAGTGGCACTGATCTACCTGCTCTTTGGAGCGCCGGATCTGGCCTTCACGCAGTTTATGGTCGAGACACTCTCGGTTGTGATCCTTGCATTGGTAATGACCCGCCTGAATCTGAAGCCAACCGATGCCCGGTCATCGCGTGGCAAAGCCTTTGATATCAGCCTGTCAGTGCTTTGCGGTGCGGGTATCAGCATGTTGCTGATGTCCATTATTCAACTGCCGTTTGACCCAACACTCTCTGAGTTCTTCACACAGTACAGTCGGACGATTGCGCACGGTCGGAACATCGTGAACGTTATTCTCGTTGATTTCCGCGGCTTCGATACGATCGGAGAGATCTCCGTTGTGATGGTAACGGGTCTGGCGGTCCTTGCACTTATCCGAGTGCGACCTAAATCAAACGGAAACTCGAACTCGGAGAAAAATCGCTAATGAATACGCTTATATTCAGAACGGTCGCTCCGTATCTCTCTGCTCTGATGATGCTTTTTTCCGTCTTCGTATTGCTCCGTGGGCACAACGAGCCCGGTGGAGGTTTCATCGGCGGGCTGATTGCCGTTTCCGCCTTCGCAATTTATGGCATTGCCTGCGGTGTCTCTGCAGTTCGCCGGGCAATGAAGTTTCATCCTATGTCCATTGCTGCGTCAGGCCTGCTCCTCGCGGTTGTCTCTGTGTTGCCGAGCCTGTTCTTCAGTCAGCCAGCAATGACAAGTCAGTGGCTTGCACTCCCGTTTTTGGGCACGGTGATTGATCTATCAACACCGCTGTTCTTTGATATTGGAGTGTATCTGGTGGTGGTAGGAGCGATTTCTTCGATCGCTCTTTCTCTGGAAGAAAGGGCAGACTAATGGAAACGCTTTTCTCTGTTCTGGTCGGGATCCTTTTTGCAGGTTCCATTTATCTGCTTCTGTCTCGCAAACTTGTACGGATCCTGCTGGGTATTGCCATTCTTGGAAATGCCGTGAACCTCTTGATCTTCACGGCAGGACGCCTGACACGGGATGTACCGCCAATTATTCCGCTTCAAAGCTATCTCCCCGTAGAAGCAACAGCGAACCCTCTGCCTCAGGCATTGGTGCTGACCGCAATTGTGATCTCGTTCTCCTTCCTGGCATTCTTCCTGGTCCTCGGGTACCGGGCCTATCAGGAGCTGGGAACAGATGACTTGCTTGATATGCGCGTCGCAGAACCCAAAGAACATTCTGAACCGCCGCTGGGGTACTAAGTAGATGGCTGCAACGAAAACGACAGTTGATATTACAGCGGCTATGGTGACGGAGGCGGTGCCTCTTGCCGACTGGCTATTGGTTGCTCCTGTCCTGCTCACCATGGCAGGCGGTGCAATTTCAATTATTTTCCGAAAGAAATCGGCGACTCAGCCTTGGATCGCGATCACAACAATCGCACTGGTGATCCTTTCAAACATCGGCTTGCTCAACCACGTTCTCACCAACGGTGTTGTGACAATGGTGATGGGCAGTTGGCTCCCGCCTTTCGGTATCGCTTTTACAGCTGATCCGCTCGGCGCATTGCTGGCGCTGACAGCCTCTGTAGCAACCATGTGTGTCGCCGTCTTCGCAATGAACTCAATTGCTGAAAACGAAAGACGCTACGGTTTCTATCCGTTCCTCCTGATGCTGCTCTGCGGTGTCACGGGGTCATTTCTGACAGGTGACATCTTCAACCTTTATGTGTGGTTTGAAGTCCTGTTGATCTCATCTTTTGGGATGCAGATCCTTGGAAATGAAAAGGTGCAGATCGACGGTGCTGTAAAATATGCAGTGCTGAACCTGATTGCGACAACGCTATTCCTTGCCGCAACTGGCCTGCTTTATGGTCTGGTTGGTACGCTGAACATGGCGGATATTGCTGGCAAGCTGAAAGCCTTTGATAGCTCTGGTCCAATGCTTGGTTTGGCAACCCTGTACTTCCTCGCGTTTGCCATGAAGGCAGCAGCGTTCCCAGTCAATTTCTGGCTTCCGGCCTCTTATCACACACCACGTTTGGTAGTGGCCGCAATCTTTGCAGGCTTGCTCACCAAAGTCGGTGTCTATGCGCTGCTCAGAGTGATGCTTCTGCTGATGCCGGAAGGTCGTGACTGGCTCGCCTCTCTAATTGGAATAGTCGCAATCGCAACGATGCTGACCGGCTCACTTGGTGCATTGGCTCAAACAGATATCCGACGCCTGATGGCCTATCTCGTCATCGCTGGTATCGGTGCCATGATGGCTGGTATCGCAGTTGGTAATGAAGTTGCTGTATCTGGTGCGATCTTCTACTCCATGCATTCCGTTCTCATCATGACCGCGCTTTACCTCCTGGTCGCTTTTATGTTCCAGATGAGCGGAACATTTTCCCTGCGGGAAATCGGCGGTCTCTACATCCGCACGCCTCTGGGCGCTGGAATAGGCTTGATCCTCTTGCTCGCAGTCGCAGGCTTGCCACCTTTTTCTGGTTTCTGGGCAAAACTACTCCTCGTAGCTGGTGCGCTAGAAGCTGGTCGTGGCTGGGTCGCAGCTGGTATTCTGGTCTCTGGGCTGTTTACGACCATTGCTGTAGGACGTCTTTGGATCTTCGCATTCTGGCGAGGCGGGAACGAGCACACGGTGGATGGCATTCAAGCTCTCCCCATTGCCGGAAGCTCTGACGCCTCTGAGATATCGTGGAGCATCTGGTTGCCACTCGTTGTGTTGACTGCACTGATCTTCATAATTGGAATCTTGCCGGAAACCATGATGTCCATAACTGAAAATGGAGCAAAAACGCTGATTGATCCGACAGCCTATATCGGTTCCGTATTTGGAGGCATCCGATGAACAACACGGTCTTTCTCATGAACTTGCTGCTTGCAGCAGCATGGGGCGCTGTTACCGGCTCATTCACACCGCTGAATCTGATTTTCGGTTTTATCTTGTCCAGTATTGCGTTGTTCCTGATCCGGGAACAGATCGCATTTCGGGATTACTTTCAGCGCGGAGGGAAGATCCTCATTCTTGCTGGCAGCTTCTTCAAAGAGTTGGTGCTGTCCTCCTGGCGGGTACTGATGATTGTTATCAAACCGAAGATCAATCTCCACCCAGGCATCATCGCAGTGCCGCTCTCAGTCAGCGAAGACTTTGAGATCACGTTGCTGGCAAACATGGTCACGTTGACACCGGGAACGCTCTCTGTCGATGTTTCGGAAGATCGAAAGGTCTTGTTTGTGCATTGCCTCAACGTGCCAGATCCGGAAGAAACAATTGATGGCATCAAGAATGGTTTTGAACGTCAGATCTTGGAGGCGTTTCGATGAACGGATTTGAGGCTTTCGCATCAGATTTTCTGTATGCCTGTGTGAGCATCGCGCTCTTTATTCTCGGCCTGACATTCTTGCTGATTGTCTATCGCATCATCAAAGGCCCAACCTTGCCTGACCGTATTGTCGGACTGGATCTATTGGTGGTTGTCGCCATCGGCCTGATAGCGACTGTGGGTGTTGGGTCATCGTACACGCTCTATATCGATATCTCGCTTGCACTCGGTCTTGTCGGCTTTCTGGCAACCGTTGCCTTCGCCCGCTTCATCTTAAATCGAGGGCAGGCCAAAGACTTTATTATCATGCAGGAAATCAAAGATTCCGAAAAGCAGGAGGAGCAGAAATGATGTCAGCAGTTATCTCCATCCTGACTGGGATTATGCTCATTATAGGAGCAATCTTCGCAGCTGGCGCAGCGCTTGGAATCAATCGTCTGCCAGACGTCTATACACGCATGCACGCAGCGTCCAAGGCGGGTACTTTAGGATCTGGCTTGATGGTGCTGGCGCTTGGCCTCTATTCGCAGCAGTGGGATGATTTCATGCGCGCTGTCGCAACCGTCTGCTTCTTTCTGTTGACGGCTCCGGTTTCTGCACACCTCATCGCGCGCGCAGCCTATGTCGTGGGCTACAAACCTTGTAAGGAAACCAAGTTGGACGAGCTGAGTGTGACGAAGAAGTCTGTGGAGCCTGAAACGCCGCAATAATATGTCAGCTTCGGTCACAGTTTCTGGGGTTTAGTGCAACTAGATCACCAGAAATAATCGACAATGCCCTTTGGGAAGGCGGTTGACTAGAAACGTGAGTTTCACCGGCATCGCCTTGCCAACAGCCAATTACACAGCAAAGTCTCATTCTTTTACCTGTACATTAGGGCAAGCAGTTTATCTAGTTTACTTCTATGATTTCTCAAGTTTGTTGGAAGTCTGTAAGGTCCTTCTAAATCACAATGCACAAAAAACCATAGTAAATCTGCTTTTTCATACCGAATTTAACTTGTTATCCTTATTTCCTGTCTCTATAAAAGCCTCCTATGGTTTTTGCTTGTTTAGAGTCGAAGCTTAGCTGAGATAAGTACGGATCTAACGTTTAATCTTCGGATTAAAGTATTAGCTCTGTAGTAAGTAAGCACACCTACGAAATTTAGATCCACAAGATGACAGGTTAGAGATGAGCGAGATCCCTGCAGATAATAATTTGATGGAACTGACTGCTGATATCGTGTCAGCCTATGTTGGTAATAACACTGTGGCCTCTGCCGATTTGCCTGTGCTGATCAACGACGTTTACGTCGCTTTGCAGAAAACCAGTGGTGATCTTTCCGAGCCAGAGCCTGAGCCACTCAAGCCAGCTGTGCCGGTGAAGAAGTCTGTTACGAACGATTACATCATCTGTCTTGAAGATGGTAAGAAGTTCAAGTCCCTGAAGCGTCACCTACGCACGCATTACGATATGACACCTGAAGAATATCGTGAAAAATGGGGTCTGCCTTCAGACTACCCAATGGTTGCTCCTCATTACGCGGCAGCTCGTTCTGAGCTTGCTAAGAAAATGGGTCTCGGCCAGCAGCGTAAACGCGCTAAGTAATTTCAGGACATTTCCTGACAGAAAACCAGCCTCAATCGGGGCTGGTTTTTTTTATTCCCCTTCTGCTGTTTCTTATCCCCCCATTATTGATGAATTTCCCTTAAGGGTGCACGTGTTGTGCATAGTGCCTTGGCACGCCTTCTTCGACCTTCCGTAAAGGTAAAATCAGTTCATCTGACACTAGAGCTTAAGTTCTAATTTTCTTGTGCTTTACTAAGTTGTGATCTCAAAACACCTGCAAGTCTCAAGAGTTAATTCAAAAAAATAATTCGATAAGGTTTTAAGGGCAGCTTTCGAAACTTCGAAGCTGGACTCAAAAGTCGCTTAAGTCTGCCAGTCGTTTAGAAAAATTTATGCTTTGAGACCGCGAGGTACCAATCTTATCCCCCCCGAGTATCGCTAGGGCAACAATCAATTGTTCTTTGACGATAACCAATCAGTTCATTGGAGTAATTAAATGCCAAGAATTTCTGAGGGGGAGAAAAATGAAATGTCCAAGAGTCCGTGTTCGGAGTCTTCGGTTCATTCTGGACTGTCCCAAAAGCCTCTGTCAGCGGTGGACTGGATGGCGACAGGCCGTGTCGCGCTTGCATTTGGATTGAAGCCAGAGGAGCTTCATTCTGCCTCCCGCGGTTATGCAAAAGCTGCACGGGCCCGCCAAGTCTCTATGTATATTCTTCACGTCTCAATGGGCATGACCCTGTCCCAAGCAGGTGCAGTCTTTGGGCGTGACAGAACAACAGCAGCTCATGCCTGCAAAGTGGTTGAAGATTTAAGAGAAGATCCGAAATTTGATGCTGTCCTCTCCGAGATTGAGGGGCAGCTGTCTGCGTCTATTGCCAGTGCGCGCATGCATTCTTCCCTAAGCTCCGGAGGTCAGTCTGATGCCTACCCAGCCTGAGGAAGCAGTATCTGAAATGCAGCTCATCAAATTCTGCAAAGGGCTCGCAGTTGCAAAGCAGCATGCGGAACCTGAGGGGGAAGCTAAAGCTGTCTTATCGCGTGCAATAGCCCTGTCGCTGGTTGCTTCCTGTGCGCAGGGCTACCAGCTGACCAAAAAGGGCAAAAGCTGGTTGCGGCGAAAATTGAGCTATGGAGGGTTGGAAACTCAATCTAATACGGAGCAATCTCAAATCAATACCATCAACTCAGAAAGCCCACTGGCCTGGCTAAGGAGTAGAAAAGACAAAACGGGGAGAGGATACCTCTCGGAGCTCCAGTTTGAAGCAGGTGAGCGATTAAGAGAAGATTTCACCTACGCGCAACTTTGGGGAACCGTTAGATCGAACTGGCGCAGCGAGCAATCATCAAGATCGAGTACTAAGGTAGATGATGTATCCGACAGCGTTTACGATGCCAGAGATCGCCTTCAAAGAGCTCTCTCAACTGTCGGACCAGAGCTCTCCGGCGTTCTCATGGATGTGTGCTGTTTCTTGAAGCCTTTGAAACAGGTTGAGAGCGAGCGTCAATGGCCACAACGAACAGCCAAGATTGTTCTGGGGTTGGCGCTAGACCGACTTGCTACACATTACGGTTCGTCTCGCAGTCGTGCGGTCGGTCCCGAAAACGCTCAGATGGCGAGTTGGGCAGCGTCTAATTCGGAGTTAGAGCTGCGGACGCATCATCCTTGATACGCTGAACCATGGAACTCAAGCCATTGGAACGCTGAGGTGTCAGGTGTTCTTTGAGGCCAATCTTGCCAAATATACTCTCGATGTCCGTAGCAAGAATTTCCTTTGCAGAAACACCGGAATATTGCGCAAGAACGATAGCAACAAGACCGCGAACAATGTGTGCATCGCTGTCGCCCTTATAGAACAGGATCGGGCCTTTATCGGTATCTTCCTGAATGTTCTTCGAAAGCCAGACCTGAGAAACACAGCCATGAACGCGGTTTTCCTCACTGCGTTCATCATCTGTCAGGGGCTCAAGTTCTCGGCCCAGCTCGATGACATAGCGATAGCGGTCTTCCCAGTCTTCGAGGAACTCAAAGCCTTCCAGAATATCAGCGATCGCAGTGGTCATAATACTATTCTCTCACTCAGGGTTTTGAGGGCGTTTCTACCGCGCCAACCGGTTAGGGGCAATACGATTGGATTCAAAATATATAACGGCCCACACTCCAGATGAGAGTATAGGCCATAAATAGCTCAGATTTATGGAAATTGACCTTAATTCCGGCCGTAATACAGCGGATTAGGACGCGGTAACGGAACAGCAGCAACTGGAGTTGCATAGATTGGCTGAACTTCAGCAAACAGACCTTGTTCAGATGGATCTGCTTGCGCAGAGCTGTTCTGTTGCTGGTTTTGATTGAGTTGCCATGGAATGTCCCGATCAGCTGAACTAAGTGTACCGGAATGTGCAGGCTCGTCTGATGGGCTTGTAAGGCTCGGCAGCAACTGGCCAGCTGCAACTTCATCAAATGGTATTGCCTCGATAGCATCCTGAGCTGACGGCAGAGCAGCAAACTTGGTGGGTTGCAGATCTTCTGCCTCACTGTCGCTGAGGTAATTGTAGGTCAAGCGAGCAGCTTCTTTTGCCTTTAAACCGACGAGAGTGATGACCGAGCCGCCCATCTCGCAAGCATTGGGATTACGATCACAAAAACCGCCAAGATCCTTCACGGTGGATTGAGCAGCAAGGTAAACCTGAACGATCCCAATAGATGGTGCGTCCTCATCACTGCCAGTTCCAATTGGAAGCAGAAGCAGTACAAGTCCGATCCAAAATGTAGTTCTAAGCAAAAAGAACATTGGCTTCGCCCGTGGGTTTCAAGTGCGCCGAATAGGCTGACAACTTTTAGATAGTCGTTTAACTTGTTGAAACTATAGGGTTTACTCTCAAATATAACATATATTGTTCTCGATAAAATTGAATCAAATTTTATGTAAATTTGAAAACTACTGAAATTTATGGCTATTTTTCGTCTTTCGAAAATTTTGCGAAGCGTATCTATGATTAATAAAAGGTGTAGAAAAAGTATCCCAGCGGCACCTTATTGAAGTGAAAAGCCACCAGATGGGGCTCACAATTAAAACTCAAAAGTGCACATAAGAGTTTTTTTAAGCAAAACTTGATAGAAACAGTAGGACTGGAAAACTGGAAACGAGCCCAATTTAACCCAAGGTTTTATGGTGGTTCTCGGTGGGCAGAGAGCTATTCAAAGTGGACTTGCTGAGGTGAGGGCGATATCTCTAACCTCTCAGGAAGACACCAGTTAAAATTGGTAGTGACCGAGTACTCGGGTAACACACAAATTGCGTTGAAAGAGGTAGTGCTTGATGGTGGGGCGAAAGCCAAACGGCAAAAAAGCGAGCAAAGGTGGAGCCCGTCGGGGTTCTGCACATACGCAGCCTGATGGTGATTACCAAATGCATGTGGACTATGACGAAGACGGTGTTTTCTATGAAAATGGCGAAGTCGATCATGCTGCTGTTGCTAACGCTGCCTCCAAAAAGTCTCCAGGCATGAACAAGCTCTCTACATTGGTGCTGTTAGGCTTCGTTGGCATGGCATCGCTAATCGCGGTGAACGCTGCCTTTTTGCAAGATGCCAAGCATCCCTCTCCAATAGTCGCCACTCGGGTTTCTCAAAGCCAGTTAGATAGCTCAGAACTTGTAAGAGCAACTCAGAGATTGAGACAGCAAGAGCTGGTTGCTGAAGTGCAAAAAGAACTGCGCCGTTTAGGGGTGTATCCGGGCAGTTTGGATGGCCAGTTCGGTCCCGCGACAGAACGGGCAGTCCGTGCTTATCAAAGACAACGCGCAATGAGTGAAAACGGGCAGGTGACCGAAGCGCTGCTCGCACGGCTGACAATGGACTTTGCCGCGTTTGCGCCGTCTCCAAACACCGCGTCTGCTGAAGGGGCTGAGATTCCTATTCCTCGGGCAAGTCCTGAGGAAATTGAAGCATTGACGCAAAGTGGCTCCAATCTGACACAAGTCTCGGGTCAAACGGATGCAATGACTGAGCGTATCAAGCGCCTGCAAAAAACATTGGCAGATCTGGGGTACGGCCCGCTTACAATTGATGGTATTCCGGGTGGCCAGACCGCTTCTGCAATTGCCGCATTCCAACGCGATAATGCTTTGCAGATAGACGGGCAAATGAGCGAAGCTCTCTTCTCTAAGCTTGCTACTGTCAGTGGCACACGGATCTGATAGCGCGACCAATTCAATAAGAAAGACAACTTGATGCGAGTAACCTCTGAATTTTGGGTCGCTGCTTACACACGCCGGTGCTTCGGGGAAGGTGCTTTCGCGGGCATACGCCGCAAAGGCGCGCTGGAAGCAGGGGCCATCTTCATCATTGTTGATCGGTTGGACACGACCTACGACTTTTACGGTCCTGCGCCACAGTCTTTCTTTGAAGAGGAAAAACCACTTGATCGCGAGTTTGAGTGTTTGATGGAAAAGACTTCACGAGAGGAAATTGAAACCAAACTCACACGCGAAGAACGCATGGACCCTGACTTCTGGGTTGTCGAAGTTGAAGATAAGGAAGCCAGAAGCTTCCTGTCACTGCCAAAAGAGCCGGGGCCTGAAGATTTATTTTCAGGCTTTAAGGGTCGCAAGTTCTGAATGGTAATCTGAGGGACGCGTTAAAGATGTGCCCTGGGCTTTGAGTTCCCTCACAACTGTCTCGGTTGCCTCAAAAATCGTGTGATAGCGAGGATGAGAAATCTCTCCACTCCAGCTGCAGAGCAACTGTCGCGCAATCTTCTTGCTAACACCAGCAGCAGACTTTTGCAGGTCTCTCATGCGATCCGTCTCAATGAGTGTGCCCCAAAACCGTACGAGCAGCTGATCGACAAGACGGGAAGAGAACCCAAGACCAACGAGCATGACAATGAACCCGTCTGGAGAAGAATGCGTGCAGCATTGATGAATCTGATCTGGAGTCATGCGGCAGGCGTGCGCCAACTGGCCTACCATGCTCGTGTGGCCAAATTTTAGACCCCTAAGTGTAAGTTCTTGCGCCTCATTCTCCGTCAGAGCGTCAACCGTGTCATCTGAAGCAGAGGCATCTGACAGACTTGCCGAAAGGTCTTTGTATGATGAGATCGGTGTGCTCTCCAGGAAGAGACCAAGCAGATCTTCTGCAAGCTCATCAGAGGAAATGGCTGGATGTGAAGGGGCAACGGCGCTCCTGGAATTGAGAGCAACGTATTCTCCAATCATCTGGTCATGGTCATTTGCAAGAGCTTTCATCACGGCCTCCGGAGCATGAGAGATCGGGCACAACAGGTGCGCTACCTTCAATCGACTTGCCGCAGTGGCTGATGACAGGTGCTGCAGCGCTAACTCCTCATACATATGAGAGCTTGCATGAGAATGGCCGGTTTGAGCAAAAGCCTCTGTTGCTGCAATTAAGAGTTGAGACCTGTCTTCCATGAGTGAAGGAACCTGTATACGCAAAACAATGATTTCTCGATGTTTTTCGCAATCGCCAGAAATACGCAGCGACACATATGACATCGAATATAATTACTAGCTAAATTTAGGAGCAAATGCTTTACAGCTCATTAACTGAAACTCCGCTTAACTGAGGCTTGGAAGAACCACGGAATTGACCGGTAAATGTGCCAGAGGACAAACGATGGGTACACTTCATTATCTCGTGACTGAGCGGTCTCGAAGGCAACCCTTAGAGATACGCAGAGGCTTTGATCGTCAGCTTTCATCAGCCCAGATCCATATATTCCCGGGTGTCTACAAAATGCCGTCAGGATTAGGCTGCCGCAGCAGAGTTGGCGTTATTCGCGTTGTAGAAGAGCACTCGGAATACGAGAGGGACTAGCTTCCTACGTTCTTTGCCTGTATCTCCATTGCTGCAAGCAGTGGGATTGTGTGTCATGGGCGAGTTCGGGAAAACAGAGTTGATCAGCAAAGGTCGGGCCTTTGCGACTTGTCTCCTACTTGTGTCTTCAACCAGCCTGCTGTTGTCTGCCTGCGCCAAACCCACTGGAGATTTTGGCAGAGCAAAGCCAAATTTCCTCCATGACCGCGTTGCAGAAGATCTGGGCATGCTCTACCGCTATTCCCAGAAGCAAGACGTCTCCAACCTCAATTTGACAGATCAGGAAAATGAACTGCGCGATCGCGGATGGACGCTGGTTGTTCCTCCGGCCTCTGAGGATTGGATTGGAGCCAACAAGGCTCAGTTGGAACGTCAGGGTTTTTTGAAAGATCCATATGCTGCGATCAATCCGTCAAACTATTACGTTTATCTGCGCTCGGATAAGTACCGCTCCAGCGAAACGCGTTATACCCGTCTGATTGATGACATGAGGTCTGATCAAAAGCTCCTCCTGCCGTTTTGCAAAGTTGCCCGTCAGGTTCTGGTGAGTGATCATGAGCGTCTGGAGGCACTGAGCCGCCAAACTCAGGTGAGCCCGCAGTTTGCAACGGGGGTAAAGGCGAGGGTCCGCGAGAATAAGTCCTTTGTGGATTGGGTACTCCGCGCCACAGGCCACCGCCTACAGGCCTATCAGATCGCCATCAACGCGCTGGAAGTGGAAACCCCGTCTGCCCAGCAAATCTGGGACGCGAGCAAAGGTTACGAACAGCTGCGTCGAACCTATGAAGAACTGCCCTCCAAATGTTATGCTGAGGTCAAACGTCCGGCAGAACAAGTCGAAAAACCGTCCCGCATCTTTACCGGATGGGGTTTGGAGAGCGCTGTTCCGCAAAAATAGCCGAGTGGTGCTCTAAATCTTTGGCAAGTCAGAGCAAGTTGCAGATCGCAGCGCTGCGGAGATCTGTGGCAGATACGCGTTGGACGGCGCAAAGGCACGGAACAGCGCAAACCCCCTCAGCTCATTCGTCTCAACCACAATCATCTCTTCCAGGTCTTCTGGCGGGTTCTCACGCAGGATCGAAAGCTGCTGCGGTGTCAGCACCAACATGCGCACAGCTTCGCCCTCAGATGTCTTGTCATTGAGACTGTAAGTCACCTGTCCCTTTTCGTTGAACAGGCCAAGAGACCAGAACGGAGAGGGAGCAAACGCGCTCACTATCAATGGGCCGTTCTCAAGGGAATAACGACAGATCGCATGGCGCATAGATGGATCAAGATCCGGCAGAGGCTCACTGCGTGGCAGGATCGGTGGCAGCATCTGAAAACTGCGATCCGCACCAAAGCCGCCAACGCGTTCATAGGGGGAATGCGGAACATAAGCAGGAACGCTCAAAACAATGGCCACATGAATTATCCCCGCGACGAGCAATCCGCCAACGCCCCATAAAATCCAGCGGGGGGAAATGTAAAGGTCCTGCAGTTTTTTGAGGAGATCATTCATTTGCAGCTCACCAATTCAACAGCAGGCATCACAGGGGCACTCAAACCGGCACCCGTGGTGTAGGGGATATCGTAAAGACGCATGGCAAACACCAGCCCGTTACTCCCCCCGGTTGGCAACCAGTTCCCCGATCGGGCTTCAGGAGAAACCTGTATTGCAAACGCGCCTGTGTGATCCGTTAAAATGCCATGGCTATGCAAGGAGGCGCGACCGGCATCAGTCGCCAGCAGCTCCAGTGCGTTGTTCAAAGCTGTAATGGTCCAAAGCCGTGTAGTTGGCACTTTACCGGCAATTCGGTAATTGCACTGGGGGTCTAGTGCTCGTCCGCTGTCATCAAAGGCAGCGTAAAATGCAATGCCTTCACCGCTTCCAAGCGGCACGCGCCCGGTTCGTGCAAAAATAGCTGTACTGTAAGGATCACTGTCAATCGTCCCTGCATGCGGGTGCGCAACCCACACACCGCTTTCCAGTGCGCTGAACGGAGAGCCTCTGTTGAGCGACAGATAAGCACTGCCTATCCCCACGATCAAAGCAATCATGATGGAGAATAAAAACGGTCCGAACGAGAAAAACGGCGCTTTGAAAAGCAGTGGCGAAATATGAGGCCAAGGCTTTTGCCAGGAGGTTTCTCCATCAAAAATCTGGGTGGTTTCTGGTTCGCGAACCGCCACCAAAGGCATGTGAGGGGTGTGTGTCATCGGGTATAAGTCACATCCGCCTTTGCGTCAGAGCCCAGTTGGGCCTGCACGTTTGACTGAGAAATACTGTTGAATGGAAGCGCACGCAGTCGCTTCCCAAGCGCTTCCAGAACTTGCTGTGATGTTCTGTTGAGCAGTTCAGGTGGGCCAGTCACCTCAACATCACTGAGACCATTCGCGGCAATAACATCCTTACCTTCAGGTGGCTCCACACCGGGCATAGCTTTCAGCTCCAACCCCTGGTGCGCATACTTCATAAAGTTGCCCCAGGTCATCGCAGGTAAACTACCCCCGGTCATGCGTCGTGAGGAGGAGAAGTCGTCGTTTCCGTACCAGACCGCAGCCGCAAGGTTGCCCGTGTAGCCAATGAACCAGGCATCGCGATAAGCCTGTGTCGTACCAGTCTTACCGGCTGCAGTAATCCCATCCAGCCGGGCACGTCGGCCAGTGCCACGTTCCACCACATTCACCAGGATATCATTCATCATCGAGACCTTGTCAAACGGCAGAATCCGCAGAGAAGGGCCAGCGTCACGATCATGGTTGTAAAGCAACTCACCTTTTGAATTGCGCAACTCTAATATGGCGTAGGGGTCAATTTTCTTCCCGCCAGCTGCGAAGGCCGCATAGGAACTTGTCATATCAAGAACCGTAACTTCAGAGACTCCAAGCGGCATAGCACGGGTAATACGCAGTTCGCTGTTGATCCCCATCATATAGGCGGTAGTTGCAATCTTATCGCGCCCGATGGCCTGTGCCAGACGAACGGGAATGGTATTGATTGACTTGGTCAACGCCGTCTTCAGCGTCACAGCGCCTGCATAGCTGCGGGTATAATTGCGTGGACTCCAGCCGCCAATGCTGATTGGACGATCGGGGACAACACTCTCGCTCTCATATCCATTCAGGAAGGCCGTCATGTACACAAACGGTTTGAACGAGGAACCTGGTTGGCGAAGCGCATCAGTGGCTCTGTTGAACTGGCTTTCATCATAATCGCGTCCACCAACCATGGAGCGCACAGCGCCCTCGGTGGTGATAACTGTCATGGCCGCTTCTTCAACACCGTAACGGTCACCGTATTGACGTAAGGTGCTCTCGATTTGGTTGGTAGCTTCCTGTTGCATGCCCGGATCTAGCGTGGTGCGAACAGAAATAACCCTGTCATTACTGAGCTCTGGGTACTGTTCGGCAAGGTCTTTCACCTGTTCAAACGCCCAGTCGAGAAAATGATCTGGTGCCCGGCTCTTGGTCCGGTCAATCGCCTCTGCCGGGTTACGCCGGGCGCCGATAACTTGTCCCTCAGTCATGAAGCCCGCTTGCACGATATTCGTCAGGACCTCGTTGGCACGAGCACGGGCAGAAGGTAGGTTTTTATGGGGTGCATACTTGGAAGGAGCCTTGTAAAGCCCTGCTAACATTGCAGCTTCTGCCAGCGAAATTTCGCGCACGTCTTTACCGAAGTAAAATTCAGAAGCAGCGGCAACACCAAATGTCCCCGCGCCCATATAGGCGCGATCGAGGTACAATTTGAGGATTTCTTGCTTCGTCAGGTTCATCTCAAGCCATAAAGCGAGATAGGCCTCTTTGATTTTGCGTTGTAATGTGCGTTCGTTTGAAAGGAACAGGTTTTTTGCCAGCTGCTGTGTAATCGACGAGCCACCCTGCACAACAGAGCGGGCTTTCACGTTGGCAACCATGGCACGGAAGGTACCAACAAAGTCGATTCCCAAGTGATCAAAAAACCGTCTGTCCTCGGTAGCAAGGGTGGCCTGGATCACGTGATCAGGAATTTCATCCAGTGGAATTTTGTCGTTCAGTAAAATGCCGCGTTTGCCGATCGGGTTTCCGAACCGATCAAAAAAGCTCACGGAAAAGTCGGAGGTGGTCTTCCAGTCAGAACGTTCCGTTGCTTTAAAGGCCGGCTGCGCAAAGGTCAGCACGATCAGAAAGCCGAACGCGCAATAGGTCAGCCCTTCAGAAGCAAGCCCTGCAATAAACTTGGAGGGGCCGCGCAGGGAGAACCGGCGCATGAAGGCCGAGTACTCACGAAAGAACACCCCCAAAAACTGTGAGGTGTGCCAAAGCGCAGAATCCAGCCATGCATCGGTTGCAAGCATCCGCTGAGATAGATCCTGAAGGGTAAAAGATCGCTCCTTGCCCTTTTTTTTCACATTTTCAGCAGAATTTTCCGTGACATTCTGCTTTTCGCTGTTATCAGAGTTCTCTTCCAAACTGATTACCCGTAGTACCGGTCACACCCCTGAATGCGCAAAGGGGGACAATGAACCAAACCGAAGAACTAGCTAAGCGACATCCTCGCGATATTCCCATCGGAATTTTGCAATGAGAACGACAAAAATGGTATCCGTAAACTCTGAGAGTCACCGCCCTTTCTGGCAGACCAAAACCCTTGATGAGATGACCCATGAAGAATGGGAGTCACTCTGTGATGGATGTGGACGCTGCTGCCTGAACAAACTTGAAGATTGGGACACAGGCGCAATCTACTGGACAAACGTCGCGTGCACTCTGCTGGATGGAACCACATGTAGGTGCAAAAACTATGAACAGCGCTTCGACACAGTGCCCGATTGCGTACAGCTTTCGCCGGAAACTGTAAGAACTTTGAAATGGTTACCGCCAACATGTGCGTATCGTTTAATCCGTGAGGGCAGGGATCTGTACTGGTGGCATCCGCTTGTTTCCAAAGATCCGCAAAGCGTGCATGACGCCGGAATCTCTGTCCAAGACAAAACCATCAGCGAAGATGGAATGGAGCCAGAAGAGTTCGAAAACTATCTCGTCGACTGGCCGGATGAGGAATACACCAAAGACTGATCCTGCAAAATATGTTTATTTTCAATTACTTCTCCACAGGTGAGAAGCGGGTATAAGTCAAAATTCAAAGCAATTGTAAAGCCAGCGCAGTGCCTCAGGGCCTGCGCTTTTTTGAATGTCGCATCAAAGCCTTACAGCTTTCTTTATTTAAAGTTGAACGAGTTTCAATCCTAACGTGAAACGGGGATAAGTGTCCATGCCTCTTTGGACGACTTACTCTAGGAATATAATCTTGACAGCGCACCGCTGTTTTGATAGGGTTTTGGCATGCTAGAGAAAGTGTGACGGTGCCTGCAGAGGCAGTCTTACTCTTTCTATCTGCACTACATTTTAGAGAATTGACCAGCTGCTCCTTGTTTCAATGGGCGGCTTTTTTTGTGCCTACAGCGTATCGCCGAAAAGTGGGCACCGGTTTTCGGACAACGATACGCAATCAATTTTAGCGAGAGGAGGAACGATGGCGGAGGAGCAAGAGCCCCAACAGGAGGAGCAGGCAGCACGACTGCGTGTGCCATTAGAGGTCTGGCAGGTTGTCCGCCGCATGGTGGAAGAAGAGGCTATCTCAATTGCTGATATCGCTCGCAAAACAGGCCTGCCAAGCAGCACCATCACCACCAAGATCAAACGGGAAGGATGGCTGCGCAAATGGGAGCTGGCGCAGGAGCTTGCAAGCTCTCAGCCAGAAGAACGCAGGCGCCTGATTGCCCGTCTTTATGCTGCCTTTGAAAAACAAGTCAGCGCACTGGAAGCCAAACTGAAAAAGCTAAGCGGCGATCCGCAATCAGCAGCAGGAGAGATGGATGCCACAGCAAAAGCCATTACCAGCCTCGCCAAGACGCTAGATATGTTGATCGACCTGCAGCAAGCACACGGTGAGGACAACACAGAAGAGGTGAGTGATGACCAGATGCGACAACAGCTTTCGCAGCGCATTGAAAGCTTGTGTGGCGCAGGGCAAACTTCATGACTTTGTCGCCTCCTTGAATGCACATGAACTGAGTTATCTTCAATATAACTGGCAGGTGTTCGCACACGCCCATCAACGCCCGCCTGAGGGCAGTTGGACCACATGGTTGCTCATGGGCGGACGCGGTGCAGGCAAAACAAGAGCAGGGGCAGAATGGGTGAGAGGCAAGGTTGCAGGGGAGGCATGGGCTGGTCCGGCGGCTGGCAATATTGCGCTCGTCGGCCAAACCTACGCGGATGTGCGGGAGGTGATGATCGAGGGCATTTCCGGTCTGCTCACCGTTCACCCAGCAGGCCACAAGCCTCTGTGGAACCCATCACGGCGCCGATTGGAATGGGCGAACGGCGCGGTCGCTCGGGCCTTTTCTTCAGAAGATCCTGAGGCTCTGCGCGGTCCTCAATTTGACGCTGCCTGGTGTGATGAAGCAGGCAAGTGGAGCAACGCAACAGAAACCTTCGACATGCTCCAGTTTGGTCTGCGTCTTGGGGTGCAACCACAACAACTGGTGACCACAACACCCAAGTCCACGCCGCTGTTAAAACTGCTGCTGCAAGACAAAGGCACCGTGATGACCAAGGCCGGAACGAAAGCGAATGCCGCCTTTCTGGCAGAGGTGTTTCTGCTGCAAATGGCAGAGCGGTACGGTGGCACGCGATTAGGTAGGCAGGAGCTGGATGGCGAACTGATTGAAGACCGGGAAGACGCTTTATTCGCCCGCAAATGGTTCGAGATGGGCCGGGTGCGGGATGCTCCCGAACTGAAGCGCATTGTTGTTGCCGTGGACCCGCCAGCCACATCAGGCAGGACTGCAGATTCCTGTGGCATCGTCGCAGCAGGTATCACTGAGGCAGGTGACCTGCATGTCTTGCGAGACAGAACCGCCCAGGGCCTGCGCCCCGCTGCATGGGCTGAGCAAGCCATCAAACTCTATCATGAGCTGGAGGCGGATTGTTTATTGGCGGAGGTCAATCAGGGTGGCGAGATGGTGCGTGAGGTCATTGAAAGTGTTGATGCCAGCGTGCCGGTAAAGTCCGTCCACGCAACCAAAAGCAAACGCCGCAGAGCAGAGCCTGTCGCCCTGTTGTACGAGCAAGGGCGCGTTCATCACTGCGGTGTTTTTCCTGAGTTGGAAGATGAGCTCTCCGACTTTGGAGTTGGTGGACTGAGCAACGGAAGATCTCCCGATCGGCTGGATGCACTGGTCTGGGCCATAACAGAACTCAACCGCCGCCCAGCAGGCAAACCACGCCTGCGCAAACTTTAAAACACTAATTCTATCAGAGGTTAGCTCGCAAACTTGAATCTGTTTGTGAAGATTAGTCCTGCGTGTATTGCCGGAAAGTGAAAGCTGTTTTTCCGATCAGGATACGCGCAAGCAGAAAGTTAAAGCTGTTTATCAAGGCTAGCACAAAAACATACAGTTTTGGTCGCCTGATTAGTTGAATCAAAACATTAAGTTAGAGCGAAAAGGACTCTGATCTCATGGGGTTACGCAGACTTCTTGATTCAGTTTTTTCACCAGTAACTGAGCAAAAGGCATCACGGGCAAAATCAGTCGCCTTCATGCGATTTGGTGAAGGGGCCGTCTGGACCCCGCGCAACTATGAATCACTTATAAACCAAGGGTATTTACGAAATCCTATCGCCTACAGATGCGTGCGTCTCATCTCCGAAGCCGCCGCAAACGTGTCCCTCACTGTGAAAGTGGGCGATGAAGAGCTGGAAGTCCATCCCCTGATGGAACTTCTGAACCAGCCCACCCCCATGCAAACACGGCGTTCATTTCTGGAGGAGGTCTACGGCTTCCTGCTGGTCTCCGGCAATGCCTATGTAGAGGCCGTCTCGCTGGAGGGCGCACCGCGTGAGCTTCATGCCCTGCGCCCGGACCGTATGAAGGTGCTGGTGGATGAGGCCGGCTGGGTGGAGGCCTATGAATATCAGGTGGCAGGCCGCAAAGTAGAACTGCGCAAAGCCCCCGGTGACAAGGTCCAACCCGTTCTGCACATCAAGCTCTTCAACCCGCTCAACGACCACTACGGCTTCGCCCCCATTGAAGCCGCGCAAATTGCCCTCGACATTCATAACGCCGCCGGAGAGTGGAACAAGTCTCTGCTCGATAATGCCGCCTGTCCAACCGGTGCGCTGGTCTATGGTGCAGGCGATGCGATGAACATGACGGACGACCAGTTCCACCGCCTCAAAGAAGAGCTGGAAAGCTCCTATCAGGGTGCGAAAAATGCTGGCCGCCCCATGCTGCTGGAAGGCGGGCTCGACTGGAAACAGATGGGCATGTCGCCCAAGGATATGGACTTCATTGAGCTGAAGAATGTCGCCGCCCGCGAAATCGCACTGGCCTTCGGCGTGCCGCCTATGCTGCTCGGTATTCCGGGAGACAACACCTACGCCAACTATCAGGAAGCCAACCGCGCCTTCTGGCGTTTGACGGTTGTGCCGCTCGCCGCGCGGGTTCTCTCCGAGCTCTCCAATTGGCTCTCAGCTGCTTACGATGAGCAGGTCACGCTGGAGCTGGACCTTGATGCTGTCGAAGCGCTGGCGCTGGAACGCAAAGCACTGTGGGATCGCATCACCGCAGCGGACTTCCTCTCCCGCGATGAAAAACGCATCGCCGTTGGATATGGGGCGGAGGGCAAAGATGAATGAGTTACTGGCAGCGCTCGCTGCAAAAGGAGACCTTGCCCATGTGGCGCTCGGCGCCTGGGCAGGCACGTCCACATCACTGCTCCTATGGGCATTAAAGCAAGTCATCCGGTTCAATCGCAGGTTCGAGGAGTTCATGAGTGAACTGGAAAAACTCAACCAGCTGCTGCGCATGGATCCATGAAAATCGCACACTCAGACTATTGAGATTATTTGAAAGGTTGAAGGTGAAGCCTTGACCCAAAAACACAAAACACAAGCCGTGCCGGTTGAGCAAAAACAACAGCCAACGCAGCGCGGCAATGAAGCCCCTGCACAGACCTTCGCCAACTTCACCAAGGCCCTCGCCGGAGCTCTGGTGGAACGACGCGCGGCAAAGTCGGAGGGAGCAAACTCCGGCAGAAAAAACAATTGAAAGCTCGCTAAGGGAGGCAATCAATTTGAACACGGATCACCCCATCGCAATTGAAGGTTACGCCAGCCGGTTTGAACTGAGCGATCAGGGCGGCGACGTGATGCGCAAAGGTGCATTTCAAAACACGCTGCAAAAGCAAAAACTCACGGATGTAAAAATGCTCTGGCAGCACGATCCATCCCACCCCATCGGCAAGTGGCTGCACATTCAGGAGGACAGCATCGGCCTCTTTGTAAAGGGCTTGCTCTATCCGGGCATCACGCAGGGCCGGCAAGCCATCGCTATGGTGCAAACGGGTATTCTGGACGGACTGTCCATCGGCTTCAAAACCCGCCGCGCCCAGCGCAACAGCAAAACCGGCAGGCGGGATGTGCTGGCGGTAGACCTCTGGGAAATCTCGCTGGTCACGTTCCCGTTGCTGCCATCAGCACGGCTGACTGTGGTCTCCTGAAGCTCCTGATTATTTGAAAGTACGATCTGTGGTTCCAATCGGCGCCGCAGTCTTTTTATATGCTTTACGAGGAAAATAATCCTATGAAAAATACATGTAATCCAGCATTAGAAACCAAAGACTTCGCAAGGGAAGCTGCAGGAAAATCAGCTCATCCCGCACTTTCTGGCCCGGCAACAGGGCAGTTTGTGTCAGGAATGGAGGCCTCTGGCAGCTTTAACCAGCTGAACCACGCTTATTCTGAGTACACCCAGACCAACGACATGCGTCTGGCTGAGCTGGAGCAAAAATCCGGATCGGATGTGCTTTTGGACGAAAAACTCGCCCGTCTGGACGAGATTATAGACGGTCAGCTGCGCCACCTGAATGAGCTTCAACTCAAATCCCAGCGCTTGCCGCGCTCTACGCCAGAAACCACCGGCGGCCCATCAGCTGAGGTAGAGCACAAATCTGCGTTTGAGACCTACATGCGTGACGGGCAGGAGACCCGCCTTAAAACGCTGGAGCAAAAGGCCATGTCCTCCGGCACTGCTGGCGATGGTGGGTATCTGGTGCCGGAGCAGCTGGAAACGGACATCCTACGCCGCATCACAGCCCTGTCCCCCATCCGCTCCATCGCGTCCAACCGCAAGATCTCAGGCGCATCCTACCGCCGTCCTGTCGTAACGGTGAACCCGGATGCGGATTGGGAAGGCGAAACCGATGCCCGCAGCACGCCCACAAACGCAATGAAATTTGAGATGCGGGAGGTGAAGATCTTCGAGCTTTCTGCTTTGCCAGCCGTCACCCAAACTCTGCTGGACGACGCAGCGGTCAACATCGGGGAAATTCTGGCGGAAGAGGTGGAAACCGTCTTTGCAGAAAAGGAATCCGCTGCCTTCCTCAATGGCAACGGCACCAGTCAGCCACAAGGGCTGCTCAAAGGCACAATTCACGGCACGCTGAATGATACAGGCCTCTCCATCGGGTCCATCAAGACAGGACAGGCAGGGGCGTTTCCCTCTTCCAACGGAAGCGATCTGCTGATCTCGCTGATTTACGGCGTCAAAACCGCCATCCGCCGCAACGCCCGCTTCCTCTTCAATCGCAGAACGCAAGCTGCCATCCGCAAGCTGAAGGACGGGCAGGGCAACTACATCTGGCAACCACCCGCAGCTGTAGGCGCAGACCCAAGCCTCATGGGCTTCCCGGTCACGGAAGCTGAACACATGCCAGACATGACTGCTGGCTCTGATCCATACGCCATCGCGTTTGGTGACTTCCACCGTGGCTACATGGTGGTGGACCGTGTCGGCATCTCTGTTCTGCGTGACCCGTACACCAGCAAACCAAACGTGCTGTTTTACATCACCAAACGCGTCGGCGGCGGCATCATGGATTTCGATGCCTACAAACTGCTGAACTTCAGCGCCTAATCATCTTCATCAACAATCGAGGAGGAGCCGCCGTGACGGCTATACTCACAGTGCCACCGGCTCTGGAGCCGGTTTCGCTCGCCCAGGCGCATGCGCAGCTCAGGGTCTCCCACACCCACGAGGATGATCTGATCGAGCGTCTGATCAAAGCTGCGCGGGAACAGGTGGAGACCCTCACACGGCGGGCTCTTATAGAACAGGAATGGCGACTTCTTCTGGATGATCTGTCGCCAGACCGCCTGATCCGCCTGCCTGTCGCACCGGTCGCCCAAGTCCTGCAGGTCTACACCTATGACAGGGAAGGCAACCAACATCTGGTGCCGGCGTCGAACTATCAGGTGGATTTGGCCGGAAATCCCGCCCGCCTGCGCTTCAAGGCAGGCGCGGTTGGGCCATTGCGAGACCTCAACGGCATCGAGGTTGACTTCAAAGCTGGCTATGGCTCAGCGGCAACCTCGGTTCCCGCAGGTCTGCAAACCGCGATTCTGATGCTGGTCGGCTTCTGGTACGAGCGCCGTTCCATGCTGGAAGAAGACCGCCTCACAGGCCTCATGCCCCACGGCTTCGAGGCAGCACTCTCGCCTTACAAGGTGCTCAGGATATGAGAGCAGCAGGCACACTCAACGAACCCCTGCTGTTACTCAGACCAGAGATCACCAATGGCACGGATGGCTCTGTCACAAGGAGTTACCAGCAAATCGCCATGGTCTGGGGGCTGGTAGAGGCATCCACTGGCTCACAGAGCACTGCGGCAGGCCGCATTGCCAGCACTTACCCGCTCACGCTCACCCTTCGCCGCCGCACAGATGTGGCAGAGGGCTGGCGGGTGGAGCGGGGTGGACAGAGCCTCAGGGTAAAAGCAGTTCTCCCGCACTCAGAGCAGGCGCCCTTCATGCAAATCCTTTGTGAGCAAGAGGAGGGCGATGATGGGGGAGCTTGAGTTCCGCAAAGCCCTGTTTCAGGCAATCCACGCCAAGGCATCGCTAAAACCTTATCTGGGAGATCCAATGCGGGTGTTTGACGGCGTGCCAAGGGGAGCAGCCTTGCCCTATGCAACGCTGGAGGCTGTCACCACACAATTGCTGACAGGTCATCTGGACGACGGTGGCAGGCTCACAGGCTCCATAGGCATCTACTCGCGCCATGCGGACCGGGCTCAAACCCAGGAGGTCCTCCAGATCTTCAACGAACTGCTGGAGACGGGTGTCACGCCACCTGCCGGACTTGAAACGTCAGGCCTGACCTTGACCGAAACCAGCTGCCGCCGTCTGGGCGATGGCCGCACATGGTACGGACGCATCAAATTCTCCGTCCTGCTGCAAAAGACTGCTTAACACCAACCTTTGAGAGGAAAACAGATGGTCGCTCAGGCCGGAAAAGACCTGCTGTTGAAAGTGGATACAGTAGGAGACGGCACCTTCGAAAGCGTGGCAGGCCTGCGCTCAAGACGCCTCGCCCTCAACGCCACGCCCATTGATATCACCGATGCCGAAAGCACAGGCCGTTGGCGCGAGCTGCTAGCAGGAGCTTCCACACGCCACGCCTCGCTCTCTGGCAGTGGTCTGTTTCGCGACAAAGCCTCCGCAGAAAAAGTCCGCACAGCCTTCTTTGCTGGAGAGCTGCGTACATGGCAGATTATCCTGCCCGGTTTTGGAACACTGGAAGGCCCGTTCCACTTGTCCGCATTGGAATACTCCGGCGACTACCGATCTGAAGTCACCTTCGAGATCTCGCTGGAATCCGCCGGTGCTCTCACGTTTACCCCGCTAACCTGAGGAGTACAGGATGCCACCTAAAACCTATGGCAGAGGCGTTAATCGCAGGCGCGGTGAAGTCCTCGCAGACCTTGGCGGTCAAAAGCACATTCTTGTGCTCACACTCGGGGCTCTGGCAGAGCTGGAAGACGCGCTCAGCTGCAGCACATTACAGCAGCTGACAGAGCGGTTTTCCTCTGGGAAGCTGAGTGCTGCCGACATCATCAAAGTGCTCGGTGCAGGCCTTCGCGGGGGTGGACTTGTCATTGAGAACGAAGAGGTCGCAGAACTCTCCCATGAAGGCGGCGTTGCAGCCCTTGCCAAGCTGGCAGGGGAACTCCTGGTCGCCACGTTCTCTCCACCTCAGCAGTCTCAATCGTGAAGCCCGGGCAATCTGAAAACCAAGCTGTGCCCTGGCATGACCTGATGCACAAAGCCTGCCGGGAGCTTGGCTGGTCACCGTACACCTTCTGGCAATCAACACTGGTTGAGCTGGAAATGGCTTTCACTCCACCGGGAACCCGCAGTGCCCGCACGATCACACGAGGTGTACTGGAAGGGCTGCTGGCCCAGTTCCCAGACAAAGAGGATCAACAAACACCATGACCGATAGTTTTAATGAACCGCTGAACGTAGAAGACGCGCGTGAGTTGGAAACAACCATGCAGGAGGTCAACACCCTTGCCAAAGAGTTCTCTTCAGAGCTTGGCAAAGGCCTGCAAAGCGCAGTCACCTCTGGCAAAGACCTGCAATCGATCCTCTCACAAGTCGCGCTCAACATGTCCAGCTCTGCACTCAACAGTGCCTTAAAGCCACTTGAAAACCTGCTTTCTGCCGGAATTTCATCAGCTATTGGCAAAGTGGCAGGCGTGACGCCCTTTGCAAAAGGCGGGGTTGTTTCCAGCCCGATGATGTTCGCAGCAGGCAACACGGGCTTGGGGGTGATGGGAGAGGCGGGGGCAGAGGCAATCCTGCCTTTGCAGCGCGGCAACGATGGTCGACTGGGCGTTGCCATGAATGCGGGCAACACGCAGCCCAACGTCACAATAAATGTGGCGACACAGGATGTGCGCAGCTTTGAAAGATCTCAGGGGCAGATTGCGATGATAATGGCCCGCGCCACCGGACGGGGGCGACGCGGGCTATGACGTCGGCATTGAAGAGGAGGGACTCAAGGACCGACGTGGCTTTGCTACCGGACGGTGGTAGCAAACTTTTTGGAAAAATCCGTTGCTTTGCAAAGAGGGAGGAGCATCGACAACGGGTCTACGCAAATCACGCAGATAACTTTCCCATGTCAAACCTATTAGATGCTTCGCGGGCGCCCAGCCTTGAGCCAAGTCAAACAGGAGGGTGAAATGCAACCATGTTTTGTTGATGAATCATTCCCACTTGGAATTTCCCTAGGGGCTTCTGTCAGAGTAGAAAAACGCAGTCAGGTCACAAGGTTACTCAATGGCGCAGAATCCCGAAACGCCATCTGGAAGGGAACGCGACGGCATTTTGATGTGGGGACCGGATTGCGCAGCGCGGCAGACCTGCAGCGGGTGCTCTCATTTTTCGAAAAAGTGGGTGGTCGCCTCTGCGGATTCCGGTTTCGTGACCCCATGGATCATAAATCCTGCACCTTTGATGCAACTCCATCTGCAACCGATGTGACGATCGGAACTGGCGACGGGACAACAAAGACGTTCCAGCTCATCAAGCAAGTGGGAACGGCAAGCGTTGCCTGGCATCGCAAAATCACGAAACCAGTGGCAGGAACTGTCTCGGTTGCGGTCGCCGGTCAATTGAAAACCGTCGGCAGTGATGTGCTTCTTAATCCTCTGACAGGCAATCTTGAATTTCAGGCCGGTCACATTCCCTCAAACGATCAGGTGATCACGGCGGGCTTCCTGTTCGATACGCCCACGCGCTTTGAAAACGACCAGCTGGAAATCAACCTCCTGCACTTTGAGGCAGGGCAGGTGCCGTCCATCCCACTCGTCGAACTTCTCATCTGAAACCAACTCTGCGAGCAAACCCATGTTCAATGCTGCTTTGAAAGAACACCTGACCGGTGAGGGCACAACCGTGGCCTACTGCTGGCGCTTAACCGCTCCATCCGGTCTCAGCCTCGGTTTCACCACCCACGATCACCCAATCTCACTGCTCGGTAAAACCTATGAACCCGGCATCGGATTGGATGGCACTCAGGCCATGGCTCAATCTGACTTTCAGGCCGGACAGGAAGAAGCGCTGGGCGTCCTCTCTTCCGACAGCTTAAGCGAGAAGGAGTTGAGTGCGGGCCTTTGGGACAATGCCGAAGTTGAGGTCTATCTGGTCAACTGGCAAAAGCCGGAGGAGCACGAGTTGCTCCGGCGCGGCTCCCTTGGTGAAATCACAAGAAATGCCGATGTGTTCCGCACCGAGTTTCGCTCATTGGCCACCAAACTCTCTGAGCCAAAAGGCAGGCAACTCTCCCACCAATGTCATGCTGATCTGGGAGATCCTAACTGCGGGATCAATCTGGACGCTGCTGCCTACACAAGACAGGTGAGTATCACAGGCAAAGAAGGCGGCAATCGGTTGGTCATCGAGGGCAACACCGATATCGGCACAGACTGGTGGTCCTTCGGCAAGCTCATCTTTCAATCCGGCCCCTACGCCAATCAACCCTTGCGCATAGCCAGTCACCTCATTGAGCAAGGCAAGCACAAACTCACGCTCTGGGCACCCTTGTTACTGGAGCAAACTTATCCGTTATTCGCGTCCGTTTCCGCAGGCTGCGATAAAAGCTGGAGCAGCTGCCAGACTAAGTTCCAGAACACCGAGAACTTCCGGGGCTTTCCTCATATGCCGGGCAACGACTTCATCCTTGCCGGACCTGAAAGCCAATCTGCCGCCAACAACGGCGAAAAGCTGGTGGGGTAATCATGCAGCAGTCTCCCCAAACCCTCCTGAAGGAAGCGCGCAGCTGGGTCGGAACGCCTTACCAGCATCAGGCAACAACCAAAGGTGCAGGCTGCGATTGTCTTGGCTTTATCCGCGGCCTCTATCGCTTTTTGCATCACACCGAGCCACCCGTTCCTGCCAGTTACGCACCTGAATGGGCGGAGCTGAAAGGCGAGGACCAGTTGCTCAATGCTGCGCACCAGTATCTGAACGAGGTGCAAGGGTCTTTGCAAAAGCCAAAGCCAGCGGAAGTCATTCTGTTTCGCTGGGCACCACAAGTTCCCTGCAAACATCTTGGATTTATGACCAGCAAAGACCGCTTCATCCATGCCTACGAAGCGGTGGGAGTGGTTGAAAGCCCGCTGGTGCCCATGTGGCGCAACAAGATTGCAGGGCGTTTTTCATTCTTCTCAAGTCAGTGATCCGGAAAGGACAGGACCATGGCAACAATGGTGCTATCAAGTGTTGGTGCAGCCGTTGGCGGCGCAGTCGGTGGCCCTTTCGGTGCCATAATCGGACAAACACTGGGGGCTCTGGGTGGAGCATGGATCGATCAGCAGATCTTCGGTGAAAACAGAGAGCTTTCTGTCGGCAAGCTAGGCGACCTGCAATTACAAACCGCAGCTGAAGGCGCATCTCTTCCCTTTGTCTATGGCCGTGTCCGCGTAACTGGCAACATCATCTGGGCAACGCGACTGGAAGAGGTGGTCTCCGAAGAAAAACAGGGCGGAAAATCCACTGGCTCATCGACCAGTATCACCAGCCACAGCTACTTCGCCAACTTTGCCGTGGCCCTCTGTGAAGGCCCCATCACCGCAGTACGCCGTGTCTGGGCTAACGGTAAGGAGCTGGACACCAACGCGATTAACATGAGGGTGTATCTGGGGGCAGAAGATCAACAACCTGACCCACTGATAGAAGCCAAGCAAGGCACCGCGCCAGCCTACAAAGGCACCGCGTATGTGGTGTTCGAACGCCTCTCTCTGGCAGAGTTCGGCAACCGCATCCCTCAACTCGCCTTTGAAGTACTCCGCTCCATTGAACCACTGGAACAGCAGATCAAGGCAGTCACGCTCATCCCCGGAGCAGGTGAGTTCGCCTACCACCCGCAGGAAGTCATCGAGAAGCTCGCTCCCGGTAACACCCGGAGCGTCAACCGCCATGGCAAGGGCGAGGAAACCGATCTGGTCCGCTCTTTGGATGAACTTCAGGCCCTCTGCCCAAACCTGAAAAGCGTCGCGCTCGTTGTCGCCTGGTTTGGCGATGACCTACGCGCTTCCCAGTGCACCATTCAGCCCAAAGTGACCTACCAGACCACAAAGCACCTGCCAGAAAACTGGAGCGTTGCAGGCCTGACCCGCGCTGAAGCGCAGGAGGTCTCCCGCATCAATGACAGACCTGCCTATGGTGGCACTCCCTCCGATGTTTCCGTCACAGAAGCCATCAAGGAACTAAAGCGTCGCGGCCTTGCCGTCATGTTCTACCCGTTCGTGATGATGGATATCCCCGATGACAATCAGCTGCCCGACCCATATGGCGCAACCAATCAATCCAGCTTCCCCTGGCGCGGACGCATCACTTCTGAAATCGCAGCAGGACAACCCGGAACACAGCAGGGAACCAGCGCAGTTACGCCGCAGATAGACGCTTTTGTCGGCTTAGGTAGTGACTGGCGGTTTCGCCGTTTCATCCTGCACTATGCCAATTTGGTAAAAGAGGCCGGGTGTGTGGAAGCGTTTCTCATCGGCTCAGAAATGCGCGGTCTCACCCAATGTTGGGCAGGCGGCGGCACGTTTCCTTTTGTTGATCACCTGAAAATACTGGCCACAGAGGTCCGCCAGATTGTCGGCGACCAGACTAAACTTTCCTACGCAGCCGACTGGAGTGAATACGCGGGCCACCCCCCTCAATCCGGTGACCTGCGCTTTCCTCTGGACCCACTCTGGGCGCATGCTGACATCAATTTTGTCGGCATCGATAACTACCTGCCACTATCGGACTTGCGTCAGAACGATGACCCGCAAACAGCCTACAATCTCAAGGAATTGCGAGAGGGAATTGCCTCGGGCGAGTATTATGACTGGTACTACGCAGGCAACAATGACCGTTCCGAAAAGGCCCGCAGCCCGATTACAGACGGAGCCTACAACAAGCCATGGGTGTTCCGGCAAAAAGACCTTAAGAACTGGTGGCAAAACCAGCACTTTGAACGCAGTGCAAGTACGCAGCAAAACACACCAACCCCCTGGGTACCGCAATCCAAACCCATCTGGTTCACCGAACTCGGCTTTCCTGCTGTCGATAAAGGAACGAACCAGCCCAATGTCTTCGTGGACCCTAAGTCTGCCGAAAGCGCATTACCGCACTTCTCCAGCGGGCAACAGGATGACCTTGTCCAACGTCGCGCGCTGGAAGCAAGCCTCAGTTATTGGGGAACAGATCATCCGGACTGGCCTCAGGGCGACAATCCAGCCTCAAACACCTACGCAGGTACGATGGTCGATGCGGACAACGCCTTCCTCTGGACATGGGACGCCCGCCCATTCCCCGAATTCCCAACATATTCAGATGCCTGGGCAGATGGTCAGAACTGGCAGCTCGGCCATTGGCTGACAGGTCGTCTCGGCGCAACCTCTCTCTCAGGCCTCATCCGTGCCATGCGTGATGATTTTGGACACACACAAGAGCTGACAGAGATCGCTGAACTGGGCGAAACCCTCGAAGGTCTGATCGTGACAGGCCCAACGTCCTTACGCTCTGCGCTCTCTCCCGTCCTGCAACTCGCCGGAGGCATTGCCGTTGATCGCGGAACCCATCTGGCCATCCTCCCTAAATACGCCAAGGCCACAGAAAATGGAAAACTGAGCCTTGCTGACCTATTGGAAGCTGAAGAGGAGGAGGGCTATATCTCCATCAGCCGCAATGATGGCAGCGACCTGCCAGCTGAACTCCGACTGCGGGGAATGGACCCCAATAACAATTATGAGGCTCTCGTTGTCTCCTCCCGCCGTTTGGAAGGCATGGACAGGCGCACCTCCAACATCCAGCTCCCCATCACAGCTTCGCTCTCCTCTGCCAAAAAGCTGGTTCAAAAAATGCACCAGAGCGTGTGGCTGGATCGGGAGACCCTTAAGTTTAAACTTGCTCTGAGTAAAATCGATCTGCGACCGGGTGATGTACTGGAACTTCCCGGCGAGCTTCTGGGTGATGACACCACTTCCTTTCAGTGCCGGATTGATCAGGTCTCATCTGGTGCTCATCTGGACGTTCAGGCAATACGGCTCAACGGATATCCTAATATCGCAGCAGCAGTCTTGGATGGATCATCACAACGATCTTTCAACGACACCACCTCAGGTCCGCCAATTGTCAGCATCTTGGATTTGCCAAGGTTCCACAGTGAGGGAGCAGATGACGGAAGCCCGGTGGTCGCTATCTACAATGCGAACTGGCCGAGTGCCTATCAGCTGTACAGCTCCAGCTCAGGTGAAGAATTCACACCGCTAGTGCAGGTGACAGAACCAGCCACCACGGGCATATTGCAAGAACCTCTCACCTCTGGCCCACTTTGGCGATGGGATTTGGTCTCTCATATCACCGTAAAACTCTACGGAGGCCAGTTACAAAGCCGAAAGCTGCTCGATGTGCTCTCAGGCGCAAATGCCTGTGCCATTCGCAAAAATGAGGAGTGGGAAGTGATACAGTTCAGTCAAGCAGAACTGATCGCCCCCAAGACTTACAAACTCACGCAGTTACTCAGAGGGCAATTGAGTACGGAGCATCTGGTTGCTTCGTCGAGTGAGGAGAACGCCGAATTTATCCTCTTGGACCAATCCCTGCTGAAACTGCCATGGACCAGCGACAAAGCTGATGTTGCGCTCTCATATCGTGTCGTTCCAGCTGGCAAACCTCTGGGCTTTAAATGGGCCGTGAACACAAGCCATGCTGGAAAACAAAGCTCACTTAAACCATTCGCACCGGTTCATCTGAGTGCAAGCCAAGCCGATAATGGGGATTTGGAACTTAAATGGATTCGCAGAGCCAGATGGGAGGCGGACAGCTGGGCAACGCCAGATATTCCGCTCCAAGAGGATAAACTTCAGTTTTCGGTCACGCTTTATCGTCAGGATGAAGGCGAAAATGAACGGACCGCCTTGCGTGAATACGAGGCCACACAGGAAAGCCTGATAATCCCACAAACCGAGCTGCAATCGCTATTTGGAGCAGGTCAGCATCTGGTAGCCTGTGAAGTTGCTCAAAACTCAACGAAATTCGGTTTGGGGACAACTTCAGATTGCTTGGCGAGCGTAACACTTTAACAATTGCTTTTACCGGATTATTTGCAAACCAAGCCAAGAAACATCACAGACCCCAGAGAATCTGCTAGGTCTTTGTTTTGAAATATATAACACCTCGTTCATGTGAGGTTCAGCCAGTGCCGGTTAGAAGACGCCCTATGAGACACCAATTCCACAACCTCTTTTTTCGCTCATTGATGGCACTGGCTTTGGCGGCAACGGTTTTTACATGGTCAGCACCTGCGCAGGCCGCGTGTTTGTCCTCCAGCCAGACCAGGCAAGCTGTTGCCAGCGGTCAGGCGCGGCCTCTGGGCTCGCTGCGGGTCAATGGGCAGATACTCTCAGCCAAGCTCTGTGAGCGAGGAGGGGGATTGGTCTATGTGCTGTCCGTACTCAACAACGGCAACGTCTCACAAGTGACGCTGGATGCAAGAACTGGGCGCCGGTTGTAACCGATTTGAGAAGAACTCTGGATAGAGATTTTTCTGCCTGAATTTGAACGAATTTTGGAAGCGATATTAGGTGATACTGCACATTCCTATCTGAAAAGTGGAAACCGATTTTCAGATAGGAATGTGCAACTGTAAAATTAAAGCAGTCTGAACTGCTTTATGAGCCTGAGTGCTTGTGTGGGGTAGATCTTATGCGAATGTTGATCGTTGAAGATGATCGGGATTTGAACAGACAACTGTCTGAAGCGTTGGAAGACGCCGGTTACGTTGTCGACAAAGCATATGATGGCGAGGAAGGCCATTTCCTCGGCGATACTGAACCCTATGACGCTGTCATTCTGGATCTTGGTTTGCCGCAGATGGATGGTCTCAGCGTATTGGAACGTTGGCGTAGAGATGGCCATTCCATGCCAGTCCTTATCCTGACGGCTCGTGATCGTTGGAGCGATAAGGTTGCTGGCATTGATGCTGGCGCAGATGATTACGTTGCAAAGCCCTTCCACATGGAAGAAGTGCTGGCACGGGTGCGGGCACTGGTGCGCCGCGCCGCCGGTCTGGCTTCCAACGAGATATCTATCGGCGACATTGTTCTGGACACCAAGGCAGGCAAAGTGACGAAAAACGGCATGTCCGTAAAACTCACCTCTCACGAGTTCCGCCTGCTGTCTTACCTCATGCACCACAAAGGCCGAGTGATTTCCAGAACCGAACTGGTTGAACATCTGTACGATCAGGACTTTGACCGCGACTCCAACACCATTGAGGTGTTCGTAGGCCGATTGCGCAAGAAGTTTGGTAGTTCACTGATCGAGACCGTACGTGGATTGGGCTACAGGCTACAGGAAGAAAATGCCTGATAAGAACAGCGCAGACACCAACGACTTGCAGGGGCCGCTCAACTGGAATCCCATCAGGTTCATTCGCAAGAAGCAACAGGCGTCATTGGCATGGCGTCTGATTTTTGTTGCGGGCCTGTGGGCTGTTGTCAGTCTTGTTGTTGCGGGTGCTATTCTTGTTGCTCTGTTTCGAGAAGCGGGGGAGAAAGCACTGGATGAGCGCCTTGAAGTCCACATGACAGCAATTGTCAGCGCCCTTGCTGCGGAAGGGGAGCAGAAGAACCCTACATTAAGCCGTATCGGTGATCCACGGTTTAACATGCCGCTGTCGGGATGGTACTGGACCGTGCAACGCGGTGGCAAAGTTCTGTTTGAAAGCGAATCTCTTTTTGGTGACACGCTGCGCCTACAAAACATGCAGGGCGAACTGGAACTCAAGCAAAATATCACTGGCCCAGCTGGTCGCGATCTGCGCCTCTTGCAAAAACGCATCCAGTTTGGTGGTCTCCAGCCTGTAACAATCGCAGTTGCCGGAAGCACGCGAGAGCTTGGCGAGAGTACCGCATCCTTTGCATGGCAAGCAGCGATCACGCTGGGTGTTCTCGGTCTTGGTCTTGTCGCTGCTATCTTCCTGCAAGTGCGCTTTGGCTTGCGTCCGCTAACAGAACTTCAGGAGAGCCTTGGTCGGGTCCGTCAGGGAAAAGAGGAAGCAGTTCAGGAAGATCTGCCCAAAGAGCTGAAACCGCTCGCTGTTGAATTGAACGCACTCATCCACTCAAACAGAGAAGTCGTGGAACATTCCAGAACACAGGTGGGAAATCTTGCTCATGCCCTGAAAACGCCTCTCTCTGTCATTACCAACGAGGCCAGAAGTTCAGATGAGCCGCTCGCTTTGAAGGTTTCGGAGCAAGCGGATCTTATGAGAGGGCAAGTTCAGCACTATCTGGAAAAGGCACGGATGGCGGCTCAGCGCCGGGTGATCGGTGTGTCGTGTGAAGCTGCACCTGTGGTGTCGCGCATGGCACGTGCAATGGAAAAAATCCATCGTGACAAAGAGCCTGAGATCACGGTTGATATGGATGAGACTCTGTTGTTCCGTGGTGAGCAGCAAGATCTGGAGGAAATCCTTGGGAACTTGTTGGATAACGCCTGCAAATGGTGTGATAAAAAAGTGTCAGTGGCGCTGAAAAGCAACAATTCCTCTGCGTCACTCATCGCTCTGATCGTAGAAGATGATGGCCCTGGATTGGGGGCTGAAGAGAAAAAACGTGCGCTGCGCAGAGGGCAAAGATTGGATGAAACCGTCCCTGGAACGGGTTTGGGTTTATCCATAATTGTTGACATTGCAGGTATTTACGGTGGTTCATTTGAACTTGGCGATAGCGAGTTAGGTGGATTGAAGGCAACGGTGACCTTGCCGTCTCTGACAATCTGATCTGTTTTGGGGCAGGGGTTGCATCTGTTTCAAACAGTCCTGATAGTAAGTGTAACTGTGTTTTAAGGGGTTGCTCCACGATAGCGTTTTCAAGCTAATGACGCTGCTTTGGTTTGAGGCCTTACTGGAAGACCTTGGAAGGGACAAAGAGCCTTTCCGGAAAACGGATAAGTCGCAAAAGCGACAAAGAGGATGCATGTTGGTGCGAAACTGGAAAAAACTGATGGTCTTACCTGTCGTTGTTGGCGGTTTAGCCAGCTGTGCGACATCTGATCATGTCACCAGTGCTCAAACTGATGCCGAATCCTCATCTATTTTCGGTTTCTGGTCTTCTGACAGTGAGCAAAACGCAGCAGCTCAGGCTGCAATCGACAGCGCCACAGAAGGCGAGTTGAAGCAACTGCTCAGAAGCGGTGACCTCGACACCGTCTATAAAGCACAGAGCAAAGCGTTGAATGCATCTGATGCAGGCAACAAAGTTGTCTGGCGCAACCGATTCTCTGGCGCACAAGGCACAGTTAAGTCTGGTCCTGTCTATTACGTGAATGACCGCCGCTGCCGCGATTTCCAACATACCATTGCGTATGATGAGAAAACGCAGCTGATCAAAGGTGCGGCCTGTAAGGACGGTGAGCGCTGGGCAGCGCTGAACTAACCCGAAATCCCTCGCTATAAGCAGTTTTTGCGGAAGGAAACACACCTTTCGCATGCGGAAAAGGCTGATTATCAAGATTTGATTAAGCAATTCCGCCGATAGTTTTGATCAACAAATACAATTTTAGCAGTTGTCGTCTGCTGCATGTTGTGAGGGTTGAGCGTGTATAAGCTCAACCAGTGTAAAGCTGAGTACCAGAGAGATTTGGATGCACGAGGTCAACCATAAAGCATTGCAAATGGAGAAGGTGTTAGGAGCCTTGTCTCAATCTGCTTTGCGGATGTTGGAACGGTCTGTCGATGATACCGTGCAAAGCGGAACATCTGTACCAAATGCCGAACTCATGCTGCTCACTATTCGCAGGCTCCTTGGTGAAGCCTCTTACATCCCTGAAAATAGGCTGTCTCTGGATACGCCACTCAAGCGCGCAATTCTAAGCCCTCTTCAACCATTCCTCATTCAAATACCGCTGAGCACGCCGCAGCAAGGTCGGATCGATGCCGCAGTAATGGAGCCGCTCTGGACCTACATGCGCCAGGTGCTTCTTTCTAATGAGTTTACCGAAGCGGTAGAAGCCTTGGAAGAGCTGTGTCAGCAACAAGATTTGCCCACGACCCATGAAACCATCCAGAAAGCACTCTATACATGCGCTGAGGGTCTCCGCCTGCGTTTGGTTGCTGCTGCAAAAAAAGAGCTGGAAGCAGCAGATCAAGACATTCAGATAAAGACAAAGCTTCGCCGCAAGGTTGGAGGCCATGTCAATTTTGATTTCCTCTGTGACGTTCTGGTGATTTTGGAAAGAGCGCCTGCATGGGAAAAGGTGATGGCAGACACTCCACCTTTTGCAGAAGACATCCTGTCCATGTCCTCCGGTAACAGTTTGCAAAACATGCGTACCCATATGGAGCAGCACAGAGCTGAGGCCAATTATCTTGCAGCGCTGTCATTCCTTCGTCTGGACGAAGCGCCTGTTGACCTCATTAAACTGGCTCAAACCCTCGCAGCTGTTCCTACTCTTAAAGATATTACGGGCACCCCTTATGCAGCCTTTATAGAGTTTGCTTTGTCTTCTTTGGAGCAAAGTGTGTCCGTCGTTGAAGGCTGGCGCATGGAAGAGGAGGCCATTGTTGGGCTTCCGGAAGCAGCCAACGCCTGCTTGCTGCATTTTGAGGAACTAGAAGAACTCGAAGGCTTCAGCGCTTGCGGTCAATGGAACCAGCGTGCTGTTCAGCTCAAAAATCGTTTGTGTATTCTGTTACGCGATGAACTGCGCAACCTCCCAGCACAACTGGAGGAAGCAATTTCTTCAGAAACAAAACCTGACATTGCAGATTTGCAGGGTGGGTACCGGCTGGAGCAGATTCAACGCGCCTATCACAAATGTTTGAGGGGATTAAAACTCGCCAAGTTAGCGTCGCAATATGCAGGTGTGCTTGGCTTGAACGAGCTGCAAATCTCAACCAGAGATCATGTCGAACGTTTCATCGATCGCAACTCTGAGAAACTTTTGACAGCTCCCAAAGACGAGCAAAACGAGACTGAAAACCTTCCGAATTATGGCGAAATTTCGAGAAAATTGAGCCGTTTAATCTCGATGAGTGAGATCTCGCTGGAGCCGGAAGACACCGCGAACCTCATTCGCAGACAGAAGACTTACCTGAAAGATGCCGCCTAACCCCCTAGTAGTGCCTGCGTCTTTTAGAAAATAAGTGCAACTTCATAGGTATTTTGTGGGTATATGGCTTGTGCGACTGCCCGTCGCAGGGGGGGAACTGTTGCCTTTCACATTTAGAACCTGTCTATTTGAGCCACTATGACATTCTGGTTAGTTCTCGCAATTTTGACGGCGGCGGTCGCATTGGCCGTACTCGTTCCATTGGCTCGCTCTCCCAAGGTTAGTCCTGATGAGCGCAATGATGAAGCTGTGTTTCGTGCCCAGCTCGAAGAAATACAAAAAGATCTTGAGCGCGGTGTAATCGCGCCGGACATGGCAGAAGCCGCCAAAATTGAAGTGTCGCGTCGCTTGTTAGCCGCGCACAAGCAAAACCAGGGAGACCACCAGTCAGCTCCCTCTAAAATGCGCATGCGCATTGTGCAGCTGACAGCGGTTGTTTTGGTACCTCTGGCAGCGCTAGGTATGTATTTACAGTACGGTTCTCCGGAAATCCCTGACCAGCCACGCGCTGAGCGTTTGGCTGAAACCGCAGGGCAGGCTGATCTTGAAGTTCTGATTGCCAGGACTGAGGATCACCTCAAAGAAAACCCCAACGACGGACAGGGTTGGGCTGTAATCGCACCTGTTTACATGCGTACGAGCCAGTTTGATAAGGCCCGCCGCGCCTATGCGCAGGCGTTGAGCCAGTTCCCTGAAAATCTCGATTTCATGGTTGGTTGGGCTGAAGCAAGCATTTTCGCAAATGAAGGACAAGTGTCCGATGAAGTTGAAAAGGTTTTGCGCCGGATCAACCTTGCTAAGCCTGAAATGCTGCAACCCTACTACTATCTGGCAATGGCTATGGGCCAGAAGGGCCAGATAAACGAAGCGCTGGCTGCCTGGAATGCTCTGCTGAAGACTGCAGATCAAAATGCTCCTTGGGTGGACGCAGCAAAAGCACAGCGTGACGAACTGATCGCACGAGGCGCCGTTATATCTGGTGAGGCTGAGGCAATCCCGGCACTTGGACAGCCAGCAGGACCTTCTGCTGAAGAAGTTGAAGCAGCAGCTGAGATGAGTGCGGAAGATCGCAATGAAATGATCAACCAGATGGTTGTGCAACTGGATGAACGCCTTAATGAACAGGGTGGTTCTGTTTCCGAGTGGGGTCGCCTGATACAGGCCCGCATTATTCTCGGGGAGCAAGTGGAGGCCGCAAAAGCAGTCGCCCGCGCCAAGCAAAACCTGAAGGACGATGCGGCAGCGCTGGAACAGATCAACCAACTGGCCGCGAGCCTGAATTTGAGCCCTGCCGAATAAGGCAGGGGTTGCATATCTTTGATGAATACCAAGCGGTTTTCGGAAATAAGATATGCCTAGGACAAAGAGATAGAGCTTCTTTTGATGTTCTATTGAGCTGCAGAATACAAACGCCGTAAGGCATTAGTTGGCAACGTATCTACGGAACTGCGAGTATGACACGTAAACAAAAAAGACTCGGGCTTATTGGTCTTGCGGGATTGGTGCTGGGGTCAGCTGTCGGCTTGGTTCTTTATGGACTCTCCAGCAGCGTGACTTATTTCCAGAGCCCAAGCGACATCGCTGAACAGCAAGTTGAAGTTGGGCAACGCATCCGTCTTGGCGGTTTGGTTGAAGATGACTCTCTTGATAAGAGCCGGGGCTCAGTGATCCTCTTCCGGGTAACCGATCAGGCAGAAGCTATCCCGGTTTCTTACAAGGGCATTTTGCCAGATCTGTTTCGTGAAGGGCAGGGCATCATCGCTGAAGGCCACATGGACGAGAAGGGTGTTTTCATTGCAGACACGGTTCTGGCCAAGCATGATGAAAGCTATATGCCAAAAGAGGTCTACGAGACCTTGAAGGAAGATGGCCACTGGATGGAAGAGGAACAGGCCGCCTCCGCAGAGCAAAGCACCAAAGTAAACTAAAAAGTAAAATCAACCGGCTCTGCCCAAAAGGGCCGGTTATCCAGCGCCAAATGGATACTAGGATATCGTAATGATAATTGAACTTGGCCACTATGCACTCATTCTGGCATTGGTAGTCGCGGCTGTTCAGTCGGTCTTTCCAGTGTGGGGTGCAGTGAATTCAGACCACCGTCTGATGGGGATGGCACCTGGCCTTGCCGTACTTATGTTCCTTTTGACTTGCGTTGCCTTTGCCGCATTGACCTGGGCATACCTGAACTCAGACTTCTCGCTTCTGAATACCTATCAGAACTCCCACAGCGACAAGCCGCTGGTCTATAAAATCTCCGGTGTGTGGGGCAACCACGAAGGCTCCATCCTTCTCTGGGTACTTATTCTGGTGTTGTTCGGTGCATTGGTTGCAGTGTTTTCACGCAACATTCCACAGCGTCTCCGGGCTGCTACTCTTGGCGCTCAGGGCTGGGTTTCCTTTGCATTCCTGCTCTTCGTCATTGTTGCATCAAACCCCTTCACCCGTATCAGCCCTGCACCGTTGCAAGGCTCGGGCCTCAACCCAATGCTGCAGGATGTCGGCTTGGCGATCCATCCGCCAATTCTTTACATTGGCTACGTTGGCTTCTCCATCGTGTTCGCGTTTGCTGCAGCTGCGCTCATTCTTGGCAAACTTGATGCCGCTTGGGCGCGTTGGGTACGTCCTTGGATCCTCGTAAGCTGGATCTTCCTGACCCTCGGCATCGCAATGGGTTCTTACTGGGCTTACTACGAACTCGGCTGGGGTGGCTGGTGGTTCTGGGATCCGGTCGAAAACGCATCCTTCATGCCATGGCTCACCGGTACAGCGCTACTTCACTCCGCAATCGTAATGGAACGTCGGGATGCTCTGAAGGTTTGGACTGTTTTCCTCGCACTGCTGACATTCTCCTTGTCGCTGCTGGGGACCTTCCTCGTCCGTTCAGGTGTTCTCACCTCCGTACACGCATTCGCAGTTGATCCGGCACGTGGACTCTTTATCCTTGCGATCCTGCTGATCTTTGTCGGTGGGTCACTCACATTGTTTGCATGGCGCGCACCATTGCTTCGTCAAGGTGGCCTGTTTGCACCAATCAGCCGCGAAGGTTCACTGGTGTTGAACAACCTGTTCCTGACAACAGCCTGTGCTGCGGTCTTTGTCGGTACGCTTTACCCACTCGTTCTGGAAGCCTTCTCTGGCGACAAGATCTCCGTGGGTGCACCATTCTTCAACCTGACATTTGGCCCAATCATGGTGCCAGTACTGATCCTGATGCCATTTGGCCAGCTTTTGGCATGGAAGCGTGGTGATGCGTGGGGTGTAGCCCAACGCTTGACCTCTGCTTTTGTGATCGCAATGCTCGCGACTTTCGGCCTGATCTGGTTCATGGGCGTCAGTACAACAAGCATTATGACAGCGCTTGGCTTCGGTTTGGCATTCTGGGCGATCTTTGGTTCCCTTTGGGAAATCGTTGAACGTTCTCAGCTGTTCAAAATTGGCTTTGGTCGTTCCATGGCCCGCATCAAAGGCTTTGCACCAACTGTCTGGTCTACTGTGCTGGGCCATGCTGGTCTTGGGATTACCGTTCTGGGTATTGTGACAACAATGGCGTTTGAATCTGAACGCGTTGAAGTGATGCGCCCAGGTGATACGCTGGAACAGAACGGTTACAATGTGACCTATGAGAAGAGCTGGACCCAAAATGGTCCGAACTATCAGGAGATGGTCTCCCAGTATACTCTTCGCAAAGGTGGTAACGTCGTCGGTATCATGGAGCCATCCAAGCGTGCTTATAATGCCAGTGGAATGCCAATGAGTGAAACATCCATCGCGACCTTCGGCTTCTCGCAGGTGTACTTTGCAACGGGTGATTCTGACGCAAATGGTGGTATTGTTACGCGCATCTACTTCAAACCGCTGATCACGCTGATCTGGATTGGTACTCTGCTTATGTCTCTGGGTGGCTGTATTGCTCTCTTTGATCGTCGCCTGCGTGTTGGTGCTCCTGTTTCAGCCCGCAAGCGCAAAGGCGTAGCAGGCGGTGTTGCAACAGCAACCCCAACTCCGGCGGAGTAATGACCATGAAGATGAAGTTCGTACTGGTATTGATCTCTTCTGTTCTTCTGGGAACTCCAGCTGCTTATGCAGTCAACCCGGATGAAGTCTTGAAAGATCCTGTTCTGGAAGAACGTGCACGCGAAATTTCCAAGGAAGTGCGCTGCGTGGTCTGCCAGAACCAGTCCATTGACGACTCCAACGCTAAACTGGCGAAGGATCTACGCCTGCTGGTGCGTGAGCGACTGGTAGAAGGGGACAGTGACAAGGAAGTTATGGACTATCTTGTTGACCGCTATGGTGAGTTTGTCCTTCTCAAACCGCGCTTTGCGTTCCACACCCTGTTTTTGTGGGGCGGCGGACCTCTCGCATTGCTGCTTGGAGGCTTTTTCCTGTGGCGTACATCGCGAAAGAAAAAGCATGCACCGCTGAAGAGCAGTACAGCGGGTGTCAAGCCGCTCTCGGATGAAGAGCAGGCCGAACTCGACAAGCTTATGTCTTCTAAATAAGACCAATAACAGAGCCCCGCAGACATGGTTTGCGGGGCTCACGTTTAATCACATCTTCTTGCAACCAGTTGAATTGTAAAGACGCCTGTAAGCGCGCACTAGATACCTGTCTCTTAATATATATTCCGAATGTGCCAGTTGCGCAGGAAATGACAGGAACAGTTCAAATGGCAAACGATCCCATTAAATTGGAATTTGAAGGCTCTCAGGGAGCGCATCTTGCAGCGCGTCTGGACACACCAGATGGTGAACCAAAGGCCTATGCCCTGTTCGCCCATTGCTTCACTTGTTCCAAAGATCTTTCCGCAGCACGACGCATTGCATCTGCTTTGACCAAAGACGGGATTGCTGTTCTGCGCTTTGACTTCACTGGTCTCGGTAATAGCGGTGGCGACTTCGCTTCCACCAATTTCTCATCAAACCTTCAGGATCTTGTTCGCGCCGCTGATTACCTGCGGGAGCATTATGAGGCACCAAAGCTGCTTGTAGGGCATTCTCTGGGCGGCGCAGCTGTGCTCGCAGCAGCCTCTGAGGTGCCAGAGGTAAAAGCGGTTGCCACAATCGGTGCACCAGCCTCAGCTGATCATGTGATTCATAACTTCGGAGCTTCCCTTGATGAGATAAAAGAGAAGGGCGAAGCCACCGTCCAGCTTGGTGAACGACCGTTTAAGATTAAACGCCAGTTTATCGAAGATCTTGAAGCGCAGGATGTTCGGTCGCGCGTTGCTGTGCTGAAAAAGGCAGTGTTGGTTCTTCACTCGCCAATTGATGCCACGGTTGGCATTGAGAATGCTGCTCAGATCTTTGAGGCAGCGAAGCATCCGAAATCATTTGTGTCTTTGGATGATGCCGATCATCTGCTGTTTAAATACAAAGATGCAGACTATGCAGCACGCGTGATTGCAGCATGGGCAAGCCGCTACACGCAGGACTAACTAAAGCGAGGTGGGAGCAACTACGAAGTTTCCCCATCATTACAGAAGATTAATGTGGCAGATAGGTGTTTGTAAGGTTCGCTCTGGCATAGTCATTCTCAACGAAATGCAAAAGCCCGTTTTCCCCAGTTGGGCTGAGATTGACTAAATGGAGTTGAGCCAAATGAAGTTGACCAAGAACGCAAGTTCCAACGTTGTTTCCCTGTCTGCTGCAAAAACCACTTCCAAACGTCGTTCCCGTCTTCTCAATGGCACCATGGCACTGGCAATTGCAGGTGCAATGGTTGCTCCGCTGACACTTGTTCCAGCAACCGCTCAAGCCGAGCCGGTTCGCGTAAATGCGCCAGCAATGCCAAGCTTTGTTGGTTTGGTCGAAGCCGTTCAGCCAACAGTTGTTTCCGTTCGTGTGCGCTCTGAGGTTAAAGAGAATGATCGTCTGGCGGGCATTCCTCCAATGTTCCGCGATATGCCGGATGATCACCCACTGCAGAAATTCTTCCGCGAGTTTGGTGGTCCAGGTGGTGAGCAAAAAAAGAAAGCCCCACCACGCAAGCGCTTCGATCAATCTCAAGGGTCCGGCTTCTTCATCTCTGATGATGGCTATGTAGTGACCAACGAACACGTGGTTGAAGGCGGAACTGAGTTCACCATCGTAACCAGTGAAGGCGAGGAACTGGAAGCCTCGCTGGTTGGTTCCGACAAGCGTTCTGATCTGGCTCTCCTGAAAGTGGAAAGCGAAGAAAAGTTTGAATACGTCGCCTTTACAGATGATGCTCCACTGGTTGGAGAATGGGTCGTCGCAGTTGGCAACCCGTTCGGTCTGGGTGGCACTGTAACGGCTGGTATCGTCTCCGCTCGTGGTCGTGACATCGGCGCTGGCATCTATGATGATTTCCTTCAGATTGATGCTTCTGTGAACCGTGGTAACTCCGGTGGTCCTGCATTCAACGTGAAGGGTGAAGTGGTCGGCGTAAACTCTGCGATTGTGTCTCCAAGCGGTGGCAACGTGGGCATCGCATTTGCGATCCCGGCACAGACTGCAAAAAAGATCATCTCTGACCTGAAAGAAGACGGCGCAGTAACCCGCGGCTGGCTTGGCGTTCAGATCCAGCCTGTGACCAAGGACATCGCTGAATCCCTCGGTCTTGAAAACGAAAACGGCACGCTGGTTGCCGAAGTTCAGGGCGATACCCCTGCAAAAGCTGCTGGCTTCCAGGCTGGTGACATCATCCTCAAGGTCGATGGTGAAGAAGTGAACGGCCCGCGTGAACTGGCAAAGGTCATCGCTGGATACTCACCAAACACCGAAGTGAAGATCGAATACTGGCGCAATGGTGAAATCGACACCGCGACTGTGAAACTCGGCACTATTCCTGAAGAGAAAAAACAAGCCTCAGTGAGCAAAAGCAAGGATGCGAATACCGCATTGGTAGACAGCCTAGGTCTGGAACTGGCAACTGCTGAACAGGCAGGTGTTGATGAAGAAGGCGTTGTTGTCACCAAAGTAGATCCAGATGGACCTGCTGCTGACAAAGGCCTCGCACCTGGTGCGATCATCACCGAAGTTGCTGGTGTTAAAGTTGAAACACCAACCGATGTTGCAGAACAGGTTGAAACAGCACGTGAACAGGGACGCAAGGCAGTTCTGCTGCGTGTCACCCGTGGTGAGAACACACTCTTTGTAGCGATCCCGCTGGAAAAGAGTGAGGAATAAGCCACTTACAAGAATGCGGATCACGAGAAACGCCCCTCTCGTGATCCCTCGTCGAAACACCAAAGATACCCTCACAGGTGTTTCGGTTGTTTGAGGGGCTGATAGCAAGGGTAGCCCTCTACTTGATGTCAGTCCTAAAAACCAATGCTGGAAGAAAAGGCAGGGACTTTATCATCTGCCAACTTCACCTATAAAACTTATGCAAATGCTGACGGTTACCCCCAACAGCATTTGCTTTTTTTTATCGTTTCCCGTCAATGTGAGGAAACGACCAATGCCTTGCTCTGGGAAATGAAAAAATGAGAATCTTGATTATTGAAGATGATCGGGAAGCGGCAGACTATCTGCTCAAAGCACTGAAGGAAGCAGGGCACTCACCTGATCACGCAGACAATGGGGAAGACGGACTTGAGCTGGCAATCTCCAACACGTGGGATGTGCTCGTCGTTGATCGCATGCTGCCCAAACGCGATGGCCTCTCCATCATCGAAACACTGCGTGCCTCTGGTGATGAAACGCCCGTATTGATCCTCTCAGCGCTCTCGCAAGTAGATGATCGCGTGACCGGTCTGCGCGCAGGTGGAGATGACTACCTCTCAAAACCCTACGCCTTTTCTGAACTGCTCGCCCGTGTTGAAGTGCTGAGCCGCCGTAAAGCTGGTCCACAAGTGGAAACCAAGTTGCAAGTTGCTGATCTTGTTCTGGATCGCCTCGCGCACTCTGTTAGCCGTGCTGGACAGGAGATCGTGCTACAGCCCCGCGAGTTCCGCCTTCTTGAATACCTCATGAAGCATGCTGGGCAGGTAGTGACCCGCACCATGTTGCTGGAAAACGTCTGGGATTATCACTTTGATCCGCAGACCAACGTGATTGACGTTCACATCTCAAGGCTTCGGTCAAAGATCGACAAAGGGTTCGATTTCCCGTTGCTTCATACTGTTCGTGGTGCAGGGTATTCCATCCGTGACAGCTCTAACTAGAATCCTCTCAACCACAGCCTTCAAGCTGGCCGCAATCTATCTGACGTCGTTTACGGCGCTCTCTGTGTTTCTGTTCATCTTCATCTCGCAGAACACCGATGACCTGATGAATAAACAGGTGGTGCAGACGGTTGATGCAGAAATTCAGGGCCTTGCCGAACAATATGCACAAAACGGTATCAACGGGCTCGTCGTTGGTGTGGAGCGCCGTGTCCGAAGCCCCAACTCAAACCTCTATCTCATTCTGGACTACTCTGGAAACGTCATTACGGGCAACATCGCCTATCTGCCTGAGAAAGTTCTCTCAGTGTCCGATGGCCGAATTCAGTTTGTCTCCTACACACCACTAGGGTTTGCTGAGACGGACCAGAACAAAGCCAAAGCGATCGTCCGCATCTTCGAATTGCCCGGCAACTTCAAGCTGCTGGTCGGACGTGATCTGGAAGATCAGGTCCATCTGAAAAGCTTATTGGGTGACGCTTTGACCCTCTGGCTGGTCGGGATGGTCGTTCTGGCTGGCATCACATGGTTCTTCCTCAATCGCCGTATCCTGAAACGCATAGATAACCTTTCCATGAGCTCCCGTCTGATTATGGAAGGTGATCTTGCCGGTCGCCTCGATGTGACTGGTAACGGAGATGAGTTCGACCGTCTGGCCAGCAACCTCAATGTGATGTTGGATCGTATTGAAGAGCTGATGAAGGGCCTCAAGGAAGTCTCCGACAACATTGCACATGATCTCAAAACACCGCTCACACGTATGCGAGGGCGCGTGGAAGCTGCACTACGGCAAAACTTGAGTGAAAATGAAGGCCGCGAATGTCTGGAAGAGACACTGGTTGAGACCGATGAGCTGATCAACACCTTTAACGCACTGCTGCGCATCGCACGTGTAGAAGCGGGTTCCACTGGAGCTGAGCTGCAATCAATCAAGCTGGGCAACATCGTCAAGGACGTTTGCGAACTTTATGAGCCCGTTGCCGAAGATGATGGTGTTGAGTTCTCTGTCTCACTGGAAGATGAGCCTGTCATCGAAGGTGATCGGGAGTTACTGGCGCAAGCTCTCGCAAACTTGATAGAAAATGCTCTCAAATATGGTCGCCCAACCGAAGAGAATATCAAACCCACAATCAAAGTCGTACTGTCTGGAAATGATGAGCAGGCTATACTCAGCATAGAAGACAATGGTGCTGGCATCGCTGCTGCTGATCGTGAGCGGGTGTGTAATCGCTTCGTTCGGCTTGATAGCTCTCGCCATGCACCGGGTTCTGGGCTTGGATTGTCACTTATCAAGGCGGTGGTAACTCTCCATCATGGAGAATTGCAGCTAACATCGGCTGGGACAGCAGATGATTCTGAAAGTGATAAGCAATCTGGCCTGCGGGCCCGGATTGTTCTGCCCTTAAACAAGGGGCAAAGAGGTGAGGGAGAGGGCAACGAAGCATGGGACAAGGCTCGGAAGAAGAACGCCACCAGCTAAAAAGCAGCATTCTGAAGCGCGAACATCGTGAAGGAGCTCTTGCTCCTTTATTTGAGCGCTTAGAACGCCAACCCATCTGTGCAGATGATGATCTGGGTGATCGGTACCTGAAAGATCTTACTGAGAAGCTGGAACGTAAGGACCTCATTTCTGAGTTTGAACAGCTCTGTCAGGGCGCCCCCCATCTGCGCAGCTTTGTAAAAGGCTTCATGGTCAGTGCGCCGTTCCTGCGCGAGACCATGCTGCGCGATGTTCAACGCTTCCTGCGTATTTTGAATACACCGCCGGAAGAGACCATTGCGATCCTTTTACAGGACTGCCTGAATGCCCGACCTGAAAGCGAAGCTGCACTTATGCAGTCGCTGCGTCTGGCAAAACAGGAAATGGCTCTCACGGTTGCGTTGGCGGATATTGCAGGTGCATGGCCGCTGGAAAATGTAACGGGTGCTCTCACCAAGTTTGCAGATGCATCATTGACCGCCTGCCTACGCTTCTGCCTTCGTGAGCTTGAAGTCAAAGGTAAATTTATTCCGGTTGATCATGATGAACCGGAAAAAGAGGCAGGTTTCTTCATTCTGGCCATGGGCAAGCATGGTGCAGGTGAACTTAATTACTCCTCAGACATCGATCTGATCGTTCTTTATGATCCTGAGCGTAGCCGCCTGATTGGTGGTGCAGAAGCGCCTGTTGAATTCGTCCGTATCACCCGCCGTCTGGTGAAGCTCATGAACGAGCGTACCGGGGATGGATATGTTTTCAGAACCGACTTGCGCTTACGACCAGATCCAGGAGCAACGCCGCTGGCAATCTCTGTTCCTGCAGCGCTGGTCTATTATGAAAGCCTGGGCCAGAACTGGGAACGTGCAGCGCTCATCAAAGCACGCCCATGTGCAGGCGATATTGAAGCCGGTGAGATCTTCCTTGAAGAAATACGCCCATTCGTCTGGCGCAAATATTTGGACTATGCCGCCATTTCAGATGTGCACTCCATCAAACGCCAAATCCATGCCCACAAAGGCTTCAGCAAAATCACAGTTGCCGGTCATAACGTGAAGCTGGGACGGGGCGGTATTCGTGAAGTTGAGTTTTTCGCGCAGACCCAACAGCTGATCGCAGGTGGCCGCAACCCGCAACTACGCGACCGGCGAACACTGATCACACTGGAAAGACTGGCTGACTGTGGCTGGATCGACCAATCCGCTGCAGAAGATATGGAAGAAGCCTATCGCTACCTGCGCGAGGTTGAGCATCGCATTCAGATGATCAACGATGAGCAGACCCACATCCTGCCTAAGGATGAAGAGGCATTGGCACGTGTCTATCACCTTATGGGCATTCAAGGCCGCTCTGAGTTTGCTGACATGATCCGCTCTAAATTTGAGTTGGTGCAAAAGCACTACTCAGGCCTGTTTGAGCATGAGCCAGATCTGGCAACCAACCTTGGCAATTTGGTCTTCACAGGAGATGATGAAGACCCCAACACGCTCGAAACTCTCAGCCATCTTGGATTCCAAAGACCTGTCGATGCAATCCGCACCATCCGTCAATGGCACTACGGCAGATATCCGGCAGTTCGTGCGCCAAAGTCTCGTGAACGGTTGACCGAGTTTACCCCAATTCTGCTGGATGCATTAGCGCGTACTGAGAATGCAGACAAAGCACTGCTGACATTTGACTCCTTCCTCTCCAAACTGCCAATGGGTGTGCAACTCTTCGGGTTGCTCAAGTCTAACCCGCACCTGTTCAACTTGCTGACGATGGTGATGGGCAACGCACCACGTATGGCCGAGATCGTCTCCAAACGCGTCCACGTTCTGGATGCGCTTCTCGACCCGGCATTCTTTGGTGGGGCGCCATCAGCAGAGCAGATTGAAACAGCGCTTGCTGTGACGCTCGATCAGGCTGGGTATTATGAAGAAGCGCTCGACCGGGCGCGTATCTTTGTACAGGAGCAACAATTCTTGCTCGGCCTGCGCTTGATCACAGGAACGATCACAGCAGCAGAGTTAGGGCAGGGGCTTTCAACACTTGCAGACGCAGTGCTCTGTCAACTGTTGCCACGTGTTCAGCAGGAACTGGAAGATGCTCACGGCAAAATTCCAGGAGCTGAACTTGCTCTTGTTGCCATGGGCAAACTGGGTGGACAGGAAATCACTTGTGCATCGGACCTTGACCTGATCCTGCTCTACGATTTCCCCGAGGATGTCGTGCAAAGTGACGGCAAACGCCCGTTGGCCCCAAGCCAGTACTACAGTCGCCTCACTCAGCGCCTTGTATCCGCCCTGACTGCGCCGACGGCAGAGGGCGTCCTCTACGAGGTTGACTTCCGTTTGCGGCCCTCAGGCAACTCTGGACCTCTTGCAACGCGTTTTGCATCCTTCAAAGACTATCAGTCCAACGATGCCTGGACGTGGGAGCATATGGCCCTGACACGTGCTCGTGTCATCACCAGCTCAAGCCCTGAGTTTGCTCAACAGATCGACTGTGCGGTCTCCCAGTTGTTGCAGGACAAGCGCGATATTGAAAAACTGGCCCGTGATGTCTGCGATATGCGTGCGCGCATCCAGAAAGAAAAACCAGCAAAGAGCCCATGGCAGATCAAGGGTATTCCGGGTGGCTTGATCGATATTGAGTTCATCGCCCAGTTCTTGCAGTTGGCTCACGGTGTCGAGCATCCTGAAGTCCTGCAGGCGCGCACCGAAGATGCATTGCTTAAGGCGCGTGATTTTGGAGTATTGCGTGAAGAGGATGCTGACACGCTTATTCCAGCCCTTCGAAACTATGAGGACCTGACACAGATCCTGAAGCTCGCTCAAACCGGACACTTTGACCCAAAAACAGCTCCGGGTGGCTTGCTTGATCTTCTTGTAAATGCAGGAGGTGAGCCAGACTTTGAACGTCTGACCATCTACATGCAGGAACAACAGATCATGGTCCGCAGAACCTTTGAGCACCTCATTGGCAAAGTGGAAGAAGCTGAAAAGACCAGCTAAAATAATGTACATCTGAAAACAAAGAAAAGGCCGCTGATGAAGCGGCCTTTTCTTTGAAGATTGTCTTCTTGCTCTTAAGCTGCGTTCAAATTGCTGATGCCTGTCAGACGGCCTTTGTCGCGTCCCTTAGCTTTCAAGGGCAGCTTGATCGTAACCTCGGTGCCTGTACCAACTTCAGAAGCAATTTCCATGTAACCGCCGTGCAGCTCGCTGAGAGATCGTGCAATCGCCAGACCAAGGCCTGACCCTTTGTGCGTCTTGGTGAATTGGTTCTCCACCTGCACAAACGGCTTGGCAAGACGGTCGATATCTTTCTTGGAGATTCCGATACCATTGTCAGAGATCTTCAGTTCAGCAAAGGCACCCACCTTGCGGGCAGAGACCCTAACCTCACCATTGTCTGGTGTAAACTTGATAGAGTTTGCAAGCAGGTTGAGTAGGATCTGCTTAACAGCGCGGCGGTCAGCCTGCAGATGCATGTGAGGCAGATTTTCGCTAACAACCTTGATGTTCTTCTCAGCTGCTGTTGCAGAGATAATCCGGGCAGCATCCTGAACGATCTGCTGGATCTGAACATCTTCAACAGACAACTCAATCCGGCCCGCTTCAATCTTAGACATATCCAGAATGTCGTTGATCACGTTCAGCAGGTAGTTACCGGAGGAATGAATGTCCTTGCAGTATTCTTTGTACTTGTCGGAACCAAGATCACCAAACATGCCTTGATCCATAATCTCAGAGAAGCCGATGATCGCGTTCAGTGGTGTTCTCAACTCGTGGGAGATGTTTGCAAGGAATTCGGACTTCGCCTGGTTTGCATCTTCCGCGCGGGTCTTCTCATCCGCATACTTCTCGGTCAGTTCTACCAGCTGTTGAGCCTGTAGTTCAAGTTTCTGGCGGGACTGGCGCAAGTCGGCAATGGTCGCCATATGACCGCGCTCAGACTCAAGCAATTTCTCTTCTTTACGCTTCAGCTCTGTAATGTCGGTGCCAACGGAAACGAAGCCACCATCTTTGGTCCGGCGCTCTGAGACCTGTAACCAGCGACCACCTTCCATCTCAACCTTGTAGGAACTGCCCATATCGCTGTCGATGTGGTCGCCTTCCTCAGGCTCAGAAATAATCGGTTGGCTCGCGGAAGACATGACAGTTGCATAAGGCGTGCCCGACTGCACAACATGGTCTGGCAGCTGATGCAGCTTGCGGTAGTTGGAGTTACACATCACCAGATGGTTGTCAGCATCCCACAGGACAAAGGCTTCGGAGATGTTCTCAATCGCATCACGCAGGCGTAGATCAGCAGTACGGCTCTGCTCTGCCAAGCGCTTCTGCTCGGTCACATCCATACAGATGCCGATCAGGTGAGGTTCATTGGTACCCGCATCGGTTTGAACTTCAGCACGAACCCGAAGCCAGACCCAGGAACCATCACTGTGACGCATGCGCCATTGACGATCCACGTTGCTCTTACCGGTATCCAGCAGGCTCTTTGCAAGATCGTAAAGATCAACGTCATCAGCATGGGTCAGGGATTGGATCTCAGCAAAGCCCATAATGTCATTACGTGGATCCATGCCCAGCATCTCATAAAGCGAGGCAGACCAGAACACGCGGCCACGGGAAAGATCCCAGTCAAACAGGCCGCAGCGACCACGGTTGAGGGCAGCGTCTATGCGAGAGCGCGTCGCCGAGTAAATGCCATCTGCCTGTTGCGCTCGGGTTGCCTGCGCAAAATAGGCATAGATGATGACCAGCAGCACCATGGAGGTTGCAACAAAGATCGTGACATTGGCGGAAAGTTCAGCACGCCAGGAAGAGAAAATTGCATCTTCTGGCTGCATGATAGCAACCATGCCGATTTTGTTTGGTAGATGATGAACTGTTGCCCGGGTTGCGTCTTTGGTGCCCTCATTGAGCGTCAGCACACCTGCGCGCTTTCCAAAGAACGTCATTGGTTGAGTGTCACCAAGGAAACTGGTAATTTTCAACCCTTCCATATCAGGACGGGTCGGAGCACTGGCAACAATGGTACCGTTCGGGTCAGTCAACAGAATTTGGCGGCTTTGGCTGGTGGCCCGGGGGGGCAGGGCCTCAGAAAGTGCACGCTGCAAAGCAGAAGTCAGGCCGGCGGAGCCTTTTTCTTGCTCGGAAATTTCAATGCTGGCGGTCAGGGCAGTTGCAATAAGTGTGAGATCGTCCTGAGCCTTCTGGCCGACATTCTCATAATTGTAAGCAATCTCAAGTCCGCGGAAGATAGCGGTACACGCAATGAACACGATGCAAAGAGCAGGAATAATTCTGCGCATCATTGGTTCCGTTGTTAAGAGGCGTTGGTAGGCTGGTTGAGCGAGCAACTTGATATGTCCGGTCAGAGCGTCTTTTTTGCCTGTCCGTTTGGTCGAGTTCAAGAGTCGTCGAGCGGTCGCGCCCCCTGCAAAGGCTCGTGCCATGAATGCCCCCATGTGTCAGATTCCGCCGCAAATAACTCGGGTTGCAATTCACCCGAATCACATTCATTTGAATCTATCCGAATCAACTTGTCCAGAGTCTCGACACAAAAAAATGGTTAACGGCAGCTCTTTTTGCTGCCGTTAATTTTCATAGGACTCTCAGAGACTTCGCTGGGTGCAAAGTAGACTGTCTTAGTCTAGACACAGCTCAACTATTTCTTTGACATCAGTAGAGAGTTGCTGATCAGCTGCAAGAATTCGCTTCAAAGCGGCCTCTGCCTTTACTCTGCGTTCCGCATTCATATTCTTCCAGGAGCCAAAGCTTTTGACCATTCTGGAAGCAACCTGAGGGTTAATCTTGTCCAATTGCAACGTGATTTCAGCAAGATAATCATATCCTGAACCATCAGCCGCATGGAAACCTCTTGTATTGCCACCTAGGAAGCCACCAATGAGCGCGTAGATACGATTTGGATTATCCCAAGAAAATGCCGGATGTTCTGTAAGAGTACGTAGGGCGCCAATCGTGTCTTTGCTCGGCGCGCTGGCCGCGACACCCAGCCATTTATCCATGGCAAGAGCAGTGTCCTTGTGGCGTTCCTCAAAGGAAGCCATTGCTTCTTGCGCCCCTGCCAGCTTGAACTTGACCAGGCAGTTCAAGGCGCTGATCCGGTCCGTCATGTTATCAGCAGCATCAAAATGTGCCTTAGCCAGAGTAGCGCTGCCTTCACCATTGCTTGCCGCTAAGTAGGACAAACAACGCAGCTTCAGCGCACGCTTGCCAGCTGAAAGAGCATCCGGGCTAAACGTTGCTGGCATCTCCAAAGCATCATAGATACGCTTGAAGGTGTCATAGAGTGCAACGCCGATCTCTTTGGAGAACGCATCACGGGCATCACCGATCGCATCAGTATCGACGTCTTTGCCGATTTCAAGTGCGATTGCCTGCTCGCTAGGCAGCATCAGGCCAAAACCACGGAACGCGTGGTCAAGGTTCTCATCCTCTGCCATGTGACCGAGCGCCTCAATAAAGGCGTCCTTGCCTGTCGGCTCTGCACCATTGATCAGCTCAATAAGCAGATCGGTCATCAACGTCTGAGCAGCCTGCCAGCGATTGAACGGGTCAATGTCATGGCGCATCAGGAAGATCTGACCTTCACGGGACAGACCTGTTTCCAACTTAACTGGAGCCGAGAATTCACGCAGAAGGGAAGGAACTGGCCTACTGCCAATACCATGGAAGACAACGGTTTGTTTGTTGCCGCTCAGACACAGCAAGTCGCCATCGACTTGAGCACCTTCGGCACTGGAATAGACGAGATCATCTCCATTCGGGCCAACCAGGCCAAAGCGAATTGGAATGAAGAATGGCTTCTTTTGGTCTTGTCCAGGTGTTGGAGCATTAATCTGTTCCAGCTCCAGAGTGAAAGTCTTTGCAGCTTCGTCGTAAGAACTTTTTGCTTTCACAACTGGTGTGCCGGACTGGTGGTACCACAGGCTGAAGTGAGACAAATCGATCTTGGTCGCATCCTCAAAGCATTTGAGGAAGTCCTCAATGGTTGAGGCATCACCATCATGTCGCTCGAAGTAAAGATCCATCCCTTTTCTGAAGTTGTCTGCACCAAGAATTGTCTTGATCATACGAACCAGCTCAGCGCCTTTGTCATAGACAGTCGCCGTATAGAAGTTGTTGATCTCTTTGTATTCTGTCGGGCGCACTGGATGCGAAAGAGGTCCCTGATCCTCAGGGAACTGACGGGATTTCAGGCGGATCACATCAGCAATACGCTTCACAGGGCGGGAACGTTCATCAGAAGAAAACTCCTGATCGCGGAATACAGTGAGACCCTCCTTCAGGCAAAGTTGGAACCATTCGCGGCAGGTGATACGGTTGCCAGTCCAGTTGTGGAAGTATTCATGGGCAACAACAGTCTCAATACCCTCGTAGTCTGTGTCGGTCGCTGTGTCACTATCCGCCAGAATGAACTTGTCATTGAAAATGTTGAGGCCCTTGTTCTCCATCGCACCCATGTTGAATGCAGAAACAGCAACAATGTTGAACACTTCAAGGTCATACTCGCGGCCAAATACTTTCTCGTCCCACCGCATGGAGCGGATCAGGCTGTCCATGGACCAGTCTGCGCGGTCCTCATTGCCTTTCTCGACAAAGATGTTCAGATCGACTGGTGTGCCAGAAGCTGTCGTATACTTTTCTGAAATGCAGGCAAGATCGCCAGCAACAAGCGCAAACAGATAAGCTGGCTTCGGGTGTGGATCATGCCACACGGCAAAGTGACGGTCAGTGCCTTCAATGTCACCTGCGTCCTGCGGATTGCCATTACCAAGCAAAATCGGATTGGTCGCTTTGTCTGCTTCAATGCGGGTCGTGAATACTGAAAGCACATCCGGGCGGTCATAGTAGTAAGTGATCCGGCGGAAGCCCTCTGCCTCACATTGAGTGCAGTAGATGCCCTGAGAAAGGTAAAGCCCTTCCAGCTTGGTGTTCGTGGTTGGGTTCACCTTGGTGATAACTTCCAACTGGAAGCGCTCAGCAGGTGGTGCATGAACCGTCAGCTTGTCTGCAGAGGCTTCTAAAGCGTCTTCTGCCAATAGCACGCCATCAATAGCAGCTGAAATAAGTGTAAGCTCGTCGCCATCCAACTCAAGTGGAGCGCCGTCTTCGGTGCCATCACGCTTGGAAATGGTAAGGGTGGAGATAACTTCGGTTGCTTCTGGTAGAAGTTTGAAGATAAGAGAAACACTCTCAATGACGTAGGGTGTCTCTGTGTAGTCTTGCAGTCTAATGAGCTGAGCAGTTTCAGATCGCATACCTGTTCTCCCAAGAAGTGTTAAAGCAGCTTGATCACCCCTTGGCGCAGCGCTTCCAAATTTTTATGTAGATCGGCGGTACCGTTGAAAACGGTTCCGGTCAAATGCAGGGAATGAAAACCTCATCACTTTTGCACCCAAAAATCAAATTATCAAGCAAGGGAAGGACTGGAAGGAGATCATGACAGATCCTCGTAAGCACTATCCCGAAAAAACAGGTAGCACTGAGCCCCTGAAACAGATCTATACAAAAAGGCTGAGGTTGCTTCCGTGACAGCTCCCCTGGAAAACATAAAAGTATTGGAACTGGCGCGCATTCTGGCAGGCCCATGGATTGGACAAACCCTTTCTGATTTGGGTGCCGATGTCATCAAGGTGGAAAGCCCGCGCGGTGATGATACCCGGACCTGGGGACCTCCGTTTGTCGAAGAAGAGGGCGGAAGCAAAAGCGCAGCCTACTTCCATGCCTGCAATCGCGGCAAACGCTCCATAACTGCTGACTTCTCAAAGCAGGAAGATCTTGAGTTGATTTATGATCTGGTGCGTCAAAGTGATGTGCTGATCGAAAACTTCAAAGTTGGCGGGCTAGCCAAGTTTGGCCTCGACTATGATAGCCTCAAGAAGATCAATCCGAAGCTGATCTATTGTTCCGTGACTGGTTTTGGTCAGAATGGCCCTTATGCCCATCGCGCTGGATACGATTTTATGATCCAAGGCATGGGCGGTATTATGGATCTGACTGGTTCGCAAGGCGGCGAGCCACAAAAGGTAGGCGTTGCTTTTGCTGATATCTTCACGGGCCTATACGGGGTCATAGGTATTCAGGCAGCTCTGCGCCGCCGTGACCTGACCGGTGAAGGCGAATGGATCGATATGGCTTTGCTGGATGCTCAGGTCGGTGTTTTGGCCAATCAGGCGATGAATTATCTAAGCAGCGGCAATGTCCCTAGCCGTATGGGTAACGCTCATCCAAACATCGTTCCATATCAAGTTTTTGAAGTGAAGGATGGTCATCTCATTGTGGCTGTTGGCAACGACACTCAGTTTGCGAACTTCTGCAAGATTCTTGGGCAGGAAGAACTGTCTGAGGACGAGCGCTATGCCACCAACCCGTCTCGTGTGAAGCACCGCGAGGAATTAACAGAAAAGCTTCAGGCTCTCGTGCTGAACTTCAATCGGGATGAACTCCTGTCAAAAATGGAAGAACGCGGCGTTCCGGCAGGTCCGATCAATACAGTTGCTGATGTTTTGCAGGATCCGCAAATTGAACACCGGCAAATGAAAGTCAACTTGCCAACAACATCTAAGCATCAAGGCGAGCAAACCTATGTCCGTACGCCAATTCGGTTTACTAATTCTAAGCTGAAACTGGAGAAGGGTGCACCAGCTCTCGATGAGCATAGAAATGAGATATTGAGAGAATTAGGCAAAGAAGCAGTAGAATAAAGACTAGCGACACCATGTGCAGGAAGGCAGTTTGACCCTCGGTCCTGGGAGTGGTTTAACGGGCTGGCATTCCTCACACAGGTGGGTCACGGTTTGAAGCTTTGGAATAGGATCAGGCGTAAAGCAATCGGCATACGGCGGTGCTATTACAAGTTGTCATTGACGTGGTTGGTGAGCCTAACCTTCGTGACTGTTGTGACCTTGTGCGGCGGTATTGTGCTGTACATGTCTGTTCATACCAATCTGAAGAATACCCGAAGCTTGATCGAAAAAGCGTCGATCATGTCCACCGAGGCAATCAACAATGCCTTGAGTGCCTATATGACCCCGGCATTCTCCTCGGTACATGCAATCAAAGTTTATGCGGAAGAACAGCCAACGGCGCAAAATGCGATCTTTCGTGCCCGCCAGACGTTTCGTGGCGTGTTGTTCGGGGTGAAAAGTGTCGAAGGCTTGGTGTTGTCACTGCCCAATGGAACAGTCTGGGGCTTGCGTCACGCCGAAAACCGGCAAGATCTGATCCCATTCCAGCCTGAACAAGATCTGTTTGAATTCTCCAGAATGCAAAGCATCGATGCGCAAACTGCTGAAGACCCATTCTGGGGGGACTTCTACGCATCTGGTGAAGACCCATTTGCAACGGCGACAAGCGCTATCAAGTTTGATGGAGAGACGATCGGCTACGTTTCCGCAATTATCACGATGAAGGGTGTTGGCTCGGTCCTCGCCTCTTCAAAAGAAGATGGAATTGGAAACGAAGTAGACGAAGAGGATGTCACTCGCTTTATCCTGACTGACAAAAATCGGGTGCTCGCGTATTCCTCTCCAACCAATGAGCTGCAACAGCACAATCTGCTGGCGCATGTCACAGAGTTTGGAGATCCCGTTCTTGCAAAGTTTGAGGGCAGTAAAGCACAACCCTTTAGTCAGCGCGCGCGCAAACGAGGCGTTGAACTGCATTTGATTTACGATGGCGAGGACATGTATGTTCTTGTTTTACAAAAGCTTGTTTCACCAGATGGCGAGGTCTACTACGTCGGTGAGTATCAGTTGGCAAACTCGCGTTATGATGAGTTTACTCGTCTGATTAACTCGGTCTTTGCTGGCGTGGCTGTTGTGTTCCTGTCCGCACTTGTCGCGATCTTCTTCGCGCGTCGTCTGTCATCTCCATTGAAAGGCATTGCTGCGCGCGCTCAAAAGTTTGGGGCTCTGGAGTTTGAGCACCTTGAACCACTACCACGCAGTCATATTCGAGAAGTAGATCAGATTACGTCTGCAATGAATGCCAGCACCAGCGGCTTACAAGCCATGAGCCGGTATATCCCAAAGTCACTCTATTCCAAGTTGATGGCTATGGGGATCGACCGTGCAGCCAAAGCGAAAGAAGCTGAACTGACGATCCTGTTTACGGACATTGAAGGTTTCACGTCGATCTCCGAACACAGAAGCGCTGGCGAAGTGGCTGGACTGCTCAATGATCACTTCAAACTGCTTGTGTCTGCTGTGGAGGCTCATCAGGGGACTGTCGATAAGTTCGTCGGTGACGGCATGCTCGCATTCTGGGGTGCTCCAAACGAGATGGAAGACCATGCCCGATGCGCAATCTCTGCTGCAGAAGATATGGTCAGCGCCATCCAGCAAGCCAATGCAGTTACACCCGAAAATGCTTTGAATGTACGGATTGCCATTCACACAGGCCCAGTAATTGTTGGTAATGTAGGGGCGGTCGAACGTTGGAACTACACCATTGTCGGCGATGCCGTGAATGTGTGCAGTCGCCTGCAAAGCCTGGGTGGCACCATCTCCTCCGTTAAAGGAGCATGTGTGGTGTTGAGCGGTGAAACTGTTGAGAGAGCAGGGCGACCCGATAACGTAACCCATCGCGGTAGCCATGACATTCGTGGACGGAAGGGCAAAGTCGAGGTTTGGCAACTCAACTCGACCATATGCGACGACTGATAATCCCGGCATTGTCTTCTAGTTTAATTTAAGTGTGCCACGTAACCCAACCTCATTGAAAGAAAGCCCTGTTCTAGTGTGAAAGCCGCGAAAGGCTTTCTCGCGTGCGCTAGCAACAGACCAGTGAGGAAGGGACGCACGTGAACCTGCTTGACGTCAAAGGGTTGTCGGTAGAGTTTCATGGAGACGAAGGGCATCACCAAGTTGTCCGCGATGTGTCTTTTAGTGTCCCGGAAAACAAATGCGTCGCTTTGGTTGGTGAGTCAGGGTCTGGCAAGACCGTGATCTCCAGGGCGGTTATGGGGATCCTTCCTGCAAAATCTCGCATCACATCAGGTCAAATTTTATTTCGGGACAATCGCAAAAACGGTGAGAAAGTAGACATTGCAAAACTGCCTCCGGCTGGTCCTGCCATGCGCGCCATTCGCGGCGATCAGATTGCAATGATCTTTCAAGAGCCCATGGTCTCGCTCTCACCACTGCACACCATTGGAGATCAGATCAGCGAAGCAGCAAAACTGCACCGCTTTGTTGGCACTAAAGAAGCCCAGGAACTGACCAAGGATATGTTGCGTCTGGTTCATTTCCCCGAGCCTGAGCGCGCAATCCGTGCCTATCCATTTGAGCTCTCTGGCGGCTTACGGCAACGCGCACTCATAGCCATGGCGATGATCTGCCGCCCCACGCTTCTTATCGCAGATGAGCCGACAACCGCGCTGGATGTTACCATTCAGGCCGAAATTCTGAAGTTGATTAAGGAAGTACAAGCTGAACTGAACATGACACTGCTCATGATTACGCATGATTTTGGTGTAGTCACAAACATGGCTGATGAGGTTGTCGTGGTCTACAACGGTGAGGTCATGGAAAAGGGTAGTGTTGAAGACCTGTTCCTGACCCCGCAGCACCCTTATCTGAAAGCGCTGCTCAACGCGGTTCCTTCGCTTTCTATGGAGCCGGATGAACGCCTTGTTCCAATCCGCCCAATCAAACCCCGCACGCATCATTCTGACTTTCAGCCAAGTCCGGTTGGCAAAGCTCACGCATTCCGTGGAACGCCGCTCATTGAGCTGGAAGGCGTTTGTAAGAACTTCACATTCAAGAACCTGCGCGGCAAAAAACGCAGAGGCATGACAACCGCACTCGACAATGTATCTTTGACGGTCCGTAGAGGTGAATGCCTTGGTATTGTTGGAGAGTCAGGTTCCGGAAAAACCACAGCCGCGCTTGCTATGCTGCGAGCTTTTCCTTTGACGCGTGGCAAAATCTCCTACACCACTGAGGACGGCGCACGCGATATTCAGGGTTTTTCTGAAAAAGAGCTCTTCCAATACCGTAAACGGGCTCAGATTATCTTTCAGGACCCGTTCTCTTCGTTAAACCCACGCCGAACACTCAACGAGATCCTGCAGGAGCCGCTCGTCATACACCGTATGGGTGACAGCCTCAGTCAAGGAGCGCGCATCCGGGAACTGATTGATCTTGTCGGCTTGTCGCCAAGATATCTGCGTCGTTACCCGCACTCCTTCTCCGGAGGCCAAAGACAACGTATCGGGATCGCAAGAGCTCTGGCGCTAAACCCGGAGTTTTTGATTTGTGATGAACCAACATCAGCGCTTGATGTCTCCGTTCAGGCACAGATCTTGAACCTTCTCAAAGACCTCAAAGATGAGTTGGGCCTGACCTATGTTTTCGTCAGCCACAACCTTGCTGTGGTTGACTACATTTCTGATCGCATAGCGGTCATGTGCAAGGGCAAGGTTGTCGAAGTCGGACCAACGCGGCAGATCATAGATAATCCGATCCATCCCTATACGCGTACACTTCTCAAAGCAGTGCCAGAACCCTCTTTGGACCACAAACTGGATTTTTCATCTCTGGCAGGAACCGCAAGCTCAGACCCGACACAATGGCCTTCGCCCTACCGGATGCGCTACTCAACCGTACCGTATTTGGTTGAGATTGAGACAGATCATTGGGTATGTGCTCCGGGAATGGAAAGTATGCGCGATATCGTGGGTTTAGGGGGGAGCCATATATGAGAAAACTTGGCCTCCTCACAACGGTTGTTATGCTCATCAGCCTCGCAGTGCCCACGGTCTCGGCAGCTCTGGTCCTGAAGGAAACTCCGGGAATTCCGCCGGGCCTGCCATCTATCGTAGATCGTGTTCCCAATGAACCACTTGTGACCTACCCTGATGATATTGGCCGCGTAATCGGAGTGCAGGGTGGTGCGCTGCATACGCTCATTTCGCGGCCTAAAGACGTGCGTCTGATCAATGTGTGGGGCTATGCAAGGCTGGTTGGGTACAATGAAAACCTCGAGTTAAATCCAGACATTTTGGAGAGTGTAGATAATCACTATGACAAGATCTTCACTCTAAATCTGCGTGAAGGCCATAAATGGTCTGATGGCAGTTCCTTTAATGCAGAAGACTTTCGGTTCTGGTTTGAAGATGTCGCCCTAAACGAGGAGCTGAACCCCATCGGCCTGCCAGGGTTCATGCTGGTGGATGGTGAAGGTCCTGAGTTCTCAGTTATTGATGAGACGACGGTTCGTTTTGAGTGGCATGAGCCAAATCCTCTGTTCCTGCAGGAACTTGCAAAAGCACGCCCGCCGTTCATTTACCGGCCAGCTGCTTACATGAAGCAGTTCCATGAAGAGTATGGAAATCCGGAATTTATCAGGCAGATCGCTCGTATTGAGAAAGTGCGCGGGTGGGCACCTTTGTTCAACCGCATGGACGACATGTACGGCGCATCCAATCCGCATATCCCCACATTGCAGCCATGGGTGCCACGAAACACTTCGGGGGATCGCAGGGCAGTTATGGAGCGTAATCCGTTCTTCCATCGCGTGGACAGTGCAGGCCAGCAACTTCCCTATATCGACCGCATAATTATGGATGTGGTGGATGGTAAACTTATTCCGGCAAAGGCGCTGGCTGGTGAAAGTGATTTGCAGGCACGTGGACTTGGGTTCTCTGATATTTCCGTTCTTAAACGTGGTGAACAGACACAGGATTATGACACCCGTCTCTGGCTCAACTCCAAGGGATCTGAAATTTCAATCCTGCCCAACCTCAGCGTCAAAGATCCAACATGGCGCAAACTCATGCAGGACCGCAGATTTCGCCATGCGCTCTCGTTGGGCATCGATCGTGAGCTCATAAACAAAGTACTTTATTTTGGTTTGGGGAGAGCCGGCAACGATACGGTTCTCAACATTTCTCCGTTGTATCAGCCAGACTTTCAAACGGCTTGGGCGGAATTTAATCCAGACCTTGCTAATCAGTTGCTGGATGATATTGGACTGACAGATAGGCGAGGAGACGGCGTACGCTTGCTGGAAGACGGACGCCCGCTGCAACTCATTATTGAGACCACAGGCGAGAGTGCTGAACAGGATGATGCGCTGGAGCTTGTTGCAGAAACGTGGAAGGAAATTGGTGTTTCTGCTTTTATCCGCCCAAGCCAGCGCGACACGATCCGGGCTCGCGCGCTCTCTGGCACTTTGATGATGTCTGTCTGGTCCGGTTTTGAAAACGGTGTACCAACAGCAGATATGCCGCCGATAGATTATGCTCCCACGCGCGAAGATTTTCTCTCATGGGCTCCATGGGGCAACTACTATGAGAGTGATGGACACGCAGGTGTTAAACCTGACTGGCCTCCGGCAATTCGCTTGATTGAGCTCTTTGATCAATGGCTGGTGAGCAGTAGTTTTGAAGAGCGGGACATGATTTGGGAGCAAATCCTGCAGATTCACGCAGATGAAACAATTCATATCGGTCTGGTCAATGCTGTCCGGCAGCCAGTGGTTGTTAAGGGGCTTTTGAATGTACCTGAAATGGGCATTTATGGATGGGATCCCGGTGCTCAGTTCGGCATCCACCGCATGGATCTCTTCTTTTTTGAAGACCTCTTACCGGATGAAGACGATCTCCCTCATTGATTTTTTCACTTGCCTTAAGCGCGGGCTAATAGGGCTTCTCAAACCTGATTAGATTTTCTCAGAGAAAGCCAAGAGAGCTCCTTTAGACTTCTCCCACGAGTGGTGTGAGAAAAGAAAGGGAAGCGGGTGCTCAATTACATCCTGCGGCGGCTGTTGGTGATGATACCAACGCTTGCTGCCATCAGTTTCCTGGTTTTCTTCATCATTGAATTGCCGGAAGGGGACTACATCTCCAACCAGATCTCCATGCTCCGCTCAACCGGAGAAAGTGCTTCCATTGGCAGACTGGAGTTTCTGCGCAAAGAGTTCGCTCTTGATAGGCCGTTTGTGGAGCGTTACGGAATTTGGGTGGGGCTCTGGCCCGGACCCAATGGGTTTGATGGACTAATTCAGGGCAATTGGGGCTGGTCCTTTGAGTATGACCAGCCAGTCGGTGAAGTGGTTGGCCCAACATTACCGCTTACAGTTGCGCTCAACCTTGCTACGATCCTTTTCATTTACTGCGTTGCCTTTCCCATCGGCATTTACTCCGCGACACATCAGTATTCGTTAGGAGATTACACCTTCACACTTATTGGGTATCTCGGTCTAGCGACCCCTAACTTCTTATTGGCATTGGTTTTAATGTATCTGGCCAACAGCTGGTTTGGACTGACGGTAGGGGGCATTATGGAGGAGCACTACATTGGCGAACCCTTGAGCGGCGGTAAAGCCCTGTCTATTGTGGCACATCTTATTGTTCCGGTGATTGTCATCGGAACATCCGGCACAGCCGCCATGATCCGCCGATTACGCGCGAACCTGCTGGATGAGATCTATAAGCAATACGTCACGACCGCTCGTTCAAAGGGAATGCGAGAAAGTAAACTCCTCGTCAAATATCCCCTTCGTGTCGCTCTCAACCCATTCATAGCAGATATAGGCAATCTAATTCCCTCGCTTGTGTCAGGCTCGGTTATTGTTTCTGTCGTCCTCAACCTTCCCACCGTCGGTCCTGTCCTTCTTGGAGCGCTTCAATCGCAGGATCAGTTCCTTGCAGGGTTTATCCTCCTCTTCGTCTCTATCCTCACATTGATTGGCATGTTGGTCTCTGATGTCTTGCTTGGTTATCTGGATCCACGAATTCGCCTTGGAAAAGAAGGGGCAAGACAATGAACCCGGGCAAACGTGGAGAGGACAAAGCAGAGCACTACGTCAACCCTAAGGGTTTTGACCCCAAGGATGTTGAGATCCTGACCCGAGAGCAGGAGAGATACTATCAGGCGCCACAATGGAAAATCATCTGGTGGAAGTTCCGCAAGCACAAGCTGGCCGTTATCTCAGCGATCATTCTCTTCTTCTTCTACCTATGCGTCCCTTTTGCAGAAATTATTGCACCTTATTCAGTGGCAAAGCGAAACGTAGATTTCCTCTTTGCTCCGCCACAAGCCATTCACCTGTTCCATGAAGGCAAGTTGATTGGACCCTTTGTGTATGGTCTGAACCCTTCAGTTGATCTGGAAAATTTGAAGTGGGTCTATGAAACAGACACCACAAAAGTTCAAAAGCTCCGGTTCTTTTGCAAAGGAGACCCCTACAAGTTCTGGGGCCTGTTTCCCGCAAGCCTTCACGTTATTTGCCCCGCTAAAGACGGGACGCTGTTTATTGCAGGAACGGACAGATTGGGGCGAGATCAATATTCAGGTCTCGTTTATGGAGCACGGCTGTCTCTCACCATTGGTCTTGTCGGGGTAAGCATATCCATGGTGCTTGGTGTCTTGCTCGGCGGACTTGCTGGTTTCTTCGGTGGGTGGATCGATAGCTCAATTCAACGCGTTATCGAAATTATGCGCTCATTGCCCGAACTCCCACTCTGGATGGCTTTATCTGCCGCCTTGCCGATAACATGGTCGCCAGTCTGGATTTACTTCGGCTTGACGGTCATTCTGGGCCTGTTGGACTGGCCGGGTTTGGCGCGCGCCGTCAGATCAAAATTGCTATCACTGCGAGAAGAAGAATATGCCAAGGCCGCAGCTCTGATGGGCGCTAGCCCAAGTCGTATTATCGTCAAACACTTGCTTCCCGGTTTCACAAGTCACCTTGTTGCATCAGCAACACTTTCTGTACCGGCGATGATACTTGGTGAAACGGCTCTGTCCTTCTTGAATCTCGGACTGAGGAGGCCCGCTGTATCCTGGGGTGTTCTTCTCAATGAAGCCCAGAATATCTCCGTCGTTACCATTTATCCGTGGTTGATGGCGCCGGTTATTCCGATCATCATTGTCGTGCTTGCCTTCAACTTCATGGGCGACGGGCTGCGCGATGCAGCTGATCCGTATAAGTAGCTGGAGCCTCAATATAATGGAAGATCTCTCAGGTGATTGGGATCGCCAATACGAAGCAGGTCGCTGGCATTTTCTTAATGATATCAAAGAGGCTGCGCGCTACGGAATTCTCTCCGCATGGCTAGGACAAACTGCAACGACACATGCAGTCCTTGATGTCGGCTGCGGTGAAGCAATTCTGTATCACTATCTCAAGCCATCAGGCTTGCAGCGGTATTGTGGCGTCGATCTCTCAGAAATTGCACTAGGCAATGCCAAGGTTGGGGAGGAGCATGTGCAACTGGTGCAATCTGATCTTGAGAGCTTCAACGCTAAACCAGAGGAGACGTTCTCAGCAGTTGTCTTCAATGAAGTGCTCTACTTTTGCGAAGAGCCTGAATTACAGCTCAATCGGTATGCAAGATTTCTTGAAGATAACGGCGTTATTGCAATTTCCATGTACACGCCAGCGCGAGAAAAATCAGGCGCAAACAAGTCCATCAAGAAGATCTGGGATGAAACGGACAAAACAGATCTTTGGCAAGTGCTTGATGATCTTGAGTTAAAGTCTTTTTCAAAGAATGTAGGGTGGAAACTTAGGTTGGTCAGACCTGTCCGGCAGCCAAAGTAAAATCGTGTTTTGCTTGATCCAGAAGGTCTCGAGAACTAAGCCATTTAACTGCAGGATGAGCAGACGTGAGCTCGAAAAATACCTCCAGAAATTCTGAGCAGCCTTCACCGTGATCAAGATGATGTGTCAGCAGTCCGATCGGCTCAGCGACATTGGTTCGACGTCGGCAAAGCTGCAGATCTAACCGTTTGCGAGCTGCCTCCCAACCGATAAAGCGTTTGTTTTTCTTCCATTTGATGATGTCGACGTGGCTTTGGAGGCGTGGCAGGCGGAAATGATTGATCCAGGTAAATGCGGATAATCCGTAATCGCCTTGCTGCTTAAGGAGATGCACAGCACGCGGCGCAATCCGGTTCCAGGGAGGCACAAACAACGGCACAAAACGTTCACCGAACAAGTTTTGCAGGATCTCTCGGCCTTCTGCCAGTTCTTTCGCCATCTCCTTAGACGTTCGCCGCCACCCAAACTCACTGGCTTTCTCGCCGTATATTTTCTTCTGATAATTCTTATGCTGCCAACCATGATGAACGGCATGAACATCCTGCGTGTTCGCAAGACGCTGGGCGAGCGCATCTGTTGCAAATTTTGGAATTACGGCAAGCGAAAGCGGAATGCGGAACCGGTCAGAAAACACAAGCAATTCTTCAAGCGCAGGAGTTGGCGAAACAGCATCATCGTCCCGCCACCAGAACTTGACAGTAAGGCCGCGCTCTTCAAACCAATTGAGGTGCTGGGTGAGATGATGTTCAAACGCCCGTTGGCTGTCACCTGCGGGTTGTTCGGTTTCCGGAACAGGCTCAACGACAGGAGCGATACTAGAGATCACGAGAAACGTTCCTTTCCCAGATAATCCCGAGCGCATGGTCCATGGGTGTTTCCATGCCAAGATCTGCGGCAAGCACTTGAGCTGAAATCTCCGCTCCATTGAGCGCCACGTGTAAATCTGGCGCTGGAAGGGAAAGTGCTTTTTGTGCAGCTTGTGCAAGCGTATTAGGGCTGAGCACTTTTTCGGGAACAGCCACAGCTCTGTGATGCTTCATGAGGCTGAGCGCGCGTTGAGTTTGCTCTGTCTCAGCTTCTTGTGCGAAAGGAACCAGAACGGATGGAATACCTGCACGCAGGATATCGACAACCGTGTTGTAACCAGCTTGAGAAATAGAAAGTTTGGCATTCTTCAAAAGCGCAGGGAAGTCTTTGCGAGCCCGCTCAATAATGAGCTCTGATGAAGAGTGCCTGGAAAACTGTTGGAACTCAGCGTCGGGAACGTCCTGTCCAACAAGCACGCGCCACCGATGGCTGATGTTGGGTGACATATGGTTGGGAGCAGAAAGCGCAGCCCGCAACAAAGCAGAGCCGACAGCTCCACCTCCACACGAAACAATAATCTCACCTGCACCGTCAATTGAAGGTGCGGATGTTGTACGGTCATCACTGATATAGCCCGTGTAGCGGATATGCGAACTCACCCTGTTTGAGAACGGAAAACTCTCATCAAACGTAATGAGTTGCGGGTCTGAATGGACAAGGATCCGATCATAAAAGGCGGAGGCTTGTGAGGCCATCCATTCTTCCTTCCATAACTCGTCCTTGCGCACCAGAATGTCACGTACAGAGCAAACGACCCAGGGCGGGGAGAGTTTGCTGCCAGCACATTCAAGAAGACGCGTCATCTCGGCTGCAAACATCCTGCGCCCAAAGGGGTAGGTTTCTGTGATCAGCAAGTCAAAATGCTCAGAGGAAAAGGCAGAAAGCGTTGCCGTGATGCGTTTCTCCCACCACGCCTCATCAATCGGGACGTTATGCTCATCCAGCAGAACATTAAATTTTGCATTGGCAGCACGCACAGCAGGCAGCCGGACAACCGAAAGGCCGTCACAATTCAGCGTGTCAGGAATACGGTTCCCAGTTGCAAGAGTCACTGCAATGCCTTGACGAACCAGCGCCTTGGCAAGCGCCACTGCCCGAACGATATGGCCCGAGCCAAGTAAGTGCTGAACATGGATGAAGGCTTTCATCATCGGCCTCCGTGAACTCTCCGTTTAAACTTGTGATGTTCAAGAGCTGCGTTGAGCACCTTATCCAGCCCTCTCGCCCCAGCTTCAAGACTATGGTTTTTGTGAATGTTTTCTATAGCTGCGAGCCCCATATTCTCCCGTTTGTGTGTGTTTTTTATGAGAGACATCAGGTTTTGAGCCAAAGCAGAGGCGTCGCCTTCATCTGAAAGCAAACCACTGGTACCTTCCTCCACGATGTCAGGTACACCAAACACCCGCCCACCAACCACGGGCAAGCCACAGGATTGAGCCTCCAGAAACACAAAGCCAAAGGCTTCACGAATGGCAGGCCAGACAAAAATGTCGTGAGACCGGTAAAGACGCGGCATCTCTTGCCAAGGGATGAGCCCGACAAATTCTGTGCGTGCCGGATCAAACAGCGGTTCTATCTCACCTCGGGCCGGTCCATCTCCGGCAATGGTCAGGCGCCATGGCAAATCGGCAATCTGTTTCAGGGCAGCAGCAAGCACCATGTATGAAAATTGCTTGTCGCCTTCACGCATCATACCCGCACACAGCAGCCGTATCTTTCCATCAGCCGAGCCTTTGGTGACACTGTGACTGACCTCAAACTTTGCAGTTTCCAAAAATGGTGGCAGAACCGTCAGAACATCTTCATTCAGGACCTCTTTCAGGCATTGTGCATCAGATTTAGTCAGAGCGACCACCTGACTGGCCTGAGCAAGAGCTGCATCAGCTGCATTAAACCCGAGAGCCCAGTTGCCTGCCTGTCGTTTTGGGGCACGACTGGCTTCCACGACCACATAAGGAATGTTGAATTTCGCGCACAGGTACGGGCCGATCCAGTCAGGTGCTTTGTGGTAGAGGTGATACGTGAGAAACACATCAGGCACTTCACTGTGTTCAATCCAGCGCTCTGCGATAGCTTTTGCCTCTGTAAGCGCCAGCTCTTTCACGTCGCGTGTCACGTCCTCACCACCCTCAGCGCGCCAGCTGCGAAAAGTGGAGGCAATTTCAACCTCATGCCCCGCCAAATGTAATGCTCGCACGATCAATCGCCCCATGGTTCGGTCTCCCGAAGGCACAGGGTGGTCAATAGGCTTCATGGGCGCTGTAAAGGCGACTTTCATCAGCAGGGCTCCAAACTTCTCGAGAACTTCTCCTCTAGAAAATCCAAACCGGGCGAGGCACTGAACCGGCGATGAACGCTTTCAAACGCATTGGTTCCAATGCGCTCTCGCTCAGAAGGGTGTGTGATCAGAAGCTGCAGTGCCTCTGATAAGGCTGAGATGTCTTCAGCAGGACAAAGCAGGCCAGTCTCATTACTTTCAATGATCTCAGGAAGAGCAGACACCTCTGTTGAAACACACGGCAACGCCATAGCTTGTGCTTCCATCACCACGTTCGGCAGGCCATCCCGATCGCCCGACTTTGAGACACGGCAGGCAAGAGCGAAAATATCGGCGTTTTCCATCTCTTCCAACACAAGTTTCCTCGGTTGGGCTCCCAGCCACGATATACGGTCATCCAGACCAAGTTGCACACCAAGGTTCTTGAGTGAACATGACAGCTCACCTCCACCGATGTGAGTGAAGTGCCAGTTCAAATCCTTTTGGAGTTTGCTGAAAGCGCGCAGCAAGTTGTCATAACCCTTCTTGTCTACCAGTCGCCCGACGGAGATAATCCGAACGCCGTCTGCTCCTGTTCCATCCCGTAACGTGGCAGGACGGGGAGCCTCAGGAAATCCGCAAAAATCGAGACCATGATAAACAAGACTGATTTTGTGAGGTTCCTTACAAAGGGAACGCAGGTAAGCAAGGTTCGCTTTAGTACAGGTTACTCCCCAGGCAGCGTCAGCAAGTTTTGTCTCAAGTTCCCATCGTTCCGTGGTCCATATGTCTTTGGCATGAGCTGAGAATGACCAGCGACGCCCCGAGAGAAGAGCTGCGTAACGTGCAACACTACAAGGGCTGTGAAGGTAATGCGTGTGTATCCAGATAACATCCTCTGGCAGTTCATGAGCCATCACACAAGCTTGCCCCCATCGGCGGAAGCGCTCTGCATTTTTCTTGTGCTCTAGGTCTTTTTTAAAACATGCCCTGGCTGCTGCATATGCCGGTTGTTTCTTTGCCCATGCCATAGCTTTTTGGACACGAGGCGGATCATCCTTGAGATACTCAGTGAGGTAAAGCACTTCGGAAGTGATCTTCTCGTGGACGTCATGCACATAAGGATCATAGGGGCGGCGCAGCGCGACAATAAGCTGGCCTACACCGCGTTCCTGCAGACCGTAGATTTCCTGGGCAATAAAGGTCTCGGAAAGACGAGGATACCCTTTAACAACCACAGCAATGCGACCAACTTCCATCACTACCCCGCATTATATGTCAGTTTGACATCGTCTCGAGGATCAAGACGTTGTGATAAATGCTGTTCACGCATGCCAAGAATTTCGGCAGTTCGCAGATTGATAATATCCAAACCACCTAGATAGTTTTCGGAATGAGCATGAGACGGTGGTGCGATAAATGGTAGGTTTGCCAATGCTTTCACCATCAGCTCAACACTCGGGTATGAGTCAATCGGAAGCATCTGCGCAAGACCCAGCCGCTGGGCTTGCTCTGCTCGAATAGCCTGCTCTCTGCGTGGCACAACACGTGGAACCAGAAGGGCTGGATTGTCAAAGGAGAGGATCTCGCAGAATGTGTTGTACCCTCCCATGCCAATCACAGCAGTCGCATTGGCCATATAGGGCTCAATTTCTGGGGTAAATCGAAGGATCTCAACATCGCGCAAATGAGATGCACGCGTTGAGAATGCTTCCACATCTGCCTTGCTCATGAAGGGTCCAAGAACAATGAGAGCTGGGAACAAAGGACGCAAACGTGCTTCATAGGCCCGTATGACCCAATCGACGAGCTCAACACCATCACCACCCCCGCCCGGGGTCACCAACACATAAGGGGCACCATCAAAGGGCGCTGTGAAATCCTGAGCTGAACTTGGCATTGACCGGCGCAGGTAGCCGGTAAAGAGCGTCTTTTCCATCACCGACTGGTCAAAGCCAAGCCCATCCAATGGATTGTTCATTACTGAAGGGCCGTAAACCCAGATCTCATCATAAAGATCATTGAGAGCAGGGTAGGCGCGTTTGCGAAGCCACTCCTCCTTCAGAACATGCGGATCATCCATCACATCGCGAAGACCCAAAACCAGCCGTGTTTTTTGCCCCTTGAGGTATTGAAGCGAGGGGAGAACCTCACCACGCAGCCCAAGCGGCTCCTTATCGACGATGAAGATATCAGGTTTAAACACCTTGGCCGTGTGTTCGATGATGGATGATCGAATAGCGATCGTCTCATTGATATCAAGCTGCAAAGAGAGCGAAGTGTACTCACCACTACGCAGTTTGATCACGCCCGGAATGCGGACGAAATCGACCCGGGAACGAAACTCGAAACTACCAATGATGGGAGATCCTGAAAGGATGAGAACGGACATTTCCTGGAAGGAGCCAACCAAAGATTGTGCGATTGTGCGGCACCGCCGCAGATGGCCCAATCCAAAGGTGTCGTGGCTATAAATCAGAATTTTTGGCGTCATTACCGTCATGCGCTTCTTATTCCATCTGCTGCGCATAAACCTCAGCATCAGATCAGTTTGGCGGGGGAAGGCCACCAAGCAACGGTCAAACCTGCTTTGAAGCGTTTAAACACCAAAGAAGTACCCCCATAAATCCAAGGGATCTTGCGGGTTTATGCCGTTTTTTAAGATCTTGAAGCGTAAAGTTCCCTTGCGTCAGTTAGAGCGTAAATCGCATCGCCTCAGTTTGGGTTAGCCTGATCTGAGCTTAATCGGAGTGGACATGGAAAAATCGCTTTTCCAATTCATCTGGAAGAACTCAGCCCGCTATCAAGTGGCGATTCTTCTAGTCACCATATTGTCCTATCCGGTGAGTTACATCCTGCTGGATCTACCTAAGACAATTACCAATGAAGCAATTCAGGGTAGCAATTTTCCAGTAGAACTTTTCGGAATGCAGCTCGGTCAGATTCAGTATCTGGCGGTGCTATGTATTTTGTTTTTGGTTCTTGTTGTTGTTAGCAACTGCATCAAGCTCTACCTCAACGTCTACAAGGGTAGACTGGGTGAGAGGATGCTACGCCAGTTGCGGTTTGAGCTGTTTCAGCGCGTACTCCGCTTCCGCCTGCCTCACTTTAAGAAGGTCAGCTCCGGCGAGATCATACCAATGATTACCGCCGAGGTCGAGGATGTTGGTGGTTTTGTTGGCGAGGCCTTCGCTTTACCAGCCTATCAAGGCGGAATGCTGGTCGTTCAGGTCGGCTTTATTTTCATGCAGGACCCACTGCTCGGACTGGCCGCCATCTCACTTTATCCGGTGCAGGGATATATCATTCCCAAGCTCCAACAGAAGGTCGTTCGCCTGTCTCGTCAGCGTGTGAAGAATGTGCGCGTGATCGCCGATAAGGTGGGAGAGAGTATCTCAGGTATCTCCGAGATTCATAGCAACGACACGTCAGCGTGGCATTCAGCAGACCTTTCAGACAGACTCTATCGAAACTTCCGTATTCGTTTCGATATCTATAATCGCAAGTACTTCATCAAGTTCGTTAATAATTTCATGAACCAGCTGACGCCGTTTTTCTTCTACTTTATCGGCGGCTATCTGGTCATCAAAGGGCAACTCAGCATCGGTGCGTTGATTGCGGTGATTGCAGCCTACAAGGATCTGGCTGGTCCATGGAAAGAGCTGCTGGCCTACTACCAAATGACCGCAGACGTCTCAGTCAAATACCAGACAGTGGTCGAAAACTTCGATCCACCTGATCTCTACGACAAACAACGCCTGCTGGATGATGAATCTCTGGTGCTAACAGGTTCACTTACCCTAGATAAACTAGGGCTATCAGGAGTAGGGACCGGGCAGGAAGTGCATAATGTTTCACTTAATGTCGAGCCGGGTAAACCACTGGCTGTTTCTGGTGTGGATGGTTCTGGACGCGCTGAGTTGTTGCAGATGGCAGCTGGATTGCTGAGTCCCACGTCAGGATCAGTCACCATCAACAACACCAATTTCGAAAGCATGCCAGAAGCGACCTTGGGTCGGCAGATTGCCTACGTGGGTGGTCATTTGCATGTCTGGACAGGGACAATTCGCGATAACCTCTTCTACGGGCTGCGCCACAGGCCTCAGGAAAAGGTCGAGTATGAAGGCAGTGATCTGAGAAAGCGGCAGCGCCAGTTGAAGGAAGCTGCCATGACACTCAATCCGTACTTTGATTTGAAAGCGCGCTGGGAAGATTACGAGTTGGCCGATGCTGGGTCCATGCAGCAACTGGAAGACAAAGCCCTTGAGCTGTGTAAAGTGGCGGGTTTCTCGCGTGATTTGTACTTACTGGGCGTTGAGACAGTCATCAATCCAAACGAGACTGAAGAGCTCAATGGCGGCCTCATGCCCAAATTGGTTGAGGCGCGGAAAGCCTTGCGCGAGAAAATCCAGAATGACACAAAACTTCAAAATCTTGTCGAGTTCTGGGACCCTGAAAAATTCAACATGTCTGCTAATCTGGCGCAGAACCTGTTTTTCGCCAGCCCCAAAGAACACTTTATGACCATTGAACATGTTCCGACAGACCCGCAGATTTCAGCTTTCCTCAAAGAGACCGGGTTTGATGTGCTCCTGGCGGATATCGGGCTGAAAATCGCAAAGACCATGGTCGAACTGTTTGCTGATGTCAGCGCAGACAGTGATTTGCTGAACAGGTACTCTTTCATCAGTCGTGAGGATCTTCCGGAGTTTGCCCGTATTGTGAATGACCAAAAGGGTGAACAGCGGCGCAAACGGCTCAAAGATGTAGATCGGGCCCGTTTGATTGCGCTGGCGCTCAAGCTCATTCCAGCAAAGCACCGCCTTGGCGTTCTGGATGATGATATGCGGGAGAAGATCCTCGCTGCTCGGAAACAGTTTATGGAAACAGTGGGCAAAGACAATGAGCGTTTCGAGTTCTTTGATCCAGACACTTATCTCACCACTTTGAGCATCGAGGACAATCTGGTCTTCGGACACGCAAGGTTGGACCGCCGCGATGCCCGCCAGAAAATACAACAAGTTCTGCAGGAGCTCGTGCGTGAAAGAGACTTGATTGCCCCAATTCGCCGCGCTGCCTTCGATTATCAGGTGGGCATTGCTGGCGCGAAGTTATCCTCCCATCAACGCAGGTTGATTTGTCTGGTTCGTGCCCTGTTGAAGAATGCCCACATCTACGTTCTGGATGAGACAGCAAACAGTGTAAGTGCAACAGATAAAACCCTGCGCGAAGACCTCAGGAAGCTCATGAGTGATAAAATTCTCATGTTCGGAGTAAGTAATGAAAGTGTTGCTGAGGAGTTTTCTACGACGCTTCACCTAGAAAATGGGAGGGTTATCGAAAGATAGTCTTGGGAACTATGGTGAAACAAAGGCGAGATGATGTGAGCTGGAACACAGTTTGCTGGGAGAACTTCAGCTATGCTCATCAAGTTATTGGGAGTGAAATGTGACTATTGATGCAGAAGTTCAAGCTTTAAGCCGTGTCCCTCTCTTTCAGGGATTGGAACCAAGCAAACTGCGTCTTCTTGCGTTCATCAGTGACCGCATGGAGTTTCAGGATGGGGAGCATTTGTGCCATCAGGGAGATGATGGTGACAGTGCATTTGTTGTCCTCTCCGGTGAAGTTGCTGTGTTTGTTGATGAAAATGAGGTTGCGAAGGTTGGACAATATGCCATCATTGGTGAGATTGCGATCCTGTGTGATGTGCCAAGAACAGCGACCTTACAGTCAGTGGGTACAACTCACATTCTGGCAATATCCAAAGACGATTTTTTGAAGCTCATCGCGGAGTTTCCGAAAGTTTCGCTCGAGATTATGCGTGTATTGGCGTTGCGATTGGAAAAAACGACCAGAGAACTTGCGCAGGCACGCCCTGCGTCCACTTGAAAGGCCAGATTACTTGAACGAGTTTTCTCTTAAAATTTGGGGTGTTCGCGGTTCAACAGCTGCTGCTGGTCCCGAAACACTTAGATACGGCGGAGAAACAGCCTGCTTTGAAATTCGGGCGGGAGACGTTCTGTTGATGGTCGACTGTGGGTCTGGTGCACGCAATCTGGGTAAAGAGTTGATGAAAGGCCCACACCGCGACATCGATCTTCTCTTCACGCATACACACCTAGACCACATCTGTGGTTTGCCCTTCTTCGAGCCTGCGTACGATCCCAATTTCAGTATTCGCCTAACCGCAGGCCATTTTAATGACCCATGTGATTTGAAGGACATTATCTGTCGGATCATGTCACCCCCTATTTTCCCGGTAGGAGCGAACACGCTAAGTGCCGTTTCCTTTAAAAGTTTCAAGGCAGGGGACACCCTGAAGAAAGACAATGGGCTGATAATCAAAACCGTTGCGCTAAACCATCCAGGCGGTGCCTGTGGCTACCGGATGGAGTACAATGGTAAGTCCATGTGCATCATCACAGATCACGAAATGGGGAGCGCATCTCACGATGCTGCTGTCCTAGAGTTTATCCGTGATGCAGATGTTGTGATCCAGGATGGGATGTACACCTGTGCCGAATACCCTAAGTATAAGGGTTGGGGACATTCCACATGGGAGCATGTGGTCGGAATATGCCAGCGCGCCAACGTGAAAACGCCCGTGATCTTTCATCACGATCCGCGTCGCACGGATGATGAATTGGACGAGATAGGTTTGGCTGCCCAGCAGATGCATCCACGAGCAATCGTGGCCTCTGAAGGGATGGTCTTCAAACCTTAAGTTCATTCACCCGTCGCTCGCAACAGATCGGATGAAACTGCGAGCAAACCAGCAACACCTGTTGAATGGTGTGACGGGAGACAAGTGTGGCAGTTGGAAGTGGTCCAGAAAATTCCGATCCTTCAAAAAAACGTGGATCTGAGAAAAAGCCGGATGTGGACTTGAGCGAAAAGTTCCATGGCATCTCTTACCAGAAGAAAGCTGAACCTAACTTCTACCAGCAGCTGAAGCGCGGTGTTTTAGGGCCAAAAGCTCCGGAAGGGGACTTGCCTTTACGTGTGCGTAGTGAAGTAGCGCGTCAGGAAGCGGCCTCCGAACGTCTGATCGGTATCGTCCAGCTCGGAGTCATCATCTTCTTCGCTGTTCTGTACGCCCTGGCGCCAAGAGCCGAAGGCACTATGGGCTTCAACTTCGTTCCCATCGCCTTTTCCTGTTATCTCGTCTTTACGCTTATACGTATTTACGTCTCTTTCAGAACGACCCTGCCGGTCTGGTATCTGGTCCTGTCTATCATGGCAGACGTAGCGCTTCTGGTCGGATTGATTTTCTCCTTCCACATCCAGTATGCCCAGCATCCCACTTTTTACCTCAAGGCCCCGACCTTGATGTACCTGTTCCTGTTCATAGCCCTGAGAGCCCTCCGCTTTGATCCAAGATACGTGATCCTCACTGGCGTCTTCGGGGCTCTGGGTTGGTTAGGGTTGGTGTTCTATGCTCTGACCTATCAAGGTGGCTCAACACTTATCACTCGAAACTACATCGAATATCTGACCGGCGAGGCAGTTCTCATCGGGGCAGAATTAGACAAGTTGATAATCATCCTGTCAGTGACAGCGCTTCTTGCCCTTTCTATCTTCAGAGCCCGCCGCACTTTCTTCTCAGCCATTCGCCAGAAGAATGCAGTAAAAGACTTGAGCCGCTTTTTCACGCCAGAAGTTGCAAATTCCATTGTGGAATCTGAAAGCAGGCTCATGGCTGGAACTGGTGAAATCCGGGATGTTGCCATCCTTCTTGTAGACATCCGGTCCTTTACAAAAACTGCCGCCAAACTGCCACCAGAAACCACCATGCGTGTTCTGAGTCTCTACCAAAAGAAAGCTGCAAAGGTGATTTTGGGAGAAGGGGGCAAGATTGATAAGTTCCTTGGTGATGGAATTCTTGCAACCTTCGGCGCTGTATCAGACAGCGAAACGTATGCAGCTGACGCGTTGCGAGCAGGTGTCGAACTGACTCACATTCTGGAGGAAGAGTGCGCCGATCTGGAAGCTGCAGGTTGGCCCATGAAATTTGAAGTTGGTGTAGGGGTCGCAGCAGGTCCGGTCAGTGTTGGAGTTGTTGGTGTACGGGACCGGTTGGAGTTCACCGTGATCGGTGATGCTGTCAACCGCGCTGCAAAGCTGGAAGCCGCCAACAAGGTGCAGGGCACACGGTTCCTGACAGATGGTGCAAGTTATTCCATGGCTCTACGACAAGGGTATAAGGGAAACATGATAGATTTAAAGTCCGAGTGTGTTGCGGGAATCAATGGAAAAGTAGACCTTGTGGCTTTGGCGTGAGAATGATTTTCTCATGCCGACCCGCAATCCAGCATTTTGCTGCTTTCAAAGAATTTTGGCGGGAGCTTTGAAAGACAGCGGGGCAAACAAAATGAATCGGGATGGGATTCCATGCAACTTAATAAAGAAATTGCAGCCGTTGTAACCGGCGGCTCATCAGGCCTTGGCGCGGCAACCGCACGGAAATTGGCTGGCCATGGCGTTAAAGTAACTCTTTTCGACGTGAATGAAGAAGCTGGTAAAGCACTGGCACAAGAGATTGGTGGTCAGTTCGTAAAAGTGGACGTCACCAGCGATGACAGCGTGAAAGCAGGTCTGGATGCAGCTGAAGCAGCGCACGGCCCAACACGTATTCTCGTCAACTGTGCAGGTATCGCGCCTGTTGCAAAAACCACCTCTCGTGGTGAGCCGCACCCAATGGATATGTTCCAGACGGTGATCAACGTAAACCTTGTTGGCACATTCCGTTGTACGTCGTTTGCTGGAACACGCATGGCAAGCCTTGAACCACTGACAGAAGATGGTGAGCGCGGCGTGATCATCTCCACTGCATCTGTGGCAGCATTTGACGGTCAGATCGGCCAGGCAGCTTATGCAGCGTCTAAAGGTGGCATCGCCGCTCTGACATTGCCTGTTGCACGCGACCTGTCTAAGTCCGGCATCCGCGTGATGACTGTTGCACCGGGTATCTTCGAAACTCCAATGCTTCGTGGCCTCTCTCAGGAAGTGCAGGACTCTCTCGGTCAGCAGGTGCCGTTCCCGTCCCGTTTGGGCCGCGGCGACGAATACGCTCAGCTGGTGGAAGCAATTTGCACCAACCCAATGCTGAACGGTGAAACCATCCGCCTGGATGGCGCAATTCGTATGGCACCGCGCTAAGCAATTCTCTGGTCTGAGAGCGTTGAGTTCTCAGGCCAGCTTCTGGTTGCGAAACAACCAGACCTACCAATATGGTCTAATCCAAAGGTCGACTAAGTGCTTAGGCACACCCTCGTGCAGTGGTATCTTAGTCCTGCTAAGTTCATCGGATTGTAATTTATAGATCCGATTCCTAGAGGCCTTCATGGCGACCTATACCAGCTCCACTCCCCAACAGTTCTTCGGCGACCTTCCAGAACAGACTGATGTTCTGATTATTGGCGGTGGCGTGATTGGCACCTGCACAGCCTACTGGCTGGCACAAAAGGGTGTGAACGTGACACTCTGCGAAAAGGGCCGCGTTGCCGGAGAACAGTCGAGCCGCAACTGGGGCTGGGTCCGCCAGCAAGGCAGGGATGCCGCAGAACTCCCCATATCCATGGAAAGCAGCCGGCTCTGGCAGCAGCTGATGAAAGAAACCGGAGAGGATCTCGGGTTTCGCCAGGAGGGTGTTTATTATCTGGCAGAAAAACAAGAGGACCTCAAAAACTATGAGGACTTTCTTGAGCTCGCCAAACAGCATCAACTCGATACCAAGCTCCTCAGTAAAGACGAGGTCTACACCAAAATTCCGGGGCGTGATGGCAAATGGGTTGGTGGCATGGTCACACCAAGCGATGGCCGTGCTGAGCCATGGATAGCAGTGCCCGCGATTGGCAGAGCAGCGGAACGCAACGGTGCTGTGATCGTTGAAGACTGTGCAGTGCGTACGCTCGAGATTGAAGGTGGTAAACTCACAGGTGCTGTGACCGAAAAGGGGACGATCAAAGCAAACCGCGTCCTGATCGCTGCTGGTGCATGGTCCTCACTCTTTGCACAAAACCTCGGCGTGTCCATGCCTCAGCTATGTGTGCGGGCAACTGTGGCTGCAACCAAGGCTGTGCCTGATCTTTTCAACGGCAACGCTGCAGACGGCACATTCGCGTTCCGCAAAAGAGTAGATGGTGGTTACACACTTGCGGTCAGTGATATTCATGATCACTACATCGGTAAGGACTCGTTTCGTCACCTCTTCAAGTGGCTTCCTGCTGTGAAAGCGTCCTTCAAAGGCATTTCCTTTGGCATGAACCCACCAAAGAACTATCCAGATTCATGGGCGCATAAGCGGCATTGGTCTGGAGATGAAGTCACACCGTTTGAAACATGTCGTGTGCTAAACCCTGATCCGAGCCCGAAAGCCCTCAAACGCATTCAGGATCGTCTGGTTGACCGCTTCCCTCAGCTCAAAGGGCTGCAAATGGAAGAAAGTTGGGCTGGAATGATTGATGCAATGCCGGACTTTGTCCCGATCATGGATGAAGTCCCGACACAAAAGGGCGTGTTTATCGCAACGGGTTTTTCCGGGCATGGGTTTGGCATTGGTCCTGCAGCAGGACGCATAATGGCAGATTTGCTCATGGATAAACCAGCTGGCTACGACCTGACGCGCTTCCGTTATTCGCGGTTTTCCGATGGCTCCAAGATCAAGCTCGGACCCTTTATCTAACCTCCTTGAGTAAGTGACGTGATTTATTCAGAAAATACACCGCAGCAGTTCCATGGAGAACAGCCGCAGGAAACTGACGTGCTCATCATCGGCGGCGGCATCACTGGTGTTTGCACCGCGTATTACCTTGCTAAGAAGGGCGTAAGCGTCACCCTTTGCGAAAAGGGGCGTGTTGCTGGAGAGCAGTCCAGCCGCAATTGGGGTTGGATTCGGCAGCAAGGACGTGATGAACCGGAGATCCCGCTCTCGATTGAAGCACGCCGCCTATGGGCCGAGCTCAGCAAAGAGACAGGGGAAGACCTTGGCTACAGCGCGACTGGCGTCTACTACCTTGCTGAGAAGCATGAGGACTTGGAAAATTTCGAAAAGTTCGTCGAGCTTGGCCGGAAATATGATCTCGATACCTGCATGATCTCAAGAGCGCAGGTTCATGAAGACATCAAAGGTAAAGATGGGCGTTGGATTGGCGGAATGCATACTGCCAGTGATGGTCGGGCTGAACCCGGGCAAGCAACACTCGGCATTGCAAAGGCTGCAGAGCGTCTTGGAGCTGTCATCTGCGAAAACAATGCTGTTCGTACATTGGTAAAATCTGGCGGTGAAGTCGTTGGTGCTGTCACAGAGCAGGGCGAGATCAAGGCGGGGCAAGTAATGCTGGCAGGTGGGGCATGGTCTTCTCTATTCGCCGCCAATGCAGGCATTAAACTGCCTCAGCTTTCCGTGGAGCTGACTGTTGCTGCAACGCAAGCCGTGCCGGATGTCTTCCCGGCAAATGCCTCAGACAACACCTTCGCCATGCGCCGTCGTCAGGATGGTGGCTACACGCTGGCACTCAAGAACAACCAGACCCACCATATCGGTCTGGATTCTTTTAGGTTCTTGAAAGAATGGCTGCCCAACATGGCCGAAAACTTAAAAGGCACCAGCATCAAACCGTGGTCTCCAAAAAACTACCCTGACCACTGGATGCAAAAACGGAGCTGGACCGGAGCGGACATAACACCATTTGAAGCCATGCGCGTTCTTAACTCCATGCCTGATCAGAAAGAGCTGAGAGCTTTAACTGAGGCTCTTGTCGATCGCTTCCCTCAGCTCAAAGGAACGAAACTGCAATCCGCCTGGGGCGGCCTCATTGATGCCATGCCAGACTTTTTGCCGGTGATCGATAGAGCTCCAAATCTGGATAACCTGCATATCGTGACGGGTTTCTCAGGCCATGGGTTTGGAATAGGCCCATCTATTGGACGTCTTATGGCAGATGTGCTCACAGGGATACCAGCTGGTCACGATCTCTCCAGTTTTGCCTTTAACCGCTTCTAAAAGCAGCAAGACTTGAGGCACGAGCAGACGACACCCGAGAAATGCTCAAGCGATCAGAAGGGGAGAGGCGTACCCGCGGGTACTCTTTTTCTCATTAGTGGTGTAAGCTGAAGAAAAGTTGCCAAATTAGTCCGATAAAACTAACTATACCGCAACGCGTAAATAACATATTCGCCAGATTGGGGTTTTCGATGCCAAACTATCGTTCGCGCACTTCCACACACGGCCGCAACATGGCAGGCGCCAGAGGCCTGTGGCGGGCAACCGGTGTTAAAGAAAATGACTTCGGCAAGCCAATTATTGCTGTCGTCAACTCCTTCACGCAGTTCGTGCCAGGCCACGTGCATTTGAAAGACCTTGGTCAGCTCGTCGCTCGCGAAATCGAGCAGGCCGGTGGCATCGCAAAAGAGTTCAACACCATCGCAGTCGATGACGGCATCGCAATGGGTCACGACGGCATGCTCTACTCCTTGCCCTCTCGTGAGTTGATCGCCGACTCCGTGGAGTACATGGTCAACGCCCACTGCGCAGATGCTATGGTCTGTATTTCCAACTGTGACAAGATCACTCCAGGCATGCTGATGGCGTCTTTGCGCCTGAACATTCCAACCGTGTTTGTGTCCGGTGGACCGATGGAAGCTGGCAAAGTAACGCTCGCAAACGGTGAAAAACGCAAAGTTGACCTTGTCGACGCAATGATCGCCGCAGCTGATGACAACGTTTCTGACAGCGACGTTGAAAGCATCGAGCGCAGCGCATGCCCGACGTGTGGCTCCTGTTCTGGCATGTTCACCGCAAACTCTATGAACTGTCTGACAGAAGCTCTGGGCCTGTCCCTTCCGGGCAATGGCTCAACTCTGGCAACGCATTCAGACCGTAAACGCCTGTTCATCGAAGCTGGTCACCTGATCGTAGATTTGGCAAAACGCTATTACGAACAGGAAGATGAGAGCGCACTGCCGCGTAACATTGCAAACTTCAAAGCTTTTGAAAATGCAATGATTATGGACATCGCGATGGGTGGTTCCACCAACACCGTTCTGCATTTGCTGGCCGCAGCACAGGAAGGTGAAGTGGACTTCACCATGGAAGACATTGACCGTCTGTCTCGCATTGTACCAGTGTTGTGTAAGGTGGCTCCATCGATCGCCAACGTCCACATGGAAGACATTCACCGCGCAGGTGGCATCCTCGGTATTCTGGGCGAGCTGGACCGTGCAGGTCTCATCGATACCTCAGTAAAATCAGTACATGCCAAAGACTTAGCCGATGCTCTTGAGCGCTGGGATATCAAACGCACAGACAGCACAAGCGTACGCGAGTTCTTCTCCGCAGCGCCTGGTGGTGTGCCGACACAGGTCGCGTTCTCTCAGAGCTCCCGCTATGCCGAAGGCGTTGATGAGGATCGTGAAAACGGCGTTATCCGTTCCAAAGAACATGCCTTCTCACAGGATGGCGGACTGGCAGTTCTCTACGGCAATCTGGCAGAAGACGGCTGTATCGTTAAAACCGCAGGTGTTGATGAGAGCATTCTCACATTCTCCGGCCCAGCACGCATCTTTGAATCTCAGGACACAGCAGTCAGCGCGATCCTGACAGGTAAAGTGAAAGAGGGTGACATCGTTCTCATTCGTTACGAAGGCCCTCGTGGCGGTCCGGGCATGCAGGAAATGCTGTATCCAACCAGCTACCTCAAGTCCAAAGGCCTCGGCAAAGCCTGCGCACTCATCACAGATGGCCGCTTCTCTGGTGGGTCTTCCGGTTTGTCCATTGGCCATGTCTCCCCGGAAGCAGCTGAAGGCGGCAATATCGGCCTGTTGGAAGAAGGCGATATGATTGATATCGACATTCCAAACCGTAAAATCGAGATGCGTGTTTCTGATGAAGAGCTTGCCTCCCGTCGCGCTGCGATGGAAGCAAAAGGGAATGCTGCATGGAAACCTGTTGAGACGCGTAAGCGCAAGGTTACCACCGCGCTGAAAGCCTATGCTGCCATGACCACCAGCGCATCCAAAGGCGCAGTTCGTAAAGTTGACTAAGCCTCAGGTTCAATAAGACATTCAAAAGCCCCGTAGAGACCATCTCTGCGGGGCTTTCTATTGCAGGAGCGTGTTTTCTGAGTGTTTAGCTCGGCGCGCTCACATATCGCAGATAGGGCAGGACTGTTTTCACAGAGCCAAATTTGACTTCTGCGTCTTCGGTACTGACGGCTGGGGGCACGATTACATCCTGACCAACAGTCCAGTCCGCTGGCGTTGCAACGCCCTTGGCAGACATCTGAAGCCCGTCTAGCGCGCGCAGGATTTCTGCGAAATTTCGTCCAACGGTCATTGGATAGGTCATCATCAGCTTCACTTGCTTGTCTGGCCCAATGATGAAGACTGAGCGCACAGTGGCAGAGTCTGCTGGTGTCCGCCCATCAGGCAAGACATATTCCGCTGGCAACATGTCAAAGGCCTTCGCCATCTCCAGCCCAGCATCTGCAACAATCGCAAAATTGGGCTTTGCACCGCCAACAGATTCAATATCGACTTTCCATTTCTTATGGTCTTCAACACCATCAACTGAAACGCCAAGCACTTTAGTGTTACGCTTGGCCCATTCATTACCAAGCTGGGCCACAGCACCGAACTCAGTCGTGCAAACAGGTGTAAAATCCTTAGGGTGAGAGAAGATGATCGCCCAGCTGTCTCCAACCCAATCGTGCAGACTTATCTCTCCATGATCAGTAGGAACAGTCAAATTAGGGATCGTGTCGTTTATGCGTAAAACCATGATTTGTCCTCGTCTGATATGGCACTAAGACTGAGATAAGACTGCAATATGCCTTTTTTCGGCCTGCCAACATCTTCGTTCAGATTAGCTTTCAGTGAAACAATAGAAGCAAAATGTGGGAACATGCCATCTTTAATTTTTGGCAGAAGAAGTTCTAATCTGTGTCGAAACGGGAGGGTATAGAAGTTTGAGCTTCTGACTTGACAGTTCGTGGTTATAAATCTGTCTTATGAAGTCACCAAACAACAGGAGATCAGCATGATCACACCAGTGGTGAAAACGATTAAGGTGAACTGCAGTCCGGAAAGAGCCTTTGAGGTTTTTACAAGTGATTTCAGCAAATGGTGGCCAATTCAAACCCATTCTGTAACAGCAATGAGTGGCGGCGAACTGCCCGAGGTCTTTTGTGAGCAGCAGGAGGGCGGCAAGCTATATGAAGTCGCAAAAGATGGCACACGCCATGATTGGGGAACGCTCAAAATCTATCAGCCCTCAAAAGCTCTTTCGATCCTTTGGCATATCAATAACCCGGAGAGCATGGCAACCTGTGTGGATGTGACGTTTGAGAAGGACGGCGAAGGTACCAGAGTGGTTTTAAGCCATCATGATTGGGAAAAGCTTGGCGAAATCGGCTCCACAATGCGCGAAAGCTATAACAATGGCTGGGTCAGCGTGTTTGAAGTGAATTTCAAAAACGCGTGTAACTCCAGTTCTGCTTAGAAAGCAAAGCTTCGCTGTTTTATTCTCCAGCGAAGCCTGTCTATTACCCCCGCCAGTTCAGTAGGGCCTTTTCCGCCTTCCCGATCAACCAACTGACGCACAGCCCCAAAATGGAAAGCATCGCAACGCCGACGATCAGCTGATCTGTTGCGAACAAGGAACCTGCCATCAACACATAAGCGCCGATGCCATATTCTGCGCCAATCATCTCTGCGGCGACCAGCAAAATAATTGCTATGCTCGCGGAAATACGTGCACCCGAAAGGATCGCTGGTAGAGCACCTGGCAAAATGATCTTCCGCACAATGGAAAGCCAGCTCATACCGAACGACTGTCCCATGCGGATCAACCCACGCTCCACATTATCAACGCCGCCATAAGTGGCGATGACTGTAGGAAAAAACGTACCAAACAGGATTGTCGCAACTTTGGAACCCTCCCCGATGCCGAACCAGATGATGAAGAGTGGCAGCAAGGCAATCTTCGGGATTGGGAAAAACGCTGAGGTAAGCGGCAATAGGCTGGATCGCGCCAATGAAAACAGCCCAATCAGCAATCCCACCAAAATGCCAAGTGCTGTTCCAATGCTCCAGCCAAAGACAAGCCGGTAAAGACTTGTGCTCACGTGTTTCCAGAAAAGACCCGAATTATAGAGATCTAAGAAGGCCTGAAACGCTTCCGACGGTGCTGGCAAAACCAGATTGCTGATGATGCCTGTGCGGGAGCCAAACTCCCAGAACAACACCAGTGCCAAAAATACAAATGGAGCAACAAAACGGATCGGACGTGGCTTGAACCCGCCTCCACGAAACGGAACTTTCTTGCGGTTTATCTGATCAGACATCGGCAAGCTCCCTATCTGCAGCAAGAGCTTCTTCGCGCATCATATGCCATAACTGCTGCTGCACCTCCTCAAGCTCCACAGCTCGCTCCCGGCGCTCTTCAAGAGGGATCGAGATCTCAACAACATCGCGAACCTTGCCCGGGCGGCGAGACAACACAATGACCTTATGGCCAAGGCGAACAGCTTCAGCAAGATTATGCGTCACATAGCAAGCAGAGAATGCCTCACGGGCCCAAAGAGCCACTAGATCATCCATCAGAAGTTCTCGTGTCTGGCTGTCTAAAGCTGACAGAGGCTCATCCATGAGCAGAAAGGCAGGGCGAACTGCTAACGCTCGCGCAATTGCCACACGCTGCTTCATCCCACCGGATAACTGACGTGGAAGTGCATCATGAAACTCTGAGAGGTTGGTGCGTGCAAGCACATCATCAATGATCGCCTTGCTCTGCTGTTTGGAAAGCTTGTGATCTTCAAGCACCAAAGAGATATTCCCGGCCACAGAGCGCCATGGCAGCAACGCAAAATCCTGAAAGATGTAGGTGAGGGGATTGAAAGACCCTTCTGGCGCCTGACCTGCGATATAAGCGGCGCCCTTGCTCGGCTCTTCAAGTCCGCCCATCAGACGCAGCAGCGTAGATTTTCCGCAACCGGACGGACCGATGATCACGGCAATCTCGCCGGGCTCAAAGGTCAGATTGATATCATTCAGAACCTCGACAGAGCCGTAGGCGTGTGAGAGATTTTCAATGGAAATTTGCATGTAATCCAACCGGATTATGAGAAAAGGCATTGCCCACCCGCAGCGGGCAATGCGTGAGTTGGATTAGAAGGTTTCGACGAATTTCACATCAACCAACTTGTCGAGTGTTACACCTGCTGGTACCAACTTCTCGCTCTTGAACCAGTTGAGCTGGTCTTCAACACTCGCCATGTTTAGCGCAGCACCTTCGTTAAGACGCATCGCTCCCTTGCGAATGGATGGAGCAGCTTTCTCATATGGACGATCAGCATAGACGTACTTATGAATGAGCTTAACCATGTCCTCAGCTGCCGCATCTCCTGCGGATTTGTCCACCAAAGCCGCGTTAAAGTCAGCCGCGCCTTTGGAGTAGGCACCAAGGAAGGTCTTCACCAGCTCAGGATTACTATTAATGTTCTTCGCGGAGGTAAAGACAGTGGTCACCTGATAATTCGGTACATAGTCAGAAACTTTACCGATCATTTCCACTTGTGGGGATTTGGCAAGGCCTTTTGCGATGTGGGGAACAATAGACCACGCATCAATCTGACCACTCTTCAGCGCACCAATCACAGCGCCTACTTTTTGGAGCGGACGAATCTTGATGTCTTTGCGCTCAAAACCTTCTTTATCCGCAATCTTATGTGCCATGTAATGGAAAGACGAGCCTGCCGTCGTCACACCAAAGCTCTTGCCTTTCAGATCAGCAGGAGTTTTCAGGCCTGCATCAAACGCAGCTTTAGAGGCAAGGATCATCTGGCCGTCAATGCCAGCTTCTTCCTGTAGCGCGCCACCAATCACTTTCACAGCGCCCTTATCGGCAAGACTGATCAAGCCACCGGAAATTGCGGTAAGGCCGAAGTCCACATCGCCGGAGGCGATAGCAAGCGCCATTGGTTGTGCAGCCTGAAAGAACTTAAACTCAACTTCCAGACCAGCTTCGTCGAAATAACCCTTTTCAAACGCAACAAAATTCGCCGCATGAGAAGTGAAGCGCAAGGCGCCGACAGTGATCTTCTCTGCTGCAGTTGCTGTAGTCGCAAAGGTTCCTGTTAGAACTGCTGCGCCCATCAAAACGCCGCTTAAAATACCGCGTACCTTCATCTTTATCCTCTTAAGTGAACCTTGAGAGCAAACTCTCGTCAATCAAAGCGTATTCCCGAAAAGTGGCAACTGTTCTCCGGAAAGATACGCAGTAAAAATCTTTTGCAGTCTATAAATCCCTATGGAAAATGACTGCGTCAATCACTTCAATCGTGCATAGATTAGTCATATAACGCAACCCGGCGCACATGAGACTTGCAATATTCTCAATCTGAATAGGTTCACTTTCACTATCCAGCGCATTTATATGCTGCAATTCCACAACAATGCGACCAAAGATGCTTCTAGGTTTCGTGCAGATAAACCATCTATACAAAATTCTAGGAGAAAGGCCGGAAGTGATCGCTCAATCCCGGCCTTTAATTTAGTCCAATTGATGAATTCAATTTGGTCAGAGAGTCGATCTAGCCACCGATAAGAAGTTTGGTCATCACATTTTCAATAATCTTGTGACCACCGTCTTGATCGAGGGACATGATAGACTCTGGATGGAACTGAACAGCGCCAATAGGCTCATTCTTGTGTTCAATTGCCATGATCACACCGTCTTTGGTCTCTGAGGTTACCTCAAAACAATCTGGCAACACATCCCGCTTTGCAAACAAAGAGTGATAACGGCCAACACTGACAGGTGAACTCAGCCCATCAAACAGCTTGGAACTGTGACTGAAGGAAACAAGAGATGGCTTGCCATGCACAGGCACATCAAGCTGGTCAAGTTCACCGCCAAACGCTTCAGTCAGCGCCTGCAGACCAAGACACACACCAAAAATTGGCAGCTTGCGTGCACGGGCCCGTTCGATGGTAGCCCGGCAGTCAAAGTCCTTTGGAGAGCCTGGGCCAGGAGACAACACGATCAGATCCGGACGAACCTGATCAAAGACATCATCCAGCACTGGACTACGGTAAGTCACAACCTCAGCGCCTGTCTGACGGAAGTAATTTGCCAGTGTGTGCACGAAACTGTCTTCGTGGTCGACGAGTAGAATCTTCTTGCCTTTGCCCGGTTTAGCCTTAACCACTTCCTCTTCAGAAGTAAGCGCAAGTCCAGCTTCGCGAACAGCAGCAATCATCGCAGATGCTTTCAGCTCAGTCTCAGCTTCTTCATCCTCTGGGATGCTGTCATAAAGCAGCGTCGCACCTGCACGGATCTGAGCTACACCATCCTTGATGCGAACCGTGCGCAGGGTCAGACCTGTGTTCATATCGCCATTAAACAGCACAGCACCGATCGCACCGCCATACCATGCACGAGAACTCCTTTCGTGATCCTCGATAAACTGCATGGCCCAACGCTTCGGCGCACCAGTAACAGTTACAGCCCATGTATGAGAAAGGAACGCATCCAGCGCATCCTTGCCATCAAGCAGAGTGCCTTCGATGTGATCCACGGTATGAATCAGACGAGAATACATCTCGATCTGACGACGACCAATCACACGGACAGACTCAGGAACACAGATGCGGCTCTTGTCGTTCCGGTCCACGTCAGAACACATGGTCAGTTCTGCTTCGTCTTTGGCGGAGTTCAGCAGCTTGCGGATTTGTGCTTCATCTTCAATCGCGTTCTTGCCACGGCGGATCGTGCCGGAAATCGGGCATGTCTCCACACGGCGACCACCAGTCACCCGCACATACATCTCAGGAGAGGCACCAACAAGATATTCGGCGTTGCCTAGGTTGATGAAAAAGGAATAAGGCGAAGGGTTGATCTGCTGCAAACGTCGGGAAACGGCGGATGGTGGGTTTTTGCAAGGCTCATAGAACACTTGACCAGGTACGGTCTCAAACAGATCACCGCGCTTGAAATAATCGACTGCAGAGCGCACCAGATCAGCGTACTCACCCGGCTCATGGTCACCCCGTGCTGGAGTTTCAGTCGCTGCTTTGTAGGGTGTTTCTTCACCATCACGCGGCAAACCGTCTGTCGTTTTGGCATTGAACTCGAAATCGTATTCCAGCACATGGGCTTTACGGCCATAGTGGTCAACGATCAGGATTTCATCGGGCAGAAACAACACCATGTCCCGCTGGTCTTCAGGACGCTGCAGTTTCTGATTAATCGGCTCAAACTGGAACGTCAGATCATATCCGAATGCGCCATACAGCCCGAGCTGATCGTCATCACAGGAAAACAGATCGACAAGTGTACGCACCACGGAGAAGGTTGAAGGCTGGCGGGAGCGCTCTTCCTCTGAAAAGGCTCTGTCCGGCGTCTTGATAGTCAGATCAATGCGGTACTCATCTGCATTGAAATCTGCGATATCCTCGTGACCATCCAATGCGCCTTGAACGGCAGGCATCAGCACGCGCCCGCGCTCATTCAACGCCTGAATGGTAATCTTGCGATCGTTGGATTCAATCAGCAGCGGTGGGTTGGTCAACGCCATATCCCAGCGCGTGTAGCGGCCCGGATATTCGTAGGAAGAGGAAAGCACAGCACCGCGTTGACGGTCCAGTCTGTCCATCCATTCGCTTGTACCAGCGGCATAATCAGCATTTCGGCTTTTACGGCGGATGATAACGCCGCCTTTGCTCTTATAAGTCCGTTCTGCCGTAATCGGCATGGTCAATCCTCCGGGTCGTGCACACCTGTTTCCGATGTTTGCGAGGCGGTAGATACAACAAAGCCGCCTGCAGAAAATGCGGCGGCTTGGAAATTACAGGTCAACAAGACATGCGTGTTCAGCCACCGTCACCGGCGCCACCACCACAGCATGTTTTGTACTTGCATAGTCATCATGCGATTTTCATAACCTAAGGAGCTCATAGGTGCAACTCCTGAAGCAAAATTGCACCCAGCAATGAAAAGAAGAGCCCTTCAACCCATCGTGAAGAGCTCCCCATCATCAACTTAAGCACACGCGTGCTGGATAAGGCGGTCTAGGAAACCGTCGCATTTGTCGAGTTCGGACTGTTTGATATACTCGTCCGGTTTATGAGCCTGCTCGATGCTACCTGGGCCACACACCACGGTTGGGACTTTCAAAATGGTCTGGATCAGGCCAGCTTCTGTGCCATAAGCAACTTTTGCGTGGTCGTTGCGACCAGCCAGTTTCTTTGCCAGAACAGTCACATCCGCTTCAACTTCCGTATCCAGTCCTGGGATCTCAGAGTAAGGAATGAGCTCGATATCTGCCTTTTCAGAAACTTTGCGCATTTCAGGAAGAAGCTCCTCCGTGGCATAACGCCTGATCTCATCCATGCAAGCCTGAAGGCTTTCAGTTGGCAGCACGCGGAACTCAAATATGACTTCGCAGTGTTCAGGCACAATGTTGAGTGCAGTGCCGCCCTTCATGACACCTGTGTGAGCCGTGGAGTACGGCAAATCAAACAGATCATCGCTGGGACCCGATGCCAGTTCCCGCGCCATCTCTTCCAGCTTTGCAACAAGACGAGCGCCATAATGCACGGCGTTTACGCCCTGTGGTGCAAGGGAGGAGTGGCAGGAAAGGCCGGTAAACACAGCGCGGTAGGAGGCTTTGGATTTATGTGCCACCACAACCTGCATTTCAGTCGGCTCACCAACGAAACATGCTTCCGCCTGAAAGCCTTCGCCAGCAAGTTTGTACAGCACAGGCTGAACGCCGGTACAGCCTGTTTCTTCATCATAGGAGAACATCAGGTGAAACGGTTTGTTCAGCGGCGCCTTAAGCATCTCTGGCACTTTGGCAAGAGAGCACGCTACGAAGCCTTTCATGTCGCAAGAACCGCGACCGTATAGCAGACCGTCTTCTTTGCGAAGGGAGAACGGGTTACTGCTCCAGTCTTGCCCTTCAACCGGCACCACATCTGTGTGACCTGAAAGAATGTAACCATCGGTGCCATCTCCGCCGATCGTCGCAAACAGGCTCGCCTTCTCCCCCGTTTCGTCTGGTAGAATGGAAGAGGAGACCCCCAGGTCATTAAGATACTCTTCGATCCACTTGATCAGGGGGAGATTGGTTTTTGCGCTGACCGTGTCAAAGCTAACCAGCTTTGCAAGGATTTCTTGGCTTGTCATTGTCATGGAAATTTCTTTCAGGAAATCGGAATCGTGAGTTCTGACTATAGAAAGAGAAATCCATAAGGAAAAGTACGTTTACGAGCTTTCGTTGACATGCCGCAGCGTTGTTTCGCCTTTACCCCACAGCCATGCCGCTCCGCGCACACCAGAGCTGTCGCCGTGTTTGGCCTTGCGGATATCAAAATCATAACCATCAGAGAAAATGTAAGGACGCATTGCAGCAGGAAGATCCTTGTAAATCTCCTCCACGTTGGACATGCCACCAGCCAGTACAAAACAGTCCGGATCTAAAATGTTGGCTGCCATCGCCAAGGCGCGGCCCAAGCGGCTTACATAACGCTGATAGGTGCCCATGGCAGCTTCATCACCAGAGCGCATCAACTCAATGATCTCACTGCCCTTAAGAGCCTTGCCGGTGGCATTCTCATAATCCCACTGGAAACCTGTGCCAGAGCACAAAAGGTCAATCGTGCCGTGGTGTCCGGTCCAATTGAGCGGCCCTGGGAACTCGCCTTCCTGCATCCACGGCACAGTAACGTTGCCCCACTCGCCTCCAATGCCATTAGCGCCTTTATGGGGACGTCCATTAATCGCAATGCCTGAGCCACAGCCAGTGCCAATGATGATGCCGTGAACAACTCCGCATCCTGCACCCGCTCCATCAATGGCTTCAGAAACCGCCATGCAATTGGCATCGTTTTGAATGCGCATTTCACGGCCAAGCGCCTCTGTCAGATCTTTATCGAGAGGTTTCCCGTTCATCCAAGTGGAGTTTGCGTTCTTAACCAGCCCTGTGCTAGGCGAGATGGAGCCCGGAATGCCAATGCCCACTGTGCCGACTTCGCCAGTGGCTGCCTCCGTTGCAGCAACCAGTCCGATAACAGCTTCTACGCAACCCTGATAATCGTTCTTGGGAGTTGGAACACGTTTGCGAAACAGTTCTTCACCTTCGTTAGAAAGTGCCAGCGCTTCAATTTTAGTACCACCCCAGTCAAGTCCAATTCGCATGTTCCAGTCATTCCCCCGTTACAATCATAAAAGGCATCCGCCTCTGTATTCTTTGTTCTTTTCTGGATTAGTCACGTCGCTGGGGCATTTCAAAAGCACCCGCGTCGTTTCCATCCAATGCATCCAGCTGTTTGCCGTAGCTTTTAAATTTTCTTAAAATCTCTTTCATCTCAGTTGGAGAAAGAGGTGCAGGTTCTCCCAGAACCAGCGCAGACAAGTACTGATCAGCCAATGCTTCCACTTCACCGGCAAGCCCAAACGCCTTGTGCAGTGAAGGGCCAAAAGTAATTTGTCCATGATGCGCCAAAAGGCAAGCCTTCCGGTCTTCTAGCGCATCGATCATTGCTTGAGAAAGGGCTTTGGTTCCGAATGTTGCGTAGTCTGCGCATTTGATCTGATTACCGCCAGCAACAGCTACCATATAATGAAAGGCCGGAATGTCTTTGTTATGGGTTGAAAGCGCAGTCGCTCTGGCTGAATGACAGTGAACAACCGCCTCTGCTTCTTTGTAGTGCCGGTAGATGTCCATATGCATGCGCCACTCGGACGAAGGCAAGTAATCCCCAAAGTATCCGCCTTCAAGATCCATGAAGACAATCTTCTTGATCTCCAGGTCTTCGTAAGGAATGCCAGAAGGGGTGATGAGCATACCGTTTTCATATCGGGCGCTCACGTTGCCGGAGGTTCCATGTGTCAAACCAGTGCTTTGTAAAGCACGCGCCGTTCTTATAACTTCCCGGCGAAGCTGGTTCTCAGCTGTTGTCATAACATGTCTCCGATAGCTGTAGCCTGAGCAAATGCAAGGCTAGCTGCATTGGTTTGCTGCAGGCAATAGCGCTCAATGCGTATCTTTGTTCTCTTTTTCTCTGCGCCTGCGTAAGGCTTCATTGAGATCAGGCGCTGCGGAAACAAGGATACGTGTGTAAGGATGTTTGGGATTGGAAAAGACTTCTCCGGTTGGACCTTCTTCAACAATACGGCCTGCGTTCATCACAATCACCCGGTCAGTGATAGCCTGCACAACAGAAAGATCGTGTGAAATGAACAGATAAGCCATACCTAGCCGATCACGCAAATCTGCAAAGAGATCCAGAATTTGTGCTCTGATGGAAACATCAAGCGCAGAAACGGGTTCATCCGCGACGATCAGGCTTGGATTGGTGACCAGCGCACGAGCAATCGCGATACGCTGCCGTTGTCCGCCAGAAAATTCGTGCGGATATTTGTTGGCATCTGCAGAAGAAAGCCCCACGCTTTCCAAAACCTCATGAACGCGTTTTTTACGTTGAGAACGAGACAGCTCGTTGCGCATGAGGTGCAAAGGCTCTCCCACGGTACGTTCAACCGTATGCCGCGGATCAAAGCTTCCATAAGGATCCTGGAACACGGCCTGAATGCCCAGCTGCAAATCCTGACGGTCTTTTCGTGAAACCGAGTAGGGGTCTTTGCCAAGAAATTGGATATGGCCTGCGTTCGGAGGGGTCAGTCCCAAAATAGTGCGCGCAAGGGTGGACTTGCCACATCCACTTTCACCCACCAGTCCCATGCTCTGACGAGGGGCGACGTGGAAGGAGACATGCTGCACGGCCCGGTGCCATTGTCTGCGTGTGAAGATGCTGGCACGAGGGAGAGGATATTCCCGCAGCACATTGCTCACCTGCAAGAGTGGCTGTGTGACCTCGTCAACTGGCTCTTGCCGTGGAACAGGTACGTGATTGGAGGCTTCAAACAGCTTTTTGGAATAGGGGTGAGAAAGGTTGTCGAACAGCTCGCAAGTCGGGCCGCGCTCAACAATCACCCCGTCTTTCATAATCGCAACAGTGTCCGCCATGTCAGCAACAACTGCCAGATCATGCGAAATGAGCAGCATGGCCATCTGTTCTTTGCGCACGATGTCTTTCAGCAATGTCAGGATTTGCGCCTGAACCGTCACATCAAGCGCAGTGGTCGGCTCATCAGCAATCAATACCTTGGGCTTACAGGCGATAGCAATGGCGATGACAACGCGCTGCCTCTGTCCGCCGGAAAGCTGGTGGGGGAAACGATCAATCAAACCATATTCAAGACCAAGACCAACCCGTTCCAGAACATCGATGGTTTGGTCCATCGCTTCCTTGCGTGTAAGACCCTGATGCCAGCGAAGGCCTTCAGCAACTTGCTCGCCAATGGTGCGGGTCGGATTGAGAGCGGTCAGCGGTTCCTGAAAGACCATAGAGATGTCTTTGCCACGAACATGGGTCATCTCTGTATCTGTAGCGCGCGTGAGGTTCTTGCCCTCAAACATCAGATCACCAATCTGATGAGCACCCTCCGGCAAAAGCTGCATGGCTGAGAGCGCACTCATGGATTTACCAGAGCCACTTTCGCCAACGAGACCGAGGATTTTGCCCTGCTCAAGGTCAAAACTCACATTGCGCAGGATCGGCTTGCCAGAAATGGAAACGCAAAGGTCAGTGGCGGAAAAAACAGAGGTCACGCAACTCTCCTCCGCATCTTCGGATCCAGTAAATCCCGTAGTCCGTCGCCAAGAAGGTTAAAGCCGAGAACAGAAAAGATAATCGCAAATCCCGGATAAAGCGCCAGCTGCGGTGCAAAAGCAACCATGGTCTGGGCCTCATACAACATGCGGCCCCAACTCGCCATGGGTGGTTGCGTCCCCAAACCAAGATAGGAGAGACCTGCCTCTGAAAGGATTGCAAGAGAAAGCTGAATGGTCGCCTGTACAATCAGCAGGTTGGCAATGTTCGGAATAACGTGTTCCAGAGTGATCAAGAACGAGCTCTTGCCGGAAAGACGGGCGGCAAGCAAAAACTCGCGTCCTGAAAGAGACAAGGCGCCACCGCGAGCAACGCGGGCAAAAACTGGAATATTGAAGATGCCAATCGCAATTACAGCGTTGATTGTTCCAGGCCCAAAGATGGACGTGATGAGCACAGCAGAGAGTAGAGAGGGAAATGCGAAAATCAGATCATTGGTGCGCATCACCAGTTCTTCAAGAAAACCCTTTTGGGCCGCTGCCAGAAGTCCCAATGGCACGCCAATCAGCATGCCGATGCCAACAGCAATCAGCGCTACAATAATGGAGGTGCGGGCGCCAACCATCAACATGGAGAAGATATCGCGACCATACTGATCCGTCCCAAACCAGAATTCAGAACTCATCGGCTTAAGGCGCTTGGAAACATCCAGAACATCGATGGCATAGGGTGTCCAGAAGACGGAAGTAACCCCGGCAATGAGAATAACGAGAGCAAGCACTGCCCCGATCACGAACGAACGACTGTGAAAGGCTTTCTTCCAGATGGAGATTTCGTCAAAACTGGCAAGCGGCGGATAACTTGGGAGTTCCTGATTCATGCACGTCGCCTCAGTCTCGGATCAATGGCTGCGTAGGCGATGTCGACTAGGAATGTCACAAAGATTGTAAGAGCAACGAGCAACATGACACTGCTCTTCACTACGATCAGGTCGCGCTGAGTAATGCCTTGGAAAATCAGACGCCCTAGGCCTGGTAGGTAAAAGAGGTTTTCAATAATCACCGTACCTGCGATCAGGAAAGAGAACTGAAGACCCAGAATAGTCAGGACCGGAATAAGAGCATTGCGTACGCCGTGTCTCCAAAGCGTGGCTTTGTTGGAAAGCCCCTTGGCGCGCGCTGTACGGATATAGTCTTCATGTAAAACATCCAGCAAGGCTGAGCGCATCACGCGGGCCAGAATACTCGCTTGGGGGAGAGCCAGCGCGATAACAGGCAATAAGAGCGCCTGCAATGAGCCAAAAAAGCTCACATCCCAGCCCGGGAAACCACCAGATGGTAAAACCCGCAGCACGATCGCAAACACGTAAACCAGCAAAATGGCAATCCAGAAGTTTGGGATAGCAATGCCGATCTGAGCAATGGACATAATACCTGTGTCGATGACCTTGCCATGATAGCGGGCAGAGTAAACGCCGATCGGTATAGCAATGACTGTCGAGAGGATCAGTGCGCCAGTTGCAAGTGGAAGGCTGACCTGAATGCGTTCGCCGATCAGTTCAGAAACCGGAACTGAATATGTGTAGCTCACACCAAATTCACCCCGCAACATGCCCAGCAACCAGTTCACATAGCGGGTGGATAAAGGAGCATTGAGGCCAAGTTCAGCGCGCAGAGCTGCGAGTGTGTCAGGCTGCGCATTCAGCCCAAGCATCACTTCAGCCGGATCACCGGGAATAACCTCAAGCACAACGAAGATGACGAGGCTTGCGGCCAGGAGAGTTGTCAGTAAGCCTATGAGACGAAGGAACGCAAACCAGAGCATCGGACAAATCCGCTAAACCAATCAAACTTGCGTTGCACAAGCAAATTGCACAATGAGAGAAAAGGGTTACCCCTAAAGTAACTGTCAGTTTGGCAACCGCTTAAACCATATAATTTGGAATAGCAATTGAGAAGGACTACGATTGCGGTTGCAACCGCAGTCCTGTGCAAATATCTACGTGTATTTGCTAGGTGTTTTTAGTTATTCGCCCAATAGACCTGTGATAGATCGTTACCCGGTGTCGGGGAGTTTCGCCAAAGCCCCTTCACATTGGCATTCCACACAGCAGATTTCGCCAACTGGAACAGGTAGACGTTCACAGCATCCTCGGAGATGATTTGCTGCGCCTGCTTCAAAAGCTCATGCCGCTTCTCTTCGTCAACAGTCACATTCAGCTCTTCAATCAGTTGTTTGAAAGCATCACTGTTGTAGTTGAAGTAGTACTTATCGCGCGCATAGATACCAATATCCATCGGCTCAACATGAGAAACGATTGTGAAATCGTAATTGGTCTCCTTGAAGACCTCGGAAAGCCACTGTGCCCATTCAACAGGCACGATCTTCAAATCAATGCCGATCTTCTTCAGATCAGAGGCAATCAGCTCACCACCACGACGGGCATAGGTCGGTGGTGGCAGTTTCAGCGTTGCGCTGAAGCCATCTGGATACCCAGCTTTGGCAAGAAGTTCTTTCGCTTTCGCCGGATCGTAAGGATACAGTCCTGTTAGATCATTATAAGCGGGATGATGCGGAGCAAAGTGCGTTCCAATTGGCGTACCAAGTCCAAACATAGCCCCGTCAATCAGGGCTTGCTTATTGACCGCATGCGATATTGCCTGACGCACGAGCTTGTTCTTAAGCGGACCGCGGGTGTTGTTCATCGCAAGGATGGTTTCACCCTCAGTCGTGCCAATCGCAACTTCAAAACGTGGGTCCGCTTGAAACTGAATAATGGTTTCTGGAGCGGAAAATGTCGGGAACGCATCCAGATCGCCAGAGATCATTGCAGCAAAGGCGGCATTAGGATCAGAGATGAAACGGAAAGAGGCTTTATCTAGCTTTGGTTGGTCACCCCAATACTGGTCGAAACGGGAAATCCGAATTTCCTGCCCCTTCATCCAACGGTCAAACTTGAACGGTCCGGTGCCCACAGGCTGCGTCTTGTTCGTCTCAGCCGTTTTAGGAGATACAATTACCGCATCGCCCCAAGCCAGATTGTAAGCAAGATTGCCGCTTGGCGTAGTGAGCTTGATATCAACGGTTTGCGGATCTACGACAACCACATCAGAGATCGCTGCAAAGAGCGGCTTCTGGGCATTTACGCTGCCTTCAGCGCGTGCACGATCCAAGGAAAACTTTACGTCATCAGCAGAAAACGGCGTTCCATCATGAAAGAGGACACCTGTCTGCAAATGGAAGCGATAGGTCATGCCGTCTTCGCTCACATCCCACGATTTGGCGAGAGAGGGCAGAACACTTCCGTCTGGCCCAATACGTGTCAGGCCTTGAAAAACGTTTTGATAGACCACTTCATCGATAGCAGCTGCAGCCCCTGCAGTTGCATCAAGATGCGGTGGTTCGAGTACCATTCCCAAAGACAGGGAAGATTTGGCTTCAGCAGAACCGTGCGCACCTGTTAGTGCAGCAAGGACGAGGGCCGCGCCTCCGGCAAGGCAAAGCAGCCGGCTTTTTAATGACTTTGCATGCATTCCATTCCGTCCCTTATACTTTAAGAGTGCACGTGATCAGACAGTGTTCTTGTTATTGGTCTTGCATCAGGCTCCGTCAAAAGAGAGTACGCGGCCAGCGCCATCACTTTGGCGCTGTCAACGAGATCCTCAATTCCAACAAATTCGTCCGGCCTATGCGCCATCTCAAGTTTGCCTGGACCATACGCAATACAATCGTGCAAGTGGCCCAATCGTGTTATGTGCTTCTGATCATAAGTCCCCGGAGAGACAACATATGATGCATCCTTTTGAAGCACGTCTTTAATTCCGCCTGCAACAGCGCGAGCGACTGGGGAGTCTTTCTCTGCCATCACGGGGAGAACTTCAAGGAGATCCTTAAGTTCATATTCGAAATTTCTACGTGTTTTACGCAGATTTTCTAATATTTCAACTATCTCTTGTTTCACATCCTCCAGCGGTTCCTCAATCAGGAATCGACGATCCAGTATGATGCGGCAACTATCTGCAACGCAAGGGGAGGGAAGACCATCGTGTCCTTCATCCTGCCCGCCATGTAAAGAATTGATATTTAACGTGGATGATCGGGCGCCTCTAGGAATAACCGGCATTTGTGTTTGTTTTTTGCTGAGCGCAGGGTAAAGCTCGTTTTCCAGCACATTCAGGAAAGCACTCATGTGACGAATTGCACTGTCACCCAAAAACGGCATTGAGCCGTGAGCAATCGAACCACGCGTCTCAATTTCACTCCACCACACCCCTCGGTGCCCAAGACAAACCTGATCTTTGTGCAAAGGTTCAGGGATGATCACATGGTCGACACGCGGTTTGGAAAAGTAGCCATGTCTGGCAAGATAAGCCACACCGCCAAGGCCGCCGGATTCCTCATCAACAGTTCCAGATATCTCGATGGCACCACAAAACTCTGGGAAACATTCAATCAGAGTCTCTGCCGCGATTATGGAAGAGGCCATCCCGCCTTTCATATCACAGGCACCGCGCCCAAAGACCTTTCCGTCTTTTACCACGCCAGCAAAGGGATCAACCGTCCAGCCATACCCCACCTCGACAACATCGATATGGGAGTTGAAGTGGACACAAGGACCGGGACCGCGACCTTCATAGCGGCAAATGACATTGATACGCGGGTAGCGGTCAGAGTCTCCGGGGGTGCTCTCTCCTCTGACATACTCGACAGCAAAGCCTTTACGCTTCAAGCGCTCGCCGATGAACTCTGCACAAGGACGATAAGCTTCTCCAGGAGGATTGATTGTCGGAAAAGCTATCAGGTCACGAGTGAGCGCAACAAGCTCATCCACTTTCCGCTCTACGGACTGGCTTAATTCCTCCCGCATCTTCCCCCCCAGAACAAATGCTTAAATGAATTAAGTGATATCGTGACCGTTCCCAAAACGACTGAATACCCCTGAAAAATAATGGGGTATCTCGGAGCACGCAGACTGGTAAAAAGCCTTAATTATTTTCGAGAGAATGTGTGGAACACTGAAACTCCACGTGTTTTGAGGGTTTTGGGCTACAGCATCTAAGTTTACGAATAGTCTATTCGTTTGTTTGAAAGTGATCCTGAAAATATGACTGGCAATAGCATAAGCAAAATCACACCTGTGATTCTGTCGGGTGGGTTTGGATCTCGCCTCTGGCCTCTGTCCCGTAGAGAAAGGCCAAAACAATTCTTGCCAATCTTTTCAGGTCAAAGTCTCTTTCAAAAGACATGTGAGCGTGTCAGCTCCCAGCAGTTCCGTGCACCGCTGGTGATCTCAAATCAAGACCATCGCTTCTTGATCGGTGAGCAAATGGCCGAACTTGGGATAGAGCCACAGGCTATCGTATTAGAGCCATGCGGACGAAACACGGCTGCTCCCGCTGCACTCGCTGCACTCATGGCGCTTGAAACAGATAAAAACGCAATTGTCCTCCTGTTACCATCGGACCATCTGGTCGCTGATGACAAGGAGTTCTTGTGTGCTGTCGATGCCGCTCATGCAGCTGCTGAAGCTGGTCAGATCGTCACATTTGGTATTGAGCCAAGCGAACCCAACACCGGATACGGTTATATCAAACTCTGCGAGGGGGCAGCATCTGTCCGCAAAGTTGATGCCTTTGTCGAGAAACCGGATCTGGCAACGGCTGAAGAGTTCCTCAAAGACGGCAACTACCTTTGGAATGCTGGCATCTTTATGTACTCCGCAGCTGCGATGCGCGATGCTTTCTTAAAACACGCGCCTGACATCTGGGAGCAAGTTGCTAAGGCCTCCAAAAACGCACGACGCGATCTGGACTTCCTGCGGCTTGAAGAAGAATCCTTCGCTCAGGTGCGCAACATCTCCTTCGACTATGCGATTATGGAAAATGAAGAGAACGTCGCCTGTGTTCCAACTGATCCGGGGTGGAGCGATCTTGGCTCATGGCCTGCCATTTGGGAGTCTATGGCGAAGAATGATGAGGGTAACTCGGCTTTGGGCGAAGCGATCTTCGAACAGTCCAAAAATTGCCTCGTTTATTCTGAAGATGCCCTCGTCAGTGTTGTAGGGCTTGAAGACGTTGTGGTCGTCAACACCAAGGATGCGCTTCTGGTTGCCGCAAAAGATAAGGCACAGGACGTGAAGAAGGTGGTGGAACAGCTGGACAAGGCCAATAGGCCCGAAACCGTACAGCACCGCCGCGTGTACCGTCCATGGGGCTGGAGCGAGCGCATCTCTGAAGGTGAGCGCTTCCGCGTCCAGTCCATGATGATTGAGCCCGGCAAGGGCTTGACCTTGCAGCGCCACATCCACCGTGCTGAGCACTGGGTTGTTGTAAGTGGCACGCTGGAGGTGACCATTGATGGAAAAGATGAGCTGATTTCAGAAAATCAGTCCGTGTTTGTCCCGCTTGGCGCAAGGCACAAACTACAAAACCCGGGAAAAATCCCGGTTCGCATGATCGAAGTCCAGTCCGGCGCATACATCGCCGAGGATGATATCCTGCGAGTATAACGTGAATTTGAAAACCGTTGGGTGAGAAACGTCTCACAACCAAACGGAGTTTGATAAAAGCGTCACGTCTCTGCATTACCAGTGACCTGAAGCTTGTCTAGGAGAAATTATGTCAGTTAAGCCGGTTTCACAGCTAACGCCAAACACCTTGGCCTATGAAACGACACCGTTGGTCAAGCCGACCGGTTTTCGCGAGTACGATGCACGCTGGCTCTTTGAAAAAGAGATCAACCTGAAGGGCATTCAGGCGCTGGGCGAGGGACTTGGAACCCTTATTCATGAACTTGGCGTACGTCCTGAGATCGTTACTGGTCACGACTTCCGCGGCTACTCCGCATCCATCAAGATGGCACTGGTCACCGGCCTGATGTCTGCAGGCATCAAAGTGCACGACATCGGCCTCGCCATGTCTCCGATGGCCTATTACGCGCAGTTCGATCTGGATGTCCCATGCGTTGCCATGGTCACCGCGTCTCACAACGACAACGGCTGGACTGGTGTGAAGATGGGCGCAAACCGTCCACTGACGTTTGGTCCGGAAGAAATGGGCCGCCTGAAAGAGATTGTGTTGGAAGGGGCCAGTGACCTACGCGGTGGCGGAGCTTACGAATACCATCCTGATTTGACCGATCGCTATATCGCAGACCTCACAGAGCGTGAAAAGTTCAAGCGTCCAATCAAAGCTGTCGTCGCATGTGGCAACGGCACCGCAGGCGCGTTTGCACCGCGTATTCTGGAAGCGTTGGGTGTTGACGTCATTCCGCTGGACTGCGAGCTGGATCACACTTTCCCAAACTACAACCCGAACCCGGAAGACATGAAGATGCTTCATGCGATCCGTGACAAAGTGCTGGAAACCGGTGCTGAAGTCGGTCTGGGTTTTGATGGTGATGGTGACCGCTGTGGTGTGGTCGACAACGAAGGCGAAGAGATCTTCGCGGATAAAGTCGGCGTCATGCTGGCTCGCGATATCTCCGCCCTTCATCCGGAAAGCCAGTTTGTGGTTGATGTAAAATCAACCGGTCTGTACCACACCGATCCGGTCCTCAAGGCCAATGGTGCAAAGACTGATTACTTCAAAACAGGCCACTCCTACATCAAGCGCCGCGTAACTGAGCTTGGCGCTGTTGCTGGTTTTGAAAAGTCCGGCCACTACTTCTTCAACCCGCCAATCGGTCGTGGTTATGATGACGGTGTTGTCTCTGCGATTGCCATTCTGGATATGATGGACCGCAATCCGGATAAGAGTATGGCTGACCTGCGCCGTGATCTGCCAAAGACCTGGGGCTCACCAACCATGGCCGCCAAATGCGCGGACGAGATCAAGTACGATGTGGTTGATCGTGTGGTTGCGCGCTTCAAATCCATGCATGCTGACGGCGCGAAGGTATCTGGTCAGGATATAGCTGATCTGATCACCGTGAACGGTGTCCGTGTTGTGTGTGAAGATGGAACATGGGGCCTTGTCCGTGCATCCTCCAACAAACCAGAACTGGTTGTTGTTGTTGAAAGCCCGGTCTCAGAAGTGCGCCTGCACGAGATGTTCAAAGCAATGGATGCAGTTCTTCGCGAGAATCCAGAGGTCGGTGACTACAACCAGACATTGGCAGAACTCGCTTAAGACACCACCTAAAAAACAGACTAAAAAACGCCGGTCCAAAAAGGCCGGCGTTTTTTGCTTTAGGCGCTCTGCTTACCTTGGGCAGGTTAGTAGCCAGCGAAGTAGAGCAGGTCCACGATGTATTTGCGCATTGCAGGGCCATGTGGTGCGGGTAGGCCAACAAGAGCATCGTAAAGGCGGACCTCACTATCACACAGCTGTTTATCGGTTGGATCAGCAGCGAAAATGCGGCTTAGGGAATCCATTGGATAAACCTTCATCAGCGCATCAAATGCCGGGTTCGCAGGCAGATACAAATCTGCATCAGTCGGCTTATCCGCAGGCTTGCCAATCACACGCACTTTCTTCTGCGCAGGCTCAGCGGTGTAATGGATCACGAGCCCATCGTCCTTGGCTTTAACCTGAGCATCCGCGAGCAATTGGAACAGCGCCAGCCCTTCCTGCGTGCTTTCACTCTCTACCACGGCGTAGCTGTCCAGAAACGCACCAGTGGAACCGGAAAAAACCTGAGCACAAACCAGCTCACCTTTGCTTTTCTTCAGTTTTAAGGTGAGAGCACGTTTGGCCTTGAGGACGGTGATGATCTTATCGTCATCAGCATATTTTAGCAGTGGGCGATAAACCTGAAGTGCGCGGTAAAGCAAGTCATGCAGACGCTTAGCCAGCCCGCGCTCATCTACCCCTGATTGAATCTCTTTCTCAATCTGGCTCTGCAGGTCCTTGTAAAGATTCGGAAATTCAATCTTGATCACAGGCAGGGAAGGGATATCCGGTGCAAGAGTGTCCAGGAGAGCCTGCTGACCTTTGCCATCAGCTGCATGGCTTTCCTGTGTGAGGGATCCGCCAAAATCAAAGTAAAGCAGGGTCGCGACAATCGCGACAACAATCATAGGAACGCCAACGAACTCCGCAAGCTTACCAATCATCTCATTTTGCCTTCAAGTTACAGTCGGGAAGTGATCCGCACTGTATATTATAAATTATCAAAAATGACAATTTATAATTTTAAAGGCTTAATTCGGATTCCAAATCAAAGCGTTACAGATGATTTCTAAAGAGATCTTTCTCCTGCTTTACCAAGTCACCAATGAAATCAGAAACCGCTTTAATACGGCGCAGATGTCGTGCGCTTTCATGGGTGACAAGGTAATAGCTGCGCGAAATACGACGTTTGGGAAGCACTGGAACGAAATCATCATTGCCATCTGCAATGAACCCGTGAAGGATTCCGATCCCGCTGCCTGCCCGCACAGCTTCGGTCTGGCCGAGTGCGCTGGCACATTCCAGGCGAGACTGCCAGTCCTTGGAAAATTCTGCGGAGTAGTTGAGCGAAGAGGCAAAGATTAGGTCGTCCACATAGCCAATCAGGCGATGCTCTTTCAGCTCTTCCTCGTTCTCCGGCAGCCCGTAGCGTTCCACATAAGCGCAAGAGGCATAAAGACCCAATGAATAGTCGGTCAACTTGCGGCTCACCAGACGCCCATGTTCAGGCTGACCAACCGTAACTGCCAGATCAGCTTCGCGCTTGGAGAGAGAGAAAGCCCGGTGCAGCGGCACCAGCTGGAGTGTAAGGTCAGGATAGCGCTCATTCAGTGCACCCAGACGCGGTGCCAGAAAAGCCACCCCAAAACCATCGGGTGCACCAATGCGCACAGCACCGGAAAGCTCCACATCCGTCCCACCGATCTCGGCGCGGGCGGAAAGCATCTCCGTTTCCATCGATTCAGCAAACTCAAAGAACCGCTCGCCTTCGCTGGTCAGCGCACATCCTGTGGTGCGCCGATCAATGAGTTTGGCCTGCAGTGCAGTTTCAAGAGCAGAAAGGCGGCGGGCAACAGTTGCATGGTTGAGGCCAAGCCGCTGTGCAGCGCCCAAAATCTGTCCGGAGCGCGCCACAGCAAGAAACACTCTTGCATCATCCCAGTTCATGATTTTTGATAGCTCCCAGTCCACATGCTGCACGGATCGTACTTTAATTTTTGCACAACGGTTTCGGATATTATCTCATTGATATGCGAAAAATATAGTTCATGCTAGGGGCATAAAGAAATTCGCTCGCAGACCTGTAAAACGCATGTGTTTGCGGGCCGCAAGAATAGACCTGGAGAGGGAGGACCTCATGGAAGAGATCGGTCATTTTATCAATGGTAAGCGCGTTGCTGGCAAGTCCGGCCGCACTGCAGACGTTTTCAACCCTGCAACCGGCGAAGTAACTGCGAAGGTTGCTTTGGCAACTGCGGCAGAAATGCAGGAAGCTGTCGCCGTCGCTGAAAAAGCGCAGCCAGCATGGGCTGCAACCAACCCACAGCGCCGCGCTCGCGTAATGATGAAGTTCGTAACTTTGCTTCACCGCGACATGGACAAGCTGGCATCCAAGCTGTCTGCTGAGCACGGTAAAACACACCCGGACGCTAAAGGCGACGTGATCCGTGGTCTGGAAGTTGCAGAATTCTGCATCGGCGCACCACACATGATGAAGGGTGAGTTCACCGAGGGCGCAGGCCCTGGCATCGACATGTACTCCATGCGTCAGCCACTGGGCGTTGTTGCTGGCATCACGCCATTCAACTTCCCTGCAATGATCCCGATGTGGAAGTTCTGTGTTGCGATCGCAGCTGGTAACTCCTTCATCCTCAAACCGTCCGAGCGCAACCCGTCTGTGCCAATGATGCTGGCTGAGCTGATGCAGGAAGCTGGTCTGCCAGACGGCGTTCTGAACGTTGTGAACGGCGACAAAGAATCCGTAGACGCAATCCTTGATGATCCAATCATTCAGGCTGTTGGCTTCGTTGGTTCCACCGCGATTGCGGAGTACGTTTACACCCGCGGTACAGCTTCCGGTAAGCGCGTACAGTGCTTCGGCGGCGCGAAAAACCACATGCTCATCATGCCGGATGCTGATCTGGATCAGGCTGCTGACGCTCTGGTTGGCGCAGGCTTCGGTGCTGCTGGCGAACGCTGCATGGCGATCTCCGTTGCTGTTCCTGTTGGTCAGGAAACTGCAGACCGCCTCATCGAGAAACTCATCCCACGCGTTGAAGCTCTCAAAGTTGGCCCTTACACTGCAGGCGACGACGTTGACTTCGGTCCGGTCATCACCCCACAGGCACGTGAGCGTATCCTCGGTCTGGTGAACTCCGGTGTTGAGCAGGGTGCAAAGCTTGTTGTTGACGGACGTGACTTCAAACTGCAGGGCTATGAAAACGGTAACTTCGTTGGCCCTTGCCTGTTCGACAACGCAACCAAAGACATGGACATCTACAAAGAAGAAATCTTTGGTCCGGTTCTGACTGTTGTACGCGCAGAAACCTATGAAGAAGCTCTGAGCCTGCCAATGGATCATGAGTACGGCAACGGCACTGCAATCTACACCCGTGATGGTGACACTGCACGTGACTTTGCAAGCCGCATCAACATCGGCATGGTCGGCATCAACGTTCCAATCCCTGTGCCGCTCGCATACCACACCTTTGGTGGCTGGAAGCGTTCTGGCTTCGGCGATCTGAACCAGCACGGCCCAGATGGCTTCAAGTTCTACACCCGCACCAAGACAGTGACATCCCGCTGGCCTTCAGGTGTGAAGGAAGGTGCAGAATTCTCTATCCCAACAATGGGCTAAACCTTCGGGTTAACAGTTTGAAAGGCGCTCTTTTGAGCGCCTTTTTTATTCGTTGCTACCAAGAGGATAGGCGCAAGGCGCGGCACCAACCGCGCGGCAGGGTTCATAATAGACAGTGTTGCTGGTGCTTCCGTCATCCCACGTCAGTTGCACTGCAAGGGCTTGCACTGTCCCGCTAGGGAACTCCATGACGTACGGCTTATGAATGCTCTGCGCTTCTACGCGGAAGGGGTATTCAGGATCGCAATCAGGAATAGGAAAGCTCTTATCCAGATCCTTGGAGTCAATCGAATACTTAATTTCTTTCAGCCTGCAGCGCAGTGACATGATGGGGGCAAAGTTGATGATCTGTTTGTTGTCCAGAGTCTGGAAGGTGATCCAGCCTTCAGGCTCCAGGTCACTAGCCATCGTCTTGAAAATGTCCAATGGCGGAATCACATCATCCCGTTCTGCAGTAAACCCGGCTTTTTCAGAGGCAAAGGATGAGGAGGCAAGGCCCAGGCCCCAAATTGCCGCCAGACACAGGCGGCGAAAAGAGCAAAACATGGCAGGTTCTCTCCTTTTTGTTGTTATTCAGCAATATCAACTCGTTAGTTCGATGTAGGCTGAGAGCTATAAGAGAACTCGGGGACCCTAGCGGAAAGCAGTTAATATTCCCGAAAACTCGGGGATCCATGAGCCATTTTGATTTTTATCGTGGCAGCTCTTCGGTAAAACCCCGTAAACCTCGGCAAAGCAACGCTCTGCGGGGCACCTATGATCTCTCAATATGCGTACCTGTGCGCTTATGTCCCATACAAATTGGGGGGTCTTCGCCTCTGAGTTTGTTGCGATTTATTAAAAAACTGGAGTAATTCTAACGAGCGTGTTGCAATCACAGACCGGACGGGTCGATTCCATTGCGCAAGCAAGTCTAGGCAATTGAAGAGTTTTTTCGGAAATTGTCTTTATGAATTACAGGCAGATGCCCCGGCGAAGAGGGAACCGGACAAGCGGAATGACTGAAAACCTAGCAAACGTAACAGAGCTATCTGATGCAGACGTCGCGGAGGCAAATGCCCCCGCCAAGAAACGTGGACGCAAAAAATCCGCGGGTCAGGTTTGGCTGCAGGATGCGGTTCGCCCGGAAATGAAACTGGTGAAACGCGGTGCAATGTTACAAGGCCTCTCGGAACTCCTCTGGATTCCGCAGGCAGCATTATTGGCATTGGCAATCGCTGGCCTGATCGATCCACACGGACCGGGCCTTGATCCATTCTATGCAACAGCCTCTATACTTATCTTAGCCGTGATCCGCCATTTTCTGCGCATCAGAGGCGGTGAGATTGCAGTTCGCGCAGCCTCAAAGGCGCGCCACAGACTGGAAACCAGTCTGCTGAGCAATCTGACCAACCTGTCACCGGCAACCGAGCTGCCTGCAAGTGGTAAGATCGCGTCCATCGCAGTGGAGCACATTCAGGCAATCGGCCCTTATCTTGGCCGTTTTCTTCCAATTCAGGCGCGCCTTTCACTCGTTCCTCTCGTCTTGATTGCGTCTGTCGCCTATGTGAGTTGGTTCGCAGCTCTGTGTCTGTTGATCTTTGGCCCGCTAGTGCCGGTCTTCATGGCAATCGTCGGTATTCGTGCCAAAAAGGCCAGTGACCGCCAGCTCGGCGTCCTTGCTGATATGGGCGGGCTGCTGCTGGACCGCCTCAGAGGTATGGAAACCCTGCGTCTGTTTGGTGCGGTGAAACGCTCTGAGGACGATATCCGCAAACTGGGTGGTGACTTCCGCACATCCACCATGCGTGTATTGCGTATTGCTTTCCTCTCCAGCACTGCACTGGAACTGTTCAGCGCCGCAGCAATCGCCATCACCGCAATCTATGTCGGCTTCTCTCTCCTTGGAGACTGGAGCTTCGGCACATATGGCTCACCACTCACACTGGCCGGTGGCCTGTTCGTTCTGATGATCGTTCCTGAATATTTTGCACCACTTCGCGCTTTTGCGGCAGCGTATCATGATCGCGCCGCAGGCATTGCGGCAGCAGATCATATCGTTGAGTTGCAAAAACAGCTGGAGGACGACGGCCAGGCAGATATCATCGGGACCGGGCTTGATGTTGTGCCACTGCCTGCAACCGGTGCACTGACGATCCGAAACCTGAGTGTTTCCCGCGGTCACCGCAAGATCCTCGCTGACGTCAACTTGTCGTTGGGCGAACCGGAGCTAGTCGTTGTCAAAGGCCCGAGTGGGACCGGTAAATCAACCCTGATGGATTGCATTCTCGGCTTCTTGCCAGCTGATCAGGGCCAGATTGCTTATGGCGGACTGCCGCTGACCTCATACGGCTTGACCAACTGGCAACAGTCCATCTCCGTCCTTTCGCAAAATCCTGAGCTGTTCCACGGCACGTTGCGGGCAAACCTGCGCCGCGCTGATCAGTCAGCAGACGATGCAACACTTACAAAAGCCTTGAAGCTTGCTGCAGTTGATGAGTTGCTCGCCAAAATCCCGGGTGGCCTCTCAGGCCAAATTGGTGAAGACGGCAAGGGCTTGTCATTAGGGGAGCGTCGCCGCTTTGCGTTGGCACGTGCTGCCCTGCGTGAGGACGCAAGACTGATTATTGCAGATGAACCAACTGCCGATCTCGATGGTGCAACCGCACAAAAGGTTGTTGCTGCTCTTAAAAAGTTGGCACACAACAAGCCAGTTTTGGTCGCAACTCACGATCCGCGCGTTGTTGGCTCAGCAGACCGCGTGTTGACCCTGAAAGAGGGCGTGCTGGTTGAGTTGAATGAACGTGAAGGAGAAGAGCAATGAGATCGTCCCTTCGCATCATCTGGCTTTTGCAAAAAGAAGAGCCGCTCGCATTCTGGGGCGGCTTATTTCTGGCATTCCTACCAGCCGCTGCTGGCATCGCCTTGCTCGCCGTCTCTGGTTACTTCATCACCGCAACAGCAATCGCTGGCCTGTCTGCAGGCGCAATTGCATTCAACACATCTTCAGCGGCAAGCAGCATCCGCCTTTATGCCTCCATGCGCATCTTCGGTAGATACATCGAGCGCGTGATCACACACGATGCGACCTTCCGTTTTCTGGCAAACCTGCGCTCCGGCGTATTCCGTGGTCTTGTAGCCCGCGAAAGCAACGGCACACTGAGCCAACGCTCTGCTACAGCGCTCTCCCGCGTGGTGAGTGATGTGGACCAGCTTGATGGCTTGTTCCTGCGTCTCGTTGTGCCTCTTGCCTCAGCAACCATCATCACTGGCCTGACACTGGTCATCCTGTGGCAATACTCCCCAATGGCATCCATTGCTTTGGGTGCTGTTCAGGCAGCAGGCCTCACTGTTCTGGCAAAATCTGGTGGTCACCGCCAAAAGGCACAGGCACGCAAGCTCAATGCAGCCCGTGACGCTCTGCGCGTTCGTGTGTCGGATTTGGTACGAGGACGTCGTGACCTTTCCGTCTTCGGCGGTCTTGAGCAGCAGCGTGTTGCTGCACTCAAGGCAGTGAACCAGCTGGATGATGTGCAAGAGCAGAACGAACTGACAGACATGCGAAACCAGGCTGTGGTGAGCACCATGAGCCAGGTGATGGTCGCTGTTACGTTCCTGTTCGCCGCTTATTCCTATCAGCAAGGCCAGATGGAACTGAAGCATATCGCTCTGTTCGCGTTTGTAGCTCTTGCTCTGCCAGAACTGCTCATCTCCCTCGCCAACAGCGCAGGCAGCTGGAGTAAAATGTCTGGGGCAGCTGATCGCGTCCGCTCCCTGCTCACAGTAGGGCAGGACAACGAAGCACTTCAGAACGCCCGCAGCAATTCTGAAACGCCCTCTTTTGAGGTTGGTAAAGATGCGTTGAACCTGAAAGACATCCACTTCGCCTACACTCCAAAGGCAGCTGCTATTCTGGACGGTGTTGACCTCGCTCTGCCAACTGGCAGCCGTACAGTCGTGATCGGCCCAAGTGGTGCTGGTAAGTCTACGCTCGCAGCTATTGTTGCACGCCTGCAAACTCCGCAATCTGGTGCAATCCAGATTGGCGGCGTCGAGCTGAGCGGTATGGCAGAAGACAAGCTGCGTGCTGCCTTGACTGTTGTCGGTCAGCGCACGCAGATCTTCCACAGCACCATCGCAGAGAACCTGCGCGTTGCCCGTGAAGATGCAACCGACGCAGAGCTTTGGGAAGCACTGGCCCACGCTGGTTTGAAGGAGCTTGTCGAAGGCAGACAGGAAAAACTGGAAACCCGTCTGGGCGAAGGTGGTCTGGGTCTGTCTGGTGGTGAAGGTCGTCGTCTGGCATTGGCCCGCGCCTACTTGCGTAATCCGGAAATCTGGATTGCGGATGAGCTGACGGAAGGACTGGACCACGCAACTGCAGACAAAGTACTCGCATCCTTCCGCGCCATGACCAAAGGTAAAACAGTCCTCATGGTCTCCCACCGCGCCAGCGAGCTGGAAGGTGCTGACCGGGTTCTGGTGCTTGAAGACGGCAAGCTGGGGGAAGTCAACCTGCCATTGTCTGAGGAGATCAAAGGTCGCCTCCGCGACGATTGATCCGGGAAACCGAGTTTAAAAGAAAAGCGCAGCCTCAGAAATGAAGCTGCGCTTTTTTGTTCTCTCAAAGATTGCGGAACGGATCAGATATACAGCATTAAGCTGCGATCTGACGCCCCGGTGTTTCGTGATCAGACCCACCGTTGTTATAAAGGCCACCGAAGCGATTGGAGAGGAAGTCATCCAGGTTGATGCTCTCCTGCTTCACAAAGCCTTTGGCGTTCAAACTACCATCCATGAGCAGATCCAGCGTGGCACAGATGCTGGCTGCCGTAGTGATCTGAATACCGCTCCAGTGCTTGCCCATGATCTCGCGGTCATTGACCACGTGAGAGTAGGACTTCTGCTGGAACCGACCATCTTTCATGCCTGTGGCGGTGATGAAGATGAGCACGCGGTCCTGCATGGTGACCGGAATGGAATCTTCCATCACTTCTTTCAGCAAGTCACGCTTGTTGATGAAGCCCAAATCCTTCAGCAGCAGCTCCATGATGTCCCGGTGCCCCGGATAACGGATGGAGAGATAACGCAGGCTCTGCACCTTGTCCTTCAGCGTCTCAGAAAGAGAGCCTAAGCCACCAGAGGTGTTGAAGGCTTCATAATCAACGCCATCCAGAGAGAAATGTTGCAGACCGGCCAAAGCTGGCACTTTGGTCAACTCACCGTTCTCGATGGCGAGGCATGGATTGCAGTACTCGTTGATCAGGCCATCAGTGGACCATGTCAGATTATACTTGAGCTTGTTGGTCGGATAGCGGGGCAGGGCGCCCACACGCAGATGCAGGTCTTCAAGACTGTCAAACTGCTTTGCCAGATCATACCCAGCAATGGATACAAAACCGGGTGCGAGGCCGCATTGCGGAGCAAACGCCTTGTTGGCGCCTTCTGCAATCTTCTCCACTTCAGCAGTGCTGGCCACATCTTCGGTCAGGTCAAGATAGTGACAGTCTGCATCTTTCGCGGCCTGCGCAATCACCGGCGTCAGGAAAAACGGTGCAGCTGAAATAACTGCGTCGCATCCTTTAAGAGCTTCTGTGAGTTTTCCCAGATCACTCACATCCAGTGCTTCTGTTGTCACATGCGGCACGTCCAGCGCACTCAGCACTTCCACACTCTGGTCCAGTACCTTGATCTGATAATCACCTGAACCTTGTAACAATGCAGCGATCATCCCACCGATCTTACCTGCACCCACAACAGCAACATGATGTCGGCTCATAAGCCCCTCCAAGCTTGTTTCGATTGACGAGAAGTCTACGTGAAAACACTGCCGGAGTTTATGGGGCAACTTGACGAAATGACGCTTTATTTCGTGTAAATGACGGCAACTATGTCATATTGACATTAAAATTGTAAATATGACGATATTTACGTGCAGCGCTCACACGATTCGTGTTTGAGAAAACACACGAGGAGTGCCAATTAAATCGAATGGGTGAAGTATACGAATGCGCAGGAGCTGTTATTTCTCAAGGCTATAGGTATTTTGAGGCATGAAAGGCCGTTGCCTCTCAAACTTCTTCGTCAGCACGATAGAGGACCGCGTGCGCTCAACACCTGGAATGGCGGCAATTTCGTCCAGCACGGCATCCAGCTCTTCCAGACGGTCAGGCTCCACAATCAGGCAGAGGTCAAATTCACCGGAAATCGTCAGACAGCTGCGGATTTCAGGGTAGGACTCCAACTGCGCAATCAGTTCGCGTGAGCGTTGCTGCGCTACGGAAAGCATCACAAGAGCCTGAACCCGCTTCTGGTCCTCTTGGTCTCCCAAAATCGCCGTATAGCCGATAATGATGCCTTTGCGCTCAAGCCGGGCAATGCGCTCTTGAACCGTTGAGCGGGCAACGTCCAACCGCCGTGCAATAGAAGACACCGGTTCCCGAGCGTTTCCCTGCAAGATGGCAATTAGCTTGCGGTCCAGCTCATCCTTAATCTCGGCCATAGAAAGTCCTTTGAATTTTGCGGCAATATAACAGGCATCTCGTTAATTTGGCAGTAGGATCAGGCAAAACTAACAGTTTACTGGCTGAGGTCTGAGCGAACCTGCTGAGATCAATAGGGTATTTACCCCGTTATTTTGAGTTTTGCCCAGTCTTGCATAAATCGCAAAAAGGCCGTTGCACTCCAAAATATGTGACGTTATAAAGTAACAAATCGAATGTAATATTATAACAAAATGGTTGTGGGACGTATGAAGCATCTCTTAGGTTCACTAAGCATTCTCGGTCTTCTTGCCGGAAGCGTATCCTTTCCTGCTCTGGCTCAGGCCGAGGTCAATGTGGTGGCATCTATCAAGCCAATTCACTCTCTTGTAGCAAGCGTGATGGAAGGCGTGGGTACGCCTGATCTGGTGGTGGAAGGGGCAGGCTCTCCGCACACTTACAGCCTGCGTCCGTCAACAGCCCGCAAGATCGCCAACGCAGATGTGGTGTTCTGGGTAGGTCCTCAGTTGGAAAGTTTCCTTGAAACCCCGCTTGAGAACCTTGCCGACGGCGCAACCATCGTGACACTGAAAGATGCCCATGGTCTCACACTCCTGAACTTCCGTGAAGGTGGCAACTTTGAAGGTCACGACCACGGTGATCATGCTGGCGAAACCGCTGAAGAGCATGCCAAGCACGCTGGTGAAACTGCAGAAGAACATGCAGAACACGCCGACGAAGGGCATGAAGAGCATGCCGATCATGACCATGAGGCGCACGATGAGCATGGTGATGAAGCCGTAGACATGCACATCTGGCTGGATCCGCAAAATGCGGTCGCCATGCTGCATGAGATTGAGGAAGCCCTCTCCAAGGCCGACCCTGCAAATGCTGCCAAGTATGCAGCCAATGCAAAGGCGGAAGCAGAGGAGATCACCAAAGTCTCCGAGACGCTGAAGGCTGATCTGAAAAACAATCGGACCAAGCCTTTCGTGGTGTTCCACGATGCCTACCGTTATTTTGAAGAGGCCTATAACCTCAACGCGGTCGGCTCAGTCACAGTCAGCCCGGAAGTGCTGCCGGGAGCAAAGCGTCTGTCTGAAGTTCGCCAAAAACTGGAAGGGCTGGGCGTCAGCTGTGTCTTCTCTGAAGTACAGTTCAATCCGCGCATGGTTGCAGTGCTGAAAGAGGGAACAGGCGTCAACTCTGCAGAACTCGACCCTCTTGGATCAACGCTGGATTCAGGCCCACAGCTTTACACCGAGCTGCTTAAGCAAATGGGTGGTGCCTTCAACACCTGCCTCTCCGGCAACTCATAATTCTAAGAGAAAACAAGAACAATAGGTCAGAACAGGCAGTGCAGTGTGAACGAGCACTGTCTGTTTTGTATACCCCCAACTCAGCCACAGGTGGCCAGCGCAACTGCAAAGACCTCACCAGTTTTAGCAAGTGCCAGTTTTAGCAAGTGAATGTGCTAGAAGGAAACGTGCGAAAGCAGTTTGCCTGCCCCAAGCTTAAGGCAGATTACATCGTGCCGTTTTCTTCCAGCCTGTGGCTCCATCTTTCCAAAATACCCTCAAGCGCGTCCCGATCTTCTGGATCCAGAATCTTGAGCATCTCAGCTTCCATCTCAAAGTGCGCGGCAGCTGCTTCCTCCACCAGTGCGCGGCCTTTGTCCGTTAAATGGATCATCAGAGCCCGGCGATCTTCCGGATTGGGATTACGGCACACCAGGCCCAGCTTTTCCAGCTTATCGAGGCGACTGGTCATGGTGCCAGAAGTCAACATGCTGGATTTGGTCAGTTCGGTCGGGCGCAGTGCGTAGGGCTCACCGCTTCGCCGCAGCGTTGCCAGAACATCAAAATCACCCGTTGCCAGACCAAACTTCGCAAAGTTTGCAGAAAGATCTTTGTTGATCTGCATGTTGAGGCGCATCATCCGGGCCAGCACATACATCGGGCTGGCATCGACTTCAGGATATTCGCTCTTCCACTGGCGCACGACGCGCGCAACGTGATCAGTCATGGTCACTCTCAATAATCTGGCTTGCAGCAATACAGAGGTATATTGCAGAGGAATTACTTGAGATCAAGATACTTGACGGATCTGCGTATATATCCTAAGCATCAGATCGAATTAATTTGAGATCAAGATAATTGAGGTCGAAGTACATGCTTGTTCAGCTGCGCACGGCGCTTACGCCCGCAATTTGGGGCACCACCTACGCCGTTACAACGTTGCTCTTGCCAGCAGAAGACCCTGTCTGGATGGTGGTCTACCGCCTGTTGCCTGCAGGCTTGTTGTTATTGGCGTTTGCTCCGGGCTTGCTTAAAGGTCCTTGGGTCAAAAGAGCGATGACCATCGGCCTGACCAATCTCTCCATGATCTTCTTTGTGTTCATCGCTGCTTTCCGCCTTCCAAGCGGAATGGCCGGAACTCTTATGGCAACACTGCCCTTGCAGATCATCTTTTACATCTGGATTCTGGACGGCAAGACACCGGTTGCCCGCCAGCTCATAGCATCTCTCATCGGTCTGTTTGGCGTCGGCATGCTGCTGCTCGGCGCTGTTGAACTGGACTGGATTGGTATCGGCGCCGCAATGGCCGCCTGCCTGAGCACCTTCACCGGCGTTTACCTCAGCGGCAAATGGGGCAGACCAGATGTCAGCATGGTAACGTACACAGGCTGGCACGTCACATTAGGCGGCCTCTACGCCGTACCAATCGCACTTGTTTTGGAAGGCGCAGCTCCTGTGCCGGACCTGAACATGGTGCTGGCATTCTTCTGGATAGGCATTTTGGGAATGGGTCTGGCTTCGGTCAACTGGCTGAAGGGGATCGTGCAGCTCAACCCAACAACCATTGGCTTCCTGTCTCTGGTCAATCCGGTATCCGCGGTTTTGTGCGGTCAGCTGTTGGTTGGGGAGCAGTTTGGCTTACGCCAGTGGGTCGGCATTCTCATCGTATTGGGAAGTATCGTGTTCGCGCTGAAGGCTCCCAGCGCTGCAAAGGTCGCAGCACAAACCAAAGACGCGGCTGCAACCAGTTAGGGCGTATTCCTGAAAAGAGACTCTGATTTTCAGATAAGAATAAGCGCCCCAAATTGAAAAACTAAGGATTAGCGCAGGTAAGCGATATAAGCATCCTGCGCTTTTTGCATGGCCTCAACCTTGTCGTTGACGTCACCTTTGCACACAACACCATTGTGATGCAGCTCCCACCGCCATGGCTTACGGGCTTCATCATCACCTTCGCGATGAACCCGCATGCTCATCTCGGTATTGAGAACGCCTGTCCCTACAGTGTGATCCGGAACATTTCTCCAAAGCTGTCGCCACTGAAACTTCTTGGACATAGTTATCTAACACCCGATGTTCTTCCTATGTTCTCATTGTGAAATGATTCCATTAAAATTCTCCTAACGGATGTTAAGGATTAAATCTGAGAGGGCATGAAAACAGCCCAAACACGGGGTTGGGCTGCTCATTTTTTGATGAAATTTTCTGTTCCCAAGCACCACGTCTTAAGCGATGTCTTGCACAAAAAAACAGATTATCTACTCGGTTTTGGTGGTGCCTTGACCTTACCGTCTGGGGAGACCGTACCTTTGGAACCACCTTCCAGATCGAAGCGGTAGGCGTCTCTGTTCACGGCATCCTCTTCGGCTGTTTCCAGCTTAGTCTCAAGCTGATCAACAACTGCCTCACTGGAGATCTCAAAACCCTTGCCCTTGATCGGCTCGGAGAACGGTTCGGTATAAAGATTAGACCCCCATTGAGGCTTCAAACCGTGGTTGGCAGCACCCAGGTTTACCTCAACAGCAGAGTGGTGCTCATCGCCAACCAGATATCCGGTCGCCAGCCATCTGCCCAGTTCCTTCACCTGGTTCTCGGCATTGTCACCTTCCAACCCCAGTTCCTTCATCACCCCTTTACCCAGCAAGCGAATACCGGTGAGAAAGCGGTCTGTGGTACCGGACGGACCAGCAACGGTTGGTTTGTTGTGCAGGTCCGCATCCTTGGCAAAGCCTGTGCCGTCTTTAACATCCCAAACAGAAAAACCGGGCTGGTGTTCAACAATAACCTTGTCCTTCGGCATCTCACCGGCTTTGACAGGTTTGTTTTCTTTGAACTGGTAGTCTTCTCTGTCGTGCCGGTTACGCGGATTAGTCTTCGCAAAATTAATCTCGCGTTCTGTCAGGCGTTTGTTCGCTTCCAGATCAGCAGCCGTTGCCCACGCACCATCGCCGCCTTTCTTGCTGCGCTCACGATACTTCCGCTGGTTCGCCGTCAGGCTCTGACCTGCCAGTGCATCATTTTGCGGAATGGGTCCGTCAACTTGTTCACTGCCCGGCACTTCGCCGTAGAGCTCTGGGTTCTCCGAGGCGTTTTGCTTGTTCTCATTCCGATAGGTGTAAAGCTTCAACTCATCTGGAGCCGTGCTGTCCGGTCCCGCGCCACGAGGGCGGCCAAACTTGAAGCTGTGCAAGTAATCGATGTCGATGATGTCTTTCATCTTCTCCTGAAGTTCAGGGGAGTGATAGATCTTCTCCATAGCCTTTCGGAAAGCAGGGGAGTTGGACAAATCGAAATAGGCCGTGCCTTTTTCGCGGATTGTCACATCGCTATCTTCTTTGCCCTTCTTGGCACCATCGACAATCTTGGTAAAACCACCAGCACCCAGCTGACCGACAACACCGTATTTCGGATTGTCGCCTGTATAAGCCTGCATAGCATCCATCATGCCTTTGAGCTCGTCGTCACCTTCAAGCCGCGTGAACACGGTCACAATGCTCTTGATCAGACTGTCAGCTGTCTTGTGTGCGGCCGGACTATCAGAAGCAATCTGCGCCATCGATGCTTCAACGGCCTTGTTGTCAGCAACGCTCAGCACATCAGCTTTGGGCATGCTGGCTTCTATTTGCTCAGCCTGCTGCACACTATCAGGAAAATCGATACCAAGATGCTGACATACGCGTTTCGCCCAGCTCAGCTCGTCTTGATTTCCTGAACTCTCAGGTTGTTGTTGTGCACCACCAAGCATCGACACACTCCTCAGACAGATGACCATTTATTCTCATCTCACGACAATGTCTGGGCCGTGTTGCATGGGGTTTAAAATAATCGATAAAATATTGAGAGGAGCGTTCACAAAGATCACAATGGTTATATCGGCATTGTTATGTTGCAAGTGGTTTGATTAAAACACCGCTGATCACCGTTTAAAGGTGGTTCTCCAGCACCTTCAGCAAAACCGAAGGCACTGGAGAGACATTTAGAGATTATACACGAGAAACAACCATTTAGCGCTACAGGCTTAACAGATGACGGTGTCTCACGATGTTGTTATTGTGCAAGATACTGCGGAGCTGACTTAAGGTAACTCCCATAGGCCTGTGCATTTGGATAAGAGAACTGCTCCGCAACAGGGTTACTGCGCTTGCGTTTGGCCGCTCCAATATCTTCCAGCAGTTCATCAAAATGCTTGAAGTGGAATGGAGCTGAGCACAATCCGCCATAAACCTGAGCTGCTGGTCGGTCATCGCGCCGCCAGTCCAGCATCTCATCAATGTTCTGACGCATCTGTCCATCCGTTGGTTGCTTCTCCAGCTGCCCATCCGCATAGCGTACCAGCCAGTTGGCAATCATCTCTGCAGAAAGCACCGTGCAGAAGCTGGAATTGAAGCCCACAAACCCCATTTCTGGCAGGTCAGGGTTTACAGAAAGACGGTAGGTCCGATACTGCCCGTCCTCTTCAATCAGCTTGTCACGATACCCTTTTGCCAGATACGGAATGCCCAGCTTCCACCCCACAGCAAGCACCGAAACATCACAGCCCACTTTATCGCCGCTCGTCAGTACTGCCTGACCATCTTCATAATGATCAATCGTGCCTTGAACCGGCTTGATAACGCCGCTCTTGAACCCTTCAAACAACCCGGGGGTGACAATGGGAATAGAGCAGGAAATGTCCTTCTCAATCGGCACCTTCGGCACCATATCCCACTTCTTCAGCCCCAACTGAAGCTTCAGCAACATTTCAAGACCGCGGAAATTCGCCCAGATCAACGGTTTAGCAATCGCAGCCATTGCCTTTTGCAGCGGATTTCTGCCCCAGCTGTTGAACTGCAACTCCTGTGCCCGCATGTAAAGCAGCCGTTTGAAGTTGATGCCACCCACAAAATACGGCACCCGCCACACTGGCTCACGATACACCAATGTCACCTGAGAGGCCCCGTTTTTCGCCGCGTTCACCGCCACATCTGTTGCTGACTTGGACCCGCCCAGCACCACCACCCGTTTGCCTTTAGCAAGGGAAGGGTCGGTATAGTCGGATGAGTGCATGACATGTCCGCCCTGCGCCTCAAAGCTGTCCTGTCCCGGATGGCTGATAATGTTCTTTTCAGAAAACTGTCCCGTTGAGATGACGACAAAATCGAAGTCTTCTTTGCGAACCTGCCCCGCAGCATCGAGCGTAAGTGTCCATCCTGGCTGGCCGTCCTCCCGGCGGTCCATGGAAAGGACCGACGTATTCAGCTGAAACAACCGATGCAGCTTGTGCTTGCGAGCATAGGAATGCAGATAAGCATGCACTTGCGGCCCCTTGGGCCATTCCGGATACTCCTTGGGCATAGGATGATCCGTATAACAATACAGATCTTTTGGAGACTGGGTCTGCACCCCCGGATAGGATCTGGAAAGCTCCCAGACCCCGCCAAAATCGTGGGTGCGCTCATAGCCAAACACCCGGTGCCCACGTTCGTCAAAGGCTTTGGCAGCTGCAAGACCACTCACGCCGCCGCCAATGACAGCAACTTTCTTCTTCTTCACCATGTCAGCCACCTTTATTCCGCTGGTGGCGGTAAAAAGTCGACTTCATGCAAGGCAGAGATGCGCACAAGCTCTTCTGGATCTGTTACGCCGTCCAGGGCCTCAAACAGATCATAAAGCTTGCGGGAAGGGGCCACGCCAAACACACAGGTTGCTTCATCGCCGGAGCGGTTGAAGATCCCATGCGCAATTCCGCGTGGCATTCTGATTGTGTCTCCCGGTCCCGCTTTGTGGCAAGCTTCCCCAAACTCCACCTCAAGCGCACCAGTCAAAACTGTGATCCACTCATCCTGTGTTGGATGAATGTGCGGTGGCACAAAGGTCCCGTCCGGAATAGTTGCATGCCAGATAAACACGTTCTCGGTCAGTACTTTAGGTGTGTATGTATGGCCAACAACATTCCAGCTGGTGTTGTCATTAAGGCCTTCCCCCACAAGCGTCACACCTTGCAAAGCACCTTCCGGCATCAAGACTTGATCAGACATAATTTCCCTCCTCATCAATAGAATAAAGTGGCTGCTTAGCTCTGATTATTTATTTTGAAAAATTATCAATCTATCTCCGCAATACCTCCGTCATGAATACATAGAAATACTAGGCACTCAGGCGGCGTTGGTCAGGTTTATCTCGCATCTGCGAGATAAATATTTACCTAGTCTGGATAGATTCTTTTTTAAACTTAAAACAATGATATCTGCGAAGGGAGATAGTTCAAGCTTAAAATGTTATGGGGCTCTACAAACTATCGATTTTGGAGGATGAAATGAAAAGTGTAGAACGCATAGGGAAGGAGGTAACCAGCGGGATTTGCTGGGATTCGTCTGAGAAGGTTTCGGTTTTTACAATGTACGATAAAATTATGCAGAGCCCTCACAACATTGGAAAGACTCTGCAAAATACTCGTAGCAGCTGTTAGATGCGTGTCATCTCGTTCACAGTAAACGCGTCAACGGCGCCCTCTGTTGCCACCATGTAAGCAGCCAGATGCGGGGCATTCATGTGCTCCTGCCACAGCTCACGGGTCTCCCAGTTTTCATAGAACATGAAGTGACCAGAATTTTCATTGTCCACGTGCAGGTCATATTGCAGGCAACCAGCTTCAGCGCGCGTTACCGCAATCAGCTTCTCAAGCTCTGCCTTCACAAGATCTTCTTTGCCCTTAGCGGCATGGATATTGGCGACGATGGTCAAAGTCATAGGAGCAATCCTCTCTTTTGTTTTGCTGGCAGAGAACCTATATAGACGCTATATCAATAACAAGTACGCACAATTTTGGCCTATAGGTACAAGAAGTATACTAAGGCTTACTCCAGAAAAGTAGTTTCGGTTTTCGGATAAGAGTACGTGCAAAAAAAGACTTAGAGTCTGTTGCTTGAATGCATATGAAAGCAACCTGCTCTCAGGAGATAATATGAGTGATAAAAACCAACGCTTCGAGCAATACAATTGCAGTCAGGGATGTCCAGTAGAAGCTGCACTGGAGCTGATTGGCGGCAAATGGAAGGGCGTTATTCTCTACCACCTGATGGAAGGGACACAGCGCTTTGGCGAGCTGAAAAAACAAGTCGGAACAGTCACTCAGCGCATGTTGACCAAACAATTGAGAGAGCTGGAAACCGATGGTCTGGTCTCCCGCAAAGTCTTCGCTGTGGTTCCGCCTCACGTAGAATACTCACTCACACCAAAGGGCGAAACTCTACGCCCTATTATCACCGCACTGCGCGATTGGGGCATCGATCATGCTGTACGGGAAAAGGAAGAGGCCTGAACGACGAAGAAGGAGCGTATCAACCAGAATGAACATAGCGTTCAAGCCGGGATACGCTCAAAAGATAAGACATAATATGGCGTGGGGGTAATCTGGCTTCTTTAATGGCCCTCACCAAACGGCCATGAAAATGGCCAGAAAAACGGCCCAAGCCCAACTGTACAGAAAAACAGGAAGTAAGCACCAACCATGCGCACCAGATCCAGCTTATAAAGCGCCAGCGCCGCCTCATAAAACACGTAGGCACTAAACACCATAAACCCAACCCCGAGCAGCACCTGCACGCCCAGGATCACCAACTCCTGAAAAGACCGCGAAGCCTCCGGTTGCGTCACACCACCACCCATATCTCAGCTCTCTCCATTCAAATCACACCCAAAACCCTACCAGATCCCACAATCACTCACACCCCACAATGTTGTGTGTGGAGAGGGTAGGACCCGGTGATGTTTGATAAGGACGGCAGCCCAAAAGTGATGCCTCATTCATTCCGTCATAGCAGTCTATTCCTACGTTTCTGGTTGGGCTGACTTGCCAATTTGGTGCAGAAAGGGCAAAAGACTGCGACTTGAGGCAGTTTGAGACCGTCGTGAATGACTGAAGCAACAAAAAAACTCTATAATATCAACCAACCCGTCTTCGCGGTCGCGCCGATGCTTGATGGGATCGATACTTAAAGTTTATTTATATACTACAATGTGTTGTCAGCTGATGGCGTTGTCAGTCGTACTGATATTCGTACTAATATCTGAATTTGAGATAGATATTAGTGAGGCCTGAAAATAAAATTACGTTATAGACAGCGGGCGTTTCAGATCTAAGTCTAACAACCACAGCCGTTAGTTGTCGATCAATCAACTCATCAGTAGTTGGATCAACGTCCCCTTGGAGGCTGTAGCTGTTTCTCTTCTGGTTCCCTATCAAATCTTGATGCAGGACGTGGAACAGGGAAGTGGTCCAAGTTCGGCTCCTCCATGAGAATACAGCCATTCGGATAGTCTCTAGGAAATCCAACTAATTCACGCCCATCCCTTGCGCCTTAAGTTTGTCCTAACCAGAAGTTTGTTTTTACAACTCTGGGTTTTTTTAATTAATGTTTACAATCTCAAATATGCATGCATAGATGCATGATGCAATTATGCATGATGAATCTATGGTATCTCAAATGACAAATTTTGTACCCTCTGCCTTTCCTGTCGCAATAGGAGGGGGCGAAAGCTCTTCTCATAAAATCACACCTGCTTTTTACGATAGCGATTCTGCCGATACACACACTTTCACCGTAGATACCACCAACACGCTTGGCTCGGTCACAATCAATGATGATGGTACGTTCTCTTACAATCCAGCAGGGCGGTTTGAGTATCTGGCTTTGGGCGAGAAAACGACAGATACGTTTACATATACAGTGATCGATAGTTCCGGGGCCAGTTCATCAGCGACAGTCACTATAGAGCTCTTTGGTTCTAACGATGGTCCTGTAGCTTTTGCTTCGAGCGAAACCACAGGTGAAGGCAGTGCAGTTACTATAACCCCTTCCTATTCTGATGTAGACGCATCGGATACGCATATCGTTAGTATCATTAATACAAACACTGCAGGTGCAGTCATAACAAACGCTGACGGCACATTCAGCTATGACACTGATGGGAAGTTCGATCATTTAGGTGCTGGCGAAACGGCGACAGACAGCTTTTTTTATGTTGTTACTGATGGCTCTTGGGCCAGTGCAGGAGCGCAGGTTACCATCACCATTACTGGTGAAAATGATGCCCCTATAGCTGCAGAAGTTTCTGGTGAGACTAACGAAGACAGTTCCGTTATCATCACGCCTTCCTACTCTGATGCAGACGCCTCAGATACTCATAGCTTCAGCGTGGATACCACCAGCACTCTTGGCTCGGTTACCGTTAATGATGATGGTACATTCTCGTATCATCCGCAAGGCCAGTTTGACGGCCTTACAGCTGGTGAGACTGCAACTGATAGTTTCACCTATACTGTCACGGACAGTTCTGGTGCTACCTCAGTGGAAACTGTTAGGATTACAATCAGCGGCTTGAATGATGTGCCTGTTGTTTCTGAGCTTGCAGCGGAAACTTCTGAGGAAGAAAGCGTTCTGATCGAACCGGTTTTCTCAGACGCTGATACCTCAGATACTCACATCATCACAGTTGATACCAGCGGAACCATCGGTGAGGTCACTCAGGTTGATGGTAGCTTACAATATAACCCGAATGGACAGTTTGAATATCTGAGCATAGGTGAAAGCAAGATCGATACTTTCACTTATACCGTTGATGATGGCCATGGTGGCGTGGTCACAAAGACTGTGACTGTGACAATCAACGGAACTAATGATGCTCCTGTAACAGCTGAAGTCTCTGCTGAGACTAACGAAGACAGTTCTGTTGTCATTACGCCGTCTTATTCTGATGCAGATACTTCAGACACTCACAGCTTCAGTGTGGATACCACCAATACACGTGGCTCGGTTACCGTGAATGATGACGGTACATTCTCCTATCATCCGCAGGGCCAGTTTGATGGCCTTACAGCTGATGAAACTGCCACCGATACGTTCACTTATACCGTTACCGACAGTTCCGGTGCGACCTCCACGGAAACTGTTACGATTAAAATCAGCGGTGTGAACGATGCACCCGTTGTTGATGATATCGCAGCAACAACTTCTGAGGGTGAAAGCGTCTTTATAGAACCAGCTTTCTCAGATGCTGAGGTCTCAGACACTCATACCGTCACCGTAGATGCCAGTGAAACCACTGGGCAGGTCACTCTGGTTGATGGAAGCTTCCAATACAATCCAAATGGCCAATTTGAGCATCTTGTTGTAGGAGAGAGTGCGACTGATACTTTCACCTATACAGTGAATGATGGCAATGGCGGTGTCGTCACAAAGACAGTGACTATGACGATCACCGGAACTAATGACGCTCCTGTAGCAGCTGAAGTTTTTAGCGAGACTAACGAAGACAGTTCTGTTGTCATTACGCCGTCTTACTCTGATGCAGATACCTCAGATACACACAGCTTCAGTGTGGATACCACCAACGCTCTCGGTTCAGTGACCGTGAATGATGATGATACATTCTCTTATGATCCGACAAATCTGGTTGGCTCTCTAGGTCTTGGTGAATCTATCACTGATACCTTCACTTATACGGTTACAGACAGCGCCGGAGAAAGCTCAGCTGCAACAGCCATTGTGACAGTTACAGGAGACAGCGAAGTACTGACCGGGAGTCTAGGAGATGATACATATTTGATCCGGGCAGATAGTGGATCAACGATGATTGACTATACTACTGAAGTCGATGACGGAGGGTATGATACGGTTGTCTTTGAGGATCTGTCTTTTCTTGACCTTACAATTACAATAATTGATCACAATGACGACAACGGTACCGCACTAAAACTCTCTTGGCATGCATTAGGCGATAGGCCTGCCGGTCAGCTCCAGATCGCCAACATAGGCGAGCAAGTTGAACGATTTGAGTTTGCTGACGGGACGACGCTCAGCAAGATTGAGGTGTTGAATGATGTCCGTGTTGAGTTAACTGGTACTGATGGCAACGACAAGATTTCTGCCGGAGATCTGGCGGAACGTATTAACGGTGGTGAAGGAAAAGATACCGTTCGCTATCTGCTTTCAAATGCGTCTGTCACTGTCAATCTCTCCGATCAGTCTCAGAATGCAGGTGATGCCGCAGGCGATGAATACATCTCCATTGAAAACGTCAAAGGTACATATGCTTATGGCGATATCCTCACAGGCGACGCTGGCAACAATGAACTCTGGGGGTTGGGAGGTGATGATCAGCTAAACGGCGGAGAAGGTAACGATTATCTGTTTGGCGGGGCCGGTGCCGATCATCTTGACGGGGGCATTGGTTCTGACACTGCCTTCTATCGTGAATCAGATGCAGGAGTAACGATCAACCTCGCCGAAAATACTGCCAGTGGTGGCCATGCTACCGGAGATGTCCTTGTCAATATAGAACATGTTGAGGGCTCTCATTACGATGATCTTCTGATCGGTGACAGCAACAATAACGCCCTTTATGCCCAAAGTGGCATTGACCGCCTTTATGGTGGCGAAGGAAATGACTCGCTCAATGCTTATGGTTCAGGGGCGGACTATCTTGATGGTGGTGAAGGGACCGATGCGGTAAGATACCGCTGGTCGCACGCAGCAGTTACCGTCAATCTCTCCGACCAGTCTCAGAATGCAGGTGATGCGGCAGGCGATGAATACATCTCCATCGAAAATATCATGGGCACGGATGCTTACGGGGATACTCTCATAGGTGATGCAGGTGACAATGAGATCTGGGGCTATGGTGGTGATGATGCTCTCTATGGCGGAGAGGGAAACGACACACTTAATGCGTCCGGTTCGGGAGCAGACTATCTTGATGGTGGGGAAGGAAGTGATACGGTAAAATACCGCTGGTCGCAGGCTGCCGTCACCGTTAATCTCTCCGACCAGTCTCAGAATGCAGGTGATGCTGTCGGCGATGAATACTTCTCCATAGAAAACATCAAAGGTACAGAAGCTTATAGTGATACCCTCACAGGTGACGCTGGTAACAATGAGCTCTGGGGTTTTGGAGGAGATGATCAGCTCAACGGCGGTGAAGGAAATGATTATCTGTTTGGCGGGGCCGGCGCAGATCGCCTTGATGGTGGTTCTGGTTCTGACATTGCCTTCTATCGTGAATCAGATGCAGGAGTAACGATCAACCTCGCCGAAAATACTGCCAGTGGTGGCCATGCTACCGGAGATGTCCTTGTCAATATAGAACATGTTTCGGGCTCTCATTACGATGATCTGCTGATCGGTGACAGCAACGATAACGCCCTTTATGCCCAAAGTGGCATTGACCGCCTTTATGGTGGCGAAGGAAATGACACGCTTAATGGTTACGGTTCAGGAGCGGACTATCTTGATGGTGGTGAAGGAACCGATACGGTCAGATACTACTGGTCGAAGACTGCTGTCACCGTTAACCTCTCCGATCAGTCTCAAAATGCAGGTGATGCGGCTGGAGATGAATATATCTCCATCGAAAATATCAAGGGCACGGATGCTTACGGTGATGTCCTCACAGGTGATGCCGGTGACAACAGTATCTGGGCTTATGGAGGGGATGATCAGCTAAACGGTGGACGCGGAAACGACCGCTTAACCGGCGGTTCAGGTTCTGACACCTTCGATTTCTCAGGCGATGATTTTGGCAATGATGTGATTACTGACTTTGTAGTTGGAGGTGGGTCGGATGACATCATTCGCCTAGATAGCGATGTCTTTGCAGATTTTGAAAGTGTGATTGAAGCTGCCAGTAATGAAGGCACTGGCACAGTCATCATGCTGGACGAAAATAGCAGCATCACCTTACTCGGTGTGCTGAAAGAAGATCTCCTGATTGATGACTTCCAGTTCGTCTGATAAAAGATAACAACTCCTCTAGCCATCCCGGTAGTCTACATTGCCGGGATGGTCTTATCTTCCGAACATCGCATTGTTTTCTTTCGTAGCCTCTTCCCTCTTTTTGTCCAGGTAATGAGCCAGATCCACGAGGTGGACGCCTCTGGCGCATTTTTGGCTGTCTTCGATCCGGACAATTGGAAGGTCAATCTCGCCGCTGTTGTGCTTGCGAAGGAATTTTTGCAGCGTCAGGTGCCCGAAGAAGTCTTTGCATACTTCCTGTACGGGTATGATTGTTTTTCCAGAATACTGAGCCAGCAAGAGAAACTGGGTGTTCATAGGATTGCCTTCCAGAGTTCGAATTTCAACTTCAGTCATGCTGCACAGGGCTGCTTCAATGAGGGATGCCTGCAGCTTTCTTCCATCGCGTCCGCCCAATCCATTGCTGCCATTTCGGGGCTCTTGGGTTTGATGGTGGAGGCGAGAGGCAAGGTTGGGCCTGATACGCATCTGCGAGAGAGTTGGTTGAGGGTGGTTGTCACCGCGGCTCGGCGGATCTCCTCCAGCTTGGCGGTTTCAACCATGCTGATCTGCCGCGGTCGCGGAATGAGTGCTCCAAGCGCTTTTGCAAGCTCACACAGGCCGCCTTGCGGTCTCTGGAGTGTGGTCTGGCCGCTGTCGCAGTCCGTTTCCACATAGGCAAGGTTGGCAAGAATGACCTGAAGGCCGGAGGTCATCATCAGCGGGCGCAACGGACGCGGTGTGAAGCGGGAGGCCAGTAGATTGAACTGCGCCTGAGAGATAAAAACATCTGTAAGATTGGGTAGGGCTGCCACGCGGCCCAAAACAACGCCCACTGAACGCCAAGTCAGCTTTGATGAGGCTGGGTGTTGCAGATTGATGTAGCACCGCTCTGGCAATGGAATGAGGCATGTTGTGTCCGTCATTTCTAACCCCGCCCCATCTTGTTCAGCGTTTGCTGGCAGAGTTGCCAGCCGTCGCGGTAAAAATCCTGCAGGTTGCGGATCTGTGCAACGATCGCTGGTCCATCATCCGGCGTATCCTTCAAAACCAGCTTCAGGTCCTCGCGCTTCAGGGCGATCTCTCCAAAGCTTGGAGAGATCTGGTCGAGCAGTTTGTGGCCTTGTTGCTCTGCAGCGCTGGCTGATGTTGCTTGACCTGGTTGAAGCGGCGCAACGGGATCTTGAGTAATCAGCCTCAGATGAGAGCTCATGTAGATATCTCCTGAACCACCGTGAAAAGGATGGCGCGGGTGCATGTGTTGGTGGCAGCACCCGCGCCAGTCACCTGCCACATGAGGGGTTCTGCAGGACAGGTGACTATCAGTTTGAAAATGAATGCTGTGATCCATATTAGAGGCGCTTCATTACACCCAAATCAGATCAATTAAGTACGCCAATTGATGCGTATTATAATCCCTATGTCAATATCAAAATGGATTATAATACGCATTCATGGGTGTGAATCAGTATCTCGATCGTTCAGATGGAGCGGCGCGGTATGGAAAATTGTGCACATGATTTGTGGACAAGCACTGCGCCCAGGGGCGCATAACCAATAATCATTTAGCTGAGCGCAATCGTGCATGGACTACCCGCCCAGACGGGAAGTTAGCCTTTCAGTGGAAGGGAATAGGTTAAGTGGGGCGCTCTTAAATGAAATCAATTCAGCCTGAATGTAGAAATCGCTCAAATTACTGATTATCAATTAAAATTCGCTGCTCTTCAATTTTTCGCCCTTTGACTTGTGTTCCCTGCAAATCGGTAGATAGCCTGTGCAATGAGAGATCCATTCATTGGATTAGTGGAATTAGCACTGGGGCTGTGAAGGCATTGGCTGGACTACAGGAAGACACCAAAAACAAGGACGCTAAGTTCGCTGAGAAAATCAGGACCTTGTCATCCATTGAGCTTGTGAAGGTAGCGATAGAAATTGAGCGCCTGAGGGAAAGATCAAGGGCTGACGGGCAGTCTTAAAGTGCTTACTTTTGGGAGAAGCCGTCAATCATGCGGAGAATGACCTTCTTGTCATCGTCGCTTAACTGATTGAAATCCTTGATAAGCTGAGAGTGATCCGGCCCATCGGAGCCATAAAACAAATCACCGACATTGCTGCCCAGCTCATGCGAAATTGCGGAGAATACTTCGATGGTCGGCGTGAAGTTCTTCAGCATTTTATTGACGTAATCAGGACTTTTTCCAATGGCCAAGGAGAGGGCGCGTGCAGTTACGCCCTTCTTATCCATCTGATCTTTAAGGTTTTTACGCCAAGTTTCCATACGCGGATAATAATCCATGCATTTCGTTTCGTCTAGCGCACAATACTGCGTTGACTTGTTCGCAGTATACTCCATACTGACCTCGATTTCATTGGAGGTGATTTGGTATGCAGACGGAAAGATCCGAGATCAGCGAAGCGGACTTCAAACTTCCCACCAGAGCCGACATTATCAAGCTCATCGACATGGCTTGTAACGAGTTTGACATGACGCCTGCGCAGCTGGGTCAGCGGGCTGTCGGCAATCCTCATCTGCATTTGCGATTGCGCACCGGAGCCGATATCCGGCTTTCCTCACTCAGAGGCCTGGTGCTGTTCATCAAGTTTTGCCGTCAGGAGCGGATTCATGAGATCGAGCTCTGATCCTTCCGGCAAAACAACGAGCGAACCGGCAGGCGGCGAGGGCGCTTTGCATCTGTCGCCGGCCATGGCCTTGCTGCCGTTCAGCATCGCGCTCCAGTTTTTCCAAATTCCATTTCTTTGCCTGCATCAGCTCAGCTCCGCTGCTTTGGATCGGCAGTCTGCAAGACTGCCCCGGCGCTGTCAGCGAAACACTTGAGGATAGTTTTGCATGTCCCGCTCACAAACCAGTCGCACCCTGCCGGAATCTGACTATTCCCGCCTGTTTGCCTACTCCAAAGCTCTGGTGAAGCTGAATGGCGGTGTGGAAGCTGCCAGTATGGTCACCCGCGTCGCACCGTGCCAGCTCTCCCGCTATGGCAACCAGCAGAGCCATGACGCCATGCCGGTGGACGTGATTGCCGATCTGGAACACGAGGCCGCAGATCCCGTGCTCACCCGCATCCTGGCACGCATGAGCGGCCACACGCTGGTCAAACTCCCACGGGAAGCGGCAGAGCCGGATTGGGTCGGCAACATGGGTCAGCTCTCAAAGGAATTCTCAGATGTTCTCTCCCGCGTGGCTGAATGCCTGAAGGATGATGGCAAAGTCACAGCCGATGAAGTGAAACGCCACCACCTGCGCAGAGAAATTGCCGAGCTGATCAGCGTGGCCGTCAAGCTGGACAAAACCTGCGAAGCCATTGAGAGGGAGCCGGCCAGATGATCCAGTCCCCCAAAATCCGGCGCAGAATTGTGCAGCACCACCTCAACAACATGAGCCTCCGCGCCATCGCAGGCATCTATGGTTGCTCAGAGGGTGACGTGGAGAACGTTATCAAGACAGAGACAGCTGAACGGATCATCCTGTCTGGTGTGCCTGTTTCGGGCGGTGTGGCGCTCTATCCGGTGCAGAGCAGGGATGCCGACCTCCCCCCGCAAATCCGACTGTTTAAGGCCTTGCCGGAGGACGTCCGGACCTTTGCATCCGGTGTAGCTAAAACCTGCAAGGTGCCCGTGGGCCGCCTGTTCACCTCAAACAGCAAACGAAAGCAGGATGTCTTCTGCCGCGGCTGCTTCTACTACGGCCTCAGCTGCCAGTTCGACTGGAACTATGAGCGCATCGCACACGCTTCCGGCGTCAGCGTCCACGTCGTCTGCCGAGCGGTCAACCGCTACTGCACTCAGGTAGGCGCACCACGCCCAAGCGAACTGCTGAATGCACGGAGGGCTGTGGCGTGAGGGGGTTAGGCGGATTGCGAGCGAAGATCTTCACTAGAGGATGGTCGGATAATATTTCCAACGTGATCTACGATATTGAGAGAGCGTCGTTGAACCTCAGTAAACAGGTGCATCCATTGCTCCTCCACAAGCGCGCCTACAACTACCGCGTCAGTGAAATTGGCTTCCGAAAGATCAGCACCCACAAAGCAGGCATCGACAAGTATGGCATTTTCGAAGTTAGCATAATGCAGCTTAGCGTTTCTAAAATCAGTGCGCTGCATAAGCGCCTGTATCAACTTAGCTTCTTCGAAGAAGCCACCCCTCAGGTTAGCAGATCGCAAATCTGCTCCACTCAATGTCGCCTTAGTCCAATAGGTACCCGCAAACTGTCCATTTTCCATGTCTGCTTGGGTCAAGTCTGCATTGGAGAGGAAGAGGGTGCTCTGACTACCTGGGTAGTTGCAAAGATAAGCTTTTTGCAGCTGCAAAGAAACCGATTTTGTCAGCTCAGTGTGAAGGCTTCTATTAAGAAAGCTCAGCGTTTCCAGTGCGAGAGTAATGTCTTGCCGCAGGACACGACTATTTTTCATCCGTGTAATTTCGCCTTCATTATCAATTCCATCGATCTCTCGCAGCCATTTATTCTTTTCAACTCTGCATTTGTCGTTGAAGTAGCTAGTCATAACCTGAATGTTGCTAAGCTTGCTAAGTTCATCAGCGCTTGCGAAAACTTCTTTCAGAATAATTATGCCAGTTTCTCTGCTGAACCTGAGTTCAGAGTTCAACAACTCAAATGCATTTTTCATTCGATCGATATTTTGACCTCGCTCAGACAGCCGAAGATTTTCAGCAGAATGCAGGGCTTCTCTGTGAGCGGTTATGCTACGCCAAATAACGAACGGCAGACCAACTGCACCGAGAAGAGACAATCCAATATTTCTAAGAACTTCAGCTCGGTTAGCTTCTGGGCCTCCCCAAAAAGGAAAGAAACCGCCTGGCGGAAAGATCACGAAGAAGAGTACCGCCAAAAAAATAATGCCAACAAAACAGATCAGTGTGACCTTCACAATGTCAACGCCAGTAAGATGGTTATTGCCAAATGTAGACATCAATCTCAGCTCTCAAAACTGCATAAAGTAACTGCGTTGCACACTAGGCTGTGCGTCCCTGAGTCTTCAACCAGAGGATGCTGGTCGTCCAATGGCAATTGGAGGGTTGCTGCGTGATGGGTCAGGCGCTCAGAGCAGGGTCAACTCTGCCTCACCCAGCTTATGAAGGCGGTGAGGAGGGTTATGGGGATCATGAGGATGTAGACGGCCAGAACCATTTGGGTGATGGTCAGCTGGTTGAGGGCCTCAATCTTGAAATCCGCCAGACTAATGCGGATGAACGCGATGGCGGCGAACATCTGCACTTGAAAGAACAGGGTGACCAGCAGGGCTTTGAGCGGGCTGAAAACGGGGTTTATCCGTGTTGCCAGCCAGTAAACGAGAACCGCCCCAACAATCCAGAGAAACCCGGCCAGAAACCAGTCCCGCAACGCGCTACCCTGATAAATCAGATAGACGCCCAGGCTCCACAAATTACCCGCAAAAACAAACCCAAACCCACGCAGTTGTCCTGGCAAATAGGAGCGGAAAGGTTTCGGTGGAGCAGGGGGCAAGGTGGTCATCTAGTTGTCTTCCAGCTCCTTGTCCTTAGCCTCGATACGTCTAACAACTTGCTGACACTTCGCTCGAATTATGTCCGCAAGTCCTTCTCCCGATGCTTCGCAAACCCTAAGGAAAATAATGGAAGACCCCAGTGCCAAGACACCGATCGTGTATGCTTTCAAGCCAACTGTAGAGACAAACGTGACGAGGCCCGCCATCTGTTTGGGTGTCAGGTTTTTCAAACTACCAAAATACGGAACGGCATTTTCAAACTCCATCGAACTCCGAACAGCATTGTAGCAGTCATTCATCTCATCTTTGGAGAGCCAATCCTTAGTAAGACCTTCAAACCAAGTCTTGCCGGTTATATCCACCTCAAAATCTTCGTCTTTAAACAAGTCATCTCGAATTTGGTCAAAAAGCAAACTCAGGCTGTTTCCTTTGCCTCTCATTGCGATTGCAACACTTTCAAGGATGACCCTTTGTTCGCTTCCATCAGCTTTAGTGAACGAGATCGGTGTGGTAACTCGCATAATTTGATAGTTTTTGTGGAAGTCATCGGGCTCTTCTGGGGAGCTCGCGCGTGGATCTACTGCGTAACTCTCGGAGATTGCATCTGGTGTATCAGCGGGTGCAATTACGCTTTCGGACACAGCCTCAGAGGATGCAGCTTCTGCAATCGTCTCTTTGGTTTTGCTTTTATTAGACGTGCTAGGGTCCTCTTCGCTGCCAAAAACCAGCGGAAATTTATCTACTCCCAATACGCTCGGTTTTTGCTCAGGGCTTTGTTCGTCATTCAAAACCGTTGTCTCATCAGTAATTGCGGCTCTGAGTTGACTTCGTTGATAAATGGAGCCGACGAGATTTGCACCGCGCAGATCGGCGTTAGTCAGATTTGTATCGAGCAGATTGGTATCGGTCAAAATCGCGTTTCTGAGATCTGCATCTTTAAAATTGGTATCAGTGCATGTTGTGTTTTGGAGATTGGCAAATCTGAAGTTTGCGCCTTCAAAATTTGTTGCCGAAAGGTTGGCACCTTTAAGCCGAGCGCGGTTAAAATTTGCCTTTACGAAGTTACAGGAAACGATACGTGCATTCTGCAATTTAGCCATGCGAAACTTGGCTTCAACTCCAGTGCAATCTTCAAACACGGCATTGGCCAATCGTGCTTGAGTAAAAACAGGCGAACGAAGTCTGCAAAGCAAGAATGTCGTGGCTTCGAGGTTTGCTTTAGTAAAATCGACGTCTTCAAAGGTCACGTCATCAAACTCAGCCCGCCTCGCGTCTGCGTCGGTGAACTTAACCTGATAACCTCGCCCACTTCTAAATTGAAAAGCCTCCAAGTTAGCGCGCTCAAGACTGACGTTTTCCAAAGAGACGTTCAAGAAAGTGGAGAAATCGAGACTGGCTTCACTCATGTCAGTTTTGACGAAGCTGGTCTGCATGAACTCAGACTTGCTGATAATTGTTCGGACGAGAGACGCACCGGATATTATTGCTTTTTCAAAATTTGCATTACTCAAATCAATCCAAATATTCGGGAAACCTCCTTGAGTTTGCTCGACCCAAGAGTTCCACTGCGCTTCATCGTAGTCACGGAAATCCAACGTTTCTGGTGTAACAACCTGTCTACTATACATCTACAAGCGCCTCTGGATCAGTATTCTTATTACATCCGCAACCTATCCGCGATTCCGAGCTCGTTGACAACAGGTACAAATCAGGTCATGATTCCGCTCAGCTGGTGGTTTGCCAGTGAGCGCGTCACACAAAGGCGTGCGGGGATTGGTACCCCTTCCGAACTCTTGGCGCTCGTCGTGCGCCGCGTTTCCTGTTGGATCGCGGCTTTTTCATGGTCAGACGGGCGGGAGCGCTTACGCGCGCCACTTGCCTTGAGGGTGGTAGTACCAATCCTGTTCGTCTGGCCGCCAGAGATTGGTACCTCCAGCGGTCGGAAATATTCTGACTCGAGGAGGTTTGCCATGGTAGTACTGGCAGATAACGCGACACGTGCGTGCCGCGAATTACGGAATTCCCTTGAAAGTATTGATTTAGCTGTGGCCCAGTTTGGCGCGCTTTTGCACGCCATGAACGCGCTCGGCAACAACCTGCCTCCCCATCAGTGCGAGGCGGTGCAGTCCATTGTGACCCTGCAATCCCTTCTTCTCACCCACCACAAAGAGATTTTCACCCACACCCAATCCGCGTGGCACTCCACCCGCGTGCTTTTGCCAGTCAAAGGAGTTTCGGAATGCAGCATCTGATCAAAATTGAAAATGGTAAGCCTGTAACGGACACACTGGTGATTGCGGAGGTGTTTGCGCGTCGGCATGACGAAGTGCTCAGAAGCGTGCGGGGATTGATTAATGAGGGGACAATAGGACTCCGGGAATTTGCGTCGTCCTCTTACCTCAACGCACAGAACAAAGAGCAGCCGATGTATCAGCTGTCAGAAAAGGCGGCGTTGATTGCAATGCCATTCATTGGTGGCCGGAAATCAAAGGAAGGTCAACGTAAGCTCGTTGAAGCGTTTCTGGAGTATCGGGATCGGCTTATTTCCAGCAATTATGACAGGGCTCCGCAGGTCATCTCCATTGAAATGGAAATGGCTGTTGCAGAAGCAGCAGGACGGGCGCTTGCCATGTCTGACAGCTCCAAGCTGAAGATGATTGAAACCGTGGCCAACAACCACGGCTGCGCAACCAACATGCTGCCAGACTATGTCAATGAGAGAGCCTGTCTGGCGCTCACAACTCTGCTTAAGGAAATTGGAGAAACCCGCTCAGCCCGCACCGTCAACAAGGTGCTGTTGGACCTCGGCATTTTGGAGGAGCGCACCCGCACCTCCACCAGTGGCAAGGAAAAGCGCTTCAAACTGCTGACAGAAAAGGGCCTGTCCTTCGGCAAAAACCAAGTCAGCCCCAACAACCCGCGCGAAACCCAACCTCTCTACTACATCTCCACCTTCAACGACCTGATGCAGCTGATCGAAGCTGCCGAGCGGGGAGCAGCGGCATGACTGATCTGATTGCCGAGGGGGCCCATAGTATGGGCCCCCTTGATGAAACCATCGCACAGCAAAATTGAGGAGCAGTTTCATGAGTAACCTGATCAACATGGACTTTGAAGATAATCTGGTTCGCATTGTGAAACTGGAGGGAGAACCATGGTTCGTAGGCAAAGATGTTTGCACCTGCCTAGACATTAAGAAGGCCCGCAACTCGATTGATCTGCTCGATGAAGATGAGAGGGGTACCTATACTGTAGGCACCCCCTCTGGAGATCAGCAGATGACTATCATATCTGAACCCGGTCTCTATCGCTTGATCTTCCGTTCGCGCAAACCAGAAGCAGAGCGCTTTAAGCGCTGGCTCGCACACGACGTTCTGCCGAGCATCCGCAAAACTGGGGCATACACAGTAAGCAATGAAAGGCTGGTTGATCGCGCTGATCTTGGAAGCCTGACCGAGGTTGCCAACAAATCCAGATTGGTGGAGATCGCAGCAAAAATCTCCGGTCCACGCGCTGCCTGCGAGCTTTGGGAGAAGCTGGACCTGCCCATGGTCTCATCCTTCACCCCACGCAAAACCGAAATTCCAACCGGCATTGTCGCATCCTCAGCAGAGCAACTGCGCACCTTCATCGAGGAGGGATGCCAACTGGATCCAGACTACACCAAGACCGCCCGAGCCATGTTCCTGGCTTACAAAGACTGGGCCCACACAGAAGGCCACCCCATCATCACCGAGACCGCCTTCGGTCGCGCCATGCTCCACCTCTCACAGGACTACAACTTCCTGAAAAACAAAGCCCGCATTGTGACTTATCGTGGGCTTCGGGTGAAGGAGGTGGGGTGATGCTTGCTCCCATCAGGATACTTAATGACCACACTCTCTCGCCATTCATGCAACTGTTCAATCCAATTGTCAGGGAGACTGTTCTTATAAGCAATCAACATGTCTTCCAGTTCCTGAATCTCCTTTGCAAATGGATCTTTCTGTTTCGATTTGAGACATTTAGCGTATTCAGCCTGAACACTCGAGAAAGCATCGATGGCAACATCATGGTCAGGAATTGGAGCTCCATTATACGCTTCAGAAATCATCAAATGATACGCCCACAAAAACTGGTATTTCTGAATGAATTCTTGTCTCTTTTGATAGGAAGCCCCAGGGTTATACTTTGCCGCATTCTCGTTTTGCTCAAAGAACAGGAACCAAATATTGTTATAGTTCGAAAGCAACTGTTTCTGTTGGTCATCTCTCCAACCAACATCTCTCATGTCTTTCAACCAGCGTGTCACAAAGTCAATCGATCTAAGTTCTTGAGAGCAGTATTGCATTACATCTGGCACATGTTGTGCTTGGTTAATCTTATTTGCTTTTTGCGCTTCTCCTATTTGCTTCTCGAGCTTTTGAATTTGAGTAACAGCCCCATTGTAGGCAAAGTATGCCGCTACTGCAGCCGCACAAGCGGCTGCCCAACCACTTGTCGCTCCGATCCAGTCAATCAACTCAGCGTCAGCGATGTGCAGTGGTTCGAAAAAAATAAGAACATTATCGCTCAAGATGTGGGTGAGGTTCTGAGACCAAAAGCACGCAAGAAATACAACACTCATGAAGGTGCCGCATGTAATAGCGATCAAGTGGTTCCAAACTTTCCGTTCCATGCGATCTGTTCCGTTAATGTGAAGGCAAACAATGTCTTATGTCTTCTTTTGAGGCAGCGTTATCAAAATGCAACTTCACTTTTTGTCATCTACGTTTTGAACAAGATGAATGATCCCATATGCTTTCTCTCTAATGGGCTCATATTCTTTTTTAAATCCAAGCCAATACTCGTTCAGAAACTTAATTCTCTTATCTTCAGCTGTCTCAAACTCCTCCGAACTCAAAAACTCATCCAACGAGTTGATCAAATCATGAGCCTGAGTAATGCTTGCGGATCGCGGCGCTTCAGAGTTTTTGATCGCCGGATCAGTTATCAACTTTGTCGCCCGCGCAAAAAAATCTTTGCAATCTTCAAATTCCCTCTCGCTAACCTTTACAAGGGTATCTCTGGCTTCTTGCAAGTCGATAGAAAGGAATTTTGCGGCATCAAAATAGTGCTGGTTTCTAACAAAGCAGTCACGCCTTTTGGAGAGTCTAGTCCAAGCTTCTTCACATACGCGTTTGAGCCGATCCTCGTTGCGGGCAATGTCGTTGGGATAAGTGACAGAGTAGATTGCAACCAGCGCAGAGCGAAAAATTTCAAGTTGTGTTTTAACTTCGTGAGGCAGGGAGCTTTCACGATTCAGTTTCAGCAAAATCTCCTTTTCGCGAGCCATCCAACCGATACTCTCAGCAAAGATTGGTTGGAGAGCAATTCTGTTTGTCTTCTGTGCTTCAGTGATCTGTTTTTGAACCTTGTATCCAGCCCACGCGGCAGCTGCTATTGCTGCAAATGCAGCTGCCCAGCCACTCAACGCGCCGATCCATTCGCGGGTACAAGCCCATGGTTCGTCAATGGATATGCCTGCACAAAGACCAGCTCTACTAATGTGAAAATCCAAAATGAATATGCTGAGGAAGACGCTACCAGCTGCTCCCAAGATGCTGAAAATGATAATATTCCACGTACGCTGATTTTCCATTTAGCCCTCAATCTTGCCAGTTGTCGCTCTATCAGAGTCTCTTCACTCATGCACGCTCCAGTTGAGAGGTGTGCCGCATGACCCTCAAGATAGATCTCCGTAAATCCCCCAGAACAACGGTCGCAGGCCACTCCGAGCATCCTTGCATGGCGGAGGGCTGCACAAACTGGGGTTCCCGTGGTTACACCGTGGATGATGCTGGCAAGCGTCAGCAGTTGTGGTTTTGTCCGGAGCATGCCAAGCAGTATGAAGCGGATGTTGAGGCTGCCAAACGCACGCCTCCGCCGCCACGACCACCCAAACAAGGGAGGTTGGTGTGATGCGGTATTCCACTCTCGAATTGTTGCGGTTGAAGCAATCTGCGGATCTTTATGGACGCATTTGCCGCCATACCACGCTGCGCAAATCTGGTCGTCTGTATTCCGGTAAATGTCCGTTTCCCGACCATGACGATCGCAATGCCAGCTTTGTGCTTGATCCTGTCAGCAACAGTTTCCGTTGCTATTCCACCGCCTGTGGCCGCTCCGGATCCATCATCGACTGGATGATGGAGTTTGAGGGCTTTTCCAGCTTTGCTGATGCGGTTGAAGCCTTGGGCGGGGCACAGATTGCCCGTGATCAGCGCTGGCAGGACAAACAGCAAAAGTTGGTGCAGGACAACAAGGTGCTTGCGGCTGCGCGCACAGCCACCACACAGGAAAAAGCGCGTCAGGCGGCCTACAAAATCTTTTCAGCGGGGACAGAGCTTTCCGGCAGTGTAGCGGAAACCTACCTGCGCGAGGCGCGGGGGCTGGGTGACATCCCGTTGCCCGGCGCGGTGCTGCGGTTTGCTGCGGATCTGCCGTATTGGGCAGAGACTGCGAAGGGGCGCTTCGAGATCATCCATCACGGACCTGCGCTGCTGGCGGCCTTTCAAAACAAGCAGGGCCGGTTTGCAGCAGTGCACCAGACCTGGCTGAATGCAGATGGAAGCGGCAAAATTAAACTAAGCCTTGAGGATGGGCTGCGGTTGCCGGCCAAAAAGATCCGCGGACCGTATATGGGCACCAGTTTGCGGCTTGGCCCGCCTGCGCCTGTGATGGGCGTGGGTGAGGGCATTGAGACCTGCCTGTCCTGTGCGCCCTTTGGCCTTTCGTGCTGGTGTGCGGGCTCGCTTGGCAATCTGGTGGGCTCTGGCAAACCAGACGGGATTTGCGAGCCGCATCCGGTGCGTACTGGCCACCTGTTGCCATCACGGCAACCGGACATGGCCAGCGCCCGGGCGTTTTTACCATTTGAGGCGCGGTCCATGATTGTTTTGGCCGACAGTGACACCAAAGACCTTGAGGCGCTGAAAGCTCAGCTGGAACGCGCTGTGCGGCGCCTGCGCTTTGAGGAGCGTTCAGCGCAAATCTTATGGCCGCCATTGGGCATGGACATGAATGACTGGATACTGGCGAACGGGAGGGATGCGGCATGAGCACCATGAGCCAGGCGATTGAGGGTGCGATGCAGCCAAGCGACGATCCCCTCATCACCCCACTTTCAACCGAGTTTGCCGAAAAACTCTCGCGCTGCGCCCTGTATGACCAGAATGATACGGGCAATGCCAAGCGGCTGCGGGAGCATTTTGGCGAGGAGTTTTTGCATGTGCGGGAGGTGGGGTTTTACACCTTCAAAGGCACCCACTGGGATTTGACCGGCGGCGAGGAAGTGATGACCCGCTATGCGCAGCGTACGGCAGAGCTGATCAAAGAAGAGCTCGACTACCTTGGCTATGAGCCCTGGGAGGAGCTGGTGCTGGAAAAAGCCAAGGCGGTGCCTCGTCTGGCAGAAGAAGCGGCGCTGACCAAAGAGCAGGAAGCCCTGCTGAAGGATGCGGAGGACGTGAAAAAGGCCCGCTCCGGCAGGCGGACTGCGCGTAAAAAATTTGCAGTTTCCAGCGGCAATTCCAACAAGATCAAAGGTATGATTGTACAGGCCCTGCCGCATGTGACCTATGCGCCAGAGGAAATGGACGAAGACGACCTTGTGTTCAACACGCGCACGGCCACGCTGCAGCTGCATCCTGAACCTGATGGAGAAGGCGGGCAGGTGATGGTGCCGGACTCTGTGGCCCACGACAGAGCCATGCGGCTTTCCAAATGCGCACCGGTGAACTTTGACCCCAAAGCAGAATGCCCGCAGTGGCAGGCGTTTCTGGATTTCTTCCAGCCCGATGTTGGCGTGCAGCGCTTTTTGCAGGTGTATGCCGGCTATTGCCTGACCGGGCTGACAGCAGAGCAAAAGCTGCTGTTCTTCTATGGGGATGGAGCCAATGGCAAATCCACCTTTGTGGAGGCGATCTGCGGGCTGATGGGTGATTATGCCGGTCAGCTGAACCCGGAAAGTGTGACGGGCACAGGACAGCGGCGCGGTGACCAGGCCACGCCGGATCTGGCAACGCTGGTGGGCAAACGGCTGGTGCGTGTCTCCGAGCTGCCAAAGGGTGAGGCGGTGAAGGAAGAGCTGATCAAGGCGCTAACGGGTGGTGAGCCCATGCAGGTGCGCCGGCTGCATCAGGGCTTCTTTGATATGACGCCGATCTTCAAGGCGATCATGAGTGGTAACGACAAGCCCTTCATCAAAGGCAATGACTATGGCATCTGGCGGCGTTTGCTGATCGTGCCGTGGTCGGTGCGCATCAGCGAAGAGCAGAAGCGACCGATGGCCGAGGTGCTGGCCGAGTTTGAGGCTGAGCGATCGGGCATTCTCAACTGGATGCTGAAGGGGCTGCAGATCTACATGGAGGAAGGGCTGGATGTGCCTCCAGCCGTGGAAGGCCTGACGCAGGATTACAAGACCGAGCTGGACCCGATACAGCAATTTGTGGATGCCTGTCTGGAGTTTGCCGAGCCGCCGGGAGAGGACCCGAACGAGCCCTCCATCACTGGCCGCGCCATGTATGACACCTATAAGAAGTGGTCTGAAATCTCCGGCCTAAAGCCTTTTACGGAAACAGCTTTAGGGCGCGAACTACCGAAGAAACCGGGCATGCGCAAGGTGATGACCCGCATCCGCAAGTACGCCAATGTGCGCTTCAACCTGCCAGCCGAGATGTGTTCTGAAACGATGAGTTGGGAGCCTATGGGATGAGTGTATCTGAGCCCGCGAGGGTGCGAGGGTATGCGCGAGGGTTGCGCCGTGTGCCTCGCGCCGGATTTCGTAAAGCCGTGAATGGGTTAGAGGATAGCCGCGAGGGCGCGAGGGTATATCGCGCGCCTGCGCATATATAGGGGAATGGGGAATAGCTTTTAAGGAAAAGACTTCTCATATGCGTAATTAGTCAACTAACCCTTGAACCCTCGCGGAGGGTTATAAAAACAATTGATATTAAAAGATAAAATGGCCGCGAGGGTCTGATTTTAACACTCGCGGTACCCTCGGAACACTCGCAGGAGATCAATTATGGTTCAAACGCTGCGCGCATCACCGGAATACATTGGCCGGCTCAAACAAGAGCAGGCACAGCAGAACGAAGTCCGCAGGACTGATCTAGTCAGCTTGCTGGACTGGACCTACGGCGAGCAGAAGGCTCATCTGGATATCGTGAGCGATGATGAGGCGCGGCACTTCGACGTCCGGTGTGCGTTGAACTCACTTGAGCAGCTGCTGCATCTGCGCACCTTCGTGGATGGCGGCGGGCGCTCACGTGTGGAGCTGCATCCGGATGCCGAGGCCGTGCATGGCGCGGTGAAGGAGTTTGCAGCTCAATCCGATGATTGCGCCTATGCCGCTGGCCTGCTGATCTACTACGGCGCAAACCGGACACAGCCGGAGAAACCAGCCCTGAGTGGCAGCAAGCTGCAGGAAAAGCGCGATCGGACCGGGCGCACAGTGATGAGCTACTGGCGGGTTGATGGTGAGGAGCTCTTTGTTCGTCCCGGTACAAAACTGCCAAAGCCTCACGACTATGACGGACCGGGCTGCCGCGTCGGGCAGGCCTGTGAGCTGCAGGTGGTATCCGTTGAGAGTGATTTGGAAGAGTTTTTGCTGGAAACCTACACCTACTGGTGCGCAGCGCTCGAAATCATAAGCGGTGCGCTACCGATGTTGAAAACTCACAAACTCAAGAAGTTTCAAGCACCTGAGTTTGATCGGAAGGCTGTGAGATTGCTCCAAATGAGCTCCGCGACTTGAAATGACCCGCGTCGTTTGACAGCCTGACAGCGGAAAGAAGACCGCCTTGAGGGACAACCTGCAGGGCGGTTTTTTATTGAGAAGTGACACATCGCTTGTTTCCTAAGGCCTCAATATGTTCACCGTCAACTTCGACAAACGAGACCTGGATGATCTCATACGGGGGCTTGGTAACTTGCCCGGTGATATCAAAGGAAAGGCCATTGCTCGCGCCCTCAAACATACGACAGCAATTGCCAAAACGCGTGTCATTCGAAAGTCCGCAGCATCTACAGGAATGCGGCAAAAGGATATTCGCAGTGTAACCATTGCGGTGAACACAGGAGCTGATACCGCCAGTGTTATTATGCGCTCCGGTTGGATACCGCTCTACCAGCTGGGGAGCGTCCGCCAGACACGGGATGGTGTATCTGTTCGCAACTGGGGAACACACCAAGGCACATTTCTTGCCACGATGGCCTCTGGTCATGCCGGAGTATTCAAACGATCAAGCGCAGCACGCCTTCCAGTTCGCGAGCTGTGGGGCCCGAACCCCGCCGCCGATGTTCAAAACCACGAAGATGAATTTATGGACGTGCTCGAAAGCGTCGCTGACGAAAAGCTGCGGCCTCGTCTGGAACACGAAATCGACCGGCTGCTCCGATCCCTTTGAGGGCGCGGCGGCGGCTGAGAAAAAAAGGGACCGTACAAAACACCCTTTCCCCGCGGGGGGCGCAGCTCCCGGGGTTTCGTCAGTTTTACAGATTGAAAAATTGAGTTGTCAGGGTTGTTAGAGTTGCCAGCAACCGGTTGCCAAGGTTGCCAGAAGTGGAGGTTTTCAGATGCACGAAGATGCACCACTGGTGATGGCAACATTTGTGCAGGTTGCCGATCGGGATGGGGTCTCCAAATCAGCTGTTTCAAAAAACGTGCGCAACTACGCAGACAATCATAACTTGCCAGTTGAGCGGGATGGGCGCGGGCGGATCACATGCTTTTCGCTTGCCCACTATGATCACATCCGCTCCCGATTTTCTAATCCGCTGAAAACGACCACCAAGCTCCCCGCTGTTCCAACGGCACCAACAAGCCAGCCCTCGACAGAGGGGAGTATGCCGGCAGCACCCGGTGCCGATCCGCAAAGCTTGAACGAAGGTAAGCGTCAGGAAACATGGCTTAAGGTGCTTCGGCTCCGGCTTGCAATGCAGGAAGAGCTTGGAGCACTGGTGCGCCGCGATCTTATGGAAGATGCGCTCGCCAAAATGGGAGGCGAGATTAAGTCCGTTGTTTCGCGGCTTCCCAATCGAGCGGATGACCTGGCAGCGCGTGTCACCAAGGATGGTGTCCATGGCCTGCGTCTGGCGCTGAAGGATGCTGCCTTTGAAGTTGCAGAGGAGATTGCCGAAGCAATGGAAGCTGCTTTTCAGGAAGCACCACAGTTTGATGACCTACCAGAGGGTGTGGTCGGGGCTGAAGCCAGTGCAGAAGAACTCATGCTTGCAGGGGAGCAACAGGAGGAACTCTAACGATAACAGGTGAGCCATGCAGGAAACTTTGGGAAGTTTGCGAGGTGCAAACACAAGAGTTTATGGTGCAGCTCGCCTCGTTACGCGAGTGCTTGCAAGAACGATCCGCCCTAAAAAGCCACTGCCGTTTCACGAATGGCTTCCCAAAAACATTGAGCTGGTGGACGGCCCAAGACGTGGAGAGCTTTGGAATGCAAAAGACGCTCCGTATTTGCTGGAAATCGCCGCGTGTCTGTCTGCTGATCACCCTTGCAACTATGTCTGTGTTCGCAAATCACAGCAGACCGGTGTTTCTATCCTGGGGCTTTCCTGGAGCATCTACCTGGCGGAAAACGCACCCGACAATATTCTGTACGCTGTGCCAGGCGATCAGGCGCTGAAAGAAACCAACTCCATGAAGATCATGCCTTTGATTGAGGCATGGGAGAAGCGCACATCCAAGCAGGTGATTGAACCGATTACAAGCCGCAGCGGTAAAGGTTCGACCACCTTTGAGAAGAAGTTCCCAGGTGGCGCACTGTCGCTTGCCAATGCCAATTCGGAAATGGATCTTTCCTCCAAGACGATCAAGTATGGAGTAAAAGACGAAGTTTCCAAGTGGGAAGAGACGGACAATGGCGGCGATCCTGAAGAGCTTTTCTTTGGGCGCTTTACCGCATTTCGTCGTGAGAAGTCCTATAAGATCTTTGCTCTTTCTACCCCGGAACATGATAGCGGTGATGACGATGGAGAAGGTCCGGGTCATTGCCGTATCGATCGCGATTTCAAGCGCTCAGACCAACGGTTTTGGCATATTTGCTGCCCGTCCTGTGACTTTGAGCAACGGCAGGACTGGAGCGGGTTTCAGATAAATCGCGAAGATCCAGAGGAAAGCACATACCTTTGTGAGGAATGTGGCCACTCCATTACAGAGGCTGAGCGCGTAGTTGCTGTTCGCAAAGGGCAGTTCATTGCTTTGAAGGCGGGCGAGGGACGCCAGCCGGGTTTCCATGTGGATGCATTTTGCTCGCTGATGATGAGTTACGGCGATATCGCGCGGGACTTCATCAACGCGGAAAAACGAAGTGAAGCAGCCAAAAAGAACTTTACCAATCTGGTGCTCGCCAAGGCATATGCCATGCGCGGCAATGCTCCGAAACATGAACGGCTTATGGAGCGGCGTGAACAGCTGGAGCGCGGCACGATCCCGGCTGAAGGCCTGTTGTTTGTGGCCGGTGCGGACGTTCAGCACTACGGCATCTATGTGGAGGCGGTGGCCTTTGGAGATGACCGGCAAAGTTGGTGCGTGGATGCGCACTTTCTTGAGGGCTCAACGGATGACATCAAGGCGGGTGCATGGCTCAAGCTGGATGCGTTTTACAAGCAAGGCTTTAAGGACGCATGGGGCATGGAACGCCGGCTGGATGGTCTGGCGGTGGATGCTGGTGACAGTGGCCGCATGGAGCAGGTGCTGAGTTGGTGCAGAGCAAGGCCTGATACCTATGCCATTAAAGGGCAGGGTGGGCGCGGTGTTCCTGCGATCGGACTGCCGCAGAAGAAGTCAGTCAACAAACGAGGCAAGCGCGTAAAGGTGCGCGGTTCGCAGCTTTGGCCTGTTGGAACATGGGGCCTTAAGCACGAGTTCTTTGGCAGCTTGCATAAGTCTGGCATGGCGGCTGGCGCTGAGTGTGATCCACCTGGTTACTGCCATTATGGGGTATGGCTGGATGAAGAGTACTTTCTTCAAATCACGGCTGAGTACTTTGACCAGAAACTGGTGAAGGGCCGGTTGCTTGAGGAATGGAAAAAGTCCCGGAAGGACAACCACTTCCTTGATTGCCGGATCTACGCCATGGCGATTGCCGAGCATTTGGGCCTGACTTCAAATACTGACAATGACTGGTCTCGGCTGCGCAAGCGGCTTGTGCCTGCAAAGGATCTGGATTTGCTCTCACCTGAAGTTGTGAAAGCAAAACAGGAAAGCACACCCTCCGAAAACCCAAAGAAAAAGGCAGCTCAAGCTCACGATAAAGAAGGGGCAGAGAGGCAGGAACGCATCAGGAAGAGGCGCGAGAAATGGCGAAACCGTTAAAAGCGCTTGGTCGGTTGCTTAACCGGGGCGACAAACCTGTTCCAACTGAGAAGGGAGCAGGGCAAGTTGTAGTGCGCAGCCTCAACCGATATCTGCGCGATACCCGGTCCAGGGTTCTGGCAACACGTCCTGCACCGCTCACAAACAGCCGGGATGATATTCGTTTGTCCTGGCGCCGCTGCGCCGGGCTAGCGCGAGACATCATTCAAAACTCAGGACGGCTTAAAGGCGCCGTTGATCAGGTGATTGCGGACACTGTTGGCTCTGAGTTGCTGCTCAATCCAAAGCCGGATTTAAGTGCTGCGGGCTATGATGCGCAGGAAACGGCTGAATGGTGCCGGATTGTTAAACAGCGCTGGAAGCGTTTTGCCTGGGACCAGGCTGAATGCGACATGCGCGGCAAGTTCACCTTACCTCAACTGGTTGACTGTTCTTTGCGCGATTACATCACCTTTGGCGAAGTGACGGGCATGCTGGACTATATGGGCAGTGCTCAGCGGGCTCGTTACGGCATAAAGGCTGGAACAAAGCTTTGCTTGTTCTCTCCGCAAAAGCTGGTTCAGGACACACTGGAGCATGAACGTCTGTTCCAAGGTGTCTATCATGATGAGAATGGTCGCCCGATTTCCTATCTGATTGAAGAGGCGAGAAACGGTCAAACAGTTAAAACAAGATATAGCGCCCGCGATCTGGCTGGACGTGCTCAGGTCCTGCATATCTTTGATCCCACATGCGCAAGTGACGTGCGTGGGATTTCCGTTTTGGCCTCTGCCTTTAGAAAGCATATCCAGCACGAGATGCTTGAAGATGCCACGCTGCAAACCGCGATCCTGCAAACCTTGTTTGCCGCTGTTTTGAAAAGCGAGCTGCCATCAGAAGAAGCTTTTGCTGCAATTGATGCAATGCAGGACACAGATGCAGGCAAGGAGTTTAAAGAATCCTTTTCTGATTATCTCCTTGGCGCCTTGGATAAGTCCGCTGAAAGCTCTGTGAGTTTGGGGAGTGATCCAACAGTGTCACATATTGCGCCGGGTGAAGATTTTGAAATCAAAACGGCTGGCACGCCAGGGCCTCATTACTTGCCGTTCTCAGGTTCACTTGGGCGGGAAATGGCGCGGGCGATCGGGATCACCTATGGCGGCTTAACCATGGATTATTCCAACGCCACTTACTCCAGTGTTCGGATGGAAAATGCGAGCATTTGGCCGGTTGTGACCAGGCGGCGAGAGCGCATTGCTGCTCCAACTTATCAGGCTGTTTACGAAAGCTGGCTTGATGAAGAAGTGGGTGAGGGGCGTATCCCGTTCAAGGGCGGATATGAAGCCTATTCTGCATTGCGTGAGGAAGCATCCTGGGCTCAATGGCAAGGCCCAGCCAAGCCAACGGCAGATGATGCAAAAAGCGCGAAGGCGTCCAGCACACGATTGGAGAATGGCACGTCATCCCTTGCTCATGAATGCTCTGAAATGGGCATCGACGAGGAGGAGCTGTTTGAACAGCGCCTTTCCGAGCACCGGCGATATCTGGATGCGGGCATGCGCTCACCCTATGAGCCAAAGACTTCGCAGGTAGCGGAAGTCAGCCGTGACGAAACGCAAGGGGCAACCGATGAGTGATCAGGTCAAAATCGGTTCTGACATGGTTTCCATCAATCAGCCTTGTGACGTTGCAACGGCTCTTCGCAAAATTGAGCTTGTTGTTGCTGCTGGTGGTCGCCGGGAGACCGTCCGCTTCGGGCGGGATGAAGTGACTTATTCAGCCGCTAATCTACCAGCGTTGCAAAAGCTCATTGCTCAGTATGAGGCCAAATGCAGCCTTGCAGCGGGCGGCAAGGTTCGCCGCCGGGCTCGCTCAGTTCGCTGGTGCTGAACTCAACTTTTAAGGATTTTCAAAAATGCCTGATATTTATCACGGGGGCGAGCTTCTCCTTTACGGGGACGTGGGCGCCTTTGGTTGGGGGGATTACTTTACCTCTGCTGAAGTAAGGAAAGCACTTGCGCACCATGGAGGCGACAATCCGATAACTGTTCGCATAAACTCGGGCGGTGGCTATGTTCGCGAGGGGAATGGGTGTTTCAACGCTCTGAGAGACCACAAAGGCAAGGTCACCATTTATGTCGAGGCAATGGCCGCTTCTGCAGCCTCTATAATTGCAATGGCTGGTGATGAGATTGTCATTCGTACTGGTGCGGAGATGATGGTTCATGAGCCCTGGAGCTGGGGCGAGGGGAATGCCAAGGCTTTTCGTGATCGCGCGGATAAGCTGGAAAAAGATGCAGCTGCTATTGCCGCAATTTATGCTGCAAGGACAGGTAAAACCCAAGAAGAAATCCTTGTCTTAATGGAAGCCGAGACATGGATGAATGGCAAGGAAGCAGTGGAGTTGGGGTTTGCATCATCTGCTGAAGGCAACCTGGCTGAAGACTATGCGCCTTTCAATTATTGCCTATATCGCAATGCCCCCGAAGAGCTGAAAAATCTCTCAAAAAACATGAACTGGAGCACTGAGGCACAGCGCTCTCCAGCGGCATCCGTCGCACAACAGACTGTCAATCAGGAGATACAGCCTATGACGACACAACCTGCGGCGGGTGCCGACTCCGCCAACTCTACGACAGACCAAACGCAGGCCAATACTGATGATGCTCAAACAGCAGAGCGTGAGCGCATCGGTAAGATCCTCAACTGCGAGGAAGCTACTGGCCGCACTGAACTTGCAAAGTACCTCGCGTTTGAGACTTCAACGAGCTTTGAGGAGGCTCAAAAGGTGCTTGCCAAGGCTGCTAAAACGGAAGGAACTGAAAAGCCTGAAGGTGATGTGCCCAACACCCAGGCAAGTGCCTATGAGCAAGAGCGGCTCCGTTCAAGCAATCAAGCCAGTAACTATGGCTCGCAAAAGACCACGACAACCGCATCTCTCAACCGCGCCGACATTTTTGCTGCTCGCAAACAGGCATAGGATTGCCCGACATGGAAACAAAAGTTCAAGGGGCCCGTAATTGGGCCTTTTTGCTGTCCGTCGCTCATGGGAATTTGAGTACGGATACGGTCACTCTTGCCGAAGGGCAGGACACTTTGGAAGCTGGAACAGTGCTTGGCAAGGTTACTGCAAATGGTGAGTACGTCATGTCACCGGCAGCTGAAGAAGCCGGGAAGGAAGGCGCTGAAACAGCAACGGCCATTCTGGCAGTTAGAACAGCTACTGCGTCAGGTCCAACAGATGCCTTGGTGGTCAATGGTTTAGCTGAGGTGAAGTCTGACCTGCTGATTTTTGACGGCAGTGTTGATGATGCCGCAAAGATTTCCGCTAAACGTGAGCAGCTGGCTGCTGCCTTCATTAAAGTTCGATAGGAGCAGCGAATATGCCAGGACTAGATATTTTTAACGATGATGCTTTCTCGGTTCAAAGCCTGACTGCAACTGTAAACCAGATGCCCTATCGACCTGGGCAGATCAGTAAATCTGGTCTGTTTGAGGAAGATAGTGTAACGACCACGATGGTTTCAGTTGAACTGAAAGATGGGAAACTGGGGCTTATTGAGCCAACTGCACGTGGTGGAGCTGGTGAGACGACCGGAGATGATGAGCGCAAGTTGATCCCATTTGAGGTCGACCATTATCAGCGTGATGATGCCGTGAAGGCTGATGAAGTTCAGAACGTTCGCGCCTTTGGCAGTGAAAACGAAGTTGAGCAGGTTCTGGACCGGGTGACATCTAAGATGGATCGTCACCTTGCTGATTGCGATATGACGATCGAGCATCAGCGTGTCGGTGCGATTAAGGGTCTGGTTAAATCCAGATCCGGGACAACTCTTCATGACCTTTACGCGCGTTTTGATATTGCTATCCCCGCATCAATTTCGCTAGATCTGGGAAATGAAGATGCCAAGGTGGATGAGCTTCTCGCCACTGATGTTCAGCATTCAATTGAAGACAGTCTGGACGCGTTTTATGACGGTTTTCACGTCTACACTGGTCGTGAGTTTCATCTGAAACTCTGGGGTCACAAGCGTATCCGCGAAACGTTCCTGGCGACAGCAGGCGCAGCTCAGCTTCGCGAGGCAGTGCCTGACACCTTTACAGTCGGCAGCTTCACGTTTGAGCGATATAAGACAGGAGCTGGCGCCAGTACCAATGCAGGTGGGGCCTATATTGCTCATAATGAGGCACGGGTTGTGCCCGTTGGAGTTCCTGGGCTGTTTATCACGCGGTTCGCACCAGCTGACTATATTGAGACCGTGAACACTCCTGGCTTGCCGCGCTATGCGAAACAGTATCCGCAGGCAAATGGAAAAGGGGTGTCTCTGGAAGTGCAGACCAACGCTATTTCGCTTTGTACTCAGCCGGCAGCCCTTCGAAAGCTGACGCTGTAAAACTCCTCCTAACAACATCTCATTGAAAGGTCTGGCGGCAATGTTTTGTCGCCGGGCTTTTGGAGTACGTCGATGTCGAAGAAGAAGAGAATTTCTCTTTATAGCTCTAGCGTTTTGAGCGGCAAATCAATGGGGAAGGATGAAGACTTTCGCCAGGATCGCGACAAACCCTTTCTTGCGCCCGAAGGCTATGCCGATCACTTGATTGCAGAGGGTTTTGCTTATGTGCCTGAGAAGACGAAGAAGTCGCAGGAAGCTCCTGTAAACTCTGGTTCTCAGAACGGCAAGTCAGCTCAGGTCCTGTCTACTGGCACTGGTGCCGGTGATGGTTCTGGTGGCTCGAAGCCTGAGGACCAGACTGGCACCAGCGGAGTTAGTGATGCCTGATCATGTCTGAGCTTGATGACCTTCGGGCTGAACTCACCGAAGAGGTGGATGACGTCATGGGAGAGCCGGTTTTGCTGGCTTTCCTTGACGGTGAACAGCGCAGCGATCCTACCCGCGAAAATACGGCGGTGAATGCGGTTTTGCGCTGTGGTGCAGGGCATGCGTTCAATCTTGCTAAGGGATCGAAAAAAGAGCGCACCAGCCTTTCTGCAGAGCCATCTTTTTTGGAGCTTTCCCGCTCTGACTATGACGGGCCGGTGCCAAAGAGTGGGGACAAGGTGCAAGCACTTTCCCGCGCTGGCCTCCCGTGGTTTGAAGTCCTTGATGTCTCTGATCGCGGTGCCTCCCGCATTATTCTTGAACTCGGAGAAGCCTAATGTCGCTTGCCCGTATTGCATTGCGTCACTGCGCCGTGGAGGCGTTAAAAACAGCAGGAACACTAGTTGGTGCCAACATCCTTGATAGCAAGGTGGCGGCGCTTCAGGTGAGTAGTGATGGAAGTTTGCGCACCGATGAGGAAGGGCCGTTTATTGCCGTTTACACGGATGTTTCTAATTCGGGCGAGTTGGGTGGTCGCTCGCTGCGCGTAAATGGTCACCTGGATCTGGTTTTTAATTTCGGTATTACAGCTGCGATGACCCAGACCAACGAGAAGGGTGAGAGTGTTGTCGTTGGGCTGGAAGTGCCTGCAACAAGTCCCAACTTTGAGTTCTTTCTTGATGCCTTAACGCGGCAAATCAAGTTCGCTCTTCTTGATCCTCAAAACCCTTGGTCTGAGCTGCTTAAGGGATTTGCTCCAGACTTTCGAGCTTGTGAAGAGCTGCGCCATGGCAATGCCCGCGATGGGGTGCGGTTGGTGAGTGGTCAGTTGCGGCTAACCGTTGAGCTGGTTGCAGATCCTGTTCCAGGAGCAGCACTGCCTGAGGCCGGGATTTGGAGCCGGTTTCTAGCCAAGCTTGCTGAAAGTGATCCGGAACAATGTGAGCGCTTGCAAGGTTTGCTTGCCTGGAACGGTCGGGAACAGGATGACCGGCTTTCCTTCCTTCATGGGCTATCTGGCCTTGAAGCGGATGCCCTGAAACTGACCAGCGCTTCCAAGACCAATCCTTCAGCAACATTTTCCAGCGAACAACCGGAAGGCACACTCAGCGCCGGTTCCCCGTAACTTGGAGCACGCGCAATGTCGCAGGACCTGCCAGACTTAATTGCTGAACTGCATTTTGAGGTTGCCGAGATCAAACGGCGGCTTGCTTCGCGCACGCGGGAAGGGGTGATTTCTGAAGTTGATGCGGCCAAAGGCAAAGCACGGGTCAGGCTGACAGATTCAGATACTCCCATGCTTACGGGCTGGCTACCCTGGACCGAGCCGGCAAGCGGCGCCAATAAGACCCACAATCCGCCTTCGATTGGTCAGCAAGTATCACTGACCAGTGAGAGCGGTGATTTAACCGATGCCCGCATTGGGTCTGCGCTGCCAAGTGAAGACAATCCCAGACCGAGCGCAAAAGGAGACGACCATGTCCTGGCGCAGGTTGGGGCTACAAAATTTATCGTTTCAAGTGGTGGCGCTAAACTCCAGCTCAGTGTTGGGAATGCGTCCATTACCTTGGTTGATGGGCGGATGACTTTCAGCGTTGCTGGTACGTCCATCACCTTGACGCCTTCAGGCATTGAGGCCGCAGGCGATGTGGATTTGAACTCCGGCTATGTGAAGTCGGAAGGCACCACAATAGACCACACCCACATTCATTCTGGAGTGACACCTGGTCCATCTAAGACCGGGGCTCCTGTCTAATTGGAGGATACTATGGAAAAAAACCGCTACCGTGTTTTGCGTGCAGGCTTCTTGCATGGAACCTATCGCCGGGAAGGCGAGGAAATTGAGTTGTTTGAAAAACAGGCTCAAGTTGATCTTCCGCCCCTTGGTAGCCGGCTTGCAGAAGTAAGCGCGAAGACCACGAAGCCGGCCCCTGCTAAAGGCAAGGCCACCTCTCGAAGAGCTGGCTAGAACATGGCCGGTAAGGACTTAAGTGAGACAACGGGCGGGGAAGTTTCTGGCTGGGCTCATGTGGTCCAGTCCATCAACCGGCTGTTCTCAACTCCAAAAAATACGCGGGTTTTTCTGCGTGAGTTTGGTTCTGACCTGCCAAGCCTGGTGGATGTGCCTTCCAATGATGCTGGCATTCTGGCGTTGTTTGTAGCTGTCGCAACTGCCCTTGAGCAGTGGGAGCCAAGGTTTTCTTTAAGCTCCCTAAACGTATCACAGGCTGAACCTGGCAAGATCCTCTTGAACCTGGTTGGCACTTATTTGCCAAGAGGCCATCACGGCGACACCACGCCGGAAGGTGGAGAGCAAACCTTATCTGTGCCGATCTCTGGCCTTTAACTCCCGACATCAGGATAACACCATGAGCCGCTTTGCTGCGCTTGATCTGGCGACACTGCCGGAACCCTCCGCTGTGGTGGAACTGGACTATAATGCTTTGCTTGAAGCACGCCTTGTTGAGCTGGACCGTCATTTGCGTGATGGCCGCTTTGAACAGGCTGAGGCTGATGAGATCATGGCACTGGCGCGCTCCATTGCAGCATCGCCCGCCCGCTATTTAAGTGAGGCAGGAGCATCGCGCGAGCTTTACATGAATGCGCGCATCAATGCGGCGGTGAAATCAGTTCTGCTTGCAACGGCAACAGGATCTGATCTTGACCATCGCGGAGCAGGGCGGGGCGTTGCCCGCTTGGTTCTGGATGACAGTGACCCTGAAAACGTCATTTATGAGGATGACGAGAGTTATAGGGCTCGCATTCAGCTGGTGCTGGAAAGCTACTCTCCCTATGGGCCGGAAGGCGCATACGTCTACTGGGCTTTGCAGGCCTCCGGTGATGTGCTGGACGTTGTGCCTTATGGGCCTGATGACAATCTGGACCCGCCAATTCCTCCTGCTGAGCCCGTGATTTGTGTTCTTTCCAGAATTGGGGACGGGGTCGCGAGTGATGCTCTGTTGGAGAGCGTTTATCGGAACCTGAAATCAGACAAGCGCAGGCCAGTGGGTGACAAGTTGACGGTTATCTCTGCGACATCTGTTCACTATGAAGTTGAAGCTGAGCTGCAAGTTGTGTCAGCTTCAACTGCTTCCATCGTTGAAGAACAAGCGCAAGCAACCTTGCAAAAGTTTATTTCAACGCGCCTTGCCATAGGTCGCCCGCTCTATCGCACCACTCTTGCTGCGGCATTGAAAGTAGATGGTGTGGAGGAGGTGATCATCACCAAGCCTGCAGCTGATGTGATGGTCGGGCCTTTCGAAGCGCCTTACGCCTCTTCTGTCAAAATCACCGTTACCTCCATCACCGGAGGGTGGCGCAATGTCTGATAAGGTTCTCCGCCAAACTGTGCTGCCACCGAACTCTGCGGATATAGCTGTGGCAATGGACCTTGTTGAAGACCGTATGTCTGGTCTTCCAGCTGAGGTTATTCGCGATTGTCTGGACCCTTTGAAAGCACCTGCAAGCCTGCTTGACCATCTGGGCTGGGAGCTTTCCGTTGATGTGTGGGACCGGGAATGGCCTGAGCAAGTCAAACGCCGTGTGCTGGCTGTCTCGAAAGAGGTGCACAAATACAAAGGCACTCCATACTCAGTTAAGACTGCTCTCACAGCTCTTGGGGTGGCAGCGCACTTGCTGGAATGGTGGCAAGTGGGCGGTTCCGGCGTTCCTGGTACGTTTGAGATTACAGCTTATGCCAATGAGCAAATCTTTGCTGATGGGCCGGTTCTGGATGCCAGGTTGCAAGAAAACATCCTGAGCACAATCTCAGCAACTAAGCCAAAGTCACGCGGTTTCAGCTTCCAGATTGGGGCGCAATTTGAGACATCGCTCAGCATTGGCCTTGCAGGCCGTTCCAACGCCTTCACACAGCCCATAGGCGCAACGGTTTTGCCCGAAAGTGGAGCTACGTTGAGCGCAGGCACAATGGCGCGTGGTGTTGCCTTCCTGGCGCAAACAGTTGAGCCGGTTCTCCCGCAAATGGGGGCCGTTCTTGGTTGTGCCGCAACTGGTCGCGGGCATTCCTTTCTTTCACTTCATGGAGAGCTTTTGACATGAGCCTTAAGGCGATCAATCCAACACTTACGCGCGCTGGCATGCGATCCATCTTTGATGCCTCAGACGCTGGCCTTCATGCCAGGATCACACACCTGGCGTTTGGTGCCTCGCGCTACACTCCAACGGGTAATGAAAACAGTCTGAAATCAGAAAAGGCCCGTGTTGAGATTGTTGGATCTCGTTATCTGGATGATTTCCAGATGGAGATCACGGCTAAGATTGACGGAGATACCGGGTTCACTCTGGCAGAGCTGGGCGTGATGTTAGAGGACGGCACCTTGCTTGCTGTCTGGTCCGATCCTGACACGCCATTAGCTCAATACACTCCAGGCGTGCCGATTGCGTTTTCTTTTGTACTGGCGCTTGCTGCGCTTCCTCAGGGTGTCATTCAAGTAACGGGTGATGTGGATCTGCAACTCTTCTTTGGTGAAGAGTTCGCCCAACTTGGCGCGGCTTTGATTGGCGAACAGTTGCGTAATCTCAAGCTTTCGACACGGGTGGTTGAGCTGGAAAAACAACGATCCGCAACTCTCGCACTCACCGCAAATACCAACCAACTACAGCAGGTCATTGAGCATCAGCAACAGCAGATTAATGACCTGCTCCCCCTCATTACCAACACCGGGGCACTAGCACTTACCAATGCCCAAAACATCTTTAAGACAAAGGAGATCCTGCAATGAGTTTGACGGGTGAAATCACCAAGCTGGTTGGCAAGGCGACAGAGCTGATTGATACGTTTGAAGCAAAAGAAACTGAGATTGATCATAAGGTTCAGGCCGCTGTAGCTGCGTTTCCTGAAACACATAAAATACTTTATGTGGATGCGTTCAATGGTGACAATAGCAACCTTGGCACCGTTGAGGAGCCTTTGCTTACCCTGCAAGGGGCCATTGAGCGAGCTCCAATCAATGGCAGCGCTGACATCTACCTGCTCTCAGACATCACTTTACCACCAGAGCGCTATTCTCTTCAAAACAAGAGCATTCAGATCTACGGCCACAGGGCGCCAAGCGGAAAGGCTAAACTCAAAGCCTCTGTCTTCGAGAAAGATGGGTCTGCCTATCTGTCTGGCTGGAATACGTTTGGTTTGAATGCAGGGTTCATGCTCCGCTTCGTCAATATTGAATTTCCAATCTACACCGGTGACCTGCCCGGTTATCATCGCTATCGTTCAATTCTGGGCAATTTTTCTGGATATGTTCAAACGCTTTCTCATTTTGCCATCTCTGATGCCGAGCTGATTTTTCCCAATGAAAATGGCTTTGGTTGGTTAGCGTGTGCAACCCATACGGGTCTGGTTTTTCTGGGTAATAACATCGTCGATGTGAACGGGAACATGTCGGGCCAATACGTGGATGGCGCCGATGCTGCGGACCCGTCAAACACCACACAACTCATCACTAATCTGGCAACGCTCTAAGGCGTTAGGAGGGTTTATCCATGGATGCCTTTGACATCACATTTAACGGTCGAAGCTACCGGAATTTCACTGCCGAAGACGCCCTTGCTGCTGGCGTGCCCCAGGCTACTATTGATGAAGCCCAAAAAGGCGCTCGTCTCACAACCATCAAAGCGGAATGCCGTAAGCGCATTTATGCCCGCGCCAGCGCTGAGACCCAGATGAACATGGCAACGGCTGCTGCTGCCATTGCTGGCAAAGTCGTTGCTGACCGAAGCGCTGATGAGGCTACGCTTTTGACCAGCACAAAGGCTGCACTGGATTGGGTGGGTGCTATGCGCTCCAAATGCCCGGAGCTTGCTGAAGACCCAGCCACGGATTTCACACAGGATGCCAGCTGGCCGGAGTGCCCGCCTGAAGTGGTTGCACTGACAGAGCAGTTTTAAGCCGCTTCCCTTCCTTTTGAGTTTCATCCGTATCCGGTCCTGTGTGGCCGGTTTTTTTATGGAGAATTGAATGGCTGATGTCAGCTTTCACCATGGGGTGCGGGTCTTTGAATCTGCTGAAAATCCCATTCTTATCGAGATTGCCCAGACCTCTACCATCGCATTGATTGGCACTGCTGAAGGTGCCGATGCTGAAGCCTTCCCTTTGAATGAGCCGGTGTTGCTTTTAGGGGACCAGAGCAAGGCGGCATTGCTCGGGGACGGAAATCTACGCGATGGCGTTGATGCGGTGTTTAAACAGGTGGGAACCTACGTGTTTGTGATCCGTGTTGCAGAAGGGGCAGATGCTGCTGCAACGCTTTCCAACGTGATCGGTGAAGCTTCCGCGCTTACAGGTATCCACGCGCTCAAAAAATGCCAGTCGGCTCATGGCCTGACACCGCGCCTGATTGCCATTCCTGGCTTTACTGGCAGCTTTGAAGATAAAGGCCTGCAATCCATCAATGTGACAAGTGGTGGTGCCGGTTATACCGATGCTACAACCGTTACAATTGCAGGTGATGGCACCGGGGCTGAGGCAATTGCAATGGTCTTGGAAGGGGCAGTCACGGAACTGGTGATTACCAAGGCCGGTTCCGGTTACACCAATGCCACAGCCACCTTGAACGGGGATGGCAACGGGGCAACTGCGACTGTCAATATTGGCGCGGTTGGCGATCCGGTGATTGCCGAGCTTGGCGGTGTTCTGGGTGAGCTTGAGGCTATCGGCATAGTTGATGGACCTGATAGCACGGATCAGGACGCGGTGAACTTTAAGGAAGTAAATGCCCACCCGCGTATCTTTATTGTTGATCCAAAGGTTGGCGACTGGGACACGGATCTCAATGCCAACCGGTTTAAGCCATCAGCGCCGTATTTTTGCGGTGTGCAGGCAAAAACGGATCGCACGCACGGATTCTGGTGGTCGCTCTCCAACAAAACAATCAACGGTGTTACGGCGGTGTCCCGCCCGATCGCGTATGGCCCCCAGACCGACTATCTCAATGAGCGCGGCATTGCCACCATCATCAATCATGGAGACGGCTTTAAGACATGGGGCAACCGGCTTTCTGGCGGGGATGATCTTTGGCGGTTTATGGCTGTGCGGCGGACCGCTGATTTCATCAATGATGCTATCCGCAGCGCTTACATAGAGTTTGTCGACAAGCCGTTCTCAAAAGCCAACCTGCGGTTCATGGTTGAGAGCGGGAATGCCTTCATGGCCAAGCTGAAGGCTGAAGGTGCGATCCTGGGCGGTAAGGTCTGGCTGGACATGGAGCGCAACACCAATGAAGCCATGGCAGGCGGCAAGATCACGCTGGCCGTGGATTTTGAGCCGCCAGCTCCCATGGAAGATATCCGCTTCATCGCTCACCGCAACATCACCTATTACACCGAGCTGTTGAACGGTGTTCTGACCACCTCCGTTTAAGGAACCCCCATGAAAGAGACACCGCAATACATCTTGCGCAACTGCACCATTTTCGTGGATCGCGATTCCAAAGTGGGCAACGCAAGTGAAATCACCATTCCCAAGCTCACGGTGAAAACTGAGAGCATGCGCAATGCCGGCATGATCAAAGAGCGCGATGTGGTCCTTGGCTATGAGAAGCTGGAAATGAGCTTCAAAATGACAGCCTTTGACCCTGAGACTTTGAAGCTCTTCGGGCTGGCAGCTGGTGTTGAAAAGGATTTTCTCGCCACCGGGGCGTTTGCTGATGAGGACGGCACCACTCATAGCGCCACCTGTTACATGCGCGGCTTCCTGCGTGAAGTCGATGCCGGAGGCTGGAAGCCAGGTGATAAATCAGAGACGGATTATCAGGTCTCGGTCCACTCAATGAAACTGGAAATCGACGGTGCCCAGATTATTGAGATGGATGATTTCGACGTGAAGATTGGCGGTGTGTCGCAATATGACAGCATCCGCAGTGCACTCCAGCTTTAAGAGACCGACATGGATCAGATCACTGTAAAACTGCAATCGCCTGTCGAGCATGACGGGCGGACCTATAACGAGCTTGTGTTTCGCGAGCCAACGGTTGCGGACATGATTGCAGCTCAAAAGTTTGAGGCAGATACGCTGGAGAGCAACGCTGTGTTGCTGGCTGCGACTGCCGGGGTGAGCCTGCCTGTCATCAAGCGCCTGAAGCTTTATGATTACAACGCGTGCGACATGCAAACGGTTCCGCTGTTTCTTCCTCCTGATAAGCGACCGGGTGAGGGCGAAGACCCAAATGCGGAAGCGGTGACGGAACAACCTTAAGCTGGCTACAGGTGGCGGCAGAGATTGCCGCTCACCTGTCCACGCCGCTCAGTCACGTGGAACAACTGTCACCGCATAAAGCCACCGACTATTTTTATGAAGCCCAGAGGATCAAGCGGGAAGCTTTTGAGACTTCCCGGCGATAATTAAAGCAAACTGGAGCACGCTATGCGCAAGATTGAAACTCAACTGAACTTGCGCGTGGTCTCCAACATGACCCGTGAGTTTCAAAAGACCACGGGTGCAAGTGCGCAGGCCGCAAAGAAGTTTGCCGAGCCATGGGTGCGTGAGGTGAAAACCCTCAACAGCAAAATGAACCAGCTCGGGGACTTCAGGAAACTGGAAGGCCAGCTGGACAGCCTGAAGAATAAAACCAAAGCAGCTTATGACACGCTCTCCGGTCGGCGCGAGCAGCTGGCAGGACTGAACAATCAGGCCAAATTGCTGGCCGGATCTTATGAGGCAGCAAGTGATCGGGTGATGCTGCTTGCCGACCGTATGCAGCGTTTTAAGGCTGAACAGGCTGAAACCAGCAAACAACTGGCGAGCAATCAGGCAGCGCGCAAAGCTCTTGAAGAGCAAATGCGAGCGGCGCGAAAAGCTAAGGAACCTATTGATGGGTTGAAGGCTGCTATTGCTGAACTGAAGGCAGAAGAGCAGGGCCTAAAATCAATTCGGGCTGCGCAGAGTGAGCAGCTTTCAGCGCTCAATGCAGAGACCAAGGAAGCAGGGCAGGAAGCAAAAACCCTTTCCAAACAGCTTGCCAGCACAACGCGTGAGGCGAAAAAAGTTGGTCGGGCCTATGGCCAAGCTGAAGAGGGAGCTGAAAAGCTCTCAAGAGAGACCAGAAAAGCTTCCAAGTCTCTTGTCGATATGAAGACCGGCATGCGTTCCGCTGGTATGAACGTAAAAGACCTGACAGCTGAAGAGCGCAAGCTGGCCGCTGCTATAGATAACACCAGTGAAGCGATCGATGCACAAAATGCCAAGCTCTCTCAGCAAAAGAAAGCGGCACAGGTGCGGGACCAGAAACAGCAGGCTATGAAAGGCAAGGCTGTTAAGGCAGCGGCTGTAGGAGCTGGCGGTGCTGCAGCTTTTTACGCCAGCAAGCAAGCTTTGCGGGCTATGTACAACCCCGTTGGTGTCGCGATCGATGTGGAAGCAGCTTTTGCCGATGTGAAGGCCAAAACAAACTTCACCGATGAGGCTGAAGAGAAGAAATACAAGCAATCGACTATTGATATGTCGACCAAAATTGCAATGCCGTTGCTTGAGTTGTTTGCCTTGCAGGCAGCTGGCAGCTCAGCGGGTATTGCCAAGGAAGACTTGCAGCAGTTCACGTCGCTTGCTGGTAAAGCGGGTGTTTCCTTTGACATTGATGGAGCGCTTGCCGGTGAAGTGCTGGCGAAAACCAGAACGGCGCTGGGAACAGATCTAGAAGGGCTGACGGATTACGTTGATGCGGTGAACCACCTTTCTAACAAAACGTCTTCGATAGCACCTGATCTGCTTAACTACTTCTCGCGTGTGGCCGGGAGTTTCAAGAAAGCAGGCTTTACTCAAAATCAAACGCTTGCGTTAGGGTCGTCAATGGTGGCCGGTGGGTTTGCCCCTGAAGTTGTAGCCACCACATTTGCGAATGTTACAAAGACGCTGACCGGTGCAGATACGCTGAGCAAAGACAAGCGAGAGGCTTTTGCGGCAGTCGGGCTTGATCCTGTCCAGGTCGCCAAGGACATGCAGGTTGATGCCTTTGGCACCTTGCTCAAGGTGGTTGAAAAGCTTGGGGAGGTGGAAAAGTACCGCCGCCTTGCAATTGAAAGACAGCTTTTTGGTGAGGAAGCGAAGGCTTTTGGTGGTCTGACTGAAAACATCCAGCGTTTGAAAGACACCTATAAGCTGGTTGAAAATGATGGTCAGTACGATCCAAAAAACGACCATGCAGGCTATCGCGGTTCTACAGAAGCCGAATACGCTTCAAAATCAGCGACCACGGCAAACGAACTGCAACTGCTTTCCAATGAGATGTATGCGCTGAAAGCGGAATTTGGTGAAACCATGCTACCGGTTGTTCGGGCGGTCTCCAAGAGTATCCGAGAGTTCCTCGCCCCATTGCGTGACTGGGTGAGAGAAAATCCGGATCAGGCCAAACTTGCAGGCACCATTGCAGCTGTTGTGGCCGGGTTGATTGCAGTTGGTGGAGCTCTGACCACTCTTGTTGCAACGGCAACAGTTGCAGCCCTTGGCCTGAAGATGGCAACCAGTAAGCTCAGAGGACGCCGTGGATCTGGTTTGCTGGGTGAACTGATACTGGGTGAAGCCGCAGATAGTGTGCTGGGTGGTGATCACAAGCAAGACAAAGCCAAAACAAAGAGCAAATCAAAAATAGGAGGAAGGGCTGGAAAGTCCCTCGCGCTTGCTGGTTCTGCCGGGATTGTTTGGGATGCTCTAAGTACTGAATTACACCTGCTGGGCAAAACGGATGAAGAAAGACAGGCTCATTATCTCCAACAGTTAGAAGACGGCGCTCAAAATGGAAAGGCGCTGAACAGTTGGATTGAAGGTGTCTTACCGGATTGGGTCTTTAAAGCCGGCATAGTGAACAATCCCGATGTCCTGCCAAAAAGGCAGGTGGCACGGGAGAAGTTTGAACAATCCAAAGCGTTTTCCGGCGATCTGGCAACAGCGAAGGAAAAGCTGGCGTTCGTTGATGACAAGATTGCCAAGGTGAAAGGGACGCCTCGGGAGGCTTCCCAGCTTATGACCCTGAACCGTATGCGAGAGCAGCTGACGCAAACAATTGCCAAGCTTGAAAAGGAACTGCAAACGTCGCAGATCGCTCAGGCGCTGCAACAAAAGGCAGACCAGATTAAAGCTGTGATGGTGCCAGCGAACGCCCCCAGAGCAAAGCCATTGCCGGCTTTTGCAAGAGGTGGTGTCACAGGCCGTGGTCCGGCGCTCGTTGGAGAAAACGGACCGGAATACATCTGGACCGAGAAGGGCCAGTATGTCTCCAACAACAACCAACTGAAGCAAATCAGAGCACTTGCGGCATCTGCTGTGATTGCAATGCCCATTGGTTTGTCTTTACCGCAACCGCCTGCTCAAGCTGCCTTGTTCACTCCGCCAACTACTCAGCAGCAAGGGGCCGGCAGTACAGCTCGTAGTGCACCGCTTGTGGGTGAGCTTCATGTACATGTGTCTGGTGGAAGTGGAAAAGACGCGCGCTCACTGGGCAAGGATGTAGGGCGAGAGAGCGTTAAAGCTATCCGCCAGTATCATTCTGATGGCGGCATGTAATCTTACAAACTTATGGAGTGGCTATGGCTGGACCAATTCCCATGGCGCTGGGGCCGTTTTTGTTTCATGCGCACGGCTTTGGCTATACCGAGCTGGAACGGACACTGGAAACCCGGTGGGCCACGCAGGAAACTGCCGGGCGTATGCATGCCCAGCAATGGACGGGCCCCGGCTCTGAAACCGTCCGCATCAATGGAGTCCTGTTTCCGCAAGAATTCGGCGGGCAAACAACGCTTGACGGTGTGCGCCTTGCTGCCAGGCAGGGCGTGCCGTTGATGTTGGTTTCTATTGGTGGGCGGGTATTTGGATCTCACACCATCCAAGGGGTTGAAGAAGCTCAAAGCCTTCATGACCGGATCGGTACGCCAGGGCAAAATGAATACACCATCGAGCTGCTGGCCTACCCCAGCAGCTTTTTTAATGTGATTGGAGCTGTCGCTTCGATCTTTTAACTCAACTCACGGAGCACACATGGCGGAACTGATTGAGGTAGATATGGAGCGCCCTCTGGATCTGATCTGCTCACAGTATTACGGGCATACCAGAGGCAGCGTTGAAGTGGTGTTGGCGGCAAACACCCACCTTGTGGGGCTCACACCTATTGTGCCGCGTGGAACCAAGATTGCTATGCCGGTTTTAAGCGGTAATGAGACAACCACGCTGAAGCTTTGGGATTAGACAATGCGGCCAATCGTAAAAGTTTCTATCGATGGCAAACCCGTTTCAGGGCTGTTTCTGGAGCGCTTGATTTCCATCCGTGTGGTGGACCGTGAAGGTACGCGATCAGATACCGTTGATCTGGAACTGGAGGATGGTCCTCCCTTTGTCGCCCTGCCAAAGCCGAAAGCGAAGATCAAGGTTTGGATGGGGTATGCCACCAGTGGTCTGGTGTACAAAGGCGAATATACGGCCAGCGAAATTGAGGTGCAGTGCCTGCCGTATCTCCTCAATGTGCCAGGACAAGGCGCGGATGTAACGGAAGACCTGAAGACCCAGAAAGAACGCCATTTTGACAACAAGTCGGTCAAAGACATTGTGAAGCAGATAGCCGGTGAGCACGGACTAAAGCCTGTCATTGATGATGCAGTAGCCAGCCACGTTTATGAGTGGCTCGGTCAGCAAAGTGAATCGGATATGCACCTGCTTGAACGGCTTGCCCGGCGCCATGGTGCGCTGTTTGCTATCAAAGATGGCCGGCTTGTTTTTGCCGAAAAAGGAACCGGCAAAAGTGCGAGCGGAAAGGAACTTCCTGTTCAAACCATCTCGCAAACCCAGATCATTGAAGGGTCGTGCCGCGTGCGGTTTGGAGATCGTGGCCGGTACAAGACGATTAAAGCGTACTATCAGGACCCGAACAAAGCCCGCCGTGTCGGTGTTGAGGCACAGGGCGATGCGAACGGGAAGGGCACCTACAAGATCCGTGAGACCTTCAGTTCTGAAGGCGAGGCAAGAGAGGCTGCTAAGGCACGTGCCAAAGAGCTGCTGCGCGGTGAGGTGACCACAACAGTTTCAATTGAGGGCAGACCTGATTTTCTGGCCGGGCAACCATTCACATATGCGGGTGTGCGCCCTGGTGTGGACGGGTTGGAGTTTATCGCAGAAGGCGTCACCCACAGTTACTCAAAAGGCGATGGGTTACTGACAGAAATTGAAGGCAAGGCCAAAGCGAGAAACGACACTGCCTGACCGGCAAAGAATAGCATCCTCAGGCTACCAGGTTTGAATAAACAGCTTTAGCTTTCAGGAAAACCAACCGTAGTTGATGCCAATCAGAACTAGGATCACGATGGAAAGGCCGATAGAGGCGATTGCCAGTTTATCTTGCGTTGACATGATTGTGCTCCTATATTGTAAGCCAAGTAGACCCTCTGTGTCAGAGAGGGCCTACCGGCTTCAGGTTACCAGTGGTGTATGATGTTCGCTAAGAGCATCAGGGCCACGATAATCTGAAGGAGAATTGCGAGAAGCTGTAACTTCATATGCTTTTCTCCTTTGTGGCGGGGATGGCCAATCCATCCCCATCACCACACTCTTCTTATACTGCATTTTGCAGAGACATTCAGCTCCTGGTTGCGCATTTCGCAACTCATCCACCCGCCCTCCGAGGCGGGTTTTTTATTGGAGTAATTCCCGTGAACATCACTGAACTTGAGAGCGTGGAGGGCTTTGCCGCCTTCTGTGAGGGCCTCAACCTGCGCCATTTCGCGCCCCATGAGCTGCTGAGCAAGGGGAAAGCGCATGAAACACCCGGGCATCCCGGTTACGGCCTTAACGCAGATCCGCCTGCAGAGCTCTGGCCCAACATTATCCCCGCCATCACCATGGCTGATAGAATGAGAGAACACTTCGGACGCCCGGTTGTCATTCTCTCTGCCTATCGCTCTGCGGCCTACAACACGGCCATTGGCGGAGCCTCCCGCAGCCAGCACCTGAAGTTTGCCGCGCTGGATCTGAGCTGTCCGGGCATCACCCCGCGAGCCTGTTTTGACTGGCTCGGCATCCAGCGCGATCGCGGCGTGTTCGTCGGTGGCCTCGGCCTTTACCGCAGTTTCATCCATGTGGACGGGCGTGGCACCAACGCCACCTGGGACAACACCTGACGGCCACACCTCACTCATAAAAGGAACCTCTTTGATGCAACGGATCATTTCCCTTGCAATGGGCCTGTGCGCCCTTTGCTTTGCCGCCCTGAGCTTTGCCAGCACTGCGCTGGCCGCTGATGAGGGCAGTTACACCATCGACCTTGCGCCACTGGCAGAGGCTGTGATGCCCACGCTCATCGCTCTGCTGGGGGCGCTTGTCTCGGCAGCTCTGGCGTGGGCGGCGCGATTGCTGCACCGATACCTGGGTGTATCGCTGGATGAACGCCACCGCAAAACTCTGGAGGAGATTGTCGTTTCCAAACTGCGGCAGATGCTGACAGATGCCTATGAGGGCAACCGGGCATCCATGCGCATCCACTCCCGGTCCCAGCTCCTGGCCGAGGTTGCAGGTTACGCCACCAGAAAAGCCCCCGACGCCATCCGCCATTTCAAGCTGCAGCCGGATGATCTGGCCGAGTTTGTCTCTGGACGCGTGGGTCCCAGAACCTTGCAGAAAATCCAGCAGGGCGATCGGGCAACCGGGCAGGGCAACACATGAGCCAGCTGCTGCGTGTCTTCCTCAAAGCCGTGGTCGAGGCGCTGTTTAGCCGTCTTGACCAGAAACGTGCGCAGGCTCGCACCGATCGGCTCAATAAGACGGAGGAGCATCATGACTTTGAGCAGCGGGCCAGAGAGGCCGAGGCTGCGGCCAATCGCGAGCTGCTGGATGATAGCCCTGGTGATGTGCCTGAGCGCCTGCGCAAGCACGGGCTCTGATCCGTCCCCGCCAACACAGCCCGCTGGGTATGACTGGCGCTTTCCCACTCCCACGCTCCATCCCTACAGCCTGACGTACTCCGCCGCTGTGGCACAGGAGCTGGAAACCCTGCCACGGCACGCAAAGCTGCGACAGATCACAGCGCACTATCAGGCCCTGCGACGGGCTGTGTGCATCATCGACACATGGCAGCAACCGGCCTGCCAAACCTTAAGAGGTCACCATGAAACATCTTCTGACAGCAGTGCTGTGCCTGACGATCTGGGCGAGCGCGGAGCAGGGGCTGGCCAAGAGCCGGACGCTGCCCGGGCCCTACACCGCCAGGACAATTAAAGTCGTTGATGCCGATACGCTGCGCGTGTTTGTGGAGGTCTGGCCCATGGACTTCAAGCGTGTGGATGTGCGGCTGGAGGGCATTGATACGCCGGAAAAGCGCAGCACCGGCTGCACCGCGCTCTATGGCGGCAAGGCGGCGAATGTGCCGGCGCATATCAAGACCCATGAGAAGCAACTGGGCGTCAAAGCAACCGAGTTTGTGAAGGCCCATGTAAAGCCGGATGACACCTTGCTGCTGACCGGGGTGAAGCTTGGCAAATATGCGGGCCGCGCCGTGGGCAAACTGGCCCTGAGTGATGGGCGGGATCTGGGAGCACTGCTCATCCAAAACGGCCATGCGGTGACTTACGACGGCGGCACCAAAGCAGCGCCGTGGTGTCTGGACAACTAAGCCCGGCACAGGAAAAGACGCTTCAGCCCGGCCTCACACGATGCCGGGTTTTCTTTTGTTTTGAGGAGAGGGCTGCATGATCACCCGCAACGAGATTTCTACCGCCGCAGCCTTAGGCTCTGCCTGGATCGCCAACATCTGGGAGGGCTATGCAGAACCGCTCCTGCAGGCCGCAATAATTCTGCTGACCGTGCTCGGCGCCGCCTTCGTGGTCTGGCTGAGGTTTCTGGATATTCAGCTCAAAAGAAAGCAATTGCGGGAGAAGAATTAGAACTCTGAAGACCCTGAGACGGCTGATGACACCGGACATGTGATGGTGGCGGCGGAAGGTACGGTGCTTCACACCACAGGGGACACGCAATATCTGACCATTATTGACTGCAGTGAAGTGAGGGCGGACAAGTCATCCGGCGTCAGCCAAAGAACCATTTCCATGAAGCCCTCTGATGGCAGATAGCATGTCTCGCTCGCCTGTGATGACGATCCTCAAAGCGAGCTTGATCACATCAATGTCTTGAGGCTTAAATGACTTTGCTCTTGACCGCAGCCACCATGCTTTGGCTGCGGTTTTTGAATACAACGATAAGTTAGTCACTTATAGCTTCATCTTTTGATGCGAACTCCCAACCGGTGGTATGAAGAAAATCCTTTCCTAAAGTACTTGTTTCGTATCCCATAGCGTCTGAAACTCCGCCCCAACCTGCAGGCGCTTGGATAAGCATTCCATCTGCAACTAGTTGTGAGACATAAGCTTTATCTAAGTCGGCGAGTGTTTTTATGTTGTACTTTATAGCTGCTTCTTGCTGTATGTCTTGCTGTTTATGGAACCGCTCCAACAGCATGAAATGCCTTACTTCATAAGTATTTAACAGCCGCATAAATAGTCGGTTTCGCGCTTGAGTACTTTCATCAGATTTGAATGAGGCAAAGACTACACGGGCAATTTGCTCGATGCTTTCTCTGTTGGGAGTTCTTGAAGCAGCGATAAAACCCTCTTGAATAATATGAGTTTCAGAATCCTCTAACTTCAAATCCTTAATGTTAATCTCTAAATCACTAACTCTCTTTTCAAGCATTTGAATAAATGCCTCGATCCGATCAGAGCGCCTATCTCTAATAACAGTATCAAGGTACTCAGCAATCGCCCCACCAACAAAGGGAGTTAAACTCGCAACTGCTTTAACTGCTGGTTTTATGTCATCTGCTGCCGTTGGCTCTAAACTCGGCATTTCGGTTCCGGACATATACAAACTCCAAATGAGAAAATAAGTTTTATCGATTCATCAACTGCTTGATTAGGCGGGTTCGGGAGCTGCTTCTAGATTATCTTCTGATAGCTCTTTACCGATGCTCTCTAACAAGGAGGTATATTGGTCGATATCTGCTTCCTTTATGCGTTTCAAAACAAACCGCGCGAGTTTTTGAATTTCGTCGTAGTCAATGGGAGACATGCTGCGATCAAAGATTTCTTCCAAATGAGAGAACTCGTTTGCCACGCGTCCTGTCAATGCAGCAGCACCAGTATCAGGGGCAAAGAACTTTTGGATACGTTGATCTGCTGTTAATCTTGTCGATGGGTACTTGAAGTACAAGTACGCTTCGAGAAATTTTCTCAAGTTGTTGCCGAAGTTGTAGAAACTCTCAAAGTTATCATCTGTTTGCAGCATGGTTGCACAGTTGTGGACTTGATGAAACAGATAGTTGAACTCAGTAATGTACTTAGAAAGATACTGCGGCATCTTCTTCAAGGCACTTTCGTCTTTGATTCGCTCAACCATGAAGTAACGAGAGTCGGTAATTGGATTCTTTTTTCCCTCGATCCTTGTCATAGGGACACTTAAGCGCTTAAGAAACTTCAAAAACTCAAGATTATGAGTTGAGATAAACAGCTGGTCGTATCGGTATTTTTTTTGGGGTTGCCCATCTTCTTTAATTGGCCGAGCAAGTTCAGCTTCTATCAAACTAAAAACAAAGAAAACGTGATTATTATCAAGGCTAGAGATTGGATCATCAATCCATACTATCAAGTTCTTTTCCTGTGATTGAACATCTCTCAGCCGAGCCATAAAGTAACAAAATGCAATCAAGCTGCACTCGCCTTCACTAAGGTTATGAGCTAGTTTCTTCGCTCGATGTACTTTGAACTGTGTGCCTTTGGTCCCTTTAATTGCAACCAACTCCAGTCCATTGTGACCAAAGAAGTTCCTCAGGTAATTACTTACAATCTTGGCGCCGTGAGTTTCATCAATACGTTCAGCAAGTAGCTCTTCTAACTGAGTTTCAATTTCTTTCACATTCTCCGTTAGCAGATCACATCGCACCTTGACCTCATCATATCGAGTTTGCGCATCGATCACTGCTTGGTTTCGGATGAAGTAGTCCGCGCTACTGATAAACTGAGCAATCAGATTGTTTTTTATCTGAGCTTGAGCTTCTTTCTTCTTTCCATCTAGTTGCTCACTATGCTTGTTATGCTCGACTTCGACCGCTTGCAGTGAGGTAATTGAATCAAGTAGATTTGACTGAAATATTGGGAGTATCTGCCGAGGAGAAAAAACATCGTCCAGTTTCTTGTGAAGTTCGTTCTTCGCATTTTTGATATAAGCGTTGATTTTCTCAGTTTCAGTGTTCACTTGCTCAAAGAAAACGGAGAGAGTTTCACGATAACTCTCATACGTCTCATCAAGGTTGTAGGTGATCACATCCTCAAACTTCAAAGAAATGTGCTCTACCTCATTAATTAGATCATTGACTGTTTTCTTTAGTCTTTTGGATTCTTGATTGAAATGTGCATCAAACTTCTCCCAAATGTCCTCTGGAAGATCTGAACCACAAAAACCGCATGTGCTTCTCTTACCCTTATGCAGTTCTATTCCGTTCTCTGCCCAACGTTGTAGGGCTTTATTGTGAACCAGTTCCGCAAGTGTAAAATCTGGCGCAAGCTCTTCTACCAGAGCTGAGTTTACTCGTGAAACAAACGAAAGGAGGGCAGATAGGTCAAACTCACTGGTCGAAATATCTTTCCTGCGGGGTTCATTGATCGAACTTTCCAGCTGGTGTTTGATTTCGTCATTCAGGATATGTGATTTCGTGTCCTTTTCGCAGTCTTTGATGTCTTTATCTAGTTTTGAAATGTTGTAGTTGTACTCACCGAGAAGCGGATTAGGCTTGACGGTGCTGCTAGCAAACTTCTTTCGTAACTCTTCAAAGTCTTTCTTTTTAGATTTTAGTTCCTGCGAAGCCTTTGTCGTTTCATCATCTGCATGCTTAAGCTCTCCAAGTAACCCAGTCTCATCGTCTTTAGACCCCAATCTGTCTTTTAGATCTTTTGCCATTCTAGCAAGCTGGTTGTTAACCGTACCAAGCACAGCAAACGGTTTAATCTCTCCATCAGCAGATGTTAGAAAGCCCAGATTTTCAGAAACGAAATCTTTGTTGTAAACGCGGATGCAATCGTTTTCTTCAATGGAGTGTGCAGATTGATCAAATTGAATATTTGCAGTGTCAGTAATTGAGAACTTTGCAGCATTGTAATTTTCAGGCCACCGTCCGAGTTCCATTGCTCGAAACATGCGAGATAATGTCGTTTTGCCTGAATAATTTCGTCCATAAATTATATTTAGCTTCTTGAACTCATCGGGTTCTGTGCCTTTTGCAATTACAGAATTGTCCCAGACAAAGTCATTGAAGACACCGAAACTCTCAATCTTGTTGATTTTTTTGTACATCAGCGCAGCTCTTTAGAGACTCAAATAGAAATTACACACTGATTTTAATCACTTTTTACGGGTTTGTATTGCTGAGTTTATTGCGCCTATTAGATGGCAAGCTCTGCCTGATTGGCCATAAAAAAGCCCCGCCGAAGTGACGGGGCTTTCTGAGTTAATCATCGAATGGGTTGGGCTTTGCTCGATAGCCCACAAAGTGAGTACCTATTAGCTTGCCAGTTCTTGGATCTTTGCGAAAACGACGAAGAATTACTCTACGCGTAGGCGTAGAAGAGCGACTGAAATCAGTCATCGTATTAATACCTCTAGTTTTGAGGCACCAAAGCTGTTGCTCCAAGTCGTCCTGTCAGCTAGAATAGCTGTTGTAGATGGGACTTTTAGGACCAACACCTTTGGTACTATTAAAGTTCACAAAAGCGGTTTCCTCTGCAAAGGAAGCCGCTTTTATTTTTTTGACGCTTCATTTCATTACTGAGACAGTTACGCCGAAAGATAATCAATCACATTGCCTTGGTTTCAACAAGGGATGCGTCGCTTGCGGTTAGAGAAAAAATGCAATATCCACCGAAAAGAATAGGAATTTGAGAGTAAAATCTTTCTATTTACTGCTTATCCTTCGTGATGAAGAATATATATGAATAGTTGGCCAAACATTGACCAATCATTTATTTCTTGAAAGTTCTCTTATAGTCGATATTGATTGGTAGTCGATTGCTATATGATCTATCTACTAGCTTGTATGCCTCTCATATGACTCTTATAAACTTATCTATAGCTATTTTATATTTCTAGAGTTAGTTCACTTTCGAGGTTTGGCTAAGAGTTTAGTTTCTACTTCGAGTCTTGATTAAGAGTATAGCTTCGAATTTGAGCTTCGACTAAGAGTTTGGCTTCTACTTCGAGCCTCTAGTAGGAGTATAGCTTCGATTTTGAGCTTCGACTAAGAGTTTGGCTTCTACTTCGAGCCTCGACTACGTGTATAACCTCGAGTTTGAGCTTCGACGAAGAATTTAGTTTCAAGTTCGCGCTAGAACTTGACTACCTTCTAAATGAACAACTCACCTCCCTTGACAACCTTCCCATCCTCCGTCAACCTGTCCATGCTCATCCGAAAGCGGTGAGCCGGGTTTCGCAGCCTGAATGAAACACACAAGGCGTCGACGCGCCAGAAAACCGCTTTTGAGCGCGTTTTTTGTTGCGCATATGGTCAGGCGTTATGGGAGGCTTTATGCCTGCCGGTTTCCTTGTGTGCCGGTCTGCGAACCCGTGGCGTCTGGCCGCCATTTTCGCAGGTGTCGACCAGACTAAATCCATACACAAGGGAATTAGTCATGACAGAATTTTCCCGGAATACCTCACTTCAAGCCCTTTCCTCCAGCCATTCGGCACTGCAGAGCCTTGCAGCACGCATCGAGGGGCTGTTTCAGGCTCTGGGGCATGTCTCTAATGAAATCTCCAGTCCAAGCCCGCTGTGGAACGCAGCCGTTGCCTTGCAGGATGAACTCTCCGAGCGTCACAGCGATCTCATCAGGGAGCTGGACGCCATGGAAAGCAACATCAGCAAGCTGAACCGGGGAGGGCAGGCATGAGCGCGCTCACCATCTTCGACTTTGAAGATCACAGCCTGCGTACATTGTCGGTAGACGGCCTGTTCTGGTTCATCGCCAAAGATGTCTGCACCGTGCTGGAGATCAAGAACAGCCGCGATGCCGTCACCAAACTTGACAGCGATGACGTTCGTGTCGTTTCAACCGACACGAACGCGGGCAGGCGGCAAACAACTGCGGTGAATGAGAGCGGCCTCTACTCGCTCATTTTTGAATCCCGCAAGCCAGCGGCCAAAAAGTTCAAAAAATGGGTGACGGCAGAAGTGCTGCCCGCGTTGCGCCAGTCCGGCTCCTACTCCATGGGCCCCACACCGCAAAAGCAGCAAGGGCCAGACGCAAAGCAGGTGCTGCTCGTCAACGAGATGAACGCCCGCGCCAATCTGCTCAAAGAAGCGCGCTACATCTATGGCCGCGAGGCCGCCATGCAGCTGTGGGACAGGCTCGGCCTGCCGGATATCGCAGGCGAGGGCGTCAACCAGGTGGCCGGCACCGCCGCCGATGATCCCGATGGCTGCCTGACCCACCTGATCAACTTCACCTGCGGCAAAAACCTCTCCGTCCGCATTGCCCTGGCCTTCGCCCTGGCAGATGACGTCGGCGCCCGCCGCATGGAACAACTGGGCCTCAAACTGCGCCCCCATGCCTACCCCGACGGCGTCGCCATCGCCTACGATCACGACTACCTGTGGGAGGTCTTCCGCCTCACCCAATGGCACGGCAACTGGAAACTAGCCTTGCAAAAACTCCCCGCCGCCTGCCAATCCCAAAACGCCATCATGATCGACGGCAAGCAAAGAAGAGCAGTGATACTGCCCCTCTCATTGGTGGAGAGTTATGTGGGGTAGGGAGAGGCCTCACCACCTATTGGGGTGGTGGTCCCGACTTAAGGCGATAAAAAGAGGCTTCTTCTGCACTTGTTTTTGCTGCCTTTGCCCTTAAGACCGACGATACAGCCGAAATGGGAGCCTGACGCTTGCTCGAATAATTCCTGTTCCATTTTACAGAAGATAACGGGTCAATACCCGAGAGGTAAGCTCTAACAGGGCGAGAGAGAAAAAATCGGCTTTTGGGAGAAAGCCGATTTTTAACGCGTACTACAAAATTATCTTTGAATGATCAGCAGGAACCGTCAGTCAAAATCAAAGTACGGGCTTCTGTATCAGCCTTGTTTTCATCGTCCAGCAACTTGATGGCATCTTGAGCAACGTCAAAATCGCTTTTGCCCGTCGTTTCATTTTTGTCAGGTGTGAAGCCATTCTTTTGCAATATCTTCATTAGATCAGGAAACTTGATTTCGCAGTTGTTAGCGCGCAGTTCAGTGACGAGAAGCTCTTTCATTTCATCAACACTCACCTGATCTTTAGCAACCGCCGCAGAACCTGTTGCCAAAAGCAGCCCAAACGAAATAGAAAGTAATTTCATAAACTTGTCCCTAATTAGTCTTATATGTCGTCGTCGCTTCTATCAGTAGCGGATAGTTTCTCTATGCGATAATCTGCACTCCCCACAGACAAATTCGTAGCGCTATGCATCATTGACGCTGCACGCTGCTGGATAGTCGCAGCCCGGATCAAGAGTAAGCGCTGACCATCCACCTTTGTTGGACTATTTGCGTTTACGCACTTGCAATAATCCTCTTATGTAATCCGTGCTAATTCGCGTTACCATTCCTTCCAGACCTCTTGCATATCGTCACTGCCATCGTAGAGGCGCTGCATCTAGCGTATGTAAACGCCGCCACAGCAGCCTCTTTGCCCTTCGCAATCATCCTCCTTAAAAAAGTACTTGCCAAATGCGATGCGCATAATGTACGAAGTCGCTGCTTCACAGCCACAAATCTGGAGAGTTTTTGTTTAAACAAGAGAATCGGTAACCTTGCTGACTGCCTTTTCGCAATCTGACATTTAGGTCGTATTGCAAGAGGGTTGGATCTATCGCTTGTATCAGAGTGATACCCGGCCTGGCAGAAAGCTGAAATTCATGCACCCGGTCCAATTCAATTGGAAAGGGAGACGACTACGCATGTATTTGGGTAACCAACTCCAATGGACATCTCCAGACCAGAGCAGAAAATTCTGCATATGTTGGCGCAAGGCGGTTACATCCGCGTCGAAAAAGACGACGGCCGCCATATTTCCAAAATCGAATTATTCACCCGTGAAGGGTGGAGATTTTCCGGCCTGAGCGACGAAGTATTTCGCAAGCTCAAACGTCGAAAATTGATCGCGTCCAAGCAAAGCGCACCTTACCGTGTCACCAAAAGAGGTCTTATACTTGTAAGATCTCAGGTTGATAACCGTTAGGTAGCCGTGCGCGGGCTTGATCAAGATGTCGTCGTCGGTGAATTACGCGATTTGTCCGGAAATTCCGAAGCTTATCCAACATCTTAATACTGTGCAGATCAGACAAGTCACTGCTGGCGATCTGTTCTGCAAAGGCCCGCAACTCGTACGCGATCGCTAAATTTGATGGATCTGGTGAAGCGCAACCACGAAACCAACATGGAAAATTAGCATGATCAATACTGAAAACGATAAAGTAGAAATACAAGACCTTCACTTGCAAGCTTTTGGCGAAGAGGAAGGCCCTGTCATAGAAAAAATGACGGAAGAGTTTTTGTTGTTGCCTGAAACTATCTCGATCAATGTTTATCGAGGACTGCGGATAGCCGGAAACATACTCTTTTCGCCGTTCCAACTTGATGATCACCCAGAGAAGAAGTGTTTTCTTCTGGCTCCGCTCGGTGTTTTGCCTGAGCATCAGGGAACAGGGATCGGCAAAGAGCTGATCGAGAAAGGCGTGTATCATCTGAAACTCATTGGCGCAGATGCAATCTTTGTTCTTGGGCACCCGAGCTACTATGCATCAAGGGGCTTCGTTCAAGCGAAAGTCCTTTCACCGCACCATGAGCTCATGAAGCACCCCGAAGCATGGAGAATGCTGGAAGTTAAACCAGGATCTATGGAAGGTATCGCAGGCACTTCTGTTGCCGCGGAACCAATAATGGATCCTATGTTCTGGGATACCTCTGGCAGACCGGGATAACACCCGCAAATTGGATAGAAGGGTGAGTGCTCCCTTCTATTCATCTAACTCCAAGTGTCAAACCTAGCTTTCGGCGGTGCTGAACTCTAAGGTTTTATCTGCTGAGTTATCCATGGTCACCAGCAACTTATTCAACCAATCCCAATCCTCATATCTGTCTGCACTGCTTTGAATGTGAGCGTAACGCTTCAGTGAGGTCCAGCTCCTGTGGCCAGAAACAGCTGCGACGTGAGGGATGGTTAGGCCGCTTTCAAACAAGATCGAAATGCCCTCGTGCCTCAGATCGTGAAAGTGCAGATCCTCAATGCCAAGCACCTTGCAGGCTCTCGTGAAGGTCGTTGAGATGGTTCTCGGGTTGTAAGGGAAAATCTTCTCGTCAACTTCATCTTGATTTTCAAGGAAAGAGATTGCTCGGTCTGGCAGGTCAACCAGAACATCGTTTCCGATCTTCTCACCAGGGTGCTTCATGTCTCTCACCCAGATGCGTTTGTGATCTTTGTCGAAGTCAGCCCACGTTAGTCTGCAAATCTCATCAAGACGGCGCGTAGAAAAAAGAGCAAACGGGATAATCTGCTGCATAGGAGTGCTGCCGGGATATTTTGTTTGGCTCAGGCAAAAATGCTTTAGCAGCTTGTCCAGCTCCTCCAGTGATGGTCGGCGCTCCCGCTGTTTGGACTTTGATGTGATGCCCAGGCGTTTGCATACGATATGCGCGTCTTCCATGACTTGCTTGTCGAGAGGATAGCCCCATGCAGCGCGTGCAATGGAAAACACCGCTGAAAGATGGGAGAGATAATTGCCGACTGTTTGCGGCTGGACGTTTTGAGAAAGCTGTTTTGCAAACTCAACGATGTGCTCGGACCGGATCTCAGTGCAGTCCAGGTCTGCGATCGCATGTTGCTCTCGGATTGTCTCTAAAACCTGTGCCTTGGTGCGGCCAATGTTTTTGTTGTGATCTTCGATATATCGCTTTATTACCTCCCCTAAAGTCTTCGAGGGTTTTTGGGCTTGTTCTAGCCCACCTGGAAGCGATAATTCGGTCTCTCGTTTGTTGAGCCATGCTTGGGCTGCCCTCTTGCGGGAGAAGACCTTGCTTTCTCGATGGACAATTTTGCCTTTTCGCTTGATGAGTATCTGCGCGCAATGTGAGATACTGCCATCTTTGCGTGGTTTTGAGACTATAGTGCCCATCGGTACGAACCGCCCTTTTCGAGTACGAATTATTCGTACCAGAAGGGACGCGATAGTCAATAACGGACAGAAACGGTACGAATTCGATAGAGTTCTAGGAATGCTAAATGATTGAAAAAACAAAAAAACTCTATGATATCAATCAGTCCGTCTTCGCAGTCGCGCCGATGCTTGACTGGACGGACAGGCATTGTCGTGCATTTCATCGTGTCCTTTCAAAGAACTCGCTGCTCTATACTGAGATGGTCACCACTGGCGCCTTGATCCATGGCGACAGGGACCGTCATCTTCGGTTTTCTAAAGATGAGCAACCAGTTGCCTGCCAGTTGGGGGGCTCTGATCCCAAAACGCTGGCCGAGTGTGCCAAGATGGTAGAAGACTGGGGCTATGATGAGGTCAACCTCAACGTGGGCTGCCCGTCTGACCGGGTACAGTCCGGCAAGTTTGGCGCCTGCCTCATGCTGGAACCTGAATTGGTCGCAGAGGGCATTGCTGCCATGAAGGATGTTGTGTCTATTCCTGTCACCACCAAATGCCGCATTGGGGTGGATGATCAGGAACCGGAGGAAGCGCTGAATGCGCTGGCAAATAAAGTCATCGCAGCTGGCACGGACGCACTGTGGGTGCATGCCCGCAAGGCCTGGCTGAAAGGCCTGAGCCCGAAGGAAAACCGCGATGTGCCACCGCTGGATTACGACCTTGTCTACCGCCTGAAGCAACGCCTGCCGGACGTGTTTATCGGCGTCAACGGCGGTGTAGCCACATTGGACGAGACCTCGGCGCATTTGGAAAAGCTGGACGGTGTTATGATGGGCCGCGCAGCCTATCAAAACCCTATGCTGCTGGCTGAAGTGGACCGCGTGGTCTACGGAAAAGACAGTGCCGCAATCTCTCCTGTTGAGGCGATGGACCTTTACCGCAGTTACATTGAGGATGAACTGACCGCTGGCACAAAGCTGGCGTCAATCACCCGCCATATTTTAGGAACATACCAAGGCGTTCCCGGTGCCCGTCATTTCCGCCGTATCATGACGGTGGATGCAAACAAGACAGGCGCTGGCATTGAGGTGCTGGAAGATGCACTGGCCGCCGTATCACACCATCAAAGTGTAATGCGTGAAGCACGCGAGCAAAAAGAGGCCGCATTGATTTAAAGCGCACTCCCGAAAAGTGGTTACCGGTTGTCGGACAAGAGTGCGCGTATAAAAATTCGTTTGGAATTGAGGAGGGGGCAGCATGGACATGATTACAGCGTCTATGCTGGGTTTCGGAGCGGCATTGGTTGCCTCCGGCGCACTAGCAGGTTTTCTGGCAGGATTGTTTGGTATCGGAGGCGGCGCAATCCTTGTGCCGGTTCTCGTGACCATTTTAACGGAAGTGGGGGTTGATCCTGACGTCGTGGTCCACATCTCGGTGGCATCCTCTCTGGGAGTGATCGTACCAACGTCTTTACGGTCGTTCTTCGCACATAAAAAGAAGGGCGCCGTGGATCTGTCCTTGCTGAAAAGCTGGATCATTCCGGTACCTATTGGCGTGCTGCTAGCATCTTATGTTGCCGCGCTCGTTTCAGGGGATACGCTCAAGGGCATCTTTGCAGTGATCGCGTTCGTGGTCGCAATGCGTATGCTGTTCAATCGTGAAAGCTGGAAGCTGGGCAACGATATTCCGGGCAATCCGGTGCGTGCGCTCATTGGCGTGCTGATCGGCTTCTTCTCAACGCTCATGGGCATTGGTGGAGGCGTTATGAACAACACCTTCATGACCTTGTTTGGCCGTCCAATCCATCAGGCGGTTGCAACATCCTCCGGTGTTGGAGTGTTGATTTCAATTCCGGCTGTCTTCGGCATGGTCGCCGCAGGGTGGGGGGCTCCCAATCTTCCACCGTTCTCTGTTGGCTACATCAACCTGCTGGCCGTGGCGCTGATCATTCCGATCACAATCTATGTGGCCCCACTGGGCGCGCACTTCGCGCACAATTTGCCAAAGCGCAAGCTAGAGGTCGCGTTCGGTGTCTTCCTGCTCATCGCTTGCGCCCGGTTTACCTTCAGCCTGCTGTAAGCCAGCCCCTCTTAGAAACAAGAAAAGCCGCTGACAGTGATGTCAGCGGCTTTCTTTTATCTGATATCAGATGATTGTTTAGCGGGCCTTCAGGATCAGCTGATTGCCTTCTACGCGCCAACTGGCAAACGTGTTCAGGGCGCTCATGCCCAACAAGCTGGTGGAGAGCATCTCCTCCTGCGCCACAAAGGCAGGCACATCGTTTAGGTCCCAGTCTCCAATCTGCATGTCCTGCAAGCGCACACGGGCCACAAAACCCATGCCGTTGGCAGTCGAAACCGGTGTCGTGAAGGACAGGTTCTGCGTATCGATGCCAACCCGGCGGGCATCGCCATAAGACAGGGTGATATGGGAGGCGCCTGTATCTACCAGCATATCGACAGAGGTGCCATCCACCTGCGCATCAATGAAAAACTGATGGTTGATGCCGCGAGAGATCACTAACTCGCCGCTGGCTGTCTGCGAAATGGTGCCGGGGAACAGCTCGGACATCACACGGTCACGAACGGTCATCAGCTCATAACGGTACGAGTAGCCGATAATCAGCAGCAGAGCCAAACCACCCCAGAAGATGACTGCGCCAAAAACTTCGCGGAATTTTGGACGGCGGATGAGCACGCCCATGCCAATCACAATTCCCATGGCGAGTAGGGCAACGAGGCGCGGCCCGTCCTCCTGAAATTTGTCGCCCAAAAACTCAGGTGTTCCAAGGTAACCAGTCGCAACGCCAATCACCATTGCGCCAATAAGGATGACAAGGCCTATCGTCCAGCGCATTGCACATCCTCCTGTGTTACTGTGAGAAATCTGGCTTTCCGGGCAGGGAGCTTTGCCAGCACATCATGTTGAGCTTGTGCGGAGAGGGAACCCCATCCGGAAATCTCACTCAAAAGGCGCCAACAGCTCACGCACATCCTCCGGTCTTCATCCAGCTTACACAGTTTTAAACAAGGGCTGGCGGGTGGTTCTAAAGTGACTGACAAAATAAAGTCCTACAATATCGTTGGGGCTCCAACGCGCGTCTTAAGGGCGCGTTGAAACTGATCCGGGTGTGCTCACCACAATCTTGGCTGTGTGGCCAAGGAACTCGGTAAAGCTGCGTCCGGCATTGCCAAGGCGCCCGCCAATACCCTGTTTGCTTCTGTTCTGCTTACCCTGCTCAAGCGCTTTGACAAGTTGAGGGCCAAACTGAGCAAGCTGCGCATATTTGTCATGGTTGATCGAATCTTGTGACTCAACCTCTGTCAGATCAATAACAACAATGCCAAGTTTGGTCAGCCTTTCATCGTCTTCCACATCACCAACACGTGCTTTACCACCCGCAAGCCTGCGAGAGAAGCGCAGTGCCCGGTCATCACGCGAGACCAGAACGAAAACAGGGTTTGCTCTGTACCCAAGAGAGGTAATCATTGTTTCGAAAACATCAATATCGATGTCAGGAGATGCCATGACAACGGTGACTTTTTTATTCTTCAAAAGCCCTTTACCCTGAAGCTCCATTTGCCTCAAGGTCTCCAGAAGCAGCAGGTTTCCAAGAGAATGAGCCACAATGGTGATACGCTGCGCATTGGAATTGGTCAGATCAATGAGGACTTTCTCCAGTCCATCTCGCGCAATGGCAACACTGTTAGTATCATAAATATAGTCTGTGAGATAACCCGCTGAGGCCCAGGTGAACAAAATGGGCAAGCGGTTTGCTTTTGCATCAGCTGCCATTTGCGCCAGTCTGAAAACACCTTCAGAAAAGCGGGTGTTGTACCCATGAATAAACAACACAGCCTCACGCTCTTTCCCGGAGCGCGTTGCAAGTTCGCGGTTTATCTCTTTCTGAAAGGCGGCATTGCCATCAATGTAAGAGGCTTGGCGCACCACAAAATCAGTGTTCGGGTCGCCCGGAGAGGAAGACGGCCATGCAATCCGGCCCGGTTTATGGGTTGGCGGAATGGAGATGGTCGCCGATCCAAAGTCCACGCCTTCAGAGCGTTCTGAAGAGTAAAGTTGGTGAGGAACGTCAGAGCGTGCGCGTGTGGTGGCGATGAGCATGCTGACTTCTCTGGTTCCCGGCGCTTCCTCTAAAGAAACACGCAAGGCATCTGGTCCGGGCCGGGAGGCACAACCAGCAAGGACGGCAGCGGCCAGTGCAACAGTGGCAGCGCGTTTTAATGCAGACAGTGCGCAAGCAAAAGAAAGCTTCATGATTTCTCCGAGCCCGTAAGGTTCAATCAGTGAGACAAACGTGTTCTAGGCAATCAATGCGCGTAGAATAAAGCTAAAATGCTAGCAAAAGATTGCACAATGATGGTTTCTTAAAAGCGCTGCCCCGGTTTTCAGGCAAGCACACGCAGCAGGCTCTAAAGAGCAAGGACGCCCAGCAGGAAGCCCAGTGAACCAACTTGTTGCGCAGCCCCCAAAACATCACCAGTGATGCCCTTGATTTTTGCCAGAGACAGTTTTGCTAAGGCGCCGACCACCACAAAGCTGAATGCTGCCCCAAACGCCACTTGCCAGAAGCTGAGGTAGAACAAGCTTATGATCAGCAGTGGCAAGGCAAAGCCCGCAGCCCAGGAGACAGCACTGTTCTGGGGGATGCCAAAGCGAGTGGACAGCCCGCCATGATAAGCAGGTGGCATGGTGTTCCAGATCCAGATCATACCAACCCGGCCAGTCGTTTCCGCGGCCAGATAACCAAGCGCCGCGCCCATGCCGCCAAACCTCTCCAGCAACATGGAAAGCAGCAGCCAGCGCAGGCTCAGGGAAAGCACAAGTGCCACTGTGCCAAAAGCCCCAATGCGGCTGTCTTTCATGATCTCAAGCCGGCGCTCAGCCGTATGACCACCAAAGAACCCGTCAACTACATCAGAAAGGCCATCTTCATGCAGGCAGCCCTGCACAGCCGCCGCCACAGCAATCGCAAGCAGCGCAATAATGGCAGGCGACAGAGCACTCTGGGAGAGCACGAGTAACACCAGCATGCTTGGCAGTGAAATGACAATACCCGCCAGCGGAATGCTGCGCGCGCGCATACGAAAATCCGGTGCTGTGTTCAAATCATCCCAGCTCCCAAGTTTCGGCAGGGGAATGCGGGAGAAGAAGCGCACCAGTTCCGCCACCTCGGCCAAAATGGAGGAAGGTGTGGGAAGAGAATCTTCTGAATGTTTGTCGTCGGACATGATGGGTTCTCACAGAAATGAAACAGGCATGAAATACCGCTGGATTCAGTTAGAACAACAATTTGTAGTTTGCAAAGCCGTGGAAACCACAAATAGTTGATAAGTCTCATTTGTATTCTGCCTCCAGTGGCTTATAGATCTGCGCAAACAACAAAGCGCAAAATTCTGTTTTGCGGGTCAACTAATGTGCATCTCCGAAAAGTGGAAACTGGTTTTCGGATAAAAGGTGCGCGGAAACAAAAGCTAAAGCAGTTCAACTGATCCAACCTGAATGAGAACTGCTTTAAGTTCGGAGAAGCGTATGTCTCTTGCAACGTCTGCACTGCCATTCGATGATATCAGAAACCTGGTGGGCGCAATGCCTGGTCCAAGCCTTGAAGCAATTGAGGCAGTGAAGAAACGCGATGCGCAGTTGACGAAGCCTCAAGGCTCTTTGGGCCGTCTGGAAGAGTTGGTGGAATGGCTGGCAGCCTGGCAGGGCATGCCAATGCCAAAAGTCACCCGCCCACTGGTTGCTGTGTTTGCCGCAAACCATGGCGTTGCTGACAAAGGCGTTTCTGCTTTCCCGAAAGAAGTGACCGCACAGATGGTCTCCAACTTTGCAGCGGGCGGCGCAGCCGTAAACCAGCTTTGCATTGCGTATGACCTTGGCCTCAAAGTGTTTGAACTGGCGCTCGAAATGCCAACCCCGGACATCTCTGAGGAAGACGCTTTTGAAGAATCCGAGTGCGCAGCAACCATGGCCTTCGGCATGGAAGCGATCTCCGGCGGGACGGATCTGCTCTGCCTTGGCGAAATGGGCATCGCAAACACCACTGTAGCCGCTGCCATCTTCTACGCGCTGTTCGGCGGCACTGCAGAAGAGTGGGTTGGCCCAGGCACTGGCGTTCAGGGCGATGCGCTGAAAAACAAAATTGCTGTTGTTGAGCAAGCTGTGCAGCGGATCGGCGGACCGGGCAAAGTTGAGCCTCTGGAAGTTCTGCGCCGGATCGGTGGTCGCGAAATCGCAGCAATGGCCGGTGTTATTCTTGCAGCGCGCATGCAGCAGGTTCCTGTCGTTGTTGATGGCTTCGTCACCTCCGCTGCAGCTGCCATCCTTTACAAGATGGACAAGACTGCGTTGGAGCACTGTGTGTTCTCTCATGCCTCCGCTGAACCTGCACACCGCCGCGCCCTGACCGAGATGGGCGGCAAACCTCTTCTGGATCTGGGCATGCGCCTGGGTGAAGGTTCCGGTGCAGCCATCGCAGCAGGCATCATCAAAGCAGCAGCAGCAACGCATGCAGGCATGGCGACCTTCGCTGATGCAGGCGTTGCAGCTCAGGACTAAGTTGAGAATAGCCCCTCCGCCGAGGAGGGGAATAAATTGAAAAAAGGCCGCCTCACTCAGACGAGTTGAGGCGGCCTTTTTCAATTTCAGCAAATAACGCAGGAAAACCGCTTTCCTTTCAAACCAACGCACATAGCAACGCAAACGTGGGTTTGATGAGCTGCGCTAATCTACAAAGCGCCACGTATCAGCACCATCAAAGTGGCGCACACGGATGTCTTTCACATCCTCAGCAGGCACCAACCGTGTGTTCACCGCCATTTTATCCCCGTCAGGATCAACCGGCGCCCAGTGCGTGGTGTTCCCGCACGTTTTGCAGGTATGGAACTCAAGGCCCTTGTCGCCCCACAAATACGTAAAGGTCGCGTCCGGCTCTTTCTCAATACTCACGTTCTTGGGCGAACCATGCGCCCAGATGGTGCCGTAGCGACGACAGGCAGAGCAATTGCACTCCGTCAGCCACTCCGGTTTTTCACGAAATTCAAACTTAACTGCACCGCAATGGCATGAGCCGCGTAACATGTGTTTCTCCCGGTAAATGAATAGAAGCGTCGATCCTTAAACCCAAGGCAATGCAGGGTGCAGGATCACGATGAAAAGAGAATGGGTTTAATCCAGAAACTGCCCCGTATCAGCACCGTCAAAATGGCGGATAGGGATGTCTTTCACATCCTCAATCGGCACTAGACGTGTGTTGACTGCCATACGATCATAATCCTCGTCCAGGTCGGACCAGTGAGTGGTGTTTCCGCAGGTTTTACAGGTATGGAACGCGATCATCTTATCACCCCAAATATAGGTGAATGTCGCATCGGGAGCTTTTTCAATGCTCACATTCCTGGGTGATCCGTGCGCCCAAACAGTGCCGTAACGACGGCAGGCAGAGCAATTGCACTCTGTCAGCCATTCTGGATTTTCACGAAATTCAAATTTAACTGCACCGCAATGGCATGAACCACGAAGCATACATCCCCCCAATATACGCACCTAGAACAAATTAGGAACGTATACCCTTAGCCTGCACGAAGCAAGGGCTCTCTATCCTTGCGTGTACTCGGGTCTGGTGTGGGGATCGGGTCGATATGGCTCAGCACGCGCTTGGCTGGCAGCGAGATTGTTGCCTGCGTTCCTTCACGCAGTTTGGAGGCAAGTTTGAACTCACCCTCATGCATATGCGCCAATGCTTGCACAATGGAAAGGCCAAGGCCGGTGCCTTGCTCCGCATCCTGGATAGCCTGTGTGCCCTGACCAAAAGCCTGCAGCACCACAGGGATCTCTTCCTCAGGAATACCAGTACCTGTATCGCTTACACTGATGTATTGACCGCCTGAATTGTCGATGCCCACATGAATTGAGATTTCCCCCTCAGGAGGCGTAAACTTTACGGCGTTGGTCAAAAGGTTCAGCACCATCTGGCGCAGGGCTTTTTCATCGGCCCAGACTTTGCTCAAACCACTCTCGTAGATCTCATGAATCTCGATGTTCTTCGCCGCCGCCCGCATGTGCATCATGTGCTTGCAGGCTGCTGCCACGTCACGCAGACAGACTGGTTCCTCCTGCAACTCATAACGGCCTGCCTCAATGCGAGACAGGTCTAAAATCTCATTGATCAGATTGAGCAGATGCTCACCAGACTGATTGATATCCTTGGAGTAATCCAGATAGGTTTTATTATGCATCTGGCCAAGAACTTCGTCCTTCATCACCTCAGAGAACCCGAGAATCGCATTCAGAGGTGTGCGTAATTCGTGACTCATTGTCGCAAGAAAACGTGTTTTAGCCAGGTTTGCTTCCTCAGCACGGCGTCGTGCTTCCTGAGAAATTGCATTCACCTGTTCCATCTCGGAGATCAGGTGGTCCTTCTCTGCGCGGTATTCCAGCAAGGTCAAAGCGGAGTTATGCAACTGTTTGCTGAGGATATAAAAGAACAGCTGCGCCCCTATCGCCATCATCCCCATCGCGTAATGAGGCATGCTGTCATACTGCCAGAAACTGAAGATCAGTGCGCCCGTAATCGGGGCCGTGGCAGCCAGCAAAGCGCCGGGGAGAGGGGACGACAACATGGTCGCCATGGCAATGACGATCAGCATGGTCGCAAACTGAAAAACGCCAAACCCGTAATCCGTGTTGAACTGCAGGTTTCCGATAAAAAAGATAGCCCAAACAATGCCATAGAGCATATCACCAGCAAAAAGCTCTCTGCGGATTGAGCGCAGATCACCTTCCTGAGCTAAGCTTTTTTCCATTCGTTTTGTAGAAAGAAGAATAAGGGAGTGAGCGATCAGCATGGCGGCTAGCCAGCCTCCGGCCACTTCCACAGGAAGCCATACACTTGAGATGGTCGCAGCCACAATGGCGATCATCGGCATGGCGTAGGCCACGGACAATCTGTTCTTCACGAACATCAAAATAAGATCAGCTTCAAAACTGGGTCTCACGCCCTCAACGGTGCCAAGACGTTCGCGAGCATCCGTTACGGTACGTGCAACCTCGCGCCGGCGATTTGCTCGGGCACGATTAATAGTTGTTTTGTCCTTACTATTCTGCGACGATCCGTTGTTCATGTATTCTCGGCCTCTGTGTGCCAATAGATTGACGGGATACTTGCTCTTTTGACCAGAATGAACATGATCTCTTAAGATTGCTCTGATTCATAAGGTTAATGTTGAGTTTACAGGGTCTAAAAAATGCTAGGTTTTTGCCCCATTTTGGGACAGATTCTCTTTTAGATTGTAGGGGCAACAGCTCGTGGTTGTTGGGAGGCACCGTTGAAACTTTATAGCCATAGGCAAGCACCTAACCCTTTTCGCGTCACTCTGTTCCTTGCTGAGAAGGGCGTTAAGGTTAACACTGCCTACGTAGATTTCATGCATGGCGAATTGAAGGCAGATGAGTTTAAAGCGATCAATCCGTTTCAGCGATTGCCCGTGCTCGTGCTGGAGGATGGAACAGCGATATCTGAAAGCTGTGCCATCTGTCGCTACATAGAAGAAATGAACCCACTCAAGCCTTTGCTGGGCCAGACGGCCAAGGAAAGAGCGCTGATTGAGATGTGGAACCGGCGTGCTGATCTGAGGCTGTTAAATCAGATTTCCCAGGTATTCCGCCACACCAATCCGGCCATGGCTCCGCTGGAGCAGCCGCAGATCAAGGAATGGGGAGAGGCGAACAGGCCTAAAGTTCTGGAGACACTGGCCATTTTTGATAGGCAACTGGCAGACAATCAGTTTGTTGCCGGTGACCGGTATTCAATCGCTGACATCACATTGTTCGCAGCAATCAACTTTGCTCGCGTAATTAAGCTGCAAGTCCCTGAGGAACTTGGTAATCTGCGCAGATGGTATGCAAAAATGACAGAGCGTCCGGGCGTGCAGGCAGCCCTTCAGGTGATGAAAGAGACCTCCAGCGCTTAAGAGGGCGCATTGCCGCGTGCAGGGTTTGTGTAGAGCAACCCATCCGCCAGCCATTGCCCCACGAGCCAAGGCCAGTTGTTGTGCTGTCCTCAACAGCACGTATCGCCATATGCGGTCAGGCACCGGGAACGCGCGTCCACGCCTCAGGCAAACCGTTTACCGACCCGTCAGGAGATCGCCTGCGCGACTGGATGGGCATAGGGGAAGAGGTCTTCTACGACCCCGCCAAACTTGCAATTATCCCCATGGGCCTGTGTTTTCCGGGATTGGACTCAAAAGGGGGCGACAAGCCGCCGAGGCCGGAATGCAAGAAGACCTGGCATCAAGAAATATTCAGCAATATGCCACAGATTGAAACACTGCTGGCAATAGGTGGCTACGCACAGGCCTACCACATGCCCGAGCTGACCAAAAAACGCCTCTGGGAAACAATTGCTGATTTTCGATCAATCTGGGACAGGACAGTCGAGCGCCATGCCCAAGGCCTCGGCCCTCGCGTTCTCCCGCTCCCTCATCCTTCCTGGCGCAACAATGCCCACATAAAAAAGCATCCCTGGTTCGAAAATGAGCTGCTTCCGCTCCTGAAAGAAGAAGTAAGCCGTCTTTTGAGCTGATTTGAGAGATTCTTTTTTTATGTGCCTATAAATATGAGAACGGTTTTCTTTGGTCCCCGCTAAAATCCATCTTGATGAAAATAAATTTCATGAATTTAATTATGCGTAGAACGAAAACCTATATTCCTGCATAAATCTTGCTGTTTGAAGCTGGAATAACATTTCACATGACCTTATGCTTCCTGCAATGATTTTGCGCCAAACAATAATTCCGGTGGGAGATAGGGGTATAATATGATCGATAGGATCGACCGTCGCATTCTGTCCATTCTACAAGAAGACAGCACCATTCCCGTAGCTGAGATCGGTCGCCGCGTCGGCTTATCAACCACCCCATGCTGGCGCCGTATCCAGAAGATGGAAGAAGACGGCGTCATCACCCGCCGCGTCGCAGTGCTTGACCCAAAGAAGGTCAACGCCAAAGTCACCGCTTTCGTCGCCATCACCACCAACGAACACACCGACGACTGGCTCCGCAAATTTGCAGATGTCATCCGAGAGTTCCCGGAAGTGGTGGAATTCTACCGCATGGCCGGACAGGTAGACTACCTGCTGCGCGTTGCCGTGCCAGACATTGATGCCTACGACGATTTCTATAAGCGGCTGATTGCAAAGGTAAATATCGCGGACGTGTCCACGTCTTTCGCGATGGAGCAGATCAAGTACACAACTGAACTGCCACTCTCCTACATCATCGCCGAAAAACCAAAAGCGAACATGTCATAGGACTTGTTAGGCAAAGCTGAGAATTAAAAAGCCCCGGTCATCTGATCGGGGCTTTGTGTTTTCTTACTTCTTGTCGGCGTTGTTCAGCCGGGCAATCAGGCTGGAGGTATCCCAGCGATTGCCACCCATGCCTTGAACCTCTGAGTAGAACTGATCCACCAGCGCAGTCACCGGCAGGCGTGCGCCAACCTCGTCAGCTGCCTCAAGGCAGATCTTCAGATCCTTGCGCATCCAGTCCACTGCAAAGCCATGCTCGAACTCACCGTCACGCATGGTCTCCCAACGGTTCTCCATCTGCCAGGACTGTGCCGCCCCGCCGCGCACTGCTGAAATAGCTTTCTCAACATCAAGGCCGGACTTCTGCGCAAAATGAATTGCCTCAGACAGACCCTGCACCAGACCAGCAATGCAAATCTGATTGACCATCTTGGTTTGCTGGCCAGCGCCAACAGGACCCATCAAACCGGCAAACTTTGCAAAGCAATCGATGAACGGTTTTGCGCGATTAAAGACGTCTTCCTCACCGCCAATCATAACGGTCAGCACACCATTCTCAGCACCTGCCTGCCCACCTGAGACGGGCGCGTCAAGGAAGGAAAATCCTCCCGCACGCGCTGCCTCATCCAGCTCGCGAGCCACCTGAGCAGAAGCTGTGGTGTGGTCCACGAAGATAGCGCCAGTCTTCATGCCGTGAAATGCGCCGTTCTCGCCGGTCGTAACAGAGCGCAGGTCGTTGTCGTTGCCAACACAAGCAAAAACAACGTCACAGCCCTCAACGGCCTCCTGAGGGGTCAGAGCGAAGGAGCCATCGTATTCTTTGGCCCATGCCTCTGCTTTGGCTGTTGTCCGGTTGTAAACGGTAACGTCATGCCCACCACGTGAGGCCAGAAAACCCGCCATTGGGTATCCCATAACACCCAAACCAATAAACGCGACCTTTGCCATCGGACTATCCTTATAATCTTGAATCAGAGCGCAGCAACACTACCAGCTTCACCAGCAGATACCACGTAAATTCACGAGAGCGCGTTCCGTTTTATTGTATTCAACTAAACGACAAGAATTCGCTCCACCAAAGATGCGGGAGCGCGATGCGTGAGCGTTACTGAACGCAACGCGCCCTAGGTGTACCAATGAAAAAAGCGCAGGCTTTTGGACCCGCGCTTTCAAGTATTCATCTCTGCCTATTGGCTTATCTTTTTAGGTGACGCGTCAAACGAGCCTCAATGCGATCCCATGCCCGGCGCAATGTCTCCACCATCACCAGATAAGCAATCGCAGCCCAAACATACGCCTGGAAGTCATAGGTCCGTGAGAACGCACGACGCGTTTCACCCATCAGATCGTAGATGGTGATGATCGCTACAATCGCGGAGCCTTTGATCATCAAAATGATCTCGTTACCATAAGGGCGCAGAGAGACGATCAGAGCCTGCGGTAGAATAATTTTCCAGAAAGTCACCCACTTCGGAAGACCAAGCGCAGACGCAGCTTCCCACTGTCCTCTGGCAATGTTCTCAATGGAACCGCGCAGGATTTCCACCTGATAGGCAGCGGTGTTCAGCGTGAACGCCAGAACAGCACAGTTCCACGCATCACGGAAGAACCACCATAGATCAACGGATTCCAGTGGCTCACGGAACGTACCCGCGCCATAATAAATCAGGAACACCTGCGCCAGCAACGGAGTACCGCGGAAGAAATAGACGTAGCCATACGCAATGCCGCCCAGAACACGGTTCTTGCTCATCCGCATGAAGGTCATCGGAATGGAAAGCAGAACGCCCAGCAGCATGGAAACGCCAACAAGCTTCAGTGTGATGATGAAGCCTGAAACAAATTTCTCACCATACTTGGTCAGGAACTTCGCATTGTGGGTGAGTGAAACAGGCAGCAGACCTTCGCCGTCAAACACCAATGCAACGCTGTTTGAATTCAGCAGGAACCATACAATGCCCAGTCCGCTGACGATCCAAAGTGTCAACCATGTGGTGCCAACAATACGCGTTGGCGTCCACGGACGAGATGTCGGAGACGGAGGAGGGGCTTTTGCCTGAATGGCCTGAGATTGAACGTAGCTTCCCGGAGTGCCGATAGATGCATCACTCATCTGGAGATCTCCCCGCGTTTAGCCCATGCATCCAGGCGGGAAATGCCACCGGAAGAGATCACAGCCAGAACGAGATAAATCACGCAAGCAACCGAAAAGAACAGGAACGGTTCTTTGGTGGTCCGCGCTGCCATATTGGAATAGCGAATAATGTCCGCCAGACCGATAATGGAGACCAGAGAGGTCTCTTTCAGCAAGATGAGCCACAGATTGCTCAGCGCAGGCAAGGACAGGCGGACGAGCTGCGGCAGGATAACCAGACGCATGGTCTGCACGTATCCCAGACCGAGCGCATTCGCACCTTCATACTGGCCTTTGTTGATTGCGCGGAAGGCAGAAAGGAAAGCTTCGGAAGCGTAGGAAGAAAACACAAGCGACAGGGCAATCATCCCTGCCAGAAATGCGTTCACCTCAAAATAGAATTCCCCGAACAGCGCAAGCACTTGTTGAATGAGGATCTGACCACCGTAATAGACAAGGAAAAGGGTTAGAAGCTCGGGAAGTCCCCGAAAAATTGTCGTGTAAATGTTGGCTGCAGCGCGGAGAGAAGGCTCTTCGGACTTCTTCGCAAGCGCCAGCAGAAACCCCAAAAGCAAGCCAATGGGAAGGCTTGCCAACGCAAGGGAGACGGTCATAACAACGCCAAGTGCTATCTCATCGCCCCAGCCCATGTCCCCAAAGGACAAGAGTGTGAAAATTTCATTCATTACGGGGATTGCCCCTATTCTTTTTAGAACGGCGGGAAACTGGTCCCGCCGTCAGAGTGTATTGCAGCTTGACGCCATCACTCTCCGTAGGCGTCAAAGTCGAAATATTTGTCGTTGATCTCTTTGTACTTTCCATTCTCACGTAAAGCAATAACCGCTTTGGAGAATAGGTCTGCCAAGTCTTGGTCGTTCTTACGAACGCCTACACCAACGCCTTCACCATGTATCTCTGGAATAGGTGACATGGTACCGAGCAGTTTACAGCAATTGCCTTCCTCTGACTTCAACCAGTCAGAAAGAACAACTACGTCATCAACTGCAGCGTCAAGTCTACCACTTTCCAAATCGAGTTTATATTCATCAGCAGTAGGGTACAGAGACACTTCTGATTTAGTCAAAATGTCTTCAGCAAACACTGCGTGTGTCGCGCCAACCTGCGCGCCGACAAGAGCACCAGACATTCCTTCAATGGATGCCTCAGTGATCTTGCTATCGTTTGGTACTGCCACTCCCGGAGGGGTCTGGTAGTACTTTTCAGAGAACTGAATGCGCTGCTTCCGTTCTGGTGTGATGGACATAGATGCCATGATCGTGTCGTACTTGCCTGCAACGAGGCCAGGGATCAATCCGTCCCAGTCAACCGGCATCCATTCACATTCAACCTTCAGTTCAGCGCAAAGCGCGTTGCCCAGTTCAATCTCAAAGCCAACCAGCTTGCCATCGGCAGTGGTGTAGGCAAATGGAGGGTACGAGGCTTCAGTACCAATTCGGACTTTGGTCCATTCCTTTGCCTGAACCTGAGTTGAAGCAAGAAGTGCGAGTGTTGCAACAGTGGCAAAGCGCATGAAGCCCATTTGTATTCCCCTTTGTAAATTCTTGGCAGGGGTCATCAAGATGGCTCCCTGCACAGCCGGGGCGCATATTTAAATGGAAGAAATAAGATTTCAACCTATTTGAGTAGGGGGGTCAGCAGAAAATAGCCAATTCATTCCATCTTGAGAGGAGTAAGTTTCCATTCTGATCAGTTTTGGGTATGGTTGTTCCACAAAACGGTGATGCATCACAGAAACTTTCCCCAGCTTCGAATCTTTCTTGGCTCGTTTCAGCTGTTATTCGCCAAACGCATCCTGAGAGAAATACTTGTCATTGATCGTCTTATAGGTGCCGTTTTCACGAATTGCGAGAATAGCCTGAGAGAAGCGATCTGCCAGCTCTTCCTGACCTTTACGAACACCAACACCGATGCCCTGACCGTGTAACTCAGGCTGGATTGGCAAGGAGCCGATGATTTTGCAGCAAGAACCTGCTTCAGAATCCACCCAGCTCTGCAAAACACCCAGATCATCAATCACGGCATCCAGACGACCGTTTTCAATATCCAGCTTGTACTCTTCAGAGGTCGGGTACAGCGACACATCAGCGTCGGAGTAAATCTCTTCCGCCACAACAGAGTGCGTGGTGCCGCCCTGTGCCCCAATCAGCAGGCCTTCCAGAGCATCTGGAGTGATATCGGAAACGGGAGAATCCTTAGGCACTGCAATGGTTGATGGCGTGTTGTAATAGCTGCGAGAGAACGAAATGCGCTCTAGCCGCTCTTCCGTGATGGACATGCTGGCGATGATCGCATCGTATTTGCCAGCAACCAGACCTGGGATCATGCCATCCCACTCCTGCGTGCCCCATTCACACTCAACCTTCATCTCAGCGCAAAGTGCATTGCCAATCTCAACATCAAAGCCAGTCAGAACACCATCTGATCCTGTGAAGTTGAATGGAGGGTAAGCACCTTCTGTCGCAATGCGCAGTTTGGTGATCTCATCTGCCTGAAGGGCTGAAACAGCAGTGAAGCTCATAAGTGTGGCAAGCGCCATACGGGCAAAAGACATCCGTGTATCCTTGTTCTTTTTGGCAGAGTGGCCATTTTGGTTGTGCTCTGCATTTGTTGCCAAGGACACTATAAAAAATGCGCAGGACTTCAACTGAAATAACGGAGATATCGGAAGAAAAATGCGCCATGTGCCGTTATTGTGAAGTGATATCCGTTAAATTGACGGATTGTGTGGAAGAGATATTTCTCCCGCTTTCTGAGCTAAGTGAGAAAACTATGTCCCTTCACACTCAGAAGAGCGGGTTTAAGCTTTCCCGGAATCAATTACAATTTGCCATTTTGAGAGACTAAATGAGCCATTCTGCCAAACTGGTGACTTTGACTGGTCAAATTGGCAAAATAAAACCCTCGGGTGCTAAAACACCCGAGGGTCTCAAAAACCGTCAGCTGATAAGTCAGCTAAGTGTCAGGTTACTCTTATTCGCCGTAAACGTCGAACTTGAAGTACTTGTCGTTGATTTCTTTGTATTTGCCGTTAGCACGCAGAGCAGCGATACCCTTGGTGAACAGAGCAGCAAGGTCTTCGTCGCCTTTACGAACGCCGATGCCTGCGCCTTTACCGTGGATCTCTTCAACGGACTGCATAGTGCCAAGGATCTTACAGCAAGAACCCTTGTCAGAGCTGATCCACTGTTCCAGAGCCATCACGTCGTCAACCACAGCGTCAACACGGCCATTTTCCAGATCCAGCTTGTACTCTTCAGAAGTTGGGTAAAGAGCAACGTCGGAGCCGTTCAGGACCTCTTCAGCGAACTGAGAGTGCGTGGTGCTACCCTGTGCGCCAAGACGAACGCCTTTGAGGCCTTCTGGAGAGGCTTCGCTCAGCTCGGAATCTTTGCGTACTGCGATGCCTGGAGGAGTGTTGTAGTACTTCTCAGAGAAGGAAATCTTTTCCATACGCTCTGGAGTGATGGACATGGAAGCAAGGATGGTGTCGTACTTGCCAGCAACCAGACCAGGGATGATACCGTCCCAGTCCTGAGTAACCCATGTACACTCAAGCTTAAGCTCGTCACAAAGAGCATTCCCAATCTCAATGTCGAAGCCAGTCAGTGTTCCGTCAGCGGTGGTATAGTTGAATGGAGGATAGGCGCCCTCGGTGCCCATGCGAACCTTTGTCCATTCTTTTGCTTCCGCGCCAGAAACTGCTGCCAGCGCAATTGCTGCTACTGCTGCCAAACGCATAATACGCATATTATGTCCCCGAATTAATTATCTTGGCAGGGTTTCTTTAGGTAGGCCCCTGCATAACCGGAGCTTATGTTTCACTAAAAGTATCCGTAGATCAACCTATATACTGGGCATATTAGGCTAATTAATAGCAAAATGACGATGCTTAGCGGTAATATCTTGCAATATTTCGCAGCTTTGAGGGCAAACTTGTTAAAATTGCAACCAGTGATCTAGGCGTGGAAAAATGGCTCGCACGCGATTCTGAAAATGCGAGCCAGCAGAGTTACCTAAGGCCAATTTCATCAAAGCTGATGAACGGAACAAGATCACCCTTGCGAACAGAAGTCATATCTTCAGTCAACTCAATGAAACCATCGCCGAAAGTTAGAGAAGATAACAAGGCTGATCCGTCACTGTGATACTTGGTCAGTTTAAGAGTGCCATCTTCAACCACCCGGCGCCCGCGCAAAAACTCACGGCGTCCGGCTTTGCGGCCAAAAATCTCAAAATCCGCAGCGATGTATTGGCGCGGCGCTTCAATGAAGTCAGCCCCGGCAAGTGCTTCAATCAACGGGCGCGCAAGGAAGGCGAAGGCGACAGTGGCGGCCACAGGATTGCCCGGAAGACCGATAAAGACGCAATCAGGCAGTTCGCCCACCATGAAGGGGCGTCCGGGCTTAACAGCCAAGTGCCAGAAGGTGGTTTTGCCAAGCTTGGAGAGCGTTGCAGAGACGAAATCCTTATCACCACCTCCAGCACCGCCAGAGGTCAGGATCACATCACATTCTTTGGAGGCTGATTCTAACGCAGTTTCCACAACATCACGTTGATCTGCCAGAATGCCGAGATCCACCAGCTCTACCGGCAAATTGGCAAGCATACCGCGCAGCAGGAAGTGGTTCGTGTCGAAAATTTGCCCATCCTGCCGCGTTGTTCCCGGACGGATCAGTTCATTGCCCGTTGAAAAAACACCAACCTTCAGCTGGCGGTATGTTTGCAGTTGGCCAATACCGATGGAAGCAGCTGCAGCAATCTCCTGCGGGCGCAGCACAGTACCTGCCTTCACTATAGGTGCGCCTTTGCTCTGGTCTTCACCTTTGCGACGGATATTACAGCCAGTCGGATAGCCCCGAGACAGCTGAACCAAACGTACTCCATCGCTTTCACTCTCAGAGCAATCTTCTTGAGGAACAACAAAATCGGCTCCTTCAGGAACCGGTGCTCCCGTAAAAATCCGGGCAGCTTCTCCCGGTTTCAGCGCGGCTTCCGGCATGGAGCCAGCAAAGACTTCCATGACCACCGGAAAGGATGTCTGCTCGGACGCACTTTGAGCAATCGCGAAACCATCCATTGCAGAGTTATCAAGCGGAGGAAGGTCGCAGGTTGCAATGATGTCGTTGGCAAGAACACGGCCATACGCCTCGTAAAGCGATGTTTCTTCTGCAGTGACTTTGCAGTGACCTAAACCTCGCAAATGAGAAAGGGCTTCGTCAAAGCTCAGACTGGGCGTTTTCGTGTTCATGTCTATTCCGGAAACTTGAGTGGGCGTGTTTCTTTATTTACCAGAGTCACGCCTTAGGATTTGGCAAAAATCAAAGATCTCACAGGCATCTGATCGTTTTGACGACTATTGCACCTGTAATTGAGCAAGATGCTCAAGTGCGACGGGAACATCTTCTGGCGTGTTGATGTTAAAGAAGGGATCAACAGCATTCTGAAGTTTGAATTCCACGATGACTGGCGGATGGTTTTCAAAAAAGCCTTTGATGCTACGACCACCCTTCAAAAGGTATTCCTTCAAAGGGTCTGCTAAGGCCACAGGCCACAAGCCAAATGCAAAGTGGTCGCGCCCACCGCTGGAGCAAATGATTGGAGCGCCTGCATTCGTTTTTCTGCTGGCAGCAAGCGTCTCCACCAGGTCCGTTGGAAAAAACGGCGTATCAACTGCCACAGTCACAACATCGGATGTGTCAGGAGCGTTTTGTCTTACCCAACTCAATGAACTGTGAACACCAGCCAATGGCCCTAGATGGCCTTCAAGCTCATCTGAAAGCATCGGCAGTCCCAAACTTTCGTGAAGGTCACTTGGCTCATTCACGCTCAAAACACTCTGTGCGACTTGCCCATGCAAGCGGGTAGCAACATGTTCCAGCAAAGCCGTGCCATTCAGGTCTAGTAATGCTTTGTCAGAGCTGCCCATCCGTCGGGACTTTCCACCGCAGAGGATACAACCGATTACTTTGTTTCGCTTCTCTGTTTCAACAGACATACCTGATTTCCCACTTAGGACTGACGCGCAAATCATCAGCGCTACTTGTGAAGCAGGATAGAGCAGGGTGCAAAGTGGCATCCAGTCGCAAACCACAAGAAAACGCTCCTAAAGGCAGTGGGAGGAGAGGTGCCTTTAAGAGCGTCTGGGAGCGGTGGTCATGCCACCTTGGGGAACAAGTATTGGGACTACATGAGTGCAAGGCGGCTGGTCAGCTGACTTTCGCTCATGTTCATTGAGAGCAGAAGCAGCAACTCCATCACTTCCTCGCTACAGGTGCGGTCAGGATGGGCAAGGAGATTGCCAAAAAACTTGGGATACTGACTATCTGCTTCCTCACGAAGATCGCAGAAATGCATCCAGCAGTTATGAAAGAGCCTGAAATCCTGCTCTTCATTGGAAAGAACAGTCAGATCAGAATGCCGCTTATCCTCAAGCACACACTCAAACGTCCGCTTCACTAAGGGCCAGGGGCCTTCCAAAAGCTGAAAAACATGATTGTCTGTCAGGATCAGGGCGCCGGTAACGCCTGCCATCGAATTGATGCGCCGAATACGGGTCAAAGACCGCTCGACTTCCTCATCGAGGCTATAGCGAAGCGCAGGCCAATGAATGCGGCTGCGATAACATAATTGCGTAACACTCATTGTCAGATCCTCCGGTTCATGAAAGCCTGACAGCAAATTCTTCTAAAAATGTAAAATACAACGTTTAAAACACTGATACTTCTCGCGTTTTGCGAAAAAAGAAAAGGCGGAGCTTATGGCCCCGCCTTCCCAAAATCATGTAAGTCATTCAGATTTAGAGCGTATCGCCGTGAAGTGGTTCCGATTTTCGGATAACGATACGCCCCAGTCAAAATCAAAGCGTAATGCGGTACATGGCAAAACCGTCTTTGCCTTCACCTGCAGCCTCAATCTGAACGCCCTTAACACCTTTCATGTGCTTTTCAGCAGCAGGTCCGGTCTCAAACAGAACAGTCGTGTCAGCAACTGGCGTGAACTTCCAGTTTGCATCAGCGGACGGGTTAATCGTTCCCTGATCCACAATGTAGCGAACAATCACATCGCGGTTTGTGTCCGGACCAACAAAGATGATCACATCATCGTTGATGCCAGGGAAATTACCGCCACCGCCAGCGCGATAGTTATTGGTTGCAACAACAAACTTCTGATCCATATCGATTGGCTTGCCTTCGAATTGAAGGTTCACGATACGGTTAGAATCTGGATGCGCAACATTGCCCTTGCCGTCATACTTAGAAGGCTGTGTCAGGTCGATTTCGTAGGTAACACCGTCAATCACATCAAAGTTGTAAGACCGGAACTCAGCGTCCAGCAACACCTGGTCTTTCTTACCTGCTTCAATCTGGTTGAACATACCAGCAGAACGCTCAAGCCATTCCTTCACGTCTTTACCGGTGATCAGCACTGCACGTGTTGTGTTCGGGTAAAGGTAAAGGTCAGCAACGTTCTTAATTGCGATATCACCAGCAGCAACGTCAGTATAGTAGTCCGCACCACCGCGACCACCTGCTTTGAACGGAGCAGCAGCAGAAAGTACTGGCAGGCCAGCCCACTCGGTGTCCTTAAGCATTTCCTTGGTGTACCAGGTTTGTGCCTTGGAAACGATCTGAACAGACGGATCATCAGCCACCAGTGCAAAGTAGGAATGCAGCGGCGCAGAGGATTTGCCCACAGCGCGGCGCACATAAGAAAGTGTCTTTTGGTGATCATCCTCAACCGCTGCCAGCACTTCTTCATCACTGGTAACAAGAGGAATACGCTTACGACCTTCTTTCTTATAGATAGACGGTACGTCTGTGGTGAAGTTTGCAATGCGCCAGCCGTTGTTGCCGTCGCGCTCAATCATCAGATCGATGACACCAAGGTGAGAACCCCAGAAACCACCCATAGCAGCTGGTTTGCCTTGCAGCGTGCCTTTGACAGCATCAACGCCAGGAATGCCTTCATAGCTAGGACCCGGGAAGACATCGTGCTGGTGACCCGTAAACAGAGCATCAATGCCTTCAACACCAGCGATGTGTAGTGCAGTGTTTGCAGCGCCGTCTTCATGTTCGCCACCAGCGATACCACCATGGCACAACGCGATGATGAGGTCGCAGCCTTGTTCCTTCATTTCTGGAACCCATGCACGCGCAGCATCCACCATGTCACGAGTGTTCGCTTTGCCAACCAGGTGACGGGAGTCCCAATTCATGATCATTGGAGGAACGAAGCCAACAAAGCCCACTTTAATCGTGTGCTCGATGCCAGCACCGTCTTTGATCTTCTTCTCAACAATGGTGTACGGCTTCAGGAACAGATCATCCTTACGGCCATTGGAAGCAAGGGTGGTACCTTTGGACACGTTGGAGGAAATAACTGGGAAGTTTGCTCCGGAAAGAACCTTCATCATGAAGTCCAGACCGTAGTTGAACTCATGGTTTCCCAATGTACCAGCGTCGTAACCCAGCACGTTCATGCCTTTGATGACCGGGTGCACATCACCTTCGCGCATGCCGCGCTCGTAAGCAATGTAATCCCCCATTGGGTTGCCTTGCAGAAAGTCACCATTGTCAACCAACATGGTGTTGGTTGCTTCAGAGCGCAGCTTTTTGATGATAGTTGCTGTGCGAGCAAGGCCAGCTGTGTCCATTGGGCGGTCAGCATAATAATCATATGGAGCGACGTGGACGTGGAGGTCGGTTGTTTCCATCAAACGCAAATGCGCTGTGTTCTCTTTTGCAAGAACAGAATATGGATGCACCATTGCAATGGCACCGGTAGCGGCCATGCCTCCCAGCACACTACGACGATTCATCAAAATAGGATTAGACACGATTGCCTCCTAGCCCGTGGAAAATGCAGAACATAATTGTCAGCATGAATTTTGCCCGCCCCTCCAGCTTCTGATCGCAGCAGCAAGAGGGTTCTTAAACCCCTAAATACCATGCATTCCCCTCAGTTTGTGGGCCTAATGTATCAGGAGCATGAAACAGGTTCTCCAATGCGTAAGGCAGATCCCCTAGGTGGCGCGCTAATCCTCAGAAGACGTTAGGTTTTATCTGCAATGAAAGATTTTGCGCCAACCGCAAATATCTGTGAATTTGTGTTGGTGAGCTCAACTTTGCGTGAACTTCGCTCAACTGATGGCACCCAGTTTTGGCAAAACGGGTTGCGAATGCGCAAAGGACAAATAACGTCTTTGATGAATTCTGTATTGCTCTATTCATCTTGAGACGTATACCAAGATATAAATGAACCATAGGCAAAAGCTTGTACATTCAGTTTGCAGGCATATTTACCTTCAAGATCATATTATCCCTCTCTGCAATGCAGAGCTTCACAGGGTGTGCACAATGGACAACGACAAATCTAAAGGATTGTGGGGGCGCCTCAAAGGCGGGTTCACATCAGGCAAGAACCATAAGGATACTGAAGAGGCTATGGCTGGGTTGACGCAGGAGCGCGTTCTCGAAGTGCTCAAACAGGTTAAATCGCCTGATGGCAAGAGCAATATTGTTGATCAGGATCTGGTTGCAGACCTGTTTGTATCAGATGGTCGTGTCGTCTTTTCTATCAGAGTACCCGCAGAGCGAGCTTCAGAACTTGAAGGGCTTCGTCAGGCCGCCGAGAAGGTTGTGTCGGTGCTTCCTGGTGCTGAAACGGTCCTCGTTGCACTTACAGCAGAAAAACAACCTGGTTCTCCATCTACGCCACCACCTGCTGCACGCAAAGCCCCGCCGAAAGGTACCCCAATGCCAGCAAAGCAGGAAGTGCCTGGCGTAAAACACATTATTGCTGTTGCATCAGGTAAAGGTGGGGTTGGTAAATCAACAACATCAGCCAATCTCGCACTTGCTCTTTCTGCAATGGGCTTGAAGGTTGGTTTGCTGGATGCTGATATCTACGGCCCATCCATTCCAAAGCTTATGGGAGCATCTGGGCAGCCGGAAGTTCTTGAAAATCGTATTATGAAGCCTCTAGAAGCCCATGGCATCAAGTTGATGTCTATTGGTTTTCTTGTAGAAGAAGAAACAGCCATGATCTGGCGCGGCCCAATGGTGGTGTCTGCCCTCAATCAGATGTTGCGCGAAGTTGACTGGGGTGAGCTGGATGCACTTATCGTTGACCTCCCGCCTGGAACGGGTGATGTGCAGTTGACTATGGCTCAAAAAGTACCTCTTACAGGTGCTCTGGTCGTTTCAACACCACAGGACCTTGCGCTTCTGGATGCACGTCGTGGTATTGCTATGTTTGAGAAAGTCGCGATCCCTGTATTGGGTATCGTAGAAAACATGAGTCACTTCGTCTGTCCAGATTGCGGTGGCACACATGAGATCTTTGGCCATGGTGGTGCAAAAGCAGAAGCTGAGAAGATGAAAGTCCCGTTCTTAGGTGAAGTGCCTTTGACGATGGAAATCAGAGAGCAATCTGATACAGGTACCCCAATCACAGTGAGTAATCCAGATAGCCCAATCTCAAAGGCATACGGCATCATTGCTGCTGGCCTGTGGCAGGGCGTCCTTCAACCCACTGGAGATGCAGCAAGATCAGCACCCAAAATCGTTGTTGGTTGATCAGTATTAATCTGTTTCTTTGAAAAAGTTTCGCTTAGACGGCAGGTAGTCATTTCGTTGGCATCTGCCGTTTCTGTTTGCAGTGCCCAGTTCTACCAAATGCAATTATGAAAGGCAGAGCTCATCAAGTTCCGCCTTTATCCATTCAATGAATGCCTTGCACTTATGCTTTTGAAATGAACTTTCCAACCCAACCAGCATATAATGAGCAGTTGCGGAAATTTCAAAATCGAATGGGTTGGTCAATAGACCCAGTCGAGCGTCATGTGCGCATAAAACTTTTCGACCCAGAATAACACCAGCCCCCTCAATAGCAGCATCCTGAGCGTGATCAATCTGAGAAAAGTGCATTCCTTTCTCTGCCCAAGAGGCTCTGGAAACTCCTGCAGTCTTCAACCATTCCTTCCATCCCGGTGCGTTCAAGAAGGTCGCCATGCTGTCTTCATGAAGCAAGGTAAAGTTCTTTAAGTCGGCGGGCTCACGCATCTCTTTCGCCAGCCGAGGTGCGCACATGGGCGTAAGAAAATCCTCAGCAAGAAAATCAATATGCAAACCCGGATATGGCCCTCGTCCGAAGCGAAGCCCGAGATCAACATCGTCCTTGTAAAAATCCACAAGCTTCAAATTAGCAGAGATGCGAAGTTCAATTTCAGGATAAGCCTCCATGAAACGATAAATCCGAGGTGCAATAACTTTGGATGCCGTTCCCGGTCCAGTAGATATAACGAGGATTTTATCCTGATCTAGTCCTTTAATGCGAGCGACAGCTTCGCTGAAGTTTTCTAACCCAGCTTCAACGCCTGGCAACAGCCGGTGTCCAGCTGAAGTAAGCTCAATCGCCCGGTTCAGGCGTGTAAACAACTGGGCCTGCAGCTGATCTTCAAGCATTTTGATCTGATAACTCAAGGCCGACGGCGTTAGCCCAAGCTCATTGGCCGCCTTAGCAAAGCTCATGTGACGGGCAACGCATTCAAAGGCCTTGAACGAGTTGAGAGGAGGAAGAGGGTAACGCATTTCGCCTCAAGAAAACTGATCCGATTGCTTGAAATTACTCGTTTGTCAGCATCTTCGAAACAAGACTATTGTTCAACAAAATGCGGTAAGGAGTATAAGACAATGAGCTATCTGGTGAAAGAAGCCTTCCAAGATCAAAACGAAACAACTGAACTGCTAATGCATCGACTTTTAATGCAAGGCCGCTACGCACGATCACACGCATTTCACCTCTTCTGGCGAGGTCTTTGGAAAGACTTAAAGTTGCAGAGAAAGGGGGATTAACGATTTGAACTGAAGAAGCAAAACTATGCACTGCGAAAACTGACAACTATCAGACAAAGTAAACGAATAGTAAATGCATTATTGCAAATTTTACTTAATGAAAAAATTATTTAAATCAATAAGTTAATGGCATTATGTGCGTGTTGAATTTATAGTGTTAAACATGAACTGCTGATAATAGTGCTTATGCCCAACAAACTTAAATTGCTCCGCAAATTTGATTCATAAATTGGCAAGAAATGAAGGCTTAGGTTGCAGCTAGTCCCGATGAGGAGTGGGGCTTCTAGGGTTCAATACGGAGTTTAAAACAATGTTCGCTAAGTTTCTTAAGGACGAGTCAGGCGCAACTGCAATCGAATATGGTATTCTCGCTGCATTCATCGCTGTAGCAATTATCACGGCAGTTACATTGCTGGGTGATGACCTGACGGCAGTATTCCAAAACATCTCTACCCAGCTTCAAGGTGCAAAAACAGCAGCACCTAACAGTTAAGAATAGGAAAAGCCCAGCTGAAGTTCAGCTGGGCTTTTCGGTACCAGTTAATACTTAATGTTCACCCGCCCGTCATACTCATATGACGCGTTCCAGTTGCAGACTTGTTATCACGGTCGATAATAAAGTCATGCCCCTTTGGCTTTCGTGCAATCGCTGATTCAATCGCTTCCGAAAGCACTTCATTCCCTTCAGATGCTCGTAGTGCCGCACGCAGGTCTTTTTGATCTTCCTGGCCAAGGCACATGAACAACTGCCCAGTACAGGTCACACGGACGCGATTACAGCTTTCACAGAAGTTGTGTGTCATTGGGGTGATGAAACCAAGACGCCCACCAGTCTCTTCAATCTGCATATAGCGAGCAGGGCCGCCGGTCTTATATGGAATGTCTGTCAGTGTGTACTTGGCGGAGAGTGCCTTACGCACGTCGCTTAGCGGCAGATACTGCTCATTCCGGTCTCCATCAATCTCACCAAGCGGCATTGTCTCGATAAACGTCAGGTCATGCCCGCGCTCATGTGCCCATTCCAGCATCGGTATGAGTTCATCTTCGTTGAAGTTCTTCAGTGCAACAGCATTCAGCTTGATCTGAAGACCAGCTTCCTGAGCGACCTTGATGCCATCGAAAACCTTCTGAATATCACCCCACCGTGTAACATCCTTGAACTTGTCTGCATTTAAGGTGTCGAGAGAGACGTTGATGCGCCGTACACCTGCTTCATACAGTTCTTGAGCGTAGCGTTCGAGCTGCGTACCGTTCGTGGTAATGGTGAGTTCATCAAGTGCGCCGCTATCCAGATGCCGCTTCAGGCCGCGGATGAAGCTCATGATATTCTTACGAACCAACGGCTCCCCACCGGTGAGGCGGATTTTCCGGACGCCTTTTTCAATGAAAACGGCGCAGAGGCGATCCAGTTCTTCCAGTGAAAGAACGTCTTTCTTGGGAAGGAAAGTCATGTGCTCGGACATGCAATAGACGCAGCGCAAATCACAACGATCAGTCACAGAGACGCGTAGATACGTCACGGCGCGGCCGAACGGGTCAATCAATGCTGGGTGGGCACCCTGCTGTTTGTCCTCGGCATATTGCCCCATGGAAACCTCCACTCACGTATCTCTTTTGGCGACGAATTTAACAATTCTAATGTAGTACGCAATGAGTTAGCGTCAATCCATCAGTAAGGAGTTCCAGTGGATTTAACTAGAAATATATCTTAGAACCACAGGTATAATTCCCAAATCATCAATACTGAGTTCCATGAACTTGGGCAAGGATAAAAAAATATGTCGGATACACGCTGGCCTACGCAAATCCACCTAAAAAACCAAGGCAAAAATCTTGAAATTACTTTTGATGATGGCCTTGAAGTCTCGTTTACCTCGGAGTTTCTGCGAGTAATGTCCCCATCAGCAGAAGTGCAAGGGCATACTCCAGATCAACGAAAAGTGATTACGGGGAAGCGGGATACAACGATTATCGGTGTAGATCCAGTTGGAAACTATGCAGTTAAACTGACATTTGATGACCTGCACGATACCGGAATTTTCACGTGGACCTATTTTCAGGAAATGAACGATCAAAAAGACTTTTTATGGAATCGATATCTGAGTGAACTGCAGGAACGTGGTTTGAGCAGAGAGCTCAGCAAGTAGGGCTGACACAAAGTCAGCCCTATGTGGTCTAGCGAAGCACGATCACCTTCGTGCCGACATTGACATTGTCATAGAGGTGAATGACGTCTTCATTTGCCATCCTGATACAGCCAGATGAGACGGCTGAACCAATCGTCCATGGTTCATTAGAACCGTGAATGCGATAGATGGTGCTACCGATATACATGGCGCGCGCTCCAAGTGGATTATTAGGGCCACCTTTCATGAAGCTAGGCAGATTGCGTCCTTTACGGCGTTCACGCTCAATCATGACCTTTGGTGGTGTCCAGCTTGGCCACTCAGCCTTACGGGTAATTCGGTGAGTTCCAGACCACTGGAATCCCTGACGACCGACGCCAACACCGTATACCATCGCGGTGCCATTGCCGCGAATATGGTAGAGGCGTCGATCTTTTGTGCTGATCACAATAGTGTTCGGGCCGTATGAGCCGTTATACCTGACCTGCTTACGTTTGATTGGGGATTTTCCATGGTGAGCAGAACCATAGGAAACCCATTTTTTGGATGCGTGATCAAAGAACTTGCCAGACGCTGCGGCATCTGCCTGAGTTCCGGTAAATAGTGCTGCGAAGCAAAGAGCAACACTCGCGATAAGTATGCGCATTGATACCCCCTGGGATATTGTTGTTTGTTTTATCTCGTTTGCATGAGGGAATTTATGCAGCGAGTAGGGAGACGCTCGCAGCTTAGAATGTCAAATCTATTAATTGTTGAAGTAATACAGACTACAACTGCTGCTATATACTTCTTATGGAAAAGGATTTTACTCACGATCCATTCGAAGCTGATTTACATTCGTCTCGAGCTTAATTTGCATCTAGCTAAAACGCTAATTAATATATTCAATGAAACATGAATGTGGCTAATTTGAATTGTGATTGAATGAAATTGTCATGAATGCAGGCAGTGAAAAAGGGCGCTCTAAAGAACGCCCTTCAATCTCGGTATTATCTCACCAGAACAGTTAGCTCAGGTTCAGTTCTTTAAAGAAGTCATTACCTTTGTCGTCCACCACGATGAAGGCAGGGAAGTCTTCAACTTCGATCTTCCAAACGGCTTCCATACCCAGCTCTTCATATTCAACCACTTCAACACTCTTGATGCAGTCTTGAGCAAGGCGGGCTGCAGGGCCACCGATAGAACCGAGGTAAAAACCACCGTGAGCCTGACACGCACGACGAACATCTGCTGAGCGGTTGCCCTTGGCAAGCATCACCATAGAGCCTCCAGCGGCCTGAAACTGGTCCACATAAGCATCCATACGGCCAGCAGTGGTTGGGCCAAATGAACCGGAAGGCATACCTTCGGGCGTCTTGGCTGGACCTGCATAATAAACCGGATGGTTCTTGATGTAGTCAGGGAGTGGCTCACCAGCCTCGAGACGATCACGGAGCTTGGAATGCGCCAGATCGCGGGCCACGATCAACGGACCGCTCAACGAAAGCCGTGTTTTGGTTGGATGCTTGGTCAGCTCGCCAAGGATCTCACTCATTGGGCGCGTGAGGTCGACCTTTACAACATCATCAGAAAGATCGGTGTCGGTAACTTCCGGCATGTAGACTTCAGGATTCCGCTCCAGGTCCTCCAGGTAGATGCCTTCCTTGGTGATCTTACCAGTTGCCTGACGGTCTGCTGAACAAGAGACACCAATGCCTATTGGCAATGATGCGCCATGACGTGGCAGACGGATCACGCGCACGTCGTGGCAGAAGTATTTGCCACCAAACTGTGCGCCAACACCGCTGGATTGTGTCAGTTTGTGAATTTCAGCTTCCATTTCCAGATCACGGAATGCGTGACCGCCTTCAGACCCTTCTGTTGGCAGCTCATCCAGGTAACGGGCAGAAGCCATTTTTACAGATTTCAGATTCAACTCTGCAGATGTGCCGCCGATGACGATTGCGAGGTGATATGGCGGGCATGCTGCAGTACCAAGAGTGAGAATTTTCTCCTTCAGGAACTCAATCATGCGATCTTTGGTCAGCAGGCTCGGAGTGCCTTGGAACAGGAAGGTCTTGTTAGCAGACCCACCGCCTTTTGCCATGAACAAGAACTTGTACGCGTCATCACCTTCAGCATAAAGCTCGATCTGAGCCGGCATGTTGTTCTTGGTGTTCTTTTCCTCGAACATGGAAATCGGCGCCAGCTGGGAGTAGCGCAGATTCTTTTTGAAGTAAGCATCACGTGCGCCTTCACCGAGCGCTGCTTCGTCATGCCCGTTAGTCCAGACTTTGCGGCCTTTTTTACCCATCACAATTGCAGTGCCAGTGTCCTGACACATTGGCAATACGCCAGCGGCTGAAATATTCGCGTTCTTCATCAGGTCAAAAGCAACGAATTTATCGTTTGCAGTTGCTTCAGGGTCGTCGAGAATTTTACGGAGCTGCTCCAGATGGGAAGGGCGCAGGAAATGGTTGATGTCTTTAAACGCTTCTTCGGCAAGTAAGCGAAGACCCTCTTGCTCCACCTTCAAGATTTTCTCACCGTCAAACTCAACTTCGCTCACATACTCGGAGGTCAGTTTGCGATAAGGAGTTTTGTCTTTACCCAATGGAAAAAGAGAGGTGTGAACGTACTCGGGAGCAAGTGTTTCGGACATCTTGGCACTCTCTGGCTATTTTGGTGTACCGCTGTACACTGTTGAATTTGCTGAGCGCCGTTTTATAGAGAAAAAGCCGAGGGGCAAAGCCCCTCAGCCTTCAAAACTTGTCAAATTTGCTAGATTACGCCGAATTGACGAGAGACTTGGTGGAAAATGCAAGGCTCTCTTTGGTGCAATCCATCAACGAGTAGCATATAGGTCCAGTTTCACAGTCACCTTATTGCTGACAGTGCTGTCTGGCACGCCATCACCAATCTTGAAGTCACTGCGAGATAACGTTGCTTCACCAACCGCGTGGGCAGTTTTACCTTCAATGGTCAAAGTGAAGGGCAAGAAAATAGCAATCTTTGCACCTTTGAGCTCCAGCGTACCGGCAGCCTCATAGAGATCACCACCAGCAGGAACCACGTTATCTACGCGAAACACAGCATCAGGGAAGCTGGAGATATCCAACCACTGTGGGGTTGTGATTGCACCTGCTGCCTGCGCATCTTCTGTTTTTACGCTTCCAGTGATGATTGTTGCTTGAATCTGGGCTTTGTCGAGTTCTTCTTTGTCGAAGATGATCTTAGCATTCCAGGTGGCAAAAGTGCCCGTAACGGTGTTTCCGTTATTGATGACCTCAAAGCCAAGCGTGCTCTTATTGCGATCCACTGACCATTCATTTGCAAAGGCAGAGGAAGCAGCTCCTACTAGGATGAAGGTCAGAAATACGCCGGCTTTAAAGAACATTTCGGTCAATCGTTTCATGGTTTTCTCCAGATCCTCAAATTAGGCTTTTGAGGACAACATACGCTGTAAGACTTTATCCTTGGATATGAAGTAGTGCTTAAGGGCAGCTCCAACATGTGCAAGGATCACTGCGATAAACGCATACGCAGCCCAGCCATGCACTGCGGTGAAGAACGCAGATACATCTGCTTTTTGCCCCAAAAACTCAGGTGTTGGTAGATGCGGAATCTGAAAGAGGTTAAAGAAAACTGTCGGCAGTCCAAGCGGGCTGGACGAAACCAGCAACCATCCTGTCAGCGGCATCAGCAACATCAGAGCATATAAGCTGATGTGACCCAAATGCGCAGCAAGCTTTTCCCAAACCGGCATTTCGGCAGGTAAGTCAGGTGTGATACCAGTGATTTTCCAAAGGATGCGCAATGAGACCAGTGCCAAAACGACAAAACCAATGGACTTATGAAGCTGATAAAGAGAGTAAGTGGCAGGCTCGAAAATCGGCAGCGTGACCATATAAAGGCCAAATCCCAACATACCAATGATAAGCGTTGCTATGGTCCAGTGTAGTGCAATTGCCACGATGCCATAGGCTGATCGAGTGTTCCTGATCATGGAAAAGGCCCTTTGATCGAGGGAAGGGGCATCGCTGCCCCTTCTCAAAGTTCGACCAGACCCGTCAGTGCATTCTCAGCATCCGACAGGCCGGAAACATTACTTAACAGTCGCTTCGAAGCTGATGTTGATGTTCACTTCGTCTGACACGTAAGGAACAGCCATCGCCATGCCAAAGTCAGAACGTTTGATCGTGGTAGTCGCATCCAGACCAACAGCTTGTTTCTTCGCCATTGGGTGCTCACCAAGCTGATTTACAACAACTTCAAGGACAGTTGGCTTGGTGATGCCACGGATGGTCAGATCACCAGTCACTTCCAGCTTCTTCTCACCAACCTGTTCAACCTTGGTGGACTTGAATGTTGCTGATGGGAACTTAGCAACATCAAACAAGTCAGCGCTCTTCAAGTGTGTGTCACGAGCTTCCCAGAATGTGTTGAGAGAGTTGACGTCAATTTCAACGTCCACCTTAGAATTCGCTGGGTTTGCTTCGTCAATGATCAGAGTAGGGGACCAAGTAGCAAAACGGCCATCAGTGGTGGAATAACCGAGGTGGTTGTAGTCAAAAGCGAGATTTGCGTGGGACATATCAACGTCGTAAGCAACAGGTTCAGCAACCGCTGCTGTAGCGAGGAAAGAAGCTGCGACTGCGAGCATTCCAAAGCGAACTGATTTCATTGTAATCTCCAATTATGTTGAACTGTGAATTTCAATCTTGGGCATACAATTGGCAGATGTTCTGGGAATTGCAATTAAACGCATTGTTCATCCCAGGTGCACAATCACGACGAAGTCAGCAATATCGCCAATTTTTGCAAACATTGTTGCGGAAATGAGTTGTCACTGTGGCAATATAATGGAGATTGTAAAACCAGCTGATACAACTGCAAAAATATAAGGGTTTTACATCACACTTTCGTGTGTGATCTGTCAGTTAGAAACTCTAGTAATAAAAATGGGGAAGGGAGGCACACATATGCGCCTCCGATCAGGTACCTATGGTTTGTAAGTGAAGAGAATGCCGTTTTTATCGCGTAGGAACTCAAACTTTTCCTTTTTCAGAGTGTCGCGCAGGTTCGGCAGAACGCTCTTTTCATCAGCGATAAGCATATAGCCACCAACGCGAAGGTGACTGAGCATACGCTGCAGAAGTTTGACGCGCACATTGTTCGGCAACTCGTGGAAAAAACGGTCAGCAACAATTGCATCAAGATCTTGCGGGGGCGTGTAACCAAGTGCATCCACGTGAACAACCTCAATCGGCAGATTCTCCGTGTCTACTCGTTCCTGCAATTGGTCCAGACCTACTTTGGAGCTGTCGACAGCAATTACATTATAACCGCGCTTAGCAAGAAAGATCGCGTCGCGTCCTTGTCCTGCACCCAGATCGAGAATTGTGCCGCTGTCAAAGTCGAGGTTTGAGAACAGTGTTGTAAACTGCTTGGAGGTATGGCCGAAGTAACTTTCGTCCTTGGCGTAAATCTTATCGTATTTCTGCATAACTCAGCCTGAATGGATCATTAGCTAAAGGATATACAGGAACGCAGAAAATGAACAAGCCCAACCCGGCGGATACAGGTTGGGCTCTTTGGTTTAAGTAAAGCTTTGCTTCATGAAAAGGGTCGGTTGTCCGAGGTAAGACCCATCCGTGTACTTCTCAAAGCCAACACGCTTAGCAAGGCTGACACTGGCTTTGTTCTCAGGGGCAATAATGCAATGAACCTCAGGAAACAGTCTGGAACTGCGCAGCCAGGATAGGCTCAGCTCAACAGCCTCCCGGGCATAACCTTTGCCATGAAACTTAGGCGAGATCACCCAGCCAGCTTCTGCAAACCCATCAAGGCTCGGAGTGATGTCTCGCTTAAAGTCAGAAAAACCAACGTCGCCAATAAGCTCTCCGCTGTTTTTCTCAATCACAGCCCAATACCCAAAACCGGAGAGGCTCCAGTGCCCGGCATACTTGAGGATGCGCCCCCACGTATCTGTTGGGCTGGAAGGCTTCCCCGAAATATAACGAACCACATCAGGGTCCGCCCACAAGGTGCAGCATGCTTCAAAATCTGAAGTTTGGTGAGCCCGCATGATAATGCGCTCGCCGTTAAGTGTTGGAGCAGCCGTACAGCGTTCTTCTTCGATAATCACGAAAGCAGTCCTCAAAAAGAAAAAGCCGAAGTGATGAACACTCCGGCTCCCACAAAATTAATATTGAGCGTTAAAGGCCAAGCCCGCCAATGCAAGAGTACTTGATATTGATGTAGTCATCCACGCCGTACTTGGAACCCTCATTCCCCATTCCGCTCTCTTTATATCCGCCAAACGGAGCATATTCGGTCGTGATCACACCTTCATTCACGCCAACAAGACCATATTCCAATGCTTCCATAACACGGAAGGTCTGGCCCAAATCTTGAGTGTAAAAGTAACAAGCGAGGCCATACTCTGTGTCATTCGCCATTTTGACCACGTCATCTTCACTCTCAAACTTGAAGACTGGTGCAAATGGACCAAACGTCTCTTCCTTGGCAACCTTCATCTCTGGGGTCGCATTAAGCAGAAGTGTCGGTTCGAAGAACGTGCCACCCTGAGCATCTGGCTTGCCGCCTGTCACCACTGTACCGCCTTTAGAAACGGCATCAGCGATCAGTTCTTCGACTTTCGCAACAGCATGCTCATCAATAAGAGGGCCTTGGTTGGTACCCGGCTTCAGACCATCGCCAACGCGCAGCTGATCTTCAATGGCAGCCTTCAGCTTTGCTGAGAACTCGTCATAAATTCCTGCCTGAGCGTAAATGCGGTTTGCGCAGACACAAGTCTGACCGGAATTTCTGAACTTGGATGCAATGGCACCTTCGACAGCCTTATCGAGATCAGCTGAATCAAACACGATAAACGGCGCATTGCCGCCAAGCTCCATAGAGACCTTTTTCATGTTGGCCAATGCTTTGGAGGCAAGCTGCTTACCCACTGGAGTAGATCCGGTAAAGGTGATCTTGCGGACCTTGTCGTTTTCACAAAGTTCATCAGCAATCTGAGCAGCAGAGCCGGTGATGATATTGATCACGCCAGTTGGAATTCCAGCCTGCTCCGCAAGTTCACCTAGGATCAAAGCGGAATAAGGCGTTTGACTTGCTGGTTTTGCCACAACAGTACAGCCAGAACCAAGAGCTGCAGCCAGTTTACGTCCAAGCATGGAACTTGGGAAATTCCAAGGGGTAATGGCACCAACAACGCCGATAGGCTCCTTGGTCACCATAATACGGCGGTCTTTCCAAGGGGACGGGATTACATCGCCATAAACCCGCTTACCTTCCTCAGCGAAGAAACGAATGTAGTTGGCTGTGATGGCAACTTCACCGGTAGATTCAGCCAGCGGCTTACCCATTTCAACAGTGAGCAGCTCTGCAAGGTCCTTCTGGTTCTCAATGATCAGGTCTGCCCACCGCAGCATCAGATTGCAGCGATGGGCAGCCGTCATCTTTGACCAGATGGCAAAAGCTGTATGAGCTGCATCGATTGCATCAGCAGTCTCAGGGCGGCCAAAACGCGGCACACGCCCGATAATTTCGCCTGTAGCTGGATTGTTTACGAGGATGGAATGGCTTTCATCACCGCTGACCCATTTTCCTCCTATGAGACAAGCTTCACGTAGGAGCGGAATTTCTTTGGTTGCTGAGAGTGTCGTACTCATGAGTATCTCCTGATGAAGTCATATCTCGCCAGGCAATGAGGAGAGATAGAAAAACAAGACCTAACAATGGCTTTATCTGACCTACACATATAAGTGGTAGATCTAGGAAAAACACCTAGTCCCCATAGGATTTACAAAGATTGATCCATTCTGCAATGGAAATCAGGGGCCGTAACGATTGTCTCTTTCTCAATGGAATAGGCATAGAGCCAAAACTCATGCAGTTATAAGCCGTTACGGGGATGAGATAGAGATGAGCTGGGCGGAAAAATATGGAATAATGTCATTCCTGCAAACTTGCGGGTGCCTGTCCTGTTGAAATGTCATCTGCTCCGCTCAAGTGAGCAAACCCAATCCGCATTTCTGTCTTTGCAAGAAACGCGCGCAATTGTGCTTATCCGCAAAATATGTCAGGAGCGACGTGCTTAAGAACTCAAATAGCTAAGGGTGTTCCATGTCAGACACGGTCAATCTCTCATTAGAAGAAGCACGCAAACTTACTGAGGATGCTTTGTCTGCCAACAAAACAGATCCAGCAATTGCGAAGATCGTTTCAAAGGCTCTGGTGAACGCAGAGGCAGACGGCCAGGCAGGGCATGGCCTTTCCAGAATTCCGTCCTACACAGCCCAAACAAGAACCGGCAAAGTAGACGGCTTTGCCAAAGCGGAAGCAGAGTTGGTCACTCCGGTTGTGCAGCGGATTGATGCCAAGTACGGATTTGCTTACCCCGCAATTGAAGTTGCACTGCCATTTCTGAAAGACGCCTCCTCGCAGAATGGACTGGCTTTGAGCGCGATCCGTCACTCTCACCACTTTGGGCAAGCAGGGGCACACTGTGAGCGATTGGCGCGAGATGGAATGGTTGCCTTCATTTTTGGCAATGGCCCGAAGGCAATTGCAGCCTATGGCGGTAAGAACCCCATGTTCGGAACCAACCCAATTGCATTTGCAGCTCCTAATGGAGACGGAGAGCCACTTGTCATCGATCTAGCACTCTCTCGTGTTGCGCGCGGAAAGATCATGGCAGCGCAGCGAACGGGAAAATCTATCCCGGAAGGTTGGTCACTTGATAAAGATGGACAGCCAACCACCGATCCAGAGGCGGCGCTTGCTGGGACCATGATCCCAATTGGAGAGGCCAAAGGAGCGGCGTTGGCCATGATGATTGAGATCATGGCAGCTGGCCTGTGCGGAGCTGCATTTGGTTTTGAAGCGTCCAGTTTGTTCTCAGGAGAGGGCGATGCCCCTGATCTTGGTCAGGTTATTCTGGCAATCAACGCTGATCTTGTCTCTGGTGGTTTGTTCGCAGAGCGCATGCAAACGCTTGTCGCCGCGATTGAGGCGGAGCAAGGCGCTCGCTTGCCAGGAACATCTCGCCTTGCTGCGCGTGCAAAAGCAGAGCAATACGGTATCAACCTGCCAAAGCCAATTTACGATGAGGCAGTCTGCCTCGCCGGGCAGTCGACTTAGTCATATTCACGCTCATAGTAGAAACCGGCTTTTGCATCTCCGTCGGAGCCGGCTTCACCACGAAGCTTTAGGAACTTCGTGACATCAATATCAACAGTTGCTGCATTGTCACCTGTTGTCGGCTCCTGTGTCACGCCCAGATAAATCCGCTCACTTATATAGCCGCCAACGGCCAGTTCTGGATTTCCTGCTGCATCAAATTTGATATCAATGTCGCTGACACCCAGTAGATTGCGGAGTGTGCCCAATGGCCCTTCCACGCCAGTGCCTCCGGTTAGCGTTGCGATCGCGCTTGCAAGGCTTGCCAGCTGAATTGGCGAAAGATCGTTGACAGACTCGCCAAACAACAGTTGTGCAAGGACTTCATCCTTTGGCAGGCTTGGGACTGAAGTGAAATCAATCACCGGCATATCAGCAGGTCCACTCACCAGAACAGTCACTTCCGTTGAGCCAGATGTTGTCGTTGCCGCAAAATCGAGTGTTGGTACAAGAGAACCACTAAACGTCACATTACCGCGGCTGAGTGTCAGGCGTTTTGATAGAATATCGATACGGCCACGCACCAGAGAGAAAGCGCCCACGGTCTTCACATCGTCGAGCTTGCCGCCAATGTTAAGTGATCCACCGGCTTCAGCGTTGACGCCGCGCCCGCGGATGAAGATTTTGCCTGGTGCTTCCACGTCAACATTCAAACTAGCTTTCGAGATCGGGCTGGGTTGCTCGTTTTTCTTGGCGTTTTCCCGCCCTTCATCTTGCGCAAGGATCTTCGCTTGATTGAGGATAGGCTTAGGCGCATTCAAATGCCGGACGATCACAGGATTGATACTGGAGTTAAAGGAGCTCGGAATTTCAATATCTGCCTGGTTAATGGTGACTTTGCCCGAAATTGCAGGAGGGGCGCCTGCATCGGCAAGAGAGCCCTGTAGTGCAAGATTGGCATCAATCAATGCACTAACAAATGTCCCGTCAACATAGCGGCCACCATCAATCGTGAGTTCTATTTGAGCAGGCAGGCCTGAACCAAGCTCTAGTTTGCCATCAAGCATCAACGTGCCACCATTACTAAACTTGGCAGCAAATTTATTGATCGCAATCTCTTGCCGTGTGACCTTAATGTCACCTGAGTAGTCTGTCAGCGTCATGCCAGTTGAGAGCTGTGTGGTCTCAAGGTTCACAGGCTGGATATCAATGGCGATCTGAGGATCCTTGAGGGAGCCGGAAACTGACCCGCTGAGACGGAAGCCACCACTGCCACCCAAATTCTGTTCGATCAACTTGGCTCCCACCACGTCAAGTGGAATGTTGCCTGATGTGGTCAAAGACACTTCTTGACCATCTGCAAGCCCAATTGCCCCTGAGGCCTCAACGTTCAAGCCTGAGCTGTTAGTGACGATGGTCTTCTGGTCAATTTTGTTGTCAGCAAACGAGCCGGTGCTCTCAATCTGAAGTGGGAGGATGCGGTTATCCTGAAGTGGCTTTGCTGAAAATTGGCTCAATGAAAGCCGCCAGCTGACTTGAGGTGCGTCGTTCTCGCCAAAGGCGCGGACCGTCCCGTTGAGAGCACCATCCAAGGCAAGACTTGGAACAAAGGCATTCGCTATGGAAAGTGGCAGCTGCTTCAGTTCGGCGTTAATGTCGAGCTGATTGCTGTTGCTCCCGTAAACATTTAAAGAGCCACTGCCAAGAGCCAGCTCAAAGGAGGACACAGTCCGTTTGTCTTCAAGTAGCGAAATCACTGCTGGTTGCTTGAGGTTTGTCTGCATCCCCTTGTAGCGGCCATTAAGAGAGTTCAGCGTAAGAATGATCCCTTCGGGAACAGCTTGCACCAGCCCTGTGCTTTGAAGTTGGTCGTTGTTTTCAGCAAATTCGGCATTAATGGAAAAGCCAGTTGCAACCTCTGCACTTGTCTTGCCTTCAACAGGTGTCGCATTGAATGTCAACGATCTCAGGTTTACCCCTTCCACTTCAACACCATCGAGCGCAATGTTCGCATTTGCAGCTGGGCGTGTGAAAGGTTTGTCTATCCAGCCTTTTGCGACAAAGGACATGATGGAACTTTGTGCAAACCGAAGGTTTTGGCTGCTAAGATCAAATGAGATCTTGGCATCACCGTTGTCCTGCTCAATATCGATTTGTCCATGAGCCTGACCTTCCATCTCGGTCAAGGCCAGTGATGACAAAGTGCTCAGATCATTGGCTTCAATGGTGAACTGCCCAACCAAACCTTGTGGTAGAAGCGCAAGATCAGCAGCATGTGCATTGCCACTGAGTTTGTTTCCGCCCAAATCAAAATCCAGCGTTGGAACAGACAGTTTGCCAGCCTCACTCAGCAGCTTGAACTTGCCAACAAGCTCTTCCCCTTTAAACCTGCCTGTGAGATTGATGTCCGCATTGGGGGCCGTTTCAGAAAGCGTCCCATCTGCAACAAGCTGCAACTTCTCTAAGGGAGTGCCATCCATCTCAATCCGGTCAGAGTGTATTTCAAGTGTCACTTCAGGTGCAGAAGCATTACCTGAAACCTTCCCGCTGGCAGTGAGGGCCCCACTTACACGGGGCTCCAGCAGATCGAGTTGATGCACTTGGGCAGAAAATGCACCATCCAGTTGACGATCCTGCAAACTGCCATGAGCTTCAATTTGTCCAAACATGTTCTCAAAGGAAAGGACTTCCAGTCGGCCATATGAAGCGAGCAGGTCGGAGCTATCAAGGGTTGCTGCAAGCTTGGCAGAAAACCTACCCGGGGAAGTGAGAATTCGGTCAACGCGCTCATTTTGCAGACTTACTCGGCTGCTGGTTCCTTTGAGATTGATCTCTCCAGATTGTTCTTTGAAATCTGCCAGCAAAGACAGCTGAGCCTCAACAGAGCCGCTGATGTTTTGCTGTGCAAATCCTGACAGAAGACTGAGGTCAGATATCGAAAGATTGCCCTGTGCCTGTCCGTTGTTCGGTGAGAGTTCTACCAGATTAAACCGTGCAGCCGCTCCATCACTCTCCAAGTGTAGCTCGCTTAGCTTTAGCTTTTCCTGATTTGGAAACACTGTACCTTTGAGCGAAACACTTACATTCTTGATGTTTTGGTCTTGAGAAGCTCCAGCAAGATGGACACCACTAACTTGGAGAAGCGCTTCAAGCGGGATGGACATCATCTGCGCGGAAATATTTGCACCATCACCCTTTGCAGAAAGGCTTAGCGCGCCCAGATCCGCTTCTTGTGTTTTAATCTTATCTGCTTGAACAGAGAAGTCCCAATTCAGGCTCTCAAGCGGTCCCGAAGCCGATGCAGTCACAGACAAAGTATCCAGTTGAACAGCCTGCTCGCCAGTCTTGATGAGAAGTGGTTTAGTGTTGCTCTCAAGTGTCTGGATTTGGACCTTCGCTATCAAAGAGTTCTTGTCAGTTGCGTATGTGTTCTCCAAATGCGATAAGATCGCACCGGTTGAAAGCTTTCCGGTTGCTGAAAGCGGCAGATAATCTTCATTGAGTGTCGCGTTTGCAAACCACGTGGTCTGCCCCGCAAATAGGCTGGAGATAGAAGAAGGAAGAAACTGCTCGAGTTCCCCCGATAAATGTGTAGTTAGTGACTTCTGCGTTCCATTTTGCGCAAGAGTAATCTCACCATCAATGGCTCGAACCCTATTCAGATCTACTTGTAATGAAGATGACCAGTTTGTCAGCGGGCCGCCACCTTCCATACGTAGCGCAAAACTAGGCGCATCCGGAAGGTCAAGAAGATTGGCAGTCAGCCCATTGGCTGCTTCAGAGACCATGCCGCGGAAATTGAACACGCCATCTGCCGGATCAAAATCGACGTCAATGCTTGCTGTGCCCTGAACGTCGCCAGTGCGTGAAATGTTGAGCTTGCCGGTAATTTTGTCAGGAGAACTCGCATAAGTCGCAGTGCCCGTGATCTCGAACTGTGCAGGCATACCGGCTATAGAAGCGGGGAGGGCAAGTTCTTTGATGTTGAGGCTTTGGAGATCAATGGTGTTGAAAGGCAGGGTAATGCCTGTTTCTTCAGCAGGGGCAGGTTCAGAACCCGGACTTTCTGTAGCTTCTGGCAATCGTGCTAATGCAATCTGTTGTGCTGCGACTTCGTGAATATCAAGTGCTCCGAAAAGAAGCGAAAGCGGTGACCATCGAACTGAAGCACTGTGAATTTCAAGCCATGTGCCCTTCGCATCGGAAAGATAGACCCCATCTGCAAACAGATTGCCGGAAGCGGTCAGGCGAGGTTGATCAATCCTCACATCTGGCAAAAAAGAGCTCAAAGTTGATCCGAGGGATTGGCGACCTGCCTGGAAACTAGTTGTCACCACAAGTCCGGCATAAACCACAAGTACCAGCGCGAGAAGAAGGGCTAGTATTTTGCCAAGGGTCATTGTGATACGTCGGACCAGTTGCATTCGCTCTTTGATCTTTCTCTTGTTAACGCTTGCCTTCTGTAGGCGGTGCTGATTAGAAGGACTGGCTTAAACCAATATAGACTGCAAACGGCGGATCATTGCGCTGAGGTTCAAGTGGGACACCAACATCAAGCCGCAAAGGGCCAACAGGTGTGAAATAGCGCACCCCTCCGCCAACACCTACGCTGAAGGGCTCATCGAAGTTTGGAAACTGGGTCAAATATGCAGCACCTGCATCTACAAATCCGACAAGACCAATGTTTTCAGTAATTCTTGTTCTGACTTCACCATTAAACAGCATGAAGCTGCGCCCACCCGTAACTTCGTCATCCAGGCGCGGCCCCACGTTTTTGTAAGCATACCCTCGGATTGATCCACCACCTCCAAGGAAGAACCTCCGTGCAGCGGGGACATCCTGAACTGACGGGGCGATAATTGCACCGGCTGATACGCGGCCAGCTAAAACAACACGGTCCGTACCTACAATCGGCAGGTAACTGGCAATCGAGCCTTGAGAATACAGGTTTTCGGTATCACCAAGCACGTCATAGGCTGGTTCAAAGAATAATTTGGCTTCAATACCATTGGTCGGGTTCAAAGCGTCATTGCGTGTGTCGTAAGTCAGGTCTGCAGGAATTCCCAATAGGAAGTAATCATTCTGGCCGAAAACGTCCCGTTCATTGGCAAAATAGACTTCAGCACCAATTCGGCCGCTCAAAGCCTCTGTGAAATCGCGGGATAGATAAGCATCGTATGAAAATGACGTGCTGCGATAGTTATCTGGGTTTTCCTGAACGGCAGCAACGCTGGTTGAAAAAGCGGTCAACGGTCCAATCGCACCTGGTTTTTCAAAGGTGACGCGGGCGGCATACTCAATCTGCTCGTTGTTTACGGCAAGAAGCTGGCCGACTGCACCGGTGACTGAAAGTCGCTCCGCTTTTCCAAACAGGTTGCGGTGTCGCCAGTATCCATCAAAACCAACACCTTCATTACTGGAGTAATTGGCACCAATTCCAAAAACTTTCCGTGGGCGTTCTGCCACAACAATTGTCAGAGGCAGTTCACCGTTCGCATCAAGCTGGTCATCAGGTTCAAAGCGAATGCTGGAGAAGACTTCCAGATCCCTCAGTCTGCTCTGTGCGTGAGAGATAACTTTGGCATCCCACTGCGCACCGCGAGGAAGGTTTGCGTAACTGCGAACAAACTCAGGATCCATTTTGACTGTGCCGGATACAGAAACCGGACCAAACCGCGCATATGGTCCACTGACAACATCCAGTTTAACTTTGAGCGTCTGACTGGCGTGATTGGCCAGTAACTGCCGGTTCCCCACTTTCGCAAATGGATATCCTTCATCCTTAAGGAACTTAATGGCCTGCTTCTCTGCTTCCAACACCTTAGCTGAAAGTGCTGGCATTCCTTCGACAAGGCCGAGTGACTGCGCGTTGGGCAGGTCAAGACCATTCTCTGTTGCCGAACCTTTATAATTTACATCTGCATTGCCAAAGTGAAACTGAACACCTCTGTTAATCTCCACGAGAATAGGAATAGGGCGCTCTGTAATCTTCTCAGGATGAAGGATGGCTTGATTAAGTGGTGATCCTGCTACGGTGATTTGAACCAGAGCACCATAATATCCATCTTCATAAAGCTTACCAATCAGGCGTTCAAAGTCCTGAGTTGCGCGGGCGAGAACGCCACTGGCGCCAGACGGAAGCTTCTTGACGTCCTGAACCAAAAGACTGACGGACTGCAGCTCTTCCTCAAGTTCACTCGGCTGGTCTTCATGTTCCCCAACAACACGGAACTCAACGGTGTAAGGTGTCGGGTCTGGCACACCAGCTAAGCTATCTTCATCACTCTCAGCTTTTTCACCCCAGAGATGGTATCCGAAAAGTTCAAAGGCATAGGCTTGCGAAAAGGTGCTGAATGAAAGGCACAAGCAAACAAGCAAAGCAACAGCGCGAGGAATTTTGACGTTCCATGGCCAACCAGAGGCTATACGCTCTCGTCTGTTTTTATGCTTGTAAAGCAACTAGGATAGGCTCCAACAATCTTCCAAAATGCAGATTGTTCTCAGCTCATAAAGCTCTTGGGATTAGCCCTGAGAGAATCTGCTCACGCGATAATTAAAATTCGCATGATTGGTGTGTTGAAAGCAAACCGCAATTGTCACCTCTTTGGTAACAGCACTTAAAAATTGGGCATGGATTGTGGGAGGCGAGAAAAGTCCCGGCAAAACGCATAATTCGCCGGGACCTTATTGTTTAGATTTCTTCGTCAGGACGTCCAATACAGGTGTAAGAGAAGCCGTGTTTTGCAACTTCGTCTTTGCCGTAGATGTTTCTGAGATCCACGAGCACTGGAGTCGCCATCTCATTTTTAAGGCGGCTGAAGTCGAGAACGCGGAACGCATCCCACTCGGTCACAATAACCAGAGCATGTGCACCCTTTGCAATCTCATAGGCATTATTTCCGAATGTAACATCCTCCAGAAGTTCCACAGCAGATTCCATGCCTTCAGGATCATAAGCGTGAATGTCAGCACCTTTGTCCTGAAGCGCTTGAATAATCGAAAGGGCAGGGCTGTCGCGCATATCGTCTGTGTTTGGCTTGAAGGTCAGGCCTAGCACAGCAATTTTCTTGCCTCGGACATCCCCACCAATAGCCGCTGCCACTTTCTTGGACATAGAGCGTTTGCGCTGATCGTTGATTGAACATGTGGTCTCAATCAGGCGAACAGGGCTGGAGTGGTCCTGCGCAGTCTTAACAAGCGCAAGTGTATCTTTCGGGAAGCAAGAACCGCCATAACCGGGACCAGCATTCAGGAACTTGCCACCAATACGATTATCAAGACCGATGCCTCGGGCAACATCCTGAACGTCTGCTCCAACTGCTTCACTCAGATCAGCAAGTTCGTTGATGAACGTGATCTTCATCGCAAGGAAGGCGTTGCCGGCATACTTGATCAGCTCAGAGGTGCGACGGCTCGTGAACAGAATTGGAGAGTGGTTGAGATACAAAGGACGGTAGACTTCAGTCATGACCGACTTCGCACGCTCATGAGAAAGGCCAACAACAATACGATCAGGACGTTTGAAGTCATTAATCGCTGCACCCTCGCGCAAGAATTCTGGGTTTGAGACAACCTCAAAATCCGCATTTGGATTTGCTTCGCGAATAATGCGCTCGACTTCATCTCCCGTACCAACCGGAACAGTCGATTTAGTGACAACGACTGTAAAGCCATTAAGGGACGTTGCGATCTCTTCAGCCGCTGCATACACGTAGCTAAGGTCGGCGTGCCCATCTCCGCGGCGGGAAGGGGTGCCGACTGCGATGAAGATAACGTCGGCTTTACGAACCGCGTCAGGTAGCTCAGTTGTAAAGCTCAAGCGGCCAGCTTTCACATTGCTGGCAACCAACTCTTCCAGGCCCGGCTCGTAAATTGGGATCTGCCCGTTCTTCAGCTTTTCAATCTTGTCTTCTGCTTTATCAACGCAGATGACCTCATGACCAAAATCAGCAAAACACGTGCCTGAAACCAACCCGACGTAGCCGCTGCCTATTACTGTAATTAACATTGTGTCTCCTGCACGAGCCGATCTTTTCTGGATGTGCAAATAAGTTTGTTTAAGTTGAAACGCAATAGTACATAACCTGAGATGAAACACATCCCACAGTTAGGTATATCCCCCTGATAACGTGGTATCCTTGCCCGAAAAAAGACACGCATTGTGGTAAAATTGTAGTCGAATTGTGACGAGTATTTGAGAGTATAGCTCTGTTATTTATCTAAAGTTCTAGGAGAATACATTTCTTTTCTAAGTAGGAAAATGCTGCCTACTAAGAATTGGATGGTTAATGTGTTAATTTAGATAAAATTACATGAGATATACAATTGTAAGAATAAGTAGAAGTACGCCCGTTTTTCTCCGGCTTTAATGCTTCTTTTTGATTCTACTCCTTGCGCCAATAGTAGCTAACTTAAAATTGCTAATAGTTTATCCCAAGGATTTTTCCCGTATGACGCGAACTCAAATATGGAGAGGATGTGGCAAAAATATGCCTTAGAATTTTTGTCCTACAAAAAATAAGGGTATGAGAAATAAAGATTGAAATTCGAAAGATTTCGAAAAATGGCAGAAATCGGCACCTATGTTTTGTATTAAGTTAAAATTGTAAGTAAAGTTTATTCTTATTTTCTATTATAATTACTATAGTTTCTTGTGAGGTTTTACTTGGTGCTGAAGGTAAAAATTCTTCAAGAGAAATTGACAGAATGTGTTTCACTGATTTACCAGCGATATATTCATTTGGGAATGAATGGGTTGGGGTTATGTATTTAATTGTTGATGAACAACAGCTTGTGACCGATGGGTATGCATCTGGATTTGAGCGAGAAGGTATTTCGACAAGTGGCTTTAGTCCGGATGACTTTCGGGATTGGTTAAATACTGCACCTGATACCGAGTTCGAGGCTGTCGAAGCTATTTTGATTGGTGAGATAGGGGAGCGTGAAAAATTCCCGCAGATTATCCGCCGTAGGTGTTCTCAAAAACCGGTATTGGTTCTGAATAGCAGTCCGGTTTTGGAACAGACACTGAAGTTGTTTGCTGCTGGTGTAGATGATGTTGTCCGTAAGCCGGTGCATCCGCAAGAGATACTTGCGCGTGTCAACGCAATCAAGCGGCGGACAACGAACCAAAGCATTAATGTCGAGCTAGGTGATCTTACTGTATACTTTGATGGACGGGATCCTGAAATCAACGGGAAGACACTGGCATTACCACGCCGAGAGCGTCGTATCCTTGAGTATCTTGCTCAAAATAACGGACGGCGACTGACGAAAACTCAGATTTACAACTTTGTCTATGGCATCTTTGAAAGTGAAGTAGACGAAAATGTGATCGAAAGTCATATCAGTAAGCTAAGAAAGAAACTACGTACACAGATGGGATATGATCCCATCGATTCAAAGCGTTATCTCGGCTATATAATTAATTCTCTATAACAACAAAAAAGGCTGCTTGAGCAGCCTTTTTTGTTGTTTAGGTCTCGTATCTTTTTTCTTTTACAGAAGCTGAGCCAGCTCAGTAAAGGCATCCTGGCTTGAGGGAGCGTCCAAGCCCTGTACAAGCGCATTGTAAACCTTCGGGGCAACCTCAATGGCTTGATCGAGCAAGGGATCCACACCCTCTTTATAGCCGCCCATCATGCGTAGATCTTTGGTATCTTCGAACTTGGCGATCATTGCCTTTAGTTTCAGGATAAGCTCGCGTTCCTGAGGGGACCAGCAGCTTTGCGCAAGTCGCGAGATGGAGCCGAGGACATTGACGGCAGGATACCGGCCTTCCTCAGCAATATGCCGATCCAGAACGACATGCCCGTCCAGTAGACCTCTGATGTTGTCTGCTACAGGGTCATTATGGTCATCACCATCAACCAGCACGGAAAAGATGGCGGTCATCATGCCGCTTCCTTCAATGCCTGGGCCTGCGCGCTCGAGTAGGAGGGGCAGTTCAGAGAATACGCTTGGCGGATAGCCGCGAGAAAGAGCAGGTTCTCCAGCTGCCAACGCAACGTCACGTAGAGCATGTGCGTAGCGAGTGACGCTATCAACGATCAATAAAACTGATTGTCCTTGATCTCTGAAATGCTCGGCCACTGTCATTGCTGTTTTAGGAGCAAGCCGCCGCATCATGGGGCTTTCATCACCTGTAGCGACCACCACCACGGATTTGGAGAGTTGATCACCAAGTGTTTCTTCGACGAACTCACGAACTTCACGGCCACGCTCACCGATAAGCCCGATAACGACAGTGTCGAAAGAGTTGCTTTGTGCGATCATGGAGAGCAGTGTTGATTTACCTACGCCAGACCCGGCAAAGATGCCCAGGCGCTGACCATGGCAAATTGGTGTAAAGAGGTCGAGCACCCGTACCCCAGTTAAGGCAGCGTCTTTAACACGCGCACGGTGAACTGGCGGAGGGGGGAGGGTATTAAATGACGCAAGAGATGGTCCTTCAGTCATCGGACCGAGACCGTCGATTGGCTGTCCAAACGCATTGATAATGCGCCCGCGCCAGTTGTTGTCCGGATAAAAGCTAAGTTCGCCGCAACGCTTTACCTTGATCCCAAGGCCGAGGTCAGATCTGGATGCATAGGGCTTCACAAGCACACTGTCAGGTTCAATTCGGATTACTTCTCCAAATTCTTCACCGTTGTTGCTCATGTAGGAGACCTGGTCTCCCAAGTTAACGCCACCTGAAAGGCCCTTCACTCTAAGATGATTAGGGGTAACCTCACAGAGGGTTCCGCTTATCTCAATGTTCCATGAGCTTGATGGAATTTGAGCGGTAAGTTCCTGAATGCGCGCAAGGGCGGTCATAAACAACCTTTTGAAGTATTAGCTTTGTGCAATTGTATTGCGATGCCGCTCTTGTAGCTGCTTGAGTAAATCATCTGGCAGCAAGTTCCGAGCATCCTGTGACAGCTTATCAACTGTTGGAAGTGTTGATGTTTCCAAGTCAGAAGAAGTTTTTTCCTCGTTCTTCGAGCTACCAGCCAGAGCTTCAATCAGCTTGTCCTCATTTCCCATAGAAATGGCTCTGGCAGAAGCGATGTTGCCAAAAAGCGGCGGGATTTCTTTGGACTGGACGGGCAGGATTGGCGTTCCCCTTTGCAGTGAGGACACCATATCTGAAGCAGGTGCAGGTACAGCTGGACTTGCCTGTATTTTTTTCTCAATGGTGCTGAGAGCTGTTGCCTCGTCTGTGCTCGCGTTCTCCGCGTCGAGCACACCAGAAATTTTCATTTCTGCAAGGTTCCCAGCGACGAGACCCGCCACTCCCAGAGGGCCGGCAATCATCCCATACAATGAGCTACCTGCAACGCGAGAGCGAACAGAAGCCTCATCACCAGTAATCTCTCGATAGAGGGTATTTACACCGGGGATGTGCTGCAATGGATTGATGATATCAAGCAACTCACCCAAACTAAATGGTTTGGGTGGTGAGGTCTTAGTATTATTGGAGGTGCTTCCGGCGCGAGTATCTTCCGAAGTGCCAGAAATTGCTTGAACCGGATTAACAGCCATCAGCTCTCTCCAAGTTTTCGTATTGTCTGCTGTCGAATACTTTCCACACTCTGCATCATTGAATTTGTACTTTCAAACGCACGGGTAATGGTGATGAGCTTGGTGATCTCAGAGATTGGATTAATGTTCGAGCCTTCCACGAAGCCCTGGGCGAATCCATTCTCTGTAAAATCCTGAACGGGTTCTGCGAGCGCGTCAGGTATTACAGCAGAATTTCCTGCGCGGCTCAGCTTGGCATCCTGAGGAATGGAGAAAAGGCCGAGTACGCCAACCTGACGGCCTTCCTGATAGATGGAGCCATCCTTAGCAATCTCTGGAGCTCCGCCGAGTGGGTCCAGGATAATTGGTGCATTTCCGCTATCAAGAATTGGATTGCCTTCGATGCTCCTGAGGATGCCATCAACACCAATCTGAAAACGGCCATCTCGAGTATAAGCAACGCCATTGCCGGTTTGAATACCCAGCCAGCCGTTGCCATCAATCGCGACATCAAGAGAATTACCAGTTTGCTTGATCGCGCCAGCCTGCGTCGAGATATAGTTCTCTCCAGTGGACGCAAAGGAGACTGGGTCTTTGCCTGGGCTCTTAACGAGACTATCGAATTTGACTTCTGTAGACCGATAGCCAGCAGTTTCCATGTTGGCTACATTTCGCGCAACTGTCTCAAGTCGGCGCTCAAGGGCCATTTGCCCGGAAAGGGAGACATAAAGAGAAGGGACGACCATAAATTTAGACTCCAAATCCGATCAAGCTACTAGCGCTGATATTTCCTGCAGGTTTGCGTGGTTCGCGGCCTTCTATGGTGTTCATAGTTGCGCCGCCCAATGCAGTATCCATGCTCCAAGTCAGAAGCGCATATCGCGTTAATGTGCTGATCATAGCAAACCTATCTACACTCAAATGCTTCGAGAGAATGCTCTTTAGGGCTTGTCTGAAGCTGTACGGGTGTTTGTTAGGATTTCAGCGTCTTTACGCCAGCTTCGGACAAGTAAGTCTCGCTACCACAAAATAAGAAAAGTGCTTGTCCGGTAAGTGTGTGGAGCGCAAATTGAATATTCTAGTTGGCCTCGTGATCGTTATTGGATCCATAATTGGTGGTTATGTTGCAATGGGTGGCTATATGAAGGTGCTATGGCAACCTTTTGAGCTGCTGATTGTTGGGGGAGCCGCCTTCGGTACCTTCGTGGTGGCGAATACGTTTAAGACGATTAAGGATACCGGGCGCGGTATTCATGAAGCTTTGGTGAATGCAAAGCCCAAAAAGCGTGACCATCTGGATACGCTTAGTGTGCTCTACGGTCTTATGAGAACCCTTCGTGCAAAGGGGCGTAATGATGTTGAGCAGATCATTGATAATCCTGATGATTCTGAGTTGTTTCAGCGTTTCCCGCGGGTTCTCGCGAACATATCCCTGACAAGTTTTATCTGTGATTACTTTCGTCTCATTATCATCGGTAATGTTCGTCCTCATGAAATTGAATCCTTGATGGATGAAGAGTTGCACACCCTTGGTCGTGAAGAGATGAAGCCGTATCAAGCGCTTAGTATTGTTGCTGAGACTTTGCCTGCTCTCGGTATTGTGGCTGCTGTGCTTGGTATCGTGAAGGCGATGGGGGCTATTGATCAGGAGCCGGAAATTCTTGGTAGTCTGATTGGTGCTGCGCTCGTTGGTACATTCCTTGGTATCTTTTTATCCTACGGAATTGTTAGCCCGGTCGCAGTGAAGATTAAATCCATTCGTGAGCAGCGTTATCGGCTCTATATTGAGGTGAAGCAGACATTGCTTGCGTTTATGAATGGTGCAGCGCCTCAGATTGCGTTGGAGCACGGTCGTAAAACCATCGGTGCAGACGATCGTCCTACAATTGATGAAGTTGAGGCGGAAACTATGAATGCTGGTCCGGTGGTGTCTGCTGCAGCTGGGAGTGAAGCCTGATGGAGCCTCAAGAGCTGGAAATGAGTGATGAGGTGATCAGCGCTCAGAATGCGAAGGTGGATTTGCCTTCTCGTTTGTTGGATGCTGCGGGCCTGGGTGTTGATCGTCTTCCGATGCTTCATGTGGTCTTTGATCGCATGGCGCGCCAGTACATCGATACACTTCGGCAGATGGCGGCAACTGCACCTTACTTAGCAGTTCAATCGGTTTCTAATGAGCGTATTGGTGATGCTCTTGAGCAATATGAGGATCGCGCAGTTGTTGCGGTTCTTCATGCTCAGGAGTGGGATGCGCGCATTTTGCTCGGGTTTGATCGAACCTTCATCTTTTCCATGGTTGAGGTTCTGCTTGGTGGAGATGGTGAAGAAGAAGCGTTTCTTGAAGATCGCGCTCTGACCAATGTCGAGCAGCGGCTTGCCTATAGGATGTTCCAGGAGGCGGCTACAGCGCTCGAGACGGCGTTTGAGGCGATTGCTGATACCTCGTTGAAGGTTGAGCGTCTCGAAAACCGTATGGAATTCGCGCAAACGGGTCGGAAGAGTAATCCGTGCGTACTTGCCAAAATGACTGCTGAAATCATCGGTCGTGAAGGTGAGATCTTCATCATTATCCCTCAGTCGGTTCTGAACCCGTTGCGCGAAAATCTGACACAGGTGTTGTCTGGTGAGGTTGCCGGTCGCGATACCCGTTGGACTAAACAGTTCCAGCAGGAAGTTCAGCGTACCGAAGTCAAGCTTACGGCAATTCTTGAAGAGCAGCGCATGACTCTTGAAGAGGTTGCGCAGTTCGAAGTTGGTCTTGTTCTTGAGTTGAATGCTACTCCAAAAACTGCCGTTCAGCTCGAATGTAACAGTCAGCCATTGTTTAACTGTCGCCTGGGTCAGGTTGCAGGGTCTTACACAGTACGCGTTGAAGAGTTGATCGAGCAGGAAGGGGAACTTCTCGATGATATCTTATCTAATTGACGGATTTTTACTTTTTGCTCTTTTGGTTACGACATGGCGCGTTGTGATCATGTACCGACAGCTAAAGCGGCTCTCCGGCTATCATGAAGAGTATCAAAGGATTTTTGACCAGACCTCGGAAGCAATGGACAACATTGGTTTGTCCTTGCAGGAAATCCGGGTTCGCGGTGAGGAGATCCTGAGTAATCTTGGTCAGCGGATTGATGAGGCTCGTGAAGCTACGGTCGATATCTCTGGTGTGATCCTGCAGGCGCAAACAGAAATGAAAGCGCTCCAGGAGCATATCGAGTGGTTGAGCAAGAAAAGCGATGAAGTCGGCATCAGTATGAATGACGCGCCGCCGAGGCCTGGTGGAGATCGCGGGCGACGTTCCGGTCGTGCTGCAAAGCCTGCTGCAACCAAGGCAAAGCAAAAGCCCGTTACGAGTGCAGCGTCCAATACCGCCGCGTTGTTGCTGGCTGGTGGAATGGGTAAGCCTGCACCGGCAGGTAACCAAGAAAATACTGCTGTATCTGCAATAGATAACCAGAATGTCAGAGTTAGAAAAGTTTCTTTCGGCCAGAGCGCCACATTCAGATCTGTAAATGTAAAGGACGACGAAAGTCCTGAGAAGGAGAATGATCCGCAATGAGCAGCTCAAATGAAATGAGTGATGAAGCCCTCGCGTTGCAATGGGAAGCTGCTGCTTCTGAAGCCGAGATGGATATGGATATGGGTGCGCCTTCTGCTGCAGCCCAGCCAGCTGCTTCAGCGCCTGAAAAGGGTATGAGCGACGAGAACGTTGACCGTAATCTGGATGCAGTTCTAGGTATTCCGGTTGATATGCAGGTTGTTCTTGGATCTGCGACCATGCCTGTGGCCAGTTTGCTTAAGCTTGGTCGTGGTGCGGTTATACCTCTGGATCACCGCGTTGGTGAGCCTGTCGACATCGTCGTAAATGGCCGCACTGTAGCGCGTGGCGAAATCGTGGTTGTTGAAGACGATAACTCGCGGTTTGGTGTGTCGCTGACTGAGATTGTAGGCGCAAAAGGCAGCTACAACTAGCCGCACAAGAGCTGTGCTTGATTTTATATGTGTATCCGAGGCGCGTAGAGAATGAACAGTGTTGTTCCAGCTGAAATGGGAAGCGTCATTTCCAGAAAAAATGGCCATCAGAAGGCAGCAGCTTTGCTGTTGGCTATGGGAAGTGACAAGGCAACCCGTGTTCTGAAGCATTTCGATAATGACGAAATGCGGATGATCATTCGGGCAGCTGCAGATCTGGGCACAGTTCCTGCTAGTGAACTCGATGAGCTGATTGAAGAGTTCATCGAGCTTTTCTCAGGTGGTGTAAACCTGTTCGGTACAGCCGAAGGGGCCGAGAGTCTTCTGAAAGGTATTCTTCCAGAAGATCAGGTCGCCGAAATTATGTCGGACGTGATGGGCTACTCCAAGCGTTCGATCTGGGACAAGGTCTCACAAATCTCGGAGCATGTTCTTTCTACATATTTGCAGAAAGAACATCCGCAAACTGCAGCAGTGATCTTGTCAAAGATTTCTGCAAGTGGTGCAGCGCGTGTGATTTCCCAGATCCCGCGTAGAAAACGTAATCAGATCGTCCGTCGTATGTTGACACTCAAGCCTATCGTTGAGGACGTTATGGAGGAAGTGCAGAAGACACTGCATGAAGACTTCATGGTGAACTTTGCAAGAACTGTGGGTACAGATTCCCATGTTCGTATGGCTGATATTCTCAACAAAATGGAACGTGACGATCTTGAAGATACGCTGGGTAATCTGCGTGAAGCTCTGCCAAAATCTGCAGAGCAGCTCGATGCCTTGCTCTTCACCTTTGATGATATCCAGAACCTGGATCTTCGCACCAGAACTGCAATCTTTGATGATGTTACCAGTGAAGTTATCACTGCAGCTCTTAAAGGAACGAATCCAGAGTTCCGTCAGTCGATCCTCGCAAGTATGGCGTCTCGTGCCCGTAGGATCGTTGAGAACGATCTGGCTTCCGGTGAACCTATGACGCAACGTGAAGTGATGGATGCGCGTAGGGCGATTACTGATCTTGCCCTTGAAAAGGCAAATTCAGGTGAGATCGACCTTGAGATTGGGCGTGGTGAAGAAGTCTACGTCTAACGCTTCCCGATGACTTTTTAAGTTTGTCAAACCATCTTGAGAAGCGGCAGGTTTCATGTCTGAAGACCAGGATCCCGACAGTAAAACCCAGGAACCCACGGAGAAGAAGGTTCGTGATGCCTTGGAGAAAGGGAATATCCCAGTCTCCAAGGAAGCGTCTGTGCTTGCTTCAATGCTAGCGCTTCTTCTTGTGCTTTCCTTCATCGCTGTCGATAAGGCGCAGGGCCTGGTGTATTTTCTGAAGTGGTTTTTGGATAATCCGGGTGAAATACAGTTTGTCAGTGCTGCGGAGCCTTTGCAGTTGATGTCTGCTGTGGCTTTTCAGCTTGTCTGGTTTCTTGGCCCTATCGTTTCTGTCTTGATTTTCTTTGGCTTGGCTTCCTCTTTCATGCAAAATACGCCACGTTTGGTGTTGGACCGAATTGAACCGAAGCTCAGCAAGATTTCCTTGAAAAAGGGACTGGGCAGGCTTTTTAGCGTCAATGGCGCCATGGAGTTTGTGAAGTCTCTCTTCAAACTGGTAACTGTGATCGTCGTTGCCGCGCTTGTATTGAAATCGCAGCAAGCGGTTGCGTTGACAGCGATGTACAGCGACCCAAGTCAAGTGCCTCAGCTTATTTTGTCTGTTGCAATGACTTTGCTTTCCGGTATCTGCGTCGCAACCATCTTCCTTGTTGGTTTTGATTTGGTTCTGGCGCGTTTCCAGTGGCGCAAGAATTTGCGCATGTCTCACCAGGAGCTGAAGGACGAATTTAAGCAGGCAGAGGGCGATCCGCTTATCAAGGCGCGCTTACGCTCTCTTGCTCGTGACAGGGCTCGCAAGCGCATGATGTCATCTGTTCAGGATGCGACTGTTGTTGTTGCGAACCCCACCCACTTTGCCGTTGCGCTGTATTATGAGCGTGAGGGCGAACAAGCGCCGCGTGTTGTTGCAAAAGGGCAGGACCTGATTGCACTGAAAATCAAAGAACTGGCCTATATTCATGATGTTCCAGTTGTAGAAGATCGACAACTCGCGCGTTCACTTTATGCCGCCGTAGAGATAGATCAGAGTATTCCAGAGGAATATTATCGAGCGGTAGCAGAAATTATTTCATATGTTTATTTAAAGCGCTAAAGACTTTGTCGAAGCGCGTTTCTGCCTTAAGAGGGTATTTTGTCTACAAAGACCGCATTGAAGAAAAACGACCTGCCTGCAAAATCTGAAGATGTTTTGCGCGAGGCATTGATTGCAAACGCTATGAAGCCCATCGCAGCCGAGTTACGGTTATGCGATCTGTCTTCTTTAGCTCGTCATATTCTCTCTAACGAAACTGCTAATCTTACAGATTTGCTGGAATCTTCGTCGGAACTTTATTTTAGGCCTGACACACTCACCTATGCTGGCACGTCGTCAATCGATTTGAACTGGAATGGCGATGTTACAGTTTGCTTGCATATGAAGTTTGTAAATGACGGTGTGAGTGTCATGTTTCATTTGTTTTTGCTTGCATTAAACTCGGCAGTTGATGTCAAGTTCATCGCATTTGAGCACCCTTCTGAAGACCCGCAGGAAAATACAAAGAAGCTGGAAACTGCGCTCGCGGACGCATCTGTTAATTCTTAAGCAATATATTAATTATTTATTTACCTAAAATTTTAAGATAAAAAGATATACTTGACTAACCAAGTATATCTTTTTTGCTTTTTCCGGAAATATTGATTCCGCCAGCTACGGACAAGATTGCACTGCTATCCACTTTTAGCAGTTTTTGTAGCGGAGTGGATTTTTTGGAGCCCGTATATCTTTTTAGTTTGGTTTCGCGGCAAAATTCTTGGTTGTCAGTGCGGCAATCAACAATTTCCGAAAATATTGCGAACGTTGATACTCCTGGTTTTGCAAGTAAGGATGTCGAGCCTTTTAAGGACATTCTGGATAAAACCAGTATTCAGATGGCTGCTACCCAGTCAGGTCATATCAGCGAAGATGGAACGAATGCCCGTCGTGTGCGGGTGAATGACGGTGAGGCGTGGCAAGTTACCGTCTCAGATAATTCCGTTTCCCTAGAGCAAGAGTTGATTAAGTCAGGTGAGGTCGCTCGTCAGCACTCACTCAATACTCAGCTTGTTGGGTCCTTCTATGGCTTGATGAAGAGCAGCTTAGGAAGATAAAGATTATGATTGATCCACTTGTCGCTTCATTAAAGATTTCCTCCTCAGGTCTGAGAGTTCAGTCACAGCGTATGCGCGTTGTCTCTGAGAACCTGGCCAACGTTCAGTCGACAGGCGACACTCCTGGGGCAAATCCTTATCAGCGTAAAACGATTACCTTCAAAAGTGAGGTTGATCGCGCGCTTGGTGCCAATCTCGTTGAGGTTAAGGATATCGGTACGGATAAAGGTGATTACCGTATTGAATTTGATCCGTCGCATCCAGCGGCAGATGAGAATGGCGACGTAAAATATCCAAACGTAAACACTCTGATTGAGTTGGCGGACATGCGAGAAGCTTCGCGTTCTTATGAAGCTGGTCTGCAGATGATGGTCAAATCCAGAGAAATGATTACCCGTACAATCGATTTGTTGAGGAGTAGGTGATGGCGGATCTTTCGGCGTTGAGTTCAGTGTCGCGTGTTTCAACGTTTACCAGTGGGGTAAATGATGTTTCGTCTACTGCTCGTACTCGTCAGTACTTGGTAGGCGGAGCGCAGAATGCGCAGGCGACCCAAGAGGTTCAGGGCAGCTTTGCTGATACTATGGCTGATGTGGTTCGTGAAACTGCAGGCGATTTGAAAACGGCTGAAGCGACATCTGTTGCGGCAGTTCGTGGCGAAGTTTCGGCTCAAAAAGTGGTCGAGGCTGTGATGAAGGCAGAGCTTTCCTTGAAGAGCGCAGTAGCTGTGCGTGACAAGGTTGTTGAGGCCTATCAAGAATTCTCTCGTATGAGTATTTAATTGTTTGAGAAAAGGTTTTTCCTATGAAGGCTCTTGCTATCGCTGCGACGGGTATGTCTGCTCAGCAGAAAAATCTCGAAGTTATTTCCAATAACATCGCGAACATGAATACGACTGCCTTTAAGGCATCTCGCGCTGAGTTCTCCGATCTGCTTTATCAAACTGATCGTGCAGCTGGCGTGTCCAATCGTGGTGGTGCTGCACCTGTTCCTGAAGGAATTCAGCAAGGTCTTGGTGTGAAAACCGCAGCGGTTCGTAAGTTGCATTCTCAAGGTGCGCTGCAGCAAACCAACAACGCATTTGATCTGGCGATCGATGGTCAGGGTTGGTTTGAAATTATCGGCCCTGAAGGTGAGGCGCTGTTTACACGGTCCGGAGCATTCAACGTAAACGGTGAGGGTGCTCTTGTAACTCTTGATGGTTATGAGGTTCAGCCTGGTATCACTGTTCCGCTTGAAGCTGTTAAAGTTACTGTCAATGAAAGTGGCGAGGTGTTTGCTACTTATGCCGACGGGAACCCGGCCACAAGTATCGGTCAGTTGAACCTGACCAATTTTGTAAACGATGCTGGCCTGAAGGCGATCGGTGGCAATCTTTTCCGCGAAACTATTGCATCTGGCGCGCCTAATACTGGTATCGCTGGCGAAGGTTCGCTTGGAGTTATTCGTCAAGGGTATCTTGAAGGTGCCAACGTCGATCCCGTTAAAGAGATCACAAGCTTGATCAGCGCGCAGCGTGGGTATGAGATGAATTCCAAAGTGATTCAGGCAGCAGATGATATGGCTGGAACTGTGTCCAAGGGTATTCGCTAAGGACGCGGTGATGAGTGCTTCCAAGCGCCTGCATAGCCTGGCATTGCTAGTGTGTTGCGTGCCGTTGTTCTTAACAGCGGCATCAGCGGCAGGCCGACGCGAAGTTGTAAAGCTTCCAGTGCCGGCCATGATGATTTATCCGGGTGATAAGATCGAAGAAGGTATGCTTCGTGAACACGGATTCTTCAAGAAGTCGGTTGCGCAGCTTTCGATTGTAGGTCGAATGCAAGATGTAGTTGGGCTGGAAGCGCGCCGTACCCTTTTTCCAGGAAAACCAATTCCAAAAAACGCGGTTCAAGATCCTGTTGTAGTGCAACGCGGTTCTTCTGTCCTGTTGGTTTTTAAAGAAGAAGGCTTGGAAATCCGCGCCATTGTTGAGGCGCAGGAATCTGGGGCAATTGGTGCAAATATCAGGGCTAAGAACCCTGATACAGGTTTAAGTGTTTTAGGCAAAGTGCAAGAAAACGGATCTTTGCTGGCTGAAGGGGAATAACACCGTGCGTTCTGTAAGCCGTTCTCTGGGGGCAATTTATCTTGCTTTTCTTGCTTTGTTTTTATCGTTTGACAGTGCGTCTGCACTCGTCCGTATCAAGGATATAGCTGATCTGCGCGGCATGCGTTCTAATCAGCTTGTCGGCTATGGTATTGTGATTGGTCTGAATGGATCTGGCGATACCATGAGGAATTCTCCGTTCACTGAGCAGTCTTTGCAATCCATGCTTGAGCGCATGGGAGTGAACGTTCGAGAGTCTAACTTAAGATCAAGAAATGTAGCGGCGGTTGTTGTGACTGCCGAGTTGCCTCCCTTTATTGGGAATGGTGCCCGTATTGATGTTTCTGTCGGATCACTTGGCGATGCAGCATCGTTACAGGGGGGAACGCTTCTTGTGACACCATTGATGGGGGCTGATGGCAACGTCTATGCGGTTGCTCAGGGTTCCGTTTCTGTATCCGGCTTTGCGGCCACGGGTGATGCTGGTAGTTTGACACAAGGTGTTCCAACTGCCGGAAGTGTTTCAAATGGCGCGCTAATTGAGAAAACGCTACCTGATTATTTCTCTTCGCTACCACAGCTGGTGCTGGAACTTAAAAATCCAGACTTTAAGACCGCTGTACGAGTGACGGATGCAATCAATGCATTTTCACTAAACCGCTATGGTTTGAAGCTTGCGAGTGAGCTTGATTATAGATCCGTTCAGGTTCAACGCCCTGCAGGTATCAGCTCAGTCCGTTTCATTTCTCAGATCGAAGGCCTGATGGTTCAGCCGGATACGCCAGCAAGAGTGGTTGTGGATGAGCGTACTGGAACTGTCGTTATCGGTCAGAATGTGCGGATTTCAACGGTTGCTGTGACGCACGGCAATCTGACAGTTCGTGTTTCTGAGCGGCCTGAAGTCTCACAGCCATCACCGTTCGCTCAGCAAGGCGAAACGACTGTTGTACCGCGCACGGATATTGATGTGGTTCAGGAAGATGGTCAGTTGCAGTTGATTGGTGGAACTGATTTGCAAACTCTGGTCAGAGGATTGAACCGTATTGGTCTGAAGCCAAGTGGAATCATTGCAATCCTTCAGGCGATTAAGCAGGCAGGGGCTCTCCAGGCAACTCTCGTGGTCAAATAAGACTGCACGGCAATTGGATAAGCCACGGGCAAGCTTGTGGCTTCACTGTACCGCTAAACCTATTGGAACTGAGTTGTAATGCCTCTCTTAAAGCTCTCTAAGAAGAAATTCTTTCCCCTTAAGTGTGCAGCGGTATCTCTCGGTTTGTGCATGTCGCTTGTAAGCGCAAGTGCCCAGACGAACGAAGCCGAGACAGAAGAACTGAGTGCCGCAATTGAGCAGGCCAAGAACTACTGCGAAGCGATTGCTGATCAGGCAAAAGACGCTCGGATTGCTTGGCAAATGCGTGCTCTGTTTGATGTTGAGCATCAGATGAAAGCCAAGATTACGGAACTCGACACTAAGATTGCTGAGTTGCGCATGTGGGTGAAACGTCGTGATGAAATCCTGCAGAGAGCTGAAGGGCATGTCGTTAACATCTATGCCAACATGCGTCCGGATGCAGCGGCGCTGCAGTTAACGTCTCTGGATGATGAAACAGCAGTTTCAATTCTTCTTCAGATGAAGGCGCGGAAAGCCAGCTCGGTGCTTGCTGAGTTGGCCTCAGAGCGCGCAGCGTATCTTACTGATCTGATGGCAGAACTTACAGCTCGAAAGGCCGCCAAGCAAAGTATGGGAGTTTCACAGTGAAGCGCACTTTGGTATGCATTCTCGCCGCAATTACGCTCACTGGCTGTAATGCTATGAAAAACGTTGGCAAGGAGCCGCATCTAACCCCGCTGGGGCAAGGGCTTCAGCCAAATGTTGCAAACTTGCCGGCAACCCCAGCGAAAAGTGGCGGCCGTTCAAATCGCGCTTATCACGGGCTTTGGGCTGACGGTGAACAGGATTTCTTCCGCGATCCCCGAGCAAAGCAAATTGGCGATGTTCTTACCGTTGCGATCAAAATCAACGATAAGGCCAAGCTGGACAACTCCAGCGAGAGAAAACGTGACTCCTCCCGGTCTACCGGATTGAAAGGTGCGTTCTCCTGGGCTGGTGTTGATTCAGGAGAAGCCGACGCAAGCATTTCTGGGACTGGTGCGACCAGCAGTAAAGGTGAGGGCGCTATTGACCGCAGTGAAGAGATCAAACTTTCCATTGCAGCAGTCGTGACCAAAGTGCTCGCCAACGGCAACCTGATCATCTCCGGGCAACAAGAAGTTCGTGTGAACTATGAGGTTCGCGTTCTATCGGTTGCTGGCATCGTGCGTCCTGAAGACATCACAGGTCGAAATACCATTGAGTATGACAAGATCGCTGAAGCGCGTGTTTCCTACGGTGGCCGTGGCCGCGTGACGGAAGTGCAGCAGCCAAGCGTTGGTCAGCAAATCATTGATATCATTAGCCCGCTCTAAAGGAGGCTTCTATGGCTCTTAAACCACAGTTGCCAAAGCCACAGTTGCCAGCCTCCGAGAATTCTTGGGTCGGTGTAGCCGTCGCGGCCATTGTCGTGACGGCCGTTGCGAGTGCTGGTGGAATGGGGATCGGCTCTACGCTGGTTGATCAGGTGCACGGCAAATATTTGGAAGAGCAAAAAGCCAACAGCGGCGCTCTGATCAATCCAGAATATACAGAAAGCAGTCAGATTGTCTCATTAAAGCCAATCGTGACCAACCTGTTGTCTTCCTCTAAGAACTGGATTCGTATTGAAGCCTCAGTTGTTTTGATGCAGCGCGGTATAGAAGAGCAGGATCACTCCTTGCTGGTCAAACAGGTTGAGCAGGATCTGTTGCTCTACGCCCGGACCTTGGGGCCACGCCAGCTCGAAGGCACCCGTGGTTTGCTGCGTTTGCGTGATGATCTCAATGAACGCGCCAAGATGCGTGGTGGCAAATTTGTCAAGGAACTCGTCCTTGAATCTGTGGTGATTCAGTAATGCGTTATTTTGCGTTTCTTACGAGTTTTTTGAGTTTATTTGCGTTGTTTTGGGTCGCTCCAGCCTCCGCTCAGGATATCAACCTGAGTGACTTGCTTCCGGCGGGACAGGCATCTGCGAGTGGTCGGATTATCCAATACGTCATGATCCTGACGGTGCTCTCGTTAGCGCCAGGGATCCTGATCATGGTTACAAGCTTCACGCGCTTCGTTGTTGCTTTGTCATTCTTGCGTTCCGGTATCGGCCTTCAAACAACACCAGCCAACATTATCCTCATTTCCCTCGCCTTGTTCATGACCTTCTACGTCATGGCACCAACATTCGATACGGCGTGGAAAAATGGTCTTCAACCATTAATCAAAGAGCAAATCACAGAAGAAGTCGCCTACGAGGAAATGACAAAGCCGTTCCGACGGTTCATGTTGGATAACGTCCGCGAAAAAGATCTGGTCCTCTTCGACGATCTGGCAGTGAGTGCATTCAACTACGAGGAAGACGCGCCCATCGAAGAACTCGACCTCCGCGTTCTCATTCCGGCCTTCATGATATCAGAATTACGACGTGGTTTTGAAATCGGTTTCCTCATCGCTTTGCCCTTTGTTGTCATCGATATGATTGTCGCTACAATCACAATGTCCATGGGCATGATGATGCTCCCCCCAACAGTCATCTCACTCCCCTTCAAGGTATTATTCTTCGTCTTGATTGATGGGTGGTACCTGTTAACAGGTGGTCTGATAAGATCGTTTACCTAAACTTAACCATGAAAGCTCCGTTTCGGGGCTTTTTTCTTGCCTAAGCCAGTGAGTCAGTCTGGCGTAAGCTTTGTGAGTCATCTTTGAGTTCTGTTACAGGCTTTGACCTTCAAAGTGCATGATGCAACTCTGTAGCCCCGGGAATTTAATCCGGAATGTCCCATTTCTTTTTATTTAAGGGACAAATGTTATGTCTTCTCTTTTGACAAACTCCTCCGCAATGGTGGCTCTGACCACTCTGCGTAACATCAACACCGACCTGGCTGATACTCAGAGCCGTATTTCCACTGGTATGCGTGTGGCTGATGCTTCTGACAACGCAGCTTACTGGTCCATCGCGACAACCATGCGCTCTGACAACGAAGCCCTTGGCGCTGTTCAGGATGCTCTAGGTCTTGGTGCGGCAACTGTTGATGTAGCGTTTACTGCTATGGACCAGGCAGAAGGCGTTGCGACACAGATTAAAGCCAAGTTGCTTGCGGCAACTAAAGATGGTGTTGATCGCGGTCAGATTCAGGCAGATATCACTGCGCTGCAGGATCAGCTGAGCACTATTGCTGCATCTGCAAGCTTTAATGGTGAAAACTGGCTCAGTCAGGACACAAGCGTAGCGGATTATTCTTCAGATAAATCTTTCGTAGGTACGTTCACACGTACTGCCGATAATGAGCCTGAGTTGCAAAATATCGACATTGACATCTTGGAGATGATCCTTGTTGATGACGATACTGATGCTGCTACCAATAAAGGCCTTTTGACTGCCGATTTGTCTACTGCTTTGAATACTGCGATCACTGCTGCTGGCGGTACAGCGCTCACTGACTATACCCTCGTTGGTGGTGATGCGACATCCGTCGACTTCCTAGATATTGATATTTCTGATCTTGAAGATGGTAACACAGAGCATCAGATCATTTTGCGTGCACTGGGTAATGCTGTTGATGGTGTGTTGAAAGATATGACTGACGCGGCTGCAGAGCTCGGTTCTACTAAGGGCCGTGTAGATATGCAGATGGAGTTCGTTAAGAACCTGACGGACGCTGTTGATCGTGGTATCGGTCAGCTGGTTGATGCGGACATGAATGCTGAATCCACTCGTCTGCAGGCTCTTCAGACCCAGCAGCAGCTCGGTATTCAGGCTCTGTCTATCGCTAACTCTGGTTCCCAGAACATCCTCAGCCTGTTCCGTTAAGTCGGAAAACTCTGAGAACCTTAGAAGCTTTGAGGCCCCGGTTAATCGCCGGGGCTTTTGCTTGTAATTATGATAAAAATTTAGATAAAATTGTTATAAGTCAGGTTAAGGCAAGTTCGATAAAATATACCAGTATTTGAAATAAGCTTTCTTAAGCTTTATCTCGTGTTGGGTTGTTTTGAGTTGTGCGGTGCTTGATGTTAAGTAGTCAGTTAAATGTCTCCAGGCAAGGGGATCAGGAAGCAGGTCAGGTCGATCTTTCCGTGCTCACATCTGAGCAGAAGCTCGATGGCTTGACGTTTGCATTGCGGGGCAATGAGCGCTTCTGGAGTTCTGTTGTTGCGCTGGCGCGGGATGTGCTTTTTGAGCAAGAAGGTCAGCTTCGTCAAATTGAGTGCGGTGCGAACACGATTGTGGCAATCAACGCAACGGCTGATCGGGTGAGTAAGCGCTTGAAAGGGCAGGGCTGTGGTTTGACAGTAAATGGTCTGCCGAGTATTCAGCGCATCACCCACGCAGGTGCATATACCTGATACTGTTAGTTTTCTTTAAAAATAGCTTGTATTGCATCGGAGAAACCGTGGATTTTCGCCCAATGTAAATCCTGATCACGTTCGCGCAAGGTTGAAAAGCGAAGGTAGCGCCATTGATACACCTGCAGAGGTCGCAATGGCAGCTCGTGAAAACGCCGAAAAAATCTATGGTAATCTGGCCGAGTTAGGTGCAAAGCGCCTGATGGTGCTCGCTTTTATTGGGTTATTTACGTTTGTTGCGATTGGCGCAGCAGCATATCTCTTGTCCCGTCCGGAACAGGAAATTCTCTACGCTAATTTGGAGAGGGACGATGTCACTCAGATCGGCATGGCATTGCAGGCCAGTGGCGTTCCGTTTGATGTAAATGCGGACGGCACGTCGATTTCAGTCGGTGTTGGCGCAACGGCTCGTGCTCGTATGCTGCTGGCAGAAAAGGGTCTGCCGCGCGGATCGGGTGCAGGTTATGAGCTCTTTGATGAGATGGGTTCTCTGGGTCTGACATCCTTTATGCAGAGCGTGACCAAAGTCCGTGCGCTTGAAGGTGAGGTTGCCCGCTCAATCCAAAGTATGCAGGGCGTAAAAGCTGCTCGTGTGCATTTGGTTCTTCCGGAAAAAGCAACCTTCCGACGTGAAAATCAAAAACCAACAGCTTCTGTTCTTATTCGCACCGAGGGTGTTCAGACAAACTCGGTTGCGCAATCTATTCGTTACCTTGTTGCAGCTGCTGTTCCGGGCCTTACTGCAGAGGCGGTGACAGTTCTTGATACTGAGGGGCAGCTTCTTGCTGCTGGTGAAGATGCGCAAAGCGCGTCCACTGGCCGTAAGGCAATGTTGGAAGCTGATTTGGCGTCGCGCAAGGAAAATGCGATCCGCCAGGCGCTGGCGCCTTATCTCGGTGTAAACAACTTTGAGGTCAGTGTTTCTGCCTCTGTGAATACAGACAATCAAAGGGTTTCCGAAACCTCCTATGATCCCGAGACGCGTGTTGAGCGATCTTTCCGCGTTGTGCGCGAAAATGCGAGCGCCCAAAATGCAAGTCTGGAAAATCCAACCACTGTTGAGCAAAACCTTCCTGAGGAAGCTGTTTCATCACAATCCGGTGAGCGTTCTTCAGAGGAAAATGAACGCCGTGAAGAACTGACGAACTACGAAATTTCCTCACGCACAGTAGAAACCATCTTTGATGATTATCGTATTGATCGCATGAGTATTGCTGTGCTGGTTAATCGTGATCGTCTTGTTGAAGAATTAGCGCGTCGTGTCGAAGGGCAAAAAGGTGATGCTGTTGTTGATGGTGCTGAAGCGGATTTGACCGAAAAGGTCGAAGAGATCGAAGAAATTATCGCAACAGCAGCCGGTGTTGATGTCGCACGCGGCGATAAGGTGTCAGTTTCTGCCGTGAACTTTATGTTGGCTGGTGAGCAGCTTGCTGCAATTCCAGAGCGGACCTGGCAGGATGTGTTGATGCGCAATATGGGGTCAGTGGTCAACGCCAGTGCAATCCTTATTGTGACGCTGATGATTATCTGGTTCGGTCTGCGCCCAGCTGTCGCCTTCCTTATTCCAAAATCTGAAGAGGTTGAAGAAGGTTTGCCAGTTGGTGCCAACTCCAACGCTGTTCGTGATGGTGAGATTGAGGGCGAAGATGGCCAGTTGCCAGATTACACAAACGGGGACGGCGTGTCTGGTGAAGGCGTTGATGCGACCGTTGTAAACCGTGATAATCTTCGTAAGCTTGAGCGTGCTGTCGAGATGGATGATATGCAGGCAGCAATCATCCTGAAGCAGTGGATGTATGATCAGGAGCGTGCTGGATGACACGCGGCATCAACGACTATCTAGCAGACTTTACGACAGATACAGGCGTTACCACCAAAGACCTTCAGGATATGCAGGAAGTGATCTCCATGCTTCCGAAGGGGTATGGCGAAGGTGGTGACTGGGTTAACCGTGTCTTCGAGGCTTATGAAAATGGGTTCTCAGAAGGGGAAGAGGCTGCCAAGTCGGGTGCAGATGAGCGCGTCAAGAAGATGCGTGAAGAATTAGACGTTGAGCTGATCGAGCGAGAAAAAGCATTCAAAGAAGGGGAGGGCGAGAAGTTAAAGGAAGCTTTTCAGCAATCTCTCGTCGAAATTGAAGACAGGCTGTCTAAGGCAGTCTCCGAAATTTTGGTTCCGTTTATCGAAGAGAGCGCACGGGATCGTGCTGTAACCTCATTGGTGCAGGTCGTACGTCGACAACTCTCTGAAACGCCTGAAGTCGTGCTTGAGGTAACTGGGCCCGAACATTTATTTGATTTGTTCGGCAAAAAAACTGGCGAACTTTCAAACACAATTAAATTTTCTGAAAACTCCAGCACTGATCTCGTGGTGAAGGTGTCTGACATGGCGCTTTCCACCGGCCTATCGGAATGGTGCGAGGAGCTTCGCAGTACGCTGGGAGAGTAGTAGCCATGGCGTTGGAACCACAAGAACTGATTATCGTTCGCAGGCGTAACAGCGACATGATCACCGTCCCTAAATCTGGTGTATGGAAGATTGCATATGCCGATTTTGCAACGGCGATGATGGCATTCTTCCTTCTCATGTGGTTGGTCAATGCATCTGATGAGGCTTCTCAGCGCGGTATTGCAAGCTACTTCAATCCGATCAAATTAGTGGACTCTACCGCAAGCCCTAAAGGTATTCGGGACCCTGAAGAAACACCGTCTCCTCTTGAGAGTGAAGAGGGTGTAGACGACGGCAAACCCGTTGGCGCTGGTGGTATCGAAAAGAAAGGCCCTACATCGGGCGGTGGTGCGGACAGGCCGGAACCTGTTTCCGATCGCGAGACTGGTGAGGATTCCAAACTCGCTGGTGCAAACGCGGAAGACGGCGGTGTTAAGCCAATCAATGCCATTAGTCGTGATTATGAGCGTGATGCCCGCTACAGTGAAGCGCAGCTTTTTGACAATCCTTATGCAATCCTTGCTGCACTCGCTGCAGAAGCAGAATCTACTGTCGAGACAGACGGCTCGCCTGGAACAGGTGGTTTAGGCTCGCTCAAGATGGCGAAGACCCCGGTTCTCTTCGCACTTCCGAACCGTGATCCGGATGGGCAAGGTTTGGCTGACGGAACCAGTTTCCGCGATCCGTTCGATCCCTCTGGTTGGCAAGAAGATGAACTGCCAGGAAATGCTCCTTTACTTGCTCAAATTCCGATCCTTCATGAAAAAGAAGAAGGTATTCCGGCGAATGAGTTGACAGTAGAGCAAATCAAAGTCTTGGAAGAAGCTTCCGAACTGGCGCGTGGAGGTAAGAACCTTCCGGCAGTGTCGGGCGAGGCATCCGCTGAGAACTCTGTGATTGTAATTGGCGATGCTCCAGACGGTGAAGGCGAGAGTTTTGCCGAGGGAGAAATTCTGAACCAGCTTGCTAAGAGCCAGGCAGAGGCAGATGGCGAAGATGCTGTGATGACGCGCCTTGTTTTCGCTGAAGTGAAAGCAGGAACAACAGCCGCTGACGATGCTGAGCAGGATGTTCCGACACTGATCGAAGACGCTGAGGAAATTCAGAAAAACGCCAGCATGAAGGTTGATATAAAACAGCCTGATCTTGTTACAGAGCCAGTTGAACCGGCTGATGCCAAGCTTGAAACTATCGCAGTAGTTCCTGCTGCAAAGCCTACTGAGCCATCTCAGAAGTCCGAATCTGGTGATGATGAGGACGACGAAGGCAATAAACAGCTGGTCTCTCTGGCGAACTCCGTTGGTGAAGCGCTTGAAGGAATGAAAACCGGAGCGAGCATTGAATTCACCCACTCTCAAGATGGCGTTCTGATCCGCATCATGGACAATGACGACTTTGGAATGTTCGCCGTCGGGTCCTCTGAGCCTCATCCGGATGTTGTGAAGGCGATGGAACAGATTGCGAAGGTTCTTGAAGAAGAGAACGGTGAGATCGTAATTCGCGGTCATACAGATGCACGGCCATTCAAATCTAAGCGCAATGACAACTGGCGTCTGTCAACGGCTCGTGCCCACATGGCTTATTTCATGCTCACTCGGGGTGGTTTGGATGAAAACCGTATCGTAGGCATTGAAGGCTATGCAGACCGCCGTCTGAAGGATGTTGAAGAGCCATACGCTCCTCAGAACCGCCGTATTGAAATTATGCTGATGAAAGGGAAGGCTTGATGCTGGTTAGCGCTGCAAGAAAAGCTGGAACTTCTCTGCTGAGATCTGGACTACTGACCACTGCGCTGATTTTAGCCGCAAGTCCTGTTGCAATGAATCTTCAGCCAGCATCAGCCCAGATGGTGTCGACAGCGGATCCTGATCTTATGGTTCTGGAGCTGCAGATTCTTCAAGATGAGATCATTAAGGGGAATCTCGAAGCTTACAACTTGCTGCAACCTTCTCTCATTGTGATTGGCCGTCGGTTCCTTCGGCTGGATCCTGAGATTTGGAAGTTGGAGAAAAACTCACGTGCTGCTGTTTCATTTATGCTCAGTGGCGGATCTGGGTCAGTTTTTCAGGAGCTTGCGGTTCAGGGTGTAAAGTTTACAGGTGATCCAAACCTGTTTGCCGGCGCCATGGCCTACTCGCAAGGCAATCGCCAAATGGCGTTGAACTTGTTGTTAAAGGTCGATCCAATAACGCTTCCGGTAGCTGTTGCAGGTCAGGTGGCTCTGGCGCAGGCGATCTTGATTTCCAATAATGACTCGGCAGGCGCACAACGTTATTTTGATCTTGCGCGCTTGATGATGCCTGGGACGCTTGTGGAAGAGAGCGCATTGCGCAGACAAGCGCCAATGGTTGCAGAGCTGGGCGATACAGAAAAGTTCGAGAGACTGTCTCGTCGGTATCTGTTCCAATATAGCTCCTCTGTATTTGCCTCTGAATTTCGGGACACGGTCGCTGATGTGATCAGCGGTTCTGATTACCTGAAGCAAGAAGACGAGTGGGACCGTGTGTTCCAGCTGGTATCAGAGTTTGACGAGGAGTCTCAAAGCATCCTTCTCCTTCGCCTCGCCAAAGCTGCTTTGATAAGTGGGAATACCGCTTTTGCAGTTAAAGGAAGCGCCGCATTTCTTGATCTCAATTCAGATGATGTAGAGCGTGTGAGCGAAGCCAAGCTTTATCTTTCTGCTGCCAAAGCTTCTGGTGAAGAATGGGAACAGGCAATCTCCGGTTTGGTTGAGGTAAAGGCTGCAGATTTAAGTGCGGGTAACCAATTGATCCAGGCTGCTGCAATCGCTATGGCAAATACTATTCGGGAGTGGCCACAACCTGAAACGCCTGCTGCCTCCGAGTATGTCCCTTACGTTCCACACGTTGGGCTGGATGAGAAACTTTATGACACTGAAGTGTTAGTCCCATTTAAAAACGCACTAAACGATGCAGATGAAGCGCTGAAAGAGGCCGAGTTTTGATGAATGCAACTCTTCCCAATGTAGATCGTAGTGCTCCTGTCAAAGACACTGTAGATACTCGTAAAGATTCCGCTCGTTCCGAAAAAGATGACCGTGCGAACGGGTTTGATAAGGTTATCGATAAAGTTCGGGATGACAAAAAGATCCCGGATCGCCGAGATACTTCTAACGAGAAAAAAGATACAAAATCTGCATCAACAGAGAGTAAGTCTGATAAAAGCGATTCTGATGCTTCAGAAGCTCTCAAAGACCTTTTGAAAAAGGCTGGCGCAGGTTCATCTGACGCCGACGGAGCTGACGATACTGTTGCGAAAGGTGAGGCTGAAGCCGCTCAAAAGGTTTCAAGCGCTGCAGAATTGCTTACGGATGAGTTGTTGGCCAAGCAGCTTGTTGTCAATGCAGCAATGACAGCTGAGCAAAAAGCTGGCTTGCAGATGAGTTCAATGACCGGTCTCGCTAATATGACCGGCTCTACCGTCACCAGTCGAGATGGGACGATGGCTCAGGTTCTGAACGCGTTAAGCTCAAAAGAGTTGAAGGCCTTGAACGGCGACGCCGATGCGAAATCAGGTACCGCGAAAACGAGCGGAACTGCTCAGGGGCAGGGTACCTCAGAAGTCGGCAGTCTTAAGTCTGCTAATGCTGGCCCAAAGCTTGAAGGCAGCGGTGCAATCAACTTGCCTCAGGCAGAAGGAAACGCAACCGGAGCTAAGCAGCTATCAGCTGACTTTCTGCTAAAGCAAGGCAAATCGCAACCAGACGCCTCTGTAAACCAAAATGCTGGCAAACCTGCAGTGGGCGGTGAAGTTAAAGTGGTCAGTCTTGAGACGTATCTTCCACCTGCTGAGTTGGGACGTCCTGCGCAACAGGTCGCCAGTGCTTTGTCCAAGCAACTCTCTCAAGCAGCATCCGCAGCAAATACAGCTCAGGAGTTGGCAGCTCAAGCTGCTGATGCAAAAGCGGCAAAGCCTGTTAAATCGCTCGAGATCCAGCTGCGGCCGGACAATCTTGGTGCTGTTCGTGCAAATATCCAAATGCGCGGTGGTGAGTTGGAAATCTCTCTTGTCACGAACACCCGGGAAGCAGCGGATATGCTGAAGGGTGATCGACAGGCATTGGCACGTGTTCTGCAAGATGCTGGGTATCGCACTGAGACACAAAACATCACCGTCAACTTCAAAGAGGAAGTCTCTGATCAAATGCGTCAGCCTGGGCAAAATCAGGAACGGTTCGGTCGGGGAGAGAACTCTGATGGAGATAGCGGTGAAGCTGGGGCTCAGCAAAACTGGGACGACCAACCACATGCGGATCATGCCGGGGTAGGGCAGAATGAAGCGGACGCTCAAGATATTCGCAGCGGCATCTATTTGTAGTCTGATAGCACTCTCTGCGCAGGCGGCTGGAAAGAAGAAGGCCATCCGCCTGTGTGAGCGTCAGATGCAGGAAGCAGCACAGCAATACAACGTGCCGCTTGGGATCCTTTATGCGGTTGGTCTGACTGAGACAGGCCGCAAAAACTCATTACATCCCTATGCTCTCAATATCGCTGGCAAGGCCTACTTCGCCGACAGCGCAACAGAAGCGCTCGCTGCGATAAAAAGATCGCGAAATCGGGGTGTGAAACTGATTGATGTTGGCTGTATGCAGATCAACATTTACTACCATCTCAGTAAGTTCTCCGATCTCCGTGCAATGCTCGATCCTTCGCAAAATGTTGCTTATGCAGCAAGATTTCTCTCTGAGTTGAAGCGGCGTGAGAAGAGCTGGACCATGGCCGTCGCCAGGTACCATGCCGGGCCAAACAACAATCCTGCGCAAAAGCGTTATGTATGCCGCGTGATCAAAAATATCGTCGCGTCTGGCTACGGGCGATGGACGCCGAACTCATTAAAATTTTGTAAATAATTCAACAGGTTTCGGGTCAGGCTCAGACAAGATTAACAAGCTTTACTGCCACGAGTTAATTTTGCAATTGATGTAGCCAGGAGCACACCATGGGCCTCTACGGAATTATGAATACCAGCGTGTCAGGTATGAACGCGCAGTCGAACAAACTCTCAACTGTCGCAGACAATATCTCAAACGCGAACACCGTAGGCTACAAACGCTACAAAACAGCATTCTCTTCCCTTGTTGGTTCTGGTAGTAGCTCTGGCCATGAATCCGGCATCGTGAACACAACCGTTGTTCAGTCCGTCCGTCAACAAGGTGCTTTCAACTTTACCTCCCGCGGTACTGATCTCGCGATCAATGGGAATGGCTTCTTTCAGGTAGAAGACTCTCAGGGCGGTACCTACTTCACGCGTGCTGGTGATTTCGTTCTCGATAAGAACGGTCAGATGGTAAACTCCGGCGGCTACAAACTGCTTTCAGCAGGTGGAACGCCCGTAACCGTTGATCTTAGCACTCCTGTTTGGCAGGCGAGCTCGCAGGGTGAGCTCGGTGTTAACTTGGCCTCTAGTACGCCTACGCCTACTGCACCTCCAGTAACCGGTCTTCCTGATGGCGACTATAAGACGTCGATTACAACGTTTGATCAGAATGGTAATGCGGTAAAGATTGATATTGTCTATACCAAAACAGAGCAGACGCATGTTGATCCAACTGATCCGACAAGTGATGTCGTTAGTTCAAAGTGGATTGTGCAGGCTTCGAACGCCGCTGGCGATGATATATCCGTGCCAGCGCCACCGGCAGCTCCTTTTGAGCTGGAGTTTACAGGTGAAGGTAAGCTTGTCGCGGGCTCTCCCTCAGACTTTAACTTTAAGGTGCCGAACGGTGGGAATGTTACGCTTGATCTAAGTAAGACAGTGACTGCCGGTGAAAAGTTCAGTGTCAATAAAGTGGATGTTGACGGCTATAAGCCATCAACAATTCAAAATATTCGTATTGAATCTGATGGACGCGTGTTTGGCGTGTACGGTAGTAGTGCTGAGAAACTTCTTGATCAGATCCAGATTGTAAACTTTTCTAACCCTGATGGCCTGCAGGCGAAAAGCGGAAACGTTTATGCCGCAACTGATGCTTCTGGTGATCCGGCGGTGGGCTTCCCGGGCGATAATGGTTTCGGCTCTCTCTATTCAGGTGCAGTTGAAGGATCAAACGTTGATCTTGCAGCTGAACTGACGGAGATGGTTCAGGCTCAGCGTACATACAGCGCAAACACAAAAGTGTTTAATGCGAGTTCTGAGTTGCTCCAAGAACTGAACAACCTGCGCTAAGGGCTCTGATATGTCTCTTACCTCTGCAATGCTTACGGCGCAATCTTCCATCGCAGCTCGCTCAGCTGAGATGGCAATTGCGTCCCGCAATGTCGCTAATGTCAATAATCCGAACTACACTCGCGTAGAAGCAAGCGTACAGAACATTGTTACTGATACCGGATCAGTTGTTTATGTTTCTCATGCATCTCGCATGGTCAATCAAGCAGCATTTAAAGCAACCCTGAAGACAGGTAGTGCTGCCATTGCCGCGGGTTCCTACGCTAAACTGCTTGATCAGCTTAACCCGTCAGGACAAGTGCCTTTTGGTACAAGTACTGCGACTGCAATGGGTACGCTGAATGAGACACTTGTTGCTTACAGCAATGATCCGTCAAATAAGGTGCTCGGACTTTCGGTTTTAAATGCTGGTCATAGCCTAGTTGATGGATTGAAGCAGTCTTCTGAGACACTTAAAGAAGCGCGCTTGAACTCTGATGCAGCTATGGGGCGTGCGGTAGACAATATAAATAATATCCTCTCTGATCTTGAGGGTGTTAACGATAAAATCGTTCTAGGCACTGCTGCCGGTACGGACGTCAACGCGTTGATGGATCAACGCGATGAAATGTTAAAGGTTCTCTCTGAAGAAATAGGTATCGAAGTTCTTCAGCAGAACAATAACGGGGTGGCGATCTATACCGACAGTGGCGTCACTCTTTTTGAGAAAAGTGCGCGCGAAGTTACATTCGACACCTCTCTTCATTTAGGGTCTGGAGATGTCGGGAATAATATACTTGTAGATGGTATTTCTGTCGCAGGACCTGGTGCGACTGCCCCAGTCACTGGTGGAGCAATTGCTGGTTATGCCAAAGCGAGAGATGAAACTCTTGTTACGATGCAAACGCAGCTTAATGCCGTCGCGGACGCGTTGGTTGAGACTTTTAGAGAACCGCAGCCTGCTCCGGGTACAAGTGATGGGCCTGGTTTCTTTATCCTTGATGGACCTACCACTGCGGATGCTGTTAGTCGTTTGCAGGTAAACCCATTGGTTGCGGCAGATGTTACCTTGCTTCGTGACGGTGGCATCACGGCTGGTTACGAGCACAATACGGGTGATGCTGCTGGTTATTCAGATCTGCTTCGCGGCTATACAGATAAACTTAATGCTGTGCAGTCTTTTACCGGGGCCACTGGGGTAACTGCTAATTCCACCTTGCAGGATTTTACTGCAAATACGGTGAGTTGGTTTAGTGCTGAGCGCAAGGTCGCGACTGAGAATTCGACGTTGAAGGCCTCTGCGTTTAGTTCAAATGCTCAAATGCTGTCAAATACGACTGGTGTCAACATTGATACTGAGATGCAGCGCCTTCTTACAATTGAAACAGCCTATTCTGCGTCTGCTCGTTTGATGACGACGGTTGACAATATGTTCAAAGAGCTCTTGGGAGCAGTGAGATAAAATGGTCTATTCAGTTTCTACATTGTCGAGTTCTTTGCGTTTAACTGACTATCTCATCGAGCACAGAGCGCAGTTAGATAAAGCGGTAATCGAAAACGCTTCAAAGAAACATGCTGATTTTGGCTTAACCTTAGGTGCACAGACCGGGATGGCAACATCTTTCCGTTCTGAATACTCACAGATGGTAAGCCAGCTGAACACAAATAAGCAGGTCATTACCCGTTTTGAGGTAATGGATACAGCACTGGATAATGTTGAAAAAAGTGCAACGGACTTTCGTTCGAACTTGGTAGCATTGCAGAAAGATGCTGGTACTTTAAAGACTGCTTCGGAACTGGCTTATACAGAACTGGGCAAGTTGACAAATGCCTTAAATTCGAATGTGGGTGGAGTGTATGTATTTGGCGGAATTAATACAGGGACTCCGCCAGTTCGCGATTTCGATTACGTGTCACCAACACCGTCGGCTGCAGACCCCGCAGGTCCTGAACAGGCGATTGAGCAAGCGTTCTTTGCTGTCACAGGGTTAACTATTGGTACTGATACTGCGCTTATTGAGGCGCTGCCTGATGCTTCTTGGGAGGCTTTTTTAGATAGTCCCGAATTCAATAGTATTTTTGATGCTAGTTGGTCGCCGACATGGACTTCCGCAACTACAGAGAAAATGTTGACGACGATCAGTCCTGGGGTCACCACGGACGGTTCAGGTACGGCAAATTCAAAAGCATTTAGTGAATTGGCTAAAGGCTACGCAATGGTAGCAGTTTTCGGAAAATTTGACATTGGAGAAGGAGCTCAGGAGCTCATTTTCGACCGAGCAATCAATCATCTGAATGTAGGTGTTGGTAAGACAATCGATGTTTCGGCTACCAATGGTGCGATTAAGGCTAATGTAACACGCACGAACACTGACATTGAAGCTAAACGAGATGTTTTGAACGCCCGGATCATTGATCTTGAAAACGTCGATGAGAACCGTGCTGCTGTCGAGTTGAGTCAAGCTCAAACTCAGTTAGAGGCAACTTATTCAATTACTGCCAAGATCAAAGATCTAAATATCATGAGATATTTGTAGGTCATTAGAAGAGACGAGTTGAATTTCTCTAGGAGTGTTGAATGTATCAAATGTCTTATGCAGAAGCTCTTGAAGACTCTTCTTATGATCGAAGAGGGCAAGAGCGTGAGTTATTCTCACTTGTAGTTGCACAACTGCAAGCAGCTAAAGATGCTGGAAGTAGCTCTAATGAGGCAGCACAAGCATTAACTTCAGTCCATCGACTGTGGAGTATTCTAATCGACGATCTGGGTAATCCTGAAAACGCGCTTCCTGCCGAGTTAAGGGCCGATCTAATTTCAATCGGAATTTGGTGCGTGAAGCAGGCTGATTTGATCAGGTCGGGAAACTCCGATGATTTTCATAGTCTTATTGAAATCAACGAGCTTGTTCGTGACGGCTTGAGTTGAGCGAGGGAATATCCAATGCGTTTGCACTTAAAAGCGGGTGAGAAGGTCTTCATCAATGGTGCTGTTCTATCATTTGAGCAGAAGACTTCGGTGAAGCTTTTGAATGACGCGAGTTTTCTTCTCGAAGCTTATGTTATGCAGCCAGAAGATACGACGACTCCTCTGCGTCAGTTGTATTTCTATATTCAGACTGCTCTGATTGATCCCAAGACGGAAATGGATAGTCTTCAGCGAGCTCTCTTAATGCTTGCATCTATCCATATGGCTATTGAAAATACTGAACTTCTTGAGGGGCTTGCGACTGTTGAAGCTCAGATCAAAAAGAAACGCTATTTTGACGCACTTCGCACGCTGAAGAAGCTTTTTGAGATCGAGATGGCGATCTGGTCCGAAAAGCAAGATGATGATCAGCCCGAAACAGTTGTTATGCCGTTCGCGCGTGCAGTTGGCGAGAATTAAAGGACAAAAACATGAGTGTTGATCCAGTATCTTCTGCAAATACTACTCAAAACAATGAACCTGTCTTCAAACCACAGGGCAGTGAGCAAGCTTACTTAGATTACAATGCGTTTCTAATGCTGTTCATGGAGTCTCTTAAGAGCCAGGATCCGACAGATCCGTTGGATACTGCTGAGTATATGGGCCAGTTGGCGCAGTTCTCCGCTGTGGAGCAGTCCACTAAAACGAACACGCATCTGACATCCATGCTTCAGCAGAACTCCATCAATCAGGCCAATAATCTGATCGGTGCGACAGTTGAGGTGCCTAATGCGGATGGTACGGAAACCATGACTGGTAAAATCAAGTCCGTTCAGATCCTTACAGATGGCTCGATTGCAACTCTGGAAGATGGGACAAAAGTGGCTCTGGTGCCTGGTATTCAGATTTCTCGTCCTGCACCTGCTGCGACGACTGACACTGACACCCCTGCTGATACCGACACTCCTGACGAGTCTGATGCTACATCTTAATGGTGAAGTGAGATCATAAAGCAATGAATGAGGCAGATGCACTCGATATTGTGCGTACCGCAATTTGGACTGTGATTACAGCAACTGGTCCCGCCGTTGGTGGGGCCATGTTTGTTGGTTTGATTATCGCTCTGTTTCAAGCGCTCACACAAATTCAGGAAATGACACTTACGTTCATTCCGAAGATTGTTGTGATCTTTATTTTGATTGCCATGACTGGCCCGTATATCGGCTCCCAGATATTCTCGTTGACCGAGATGGTCTACGGACGCATCGAATACGGGTTTTAAACCTGCTTTTTCAGGTTTGCCGCAATAAGCAAGGAGGGGATAGCTCACGCTGATTTCCCTCCAGACCACCCTCACACAAGCTTCCTTCTCCAATGTTTCGGCCTAAGTAGCGCAGTATGCTTATACCGAATTGAAGGGTGCGAATGTCTCAGACAGTGACGGGAATTGCTGCTCCAAACAGCAAACGTGATATTGGATTTGCAGTCGGAATTATCTTCATTCTGTCTGTGCTATTTCTTCCCATGCCAACGTTTATGATCGATTTCGGCCTTGCAATATCAGTTGCATTATCGGTTTTGATCCTGATGGTTTCGCTCTGGATCCAGCGTCCCTTAGAGTTTTCCTCATTTCCGACCATTCTATTGATCGCGACCATGCTTCGGCTTGCGCTGAACATTGCGACAACGCGCGTTATTCTGGCAAACGGCCATGAAGGACCGCTCGCCGCTGGGTATGTGATCAACGGCTTTTCTCAGTTTGTCATGAGCGGTGATTTTGTCATCGGCCTCATCGTCTTTGCGATCCTTGTAACGGTGAACTTTTTGGTGATCACCAAAGGTGCAAGTCGTATCGCGGAAGTTGGTGCACGTTTTACCCTTGATGGTATTCCCGGCAAGCAGATGGCTATTGATGCCGATCTGTCTGCTGGTATGATTGATGACAAGGAAGCGCAGCACAGACGTGCAGAGCTGGAAGAGGAAAGCTCCTTCTTTGGTGCTATGGACGGCGCCTCGAAGTTCGTGCGCGGTGATGCTGTCGCTGGATTGATCATCACCGTTGTGAATATTTTGGGTGGCATCGTTATTGGCGTTACGCGCTACAACATGGACTTAGCTGAGGCTGCCGACGTTTTCACTAAACTGTCTGTTGGTGATGGTCTTGTTTCACAGATTCCGGCGCTGATCGTTTCTCTTGCAGCAGGTCTTCTTGTCTCGAAAGGTGGGACCAGAGGGTCAGCTGAGCAAGCTGTAATGGGGCAGCTGGCTGGATATCCGCGCGCGCTCGCTGTCGCGTCACTGCTGCTTTTATTACTGTCGCTGCTTCCGGGGCTTCCATTCCTGCCGTTTGTTTTCTTGAGTGGTGTGTTTGGGTTTTCTGCCTACGTTATTCCCAAAAAGGCAGCGGAAGCCAAGGCGGAGCTCGCGAAAGCCGAGCTGCAAAAAGTTGAGATGCAGAAGGAAGTCAAGAAAGAGTCCGTGAAGGACAGTCTTGAACTTTCTGAAATTGAGATGCGTCTTGGCAAGCAGCTCACAGCCCGTCTTTTGGCAGCAAAGCCTGAAATTGGAAACCGCATCAACAAGATGCGTAAGAAGTTTGCTGAGCAATATGGATTTGTGGTTCCGGAGATCAAGGTTACGGATAACCTCAATCTAGAGCCGAAGAGTTACGAGTTCCGTATCCACGGTACGATTGTCGCTTCTGAGAACATCAAAGTTGGTGAACTGATGGTGATCGGTGGCAATCGGGAGCTGCCAGCTCTTCCGGGAACCGAAACCCGCGAACCTGCGTTTGGTATGCAGGCTATGTGGATCCCGACCGCTTTTGAGCATGAAGTAAAACGTCAAGGTTATACGACCGTCGATAACCTTTCAGTTGTGCTGACACATTTGTCTGAAGTGATCAGAAATAACCTCTCGCAGCTTCTCTCCTATAAAGATATGCGTAAGCTCTTAGATCGCCTTGATCCAGCTTACACACGCCTGATTGATGATATCTGCCCGCAACATATCTCATACTCTGGCTTGCAGGCCGTGCTTAAGCTGCTGCTTGCAGAGCGTATCTCCATTCGAAATCTGTCATTGATCATGGAAGCGATTGCGGAGATCGCACCTCATGCACGCAGACCTGAGCAAATTGCTGATCACGTGCGCATTCGCATGGCGACACAAATTTGTGGTGATATTGCCGGAGATGGAAGCCTGAAAGTGCTCCGCCTGGGGAACCGCTGGGACCTTGCATTTCATCAGGCACTTCGCCGCGACGCAAATGGTGAAGTCATTGAGTTCGATATGGAGCCTTCACAGGTTGAAGAATTCGCAAAAGACAGTGCGGAAGTTATTCGCGAGCATATCTCTTCAGGTCAGCGATTTGCTGTCGTCGTTGCTCCGGAAGCACGTCAGTACGTGCGCATGATCACCGAGCGTATGTTCCCCGCACTGCCAATTCTCTCTCATATGGAAGTGGCCCGCGGTGTTGATATCGAGGCATTGGGATCAATTTCGTGACCTTGGAAAATGCTCCTGAGGCAATCCTAAGCGTCTTCGTGGTCTTTTGCCGCGTCGGAGCATGCCTCATGGCCATGCCGGGTTTTTCGTCGCCACGTGTGATGATCCGTGTTCGTTTGTTTATAGCAATATCTGCAACCCTGGCGATCTCTCCTCTCATATTGGAGGTGGTTGAGCCAATCATCTCTGCTGCGTCTCTAGATGAGCTGCTACGCATCATTTTTGTTGAGCTGTTGATCGGTCTGTTGATCGCAGCATTCGGACGAGCCTTCTTCGGAATGCTTCAGATGATGATTGGCGCGGCTGCAAACGCTTCCAGCTTCAACCAGCCTGTCACTATTGTCGAAGAATTTCAGCAACTGCCACCATTGGCATCTTTGGTTACGCTCACTGCAACTGCCATGTTGTTTATCACTGGCGCGCACGCTGATGTCTTTGTTGGACTTGCTGAGAGCTATCGGACAATTCCGGTGGGGGGAGAGTTTGTTCCCGCAGCGGCGTTAGATCAGTTCTCAACCAAGCTGATGCAGGGTCTGTTGCTTGCATTACGCATCACAAGTCCGTTTTTGATCTATGGCGTTGTAATTAACCTGACTCTGGGCCTCACAAACAGACTCATGCCTCAGATGCCAGTCTATTTTGTTGCGCTACCTGTTGTTATGATGGGAGGGCTTTTCATCCTCTGGCAGATCATAACTGAGCTGTTGCGTCTTTTCTATGCAGGGCTCGGCGACTGGTTGGTATTGCAGTAAAGTCATGGATAAAGCACGCATCACACGCCTCCGGCGCATTTTGAAGGTTCAGGAACAAAAAGAGCAGATGATCAAGTACGACATCGCGGTTCTTGATAGCGAAATTCAAAGGTGCGACGAAGAGAGCGAGGGGTTGGTCAGCCACTGGGGACGTCATGAAGGGGAGTTGCGTGAAGTGATGAACCAAGCGATCTCCAGGCGTCTGGAGACCAACAATCGAAGCAAGTCTCTGAAGGAAAAGCACAAGGGCGAGTTGCTCGGCAAGTTGCTTGATCAGAAGAGGCAGACCTCCATGACTGAAAAGCATCATGGCAAAGCTCTGGTGTCTTATCACCGGACGGAAGAGAAAAAGCAGCTTCAAGAAATCGCAGAGCTACAGGCAGCGCCCAAGAAGGTCAGGCCCAGATAAGTCTGAGAAATTAGGGTCTTTCCAATTATATATGCCCTTCTTTTGACTAGTGGGAGTGCTCATGGCCATTCAGCCTGTCAGCGATCTTGTTCTGGACGTAATAAATCAAGCCGACCCTTTTGAGGTCAGAGCTGCCACGCGCTCTCTTAAAGCTCCCACCGTCGTTTCAAAGGATTTGCCCGTCTCTGAGCCATCATGGGCCTCAAGCAGCTTCTCCAGATTTATGGCGGAAGCTGACAATGCATCCGGCACGGCTCAGGCAAGAGGGCAAGAGGGCGTTGAGAGCTTAAAATCAATGGCCAACCGCTATTCCAAGAAGCTTGAGACGTCTGATCTCGGTGAGAAGCTGGAAAGTGCTGTCTTGCAGACCTTCGTAAAATCCATGCTGCCAAAGGAGACTGAAAACGTCTATGGCGGCGGGACAGCAGGCACCATGTGGAAAGGTTTGATGGCGGAGCAGCTCGCAAACCAACTCGCCAAAACAGGTTCTCTTGGTCTGGCAGAAATGCTCCTGCCAGATACCATTCGTCCAACTCTCCCAAAGCAAGAGGCATAAATGTCTGAGATGATCGACAGTGAGCACAAGGAACTGGTTTTACATGACGAAAAACCAGTGGTTCAGGATACTGGGCAGCTTGATGACACCGACGCTTACATCTTGCCGGAAGACTACATTGCTCTTTCAAAAAGTATCGGACGTGTAGACAAGCTGCTGTCGACTGAAAATGAAGCTCTTATCGGCAAGGGTGACATTGATCTTGAAGAGAGCGCCTATCTCAAAGGCCGCGCGATGCTTGATCTTGATATGGCGGGCAAGGCAGTTGGCCCTGAAAATTTGCCAAGCGAGATCGTTGTCCGGCTTCAGGAACTTCAGGAAAAGCTTGCAGTTAATATGAAGCTGCTGTCGACCCAGCTTAATGCTGTCAAAGAAGTATCTGGTCTTCTGTCACAAGTGATGAAGGATCATGACTCTGATGGCACCTATGAATCTCTGGTTGGAAGCTGGTAAAAACGTATGTTGAAAGTTCTCGTAACCGGAGTTTGGATCTGTCTCGTCACCGTCGGTGCAGCCTACTTTACAGCTCTGTACAAGACCGACTTTGATCCGATGCTGCAAAAGAATGCGCATTTGGAAGGACTGGATTATCAAAGCACACCGACCATCAACGTTCCGGTGCTCGAAGATGGCAAGATCCACGGTTATATTGTGGCGCAGTTTGTGTTCACGGTTGATAGTGAACTGCTTGCAAAGCTGGCGGTTCCACCTCATGCGTTCATCGTCGATGAAGCTTTCCGTATCATTTACAGCAAGGCTGACAAAGAGTTCGCCCAGCTAAAAAAATCTGACCTGAAGGAGTTGACCGACGAGGTCCGTGACCGCGTCAACGAACGCTTCGCGACAGATATCGTGCAGGACGTCCTCATTCAGGACTTTACATTCCATGTGCCTGCGAGTTTGAGGGACAACATTGTTGAAAATGCTGCCAAACAGGCAGCGGCTTCATAGTGTATCGACGACGATGATTATCTAGATGAATTGCCAGTATAAAATTTTGCACCGAGCCGTTGGAGTGGTCGACGTACAGGACGAGGGGCGTGATATCAGAGCAAACGCTGTGGTCGTCATGAGACCTGGAGCTGCTCCTCCCTCCTACGAGATCCTTTACGCTCCTATTAAGCTCTCTCAGATGTCTGCGGGGATGGTTACGGGAATGACACCTCACGGTGAGGTGCGTTTGCGGCTCTCAGGCATTTACGGTGCAAAGCGACCGGTAATTCAAACAGATCAACCATACTTGGTTCTGCTCGGGGCAAGCGGGCGTAACGCCCGGATCGATACCTTTAAAATGCCAAAAACTGAACAATAAAAAAGCGGAGCACAGGCTCCGCTTTTTGCTTGAGATCTCTGAACCTAGGCGTTGTCGCCAGTCTTTTCAGCTTGCTTGACTGCAAAGTTGGTCAGGTGGTCCATCATCTCGACAGCTGCCGCTTCTGCCTTCTCTGCATCGTTGTTTGCCAAAGCTTCAGCAAGCTTATGATGGCGAATAGCAGAATCTTCGAGCTTTTCAGCACCGCGGAAAGCACTCCAGGCCCGGCGGCTCATAGTCTGTAGCGGAGCCACAGCGCGAGCTGTAAACGGGTTCCGAGAGACGGCACAGAGCACTTCATCAAAAACCTTATCTGCACGCAGGTAGCCCTTCACATCGCCTGCACGGGCCTGCGCAAGGATTTCTTCAGCACACTGGTGCAGAGCTTCGCGCTCTTCTGCGGTCGCACGCTTCACAGCGGAAGCGACGAGGAGCTGCTCCAAAGGCTTTCTGGTTTCCAGAACCAGAACGTACTCGGAAGTCTCAATCTCAGAAACAAACAGGCCTTTGCGCGGGCGAATAACGATCAGCCCTTCGGTTGAAAGGCGTTTGATGGCCTCGCGCACTGGAGTCCGGCCGATGCCGGTCCGTTCGCAAAGGTCACCTTCAGTCAGCGCCATGCCAGGCGCAAGGTCAAGGTTGACGATCAGCTCTTCAATCAGACGATAAGCTTTATCGGCAAGGCTCTCCTTTTTATGGGTCGCCAGTATCTGCTCAATAGCCATTGGGTTTCTTTCTCATCCAGGCTTTTTTGTTCTCAGGTGCTGTTCAAAAAAGGACAGCAGTGGCAGCCCTTATAGGCGGCGGAACAGAAAATTGTATTGTTCACTCTCGTAACGTTGAGTGATCCACGAAAAAAGGGCCTGCGTTCAAGCACAGCAGACCTGTCATCTCTTAATATCAGGTTTCCCCTTACCTGAGTATACCTATCTTTGCTGATGTTCAGCAGGAAAATAGTTTCCTCTTAGTATAGGAAAAGCCTGTTTGCTCAGTAATGTGGAGGTTTCTGGTTCGCAGGTGTTTGTTCAACCAGATCCTGAATATCAAGCAGGTGGTCCTTCATCTGTCCCATTGCTGAGACGAGTCGGTCAAGAACCTGTGCCTGATTGGAGACCACATCATTGAGTGTTTCGATCGTTTCGTTCTGGTGTGCGATATGCATTTCCAGTTCGTCGACCCGTTCCTCAAGACTCTTACTCATAACTTATCCTAGAGCGTATCTCCTTGAAGAGCCAATCGGTTCGCAAAAGAGGATACGCATACAAATAACTGAAATGACCTAAGCCAAAGGCAAGTTGCTTCAGTAGGCGTCGTAGGGGCAGGGGTCTTCCAAAACCTCAAACTTGTCAAGTCTGGGGAATGCGGCAGCGCAATAAAAATTCAAAAACACGCAGGATACGGATGTTCTATGGCATCTCTTGTGGGTTTATCCCGTTCTTTTTTACAAGGCGCTATCGATATCTCGCAATATTACCTATCTGGCTAATTGCAATTTGTGTTGATTTCTGATGGTTATCCTATAGGTAAAGATTAGGAAGAAAACGAGAAGCCGTAAACGCAATGACAATTTGGTGATATAGTGTCGCCGTTATGGTAATGCTTTACGGCGACGTTAGGTAACGTCAATCAAGTTCTTCAATGTTAGGGGGATGCATGTCTGAGAGAAGAGAAGAAACGCTGAACCCTCTCGCGGAAGCGGAAAAAGAAACGGGTCACGCCGATCAGGAACTTTTTGGAATTGGCGATCTGGCTGAAGAGTTTGAGATCTCTACCCGATCCATTCGGTTTTATGAGAGTAAAGGTCTGATCTCACCTCAGCGTGTCAATGGTGTGCGTATCTATAACCGCAAAGACAGAGCGCGCCTGGCGTTGATCTTGCGCGGTAAAGCGATTGGTTCCTCTCTCTCCGAGATCAAACACTTCCTGGACCTTTATGGTCAGCACGGGGAAGGGCACCGCCAGCAGCTTGAGTACCTTGGTTCTAGAACCGGGGAAGTGCTGAAGGAGCTAAGCGCGAGAAAAGAAGCGCTGGAAGTCACGATCTCCGAAATCCAGTCCATACATGACGAATGTATGGCTAAGCTTTCAGAAGAATAAAAACACTCCAAAACCAGTTGGATAACAGGCTTGTGTGACACGCAATACGCGTATCTGCAGGCCTGAACTCGTATAAGCTCCTGATAGTATTGTGTAAAAACTGTTTAAATAATCAAGTTCGATTCTAAAGTATAATTACGACGCCGCAAATATGTGGTAAGAATACCTATGTAATTTCAGGTAAGTAAGAAGGAATAAAACAACCTGAGGATGCAGTTCTAGGTAGTCGTACCGATTAGACAGTGCTTCTGAAATTTTTAATTATTTCCGAAGTCAGAAACGAAACTTAATGTTCTAAAATCGACCATCGAAGAATTAATCGCATATGATTGTGCGATGTCGTTGATTTGGTTTGAGCTATGAGTGGGTAATCTCGTCGCGGAATTACGTGCAAGCCGAAATCGAAAAACCTGAAGAATGTATCTCGCAGGGAAACCGCGTCATGCATCTTTATGTGGAGAAGACGGCCTTCCATCCTTCCGTTGCCGGAATAGTCTCTCAAAGCCAAAATCCCTGAATAAACTGCAGCAATAAGCAGTGTTGAAGAACAACTGGAACAAGCAATAAAACGGAATGAGAATACCAATGTCCTTGAAAAAAAGCCTCTTGCTTGGTGGTAGCCTGTTCGCAGCAGCAGTTGTGGCTGGCCCTGTAATGGCAAAAACTCTCGTGTACTGTTCTGAAGGATCTCCGGAAGGCTTTACACCGTCTCTGTACACCGCAGGCACCACATTTGATGCAAGCTCGCGTCAGATCTACAACAAGCTGGTGGAGTTCAAGCCTGGCACAACCGAAGTTGCTCCGGCACTGGCTGAAAGCTGGGAAGTTTCTGAGGATGGCAAGGAATACACCTTCCACCTTCGCAAGGGTGTAAAATTCCACGACACAAAGTGGTTCACACCAACCCGTGATTTCAATGCCGATGACGTGATCTTCTCATTCGACCGTCAGGGCAACAAGGAAAACCCATATCATAACGTGTCTGGCGGTACCTACGAGTACTTTAACGCCATGGACATGCCTGACCTGATCGACAGTATTGAAAAGATTGACGACTACACTGTCAAATTCAAGCTGACCCGTCCAGAAGCACCAATGATTGCGAACCTGGCGATGGACTTCGCCTCCATCCAGTCTGCTGAATACGCAGACGCAATGGTGAACAGCAAGGACACATTTGATCAGAAGCCAGTTGGTACCGGTCCTTTCCAGCTCGTTGGCTACCAGAAAGACGCTCTGATCCGCTATAAAGCAAACCCTGATTACTGGAATGGCAAAGCGCCACTCGACAATCTGGTCTTTGCAATCACACCAGATGCATCTGTGCGCTATCAAAAGCTTGCTGCAGGTGAATGTCAGGTGATGGCATATCCAAACCCGGCTGACCTGGATGCAATGTCCAAAGATCCAAACGTCACCCTTCTGCAGCAAGAAGGTCTGAATGTTGGCTACATGGCCTACAACACCCAGCAGGCACCGTTTGATAATCCAAAAGTGCGTAAAGCGCTGAACATGGCTATCAACAAGCAGGCTATTCTGGACGCAGTATTCCAGGGCGTCGGTCAGATCGCGAAAAACCCGATCCCGCCGACAATGTGGTCCTACAACAACGAAATCGTTGATGACCCATATGATCCGGCAGCAGCAAAAGCGGCTTTGGAAGCAGAAGGCGTCAAAGATCTGACAATGAAGATCTGGGCGATGCCTGTACAGCGTCCATACAACCCAAATGCGCGTCGTATGGCTGAAATCCTTCAGGCTGACTTTGCGAAAATCGGTGTTAAAGTCGAGATCGTCAGCTACGAGTGGGGTGAGTACCTTAAACGTTCTTCTGACATCAATCGTGACGGTGCAGTTCTGCTGGGTTGGACTGGTGACAATGGTGATCCGGACAACTTCCTTGCAGTGCTGATGTCTTGCGATGCAGTGGGCGGTTCCAACCGTGCACAGTGGTGTAATGATGAATTTAATGATCTTGTTGTACAAGCCAAACAGGTATCTGACGTAGATGAACGCACAAGACTTTATGAGGAAGCTCAGGTAGTATTCAAACGTGAGGCGCCTTGGGCAACTATTGCGCACTCTCTTGTCTCTGAGCCGATCAGTGTTCGTGTTGAAAACTACAAGATTGATCCGTTTGGTGGCCATTACTTCTATGGCGTAGATCTGAAGTAGAAATAATTTTCCGCTGGACAATTTGTATCCCGGCGATGTATTCGCCGGGATACTTTTTTGGAAAAGTCTTCCATACCGCAAGTGGTGGCTTGCGGATAAACAATCCTCTGATTGGTGTGACTGAAGTATGCTTCGTCTCATATTAAAAAAACTGGGTTTGCTCATCCCGACCTTTATCGGGGTTACTCTGACCTCGTTCTTCTTCATTCGCCTGCTGCCAGGCGATCCAATTCTGCTCTTGGCTGGCGAACGCGGTGTAAGCCCTGAGCGCTATCAAGAACTTATGGTGCAGTTCGGCTACAATGAACCGATCTGGCAACAGTATTTCACTTACTTGGGCAATTTGGTTCAAGGCGATCTTGGTGTATCTATTGTCACAAAACAGCCTGTTCTTCAGGAGTTTATGACGCTCTTCCCGGCAACGGTTGAGCTTGGCCTCTGTGCAATTCTGTTTGCAATCGTCGTCGGGCTTCCTGCTGGTATTATCGCAGCTGTAAAGCGCGGTAAGGCACTGGACCACACTGTTATGACAACAGCGTTGGCCGGTTATTCCATGCCAATCTTCTGGTGGGGCCTGCTGCTGATCATCTTCTTCTCCGGCATTTTGGGGTGGACACCTGTTTCAGGTCGTATCTCTCTGTTGTACTGGATTGAGCCTGTTACAGGCTTCATGTTGATCGACACATTGCTCTCAGATGAGCCTGGTGCATTCACCTCGGCTGTAAGCCATCTGATTCTCCCAACCATCGTTCTGGGCACTATTCCACTGGCAGTTATTGCGCGTCAGACGCGCTCTGCCATGTTGGAAGTTCTGGATGAAGATTATGTGCGTACTGCACGTGCAAAGGGCCTCTCCAACTTCCGTGTGGTCGGCATTCATGCTCTGCGGAATGCGCTCATTCCGGTCATCACCATTATTGGTTTGCAGATCGGCGTGCTGTTTGGCGGCGCAATCCTGACTGAGAGCATCTTCTCCTGGCCGGGAATCGGCAAGTGGATGGTTGATAGTATTTTCCGTCGTGACTACCCGGTTGTGCAGGGCGGTCTTTTGATGATTGCTGCAATCGTCATGATCGTGAACCTGATTGTGGACCTGATGTACGGTCTGGTTAATCCGAAAATTCGGCATACGGAGTAAATCATGGCTGACGTGACACAAAATTCCGGACCGGATACCCGGTTTGAACTTATCGTCAATTTCTGGAGACATTTCCGCACCAACAAAGGGGCTGTTGCGGGTCTGTTCTTCTTCCTGACGCTTGTTGTGATTGCTGTGGGAGCAGCTTTTATTGCACCTCATTCACCAATCGAACAGTATCGCGATGCGCTGCTCCTGCCACCAGCATGGCAGGAAGGTGGGAGCTGGTCCTACGTTCTTGGCACAGACGCTGTGGGTCGTGACCTGCTGTCTCGCCTGATTTACGGCAGCCAGTTCTCGCTCTTCATTGGTGTGGTGGTTGTATCTGTTGCGCTTGTTGTTGGTGTGTGTCTCGGTCTGGTGGCCGGTACGTTTGGTGGTTGGGTTGATACCATCATCATGCGTATCATGGACATCATTCTGGCATTCCCGTCCTTGCTGCTGGCCTTGGTGCTTGTTGCTATTCTCGGCCCATCGCTCCTCAACGCGATGATCGCGATCGCGATCGTGCAGCAGCCATACTATGTGCGTCTCACCCGAGCATCAGTGATGTCCGAAATGAGCCGTGAGTATGTGATGGCCGCGCGTGTTTCCGGTGTTGGTACTCTGCGTTTGATGTTCGTGACTGTGCTGCCAAACTGTATGGCTCCACTCATCGTGCAGGCAGCGCTTTCCTTCTCCACCGCGATCCTTGATGCAGCGGCTCTGGGCTTCCTCGGTATGGGTGCTCAGCCACCTCAGCCGGAATGGGGCACAATGCTTGCAGAATCTCGCGAGTTCATCCTGCGTGCGCCATGGGTTGTCACTTTCCCGGGTATTGCGATTTTAACCACAGTGCTGGCAATCAACTTGATCGGTGATGGCCTGCGTGACGCTCTCGATCCTAAACTGAAGAGGAGCTGACGATGGCCCTTCTTGAAATTGAAAACCTAACGGTTGAATTCGACACGGTTGATGGACGTTTCCGGGCTCTGGATGGCGTGAGCTATTCCGTTGACGCAGGTGAAGTTCTTGCTGTTGTGGGTGAAAGTGGATCTGGTAAATCTGTAGCCATGTTGGCTGTTATGGGCCTGCTGGCCAACAACGGTCATCTGTGGGCGGACAAGCTGGAGTTTGAAGGCTATGACCTTCTGACCATGTCTGCAAAAAAGCGCCGCGAGATCATTGGTAAAGACATTTCCATGATCTTCCAGGAGCCAATTGCAAGCTTGAACCCATGCTTCACTGTGGGTGCTCAGATTGATGAGACCCTCAAAGAGCACACCACGATGAGCCGCGGTGAACGCAAAACCCGTGCGATTGAGCTGCTCGACTCCGTCGGGATGCCTGAATCTGCGAAGGCGCTGAAAAAGTACCCACACCAGATGTCTGGTGGTCAGTGTCAGCGTGTGATGATTGCCATGGCAATTGCGTGTAAGCCGAAGCTGCTGATCGCTGATGAGCCAACAACTGCGCTCGACGTGACCATTCAAAAGCAGATCCTCGATCTGCTCCTTGATCTGCAGAAAGAAAGCGGCATGGGCCTGATCATGATCACTCATGATATGGCAGTGGTTGCTGAAACGGCTGACCGTGTGGTGGTTCAGTACAAAGGCAAAAAGATGGAAGAGTCAGATGTTCTCTCACTCTTTGAAAGCCCAAAGAACCCGTACACCAAGGCTCTGCTTTCCGCGCTTCCTGAAAACGCAACAGGTGATCGTTTGCCAACGGTCTCTGATTTTCACCTCGGCGATGAAGGAGCTGCATAATGGCTGACGATATCATCCTCGAAGCGCGCAATCTGGTTCGCGAATATCGCACCAAAGAAGGCATCTTCGGAAAAGAGCATGTCAACCGTGCTCTGAAGGGCATCAGCTTTAGTCTGGAACGCGGCAAAACGCTTGCAGTGGTGGGAGAATCTGGCTGCGGAAAGTCTACACTGGCGCGTATCCTGACCTTGATCGATCCGGCAACCGCAGGGGAGCTTCTCATCGAGGGCAACCCGATCGACATCTCAAAGGAAAAGCTGTCCAAGGACATGCGCTCCAAGGTGCAGATCGTGTTCCAGAACCCGTATGGGTCTTTGAACCCGCGCCAGCGTGTTGGTGACGTTCTGACTGAACCTTTGATGATCAACACCACCATGTCTCCAGCTGAGCGCCGCGACAAGGCGATGGAAATGCTGGTCAAGGTCGGTCTTGGTCCTGAGCATTTCAACCGCTATCCGCACATGTTCTCTGGTGGTCAGCGTCAGCGTATTGCGATTGGTCGTGCACTGGTTCTCAACCCGTCACTCCTCATTCTTGATGAGCCTGTTTCAGCGTTGGATCTGTCCGTTCAGGCTCAGATCCTGAACTTGCTGGCAGATTTGCAGGATGAGTTCAACCTGACTTACCTGTTCATTTCCCACGATTTGTCTGTGGTACGCTACATCGCGGACAAGGTCATGGTGATGTATTATGGCGAAGTGGTTGAGTACGGCACGCGCGACGAAGTGTTTGGAAATCCTCAGCATGAGTATACCCAGACACTGTTCAACGCGACGCCTCAGGCAGACATCGCTCACATCAAAGCGCGGCTTGCTGCTTCTCACTAAGCTGATTGTGTAGTTTGAAAAATAAAAGGGCGGTTCCCATCGGGGAGCCGCCCTTTGTCATTTCATTAACGATTTTCCCAATTCAGTGCAATGTTGAAACAATTTCTTTGAAAAATGCGCAATTAAGAGGAGATTTTACCGAGAATTACGTATAAGGTACTCCCGTTTGCAGCTGTTGCATATGGGGTGTGCTGGGGAGGACACGATGCAGCGGAGGAGGGCTTATTTTGTGCTCTATCCGCGCTATTTCTTCCTGAAATCATTCTGAACATGACTTCTTCTTTGAGAAGAGGTTCGTAGGCTTGAGGTGAGCCTGCGGTGTGGCGCTGCAAAATCCTATGAGAAGAACTGCATCAAGCAGCTTCGATAAATGATCAAAGGCCTTGGCTTTTGCATTCACTTTAGGTGATTGGGGACACGAGAAATGAAAAAATCAATTCTTATGGGCAGTGTGTTGGCTGCAACAATGGCGTTTGCTGCACCAAGCATGGCCAAAACACTGGTATACTGCTCAGAAGGTTCTCCTGAGGGCTTCACACCAGCGCTCTACACAGCAGGCACAACATTTGATGCGTCTTCCCGCCAGATCTTCAACAAACTGGTTGAATTTGAGCGCGGCACAACAAGCATCGCTCCGGCACTGGCTGAAAGCTGGGACGTATCTGAAGATGGTAAGGAATACACCTTCAAGCTGCGTAAGGGCGTAAAATTCCACACCACCAAAGACTTCACTCCAACGCGTGATTTCAACGCGGACGACGTGATCTTCTCCTTCGACCGTCAGGGCAACAAAGAAAACCCATACTTCGGCGTTTCCGGCGGTAACTACGAATACTTCAACGCAATGTCCATGCCTGATCTCATCAAAGAGATCGTGAAGGTAGACGACTACACTGTGAAGTTCGTTCTGACCCGTCCAGAAGCTCCAATGATCGCAAACCTTGCGATGGATTTTGCTTCCATTCACTCTGCTGAATACGCAGAGAAGATGATGGACAATCAGGATGCATTCGATCAGAACCCTGTTGGCACCGGCCCATTCCAGCTGGTTGGTTATCAGAAAGATGCGTTGATCCGCTATAAAGCAAACCCGGATTACTGGGCTGGCAAAGCACCAATCGACAATCTGGTATTCGCGATCACTCCTGATGCATCCGTGCGCTATCAGAAGCTGAAAGCTGGCGAATGTCACGTAATGCCTTATCCAAACCCAGCTGACATTGCAGCAATGAAGGATGATCCATCGATCAACCTCATGCAGCAGGAAGGCCTGAACGTTGGTTACCTGGCATACAACACTCAGCAGGCTCCTTACGACAATCCAAAGGTGCGTAAAGCGCTGAACATGGCTGTCAACAAGCAGGCTATTTTGGGTGCAGTGTTCCAGGGTGCTGGTAAAGTTGCTTCCAACCCAATTCCACCGACCATCTGGTCTTACAATGCAGACCTTCAGGATGATAAATATGATCCGGTTGCTGCAAAAGCTGCTCTGGAAGCAGAAGGCGTTAAAGATCTTAAGATGAAGATCTGGGCGATGCCTGTTCAGCGTCCATACAACCCGAACGCACGTCGTATGGCTGAAGTTATTCAGGGCGACTTCGCGAAGGTTGGTGTTGACGTTGAGATCGTTTCCTACGAGTGGGGTGAATACCTGAAGCGCTCTAAAGAGCTGGACCGTGACGGTGCTGTTCTTCTAGGCTGGACTGGTGACAATGGTGACCCGGACAACTTCCTCGCAGTTCTTCTCGGCTGTGACGGCGTTGGTGGTTCCAACCGCGCTCAGTGGTGTAACGCTGAGTTTGAAGACCTGATCCAGAAAGCAAAAGTAACTGCAGACGTTGCTGAGCGTACCAAGCTCTATGAGCAGGCACAGGTGGTCTTCAAGCGTGAAGCTCCATGGGCAACCATCGCTCACTCTGTTGTTTCTGAGCCAGTTTCTGTGAAGGTTGAAAACTACAAGATCGATCCATTCGGTGGTCACATCTTCTACGGCGTTGACCTCAAGTAATTCAGAGTTCTCTCTGGAATACGAAAAGCCCCGGCCATGTGCCGGGGCTTTTTTTGTATGCGGGTGTGTCAAAAACTTATCCCCCTGGTTCAAAACCATGCCCATACTAAGCGCATGCCTACGTAACGGGCTGCTGGCGGAGCGACCGTCAGTGTGTCGTAGGCTGGGTTGGGCTGTTGGAAGACGTAACGCACCTTTCAGTGGTCCGGTGAACCGAACTTCAAACGTGACCGCATGGTTTGAGGGGAAGGACCCAGGAATATAGGGTATCACGCGGTGACGGATGCAGATGTACCGGTGGGAAATCCACTTTTGCAGATGTGTCTGTCAAAGACGGAGGAACTGTCTGAGCAGGGAAACCTGACTGGATAAGCCACTGTCTTTTCAGGAAACTGACTATCGTACCTTATAGGCAAAAGAGGCGACGTTGTTCATCCCAAGAAAGCCCGGGCAAGGCGTGTAGCCAATGCCGAAGAAACTAACTTAACAAACAGCGCAGGTATTGCCTGCCGCCTTGCTCATCCCGACTTTCGGGAATTCTGTTCCACCACTGCATGGAAGGCCATGCGGTGCTTTAAGTGCTTGTTTATCTGCCAAGAAATCAGTGACTAGTTCCAATTACCAGATGGATTGCCCCGCACGGCTTAAAGTAGCATCAGTCCCATACATATAGATATTGAGCTGGGAGAGCGTGAGCTGATGGACAATTATTTAAAAGAGTTCCCGAACAAAGAAGGCTACTTCGGTGAGTATGGCGGAGCATTCCTGCCGCCTGAGCTGGTGCCTCAGTTCGAAGAGATCGCGAAAGCCTACGAAAAGATCTCTGGCGATGCATCCTACATCAATGAGCTGCGCTACATCCGCAAGCACTTTCAGGGCCGCCCAACCCCCATCTCGCATGCACGCAACCTGTCCAACCGGATTGGCTCAGGCGCGAACATTTACTTAAAGCGGGAAGACCTGAACCACTCCGGCGCCCACAAACTCAATCACTGCATGGCAGAAGCGCTTCTGGCAAAGCATATGGGCAAGAAGAAGCTCATTGCAGAAACCGGAGCAGGTCAGCACGGCGTGGCCTTAGCAACAGCTGCAGCTTACTTTGAGCTAGACTGCGAAATTCACATGGGTGAAGTGGATATCGAGAAAGAGCATCCAAATGTCGTCCGCATGCAGTTATTGGGCGCAAAGCTCGTACCGGTTGGTTTCGGCGGTCGCACGCTGAAAGAGGCAGTGGACTCTGCGTTCACATCCTATCTGGAGCAGGCCGATGAGGCTCTGTTCGCAATCGGCTCTGTAGTAGGTCCGCACCCATTCCCGCGTATGGTGCGTGACTTCCAGCAGATCGTGGGTATCGAGGCCCGTGAGCAGTTTACTGAGATGACCGGCAATCTGCCAGACCATGCTGTGGCATGTGTTGGTGGTGGCTCAAACGCCATGGGCCTCTTCTCTGGCTTCATACAGGATAAGTCAGTCAAACTGCACGGTGTCGAGCCAATGGGCAAAGGGCCTGAGCTTGGACAGCACGCAGCAACCATGACATTCGGCAAGCCGGGCATGCTCCATGGCTTCAAGTGCCGTGTTCTGGAAGATGAAGCAGGCAACCCCGCGCCAGTGCATTCAATTGCCTCTGGTTTGGACTACCCAGGTGTCGGACCTGAGCACTCCTACCTGCATGATATCGGTAAGGTGCACTACAGCTCAGCGACCGATGATGAGACTTTGCAAGCCTTCTGGGCACTCTCGCGTTATGAGGGGATCATTCCTGCACTGGAAAGCTCTCACGCAGTCGCATACGCGATGAAACTCGCCAAGGAGTGTCCAGGAGAGACAATCCTCGTCAATCTGTCAGGGCGTGGTGATAAGGATCTGGATTATGTCGCCGACAACTTCGGTATAGGCGAAGATCTGAAGATATAAGAAGGACAGAGAAGGGGGCTTCGGCTCCCTTTTTTAACACAGATCGAATGACTTGATCAGGCGTTCCGATTTCGGATCGCGACAAAAGAAGTGTAAGAAACGCCGCCTGCGCCTGAGATAAAGGCTGCAACATCACGTGCCGGGCCGCCATACATCACGGTTTGGAAAACAACCACGAAAAAGAACAGCATCACAGACGCTGCAAAAGTCTTGCCGATAAATAAAAATATCCGGTTCATAGACGTGGTCCTGATCTTTAAAGCTGCCCAAATTTCAGAAGCCCATCTTAGAAAAACTGTTTCAGACTTTCAAAGAATTTCTGCTTCAAAACAAAGAGTTGTGATGTGCGCCACGAAAACGCCAAGGCACAACATGTTTCCAAACCCTCTGGGGCAATATGGGGAGGCGGAGTGTATGTACAAGGAAAACAACGGAAGAAAATAAAAAAGCCTCCGCGAATAATCGGGAGACTGAAAGCCTTCATAAGAAGGAATGGTGGGCGATGAGAGACTCGAACTCCCGACATCTTCGGTGTAAACGAAGCGCTCTACCAACTGAGCTAATCGCCCCCGTAGGGTGGTGCGCCGTGTGGCGTGAGGAGGTGTTTAGGGCCTTTGACGGGTTCTCGCAAGCCCCTGAAGAAACTTTTCCCAAAAGAATTCCAAATATATCGCTGGAGGCGGCCCCGTTGACACCATAGGCTTCGCATTACTTATATTTTTCAGAGGGTTGAGCTTGGTGATAACTTGCATAAGGCATGTTGCTCACACTTAGGAGTTGTTTGCGTGACGAACGACGAACAAAGAACAGCTTCGCCACATAAAGCCGATACGCAGTGAACAGAGCAAGCGAACCGCTAAGACCTATCAAAATGAGATCAGGCGTCTTGGAACCAAGTACTGGTGCAAGGATACTGATGAGTGTTGGACCTGCAACACTGCCCGCAGCCCAGATGAAAAGCAGATAGGTCGACAACGCAACACTGCTTTCCGGTTTCCGTTCAAATGCGTGTGCCACGCAGATGGATTGCAGCGGGAAGGAGAGACCTCCAAGAACAACCAGCACCAGACCCAACATGCTCAGCAGATGATAATTACGCAGGAAGCCAGAATTCCAGCCAGTGAACGGATCAGCAATCAGGAAGGTAACCATGATAACGGTGATCAGCGCCGAAGAGCCAAGAATGAGCCATCTGCGGTCTATGCGATCAGCAAGAGAGCCAAACGGCCATTGGAACATCAGGCGGCCAATATAGATCATCGCAATCATAAGAGCTGTGGTGCTGCCCCCAACCCCGGCCTTGGAGAGGGAGTAAGGCACAATGGTCAAAAGACTGGTGACAATAGCACCGGAAGCAAAAGCGCCCAGCACAGCCACAGGAGACTGAGCCCAAATCTCTTTGAACTTAATGCGCTTGGCTTTGTATGTGCGTGGTGGCACAGAGCGGGTCATGCAGAGCAATACAACAGCTGCAAGCAGTACAGCGCTGAGCAGTTCCAGCATTTGCAATGGAACCTCGGTGAATTTGGCAACGAAAATCTGTGAGAGAATGGCCATTGCACCAATCACAATGGAGTTCACAGATAAAATACGCCCACGAACTTCGTCTTTGATAGACTCATTCAGCCATGCATCAGCTGTGGCAAACAAAACCGCAAATGCCGCCCCCATGAAGAACCGGAGTACAGTCCAGAAAATGATGCTCTCTGTGTTCTTGAAAAGCAAAACGAGAAGAGCTGTCAAACCAGCAGCGCCAGCAAAGGCTCTGATGTGTCCGATCCGGTTGATCATGCGTACACCACGCATACATCCAACCATGAAGCCAAGAGAGTAAGCCCCTGCCACAAGGCCAGCTTGAGAGGCAGAGCCGCCAATGCTGGCGATCTGAAGCGGCAAGCTTGTTAGCAAAGCAGAGCTCGCCAGTTGCGCAAGCGCACTAGCCAGAATGATCGCAAACAGCGAAACGAGTGAAGCTTTAACCATGCAGCCATTGACCTGCACCTGATGTGGCGCAGTGTTCCCGTGTTGATGTTCATTTACTGGAAAACAGAGCTTTCCGATTGACTGAATGTTTCGCAGGGGAATGTGACTGCATTGAGCGAGAAATCGAACCAAGCAGTGATTTATTGATGGGATTTACGTGGGGGAATTGAGACGGATTTGCGGCTGTAAACAAATCTGCCGCCCACTGAACAAACAGGGGCGGCAGAGTATCTTGTATCTATATCAGAGAGTTAGGTCGGTGCGTTCTCAGCACTCAACTCTTTGACTGCCGCTTCCAGCTGATTGTAGTGAGAAATCACCACATCAGGCCCCAGTTCGCGGACAGGAATGTCTGTGTAACCGAAATCCACGGCGATCACGGGCAGGCCAGCGTTACGTGCAGCGCTGATGTCAGCCTTGGAATCGCCAATGAAAATGGAGCCTGCGCGGGAGCCACCGGCAATGTCGATTGCGCCAAAGACTGGCATCGCATCCGGCTTGTTCTTGGAGAAGGTGTCTCCGCCCACTACAGCGTCAAACAGGTGTTCCATGTCCATGGCCCGAACCAGCGGTTTAGCCAGTTTTTCCAGTTTGTTTGTGCAGATAGCTGTTTTCCAGCCAGCAGCTCTCAGCCGTGCAACTGTTTCCAGCGCCTGCGGAAAAGCATGGGTCTTATCTGCAATATGAGTCTCGTAGTAGCGAATAAACTTGGCAAGCAATGGTTCCAGAACTTCATCTGTCACTTCAATCTTGCTTGCCTCGAGCCCACGGCTCATCAGCACTTTCACGCCTGCCCCGACCATTTTCCTGACCCGTTCAGGCTCAATGGCTTCAAACCCGGCTTCTACCAAAACATGATTCATCGACGCTGTGAGGTCTCCCATGGTCTCCAGGAGAGTACCGTCTAGGTCGAAAACCAGAACTGGTGTTGTCATACTTAAGCTCGTTTCTGTTGAGAAAATCCGCGCCACACTACCGAAATTCACCGTGAAGTCAATTTGCGAGGAAAACCTATAGTGTGTTGGGTGGATTGCTGCTTGGCGGGACACACACCTCATGGTAATCAGCAGGAGTTATGTCACAGTAGACCCAAGCGCAATAACTAGGCAGAATTGTTCTTGTCTGTGAACGTTTCCGAACAAGCTTTGGGTCCGGGGAAGAGAAATTAGTCAGATGGCAATGAGTTTGAAGGCGCAGGCCGCAGCTGCAGCACTCAAGGAAGTTAAGCCCGGCATGAAGTTGGGGATAGGTTCTGGTTCAACAGTCAATGAACTGATCCGCCTTCTGGCAGAGATGGTGAAGGATGGCTTTGAGATCATCGGCGTGCCAGCCTCATCTTATTCCCAAGCTCTTTGCGACGAGCTTGGAGTGCCGTTGACCACACTGGATGAAACGCCAGTGCTGGATCTGGTTATCGATGGGGCGGACGAAATTGATCCGCAGCTGAACCTTATCAAAGGCGGCGGCGCAGCGCTGCTTCGTGAAAAAATTATTGCAGCTGCTTCCGGAAGCATGCTTGTGATTGCTGATGAGAGCAAAATTGTTGATACCCTCGGAAAGTTTCCGCTTCCCGTGGAGGTTGTTCCGTTCGGACTTGAGGCCACTCGCCAGATGATGCAAAACAGCCTGGACGCTGAGGGGCTGCAAGGTGAGATGATCCTGCGTATGGCAGGGGAAAAGCCACTTGTAACCGATAACGGCAACTACATTCTTGATTGCCACCTACAGGCAATCAGCAATCCGAAGTCACTGGCAAAACGCCTGGAGGTTATTCCAGGTGTCGTTGAGCACGGGTTGTTTATTGATATGGCAGTACGGGCCTATGTTGCCGGTACTGATGAAATTCGTGTCTTGGAACCTTAAGCTGTCCCGACAGTCATTTTAGGGCAGCTGATTAAAATATAGGGGAGCCATTTTATGCTCGCTAAGTTCAAGTCTGCAGCAATTGCAGGTGTTGCATCACTGGTTGTTGCTGGTGTGCTGATTTCCAGCCCGGTTATGGCTCAGGACAATTCCATTTCTGAAAGCCACATCGAAGCTGCAAAAGCGGCTGTTCGTGCAACAAAGTCCATCGAGAACTTCGATAACATCCTTCCAGATGTTGCAGAGCGTACTCGTACCCTGTTTATTCGTTCTAATCCGGCAATGAGCGCTGAGATCGACATCGCTGTGAATGAGGCTGCTGTTGAACTTATCCCGCGCCGTCAGGAGCTGGATCGTGTGATTTATGAAGTATGGGCTCGTCGCTTCTCTGAAGAGCAGCTCAATGAAATCGCAACCTTCTACAACTCCGACACCGGTAAGCGTCTTGCTGACCTGTCCGGTACACTGTCTGCATTGACGATCGGTGCTGCAAAGCAGTGGAGTGATGCAGTCAGCACCGATATGGTCGCAATTTCACGGAAGAAACTTGCTGAAATGGCTGCTCAATAAGCGATCACGAAATCGCAATCCAAAATGAACAGTTAGATCAGATACGCCCCTTGAAATTTGGGCGTATCTGGCCCAAATCTGAGCCTACGTTTTTATAAGACAAGACCTTAGAGCGTAACGAAACGTCGTTGCATAAGGTTTATTGCAAACGAAAGTGGGCTGTAATGACTAATTTCGACTACGATCTCTTTGTTATTGGGGCCGGTTCTGGCGGCGTACGTGCAGCGCGCATCGCAGCAACCCATGGCGCCCGTGTCGGTATTGCTGAAGAATTTCGCTATGGCGGGACCTGCGTTATCCGCGGCTGTGTTCCCAAAAAACTCTTTGTTTATGCATCTAAATTCACCGAGGAATTCGCAAATGCGGACGGGTATGGCTGGAGCCTGAACGGCACGCCAACCTTTGATTTTGATAAGCTTGTCGAAAATAAAGACAAGGAAATCACCCGCCTGGAAGGCATTTATCGCCGCAACCTGGATAAGTCCGGCGTTGAGCTGCATGACAGCCGCGCGGTAATTGAAGGCCCGAACACCGTTCGTTTGCTGTCTACCGATCAAGTCATTACAGCTGAACGTATCCTTGTAGCTGTTGGCGCAACGCCGAACGTTGATGCAGGCCTTGTGGGTTGCGAGCATACCATCACCTCCAATGAGGCGTTCCACCTCTCCGAGTTCCCGAAGCGAACCATCGTTGTCGGTGGCGGTTACATCGCCGTCGAGTTCGCTGGCATCTTCAACGGCATGGGATCTGAGACCACGCTTTTGTATCGCGGTGAAGAAATCCTGCGCGGTTTCGATATGGACGTGCGTACTGGTCTGCATGAGCAGATGGTAGAAAAAGGTATCACCGTCAAAACCAAGTCCACCATTGCATCCATTGAGAAGCATGAGGGCGGTCTGACAGTGACCACCCACGCCGGTGAAGTAATCGAAGCCGACCAGGTGCTCTACGCGATCGGTCGCCGTCCGAACACAGCAGGCCTCGGTCTCGAAGAGGCTGGCGTTGAACTCGACAAAGCAGGTGCAATCGTCGTCACTCCGCAGAGCCAGAGCTCTGTGCCAAGCATCTTTGCTGTGGGCGATGTCACGAACCGTGCCAACTTGACGCCAGTTGCGATCCGTGAAGGCCATGCTTTCGCAGACAGCACCTATGGTGGCAAGGAGTGGCATGTCGATCACTCTATGATCCCGACCGCAGTCTTCTCTCAGCCTGAGATTGGTACCGCAGGTCTGACGCAGGAAGAAGCTGAGGCGCGCTTCGACAACATCGATATCTATTCCTCATCCTTCCGTCCGATGAAGAACACCCTTTCTGGCAAACCTGGCAAGATGTTCCTTAAGATGCTGGTGGATGCGGATACCGACAAAATCCTCGGCATTCACATCATGGGTCCAGACTCTGGCGAACTTATCCAGATCATCGGCGTGACCCTGTCCATGGGCGCCACCAAGTCGGACTACGACCGTACCATTGCGGTGCATCCGACTGCTGCAGAAGAATTGGTGACAATGCGCGAACCATCTGAGCGTATCCGCAAGAATTAAACTTTAGTTGACTTCCAAAGAACCGCTGGCCTTTGCTAGCGGTTCTTTTTTGTCCTGCATCTGGAGCAGGGCATCTTTCTCGTTTTGATAGGAATACTCGTGACTGACCTCACACAGGACCAGATTTGCTATTTTGGTTATGGCTCACTCGTAAATGAAGAAACTTTGCCCGCAGGCACGACTGTGGTTGCTGGACAGCTGAGTGGCTGGAAGCGGGAATGGCGTGGTTGCTCCAAAGGCAAAGAAGGCAATGGCCGCATGTCAGGCGTTGGTGTCTGCGCATTGGGTGTTCGTCGTGAAGAGGGCTCTGTCATTCGTGGTGCGATGGTGCTTGATACAAAAGCAAACCTGCCTGCGCTGGATAAACGTGAATGGCATTATAACCGCAAATCCCTCAGTGATGATAGTTTCGTGCCCGATTGTGGCAGGCAGATGCCATCAGACACGTTCCTTTATCAGGTGCAGGATCAGTACGCGCACTGGGGCAATGACGAGCACCCAATCCTGCAAAGTTATGTTGACTGCGTCATGGCTGGATTCCATCGCCTGTGGGGGCATGAAGGATTGTTGCACTTCATGGAAACCACGGACGGCTGGGATCGTGTACCAATCCTAAATGATCGCACAGAGCCGTTTTATCCGCGTGCTATTGTTCTGTCCAAAGAACTTGCGGCAACGATTGACGATCTGCTGAAATCTGTGAATGCTCAATATTTAAATCGCTGAAATTAGGTTCATGGTTCGCGAGTGTGAACGCTTCATGTATCTTTACACAAGTGTTCATCTGCGATCTTGAAGGGTGCTTTGAAATAATTGTCTATCAAGTTCTAATTTATTAGAACATAGTAGCTCTAAAGCAGATTGGTTTGATGGATTCTCATAGGGCCTGATTTTTTTGAGGTATCCTCAACCTACAGCGATAAAACAACGTATACGTCCCCCTAGTCAGATAAACGGGCTGCGTGTATAAGCCTTTCTGGGCTTTTGTCTCATGATGAGAACAGCTCAAAGAATTAACGCTGCCAAAGAGAGGCGCATAGGGCGCGCTGGCAGCATTCCGTATTGATGGAGTTTTAAGATGGCGGACAAATGGACACCGGATTCCTGGCGATCAAAACCGATCGTGCAGGTACCGGACTATCCAGATAAGGAAGCAGTGGCAGACGTTGAAAGTCGCCTAGCAACTTATCCGCCGCTCGTGTTTGCAGGTGAGGCGCGCAAGTTGAAAGCGCAGCTCGCTGATGTTGCCGAGGGGCGTGGATTCCTCTTGCAAGGTGGTGATTGTGCGGAGAGCTTTGCAGAGCATCACGCTGATCACATTCGCGACTTTTTTAGAGCATTCCTGCAAATGGCCGTGGCGCTCACCTATGGTGCGCAGCAGCCAGTTGTAAAAGTGGGCCGTATTGCTGGTCAGTTTGCAAAACCGCGTTCTTCTAATATTGAGAAGAAAGGCGATATTGAACTGCCAAGCTACCGTGGTGACATCATCAACGGTATCGAGTTCAACGAAGACTCTCGTATTCCGGACCCTGAGCGTCAGGTGAAAGCCTACCGTCAGTCTGCTGCGACGTTGAACCTGATCCGTGCGTTCGCGCAAGGTGGCTTTGCCAACCTGGATCACGTCCATCAGTGGATGCTCGGCTTCGTAAAAGACAGCCCGCAGGCACACCGTTATCAGGAAATGGCAGATCGTATTTCCGACGCCGTCTCCTTCATGCGTGCTTGCGGTGTTGATCCCGACAATACACCACAGCTGCGTTCCACCGATTTCTTCACCAGTCACGAAGCATTGCTTCTGGGCTACGAAGAAGCGCTGACACGCATCGATTCCACCACTGGCGAATGTTACGCAACATCCGGCCATATGCTCTGGATCGGTGATCGTACGCGTCAGCTGGATCATGCACATGTTGAATTCTTCCGTGGCATCAAGAACCCGATTGGCCTCAAATGTGGTCCATCTCTTGATCCTGAAGAGCTGATCAAGCTGATCGACGTTCTGAACCCTGAAAACGAAGCTGGTCGTTTGACACTGATCACCCGTTTCGGTCAGGACAAGGTGTTCGAACATCTCCCAGCTATGGTACGCGCTGTTGAGCGTGAGGGTAAGAAAGTTGTTTGGTCCTGTGACCCGATGCACGGCAATACCATCACTGCAAACGGATACAAAACGCGTCCGTTCGAGCGTATTCTGCGTGAAGTAGAAGCATTCTTCGCGGTTCACCGCGCTGAAGGCACTCATGCAGGTGGTGTTCACGTCGAAATGACTGGCCGTAACGTAACCGAATGTACCGGCGGTGCACGCGCATTGTCCGCAGAACAACTCGGTGATCGTTACCACACCCATTGCGATCCTCGCCTCAATGCGGATCAGGCTCTGGAGCTGGCGTTCAAAATCGCAGAGAACCTCAGAAAAGAATCTGATACACGCCTTGCAGTGAACACTTAACTCTATCTAGAGTATTCATATGATGATCAGGGGTTGCACATTGTGCAGCCCCTCTTTTTTTGATAAATATTTATATGCGAAGCACATAGAAAATTGGAATGATGTGCCTCCTGCCTTTCGCTGCTCGATGTTTTTCTAGGTTTTTCGCCCTCAGGGAGAGTTTGTTGCTTCAGAGCGATTCTTTGTTGTCTGGCTATTCAATCCTTATTGTGGATGACAACAACTACATGCGTTCCATCTTGCGCACTATGATCTCCGGCTTTGGCGTGCGTTCCATCTACGAAGCAGGCGACGGGGCCGACGCGATCGCAATTCTGCTCGATCGCAGGCCCGATATTGTGCTGTGCGACTGGATCATGCACCCGATTGATGGCAATGACTTCCTCCGTATTCTCAGGCAGGACGAAGATTCTGAAATTGCCAAGACCCCGGTAATCGTCATTACGGCTGATTCCCGCCGTTCCGTTGTTGTGGCAGCGCGCAATGCTGGCGTAAATTACTTCCTTGCCAAACCAATCGCACCCGCAATTCTGTATGATCGCCTGAAGGCCATCGTGATGCAGGGGGATGAGCCTATTCAGGCCAGGGACATGGCACAGATGCCAATGGGCACAAGGCTGCAACAGCATCTGGACCTCATGGCAAAGGCGAAAGATTCTGGGCAGGTGAAGAAGAAGTCGTCAGATTGATTTTCACCCTGTGAATCCTTTCCTCAACCGTCAACTATGTGATGGATCGACTTTTCTCTGCTACAAAAACGCGGTACACGAGAACCAAAGCTATTAAAGCTCGAAGCAAACAGGGCCACCCCTTCCATCCACTAAAGCCTTTGAAGTTTATATGATGATTAAAGACCAGTTCCGTTTGGCCGTCGTACAGGCCAACCCTTGCCTTGGTGATATCTCCGGTAATGCTGAGAAAGTGCGTCATCACCGAAAGCTGGCCGCCGAACAAGGCGCTGATCTGGTTTTGTATTCTGAACTGTTTCTGGCTGGCTATCCGCCAGAGGATCTGGTCTTGAAGCCAGCCTTCGTAGCTGCCTGTAAGCGTGAACTGGAAGGCTTGGCAAAAGAAACGGCTGATGGTGGTCCCGCGCTGCTCGTTGGCCTGCCATGGGCCGAAGAGGATAAGCTCTACAACGCCGTCGCACTGCTCGACAACGGCAACATTGAGGGCCTGCGTTACAAGGTCGACCTGCCAAACTATGGCGTTTTCGATGAAAAGCGTGTCTTTGATGCTGGGCCCAATCCGGGTCCGATGAGTTTCCGTGGTGTGCGCCTTGGCGTTCCGATTTGTGAAGACACATGGTCCGATGAGGTTTGCGAATGTCTGGAAGAGACAGGTGCTGAAATCCTGCTGGTTCCAAATGGGTCTCCTTACTACCGCGATAAAATAGATGAGCGCATGCAGATCATGCTCTCTCGTGTTGTCGAAACGGGCCTTCCGCTCGTGTATTGTAATCAGGTTGGTGGTCAGGATGAGCTCGTGTTTGACGGCGCATCCTTTGCCCTCAATCATGATCGCTCATTGGTGATGCAACTCGGTCAATTCACCGAGGAAACAGATTACCTCGACTTCAATAAAGATGCAGAAGGTCTGTGGTTCGCAAAACCAACTCGCATCGTTCCAATGCCAGATACACAGGAAGCAGACTGGCTTGCTTGCGTGCTTGGACTGAAAGACTACGTAAACAAGAACGGCTTCCCCGGCGTGGTGCTGGGCCTGTCCGGCGGTATTGATAGCGCGATCTGTGCGGCCATGGCCGTTGATGCTCTGGGCGCTGATCGTGTTCACTGCATCATGCTACCATATCGCTACACCTCCGAGGAAAGTATCAAGGACGCCAAGGCCTGCGCGGATGCACTTGGGGTGAAGTACAATACCATTCCAATCGCAGAGCCTGTCGAGGGCTTCCAGCAGACGCTGGCTGGCGTATTTGCCGGCACTGAGAGCGGTATCACCGAGGAAAACCTTCAGTCCCGTTCTCGCGGTGTCATCCTTATGGCGGTATCCAACAAATTCGGCTCCATGGTTGTGACCACCGGCAACAAGTCAGAAATGTCTGTCGGCTACGCCACCCTTTATGGGGATATGAATGGCGGCTTCAACCCGATCAAGGATCTTTATAAGACCGAGGTTTATCGTCTCTCTGACTGGCGCAACAAAAACCATCCGGCAGGTGTGATGGGGCCGGCGGGTGAGGTGATCCCGAACAACATCATCGTCAAAGCGCCAACAGCTGAGCTGCGTGAAAATCAGACCGATCAGGACAGCCTGCCAGAGTACGATGTTCTGGATGACATCCTGCATTGTCTCGTTGAAAAAGAGTTGAGCCTTGACGAGATCGCCAAGCGCGGCCACTCTGTAGAAACCATCCATCGAGTCGAACACCTTCTTTACATCGCAGAGTACAAGCGTCGTCAGGCTGCACCGGGTGTTAAAATCACACTAAAGAACTTTGGGCGCGATCGTCGCTACCCAATCACCAACCGTTTCCGGGATCGAACCTAGAACCACACGCGGCTTGAGATCTTACTTTAAGAACAAGCAAGCCGCGCTCTAGACTTGATCTCTGGTGCTCAGGCAAGCATCACGCCTTGCCTGAATCACTTTCTACGCTTTTTAGGTTAAGTCTATGACTTTCTTCCAATTTCTCCAGCGCAACCTGCGCTGGGTCGCGGGCGGGTTTCTGCTCGGGTTTGGCTCCAGCTTTGGTCAAACCTTCTTCATCGCGCAATTTTCCTCCCAGATCCGTGAGACCTATAGCCTCTCTCACGGTGATTTCGGCTCAATTTACATGTTTGCGACACTGGCAAGTGCTGCAACGCTTATCTATTTGGGCAGGATAGTCGATTTTTATCGCCCTGTGGTCGTCGGGTGTGCTGCAATTATTATTCTTGCCGGATTCAGTTTCTTAATGAGCTGGCATAACTCCATCATATTACTTGCAATTTGCCTCTATGGCCTACGCCTGTTCGGGCAGGGCATGCTCCCCCATACTTCGCAGACAGCCATGTCGCGCTGGTTTCATGGCTCCAGAGGGAAGGCTCTCAGCCTTGCGTCCTTTGGCAACATGGCAGGCGAAGCGCTTTTGCCATTGGCCGCTGTCTCGCTCATGGTCGCATTCTCATGGCGGGATCTCTGGTCCGCTGCGGGCATAACGCTTCTCGTCGTCTTCCTTCCTCTGGCTTATCTGACCCTCAAGAAGGACCGGACACCGGAAAACCCGCTTGAGTCTTCAGGCTCAAATGGCCCTGCTGTGAGCTGGACCAGAAAGCAGGTGATGTCAGACTGGCGGTTCTGGGTGGTTATGACAGCCGTGCTCGCTGTACCGTTTCTTGTCACGGGCCTCATGTTCCATCAGGTCCACTTCATGGAAGCAAAGGGCTGGGCACGGACTGTGATCCCGTCCTATCTGCCACTCTATGCAGCGGCTGGTGCTGTGTTCTCTATGACTGCTGGTATGTTGATTGACCGTTTCTCTGCCGTCTCATTGCTCCCGCTTTCTGTTATTCCTCTTGGTGTGAGTGTGCTCGTGTTTGCCTTTGGCGGCGAAGAGTACTTTGTGCCAATTGCGATGATCATCCTCGCCATAACCGTTGGCTCCTGGGGGGCGATTGCCTCTGCTGTTCTGGCCGAGCTTTATGGAACAGCTCATCTGGGTTCTATTCGTGCAATCTACTCTGCGCTGATGGTCTTCGCTTCTGCACTCGCTCCAGGTCTCATGGGCATCCTGCTGGATAACGGTATAGAGCTGGACACCCAGTTTGCATTTTCCAGCCTCTATTGCTTCGGTCTCGGCTTGGTTCTGTTTGCTGTAAAACCTCAATTGATGCTTGTGCGCTCTCCAGCTTGAATTCAGCAAAAGCCGGTAACTGAACTTAAAACCCGAGATATTCCGTAGGTATCGGAGATTGGCTGGTTGACCCGTACCGGCCAACGCGATACCCGAGTGTCAAACTTGTTTATTGATGAGAAGGCTCAGCCATGAGTGTTACTGTTCGCTTCGCGCCATCTCCGACTGGTCACATCCATATCGGCAATGTGCGCCCGGCGCTTTTCAACTATCTCTTTGCTAAGAAGCAGGGCGGCAATTTCGTTCTGCGCTATGACGATACTGACGTGCAACGCTCTAAAGAAGAGTATGCAGTTGGTATTGCTGAAGACTTGAAGTGGCTGGGTATCAACCCTGATCGCGTGGAAAAACAATCCGAGCGTTTTGCATTGTATGATGCAGCAGCTGCCAAGCTGAAAGATGCAGGCCTCCTTTACCCATGCTACGAGACGCCGGAAGAGCTGGAACGCCGCCGTAACCGTGCGCGCGCTCTGGGCCGTCCTCCTGTTTATGACCGTGCGGGCCTGAAGCTCACCGATGAGCAGATTGCTGCATATGAAGCAGAAGGCCGCAAACCACACTGGCGCTTCAAACTGCCAAACCACGCAGAAGGCGATGCGTTCTCCACTGTCAGAACAGACGTGCATTGGGATGATGTGATCCGCGGTCGTCAGACCGTTGATCTTGCCTCTTTGTCTGATCCGGTGCTGATCCGCGCGGACGGCACCTACCTTTATACGCTGCCATCCATCGTGGATGACGCGGATATGGGCATCACCCATGTCATTCGCGGTGAAGACCACATTGCCAACACCGGTGTACAGATTGCCATATTCCAGGCACTGGGGGCACAAGTTCCTGAGTTTGGTCATCACAACCTGCTGACCACTGCATCTGGTGAGGGGCTCTCCAAACGCTCTGGCGCCCTGTCTATCCGCTCGCTGCGGGAAGAAGGCTATGAGCCAATGGCAGTCTGCTCTCTCGCAGTGCTGACAGGCACCAGCCACGCAGTTGAACCTGCTCCAACCATGGAAGCTCTGGCAGACATGCTCGACTTCTCCGGCATCTCCAAGTCTGCTGCAAAGTTTGACCCGGAAGATGTGGGCCACCTGACTGCAAAACTCGTCCATGCCATGAGCTTTGCTGATGTTGCAGACCGCCTGAAAGCTGACGGCGTTGAGGGTGATGAAGCGTTCTGGACTGCGGTTAAAGAAAACTGCTCCACCGTAAGCGATGCGAAAAAATGGTGGGAGCTGATCGTTGGGTCCGCCACGCCAGACATTGCCGAGGAAGACAAGGACTTCATCACTCAGGCCACAGCTCTGCTTCCGCAAGAGCCATGGACCGAGGAAACATGGGGCGAGTGGACCAAAGCCGTCAAAGCTGAAACTGGCCGAAAAGGCAAAGGCCTGTTCATGCCACTGCGCAAGGCAATTACAGGTCTGGCACACGGTCCAGACCTGAAGAACATGCTACCGCTTATTGGTCGGGAAAAAACTTTGGACCGACTTTCCTGATAGGGCCTGTGCGGGGTTCAACCTCGCGCGGCACAAACTTCTTCTGAACAAGCGGAGGCTCGGAGATATCACTCTGGGCCTCTGTTGCGTTTACGGTCTGACGCAGCTCACTCTGGTTCGGAATAGCAGGGTAGGTCGCTGTTGCGCCCGGTGTCAGATCTTCCAGTTGATTACCCGGAAGGGCCTGCTCCAGAGGTGGGATCGCAGGTGACGGCTCCAGATTGCCAGGCTGACCACCTGCTGCATCACACGAACAAGCCGGGTTGTTCTGCTGTCTGAACAGATAGGCATTGGCAAGGGACGTATAAGGCGCACCAGACAAAGAGCGCATCTGGGCAGGTGTTTCCTGAGGAACCTGGAAGACATAAAGCTCGGTGTCCTGACTTGGACACAGCGCCTGACAAATCTCTCCATCTTCCGTCAGATCTTCTGCACTGGAATTCGGATTGATCGGGAAGTAGTAGCCATCACACTTGCGCACACACATGGTCGCATACTGCTGACCACCGGAGGAGAAACCGGCGGTCGAACGTGGCTCCAGCTGCAAAGGCTGATTGGTCTGTGCCGGCGTCAACGGCTGGACTTGCTGATCTGAACGATCAGAACAATTAAGATCAACCAGCGCCTGCTTCACTTCAGTAAGCCGGTCCTGCAGCACGCTGGAATAGAGTTCCTGCTGTCTCTGACTGTCCAGATAGGTCAGGTTCTCATTCATCTGCTGCAAAGAAGAGCTCAGTTGCTGGCACTGCGCAGGGCCAAAAGAGCCATCACAGCCGAAGTTGGACATCTGGGACTGCACATTGCGGATATGAACCAGCTGCTCTTCATAGGCCGTTTGCCAGCTGTTGGAGCTGCCATTGCTTTCGACCTGTTCAGAAAGCTCGATAAACTCCGTCTCAAGCCTGTCGCACACCTGAGGGCGTGCAAACGCACTACCGGTCCAAATAAGGGAGGCGCCAAGGGCAAGAGCCACGGCTGCGCATGAGTGCGCGAAAGGGAGTCTGGAAATGGTCATAGCCCGCAATACTGGTTTCCTCAGAGAAATCTTAGAGATAAGCTATTCTATGGCCTTATTGGGGCGAAACCAACGGATTCCGGTAGGTTTTACAAAATTCTCTGGTTCCCTTGCTGGTAGTTGCCAAAAAACCTCCTATATCGGGAGTGATTTGATTTGTTCTTTTGAAAATGGAGGGGAGCCGTGCAGATCTCTGCGCTTGGAAAATCAGTCCTGAAAATGGCGAGCACCGTGACACTGGTCCTTGGAGTGATGCTGGGGATGCTTGGCACCGCTGCACAGGCACAGGAGCCGGATCTGATCTTCAAGAAGTCAACCGTCTGGAAGTTCCTGAGCCCGGACCATAAGCTGGCGACCTATGCACTGGATGACCCGGAAGTCGAGGGCGTCGCCTGTCACTTCACAGTGCCTGAAAAAGGCGGCTTCTCCGGATGGCTCGGACTGGAGGAAGAAACCTCAGATGTCTCGTTGGCCTGCCGTCAGGTTGGCCCCATCAAGTTCAAAAGCAAGTTTGAGCAAGGCGACGAAGTCTACCGCCAGAGCCGCTCCCTGTTCTTCAAAAAAATGCGCATTGTCCGTGGCTGTGATGCAAAGCGGAACGTGCTGGTCTATTTGGTCTACTCCGACAAGCTCGTAGAAGGCAGCCCGAAGAACTCTACGTCTACCGTGCCGATCATGCCGTGGGGCGATCAGGTTCCGGAAAAGTGTGCTGACTATCTGGATGACTAAAGCCTGTTCCTGAAAAGTGGCTCCGGTTTTCGGATAAGAATACGCGTAGATTTGACATCTGCGCCTCAAGCACTTTGAGCACCGCTGGGCAATCCCGGCGGTGTTTGTGTTTGAGGATCCCGTTTATACGGGTGGAGCAAGGCGAACAGGCTTTGCCTGCGCTACTTGTAAATAATGTTTCTTCGGCATTGGCTGTTCGCCTCGCCCGGGCCTTTTATCATGAACACGCGGGCTCCCTCTCGGACAGACGTGAATGACACGTTCCCGTGTCACCGGCACATCTCTGTACCAGTGACAGGTTTCCCTGTCATTGGCAGTTTCCTGCCACCACCGGACGCCCTCCGGAACGACCCCAAACTCCCTAATACCACTGTGGTCTCAATAGGGTATGGCGCTTCACCGGACCTCCTGACACGATACGTTACCTCGTACCAGCAGCCCAACCCCACCCACGCCGCGAAATGGACGGTCCATTCCTGCCCGAATGCGTGGGCACGAGACACAGAGTAAGGCAGCTTTTGGGGGAGGGGGATAAGTTTTGTCGGGTATCACCCTAGGTCGTCATCCTTCCCAAACAATGTGTGATGCAAAGAGGTGGCTTGCTTTGACTGGCATGACGAAAGAAGACGTCTGTCTCGCCAATAGAGAGACAATAGCCACCGAGTTTTGCGTCTTCGCATCACCTATGCCAACGAACACACGCCATCCATCTGTCCAGAATATACACCCTGCGCGGAGAGCCATTAAAATTTACTCAATTGATCTTCTATGCAGGCAATGACAGTTTTAGGGCTTGAACTTATCTCGTTACAATGTGATTTAATTGACAGAGCCAGTTTGAGTTCTGAGTAGTTTCCATCCAAAAACTCTGTAATCCCCGTAATATATAAGTAGCTATTTTTAATGCATTTTGCATTTTGCATTTTCATCGGTCGAGTTTTGTCTCGGTAAAAGCAGTGATGCTTTATAACTTTCTAATGATAACTGACACGCATCATTTTCAGAAAACTCTATAATAAAATTAGCGTGCTCTTTAGGGAAACCAGAAAATACATCGACCACATGGAGATTGCTCACGAATATAAAAAAATCTTCTAATTCCTTCGGAGTGGAGCCAAAATGAATGTAGTCTTCAAAATGCAAATTAATCAGTTTTAGATGAGCAGTTACCTTTGTATTTGCGTAGATAATTTCCCGAACTTTAGATAAACGCACACTCTCATCATCGGCATATGCTTGACTCAAACTCACTACTGCTAAGAGTGCGGATATAAAATAACGAAACATTATATTTCTACATAACCTTTGCGACATGAATAGATTCAGGCATCAATGCTAAACAAGTTAAAGACACCGGATCCTAACATGGGCAGTTTTATGCAAGCAAAAATTTTAATGAGATGCATCCAAACCACCCCACAGAACCGCCACCGTCATCCCAACATCACCTTGCCAAAAACACAAAACGACCAGCTTGCCGATTTAACTCTTTTAGATGAGTAAGATTCACGCAAAGAAAAAGGCAGCGCCAAGCGCTGCCCTTAGATTTTTGGGAACTCTCAGTTTTGTCAGCACCATCTGAAGAGATGGCTTTGAACTCACGCAGAGTTCATAAACAGGTAAACCGCAAGGAAAATGATCGGGCTTGAGATAGCACTTGCCACAATCATTGCACCCATAGCCTGCTTCAGCATAATCAACCCCCGTTTGAATTATGAAATGCAGTTCTATTGGGGATATATTAGCACAGCTAATTCAAATATGCACTATTAACCATATCCCTGATAAGGGACGTGGCAATTTGCGCATATTTGTCAGGTCAGTAGGTTGAGGCCATCTTTATCTTGAATGCATCTTGCGAGGTGAGCAGAGCCTCCAGAATCGCTTTGTCCTGCTTGTAGATGTCTTCCCGGAACTGAAGTTCCCCATCATCACCAGCAAAAGCGGTGTAGTAGCGCAGATGCACGGGCACGGTCTCTTTCAGCTTCAGGCGAACAGTCTTGCCCCGGGCGCGCAGCTTTTCCATCTTAGCGCGGCTGTGGCCAGAACCGGAAAGCAGCACTTCCCCGAATGTAAATGGATCCTGCACCCGGATGCAGCCATGGCTGAACGCACGCTGATCCTTGTTAAACAAGCGCTTGGACGGTGTGTCGTGCAGATAGATATTATGCTTGTTTGGGAACATGTACTTCACAGCCCCCAGAGCGTTTTTCCGCCCAGCCTTCTGGCGGAGCTGATACCCGAACCTGCGTTTGCTGACCGCATTCCAGTTGATTGCCGTCGGATCGACCCGGCGGCCATTTTTGTAAACATTGATCCCGCTGCCAGACAAGGCAGACGCGTTCTTGCGCAGCTTAGGTAGGTACTCGTTGGTGGCAATGGACCATGGCACCCCCCAGGTCGGGTTGATCTCTGCATACTCAAAGGTGTCGGAGAACAAAGGCGTGGCATGGCGAGGCTTGCCCACCACCGTGCGGGTCTCATAAAGCACGTCCGTGCCTTCCATCACCCGCACAATCTGTTCTGCCACGTTGACTTTCACATAGCGGCCAGACGGAAGTGGGTCATCCCAGCGCATACGTTCCAGATTAACAAGGATCTGATCGCGGCGCTCTGCGAGTGAGGCATTCAATGCTGCCCGGGTCTTCTTGCCAACAACCCCATCCACACTCAGACCATGACGCTTTTGAAAGCTTTTCACGAGCGCGACCATGTCATCATTGTAATAGGCCGGTGCCACGTCTTGCTCGCTCGTTCCGGAGTATCCGGAATAATAGGGTGCATAGCCCTCTGCTTGCAGCCGTTTCTCCAGCTGCGAGATGCGCGCACCTGTGTCACCGGGCCGAATGCTTGGTCCGTCTTCAATGTAGACAGGATAATCAGAGGTGAGGGCGTCGTTATAACGGGTCAGCTGGTCTTTCAAAAGATCGTAGGACGGAGCCTCAGGTTCTAGGCTTGCGAATAACTGCTCTACGGACCGCGTTTCTTCCAGCTGAGTGAGCATGTCATTCAGCTCTGGAACCTGCGGGGTGATGAAAACATTCTTCAGCACCTTGGTTGGGCGCACAACGCCGCCAGCAAGGTGAGCGCCATAACTGGCAAAAACGCGGGTCAGCTGCAGTTCAACAACAGCGATCTCACGCAAAGTAGCTGTAGCATTGGACGCTTCCATCACATCCAGAATCGAGGCCAGCTGCCGAACACCATAGGCTTGCGGATCAAGCCCATGGGTTGGGGCCTTGCGAATCTCGTCAATCAAACGGTTGGCAAGCGGTGTCAGAGACTGGTCTTCAAACCAGACAGGGCGGAAGTTGCGTAAGGAGTAAGCCTCTGCCAAAGCATCCACTTGCCGCGAACTGAAACCTGCGCTCTTGATCTCGTCTTCAGAAAAGATCAGGTCCCGGATGGTTTGCTCCAACTCAGACAGCTCTGAAAGAGTTGGATCGAGAACCTGTCCGGCAGGACCTGTGAGATCTGGAGTTTGCAGCTCGCTTTCTGGCAAGACCAAGGGATCAATATCAGGTAACACAAGGTCTTCTGGGGAAGGCGTGTCGGTTGGTGATGAGGCCGCAGTCTCATTAAAGCTCAGCGGATCTATCGGGTTCACAGAGGAGGTCGCGTTGCCTGTCGCATTTGAAGGTGAACTCATTCCAATCAGACTTGCAGCGAGAACGGTGGCACAGATACTCTTGTGAGACACGTTTTACTTCCCTGTTTTTTCTTGGCTTTCCCTTAGAATTGCATCTTCGGGTAGAAATTTTGTATTTAACTTAGTTAGAAATGTGGGTGATCTGGTGAGACTAAGACTTGACCTGTAAGCAACAATCAGCGAAAAGCAACATATGAAAACGGCGATGCACACTTCTTCTTGCACCATCATTATTTGCAGCTAGCGACAACGCTGGCTGTGGCCGTTCTATCCTGCCTTGATTCTGCGTGAGATGAACGCCCGGCCAGCTGGCCAGGAGACGAACCATTATGAGCGCAGACACAGCCCAGGGCGGCAAGGGACTTCTGCTCACCAATACTTTGACACGCACAAAAGAAGCTTTTGTGCCAATGGATGCGTCCAACGTGCGCATGTATGTGTGTGGTCCCACCGTTTATGACTACGCCCATATTGGTAATGCGCGCCCAGTCGTAGTTTTTGACGTTTTGGCCAGATTGCTGCGTCAACTCTATGGCAAAGAGCATGTCACATATGTGCGAAACATCACAGACGTGGACGACAAAATCAACGAGCGCGCAGCAAACGAAGGTATTTCCATTCGTGAGCTGACCGAAAAAACCGCTGGCCAGTACCATGAGGACATGGCTGCGCTGGGGGCACAAGCGCCGGATATTGAGCCGCGGGCAACCGACCACATCGAAGAGATGAAAGCAATGATTGAGACACTCGTCGACAAAGGCCATGCCTATGTCGCGGACGAGCATGTCCTCTTCAATGTGCCAAGCATGCCCGAGTACGGCAAACTCTCCAACCGTACACTGGACGAGATGATCGCCGGTGCGCGTGTGGAAGTCGCGTCCTACAAAAAAGACCCGACCGACTTTGTGCTCTGGAAGCCATCCAAAGCGGAAGAGCCGGGGTGGGAAAGCCCATGTGGCATTAAAACACCAGGTCGTCCGGGATGGCACATCGAATGTTCCGCAATGTCTGAAAAGCATTTGGGCAAGGTCTTTGATATTCATGGCGGCGGTGTCGATCTGACGTTCCCGCATCATGAAAACGAGATTGCACAATCCAGATGTGCTCACGGCACCCATGCCATGGCAAATGTGTGGATGCACAACGGCTTCCTGCAGGTGGAAGGCGAGAAGATGTCCAAGTCTTTGGGCAACTTCTTCACCGTTCATCAGCTGCTGGACACGGAAGAAGGCGATGGACGCAAATGGTCTGGTCAGGCCATCCGTTATGCTCTGCTTCAAACCCAGTACCGCCAGCCAATTGACTTTACATTCAAAAGTCTGGCAGAAGGCGAAAAGCAGCTCACCCGCTGGATTGAGCTGATGAAGAAGCACGGTGTCACAGCACAGGAAAATGGCGCACTGGATGAAGGTGTTCTGGAAGGCCTGAAAGACGATCTGAACACGCCACGTGCCTTTGCCGCTCTTCACAAACTGGCCCGCGATGCACGCGGGGGAGATGCAGACGCTGCGCAGAAATTAGCTAATTCTATCAAGTTCTTGGGCTTTGATCTTGAATCATTTTCCAAAGCACAGGAAGAAGAAAAAGCTGAAGCAGATGCCTCTCCGGAGCTGAAGGCCAAAGTGGAAGAGCTGATTGCAAAACGTCTGGATGCCCGCAAGGCGAAAGACTTTGCTGAAAGCGACCGCATCCGCGATGAGCTGGCAGCCGACGGCATTGTGCTTAAAGACATGAAAAACAAGGAAACAGGTGAAATTGAGACCACCTGGTCCTGCGCTTAACGAGGTTTCAGAGCCATGGACTACGCAGATACCACAAGGAAACTTGAAGTCTGCTCCATGGTTCTATTCGGGATAACCCGTTAGGCTTGCTAAGTTTTCTCAAGGCGCCCGAAGTACGTGCCTTGAGAAATCCTACGGAGACAAAGGGAAACCTCCGTCACATGAGGGGAGCCTGAGGGTGAACTCAGGACAATAAGCAGGGTAGGCATACTATGACGAAAGAGCGTCTGTATCTTTTCGACACGACATTGCGCGATGGGGCTCAGACCTCCGGCATTGATTTCTCCGTGGACGAAAAAATTGCCATTACCGACTTATTGGAGAGACTGGGCGTCGACTACATTGAAGGCGGCTACCCGGGCGCGAACCCAACAGATACACAGTTCTTCTCCGAAAAAAGAACAAAGAAAGCGACCTTCACTGCTTTTGGTATGACCAAACGCGCTGGGCGCTCTGTCAGCAATGACCCCGGCGTTCAAATGGTCCTCCAGTCGGCTGCAGACGCCACATGTTATGTGGCAAAAAGCTGGGACTACCACGTTGATGTTGCGCTGAAGTGCACCAACGAGGAAAATCTGGAAAGCATCGCAGATACGGTCAAAGCCTCCGTTGCCGCTGGCAAAGAAGCCATGATCGACTGTGAGCACTTCTTTGATGGCTACAAGGCAAACCCGGACTACGCTCTGGCCTGCGCACAAACCGCTTTTGAAGCTGGCGCGCGCTGGGTGGTTCTGTGCGACACCAATGGTGGCACGCTTCCACACGAAGTCACGCAGATCGTCAATGCAGTGATGCAAGTGGTGCCCGGCAGCAATCTGGGCATCCACGCCCATGATGACACCGGCCATGCAGTAGCAAACACACTGGCCGCTGTCGTCGCTGGCGTCCGTCAGATGCAGGGTACGCTCAACGGCATCGGCGAGCGTTGCGGCAACGCCAATATGATCACCCTGATCCCGAACATGTTGCTGAAAAAGCCGTATCGTGATCTGGTCGAACTTGGCATTGTTGTTGAAGACCTGACAGAATTGACTGCAATATCAAGGAGTTTTGACGAGATCTTGAATCGATCTTCCAACGTCCACGCTCCTTATGTCGGTGCCAACGCCTTCGCCACCAAAGCAGGTATCCACGCCTCTGCCATCCTCAAGAACCCGGATACTTACGAGCACATCCCACCAGAAATGGTCGGCAACCAACGCCGTGTGCTTGTCTCCGATCAGGCTGGAAAGTCCAACCTGCTTAATGAACTGAAACGCCTTGGCGTTGAAGCTGACAAAGCCGATCCGCGTCTTGATCGTCTGCTGACAGAGGTGAAAGAACTGGAAGCGCAGGGCTTTGCCTATGAAGCCGCAGATGCCTCCTTCGAGCTGCTCGCCCGCCGACGCTTACATTCCGTGCCGGATTACTTCGATGTCCTGTCCTTCCGCACCGGTGTCGAGCGCCGCTACAACGCGTTGGGTGAGCGTGTCACGGTCTCCGAAGCGGTTGTGAAAGTGGAAGTGGACGGCGAGACGTTTATGTCGGTGGCTGAAGGGAATGGTCCGGTCAACGCGCTCGACCTGTCGCTGCGCAAGGACCTTGGCAAATACCAAAGCCTGATAGCTGACCTTGAGCTGATAGATTATAAAGTGCGAATATTGAACGGTGGCACCAGCGCGATCACACGTGTTCTCATAGAAAGCCAGAACAAGAAAACCGGCAAGCGCTGGTTCACAGTCGGCGTCTCTGAAAACATCGTAGATGCATCCTTCCAGGCCCTGGTCGATTCCGTTCGTTATTGCATTTTCAAAGCGAATGAGCTGGAAACAGCCTGATAAAGGCTGCCAAAGGCTTTTGAGCACGAAACGATTTGTGGTCGCGGATGCGCGGCCACGCCTTCCTTTTTTAACTGGCGTCAGGATCTCTGGCGCCTGTTTACGTTGTAATATGAGGGTTGAATGAGCCAGTCAGCGTCCGCTGCTGATCCGCTAAGCACGCCAGAAGCGTTCAAGGCTGGACTGATAGCAGCAGTATCTGCTTATCTCATGTGGGGCTTTGCTCCCATGTACTATAAGCTCACAGCAGACATGCCGGCGATCATCGTGATCTGTTATCGCGTGATTGGCTCCGTGCTGTTTCTTGGCGCCTTTCTGGTCATGAGCAAACTGCGCAAGGAGATCCTTGCGATCTTCTGTGATTTCTCGCGTCTGCGATACCTTCTGGTGTCGGCCTCAGTCATCAGTATCAACTGGACCATCTTTATCTGGTCGGTAGAAACGGGCAGGGTGCTGGATGCCAGCCTCGGCTACTTCATCAATCCGCTCGTCAGCGTAGGCCTGGGTGTTGTGCTATTGTCCGAACGTCTGTCCAAAGCGCAGCTTGCAGCGCTGGCGATCACCATCTTTGCCGTGCTCTACAAAACCTTTGAGGTGGGTGAACTGCCGTGGGTGTCTGTTGTGTTGGCCCTCAGCTTTGCGCTCTACGGCTATGTGCGCAAGCAAGCACCTGTAAGCGCCGTTGCTGGCCAGTTGGTGGAAGTCCTGCTCGTCCTGCCATTTGCACTTGTCGGCATCTGGTACTTCGCGCAGGCTGGCACCGGTGGCATCTATCCAGCAATTCCGGTGGAGCACCCGTGGTTCTTGTCTCTGCTGCTGTTCACAGGTGTGATCACAGCAGTCCCATTGGTGGTTTTCGCCTTTTCAGCGCGCCGCTTGCCTATGATTTACATTGGCTTCTTGCAATACATAGCGCCATCCATCCACTTCCTCAGCGCCATATGGCTGTTTGGTGAAGAACTGTCGATTGAGGGCTTGTTTGCGTTTGGAATGATCTGGTTCTCACTCGTCATCTTCTCGGTCGACGGTGTGATAGCAAGACGCCGCGTTGCGAAGCTGGCGTAACTGTAAAATAGACCGCAATTAAAAAAGGCCGCTGAATACTCAGCGGCCTTTTTGTTACATATCCTTCAAATCAGGATGTTCAACTTTGCAGCCCTCAATGGCTTTGCAAAGGATATCGACGCTTTGAGCAACGTCCTCGGTGATCTCGTAGGTGATGTCGCTGTCCGGGCGAATAAAGCCAAGACTACGCATGTGGTCGAGCAATTCCACCAGAGGCGTCCAGAACTGGTCAAGGTTGAGAAGCAGCATGGGTTTGTCATGGCGACCAAGCTGAGCCCAGGTCAGCATCTCCACAAGTTCCTCAAGAGTGCCGATCCCACCAGGCAGTGCGATAAACGCATCAGCTTTTTCAAACATGGTGCGTTTGCGCTCATGCATGTCCTGAGTAACGATCAGCTCATGAGCGTCTTCCAGCATCACCTCTCGTTCCATCAGGAACTTCGGAATGACGCCGGTGACTTCTCCGCCATTTTCAAGAACAGTTTTCGCAACAGCTCCCATAAGTCCAATGGATCCGCCACCATAAACGAGTCGAATCCCTTCACGGGCTAATAATTCACCAAGCTGAATCGCCGCTTTTTCAAACAGTGGCTGACTTCCAGCATTGGAGCCGCAATATACGCAGATGCTTTTCAAGGTTTTCATAGGTATTCTGTCGCATTAGGCTAGGGGGAACGTCAAGCAAGGCTCGTAAAATGAGGTTAACTTCACCATATGCGCAACTTGCCTGACATGGTGCACCTTGCCCCTCGGGTTAAACATGTATAACAAACACGATTAAAGTCTGTCCTTTTTGCCTAGAGCTAAGGAAAAGAGACAGCCGGATAAACTGATATCCGGACAATCTGATATAATGTCAAAGCATGCCATGTCGAGTGAACTATGGTCTGCTTGAGGAGCAATTGAGAACCATGTCGAAATCGGGGATGAACTGGTTGCTGACAGTTGCTGTAGCTGTTGCTGCAGGCGCAATCGGTGCGGGGGCGTACTACCTGAGCAAGGAAGATACTTCGGTTGTTGTAGAAGCTGAAAAGGCTGTTGCAAAGCTGGAGGCTGCTGCAAATGGCAAAGTACAGCTCAACTCGTCGGGCACTCAGACGGGCAAGGCAGAAGCTGGCAAAGCCCCTGAAGTGACCACTCAGCTGGATACCGCCGCTGTTACCACCGACAATGTTCCAAGTTTTGATGTGATGCGCGTTGAGCCGTCAGGCGATGCCGTTGTCGCTGGCCGTGCTGAAGCTGGTTCCATTGTTGCACTCATCTCCAACGGGGATGTGGTCGGCAAAGGCATTGCGAACAACAGCGGTGAATTTGCAATTGTTCTGGAAAGACCGCTGAAACCGGGCGACCACGATGTCAGCCTTGAAGCGACCAATCAGGAAACTCAGGAAAAGAGCGGCTCGCAGCAACACATCGCAGTGTCTGTGCCTGAAGACGAAAGCGGTGAGGTTCTGGTTGTTCTGAATGAACCAGACGCGCCATCGAAAATTCTCCAGCTGCCAGAAACACCTGTGACTGCAGAGCCCGTTGCAACAGCGAATGCAGATTCACCTGAAACGACTGCCCCTGCTGACGTTGCAGCTGCACAGACCCCTGGCGCAAAGGAAGAAGCACCAGCTCCGGTTAATGCCGCGGCTGAAACACCAGCACAAGCATCTGCAAATACTGAAGTTGCCGTCACTGAGACGCCTGCACCTGTAAATACAACATCTGCACCAGCTCCAGAAGCTGCCACACAGACCGCTGACGCGCCTGTTGAAGTCGGAGCGCAAACTCCGGCACCTGTTGAGACACCTGCAGCACCGGTTGCAGCGGTAACTGAAGAGCCGCAGCTGACTGTCAAAGCCGTTGAAACTGAGAAGGGCAAGGTCTTCGTTGCTGGCGAAAGTGAGCCTGGCGCGCAAGTTCGTGTTTATGTAGGCGAAGAGTTTGTTGGCGAAGCGCAGGCAGGCACCGAAGGTCGCTGGCTTGTGGAAGCTGAAAAAACAATCCCTGCTGGCAATGTGGAAGTCAGAGCTGACAAAGTCGAAAACACCAACGGTAAAGTGGAAGCCCGCGCACAGGTTGTCTTCACCAAAGGTGAGAATGACGTTGCCATGATCCCGGTTCGCCTTGTTGCGGAAGGGTCTGGTTCAAAAGGAGCCTCTGCAACCGTTGGCATTGGCGAGTTGCCGAACGTTATCATCCGCCGCGGCGATAACCTTTGGACCATTTCCCGTCGTCTCTATGGCAAAGGCACACGCTACACCACCATCTATCAGGCCAACAGTCAGCAGATCCAAAATCCGGATATGATCTTCCCGGGACAGGTGTTTATGTTGCCTGTGGCTGACCTGAATTGGAAAACAATTAATAACTGATCTGGATTCTTCTCTTCGAACGTCCTATTTAAGAAGAGAAAGCTTTCCAGATTGATCTTTAGGAAAGCGCTGGATGAGCAATCCAGCGCTTTCTCTGGTTTGCGATCCTACTGCGTACTCCCGAAAAGTGGTTCCGGTTTTCGGATAAGGGTGCGCTCCAAAAGAGGGCGAAAGACTCTCTCCAATCTGATGGCAATGAACGCGTTCTGGATCATTGCTCTTCTGATATGACATTCCAAATTCGCCAACCGCTTCTGCGTTTTAAGAAGCGCGCCGGGCAACAAGGCACTAGCATGACTGCAACAAGCAAAAAACAGCAGGCAAAATCCGCCCCTGCTTTGGATGCAGACGATAAAGGCTTGCTTCGTTCACTGAAAACTCTTTGGGTTTACATGTGGCCAGACGCAAGGCCGGAGCTTAAAAAGCGTGTCGTTCTGGCCCTCGCGGCGTTGATTGTCGCAAAAATTATTACCGTTTTCGCACCCTATCTTTATGCATGGGCAACCGATGCCCTGACTGACGCCAGCGTTTTGCCAAAATGGTTGCCGCCAATTCTTGTCGCGCCAATCATGTTGGTCCTGGCCTATAATGTCGCCAGAACAATGGCTGTCGGGTTTAACCAGATCCGTGACGCGATCTTTTCAAGCGTTGGCCTCCACGCCGTTCGCGAACTCGCCAATCTAACCTTCCAGCACCTTCACGCGCTGTCTCTCCGCTACCACCTGTCACGCCGCACTGGTGGCCTGACCCGTGTGATCGATCGCGGAGTGAAGGGGATTGAAGGCATCGTTCGTTTCACGATCCTGAGCGGTATCCCGACTGTCGTCGAATTTGCGATGATGGCTGTTGTAATCTGGTTCCAGTTTGGCCTCTGGTATGTCCTGGTCGTCGGCGCAACGGTCTTTGCCTACGTCTACTATACAGTCGTCGCCTCCGATAAGCGTATCCAGATCCGCCGTGACATGAACAACGCGGACAATGATGCAAACAGCAAGTCCGTTGACAGCCTCCTGAACTTCGAAACCGTCAAGTATTTCGGCAACGAGGAAATGGAACGTGGTCGTTTTGATAAAGCAATGCGCGGGTATGAGCGCGCTGCAATCAAAACATGGACCTCGCTCTCCTGGCTCAACTTCGGGCAGGCGCTGATCCTCGGTGCAGGTATGACCACATGTATGGTTATGTCCGCCATGGCAATTCAGCGCGGTGAGCAGACCATCGGTGACTTCGTCATGATCAACGCGCTGCTCATGCAGCTGTCGGTTCCGCTCAACTTCATTGGCTTCATCTATCGCGAAATCCGTCAGGGCATTGCTGATCTGGAAGCCATGTTCTCCGTACTAGCCGTAGAACCTGAAATTCAGGATCAGCCACTTGCGGAGAACCTGAAGGTCAAAGAAGCCACCATCAAGTTCGAGGACGTGCACTTCCACTACGACGAAGAGCGCCCGATCCTGAAAGGCGTGAACTTCGAAGTGCCTGCAGGCAGCACCATCGCGATTGTTGGTCCATCTGGGGCAGGCAAGTCCACGATTTCCCGTCTGCTGTTCCGTTTCTATGATGTCACCTCGGGCCGCATCACCATTGATGGCAAGGATGTCCGCGAAGTGACGCAGAAGTCCCTGCGCGATCACATTGGCATGGTTCCTCAGGATACGGTTCTGTTCAACGACAACATCGCCTACAACATCGGCTATGGCCGCGTAGGGGCATCAGAGGAAGAAGTGAAAGAGGCAGCAAGACTGGCTCAGATCGATCACTTCATCGAAGCTCTGCCACATGGCTATGAAAGTGAAGTGGGCGAACGTGGCCTGAAGCTCTCAGGCGGTGAAAAGCAGCGCGTCGCGATTGCAAGGACCATCCTGAAAAGCCCGCCGATCCTCATTCTTGATGAAGCAACCTCGGCATTGGATACGCACACGGAGCAGGAAATTCAGTCGGCTCTGGATATTGTCTCCAAAGACCGGACCACGCTTGTCATCGCCCACCGTCTCTCCACCGTGGTGAACGCAGATCAAATCCTCGTTCTGAAAGCAGGTGAAGCGGTTGAGCAGGGGACGCATGCTGAACTGATGGCAAATGACGGCCTCTACGCGTCCATGTGGAGCCGCCAGCGTGAAGTCAGTGAAGCGGAAGCGCGTCTTGCGCAGATGCGTGAAGATGATCAGGGTTTCATTTCCAGGGGCAAAAGTGCTGAGGAAAGCCTAATTGAGGGCATAACTGATAAGAAATAGTGGGTTCAAGTGATTGCTCCGCGCGCAATCAGGGGAATCTCTGTTTAAATAAGCTAGAGTTGCTTGCACAGTTCTCTCTGAGTTGCTCTATGAGCAGAAACTTAACGTCTGAGGGGTTCAATAGCTGAACCCCTCACTCTAGCAAAGGTGGTAAAGATGTCTTTGGCGGACAGCATTTCCAAGACACTGGTTCCTATTCATAAAGAAGGCTACCCGTTTATCGCCATTGCAGCTGTCCTGACCATCATTTTGGGATGGTTCTGGTCGCCCCTTTTCTGGATCGGCCTTTTCCTGACTGGATGGGTCTGTTACTTCTTCCGCGATCCGCCGCGCGTCACTCCCGTTAAAGACGGCCTGATTGTTTCCCCCGCAGACGGAATTGTGTGCCTGATGGGGTCTGTTATCCCGCCACGGGAGCTGGATCTGGGCGATCAGCCGATGATGCGTGTGTGCATCTTCATGAACGTCTTTAACTGTCACGTAAACCGTGCGCCAATGGCAGGCCGCATCACGCGTGTGGCTTACAAGGCCGGAAAGTTCCTGAATGCGGAACTGGACAAGGCAAGTGAGCACAATGAGCGCAATGGCCTGATCATTGAAAACGACAATGCCCGCATCGGCGTTGTGCAAATCGCTGGCCTCGTAGCACGCCGTATTGTGTGCTTCGTAAAAGAAGGCGAAAACATTTCTGCAGGTGATCGCTTCGGTCTGATCCGCTTTGGATCCCGTCTTGATGTTTACCTGCCTCAGGGGACAAAGCCACAAGTTGCCCTTGGCCAGACCATGATTGCTGGTGAGAGTATTCTGGCAAATCTGAAAGATGAAGAAGCAGGCGACATCGTTGCCCGCGTTTCTTAAGGTAGTATAGCGTGTCAAATCCATTTCCTCCCTATGAACCGGGAGGTCAAACCACCAATGCGAAAGGGTCAACGCGCAAGCGTATTCCGCTTCGTATTGTTTTACCAAACGTCGTCACCTTGCTGGCGCTATGTTCCGGCCTGACAGCCATTCGCATGGCCATGGAAGACAGGTGGGATATGGCGATTGCCGCCATCTTCCTCGCCGCCATTCTGGATGCTCTGGACGGACGTGTCGCACGCATGCTCAAAGGGTCCACCAAGTTTGGCGCTGAGCTGGATTCGCTCGCCGACTTCGTGAACTTTGGTGTTGCCCCAGGGATTATCCTTTACGCATGGATGCTGGAAGATGCCAGCTCCCTCGGCTGGATCGCCTCTCTGCTGTTCTCCATCTGCATGGCATTGCGACTGGCGCGGTTTAATGTGGCACTAGATGACCCGAACAAACCAAAGTGGGCCAGCAAGTTCTTCACCGGAGTTCCCGCTCCAGCAGGCGCGCTGACAGTTCTGCTACCGATTTATCTGGAACGTTTGGGCGTGCCACATTGGAACGAGCTGGCTCTGCCGGTTGCGCTCTACACCATGTTCGTCGGCCTCCTGATGGTCAGTCAGTTGCCAACGTTCTCCGGCAAACAGATCGGCACCCACATTCGACGCGAATGGGTTTTACCGCTGTTTGTTGTCGCTGTCGGTATCATTGCACTTGGTGCAAGCTATCCGTTCGAGTGCCTGACCGTGATCAGCTCCGGCTATCTCATCTCCATCCCATTCGCATGGCGCTCCTATAAGATCCACTGTGTGAACGGCAAGGGCAGTCACGCCGATTGTGATGTAGTGACCACCGAGATCGAAGAGGAAAGTGTTTCTGAAGACAAGACGTCTTTGAAAGTCAGCCTCGAAGACATTGCGAAAGCTGGCGTCCTTGATCCCAAGCAGGACAAGGAAAAAAGTAGCGAGTAGCTGTGCTCTGCTATCTGATTTTAAAAGGCCGCGGATTATTCCGCGGCCTTTTTTGTGAGCTCTGCGAGTGGGGAAGAGGAAGCTGACTTAGGCGCGAAGAACGCGAAGACTGGACTGAGGGACACAAGCGCATTGTTCGCTCTTATAGCAGGCATTAAAAAAGGCTGCCGAAGCAGCCTCTTTCGCGTTTGTTATAGTGAAAGCCTCACTCAGCGGCTTCAGGAACCCGCTTGACCTCTTCAGAAGCCTCATCACCAAAGGTTGGCTCTCTCGGATCCTGATTGCCATTTGCAAGCGCATACTGATCTGCAGACATCTGGCCTTTACGTCTGTTTGCAACCCGCCCATAACCATTCGCAAGATGCATAGGCATCACCAGAGCAATCGGGATCACAACCAGCGTCAACATGGTTGAGAACGCCAGGCCGGAGATCACCGCGGTTGAGAGCTGCACCCACCAACTTGCAGTGACGCTGCCAAAGGTCGTGACCTGATTGGCAAAGTCAAAGCTGATCTGCGTTGCCATTGGAATGAGCCCTGCAATCGTGGTGATGGTGGTCAGCATCACCGGACGGACACGCTGAGCACTGGTGCGCAGGGCTGCATCTACCGGGCTCTGCCCATCTTCACGGAAGCGATTGTAGGTATCAATAAGCACGATCGCGTTGTTCACCACGATACCTGCCAGCGCCACAATACCCGTACCGGTCATGATGATTGAGAACTTCTGCCCCGTCACCAACATACCAAGCAGCACACCAAACACACTCATCACTACAGTCGAGAGCGTCAGGAAGCTCTGGTAGAAGCTGTTGTACTGGGTCAGCAGAATGATGAACATCAGGAACAGCGCACCAATCATTGCCTTCATCAGGAAGGCCTGAGACTTGGCTTGCTCTTCATTCGCCCCGCGGAACTTGATGAACACACCCTCCGGCCATTGCTGAGCATCGATCCATTCCTGAATCTCTGCCTCTTTCTCAGTCACGAGGAAGCGGTCTTTATCAACGCCAGCTTTAACGTCCAGAGAGAACATGCCATTGCGGCGTGTAATGCTGGAAACCTTCTGCTTCGGTGTCCGCTCCACAAAGTTGGAGAGGGGAATCTGACCCAGCTGAGTACGAAGACGCAGCTCATCAAACTTGTCCAAAGTCCGCTCGTTCTGAGGAAGACGAACACGAATGTCCACTTCATCCTCCGAGTCAGACGGGCGATAGTCACCAATCAGAACACCGTTGGTTACAAGCTGAACCATAGCGCCTACAGCTGCGATATCAGCTTTATAACGAGCCGCTTTTTCGCGATTGATGGTCAGTTCCCAGTCAATGCCCGGTAGCGGACGGCTGTCTTCCTGATCACGCAAACCATCAACAGTGTCAATGTGATTGCGAACGCGGTCTGCTGCTGCGACAGCTGCTTCATAGTTGTTTGAGTTGATCTGCAACTGGATGTCTTTACCAGTTGGAGGACCGCCCTCAACCTGCCGGGACTCAACCTTGATACCCGGAAGCAGAGATGTTTTCTCACGAACGCTGTTAAAGATTTCCTTTGCCGACGGGCGGCAACAGAAGTCAGCAAACTCAATGTCGATAGAGCCAATCAGATCCGCAGGAGCGTTGTTGCCACCGCCACCACGCACACCAACAGGGAAGGCGCGGGTTACGACATTTTCAATGCCCGGCTCAGCCAGAATGATGCTGTCAACGTCCCGAACCAGTTCAAGAGCCTCAAGAGCAGACATGTTGCCGCGCGCGGTCACATAAAACTTACCCTGCTCAGGCTCTTCATCCACGAAGAACTCTGTGCCGGCATTGTTGCTCATAAAGGTCATAAAGATGCTGCCACAAAGAACCAGCATAGCGACGATCGCCAGCATGCCGGCCCACCACTTGCGAACCAAAAACTCCAGAACGGCAATATAGGCACGCGTAATACCGCGCAGCTTTGATGTGTCAAACGGACCATGTCCGGAGAACACTTTTGCGGCTGCCAACTCTTCCGTTTTCCGGCGCTCAGCACGCGCACGAGAATAGTTGAGGATTGGTTTGAACATCTTCATCAACGGCAAATAAGCAATGATGACGATAACGGCCCCAAGCAGTTTTGATGCAGGACCAAGGACCGCAACGATTGGTGTCAGGCTGGAGACGACGGCAGCCAGCCCTACAGCAACGATAAGAGCCAGAAGATGCTCGCCATACTTGCTCATAAACGCAAAGACAGCGGCCAAAATACCACCTGTCACGGGCAGGAACACCATGGCCGTCAGCAAAGAGCCAGACAGAACGATGATCACCATGATTGGCAAGTAGCTCATAAACTCGCCTGGTACGCCCGGCCACAGCAACATTGGTAGAAAAGCCGCCAGCGTTGTTGCCGTGGAAGAGACGATCGGCCAGAACATCAGCTTGGCAGCACGGATGTAAGCATCCCGTGGAGGCATACCTTCAGCTGCCTTACGGTCTGCGTACTCCACCATCACAATCGCACCGTCAACCAGCATACCAACAGTCAGCACCAGGCCGAACATCACCATGGTGTTCACGGTCATACCGATGGTCGTGAGTGTCAGGAAGCCCAACATAAAGCTTGTTGGAATAGCCAAACCAACCAAGATGGCAGACCGCAAACCAAGAGCAGCAATAACAACAACCATCACGAGGAAAATTGCTGTCATGATGGAAGATTCAAGAGAGTTTAGGGTCTGAAAAATGTTGTCTGATACATCGAGCATATAGCTCACAGATACTGTACTTGGCAGCTCTGCAGTAACGTTTTCAACAACAGTGCGAACAGCAGCATTGTTCTCGATAATGTTCTCGCCAATGCGTTTGATCACATCCAGAGAGACAGCAGGCTGACCATTCACAAGTGTAAAGGTACTTGGATCTTTGAAGGTACGTTTGATCGTAGCGATATCGCCAAGTGTCACGACACCTTCACCAGCTTGTTTCACCGGCAAGGAATACACATCATCCGCATCAAGGATCAGACCCGGCACTTTGATGTTGAAGCGGCCAGCACCTCCATCAATAAAGCCTGCAGCAATCAGCTGGTTGTTCAGCCGAAGTGCATTGATTAGCTCGCTCTGGCTGATGGAGTAGCTTTCCATCTTAAGCGTATCAATGATCACTTCCAGCAACTCATCACGCTGGCCAGTCAGCTCAACCTCTTTCACCGACGCAATGGACTCGATCTCGTCTTTTAGCCGGTCAGCAAGACGGTAAAGCGTGCGGGCAGGAACATCACCGGAAAGGGCGATGGTCATGGTCGGCTGAAGCGCCATATTGTGGGTGCTGACAGTCGGTTCTTTGGCGTCCTCAGGGATCTTGGTCTTCGCCGTGTCAACCTTTTCACGAACGTCCGTCAGCGCTTTGTCTTTGTCGACATTAATGTCGAACTCCAACAAAATGCCCACATGCCCTTCGGCGGCGATCGTTGTGATCTCCTTCAAACCTTCAAGACCGCGGAGTTCAGTCTCCATCGGTTGACCTATCAGGCGGGTTCCGTCTTCTGGAGAAATACCGGACTGGCTGACAGAAACATAAAAGAAAGGAACGTCAATATCAGGCGCAGCTTCTTTGGGAATCGCGATGTAGGACATAATGCCTGCGATCACCATGAAGAGCATCATCACAAAAACTGTTTTGGGGCGTTGGAGCACCCCTTCCAGCATGGATATCATTGTGAAACCTCCGCGGTTTCAAAAACGGGATGAACAACGCGGCCTTCTTTAACGAAGTCCTGACCAACAGTAATAACGGTCACTTTTTCTGGCAGGCCCTTGAGCCAGACGCCCTTTGTGTCTCCGCCGATCATCTCAACAGGATAGAAAATGACCTTGTTGTCTGCACCAACGCCGCGCAGGCCAATATCCCCATTGTCAGCAAGGGTCAAAATGCCCGGCGATACAAAGTGTGCTTTCTCATTGGCAAGTTGCAGCTGAGTGCTGGTCGTAACACCGTCCCTCAAATCAAAATCAGAGTTAGGCAGTTCAACTTCCACGTGGAAAGTACGTGTGTCCGGATTGGCGGAGCTCGCAATGTGGCTCACTTTGCCTTCAACGGTTTGACCGGTCACCAGATTTACAACAGCGGTCTGGCCAATCTTTACAGCCTGAATGTTGGATTCTGAAACAGCGCCGATTGCAAGCATTGGGTCCGGTGCCATAATTGTCGCGCAAACGTTGCCAACAGCCAGCATCGCGCCCACTTCTGTCAGTGGTGTCTCGATGATCCCGTCAATAGGGGCGCGGATTGCAGTACGTTCCAGCTCAAGTTCAGCTTCCTGCAACTGGGCTTTGGCCGCGTCGCTTGTCGCTTTAAGCGCGATCACACGGTTCGCAGCAGAAAAGCCTCTGTTGTTCAGCTTGCTGGCAGCTTCAAAATCAATATTGGCCTGAGCCAGAGCTGCATTGGCCTGAAGAACGCGTGCTTCACGTGCGCCGCGATCAAGGGAACAGAGCAAATCACCTTTACGAACGAACATGCCTTCCGTTGCAGGGCGTGTACGCACCACACCAGCAGTTTCCGAATGCACTTCAACACGCGTATCAGCCTGCGTCCGTCCGCGCATTTCCAAAAATGGAGTTCGTACAGTCGCTTCAAGGGTCTGCACTTTTACGGCAAAGGGAACAGAGCCGAGAGCTTTCACTCTTTCTGCTGGTGGTGGAGTCGAACCTTCGCCCGTCCCCTGACCCATAACCACGGTTGTGCCGGTCGCCATCCAGATACCGATTCCGGCTGTAAGCCCCAAAGCCAGAACATGTGAAAATCGAATTGCCATTTTTCTCTCCGCCGGTTCTAGGCGATTATTCAGCTGCTTGAGCGTGGGAGACACGCTCGCTGGCGATGCGCTCAAGCTTGCTTCGGTTCATTTTCATGTAATTAAGGGAAGCACTCAGTGTGGTAATGCCGTATTCCAGTGTCCACGCACTTGCAGGATCCTCACAAATCTCAAGTTCGTGGGTCATGCCCCCGATTTTGAGCTCCAGATGCTCAATACGGCGGTCAATCTCCTTGGAAATAAACTCGCCACCAACCCAGCGGCTATAAAGAGCAAGCAGAAGAAACGGGGATCTGAACAAATCCTCGACAGGGGTCTCAGACAGCTCTTGTACAAAAGCGTCACGACCTGCCTGTGTAATAGAATAGATTTTCCGAGAAGGTTTGCCTGGTGAAATTTCTTCGCGCCACGTCACAAGACCGTCCTGTTCCATCTTGGCAAGCGACGGATAAATTGATCCGTAACTGGCTTCAATGAAATGACTGAAATGCCCTTCTTGCGCAGTCTTGCGAATTTCATATCCAGTAGCATCCCCGCTGGATAATATGGCAAGACAAAATTTACGTGTGCTCATTCCCCACCACATCGCACTGAGTGTTAAAAGAGACCTCATATAGGTGTGAGGTCGAATAACTTACTGAACTTAAAAGACTTAAAATCGATTAGAGCTAAAGTCTGGTCACGTTCGATATATATCGACTAGATATATGTGAAACTTTTTACTGAAAGCTTTAATCACTGTCAAATGTAGAAATGTAACAGGATGTCCCGGTCGCGCTACATAGGGTTCAGATTGTTCTCGTGCTCAAAATTTCAATGGTTACCCTTCAAATTTAATAAGATTTCTACAAAAGAATGTGTCCGCCATCACAAGTTGAGCCATTTTTTGTGAGCTTAGGAGGAGTTGTGCATTGGAATTCTGCACAAACCTACTTGTCTTGTCTTGCTGTTTTGAGGTGAAGTGTTGCCAACAAACTTCAAAAAGGTATTTCATGATGGATTATGCACGCGACATGATTGGGTATGGCCGGAACACGCCGAACCCTAACTGGCCAGGCAATGCGAAAATCGCGGTTCAGTTTGTCATCAATTACGAAGAAGGCGGCGAGAACAACATCCTTCATGGAGATGCGGGGTCTGAAGCTTTCCTTTCTGAGATTGTTGGCGCTCAAACCTGGCTGAACCAGCGGCACATGAATATGGAGTCAATGTATGAGTACGGCTCGCGTGCTGGCTTCTGGCGTCTGTGGCGTTTGTTCCGCAAACATGAGCTTCCGGTAACGTGCTATGGCGTTGCCACGGCACTGGAGCGAAATCCTGAAGTGGTTGAGGCCATGAAAGAGGCTGACTGGGAGATTGCATCTCACGGCCTCAAATGGATCGAGTACAAAGATTTCTCCGCTGATGAAGAGCGCTGGCATCTCCAGCAGGCGATCAAAATCCACAAAGAGACGACCGGAGAGCGCCCATATGGCTGGTACACGGGCAGAAGCTCCGTCAACACACTGCAGATGGTTATGGAAGAGGGGGGCTTTCTTTACAGCTCAGACAGCTATGCAGACGATCTGCCTTATTGGGTTGAAGGCCCCAATGGCCCGCACTTGATCATCCCTTACACGCTGGATGCCAATGATATGCGGTTTGCAACACCGCAGGGCTTTAACAGCGGTGACCAATTCTTTACCTACCTGAAAGATAGCTTCGACACGCTATACGCGGAAGGGGAAGACGGAGCGGCCAAAATGATGTCCATCGGCTTGCATTGCCGCCTTGCCGGACGCCCCGGCAGAACAGCAGCTCTTGCCCGTTTCTTGGATTATATCTCCCAAAAGCAGGATGTCTGGGTGCCGCGCCGGATCGATATTGCCCGCCATTGGCACGAACACCACAAGCCCTAACCGCTTCAAAAACTGAAGCCTTTGCCTCTCTCGCCTCAGGTGAGGGAGGTTTTTTCAACATCTGTAGAAAAGCCATCTTGTTCTTGAACTGGCCGCAATCCAGCCATTTGCAGGCCAGACACACCCTTTAAAGCCTTGTTGGTCGCACCCTTTGAATCCACATAGTGAATTGTGCATAGGTTCAAATTGTCGTGACCATCTGTCTTCCTCAATTAGTTATTGATAGAGACAAGTTAGAAACGCAAATCGACTGTGCGAAATGTTTTTTGCAGCATGCTCGGCAATCTAACTTAAGGAACAATAATAGGGTGACCATGAGCTTTTTAAGTACAACTGCCGAGAAGGCGAGGCATTGTAACAAAGGTAGTTTGTCCAGACGTGGTTTTGTAATCGGAACAGCAGCTCTCGCTTTGGCAGGCTGTCAGACAACCGGTGCTCCAAAACGCAAGACTGTGGCCGACCTTCGCCAGGATCCGTACTACAAGGCTGTTTATGGCCCGATGCCGGAAGAAAAATTCCCCATCCCTGCAGTCAATCTCAGCCAGATCCCAGACGGTAAGTACCTCCGTCAGGTGGTGAACTACACCGGTCCGGAAGTTGGCGGCACACTTGTTGTCGACCCATCCAACCGCTTCCTTTATCTGGTGCGCGGTGATGGCACTGCCATGCGCTATGGTGTCGGTGTAGGTCGTGCTGGCTTTAGCTGGAACGGCGACGCTGTCATCCAGTACAAACGTCAGTGGCCAAAATGGACGCCGCCAGCAGAGATGATCGCACGTCAGCCAGAACTTGAAGAGTTCCGCCATGGCATGGCGCCGGGTATTGAAAACCCGCTGGGCGCCCGTGCGCTTTATCTGTTCCAGAACGGCAAAGACACGTTGTACCGCCTGCACGGAACCAACGAGCACTGGTCAATCGGCAAAAACGTCTCAAGTGGCTGTATCCGCCTGCTCAACCAGGACGTGATTGACCTGTACAATCGCGTGCCAGATGGATCACGCGTTGTGGTGCGTCCGGCAGGTAACCCGGTGGAACCACTCAGCGTTTAGCTAAATGTAGCATCGCGAAAATGACTGAAAGGCCTGATATCACTGTCAGGCCTTTTGTGCATCTGCCTCTGGAAAACGCGCGGGGCAGACCAAGGAAAGTGTAACGAACTGTAGCAAAACGCCGGTTCAGACAATGTCATTACGTTTTTACAAACTTCAAAATGCACATGTCTCACAAAAGCAATGTAAAACACTCTCAACTAATGTGTTCTTTCAAGCGTGCTTGAATCGCCAAGAGGCTCCTCATTGATCCAGTGAGCCTGAATAGCCGTAAGTACTGCAAATTCTGGTAGGAGTTGGCTGTTAATGTCCCGTTCTAGACAGGCTGTAAAAGTTGGTCTGATCGCCGTCGTAGTTGGTATTGCAGGTTTATATATCGGCAAGCCGGTTCTGTTCTCCAAGCCTGTCCCCTTGTTCGCTTCCGTTGGACTAACGCTTTGGCCAACTGAGACGGCAGATGTCGTCGTGAAGGGCTCCGGCAACAAACAGCAGGGCAAGCGTGACGGCGGAAAACGTGGCGGTGGCGGCAATCAGGAAATTCTGGCTCGCGCCCGTAATGTGACCACAGGCGTAACCGATACATTTGTCCGCGCAATTGGTACAGGCCGTGCTGCCAAGATGACAGATCTCTACCCGGAAAGCTCTGGACGTATTCAGGAGCTGCCTTTCAAGGCAGGGACGCGCGTCTCTACAGGTGATGTTGTGCTGCGTCTGGATGATGCAGAAGAGAAACTGGCGGTCAACCGCGCCAAGCTTGCGCTTAAAGATGCTGAAGAGCAGGTTGAACGCTATGAAAAGCTGATGTCTTCGCAGACCATTTCGACAGTCCAGATGCAAAACGCTTTGCTGGCAACAAATCAGGCCCGACTGGATCTGGACAAAGCCAGTATCGATCTTGATCGGAGACTGGTGAGAGCGCCATTTGAAGGGATTCTGGGCATCATGGATGTCGAAATTGGCGACTACGTAACCCAGTCTTCCCGCATCACAGGTCTGGATGATCGCTCAAGCATTCTGGTGGAATTTGTCGTCCCAGAACGGTTTGCCAACAAGGTCAAACGCGGGGATTCTGTAGAACTGCGCACAGAAGCCATGCCGGGGCATACATTCAGCGGTGAGCTAACGGCTCTGGAAAATCGCGTCAATTCCGAATCCCGTACATTGAAAGTACAGGCAACAGTGGCAAATCCTGACGATCTTCTGAGATCCGGGATCGCATTCGATGCTCGCGTCCAGTTGGAAGGGGATGAATGGCCATCCGTCCCGTCCATCGCGCTCAAATGGGATCGGTCCGGCCCGCATGTCTGGCTTGCTGAAAATGGTGAAGCTCTGCGAGCCGACGTAACCGTTATTGAGCGCAGCGCTGATCGCGTATTGATTGAAGGCGAGGTAGAGCCGGGCGATATCGTCATCACGGAATCAGTGCGTGACTTGCGTCCGGGAACAAAAGTGACGCTTCAGGCCGAGCCGGGTTTTACGCTGACCAGCCCCGATGAGCCAGCCGCGCCACTCGTAAGTGAGACACAGACACCCAGTGATAAAGCTGGGGTAAAAGGCAAAGGGAAGGGACTTGGACAAGGCAAGAATAAGCCGGACACAGGCCAAACCGATAAGGGGGAACCAGTAAAAAGCTCTGGTTCCCAATCTGGAATATCGCCTGATGGCACGACGCAATCCAACTCCTGAATGACTGACCCGAAGGTGTTTTTATGACAACCGACAAAAAATCGACACGGGAAAGTCACCTGAGCGGATTGTATGCCTTGTGTGTACGGCGCCCGGTTCTGGCAATTACCCTGAACCTTCTTATTATCGTGGCCGGTATTGCGGCATTACTTGGCGTTGAAGTGCGCGAAATGCCAAATGTGGACCGGCCCGTTGTAACGGTCACGACCACATACTCCGGTGCGCCGCCAGAAGTTACGGATGCCGAGATAACCAGTGTGCTTGAAAAAGCGATTTCCCGCACCGCAGGCATCGAATCCATTTCATCCAATTCAAAATATGGTCGCAGCCGAATTACCGTTGAGTTCAATGATGGTGTCGACGTCAGTGAAGCTGCCAATGATATCCGCGATGCTGTGAGCGGAGCGGGGCGTAATCTGCCAGAAGATGCTGATACTCCCGTTGTGGTGAAGGCAGACGCAGATGCCGATCCTGTCATGCGCGTTGTTGTAACTTCTGATGAAATGCGCATCGAAGAACTGAGCAAGTTTGTGGATGACGAGATCGTTGACCGCATCACGTCTGTACCAGGTGTCGCCAGCGTGGATCTGTATGGCTCTCAAACGCCTGTCTTCAAAATCGCGATCAACGTGCAGGCAATGTCATCTCGAGGCCTGACACCTGATAATCTGCGCTCTGTTTTGGAAGAGCTTGCGCTCGATACCTCCGGCGGATCGCTGGAAACGGGCGATCAGGAGCTCTTTGTTCGCGCAAACTCTGACGTGAAAACTGCCGAACAGATCGGTATGGTCAAGCTCAACGACACCACCAGAATTCGCGATATCGCGTTTGTGAGCTATGGGCCGGAACGAGCATCCTCTGGTGCGTTTTACAATGGCAAACGTGCTGTTGGCATGGGTATCATTCGCTCGGCAAACTCAAACACCATCGACATCTCCAACAACGTCCGCGCTGAAATTGAGCGCATGAAGGACCAGCTTCCAAAGGATGTTGAAGTCAACGTCAGCAGTGATGATGCAACGTTCATTGGTGGCGCGATCAAGGAAGTCGTGTTCTCGCTGTTCCTGTCCACCAGCATTGTCATTGGTGTGATGCTGCTGTTCCTCGGCTCCATTCGCGTCACGCTTATTCCAGCTGTTACTGTTCCTGTTGCCTTGATTGGGGCTTTGGTCGGCATCTGGCTGGCGGGCTTTTCCGCAAACGTGTTGACGCTTCTGGCCCTTCTGCTGGCAACCGGTATGGTGGTTGATGATGCAATTGTGGTTCTGGAGAATATCTCCAAGCGCGTTCATAAAGGGCAGGGACCGCGGGCTGCTGCCATACTTGGTACGCGAGAGGTCTTCTTTGCAGTCATCACCACAACGGCCACGCTGGCTGCTGTGTTTATACCAATCTCATTCCTCCCGGGCAGTGTCGGCAAACTCTTCTCTGAATTCGGTTTCGTGCTTGCAATCAGCGTGATGCTGTCGTCCTTCGTTGCGCTGACACTTGCACCGATGATGGCTTCCCGTCTGCTGCGAACGAAAAACTATGAGGACACGCACAAACCCTCTGCGACCTGGACTGTGATTTCCAATATGGGGACCGCCATTGAGCGTTGGTACTCCAGCACGTTGGATTGGACATTGCGCCGTCCATTCATATTGCTGGGCGCCGCAACACTCTTCGTCATTCTGGGAGCATCCCAATATACCTCACTGCCAAGACAGCTCACCCCAACAGAAGACAGGTCTGTGATCTTCATGATTGCATCGACACCTCAAGGGGCAAGTTTAGACTACACCGCGGGCAAGATGAGTGAGTTGGAATATATCGCTCAGCCCTATGTTGAAAATGGCGAGGCTCGAAGCGTCATGAGCCTTGTTGGCATGGGTGGGCAGATCAATCGCGGCTTCCTTGTTATGTCTTTGAAAGATTGGGCAGAGCGAGATCGCAGTCAGCAGGAAATTGTCAACGAACTACAACGCAAGACCGCTAAAATTCCCGGCCTGAAGGTGCGTGTTGCTCAACCCAATACAATCGGAATTCGCGGCGCTGGGCAAGGACTTCGCTTTGCCGTAACCGGCACCAATTATGACGAATTGGCTGAAAATGCAGATGATATCGTCTCGGAGATGCAGGCCCGTTACGGTGACAAAGTTGGCTTTGCTTCCGTGTCCTATGAGACGACACAGCCGCAACTGCTGGTGAGTGTAGATAGAGAACGCGCAAATGATCTGGGACTGTCTTCCGACCGGATCGCCTCCAATCTGCGCATGCTGCTCGATGGCTCGTCAGTAGCGGACCTCTTTGTAGAAGATGACGGCATTCCAATGGTCATGGAAGCAGGTGGTCTGCCATTGCGCTCTACCCGTGATTTGGAAAATATCTTCATCAAGAGCAAAGACGGCACCATGCTGCCAATGTCTTCTATTGTTTCTATTGAAGAAGAGGCTGTAGCACCAAGCTTGACGCGCGAAGAGCAGCAAAGAGCAGTCCCCGTCACCATCTCCATCAATGACGGCTATGACCTTGCTCAGGCAATCTCCGACATGAAGGAAGTTGCCGAGGAGGTTTTGCCGGAAGGCACCAACGTCACGCTTTTGAGTGAAGCAGCGGTTTTGGAGAAAACCACGTCCAACGTCTACATGACCTTCCTCTTTGCGATCCTGGTGGTTTTCCTTGTGCTCGCTGCGCAGTTTGAAAGCTTTATGAGCGCCTTTGTCATTCTCTGCACAGTGCCCTTTGGCATTTCAGCAGCAATTATCTCTATCGGCCTGACAGGGGGCTCCATCAACGTCTACTCCCAGATCGGTATCATCTTGCTCGTTGGTTTGATGGCCAAGAACGGCATTCTCATTGTCGAGTTTGCCAATACTTTGAGGGAGGAAGGGCGTTCAGTCTTTGAAGCGATCCATGATGCATGCCTCATCCGCTTCCGCCCAGTTGTCATGACTGTGGTCTCGACGGTCCTCGGCGGTGTGCCACTGGTCATGGCCTTTGGTGCAGGGGCAGAAGCGCGCATTGAGATGGGATGGGTAATCGTTGGTGGTTTAGGCTTTGCAACACTCTCCACACTCTTCGTGACACCAGCCGCCTACTTGCTGCTGATGCGCTTTACGAAGCCCCGTAAAGCCAGTGAAGAGAAGCTGCACAGTGAGCTTGATAAAGCGCTGGGCACCACGAATACGCCAGCAGAATAGTTGCAGTTAAGGACAAGCCGAGATGATAACAATACTTGCATTGCCTTCATCTCGGCATTTCTGCGCAAGATAAAAGATGTCCAGCCGCAGTGTGACCAGGTGGGAGTTTGCGCCCGGCTCGGTCGTCTCACTCACACGGTGGCCGAGATCTTGCGACAGCTCCAACTCAAAGAACGCTTCACTTTGAGAAAAGTAGGAGAGCAGCAAATCCAGATCGAGCGCCTCATTACCGGCGGCGTCAACGACACGGGTCTGGCGAAGCTTGTCGCGCCACATAAGCTCTCCGCAATTATCAAGAAATTGCTCGCAGGAGACCAGCTCGTCAAACAGTTGATGAACACTAGAACGAAGCATCTAATCTATCCCCAGCCTTTCAGATGCAAATTGCAGAGCGAATTATAGTCCAAAGATCTGATTTCCCCTCAAAACCAAACGATAAAATTGAAGGCATGAGCCATTTGATTGCACAGCATCAGATCACTGAAGTCCACAATACCCCTCAATTGTCACAAAAATGCAATAAAGCGCATTGAGTGCGCTTTGATCGTGGTATGCTTTGATTTTCCCTAATGGAATTAAAGGTGCGACCACGGAGAGAAATGATGCGCTCACTTAAGTTTTTGATGGTGATACTGACAGGTCTGTCGACAATGCTGATATCAGTCTCACTCGGTAATGCCTTGGGCATACAGCAATTGACAGAAGTGAGTGGACGAGCGGAAGTTGTCGATAAACGCCAGCTCAATATCTATCACCAACATGGGATTATTCGCGTTGGTCTGATGTGGCCTGCAGAAAGTCATTACTCTTTACGCCGACAGCTGGCGACCGCAGTCAAAGTGAAATGCTTGATGTTCGGATCTGAAGCATCTGCAAGCTGCGTTGCAATTGATAAGTTCGGGTCGCGCTGGATGCTCGGCAATGCCAATCAAATGGCATTCACAAAGTAAGGTGCTTAAAAGCGCCGACAGCCCAATGCTCTCGGCGCGTTCTAATCTTACTTATTGCTGGCGAATGTCTTCATCATGATGTCCACGAAGAGTGCCGCATTCGCGTCAAAGGCCACTTTGCAATTGGCTTGTTTGGTGCCGCGGTGGTTCTTGTCAACAATTGTACGCCCAACAGTCAGCGCACCCTGTGTTTCAATGTCGACCGGGAACTCTCCCAGCGTAATTACGTCTGGCTGAATGAGGTGCGCGATACAAAGCGCATCATGCACTGGGGCGCTGTGCTCAACATCCATCTTCTGGATCTTGTCGTGAATGCCAATGCGATGGCCTGTACAAGCCGCCATTGCCTTACCAGCAGGCGTGCCCAGCTCATCAAACTGGCGGCATTGTGTTGCTGTCACCAGCGCTTTGTGTGTTGCATCCAGCGGCACCATGGTCAGCTTTTCAAAGCCAGCATTAAAGACTGCATAAGCAGCCTCTGGGTCAGCCCAGATGTTGAATTCCGCAGCAGGGGTCACATTGCCAACATCATGACCACCGCCCATGATCACGACTTCAGGAATGAGGTCCACCAACTTCGGCTCAACAGCCAGCGCTGCGGCAATGTTGGTGAGTGGCGCAACCGGAACCAGCGTGATTGGATCAGTCGCACTGCGGTAAGTCTCTACCAGATACTCAACAGCATGCTGCTTTTGTGCTTTTAAAGCAGTTTCCGGCAGAGGAAGATGCTTGCCGTGGATCTTCTCGGTCAGATCGTTTTTGGTGCGGGGAGTTGGAAAGTCATTTCGTACCAGAGGCTTGTGACAACCAGCGTAAACCGGAATCTCAGGCTTGCCGATATAGTCGAGAACACGCAAGGAATTATCTGTGCAATAATGCAGCTCGGCATTCCCGTTCACAGTGGTTACGCCAATCAGGTCAAGATCTTCATGCAAAGCAGCCAGCATAATGGCAACAGCATCATCCGTGCCCGTGTCCACATCTAGTATCAGTTTTCTTTTCATTATTCGCTCCCGGGAAGCTGATCGCTGCTAACTCTATGGGTGCGCAGCGGCAGCCTGATCTGAAGACGCATCATCGCAATTGATTGAAAACTTGCATGTGATGCGAGAAAAAAGAGATAAGGAACAACAGACTAGATTATTCTTTCCGGGTCAATTAGGTGTGTAATGTAACCGCCGATATATCACAGCTTCATCCCGTTATTTGAAGAGTACACAATGCCTGCAAATCCCATTTTCTCTGAGGACTATTTCCAAGCTCAACAGCGTTTCATGGACCTGGCCAGTCGACTTGGATTTGAGACAGAGATCATCCCGCACCCAACCTTCAAGAGTGAGGAGGGGCCTGTGCAGATGACTGTTGCATTGCAAGGCAAACCAGACAGTGAGCATGTGGTGTTCATCACCTCTGGCGTGCATGGAACGGAACTCACAGCAGGCTCTGGAATTCAGCTGGACTTAATGCAGCGCTATCTGGAGCAGCTGCCAGACAATACAAAAGTGGTCTGGGTGCATGCAGTCAACCCAGCTGGCTGCGCGATTTTCACGCGGACAGATGAGAACAACGTAGACAACAACCGCAACTCCATTAGTTTTGATGGAGACCTCCCTCAAAACCCGGACTATGAGGAGCTGCACACCGCCATTTGTACGCCGCAGATCACGGGCGAGGAGTGGCAGACTGCCAATATCGCAATCAAAGCTTATACGGAAAAGAACGGTGCCGGCGCTCTGACGCAAAAAGTGCTGAAGGGGCAGTACACGGTCCCAATGGGTCTGTTCTATGGTGGGGAGGAAACCTCCTGGTCCACCAAAACCCTGAAGCAGGTCATTGTCTGTTACGGACAAGGCGCAAAGCGTGCAACGATCATTGATCTGCACACTGGTGTTGGTCCCTGCGGCTTCTGTGAGGTGATGGACCTCAGTTCAAAGCCGGGTGAAGAGGCGGAGTGGAGCCTCATTGGTGGTTTCATGTGCGATACTTTGGACAGTTTGGATCTGGTGGTCCCACCAACCAAGCTGATCCTGGAGTTTGGCGCAGTCCCATTTGAACAAGTGCTGGACGCTCATCGCCGAGACAACTGGCTGAAACGCAATCGGGACACTGTCGCCCCAGAGCTGGCCGCCGAAATCAGGCAGGAGCTCAAGGACGCGCTCTTTGTTGATACACAAGAGTGGTGTGAAGCACTTCTGACGCAAAGCCGCGATGTTTTTGAACAATACGTTCTGAAAGCTATTGTCGACGCTTAATGACCGCTCAGGGTGCAATTTCAGTCCCGTCATAGGCCAGGCATTTACCGGTTTGGGACTGATCCACCTTACTGATCAACTCCAGCAACATTGCAGCGGACTGCTTTGGCTGCATCAACTGGCTTTCTTGAATGCCGCGTTGAAACGGTTTTGATAGGGAGCTATCCACCGTGCCCGGATGCACACCAATAATGACCGAGCTTTGATGCGTGCGCTGCATCTCAATCGCAGCGCATCTAATGAGCATGTTAAGGGCTGCTTTTGAGGCCCGGTATGAATACCATCCCCCAAGATAATTATCAGAAATGCTGCCAACGCGCGCTGATATGGCTGCGAAAACAGCCCTCTTGTGCTTGGGTAACAGTGGCAGAAAGTACTTCATGATCATCGCTGGTAAGATCGTGTTCGTGCAATATGTTTCTTCCATTCCGGCGGAGGTGAGGGCGCGGATAGTTTTTTCAGGTTTCGTGGTGGTGCTGTGAAGCTGCCCCGTGGCCACGAAAATCAGATCAAGCCCACCAGCTGCTTTAATTGCATCTGCACTGGCATTGAGCCCTTCTGGATCCTCTAATGAGAAAGTTCGACTTTCAACACGCTCATGGACTGGGATGCGCTCTAAAGAACGGGCAAAACAAAACACAGTCGCCGTGTGATAGCGATCAAGGCATTCATTGACAAAAGCAGAGCCAATCGCGCCGCTGGCACCAAAAACGGCAATCCGTTTGGGAGAAAAGGGCATGACAGGGCCTCTGCAAGCGTTGAAGACGCAAGCAGTGTTCTTGAGGGACACAAAGCCGTCAATTAGCGGAATATGAGAGCCACTCAGGCAATCTGTTTAGATATGATGTATGGAAGAAAATGGCTGGGGATCCTGGACTCGAACCAGGACCGACGGAGTCAGAGTCCGCTGTTCTACCATTAAACTAATCCCCAGCAGAACAGGAGGGAAGTGTTCCCTACCTGGCAGTTGAAGCTTTTAATACGTGAGTAATTGGCTGGGGATCCTGGACTCGAACCAGGACCGACGGAGTCAGAGTCCGCTGTTCTACCATTAAACTAATCCCCAGCAATAACAGCACGTTAGCTACTGCCAACCAACAAAATGAAGCAAGTCGCTCAATTCGTCGGTGAGAGGGCTTTTAGTGTTCGGACCGGACCTTGTCAACTTGGTTCTCGTGAGTTTTAACAAAATCAGTGGGCTAAGCGGATTTCACGCCCTTCTCTTGTGAATAAGGGCATGGCTCTGCGTGTTTATGCGCAAATGTGCTCTGGTTATGGCACGGCTGTATCAACTCCGACCACCGGCGAGCCGATTTGTAAGCCTCTGGAGTTTCCTGCAATTTGAGAGAATTCGTTTAAATTTAGGACTGTACCATTCAAATGGGGCGATTGCTGTTTGCCATGAAACTGTTACAATGTTGCCAACTTAAAATGACTTCAGTCCAGATCGCATTTAGATGCCTCAAGGACTGCACAAAGGCATAGCACTTGAAGAAAACGGGTGAGCGGTCCTCTTCGGATGGAGCGAGAACGCCCGGCGTCCCGGGAAGCTCGAAAAAGGGCAGACGGAAGCAACGCCATAGAAAGCGCCAGGGTGGTGACGCCAAAAATGCGTCTTTGCACCGCGCTGAAGCTGGTCATTCTGCTGGGATTGCGGAAGAGGCCGGCAGTTCTCGTCCTGAAGGCGCCAAGCGGCAGAGGAAAGCACGTCGCGCAAAGCCTAATCGGGCAGAAAGACGTGCGCTCCTAAACCAGAAACTACATGCGCCCGTTGTCAATATTGATCCGGGTGGCACATCAGTAGAAGTTATACAACCTGCTCCTGCACCTAAGGAGGAGGCCAAAACGCATGGGTCAGCGCAGGCCAGACAGTCAGGGCCTGTAGAGCAACAATCTCCGCGTCCTTCTCAAGGCTACAGATCTCGCGAAAATGATGCAAACCGACGCCATCATCATGCGGATACGCGTGGTGATGGGACGCATCGTTTTCCTTCGCGCCACAGGCATCAGGCGACAGGGTCTCAGGAGCTCTACGCAGCTTTGGATCTGGGCACCAATAATTGTCGTTTGTTGATTGCCAGACCAGAGCAGCGCGGGTTTCGCGTTGTCGATGCCTACTCCAAGATTGTACGCTTGGGGGAGGGTGTCGGGCGTAACCGGAAACTCTCCGATGACGCCATTTCACGAGCCATTGAGGCCTTGCAGGTTTGTCAGCAAAAGATTTCCGAGCGCGGCGTTCAGCGGGCTCGGCTCATTGCGACCGAGGCCTGTCGGGCAGCTGAAAATGGTGAGGAGTTTGTCAGCCGCGCAAAGAAAGAGGCAGGGCTGGAGCTTGAGATTGTCAGTCAGGAGACTGAGGCACGCTTAGCCGTTGCAGGGTGTGTTTCTCTGGTCGATCCTGAGGCTGACGGTGTTCTGCTTTTCGATATTGGGGGTGGGTCCTCTGAGATTGTCTGGCTCGATCTGCGCAACAGATATGGTGCGCGTGGGTATGCTCTGACGCGCTTTGTCAGAACATGGACATCTCTACCTCTGGGCGTCGTAAATCTGGCGGAAAGGCACGGCGGCGTGCACGTTACGTCAGATGTTTTTGAAGCCATGGTTGATGATGTCTCGCAGAGATTGGAGAATTTCCCTCTTGGCAATGAACTCTCCCGTGCTATAGAGCGCGGAAATGTCCATATGCTGGGAACATCCGGGACGGTGACCACATTGGCCGGGGTCCACTTGGGTCTTAAGCGCTATGACCGCCGCCGCGTTGATGGAGCATGGATGGAACAGGAAGATGTTTCAGCCATGATTAACCAGCTTTTGAATATGTCCTATCAAGAACGGGTAGAAAACCCTTGTATTGGTGAGGACCGAGCCGATTTGGTGCTAGCAGGTTGCGCAATTTTGGAAGGAATACGCCGCAGATGGCCTTGTCAGCGTTTACGTGTTGCTGACAGAGGACTGCGAGAAGGTATTTTGATGGAGATGATGGCTGCAGACAAAGTCTGGAGCAACTCCAACCATAAGCGCCGGCGCACCCCTAGAAAGGAATATAACAGATGAGCGGCAACTCAAGTGGTCGTGGATCAGGTGACCGGGGCATGTTTCAGCGCGTGAAAACTGCGCGTAAACGGTCCAACTCTTCAACGCTCTGGCTACAACGCCAGCTGAACGATCCGTACGTCCGCCGTGCCAAGGTCGATGGCTATCGCTCCAGGGCGGCCTACAAGCTGATCGAGATCAATGAAAAGCATGAAATCCTGAAGCCGGGTATGCGTGTGGTCGATCTGGGGTGTGCCCCGGGTGGCTGGTCACAGCTAACTGCGCCAATTGTCGGCTCTATGGATGATGAGCCACTGGTGGTCGGGATTGATTATCTTGAAGTTGAACCGATCCCGGGTGTTGTGATCCTTCAAAAAGACTTTCTCGATGATGATGCTCCTGATGAGTTGATGAAAGCGCTCGGCGGGCATCGTCCCGATTTGGTGATGTCAGACATGGCGGCGCCGACAACAGGTCATCGTCAAACAGACCACCTGCGTACGACTTATTTGTTCGAGATCGCGATCGATTTTGCTCGTCAGAACCTGAACGAAGGCGGCGCATTCCTGTCTAAGGTATTCGCTGGAGGCGCTGAGGCAAAGCTGCTTCAGGATCTGAAGAAGGAATTTAAGTCGGTGGTGCATATCAAACCACCAGCGAGCCGCAAAGGTAGCCCTGAGATGTTCATTCTCGCCAAGGGCTACAGAGGGTCTAAATAGTTTTCAGAAAGGCTGGTTTCGACCAGCCTTTTTTAATGATGCAAATGTGCCTGTTCATCCACTTTGTTCTTTCCAAGATTGACGGGTAGAAACCAGAAAAACAGAACAGGCAGCAATGCAAACAGACCAGTGCAAACGGAAAGCCAGATAAAATCAGGCCCGGTGAGCATAGGCTCCTCTGTGATATTCTGCCGAACATGCAAAATGGCTGCAGCAAAACCAACCGCCAGTGAAATGGACAGTTGCTGAACCAGCCCTGCAAAGCTCACACCCTGATTAACAAGACATCTGGTCAGATCTGCATAGCTTGCTGTGTTAGCAGATGTGAACACAAGGCTTCGTGTGAAGCCTGTGAGCAGGATGAGGAGCGTGACTGCTGCAAGTGACTTGGTAAGCCAGACAAAGCCCACAGCCAGCGTTAAAACGGAAAGAACAATAGTGCAGGGCAGCAGGACGCCGCGAAAGCCGAATGTTTTGATCAATCGGTGAGCGACCACGCGTGAAAGCAGGGCACCGATGGCAGCAGCCCCCATGAGAAGGCCGGTTGTCAAGCTATCTAAGCCCATAGGGATTTGCAGGATGAGTGGCATCACAAACGCAAAGGAAGCGACGCCGATGCGCAATGGGACAGCTGCATAGGTCGAGACACGGTAGCTGAGATTTGCGAAGAGCTTCAGGTCAATCACTGGATGGAGAGCACGCCGCGCATGCCAAATAAAGATCAGGGCGAATGATAAACTTGCCGCAAAAAGGCCAAGGGGAATAAATGCATCGCCCGTGATCTTCGTTAGACTAGCAATCCCAGCCAGGAGTGATGCGGCAGTACTTCCGAGCAGAATGAACCCCGGAAAATCGAAGGGCACTTTGTTCTTCCGCCTGTAATCGCGAAAATAAAAGCTGCTCATTGCGCCAACGGCAATGCAAACCGGCACATTGATCAAAAAGATCCAGCGCCAATTGAGGTAGTGCACAATGATGCCGCCCAGAAAGGGGCCAAAGGCAATTCCGAATGCAGCGGGCGTGACGACCCAAACCATCGCTTGCACAAGGTTCTTCGTGCCTGCCATGCGGATGACTGTCAGGCGTCCAATCGGCATCAAAAAGGCTCCGGCAAACCCCTGAATTGCCCGGGCAATCAAAAGATGGGTCAGATTGCCTGAAAGGGCGCAAGCCACCGACATGCTCATAAACAGGAGCGCTGCACCAACGAACAATCGTTTTGAGCCGAAGCGGTCAGCTGCCCAGCCTGAAATGGGAATAAACACCGCCAATGTGAGCTGATAGAGCGATATGGTCATATGCAACGAAAGTGGATTGATTTTCAGGTCGCGGGCGATAGTGGGGATCGCAACTCCAAGCACTGTGGCGTCCAGCTGCACCAGCAAAAGCGTCATGCCAACGATCACAGTCGTCATGCGGAGGCGGTGCGGCATACTCGGAGCTTTCCGGTCTGAAATCACTCAGGGGTGTCTGTTGAGGCCTCTGAGTATCTCTGAAGGTGTCTGTCCTAGAAAGCTGACCCTAAAGGAACTCGGTCTACCAACACTCATCGGTGATACTGGCAATTTAGTAAAATCAATGGGGTGAGGCTCAAATATGCGATCCACGGCCTGAAATTGATAAATGCCCCTTTTCAAATCGCAAAAGCCGTGGTAGTGACCCGCGTCAACTTCTCTATCTTTTCAGACAACTCTGCAGTCAAATCCACTTGAGCAGGGAGTGGGTCAGGGCGGTCTATATTCATCCGAAGGGAACTTGGCAATGCCTACATTTTACGAACCATCTTCAGGTCACGAAGCGCTGACTTTTGATGATGTTCTGCTCCTTCCAGGGCATTCTGAGATCATGCCAGCGCAGGTCGAACTGCACTCGCGAATCTCTCGCAATCTTCAATTGCATTTGCCTATCCTCTCTTCCGCAATGGACACAGTGACAGAAGCGCGCCTGGCGATTGCTATGGCGCAGGCTGGTGGCCTCGGTATCATCCACAAGAACATGACACCAGAGCGTCAGGCTGAAGAAGTCCGTCAGGTGAAGAAGTTCGAGAGCGGCATGGTCGTCAATCCATTGGTGATTGGTCCCGATGCAACTCTGGAAGACGCTCTCAATCTGATGGAAGCGCACAAGATCTCCGGTGTGCCAGTGGTTGAAAACGGTGGTCGCGGCGGCACTGCCACAGGTCGCCTCGTTGGTATTCTGACCAACCGCGACGTACGCTTTGCCTCAAACCCTGAGCAGCTGGTCTGTGAGCTGATGACCCGCGACAACCTGATCACAGTGCGCGATAACGTTCGTCAGGATGAAGCCAAGCGTCTGTTGCACCAACACCGTATCGAAAAGCTTCTGGTGGTTGATGAGAACCAGTATTGCGTTGGTCTTATTACTGTAAAAGACATGGAAAAGGCGCAGCTCAACCCGAATGCATCCAAGGATGTGCAGGGCCGCCTTCTGTCTGGCGCAGCAACCAGCGTGGGTGAAGATGGCATGCGCCGCGCTGAGGCCCTGATTGAGGCCGATGTGGACCTTCTGGTCGTCGACACAGCGCACGGCCATTCGCAAGCCGTGATCGATCAGGTAGCTGCAATCAAGACGCGCTTCCCGAGCGTGGAGCTGGTGGCTGGCAACGTAGCAACTCCAGCTGCAACAAAAGCGCTGATTGAAGCTGGCGCGGACGCCGTGAAGGTGGGTATCGGACCGGGTTCTATCTGTACAACACGCATTGTTGCTGGTGTCGGCGTTCCTCAGCTCACAGCGATCCTGGATTGTGCAGCCGAAGCTGCTAAGGCGGATGTGCCCATCATCGCAGATGGTGGCATCAAGTTCTCCGGTGACATGGCAAAAGCATTCGCAGCGGGCGCTGGCTCCTGCATGGTGGGTTCTCTGCTGGCTGGTACCGAAGAAAGCCCGGGCGAGGTTTACCTGCATCAAGGGCGTTCCTATAAAGCCTATCGTGGTATGGGCTCTGTCGGCGCAATGGCGCGTGGTTCTGCAGATCGATACTTCCAGGCAGAGGTCTCTGATAAGCTGAAGCTGGTTCCAGAAGGCATTGAAGGACAGGTGCCTTACAAAGGGCCGCTCTCTTCCGTTCTGCACCAGCTAGCGGGCGGTGTCCGCGCGTCCATGGGCTACGTCGGCGCACCAAACCTGCCGGAGTACAAAGACCGCGCAACCTTCGTCCGCATCTCCGGCGCCTCCCTTCGCGAAAGCCACGCCCACGACGTCACGATTACAAGAGAGAGCCCGAATTATCCCGGCGCTGTTTGATGGGTTTACACTAAGTTATCTCTTCTTTTAATTTCAATGGCTTGCGGTTATTTCGAGTTATATCGAAATGCCGCAAGTTTTAATGGTCATATGACTAGCGTATGATTTATTTTTCGTGTTCATATAGGGGTGTGTGATTTAAGGCATCTCCATGGCAACGCGGCTCACCAATTCAGATCTCAAAAATTTTAAGTATGAAGGCAAACGTATCCGGCTCTCCGACTCCGTAGAGGAGGGGCTGCTCGTCACAGTTGGCGCAAAGAAAAAAACCTTTTCGGTTTACGTCAAAGTTGCAGGTCAGCGCCTGTATGAGACGCTGGGGTATTTCCCAGAACTCAGTGTTGATGAAGCGCGTGAGAAAGTGCGCAAAATGAAAAAACGCTATGCGCGAGGGGTTAATACATATCGAGACCCTGGATGAGCTTGCTCAGATTTACTTCAAGCGCAGAGAGGGGGAGGTCGCAGACACTACCCTGGCAAAGTACAAATCTGATTGGAAAAACAAATTTAAGGACTGGCACAACTTAAGCCCGGCAGCGTTGACGGTCGATAGGTGTCGCATGAAGTTTGGGCTGCTTTCTGAGAAGCATGGCCCGATCGCAGCAAATACTGCAGCGATCACAAGCCAGGTAATAATCAACTGGTCAATCTCCCAGGGTTTGCTCCCTCTTTCGTTTGCTAATCCTCGGCTCTACGTAACGAGGAATCCTCGTAAGCCGCGAACACGGTTTATGAGTTCTAAGGAGCTGAGCAAGTATTGGAATGGGCTGGAAGAGGTTCAGGCCGGTGGGCGGCATTGGATCATGGGTCTCCATGCTCTACGTTATCTTCTGATGACTGGCCGAAGAAAGTAAGAGATGCTCAGTCTGCGCTGGGACCAGCTTGACTTGGAAATGGGGGCGGTGTCACAGCCAGCGAAGACTGGGGAGAAGACATTTCGACTTGCTCAAGAAGTGGTCGATCACCTGAAAAGTATCCCTCCGGTAAAAAGCTGTGATTATGTTTTTGCCTCTTTTGGTAAGGAGAACACAGCCGTAAATGAGCAAACTCTCTATGGTGCATATAATGATGTGTGCAAGAAGGCTGGCATTTCTGACTTGAAAGTCCATGACCTGCGCCGCACCGTTGGATCTCATCTGCGTTTGAGTGGGGTTGATCTGGCTGATATCGTGGATATCTTAGGGCATTCTGACTTAACGACAACGCGGCGACACTATGAGCACCTCGATAGCGCGCGACATAGAGACAAGGCAGAGATTGTAGTAGCATTGATGCGAAAAAATAAAGTTTCACTCTGATAGGGCTAAAGCCGGACCTTCGATCGCTTCCAACATGGGTTGAGATACCTTCACCCAAAGGCTTCTTCAGTAGCTCTTATGTGCGATCTAGAATTACCCAACGTGACCAATACCGGCCATTCACCCCAATTCTAAGTGCCTCTAGCCTGCTCGTGACTTCAACCAGAGGTCGATTTTGGTCAGCCTGTTACTGAGTGATCATTGCCGCGATATTCGACCAACCTCAACAAGAATGAGGGTTCAACTTCAAGTTGGTTTCTTTTAGTTTGCCGCAAAGGGGCAGACTGCAGAATTCACTATATTTGTGTCTTTCTAGCTTGTGCTGGCTATCAAGCAAACGAAACTACACCGCACGAAGTTACGCACTGCAATCGCCTGACAGAGAATGCGTGATATTTTAGCGATTTGGTTTTGCTACCTGAATATTTACAACAATTGCTCATATATCTAACTAGGAAAAAATCTTGTAAATAAATACAATTGTATTTATAATCTGAGGCAGCTCATAAAATGCTAGCGTTGTTGTGTTCCAATCGCGTTCCGCTACTGCAGCTAACTAGGAGAACTATTTTTTTGCAAAAAGTGATCCAGTTATTTTGCGTATGCCTCCATACCAACATTGGAAGTGGCGTAGTCCACCTGTTCTGGTTGATAAGTTGCCATGGGCGACACTGAAAGCACACATTGGAACAGGAAGCCAAAGGACTGAATTGCACCGAAATAATAAATACAGTCGTATTTCACTTCATTTCGCTCATTCACAAGTTACTATTGAGAGGGAGAGAAAGATGTTGGTTGATCGTTGGTTTGTCACAGTACTTGCTAGCATTGGTGCTATTGGAGGAATTTGCCTTCTCAAGCTAGCTCAGAATGCTGAGGTAATTTCGGACTATCTCATTCCATTATTCCTGTCGCATTAAGTTACGAGCATTCGCCTCCTTATGGGAAAATCGCAATTAATTCAATCTCTTGATGATGGCAAAGGGTCTACCCCTAAAAAATAGCTATAAAAAATTTCTTGCTTATAAATACAGTTGTATTTATAAGATTAAGTTAGCTTGCAAGGAAAAAGCGTTATCGCGCTCCAATCGCGTTTCGCTACAGCAGCTAACTTGGAGAACGATACACTGCAAACTTGATCCAGGTAACTTGCGTCACCTCCACCCCCAACACTGGAGGTGACGCATCCCACAAGACCTGATTGGCAAGGTGCCAGCAGGCAGCGCAATAAGCGGAAAATTGAGCTGAAATTAAGAAAACCGATTGCGCCGAAATAATAAATACATTTGTATTTCACTTCATTTCACTTCATTTCGCTCATTCGCAAGACAGCATTGAGAAAGAGAGAAAGATGGTAGTTGTTCGCTGGTTTATCGCATTACTAGCTATCACTGGTGTCATTGGAGGACTTGGTTACGTCAAGTTCACCCAGGTTTCAGAGGCCATCGCCCAGGCCGCTTTGATCCCCGAACACACCGAGACAACAGAAGCGTTTTCTCCCAAAACCGTCAAGTACGCTCCCCAAATTCAGGTTATTGGCGAAGTTATCGCCCCTGAGCAGGTTGAGCTCAGAACAGAGATCTCCGGCCGCATTGTGCAGCTTGGGTTTCAACCCGGAGATCCTGTTGCAGAAGATCAGCTCCTTGTACAGATGGATGTTTCAGAGGAAATCGCACAGCTTGCTGCAACTGAAGCAGATGAGAAACTGGCTGCAATAAAGTTTGAAAGAGCCAAAAAGCTGCGCTCCACCGGAAGCGGTAGTCAAAGTACATTGGACAATGCCCAGGCTTTGCTGGAAACGGCAAAGGCTCAGGTGGCTCAGATAAAAAGTCGGATCCAGAAAAAGACTATTCGTGCCCCATTTGCCGGAAAAACCAACACCAGCACTTTGTCACTGGGACAGATCCTTGGAGCCAATGAACTGATCACACAGATTGTTGGACAAACCGATCGTGTTTGGGTGGATTTCAAGCTGCCTCAGCATCACATGGAACTTGGCGCTGGAGCAGGTGTAACTGTGATCGGACAGAAAGGTAAGCAGATCACTGCGACCATCATACATCGTGATGCCACTATCTCCACTACGACAAGAACAAGAACTCATCGCGCAGAAGTCTTCGCGCAACATTTGGGCATGGCCCATGGCGCCTTTGTTGAACTGATGGTTCCCGTTGCTCGGGATAAAGACTACCTGTCCCTTCCTGTCACCGCCGTGCAGACAGATGGCTACGGCCAGTTTGTGTATATCCTGCATCCTGATGAGCAGGAGGGAGCCTATCGTGCAGAACGGCGTGATGTCAGCCACCTGTTTTATCTAGGTGAGAGCGTTCTGGTAGATCAGGGGCTTACATCAAATGAGCTGGTTGCAACAAACGGGGCCTTCAAGCTGGCACCGGGCGTTCTTGTTTACCTGTCGTCCCCTTCGGACACTCCGCAGCAGATCTCATCTGCAACCTACCAATAACTCCCAGGAGTGCTTCGTGGAAATTTTTGTTCGCAAACCAGTCCTTTCAATCGTGATCTCGCTGTTGTGTGTTCTGCTTGGACTCGCTTCAGCTTTACGGTTACCAGTTGTGCTGTTCCCGGTTATTGAAAGCTCTGCAATCGAAATCACCACCCGCTACACCGGCCTTGCGGCAAATGTTGTTCAGGGGTTTGTAACAGAACCAATCGAACGCGCCGCCATGAGTGTACCGGGCGTTGATTATGTAGATTCCAAAACCATCGCTGGACAAAGTACCGTTACAGCCTGGCTTAAAATTAATGAAGATCGTACTGTTGCCCTGTCAGAACTCACAGCAAACCTCAATCAGGTTCGCTCAGAACTGCCTGCAAATGCAGAAGAACCAGTCATCTCGCTCTTGCGGGCTGATCGCCCTTTTGCATCCTTCTATCTTGATGTTTCCTCACAGTATTGGGATCGTTTTGAGATAACCGACTATCTGTCCCGAAACGTCATCCCGGTTCTGTCATCAATCAAAGATGTTCAGCGGGTTAAGATTGAAGGAGGCCGAGAACCAGCTCTGAGAATATGGATCAATCAGGCCCGTTTGGCCGGATACAATCTGTCTTCCAGTGATCTGGTTGCAGCTCTTGCTGCCAACAACGTGGTTGCCGCCATTGGTGATGTGGAAGGTGATATGCTGCGCCTTAACATCATCGCTAACTCAAATCTCAAATTGGCCAGTGAGTTTGAGAACCTAGCCATAAAGGACCTTGGCGGTTATACGCTCAAGCTTAAAGACATTGCAGTTGTTGAACTTGGTGAGCGGCCCGGCGTTGTTGATGCCCGTTCCAATATTGAGGAGCGTGTTTTCCTTTCCGTTTGGCCGCTTCCGGGAGCAAATGAGATTGCCATTGGCGATGCACTTTATGAACAGCTGGAGGAACTGAACGCTGGTTTCCCTCACGGCTTGAAGGTCGACATTGCATTCGATGGTACGCTTGCAATGCGTGACTCGCTGTTTGAAATCGTCAAAACCCTTGGTGAAACTGTTGTTCTGGTTGGCTTTGTTGTGCTCATCCTGATGGGCTCATTCAGAGCTGCACTGGTGCCGCTCTCTGCTATTCCAATTTCATTGCTTGGCGCGGTTGCCGTCATGAACCTACTTGGGTTTACCTTGAACATTCTCACCATTCTGGCAATCGTACTGTCTGTGGGCCTTGTGGTTGATGACGCGATTGTCGTGGTTGAAAATGTCACGCGCCATCGACAGGCAGGCCTGTCAAAGTTTCAGGCGGCACTGCAAAGTTCAAAGGAGCTGTTTTCACCTGTCATCGCAATGTGCTTTACGCTTGCCAGCGTGTTTCTGCCCATCGGATTTGTGTCCGGGCTGTCTGGCAGCCTGTTCCGGGAATTTGCGTTCACCATGGCTGCTGCGGTGCTCATTTCCGGTATGTTCGCGGTCACGCTGTCCCCGATCATGAGCGCACACGTTGCAAGTGGTCGCGGCAAGGAAACTCGGTTTGCCGCCTCCATCAGCTCACTCTTTCAGCGCGCCAGTCACGCCTATGGCAATCTTCTTTTGAAGATGCTGGGTTGGCGTGCCCAAATACTGACATTCAGTTTTGTTTTTGCGCTCTTGATTGTGCCGTTCTACATGTTCTCAGCCAAAGAGCTGGCACCCATAGAAGACCAGGGAAGTATCAACTTCATCGTTGAAGCGCCTCCAGGTGGAACCCTCAGTGCTGTTGTTGACAACATAAAACCGGCAATCAAGGCATCCCAAAGCATTGAAGGAGGTGAAAACGTCTGGCAGATACTGACAGCCAGCAGTGGTTTTGGTGGTATCACACTCATCGACTTCTTCGAGCGGGAGCAGAGTGCTCAGGAGATGATGCCTGAGCTGTATTATCGGTTCTCAGAGGTAGCAGGACTGCGCGTTTTGCCGCTCCTGACCCCATCACTGCCAACTGCTGGGCAGTTCGATGTGGAGCTGGTGGTAACTGGCCCTGAAACCTATGAGGAGATGCTAAACCACGGATATGCATTGGTTGAGGCAGCCTATATGAGTGGCATGTTTATGTATGCCGATACCGATCTGAAGATTGACCGGCCACTCGTACATCTGAAGCTTGATCATACCAGAATTGCTGATCTTGGTCTTACGTCAAAAGATGTCAGCGACCAGCTGTCTTTCATGTTATCAGAGCAATATCTCAACCGGTTTGATGCCGATGGCAAGGCCTATGTTGTTGTACCCATGGTGAGCAAGGAAGCAAGGGATACCCCTGACCAGATCATGAATCTGCAAATCAAGGTGCCAGACAACACCTATATTCCGTTGTCTTCTATTGCGTCTATCGAGGTCAAAGCCGCACCGCGTTCTCTGGGCAAGTTCAATCAGCAGCGATCCTTCAGGATTCTGGGATCAGTTGTCCCGGGCATCACCAACGCACAGGCGCTGGAATTCCTGGAAGACAAGGCCAGAGAAATTCTGCCTGCCAGCTATACGCTCGATCATGCGGGTATCTCTCGGCAAATCAAGCAGGAAGGCAACAGCCTGATGTATGTTCTTCTGGCATCAATTGCAGTTGTCTATCTGGCACTGAGTGTTCAGTTCAACAGCTTCAGAACACCGCTCATTGTTGTTGTGGGCTCAGCCCCACTGGCTTTGTCGGCAGCGCTTGTCTTCACGTTTTTGGGGTTCACCTCCGTGAACATCTACTCCCAGATTGGCGTCATCACGCTCGTTGGGTTGGTGGCGAAGAATGCAATTCTGATTGTTGAGTTCGCCAATGTGCTTGTGGAAGAGGGCAAGGATAATACAACTGCTATCATCGAGTCTGCAAAGACCAGACTGCGCCCGGTCATGATGACCACCTGCGCAACTGTGTTCGGACACTTCCCGCTGGTGCTGGTGAGTGGCCCCGGAGCCGAAGCCCGCAACAGCATCGGGATCATTCTGGTTGCCGGTATGCTCATCGGGACAATGTTCACACTGATAACACTGCCCTACATCTATCTCCTGTTCGCCCCGAAAAAAGCAACAGAACCAAGTATCGAGATGGATGAACTTCCAGCTATCTAGGCCATTCAGGATGGGGTGTTACCGTCAAACGCCCCATCCAGATCTTCCCAAACCTCTGCCCATTTCTCATCTGAGAGCGGAGCCAATTGCATCGAGTGCATAATTATCATTGCTTCATTCACAAGCAGACGTAACCGATTTTGCCGCTTGTCGCCAACTTCAGCATCTGCAAGTTTCAGTTTATCTTCCATCCAGATATGAGATGCTAGGAGCTGCTCGTGCGTTTGCATCGTCAATATCATCATTGCGGACATTTGCTCGGGCTGATGTTGGTGCTGCAATCGGGTGGCTGCGAGGAAAACATTCAGTTCGCTCATACGATTGTTGCAACGAGAACGAACTTCTCTTTTGTAGCGCTCCAAGTCCTCATCCCATCGCACAAACAACGCATCAATCAACTGTGCACGTGACCCGAAATTGGATTGAATACCTCCTCGCGACACCTCAGCTTCTGCTGCAACTGACCCAATTGAGAGCGCGTGAGCTCCCTGTTTTTGAATAACTCTCTCAGCAGCATTCAGAAGTTCATTCTTATCAAGCTTTTGATAGCGGGGCATACTTGTCTCAACCAATAAAACAGCTCTTAGGATTCCAGATATATGCACCAGATTGAGGCATAAAGCAAAAGCGGAATAACTTGACAAAACAAGAGCAACATCATCCCCTTTGCTCGTTTTTCATACATCCACCAGTGATACATGCATCTAAGAGACGTAGCTAAAGACTACACACAAAAGCACCAAAAACATTTTGCAAGAGGACTACCTCAACCCTAGATGGAACTGCTCGAATGACCGGTGTTGGCCCGATATTCTAGCCATTCCTGACACGTTGCGCGTGACCAATAACGGACATTTGTGAATATCGCTAACTGCGGCCACAACTGAAACTCTGCAACTAACAGTATGGTGTGTTGACAACAAGGGCGATGTTCAGGATAGGTGATGAAGTGTACGCCCTCAACGCATCTTAAGGAACCTTGGCCATGACAGGATTGCTGGATCACGGGAGCCTCAAGTTCCTTGACCTGCTYAGCCCAAAGGTCGAGGCCGCTTTTGCAGCTGTCGAGCAGTGCCACACCTATCAGGACGGCCGCACGATCTTCTCGACCGGTGATGATGGTGATCGCCTGCTCATTGTGCGTTCAGGTGCAGTTAGAATGGGGCGTTTCAGCCCCAGTGGCCGAGAAACAATTCTTGCAGTGCTTGGTGAGGGCCACTTCATTGGCATCATAGGCGTGCTGACCGGCCGCAAGCGGACGCAAAATGCTACAGCAGTTGGTAAAACGACAATTGGCTATGTTCACAAAGCTGACTTTCTGACGTTAATGGACGCCCATCCCGAAATCGCCCGCGCAGCTTTGCCAGCGACGTTAAGCCGTTTGAATGTGGCGCTGAACATGCTTGACGATCTGCGTTTGCTGCCTTTGCCCGCTTATACAGCGGTGTTCTTGCAGAATATGCTCGAAGCTTCAGAAGTGCCAGGGATGCTCAACTGGAACCAGTCTGAGTTGGCTATTGCTGTAGGCACCTCACGTGTTTCTATGGGTAAAGCGCTCAAACAGCTGGAAAAAAATGGCCTGATCGTACTGAAGTATGGCGCAATTGCCGTGCCTGACGAGCAAGCCCTGTCAGACTGGATTGATGCCGCCAGAGCCGAGCATTTGTCTCTCTGAGGTCTGCTCGCTCATGCCGTGTGCACAAATCTGAGTAAATAGCCAGATTGCTAAGTTCTTAGCATTCTTTGCGCTGCCGACTACGTACAATCCCTCTGTATTTTCATCCCATTGATATTCAAGTGTCAGCAATTTGACCGCTGCCGCCGGTATCGGCGTGCCGTCTGGCGAATGATTGGGAAGAAAGATCTGTAGCGATTTAGCTTAGGGCGTTTAACTGACGATCGTTCCTGAGCAGRTCACCGATAAGTTCCGCGTCATTTCACGTCAAAACGATCAGGTTTTGAAGTGAGATGGGTACATCAAAGATTTTGAACCAAGAGTTCTGATATCCGTATGACGACTTCCCCTACGAGAACATGTTTTGAGCACTTTCTGAACCATCTGCGGCGCGGTGGGCGTATAACCAAAATGGCTGGCACTACAGCAAGTCGAGCGCCCCATCTTGCGGCTGCGCTAATTGCATCAGGGCCTTTGGTGTTGTCCGGAGCAACCAACGCGCTTGGACAAACATGGGACGGAAGCGCATCAACCGACTGGTTTACTGGCGAGAACTGGACTAATGACATTATCCCGAATGGGGCACGAAGTGTTTACATCGATACGACAGCACTCAATCCGACCTCAGTAACGGATAAAACCACCAACGGAACTGCAAGGGCAAACAATCTGTGGGTAGGCTACAGCGGTGAAGGAACTCTGACGGTCTCCGATGGCGGCGTGGTGAATAGTAACTACGGCTATATCGGACATAACAGAGGATCAATCGGCGCCGTTGAAGTGACTGGCATCGGGTCAACCTGGGTCAATTCGGGCTCTGAACTAGTTGTCGGAGAATCTGGCAATGGCACTCTGACGGTATCCGATGGCGGTAAGGTGAAAGGCGATTACGGCCACATCGGTTATAGCGACGGTTCAACCGGCAGTGTTGAAGTAACTGGTACCGGATCAATCTGGGTCAATTCGGGCATTCTAGCTGTCGGAGGATCTGGCAATGGCACTCTGACGGTATCCGATGGCGGTAAGGTGAATAGTAACTACGGCTATGTTGGCCGTTACAAAGGCTCAACCAGCGTTGTTGAGGTGACCGGCACCGGGTCAACTTGGGGCAATTCGGGCAATCTGAGTGTCGGCCGCGATGGGGGGGGCTCCCTGACGGTGTCTGATGGCGGCACGGTGAGTAATATATCCGGCTTTATCGGCCGATACAAAGGCTCAACCGGCATTGTTGAGGTGACCGGCACCGGGTCAACCTGGAGCAATTCGAGCAATCTGGTTGTTGGGCGCGACGGCGATGGCATTCTGACGATTTCCGAGGATGCAATAGTGAGCGTGTCCGGGGTGACAAAGCTGGGCTCTAACTCAACGGGTTCTGGCGTTTTGAACATCGGTGCGGCGAGCGGTGAAATGGCTGCCGCAGCCGGTACGCTTGATGCTCCAGCAGTTGAGTTCGGAGACGGTACTGGGGTAATCAACTTCAACCACACGGATAGTGACTACACCTTTTCTGCGGATATGAGCGGGAATGGCAGTGTCAATCAGCTTTCCGGTACTACGATCCTGACCGGCACCAACACCTACACCGGCGACACGATAGTTTCCGGCGGTACGCTGGAGTTGCGTGGCGGGAGTGTTTTGACCGACACTCAAGAGCTGAGGGTCGGCTATGCCGACACCGGCGCTTTAACCATTGCAGAGGGCAGTGAGGTTAATAGCGAAAATATGTTTATTGGCCGTGTGTCGGGCAGCGTGACAGTGACGGGTTCAGGAGCTTCGTTAAATGTTGCTACTAACTCTATAATTGGCTTGTATGGGACCGGAACGCTGACCATTTCCGATGGTGGCAGGGCTACCAGTGGTCGGGCCAGCGTCATAGGTGGACCTAATGCCACAGGTGCCGTAACTGTGACGGATGACGGATCCATCTGGGAGGCAGGCTCTCTTTTGGTCGGCCAGTATGGTGCCGGCTCCCTAAAAATAGAGAATGGCGGCAAGGTCACTTCTGGTCTCGCCAACATTGGCTTTGACAGTACCAGCTTCAGTGGGACCAGTTCGGGTATTGTTACAGTGACGGGCGAAGGCTCCGTTTGGGAGAGTCGCGATCGTATTATCATCGGAGATAGTGCGCCCGGGACGCTGACGATCGCGGATGGCGCCACCGTGGATGTAGATGGTGAAGTCAAGCTGGCCTACGATGCTGTTTCACAAGGCACACTCAATATTGGCGCTGCAGCAGGTGAGACGGCTGTGAAGGCAGGCACCCTTGATACAGAGGAAGTTAGATTTGGCGAGGGTACCGGGGTCATCAACTTTAACCACACGGATACCGACTACACCTTCTCCGCAGATATCAGCGGGAGTGGCAGTGTCAATCAGCTTTCCGGCACTACGATCCTGACCGGGACCAACACTTATAACGGCAGCACCACTGTTTCAGGAGGTAAGCTGGTTGTTAATGGCACCATTGGTGATGTTACGGTCAATGGCGGTAGCCTTGGCGGGTCAGGCACAATTGGCGGATCAGTGTCCGTTGCAGCCGGAACCATTGCAGCGGGTAACAGTCCGGGTACGCTGACAATTGGTGGTGACCTCAATCTGACCTCCGCATCGGTTCTGGATTTTGAGCTTGGATCTCCATCCGGCACCGCGGGTGTGGACAGTGACCTCATCGCTGTCGGCGGCGATTTGACACTCGATGGTACGCTCAACGTGAGCGATGTTGGCGGCTTTGGTGCTGGCATCTTTAACCTGATGACCTATGGCGGCACGCTGACCGACAACGGCCTGATCGTGGGGACTGCACCAACAGCCCACACCTACAGTGTTCAAACTGCGACAGCCGGGCACGTCAATCTCATGGTAAACCCACTTCTCCTGAGCTTCTGGAATGGAGCGGTGACCAGCGCTGATGGAACCGTTCATGGCGGTACGGGCTCCTGGACCACGGCAAGCATCAACTGGACAGATGCCAGCGGCTCGACAAGCGCGCGTTATGATCCCGACAGCTTCCTGATCTTCCAGGCGGATGCGGGGATGATCACGGTGGATGGCGCTGGGGTCGCTGCCTCGGCAGGCCTGCAGTTTGCCGTTGACGGCTATACTGTAACTGGCGGCGACATTGCTCTGACAGGAGCCGCCGCGATCCGGGTCGGGGATGGAACCGCAGCAGGTGCCGGATACACGGCCACCATCGCCTCCAACTTGACCGGGACTGGTTCGCTGGAAAAGACCGACCTTGGCACTACGATCCTGACTGGTACCAACACTTATACCGGCAACACCTCGGTCTCTGCGGGCACGCTGGTTGTTGATGGTTCCATTGGCGATGTCACGATCAATGGCGGAACCCTTGGTGGTTCGGGATCATTGGGGGCGGTTAGCGTCAATTCTGGCGGAGTGATGGCGCCGGGCAACTCCATCGGCACACTGAATACTGTATCGACCGTTTTCAACACCGGTTCGACTTATGAGGTTGAATTGAACGATGGTGGCAACACAGCGGGCATCAACAACGATCTGCTGGCTGCCAGTGATACCGTCACGATCAATGGTGGAGCGGTGCATGTCAGGCCGGAGAATGGGACCGACAACGGATCAACTTATGCCGCTAATACGGTTTACACCATCATTACCAGTGGCGGCGGCGTGACCGGGACGTTCGATTCCTCAGTGCCAATCGATGACTATGCGTTCCTTGATTTCGCAGTTTCATACGATACCAACAACGTCTATCTGACGTCGCAACTGGCCGCCTCCACTTTCTGCGTTTCCGGACTGAGTGCCAATCAGTGTGCGACGGGCGGTGGCGTGTCTTCGCTCGAAAGCGGAAACCTGCACAACGCGGTGTTGAACCTTTCCAATGCGGAGGCTCCGCAAGCCCTTGACCAGCTTTCGGGCGAAAGCCACGCTTCGATCAGGACAGCGCTGATCGAAGACAGTCGCTTTGCGCGCGAAGCGGCCTTGAACCGTGTGCGCATTGCAACAGGTGCCGTGGCCGCCGACGGACAAGTGCAGACCGAAAAACGCATCAGCGACAGCTTCGCGTTCTGGGGCAAGGGCTTCGGTGCGTGGGGCGACTGGAGAGGCAATGGTAATGCCTCAAAGCTTGACCGGACGATAGGCGGTTTCTTCGTGGGCGGTGATGCAAGGATCGGCGAAAATGCCCGCATTGGTCTTTTCGGTGGCTATGATAATTCCAGCTTCAAGGTGAGTGATCGTGCGTCGTTCGCTTCAGCAGACACACTGCATCTTGGCGCCTATGGCGGTGCCGATCTCGGCGCTGTAGGGCTACGCATTGGCGCCAGCTATGCATGGCATGATATCGACACGGAACGCTCTGTCGCCTTTACCGGGTTCTCAGAGAAACTGTCAGCGTCCTATGATGCACGAACCACCCAAATCTTTGGCGAGGCCGGATATCGCTTCGATCACGGTGCGGTGAGTGTGGAGCCCTTCGCTGGCCTCGCTTATGTGCACCTGACGAGTGACGGCTATTCTGAAGCTGGCGGCGTAGCTGCGTTGACGGCCAATGACCAGGACAAGGACCAGACCTTCACCACCATCGGACTGCGTGCTGAAACCAGAGCTGATCTCGGGGCTGCCTCGGCGCAGCTGAGTGCGATGGTGGGGTGGCGGCACGCTTTCGGCGACGTGACGCCGCTTGCTCATCATGCCTTTGATGGGGGGGACGATTTCTCGGTTGCCGGTGTGCCGATCGCCAGAGATGCCTTCCTGCTCGATCTGGGCACGGCAGTCGATCTTGGGGCGAATGCGACCCTCAGTCTGACCTACAATGGTCAGTTCGGTTCTGGCTTCACCGATCAGGGGCTTAAGATGAACCTTGCTCTGCAGTTCTGAGCACTTCTCGGCCTCCACTGGGGCTGAGCCCCCAGATCCCACGCCGTCGCCTGTAATCGCAAGCGGCGAGAAAGTACTCTCAAGCCAAAACAGAATATCAATATGCGCATCGCCCCAAAACAACGCACCAATCCAACCAAGACACTTAAGACCTGTGGCAACATCGATAACATTCGCCAAGCGATAACTCTACTTGGGAAATACCTGCTTAGGGTCTCTGATTTGACCGGGGGCTTGGTCAATCAAGACGTATGTTGATGGAGCAAGAATGAAAGACAGAGTTGCAAGTTCAACCGCTTACACAGTGTTACAAGGTTTATTGTTGATCGCAGAAAAACCAGAATATCGACATCTTGTCACAGCAGAAACTCTTAAAACAGGCAAGACCATCCTTGAAAGATCTGAGGAAGGCAGAAAACGACTGAAGCAGCTCAACAGCCGTTTGTTTCGTGCGCTGGTTCCAATGATGGAACGGCTGATATTGCCCGGCATTTCCACTCATTACGGGTTACGCAAAAAATATATTCGCGATGCCGTCGAAAACGCAATTTCCCAAGGCTACACGATGGTTGTGAACCTTGGCGCGGGTTTCGACACACTGGCCTATGAGCTGCATTCGCAATTTCCTGAGGTTACCTTTTTTGAACTGGATCACCCGGCAACCAGCGCTCACAAGCAATCGGCTCTGGATGGCCAGATCTCCAACAACTTCCATCTGATTGAAGTGGACTTCAAAAAGACCAGCGCCAAGGAAGTGTTAGTATCTCATGAGGCCTATGACGTCGCTATGCCTACTGTTTTCATCTGCGAAGGCGTGCTCATGTACTTGCCGGTTTCGGATGTCAAAACACTCTTTTCCGGCTTGGCAGAACTGGGGGAAAAGACGCGGATTGTGTTCAGCAGCGTTACTTCCTTCTCCGACCCCAAAAACAACTGTGGTCCTGTGTTGAACCTCTATCTGCGCATAAAAGGCGAACCCTTGAGTTGGACAATTGCTCTCAAGGATTTAGCCGGTTTTATCAAGGACCAAGGGTATGTTTTGCTGGATGTGGCCGAGGCAGGCAGCCTGAAAGATCGTTACCTACCAAACATCACGCCAACAATGTTGCACCGTGGGGAATGTTTGGTCCAGGTACAAGCTTGCAGCACTCGCGATGAGGTAGAAGCGTCATGCCCATCCGAGTGAGCATCACCAAAGATCCAGAACAGATCGATAGCATTCTGAAGTTGCGTTATGACTTGTTCTGTTTGCAGGAAAAGCTGTTTCAGCCGACCAACGACCAGAGGATTGTTGACAAGTTCGACATGTTATCGACCACGCGAAACATGCTGGCGATGCGAGACGACAAGATTATTGGCGCGCTAAGGATTAACGTCGATTCCCCAGCAGGCGTCCCTGCGGACAATTATTACGATTTTCGTCAGCACCTGCCAAAGGAGAACGTCAATATGATGAGTGTGGGCATGTTCTGTGTTCGTGAAGCACAGCGCTCGCTCGGTATTGCACTGCACCTGATTTCGTTATCGGCGATTTTCGCCGTTTCAAACGACATTACGCATGTCATCGCGCCAACGAACCCGGCTATCAGCAAACTTGTAACCCGTGTCGGTTTCAAGCCTGTTGGAGATATGCAATATGCCCCACACTTGGGGGGGAACTTCATCCCTATGATGTTGGATATGAGAGACTTGGCGGACAATCTTCAAACGTTTGCGCAACGCACCCAACTCTATAATTTCTTGCAATCCTATGAGTATATGCTGTTTAGCAAGGGCGAAACTGTTTTGCAGGCTGGTGCAAAGGGAGACACGGGTTTTGTGATCATCGAAGGCGAGGCGGAAGTGCGCCATGCCGCTTCTGGTGATGTTCTGGGCGTTTTGGGCCAAGGTCAGTTTTTTGGCGAAACAGCTCTTCTAACCGATAACACTCAGTCTGCCGATGTGATCGCTACATCTCACCTACAAACAATGGTGCTACCGAAAGACGCCTTCCTTGACCATTTACGGGTTGATCCGACTCAAATGCAAAATAGTTTTGATCACAGGATGAACGCCGAATTATTGGGTTTGCCCCAACAAAAATACGCGCAGTCTCACAGGAATTTAAAATGCGTTCTACGCCGTGATTTTTGTCTGGCTGAGCCCGCATAGTTTTTCGATAGCCAATACAGTGTCTTCCCTGCTCAAAAAGTGCGGGGAAGAGATTTTGCCTGCTGCATGCCTTTTAAGTTCGACGCCGGTGCCATCGCCTCGCTCAGGGGGGCATAAGCTCAAGGTCCGGGCCATAGCTGAGGGCGGGCAGGAACTGGGTTTTTCGGTCTGGCTCGACAGGCTCTCCGGCACATTCGCGCGCGTCTAGGCCCTTACGGAGCAGTGGAGAAATTATTGCAGCGCACTATAAAATGAGGTCCAACTTTGTGATGTTGGTCGCATGAGTATCAAAAGCCGTGTCAGGCTGGTTGCAGTTGAGCACAGAGAACAGTTTAACCTGTAAAAAACGGATTCAACAAATGCCCAACCACAATGGTATTCGCCAGATATCAGTTGTTCTCGCGTCTAATGCAATGAGGTATGCGATAAGACAACGTTAAGCACTCGATGCACTCCATAAAAGGGAGGCCCAAAAGCCCGATGTTTAATTGCTGAGCATCCAAGAAGAAGTAGTTCCATCTCATCTACGCGAATTAAAAGTCGTCTGCTAACAGCCTCCCAATGAGTAGCTTTGACCACTTTCATTAAAGTGCAGAGCCTCAATACGGTTACCTTCAGACGCCCAGTCCTAAGCTAGGATTTGATCGTCTATCTGATTAAGGTCAGTAGGAACTTCTGCACCAAGGTCGTTCACATAAAGGCCTTCGATCAGGCGATTTCAACTCTTGATGGAAATGCATGAACGTCGACTTCTGGCCCTCACGCGGCCGCCCAAAACACGGCTTTATCTCGACAATGGGTCACTGGAGCTCGACAACAACACGACCGAGCAATGAGACCTGTGGCTCTTGGGCGGAAAAATTATCTCTTCATGGGATCAGAAGGTGGCGGCAAAGCTGCGGCAATCGCCTATACCTTCATCGAAACAGCCAAGCTCAACAATGTGGGCCCCTCATGCCTGGCTCACGTTGGTTCTGACCTAAATCGTTGATCACAAGATCACCGACCTCATGCCGTGGTGTTACGCTGCAAAGTCAGCGTAACAAGGCCCATTGCTGGTTGGTAGGTCGCCTTCACCAAACGCTCACCTTACACCCCAATGTTGGGATTCTAAATTATACGAAGATGAAGTCCTCGGCACCAATAAGTGAGAGATCCGTATTTTGTAAAATGATCTCACTATCTTCAAAGGCGACAATGACGTCGGCATCTCTATTGGTCAAAGACAGCTCTGTAAAGGAGTCCGCGCCAAATTCAGAGCCGAGCTGAATAAAGTCAATTGTGTCCTGAAAGTCAGCAATAGTGTCAGTGTCACCTATACTCGTGAAACTAAAGGTATCACGTCCCGCACCACCTTCTAAAAGGTCATCTCCTTGAGCTCCATCAAGGAAATCATCGCCGGAGAAGCCCTGAAGTACATTCTCCAAGGAGTTTCCAACCACAGTATCACTGCCAGCGCCACCAGAAGCATTTTCTATCTCAACACCATTGGCGATGGTATACCCTCCGCGCACACCCTCTGCATAGGAAAGTACACCACCGCCTGTGCTGCTGTAATCAAGAGTAGCGGCTACAAGCGAGATGTTGACGCTGCTGAAGCCCGTATACGCGATTGTATCGATGCCGCCGGTGTCCCAGATGCACGAATAAAATGTGCCCGAACCGTTAAGTTCTGGTAGGAGATATGTATTATTATCTATATTCGCGTCTTTTGCTCCGTATTTCTCCTGTAGAAGCGCCAAGTCGAACGCCATAGGGCCCACCGTCGCGCCATAATCACTCGGCCATTCCGGATAAAGCTCTGCGTGGCCGACATTATAGCTCATCATGGTATAGATACCTTGATTGAGATTGAAGTCACCGTAATCCCCGCGTGAGCTAGAAACCCCGTTCATCACACTGGAACCGCCCCCAGTATCATGAGGGTGCGACATACCCAGTCCATGACCAACTTCATGCTGAAACACAAAGTACTCAAGTGAGCCTGGATCTAGGTTTGCTAAATTCATATTAGAGGTATTGAAAACGGCTACGCCTGGATTTGCTTCACTCGGAGGATTCATATAGGCATAAGTACTTCCGCCAAAGGCAGATGTTACAAATTTAAACTCTGCATTATTTGAGCTGCTTGCTACCGAAAAAGTGAGATTTGTCCCTTGCGATAAGTCGTTTAACGACGCCATCGCACCATCAATCTGCGCCTGCGTCCAACCATCTGAACTTTGGCCATCAAAAACTTCACCAGCTTGCGCAAAGTAGACAGAAATATTTGTTGTATCTACAGCTGAACCACCCCAATCGAGCGCATCCAGCGGTGATGGAGGCAAGGTCTCCTCCACACTGACAGTATAACTTCCGGTCTGCCCATCTGAGTAGGCAGCGGCGCTGATGTAAAATCTGCCTGACGTGGATGCCATGAAGTCTAAAGATGAATTTAAACCAGACCCGCCGTCATCGTCAAACGCAACTAGGTTTCCTGATGCGTCGTATATTCTTAAATAAGTATCTGTAACCGGCGCAGATCCACTCCCATTAAGGTTGATCGTATAATTTGATCCCGCACTAAGGTCGATCGCCACCCAGTCGCGGTCCCCATTGGTTTCAAGTGTACCTGAAAAGCTATCCCCTGCAGCAATGAGGTATTGCGTCGAGGGCCCTGCGTCAGCATCTTCTCCCTCATTCAAGACTAGAGTATTTGCTAAGAAATCCGCCTCCTCGACCTGAGTTGTAACCTGATCGGCAGCTTGCGCGCTGAGGGCCGCTTTTTGCTCCGTGACACTTGAGTTGTAGGATATACTTTCTGCAGTTACATGTAGTTGATCCATCATGCATAATTTACACATTTTCTACATCCTTTAATATAAAAGCAATCATGTAAGTATAAAATTAAATATGATTCTTGCAATATTTAATTACATAAATAGTATTCATTAATATATTTAATCATTACCTATATTGGGTAGAGTTGTTCTTCGTATATTTTACATGTATGAGTCATTCGGTGTAAATCTGTGAAAATTTCAGTATTGATTTTCTTAAGCGCTGTCAGCGCTTTGGTTTTCCCTGGATTGGCCTCCTTTTTCTGGATGCTGTTTCACGCGACTGGTATCAGGGGGAGGTTTCAACCTCCCGTGTGCCTGCAGGTGTTTTGGATAAGGTACCCTTGAAGCGCTTCAGTGGTGTAGCGCACAGTACGTCCGATTTTGCAGAACGCAGGTCCCGTTCCCTTGCAACGTCATATGTTTAGGGTTTGCGGGGAAATTCTCAGGCGGTCTGCGGGTTCTGCTGTGGTGAGAAGTTCGATCGGGTTCATGCGGCTACCCCTTTCGGTTGGAAGTTTGCACAGCTCTCTTCCATCATCTCCACCCAGTCCAGAGCGGCCATTTCAGGGCTTTGGGGTATGATGGTGGAGGTTAATGGCAGGGTTGGACCTGACATGCTTCTGCGGGAGAGTTGGTTGAGGGTGGTCGTTACCGCTGCTCGGCGGATCTCCTCCAGCTTGGCGGTTTCAACCATGCTTAGCTTGTCCGGGCGCGGAATGAGCTCACTCAAAGCTTTTGCCAGCTCACACAGGCCGCCGGTTGGACGGTGCAGCAATGTTTGAGCCTGATCGCATTCGGCCTCCGTGTAGGCCAGATGTGCCAGGATGACCTGCAGGCCGGTCGTCATCATCAAGGGCCGGAGAGCGCGCGGTGTGAACCGCGCTGCCATTATGTTGAACTGCGCCTGCGAAAGGAACGTATCCGTCAGATTGTGCAGGCAGCCACGCGGCCCAACACAATGCCCAGAGTACGCCAGGTGATCCTGGAGGAGGCCGGGTGTGTCAGGTTGATGTAGTTGCCCTCTGGCAACGGAATGAAGTTCATCGGCTCTGTCATGCCGAGGGCGTCGAGGTAGAGACCGAGGATCGCTTCTTCTTCCTCGCGCTCATGAGGTTTGCGTTTGCGAAGGGATACGATTTTGCACATGACTTTCACGTCAAAGCCATTGCCCTTGGCTTCTGCGTAAACGTCCTTGATGTCATCTGCGAGGATAGCCTTTTCTTCTTCGAGGCGCTCAATGCACTCTACAAAGGCTCTGAGTTGATCGACTGCTACGCCGCCTGCATCTGCCATTTGGGTGCTCCGTGATTTGGGTTGAAAGGGCTCTAAGATTGATTGCTTCTCGCTGAGCGAGCAGCATGTTCCAGCCTTGAGACGGTGAGGATGGTTGGCTTCAGTTCAGCTGGTGCTTTGTCATAGCCACGGCCGAAACGGCCATTTAGAAGGTAGGTAAATGACCTGGCCTGCAATGGGGGTGTAATTGCGCTTCTTGGCCTAGGGCTGCAAAGGCGCGTAACTGAGCTAATATATTAGATTAAATTTTGCCGGCAAAGTAATTTGAAGTATCGAAATGCGTGCCATAGTTGATCTTTTAGATATGTGACGCGTGCATATTGAATATAAATATTCATCTATATCCAGGGTGATCTCACGTAGAGAACTTATTATTGTATATTGGTTGGATATTCGTTTGAGGTAATTAGTTTATATAATGCAATGGTTTAAATAGATCTCAGTTGAGTGCGTCAAAATGTATTACTAGATTTCCTTTGAAAAGAACTAGACTTAAGTTGCAGTTAATTTTTCAGGGATAGAGAGGTTGAGAATAAATTGAACTAATTCAATGGAAAATAATCATGTCACTGCGCCTAAGGATATTCGCCGCTGCGAATGCCGTGTTTTTGCTTGGCTTTATTGCACTTATCACAGTTGTTTCCGTCATTATGTCCAATTCCTCAGAAGAGGCCGGTCAGGAATTACTTATTGAGAATGCCCAGGTTCAAGCGGATCTGGCCAATCAAACAATTAGCGAAGCACAAATCATCACGGCAAGTTTTGCAGATCAACTCGAACATACATTGCGCCATACTGATCTAACTCGTGAGCAGATCGCCCAGATCGCTCGAGATTTCTTTGCCAACAATCCGTCCATTGATGGCCTGACCACCTCCTTCGAGCCAAATATGATTGGCGAAGATGCTAGTCACGCTGGTCAGGACTACTCTGGGAAAACCGGCCGTTTCTCACCTTACTTCTCTCGCAAGGATGGCAAGGTTGGGTGGCGTATTGCAGGTGCGGACGAAGCTGATGCTGATAGCTGGTATGGTCTTCCCCTCAGGCTTGGGCATGACGTTGTCACACCGCCGTACAGTTTTGAATCACAAGGGGACACCGTAATGGCTGTCTCCATGTCGTCACCTGTCTTCAATAGCAATGGTAATGCAATTGGTGTTATCACTGGCGACGTGTTCCTCAACGGTTTGATCGCAAGTCTGGAAGCTTCCAGAAAATTCAAAAGTGGGTTTGTCGGCCTCGTTAGCAACGATAGCAAATGGGTAGCTCACTCCAATTCGGAGTTGAAAGGCGAAGAGATCCCAGCAGAGATTGCTCAACTCCTCACTGAGGCAGGTACGCAGCCAACTGTTGTTGAGCTTGGTGATAAGGAAATAGCGACCTACCCGCTGACACTGCGCGGTACAGAGCAGGTCTGGTCGGCAATTGTCTCCGTGGATAAGTCTGAACTGCTCGCAGCTGCCAACGCAACACGAAACAACGCTATCATTACGGCGCTTATCTGCCTTGCCTTTGGTGTCGTCGTCCTCTGGTTCGTTGGCTCCTCCATTGCAAGACCTGTTGTCAGTATCACTGCACGGATGAACTCTCTGACAAAGGGCAATGTAGATGAGCCTGTTGCCTTCACCGACCGTAAAGACGAGATCGGACAGATGGCGAAGGCTTTGGAAGTCTTTGTCAGCAATGCAGTTGAGCGCATGAATCTGCAAAGTGAATCCGAACAGGAGCAGGAAGCCCGTGCACTTCGCCAAAAGCATATTGATGAGCTCATTACAGACTTTGATGATACCATTCAGGAAAGTCTGACGACAGTCGCGGATAACTCAACTGAAATGGAAGTCTCTGCCAAGGCACTGACCGGCATCGCTGAGCATGCCACTGAGCAATCAACAACGGCTGCCGCCTCTTCTGAGGAAGCGTCTACCAATGTACAAACGGTCGCGTCGGCAGCAGAAGAGCTGGCCGCATCCATTGATGAGATTAGTCGCCAGGTCGGTCAGACACAGAAAGTCGTCGCAGATGCTACATCTACGGCCCAGGTCACAAATGATAAAGTCTCCAGTCTGGATAGTGCTGCGCAGCGTATTGGCGAAGTGGTCACACTCATCCAAGCGATCGCAGAGCAAACCAACTTGTTGGCTCTCAATGCGACCATTGAGGCAGCTCGTGCCGGCGAAGCTGGCAAAGGCTTTGCTGTTGTTGCAGCTGAAGTGAAAGAGTTGGCCAATCAGACCTCCAAGGCGACCGAAGAAATCTCCAGCCAGATTGTAGGCATTCAGAATTCGTCTCAGGAAGCTGTTGGCGCGATCAGCGCGATCACGAAAACCATGTCTGACGTCAATGATATCACAGCAACTATCGCAGCTGCTGTTGAGCAGCAGGGGGCAGCAACCACTGAGATTAGTGAGAACGTGCAGCAAGCAGCTGTAGGCACTCAAAATGTTGCTGAAAGCATGGCGGGTGTATCATCTGCCGCATCAGAAACCAGCGCAACTGCAAGTCAGGTTCTGTCATCCTCTCAGATCCTGAATAAGCAAGCAGACCTGTTGCGGGACAACATTGCAAGCTTCTTGCGCAATGTAAAAAGCGCCTGATAACAATCAAATGCTAATATTTAGATGGCTCATTCCGGTTTCGGGTGAGCCATTTTTTATGTCGTAGTTATCGGTGAATTCTGAGAGTGAAGAAGCTCAGGATGCTTAAATATGTCAAAAGGCACACCACTGAGTAATACCATGTTGCCGAGACAGAAGATGCCAGTTCCAGAAGAGCAAGGCATCCCAGTGTCAGAACCGAAGAGAGCAACGCATCCATGGTAAATGCGCCTGCTGCAAACACGTAGTGGTTCTGCTTCAAACCAACTGATGAGTTGGATGCAATCGAAGCACCGATGAGGTCTGCTTTCAGGAAATACAATATTGCATTGCCAAGCAGAAAGATGGAGACCTGATAAAACATGAAACGCAACACGCATTGTTTACAGTGATCTGATGAGTAGCGAGGCAGGATCTACGTTTTTATTAAAATACGCTATGTGTCATGAGGTAGCGGAAGCAGGTCGTAAATATCTGTATTTTTACTGTTATCTGCTAAATTCAACATATATGAGTTATGCAACAACCAAGAAATTGTTGAATGAGTTGATGTGAGGTTTGCCTCACACATGCTATGCACTATTGAAAAGCCTTGAGTATTGGCATACACGCTGCAAAGCCAAACAAATAAATCGTAAAATAGAATTCACGGAATTAAGGATCATTCATGCGCGACGGTGGACGAATTGCGGCTGCAATTGAAGTGCTGACAGAGATTAATGAGCGCCGCCGTCCTGTGCAGGAAGCCCTGAAGGACTGGGGCAACAAGCATAGGTTTGCAGGATCTGGTGATCGGGTTGCTATCGGCAATCTGGTTTTTGATGCGCTGCGCCACAAACTCTCCCATGCTCAGGCGATGGGATCTGACAGTGCGCGCGCGCTTGTTTTGGCAACCTACATCTGGGGCTGGGGCAATCAGGTGGAAAAGCTGGAGCAGGTGATGGAAGAAGACCGTCACGCACCAGAACCGCTGTCAGACGCTGAACGTGACGCATTGATTGAAAACAAGCAAGTCGGCGATAACGACCAGATCTCAGCAAATGTTCCAGAATGGCTCTGGTCGCACTTTCAGGATAACTTTGGTGACGAGACGCTGGCAGTTGGGCGTTCTCTTTCTGAACGTGCGCCGATTGATATGCGCGTGAACACGGTCAAAAGCTCGCAGGAAAAAGTCCTCAAGCGTTTGTCTCACCTTAATCCAGAAGTAAGTGGCTTGTCTCCTGTAGGCGTTCGTCTTGAACCTGTAATTGGGCCGCGCAAATCACCTCACGTTCAAGCTGAAGAAAGCTTTCGCAAAGGCTGGTTTGAATTGCAGGATGAGGCCTCTCAGATCGCGTCTATCCTGTCAGGTGCTCAGCCAGGTGAACAGGTTCTGGATCTATGCGCGGGTGGGGGCGGTAAAAGCCTCGCTTTAGCTGCGCAGATGCAGAACAAAGGACAGATCTACGCTTATGATGCCCACAAGACGCGTCTAGCACCACTTTATGACCGCATGGCCCGCGCAGGGGTTCGAAATATCCAGACGATTGATCCGCAAACCGGTTCTCTTGATATCTGCGCAGGCAAGATGGACCGCGTGTTCGTGGATGCTCCTTGTTCAGGCACTGGTGTATGGCGTCGTCGTCCAGATACCAAGTGGCGTGTAACGGAAAATGCTCTGAATGGACGTGTTGAAGATCAGGCGCAGGTTCTAGAGACTGCGACACGCTTTGTGCGTTCAGGTGGCAAGCTGATTTATGCAACTTGCTCTTTGGTGCCAGCGGAAAATCAGCTGCAAGTCAAAGCGTTCCTTGAAAAACACGCTAACTTCAAGCTTGTTGATCTGGCGCCGGTTTGGGAAGAGCATTTCGGTGCAATAGCATCCCGTCGTCCACTGTTTAAGGATGGCGGTATGATCACTCTGACGCCTTATCATACCGGTACTGATGGCTTCTTCATCGCGATGATGGAACGTATTTGATATCAGCACCTTGGCTTTAATAAAAAAGCATGTCGCATATGAAATGCGACATGCTTCGAAACGGCAAACAAACCATGTGATTAGCTGGAGGCTTTCTCTTCAAGCTCATCAGGTACCTCAGATTTACCCTTGACGACATCTTCCGCCAGCTCTTCAGAAGCGGCATCTTCACTCTGTGCCTCAAATACGCTTTCACCGGCCTCTTCCAAAGCTCTGGCTTCTATGCTTTTGCTGTGCTCTGAAGGCTCAGGTGCAACTTTCTCCTCACGAACAGGCCGCTCATAACCTTGCTCAGCAAGATATTCGACCTCTTTAATCGCGGCTTCAGTCGCCTCCAAAAACTGACTGTTTCTGGATGAAGAGGTCAAGACATCGCGAGCGGCATCAGTGGCACCAGCTGCTGCAAGAGCTGCGCCGAGTGCGTTGCTGACTTGCTTATTGCCTGGTGCAAGCCGCCATGCGGCAGCCGCGTGATAAACTCCGGCATAAACAAGACCAAGTTTGCGCTTGCCAATGCTCAGGTGAACGAGCGCAGCCGCGTTCTCAGGTTCACACGCATGAGCCAGCTCAAAGCTCTCTACAGCACTGGAGGTGTTTTCTTCCAGCAAGTACGCGTGCCCCATTGCGACAAGCACTTCAACATTGCGAGGCTGCAGGTCATGGGCCTTGTCCAGATGCGCCAGTGCTTCCTCACTCTTTTTACGAATGATGAGCAGCTTCGCGAGGCCAACCAGAGCAGGAACATATTGCGAGTCAATTCTGAGCGCAGCCCGATAGTTCAGGGTTGCCGCTTCTGCCTTGGTCTCCGCACTCAAAGCATCGCCAAGAAGTGAAAGAGCAGGGGCGCTGTTTGGGATCAGTTGAACAAGGCGTCGGGCATATGGTTCTGCTTCTGCATGCCCATGCATCTTAATCAAAATGGTTGCGAGCCCATAAAGCGCATTCCGGTTCTCCGGCTCAGCTTCCACCACCGCATCAAAGGCTTCTTTAGCTTGTTCCAGATACCCCAGCAAAAGCAGCGCATTACCCATGTTGGAGCGTGCAGCCAAGTGTTCTGGCTTCATGAACAACACTTTACGCAAATGGGCGACAGATTCCCGCAAATCTCCATTGCGCAACATAATCGTTGCCATCTTGAAAAGAAGCTCGACATCATCAGGGTAGCGTCCAACAAGATCCTGATAGACTGGGATCACTTCATCAAAGCGCTCGTCCTGTTCCAGGTAGGCAATAGCATCAAGTGCAGCATTGATTTTTTCTTGCCGGGCGTTAGTGTCCGGTGTACCGCGCAGTGTCTCTGTCATCTTTTACGGACCCCCTCGTTGGGCAGTGCCGCCCGTAGATCCATTCGGATGGATCTGCTGACAGGCAATTCTGCGAATCAAATTCGTATCTATGCACGATGAAGCCTAAGCGGTTGGCAAATCAGCGTCAAAGGTGGAACGGGTTGATCCTGAAGGAAGGCGTGGATAGATGATATTGAACGCATCAAAACCACATTCAGGGGCTAGTGCCTGGGAAAAATCACCAATATTCAAGACAGCTTAACCATTTTCCGTTTTCTTATCGGTCAATGGAATGAAGCAAAGCATCCGACGCAGGGCAAAGGGTTATGGCGGAGAAATACCGTGCGAAAATAACGACACAGGCAAGTTTGTTTGAAGACGAACATAACGTCGAGTTGTTGAACTATTTGCCTCTGCGCATCATCGCGACTGGCCGCTTTATTGAGCGCCGGCTTTCCGAGCATTTACAGAAGCAATATGGTTTATCGCTTCCCTCGTGGCTCGTGCTGAGTGCACTGGAGCGGATGGGTGCGGTGTCTGTACGAGAACTGGGGCCAGTTATTGGACTGGATACGGTGGCTGTATCGCGTGCTGTAAAGCGCCTGTCAGAAGCAAATCTTATCAAAAAACATGAGCACCCTCGAGATCGTCGCCTTGTCCGTTTAAACTTGGCAGAAGATGGACGCGTTGTTTTGCGAGCTCTTGAGGCCCAACTTGAACAGCTTGAGAAGAATCTACTGCCGCAGTTAGATGTGCAGGAGCGCATCAGATTGGGGCAAATGATGAGCCGTATCGAAGAACACGAGCAGTCGATATTGTAGCTGACTGGACCTTCGGACAAAGCACACAGAAAAACATCATCTGCCCTTAACGGAACCGTGATTTTTCCGCGTAAAAGACCTTTCCAAATCAATGCGCACAGAGTAGAAGCTGCGCATGACAGACCGCATCCTCATTATTGATTTTGGTTCTCAGGTCACTCAGCTGATCGCGCGCCGTGTGCGCGAGTCTGGTGTGTACTCCGAGATCGTTCCGTTCCAGTCTGCAGAAGCTGCTTTTAAGGAGATGAATCCAAAGGCGGTGATCCTGTCAGGTGGTCCGGCATCCACGACTGAAATGGGGAGCCCACGCGCACCCCAGATCGTATTCGAGGCAGGCATTCCTGTCCTCGGAATCTGTTATGGTCAGATGACCCTTTGTGTCCAGAATGGCGGCAAAGCGGAAGGCTCTGATCATCGCGAGTTTGGTCGCGCCTTCCTTGAAATTAAAGGGAAAAGCCCACTATTTGATGAGGTTTGGGACGAAATTGGCTCCAAACATCAGGTTTGGATGAGCCATGGTGACCGTGTTGTCGAGCTGCCCGAAGGTTTTGAGGCAATTGCAACCTCTGAAGGTGCACCATTTGCTGCCTACGCAAATGAAGCCAAAAAACAATATGGTGTTATGTTCCACCCTGAAGTGGTTCACACCCCCGATGGTGCGAAGCTCATTGAGAACTTCACTCATAAGATTGCAGGTTGCTCAGGCGACTGGACAATGGCTGAATATCGTCAGCAGGCGGTAGAGAGCATTCGTCAGCAAGTTGGCGACAAAAAAGTCATCTGCGGCCTGTCTGGCGGCGTTGACAGTTCTGTTGCAGCAGTGCTGATCCATGAAGCAATCGGCGACCAGCTCACTTGTATCTATGTTGATCACGGTTTGATGCGTATGGGTGAAACGGAGCAGGTTCTATCCATGTTCCGAGATCACTACAACATCCCGCTGGTTCATGTGGATGCTGCTGATCTGTTCATTGGTCAGCTGGAAGGCGAAAGTGATCCGGAAGTCAAACGCAAAACCATCGGCAGGCTCTTCATTGAAGTGTTCGAAGAAGAAGCGAAAAAGCTTGGCGGCGCGGACTTCCTCGCACAGGGCACGTTGTATCCTGATGTGATTGAGAGTGTTTCCTTCACGGGCGGTCCATCCGTGACCATCAAGTCACACCACAACGTGGGCGGCTTGCCAGAGCGCATGAACATGCAGCTGGTTGAGCCACTTCGTGAACTGTTCAAAGACGAAGTTCGTGATCTCGGTCGCGAATTGGGTTTGCCAGACAGCTTCATTGGACGCCACCCATTCCCAGGTCCGGGTCTTGCGATCCGCTGTCCGGGTGGTATCACGCGTGAGAAACTGGATATCCTGCGTCAGGCAGATGCCATCTATCTGGATGAAATCCGTAAAGCTGGTCTCTACGACGCTATCTGGCAGGCATTTGCTGTTCTGTTGCCAGTTCAAACCGTTGGCGTTATGGGCGATGGTCGCACCTACGAGTTCGTCTGTGCCCTGCGCGCAGTGACTTCGGTTGATGGCATGACTGCAGATTTCTATCACTATGACATGGAATTCCTAGGTCGGGCTGCAACTCGCATCATCAACGAAGTCCGCGGTATCAACCGCGTCGTTTATGATGTGACCTCAAAGCCTCCGGGAACCATTGAGTGGGAATAAGTTAAACAGAAACCGGGGAGGGCAACTTTCCCGGTTTTTTCTTATCTAGTGATTAACTCGGCTTCCAATTTTGCGCGGATTTCCAATTTCATAAGTTCGTTCATACTATCTGATGTATTGGTATGTGGAGGTAGTTGTTAATGGATTTACCTGATGCCGAGTTGTATCTAACTGAGCAGCATAGAGAACTCTTGCTTTGCCAGCGAACCGATTTGATTGGCAAAGATGAAGACGCAGTCCTCCATCTATACCGAAAACACATCGCCAAAGCTGTCCGAATTTTGAAGGATCACGTCCCGGGTCTTGCTGCGAAAGGGCGTTTCCTGGATATCGGCTGCGGCCTCGGATTTGGCCTGCTCGTTTTAAAGGAGCTTTATGGGGCGGATCATTGTTTCGTCGGCTTAGACAAAGATGGCAAAGACACAGAAATCAAATATGGTTTTAAGCTTCATGCAGAAATATACAACGACCTGACGCGCACAGCCGAGAATTTGCAGCTCAATGGGATTGCACCTGAAAACGTCAGTCTTATCAATTTGGATCATAACGCGTTTCCTGATGGTACTTTTGATGTCGTTGTGTCTTTTCTCGCTTATGGTTGGCATTTTCCAATTTCAACGTATTTTGAAACATTGAAGCAAGTTACCAGAAAACAGAGCATCATCTACCTCGACCTACGCCGTAAGACAGACGGCCTCTCAATGATGGCTTCAGAGTTTGATCTTGTTTGGGCAAGAGAAAATAAGAAGGGTGTCAGTACAATTTGGCGAGCGCGTTAGTATGCAAGACGCGTGAAGGTTAAGCGATGCCCAATCCTCAGGGTATCAGCCCTTCAACAGACTTAGTCCAAAATCATGTGGTTTGAGAAGCGATATGATGAGTGGGATGATCTGGCCAACTGTTGAACTCGCCAAAGGGTGGATACTTCAATGACAATACCAACTCTGCGCCTATTTAAAAAGAAAAAAAGGCTAAGCTAGATAACCCCAAGAGCGACTTGGACTTTTATCTGCACCAGTATGACTCCTATGAGACATATAAAGAAACGTAAATTTTTTATAATAAGAAAAAGTTGCAAAATATCTGGGCTGATAAGACAACACTGACGCTCGTCAAAGATATCGTATCCAAAGAAGTATCAAACAGATCTTTTTCGGGTATCTGTCATGGTTCTCGAAATGGTTTTGAGCAGAATTATTTGTCTGAAGATGACAAGTTTGATGTTTTTGGGACTGATATTTCTCCTACTGCAAAGCAATTTGAGCGCTCAATTGAGTGGGATTTTCATGATGAAAAAGAAGAGTGGAAGAATAAATTCGATTTCATTTACTCCAACTCATTGGACCAAGGTTGGAACCCCCGCAAAGCTTTGACAACATGGCTCAACCAAATCCACCAGGGTGGCGTTGTGATCATTGAACACACCAATGCTCATGGACCTCAATGGGCAGGAGAAATGGATCCCTTTGGGGTGAAACCCAACGTTATGCCTTACGTTTTTGCTGATTGGTTTGGGCACCAAATTAGTACATCTTTTGAAAGTGTTCAAAAAGATAACAAAGATCTGAAAGCTTGGCTTTTCATTCTGAAAAAGAATGTATTGGTTGTGACGTGAGGTCTTTTTGTTGAACCCTACCCAAACAACTTCGCGCAGCTTATGCAATAAAGAGCGGCTGGGTCTACGCGCAGCCGGGCTTCGGGAATGTCGTCTCCGCATTCAAGGCAGAAGCCGTACTCCTCCTCTTTGATCCGCTGCAGGGCGCTATCGATCCGCTGAAGTTCTCTGGTGCGTTGGCGGTCATTGGCTTGAGCCATCGCTTGCCGTTGCATAGCGTCCATGCGCGAGAGGCGGCCAACGGACTGTTGGTCAAGCGCAACCGTTGCACGGTCTCCCTCAGAGATAGCAGTGAGTTCTGTCAGTTCTGCCTTTCGTGCAAGAAGTAACTTCTCTGCATCATTGAGAGCCAGTGTCATCAGATCATCTCCCGCCCAAACCGTCAGGTAGTCAGTATGAGCGCGAATTGAGAAACTGTGCAAGCAAAACAAAACGCCCAACATAGTGGGCGTTTAAGGGAGTGGATTAGATTTTCATCAGGCTGGAAACGGTTTCTTTTTCGCCCACAAACTCTACACCCAGTGTATCCGCTGTCCTCCAGCGGACTTCGGTTTGCACGCGCTGGCGCAGATGAACCAGATAGAGTGTAAACTCATCGGGAATATCGATCGTTGTTTCCATCTTCAAGCGGGCACCGAAATCGGACAAATCACGAATAACACAGTCGAAAACCATCGACTGGCTCGCGAAAACAATGCGCCCTTCCTTAAGCGTACGCCGACGGCGAACGCGGCGACGTTCACTAGTTTCTGTTGCACTGTCACTTTCGGACATAGAACTTTCCAGGCACTGTTTCTGTTTGTGAAACCTTAGATCTTGCGCAAATATAGGAGTCAAACAGTCAAGTTATGATATATGCAGATAAACAACTCACCCTGATTTAGCGAGAAAAGCAGCATGAGCTCAAGGGTTCTGCGAAAAAGAATTGGGTAAATGTATAAAACACCTTACGCAGCGACGGTCAGGCTTATTGATATTTCACCGCGTATGGTCACAGTGCACAAGCCTATCTAAGGGCTTTAACGTAAAATACAAATCTAAAGGGTCACTCGATGACGCTGTTATTAGTTGGGCTATTCATCTTTCTGGGAATTCACTTCGTCCCATCTTTTCCTGGGTTTCGTGACTCAGTCGTTCAGCGCATTGGACTGAATCCATACCGGGCGATCTACTCACTGATCGTGCTGACAGGCCTTTTCTCCATGATCTACGGCTTTGTTCTGGCGCGTGAGGAAGACCTGTTTCCGCTGTACATAACGCCATTCTGGCTACGTCATCTGGCTATGACATTGCTCTTACCAGTCTTCATTCTGGTTTTTGCGAAGTTTATTCGCGGTAACATCGCCAAGTGGACCAAAGACCCCGTTATTCTGGCAGTAAAGATCTGGGCAATCTCCCATTTACTGGTCAATGGTGAGCCATATTCCGTTGCTTTGTTCGGTGGCTTTCTTGTCTGGGCGATCTGGGCGCGGATCTCCTTGAAGAAATTCAATCGCAAAAACACTGCAGTCGAAGAGTTCCCACACGCTCTGCGCAATGACATCATCAGCGTTGTGTTGGGCATGCTCCTCTACGGTTTGTTTGTCTGGAAACTGCATGCACTGCTGATCGGTATGCCGATCCTGACTTAAGCAAACTCTCAAATCGCGAGTGTTTCAGCAAAACCGGGTGCGTGACTGATCAGTTGCGCACCCGGTTTTGCTTTAGGCTGAGTATTTTGACTGATCCAAAGATTGTTTTGCAATTGAGCACTCTGTGAAATACCTTTGCCCTCAATTGATCTTGGGGGAGAACAATTTATGGCATTATTGATTTCAGGCCTCACCGCATTTTTTGCGGTGCATTTGATCCCGTCGTTCTCGGCGCTTCGGGACACGTTGGTTCAACGTCTGTCGTTCAACGGATATCGCGGACTGTACACGCTCATTTCATTGGGTGCTCTGGTCGCAATCGTCTATGGCTTCGGTGCCGCCTGGAATGGTGATTATGCGCCATGGTATGTCGCACCAAGCTGGGGTCGCCACGTCACCATGCTGTTGATGCTGCCTGTTTTTCCACTCTTCTTTGCCTCTCAATTGAAGGGTAATATCACACGCGTCACCAAGCACCCGTTGATCAATGCAACAAAGCTTTGGGCTGTGGCTCACTTGTTTGCAAACGGGGAACCTTACTCTGTACTATTGTTTGGCTCATTTTTGATCTGGGCAATTCTTGTCAGAATTACCATTGCCCGCCGTGAGCGTATCAATCCACCAAGCCGGGACTACCCAAACGCAACGCGAAACGATGTGATTTCCGTAGGCCTCGGTTTGATTTTCTACGGCCTGTTCGTGTGGAAACTACATGCAATTTTGATCGGGGTACCGATCATAGCTTGACCTTTTGCATGGGGTAAGGTTTCAAGACAGACATCAAAGTGGTCTCTCTCGGCAATTACACTTGTAAATGTTGGCAGGGAAAACTCTTTCATTGCCCTAATAAAGCCACTAATCGGTTGAAAGAGGTAGAGAAAGAGGTTTGCCTGCGGCTCTCTTAGTTTTAATGTGACGCCGCCCATTGGGATACCACGAACCTAAGAATCGTTGCTGCAGGAACATTTGAAGTTATGTCCGACATTTTTCGCGAAGTCGATGAAGAAGTAAGAAGCGACCAGTTTTCAAAGCTTTGGAAGCGCTTTGCTCCGGTTGTATACCTGACAGCAGGTCTTATCGTTGTAGGTACCGCAGGTTTTCGCGGCTATGAGTACTGGCAGAACAAACAGTCTCAGGCTGCAGGCACTGAATTTCTGGAGGCTATCAAGCTTTCAGACGCAGGTAACTACACCGAAGCGCAGGCAGCTTTCGTTTCCATGGAAGGCAGCATTGGCGGTTATCCTATGATGGCCAAGATGCGCATTGGAACCGAGTTGGCACTGGAAGGTAAACCTGACGAAGCCATCAAGGCTTTTGAAGCGGTCGCCGCTGACAGTGCCACACCAATCATTTACAAGGGCCTCGCCAATATCCGCGCTGCTTATCTGCTGCTGGATAACGGTGACCTTGCCGCGGTGAAAAAACACACAGAAGTCCTGGCTGTTGCTGGTAACACATGGCGTTTTTCTGCATTGGAAATTCTGGGTGCAGCTGAGTACAAGGCTGGTAATCTGGATGCAGCTCGCACGCGCTTCAGCGAAGTTGTGAATGATGCAGCTGCTCCGTCAGATGTTTCCGGACGCGCACAAATTTATCTTGAACTAATTACCTCTGCATTGGGCAAAGACGAAAAGGGGACTGAATAAGTGAGCGAGACCAAAAGAAAGTCTTGGAAGGCTTTGATTGGAACCGGCGCGCTTGCGCTGACGCTGGCTGGTTGTTCTTCTCTTTCCAGTCTAAATCCATTCGGCGGCGATGATGAGTTTCTTGAGGGAGACCGTCAGCCACTGTATCAAGGCGCATTAAAGCCATCTGCAACAGGTGGAGATGCCAAGATCGGTGCGGCGACAGGTGGGTCAACCTGGCCAACCGCTGCTGGTCCTAAGAGCAATGATCCGGGCAACATCGCAATCAATGTGAGCGGTGGTGTTGCATGGTCGTCGAGCATCGGTCAGGTCCGTTCTCCCGGCTTCTTTGGTATCGGCTCCAGCAACCCGCGCACCGCTGCGCGTCCGGTTTCTGATGGCCAGCGCATCTACGTCTATAAGTCGGATGGCAACCTCGTTGCTCTGACAACTGGTGGCGCCAAGGTCTTCACAAAGAACCTGGGTCTGGAAGGCGAGAATGAAGTTGCCGCAGGTGGTGGTGTCGTGCTTGACGGCGGCAAGATCTTTGTCGCAACCGCATACCGCAATGTTTATGCACTTGATAAAGGTGGCAACGTCCTTTGGACCAAGCAACTGGAAACACCGGTTCGCGGTGCGCCAGCAGCGGCCAATGGCAAAGTTGTCGTTGTAACACAAGACAATGAAGTGATCGGCCTCAACCAGTCAGATGGGGAACAGGCATGGTCATTCGCTGGCATCGCAGAGCAAGCAGGCCTGCTTTCCTCTGCAAATCCGGCAATTTCAGGCAACACTGTTGTTGTGCCGTTTTCCTCAGGCGAGGTTATGGCACTTGACATTAACAGCGGTGAGCCTAAATGGATCGATACCGTTGCACGGTCCTTCCGTACACGCGCGCTCTCTGGCCTGACAGATGTTTCTGCAAGCCCGGTCATTGAAGGCAACAAGGTTATTGCAACCTCCGTTGCTGGACGCACACTGGGCATTGCTCTGAAAGATGGCGAGCGTTTGTGGGAGGCTGATTTTGGTGCCGTACATACTCCGGTTGTTTCCGGCGGTACGGTATTCTTGATCGGCTTGGATGACAAATTGCATGCAATCTCAAGTAAGACCGGCAACCTTATCTGGAGTGCCAAGTTGCCAACTGGCGAAAGCGACGCCAAGAATGTCAACTGGGCAGGTCCAATTCTGGCCAACGGCCAGCTGATCGCCATGTCCAGCAACGGTTATCTTGCATCTGTGAATGCAAAAACCGGTCAGGCATCCGCATCGCGGAAAGTGACCAGTGGCGTATTTGTATCACCAATTGTCGCTGGTGGACGTATGGTCGTCCTTACCAGTGACGGAGCGGTTGCAGCGCTGAACTAAACGTGTCCTACGGAAAGTGGATACCGGTTTTCGAAACTGGGATACGTTAAAAAATAAAAGCTTAGAGTAGGGCGCATAAGGCGAACTACTCTAAATGCTGCATACCAGACGAGGAGTATTCGCGTGACTGCGACAGTCGCCATTATTGGCAGACCTAATGTTGGCAAGTCGACGCTCTTCAATCGCCTTGTAGGCAAGCGCTTAGCGCTTGTTGATGATACCCCAGGTGTGACCCGTGACCGTCGGTCCGGTGATGCACGCTTGGGCGATCTGCGATTCAAGATCGTTGATACTGCCGGCCTGGAAGAAGCAGAGGCAGCAAGTCTCGAAGGGCGTATGCGCGCTCAAACAGAAGAAGCAATCCGGGATGCGGATGCATGCTTATTCCTTATTGATGCACGCGCTGGCTTGATGCCGCTTGATGAGCACTTTGCGAACCTTCTTCGCCGAGCCGACACCCCTGTAATTCTTTGCGCCAACAAGGCGGAAGGCAAAGCAGGCGATGGCGGTCTCTATGATGCGTTCACGCTTGGTTTGGGTGATCCTGTTCCTCTTTCTGCGGAACACGGAGAAGGCCTGTCCGAGCTTTATGATTTTCTGCGCCCGATTGTAGATGCTGCAGACGAGATGGAAGGTTCTTCCGAATTTACTGAAGCACGTACAGATGTTGATGTAGAGGACGAAGAGATCGACGAGCCGGTTGGCACACTCGAACGCCCTTTGCGCATGGCAATTGTTGGCCGTCCAAACGCAGGCAAGTCTACTCTCATCAACCAGATGTTGGGTGAAGAGCGCCTTCTGACCGGACCTGAAGCTGGCATCACACGCGACAGTATCTCTGTTGAGTGGGAATGGCAGGATCACCATGTGAAGGTGTTCGACACTGCAGGTATCCGCAAAAAAGCACGCGTTCAGGAAAAGCTGGAAAAGCTCTCCGTTGCGGACGCCCTTCGCGCAATCAAGTTTGCTGAAGTTGTTGTTGTAACGCTCGATGCCACCATCTCTTTCGAGAAGCAGGACTTGCAGATCATCGATCTGTGTGCCCGTGAAGGTCGCGCAATCGTTATTGCACTCAATAAGTGGGATTTGATTGAGGATCGTGAGGATGCTTGGGGTCATATCAAGGATTCACAAGCACGCTATCTGAATCAGCTACGTGGTGTTGAGATTGTCACCATGTCCGGCATCAACGGGCAGGGCCTCGATAAGCTCATGCAGGCTGTTTTCCGGTCTTACGAGATGTGGAACAAGCGCGTTGGTACATCTGGCCTCAACCGCTGGCTGGAAGGTGTTCTGATCCACCATCCGCCGCCAGCAGTGTCTGGACGTCGTGTACGCTTGCGTTTCATGACACAGCCAAAGACGCGTCCACCGCATTTCGTGGTGTTCTGCTCCAAGCCAGACAATCTGCCGGAGAGCTACACCCGATATCTTGTGAATGGTATTCGCGAGCGTTTTGACATCAAAGGAACGCCCATTCGTCTGTCCTATAGAAAGGGCGACAATCCATACCACAAGAAGAGAAGGTGATTTCGCTTTCACTTAATTTCATAAAAGGGCAGCAGTCAGCTGCCCTTTTATTTTGCCAAATCCCAGAGAACCAGGAACTGTCAGGGTTCTGAACATTGTCGCGTACTTGAATTTTTCTCTAGAAGTATCAGTCAGTGCCGCTAATAAGTTGCAATTCTTCCTGAATCTGCTTTTAATCGCGCTCTCTTTCCGCATTCCCTACATTTAATAGGATTATCATGTCACAAGACCGTTTTACGTTTGCCAACGCTCTGGTTAAGCGCGCTGGTGCCTATGCGCACGAATATTTTACGCGTTTGGAGACCCTCAATATTGAGAGTAAAGGTCATCAGGACATGGTCTCTGAGGCCGATCGCGATACTGAAATTCTTGTCCGCAAAGCCATTGCCGAAGCATTTCCAGATGACAGCATCGTGGGAGAAGAGGGTGATCCCAAACCGGGTACTTCTGAGTATACCTGGATCATCGACCCGATAGACGGTACGGCGAACTTTGTCTCCGGCATTCCACAGTGGTGTGTGATCATTGCTTGCGTCAAAAATGGCGAGAAATACATTGGCGTCACTTATGATCCATGTGCTGATGAACTGTTTGCAGCTGAAAAAGGCAAAGGGGCAACACTCAACGGTACGCCAATGAAAGTGTCCACGAGCGATTCATTGTCCAATGGGTCAATCGGTCTGGGCTTCAGTGCACGCGGGCGCAATCAGGCTGTCAAAAGCGCAGTTGATGCACTGCTGGATGAAGGCGGGATCTTTTTCCGCAACGCGTCCGGTGGTCTTATGCTGGCATATGCTGCTTCTGGCCGTCTCATCGGTTATATCGAAGAGCACATGAACTCCTGGGACTGCATGGCAGGTTTGCTCCTTCTGGAAGAAGCTGGCGGGAAGTGTCAGGAAATTGACGTCGCCAACGCAGTCATGAACGGCTGTAAAGTTGTTGCTGCTTGCCCAGGTGTATTTGATCAAACCAAAGCGCTAACTGATAAGTGCTTCATCTAAAGCACCTCAGATTGCACAACAAAAAAGCCCCGGCTCATCACCGGGGCTTTTTCGTATTTGTAGGCTTATGCCGTTTAGCTGGTCAGCTGCACGAAGTCCCATAGTTCTTTGCTAGGGAAATCATAGAGGCGACCATTCTCCTGGCTTTCTGGAAGACAGAAGCGCACGATGTCCTCAGAGATCTCAGAAGGATGCGGCAGGGTCTTTGGGTCTTCGCCCGGCATTGCTTTTGCACGCATGCCAGTCCGCATCGGGCCTGGATTGATGAGCATGGATTGAACGCTGGTCTTCTGCGTTTCGTTCACATACGTGCGTACAAGCGCCTCTAGAGCCGCTTTTGACATGGAGTACGGCCCCCAATAGGCACGACACTTGTGTGGCGCTCCTGAGGTCAGGAAGACCGTACGGCCCGCATCGGACTGACGTAGCAGTGGATCAAGCGAACGAATAAGACGCCAGTTCGCAGTCACGTTGATTTTCATCACGTCATCGAACTTCTTCGGGTCCACATGACCCAATGGAGAAGTCGGGCCGAGAATACCGGCGTTACCGACAAGAATGTCGAGCTTTTTCCAGCGTTCAAAGATAGCAGCACCCAAACGGTCAATCGCGTCGAAATCAGTCAGGTCAACTGGCACAAGCGTAGCTGAACTACCGGCCTTCTGGATTTCGTCATCCAGTTCTTCCAGTCCGCCAACAGTCCGTGCGATCGCAACAATATGCGCACCTTCTTCAGCAAGCTTTTTAGCAGCAAAGTAGCCAATGCCACGGGAAGCTCCCGTGACAACAGCAACACGACCTTCAAGTCTTTTCGAACTCATTGAACTTAACCAGTTTCTACAAGGCGGGGAGCCTGACGTGTGTCCACATCGTCAGACAGATCTGTAAGCGGGGTCGGATAGTCCCCGGTAAAGCAGTGATCAGTGAACTGCGGGTTCTCGTTGTCACGGCCATTTTCATGGCCCATGGCACGGTAGACGCCGTCAATGCTCAGGAAGGCAAGGGTATCTGCGCCAATGTATTTGCGCATGCCTTCAAGATCATACTTGGCAGCCAGCAGCTTTTCGCGAACCGGCGTATCGATGCCATAGTAATCGGAGAATTTGATTGGCGGTGAGGCCAGACGGAAGTGAACTTCTTTCGCGCCAGCATCTCTAATCATCTGAACGATTTTCACACTGGTGGTGCCGCGTACAAGGCTGTCATCCACCAGAACCACACGCTTGCCTTCAATCTGCGCTCTGTTGGCAGAGTGTTTGAGCTTAACACCAAGCGTACGGATCTGCTGTGTCGGCTCAATAAACGTGCGGCCCACATAGTGGTTGCGGATGATGCCAAGCTCAAACGGAACACCGCTTTCGGCTGCAAAACCAAGAGCTGCAGGAACACCAGAATCTGGAACCGGAACAATCACATCTGCTTCTACAGCACTTTCCTGCGCCAGCACGCGCCCAAAACGCTTACGAACGTCATAAACGGAATGACCATTCAAAACACTGTCCGGGCGGGAGAAGTAAATGTACTCGAAGATATCTGGACGGGAAGGACGCTTTCCAAACGGGAAGTAGCTTTCGATACCACCCGGCGTACAAACAACAACCTCGCCGTTCTCAACTTCACGAATGAACTTAGCGCCAATGATGTCCAGCGCACATGTTTCACTTGCAAAAATCGGAGCACCATTCAGATCGCCAAGAACCAATGGGCGAATTCCATAAGGGTCACGCGCACCAATCAGCTTTTTACGGGTCAGTGCGACAAGAGAATAAGCACCTTCCATCTGGCTGATAGCCTCGATGAAGCGATCTACGATCTTTTTCTCGCGAGAACGGGCAACCAGCTGCAGAACCACTTCACTGTCAGACGTGGACTGGCAGATCGCACCGTCCTTGATCAACTGACGGCGTACGGTCATCGCATTGGTGAAATTGCCGTTGTGACAGATTGCAATCCCGCCACCATCAAGCTCAGCAAACAGCGGTTGCACATTGCGCAGTGCAGCTTCACCAGTGGTGGAATAGCGCACATGGCCGATTGCGTACGGACCCTTCAGGTTGTCGATGGTTTCCTGCTGAGTGAAATGATCACCCACAAGACCCATATGACGTTCTGAGCGGAACTGATCGCCATCAAATGTCACAATGCCTGCAGCTTCCTGTCCGCGGTGCTGAAGCGCATGAAGCCCCAGAGCCGTCAGTGCTGCTGCATCATCATGTCCAAGAATGCCAAAAACACCGCATTCCTCGTGCAGGGTATCGCCGTCAAAATCTGCCTGTAGCTCTTTTAAAGCGGCAGAATTGTTTGATACGCCACTGCTCATGGCATCACTCCTTGGTTCTTACTTGGGCCAAATATCAAAATTAAGCTTAGTTCCGGCCTTCGCCGGAGGCCGTCAGCTGGTCCAGTCCGCGCCGCTCACTTGGGGAGTAACGGGCTTCTTCATCACTGGATGCGCCTGTTGCAGAGCCGGTCGTACCGCCCTGCTTACGAATCTGGTCCATAATTGCGCGTTCAGGATCTTCCGGCAGTGCGGCAACCAAACTTTGGCCACTGGTCACCAGCAGATGTCTGGACTTGGCATCCATGATCCAGTTTGGCTGGCGTGGCTCTGGCACAAACCAGTTAAAGAACAGCAGCGCAACAACCACAAGCAGGAAGCCGCGGGCTGCACCAAAAACAAAACCGAGGGTTCTGTCGAGCGCGCCAATTCGGCTATCCAGCACGAAGTCTGAAATGCGCATGGTGATGTAGCTCACCACGATCAATGTCACGAGGAATACAGCACCTGCAGCAATGGCAGTTGCCAGTGTGTCATTGGTTACGTGCTGCAACACAAATGGTTTCAGGCTTCCATAAAAAAGATAGGCGGCGACTGCTGCTGCGACCCATGATGCAATAGAAAGCACCTCACGCACGAACCCGCGAATCATAGCAAGAACGCCAGAGATCAGCATGATAACCAGTAGAATTCCGTCTAAGAGTGTGATCGGCATCTGTCGACACAAGTCCCTTGTTTGACTGGCAGGCAAACCAACAAAAATGCCTGCCGGTTAAAATCAGCCTAGGTTAAACCCTTAAGCGTTTTCCATTTTCTGTGCACTGGCAACAATATTTGCCACCAGATCTCCCAGCTCCTCAAGTCCTTTAACGTGACCGAGAGCATTGGAGCCTTCTTTCATATTCCCGTCGGCGATAACCGCCTGACCGAATCCAAGCTTCTGAGCTTCCTTTAATCGGGAAGCTGCCTGAGCAACTGGTCGAACTGCACCAGACAGACTGATTTCGCCGAAATAGACGCATTCGAGAGGAAGAGCAACCCCACTAAGCGATGAGATTAAAGCTGCCGCAACGGCGAGGTCAGCTCCTGGCTCATTAATTCTCAGTCCACCAGCGACATTCAGATAAACGTCATGTTGCGCAAACTTAACACCGCAACGCGCTTCAAGCACGGCCAAAATCATGGAAAGGCGCGCGCTGTCCCACCCGATCACCGCCCGGCGTGGTGTGCCAAGGGGGGAGGGTGCAACAAGTGCTTGCATTTCGACCAGCAAAGGCCGCGTACCTTCTATCCCGGCAAACACGGCTGAACCTGGAGCAGTTGCGCTTCGTTCACTGAGGAACATAGCACTGGGATTCTTTACTTCTCGTAGCCCCATATCGGACATCTCGAAGACGCCAATTTCATCGGTTGGGCCGAAGCGGTTCTTCACGGCTCGCAAAATGCGATACTGATGCGCGTTATCACCTTCAAAATAGAGCACGGCATCAACCATATGCTCTACAACACGCGGACCAGCAATCTGGCCATCTTTTGTGACATGACCAACAATAACAACCGTTGTTCCGGTTTTCTTGGCAAATCGAACCAGCGCCTGCGCAGAGGCGCGGACCTGTGTCACCGTTCCCGGAGGAGAATCGGCCATCTCCGTCCACAGTGTCTGAATACTGTCCAGAATTACAAGATGAGCACGTTCATCGCCCTTCTTGGCTTCCAGAGTTGCAAGAATATCTTCAACACTTGTCTCAGCAGCCAGTTGAACCGGAGCATCGCGCAGGCCAAGACGCTCTGCACGCAAGCGCACTTGATCCACCGCTTCCTCACCAGAGATGTAAACGATGTTGTGCCCTTGATAAGCGAGATGTGCGCTGGCTTGTGTCAGCAAGGTGGATTTACCGATTCCAGGATCACCGCCTACAAGCAGAGCAGACCCTTTCACAAAGCCGCCGCCAGTCACGCGGTCCAGTTCGGCGACGCCTGTGATAATTCTTGGAGCGTCTTTGGTCTCACCCGAAAGCCCGACCAATGGGACAACGCGTCCTTTGGAACGCGAAGCGGTTTTTGGTCCAGCTCCGATACCGCTGGCCTCTTGCTCTTCCTGAATTGTGTTCCATTCACCGCAAGATTCGCAGCGGCCTGCCCATTTGAGTGTGGTTGCCCCACAAGATTGGCAGACAAATGAAAGGGAGCGTTTCGCCATATCGAATTCAGGTTCCTGCCAGTGTTTAGCTCGCTAGCGTTTATAGTGGCGTGTATAGCGTGCTCCAAGGCTACACAGCAATTCATATGGGATGGTTTGAGCAAAGTTTGCCAATTCATCCACGTTTACATGTGCACCCATAATCTCAACCGGAGCACCGCGCGAAAGGTGTTCCTCAGGAATATCCGTCACATCAACCGCAATCATGTCCATAGAGACACGGCCAAAGATGGGGGCAAAGTGCCCGCCTATATAAACCCGTGCGCCGATAGGCTGGTCGTCAGAGCTGCCAACCAGTCGGTGTAGACCATCCGCATAGCCTGCATTTATGGTTGCAATTCGGCTTTTTCGCGGTGTTACTCGGGAAGCCCCGTAACCCACAGGATCGCCGTGCGGAACTTCACGCAAACTTATGATTTCTGCCAGAACATGCGCAACCGGAAGCATCGGGTTGCTATCATCAGGAACTGGGTTTCCTCCATAAAGCGCAATGCCTGGGCGAACCATGTCGAAATGGTAATCAGCTCCCAGGAAAATACCGGCAGAGTTGCTCAAGGATTTGCGGGCGCCCGGAAACAACTCACAAACCCGCTGGAAACGATCCAGTTGCTTTGAGTTGAGCTCGTGGTCAGGCGTATCGGCGCAAGCAAGATGGCTCATGATCAGATCGATCTTGATGCCCTTAAGGAAATGAGGCGACTCACCAGTCTGCAGCGCATCTTCAATAGACATGCCCAGACGATGCATGCCTGTATCAAAGTGCAAAGCCGCAGACAGTTCTTCATCCAGGCCTTGCGCAAAAGCAGACCATTCAGTTGCTTCTTCAAGACTGTTTAAGACCGGTTTGAGATTGAAATCATAATAGAATTTCTCACGGCCACGAAAGAGGCCATTCAGCACATAGATTTCTGCGTGTGGCAGTTCTTTGCGCAGGTCGATTCCTTCTTCAGGAAGCGCAACAAAGAAGACACGGGCTCCGGTGTGATAAAGTGTTTTGCCAACTTCAGTAGCACCAGTCCCATAACCATTGGCCTTGAGTACCACAGCGCAGGTACAGCCATCGCCCACCTTGCCATTCAAATAACACCAGTTCGAGCGTAGAGCGGTAAGGTCGATGGTTAATTTTGCAGCGCCGCCAGCAGAATGAGCTGCGCGGGCAGAAGTAGGAGCGGCAGAATGTGTCACGCGATTGCCCTCAGATTCTTTGAATGCGCAATAACCTACAAAAAATATCTGAATTTAAAAAGAAAGACCCGGAGCACTGCACAACTGATGTGCGTTACCCCGGGCCAATCGCTAATTCAGTAGGATGAACCAGACTTACTCCATAATTCTGTCAGGAATATGGGCGTCATCTGCCAGATCGGAGAAGCGAGTGAACTCGCCCTGGAACTGTAGATCAACAATGCCAGTTGGACCGTGACGCTGCTTGGCGATGATGACTTCCGCCTTGCCGCGTAGCTGCTCCATCTTGCTACTCCATTCTTCATATTCAGGAGTGCCTTCAGGCGGTTCCTTTTTGCCCATGTAATACTCTTCACGATACACAAACATGATCACATCCGCATCCTGCTCGATCGAGCCAGATTCACGAAGGTCAGACATTTGTGGGCGTTTATCGTCACGGTTTTCAACCTGACGAGAGAGCTGAGACAGCGCGATGATCGGAACATTAAGTTCCTTCGCCAGCGCTTTAAGGTTGGTGGTGATCTCAGTAATTTCCTGAACGCGGTTGCCCTGATTCTTGGAGGAACCGGTCAGCAGCTGAATATAGTCGACCACGATCATATCCAGCCCCTTTTGTCTCTTCAGCCGTCGGGCTTTGGAAACGAGGGACGCGATGGAAATACCACCTGTTTGGTCCACATGAAGTGGAACGTGTTGCATATGCTGTGTTGCCGCAACCAGCTTCTCAAATTCAATCTCGTTGATGTCGCCGCGGCGAATCTTGGAGGAAGAAATCTCTGTCTGCTCGGAAATAATACGAGTAGCCAGCTGTTCGGCACTCATTTCCAATGAGAAGAAGCCAACAACGCCGCCATTTACAGTCCGAACAGTGCCATCTGGCATCTCTTCAGTCTGGTAATTTTCAGCAATGTTATAAGCGATGTTTGTAACCAGCGATGTTTTACCCATCGCAGGACGACCAGCCAAAACGACCAAATCCGAAGACTGCAAGCCACCCATGAGTTTGTCCAGGTCACGCAAACCCGTTGAAACACCGGAAAGGGCACCTTCACGCTGAAAGGCTGCTGCAGCCATCTCAATAGTTTCGGTCAGTGCACTGCCAAAGTCCTGAAAACCGCCATCAGACCGGCCAGTCTCCGCCAATTCAAACAAACGACGCTCAGCATCGTCAATCTGTGAGGACGGTGGCATGTCGATTGGCGCGTCATAAGCAATGTTCACCATGTCTTCGCCAATGGTGATCAGGTTACGGCGAGTCGCCAGATCGTAAATGGTCTTGCCGTAGTCTTCTGCGTTGATCACAGAAGTCGCATCACCTGCAAGACGCAGCAGATACTGAGTTGCAGACAGGTCTGCAATCTTCTCATCTGCCGGGAAAAACGTTTTGAGCGTAATAGGCGAGGCAATCTTGCCTGCCTTAATCAACGCTCCGCATTTGTCATAGATATCCTTGTGGGGAGCTAAGAAAAAATGGCGCGCTTCTAAAAACTCCGAGACACGATAATAGGTCTCGTTGTTTACCATAATGGCACCAAGAAGCTGGCGCTCTGCCTCGGCATTATGCGGGACCACTCTCATGGTCTCACTAGCCTTCTCTAATTTTTGGACTGTGCCCTTCATTCCGCCCCTCGTGCCGCTTGGCAACTTGGTTACAGCTTTAAGGCGGGCAGGAAAAGGGGGCCTTCGCACCTTAAGCCCAGTTCTTTAACAAAATTAAATCAGCGGGGAAAATTGCAGGTTGCCAATTGACAGTCGCTACTCTCTAGACGCGAGAAAAGCTTAGAATAATTGTTTAAAATCAGCCGTATTCAGGGATTTCCGCCCCAACTACAATTATTAACAAACTCTTTTTTGAGGAATAGAATCAGCGGGGCCTTTGCCGATTCTGCCAAGATCAGTGCATAAAAAAAGGCAGAGTCGGAGACCCTGCCTTTTTCATCGAAAAGTGAAGAAAAATTATTCTTCGGTTTCTTTTTCTTCGCCTTCAGCTTCTTCTTCGTCAGAAGCTTCTTCAGCGTTTTCTTCGCCGTCTTCCAGCTCTTCGTCTTCGTCGAGATCTTCGTCGAATTCAAAGCTGTCTTCTTCACGGCCTGTGAGGTCTTCGCCTGCTGCCTGACGGTTAGCTTCGTCTTCAGAACGAGCAACGTTAACAGAGATTTCAACTTCAACTTCAGGGTGAAGAACGATGGATACGTCGTGCAGACCGATGGTCTTGATTGGCGCGCGCAGGGAAACCTGGGAGCGAACAACGCTGAAGCCTGCTTCGGTCAGTTCACCAGCGATATCGCGGGTAGCAACAGAACCGTAGAGCTGACCAGTTTCGCCAGCAGCGCGGATAACAACGATGCTTGCACCAGCCAGCTTTGTGCCAACTGCTTCAGCTTCTGTCTTACGCTCAAGGTTACGAGCTTCAAGCTGTACACGTTCGCTTTCAAAGCGCTCAAGGTTAGCTTTGTTTGCACGAAGTGCTTTGCCCTGAGGCAGCAGGAAGTTACGTGCGTAACCGTCTTTAACAGCTACGGTTTCGCCCATCTGGCCAAGTTTAGCCACACGCTCAAGAAGGATAACTTTCATGGAATATCTCCTTTGCTGTCCTGCGGAAAGTGTGATCCGCAGTTAGAGAGAGCTTCTCGCTGACGCGATCAATCTCTCAACCGTGATCCCGACATGTCGGAATCATGAAAAAGGTCAGGGTGCAAAACACCCTGACCCAATAACCAAGACTTACTTGATTACGAAAGGCAGCAGGCCGAGGAAACGAGCGCGTTTGATGGCACGAGCCAGTTCACGCTGTTTCTTCGCAGATACTGCGGTAATACGGGAAGGAACGATCTTGCCGCGCTCAGAGATGTAGCGCTGCAGAAGACGGATGTCCTTGTAGTCAATCTTCGGAGCGTTCGCACCGGAGAATGGGCAGGTCTTACGACGACGGAAGAAAGGACGACGTCCTGCGGAAGAAGATTCAGCCATTTTCAATTACTCCGCTGCAGGTGCTTCAGGACGACGATCAGGGCGTGGGCCACGATCACCGCGATCGCCACGGTCCGGACGTGGACCACGATCGTTACGGTCACCACGACGACGGTCGTCGCGATCACGCTTCTGCATCATAGCGGACTGTTCTTCGTCCAGCTCTTCTACACGGATGGTCATGAAACGAAGAATGTCTTCGCTCAGGCCCATCTGACGTTCCATTTCAGCAACAGCCGCGTGTGGAGCATCTACATTCATCAGAGTGTAGTGAGCCTTACGGTTCTTGTTGATACGGTAAGTCAGAGTACGCAGACCCCAAGTTTCGATTTTGCCGACTTTGCCGCCGTTTTCTTCGAGAACAGTTTTGAACTGTTCAACGAGGGCTTCAACCTGCTGAGTAGAAATGTCCTGACGAGCCAGGAACACGTGCTCATAGAGCGCCATGTGGATTGCCTTTCTGAGTTAAACAATTCCGGTATTGGCGCAAAGCCCCTTCGAACGGCCCTCAGAAAAAGGCCCAGAAGATGTTTACACAAGAGCGGAGACACGGGAAGACGGATATCTTTCAACTCCTACAACCCCAAAGGGCTGCCTTCCTTTAAGCCTCCGGCCTAATACCGGAAACGAGACGGGCTTTATAGCCAATCCCCTACAAAAGGCAAGTACTATCGGGGAAAAAGACCTTTTTTCCAGATGCAGTCTTGACATTGCGCGTGCAAGGCGGCTCATGTCGCCCCGATGAATACGCAGGCAACCAAGGTTTTCCTTGGGTTTCTTGAAGGTGCAAGCAGCTGACCAATAGGGCATCTGCAGTGCTACTAATTTTGGCGGCGGTCATAATTTGCACGTATTTGGTGAATTTATAGCCGCCCCATCTTGGAATACAAAGTGGACCACCCACATTTGAGGCGATTGGCCCACATTGACGCAATATAGAGTGCGACGGAGCTATTTATAAATGACTATTGCATTTACATTTCCCGGACAGGGCAGCCAGACGGTTGGAATGGGTAAAGAACTTGCCGACACGTTCCCGGAAGCGCGCGCTGTATTTGAGGAAGTTGATGCAGCTCTCGGTCAGTCTCTGACCAAGATCATGTGGGAAGGTCCGGCAGACGAGCTGACCCTCACTGCAAACACTCAGCCAGCTCTGATGGCTGTAAGTCTCGCCACTATGCGTGTGCTTGAGGCTAAAGGCGTTGACCTCTCCAAAGCTGCAAGTTTTGTTGCCGGCCATTCTCTTGGTGAGTATTCTGCACTGGCTGCAGCGGGCTCTTTGAGCATTGCCGATGCAGCACGTCTGCTGCGCATTCGCGGTGACGCAATGCAAAAAGCAGTGCCAGTAGGTGAGGGCGCAATGGCAGCTCTCCTGGGGCTGGATTTCGATCAGGCGATGGAAGTTGCACAGGAGGCCGCTCAGGGCGAAGTCTGTCAGGCAGCCAATGACAACGCAACCGGTCAGGTTGTTGTGTCTGGCCATAAGGCAGCCGTAGAGCGTGCTTGTGAAATCGCAAAAGGCAAAGGCGCTCGCCGCGCTGTTCTGCTTCCGGTCTCCGCACCGTTCCATTGCTCCTTGATGCAACCTGCTGCAGACGCAATGGCAAAGGCATTGGCTGAAGTTGAAATTAAAGCACCGGTTGTTCCACTTGTTGCAAACGTTCTTGCTGCACCAATCACTGATCCGGAAGAAATCCGCACTCGTCTCGTAGAGCAAGTGACTGGAACTGTACGCTGGCGCGAATCTGTAACCTGGATGGCTGACAACGGAGTGACCACGCTCGTTGAAATCGGCACTGGTAAGGTTCTCAGTGGCATGGTGCGCCGTATCGTCAAATCTCTGGAAGGTGTTGCGATCAACACAGCAGAAGATATTGATGCACTTGTTGCACGTCTTGAAGGCGTCGAAAGCTAATACACAGATTTTGAAGGCTCAAAGGCACCGCATTTTGCACTGCGTATAGACGGAACCTATGGTTCCTCCCTATGAGCTTTCTTCAAACGGATTTTAAGCCGAGGAGACCAACGGCATGTTCAATTTAGAAGGTAAAGGCGCTCTCGTAACCGGCGCGACCGGTGGTATCGGTGAAGCGATTGCACGCGCTCTTCACGCGCAAGGTGCAACTGTAACCTTGTCCGGTACCCGCGAAGCGAAGCTGGAAGCGCTGGCATCTGATCTGGGTGACCGCGTTCACATTAAAGCAGCAAACCTGTCTGATCGTGACAGTGTTGATGCGCTTGTACCAGCGGCTGAAGAAATGATGGGCACTCTCGATATCCTAGTGAACAACGCTGGTATCACCCGTGACAACATCTTCATGCGCATGAAGGACGAAGAATGGGATCAGGTTCTTGAAGTAAACCTGTCTGCAACATTCCGCATCTGCCGTGCTGCAATCAAAGGCATGATGAAGCGTCGTCGGGGCCGCATTATCGGAATTACCTCTGTTGTTGGTGTTACCGGCAACGCAGGTCAGGTGAACTACTCTGCTGCAAAAGCTGGCATGATCGGCATGTCCAAGTCTTTGGCGCAGGAAGTGGCGTCTCGCAAGATCACCGTAAACACAATTGCTCCAGGTTTCATCTCAACCGCGATGACCGACGAGCTGAACGAAAAGCAGCGCGAATCGATCCTGGGCAACGTTCCAGCTGGTCGTTTGGGCACTGCTGAAGAAATCGCAGGTGCAGCTGTTTATCTCGCAAGTGATGAAGCAGCGTACGTTACCGGTCAGACACTGCACGTGAATGGCGGTATGGCGATGATTTAACGAAGAAATACGCAGCCGGTCCGATCCTCTTACAAATGGAGCAATCACTACTGGCGGCTGGTAAACCAGTGCTAATTGTGCTAGGAACCCGCCGATTAGAAGTGACCTCTTGGAAAGAGGAACGGAAAAGCTGCGGTTTTCTTTGGAAGCGGCTTAACATATGGGCCGTTGCGTCTTTTCAAAAGAACCAGAGTATGCAACACGGGAGCCGAGTGAAACAAGGCCCCGCGAAGCGGACCGAAACACTACCTTGAAAACCAATTGAGGACTTAAAATGAGCAATGTTGCAGAGCAGGTAAAGAAGATCGTTGTCGAACACCTCGGCGTAGAGGCTGACAAGGTCGTTGAATCTGCAAGCTTCATCGACGATCTTGGTGCAGACAGCCTGGACACCGTTGAACTGGTAATGGCTTTCGAAGAAGCATTTGGCGTTGAAATCCCGGACGATGCTGCTGAAACCATTCAGTCCGTTGGCGATGCTGTAAAGTTCATCGAATCCAAACAGGGCTAATCCTGTTTCAAAAAGCTAGGCACGCGGTGGGTCATTTGCGCTCGCCGCGCCTGTTTCCTTTTCAGCTGCATGCCTGTCGCAGAGAATGACACTTATGTCTTCCGGTACGACACAAAGGGCTGGCAGCGCCAATCTAATTAAAGTGCAGGAAATATGCGTCGAGTCGTTATCACAGGCATTGGCATGGTTAGCCCACTGGGCAGCAGTGCAGAAATCTCTTGGCAGCGAATTCTTGAAGGTAAGAGCGGTGCACGGCGCATCGAGGGCTTCGAAATTGAAGACCTTCAAACCAAAATCGCCTGTCAGGTACCACTTGGCGATGGAACCGATGGAACCTTCAATCCAGACGATTTCATGCTCCCAAAAGAACAGCGTAAAGTAGATGACTTCATCATTTATGCTGTCGCAGCTGCCGACCAGGCAATTGCAGATTCGGGATGGAATCCAGAAACCGAAGAAGAGCAGAACCGTTCCGGTACCCTGATTGGGTCTGGAATTGGCGGTCTTCAGGGTATCGCTGAAACAGCTATTATGATGGAAGAGAAGGGCCCGCGTCGTGTTAGCCCGTTCTTTATTCCTGGCCGCTTGATCAATCTTGCAAGCGGTTATGTGTCCATCAAGCACAAACTCAAAGGCCCGAACCACTCAGTGGTTACAGCTTGTTCCACTGGTGCGCACGCTATTGGCGATGCTGCCCGTCTGATCGCATTGGATGATGCAGACGTTATGGTTGCTGGTGGCACTGAGAGCACAATCTGCCGTTTGGGCATTGCCGGGTTTAACGCCTGTAAAGCACTGTCTACTGGCTACAACGATGAGCCTGAAAAAGGTTCTCGTCCCTACGATAAAGACCGCGATGGCTTTGTCATGGGCGACGGTTCTGGCGTTGTTGTTCTCGAAGAATACGAGCACGCTGTTGCGCGTGGTGCAAAAATCTACGCTGAAGTTGTTGGTTACGGTCTGTCCGGTGATGCATACCACATCACGGCACCGGCATCCGATGGCGACGGCGGGTACCGTTGTATGAAAGCTGCGCTGAAACGCGCTGGCATTTCTCTCGGTGATGTTGATTACGTCAACGCACACGGCACCTCAACCCCTCTGGGTGACGAGATTGAGCTGGGTGCAGTTGAGCGTTTGGCTGGTGATGATGCCGGGTCTTTGACCATGTCATCCACCAAATCTGCAACCGGCCACCTGTTGGGTGCCGCTGGTGCAGTAGAGGCAATCTTCACCGCTTTGGCGATCCGTGATCAGATTGCTCCACCAACGATCAACCTTGAAAATCCATCAGTTGAAACTGAGATTGACTTGGTCCCTAATAAAGCCAAGAAGATGGAGATTAATTATGCTCTGTCTAACTCATTTGGCTTTGGCGGCACAAACGCGTCTCTGGTTCTCAAAAAAGTCGAGTCATAACTCGCTTTCTTGATCAAGAAATAAAAGGGCCAGACTCCGCATGGCGGAATCTGGCCTTTTATATTGCGGCTCCCGAATGGGTTAGGCTCTGTAATGAGTATTTAAAGCGTATCTGCGAAAAGTGGGCATCGGTTTTCGCTAAGGATACGCTAGTAATGGAGTGCTGTAAGTGCTCCCGTATAGAGGGTTACAATGGCTCAATCGCCTGAAGACAACTCAAATGGGCCTCAAGATCAGTCCGATCTTCATATTCAGCCGGGTGGGCAATCTGCACCGCGGAGTCCCAGCCGCGCTATTCAGCCAGAAGCTGCACCACCACCTCCGCCGCGTTCCCGTCATGCACGCAATCCAGTCGTCATAACCATCAACTTTCTGCTTTCCATGGCTGTACTCGGTATTATCGTTGCCGGCGCTGCGCTTTATTGGGGGAAGGGCGAGTTTGATGCCACCGGCCCGCTGACAGAAGAGAAAATCTTCATTGTCGCGAGTGGCATGAGCCTGCCGCAGATTGCTGCGAAGCTGGAAGACGAAGGCGTCATTACCAATTCACTCGTATTTGAAGCTGGCACCCGCCTGTTCAAAAATGAGAATAAAATCAAAGCAGGTGAGTACGAGTTCCCACTGGGCATCTCCATGAAGACTGTCATGGAAGATCTTGTCGGTGGCCGTGCTGTGTACCACTCCGTAACCTTCCCGGAAGGCTGGAGCAGCGCTCAGATCATCAACCGCCTGAATGCAAACAAGATCCTGACTGGTGAAATCTCTGCAATCCCAGCAGAAGGCTCACTGCTGCCAGAAACTTATACATTCACCCGCGGAACCACGAAGGCGCGCATTATCGAGCAGATGGAAAAGGCGATGAATGATCACATCGCCCGCATCTGGGAAAAGCGCTCTCAGGGCTTGCCAATCGACACACCAGAACAACTCGTGATCCTTGCCTCTATCGTAGAGAAGGAAACGTCCAAGGTGGATGAGCATCCGCGCGTTGCCTCTGTCTTCGTTAATCGCCTGCGCAAGGGCATGCCGTTGCAGTCTGATCCAACGATCCTTTACGGCTTGTTTGGTGGCGATGCCTGGACAAAAGATCGCTCTGCGATCACGCGCTCCATGCTCAAAGAAAAGAACCCTTACAACACCTACCAGATCAAAGCACTGCCTCCAGGGCCAATCGGCAACCCGAGTGCTGCAGCTCTGGAAGCGGTCGCAAACCCTGCTCGCACAAAAGATCTCTACTTTGTAGCCGACGGAACGGGTGGCCATGCCTTCGCTGAAAGCTATAAACAGCATCAGCGTAATGTAGCCAACTGGCGTAAGGTTGAAAAAGAGATCCGTGCCAGACAGGCTGCGGAAAAGAAAAAGAACTGATCTGCAAACCTTGCAGGACAAAATGAGAAAAACCTGCCCAGTTGAAACACCGGGCAGGTTTTTTGCTGAAAGCAAGCATCTACGTGAAAGATGCATACTGGTTTTCAGATTAGGTTAGGCGCAAAGGCCGGGGCAACGACATACCTCATGGGCATGGACCGATTTCACGGGTAAGCTCAGGGCCAGCAAATATTGAATGAGAACGCCAACGAACAGACGGTGTTTAGATGAGGAGTTTCAAGGGATGGCACTGGCGAGCATGACCGGCTTTGCGCGCGTGGAAAGCAGCTATGAAGAGACACGCTGGGTGTGGGAACTCCGTTCCGTCAATGGCAAAGGCATGGATGCCCGCTTGCGTCTGCCTCAGGGGCTGGACGGAGTAGAAGCGGAAGTGCGCAAGCGCCTTGCTGCGAAGCTGAAACGCGGCAACGTCTCTGTAGGCCTGCAGATGCAACGTTCGCAGTCTGACACGGCGCTGGTTGTAAATGAAGACGCTCTTGAGCAAGTACTCAAAGCCATCTCCATTTTGCGGGACCGTCTGCCTGATGCGCCAGAGCCAACACTCGACGGCATTCTGGGCTATAAGGGCGTTTTGGAGTTTGAAGAAGCTGAAGAGAGCGAAGATGAAAAGAACGCTCAGATTGCGGCTCTTCTGTCATCCTTTGATGAAGCACTGAACGAGCTTGTCGAAATGCGCAGAAGCGAAGGCAACGCCATTGCCACTTTGCTGAAGGGCCAGGTCGATACCATTGAGGCATTGGCCCGGCAAGCTGAGGAACTGCCCTCCCGCAGCCCAGAGGCCATTCGCGCCCGTCTTGAAGCTCAGGTCAACGAGCTGCTTCAGGCGAGCAGCCAGCTTGATCCTCAGCGCTTGCATCAGGAAGCAGCTGTTCTTGCCACCAAAGCAGACATCCGTGAAGAACTGGACCGACTTTACGCGCACGTGGAAGCTGTCGGTGACTTGCTCGTCAAAGGTGGGGCCATCGGACGTCGCCTCGATTTCCTGGCACAGGAATTTAACCGCGAAGCAAACACGCTCTGTTCAAAGTCCAACAGCGTAGAGCTGACAGCAATCGGGCTGGAGCTGAAAACAGTGATCGACCAGCTTCGCGAACAAACTCAAAACATTGAGTGAAGCGGTGCTGCGAAAGTCAGGGATCGGTTTTCGCAGCAGAACATGAAGACAAAAGTTTGAAGTGCAGATAAGCAAAAGAAGACAGAACCACTATGACCTCTAAAAAATCAGATGGGACAACCGTATCAGCTCAGGACATCGAAGAGGCGCGCCGCGGCTTTATGCTGGTGTTAGCTGCGCCCTCCGGAGCTGGGAAGGGAACGATCGCAAACAAACTGCTGGCTGATGACGACAAACTGGCGCTCTCTGTGTCAGCAACGACCCGTCAACGCCGCGCAGCCGAAGAGCACGGCGTTCATTACTACTTTCTCGAAACGGATGAGTTCGAACGCAAAATCAAAGCCAACGAACTTCTGGAATGGGCCAAGGTCCACGACAACTATTACGGCACTCCGCGTGAACCGGTTGATGCCAGCCTGAACGCAGGTAAGGACATCCTGTTTGATATTGATATCGCAGGTGTGCGCCAATTGCAGGAACAAGCCGGAGAAGACGTTGTTGCCATCTTCGTTTTGCCACCATCAATCGCAGAAATGCACGCCCGCCTGACGGGCCGTGGAGATGACGATGATGCAGCCATCAAACGCCGCATGAAGACAGCGATTGACGAAGTCTCTGGTTGGCAGGAGTTTGACTATATCATTGTAAATGATGATCTGGATAAAGCCGTAGCAACAGTGCAGTCAATCATCGCAAGTGAACGTCTGAAACGGGTTCGCCTGCCAAAACTCTCCGGGAAGATGGAAGGTATGATTGCCGACCTGAAGTCCACCATTGCTGAATAATCAGACAAGAACAATGCAAAATCTTGTAAATTCAGAATGTTGACGTGGTTTTGTGACTCAAACTATTAGCTACTTGAATCAAATTATGAGCCAGATACAAGCAGGGCGTTATCTGCAAGAGCAGGTGCCCTGCAAAACAGCAGCCGTCGTGAGTGAATAGCCATTGACCAGCCAAGTACAGAGACGGGCTGAACTTGAGGACAAAGAGCGATGATCACACGACGTCAGGCGCTGAAAGGCGCTTTGTTTGGCGGGGCTGCTGTTGCTGGCGGCTTGGCTGGCGCCTCCAGCCTTTGGGCAGTTCCAAAACGACATGACATGATTGCACGCAACATCGATCATCAATTGATGAGCGGTGCACCTGCAACGAAAAACATGTTCACCTTTGGGGATGCAATGCCACCAACCCTGCGCGTAAAGCAGGGGCAGCCGTTCCACAGTCGCCTCATCAACAAACTGCATGAGCCAACGACGATCCATTGGCATGGCATGCGCCTGCCCAATGATATGGACGGCGTGGCATTCCTGACCCAGCACTACGTGTACACCGACGATCATTTCGATTATCGCTTCACACCACACGATGCAGGTACATTCTGGTATCACCCGCACTGCAACTCGCTGGAACAGTTGTCTTATGGCATGACTGGTTTGATGATCGTGGAAGAGGATGAAGATCCGGGGTTCGATCACGACATCCCAGTGAACCTACGCGACTTTCGCCTTGGCAGTGATGGTCAGTTCGTCAAACTGTTCCAGCCACGCAAATCCGCGCGAGCAGGGACATTTGGAACACTCCGCACGTCCAACTGGCAATCCGCGCCAGTTATGGATGTAAAAGCGGGCTCACTCGTCCGCCTGCGCCTGTGCGTTACTGATGTAACTCGCATTTACAAACTGTCCTTCCCACAAGGCACGGATGCAAAGGTCATCGCCATAGATGGTAATCCGGTCGAACCATTTGCAGTCAACAAGCTGGCGTTGGGGCCGGGGCAGCGTGCGGACATCGCAATGCGTATTCCAGATGGTGAAGGGGAGCAAATTGAGCTGACCAACTTCTCCTCGTCCTCTCCATGGCCGGTGCTGTCACTGAGAGCGATCGGGCAATCCTTGAACCGCGACCTGCGTGAGATCAAACCGTTGCCAGCCAATCCGATCCCGCAGCCTGATCTGAAAAACGCGGAGTACATCCCGCTGGAGTTCTCGGCCACAGCAGAAAAACGACCAGCCAATCCAATCTGCGGAAGTCTGGGGTTTTCATTCTGGGCGGTCAACAAAGAGGCATGGCAAGGCGCAGAGCGCGGCCCATTAGATCCGGTGCAAATTCTAAAGCGCGACAAGTCTTATGTGTTCGAGTTCATCAATCGAACCCCGCACACGCACCCGATCCATATCCACGGCATGACCTTCCAGCTCCTCAAGAGCAACAAACGCCAGCTCGCCCCATGGTGGACCGACACCGCGCTCGTGCTGCCAGACGAACGCGTTCAAGTCGCCGTGCGCCCGGACTACGAAGGCGACTGGCTCATGCACTGCCACATCATAGAACACCAGGAAAGCGGCATGACCGCCTTCATGCGCGTGGAGTAAAATCACTTCTGCGAAGAAACCAAAAGCCCTGAGACCGGATAAACTCTCAGGGCTTTCTTTTGCGCATACAGTAAGAAACGCTAGCGTGATTTTGCAGGATTAAACTTAGAAACGATGCTTAAAAGCCATGATACCAGACGCCCCAAGGTTACCTGTTGTATGGCCTTCGTTCACGGAGAGTACTGCTCCCAGACCCAATGAGGTCTCTTGCATAAGATCAATGTCATAACGGAAACCAAAATCCACCTGTCGTGCGCTAGGCGTAAGCTCTATCTCGTGGTCTGCGTAGGAAATCGTTCCATCCAGCAAACGTCCGGACGGGACACGAATGGTTCCGGTACCTTGTTCAATGCGCAAAGGTTGCCGCAGTAAAAATGTGACTGTATCGGTCTTCGAGAACAATCCTTCAACCTTCACCCCAGCGCTAAAGGCACTATGGAGAGCTGGATCAAGAGATTCGATGTACCCGGCGCCACTGGAAACGGTCATACCAAGCTCAGCATTTGCAAAGAATGAAAGGCCTTGCCGATATGTCCACTCACCAGCAAAAGAGAAGGCAGAACTTGCAGCAGATAAGCTCTCATCATCCTGGCTTTCCGCAGTGAGACCGAGCGCTGTACCTGTTTCGCTATTCACGGTGAAGCCAAAGACGCTTGTCAGATCAGGCGTTATCGCTCTTGCCGTAGAAAGTCCAAATCCTACTGAAGCGATACCATCATTCGTGCGTTCGATAAATGCTAGCGTACCAATACCGTGTCCATTGGATTTGCTCACGGTTGCAAAAGCCATGGTTTCAGGGCCGTCTGCAATAATTGAAGAATCGCCAGAAAATAGTCCGCTACCAGATCTTATGAAGCCGAGTTCCTCACCAACATCTGAGATGGTGCCTGAAACAAACTGAAGTCCGCCAGAATCCTGGGATAGCTCATTGTTCATGAAGGAATAAGACAACACTCCAGAGGATTTGACTTTGGTATCTGATCGGAAAGTGGCAAGCTGTGCACCGACGTTTTGTGACTGAGATCCCACAAGCGCACTTGCATCAATGGCAAAGTTTGCGCCAAGGGAATCGTAGATAGCCATGGCTTTACCCTGAAGCGCATTTGCTATGGCGTCTCCATGAGCTGTACCGGCTGTGACACTAACTTCTGATAGAGGAACAATGCCATCATAAGCATTATCGGAAAGCGGTGCACCTACATTTCCAATCGGCATCAACGCCGCTTTTAAGTCAAGAAAACCATGACCGAACTCTTCATTGTAAGCGTGGGTTACGCCGTTTCCGAAGTCGATAGTTCCAGTTGTTGTCATGAAGCTGTTGTTGGCTGATGCAAAGAGCCTGTTGAGCAAGTCTTTAGCTGGTAAAGATGGAAACGCCTCCGCAAGAAGGGTAATTGATCCAGATACTTGAGGAGCAGCAAAAGAGGTCCCTGTTGCCACTCCATAGGCGCTGTCCGACGATGAAGTTCCGCCGCGAACGGTTCCATTTGTTGTCAGGCAATATTGTGCGGTTTCAAGGCAACTTGCAGATACCCGATGTACCTTAGAGATGTTGCCATCAGAATCGTATTCAGGAAGACCATTGACTGCCACCGCCCAAGAGCCCTTCAGTTCAGAGAAAATTTCGGGCAGAGCTGCAATGAAAGATGAGCTGGTGTCATTCTCATCATTAGACTGTGCAAATACCACAACACCACTGCTGGTAAACTGATTAAGGGCAGATCTGTAGTTCTTCCAGGATTGAATGCTTTGGCCGGAATAATTAGCAAGAACGGCTTCCGGGGATAAGCCTGGATTCTGATTAGCTATCGAGTTGTAATAGGAAAGCGTGATGGTCGCGCCATTCGCAAAATGATAACCCCATGAATTATTTTGGACAATAGCCCCGTTGTTGAAAGCATCTGTAGTTGTCGCTGCAAGGTGTTCAGTGCCTGAACTGGACGGTGAACCACCCTCTAATGTGCTTAAGTGAAGGTCAGCGCCAGATGCAACTCCCATCACACCGCTTCCATTTTCATCTCCAGCTGCGATTGTTGCAACGAAGGTTCCATGGTCGTGCACTTCGTTCTTTCCGTAGACCGTAACATTTTTATCTCTGAGATCTTTGTGAGACAGCAAGAACCCGGTGTCGAGAATAGCAATTGTTTCCCCAGCACCGGTCAGCCCAACTGAACGCGCAAATTGAAGGTTGATGTCTGAGAACGCATTGCTTTTTATCGAGTACCCTGTTCCAGTCCAGGCTGAGCTAACGTTGATCTTCTGTGTGGCAAACTCATCAGTTTTGGAAATGAGATCCACTGTTGCTGTGTTAAATGAGGTCGTGCAAGAAGATGAAAAAGCATCGGGTGTACCGGCATTATTGGTACACGTTTGAGTCTTGATGAGTGGTGCGTTTCTATTGGCTGTGTCTGTGGCATCGGAACTCCCACCACCGCCATTGCACCCAGATAAGCTCAAGAGTGTGATCGACACACCAGCCCAGTATACGGTTGTTCTCATCAGAACCTCAACTTGATTAACGTCAGTTGCGCTCAACAAAGAAGGTCTGGCTGTATAGTGAAACTGTCAATTAGTGGGTTGAGGTAAGCTTGCTTAATGTGCAGTTTTAAAATTTGTTTTCAGATTTGTGTTTTGTACCATCTGTGTTCTGCAAAGATCAGTTCGAACTTGTTTGCCTAACGTAGAAAAATTCTTTTTGAACCGTTCAGGAAGACCGTGATTGCAGAGCTCCTTTTTCAAAGAACTCTGCTGCAGTGTGTTGCTTTGATACACTCAGTATCGCTTCCTCATGCATCGCCCAATCGTGTTTTGAAAGGTTAGTGACAGCTAGCTGATGGCATGGGGAACTATTCGGCGACATTAATGTCAGCCGCCGGAGTTCTCGAACCGGCAAGTTAATGCTGCAAAAGTCGAAAAGGCTCTCTTAATCTTCAGTGTGCCTTGTACAGCTGAGAGCCTGAAATTGAAAACAACCTATTCCTTGTCAAAAGCATGTGCCAGGGCAATGAAGCCGGTCACATCGATCTCTTCTGCGCGGGCAGTTGGCTTGAGGCCGGCAGCTTCGATACGAGCCTCTGCATCTGTCTTAAGGCCTTTTAAGCTTGCTCTGAGCATTTTACGGCGCTGACCAAAGGCATGAGCGGTTACTCGCTCTAACGCTTTCAAAGGGCACTCCAGAGGCTTCTCGCGCGGGTGTAGTTGCACAACAGCGGACGTCACCTTTGGTGGAGGGGTGAAAGCCTTTGGGTTCAGATCAAAAAGTATATCCGTATGACACCGCCAGTTTGCCAAAACGCCGAGGCGGCCATAGGCTTTATTGCCTGTTTCAGCAACAATGCGCTGTCCGACTTCTTTCTGGAACATCAATGTTAGAGAGTCCCAAAACGGAGGCCATTCCTCTGTTGTCAGCCACCCAAGCAGGAGTTGCGTACCCACATTGTAAGGCAGGTTAGCGATAATCTTGATCGGGCCGTCAGCAAGCTCAGCAGGATTGTACTTGAGGGCATCACCCTCAATCACTTCCAGCTTGCCATTGTAGTGCTCTGAAATCTGAGAAAGCACAGGCAAGCATCGCGTGTCTTTCTCAATAGCAACCACCTTCTTGGCACCAGCTGCAAGCAAGGCGCGTGTCAAACCGCCGGGGCCTGGACCAACTTCAACAACGGTACAGTTGCTCAGATCCCCGGCACTGCGGGCAATGCGCGAGGTAAGGTTGAGGTCCAGAAGAAAATTCTGACCAAGTGATTTGCGGGCATCGAGCCCATGCTCTGCAATCACCTCACGCAGAGGTGGCAGATCATCAATTTGTGCCATTAAACGAGCTCAGGTTGTGCGAGGGCTGCTGCAAGGCGCAGGGAAGCCATCAAGCTGTTTGGAGAGGCCTTATTCGTTCCCGCAATGGAAAATGCGGTTCCGTGATCAGGTGATGTGCGCACATAGGGGAGGCCGAGTGTCACATTCACAGCTTCATCAAAGGCCAGAGTTTTGACAGGAATGAGCGCCTGATCATGATACATGGCCACAGCCACATCATAGGTATCCAGCGCTTCACTGTGGAACATGGTGTCAGCGGGCAAAGGACCGCGAGCATCTATGCCTTCACTGCGCAGTTGAGCAATAGCTGGAGAAATCGTTTCGATCTCTTCCGTACCCATAGAGCCACCTTCACCTGCGTGAGGGTTGAGGCCTGCAATCGCGATGCGCGGTGAGGCAATACCAAACCGTTCGATCATGTCTTTGTTGATGGCCCGGCAGCGATCAACGATGAGATCCTTCGTCACCAGCTTTGGTACGTCCACAATTGGAACATGGACCGTAAGCGGAACGGCCATCAGCTCAGGGCCAGCCAGCAACATGATTGGTTCCACGTCCTTGTCCCAGTAGGTTTTCGCCAGATCGCCAAGAAACTCAGTGTGACCCGGATGATGAAAACCAGCGTCATAAAGGATTTTCTTGGAGATCGGGTTGGTGACAACAGCTGAAGCCCTGCCATCCTTCACATGTCGTACCGCAGTCTCGATGGATTCGATGACAAGAGCAGCATTCGTGCCAGAAGGGGCTCCGGGACTAACCTGAACTGGGCCAGAGAGAGGAACCACCGGAAGTGCCTCATCAAAACAGTCACAGGCGGCTTCTGGTTCCACCACTTTGATTGGAATTTTCAATCCGAGATGCTTTGCGCGGGCTTTGAGAAGCTCTGGATCGCATAGGACGTAGAACGGCTGAACAGCTTGTTCAAAGCGAACTTTCCACGTTTTAAGCGTAATATCAGGTCCAATACCTGCAGGCTCGCCCATTGTCAGGGCGAGCGCCAATTTCACTCTGCGCATAATAAAAAAACTTCTCCTGCTGCTGATCAGGCGATCAGCGCTGCTCGATTACAGCATTGGAGCGCAGGTCACGAAGGTAACGGCGAGAAAGCTGTTGCCCTTTTTTATTCCGCAACTCGCCCTCGATAGTGCTTCGCGCAGTCGCATCACTGTTGATTGTCTCTTTACCACAAAGAGCAATCATCTCAAATCCGGAGTCTACAGGGGTAGGCGCTGTGACGCGGCCGATAGAGATCTCATTCAGCTTTTTCACAAAAGGCGCAGGCAGATCAGTTTCAAGGCGTTTGCCGATTGGACGCACGATGACTTCATTCAAACCGGATGCAATGCGCGTTCCTTCTTCACAAGATGTGAAGCGGGCTCGAAGCTTCTTCATTTCAGTGACGCGTTTGTTTTTGAAGGACTTACTGGACTTCTTAGGGACGACAAAAATGATGCGCTGCAGATCGTATTCAACACTGGTTGCACCGCTCTCGTCTTTGTTTTCTTTGCCCTGAAGAGCAGCAATCACGTCTGACTCATTAATCCGAACGGTCGCGCGAAATCGCTGCATGACAACTTCAGACCAGGAAATTTCAGCACGTAGGCGATTTTTCAGCGTGCGAGGATTAACGCCGCTTTGAGAAAGCGCTTGCTTGAATTGAGAAGGCGAGAGTTTAACGCGCTGTGCGATTGTTGCAAAAGCATCATCAACTTTCTTGTCAGCGATTGAAACTCCGACTCGCTTTGCCTCTTCAAGCTTCAGCGCTTCATCAATCAGCTCATCCTTAGCTTTTCTTTTGGCAACGCTGGACGGTGCCCGTGTGGTGAGCGTGATAAGCTTTGACCGCTGTTGCAGTTCATAACTGGTAATCGGACGGCCATTGACGACAGCAACGATTTTACTTGCGGCTTCCGCAGAAGTAAGCATCGGACCAAGTGGCGCCAGCATGCTGGCAGCGACAACAAGCGAAGCACAGAAGCGAGTAAGTTTCATTTTGTTAAGCTCTCCGTCCCAAAGGCGATTGCCCTCAATGGACGCTCCCTAGATAGCACTGGTGCATATTTGGCACAGCTTGACTCAAATTAGAAGGGTGCAGCCCGGAAAAATTTATTCAAACTAATAATAACAAATGTAGGCGACATTCTGTCATGCCTCTGGCTATTTTCTGTGCACAGCCAGAGGTTTAAGCTTATCTACTTACTCAATCATTTGGGGATGAGTCAGAAGTTGAGGTCGAAAGGCTCGTATCACCAATAGTTCTGAGACCGAATCGGAAGAAGAAGATCCGCTCTACGGGCTCACCATTGTTTCGGCTTCTGTCTTCACCATAGGAGAGTGAAGCGGAGAAGCCTTCGTCGTCATAACCAAGACCAACAGTGTCCTGAACAATGTTCTCGTTGATCATGTCATAACGCAGTGAACCGAAGACACGCCAGTTTTCCTGCAAGTTCAGATTTAAGGCACCAACAAGCTCAGAGCGCTGTTCATCAATCCCAGCGTCTGGACGCTCTGCCAAATAGGCATAGGACAGAACTGTCGAAGCTGGACCATAACGACCACTCGCGCTGACTTCTGCACGTTCTACGCCAAAGTCATGTTCGCTAAAGCGTGCATTACCACCGACGCGAAAGCCAGTATTGGTGTCAAAATAGAGGCTCGTCACATAATCAGACCCTGCAGTCTGCAAGCCAGAGTCGCCTGTTGAATCGAGAATGCCTGGAACTGAATAGGAGTTCTGGCCGGCAAGCTGGAAGGAGCGACCAAACAAACCGCTGATAAACGAGCCTTTGTCAAACTGCAGCTTATACTGCAAACCTAAGTTTGCACGGGTGCCGCCCTCGTTACGGTCGAATCCTGAAAACTTATCCCATTCAAACAGCGTGGAAGCGTCAAACACGATAGACTGTGCGTCTTCGTTTGGAAGTTCTCCAATTGCTGCCTCGTTCGGACGAACAATGATCTGTGCGACGGGCTCGATAACCTGATTGCCACCGTTAAATGTTGCAAGGAATGGATAACGGTATTCCAAACCAATCGCAGGCATACCTCGGAAGACAACGGACTCATCTGAAAGAGCTGTCACATTATTATCTGCACTTGCGAGAAAATACAGGTTGGTCTTTGCATAGGCAAACGGTGTGAACACCTGACCAATCGGATCGATAAGTGTGCGCTGCCAAGTCAAGTTTGCGCTTAGACGAGTAAACGTTCCTTCCACACCACGAAAACGATTCTGGCCATTCACTGAGAACGCATCAGTCGTCTCACGTGTTAGACTTGTTAGGTTGCCATCGTAATTCAGTTGCCCACCAACAACAGATTTTTCGAAATAAATCGCGTTGTCTATAACAGGATGAACGAAAGGTTGCTTCTCTTGAAGGTCTGCATTGACTTGAGAAAACGGCCCAATTGGATTCATCGGCTGGGTTGGGCTCGGGTTGTCTTCCTGTGAAATCTGGAAGGCATATGCATTTGCATCAAAGAGATTGCGTTTTGTTTCGCCTTGCAAGTAAATGCGAGATACTTCTTGAGCGCTACCAAAACGAGCAAAGCCGTAATCTTGGCGGAATGCCCGGTCCGTTGCATAAGTAATGTCCCAGCCGGTTTGCCAGCGTTGACTCAGATCGAAGCTTCCGTCCGTATTGACAATAAAGCGACCACGTACATCGCCGCTGGAGCCATTAAAGGCACTTGGGTCTGCCTGAGAGATCCCGCCAAGTGAAACATTGTAGGAACCAGTATCAAACTGTTGCCGCCAATCCAGCTGGCCCAGTACACCCTGCTGCGTGAGCGGCGTGAGTGTCACGGTTAGATCGTATGTTGGCGAAAGGGACCAGTAATATGGAATCGCGGCACCAAAACCGAGGCGATTCTTGGTGACAAAGCGCGGAAGCAGGAAACCAGATTTACGGCCGACTGATGGATCTGCGATTGAGAAGTAAGGAATCTTGGCAATCGTATTCCCGAACAGCTCAATGGATGCACCCTCAAAATAGATGCGTTGCTTTTGCTGATTGTGGATGATCGTTGTTGATTTGATCCGCCATAACGGAGGCTTGGGAGCCTTCTTATAGACAGAGTAAGTGCCATTCCTCAGTGTGGTGACGTTGTCATTAGAGCGCTCAGCGCTCTCGGCAACGAAATGCGTAAACTGAGGAGTGTCAATCTGCAAAGCATTGACGAAGCCCTCAGAGAAATCATCACTCAAAGTCAGATTGTCTGCAAGAATGAGATTGCCATCAGGCTCTGTCATTTCCACATTGCCGTGCGCAGAAAACTTCCCGTCCTTACGATTGTAAGTCACACGATCTGCGAGCAATGTGTAGTTGTCAAAATAGATCTCAACACTACCCGTCGCGATAATGACGTCATTGTCAAAATCATAGCGAAGCTCTTTCGCTTCAAGCAACATTGGTTGAGATGTGTCCACAGCCTGCTGAGCAGACTGCGAAAGGTCGATCTGCGCAACTGCAGGCGCGCTGAGGACCGCAAGGCCAGCGCCGCACAGCAGAGCAACTGCAGAGACAGTGCGAAGGTATTCTGGCGATACGCAGCCAGCACCAACTCGCTTGATTTTCTGTTTCAGGATCAAGGCCGAACCCATCAACCATCCTCCTGATTTAACAGAATTGTAAAACCCATAAGAACCCCAAATACGCCAGGTGCCCATGCTGCAACCGTTGTGGGAACGATTCCAGCACCACCCAGATCCTTCGAGACTTCGGAAACGGCATAAAGCACGAAACCAGCAACAATGCCCCAAACGATCAAGCGGCCAATCCCCCCAAAACGCGATACACGCAGCGAAACAGCAGCAGCAATGACAATCATTGCCACAAGTAACAGGGGTTTGGCTAGAAGAGTCTGATATTGTAAAGAATACCTATACGCGGGTAGTCCAGCCCTTTGGGATAACTCAATAAAGCGTGGAAGACTCCAAAAACTAATAGATTCCGGCGAACCTATGCTCTCCTTGACCTCCGTCGGGGTCAAAAAAGTACTGACAGAGTAGTTCCCATAATGCTGTGGATCAGTGTCCACAGCATAGACAACCGCATCAGTTAGCCGCCACATGCCCTCAGCTAGGACGGCTCGCCGTGCTTCGATTCTCTCTGAAAACTGGCCTTGGCGGTCAAAAGAGAAGATCGTGACACCATTGAGTGACGCACCTTGCCCGCTGGTGTGGCGTGCATGAAGAACTGATTCACCATCGGTGCCGTTCTGCCTGAGCCAAACCTCTCCAGATCCTTCTAGCAAATAGGTTTGTTCCACACTGAACAAGCCCTCTGCCACCTCATCTGATTTTTGCTGCAGATATACAGCACCGGGATTATAACCAATCACAGCAGCAACGCCGATGAACAGGCCAGTCAGAAGAGCAGGGGCAGTAAACTGCCAGACCGAAATACCAGCCGCACGTGCGACCACAAGCTCAAGGCTTCTGGAAAGCGTAACAAACGCCCAGATAGAGCCAAAAAGGACGGCAAACGGAATAACCTGTTCAAGCAGAAGTGGAACGCGCAAGGCAGAAATCGCAGCAATGCGCAGAAGAGAAAACCCTTCACGATCGCCACCACGGCGAACAAGCTCAAGCACGTCAAACAGCAAGATCAAAACGGCAGCAAACAGAAAGAGGGCCAGAATCGACTTCAAAAACCGTTTGGATATGTAAAGACTAAGCGTTCTTCCGGTCATTACAGTCCTGCTGTCCCTTGGTTCTTGCGGCCTACCAATTTGGAGAACACACGACCAATGCCATTAAAGAGGCTTTGTGTTCCATCGACCAGACGCTGAACAAACCAAGGTCTTCTGTTCAGGCTAATGGACCACGCAGCAAGCGCAATTGCGATTATTGGGATTGCGTAGAGCAATGGGAACATATCAGGAGCCGAACTCACGATGAGCGTTGCGCCAAAACCTGCTGTTCTCAGCAGGGTCGCAACTGCGATTGTTGTTGTTATTGCAAGGCCTTGGTCCTGACGAGTGGTCTTGGGAGAACCCAGGAAAGCATAGATGATCAGACCAAAGGCAATGGGGTAAAGAGGGACACTTAAACGGTCGTGGAATTCCACAACTAGCTTGTCCCAATGCTTTGCGGCGTAAGAATCATCAGGGCTTGCGCTCAGCAATTCGAAGGTTGGACGCTCACTTGCCTTGAATGTTGGCTCGCGAGCCTCGGGAATCATCGAGGACAAATCGAAGCCATAACTCTCAAAGCTGACGATGGACATATCCTGCCCACCTTTCGGGCGGCGCTGGATCGTTCCATCAAGCATGACAAGCAGTGTTTTGTCCGCAGCCTCGATAATCCGTCCCGTTTCAGCCGTATAGGTGAATGAGGTTTCCGGATCGCGGGCATCATCCAGCAAGAGACCTTCAAGGATCCCATCACCGCTTCTGTTGCGGATATGGAAGGTAAGATTCTCTTCAATCGGAATGAAACGTCCAGGCTTGATGATGTTGGCGACCAGATCAACACGTACGCGCGTCAACTCACTGCGCAATTCCGCCAAGCCTGTCGGGGACAGATACATGGACAGGAAATACATCAGGGCTGTGATTGCGAGTGAAAACACCATGATTGGCCGGAGAACAAGCGACTTGGAAGCGCCCGAAGCGTTGATGACAATAAGCTCACTGTCGCGGGACATGCTGTTGAGCACGATTATAAACGCCAGCATCATTGCGAAGGGCGCAACGATCAGGATGAGGAAAGGCAGAGCCAGTGCAGTGATGTAGCCAAACTGCAAAAGGGTCTGGCCTTTTGAGGTGACAAGATCCAGCTGGCGCAGCGCTTGGGTGGACCAGACGACGCCAGTCATGGCGGCCAGTGTCACAATAAAGGCGGTAAAGCTGCGTTTGACGATGTAGCGTTCAATAGTTTTCATTGTGCCGTGCAACAGAACCTTTTCTTGTTCGTTATGGGGGAGGCCAAGCCGCAAAATGATTCAAGTCCACTCAATAACACGGAATACGGCAGAAAGCCGGATCATCGGATCTTTTAATGAATAAACTCGCAAGTTTCTTCACATAGCCTTGAAACGGGACCATTATCGAGCCATGTTCTGCCATGAATTTTAAGAGTAGCTGGACCACGCGTCCGCCTGTGATTGCTAGCATATTCTGCTAGAAATTGCCTATCGCAGGTCATTCCGAGGAAAGAAACGACATAATGACGCAATTCACATCCATTAAGATCGCGCAGTATTCTGATGCAACAGCACCCGTTCAGGTCGTCTTTGCAGGTGAAGAACTCAGCTTTGCAGCAGAAGCTGAGGGTGTGATGGGCTCTGCTGGAAAAACTGTTGAGCGCGCTGCTAAAACGGCTGATTTCACAGGTAAGAAATCCGGTATCATGCACTTGCTCGCGCCAGAAGGTATGGATGCAGACCGTTTGATCGTTGCAGGCCTTGGCAAAGTCGACGATCTGAAAGAGCAGGACTGGGTTAATCTGGGCGGTGAAGTTGCTGGCAAATTGCTTGCGCTCAAAGCGGGAGGTGCAGAAGTGACCTTCCCAGCTATCGCAACAGCTCAGCAAGCCGCAGACTTTGCGCAAGGTGCTTTGCTGCGTGGTTACAAGTTTGACACCTACCGCACTGTTAAGAAAGAAGCAGACGGCGACAAAGCCTGCGAAATCACGCTGAAGGTGCAGGATGCAGCAGCCGTTGAGCCACTTTGGGCAGAAGCTGAGGCTGTGGCAGAAGGCACACTTCTCGCACGTACTCTTGTTGATGAGCCTGCCAACACGCTTGGCCCGGTTGAGTTCGCTGCAAAAGCTCAGCAGCTCTCTGAGTTCGGCGTGGAAGTTGAAATCCTTGACGAAGCAGAGATGCAGGAACTGGGCATGAATGCACTGCTGGCCGTTGGTCAGGGATCAGTTCGTCCTTCCCGTTTGGCAATCATGAAATGGAATGGCGGCAAGGAAGGCGATGCTCCAATCGCATTCGTTGGTAAAGGCGTTGTGTTTGATACCGGTGGTATCTCCCTGAAGCCGGGCGCTGGCATGGAAGACATGAAGGGCGATATGGGCGGCGCAGCAGCTGTCATCGGCCTCATGAAAGCTCTTGCTGGCCGTAAAGCTGCAGTCAATGCAATCTGTGTGCTGGGTCTGGTGGAAAACATGCCGGATGGTAACGCGATCCGTCCGGGCGACATCGTCAAAACCATGTCTGGTCAGACCGTTGAGATCCTCAACACCGATGCGGAAGGCCGCTTGGTGCTGGGTGATGCGCTTTGGTACACACAAAGCCGTTTTGAGCCGAAGTTCATGGTAGACCTTGCAACCCTGACAGGCGCTTGTCTGGTTGCTCTGGGCGGCCATCGCGCAGGTGTCTTCTCTGCTGATGATGAGCTGGCAGCGCAGATCTGCGAAGCTGGTGAAACCACTGCAGAAAAAATGTGGCGTTTGCCTCTGGGGGATGAGTACGACAAGATGGTCGACACCCCAAATGCCGATATGCGGAACACCGGCGGTAGCCGTTGGGGTGGTGCAAGCACTGCAGCTGTTTATCTGCAGCGTCACACAAATGAGGCCAAGTGGGCACACATCGATGTGGCCGGCACTGCAATGGGCTCCAAGAAAAACGCAATCTCTCAGGGCTGGGCATCCGGTTTCGGCGTGCGCGCACTGAACCGCATGATCAAAGATCATTACGAAGGCTAAGCCTTGCATCAGGCAATAAAATGCATGTGCTAAATTAAACGAACAAAGGCCGGTCACAGAAGCTGTGGCTGGCCTTTTTTGCTGCTCATCACTGAGACTACAGAGACTTCTCGATGACGGCAAAAAAAGAACCCCACTTCAAACTGAAGAGGGGCATTCTTGATCTTAAAAGAGTTAAACGCGCTAAGCGCTATATTCAAAGAAAATTTTATATTTGAAAGAGTAAGTTGGTTTTCCAGTCAATCAGCAGGTCTGATAATGAATACAGGAGCTGGAGGCTTCTGGAAGCATTGCACCCACTGCAGCTGTTACGCCAACAAGACCGGATACAAGAGCAAAGAACAATACAATACGCGCTGCCATTTGGTCGTTTCCTAAATATACAATGCCTGCGGTCCCACAACACCACAGAGATGAGAGCATTTCACTCTCCATAATTTGGCGTCGGTTTCGCTAAGCTTAACACCACACCGAAATTCCCCAGGAATGCGGTCAAGTCTAGCCCTTTAAAGCGTCTGGGTTGGGTTTATCAACGATTCCTATGAATATCCCGATGTAATTGGGATCATTCACGACAATTTTTAGGATAAAATGTGGTCAATTGAGAAACACAGTGATTTGGGCTTTACATATTCCATGCGCAGCCTGATGCAGCATGCGTCGCACGGCGTATTGGGCTGCAGGACGCAAAAAGCCTGCCGGATAAACGGGAAACCAGAATATGAGTGAAGTGCTGTTCTACCAGCTCTCTAAATTTCCGCTGGAACGGGCCTTGCCCACTCTCCTTGAAAAGTGCTTGGAGAGAGAATGGGTTGTCACCATCCAGTTTGGAACGGAAGCACGGTGTGATGCCATTGATTCTTACCTCTGGACCTATTCTGACGATGGTTTCCTGCCTCACGGCACCAAAAAGGAAGGCCATCCGGAATTTCAGCCCATCTACCTGACAACGGAAAACGACAACCCCAATGAGGCAATCGTCCGCTTTCTGGTGGACCGCGCACCGCTACCAGATCCGGCGCAGTACAAGCGCGTTGTTTATATGTTCGACGGCAACGATCAGGATGCCTTGCAAGAAGCCCGACAGCGTTGGCTTGAGGTCAAAAACGGCGACCACGAACTCACATACTGGGCGCAGACCGACAATGGCGGATGGGACCGGAAAGCATGACCACTGACGACATAGACCATCGCAAACAACTACGCGCGCGTCTGGATACGTTGGAAGGTGCAAATGGTGGTGGCTGGGAAAACCGCAAAAGCTGGTTTGAGCAAGTCTACACCACTGCCGATGGCGACACCAACGAGATCCCGTGGGCCGAGCTGAAGCCAAAAGCGCCATTAGTGGAATGGCTGAAACACAACAAGGGTGAGGGGCGCACCGCGCTGGATGTGGGCTGCGGGCTGGGCGATAACGCCAATGCTTTGCATGAGGCTGGTTGGAAAACCTCGGCCTTCGACGTGGCGCCCACAGCAATAGAGTGGGCGCAAAAGCGCTTCCCATCCGGTGAAATCGAGTTCCGTTGTGCAGACCTGTTCAACCCGCCAGCAGATTGGGTTGGCAAATTCGATCTGGTCTACGAATGCTTTACTCTGCAGGCCATCGGCATTGAAATGCGCGGTGATGTGGTCAAACCTCTCAAAAGCCTCGTCGCCCCCGGCGGCTCGCTGATCATCCTCGGGCGGTACTATGATGGCACCGGCGACCGCTCTGGCCCGCCATGGCCACTGACGGATGAAGAGATTGCAGCGTATTACGGTGACGGTTTTAAAGAGGCTTCAAGAACAACATTCGTCCAACACAAAGACGATGGCCGCAACATCCCCCACATCTGGCTGGAGCTGAAGCGCAGTGCTTAGAGCCGAGCGCCAATAGAGAACATCATGCGCCTCACTTCGAGCACGGAGAGGGGCGTTTTATCTTCAGGGGACAGCATGAGGATCGCAATCACCGGAACCCACGGCAGCGGCAAAACAACACTCATAGAAGACTTTGTCGATCAACACCTGACCTATGAAGCCACGCAGGAACCTTATTGGGACCTGGCAGAGCAGGGCATTGCACTCTCAGATGAGCCCTCCATCGCAAGCTTCACAGAGCAGCTGAGCCATAGCCTGAAAACGATCCTCACCTCCGGTGCAGAGCAAAACATAATCTTCGATCGCTGTCCGCTGGATTTCATGGCTTATCTGGAAGTGCTGAGTGAACAAGACGGCGATGAATGGGAGCCGTCAGGTCAGCTCCTGAGGCAGATCGAACAAGCCTTCAGCACTCTGGACCTGATCATCTTCCTCCCGCTCATTTCACCTGATGAGATCACCACCACCATCGAATACCCCAAACTGCGGAAACAAACCGACACCCGTCTGAAGCAAATCCTCCGCGATGACACGCTCGGATTGCTGGATGTCCTGCCCGAAACGGTGGAGCTGAGAGGCTCCAAGTACGACCGAGTAAAAGCCCTGTCAAAACTGGTTTCTGAGGTCTAACATGGTGTGAACCGGTCACTTGAATCAGTTTGTGAAGCCGGTGAATCTGTATATTAGAAAACTCAGTTAACCTATTGTGATAACTAACTTATTGAATTGGAAGAGGCCTGATGACGCAACCGCTGGTGAAGCTTGGGCTGTTGGTGTGTTTGCCAATTCTCTTGCACACTTTCGTCCCTATGCAGGCTTGGTGGCCTGTGCTCAGATATTCAAGTTCCTACAAGCAAGTTGCTCAAGAGCACACTGTTGAATTTGCAAAGCTCAGTCTAGAGGTTGCGGGCAAAGCGATCGTGGTGATGAACGAGCGTGACAAAAGCCATATCTTCAGCGAGCGCACATACTTAAAACTGCTTAAGTTGCAGGGCGACAGGCGCGAGCCATCTCTGGTCGCAATGCATTGCAAGGGAAGTGTCTGCACCAACCAGCCAAGTGACGCTCTCTTCGCAACGCTCATGTTAGCCTTTACTGCTTTGATCCTGGCCTTTGCCATGAAATTTGGGCTACGCCGGTCCTTCCCGTTGGGGGAAGCTACTGACATAGGTATGTCTGACAGGGATGCATAAGGCGCTCTACACGTAGCAATAAAAAACCCGGCACTGTTTCCAGTCCCGGGTTCATAACATTCTCTCGAAAGCGATAAGCCTAGCCGCCTGTCAGCTCTTCCAGCTCAGCGGACATCTTCAGCCAGTTCTCTTCGGTCTCTGCCAGCACCTTCACATAGGCAGCACGGCGGATGGCGTGTTGTTTTGCCTTGTCCGGAGCCTCGGTGTAGATGCGTGGATCAGCCAGCAGGGCATCAAGCTTTTTGATGTACTTCTGGTACTTGGAGATCTCTTTTTCCGCAGCTTCAATGTTCTTCTTCAGCGGTGCGGTTTTGGCACGGCGTTCAGCAGCTTCCTTACGGCGTGCCTGTGCATTCGCTTTCTCGCTGTCCTCCTCAACCGCGACCTTGGACTTGGAGCCACCGTCGCCCTTTAAGATCAGCTTGCGGTACTCCGCCATGTCGCCGTCGAAGTTTCTTACACCACCATCGGCAACCAGCCACAACCGGTCTGCACAGGCCTCTACCAGATGCCTGTCATGGCTGATGAGAATGACCGCACCGTCATAATCGTTGATCGCATGCACAAGGGCTTCGCGGCTGTCGATATCAAGGTGGTTGGTCGGCTCATCAAGAATGACAAGGTTCGGTCCATGGAACGTGGCAAGGCCCAGCAGCAACCGGGCTTTCTCACCACCGGAAAGATCCTTGGCAGGGGTCAGCATCCGGTCTGTCGGCAAACCAAACCGATCCACACGAGCGCGGATTTTGGATTCCAGTGCACCCGGCATCAGCGGACGCACATGCTCAATCGGGTTGCTTTCGGGCATCAGGTCATCCAGCTGATGCTGCGCAAAAAACGCAGTGCTCAGCTTGGTGGCCTTAGTCATATCACCAGACATCAACCCAAGACGCCCGGCAATCAGCTTGGCGAAGGTCGATTTACCGTTACCATTGGCACCAAGAAGAGCAATGCGGTCGTCATGGTCAATGTTCAGCGTCAGGTTCTTCAGGATCACCGTGTCATCATAGCCAACAGAAGCCTGTTCCAGCTTGATGATCGGCGGAGAAAGCTTGGCCTCAGGCTGCGGAATGTGCAGCTCCAGTCCTGAACCTTCATCCAGCACGGAAATTGGCTGCATCTTCTCAAGCATCTTGATGCGAGACTGCGCCTGCTTCGCTTTGGTAGCCTTCGCGCGGAAACGGTCAACGAAGCTTTGAATATGCTTGCGTGCCTTTTCCTGCTTATCAGCCGCCTTCTTCTGCAGCAAAATGGTTTCACGGCGCTGACGGTCAAAACTGTCATAACCACCGCGATAGAAGGTGAGCTTGCCACCATCCATATGCACGATGCTGTCGACCGCATTGTTCAAAAGGTCGCGATCATGGCTGATCAGAACAACCTGATACGGATAACGCGCAATGAAGTTCTCCAGCCACATCGTACCTTCAAGGTCGAGGTAGTTGGTCGGCTCGTCAAGCAGCATCAGGTCTGGCTTGGAAAACAACAGGGCCGCAAGCGCAACACGCATACGCCAACCACCGGAGAAGTTGGCACACGGCTGTTGCTGCTCGTCGTAAGAAAAGCCCAGTCCGCTCAGGATCGCAGAGGCCCGCGCTTCAGCGCTGTGGCTCTCAATATCGACAAGTCGCGTATGGATCTCCGCAATACGGTGTGCATCTTCAGCTGTTTCGGCCTCAGCCAAAAGAGCGGTGCGTTCCGTATCAGCCGCCAGAACCACTTCCAAAAGCGTTTCCTGCGTGCCCGGCGCTTCCTGAGCCACCTGACCCACGCGCGCCTTTTGCGGCATGTGCACACTGCCGCTCTCAACGGACAGCTCACCGCACAGCAGCTTGAACAGCGTAGACTTGCCAACGCCGTTGCGCCCGACAAGACCGGTTTTCGCACCACTTGGAATAGTAACGGAGGCATTGTCGATCAAAAGACGCCCGGCAATGCGATATGTAAGATTAGAAACCTGAAGCATGCCACGCTGTTTGCCCGCAAACCTCTTGTTGTGCAAGGGGGAACCAATCCAATTTTTAAGTTTTTCTGATACTGGCGTGGTTTCAGGAAGCAAGATTAAATTTGATCAGGCGTAATTTCTCGAAAAATAATCCAAGCAGTATCGAACTTGCTCGGGACTTACAGTCGAATTGAATGCCCATGAACGTATGGTTCGCTCAAAAGACGGCTGAAAGATATCAAGTATTTCTTCTGTGCCGACTTTCCTCATTTGCATGAGAATATCCAATATTTCAGATTTGAGTTTGGCTAAGTTGATCAATTCAGATCGATAGCTCTCTGCATCAAATACTAAGTCGCGCTCTTCATTGAACGATGCGCTGGAATATGTTGTTTGCAATTCATGCATTACTGAGATGATCGACGTTGCAATTTGCTGATCGCCATACTCCAGATAACCACAAAGTGAATCCATGTAACGACGTGGATCTTTAAGGTCTCTGAAGCCAATTTTATTAATTTCTTTAATTGAGATTTCGGGTTCGCTTGCTTCTTCTCTACGGTTTATTTCGTTGACTAATCGGTCGTAATGAGATGCGAGAAGGTCAATAAACTTACTGAGGTCTACAAGATCAAAAGGCAGGCGAGCACGATACATTTCCGCTCGTCTGTGACGTTCGTACTCGGCTTGCTCTTGGGCTGTGGTGGTTTGTTGTTTTATTGCCAAAACTGAGAGCAGAGTAATTATCGCAACAATAACAGTTGCAGCAACGCCTAGTGCCGCCACTAGAAAGTCTTCTGATGGTGAGATGTCGATGGTAGCACCTCTTAGCACTCCGAATACCGACAGGGCTCCGTAAGCCGAAAAAGTAATGAAGGTGAGCGCAAATACCGCGAAAAAAAACAGCAAAAAAATATGCCACCAGTCAAAAGACGAAAAATTGATCTTCAAAATACCTAACCCATTAGAATTAAATCAGATTTAGCTTTCTAATTTAATGTATTTTCTTTACTTCAATCAATGAAAGAAGTGCTTTCTTTTAGGCTTGGAGAGAGCAACTCCTACCTCTTCCCATACCTGAACGCCTCCGCCACAAAGTGCTCGACTGGATCACGCGGATAATCGCCATCGGAAGGCACCCACAAACACCGGTTTCCCTCAAATGAGAGCACATCGCCATAAAGGGCGCGCATGTCGGCGATGAGCGTTGTCTGGCAGTGCACGAACAGGCCGAGCTGATCGCCGAACTTTGGTTTCCAGTGAAGGCGCACCGTGGTGCCGCCATGTTTTGGCAAAGGGCGATAGGAAGGCTCACCCCACTTCAGGGTCTCTGTCAACGAGGAGGGGCCATATAAGCGCTGGGCGCAGTCCAGGATAAGCGAGCGCAGGTCCAGCAGGCGGACGCGTTTGTCCTTAGGGTAAGCGGCAAACACCGCCGCAACGTCATCAGGCAAGGGCGCCTGAGCGGACTGTTTGCCGGGCTTTGTAACACGCTCCATAAATGCATCCCTGAAAAGATCATGATCAATGCCAGATCATAATTGACCTCTTCAGGGAGAAACAAGAGCACACGCCCGATTATCAGGCGAAATCAGCTGCCTTTCGTCAGGCGGTAATCATGTCTTCTTCTTTTGCCATCCATTGACCGGTCTCACGCTGGAAGTAGATCATGTCCAGCGCCGCAGGCGTTCGGCCCAGCTGGGTCAGCATGGCATGCACCTGTCCGCGGTGGTGGGTCTGGTGGTTGAAGAAGTGGAACAGCGCAGCGCCAAGGGGCTGCTGCATCACCAGTGGCTTGCGCACAGTGCGATAGATCATGGTGCGCAGGAAGTCTTTCTCCTGCATCTGATCAATCACCGAGCAGATACGATCGTCCAGCAGACGGCGCTTTTCCTGCAAGGTTGCAAGGTCGCCGGTCAACTGTTCGTCAAGGCTATCAATCGGGTCGCCCTGGCCGGTAAAGCGATAGAGCCAGACCTTATCTGCCACATACTGGTGATCCATGGTGCCATGAATGGAATTGAAATAAACGCCAAGATCACGGTGGTACTCTTCCGCAGTGATCTGGTCGCATTCCTGAAGCAATAGATCGTTAGCCCACTTGTTATAGGAGGCATACATTACAAATGCTGCTTTCATAGGGGTGTCCTCTTGCTATGTCTGTTGCAAGAACAATGCACGCCTTTGAACCTCTATAAATTGACCCATCTCAAACAAAACCAGCCGTAGGGGGAGACGTGTAGTCGCAACCCGAAAGACGTAGTTATCTATGCTGCGCCAGAACCTGTTGGAACCTCAACCCTTTTCGCCAAAAGCCTGCATTCGCGACATTGCCTCCTTGGGAAAACCTCCCCTTAAAATCAAAGGGGCTCATAAGGAAGAGGCGGGAGGGGTGCCTCGGAGCAGGGCTGATAACAGCATTGCAACCGTCATCAATGAGTCATAATCGCCTGTTTTCTGCAGTTTTCACGCAGGACAACGTGGGAATACGGATATACCCTCTTGCTTTTTAAGGGAGAGTTTAAGTATATCTCGCGCGAACCTTTGTGGCGCTTTGTTAAGGCGCTACAGGAAAAAGATTTTTAATGAGAGCTGCCCTTCGGAAGCTCGTGACAAACTGCAGGTAATAACGATGGCGATTGAACGCACGTTTTCCATGATCAAGCCGGACGCAACCAAACGCAACCTGACCGGTGCTATCACCGCTAAGCTCGAAGAAGCTGGCCTCCGCGTTGTTGCATCCAAGCGCGTTTGGATGTCCCTGCGTGAAGCAGAAGGTTTCTATGCAGTACACAAAGAGCGTCCATTCTTTGGTGAACTGACAGAATTCATGTCTTCCGCTCCAACCATCGTTCAGGTTCTGGAAGGCGAAAACGCAATCGCGAAAAACCGTGAAGTCATGGGCGCTACCAACCCTGCAGATGCTGCTGAAGGCACCATCCGTAAGGAATTCGCTCTGTCCATCGGCGAAAACTCCGTACACGGTTCTGACGCTCCTGAAACAGCTGCTGAAGAAATCGCTTACTGGTTCTCCGGCACCGAAGTCGTAGGCTAATCTAGCTCATCGATTTCAGCTGTCTGCTGAATTCAAAAAAGGCCTGCTTGATGCTTGATTGCGTCAGGCGGGTCTTTTCTTGTTAAAAATTCCATCGCATCGTCAGGCAGTTCATAAAAGTTACTGGATAAACTCAGGTTTGCGCTGGGCACCCTTGCTTCGGACACAATTTTAAAATTAAGTCCGCGCGCACGTGGGAAAACGGAACGCGAGATAAATTCATGAATATTAATGCAAAATCGCTTCTTTTAGGGGCATCTCTGGCACTGGTGGCAAGCGCGGCAACCGCTCAGGACCATACTCGTCCTTATTTGAGTCTTGATGCTGCAGGCAAAGGCGTAAGCGCCTGTGTGGCTCTGGCAAAGGAAAACGGTTGGAACATGTCCATCGTTATTCTGGATCGGGGAGAGGATGTTGTGGCGTCTGCACGCATGGATGAGGCTCTGCCTGCCAGCTACAAAGGCGCAACGCTCAAGGCAAACACATCTTTGTCCTGGGGCATGCCAACAGAGCAGGTGAACGAGGTTCTGGAGAAGGCACCGGTCTTCAAACAGTTCCCGGGTATTCTTGGCATTGCAGGCGGCCTGCCAATCATTGTGGGTGAAAGTGCTCTGGTGGGCGGTATCGGTGTTGCGGGCAGCTCCATGGAAAATGACGCAGCCTGCGCAAAGGCAGCTGTAGAAGCCATGCGCTGATCTCAGCAAACCGAGTGAATTTAGCAAAGCCAGTTCCGTTTGTGCGGAGCTGGCTTTGTTTTTGCGCTATCTCTGTCTCAAAGGCACGAGGCCAGCCTCAGGAGTTACATCCACATTTGCGGGTGGTCCTGGCCTGACAACTCAGGAGCCGCACCGGCTTTCACTTCTGCATACCACTCAGAAACCTGAAGGAAGACCGGGAAGACCTGCTTCAGATGCGTCACGTCAATGTCGCTGTCTGGAATGCGGATTTCGCCATAGGCTGAGGAATGAGCAACCTCAAGGCCAAAGGTCAGATTGTAACCCGCCACATCCAGCGTATTGCTGTTTTGCAGCAGTTCCGTGAGAACACGGGTATCAGTTGGCAAGTCATTGAAGAGAATGCGGAGCACGCATGTTTCTGTGGTCTGATCAAAGCCGAATACCAGAGAGAAATTCTGATTAATTTCAAGCACGAGTTCGCCGTCGAGGTCATCCTCCAGCATCGGGCTTAAATCAATGCTTTCAAGGAATTCATTAGCGGCTGTTTGAAAGTTCGACACGGGTGCTCCTTTAAACGGGATGTTTGATTTGAACTCTGTCTAACAGAGACAATCAACCCACAGGCGTGCCAAAGGGCACATCACGCCTCTCAGCTTTCCATATGCTTTGTCTCAAGAACGCGCTCAAAGCGCCGCTAAAAGACAAAACTAAGGGAACTAGGCATGGGAATTCCGACGGTCGCGGCATCGACAACTGTCCAACCTATTGAAACTACATCTGTAAATCAGGCAAACACCAATGCCGCTGAAAACACAGCCGTAAAATCGACTGAAGTGCGGAGCCAGGATGGCGGCCTGTTTAAAATTGTTGCATATGTCAGAGAAAAAATCTCAGGCTCTTCCCATCACAGCTTGGCAGCACGTGTAAACACGCCGGCAGAGGGCAGAGAGACCCAGAGCGTCCTCACCCGCATCAAGGCGTTCTTCACGGGCAGTTCACGTGCATCCCAAGCGGAAACCGCTCCGGCTGCAGCGGGTGCCACCAAGCAGTTGGTGAACACAAAAACGGCTCAGTTTACCGAAAACAACAAGAGCCTTGCGACATCCGTCGAAAACATCAAGGAGCGCGCTGAAACCCATGTAAGACCAGCTGCAAAGCACACAGTTGAACAACTGCTGGGAGCCGAGGTGCGTGGCGACAGGTTCGTCTTCGAGATCAAAGCAAACGGAGGCATCAACGAAGCGTTTGATCGGTTGGATGCAAAGATTGCAGAAAATCCTGATGATATCAAAGGTATCGCAAAGGCTTCCAAAGCACTGAACAAAGACATCCAGAAGGAAGTCATCTCAGCTTACAAACTGGCAGCGTCTACTGAAGGGGCAACACTATCCAAGAGTGATATTAAAACGCTGAAGAAAGAGTTTCAGCAGCACATGTCCGCTCACATAACCCAGTCATTGAACAAGACTGAGGCCAACTGGCAGACCACGACTGAAACCGTCAAGCTGGATGTGGCAACGCAAAGAGAACTGGGTGCCTCTGGCGATGCTGCACTGACAGAGCGCTCCTTCACAGCCACCACCACCCCAGCAGCAAAACTGGAAGTTTTGGCAGGGGGCTATCAGGCCGATGAGAAACACGGCATCAGCTCAACGGCAACCTCTGAAACAGATCACGCGGTAAACCTGTGGGTCAGCGAGCTGAAAGGCGAAACCACCTCCTACGCAGCGGTCCGTCATGGCGTGAACTTCCCGTTCGGCGTCAAACATGATGCTGAGCTGGCCACAAAGGGCGCAGACACCCGAACCCAGGAAGTGGTAACAGCAGCAGCATCCACCAAAGCAGCTGACATTGTAGCATGGCGCACAGATCACCCGGGAGAGCCTTTCCCGCTGAAAATTGTTTCAACCTCACTGCTGACCGCAGCATCCAAGGCAAAGACCTACGAGACTGGTCAGCAGGAAGCATGGGGCCGCGCACAGGGCGAGCAAACCATCACGGTAGACTTGCCGGGAGAAGGCATAACTGAAGTCAATGTAGAGGTCGAAGTGCTGCCGTTCAGCATGGGCGTCAACGGCTTTGCGAAACTGGGATTGTTCTCTGGCTCCATCGGCAAACATCTGGGGGATCGTCTCACCGGCTGGAAATGGGCTGACAACCACAACGAACCGCTCATTGGTAAACTGGACGAAATGGTGGAGCAGGCTAAAGCCGATGCAATAGGGGCCAACGATCCAGGTAAAGTTGCCCGTCTTGACAGTTACAGCACCCAGCTGCATGAGGCGGTCAATGATGGCAAGCAGCGCCGTTCCGCAGGCAATGCGTATGGTGTTGCCGTTCTGGTCAACCTGATTGCCAATGAAACCGGAGCCGTTCCTGCAATCAACTGCATGTCCGGCAAGGATCGTACAGGCTATCTGGATGCAGCCGTCAAAGCGCGTCTCATGGAAGTGGAAAGCCTGAATGCAGGTCGTCCGCAAAATGATAAGTCGATTGTGCCACAGATTTACGGACAGCGCACAGAAGCGCAAAACGCTCTGATGAGCCTGTCCTCTGAGGTGATGGGCGGTAAGACCGTGCAAAAAGCCTGCACCGGTGTGGCTGGCTATAAGGTTGGTGAAGGCGGAATGTTTAAAGTTCAGGCCAACCTGGACAACGTGCTCGATTCCAAAAGTCTGTTGGGCTTGTCTGCTGCCGTTAAGGCGTAACCAACACTACCCCTCAAAGCAAAAGCAACATCAAGAGCGGCCTCAGTGCCGCTCTTTTTTGTGGAGCAAAGGAAGAGACTTCCTGATCCCATACGTGAAAGTGGAAGCTGAACACTGGACCTCGTTATCACTGGGGTATTGGGGAACACCCCAGCAAATCACAAGGGGCTGCGACAATCTGTCATTATACCTTAGCCGGAGAGACAGGCGCCAAAACGCGGCGAAATCGGCTATGGGTTTTTGCATAACAGTTTGATATGCATCAGTAATGTGTGGGTGAAGGAGGTGATATAATGCCCAAAACCCAAGGAAGACCCTTGGTAAAACTATGATTGATTAAAATTTCAATCAATATATATAGTGATCGCTATGGAAATGGAAAAAGCCCCCCGCGGTCGACCCCGTCGGTTGGATAAAGAAAAAATACTGGAGATCGCAAGTGTCCTGTTCTGGCAACAGGGCTATGAGGCGACTTCGATAAATGAGCTAGTCACTGCCATGGGTATTACACCACCAAGTCTGTATGCAGCGTATTCCTCCAAGGAGGAACTGTACCTGGCTGCAATCGACAGGTATTCGGCAAGCTATGGCCGGCAAATGCTGTCTGGCCTTGCTCTGCATTCCTGTGTTTATGAAGCAATCCGGACCGTTCTTTATGAATGTGTGGAGGTTTTCGTCGGTGGAGACCATCCTTCTGGTTGTATGATCGCTACCGGATTGGTCGAAAGTTCTAATGCTCAAGGCGCATTGGCACGTAAATTGGCTGATTTGCGACAGCAAACCATCAAGATCATCGCAGATAAGTTTAAAGCCTGTGAAACCCAGTTTGTCGAAGGAACTGACCTTCCGGCCCTTGCCAGCTTCTTTGGCGCCACAATTCAAGGCATGGCTGTTCAGGCAAGAGACGTTAACTGCCCGACAGAACTGCATAAAATCGCAGAACACAGTTTGAGCGTACTACAGGCATCTCGTCGTTTCTGATAAAGGAAATGGCGCAAAAATTGCGTTATTAGGCGTGAGTTGCTAATAAAATTACGTAATCACGCCTTTTTTATTTTGCAATATTACGCAAACTAAAGAATGTCATTTACATAATATATCAGAGTATCGTGAATGATACTGTTAAGGGTATTTCCCATGCACTCTTGAGTTTGTTGTTCCAAGCCTCCTGTCACCTATGCTTTTGGTATGGATTGCCCAACACCAAGGGAGGCTGACGATGGATAGTGATACCATTAACTTCACCGAGACGTTCCCACAGTCAATGCAGGAAGCACTCAAAGCATCCCTCAAAGTATTCTGGCGCCTCGGTGTGCACCGCACGTCCATTGATGATGTGTGCCGCCAGTCAGGTGTTTCCTATCATTTCCTCAATGAGAACTTTGAGAGTAAAGAACATCTCTATCGCACTGCAGTGATGTGGTACCTGGATCAGTACGGAAGACAGCTCCTGTCAGAGTTTGCGCTTCACTCCAATCCCACGGAAGCCCTGCGCGGTGCGCTCTACGAATGCATCGGACTGTTCTGCAACAAGCAGTGTGAGCACGCCAAGCTGTTGTCCTACGCTCTGGCTGCCGTCAACAACAGTGACCGGATCCTGATCTCGGAGCTGCTGTCTCTGCGCCGTAAGGTCTACGCCACCATCTTGATGAAGCTGAACAGCAACAAGACCCACTTGAAGGACACAGCAGACATACCTGTGCTGGCGCGCTTCTACATCACAACGCTCAGAGGCCTCGCCAGTCAGGCAGCAGACGGCATCCCAAGCGATGAGCTCTACCGCGTGGCAGATTTAAGCCTGGAGCTGCTGGAAGCCTACCGAAAATGAGTACGCCCAGCACATTTCGACCGAAGAGCCTGACAGAAATGAACATCTGTCAGGCTCTTTTTTTAGGTGAGGGTGCCTGTCAACTTTTGCCCTCCTAGAGTTGTATTTTTTCAAAAGGCTTTTTGAACTGAAGCTTTGGAGCAGGCAATCATGGCTCGTCTCAGCCTGCCGCTTTAATCTGGACACTCAATTGCCCTGATTGACTTTGTAACAGGCTTCTATTTCGCTGCGACAAACCATCGAAATCTTGCCACAATCGAAGACAGCAGACGTTAGGTCATACTCCTTTAGCAGAACAAAGAATCGATAAAATAAATCGTAATAATATAACACCACAACAGTTGGTTACATCATTTTTCACTAAAGCTGAGGCAAACCGCTCCTCTTTGTTAAGGATAGATTTCGTTCGCCTGAGGGTAAGTTGCTGCATACGTAAATGGGCCTAAGATTGAATGCTCGTTCAATAAAGATACGGGAGATTTTCGATGCAAATCGAGACCGTTAAGACGAACCGACCGACCCCGATCAGTTTGACAAAAACCTTCGAAGCCTCCATCCACGAGTTCTCAAATTTTGGGGTGGAAGCAACGTCGCTTGGGCAAATCAGTACAGCGACGGGCGTTCCAACAGAGCGTTTATCCAAGACCTTTCATGACACGGCCAATCTGTTCTCGAATGTGGTCAAATGGTATCTGACCAGATACGAACATCAGATCCTTTCCGGCTTTGCCATGCATTCCAACCCTGTCGAAGCCATCCGTATTGCCCTTTACGAATGCATTGAACTGTTTTGCGAAGATGACTGCCCACATGGCAGTTTGCTCTCTGTTGAGCTTATGGAGATTTCTGATACCGACGGCGTCATCGCCAAAGAAATGGCGCACCTCAAAGAGCAGGTCCACGGACGCATCTATCAAAAACTGGAGAACTGCAAACAGCGCTTCACCTCGGGTTTTAGACCTAATGAGCTTGCAGAGTTCTATACCGAAGTCATGGCGATCCTCATTAAGCAGGCTTGTGATGGGGTAGATCGCACCGACCTGTATAATCTCGCTGATGCCAGCCTTGAAAGATTGGAGAACCAGCCTGTCATACACTAATGCATGTGAGCAAAAACGATCAGAACAAGCGGACTGGCAGCCCTCAGTGTCAGTCCGCTTTTTTGTGAAATAAAACGCTCAAATCCGGCACGAAATGAGGCTGCGAAAAGGCGAAATACTCAATTTGTCCGGATCTTGTCTATCAGGCCTTAATCGTAATTTTCCTAGCATTAATAATCAGTTGTTCTTTATCCATGGCCGCGTAATATGTACTTATGCCTATAAAGGATGAAATGCACGTGGAAACAATATCTCCGGACATAGAGGCCATGTTGGAAGCCTCGGTCAAAATGTTTTGGAAGCGCGGCTATGATGCCACTTCCCTAGATGATGTCGTGGACGCCATGGGCGTTCCTCATGAATTTGTAGAAGGGGCATTTTCCAATAAGGAAGAACTCTATGCAGCAGCCACAAGGTGGTACCTGCAAAACTATGGCCGCAGGCTGCTTTCTGGCTTTGCCATGCATTCCAACTGCTGTGATGCCATTCGTGTCGCCCTTTACGAATGTGTCGATGTGCTCTGCGATAAAACAGAGTCAGACGGATGCCTTCTGTCATCTGGCTTACTGGAGATCTCCACCCAGGACAGTATTCTGACCAGAGAGATCACCGATCTGCGCAACACCATGGTGGGCGCGATTACGCGAAAACTCACCGATTGCAAAGAAAGCCTCAAGACCGGCACTGATATCGAAACGCTCGCCCGCTTTTATGCCGCAACCCTGCAGGGACTGGCCAGTCAATGTAAGGATGGCGCCAAAAAAGAACAGCTCTATCGCGTGGTTGATATGAGCATGAAAGTTCTGGATTCCTACCGCATCAATTAAAAGGTTATCTTTATGTTCTCTGTCGATATGAGACTTGGAACATAGGGTGAACATAATGAATTTTGAGGCGTGTCAGGGCACTTCAAAAGATAACCCAATCGCGATCGTTTCTAATCCTTTACAGATGGTGAAAGTTATAGGCGCAGTAAGCCCTATGTCTTTGCAATGTTGTTTCCCATGTGACCAAAACAGCGTTGAGGAGACCCTCCGACACCATATACTCGCGGCTATGAGACCGTGCGATAAGATAGAAGGCGGAAACGTAACTCCTGAAGCGGAAAGGCTCTTCGACCAGTGCGTCAAAGTCTTTCTCCTTAAGGGCTACGAAACCTGCACTCTGGATGATATTGGTGAAGCAGCTGGATGCTCGGGAGACTGCGTGAAGGAACACTTCACATCTAAGCAGGAACTCGCAGCTGCAGCTATGCGCTGGTACTACATCAAGTACAGCCGCCACATGCGCGCAGAAATGGCCATGCACCAGGATATCTATTCGGCCATGGAAGCGGTGCTGTTTGCCTTCATCGAAATCAGCTGCGATCAGGTCCATGCCAACAAAGGCCTGTTTGTCCGCACGTTTATAGACATCTCCAATGTTGATGAGTTCGTCAAAAACTCCTTCGAAGAACTGCAGGATGATTGGGAACATCAGGTTCTCGACAAGTTCAAGCAATGCCAGCTGGAGCTCAAGGACGATGCTGACATCGAGGTGTTGGCACACTACTTCCTGACAGTGATTGAAGGCCTTTATGAGCTGATCAAATACGGAACCCCGTGTGATCTGATGTACAAGGTTGCAGTTGTGAGCCTCGGCGTTCTGGAAGCGCATATGAAGACCGGCCAGCCCAAGAAAAAGAAGGGCTCCAAGAAGAAATCAAAGTGAGGCCTCTGCCTTCTCACCGCCCATTGCCTTAGCTCTTTACAGAAGATGAAAGAAATCCACCAAGACGGGAGAGACCTCTTCTGTACTCATTTCCCATAGCGGGAAAACGAGATTGCTGCCCCCCAACCAAAACGTATACTGGCGCCATGTCCTCATTAGATCCCATACGCGATGGTGAATTGTCACCTGAACTCGAAACCGCCTTAGATTCCTGCGTGAAGGTTTTTATGCTGCAAGGGTTCCAGCATTCCACATTGGAAGACCTTGCTGTTGCAAGCGGAAGCTCAAGAGACTTTATCGAGAAGCATTTTGCCACCAAAGAGCAGTTTTGTGCAGCTGCCATGCACTGGTACTTCTCCAAATTCTATCGCCAGCTCCGGTCTGTGCTCGCGCTCCACTCAGAACTGTACCCGGCAGTTGAAGCTGTGCTTTACGAGTTTATTGAACTCTCCCGAGAGCAATATGATGCTGGCACTGCCATGCGGTTCCATACCCTCATGGACATTGCAGAGCTGGACCCGGAATTGTCGGAGGAGCTGCGCAAGATGAAGCTCGAAGGCATGGAGCACTTCATCTACAAATTCACCCAGTGCAAAGGCGAGCTTCAAACCGATGACGAAGCCACATCACTGGCCAAGTTCTACGCAACGATCTTTGAGGGCCTTTCCATCATGGTACAGCACGGCATGTCCCATGAAGACCTTTACAAAATGGCAAATCTAAGCCTGGAAGTTCTGGCCAACCATTTGAAAAAAGGCATCAATTTCTGAAGGCGTTTCTCCGCAGCATGATGACTGCTTCTCAGGTGAAGACACGCAAGACCTGTAAACTCAAAAACACGACGCATCAGGTTCAAATCCTTCCATTGCTTTTAAAGGTCTCTTTGCACTGCCACGGTTCTTCTTTGCAGACCTGACACTGCGCTCATATATTAGAATGGCGTTCTAACTTGAGATAGAGCGGTACTCTCGTCAGGGTTGGAATGGTGTTCTAGTGGCCAATGAAAACAACAGATATCAATCCATACTGGATGCTGCGCTGGAGCTGTTTTTAAAACAGGGCTACACAAGCACCTCGATTGCACAAATCCGCAACAAAAGCGGCGCGACGACCGGCAGCATCTATCACTTCTTCAAGGGAAAACCGGATATCGCCGTAGCGCTATGGGATCAGGCTGTTGCCGGTTGGACCAGAGAGACACGCAACACGCCTCAAACCGCTAGCGCTGAAGACACCATCAAAGCCTCCGTCAATGGCTTGCTGCGGTGGGGCAGTGCCAATCCTGATCTGTTTCGCCTCTTTGAGGAGCTGAAGGTCAAAGCCCAGACGGAAGATGAGTTCGAAACCATCAAGCAACAGATGGAGAACGTTCATTTGCAGGGAGAGGCGCTCTATGCCACCTGGCAAGTGCTGGGAGCTGTGAAACCCATCCCGTGGTCCGTTGCCTCCGCACTCATCGTAGGCCCGGCCTACACGCTGTTAAGCACAGAGCGGGTTGTCTGTGATAAAGACAGGCAGTTTCTGGTGAAGATGGCATGGGAAGCGGTGAGGAAGTAAGAGACCCACCCACACGCACTAAAACGACCCCAGCACCTTGATGATCTGCTCGCGGGTGTTGGGAGTAAAATGCAGCGCCCGCCATCCCATATCCAACGCGGACATAATGTTCTCTTCCCGGTCATCAATCAAAAGCATCCGGTTGGCGGGAACCTTAAGGGCCTTGGTAACATGTATGAAAAACTCGGCGCTGGGCTTGGCCACCCCCATACGCCCGGAGGCAAACACCGTCTCCACACGATCCTTGTAACCCATCTGCTCTTCGATATAGCGCGTACGCCGCGCCCCGTTGTTGGTCGCAATCACCTGGCGGACATGGGTCTTGGTAAGCTTGCGCATTAAGGCCAGCAGATCAAAGTCCGGGTGGGCGTCCTTTTCAAACCAGTACAGCAGGAAATGATCAAGGTCGCCGGGATAGCCGGTCTTATCCGCCCAACGGGAGAGAAGGTCTCTGAGATCCTCATGCCCAACCAGAACCTCGTTAAAGTCATCCGTAAACATCTCCTGAGCAAAGGTGTGCCATGAGATGCCGAGATCCTCTTCAAACTGCTGCACCCAGATAAAGCGGTCATTGATAATGTTACGATTGAGAACCCCGTCAAAATCCCACGCAATTACGTCGATATCCTGCAACATGGACTGCCTCAAGCTTCAAACCATTCCCTATGAAAGACCAGAACAGGCACCTCTTGCAAGCATTAGGAAATATAGGAACACCGCAAAGACCGCGCAGGACCTCAAGAAATCGTCAATTCAAGAATTTTTTGCCTGCGCTTTCTTGACAATTTGAGTGTTACCCGCGATCTGTCTGTGCAACGAGAACAAGTCTAGAACACCAGTTTTATTGAGTACGCCACGCATGTCTAAGCCCGAAAAACCACAAAGGTTTGCCTCCGCATGTCCACACGATTGCCCGTCCACCTGCGCAATCGAGGTCGAAGTACATGCAGATGGGCGTGTAGGCCGTATTCATGGCACCCGTGACAACGACTATACCGCTGGCGTCATCTGCGCCAAGGTTGCCCGCTATTCTGAGCGCTTGCATCATCCTGACCGCCTGACCAAACCTTTGCGCCGCACAGGGCCGAAAGGCTCCGGCCAGTTCGAAGAGATCAGCTGGGAAGAGGCACTACAGGAAGTCTCCCGGAAATTCCTGGAGGCTGAGAAGAAACACGGCCCGCAAACCGTCTGGCCATACTTCTTCGCCGGCACCATGGGTCTTGTACAGCGCGACAGCATCAACCGCCTGCGCAACGCCAAAAGTTATTCCGGCATGTACCAGACCTTCTGCACCAACATGGCGTGGACTGGCTACATCGCTGGCACCGGCAAGCTCGCTGGGCCGGACCCGCGCGAAATGGCGCTTGCCGACGCTGTGGTGATCTGGGGCACCAATCCGGTGGCGACGCAGGTCAACGTCATGACCCACGCCATCAAGGCCCGCAAGACCCGTAAAGCCAAGATCGTTGTCATCGATGTCTATAAGACCGAGACAATGAAACAGGCAGACATCGGCCTTGTCCTGAAGCCGGGTTCCGACGCCGCACTCGCTTGCGCTGTCATGCATGTTTTGTTCCGCGATGGCTATGCCGACCGCGCTTACATGGAAAAATACGCCGACGCACCTGCCGAACTGGAAGAGCACCTGAAGACCCGCAGCCCTGAGTGGGCCAGCGAGATCACAGGTCTTTCCGCAGAGCAAATCGAAGAACTCGCAAAACTGGTTGGCGAAACAAAGAAAACCTATTTCCGCCTTGGCTACGGCTTCACCCGCCAGCGCAACGGCGTGGTCTCCATGCACGCCGCCAGCTGCATTGCGGTTGTTGGTGGCCACTACCAATATGAGGGTGGCGGCGCATTTCATAACAACGGCGCCATCTACGGTCTCAACATGGCCATGGTCGAAGCCCACTCGCTCCACGACAGCTCCATCCGCAAACTCGACATGTCTCAGGTAGGCCGGGTTCTTACAGGCGACAGCGAAGCGCTCATGGATGGCCCACCAGTCACCGCCATGCTGATCCAGAACACCAATCCGGTGTCTGTAGCTCCTGAGCAGACCCTCGTGAAAGAAGGCTTTGCCCGCGAAGACCTGTTCACCGTGGTCCACGAGCAGTTCATGACTGAAACTGCCCTCATGGCTGATATCGTCCTGCCAGCAACCCAGTTTCTGGAACATGACGACATCTACAAAGGCGGCGGACACCAGAATCTTCTGTTTGGTCCAAAACTGGTCGATGCCCCGGGCGAAGCCAAACCGAACCTCTATGTGCTGAACGAACTGATTGAACGCCTCGGAGGGGAAGACCACGAAGCGCACAAGATGACCTCCCGCGAGCACATCGACTGGATGCTCAAAAACTCCAAATATCCGGGCGGCTTGAGCGAGCTGGAAGAAAACCGTTGGCTCGACTGTCAGCCAGACTTCGATGAGGCCCACTACATAAATGGCTTTGGCTATGAGGACGGCAAGTTCCGCTTCAAGCCGGACTGGGCAAAGGTGCCTGCACCAAACAACGGTCCAATGGGCCCATGGCAACAAATGCCAGCCTTGCCGGATCATTGGGACATCAACGAAGCGCCGACCAGGGACTATCCGTTCCGCCTCGCCACATCTCCCTCACGCTCGTTCCTGAACTCTACGTTCAACGAGACCCCAAGCTCCGTGAAGAAGGAAGGCCGCCCAACAGTCATGCTGCACGCGGAAGACGCAGCCGCGCTGGGCGTGGAGGAGGGCGACAAGGTCATCCTCTCCAATCATCGCGGCGAAGTCATCCTGCACGCCTCCGTGGGGGATCGTCCTCAAAAGGGCACGCTGATCGCAGAAGGCATCTGGCCCAATGCTGCACACGAAGGTGGCAACGGCATCAACACCCTCACCAGCGCCGACCAGACCGCTCCCTTCGGCGGCGCTGCCTTTCACGACATCCACGTCGCGGTGCGCAAAGCGTAAGGCAGATATCCTCGACATATTGGGAGCGGTGATCTCGCTCCTTCAATATGCACGTGTGATATTTTCCTCGGTTCACAAAAATTGAACGCATATGTGAACAAAAAAGAGCCCTCATAGTACTAAGCGACACTCTTAACTTCGCCAGGAATCGTAAAGTAGTTCCACTTAGCGAGTTCTGATTGAATTTGATAACTCTGCGTCAAATTCATAATAATAAAGGGTGTGCAATGAGCGGATTAACTATTGGTAACTCTAGTAATTTTCACGGTGCTGTTGAAAATCTGGTAAGTCAGGCTCGTGTCGAGCATGCGACCTCGTTAAATCTAAATACTGACGACTTGATCGTTTCTATTGGCAGTAAACAAGGCAATCCGCAGACAGGGGAACGGATTTACTCCGTTGTAGTTGACACGCCGCAGCACAAGCGTGGTTTGGGGGATAATCTTAAATCTGCAGCAAGTGCGTTGTCGCATGGCCGCCTTGCCAATGTGAAGCAATCTCTCTCCGACGCGACAAAAAACATCGGGAACCTCCTGGGACGAACCCAAAGTGCTCCGGAACAAGCGAAAGAAAACTGGGCTCCTTTTCTGGAACTTGCAGAGCAGACGATTGCAGACACAATAAAGCACGCCTCATCCGGGACCGAGCGTCTCGTTGACCTGAAAGCGATGATGGCCGGCATACAAGCGAGCGTTTTTGACAGGACTGAGTTCAACGAGCACGACGGATCTCATCGCACACTGGGGGATGCCGCCAAAGTCGATATCCGTAGCTTGAAAGCCATGGACGCTGCAGTCTCCAGTGCCCAGAGTCGAATATTGGGGTATGCAAGCAGCACCCGAAGCGCTGAGGGCTCTGGAGTGCAGCAATCGCCTCTTTACGATGTTCCACGCCAGCCACCACAACCTCTATACGATACTCCGCGCCCACAACCGCATCAGTACGATACCCCGCGGCCACAACACCCATACGATCATCTGGAGCCAAAGACGACAGTGGCGCCAACATATGCGCAGTTGAACACAGGGACTGTCTACCAGAACGTGGAAGCTCAGAACTTGGGTGAGAACACCGAAAGCTACTCCGCGCGGCGTACTCTTGAAATCACGAATGGTAATTTGGGAACCAACTTCCAAAGCCTGGATCAACTAAATGATTTCATGGAAGGGAAGGAAGCCTACATCGATGGCTATATGGCTCAACTGCAGACATCAGGCGAGTTCAAAACGTTTGAGTCATATTTCGCTCAGTTCAACAGGCCGGTCGCTCACGTATCCCAGCAGGTGACACCGCCAGTGGAACCAACTGTCACCTATGCTGATATGCAGATCGCACCTGATGAAGACGGTATCGAACAGCCTGAGGCCCAGACTGAGCGGAGCACTGCGACGCAATCTCAGTTCGTGAAACTGGATGACTTGGTGCTGCAAAAGGGTGAACTTCGGATCTGACAAGGCTCACAGGTGGTAGCGTAGGGCCAACTCCGCTTTCAACGCAGAAAAAACGCAAATCGCGCAAACGAACGCACATAGTAACGCAAACGAAAAAAGGCCGGAGGCGGGAGCGCCTACGGCCTTTTTGTGTCTCTTTAAAAGAGCCTTATCTCATTAACAAATAAGGCTTTTATCGTCCTGCTTAGCACCTTCAATCTTCACGCGAAAGCCATCAACGGAAGCTCTGCCACTGGCCACAGCCTCCAAGGCCTTGGGATAGATCTCATGCTCAACAGCCAGCACACGCGCTGCCAGGTCATCCGGGTTATCCCCGTCCAGAACGGGGACAGCTCCCTGCGCGATGATCGGACCCACATCCATTTCCGCTGTTACAAAATGCACAGTCGCCCCATGAATGCGAACGCCTTCCTTCAACGCTCGCTCATGCGTATGCAGACCCGGAAAGCTTGGTAAGAGAGCAGGGTGGATGTTGATCATCCGGCCTTGCCACTGGCTTACGAACCACGGTGTTAGCAAACGTAAAAAGCCAGCCAGAACAAGCAGGTCTATGTTGTGCTGTTCAAGCATCGCATTCAGATCACGCTCAAATGCCTCACGGTCCTTGCCATAAAGCTTGTGATCCAACGCAAAGGTGGCAAAACCTTCGTCAGCAGCGCGCTCCAGCCCCTTTGCGTCAGGTCGGTTGGACCCCACCACAACGATTTCCGCTGGATAATCAGGGGCTTTTGCTGCCTCAATAAGAGACAGCATGTTGGAGCCACGCCCTGAAATCAAAACACCTACGCGTTTTTTAGGCTGCGTGCTCATTTAGCAAAACCCAGCGAGCCGTCAAACACAACCTGCTCAGCTCCATCCTGCGCAGCTTCCAGTTTGCCAAGTGTCACAACAGTTTCACCTTCACGCTCAAGCACGTCGCGAACAGCATCCGCTTTGTCTGCCGCAACCGCGACCACCATGCCAACACCGCAGTTGAAGGTGCGCAGCATTTCAAACTGTTCAATGCCGCCAGCTTTTGAGAGCCAGCCAAACACAGCAGGGGAGGAAATAGCAGAAAGATCGATCCGTGCAGCAAGCTCGTCTGGCAGAACACGCGGCAGGTTTTCAGGAAGACCACCACCAGTGATATGCGCCAAGGCTTTGATGCCATTGGTTTCTTTTATTGCGGCCAGCAACGGCTTCACATAAATGCGGGTCGGTTCCATCAGCGCTTCGCCAAGCGTTTTGTCTGCATCAAACGGAGCTTTGTCAGCCCATGTCAGGCCGGAAACTTCAACGATCTTGCGAACCAGAGAGAAGCCGTTGGAATGCACACCGGAGGAAGCCAGACCAAGCAGAACGTCGCCTTCGCCAATATCTTTGGATGGCAGCAGCGTTCCGCGTTCAGCCGCGCCAACGGAAAATCCAGCCAGATCATAATCACCAGCCGCATACATACCCGGCATTTCAGCTGTTTCACCGCCGATCAGCGCAGCGCCGGAGATTTTACAGCCCTCTGCAATCCCCGCCACAACATCGGTCGCCATGTCCACGTCCAGCTCACCAGTGGCAAAATAATCAAGGAAGAACAGCGGCTCAGCACCTTGCACCACAAGATCGTTCACACACATGGCAACCAGATCAATCCCCACACCGCTATGCACGTTGGTGTCGATGGCAATCTTAAGCTTGGTGCCCACGCCATCATTGGCTGCCACAAGAACAGGGTCTTTAAACCCGGCACCTTTCAGATCAAAAAGACCGCCAAAGCCGCCAATGTCACTGTCAGCACCCGGGCGACGCGTTGCTTTAACCAGTGGGCTGATCCGTTTGACCAGTGCGTTCCCGGCGTCGATATCGACCCCCGCTTGTGAATAGGTAAGGCCGTTATTACCGTTCTGGTCCTGGCTCATGGATACTGCTCCGCATCATCAAGAGTATAGCGGCATGACCGCCTATGTAATTTGGCGGCATAAAAACAAAACTGCAGGGAATTGCAAGGCCGAAAGGGGAAGGAAACCACGCTGGTATCTCAGAAAAACGCAGATCTGTGCAGAACCAGCTAAGCTTTTGCAAATTAATGGAGCTTTGAAAAACTCTTCATTTAGGGGAAAGTTTTTCACCCCTCTCAAAGATGCTCCGAAATTAAGCGGGCGAAAAGGTGGAGTAGCTACTCTGGCAAACCTGATGCTGCGACTTGACGTAATCAACCTATGGAAACTACAACCATCTTAAATTTTAAAGATGCCTCTGTGAGCGACCGCGCTGCCGGATAACAGGCAAGCTGATGGGCTCCATGCCTCCACCTGGAGATAGTTTATGAGTACAAACAAACGGTTATTCTTCTGGTTGCTGGCTTTTATAGCCTTCATCCTGTTCTTGTCGGTGTTTCAAAGCATCCTTCTACCGTTTGTCGCAGGTATGGCCTTGGCCTATCTTCTCGATCCAATTGCGGATTATCTGGAAACCCACGGGTTCGGGCGCATCTGGGCAACTGTTACGATCCTCCTGATATTCCTGATCGTTTTTACCGCAGCGCTGCTGATCCTTCTGCCAATTCTCGGCAAACAGCTGATCGCATTTCTGGACTACCTGCCTGAACTGGCCGGAAATCTTGAAAATTTGCTGCGTGAAAGCCTTGGGCCACAAATGGACAGACTTGCAAACTTGTCAGGCCAAACCAACAAAATCGACTGGGGTGCCTTCGTCGGGCAGGCAGCAAACTTCGTTGGCGGACTGCTGTCTTCCATCTGGAGCGGCGGGCAAGCACTTATTTCTATCATCGGTCTTGCTGTCGTAACACCAGTTGTCGCGTTCTATCTCCTGCTCGACTGGGACAACATGATCGAACGCATCGACAGCTGGCTACCACGTGACTACCAGCAAACCATACGCGCACTGGCAAGCGATATGGATTCAGTTGTCGCCGGGTTCGTTCGCGGGCAGGTGATGATGTGCCTGATACTGGGCACCTTCTACGCTGTTGCTCTGTTACTTGTTGGCCTGAAATTTGGTCTCCTGATCGGTCTCACAGCGGGCTTGATCAGCTTCATTCCTTATGTCGGAGCGATCGTCGGTTTCGGTCTGTCAATTGGTGTTGCTTTGGTCCAGTTCTGGCCTGATTATTTCATGATCGGAGCGGTGCTGGGCGTGTTTGTCGTTGGTCAGTTCCTAGAGGGAAACGTCCTTCAGCCCAAACTTTTAGGTGGAAGTGTCGGTCTTCACCCTGTCTGGCTCATGTTTGCACTGTTTGCTTTTGGTTCTTTAATGGGATTTGTGGGGATGTTGATAGCAATTCCAGCTGCAGCAGTGGTTGGGGTACTAGCAAGATTTGCTCTCAGGCAATATCTTGCAAGTTCGCTATATGCAGGTCACTACAAAAATACCAATAAGACGGAAGGACTGGAATGACAGGATCGACAGGGCCACAACAATTGCCTTTGGTCTTGCCCCATGAGGAGGCTTTGGGGGTTGATGATTATCTGGTTTCAACGTCAAATCAGGCTGCATTCAATCTGATTACCAATTGGCCGGAGTGGCCATCTCCGATCGTGACCCTGCAAGGGCCGATCGGATCGGGTAAAACACATCTGGTCAACGCATGGCAGGAGCTCAGCGGAGCTCAGATCGTGGGCGGAGATGAACTGGAATATCTTGACCTGACGGCATTGGCAGAAGCCGGGCCAGTTGCGGTGGAAGACCTGCATGCAGGTTTTGATGAAGCATCTTTGTTCCATCTGTTCAACGCAGTACGCCTGTCCGGTGGCAACATGTTGATGACCACCCGCGAGTGGCCAAACACGTTTGACCTTAAAACCAAGGATCTGGCGTCCCGTTTTCGGGCGGCGACCCCGGTGCAGGTGGAAGAACCAGACGACATGCTGCTCGCAATGGTCATGACCAAACATTTTTCAGATCGTCAGGTAACTGTTGACTCCAGTGTGATAGATTACCTCGTGATAAGAATTGAACGGTCACTGGATGCAGCACGCAACGTTGTAGACATGCTGGACAGACATGCATTGGCGAAGGGTCGAAAGATCTCCCGCGTCATGGCCTCCAAAATACTGGAGAGCATGGGCGAGTAGGAACCAAGGTGTATCTCCGAAAAGTGGTTGCCGGTTTTCGGCTCCAGATACGCCTGTAAATAATGCTGAGAGCTTGCTGCTGCACTGCAACATGCTCTAAGCTTTATTTCCCCGTCAAAAATGTATGGTCTAAATGACCAGAATCATACAACGGACAGCGCAATCGTCAGATATTCTAAGGGCGAGGTGCGCCCATACAGGTGACCCGGTCCACGGGCTGCGGAGGTACATGGAATGAATGAGTTTACGGAAATGAACGCTTTGGAAGACGAGACCACTGACACCGCAGATTTTGAGGTGAGTGCAGGGCTGGCTCTGATGCAAAAACCAGAGCGCTTTGTAAACCGTGAACTCTCGTGGTTGCAGTTCAACCGCCGTGTTCTGGAAGAATCCATGAACCCGAGCCATCCACTTTTGGAACGGCTCCGGTTCCTGTCCATCTCTGCCAACAACCTTGACGAGTTCTTCATGGTGCGTGTTGCCGGCCTGCGCGGTCAGCAGCGAGCGGATGTGACGACCATTTCTGATGATGGACTGACCTCGACCGAACAGCTGGAGCAAATCTCTGTTGAGGTGAGCAAGCTTCAAAGTGAGCAGCAAGCCCGCTTCCGTCAACTGCGCTCTGAGCTGGCTGATGAAGGTATCTTCATCGTTGAAGCGCAGAACATGAGCCAGTCTGAAACGGATTGGCTGGAAGACTACTTCCTTCAGCATATTTTCCCGGTTCTGACCCCGTTGGCTATTGATCCGGCGCATCCTTTCCCGTTCATCCCAAATCTGGGCTTTTCGCTGATCCTGGATCTGCGTCCGGTGGATGGAGGTGCAGGTATGACTGCGCTGCTGCGCATGCCAAGCCAGATTGGCCGCTTTGTTGTCCTGCCAACACCGCGTGATGCCGGGCCAAAAGCAACTCGTTTCATTCCAATTGAGACGATCATCTCGTTGTTCATCGGCAATCTCTTCCCCGGATATGAAGTTTGCGGCAAAGGCGCGTTCCGCGTATTGCGCGACTCCGATCTGGAAATCGAGGAAGAAGCGGAAGACTTGGTGCGCGTTTTTGAAACCGCCCTAAAGCGCCGCCGCCGCGGGTCTGTGATCCGCATGGAAATCGAAGAAAGCACACCAGAAAGTCTGCGTGCCTTCGTTGCAAATGAGCTTGAAGTCACCGAAGAGGAAACCTTCCTTGCCAACGGTCTTTTGGCGCTGAATGACCTGTCTCAGGCTGTGAACGTCAAACGCGACGACCTCAAGTTCCCGCCATACACTCCGCGTTATCCGGAACGTATCCGCGAACACGGCGGGGATTGTTTTGCGGCTATCCAACAAAAAGACATTCTCATCCACCATCCCTACGAAAGCTTCGATGTTGTCGTCCAGTTCCTCCGCCAAGCCGCTCAGGACCCGGATGTCGTCGCAATCAAGCAAACGCTGTACCGTACATCCAACAATTCCCCGATCGTCAAAGCCCTTGCAGAAGCTGCAGAAGCTGGTAAATCCGTCACCGCGCTTGTCGAACTCAAAGCCCGCTTTGACGAAGAAGCCAACATCCGTTGGGCGCGAGATCTGGAGCGCGCTGGAGTGCAGGTCGTCTTCGGCTTCCTTGAGCTGAAAACTCATGCAAAAGTCTCCATGGTTGTCCGCCGTGAGCAGGGTGGTTTGAGAACCTACTGCCACTTCGGCACCGGCAATTATCACCCAATCACAGCACGCATCTATACCGATCTGTCCTACTTTACCGCAGAGCCAGCAATGGCACGCGATGCGGCTAAGGTGTTCAATTACATCACAGGTTACGCAGAACCGGGCGAGCTGGAGCGACTGGCCGTTTCTCCAATGAGCCTGCGCAAGCGCATCATTCAGCACACAGAAGAAGAGATTGCCCACACTAAGGCAGGTCGTCCGGGTCAGATCTGGATGAAGATGAACTCTCTGGTAGATCCTGGTGTCATCGATGCATTGTACCGGGCCAGTCAGGCAGGGGTACAAATTGATTTGGTCGTGCGCGGTATTTGCTGCTTGCGGGCAGGTGTTCCAGGGCTCTCTGACAACATCCGCGCGAAATCAATTGTGGGAAGATTTCTTGAGCACAGCCGTATCTTCTGCTTTGGCAATGGTCACGGGTTGCCCTCTGATGAAGCCCATGTCTATATCTCATCAGCGGATATGATGCCGCGCAATCTGGATCGTCGGGTCGAGACCCTTGTTCCTGTTAAAACGCCAACAGTACACAAGCAGATTCTTGATCAGATCATGGTTGCAAATCTAGAAGATAATCAACAAAGCTGGCGTCTGCTTCCAGACGGTAGTCATGAGCGCATTGTTGCAGAACCAGACGAAGATCCGTTCAACGCACACAAGTTCTTTATGACGAACCCATCTCTGTCTGGTCGTGGTAGCTCGCTACAGGGCGATAGCCCAAAACTTTTTGTAGAACGGCCAAATAGTGACAGATATCTCGACGAGTGATGAGCCTCGAGGACGATTTACAGACCCGGGACCAATAGCAATCATTGATATTGGTTCCAATTCTGTCCGTCTTGTAATTTATGAAAGACTGGCGCGTAACCCGACAGCGTTGTTCAATGAAAAAATCCTGGCAGGACTGGGGCGCGGTGTAGGCGCAACTGGTCGTCTGGGCGAAGAAAATGTTGCCACCGCACTGCGTGCTTTGGTGCGGTTTCGCCGTGTTTGCGATCATGTGGGTGTCATCAAACTGCACATTCTGGCAACAGCAGCAGCTCGCGAAGCTGAAAATGGCGCCGAGTTCATTGCAAAAGTAGAAAACATCTGCCGGGCCAACGTTCAGATCCTGTCTGGCCGTGATGAGGCATTTTATTCAGCAATGGGGGTTTTCTCTGGTTTCTGGCGGGCAGATGGCCTTGTCGGAGATTTGGGCGGCGGATCATTAGAGCTGGTCGACATCAGTGCGCACGGCATCGGTGACGGGCGCACATTCCCGCTTGGCGGTATTCGGCTGCAGGAATCCTCGGAAAAAGACCTTGCACTGGCCAATGAGATTGCTCGTGAAGAACTGGAAAAAGCCGACTGGCTTGGCAAGGCTAAAGACCGCAATTTCTATGCGATTGGCGGAACGTGGCGTTCACTTGGCCGTTTACATCTGTATCAACAAGGCTATCCGCTGCATGTGATGCATGACTACACAGTGCCCGCTGAAGTCATGATTGATTTCTGCGAGCAGCTCATGCGGGATGACCTAAGCAACGAGCCAAGCATTCAGGTGATCTCTAAAGCGCGTCGTGGATTGCTGCCGTATGGTGCAACCGTGATGCGGCAGACCTTGTTGCATTGTCAGGCAGATCAGGTCGTCTTTTCTGCACTCGGCGTGCGGGAAGGGTACTTGTATGATCAGCTTGATGAAGACGGTAAAAAGCAGGACCCTTTGCTCACCGCAGCCCACGAGTTGGGTGTGCTGCGCGCCCGTGATCCCTCATATTCAGCCGAAGTGGTTGAGTGGAGCGAGCAGGCCATGCGTGTGGCCGGTGTGGACGAAAGCGAAGGCGAACGCCGCCTGCGCATTGCGGCCTGTCAGCTAACGGATATCGGCTGGCGTGCTCATCCGGATTACCGTGGTCAGCAATCACTGAACATTATTTCTAATGGCGGGTTTGTAGGCATTGATCATGCGGGCAGGGCATATCTGGCGCTGACAGTGTTCTATCGCTACGAAGGCCTGATGGACGATGCGCTTTCGCCGGCCATTCGCAGTCTGAGCAATCCACGCCTCATGAAACTGGCGCGTATGCTTGGCGCCACGCTGCGTGTCGCGGCATTGATCAGCGCTTCCATGAATGGCGTGTTGCTCAAGAGCAAGCTGTCGCTGGTGAACGATAAACTCGTGCTGGCTCTCCCGGCAGAACTTGCGGACATGCAAGGGGATCGTTTGACCAAACGCCTGAACCAACTCGGACGAGTTATGGATCTGGAGGCCGAAGTCAGAGTGCTCTAGGAAATCTGAGATAGATGCAAGAAAGCCCCGACAAGTTTTGCCGGGGCTTTTCTTATTTATCAGTAAGTTATGAAGAGTAGTGGATTCAAAATCTTAATCAGATTTTGGCTTGTTGCTCTTGTTGCCACCACGACGGCGAGAGCTGTTTTCAACACGCTCGACCGGTTCGCCTTGTTCGCAAATGACGACCTGACGGCCATTAAAAGCAAGGCCGATTTCGCCTTTCTTCAAGCGCAGCGCATCTTCACCAAAAAGCTCTCGGCGCCAGCCGGAAAGGGCCTGAACCTGCGCATCACCACTTGATGCAATCTTGTCCAGATCATCGACCGTCGCGATAACTTTCGGTGCCACACCAAAGCTTTCGCTCTTCATCTTCAAAAGCACCTTCAGCAAATCGACAGCTGCAGACGCTCCGTCCGGAGAAGGCCGTCCTTTTGGAACTTCTGGCAGATCGTCCTCAGAAATCTCCATAGCGCGTTTTACCGCGTTGAGAATGTCCTCAGCATGTCTGGAGCGCTCAAAGCCGCGTGGGATTGTGCGCAAGTGCCCCAAAGCTTCAGATGTTTGAGGCTTCTGCGTTGCAACCTCAAAAATCGCATCATCTTTGATAACGCGGCTACGAGGAATGTCACGCTTTTGCGCTTCCTGTTCGCGCCAGAAGGCCAATTCCTTTAAAACAGCCAGATCGCGTGGTTTGCGGACGCGCAACTTCATGCGCTGCCAGGCCTTCGCAGGATCACTGCGATAGGTGTCAATGGAAGACAGCGTTGCCATCTCATCTTCAACCCAGTGGTTGCGGCCCTTCTGTTCCAGTTGCTCTTTCAGAAACTGGTAGACGTCGCGCAAGTGGGTCACATCAGCCAGTGCATAAGCAAGCTGTTTGTTCGTCAATGGACGCCGGGACCAATCTGTAAACCGGGATGATTTGTCGATCCGCTCACCCGTCACTTTCGAAACCAGTTGGTCGTAGGAAACTGAATCCCCAAAGCCACAAACCATGGCTGCAACCTGACTGTCGAAAAGAGGTGAGGGCACAAAGCCACCCAGATGGTAGATTATTTCAATATCTTGCCGTGCAGCATGGAACACCTTCACGATGTCCGTATTGCGCATCAATGCAAAAAAAGGTTCAAGATCCAGATCTTCAGCCAGAGCATCAACCAACACAGCATTATCTGGATTGGCAATCTGAATGACGCAGAGTTTTGGCCAGAAGGTCGTTTCCCGCAAAAACTCGGTATCAACTGTTACGAAATCTGAATTAGCAAGCTTGGCACACGCTTGCGCAAGCTCTTCTGTAGTTGTGATCATCTTCATGGTGTCAAAGTCTATAGCGTAAGCGAACGGGCTTGTCCCTATCTAAGTTTCTCGTTTTCTCATCAAGTGGTTGTAAATGTCGATTTTTGCTCTCTATGAACCAAAGGGTCGCAGTCAGAGCCTCGCGAAAACCACGTAGGTAGAGGAAACTCGGGAAATGTCCGCAAGAAACAGCGCCAAAGTTACAGACTTACTTGACTTTAGGATGCTGACATGTCTTTTCCAGCCGGATGACCTTTTGACGAGGTCAACCAGTTTCTGAATTTTATGATTCACTAGATTACCACTGAGGACGCTATGCATCGTTATCGAAGCCATACCTGCGGAGAGCTGCGGGCGAATAATGTAGGTGAAACCACTCGCCTTTCTGGCTGGGTGCACCGTGTACGCGATCACGGCGGCCTGCTGTTCATTGATTTGCGTGACCACTACGGCCTTACGCAGTGTGTTGTTGATCCGGACTCCCCAGCATTTAAACTGGCTGAAACCGTACGTTCCGAATGGTGCATCCGCATCGATGGTGACATTAAGAAGCGCTCTGACGATACCGTCAACAAGGGCCTTGGCACCGGCGAGATCGAAATTTTCATTCGTGATATGGAAGTTTTGGGCGACTCTCAAGAGCTGCCTTTGCCAGTATTCGGTGAGTTGGAATACCCAGAAGATATTCGTCTGAAGTACCGTTTCCTCGACCTGCGTCGCGACACTCTGCACGCAAACCTGATGACACGGACCAAGATCATCAACTCCATGCGTCGTCGCATGAATGATGCTGAGTTCAACGAATTCCAGACACCAATTCTGACGGCTTCTTCTCCTGAAGGCGCACGCGATTTCTTGGTGCCTTCCCGTATTCACCCTGGTAAGTTTTATGCGTTGCCACAGGCTCCTCAGCAGTTCAAACAGCTGCTTATGATGTCTGGCTTTGATAAATACTTCCAGATCGCACCTTGCTTCCGTGATGAAGATCCACGCGCGGACCGTCTGCCAGGCGAGTTCTACCAGCTCGACGTGGAAATGAGCTTTGTTACTCAGGAAGACGTGCTGACCACCATGGAACCAGTTATCCGTGGTGTGTTTGATGAATTCGCTGATGGTAAGCCAGTTACCAAAGAATTCCCACGCATTCCTTACGCAGAAGCGATCCGCAAATACGGCTCCGATAAACCGGATCTGCGTAACCCGATCGAAATGCAGGACGTAACTGAACACTTCGCAGGCTCCGGCTTTAAAGTGTTTGCACGTATGATCGAGAGCGATCCAAAGGTTCAGGTCTGGGCAATCCCAGCTCCAAAAGGCGGTTCCCGCGCATTCTGTGATCGCATGAACTCATGGGCACAGAGCGAAGGTCAGCCAGGTCTCGGTTACATCTTCTTCCGTAAAGAAGAAGATGCAATCGCCGGTGCTGGTCCAATTGCAAAAAACATAGGTGCAGAGCGCACTGAAGCAGTCCGCACCCAGCTTGGTCTGGATGAAGGCGATGCGGTGTTCTTTGCAGCTGGCGATCCTAAAAAGTTCGCAGACTTCGCTGGTAAAGCGCGTACCCGCGCTGCTGAAGAGCTGAACCTGATTGATGAAGACCAGTTCGCACTGTGTTGGATTGTTGACTTCCCAATGTACGAATGGGACGAAGAAAACAAGAAAGTTGACTTCTGTCACAACCCATTCTCCATGCCAGAAGGTGGAATGGACGGCCTCAACAACGTTGAGCCTCTTGAACTGAACGCCTACCAGTACGACGTTGTCTGTAACGGTTATGAAATCGGCTCAGGCGCGATCCGTAACCATCAGGTCGAAGTCATGAAGAAAGCCTTCGAAATTGCTGGTTACGACGAAAGCCTGCTCGAAGAAAAATTCGGTGGCATGTTCCGCGCATTCCAGTACGGCGCGCCTCCACACGGCGGTATGGCTGCTGGCGTTGATCGTATCGTTATGCTGCTCGTTGGTGCAAAGAACCTACGTGAGGTGACCTTGTTCCCAATGAACCAGCAGGCACAGGATTTGATGATGGGTGCTCCGGGCGATGTGTTCCCGGCACAGCTGCGCGATCTTCATATCCGCCTGAATTTGCCAGAAGCATAAGAGCCGCTGGCAGAAAAGCAGGTATGGCGGTTCACGTCATAATGTTATAAATCTCATGGAAGGGCGATCGTAGATCTACGGTCGCCTTTTCATCTTCTACCGGTAGCAAATTAAGTCGTCATACTTAATTTCGCTGGAAAAGCTGAGGGTTTTAGGTGTTCGACGCCATAAGCAAAAAGCTGTTTGCGGATGAAGAGGGCGCTCCCAGCCTTATTCGCCGCCTTCTCCGAGAAAATTTCGGGCAATACAAGTTCCAATACATGATTGCGTTTGGCTTCATGATTGTAGCTGCCGCAGCAGGTGCTGGCAGTGCAGCCATCATGAAAAACGTGATCAATCAGGTCTTTATCGACCGTGATATCACAATGGTCTACATCATCTCCGGCGCGGTGATGACCATCTTTCTGACCAAAGGTATAGCGACCTATGGTCAGACTGTTGTGCTGAGCAGGATCGGTAACTCGATTGTCGCCAAGCTCCAGCGTAACATGTTTGAAAAAGTGACCCGATTGGGCGTCAGATATTTCGACCACACGACATTTGGTGATCTGGCCACACGATTTGGCCACAACACAAGCGCTGCCAGAGGCGTTATGGATCTAATTATCCTGTCCGCTGGACGGGATGTCATGTCTGTGATCGGTCTGGTCACTGTCATGGTCTGGCAGAACCCACTGCTCTCACTCATCTCTCTGGGCATCATGCCTCCGGCTGTCTATGCTGTTTCCAAGCTTGTTCGCCGTGTGAAGAAGATTGCAAAGAGCCAATTTGTTTCTCAGACCATCATTCTTTCTCTGGTAAAGGAAATGGCTCTGGGCATTCGCGTCGTGAAGTCCTTCAACTATGAGGGAAACATGCATGCGGCGATGGACAGTGCAGTCTCCAGTGTCGAGCAACAGTCCAACAAGATTGCGAAGTTGACTGCCAGAACATCGCCATTGATGGAAACTCTGGGCGGTATCGCGATTGGGATTATTATCCTCTACGGCGGTTATAGTGTAATTGCCTTGGATCAGGATCCGGGAGCATTCTTTGCCTTCATCACAGCACTTTTGCTTGCATATGAGCCAATTAAACGCCTCGCTCGCTTTCAGGTTAATCTGAATACAAAGCTTGTTGGTGTGCGCCTGATGTACGAGCTTCTGGATATGCCAGAAGAAAATCAGAGAACCTTAGACAAGCCTGATATGAAGGTCACCAAAGGACGGATCGAGTTCAAACAAGTCGAGTTCGATTATGGTGAGACGAAAGCTCTGAATGGCCTGAGTATGGTTGCAAACTCAGGTGAGGTGACTGCCCTTGTTGGTGCATCTGGAGCGGGTAAATCAACAGTCTTCTCGTTGATTGAGCGTTTCTATGAAATTGATGAGGGCGGAGTTCTGATTGATGATCAAGACATTCGTGACTTCAACATGGAAAGTCTGCGCAGCAATATCGCAATCGTGACACAAGATACGTTCCTGTTTGATCGTACGATCAGAGAGAACATCCTTATCGGCCGTCCTGGCGCCACGGATGAGGAAGTGATTGAGGCTGCAAAGAATGCAAATGCCCACGAGTTCATCGAGAAGATGGAAAAGGGCTACGAAAGCAATGCAGGCGAGGGTGGCACACGCCTTTCCGGCGGTCAGCGTCAGCGCTTGGCGATTGCACGGGCAATGCTTTCTGATGCACCCATTCTATTGCTGGATGAAGCGACGTCTGCTTTGGATGCTGAGTCCGAAAACAAAGTACAAACCGCGCTTGCACGCCTGATGAAGGGGCGTACGACACTCGTGATTGCGCACCGTCTTTCAACCGTTCGTGATGCGGATACGATCCATGTGTTGTCGCATGGCAAACTCTTAGAGAGCGGCACGCACGATCAGTTGTATGAGATGGATGGTTATTACAGACACCTGTGTGAACTCCAGTTCACCAATAGCAATCAAGTAACTCAAAAAGCGTCTCCGGACGCTTGATAAGGCCGACTTGAAGCGTCGTCGAGCTTTTGCAAGGCTCTTCCAGACTACAAAAAATGCCGCTGTGATATCACCTATCACAGCGGCATTTTTTATTTCATCCTGTCTGAGCTTACTCGGTGTAGCTTACAGTTGCGCCCAGCATTTCAGGGAGCTGTTGAGGTGCAAGAGCCGCAATACCTCCAAGCTGCATGATTGGAACTGCTGTCTGCGGAGCAAGTGTCACGCGGATGTTGGTTGGCTTGGCAGCAAAGCTCTTAGCTGCTTGTGCCAGTTCCAGAGCAAATTCGGTTTCAGCCAGTGGACCAGCCTGCTGGAGCGTACCATCAATCATCATTGAAGCCAGCAATTCAGCAGGAAGACCTGCTTGCTCTGCCTGAGTTGCAAGAAGTTCACTGATAAGCGGTGAATCCATCACTTCGATCTGTGCGCCTTTGAAGGTCGCCAGAGCCACAACAGCTTCTGCCTCCTGTGGGTTCTCAAAGAGAGAGCGTGGAATTCCGCCAAGCTGAATGTCAGCACGAAGTTTTATGCCGTTTTCAAGCTCAAACTCGAATTTTTCCAGAGACAGATCCTGAGTGTTCTCATCCCACGCAATCTTGAAGTCCTGTGTGAGGTTAACACGCTCTATGCCAAGACGGTCAAGTACACCCAGAACCATCGGCTCTTGAAGGAGTGCAGCATCAAAGCTCAGACCACCAATGACTTCAGACAGGCTTGTCGGGATCGGCCCAATGTGATTACCCATCTCAATAGTAAGCTCATCAAGGGAGACTGGTGTTGGCAGATCTTTTGCCTGCATGTTCAGGCCAGCAAGAGAAATGCGTCCGATAGTTGGAATCGCCTTCATCGCTGCAGCAGGATCAGCTTCTGCCGCAAGAGTGCTCTCAACCATGGTGCGCAGGCTAGGCCATGCAAGATCAGCTAGTTCAAAGCTGACCAAGTCAAACACTGCATCGTCGCCTTCTACAGCACCATGTAAGCCTTCAAGTTTGACTTGACCAAGACTGTTTGTTGTCAGGTCTGTCGTTGAGGCGTGTTTCAGTGATGCTTCAAAACTTGGTGTTTTGGTGTCTTTCATGCGAGCGCGGATTGGGTCCCACGCTTTGATGACCATGTCGTTTATGTCTGAATATGCGACGGAGTATGAGCCGAGCGCATCAAGCATACCGAAAATCTGATCAACGGCCTCTTCTTCCTCTGGCTTGTCTTTGAGGCTCTCAAACGCAGCCCAAAGCTTGGCAGCATCACCACCTGACATGCGCACATCTTTGGTGGTAGATTCACCAGCACTCACTTCTAGAAAACCGAATGGTTCAGAGGCGCTGGCACCTTCAGTTTTTATTGTACTTGAGAAGCTTCCAACCCGGTACTCGCTCAGCAGCCTATCAGAAGGTGCCTTGGCCGCACCAAGAAGCGCCAGAAGCGGGCGTACGTCTTGATCTTTGACTGAAAAGTCGTTGTATACCGTTTCAGAAACCGTTGAGACCTCTCGGCCATCTGTCGTCATTGAAGTTGTTGTTTTATATTCAATTTCTTCAATTGAGGCCAAAGCCACAACACCATTTTCCGCGCCGGAGTAAACGCCGTTCTTAATGGTGTATGTCCCTGTAAGTACGTCGGCCATTGCCATATCAGCGACAACTTCAGCAAAGCTGCTGCGGTCATAAGAAACACTGGTTGCGGCGGCGAGCAACTGCTGAAACTCTTCTGTGGTAACACCATCTGACAGAACTGGCAGGTCAATCCAGTTCACAGAATAACCGGAAATGACATAATCTTTGGCGTCAGCGATAACTTTGATGACATCGTCGGAGGCTTGAGCCTCTGCAACATTTTTGAAATTCTCTGCTTTCTCAAAAAAGCCGAGCTCAAGCTGCATCTCATCGGTGGTTACGTTTTGGAAGCTGAAGGTGTCACCGTCACGCGAAGAGCCATCATAAATCGCCTTTGGCGTCTTGATGATGTAGTAGACGCCAAGATTAGGCTTGTCTTCATCGAGGGAAAGAGTGAACATTCCTTCGATTTTATGATCAAGAATTTCGGTCTTTGATCCGTCTTCTACCGCCTTCGCATATGTTGCAGTTTCTGCGCCATTTGCAAGGAACCAGTCATTGTACTTATCAATGAGGTCTGATGCAGGACTAGAAAGAGCAGGCTGGGCGGATAAACCTAATACAGTGATTGAAACAGCAAAAAATCCCTGCCGTTTGAAATTTTGGAAAGGCATTAAATAAACCTTTTATGGCTAGTAGGAGGGTTCCCCGCTAGTTTACATTTGCTTGAAGGGCGATGCCAAGCAAAGAAATGATGGAAGCGGGGGAAATCGCAGATACCCCAAGAATTTGTGTTACGCTTATCGGTGCCTTAGGGGTAGCACTCAGCGTGATACTCTGCGGATTTTGCAAGAAACTATAAATCGCTTCCGTAAACTCCAGCTGCTTTGCGCGATCAGGAATTTTCGCAAACTGCTTTTCTGCTTTCTCCGTCAATTGCTGTGTATAGGCAGAACGCGATTGTCCGTGTCGGTGAGCTTGACGTTCAAGCATGTCATCCAGACTGCCTTCATCGACGAGTGAGAGATTGAAACTGGAGATGGCTGCGCTCTGTAATAAATCCAGAGCAATGACGTTATCCTTGGTGGCAAGCTCGGTGATCTGCTCAACAACTGTATCTGTGAGACCTTCCAGTTTTAGGGAGACCTGCACAGAGAAAAGATCTTTCAGCACAACAGCTGCACTCGGAATATTGACTTCGCCCGTTTCGCCATTCCACTCACCTTCAAAGCCGATATCTGCATCCACTTGAGTCAGGCCCAACTCATCAAGCATTTGCTGTTGTGGTGGAGCAAACATGGATCGGCTCAAAACGATATGAGCAACCTGAACACTGGCAATGATAGGGAAGCCGCCATTGTTGACGTCAAAGTCGATACTGACCCGCTCAATAGGCATAGATTGGCCAGTTGAACGATCCTGAAACAGCAGTCCCATAATCTCTGCAGTGGAATAGAGTGACATGGGAAGATTTGATGCTGGATTGCTTAGATCATTGGCATTGGGAAGATAGAGATCCGTAATCGCGATCTTGTCTGCCGTGAAGTTGAAGTCTGGTTCGTCAACCTCGAACTTCGAAGCTGCGAATGCCGCGACAAAGATCCGCCCGTCACTTTCCACGGATGCCTGAGCCAGCGCCAGATCGCCAATCTTGAAACGCTTTGTCTGATCTACATTCGGATAACCTTCAATACCGCCAATAGAAAGCACGTCATTATCGACAGTAACCGGTCCTACATGCGTCAAGGTCAACCCGCGATCCTGAAGGTTCTGAAGAAAGGCCTTTGCGACAGCATTATCAGTATTGATCTGTGCTGATGCTGCAAGAGCAAGGCAGCTGCTGAAGAGGAGGGCAAAGAAGAATACCAAGAAGGCACGATGGCGACGTAACTCAGAACTGCGCATAGCTCGGCTCCAGATTGACCGCTAAGAGGTATTTGGGTGCTAAGCTGGCATATTGAGAGTTAGGGGCGCGTGTATATCACTGCAAAAAGTCAAACCACTCTGAGAGAAAACATGGTGGAAGCCTGCATTTCACAGCCATTTTGGAAAGCATCTGGGGATCGTTTAGGGTGTTTGGATGATTTTTACAGTTTTAAGTAAGCCTTAATCATAGAAATAGGTAGCCGTATTTTGCATTTTTAAGGTCGTGGTTGTGTCTCGCCATTATTTCGTATTTGTCCGCGCAATTTTGGTTGCTTTGGGATTGGCGCTCTTGCCATTGCTCATTGGTAATATGATCCTTGAGAACTTCGCGATGCACCAGGCGCGGAACGAAATGAACGCGATCGCAGATCGTTACATCTCAAGAAGCGAGGCCGCGATTTCCGGTGCTGTAGAAATACTGCGTCAGATGCAGGTGAAAGGCCTGACATCCTGCACACGCCAAAATCAGGGTGAGTTTGAAAAGACCCTCTCAGAAAACGTCATTATAAACGCAATAGGGATCGTGGATCACCGCGGTGTCCCCATGTGTTACGTGCCGGCTCAGGTTCGCCGCGGTAACAGTATTCTCCCTGCACTCAAGCCAGATGCCCCGCGTGTTGGAATTGGTATGTCCTGGATGGAGTACCAGGGTATCCGCACGGCGCTGGTCTCCTGGAAACTTAGAAATGGCTGGCGTCTGGTTGCCAATATTTCTCCAACCGTACTCGCGATCGAACCGGGCCCAGATTATCTGCGCCATGCTTCTGAAATCGAAGTCCGGTTAGGGCGTGATCATGTTTGGGTCAATCCGACAAACAGCAGCAACCTTCCTCTCATCATGGGCAGCAACTTCATCGAAGAGTTTGCAGCCTCAACGATCTACCCGATTAATGTGCGGATCCGAAGTGATCGCAATGCGGTCATGAGTCTGGTAGGCGAGCTTAAGATCGTGGCTGTTATCGCCTGTTCAGGCATTGCTATTTTCCTGATTGCCTTGGGCGTCTGGCTTTCCTGGAAGCCTGAAAAAGATGCGGAAGATGACTTTGTTGCCTCCATCCGTAACAACGAATTCATACCGTACTATCAGCCTGTCGTAGACATCGTAACTGGTGAGCTACAGGGCTGTGAAATGCTGATGAGATGGCAACTCCCCAACGGTAAAATGGTCTCTCCAGGTCAGTTCATGACCTATGCTGAAACATCGGGCCATATTTTTGAGATGACCCGCAGCATCATGCGCCAGTCCATTGATGATTTGGGAGAGCTCTATTCTCAGCATTCGGAACTGAAGCTCTCGGTCAACCTTTTCGCAGGCCACTTCAATGATCGATCCATTGTAGACGATCTGCTGGACATCTACGAAGATTCTCCGATTGCGCTCAATCAGGTGGTCATGGAGGTGACAGAGCGTCAGCCTCTTGAAGATATCGACCTGGCGAGAAAGATCATCGCAGAGCTACAAGCCCATGGCATTCGTGTCGCGCTTGATGATGTGGGAACAGGTCATGGCGGTCTGGCTTACTTGCAAAAGCTGGGCATGGACATCGTCAAGATCGATAAGATGTTCATCGACCCACTAGGCAGCGAAGAGAATGCCTTCCGTCTGGTCGATGCCATAGCCGAACTCGCAGACACGATGAACATGGGCATCATCGCAGAAGGCGTTGAGAAGTATGAGCAAATTGTACTTTTGCGCGAGCTCGGAGTGTCTTCTGCGCAGGGGTACATCTTCTCCAAACCATTGCCAGCCCGCAAATACCTTGAGTTTGCGGAGGATATCTTCACAGATAGACGTAATCCGGTGAAGGTGCTTGAAGAAAAGAAACAAGCTTCTGATGAAGCGCTGGATCAGATCGTTTCTCAAAGCGACGTCGACTAACCCAACTTACCTCTATTTCAAAACGAGTCAGATCAATGCCCTCTGAAGGGCATAAATCATGCCGCCATGCGCATAACTTACCGTGTTACATTGAATAATATTAATATATTCCATAATTATATGTAACGCATGTTTGATTACTTGCTTCACCGCACTTTCCAGCAGTCTTGGCTATCTCCCAAAAGCTTAGGAAAGGGAGGCGAAAGACAGTATTCTAAGGAAAGAAGCAACTGGAAAAGAAATATTCACTCGCACGCGGTTTATTAGCTGCATGTGCCTCAGCACAGCCTTCAGCTTGGGTTAGCCTTTGCCAACCTCATTAATCGGAGCAAGGCGAACGATGAACCAGATCATAAAGGGTGCGGAATTGGAGAGCGCAGTTCCTGCAAATGTCTTTGTAGAAACAGTAACGGAAGTGACCCATTTCACGGGCCGCCTTTTCCGATTCAAAATCACGCGTCCTTCAAGCTTCAGATTCCGCTCTGGTGAATTTGTCATGATCGGGTTGATGATCGACGGAAAGCCACTCTTCCGTGCATACTCAATCGCGAGCCCTTCCTGGGATGAAGAGCTGGAGTTTTTCTCCATCAAAGTTCCAGACGGCCCGTTGACCCAGCACTTGCAGAAGATCAAAGAAGGCGACCATATCCTTCTGAAGAAGAAGTCCACCGGGACACTTGTGCTTGACGCTCTGTCTCCTGCAAAACGCCTTTATATGTTCTCATCTGGAACCGGCATTGCTCCATTTGCCAGCTTGATCCGTGATCCTGAGACCTATGAGAAATTTGATGAGGTGATCCTGACCCACACCACGCGCGAAATCTCTGAGCTTCGCTATGGGGAAGAGTTGGTGGCCGACATCAGCAATGATCCGCTGATTGGCGAAGTTGCTGCTGGCAAACTACATCTTTACAACTCCGTCACCCGCGAACGCTTTAAGCGGGAAGGGCGCATCACGCATCTAATTGAAAGTGGCAAACTCTTTGACGATCTGTCAGTTCCAGTCTTGGACGTTGCAGAAGACCGGGCCATGATCTGCGGCTCCATGCACATGATTGCCGATACCAAGGCATTGCTGGAACAACGCGGTTTCACCGAGGGTGCCAACAACAATCCAGGTGATTTTGTTGTTGAACGTGCGTTCGTGGGCTAAACCACAGTGCATTATGTGATAGCTCATCTCTATTGCATTGGAGATGAGGTCACGTGGGCAAGAAAGTTTCATCTGAATATCTGCGCCGGGCAGCGCTGCATTATCTAAACAGATACAGCGCGTCGGAAGACAGTCTGCGACGTGTTTTGAAGCGTAAAGTAGACAAACGTGCCAGAGAAGCAGATGAAGATCCCCATGAGTTCTATGAGTTGATTGAACCTGTGGTCACGTTTTGCCGTGATCACAAGTTCGTCGATGATCTTCAGTTTGCACAAAGCAAAATCAGATCGGCGACACTCAAAGGCAAGTCCAGCTCCCGAATAAAGCTGGAACTGAATGCCAAAGGTGTGTCTGGAGACGATATTCAGACAGCTTTTGACGACGAAAACCATGATGACCAACGTGCAGCGATTGCCTATGCCAAACGCAGGCGCCTTGGGCCGTGGCGGACAAAACCAAAAGAAGAGCGACGAGACAAAGAGCTTGGCAGTTTGATCCGCGCAGGCTTCCCTTTTTCGCTCGCTCAAAAGATCATTGATATGACCTTGGAAGAGGCTGAAGACATCATCTACGGGCCTGTTTCCTGAAGCTTTTCGTAAAATCCTCTGAAAAATCCCGAAAGTCTCTTGGGAGCGCAGCAATAATTCTTCTCTAGATTGGCGTGATCTGCAATCAATCCAGCACCGTGCCTTTGGGAGAAAAGATGCCGGATTCAGATCTACGCGATACTTTCAGAAGATACGGTCTGCTCATCCCTGTGCTTGCAGGTCTATGCCTGTTGGTGAGCCCTCAGTTCTCAGTTGCCGACGACCTCACTCCAAAAGACGAACCCTCTGACAAAACTGATGTTATCGTGACGCCGCAACAAGACGGAGGTGTTCACATCGATGAAATGCGTCAGTCAAGGTGTGCCGTCATGATTGATGACTTTGATGAATACCCAAGTGCAAGCGACTGGGATATTCACCGCATGAACAAGCCAGAAAACTTCCAGATCGAAAGCGATGTTGTGCGCGATGGCGGACACTCGCTGGCGATCACAGTGTTCGGTGATGATGAGTTGGACGCAGAGGGCAATCTGAAGAATGAACTTTGGGAGGCCCGTCAAAAGCGCTGCAATTTTGGCGATGAGGTTTGGTACTCATTCAGCTTTAAAATTGATGGAACCGTCTGGCCTGCCGGATCGACCCGCTGGGTGATTGGTCAATGGAAAGAAGATTCTGGCGGCAGTCCATTTCTGGCGCAACGGTTTGATAATGGCGTTTTTCACATCACTGTCCAGCACAATGACATTCGCAAACTGGTTGCGCAGGCAGAAGGCAGCTATCAGCAGGACTTTAAGGGGTTCTCGCAGGAGCTCCAGCAAATGCTGAGTTTGGATCGACAAGGTTTTCGCAACAGAAATGATGCAAGCCGCACCTCAGATGAGTTCCTTGGTAGTGGCCTTTCAATCCCTGAGCTGAAAAAAGCGATTGAAGCACAGGACACCTCCAAGTTCCCATTTCTGGCGGACCCACAAACCTACTCCGATTATCCAGGTATTCAGATCGAACTCTCAGATGACCCGGTACTGCCGGATCCAACAACCGGATGGGTTGATATGCGATATCGCGTCAAAGGAAGCCGTGTCGGGCAGGGGATCATCGAGATTTGGGCCAATAACAGGTTCATCGCACGCGTTACCGGCTACATTGGTAACGATGAGTTTGCCGGTAAAACCCAATACTTCAAGTTCGGGCATTACCGGGATTATGATCGCGATGACTTGCAGTCGACAGTGTATCTGGACCGCTTTCGCCGCGGCCCACACCGGTCTGATGTAGACTAAAACAAGCCTTCAATCTGGCTGTTTTCATCAAGCCCGATGGTTTCTGCTGTCGGATGGCGCGGCAGGCCCGGCATCACCATAATATCGCCAGTCAGTGCCACAATAAATCCAGCCCCCGCGGAAAGTCGAACCGCACGCACATGGATGCTGTAGTCAGATGGCGCGCCAAGCAAGGCTGGATCGGTTGAAAAGGAATAAGGGGTCTTGGCCATACATACTGAAAGGTGACCGTATCCTTGTTCCTCATAGGACTTGAGCTGATCTTTGACAGCCTGCTCACAGGTGACCTTTGAGGCGCCATAAATCTTTTTGCAAATCCGGCGTATCTTCTTCCAAAGAGCCAGATCATCTTCATAAAGATGTTTGAACTCTGACTGTGTCGTCTGGAGGATTTCAGAGACTGAGGTCGCCAGCTCCTCGGTGCCTGCTGAGCCATTGGCCCAATGTGTGCAGGGCACGGCTTTAACGCCGAGCTTCTCCATCCGCGACATGATCACGTCAATTTCCTGGTCTGTATCAGGGCCGTACCGATTGATCGCCACAATCACAGGAACGCCATAGCGCTTACAGTTTTTGACGTGTCGTTCCAGATTGCTCATGCCTTTTTCAAGTGCGGGGATGTTCTCTACTGTCAGATCATTCTTGGCAACACCACCATGCATCTTGAGTGCGCGAACCGTTGCCACAACAACAACGGCATTTGGCGTCAAACCAGCTTGACGGCATTTGATATTGAAGAACTTTTCTGCGCCAAGATCAGCACCAAAACCCGCTTCCGTCACCACATAATCAGAAAGACGCAGCGCTGTCTTCGTCGCAATCACCGAGTTGCAGCCATGGGCGATATTGGCAAACGGACCGCCATGGATAAAGGCAGGGTTGTTCTCAAGTGTCTGAACCAGATTAGGTCGGAAGGCGTCTTTAAGCAGCGCGGTCATCGCGCCATCGGCTTTCAAATCCCGGCAGTAAACCGGTGTCTTATCTTTGCGATACCCAATCAACAGGCGGCCTAAACGCTCCTGAAGATCCTGCAGGCTTTCAGCAAGGCAAAGCACGGCCATCACTTCAGAAGCCACGGTGATGTCATAGCCAGACTCGCTTGGGAACCCGTTGCTGACGCCGCCAAGCCCAGTGGTAATGGAGCGCAATGAGCGGTCATTGATATCGACCACCCGGCGCCAGACAATCCGGCGCTGGTCAATATTCTCTGCATTGCCCCAATAGATGTGGTTGTCGATCATCGCAGAAAGCAGGTTATGCGCAGCGGTGATTGCATGCAGATCACCTGTAAAATGGAGATTGATATCCTCCATAGGCACCACCTGCGCGTAACCGCCACCCGCAGCTCCACCCTTCATGCCAAAACACGGGCCTAACGAGGGTTCACGCAAGCAGATGGTTGTTTTCAGCCCGATGCGATTGAGCGCGTCGCCCAGGCCCACAGTTGTCGTAGTCTTGCCTTCTCCCGCTGGTGTTGGGGAAACAGCTGTCACAAGTATGAGTTTGCCATATGGATTGCTGCTCAGCTCTGGCATCTCATCCAGATTAACCTTGGCTTTAAACCGGCCATAAGGTTCAAGAGCGTCCTCCGGGATCTTCAGATTTTGAGCGATGCGCGCAATGGGTTTCATGTCTGCTGCGCGGGCAATTTCAATATCTTTCATGGAAAATCTCCAGATTAGAACGTGTAATCAAATGAGCCGGAGAGAGCGTCAAAAACGCAAATCAGGCAGGAACAGCAATGTAATCTCTACGTAGAATCTCTACCGAATGCACCTGCAAAGTTCAAGATTGAGGTAGGGCACTTGAAACTAACTTAGTTAACGGTGCTCATCTGTGTTTTTGCTGAGATGTGAAATATTATTGCCTGAATAGCTGTTGGTCTGTTCTAAAATTCACCAGACTGCGCTTGCGCGGCAAATCCAAGAGCAGTAGAGCTGGTTGGCTTTTATAAACAAACTGCGCCGTGCCGTAGTTTCGTCGGTTAGGTCACCCCATGTTTTTATTTGAAGTTGCCGCGCTCGGTGCCGCTGCCACCTGGGCTATTGGTGGTCTCATTTCAGCAAAACCTGCCGCACACCTTGGAGCCATTGGCTTCAACTGTGTGCGTATGTGGTTTGTTGTGGTGTTTCTGGGTATCTATGTCATTGCAACAGGCACATGGAATACGGTTGATTCAAGCCACGCCTCTCTTATCTTTCTCTCTGGCTTTGTCGGCATCTTCATGGGGGACACATTACTGTTCCTCACGCTAAACCGTATGGGGCCGCGCCGCACAGCCATCCTGTTTTCCATGAACGCACCCATGTCAGCGCTTCTCGGTTGGCTGTTTCTGTCAGAGGAACTGTCATTTCAGGCACTTGTTGGTATCTCATTCGTTCTGGTCGGCGTTATCCTCGCCATTGCGTTTGGGAAGCGCAAAGACCAGCTTCATAAATGGGAGGCGATTAAGGGGCCTGTTGCCATTGGTGTCCTCTTTGGCACGTTGGCCGCACTTTCCCAATCAGTCGGGTCAATCATCATTCGCCCTGTTATGGAAAGTGGAGCAGATCCCGTCGCCATCTCGCTTATGCGCTGCACCATTGCAGCCTTTGGTTTGCTGGTGTTGTTTTACCTGCCGGGCCGTCCTTTCAGATTGGCGAATCCAATCAACAAAGAGATCGTCGCACTGGCCTCCCTGTCCGGTATGCTGGGCATGGGTATCGGCATGACGTTGATCCTCTATGCGCTCAGCGGCGGAGAGGTTGGCATCGTTTCTACCCTGTCAGCAACCACCCCGGCAATGATGCTGCCTGTCCTGTGGTGGCAAACCAAAGAGTTTCCTGCCATTGGGGCATGGTTCGGTGCACTCCTCGTCATTCTCGGCTGTGCTTTGATTTTCATGAGCTAAACAGCTGATATGGCAACCATGCTGCCTAAGCACCACAAGTAGGTGCGACCTTAAGTGGCCGCACCGCAAGATCTGGTAGCGTGGCCGCATCAGCAATTTCTGTGAGTTTTGCAGGCAATTGGTCGAATTTTATCAAGTTCGCTATTCAGCCAGTTGACGAAAGCCCCTGAAATCTGATCAATAGCCGGGCATTTGGTATTTTTGTCGATTAGATAAAAATGAAAAGGGAACACGGTTCGATTGGAAAAGCCGTGGCTGCCCCCGCAACTGTAAGCGTAGAGTTGTTGCTCACACATGCCACTGACGCAGCTGTTTAAAGCAGTGTTGGGAAGGCGGAGCAACAGTAAGGACGCGCAAGCCAGGAGACCTGCCAGATGCAGTCACTCACCCACGGCACGGGGCGTGCTAAGGGGCGGTATTCCGTTCAGGTGACATTCACAGTGCGTCTGAGCGGCAATGAATCTGACTTTATTTCAAAAGGTTAGAACCAGATTTCTTCAAAGACGCACAATGCAATCAACAGCATGGCATCCATCATGGATGCTGTGAATGATGGACCAAACTCGTGCGTAACACATCTTGGATCGCAGCTACCCTCAAATCTGGTGTAGCTCTCTCAGCTCTCTTCAGCTCAACACTTATCTCATCCGCAAACGAGACCGAGCTCGATGAAATCATTGTCATCGCCAACAGAACGGAAACCGAAGCCGGCAAAGTCGGCTCCACTACCCACGTTGTCACCGAAGAAGACCTAAAGAATGACGGCGCTACGTTTGTTCAGAATTACCTTGCGCAGCTCCCGGGCATCTCTCTCACTCAGAATGGCGGAGCCGGTACACTGTCTACTCTTCGCATGAGAGGTCAAAATGGTAGGTACATTAAAGTTCTGGTTGATGGTTTGGATCTAACAGACCCAACACGTGGGCAACCTTCGACAGCGTTTCAGCATATGTTGCTCGCAGATGTAGAACGTATTGAGATACTCAAAGGCTCACAAAGTGCTCTTTATGGAGGACAGGCGATTGCAGGGGTAATCAATATTGTATCTAAGCGTGCTCCAGCAGGAACAGTTAAGCAATCTGCACGAGTTGAAGTAGGTTCTTACGATACAAAAAATGTTTCATATGGTGTTCGAGGAGCATCAGATCGTGCTGATATTGCGTTAGGTGTCGAGCATTTTCGTACAAGTGGGTTTAGTGCGGTTTCACCAAAAGGTAAGGCAGCCGATGATGATGGTTATGAAAATACGACGCTGACAGTAAAAGGTTCCTTTGATCTAACTGAGAATCTCAACGTTTACCTTGCAGCAAGAGGTACCAAGGGGACCACTGAACTTGACAGCCCAGGTAAGCCAAACGTCAAAGATGATATGTATTATCGGCAGATCTCAGGCAAGGTAGGTGCGAATTACTTAACGTTTGAAGATCGGTTTTATTCTGATTTTTCGGTTCAGGTTACAGATATCAAGCGTGAGCAGGATTTTGCGGACGCGGCCAAAGAAAATTCTGTTTTTGAGGGGAGGAGAGTTAAATTCGACTACCTTGGAGAGTACGAAGTTAGCGAAAAGACAAAGCTCAACTTTGGGGGAGATTGGTCCCAAGAGTTCTCAAAAACAAATGACCCGATCGACGATAGCAGTTCCATTGGTGGAGCTTTCCTTCAGCTGATGATTGAACCACTCAGTGGGTTGAATTTAGCTAGTTCAGTGCGTTTTGATCAACATAGTGAATTTGGCAGTTTTGTTTCGAAACGATTGACTGCTTCTTATGAAGTTAATGAAGATTTGAGAATTCGAACCAGTGTTGGGAATGGGTTTAGAGCTCCCTCGCTTTACGAACTTAATCAACCTAAATATGGCAATCATGAGCTTGAGCGAGAAGAAAGCCTTAGCTTTGATGTCGGCGTAGATAAGAAATGGCTGGATGGGCAGCTCTCAACCTCTGCTACTTATTTCAATATTTTGACTGACGACTTGATTGATTATGATAATTCGATCAGCAAATATAATCAGATAAAAGGGACGTCACGCAGTCAAGGTGTAGAGTTGGAAGTTAGTTATAAGCCAACCGATCGCTTGGTTTTGACTGCAGGCTATACATACACCTACTCTGTTGGTCCAGATAAGGAACGTTTAGCTCATGTTCCTCTTCATGATCTGAGTGTAGCAATGAACTATGATCTGACAGACGACATTTTTCTGAATGTGAATGGTACCTATCTTGGTGAAAATCTTGGATCTGATTGGCCCAACATCGTGGATATGGAGGATGTGTTCCTATTAGGTGCCAAAGCCTCATATGATGTGACCGAAGAGGTAGAGTTATATGTCCGCGGTGAAAACTTGCTGGATCAGGATTATGAGCTAATCAACGGCTATCAGACACCGGGTCTTTCCGTTTACGCTGGTCTTACTGCCAGTTTCTGATTAAGTATGCCGCTCGGTGAAAGCTGAGCGGCATCTTGCAGGGGATGGCTCTGCTCGGGCTGCCTTTTCATGTCTGTACGCCTCTCAAAAGGTCGAAATGCGAAATAAGATCAAAAAGATCATGCAAATGGCGTTTCTGATGGCTCTGGCAATCAGTCCTGCTGTTGTACGCGCGGACCAGAGCGAGGCGGAGGCACCCCGGCGAGTTGTCTCCATGAACCTGTGCACCGACCAGTTTTCCATGCTGCTGGCAGGCAAAGAGCAACTTGTATCAGTCTCCAAACTAGCGTCTGACCCAACGCTCTCCGTCATGAGTGAAGAGGCAAAGGCCTATCCGGTCAACTTCGGCGGGGCAGAAGAAATCTATCTGATGAACCCGGATCTGGTGATCGCGGGGACATACACAAACCAAACCACAGTCCAGATGCTGCGCGGTCTCGGAATCACGGTGGTTCAAGTGCCGCCCGTTCGCACCATCTCAGACATAGCCAAAGAGCTACGACGTCTCGGTAAGGTATTGGGACGTGAGCAACAAGCTGAGACGCTTGCACGGCAGTTCACCTCTGAAATCCAGCAGCTAATCGACGCTCAGCCAGCTGAACGAGCGCGGGCTGGGGTCTACTACGCCAATGGATACACGGCGGGAGATGGTAGTCTCGTCAATGAGTTGATCACCACCGCAGGCCTGCAGAACATTGCCAATAATCTGGGCCTGAAGGGCACGAGTAAACTGCCCTTGGAACTGCTGATACTTGAAGCCCCGCAGCTGCTTGTTGAGGGAACCCAGTTTTCAGATAAACCAGCACTGGCCTTTGAACTCCTTGCTCACCCGGCATTGAAGCGCACGCTCGGCAACAGTGGTCGTGTCATGGTCGAAGATAAGTACACCATTTGTGGCCTGCCGTTTGTGACGCAAGCTATCGGTAAACTGGCCAAACAAGCCAGCAAATTAGGAGCGCAAGCCGAATGACTAAGCATCCGGATGCTCCGTTGATCACGGTTCTGTGCCTGATCGCAGCTATTCTGTTTGTGACCTCGCTCATGATCGGCGCTGCTGATTTGACATTCATGCAGCTGATTAAAGCAGTATTCGCCGCAGAAAAAACACCCGTTTCCATCGTCTTTTGGGAGATCCGCGTGCCGCGCGCCCTTCTGGGCTTGATCACGGGCGCAACGCTAGGCCTGTCCGGTGCGGTATTGCAGGGCCTCCTGCGCAATCCCTTGGCGGAGCCTGGTTTGATCGGCGTCAGCTCCTCCGCAAGTCTAGGCGCAGTCATTGCTATTTACACTGGGCTGACAATCACTATGCCCTTCGCACTGCCAGCGTTTGCATTGCTCGGTGCAGCGATTGCAGCAGTATTGCTGCCCATGCTGGCGGGCGGGCGAGGGCAGACGCTGACACTGATCCTTGCAGGCGTTGCGATCTCAAGCATAGCGACTGCGCTCACGTCATTGGCACTCAATCTGTCGCCTAACCCGTTTGCAGCCATGGAAATTGTGTTCTGGATGCTTGGCTCGTTAAATGACCGGTCTATGCAACACCTTTACATCATTGCGCCGTTCATCGTGATCGGCTGGAGCCTCTTGCTCATCACAGGCAAAGGCCTCAATGCGTTGTCTCTGGGTGAGGAAACTGCTCATACCATGGGCGTGTCTCTACCACATCTGCGGTTTTGCGCCATTGCGGGAACCGCGGCCAGTGTTGGTGCTGTGACAGCTGTGACTGGAACAATCGGTTTCATCGGTCTGATTGTCCCTCATCTGCTACGTAAAATGGTGGGCGGAGAGCCGCAACGCCTTCTGCTGCCAAGTGCCATTGCAGGGGCTTGCTTGCTCACGCTTGCAGACATCACAGTGAAACTGTTCGGCCCACAATCAAACCTCAAGCTCGGAGTGCTGACGGCAATTGTCGGTGCGCCGTTCTTCCTTTGGCTGATCATTAAACAACGCAGGGCTTTGATCTGATGCTGCTTCAACTCAAAGACCTTTCCGTCAACTACGGTCCCAAGAACATCCTGTCCTCAATAAATCTGGAGATTGGTAAAGGTGAGATCGTTGGCTTGATCGGCCCCAACGGCTCAGGCAAATCCACACTGATGAAAGCCATGGTCGGATTAATCCCGTCTTATGGAGAGATCAGCTACGACAACCAGCTCCTCAAAAGCATCTCTGCCAAGCAACTCTCCAAGCATGTTGCTTACATGGCGCAGGAGCGTGACGTGGCGTGGGATTTGTCTGTAGAACGCATTTTGGCTTTGGGTTGTGAAGCTATTGGTGGCTCCGTGCGGACGCTCAAACACAAGGCGGAACTGGAAGAAACGATTGCAAGTTTGGGGCTGGACGCAATCAGAAAAGCTTCAATCCTACAGGTGTCTGGTGGAGAGAAAGCGCGTGCTCTGCTTGGCAGGGCTTTGATGCAAAAAACACCACTGATCATTGCGGATGAGCCAACGGCAGGACTTGATCCGGAACACCAGTTGGAGCTGCAGGAGATTTTTCAAAAGCTGCAACAACAAGGTACATCCATGCTTGTCAGCCTGCATGACTGGACATACGCAGCGCGCCTTTGCACGCGGCTCGCGATGTTAAAAGAAGGAAAGCTGGTCGCGTATGGCACGCCAAAAGACGTGTTGACCGAAGAACGCGTGCAGGATGTTTATCGTGTCAAAGCCCATATTCTGCAAACAGAGCAGGGGCCTGTGATCACCCCCACAACACGTTTGTAAGAAGACCTTCGATTATTCGGGTGCAAGGCTCTTACGGAACATGCGATCAAGGTATGCCGCAGCCTCTTTGAAGCGGTCCTTGGACTTATCTGCCGGAAGCAACGTCTCCACCTGACTGTCAAAGTCAGCGTAATGCTGGGTCGTGGACCAGATTGAAAACAGCAGGTGGTACGGATCTGTCTCGGCGATCTTGCCCTCATTCATCCAGCCTTGAACAACGACTGTCTTCTCATCCACCAGTGACTTCAAGGGGCCAGCAATCAGAGATTTGATGCGCGGAGCACCCTGCAAGATCTCGTTGGCGAACAAGCGGCTTTCCCGCGGGTAGTCCCGCGCCATCTCCAGTTTGCGGCGTACATACGCGCAAATCTCTTCAATGGGTTCACCTTCAGGATTGAGCTGATGTAGCGGATCAAGCCAGATGTACAGCAACCGTTCAATCAGCTCTGCATGAATGGCATCTTTGCTGTCGTAATAATAAAATAGGTTTGGTTTGGACAAGCCAGCTTGCTGAGCAACCTGATCGATCGTAGATCCACGAAATCCATAAGTTGAGAACACATCCAGCGCAGCTGCGAGGATCTTCTCAGTCTTCTCGATCTGAATTCGTGTTTTGCCTTTTGCTTCAGAAGCCTTAGCCATACTCTTTTCCAAATTGCTTAAGCACCGAACCTAGAAATACTCGTTCGGTATATGAGTAGGTTAGCACCTACGAAAACAAAGTGCTCATATCAAGCTAAACACTGGTAGAAAAGTCGTGATGAGGCAGCTCACCCAAGGTATTGTTGTTTTTCTGCAATAGATAGAGAAAAGGCCGGGTTCATATAGAACCCGGCCCGTGTTTACTTAGCTGACTGCTTCCGGTGTTTTTGCGTTGTCCGCATTAAAAGCCGGAATAATCTTTTCGCCGTAATCTGCGATGATCTTCTCTTCATCACCACTGTCCAGATAGATGTTGAACTGAGTGATGCCCGCATCTTTTAGCTTGTTCAGCTTTTCAATGTGGTTTTCAGGTGGGCCGAGAACCGCAAAGCTTTCAACAATATCATCGGTAATGAAGTCGAGGAACGGATTATCGCTCTGACCGTGCTTGGAGTAGTCATAGCCGCGACGATTCTCAATGTAAGACGTCAGAGACGCAGGTACCTGATCAGTGTTTGAACCATACTTCTCAACGATATCCGCTACGTGGTTGCCTACCATAGCAGGGAACCACTTGGTCTTTTCAATGCCTTCTTCCAGTGTGCCTGTATGAGCAGGTGCTGCTGCCATAATACCGAAGTTGCTCATGTCACGGCCAGCTTCCTCACCAGCAGCAACAGCCTGATCGCCAAGCCATTTGCAAATTCCTGGCTCCGCAATCTGAAGAATAAGACCATCGCCTACACGGCCTGCAGAACTCAGCGCCTTTGGTCCATAAGCCGCAACCCAGACAGGGAGCTCATAACCATCCGCCCATGGGAACTTCACTGGCTCAGGGCATTCACCGTACTGTGCTTCTTCACCACGGATCAGAGCTTTAACAGTGTGAGTGAACTCTTCCAGGCGCTTCAGCGGGGCAGGTTTTTTACCCATCACGCGCACAGCACTGTCGCCGCGGCCCAGACCAATATCAAAACGGCCGCCGGACTGTTTGGCAAGTGAACCAAACAAGCTGGCTGCATGAGACCAGTCACGCGTGTTCGGGTTGGTCACGCACGGTCCAAAACGCATGTTTTTGGTGTGTTCCATGCACATTGCCATAGCCACGAAGCTCTCACGCCACAAAATGTGACTGTCGTAGAACCAGCAATACTTGAAACCAGCATTTTCGGCCTGACGAACCAGTGCCTTCGCGCGCTCTGGTTCTACAAACCCTTTAAAGCAAATACCAAAGTCCATGTGTGTCTCCTCCACAAATAGTAAGGTGTTGTTCAAAGCGTATCCTCGAAAAACGGCAGTTGGCTTTCGAAGAAGGATACGCCCGAAAAAGTCTTAGTGATCCGGTGCCCAGATGCGGATTCCCGCATGTGTAAACGGCACAGCTTTTGAAATGTTCTGACGAATGAGGATCGGAGTGATCGCCTCAATACAGCGTGCTGCTTTTGCATTGCCGCTATTGTAGGTTTTCACATCAAGTTTGTTGACCAGCTCCATCACCACCTTGCGGGCGGCAAGGCTGTCACCGCACACGAGGATGTCGCAGTTGATCGGCCAATCCAGATTGTTCAAAGTCGTGGCCGAAACATTGTGCAATGCGCCCACAACAGGAATGTCTGGCCCAAGCAAAGCTTGTGCAGCCTCAGTAGCAGAGCCTTCTGGCGGCATTTCGACGGTCTTCGGGTCACCCGGCGCAAGCGGAACAACAATGTCGATCAGGATCTTGCCAGCAAGGTGCGGTTTCAGGGCATTTAACGTTGCGTCGTGCGCCGCATAAGGCACAGCAAGCATAACGCACTCACTAGCCGCGGCCACCGCATCCTCGTTACCCATACCGTCGATCTGCGCAGAACCTTCTGGGAGCTTGGTCATCAACTCATCGGCAATCTCTTTGCCGCGAGCAGCATCACGAGAGCCAAGCGCAACGGGAACGCCCGCACGTGCAAACCTGAGTGCAAGCCCCTGACCCTGTGGCCCGGTTCCTCCGATAATCGCTAATGTCATCGGAACATGTCCTCCTTCTTAGATCTTATTAAATCCTGTGCCGAACTCGCTTCCAGTGTCCAGTTCAGTCCGCGAAACAGCACAACAGGCGTCTGGCCTGCTTTGCTGATCACCAGACCGGAAGCCGCGGCCAACTCATCTGCAAAGGCAGGTTCGGTCACACTGAGCAAACGCCCATGTGCATCCGAATTGCCTTGTTCTTTGATTGTTGCGGGTACACCGGCAAGGCCCACAGCTACGTTCACTTGGCCAAGCCGCCAGGGCCGTCCAAAAGTATCCGTAATGGCAAAGCCGATCTCGGCGTTAAAGCGTTTGGAAAGCGCCGTCTGCATATGGGCAGCGCTGGCATCCGGGTCTTCAGGCAGCAAAATGAGCGTTTCATCTGTGCCGCTGTTGGATTCATCGACGGCCGCATTGGCGGAGATGAAGCCCAGACGGTGCTCACAGATCATCGTCCCTTCATTTTGCGTCGGACGCTTAAAATGGCGAACCACGCGGGTGCTTTCCCGCAAGATGATCTCAACCTTGCGTGGGTCTTTGTTCAGCTCTTCCGCATAGGTCTGCGCCTCTTCACAAGGAGTGACATCTGACAGTCTTACAATGCGGCCTTCCGCCTTGGAAAAGATCTTATGCGCAGATGTCAGGACGTCTCCGTCTTGCAAAGAAAGCCCAGCTGCCTCAATGGCATCGCCCAAAATAGCAGCAAGATCATCACCGGGATTGATCTCTGGAATATTCGGGATCGCGTGTAGAGAAAGTGTATGCATCAAACAGCTCTCCGGTCAGAACGTTTCTCAAGGAGTCGGGGCTGATGTGCGCTCAAATCTTCCATATAGTCGATATCTCTGGAAAAGGAGGAGGACGGGGCGATCACGCAGTTCAAACCACTCTCTGCCGCCTGGGCCTGATGCTTCAGGAAGGATGAACTGCCATAAGTGAACGAAATGGCATCTGGCGGCGTTACAATCAGCACATTGGTACCGTAGTCATGCGCCGGGCAAAGAACCAGCGAACTGGGAGAGCCCGCAAGGCCCAGAAGTCGCTCAAACTCACCAAAGTCAGGAGCTGCAATATCTGCAGGCAAAACGCAGAATGTCTCGTAACCATGCGCTTTTGCCCAAAGAGCAGCAGTGGACAGCGCAGTGTTCAGCCCATCTTCCTGTCCCTCTAAGATCAGGTGAAGGCGATGATCAGTCACGGTTTTTGCGATATCCGTTGAACTGGTGACCACCGCGATGTCAAAGGGCGTGCTGCTGCGTGTTTGTGCGTCCTGCAGGAAAGCAATGGTCTGCGCAAACAAGTTTGCCGCCACGATGGCCCGTTCATTGGCATCAAGACCCGGTCCCAGACGCGACTTAGCCCTCGCAAAATCCTTTACCGGAACAACAACAAGCGTTTTAAGGGCGGTTTCCGTCATGCGCTCAGCTCCTGAGCCTCTGATGCATTTCCGCTGCCAACATCGGAAAGAGCAAGCAGCGCCGCCGCCAGCCGTACTTTGTCATCGCGGGTCTTCATGAGGATCGTGTCCAATGAGGTGCGCAGACCAAGGCCATTGATGGCAGCCACATGTTGCTCATCTGCGTTGTCAATCACAAAGCAATCCAGAAAATCCGCATAGATCTGCGCAACACCAAAGGCTGATGCTTCATAGCCAAGGGAAGATAGCATCCGGTCCGCAGGGCCTTTCACAACACCACCATTGATGATCGGTGAAACACCAATCTTCGGAGCCTTGGAGGCCTTTACTGCTTCCAGAATACCGGGAACTTTCAGAATTGGCAGAATGCTCACGAGAGGGTTGCTTGGCGCGACCACAATTAAGTCTGCCTCCGCAAGTGCGTTCAGGGCTTCCTCTGTCGCATGTGCATCCTCGATATGGTCGTAGTGCAGTTCCTGAACCTCAGGCGCACAACGCTCTTTGACGAAGTATTCTTGAAAGCTCAGCCAACCAGCCTCCGTTCTCACGCGCGTTTGAACTGTGTCGTCCGTTGGCAAAATCATCTCGCACTCAAGGCCAAAGCTCTTGGCGATATCACGTGCAATATGCGTTGGGCGATCTCCCTGCCGACGCCGATGTGTGCGGTAGATGTGCAGACCAAAATCACGGTCTCCAAGGGACATCCATGTATCGTCACCTAGTTTAGAGAGCATGTCTAACGCACGGTGGCCTTCATCCGCCACACCCCAACCTTGCTGGCGATCAATCACATCGGCCAGTGTGTAGGTGAGGGTATCAATGTCCGGCGAAACCCAGAGACCGTGGAAAGCCTCATCATCTGCAATATTGCCGATGATGGAGAGTTCCACATTCTCCAGATGATACAGGCCCTCTGCCATCTTGGCGCCGCCGACCCCTCCGGCAATCAGAGTAACTTTGATAGGTGTGTTTGAGCTCATCCAGCACCTCCAACCGCTTGTACAGGCGCACCATCAGCCTCAGTCAGGAAGTTCAGCAGCCCGGAGTGTGCGCGGGCAACCAATGGCGCCTGTTGTTCTGGCAATCCATCGGCAAAATCATTGATCACGCCATAAATGGTGTTGCGTTGAACAGGCTCTCTGTCTGCTTCCTGAATGACTTGGCACATTTCATAGGCTGTGATCTCCTGCCCATGAGCAGCGCCAGCAGAACGGGAGATGCTCTCATTCATCAAAGTGCCGCCCAGATCATTCACACCGCATTGCAAAAGATCAGAAGCAAACTCTGCACCAAGCTTGGTCCAGGAAACCTGAATGTTGTCGATCCAGCCATGCAGCATAATCCGCGAAACTGCGTGCATCTTGCGTACTTCCAGATCAGTCGGCCCAGGGCGTACGTTCTTCGGGTCCGCCGTATAAAGCGGGCTCTCGGCGTGCACGAAACTCAGGGGCACCAGTTCGGTGAAGCCACCGGTTTCCTTTTGAATGTCGCGCAGCAAGGCAATGTGAGCTGCCCAGTGCTCCGGCCCATCAATATGGCCGTACATGATCGTAGCGGTGGTCGGAATTCCAACCTCGTGGGCCGCTTTAATGATCTCTACCCACTTCTCAGTGCTTAACTTATTGCGGGTCAGCTGCTGGCGAATATCTGTGTCCAGAATTTCCGCCGCTGTACCGGGCAGAGAACCCAGCCCGCAATCCTTCAGGTCCTGAAGAAAGTCCGTGTAAGACTGCTTGGTCTTGGCCGCTCCATACCAAACCTCAAACGGTGAAAACGCATGGATGTGCATGTCCGGCAGCGCTTTTTTGATCGCCAACACGAGATCGCGATAATAAGTGCCTTCCATTTTCGGGTGCAGTCCACCCTGAATGCAGACCTCAGTCGCCCCTCGATCCCAGGCTTCCTGCGCCCGTGCCACAACTTGCTCAGGCACCAGCCATTCAGCACCCGGATCTTCGGTTCGCTTGGCAAACCCGCAGAACTTGCACCCCATGTAGCAGACATTGGTGAAGTTGATGTTCCGGTTGACCACAAAGCCCACCCGATCACCATTGCACCGCTGACGAAGCGTATCCGCCACATAGGCAATAGCTGGAAACTCTTCTGCTGAGGCACGGAACAGGCATTCGCCTTCAGCTTGAGAAACCTCATTACCAGCCAGCGCCTTGCTCAAAATATCACGAACGGGAGCGCTGACACTGCGAAACTCTGGCGTATCACCGGTGCGCTGCGGGAAATTGTGAAGGGTCATAGGGTGCCTCCTGACTGAAGCGAGGCAGAGGAACCCATCTGTTCCCAAAGCCCTTGTGATTTTGAAAGCACAGCAGGGTCAACAAACTCGGTTTTATCGCGCAGATAACTCGGATAAACGGTCAGGCGCTCTTCCAGTTTCTGCCCTGCCAGCTGGGTCGAATGAGCAAGCTCATCAATCACCGGCCAGCGGTGCTGTGGGTTGATGAAATCAATGGTAACCGGCGAAATACCGCCCCAGTCGTTGATACCCGCACTCAGGTATTCCATATGCCGTTCACTCAGATTTGGTGGTGCCTGAAGACTGATCTCGGGTGAAAGGACCAAGCGTGCCACGGCGAGTGTTCGCAGCATGTCATCCAGCGAAGGTTCCGGATGGTTTTCCATTCCGATACCCGGCTTGCGCTGGAAATTCTGAATGATCACTTCCTGAATATGGCCGTGCCGAGCATGGCTTTCGTTGATGGCTTCCAGCGCTTCAATGCGCTCTTCCCACGTCTCACCAATACCGATCAGCAATCCAGTGGTAAACGGGATCTTCTTTTGTCCAGCACGTTCCAGCGTACGCAGGCGCTGGACAGGAGCCTTATCCGGACAGCCGTAATGCGGTTGGCCTTCTTTCATCAATCGGCGACTGGTTGTCTCCAGCATCATGCCCATGGAGGCGGCAAAGGGGCGCAGCTGGTCAATCTCTTCATCGCTCAGCGTACCCGCATTCACGTGGGGCAGGAGAGTTGTTTCCCCCAGCACCATCTCACAAGCATCCGCCAGATAGCTGACCATGGAACTGTAGCCAAGCGTTGCCAAAGCTGCTTTCGCCTGCTCGTAGCGCAGTTCAGGCTTCTCGCCCAGGCTGAATAGCAGTTCCTTGCATCCGGTCTCCTCACCCTGACGCGCCGTACGCATCACTTGCTCCGGTGTCATAATGTTGGCTTCGGGCGAACTGGGGTGTTTGACAAATGTGCAATACGTACATGTATCCCTGCACATGTTTGTCAGTGGTACAAAAACTTTACGGGAGTAGGTGACAGTGTTGCCCCAATACTGAAGCTTTACTGTAGCAGCCTGTTGCATCAGATCCCGAAGATCTGAGCCTTGCACTTCCCCCAGGTATCGCGCTTGGTCAGCAGTCAGCATAATTTTTTACCTCTCGGTCAAAAAATATCTGCAACTAACAGTTAGTCAAGGGAGAATTATCTCTCGGCTAGAATAAATATGCTGCAATGCAAATAAAACAAGCAATGTTAAGAGTCTGTTTCAGCAACGGAAAGCTTTATTTTGCAATGATTTTTGTAAAGGTGCTTTGCAATATTGAACTATCAAAATCTTATTTGTGCAAAATTTTAGCAGTACATGCATAAATATCCGCCTTTCCAGTGTGTTGTTTCCCTTGATAAGTAGATGGGGAAACTTTGATTCCGATGATTTAGAAAAAAACATCAAAAAAACTTAGTAAGCTGTGGAGTTTTCTTACCTGCGACGCGCTTATCTCGCAGTTTTGGGAGAGCCTCTAAGTGTTTTACCTATTGGAATATCAGGAGAAATTTTGAAGTCGGCTGGTGAAATTGATCCATTTTTGAAGGTGGGTTGACAGATAATTGACTGTTTGGTCCAATTTACCCAAAGTTTTGGGAGGGGAATATCCAAGATTTAAGCTGAACTAAGCTATTGTATGAGGGGGCCACCTCTGCATACGATACCTACTCTGTTCCAAATGGGAAAAATAACCCTGCGGGAAATCTAGTAGATTGAATTTTTGACATATTTTGCCTGCAGCCTGTTTATGTGCGGTTGCAATCCGTCCGTCCTGTCAAAAAAAGAGATACAGCTTGAATTCTGCGAAAGTCCTCATCGGTTTTATCAGTTTTATACTCCTTCGGGAGACCAGATAACTATGGCGAGCCCGTTGCGTTTTTAAAGAATAGAGCGCGGGTAAGTTGAATAAAACGACGTTGTAAAAGCGTTATCGGAGAGACTTATGAGTAAACTTGGCTCAAATCATCGTATTAATGGTGACAGACTGTGGCGTAGCCTTATGGATATGGCCCAAATCGGACCCGGTGTTCGTGGCGGCAACAACAGGCAAACGCTTACAGACGAAGATGCCGAGGGCCGCAAGCTTTTCACCAGCTGGTGTGAGGCTGAAGGCATGTCAATGCACATCGATACCATGGGCAACATGTTTGCCCGGCTGGAAGGGGAAGATCCGAGCCTTGACCCGATCATGATCGGCTCTCATCTGGATACGCAGCCAACTGGTGGCAAGTATGATGGTGTGCTTGGTGTACTTGCAGGTCTGGAAGTAATCCGCTCCATTCGTGAGCGTGGCATCAAAACCAAACGCCCAATTGAAGTCGTCAACTGGACCAACGAAGAAGGCACCCGTTTTGCTCCGGCAATGCTGGCATCTGGGGTGTTCGCTGGCATGCACACGCAGGATTGGGCCTATGACCGCGAAGACGCAGAAGGCAAGAAGTTTGGCGGTGAACTGAAGCGCATCGGCTATGTAGGTGAGGAACCGGTAGGCGCCCGCAAACTCCACGCCATGTTTGAACTCCACATTGAGCAGGGACCAATCCTCGAAATCGAGGAAAAGGACATCGGTGTTGTCACCCACGGGCAGGGCCTCTGGTGGCTGCAGGTCACGCTCACAGGAAAAGACAGCCACACCGGCTCAACCCCAATGCCAATGCGAAAAAACGCAGGACTCGGCATGGCACGCATCACAGAGCTGGTGCACCAGATTGCCATGGAGAACCAGCCAGAAGCCGTTGGCGCCATTGGACATTGCGACGTCTATCCAAACAGCCGCAACGTGATCCCGGGTAAAACCGTCTTCACCATCGATTTCCGCTCCCCGCATCAGAACGTCCTGGATGGCATGAAAGCCAAACTGGAAGCTGAAGCACCGAAAATCGCAGAAGAACTTGGTCTGGGCATTGAAATCGAAGCCGTCGGTCACTTTGATCCGGTCACCTTCGATGAAGGCTGTGTCTCTGCCGTGCGCAATGCAGCAGAACGCCTGAGCTATTCCCATCGCGACATCATTTCCGGCGCGGGCCACGATGCTTGCTGGATCAACCGTGTAGCGCCAACAGCCATGATCATGTGCCCATGCGTGGATGGTTTGAGCCACAACGAAGACGAAGAGATTTCAAGAGAGTGGGCAACCGCAGGTGCTGACGTGCTGTTCCATGCAGTGCTGGAATACGCGGAAATTGAGCAAGATACCACCGAGCCAGCCGAATAACCCATAGATTTGAAAGAGTTGAGGACTGCAATATGTCTAAAGTTATCAAAGGCGGCACGATTGTAACTGCCGATAGAACCTACAAGTCTGATGTGCTGGTTGACGGTGGCCAGATCATCGAAATCGGTGAGAACCTTTCTGGTGATGAAACGCTGGATGCCACCGGCTGTTATGTTATGCCGGGCGGGATTGACCCGCACGTGCATCTGGAAATGCCGTTCATGGGAACGCATTCTGCAGACAACTTCGAGATCGGAACAAGAGCTGGCCTTGCTGGCGGCACAACCATGGTGGTGGATTTCTGTCTGCCATCCCCCGGCCAGTCCATGATGGAAGCGCTTGCCATCTGGCAGCAAAAATCCGGCGCAGCATGCTCTGATTACTCCTACCACATGGCTGTTACATGGTGGGGTGAGCAGGTCTTCAATGAAATGCAGGAAGTGGTTGATCGTGGCATCAACACCTTCAAGCACTTCATGGCCTACAAAGGCGCTTTGATGGTGGATGATGACGAAATGTTCGCATCCTTCCAGCGGTGTGCCGCGCTTGGTGCGATGCCGCTTGTCCATGCTGAAAACGGTGATGTGGTCGCCACCATGCAGCAAAAACTGCTGGCAGAAGGCAACAACGGTCCGGAAGCGCATTCTTATTCTCGCCCGCCGGAAGTGGAGGGTGAAGCAGCCAACCGTGCAATCATGATCGCAGATATGGCTGGTGTGCCGCTCTACATCGTGCATACAAGCTGTGAGCAGGCCCATGAAGCCATTCGCCGCGCCCGCCAAAAAGGCATGCGCGTTTACGGGGAGCCGCTCATTCAGCACCTGACACTGGATGACAGCGAGTACGCCAACCCGAACTGGGACCACGCCGCACAGCGCGTCATGTCGCCTCCGTTCCGCAACAAACAGCATCAGGATAGCCTTTGGGCAGGTTTGCAGTCCGGCTCATTGCAGGTGGTCGCAACTGACCATTGTGCCTTCACATTGGAGCAGAAACGCTTTGGTGTTGGCGACTTTACCAAGATCCCGAACGGTACAGGCGGTTTGGAAGACCGCATGCCAATGCTCTGGTCAACCGGCGTGCGCACAGGCCGCCTGACCATGAACGAGTTCGTAGCTGTCACTTCCACCAATATCGCCAAGATCCTGAATATGTATCCTAAAAAAGGTGCAATTCTTGAAGGGGCGGATGCCGACATTGTTGTTTGGGATCCTAACCGCTCAAAAACAATCACTGCTGCAAATCAGCAGTCCTGCGTCGAATACAACGTGTTCGAAGGCAGGGAAGTGGTCGGTCTGCCACGCTTCACACTCACCCGCGGCAAGGTCGCGATTGAGGAAAGCACGGTTAAAACCGAACCAGGTCACGGTGAATTCGTTGGTCGCGAGCCAAATGCTCCGGTCGGCGCCGCTCTGTCCAAGTGGAAGGAAATCACAGCGCCGCGCAAAGTTGAGCGCCGGCCAGAATTGATGCCAGCAGGCGTATAAGCCTGCACACAGAGCAAAAGGCGCATCTCCGAAAAGAGGGCACTGGCTTTCGGAACAAGATGCGCCTGAAAGCAACAATTTAGAGCATGTCGCGGAGCTTCAGAGCACTGCGATATGCCATCAGGTCCGCGTGGGGTGCGCGGACTGGTCATTAAACGCAGTAGTATTTTTAGAGGGGATCTGCTGCTTTTAATCTGAGGGGGAATTACTCGATGTCGGATTCAACTCTAGGCTCAACCGGGAATGTCGTCCCAGACGAGTTTGGTATTATCCATCAGGAACTCGTCGGAATCGACGGTGATCTTTACAACGAAGATCAGCTGCCAACCGCTGCTGTAGCTCGTACATGGAACTGGGTTTCCATCTCCGCGCTCTGGGTCGGTATGGTGGTCTGTATCCCAACTTATCTGCTCGCGTCCTATCTGATTGGCGCAGGCATGAGTTGGGATCAGGCGGTCATGACGATCCTGCTTGCCAACGCAATCGTTCTCATTCCAATGGTTCTGATCGGCCATGCAGGCACCAAGTACGGTATTCCGTTCCCGGTTCTGCTGCGCTCGTCCTTCGGTCCAGCTGGTGCAAAATTTCCAGCAGTCGCCCGTGGTATCGTGGCTTGTGGCTGGTTCGGTATTCAGACATGGGTTGGCGGTTCCGCGATCTACGTGATCCTGAACACGCTCATGAGTGGAGCACTGGCCGGTGACCCGCTCCCAATTCTGGGCATCAATGCAGGCCAGTTTGCCTGTTTCATGGCGTTTTGGGCACTGCACCTGTACTTCATCAAAAACGGTACAGAATCCATCCGTTGGCTGGAAACTTATGCAGCACCATTTTTGCTCGCAATGGGTCTGGCACTGCTGGCATGGGCCTATGTCAATGCAGGTGGGTTCGGCGCAATGCTTTCCACTCCAAGCCAGTTTGCTGAAGGTCAGCCTAAAGAAGGCCAGTTCTGGTCCGTCTTCTGGCCAAGCCTCACAGGCATGGTTGGCTTCTGGGCAACCCTTGCACTGAACATTCCTGACTTTACGCGCTATGCAAAAAGCCAGAAAGACCAGTTCATGGGGCAGGCTGTTGGCCTTCCAATCCCAATGGCGCTGTTTGCGTTCATCGCCTCTGCGGTGACCTCCGCAACTGTGGTGATCTTCGGTGAACCAATCTGGGATCCAATTGTCCTGGCTGAGAAAATGGGCGGCATGAGCATTATCATCGCTCTGTTCGCACTCATCGTTGCAACGCTCACCACCAACCTGGCGGCAAACGTTGTGGCTCCGGCACACGGGTTCTCCAACCTAGCGCCGAAATCCATCAACCTGCGTACTGGCGGTTACATTACAGCGGCTATTGGCCTTGTGATGTTCCCATGGATCCTTGTGAACCACATCATCGGCTGGTTGATTGCATACTCAGCGCTGCTGGGTCCGATTGCAGGAATTATGCTGGCAGACTACTACCTGCTGCGCAAAACCAAGCTCAATGTGGAAGATCTGTTCAAGCACAACGGCATCTATTCCGGCTCAAACGGCTGGAACTGGGCGGGCGTGCTCGCGCTGATTATCGGTATCCTGCCAAACCTTCCAGGCTTCCTGGCAGGTGTCGGTCTTTCCGGTCCAGCCTCACCTCTGTTCGCAACCATCTACACCTATGCATGGTTCGTTGGTCTGTTCGTGGCAGGTATCGCCTACCTAATTCTGGCGAAAATCCTGAACAAGTAACAGGCAAACACACACTAAATAACGAGAAGAAGGGGCGGCGTATCATGCGCCGCTTCTTCCTGTTTCAAAGGAAGAGAAAATGCCAAAAGCCTATTGGGTCGCTCACGTCACAGTCACAGATCCTGAACCTTACAAGCTCTACGCAGACGGAGCTTCTGCTGCATTCAAAAAGTACAGTGCCAACGTTCTGGCCCGCGGCGGCAAGTTTGAGGATCTGGAAGGCACAAACCATCCCCGCAACGTGGTGATCGAGTTTGCCGATATGGAAACCGCGATGGCGTGCTACAACAGCGAAGAGTATCAGGCTGCCAAAAAGCATCGTGAAAACGCTGGCATTGCCAACATCATCATCGTGGAAGGCGCTTAACGCGCATCTGCATCTGATAAAACGAAAAAAGCCGCAGCGATCAAACTGCGGCTCTTTTTATGTCTTCTGGTGAGAAACTTATTTCTCTCGCAATTCCCGGCGCAAGATTTTACCCACGGTAGACTTCGGAAGTTCTTCCAAAAACTCCACGTATTTCGGCACCTTATAAGCTGCCATCGCGTTGTGGCAGTAATCCTGCACGGCTTCTGGCGTAACGTCCTCGTTGTTGCGCACAACAAACGCTTTCACCGCCTCGCCAGTCCGCTCGTCAGATGTGCCTGCAACAGCCACTTCAACCACACCCTTGATCTCAGCTATCACAGCCTCAACCTCTGCAGGATAAACGTTGAAGCCAGACACAAGCACCATGTCTTTCTTGCGGTCGACAATCTTGAAGTTGTTGCGCTTGTCCATGATCGCAATGTCACCGGTACGGAAGAACCCGTCCGGCGTCATCACCGCAGCAGTTGCCTCAGGCTTGCGCCAGTATCCCTGCATAATCTGCGGCCCGCGTGCACAAAGCTCACCCGGCTGGCCAAGCGGAACTTCATTGTCCTCCGCATCCAGCAGCTTGATCTCTGTCTTTGGCATGGACTGGCCAACGGTCTCAGTAAACTCAGTGCTATCAAACGGATTCACAGAAAGGATCGGCGAGGTCTCACTCAGACCATATCCTTCAATAACGTGGTGACCGGTAACCTGTTTCCACTTATCCGAAATCGCCCGCTGAATGGCTGATCCGCCGCCCATGGCAAATTTGTAGTTGCTGAAGTCCAGCTCATCAAAGCCCGGGGTATGCAGCAGGCCATTGAAAAGCGTGTTCACCCCAGTGATCACGCTGAACTTCCACTTCTTGAGTTCTTCAACAAACCCCGGCATATCGCGTGGATTGGTGATCAGCACGTTGCGGGATCCCAGCCAGTAAAATGACACGCAATTCACCATCAACGCGAAGATATGATAGAGCGGCAGCGCCGTAATCACGATCTCCTCACCAGCCCGCATAAACCCGTCTGTCGCCGCATCAAACTGTGCGATATTGGCAACCAGATTGCCATGGCTCAGCGCCGCGCCTTTGGAAAGGCCCGTGGTGCCGCCCGTATACTGCAGGTAAATCAGATCACTCGGATTAATCTGCGGCGGCGTGAAGTCCAGCTGCTCACCTTTTTCAAGAACATCTGAGACTGTCAGGCGGTCTGCAAACATCTCGTGTGGAGGCGGTGAGGGCATGTCCATACCAGACGCATCACCTACATTGGCAATCACCACATTTTTGATTGGTGTATCCGCAACAACCTCTGCAAGCGTCGGGCTGGAGCCCGAGAAAATAAAGATCGTATCGGTGTCCGCATCGTTGAGCTGATGCTTCAGCTCGCGCGGTGTGTACATAGGGTTGACGTTCACCTGCACCAGCCCGGCGCGCAATATGCCGAACATGAGAACCGGAAACGCCAGAATATTTGGCAGCATAATGGCGACGCGGTCGCCTTTCTTCAGGCCCAGCTCATTCTGCAAATAGGCAGCAACTGCGCGAGATTTCTCATCAACGTCTTTAAATGTAAGTGACTGGCCAAAATTGGTGAAGGCGACATTGTCTGCAAATCGGCCATTGGCCTCTTCAAATATTTCGATCACAGACCTGTAACCGTTCACATCAATTGGCTTGGTGAATACAGTAGGTGTCCAGGTTGGAGCACTAAGTGTATCAGTCATAATTCCTCCCAAAATTAAAACCTATACGCGTATATTAGAATATTCTTTCAGCTTACGCTTTAGGAATATCGTTCATCATTCAATATCTTATGGATTTTTTCTTTTTCCTCTTCAAAATCCCTAGGAGGAGCAAGGCCAAGTGAGCCCATAGCTGCCATGAAAAGCATATCAACCATTGCCTGCGACCCAAAACGGGCAGGGCCGGCATTGCGAATGGCCTGATTGGCGGTGAACCCGGTAATAAGCTGAACCGTCTGCCGCACCTGCATCTCCCAGTCCTCAAACGGAATCTGGTCCTTGTAAGGGGCGCTGAGTTCAAGAATACGCTCTGCTGTCATGATGGTCAGCTGCTGGAAGCGCTTCCAGGTCTCAGGCTCCTTTGCTGAGATCTCATGAGCGGCGCGATACAGACCAACATTCTCCTGCAGCAGCTTGTGATTCAGAGCTGTCACAAAGTAGATGGTACTCTCAAGCGAGCCGAGGGGATCCTGCAGATCCTGAATAAGGCCTTGAGCATGCTCCTCATAAATCTCAAAAAGGCGCTCGAACAACATTTCCTTGTTCTTGAAGCGAAAGTAGAAATTACCCGTAGACGAACCTGCAAGTTGAACAATGTCTGAAACCCGCGCCCGCGCTACACCCTCTTTGGCAAAAATCGTTTTTGCAGCTTGCAGGAAATTCTGCTCCGCCTCATAGCCTCGTTTTTGTTTTGGCTTATAAGATTTCATTTTACACTCAAACTAGACGATAAGTTCTGTTTTTGATAATGATAATTGTGTTGCCAAACTATAACATCTCTTGGCTTGGGGCCACTGATAATAGCAGAATGCATGTGTGATTTGGGAACATATTGGGGGGACTATGAAATTACGCGAATTATTGCTGGGGGTGGCCTTTTTATTCACTGCATTTGTGGGCGTGGCACAGGCTGCCAAAGAGCTTAAAATTGCAACCAGTGCGCCTTTAGGTACCCCTTGGGTCAACCATGTGGAGGCCATTGCGAGCAAAATATCGGCCAACTCAGACGGGGCAATAAGCGCGAAATTATTTCATGCAGGTCAACTCGGTACAGAACCGGTTATGGTCCAAAAAGCCATTCGCGGACGGATAGATATTCTCGGCAGCTCCATGACGGCATTCTCCACGGTTGTCCCGGAAATGGCTCTCATGGGTGTTCCGTTTCTGTGGGACAGCTATGCGCAAATTGATTGCGCAATGGACAAACACCTGACGCCTGTTTTTGAACCTCTCTTTGAAAAAAAGGGTTTCAAGTTCCTGCAATGGAATGAGTTGGGCTGGATTCATACCTTCGGCAAAAAGCCATTTCTGGCTCCTGGTGATGTGAAAGGCGTGAAAGTGCGTGCAGCACCTGCCAAATACTCGGTCAACTTCTGGCAGGGTATGGGCGCAAACGGTGTCGTTCTGCCACTGGCCGAAACACCGTCTGCACTGCAAACCGGCATGGTAGAAGGAGGAACACTGCCAGCCATGACCTACGTGGCCATGGGCATGGGCAAGATGGCTCCCCATCTCACACTCTCCGCGCACCTTCACCAGTCCGGAGCACTGGTCATGAGCATGCGCACTTGGAAAAAGTTGAGTAAGAACGAACAGGATAGCATCACCAACGCTCTGGTGCCTGTCCAGGGTCTTCGAGATGAAGTCCGCTCCATGGCAAAGGACATGCTCGCAGGTTTTCAGGAAAAGGGCGGGCACGTCCATAAGCTTTCAGCGGAGCAACGCGAGGAATGGAAAACAGCCGTCCTGCCATTGCGTGAGGAACTGGTGAGCTCAATCGGCGGGCAGGCACAAGAAGTCTGGCCTAAGATTCTAGAGGCAAAGAAAGCCTGTGTGCTTTGATTCCATGACACCTGAAAGGAAGAGCCCACTACATTTTGAGGGCTCTTTTCAATTTGCATGAAGCGATTTTTCCAGCTGCTGTACCGATTTGAAGCGACACTTGCTGCTCTGGCCTACATTATCGTGGTGTTAGCCATGCTGGCGGATGTCGTTGCACGAGAGTTTTTTGATCTCTCATTGATGCACAGCAGCAAGATCGCGCTGTTTGCAGCCATTTTTGCTGGCATGTTGGGCCTTGGCCTTGCAACATCCACCGGCAACCACATCCGCCCCAAGATCACTGACCAGCTATTACCGGCAACGTGGCAAAACCTTCTGCAGCGGCTGGGAGACGTCTTGAGCGGCGCTCTCTTCCTGCTCGCGGGTTATGTCTCGTTTGGGCTCGTGCAGTCCTCCTATGAAATCGGGTTCCTGGTGCCCGTGGTGGATTGGCCGCTCTGGTGGTTTCAGTCCATCATGCCCTACGCCTTCTGCTCCAACGCCCTCAGATATTTCGGCTTTGCGCTGTTGCCCTCTTTGAAGCCAGAAGAGGCAGACGCGGCATGACCTATGCGCTCCTTCTCACACTCGCTGTTCTGGTGATGCTGATCTTGCGGCAGAACCTCATTGTAATCTTGATGGTGCTCGGCGGGGCAGTACAGCTTCTGTATAGCGATGGTGAGCTGATGTTCATGGCGGAGGACTTTTGGGCCGCGCTGGATCGCGAAGCGCTTCTGTCCATTCCCGTTTTCTTGCTCTGCGGCTCCATCATGAGCCGCGGTGCCATTGCGGAGCGGCTCGTCACAGTCCTCAAAGCATTGACTGGATCTTTGTCAGGAGGTCTCGGCGTAGCAACAATCCTCTCCTGCGCTTTTTTTGCTGCAATCTCGGGCTCCTCCATGGTTACGCTGCTGGCGGTTGGGTCTGTGCTGTACCCGGCACTGCGAGAGCAGGGGTACTCCACCAGCTATTCTCTGGGCGCACTATCGAGTGCAGGCACACTCGGTGTCGTCATCCCGCCCAGCATTCCCATGATCATCTACGGTCTGGTCACAGAAACCTCGATCACTGACATGTTTCTGGCGGGCGTCATTCCAGGGCTTTTGCTCACCATCGCTTTGGCGATCTATTCAGCCTGGGCCAACAGAACGATCCCGCGCACAGGCTTTGACGTGAGCGCAGCAGGCAGTGCAATCACCAACGGAATTTGGTCCCTGCTCATGCCAGTCATTCTGCTTGGGGGCATTTACTCCGGATACTTCACAGCCACAGAAAGTGCTGCCATCGCCTTGGCCTATGCGCTCGTTGTCGAGCTGTTCATTTATAAAGAGCTCACACTGGCCCAGCTCTGGGATGCTGTCATTCACACAACCCAGATGCTCGGCGGCCTGCTCCCAATTCTTGCGATCGCCGCAACTTTGAACATGGTGCTGACCACAGAGCAAGTTCCAAGCCTGGTGGCACAATGGCTGTCCTCGCACGTCGAAGAAAAATGGATGTTCCTGATCGGCCTCAACATCCTTCTGCTGATGGTTGGGTTCTTTATGGAGATCATCTCTGCCCTGCTGATTATGGCGCCCATTCTGCTCCCAGTGGCAACAATCTACGGCATCAATCCAGTGCATCTTGGTGTGATGATGATCATCAATCTGGAGATTGGCCTGCTGACACCACCTGTCGGCATCAATCTTGTGGTTGCTTCTCAGGCGTTCAGGGAAAGCTTCTGGACTGTCACAAGATCAGTCATTCCATTTGTCCTGATCATGCTCTGCGTGCTGCTGCTCGTCACCTTCCTGCCTGATCTCTCACTCTTTCTTGTAAGCTGAGGAACCCGTAAATGATTGAAAATATATTCAAAATGACGGCAATCGAGGTTTCTCAAGCAATCCGTGACAAGCAGATCACATGCAGTGAGGTGATAGAGCAGCATCTGACGCGCATTGATGAAACCGCGCATCTGAATGCCATCACCACCCGCTTTGATGATCAGGCTCGTCAGGCAGCAGAGCAGGCAGACCAGGCGGTGCAGCGCGGCGAGCCGTTAGGTCCACTCCACGGCATTCCCGTCACAATCAAAGAAAACGTCGATCAGGCCGGTGCCTCCACAAACAACGGCGTGAAAGCATTTGCTGGCCTGATTGCTAAGCAGGATGCTCCCCTTGTCCAGAGATTGAAACAGGCAGGAGCAATTCCGATTGGGCGCACAAACACTCCGGAAATGTCATGGCGCTTTCATACGGACAACACCTTGTTCGGCCAGACCCTCAACCCGTGGAATGCATCCCGCACGCCAGGCGGTTCAAGCGGTGGAGCTGGGAGCTCACTGGCAGCTGGCGTCGGATACATCGCCCATGGGTCCGACCTCAGCGGTTCCATACGCCTGCCAGCCTATTGCTGCGGTGTGCTCGGCTTGCGCCCCTCTCATGGGCGCATACCGTTTTATAATGCCACCGGAGCTGCAGAACGCTCAATCACCATCCAGCTGTCCTCAGCACAAGGACCACTCGCACGCTCGCTTGATGATCTCAAACTCGCTTACGATGTGATGAAAGGCTATTCCGATCTGGATACATGGTCACTACCAGATATGAATGAGGATAAGATCTTCCCAAACAGCATCGCACTCATCACGCCACCAGATGCTGACCCGAAAATCAATGAAGCTCTGAAGCAAGCAGGCGAGGTACTGGCGCAGCAGGGATACAAGGTGGATAACACCAGCATTGATTTTATCGAAGAAGCCTACACACACTACACATCGCTTTTGATCACGGAAGTCGCACTCCAGAAGGAGAGCGTGATCGACCGTTTTGGCTCAGAGCAACTACAGGCAATATTTGAGTACTACACGCAATTGGTACCGCCCATGGACTATCACAGCTATGCGCAGGCTTTGGCCGCAAGATCGCACTACCATCGCCTGATTGACCAATTTCAACGCAAATATCCCGTAATCCTTTCACCCGTTTGCACAAAAAACGCATTTGAGGCAGGTGCGGATATCAAATCCATTGAGAGCCTTAAAGAGATAGCAAAAACAAACACCTACCTCGGCTCTGTAAACTTTTTCGACCTTCCGGCTATGAGCATCCCCACTCATGATACCCACGGCGGTATTCCAATTGGTATCCAGCTCATCGGCCCGCGTTATGGCGAAGAACACCTCTTCAAAACGGCTAAGGTTTTGGAGAATAAAGGGTTTATCTCCTCTCAGCTGGCATCGGCAACAGTTGCGATGGCGTAGCCAATCCATGTGATTTTGAGGTCAATAATACAAAACAGAGCCAGAATTGCCGTGGTTTCCGGAAATTTAGAATAGAAAACAGGAAGAAAAGAGAGGCGCTGATCCATAGTTTTTCATCAAAGGACAGCTCAGAGACGCTCGTCTCAAGGCTGTCCGGTTATCCCCTCAAGAACTATGCAATCTGAAGTGCTGGCGAGCTCTTCAGAAAATGGGAGAAAAGCATGGCCCGAAACCCCAAAATCACCTTTATTGGTGCTGGTTCCACCACGTTTATGAAGAACATCATTGGTGATATTCTGCAGCGTTCAGCGCTCTCCGGAGCACATGTCGCTCTGATGGATATCAACGAGGAACGCCTTGGTGAATCTGAGATTGTGGCGCGTAAACTGATTTCGACGCTGGGAGTGAGCGCAACAGTTTCAACGCACACCAATCAGATGGAAGCGCTTGATTCTACTGACTTTGTAGTCGTTGCTTTCCAGATTGGTGGCTTCGAGCCGTGCACGGTCACAGACTTCGAAATTCCCAAGAAATATGGCCTTCGCCAAACCATCGCGGATACCCTCGGCATCGGCGGAATCATGCGCGGCCTGCGCACCGTTCCACACCTCTGGAGCATCTGCGAAGATATACTCAAAGTATGCCCGGATGCGGTCATGCTTCAATACGTGAACCCAATGGCGATCAACACCTGGGCCATCGCGCAAAAATACCCACAAATCAAACAGGTAGGCCTCTGTCACTCTGTTCAGGGCACTGTCAAAGAACTGGCGCACGACCTTGATATCGACCCTGCAAATATCCGCTTTAGATGTGCAGGCATCAATCACATGGCATTCTATCAGTATCTGGAAGAGATCAAGGAAGACGGGACCTTTGAGGACCTCACTCCAAGGCTGATGGAAGGCTACCGTGAAGGCCGCTATCCGAAACCATCCACGTGGAACCCACGCTGTCAGAACGTAGTGCGCTACGAGATGTTGACCCGTCTTGGTCATTTCGTAACAGAGAGCTCAGAGCATTTTGCTGAGTATGTTCCGTGGTTTATCAAACGTGATCGCCCGGACCTGCTGGAGAAGTTCTCCATCCCGCTCGACGAATACCCGGTCCGTTGTGTAGAGCAAATTGAACGCTGGAAGTCTCAGGTGGAAGACTACAAAAATGCAGAGAGCATTGAAGTAGAGCGCAGCCATGAATACGCCTCAACCATCATGAACTCCATCTGGACTGGTGAGCCTGCGGTTATCTACGGCAACGTGCAAAACAAAAGCTACATCACCTCGCTGCCACAGGATTGCGCAGTTGAAGTGCCGTGTCTTGTGGATCGCAACGGCATCCAGCCAACGCACATTGGAAAATTGCCAGCACAATTAGCCGCTCTGATGCGTACAAACATTGGCCCGCAGGAGCTGACCGTTGAGGCGCTCATGACGGAGAAGCGCGAGCATATCTACCACGCCGCAATGCTTGATCCGCACACCGCTGCAGAGTTGGATCTGGACCAAATCTGGGCCATGGTGGACGAGCTTTTGGAAGCGCATAAAGACTGGTTGCCAGCCTGGACACAGAAGCAAGTGCTTGAAACTGCATAGCAAGAGCGCTGCCAATTAGAAGAATGCGATGACATAAGCGGTTGCCTGAAACGAGGTTGCCGCTTATGTATATTCTGATATATCAAAGATGAGTGCCAAGCACTCCCTGGGGGACTAAATGTCTGGGAACGTCACTTTTCATGATTTGAAGGACGCAAGTGTGTTCATCACTGGCGGCGGAGCAGGGATCGGCGCAAGCCTCACTGATGGCTTCATGCAACAAGGTGCCAAAGTCGCCTTTGTACAGCGCTCTGATGCTTCAGAATTTGCCGAGCAGATGAAGGAAAAGCACGGTGTCGCACCTCTATTCATCAAATGTGATGTCACCGATGTTGGTGCTCTTCAAACCTCCATCAAACAGGCGGAAAAGGCCCATGGTCCGATTACCGTGCTGGTGAACAATGCTGCAAACGATACTCGCCATACCCTTGAAGAATTTACGATAGATCAATGGGATGCGTCTATGCACGTGAACTTGCGCCCTCATTTCTTTACCGCTCAGGCCGCTGCCGCAGGCATGAAAGCAGCTGGTGGAGGTTCCATCATCAACTTCTCATCCATCTCCTACATGATGGGCAACGCAGGCTATCCAGCTTATGAAACGTCCAAGGCAGCCATCACTGGTCTGACCAGAGCTTTGGCGCGTGAGTTGGGACCAGACAACATCCGCGTCAACGCTTTGATGCCGGGCTGGGTCCTCACACAGCGACAGAAAGACCTCTGGGCAACGCCGGAAGATCTGAAAGCCCATCTGGGTCGTCAGTGTCTGAAGGAGCATCTGGAACCGGACGATATTATTGATGCAACACTGTTTTTGGCATCCAAAGCCAGCCGTATGATGACCAGCCAAGCCCTTGTCATTGATGGTGGCGTTGTCGTGACAGGCTAAAGAAAAAGTAGCGGGTAGGCAGCTGCCCGCTATATCTTGCCAATGTTTCTGGCTTGTTTGCGAAACGCAGCTGGAGACGTGCTGAAGTGGTTTTGGAACGCCTCATAAAAGCTCGAAAGAGACCTGAACCCGGCATCCATAGCGATGGACAAGATCTTCATCTCAGATTCTGCAAGCAACATGCGTGCATGAGAAAGCCGGACCCGCGTCAAATGTTCCTTGATTGGCAGTCCCACAATGCGCTTGAACAAAGTCATTGCATGGCTCGGCGATAAACCAACACATTCAGCAACATCTGTGACAGAAATGTCCGAGGTGTGGTTCTCGGAAATAAAACGCAACATCTCTTCCACATGCAACATGGACTTTCCACGACCAACCACCGTGCTGGACTGACGATAGTCATGATGCAGTGTGTTCCAACCGTCCAGCGCCAGGCGCGTAAACCGCGACGAGATCTCACTCAGAACCAGTTTGCGCCAGTTGATGTCATCTCGTTTGAACTCACTTGCCCAATGGCCAAAGCGCACCGCATCAATCGGGCAGGGCGCCTTGTTGCAAATCACATCTCCTGAAATGAGTGCATCAGTGATGCGTGTGGGCAAACCCCACTGCAATATTTGTGCAAATGAGATGTAGAGATTGACCATATCGCCATCCCCGCGCACCCCAACAACGCCGTGCGGTGCGGCGCCCCAGAAGCAAATCATGTAACCGGGGTGAACAGTCACATGACTTCCTGAGAAGGAATAGTCCATTTCACAGTTGATCAGGAAGTTCACTTCAATAGAGGCGTGGTGATGATAAGGCCTTTTGGAGAATACGTGAGGCTTATGGCGCATAATCAGAAAATTATCTGTCGAGGGTATGACACTCTGATCCAGATATTGGCGATATAAGTCATCGCTAATACTCAATTGTACACCCTCCTCTTGCATCAATATTTGAAAAGCCGAATGAATCGATATTAATACGAGAGTTCGGCTCTCAATATTCTCCCATGTGTATAGTATAGAGAAATACGCAGTTTAAAAGCGTCTACGAAGAAAATCGGAATTTATGAATAGAAAGCCGGAGGAAAAGAGACGGCGCGGGTGGCCATGATGGTGTTGGGAGTAATGAAATGGGGGAGGAACTGATGTCTTCGACAAACCTTGTGTCTAAACTTTGCTTAGCAGCAGGCGTAAGTGTCTGCGCTCTAGCGGCAAGTTCAGCACTGGCCGACAAAATGCCGGTTGAGCAGTCCATGTCCACATTGGAATATGATTTGCTGTCTCGCAGTGATTTGTGGACCTATCAGAAACTGGAGGGCTATAGCGAAGCCCCGTTCCTGAGTGAACTGGTCAAAGCTGGCAAGCTGCCACCTGTTGGCGAGCGACTACCAGCAGAGCCGCTGGTTATGTCAACCAAAGCCATGTCTGAGGGGATCGGCGTTTATGGCGGTGTGTTCCGCCATGTTATCGGCGGTCGTCCGGAAGGCTGGAACTGGCTCGCTGGTCAGCATCAGGGCTGGGGCGGCATCAACATGGCCATTCAGGAATGTCTGGTACGCAACGGCCCGCTCTGGCAGGTGAAGGCAGAGGAGCAGTCCGGTCCGCTACCAAACCTTGCTAAAAGCTGGGAGTGGAGCGACGACAAAACCGAACTGACCATGCATCTGGTTGAAGGCATCAAATGGTCCGATGGCGATCCCTTTGATACAGAAGACATCCGCTTCTGGTGGGACGACAACGTTCAGGATGAGAACATTGCATCCCGTCTGCCAAAAGGTGGCCTTGGCGAGGGCACAACGCTTGAAGTGATTGATGCTTACACATTCAAGTTCACTTTCGCCAAACCACAAGGCCCGGAAATTCTGAAATCTCTGGCCTATATTCAAGGCTGCCCCGGTCCCTCGCACACACTCAAAGCGAAACATCCCAAATACAACAAGGATGCGAGTTACGAAGACTATCGCAATGCAATGCCAGCGGACGCAGTTCCACCAGTTGTTCTGGGAGGCTGGGTGCCAGTGCGCCACAAGGCTGATGAACTGGTGATCTTGCGCCGTAATCCGTTCTATTGGAAAACAGATGAAGCTGGCAATCAGCTGCCATACCTGAATGAGATGCACTTCAAACTGTCCACTTGGTCAGACCGCACAACGCAAGCTGTCGCCGGGACTGCTGATTTTTCCAATATGGAAAATCCGGGCAACTTCGTGGAAGCACTCAAGCAGACATTGTCTGCAGATGCACCGGTTAAAGCCAACTTTGGCCCACGTGTTCTCTCATGGCGTTTGGAACTGAACTTCTCCGAAACAAACGGTGTTCAGGATGAAGTGGACGCTGAACTCCGCAAGTTCTTCCGGCAAAAAGACTTCCGCGTTGCCCTCAGTCATGCGCTTGATCGTCAGGCGATCGGCCAGTCAGTCGCGCGTGGTCCGTTCATGTATCCATACTCCGGTGGCTTCTCCAGCGGATCTCCCTATTACGATTACGACAGCACCGTCTACTACCCGTATGATCTGGCAAAAGCCAACGCCATGCTGGATGCTTTGGGCCTCGAAGACGCCGATGGCAACGGCATTCGCAACATGCCAGGCTCAGGGGCTGATCTGGAAATCGACATGATGACAGATCGCAGACAGGTCACTGAGAAAAAACAAGCAGATGCCATCATTCTGATGCTGGCAGAAGCAGGCATTCGTGTGTTGATCCGCAACGTAGATACAATTGATACTGCGTCGAAAAACGGCGACTTCAACATGTTGATACGCCGGAAAGAATGGGCGCTTCCAACTCGTGAAACCTGTTTCCATCTGCCAATCGCAAACAGCTGTCCTGACCGGCATCTTCCAGGTTCAGATGGCACGCGAAACCTGATGGATTTTGAAATCGAGATGGTCGATGCCTATCAGACCATTCTGTCCACCTGGGATGCGGTTGAAGCAGCTGATGCGGCCAAAACCATTCAACGTCTGTGGACTGAGAATGCCTACACCATTGGCACCGTTCAGGCTCCTGCTGCACTTCTCGTCAACAAACGCATCAGAAACGCGCATCCGGGCACACCCGTCAACATGTTTGAATGGGCAGAAGATGGTGTTGTGCGCGAGCGCCTCTGGACACCAAAGGATCAGCAGTTGAAAGAACTCCTCCCAGGAACGATCGCTGAATATTAAGGCAGGAAAGGCGGGTCAATTCTGCCCCGCCTTCCAACGCAATAAGCAATAAATGCTCAATAGCTGGGAGGGCTAGATAAATGGGCTTGTTACGCTTTTTAGCGCAACGTGCAGCTGCAACACTGGTCTTGTTGATCGGGATCTCCATTGTTTCTTTCGCCATCATACAAGCTGTTCCAGGTGACTATGTTGACATGTGGATGGCGACAACAGCCGCCCAAACCGGACAGTCACGTGCAGTTTTGGAACCTCAGGCGGAAATTTTACGCGCGCAGTTAGGGCTGGATCAGCCCGTTGTCGTGCAATACTGGCGATGGATTGTCGGCATCGTCACTGCTGGCAACTTCGGAGACTCGTTCTTCTTCTCCAAACCAGTCACAGAAGTAATCGGTCTGCGTCTGCCGCGCACACTTGCTCTGGCCTTCACTGCCATGGTGCTGGCTCAGTTCATTGGCGGTGCGCTTGGTGTTTACGCAGCCATGAACCAGTACAAGCTCGGTGATACCATTTCGACAATTGTTGCCTTCCTTGGCATTGTTATTCCGAAATTCGTTATCTCGCTGATAATTCTGTATTATCTCGCCTTCGTCTGGCACTCTCCTTACATCGGAGCACTGCAATCACCCGAGTATCTTCTGCAGGACCACTGGTCACTCGATAAGCTCTGGGATTTCTTCAAACATGTCTGGCCAATCTTGCTCATCTCCATCTGGGCCGGGCAGGCTTATACCTTGCGCATGATGCGCGGCAACCTGCTGGATGTGATGAAATCTCAATACATCGAAACAGCGCGCGCCAAAGGCCTGTCTCGCAGTCGCATCATCTTGGTGCATGCCATCCCCAATGCGTTGCACCCTGTCATCATGAACATCGGCAGCCGCTTTGAGTACATGGTCAAAGGTGAGATTGAGATCGCAATAGTACTGGGTGTTCCAACCATCGGCCCCCTGATCCTCTCCTCAGTTGCCGAGCGCGATATGTATGTGGTCGCTGCAATCTTTATGCTCGTCGCCACCATCATGGTTGTCGGAAATCTGGTTGCAGATCTGCTGCTCGCTCTCATTGATCCGCGTGTCCGCCAAGCTGCTATGGAAGGAAATGCGTGATGACCCAGATCGACACCGACGCAATCGAACACGGCAGCGTAGACGCTCAGCAACTGGCAGAAGACCGGCCCTCTATTTCTTATTGGGGTCTCGTCGTTCGTCGCTTCATCCGTAACAAATACGGCATGGTAGGTTTCATCGCCTGTATGCTGATCTTCCTGACAGCGATCTTCGCTGGTTTCATCGCGCCTTATGGACCGCAGACTGCCAACCGGGCAGCACTGTATTCACCACCGCAAACGCTCCATTTCTTCGCGCCTGATGGCAGCCTGACAACGCCGTATGTCACTGGCTTTAAGGAAGAAATGAACATGCAAACCTTTGAGATCACGTTTATTCCTGATTTCGATAAAATCTCGCATGTTGCTTTGTTCGTGGAAGGAGAACCCTGGAAGTTTCTGGGTCTCACCTTCACAACACATCTGTTTGGCACAACAGATGGCAGCAAGTTCCATATCCTCGGCACTGACAATCTGGGCCGCGACGTCTACTCACGCATGATCTTTGGCACGCGCATCACACTGCTCATGGCGCTCATGGTGATGGGGTCCGCTTGCGTGATCGGGATCATTCTTGGAGTGAGTTCAGGATACTTCGGTGGCCTGTATGATCTTGTGGTCCAGCGAATGGTCGAGTTCATCAAGGCGTTCCCAGATCTCCCGCTTTATCTGGCATTGGTCGCCTTGTTGCCGCGCCGTGCGGAGCCGGTCACGATCTTCATCATGTTCGCCTGCATCCTCGTCTTGCTCAGATGGGCAGATCTGTGCCGCGAGCTGCGCGGGAAGGTCTTCTCCATGCGCAATTTGGAATATGTTCGCGCAGCAGAAGCCGTTGGAGCCTCAAGCAGCCGTATCATTGGCGCACATATCGTCCCCAACACATCTTCGCACATCATTGTCTGGGCAACCTACCAGCTACCCGAGATCATTCTTCTGGAGAGTTTCCTGTCGTTTTTGGGCGTGGGCATTCAGCAGCCGATGGTCTCCTGGGGCAGCATGCTCAACCAGATTCTCGACTTCCAGTCGTTTAGCGCTGCGCCGTGGATGATGGCTCCAGTCGGCATGATCATCATTTCCGTACTCGCCTTCAACGCCGCTGGCGATGGCCTTCGTGATGCAATGGATCCCTACAGCAATGCCTAGTATCGACCAAACCCAACACAAGGACCTGCTCAACATCCGCGATGTAGCCGTCACCTTCAAAACGGTGACCGGAACCGTGGAAGCGGTGAAAGGGGTGAGCTATGCCGTGGCAAAAGGCGAGACATTGGCCATTGTCGGGGAGTCCGGTTCCGGCAAATCGGTCACTGCCCGCGCAATCATGGGCATGCTCGCCGAAAACGCGACACTGGCTCAAGGTTCCATGATCCGTTTCGAGGATCGAGACCTGACGACCATGAGTGAGTTGGAGCTGCAAAAGATCCGCGGCAATCGCATCTCCATGATCTTTCAGGAACCTCTGACAAGCCTCAATCCAGTGTACCGGATTGGGGACCAGATCATTGAGATGATCCGCTCACATAGCAAAATCTCCAAGGCTGACGCTAAAAAAGAAACGCTTCGGCTGTTGGATGAGGTGAAGATCCCAGACCCTGAAGCCAGATTCAGTCAATATCCGCATCAGCTTTCCGGCGGTCAGCGCCAGCGTGTCATGATTGCGATGGCACTGGCAAACGAGCCTGACCTGCTCATTGCAGATGAGCCAACCACTGCTCTTGACGTGACTGTCCAAGCTGAAATCCTCAAACTCATGCGAGAGCTGCAAGAGCGTCACCGCATGGCGATCATCCTCATCACACATGACCTCAATGTGGTGCGTCAGGTGAGTGACCGTGTCTGTGTGATGCGCGCAGGAAAGATTGTTGAAACCGGAAACACCAAAGAGGTCTTTGAGACACCATCTCATCCATATACTAGGCACTTGATTGAAAGTGAGCCGTCCGGTGTGCCAGATAAACTGGAGGAGGGCCTCTACGAGCTGTTGGATGCAGATAAGGTCCGTGTCACGTTCACCTCAAAACATGGTGGCTTGTTCAGGCGCAAAACCAAAGAGCTGGTGGCAGTCAACGACATCTCACTCAACATCAGATCAGGCGAAACGCTTGGCATTGTTGGCGAGTCTGGTTCCGGAAAGTCCACATTGGGCATGTCCATCCTTCAGCTCTTAAAAGCAGATTCTGGCACTATCACCTTTGATGGAAACAGGATCGACAACCTCACCAGAAAAGAGCTGAAGCCTCTCAGAACCGATCTTCAGGTTGTGTTTCAGGACCCGTTTTCCTCGCTTAATCCCCGCATGGTTGTGGGGGAGATTGTGGGTGAGGGCCTTAAGGTCAACGGCATCGGTGCAAGCAATAAAGAGCGGCAGGCCATGGTGGCTGAAGCGCTGGATGCTGTTCAGATGCCACGCAGCACTATGGACCGCTTTCCCCATGAGTTCTCAGGTGGCCAGCGTCAGAGGATCGCTATCGCACGCTCCATCGTTTTAAAACCGAAATTCATACTGCTGGATGAACCTACCTCTGCATTGGATCTGTCCATTCAGGCGCAGATTATCGAGCTGCTGAAAGACCTGCGAGAGAAACTGAAGCTGAGTTATCTCTTCATCAGTCATGATTTGAAAGTGGTGAAAACACTCTGTCACAACGTCATGGTGATGCAGCACGGAAACGTTGTCGAAGCTGGCAACACGCTCGATGTTTTGCATCGGCCGCAGACAGAATACACGCAGCGTCTGGTTTCAGCAGCTTATCTGTAAGTTATCAGGATGGCGGCGATAACCGCCGCCATCAAACTCTAGTGTGCAGCTTTCAGCCTTCTCAAGGCGTACCAAAGCACACCAACCACCAGCGGCACAGATGCGGCCATGCCAACAGCCGGATCAAGCGGGGAACCAACAGCCTTGGCACCTTTCAAAGCGTATCCGATTAGGCTGATGACGTAGTAAGAGATCGCTGCAATCGAAAGCCCTTCCACCGTCTGTTGCAGTCGGAGTTGAAACTTCGCACGCTGATCCATCGACTTCAGTAAGTCTCGGTTTTGTCGTTCAAGCTCCACATCCACCCGGGCGCGCAACAGGCCGACAGCTCGTGTCAGCTTTCGCGAAAGGTTGGCTTGTCGCTCTTCAATAGCACGGCACGTCTGCATAGCTGGCGCGAGCCGGCGGTTGAGAAACCGCCCGATCATGTCGTAACCAGAGACGTTGCTCTCCCCAAGAGTGTCCAGACGCCGCCCGACAATATCGGAATAGGCCCGTGTTGCCCCAAATCGGAAAAGGCTTTCCATCGCAGAAGCTTCCAGATCTGCCGCAAGAGAAGAAAGGTCTGCCAGCAGCTCCTCGTTATGCGCCAGAGAATGTGCTTCTGCGTCTCCTGAATTGCGCAGTTGAGCGGTTATGCCCACGAGTTCCTGCTCAATGCGGCTTACAACGATCTGCTGCTTCCGCGCTTCATAAAGCCCCAACAAAGAGAGTGTTCTGTAGGTCTCCAGTTCCAGAACACGCCGCACGGTTGCTCCCAGTTCCAACGGAGACAGCCCATGATCCAGCAGCAGAAACGAAACAATGCCATCATCACCGGCTTTGAAGTCGGTGACCAGCGTTGCACGTCCTTCAATGATTTGGGAAACACTCAAGCTTGCCAGATCAAACCCATCAGACAGATCTCCAGCCTCGGGATGTTCCGCAGCTTTTATCGTAAGCTGAACGGCTGCAATCAGTTGCCCCGGAGGGGTGAGCTGGCCCTTGGCAAAGAGAGAAACATCTTGTGCGCAAAAGCTTGAGGGAAGAGGCTGTTCCACAGCATAGGTAGAAAACTCGCTGTGTTGCTCCCAACGTAAAGAATAGCCATCAAAGGTTTGATGCAGATAGTGCTCTGAGGCTTTTGAAGTGCTGCTCGTTTCCTCTGAGATAAAGCGAAGCACAGCTTGCTGCTCTGTTTGCTTGTTATCTTGATCGACCATGAAGGCATATTGCAGAATTTGCCACTCCCCATGCATGGGGACGAAGGGCCGGGCATGAACTTCTGCAAGAATGGCCTGGCGCAGCGGATGTTCGGGAAGGTGCCGCGCAGTGCACGGCTCTTCCAACATGTCATCAATCTTACCCAAAGCGTGCCCCTCATGGTCTTCAAGCCAGAAAGTCCAAGTGTGAAGCAGGCAACTCTGGTGATCTACATAAAAATACGTATTGCGCCGGATTGTCGCAGAAGAAGCCGGAGACGTTGCAATCAAGATGAAAACTAACTCGAATTCTTCCTGTTCAGCACAGCTAACCATAAGAATTGTAAAGTACACACTGCGCCCGAAACATCACTTTTTGAGGATTTGAAATGAAAACGCCACTTGTTGCGATCCTGCTGGCCTGTTCCGCATCCTATGCTTCGGCAGAGACTGATTTCCCTCAAAAAAACAACAGATGGTTTGAGGCTGCAGAGGCGGAGATTGAGAGCAAACTCGCTCAGCAGCCGATCACCAAACCGGCCAAAAACATCATTTTGATGATCGCGGATGGCAACGGCATCTCAACAAACTATGCAACGCGGGTCTTTCAGGGACAGCAAAATGGATTGCTGGGCGAAGAAAATGTTCTGCCACAAGAGGCCTTTCCGCACAGCGCACTGGTCAAAACCTACAACGTGAACGCCCAAACGCCAGATTCTGCGGGAACCGGAACAGCATTCCATTCAGGCGTGAAGACCAAAGCCGGTGTCCTTGGGGTCGATGAAACACTGAATGTTGGTGACTGTTCGGCTGTCGAAAGCGCCAGTGTCGCGAGCATTGCAGAAGTGATGGCTGCAGAAGGCAAGGCGGTCGGCATCATCTCAACAGCAAGCCTCACGGATGCAACACCAGCCTCAGCCTATGCCCACGTCGCCAGCCGCAGGTTCCAGGACGATTCTGACGTGCCAGAGGGATGCGATGTGCCGGATATTGCTGCGCAGCTGCTTGAGCAGATCAAGAACGGCACCATTGATATCGCTTTTGGAGGAGGGCAGCGCCATATGCTGCCTGAAACCAAAAAGACCATTGAGGGCACTGCTGGAAATCGCAAGGATGGACGCAACCTGATTGAGGAAGCCAAGGCGTTTGGCGCGTCTTATGCTTGGAATGAGGCCTCCTTTAGTGATCTTGATTCGTCTGGAGATAAACCTGTCCTTGGCGTCTTCGCAGCAAATCATATGCAGTATGAGTATGACCGGAAAGATCAGCCCTCCCTGGCCGAAATGGTGAAATGGACCATCGAAGCGTTGCAGGATAATGAAAACGGCTTCTATCTCACGGTTGAAGGTGGTCGTGTCGATCACGCCAATCACGCCGGAAATCTTTATCGCGCCCTCACAGACGGTGTCGCATTTGCAGACGCTGTCGCCATGGCCAAAGAAATGACCAGCGATCAGGACACTCTGATCATCGTCACTGCGGACCATGCCCACACCTTGTCGTTCAACGGCTATTGCGGACGCGGTACGCCGATCAACGGGCTGTGCATGGGCATTGACAATAACGGCGTCAAACACACAAATGAAATGCACCTGATGCTGGACGGAAAACCATACTCTGTCGCCAGTTATCTCAACGGTCCCGGCTCAATCCTGACAGAAGAAAACAACTGGTTCGGCACCCGTTCAGTGTTGTCACAGGAAGAGGCAACAGACCCCGATTTCAAACAGCAATCCTTGCTTCCAACGCCCATAGAAACCCATTCGGGGGAAGATGTTGCGGTTTATGCAAGAGGTCCATGGGCGCACTTGTTTGATGGCACAATCGAGCAGAATTACATCTTCAATGTCATGAACTACGCTGCAAACGCCAAAGACCGCTAGCGTGATAAAGAAGTGTTGTCGTGATGCTTGGTTGTATCATGTAAGCGGCGATCGATAACCTCAGCCTGAGCCCGCGGAATTTTATCGGGGGTTCAGACCAGTTTTGCCTCGAAATGCACACTGACCTGACGTAGGTTTCGGGCTCATTTGATAACTGTGAGTTCCGATGATTGAGTTCGAAAAGAATTTGGAAGCGGCGCTGAAAGCGCACGATCAGAGTGATGATGCAAGCCATGATCTGTACCATGCACGCCGCGTAAAACTGGCAGCGCTGGACATCGCTCAGCGTCGCGGTGAGGGCGATGAGGAAGTGCTGATCGCAGCTGCCTACTTGCATGATCTGGTCAATGTTCCCAAGAACTCACCGGACCGTGCAAAGGCTTCCAAGCTGTCAGCTGATGCCGCTGAACCGATCCTGATTGAGCTGGATGTTTCTGCCGCAAAAATCGAGAAGATCAAGCACGCCATTGAAGCGCATAGCTTTTCAGCTGAAATCGAGCCGCAAACGATTGAGGCCAAGATCCTGCAGGACGCAGATCGTCTGGAATCCCTCGGCGCAATCGGCATTGCCCGCACTTTCTATATCGCCAAAACCATGAACTCCAACCTGTTCCATGGTGGCGACCTGTTCGCAAGCGACCGCGATCTCGACGATAAGACATTCGGCGTCGATCATTTCGCCCTCAAACTGCTCAAACTGCACAAAACCATGCAGACCAAGGAAGGCCGTGAAGTCGCGCGCGAACGCACCGACTACATGATTGGCTTCCTGAAGCAGCTGGCCGCAGAAACAGGTTTTACCTATCCGGAAGGCGATGACCTCTGGATCGAAGAGGAAGCACCGAAAGTCGCGTCCTGAGAACTCAGTCCTGATAGGATTTGAGAGCTGGGAATGTGATGTCCGGGTCCTGGATGGTCTGTTCAAACGGACCGTCCGGGTGCAACATCGTCTTCAGCAGATTTGCTCCCAGCAAAGCACCGGCCTGCCGAATATCCTCGCTGATATTGTCGATCTGTGAATCAATCTGATGCAGCGTTTGTGAACTTGATTTCACAACCGCATCAAAATCCCGCCCGCGCTCTTTACCTGCCTGCCGGTACCCGTTCGCAATCGCAAGGAAAGAAGTCTCACCTGGGCAGATAAATCCATCCGGTGCATCACTTGTCCCGGCAATCGTCTGCGCCCATTCAAAGATCTCCGGCATATCTGAATCAAGGTTGATGCCCTCAGGAATGTAGCACTGCAAACCTTCTTGCCGAATAGCCCGCATATACCCGTAATTCAGATGCTGATGGAACGTAAAATGGTTGGGCGGTAGAATAACGCAAATCCTGCGCCGCCCTTTTTGCATCAATCGCAAGACAGATTCGTACGCGAATTTCTCGTTATCATAATCCACATATGAGTGTTGATAGCCAAATTCAGTTCGCCCATGTGTGGTGAACGGAAAGCTGCGTTCCCGCAAAAAACGCACCCGCTCATCAAAAGGTCGCGTCCGTGAAAAGATGATTCCGTCAGCCAGTTTGTTGCGCACAATGTATTCAACAGGCTCAATCGGATCACCGCCAAGGAACTGCGGTGTCACATTAAGATGGTAGTCCGTACCAGCCAATGCATGAGCCACACCTGTGATCAGCGAGTTCCCAAACCCCAGAATTTCGTTATGGGGGTCAAGAATCAGTGAGATTACTTTAGTCTTTCCGGTGCGTAATCTTTGCGCAGCGCGGTCCGGAACATAGCCGATTTCTTCAGCAACTTTACTTACGCGCAGCCGGGTTGCCTGTGCAATCTTTTCATCACCCTGAAGTGCCCGCGAGACAGTTGTCACCGCAAGGCCGGTGATCTCCGCAATTGTCTTCTGCGTAGGTTTCGAGGTGGAATGAGTGGAGGAATTTGGCGGTTTTTGTGTCGACATGTGAAGCCAGTTACCTCCCGTAAATCAGTTAGATCTTCGTTATAACGATACAACAAAATAGGTGAGTATCATTTGATACAAAAAAGATCATTCAAGTCAATGGGTTCACTTTTTGCATTGACAGATCCGATATTTGTAACGTTATAAGTACTATGTTAGTCGTATTTTTGTGTAGAAATTTTAAGTTGTGATCGGGAGGCAACACATGCACAAACTACTAGTAAAAACCACATCGGCTCTGGCTCTGTTGGCAGCAACAGCTGCTCCATCTTTGGCAGCAGACGTGGAAGTCCTGCATTGGTGGACAGCAGGTGGCGAGGCAGCTGCGCTTAACGTTCTGAAGCAGGATCTGGAAACTCAGGGCATTGGCTGGGCAGATATGCCTGTCGCTGGTGGCGGCGGCGAAAGCGCAATGACTGTTTTGCGTGCACGCGTAACCGCTGGTAACGCGCCAACTGCAGTTCAGATGCTTGGGTTCGACATTCAGGACTGGGCAAAAGAAGGCGCTCTGGCAGACCTCAACGCTGTTGCAGCTAAAGAAGGCTGGGACGAAGTTGTACCTGCTGCGCTTCAGCGCTTTGCAAAGTACGATGGCAAGTGGATTGCTGCGCCAGTAAACGTACACTCAACCAACTGGGTATGGGCAAACAAAGCAGTGCTGGACGCAAACGGCATTGCAACACCAACCACTTGGGAAGAGTTCACAGCAGCGCTTGAGAAGCTGAAAGCAGCTGGCGTAACGCCGCTCGCACACGGCGGTCAGGCTTGGCAGGATGCAACTCTGTTTGATGCAATCGTCATGGCCACCGGTGGCGCAGACTTCTATAAAGCTGCCTTCATTGATCTGGACGAAGCTGCTCTTGGTTCCGACACCATGAAGGAAGCGTTTGATCGCATGTCTGTTCTGCGTGCAAACGTAGACGACAACTTCTCTGGTCGTGACTGGAACCTTGCAACTGCAATGGTCATCAACGGTGAAGCTGGCTTCCAGATGATGGGTGACTGGGCAAAAGGTGAGTTCCTCGGTGCTGGCAAAAAGCCGGGCGAAGACTTCCTCTGCTTCCGTTTCCCAGGCACTCAGGACAAGGTAACCTTCAACGCTGACCAGTTCGCTATGTTCGATCAGGGCGGTGAAGTGTCTAAAGAGCAGGCAGCTCTTGCAAGTGCAATCCTGTCTCCTGCCTTCCAGTCTACATTCAACGTGGTGAAGGGCTCCGTTCCTGCACGCACAGACGTTTCCGACGAAGCGTTTGATGCATGTGCAAAACAGGGCATGAAAGATCTGGCTGCAGCTGCTGCAAGCGGCAACCTTTATGGTTCCATGGCACACGGTCACTCTGCACCAGCATCTGTTAAAAACGCCATTTATGACGTTGTAACAGCACACTTCAACGGTGAGTTCGATTCCGCTACCGCTGTTGATGAGCTGGTAGACGCTGTCTCCATCGCTAAGTAATTTTAAGTGGGGCCGACGATGTGTTGGCCCCATTTTTCCCAAAACAACATAGAATCTGGGGGCAGGGATCATGGTCGATCAGACCAACTCATCCGTTGCCATGGCCGCTGACTATGCGACGCCAACGGCAGTAAAACCGGACCTGCGGACAAGACTCCAAAATCTCATTCCCAAACTGGTGTTATCACCCTCGTTGGCTTTGATCTTGGTCTTTGTCTATGGATTTATCATTTTCTCCGTATACCTTTCCTTCACAGGAAGCCGTATTCTGCCAGTCTATGACTGGGTCGGACTGGAGAACTATGAAAAGCTGTTCCGGCTACGGCATTGGTCCATTGCCATCAAAAACCTTGGCATTTTTGCAGGTTTGTATATCGCAGTCTGCACAGCTATCGGCTTGGGTCTTGCGATTCTTCTGGACCAGAAGATCCGCGGAGAAGGCTTCTTGCGTCCAATCTTCCTGTATCCGATGGCGCTCAGCTTCATCGTAACGGGAACAGCATGGAAGTGGTTTCTCGATCCGGGTATCGGCCTTGAACACACAATGCACTTGTGGGGCTGGGAGAGCTTCGAGTTTAACTGGATCAAGGACCGTAACTTCGCCATCTACACGGTTGTGATTGCAGCTGTCTGGCAAACAAGTGGCTTCGTTATGGCCATGTTCCTGGCCGGACTGCGTGGCATCGACAACGAAATCCTGAAGGCCGCACAAATCGACGGGGCATCCAACTGGAACATGTATCGCCGGATCATTATCCCGCAACTGCGTCCAGCCTTCCTGTCAGCTTTCGTGATCCTGTCTCACCTTGCCATTAAGTCCTACGATCTTGTCGTGGCACTGACAGGCGGAGGACCGGGCAGAGCGACGGAAGTTCCGGCGACCTTCATGTATTCCTACACCTTTACCCGCAACCAGATGGGCATCGGCGCCAGCTCCGCTGTTATCATGCTCATGACCATCGCTGCGATTATGGTGCCTTACCTTTATGCCGAACTGCGGGAGAAAAAATAATGTCCGTAGCCTCGACAGATAATGCCATCAGCACAGGGCGCATCACCCGTGCATTCATTTACCTGATGCTGATCCTGTTCGCGACATTCTACCTGCTGCCGTTTGGCATTATGGTTCTCAACTCCGTTAAGCCTCTTTCAGAGATCACTGGCGGAAACATGATGTCACTGCCTCAGGTCTTCACGCTGGAGCCCTGGTTCAAAGCCTGGAACAGCGCGCAAATCGGCGTAGAACCGACAGGTCTGAAGCCGTACTTCTGGAATTCCCTCAAAATGGTGTTTCCGGCAGTTACGATCTCAACCGTACTGGGTGCTTTGAACGGCTATGTGCTGACCAAATGGCGCTTTAAGGGCGATACAATCCTGTTCGGTCTGATGCTGTTTGCCTGCTTCATTCCATTCCAGATCGTTTTGATCCCAATGGCGCGTGTGCTTGGCTTCCTCGGCATTGCAGGGTCAACGCCGGGTCTGGTGCTGGTACATGTGGTTTACGGCCTCGGCTTCACCACACTGTACTTCAGGAACTACTATCAGGTGTTCCCGACAGAATTGATCCGCGCAGCTCAGATTGATGGGGCAGGGTTCTTCCGCATCTTCTGGCGCATTATGCTGCCAAGTTCCGGTCCAATCATTGTTGTTTCTGTCATCTGGCAGTTCACCAACATCTGGAACGACTTCCTGTTCGGTGCCTCGTTTGCTGATCTGGACAGCCAGCCAATGACGGTTGCGCTGAACAACCTCGTCAGTTCGTCAACGGGCGTCAAAGAATATAACGTTCATTTTGCCGGAGCGATCCTCGCCGCATTGCCGACACTGCTCGTGTACATCGTGGCTGGCCGCTACTTCGTAAGAGGCCTGATGGCCGGATCGGTGAAGGGATAAGACCTATGAGCTTTCTGAAAATCAACAATGCGACCAAGTCTTACGGCTCAACCAAGGTGCTTCACAACATCGATATCGACGTGCAGGAAGGGGAATTCCTCGTGCTCGTCGGGCCGTCCGGTTGCGGAAAATCCACTCTGCTCAACATGATTGCCGGTCTGGAGGACATTACCTCCGGCACCATCGCCATCAAAGGGCAGACCATGAACGGGGTTCACCCGTCCAAGCGCAACATCGCTATGGTGTTCCAGTCCTATGCTCTGTACCCGAACATGACGGTCGGTCAGAACATCACGTTCGGTCTGGAAATGCATGGCGTTGCAAAGCCAGCGCGTGAAAAGGCAATGAGCGACGTTGCCGAGATGCTGCAGATCAAACCGTTGTTGGGCCGTAAGCCGGGCCAGCTCTCCGGCGGTCAGCGCCAGCGTGTGGCCATGGGCCGTGCATTGGTGCGTGATCCGGATGTGTTCCTGTTTGATGAGCCGCTCTCCAACCTTGATGCGAAACTGCGCGTTGATATGCGCACGGAGATCAAGAAACTGCACCAGAAGCTTGGAACAACCATTGTTTACGTGACACACGATCAGATTGAGGCAATGACGCTGTCCACGCGCATTGCTGTCATGAACGGCGGGTACGTACAGCAGTTGGGCACGCCAAAAGAGATCTATGACAACCCGGCAAACCTGTTTGTCGCCAGCTTCATGGGCTCTCCAAGTATGAACCTTGTTCCAGCTAAGGTTGTTGCCAACGGTGATGGCATCTTCGCGCAGCTTCCAACGGGCCTCAGTGATCAGGTGAACCTCAAGTTCTCCAACCCGACCGAAGCTCTGAAAGGCTTTGATCAGAAGGAAATCGTGCTGGGCATCCGTCCAGAAGCGATCACCGACCCTGAAGGGGCTGACCGCAAGGCAAACCACATCGAGCAGATTACAAACCGCGTCATCGTAACAGAGCCAGCTGGTTCTGATACCTACGTGATGTCATCTCTCGGCGGCAAAGACTGCAACGCGCGCATGCGTGCGGATGCGCAGGTCGTTGCCGGACAGGACGTGCCATTCGCGATCAATATGGACAAAGCCATCCCGTTTGATCCTTCCTCAGAAATGCGCATCGCGTAAGTCTCAGGAATGCAGAATTTTGAAAGCCGGGGTGGAAACACTCCGGCTTTTTTTACATCAGCGTTCCAGCTCTGCAATCTTCTCATCCATCAGAGCGTGCCATTCAGGCTGGGTGACCTCAACAATCTCATAGTTCCCCATGGCGACACTGCAAAAGATCACATCTACCGGCAGGTCCCGCAGGTTTTTCAGTGAGGTGACGAGCTCTTGCTTGTTGCCGCCATCACTGGACATGATCAGTGTTTTGAAGCGGCCATTGTCCAGATAGATCGTGTCACCGGTAAACAGATAATTCTTGCCAGTGGGTGAGGGGTAATAGAAGCACAGGTTGTTGTCCGTATGCCCCGGAGTGTAAATTGCCTGAAATCCGTCAGTGCCCACAAATGGCCCTGAACCCTTTAAAAGCAAATCTGGCTGGACATCACCACTAAAGAACTTTTGAATGTTTTCATGTCCGATCAGCGTTGAACCAAGAACGAACTTCAGCTCGCTCAAACCTTCACTGATCTCGTGATTGTGCGTGAGGTAATGCTCATTGACTCCACCTAACTCGCGCAACTGCGCCGCCTCATCCAAATTCTCAAAGGCTGAGATAAGGATGTTTCTGGCTGGCGTTTTTAAAAAATATGCATGCGAGAGGAGCGTTCCGAACCGCTTTTCGAGCGGGACTTGCCACAGGTCCGCGTAAATCTTGTTCATCTGCCATTCCTCATTGGGTCTTGATTACTGTCATGATCTCTTCTAATTCCTCAAGTAATGTTGAGGTCAAGGCGAAAAATAGAGGAATGACAATGGTCTCCTTGCAAGGATTAACCGTCGGGCAGGTCGCAGAGCGCAGTGGCATCGCAGTCTCTGCTGTTCACTTCTATGAGGAAAAGGGGCTCATCAGCTCCTGGCGCAACAACGCAAACCATAGAAGATACTCCGCAGCTGTCCTGCGTAAGATCGCCGTGATCAAGGCCGCGCAAAAGCTGGGCGTGTCTCTTAAGGAAATCAAAGCGGCCATGGATCAACTGCCCAACGAGAAGAAGATCTCGGCAGCGGATTGGGCCAAACTCTCCACCTGGTGGCAGCAGGATCTGGACAACCGCATTGCAGAGCTTCAGGACCTGAGAGCAGGCCTTGATGAGTGCATCGGCTGCGGTTGTCTCTCCCTGACCGACTGCCATCTCCTCAACCCGGAAGACAAACTCGGCAGTGATGGAGCAGGCGCCCACTTACTCGGGTGGCGTCGGAAAAGACCAGCAGAAGAACACTGACTCAGCGGTATCAGACATGTGTAGTCTTGAGTTGAATCTGATTCAGAACTTTAACTGCGTAAAATTACAGCAGGGCAGTCCCCACACTCATCCCGCCACAGACAAACAGTGTCTGCCCTGTGATGAAGCTGGACTTGGGATCAGCAAAGAACATAAAGGCATTGGTGATGTCCTCCACCGTGCCGATGCGCCCAACAGGAATACCATCCGCCAGCTTTTGCTCCTGTTCACTGCCCTTAGGAATGATGCCCCAGAAATTGTCTGTCTTCACTGGACCCGGGGCCACCACATTCACCGTAATCTGATGCTGTGCCAACTCCAGCGCCCACGTCCGCGCCATCCCGATCATACCAGCCTTGGAGGCACTATACGCCGTCCGTGTCTTTGCTCCCAAAGCAGCACGAGAACCGTTAAACAGCACGCGCCCGAACTGATTGGCCTTCATGCTTGGCAAAAACGCTTTGAGCAGCGTCAACGCTGATCCCAGATGAAGCTGGGCAAGTCCGGCAATATCCTCAGCCTCGGCATCCTCAATCAGGTTGGGGAAGATAAGCCCCGCATTGTGAATGAGATGCGTCACCTCATGCTCATCTGCAATCGCTTCAGCCGCAGCGCTCACTTGCGCTTGATCCAACAAGTCAGTCTGATGAAAGTGCAGCTTCGGGTGCTCAAACTCAGGCTCGCGGCGAGATAGGCAGATGACCGTATAACCAGCCTCCAGCATTTCATGAGCCAAAGCCGCGCCAATGCCCTTGTTGCCGCCTGTGATGACCGCTGTGAATTCTTCAGACATCAACGGCCTCCCTTCGGCACCAGCGCCAGAACGCGCAGCGGACTACCTGTCCCGTTTTTAATCTTCAACGGGGCACATAAGATCATAGCACCCGTCGCAGGCAACTGGTCCAGATTACACATGCATTGCAGGCCATACTTGCCAGCCCCGTGCAGATAAAAATGCGCCGGATAGGGAGGCGTATAATGCACACCTTGGCCCGCATCTGTCCCCACAGTCTCTGTCCCAAACCCGCGAATGCCGCGCTCCTCAATCAGAAACCGAATTGCGTCCGGTGTCGGTCCGGGTGAATGTGGCCCGTCATCGCGCATATTCAGATAAGCAGCACCACGGCGCTTGCTCCAGTCTGTGCGCATAAACACCCAGCTGTCCGCCGGAATCCGGCCGTGTTCGGCTTCCCACTCGGCAATGATCTCCGGTGTCAGCTCAAAGTCATCATCCTGTGCAGACCCTTCAGAGCAATCAATCACCACCACCGGCCCAACAAAGTGCTCAGGGGGAATGGAGTCCACCGTGTTATTGGGCAGATCCCGTCCGGAAATCCAATGGATCGGCGCATCAAAGTGCGTACCCGTATGCTCAGAGCAGGTGAAGGTGTTCCACTTCCATGCCGGACCGCGATGATCATAAGCGGATATCTCTTCCATGCGAAAGCGGGCGCACTGCCCGAACTCGGGTGGCAGCACGATCACCGGAAAATCCGGATCAAGCGTATGCGTCAGGTCCACCACTTCCACATCACCGGAAAGCAAAGCAGAGCTCAGCAGCTCAACCGGGTTCGCCAGTTTCTCTTTCAAGGCTTCCATGGTCAAAGCGCCTCCAGACTTGTCATTTCTTTTTCAAGCACCTTCGGGCTCTCCATGAACTTACGCCGGATGTCCTTGGCAATGTCACCCACATACATATCCTCCAGCCCTGCTTGCAGCGCCTTCACCAGCTCCCGCGCCAACGCACCCGCAGGCACCTTGGGCGGTGGCAAAGGCTGATGCCATTCATCCTCAGTCGGCCCGCAATAAACATTCACCACCCGCACACCAGAGGACGCCATTTCCGCCCGCAAACATTGTGAGAGCGAATGCGCGGCTGCATTGGAGGCTGAAAAGCTGCCAAAGCCGGGATTGCTGACCAGCGAGTAGACGGAGAGCACGTTCACCCACGCCACTGCGCTGTTCACCCCATCCGCACTGCGTCCGGCCATGGCAGGGGCAAAGGCCTGTGCCAGCCGCATCATGCCGAAATAGTTGACCTGCATCTCATCCATAGCAAAGCCCACGTCCCCACGACCCTGAATACCACCGGGCCGCACAAAGCGGGCATTGTTGATCAGAATATCGACCTTGCCACCAAACTCGCCTGCAAGCTCCTGAACGGAGGAAGTGTCAGTCACATCTAAAGAAACCAGCTCAACACCTTGAAGGGACTCAAGTTTGGCGCGGTCAGGGTAGGGGCGCCAACTCTCCGCTTCTCCAACAAACACCGCAGAAGCTCCAGCCTCCAGCAGGCTCTTTGCCAGTGCATACGCATTCGGATTGCGGGCATCCGTAATCAGAATGCGCCGGAATTTCGGATCGCACGTCAATTCACGAAGCTGCATATCATCCTCCTGCAATTGAGCTTTCTCCATGGGCAACGCCAGCAAAACGCTTTGTCCGGACTTATCGAGCCGATTAATCAGCTGCACCTCAGACCCCACAACCACCTCACTGTGAAGGTGGCACATAACGGAGGGGCCAATCTCCAGATGCACCGTCCCAAGCCGCCATGGTGTCCGCTCACGGAAATACGTGTTGGTGCTTGTACGCACAGTAGACGTTGCAATCAGCTTTCCGCGCGCAGACACATCCTGCCAAACGAGCCGATCAGACAAACAACAACTGCAAGCATCCCGTGCAGGGTATTGAACAGACCCACAATCTGGCTCAGCACAGACCTGCAGCATAAACCGCCCCTCAGCGGCAGCTGCGGCCATGAACAGCGCAGAACGGCTACGATAATGAGAAGGCAAGGTGGGCACACGAGTGCGCACCTGCGGGTTCTTTTTGGGTGGTTTTTGAAGCCGTGTGACCATCAACGCGCCCCTTCCAAAATCGCCGCACTGGTGCACACGCCGCGGTCGTAGTTGATTACCCCAAAGCCGGAAGCCAAAGCCCGCTTGGCATTCTCCACCTGCGTTGCCCCAGCCGTACCCGTCACCTGCCGGATGGCCTCAACAAGTCCAATAAACCCACCAGCAGCCCCAGCCTGACCAGCAGACAGTTGCCCGCCGGAGGTGTTATGCGGAAAATCACCGGAAACGGTTAGGTCCTTATCCGCTATAAACCGAGCCGCGTCGCCTTTTGCGCAAAAGCCCAGATCTTCCAGCTGCATCATCACGATGACCGGGTAGTCATCATAGGTCTGCAACAGATCCACGCTCTCTGGCCCATGCCCGGCCATGCCGTAAAGCTCATCAATATCCATCTCCCAGCCACCACGCATCTGGATAGGATCTTCAGCAAACGCATTGTGCCGCTCAATGGTCGCGCTGATATGCGCATGCGGAATCCCAGAGGCGACCGCATCTTCTTCGCGCATCACCAAAAAAGCCTCAGCGCCAGCAACAGGCATCACGCAGTCAAACAGGGTAATTGGATCACTGATCTCACGGCCTGTCAGATAAGCCTCCATGGTCAGTGGCTTCTTCATCACTGCGTTTTCATTGCGCAAAGCATTGTCCCGCTGAGAAACGCAGATCCGGCCAAAATCTTCACGGCCCACGCCAAACTCACGCATGTAATAGTCAGTCAGCAGCGCAAAACAGGCATTCGGCCCGCCAGCGCCATATGAGTAGGAAGCATCCTGCGCAAACCGGGAGAAGCTGGAGAGCATGCGCCGGAAGCTGTCTACGTGGTTGGTGTCCCCGGCAACGCACGCCACCACAGAGGCATCTCCACATTGCACGGCACGAGCAGCCCGGCGCAGTGCACTGGGCCCACTGGCGCCGCCCTGCGGAATATGATCCAGCCAACGCGGAACAAGCCCCAGATGCTGAGTCAGGCCAACAGCCGTATCAGGAAACAGCGAGAAACTGGCGACAGAAAACCCGTCAATATCGCGCGGTGTAAGACCGGCAGATTTGATCGATTGCCGCAGCGCTTTGGCAATCCACCAATGCGCAGTCTCTGTTGAATAACGTTCATAGGGAGTGCTGGCAGGTGCTGCCACCACAACCCCGTCATACCCCATGCGTTTGCGTGGCTTGATCATGAAACCAACTGCCTCCGCTTCAGGTGGATGGTGTCGAACGCCTCTGATGTTTCAAGCAGTTCAAGTGCCATCTGCTTTTGGGCCGCCCGCTGGATCTTCTGCGTGCCGGTCAGTTTTAGCGAGCTGCAAAATGCGATGTAGCCGGGCACCTTGTAATAGGCCATGCGCTCCAACCCCCAGCGCACAATCGCTTCTGCAGCATCCTTCGTTTGTTCGCCGCGCCAGACGATAGAGGCAAACACCTCATCCCCGCGAATGGCGTCTGGTACCGGACAAACAGCAACCGCCTCAATATCCGGATGCTGCATGAGAACAGATTCCACATCCACTGCGGCAATGTTCTCGCCGCTGCGCCGGATCACATTCTTCTTGCGATCCACGAAGAAGAAATCTCCATCCTCATCCCGCCGAACAATATCGCCCGTATGAAACCAGTTGGCTTTCCATGCCTCATTGGTCGCTGCATCATCCTTGAAGTAATGGGAGAAGAACCCGACACGCGGATCATCGCCCTTGCGCCGCACCAGCAACTCACCGGGCTCGGTTCCTGTAACAGGCACACCGTCATCACCCATGATGCACACATCCATCTCAGGTCCGGGCTTACCAAGGCAGTTCATGCCGCGCTTACGAGGCTCCTGATTGGCAGCAATCACAGATCCAGCGCCTGTTTCCGTCATGGCCCACGCTTCCACCAGAGGAATACCAAAGCGCTCCTCAAACGGAACATGCAGCTTGGAATCAATACCCGCCCCAAAACCAAAGCGCACCGAATGGGCTTTGTCTTCCGGTGCTTCTGGCAGACCCATCAAAATAGAAGGCATAACGCCCAGATAATGCAGGCAGGTTGCACCACTATCCCGCACATTCTGCCACCAGGAACGCGGGTGGAAGCGGTCCAGAACTGTCAGGCACCCGCCAACAGCAATCATCGACATGGCAGAATATGCCATCGCATTCATATGGAAGATCGGCAGCGGCGTAATCATCCGCTCGCCATCGCCCTTCAGCGCACACGTGCCGCCTGCATTGGCGTACCAATGCCCCGCTTCCAGAAAGTAGCGGTTAGCCAGCACACAGCCTTTTGGGCTCCCGGTGGTGCCAGAGGTATAGAGCATCGCCGCAGGGTCTTCTTGCGCAGGCGAATAGGTCTCATCCGAAGGCGTGCGCACAACGGGCAAGACATCTTCCTGCGTCGCACAGGCAAAGCCTTGCCCGCTATCTCGCGCAGCTTGCTCCATATCCGCTTTGCGCTCACGTGTTGAGATCGCCAGAACAGGCTCTGCATGTCTGCCGATGTACTCCAGCTCAGAGCTTTGCAGGTCAGGATTGATCGGCACGATAACCACGCCAAGAGCGTTGAGGGCCAGCCAGTGCAGAAAGAAGGCAGGGCGGTTTTCAAGCAGAACCAGAACACGGTCTCCAGCTTGAAGGCCAGCTTGCCGATACCGCGCCACCGCACTCAGCGCCTGAACCAATGCTTCTGTGTAGGAGGTCTCTCCAGCCTCAATGCCGTAAAGCTCGGCAGTCTCAGGCAACACATTCACAAACGGACGATCCGGCCACTTTTCAGCTGCATCACAAAACGCACCGAAAACAGATTTATGCTCAATCATTCAAACAACCTGTTTTCTTAAATGAACAGCTGGATGTTGCCAAAGGCAGCATCACAGTTGAGCAGATCAACACGCTTCAGCTTAATTTTCAGCTCGTCCTCCACCATCTCAAAATGATGGTGCACGGTGGCTGCCAGCAAGAATTGGTCATCGAGCCGCGTCTCCACATAATGAACAGCAGTGCGGGTGATAAACTGGCCCGCCTTCGGATCAAAAGCCTCGATGCTAGGACGGTTTAAAACATGAGAGCAGCGGCTCTTGGGTTTTTGCGAAAAAGTGCGCAGGCCATTGAGGCGCTCAACACGAAGCTTCCGCAAAAATGCATCCTCATACATAAGCGAGGTCATGTTTTTCGGGTTGTCCTGCTGATAATCCAGCGGCATCCAGTAGTAGCTGTCAGAGCCCCAAAGCTCCAGCCACTCATCAAAGCGGCCTTCATCAATCACCCGGGCTTCATGGTAGACAAAGTCGATCAGGTCATCACGCGTCGGTAAGGTCACGAGCTTCGGCCTCCATGCTTGCAACAACAAACTTCTTCCAGGCGTGGAACTGATTGCGCATCTGGCGTTCCGTCGTCCCGTTCTCAACGGCTTCTTCATCCAGGTCTTCGTCAGCATCATAAAGGCGCTGCACATTCACCCACTCAAGTTCTTGAGAATGCAGGCCTTCCTGCGCTCGCTCATACATCTCCAGATCATCGTGCCCAACAATGGAGGTTGGTGCGTTGATCAGGCGGTTGTACATAGCCGTGCGCTCAAGCAGCATGTCCGGTGCATCAACAAGGCGGAAGATATAGCTTTCAACCAGTGTCTTATTGGCGGCCAGTGGAATGAACACACGCAACTGCTGGATAGGGCCTTTGATCATGATGTTCGGAAAATAGACCGTGTTATGCCGGTTCTCACCCAAAATAGCCTTGGCACGTTCTTCGCCGTACGCTTCCACCATCATCTCCAGATAACCCGGAATAGCTGAGTAATCCGAGTGAATGGAATGATGCACACCTGTATGACCATGGCCATTTGGCCACGTACGAATGCCCATATCCTCAAAGAACTCATAGGGCGACATGAACGGCGCAATCACCTCCATCGCCATAGGTGTTTTGGTGTTCTCGTCCTTCTCTATGCTCTCCCAGATCTCAACCGCGGTGCCAGCGGAACTTTCATGAGCAACCATCGGGTGACAGGTATCCGTCTGGTTATCAACCAGCATCTTCCAGTTACAATTGTGCATGTAGCGCAGCGGTGGGCCAGCCACCTCTAGCTTACCAACCGGAGAGCGGTCCACCATATTGTCGAGAGAGGAGAGGGAGCCGCCGAAGAACTCCTCAAAGCTGATGCCCTCTTGGTTCATGCGCACAAAGATAAAGCCGCGGTAGTTCTTCACCGCGCCCACAGGCGGCAGACCGCTTTGCCCAGCCTCGCTCTGCTCAAAACCGGTGTCTTTATACCCCTTCTTCAGCGGGATTGCGAGCAGCTTGCCATTGGTGCGGAACGACCACGCATGGTAAGGACAGCGGAAAAACTTGCCCGTATTGCCTGTACGATCAATGACGATCTTGGTGCCTTTATGCGGGCAGCGATTGTGCAGCACATACACCTCGCCATCCGTATGTCGTGCTAGCAAAATAGGCTGAGCAGCAACATCGGTCGCGAAATAATCGCCAGCATTGGGCACCTGACTTTCATGCCCCACATAAACCCACGTGGAGGCAAACAGATGCTTCATCTCCAGGGCAAACACTTCATCGTCGATGTAAAGATCGCGATGAACCTCAGCGGGGCGCACAAGGTCGGCCACCGCCTGCGGGTTATCTTTGTATTTCATGGTCATAAGCTCCCCTCCCAAAAAGCTTAGAGCGCATACTGACCGGAGCTTTAAAATGCGTCCCTCCGGAAAATACGCGAAATTATCTTTTACAAATCCAGCACCAGTCGTTTGGACTTGGCGCGCGATACGCAAATATGCATCACGTCACCAGCCGCTTTCTCATCATCACTCAGCACCACGTCCCGGTGGTCTGGCTCACCCTCAAGCACATCCACCTGACAAATCCCGCAGTCCCCGCGCTGGCAATCGTAAACAAGGTCTAGGCCGCCGTCTTCCAGCACATCCACGATGGATTTATCCTGTGGCACCCAAAACACCTCGCCAGAGGATTTAACCTCCACCTCAAACCCGTCACTGTCATCATCGCCTGAAGAAGCAGCGCTAGCAAACAGTTCAAAGTGGATTTGCTCCTTACCAAAGCCAGCAGTCAGTGCCGTCTCGCGCACGGCTTCAATCATTCCCTTCGGACCACATACATAGATATGGCTGCGAGTATCGAGCGTTGGAATGAGAGCGCCTAGATCCAGACAGCGCTCAGGATCGTCATCACTATGAATGTTCAATGCATCACCGCAGAGGTCTGCAAGCTCATCCCTGAATGCCATCCCGTCCAGCGTGCGGCCAGAGTAGTGCAGTGCATAGGCTTTGCCTGCGCGCTTCAACGCAGCAGCCATGCTGATAATCGGCGTCACGCCAATGCCGCCTGCAATCAGAACAACCGGTCTGTCGTCTTCAATCAGCGGAAAATCGTTCTTTGGTACGTCAACCTGAACAGCGTCGCCCACCTGCAAAGAATGCATGTAAGCCGAACCGCCACTTCCGTCTTGCTCCAAAAGTATACCGAGCATGTATCGCTGATTCTCGTAGGGTAAGTTTTCACCAAAATCGATCAGAGAATATTGACGAGAAGAGCCATCCTTAAGTTGAACTGCGATATGTGCACCAGCTTCAAATTGCGGAAGCTGCGCATTATCTTCGGCTTTGAGAACAAACTGTTTGATTTTTGGGGCGGTCGTCCGAACCCCCTCAATAATAAGTGTTTTCATGCTTTTTGGCGTCCTCCCTCAGAGCCAAAACAAGGAGAGTCTCCTCTCGCATAAATGAGAAATATAATATGCGATATCATATAAAACAATGTCAATGCATGAACTGGAAATAGTTTCCGTTTCATATTTGTGCTTGATTAACCCACGGTATGTGTGCACATTTTTCTCATTCATCCTGTATTCTCTGGGGAGGGAGAACATGAATAAGAAACTCAAGATATTTGCAGCTGCAACTATTACCGCGCTCTCTGTCAGCGCATCTGCCATGGCGCAGGAAACCGTATTGCGCATGTCCAGCTGGCTACCACCGGCACACCCGATCGTAAAAGGTATGATGGTGCCTTGGGCGGCCAAAGTGAAGGAAGTCACAGAGGGACGCGTCTCTGTACAAATCCTCGATGCACCGCTCGGCCCGCCACCAGCGCACTTTGACCTCGCCGCAAACGGCATTGCTGATCTCACATACGGCGTGCACGGTTACACACCGGGCCGCTTTAAACTCACACAGATAGCAGAATTGCCTTTCCTTGCAACGGACGCCACCAGCCTGTCCGTTGCCTACTGGCGTCTCTATGAAAGCACGCTGGCAAAAGCCAATGAGCACCGCGGCTCAAAGGTTCTGGGCGTCTTCACCCACGGTCCCGGCCTGCTTTACACAACCGACCGTGCTGTCTCACCTCTGAGCGAGCTGAAAGGCGCAAAGATCCGCGTTGCTGGCAGCATTACCAACCAGCTGGTTCAGGCTATGGACATGGTGGCCATTCAGGCACCAGCACCACAGTCCTATGAGATCCTGTCCGGCGGCATTGCTGACGGCATCGTGTTCCCGACTGAATCCATCCCGTTCTTCAAACTGGATGGCTTGCTCAGCAACGGCCTGCGCGTAGAAGGTGGTCTGTACAACGTCTCCTTCTTCTTCATCGCCAACAACGCCAAGTTCTCCAGCTTGTCAGAAGCGGATCAGAAAGCCATTGAGGCCATCTCTGGCGAAGCCTTCTCCCGTCTTGCGGGCGCCGCATGGAATGCTGCGGATGCATGGGGGCTGGAGCAGATGGAAGGTAAAGTGACCATTCACGATGCCACCGCAGAAGAGCGTGCTCAGCTGGAAGAAGCCACTCGTCCAATGTTTGACGGTGTTGCTAAATCCTACGGCGAAAAAGGCATCGACTTTGAAGTTGCCATGGACATGCTCCAAAAAGAAGTTGCAGCGGTTGCCTCTGAAAAATGAGTGGGAATCTGGTTGATCTAGCAGCGCGCGCCCGACGAAAGCTTCGTTCGGGCGCCTCTGTGCTCTGCGGAATACTGCTTCTGGCGCTGGTCGCAGTAACGGTCATTGATGTGATTGGCCGTTACCTGTTTTCAAGCCCATTGCCCGGAGCGCCGGAATATACAGAACTGCTGCTCATGGCGGTGATCTTTACAGGCCTTCCAGCAGTGTGTCTGGATGATGGGCACATCACGGTAGACCTGTTCACCTCCAAGTTCAAAGGCGGAGTAGCCGCCCTGCAAATGTTCTTTTCACGCATGTTTGTAGCTGTGGTCCTGTCCGTTGTGGCCTGGGAGCTCTGGCAACACGGAACGCAGCTTGCGAGTTATCAGGAAGTGACGGTGTATTTACGCATCCCTCTTGCTCCATTTGCAAAAGCAGCCGGTGTCATTTGTGCGTTTTGCGCATTCATCACATTCGTGCTTGCTGTCCTGAGAATTCCTAGAGGTGTTGGGGGCGGTTCCTGATGGAATGGTATCTGGGTCTTGCCATTCTGATGGCATTGATTTTTGTAGGCGTGCCAATTGCTTTTGCAATGGCTGCCGTTGGTTTTTTCGGAGTTGCGTCCATCATTGGATTGCCTCCTGCATTTCACCTTGTCGGACAGGTCTATTTTGACAGCGGTCGAAGCTACACCCTGTCGGTCGTGCCCCTGTTCCTGCTCATGGGCAATCTCATCGTCCAGTCTGGCATCGCCAGTGACATGTATACGGCGGCAAACGCCTGGTTGAGACACCGCAAAGGCGGTCTGGCCATGGCAACCATCGTTGCCTGTGGCGGCTTTTCCTCGGTTTGCGGGTCATCTCTGGCGACCACCGCAACCATGGCACGCGTCTCTCTGCCAGCCATGCGCCGGTTTGGGTATTCGGACCGCTTGGCAACATCTTCCATCGCAGCAGGTGGAACGCTGGGTATTTTGATCCCGCCCTCCGTTATTCTTGTCATCTACGGTATTCTCACACAGCAAAACATTGGCGCGCTGTTCCTGGCTGGCATTTTGCCGGGCCTCGTCGGCGTCATCGGCTATATGCTCGCCGTGCGCTTGTCGCTCTTCATGTTTAAGGAGGAGCTGGAAGTTCAGAGCAAACTGCCCCTGATAGAGCGGATCATCGCTCTGCGCGGTGTGTCATGGGCATTGCTTTTGTTCGTCTGCGTGCTGGGGGGCATCTATCTCGGCGTCTTCACAGCCACGGAAGCGGCTGGCATCGGAGCAGGCGGAGCGCTGGTTCTGACCGCAATGCGGGGCAAACTAACCTATCGGGAGACGCTTAACACTCTGTTTGAGACAGCCAAAACCACAGCTGTGATGTTCTTCATTCTGTTCGGGGCTCTCTATTTCCTGAACTATGTGAACATTTCCGGTCTGACGACGGACCTGCGCACATGGGTAAATGCCCTTGGCGTCGGACCCTATGCCATCATCACCATGATCGTGCTGATCTATCTGGTGCTGGGCTGCCTGCTGGAAAGCCTGTCCATGGTCACGCTCACAGTGCCGATTCTCTTTCCAATCGTCACAGGTCTTGGGTTTGACCCAATCTGGTTCGGCATCTTCGTCATTATCGTCACAGAAATGAGCTTCATCACGCCTCCAATCGGCATGAACGTGTTTGTTATGCGCTCAGTTGCGCCTGAGGTACCGGTCGAAAAGATATTTGTCGGTGTAGTTCCATTTGTTGCTATGGATGTTGTGCGCTTGATCCTGCTAATTGCAGTTCCGGGACTCGCACTTATCATTCCGTACTCAATGTAGCGCGGCAAAAACAAAAGAAGAGGCTGGCCGGTGGACGCAGACCTGAATGAAATCGACACGCATGAAAAGGAATCCGGCTTTGTAGACGGGTACCTTTTGTATCTGCTGGCATCGGCAAGCCATCTGGCAAGCGGGCAGTTTCACGAAGAAATCCGGGGCGCAGGCGTACGCGTCCCGGAATGGCGCGTACTGGCGTGTCTTCGAGACAATGACGGCCAGATGGTAACTCAGTTGGCCCGCTTCGCTTTGATGGAGCAATCTCACCTCACCAAAACCATTGATCAGATGACAGAAAGAGGGCTGGTGACACGCCGTTCTGATGAGGCAGACCGCCGCCGTGTCCGCATCTTTTTGAGCGAGAAGGGCAGGGAACTCGCCGGTCAACTCGTCACGCAGGCCAGTGCTCATGAAGAGCGGTTGATCCGTCAGCTTGGCATGAATGATATCGCGCAGGTGAAAGGTTTTCTCTCTCGCATGATCGAGACTCTCGAAAACAATGAATGATCACATATTTACGCTATAATCTACAGGATTGCAGTTGATATAAATATGTAAATGCATATAATCATTTTCAAGCTCTACGAGAGAGGTGGGGCTTGTTCAAAAAAGAAAGAGTGCACCACATGAACGAGATTCTCGGTGATCAAGCTCCCGAAACTGAACAGGACGGACAACACTCAAAACCAGTATCCACGCCGAGATCTCTGGGAGAAGTCGGGCTGGGCCATTTTGCGCCCTATCTGATGAACCGGATCATGGGCAGATACAACGAGAGTCTGCGCGAAAAATTGAGCAGATCAGGGTTGTCGGTCGCCAAGATGAGAGCACTTGCTGTGTTGTCAGTCGTGGACGGGCTGATGATCAACGAACTCTCGGTTTATTCGGTGATCGAGCAATCGACTTTGAGCCGCACGCTGGATGCGATGGAAAAGGAAGGTCTGATCCACCGTAAAGCGAGCGAGCAGGACAACCGCGTGCGCCATATTTTTCTGACTGAGGCGGGACGGTCTGCCTTTGCTGAAATGTGGCCGCATATGCGCGATGAATACAGCACAATGTTCACTGGCGTCTCGCAAGCCGAGCATGACGCCTTTTTGGTGACACTGCGCAAGGTGCTGGCAAACATACGAAAGCACGACTTCTAGGGCGCGTTTCTCTTCATTGAGCTCGCACCAACTGGATCTGTCATGCTTTCTGGGGAGAGAGTATGGCAGAAAGATCTTTTGTCAAAGAGGTCGAAAAACTTCGCGCAGGTGAGGGCGAAGTGTTCCGCGGTGAAGGCATTCTGGCCATTACCAAAGCACTGCTGGAAAATGGCGTAGGCTATGTTGGCGGCTATCAGGGCTCGCCAATCAGTCACCTCATGGATGTTCTGGCTGATGCGCAGGATATTCTTGGCGAGCTTGGTGTGCACTTTGAAGCCAGCGCCAGCGAGGCTGCCGCCGCCGCCATGCTGGCCGCGTCCGTTCACTATCCCATTCGCGGCGCAGTCACCTTCAAATCAACAGTCGGCACCAACGTTGCCTCTGATGCATTGGCAAACCTGTCGTCCGGCGGTGTCACTGGTGGTTCTCTTGTGATTGTCGGAGAAGACTACGGTGAAGGCTCCTCCATCATGCAGGAACGCAGCCACGCCTTTGCAATGAAAAGCCAGATCTGGCTGCTTGATCCTCGTCCCAACCTGCCGTCCATCGTCAAAGCTGTTGGTGATGGTTTTGAACTGTCAGAAGCCTCAAATACCCCCGTTATGCTTCAGGTGCGCATCCGCAGCTGTCATGTCCATGGTGAGTTCACCACCAAAGACAACCAGCGCCCATCCATGAGTGTGGCAGACGCGCTGGAGAACCCAAAGCGTGACCTGAACCGCATCGTCTTGCCCCCAGCCTCCTTCCTCCATGAACAGGAGAAAGTGACAAAGCGCTTGCCTGCCGCGCTGGATTATATTCAAACGCATAAATTGAACGAGCTGTTCGGACCTCAGGGCAGTAACGTTGGGATTATCCTGCAAGGCGGGATGTATAACGGCGTCATCCGCGCATTGCAGCGCTTGGGCCTTGCCGACATCAACGGCGAAACGCAAATCCCGCTCTACGTTATGAATGTAACCTATCCGCTTGTTCCAGCTGAAATCACCGAGTTCTGTCGCACCAAAGAGGCCGTATTGGTGGTGGAAGAAGGCTATCCTGATTATCTGGAACAAGCCGTTGGCGCCATGTTGCAAAAGGAAGGCCTCACCACCAAACTGGAAGGGAAAGGGCCATTCCCCGAAGCTGGTGAGTATACCGGACAGGTGATGCTGGACAGCATCCAGACCTTCCTTGCAACCCATTGCGATGCGTTGCCCGGCAAAGGACGCGCACCAAACACACCTGGAGCCCTGCCAGACATCAAAGAGCTGCAAGAAGTCGTTCCCATGCGTCCGCCCGGGTTCTGCGTGGGGTGTCCGGAACGTCCCATCTTCGCTGCCACCAAACTGGTGGAAGATGAACTTGGCCCGCATCACATAGCTTCCGATATCGGCTGCCACCTGTTCTCCATCATGCCACCTTTTGGCATCGGCTCCACCACCATGGGGTATGGATTAGGCCCGGCCTCGGCCTCTGCATTCAACACAACAAAAACGGATCGCAGGTCCATCTCGTTCATGGGAGACGGCGGCTTCTGGCACAATGGCCTGACCACCTCTATCGGCAACGCGGTCTTCAATCAAAATGACGGAGTGATCGTCATTGTCGATAATTACTATTCTGCGGCCACAGGCGGGCAGGACATCCTGTCCTCAAGGGCAAACAACAAAAGTAAGTCCACCAAACACCCGATTACCGAAGCGGTGAAAGGCGTTGGCGTCAAATGGGTCCGTCAGCTTGACCGCACCTATGACGTCACCCAGATGCAATCAATCCTGAAAGAAGCGTTGACCACCGATGTCAAAGGACCAAAGGTCATCATCGCGTCTTCAGAATGCATGCTCAACAAACAGCGCCGCGAAAAGCCGATCATCAATCAGGCCGTGAAAGAGCAAAAGCGCGTCGTCAAAACCCGCTTTGGTGTTGATGAAGATGTCTGTACAGGGGATCACGCCTGTATGCGCTTATCCGGCTGCCCGTCGCTGACAGTCAAAGATCTGGACGACCCGCTGCGTGATGATCCCGTCGCGCATATCGACCAGAACTGCGTTGGTTGCGGCAATTGCGGGGAGGTTGCGGACGCCGCCATCCTCTGCCCATCCTTCTATCAGGCCGACACCATTCACAACCCAAGCAAAACCGAACGCTTCTTCAGTAAGATACGCGGTCGCATCATCTCTGCGCTGCAAAACTGGCGAGAGCGCCGATCTCTGATCATTGAGGAGGCATAAGTATGGATATCGACACTCAATGGCAGGCTTTGGGAACAGGCGAGGATGAAACCCGCACTATCACGAAAATCGCTATTTTCGCTGTTGGCGGGCAGGGCGGTGGTGTCCTCACAGACTGGATCGTTAACTTAGCTGAAGCCAACGGTTATAAAGCCCAGTCCACCTCTGTCGCAGGTGTCGCCCAGCGCACGGGCGCAACAATCTATTACGTCGAAATGGCACCTGACACCGGCAAAGCCCCCGTCTTCTCCCTCAGCCCAGCGCAAGGCGATGTCGACATCGTGATTTGCGCCGAACTCATGGAAGCAGGCCGCGCGGTTATCCGTGGTTTCGTGACTGCTGATAAGACAACGCTCATTGCCTCATCTCACCGCATTCTGGCAGTCTCGGAAAAGATCGTGCCCGGCAAAGGGGAGCAGGACAGTGATGTCGTCCTCTCTCGTCTCGGAAATGCCTCCCAAAAACTGGTCGCCTTCAATATGGAAGAAGTCGCCGCAGACAATGGCAGCGTGATCTCCTCCAGCCTGTTCGGCGCACTTGCCGGTTCCGGAGCACTTCCGTTTCTCAAAAGCACCTATGAAGACACCATCCGCAAAGGCGGTAAAGGCGTCAAAGCAAGTCTGGCCTCCTTCAATGCGAGCTTCGAGCACGCCCAGTCATCAGCTGCTGCTGGAAGCGCTGGTACCAAGCGACCAGAACAACTCAAGCCTGAAAAGGCACTCACAGTCCGCGGACCTGAGAAAAAACGCGCAGCCTGGCAACTGCTTTTATCCCGCATTGAAGCGCTCCCCAAACAGGCTCACGAGATGGCGCTGGCAGGGCTGCGCAAGGCCGTTGAGTTTCAGGATCTGGAATACGGTGAGGAGTATCTCAATCACCTCGAGATTGTACTCGCAAGTGATACCGAAAATGGCAATTGGGAGTTCACCAGAGTTGCGGCCAAGTATATCGCAAATGCTATGTGTTATGACGACACGATCCGTGTTGCCGACATAAAAACGCAAAAAACACGCTTGCAACGCGTTGAAAGGGAAATCGGGTTAGGCGCAGAAAATCAGCTGGAACTGACCGAATATCTCCACCCACGTATGGAGGAAATCTGCGGAACTCTGCCAGTTCGGCTTGGTAAATGGATCGAAGCCCGTCCTAAAGTGTTTAGCTGGCTGGATAGAAGGGTGAACAAAGGGCGACGCATAAGAACGCACTCCGTTCGAGGCTTCCTCAGCCTCTGGCTCATCAGCAGCCTGAAACCCTGGCGCCGCAGTTTTCTGCGCCATGAAATTGAGACAGAACATCTCCAGAACTGGCGGGATCTTGCGATTAAGACCGTGCATTCGGACTATGATCTTGCTGTTGAGATCCTCACTTGTCGCCGGCTCATCAAAGGATATTCGGACACACATAAACGCGGGCACTCCAAATTTGACCGGGTTCTTTCCTCTCTCACACTCCTGAAAGACAGAAAAGACGCCGCAGATTGGCTCAGACGTCTCAGAGAAGCCGCGCTTTTGGATGAAAAAGGCGAAGCCTTGGAAGGTGCATTGAAGACAATTCAAACCCTCTGATTGAAAACAGGGGGAAAGAATGTCGCATTTGAAATTTTTCCTCCGATTATAATTAATGTATGCATTTGTGTGCCTTAGCGAAAATACGGTGTTTTTCCGAGCGCACAAAATGCGCGTGCAAGGGGCAAATTGTCATCATTTGAGGACAGGTGAACGCATTAGATTCAGGCATACACCTGAATGCAATTTTACTTATGCGAATTACTCAAATGACGCCAAAGTACCTCTAGGTCAGTGATATACGCTTGGGAAACAGTGTGTTGACTGCATATATTAGAATGCGCGTATATTGCGTGAATTGCAGGTCTGACGAAGAGCCGAAGCTGATTAATAGGAGTTCGGTGAAAAATCCTATTTAATATAATTATTTACAGCGCCGCGGCAGATTGTTGCACGCGCACTGGGGTCTCACGCTATTAAACTGAAGTCGTATTCAGTATCGCTGCGTTATTATGGCGCGCAGGATGTGTATTAAAACGTATGGTCTTAAAATTTTAACATAAGTATATCAGGTCCCCGTCCTAGAGAGATTGGGAAATTCTCCTAGGGCACATGAGTGGCACATGGGGAAATAAAAGAAATGTCAAGCATCAATGCGACCGAAGTCGAAGTCGCCCCGAAAGAAACGGTTAAATATACAAAAGAAGATCTTACCTGGTCTTTGTCCATGTTCGGTACCGCAGTCGGTGCCGGTGTTCTGTTTCTTCCAATCCGTGCAGGTCTTGAAGGCTTCTGGCCGCTGATCCTGATCGCAGCTCTCGTAGGTCCAATGACCTACTTCTCTCACCGCGCACTGGCTCGCTTTGTTCTTTCCTCCAAGAACAAAGACGCAGACATCACAGACGTGGTTGAAGAACACTTTGGTAAAGCAGCAGGCTTGCTGATTACCTTCTTCTATTTCTTCGCGATTTACCCAATCGTGTTGATCTACGGTAACGCGATTACCAACACCATCGACAGCTTCATCGTCAACCAGTTGGCAATGCCTGCGGTTCCTCGCTGGCTCCTCTCTGGTATTCTCGTTGCAATGATGATGGGCGTAATGATCCTTGGTCGCCGCCTGATGCTCGTCGCAACTGAGCTTCTGGTGTACCCATTGGTGATCATCCTGTTCGGTATGTCTGTATACCTGATCCCATCCTGGTCTTTTGAAGCCATGAGCTTCGACATGATCCCGGAAACTGGCACTTTGTTGACAGTGGTGTACCTCACCATTCCAATGCTTATCTTCTCCTTCAACCACAGCCCAGCCGTCTCCTCCATGGCTCTGGCTCAGCGCGAAGCACATGGCGATAATGCAGTTGCAAAGTCCGACATCATCTTGAAACGCGCATCTGTGATGCTCCTCGGTTTCGTTATGTTCTTCGTATTCAGCTGCGTTCTTGCACTGACACCTGAACAGCTGATGGAAGCAAAACAGCAGAACCTACCAGTCCTGTCTTACCTTGCAAACGTGTTTGACAGCCCGCTGATCTCCTTCATGGGTCCACTGGTGGCGTTCCTTGCAATCTTCTCTTCCTTCTTCGGTCACTACCTTGGCGCAAAAGAAGGTCTTGCAGGCATTGCTAAGAAAGCTGCTCCAAAAGCTGTCGAAGGCCTGGGTGAAAAGAAATTCAACACACTGCTTGTTGCATTCTTCTTCTTCTCCGTCTGGGGTGTTGCAATCATCAACCCATCCGTTCTTGGCATGATTGAAGGCCTGGGTGCTCCGTTCATCGCAGCAATCCTGTTCCTGATGCCAATGTACGCAATCAAAAAAGTCCCAAGCATGAAGAAGTACGACGGTGCGCTGTCCAACATCTTCATCACCATCATGGGCATTGTCGCAATCTCTGCGATCGTAAAAGGCCTCTTCTAAGAAGGCCAACTAACAAAAATAAACCGGTGTCTTCGGACACCGGTTTTTCTCTCCCACTGAGGTTCACGTTATGTTCAGCGTTTTTGACATCTTCAAAATCGGTGTAGGTCCATCCAGCTCCCACACAGTCGGGCCTATGAAAGCGGCAAAGCAGTTCATTGATAGCCTGCGTGCTCAGGATAAACTGCGTGATGTGACGCGTATTGCAGTTGACATATACGGTTCTCTGTCTCTGACAGGCAAAGGCCACCACACAGACACAGCAATTATTATGGGGCTTGGTGGCAACTCTCCGGAAACCGTTGATATTGACAGCATTCCAGAGTTCATTCAGCGCGTAGAACAAACCGGACGCCTCCCGGTTGGCATGCATTGCCACGTGGTTGACTTCCCGAGTGATGCGATCACATTCAATCGTCCAGCACTTGAGTTGCACGAAAACGGCATGTCCATCCATGCCTTTGCAGGTGGAGAAAAGATCTTCTCCAAAACCTACTATTCCATCGGCGGTGGTTTCATCGTGGATGAAGAGAATTTCGGTAAGGCTTCAGAAAACGAAGTTTCAGTGCCTTATCCATACAAATACGCTTCAGAGTTGCTGGAGCATTGCCGCCAAAACGGTATGAGCATTTCCGCGCTTGTTCTGGAAAACGAAAAAGCATTCCGCAGTGAAACAGAACTGCGTGAGAGCTTTGGTCGTGTCTGGAATGTGATGCGCGATGGCATAGAGCGTGGCAGCAACACGGAAGGTCTGCTGGCAGGCCCGCTCAAAGTCCCACGCCGTGCAGCAGCACTACGCCGTCAGCTGACGGCAACAGAGCGCAGCAGTAACGATCCTATGGCGACGGTTGACTGGGTCAACATGTTCGCGCTGGCCATATCAGAAGAAAATGCAGCAGGTGGCCGCGTTGTAACAGCACCAACCAACGGTGCTGCAGGCATCATTCCTGCGGTTCTCGCGTACTATGACAAGTTTATCGAACGTCTTGAGCCTGAGCACTACACAAAGTTCTTCCTCGCCTCAGGCGCCATTGGAGCGCTGTATAAAACCAATGCGTCCATCTCCGGTGCAGAAGTTGGCTGCCAGGGTGAGGTTGGTGTTGCATGCTCCATGGCAGCAGCAGGCCTTGCAGAGCTGCTGGGTGCGAGCCCAGCTCAGGTCTGCATTGCAGCTGAAATCGGCATGGAGCACAATCTGGGCCTCACATGTGACCCTGTTCTCGGACAGGTTCAGGTGCCTTGCATCGAGCGCAACGCAATAGCTTCTGTCAAAGCGATCAACGCAACACGTATGGCTATGCGCCGAAACTCAGATCCATGTGTTTCTCTCGATAAAGTCATCGCGACCATGTACGAAACCGGCAAGGATATGCTGGCAAAATACAGAGAAACCTCACAGGGTGGTCTTGCGCTTAAAGTGGTGCCGGTCGCAGCAGAGTAAGCGGCAACCAACGTGTTTAAGATAGGAAAGCTGGCCTTTGGGTCAGCTTTTTTTGTTTTGCTCAGCCATTTTGCGGAAACACTTAAAACTGCAAGAACACTCGGAACGGGCCACTAACCCATGTTTGGTACTCCCAAAAGAAAAAAGGGAGAAACCTATGAAATCCTTGCTACTGGGTGCAACGATCATCGGATTGGCCATGCCGACAGCCCTCGCTCAAGACAAGCCTGTCACGATCGTCAGTTACAACGTGCAAAATCTCTTCGACACCATTGATGATGAGAACAATCCACGAGATGACACCTACCTTTCCAAAGAAGCAAAAGAAGCCCGTGGTAAGGATCATGAAGACGCTTGTGAGAGCTACAATGATAAAGGTTCCCACTATTACAAACAATGCATTGAGTTGAACTGGGGCGAGGAAAGCTACAAGCAAAAATTGATGACACTGGGCGCTGTCATTCGTTCCTTCCCGGAAACACCGGACATTCTGGTTTTACCTGAAACAGAAAACAAAAAGGTGCTTGATGATCTGGTCAACAAAGCACTGGCCGGTCTGGACTACACCTCAGTCATTCAGCTGGACACCTCTAACAATGAGCACAATCGCGGTATCGATGTTGGCATCATCTCGCGATTGCCGCTTAAGGGAGAACCAGAGACAATTAAGGTGTTCGGCGAAGATGGCGACAATCCCCACGATTGCCAGCCAACGCGAGATATTGTGAAAGCTCAGTTTGAGATGCCAGACGGCGAAACAATGCATGTCTTCGGTGTTCATTTTCCATCTGGCGCGGCCTATCAATGCCGGAAAGATGCGATGGAAGTGCTGAACAAGGAACGCGCAAAGCTTCCTGATGACGCAAATGTGGTTGCTGCTGGTGATTTCAATTTCAATTGCACAGACATTCAAAATGGTGAGTTTCAGGCCCTGGCGAGAGAAGGGAACTGGAGTTATCCGCCTGAGATAGTCGGGTGTGCAGCCCCGGGCAGCGCATTTTACTACAAGGATCAGAGCTGGTCCTTCCTGGATATGATCCTCGTTTCTGGTGCATTGCGTCCCGATCAGGATAGCAACAGTACATGGTTTGCTGATCTGGGCAGCTTCCACACAGTTGTCACGCACCCGAGCCAGTACGCACAGGATGCAAGAAACAGAGTACGCCCAAAGCGCTTTAATCCCGACAATAATCAGGGCGCCAGCGATCACTGGCCAGTCTTGATGCGGTTCCTGAAACGTTTCTGATAGCCGCTTACAACACTGCAAAAAAAAAGAACCGGCCTGAAAGTTCAGGCCGGTTCTTTGCTGTTTACGTTACGGGGTGGATCAGGTCTTATAGAGCTTCAGATCTGCCGTGATTTCACGGTGTACGAGCTCAATTTGAGCTGACATCGCATCAACAACGGCTTCCATCTCTGAATGACGTTGCCCTGCTGACCACTTCTCGATCTTGGGGTTTTCCGGTTTGTCTGTCACCGGAGAGTAAGCATCCAAAGCCTTCTTCAGGTTATCCAGCTCTGTATCAACCTGTGTGGCATAATCAAACACCGCTTTCATACCATCCGGTTTGCTCAGTTGCTCATCCCGCACTTCTGGGTACTTGAATGGGTCGCCATTACAAAGGTTATGCAGCTCCTTGATGGAACGATCAATGTTTGGTGTCAGACAACTGTCTGTGGCCATTCGTGGATAGGCTCGCGTGGTAGCTGCCTTCTTGAACAAGAACCAGGACTTCAGGGTCAGATCAGGCGTACAAGGATGCCAGTTCTCCACCTTTGGTACGCGGCGCAGCACAACAGGATCATCGCTGTAAAGCGTCTCAAAGTACCGCACAACTGCAGAACATACATCTGTGCTGGAAACCAGCACCTCCGGCGTCAAACCACTGTTCCGGCCAACCTGACGGGCAATTGGGTCTTTTTCCTCCACAATCCCGTAGGCAAGCACACACTTAGCAAGTGTGGAATTGCCTGCAATCGCAGCACGTGCCGCTTTACGGTTTGCAGGGTCCATCCGTGCTTCCTGATACTTCTTCCAGCCATAAATAATCTTTGCGCGGCCATAGGTTTTATAACCGAAATCAGATAGCGCACGGCCCATGTTCATACCTGCCGAGATACCGGCTGAAGCTTGTGTCGCATCAGCCAAGCGCGCAATTTCAGCGGCAACACCAACAACGGAGAAGAAGGTGTTCAGCGTCTTCTGACTCACCTGAATAGCGGCCTGTGTATGTCGCTCTTTGATGGCATGGTAATAGACCGAGTTACTTGCTTCAGCCATGTTGACGTTCTTGCGCCATTTCTCGACCTCAGCAGATTTCTTCGCCAACGCGATTGCATCCATGGTCAGTTTTCTGATCGCTTCTGCAAGGCCTGTTGCAGGGAAGATCGTTGTGACTGCCTTTACACCACCACTTGCAATGGTCTCGATCATCTTGATCTTCATTTGAGAAGCTTTGATATCAGCAAGCAGAGTGTCGATGGCCTTCAAAGATTTCTCAACGGCCTTTTCATCATTCGGGTCATCAGGTGAGGAAGCTTCTGCAATAAGATCTTGCAGAGCCTTGTGCTCCTCATCTGCGCGCTTCTCGATTTCGTCCATGTAAGCTTTGCGCTCTTTAGGATCAGCAAGCTTTTCCTTCAGACTAGCGAGCGCATTGCCTGTTTTTTCTTCTTCGATCTTTTTCAGCGCAGCTGCTGTATTCTTCTTGACGATCTCAGCGTCTTTTTCATCGCGGCCTGGCTTCTTGAACTTATCGAGACCGCCGGTCAGCAAAGCGTTGACATTTGCCATGATGTCTTCGTCAGAAAGAAGCTCCATGCTCTTCTCAACGCTCTGGACACCCGCGCTTGGACCAGCAAGTTTCAGTTTTTTCTCAAGAATTTGCTGCGGTGTCAGACCCTCAGTCTCAGCCTCGCCTTCTTCAGTCAACTCACCTTGATCTGGCTGAATCTTACCCGTAATGGCATCACCAATGGCATCAGAACCAGTTGCGCTGGCAAGGTTTGCTAAGCCTCCTGTGAGGGCTTCTGCAAAGGCTTGATAGTCGCCATCAATCAACGCTTTTGTCGCTGTACCGGCATCAGTCGTTGCAATCATTGCAGCTTTAAGCGCTTCACCAACAATCTCGGGAGTAGTGGATTCCGTACCGCTCAACTGCGAGCCTGACGAAATTGCCGTGGAGAGGGAATCTGCCAGAGTTCCGATGATGGACATCACCGCTTCTTGCTTGGCGTCTTTGTCAGGAGCTTGTGTAGCCTGCAAAATTTTCTCTGAAACGCGTCCGCCAGCCATTGCAACATCAATCAGGCCAGAAACACCTTCAAAAATATTGCCGTGGTCATCCTCGCCTTTGCGGTCAGACGCGGATTTGTCAAAAGCAGCGCCTGCGGAGAGGACTTTCTTGATTTCCTCACCAATCATCTCACCAGCTTCGTTTGCAAAGCTCAGCTTATCTGCGGCTGTTTTGCCTTTCTGCTCTGAAAAGACAATACCTTTTTCTGCAGCTGCAAGACCGGTGTCGAGCAATGTAGTGGTTGCCGTAAACAACGCACGCTGTTCAGCCACCCAATTGGCGTCCTTTGAGAGATTTTCTCCCAGCGAGTTCAAGGCTGAATCAATATTGGTTACTTTCTGAAGCTGATCTCCATACTTCCCGGCATCTTTCGCTGCTTTGATGACATCCTCTGAGCTTGCATTCGCATCCATGCCAAGAGACTTGCGCAAATCGCCTGTTACCTGGCCTTTCTGGTTGTTGAGGACGTCTTGTTTGGCAGAAATCTGATCTTTGTCAGGTGCATCACCTGCAACTGTATTCAAATTGGCCAGAGTGATTGCATTGGATCCGATAGATGAGGCAAGCGTCACGACATCACGTGCAAAACCGATGGCTTCTAATGTATTTTCGTGTTTGGAAGCGGTTTCGCTATGTTCATCAAGCTTTTGCTCATAGATTTTTGCACCGCCCTTGAACATCTTCTCAAACTGGCTGTAGCGTGAAGGGACCAGGTTTGATGGAATGATCCCTTCACGAACCAGCGGAGTCCAGAGTTCACGTGTGATGTCCTCTTCAGAAAACATCTCGTTGCCATCTTTATCTTTGGCCGCAATCATCTCGGCTTGTCGTGCCAAAATACGTTCAAAGGAAGCGTTGAGCTTCTTCAAGGTCTCAGCATTAATTGCCCCGCTATCGGCGCGAATATCAGCGCGGGTGTCAATCTCTGTCTGCATATCCCCGGTCATCCAGGGCATCTTTGTACCCGAGCCGGGGAGCTTGAACCATTTTTCATTCCGCGCCAGCGTTACTTCAAAGTTCTGTGCCTCGCGAATGGTTTCTTTGTCTCCATCCAGCTTGGTCATAATGTCATTCAAACGTCCAGCTTTGGCTGCAACACGTTCGGCATTTTGTTCAAAATTGCCGGCGCCTTGTTGCGCTGTTTTGAGCCAATCGAGCTGTTTTCCGGTAAGGGGCATGACAAACTCCAACGTGTTCAGGAGAACGGGTTAAGAACTATAAGTCTTCACATCTGCTCTGGCATCGCGGAGGATCAACGTTGCTTGTGCTCGCAAAGAATCCGCGACTTCCATCATTTCGGTATGTAATCGGCCACCCGTCCAAGCCTGTGTCTTTTTGTCTTTTGGTTCTGCAGTGACTGGGCGATATCCCTTGAACTCCAGTTCAAGAGTCTCAAGATGCTTTTGAACATCCTGAGCGTAGGTCAGGATCTTTTCCTGCCAGTTATCTTCAGAAATCATGTCATCCCGAACAGAGGGGTAGTTGAACGGGTCTCCACCACACAAGGTGTGCAGTGCCTTCAAAGCTTGCTCGATAGCTGGTGTCTTACAGCTTTCTTTAGCCATCAAAGGATAGGCTTTCTTGGTTGCTGCACGTTTAAAGCTGAACCAGCTCTTGAGTGTCAGATCCGGTGTTCCAGGGTGCCAGTTTGCGACTTTCGGAACACGCCGCAGGACAACAGGATCTTCACTGTAAAGCGTCTCAAAATACCGCACCACTGCAGCGCAAACATCACTGTTTGATACCAAGACCTCGGGTGTCAAACCGCAGTTGCGTCCAACTTGCTGTGCAATCGGGTCCCGTTCTTCAACAATGCCGTAGGCAAGCACACACTTGGCAAGTGTCGAGTTCCAGGCAATCGCTTCACGAGCTTTCTTGCGGTTCTCTGGATTTCTGCGGGCATCAAGATATTTCCGCCATCCGAAAACAACTTTGGCGCGTCCATAAGTTTTGTAGCCAAAATCAGAAAGTGCCTGCCCCATGTTCTTTGCAAGAGAAAGACCAGTAGAGGCTTGCGTTGAATCCGCTAAGCGTGCGGCCTCTGAGGCCACGCCGATGATAGACAAGAAGGTGTTAATTGTTTTCTGGCTGACTTGAACTGCTGCCTGCGTGTGGCGTTCTTTACAAGCATGATAATATGGCGAGTTTGCTGTCTGCGCCATCTTCACATTTCTGCGCCACTTCTCAACCTCAGCTGCTTTCTTGCCCAGTGCAATGGCGTCAAAGGCAAGTTTTCGGCAAGCCTCAACCATGCCCGTTGCCGGAACAACACGCACCAGAACCTGAACACCACCCTTGGCAATCTTTTCAATCAGCTTGTACTTCATTTCAGAAGCTTTGATGTCGGCGATCAGCTTATCGACTGCCTCCATTGATTTTTGAAGAGCTATTGTATCTTCAGGATCAGGTGGAGGAGAGGCCTCTTCGATCAGATTTTTCAGTGCCTTTGTTTCTGCTTCAACATCCGCTTCGAGCTTCTGCATAAACGCTTCGCGGTCTCTCTTGTTGGACTGTTTCTTTTTGAAATCTGCAAGCGCATCCCAGGACTTTTTAGCCTCCATCTTCTGAATGGCAGCATTTGTCCGTTTTACCGCTTCAGCATCCATTTTCTTCTTATCGTTTGCCTCGCGAAAGGTGTCCTGCATCTCACGCATATTATTCGTTATTGTGAGCAGGTAAGATGGGTCTTGAAAACCATCCAAAAAGGTTTCACGCTCAGTTCGCCTAAAGTTACAGCCAGATCGCTCCAGTTTCTGATCCATGAGTTCGCGGGCTGAAAGCTTACTGAGTTCTTCTTTTTCTTCATCAGTATTGAGAGGGAGCTCAGGCTTAGCCATAGCGGCAAGAGGGCCTGTGGTCGCAGAGGAAGCAATTTGCATCAAACCAAGAACAAGAGACTCAGAAAAGGCTTTGTAGTCTTTGTCTTTGATGGCTTTAACCGCAGTCCCCACATTAACACTTGCAACAAAGAAAGCCTTGATTGAGACACCAATCAGTTCAGTTTGGTCATCTGCATTTCCAGGCCCAGGTCCAAGTTCAGGGTCTCCGTAGGCAAATTCCTTGCTTTCGTCTTTGAGTGTGAGTTCGGAGTCTTTCTTACCGGTGTCCACATGGCCTTGAACGTCACCTGCTAAAAAACAAGCCTCAGCAAGAGAGTCTGCAATAGAGCCGGCAATTTGCAAAACCGCATTCTCTCGCTCTTTGTTCGTTTTTGCTTGTGTTGCTAAGGCAATCTTCCGCGCAACTTGGTTGGCTTCAATAGCGACACTCACAGCACCTGCGGCATAAGAAATATTCTGGAGCGTATCTTTATCTGCAGCGCCTTCAAATTCTATCTGGTCGGTGGTTTGGTGCTCTTCTTGCTCGTAGGTTTTACCTGTTGCTTCCAATGCAAGCTTAAGTTGGCCAGCAACGATATCAGCAGCGTCTTGGGCAAAGGCGAGTGTGTTTCTTGCGTTCTTTTGTCTCTCCGAAAACTGGATACCTTTTTCTGCCATGGCGAGACCGCCATCCAGCAACGACGTGGACATGGTCAGTAAAGCTTTTTCCTCTTCGAAAAGCTTGTTTTGCCCCATTAGCTGCTCAACGAGCTGTGATTGGGCTGCTTCTACATTCTGGTAGCTTTTGATCTCGCAACTATATTCGCCACGTCGGGCAGCCTCTTCCAGCACCTCTGCATCCGAAGTGTTTGCACCCATTTTGAACTCAGTCCGAAGGTCTCCGGCAATCTGATCCTGCTTCCCTTTCAGAACCTGACGTTTGGCTGCAATTTCGCGTTTTTCTGCCAGTGAGCGAGATTGGTCTTCAAAGTTGGCAATGGTCAGCGCGCTACTGCCAAGACTTCCGGCCAGTGAGACGACATCACGCGCAAACCCAATGGCTTCAAGCGTGTTCTCATACTTTGAAGCTGTTTCACTATGTTGCTCCAGCTTCCCCTCATAGATCTCAGAGGCACCCTGGAACATCTGCACAAATTGACTGTATTTATCCGGCACAATGTTGGAGGGAATGATCCCTTCACGAACCAGAGGTGTCCAAAGTTCCCGTGTGATATCTGCATCACTGAAAAGCCGTGTCTTCCCATCCTTCTTCTTCGCCGCAATCATTTCAGCCTGCCGCTCTAGGATTTTGCCGAAAGCAGCATTGAGTGCATCAACATTTTCAGATTGAATGAGAGGCGTTTCAGAAGTCACGTCCGCGTAGGAATCAACCTCAGTTTTCATATCACCGGTCATAAAGTCCATTTTGCTTTTTTGCAGCTTGCGCTTAAAAACATTTGGACTTCGGGCGAGCTCAATTTGAAAATCCTGAGCTTGGTGAATAACCGACTTATCTGCATCCAATTTGGCTAAAATATTGGTCAGTTCTGCAGATTTCTTCTCTTCGTTTTCACTATCAGATTCGAAGTTCTCCACGCCGCCTTGGGCCTGTGAGAGCCAGTCAATTTGAGACGGAGTTAACGTCATGACAAACTCCAGTGTGGGATCGTTTTCGATCCTTCTTGTTTTATCCTAGCCACCAAGAGAGAGCAGCTTCACTTCCAGCTGAATCAGCTCAGGACGCAGTATGTTCAGATCATTCGGCAGATCGCTGAAGGGGTGTCGCATATAGAGCTGAATAGCCTGACTGTTGTCCAGTTGCGCAATCAGTGGCCGCACTTGCCTTAGGGCATTTTCGCGGGCTTTCTTGCGCTCCTTCAGGTCTTTTGATTTGTCAGCAATAGCCGCAACTTGCTTTGGCAACTCTGCAAGGGCCAACGGTTGAGAAATGCACGACGAGAACTTTCGCAAAGCAGCGACATCCACCGCTTCTTCACCGGCATCCTGCTTGTCTTTCACTGCATTGACAAAAGAGCTGTCGATATACTGCTTGGCTTTGATCAGGCGTGCGATGCATTTATCAGAAAATGTCGAGATGTCTCTCGCAATGTCCTCTCTGAAACCCGTAATTTCACCACGCATTGCGTCCAGAGCACCTTCCAGCTCTTTCAGTTTAGCAAGGTTTTCTTTGTGCGTATGAGAAGCGTCAGACTGATCTTCCAGCTCCGCGATTTCCATGCGAAGTTCTTTCAAACGAGATGTATCAAACTTGCTGGGGTCAACGCGATCAACACCCTTGTAGTAAGCAAGGATACGCTTGATGGATATATCTTTCGATGTCATCATATCCAGCTCATCTTTAAGCGGGCCGGATTTGGTGAGGAAGGCGTTCTTAGCTTCCTTCTGATCTTTCTGTCGGGCAACACCCTTCTTGTAATCGACTTCCAGTTTTTTGAAGTACTTCAGCTCTGCCTTACTAAAGCGATCTGCATCTGTGATTTTCTCGCCTTTCTTCTCCATCTCAGCAAGCTTGTGAAGATGGCTCAACTGGCCTTCCAGCTCGTGGACAAAACGGTCGACGCGGAAGATCAGGCGGTTCGCCAGATCAAGTGAATGGGCTAGTTCGTCGTTTGTGGTTGCGTTGTAGGCAAGGTCTTTCGCTTGATCGAAAAAGACATCCAGATCACCATGATATTGCTTGATCTCATCTGGCGCGAATAGAGAACCAACCATCTTGGCAAGGCTGGGGTCTGCTTTCCCCATTTGTGCAAGCAGTTTTGGAATTTCTGTAAACTGGTTCTCGATGATCTTAACTTTGGTGTCGAACAACTCTCGGTTTTTGACGGCCTTACGAACACCTTCTTCGAGCGGATGTAGTTGCTTGGCTTCCATCTCAGTGCATGAAGCCAGTGCTTTTTCGATGTTCATGGAGAGGGCTTCTTCTTCCAGTTCATCGATGTCATCCGTGAGACGCAACCGTTCTTCGATGTAATAAGCACCTTCCTTGCCTTTCGAGATCTTGTCGATTTTCTCGCGTAGCTTATCTAGGTTTTTAGTCAGCTTTTTATAGGCACCGGGATCCTTCTGAATACCGGAAAGGATTGCTTCAGCTTTCAGGAACTCCTCAACAGCAATATCTTCCACACCCGTCACACCGGATGCTTTCAACTCATCAAGAAAGTCAAATGTTTGAAGAAGACTGTCGATGGTTTTGCGCGGAATTTCCTTCGCATCTTTGGGGCGACGTGGAATTTGGATCATCACGTCCTGATTCAAGCCTGGAACATCACCTGCACGTTTGATCGCACGACGTTCATCAGGTTTGGTGACCAGATTTCCCTGCTTGTCGTAAAGGACCAGTTTTTTCAAATCATCGCGGAAGCGCTCTGTACGCTCACCAAGCTGCGCTGCATCCCACCGCGCTTCTTTTCTCATGCTGTTCTTGTGTGCTGCGGAGGCTTTGAGTGAACTAAGCAGACTGCGAATGGTCGGGACCGTTCTGGAGGCGTCCGACATGTAATTATCAAGTGTGGTTTCAATGTCGCCAGCAGCGTCCGCAACACCGGAGTTGCGCAAACTTGTCGCCAGCTTTTGAATATGGTTCTTGAGCTGATCAAACTCCCCAACCGCAGCTATGGCCATTTCATTCTCATAAAGTAGAATTTCCCAGGCAGGATCGTCTTTGGGCACCTTCGCTGCTCTGACGTCCTTCAAGGTTTTTCCAAGGCGTGTTGCTGGTCCGGAAAATCCAATGCCGGTCATCGATTTGATACCCTGACCAACTTCCATGACATATGGCTTCAACTCAGCCGGAACAGGAGGATCTGCTGGTTTGCTCTTGGCTGCGGCTACAACGCCTTGCCAAAGCGTCTGCATATCATCAACGGTGGATTCTGCGTCTATAAGGCTGTTATGTGCGCCATCCGTGTCTTTGGTTTTGATCTCCAAAGCAGCGGTTTGAATGAGCGCTTTCGCGTTTTCATAGCTTTTATCAAAAGCAATCGCTTCGCTTGGATAATTCTCAAAATCCTTTTTATGTCCGTAAATAGAGTTGAGACGTTCCAGAAGCTGCTTACTCTGGCTTGCAAGCGCTGCCAGAGCATCTGCATCGGTGTCTTCATTCTCGTGAACAAAATGGTCTTTAACGTCGGCTTTTAACTCAGAGAGTTGCGCAGTGACATCTTTGAGTTTTTCATCACTCTCTGCCTTTATGCGCTCAGCAGTTGCTTCTGTAACAGCCGCTTCGACTTTTTTGTCGTCTTCAGCTTTTGTCTTAGCTGTCGCCTGTGCAATCTCTTTCTCTTCTTTTTCTTTGATTGCTGCGGCTGTCTCACGCTCAGCCTCATCCTGTTCCTTAAAGGTCCAGCCGAGTGCTCTATAAACTGATTTCACCCACTCAAGTTGTTGGGGCGTTAGTTGATCGTCAGACATTCGAGGCTCCAATTGGTTTTATTATTATCGAGAACCACTAAACCTGTTTTTTAGGTATTGAGCTCCTTAGGACAGGTGAAATTCTGAAGCAGCCTGGCTGAGAATGGATTGTTCACGCTGTTGGCCATGAGGTTGAACGTGGCAAATCGATTTCCAAGCGTAAATCTCACCTTGTATTGATCGGGTAGCTCAGTTTTTGTCACGCTTGCCTTTTCCAATAAACGAAAGAGGGACCATGGTCCGCTGAGATTGATGGAGTTCGGTTCTCCGGCAATCGCAGGGAAAAATGCGAGACTTGCAGCTGGTACACCTTCGCCAGGCCAATTCAACTCAATCGGACGTGTTGGACCATGCGCATAGCTCACTGTTATCCCATCCACGGTGAGGGCAACTCTGGTTGATCCGACGTCCAGATCCAAGGGTGTCATCGTGAATGCAACAGATGGTTTATCCCCCCCATTTGCGAAATATGCGTTGCGAATATTGTTAGCTTTTTCGAAGACTTGAAGGCTGTCTTTTGAGACATCAATCTTGGCGTTGTCGCTCTCTCTCCATTTCCACGGTGTGGAGGAGGTATCGACGAATGATTTGATGTTGGTATTGAAAAACGCTTCAATCTTGCCGCCCGGTTTGAACAGGGTCGAAAAGTCGTCCAGCATCACCGAAGCTTGCTGACCATTTGCCACCGGATAGCGACCAGAAAGAGCATTGCTGCACAAAGGTAAAACCTCTGAATCCCAGGCTGCATTGATGGCTTTTTGGGCATCGTTTACGGTAACTTGTGAGGAGAACTGAAGCATTTCCAGTATCCAGCTTTGCAGCGGCATAGGAACATTAGGTGCTTCATCCTTCAGTGTTTTAACCGCATCACTCCCGCCGCCAAGAATATAGCTAAGGGCGTCTTGCTGAGTGTTGTTAGCCAACAAAATCCGGTTAAGTTCACGATAAAGATCAGTGACCTTCATCAACAAAGCGTCGAGCGGAGTGGTGCCACTCCCTGACCCTAATGTGAAACTATCAAGAGGCTCAAAGCGCGCCTGCACAGAAGTGCCCGGTGGAACCGGTTTCGGGCCACCTTCACTCGTCGGAACAGCTTCACCAAGCACTTCAACAAGCTGCTGCTGTCTCAGGTTGGTGGTCGCGCGGGCTTCTTCCTGCGCAATACGAGCTGCTCCGCCTGCAACGTTCTGGGCAACGCCGGTAGCACTGGATGGAGCTTCAGTCCGAGTAAGCTGTGTTTGCTCAGCCACTGAGACGAGAAGATTGCGGATAGGTGAATTGGGCCCGGAAGCGGTGTTAATGACATCTGTCGCCTGCGACAGGCTTGTGAACTTCACAATGCGCAGGTCAGCCAGCATCGCATCCCACATGCGTGCGTAGTCATCCAGATAAAGCCCCAGAACGCCACGTTCGATACGGGTGACAGTTTCTTCCTTGTTTTCCAACTGACCGTTTGGACCGAGCACCCAGCTTTCTCGAACGAAGCTCTGAATGCTATCAACCAACTGAGGAAGGAACACACCACGGAAACCTTCATAAGTGTAAAGGCCAGGAATACCTTCGCTCAAAGGTTTGCCTGAGGACCGTGTGAAGACGCGTGTTACAGCAGACCCAGCGGCTTCGTCAGGACGCCACTCCGGAAGACTTTGAGCGGCTTGTCCTGCTTTGATAAAGGAATAAGCCAGCTCCGCGATTGGAGTTGCATTCAGAATCTCTCGAACCTGACTAACCAACTCTGTATTCACATCAATTCGGACCTTAAAGGGCTGGTCCAGCAACGCTGCAAGATGGTTTGAGAGTTGGTCACGCTCTGTCACTTGCCGAGGGTCACTGTAAAGGGATTGCCAATCAGTTTCTTCCCAACGCTGAATAACTTCCGGTTCCAGCGGACCTTTATCCGCCAGTTCCAGATAAATCCGTAAGGCTTCAAACAGGAATTCTGGATTGTCTATGTTTGCGACCATTTGCTGCTCAAGGCGGAGCATCATGCGTGGTCGCAAATAGCGCTCCAGTCCGTTGTGATAAAGCGCATCCGCATCCTCTGAAACATTCGGAATCTGGTTAAGGCCCCAACGTTCATTTTGAGGCGGTTTCACTTGCTGATCCGCAAAGCCGCCTGGCAGGTCTCGAAGGTAGTTCAGCAGCGGCAACACAGATAGATAGTTGGCATCATTGACGCGTACAGCATCAATTCGGTCAGCAAATTTGGGGTATTCTTTCAAGTCAGCTTGGGCACGGTTGATGATGTTTTCCTGGTTCATCTCATAGCTGATGACCCAAACCGTTGTTAAAAATGCAAGAACGACCACACAAGCAGCAAAAGAGAGACGCTTGCGGATCTTCTGTTTGCGCATCACCTGCTTGCTCTCGCCAGCAAGGTTGCCTTCGCCAAAAATCAGGTCAAAGAACAAGCGCTCCAGAAAATAAGCATGTTTCTCGTAGGGAGCAGAGGGAAGTGCCTGTCGGCCAATCCCATAGGCATGCGCAATCGAACCTGCAAGCAAATCAACAGGCTGGCCTTCCTGGGTTGCAGAGGTGAAATAAACCCCACGCAAAAAGCTTCGGTCCTCATAGCGATTGGGTCGGAACATCTCGGTCAGGAAATCATTCAGCACGGTTCGCAGCGAGGCCATTTGTTGCGGGAAGCTGAAGATCAGACTTCTGTGCTGTATGTCCGTTTCTTTATTCAAATAGTCGTAGACGCGCGAGTTGAGCTGCTCCATGAGCAACTCATATTCCTCATCAAAATGACTGATCGCGTTCTCGGAGGATTTGCCGTCATCAACGGGGAAAGTCATACCCCAGGCTTGATGGCGCTCATCCCTGCCAAGAACTTGGAAGTAGTCGGCAAAACCGGCGATCAAATCCAGCTTAGTGAACATGACATAGATGGGAAAGCGAAGGCCCAGTTGCTTCTCAGCTTCCTTGAAGCGTTGTTTGACCGTCCGCGCCATATCCAAACGCTGATCCGAACGCATTGTTGCGAGCTTTGCAAGATTGATCGCAATGATCATGCCGTTCAGCGGCTGACGGCGGCGGTTTTTCTTAATCAATGAAAGCAGTGTGTTCCAGCCAGAAGCATCGATGACCTCATCTTGGTCCTGCATGGTATAACGGCCAGCGCTGTCAACGATGATCGCGTTGTTGCTGAACCAGTATTCGCATTCTGCAGTGGGCTCAATCGTCGCTGCATCCACTTTCTGGCCCAGTTTGTGAGCCAGTGGAAACTTCATTCCAGAACGTAAAAGAGCAGTGGTCTTGCCAGATTCCTCTGGCCCAATCATCAGATACCAGGGCAGCTGATAAATCACCTTACGGCCAAGTTTACCATCGACACTTGCAGTCTTGAGAATGTTCAGACTCTTCTCAACCTTGCCAGAGACCAGCGCTGCTTCATTCTTCGCCAGCTCTTCAGGATCGACTTCAGGCTCTTCCTCTTCCTCTTCTTCTTCGTTCTTAGCTTCTGCTTCTCTTGCTCGCCGGGAAAGGCGTCCAATATTGATCGCGGCCCAGATCATCAAAAGGCCCATGACGATCAGCATACGAACGACAGCCATCGCAAAAGGTTTTGCGCCGAAGATCGATAGACTTGGGCCATAAATCCAGATGACCGCACACAATATTAGTGTGATGAGGAGCGTAACAAACCAAAAGGGGAAAAAGCGTTTGAGTTTCTTCATTGCTGGCCTCCCTGGCCAGAAGGCGGAATAAGCGTAATATCAATGCGCCTGTTCTGAGCACGCCCTTCAGCTGTTGCATTGGTTGCAATTGGATCAGCTGATCCTCTGCCGATGGCTTTGACACGTGTCTTGTCTGTCAGTCTGACCTTGATGAGATCTGCAACTGTCTGAGCACGTGCCTTGGAAAGTGCAACGTTGTTTGGATAACGGGCATTTCGAATTGGAATATTGTCTGAAAAGCCAACTACATTGATTGTACCAGGCTGCGTGTTCACCGCTTCAGCCACACGATTGACGACTGGGATAAAGCGGGCAGTGAGCGTATCTCGAGCAGTAGCGAACATGCCAGAACCCGTCAGGCGTATAACCACATTACCTTGCACATCCATCACCACAACAAGACCCTGCCGGATCTCAGGAGCAAGGAACCTGCTAACTTGCAGATAAGCAGGCAACGTACTGTTACGAACGACTTGAGGTGAGGAAGGTGTTCCAGGTGCTGCCTGTTGTTGTGGCAAGTTCGGTAGAGCTGCTCGTGGTGGTGCAGGTTGGTGGGTCAGATCAATTGGGCTTGTGTTGATTAAAGACTCATACTGGAACGCAATGCGCTCACTTTTCTCTCCAAGCCAAAGCGCAAGCACGGCATAAATCAGCAGGGCGAGGAGTGCTGCTCCAAAGAAGATACCCCACACCGGAATAGACCACTTTAAAGGCCGATACGCATCTTCAACACCTCTCCAGTGAGGTGAAAGATCGGTTTCCTGATCTCCTCGCAGCGAGCGAATGAGGCGCGATATGCCATAACGCAGGCGCGACATCGTATTGCTGCCTTGCGGCATGATCCGCAAGCGTCCTTCAAACCCCAAAGAAATACAAAGATACAATAATTCCAGAAGATCTTTATCACGACTTGGGTTGGCCTGCGTCTTTCTCAATAGATCATAAAATCGATCGCCACCGGACACGTCCTTGTGGAAGTTACTGACAAGGCTTTGCGTTGCCCAAATGCTGCGACTACCCCAGGGAGTATTGAGAATTATGTCATCAAGGGTTGCACAGACCACATATCTGGCAATGCGAATGGTCTTAGAAGAAAGACCGTTTAGCATAGCGTTGTGTTCGAAAGAGCGGATCTCGGAAATAACATGAGAGCGCAGGGCATTCACATCACGATGCTGAGCGTGATTTCGCAAGCGGGCAGCTAAGGCCAACAAACTGGAGGCTGCTTTGATAAGAGGATTATTCCCAAGTGGGACGAATTGAATATCATCAGCGCCAAGGAACCAATAGCCCGCAGGCGTTTGTGCCGGAAGGTTGGTGCTACCGGCGTCAGGATGATCAGGATTGGGAGCATCACTCGAGATGACAGTGTCGACTGAGTCCACCGAAAGGGCAGTGAAATCCTTCTTTGCCATAATCTCAACTCCTCAGTCCGTTAGCCGCTTATTGCTCTCTGATCGCCCAGAGTTCCATCACAAGTTTCGGGAAATCACCCGCGACATGCATCGCCAGACCGCCAGAAACACGGATTTCGTCCCAATGTGATGAGGCCGGATCCAGTTCGAAATATGCTGTGCCCGTGTGGTACGGGATCTGTCTTGGCGCGACTGGCAGTTGCTTCACTGCGATGCCGGCCAAAGCGGAATTCACAAAGTCTCGGATCTGTTCGACAGATCCAATCGTAATCTGCCCCGGGAAGTGTCGATTGATCACTTCCGATGGCAGGTCAGCACTAACCGCAAGCACAAACCGAGCCGACTTGATCAGGCTGCGATCAAGCAGCATACCAACACGAACGCCGTACTTGCGCTCTTCCAGCGGTATCGGTACGGCAGTCTGTTCCAGAACAGCAGAAAGGTGCTGTCGCAAATGAGCAATCACAGGAGCGAATGTCTCTGTCAGGGCTTCGTGCCGATAAGGCTGAAGTGTTGAGGGACGCCGGGCTGCCGCTGTAAATGTTGCAAGCTCACCAACCAGCTGGATCGAAATCCGATACAGTGCTTCAGGATGGAGCGAGGGTGTTTGTGCAAAGTGGGCGTAGAGAGGTTCATAACGGTTGACGGTCTGCAAAAGCAGAAAATCCGAAATCTCTGCAACACCTTTACTGCCGGAGTTTGAAACTCGCCCTGCAAGCGCATCTGCTCGGTGGCTCAGCATGCCCCAGATCTCGCGAATGTACCCATAAAGCACAGAGGAGGAATGTGAGGCGAGGCACGTGGAGATGTACTCGTCATCTAAAATAACTTGCTTATCTGCTCGCACTTCAATCACACGAGCGATAGGCAAGCAGATCCAGCCTTCCAGATCCTCAAAGTCGAACTTAAAAGAGAACCGTAGCCGACCAGTTTCCATCTGGACGCTGGCGTCACTGCCGGTGATTGCATCTCGCGCCTCGGATTCATGCACCACATAGCGTGCAGCTGTTTCCTGCACACCTGGATATTCATATTCGTAGGCACCAGGTTGTCGAATAGGCAATGCAAGATAGACGACCGAATTTTTTACGCTTTCAGGAACTGGAATAGACGCAGGAGCGTCACATTCCTGTGGCATCTTGAAAGGCGTACCATCCGGCATCAGACCGCTGGCGAAATTGAGTGCAAACTGGCCCAGTTTCAGGGCTTCCTGATTGATTTTCAGCTCTGTGTGGCCCCAGGGGTGAGGGCGAATGCTCGAGATAGTGTCACTGACCAGCTGTTCCAGATAGCGATCATGCTGCTGAAAGTGCTGTGGCTGTAGAAACAGACCTTCTGACCAGACAACTTTGTTATGAGTGGTCATTAATAGAACCATCCTTCTTTTACTGTCTTGTCGGGCTGCAGAGTTATTTCAAGCTTGCTCAAATACGCAATGAGGCTCGATGGCTGATTGTTTGGAACCATAATCACCGAACTCCATGTTCCTGTATCCACTTTCCGAAAGGCACCGAGCACAGCGACAAATGCCACACTGGGGTCAACCTTGACTGCTACCTTCATGATCTTGTCGGGAGCTATGAAAACTTCCTTCATAGCAAGCAGGTTTTTGCCCAGAACCTGGTCCCCTTTTTCAAACAAAGTGAAAAAGTCATGAGTTTTAAACTCGGCATCAGACGTAAGGTAAAAGATCTTCACCTGAACAGGTGTCGACATCCCATCTGCGTTTTGGTTCAACTCCTTGTCCGCGATGACTGTCGTGGTGATCATGACAGGCATCGGCATCTCGGCGGAGCAGGAGGCCAGACCGATACTCAAAAGCAAAATGTACGCAATGCGTTTGATGTGGCTAATCGTCATTTGGTTTACGAGCTTTGTTCTGAATGTCTTTTTTCGGGGCTACATCCCAGTCCTCAGGAATGGTCTGGTGATGCGTTCTGGGCAATTTAAATGAATCGGATTCCGTGCGGTTGTGATCCCACGCACTTGCACCTTCTTCGCTTGAGATGCCGCTTTCACTTTCAAACGGTACTGAGCTGGAATATTTGTATCCTTCAAATCCATAACTAACTGGCGGAATAGGTTCTTTCCCGGCGCTGGCAGGGTAGGAGTCCAGTGTTTCAGTCGCCTTTCTGAGAATAGATTCTGGAGACTCCAGTGGGTCATTCAGAACCTCGGAAAGTTCGTCTTCAGGGGTAACGATCTGGTCATCGACCCAGTCGTCATCCTCCATGTCGAGTTCTTTAGGAAGAAGATTTGCAAGTGGATCAGGGTTCTCAGGTTCTGCAAGAAAGTCATCCACTTTCAGACGGGCATCAGCATCTTCTGGCAACATTTGTGCGCTGATGTAATAGTTTCCGATTCTGATAACATCGCCATCCTGAAGGCCACAGGCCTCACCGTTGGGAACTGGTTCGTCCCAATCATTAACAAAGGTTCCATTGGAGCTGGTATCGACGACGCGATAGGCCCCGTCGTTCCACTCAACGACACAATGACGGCGCGAAAGCTGATTTGCAGGATCGGGTAGAATCCAATCCGCACTGCTTCCACGTCCAATAACGCAGCGTTCCTGTCGCAGTATGCGCGTGCATTTTCCTGTGTCGACCAACTCATGCCCCTTGGTCAAAATGAGTACTAAAACCATGCTCGTGTTATCAGTCATATCCTCAGCCCCCGATTAAAACTGTGGGCCAGCCAAGGATGATGGTGCCGCCGTGAGCAGTGACATCCAGCATACGCGCCGCCGGCAATCCGGCGATCAAAGTGGTGACACTGCCTTTCATAATTGTATCTGGAGGCCCAACACACACGCACATGTCAGTCATGCGCGCCGCTGGTAAGTTTCCGATCAAAACCGTCGGTGCTCCAAGAGATATCGGGCCTCCAACGTGAGGAACGATACCGGTCACCATTGGACAGACGTGCATGTCTGTCATGCGTGCTGCTGGGAAACTCATAGGGCCTCTATTTCATTATCTGCGAGTGCTCGTCCCAACTTGTAAGCTTTGACTAAGAACTCTTCAGGGTCCTCCACGTTACTGTCGTATACAGACAAAACTATAGATGACCCTACAGCAATACTAGTTAGGTTTTCTGGGGGAGGTGCAGGGTCAAATTCGGGAGATCCCATACTACCGCCACTCCAACCAGCCGCTGCCGCGGCAAGAGAAGCGGCGCTTTTATATCCTCCGTCATCAGCAATTTTCATTGCTGCACGGCGCAGGTCTTCTTCGGGTTTGCGGACCCAGTCTTCGGCGGCTTTCAGCGCTATTTCGTCTTCATCGGGTGGTTGACTGCCTTCCGGAAAAGTAGCTCTGCTGACTTGACTGGCCCACCACACTGCGCGTGGTTTACTCAGGGCGTGAGCGAGAACCTTAATGGCATCAGACATGAGCTCCGCTTCTGCCAAGGTATCCACAACTTCGATAGAAGGCTTCTGTCCCTCTATCAATGGTACTGCTTCATCTCCAAGTTCTAAAGGTCTCTTCTCCAGTAGATCCTTGTAGGAGTTGAGGAGCAGTGTAGTATTTGTCACGCTATTTTCCATAATGCGCCTCAGTTAATCTTGACGAGAGCACCTTGTACCGTCGTGATGCCAGCACCCTTTAAGGTGGTCAATGTCCCGTCAACGGTCGCCTGAACATCACCCTTTACGGTCACCATCAAGCCTTTCAGCTCAGCCTGAGCGGCTTCGAGTTTGAGAGAGCTGGGGCCAGCGGTGAGGGTGATGGACATGGGATCCATTTTGATCGAGCTGCCACCACAGGTGAGCTCAATGGCTTGAGTTCCGGAGACCTTCACCGATCCAGCAGATGCGTCCACTTTCACATCGCCGGTTTGCGAGGTCACACCGATGTCTTTCATGGCTTCAACAGTCTGCGCACCTTGCTTCATAGAGATGCTCTGGTCGCCGCTCTCAACTGTGATTGTATGGTTGCCAGATTTGACTGAGAGGGCATCGTCTTTTTCGACGGTTGTGGTTCGGCCACCGGTCTTGATGGTGTAGGTCTCGTCACCCTGATCAACCGTCAGACTGCGATTGTTATAGACCTCGATTGTCTGGTCACCATCTTCTTGCTTGTCGAAACCAATCTTGACGGTTTCATTGTTTTTAACGGTGCGCTCGTAGTCCTTCTCAGCTGTGAGCTGAACGAGTTCCTCATCTTTCTTGTCTTCAAACAAGAACTCGTTGTTCCCGCCGCCTTCCTTGGATGTCTCGCTCTTAAGCGTAGACTTTGTGGCTTCACCGGGCAGGTCATAAGGAACAGTCTGCTCTCCATTGTAAACACTGCCCACAACAATAGGTCGGTCGGGATCACCATCTAAGAAATCAACGAGGACTTCCTGCCCAACACGGGGAATGTGGAGACCACCCCAACCTTTACCAGCCCACATTTGCGCTACACGCACCCAGCAAGAAGATTTGTCATCGTTCTGTCCGTCACGATCCCAATGGAACTGCACCTTGATCCGGCCATACTCATCGGTCCAGATCTCTTCACCATCCGCGCCAGTAACAACTGCGGACTGCAACCCGTTCATATTAGGCCAGGGTGTAGTAGAGGCTTTACGGTATTGAACGCTGGAATCGACCGCCTCAATCTCGTAGGTGATTGCGTCATAAAATTCCTGCTCTTCATCGCGCGCAAACTCGATTGAGACCTCACAGATCGCCTTCGTGATCAGGTATTCTTTTTCTTGACTTGGGTCGTCTGAAAACTGATCCAATTTGAAAAGGTATCCGGGTCGCAATCCACGGACGTTGCCGCGAGCATATACCTTGGCATAAGCCGCACTGGCTTCTTCAACGCGCACCTTGGCTCGCTTTTCACCTACACTGACTTCCTCGTAATGGCCTGGATACATGTAACGCGTGCGGCCAGAAAGCTGGTGGGACTTCTTTTCGCTAGCATTAGCTTTCAAATCACTCGTGGGCTTAGTGAAATCGTAGTCATTGATTTCAACTTCATCTGTCTGGATCTCTTCATTGTGTCGCCAATCCCAAAAGTGATCAGCTCCGCGACGGAAATGGTCTTCCTCAGAATAAAAGGGAAGGCTGGACTCGCCTTTGATGTCTTCATGAGCGCTATAGGAATCTGCCAATACCATGGTGTGTTGACCGTCCTCATGCTCAAAGTAATAATAGATCCCTTCCTGCTCCATCAGGCGGCAGATAAAGTTGAAGTCGGTTTCTTGAAACTGAGCGCAATAGGGCCGGGGATCATAACTGTCACTCAGCTTGTTTTTGAAGTCAGTAAAACCTGCTTCCTGAAAGACTTCTTTCAAGATGTCTGGCGTCGACTTTTCCTGGAAGATCCGGCAATTGCTGGTGAGGGTCAAAAACCAAAGCCACGGGCGTACAATAAGCCGGTAAGTTGAATAGCCATGATCTTGTCCCGTATAGATGGCCTTGGTTACAAACCCATTCAGATACTGGTCAGAAGACAGGCTTGTGCCGGACACTTTTTTCATTTCAAGCGTAAGCGTCTGCCCAAGCATCTTATCAAGGCTCAGGTCATGCTCGAATGATCGGCAATCTACGACCATTTCGTAGAGCTCACTCATTTCGCTGGTCATCTTCATCTTCCAAAGGTGGAAGCTGTCATCTCCACCATCGAAGCTGATCGTGAACAGCCGATTTTCAGTTACTTTGCTCGCACACATTCCAGGACCTGCCTATTTCTAAAACGTTTCTCGTTCGGTCTCAGGCGTTGAAGCTGTCTGAGGTCAGTTTGCGATTGTCTCGTTCCATCCGTTCAACAATGCTGGGATTGAGGATCCAGGGCATGGAGCCCCCGGTATTCTCCCAATTCACGAGAACCTCATCCCAGGTTTTGACGGATTTGATGAGTACGGGGAAGCTGAGTGGCTCTTTGCCAAACAGGATTTGGTCAAGGTAAGCGGCGCCGCGAACAAGATAATAGTTGCCGCCGTACTCCATGACGTAAATCTCAGGTACTTCTTCTATCTCAATGAGTTCAGCCATTTGAAACTCCATTATCAATTGTTATAGATCAGCAAGCAGTGCTTCGAGTTCCGGATCCATACCCTCTTCATCCGCTTCTTCCTCATCATCTGCTGAAAGATCGGCTAGGAGGTTGTCCAACTCTGTTGTGTCGTGGACAGGCGCAGGCGGGGCAGCTGCTGCAGCTGGCGCAGGTACTGGTGCCTCTTCAACCTCGTCTTCTTCTTCCTCTGCCGCTTCAGGTTCACTTACCTGAGGTTCTGGCGGATCAGCCTCAATTCTGAAGATGGTTTCTGGTGTTTTCTTAGGATCAATGATGGTCTCGACAACAACAGCACCTTTTGTTGCCTGAATACCTGGGGTTAAGCCGTCGCCACCACTGATGCTGACACGGGCACCAGCGCTTGGGCTTGGTGTCTCGGCAGCTTTGGTCACTGCAATCTGATCGCACCAGCGTCCAGAAATCGTGTCACCAGCTAGGCCATCAAGAGAGGCTATGCGAACTTCGGGCTGCCCCTTCATAGAGACAATGGGCATCCAGCTCTGTCTCATTAGTGGCTCGACGCTGCGATGACTGATCATGCGATCAGTACAGGGTAAGGCAACCTGATCACCATACTGGTCGTGAACGTAGTGGAAGGGCATTTCGTTGAGTGTCAGGATCGATCCTGGCTTCATGCCGCCGCCATTGGTCTCATAGTCTTTTGCAAGCACAAGACCAATCAGGGCTGCAGGATTGCCCCACAACATGGCTTTCAGGCCAACTTGCTCGTCAAACTCTTCAAAGTTGAATGCATCAATAGGGTCAGTTTTGGCGCCATAAGGCATTCGGAGCATGAAGCGTGGCAAGCTCAGGCCAATGTAATTGCTTTCTGGCATGGCACGCAGACTCTGCCACGTCTTTTCGGTAATCTTAGGAAGCTCAGCAAATTTTCTGGTGGCATTGTTACGGTCCAGGGATGTCAGGAAAGGTGCATGCGCATGCGCACAGATCTTTGACATACGCCCCAGAAGCTCTGCGTGAGGTGGTGTCATGTCGAATGTGTAAAGGCCAACAATAGCACTCGGCGTGCCAACACCTTCATCCTGCAACGCATTTTCTACGAACAGACGATACAAACCTGTTTCTTCAAGCTTGTTGGTGGCGCTGAGGTCTCTTGCAAAATCTTCCGCAGAAATGTCATAGAGCGTTATCTTGAGCGCCGTTGAGGTCTCAATTCGGCGTGACAACATATCAATAACGCGCCAAACACTCTCCAAAGACTGGAAGTCAGCGTTTTGAAGGATTTTACGCAGTGTTGTGGTCATCACAGTCTCGACGATCTCAAGGTAATCATCGAGCTGTGGGTTGTCGGCTGGAGTAATGTGGGGCGAGACAATCTTACCAATCAGATCTGTAAAGTCGTCGGCCTCTTCATGTTCTTCAACGGGGCGATCAATGAGAGCTGAAAAGTCACTCAGCTTCTTGTCAACTGGAATGACTGATCCACGCGAGTTGCGCTGTGAGACAGGCTTTTCGCCTTTGTTCTCCAGCCACTCATCAATGGTTGCAGCCGCATTGCTGAAAGTTCCGGGGTTCTTGAGGGAAGAACGCAGCGCCTTCAGCTCATCAAATATCTCGAATTCATCGATTATTTCGTCAGGGTGGAAGTCTTCAATGCAGTTCGGTTCAAACCGAATGACTTTTTCATCACCAGCAAGGTCAAGTTCGATGTTGATCTTGAAACGGGCAGGGAGATCTTCTGCAGTATCGACATCAACATTATGCCCCTTGAGCACAGCGAGCTCATCAGCATTGTAAAGAGCCATACGGTTGGCACGACCAGAAAAATCACCGATCACGGCAAGATGGAATGGACTATCCAGCGTGATGTTGAGCTTTGGGGCTTCACATGTGACCTCGCCAAAATCTGGCTCAAAAACACTTGCAGATGCACCTTCAGCGGTTTCACCTTCTGTGGGAGCATCACTTTCCTCTATGATGTCATTGAGCAGTGCATCAAGATCATCGTCCTTGTCAGAGTCACTCATCAGAATCTCTCTTATTGGTTTCTATCTGGTCCTCAAGACGTTCGAGGGTTTTGATTACCTGTAACTGCGCAGCTTCCAATTGAGCGGCGATTGCACGGTTTTCTGCGGATACGAGGAGGCGAAGGCGTTCGACGTCTTCACTGTGTTCTTCCTGATAGATGCCTTGCATGGAGCTGACGATCAGACCGATAAACAGGTTGAGTACCGCAAATGCAGTCAGGAAGATAAAGGGTATGAAAAGAGCCCAGGCGTAGGGATAGATCTTCATTACGGGACGCACGATCCCCATGGACCAGCTCTCTAACGTCATGATCTGGAACAGCGAGTACAAGGATCGGCCAATGTCTCCGAACCAGTCCGGGAAGCTTGCGCCGAACAGGCCAGTCGCCATCACCGCAAACACATAATAAATCAGCGCCAGAACGATCATCACGGAGAACATGCCAGGCAATGCGTCCAACAACGCCTGCATCACTTGCCGGTATTGTGGCAGGAAGGACAGGACACGCATGGCCCGCATAACCCGAAGGGCACGCAGAACGCTGAGATAACCCGACTGTGGGAGCAGTGAGAAGCTAACCACTGAAATGTCGAAGATGTTCCACCAGCTTTTGAAAAACCGCGTGCCAAACGCCATGATTTTCAGAACAAATTCCAAGATGAAAAGTCCGATAATCACATCGTCAAAAATGATCTGACCATCACCGGTCAAGCGTCGCACGGAAGGAGACGTCGCCAGACCCAAGCTGATGGCGTTGACAACAATCAAGATGAGAAAGGTGTACTGAAAGGTATCAGAACGAACAATACGGCGCAAAGTAAGACGCCACGCAGGAATGCGTGTCGACCGTCTCCTCGCCGATTGTTTAACTTTCTGCATCGTTGGACTCCTCGTCACTTGGAAAAGTAGTTCCGACGTGTTTTGTTTCAGTTAGTTTCTGTGGTAAAAAAAGTAATAAGACTATGTTTTGATTTTGCTTTCAGATTTATCTGAATGGTCTGTGAAGGGCCTATTTCTTCTTGTGTTTATCTTTTTTAGCCACAGGTGACTTCTTGAACTTGTAGTCAAATGCATCACCATCAGTCAGAACCTTGAGTTCTGTGATCTTCTTGTCTTCACTCATGTTCTTAAGGAACTCTGTACTGATATCCGGGAGAAGGGTGTTGGTCAGGATCGCATCGATCATACGACCACCACTCTCAATTTCCGCGCACCTGCTCTCAATCAAAGCAACAACTGAGTCATCCCAAGTGAACGTCACATTGTGGTTTTCAAGGATACGATCACCAATCCGGCCAAGTTGCAGATTGATAATCTTATGAATGACAGGAGAGCTCAGAGGATAATAAGGCACAGTTACAAGCCGGCCTAAAAGGGCGGCTGGAAAGGCCTTCAGGAGTGGGGGTCTTAAAGCCTTGGCAATTCCCTCTGGATCCGGTGTCAGATCTTCGTCTGCGCACATATCCAAAATGAGGTCACTGCCTACATTGGCGGTCAGCAGGATCAAAGTGTTCTTGAAGTTGATCTTCCGGCCTTCGCCGTCCTCCATCATGCCCTTGTCGAAGACCTGAAAGAAGAGTTCGTGCACATCAGGGTGGGCTTTCTCAACCTCATCCAGCAACACAATGCTGTAAGGTCTGCGGCGCACAGCTTCCGTCAAAACGCCGCCTTCACCGTAGCCTACATAACCTGGAGGAGAGCCCTTGAGCGTGGAGACTGTATGGGACTCCTGAAACTCACTCATGTTGATGGTAATAAGGTTCTGCTCACCGCCATAAAGGGTCTCTGCAAGCGCTAAGGCTGTCTCGGTTTTACCAACCCCACTTGGTCCAACCAGAAGGAACACACCAATAGGGCGACTTGGGTTATCAAGATTAGCACGGGAGGTTTTTACGCGGCGAGCGATCACCTCCATGGCGTGATCCTGACCGATGATCCGTTTCCTGAGGATATCGCTCAGATGCAACACAGTCTTAATCTCGTTAGAGACCATGCGCCCGGTTGGGATACCCGTCCAGTCAGAAACAATCGTTGCGACAGCTTGGCTATCTACTTCAGGAAGAATGAGGGGATGCTCACCTTGAAGTTCGGTCAGTTCCTCAAGTTTCTGATCCAGCTCTTTCTTGATTGGAGCCGTATCTGCATTCTCATCTCCATTGGTCTGGCGGAACACCTCACGCAGCTTGAGAATTTCTGTGACAAGTGATTGCTCTTTCAGCCATTCTGCTTCAAGAGCCTCGCGTTCTTTCTCAAGCTCTGCAAGCTTCTTGTGCACGTCAGTTAGCTTGTCTCCGACATCAAACCCGGACTGCGCCTCTCGTTCAAGGATATCTCGTTCTGTCTCAATCATAACGAGACGCTTACGGCAGTCGTCTACAGCGGCTGGGGTCGCATGCTGTGAAAGAGCAACACGGGCACACGCTGTATCAATCAGGCTGATTGCCTTATCTGGCAGCTGCCGTGCTGGAATAAAACGCATAGACAAATGTACGGCAGCCTCAAGCGCTTCATCTAGAATCTGGACCTGATGATGCTCTTCAAGCATCGCAGCTACACCGCGCATGATTGCAACGGCTTTGTCTGGATCTGGTTCTTCGACCAAAATGTTCTGGAAGCGGCGAGCAAGGGCAGGGTCCTTCTCAATGTGCTTCTTGTACTCAGACCAGGTTGTTGCTGCGATCGTCCTAAGCTCACCACGGGCAAGGGCTGGCTTCAAGAGGTTGGCTGCATCACCGGTTCCCGCAGCACCGCCTGCACCAATGAGCGTGTGAGCTTCATCAATGAACAGGATGATCGGTTGCACAGAGGAACGCACCGCATCCAGTATCTTGCGAAGGCGATCTTCAAATTCGCCTTTTACGCCAGCACCAGCCTGCAATAACCCGACATCAAGCAACAGAACGCGCACATCTTTGATGGATGGGGGCACGTCGCCCTCTGCAATGCGGATGGCTAAACCTTCGACCACTGCCGTTTTACCAACACCCGCTTCACCAGTTAGGATCGGATTGTTTTGACGACGGCGCATCAGCGTATCGATGATCTGGCGAATTTCTTCTTCACGGCCAATAACCGGATCCAGCTGTCCAGCTTTTGCTTTTGCCGTGATGTCTGTGCAATAGGCGTCTAACGCCTCATCAGCTGACTTTAGCCCCGGAGCAGTGGCTTTCTGTTCGCCAGCATCAAGTTGCGTTCCATCCTTGGCTTTTCCCTCTTCAGGAGAGCCCTCTGTGATCTTTTTGTATCGTGTCGCAACATCATCGGCTGAAATGTTCTCAAACAGACGCGAAATGCCAAAGAGCGTATTGCGAAGGCCCGGGGTCTTTAGGATGCCAATCAGAAGGTAACCGCTGCGGATGGCATTATCACCAAACATCAAAGTGGCATAAACCCAACCGCGTTCAACGGCCTCTTCCACGTGCTGAGACAGATCGCTGACTGAACTGGCTCCTCGAGGCAACTTGTCCAAGGCTTTGGTGAGATCACTTGCGAGCCGGGCCTCATCGATCTCTGCATCCCGCAAGATGCGGTGCAGATCTGAATCTTGACCGCTCAACAACTGCTGGAACCAGTGCTCCAACTCCACATAAGGATTGCCGCGCATCTTACAAAAGGTCGTAGCGCTGTCGATTGCCTGATAGCAGGTCGGATTCAATTTACCGAAGAGGGACGCTCGTTTGATATCACTCATGGGAACTCCTAGGCAGCCTTCGCACGATTGTTGTTGTGAACAGATGCTTTTGATTTTTCAGTGACTTGTCGTGGGCGTAAATTGAGATCTCGGACCGGATCGCCTTGTTTTTTAGGAGACAACCAGGTGGTCCAGCCAAGCTTTCCATATTGTCCAAGCCGGGTAGTCGGCACCTGATTGCGCTTAAGGACAAGAGCCACATCCCACTCCAGTTCATCGCCGCAATAGGCTCTGACGGCTGAAAGCAAACGCGGCATGGAAACACCATCAGGAAGCAGACCTTCATAGTCACGTAAGCTCAGAGGACCGAACGCCACACGGAACTTTGTGTCGCTGGACCAAACACGCCCCCCCAGTGCAGCTCCAACACCGAGAAGCCCGGCATTGCGAAAGCCGTTGAGGGCCGTCACTTGATTTTTGGGTAGATACAGCCATTCTCCGATAAACTCTTCCAGAGCCACAGGAAGGTTGAAGTAACAGCTCAAAATAGCCAGCAATCCATCAGCCCCGCGCGTTTGCAAGGCGAGACGGCCAGCGAAGTGGTACTTCACCACATCCGGCAGATCATCACGATGCCGAAACTCAGTTGGTCCAAATCCCGCGAGCGCTCCGGTATAGATCGAATACCGGTCTTGTTCGGGGCGATCAAAGCTGAACGCGGGCTCTCCCGTAATCGCCGCGCGGTAAAATAAGCTCAGGATACGGTGGTGAAAGACATCCGCGAATGCACGCATAGTGGTGTCGCGGTGTTGATGTTCCCGCTTAAAGGCATACTCAGTCAGATGAAGCGGCATTGGACCGTTGGGTCCAAATAGCCCTAAAAACCGGCTGGTTAGTCGGCATGGGTTTGTTCCAACACCTTGCTTGAATGCCGTTATTGTTGAGGCTTCAAACTGCAAATGCGGTTCATGAGAAAATCGAACAGGATCATCCTGACAGCGTCGTGACGTTCCGATCCGAGGCATATCCGGGTTAGAACACTCAATAAGCCGCACCAAAGGCAAAAATTCGTAACTGAGGTAATCTTTCTCAGCCGAGCGCAAACGCTGCTTCCACCGAACTTCAGGCGTTACGTCTGCTTTAACCGGTACGGGCAATGCGCCTTGCCCATCGCGTGGTTTGGGTGGGCCAGATGAGCCGGGGGGAGGTGGTGTTTGCGAGCCGGTCATAATCTGTGACGCCTCCCGATCTGGCAGGGCCAGCGCATCACTTCACCGCGTACGTTGGATCTGATCACTGTCTCGGTGAAGCTGTTGATCGAAACGTAACGAGCAAAGAACTCATTGAGCACAGCACCAAGCAAGAACACACCCGTGCCTTCAAAGGCAGCTTCATCAAGCGTAATGTTGAGCTCAAGTCCGCGCGCCACGGATGAAAGGCCTTGTCCGGGGAGGCGGCGAACAGCTCGTGTGGATTTGATCGAGCGTACGCCGTCGATCTGTTGTGTTGTGGAACTGTCACCCAGTGGCGCATACAAATGTAGGATGGAACGCAGCGCTTGTGCACCATCTGTATCGTTGTTGTCTGCAATGCTGAGGTAATTCAGTGAGAGATGATTGATGAAACGCCATGCGGTCTCACCAAAGATGTTTGAGGGACGTGGGCGACTAGGACCATCAATGCATTTGACCGCTTCAACTGGCCCACCTTCCGGAAGGGAGAAATCCGACTTTCCCGCACCAATCGGCATCATCAATGGCAGATCCCGGTTTGTGCAAAGTGCGCGGATGCCCAGCTGGTTGAGTGCCAGATTATAGGGAGCATCTTTCGCATCTACGAGACTGACAAAAATTTCAGTGCCAAGATAATTACTCCGCCCACCTGTCATCTGGCGTTTGGCCGTCGCAAGCCGCTGTTTGCGATTTACCGTGTAATAGGCGCCTTCACTTTGTAAGTCTTGTGTACTTGATAGGCTGTAGAACGGCTTGAAGATCTGTGGGGCATCGCCTTGCGAGCTGAACCCTTCAACCTCTTGTAACTGATAAATCTCGTAGTCGAGCGGTTTCGATCTGTCTGGCACCACATGATGATCGCTGCGCTTATCGTTGATATGCAAACGGTCAAGGCGCGTTGAGAACAGGTTGATTGCGGGCGTGCAGAACAATGAGATGTTGGCGCGATCAACAGCACGTTCCAGATCTTTGTCAATCCGATCAAAGAGCAGGAAGATATCCATTTCATCCGTCTCGCATTGACGAACGGCAGGTTGCAGATTGGTCAGTTCAACAAACAGGAAACGATGCGGAAATGCGAAGTACTCCTGCAACAGACGGTACCCGCTGAAGGATTGTGGACCATAAGGAAGAAGCGCATCTTCATCTCCATACCCACGCGTATTCACGATCTCGGGGGACAGACTGATTTCCCAGGGAGTAGGCAAACTTGTTGGACGGATCGAAACGCCAGTGCAATTGCCGATGATTTGCTCATAAAGCTTCACCGGTTGCGAGCCTCCACCGCGCAGGTACAGCGGCAGTTCGTCCAGTGCGAGCTCATTAAACGGGATGTTGCCAACCGTTTTCAGTCGAATACGAAGTCCAGCTTTTGCTCCATTTTTCACTTCAACCTTTTGAGCGGCCAGTTCACTTGGGCTCGCCAGATAATCGATGGCCTCTATCGTAATTGGCCAAAGGGTTGTTTCATGGGCAGTGTTATAGATGCAAGGCGTCGCTCCGCGGGCACTCTTGCGGCTGCGTAACTGCGTTCCGCGAGGGATCACATACCCATCCTTCAGGGAGCCTTGCGTCATATCCGGCTCCAAACTTGCGATAAGCATGGATGGAACTGGCGCCAGAAAGTGAGGATACACCATTTCCAGAAGGTGCTGCGTAAACTGAGGGAATTGGGCGTCCAGCTTGTATTGAACACGCGCGGTTAAGAACGCAAAGCCTTCCAGAAGACGCTCAACGTACGGATCTGCACAGTCGAAACCGCTCAACCCAAGACGTCCGGCGACTTTGGGGTAAGCCTCTGCAAATTCAGAGGCACTTTCGCGAATATGCTGTAATTCTCTGTTGTAATACGGAAGCAGCCAAGGCTTCATGTCAAGAACCTCGCTGGCGCGGTTTAGCTATTTGCACCGCATGCACATCAAGGTCGAACTCAGTGCGCAGGTACAAGGCTTGTGGCAAAGGTTGGGACCACAACTGCCCTTCAATCTGGAAGTCCAGACGATTGGAGCGGCGTGGCTTATTAGGTTCAACGATAGAAACCAAAAGACTATCTGCGATAAGGCGAGGCTCGAAATGTACGATTGCCTCATGCAAGATGTCTTCAATCTCTTCAGCACTTTTGCTTGTCATCGCGCCTAGGTCTGGAATTCCAAAATTTAAGACGGAGGACTGGACTTCGGGATAGGGTGCCAAATCAATGTCTGATGCCAGGCGGGTTGTGTTAAAAAGCCACTCCAAATCACGTTGAATGGAATACCGAAGATTAACCGAACTGGTGACACGGGCTTCGCGAGGCTCCACCTGCTGAAACGGGTTGTCATCTGTAAGACGATCCAACAAAGACGGGACCAACCGATCAGCAAGAGGGCGTTCAGCCATGGCCTCCCTCCGTTGAAGATGCGGCATCATCTGCGCCCGTTACGGGGCCGATGTCCTTATGAATATCCAGTTCAGTGTCAAAGTTGATCGCTCGCACCTCAAGCAGAGGGATCTCTGCGCTTTCATGCGCAAACATACGTTGCCCGATCGGTCTGTCTTCGTTCCAGGTAGTTAAACGGGAAAGCTTGAGGTTTGGGTCGTCTGAATGAACAGTCTCAACGTAACGTGTTGGAATGAAACCATTTGCAGGGCCACCATTGACCCAAAGAAGGTTCACAGGTGTCCAGCACATGTCCCGCAGATCACGAGGCTCTGGAATTCTGATGGATTTGATTGCGGAGTACGGAACCCAGTAATAGGCGTTGCTCATCATAAGCTCAAGAACGGGGCCAAGTCGCGGATCGGCATCTGCCAGCCACTCGAACTTTTCACCATTGATGGTTCCAGAAATAGCGTCTGCTTCTTCAAAGGCTTTATCCCGAAGCTCAATTGCCGCTTGTTCGTTCTTCTCACTATCGAACTTGAGGGCTTGAACCAGGAAAGAAAGCCATTCTTTGGGTTCGCCAAAGAGCAGGGGCGTCTTGTCACCTGAAAAGACTTCTTCGCGCAATTGCTCCATATCCAGCAAGCGGGAATAAGTCTCCACCATAGGCACAGCACTTTCATCAAACTGCCGGATGATTGGAAGTTGTTTTTTGGCTTTGAGCCAGTCTCCATTGACGCAATAGAGCTGGAAAAGGAGGATGCGTTCTTTTACGTCCTCAGGCTTTTTTCGCACTTGCTCCTGAGTGATCTTGAGCGCTTCTTGTAAATTACCTGTGGCTAGATGTTCCTTCGCAGGCATACGGGATCACTCCAGACTATTGCGATGAGGAAGGTTTGCCGGGGAAGCCCCGGCAAACAGATAAGGTAGGGAAAATACTCGATTATTTGACGACGAGGTCGCGAGTATTCTTGATGCGGCTCCACTTTTCGGTAAGTGTCTTGCCCATCGCACCAGTGGTATCCATCATGGTGTAATCAATCTGAACAGCACCGTATTCCATCTGGATGGATTCTTTACACTCTTCGTCGTTACCTTCCCAGCTGATTTCCTTGATGGCAACCAGCTTCATTGTGAAGGTAAGGAAGATCACACCAGCCTTACCGGATGCACCACCTGAACGGCGAAGCAAAAGTGTCACGGTCTCGTAAATACCACCGTTACAACAAGCAAGGAAAAGGCCTGGCGAACCGCGGTCACTTTTCTTTTCAATCTGGAATTCTTTAAACTTCACGCGACCAGCGCCAGAACCGCCACGCATGGAACCGATGTCCATAGTGTTTTCAGCACCCATGCTGAAAGTGGCGATTTCGAAAGCCTTTTTTTTGGCCATTTCGTCATCTTGTGTTTCGCCTTCAATGGCGATAGCACCGGCACCGGGCCCCTCGAAGATTACATATGCATCAATTGACATGACGCTTGCTCCACTTTTTGTTGCTTACGTTGTTGTGGCACTAAACGGCTTGCCGCATGAGGCGTAGTGCCGATTAACAGCGTTTTGGATGGGTTGATAAAAAACGCTGCCGTCTTCCGCGTCAGCCTGAGGTTTATCCTCCCTTGGCTGACGGAAGCTTTGAAACCAGTCGCAAGGAAACCGTCAGACCTTCTAACTGGTAATGAGGACGCAGGAAGAACTTCGCGCTGTAGTAGCCTGGGTTTGAATCGTCGGCTTCGACGACCACTTCGGCTGACGCCAAAGGCTTTTCCGCCTTTGTCTGCTCACTGGAGCCTGCAGGATCGCCATCTACGTAACGCATGATCCAATCTTGCAGCCAGTTCTGAAGATCCTGACGTTCTTTGAACGAGCCAATCTTGTCTCGAACAATACATTTTAGATAATGAGCGAACCGACAACTTGCAAATAAGTAAGGTAACCTAGCTGCAAGGTTCGCATTTGCTGTCGCATCAGGGTCCGTATACTCTGCTGGTTTCTGCAAAGACTGTGCGCCAATGAACGCGGCTAAGTCTGAATTCTTTCGGTGTAACAATGGCATCATGCCATTCTTTGCAAGTTCAGCTTCACGGCGGTCAGTGATAGCAATCTCAGTTGGACACTTCATGTCCACGCCGCCGTCATCCGTTGGGAACGTATGTGAGGGTAGACCTTCAACAGCGCCACCAGATTCAACACCTCTGATGCGGGAGCACCAGCCGTACATTTTGAATGAACGGGTGATATTGGTTGCCATTGCAAAAGCAGAATTGGACCAGACGTACTTTGAGGAGGAGGCACCTGATGTGTCCTCTTCAAAATCAAACTCATCCACTGGCTCAGTAAGCGGGCCATAAGGCAACCGGGCCAGAAAACGCGGCATTGCAAGACCGATATAACGGGAATCTTCAGATTCTCGTAGTGATCGCCATGCGGCATATTCTGGTGTCTGGAAGATTTTGGTGAGATCGCGGGGGTTTGAGAGTTCTTGCCAGGATTCCATTTGGAAGAGGCTAGGGCTTGCACCTGCAATGAACGGAGCATGAGCCGCCGCGGCGATCTCTGCCATTTCGTTCAAAAGTGCCACGTCTGGTGGCGTATGGTCGAAGTAGTAATCACCAATCAGCACACCATAAGGCTCACCACCGAACTGGCCGTATTCTTCTTCGTAGATTTTCTTGAAGACCGGGCTCTGATCCCAAGCCGTACCCTTGTATTTTTTCAGGGTCTTACTCAGTTCCTTCTTGGAGATATTCATCACCCGGATCTTCAGCATTTCGTCAGTCTCAGTATTATTGACGAGATAATGAAGTCCGCGCCAGGTGCCTTCCAGGCTCTGGAAATCTTCGTGGTGAAGGATCGTTTGAATTTGCTCGGAAAGTTTGCGGTCAAGTTCGGCAACAATTGACTCGATTGACTTCAGCGTATCGTCTGAAATCAGCGTCGTGTTTGCCAAAGCCTGCTCAGCCAGTGTTGCCACTGCACCTTCCACGGCTTCTTTTGCGCTGTCTGACTTGGGTTTGAATTCTTGAGTGAGGAGAGATTCAAAGTTATTGGGATCAATAGCTTCAACCTGTGCCTCTTCGGCTTCGACTTCCGGTTGTTTTTCAGCTTCAGCCATTATTTTCGTCCTTCTCTTCAGCAGCAGCATCACCTTCCTTCGGTGTGGCAGCTAGTGTTTGCAAAAGGGCAGGATCATTCAAAACCTTACCGATCAACTCCTCGGCACCGGACTTGCCGTCCATATAGGTCATCAGGTTTGCAAGTTGAGTACGGGCTTCCAGCAAGGTACGCAAAGCGTCTACTTTGCGGGCAACAGCTGCTGGAGAAAAGTCGTCCATACTCTCGAAGGTCAAATCAACACTGAGATTGCCTTCGCCTGTGAGGGTGTTGGGAACCCGGAATGCCACACGTGGCTTCATCGACTTCATGCGTTCATCGAAGTTGTCGACGTCGATCTCAAGGGCTTTGCGATCCCCTACAGGAGGAAGTGGATCTTCGGGCTTGCCAGAAAGATCAGCCATCACGCCAGCCACGAAAGGCAGCTGGATGGTCTTCTCTGCACCGTACAATTCAACATCGTACTCAATTTGCACTCGAGGGGCTCTGTTCCTCGCTATAAATTTCTGACTACTTTGTTTTGCCATGTGATCGGGTTCCCGGTACTTTTGTTCTTATTCAGACCTGGGTTATTCGATTGAACCAGAATGCTCGTCATCGTCGTCGGGGCGTACCCCTCTGATATTCAAAACTTGTGCTTCCCCATCTGGAGCGAGGTCCTTGATGATGGAATAAAAGTCGAGATCAACAAGACGTCGGGCCCGACCCAGTAGAAGTGGAACCGGACTTGAAGGTTCGCTACGCTTGTAATACGCACAAACTTCATCAAGAGCCCTTAACACGTCAGTTCGGTTTATAACTGTTCCGGTAAAACTTGCGCTTTTCTTACCTGTTCGGGCTTTAACTGGTCCATCTTCCTCAGAGTCAGGTTCTCCTTCTTCTTCCTCCTCTTCCTCTTCGATTTCCAGTGCTGGAGCCAATAAAAACTGCGCTTGACGCAACTCTCGCAGCAGGTCGTCAAGGATCAGGCCACCGTGCTGCGCGAAAAAATCCCTGATATGCTCGGATGTTTTGATCGCGGTTTCGATTGCATTAACAACCTCTGCAATGTTTTCGCGATCAGTCTCTCTGAGAGCTGCGTCATAAGAGGCAATGTCCGGCCTATCACGACCATCAGGCAGTTCAGTCTCCCCGCGGGCAATAGCGATCTCGTTGAGAGACCATGCTCCGAAGATACGAGACTGAACCAAAGCGGCATTTCTGATCAAAGCAAGCGTTGTGCGTCTGTCGTTGAGAGCGGAAAGGACATTCGCACGCATGATCGGGTCATGCCCCTCTGCAGGATCAAGTTCTGGATGCAGCGTATCCCAGAAGGAATCCAGCATTTGTGCAATGAAATCCATGCCTTTGGCGAAGCCTGGATATCCTTCAATTGCAATTAGAGATTGTGCGTGAATGATGGCAACGCGAAGATCGTAGGTCCGTGTAAGCAGCTGGGTGGAGAGGCGCAGCGCTTCCTTCCAGTCAGGCTCTTCCCCTTTGATAATGGCTTCGCCGATCTGGTGATCTTGGGTGCCACTGGCAGCAGTCTCCATCGTCAGGAAGTCAGGATCGTATTCAAGATCCGGCCCGCAAGGTGCATTCTCCTCAATAGGTTGAAGGGAAGCCGTTGGATCCATTCGAAATCTATCCCGCTCTGCTACTGCTTATTGGGACTGGAAGTCCGATCACTACCAAGTATTTGCGCATAGGATTGGTAGAGGTTGCCAAATGAGTGGGGCGACCACTCGAGATGGGCCTATAATATTCCGCAAGATCATTTCATTGTGTGTACAGTATAAGAGGAACTGGTAATATCGTTATTAACTCGTTGACTTGATAGGGAAAAATCTCTCTGCGACCAGAACACTTTGACAGATATGAGGATATTGTGTTGGAACCTGCAAAGAACACATCAACAAGCACTGTCAGGTTTTACAAGTGCCCGTCGACAAATCGCATGTTGGCAGAGAAGACGCTCATCTCACCATCTGCTCCGCAGCAACTTTTTTTTAGAGAAGCGAAAGCCCTGCAGCGTCTGTCAGGCACTATTGCGCCGAAGTTTGTAGCGCTGAAAGCCGAAGACGGAAACATCAAGTTGATTATGGAGTTGGTGGAAGGCCAAACTCTTGCCGAAAAGATGAGTAAGGCGTTGCTGTCCTCAAAAGAATGTGTCCAACTCTGTAAGCAATTGGTTCTGACGATCAATCATCTCCATAACGCAGGGATTGCTCACCTGGATCTCGCTCCCAACAATATCATGCTAAGCAACCAGGGAGAGCATGGCTTAGTCATTCTGGACTTTGCCTATTGTGCCTTTGCTGATGAACTGCCGTTTATAAGACCCCGTAGCAGTTTTACTGGTCATTTGAACTATGCCGCTCCAGAACAACTCGGGTTAGGTACGGATCAAATCACCGAGAAAGCAGACCTGTATGCACTCGGCTTGATTATACGCGAGATGTTTGGAAATCGGGATCATATCAAGGACACATATGAAGCTGCCATTGCGTTTCGGCAGAGCAATCCCGACCTCAGAAAACTACCGCCAGACCGGCGGCAAATGGTTACTCAACTGCTGAAATTTGTGCCTGAAGAACGCGTTAGAATATTAACGCACAGCGACTACAGCACCTAGTCGTGGGCTTGATGTTAAGAGCTGCGGAGAGGGCATAGGCGAGCCCAATGGCAGCCTCTGTTCGGGCAAATAAACCCGCATTGAGGCGTGCGGATGCTCGAAGTGATGCGCGTGCAGATGCCCTCATTGAAATGCGGTTTGCATTGCGAAGCCAGTCAGCCTGACCAATGTTCAGGTCAAGATCACTTAGATCCACTTTAGCTGTCGGCAGTTTCAGGTTCAGCTGGGGCAGCAATCTGGAAAAGAGGCTTAGCTTTGCAGTAATGCGAGCCCAGGCTTTGACGTTTCCTGAGAAAAGACTTTCGCCAAATGCCAGCTGCAAAAGACCAATGATGTTCAGAGCTGCCAAAATTTTGAATGCTGCTTTCAAATCGAACTTGAAGCCAAGGTTCCAGTTGCCAAAGTCAGCCAACATCTTAGCAAGAGCCTTCAGATCAGCCTGAGCGTTCATATTCAAATTCTGCTTCAGACCCAGATCAACGAGCCCAAGCAAAGGCAGATTGATTTTGGCCTTCGGGAGAATGAGATTTAGCTTGCCAAGATTGAGATTAAACGGGTTCAGTCCGAGCCCCTTAATCTGAAGGATGAGTTGCGCGGCAAGCCCCAATTTCGCAAGGATATGGCCGGGAAGGGAACCAAGCTTCAGCGCAAGAGGGAGTGCGAACTTCGCTGAGGTTTGCGCAAGCTTTTTCAGTTTTAGCTTGGCAGCGGGAAGTGTTGCAGACTCTGTCACCCGAAGAGCCAGGTCGGCAGCTGCGGTCAGGCGATGATTGATGCTGGCGTTCAACGCCAAAAGTTGCGCAAGGCTCAGGAAGTTGAACGGACGAAACCGCATGAACAGATGGGGGGATGTGACACGAAGGGAAGGCCCTTTGATGCGTGGCAAAGCCGTCGCTTCTCCTGCCTTCAACACAAGAGGAACAAGCAGGTTGAGGTTGATGTCGGGAATGATATCTGGACAAAAACAGAAGCAAGGCAATGCGGGGTGCTCCTTCAGCTTGTTCCCGAAAACAAAGGTCGCCCCATGCTACAAAGACCGCAGCATGGGGCGTTTAGATCAGATAGAAATCTTCTGTTCGATATCTTTCAGCGCAGCTTCAATCGGCTTTTTGATTGAAACTGATACACCGAGTGGATTTTTCTCGAGCAAGTTGATCAGTGTATCTGAGGCCATATGCTTGTTGAGCGTTGTGATACTTGCAGAGAGCTTTTTCGCAACAGCAACTTTCTGCTTTGGATCAGCTGTGCCCCAGTCTTTCAGATCACCGAGCACCGCATCCAGATTCCCTTGCAGGACACTGGCTGCACCGGTCAATGCTTGAGAGGGGCCCTTAGCCTGAATGAGCCGCATCCGTGGGTCTGAATGTGCCTTTAGCTTGTCAAGGAGACTGCCAATTTCTGTTTCAACATTTGCACGCTGAACCTGAAACTCTTTGATCGCGGCAAAGACCTCTTTCTGGTCGACCTTCTCTGGCGTTGGAGCCTGCGCCAACAGAGCAAGCATCGCTTTCACACCTGATTGCGTACCGGGATCGTCCAGCGCATTGACGGAGGCTTCAACCGCTGCAAGTTGCTGCCTCAGCTTGCCGTCATATTCCTCATCCTTGCCGAGAGCTTTCTCAACTTTATGGGTGAGTGCAGCCAGGATCGACGTCAGCTTGTCACGCAGTATTTCTTCTTGTGCTGCGTCTTCCGCGGCAGCTGCTGCGGCATCTTCAGCAGATGTGTCCTCGTCGTCTTCAGTGTCTTCCAGACTTTCGCCACTGGCAGCCAGTTCTTCATCAGTAAAAGCTTCATCACTGCCGGTGTCTGAAACTTCATCAGTCTCATGAGAGAACGTATCCAGCATATGATCTGGAGTCTCTGCACCTTCTTCCTCTGCGTGATCAGAGTGAACGGTGTTGCCCTCTTCATCTTTTACATGGATCTTGAAGTTCAGCTTTTGGCTGATTAGGAACTTACGCATCATTTTGATAAGCCCTTGGGTAGGTGGCTTACCAACGCATTCGATGGTCATTTCCTTACTTTTAATGGTCACAACCCCACACATGCTCTTGGGGTTCTGGGTCTCTTTCTTCACCGCGACCAAAAGCATCTTTGGCTTTTTCCGCGGGTGAATCATCAAAGCGTCGTCTTCCTTTGGATTCTTATTTGGCGAATACGCAAAGTTGACTTCTTGCTTACGTGCCTTCTGAATGCCTGCTTTTAGCTGTTGTAGTTCTTTGGGGTCCATTGGGTAACCTCGACGTTTGATCTTCCGACTACTTACTAAACTTCCTTTTATGTACTTTACATAAAACAGGTCTCGACGGTTTTAAATAAAGAGTACTGTCTGGGCGCACGTCATCAGTGTTGAGTGTTTCAAAATCAAACATGGTACACAATCGCGCGATCACTTTAATTCCAAGGAAGGTGACGTAGCTGGCGCCCGTACACATTCTCGGGCCCAAACCAAAGGGGAAATAGCTCCCAAGTGTTGCTTTCGCTTCTCCGCGTGAAAATCGATCAGGATCGAACATATCTGGATTTTCCCAGAATGAACGGTGGCGATGAACAACCCATGGACTGATGATTACCATGGATTCCTTAGGGATTAGAGTGTCCCCAAGTGTCGTGTCTTCACGGGCAACGCGGGAAAGATAAAGCACGGGTGGATAAAGACGCAGGACCTCTTTAAAGACGTCACGCGTAAAACGCAGACGGGGCAGATGCTCATAAGAGATACGGCCACAAGCTGTCACCAGCTGCACTTCTGTTCGGATGCGCTCAACAATCTCTGGGCATTGCGCAAGAATATAGACAGACCAACACAGCGCTGCAGATGTTGTTTCGTGGCTGGAGAGGAAAATGCTCGCGACCTGGTCAACAAGTTGTGATTTCGTGAAACGCTTGCCGGTCGATGGAACACGGGCATCCTGAAACACTTGAAAGAAGTTTTGAGAGTTTGGAGGCTTGTTATGCATGTGCTCGTCAATGATCTGCGAAATGACAGCACGCACGTCTTCTGCGGTCTTCAAGGCAGCTTCCGTAAACACCGGCTGTGATCGACCGGTAAAGCGCTTCAGATCCAACGCTGTCCCAGCAACTTCCTCCTCATATTTCATTATGGAGTCGAAACATTGATGCTCCAGCTGAATCTCAATGGGCTTTGAGAACACACAGCGGAAATTAACATCGGCAACCAGAAAGTTGATCTCTTCAGCCAGTTTGACGGTTTGACCAGTCTCAGCGTGTTGCTGAAAACGCTCAACAAAGGAGCTGAGTGCTTCTTGCAGATAGCCAAACGAGATGCGGACACTGGTGTTGGAAAAAATAGGCGCAACCATTTCATGCTGGTCTTGCCAGTCAACACCTTCTGCAGAAACCAGACCATTATGCAGGATCGGCTTCAACAGCTCTGCAATTCCGCCGCCTTTTGGGAAAATCGCTTGTTGCTCTTCCAGGACTCGGGACAGCAACTTGGGCTCATTTACGAGGAATTTACGCGGGTCATCATCGTCAAACTGAAAAATCGCGCACTCGTACAGCTCCTTTGGGATGACACCAAGAGGGTCAGAGCTCAAATAATTACTGAAGTTTCTCCAGCCTTCTGCGGCTTCTCCCGGATAGGGTGCTGGCGGACGATATAATGAAATCTTGTTTTCCATTATCTACATTCATGTTGCGGCGGAAATTGGAATACTTCCGCACATTTCCCAACATCATCAGCGCAAGCCGATAGGAGAAGTAGGTGAGAACCCATGCGCAATAGTGCTTTGCGGGAATATAGAACAGCCCTCTTAGAGATTTGCTTTCGGGACGCCGCAAATTTTGTTTGATTGCTAATCAAGAGAAAACACTCTGAGTAACCAATGGTTTTGGGCTCATCAGACACAGCGGTAAAAGTAAGCGCTATAGGGCTTTAGGGCTGATGTGATGACAATAGAAAGCAAGGCAAACCCACCAAAAGATGGCTGCAGAAAACGTCTTCTAACCTTACTTGAATCTAAAAGAGGTCCCCTAAGGGAAGGTGTTGGTGTGTTATGACTTGGAAAAAGACGAGTTTGGAACGCCCGTACTGTTGCGCAGGATCAAGCGGCACCCAAGCTCCACGCGGCGCGCACTGCGCTCGCCATCAGGCAGGGTTAAAGCTTCTTCCAACAGATTCAGCGCGACATGACCGATCTCTTCCATGGGAACATGGATGGTAGAAAGAGATGGGCTGGACAGTTCGCCAAACAGTGCATTGTCAAAGCCCATAACTGAAACATCGTTGGGGACGGAGTAGCCGTGGGTCTGTAGGGCTTTCATCGCACCAAGCGCAACGTTGTCTGCTGAGCAAAAGAACGCGGAGTACGGGGAGGGACCATTGTGTTCACTCAGCCATTTGCTGAAGTTGGTCTCCACCACATCCTGCTGATAGTCGCCAACATCGATAATGTCGGAGACAGGAACGTCGAGCCCAGCTTGTCTGAAGGCATCCAGAAACCCTTCAGTCCGTTGCTTCGCAACCCGCCGATTGCCCCAGGTGAGCAGGGCAATCTTTTTATGGCCCAGCTCCAGCAGGTGATCAGTCGCCAGCTTTGCCCCAAAACGGTTGCTGGGAGCAACTGTATCCACTCTCATCGACTGATCCTGCCCACTCAGAATAACGGAGGCAGACGGCAGTTTGTAAAGCATATCGATGAGACATTGCCTGTCATCCTGCATGACTGCGATGCCTTGAGGGCGGTGTTTTGCAACGGCCTCTACAATATTGTCCGGATTGATTTCATTTTCTTCCTCGATCTGAGGAATGAGGCGAATACCACGGCTTTGGCATTCTTTCCTGAAGGCGTTCAGCATAGTCCAGGCCACAAAGTTGCGATCAGACTTAGGGAAGGCTTTCTTGGTGCCAACCAGCAGCACTGTAGAGAGCAGGGAGATAGAAGCCTTACGTCTCCGCTTGGCGAGGTAACCGGTCTCACGCGCGATGCCTAACACACGTTCCTGCACTTCACTGCCGATGGGAGCGGAAGCGTTCAAAACGTGGGAAACAGTGCTGATTGAGACGTTCGCAAGCTTTGCGATCTGCTTGATACCCGTTGCCACGCGACTTCCACCATTCATCAATAGGACAGGCAATTATTGAATGAAAATCTTTTCATGTGCAACGCCTACGTGCGTGCTGCTGTGTATCACTGAAAGGAACTGATTGATGAATATTACTTATCCAATACGCATTTGATACTCAGACAACTTCGCAGTCGCATTCGTGATTATGATCTAAGGTGATGAATAAATTTAAGAAAGTCTGCATTGCTCAACTTTTGGTGGCAAATGAGCCAGATTGAGTGATGACCTTCAAGTAAGTTGAAGAACCAATCATGAAAAAGTTTTCATAAAGGCGCCTTGTTGTCAAACGGTGCTCCTGTCATCTTTGCCAGGTAACCGATTGTCAACAAGGTCATATTCGGGCTGCCAGGTGCAGTGGGGTGGGCTTGTTGCATTAATAGAAGTAATGCGTTTTGGCGGGGAGGATCTGGCAAAACGTGTTGGGGGAGAATTTGATGAAGAGCGTTACACTCACGTCGATTGCTGCTTTGACGCTGCCGTTTCTGGCCGCCAATGGCTGGGCCTATAACGAGGCGCCCATGCTCAAGCAGTTGGTTGAAGCCGGTCAATTGCCACCGGTTGAAGAGCGTCTGCCGAAAAATCCGCGCGTTATTCCTGTTTACGACAGTATCGGCACCTATGGTGGTGTCCTGAAGCGTGCGTTCAAAGGCCCAAGTGACCGTTGGGGGCCAACCAAGCTCATGGAAGAGCGTGTGGTTGAAACCTACATGGACGGCGACAAGAACCTGTCTCTGGTTCCAGGCTGGATCGGCGAATACTCTGCAAGTGAGGACGCTCGTGAGTTCACCTTCACAATCCGCGAAGGTCTGCGCTGGTCCGACGGCGCACCCGTCACCACCCGCGATGTGCGGTTCTGGTATGAAGACGTCTTCCTCAACGAAGATCTGATGCCCTCCATCAAGGCGCTGTACACCTCCAACGGTGTGCCAATGAAGCTGTCTTTTGCTGATGATTACACCTTCACTGTTTCCTTTGAGAAGCCATACCCGCTGTTCCTGACCGTTCTGGCCAAAGAAAGCACAGGCCGTCCGGGTCTGGATCGCCCTGGCTTCATCGAGCCCTTCCACTACCTCAAAGACTATCACCCAGCCTACGCTGATTCTGCCAAGCTGGAGGCAGCCATTGCCAAGTATGGCGCTAAGAAATGGACAGATCTCTGGGACTCCAAAGGCCAGATTCAGGCGTGGTGGTTCAACCCGAATATGCCCGTTCTCACCGCATGGCGCGTGAAGACACCTCCGCCATCCGATACCGTGGTGATGGAGCGAAATCCTTATTACTACGGCGTGGATGCAGAAGGAAACCAGCTTCCTTACATCGACCAGATTGAGCACCGCCTGTTCCAGGACCCGCAAGCCATCAACTTCATGGCGATTCAGGGCGAGATTGACCTCCAAAACCGCCACATCAACGTGGCTGACTTCACATTGCTGAAGGAAAACGAGGCCAAGGGCGACTACACCATTGAAAAATGGACCAAGGCGCTGACATGGTCGATCATTCCGAACCTCAACTCCAAAGATGAGGTCAAGCAGGCTCTGTTCGAAGACATCCGCTTCCGCGAAGCACTAAACATCTCAGTTGACCGCGAAACGATCAACGAACTGGCGTTCTCCGGTTTAGGTGAGGCGCGTCAGGCTTCGCCGATCTCCGGTTCTCCATTCTACGACGAGGAAGCTGAAGCGCGTTGGACAGAGTATGACCCGGACAAAGCCGCAGAGCTTCTGGATGCGATCGGCCTGACCGAGAAAGACGGGGATGGCTATCGTCTGATGTCTGATGGTCGTCGTCTCAGCCTCGTGTTGGAAACCCGTTGGGATATCCAGGGCGAACTGCTCGAAGTGGTCCGTACCTACTGGCAGGATGTTGGCATTGAAGTTCTGGTGCGTATTATCGATCGCACGCTCTACCAGCAGCACGTTGATACGGCGGACTTCGATATGGTCCTCGACACGTTTGATCGTTCCTCCGTCATTACAGCTGACCCGCTTCGGTTCCTTGGTCGCTATGGCTTTGCACAGAGCTACTTCAACTGGTGGAGCACCAACGGTAAGGCCGGTGAAGAGCCGCCGAAAGATCATCCGATCAGAGAAGTCTGGAAAGCATGGGAAAGCGCCCAAACAGCACATAGCCTTGAAGAAGCAAATGTCTATGCGCAGCAGATGGTGACCTTGCACAAACAATACGGCTGGCATGTGGGGCTCGTTGGTGAAACGCCTGCAATCTACGTGCGCAAAAACAGCCTGAAAAACTTCCCTGCGGGGTTCGTCCACGACGACGCTTTACGCGGCGTTGGCCTCGCATATCCGCAGCAGCTCTATTTCTCCCAAGATTAACCTGCCTTGCGGTTGAACTGGTGGCGGGGATCCCGATGCCGCCGCCAGTTCACAACTTCAATGCGTCCTTACAAGTACAATAAAACGGAAAAGGGATATGGCAGGTTATATTGCGCATCGCCTACTGTGGTCGATCCCGACATTGATCGTTATCACGATTGCCACATTCGTTATCATTCAGCTTCCACCGGGTGATTATGTAACAGCATACATTGCAGAACTGGTAGAAACTGGTGAAGTTATTGATGCGGAAACAGCTGCTCACATTCGTCATGAGTTTGGTTTGGACCGTCCAATGTACGAGCAGTTCCTCACATGGATCGGCGGAATCCTGCTTCATGGTGACTTCGGGCTGTCTCTCGACTGGAAACTCCCGGTATCTGAGCTGATCTGGGATCGTATCGGTCTCACGCTGCTGATCTCCATGCTCTCATTGTTGATGACATGGGCGATCGCTATTCCAATTGGCGTATATTCTGCAACTCGCCAGTATTCGTTCCTCGACCATCTGTTCACCGTTCTTGGCTTCCTCGGACGTGGTATTCCAGACTTCCTACTCGCCTTGGTGCTGATGTGGATGGGCTTCCTCTACTTCAACTTCCACGTTGGCGGTCTGTTCTCGCCAGCCTACGAAAATGCACCGTGGTCCTTTGCTAAATTCGGTGACCTTCTCTCCCACCTTTGGGTACCCGTTCTCGTACTCTCCACGGGTGGTGCAGCTGGCCTGTTGCGCATCATGCGCGCCAATATGCTGGAAGAGCTGGGCAAACCGTATGTTGAGACCGCCTATGCACAAGGCTTAAGCGAACGACAGGTCGTCTGGCGCTACCCGGTGCGCGTTGCTCTCAACCCGTTCATCTCCACCGTAGGTTGGGCATTGCCTGCACTCATTTCTGGCGATGTCATCACAGCAGTGGTGCTGAACCTCCCGACAACCGGCCCACTGCTTCTGCGCTCCTTGCAGAACCAGGACATGTATCTGGCTGGTGGCTTCATTCTCATACTGAGCGTCTTCACCATCATCGGCACGTTGCTTTCAGACATTCTGCTGGTGCTGACCGATCCACGCATTCGTCATTCGTGAGGGCACTATGTCAGAGCAAACTCTAAGTGATACTGCTGTTGAACCTGCAGTCGAGGTGAAGGAAAACTCCTCCTACACTGCCAAGCCACTGACCCTGATGTGGTGGCGCTTCAAAAAACATAAACTGGCCCTCTGGTCTCTGGGCGTGATCATCCTGCTTTATCTGGTTGCCGCATTCGCTGGCTTTCTGGCGCCGTATGATCCATTCAAGCACAACAGGCTTCACCCGTTCGTTCCGCCGCAGTCCATCCACCTGTTTAGTGAAGATGGAACATTTCAGGGCCCATTCGTTTATGGCCTGAAACGTCAGCGTGACCCAGAAACCGCGCGTCTGTCTTTTGAGGAAGATACCAGCAAGATCAATCGCATTCGGTTCTTTGTCGAAGGTGACAAATACAAGTTCTGGGGTCTCGTCCCAACCAAACTGCGCTTGTTCGGCGTCGAAGGTCGTCGCAACCGGATTTACATCCTGGGGACAGACAAACTCGGTCGTGACCTGTTCTCTCGTCTGGTCTACGGCGCTCGTGTCACACTCTCTGTTGGTTTGATCGGCGTGTTCTTCTCTTTCGTGATCGGCATTACACTCGGCAGTCTGGCAGGTCTCATCGGCGGAACAATTGATACCGTCATCCAGCGTATGGCCGAACTGGTTCGGTCCATTCCAACCATCCCGCTCTGGCTTGGTTTGGCAGCTGCTCTTCCGGTGAATTGGGATCCGATCCTCGTTTATTTGCTCATCACGGTCATTCTGGCATTGATCGGCTGGACCAACCTTGCCCGTGTGGTGCGCGGTCACTTCATGACCATCCGCAATCAGGATTTCGTGCTGGCAGCTCGTCTGTCTGGTGCCTCCAAAACCCGCATCGTGACCCGTCACATGCTGCCATCCATGACGTCCTATGTGATCGCAGCAATCTCATTGGCAATCCCGGAGATGATCCTCGGTGAGACAGCACTCAGCTTCCTTGGTCTGGGTCTGCGTCCTCCGGTCATCAGTTGGGGTGTGCTGCTACAGGATGCTCAGAACCTGCGCTCAATCGCTCTGGCTCCGTGGCTCCTCATTCCTGGCGTAGCGATTGTTGTGACAATCCTTGCTTTCAACTTCCTCGGCGATGGCTTGCGTGATGCTGCCGATCCCTATCAGAAATAAGGAGAACGGATCATGCAGGATGAAACCATTCTCGAAATCACAGATCTCAACATTTGCTTTGAGATGCGTGAGGGAACCGTTAATGCCGTTAATGGCGTCAACTTTTCCGTCAAACCAGGTGAAGTGCTTGGCATCGTAGGCGAAAGCGGCAGCGGAAAGTCCCTGAGTGCCCGCTCCATCATGAACCTGCTGCCCCGCAACGCAACAGTCACCAATGGTTCTGTAAAGTTCCGCAAGAGCGATGGCGAAGTTGTCGATATCCTTGCTGAAAAGCGAGAAAGCCGGAAGATGCGTGAACTGCGTGGCGGCCACGTAGGTATGATTTTTCAGGAGCCTATGACAGCTCTCAGCCCGGTGCATTCCATCGGCAAACAGATCATGACCACGCTAAGCCTGCATACGGACCTTTCCAAAAAGGCGCAGGTAGAACGGGCAGCAGATCTGCTGGCTATGGTGCAAATGCCAAAGCCTATGGAAATGCTCAAAAAGTACCCACATCAGCTCTCTGGCGGCATGCGACAGCGTGCCATGATCGCCATGGCGCTTTCCTGTAACCCAAGCCTGTTGCTGGCTGATGAGCCGACAACCGCGCTGGATGTGACCACAGAAGCGCAGATCCTCGATCTCATCATGTCCTTGCAGGATGAGTTGAATATGGCGGTGATCTTCATCACCCATAACTTCGGTGTGGTAGCAGAAATCGCAGATCGTGTCTCGGTTATGTATCTGGGCAATGCGGTGGAAACGGCTGCCGTGGACGACATTTTCTACAATCCAAAGCACCCGTACACCCGTGCATTGCTGCAATCCATCCCGCGTCTGGATGGGCAAAAGCGTCGCCGTCTGCAAACAATCGAAGGCATGGTGCCTGATCCGTTCAACCTGCCAACAGGCTGCGTGTTCCATACGCGCTGCGCTGAAAAGATGGCAGGCAAATGCACCAGCCAGATCCCTGAGCTGACGTATTTTGAAAACGACCAGATGGCGCGCTGCCATCTCCATCAGGCATAAGGGCGAACTCCCATGACAAACATTCATGTACCTGATGATGCGCTGATCAGCGTTGAAAAACTACAGATGCACTTCCCGATTAAAAAGGGATTCCTGGGCAGAGAGCAGGGTGCAGTCAAAGCCGTAGATGACGTGTCTTTTTACATCAGAAAAGGCGAAACTCTGGGCATTGTGGGTGAAAGTGGTTCCGGTAAATCCACCACCGCACGTGCTTTGCTGCGAGCTTATGAACCGACCGGCGGGAAAATTCGCTTCAAAGATCCAGATGGTGTCTGGCATGACCTGACGCACAAGTCCGAAGCTGAAATGCGTAAGTTGCGCCAGCACATGCAAATGATCTTTCAGGATCCTTATGCATCGCTCAACCCACGTATGACACTGCTGCAATTGGTCAGCGAACCGCTCGTCAACATCGGCGTCACCAACAAGAGCGAACTGGAAGACCGCGTTGCAGATCTGTTGAGCAAAGTGGGCCTGCGCCCTGAGAACATGAGCCGCTATCCGCACGCATTCAGTGGTGGTCAGCGCCAGCGCATCGGCATTGCCCGCGCCTTGGCACTGAACCCGACCTTCATCGCAGCTGATGAATCCGTATCAGCACTGGATGTGTCCATCGCCGCGCAGACCATCAACCTGCTTCAGGACTTGCAAGAGCAGATGGGGCTGACCTATCTCTTCATCACCCATGATCTGAGCATGGTGGAACACATCAGTGATCGTATCGGCGTGATGTATGCTGGACGCTTGGTGGAGGTAGCAGACACAGCCAGCTTCTTTGAACAGCCGCTGCATCCATACTCAGAAGCACTGCTGGCCGCTATCCCAATCCCGGACCCTAAGCGAGCCCGTGCCAAGAAACGTGGCCTCGTGAAAGGGGAGGTAGCCGATCCGGCGAACCTGCCTGTGGGCTGTGCGTTTGCCAGCCGGTGTCCGCATGCATCTGAGCTTTGCCACATGTCCAATCCGGAATTGACTGAAACAGCAGGTGGTCGGTTCGTCCGCTGCCATCACTCTGCTGACCTGAAGCTACAAGGGGCCAACTATGACCAATAAAAACGGAAGCCTCATTGCCTTGAGGCAGGGTCTTCAGGAAACCGACGAACTCAACCTTGCGCGTAAATTTGCGCCAGTGCTGCGACTGGACAGATCAGAACCATGGCGCCCGACCGCTATTGGGTTCACGGTCTTTTATGAGCCAGGCAAGTCTCCAAGTAGCAAGTTCGAGATTGCACCCAAAGCTGACCGTGTCATCGAATACGCGATCTTCTGGGACTATGATATTCAGCATCTTTACGATCTGGAACACATCTGGGTTCATCTGGGTGCAGACGATCAAGTTGTCGCCGTTGAAGCATCTCAGCACGGCAAGCGCGTTGAAATGAAGAACGGTGATGCGCTGCCAATTGAAAATGGCCGCGTCACGCTTTGGGCAGAACCAGGCAAACACGCCCACTTTGCATCCCGTGATGCCATGAAGGAACGCGAAGCTCACACCCGTTACGAGTGCTCGTTGGGGGCGGGGTTACATGGTGTTCATATGGGGAATCCATTCTCGCAAGAGTTTGGTGAGGTCACTCCATATGAACACCGCCTCGCACGCCTGCAAATGCAGCGTTTGGTGATGGAACCATCCTACGGCGAAACTCTGCGCTGGGATTGTGCTGAAGGCGATCTGGTGCCATGGGCTCGTGCGGAAAGCTGGATCCCTGAGCGTGTGAAGCACCTCATCAATGATCTGCGCAAAACCCTCCCGCATTTCAAAGCCATCTTTCTGGATTGTGGTGACACGCTCATCGATGAAGGCACTGAAATCAAAAGGGAAGGCAGTGATGTTGCCTACGGTGCTGAGCTCCTGCCACATGCCCGAGAAGCGCTGAACACGCTGGCTGCCCGCGGCTACCGCCTTGCTCTCGTGGCTGACGGCCCACGCGCAACCTTTGAGAACATTCTGGGTCAGCACGACCTGTGGGGCCATTTCGAAAGCCACACCATTTCAGGTGATGTGGGTGTTCTGAAGCCAGATTACAGAATGTTTGAGTGCGCCATGTCTTCACTCGGCCTGAGCGAAGCAGATGCAGGCAGTATCGTCATGGTTGGCAACAACCTCGAACGTGACATCAAAGGTGCGAACGAAGCAGGTCACAAGAGCATCTTCCATAAGTGGACGCAGCGCAGAAATGTGGTCCCGCAAGACGCCAGTGAAGAGCCTACTCGGATCATCGCTTCGCTTCACGAGCTGGTCAGTTGTATCGAGCAAATCGAGCTTACGCTTACCTGAAGTCCTATAAAAGATACCCCATTTACAAGGAGTGGTTTTGTGCCAAAAACACAATTCCCCTGGCAGATCAAAAAGGGTGAGCCCTTAAGCTATTGGGAGGTCTCTGGGCTGACGGAGACATCCTTTGCTGGCGAGGCAGATACTCTGCCCGACAAGGTGAACTACACCTACATCAACGGTTTTACCGATGTCGGCGACCTCCCATGCCGCATTGCCTTCTGGAATGACATGAAGGGCAGGGATGTTCCGTGTCCGCATGATGTTGAACTGACTGAATCTCGTATCCAGTCGTCACAGTCTGTGTTGGACTTCAGTGGCTTCTGGTTCTGTCCAACCCATCTGCAACGCGTTTTGCGCTGTGTGGTGAACGCACCAGCTACAGGGAACTACCAGTTCTGCGTCCGCACAGCCGGTGGTGTTCGCATCTGGGTGAACGGTGAGCTCGGGTTTGCATTCGAGCCTCTGGTTCGTAATAAGCCGCAGGAAAGCCTTGAAACGCTTGCTTTGTCTGAAGGTGCGAATGAAATCATCGTGCATCTGGAAGACATTGCCGAGCGCGACACGGTTTATTCTCTCGAGCTCCTCTATGAGGGCTCAGAGGAAACTGACGCTGATCTACAAGTCGGCCTCAGTACCACATACGATGCAAAGGCCTTGAGGGTAGCTGAAGCGTTTATCTCCAGCGTCCAACCAGACAAGCTCTATTACTCTGAAGGGCATGTGGAGCTGCAGTTTGAAGGCTCCTTGCCAGAAGACGCTCAGGTCCAAGTTGAAATTCTGCCATTGCTGAAGCCAACACTGGCGGGCAGCAAGGGCACCTATACCTTGCCCAAAGGCGCAAATCGTCTGGTCGGTCCAAGCGTCGATGATCTGGCTCCGGCTACCAACCTCGTGCGGGTCACCTTATTCACCCAAGGCCTTGGTGTTGCACGGGAAGTGGGCGTTGTCTGCCTGAAGGATCTGGAAAAGGGCACTGGCTCAACACTGGAAGAGCGCCGCAATGAGCTTTTAACATCCAGCGCTCAAACAGGCGAAAGCCATCTCTCGCATGCTTTGGCAAAGCTACATGTGGGCATTGATCTGGACACAGCCGAGAAGCTGCTTCTTGAAGCGCTGAGCAAGATTTCCCGCCGCGAAGATTGCGCCGACTTTGCGTTCCTACCGCTACTCTGGATCTGGAAAGATCACGCATGGACAAAGTTCTCAGAGCAAACCTGGCGCCGTGTCCGCTCTACAATTCTCGGCTTCCGCTACTGGTTCGATGAACCGGGCAACGATGCCATGTGGTTCTGGAGTGAAAACCACACGCTCTGCTTCCACGCCTCGCAGTACCTTGCTGGAACCATGTTCCCGGAAGATCTCTTCCTCTGTTCTGGCAGACAAGGTCAACACCAAAAGCAGGTTGGCTATGAGCGGCTGTTGAAGTGGTTTGAAACCGTGGAACGGGACGGACTGGCAGAGTGGAACTCCATCCCATACTACCCGATTGATTTTATCGGCCTGACAGCGCTGTATCATCTGGCACCGGATGCTGACATCCGTGATCGCTCCAAAGCGCTCATGGACTCCATCTTCCAGATGATGGCCCTGCACACCCAGTCCGGCCTTCCTGCGGGTACTATGGGGCGGTGTTACGACAAGGATATCTTCGCAGGCCCGGCAAGTGAACTGGCAACACTTTGCCATTTTGCATGGGGCAACGGGTTTGTGTCCTCCGGCAACTTCGCCTCAACGCTGGTTGCGCTCAGCGACTACGCACCGCCGGAAGAAACCAGCACATATGCGTCGGTACCTGAAGGACGTGCACTGGAAACCAGCTATACGCAGGGTCATGAACATGCAGGCAAACTGAAGCTTTACAAAACTGCGGATGCACAGCTTTCCACCGTCGTAGACCACAAAACCGGGCAACACGGCCACCAGCAGCATGTGCAGGATGTCATGCTTGCAGGCAATCCATACGCTCGGTTCTGGATCAACCATCCAGGTGAAACCCAGGTTTGGGGCAGTGGTCGGCCTTCTTACTGGTCCGGCAACGGAACGCTCCCGCGTGCGGATCAAACGGGCCCGGCGGGTCTGATGATTTTCAATGCCGCCGAAAACGAGGCTGACTTCACCCACCTCTATGCACCTCTGCACATCTGCGATGAGCATGAGCTCACTGGCAACTGGCTCTTTGCTCGTGTCAAAGATGGTTTCACCGCCTTCTACACTGCAAATGGCATGGAGCCACTGCAAACCGGCTGCTTTGCCGGTGTTGAGTTCCGCAGTTCAGGGCGCCGCAATGCATGGGTGAGCGTAACAGGTTCAGCTCAAACCGAAACCTTCGCAGAGTTCAAGGCACGTCTGCTCGCCAGCAACATCAGCTGGAATGCAGAACCCTTGTCCCTGAGCGCTGCAATCAAGGGGCAGGGCAACCTCTCGCTCAATTGGGAAGGCGAGTTGCGCGTCAACGGCAAGCAAAGTGTCTTCGAAAACCTCAGCCCGGTTCCACGCATCGGTCTGAAACGGCTTGATCAGTCCAGCTTAACTCAGGAGGCAGCTCATGTTTGAGACATCCAGGCTTGAAGACGCTCTGGCTCTGACAGCAGATGGCTTCCGCAGTCTGAAGGGCATCAACGATATCCCGTCAGAACTCGACAATGACGGCTCCATTCACTTTGATGAATGGGACTGGGAAGTCGGTGTAGGTCTCTACGGCTTTTACAAGCAGGCTTGCAAGACCGGCGATGAGCGCATGAAGCGCAACCTCGCCAACTGGTATGACATGCAGATCGCCCGCGGTTTGCCACCGCGCCAGATCAACTCAACAGCACCCATGCTCTGCCTTGCTTTGTTGGCTCGTGAAACCAACAACCAGCGCTGGAAGCAGATCGTGACCGATTGGGCTGAGTGGTTGATCAACGATATGCCCAAAACCGTTGATGACGGCTTCCAGCATCTGGTCAAGGAACGCGAGAATGACGGTCAGCTCTGGGATGATACGCTGTTCATGGCAGGCCTGTTCATGGGGGTGGCTGGCGATTGGCTGAACCGCCCGGATTGGGTGGAAGAAGCCTACTACCAGTTCCTTGTCCATGGCCGGTACCTGTCAGATCCGGTGAGCGGCCTTTGGTATCATGGCTGGACCTTCCTGGGGAACCACAACTACGCGCAAGCTTTCTGGGCCCGCGGCAATGCGTGGATCACGATAGCCGTGCCGGAACTGTTTGAGCTGGTCGGTGAACGCTATGGTCCGGCAGCTCGCCAGATTAAAGCGCTCTACCGCCGTCAGGTGGAAGCCTTGCTTCCTCTCCAGTTGGAAGATGGCATGTGGCCAACTCTGTTGGATCAGCCAGACTCTCCACCAGAAACTTCCGCCACCGCAGGCTTTGCTTACGGTCTGCTGCGGGGCGTGAGAACAGGCATCCTGCCGGAAAGCTATTTGCAACCCGCACTCAAGGCCGCCGCTGCGGTTCTACAACGAATTGATGCAGCTGGGATCGTGCAGGAAGTCTCCGATGGCACGGCCATGGGGCATGATTTTGAGTTCTATCGGAACATTCCGAACACTCCCACACCATACGGGCAGGCACTGGCAAGCCTTCTTTTGATTGAACTTCTTGCCGCTGAGGAATTATTGCAAGATGTCGCTTAATACACACCATGTCACTGTCACAGACGGCGAAAAAGACATAACGCAGGCCGTCCAGCAAGCAATTGATGCAGTTCACGCAGCTGGCGGTGGTCAGGTCGTGCTGCCAAGAGGGCAGTGGGTCTCAAAAGCGCTGAAACTCAAGTCTTTTGTTGACTTGCACCTGCCAAACGGTTGTGAACTTTCCTGCTCCACCAACTATGCAGACTATGAAGCAGGCCAAGTCTCTGTCATCGCAGAGGATTCTGATCGCGCCTTCATCACAGCGCGCGATCAGCAAGGCATCTCCATTTCCGGTAGCGGCACCATTCATGGCCACAGTGCAAAATGGTGCGGTCGTGAAGGTCTCTTCGAAGGGACGTTCTGGCCCAAAATGCTACGCCCGCGTATCGTCGTCTTCGAAAACTGCAAAGACATCAGTCTGACTGGCATTTCCATTGTCGAAGCGCCCATGTGGACCATTCACCTGATCGCCTGCCATCAGGTGAAGGCAGAGGGCCTGAGTATTCTTAATGATATGCGCATGCCAAACACCGATGGCATCAACTTCGACAGCTGCACAGACGCGACCATCTTTAACTGCGTGATCCGCGCAGCAGATGATGCCGTCTGCGTGAAAACCTGCCGCAAGGAAGATGAAAGCCTCAATGGGCCGGCAGAGCGGATCATCGTCAGCAACTCCATCCTCTCCTCAAAGTCTTGCGCTCTGAAGATCGGCACGGAAACCTATCAGGATGTGCGCGACGTGCTGTTCACCACGTGCACCATCACAGAATCCAATCGTGCCTTTGGCATCTTCTCGCGGGATGGCGGTGATATCGAACGCATTCGGTTCTCCAACTGTACAGTCCAGTGTGAGCAAACGCCGGACGGGTTCTGGGGCAGTGGAGAGGCCATCACCATCAACGCCTTGCCACGTGTGGCAGGTGATGTCCCTGGCTATGTGCGCGATGTATCTGCTGATGGCATCACGGGCCGGGCGCAAGGGGCAATCAACATTGTGGGGCACGAAACCCAGAAGATCGAGAATGTCTCCCTCAGCAATGTTCAGCTCTCACTGGAGCCGGGCAAGTTCTCGGATGCCTACTATCTGGATCTGCGACCAAGCCCGCATGATGTGAACCTGCTTGATAACCCGGAGCAGGGGCGTCGCAATGCATGGGTCAAGAACGAAGCAGGAGAAATCCTTGGACTTGAGCCATATCCCAACGGATTGCCGGGGCTCTGGCTGGATCATGCCAACAACGTCCGTTGCAATGATGTTGTGATCCACAGACCCGCACCATTGCCGAAAGGCTGGGCAGTGGAAGAGACCGAACTCGGCCACGTCACCAACGTTTGCTTCAGCAAACCTGCAAGTTCTCAAAGTGCTGTTTAGGAAAAAACATATGCTGAATCAGTTTGATTTGAATGGAAAAACCGCAATCGTCACCGGTTGTGATACAGGCCTCGGTCAGGCCATGGCTGTAGGGCTGGCAAAAGCAGGTTGTGATGTGGTCGGCGTCAACTTGGTTGAGCCAAAAGAGACCGTAGGCCTGATTGCTGAAACCGGTCGAAAGTTCTTCGATCTGCGTGCAGACCTGAGCAGCAAGGAAGCTCTGCCGGGCATCGTCGAAGAGGCGATTGCTGCCACAGGTAAAGTCGATATTCTCGTCAATAACGCGGGCATTATCCGCCGCGAGGAGGCTCTGGATTTTTCCGAGGATGACTGGGATGCGGTGATGAACCTCAACATCCGCTCGCTCTTCTTCCTCTCTCAGTTGGTCGCAAAGCAGTTTGTTAAGCAAGGGCACGGTGGCAAAATCATCAACGTGGCGTCCATGCTGTCCTATCAGGGCGGCATTCGTGTCCCGTCTTACACCGCCTCCAAAAGCGCCGTTCTGGGCTTGACCCGCGCGCTGGCAAACGAGTGGGCAAAGCACGGCATCAACGTCAACGCAATCGCGCCGGGTTACATGGCGACCAACAACACCACCGCCTTGCGGGCTGATCCAGACAGAAATCAAGCGATCCTTGAGCGCATCCCGGCAGAACGCTGGGGCGAACCGACAGATGTTGCGGGACCATGCGTCTTCCTCGCCTCTGAGGCAGCCTCGTATGTCAATGGCTTCACCATCGCTGTCGATGGCGGCTGGCTCGCCCGCTAACTGAAACACAAAACCAAAAGCAGATAACGCGCAGTTGAAAAATTGAGCGACTGGAGACCTGCGCTCAATTGCCGAATTTTAGGAGATCACCATGGAAGTCAGACAAGCAATTCACAGCGAGCACGCCAAAACACTGGACACCGAAGGTCTGCGCCGCGAGTTCCTCATTGAAAGCGTCTTCGCTAATGATGAAATAACGATGACCTACAGCCACGTAGACCGCATCATCGTTGGCGGTGTGATGCCGGTGGACACAGAAGTCGTTCTGGAAGCTGACTATGGTAAGAAGCTGGGTGTTTCTTATTTCCTTGAACGCCGTGAGATCGGTTTCATCAATGTGGGTGGTCCGGCTGTCATCACTGTCGATGGTGAAGCCTACAAAGTTGCGCAGGAAGAGGCGCTCTACGTTGGCATGGGTGCAAAGGATGTGTCCTTCAAAAGTGCAGACAAACAGAACCCGGCCAAGCTCTATTACAACTGTGCCCCAGCACATAGAACCTACCCAAACAAGAAAGTGACACTGGCAGAAGCCTCTCCGGTTACTCTGGGCGATGCTGAAAACTGTAATGAGCGCACCATCAACAAGTACTTTGTGCCAGATGTGCTGCCAACCTGTCAGCTGCTCATGGGCATGACCAAGCTGCATCAGGGGTCCATCTGGAACACCATGCCAGCTCACACCCATGATCGTCGTATGGAAGTGTATTTCTACTTCAATATGAAGGACGATGCCGCTGTGGTGCATATGATGGGTGAACCGCAGGAAACCCGCCACTTGTTCGTTCACAACGAGCAGGCAGTAATCTCCCCAAGCTGGTCCATCCATAGCGGTGTTGGCACCCAGTCCTACACCTTCATTTGGGGCATGACTGGCGAAAATCAGGAGTTCACCGACATGGACCACATCGCGGTTCCTGATTTGAAGTAAACAACCACTGCTCTTCGATATGACACAAGCCTCGCTCTGAAAAGGAGCGGGGCTTTTTGCTTGGCTGCAGGACCTCGGGTTTAATATCCCCAAGATCTAATTAGGAAAAAATAGGTGCAAATTGTCTCAGTTGTGGGGCAGGTGCCTTCTGTCAGCCCGTTCCAAAGGGCCAGAGTGCATCCGCAATAAATCCATATAACCTCTGATATTTTTGCGATTCAGCGCCGCAGAGAAAAGATGACGGTCTTTCAGTATGCCTGAATTGAACTGGAAAGATTCCAGAAGTTGACTCGCGCAAACGTTTGCGCAAACGGTTGCGTAACCCATGCGCGCCTGCTAACGTCTCTTCAATCGAGACAACGCGGAGGAACAGCTGCAATGAAGAAGGGCGTACTTTTAAACGCTCCGGTCTCTACCATAATCTCTCACATGGGCCATGGGGATGGCTTGTGTGTAGGAGATGCCGGGCTCCCAATTTCCAAGGATGTTGAACGCATCGACCTTGCAATTACAAAAGGCCTGCCGGGCATGCTGGAAACGGCAAGCGCGATCACAGCTGAGATGCAGGTAGAGCGGGTTGTCATTGCTGAAGAGCTGATTGAACACCAGCCAGCTTATCACTTGCGCCTGCGTTCACTCATTGCCGAAATCGCAAAGTGTCAGGGCAACAGCGTAGAGACCACAACTGTCTCTCATGAGGAATTCAAGGCATTAACTGGTAAATGCCGGGCGGTGGTGCGCACGGGAGAATGCACGCCCTACGCCAATGTGATTTTTTATTCAGGCGTAACGTTCTGAGGGAAATCTGAGATAATTCGGGCTTTGGGAGAGGACACCCAGTGACAACCCTTCTTGAACTTCAGGGAATTGAAAAATCCTTCTCCGGGATCAACGTGCTCAAATCCGTTGATCTGACGATCCGGGCTGGGCGCGTTGTGGCGCTGGCCGGTGAAAACGGAGCCGGTAAATCAACCCTGATGAAAATTATATCGGGCATCTATCAGCGCGATGCAGGCACGGTGATCTACAAGGGCAATGAGGTCAAATTCACCACGGCACGTCAGTCCATGGATGCCGGAATTGGCATTATTCACCAAGAGCTTAACCTGCTGCCTGAACTGTCCGTTGCCGAGAACATCTATCTGGGCCGGGAACCCACCAAACTGGGCAAAATCCAGTGGGATGTGATCGAGCGGGAAAGCAAAAAATACCTCGCTCAGTTGAAACAGGATATCGATCCTAAAACGCCACTGGGCAAGCTCTCCATTGCACAGCAGCAAATGGTCGAGATCGCCAAAGCGCTCTCGCTGAACGCTGAAGTGATCATCATGGATGAGCCAACCGACGCGCTCACCGATATTGAGACAGCAATCCTGTTTGAAGTCGTGGACGAGCTGCGGGCGCAAGGCAAAGGTCTCGTGTTCATCTCACACCGTTTGGGTGAAATCTTCCAGATGTGTGATGACATCGCCATCCTGCGCGATGGTGAGATGATTCATCAGGGGCCAGTCTCCGAGATTACTGAGGACGATCTGATCCGCCATATGGTGGGCCGGGAACTTTCCGATCAATATCCTTTCGTTCCAGCCGCTCCGGGTGATGTGCGCATCGAGGTTGAGAAACTGACGGCGCACGGCGCAAAAGAGATCTCCTTCACAGCCAACGCTGGTGAAGTTGTCGGGTTCGCAGGCCTTGTTGGAGCAGGGCGCACAGAGCTTGCCAAGGCAATCTTTGGCGCAAACCCAATCGACAGTGGCACAGTCAAGATCGACGGCAAAGAAATCCGCCTTAAATCACCACAGGATGGTGTCAAGGCGCAGATTGGCTACGTCACTGAAGACCGCAAGCAGGAAGGTCTCGTCCAGTCACAGGAGTTGAGCACCAACATGTCCCTCACAGGGCTGGGCCGGTTCTGCAATGTGCTCGGGTTCGTCAACAAAGCCTCTGAAGCAGTCACCATCAGCGAGTACATCGAAGCGTTCGCCATCAAGACCAGAGATGCAAACACCATCATCTCCAATCTGTCAGGTGGTAACCAGCAAAAGGTTTCCATCGCCAAGTCATTGGTGCCGGAACCAAAGGTCCTCATTCTTGATGAGCCCACGCGCGGCGTGGATGTAGGCGCAAAACGCGAAATCTACACGCTCATCAACAAGCTGAAGGCAGAGGGTCTTTGCATCCTGCTGATCTCCTCCGACATGCCAGAGCTTCTGGGTATCTCTGATCGCATCCACGTCTTGTCCAGCGGCAAGTTGACCGGATCGTTCTCACGAGCCGAAGCCACTCAAGAAAACATTATGCGCTGCGCCGTTGCTGGCCAAACGAACGGGTAAAACAGATGAAGCTCAACGACTTTATCAGTGAAAATAAGTCTCTGATTGGCCTGATCATCCTGATGGCCGCAGTGTCCTTCGCCAATGCCAACTTCCTTGGCATCGACAACATGCTCAACATCCTGCGTCAGACCTCGATCAACGCAGTCATCGCCATGGGCATGACCTTTGTGATCCTGACAGCGGGCATCGATCTGGCGGTTGGCTCTATTCTGGCCTTCGCTGGTGCCATCTGCGCAAGTCTCATTGGCATGGATACGCCGCTCATCATTGCACTGATCGCCACCATTATGGTTGGCGCGGGCCTTGGTGCAACAAGTGGCGTAATTATCAGCTACTTCAACGTTCAGCCGTTCATCGCAACACTGGTTGGCATGACCATGATCCGCGGCGCGACGCTGGTTTATACGCAAGGCCGCCCAATCTCTACGGGTTACTTTGATGTGGCTGAAAGCTTCTACCAGTTCGGCGGCGGCTACATTCTTGGCATTCCGAACCCGGTGATCCTGATGGTGGTCATCTTCGCGCTCTGCTGGTTCGTTCTCAGCCAGACCCGTTTCGGTCGTTACGTTTACGCCATTGGCGGCAATGAAAACGTGGCCCGTCTGTCCGGTATCAATGTCAAAAAAGTCAAAATTCTTGTCTACGCCCTCAGCGGAGCGCTCGCCGCACTGGCAGGCATCATCCTGACAGCTCGCCTTGAATCTGCTCAGCCGACTGCTGGTCTGGGATACGAGCTCGATGCAATCGCAGCTGTGGTTCTCGGCGGCACAAGCCTTGCTGGCGGTAAGGGGCGGATCTTTGGCACCATCATCGGTGCCCTCATTATCGGTGTATTGAATAACGCACTGAATATTATGGATGTTTCATCCTACTACCAGATGATCGCGAAAGGTGCGGTTATCCTTCTGGCGGTTGTCGTCGACAGCCGTGGCAAATCAAACGCGTGAGCAATCAAACTGAACCTCGGGAGGTTTCTATGAAAAAACTAGTAAGTTTGGCAGCAGGTGCTGCTCTTCTTCTCGGCTCCACAGCAGTATCAATGGCACAGGACACACTGGCTCTGGTCGTGTCCACCCTGAACAACCCGTTCTTTGTGACCTTGAAAGAAGGTGCTGAAGCACGCGCAAATGAGCTTGGCTATAAGATTGTTGTTCTCGACAGCCAGAACGATCCTGCAAAAGAACTGGCAAACGTGGAAGATGTGCTGAGCAAGAACGTTTCGATCCTGCTCATCAACCCAACTGACTCTGACGCTGTTTCCAGCTCCATCCGCGCTGCAAACCGCAAAAACGTACCAGTGGTCACTCTGGACCGTGGTGCAGCACGCGGCAAAGTTGAATCCCACGTGGCATCTGACAACATCCTTGGCGGCGAAATGGCTGGTGAGCTAATCGTTGAAACCCTGCGCGGCAGCGGTAAGATTGTTGAGCTGGAAGGTGTTCCAGGAACATCTGCTGCACGTGATCGCGGCACAGGCTTCAAAAAAGCAATGCACGGCGCCTCCGGTATTGTACTGGTTGCAGTTCAGCCAGCAGACTTCGACCGCACCAAAGGCCTGAACGTGATGGAAAACATCCTGCAGGCACAGCCAGAAATCAATGCAGTATTTGCGCACAACGATGAAATGGCTCTGGGCGCAATCAAGGCAATTGAAGCGGCCAACCGCGACATCCTCGTTGTTGGCTTTGACGGCACCGACGACGGCGTAAAAGCTGTTGAAGAAGGTACAATGCTGGCAACTGTTGCGCAGCAAGCTGGCATGATTGGTTCCATCGGCGTCGACACTGCGGACAAAGTCCTCAAAGGTGAAAAAGTTGATGCGTATACCCCAGTTGCGCTGAAGCTTGTTACCAAGTAAGTGCAAGTAATCTGAATAAGATCGGGTTTGGCGTAAGCGCCAGACCCGACCCTTAAAACCGGAGCGGAAATGGTCAGTATCAAGGATGTTGCACAAGCTGCGGGGGTATCCGCATCTACAGTGTCTCACGTGATCAATGAGACGCGCTATGTTGCACCCCTGACCAAACAAAAAGTCGAGGAAGTTATTCAGGCTCTCGGCTTCCAGCCAAGCATGATGGCGCGCGCGCTCAAGGTAAAGCGCACCAACATCATCGGTATGCTGGTTTCAAGCAGCTCCAACCCTTTCTTTGCTGACGTTGTGCGCGGTGTCGAAGAGGGGTGCTACCAACACAATTTCAGTCTTATCCTGTGCAATTCAGGTCATCAGTCCGACAGGCAGCTGGCAAACCTCAACACCTTGCTTCAGCGCCGCATTGATGCCCTCATGGTGATGACCACCAAGACAGACCCGGCGCTGTACAAGCAAATCAGCAAGCTCGGCAAACTGCCCAAAGCCATTCTGGATTCCGCCCCGCACCCAAACGCCTGCACTTTGCAGGATGACTCCGTACTGGGCGGCAGATTGGCTACAGAACACCTGATCAAGCGCGGCCTGACCAAAATCGGCTGTCTTATGGGGCCGGAAGATCATCCCCGTTCTATTGAACGCTACATAGGTTTTGAAAATGCCATGAACGCTGCCGGGTTGCCGGTAGAAAGCAAGTGGCAAGCCGCAGGCCTTCTCACCGCATCCAGCGGGTATGAGGGCATGAAGCAGATATTGGACGCCGATAGCCAGCCCGAAGCCATTTTTGCCTTTAACGATTTGATGGCAATGGGGGCGTACCGCGCCATTCACGAACGTGGCCTGCGCATTCCAGAGGATATCTCCGTCATCGGCTATGATGATGTCGAGTACGCCTCCTACATGGCGCCAGCGCTCACAACCATCAAACAGCCCAGCTTCGAGCTTGGGTTGAGCGCTGCAGAAGCGCTGATCAATCATCTGGAAGAAAAGACAGAGATGCCGCCAGTTATCCAATTGGTGCCTGAACTGATCGTCCGCAGCTCTGTTGTTAACTAGGAAGTATTCATGTCCATCGTCATTGTCGGTTCCATCAATGTTGATATCACAACCCGTTCTGACCGGCTGCCACAGCCGGGCGAAACGCTGCATGGACACAGCTACGCCATCAACCTGGGCGGCAAAGGCTGCAATCAGGCCGTTGCAGCATCAAAGCTGGGTGGTGATGCACAACTGGTAGGCCGCATCGGTAAAGACGGGTTTGGCGACATCGCAGCCCAGCACCTGAAAGACATGGGCGTTTCAACCGAGCATGTGCATTTGGATGAAAACCACGGCACCGGCATCGCTGTGATCGGTGTGGACGCAAATTCCGAAAACAGCATCACCGTGATTGGTGGCGCAAATCTTGCTGTTGATGAAAGCGATCTGGAACGCACATCAGATGTGCTGAAGAACGCTAAAATCATGCTGATGCAACTGGAAGTTCCGGTCGCAACGTGCCTGAGTGCCGCTAAAAAAGTTCGCGCGTCAGGCGGAAAAGTGATCTTTGATCCTGCACCAGCACCCGTCGATGGTCTGCCGGAAGGTTTCCTGCAAAACGTAGATGTTGTAACGCCCAACGAGACAGAAACCGAAATCCTCACTGGTTTCCGCCCATCCAATGCAGAAGAAGCAGCCCATGCTGCAAACCTGCTGCGTGAACAGGGCGTTGCGGCCGCCGTTGTGAAACTCGGCGCGCGCGGCGTTTACTTCAAGGATGAGACAAGTGAAGGCTTTGTCGAACCATTCAAGGTGAATGCGATTGACACAGTCGCAGCAGGAGATTGCTTCAACGGTGGTCTGGCGTATGCGCTGGACAGCGGCAAATCTCTGGCTGAAGCAGTCCGTTTCGCAGCAGCGTGCGGTGCACTCTCCACCACCAAACATGGTGCAGCCACATCCGCGCCAACACTGGCTGAAGTCGAAGCTCTGATGGGTGCATAGAGCGCGTTCCATTTGATTGAATTCAATCAAATGACAAGAATTCGCTATGCTCTAAGGCCTTTCAGAACAGCAAAGTTGGGGTTGGCAGCCTTTTCGCAACCCCAACTGAGTACATCCTAAACAGGTATTTAGCCGCGACCGCGATAGGTCGGCACGCCCTGTTCTGGAATCCAGACGCCTTTTGGCTCTTCACCGGTCTGGTAGAACACATCAATCGGAATACCACCGCGCGGATACCAGTAACCGCCAATACGCAGCCAGATCGGGTTTAACGTGTCAACAAGACGCTTACCGATGGACACAGTGCAATCTTCGTGGAACGCACCGTGGTTGCGGAAGGATGTCAGGAACAGTTTCAAAGATTTGCTCTCAACCAGCCACTGGTCCGGCACATAATCAATCACCAGATGAGCAAAATCCGGCTGATTGGTGATCGGGCACAGGGAGGTGAACTCTGGTGCTGTAAAGCGAATTGCATAAGGCGTGCCCTGCTGCGGGTTTGGAACACGCTCCAGAACCGCTTCTTCAGGGGACTGCGGCTGAACAGTATCACCGCCCAGCATGGTCAGATTTTTATAGATATCGTCGTTGCTCATTGTTCTCTCGAATTCTTCGTTCTCATGCATTTCCGTCATCAAAGGCTGATCACCAGCTTGCCGGAATATGCTTTAAACACCGCGCTTGTTGCCCCACAGCAGCACATGCAGCTGTGGCAGAATGCGTGGCTTGAACCATTGGTCGGAAACAGTTTTGTCCACCAACCAGTGCATGCGATCCATGATGCCGTCCATGTCAATGGTCGCATCATCATCCTCAGGTGGAGGAGGGGTATGGTTCCCCGGTTGCAGGTACATTGGCAGATAAGGGTAGCGTTCACCTACGTCCTTGGCCCAGTCGTAATCGACATCATCAAACACAACCACTTTGATCACACAGGTGGCCGAGTTGAGGGCTGCATCCAGACAGGCATCGAACTTGTCCCAATTGACAGTTTCGCCAGAGGAAGGCGGCTTCGGGCTCAGCACCAGCGTGTCCAGATCCGCAAACCAGTCCCGTGCAACTGATCCCTGCGTCTCGATCGCGAATTTGTAACCCTTCGCTTTACCGAGTGAGATTACTTGCGAAAAGTCCTGAATAGCAGGGTTGCCGCCAGAAAGGGAAACCGTGATCGGTTGATGACTGGACAGTTCCTCAATCTTGTGCCAGACGTCCGCACTGTCCATCTGATCCCAGGTATGACGATAAGCGCTGTCCACCGCATGCAATGTATCACACCAGCTGCAACGATAATCACAGCCGCCAGCGCGCACAAACACGGTCGGTTCACCAATCAAAGCACCTTCGCCCTGAATGGTTGGCCCAAAGATCTCACTGATACTGAGTTTGCTCATGGCCGATATTCCGCCCATGTTTTCGGCGTTTCACTCACACGCACAGCGCAGGTCTCCACCCAGTGCCCTTTGCAGAACTCGTAGATGGTCTTGGCGAGATACTCAGAGGTGACCTGATCGTGTCCGAACACCTCATTGAGGTGGCGATGATCCAGCTCATCATCAATGAAACGCTTGAGCGGCTTCAACTCAGTGAAGTCCACCACAAAACCGTGTTCATCCAGATCCTTGCTGGCAAGTTCAATCACCACAATGTAGTTGTGGCCATGCAGGCGCGCACAGGGATGTCCCTCCGGCATTTCGCAGAGTTGATGCGACGCCGAGAAGTGAAATTCCTTGGTGATTTTGTACATTATTGTTCCGCTCGTTCCACCACGGATTTCCAGTAGTCGGGATCCGCGTATTCTGTTGGGTCCTCAACACCTGCCAGATCAAAGGCTTCTCGCCGTTCGACACAGGTGCCGCACCGCCCGCAATGTTTCTCTCCGCCTTTGTAGCAGGACCACGTGTCCTCAAACGGCACGTTGATCCGGGCACCTTCTTCAACGATGGCACCTTTGGAGATTTCTACAAATGGCGTGTAAAGGCTCACATTGGCATAGCCGTCCAGAGCCAGCTTCTGCATGGCTTCAAAGCTTTTGATAAAGCCAGGGCGACAGTCCGGGTAGATGAAATGATCACCCCCATGAACGGCCGCAGCCACAGCATCGGCCTGCTGAGCAGCCGCAATGCCAAAGCCGATAGACAGCATGATTGCGTTTCGGTTGGGAACCACAGTGACCTTCATGTTCTCTTCGGCATAATGGCCATCGGGAACATCAACATCATCGGTTAGAGCGGAGCCGCTTAAATGCGCTCCTATCTGGCTCATGTCCAGAATATGATGTGGCACACCAAGCTGCTTTGCAGCATGCGCTGCATAGTCCAGCTCTTTTTTGTGCCGTTGGCCATAGTCAAAAGAGACGAGGCCGAGCAATTCGTTTTCACGCGCAACCTTGTAGGCAAGCGTGACCGAATCCAATCCGCCTGAGCAGATTACGATAGTCTTCATAAGGTTTAGTCCTTGTTTTCGCTGTTGCCGGGTAGGCTGCGACCGGCACTCATTGCTGAGCAAATCGGTAACTACCAGACTAAAACCTCAAGGAAAAGGACTAATTCACCCTCTGCATACATCTCATGGATAACCTGCTGAGTATAAGCGCAAATCACACTTTAAAGTTGCGTGTAATGTGCCCTGCGACCACATGCGGTGCCGCAGGGTTCGTATGCATCAGGACGCGAGGGTCAGCAGTTTAACTTCAAGCTGCACCAGAACGGGCCTCAGGACATTGATGTCATTGTCCAGTTCGCTGAAGGGATGCCGCCTGTAAAGCTTGATCGCCTTGTCGCTGTCGAGCCGTGCCAGCAAGGGCCGCACAAGGCGTAACGCCTCTTCGCGGGCCTTCTTGCGCTCTGTCAGTGATTTCTTGCTGTCACCGATGACCTGCGCATATGATCGCAGTTCACCTGGTATAATTGGCTTTGATACGCAGGTGGTGAACCGCTTCAAACTGCCCGTATTGACGTAATCTTCGCCAGCTTCTTGCTGGCTGGCAACACCAGTGATGAAGTCGCCTTCAGCAAACGCCTTTGCAGATTCCATACGCGTGATAGCTTTCTCTGCGGCTTTAACGACATCCTTGGCGATGTCTTCTCTAAAGCCTGTCAGCTCGCCGCGCATGGCATCATACATGCCCTTTAGCTCTTTCAGCCGGTCCATGTTTTCATCATAAGAGGAGTTTACTGCGCATTCCTGCTCAAGCAGCTTTACCTCTGTCAGTAGATCTTTGAAACGGGTCGGATCGAAAGTGGCCTCGTCAATACGGGGGAAGCCCTTCAAAAGTGCCTTTGCACCTTTCCAGCTCTTGGACTTCGCGGTGAGCATTTCCAGCTCATCCTTCATAGGGCCAGAGGTTTCATTGAATTTGCCCTTGGCAACCTTGCGGTCAATCTCAAGCTGAACACCATTTTTGTAGTCTTCTTCGATTTTCTCAAAGAACTCATCCCGCTCAGGGGTGGTGACAGGTCCATCCACATCCTCGCCAAGCAGCGCTACACGAGCTCTCAGCTCTTCAACATACTTGTCCGCTTTAATCTTGACGGTATTCACCTGTGAGATGGCTTCTTTCACATCATCAACAGTGGCAGCGTTATGAGCGGTGACTTTCGCCTGTTTCAGTTCCAGCTCCAGCTCACCGTGATAGACTTTCTCCTGCTTGGGTTGCCAGATCTTCTTGAATCTCATGGCGAGTTCAGGGCGGGCTTTACCCAGCCTGGCAAGCAAGCCTGGAATTTCCTTGAATATCTTCTCAATCGGTTCCAGCTTCACCTCAAAGACCTCTCTGAAGGCGAGGGATTCCTCGAGCTGTCTCAGGAGTGGATGAAATCGTGTACCTTCCAGCTTGTTGCACCGACCGAGAGCCTTGTTGATGTTCATAGCCGGTGCTTGTTCGCGTAAGAGACGGATATCCTCTTCAAGGTTCATCTTGGCTTCAACGTAATAAATCGCTTTCTTGCCGGATTTGGTGGTTGCAACTTTATCAAGCATCTTCTGCGTGCGTGTTTGAAGGTCATCATATCCGGTTGGATTAGAGTTAATGCCTTCCAGAATGTCTTCTGTCTTGATGAACTCTTCAAGTGCAATGGCTTCCATACCTGTCACACCCGATAACCGCATTTCATCTAAAAACTCAAAAGATTCCAAAAGTTTGTTGATCGTCGCACGGGGAACAGCCTTAACATCCTTGCCGCCGGGTCGCTTCGGCATTGTTGCCATGACATCTTTATCCAGCCCTTCAGTATCAACAGCGCGAGCACGGGCTTCAGTCTTGCTTTCTTTGGTAACCACCTGATGGTCTGCATCAAACACAACAAACTTCTCAAGTTGTTTTCGATAGGCCTGGGTGCGTACATCCAGATGTTTCTCGGCCCATTCCTCTTGTTTGATCCACCTTTCACGGCGTTCAGCCTTTGCCTTCAGACTCGCGATAACGCGCAGGGTTGATGAGAGGTCGCGGGAACTTTCACTTTGATAGTCACGGAGTTCTTCAAGCGTATCTGCAGCAGCAGTTGTTGGCTGCGCCATGGTCATGCTTTCGCACAGGGTCTCAATATATTTGGCTGTGCTGCGCAGTTCCGGCAGAGCTTTTTTACAGGCCTCCGCATCAGACATAAGCTCAGTCCAGCGCGCATCGGATGGCCGAGACACCGCATCCTGATACTGGTTCATCTCAATGAGAAGGCTTGTTCCCAACCCAGTATAACCAGCGTCCTGCAAATTAAAGATGATCTCCTTCACCTTCTTAACATCCTGACCAATCAGAACCTGATCTTCGTTACTGACATAGGTTGCTGGATGCACTTGGGCATCTCGAAGAAGGTTTTTCATGTCTTTGAGCTTGCGTTCCACCTCAGCTAATGTCACTTCGCAAGCAGCAAAGTTGTAAACACCGCTTTGAATCAGGGCTTTGTCTAAAAGCATCCCAACCAGCTCATTAGCGGTTGTGAAAGCTTGTTTCTCCATATTCAAGCCCGTGAAGATCTGAACTTCCAGAAAAAGCTCTTCTTTTTGCAACCTGAAAGCCGCGATCTGGTCGCTGATCACCTTGCCGAAGGTCCTGTCAGGAGTATCAGGCATATCGATCATTTCAAGGGGATTGTTATCGAGTAAGGTCAGCTCTTCTTTAAGTTCATAAACTCGCTCAATATTCTCAAATGCCAATGTAGAAGCTGCATCACTTCGTACTTGCAGCTCAGCTTGACGACGGTCATCTTCATCCATTCGGGCTGTTGCCTGTGCAAGCTCTTCCCGTTCCCGTTCCCGTTCTGCTTCATAAACTTCGCCAAATGCATCTGCCCAGGTTGGAAGCATTTCGCCCCATAGCTTATAGATTTGCTGAGCCCAGGTTTCCTCGCTCTGGTTCATTTGGTCTTCTGCAGGAATAGGACTGGTGTCAGTGCCAGTATCGGTATTTTGATTTCCGGGCATCGGAGGTTCACTCACCTTAATTATGAGAGGTACTCAAACAGGAAAACCAGCGGGCAGACGCACATGGCATCTCCGCAAGGCTCCACTCCAACAAGTCGTCGCGCGCACGCGCACCAGATTGTTATGACGGACCCAGATGAAATATGCGTTGTGATAAATGGTTCGGTTTTCTCTTATTCTTGATCTAATTCTGCGGCCCACAGCAACAAGGAGGAACCGTAAACACCACGCCAGACTTTCTTAGGACAACAGCGTATAATCTGAGCACAATCCAAGCCTGCGTGAGAAGGAATGTCCTCATGAAAGCAATGGTTCTGACCGAAATTGGAAAGCCACTTGTCTTGCAGGAACGTGCTGCGCCACCAACACCGCGCGCCGGCGAAATCCTGATTGAGGTTGAAGCCTGCGCAGTTTGCCGGACAGACCTTCACGTCGTGGATGGCGACCTGACGAAACCAAAGCTCCCGCTCATTCCCGGTCATGAAATTGTCGGCAGGGTGCGCGCATGTGGGGCAGGTGTTGATGACCTCACAATCGGCACAAGAGTAGGCATTCCATGGCTTGGACATACATGCGGCTGTTGTTCATTTTGTCAAAGCCATCAGGAAAATCTCTGCGATCATCCCATATTCACGGGTTACACACGCGATGGCGGCTTTGCAACGCACACCATCGCAGATCGTCACTTTGCGTTTGAGTTGGACGACAAAGCCGATCCGGTATCCCTTGCTCCACTTTTGTGTGCCGGATTGATTGGCTGGCGCTCTTTAAAGAAGGCTGGCAAAGGCAAAAAGATAGGCATCTACGGCTTTGGCGCCGCTGCTCACATCATCGCGCAAGTCTGCATCTGGCAAGGTCGTGATGTTTACGCCTTCACCAGGTCAGGTGACACGCAGGCGCAGAACTTCGCAAGAGAGCTTGGAGCCACTTGGGCAGGCAGTTCTGAAGACCAGCCACCCGAAAAACTCGATGCGGCCATCATTTTCGCCCCCGTGGGTCCACTTGTTCCAACAGCGCTGAGCGCTCTGCGCAAAGGTGGGCGCGTGGTGTGCGGAGGCATTCATATGAGCGACATCCCGCAAATGCCCTATGCATTGGTGTGGGAGGAGCGGGAGGTTGTTTCCGTTGCCAACCTGACCCGCGAAGACGGGCTGGAGTTCTTTCCCCTCGCCAAAAAAGCAGGCGTACAAACTCACTGCATTCCCTACAAACTGGAACAGGCCAATCAGGCACTGGAAGATTTACGCAAGGGACGGCTATCCGGTGCAGCTGTCCTCGTGCCGTAACACGAAGAACAACTGCCACCGGCCAAATCAAACAGGATCAGGCTTGGTGCCCGCCTGCATAACCGCTGCGTTTTGCGGCGGACCAGCCTTTCAAGCTACCCTCTGCCGGTTTGAAGATCTCGACAAGAAGCGGATAGCACGGCGTATTGTCATCAGAGTGACTGCTGCCGCAATCACCACCCGGACAGGTAGAAAGCGCGCCCAGAAGATCGATCTCCGCAAAGAACTCAATAAAATCACCCGGACGAACAGGGCTGGCTTTCATAAAGTACTGGTGGGTATCGCGGGTAAAGCCCGTGCACATGAAAACATTCATCACATCATGCACATGAGGCTCAGCACCATCTATGGAAAGACCTTTCGCATCTGCCAGTGCGCGGGTCAGGTTGGAGTGGCAACAATGGTTGTAATCCACGTTCTTGAGCATGTGGTTGGTGTAAGGGTCGCAGCGTGTCCCAATCACATCATGGACGCCCGCGCCATCCTCATCCCAACCGTACCAGTCCAGCGTATCCTGTGTAATCGTCGCCATAGGACGCAGATACGGCATGGTGCTCCAGAGCCGGTCTCCGGTTGAAAGGTGCGAGGCGTGCAGCTGACGGGTCTTGCCGCTGAAAAACCGCTCATTAATGTCATTGGCATTCCACAAGTTGAGATCGCCAACCTGCGGGCCTTCAACGCTCACAATCCGGAAAAAGTGACCAGCAGGCACCTTGAAATGACCGCCATCACGAGGTGGCACCACAACTTCGTCGATCTTCTCCAGACTCTCCTTTGCCTGCTGATAAAGCTCAGCGTTATAGGCAGGCAAATGATCTACTTCGTAACAAACAATAGGAGACTTGGAGCGACGATCTTCGGAAGGAGCAGGAATGTCGGTCGTAATCGAGCGGGAGGCGATTTTTGTCATGAGCCAATGATCCTAAAAAGAGCAGAATTATTGGTTCTGATTGAACCCTCCAAATCTCAATTAATATATTGATTTAATTTCACTGATCCCTTCAGTCCCGGCACCTTTTGAAGGCACCATGAAGCCAGACAGTTAAACCTTGCATCTGGCTTGAAAGAGCGGATCGCCGCACCGCCAGGCAATGCAGCGATCCTCATGTTGGCCAAGCTCTACTTGGCCGGGGCGAACTTGCCGGAATGCCGGTTAACTTGCTGAAGCAGAAACTTAAACAGTTTTCGGAAACCAAGGCCGGAGCGCATCTGGAATTCTTCATAATGAAACAAGCGCATCGGGTACTTCAGGACTTTCAGATCCCGTATCAACGCTTTGCGCATAACTTCCGGACCACAAAACGCAATTGGCATCACATCAAAGAATTTTCCCTGCAGGATTTTCAGCAACCGCGCGTCGATGTACTCGCCCATGTCAGACTCAAAGTACTGTACATGAAGGTTCGGCAGACGGCTTTGCAGCGCGTCCAGCTCCTCCTCAAACGGGTTCTCCAACCGGTTACGGACGCCATAGTAAAGGTAGAACTGTCCGGTCTCATCACCCCTCAAAGTCTGCGCCCACGACAGGAAAGGTGTGATCCCGACACCGCCCGCAATCCAGATCTGGTCCCGATTGGAAGCAATTGGGCGGAACCCGCCATATCCCTTGCTGATCTGAGCTTTTGTGCCGACCTGAAGCTCGTGCACACGAGATGTGTAATCACCCAGCGCAGAAATGCAGAACCGCAGTCTTCCGTCTTCGCGCGGCGCAGATGCAATCGTGTAAGGATGCACTTCGCCCATGCCCTCCTGATCAAAGGAGAGGTAAGCAAACTGACCGGCATCATGAGAAATTGGCTTGCCTTCAGGTTTCAGTGTCACACTGGTGATGCGCCCGTAAATCTGAACATCTTCTACCTCATAGGTCTTTGTGCGCCCGGCCATGCCTTTGTAAGTCAGGTACAAGAAGGACGCGACACCGGCAAAACAGAAGAAGGCGACGTAAAGACCAAGCGGATCACTCCAGGAAAACACGTTGGGGATCATCAGGAAATGCGCAGCAGCAAGGGCGAAGAAAATCCCGATCAAACGGTGGGTCCAGCGCCAGATATTATAGGGGATGAAAGTCGCCAGAGAACCAAGGCCGAGGATTAAAATACCATTATACCCGATCTCGCCCAGCTCTTTCGCCAGTCCATCCGTATCGCCGCTTGAAAGCGTATCTGCATCAATGCTTTCATGCAGGAAAGCAGCAGCAATTGCGAAAATAGCCAGCCATTTATGCAAGACATATACGCGATCCAGCGGGCCAAACAGAGCCTCAACGCCTTTCATCCGTGTGGCCATCACCTGAACCAGCCCCATGAAGATCAGTGAGACCATGCCAAAATACTGGCTCAGCAAAGCACCTGAGTCTGCTTGGCTACCAAACTGGGAGAAAATCAAAAGGGGGACTAGGATGCTGGCGATAATGAAGGTCAGGCCAATCGGTTTCATTCCGGTGCGCTCATCTGAGTTAACGATGCGCACTCAGATGAAACTCTGGCTATGAAAGGTGAGTGGCACCGTTGGGGGGCATCGCACACCATTCATAATCAGATCACCCCAAATGAAGCTACAGATGCAGCCTCGGAGTAGGTTTCAATCTGAGTGCTTCCCCTAAATTCACTTGGAAGCTGAAACCTACCTGAAGTTTACGATACTACTTTTTCAGTTTGAGCATAAAACAGGCTCCGCCCAGTCGTTCACTCTTGCCAAGGGAAATCTCGATCCCATTGCGACGACACAGAGTTTGCGTAATAGACAGACCAAGGCCTGCACCTGAACTTGATTGCCCCGGCATGCGGAAGAACCGCTCAAACACCTTCTCACGGTATTTCTCAGGCACACCTGGTCCACTGTCTTCAACACTCAGTTGAATATGATCGTCACCGCGCTCAAGAACCACGATCACCTCACCATCAGACGGTGTATGCCGGATTGCATTGCCAATCAGATTACCAAGCACAGCGCCCAGATCTTCCGGATCAACAACAGCTGCCACATGTTCTGATTGAAGCAGTTGCAGCTCCACATTTTTATCAAGTGCCGCATGGGCCTGTTGTGCAAGGCTTTCCTGAAGAACAGGCAGCAAGTCGTGCTCTGTTATCTCTTTGTGGGCATCCTGACCTGCACGGGCATGTTCCAAAAGCTTGGCGGCCAGATGTGTGGCCCGGTCAACACCTTCAATGATGTTGTCAAACCGCAGCCGTGTCGCATCATCCAGCGCGTCCCGCTCAATCACCTGACATTGGGCCTTCACCACGGTCAGCGGTGTTCTGATCTCATGCGCCGCATCATCAATAAACCGCTGCTCGCGGGCAAGGTAGTCTTCAATCTTGTCAAACAACATGTTCAGGGAGTTTACAATCGGCACAAGCTCATCTGCCTGCTTCTCCGTTGTCAGCTTGCCAAGACTCTCAGGCTCCCGAGTTTGCAGTGTCTCAGAAAGAGTGGTGAGCGGACGTAACCCGCGTTTGACGATGAAAACCGTTGCGATGATGGAAAACACCAGCACCAGCCCCAAAGGGATGGAAACCGTGGCAACAGTCTGGTCGGCCAGCTCAATGGCTTCATCAAACACAACACCGATGATGTATTGCCTGTCAGTCTTTTGGCCCGGAAAATTCCAGATCACCCAGCTGTCGCCCTCATGCTCAATTTCCTGAGCACCCGGCCTCAGATACTGGGGTAGCTGTACTTGGTCGGATGACTTATATAAATCGTTGCCGTCTCCATCACGGATGATCACGAAGTAATCATTAAGTTCATGATGATCATCCAGATGCTTGGGAGAAATGGTATCCCCCTCCAGCTGTGCAATCGCGCTGACAAGCTGAAAGGCTTGCGCATCATGGGTCTCGTAAAGCTCTTCCTCTGTCATAGTGTAGACAATGGCGGAAAAGACGCCCCAGACCACAAACAGCAGCGGGATCAGAAAGATGAGGATGCGGCTGCGGATGGAGGAAAGTTTCATGCCGGTACGTCCTCATCAACAATATAGCCTACGCCGCGGATGGTCCGGATTAGTTTGGACGTAGTCTTCCTGCGGATCTGCGAGACATAAACCTCAAGCACATTGCTCTCCGCATTCTCTTCCCAGCCATAAAGCTTTTCCATGAGATCAGACTTGGAAACCACACGGCCCCGCCGCTCCAACAAAATGGTCAACAGGCGGAAGGCGAGGGGCTGCAGCACCACCTCAACCCCGTCGTAGCAGGCTTTTTTCTGGTCCAGATCCAGCGTCAACGCCCCATGCTGCAACAACATACGCGTACGCCCAACAGAGCGCCGCACCAGCGCACGGCAGCGGGCCAGAAGCTCTTCCATGTCAAACGGCTTGGTCAGATAATCATCTGCACCCAGATTAAGCCCATCAATCCGGTTCTTGGTGGTCTCCCGCGCAGACAGGATCAGGATAGGCACATCCGCCTTGTCATCACGAACGGCCCGTAAAAACTCCAGACCATCCTGACCGGGCAACCCCAGATCCAGAATAACCAGGTCGAACTCTCCGGTTCTCAGAGCGTCTTCTGCCAAAAGACCATCATCGACCCAGTCCACTATAAATTCATGCCGCTCTAGAAAAGCCTTGATCGCATCCGCAATCAGCCGCTCATCCTCAACCAACAATACGCGCATGTGTTCCTTCCACTAGGGCGAAGTATACCCAATATTTGCATCAACTCTTTCACATCTACAAAGAACATGAAACTGAATTGTGCCTGAAGAAATCGCATAAGCGGTTACAATTGACGGATAATTGGTAGCTCGCCATATGGTTGGTCAAGGCGGCCCAATCGACACGCTCAAAGCGGCCTTGGCGCAAAACACCTCACAGATGAAAGTTTTGATGCTGCGCGGTGGGCGCCCGCAGATTGTAGAAACGGCATCCGTTGTGAAGTCCCCCCAACCACTGCGATAGGCCTGCGCATAATCGCGAGAGATGCCCGCAATCCACTCATCCCAACCCGCACCAACAATACCATCATACACATCCTGCGGCATGACAGGCACATAGGTGATGGTACGCTTGAGTTCTGGGCTGAGTGCCGACGCAACATCAAAATAGGAAAGGCTCTTTGCTCCCGTTACTTCATAGATGTTGCCGTTGAAATGATCACTCAGCACGCATTTTGCGGCGCACTCAGCCACATCGCGTGTGTCTACCATCCCCATCCGGGCATCACCCATGCCAAAGAAGAAGCTGCTGTGTTCTGCTATGGTTTGCGTTGCCAGAAACATGTTCTGCATAAAAAGGTTAGGCCGCAGGATTGCATACTCCATCCCGGAGCGAACAAGCTCATCCTCGGTTGCTGCATGCAACACAGTGTTCGCCGTTGGCCCGGTAGCACCTGCCTTGATGGCCGAAACGCGAACCACTTTGCGCACACCGCTCTCCAATGCCGCATGAAGCACAGCAGAAGCCTGTTGTGCTGCCTGTGGGTTGGCCGAAGTGATCAGTACCAGTGTGTCAATGCCCGCCATCGCCTCAGAGAGAGAAGGCAGATCAGAAAAATCTCCCCGAACCGCCTCAGCACCGAGGGATGAAACCAGCCGTGCATTTTCCGCACTGCGCACCAAAGCACGCACATGCCACGGTGTTTGCTTTAACTCACTGAGGAGATGCAGACCGATTGTCCCGTTGGCTCCGGTGACCAAAATACGCTTGTTCATGACGAAGCCTCCGTCCACACCGCAAGTTCGTTCCCGTTGGGATCTGCAAAATGAAACCGCTGCCCGCCAGGGAACGAATAGATGTCCTGCAAGATCGCCGCACCAGCTGCACGGACGGCCTTTATCGTGCCCTCAAGATCCGCCGCATAAAGCACCACCAAAACACCGGGAGCCTGAACCGCTGTTCCACTTTCTCCATTAAAACCGCCTTCCACACCGGCACCGGAAAAGCTGATGTAGCTTGGCCCCCAGTCTTCAAAGACCCAGCCAAACACAGAGCTGTAGAAACTCTTGGTCTCTTCATTTTTCAGCAGAGGAAATTCGATGTAGTTGATGGATTTATCCTGGTTTCCCATCCCGCGTTCCTTTCATGTTTTGATTGGAACGCATTCTACTATTCTTCTTGATGTGGTAATATTGCTTGAAGTGGAAATGATAATTCCAAATATGGGAATATGATGCAGGACCTGAATGCAATCGCGATATTTGCTGAAGTTGCCAAAGCAGGCAGCTTTTCCGGAGCTGCCAAGGTGTTGCGCCTGCCGCTCTCAACCGTCAGCCGAAAGGTGGCGGATCTGGAAGCGCAGATGGGCGCAAAACTGCTGGAACGCACGACGCGGCGCATGCGCCTGACGGAAATCGGCGACCAGTTCTATCAAGCCTGCCTACCGGGATTGGAAGCCTTCAAAACAGCAGATCGCGTGGTGGAACAGAGCCAGTCAGCTGTGTCGGGAGACCTGAAGGTCACCGTGCCACCCAATCTGGCCGAAGCTCTCTTCATTCCCGTTATCGGGCAGTTTCGCCTGCAATACCCGCAGGTACGCATCCACATGATCGTATCAGAGCGCAATCTGGACTTTATCGAGGATGATGTTGATCTGTCTTTCCGCGTCGGTCCAAAACCAGATTCCGGACTGACACTCACAAAGCTCGCCGCCTACCGCCACGTTCTGGTCGCTTCTCCTTCTTACATCGCAGAGCAGGGAACTCCGCAGCGCCCTGAAGACCTGATGCAACACGCCCTGATCGGCTTCGGGTTCTGGCAAAAGCCGGAAATCAGCTGGCAACTGAGCAGGAAAAGCGAAGAGCGGACCATTCGCTTTGCACCAGACATCGCCATCAACGACTACTCAGCGCTTCAATCTGCGATTAAGTCCGGCTTGGGAATAGGGGAGCTGCCATCCATTCTCTGTCAGGACGCGTTGAAAAGGCGCAGTCTGGTGGAGGTGCTGCCGGAGTGGAGGTTCCCTGAAATAGACCTGCACGCCATGCACACTGGTAAGCAAAATCAGTCCCGGCTTACACGCCTGTTTCTGGAAACCTGCGTGAGCATGATCCGCCCGAAACTCCGCCAGTTTGCGTGAGAGCTTCAATAAGACCCGTAACGCACCAGCTGGCTGAAGGCCTCAACGATCTCTTCGACGCTTTCCTCGACAGGTTTTTCAAAGGTGTCGACCACAAGGCGGTGCTTCTTCCACGGCTCATAGCGTCGCCGCTGTACATCCTCCCAACTGGGCAGAGACATAGCGGAGATATCGTTGTGTCTGGTCTCAACACGTGTCTTGTGCTCAGCCTCATCAGAGCAGACCACTTCAATGTTGAGCGCTTTCACCTTAGCGCCAAGCGCTGCTTCCAGCCAGATGTTGCGGGTGATCTCAATCGGATTCACCGCATCCGCAATCACATTGTTGCCCAGCAGCAAGTTGTCTTTGGCAACGGCTGCTGCTGCAACATAACCGGCATCTTCTGCTGGTGAAATCGCAAGAACGGAGGTCTTGAGGGCAGCCTCAAGTGAATCAATACGTAAATGAACGGCTTGCAGGCGCGGAGAAAGGGCCTTTGCCAAGGTCGTTTTACCAACACCAGGCAATCCCGAAAGAACAAATAGAATAGCCATGCCGGGCTCTTACCAGCCCAAGGTTTCATGAAGCTTTCTTCATGAGAGGCTAAATTAGAGCGCCCTTAAGCAATCCCACGCACTTCCATCGGTGTCTTGCCCGTCCAGCTGTGAAACGCGCGAAAGAACGAGCCGGTATCCTTGTACCCAAGCAGATAGGAGATTTCCGGAATGCTCAGATCACTGCGCACCAGATAGTGCTGGGAAAGTTCGGCGCGGGTCTCGCTCAATATGTCCTGAAAACTCTTGCCTTCTTCTTTCAACTTGCGCTGCAAGGTCCGCTTGCTGGCGTTCAGGTTCTGGCTGATGACGTCAATGGTGTTCTGGCCCGCTGGCAGGCTTTCCAGCAATGCATTCTTCACCCGGCGGGACATCTCATCAGAACTGCCCGTACTCTGCAATTTCTGGCGCAGCCCATCTTCAAACGTATCCCACATGCCTTCCATCTGCGTGATCAGCGGACGGGTCGCGTCCTGCAGCGAAAGGGTGATGTGCGCCACCGGAGCAGGAGTTGCCTTCACCCCGCATTCCGCTTCAACAGCAGACCAGTCCAGATCCCTAACAGGACCTCCCACACTGAGCGGCACAATCTGCTCTCCGGTAAAGGTGCGGCTGCAATTGGTGAAGTAGACAATCTCAAACTGAGCCAGAATTTCAGGAAACGGCTCTGTTGGATCGCTGGAGGTAAACAAGATGGACACCGTACTGTCTGTACGCTCAACTTCCAGCCGGATAGGCGCAATCAGAGGCTTGAACAGCGCAAGACGCTTCACGCCTTCCTCAATGTTTGGACTACAGGAAAACGCAAAGGCGTGTGGAACAAAACTGCCTTGCTTGATGGTGTGTCCAAGTTTGATTGCCAGATCGTTGCCGCCATATTCCTGATGCAGCGCATGCCAGATGGCAAAGTACTGCGCCTGTGTGATGCCCTTGGCCGCTGGACCCAGCTGCTCAATGGAAACTCCGGCACGGCGCATCACCCGGTCAACAGACAGGTCAAGGTATTGAATGATTTGCGCCATCATGGCAGCGCCTGGGTAAAGATGTGCGTGTTTCGTCATGCTCGGCTCGGTCTCATTGGTCTTGCCACTCTTTCATCTCGAATTTTTGCTAGGTGTGCCAGTACCAATTTACATAGTGGCGCGATATGGCAGTACTTTGGCGCGATTTGCCACTGAAAGCGAGAGAGGCGAGTGCTAGGGATAACTACAGATCATTTGTTTCAGGCTCAAAAAGCAGAATAGCGCATTCCGCATACAACACTGCCCCATTCAAACAGTGCCTGAGATTATTGCTGACCCAGCCAACCGCTACGGATCAAAAAAGGGATTTTTTTTGATGGCAATTTCTTTAAAGCTGAACGGCCAGACGCATAAGGTCGACGCCGAACCAGGAACCCCGCTTCTTTGGGTGATCCGCGATGAACTTAAGCTCACCGGAACAAAATTCGGGTGTGGTGTCGCCTCATGCGGTGCGTGCACCGTTCATCTGGATGGCGAGCCGGTCCGCTCCTGCCAAACGTTTATTGAAGATGTGGAAGATTCTGAGATCACCACAATTGAAGGCCTGAAGTCCACGCCAGCACAAGCCGTGCAACAGGCATGGACAGAGCTGGACGTGGTCCAGTGTGGTTACTGTCAGTCCGGCCAGATCATGTCTGCCGTTGGCCTGCTCTCTGAAAACGCAAAGCCGACATTGGAAGAAATTGACGATTACATGGACGGCAACGCCTGCCGATGCGCCACCTACCAGCGCATTCGCTCCGCAATCGTACGTGCATCAGAAATTATGGAGGCTTGATATGAGCGTGTTGTCCTCTCGTCGTGGCTTCCTCAAAGGCGCTGCTGCCTCTGCTGCCGCCGTTCTTGTTATTGGTGTGGCCCCATCCGGCTCTATGGCCGCTGCAAATGCTGCAGACACCACCATGCTCAATCCGTTTGTAAAGATTGCAGCAGATGGCACCGTGACTGCTATCGTCAAACATTTTGAAAAAGGACAGGGTCCGGCAACCGGCCTCACCACACTCATTGCAGAAGAGCTGGGCGTCAGCATGGATGCGATAGAGTATGAGTTCGCCCCATCCAATCCAAAACTTTACAACAACACGGCATTCGGACCTATCCAGGGTACTGGCGGCTCCACCGCCATGTTCAACAGCTTCAAGCAGTATCGTCAGGCAGGCGCTGCGGCCCGCGACGTGCTGTTGCAAGCCGCATCACTGGCTTGGGATGTACCCGCCGCCCAGCTCAAGCTGGAAGATGGTGTGATCTCAGGTGGTGGCAACAAAGCGCCAATCGGCGAGTTCGTAGCCGCCGCGAGCAAGCTGACAGCACCTGAAAACCCGCGCCTGAAAGATCCATCCGAGTTTAAGTTGATCGGCAACGCCAGTGTGCGCCGCAAGGACACGCCGCCTAAGATCAACGGCACCGCCAAATACGCGATGGACATCCAGCTTGATAATCAGATGGTCGTCACCATCAAACGGGCCACCCGCAAAGGTGCAACTGTCACATCCTTTGATGACAGCGCCGCGAAGGATGTCAAAGGCTTCATCCGTGCTGCCACACTGCCCAACAAGGCGGGCGTAGCGGTTTACGCAGAAAACACATGGGCCTCTCTTCAAGCCCGTGAAGCTCTGGAAGTCACCTGGGACAACTCAACAGCTGAAAGCCGCAGTTCTGAAGACGTCTACAAAGAGCTGATGGCTGCGCTCAACACAGCGCCGGAATACAACCTGACCAAAAACGATCAGGCCGAGATTGCAGATGCGATTGAAAACGCAGACAAGGTGGTGGAAGAGACCTTCTACTTCCCACTGCTTGCTCATGCTCCAATGGAACCGCTCACCTGCACCATTGAGGCGACAGAAGATGGCGGCGTGATCCTACATGACGGCTGTCAGATGCCAACCTCACCACATGCAGCGATTGCGCAAATCCTTCAGGTGCCAATGGACAAGGTGCAGGTCAACACCATGTTCGCTGGTGGCTCGTTCGGTCGCCGTGCAACACCAACGGTCGATTATCAGGTGGAAGCAGCGCTTTCCTTTGTGATGACGGATCGCCGCCGCCCGGTCAAACTGGTGTGGTCCCGTGAGGATGACATCACCGGTGGCTACTATCGCCCGGCATTTGCGCACAAAGTTCGTGTTGGTCTTGATGCAGATGGCAACATCGCTGGTTGGGATCACCGCGTTGCAGGTCAATCCATCTCCAAGGGTACCCCGTTTGAGGCGTTCTCGGTTCATGATGGGGTCGATCATCTCTCCGTAGAAGGCGTCACCCCGACGCAGTACTCCATTCCGGGCATGTTTGCCGGCCTGACGGACATCAAACCAGCCACAACCGTTTTGTGGTGGCGCTCCGTTGGTCACACCCACACCGCCTACGTCATGGAAGCCATGATGGATGCCGTTGCAACAGCAGCGGGTCGTGATCCGGTTGAGTTCCGTCTGGCACATCTGGCAGGCGATACGCCAGATCAAAAACGACTGACGGGTGTTCTCAAACTGGCTGCTGAAAAAAGCAATTGGGGCAAAGGCGCTGAGGGGCGCTCTCAAGGTGTTGCGGTCCACAAATCCTTTGGCAGCTATGTTGCCGAAGTTGTCGAGATTTCAGGTGATGCAGAAAATGGCGTGAAGATCGAAAAAGTCACCTGTGCAGTTGATTGCGGTATCCCGGTCAATCCGGATGTGATCAAGGCACAGATGGAAGGCGGCATCGGCTACGGCCTTGGCCACGCCATGCGCGATGAGATCACGCTGGAGAACGGTGAAGTTATCCAACAAAACTTCCCGGACTACGAACCGCTCCGCATCGGGGATATAGGCGAGATTGAAACGCACATTGTCCTCTCCACACAAGCCCCAACAGGCGTCGGCGAACCGGGCACACCGCCATCCGCTCCAGCACTGGCAAATGCCATTGCAGCGAAAGGACCACGTGTGACCGAACTCCCAATGACCAAGGCAGGCGTCACCTTCGCCTAAACTGATTTGGCAGAGCAAAAGGCAGGCTGAACATCCATCAGCCTGCCTTTTGTGTGTTTTACAAAAAAACGCAGCTCACACGTAAAAAACGCAAACCAACGCACAAAAACACGATCATTTTTCAGCTCACAACTTATTTGGTGTGTAAAGCGCACTAACGCTCTGTTTTTTATAAGTAAAATCAAATCTATTCTGATCTGTGAAGCGAAAACAACTTCTTACAGATGAAACCTTTTCAGTTCACTTTGTGAACCTTCAATTGTCGCAAATTGAAGCCTGCCTGCACCCTATGTTCCCCTTAAAAGCGCGGAGCAGTGCTCCCGAATTCTGTCTTTATCCCCGTTGATGGAATGGGCTTTGGGAGCTGAGCAATGGATTTCCTGCAACAAACCTGCAAAAGCCTTTATCTGGCTCCAAACTCTGGCGACAACGCCGGTGGTTTTGCGTTTGTTGTCAGCAAGGTAGCCACCAGAAGAGCCAAACTCCCCAAGCGCATTTCACTCAAAGACGCGCTCACCAGAAAAACCTATTCAGGCTCCTTCATCTACTGCCCAGATCCACTTGAATGTGGAGGCAAAGAGAGCAGTCAACAGGACCTGGTATCTGGCCTGCATGCCTACTTGCAAAGCATGAATGTACTGCGCGGTTTCATGTGGCTTCCCAGAGACTTAACGCCGCTTCCAGTCCCTCATGACTATACCGGCCAACGCCCGGCCTTCTTCTCCATTAATGCAGCGGGAACAGTGACAACCAGCAGTCTGTCCTACCTTCTGGCACCCGAACTGACCATCGAGTTCTATTCAAGCGCTTACATTGGTGTTTCTGAAGATGAAGAGAATCTCCAACTCTCGGAATCTGCCATCCAGTTGGGAGGATATCTCAGCCCGGATACGGGCTCGGTGAGCAAGGCAGACATCCGCTGCTCCGGCCCGGATCGCGGTGCCATTGTGTTTGATGCCGAGTTCGAGCGCGGCGCCCTTTATGATCAATGGAATCTGGGTTTTCAATGGGTTACGAAAGATGCGGAGACCAAAACCGGCGTCAATGGTCAACGCTTCGCCTTGGGTACAGGCGATGATGGCAGCCGTAATCCTCTGCCTATGACGCTCATTGTGGACGTCACCGACGCGTTGAACATCTACCCGACACACAATCGAACAGATCCCAACCGCTGCGCCTTCTATTTCCGCGCCGAAGAGGAAAGCGGGCAGGGACCAACCCTGAACAGCTTCTACCGGACCACCTACGGCGCGCCCGTTGTTTTACAGAGTATCACCGCTGACAGCCATGTGAGTGATACACAACCCGCAGGCATTATCCTCACCCCGAGCTACGAGAATGCCTCATCACTTCATAGCTTTATCGCCAGTCCTGTTGGTGATTTCCTCGTCTGCGCACCGCTCGCGCAAGACGATACAAAAGCCCGCTTCATGTGCGGACTGGGCGGCACGGAGTTTCTGGAAGTTCCTGGCGTTGCAGAACACGCGCTCTCTGAGGGAGCACGGCTGCGGTTTATACCCGATCAGCCTGCCTACGCACCGGTTTTTCCGTTGCCTTTGTCGTCTCCCGTTGGGCGCCCTGCACCCAAAGGAGCACCGCTCAAAGGCAACTACAAAACGTCGTATGTACAGGTGTTCCCGCCAGATAATGCCGCAGAAAAGAGTGAGACATCCATCACCTATGTGGCGCAGCCCCACGGCAGCGCACTGCACGGCTATGATGATGAAATCTGGCAGGAAAACAAGGAGTTGCTGGGCACTGTCAGTCCGGCCTACACACTGCCGCCAATGGAAGATCAGGCCTTCCCCATGTTCCCCTACGCCGGCACGGATGAGGGCGACCCGAGTTACTCCCAGTGTGATGTCGCTCTGTTCGAAAAAAGCATCATTGCGCCAACCCGCCGCAAGGTGATTGCATCTCTGACCAACGGTCAATCCAACGCCAGAGAGGCTAAGGCGCAAACAGGAGAGGGGGATGCAACTCTGACAACCCCACTGGGCGTGATCGCCACACTGCAATCACCCACAGACGCCAGTCACTGGAAGGAAGTCAAGCTCGCTCAAATCAAAGTACCAACACCTTCCGATTTTGCCTTCAAAGACTTATCCCCCAAACTCATAGAGGCCTTCCAGACCAATCAGCTGTTTCTGGTCGCTGCAAACCCATCAGAATTAGGTGAAGCAGGCTCAACCTTCCTCAACACGCTGAATATCGAAGACTGGCAAATCGAAGCAGATGTCGGCAATTCACCAGATTTCGGCGACTACGCCAACATATTGATTATTAAAGGAATACGCGGTCCACTCTACGACCCGAAGGGCAGTGAAAAAGACAACCTCATCTCCAATCCGCAAAAATGGACCCAAAAAGAAACCTTCGCCGCTCCAACAACCAAGCGCCAAAATACACCAGACAAAGCCCAGATGGTCAACGTTTCCTCATGGCTTCAGGATTACTTCAAAGCCGCCTATGAGAACCCGGCAACAGAGTATTTCGAAAGCTTCAACCAGACTGCCGCTGATCCCAACTGGACCGGCGTACTTATGCTACGCGCGCGTATCAAATCACCGCCCGAGCAATTGGCTGGGATTGTGGCCGGTGTGCGCGATCCGGCAAAGTTTTATGCCCACCACCTCGCCATCCGCATCAATCAGATCAAGGCAGGTGCAAGTGGTGAAAAAATTGAAATAAAGAAGCAAAGCTCGGTCTATGGGCTGATTTACTATGAAGACAGTGACCTGATTGTACCAAAGGGAGCGACAAGCCCGGAGCCAGTTGTGCCCTCTGCAACGCGCACATATGACTTCATCCTGCTCTCGCTCAAAGTGCTTTTTGAGAACTCGGCAATAAAGAAGTTCTCCTCCTTCGCACAGCTCTCCATGACCAGGATTTTTGGCAGCGATACGGTCAGTTCAAAGCCCGTTTTACCGGCAAGCCAACCACAGCCCAAAGGCAGCCAGTACAAGTCGCTGATTATGAAAGCGAGTTATCAGGACAACAACAACCACCCGTCCTACACCATGGCTGCAACCCATCCCTACCTGTTCACGGTCGACAACAACATCCTGGAGCAAACAGAGTTCACATCCGCGCGAATGAACACCATCTCCAAACACGAAAAAACGCAGGAAAATCAAACAGAACCACTCATCCGCTTCGCTTTCACCGGCTTCCTCGATTTCGCGATCCTCAGCGCAGGCAAGAACAAGCCAGTTGACTTGTTCTCCTTTGGCAATGAGCCAGACCAGCAAACCAGCCAGAATGGACTGGCCTTTAACGAGCTCGGCTTGCAAATGAGCTTCACACAAACGAATGCCTACGAAAGCCAGAAGATCACTTGGGACAGCGCTCAACTGACATTCGACAGTAAAAACAGCACACCTCGCAGCGGTAGCCTTGTTGCCACTATGCCATTGCAATTGAAAGGGTTTGTCAGCTCCGACAGCGCAGACAAGACGCCAGCTTCCATGGGACATTTGGATGTTGTAACCAGCGTCCGCCAGCAAGGCCTGTCAGACACATGGAACGGCCTCAAGTTCGAAGTCAGCCTCGGCACCGCCGGAGACCTCGCAGGCAAACTGGGCCTCACCGCTGATTTGCTGCTGGCATGGTCACCAGACTCCACGGGCGAAACCTACAAATCCAAGACTGCCATCCATATGCCGGGCTCCTCCAACGGTGCCTCGCTCATCAGCTTACAGAACGTGCTGTCCATGTCCTACGGCCCGATCCAGCTGCTCTACACGGAAAACCCAAATAGCAAAGAGCCTGATGTCAGCAAACAATACATGTTTGTTCTCAATGAGATCGCCATCAAGTTTCTGGGGTTGGCCAAGATCCCGCCAAGCGGCGCCACATCGTTCTATCTGTTCTCAGAGCCAGATGAGAGCAACGAGGGTTCGGCCAAAACCACAGGTCTGGCCTGGTACGCGGTCTACAACAACGAGCCCGCCGACAGCAAATAAATCACTCCTTCAATCAGCACTGGTGCAGCAAGATGAACGAGCACAGTCCAATCGAACCATTCGAGCGCGTTGCTATACCTGATGAGGAGAGCCTGTCCGCTGAGCTCTCCAATCTGGTGCAACTGTTTGCCTCCGCTGCACAGGATCTCAATGCAACGCTCTCCAATGGTATCATCGGACGGCTCACGGATTTCCTGCGCGGCAAAAAACTGCGCTACTTCCTCTCTCAAGACCAAAAATCAGGCAGTGCCGCCAACACCATCAACCTCCTAAAGCGAATGATTTCCCTTGGATTTCAGGTAGATGTGGACCTGATTTACGACAGTGGCCAAAAAACGCTCCTGCAGGAACTGGCGCAGCTGTTACCCGGCTTTGACCCGACCACCCGCGCATCAATGACGCTGGACGGCGTTACAATCACCTTTCACGCTTATCAGGAAACCACCGTTGGCGAGATAACCCATCGTTCCGTACCGGGTCTGTCTGGCACGATGCCTCTATGTTTATGTGGTGGCGGTAACATTCCCAACATCGACAATACAAGCATCGCGACTGCAGTGAAATGCAGCTACTTTGTCCTGCTACAACCCTATCTCTGGACAGCAGAAACCTGCACTCAGTCTGGAAAGACCTGTTCCGCCAAATCTTTAGTGGTGTTGCCGGGCCTCAAACAAACTATAAACCTCGATGATCAGCTCGTTCTACAAGGCTCACAGTTTGCTTATCGCAGTTTCAAACAGGACCTGACCACAAAGCTCAACTGGGCGGACCTGAGGAAGATCCCGGAGGTCAACACTAAGGCATTAAGTGCAGCACAGAACATCAGCAATGCTCTTGGAAAATCTGGCCAATCCGGCATCGAGTTCTTTCCGGTTGCGAGCCTGCCAGGCTCATCGACAGATAAAACATCGCTTGTCGGCAATGCAGAAGGGATTGCCTTCGAGCTCATCGCCGCCGCTACGCTCCTGCAAAAGCAAAAAGGCTTTACCAAAAAGCCGGTTGTCATCGCTGTTCTGGATGATTTGAGCAGTTCCACATGGCAAATACTTGCGCGATATTTTCCCCAAAAGAACGCGGCGAAGCAGGGCACAAGCACGTCTCGTGATGAGCTGACAAAGAACATCAACGCTTACTGCAAGAACCAGCAAGTGTTCCGAAATACCTCTGGCTCAGGTACTGGTATTTACCTGAATATAGACCTGTCAGGCTCTGCTGGGGCTGCTTTCCTCAGCAAACTGAAACCAGGTGCAACGGTTGTCACCACCTTGTCTGATCTGCCGCCAGACGCGATTGACTATTTGTATGGCGCAGCCACATTGCCAAGCGTTCTGGAAGGTACTCAAAGCGCCAATCTGGCTGTAAACCTGGGTAAGCCGTTCTTCAAACTTGGCAATTTCACGTCCAACCCTTATCCAAGCACATTTGGAAACGGCAAGGGCAAAGCCGCCAGCAGCACAACACCAACCACCGCAACGCTTTTAGATACCTCAAAAAACCAGATTGCTCTCGGAACATCTGCGTTTCAGGGGGGCTACAAAGCAACCATGCCGCCCAATGAACTGGCGCAAACCATATCGGATATGGTGACCCAGTTTCGCTCAGAAAAGGGCGAGTACTTTGAGTATTTTGACGGTCTCAAACAGTATTACACCGCACCTCAAAACGATAAGCTCTTACAAGCGCTCGGGTTTTTAGCTGCCAGATTTGCTCTTGTTTCAGTCGCAAGCGGCGTCTCCGACAGCATTTTCTCTGATCTGCAAACACTGCAAACTTCGCTGTCGGACAATACAAAAAATGGGGTGCTCGCTCTGATCCCCAACGTGCTGAAAGAGGGACCGTTCCACACCTTCCTGCAAACAGTACTAGGCTCAGGCGGACTGACAATTGGCTCCGCAAAAAGCCCTGTGACGATCAAACCCGTCTACACCTCAAAAAAGCTCAGCAAGATCATCGTGCAGGGAAAGACCTCGGATTTTCTCGGCACAGAACTGGAAGTCACACTTACCGTTTCCAGCACAGGGCGAGCGAGTAAAAACCAAAGCAATTACAAAGTCCAACTCCAAATCTCGCTGGAAAAGCTTGAGTTACCAGGCGTCGAATGGTTCGCACTGGAAGACACAGGTCTGTCCGTTGAATTTTCCAGCAATGGTGCGCGGCTCACAGGTGGTGTGCAAACCTCTATTGAGGTCGGCGACACGCTCATTCCATTCCACATGGATTTCCCAAGCTCTGCCAAAAACAAGATGGTGGTGCAGGGCACATTTGCAGAGGAGGCAGCCCCTTCGCTGAACTCCATATTCACGCTCATCGGCGGGATGAATTTTGCAAACTCGATCCCCTCAGAATTTGCCGACCTGAACGAGCTGAATGTGGATGGTCTGCGCTTCAACTATGACCAAAAAAACAAGAGGATAGAAAGTTTTCAGGTTTCCCTGAAAGACAGCAAGGAATGGGATCTGTTTGGTGGATTGAACCTGAAGAACCTGAGTTTTGAGATCACCGCTTCACAGCCAACCGGCAAACGTCAGATAAGCTGGGTGGCCTCCACAGATGCTGTGATCGGTTCAAGCAGTACCCCCGCAATTCTCGATCTTTCTGCCACCTATCCGCAAACCACTGTTACTGCGACACTCAGCCCGGATGGGGCAAACCTGCCTGTCTCGGACTTCGTGAATGCACTGCTGCCAAGCGGCTATCACCTTGACGTTGATGCCGATATTGCAAACCTGTCACTGGAATATTCTCCCGGCCAGAACAAGAACAGCAGCACCTATTCCGTTGAGGCTGGCGTAAATTTGAAAGGCTGGCAAATCACCTTGCCACCTGCAAAGTTCGAGCTCAACGACATCTATATCCAAGTCAAAGGTGTTGGAACCAGCTCAGTAGGCTCCATCAAAGCCTCTACAATGCTGTTTGATGGTCTGCCAAATGTTCAGCCCGTCCCGGTTAATGTGACAGCCACATTCGACACGCAAAACCATCTCTGGACATTCCGCGGGGAACAGGGCGATACACCCATCAAGATCAACCAGATCATTGATGCCTATTTCGGCAGTAACTGGGCACCGGATGCTATCGATGTAGACCTCTCAGATCTGAATGTAACCTTCTCAACGGGCACTGGAACATCCGCGGCCAGTTATGAGTTTGGGGGAACAGTGAGCCTCAACAAAGACGTGAGGCCAAAATGGCTCCCGGATGTGACCTTCACGGCAAAAATCGGAGATACGGGGGGAAGTGAGCTTCTGTTACCTGGCAGCCAAGCGCGCATTCCGGTGCTTGATGACCGCGAAGAGATTGTCTTCATTGAACCAGCCAAATCATTGACCCGTTATGAAACCGCAAAAGAAAACGGCAAATACGCATTGCTGACAGCTGATGTGCTTTGGGAGAACATCGAGCTCACCGTATTTTATCAGTACGAAAAACCCGCATCTCATTTCGGTATCACATGGGGTCTGTTTTCGGCTGAGGTATTGGCTGATCAATGTGCAACGATCAGGTTTACAGATACCACCACACTTGGTGCCATGGTCGAAACCTTTGTGGAATGGATGACCGGAACAAAGTTTGGGCTCGCCGCGCCATTTGACCTGTTAAATGACGTCAAACTTTCTGATTTTGAACTCAAATGGGACTTTAACACCGGAAGCGTTGAATTTGATGTGAAAATTGGTCCTATCGACCTTTTAATCGCCTCAGTGACCGGCATTTCGCTCACCTATAAAAAGAAATCAGGCGTTTTCGTGCAGCTGAAAGGTGATTTTCCCTGGCTGTCTGATAGCGAACTGGAAGCAACAAAGCTGCCGCAATGGCGAGCAGATCAACCCTCCACAACACCTAGCCCCGGCGGTGCTGGCAACAAGTATCTTGACCTGCGTTTACTCGCTGGCGGACAGCATGTGGACGTCAAAGGCCTGCAAGACGTCACCACCGTGCAGCAAGCTGTCGATATTTTGGGAGACCTTCCCAAACCCTCATCGAAGAAGGTGCCCGACATCGGCTTTGCTGGTGACATCAACTGGCTGTTTGCGACGGATTTCGGTGTTCTGAGGATCGATTCCAGCAAAGAACTGGGGCAGGAACATCAAGGCGATCTTGAAAGCACCGGCGCGAAGTACACGTTCACCTTGCAAGTGGTTCTGACGGATCCAAGTCTCTATGCACTGCGCATTGCCTGTAATGGAAAAGCGGCTAAGGTCTTCTCCGGTCTGGATTTTCAGGTCATCTATAAAAAGGTCTCACCGGGCCTTGGTAAGTTTTCAGCCTCCATCGAACTGCCAGAAATCATGCGCCGTATTGATGTTGGAGCCGTGACAATCACACTGCCCACATTCGGTATCGAGGTCTACACCAACGGTGACTTTCAAATCGATGTCGGCTTCCCCTGGAACAACAATTTCTCGCATTCTTTCTCAGTTGAGGCCATCGTACCACCGGGTATTCCGGTAAAAGGCGGAGGAGGGTTCTACTTTGGCAAGTTGCCTGCCGCTTCTGTCAAAGGGCTGCCAGTCTCCACAAGAGGTTTCTTCAACCCCAATCTGGTGTTCGGTTTCGGTGCTCAATTAGGGCTCGGCAAGTCCGTTGATATGGGCATTCTCAAAGCGGGCTTCAGCCTCACCGCCTTCGGAATTTTGCAAGGCATTTTAGCAAAGTGGAATGCCTATGAAGATCATCACTCAGGCAGCGGCAATGCTCTGTCACTGCAGGGCGAATATTTCTTCTCCCTCACAGGAACCTTTGGCATCATTGGTAAACTGTATGGCACCATAGATTTTGCTATTATCAAGGCTTCGGTCAATATCAGGATCGAGGTAAGCGCACAGATCAAGCTTGCCTCATACGAGCCGATCCCCCTCACAATTTCAGCTAAAGTGGATGTCCGCGCCTCTGCGAAGATTGATCTTGGCCTGTTCACCATCAAAGTGAGCTTCAGTTTCTCCGCGCACGTTCATACCACCTTCAAACTAGGTGCTCTCCAGGATCCGAGTAAAGCTCCCTGGCTTGATGGTTCTGAAGCCTACGAAGGCTTGCTTGCTGCACCATTAGCGGACCGCCTCGCGCTCTACAGCCGCTTGCCAATGCTGACGGGAGCCTATGAGGCAGCTCCAGTAGAGTTCAACTGGGCAAACCTGCAACCTGCTGCTGATCCCTCTAAAAACTCGCTAGAGATCCATCTGGGCTACGGTTTAACTCTGGCAAAGGATGAGAACTGGTCGTCTTCTAAAGAGGCCCGAGCCCCACAGTTGCCGTGTTACGTCGCCAACCTGTTCATTTCAGCACCCGCACCAGCAACTCCGGAAGATGCTGAGCTTTATGAGAAGGCCGCAGGGCAGCAAACAGACACTGCATTCGAGGCTCTGGCCAAGATGGTAACCCGATGGCTTGTGGCCGCGACCATGGGTGATGAAAACCCCAGTGCAGTCCAGGTCGATAACCACGTAATCAGCGCGGTTGAGATCAACGCCATACTGGACAGGCTGGGTGAGTTGGAAGGCTCGTCAGACGCACTGACCCAGCAGGACATCACCACGTTCCTGCAGCAACAGTTCATGCTCGATATTGCTTTGCCGTCCCGTTCAGGAGAGGCGCAAGCGACCTATTTCCCTATGTTGCCACCACTCAGCATCGCGCTGGAACAAGACAGCAAAACATCGCTCTCCTATACTTTTGCAGACTACAATTCCATAACCACCGAGTACCTGGAAGACTTAACAGTTTACTTTAACCAGCTCAGTGTTCAGGTGGAAAAAGAGAGTGGAAAATCCCCCTTTGAGATTGATGGAGTTGGCAGCAAAACATCAATAGCATCATATATATATGAAAACTACTTCATGCTGATTATGAAGCAGATGATGCAAAACCTCCTGAGCGGTCTACGCGACTTCAATTATCCGCTCCCAGCTGGAAAAACATCCAGTTGCATTGTGAGTTGGGTCAACAGCCAAGGTGCATTTTCCGGAGCAGACTTTACCCTCACAGACCTCTTCAAAGCCAACAACAGCCACCCTTTGACAGCAGGCCTCAACGTCACAATTCCGACTGCACCGCTTGTGATCCCTGCAAGCAGCTCCTTCCAAAAATTAGCCAGCAACAACCCATATAATGCGACTGTCGAAGCCTCTGACCTCATGAGTAAAAACAAGGCAGTCGCGGGCCTTTTGCGCAGCAGTGCTCAGATTGTTTACACCACATCAGATGGAACTGAGAAGAAGCACACAGTCTCTGGCGGGCAAACATTAAATGCAGTCGCATCAGCTCTTGGGATTACCATTGATGAACTGACCGGCAGCAGTGCTGTGCAAGCCCAGCAGGACCTTCTGGTTGTCGGGGCTACGTTGCAGATGCCAGCGTTCACGCAAAAGACAGCGGATATGGATACCCTCTCATCCATCGCGCAAAAGTTTGACGCTGATGTTGAAGCGCTGGCAATCACCGCAAACGGAGAACTCACCGATCTGTTTGCGGGCGCCACGGGCTCCAACGCAGGATCAGATGCCGGCAGTTTGAGCATCGTGCATCTGCCTCAGTTCCCCGTTGGAGAGCTCATCAAGGAAGTGCAGCGAACGGGTGGCATCACCCACCTGTCAGGCATGGCCTCACGCTATTATTTCCACGGTATGCGTATGCCAACGGATGGCATTACACCACTTATAGAGGGCATCTGGGTTGAAAAGGATGAGGCTGGAAAGCTCAACCTGCCGAATGAGGCTGGACTGTTCGCTCTGTCCGGTCAGCAGATCGCAATCCCAACGCCGCTGACGAGCAGTCTCTCCTTGCTGCTGAGCAAGCCAAAGGATGCAGATTGGATCACACTTGGAAATGACCAAACCACCCTGAAATACGAGGTGGATGTACCATCAGACAGCGAGGCGACTGCAAGCAAAGACTATCAACGCATTGAAGCCGTCAATACCTACGGGCAGACAGAGTACCTGTCTGCCGGACCAGAGGAACTTTCACTCCTTGCAAAGGTTGAGCAGCAACCAAGCGCTTTCCCAATCCCGCACTTCATCAATTGGCAAAGCGCAGAGCCAATCAACGTTCCCACAAACGACCCTCAAAAGCCATCCAACACCCAATATCTGCGTTTGTGGACGCTTTCTGCAGCACTAACGACACTTGGTGCCAACAGCGCACAAAACAGCGCTGTTGTGCCTCCTCAGCTCCTTGTTGAGCAGGTGTCGATGGATGCTGCAACTGGAAAGGCCATCAAAACCCCGCTGACGAACTATGGCTGGGCCTCAACAATTGAGTTCTCCATCAAGAAACTGCCAGTTCAAACATCGAGCGCTCTAGCGGCAGAAGCCAAAGCGGCGCCGGATGCGGCCTTGAAAACAACCTATGAGCTGAATGGGGTGAGTTCAGCTGGCGTTGTCATTCTGGAGCGATTGCTGCAAAGCCTGCCTGCGGATCATAGCTTTGCGTCTCTCACGCTCGGTTACAGCAAAGGCTCACAAAGCAGCGGTACACATTTTGTGGGTGAGGGCGGCAGCAATGTCACCTTCGGCCTGTCGCAAACCAACCTCTCCACGGTGACCAATCCAAGCGGAGAGCTGTTGTCTGAGGCGGCAAAGGAGAGCCAGAGCCCGACGCTTCTCAATACGCCCATGTCACTGGTCAAACTGCTTTGGGAAGCTGGTATCACCAACTCGGGTGGCTTCTATCTCTATTACAACGCTAATGACGGGCAGACTGGATTGCCGCCGGATATCTTCAACGAAAAAGGTGAGGCGACGCTGTCTCTGGTCATCATTCATGAAGATCAGGAGTACATGCATGCCTACGTCAACGGGCTCGCCACTGCACAGCCAATCGCAGGCTCAGGTACTTCCTTGACCGCAGCTGCCAAAGGCGAACTGGTGGAGCACACGACCACTGATGATGATACACTGGCAAGCATTGCACTGCGCTATCACTCCAACCTCAACTCACTCATCGCCAATACTCTGACTTCTGATCAGGAAACATCAGCGAGCGGCAAAATCCAGCTGATACCGGGCAAAACCATCAGCATCGAGCAGGGCACCTATCGGGTTCCTCAAAGCAGTGATGCATCTTTTGCAAGCATAGCATTGCGGTTTGGGACAAGCGTTGAAGAGCTAAAGCAGGTAAACTCACGCCTGACTGGCGAAACAGTTCCAGCTGGCGCACCAATACGATTGCCTGTGATTGAACTGACAATTGGCTCCAAGATTTTGAGCAACGACTTGTCGAGCTGCACATGCCTGTCAGATATTGCGGATTACTTTGGCACAGAGCCCATCGTTGTTGCCAGTGCGAACGCAGAGATGGAGCAACTGCTCGTCATCGGTCAAACACTCACTCTGCGCGCGGGTCCGCTGACTGTTCAACCCGGTGAACATCCCGGTGTTCAGGCACTTAATGCGCAACGTGAACAGGCGCCGGAGATACCCAACGGCGGAACAGGAGACGACTACGCGACGGCCTTGCTCCTCAACAATTACAGCCTGCTGGCCTATAAGATACTGGGAAATCAGGACTTCAGACCAAGCAACATGGGCCTGCCCATTGGTGCCTCAGGCAAGTCTACCTCGCCCAATGAGGGAAAGATCCGATACATTCTGCAAGCGTCGGCTGGCGATGCGGAAATGTATCATGGCGTAATATCGTATCTCAGCCTTGTAAAAACCGAAAACGCCTCAGAAGCCACGACACTTAACCCGTACAGTGCCAACGGATTGCTCCTGCAAACTCAACTCGGCTGGAACGACTATTACGGCAATACGATTCTATCAACACTGGACGAGCCCACAAAGCCTGCAGGAAAGCTGAACAGCAAACCGGCGCTTCAGGGCTACACAGATCAGATCATCCCGCTCTCTCAGTGGCCCTCGACCTCAGCAAACTGGACAGTGCAGCCTGAGGATAGCGCTGAAACGACCCCGGAAAACTTCACGATCCTCATCACCTTCAGCTTTGATAGTGGACCCTTCTTCCCGCAAAAAGGCCAAAATCCGGAGATCGCACAGCAAAGAGCGCACTCAGCACTGGTTATCGTTGCAGATATGCTGGCCCAGTTTAATGACCTCAACGGTTTTGCAGTAGAGGTCAACTCGACACTCTCGCTCAACACCTATCAGCTCTCAGCACACGAACTTGAACAGCTGGTCGGCTGGTGGCAAGACATCGAACAGTTCCTGATCAGGCAAAGCACCCCGGAAGAAACCGAAACTTCTGAAGCAATTCCGCCGCTCTCATTGCCTGTAACAGTGCCAATGAGCAGCCTCAATCAGGAACCAATCATTGAGCTCACAACACAGCTTGTCTTCAAACGAACCCACGGCATAGCGGTCGGTGATTACGCAGCCGATCCGTTGACACGATTTGTTGCCAACATCATAGCAATCAGAACCACCGTCAGTGCCCCGAAACCTAAAAAAGGTGACGTAGACTCCGAAAAACCGACGAAGCCCAAACCAGACATTCTGGCAGAGTTTGCGCAATGTGTAGCACAGTCTATCCATGGTCCGGACTTCACAATGATGGTCGCCTCCGGTATCAACCGATATGTCCCATCCGCTGGCGTATCCTCCAATGCAACCTGGGGCATTCGTATCGGCACAAAGCAGGGAGATCCAATCTCCTTCCACATCTCAGATGAAAGCCAACCAGAAATATACGCACCGCTTCCGGTCAGTAACACGCTGATCTCTCGCAGTGCCTCGGTTTATCCCTATGCCGGACTGGATGATTTTGACGCAAGTACAGGAAAGTTCACAGGCACTCCGGTTCAAAGCACCTTCTCGAATGTAGAGATGGACGTCTGGCTGAAACAGTATTTTGAATTTTTTGACGCGCTGCTGTCTCCAAAATACTCCTCCTCAATCCTGTTCATCGACAAACTCGCAGCCAATAAACCGCAGAGTATCTCCTGCGCTGGTGAGAGCCCTGCAGTTGTCAGCGGCTTTATGGAAGCGTTGACGGAGCAAAAGAAGAGCCTTGCACAGATCACGGCACGCATGCTGGCGCCCATCTATCAGGACGGCACCAGTACACGGCTATCCTCCGCACAAGAGACCTTCAAACAAACGCTGCTGGAGGAGCTTTCCAATCTCTACACAACACAGGCTGTCCTCTCGTTCGGGGCGGACATTATCGCCAACATTCCGCTGACAGGCGATGAGGAAACGCCGCAGCTTTACGGCAACATCAACCTGAACAGCGTGGCAGATTGCCCACCGGATGCACAGGAGGACGCGCAGGAGCCAACACCCGCAAAATCTCTCTCAAGCCTTTTCTCGCTCACGTCTGCCAAACTGAAATTGCAAGATGGTGCAGAGCAACCGCTCACCTTCCTGCTTCAGGCCTCAGAAAAACTGGGAGAGACAACGGAATGCCTCTCGCTGGATCTGAGCTACAAAGTCACGTCTCTCGAACATCAGATCAGCCCGGTTCAGGGCATAGCCGACTACAAAGCCTCAAGCTGGCTCTCTCCGATTCAGGCGGAAGGTACGCCTGTTCTTGAAAAGCCGCTTGGGTCTTTCAAAGTGCCCATCCTGCTGCGCAGTTTCCCGGAAACGCCGCGCATGGTCTCTCAAGCTGGCCCTGCCTATGACACGAAGGCTAAGAAACTCTCCCAGATCACCAAATGGAACTACGAGTACACTTATGGCCTGAACTTCCATTACCTTCAGGACAAAGCTCATGGGCAAATCCAGTTCAACCTCAAAGACAAACCGCAGGGTGAGCTTGCCGGTTTCATGGATGCCGTTGCCGAACTCGCGCAGTTCATCACCATCCAGAACAACCTCACCGCCACGTTGGATCAGTATGTTCCAATCATAAACGCTGGTAATCAGGCGGCTGATGCCATCGAGAAGGCGGCACAGGCTCTGGCTGTGATTATCAAGGTCAACGAAGATATAATCTGCAAAGCAAACGCCAGCAGCAGCTTTGCGATGTTTGCAGCAACCTCACAAAAAGAGGGCAGCGAAACAATCAGTTTCAGCATTCTGGAGGAAAATCAGGACTATAGCACTCCAACGGAGCAAACATCACAGCGCTGGGTCGTCAAACTGATACTGGAGGATTGCAACCCGCCTGCAGGACTAACCGGAGACCCTGTGGTCGAAATTCCGGATTGGACAAGCCATCTGGACAGCAGTGCGTGTGTTGAGGGTAAGCAGACTTATACCTACTATTACACCCAGAAAACGAAGAGCAAGCAGGCCTATCTGACACAGGATATAGCACAGCCCTTGAGTGATCGTCAGGTCGTCATGCCAGGCATGCAGGTGCTTGCGCGGCAGGATGCGTTGGCTTCCATGTACATGATCCGCAACAGCTATATCCACGGCAAAATCACAGATGGATTCGTGTTCAGGACGCCGACGGCCACCTTTAAAAACCCGTTCCATCCCACATTGTCCAGCTTTCAGCCACTCAACATTGCATACCTCGGCAACCCCACAAATGAACCTTATCAGCGGAGCCTGAAGGAGCATCTGGAACATCTCTTCTACATGCTGTTTCATGGTGAGTATGCTGGCGACATTACGCTGCAGCTTAATATCGGTTATAGCTATCATCTTGCGCAAGGCCTCACAGAAGAGCCAATCGATCTGCCAATAGCTCTTCTGCCGCCAACCCCCGTCACCATCCAGAACAACGGCGAACCTGAGGGCGACATCCTTGAAAACCTCGCCAATTCAATCACGGCGTGGACGCAGACGCATAAACCATCCTGCAATGCAGCTCAGCTGAACATTGCCATGAACATCATGTCCAATCTGACGCAAAACCCCATGCCCTTGCTCAACCTGCAAAACCTCTACTTGTGCACCGATGACATCATTCCACCTCTGCCATCTTATGAAAGCGAAACAGAAGGGGTGTGAGACACTCAGATAAATCCGGGAAAGGCGTGCCGATGCGCCACCGAATGTGCCATGCTGGCAAGAGTGATGATATCAAACACTGGCCGTTTAATACGCGCTTGCAACTGATGCGCATAAGGCGGCAGGTCGGTGCATTCCAAAACCACGGCACCGATATCCGGTGATCGCTCAATCATGTCATCTGCCGCAGCAAACAACTCTTCTGTCACCTTGCCAAGGTCCATCTGCGTGCGTTCACCGCGTAAGATCACCGCGGAAAACTCAGGGGCCTCATCCAGCCCCTGAACCACAATCGGCACATGGGCAGCGCCCACACCTTCCAGATGCTTGTCCGTCAAAGAGGCAGCGGACGCTGTGATGACCCCAACGGGTGCATTGGTCATATGGTAGGCAAGGGGAACCTGTATGAGCGAAGACACGAAAACTGGAACAGAAACGGCTGCTGCGATCTCCTTTTGAAAGATCGCCAGAAAACCGCAGGACCCGGTGATTGCATGTACGCCCTGATCTTCCAGCCGTTTAGCGGCGCTGAGGATCGGCTCAAGCAACTCAGGCGAGGGATCAGCCAGCAGTTTTTGTACCGTCAATCCATGTAGGATCTCATAGGTCGTTGTAAACGGCAGGCTCGACGGGTTCTTGATGTGGCCGGGAGGCTTGGGGAAATAGCTTTCCAGCGAAAGAACGCCGATTGAAACGCCGCAAATGTTCTGGCCACCAGGATGAATGGTCATGCGAAATCCTTTAGTACCGTGTCACGTGATAGGGGGTCATATTGATGTTGGGGGTGGTGCCGGTCACCAGATCAGCAACCAACCTGCCGGTTTTCGGGGCCATCATCAGGCCGTAGTGACTGTGTCCAAACGCGCCAATCAAATCCGGAAATCCATCAACTTCGCCAATGCAAGGCAAACTGTCGGGCAAGCTGGGGCGTTGTCCGGACCATGTGCTGATTTCACCCATCCGCAAGTCCGGTAGCAGCTTGCTGGCAAGCCCCACCAAACCATCCAATCGCTTTTGATTGATTGGCGCATCAAGCCCGGCAAACTCAGCCGTTCCGGCAACCCGAATGGCGCTCTCCATGGTGGAGGCGACAAACTTCATGTCCATATCCATGATGGAATGCGTGAGGGCAACACCGGGATTGCTGAAGGACACATGGTAGCCACGCTCAGCCTCCATCGGTACCTTGACCCCAAGTGGTTTCAGCAGCTTGGCAGACCAGACGCCCATGGAAAGCACCAGTTTCGGTGCAAAATGCTCGCCTGTCTCCGTCACATATCTCCAGCCGCCGCCGTCTTTTGGCGTGATGGAGTGCACCTCGGCTTGCTCAATGGTTCCGCCCATCTGGCGTAGTTTGTCGGCAAGCACTTCGCCGATCTTACCGGGGGAAACGGCCCGTGCCTGTCCCTTTATGAGAACGGCGGCGTCAAACTCATGGGTTAAAGCAGGTTCCAGATCTTGTAAGGCCGCAGCACCAATCTCCTCAATCTCAGCCCCCACAGCGCGGCGCATGGTATAATCCGGTCCATCCAGATCAATCTGGGAGGCATCCCGAAACGCATGCACATACCAGCTGTCTTGCAGCAAGCCCTCGTGCCCGGTACCGGAAAGGTGATGGCGGTAAAGCTCAATGCAGTCATGATTGAGTGCATGCATGGCATCGCCAATCGGCTGAATGCGCTCCTGTCGTCCCTCATAGAGAAAACGCAGGCCCCATGTGGCCACGCGAGGCAGGTAACTGGGCTTGATCGTCACCGGACCTTGCGGATCCATCAACCAGCCGGGCACCTTCTTCCAAAGACCCGGCATGGATTGCGGCACCACGGACCACGGCGAGATAATCCCCGCATTGCCAGCAGAGGTGGCCTGACCGGGAGCATCCCGGTCAACCATGTGCACGCGCAAGCCTTTCTCGGCTAGAGACAGAGCACAGCAAATGCCAACCAACCCCGCACCAAGCACAGTGACATCAGGTACTACAGCTTCTGTCATTGTGTCGCCGCCTGCAAGTTGCGTTGGCTGGAAACCTGCTGGAACAAGACAGGCGCGATGATGAGAATTGCGGCCAGATCAGACCCCAGACTTGGAGCAACCAGCATCAATCCGCCAATAGCCATCAGCACACGCCACAGGCCGTTGAGCGGAGCCATAAAGTAACCGGAAACCGCCGTTGCAATAGCAAACACACCCAGCGCACAGGTCAGCGTGACCTGCAAGAACGAGACGAGGGTGAAGTACTCCGGCAAAACAATCAGCATGGTTGGCGCATAGACGAACACCATCGGCACCATGAGTTTGCCAAGCCCCAAGGTAAAGGCACTCACACCAGTCCTGAACGGGTTTGCCCCTGCAATGCCCGCAGCAGCATACGCTGAGGCGCAAACCGGCGGTGTAATCTCGGAGATAACACCATAATAAAGCACGAACATATGCGTTGCCAAAGCGGGCACACCCAGTTGTGCCAGCGCCGGTTGAGCCACCGCGACAAGCATGATGTAAAGCGCTGTAGTCGGCAGACCAGCACCCATCAAAATACAGGCAATAGCGATCAGAACCAGAGACAGGAACTGCTGAATGGAGGCTTGCCCGAACACTTCCAGAGAGGTCCAGTCAAGCAGCGGAGCTAGTGAGGCTGCCATATCTGCAGCGCCGTTGGTGACCATAAAGCCAAGACGGAAGCCAACACCGGTCGTGTTGATCACACCGACCACAATACCAACAGCAGCAGAGGCAGCGCCCACGGCCAGCGCATATTGAACACCCACATGGCAGCTGTCGAACAGATCTTTAAAGCTCTGGCGTTCATTGCGATGCAAACAGCCCAGCAAGGTCAGCGCGCCAAGTACCCCGGCCATCGTTGGCGAAAATCCTTCACCGGAATATGGCGAGGCCTTCCAGAAAATGAAACCCAGCAAGGCAAGTGGCACAGTCAGAGACAGCGGCTTATCGATGGCACAAAAGCCAACAACAACACAAAGCGAAATGCCAATAAACGCAGCCATGTTGGGCGAGTAGCCAGAAAACAGTACCACGAGCAGCCCGATCAGCGGCAGTACCGTAAACCAGCCCTCACGCCAGACCTGCACAAACTGCGGGATCTGGTCCTTAGGGTAGGCTTCCAGCCCAAGGCGTTTTGCGGTGAAATGCACGATGGACATGACGCCGATATAGTGCATCAGAGCAGGCACAATCGCTGCAATCACGATGGTGGTGTAAGGCACTTCCAGATACTCGGCCATCAGGAAGCTCGCAGCCCCCATGATCGGCGGTGTTATCTGTCCGCCCGCACTGGCCGCTGCTTCAACACCGCCTGCAAAGTGCCCCGGATACCCAAGCTTCTTCATGTTGGGAATGGTCAGCGAACCGGTGGAAACCGTGTTGGCGATGGAAGAGCCGGAGATAGTGCCGAAGAAAGCGGAGGAGACAACGGAAACCTTCGCAGGTCCGCCTGTATAGCGTCCGGCTAGGATCATCGCATTATCAACGAAGAACTGCCCAAGCCCCATGCGCTGCGCCACAACACCAAACAGCACGAAATGAAACACAACAGTTGAAACGACCCAGAGCGTAACGCCAAAAATGCCTTCAAACGGGAAGTACATGTTGTTGACGAACTGCCGCCAGTCCACACCCGGATGCTTCAGGATCTGGATTGGAATATATGGCCCCAAAAGCGCATAACCGATGAAGACCAGAATGATCAGCGGCAGCACGATACCAATGGTCCGGCGCGCGATCTCCAGCACAGTTAAAATGATGATGGTGCCGAAGAAGATATCCGGTCCGGCTGGATTGCCTTGCCGCAAGGCTTGCTCAGAAACCTGGATGCCAAAAAGGTCAAACCCGCGCCAACTGAACCACAGATACAGCGATCCCATCATCGCCAGTATCATGATCACCCAGTCAAGCAGCGGCACATTGCCAAAGCTCAGGAACTTACCGGGCGTATTGGCTAGGGCACGATCAGATTTGAGAAAGGGAAACGCCAGAAAAATGAAGAAATACAGCCCGGCCAGATGGATGCCCATGTGAACATAATCAACCGGCGTGCCAAATCCGGCGGTCCAGAAGTGATAGAGCGCATAGGCAATGGTCGCCCAATAAACCACTTTTGTCAGGATTGGCCCGTTGTCACGGGTATGGAGAGCGGAGTCATACTTTTTCTCCAGCTCTTCCAGAGCCTTGTTATCAAGGTGCGATTGTAGGGGCATGGAACCCTCCCGGGTCTGGGGTGCGTCATGCGGTGGTAAGAGCGTGTTGGGCTATCTCATCCCAACACCAACAGCTGCGCAAACAAAAGCATGCGGCAAGGCTGAACCACCGGTGGCGACAGAAGGCAGCGGAAGAACACTCCCGCTGCCGTTTTAAGTCAGACTGCGATTAATCGAGCAGGCCAACTTCTTTGTAGTATCGCTCAGCACCCGGGTGCAGCGGCACGCCAATTCCATCAATTCCATCAAGCGCACTCTTCATGGTGATGACCTTGCCTTTCGGATGTCCGTTATCCAGCAGTTTACGGGCGGTCTTAGACCAAAGCGCCTTTGTGATCTCGTAGACCAGTTCCTCATCAATATTAGCATTGGTCACAAACATGCCGCTCACTGCCACCGTGTTGGTGTCATGCGTCACGCCCGGATAAGTGCCAGCAGGGATGGTGGAAGGAATGTAGTAGGGAACAGTCTTGTTCGCCTGAGCAACTTCAGCCTCAGTGAAGGAATAGAGATCCATGCCCTTGGTGTTATCCAGCTGGATCATGGCAGCAACCGGGGTTCCCGCAGCATAGAAGTAGGCATCCAGCTGACCATCAGCTGTCCGCTCCGCGCTTTGAGAGTTGTTGAGCTCTGCCTCATCAATATTGTCACGATTGACGCCGTGATCACCGAGAATGAGCTCAACAGCAATCTGCGTTCCAGAACCTGCCTGCGCAATTCCAACCCGTTTGCCTTTCAGGTCCGCAAGGCTGTCCAGTTCACCACCCTTTGGCAGTACAAGATGCAAGTCCTCAGGGTAAAGGTTTGCAATCACACGAAGGTCTGGTTTGGCATTGCCCTCATACTTACCAGAGCCGTGATAGGCAAAATGAAGTGTCGCAGCACCGGTCAGGCCCGCTTCCATCTGGCCCGCCTGAATGGCGTTCACATTGTGCGCAGACGCGTTGGTTGACTGCGCGATCGCCACCAGATTTGGAACACCACAGTTGCCGCCCTGATCACACGGACGAGAGCCCGGAGGGTTGGAAATTGCGTTGGCAATGATCCCGCCAATCGGGAAGTAGGTTCCGCCAGCACCTCCTGTACCAATGCGGAAAAATTTGATGTCCTGCGCAACTGCTGCACCACTGATCATCGTGCAAGCAAGCGCAATCCCGGCGCATTTACTGAATAATCCCATGAGTATCCCCCCTCTAATAAATTCAGATAAGCCCAATTCAAGGTGATAGGTATTTATAATTATTGGCCTCATGGTGGTTAGCCTTATTCATAAAAGCAAATTCGAAATATTATGGTTATGATAGATTTTGTTTATATATTGAGGTGCCCATGAACCTGCAGCAACTGGCGGTTTTCCGCGAAATTATGAAAACCGGATCGGTCAGCCGCGCTGCACGAAACCTTCATCGCACCCAGCCCGCCGTCAGCGCATCGCTCAAAGCACTGGAAGATGATTTAGGAATGCCGCTCTTTCTGCGTGAAGGCCGCCGACTGATTCCTGTCCCGGAATCCCATTATTTGCTCTCGGAGGCCTCAGGCATTCTGGATCGTTTAAAGACGGTTGAGCAGAACCTCAGCAACATGCGCGATCAGGTGCAAGGCTCGTTGAGTATCGTTGCCATGCCCGGTCCATCCTCCTATCTGCTGCCCGAATTCATCAGCAACTTCATCGAGGACAAACCGCAGGTGAAGGTCACTCTGGCAACCCGCAGCTCACCGCAAATCCTCAACCTGATCGCCGCACAAAGCTTTGACATCGGCTTTTGTGATGCAGCTGTAGGCACGGAGCAGGATGTCTTGTCTCACAACACCACAATCCCATGCACCTGCCTGTGCGCTGTCCCGAAAACATCAGCACTGGCAAACAAGAAGGTGATCCACGCGAAGGATCTGGACGGTGTGCCCATGGGCGTGCTCCAGCCCAGTCACTCCACCTTTGAGGCCACCAAAGCCGCGTTCCAATCCAGTGATGCGCATTTTGATATCCGCATCGATACCCAATACTTCCTGCCGCTGTTTCATTTTGTCGAAGCCGGGCAGATCTGCGCAGTTGTCGATGCTTTGAGTGCGGTCAGCTATCAGCGCAGCCGCGGAGATGCCTCCAAAATCGTGTTCCTGCCCTTCGAGCCAACAGTGCCCTTCGGCTACTCCATCCTCGTGCCGCACCAGCGTCCACTGTCCCGATTGGCAAGCTCATTCGTCTCCTCCTGGCAAAACTGGGTGGAACAAACCATCAATCAGCCAATCAGATAGCAAAGAGCAGCTACAGTTAGCGCTCCAACAAGGACCACGCAGGCAAACCGATCTACTTTGCCATCAAACACTCATATCGGCTGGAAGGGCGTAATGGACGAGGTTTGCCAGAAAGAAAACGAGACTGCAGAACGGGTCTATCACCAGCCTGTCTCTCCCTGGGCATTGGAAAATCTGCCCGGTGATCCCATGATGTGGATCCTGATCGTCAGCGAAATCCTCGTGTTCGGCGGAGCGCTGTGGGCCTTCGCTGGCAATGAGCTGCTCAATCCGGAGATTTACCGCGAGGCACGAACGCACCTCAATGTGCCTCTTGCCACCTTGAACACAATCATCCTGCTCACCTCAGGCTTGTTCGCCGCCATCGCGGTGCGCTTTGCCAAAATCAAAGAGATTGTGAAGACAAGATTGGCGTTGCTGGGAGCAGGAAGCCTTGGCGTCGTGTTCATCGCGCTCAAGATTTTCGAATACAAGGAAAAGCTTGCCCTTGGCCTCAATGTTGAGACCAACACATTCTATACGCTTTACTATCTGGTCACCGGGTTCCATTTGGCCCACGTGATCTTTGGCCTGATCATACTCGGCATTATCGCCCTGTGGCCCACCGAGGACAATATGGAATCGGGCACAGCCTTCTGGCATATGGTTGATCTGATCTGGGTGATCATTTTCCCCATTTTCTATCTCATGGGGCAGGGGCTATAATCATGGACACCAACAAAACGACCTCTAAGAGCATCCAGATGAACGATCTGCTCAAAGCCTGGGTAGTATTGGTTGCACTCACACTGCTCGGCTACGGCCTCAGCCTGTTCAGCAGCGAATTGCTTGTCTATGTCGGCCCACTGATCATCGCCGCGCTGATCCTGTTTAAGGCGCGGATCATCCTGACCCGATACCTTGGCCTGACCAGATGCCCTGCATGGCTCTCCATGCTCACCTCTATGATTTTCACTTTAACAATGATTTGTGCAGCCCTGCTCACCTACGGCTCAGCAGCGCTTTCGCAATAAAGACCTGAACAAGACACCAAAAAGCAGAACCCCCTCACAAGGCCTGAAGCGCTGTGAGGGGGTTCCATTAAAGCATATCCCTGATGTGTGGGCCCCTACTATGGGAAAGGGATATACGTTTTTGAGGGATCAGCTCGGCAGGAACTCTCGGCCCCAACCGGTGCCAGCAATCCGCCGTTCAATCATGTCATCCACCTGCTCATCGCTGTATCCAACACCGGCAAGCACTTCGCGTGTGGAATTGCCGTAAGCCTCAGTGCTAGGCAAGGCGCGGATAGCGGCTTCCTCTGGCCGGATGGAATAATGGTCGATCAGCGTCACGCGGTGCCCACTTGGGTGATCCTCATAGGTGGAAAATGCGTAACTGCCACGATCAATACCAACCGCACCATCAGCCGTCCGGGTGTACGTGTCGCGCAGATGCTCGATGCCCAGAGGCTGAGCCGCTGCAATATCCGCTGCTCTCAGCTTCTCACACCAGCTTTCTGCAGTGTCCTGTTCAAACGCAACCCGCAGGAACTCAGCGGTGTCATTGGCTTCTTCCACACCGCTCAGACCTTCAACCTGTGCAAGGTCAATAAGCTCGTGGTCTTCTGCATCCATAAAGATCCAACCATCAGAGGCTTTATAGAAGTGTGAGAGCGCGTGGTTGCCAAGGGCATCACGTCCGGATGCTTCATCAAACGGGGCACGGCCTTCATAATCAAACGCAAACTTGATCTGCGCCAGATTAGTCACCGCTGACAGAGAGGTCCGCGCACGGGAGGTCTCTCCGGTTTTGTGCTTGTGATAAAGCGACAACGCCATACCAAGACCAGCAGCAAAGCCACAGTTCACGTCCAGCGTACCAAGGTGCGCATGCTCTTCCGGTGTATCAACGCCGCCAAACCGGCTCATGATGCCGCTGTTGGCCTGAATGATATCATCATAACCAATGTAGTTGGTCTTCGGTCCCGGCTTTGGTCCACCAAGACAGTCCAGACGGCAGAACAGAACGCCCGGATTGATCGCCTGCAAACTGTCATGGTCAAGGCCAAGCGGCTTCATCTGACGGTCAGGGGCATTGATCACAACAAGATCAACGGACTTCACCAGACGCTCAAAAGCCTCACGGCCTTCGCCCGTAGTAATGTCCACCAGCGCACTCTTCTTGCCAATGTTGGTCTGGAACGTAAACAGCGTACCAATCAGCGGATCGTAAAGCGGCTTCACCGGATCCAGTTTGATCACCTCAGCACCAAACCGACCAAGGAAGGCAGTGGAATGCGGACCCGCAATCACGTTGGTCAGATCCAGAATACGCAGATCACTGAGCCAGCCGTCTTTGTCTGCTGTTGGAGCTGTTGGAGCAGGCAAAGAGCCCGTGTCGCCAACGGCTTTCAGGGTAGCTAAAGCCTCTTCAAAGGTTACGTTCTCGCGTGGTTTTGGAGTGAGCAGGTAGTCTACAATTTCCTCAAACCACACAACAGGACCGGGCTGTTTCATCAGGCCGTATTCAGGGTCGTTCACTTCGACAATCAGACCGGACGTGTTGCAGTGCTCGCTGTTCACCCATTCCTGCGTGGTGCGATGTGGAGCACCCGGAATCTGGCCTTCACCAAAGATAACGCCCCATTCATCAGAGGTTTTAGTGAGGAACACCTTCTTCATTTTCACAGAAATGATATCAGCCCACTTTTTCGGAAGCGGATAAACACCAATAGACGTTTCCCCGTCCCACTCTGCAATCGGCAGGTGCAGGTTGTTTACTTCAGGAAGACCTTCAGCAAGCAGCTCCTCGTAAATACCGAGAGCCTGCAGGCAGCGGCGGGCGTGGTTGCGGTGAGACGGGCAGACCGCATAGAAATAACGGCCATCTGCACACTCATAGGTCCGGTAGAACGGATCGAGGTATTCCTGTAGATCTTCATAGGAAAGATCCATCTCGATATCATTTTCACGGCGATGGGTAATCTCGTGCTCGCGCATCGTCATGTAGCGCTCTGGCATGCCTTCAATCACAACTGAATTGTAAGAAAGGCCTTCCATAAGAGCAGCTGCAATCGGCACTTCAATCGTATCACCACGGCCTGTCTTCTCACGGGCAAGAAGAGCCATCACAACAGAGCTGGCCGCCATTGTCGTGGCATAAGAAGAGCCCAATGGAAGCGGTGAGAAGCTTGGGTTCAGACCCATAAGAACACGGTTGAAGCCCATGTCGGTGAACGCGCCTGATGTGGCGGCCACAATGGCTTCCGTTGCTTTCCATTCACGGCGCAGCTCATCATTGCTGGCAAATCCCGGGACTGAAAGTGTAACCAGCTCAGGGCGTTCAGCACGCAGCGCAGCAAAATCGACACCAAGGTCTTTCATCTTGCCTGGACGGAAGCTTTCAAGCACCACATCGGCTGCTGCAATCAGGTCAAACGCCTTTTGCAAGCCAGCTTCTGACTTCAGATCAAGCCGGATGCATTTCTTGTTACGATTTAAAATCGCATTTGCCGGGTGATCCCACTGAGGCCCTTGAGGCGGATCGACGTGAATAACAGTTGCGCCCATATCCGCAAGGATCATAGCAACAGCTGGACCTGCAATCTGCTGACCGAAGTCAACAACTCTGACACCTTCAAGGGGAAGTCTTTTTTCCATGCAACATCATCCTCAGAAACCGCCCATCGGCAGTTCTCAGTTTATTCCAGACATAATTATGTCTTTGATTTCAGATTGTTATGGGTGAAATGCTTCGCAGCAACGGTTCACTTCATTGGAAAAACAATAGGCAGGCACCTACGTAGAAACCAGCAATTTAAATTTCGGTGCAGGCATAAAAATTTTTGTAGCTCGTCTAATTCTGAACTGTTTGATTTTGCCTTTGCCGGACTGGTGGAAGCTGAAATTTCTTCCACCAAACCTGTTTTATGCCGCCTGTGCAGCGGGGACAGTGTCCTGCCCAAAAGGGAGATTACCCCTCATGTATTACTTGCAGCAGCCAGTTTCTGAAGGTGACAGCATGCGGGTGCTCAAGGCTTGTGTTGGAGTAAACCAGATAAAACGCTTCTTCCGTCGGAACGCGATTTTCCAGTGGAGCAACCAGCTGGCCGGACTTCAGTGCATTTTCCACAAGACTTGTTCTGCCCAAAGCAACGCCTTCTCCTAAAGCTGCCATTTCCAGAGCCGTGACAAGCGTATCAAACTGATAGCTCTGCCGCAGTTCCACATCACTGTGCTTGGTCTGCTTCAGCCAGTATCCCCAGCCTTCCTGATAGCCAATCACATGCAAAACACTATGATTTGCAAGGTCTTTTGGCGACTCTAACGGCCCGTTTTCATCCAGATAACAAGGGCTGCAAACCGGAAAAAGCTCGTCTCGTGTCAGTCGATCACATTGAACTGACGGCCATTTTCCCCGCCCGTAGCGCACTTCCAGATCGCAGTCACCAGAGGTTTCTTTGTTGTCCAGCCAGATATTGGAGGTGACACGCAGGTTGATCTTTGGGTGCAGCTTGCGAAACTCTTTCATACGCGGGGCAAGCCAGCGCATGAAGAACACCATGTTGATCTTCACAGTCAGCAGATTGTTCTGCCCCTGACCGAAGATTTCCTCCGTTGCCGCCTTCAGGCGCTCCACGGATTCGTGGACTGCCGGCAAATACGCCGCCCCCGCATCTGTCAGCTCCAGGCCACGCGGCAATCGTTTAAACAGCACAGATCCCAACTGACACTCCAGGCCCTTGATCTGGTGACTGATCGCTGCCTGCGTAAGGTTGAGCTCTGTTGATGCATGCGTAAAGCTGAGATGACGCGCCGACGCTTCAAATGCCCTGAGCCAATTGAGCGGGGGTAAATTCTTCTTCATTAACTTCTCCCATTCGTATGGGTAGAATTTCATACTCTACGTAAAACTATTCATAAATATTTTTATACCATTGGGTCTTTTTTTGTTGATTGATAACAATTTAACCCTCCGGCAAAAATTCAACCTTCAATCAGGACAGCAAAAATAAAGCTTGAGGGGGACAAATGTATAATAACAGCAATACTGAAAGAAGGACGGGGGAGGGCCTGTTTACAGGTGTAAATCCTGTTATGGCTGTCGGGTCTACAGTACTCGTCATTGCGTTTGTTTTATTTACTGTAATGGTTCCTGAAACTGCTGGCTCACTTTACAATTCAGCCAAAGGTTTCATCGCAAATAATCTATCTTGGTACTATATTGGTCTGGTCAGTTTTTTCCTGTTTCTGGCTTTCGCGATGACCATGAGCCGTTACGGCAATATTCGCTTGGGCAAAGATGACGAAAAGCCGGAATACAGCTTCTTTTCCTGGTTCTCGATGCTCTTTGGGGCCGGCATCGGTATCGGGATTCTGTTCTGGAGTATCGCAGAGCCGATCTACCACTTCCAAAGTAATCCGTTTATCGCAGAAGGGCAGGAAAGCTCCGTAGAAGCCGCCCAAATTGCAATGCGGATCAGTATTTTCCACTGGGGTTTGCATGGTTGGGCACTGTTTGCACTCTCCGGTCTGGGACTAGCTTATTTCCACTATCGCAAAGGCCTGCCGCTGTCCGTTCGTTCAGGGCTCTATCCGATTTTTGGTGATAAGATTTACGGTCCAATCGGCCACGCTGCTGACCTGCTTGCAGTTTTCGGTACAGTCTTCGGTATTGCGACATCTCTTGGGTTGGGAGCCCAGCAGATGAATACCGGCCTGAACTACCTGTTCGGCTTTGAAGTTAGCATCACCAACAAGATCATCATCATTGCGGTCATTTCCGTACTGGCAACCATGTCCGTCCTGAGCGGCGTGAACAAGGGCATCAAAATCCTGAGTGAATTCAACATGCACCTCACCATGGTGATGCTTGTGTTCTTCCTCATTTTTGGTCCGACCGTTTACATTCTCGGGTCTTTTGCAACCAATCTGGGCGACTACCTGACCAACGCAATTCCGCTTGGCTTCTGGGTCGAGACTGATCCGAGCAACAGCTGGCAGGGTGGTTGGACCATCTTCTACTGGGGCTGGTGGATCGCATGGGCGCCATTTGTTGGCATCTTCATCGCGCGCATCTCCAGAGGCCGTACGGTTAAAGAATTCCTGCTCGGCGTATTGCTGGCACCAACGCTGCTCTCCACATTCTGGATCACCACCTTCGGTAACACTGCAATGTTCCTTGAACTGTTCGGTGCTGGCGGCGTGACGGAAGCGGTGAATGCGGACATCACCTCGGCTCTTTACACAACCATCGAACTGATGGATCTGGGCTCCACGCTCACCATCCTCGGCGCGGCGATGTGTACAGTTTTGCTGGTGACGTACTTTGTAACCTCTGCGGATTCCGCGACGCTCGTGATCTGCACCATCTTGTCCATGGGCGACGAGAATCCGGCCAACCGCTACCGCATCTTCTGGGGCCTTTCCATTGGCGCCGTGTCTGCGGTGCTGTTGTTCGCCGGTGGCTTGCGAGCCTTGCAGACAGCTTCGATCGTGGCGGCTCTGCCGTATTCCTTCGTGCTGATCCTGACCACGTGGGGATTGCTTAAATCACTCCACCTCGAGGTCTCAGAAATCATCTCCACCATAGATGACGAAGAGCATCCTTATTCAGCTGGCAATGCAGCCCCTGCTGCAGCCCCGGCCGAGTAAGGCGCTCTCACCCCGAACCATCTGGGATGTTCCCGGCATCCCAGATGGTGACAATAACCAAAGGTTCATTCTCATGACATCTCAGATCATTCTGCCGCGCATCATGCAAGTTGGTGCGGGAGCCGCCCTTCAATTGCCTGCAGTTCTGGCAAAAATCGGCTGCAAAAAGCCTCTCATCGTCACAGATCCCATGATGGTTCAGCTGGGATATTCCGAATCTATGCAGGAAAGCCTGAAGGCTGAGGGCATTGAAAGCGAAGTTTTTGCAGACACTTTGCCTGAGCCAACCGTCGCCTCCATCCTTCCGGGTGTGGAAAAGGCGCGGGAAGACAGCTATGACTGCATCGTAGCCCTTGGTGGCGGCAGCCCGATCGACAGCGCAAAAGCCATTGCGATTCTGGCAAAGTTTGGCGGGGAAATGCGCGACTACCGCTTCCCGAGAGACGTCACGGAGCAGGGCCTGCCGGTTATTGCGGTTCCAACAACTGCTGGCACTGGCACGGAAGTAACCCGTTTCACCATCATCACAGATGAAGAGCGCGGCGAAAAGATGCTGTGTGTTGGCATCGGCTTCATGCCTGTTGCCGCACTGGTGGACTACAAACTCACCATGAGCCTGCCAGCACGCATCACCGCGGACACCGGCATTGATGCCATGACCCATGCGCTCGAAGCCTATGTCAGCAAAAAGGCAAATTCATACAGCGACAGTCAGGCACTGCCTGCCCTGAAGCTGATCGGCCCGAACCTGCGTGAAGTCTACCACACCGGCAACAACGAAAAAGCACGTGAAGAGATGATGCTCGGCTCAACCCTTGCAGGCGTTGCGTTCTCTAGCGCATCCGTTGCTCTGGTGCACGGTATGAGCCGCCCGATTGGCGCATTCTTCCACGTGCCGCACGGCCTTTCCAATGCGATGCTTCTGCCAGATGTGACAGCCTTCTCAATTCCGGCTGCACCAGAGCGTTACGCTCAGGCTGCACGCGCATTGGGTTTTGCATCCCAGCAGGATGATGATGCTATGGCAAATCGCAAGCTCCTGATTGAGCTGCGTGCCCTGAATGATGAGCTCTCCGTACCAACGCCGGAAGAGTTTGGCATTGATCGTCAGGAATTCATGGACCGCTGCGAAACCATGGCAGAGCAGGCGCTCGCCTCAGGTTCTCCGGGCAACAACCCGGTCACGCCAACCATTGCTGAGATGATGGAAATCTATCAGGGCTTGTGGGATGCCCGTGGCTCCGACAGCGAGTCTGTTGCAGCTGAATAAACTGAAATTCCTACGCTCCCGAGAGGCCAGCTCACGTCCAATGCCGTGAGCTGGCTTTTTTATTGTGGCTCTGGCGAATTAAGCGCCAATCTCCAACACAAACCGGGCGCTAAAGTCACCTTCCCACCACATCGGAAAGTTGGTGCCCCACTTGTTGTTGTAGATGTTGAACCGAAGCCCCTGATCATAAGCAGGTGCCCTGTGCTGAAACGGCATAAACGGCAAATCAGCAGGGGCCACAAGCGGAGTATCCAGCGGCACAATGCGGATCTCCTGATCTGCTTGTGCTCTCGCCCCAAAGATCGCCTGCAACTGGCCGCCACTCATATCCGGCAGGTCATGGGCATCCACCCAATATCCGGTCTTATCGAACTGCCAGCGTGCCGCACCATCTGGCGCAAACCGCAGGAACCCAGCCTCAGGCATCCGATTGGCAATCTTACCGTAAAGCCGCAGCGTAATCTCCAGCTTGTCGCTTGACCCATTCAGTGCCAGCTGAATGTTGGATGTCGCGCCGGGAATATCCGAGGCCATTACATAGGAAAGAACGACGTGATCGTCGGCAATCGCAAGTCCTTCAAATTTCGGGCAATGGCTTTTGGACGTCGCAGTCCCTACCTTATCCAGTCCCGGCTTGATGTGATCTAAAATGGCCCATTCTTCTTCGTGGGTCAGATAGGCATCCATATGCGATTTGACATCGCTCGCATCATAGGTTTCATGGGCAAACGAAAGCAGATTGTCATCCAGCCCAAACAGGTCTTTTCCATCTGGTGTTGTAAGCCGCTTGATAGCACCGGTGTCACTATCAATCTCCATGGACCAGCCACCAAACCCGGCCTCATTGATAATCTCAAACGGACCAGCATGAGGAAGAGGGCAACACAGCTCTTTAAGCGCTGCCCTGGCAATCTTCTGGTCACCCTTATCAAGCGCAGCAACGGCATCCTTACAATAAGCCCGCTGTTCAGCCCAGGACGCTTCAGCATACTGAAAGCGTGGATCGTTTTGGCGTGCAGCATCAAAATCCCCACGATCCCACGCCTGTTCATCGCGTAGATAGGTTTTGATATCTACCCCGCACGTATGCTCTGCCACCATGGAAAGCTTGCGGCCAAAAGAAAGCTGCTCCGGCGTGATTTTGTCGTCAGCAAAACGATCGTAAACCCGCTGCAATGCCCGGTACTGGGCTGACTTTACAGGATCAGTCGCACTGCCATGGATCCAGCTGTCGCCGATTTCCTGCCTCACAACGGGGAAGCTATCCCGGTGGGGCCACAGCACCTCGGCAAACTCATCCAGCGTCGCTGCCTTGATCTGATAATTTGGATACTGCCGCTCCATCGCACGGTACACATTCACCGTCTGTCCGATGTTCTGCGGCCCGATATTGTCTTCCGTATGCGCAAAACTCAGGCCATCAGAAACACCCGGAATAAACTGCGTCGCACCATAGGAGTTCTGGTAGAGCACCAGAACCTCCTCACCGGAAGGGGCCTGCCAGCGGAACACATCCGGCAGTTTTGGTGTTGGAGAGGCGGTGTTGACCCCCAGATGCAAAAACTTGATGCCAGCTTTCGCCATCAGCGGCACAATACCAAGCGTATGCCCAGGAACATCCGTCATCTTGGCGGCAATAGTCTTCACCCCAAACCGCTCATCCAGCTCTTTGGAATAGGAAAGACCAGCCTCAAACAGGGCCGGTGACATCAGCTCAGAATGTGTCGTGAACGGCAATCCGTGCCAGCGGATCAGACCCTTCTCAATCGCAGCTTCCAGACGCTTTGCTTCAGCAGCTGACGCCTCGTTTAGATAGTCCCAGATCAGCCATGCGCCCGTGGTCCAGCGAAATTTCGGGTCCTGCGGGTTTTCAAAATAGAAATGCTCCGCCGTATCAAGCGCTTGCGGTAAAAAATAGGAGTGATAACGCTGCCGGACCTTCTCCGCATGATCAGTGAAACCGATATCCAGATGGGTTTTGAAAATCAGGTGAATAGTATTTGGGGACATATTTCTTTGCTTCTTATGAGCCAACAGTACCGCGCACAATCAGGCGGGTCTGCAGTGTCTCGGTCATGGCTGGGGCATTGGGGTCTTTAAGGCGCCGCAAGATAAGCCGTACGAGAGCCCGGACACGATCTTCCAGATCAATTTTCACAGTGGTGAGGTTGTAGCTCAGCCATCCGGACTGAGCGATGTCATCAAAGCCAACCACTTTCACATCCTCAGGAACCCGCAGGCCCAGCTGAAAGCGCAGCGCATCAATCACGCCAAATGCACCGACATCATTTGCAGAGAAAATGCCATCAACGCCTTCGCCAACCTTGAACAGGTCCAGCGTGGAGGCGAGGGCGGTCTCATAGGTATAGTCGCCCTGCAACACCAGCGGCTCTGGCAAACCACGCTCTTTCATGATGCTTTTAAATGCACGCTCACGCTCTGTATTTGCAAGGGATGTGGTCGTACCACCAAGATAGGCAAAGTCCTTGCAGCCATATGCCTGCATCAAAGCAACAGCCTGATCGATGCCGGTCTTCTGGTCCACAATCAAGCGGTCGAAGACAGACGTGGAGCCCGGCTGGTTTGGCAAACTGCCATCCTCCGAATAACTCACGTAAATCGGCACGGCACGGCCCAGCGAATGGGTTAGTGTATCAGGTGAAACGTTCTCGGCAAAAGCGATGATGCTGTCTAGGTTGAAGCCCTTCATATAGGTCAGCAACCGCTCATCCATGCTCTGGTCAGTGCGGGTCTTAAAGAGCAGCGTGGCAAAGCCTTCCCCTTGCAGGGCAGTGGTCAGTGCATCAATCTCCTGCGATTCCCATGGGCTGCATACATCCGGTACGATCACTCCCACCAGATGGGATCGGCGTGTCACCAGCGCGCGGCCCGCCATGTCTGGCGTGTAACCCAACTCCTTCGCGATCTTGAGAATCAGATCACGCTTTTCCTTCTTCAAAGAGGCATGTGGATTGAAAGCGCGTGAAACAGCGACTCGCGATACGCCTGCAAGTTTGGCAACTGTATCTGCCGTCGCGCGTTCGGGGCGTTTCGCCTCTTGGATGTTTGGATGCTCTGACACTCAAAACCACTCAAATTATGAAAACGTGTTCACTATTAATGCCGTATATAACCCTAGGATGTCAATCGAACATTCTTTATGCACGACGAAAATATGACAGTTTTGTGCCGTTTCTGTAAAATATTTGCTGGCGTAATATTTTAGAATCCTCTTGATTTTCTCTTGAGTGTTGACGAATAATGAAAACGTGTTCATTTTAAATTCACTGATCGATTTCTCAAGATTAGTGACAAGGCACACCAACACAGGATGCCCTGGGGGGATAATTTAGATGAGTAAATTGCGTAGTTATGCATTGGGTCTTGCAGCTGCCACAGCATTGGCCGGGCCAGCAATGGCAACGGACGTCACCATCACTTGCCGTTGTGTGGAAGGCGGCGTGAACAGTGCAGCTGCTGTCTGGCTGAAAACAAGCGTCATTCCTGGTTTTGAAACCATGATGAAAGCCACAGGCAAAGACGTAAAAGTGATTTTTAAAGAGTTTGCCGGAAAAGACGAGCAGTTGACACAGCAGCTTGCTCTGGACTTTTCAACCGGCGCTGGCGCGGACGTATCATCGTTCGACGGCTTCCTTATTCCAAACTTTGTTGACGCAGGTCTGCTGAAGCCATTGGAAGAGGTTGCTGGCGCAGAGGTGAACCAGTGGGAAGGCTGGTCTCACATTTCTGATGGCTCCAAAGAGCTGATGTCCTACGGCGGCAAGGCCTACGGTATCGCGCTTGGCACTGACAGCCGCATGATCTTTGTGCGCAAAGACATCTTCGCACAGGCGGGTATTGACGCTGACACATGGCAGCCAACATCCTGGAAAGACGTTCTGGATGCAGCGCGCACCATCAAAAAGGCAATGCCTAAATCCGCTCCGCTTCAGTTGAATGCGGGCGTTTCCATGGGTGAAGCAACCACCATGCAGGGTTACTGGATGGCCATTCTGGGCACCGGTGAAGGCATGCTGGACGAGAACGGCAAGTGGATCGTTTCCTCTCAAGGCATTCTCGATACGCTGAACCTTTATAAGACCATCTACGTTGATGAAAAGCTTGGCGACAAACGCGCTCAACTGCTGGGTGATGGCCGCAACCGTACATTCGCAAACTTCCGCGATGGCAAAACAGCAATGCTGGTGGAAGGCGACTGGTTCTACCGCTCAGTCACCAAGCCGGGCGCTGAATTTGAAGTCAAAGACCGTGACGTCAACATGACCTGGAAGAAGATGCCTGCTCAAGAGCCGGGCAAAGGCTTCCGCGGTCAGGACTTCGTGACCATGTCCGGTGGTACGGGTTTTGTGATCAATCCAAACTCCAAAGCTCCAAAAGAGTCATGGGCGCTGTTGTCCTACATGAACTCCAAAGAGCAGCTGGATGCATTCCAGGCGATCAACCCACGCGTTCGTATTCGTGATGATGTCTGGATTCCAAACTCTGACTTCCTGACAGAGACCTCTCAGACACTTCTGCCACTGACCACAGCCCGTCCAAACAACGCCTACTACAACAAAGTCTCTGTTGCAGTTCAGCGTATGACAGAAGCAGTTGTCTCCGGCGAGCAGACACCAGAGCAGGCCATGGCGCAGTACAAGTCTGACGTCACAGCCATTGTTGGTGAAGAAAACACCGTAAGCAAATAAGGCTTACCCCAACTCCGGGGCAGGGCGCGCTCCTGTTGCGCGCCCTTATCCTCTTCCTGATCTTTCGATCCAGTAATCTCCCTTCTTGGGAAGGTGTATTTTGAAGAACTTCTCTTTGTTGTCTGTGCGCGCGGGAACGCTGTTTTTCTCGCCCGCTGCGGCTCTTGTCGGCGCATTTGTGATCGTCCCCTTCTTCTGGGTGATCTTTGTCTCCTTCACCAACAGAACTCTGCTTGGTAAAACAGCTCTCAACCCCGAGTTTGTCGGGTTTGATAATTACGTCGCCTTGTTCAACATGGAAACGTTCTTCACACGGGGCCAGTTTGGGTTCTCGCTCATTCTTACAATTCAGTTTGTGCTGCTCTCCGCGCTTATCGGGCAGGCACTGCTGGGCATGATCCTCGCATGGTTGCTGCAATCAACACCCAAATACGTGAAGCTCTTCTCTGAATCTGCCGTCATCGTGGCTTGGATTCTGCCAGAAGTTGTGATCGGTTTCGCCTGGTTTGCCTTCCTTGATTACGACAACGGCACCTTGAACATGCTGACAACAGCACTCGGGCTGGAGCCGGGGGACTGGTTGCTGGACAATCCGTTCTGGGTAATCGTGTTCTTCAACACCTGGCGCGGGGCAGCGTTCTCCATGATGTTGTTCAATTCCGCGTTTGCCTCTCTTCCGCCAAGCTACTTTCAGGCCGCTGATGTTGCTGGCGCGACGTCTTTCCAAAAATTCAAAGACATCGCCTTGCCGCTCATCAAAGGGCATGTGGTGACAGATCTGATCCTCATCACCATGTGGACGTTCAACGTGTTTACCCCGTTCCTGCTGACGCAAGGCGGCCCGTCGTACCGCACCGAGCTGCTGTCCATCTACACGTATCGCGTCGCCTTTAAAGACTTTGAGTTTGGCAAAGGGGCCGCCGTTGGCGTGGTCATCATGTTGATCAACCTTGCCTTTGCTCTGTTCTATCTGCGCATTGCAAAACAGAAACATAAGGGAGCAGAATAATGACCCTCTCATTCCAGCAAATTCTGTCTCGTATCAGCTTCTCTGTTCTTGCAGCCCTGATCGGCATCTGCTTCGCCTTGCCTTTGATCTGGTTCCTGTTCGCTCCCTTCAACGCGCGGGCAGAACTCGGACTGGAAATTCCAAGTCCGTTTACGCTGAAGAACTTCTTCACTGTCTTTGAAAACACCTTCGCAATGCGCGGATTGCTGAACTCGTTCATCCAAAGCATTGGCGGCGTGGTTCTTGTTGGGTTTGCTGCAACTTTGGCTGCCTATGCCCTCTCACGCTCTGACATTCCCGGCAAAAAAAGCATCACATACTTGTTGCTGCTGTTCTCCTCCGTGGTGTCCGGTAGTGCGGCGATGGTTCCAATCTTCCTGATCGTCTCCAAACTCGGCCTCATCGACACCCATGTCGCTGTAATCCTCGTCTTCGCTGGCGGTCTGCTGCCAACAGCGATGTTCATCCTGCGCGACTTTATTGATGGCATCCCCAAGTCCTACGAGGAAAGCGCGATGGTCGCCGGGGCGTCCTCTATGCAGGCCTTCCGTGATGTGGCACTGCCAGTCATCCGTCCGGGCATTGTGGTTGTGGTGGTCTGGGCCTTCGTCAACATCTGGGGCAGCTTCCTGATCCCGTTCATTCTGCTGCGCTCTGACGAGCTGATGCCTGCTTCTGTGGCCATCTACTCCTTCTATTCGGAAGCTGGAACGCCAATCGTCACGCTGCTTGCAGCCTATGCGCTGATCTACTCGTTCCCTGTCATCTCTCTCTATCTGTTCGTAAACTGGAAGTTTGGTTTCCGGTTCTTCGGCGGCATTAAAGCATAATCGGAAGAACAAAAATGGCTTCTATCTCCTTTCAAAACGTCACCAAGTCTTTCGGCGATTTTAATGCAGTCTCCAATGCCAGCTTTGAGATCAATGACGGCGAGTTCATCTGCCTGTTGGGCCCGTCCGGCTGCGGAAAAACCACCAGCTTGCGCATGATTGCAGGGCTGGAAACACCAACCAGTGGGCGCATCTATATCGGTGATAAAGATGTAACCGGTCTGCATCCGCGAGACCGCAAAATCTCCATGGTGTTTCAGGATTATGCGCTTTATCCGCACATGAACATCAGCCAGAACATCTCTTATCCGTTAAAAGTACGCGGTGAGAATGAGGCCACCCGCGGCGAGCGGGCGCAGGAAGTCGCGGATGTTTTGAAGATCGGCCATTTGCTGGACCGTTTGCCTGCGCAGATCTCTGGCGGCCAGCAACAACGCACGTCACTTGCCCGCGCGCTGGTAAACCCGAGCCAGGTCTACCTGTTTGATGAGCCGCTTTCCAACCTGGATGCCAAGCTGCGTCTGGAAGCACGCGGCTTCCTGCACCATTTGCAGCACAGCATGGGCATGACCTCGGTTTACGTCACCCATGATCAGGCCGAAGCCATGGCGCTCGCCACCCGTGTTGCGGTCATGGATCAGGGCCGGATTGTTCAGTTCGCAACCCCAATGGAAATCTACCGCAAACCAGCCACCACCTTTGTGGCAAACTTCGTCGGCAACCCGCCCATGAACCTGTTGCCAGTGGAAGCGATGGTGGAAGACAACAGCCTGAAGGTGAAAGCTGATGGTCTGGAAGTTGTGGCCTTGCCGATGCATAAGTCTTTTGCAGAAGCCGTTGCCATCAACCCCAACATCACGCTGGGGGTCCGCCCGGAACATCTGCGGGCAACAGCTGAAGAAGAAAACGTGGTGCGCGGCAAACTGTTTGCCAATGAAAACATGGGCGCGGAAAAGCTCGTCACCATCGAGCGTCCAGATGCAGCCCGCTTCACCGCCCGCATCTTCACAGATGACGACATCATCCTGTCAGAAGATGTAGCTCTCGGCTTTTCCAGCCAGCATATCTCCTTGTTTGATGCAGACGGAAACAGATTGGCATTGGACAATGAGTGACACTCTGGACCACCTCAAATTGCAGCACCACATCACGAAGGCGGATCAGCTCAAAGATCCGTACTTCTATCTGGAATTTGAGGTGCCGGAAGGAACGACACGCTTTGACGTGTCGCTGAACTACCCCAAGGCCAAGGATTGTATCATCGATCTTGGATGCCTTGATCCCGAGATCACGCCATTTCCGGCAGTCTCGGGGTTTCGTGGCTGGAGCGGGGGCGCCCGCGACAGCTTCTTCATCGCGCTGGATGATGCCACTCCGGGCTATGTCCACGGCCAGATCAAGCCGGGCACATGGCAGATTATCCTGGGCCTTTATAAAGTGCCGGAAAATGGTGCGGATGTTGATCTCACCATCTCCTTCGACCAGGCCCCAAGAAAGCTTGTACCGCAACCCGTCACACCCAATCCGGTGCGTCACGGAGCAGGGTGGTACAAGGGAGATCTGCACTGCCATACCTTCCACTCCGATGCACGCGGTGCACCGGAGTTACTCCACGCCGCTGCAAAACAGGCAGGGCTGGATTTTCTGGCAATTGCGGACCACAACACCACCACCCAGCGCAGATATTTCCACCCGCACTCCTCACAGGACCTGGTCTTCGTACGAGGCATGGAAGTCACAACCGCAGTCGGTCACGCCAATGTCTTCGGCATTGATGACTGGCTCGACTTCCGCATGACCAGGCCAGACCACGCCCACATCGTCGCCAAAGCGGCTCATGAGCGCGGCGGCCTGTTCTCCATCAATCACGACAAACCGCCGATCGACTGGACCTACGAGCTGCCAGAGACCGATTGCATGGAAGTCTGGCAATCTGCATGGCTCATGTACAACTGGGTGTCACTGGCACGCTACCAGAAACGCCTCAGTGAGGGGCATCAGATTTCGCTGATCGGTGGCAGCGACTACCATCAACCCGACCAACTGTTACCGGAAGGCCCGCTTGTGCTGGCTCGCCCGACGACAGTGCTCTGGCTGGATGAACTCAGCGAGCAAGCTGTTCTGAACGCCATGAAAGCAGGGCTCGGGTATGTGACCGAAGGGCCAGACGGCCCGCACCTGTCGCTCACCTCCGGTTTGGCGCGCATGGGGGATAAAGTGCCGGCAGGCACCACAAGTTTCTCCGTCCACGTCAAAGGCGCCAAAGGGGATGTGTTGCGCTGGGTGGATGCATCCGGCTTGCGGAGAGAAGATGTTCTCATCAATGATGAACAGCAGATTTCCTTCAACCAGCCAGCTACAGGTTTCCTGCGAACTGAGATCGTTGCGCGTGAAAACCACACCGAGCTGCTTGGAGAATTTTTAGGGGCGTTCAAAGGCAAAAAGCTTCCTTTGGGGCTCACTGAAGCAGACATACTGGAACAGCCCATTATCCGGGCTCTTTCCAATCCAATATACATAGTAACGGAATAGGACAGCACGGCATGTTGATCGGGAATGCACCGTGTTCATGGGGCGTCTGTTATCCAACAGGCAACGCATACGAGCCAGAGGAGTATCTGGCAGAGGTCGCAAGCGCAGGTTACAAGGGGACTGAGCTTGGCCCGCTCGGGTACCTGCCAAAGGAGACAGAGGCGCTCAAAGCCATGCTGACGAGGCACGATCTCACCTTGATCGGCGCAACCCATGTGCACACGTTCTCCCAACCGGAAACAAGCGCCCGGTTCCATGAAGACATGCAGGCACAAGGTCAACTCCTGTCATCCCTTGGCGCTAAGCATCTGGTGGTGATGGATGAAAGCAACGTCTATCCGCAAGATCAGCTCGGTGTGATGACACAGGCCGCGCGAGAACAAATGTATGAGGACCTCACAAAGGCCCATGCAATGCTTGCTGAAGAATACGGTGTTGCGCTGAGTTTTCACCCCCACATTGGCACATGTGTTGAACTGGAAGACCAGATTGACGATCTGCTGCAAAACACGCCGCTCAATCTGTGTCTTGATACAGGCCACCATGCGTTCTGGGGTCAAGACCCACTGGCGTATATGCAGCGCAAATGGGACCGCATCGACTACATGCATCTGAAAAACGTTGATCCAGCTGTACGCACGCGCGTTCTGTCTGGCGAACTCAGCGTTCCTGCGTCTCTGGCTGCAGGGGTCATGTGCCCACTTGCAGATGGAGCCGTTGATATTGCGGCGGTTATGGACGTCCTGCGGGCAAGGGACTTCCGGGGACCGGTTGTTGTTGAGCAAGATATTGCTGAAAACGCAGGTGAAACACCGCTGGATCTCGCCCGCAGCAACTTCTCCTTTATTGCAAAACTCGCTTAAGTCTGAGGAAGAACAATGTCACTGTCCGTCGGAATTATCGGCTTGGGCGAAGTCGCTCAGTTGATGCACCTGCCACTCCTTGCAGATGATGCCCGCTTTACCATCTCGGCCATCAGCGATGTCTCTAACGAGCTTATGGAGTACATCGGCGACCGCTACGGTGTTGCAAAGCGATATGCAGCAGCCTCAGACCTGATTGCGGACCGCTCGCTGGATGCAATCTTCATTCTGACACCGGATCACTTACACGCAGATCTTCTTTCAGAGGCGATGCAAGCTGGCAGGCATGTCTTCATCGAAAAGCCGGTCTGCCTCAATAAACACCAGATCCCGCCATTACTGGAAGAGCAAAAAAGCAGCAACAGCGTGGTGTTCGTTGGCTACATGCGCAGATATTCCCGCAGCTTCCTCGCTCTGAAGGACCGCATGCCGGATCTGACAAACATCCGCCATGTCCGCATCCGCGATATCATCCGCGAAGCGCCATACTTCACCCGCCAGACCCGCCCCGTTGTCCGCGGTAGCGATGTCCCGCAAGAGATCATCCGCGAAGGCCAACAGCGCACCACAGCCATGCTCCGTGAGATCATGGGGGAGAACGCCAGCGAAGATCAGTTGCGCGCCTATCAGGTCCTGACCGGGCTGTCCTCACACAGCTTCTCCGCCATGCGTGATCTGCTCGGCATGCCAAAGGCGGTGAGCTACGCCAAACAACATGGCGGGGAAACGGTGATGGTCCTGTTTGATTATGGTCACTTCACCGCGCTGTACGAAGCTGTCATCTCTGACATTGCTGAATTCGATGCAGGCATCGAAGTGTTGACCCAGACGGAGCGGTACCATGTGACCTATGACACGCCGTACATTCGTAATCTACCGACACAACTTAGTATCACTCGTTCAACCGATGAGCAGACCACCAAAGAGGTGATTGGTCCGTCCTATGAAGACCCGTTCCGGATTGAGTTGGACGCCTTCTATAAAGCTATAGTGGATGGAGAGTTTTACGAAACAACGCTAACCGACGCAGCAAACGACTTAGCCTTGTTTGCTGATGTTGGAGCAAAGATTACAGATGTAAGCTGAAGGTTATACTAGTTAAATCATTGCATTAACAGGCATTCCTGATTCTCTTTCTCAAGAATGCCTGTGAGCTTTCAAACCGTTACGCTCACATTTCAACGCAAGCAAACGCAAACCAACGTAAGGCCAATTTCCGTTGTGTGCATTGCGTAATAACCATCGCATTTTGTGTATTTAAATCTTGCCTCAAATACAAATCCAGACTGGATCTAAACTTACCTTAACTTAACCAAGTATCGGCAACGCAATTTTCAGCGAAAGACTTGATTTTTCCCATATCCGAAGAACGACAACGCATAATTATGCGCAGCGCGATTAAAGTGTGAAACAGCAGTTTCCAGAACTTCGGAGTTTCCAAATGCCTGAGAATAACCTCCCTCCAGAGCACGAAAACTGGGCGCATGCAGTCTTAAAGACGATGAAGGTCAGGTTTGATCTGCCTGATGATGATCAGGTGCCGAACAGCGAAAATGGGCAAGGTGGCGAAACAGTCTCTGTTTCTCAGGCAGAACAACCCCCGCAAGACAAAGCCGAAGAACAGCAGGCTGTTCTGGATCTGGCAGAACGCAAGCGTATTCATCAAAAGGAATTGTCTAAAGTAAGCAGGAACTTAAAGTCTCTTGCTAAGGCAGTACATATAGCTGGCAAACGAACCGATGTCTTCATTGAAGACGTCACTCAAAGGGTGTTCGAAGACGCCAAGCAGTTGGCTGAAGCCAATGTAAAGCAAGCCAATGACATCATGAACAAGCCAGACAAAAAAGGCTTTGTTGACCTTGGTAAACTGCAGGCCTTCATGGACCGTGGAGAAGAATATCTCCGCGTGATGCAGTCCAACTTCAAGGAAGGCCAGGACATCACTCTCGATAGCATGAGGGGGATAGCAGCTGAAGCCAAGAAGAAACTGGATGATGTCCATAAGCAACGCGCCAGTATTGAAACCTGGAACATTGATCTGTCTCGCTTTGACGGGGCTTACGAGCAGGCTGCTGAAAATATTAGGGATCTGAACACGGCATTGAATAGCAACAGCATCTCTGTTGCCAAGCAAAGTCTACAAGCCGCATCGATCAATCTTGCGGTGTTGAAAGACCTGCTGAAGAAAACGCAAAAACACGCTGCAAACGCGAAAAAAGATATCGAGAACCGAGTTCAATCAACCGAAACAGCAGCTGCTGATCTGAGTACACGTAAATCCGAAATTGAGCATAATCCCAAAGACCTGGTAGAATTTGAGAAGCTTCATGAGGCGGTCGTAACTAACTGCAAGCAAGCAACATCTCTGGTCGCTGCAGGCAACGGCATTGAGGCCGAAAAGGCGGCTGAGAGCGCTGAAAACGGCTTCATCGAAATGCAGCAAGTTATGTTGCAGAGCATTGCGTCTTCTGAAGGGACACCTGAAGAGGACGATGATGACGAGAACGAAGTGAAACTGCTTGCTGGTGATGCGATTGAGCTGACAAAGAAGGCGGATGAGCTGGCCTCTCAGGAAGGGTTGGTGAGCGAGTACAACGGACTTTTGCCCGTCTTCAGGAAGGCGGATAAGTCTGCGCGTAGCGCCATTGCAGAGGCGCAATCTGACCTATTGAAAGGTGAAGTGCTGTCTGCAGAAGATAAGCTTGAAAAGGTCAAGCTTGACCTCACAGAGATGCACGAGATTGCCGTGGAGGCACAATCGGCTCTTGAGATTGCGCAGGATCAGATCGCTTTACTGCAAAAACAAGCCGATATTTTGCTCTCCCGTCGCTCTGAATTTGTGAAATTTGCAGAGGTAGATGAGAGAAAAGTCATTTACCTCAAAAGGTTCGATACTATTGCGGGCGAAGTTGAGTTCAACCTTAATCGAGCAGAAACAGCGGTGAAAAATGAAAACCTGAGCGAGGCCAATCAGGTCACCGCCAACGCTCAGACCTCCATTACAAACCTGCAAAACCATGTCGACAAATTGCAGTACTTCCAGGGGATCAGAACAGCCGCCACTCAGGAGGAAAATACCGAGCTCTTCATGCAGACATTGGACAGACTGCGAGAAAATATTGCCGAGTTCAATGATCGCAGCGATGTCTTCAAAGACAAAGAAGAAGAGGCAATTTTCGATAATCTATACGATAGAGCTGTCGAGTACTCTGATCAGGCGGAAAATCTCTTCAAACGTAAGAAATACGAAGACGCCGACGATGCAATCGATAACACCCAGATTGCTCTCAGCGGCCTCGAAATCGCCTTGGAACGCGGCGCAAAAACAGCCGCCAAAGTTGCAGGCCTGAAGATTGAAGTGCAAGAGGCCTGGGGCAGAATTCAAGCCTATGAAAACGTTGCGAATGGCATTGTAAATGATGAACTTCGTGGGGAATTTCTCAGTTTCAGGATGATCGCCCAAGGCTACGCCAAAGAAGCCTTCGATTACATCAGCCAAGGCCGCATCACAGATGCCAGAGGCGCGCTGGCAGACCTGAAGCAATCTATGGTCAATCTGGACGCTTTTGTCGCCAATCCGCCAAAACCAAAGCAACCGGAAAGCTATCAGGCAGGTACGGAAACATCTGAAGTGGAAGAGGAAGCTCTAACTGTAGAGCAACTGGCGGAAAAAGAAGAGCAGGAAGAAATTGCACTATTCGTCAGAGAGTTAAAGCAGCTTCGCGTTGAGGTCGAACAGCTGAAAAACGCTGTCAAAGAGGGGAATAAAGTTTGGGAACGTTTCTGTGAAGGAGACTACCTCCAACGGTTCCAGAACTCATTCCAACTGGCAAACGCCTCAATCGATGAAGCGATGGATTGGCTTACAGGCGCTGACCAAATGATGACACCTGGCCCACGGATGAAAGTCAATCAGGACCTATTCATCACGAGCATACGAGAGCCAATCACAGAGGCAAAAAAAGCCTACCGTGACATGGAAAATGCATTTGATGTCAGCAAGCAAATCGTGATGTCGCAGCTCAACGGCATCTCTGAAGGAGCCAAATACTACCTTGCCGCATTCGAAGATATTTACAAACTGCGTGACGACCTGGGTGGTTGGGCGATTGATCTGTCCGCATTAGATGATGCCTATCTGACAGCAATGGACAATATTGCGGAACTCAAAATATCCGTAGAAAAACAAGATGTTGCAGCATCTCGAGAGGCTTTGGATCTGGCTGAAACACACCGGCAGAGCATGAGACAGGCGAGTGAGGCAGCGGAAAAAGCAGCACTAGACGAAGAACTTAAGGTCATCACGTCATTTTCTGACTTGCTGACTGACTACATTAAGCTGTCCGAACTTGTAGACACGGTTGCCAAATTTCCAGAGATTTTGAAAGTATTTGAAAATGCAGATGCCACTGCGAGAGCTGGTCTGGATAAAGCTCATGAACTGGCAAAATCTGGAGAGGGAAAGGCCGCAGTATTGCAATTCTCAGATATCGCAAAAGCTATGGACGTCATGGTCGATGCTCTCGGTGATGCAGGTGTTGCTGCTGTAAGAGCGGAACTCGACGCCCAGGCACAACGCGATGCTGATATCACGGTCTTCGGGATTCAAAAAGAGGAGATCCTTGCCGAAGTCGAGACACTCTCTGATATTATCGAGGCCTCTTACAGCGATTGGATTGACTTCTGTCGCGGAGATTTTGAAGCCTCGTTCAACGACTATTTCGAGTCAGCAAAGCAAAAACTTGAAAATGTGATAGCTCTGTCCAATCCACCCGAAGGTGGTGACGTAAACGGCATTATAGCTAAGATGAAACATGAGCTGGCAGAAGCACAGTCCTTCTACAAAGCTATGGATGGAATTCACAATGTAAGTGAAAGCATCGCCACCTTTAAACTACGGGGCATGAACCAACGTGCCGAGTACTTTCAGGATAAGATTGACAAAATCAGTGAGGGGCTCAACCAATACGTTGATTGGGATTTAGACTTCTCAGAGTTTGACGTAAAGTATAATGAAGCCAAAGGCTTGATTGAGAAACTAAGAGGAGCGGTCCAAAAGAAGGATTACATCAACGGCGTTGATATCGTCCATGAAGCGCAAGCCGCTGTGGATGTGGTTGATGGTGAAGTGCAACGCTACGCAGACTTGTTCGTAGAAGCAAAAGCAAATTTCTACAAAGGCTTTGGGGTTTATCGCGAAAGGATCGCAGAGCTTGTGAAGCGCAGGCCCGAGCTTGAGAACATCAAACACCTTGCAACGGCGTTTGATGATGCTGAACGCTCAGCTCTTCAGGCTATTGATCGAGCTATCGCCCTGATCAGGAAAGGAGACCGCTTCGGTCCTGACAAGGAAAGTGAATACATACTCAGCCAGGAAGATCGCATGCTTGAACTGCTCCAGGAGGCAGTGCCACTTGCAAAAGATCCAGAAAAGCTCGCTGCCACGATAAAGGAGAGCCAGCAAAAACTTGCCGAGTTCGAGGCTCTGAAGAAAGACATTCAGGATGGCATGGACCGGGAAGTCTTTGAAGCAATGCAGGTGCGTGGTGCTGAACATGCAGCAGAGGCACAAAAGCTGATGGAGCAGGAAAACTTCGAGAAGGCCGAGTTTGAACTATTTGCCCTGCGCGTTGTTAATGAAGCTCTGCAATCAAGACACGATTCCGGTGTAGCCATTGCAGACAAAATTCCTGAGCTGGAACAGGAAGTTGAAGATGTAACAACGGATCTGGATGATCTCAATAAACTGAGCAGCACGATCCAGAATGCCGATGACGCAGTAAACTACGGTAAGTATCACTCCATCGGTATCCGAACGGCCTTTGAAGCAAAAGACTTTCTCCTCAAAGACGAGATCCGACGTGCTCAGGCAGCGTTAAATACACTCCAGTACTACCTTGATAAAATGGAGGAACTTCTCGACAAACAGGGAACAAAAGGTCCTAAGCGCAGGTCTGGTTCGGTGCAATCTAAATCAGAGGATCAACCTGAAGAAACACTCAAGCCATCAGAAGAGCTGGAGTTGGAACGTGAGGACAGCTTCGGCCCAGCTGATGATGAAGAGCAAAAAGCCAACCTTCAAGAGGCAATCGCGTCGACTGACCAGCTTCTGGAAACAGCCAAGGCAAATGTTAAAGACCTGCTGGATGCATCAGAAGCAGAGTATTACGGGATGATCCTCCAGAAAGCCGAAGAGCACGCCGCCGCCGCAAAAGACCACCTCGCGAATGCCAGATTAGACGACGGCGATGAAAGCATCGAGTACCTCAAGTTTGCTTTGGACACTCTACATGATGCGCACCGCGTAGGTCTCGCAACCTCGCAACTTGTGCCGGGCTATGAAAAAGAGATCGATGAAATTGGCCAAAAACTCATCCTGCTCAATCTGAAACGCAACACGATTAGCGAAGCGAAGGCTCAGACTGAGTTTGATAAGGTCCGCAACGAAGCAAGCGCATCTGTTTATCAGGTTGCACGCTTGCTCAACGACAAAAACATCCGCAAAGTCAAATACGAAATGGACACCCTGCGCGAAAAAGTCGGCAACCTGGAAAAAATCCTGAACAGCCACACCAGCAGACGCGCAAAACTGAAGAATCTGCTAAAGCGCAAGAAGTAAAAGTAGGCGCCGTTGTTAGTTGTCAGCATTGTATTGGGAAAGGTGGACAAAAAGCAGCACTCGCCGGGCGGGGAGTGCTGCTTTTGGTGGTGGGTGCCCCTGAAGGTTCGGGAGGAGGGTAAACCTTCAAAGGCACCTTATGTCTCTGTCAGTTAAATCTGAGCAGAGAGATCCTTGGCGAGTTTGGTGTACTTATCGCCAACGATAAGATGGAGCGCTTTGTCTCCGGCTTTCATGACCTGAATGCCTGCCTGTGACAGCTCTGGCATGGACACTCCAGCGATATCGCGCAGTTCTACGCGCACGCGGGTATTTGCAACAGCCTCAACAGCTACCACGTTATCCTTGCCGCCAAGCTGACCAAAGATTGCAGCCGCGTCGAGACCTTGCTCAACAAAAGGTTGTGCAGAAGCACCGCCGCCTTGCAGGTAGATCTCCATGTCGGTCTTCAGGTTTTCAGAAGCCGTTCCGAAGATGGCCTGCGCGCCGTTACCAACGCGGATCACACCGCGGGCACCAAGTGCTTTCAATGCTGCATCATCAACCTTGGAAACATCAGCGGTGCTGACACGAAGACGGGTGATACATGCATCCAGATTGGTGATGTTGTCTGCGCCGCCGAAGGCTTTCACAAGCGCTGCTGACATTGCATCTTCATCACCGCTGGCAACAGCAGCGGAAGTCTCAGTTGCAGCTTCACGGCCCGGAGTTTTCAGGTTCAGGGCTACAATGAGAATACGGAACACAGCGTAGTACAGAGCTGCGTAACCCAGACCGAACACCACCAGCATCCAGCCGTTGGAGGAGAGTGGGTAGAGCAGAACGTAATCGATGAAGCCGTGTGAGAAGGTCATGCCGTGCTTGATGCCGAGCATGATCATCAGGGAGTAGCCAACACCTGCAAGAATGGCGTGTGCGATATAAAGAACTGGCGCAACGAAGAGGAACGCAAATTCGATTGGCTCTGTGATACCAGTCAGGAAGGAGGTCAGCGCTGCGGAGATCATGATACCGCCAACCATGGTGCGGTTCTCAGGCTTTGCGCAGTGCCAGATTGCCAGTGCAGCTGCAGGCAGGCCCCACATTTTGAAGAGGTAACCACCAGCCATGTTACCAGCAGTTGGATCACCAGCAAGGTAACGCTGAATTTCGCCAGTTACAGCCTGGCCGGTTGCCGGATCAATGTAGGAACCAGCTTCGAAGAAGAATGGCACGTTCCAAATGTGGTGCAGGCCGAATGGGATCAGCGCACGCTCGATTACACCATAGATGAAGAATGCAACTTCTGGGTTTTCTTCCGCTGCCCAACGGGAGAACGCGTTGATGGCACCGCCGACCGGAGGCCATACGAATGACAGGATAACGCCCAGGAAAATACAGGCAAACGCAGTGATGATCGGCACAAATCGCTTACCCGCGAAGAAACCTAGATAATCTGGCAACTTGATGCGGAAAAACTTATTGAACATGAACGCAGCCAGCGCGCCCACGAGGATGCCGCCAAACACCCCGGTATCGATGGAAGTGATGCCGAGGATCGGCTTGGTTTCGATCGCAAGTGTTTCTGCAACAACGCCCATTGTTGCGAGAAGAACACCGTAACCAACCACGGCAGCAAGGCCGGCGACACCGTCGTTTTTAGCGAAGCCGAGTGCAACGGCAACTGCGAAGATGATAGGCAGGTTACCGAAGATCGAACCACCAGCCTGAGCCATCAGGTGGTTGATGAATTCCGGAATGAATGGCAGGTCAGCTGCGCCGACGCCGAGAAGGATACCAGCAGCTGGAAGAACCGACACTGGTAGCATCAGGGACTTACCAACCTTCTGTAAGGCTCCGAATGCGTTTGAGAATGTACTCATTGTTTTTCCCCCAGAGTTGCATGGTGTGCGAACACGCCATGCCCCCTGACTTTTGTTAGGTATTCCCGACTGGAACACCAACTCCCACATTTACTCCTGCATCACTGCTGTGATTTAAGGAGATCTTTCACGTCACTGGTATCCGCGCAGTCCAAAGCTGCTTGCGCGAGCTTGCGGGACTCCTCCATGGATACAGTGCGAACTTTGTGTTTCACTTCCGGCAACGCAGGTACGCTGACAGAGAGTTCTTTGATGCCGAGGCCGATGAGAACGGGCACGGCTTCTACCTGACTGGCCAGGCCACCACAGACGCCGACCCATTTGCCTGCATCGTCTGCTGCTCTGACGGTCAGCTCGATCATGCGCAGCACGGCTGGGTGCAGAGCGTCGGCGCGGGACGCGAGGCCGGGATGGCCGCGGTCGATCGCCATGACGTATTGAGTGAGATCATTGGTGCCGATGGAGAAGAAATCCACTTCCGGTGCAAGCTTGTCGGCCATAAGAGCAGCGGAGGGCACCTCGATCATGATACCGACTTCAACATGCTCTACACCAAGGTTCTTCTGCTCTTCGCGCACCAGAGCGTTGACGGCACGCAGCTCATCCAATGCACTGATCATCGGGTACATGATGCGTGCATGACCCTTGTGTGCCTGAGAGAGAATGGCGCGGACCTGACGGCGCAGGATGCTCGGGCGCTCGATGCCGATACGCACGCCGCGGACGCCGAGGAACGGGTTCTCTTCATGCGGCATAGGCATGTAAGGCAAAGGCTTGTCGCCGCCCACATCCAGCGTGCGGATGATGACAGGGCGTTCCTTGCCCATAACCTCAAGGATTGCGCCAACCTTTTCGGCCTGCTCTTCTTCCGTCGGCTCGTTGAGGCGCTCCATGTAGAGGAACTCGGAACGCAGCAGACCAACGGCTTCAGCACCAGCTGCAACAGCTTTTTCAGCATCTTCGACGCTGCCGATGTTGGCCGCAATTTCCACCCGGAAACCGTCTTTGGTGATGGCCGGCTTGTGGGCGTCACGCTGGTATTCTTCAGCTTGCTTGGCTGCGTTTTCAATCTTCTTGGTAAAGGCAGCTTGCTCTTCGTCAGTCGGAGAAACTTTGATTTTTCCGCGCTTTGCGTCCAGAAGCAGCACGGTGCCGTCTTCCAGATCCTTCATGGCTTCTTCGACATTGACGAGATATGGCAGGTCGTTGGAGCGGGCGATGATGGCTGCGTGAGAAGATGAACCGCCATGAGTGGTACACAAACCAACAATCTTGGTGAGATCCAGAGCAACGATTTCGGAAGGGGTGACGTCTTCCTGAAGAAGGATAGTGCCTTCCTCCAGAATTTCACCGCCGTCATCAACGCCAAGCAGTTTTTTCAGAACCCGCAGACCAATATCGCGCACGTCAACAGCACGGCCTGCGAGCAGCGGGTCGTCCATTTTGGCGAGGGTTTCTGCCTGGGCTTCGTAAGCCAGCTTCCAACTCCAGGCTGCGCCTTGGCCCTTCGCGATGTCGGCTAGTGGCTTCTCGGAGAGTTCGGGATCGGAGAGCAGCTCGATATGGGCGTTGAAGACTTCTGCCAGTTCTTCCTGACTGTTCTTGTTCAGGCGATCTATGATGCTTTGCAGGTCTGCAATGCTGGATTTGACGGAGGCTTTGAACGCTGCACGCTCTTCAGCAGGGCCGATGCTTTCGCGGGTAACTTCCGGTAGCGCTTTGTTGTGCTTGACCAATTTGCCGATGGCGCGGCCCGGGGATGCAGTGAAGCCGATGAGAACACCTTCTTCACCGGATTTGACCTGAAGCAGAGGCGCTTCTTCAATCACATCTTCCTTTGGGGCCTCAGAGAAACTGGTGATTTCTTCGCCAAGACCAGCTTTCACAGCAGCGATAACATCAGCCACCACTTGCTGCGCATCTGGACCAACAGCTTCAATCTCCAGCTCGTCACCAAGCTTTGTTTTCAAAGACATAATGCCGGTAACGGAAGAGCCGCTGCAGGTTTTGCCGTTGACCGTAAAGGTCACTTTTGCATCCGCTTTACGCACTTCAACAGCCAGACGGGCGGCTGGACGGGCGTGGAGGCCAGTGGCGTTGGGGATCTTGACGGAGCCAGTGATAGCAGGGCCGGTTGGCTCGGCAGCAGTTTCCTGCGCTGGAGCAATTGTGCCTTGCGGATCGTTGCTGCTTGGGACGGTGAAGACGACCTGATTGAGGTCTGTCTGAGCGCTGCCGAGGGGAGCAACTGTTGTGACTTCCTGACCGCTGGTGATGACAACTGCGGACTGAACGGAAACACATTCGCGGGCGATGAGGTCGGCGTCGAAGGTGATAAGGGGTTGACCTTGCTCGACCTGATCTCCCTCAGCGACGTGCAATTCGAAGCCGCGGCCTTTCAGGGCAACGGTGTCGAGGCCGATATGCATCAGCAGTTCAACATCACCTTGTTGTAGCGTAACAGCATGATGTGAATTATGAATTTGAGTTATCTTGCCAGCGAACGGGGCGTAAAGAACATTGTCTGTCGGGTCGATGGAAACGCCATCACCCATCATCTTTTCGGCAAACACCGGATCGGGCAGGTCGGTGACAGCCTGAACTATGCCCTTCAAAGGCAAATTGATGGAAAATTTATTTTTTGGATCCTTCACCGTTTTATCTCCCGATTATATTAGGTGAATGCGCGCCTTCTTAAGCTTCGGCTAAGTCTTGAAGAGACAAGAGGCGATTTTTACGCGAGGATCATTTGCGTAAGGCCGCACAACAATACGTAAAAAGACTAGTGTTACGGGGTGTTACGAATTGTTACAAAGGGAAATATTTCTCATTACATAGAGAACGACTTACTGATGGATATCAGTGCTAGTCGACTTTATGTATAGATAAGATTAACTCGAATTATATACTAATATACATCATGCAATTACATGCAGTCGGCAGCACCCTCCCATACATTTGCAACAATGCTGTAACAACAGCTTGATACATTACAGAGCCGCCAATCCGGGCTGTTTCACCTGTAATGACGATCTGCACACGCTCTAGCCCCCCGAAATCCCAAAAGCACCCATGCCTGAAGAGAGCGGGGGACCGGATTCAGCCTTGCGTTTTTATTTGCGTTGTTTTGTGATTTTTGCGTTCAAAGCGTGTTTTGGTGCGCGCTTATGTGCTGAACTGCGGGGAGAGGAACCTGCGCCAGCGTGGAGCCGCCGCAGGTCAAAATTTGATCTTTAGAGCAAGACAGTTCTGGTTTCTTTTTCGCTCAGATAAGCAGCTTCGATGATCCGGATGGTCTGCATTGCATCGCGCGGGGAGACGGGTACCGCGGTGTCATTGCGAATGGCGTCCCGCATACCTGCGTAGAACCGTTCGTATCCACCTTTCTGGCTTGGTACCGGCGTACCTTCACCCGTCTCGTTATAAAGCGTGCCCCAGTCGTCTTCTGCTTCAACGCCCCAGGTTGGGCTCGCAGGTCCGCCTCCGGCCTTCAGCATGTCCTCTTGTGGGTCCATGCCATAGGTGATGTAGGTGGCTTTATCCCCGCTCACCTGAAAGCGTGGACCTTGCTCTGTGCTGAGGCAGTTGCCGTGCAGGATGACATCGCAGTCGTCATAGCCGAGCACGAGGTGGAAGTGATCCACCGCTGCCGCTTCTTTGCGCTGAACGCGAAGTTTTGCCTGAACGGATTTTGGCGTGCCAAACAAACTCAGCGCCTGATCGATGCCATGGGCACCCAGATCATACAGGATGCCCGCTCCGGGGATATCTTGTTCGCGCCAGCGGCCTTTAATGTCCGGGCGATAGCGATTGTAGTTGCACAGGTACGAATGCACTTTACCAAGGCGACCTGTTTCCATCAGGTCCTGCAGTGTCAGGAAGTCGCAGTCGAACCGGCGGTTGTGATAGACGGAAAGCTTCAGGTCTTTCTGCTCTGTAATTTCAATCAGCTCTTCCGCTTCCGCACTGGTGATCGTGAATGGCTTTTCAACCACCACATGCTTGCCAGCCAGCAGCGCTTTTTTAGCGTGATCGTGATGCAGCGTGTTGGGCAAGCTGAGAACGACAAGCTCAATGTCCGGCTGTGCCAACACATCTTCAAAAGAGGTGTATGGCGTGCAGTCGGGCAACTTGCTTTTGACAAGGTCCGGCTTGCTGGAAACCACCGCGGCAAGGTCAATGCCTTCAACAAAGGTCAGCAGGGGTGCGTGGAAGCTTTGGCCAGAAACACCAAAGCCCACAAGAGCCGTTTTCACAGGCTGAACAGAACTCATATTACGCATCACTCGCTGGAAAATTCTTCTGCACGTTGTCGAGGTCAAGAACGGTTGGCAGGGATGCCTCGTTGCCGAGGAACTGAATGGCGTGGGCAGAAGCCGCGCGCGCTGTTTTGAAGTGATCTTCCCAAGAACCTTTTGGGTCTGCCAGATATGCATAGACATACGCACCGTGGAAAGTATCACCTGCACCGTTGGTGTCGATGACCCGTTCTTTTGGCACCTTCAAAGCGGCTTGGCGCTTGATCGGGCACTTGTCTTCGTACCACAGCAGGCCTTTTTCACCCTGAGTGACACCACCGACCTTCACGCCTTTAGCACGCAAGTATTCCAGTGTGTCTTCCGGTGATTTGCCAAGCTGCTCACAAAACAACTCAGAAACGATCGCCACATCAATGTAGTCGAGCAGTTCCTCGGTGTTCTCACGAACGGCACCACCATCCAGAGATGTCAGGATGCCGTGTTTGCGGCAAAGCTTGGCGTAGTGCAAAGCGGCATGAGGGATGTGACCGTCTACGTGCAGCGCCTGACAGCCAGCCAGATTAAGCTCAGGAACCGGATGCAGGAAGTCATTATCGCGACAACGCACGATGGCGCGTTTACCGTCTTTTGGCATGATGAAGGAGAGAGAACTTTCCTTCACTTTGCAGCTGTGGATCGGAATGGAGTATTTCGCGGCCATATCGCGGAACATGCGGGACAGCCAGTCGTCTGCCATGGAGCACAGCAGGTCAGGTGAGATGCCCAGCTTTGCGCAAACGAAAGCTGCGGTGACAGCGTTGCCGCCAAAGCTGACAGCATAATCCTGCGCAATTGCCTTCTCATCACCTTCCGGCATTGTCTCTGACAAAAAGGTCACGTCGATGTAGGACTGGCCAATAAATAGCGCTTTCATCCTGTACTCCATTAAAGTCCGGGTCACACTGCGCAAATGCAGCGATGGTACCTTCCGCTTTTAACGACGGATTGCTAAATGATGTCCTAGGGAAATCATGAAAGTGCCTTGCTCGCAAACCTGATGTATCAACTTGTTACATTACAGGTTGTTTTTGCGGGTCTTTCCCCAAAATGGCGGATTCTATGAGGGAAACTACGCAGGGCATGTTCCCATAGGCGCTAACTTAAGAAGCTATGTTCGGGAGTACGTTGTATTTTCCGCTTTCTGGGAGGCTCTTATATGCTTCGCCAAAAGCTGCTGGTGTTAGCGGCGATGCGCCCATTAGTTGTATGCGATGAGCCCTACAAATTTTGATTTGTTTTGTAACTATTGAAATATCACTAAAAGCTGATTTGACCTGTAAGTTCTTAAGCATAGCGGTTCAGCGATATGTAAAACATACTGCCGTTTCTACTGTCTGTATTCTTCCATACTTTGTCAAATATGGGCATATGCCTCACTCGGCAATCCGACCAGACCTCAGTTCAGTTGAGGCCCATACAAACGAGAACTGAGAAATGCGTAAAGTTAAATCTATTGGTAGAACTGAAGCTATTTTGTTCTGGGGGATCTTTATCGCTTCGATTTTACTTCACTTAACTCTTGGTGATGTCGTTGTGGCACAGAAACAGGAGCATGCTAAATATCTTATCTCCCTTAGAGAAAATCCTTCCGTCTGGGTCGAAACAAACGCCTTTCTTTACTACGCAAAGTTAGCGCAGCCATGGATTACATTACCTGCGATAGCGTTCATAATCCTATCAGCAATCATAAGAAATAAGTGCCAGGATCAGTAAAATAAGTTGGCGCAACCGGTATCCAGAAACAGGTTAAAATTTCCAATTGAGTTCAATGCGTTAGAGCTTAGATTGGTACCTAGGCGGCGCGATCCGTCATAATTCGCGCGGCAGTTTCACAAAAATACAGAACTTGCCTTCTGGTGTTTCGCCAAGGCTGACTTCGCCGCCATGGGCGTTGATGATCTGCTTGACGATGGAAAGGCCGAGGCCAACACTGGAGGAACGGGTGCGTTCTACGCTGTCATTGCGGAAGAAGGGCTCAAACACCTTCTCGTGCAGATGGTCGGGAATGCCGGGACCGGGATCGCTGATGGAAACAAGCAGCTGATCATTCTCAAGATTTTGCATCTCAACAATGGCAGCACCACCATATTTGAGTGCATTATCAATGAGATTGCTGAAGGCACGGCGCAAAGCAGTGGGTTGGCCGTTCATGACTGCGCGGCCTTCAACCTCCAACTCAACTTCACCGCCGCCACCAAAAATATTGCGGCTTTGGTCCGTCAGCTTATGGCGCTGGGGGACGAAGACAACATCATTGCCCGTGTCCATATAGTCATCACAAAGAGACTGCAGCAGTGCTGCGAGAGAGAGGTGCTGAGGCTCCTCCAGAAGGGCGTTGAACCGAAGAAAATCAAGGGAAGCTGCGATGAGGCGGGTCATTTCCTCCACATCGTGCAGCATGCGATTGCGCAGGGTGGTGGATTCGATCTGCTCTAACCGGAGCCGCAAACGGGTGGCTGGTGTGCGCAGATCATGACTGATGGAGGCCAGCATCCGCTTTTGCTCTTCCAGCAACTGCGCCCGGGCTTCCTGCTCTCGCACCAGCGTATCCTGCAGGGCAACGGCTTCCTCGGTGTCCCACGGTTTCAGCTCGGCACGCTCATACTTTGCCAGGGACCGAAACGGGGCGGCGGTGTAGTGAATGAGGCTGCGGGCCAGCACAAACACCAGCGTGATGCACAGCGCGGCGATGATGAACAGCACTGGCTCCGTCATCCGGTCCTGCCAGAGCTTCGGGAATGTGATCAGGCGGTTGCCTTGCTGGTTTGGAAGCGTCAGATAGAGCTGAACAGCCTTATCCTGCCGTGTGACGGCTTGAGCAAAAGTGCTCAGATTATCAATCTGATAGGATGGATTGGGTTGGTCGTGCGTGATCAAATCTGCCCGAGGCAAAGCACCGGTAAACACCAGTTCGGCTGTGAGCTTGAGACCATCGTTATCGAAGGTCAAAGGAAGAGACGAGGCATCGCCAGAAAGCACTGGTATGCCAGCTTCAACCACTTGCAGATATTTGCCCGCAAAAGGAGCTGGTGCAGTACCGCGAAGGTATTGGCTCAGTTCCGCACCGGCCTCAAAAGAGTTCGCCAGTGCTAACTCGCGCGTGTTGTAGGCGTTGAGCGTGAGCCCCAGCACCACGAAGACCGAGAGCACGGCGGTGATGAGAACCACAACCATACGGCGTTCAAGGGATCTGGGCAGGAGGCTCAGGATCAGTCCTGACATGGCCACGCTCTTTTCAGTGCCATGGACCTACACCCGCGTTACGCTTTGAGAAAACAGATAGCCCTGATGGCGCACTGTTGTGATGAAGTCTGTACTCGGGTCCGTCTGTGCCAGCTTTTTGCGCAGGCGGCTGATCAGAATATCAATGCTGCGATCGTGGGAATCCACCTTGGCACCGCGCAGCACGCGGCCCAGTGTATCGCGAGAGATCGGTTTTTGTGGTGCCTTCACAAAGGTCAGCAAAGCGTCAAATTCAGAAGAGCTCAAATGCACTAGCACACCATCGGGTGCAGTTAAATGACGGGTTGCCTCATCCAGCTTCCAACCGGCGAACTCAAAGCGCTGCGCTTTGGGCACGGCTGCTGTTTCAACGTCTTCTGTACGGCGGAAAATAGCGAAGATACGAGCCTGTAACTCACGAGGATTGAACGGCTTTTCCAGATAATCATCAGCGCCAAGCTCCAGCCCGACAATGCGTTCTGTATCACCTGTAATCGCGGAGATGATGATGATTGGCATCCTGGAGGTCTGGCGCACGCGCTGGCACAGGGTCAACCCGTTTTCTCCCGGCAGCATGATGTCCAGAACCATCAGATCAATGTGGTTGGTGTCCAGAAGCTCAATGGCTTCCTCTGCAGAGTTTGCAGTGAACACGGTGTACCCACGATCTTTCAGGAAGTCTGCCGTCAGGCTGGCGATTTCCTCATCATCGTCAACAATCAGCAGTGTTTTGTTCGAGAGCATCATACCTCGGTGTACCCATTTCAATCCCAACCAGCTCACTCTGGCCCAGTGCTGTATAACAAAACATTTGGCCGCTGCGAGAGGAATGTGTATGCGTCAGGTTGTCTTGCACGTGCAAGTTCATTGGATTGTGTGTTTATACGCGATAAATTGAAGAAAGAGTTTGCTAGAAGCGTCCTTGAGAATACCCATCGGGAGAATGTAATGGGCAGCCCGCGTCTCAGCTTGGTCGCACTTGCTGTTTTATTCGGTAGCATAACGGCGCAAGCCGCAACCACCGCTGAAGTCCTGCATTTCTGGACATCAGGCGGAGAAGCACGCGCAGCCCTTTCGCTCAAACAGGCGTTTGAGGCCCGTGGCGGTGTGTGGGATGACGCACCTGTTGCTGGCGGAGGCGGCGATGCCATGGCAGCCGTCTTGCGCGCCCGTGCGCTGGCCCAAGTGCCGCCATCCGTTGCCCAGATCAAAGGCCAGAACATTCAGGAATGGGCCGAAATCGGCTCGCTTCAAGGGCTTAACACCATAGCGCAGCAGCAAAACTGGGATGAGCTGCTGCCAGATCTTTTGAAAGAAACCGTTCAGTATCAGGGCAATTATGTTGCCGTGCCTTTGAACATCCACCGTGTGGACTGGATCTGGGCCAACCCCAAAGTGCTGGATAAGGTCGGCGTGACACCTCCGCAAACATGGGATGAGTTCAACGAGGTGGCGGACAAAATCAAGGCCGCTGGCATTATCCCGCTCGCCCATGGCGGACAGCCCTGGCAAGACGTGACCCTGTTTGAGGTGGTGTTGCTGGGGATCGGCGGCGCAGACTTTTACAAAAAGGTCTATCTGGATCTGGATCAGGACGCTTTGCGCTCAAAGACCATGATCAAGGTGTTCGACCAGATGCGCAAACTCAGCACCTATGTGGACCCGGGCGCTCCGGGCCGCGAATGGAACCTTGCCACCGCCATGGTGATGCGCGGTGAAGCGGCCATGCAGATCATGGGCGACTGGGCCAAGGCCGAATTTCTGACGGCGGGCCTCAAATACGGTGAAGACTTCATCTGTGTCTCGTCTCCGTCCAAGGGCGGTTACATCATCAATTCCGACAGTTTCGCCATGTTCAAAGTCTCAGACCCTGAGCAGAAAGCCGGACAGCAACTGATGGCCTCCATGCTGCTGGATGAAGAGGTGCAAAAGGACTTCAATCTGCTGAAGGGCTCTATTCCCGCCAGACTTGGCGTGAGCCTTGATGGCTTTGATGAATGCGCCATGAAATCAAGCGAAGACCTTCTTCTCAATGAAGCGCGCAACACCGTGGTTGGGTCCATCGCCCACGAGCTTGTTCAGTCCGGTGCCGTGCGTGGGGCTTTTCTGGATGTGGTCACAGAGCATTTCAATACGGATATGTCTTCGCAAGAGGCTGTCAATCAACTTGCCGAGACGGTAATCCTAGCAGATTGATTTCCCTCGGGCAGTCAGAGTAAAGCGTAGTTCCTGATAAGACCGCAGCACCCAGTGAGCAAAGAGAACCCTATGTCCAACCCCCAGCAGCGCAAGCAGCAGATGTCTGTTTTAGACAGATTGCAGCGATATTTGCCGCAGCTGGTGGTCGCACCGCCGTTCTTGCTCCTGGTGTTCTTCGTTTATGGCTTCATTGCATGGACGGGTTTCATCTCGCTCACCAACTCCCGCATGCTACCCACCTTTGATTTTCAGGGCATTCAGCAATATGTGCGCCTGCTGGCCATGGACCGCTGGAATGTGGCTTTCCATAACCTGCTGATTTTCGGCAGTCTTTACATCCTGTTCTCAATCACCATTGGCTGCGTGCTGGCCGTTCTGCTGGATCAACGCATCCGGGCAGAAGGTGCGCTGCGCACGATCTATCTGTATCCCATGGCGATCAGCTTCATTGTGACGGGCACAGCGTGGAAATGGACCCTGAACCCGTCCCTTGGCATTGAAAGCTACATGCAAAAACTGGGTTGGGAAAGCTTCCAGTTCGACTGGATCGTCAACCGCGATATGGCGATCTATGTGGTGGTCCTCGCCGCTGTCTGGCAAGCCTCGGGCTTTGTGATGGCTCTGTTTCTGTCTGCTCTGCGCACCGTTGATGAGGACATCATCCGCGCCGCTCATCTGGACGGTGCCAGCACCACCCGCATCTATTTCGGCATCATCCTGCCATCACTGCGGCCTGTGTTCCTCTCCGCTTTCGTCATTCTCGCGCACCTGTCCATCAAGAGCTTCGATCTCGTGGTGGCGCTGACAAATGGCGGGCCGGGCTACTCCTCCACGTTGCCAGCCAACTTCATGTACGAGATGGCCTTCCGCCGCAATCAGATCGGCCTTGGTGCCGCCTCTGCCATGATGATGCTGGCAACCGTGGCCGCAATCATCGTGCCCTACCTGTATTCAGAGTTGAGGGCAAAGCGTCATGGCTAATCCCAAAACACTCCCCGGCGCCAACGGCAAACGCTACCTGTTTGGCCGACTGTTCATCTGGACCCTGCTGCTCGCCGCTGCGGTTCTCTATCTTGGCCCAATTTACGTGGTGCTCTCCACCTCGCTGAAGGATCTCGCGGAAATCCGGGCCGGAGCTTTGCTGGACCTACCCCACGAGCTCAACTTCACCGCCTGGCGCGAAGCATGGTCCAGCGCCTGCATCGGTGTGCGCTGCGAGGGCCTGCGCCCGTACTTCCTCAACTCGGTGATCATGTCCGTGCCATCGGTAGCGATCTCCACCCTGATCGGTGCCTTGAGCGGCTATGCGCTGTCGCTCTTCCGCTTCCGCGGTGCCAACATCATCTTCGCCCTGATGCTGTTCGGCTGTTTCATCCCGTTCCAGATCGTCATTCTGCCCATGGCCCAAACCCTTGGCTATCTGGGCATCGCCAACTCCATCACTGGCTTGATCGTCGTGCACACCATCTACGGCATCAGCTTCACCACACTATTCTTCCGCAATTACTACGTCTCTGTTCCGCAAGAGCTGGTGCGGGCAGCCACAATGGACGGGGCAGGGTTCTTCCGCATCTTCTGGCACATCATGCTGCCGCTCTCTGTTCCCATCATCGTTGTCTCGGTCATCTGGCAGTTCACGCAGGTGTGGAACGAGTTCCTCTTCGGCGCCAGCTTCACCTCAGGCGGGTCTCAGCCGGTCACAGTGGCGCTCAACAATCTCATCAACTCCACCACCAGCGTAAAACAGTACAATGTGGACATGGCAGCCGCGCTCATAGCCGCCGCGCCAACCCTCGTTGTCTACATCATCGCCGGACGGTTCTTCGTGCGCGGGCTCACCGCTGGCGCAGTCAAAGGCTAAAGGCTCATTTATGGCGACCATATCCATCGAACATGCCTCAAAATCCTTTGGCGCAACTGAAGTTTTGAAGGACATTTCCCTTGATGTGAAAGACGGCGAATTCCTTGTCCTGCTCGGCGCTTCCGGTTGCGGAAAATCAACGCTGCTCAACATCATCGCGGGACTGGAGCCCATCGCTGAGGGAACCATCCGGTTGGATGGCGAAGTGGTCAACGACGTCCACCCCAAAAACCGCGACATCGCCATGGTGTTTCAGAGCTACGCGCTCTACCCAAACATGACGGTGGAACGCAACATCGCGTTTGGGTTGGAAATGCGCAGGATCAGCAAGGCAGAGCGCAAAGCCACCGTCCGCGAAGTCGCCAGCATGCTGCAAATTGAGCACCTGCTTGCCCGCAAACCAGCGCAACTTTCCGGCGGACAGCGCCAGCGCGTCGCCATGGGTCGTGCCCTTGTGCGCCGCCCCAAAATCTTCCTGTTCGACGAGCCTCTCTCCAATCTGGACGCCAAACTGCGCGGCGAAATGCGCACAGAGATCAAGAAGCTCCACCAATCTCTCAAGGCCACCATGGTCTATGTGACCCATGACCAGATCGAGGCCATGACGCTGGCAGACCGCATCGCCATCATGAAAGACGGCGTGATCCAGCAAATCGGCACGCCTCAGGAGATCTACAGCAAACCAGCGAACATGTATGTGGCCGGTTTCGTCGGTGCACCACCCATGAACTTTGTGGAAGTGGATCTGGTGAAGCAAGAAGACCAGTTTGGCGTCATCCTGCCAGCCGTTCTGAAGGGCGAGCCAAAAAACTACTTCCTCCCGCTCCCAGACTCAAAACAACTCGAAACACGCGAGAACACAAAAATCATCCTCGGCCTGCGCCCCGAAATGATCACCCACAACGCCTTCACCCAATCCACAAACCCGGAAATCGAATGCGACGTAGACCTCCTGGAACCCACCGGCGCCGACACCCTCTGCCTCATCCGCCTTGCTGGCCACCCCGCCAAAGCCCGCGTCTCCCCTTTGTTTGCGTGTGACCCAGGGGAGAGCATGACCTTCTCTGTGGACATGGGAAGGGTGTGCTTGTTTGACGGGGAGACGGAGGAGCTGATTCGCTTGTGAGTTTTTGAATAGACGAGTTTTTTAATCTCTTGATACTGGTTCATCAACAACACGCACTGCAAGTCTGAGTGGATCGACCTAGGTTATTGCCTTAGTGATTATCAGGTGGCAACACTCTTGCCTCGCTTATCAGGCAGTCGAGATCAGGAGAGGTCAGGCTTTGCAGAAAGGCTTCGAGGTCTTGTTTTTCTGCACCTGTGAGACCAAGCGGGCGGATGCGTGGGTCTTGACCACTCAGTTGTGATCCACCTTGGTCGTAGAACTCAATAACCTGCGAAATCGTACTGAGATGGCCGTCGTGCATATAAGGTGGCGTTACTGTGAGATTGCGCAGCGAAGGCGTGCGAAATCTCCATCTGTCAGCTGGGTCCTCTGTTACCTCATAGCGCCCAAGATCGGCCTCGCGTTCAGCGCTGACAGATCGGATTTTTGAAAATTCCATCTGATGCACCACTCCGGAGGCAACTTGCACAGGAATGCTTGCCGGGGGATTTTGGCGCTTCTCTTCACGCATCTGACCATATCCGGTGTCATGGAAAAGTTCATCCGTAAAGAGAGCATGATCATCTTCGATCAGATGGCAAGCACTGCAGCCCGCTTTGCCGGTAAAAACCTGAAAACCACGCTTAACATCGGCACTAACAGCAGTTTCATCACCACCAAAGTACCATTGATCAAAGGGACTGTTCCCCGCAAGGATTGTTCTTTGATACGCGCCAAGGGCCATCCCAATCCTATCGAGAGACGCCTGGGCCTCGAAGGCATCCTCGAACATCTGTGCATAGTCCGCAAGCTCCTTCAAAAGAGCAACAACACGTCCCGCAGATGGATTTGCCATTTCATTTCGCGCGGTTAATGGACCAATAAACTGTGTCTCCAATGCATGATCCCGGCCATCATGAAACAGCATATTCATATACCCGACATTCAAAATGCTTGGTGAGTTTCGCTTAAGGCTGCGCCCTTCAACGCCGATGGCTGTGCTCAGCTCCCAATTGGTGAACCCTTGTTCTGGAACATGGCACATGGCGCAAGACATTGTGCGATTGATCGACAAGCGCCGATCGAAAAACAACTTCCGGCCCAACTCAACCTTCGCGACACTCGGTGGGTTGTCATGTGGATGGCGGACGGGTGGAAGTCCGAGCAGAACAGAAAGGCTCCGGTTCAAAGCCACTGCAGACCAGTTTTCCGGGTCTGCTATGCAATGCGATTGTGCATGTGCGCCATCTGCCCAACACAGGAGACTGCCAATCAGACAAGTAAGGAACCACTGGCGCATTATGACCTGCTTTCTTCCAGTAAAAGCGTCTCCACGTCTGTGATCAGGAGCCTCGGGTCGATGGTTCCAAGGCCATAGACGTTGCGTACAACGCCTTCGCGATCAACCAGATACATCCGTAAAAGATGATTGATGACCTCCTGATCGTTCGAACGATCAATGACTTGGCCAAAACCATCCAGAATAGGCTGCAGATCTGTCATGCCTGAACTCGTAAGCACGTGCCATTTCAGCTTCTGATCAGCATTCGCATCGATTTGAAGGGGGTATGAAAAGGAGTTGATGGCCTCGACCGTATCGCGGGCAGGATCAAAACTGATAGTGATCAGCTGAACATCTTCTCGCAGTCCGGGAAGCTTCTGGCTGGCATCGTGAATTTCAAAGAGCGTCGACATGGCGATTGGACATCCATTCTCATCGCCACACATCAGATAGACAAAGCTCACCAAATTGATCTTGCCTTTGGTCAGTGCTGCAAATGAATGTGTCTGTCCATTTACATCCAGAACCCGTCCATCTGGCGCCGTCCTAAACCGGTTCAGCGTGTAAGAACCCGGCTTGGGAGGATCAAACTGAAACTCTTCATGAGGGGTAAAGGCATCTGAAAATGGGCGAGTGGGAGCAGCTTGTCCGGCCATTAAGGTATACCAGAGTGCTGGAAGTGTTGCTGCAACACCACTGAAGACCAGGAACTTTTTCAATACACGCATGCATCAGACCTAATGAGTTGGAAAGGCATGGGGCAACACGCGTGCTGCCCCAAAACGAGTTTGATCTAACTGGTGTACAGCTCAGAACTGCCAAAACGCATGATGTGCGCACGACCAAGGCCGAGCTTGTAAAAATCGATATCAAARTCCTCGATCAGCTCTTTCCCATCCCAGGTGTATGCACGCAGATATTGCACATCGTCGTCACCCTTTTTGTCCCAGTTTGCCAGCAAGGAAGAGCTGAAGTAGACCCGTTTCCCATCCCAGCTCTGGCTGACCATGTTGACCTGACKGTCGATGGTTTTCTCATAAATTTGAAAGGGGTTATGCGGATCGGAAATATCAAAGAGCCGCGTCTTGCCATCCATGAAGCTGTTGACCCACAGTGTCTGATCATCAGCAGCTATGGAGATATCGACGGGAAGCGGAATGTCCGCAGGGTTTCCAATATCCGCTACATCTTTGGCCTGCCATTCCCCACTGTCGTCCTCATAAATCAGCCAGAGTTTGGAGGTGAGWGCGGTCGTAGAGAATGCATAGTTCGCATTCGGGCCCCATGGGAAGCGGATCTCCAGSGGAGCGCCSGGCACGTTGAAGACCTTACGCGGCTGACGAGTATGYAGATCCCATTGAACGATCGTRTTGCCAAACCGTTTCATCGCGTCRGCATCTTGCAGCATCTGCCCAAAATCCATCATGTAGTTTGACCAGCCAGTAAAGGAGGAGGTCAACATGATGTTCTTGCGAATGTGCGCGCGAATGTCATAACCATAACCGTCCGCAACAGCATCCCCCACAGCAACAGCACCTTGCATGTCGCTGGCGGTTGGCATCCAATAAGTCGCCACGTAGTCACCGGCATCGCTGTATTCAACCAGTGCCGTGCGCCCACCATGATCATCATCATTGGAAAGCCCGGTGATCATCATGCTGCCGGGAAGGGCAAAGAATGTATGTGGCCCGACAACGCCCCCTGAATCCTTGACAAAAGTCTCGATGGTTTTGTGCAGGGATGGCTTTGATGGGTCACTATGTACGTCGAAGATGAAAATGCGATTGGTATCSAGACCACCAGTCCAGAAATAGCGACGATCTGCTGAAAARCCACCATGATGTGCTTCATTCCGTCCGCCGACAGAAAGACTRTTGATCACCTGACCGCGCATGGGCGAGTCTGGCCGCAGATCAATGGTAACAAGCTTATCTTGCTCATCGCCCATTCCCTCAACGCCGAGTGTCCAGACATAAACGAATTCTTCCTGCCCGGTGATCTTGGGCATATAAGGTGACTGACAGGTTTCATCAGCAAAAGCTCTAAACGGTCCGGCAGCTGCTGCAGCAGCAACAACCAATGCACCAAATTCTCTTCTATTCATAGCACTGCCCCTAACGGTCCTTGTAACATCTGTTATTTAAAGGGAATTTTAGCCTATTAGATTTAGGTATATCAGTGCTACGAGCGCTATTATTGAGTTAGGCACGACATGCAATTGCGAGAAGGTAATGCCCAACAAAATGAAATATAAACATACGTCTGGCTTAATTAAATCGCTTAGCGAATATCCAAGTCGGGCAGTTGATACCTATTTTGGGAAATCAGAGCACTACGCAAGAAGCGCATACTCATGAAGGGTTGCGGCTCTTAACTATCCCGACTTGGACATCTAGAGTTCATCTCGCAAGCTACTAGACGAACCAACGAAAACATTAACGTTTTTCAGCACCAATCATAGGTTGAGAAACGCTATAACCGTGCCTTGCCCGCCAAACGAGTCTGAATTTGATCACCCCACTAGGATATATACCTTCAGCAATCGATAACTCTTAGGTCTGTCGAACTAGCTCCTCTAAAGAGAGGCTTTGAGCGCTTCTGCAAGTCGGTCTATATCATTTTCGGTATTGTGAAGGTATGGTGCAAAACGCAAGGAGCTCCCTCTCTTACTGATGTAAACATTTCTTTCTGCTAGGCTTGATATAAGAGTATCTGGAACACCATTTTCTAATCTTGCGCCAAGAATGTTTGGGCTGCGAACTTCCTCAGGAATTGTTTGGAACCCGTACATTTCAAGTAATTCGGAAATTTGCCTGTTTGTTCTACGAAGTGTCTCAGCAATGTTTGCAACGCCCCATTCTCCAATTTGTCGAAGGGCTGCTATGCCACCTGGCAGGACTGAAGGTATACTTTTTTGCCCCATTTCAAACCGCCTAGCCCCAACCTGATACTGATCTGCGTATTCCACTAAATTCTCAAAATCCTCAGCCCCTTCACGGCTTAGCCAAGTCTCTTCTAACGGGCGCGCATGGTGCCATTTAGGATCTGCATAGAAAAGGCTAAGACCATAAGGACATAGCATCCATTTATAACCCGCTGAAATCAAGAAATCAGGTTCTAAGCTATCAATATCGATCGGGTTCGCACCAAGAGATTGTGTCACTTCTAGAACAAGGAACGAACCAACGTTCTTGGCTGCGGAGGAAATCTTGTTCAGGTCTAACAAGACACCATTTGTCCAGTGACAGTTTGGGACAGCGATAAGCTTTGTCCTCGAATTGATCTCATTTAAGACAGCTCGCGTCCAATCGTAGTCATCTGGGGTCGGGATCACGACAAGCTTCGCACCAGTTTCTTGTGTAAGTCGCAGCCAAGGTAAATAATTTGACGGAAACGCCTCTTGTAAGACGATAACTTCGTCTCCAAAAGATAAGTGCTCCTCCAGAATGCGCGCAACTGTCGCAGACCCATAACTCGCCGAAGGAACGATTGCGAAATTATCGACGCTCGTTCCAAAGGCAGTATAGGCAGCCCTTCTGAATGCCTCGGCATCATCGAAAAATTCATTAGGAGTTCTCTGCCACGGCCAGCACTTAGACGCCGCCCCCTCGATTAAAGCTTTTTTTGACCCAATGAGCAGAGGCGCATTATAGGAGCAATTAAAGTAGGCGATATTGGGTGGAATATCGAACAGGTGCCGTTGTGGCGAAATCAGAGCCATGATGAGCCTCGAGCAGAATTGGAGGAAAGAAGTATTTAATACAATGAATAAGGTGTATCGCATTATGGAAGTCAACTAACGTATTGTATCTAGTACAATTATTTGTCGTCGACGCCTCATGTACAGATCGGTTAAATTAAATAAGGGAATGTTTTGGCCCACGATCACGACAACAGGAGTGAGATATGGGGCAGAACACAAAGACGACCTGCGTTACTGCAGAACGCTTGGTCGTGGATATCCGGCGCAAAACCCGTAAGCGCTACTCCAATGAAGCAAGATCCGAATTGTACTTGCCGGATTACGCGGCGAAGACAGCGTTGCTGAGCTGTGCCGTCAGGAAGGTATTTCGCAAGGGCTCTATTACAGCTGGTCGAAGGAGTTTCTTGAGGCTGGCAAGAAGCGGCTTGCCGGTGACATAGCTCGTCAGGCAAATACCAGAGAGGTTAAGCTACTGTGTAAGGAAGCTCGCGACCTCAAAGAAGTGATTGCAGAGCAGGCCCTTGAACTGCGGCTTCTTTAAAAAAGTATGACAGGCGGTGGGGAGGTCGACGAATGAGATATCCCGCTCACGAGAAGCTTGAGATTATCCTGCTGGCTGATAACACCCACCAACCATTCAAGCGCACTTTGGAGGATTTGGGTATTCCGCGCTCTACTTTCTATGTTTGGTATGACCACTATTGTAAGAGCGGTGTTGAGGCGTTTGAAGACCAAAAATCGCATCCTGCCCAGATTTGAAACCGTAATCCCGATGCGATCAGAGAGCAGTTTATCGAGCTGGCTTTGGAGATTCCGGACTTATCTCCTCGCGAACTTGCCGTACGCTTCACCGACACAAAAGGCAATTTTGTAACCGCTACGCTCCAACTGGCGCTGGATGCCTCCGGATGCGAGCAGCCAAAGTTGCTGCATCGTCCGCGCCTGCTTTCTGACAACGACAGCTCATACGTCTCATCGGATCTGGCACAATGGCTGGAGGGAAAGGACATAGAGCATGTCAGAGGCGCTCCTTATCATCCGCAAACGCAAGGCAAAATCGAACGTTGGCATCAGACCATGAAGAACCGCGTTCTGCTGGAGAACTACTACATGTGTAAGGATTTAGAACTACAGATCAGTCTGTTCGTCGTTTACTATAACAATCAGCGCTACCACGAAACGTCATACCGGCAGATGCTTACTTTGGTCGTGCCAAGCAGATTTTGCAGAAAAGACAGCTGATTAAACGACAAACGCTTCAAAAGCGTCGCTTGTGCTACCACGCACACCTCTCCGCTCACACAGTTTGCAACCAAGATACAATTTTCTCGAGCGAGTAATGGAAGAAGCCACTTACGAAATGTCTTTTAAAATAATTAGCAAAGGCATTCCAATCGCTTACGATCAAAGATCGTAAGGAAAAAATTTAACAAAGCTCTTACAAATTCTTTTCTCTGCAATTCATCTGCAGAGCAGAGTTCCAATTAAGTCGTGATCGTCTTGTTTTAATTAGATTTAATCAATCATTCTACAGAATGTCGGAACACTCACTTAATTGTCGCCCACACCCATTAATTATTGAATTTCTTATGAGTAGACTTCCTCTCAAAGCTTTTAATTATAGCGTCTGAATGCAGGGGCTTAACCACTGCACGCTAATTCTCGCGCTGAACATTCTCAAAAAGGAATTAGCTATGAGCAGTACAATTATTGTTGCCTCCGATGGTTCAGGTGATTTTTCCGATATTCAGTCGGCACTCTCAGCGACAAAGCCAGGTGACACTGTTTACATCCGAGAAGGGGCTTATGATGCTAATCAAGGTTTGGAGCTGGATACTCCAAACGTGACAGTTTCTGGCTACCCGGGCGACGAATTTCCGAAAATCGCTGCTTCAAGCGGGTCTGACGGACCGCATGCAGTGTTCTCCTTTGGAATTGACTCATCTGGTAGCGTACTTCAGAACGTTGATATATCTGGCGGACGTGAATACGCCATCAAGCTGGAGACTGCAATTGAATACGGGCACGAATACTTCGGGAGCGCAGCCAGTAATATTATTATTCAGAACAACATTATTCATGACTCGGGTCGCGACTGCATCAAGTTAACCCCAAACTGCGATAATGTTTCAATCTTTGGTAACGAGATTTACGGATCGGGCAGGGGCGGGACTCTAGACGACTTCCCATCTTCAAATGCCGAGGGAATTGATGCCGTAAATGTAGATGATTTGGTGGTTCGGGGGAACTATATTCATGACATTGCAACGACAGGCGCCTACGTCAAAGGCGGATCCAAAAATGCATTGTTTGAAGATAACCTTATAGAGAACACCGGCCTTAGCACCGCAGCTCTTCCCAACTCCGGTGGAGGGATCGCTTCAGGGTACACCACTGACTCCGAGTATTATGACACCGACAATACTGAGTATGCTGGGACATTCAATACAACGATCCGCAATAACATAATCAAAAACACTTTAGATAGCGGTGTCCTACTTTCAGGTGCAAAAGATCCGGTGGTTACTCAAAATACTATTCTCGATGCTGGTGGCGTCCAAGCAAACGGGACAAGGTGGTATCTTGGCGGTATTTCGATTCAACCGTTAACGACATATACGGGAGGATCAGACACTGTTGTAACTGAAACGACTAATCCTGTAATATTGGGTAATATCGTGTCAGTCTCGTCCTCTAGCCTGAGCGATGAGGCCTGGTCTTATAATGACCCCTTAATAGTATCCAGCAGTACAGATCTTTCAGCTGCAAACATCGATGGAAATGTTTATTGGGATGCAGATGGGCAGGTCGACTTTGATGGAAAATCACTTTCAGATCACCAAGAAGCAACAGGTTTTGATCAGAGTAGCGAAGTATTAGAAGTTACTTCGCAAATCGACAGCGGCGGACGACCACTCGATGGCTCCCAACTTGCGGAAAGTGGAGCTGGAGCTGTACCAATTCCTCATTATGGCGCCAAGCTAAACCATTTCCTAACCGCGACACCGGACGAGACACCCCCAAAACAGCCGTCGATATTGACTTCTGAAGAGTTCGCTAATGAATATAAAGAGGGTGTACTGGTACACTGGTCTTCCAATGATGACGTTTCTTACTACAACGTCTACCTGGACGGCAACTTAGTTGGCTACACAACTGCGAATGGTTATTTTCTGCGACAACGAGGAACTTTTGAACTAACGATTGAAGCAGTCGATAGCGCAGGCAATGTTTCTCAATTGTCCCCCTCCTTCTCCGTTAGTTTTGATCCCGAAATTGAGACGCCTCCTCGTGGTGGCGAGAGTCCTGGGGAAGACCCAACCAACCTGCCAGATGAAGGCGATATCACTGAGTTCGAGCCTGTAGAAGGCGTTGAAGGGTTGTCAGGTATTCACATTGGCAATGAAGCTGATGGCACAGGGGGACAAATTACCCTTCTGTTTCAAGGTAAAACTTACTTCGGATATACGGACGGTTCTCTGAAAGTAATTGACAGATCAACGGGCGAAGTCGTGTTTTCGGTCAATCCTGAGACAGGAGATGCTCAGGAAGGCAAAAGCACCTTTACATTTAACTTGCCTGAAGATCTGGCAAACGGCGCGTATACATTATCCATTGGCCACTTGTTTGCCCGAATAGAACGACCTGGTGGAGAATGGGTTAATATGGAGGTGTTAAGTCCCGATGTCATCGATTTCGACATTGCGAACGAGGTCGGAGAAGCCCCAAACAAGGGTCCTGTGGAAGATCCAGACGAGGGACCTGTGGAAGACCCAACCAACCTACCAGATGATGAAGGCGATATCACTGAGTTCGAGCCTGTAGAAGGCGTTGAAGGGTTGTCAGGTATTCACATTGGCAATGAAGCTGATGGCGCAGGGGGACAAATTACCCTTCTGTTTCAAGGTAAAACTTACTTCGGATATACGGACGGTTCTCTGAAAGTAATTGACAGATCAACGGGCGAAGTCGTGTTTTCGGTCAATCCTGAGACAGGAGATGCTCAGGAAGGCAAAAGCACCTTTACATTTAACTTGCCTGAAGATCTGGCAAACGGCGCGTATACATTATCCATTGGCCACTTGTTTGCCCGAATAGAAMGACCTGGTGGAGAATGGGTTAATATGGAGGTGTTAAGTCCCGATGTCATCGATTTCGACATTGCGAACGAGGTCGGAGAAGCCCCAAACAAGGGTCCTGTGGAAGATCCAGACGAGGGACCTGTGGAAGACCCAACCAACCTACCAGATGATGAAGGCGATATCACTGAGTTCGAGCCTGTAGAAGGCGTTGAAGGGTTGTCAGGTATTCACATTGGCAATGAAGCTGATGGCGCAGTAGGACAAGTTACCCTTCTGTTTGAAGGTAAAACTTACTTTGGATATACGGACGGTTCTCTGAAAGTAATTGGTAGATCAACGGGGGAAGTCGCGTTTTCAGTCGATCCTGAGACAGGCGATACACAGGAAGGCAAAAGCACCTTTACGTTTAACTTGCCTGAAGATCTGGCAAACGGCGCATATACGTTATCCATTGGCCACTTGTTTGCCCGAATAGAAAGACCTGATGGAGAATGGGTCAATATGGAGGGACTATCTGATGACATCTACAACTTCTCGATATCCAGTAGTTCTTTAGACCCCTACTCGAAGATCGATCCATTTGACGCGCTTCCCCTAGCTGACGACGGTGGCGCTTCAAATTCAGCTCAAAGCTTAGCCGCCAGCTCTGATTACGATTTTTTGTAATCTTTGCATGGCATCATCTCGCAAACACCAGCACGCCATGAGCAATTTCCCCTTAAGAACCAAGGGTCGTCAGGAGCTGAACCGGATAGCCGTATAAATTTCTATGGATCAAAAAAATTTGGCGGCAAAATGCATCAGCAGAACATCAATGACATTTCAACTCGCAGCTTCAAACTCAATACTTACTTTTGTGAAGTTCGAAGAGCGGATGCCCGATAAAAAGTCATCCAGATTCAGTCATGGTCGAAACCGATTCACTTATAAACAAAATCTAACCGCTCGAATATGCGAAACCACCTTTTACCTCGCCATCTAGCTAATTTAGGAATTCGGTTTACCGACATGAAGTCTCCACTTAAAAAATTCATTAAGCTACTTGGGTTACTTTTATTTGTAATTCCAATCATTTTGTTGTTTGTTGTCTTAGCACTCCCCACAATTGATACCGGCTCCCCTCCATGCGACATTGGAGCAGACCCTGTCCGTATCAAGATTGGCTCTACATACCTTGAGTTGCCTGCAAACTACGGAGCTATCTTTACTGGTACTCCAGATGAGTCCAAGTTACCTAGGTACTCGAAATCTCATTTCTGGAATAACAAGTATGTTTATTGTCAAAATGACGAGGACACACCCCCAGAAATGTCAAGATTTCGGATTTCAGATACCATCATCAACTATGGTATCGCCCAAGATAACGAATTCAAAATATTGAAGGGAATCTATTACATCTCAGTAGATGAGGGCATCCGCATGATAGAATTGGAAAAAATAAAAAAGAAAGTCAAAGAATATAAAACGCATTCAGGAAACTCATCTTTTACAATACTGAAACAAATTAAGTCAAATACGGAATACAGCATTATCGGTTATAATAGGCAAACTGAAGCAGTAGATTTTTCAGCGGAATGTAATAGGCAAAAGGTCGCAGTAAATTACGACACCTGCCAGATAAAGTTTTTCCACCACGATGAAGGATTAACAATAGGGACTACGATCAATACAGCTGACAGTTCATTACGCAAGTGGCCAAGACCTGGTCACCCAATTGAAAATTGGCGAAAACTTTCTGACAACCTTAAATACTTCATACTAAGCATGACACGGTAACCGCCTCGCACCCCAAGATGCACCCGATATGTTTTATCCATTATAAAGGACCAGCCTTTGTTCCAATACTAAAAATATTGAAACTAACTCAAGTGAGCAGCATAAGGTAAAACTTCAATGGATTACTAGGACAACCACACCATCAATCAGTTTAACAGTCCTCAAACCCGCTTTAAGAAACTTCCCAAAGAGAGAAGACACTTAAAGGGAGGCATGAATTTCTTTATTACAATCCAAGTCGCTAACTTTCAACTTATGCCCCGAAGCAACAAACTTATGGACTTGTATTAATGCTACGCCGACAAGACTAATAAATAAAATTAACCAAAAACAACTAGCTATCGGAAGCCATGCAATAATTAACATAAGTATAAAACTAAAGATCGCTCGCAGGGCGTAGGTAATTGCACTAATTACAGATAGATAGCTCCCAAATATATCTTCGTCTACGACACTCATTAAGTACGTACTAAACACTACACGAATCGCTGAACTAACAGCTCCAAGTCCTCCAAACAGCGTAAGAATAACGAGAAAATTTGGAACCAGGGACATCGACAAAATTATTGCTGCGTACAAGGCCAGACAGATATTCATCACCGGTACTGCAGATCTTTTTAATGTAACTCTACTAAAGAAAAATCCTGATGAACTGGCTCCAATACCAAATGCAATAGATAGCTTTGCAACCGCTGAAATATCTATTTGAAGCACGCTTGCAAAGTATATCGGAATAACAATATTAAGCATCATAGAACAGATAAAAGCAATATTTCCGCAAACCCCAAGTATCAATAGATCGTAGCGTTTTAAGATGACGATGAATACGGCTCTCGAGTTACTCGCTCGCCTCGGCACTTTTTTCTTTTTATAGGGTATAAACCCAAGTAAATACGATGACAGAGATAACAAGATCCCATTTACAAACAAAATAAGTCTAGCTTCTTCGCTACCCACTAAATAAATTATCAAAAAGCCTACAAAAAAGGTTGAGATTTGTATCTCAATTTGCATCCACCCATTTAACTTGCCCCGCCCTTTTCTATCAGATATTTCTTGAATAAGTGCTGCTAACGCATTGTGAAAAAATAAAAAAAATACATGCGAAAAAAAGAACACTCCACACAAGAAAGCCACACGAAATGCAGGATCGCTGTAAACCAATGAAGTGATTTGCAATACAATTCCCATGACCAGAGTGCACAATCTCAATGTAAACCGCCGGGAAATACGATCAATCAACCGGCCAGATATTGGCGCCAAGAATAACAGGATAATAGTGGACCAAGTCGCAGCAACAGTAAGAGCTTCACCTCCGGTAGTTTTAGCAAGCTCCCACGGCACAACAACGAGTGTAATACCCATTGCAATAGAAGCGATACAACTTGCAAATAGTAAAATCCACAATTTATTTATTGCCTATCAAGAATATAAACTTCACAGTCAAATTGAAAATCATCTAATTTTTAATTTCTAAATCTGATGCGTAACATATTCTGAATATTCCATCAATTAATCCTCATCAAAATCATTAGCACCCGCACTAAGTTGTTACATACAACGTTGCGACACCCAGAAGTCAGCGCAAATTCTATACTTTTTGCCTGCTCCATTTGGGCACCTCATGCACTTACACTAAGGATGTCGGGCTCAAGTCAGCGAGTTCGAACTCCCCAATAGATTGCAAAAGTCAACCCAGCCAAAGAACATGCTAAGCAGATCACTATTCCCGGTGGCGCAGCTTCACAAGAACGATAACTTGACGGCAAGAACTAACATCAAAAAAGAGATGTAACTAAATTGCACTAAATTTCTTTTTGTTTATTTAATTTTATTTTTAACAATAATATTGGCGTTACTTACCTCATCCTTACGTAATTCGCACTTTTACTTACGTTCATAATGATATTTACTTGTATGGCAACAATAACTACCAAGGATATATTCAGTGAAACGATGTATTAAAGCAGTTCTTTGTGCTTCAGCTCTTGTGATGTCATTCTCAGCTGCTGAAGCTAGAATGGTGCTCAACGGCATCAACCTCAATGGGATGCCTTACAATGGGATGCCATACAACGGCTTGTCATACAACGGGATGCCGTACAACGGGATGCCGTACAACGGGATGCCGTACAACGGGATGCCGTACAACGGGATGCCGTACAACGGGATGCCGTACAACGGGATGCCGTACAACGGGATGCCGTACAACGGTTTAGGTCGTGATGGTACTTCCAACGACGGTGGCTCAGGTGTCAGTGGTGGTGGAGAAGTAAAGAAGTCAATTCTTCAACAGCTGGCTGAGAGCCCACTACAATAATTAAAAACAAGGGAGCGCCAAGTGCACTCTAAGAGATTAACGACTTTAGCGCTCCTTTGCATATTCTTTGGCGCGATTTCCTTACGGGCACAAGATCGACCGATAAAGGAGCAAATTCCTGAGAAATTGTTTAAATACTTGGTAAGCTGCTCATTAAAAGCGGGTGATGTAGCCGTAAGATTGGGAAAAGAGTACTCGGGCTTACTAGGTCTAGCCCCAGATTGGAAAACAAGAGCTCTAACCCGTCCTGAACAAGAACTCGTGTCTAGCTGTATTTTTGCAAGAACAAACGCAATTGGAGTCCCAGTTCAGATTTCAACGCGTGCCACAAACGAAAACTCGCCTCACCCAGGCCTCCAAGTGAGCGAATATGAGCGGCGCAAATTTACAATGTTTGAGGCAGGCTTTTATGGAAATATTTTCACCAAAGACCCGCGTGCGTACGTTTGCACCGGTGATCACACAACTGAGAATGTTGCTTCTATGAAGCGGCAAAAACGCATCTGTAGTCTCGCGAGCGGAGCAAGCAACTCTAACGGGTTAGAACTTAGCAAATGCGGCTTCATTATCACCGGATCCTGCAACGACCCAGACATTTTTTTTCAAAATGAAACCAAATTCAATCAAGCGATCCTTGTGTATCTGCCGAAATAGGAGATCCCTCTTTACCAACCCCTAGCAAAATTTACTCTATCTAGTTGCTGCAACCTATAGGCAACAGCTCTGAACGCAATATTTGGCCTTTGACTTTCTTGTAGCTCACCCTCCTGTCATAAAGCTAAAGGCCGCGTTTGTTCACATGGCCAGATGAAGCAATTTTATGATTGCAGGAGGCAATCGTGTTCGTGACGCTCGACTTAAGTAGTCCAAACTGAAGTTAGCAATGGTAGGTTATTGGTGCCACTGCCAGCTTAGAGCGCTTGATTTGCGCGCGCACAAAAGCACGTATCTAAGCGGATAGCATAAGGGCCAAAAATCAGAGAAACCGAGATAACGTTATAGTTCCTCTTAACCGAACTTTGTGCGCAGACGCCCCGATAGGCCGCGGGGATTTATCGCTCTCGCCCTCATTTTGTCCTTACACACACTAATAAAATAAATCTGGTTGTCTATCATGACGTTCCCGAAAAAAAATGAGGTGACCCCGTCGTTCAATTCACCCCGCAACTATTCCATTGCTCTCAAAAACCTTAGACTAGTTGTAGAAGAATTTATTCCCAATCCAATATCAATCTGCAATCCTCCCTAAGGCAACTTTACGATATTGGCTTGATTTTCTCCGGGGCTGTAGTCGATTTTAACATTAAGAGCGGAGTTAATGGCTACTATCGCATGTTTCGCACCACCGGGTGCCCACACAAGTGCACTTTATTGCTTTTTTGACATATTAGCCACTGCGCAAGGGGCATCAGAAACGCAACCATCAAAGTTAAATGTGAAGATTGTATCAAGCACAAAAGCACCTGTCCGAGGGTGGAATAACAGAGTGATTATACCAGATTCGACGATTTCCGACACCGGGATTGTCGACGCAATATTCATTCCCCCTATCGGAGATATTCATAGAATTCCAAGCTTAGTGAGCGATGATGTCCTAGAATGGATCAGACAAAATCTCATAGAAGGAGCAACCCTAGCTTCGGCAGCTTCTGGGATATTTGTATTAGCTCAAGCAGGCGTCTTAGATGGTGAAAAGGCGACAACTCACTTTGCTTGGGCAGAGGAATTCAAGTCAATATATCCTCAGGTTGTTCTACATGAGAAGAGGACTATGCTTTTCAGCGGCCCAGCTCACAGAATAGTTACATCTGGAGGAGGAGCATATTGGAATGATCTCGCACTCTTCTTAATCTCACGATATCTGGGGAAAGACGCTACCTTACGCAGTGCAAAGTACTACTTGGTTGATTGGGGGCGAAGGGATCAACTTTCATATGCCAGTATGGAAGCCACAAGATTGCGTTACGACGCTCAAATAAACAAGGCTCTATCTGCTATCAAACAAAATCTAACGCAAGAGGATGTGTTTCATAAAGCCCGGAGCGCAACGAACCTTCCTGTACGAACATTCGAGCGACGCTTTAAAGCAGCAACAGGGACCCCTCTTAGTCAATATATCCAACAAATGAGAATAGAACTTGCAAAAGAACTTCTTGAAAGTGATAACATCTCTATCGACGATTTAACTATAGAAGTAGGCTATTCAGACGCAACATCGTTTAGGCGGCTGTTTATCAAGAATATTGGAATGACGCCCAGTGAATACCGCAGAAGATTTTCAAACCCTTTGTAAGACTGAGCCTCCCCCTTTGAAGTGGTCCACGCCTATAGTTAGGAAACCGGAGGACTGAGTCGCTACCCTCATTCGGACCGCCGGACTAGAAATTTTCCGGCGGTTGACCTGCTCCCCTTGTTTGGACCACCGGTTCTGGAGATTTTCCGATGGTGCGGCTCAAGGCCTTTTGTTCGCCCCCAAATTACTCGCGTTATCGGTGGGTTATTCCCGATTGCGCTATGAGGACGAACCTCATTGTAGTCTCTACGCCATTTCTCCATTTTTAAGCGAGCGTCGTCAAGGCTCATGAACCAATGAGTGTTTAGACATTCAGCTCGGAACTTGCCGTTAAAACTCTCGATGTACGCATTGTCGGTTGGTTTTCCAGGCCGTGAGAAGTCTAAAATGACCCCGTGCTGGTAGGCCCAAATGTCCATATCGCGGGAGACGAATTCTGTTCCCTGATCAACGCGAATTTACTTAGGATAGCCGAGCTTGCGACACACCTTCTCAAGGGTTTGAACGACGTCTTCTGCGCGGTAGCTAAACCGAGCATCAGTGGCTGGGGAAAACCGCGAGAATGTATCCGCGATGGTCAACACTCGGATCTTGCGACCAGTGACTAACTGATCATGTACAAAGTCCATAGCCCATGTTTCATTGGTTTGTGTCGCTTCTACACGATCCTCTCTTAGCTTGGCTTTGACGCGCCTTTTGGGCGTTTTGTTTCTTAGTTGTAGGCCCATCTCATTGTAGAGCCGGTAGACCATTTTTGCGTTCACAAGCCAACCTTCTCGTCGCAACAGGACACGAGGCGACAATAGTCATAACGCACGCGCGTTTTAGCAATCTCTTTGATGAGTTCCTTGATTTCGGCCTGCTCGTCTCCATGTGACCGATAGTGATAGGTTGAGCGATGGGCTTGCAAAACACTGTAGGCTCGGCCGATGCTGACGCCCCCAATAGCGCGCAGATCATCAACAAGCTCACGACGGCGTGCAGGCCTTAGAGCTTTCTTTTGAGAACGCCCTGCATCATAGCTTTGGCCAGCGAAAGGTCAGCCACTAGTCACTTCAACCTGGAATTTTCTTCATCAAGTATCTTGATGCTGTTTCATTTCCGATGGCATCAAATCACCATACTTCTTACGCCGATTGTGGAATGTGGCCTCAGCTCCCCGGCCTTGCAACAAATCTCCGCAACGCTTGTTCCTTCTTATGTTTGCTTCAGAATAAACGCCATCTGCGTTTCCGTGAATTTGCTCTTCTTCATAGAATTCTCCTTCTCCCGATCTTGGGATCATGAATGGAAAACTCTAGCTCAAGACGGTCCAGTTTTCGGTTAGCAGCTCAATCCTCCGTTATCTTAATCATAAACGTAGACCATTTAAGTGGGCCAGCTCAATTGGCTCAGCATGACATCGGCAGCATCCCTTTAGTGGCAGAAACTAGAGGCGTAACCAGCGTCAATAAGCTAAATGCGCCAGCCGATTGTTAAAATCGCGATGTTTCGACATGGATTCCTCACGAAGCCAACCATCAAGCATATTCTGAGCAATTCGCAGACTGCAGCTGGAGACTACTAATATTGGAGATACTGACTTAGATCGCCTTTTTTTGTCGGTCAACGCGCTCAACAAGTTTCGCATAACGTGAAAAAATACGGGCTATTACTGCAAGTACGGGAATACACAATGCACAAATACAATATAGAGATTCAAAGAAATTTAATTGGCACATCCGAAGGCGAATTCTTAATGGGAGGACGCGACAATGACGAAATCTTCGGTGAAGCTGGCGATGACCTGATCATGGGAGGGGAGGGGGATGATTTTATCGATGGAGGCGATGGTAATGACATTTTAGTTGGTGGTGGCGGTGATGATACAATTATTGCCACTGAAGGTTCAGACGCTGTCTATGGAGAAGACGGTGACGATACCATCGTGATCGGTGCGAGTACTTTAAATGTGAATGGTGGCGACGGGCTAGACACTCTAGTGCTAGGTAGCAACGGAAGCCTAGTGGATCTGGATAGGGGTAGAGCTCAACCAATAGACCAAGGGCTTAACTTTACTCAAATCGACAACTTTGAGAACGTGATTGGCAGCAACGAGCGTGACTATATTTTCGGAGACAATTTTGCAAACTCAGTCAGAGGTCAGGGTGGAAATGACTATTTGAATGGTCGAGGTGGTGATGACGTGCTATCTGGCGGTATTGGCGATGATCATTTAACTGGCGGTGCTGGCAATGATGTTTTTGTCTTCGCTGAAAGCGAGTTCAATAACGACTACGATGTAATTACGGACTTTGAAGTTGGTGACCGCATCGACCTAAGGGAACATTACGCAGCCTCCGGATGGGGATCGTTAGGAGATATTCAAGCCAATGCCTACAGTCTTGAGAATGGCGTTGTAATCGAGGTTGGCACCTCAAGTATAATGATTAAGAATTTCCGAGAAGAAGATTTTACTGCTGATATGTTCTTGTTCTAATGCTAAGGCAGATAATGAGTAAATTTTGAATAATTGAAATGCTAGTTCCGGCTCAATACAACGGGCCGGAGCCTTATTAATTTTGTGCGACTTTTGAATTATCCTGCCCACAAGAAGCTTGAGATTGGTTGGCTGATGGAGAGCTCCTGCCAACTGATTAAGCGCACATTAGAGCATCTGGGTATTCTACGCATTACGTTCTACGTTTAGTACGACCGATATTGTGAAGGCGGCATTGAAGCACTAGAGGATCACGTCTCAAAGTCGTCCAAGGTGTGGAACTGCATTCCCGATGAGAACTGATTGCCGAACTAGCCCTGGAGGAAATGGGTCTGTTTCCTCACGACCTTTTAATTCACTTCACTGATACAAAAGGCTATTTTATATTGAACGTTTCTGTTTATCAGCTGTTGAAGGCGTAAGGCCTAATTACCAGCAAGGCTTATGTGGCTAACAAGGCTGAAGGCAAGACGATAAAGCCGAACCAGCGGGGTGGACTGAATTCGTATACATCAAGGTTATCGGCTGGAGCAGGTTCTACCTATCCACTGTGCTGGGCGACTATTCTCGCGACACCATTCCTTGGACGTTATGAAGTATGCCTCGGCAGGCTCCACATTATTCGCAAACGCAGGATTGAACGTTGGCATCAAGCGATGAAGAAAAACATCGTGTTGGAGATTTATTTTATGTCAGAGGGCATGGAGCTGCAAAATGGCCTGTTCGTCAACCACAAAAACAACTATCGCTCACACGAAAGCCATGGAAATGTGACGCCCGCTGATGTTTACTCTAGTCGGTATAGACGGATGATTAAATGTCAAACATTGCAAGACCACCGCTTACGCTCTCATGCACAAGCCGCGTAGGTTAAACAGACAGAGTGGCAAGAACTCCCTACATGAAGGTTAATTTACTTAACTATCTTTGAATATGGGCACATTGTTATGGCGGACCGCCTGCTCTTTCATGAACCTGACTTGTTTTAATCCTTCTGGCGAGTTCGGCCCGACCCTGGCGCATTGAACTCTATCCAGCCAGAGAAGATACGGACACAGTCTCTTCGTTAAAACGAAGGAGCTAATTATGCCTATTTTCAGCGGGACAGATCAATCGGAAACAATCATTGGAACACATGGTGACGACGCCATCTATGGAGAAGGTGGAGACGATATCCTCCGGGGGGGGCTTGGAGATGACTACATCTTTGGGGGCAACGGCAATAACCTGATTGAAGGTGGCGATGGCAATGATGTCATTTATGCTGGTATCGAGGATAGAATTTACGGAGGAGCCGGAGATGATATCATTCGCATTAATGGCAATGATGACGTCAATGCAGGAACAGGGTCAGATATTATCTACGTAAAAAACTATTCAGCACGAGATGGTAACTTCTACCGTAATAAAATTGATGGGGCTGGTGGAGTTGATCTCGTCAGCTATAAGTTCTTTGAAGTAAGCGTAGATATTGATTTGTCTTCAGGACGAACCACAAAAGCAGGCTCTGAAAATATCTGGGAGAGGGATGAGCTCGTCAATATCGAAAATGCACAAGGAACAAACTATGATGATGTGATCAGAGGAAATAACGGTGATAACAGCATCTGGGGTGAACAAGGAGATGACGTTATAAGAGGAGGCGGAGGAAATGACTACCTCCATGGCGGATTGGGCGATGACCTGGTGATTGGAGGCGCAGGAGATGATCGCCTTCGCGGAGGAAAAGGAGATGATGTACTTTATGGCTACAGTGGGAATGATCGCCTCGAAGGCGAAGATGGTGATGATGTAATTCATGTGTTAAATAATGACGGCGATGCCTACCAAACCATAATTAATGGAGGGGCAGGTTCTGATGAAGTGTACTTTAGCAGCCCTGGACCACTTGCTAGCGTATCCGTGTATCTTGATCTCGGACAAGCAAGGATGGGCAGCTCGAACTATGCCTTAATTTCAATTGAGAAGATTCACGGAACAAATGGCTATGATTACATTCGCGGCAATGCGTCAGGAAGTACGCTGTTTGGTCGGGGAGGACATGACACAATTCTTGGTGAGGGTGGCAATGATACAATTCATGGTGGAAGTGGAAACGATCTTCTTTTAGGCGGCACTGGTCAAGATGTGCTTATCGGAGGCGCAGGCAAAGATACTCTCATTGGCGGTCTTTCCGACGATGTTTTCTTGTTTCAAAATATTGGGACAGGATCCGATTTGATTAAAGATTTTGAGAAGGGGGATGTTATTGACATCTCAGATCATAACGAGACGAGTGGCTGGCAAAACATTGACGATGTCTTGGAACACTCTCGAAATCTTCTGAATGGTGATGTTGTAATTGAGTTGGGAGACGATGTCATCCAAATTAAAGGATGGGCGCTGAATGAACTAACTGAAGACATGTTCATTTTATAGAGCTTCACCTTATGGCACTAGCCTAGCAAGAAATCCATAAAGTAGAGTGAAAAGTTTCTCAGGAAAATTGAAACGACGGTCTAAGTGTATTGCGCACCTGCAAGCGGTATGATGCTAATATTAAAGTAGCGGCATGAGCAGACGACCTTATCTGATCCATAGCCCTGCTTTTAAAGCTAAGATCGGTCTTTCAGCTAATCGTGGGAGAAGGCACTGTGCGGGTTGGCTCAATGTCTTCTTCCACGGACTTTGTTTGAGAAACCATAGGAGCAGCAACCCTGCTATCTTTTATCGACACTAGTAGAAACTCGCCGTGTTCCTAGCCAGCGGAGCAATCGAGGTGTCGTTATTGCCTTGCCATAATGTTACAATGATCTGCGCATCCCTAAAGCGAGTTTTCTCCGCAAACTCGGCCTGTATCTGAGGCGATAATATTCCTACTCAAACTAAATCAGTTAACGGGGGATTACCCCGTGGCTTGTCATTCGAACGAATGCTTTTACAACTCATGTTCAGCCAGTCAAACTCAAGGACTGCGCTGGCCCGCCGCTCATTTACGCCAAAACTCTAACATAGAAAGCTTACTGCATGGCGGGAAGCTGCGAACCATACAGTTCTTCAACTAAAATCATGCAGCATCGCATTATCCAACATGGCTTCAGCAAAGAGTTTTTGAACTTCCAATTTTCCTTTCCAAAGCCTTCGGCTTGTGTATATCAAAAACTCCATGCTTCGTATTGTACTTGTAGAACGATGTGTGTTGGCTCCATGCCTGCGACAAACTTCGACTGTTAGAACATCACCTTCTTGTCCCTTAATCATGCTGATGACTTACTTCTCTATAAAACGCGAACACTTCATATCCCACCGCAAAGTTAGGCAGAATTTTATCATAAGCTGAGAGAAACTATGGAGAGCAAGTCACCACCGAGAACAGAAAATCAATTTTCCTTCAACGCATGTGCGATTTGGTCTTGCATGGGTTTAATGAAGTAGGAGAGGACGGTGCGTTCGCCGGTTTGGATGAAGCCTTCGACGGGCATCCCTGGCACGAGGGTCTGGCCGTTCAGCTTTGGCATTTCGCTTTCCAGGATCTTCAGACGTGCCAGATAGAAGGGCTCGCCGGTGACCTCATCGCGGGTCAGATCCGGGGAGACGTTGAGCACAGCTGCGCCCAGCTCAGGTGTGGTGCGTTGGTCGAAAGCAGCCAGGCGCACATAAGCGTCCTGTCCCACTTGCAGCTGATCCACATCAACCGGTTGAACACGGCTTTCAATCACCAGATCACTGTCTTCCGGCACCACCAGCATAAGTGTGTCACCCGGAGCGATTACGCCACCAACAGTGTGAACGTTGAGTTGGTGCACATAACCGGATTGTGGTGCGCGGATGTCAATGCGCTTCAGGCGGTCCTGTGCGGCCACTTCCTGCTCTTCCAGCTCGGCAATCTGCGAGCGGATGTTTTGCAAGTCAGACAGAACTTTTTCTAAAAACTCTTCGTCAAGCTGCAGGATCTGCACACGCTTTTCGCTGATGGCAACTTTAGTCTGTGCCAAGCGAGAAACTACGGCTCCTTTATGGCCAACCAGCTCGGCCCGTTCCCGCTTGATGGCGGTGACCTGAGAGGCGTTGATCAGGCGCTTTTCCAAAAGAGAAGCAAAGTCGGCGAGTTGCTGGGTGACAAGATCAATGCTTTCAGCTTTCGCATCGCGCTGCACCTGCAAGCCTTCAATCTGCTGCTCCAGCTGAGCAATCTGCTCGCCAAGCTGCTTCTTGCGGCCTTTGATGCCTTGCTGACGGGCAGCAAAGAGAGCTTGCTCACCATCCAGAGCAGTGGCAGCAATCTTGTCGGTCTTTGCCAGCTCAACCAGAACTTCCGGGAAGGTGACCTGAGCGTCATTGCGCCATTCGGCAGAAAGGCGGGCTTCCTGCGCCTGCATCTGATGAAGACGCTTGCGAGTGATGGCCAGATTGGCTTTCACTACCGTTTCATCAAGGCGGAACAGCACATCACCGGCTTTGACTTCATCGCCATCTTTGACGAGGATTTCGCCGACAATGCCGCCTTCCTGATGCTGCACCTTCTTGGCCTGTCCATCGACAGCGATGGAGCCAGAGGTGATCACTGCGCTGTTGATCTTGGCAACGGAGGACCAGCCGCCAAGGCCGAGCACAAGAACGCCCACAAGGACGAGGCCCCAGCGCATGTGTTTCTTACGAGAGGTCTGAATGGTGGAAAGGGTTGTTTGCTCAGGCATGTGGCACCACGCTCAATGGTCCTGTTTTTGCAGCAGCTGGGGCTGGTTGTGCGCCGGGGGCCGGTTTTGCACCGGGTGCTGGCACACCAGCTGGGGCGCTGATTTTTGGCAGGACTTCGTCTTTCGGGCCAAAGGCGGCCTGCTGGCCATCCTTCACAACAAGCAGCAGATCAACAGCTGAGATCGCGCTTGGACGGTGGGCAACGACAATGACAATGCTGCCGGTCTCACGCATCAATTTGATGGCGCGGGTCAGGGCTGCTTCGCCTTCTGAATCYAGATTGGAGTTGGGCTCATCGAGCACGATCAGGAACGGGCTGTCATAAAGCGCGCGGGCCAGACCTACACGCTGRCGCTGTCCGGCAGAAAGCAGTGCCCCGCCTTCGCCAACCTGCGTGTCATAACCGTCAGCCAGACTGGTGACCAGCTCATGCACGTTGGCAAGCTGGGCGGCTTCCAAAATCTTCTCGTCATCGCGTTCTGGCGCAAAGCGGGAGATGTTTTCGGCAATGGTGCCGTCAAACAGTTCCACATCCTGCGGCAGGTAGCCAACTGCTGTGCCCAGACGATCTTCTGACCACTGGCCCAGCTCAGCGCCATCCAGACGAACGGCACCGCGCAAGATTGGCCAAACGCCCACAAGCGCACGGACCAGACTGGTTTTGCCGGAGCCGGACGGGCCGATAATGCCCATGCCATCGCCTGCTTTAAGCTCAAAGTTGACGCCAGCCAGTGTGACAGCACGGGCACCGGGAGGCGCTGTTGCGATCTGCTGTACATTGAGGGTCTTGCTTGGCAGCGGCAGTTCGGTTTCTGGCGGGGTCTCATCCAGACCTTCCAGCGATTTTTCCAAACGGGTGCGGGCCTGACGGGCTGCAATGAACACGCGCCACTGGCCAACAGCCTGCTCCACAGGAGACAAAGCACGGGAGGTGATGATGGAAGCTGCGATCATAACACCAGGAGAGACTTCCTGAAGGATCGCAAGCCATGCACCCACGGCCAGAACGGCAGAACCGAGCAGGAAGCGGAAGGCTTTGATAGCGGTGGCGAACAGGGAGGCGCGGTCGCCAGCCTTGGTCTGGGCATCATAAAAGCGGGCGTTGGTTTCATCCCACTTGTTGGTGAGTGTGGAGCTCATGCCAAGGGCGCGCACCACTTCTGCATTGCGGCGAGCGCCGGAGCGGGTGTTGCTGCGCTGTGCGTTTTGTGAGGCCAGCTCCCTGGAGGGATCGCGGCTCATGAACTCGTTGGCAAGAACGAGAGAGAGGATGATGACTGCGCCAGCCAGTGCCAGCATGCCGAGCCAGAAGTGCAGCACGAACACCAGACCCAGATAGATCGGCATCCATGGAATATCAAAGAGCGCGGCCGGACCCTGACCACCCCAGAACTGGCGCATGGTTTCCAGATCGCGGATCGGGTCCACATTCTTGCCGCTGTTGCCCATGCGCAGTGGTACGCGCAGGTTGGCAAGGAACGCGGTGCGCGACAGGCGGGCGTCAATTTCCTGAGAAATACGCGACAGGCCACGGGCACGGATGCCTTCCAGCAGGGCGAAGAACAGATAAAGGATACCGGCGAAGCTGGCGATAATCACCAGTGTTGGCACGCTGTGGCTGGCGAGCACGCGATCATAGATCTGCAGCATGAACATCGGACCCGTCAGCATCAACAGGTTGATGACCAGACTCAAGACCCCAACGCCCGCATACCCGGACCGAGACGCCGCAAACGCCTCTGCGACTAATCGTTTTTGTGAACCGATTGAATTACTGAAATTCATTTAATTGCTCGTGATATTTAAGATTATAATGCACTACTCTGCAAATACGCTTGAGCGGAGCTACCATTTATGAATTGAGGCGTCAGGCATGGGATGAAGGTGAATAAATGCTACTGATTGCATTCTAATCCTCAATGTCTAATCGCCTTCACTTTCAAGTTTAGTCCTCATGGTTGGTAAAGTTTAAGCCTATATGAGTAATTGGTAGAGTGTAGATAACGTCAGATTAACGTGATCGACGCCATGCGCGAGATAAACCTTCCCCTTGCGAGTATTAGAAGAAGCACATGACGCTCAAATATTATATTCCGACTAGAATAAATAGAATTGAATATAACCACTGTACCTTCTCAACGATCAAATAGAAAAATCAGATATATCTACACGATACTTTCAACCTAATAAAATTAACACAGTACTGCCCGAATCCAGGGAAAGGAGGTGTATCTAAAAAAATTGCTATTTTTTAAAATGAATGAGCCTCCCCCACAGAAGTGGTTCACGTTTATGATTAGGAAAACGGAGGATCAGAAACGGGTATTAAGAGACCTAAGCCAGAAGAGATTGTCGTTAAGTTGCGACAAGTTGAAGTCCTGACAGGGCAATGGGCATCGCGCATTGATGCGATCCGGCAGATCGGCGTGACTGAACAAACCTATTATCGCGGGAAGAAGAAGTATGGCGGAATGGGCGCAGAACAACTCAAAGAACTGAAGCGGCTGCAGAAAGAGAATGAACGTTTGCGTCGTGCAGTTTCTGATCTGACTCTGGACAAGCTGATCCTCACCGAGGCCGCCAAGGGAAACTTCTAAGCCCCGCTCGTCGGCGGGCGTGCATCAATCATGTTCGCACTCAGATGAAGGTTTCTGAACGGCGCGTATGCCGCGTTCTTAGCCAGCATCGCTCTACACAACGGCGCTTACCGGTGGGCCGCGCCGATGAAGAGCACTTGGTAGCGGATATGGTTGAGTTGGCGCTCCAGTATGGTCGCTACGGTTACCGCCGAATTGCCGCCTTGCTGAGAGATGCAGGATGGCAGGTGAACGATAAACGTGTCGAGCGCCTGTGGCGACGAGAGGGGCTAAAGGTTCCCATGAAGCAGCCCAAGAAAGGCAGGCTCTGGCTCAATGACGGATCTTCCGTCCAACTTCGGCCGGAATACAGCAACCATGTGTGGTCCTACGACTTTGTTCATCATCGAACAGAAGATGGTTGAGCCTTCAGAACGCAGAATATACTGGATGAATACACACGTGAATGCCTTGCTATTCGGGTGAAGCGAAAGCTGAACTCGAACGAAGTCATTGATGCACTGACCGATCTGTTCATTCTGCGCGGGCCACCTGCCTATATTCGTTCAGATAACGGCCCCGAGTTCGTAGCTGAGGCGGTCAGAAAGTGGATCAAAGCCGTTGGGGCGCAAACGGCCTACATTGAGCCAGGATCGCCTTGGGAAAATGGATACCGCGAGAGTTTCAATGGACGTACGCGCGACGAACTACTAAACGGGGAAATCTTCTATTCGCTTCGTGAAGCCCAGATAATTATTGAAAGCTGGAGGAGACACTACAACACCAAACGGTCACACAGCGCATTGGGTTACCGCCCTCCCGCGCCTGAAACCATCATTGCGATGGACCAAAGGCCAACCATGCACTAACTTTCAACTCGGACCTCTCAAACGGGGCTGCTCACGTAGATTACTTGTGTTTTAGAATTGTTGGGATAACCGTGGTGGTACAACATAGGCGTTTGTCTAAATGTACACAATCTTAGCTATGCTATCGTGTCGCGTAACTAAGATTGTGTTTAACCCTATTTTTTTGGTGAAGTCGATTTCACATTATTATAAAATGAAGTCCACACTAAGAATGTCGCTCGTATCAACGAGGGCCAGCTCAATGGTATCTCTACCAAGAGTTATTATTGTACCTCGACTTCCATTTGATTGGCAATTATCCAGTACATCTTGAGCACTCGCCCAATTAACTGCAGCAGAATGATCTGATAGATCTAACCTATCAATTCCCACTTCAAAGTCTAAGATAATATCTGCATCTGCTTGAAATTGGATACCTTTACTAAATACAAAAGTGTCCGCGCCTTTTTTGCCAGCCATCGCGTCACTGCCATTACCACCGATTAAATAATCGTCGCCTTCACCTCCCACTAAAATATCATCTCCATCGCGACCGGATAAATAGTCGTCACCTCCCAGTCCCCTCAGAACATTTCTGTTGCTGTCACCAAAGATAAAGTCGGTCCATATTGAGCCCTCTACGTTTTCGAAGTTGTGGAGTTCCTCAAAAAATGAATTCCGAGCACCAGGTTCAGCAAAAGTAGCTCTTTTCTGATCTAAATCGACATGGACACCTATTGGCCTAGTGTAACCTTCCGCCCACTTAACGTAGTGATAGCTTATCAGATCGATGCCATCTTCCCCGTTCAAAACGTTGTTGCCACCCTGACTATGAATCTCATCTCGTCCATCCCCACCTCTAACATAGTTACCATCACCGCTGATCTTAACTACATCATCCCCTGCTCCTGCATTAACATAGTCAGCTCCGCCTTCCGCAGCTATGAAGTCGTCACCAGCTCCACCATAGATTTCATTGTCCTGATTATTCCCGTTAATAGAATCGTCGTATTTGGTGCCCTGAACATTTTCAATTCCAATCAGGACATCGGTTACTCCTCCTGCTTTTTTCACGTACGCCCGACTATTTTCGTCATAAAACAAACTGACTTGGACACCACCATTTGACAAGTGTTTGTAGCTGACTAAGTCCTCGCCGCTCCCTCCGATAATCCAGTTCTCTCCTGTTCCAGAATAAAGGATATCAGAACCGTCATCACCAAAGAGATAGTTGTTCCCAGCAAGCCCAAAGAGGATGTCATCCCCGCCATCACCGTGGACAATATCTGAACCATATCCGGCTATGAGACGATCGTTTCCATTGCCTCCAAAGATTTGGTCATTTCCTTGATCACCTTGAATGTAATCACTGCCTCCGTCGCCATACAGTCTATCGTTTCCTGTACCGCCATAGATCCAATCCTCGCCATCACTGCCACTGATCCAATCATCTCCTGCAAAGCCATTCATCCGGTCGCTTGAGTTTGTTCCAAATAAGAAGTCATCCCTCGACGAACCATTCCTTGTAGCCGCAGTTGAAAAGCCGCGGGTTAGCAGCCCTTCTTCAATTTCGAAATAGTCGTTTCTCTTGGTGTGCTCATTTGCATTTCGAAGCGAGCTGTCAGAAGTTAAGCTTCCGATAGCTGATGAAAGCTTTGCGACTTCAAGAGTGTTGCCTTTACCCACGCGCGCAGTGACACCGTCTTTCAAGCCTACTTCACCATGTGGGGTTGCATTCCAAACCTGATTTTCTTCGATTAGATAAATCTTCCAATAATTATTTAGTAAACTAAGGTAGTTACTCTCGAACAGTGGGCCTTGTTTAATTGCGACATCAACGGAATTCATCTATTTATCCTCCTATGCTATAGCGCCTTTATATTCTCAGGATGCTTTTTAGTAGGAGGGCCTGTAACGCTAACTTAGGGGAGGCAACGCTAGAGTTGCTGGTCTAGGCTTCTCATTAAAGAAAATAAATGTCGGGAAATCCATTTTTCAGGAATTAAATACCGCAAATAACGGCCTTCGAAGAGAGTGTAAGTCTCATACTCGAATTCGGACACTGTAACCCAGCACGTGAATTTTCTTCACCCGGTGAGCGCAGATTTATTTGAGCGAGTACTCCAAAATGTGCGGTCGCTAAAGTTGCCCTACAAAGCGGTGACAGCCCACTTTCCGAGCCGCTTCTTGGATCGAACACAAATTGTCTTCAATGAATTGCTCGTAGACTTGAGAAATCTGAATGGTCTTGAGAGCTTCTTTTACTGTTTAAAAGGCTCTCCTGCGGGTAGCATTCTTTCTTACACTTTCCCAATAACCAGGTGCGCTGTTGCACAATTCGAAATTAGCTTACAGCTTGCCAATCCCATGCATCTGGTCATGCAGAAACCTTCTCGAACGTGGCGCGTCCGATGGCCGTCATTGTGTTGAGAACTGCGACGCCAAGTTTTGCCTCTGTCTTCTGATTGTTCAACTTTCGTGACCTGAGCGTGGTCCCGATCACCTACTTAATGCGGCCCATCAAGGTCTCGCCTCGAGACCGTCGGCCATATCCGGTTTGCTTTTGCCAAGGCATCCTGCCGTTCTTTTGAATGGCAAGAATATCCCGGTCGCGAGCACTGGGAGCGATCGCAGCCTGTGGGCCGAAGATAGCTGTCTTAGGAGGTGGAATGATGGCTTCTATACCTTCAAAACAGCCTGCTAATTCTTGTCTCGTGGGCGTCCCATCATAAGCGCCATCACCGAGAAATATGGCAACTGTATCTTCGACTTGATCCAACAGATCAGGCACAGCGGTTGGATCGGCAACCGTATCCTCAGTCAGTTCAGAACATACGATTTCGCCTGTATTCAGATCAAGGCCGTGGTAAAGTTTACGCCAAGTTCTGCGCTTTATCCTAGTTCCATGCTTGGTTTCTTGCCATTCGCCGGCACCAAAGACCTTAACGCCCGTACTATCGATTACCAGCGTTACTGGCTCAGAATTCGTTCGCAGTTTGGGATTTGAAAGTTTCAAGCCATTTGCGCGGCGCGACAAGGTTGAAAAGTCAGGAACCGGTAAAACCAACTCCACCAAATGAAATACAGACCTCACAAACCCTTGTGTCTGCCTCAAAGCAAGACCGAATACGACCCGGACCTGCAAACAGGTTTCAATGGCAAGCTCTGAAAACTTGGCGGGCCGTCCACGCCGTTGGTTCTCAGGTGCAAACCAAGCCTTGGCAACGCTCTCTTCAACCCAAACCGTGACATCGCCGCGACGACGCAAGCTTTCATTATACTTCGACCAGTTCGTCACTTTGTATTTGGCTTTGGCAAACTTATGTCGGCGATCAGCATTGGCTTTAAACGGCATGAAATGAAAGGAAACATCAGCCGGAATATACGCCTGAAGCAAATTTATGCAACAGCGCAGATGGGGAGGGCTCAGGGTCGGGGAGCGGCAGCTTCCTTGTCCTTGACAGCGATCGGGGGCGAAGGCCCAAATTTTTAAGAGGTGCTTATTCATCCAGGTTTGCCTTGCTGAGCAGGCCAAAAACAGACTTTTGAAGATGCAGATCCCCGGCCTTGGCTTTTGCCAGACAGCCGCGCACAAATCCGCCATAAGAGTTGATGGTGGTGGCCGGATCGGTGCTGCGGCGCTCTGCGATTACAATCAGCGTTGCGGCTGCACTGCTCCCAAGTTTGCTACAAACCTCCTGCCATGCTGATTTTGAGATCCCAAGATAACCTGCTGCCAGTGTTGCGGCCTGGATGACAGAATCCCAATCGGCACCACCGCTCTTTGAGGCATTGCGGATCATATCGCGCAGCATGGGGCTGGCACAGGCTAAAACCTGTTTGAGCGTGATGTGCTCGATGCCGGAGCTCAGGAGCACGGCTTGTGCTGAAGGCGGTTCAAGACCGGGCAGGGGAGGCGAGTTGGATCTGTCCTCATCTGCCGCAAGGTGTTGACGTGCTGGAGCAGCGCTTTCATGCTCGATCTTTTCAAGAGCCCTTTCCGCGTTAGCGGTCAAAGCAATCTTCAAGTCATTGCCGTCAGGCAGTGTCCGCTCACTACTTCTTTCGTTAGAAAGTGTTTGTTTTGTATTGTTTGTATTTATGTGTCGGAACTGGATTTCCGACCTGTCGGAAGTTTTCTTCCGACAAGACCTATCTTGGGGACCGGATTCCGCTACTGGATCTTCCTTAATCTGGTCAGTGGAAGAGGGCTCACGCGCCTCATGAAACACTGCGATCAGCTGCAGCAAGTGCTTGCTCCATTGCAACAGCTGGGTGATGGTCAAGCGTGCCTCGATGCGGCGCGGCAATGACAGCAACAGCTTTTGCGCATCCCCTGCAGCTGGATGGTCCGGATGCAAGGTCAGCTGCTCTCTTAAGACCTTTTTGTGAAGCAGCAGCGTTGTCTTTTGCTGTTTCCAGACAAGGGCGCGTTGTTCCAGTTCTTGCGCCATGCAGTACAGCCGCTTGTAACTTGCGGCCAGAGGAGCAAGATTGACACCGAACGCCTGCAGGAGCTCTCCACCAGCTGAGCGATGGCCGAACCGGCGCAGGTTGCCGCTGTCGTGCCAGCACACCAAACCAGCACGATTTAAGGCCCGCTCGATGTTGAGCACTTGGCGCTCGCATATCACACGCTTGTTGGCAGTCGCGCTTACTGTCAGATAGACAATCGGATTGCTGCCACTTTGCCAATCCTGATCGCGAGTATAGCCCACGAGGAATTCCAGGTGCGCAACTTGTGTTGCGGTCAAGCCAAGATCGCGTTGCAACCTCTTCACCAGCGAGAGCACATCCCATCGGCTCACACCGACTGGCAGGCCAGCAAAGCTTCTGGCCGCGACTTCTGCCTTCTCATTTTGCTGGCGCGATGTGTTGCCGATTCCAAACACTGCCGCTGCCTCATCTGGCATATAGGCATCAATAAACATTCCAAATATTCCGTCTTCACTGGAAGCTTTGAGCCAAATTCAGAGTGAGTTCTCCTGTTCGCAAAAATTATTGCGTTCTTCACTCTTGCAATTTTGGGCAGGACAACATAAAAATTCAGGTGCTAATCTTGAATTCTATGTTGTTCTCCCTGGCGGCTCCTGGCTTCCAGGGTTTACTTTTTTATAGGGCAGTGCCCTGATTGCTTTAGTCCTTGAGATTTTCGTTAGATTTCATGCAATTGTTGCAAATCCCTTTTCTTTTAAAAAGTACAAGTTTAGTCACTTTGCGTGTAATGCACGTATAAAGGCTGACCTCCGACCAATCATTCATGGACCCCTCGAATAGAACTATGTATATCCCTAAGCATCCAAGTGAATTAACTTCAGCCTTACTTATCTTTTGACCCTATCTACATTATTGATAATGAGTCCCGTTACTTGGGCGCGTTAACTATACTTGAGTTACTTGTGAACAAATATAGAACACACCCGAGTTTCATTGAGAATGTCTTTAGAGTTTTGTAAAATAAAACCAATGGAGGGACATTCAAATGTACAGAGTATTCAGACACATAGCTATTGATTTGAGCTGGTTTATTTCGTGGTCCATCATTGCTTTTGCAGCTCACATCGCTTTGTTTTGGGTTGCTATGCCGATTACTTGGGCAATCAACACATTTTCTGGGCTCCCGTTCCAGATCCCGGAAGAATCTTCCCTTCTGATTGCATGCATTCAGATCGTCTTGTTCTGGCTTATCCTGCGCGTGCCAGGTCTGATCGAGTTCTTCAATGATATCGAACTTGGGGCTCGTAGGCCTTCTGAGCGGGAACTTTTGCAGATTGAAGCCGCCTTTGAGTACCTGCAGACCATCGCTGACGCCAAAGGCATCAAACTGCCCCACATTGTCTGGCGCGTGATTGACAGGCGCAATTACAACGCCTGCGCGTTTGGCCGCAACCGGATTGCCCTGTTTCAAGGAACTCTTTTTGATACCAAGTTTCGCGAGCGTGGACTTGAAGAACTGGCCGCGATGATCGCCCATGAAGTCGGTCACTTGCGCCATTGGGATACGGTTCACACCTCCATCACCACAGCTCTTTTCTGGCCGTTCCTGATCCCGCTCAGCCTTAACAACTTGCTGTGCAAGATCCCATTCGTCGGCCTGTTTTTCTCTCTCATTGTTTTGCCATGCAACCTGCTCATCAAGATTGGCTCCAAGGTGACCAATCTGACCTCGCGCATGGCTGAGTATCGTGCGGACGAGTTCTCGCAAAAACTGCTCGGCAAAGAGCGTATGTGCGAGGTCTTCAGTAGCCTTTGTGAAGAGCGCGGCGGAACCAACATTCTTGCTCACTATCTGAACTCGCATCCGCCAACAGAATTGCGTCGTAACAACCTGCTGCAGCGATCTGATTATCGTCCTCAATTCAATGCACCTCCTGCATCAGATCTCATTGACCAGTTTCAAAAGCACTAGACCAGCTCCTTGCCTTTAATGCTGCGAGCACCACACAGCGCCAGAGGTAGGGGAGGGCGGTCCCCATGCATTAACGCTCCAGTTCTGCGTTCTGTTTCTTTTGCTTCTTCTGCTTTTGTTTCTGCAGTTTCGTTCCAAAATGCTTCTCCAGCAGCCCTGGTTGTCGTCTTGACCCAAGTCCCATCAAGGACAACATGGCTTCCTCACCCTTCAGCATCTCGATGGCCGCATGATTGAGCTGAGCATAATCCGTTAGAAACGACTTCCAGCTGTGTTTGCGTTTACGCTTGGGTTTACTGAGCTGATCGGTGAACTTCTCCCAAAGGTCTGTTTCCCGGTGCCGGTCATAAAGCGGCCTGCGCTCATAGCGATTCTTGCGCTGAGCCTGAGAGAGATCTTTCTCCGGTGCCTGATAGGGACCGAACTTGTCTTCCAATGCCTTTTTAGAAAAGTCACGGTGAACCGTGCTGGCTTTTTCCAAACGCGGGCCGTCCAGCTCCTTGAACACCAGACCATTACCGCGCGGCTTCAGCTCCAGCGAATACGCCGCAAGGCCCTCGTGAAGTTCGGGCCACGTTTTGGCACTCTCCCGGATCTTCAAGAGTTCAGGCTTGTAATCCTTCACATAAGTGGAGAAGGAGACCTCATAGGTGTTGGCCTCATAATCCCTTGCCTTTGGATTGGTCTTCTCCAGCACTTCGCCCCTGGCGTTGGTGCGGGTCAGGCCGTATTTCACTTCCATCTCAAGACGAGTGCGCTCCAGAGCGTCAAAATCCATATAGGGCGTGTGGACCTTGTAGGTTTTGGGATGAATCCGGTTGATCGCCACGTGCATGTGGTAATTGTCTGTATTGGTGTGCGTGCCGATGATGCGCTCATGCTCTTCAAAGCCAAGTGCCTTGGCGAAAGACTTTTCAATGTCCCTCAACGCCGCCAGCTCGGGCACTTCTCCTTCCGCAAACGAGATCACCAGGTGATAAGAGCGGTCGCCCTTCACACGGGTGTTGTGCTTTTGCGTGTTTTCAATCTCGACAATGGCAAGCTCTAGTTCGTCTTTGGTGCTTGCCAACTCACAATTCTCAATCCAAAGATCGCCCAGCTTCTCATTATCTTCCCTGGCGGCGGCTACATAACGCGCCAGCGCCTTAAAAGAATTCTGTCCGGATTTACGGTCTATCTTGTGTGCAATCATGGATCAGAGCGCCAATACTTTTGCTTTGAGCGCGCTCTGCGTATCGCGAATGTCGTGCAAGAGCTTTTCCATCTCGCCGTGATTGGCCCTGAGCGCAATATCGGCCAGACCTGCGTTCAAAAGGTTGCCCAAACGCGCCTGGTCGTGATTGACCTTCTTCAACTCATCAATGGCGGTTAGTTTTGCCGGATCCGGATGGGCAACGTTTTCATAAACGTAGGCAACGTAATGCCCGTATTTCCAGTTCAGCTTTTTGGCCCGCTTTTTGATATCAGCAATAACGCTCAAGGGCATGTACAGGTTGAACGCTGCCGTACGCTCATTCTTTCCTCTTCCGAACTTAAAATTCGTCTTGTCGATTTTCATAAGCTCATCTCCTGCTCACGGCCTTGCTGTTTAGATTTTGTGGTATCGATCTGAAGCTCCTGTGCGTTTCCCAGGCTTAACGCTGCCCGAGTGCGTGTGAGGAATTGGAAGACTGCTTTGTCGTGTCCGCGCACCACACACAGATCATTCCAATCCGTCAGACCTTTTGCTTTTTCAGAGCTGGTAAGGGGAGGGGCCACCACATACCCGCCAACGGCCTGTGCTGCCTCGCTTGCCTTCTCCAGTCCCTTGTTGGGCAATGGATTTTCGCGAAGGGGCAAATGATGGTCATCATCTGCTGCAAATAGCATGGTCACGTCCGGGAATTTCTCGCGCAGCGCTGTGGTAACCTTGACCAGATTGTCACCATCAAACGTCACGATGACTGGCTTGTTTGTGAGTTTGTGAACGGACGCACCGGTCGCATAGCCTTCTGCAAAGACGAGCGTATCTCCCTGTCCCAGCTTGTCCGCATCGTTTAAGTAACGCCCTGGATCAATGGCATGGAACAGCCCTTCTTTGCGGCCATGTTTGAGATAGTGTTTGTCTTCGCCTACGAACTGCAGCGAGTGGATTTTAAGATCCGTATCGCGCAAAGGCACGACCATGCGATCGTCTTTATCCAGCTTCACGCCATAGCCAAGAACGTTTTTTCGTTTCAAGTACTCGCAATTCGATGGCTTGGCCCAGTCGGTAAGGTTGGCCCAGATCCCATAGGCTGTTTTCGCAGCTTTCTCCTGATCCAGTTTCCGCTCATCTGCCCTCTCCTTTGACGCCTTTTTCCCCGCTTCAATAGCCCGTTGAACTTCATCCTTTGAAAGCTGTTGCCCGTCAAACGTCCAGCTCTCCTGACTTCCTTTAAAATTATGCAGCATGCCATTAGGAACAGCGCCATCGAGGAAGCCACGATAAGAGGCGTTTTTGACCTTCTTCTCGCCAGCAATGGCAATGCGGTGCCATTTGCCATCCATCTGCGCCAAGCCCTGCAGATCCATGCCTTGTGCCCGGATCCAATCACTGAACTCCCCTTGCGGATCGCGCTTTTGCTCAGCTGCAGGCGCCTTGCCTTTTACGGACCATTTTAAAGTGGCTTTTACGGCTTTTGCGGTCGGCGCAAACCAGCTCCTGGCTTTGCGGTCAAACCTGGCACCAAGTTTCTTAGCCTCCTCGCGCTCGTCATAAGGAACGGCCAGATAGGTGCGCTCGCGCTTGTCCTGGTTTGCAGCCTCACTCAACGTTCCCTCATCTGCTTGGCGAGCAGGCGTGCGGGCATTCTGGCGGGCAGGGGTCTTGGTTTCACTCTGTGCCATGTTGGATCTCCTCAGGGTTTAAAACGACGACAAGAAAGAGACTTTTTGAGCTCATGAGCCACCTGCCTTGCTGCGCGATGCCACGCCTTCAGCAACTCGGCTGAGGGGGCCAAGAAAAGGATTGCTCTGAGTTGCAGTCTCGGATTTGCAAGTCTCAGCCACAAAAGCTTCCTGGATCACCTCTGGCGCGGCCTGTTGATCCATATCCGGCTTGGGTGAGGGCTCTGGCATTGCAGCTTGCGCAGGCGAAGTCGGCGCACCTTCAGCAGGGTGAGCACTGTTGTCGCTCTCAATCTGAACCCCTGCTTTGACGTTGCCAGAAGGTTTCAGTTTGGAGCGGGCGTTCATCACCTCATCAAAGAAATAAAGGTACTGCTGGCCCTTGATGGTGGGTTTACCGGCGGTGAACACCAGTACCTCGCCTGGGGCAATAACCCTGCCATCCTCATCATATTTGAGGCCAGGGAGCAGCATGCACTCATCAGGCGTCATCAAAGGCCGTGAGGTCTCAGAAACACTTTCAGAAAGACTGGCTCCGCCCCGTTCCAGATTCTTTGACACCGAGCGCTTGCGCTGCACCACCGTTGTCTTGCCGGTCATGTCAGACAGAACACGAGCCGTCTCGATCTTGTTGGGTGCATAGGCGATGCGCACATGACAGTTGGAGATGATGCTCTCATCACGGGTATAAGCGCTTTGAAGCTGGGTGATATCCTGCGTGATCAGGAATGCTTTGAGGCCATACCCTGCCATGAAGGCAAGCGAGCTTTCAAAGATGTCCAGCTTGCCGAGCTGCGGAAACTCATCCAGCATCAAAAGCATGCGGTGCTTGTAAAGCGTCTCACCGTCATTATGGGACATTTTGGCCGTCAGGCGTGTGAGCATCTGATTGAGGATGATGCGAATAAGCGCCTTCATGCGCCCAATCTCAGCAGGCGAGAGGACCAGATAGACATTGGTCGGTTGATCCGCGTTCATCAGATCATGAATGGTAAAATCACAGGCCGATGTGTTTCGCGCTATGATCGGATCTGCAAAGATCGCAAGTTGAGCCGTGGCCGTGGACGAGACACCTGAGCGTTCATTGGCTGCCCGCTTGCGCATACGCGATGCCCCGCGCCGGACTTCCTTGTCAGCACCCTCATTGCCGTGCTCATAGCCCGCCATATCGAGCAGCAGCTTTTCAAATCCGTCCTCGTCCTTTTTCTTGCCCTCCGCTTTGGCTTTAACAAGCGCATCAAGCTTTTGCTCATCATCACCAGCTTCATCATCACCGACTGACAGGAAGTGGAGCACATCGGCCAGATTAGCCTTGCGCTTTTCCTCATTGCGTACCCGGTAAAGCACATGCAAAATGGCCGTAGACAGCCACGAAAACCCTTCCTGCTCCCAAAAGTTTTGAAGGCCCTTGCCGGAAGTGTCGATGATCATCTTGGCAACGTTCATGCAATCACCGATCTGGAAATCGGTGTCGATGCGGATCTCTTCTAAGGGGTTGTAACGGGCAGAGCCTTCGGTTGCGGTCGGCTCAAAATAAAACACGTTCTGGCCTTGCGCCGCTCTCCAACCCGAAGTCTTCGCGTAGTTCTCACCCTTGATATCAAGGATGATGGTGCTTCCCATCCAGGTCAGCAGGGTCGGGATGACCACGCTGATACCCTTACCGGACCGGGTCGGGGCAAAGGCAAGCACATGTTCAGGCCCGTCATGGCGCAGCATGGCAGCGTTTTTGAACTTGTCTTCCAGACCACCAACCACAACGCCTTTGCCGCGCAGATAGCCCATGCCCTTGATCTCGGCATCTTCAGCAAAACGGGCCGTGCCATGCAGCGAGCCTGAATCGCGCTCCCCAGAGACCGTTTTGTTACCCGCCTGTTCCATGAGGATGCGACCGGCAATCATGATGATGATCATGGCGACAAACCCGCCGCCAAACGGGATCAGGATCTCATTGGGGAGTTCATTGGTCTCAATGTAAAAGGCATAAAGCCATTTCCACCACGCAGGGTCGGTGGGGTCAAATTCCAGCGTATAATACCAGCCTGCGAGGGTGACGCCGACAAAGGCAAGAATGGAGACAAGGGCGACAACGCGAGGGAATACATGCATCACAGAAGCTTCCCGTCTTTGAGGATGTATCGGTTGTTTTTGACCTCATAAATGTCGGTGACATGGCGCACACCGCGGTCAAAGCGAGTGATATGGAAGATCACATCGACCAGCGTGTCGAAGTACTCGCTGATGGGCTTTGTCAGGTTCATGCCTGACATATCGATGTTGTTCTGAAACCGCTCGACCACCATCTCGGCGCGGTCAGCGTGAATGGTGCACATCCAGCCCTTTGCGCCGGTGTTGAGCGCGTTCAAAGCAGAGAAGGCATTTTGAACCGAGATCTCGGAAAAGATGATGCGGTCGGGAGAAATGCGCATCTTGTGATCAAACAGTTGCGGCCAGGTTTGCAGTCCAGCCCCTTGAGAAGCCTCTCGCGATGCAAACAGCGCTGACCCGTTCCAGAAGCGCTCAACCTCCAGCTCAGGCGTGTCCTCACAAGACACAACGCGCTCATGAACGGGCAACAGGCCCAGCAGCTTGTTCAGGAAGGTGGTTTTGCCGGTGTTTGTCGAGCCAGATACCGCGATATTCCAGCGCTTAAACATGGCCTCGCCAATGTAGTCGATGATGGCCTGACGCAGCCCCATATCTTCAAACTTGATCTCATAGGGATGCTTGCAGCGCACCGCCATGGACAGGCCTGTCCGCGTGCTTGGTCCAATCAGGCATTCAAAACGATGGCGTTCAGGCAGTGACACAGAGAGCTTAGGGTGCGAACTTTCAGAAAACTTCAGGCCGTTGTAGTTGGCAAGCGCCTGACAGATCCGGCGGACCTGCGTGAAGCCAACACCAGGCGCATCGATCTGTTGTAGGTCAGCTGTGCGGTGCTCCAAAATGAACGTTTCCGGTCGCATTTGGCGCAGCTCAACGACGTTCGGATCACTATAGATTTGCGATAAAGGTTCCATAAGCTTCATTATCAGTGCATCAGACATGGCTCACCCGTTAGCCCTGATATGAACGTCAGGACTTTAAAACTTAGCAGTTGTTATTGCTTACAAATTTCGTTTCTCAGTCAGCCGACAAGAAAGACCTGTCGGCTGACATTTTCATTACGCTCTATTCAGAGCTCTTGTCAGAGATGATCAGTGGTCACTTCCGTTGTCACAATAGCTTTCGCTATATCGGGCTGGTTCTGAAGCTTGACATGACTGAAGACGTTCATCGCGAGATACTTCTTTCCATTCAGAGTACTCGACCTTGCCATCAGGAAAGGTAAGAACATCGCGTTCTTCGTTGGCAAAGACATTCTTCACGCGCCCCCAAACCACTCGGCCAGAACAGTTTTGTTGCACAACACGACAAGCCGTAGATTGATATTCTCCATCTGTCCTGTCGCTGAATGACTTCCATTGAGGGCTTGATCCATACCCTCCAACATGCTGGTTAACACTCATACTCCGCACTTTGCCCGAAGGATTATATGAGTACAAAGTGCCATACCCTTTAGCTTCAAACGTCGTACGAATATAGCGCTCCCGCTGCTCTTTTGAGCGTTCACACTTGTCACCTTCATTTACTGGAGTGCCATTGCTGATCGTGACGGAATGCTTGCTGCCATCTGGGCGCTCATAGACCTGCTGACGTTTTACAGGGACCATGGCATCACAGCCGTCATAGTATCGCTCTGATGGGTCCTCGACCTCTTCGATATTCTTTTTTGTGTAAGCAACATATTGCGCATTTGGCAGAAGCTTCTTAGTTGCAATGGTGTAGCTCAGACCTTCAATTTTGATCGAAACATCTGACAGTGGCCGTGCTTTGCGTTTAGGGTCGTCGTACTTCCAGGCTGATGTTTGCGCAATGTGCGTATAGTTCGTATCGCCCTTCTGACAATTACCTACATAAACTCTGTCTGGGTTGGTGTAGTAGAAGCGCTCCAATCCAGTAGACACGCCAGCTGTGAAATCATGCGTAAAGTCAGCAGGACTGATACACCCTTCAATGGTTGGCTTGCACTGATAGCCTTCCTCAAAGACGTCCCCATCACCCAATGGGATCTCCAGACGGGTACTGTCCGGACGCTCAAACACATCTGTCAGCTTAGTCGGGACAAAGGCATAGCAGCCCTCAAAATAGCGCCCTGATGCAACCTGCTCGGATTCCGTTTCCATCTTGGTGTAGGCAACTTCAGGTGCTCCAGGCAGCAGCATGTTTGATGCCAGCGGATAGACCTGACCGGCCACATTGATAGACACGTCAGAAAGAGGCTGAGCCACTTTTTTCTCATCGTCGTGCTTCCAGGAAGAAACTTCAACGTTGTGTACGTATGCAGTTCCGCTTTGCTGACACGCACTGACATAAACCCTGTTCGGATTCTCATAGTAGAACCGCTCCAGGCCATACGACACACCAGCTGCAATATCGTGATTGAACTCAGCCGGATTGATGCAGCCTTCCGTAGTGGACTTGATCTCAATGGAAGCGGTTGAATCTGGCGTACACTGATCGATGTATTGCGCAGCAGCACCTACAACAATTTCCGTGCGGTACTGAGGAATAGCCCTGCGTCCCGTCAAATCCACCATGATCTGACAAATATCAACGCCGTTCTTCTTAAATACCTTTTCATGCGGGAAGGTGTTTTCTGTCACCGTACATGGGGAGGCCTGATAGAACTGATCATCCTTCTCATAGATCCACATAGCCATTTCGGTTGAAAGTTTATTGCCGAAATCATGACGGACGTTACATCCATCTGTTACCTGCGCCATCTTGATTGGCTGGTAAAAATCTGATCGCTCACACGTCCGCACTGTCTGCAGGTTGTTGTTGCCATCGGTGTAGACCATTTGGGTCTCGATGTAAGCCATACCCGCTTCCAAATCGATATCAATTGGGCAGCTATCATCCTCTGTAATTGAGAATGTTGTATCTGGGTCAGGCTGACAGTCAGAAAGCTGAATACGCTCCTGCTTGCTGTTGATGTAATATTCGAGGTACTGCGGCTTTGCGATGCGAGCATTTACATCGATCTTGTCATCACACGTTGCAGCGCTCTTTTGGATCGTGAAGTTTGTACCACTGTCAGAACATGCACTTTCTTCAATCACAACACCCTTTTTCAAGGTTTGTGTCTTGGACTGAACACGTACTTGTCCTTGGTTTCGGTCGATGACGGGAGAACAGCCATCAAAGGTGAGGCGCACCTCTTCCGGATCTTCTTCAGGAGCTTCCTCGGCTTCAACTTCCTTGCGCTCCGGCGTCTCATAACCGCTCTGACCAGGTGTGTCTCCACCTCCGGACGAATCTGAGCTTGACCCAGAACCACCATTCTCGTTACGTGCTACATCTTCGTACTTTTCGTCTTCTTCCTTGTCTTCCTTTTCTTTGTCCTCTTTCGGCTCTTCTTGCATGTTAAGCTTTGTGAGCGCTGCAATCAGCTCTTCCTCGTTGCCCGATACATCAAGCGTTTCTTCCGGATTGATCACATCCTCTTCAACATCAAACTGCGACGAGAAGTTTTCTGCATTAAGTTCGACAAAGCGCTCGCCCTTTGTCAGGCGTGTGAGCACAGCTTGCCCAATCTTCTTCCCATCATGCATGACATACTGGGAGAAGCCTTCTGCGCTCACACCTGATACTGACACTTCGTCTTTGTTGACCCCTGCGGTGAACTGAGGAGCCTTTTTGATCTGCAAGGCAAGCTCAACTGCTTTGCCTTCAAAAATCGGTGTTGTCTGCTTCACGGCAACAGCAAACAGCTTCTCACGAAGTGCAGCGGTGGCCTCTGCTGCACTCGTTCCTTGCTTGCCTGCTTGCACGGCCTGCGTTGCGGCAGACGGTGGTGAAGCTGTTTGGGAGAAGCCTGCTACTGAACTTGTCAGCAACAAGGTCCCAACCAAACTAAGCCTTAAAATATTCCGCATCAAAATAACCCTCATTACTATTGGGTAGGTGGAGCCAAGTACCAGTCATATTCAGGTCTGATCTGAACTCTGGTGCCTTGGGAAATACGGATGACCGGCCTCAAATTGACCGTGTCTTCCATAAACTTTGCCGACAACTCGCCAACGTTCTCCGAGATGCCTGTCAGGGCTGAAGCGATTGTGTCGGAGCCTTCCAAACCATAGGCAGAGGCCATGGTGACGGCTGATTCAACACCTGCGCCAATGGCAACGGTGGTCACAGCAGTGCCGTACTTCTCCCACCAGCGATTATCGACGTGGCCGGACATGCCGCCGTAGCCTTGTGCATCACCAACCTTGGCTTTGAGCTGGTAGATTTCAGCGCGGCTTTCAGCCATGAGAACACGCTCACATTGGAAGCCGATACGGGTCTGTCCAACCTTCTTCGCGCTCTCATAGCGGCAGATCATGCGGCTTCCTTTTGGAACCAGAAGATTGGCCCCGTGATAGCCGTAAACATCCCTGCTTACTTGAATGACGATGGAGCCCTCATCAGCTAGCTGGCTGTTAATGCCGGTTTCCATGATGCCGGTGATGTAGCGGTCGGCAGTGACAATGCGGCTGTTATCAACCGCACTGGTGGAGATCCGGCCAGACGCTTTGTAAGTGCTGTTTTCCGGATCAATCCCTTCGGGCACACTTAGGGAACCGGCTATACCTCCGGCTGCAGATGGCACGCTAAGTGCTGCGCTCTGGGTCAGTCCTGAATCAAGACCTGGAACATTGCCCTCAAGGCCATTTGCGAGCACACCCTCAGAATTGATGTAGCCTTGCGTCCCAAAACGAGCAGCTCTTGCAGCCTGCAGTTCCAGCTCAAACGGGCTGGGCTCGATGGGTTTTTTGGGCTCAACAATCTTCTCAACAGTGATGTACTCTTTCTTGATGATCGTTCTGGGCGGCGCGTCCTTGCTGACTTCCTTTTCAACCACGATGGGAGGAGCCATGATGATGCGTGGCGGCGGCGGTGCTGGCGGTATCACCGGCTTGGGAGCCGGTGGCCGCTTATACTCAAACACCCCTTCATCACTAGGCGGCAAACCACGAGCGATCACCGGCTCAGGCTCACACGCCCCGCCAAAGCTCAGACCAACCGCAAGGAATAACTCACATACACTCATGTTAGTTACCCTTGAATTCGATGCACATGTAGGACTGACCCGACTTCAGGGTGATCAGTTTATTCGTGTTTTCAACGATATAGGTTGATCCGGATACTCGGGTGTTGACCAGTTCATCAATCCCATCAACCACCACATAAGCGGTCGGCAGTTCAATATCCTTCCACTTGTCACCATAGAAAATGTAAGTGAAGTGATCATCGCGCAGCACCATTTCAGGCTTCAGTGAGTTGTCAGATCCCCAAAGCTTGTACTCTCCCCATCCGCGCAGTTTGGACGGGTCGATGTTGGCCTTCTTCACATAGTCACCGGCAACCTTTTGAGCATCACCTGACTTGGGCGTATATGGCATGTTCATCAGCGGCGCTGGTGGTCCACCTGCAGCAACTTCGATAAAGGAGGACTGCGCAACACGAGGCTCCTCGATCTTGAAGAGGAGATCGGGAACATGTTTTGAGTTCACCGTCTCAGCACGAAGATAGAAGCTGTAGACCCTGCCATCTTCCGCATAGACCTGCAGGGAGCTATCAACGCCTGCTGCCAGCGGCTTAACCACCAGTGTGTTATCGGTGCGCACCTTCGTATCGAACAAGCTTGCATCCGCAACATCAGCGTTCTTGATCTTCACGTCTTCAGGTAGCTGGATGACAGAGAGCATGAACTCACGAAGGCGCACGCGGTAAACACAGGCACCGCAATCAACCTGAGTATGAACACCGCTGCCCTTACCGGCCTTGTCCCATGCCTTCTGGATCTGGCCCAATGGAACGGTCGTACGGCTCATCGGTCCGAACTGACCACGGCGCTGTGCTGCAGCCTGATCGAGCGCGTCTTGCGGTACGCTGGCCGTCACGCTAGAGGCCACCTGCTGCCCTTGAGCAACGCGCTGTGACGGCGTTTGGGGTCCACGGTCCAATGAAGTCTGCGCAAAAGCAGCGTTTGAAACAAGCAATGTGACAAGAAAAAGAGAAGTACGAGAGGTCATGTGGTTGGCCTTTCCTGAACAGCCAATTTCAAAATGCGGATACCAAGAGGATTTTCGAAGCGCTCAACGGTTGTCACTTCTTGAGGGCGTGTGGTCATTTCCAGATAAGCCCGAAGCTTGCTTTGCTCTGGGGGCTGCCTGCCGATCTTGTCGGTCTGGATGAAGTCAACGGAGTACTGATAAACACCGTTATAGGCATCGACCTGGTTTGCCGTCTCAACAGTGATGGAACGGTTCAAACCATCTTCAATGGCCTCATCGATGCGGCCTTCATTTTCTTTCAAAAACTGCCGGTAGAAGTCCTGATCAGAGTAGGTTGCGACTTCTTTGAAGCGCGACCCTTGAGAGATGCCATCAACGGCAAGGATCTGCGCCACATAGCGGCGAGCCATTTTCTCAAGCATCAGCTCAAAGCCATCGACTTCAACCGAGATCGGCTCAACGCGGTAGATCCGCTCGTCAGCTGGATCTACACGCAAGAGCGCCACTTCTGTTGTCTTCAAAGGGATTGCTACTGCTAGAACTTGCAATGCCGTAGCTAACCCCAAGCCAGTGACTACATTGAGGAATACTGAGACCTTGAACAATCTCACCATGCGACGATGGGCAGTTTTGTAAGCAAAGGGGTCTGCGTCCAGAACGGCTTCATGTGCCCCAGGCCGCTCACCCTCAATACTCAGTTCGGGTGCATTGACCTCAACCAGTGCCGTGCCCTCAACTGGGACCTCCGGCTCCGCTTTGTTTTTCTTGCCAAATTTAAGCTTGTGCAGCATCGACCCACTCGAAGGTTTGAGGTTGATATTCAAGCTCTACACAGGCGCAGGGAGAGGGCCGCATTTCGTCGGTATTTACCGGTTCATACGGCATCTCGGTGGTCTGACAACCAGCCAACAGCAAGACAATCGAAAGGAATGGAATGAATCTATTACGCATGGAAATTACTTCTCTGACTTGAGTGCATCGGTTGCTTGACTTTTGGGAGCGTTGCCTGAGCTGTATTGTTTGCTCATGCTGTGAGCTGCATCGCCCAGAGCATCATTAGTGACGCCAATCGCGGCTTTGCCTGCCTTAAAGGCCGCGCCACCGCCTTTCATGTAGCTGCTGGCCATACCGCCAATACCGGACATCATGGCGCCTGATGTCGCTGCATTGAGAGAGGCTTGAGCAATGGTTCCCGCAAGGCTGACGGCTTCCTGAATGAGCGCCACGCCAGACCAGGCAGTGAGGATTACAACAATGTAAGCTGACCACGTGTCTGCGTTACCCAGATCAGTGCCAATGCCGTCACCGGACGGTACGAGACTTTCAACGCCTTTAACGATGAGCGAGAACACCAGCGTGACAGCTACAAGGGTTATGATTGCCCCTAGCAAAGTTCTTACACCGTTCATGATCTGCTCACGTCCCCATGGGAAGGCACTCAAAGAAATGATGTAGGGAGCAAACAAGCAAGTGATCATGATGCGAAAGAGGCCAATGGCAACCTGTGTCACAAACACAATCATCATCAGGATAAAGGGCAACATGATCAGGCCAGTGAAGATCACGTAACCAACCTTATCGAAGAACCCAGCACTATCCATCATGGACTTTGCCATGTTGATTGGTCGCATGAAGGCAGTCTCTATACCTGAGACAAGCTCCACCACAGCATTGCTTCCACTGCCGCCGCCCATGATGCTAGCAGGGATGCCGAACATGACATTGTAGGTGACTTCATAGACTTGACCTGCAAGGCCATATTGCAGGGCCATCAGTACGCCAAAGCCAAAGAACAAAAACACGAACTGAGTGGCAATCCACCCAATATCTGCGGCACCTGTAACTACCTTAAACCCTTGGAATACCGCCCATAAACATGCTAGGCTCACAAAAATTGCCAGCATAGGGTCAAAGGCTATATCCATGAAACCATTTACAAAGTCACCGCCATTTTTAACGTACGATTCAATGACCTGGCAGCTGACACAACCACTACTCATTGCATTCACCTTTCTTGCTGGTGTGTCTCAGGCTCAGGCCGAAGTCAGCCTTGACGAACTGAAAAGTTCCATTGCTTTGGATGGGTCTGCCGTTCCGCCTACGCGCCACATCTGGGGGACAGATGCCTCGGACTTTGTTGATCCGGCTTACGCAAAGTGGGCATGGAACAACCTGAAGAGCTTCGAAGATCTTTCTAATGAACTCGCGAAGTACGAAGCCGCGTACAAAGCGTGGGAGAAGTCTGCTGAAGCCGCCTACAAACAGGGTGTGAAGGCTGCTGTAAAAAACGTACCGTTCCTCAAAAGAGGAAAGGTCGAAGAAGCATTTCGGGTTAAATCTGACAAAAAAGTCTTTCTGGCGAGCGACCAGCAAGAGGCTATTGCTAAGTATCGCGATCTGGAGTTGATGCGCTTGTCTTGGAATACTTCTTTCGAGCAAGACGTACCGTTTGATGCAGAACACTGGCGGGCGTTCGAAACATTCCATTGCGAGCGAAACACCAAAAGATACAACTTCAGGATCGAAGATTGCCGCATTCCAAACTGGCGCAGACCCGATCTTGATCCGTTTTTCAAGACCACCTACGAGCGGCGCAAGGCCGAGGGCACGCTGAAGTACCTGCAAGCCAACTGAAGATGACGATAAGCTCAGGGAGGTCATGAAGAACCTCCCTTCTTTTTCATGTCTTTCTTGGCGAGTTCACTCTCAAGCGGAACGCCCTGCAGGATAGATTTAGCAGAAGAAACCTTGAGGAGCTGGGCAAGCAGCTGATTGGTTTGTGCCTGACTTTGCAGGAGCGCAGTGTTGACCTCGATGAGCACCTGCAGGCGCTCGTTGACGGTCTGAGCTTTCGCCCCTTCCCCTTTTAACTCTTGTGCTGCACTCAAGGTCTGAACCGCGTTTTCCTGCGCCATATCAGCCTGAGCCAGTCCCTTAAAAGACGCATCCGCAACCGTGTTCTCTCGCGCTTTTTGCACGCCAGCAATTGTGGATCTCTTTTGCTCCCAAGTCTGGGACTTCATGTCTTTGGGTTCGGCAACCAGACCGTTTTGATAGGCATCGGAACGAGAGCAAAGCGAGCCGATATCCATCTCATCAAAGCTCACATCCGGCATCAGGCTTTCAAAGTCTGGAACCAGGCAGGAGTTGTCTGACATGATCTGACTGGTGATGTTGGAAAAGTTGATGGACGGAATGGAGATCTTGGAGACCTCGCCAATGCTTTTGAGCGTGTCATCCACGCCAGCACGCACATCCTTGACCACATCAAGCTGCTCTTTAAGCGTTTTAATCTGCTCTTTCAGAGCGCTAATCTGGTCCTTTGCTGCCTTTAATCCCTTCACATCAATGACAGGTTGAGCCGCTTGCGTACTTCCAGAGGCAATGCAGAGCGATAGCGTTAAAGCAGTAACCGCGATTAAACGTGAGACAGCCATTGCTCCCCCCAGACTTCCTGAATTTTCCGAAGTTCAGCCATTGGGCCGGTACCAGAGCGGTAGAAGCGCAGCGCATCACCAAGACCGGATAGGTCAACATCAATGATGGTGCTTTCATTGTAACCGGTCGCCAGATCCCGCCTGACCAGAAGAACCTGACGTCCTCCCATCAACGGTGATTCACCGCGAATAAATGCGATCTGATCATCACTCAGGTTAAATGGCTCCAGCGTACTATCACTGCCGCCGCAACCAGCCATAAAGAGAAGGTTCGGAGCGTTATTGATGATCTTGGCAGATCCTTCAAACTCCACGAGCGCATCTGGGTTCTGGAAGGCCAGCCCGACGACACCACCAAGCTTACGGTATTCCATGAACATCTGCCCAACGAGATCACGGAACCCTTTGTTGCGCAGAAGGTTAGCGGCCTCATCAACGAAGATGGAAAAGCCCTTTTGGTTCACCTTGGCAGCTTCATAGATGGCGCTGGATACATGAGTTACCAGAGCTGGCCCGAGCAGCGGGTCTTTTAGCGGCTCGGTCATATCAATGCCAACGAGATGGCTGGTTTCAAGGAAAGAGCGGATACTGTCATGAGGGGCATTGAAGATGTGGCTATAAGCCCCCTCTCCTTGCCGTTCATCATGAACCCATCTGGAGAAGGCCCGCTTGATATCCGTATCTGGTGGGAATGCCGTCTTGAAAATACTGTCAAACGTACGCTCACCTCGATCCATGACACTGGCAAAATCCAGCACATCATTGATCTGGTCATCCATCTCTTGCGCGTACTGTTCACCCAGCATGATCCGGATCATGGTAGCAGCCCGCTGGCGTGTGGCTTTGTCGGTTAAATCGCCATCAAGAGGATTGAGGGAAAGCTGATCAAAGGACTGGTATTTGCCTCCCATGACCTCAGTCATGAACCGCGCCCCTTCCAGACTGTCAAAGACGTAATTGCGTACCCCTGCAAACTTGGCGATCCCGCCAAGAAGGTGCATGATCAGCGTGGACTTACCTGTACCAGTGGGTGCAAAGATCAGGTAGTGCCCCGCAGCCTGAGGCTTGTCTGCAATATGGAACTGGAAGGAGTAGTTTTGTCCCGATGGCGTCTTGAACAAACGAAGCGGGCGATCACCAAATGGCGAGGAGTACATGCCTTCTGGAGAATATTGGAACGGCCATAGCGCGGCGATGTTGTAATCCATCAATCGCAGTTTCCTGACCAACTTGTTTCGTCCAGGAATACGATTGAACCAGCTGTTTGCAGCTGGTGCGGTTTCAACAGAATGCTTTACACGGCGCGTGTTCAAGATGGCTGAGATCTGGTCCAGAACCTCATTCAGCTCCTCTTCGGATCTTGCCCGAACAGTGAACTGCAGCTGAGTTTGAAACATCGCGTTGGAGTTGTTGGTCAGCGCTTCAGTGGCCTCATTGAGTTCAGCAACCATGGAAGCTGAAGTAAGGAAGCTGTTGAGCTGCTCGGCCTTCTTGCGCGTGTATTCAAGAATGGTCTTTTCGGTGTTGAGCGGATTGCAAATCTGAGTGACTTCCAGCTCTGCAGGTAATGCGAGCACTTTGGAAATCATCATTCCTGACACGCTGTCAGGGTATTCATGAACACCTATTGTCTTATGAAAATGTTTGAGAGGAGATTGGGTTAAGACAGTCCCGTCTTTATTGATAATGAGATCACAAACGGGCAGGTTTGCGTTAATTGACCGACTTACCCGCGTAATATTGTTCGGCATCTCGCCGCATACAAGATAGGTCAGGAACGCAGTCAACTCACAGTGGTCAGTGAGATTTGCTGCCGCTTCAAGCACCTCAATCTGGTAGGTCTCAAGACCAGAGAGCAACGTTTTACTATTCTTGCTCAGGCTCTCATAAGTCTTGGCCTCCACCACCACAAACCAGTGCATGGAGTAGGCCCGTTTATAAAGTTCTTTTTCCGCGTCACCAATTTCGCGCAAGGCCGGTGAGGGCCAGTCAGCGTCAAACGAGATATCTTTAAGGCGCTTGACGGCCACAAACCGGAACGCTGATCCGGTTGCACCGACCTGATGCAAAATGTTTGTGCGCTGATTGGCAAGCGAAGACAACTCGGCAAAGTTCATGGTATCGTAAGACATGCCGCGCATCCGAAACACGCGAAACAGCGTGCCATCTTTCATGACTACGGTTGAACGATCTTCCAGCAGATGATCAAAGTCCAGCTCATCTGCGAGCCAGTCTTGCTCAAACTCACCGCCATCATTGGCCCGCAGCAGTTTGTTGGCGTACATGGCTGCGCCACCAGCAACGCCCAATGTTGCTACAGTTGAAAGAATGATGCTCATTTACCCTTGCCTTTTTTAGCCTTAGCCGTAGAGCCGCCAGCTACTAGGCGGCGCTCTTTCTTGCCTTTGAAGAAGGTGTGAGGCAGCAAAAGCGTTGCCTCACAATGAGCGTCCTTACGCCGAAGCGTAATCGTGTACGCCAGTGCAGCAGGAATGGAGAAAATGCAGAGCAGCATCACCAGCGGAGCATCAATCACCGTGGTCAAGATGATCCCGACGAAGAACACTCCGCCGAGCGCAAGCGCTGCGAACATTGGCGGCATGCCAAAGATTGTCGGGGGAGATTGAAGATGCCGGTAAACGCCGTTCTGCACTCGCATCCGCTCTTATCCTAGATTTACAAGGGTGCGAATGGCCGTCGGAGCAGCGACGATCAAAATAGCTCCAAGAACGTAATGCAACATCTTCTGCCAGCGCATCTCACCCATAATTGCCGACCAAACGCCATAACCAACAAGACCAATACCAACGGTGACAGTGCCGATCTTGACCATGCCGCTTTCAAGGCTTTCGAATACGTCAACAGCAGGTGCAGCCCAATCTGCAGCAGCGAAGGCAGAAGCAGGGTTCAAGAGCAGAACAGCGAAGAGAAACAGTTTGACCTCACGGGTGAGGAGCGTCTTGGAATTTCGAGATGAAAGCATGACAAACCTATTTGATCATGATGAGATAGAAAGCCCCAACGGCGAACCAGTTGAGAGCGGTTAGGAGAACAAAAGGCCACTTGAGGCCTCTGACTTTGGATGTGAGGGTTCCAAGTTCTGAGGAGAACTGAGCTTGCTGCTTCAGCAAATTTTCAACGGAGCTGGCTTCTGCGTCCTGACGCAATTGCCCGAGAGTTGAGCTCAGACCGGAAAGCTCACTCTGCAAGCTTTCTGAAAGCGTCTTTGCCACCTCAGGCAGCAACGCTTTGAGCTTTTCACGCTCTTTGCCTTGCTGTGAGTTGGTGTCCTCAAGCAGGTTCAGCAGATCCTCAACAAGCACCCCAAACATTGTATGGAGTAACCAGATCGGATCGTCAGAGCCCACGCTGCGCCCGTTATGCTTCTTGGCGATGAGTGCCTGAACGTCTTCAAGGGTTGAGATCTGCAGATCTTTAGCATCTGGCTCACTCTCATCCATGAAATCGAAATTTGGCTGGCTGTCATCATTTGCAGCTGAAGCTTCAGTGGTCATCACATCCTCACTTCAGGCTTACAAATTCATTGCTTCAAGCTGGGAAAACACATCGTTTCGAACCATCTTGAGGCGCTGGCGGGACATAAGCCCAAAGATGTCGTCATTGACCGCCTCACTGAAGGTCTTCCGTTTTTCAATCATTTGCTGAATATCGTGATTGAAAGAACTTCCAGTGCGTTGCTTGAGCGTTGGCACCGCGTAAATGCGTTCAACGTTGTCCTTGAAGATCTTCATCTCTTCGAAGGGTTTGTCATTCTTTGCCGCTAGTCCCGAATACTCATTCTTCCAGATGATAATCTTCTGCTTGGGGAACACCTTGAAGATCTTCTCGACACAGGAGATTGTTGCATCAATCGCCCCTCCCCCACTGACGACCGTGTGAATGGCAACTTCACATTCGCTCTCGTGCAGCAGATCCAGTACACCGTTTTCATCCAGATACTTGAGCATCGGTAAGAAGGTGGTTGCACCGGTGTCGATGACGAAGTGCGTTTCGTCCTCAGCTTCCAAAATGCCTTCAACGATCTGATCAAAGCTGCGATGATCGATCTCTCCGTTATCCATCATGCGGATAAGGTTACAATTGAGGGCTTTGTAAGAATGCAATGTGGGATTTACTGGGTCCGTATCAATTGCAATCAGTTTTCTTTCTTTGTGTCTTAAGAACTCTGAAAGACAAAGCGATACGAAACTCTTACCGGCTCCGCCTTTTCCTTGCAGGACTATATTTACGTACTTCATGATTACTCAATTCAGCTAGTCGTAGTTGGGAATTTCGTCGGCCATTTGGAACCGGCCATTGCCTTCAGGTTGCGATGTCAGGAGCGGGCCTTTTGTTGGAGACGCCCGCTCCTGCTCTGCTTGGGGTGGGGGCACAATGGCACCTCCTGAAGACGATTTAGGCATAGGGTTCAGAGCCTTAGCCGCACAATTATAAAAAGATGCTCTCGACATAGAGATCTTTCCTTCAGCAAGAAGGGCCTCAAAGATCCTATGTTTAGATACACCTCTCCCGATCTCAGCCTCGACATGCGCACGCACAAGTTGAAACTGAGTTCGGGCATCTCCCCACGGAAGTGCCATTGTTCGTTTACCCGCAGGTAAAGCGGGTATCCCTGATGTTTAATATTTGGATAAAGGGCTTAGACACAGTTCGACTCATCGCATTCCATGCGGAAATGCGTTAAGTCTCACGCCATTCGTAACATGAGAGTTCACTGCGACTAAAATTAGAAGTTGTAGTTCTCCTTATGCGAGTGCCAAGTCTGTTTTGGTACTTGCTAGGCCCCAGCGGTTATGAGGTGGTACTTAATAACCGCCGGGGCCGCATAGCATCACAGCTATGTCAACAAGTAAAACGTGCATAACGTATTCCCTCAACTATGACCAGCCCCATTTCGATCACGGTTCCGCACAGAATCGGGCACAACTATAGTTCTGATTTATTTCAATTTTTATGTATCAAGGGAAACTGCGGGGTTTTGGTAGAATTTCCTTAAAACTGTACGCTAATGTTATCCACAATTAGATTCCCGTATCCATCCTCTGTTTTTGCGCAGTAAAAAAGCCGTTGAGCACGTCAGTGCGAATAAGCTCAATTCGTCGAGTTTGCTCAAACTCGTAGAATTTTCGCTAAGCGGCACCGCTTAGCCTATCTTGCCAACTTTCACTCTTGGAAACTCGTGGAAACTCATAGAAACTCTTGGAAACATGCGGAATCTCGTAGAAACTATTGGGATCTCGTGGAAACTCTTGGAAATCACTTCACCAAGTCCTGGAAACTCGTGGAAACTCATAGAAACAGCCAGAAATTGAGCATTTATCTCCGCGATTGAAGAAATCTGCACGATTGCACATCCCAAAGCCAATAATGGTGTCAAGTGGCAAATCACTGCCAGGGGTAAAATACATTTCAAGTGCAATGATATTTCGTGATCAAGTATCGAAAGTGCATGAAGCATGGCGCATGAAAATTGCAAAATATCAATTGCTCGCTTGACAGCTCGCAAGCCATTGAGGCGGAAAAAGTGAAGATTCGCGAAAGATCATTTCAGAGCTTAGCGACAATACCTGGGCAAGCTTTGGGGTAGCGCGGAGCATGTGTGAGCTGCCAAGCTTGCGCATGATCTGCGCGTCAAGGCGTTATGCAATCTGTGAGTGCAACGAGCGATTGCATAGCGCCGCCCTGCCCCGATCTGCAAAATTGAGTGCGAGGCATCGTGTGCCCTGCAAGGGTGCCGATGCCGAGTGCTCAATTTTGCAGACGGTTGGCAAAAAAATGAGCGCAGCGCCAATGCTGGAAGGCGGAGTGGGATCGGCAGATCCCGCGCAGACTGAAAGCGTTGGAGCAAGCCCAAAATCACCGGCGCTCTGTAAAGCAGTGCTAATTGATTTTTTGTAAATCTCGGAGTAGTATACCGGAGAGGAAGGGAGCTGAGCCCCCTTCCAAACTACTGACTTACTTTAAAGAGACTCGGAGTTTCAGTGTCCAGCTGGTCCGAGTCTTTTTTAGTTTCAGCGTGACAGAAATTGGTAGATACCACATCTCATCACTCTCCGGTTTTAGGGCAAGGCTGTTGCCTCAGTCGGGAGAGCCTATCTTTCCCGATACGCTGGCTGGATCAGCGACGCTGCTTTAGCCCCAAAACTCTTAACTGCTTGTAGCAGATGCACCCTCAAGTTGCTATGTGCAATGCACCCATGGGAAAGTTGGTCCAGTAGTTTCGCGGTTGCTAAATCAACCACTGAACATCTTGATTTTCGCAACGTTTCAGAGATTGCTCTTCATGAGCCAAGTGCTGCTCATCTATGCGGGTTTGGTCTAACTTATGGCGATGGGTGAAGCGGTTGCCTTGCCAATCTCGGACCTTTACTGACCAAGTAAACTCATGGTCGTATCGCTCTGACAGCCCCGCGACAACTTCAGCAAAGCTTTTAGCTACATGTGTTTCAAAGAAGTCAACATCAACCTCATATACGAGCCCTTCATATTGGAGAACTGAAACCTCACACTGGAACTCTCCTTCAAGCAAAACCTCCTCCGGCTCTTCATCTTCATCAGCCTCGTCGTCGTAATCCTTCACATAAAGCGGCCAATCTTCGCGCAAATCCGGCTCATCCTCTTCTAGGTAAGCCCAACCCACCTGCTCTTTCTGCTCTTCAGTAAGAAAGACCTGCCCCGCCTGGATGCACCGGTTGCCCTCATAAATTGCAAGATCAGAGCCGTAGACCCTCAGGATTTCTGCGCCTTCGTACAGCTCTTCTAGCTTCTCAATAGCACCCTCAAAATCGAGAGCATCTTCGTGAATGGTGATCACTTCCCCCTCATGAAACAGGAATGCAATGTAGCATTCTGTAAAAGGCATCACGTCTTCATCTATGAACACCTCAATGACAGACTTATCTAAGCTAGGCAGCAGCGCAGCATATTTTGCAGCTGGTGTTTTTGCCTGTGCGGCAAAGCCAGCGACATTGGCGAAGAACTTGAAAAGATTACGAATGGTCATGAGGGTTACTCCCGCGTCTGTAGTGTCCGTCTCTCTTTCCCCGTCAAGAAAGCGGGTGAGCGTGAGCTAGTGAGGAGAGAGGCTGTCCACATTCTCCCGCAGCCCATGGGCGAGGAAGATTGTGGTCAGGGGAGTGACGATCTAGCTCTCGCGAGGGCGAAGCCCTTGCAGCAGCCCCTCATGCATGGATGACAATGGAAGAGAAAAGCCGTGCTGCTTGCTGAAGGCTGGCATGTGGCCGGTGCGCCGGTCGCTTGCCAGCCGCAAGCCCATGACAGACAAGAGTGAGATGGATTGCGGGCTCGATGTGGGCTCGGCAGAGCCCGCTGAGAGTTTGCAAGCCAGATCGCCCGCTCTCAGATCACTGAAACTGGAAAGCTAGCCAAAACGAAAAAGGTAGCTTGCGCTCCCCTCCTCTGCCGCTTTCCTCACACCTACTCGGGGCCGTCATGAGAGTAGACGTACAGGCTCTCGTCAACCGGCCCATCACAGTCAAAGAGAATGTGGGAGCAGTCCTGCGCCCATGCAGCCGTGAGACAGCTAAGCAAATCAATGGGAAGCTCCTTGCTGCTGTAGTCGTAGTCTCTGCAAGCGGAGATAAACAATCCGTTCACGAGGTTGCCGCCATAGAGCGGGAAGGTTTCAGGCGTCTTCTCGCTAAGCATTGCAAGCGTTTTGGGGGACAGATGAGCGGTCGATAGATCGAGAACAGATAAGATATTCGAAGTCCGGCTCACAGGTTGTTCCTGCTGCTGACCTGGTGCCTTATCAATTTCACAGACAATCGCACTTGGGTCTTCAAGATAGTGATGAGTGGCTTCCATGTACTGATCCATCATCTCAAGCATCAAAGATGGAAGCTCTCTGCCAAAATCACAACCTTGAGGGCTGTCGTCCGGGTGAAACATCAAGTCTGCTTTATGCAGTTCAATCAGAAAGGTGATTGCGGTTAAAGAGCAAGTCGGCTTTGTGAAGTTGTACATGGGGTGTCTCTGGATCTGTGCGTTAGAAAAGGCTTGGCTGCTGGTAGCCGGTCGGGCTCGCTTCAACTTGCTGGCGATGGGCCGCTGCCTTACTGGAGAGCTTGTGTGTTGGGATGTGAGCAAGACTGGCCGTTGTCTGCTGCCACTCGGCAAGCCCTGCCTTGCTCATATGGCGCAAAATCGCCTGCTTTAGCTCAGGATCGGTTTCACTAAGGCGCATGAGGGCTGTAACGACAAAAGCCCCGTCATATGTTTCAAAGCAATTATCAAAGGCGCGGCTGTCTTCTCCAAGGCAGAACCCTTCCCGCGCATAATTCACCCGTTGCTTAAAGGTCGTGTTTTGCGGGTTGGTCAGACGCTTCCAAGCCCTGGCACAGTAGTAATCTCCCATATCATCAACCTGCCGCTCGTGTTGTGGCAAATGGAACGTCTTGCATCCCTCGCAATACCAGTTTGGTGCATCTTGCTTCGTTTTCATATTCTCAGATCTCCTGTTCAAACTGGCCCCGTGTCCCCCTCAAAAGAGGGAGAGTTGAGCGGTTGGGGCCGCGTTGGAGAGTGCGGCAAGAGGAGGAAGGCAAACCGGCTCCACGGGCACAACAGGAGGTGCTGGAACTGGTGTGGTAGTGAGCTGGACTTCCTCTACCGGACACGGTGAAAAGTCGATCAGGGCCACCTCACACAGCGGGGAAACACCTTTCCAGCTTTTGCGGTAGACGGCGGTATCAATCCCCACACCGGCCGTCATTTCAAAACCCTGTTTAGCTGCAAACTTGCCGCCTGCGCTGGTTGGTGTCTGGCGATGGCACTGCACCCCAGAATAAGCAAAGCTGGCGGAATTCTGGGGAATGATAAATGTCCCCTCATCTGCAAGTTTTGAGGCAATATCTATGACATGGTGCTCAAACAGTCCGCCTTTATAGCTTGGGCCATTGCCTGAGCGCGGCACCTTGCCAAAGGGCGGGTTGCTGATCGCCTGATCAAACCGGCCAAGGTTGAGCTCTTCCCACTCAAACACATCAGCACAAATCCAGGTCGCCTCAGGAAGCAGTTTCTTTCCAACGGCCACATAAGCGGGGTTGCGTTCAATGCATACGATTTCCGGTGCTCTGCTGTTGCGCTCTTTCAAGCGGTGGTAGACTGCAAAAGACAGCATTCCAATGCCGGCACAAAGATCAATGATCCGGTGGCCGCCACAGTCAAATGAGAAATCAAAAGCCAGATCCCAAGGCGTGAAAAACGCACCACGGGAGCCGTTTTCAAACTCAGCACCTTCATGCCAGTTTTGAAAAACAAAATCCTTGTCGTTCTCGGTGAGCACGTCTTTGTTAAGGAGGTCCACTGCTTGTGCGTGGCGCTTTGCTTCTGCTTTGGTGAGTTTAGCCATTGTTCTTGCTCCCTGTGAGGTCCGTTTCATTTTTCCTGTCTAAAAAACGGGTGTGCGGGAGCTGGTGAGAAGAGAGGCTGTCCATGATCTCCCGGAGCCGCCAGGTGAGGAAGATTGTGGGCAGGGGAGCGACGAACTAGCTTTCGTGAGGGCGTGAGCCCTTGCAGCTACCCCTCAGATCAAAACGACAGAAAAAGAAAGAAGAAGGTGCAACCCTGCACGAAGGACAGTCACCGTATGGCAGAGACAGACTGCCTAAGGCACTTAGCAAGGCTTGGTGCTGTGGTGGCTCTGGAAGAGACAACGCGGCTCCTTTGCCGCGCTTAGTGGTGTGGTAGTTTGGCTCTGTAAGCGCCGAGAGGCGCGTTGACTGGCCTGACCCATCAGGGGCGTGTCCAATTACCAATCAAACCAAAGTAATAGTGCCAACTATGACACTGAGGGCCATAGAAACCTAAACAACCCCGGACTTTCGGGCGTTTCCATCATGGGTTGATCTGATTTGAATGGCGGGCTTAATTTTGCTCCCTCTTCCCAAACATTATTTCCCGCAACTCATCACGGGGGATATTGGCGAAGGCATCGAGTGTCGTTGTCTTCGGCTCTAACAAACTGTAAATCGTGGCACGTGAAACGCTGAAGGTTGCCGCTATCTGTGAGATGGTCTTGCCTGAAGCCTTCATTTCAACAGCTTCATGCTGCTGCTCTTCGTTCAGTTTAGACGGTCGCCCCTGCTTCCTCTTCGCCTTCTCAATCGCCAATGCCCGCCGCTCATCATCCAGCCCGCGAGCGAAGCCAACAAACGCCGCCATAACCTGAAACACAATAGGGTTTTCTAGTGTGTTTAGTCCTTCACGAAGAACCACCACATCAACGCCGAGCACTTGACATTTAGCGAAGAATTCAGCGATATCACGTTGATATTCCGCGATACGGTCCAAAGAGCAAAACACCAACACATCACCCGCAACAGCCTCTTGCATCAGCCTATCAAGCCCAGGCTTCCGGAAGGCGCGCCGCGAAATTCCATCATCAACACGGAAGGTTTCGCAGTTTGCGGCTCGCAACTCTTCCATCTGGTCATCTCTGGTGTGTTCGTTTTTGTCGGTTCTTATATAGCCACGTATCATTTCGAATACCCAGGTGTAGGAAAAAATCAATTTCAAATATTTTACTACACTTCATTAGTGCGTATTAAAAGATTGCAATTACCTATTTTCCGACATTATCCATTTTAAATGCCCGAGTGCGTTTGCGGCACTATAGAGCAAATAGAGGTATGGTCTGTGAGTAATAGAGCCTCATATTGAAATGACGCCCAATGATCCGAAGTTGCCTGTCAACGCAGTTCGATTTCATAATTGAAGTCTGGACTTTGCTGACGTTCGCTGCGGCGTAGAGAACTGGAAATGAGTATGGCTACGTCAGGATGCGTCGGGCCAGAACCGGACTTTCAGACGGTTCCATCAAGGGTTGCAGCAGGTTTTAATGATTAAGATAAAACCTCTGTTTCGGCCCCCTTCACCGCACACAAATACGTGAGCGCTAGAAACGAAAAAGGGCCATAGTTTCCATCGCTAAAAGACAGGTGTGTTTTTATTGCCACAATGCTGCAAGATTGCTCAAGAGTTCCTCATTAACGGCCGACAACGTTCAAAATCATTTGGATGGTGGGCTACCCAATCTGCAAAAACTGTTATTGGACGATTTCCCCCTCCAACACCCAGTTATGAGCAGTCGGGTCTTTTACGCTAGGGATAAGATCTCCATCGGTGATCTCTGAGTAAGAGTAGTAGCAGCCGTAGATCCGCTCGGCCCCGATACTATCAGCCACGAATTTCTGATTGAGTTTGTGATCCAGTTCGCCACCAACTTCTTCCATCCATCAGATTATAGCGTAACAAGCATGCAAGTCGCTTGTTTTACCGATGGTGGCATAAAGCGCAGTTAAAAAACGAAATTCTTCTTCATTGCTCAGAACTCGCCAGTTTAACCTTAACAAGAATTTTTCTAGCCATGGCTGTAGCTCGTAATAGCTTACGTCCGGATCCTCAAGATGAGCAAACTCTTCGACGTAATTTCCTTGGTTCATCAGTTGATTGATGATCGAAACAACCTCATGGGACCGTGGATTTTTGTGCCTCTTCGTCGGTTCAGTTTTAATCCGAGCTGCTAAACGAAGAAGTCGAAAATTCACGTCATCGAATACTTCTAACTCCCGCATTCTTATCCTCTTGGAAGGTGTTGTCCTTGCGATTAGCCCAAGAATACTTCAGATGTATACATCCTGCAAAATATAGTAAACGGATGTGTCCTTCCCGGATACCAGACTTTGTGTCACTTTGAAGCAAAGCACTGTGCTTCAACTTTTCGATCTGCGGCAGCAATCTCTCATGGCAAAAAGTGTTCACTTTTTTGCCAATACCGGCTGTTGTTCTGTCTGCATGACATTTTTTGAGATCTCTACGAACAGGTGCTTTTTTGGCTGCACAGCTCTACCGAAAGATTTCTTCAAAGTGGTCAAAATACCACCCGAAGGGCTGCCTTATTTGGCTAAGGCAGGTTTGGTTAAATCGCTCTCAATATCTGATTGACATCACACTAGAACTTCCAATCCAAGCGCGCATTCACGCCATGATTGTGAGTGGAAGCAGCAAATTGGCCAGCATAGTGAAGTCCGAGTTGCGTATCCTGCCCAAAGCCTATGGAAACCCCAGCTTCTAACAACGCTTGATCTTGTGCCAAGGGCGAGCCAATAACGGCGAAGCTATCACTACCCTGGACAAAGGATTGTTCAAGTTTGACGCCGTCCGTTGAAGCGTGCTGCCAAGCGACAAGACCATAAGTTGAAATTGAAGTTTCATTCAGATTGAAACTTGTCTGTCCGCGTAACCCCAGTGTCGCAAAATAAATAGTACTGCTCTGAGTTTCAGCTTTCAGAGCCGCAACCTGCCCGCTCTCAGTGAAGCCATCAGAGAAAACATTGACAACGGCTGCACCCATGAATGGTTGTAGCTTGGTGGCTTCAAACTCGATACCATAACCGACCTCAGCGAAACCCTGAAAGGCATTTATATTCTGTCTGGATGACAGCTCATCGCTTAGTTGGCCATTGTTAACATTAAGCTGACGGGTTACAGCTGCTTGATTCCAAGTATTGATAAGACCTGCACTCACGCTTAGCTTGTCCCAAGCGTAGTCCCCATAACCACCGAGGGTGTAACTGTCCACCTCTGCAGATGTGTTAAGATCACCCACTTTAGTGAAGGAACTTCCAAATCCAGCTAAGGCGCCAATCTGCAAATCTGAGGAAACATAACTATCAACACCGATGAGCAGTCCGCCTCCAACTGTTGTCGCTCCCGAGACTTCAACAGTTCCGTCTTGATTGCCCCAATGGCCATAGCCTTGCGACCAGAAGCTGTAGCCTGCGTGCGTGGCATTTTGAGTGCCTCCTGAGGCGAGGGCAGATTTGGAAGCTTGCGTACGTGCAGAGATTGCCTGACGAATTATAAGCGTGTCCTCTAACAATGCATTGCGGATACTTGCACTACCTTCGCCAGAAAATTGTTCAAACAACTCACGAGCGGTTGCCTCATCTGAAACGTTCATAACCACAGACCTGAAAAGGTCGGTGTCTTTCCTGATGCTTGCGAGCGCTTTCGCAGTAGCTCGTTGGTTTTTCGTGATCGCTTGCTCTTCGAAATCGATGTCATTACGGACCAGAGATAATTCGATATCGTTGCCATCTCCGCTCGTATAATCGAGGGCGGTGTCCATGAAGAGTAGATCATCCATTACCGCCATAAACTCGTGATTGGCAGCATGCACATCACCTGCAAGATCTACAATTATCATCGGTTCAATGGGGTCAAACGACCAGCCAGATGCTACTTGTGGAGAAAACAGAAGGCTGAGGGTTGTCTGACTGAAGTCAGCAGCCCCATTAACCTTCAGCTGGTCTGCGGTTACATCAAAACTATCTGCTACCGGGGTTGAAGCAACTTCAATCTCCAATGTACCCTTGCCCGAATAGTTCTGCTCAACTGTCAGATTGCCTATGGAGTTACCAGGACCAACTATCCCGCCGTTGTTAATGACACTGCCAGCAATTATGCCATGACCACCAAGGAAGCCGCCTGATCCAAGTTCAATATCAGAACCGATAGAGGCGCTCTTTTTATCACTACTTGTACCAACAATGAGCGTGCTGTCGATAACAGCTGCTCCACTTTGAATATTAAACTGGCCACTATCAAATGCGAGCAGACCTCCCTCAAGCCTTAACGTACCCACTGCGCCTGAGTTATCTCCGGACAGATAGGTGTTCCCAGCGTACTGCTCAATATGTATATCATTTCCATTTAGATTAGCGCTAAATTCATACTGCTGATCTCCTATGATATTATGATTAAATATCAGGGCGCTGCTGCTGCTTTCGAAAAAAATATCTTGGATGTTTATGTAACCCGGCGCAATGGCGGCCTCACCGACAGCCGCACCTACGATAAGCTTACCGCTTGTTGAAATGCCATGACTATTAGTAGAACCAAGTGAGATAAAGGGTGCGTTCACACTCGCTCCGTTAGAGACTGACAAGAAACCATTATACACCTTCATAGAAGTTGGGTGCTGTGAGGGGTCATAATCTGGGAAACGCACGCCGACGTTCAGAGCCGATCCTTCTCCATCTACGCTGACGCCCCCAATGCCTTTTGTCACTACATTGGTAATTTCATTATGGTAGGCACGTTCCCCAATAAAGACAAAATTGCCTACATCCACCTGCCCCCCCGCAGTAATTTTGAGGTTGCCTTTACCCGCCTCATAAGTGGGAGTATTACTGGCTACATCTAAACTGTAGTAAGATATTAATCGGCTCGCTTTGTTTGTTTCATTATTTTTACCAGAAACATTTATGGTACCCTCGCTCTTTGGCCCGTATGCGACATTGGTGGTCCTGGACACAACAGTCCCGCCTTCTGTTACATTCAACTCACCTTTGCTCGGACTGTTTACTGCCAAAGGCATCCCGACAATAGTAGACAGATTATACCAATCTCCAGTGACGTTAGTTGTTGCAGTGTCATGAGAAGATGAGGTGACTGTACCTATCTCACCCAAAATGGCACCTTCGATATTCAGAACACCGCCGAGCACATTTATGGAGTGTACGTTTTCAGGATTATGATTTGTAATGTCAAAAGTGCTGGGATCAAAATTGCTGCCTGATAACGTTGAGACACCAGAAGCTGCTAGTATCGTACCGTGACCACTAAAGTCGGCCTGGAGTTCATAGTCTTCATTAACGTGGTTCAGAACAAGCGTACTAGATGGTGCCGCGAAAACTATTTTATCAGTTTCCAATCTACCCGCAGCAACTGGTTGTGATAAAAGCACATCACCAGTTACAGGATCTTCGATGAACCCTCCACCGATAATAAGATCAGCACTTTGATTGTTATGGTATGTATTATTGGCACTTCCAAGATAAATCTCTTTAGCTCTTACAGTACCTCCATCAGAAACTTGGAGAACTCCGCTGCCTCCGTACTCGCCAATGGAGATGAACTCCCCAGCTTCCCAGATCGAACCATCTCCAGAAACTCTGACAGAACCTAGTCCTCCAGAAACTTCACCAATGTAGTTCATTAAACTAGTAACCCTACCACCATCTTCGATCAATAACGAACCAGTCCCCTCACGGCCGATGAAGAGAACTCCGGCATCCTCCCAGGTTGCTCCATCCCCCGAAACAGTGATTGCTCCCTCTGAACCTCGAAATTCTCCGAGAGCACTACTGGTAGTCTTGAGATGACCTCCATCTTGAACGGTGACATAACCATTACCTAGTGATCCGACCACCAAGCCGTCATTCCCTAGGTCCCAAGGGCTTGGTCGTGTTGGGGTGAGACCTCCTACAATCTCATGAACGCCATGATCGATAATCATTGCACCACCAGCAAATGCGGAAGGGATGATTAGCATTGTGCCAGTTAATGCCGTTCCCATGCAAAGTGACTTTGTCAGATCGCTCAAATTCATTTTAATATCCAGAATCTCTAAAACGCAGCATTTCTAATATGGATGCCGCAAACAGATGTAACGCTCTGTCTAAACGAGTACTCAAAGAGTATTCCGAAATGAAGTGGGTGAAAAAACCGAAGAAAAGATGATTAAAATCAAGCTTGAAACATGAGAGCAAATCATCAGATCGTTGTGCTGCAGGATTGACACGTATGAGAAAAAACGAGCTGCAGACAACTGCCAATGGGTGGAGTTATTTTCTGTATGTTATCAACATATATTTTTAAAAACGATCAAATTCTTGTAGCCACGCCTCTTTAAATATTGACATTCAACCGTTCTAAATTCTGGTAAGTGAGCTTCTTTCCGAAATGTCTACCAGTAATTTTAATTGCAAAATTTTCTACTATAACCAGAACGAGTGGCCGCATGTTCATATACTAAGCATACAAGCGCATACTTGTTTGTACTCGTATTCAATTGAACCCAAGTAACCGGATTCGAATGAGGTAATCGTGTCAGAGAGCGATAATACGTCAACGCATTACTTTTCACTTCGCCGCAGGGATGCTCTTAAACTTGTTACAAGCTTTTTAGCTTGTTGTGCGTTGCCAGGGGCAGCCCTTTCGCAACACCAAATAACTGCACATGACAGTTCAACACTTGCATCTTTCTTAAATGCCATTATTCCAGCTGACGAATTTGGCCCCTCAGCAACAGACCTTGATCTACATTATGAATTTCTAATAATCGCAGAAAGTTACTCTAAGTTTCGTGAAATAATGGTAAGTACTTGTAAGTGGCTAGGTGATCTCAAGCCAATGCCCTTTCTGAGTTTGCGTTCGGCACAGCAGCAACAGCTATTACATCAGTTAGCCCAAAGTGACCAACTACTCCCGCATGTGATTTTTTATGGTGTTGCACGAAACCTTGCGTATTACTTTTATTATGCAAATCCGCAGACCCGTGTTCACCTATCCATGAATGAAGCACCGCAACCGAGAGGCTATCCGCCGCCATGGACTTAAAGCAATCTTATGATGCAATCGTCATTGGCGCAGGTGCAGGTGGCGGGGCTGCTGCTTGGCGACTTGCACACCACGGCAAAACAGTGCTTCTGCTGGATGCTGGCCCTAGATTTAATCCGACTGCTGACTACAAACTTATGCAACCCGATTGGGAGCGCCATAACTTTCCAAACAAAACAGGGAGTCGTGGGCAGGTATCCTTTGGGGATCTTGGGCGCGTATCAGAGCAAAACAAACATCTTTTCAGTTGGAACACGGTAAAAGGCCGCCTCTCAGCCGGGAACACTCGCCGGCCACTTGGCTCCGGTTATGAACATGTACAGGGTATTGGAGGGAGTACACTACATTTTGTCGGTGAGGCACATAGATTGAACGCTCGTTCTTTTAGTATGGCTAGTGACTTTGGAGTTGGTGCTGATTGGCCTCTCACTTATGATGACTTGGAGCCTTATTACGTCATTGCGGAAAAGGTACTTGGCGTAGCAGGTTCAGAAAACCAGAAGGAGTGTTGGAGGTCTTCAGCCTTCCCGTTACCTGCCCATCTTTTTAGCCCAGCTGCAACAAGGCTAGTGGAGGCAGGAGCAAAACTTGGCATGCATTGGCAGGCCAATAGTCGAGCGGCTCTTTCAATCCCTTATGAGAACCGGCCACAATGCAACTATTGCGGAAATTGTAGCAGAGGATGTCCTCTCGGTGACAAAGGGTCTTCTGATGTCACATTCATTCGGCAAGCAGAGCAAAGCAATTGTGTTACCATTAAGCCCTTGAGCAGCGTCATTCGCATGGAGGCAGATGATACAGGACACATCAAAACAATACGTTTTGCAAACAACGGCAAATATGAAGTAATTGAAGCAGGCTTAGTGGTGCTTGCTGCAGGTGCAGTCCAAACACCTCGTTTGTTGCTTCATTCGCAGCTTGCTAACTCTTCTGGTCAGGTTGGCAAAAACTTTATGGAACTCATTGCCTGGTCTGCTGCAGGGTTTGCAGAGGACATCGCAAACACGCATATGGGCTTGCCTGCTGATGCTATCTGCTGGGACTTTAATGCTCCTGATGCAATTCGTGATGTTATAGGTGGTTGCCGTTTTACCTCTTCTGTACAGGATCTGGGTTTAACTGGGCCGATAGCCTATATGCAGCATCTTATCTCAGGGCATAGCCACGAGGCTAAAGCACAACTGCACAAGTACTTCGGAAAAGCCGTTGCAGTTTCTGCAATTGGTGAGAGCCTGCCCAATAGCGAAACTTTCATAGACCTTCATCCAAGTGAGACTGATCAAAATGGCATTCCAATACCACGCATCCATGCTAAGTTAGGAGAGAATGAAATAAAGCGGTTAAATTTCATGGCAAGTACGTGTCGTAGGCTGATCGCAAAGGCGGGTGTCAAGCAACTGCGGTTGGAGCAAGGGACCTATGACTTCTTTTCCTCGACACATGTCTTTGGCACTTGTCGCATGGGGAGTGATCCGCTCAACTCTGTGGTGGATCAAAGTGGGCGTAGCCACGACCACCCCAACATGCTGATTACAGACGCTAGCATTTTTCCAAGTTCCGGTGGCGGTGAAGCCCCTTCACTTACCATTCAGGCGTTGGCAATTCGATCTGTCGACCAGTATTATCACAATCACGAGTAACGTTGTGCGCAAAGAGCAACTTGGCATTGTTAGAGCTGGCCTATGTTTTTCAGCCAGTTGAGTTAAGTGGATCTTGCTTCTGAAACGGGCATTATGCTGTGAACAGGAGAACACCTTAAGCAGGCGTCTCCCGTCGGAATCATAACCCGGTCCTTAAAGCGAAAATTGCCTTGCTGCTATTCACGGTGAGAAGATCTTGAGCGAGTTAGCTCCGGACTTTGATATGCACGCGAACCAGATCAAACAATAGAAAGAGCAGGCTCTTGGTGCAATGCCAAATGTTGTTGGAGCTGACAAACAGGTCAAGCAGGAGCCCGAAATCGATATCTAGCGATTGCATGCACGGATCGGGGGCATTGCTTTGGAAAATTATTTTTTGGAAAGAACGCTCACATTTCCTCGCCCATCGAACATGATAACACTCAGCAGTAACATAACTTTGGGATTGTAAATGCCTAGGCCTGCAGAAATGGCAACTTAGATCACTCAGTAACAAGCAGACTAGAATCGACCCATAGTTGAAGTCATGCTCTGTTCGGAAGCACTTAGATATAAGTTGAACGTCCACAATTGGTCACAAGCTATTTGCTGCACCCGCGAAGCCCTGTGTTCCGGTCAAAGTCTGCAGAGGCCCTTTGGTATGAATCTTTAATCCTCAAAAAGCTGTTGTTGTGAGAATGTGTGTTGCGACCAGTATGCATTTAATAAGTCGCTCGTATCGGCAGACTTCTGCCGCTTTGTCTGCTTGTCAGAATGAAAGTTTATTACTCTCCAACATCTATCCCTAGTTTATAGGTCGGGTACAGCGGACGTATACAGCTTTTCTATGATTGCTCATTTTTCATCGCACATATCGCCGCTCATATACCAAACTCCCCGTCACTACGGGGAGTTTGAAGTACGCTGTGCTTTGCAAGGGAAGAGCTTAGTCAGCGGGGTCCAGATCCGGCAAACCAATTTTGTAGTATAGCTTATTGCTGTCATCGCCACCTTCCGAATGCCTGTGCACTTCTATAAGGTGGCCATTATTATCCATGGTTACAGCAAGATTAGAGCCATGGTCGTATTTCTTACTTTCACTCCAGTCTATCTTTTTTTTCTCAAATTGTATTTTTCCAGTACGGTAGTATAGGTCAACGCTGCTACCGCGACCTCGATGAACCTCCACACAATTACCACTATTGTCCATCGCTACTGAGTGATCTGAGCCTGAATCGTATTGGATACTATCACCCCAAATTATGGTCTTCTTGCTGAAGTCTATTCTGCCAACGCGGTAGTAAAGTTTATCGTCGTTACCAGAAGCCGGGTTGCCTCTATGTGTCTCTACACAATTACCATGATCATCCATTGCGATGGCAATGTCAGCGCCCGTGTCATACTTGTCGCTATCTCCCCAATGTATTGTCTTTGCAGTGGAGTTAACGATCCCAACCATGTAGTAGAGATTGTTTTTGTCGTCGCCGCTACCGGTGTGTAGCTCAACGCAGTTACCATGATTATCCATGGCGACTGCGACCTTGGTCCCGGTGGTGTAATTTTGATTATTGCCCCAATTGACTGTCTTGGCACCTATATCCGCAAGTCCAACGGCATAATATAGCTTATTGCCACTCCCACTTTCCCTATGTACACAGATACAGTGGTCTTTATTATCCATAGATACGGCAAAGTCGGAGCTGCTTGTAAAATATATACCGTTTCCAAAGTCGATACGATTGTCGGAGAAATGTGCCCTTCCTACTCGGTAGTAAAGTTTGTTGCTGTTTCCGCCGGAGCCACGGTTCATTTCCAGGCAGCCTGAGTTGTAATCTGTAGCGATCGCCACCGAGGAGCCTGTAGTGTAATAAATGCTAGGCCACCAGACAGCATCGATAGCGGTGTCCGCCTTCCAAGTCGCGACTGAAAACACTCCAGGGAAGAAAGGCGGATATGGGAAAGCACTTCTGGATGTTGCAAAAATTTCAATACTGGTGGATGATGTAATCTGAAGACCCTTTCCCCATCTGAAATTGGCGCCCAGGTCAGACGGTGACATCATATCCACACCTGGCATATAGTTCGCTTTGAGACCAGCTAAGCTGATAGCACCTGACATATCGTCGTATCTTGCTTCCGTGTCGGCTGATGAGGAGGGGCCAGTTTCCAATAGTATTGGAGCACGAACTTGCGTTACAGTTGCGTTATGATCTCCTTCAATCTGGAGCCGATATAAACCAAAACTTCTATCGGTGCCGTGCATCGTGAAAATAAAGAGCTGGCCATCTTCCTGTGTCGCGAGAGCGAAGCCACCCTCCGGACTAAATGTGTCAGGAAGATCTTTTTTTGAAATCAACTGAATGAGATCAAACTGGTCGGGTTGTGTACTAATTTCAGCTGTTTTAGATCGATAGACGCTTAGCCCTGGGCTATCCCCTGCAATGACAATGTATTTCCCTTTTTCATCACCTACTGACTTTTCTTTCGTCATCCCTGCGCCATTTACCCCGCTATCGTCTCTCGGGATCGTGGTCAGAAGTTTCATCGGTTTGTTTTTTGCCGTGGGGCGGACATCGTAGATTTGTACTTCTGAGCAGGTGTTATGTTTGTCACTTTTCTCCAGAGCAAGTGCCATATAGCTACCGCATACTTGAACACCTCCTGGATGACCCCATGCGGGATCATGTTCGGTATTATAAGTTGCTTTAATTGTTGAGCTGCCACCATGTTTTTTTTGGATTTTATCTCCAATCATATATGTACCTTGCTGATGGGGAAGCAGTACGTCTGTGTGTGTGAAGATTAACTTTGATCCAAAAGCGCCAACTCCTTTAAAATGTGAGTAGATCGAAGTGTGGATGGTCAAATAGTAGCCAGTCCCGCCGGAGTTTGCATTGACACTGTCAAAAGTAGCAGCTGCATTTACCAGCTGTAGGTTCTCCGGAATAATTTCCGTCGTATCACCGCTTTCAATCACAAATCTTGCTTCGTTGGTTTTTCCATCTGTACTGGATGCATCCACCATCCAATAGTGCCCCTCGGAACCTTCGGTTGGGAAAACTCTCTGCACCGGCAGGAACTGAGAAGTCATGGTTTCGTATATCTGATCGCTTGTGCCGGCATCGATTTTGTTCACGTTCCCAATCGGATTGGCGAATGTGAAATAGATGCTGATAGGGTTTTCAGGCGACGCAGATTTGTATTTTACCCAGCCAGCGCACCCTGCGACAGACCTGTTCGCCTCATCACACTCGACGGTTACTTGGCCACCATCAGTAGTTATTTCTTTTGGCCACTCGTTATCATCTGCGAGTTGACCATATTCTAAGTGAGCTTGCTCAAAAGTGAAAATGGATGAGGTGTTATTGGTGATTTCTAAGCGAATGCGGTGGTCTTTTTGCATAGGCTCTCTCCCTAATGTTAATACGCTGCCATCGAAATAATGTCGTTATTTGGCTAAGTGCTGTGACACATTGCTATCATTGGTTACGAGAACAGATGCTGTGGCCATCGTGTGATGAGGTAAGTGCGCAGGGAACAGTCCAATCGCCATGCGTCTCATGCAAGGATATCGCATTTTAATTCTCGTTCTGTTTTAAGAAGTTTTGCCCGCCGCTGTCGATTGCGGACAGCGGCGTGATGGTCTGTGCGGTGATGGAAGCTCAAAGATGATCAGAAACGCAAGGTAAGGTTTGCCCTGAGCCCCTGATCGGTGAGCCCAGAACCGAACCGACCATTGTAGGACAATCCAATGGCTACATCCTCTCCCAGGTCAACTGCTGCGCCCACATCAAGCACCAGGGCATCTTTGGCAACCGGCGCACCCGCGACAGAGAAGGTACTTCCACCATTAAAGGCATGGCTGGCAAACGGCTCCTTGTCGCCGAACGCATGCTGCCAAGCGGCTTGAGCTGAAAGCTTCGCGTTGAACTCACCAAGGTCAGCTAGGGTTGCTACTCGCAACCCGATAGTGGTAAAGGTGCTATCTATGGTTTCGTGACCAGCCGTCAGAGCCGCTGTGCCGCCGGTTTCAGAGTACCCGTCGCTAGATAAGCGGACGTAGGACACATTGGCAAAAGGTTCCAGACTGCTCGTGTTGTGATCAAACCGATATCCCACCTCACCAAAGAACTGAGCAGTGCGCGCATCATAGGAACCAGCCAGGTTTTCAGAGAGGCCAGTAAAAGCAACCGAGCGTGCTGTGTCGATATCATGCCATGCATAGCTGCCACCAACACGGAGCCCCAGAGCATCAAACTGAGCTCCACCATAGGCACCCAAATACACTGTATCTACTGTTGCAGAGGACCTTCTGCCATTCACCTCTAACCTGCTATCATCGTAACCGCCAAAAGCTCCAAGACGGGTATTATCACCGATCAGGACATCGCCTCCCACAAACAACCCGCCGACCGAGCGATCAAGCCCTGCAGTGTTGTGGTTTCCACTCCAGCTCCCCCAGGCGCCAAAGCCGTGCCCCCAGAAAGAGGCGCTCTCGCTGATACGTTTTTCAGCCTGTGCCTGTCCGTCGGCGGCCACAGCTCCCGTTGCAATACGCATACGGTTCAACGCTGCTTCGCGTGCAAAGCGGCTGTCCTCAAGCAGCGCTGTCCTGATCGAAGCGTGTACTTCACCAGAAAGGTGATCAAGCGCCTGCGGTGCCTCTTCACCTGAAAGGTTGAGCACCGCGTTGTATAAAGGCCCACTGCCAAGTGAGAACGTACCTTCACCTGTAGAGCACTGATTAGCACTCATCCCGGGCATGCAGAACGTGCTGGATGCCATTTGGGAACTCAGATAAACGTTGTTGGCATCGTATGACAGAGCGAAATCAAGGAATGCGAAGTCATCTGTTGGGGTGGATGAATCAAATGTTCCGGAGACGCCCCCTACAGCGCTCATAATCGTATAGACCGTATTTGCAGCGTAGGTTGAACCATCGTCGGTTCCGTTCTCCGGCTTAACATGCACCGTTCCGCCATTGATTGTCACGGTACCGCTGGCAGCCAGCAGATCGTTGTTGATGCCTGCTGCATTGCCCCCATCGTTCAACTCAACTTCAAAGGTTGAACCACTATTGAAAACAAGAGAAGTCGCATTCAGAGTCCCGATGGAGTTTCCCGGAGCGATTACGGCACCTGAATGGAAAGCAACAGCCCCTACAGTCCCTGACCCGCCAAGGCTACCGCCGTTGACTGTAACATCACCAATGGTGCCATTAACAACCAGCTCGCCACCTGAAACAGTGGTGCCACCAGTATAGGTGTTGGTGCCGGTCAGGATCGTGGTGCCGGCAAGCTGATTGACAGTACCACCTCCCGAGATCGCATGTGAGAAGGTGTAGTCAGTATCCGTATGGTTGAAGTTGATCACCCCGGTACCATCACCAACTTTAACCGCTGCGGCATCTAAAACACCTGCTGCCTGAGCCAGGTCACCTGCAGCAGCACCAATGTTGAGCGTACCACTGGAACCTGTCTGTCTGCCCAGATGAACGCTGTTCTCTACTTCAACCACGCCACCATCTGAGATCGTCAGGGTACCCCTTCCGAACATTCCGATGTTCATATAGTGGCTGTTTCCCCAGAGAGACCCATCTCCGGTCACGACTACGTCCCCCGAAGAACCAGCTCCAGAACCGATAACCCCTTTTTGACTGGTCACCCGACCACCTTCGGCAATGGTCAGAGTTCCGGTCCCGTCACGTCCCACGGCAAGACTGATACCTTGTGTATCCAAACCGAAATTGTTCTTCCAATGCGACCCTTCTCCAGTCACCTCCACTGTTCCGGTGGAGCCTGCATACGAGCCGATATTGCCATAAATGCCGGAAACTAAACCGCCCTCCAAGATACTCAGGGTTCCGTTTCCATCGTACCCAATGCCAAAAGTACTCCCAGCTTGAAAACGTGTACCAGGGCCTGTTACCGTTACAGCTCCAGACGAACCGGCGCCCGTAGCGACAAAGGTATATATTCTTGCAGAAACATCGCTGCCATCTGCAATGATCAGAGATGCTGTTGCAGAACCGCCAACGCGAAAAAATTGGCCTTCACTGAGGGTAGCACCATCCCTGAACTCCAGTACTCCTTCTGAAACAGTGGTGCTGCCGTTGTAGGTGTTGTCACCCATCAAGACGAGAGTTCCAAGACCCGTTTTTTGCAGTGATCCAGTCCCGGTCAGGTTGGAAGCAATGGTTGAGGTGAAACCGGTGCCCAAGTTGGTTCCGTTCCCGACCCTGAAAGAAATGTTATCAAACTGAGAACGAGCATTCAGAGCCACATCTCCGCCAGTTACGCTGTAGCCGTCCACGGCAAACTGCATGCCTTTGGAAACCGAAACCCCGGCGCTATCCACCGCGACTGTGCCCGGTGTTCCCTGGAAAATCAGCGTGCTATCCGGTTGATAAGGTGCACTTGCTGAACCGGTGGCATCGGTCCAGTTGCTCCCGGCACTGCTCCAGCTACCAGAACCACCATGAACGGTTCCATCAGCACTTGTTACCACGCCATTCCAGAAGCTCAGCTGGTCTGGGTTCACCAGAAGGTTGACCTGTCCGACTGTTGCAGTCTGCACGTTGTAAAGGAAGCCTGTGGGCGCGGTGCCCACCACCAGACCGTTATCAGTCAAACTGCCGCGATAAGTGATCAGGTTATACACCCCGGCGTCAAAGCCACCCGCATCAGTGACATTGAGCGATCCATCCAGCGTCAGGTCACCGCCAACGGCGATGAGGTCATTGTCCACGCCCGATGTGCCGGAAGGAGATCCAAGCTCGAAATCCAGAACTGAGGCGGAAGTAAGATTGAGGTCGCCGTCGATGGTCAGTGTGCCAGGGCTGTTGCCTGCAGCAATCGTTCCGCTTGTGATTGTTGCCGAACCGTTGATCGTGCCCGAGCCGCCAAGGCTACCGCCATTGACTATAACATCGCCAATGGTGCCATCAACAACCAATTTGCCTCCTGAAACGGTAGTGCCGCCGGTATAGGTGTTGGCACCGGTCAGGGTCGTGGTGCCCGATAGCTGGTTAACCCCGCCGTCTCCTATGATTTTTGGAGCGAACACGTAAGCGGTATCCGTGTGGTTAAAGTTGATCACCCCGGTACCCTCGCCAAATATCACTGCCTCTGTATCAAGGGTGCCTGCCTTCACAGCCGTCTCACCTGCCGCGGCGCCGATATTGAGTGTGCCTTGAGAAACAGCGCCGAAGGCCAGCACGACATCACCATCTACATCCACGATAGCGCCATCTGCTATCGTCAGCGTCCCGGGCGCTCTATCTCCGACTTTAATACGATCACTGCTTTCCCAAGCGGAGCCTTCGCCCGTCACTGTAACAATACCCGAACTGGCCCCACTGAAGCTGGCGCGGTTGAAGCCAATGGTGGTGCTATCAGAAGTAACCTTGCCGCCATTCTCTATTTTTAGGGAGCCGGCACCATACTGGCCGACCAAAAGAGGGCCTGACTCCCAGACGGATCCGTCATCCGTCACAGTCACGGCACCTGTGGCATCTAGTCCACCTATGATGCTGTTCAGACCATTGGTAACCTTACCGCCGTCGGAAATGGTCAGCGCTCCGGTCCCATTCAAGCCAATTATTGAGATAGCAGCAACATCTAACGAAGATCCTGAACCCGTCACAGTCACGCTGCCCGACACACGGCCAATATTCAGATATCCACTGTTGACCTCACTGCCCTCTGCAATGGTTAATGCGCCGGTGCCGGCATAGCCGACCCTCAGCGCTGCAGTATCGGTCAAAACACTCCCGCCGCGCAACTTCAACGTACCGCCAGACACAATCGTTTCGCCGGTGTAAGTGTTGGTCCCTGTCAGGATCGTGGTGCCCGAAAGCTGATTGACACTGCCAGTCCCGCTGATATCTGCGGAGAAGGTGTAGTCACTATCCGTGTGGTTGAAGTTGATAGTACCTGTTCCTGGACCAAAGATTACCTTTGCTGTGTTGAGCTCTCCCGCCCCCACCGCAGCATCCCCAGCTGCAGCACCGATGTTCAAAACGCCAGAACCTGGTGAGTCAGAGCCCAGCCGGGTCACACCGGACACGCTCACTATTGCATCCTCTGAAATCGTCAGAGTACCATCGCCGCTGCTACCGACAATCAGATTGCCCGAATTGCTCCAGGTTGACCCAGTGCCAGTCACCTCAGCAGTGCCGGTTGCGCCGCTGAAACCGGCAATAATGCCCGTCATGTTACTCACCATACCACCATCGGATATCGTCAGAGAGCCATCGCCTGCATAGCCGAGTGATAGCGTCTCTGAACTGACCAAGGTTGATCCGGTACCGGTCACTTCAACACTGCCGACTAAGCCGTTGAAATGACCGATATAGGTATGGGTATTACTCATCTCGCCACCATCGGATATCGTCAGAGAGCCATCGCCTGCATAGCCGACCGATAGAAGTTTCGCTTGAGCAGTTCCGTTGGTGGTTTTGTCTGTAACGGTGACCGGATTGGGTGTCGTAGTGTTGATCTGAACATCTTGCGAGCTATTCGGGGCAGTATTGCGATCCCAGTTACTGCCTGTAAACCAATCGGTCGATGTGCTCCCGTCCCAAGTCATTATGAGGGCGTCGGCGGTTTCTCCAGACAACACCAAAGGCCCTGATGCAATTAGCGCAGCGGCAAGATAAGGCGCTCGACTTGCTGTAGTGCCAGCCATTTTGGTTATACGCCCACCGCGCCGCAGATGGTTCAGAAAGTGCTCAAAACATGTTCTCGTAGGGGAAGTCGTCATACGGATATCAGAACTCTTGGTTCAAAATCTTTGATGTACCCATCTCACTTCAAAACCTGATCGTTTTGACGTGAAATGACGCGGAACTTATCGGTGACCTGCTCAGGAA
>NZ_FREX01000007.1 GCF_900143565.1 Pseudovibrio sp. Alg231-02 | reverse complement strand
ATGCAACTTGGGCTCCTCCGGCATCCAACAGGGGGGCACCCAACTTTATTTCTAAGAGAATTAGCTCATGAAAACTCTTTTGCAAATCAACGCAAGCATGCAAGATCAGGACGCTCAGTCCTCAAAGCTCTCCAACACAATGACCGATGCGCTGCTCTCCAGATTTGTGGGAATGCGGCACATAAAACGGGACTTTAGCAAAGACCCGATCCCCCATCTGGATCACAGCATTTTCCAAAGCTTCCATGATCCCAAGGCAGCTCAGACGCCAGCGCAACAAGCTGGACTGGCTCTGTCTCACACCTTGATTTTGGAGCTAAAGGAAGCTGATTTCATCGTGCTTGGCGTTCCGATGTACAATCTGATGATCCCATCCACTTTGAAAGCCTGGATTGATTATGTAACGCGCGCAGGACAGACCTTTCAGTTCACAGAAAATGGCCCGATCGGCCTTCTGGAAGGAAAGAAATGCTATATCTCGGTTACACAGGGCGGCAACTTTCTTGGCACCCCAAATGATCTGATCACCCCTTATCTGAAAGCGGCCTTGGGCCTGATAGGGATCACGGAGATCGAGTTCATCTACGCAAACGGATTGGCGATGGGACCACAAGCTGCAGAAGCAGGCTTGAGCGAAGCCCATAAGCAAATTGCCAAGATCACACAGGCCTCCGAAGCGGCCTAAACTAAAAGTGGCTGGCTTTGAGCAAAAGGAGAGGAGACCTTATTCCCCTCTCCGTTATCTATGTCACTCTGATCAGGCAGCGACTGCGGCTGTGATGAGGATTTCTACTTTGAGGCTGTCGAGGGCGAGTTTGCATTCGCCGCAGGCGCGGGCCGGTGGGTTTTCCGGGTCAACCCATGCGTCCCAAACGGAGTTCATCTCAGCAAAATCGGCAACATCATTCAGCCAGATGGTGGCTTGCAGGATGCGGGACTTGTTGGAGCCAGCGTCTTCCAGCAGTTTCTCAATATTGGCGAGAATGGCGCGGGTCTGGTCAGCTGCGGTTTTGCCGTTGGTGTCGACCTGACCGGAAAGATGCACGATGCCGTTGTAAACGACGATCTGGCTCATGCGTGGGCCTTTGCCCAGGCGAGTAATATCAGACATGGGGGACTTCCTATGCTTTATGTAAATCGGTTTGGTGAAAGCGCTGCCACGATCTCCTCCGGAAGTTCCGAAGGACGTTTGAGGCAGAGATCTGCGGTGAGACGGGAGAGCGCCGGACTGGTTTGAATGCCGTAACCACCTTGAGCGGCGAGCCAGAAGAAGCCCGCTGCATCAGGAGCAAACCCCACAACGGGGCTGCGATCCTCCACGAAGCTGCGAAGGCCTGCCCAGCTGTGTTCCACACGGGTGACGGAGAAGTTCACGGCATTTTCAAAACGGTAAAGGCCTTCTGCCAGAACCATGTCATCCACGAAGGCATCATGAGGTTCAACAGGGTCCGCATCCACGGGAGAGACGAGCAGTTTGCCCGCTTCTGGTTTGGCGTAAAAAGGTTCGGCAGCTCCCTCAAACAAAGGCCAGTTGCTGCTGTCGACACCGTCCGGCAAGGGCAGAATTGCAGCGGTCCTTCGCTTTGGGGTCAGGCCAATTGTTTTGATACCTGCAAGTTCTGCAATCTTATCAGCCCATGCGCCTGCGGCGTTGATCAGAACAGGCGCACAAAATGTACCTTTTGGCGTGGTCACCTGCCAAAGTCCGTCTTGCCGCTCTATTTGATTGGCAGGTGCTGAAAGGACGATCTCTCCACCACGGGATTTGAAGAGGCGGGCATAGCCTTGAAACAGGCGGTCCACGTCAATGTCCAATGCGTTGGGCTCGTAAAGCGCGGAGGAGACTTTATCCGGATCGAGAATTGGGACCATGGCGAGGGCCTCTTCAGCGCTCCGTGTCTCTAATCCTTCTGCGTCTTCCTCGTAGGTTTCCAGCTGGTCTTCTTTGCCCTTTTCCGCCAGCATCAATAGCCCGCGCCGCGTGAGCACGGTGTCCTCGCAGATGCCTTGCGGGTTCATGAGGGTGGGTTCGGAAGCGGCGATTAAGGCGCGGATGACGGCATTGCCGTAGTTGCGAATGAAGATCGCGGCAGAGCGGCCTGTTGAGTGATGGCCGATCACATCTTCCATTTCGAGCACAATGGTTTTTGCGTTCTCTGCCAGTTGAGAGGCTGCACTGATGCCAGCGATACCGCCGCCGATAATCAGGAAATCGCAATGCTGTGCCATGTCAAACCTCACAAAGATAAAAAGCAAGGCTGATATATCTAGTAAAGCGCGCGGCGATGCGAGGAAAAACCGATCTTACGCACTTTTATATTGTTCCCATAACAATGTTTGGACCGCAGGTTTTCATTTGGTTGGGATGGCTTGAAGTATTGGTCAGCCAATTATGAAAAGACAAAGAACTGCCAAAGAATACGAATCTCTCTCGGGATAAACTGGGAGCTGCTCTGAGGTTGTATGTATTTGGTCGACCTATTTTGGGTGATTTCGATCGAGAGGTCGGACATTATTTCAGATCGGCTGCCAATGCATGCCAGTCAGTATAGTTAAATGTAAGTTTCTGTCGGATTTAGCATAAAGTCCGGCGTTGAAATAAAGAGGTCGGTTACTGCGAGTTGTGTTCGATGTAAGTTGATACTAATATTATTATTACTCAGAAAGCATTAGTAAACCTCACTTTTCATGAAGGTTATGTGGCTTTCATCATCTACGTTTTGTTTTTCTGGGGTGTGTTTCATGAGGCATGATCAATTGTCAGTGCCAACACCTAGATTTGATATTTTGGTTGACCTTTTTGTGAAATTGGTCAGAAGTACTGGTAAGGGATGTCGCCGAAGGGAAGATCGGTTTCATTTCGATAAATCGGGAATTCCGTAGCAGGCGTCGTTTGTCTGTGTACTTCAAGGGAGAATTTAGAAGAATGTTCCGCAAGTCTCATTTTATTGGTGCTGTGCTTACATCTGCTCTTATGGTGGGCGCGACCGTTGCAGAAGCGAAGACCCTGAAGGTCAGCCATAACCTGCCGACTGACAACCCGGCACATATCTCTCTGGAGTTCATGGCAAAGCGCGTTAAAGAGCTTTCCGGCGGCGATGTCAAAATGCGCATCTTCGCAAACGCGCAGCTTGGCACACAACGTGAATCCGTTGAACTGATGCAGAACGGCCTTTTGGACATGGCCCGTTCCAATGCAGCAGAAATGGAAGCCTTTGAAGAGTCATATTCTGCGTTGACCCTCCCATACATCTTTGAGAGCGAAGATCACTATTACAAAGTGTTGACCTCTGATGTTGCTGAAGACGTCTTCATGGCTTCCAAGGACAAAGGCTTTGTTGGTCTGGCGTTTATGGTGGACGGTTCCCGCTCGTTTTACGCAAACAAAGCAATCAACAGTCCAGCTGATCTGAAGGGTATGAAGATCCGCGTGCAGCCTTCCCCATCCGCAATCCAGATGGTTGAATTGCTTGGCGGCGCGCCTACCCCAATCTCCTTCGGCGAGCTGTATTCCGCTCTGCAGCAGGGCGTGGTTGATGGTGCTGAAAACAACCCGCAGGCACTGGTTGATGTGCGCCACGGTGAAGTTGCAAAAGTCTACTCCCGTGACGAGCACACCATGATCCCTGGCGTTCTGATGGTCTCCACCAAAGTGTGGGATGGTCTGGAAGCAGATAGCCAGAAAGCGCTGAAAACAGCTGCACGTGAAATGATGGATTTCCACCGCGACCTTTACAACAAACAGACCCTTGAAGCGATTGAAGCTGCAAAAACCAAGCTTGAAGTTGAGTTTGTGGAAGTTGAAAAAGCTCCATTCATCAGCGCAGTTCTGCCAATGCATGACGCGCTTGCAGAAAAGTCACCTCAACTGGCTGATCTGGTTGCACGCATCAAAGGCCTTGCAAAATAAGCAAAATACTCTCCGGGCAATGAACTTAAACCCCGCCTCACTTGAGGCGGGGTTTTTGTATGGAAAACTGTGATGGCTTTAGTCCGGATCAACCTTGATGCCGAGGCCGTGCAACAGAAGGTGTTGCTGGCTGGCGGAAACAATCATACCCCGATATCCGCGCAGGCTTGTTAAGAAGAGCGCACCCAGATCAGCACCTCGCAAATCCGCGTAGGTCAGATCAAGATCTTCCGTTTCCGCATCAGAAAGCGTGCTGCGCTTCAGGTCTGCATTGGTCAGGTTCGTGTTGGACAGGTTGCTGCTGGTCAGATCGCAGTCGGTGAGAATGCATTCCTCCAGATCCAGATCAGACAGAGTTGCGTAGTTCAGCTGACAGTCGGTGAATGTTGCCCGTGTCTTCAACGCGCGTTTGCCCGCAACCTTGCCAAAGTCACAACCCGCAAGTGAGGCACCCGTCAAACGGGAGTTTTGGAAGGTGATGCAGAACATTTGCGAATACGGAAAGATGGTGAGGCGCAGATCGCAGTTGTGAAACTCCACATTGCTCAGGTCTGCATGGCGAAAACACCCGCCTGCCCGTGTGTCGGCATAATAAAAGCTGCAGTTTTCAAACTTTGCCTCACGCAGATCGCAGCTTTTAAAGGTGCAGGCCGGGAACTGGGTGTCTTTCCAGCTGCTTTCACGAAAATCTACGGAATTGAAGTCACCTTCGGGCTCAAAACTACAATTGAGAAACTGCGCATCCCGCAGGTCTTTGCCCTCAAGCCAGGACGCTTCCAGCTCAGCATCTTCAATTGGTCTGCCAGATTCCAAAAGAGCCGAGAATTTTTCGTAGGTGAGAGCGGTGGAAGTATCTGAGGAAGTCATGTGAGCACCGTGATGAACGAGGAGATTACCACTGTGCCATGTGCAGTGGGAGCGTTCAATCCGACAGGTTCAATTAAGCAAGAAAAGACCGGCGTCGCCTTTTGAAATATGGAAGGCTAAGCCGGCTAGGCAATAATTTGCAACAATACAGGCGGCTCATTTCCCAAGCAAACAAACCACCAAGCAGCAAACTTAAGGACCGAATTGCGGTTGAAGGTATGCCTTCTGTGCCAAGACTGCCTCCGAAAACCTGTGCTCCCGACGCCTCTTGTTTGCTGAGTTAAATTTACTCAGAATTTTTCGAGGTGACTTGATGCAATTGCACTAATTTTCTGCAGAAAAACATAAAATTCTAAAATAGGGTGGTAACGCGCTGATATATCTAGTGAAAATATCAGATTATTTTCCTCGCCAATATGTCAGATGCATGAAATTGAGGGGGTGGGTTTAGGCCACTGAGGGAAAACCCTGAAGGGATTATATCAGGCCTGCCACGGATAGCGTGAAAGCGTGGTCATCACCAGCCGCACGATCTCTGTTTGCGAGCCAACATCCAGCCGCCGGGACACGTTGGCGATGTGGTTTCGTGCGGTATTGTAAGAAATGCCGAGTTGCTCAGCAGCGTCTCGTGTTGACGCACCATTGGTCAGCGCCTTCACAACCTCGGTTTCCTTCGGGGTGAGATTCAGCAGATGGCTGATCATCTTGTCTGGCACTTCGGCAAAATCGGTCGGATCAAAGATCATCATCAGGCAGTATTTTGGTCTGGCCAAAAATTGCGAGAGATACGCAGGAGCATCCTTTTGGGTCTCGATAGGCTGGATAAAGACCAGTGTGTTCGGACCAAATTCATTACGGATGATGACCGGAGACGGCAGAGTGTGAGTGTAGATGGACTGCCTGACGGCGCTTTCCAGTGCGCTGGCCTCATCCACGGCCTTGGCAGAGAGCCGCATATAACGCCCAAGCTGCAAGTTGGTGTGCTTGCTCAGCAGCTTTTCTGCGCGCCCGTTCATCACCTGCACGCCGCTGTTTTCATCAACCACCAGAGCGCTGAATGGCATCTGCTCCAACCAGAACTTGCCCAATGCCTTGGTGGGAGCAACCGCCTCGCGCATGCGGCGCTGCAAAGCCAGCTGAAAAGCATTGCGGAAATACGGCTGCAGGAACTTCACTTCCTCATAGAGCTGGTCCTCATCTCTTTCTGACACAGCATAAGGAAGGGAGATGTTGATGTAGGAACACAAACCGTTTTGACGATCAATCATCAGAGTAATGGCGCGATCGATATTGTCGTTGGGCTCAATGAAGTTGCCGACATAGTCAGCGTGGATGTCTTCTTTTCGGAAATGGCGATGCGGGCGGCAGGGCTCTTCAATATCAACCCGTTTTAAGACGGAGGGCAGCGGATTGAGCTGGGCGACGGGCGCAAAGCTGTCGTGGAACGCCTGCCCTACATTCAAAACCTTGCGATAGTCATAGTGACGGTCTGCCAGGCTTTGCACATTGATGGCAAAGGGAAACTCTGAGTACTTTGTCTGCAGTTGCTTCAACGCATTTTCCAGCGGCTCTTCATTCATGAAGGTCCGGAAGATATCGCTGATACTCTGATCAAGGAGCGGTGTCATAATCTATGGTCTGCAATATGGCTCGAAAGGAGTGGTACAGAGCGGTAATCAAAGATCTCTAATAAAGAAACCGCTTAAGTATTGAGCCGTCAGACGGGTTAAATCAAGTAAGTTGACCGTTTGGTCTAAAAAAGAAACTGACGCTGCGATATATCAGCAACAGTGCATAGGTATATATGAGAATATTCTGAATAAAGAGGTGTGCTTGAATACAGGAAAGGCCCGGAAAACCGGGCCTTTGTGGTTTTAGAAGATTGTATTTGGCCGGGTGACAATGCCCCAGTATCTAACGGTAAAGAGGCCAAATGCACCAACCCAGCACAGGGCTGAAAGACCCAGAACCATGAAATATCCCTGCGGATATAGGAGAATACCAAACACCCGCACCGCTGCACTCATGACAATGAGATAGTAGATCGCGATCTCAACCCATGTTGGCTGAAGTGGTCTGCCGGAGTGACCCAGCGCACTGCGTGTCATCATGGCCAGCATCATACCCGCGATGGAACCAACGGTGATCGCGTGGATCGCCAGCACCTGATCCCATGGCGCGTCTAGCAAAGCCCCTGCCCGCAGCAGCAATGCAATTGGCAGCCAGGCGTAGGAAACCGGCAGAATCCAGAGGATTGGTTTGCCCCATGTGATCTGAGGGCGCCACAGGCCCATCTTCACAATGTGCAGTCCGGCAAGCAACAGCAGGCCAACCGCGCGTAGGGTTGCAGCCTCATAGCTCATGCCAAAATAGATGTCGCTGACCAGCAGCATCACCATGCCAAGGCCAATTGCATCTTCAAGGCGCTGGTTGCGCACTGCGCGTTTTACGCCGAGGGCATTGTTGGTGAAGAGCGGGATAATGCGCCCACCAATGACGGTTACGAAGATCGCGAAGACATCAACAGCCCAGAGGAACACATCGGCAGAGTCATAACTGATCAGATCCAACGCAATGGCGTGGAACAGACCGTTTGCCACAGCCAGCACCAGCAGCAAAGCCACCGCGAAGTAGTTGCGTTTGTTTTTCGCCTGATACAACGGAATTGCGATGCCAAGAGCGGCAAGAGGCAGGAAGAGAAGATCGAGAATTTGCCCGAGAGACCCAAGTGGTCCACTGCCCACAAACAAAAGTACACGCGCCGCCAGCCATAAGGCAAGCAGTCCGCCCAGAACCAAGCCATTCGGTGTACGCCGGCCCGTCCAGTTTTGAACGGCGGTGTAGAGGAAGCCGATGAGAATGGCGACCGCAAAGCCAAAGATCAGCTCATGAGAATGCCAGAGCACACCTTCAAGCGGGCCATTGATCTCGACAAAACCGATAATGGAGGCAACCCAAAGCGGAACGCTGATGGCTGCATACGCTGCACCAACAATATAGAACGGACGAAAGCCGAGGGATAAAAATGCTTCCCAGGAGAAAGCTGCGCTCGCTCTGGGATGCTTCGGCATAGTTTGTGTTTGCTGCATTTATCAGATCTCGGTCGGCGAAGGATCTGCCTTCGCTCATTTTCTTATCAAGGCACAGGAAACGCATTCGACCAGAAGGGATGGAGCGATGGTCGAACTTCTCCACTTATCATTCCTTATAAACATGAAACTAATACTCATATTTGTGCAATGTCAAATAATTCTAAAATAGGCGCTCCGGCCGTTTGTACATGACGTGTAAGGCACTGATTTCAGTAGGACGGCGGGCCTGTTCAATCAGTTGCGGGTAAGTTGAAATGTGAGAGGCTCTGCCGGATTTTTGCCTTGTTCTGCCTTGAGTCTGACCATATCGAGTGGCGGGACACAGGATTGATTCATTGCACGCATTGCAAGCAGACAGAAACAGCTATGTCATTGCGGGGTCCAACAAGACCTATACGCTGGTGTTTGCGTCCTCTTTAATGGTGCATCTGTTCGCCTACTGGGTGCTGGCCATGTCGCACCTGCCTCGTAGCTTTCGGGGAAGCCCGGTCAAAAGCATTGGCGTTGAGCTCATTGGCACTGCTCAGTTTGAGCAACTCATCGCACCGCCAATCCCACAAGAACCACCAACGGCATCCCTCTCTTCTGCTCCACTGGAAGAAGCAGCCCCGCAACCTTTGCCGCCGCCAGTTGTGAGAGAAGAAGTCATCCAAACTCCGCAGCCTGTTATTGCGCAGCACTTTCAGTTGGGCCGTTTGCTGGACGCGCCTGAAAACAAAGAATTGAAAGAGTCGCTGGTTCTGTTTGACCCCTCCGACCAACGCGAGCAGTTGTGCAATCTGGAAGTGATGGAGCAAATCCAGTTATGGAACGAGAGCTTCAACCCGGAACGCGTGGTCGCCTTTGCTTATAAAGACCCGGTGGTCTTCGGCAATTCCGTCAGCGCAGACGGCGCAGCCTTCCGCAGCAAGGGCGACTGGTACCACCTCACCTACAAATGCACCTACAACCCCACCACCAACCTCGTCACCGCACTGGAATTCCTTACAGGTGACACCATCGCACGGTCAGAGTGGGAGGACCATTTTCTGTTTGCGGAGTGAAGGTTACTTTGTGTCGCGAACGGCACGGACGGCCAGAGAGTAGCCCTGGCTGTGGAAGTCTAGGGCGTAGGTGACGAAGTCCAGATAGTAGTACATGCCTTTCAGCTTCTGGTCTCCAGTGGCGGACCAGAAGTCGGCGTAGTCGGTGAAGGCTGGTGCTGTAAGGTCTGGAAACAGGGCGTGCAGTTCGTCTTTATCGGCGCAGGTGGTATCCAGCAGGCCATAAAGCTCGCGGATTGTTGGCAGACGCCAGCCCTCCCTGTTCTCCGCGAAATGAGAGGCAGCGATGTCTTGCCCAACCTGCATTGGTTCACCGGAACAGCTCTTACGATCGCTTTCCCACGTCATGCCTTCTGCGCAGCGTTTCCATTCCAACGCGGAACCGGTTTGCTTGACCAGAGCTCCTTGAAGAGTGAAGCGCTCTTGCAAGGCAGGTTTGTTGCTGCAATCAAGTTGCGCAGCGGCGGGGAATGCTGACAGGAAGAGGCCGAGAGCGGCACCTGTGGTAAGGAAGAAGGGCTTTTTTGTCATTATAAAACATCGCAAAGTGATTTTTGAAAGATCGCGGTGCGAGCATGTTTTATCAAGCAAACCGCAGCACGACTGAACTTCACTGACGCGAAATAGTGGTGTGTTTATGGCAGCTTGGGCATTTCCAGAATTAACCTGTGCGTCCTGCAAAGAAGAACGGATTGGGGCCGCTCTTCTCGCTCTCAGGCTTAACAGCAAGCGCTTGTTTTGCAGACATCCACCTTTGGAGTGTCGCAACACTTTCCAGAGCCCAGATAAGTCTGGTCGGAGAGATAGAATTCGGCGAACAGTTTTTCGAAGTCCTCAGAAACGGACTTTTCTGCCAGACCTGTTTCGAGCAGGCGTTTCTGCCATGCTTTCACAGCAGGAAAGTCCTTCACGAAGTCATAGCCTGCGTGACGTTTTATGATATCAGCACGGTGCAGCAGTGGTAGCCATGCCATGTCAACGTTGCCGATCTCTGCGCCAGAGAAGAAGCCCTCGCCTGAAAGCTGCTGCTCAGCCTTGCCAAACAGTGTGCTCAGCTTCTCAGCGCGCTCTTCCAGCGTTGCCTTGTCGTGGCTGCGCATGGTGCTGCACTGGACCAGATAGTTCTTGGCGGCCTGATAGCTCCATGCCCGCTCAATCGCTTTCTGCTCTGGTGTGAATCCTGGGTGCATTGGCGGTGTTATTTCGTCGATGTATTCAACAATGGCATCGGACTCAAACAGGGCTGTGCCGTTCACGGTGATCAGAACTGGCACCTCTCCGTTTGGAGAGACGTCCAGAAACCAGTCTGGCTTGTCCTTCAGGCTTATGTAATCGATCTGGTAAGGCATCTGCTTCGCTTCAAGCATGGCCGTAACACGCTGGACAAAGGGGCAGATTTTATAGCTGATGATTTTGAGCATCTTAATGTCCTCATTTAGTTTCGCTTGTTAGACGGGCGAGGACGGAAAAAGACGAAATAAAATCCAAGTCAGACTGATTTTAGGAGGCTCACGGTCTGTTTGGATTTACTTTTGCCTGCGTATTCTTATCGGAAAGCCGGTGTCCACTTTTCGGGAATACGCCCTAGCAATTTTTACAACTATCAGATTTTTCTTGATAATCTGCGACACGGCCTTTGGCGTCCAAAGTCATCTTGCAGCAGTCTTCATAGAGTTTGCGCATTTCACTGCGGCTTTTCTGGACGCGAGATTTCAACGTGGAGTAGCTGATGCCCATTTCTGCGGCCAGTTCCTTTTGTGAGATGCCGTCAAGATCAATGCGCGTCAGAAGCTGCGCGCTGTCATCCGGTAAAGAGGCAATGAACGGGCGAATGCAAACGGCCAGATCCTGCTCAATGCTGGCAGCGTCTTGTTTGTGCCAGTCTTCCGCCGCGGAGGTGTCACTGCGCGTGGCATTCTTGCGGTAATGGTCAATGATCGCGTTGTTGGCCACCTGAAACAGCCAGGATTTGAGTGCAGTCTGGTCTTGCAGCTCACTGCGCTTTTCAAATGTCTTGATCAAAATATCTTGCAACAGGTCATCTACATCCGCCGGATTGCTCAGCTTTGAATGCAGAAAGGCTTTGAGCGCCGCACGATACTCCTGCCAGATCTGTTCAAGTGTCATGTCTAGTCCCTGTATCTCGTACTGGCCGAAGACGTGGGAGGTGAAACTCCTCCTGTCAAGATAAGAGCCCGCAAACGGTCATGTTTGCAGGCTCTTTCCGGTTTTGAACGTGAAGGACGCGTTAAGCCGCGTCCTCCTCCACATCCCACGTTTCTGCTGCACGCAGGGTTGCAGAGAGGTGAATGAGTTTTTCGGTCATGCTCAAGGGCTTTTCTGGCAGGCCGATGCGGCTGGCGGTGCCGAATTCGGTGGCTTGTTCGCGGAACAGGATGCCGAGGACGGTTGGTTCGCCGTCTTTTTCTCCCAGCTCAGCCAATGCAACGGCCAGGGCGTGGTTGGTTTCGTCATGGACCAGCAGATCTGCTTCGGTCACGCCGTCTTCTTCCAATGAAACGATATCCAGTCCAAAGCCGCCGGGTTTTACGCGGATGCCTTTGTCTTTATTGACACCGAACACCATGGGCTGACCATGTTCCACAACGATAGTGTGGTCTGGCCCCTGCTTCTTATCTTTCAGGTGATCAAACACACCGTCGTTGAAGATCACACAGTTCTGCAGCACTTCCACGAAGGCGGTGCCGTCAAAGTCGCGGGCCGCTTGCAAAATGGGGCCAAGCACTTTGGCCTGTGTGTCAATGCTGCGGGCGATGAACTTGGAGCCTGCCCCAATGGCAAAGCGAGCCGGGTTGAGCGGCATTTCCACTGTGCCACCTGGAGAACTCGGCGTGCGCATGCCCTTTTGCGAGGTTGGCGAGTACTGGCCTTTGGTCAGGCCGTAAATCTGGTTGTTAAACAGCACGATCTGCATATCGAGATTTCGGCGCAGCGCGTGGAGCAGATGGTTGCCGCCGATGGACAGGCCGTCACCATCGCCGGTGAACACCCACACATCCAGATCTGGATTAGCAAGCTTTGCACCCGACGCAATGGCAGGTGCACGGCCATGGATTGTGTGGAAGCCATAGGTTGCCATGTAGTATGGCAAGCGGGAGGAGCAACCGATGCCGGAAACGCACAGGGTGTCTTCCAGCTTTGCGCCTGTGTCTGCCAGCATCTTATGCAGGCTTTTCAAAACTGCGTAATCACCGCAGCCCGGGCACCAGCGAACATCGAGAGAACTGGCAAAATCTTTTGGTTTCAGGTCAGTCATGATGAAGCTCCCAGCGCGTCCTCAATGATTTTGGCGATCTCACGGACGAGGAATGGACGTCCCTTCACGCAGGAAACGCTCTCAACCGGAACATCCATCTGGCTACGAAGAACCGTTGCCAACTGGCCATTGTTCATTTCTGGAATGATCACTCGATCAAACCCTGAGAGCAGCTCCTCCAGATTAGGCGGCAAAGGCCAGAGGTGGCGCAGGTGAATGTGGGAGACGGACTTGCCTTCCAGCTCCGCACGGCGGGCGGCCACGCGGATTGGACCCCAGCTGGAGCCCCAGCCAAGCAAAGCCAGTTTGCCGGTGGCTTCTCCGGATTCCACATGCTGCGGCGGAATGCTTTTCGCGATCGCCTCCAGCTTTTGGGCGCGGATCTGGGTCATAAGCTGGTGGTTTTCGCCGTCATACGAGATGTTGCCACTGCCCGCCTGCTTCTCCAGCCCGCCAATGCGGTGCATCAGGTCAGCAGTGCCCGGCACTGCCCATGGGCGGGCCATGGTGTCGGGATCGTGGTCATAGGGCAGGAAACCCTCTGGATCTGTGGCTTTCTTGACCGGGAATGGAGCATAGGCTGGATCACTGAAGTCCGGTAGTTTCCATGGGGCACTGGCATTGGCAATGTAGCCATCAGTGAGCACCATGAGTGGTGTCATGTGCTTTGTGGCCAGCTTGGCTGCTTCCACACCCATGTCAAAGCACTCACCCGGATGGGCTGGTGCGATGACAGGCAGCGGTGCATCCCCGTTGCGGCCCCAGATGGCCTGAAACAGATCGGACTGTTCCGTCTTGGTTGGCAGGCCAGTGGAAGGACCGCCGCGCTGGACGTTGACAATTACCAGCGGCAGCTCTGTCATGATGGCAAGGCCGATTGCTTCCGTCTTCAGTGCTATGCCGGGACCGGAAGAACCCGTCACGCCTAGATGTCCGGCATAAGAAGCGCCAATAGCTGCGCAGATGGCGGCAATCTCATCTTCCGCCTGAAACGAAATCGCACCCAACTCCTTCAACTTTGCCACGGTGTGCAGCAATGGTGATGCTGGCGTGATTGGGTAGGAGCCGTAAAACAGTTCAAGATCAGCAAGGGTGGCGCCAGCATAAAGGCCATAGGCCATGCCTTCATTGCCATTGATGGAGCGGTACTCGCCTTCCATCAATGGGGCTGGTTGAATGCGGTAGCGAGAAACATCCGGCGGCAGATCGGTGACTTCTCCGTAAAGATGCCCTGCCTGCAATGCCATGATGTTGGCTTTGGCCACATCAGGCTTTTTGTGGAACTTCTGCTCGATCCAATGCTCAACATCTGCGGTGGAACGCTCGAACAGCCAGAGGACCAGACCAAGGGTCCACATGTTCTTACTGCGCCGCGCATCCTTTGCGGAAAGGCCGGTTTCCTTCAGCGCTTTTTCTGTGTTGCTGGTGATTTCCAGCGGCAGCACGCGGAAGCTGGAGAGTGACCCATCTTCTAGCGGATTGGTAGAAAAACCTGTTTTGGTGATGGCGCGCTCGGTAAAGGCATCCATATCGATGATCAGCAGACCGTTCTGCTTCACACCTTCCAGATACTTGCGCAGGGCTGCCGGGTTCAACGCCACAAGTGCGTCAGTTTCATCACCAAACGTGTCCACCTCGGTGTGGCCGATATTGAGGGAATAAGCTGAGACACCGTAGATCGTACCGCTTGGGGCGCGGATGTCCGCCGGAAAATCCGGGAATGTCGCAATGTCATTGCCAAATCTGGCGGCACTTTCAGCCAGCCGCGTGCCCGTCATTTGAATGCCGTCGCCCGAGTCTCCGGCAAAGCGGACGCGCACATAGTCGACCTCCGGCTGCTGGGAGACAGGAAGTTCACGCGTTGTTGTGCTGTGTTCCAGTCCGTTCTGCATAATCGGCTCCAAAATACTGGCAGCGGCAGTGGCAGAAATCTCGTCTGTTCTTTTGTCCCTCAGGACATTGCCAATCAGCTGAGCCAGAATACCCACTTCTCTGTGGCTTTTTGTAGCCTGTAATAGCAGGAATGGAGTTGCGACCCGTTAACGCAGCCCGCTGGTAATTGGTCGAACAGCTCTCGGCAGTTGTACCGATCTTGGTGGTTCCGGCCTCATGTTTTGTTCTGTTTCTCGTCCATTCTCGTTCTGCACCCTGACAGATTTAAGTTTGGCGTCATTTGCGAGTCATTTGGCGCGATATGGCTTTGAACCGATCCAACCGCATCCCTAGTTTGACAGAGACGAAGAATAACAAGCGAGTTCCCGAAAGACATCTCGCATAAGGTTTCAGGAGTTTCTCATGTCCAACACTATTCTCATCACAGGCGCGTCCTCTGGCATTGGCAAGGTCACTGCACAGTCCTTTCACGACAAAGGCTGGAACGTGATTGCAACCATGCGCCAGCCCGAAAAGGAAGAGGAGCTGACGCAGCTTGATAATACTCTTGTGACCCGTCTGGATGTGACGGATGAAGCTTCCATTGAAACGGCTATTGCTGAGGGCATCGCGCGCTTTGGCAAAATTGACGTGCTGCTCAACAACGCCGGGTATGGCGCTTATGGTCCGCTGGAAGCCTTTTCCATGGAGAAAGTACGCCGCCAGTTTGAAACCAACGTCATCGGCCTGATTGCCGTGACAAAAGGTGTCCTGCCCCACCTTCGCGCCAACAAATCCGGTACGATTGTGAACATTTCCTCCATCGGTGGCCAGATGACCTTCCCGCTCGGCGCGCTGTATCACGGCACAAAGTTTGCGGTTGAAGGCATTTCAGAAGCGCTTCACTTTGAACTTGAGGCTGCTGGCATCAAGATGAAGATTGTTGAGCCCGGTATGATCAACACCGATTTCGCCGGTCGTTCTTTCGACTTCACCAATGACGAGAGCATGACGGAATACCAAGGTGTTGTGCAAGCGCTGTTTGGAGCCATGAACGGAGGCATGCAGCCTTCCGCACCAAGCGTTGTGGCAGACGTCATCTATACCGCTGTCACGGACGGCACCGATACCCTGCGCTATCGTGCTGGGGCAGATGCCGTCCAGTTTCTCGACAACCGCAAAGCACTGGATGATGCAACATTCATCGGCGGACTAAAGGAACAGCTTGGCCTTTAGGGTCTGAATGTACCGTTCCCCCAACAGTACAATTTGAAAGCAGAGGATGCGGCGGTGTCCTCTGTTTTTTGTTTGAAGCTTCTGAGGCCAGCTGAGACTGCTGCAGGTCAGGCACAGGAAAAATTGTCGTGGCTCTTAACGGGCAATGCGTGTAGGTTTGCCGCAGTCTTTTTTTCTTTAAGTCTTGCTTCCTCAGGTTTTCATGGAACTCATAATTATTGTTGCTGTCGCCGTTTTCCTTGGCGTGGCATTCGCATTTTATAACCGCCTCTCAGATATTGCGCTCAAACTCACTTTTTTGAATGCGCAGATGAAAGAGCTGCACAAGAGCATGGCTGAGTTGCAGGGCCAGCCTCCAAATGTGGGGACTGCTCCAACTGCTGCTGAAAAGCCAGCGACGCATCGTGAAACTTATGTGCCGTCTGTGTCGAAGAAGCCATGGATGAGAGACGTGGATACCAGGAGTGAAGTGGCGAAACCAACGCCACCTCCTGTGCCGAGTAGCATCGCTGCACAAGAAGCACCGAAAGAGGATGCAAAAGCACAGGCTGTAAAGCGGGCTGCTCTAGCTTCTGAGCAGGCTTCAGTCTCTGAGAAAGGTACTGGTGAGGAGCAGCATAAGCCTGAGAAACGCGACACGCTTGCTCAGAAAAATGCCCAGAAAGACGCTCCAAAATCTGAGCAGAAGGCAGGCTCGCATCAATCTGCGCCACCTCAGCCAAAGGCTGATCCGGTTGAAGCGTGGTTTACCGGTGTTGCCCGCAGCGTTATCGACAATGTCCGCAAAAACTGGGTTGTCTGGCTGGGTGCGCTGTCGCTTGCTTTCGGCGGTATCTTCTTTGTTCAATACGGAATTGAGAACGGCGTCCTCTCACCAGCCATGCGCATCAGCTGTGCGTTGGCCTTTGGTGTCTTGCTGATTGCTGGCTCCGAGTTCTTCCGCTTCCGGCAGAAAGAGGCGCATGTTGATCCGTTCGGCCCGCTGGTTGCGGCGGCCAGTGGTGGTCTTGCGTCTCTGTTTGGCGCCACAGTGGGCGCTTATTCGCTTTATGGGTTGATTGGCCCAACGACCACCTTCATCGGATTGGCGCTTGTGTCCTGGCTCGCGATTGGTGGTGGTCTTCTTTACGGCCCAGTGCTGGCGACCATTGGTATTCTTGGGGCCTATTACTCCCCGCTGCTGGTGGGTGGGTCAGAACCGTCCGCCTTGCTCTATCTCTATTTTGCGATGGTGCTGGCAACAAGTTTTGCGGTTGAACGCTTGCAGCGCTGGATCTGGCTCTCCACACTCAGCGTCCTTTCCGTTTTCGTCTGGGTATTCCTGTTGCAGATCCAGATGCCGGAGCAACAACTGACACCGCTTATGCTGGCCGCAATTCTTGCGCTGACAATTACGGTGCCTGCCTTTGGTTTTCCGCCGAAATCAGCGATCTCTTGCTGGCCATTGGACAACGCGTTTTGGGACTACAAGAAGACCTATCCAGCTTTGCTAAGCTACGCCGTGACAGGTCTCGTGCTGCTGACCGGGTTGTTCTTTGCGGGTGAAGACATGGGTCTGGCACGGCCAATGACGCTGATGTTTGCTGGTTTGCTGGTCGCCCATGTGTTCTTTTTGAGTAAAGCGGAAAGCCTTGATCTGATTGGACCAGCACTGCTTGCAGGCTTTGCGTTGATGATGTGGATGCCGAAGGCGCTGGCCTGGCAATCTGTGCCAGACGATAAGCTGTTCTATCTTGCCACTTTGGCTGTTACGATCACAGCGGTGACAGGAGGCAGCTTGTTACGTGGCCAAACCTCCACGCGTGCGTGGTTCTGGAACTGGTCTGCCGTCGCCTTGCCGGGGCTTGGCGCGGGGGTCTACTTTGTCTACACGGTCCTGCACGCGCCAGAGCTGCTGAGCGCTATCGGAGCCTTTGGCTACCTGTTTGCGCTTGCTCTGCAAGTTTGCGTGGCGGTCTATTTCCGCAAGTCAGCGCATAAGTTTGAGTTTGGAACTGAGGGCAGTGCTGCCCTTGCCTTCCTGCTATTCTTGCCATTTGCCTACTACTTTTTTGGCGAGATCACGCTTCCGATGGTTCTCATGATCGGAGCCGTTGCGGTTCTCGAAATCTCAGATCTGTTCGGGCTTAGCATAGCGCGAAAGGCGTTCTTTGCTTACCTGAGTGGCATGGTCTTCTTCACCACGCAACGTTACATAGACGGATTTGGCGAAGCGGGGTACGCAGACATTTCGCTGCTGTTCCTGCCAGTGCTCGCGCTCAGCGCATTTGGCTGGTGGCGCGGCCAGCAGCGCGGGGATGAGAGCGAAGCAGTTGTGTTTGAAACGACTGTTTGGGCAGCCCTATCCCTGTTCTTCTGCGCCTTGCTTCAGGTGTTCTACCGCGATCAGGGCGACATGCCCATGTATGTGATGCATGGGTCCTATGCCTTTGTTCTGGCAATTCAGGTTTCCGTTCAGCTGAAGCGGATGAGCTTCTCAAATTCCTTTGCCAAGTTGAGACGAGGGCTATTCCATTGGTACTGGGCCCTTGCAGTGTTGAACTGTCTGGTTGCGATTGTGATGAACCCACTGGAACGGGACCACGTCTTCGGCTACTTCCCGATTGATAGCCTCTCCATTGCCTATCTGTATCCTGCTCTGGCATTGCTGCTGGCAACTGAGCGCTTCTGGACCCGTGAGGCTTACCTGCAAAACGTGACACGCGGTCTGGCGGGCGTCTTGCTGGTTATGTTTGTCGGGTTGGAAATCCGCGCCTTCTGGCAGGGCCCTGTGTTGACAGGTCCCGGTGTGGTCCTGGAAGAACTCTACAGCTACACCGTCGCGATGCTGATCTTCTCAGTTGGGCTGATCGCGTTTGCCTCAGTGAAGCAACGTAAACGAGTTGGGCAGGCTGGACTGGCGTTCATTATCATCACCTGCCTGAAAGTGTTCTTCATCGACATGTCGGGTCTTTATGGTCTTGCCCGCGCGACATCGTTCATTGGTCTTGGACTAACACTGGTTGGTATTGCCTGGGCAAACAAACGGTTCTTGTCGTTTGACACGCCAGTTGAAGAGGAAGAGCCGGAGCTCAAACCTCAGCAAGATCAGGCTTAATTCATCAATAGGCCGGAGAGAGCAAACAGGTCTCTCCGGCCTTTTTGTTAGGCTGGTGCAAGTTCACCAGTTGCCTGCAAGTGGGTGTTCATCACACTCAGGAAGGTGGTCAGGTCAATATTGCCGCCCGTCAGGATCACACCTGCCCGTTTGCCCTGCAAATTGTGTTTGTTCGCCATCAGGCCGGCTAGTGATGCTGCCCCTGCGCCTTCTGCCAGATTGTGGGTGTCTTTGTAGTAGGCGGCCATCGCTTCAGCAATCTGCGCCTCGCTCACGCTGACCACATCTTCCGCACCTTTCAGGATGATCTCCAGCGGCTGTGCCTGCGGATCGCGGCAGGCCATCCCATCTGCGAAGGTGTTAGCTGTGTCTGTCTGAATTGCCTTGCCAGCTTTAAAGGACAGTGCAAAGGCAGCTGCGTTTTTAGCGGTCACGCCAATGATCTTGGTTTTCAGGCCGAGCAGATCACGAACCGTGATGAGGCTGCAAATGCCGGAGCCCATGCCAATCGGCACATAGACCACATCCAGATCAGCAACCGCACGGTACAGCTCCAGCGCATAAGTGGAGACACCTTTGACGATGTTCTCGTGGAACGGAGGCACCATGTGATAGCCGTGTTTTTCCTGCAGTTGCTGCGCAACCACGCGGCTTTCATCAAAATCCTTGCCGGCAATGATCACATTGGCCCCAAACGCGCGCATAGCAGCGTTCTTTTCCAGTGAGTTGCCATCGGGCACAACAATATAAGATGGAACACCATTTCGGCTCGCGCCAAGAGCAACGGACTGACCATGATTGCCACGCGTCGCCGTCACCAGTCCAGTTGGCTTTTGCGCAGATTTCATCAAGGCATCCACATAGGTGAACCCGCCACGAGCCTTGAACGAGCCTGTTGGCGTATGGTTTTCATGCTTTACGAAAACATCAACACCACTACGTTCCTTCAGCAATGGCCATGCATAACACGGGGTTTCAGGGACAAACTGCTTAACCGTGGTGTGGGCAGCTTCCAGATCCTCTAGTGAAAACAGCGGCATTCGATTTCCTTTTGGCAGTTAAAAACACTTTGCCATGAGCTTACAACCTGACGCCGATGATGGCTTTCAAAATACTGACCTAAACGCCTTTGGCCAATGTCCCCTTGTTTGCCGTGGGTTAGTCGGCTTATAGATAATGCGTCGGAAATCAAATGAACCTATTGAAGCAACTGAGGCTATGAGTTCAGCGCGGGACATTATCAGCAAGTGGAAGCTGCAGTTGTTGCCAAGCAGCGCCTATGCTGTTGCCTACACGGCAGCGCGGGCCTTAATCGGGTTTGCGTTTGAAAGCCAGCGCGGGGCGCATTCTTTTGACAGCGATCGCCGGGTTGATTTCTGGACTCGGCCCAACAGCCTCGCCTTTGTGCCGAAGGGATGCGATGTCACCTCGGAGAGCGAGCGCGGTGGGGAGTATCTGACTTTTACAGTACCAGCTGAACTCCTGCCTGATCGCGGAGAGCAGATGCGCTTCAACCATGCCATCTCGCCTGATGCGATCAAAGCTGCTTTTCATCTTCGCAAGGCACTTCTTTCAGCTGAGCCTCAGGACACCTTAGCAATTGAAGCTCAGCTTTATGCCCTGCTGGATGTGGTGGAGCAAGTTCAGGCGGGCGCCTATCAAGATCCTCCATCCGCAGCGTCTATGACAGATACGCGGTTGAAGCGGGTGGAAGAGTTTGTCGAAGATCACCTTGCCCGGCAGATGTCCATGTCTGATCTGGCAGCATGTGTGGACCTGTCAGCGGGCTTTTTCAACCGTGCGTTCAAAGGCGCCACTGGCAAAACGCCCCACGATTATGTGGTGGAGCGACGCGTGGCGCGCGCGCGCAAACTTCTTGGCGCACCACACAGCACTCTCAGCCAGATTGCTTATACCTGCGGGTTTTCTTCCCACGCACATATGAGCTCGACTTTTAAAAAACGCCTTGGTGTTACGCCCACCCAGCTTATGACGAGGCAGGTTTATCCAGCGCCAGCACGTTCAACTGTTTGACGTGATACTCAAGCACGCGCCAGCCCATTTTCTCATAGAACGGCGTGTTGTCGTCTGAGGCGCACAGATACACACGTGAGTACCCGTTTTCAAACGCCAGTTGGGCCATCCGTGCAACAAGGGCTGTGCCAATACCTTCGCGGCGATGAACTTCCTCTGTCCACACAGCTGCAACCCATGGTGTCAGTTGAGGACGGGCGGCAAAGTCGCTTTCAATCAGCAATGCGCTGCCAAGGTATGTTCCGTCGCGGTGAGCAACAAAGGCGGTGGGGACAGCTTCAGGACAAAGAGCTGCGTGGACTTTGACTTCGATCTCGTCTTGCAAAACGCCTACGTCTCGCCACCAGGTCTGCCAGATGCGATGGGCAATGGTGGGAATGAAATCGGGGGTTTCGCTCATTTCAGAAAGGGTAAAAGTGCGTTCTAAACTTTCCATAGGACTGGTGACCTGTAAAATCTAAATCGGTGTACCTCCTCCGGAAACGCTAATGATTTGTCCTGTTATTTTAGCAGAGCCCGGACCGGCGAAGAAGTTGATCGCTTCGGCTACTTCGTCGGGCTTGATGACGCCCAGATGAGCGTTCTGTTCGACTTTTGAGATGAGGCTTGCAGCAAAAGGATCTCTTTGAAGCTTATCATAAAGAGGGGTTCCACGTACAACACTTGGGCTGACACAATTGACCCGGATACAATGCTGTTTGGCTTCTACCGCTAGGGCACGGCAGAACATGGAGATGCCTGCTGTTGCAGACCCGACGGCTGTGCTGCCAAAGGTCGGGATTATGGAAACATCCGAGGTTAAACAAATAATTGAACCGCAGCGTTGCTTCGTCATGACCGGATAAACCGCATGAATTGGGTGCAGAATACTGCTCATGAGCGAGGTGATTGTGGGCATGAGCTCTTGCAGTTTCAGCTCATGCAATGGTCTGGGGATGACCCCTCCGCCACCGGTGCTGACCAGCACATCGATTCGCCCCATAGCCAGTTCCGCATGGGTAATGGCGGTTTCTGTGCGGCCCGGGTCAGAGGCGTCGCATTGCACAAAATGCAGATAAGCGCCGGGAAACTCTGCTGCAAGTTTGCTCAGGGCGTTGCGGCCCTTGGTGACGTCCCGTGCGCAAATGGTGAGTTTTTGAAGACCGGATTGGAGGAGTGTTTTGGCAGAAGCAAATCCGATGCCGGATGTGCCTCCGACGATGACTGCTGAGGATTCATTTAGTTTCCGCGCCACAGTGACCTCCAGATGCGACTGAACTCTCGTCGTGATCTTGCTCGCGTAGATGCTCAAAGAGTTGTTTTAGTACAGATGCGGTATGTTTTTGCTCAACACGTGAGAGCCTGACAGGCCAAACAGCAATCAAAGTAACCGGAGCGCTAAGACCTTCCTGACATCTATATGTTTTGCCGCTCGTCACTCAGGCTCGTCGCCAAAGCCGGAAAGAAACGCACCATAATCGATGCTGGCCTCCAACGTTGTCACTCTTGCTTCTGCGTGGCGCGGATCGAGAAAGATCATGCGTCCGGGCTTGGCGTTGATCTCGAGTAGCTTGGGGCAACCTGTTTTGTCGACGCCTATATCCAGTCCCAGTTCCCCGATTGGAGAGGTGTGATAGTCGTCCATACGATGGGCAATGGCGAAACCGCATTCCTCGACAGCCGCTTTCACCGCCTCGGCCTTCTTGCCAAACGCGTTGGTGAAGTAGTCATCCGGATCAATCACATCCGCACCCTGGCTGAAGTGGGAGGAGATACAACCGTGCGCGCAGACCCTTGGGCCGATCATCAAGCAGCGCCATGTGCCGCTGATGTCCTTTTGCATCTGAACGCGGCAATCGACAGACCTGCCATCGAACGAAGAAAAGTCGAGACTTTGCTGCACCAGATACTGGTCCAGTGACGTATGACTGAAGGCGAACTCAAACGCGTCTTCCAGCTGCATGAAATCCGCATGCGGGCAGGATAGATCGGTCAACCATTGCAAGCGGTAGCCTTTATCGCGCCTGGACAAGCGCATCAGCAGTTTGCCCCCTCGCCCGTCGACGGGTTTGAGATAAGCAGAGTGATGGCGGTCCAGAATCTTCTTTAAAAGCGGTGGTGTCGGTGCTCGGTGGGTTTCGGGCAGATACTTGCGCAGCTTTTGCCCGTACATCAGGTGCTCATGCACCTCCCATTTATCAAAGAAGCCGGGATTGTAGATGTGAGAGCCCAGAGCGCGCATCCGGTTCTTCACCGCTTCCACACGTAGTTTGTGCTCTTCATCGCGGGTGTGAATGCGATTATAAATGGCGGTGGGCAGGGGCAGACCGGGCTGCCGGTGGCCAGGCATGGTCTCCCCGGTGATTGTGTTTGTCGCCCAGTTGTAATCTTCAGGCGAAAACAGAAAGGCGATGTAGCCGCAGGTTTGAGCGTATGTCAGCATGTCCTGCTGGTGGCGACGCTCAGGATCAAACTTGCCCGCACCCATAATGCCAATGGTCGGGCCGATGTGGATGGTGTCCCCGTCCCGCTTAACGTGAAGGCCATCAATAAGTGCAAGGCCGAGTTCGTCAAACACATCTGCTGGCAGGCCAAGGGCTGACCTGCGCTCGGTGTTGATTGCCGTTTTGGCAGAAAATCGGTGACAGGCACCTATCTTGAAGGACAGGTGTTCACCGGCTGTGGCGCCGATTTTTTGAAGGGCACCTTTGGAAAAGACCACTTCATTGTTTGAACTGGACACACGATAAAGATGAAGTTTGACAGCGGAAACCACAGGCCCCCCAAGATCAGCTGGAAATCAGGACAAAACAGGACGAAACCGGTTGGGCCGGACCATACAAGACAGGTTCTCGCCAAAGCCTTGCGGAACTTGGGAAAGCTCTAATGGTTTAGGTTTTTGCGTGTACTTGGGTGCTTTAGGACTCAGTGCGAATCTATGACTGATTCACGTGTACACTGCCGGTTGAGAGGAAGGTTCGAACTGTCAAATCGGTATTTCATCGATTTTTGCACATAAACCGTCATACCTAAGTTTTTTTGTTGGCTTGGCGAAAGTGAGGTTTCTTAATAAGATTGTTTTGTCTAATTATGGAAATGTTGCTGTAAAATCGGTGGTTTACGCAATATCTGGTAATTTACCGGTTCCGCAGTACAAGGACAGTGGAAAGAACCTTAACGAACTCTTAATATTGGTTAATACTCGTTAACTATAAAGATATTGACGCGGGTTTTGAAACGGAGAAGGATGCGCTGTGACGGATTATTTTCGCTCTGAACTTCAAAACCGTCATAGAGGTTAAGAGGCAATATGCTGCTCGCTGCTGAACATGATGAAACTTCTGCTGAGAAGATTGCACGCCATTCTGACTTGTTGTCACGGCAACTGCAATCCTTAAGGGAGAAGATGTATCCGCCTGAAGCTATGAAGAAGCTGAAGACGTTTTCTTCGCGCGAGGTTGCAGGCCTGCTCGGCGTTGCCGAATCCAGTTTGCGCCAGCTTTCACTCAACGGCGAAGCAGTTATCCCCGAAAGGCTGGATAACGGCAGACGCATTTATACCCTTCCTCAGATCAACGAATTACGTCGTTATCTGGCTGAAAAACGCCCTTCAGATGCCCTGCGTCTGGACCCGCGCCGCCGTCATGGCGAGAAGATGCAGGTTCTGGCCGTCGCCAACTTCAAAGGCGGCTCTGCAAAGACCACCACAACCGTCCATTTAGCGCACTATCTTGCGCTTCAGGGCCTGCGTGTGCTCGCCATCGACCTTGATCCGCAGGCCTCCTTGTCTGCCATGTTTGGCTATCAGCCAGAGTTCGATGTTGACGAGAACCAGACGCTTTATGCCGCGATCCGTTATGACGACGAGGAGCGCGTTCCACTCAGCCATGTTATCCGCAAAACTTACTTTGATGGACTCGATCTTGTCCCCGGTAACCTGGAACTGATGGAATATGAGCACGAAACCCCGCAGGCAATTGCTCAAGGGCTTTCGCGCGGCGATGGCATGTTCTTCCGCCGCATGGCGACCGTCCTGAAGGAGGTGGAAGATGATTATGATGTTGTGCTTATCGATGCGCCGCCACAGCTGGGGTATCTCACCCTTGGCGCGCTCTATGCAGCAACCGGAATCGTCATCACCGTGCATCCAGCCATGCTGGACGTGTCATCCATGAACCAGTTCCTCTCCATGACCTCAGAACTGCTGGCGGTGATTGAAGAGGCTGGCGGCACCCTGAGCCACGATTTTGTGCGTTACCTGCTCACACGCCATACACCCCATGACGTGCCGCAGGTGAACGTTGCAGCGCTTTTGAGAGGTCTTTTTGGTGAGGATGTGTTGGCGGCGTCCATTGTGGAGACCACAGCGATTGCCAATGCGGGACTGGAAAAGAAGAGCCTTTACGAGGTTGAGCGCGGAAACATGACCCGCGATACCCTCAATCGTGCTCTTGAATCGGTCGATGCAGCCAATACGGAAGTGTTCCAACTGATCAAACAGGTATGGGGTCGTCCATGAACAAGGCAACTGATCGTTCCAAGAAGATGCGTGCCATGTTTGGCGGTGTTGATCCGGCTGAGCTGGCGAAATCGCCCGGCCCTGCCCCGTCCATGACGGCGACAACGAAGCAACGCGTCTCTCCGGGGGCGATCAAGTCTATGCGCAACACCTTCTCCAACGTGGAGAAGGAGAACGAAAAGCTGCGTCAGATGATCGAGGACGGCAGTGTCGCGCATGAGCTGAACACGGAAGACCTTGACCCGTCCTTTGTGTCTGACCGAATGGTTGTGGCCAATGATGAGGATTTTGAGAAGCTCAAGGCCTCCATCTCTGCCAGCGGCCAGCAGGTGCCTATTCTGGTGCGCCCGCATCCGGACCTGCCGGATCGTTATCAGATCGCATTTGGTCACCGTCGTTGGCGCGCCTGTAAAGACCTTGGCATCTCGGTTCGCGGGATCATCAAAGAGCTTTCCGATGAAGCCCTTCTGATTGCTCAGGGTCAGGAAAACCATGAGCGGAAGAACCTGTCTTTCATCGAGACAGCGTTGTTTGCCTCACGTCTGGCAAAGACATTCCCGCAGACGGTCATTTCCAAGGCGATTGGTAAGGACGCGACAACCGTATCCAAGCTGCTCAAGCTCATGAATGCCCTGCCAGAAGAATTTGTCCGCGAGATTGGCCCTGCGCCAAAGATCGGGCGTCCAAGATGGGAAGAGCTTGCTGGTCATTTCAATCACGGCCAGTTGCCTGACCCATTCAAGGCCCATGTTGATGCCGTGATGATCAGCGCCGACTTTGAGCTTTCTGCAAGTGACGAGCGCTTCAGCGCGATCCTGTCTGCCTGCAAGTCTGCCGAGACAACGGCAGCAGTCACAACTGGTTCTATCGCCACAGCCGCTAAGAGCTGGATTGGCGACAAGCAGATCCTGATGAAGGATGGTCCGAATGCGCTGAGCTTTCAGGTGGATGCGAAAAAGCAGCCTGAACTTGCCGCGTTTTTGAAGCGCCGCCTGCCGGATCTGATGGATGAGTTTGAAGAAGAAATTCTGAAGGAGGATGCATGACGGTCTAGTTACGTCTCTTCCAAAGAAAAACGGTCCTGCTGACGGCAATCAACAAGACCGAAATTCCTTGGGTACAAACAAACGATAGCGCTCGATGTAACCCTTTTTTGCATCTTCAAATTACTTCGAGACGCGGTACGAATCAACCCTTCACCAAGGTGTTGAAGCGTCTTTCTGCATGCTAATCGCCAGTTTGTCCCGTTTATCCTCAGTTTGGGGAGGATGTTTTGCGTCCTGACCCATGAGAACACCTACTAGACTTAGTAGGTGAACGGTGTAGCTATGCAATCTGTTGGTTCAGTGGCGTCGTTCAGAAAACTGACGCCGGCAATGGTTGCCAGTCAAAAACTGGCGATGGCCAATGACATTGTGAAGACGACAAAATCAGAGGTCGCAATGGCTTTGAAGAAGGCCGCGCCTGCTTTGGGAATTGATGGGACCACCTATCATATTCTCGATATTCTGATTGGCTTGACGGCTGCAGAGGACTGGTCACAGGACCGCCGTCCGCTTGTCGCAATTTCCAATGAAAAACTCGCTGAGTATGTCAGCCGCTCCTCTCGTACTGTCGTGCGCTCGTTACGCAGGCTGGTGGAAGCTGGTGTTCTTGCTTACAAAGATAGCCCAACGGGACGTCGTTATATCTACCGCGCGGGTGAAGATCGTCAGATTGAGCGTGGCTATGGGCTGGATTTCTCTCCGGCACGTCAACGTCTGACTGAACTGAAGCAGATTGGTGCTGTGTTTGCAGCCCGTCTTGCCCAGGAAAAGGAAGCCAAGCGTACAATAAGCCGGCTTTCAAGAGCTATGGCAGACCTTTTCCGTCTTGCCAGCCTTGAAGAACTGGAAGTCTCAGAGATCGCATCCGCATTCAATGAGTTGATGGATCAGCCAATGGGTGTTGTTGACCGCGCTGAGGCATTGACCATGCTTCATGAGCTTTTAGTAGCTCGCTTTGATATGAGGGAAACACCAACAGAAAAGGGTGATGCTGATGTTGCTGAACATGATGTTTTTTTTGATAGAAACTCAGAAATGTCATGCGCAGAAGACAATCATGTCACCCCATATAATAATACAACCTCTCAAGACTCTTGGAAAAAAAGTAAGCAACAGCGGAACGCGTCTAACGACGCATCCATAAATACAAGCAAATCAGGTTACACCCGATTTGAAATGGCTCCTGAAGAGGAACCAGAAAGCGAAACTCGTGCCACAAGCCAAAAGCTGAGCAAAGCTGAAAGTCTGAACTGGTCAGAACATGTTGATCCTCATGAAAGCGATCAGTTCTCCCCTCTCCTGTCTGAGGTTTCCCTTGGGTTGATCAGTTCAGCAACTGCAGAAACTCAAGCTGCAATTGGGCTCGATCTTTCCAGCTGGAACAGTTTGATTGACGCGTCCGATGACATGCGTTTGCTGATTGGCCTCTCTCAAAAAGGCTGGTTTGATGCGAGAAAACGGGTTGGCGATTATACGGCTTCTGCGGTTTTGATCACCACGGTTGAGAAAGCCCTGCGCGATCCGGAAAGCATTGCGCGACCAGCTGGATATTTCCGCGCTTGTGTTGACCGGGCAATTGATGGAAAGCTGGCCTTGCACCGCACGTTGTTTGGTCTGGCCGCCTCCGGGTCCTCTGTTGCAGATAACTAGCGCTGGGTTGGGTGGTTTGCCCTTAGCAATTAGAATTGGATGTGAAACTCATGGCTCATGGATCAGCTACAACGCAAATGCCTCTGATCACGTTGTTTCAGGAGGACGACAAACAGGAGCTTCGTGATTTTCTGACGACGGCCTGGACACAGGCCCATGAGGATGAGTTGGGCACTGAGCTGACCAAACAATTGGTTGCAAGGCTGGAAAGCGAAGATCTGGGCGGCGTTGTTCCTGGAGAATACGGGTATCTGTACCTTGCCAAGAGCGAGCAGAAGATCGTCGGGTCTTTGGCCTGTGCCCTTCGCGGCGAAGTGGTCTTTATCTGGGCGTGTTATCTGGCCAGCGACTTTCAGCGCAAAGGGTTGGGCCGAGCTCTGATGAAACAGGCTGTCTCTGAGTTCCCCGAGGATAAAGTCGCCGGAATCTATGTGCTTGAAGGGAACGAGGAAGCCAAGCAATTTTACCAAAAGCTCGGCTTCATTGATTGCGGCGAGGCTGAGTTTGAGGTCATCGCCGACACCTACACCCCTGCCCGCGTTATGCAAGTTCGCATTGCAAACCTGAACTTGGGTTGATCGGGAGCCCGACTGGTACTGCATAATTTCTGCATTCGGCGCTTTGCTCTATCCTGCTATTGATTAGCTTTGGTCAGATGCTGAGGTAACATGAAAGCAGATGTCCTTAATAGACGCCCGAAAACCGTGCGCATTTGGGGGCAACTAGATCTATAAGAAACTATGCTTTTTGAACTTCCAGATAACAAAGTGCTTTATCAGGCGCTGATTGACCGAAATCCGGACTTTGATGGCCGGGCCTATGTTGGTGTGCGCTCAACCGGAGTGTTTTGCCGCCTCACCTGCCCCGCCCGTAAGCCAAAGTTTGAGAATTGTTGTTTCTTCGAGACCATTTCCGAATGCTTTGAAGCTGGGTTCCGCCCTTGCAAACGCTGCCATCCGGTGGGCACGTCTGCCGAGAACGATGAAGTCGTGACCCGGTTGCTGTGTGAGTTTGAAGCTAAACCGCACCATAAATGGTCCGAGTCCGATATTGCGAAGCTTGGGTTAGATCCTTCCACCGTTTGCCGCAGCTTCAAACGACAGTTCGGAATTACGTTTCTGGAAATGGCGCGTCTTTCTCGGTTACGTGATGGATTTGAGACGCTTTCCGACGGTGGCAAGGTGGTTGATGCGCAGTTGGCCTCGGGCTTCTCGTCTCCAGATGCTTTCCGGCAGGCCTTTGCCCGGTTGCTGGGATGTAAACCGGCAGAGTTGAAAGGCGATGGTCTGCTCAAGGCGGATTGGTTCGATACTCCGCTCGGCGCGATGATTGCCGTGAGCGATGACCGCGCACTTCATCTGCTGGAGTTTGCTGACCGAAAAGCCCTGCCTGCAGAACTTGCCCGATTGCGCAAACAGGTAAAGGGAGATCTGGGCCTTGGCCGGACTGCGCCGACCGATCAGATCGCGTCAGAACTGCGCGAGTTCTTTGAGGGCAAGCGACTGGATTTTGATGTGCCTTTGATGATGCATGGCACCGAGTTTACCAAGGATGTCTGGCGCGAACTGCGCCGAATTCCGATTGGGGCCACCAAAAGCTACAGCCAGCTGGCGAAGCAGATGGGAAAGCCCAGTTCCACCCGCGCCGTTGCCCGCGCCAATGGAGCAAACCAGATTGCCATTGTTATTCCGTGCCACCGCGTGATTGGGATGGACGGAGGCCTCACCGGATATGGCGGCGGTCTCTGGCGAAAACAGAAATTGATTGACGTTGAATTGAAAATAGCAAGATCGAAAGGCCTTATTGATGTCTCAGGCTGATAAAGCAAAACAGTTCGCCGCTCTGCATAAAAAAGGTGAGCCAATCGTCCTCTACAACATTTGGGATGCGGGCACTGCGCAGGCCGCCACAAAGGCAGGTGCCAAGGCCGTTGCAACGGGAAGCGCATCAGTTGCTGCGGCGCATGGGTATGGAGACGGCGAAGAAATTCCGCTTTCCCTGGTTGAAATCATCGCAAGCCGCATTGCTGAAAGCGTGGATGTCCCCTTCTCTCTCGATTTTGAAGGCGCCTATGCAGATAGCCCTGCGGATGTGAAGGAAAATGCGGCCCGGATCATCAAAACCGGTGCAGTTGGCGTCAATTTTGAGGATCAGAAGGTCCACGGCTCCGGCCTTTACTCGATTGATGAGCAATGTGCGCGGATTGCAGCCTTTCGGGACGCTGCAGATGAAGCAGGCATTCCGTTTTTCATCAATGCGAGAACTGATCTGTTTTTGCAGGAACCAGATGCAAGCAAACATGCTGCCTTGGTGGAAGAAGTTGTGCTGCGTGGACAGCGCTATGCCGAAGCTGGCGCCAGCGGGTTCTTCATTCCGGCCTTAACTAATCCTGAGCTGATCGCTCAGATTTGCGAGGCCGTGCCACTGCCTGTGAATGCTTACATGATGAAGGGCATGCCTGAAATCGCTAAGCTTGGAACGCTTGGCGTTTCGCGGGTGAGCTTTGGACCAGGGCCTTATCGGGAAGCAATGGTTGATCTGAAGCGGAAAGTTGAAACCATACTTGGTTGATATGAGAGGGGAGCATATGCTCCCCTTCCCTTTTTGTAGGCGCGCTGTCTTATTTGCCTTCTTTGAATTTCTTTCTCATTTTATCGCGCATTTCCTGCTGCATCGCGCTGAACTTTTCCATCTGCTCTGCGCTGAGAACCTGAGCCATCTGCTCATTCATCTTTTCTCTGGACGCTTGCATTGGACCGCGAACTTCGCGCAGTTGTGAAAGGGTTGGCTTCTTGCCACGCTCAATGCCAGCATCTTTCAGGATCGCGCGGCGTTCTTCCATGGATTGCTTCATGATTGGGCGGACTTTTTCTTTCTGCTCATCCGTCAGCTGCAGCTTTTCAGCCATCATTTCCAAACGTTGACCCTTGCCAGGATCCGCCTGAGCGATGAGAGGTGTTGCAAAGAGGAGAGACAGGGAGAGAGCGATTGCCTTGAACATGGGGGCTCCTTTTTTTGTAAGTCGATAGCTCATGAAAACAGTGCGTGGACGCAGCGTTAAGTGCAAACCAAATAGTGTAAGAGAACGTCTTCGTTCCGATCCTTGTGACAGGTCGTTACACTTTCACTAACCCATTAAAATTATTGGGAAATATTCTATTCAGGTTATCTCGCATTTTCATAAAGATATGCCCGCCTCGGGTAGGAGGCGGGCACCGTTGCCAGCATTGGGATTTAAGGCAACCTTAAAGGTGAAGCTTAGTCAAAAAGATCCTGACGTGCTTCGGTTCTGCGAATGACACGGCGCGCGGTTGCTCTGTCCTGACGGCGGTCCCATGCTTTGGGGGCGACAGCGACCGGGGCCGGAGTGACAACTGTTGTGGTTGGGGCTGGTACAACAACTGCAGCAGGCGCCGCATTCATTCGGCAGATCTGGAGTGGATTGCGTCCGGAGTCATAAATGGCAACGCATCCGGTTAATGAGTTTGTCTGAATAATCGTCTTGGTGCCGTTGCTGTCGTAAAAAGTCAAAGCATCGGCGAAAGCTGCGCCAGAAAGAGTAACGAGAGCGGCGCTTGCGATAGCAATTCTTTTCATTCTGATCTCCGGTGGTTCGGTCGTCCAACATGTCCGTTTGGGGTAAAGACACTGTTTGATTGCGTTGAAGGGACTATCGGGGATCAGTTGAAAGAGAGCAATTTGAGTTTTGTAATCGGCTGTCGCTCATCTTGAACTCTGACAAACTCGGTTACAATTTGGGCAGATAAGCGTCGTTGATGGATACATTTTGATGCACACCATCGCAGTTTTCTGCCGATTTTGGGGAAAAGTAACGCACAAGCAGGTGAGTTTGGCAGGGCGCGGATGACTTGGCAGCTGCCAACAATTGCTGCCAAGTCCGATTATTAAGAGGCGGGCTGCACCAGTGAGACGTCGAGGATCTCTGTCCCTCCAATGAGGAACTCGCTCAGTGTTTCACGATGTTCAGGCGTCAGCTTCACCCACTCATCCCGCAGGCGGTCGAGGCACTTCTTCTGGTATTTGAAGATGTCCTGCGTAAAGAAACCTTCTGGCAGATCTGCTGTGAAGGTTGCCTCCCCTTTGTCGATGGCATTGGAGTTCGCTAACAGGAACGGTAGATAAGTATCGCCTGCCATCTTAAGAAGCTCTTTGACTGCCGGAGTAAGTTCGGTGATCCAATCACCTTCAAAACCGGAGGCGTCATCTATGTGGTCGAGCCAGCGGAAGACGAAAGGGAACTCCTTTTGCAACATGGCAGACGGGGTTGGGTCGTCTTTGAGTTGGTAGAGCTGGCCGAAGAGAGCCACATCTGCCAATGAGACCATATCACCAAACAGGAAATGCTGCTTGGACAGAACCGCTTGTTCCAAAATAGAAAGCATACGCTTGGTGGATGCTTCAATGATAGGCGCTGTTTCCGGCGTGCATCCAACCTTTGGCATGCGGCTGATCTGGCGGGCACCAAACTGCTGACCCATTGCCTTGATGGTTTTTTCATCCAGACCAAGACAAGCGTCGTAAAGCAACCAGCTCGGCACGATCTTTCGGTCTTCCTCATAAAACCACCGATAATGGAACATGGCTTTCACAAGCCACTCGTCTGCCATGTCCTCAATCAGGTAACACGCGAACCGTATCAGTGGATCGTCTGGAACAAGCGACCTCCCCTCCCCTTTTGCCTCCAGGTCCAGAAGCAGCGGAGTGGAATCGTTCACCCACGTCTCATCCGGATACTTGACGACAGGGATGACTGGAATCTTCACATGCTTGGTTGGGCTGTTCGGTCCCATAGGTGCGCAGAGCTTCCATGCGTGTGGAATGCGTTTCGCTCGGAACGCTGCACGCACCTTCATTGAGTATGGTGAGCCCAACGCGCCGTGTATTTCAAAATTCCCCATATTCCCCTCCCCTGACTTGGCAGATTCTGAATTCCCTCAGGTCCACTGCCAAACTTGGTTTTTACATGTCGTTCAAGATCGCTCCATCACCCTGCCACCGGATCTCCTCTCCCCTCTCCATCTGAGCCATCATGTTCAAAATGGCGGCTGGATTTTCCATTGGCAGGAAATGAGTGTGATCAGGAACGTAAATGTCTTTTGCATTGGGCATGTTCTCTGCCAGCAGCTCCCAGGTGGGCGATGGTGAGAAATCATGCAAGGGCTCATCTGGTTGCCGACGACGCGCGCGCACAATTGTCGTTGGCATGGTCACAGCATCCAGAAGCGGATAAATGTGGTCTCCGTAACAAGTGCGATAAACCTCGGCTTCAGCATCTGGTGGACAAGCGAGTTGGTATCCTTCGCCCTGCTCTGAAGCGACTAATCCGTGGTCGCAGTAATCCTGCAAAATTTCAGGCAGCCAGCTGTTGTATGGTTTGCGGGTTTTGAACCGCTCATACATCTCGTCTACATCCGTCCACTGGTTTCGTCGCCGGGCAACCGGATGGTCCTGATCTGCAATTTGCTTGAAGAACGGAAGCAGCGGTTTAGGAAACACGACTGGATCCAACAGAAGAATGTTTTTGTAGAGTTCAGGAAACTTGGCAGCTGCCAAGATAGACAAATGACCTCCACAAGAATGGCCGACACCGAATACTTGATTGAGCCCGAGTTGCTCGATCACTGCGAATAAGTCGTCTCCCAGATCAGTCCAGAGTTTCGGTAAGGCAGCATTGTCGCTTTGCCCGTGACTGCGCATGTCCCATGCTATGACATGGCGACCAGGAAAATGCTTGATGATGTAATCCCAGACGCGACCATGAAATCCCGTGGCATGGAGAAGCAAAAATGTAGGACCTTCGCCCGCCCATTCGTGAAGACAGATCTTATGATCTCCTGCATGGACGAACTTCTGAATGGGGGTATCTGAACGCATAGAATTTCCTCTGCAGCAATGTCAGAAGAAGTGTAGTCATACCGTATGGGAGAACAAGCTCTACCAAAGCAGAATAGTGATTTTATTTCAAAATTCTCGACTTGGCAGCTGCCAAGTTTGGTAAGATTGCCTAGGACATCGGGAATGCATATTCAATTGGTAGCTCGACCTCCGGCATATAGCCTTTTACGTCAACGCTTAAGGTGGCACCAACTGCGTCCGCGTTTTGGAAGTCTAATGTGGTGACGGTTTCCCATGTCTGGTCATCATCGCGTGCGTCCAAATCGACTTGCACGGCATATTGACCGTCTTGATTTTCCACGATGCGGACGTATTGGTTAGTGAAATTATAGTATTGGCTGGTTCCACCTTCGCCGTAGTCGTCGAGCAGTTTGGAGAGGTCCAAGATATCTCTGTCTCCTCCGGCAGAGGTTTTCAGCTGGAAGTCTGTGATGTGATCTGCTGCTCCGTCGAGCTGCTCGAAGAAGAAGATGTCAGAGCCTTCACCACCTGTAAGTTCGTCTGATCCGGCTCCGGCAGTCAGTTGGTCGTTGCCTTCAAAACCATTGATCACATCATCTTCATCGGTGCTTTTCAGAATATCGTCGCCGGCTGTCCCGTCAAGCTGGTTCCTCGCATCAGTGGATCCATCATCTGGATTGGGGTGAACTTGAATACTGGTGATGGACGGGTTGGAGTTCCCATCCTCGGAGTGAACAACGACTGAGAGGCTACGCGCCTGCAAGCTTTCAGATGTGGTTGTAAAGGTGATTGAGTTCAGCAAATTCTGATAGGTGGAAGCATCGGTTATTCCAGAGAACGTGAGTGTCATAACTCCGCTAACGTTGTCTTCCAACTGGCTCTGGACGCCGTCGACATCCAAGAAATTGAGATGATCACCATTCTGCGCATTGAAGAGTTTGAGGGTCAGGCCCGAAATCTCATCCTGAACTCCATCGATCTTGGCAGACTTGGCAATTGCCAAGTCGTCATCTCCAAGCTGAAAGGATGCCTCAAAGTGTTGCTGTTCCAGTGGCTCTGGCTGGACTATCGAAACCGTCAACTCCTCAATTCTCAATGTGTCTGCAGCAGTGAGATCCGCTGGTGCAACCAAACGGATCGTTGTCGCAGATGAGATGTAATCGCTTAGATCAAGGTTGATCGTCTGAGACTGAGTGTGACTGATCAGACTGGAAATCTCGCCAATCTGGTGGACGGACCCATCAGCCAACAGGGCTTCAATGTAGAAAGACTTCGCCGGACCGTTCGTTGCGAACTCTGCTGCGTATGTGAGTTGGATTGAGGCACTTTGCGCACCTGTCAGGTCAAACGTTTTGCTGATGCAGGCAAGATTGTCGTCTCCCTCTGAAGACGAACCGGATCGATCTGAGAGAACCAATTCGCCAGTATCGGCGTCAATGTAGATATCTGAGGAACCATCACTGGCGTCTTTGGCTTCTCCATCATCTCCACTTTCTGCCCAAGACGTGGATTGAATTTGGCCCATTAGCTCAGAAGAATACGAGGTTTCATCGAAAGTCCAGCTGACTTGGTAACTGCCAGGTTCTCGGGTGTGAAGGAAAATGGTGGGCGGTGCAGCGGGCGCACTCGTGCCTTCGCTGACTTCAATGCGGAACTGTTGCGCAGCCTCCGCGCCAGAACTATCTTTCGCGACTACAGTGATCTCATAGATGTTGTCACCGTCCAGATCCATGGGTGCTTCGAAGGATACATCTTCTTTCCAGCTTATCTGGCCGGTTTGCTCGTCAATGTTGAAACGGGCCTTGTCAGACCCTTCGAGAAAAAAATGGAGCGGGTCTCCATCTGCATCTGAAGCATTTGCCGTGAACACAGTATCGGGACCGTCATCTTCCACGTTCATGTGAAGCGGCGTATCCTGGCCGACGCCGGAAAAGATCGGTGCGTCGTTTTCCGGCGATAGCTCTATAGAGACGGTGACGGTATCACTGCGCTCTCCATCCGCATCCTCAATGTAGTAACTGAAGCTGTCTGAGCCATTGGCGTTGGGGTGACCCGTGTAGCTAAACGTGTTGTCCGGGTTCTGAGAGAGGTGGCCCTTGGCAGGTGCCAAGACGATGCGAACAGTGAAGCCTTCACTGCTAAGAGTATCATTGCCTAACAGGTCCAACACAAGCGGAGTATCTTCCGTACCAGAAAACTGATCGGGGGACGCCGATGATTTTCCGTCCAAGATGCTGAAGGTGAAGTCCAGAGGGATCGTGTCTCCGTCACCATCGGAAGCTACTGCTGAAAACGGCAGTGAAACCTCGCTTGCAGATGTGTGGTCAATCGGTGTGAAAAACTCGACCTCGTAGTTCCCTGATCCGGTTGGATCCAGTTTGATCGTGAAAACAAGCGTGCCATCCTGCGTCTTTGCGCTGAGTTGATTGCCCGTACCTTCAATGGAGTAATAGACCTGAGCTCCGTTGACAGTGAAGGGAGCAAGACTGCCGCTCATGCTGGAAGAGAAGGTGAGCGTCGGTGCAGACTGTGTGTCGGCGCCCCAATGAATGTTCAGATCACCGCTTTGAACGATCGAGGCTTTATCGTTCATACGCGCTTCGAAGAGAGCATTTTCTGAAAGGCTAAGTGCTTCAGGTGCGGAACTGAGGACGGGCGTGCTGTCTGTAATCGTGATTTGCAGCTGACCATTAACGCTGTCGCCATCTGCATCACTTGCAACATAATGCAGTTGAAACTGCTCAATGCCCCGAGCATGGTTCAATGGCGCATGTTGATCGACAGAATACGCGCCACTGCTGGAATTCAGCGTCGCAGTGAAAATTGCCGTCGTGTTTTGGAAAAGCGTCAGTTTCTCGCCATTCAAATCCCAACTGAAGCCAGAAGGGAGAGCGGACTGTGTCCATGAAACCTGCCCTCCGTCTACACCAGTTGAGATGGGGAGTACACCGGTTAAGGCATGAGTATCCTCAGCAAGTGCATGGGCTGCCCCTGTTGAAGCGAGTGCGTCGTCACTTAAATTGAGGTGGACCGGTTCCCCGACTTCCGGATTGTCGTCTTTGATAGACACCTGAAAGTGACCCGCGGCGGTATCGCCATCTCCATCCGTAATAACATAGGGAAGGCTGATTGTTTGCTGGTCTACGCCATTTTGGTGTTGCAAAGGATTGTGCTGTTGAACAGCGTAAGCGCCTTTGCTCTCTGTAAACTGAGCGGTGAGAATGAGCGTATCGCCTTGCAGAACGCTGAGCTGTTGCCCCTCAATAATGTAGATCAGCCCTTCGGGATCATCAGGTAATTGCCAGCTGATCGTGGCAGTGTCTGCTCCTGCTGAATGAGGCAGGTACTCAGAGGAATAGCTCAGTTCGGTTTGGGTACTCAACTGGCTTTCGTCAAAGCTGATCTGGTTGAGCGGAAATGCTTTTGGCGCATCATCCAGCGAAGAGACCAGAAGCTTGCCTTCTGTCGTCTGGCCTTGCGTGTTGGTTGCACTGAAACTGAGATTGAAGACGGCGTCTGCATCAGCTCCATGATTGATCGCGCTGTGTTGCGTGACGCTATAGGTGCCCGTTGCTGAGTTAAGTGTGACTGACAAAACAACTTTGTTGCCTTGCAAGATCAGGAGCGTTTGCCCCTCCTGATGAAAGCTGAATCCTTCCACCGGAGATGCTGTGTTCCAGGATAAGACGACAGGGCCTTGCGAAGCATTGATTGGCAAGACTCCTGAGGCTGTGGCTTCAGCGGGATCGCCTTCTGACCCTCCTGGAAGTCCGGCTTCTGAAACTGTAGCCGTCAGATTCCATTCGGTCGGCATCGGATCATCTTCAACGCGGATGTCCAGATGAGAAACAAGAGTGTCACCATCTGCATCTTTTGCAATGAAACGGAAGCTCATTAAGAGATCCAGCGCACTGCCCGTGTGATCCAACGGCGCAAACTGCTCATAGCTGTAGGCGCCGTTTGGTGTATTCGGGTCCAGCGTGACCTTTAAAACAAGTGTTCCATCACCTTTCAAACCCTTCAATATGTGTTGGCCTTGCGGTCCAAACTCAGATTGAAAAAGAACCCGCGCACCGCCACAGGTAATATCGAGCGGATCACCTGAGCGGCCGAGTGGGCGTCCGGCTGCATCAAGTGTAAAGAGCAGTGCGCGGGAGTTGGTTCCATCCACGCCGAAATCAAGAGCGAGGCTATCGCTGACTGAAATACTGGTGGATGTGCGAAAGGATGCTTCCTGAACAGAATGGACAGGAAGATCACTTGCCCGGGTAACTGTGCTGTTTGGTTGGACGTATAGATCAGAGACAGATAACCGCGGAACGATAATGTTCTCTGATTGTGTATTAAGAGCGCTTACAAGTGGAGCAGCCTGATAGTTATCCTGCGTGTTTTCAGAAAGCTGATCAGACTGCGTAAGACTGTTCAGCTTTTCAAGCGCTGGTTCGTGGTGAACATTCTGCAAGCTTGTTTTGGATATGGGCTGCCAACTGGTTTCTTCTGAGGACTTGTCAGCATCCTCCGTTTCTTTCTGGGCAGGGGAGGGGAGGTCAACTTGAAAGCTGCCAAGTCTTGGTGCCGTCTCGACTTCAACGACCTTCAGAAACTGGCTCTGTGTTGTGAGCGGACCTGATGGCATCAAAATGAAGAATTCATTGGCAGGTCCACCAAAGAACTGTTCAATGACAACAATCTGCCCATTCCCATCCAAAATATGAAGCTCGTCTCCATCACGGATAAGTTTTGCTGTGCCGATGGTTTTGGAGAGGTCAACAAGCTGGCCTTGCTCCCGCACCATCAAGATTGGTGTTTGGGAGGGCGCGAGCGGCTCGGCAAGCAAGATTGGCGGTGGTGCGGACTGAGAAGGTGCAGTCGCGGGCGTTGCGGTCAGGTTCGTCATGGCTGCGTCTCCTCTTTCTTTCGGTTTACTCTGTGCTTATTTGACGTGCTGGCGTGCCAGATGCTTCCTGCGGGCGAGCTTCTTCTTTTCAAGCAGCCGGGGGGAAAGCCCCAGATGCAACAGTATGTCTGACTGTCTGGTTCTCGCCTGAAAATACAGGCGCACGAGGTCAGCTTCAGAGACCGCCAGCTGCAGGTCTGCTTTTTGCAGATCATTGAGGGTACTCAGAAACTCCGCAAACAATGCCGGATCAACCAGATTGGCCGCGCGGGCCTGATGATAGGCACGTGCCCGCCGAGCCGAGTGAAATTGCAGCTGTTTGTGCTGGTCAACGGCGCGCTGAAAACGCTTCTCAGTTCTGCGATTGTCTCTGGTGAGCGTGGACCCGCTGAAGAGAGACGGACCGAGGGAAGACTGCAGATTTGATGCGCGCGCTCCAGTCAGCTCAACGTACTTTGCATGTGCAGTAATGAGTTGACTTTTCGCTGAAATACTCAATTTATTCAATGTGTTAAGGGTGTGCTCGGATGCTTTCCCAACAAGTTCAAGGGCCTCAGGAGAATGGACGCCTTCAGTATCTGTTAGCGTGCTGGTAAATGCCTTCAACTCACTCTCAGATTTGCTGTAAATCTCAAGAGTTCGGGTGTTCAGGTGAAGCGCCAGATAGGCCTCAAGAACGCTCAGGCAAAGGTCGTTCTTCTCTTGCTCTGATGCCTTGATCCAACTCCCGCCAGTTTCAGCTGAGGTGAAGAGGAAGCTATCTTCTACTGCGTCGCGAAGCGTGGTTGCACCGCTGGATGTGACCATGAAGGACGCAACCATCATGCTGGCAAATTGGTAAAACCAACCATGTTTGAAACACCAATTTTGCCACTGTTTCATGACGCCCCCTCAAGGCGCCCAATCCACCCTCCGGCAGCACCTCTCCTCTTAAGAATTCATTAACATTTGCATCTAGGGAACCTGAATTGGTTGAAAGTGACAATTCCGAAATAAGGGTAGAGAGATGATGTGGATTTAAATATAGGGGTGTTGTTTTTGAGGGAGCGCCTTCTGCAAGGCAAAGGATCTTGTGCATACGCCGCCGTGGGGGAGGGGGTATTCGTTCATGCTGAGACGAGGCAAGAAAAAAGAGGCCCGGTGGCCTCTTGATGCATTTTGGGAAGCGGTATGCGCGTTGGTCAGCAGCTCAAACATCCTGAGCAAAGCGCAGGCCCACTCAGCATGGTTCTGGCTCGATAACCCTATGCAAACTTGCGGCGGGCATCTGCTGCAAGGCCAAGGCCAACAGCGCCAAAGACGTTGCCTTCAACCACAGACGCGTTTGGCATCAAGGACTTGAAGTGTTCGCGCAGCATCGGGATGCGGGTTGTACCGCCAGTGAGGAACATGCTGTTGATCTGATCTGCGGTTACGCCAGCCTTGTTCAACGCTTCCTGAATGGTGGCTTCGATTTTGCCAACGGATGGGCCAATGGCGGCATGGAAATCAGCGTTGGTTGCATCAACCAGAACGTCTTCTTCCTCCAGCTCAATCTTCAGGCTTGCAATCTCTGCAGAGGACAGGTCGATCTTGGTCTGCTCCACGCGGGTGGCCAGCATGTGGCCGTCTTTTGCGCGGATCACTTCGCGCAGGCGTTCCACCAGATCAGGCTGCGCTGCTTCGCGGCGCACTTCCCCCAATTCCCGCAGGATATTGGGCGAGTAAAGCTGGTTGATGAACTGCCAGGTTGCCAGATCAAAATAGTATTTTGAGGGCAGGGCGCGCTTGCCATCTTTGGTTAGCGTTTTATAGCCCAGATGCGGCATAACCTGCGCAAGTGAGAGCAACCGGTCAAAGTCGGTACCACCGATATGAATACCGGTATTGGCGAGGATATCACTGGTGCGATCTGCTGCGTTTTTGCGCTCTGGTGAAACGCGAATGACGGAAAAGTCGGCGGTACCGCCGCCAATATCCAGTACCAGAATAAGCTCTTCGCGCGTTACTGTTTGCTCATAAGCCAGCGCCGCTGCAATCGGCTCATACTGAAAGGCAATGTGCTCAAACCCTTCCTGACGGGCGATCCCTTCCAGCGTTTTTTCTGCTGCACGGTCAGCGGTTTCATTGCCATCGATGAAATGCACCGGACGCCCCAGAACCACGCTGGAAACGTTCTCCTGCATGTGTGTATCCAGCTTGCGTTTTAGTTGGCGCAGGTAGAGCGCAATAATATCTCTGAATGCCATACGGCCACCCATGACAGCCGTTTTTTCCTGAATGAGGGATGTGCCCAAAACGCTTTTAAGCGCCTGCATAAGGCGGCCCTCATCGCCCCTGATGTACTCTTCCTTGGCCTTGCGTCCATAAACGATCTGCTCGTCTTCAAAATTGAAAAAGATGGCAGAAGGCATTTCGCTGTGGCCGTCTTCAAGCATCACAAGCTCAGGGCTTGCGCCGGAAAAGATGCCCACGGTTGAGTTGGAGGTTCCAAAATCAATGCCTGCGAATGCGCTGTTCATTTTTTAGACCTCTCATCATGCCTCAAGTCAGGCAAAGGTGGACGGCTGCCAGGCAATTGGCGGCACCAATGGGTTTTCAGGTTCGGGATACCTCCCTAGGCATTTGGGAGGGCGAGCTTGATACACGCTGCTTTACGGGATTGCCAGTGAATTTTGACGGGACTTGGATATCTTTGTGGGTGAAAATCAAAACCCGTTTAAAAACATCAGATTGTAGAAACACCCAAAGAATACAGGGGCGTGTTTTCAGAATTGCGACAACAACCAATCTGCTTCTAGGTTCATGCTCTGTTTCCCTCAAATTTTTGAGCGTGCCATGGCCTTGCAGAAAACCGCTTTGATAACAGGTGTTACCGGACAGGACGGAGCGTATCTCAGCCGCTTTCTGCTGGATAAGGGATATGCGGTGCACGGCGTTAAACGCCGCTCCTCAAGCTTCAACACGGGAAGGATTGAGGGGATTTATCAGGGGCCCCATGAGGATGATGCCCGTTTCATCCTGCATTATGGTGACCTAACAGATGCCACCAACCTCATCCGTATCATGCAGGAGGTGCAGCCCGATGAGGTTTATAACCTTGGGGCGCAATCTCATGTGAAGGTGAGTTTTGAAACACCGGAATATACCGCCAACAGTGATGCACTGGGTGTTTTGCGCTTGCTGGAGGCGATCCGTATCCTCGGATTGGAGCAGAAAACGCGGTTTTATCAGGCCTCGACCTCAGAGCTTTACGGTTTGGTGCAGGAAGTGCCCCAAAAAGAGACGACACCGTTTTATCCGCGCTCCCCTTATGCTGCTGCCAAGCTTTATGCTTACTGGATTGCGGTCAACTACCGGGAAGCCTACGGAATTCATGCAAGCAATGGCATCTTGTTTAATCATGAGAGCCCTCTGCGCGGTGAAACCTTTGTTACGCGAAAGATCACTCGCGCCGCAGCAGCGATCAGTCTGGGGCAGCAGGACAAGCTGTATCTAGGCAATATTGAGGCGACCCGGGATTGGGGGCATGCGCGCGACTTTGTTGAAGGCATGTGGGCCATGCTGCAGCAGGATGAGCCGGATGATTATGTGCTGGCAACAGGCACCATGACGTCAGTACGCAAGTTTGCAGAACTGGCGTTTTCAAAATGCGGCATCACACTGGAATGGCAGGGCAGCGGTGTTGAAGAGAAGGGGATTTGTTCTTCAAGTGGTCGCACTCTTGTTGAGATCGACCCACGCTATTTCCGCCCCTCAGAGGTGAATGAACTGCTGGGGGATGCCAGCAAGGCGCGGGATAAACTCGGTTGGCAGGCAAAAACCACTCTCGAAACACTGATTGAGGAGATGGTGCAGGCAGACTTGCTGGAAGTGAGAGACAGCAAGGTGCTTGAAGATGCCTGATCTGCAACCTGTTGACTTTGATCTGACTGGAAAAACGGTTTTCGTAGCCGGGCACAAGGGCATGGTTGGTCGTGCTCTCATGAAGCGGCTGGCGCGGGAAAACTGCACTCTTCTGACTGCGGACCGGGGGCAAGTAGACCTTACCATGCAGGCAGAAACCCTCGCATTCTTGCAGAAGGCGAAGCCAGAGGTCGTGATTGTTGCTGCCGCCAAAGTGGGAGGCATTTGGGCAAACAATGAGTACCCCGCCGAGTTTCTATATGAAAACTTGGCCATCGAGACCAACCTCATTCGCGGAGCCTTCGCAGCTGGCGTTCAAAAACTGCTGTTTCTGGGGTCATCGTGTATTTATCCCAAACATGCACCACAGCCGATAGAGGAGGGGGCTTTGCTCTCTGGCCCTCTGGAACCCACCAATGAATGGTATGCCATCGCCAAGATTGCAGGCATCAAATTATGTCAGGCCTTCAGGCGGCAATACGGCTGTGATTTTATTTCAGCCATGCCAACCAACTTGTATGGACCCGGCGATAACTTCGATCTGACAAGCAGCCACGTGTTGCCCGCTCTTATGCGCAAGGTGCACGAGGCGAAAGTGAGCGGAGCTGAATCCTTTGAGATCTGGGGCACAGGTGCGCCGCGCAGAGAGTTTCTGCACTGTGATGATTGCGCGGATGCCCTGGTGCATCTGCTGAGGACTTACTCCGCAGAAGAGCACATCAATGTTGGCTTTGGTGCAGACATTTCAATTCTGGAACTTGCGCAACGCATCTCCAAAATATTGGGCTATCAAGGCGCCATTACGCAGGACACCTCCAAACCAGATGGAACTGCGAGAAAACTGATGAGCTCAGCTCGCCTGCAACAGTTGGGATGGGTGCCATCCATCTCGCTGGATAAGGGAATTCGCCATACCTATCAGTGGTTCCTGGAAAATCGGGTGCAGGAAGAGCTAGTTTAACGCAGCCCTCTTGAAAATACTTGGACACTCGCAAATGTCACAGTGAAATTAAGAGCAGTTTCAGTCATGTTATCCAGCTGAAATTGGGCGTTGGAGCGGATGTTGATCTCTGCATCCTTCAGCCCGAAACCAAAGGGATAACAACATGATTGAACGCATGCACACCAAGCAGCGTATGAGCAAGATCGTTAAACACAACGGCACAGTTTATCTGTGTGGCCAAGTTGGCGTGCGCGGTGAAAGCATCAAAGAACAGACTGCAGAATGTCTGCGCCGTGTTGATGAACTGCTTGTTGAAGCGGGCTCCAGCCGCGAGCAGATTCTGCAAGCCATCGTCTGGCTTTCTGACATGCGTGATTTTGCTGAAATGAACGAAGTTTGGGATGCATGGGTGCCAGAAGGGCATGCGCCTGCACGCGCGTGCGGTGAAGCCCGCCTTGCTTCTCAGGAACTGCTCGTGGAAGTCATCGTAACAGCGGCTTACGACTAAAACGCGCAGGCGTTTGGAGCTGACGACTGGGGGATACATTCGACCAAACGGTGCAGCTCCAAACACCCAACTATGCAAGTGTGCCCCCCCTATTATTGGAAATTAGCAAGAGGCGTGCCGGACTGCTTAATCGGCGAGTAAACCGCTGTTTTTCCTGCATTGAAGCGGGCTGCTGATAGCCAAAACTTATTCCCCTTTCCAATTTCTCCCGTACTCTGAATTTATGCCTACGTAACGGGCAGCTGGCGGACCGTCCGTCAGTTTGTCGTAGGCTGGGTGGGGCTTTTGAGAGAAGTAACGTATCTTTCAAAGGTCCGGTGGAACCGATTTTCAAACGTGACCGCATGGTTTGAGAGGAAGGGCCCAAGTCTGAAGGGCATCACGCGGTGGCACGAACCAGTCAGAGTGGTTGCGTGTCAGGGATGAAGGAACTGTTTTAGTAAGGAAACTTGCTGGAAAAAGCCATTGTCCTTCCAGGAAACTGGCTATCGTGTCTTTCAGGATAAGAGGCGATGTTGTCCATACCAAAATGCCCGGGCAAGGCGACAGCCAATGCCGAAGAAACTAACTACAACAAGTAGCGCAGGTGTTGCCTGCTCGCCTTGCTCCTCCCGTTTCTCGGGAATTTAAGCGCCAACACTGCCGGCATAGCCGTGCGGTGCTATTCGTGTTTGTAACGGCTACAATGCGTTGAATATGTGCTCCGGCATCTTGCGTTGCACATCCACTTTGCAGGCAAACCCCATATGCGCCAGCACATCCCGTTTGGGCTTTATGCCAGGGGCAACTTCAGTCAGCACCAGCCCGTTAGGCCCCAGTTGGAAGACGGCTCGCTCGGTCACATAAAGCACTTCCTGCCCATTGGTTTTGGCATTTAAGGCGTTGAAGGTGATGTGGTCTGTTTGCTCCACAAACTTTGTGTGGGTTCCATTGCGCGTCACTTTGAGTTTGTCTTTGCGGTACTCAACCTGTGAGTCCACGCCCGTCAGTAAACCGCAAAACACGAGCTTTCTGGCGTTTTGTGAGATGTCTATGAAGCTGCCCGGTCCAACGATTTTACCGTTCACTTTGGACAGGTTCACATTCCCATGCCGGTCCACCTCGCTCATGCCCAGAAAGGCAATATCCAGCCCGCCGCCGCTATAAAAGTCAAACTGATCCAGTGAAGAAAGCAGCGCTTCGGATCCCAGAGCTGCGCCATAAAGAGAATCTCCCAGGAACTGGCCGTTGTGATGCCCGTGTTCGCAAGAAAGCCAGATCCTTTCTGCCAACTGCTTGCGCTGTTCAGCAAAGCGAATGCCAGCAGGAACGCCAAAGCCAATATTTACGGCTGCGTTTTCAATCAACTCCTCTGCAGCCCGGCGTGCAATCACCTTGCGGGCAATCTCGCTGGGTTCGTTTTGAACTCTGGCATGAGAGGGTTTGATATCCCCGCTGAGAGCAGGGCTGTACGGCGTGTCATAGGCAATGGTCTGGCCCGGAGCTTCGACAATTGCATCCAGAAAAACGCCGGGAACGGTAACAGAACGGGCTGGCAGACTTCCGGTCTGCACCACGTTTCTAACCTGCGCAAAACAATGGCCACCACTGTTATGCGCAGCCGTCGCCAAACTGAGACAATCAAGTGTGACGGCTTCCTCATCAAGGCTGAGATTGCCTTTCGTGTCCGCTGCAGACCCGCAAATCAAAGCAAGGTCGATCTTGAACGGGCGGTACCGGAGGTATTCCTGACCATGCAGGTGAAGCAGTTCCACAAGCTCATGCTTTGAAGACTTGCTGCATTTACCGCCGCCATGTCTGGGATCAACAAATGTCCCCAGTCCGGTGCGGGTGAAGAGACCGGGACGACCCGCGCCAATCTCGCGGATCAACTGCTGAATAACCCCAGCCGGAAGGCAATAAGCTTCCAGCTTGTCTTGAGAGATCAGTTTTTGGAGGGAAGGAGTGAGAATGAAGTGAGAGGTGATAATGCCGCGCAGCATTCCCTTATGAGCAAACCGGTTCAGCCCCCGCTTGTCGCCATCTCCGATGGAGAGCGAGTTGATGATGAATAGGTTTTTGGGTTGCCCTGTTGAAAGAAACCGCTGCTCAATGGCCTCCAGCAAAGCTTCTGGCGTTGCAAGGCCCCACCCACAACCGCCAATGACAATGGTGTCGCCATCTTCCACAAAAGCCGCAATTTCACGCGCACTGCAGATCTGCATCCTGCTGGTTCCCGGAGTTTGTGTCCGTTTTGTCTTTGAGCCAATTATCCCTCAAACCCTGAAAAGTCCGGTTAAGGCGCATGCGGATGAAATAAAGATCTTTAGAAGCAATGCTTTAAGTATGTGTGGCAAGAAAGATGCTTTTCAAACCATTATAATTTGTTATGTAAGTGGCTCAAATTTACAAAAAAGACTGGCTTAAAGTTGACTGTGTTTCAGGAAGATCAGGTGTTTCAGGTGGGAGAATTCATTCGTGGGGGCGGATTCCGCGACACCTATGAATGTGCGTCTGACCCAACGAAGCTCCTGAAGTTTGACCGGTACGAGGCTGGTGAGCGCAAAGTCAAAAGCCGCGGATTTTTGAAAGACCTGTTTCGGTCAGTGCGTGCGAAACTAGGTTACAAGAAGCAGCGCCTAAGCGGCAATCAGGATGAGTTGCTGGGGTGGCAGCACATTCAAGACGTTGGTTTGGATGAACACCAGTCTTTCGCGAAAGTCTACGGGATTGTGGAGACTGATCGCGGACCTGCTTTGCTAACCGAGAAGATCGACAACTTTTGGCACCCGGAAATCCGCAGTATCCGGGATTACATCAGTCGCCATGGTCGCGTTGAGGACAAAGAACTTATTCGCGCTCTGATTGATTACTTTAAAATCTTACGTCAGAACCACGTTTCCTGTTTCGCCGACAGACCGGAAAACATGGGCATAGTTCTCGATGCTGCAGGCAATAAGTACATCAAGAGCTTTGACGTAAAACCATACCTGAACCATCAATTGCTGCCTCTTCATAAGATTGACTATCTTTACAAGAAGCGGATCAGGCGGCGGCTAGATCGTCACCTCGATATATTAAGTGGCGAGAGCTCTGGCGACGGCCACAAGATTTGATCTGGCCAAGCTGAGGGGCTTGTTTTGCTAAACTGGCCACTGATTGAGAAAAGCCAGCCTCATTTCTCACCTGCAGTTCGTTTGCTCTCTGTATTTCAGCCAATTTTCTTCACCTATACGCGCCTTGTATCTGGGTTGGCTTCGGTTAAGCTGACGGGATTGCAAATTTGGTGAGCGCGATATTTTGTGCGCTGATTATTCTGGTGTTATCAATCAATTGAAATTGGGGCGGGCTTCGTGGCGCAGAGTGAGGCAGTAAATACTTCCGTGTTGGCATTGTTTAAGCTGAACGCGTTTCGTCGATTTTTTGGTGTTCTTGTTCCAGCAGCATTTGCAGACTGGATCGACTTTATCGCGATCATGGTGCTGGTCAGCTACAGTTGGGACATGGGAGCGACTGAAGTTGCCAGTGTCATCATGGCGGCAACTTTACCCCGTGTGATCTTCGGCCTGCCAGCTGGTGTTCTGGTTGACCGGATTGGGGCTGGGCCTGTGCTAATAGCCGGGTTGATCATCCGAGCGGGATTGATGGTTGGAATGTTCTTTTTTGCCACCAGCCTTTCGCTTCTTATTGCTTTTGTGTTTTTGAAAGCCACAGTATCTGCCGCTTTTATGCCTGCACAGCAGTTGGCGTTGAAGAAGATAGTGCCGTCAAACATGCTGACACAGGCGGTCAGCGTGGACCATTTCGTCATTCAATCTACCAAGATCTTTGCACCGGTTTTGGGGGGTGCTTTGCTCGCCGTGTGGAGCCCACATATTGTCTTTCTACTTGGTGGCGCCAGCTTTGCCGTAGCCTCTCTGATTTGCCTGAGCTTGTTAGGAGTGCTGAAAAAAGACGCTAAAGATGCCTCTGAGGAAAGCACCGAGAAAAGCAGTGTGGTGAATGATGCCAAGGTCGGACTGGCTTATCTTTGGAAAACACCGCGTCTCCTCTTAGGCATGGCGCTCATTTGCCTCTTTATATTCAGCGTGTTTCTTTACGAGGCTGTGCTGCTGTTGCTCATTAAAGAAACCGGGCAACCAGAAGCCGCTGCGGGACCAATTCTGGGTTCTATTGGCGTTGGCGGGCTTGTTGGAACTTATCTGACGGCCAAGATCGGTGATCGTATCAACTTGCACCTGCTGATGGTGATTGGTTCTTTCTTCGGGGGCGCTCTTACCATGGTAGCAGGTTGGCTTCCGTTTAGTCCGGTACCTATCGGAATGCAGGAGCAGATGGCTATCTGGTTTGTTGGTGGCGCATTTACTAGCCTCATTACAGTGCCGTTTGGGGCAATCGTTGTTAAGCAAACGCCTGAACATCTGTTGGGGCGTATCACTTCAGTTGGGGAGATGCTGCAATCGAGTCTCATGCTGATTGCCATCCCGATTGGGGCCTTTCTGGCCGAGCAATGGTTTGTCTCCATGCCCTTCTTTGCGGGCGGTGCTATTATGTGTGGTGGAGCGGTGATTGGGCTGTTTGCCGTGCTCAACCTCGGCAAAGTGCCTGATGCGGAACCGGTGATTTCAGAGGAAGTTGTCTAAGCGTTCCATCAAGCCGTTACGACTTTAATTGCGCTCGACCTTGCTTGTTGGCTGAGGCATTCTCGCTGCATTGCTCAAATTTGCCACTTGCGCTGAGCAATGAGGGGGGAATGAAATGACAGGCTTTGTATTTAACACGGCAGCGAGCGTTGTATGTGAGCCGGGCGCGGTTCAAAAGCTGGATGAGCTTACACTGAAGATCATCGGTAAACGCGTTTTTCTGGTGAGTGATAAAGGACTGATGAAAGCAGGTCTTGTTGCCCCTGTGATCGCTCAGCTGGAAGCTGCTGGAATAGACGTTACCCTGTTTGATGATGTTGTTGCCGACCCGCCAGAAGCCATCGTCTTGCAAGCTGCAGATTTAGCTACATCGACTGATGTGGATGGTGTCATCGGCCTGGGTGGTGGGTCCTCGCTGGATGTTGCCAAGCTTGTTGCGTTGCTTGTTGGGGGAGGCGAACAGCTTACTGACATCTACGGTGTTGGAATGGCGAAGGGGAAAAGGTTGCCGCTGATCCTTATCCCGACAACCGCTGGCACAGGGTCTGAAGTGACACCTATCTCCATCATCACGACCGGTGAAGCTGAGAAAAAGGGCGTTGTGTCTCCGTCCCTATTGCCTGACGTGGCGCTGCTGGATGCGGATCTCACGGTTGGCCTGCCACCACATGTCACAGCTGCAACAGGCATTGATGCGATGGTGCATGCAATTGAGGCCTACACGTCGACATCTGCAAACAACAATCCGGTGTCTAAAGTGTTGGCGCAGGAAGCCTTGCGTTTGCTGGGTGCGAATATCGAAAAAGCCGTGAACACGCCGCAGGATAAAGAGGCACGTTCTAATATGTTGCTCGGCTCCATGTTGGCAGGGCAGGCGTTTGCCAACTCTCCGGTGGCGGCTGTGCATGCGCTGGCTTATCCGATTGGCGGCATCTTCCATGTGCCTCATGGAGTTTCCAATGCGCTGGTTCTGCCGCATGTGATACGGTTCAACTTGCCAACCTGTGCGCAGGCCTATGCTGAGCTTGCCCCTCTGGTGTTTCCGGAACTTTCAGAAATTCCGGCGGATAATCGAGGCAGCGTATTTGCAGACCGGTTGGCGGAGCTTTCCAAAGTTCTGGGCGTTGAAACAACGCTTCGCGAAGTGGGTATTGGCGAACAGGACGTCGTGAAGCTGGCCAGTGAAGCGATGAAGCAAACGCGGTTGCTGGTGAATAATCCACGTGAGGTTGACGAGGATAGCGCCTTGAAGATCTACCAGCAGGCTCTTTGAGAACGGATTGAAGCGGAGACCATAGACTATGAGCAAACCCAAAAAGCCGGCTGCGCATACTCGTGCACATTACGCGTTCTTCAGTGATGTTCAGACCCGTTGGGAAGACAACGATGTATATGGGCACATTAATAATGCGGTCTACTACAGTTATTTCGATAGTGCTGTGAACGCCTACCTCATCGAAAACGATGCCCTCAACATTCATGAGGGGGATGAGATCGGGTTGGTTGTGGAATCTGGTTGCCAGTACTTCTCTGAGATCGCCTACCCGGAAAAGATCGATATTGGGCTGCGTGTCGGGCACCTGGGAAACAGCTCCGTGCGATACGAGCTGGCCTTGTTTGCGCAAGATGCCGAGAGAGCCGCCGCACAAGGTTTTTTTACGCATGTGTACGTAGATCGTGCGACACGCAGGCCGCAAGCGCTCTCCGGCAATCTGCGTACTGCACTTGAGGCGCTTCTACTACAGGTTGCTGATTCTTGATTGTTAAAAATGTAATGATTAATTGCACTTATAATAAATAGATGACGAACGCATAAAACGATAAAACTTTCAGAAATTACTCAATTAATGCCTTAAATACCCACGGGTTAACCACTGGTTGAGATTTACAAGCTTAGGATGCCGCCAAGTCATGGGCAATGACTTCTATTCGGGAGAAATCGGGTCATGAGGCGGGTCCTCCAGCTATTTACGAATTTGCAGCTGTCGATGAAAATCGGCGGTGGCTTCATTATTGTACTCTTGCTTTCCGCTGCAGCTGGTGGGATCGGAATCTTTTCTATCTCTCAGCTCACCAAGCAAACAGAGATGACAAATGCAACCATGCGTTTAATGCAGGGCCTGCATGATACGACATCAGCGCGCGAAACTTATTTGCGCAGCTTGAGCAAGTATGATGCAACCGCTGCGGCTGATGAGCTGAATCTGTTGGGCGCAGATCTGGAAGCTCTTCATGAGCAGGTTGTTGCAGATGGCAAAGATGGTACCGCCTTTGAAGAGACCCACGAAAATGTGCGGGCTCTGAAAGGTTTGTTCAGTCGTGTTCGTATGTCGACTGATATTCAGGAATCTCAGGTTGCCAAGATGATGTCTGCTGTTGCCAATCTTCAGATGATTGGCAAAAAGGTTCAGGCTGACATCTCAAAGATTGCGGCTTCGGCAACCGAGCAGGACAAGCTGGCCAAAGAGCAGCTGAAAGAAGCTGACAAAGCAGGCCGCCTTGTTGCGACTATTCAGAGCCAGGCCCTGAACATGCGCTACTTCTTCGTGAAGGCGACAACAAGCTCTGAAGAAGGCGCACTGCGCAAAACATTGCTCAGCGCTGCGAAAGCGCGCCGTGAGATCAAGAAACTGCAAAAAATCCAGCTGTCACATCTGGATGCCAAGGTTCTTCAAAGTCTGGCAGGCGTTTCAGATACGCTGGTTGATAAACTGAAAGCCCTGCGCGATTCTACGGACTTCTCCGAGATGTATTCGCTGCGTCAGGACATCACTGCAAGTATTGATGTGCTCGGCGAAACGGCTCAGCTGGTCATCGGCTTTACCTATCGCTCTATTGATGATGCGAACAGGAAGCAGGCTGAAGCGGTTGATCGTAAGCAGCAGGTTGATGCCGCATTGGCCTCAGTTTCCAACATCACACGCCAGACACTGGCTGTGAGCTCGTCTTCTCTTTCCTTCCTGCGTGCAGGGTCTGGTGTGAAGTCTGAGGAAGTCTCCAAGGAGATTGACCAGCTTGGTGCAGCAGGCCGCGAGTTTAAAGCGGGTGTGAAGGACATTGAAGGTGGCGTGAAGGCCTCTAAAGATGCCATCAAAGAAATCGCTGCGATCCGTTCCGGTTTCGGCTCAATGGCAAACGGTAAGAAAGAACTTGCCAGTCTTGTTACAAAGCTCACTGAGCAATCTGAAACAGTCCAGGGTCAGATCATCGACATTGCAGCCTCTGAGGCTGAAAATGCGAGTGCAGCTGGTGACCTTGCAACCAATCTGATTGCGACAACCGTTGCTGTTGGTCTTGTACTTGGTGCATTGATTGCACTGGGTCTGTCTCTTGCCATCACTCGTCCGACCAAGCGTCTGACCGGCATCATGGAACGTCTGGCAAATGGCGATACCGATGTTGAGATTGCCGGCGCAAAGCGTAAAGACGAAATTGGTGATATGAGCCGCACGGTTCAGGTCTTCCGTGATAACGCTTTGGAACGTGCACGTTTGCGCGAAGAGCAGGCACATGTTGCTGAAAAGGACGCTGAAAAGCAGCGTGAAATTGAGCAGCTGATCACTGACTTCAGAAATACAGCCGCAAACTTGCTGACCTCTGTGAATGACAGCATGGGTGAGATGGGTGAGACAGCCAGCGTGATGGCAGATCTTGCTCGTGGAACTTCTGATCAGACAGAGCGGGCAGCGGCCTCTTCCACTGATGCTGCGAACAACGTGCAGATGGTTTCTGCCGCAGCTGAAGAGCTGAGCAGTTCCATTGAGGAGATTGCACGTCAGGTGAGCGCGACAACCTCCGTTGTTGCCAAAGCAACTGAGAGTGCGCACGTTTCCAACGACCGCATCAATGAGCTGGCCGATGCCACAGTCAAGATTGGTGAGGTTGTCGGGCTGATTCAGGCGATCGCCGAGCAGACCAACTTGCTGGCTTTGAATGCGACCATTGAAGCGGCGCGTGCTGGAGAAGCTGGTAAGGGATTCGCAGTCGTTGCGGCTGAGGTGAAAGAACTTGCCAACCAGACGTCCAAGGCTACAGAGGAAATTAGTTCCCAGATCTCCGCGATTCAGAACTCCACGACAGATGCTGTATCCTCCATCGAGGGCATCTCGCATACAATGGATGAGGTTACTGCATTTACCTCTGCAATTGCGACGGCTGTTGAGCAGCAGGGGGCTGCGACAACTGAGATTAGCCGCAACGTGCAGGAAGCTGCTGTGGGAACATCCAGCGTAAACGAGAATATGACGTTGGTCTCTGATGCAGTGAGTGAAACCAATACCGCGTCCTCACGTGTGCTGACAGCCTCTACAGAGGTGACTGAAAGTACGCGTGCGCTAGGCAGAGAAGTTGATGACTTCCTGACTGCGGTCGCGAAAGTCGGCTAACACACTCAAAATTCTGAAAATTGGAAGGCAGCTTAGATATTCTAAGCTGCCTTTTATTTTGTCCTGATTAAACAAAATGATTTCATTTATATATTTCCAGGAGGAATAGCATTTTAGAGTTGTAATAGTTCGAATTTATAGAATTACACGTAAGTATTTTGTCTTTGTTGTGTCGCAAAGATAAATACAAAACGCTGATATATATGTATAGAATAACATATGCATGCTGAATATACTAGGGAATGACTTGGTGAATTAATAACAATCGTTTTTTATATTAACTGCTCGTCAATTTATGAAATACATATTCTGTCTGCTTGAATTTTATTCACTTAAGTAACGAACTAGAAAAACATAGAGGCAGCTATGTCGCCGGGTGCACATCTGTCCGATACTGAAAAAACATTCAGTGAGGCAGACATCATTGTTAGCAAGACTGACCTAAAGGGCCGCATTACGTACTGTAATGAGATCTTTTGCGAGATTGCGGGATACTCCTACAAGGAACTCATAGGTCAGCCACACAGCATTATTCGTCATCCAGACATGCCTCGGTGCGTCTTCGAGCTTCTTTGGAAGCGGATTGCGGATGGGCATGAGGTCTTTGCGTATGTGAAGAACCTTTGCCGGGGCGGTGAGTTCTACTGGGTGTTCGCCCACGTCACTCCCACCTTCGACAATGCAGGAAAGATCATCGGATATCATTCAACACGCAGAGTGCCAGAGCGAAAGATCCTCAATGACGCGATCATTCCGTTCTACCAGCAGCTCATTGAGATGGAGCAGGCTCCAAAAAGCCGGAAAGACGGGCAACACAATAGCTCTGAGTTTCTGGCGAACTACCTCTCCGATAATCGGGTGACCTATGATGAATTTATCCTCACTCTCTAAGAGTGTCTTCCTGAGTTGCCTGACGGCTGTAATCTGCGTTGGTATTGCGCTTCTTGGAATGGGAGAGGAGAGCAGCCTGCTTTCAATCCTCTCTGGTCTGGCTGGTGTGGCAGCGTTGCTCTCACTGTTTTTCGTGCTTAAGGTACGACGCGTGCTGAAGCATGTGACAGAAATCGCGACCTTGCAGGCAAGTGGTGATTTGGAAGCACGCACGCTTGTGGGAATGGATCATGGAGAGTTGAAGGACCTGCTTGCGAGTGTGAACTACTCCACGGACAAGACGGATTCCTTTATTCGCGAAATGGTGGCATCCACGCACGCTTTGTCAGCGAACAAGTATTATCGGCGTGTCGTCACGCGCGGGCTGCAAGGCTCGTTTCTGGTTTATGCAACTCAGGTGAATGAGGCGATCGCGAAAGTACAAAACCGGATCTGCGATTTTTCTGGTCAAACCGATGCTTTTGAACAGCTGACCCGCAATGCGACAGACCTGCTTTCCAGCTCGGGCCAGAATATGAGCGACAACGCGCAGCAGATGGAACAATCCGCCGACCTGACCCTTCAGCGCGCATCTGCCGTGACCGTGGCGTCTGAAGAGACATCCGCAAATGTGCAGACCGTATCTGCTGCTGTTGAGGAGCTTTCTGCCTCTGCCGCAGAGATCGGCAATCAAGTGAAATTTACTGCTGATGTTACGAGAACAGCTGTTCAGGAAGTTGAAGCTGGCGAAACCAAGATCAGCAGCTTGAGCGCCGCCGCCGAGACCATCGGCGATGTTGTGGAACTCATTAGCTCCATTGCCGAGCAGACTCATTTGCTGGCGCTCAATGCGACGATTGAAGCAGCGCGGGCAGGGGAAACGGGCAAAGGCTTTGCCGTTGTGGCGGGTGAGGTAAAGGATCTGGCAGGCCAGACCTCTGATGCAATCGGTCAGATCTCCGGTCAGATTGAGGCCATCCAGTCAGCGACTGCGGAAACAGTTGTCTCGTTTAAGCAGGTCGCAGAATCCATTTCCAAAATCGAAAGCGTCACAGATTCCATTTCGCTCTCTGCAAGACAGCAAGCTGAAGCGACCACCGAGATCGCCCAGAACATTGCCGAGGCTTATTCTGGTACACGGCTTGTGGCCAGCAATGTAGCGGATGTTTCGACTTACGCGAATGAAACGGAAAATGCTGCTGAGCATGTGATCGGATCTGCAGTTGAGATGAACCAGCAGATTGCATCGCTGTCTTCCGCTGTGACCGAGTACATCACCGAGCTGCGCAATGGTCCGCTGAGCAACAGCGAGATGCGCACCTGATACTTCCTTTGTCCTGAAACACGATATGAGAGACCTAATTCGTGTTTCAGGACGCTCTAAAAGACTGAGCCACCTACCACGTTGCTATCACAACAAAGGATAGCAACATGAAAACTCTGGTTCTTGGCACTCTCTTAGCAATGGCCTGTACGTCTGCTTTGGCGGAGCAGCAGATTGCGGGCTATGACCGCCTTACCGTATCGGCTCCTCATCGCACGTCTGCTGTTGCAGCGTCTGTGTGGTATCCGATCAAAACACCAACCTACCGCAATGTGATTGGCGACAATGCGGTGTTTAAGGGCACCTCCGCCTATGTTGGCGCTGCAATCAAAGAGGGCAAGCATCCACTTGTTGTGCTCTCGCATGGTTCTGGCGGTAACATGGATGGGCTTTCATGGCTGTCATCCGGACTGGCGCTGAAAGGCGCAATGGTCCTCGCAGTCAACCACCCGGGTAGCACCTCCGGCGATTCATCTCCCCGCCGGTCGCTGCGCCTTGATGAGCGTGCCAAGGATTTGACTGCAGCACTGGATGAGCTTCTGAATGATCCGGCTTTTGCAGACTATATCGATGAAAGTCGCATCAGCTCACTTGGGTTCTCTTTGGGAGGGGCGACCGCACTGAACCTGGTAGGACTGCGGTTTAAGGGCGATCAGTACAACGAGTACTGCGCCGGTATTGGCAAAGGACAAGCAGACTGCGTCTTTCTTTCCAAGGGCGGCGTTGATTTTTCCAGACTGCCTGTAGGCTTTTCAAAAGAAGCACAAGATAGTCGGGTTACTGCCGCGATTGCCGTCGACCCCGGCTTTACTTATGTCATTGACGAACAAAGCCTGATGGCGGTTAAGCAACCTGTGCTCTTACTAAACATTGGCGAAGAGAACCTTTGGAAAGCGGCTGATGTGGGACCAGAAGGCAGTAATCTGGTTGCTAAGCTGGAAAATGCGAGCCTTACTGTCGTCAAACCCGGACACCACTTCACATTTCTGGCGGAGTGTAAGCCGGAAGGGCCTGCCGTGCTGGCAGCTGAAAATGATGATCCGGTATGTGATGATCCTGAAGGAACTGATCGGGCACAGATCCATGAGGATATTCTTGAAGAAATCGCTCGCTTTTTGAAGCTGTAAACGGAGAGAGCTGTGAAGCTCCCTCTCCATGCAATCAGAGGAGGCCTTGCTCGCGCTTGGCCTCTTCCAACTCTTCTTCGTCGGTATATCCGATGAGAATACCGGCCTGAAGCTCTTTACCTGCGTTGGCTTTGATTTGCTCGTCGGTCATCGTAATGCGAGTGTGGTGCTTGCGATACCAGGCAAACAAAGCCTCGCTCATACGTTCCCGTTCTGCAGCAAATGCGGGATCAGCGCCAAGGTCATTCAGCTCCTGAGGATCTTCTTCAAGATCAAAGAGCATAGGGCGGAAACCTTCCGCATGGATAAACTTCCAGCGCTTGTCCATGATCATTGCAAGGCGGCAATCTGCCACCGGCAACCCAAGATCCATCCGCGCATTGCGCATGGAATAATCGTACTCACTAATGGCAAACTCACGCCACTGAACAGGTTCAACAGTTTCGAGCAACGGCAAGAGAGAGTGGCCTTCAAGCACGTTTGATTTGGGCGTACCGCCACAGAACTCGACAAAGGTCGGCGCCAGATCGATTGCTTCGACCAACTCTTCGCTGACGGTGCCCCGCGTCTCGTCAGCCTCTGCTCTTGGATCAACAATGATCAGCGGAATTTTGACAGATGGTTCGTGGAAGAGTTCCTTCTCGCCCATCCAATGATCGCCCAAGTAATCCCCATGGTCGGAGGTGAACACTATCATGGTGGTGTCTGTCAGCCCCTTTTCGTCGAGGAACGCCATGAGTTTGCCGATTTCATCGTCGATCTGTTTGATCAGGCCCATGTAGGCAGGAATGACTTTTGCTCGGGTCTCATCATTGGAGAACGCCTTGGAAACGCGCTCACCCATAAAGGCTTTAAACACAGGATGTGGATCTTGCTTCTCAACATCTGAGCGTACGACAGGCAGAACATCATCTGCTCCATACATGTCATGGTAGGGGGCTGGAACGATATAGGGCCAGTGAGGTTTGATAAGTGAAAGATGCACACACCAAGGCTCATCACCGGCAACGGCAACAAAGTCTTTGAACCGCTGGATCATGTAAGGCGTTTCGGCATGTTCAGCCTGAACCCGCGCCGGTTTGTCAGCGTGACCAAGCAACCAGCCGGAGAGGATCTCACCGTCCTCACTCTCAGCGGAGTTCGCCCATTGCTCCCATTGGTTTGGGCCATGGTATCCTTTGGCTTGGAGGTAACTGTCGTATTGCGGATTTGGAGAGTATAACCCATCGGGGTGAAGTCCGTCATCTCGCTCGAACACTTCAAACCCGCATTCAGCAACGCGGGCACCAATGAAGCTTTCCGGAGAGATGCCGAGGCGGGCCATGCCGTCAGAATCTGCACGCATATGGGTTTTGCCAACCAACACGTTGCGCACGCCAATCTCTTGCAAATGATCCCCGAGCGTTGGCTCCCCGACACGAAGCGGTATGCCGTTCCATGTGCTGCCGTGAGAGCGCACATAACGCCCGGTATAGAAACTCATGCGAGATGGGCCGCAAATGGGAGATTGAACATAAGCGCGGTTAAACCGGACACCTCGTTCCGCAAGTTTGTCGATATGTGGAGTGTGCAGATGTGGGTGACCATAACAGCTCAGATAATCAAACCGTAATTGATCGCACATGATCCAGAGCACATTGCGCCCGTTAGCCATATCAAACACCTCCCCTGATTGACGCGGCTATATTCCCTTATTTGTCGCGGGATTAGCAAGAGGAACTCCGTGTTTTACTTGATCTAAATGGCGTTGAGTTTTTCAACCATTGCTGAGCAAAATTTACTGGTTATACTCCTGCGTGTTTCTGAATTAAGAATTTTGAGGGAGATAGTTGAAATGTATTTGTCGAATAAGTTTATTGCATCGAGCGTTGGGGTCCTTGGTTTAATCAACTTGTTTATGATGCAAACCGCAGGCGCAACAGAACGTGTTGTTTCCATTCCTGTCGACAACCAGAGTGTGGTTGGTACTTTGGAGACCGCAGCACAAGAAAACGCCCCAATCGCAATTCTGTTGCATGGTTTTACCGGAACGCGTGACGAGCTACCGGTAAAGGAAACTGAAGAAGGTGTCTTCTCTCGCATGGCACGTTTGCTGGCCGAAGGCGGTGTTTCATCGCTGCGGATTGACTTTCGGGGCTCAGGCGAAAGTGATGGAAAGTGGGAGGACACAACGTTCTCCGGGCAGATTAAGGATGCCGTCACAACCATTGACTGGGTGCGTGCCCAAGAGCAATTCAAAGGCACTAAGATTGCTTTGATTGGATGGAGCCAGGGTGGGCTTGTTGCCAGCCATGCAGCTGCTGCACGACCAGATTTGGACACCGTAGTTTTAATGGCACCTGCAACCAACCCATTGGTGACGTTTACGGGCCTCTTCGGAACGGAGTTGGTGAACAAAGCGATGACTGCTGATCCTGAAACGCCGATCACAGGAAGCTTGCCATGGGGTGTTGAAACAACACTGAAAGCCCAGTTCTATCAGGAGATGCCAGTCACCAGTCCATTGGCAGCGATGGCGCACTATGACGGGCCATTGCTTGTAATGATGGGTCTTAAGGATGCTCTGATCACACCGCAGCCAGCAATTGGTGAGGCCTGGATGGTTTATCATGATGGCGAAGAGAAGCTCGTCGTGCTCGACACCGATCATGTTTGGAGTGCGTTTGAAGGCCCGCAGATGATTGATGAGAGCGTTGTTCCGGCCATCTTAGGATGGTTTGACACGCAGCTTTAAAGCAGAGCTTGGTCAGCTGCTTACACCAGGCAGCTGATCGCAGCTGAATAACTTTCAGTATAGTTTTGCCAATGTTCCACTAAGCTTTGTGCCGCAATATGATGGAAGTTTAAGGGCAAGCAAGGTGCTGGATGTAAAACTAAAAGAGCAAACAGTCGCGATCCCAATCGGAGAGCAAGAGATTATCGGGACACTCGCTGGTGCGACGGAGGCAACGACACCCTTGTTGATCCTTCTGCATGGCTTTCATGGAAACCGCGATGAGCTGGCGATCAAAGGGACTGAAGAAGGCATCTTCTCTCGTATGGCTCGTATACTAGCCGAAGTTGGCTATGCTTCCTTGCGCATTGATTTTCGTGGGTCTGGTGACAGTGACGGGGCTTGGGAAGATAATACATTCGACAGCCAGAGAGATGATGCTGTTGCAGTTATTGATTGGGTCCGCAGGCAAAATCAATTTTCATTTTCCAAACTCATCCTGGTTGGATGGAGCCAGGGTGGCTACATAGCTGGCTGCGCAACAACCATACGGCCTGATCTTGATGGCATTGCCTTACTGGCGCCAACTGTGCATCCGAGGAAGACGTTCCGGCATTTGGTTGGTGAGAAAGTCAGAACCTGTTCGGCCTTATCAGATCCAGATCGATTGGTTTCTGCGGAGTTTCCATGGGGAACCAAGATTCAGATTAAAGCCCGGTTTTTTCACGACCTGCCTGAAGTCCCGCCAGTTCTGGAACAATCAGGCTTTGCCGGAGCGATGTTGGTCGTTGCTGCCATAAATGACCGGGTCATTTTCCCTCAACCAACCGTCAGTGAAATCTGGCTGCGTCGCCATTCGGGACCAAAGCAACTTGCTGTCATCAACACAGATCACGTATTCGGCGCGATGGAGGGCCCAGAAGAGTTCGATCACCAGCTCATGCCCGCATTGTTGAATTGGTTGATTCTGCTTAATCATTCTTTATAAATTTGCCTTAGAATTTTCTTTCTTTTATTGAATTTTTACGAAAAACTGAGCCGTCTGACACCGTTATGGGATAACATTTCTTTTATGTAATATTGTAGTTTTTCATTAGATATTTCAGCTTTAGGGGATAATTTATTACAGATGTAGCTCAAAAAAGCTTCAGAAAAATAAGAGTTTATCTTTCTTGTATCTCGTAACAGCTTCCAACGAGATGAGAAAATTTGCTTTGTTAAATATTGCTTTGCTGGGTACGAAATGTTTGCCTTTTCTAATTGGAAGAGGGCAGAAAAGAAACGATCATGGTGCTGTTGAGTTGTGTTCGCGCTTAAGTTGTTGCGCGTTTGGGGCCGCAGCCAATACACAACATCATGGATATAAGCGAGTCGATTAGCAGCTGCACTCAAGCTTAAGGGCAAAGACTGGTCTTGGATGAATATCCGTTCATCGGCCCCACCAGCTGTTCTCCATAGTTGAGAGTCAACAAGAAAGCCCATGTGTACGATCTGTTTTCGAGCGCAATAGGCCAATGGGTCTTTTGCAACAGTGACAAGTGAGTTGACATCGATGAGGGCCTGCGTCTGAAAACCACGTTTTGATTTTCCGAAAACAAGGGCTGCTCCAGTGTCTCCTGCAATGTTGAGTAAGGTGCGAGTACCATTGGAAGTGAGGAAGTCATCTGCGTCGAGTGGAATTAAGTAACTGCCGCTAGCATGCTTAGCAGCTTGATTGATTCGAACTGATGGACCACGATTTTGCTTGTTCTCAATTATCTTAATACGAGAATCTTTTGCCGCTTCAATCTTGAGAAATTCGATTGAACGATCAGATGAACAGTCATCTACAAAGATAAACTCTACCTGTGCGCCGTCTAAACCACTTTGTTTTTGTAAACACTGGATTGTTTGTGGAAGTTCTTGTTCCTTATTATATACGGTTAATAAATAACTGATGAGCGGCTTCACGATGGTACCTGTACAAACCTACATATGTTTCATCGCTCTTTATTAGCCTTTTTTGCCCTTTCGATCAATTGATACTGGTAATATTTAGCTAGTCTAACGAACCTGGAATAGGCATAGTTGTGAGCATCTACGATGCCCCATAGCCCATAAAACACACCTCTACGTATAAAATAGCTTTTCAAAAACGCGAGAGGGAATTCTGTCAGTAATCTCAGCGGTGATATTCGTCGTCCTCTGGAAATCATATCCTGAACTTGCATATCAGAATAGCGGTTGAATTTTTCTACTGTAAACTGAATTGATCGTTGCGAGCGATGATCAACTTTGCCTTTTAATCTTGCTATCTTAGCTCCCGCATGTGGTCTCACTGTGTCGTGAACACTCGAGGATGAAAAACGACCTTTTTCCTTGTTGTAAAGACGATATTGCCAGTAACCATATGCCCACTTTTTTGCTGTCTTTTCATGCGGAAAAACGTCGACGATATGTACTTTGTAGATATCTGCACGCGGAGTTGATGTGAAAATTTCTGTGATCTCATCAGCTAGTTTTAAAGTGATTTCCTCATCGGCATCTATGTTGAGTAACCAAGTGTTTCTGCATTGATCTTCAGCAAAGCGCTTTTGCTTACCGTACCCGTCCCATTTATTGTAGATGACCTTAGCTCCAGCTTTTTCTGCAAGAGCGACTGTGTTGTCTGTTGATCCTGAGTCTACAACAATTACTTCATCAACCAACGTTTTCACACTATTGATTGCCATCAAGATACGATCTTCTTCATCTTGGCTAATGATGAAGGCAGAGATTGGCAGGTTGTTGCTCAAGGGACTGTTCTCTAAGGTTCAAGTCGGATTTTATTTTTGCGATACATCTTGTACGACAGTTTTGCAACAAACTATAAAGTTACTACAGTTTTGTAATGCACTTATAAATTTAGGCTGCTCGTACTTTGCAAAGAAAAGTTGGTGATGGGTCGTCTTATTCGATGTGTTGATTAACTCTGAGCTGGGTTTCTAACAGGCATATCAACATGAAAGCTACCTTGTCTAAGCTGTGATTTAGTTTTAGTGGGATGAATTGTGAAGGTTAACTAGCTGCACCCACCCACGATATCGGATCGTGAATGGGCGCTTTTTAGGAGGGGAGAGCGTCTTAGCTTTCGACGAAGCGTTGCAGGTCGTTGAAGCTGCTGCTCCAGCCGTGGTTGTGGTTTTTGGTCTGCTCTGGATCGGTGAATACTTTTTGTAACATGATCATCCGGGTGCCATCCTTGATCGGCTCGAAGGTGACTTCAACGTCTGTCTCGTGGCCGCGAACGCCATCATTTATCCAGCTCCATGTGAAGCAAAGGCGGTTAGGACGATCCAGAACCTTGTAGATGCCCGAAACCGTATAAGCTCCGCCTTCCTTGGTGGACGTCATGGTGGTTTTCCATTTGCCACCTGTGCGTACATCCATTTCGCATTCTGGTGTGGTCATACCTTCAGGGCCCCACCACTGAACGAGCATCTCTGGATTTATCCAGGCATCAAAGACTTTTGCGGGAGAAGCTTTGAAGTCCCGTGTGATGCGCAGTATGGTTTCGTCCTGTGTCATGCTATCGGTTGCCGTCATTGTCTTCCCCTTGCTGTTTATCGAGTAACATTTCCAATCGGTCGAAACTGGTGTTCCAGAAGGCTCGGTAACGCTCGATCCATTGATGCAGGTCTGCAAAACGTTCTTTCTTCAATGCACACACCCTCCATTGCTTTTCGACGCGTCGTTCGATGAGGCCAGCGCTTTCAAGCAGTTTAAGATGCCGGGATATGGCCGGAGCAGACATCTTGAAGGGTTCAGCCAGTTGTCCGACTGGCAAGTCTCCTTCATTGAGAAGTCGCTCGACAATGGCAAACCTCGTCGGGTCGGCCAAAGCGCCAAAAACTTTCGGCAAGTTGGTTTGTGTATTCATTTCACCATCTCTTTAATTAACGTAATTGTTAAATGAAGATTCGGGCTTCGTCAACCCGCACGGCTGATTCACGTATTGTAGGATCTTCTTTTGTTTGGGAGAGAAAGGTGTCTATGGAAGCGATTGGCGTAGAAAGTTGCTCACAGGCTGAGTAATTTACAAATATATCTGCGCGTCATTTTGGTAATAAACAATAACAATTGGTGCCCAAAAAATAGATCTGCCAAACGCTGCAATTTATTCAACATTCAGCGGCAGAAAGCCATAGAAAACCAAGAAAAACTGCGGTAGGTGGCAATCTATTCTTTGGTGCCTGGACATAAGTTTCAGCACCTTCCCTCAAAATCAAACGATGTGTCGCTCGCTGGCTAATTTCTGCGGGAACAACGGCACAATCCCGGAATTCGCAGGCCAGTTATGAGTGAGATGGTTTCGCATGCCCCAGCTCAGGGGAACGTTAAATTTGGTATCCTCTGGATGGTGGCAGCCATGTTTATGTTCGTCATTGTCGATAGTGTCGGCAAGTATCTGTCTTTGTCCTATCCGGTGCTGCAGGTGGTCTGGGGCCGGATGTTTTTCCATCTGCTGTTCATGCTGATCTTCTTGGCGCCCCGCGTGAAAACCATGATCACACCCAACAACGGGTCAGTCGTGTATCTGCGTGCAATTCTTGTTTTGGCTATGACAATCGGTTCGGTCGCTGCAGCGCAACTGATCCCCGTCGCAACGCTTCATGCCATTGCCTTGCTTTCTCCCATGATGGTGACGGCCATGTCTGTTCCAATTCTTGGCGAAAAGGTAGGTTTGCGGCGTTGGGCTTCAATTCTCGTGGCGTTCATCGGAGCGCTGTTGATTGTAAAACCAGGTGCTGGTGTGCTTGATCTTGGTGCACTGATCGCGGTGGCGACCATTGTGGTGTATTCCGCAGGTCATATCGTGGCGCGGTACGCCAGTAAATTTGATAGTCCCTCGACTGTGCTGTTTCATACCGCGCTGCTGGGAGCTGTCGTCACTTCCTTGTTTACGCCAATTTTCTGGCAGGCACCTGATTTGGAGGGCTGGGCTCTGCTGGCATTGATCGGCGCGGTGTCTGGTTTTGGACACTACGCTATTGTGAAGGCGTTTTCTTTTGGGGAGGCTTCAACCATCGCACCCTTCAGTTACAGCAGCCTTATTTGGGCGATGCTGATCGGACTGATGTTCTTTGGTGAGTTTCCTGACGGACTGACTCTTGTTGGCGCTGCGGTCATCTTTGGGTCCGCCATTTATATGTGGCATCGGGAAAAAGTCTTGGGGGGAGCGGCGTAGATCCGCCACCAGTTTGGCATAATGCTTTGATTGTTAAAACTCTCTGCTTTAAAACTGGGGGATCACTGCGAGGGGGAACAGTATGCATGTGAAAATGCTTGGTTGTGGCGACGCGTATGATCCGCAAAAAACGAACTCATCTTTGTTGATCTCAGAAGGTGAGTTCAAGCTTCTTATTGATTGCGGCCCAACCGTGCCTCAAGCGTTGTTTGCAAATGGCATGACAGCTGAAGATATCAGCTGCATCTACATCTCGCATTGCCATCCGGATCATTGTCTTGGTTTAACAACGCTGCTCAATTACATGAAATCGTTCAAGCGCTCGAAGCCGTTGACCATCTTTCGTCAGGCTTCTCAGCATCAGGCTTTGTATCGGCTTATGGAGTTTGCGTACTGGCCAGAAAAAGACCTGGGGTTTGACCTCCACTGGCAAGATTCTGAGGACTTGGCAGTCGTTGGGCCTTGGAATGCGGCGACCACCGCCAGCAATCATTCAGTTCCAAATCGCAGCCTGCAGCTCAAAAGCGAAACTGTAACCCTGTTTTATTCAGGCGATGGCCTTTTGTCTCCAGAAGGGGAGCTGCTTGCTGCACAGGCGGACCTTGCCTTCATAGAATGCGAATACATGACTGCTGCAAACGGGCATGGCTCCTGGGCAGATGTAAAAGACTTGCCGCGAAAAGCAGGCAGTCGCTGGCTGCTGTACCACATTGATGACGCGTCCAGACCTGCCGTGGCTGAAGCCATCAAGGATTATGCGGAGTTTTCTCTGGGTGAAGATGGTCGTGAGTTTGAACTCGCGGAACTGAAGGCTTAGGCGACTGCCTGAGCCTTTCCAAGCCAGTCAGTGGCAAAGATTTTTGCCGTTAGAGGCTTGGCGAAATGATAGCCTTGCGCATAGCAACATTTGATATCTTTGAGCAGGTCAACTTGCGTCAGGTTTTCAACGCCTTCTGCAATAACCTTCAGGTCGAGCAGACTGGCCATCGCGGTGATTGCTTCAACAATATCGCGTGTGGCCTGATCTGTTTCCATCCTCTGCACAAAGCTATGATCAATCTTGAGCTTGTCCAGCTTTTGGGTGCGTAGTTGCCAAAGTGCAGAGTGGCCGGTGCCAAAGTCATCAATGGCGATGATCATGCCAGCATTGGCAAGGGCATCCAGATTGGTTTGAGTATGGCCTGTTTCGTTGATGAATGCGGACTCACTCAATTCAATCTCGTAGATTTCTGGTGGAACTTCCAGGCTCTGCAGCAGAGCGAGAATCTCGACCACACGATTTGGCTTTGCCAGCTCTCGTTCCGAAAGGTTGATTGCGATGCGGCCTGCGAACTCGAACCCTTCAGCAACCCATTGACGATATTGGCAGGCCGTCTCGCGGAAGAGCCAGTCTGAAATGTCGTCGATCATATTTTGACATTCGGCAATCGGAATGAACTCGGAGGGGGAGATCGCACCAAGGTCCGGGTCTTCCCAACGCATCAACGCTTCAACGCCGTAAAGCTTGTCGTTCTTCAGCTCTACAATTGGCTGATACTTGAGGCGTAAGTTGCCTTCCTCGATCGCAGTTGTGAGCTTTTCGGAAATCAGAACTTTGCGAACGACGGCTTCTTCCATCTGACAGGTGTAGAAGCTGAAGCCGAGGTTGTTGTACTTGGAATGATACATGGCAATGTCGGCTTGCTTGAGCATGGTGCTGCTGGACGCACTTGCCAATTGGCTCACAGCAACGCCGATACTTGCAGAAAGAATTGGAGATTGCTCGCCCAAATCAATCGGGGCGACCATTGCTGTCTCCAGACGGTGAACCGTCATTTCGGCTTCGGCGTTGGAAGTATCTCGCAGCAAAATGACAAACTCGTCACCACCAAGGCGAGAGAGCAGGGCATTCTCGGTCAAGACGCTCTCAAAGCGCTTAGCGGCCTGTACCAGGAACTGATCGCCAGCGTCATGCCCCAATGTATCATTGATCTCTTTAAAGCGATCCAGATCCATATAAATGACAGCGCACTGGTTTGAACCATCTTTAGTCGTCGCAACAGCGCTTTCCAACTCTTGCAGAAAGTGCGCGCGGTTTGGCAAGCCAGTCAGAGCATCCGTGTAAGCGAGCTTGGAAAGCTCCTCTTCGCTCTCTTTTTTAGCCGTGATGTCTTTCTTGATCGCCAGATAGTACTTCTTGTTCGCACTGCCACCTTGCCATTCAACCGGAGAGATCTTGGAGTGCTCGACGTACTCGGAGCCATCCTTGCGCCGGTTGATGAACTCACCTTCCCATGGCTTGCCATGGTTCAAGGTTGTCCAGAGATCATCAAAGGTTTCGCGTGGTGTCTTACCGGAGCGCAGGAAGTCCAGATTTCGACCAACAGCGTATTCTGCGGAGTATCCGGTCGCTTTCTCAAACTGCGAATTCACATAGACAATTGTACCTTCATGATCTGCAACCATGATGGTTTCAGAACATTGCTCTACTGCAACTGAAAGAAGCTCAGGAGGTACTGGCACAAGATCCTCGGCTAGACTCGAAATAAAATTGCATGCACTGAATAATTAAACTCAAAGATAATCGCAATGCTTCACTGCAGATAATTAAGGGAAAGATTTAGTTATAATTGTCTTTAATGTTTCGTTTAGGAATAATGAAATCTAAACACCGAAGTATGCGTAAGTATTGGTGTGTATTTATATTATAAATTTTGTTGATGTATTAGTACTGCTTGGCGCATTTTTGCGCAACATTAAGTCTTATGGGGCATTTGAGTTGAAATAGAATTTGCGTTCAACATCGTACGGATGTTTCATTGGGTGTTTGGAAAAGAATATTTACCACTACATTTATAACTAGAGCTTTAGTTCTAATTATTGTCCATAGTTTTCACGGAGTATACAAGGGTAGATTGCAGATTAAAAAAGGAGAGCAATTACTCTCCTTTTTGTTGATTATGCGTTCTGCAGCTGTGCGGTTATCGGGATATCCCGGCGCCCGCCGGCCGTGCTGCTTTCAACGGCAAGGTCAAGGACTTGCTGAAGATTCGCCGCATGGCGGAAGGTTGGGTGGCCATTCACACCAGATTGCACGGCCTCTGCAAATTTACGGTAGTTGTTTGGTGTTGGAGCAAGCTCAATCTGCTCCCATTCAGCCTTCTCAAGGTTTGGGCCTGAACAGACGAACAACTCACCCAGACCACCCGTGTTGGTGACTTTTATGCCGCCCTTGGTACCATGAACCTGAAGGTGCAGGTCGTTCATATGCCCGGAAGCAAAACGGCTGGCATGAACAACACCAACAGCGCCAGATGTGGTTTCTGCCATCATGGTGAAGCTGTCATTGGCATCCAGTTTGTACTCTCCAATCTGATTGCCCGGTGCTTTGTCAAAGGTCTTCAGGTGGCAGGAGATAGACTGGTACGGCGCTCCGATCGCAAACCCGGCAAAGTCGAGAATGTGAATGCCGACGTCCCCCAAAACGCCCAGTGACCCGTGCGCCTCAGAAAGGCGCCAGAGCCATTTCTCTTCTTTGTCCCAATGACCCCATGCAGGTTGGGTCAGCCAGCTTTGCAGATAAGAGGCCTCGAAATGGCGAACTTCACCAATTTCACCTGCTGCAATCAGCTCATGAGCTTTCTGAAGGGCTGACACGTCGCGATAAGACAGGTTGACCATGTTTATCAGACCGGCTTTTTCGGCTGCAGTTGCCATTTCGTCAGCATCGGCAAAATTGCTTGCCAGTGGCTTTTCGCAGAAGACGTGTTTGCCACCTGCCAGAAGCGGCATTGTGGTTGGGTGGTGGACAGCATCAGGCGTGACGTTTGCTACCGCATCAAATTCGCCCCATGCAAGAGCGTCTTCCAGTGAGGTGAAGCGTTTGGCGATGTTGTGTTCATCGCAGAAGGCTATCAGGCGTTCTTCGTTGCGATCAACGCCACCAACGATTTCAACACCGTCGATTTCACCGAACTTGTTGGCATGGCTGTTTGCCATGCCGCCGGTTCCTATAATAACGAGACGCATCAACGATACCCTTCCTCGCCTGCTTCGTGCAGACGTGGTCCGCGTTCTTCAATTTTCTCCGGAGCTTCATCTACTGGCACATTTGGAGCCGCATTCGGGTCAGCAATGCGTGGTTGCGGGTTGTAGGCCCACTTCACGCCGTTGGCGATGACGCGCTGTACGGTTTCGTTGTGGTATGTTGGATAAGTCTCATGGCCTGGGCGGAAATAGAAAATATTACCTGCGCCACGCTTGTAGGTCAGGCCGGAACGGAAGACTTCACCGCCCTGGAACCAGCTGATGAAGACGGTTTCCAGCGGCTCCGGCACACCAAATGGCTCGCCATACATTTCTTCATTTTCCAGCTCAAAGCTGTCTGGAATGCCTGCAGTGATTGGGTGGTTGCGGGATGTAACCCAAAGACGCTCACGCTCGCCAGCTTCGCGCCATGTCAGGTTACAAGGTGCGCCCATCAAACGCTTGAAAGGTTTTGCAAAGTGCGCAGAGTGGAGGAAGATCATGCCCATGCCAGACCAGACACGTTCACACACACGTTCAACGATTTCGTCAGAAACGTCTCCGTGCGCTGCATGGCCCCACCAGATCAGAACATCTGTGTCTGCAAGACGTTCTTCGGTCAGGCCGTGCTCTGGATCTTGCAAAGTTGCGGAGGTTGCAGAAATTTCTGGATCATTGTTCAAAGCAGCAGCAATGTGATTGTGCATCCCATCAGGATAGATGTCGGCAACAACTTTGTTCTTTTGCTCGTGGACGTTTTCGCCCCAGACAATGGTCTTAATCATTGGCGTATTCCGATAGATGTGGAGTGTCTTGCCTGAGGACCAGACAAAACGAAGATATGGAAAGGGCCTTCCCCATTGCGAGAAAGACTGCGGACTTGTTCATTTTTGTAGGTGCGATGCTATCGCGTCTTGGGACCGCAGAACGCGGTTGACTTCAACTCTGCTTCAACTTTGGTATGAAATGCCAATGAAATATCAAGAAATTCACCGAAACATTTGTTGCAGTGCAACCGATTTACTGCGAACTGTAGAATCCGTCTAAGTAACGCGAAGTTCTCAGTCGAATTCTACAATTAGTCACTTCATTTTCTAGCAGATTTTACGGACTAGGAGGCCAGTAGGGCTTCGTCAAAGGCCAGTGCCAACGTTTCTCCCGCGACAGTTTTTTGTTTCGCCACATAAAGTTGTAGGGTCTGATCAAAAGTAGATCCCCCAAATGGCGTCTTACAAAGCACAGTCAGATCGCCTCCCTGATGACTGATGACTTGGGCCTGAGTGGGCTTGTTATCTTCCCAGATAAGATCGATCTCGAAACCGCCGCGGGCACGCAGACCACGAACTTCTCCTTTCGGCCACACGCTTGGCAAAGCAGGCAAGAGCTCAATGCCGTTGTGGGTCGTGTTCATCAGCATCTCGGCAACGCCGCGCGTGTAACCAAAGTTGCCGTCGATCTGAAATGGCGGATGCGCGATCATGAGGTTGCCATAAAGGCCTCCGTCTTCACTCTTCGGTGCTTCATTCTCCACGCGGTTGAACATGTTATGGATGATCTTGTAAGCATGATCACCGTCACCGACACGGGCCCAGAGGCAAATCTTCCACCCCATGCTCCACCCGGTTGCCAGATCTCCGCGGATCTCAAGAGAGCGTACGGAAGCTTTCAGCAATTCTGGTGTGTCTTTGCCGATTTGATCACAAGGGAACAAGCCATAGAGGTGAGACAAGTGGCGATGCGTTGGCATGAACTCTTTAAAGTCCTGAGACCATTCCAGCACCTGACCTTGTGCTCCGATCTGGTAAGGCAACAACCGTGCAGCCTTTGTCTCTAATGTCTCTGCAAGAACGTCATCAAGTCCCAGTAGTCGGGCCGCAGCGGCGGTGTTGGTGAAGGTCTCCCGAATAATGGCGCAGTCCATGGTGCTGCCCTGATCGACTGTGATGACGTGCCCATCCTCGTCCAGATACCGGTTTTCCGGACTGGTGCTGACCTTCGGAACCAGATAACCATCCTTGTTCTCACAGAGCCACCATTCGTAGAATGCCGCTGCAGATTTCATCAAAGGGTAAGCGCGGTTCTTGAGGAATTCTTTGTCGCCAGTGTAAAGAAAGTGCTCCCACATATGAGAGAGCAACCAGCCTGCTGCCATGGGCCAAAACGCAGAGGCTGGGTCACACGGAGATGGTACACTGTCACGCCAGATGGTGGTGTTGTGGAACGCACACCATCCAGGAGCATTGAACATTTTCCTGGCTGTGCGAGCTCCTGAGATTGCCAGTTCTTCAATTAGCATGAAGAGCGGCTCATGCAGTTCGGAAAGGCCTGTGATCTCGGCAGGCCAGTAGTTCATCTCCAGATTGATGTTCATCGTATAATTGGAGGACCACTGCGGCCGGCGTAGGTTGTTCCAGATGCCTTGCAGGTTTGGTGGCTGACTGCCTGAACGAGAAGACGAAATCAACAGATAACGGCCATACTGGAACTGCAATGCGGCAAGCGCTGGATCGCCTTTGTCCTGAAACTGCTCCAGACGCGTGCTGGTTGGCAGATCGGGAATGGGATCAATGCCTAGTTTGAGCGATACACGGTCAAACAGCTTCAACACATCATCCATGTGTTTTTGCAGCATGCCCTCATAAGGAATAGAGCCTGCAGCTTCCAACGCCTCTCTTACGATAGGAGCGGGGTCTTTTCCTTCACGACTTGGGCTTTTGTCCGGTCCGTTGAAGCTGGTTGCCATCGCAATACGAAGGGTAACGGTTGTTGCGCCTTCAACATGCAGTTCACCGCGTTCTGGGCGAATATTCCCACCTTCCAACTCAACAGAAAGGCCGGCCTCAAAATACGTGCCTTCCCCCAGGCCATCTTCGCTGTAAACAATACCGCCGCGATGTCCGTCCTGCTCATTCTCAGCAAAGGGACGGAGTTTGCCGTCTGCGCCAAAAATCTCGGGATTCCGGGCCTGTTCCTGATCATGCTCGATGTGCTCAATCACACGGCTGCTGGTAAAGGCGGGTGCTTGGCCGCGAAGATGCAAGCGCGTGTTGTCAGCTTCCTGCGTTGTACGGCATGTCGGGTGCGGGCTGTCATAATGCAGACTGAGGGAGAGTGTGCCCGGCTTGTCTGTTGTCAGGCGAACGACAATGACATTATCCGGATAGCTGGCAAAGGTGGTGCGCTCGTATTTCACGCCCCCTTGCTCATAGCTCTCATGATGCAAAGAATGACGAATATCCAGCGCGCGGCAGTAGTTTGATGTTTCGCCTTGGTCTGCCATTGTGATGAATAGATTGCCGACTGGTTGGTAGGCTTGCCCTTGTCGTCCCGTCCAGTTCTTGCGCACGAACTCTTGCGCTTCAAAGAGCTTTCCGTCTCTCAAAAGCTTTTCTGCATGCGCAATTTGATTTGCTATTTCCGGCACCGGATAAATACGAGTTGGTTCACCCGAATAAAGCGTATCTTCGTTGAGGTGAATGCGGGTGTTTATTGGGCTGCCATAGACCATCGCGCCAAGACGGCCATTTCCGAGTGGTAAGGCCTCGTTCCAGTGGGCAGCAGGTGTATCGTACCAGAGCGTATGAGCGGGATCAGCGTTTGGAAAGAAGTCTGTAATCACGATGAAATGTCCTATGAAGTACGGGCAGGTCCGGTGCTGTCGCGAACCTTCAAAATGTTGGAAATGGAAACGGAGCGGGGTGGGATTGTGGGGTCTTCAATGATTGAAAGCAGCAGTTTCCCCGTCGCTTCTCCAAGCGCATCAATGGGTTGGGAAACCGTGGTCAGGCGGGGGTGCATGGATGAGGCGACATAGCTGTCGTCATAGCCAATGATTGAAAGATCTGAGGGGACAGACAGGTGCATCTCCTGGGCTGCATGAAGAGCTCCGGCAGCGAGTAGGTCAGTTGTCCCGAAAATTGCAGTGATGTCAGGTGAAGTCTGTAGCAGTGCACGCGTTGCTTCAAATCCAAAAGCGACCTGATCTTTCGCATTATCCCGTCTGATGTGAAGCTCAACAGGCTCTGGAAACTGAGCTATTGCGCGCTGAACGGCTGCCAGGCGTAAGTCATGCGGGCCTTCCGTATGCCACGGTTCAAACGGCAGCAACATGCCTATGGACCGGTGGCCCAGTTTGAGCAAGTGCTGGATAGCGATGTGTCCGCCTTGCACATTGTTGAGATTGGCATGAAACTGCAGCGGATCGACAGGATAGCTTTCCACCAGCACGCAGGCCACATTCGCCTGTTCAAGACGATGGATAAGAGAGGGGATGTGCGAAGTGTCCTTAAACGGACGCAGTAAAATACCGCCCACGCGCATGTCGAGCAGAAATTCAATCTGCTCCTTTTCCATTGCCCGCTCACCATAGGTGTTGCTCATAATCGTAGTAAAGCCATGATTGAAGAGCGTATCTTCCGTAGCATCTGCGAATATTGAGCTGAAATGTGTGCTGTGGTCGGTTTGCAAAATACCGACGATGCGGGTCTCTTTTTGCCGCAAACTGCTTGCCATCTTGTTGGGCCGATAATCCAACTCAAGAATGGCATGCTGAACTTTTTCGCGGGTTTTGGCATTCACTAGGCCAGTGTTGTTGACGACCCGCGACACCGTGGCCGTGGATACGCCTGCTACCTCAGCTACACGACGAATATCTGTCATGCCAAAAAAGTCCTCGTGAAAATATATTATTATGTAACACTCATAAGAGTGTGGGAGCGGGTCTCTATGAATCAGAGTTTCATAAAACAGTAATGTAAAAATACGACCAAAAACATGTAAACGTTACACTTTGATGTTTCATGACTGTGATTTATGGGTTTATACTAATTTTCGGGGCGTAACAAGTGAAATTGAAACTCACAACTGTTGCAATTCTGCGAATAATGTAGATCACCTAGGGGTGTCGGTATGGGAGGAGACCTGCTGGCAAGCTTCAATATAAGACGCCGATTCGTCATATGAGTGTCATGTGTAGAAGCAAAAAAGTGAAAAGGATTACAGTGATTCCGATTGCTGGTAGTCTTTACACAAAGCTTGCGGAGGAATTTTGCAATGAGTTTGAAACGTAGTCGGCAGATGGTTTTGGGCGGAGCAGTCAGCGCGCTGGCCCTTGTGGCAGCCACAGCAGCAGCTTCTGCCAATCAATGTTCAGTGTATCATCAGGCACCACTTCTGGATCAGATGTCCGGCCTGCCAGCCGTCGCGGATCGCCTGCCGGTTAATCCACTCGTTGTTGAAGGGGTTGAGGGTATCGGTACCTATGGCGGTGAGATGACCGATGTATATGCCGGGTCCCGTATCGGTGACTATCGTCGTTATGGATACGACCCGTTGGTGCGCTGGAGCCCGGATGGTTCCGAGGTTCTGCCCAACATTGCCGAGAGCTGGGACATCTCGGCGGATGCGACCACCTACACCTTCAAACTGCGCGAAGGCCTGAAATGGTCTGATGGCAAGCCGTTTTCTGCTAAGGACATCCAGTTCTGGTGGGATCACATTGAAACCAACCGTGAGATCAACCCCAAGGGTCCTCGCAAGATGTTCATCGTCAATGGTGAAGAAGCGAAAGTCGAAGCGCTGGACGACACGACAGTGCGCTTCTCCTGGAGCCAGCCAAACGGTGTCTTCATGCTGGATATGGCTTCACCCTACGGTCAGCGTGTCGTCCAGTTTGCTGAGCATTACGTCAAAGACTTCATGAAAGACCTGAACCCGGACGGCGTTGCCAAGATGATGGCAGATTCAGGTGAAGCTGACTTCGGAAAATGGTGGCTTGGCCGTATTGGAACTTACGGCAAAAATGCTGAGCACAACGATCCCAACCGCCCAACCATGCTGGCATGGCGTCCGACTGAAGCAGTTCTTGGCAAAGAGCGTTTCACCTTTGAGCGCAACCCGTATTACTGGAAAGTCGACAGCTCCTGTAACCAGTTGCCTTACATCGATAAACGCACATGGGTGCTGGCGAAAGATCCGGAAGTTGCGCTGCTGAAAACCGTTCAGGGTGAGATTGACATCTCTCCGCGCAACATCTCAACGCCGCCAAACCGCTCTGTCTTCTTCGATAATAAAGAGCGGGGTGACTATCGCCTCGTGACGGCGAACAGCTGTAACTACAACAATGCGCAGTTCATGTTCGCCATGAACCATCCTGACCCGATCAAGGCGCAGGTATTCCAAAGCAAAGACTTTCGTATCGGTCTGTCTCTTGCAGTGGACCGGGACCTGATCATTGATGCCGTGTATCTGGGGCAAGGGGAGCCATATCAGGTCAGTCCGCGTCCTGAATCGCCGTATTACAATGATCAGCTGGCGCGTCAGTACACTGAGTTCGATCCTGAACTGGCAGCAGTGCATCTCGATAAGATTCTGCCAATGGGCCCGGACGGAAAACGTGTTGGTCCTGATGGCAAGCCATTCAAGTTCATTATTCATGTGAACGAAGGCTTCCGTCCGGACTGGGTGGATATGATGCAGATCATCGCGAAAGACTGGCAGGAGCAGGGTCTTGAGGTTGTGGTGAGCGTGGCCAGTGATGAGATCCACATGGCAACATTGGGTCGTGCTGACAAAGAGATCACCATCTGGGTGGGTGAGAATGGCTGCGGCCAGTTCCCGCTGGTGAACCTTGAGCGCCTGACCAACTTCAAAGAGCACGGCAACTGGGAAGGCTGGGATGCATGGCATGACCTGAAAAAGGATGCCAACGCAACCGTTCGTGAAGGCGTTGTGCCAACCGAGCCACCTGCCGGCGTGAAGCGCATGTATGAAATTACTGACCTGGTACCAACCAAGGTGGGTGATGAGCAAACGGCGCTGATGGAAGAGTTTATGCAGCTTTCTGCAGACAACTTCCTGTCCATGGGTATTGCGTTGCCGGGCGGCGGTTTCCGCTCCATCAGCAACAAACTGCGCAATGTGCCTGACACGCTGTTGGAAGGCTGGCTGTATCCGGGTCCTGCACCCGTGAACTTCTCCAGCTTCTACATCGATCCTTCCAAGAAGTAATCGATCGCCCGAACCAATCTGCCTCTCCCTGTGTGGAGGGGCAGAGCCTTGCAACTAGGATATCTGCTTTAAATGGGAATGTTTGTTGTCAAACGAGTCCTGCTGATGATCCCAACCTTGCTCGCGATTTCGCTCGTCGCGTTTTTGGTGATCACGCTGCCACCTGGAGACTATATTGACCGATTGGTTTTGGAAGCATCGTTGGATGGAGATTACATCACTGCTGCTGAAGCCGAAGGTCTGCGGAAGATATATGGATTGGATAAATCTGTTCTGGCCCAGTACTTTGACTGGGTCTGGAAGATGGTAGTGCATGGAGACCTCGGGCGCTCTTTCAGTTATGAGTTGCCGGTTGAAGAGCTGATCTGGGACCGTCTGGGCATGACGACGCTGCTTTCGATTTGCTCCATGGTCTTCATCTGGACTGTCGCCATTCCCGTTGGCATTTTCTCCGCTGTTCGCAAATATTCCCTTGGTGACTATGTCGCCACCTTCCTTGGTTTTATCGGCCTCGCTGTGCCAAATTTTCTGCTGGCGCTTGTGCTGATGTATGTTTCGTTCCGCTATTTTGGTCAAAATGTCGGTGGACTGTTCTCACCGGATTACGTCAATGCGCCGTGGTCCTTCGCGCGTGTTGGTGACTTGATGGCCCACATCTGGATTCCCATGATCGTTTTAGGGACTGCTGGAACTGCAAGCGTGATCCGCACCATCAGAGCAAACTTGCTGGACGAGTTGCACCGTCCTTATGTGGTCACCGCCCGCGCCAAAGGCATGCCGGAGCACTGGGTGCTCACCAAGTATCCGGTTCGTCATGCGTTAAACCCGTTCGTGTCCAGTCTCAACGAACTGTTTGTGCAGATCGTGTCTGGCTCCACCATTGTTTCCATTGTGCTTGGTTTGCAAACCACAGGCCCGTTGTTGTTTGATGCGTTGCGTCAGGAGGATATGTACCTGGCTGCTGCCCTTATCATGTTCCTCAGTTTCCTGACTGTGATTGGAACATTGTTCTCCGACATTCTACTTGCCTGGCTTGATCCGCGTATCCGCCGTCAGTTCAACAATGGGGGGCTGTAATGAGCGCTACTGATTTCGCTGGTGCACCAACAAGTTCACGCGCTTATGAGGGCCAATGGCGCCTGATGTGGCGCCGTTTCCGCAAACATAAACTCGGCATGCTGGGTGGCATCATCACACTCCTGATCTATCTGATCGCCGTGTTCGTGGAGTTTCTTGCGCCTCATGATCCAAATGATTTCAGCGTGCGCAATACCTACGCACCGCCGCAGAGCATTCATTGGTTGCTGGAGACAAAGGACGGTAAAGTGTTTCAGCCGCATGTGTTGGGATACCGCTCCAAGATTGACTACAACTCAGGTCGCCGCACCTTTGTTGAAGACCCGCGCCGTGTTGTGAAGCTAGGCTTTTTCGTCAAAGGTAAGCCTTACAATCTGTTTGGTTTCATCCCTGCTGAGCGCCGCCTGTTTGGCCCGGTCAAGAAACGTGATCGCATGTTTTTGCTGGGAGCGGACCGTCTTGGCCGTGATGTGCTGAGCCGCACCATCCATGGCACGCGCGTATCCATGACCATCGGTCTTGTAGGCGTAGCCTTGAGCCTCGTGCTGGGTGTGCTGATCGGCGGTCTTTCCGGCTACTTCGGGGGCTGGGTGGATACGGTCACGCAGCGTGTTGTTGAGTTCCTCCAATCTTTACCAAGTATCCCGCTCTGGATCGGCCTCGCCGCTGCGATTCCGCCGGATACTCCACCTTTGCAGACCTACTTGCTGATCACGGTAATCCTGTCGATCATCGGTTGGACAGGGTTGGCCCGCGTGGTGCGCGGCAAGTTTATCTCTCTTAAATCGGAGGACTTCGTAAAAGCCGCTCGTTTGGACGGATGTTCTGTTCCGCGTGTTCTGGTAGGCCATATGGTACCAAGTTTCATCAGTCATATCATTGCGGTGGTGACGCTTGCCATTCCGGGCATGATTGTTGCTGAAACGTCTTTGTCCTTCCTGGGGATTGGCCTGCGCCAGCCTGTGGTCAGCTGGGGTGTTCTGCTGCAGGAAGCGCAGAACATCCGCTCTATTGCTAATGCTCCATGGTTGTTTTGGCCGGGCGTGATGGTCGTGATCGCTGTGCTTGCACTCAATTTCTTTGGTGACGGCTTGCGTGATGCTGCCGACCCGTATTCCAAGTGAGGATTGAAACCATGAAACCCATGATTAACGTCACGGATCTCAGTGTTTCCTTCTCAGGAGATGATGGGAAAGTAACCGCGCTGGACAACATCAGTTTTTCCATTCCCGAGGGGAAAACTGTGTGTCTGGTGGGGGAGTCCGGCTGCGGAAAGTCTGTCACCGCAAAGGCGCTGCTGCGTATTCTGGACAACCACGCTGCCATTGAAAGCGGCAGCATAGAGTACCAGCGTGCGAGTGGTGATCAGCTTGATCTTGCCCAAGGTCCTGCAAAAGCAAAGCATATTCGCGCCATTCAGGGCAACGAGATCTCCATGATCTATCAGGAGCCGATGACCTCGCTGTCTCCGCTCTACACCATTGGCAACCAGATCGTAGAAGTGCTGCGCTGGCATACGAATCTGAGCAAGGAAGAAGCCAAGTTTCAGGCGATTGAGATGTTGCGGCTGGTGGGCATTCCTTCTGCTGCTGACCGGTTCGACAGCTACACCTTTGAACTGTCTGGTGGTATGCGCCAACGTGCCATGATTGCAATGGCCCTGATCTGTAACCCACGCCTTCTCATTGCCGATGAGCCAACCACCGCGCTGGATGTGACCACGCAGGCTATTATTCTGGACCTGATGCGTGATCTGCAGAAGACCCGCAATATGTCCATGCTGTTCATCACCCATGATCTTGGGGTGGTGGCAGATATCGCCGATGAGGTGGTGATCATGTATCTGGGCAATGTGGTGGAGCAGGGGCCTGTTGAGCAGATTCTCACCAACCCGCAACACCCTTATACAAAAGGTCTTTTGGCCTCCCTGCCTCACACAGATGGCAAACGCCGTGCACGTCTCAATGCTATTCCGGGCGTTGTGCCAAGCCTTCAGAACCGGCCCAAGGGCTGTCCATTTCAGGAGCGTTGTGACCACTTTGTCACCGGTCTTTGTAACGAAAAACTACCAGAGCTCACCGCGATCAGTGGGGTGCAAAGCGTCCGCTGTCACGGGTTTGGGGCACAGGCAGAACTTGTCCCACTACATGCGTCGACCTCCCAAGTTGATGACTGCCTGCATGTCCCAAACCCGGTAGACCGCACAGCTGCGCCAATCCTTGAACTACAGAACGTGAGCAAACACTTCCCGATCCGCTCAGGCTTCTTCAACCGTCAAACGGGAACAGTGCGCTCGCTGAATGATGTTTCGCTCAACATCTGGCGTGGTGAAACCCTTGGTCTTGTTGGGGAATCTGGCTGCGGCAAGTCCACATTGGGTCAGACGATTATCGGCCTGCACAAGGCGACCACGGGCAAGGTGGTGTTCCGTCCAAACGAGGAAGACGTTGAGCTGACTGGCAAAACGGACAGTCAGTTGCGTCCATACTGGGCGGATATTCGGATGGTGTTTCAGGACCCGAACTCCTCACTCAACCCTCGCATGGCGGTTTATGATATCATTGCTGAAGTGCTGCGGGTTGGACAGGAGCTGAAGAGCTCAAAGGACATTGAGCATCGTGTTCTTGAGGTGCTTGATAAAATTGGCTTCTCAAAAGAGTTCCTCAAACGCTACCCGCATGCTTTCAGTGGTGGTCAGCGTCAACGTATTGGTATTGCACGTGCTTTGGCTCCTTATCCGAAGGTTATTATTGCGGATGAAGCGGTTTCTGCACTGGATGTTTCCGTACAGGCGCAGATCCTCAACCTGCTGAAAGACCTTCAGGAAGAGTTGAACCTTACCTACCTGTTCATCAGCCATGATCTCAGCGTTGTCGCCCATATCAGTGACCGTGTTGCTGTGATGTATGCAGGGCGGATTGTGGAGCTGGCAGAAACGGAGACGATCTTCAACGCGTCAAGGCATCCATATACCGAAGCGTTGATGAGTGCGATTCTGGAACCGGTGCCGAATGCCCACGCGGATGACACGCGCATCCGTCTGGAAGGCAATGTACCGGACCCGGCCAACTTGCCAAAGGGATGCCCATTCGCGCCAAGATGTCGTTATGCCACAAGTATTTGCGAGAGTTCTGATCCATCACTTGGTGAGATCAGCACGGACCATCTGCTTGCTTGCCATCATCCCGATGTGGTGCAAAATACGCCAGTAGACCAGCTTGAAGCGATGGCGGGGTAGCACTGATGGCAAGTATCCGGGATGTAGCAGAAAAAGCAGGTGTTTCAACGGCAACCGTCTCTCGTGTGTTGAACAAGGATGAGCGGGTAAAGGATGAAACCCGCGCAAAGATTCAAGCTGTCATTGATGAGTTGGGGTATCGCCCCAACCGTCTGGCAACTTCTTTGCGCCGGCAGGATTCCAATCTCGTGGCGTTGTTCCTGGAGAACCAGAAATCCCCGTTCGCAACCATGCTTTATGCCTCCATTGAGAAGACGCTGCATGATGAAGGCTTCAAGGTCCTCTCCTGTTGCACACGGGGAGAAGCGGAGCGGGAGCGCAAGTACACCCAGACCATGATCGAGATGCAGGTGGCAGGTGCAATCGTTCGCCCGTCCAACTCGGCAGCTGAGACACTGAAGAACGTTAAGCGCTTGCAAGCCAATGATATTCCGACGGTCTACGTGGACATTCTTCCGGGGCGCCGCTCTGAATCCTTTGTGGTTTGCGACAACACCGAGGGTGGCCGGATTGGCATGCGCTACCTCGTTGCACTGGGGCATAAACATATCGGCGTGCTTGCAACCAAAGCCGATCATGATCCGCGCCGCGAGAGCGTTGGTAACTTACGTATGCGCGGCATACTGGAAGTTGCCCGCGAATATCAGATTGAGAAGTCTGTCTACCTGCCAGAGCCTAATGAGCGTAAGCGTTATGATCTGGGGTATGCGACAGCCAATGAATTGCTGGACCAAAACCCTGAGATTACTGCGCTTTTTGCGATTACGGATACTGCAGCCATTGGTGCGATGCATGCGTGCTTTGACCGTGGTTTGCGTGTGCCAGAGGACATTTCCATTCTCGGGTACGATGGCATCCCGATTAGCAGCATCACCTCACCGCAGCTTTCCACTATCCAGCAACCGATTGCTGAAATGGGCGCGTCTGCCGCCCGCTATATCATTGAAAAGATACGCAATCCTTCCAGCAAGCGTTTGCATGAGACCAAGCCGGTTGAGCTGAAACAGCGGCGTTCCGTTTCCCATCCCCGTAAGGGTTCTCTTCCTCTTTCTAAAGGTGCTGCGTAAGGCGCCAACTTTCTTGCAGGACAAGAAGAACAAGGAGTTTCAATTGAATATTTCCGCAGCCCCTCTGTCTTTTTCTGAGGCAACATCGGCAGATATTGCAGAGCTGGTGAAGCAGCATGCGCCTGTTATTCGGTTTGACGACAAAGAACCTTTCCTCCCGTCAGCACTGGGGTATACGCTCTATGATCAGGACGGCATATCCGTCTCAAGTGCCCATAAAATAAAGCTAAATGGCGCTGTGCTTGCGATCGAATATGCCATCTGGTGGGACTGGGATATCCAACACCTGTATGAGCTGGAGCACATCTGGGTGTACCTTTCCGAAGCTGGTGAGGTGATGCGTGTTGAAGGCAGTGCGCATGGCTGTGCGGGAGAATTGAGCTCCTGGGATCATCAGGTGCCGCTGCAAGAAGGGCGGATAACCCTTTATTCTGAACCGGGAAAACACGCCTTTGCAGCGAGTTCTGAAGCGCTGCGGGCGAACTTTGCGGTGACTTGCATCTGCTGTGGTGAGCGGGCGGGATCAGGCACCATTCTTGTGCAGGATATGTTTGCTGCAGAGCTGGCTGACCTGAAGCCTTATGATCATCATGTCGCTCGTAAGTATATGGAATCTAAGGCGTTCAAACCGTCTTATCATTTCGACCAGATCTTCGATCTGCGCTCTGTTGAGATGATGCCCTGGGAAGAGTTGAAGGCTTCTGTTCCGTCTCGGGTTCGCTCTGTTCTGGCTCAGCTGCGAAAAGAGGCGAGAGGCGTGAAGGCTGTGTTCCTCGACAGCGGGGATACTTTGATCGACGAGGGCTCCCAGATTTTCGTTGAGGGGGAATTAGTGCTCTCTGCGGAACCTATCCCGGGCGGGGATAAGCTGGTGGACTGGCTCAAGGAGCGCGGCTACATGGTTGCGCTGGTTGCTGACGGTCTGGTGGAGAGCTTTGAGAATGTCCATAAGGCTATGGACTTCTGGCATAAATTCGATGCGCGGTCGATCTCAGAAGCCGTTGGTTGCCACAAGCCGGATCCGCGGATGTTCCTTGAAGCGGTCAAGCTTTTGGGGCTGGAAGAAGCGGACCACGCAGGCTGCGTCATGGTAGGGAATAACCTTGAGCGTGATGTGGCCGGCGCCAACCGCCTGGGGATGACATCTGTCTGGATCAACTGGACACCGCGCTATCCGACAGAGCCAGCAAATGCGGATGAAGAGCCGGATTACACAATTGGCCTTCCGCACCAGCTTCTGGACGTGCTCGAGGAGATTGACGCGAAGGCGTAAGGCACTGTATTAACAATGTAATTTTTGAAAAAGATAAAGCCGCGGGATTGCTCTCCTGCGGCTTTTTTTGCGTTTAGACTCAAGATTGTCAGAAAACAGCATTCCTCTACATCATTGTTTCCATTGCGATTTTTGCTGCCTTCTTACCGCTTAGGTGAGCGCCGTGAACGGTTCCGTGGTACTGGAAATTTGTGTGTTCTCCGGCTAGGGTCAGGCACCTGCTGACAGGTTCGGATAACACGTTGAAATCATAGGGATTACAGCCAACTTTGGCGTAAGAGAAAGCACCTTTTGTGTAAGGATCCTGCGACCAGCGGGTTGCGATGTAGTGACGGGGATCAGGCGTGTCCCAACCGAACATGGTGCGCACAGCTTTCATAGCATCTTCAAGCATATAGTCGTGATCCATGGTCTCTATCATGCGGGAATAGTTGCCGAAGCTCAGTGCGGTGAGTACGTTTGCGTCGATAAAGGGCTTATGATTGAGGAAATAATTCCAGCGGCCCTGCGTTTGCGTCATTAAGCCAAAATACTGTGTGTTTTCAGGCCAGTGGAGCTCGTCAAATTTCATAGCTACTTTTGTGACGTCTCCCATACCAACGCGTTCAATTGCGTTCCTATGTATTTCGGGCAGGGGCGGAATGAACTCGATGTCCTGCGCCTTGAGCACGCCGAGTGGCACCGTGACAATCACGAAATCACTCTCAAAAATTTCTTTGTCCGTTTGAACAAAGACACCAGCGCGATCATGGTACGCGATGCGGCGCACCGGTTTGCGGGTGAGTATTGCGATCCCATGGGTGAGAGGTTCCAAAAGCCTGTCGTACCCGTCTACCAAAACCACATCTTCACCGTGGAACATATCATCCTGATTAAAGTACATGGCAGAAAGTTCGTTGACCGGACTGCCCGTATCAAACTCGGTGTAAGCGGATGTCATCCATTTGAAGATCGGGTCACGGGACATTTTCGGCGCCATATGCTCCAGCGCCTCGGAAAGGGGCATATCTTTTGTCATGCCGGAGCCAATCAGATCCAGCATCTGCCGGTGCTCCTGTCCCATCTCGGAGATCATCTGATTAGAAATTTTTTTGCCTCTGTGGTTGAAGACGGCAAAGTTGGAGTCTTTTGTAACAAAGGTTTTTTGACCGGATTGCTCCGCAAGTTTCATGATCGGATTGTCTTCAGGCCCATGGATCCAACCGGCCCCTTCCTCGATGGGAACACCGAGCGCCCGGTTGGTGCGGATGCGGCCACCAATCTTGTTGCTCGCCTCCAGCACCAGCACAGTGTAGCCAGAATCCATCAGCTCGCGGGCCGCTGTAAGGCCCGCAATGCCTGCGCCAATAATGATCACACTCTTGCCGCTGGATGAAACGTTTGGCTTGTTGAGGTTCAGATCAAACAGGCCGGCAACAACGACGGAAGAGGCTGAAGTTTTAAGGAAATTCCTGCGGTTAAGGCTGCTATTGCGGGGGCGAAAGACCATTGGAAACACTTTGGTTTGAAAGAGGTGCGCCTGCAACCTTGAGGTGTTTTATCGCAACCCACAAGGGAAACTCAGGGACAGCCCTAACAAACCGAGAAAGCGTTTTGGGAGATTCAAGCAGCTAAAAACACACTGCGTTCATACGAATACGCGCAGCATGCATAAATATTCGATGCTGCACGTATTCCGCGCCGAAAACCGGTGTTTATCTTCGGATTTTGTCCCTAGTTATGCCCGGTCAAGTCGCAGCATTCCTGCCAGAGTTCTGCATTGTTCCGGACCTTCAAAATCCATGAAAGCGGGATGCCTTTGTCGGTATCCAAACCATGTATTGCGCCAAGAACGGCACCGATCAGAATGGCACGGCCAGCGCTGTCTCCGCCTGCCAGAATGTTGGCTTCAATCGCTTCACGATAAGAACCTGTGTTCTTGAGGATGTGGAAGCTCAGCGGCACGCCCATGCCAAGGTGACAAGCACGGCCCGTGCTCTCACCGTATGCCACGGGGTCCGTTTCTGATGCGGAAAGAGCAGCCAAAAGCTTCTCCTGAATATCAGGATGGGCAGCATCAGCTGCAGCAGACAGGGCGCTTTGCAAGTCTTCACCGTTCACAACACGGTCCAGAAGATCGGCAAACATAAAGCCGTAAGCGACGGATTCTTCATTGTCATTTGTGGAGCGGATAATCGCTTCCACCTGATCCTGCATCTGCTCGCTCTGCTCATAGGCGAATAGCACGGCCGGAATCCTGGAGAGCGCAGGAAGCTGATCATCATCTACGCCAGAAGGGGTGAGCTTCTTATTAGCAATGTTTTCCAGCGTGCCCCGTGTTGGGCGGTCAATATAGCCGTTATAGGTGCCACCAGCGCCAAAGTGAGCCGTAAAGGCCTGCTGAAACTCTTCCATCTTCAGGTGTTTGTCGTGAGCCAGCAGATGCTCCAGCACCAGATGCAGGTTTTCACCGTATTGGGTGAACTGTCCGTCCTGCCGATTGGCATGAGCGAAATAAGCTGGCACGCCCTCAAAGTAAGATGGAGTCAGCGGCACGAAAGCAGCAGAGTCATCATGTTCCTGCGTGACATGATGGATGCGATCAACATCATAGAGCCAGTGCAGCCCCAGCGAGGCGGCGTCCGCAACAAATGCACCAAGAAGGCTATGGGCCTTAAACGCTTGCTGACTCATACAATTCTCCATTCATAATCGAATACTTGCTGTTGGTCTTATCTAAAGCGAAGCCTCTAAAGATGTCTTTCTGGAGTCATCTTTTAGTGAACTTATGTGGTTTGCGATGCACACATACTGGACCATTCTCATCTAGCAAAAAACACGCAAGTCCTGCTCTGGGTCCTTCAGAGGTATGTGCTATGCAGCTTTACGAGACACTCACCTTTTGTCCGATAGCAATTGAACCAGATTGGACAACTTTGGCATAAACGCCAAACTTAACGTCGAAATCGCGTGCAATGGGTCGCAAGATGTCTGGCTCGAACTCAAGGTCATCTTGGGCGATGGTTACCATTCTGCAGCGTTCTGTTTTATGTGTCACTTCCAGCTGCACACCACCTATTGTCAGTATCCTGCCAATTAAATCGTCATCGGTTACATCCTGCGGTACATCCAAGGTGATATTCGGCCGGAAACGGCGCTCATCAATTTGTGTCCCTGGAACAAGGCTTTGCAATTTTGCCACTTCTGATGAAAGCAACAGGTGCACCGAACCATCGTCAAAATGTGGGATGTTTCTCTCTGGAACGACTGTCACTGGCTGTCCAAGAAACTCAGTGAGTCTGTGATTGATTTTTTCTGAGCTAATATCAATGGCACACCCGTCCGGAAAACCAATTGACACAACGCCCTCCCTCGATACAGCACGTAATGACAACAGGTTATCAATACGTCTGAAACGCCGCGTGTTCTTGCCACTACCGAATTTTCCTTGGTCATCAGAAATAGCGAATTGCCTATCGCCAACCACACCTCTTTCATCAAGGTCGAGTTTACTAAGCGTTTCTCCAAGCAGAGATTTGATTGGGTAGTGCCATAGCGACTGAATTTTCAAAGCTGGTCCTTTGTTCGGGTGTTTCGTGGCTAGTATAACGAGGTGGGCAGAGGCACCAGCTGTTGGCTAGGTGGTGGAGGCCAGTGTGCTTTGGCTGGTGAAGTGGAGGAAGGTCATCTCTGTTCCTTGATAGTCACCGGAGCGGGGCGTGTGGCTTGCATGGGTCAGATCAGAGATTGTCTTTGTCCAGAATGCCAGTGCTCCAGTATTTTTGGGCAGCACGCGCACTTGCCAGTCTCCCGGATGCAGCTTCAGGCAGGCTTTCAGGGCCGCTTGTCCCAAGCCTTGCTGTGTGAACTTTCCAAGCACGAAGAACTGGCCCATGTCGATCAGCGTGGTGTCATAGGGATACTGCCGCACCAGCGCAAAACCTGCGATCTCACCAGCCTGCATTATGAAATAGGGATGGTGGTCGGCTTCGCGGAAGTAAGCAAGCACGATGTTTTCATCAAACTCAAACCCGCCCGCTGCAGAAACCGGCCAGTGCATGTACTTGGACATGTCATAGAGGTAGAGCTGAAACATATTTTTCAGCACAGGCACATCCGCCAATACCATCGGCTTCAACTCAACAGACATAACCACCCTCACATGTCGGAGCTACTCAGCAGAGCAATGCATTAGCACTGAATGAGGACTGGCGTCGAGCGGTTGTGATGTTGGAATGCCCGCCTAAGTGCGGAGTGGTGTGACTTTGCAGACGATGGGGCGGGTTGGTTCGAGAAAGAGGACACCTTCCGGCTCTACTTTGTCGGCGTTGAGGATGTCTATGTCGAACCGGGTAACGAGGTTTGCCAGAATGAGCGTGCCTTGAAGAATGGCGGAGCTTGCGCCGGTGCACATGCGCAGGCCGCGTCCAAAGGGCAGGAAGCTTTTCATGATGATGTGCTGATCTTTGCGCATATAGCGTTCAGGATCAAAACGGTCCGGGTTGAACCAGTATTGCTGATGTCGATGCACAATCCATGGGGACACAGTAATCTGCGCACCTTCCTGCAGGTCCAGTTTACCCAGTTTGATTGGTCTGCTGGCGCGACGGGTCAGGTGCGGGATAGGCGGGTAGAGCCGCAGGATCTCGCGGAAGACATTGCGGGTGTATCTGAGGCGTGAAAGCTGCTCGAACTGAATGTCGTCCTGCCCACCCACTTTGCTGACCTCTTCGCGGATCTTTTGCTTGGCCTCAGGGCATTGGGAGAGAACAAAGAACGCCCACATCAAAGCTGCGGCGGCCAGCTCCTGACTGTTCAGGATTGTGGTGACGTGGTCCACGATTTGCTTGCGAGTGAAGGGGATATTGGTTTCTGGAGAACGGGCAATGAGAAACTTATGTAAGAAGCTGTGATGGGAAAAGCTGTTGTGCTGGATATTGCCATCAATGAGCATACTGACCAGATATCGCAGTTGCTGGGCCGCATACATGGCTGTTTGGGGTAGCTTGGGCAGCTGCCAGGCAACACCTTGTTCTGCCGTCTCACGGATCACTTGCGAGATGCGCTTCTCAAAGTCACGGGCATGGGAGTTGATCTCGTTGAACACATCTGTTGGCAGCTCGTTGGAAAACAGCATTCTGTAAGCGATGTCTGCATTCAGGCGTCTGAGCAGCAAAGACAGGTCTATCACCCGGTTTTCATTTTGAATTTCTTCGCAATAATCTTCGAACCGGTTGATTGAGTTCTGGATGTGCTCAAAATTCACCTGCTGGGTGCGCATGGTGCCGATGGGCCGGATCATATCGCGCTGGTCTACACACCGGTTGTTGCTCGTCACAATCGGATGATCGCCCAGTAACGGGCGCAACAGCTCAATCATTCCCTCGGCTTTGACGAAGATCTCGGGTTTCTCTTCAAAAATAACGGAGATGAGGTCCGGGTCGTTGATCAGGTAATTGGGTTGCTCTGCCGTGGAAATGTCAACGATATCTGCTTTGTAAAGTTCTTCCGGGAGGTGCCTCAGGAGGTTTGTCTCAACGCCATCAAAGTCCCCCGTGCCTTCAGTGTATGGGTGAGGTGCCGGAGGGCGATATAAGCTGTTGTTTGTATCCATAGAGCCTGACTCGATTGCATCATGATGGTCACATCGAGGGTCCTCGCGGGAAATGACCCGATCCGCGAGTGTAGGCATTGCCGCTTTAATAATTCGCTGAATTTAATGTCGGATCATACTGAAAATACAATGCAATTACTGGTGGTTTTGGTGAGATGATGAAACCACGGCTCTGCATAACTGCCATGCGCTACGGTATCTTGACAGTTTGACTTGATTTCATATAGTTTGACCTCAAACAAAAATAGAGATAAGTGCATGAATGTTTCCCCACGGACCTATGGCTACCTGCTGCGTATCAGCATTTCATTCTTCATGAGCATTATGATGTCATTTGCCATGCTGGTGTTGAACCTCGGGTTTGTCGAAAACTTTATGGCGCTGTGGTTCAAGTCGTTTTCTGTTGCCTTCGCGCTTGCTGTTGTTATCAGTTCACTGGTCTTTCCCCTGGTGATCGCCCTGCTGTCGAAGCTTGTGAAAGTATGTGACGAGCCTGCCGACCTGCAGGAAGTGACGGAAGGCTGCTAAGCTCCGTTTTTCAAAAAACAAAGCACCTGACCTAACTGTGATGCAAAAAGGAGTGTCCCTTGCTTTTTGCATTTGCTTTGTGATGCATCACAGTATACGTGCAGTATTGATGTCGATTGGCATCCAAGAATTCTTTTCAGCACATTTCCTCCCACTGTATTCGCTTTCCGGTTCGCCTCGGTAAGCGGATTTGTGCTGCTAACAAGGACACAAAATGGCTCAGCTCCTCGGCAAGCGAAACATGGGTATCGCGCTTACAATCCTGTCTACGCTGATCTTCGCGATGCAGGATGCGATCACCAAGCAGCTCGTGTCAGACCACCCGGTCTGGTTCATCATGATGGTGCGCTTTTGGGTTTTGCTGGTGATTGCGGTTGGCTGGGCCATGATCAGCGAACAAGGGCTCTATAATGTGGTGCGCACCAAACGTCCGGTGCTCCAGATTATTCGCGGCCTGCTGCTGTTTGCCGAAATCTGCCTGATCACCTTCGCCTTCAGCATGCTGGGACTGGCCGATGTAACGGCAATTTTTCAAGCCCATCCGCTGATCGTGACGGGGCTTGCGGCTCTCTTCCTTGGCGAGACGGTTGGCTGGCGCCGCATTCTGGCAATGTTCTGCGGTATGGCAGGCTTGCTGGTGATGCTGCAGCCGGACGGCAATATCGGCGGTTGGGGCGCTGTGGTGGCGCTGGCTGCCTCGGTCAGCTTTGCGCTGTATCAGTTGTTTACCCGTGTTGCGAGCCAGGATGACAGCGCGCTCACGTCATTCCTTTATGTTGGCATCGTGGGCACAGTTCTCTCCACCATCATCGGCTCTCAACACATGATGGCGTTTGATGAAGTGGAATGGGCGCTGCTGCTCGGCATTTGCGCAACGGGGACCTCCGCACACTTCCTGCTGATGAAGGCACTTTCGCTGGCACAGGCAAGCGACATTCAGCCGTTCAACTACCTTCAGCTGGTCTGGTCGATCCCGATCGGGTTCCTTGTGTTCTCCGACCTGCCAATCTGGAGCACCATTCTCGGTGCAATCATCGTGGTGGGTGCTGGCCTGTTCTCGCTGTCTCGCCAGCGTATCCGTGCAGCCGAGAAGGAAACGGGAGTTGAACCTGAGACCTCAGAGGAAGTGGCTGCGCGCGCGGACTAACGTGTCGCGTGCTTTCCGTGCGGTTTAAAGCCGGTTGCCGCGGGTCAGAAACCTCAGAACATCGCCATTGGTGGGCCAGCTGCGATACCGCGGCGCCCGGTCATCCGGTGCTGGTGGGCAGTCGTTCTTGCCAAGAAAATGGGAGGCGACGAGCTTCCCTGTCTTGCGGAACAGGTCAAGGTTGGTGCGAAAGAGCGTTCTCTTTTCCGGCACTACAGGTGTTTCCGCCAGCACTTTACCCGCATCAATCTTTTGAATGCTCTCATGCAGGCTGAGGGTGAAAGCCTGCTCATTCTCCAAAATTGCATGAAAGACCGGATCCGGCCCTTTGTAGATCGGCAGTTTACCGGGATGGATGTTGTAGGTCTTGCCGGAAAACCGCTCGTAAAATGCCGTGTTCAAAATCTGCCCCAGATGAACCGTCAGAATCAAATCCGGCTTACAACGCTCGATAAAGTCGAGAGTCTGAGGCGCGCTGGCGTCATTCGTTGGTAAAACAGGACATTGCAGGCTATGAGCCCAGGTCCGCATGCTCTTCCATTTGGGAACATGTGGCATCCGGTAGGCTGGCTTTGTCACGGCACCCAGGTATCCCGCATAAAGCGGACCGGAGCGGAGCATAAGATCCTTGTAAGCCCGCCAGTCATTGCGCTTACCCGATACGGCGGTGCACTTCACAAGGCCACAGATCTTGATTTCCGGATATGCCAGCAAAGAATGTAAAGCAGCATCAGTGTAAACGCTGGCGTTGGAAACAAGACAAATCTGCATGCATACTCCCCAATTGCATAGTGTGGTCGTCAACTACATAAAGTAATCGTAGGTGACGCCCATTTTCCGTGCTTTTTCCATCCTTGGCGGCTCTACCCGTTTCAGGCGTTGCTCTGCGTAGGAGGTGGAGAGGATCTTTTCTGCTGTCCCCTTTGCCGCAGCTTCCAGGCCAGCCGCATTGTAAAGTGACCCGCGCACCTGAATGGTGGTTTTCAACGCATCGATAAACTTGCGGAACACATCTGGCTCCGGCGGTGTTGCTGAGCGCCAGAACGTCTCCCAGTCGCCCTGATGCGTCAGGCCGTCCATATCGTAAATCGTTGGCAAAATGCAGCAGGTCGGTACACCATATTCAAGCGCTTCAATGCCGGCAGAGCTATTGATGGTCAGCATCCCAAGGGATGGTTCAGCAAGTGCTTTGATCGTCTGCCCATGAATGAGCTGCGTGCGCTCTTCAACACCATGCTTCCGGCTGGCCTCAACAATTGCCCGAGACAGCTCTTTGAAGCGGTATTCCAGCGGATGGCTCTTGAGCAGCAGCAATGTCCCTTCAGGCGCATTGCGTGCAAAAGAGGTGATGACCTTCTCAATTGCCTCATAAATGCTGGCAAAGGGAGAGTGATCCCGGATCTGAAAATCCCCATTCAGCTGCAAGGCAAAGAGATAATAAGGTGTGCCGCTTTGCTTCAACTGGTTCCAGATAACATCCGCTTCCTGCTTTCGGCGCTTGGCCTGCAGGCGAGCCTTGAGCCAGCCACCATAAACCTGCACACGAGATTCCGTGCGGTGATTGTGGTAGTGCGGAAACCTGCGGGCATGAACTGCGTTATAGAATGTGAAACCGAGCTCTTGCAGTACGATCTGCTTATAGCTGCCAGGATAAAGGACGGTGGGCGTGTCATCCGCCTGCTGTGTCTCCAGCGCCATCAGATCCTGCTTGTTCTGCGGGAAATGCGAAAGCGCAGAACAGCCACCATACTCGACTGTCATCCAATCCGGACGCAGATAGCCAAGCTCGGTCGCAATGATGGTGACGTCCAAACGCTTGGCAACACCAATGGCGACTTTATGGTAGTAGCGCCGGTCTCCATGAAGCAGAATATCAGTGACCCCATGCGCAACAATCAAGGCTTCTAGAAAAAGGGCCCAGTTCTCAGCAGGCTCAGAAAAATGGATGGTTTCTGTCTGCTCCCAGTCATGGACATCACTGCCACAAAAATGGACCTTAAGCGTCTTCGCGCCCAGCTTCTCCAAATGGTGTGCAGTGCGGGCGTAGTATTTGGAAAGTGGACCTTGCAGCAGCAAAATGCAGCGCTTGTTTTCTGAAGTCATTTGTCACTCCAGTAACAATTTGCCGGGATGGGAACGCCAGCAGCTTTGGCTTGCGCCAGACGCGGCGGCGTTTCAACAAACGCGCCATGACCGTTGACGCCATCCTCCATCATGCGTTTCACAAACTCTTGCGCCGCGATCTTTCGACCTTCGGGATTAAAAAAGCTTCCATGCACTTGAATGGTATGCCCCATAAGCTTTTCCAGGTCGTGATAAAGGTCAGCATCCGGTAGAGCTGGTTCCCTCCAAAAGTCATCCAGAGACCGCTGGTCCGTCAATCCGGCAATATCATAGACAGCAATACCCATGGCTTTCACCGGTACGCCGCTTTTCAGTGCTTCCATACCAACCGTGCTGTTCACCAGCACGCACCCACGCGAATGCCTGAGCAACTGATTTAGATTGCCACCATCAATAATGATTGTGCGCTCCAAACAACCGAACTCCGCAGCAATCTCGCGAATGACTTTCGGCCAGTTCTCAACGTTGTTGTCAAACGGATGAAGCTTGAACACCAGCTTGCTCTCAGCTGAAGCGCTTTGCGAAAACGTGCTGTAAAGCTCGCGAATGAAACCGGACAGATGCTTGTAGTGCGAATGATGCCTGATCTGATAATCGCCCTGCATTTGCATAGGGACGACAAAATACTCGGCCTGCTGCTGGATGAGCGTGTTGATTGCCTCTTCCGCTTCCTGCCCAAGCCGTTTCTGGCGCATCAAGCGCGGAATGTAGCTGAAATAGTCCCTGAACGGATGATAGTAGCGATCCCGCTGATAAAACGGGAACAGATATGGGAAGAAGATCGGGATCAGGTTGCAGATGACCTCATTGGTCGCCTCCTGCAAAAACGCATGCGGAAAACGGCTTGCAGCTTTCAGCTCAAGCAAGTCAGCGGCGCTTTGCCTTATCTGTGCCGGATCATTCGGGAAGTGCGAGTACACTCCCATGCCACCGCGCTCCAGCGTGATCCAATCCGGGCGCATATAACCAAACTCATAGGCAAATGTGTTGATGCCCCGTTGCATGGCAACATCATGCGCTACCCGGTGATACGGTCGCCGATCTGCATAGTACAGAATGTCCGTGATACCATTCTCATCAATCAGCTGCTCCAACCTGCTTTGCCAGTTCTTCAACCGCCCCCAATAAGCTTTCGCCCCCAACCCAACGCGAAAATACCAGTCACTAAGTGAAAAGTTAACAATGGTGTACCTGATCTTGCGAGCTTCAAACTCTTCAACAAGCGCCCGACAAAAGGCAGAAGGGTGGGACTGTAAAATAAGAACTGATCGATCCACTAGGACACCCACACTCAGCTACTTAAGCTGATTTTCCCGATGCTGAGCAAGCGCTTCATCGACAGAGTCATACATAATCAACTCACCCTCATGCAACAGGCAAGCGGTATCGCAGAGTTTTTTTATCGTTCGTTCTGAATGAGAAATCATGATGATATTGGCGTGTTTAAGTTTGCTTTCGAATACTTCGTCGCATTTTCGTTTGAAACGCCGATCTCCAACGGCCGTGACCTCATCAATAAGATAGCACTCGAAATTGATCGCCATGCTAACTCCGAAAGCGAGGCGTGCCTTCATACCGCTAGAATAAGTCTGAATCGGAAGTGTCATCGAGGGGCCAAGCTCAGAGAAATCTTCAACAAATTCTACCATGCGCTCAGTGTCTTCACCGTACATTCGCGCCACGAAACGCACATTCTCAATACCAGTCATCTTTCCTGCAAAGCCGCCGCCAAATCCTAGAGGCCATGATATTTTCACGTTGCGCTTTATCCGACCACTATCAGGCAACTCTGCACCAGCGATTAGACGCATAAGTGTAGATTTGCCAGCTCCATTATGTCCTAAGATGCCGATGTTTTTGCCGGTTGGAAATCTAGTTGTGAGTTTGTTTAAAATTGTCTTAGTCACGCCTTTGAGGCGATAACTTTTATGGACCTCTTGAAATTCTATCATCTAATAGATTTCTTTCTATAGAGGCGCTCGCCAAAGAAGCCAATAAGCAGAAGTATTGTAGCGACAGTTAGAAGATAAGTTCTATCCAGAACAATACTATCATAATTCCCGTAGTACCCTTCTCGAAACCACTCGATCCCATGAAGAACGGGATTCCATGACAATAACTTTACAATATCTGTTGGAAAATCACTAGGTACATAGAATATCCCAGAAAGAAAAAATAAAGGCCTACTTATAATAGCTTCCAATTGCTTCCAGGTTGGCCACAATCTAAAAATGACTGCATTTGTTGCTCCGGCTCCTAATCCAAGTAACGTAAGCATGAAGAAAGCAATTCCACATTCTTCAACTCGAACAGGTATAGGTGCATCATTGAACAAAACTAATGTAGTAAAAAAAACAATGATTATCATGAAATATGTCAAGGTAATCAAAATGTACTTTGACAGTAGAATGTCGGTTTCTTTGACTAGTGGGTAGCTCAACAGACCGCGACTAGAACTAATTGCCGTCATCAATGAATTTGATAACTTAGAATATGTCTGAAAAGGGAAAACACCCGTGGCAAAAAACAAAGCAAAACTTGTTCCGAATGCAGGGGCCCTTCCAACAGTAGAGAAAATAAAGACTAATACAAGAGTGCTTAGAGTCGGAGTGACAACTGCCCATAGGTATCCCAACTGGGTGTCGCCAAATGCGGTTCTAGTTTCTCGTAGAACTAATGCACCAATGACACGTGCTTGAGTGGTGATAACGCCTTCCATATGCACTAACTATTTGAGATGGTCACGGATGGAATAAGCAATCACTATAGCAAGTGCCCAAACGGCGAGTAACCCAAGAAACAGAATGAGAGAATTGACCAAGCGCCTCGGATAAATTGCTTCTTGTGGTTTTGCTGGAGGATGAAAAACTGCAAGATATCGTTGCTGGCGATCTGCCTCCGCGCGCGAGCGTTCCAAACCAGCAAGTGCTGAAGTGTAGGCTTGTTGGGCAAACTCTTGCTCTACTACCAGTTCTTCGTAATTTGCCAATAGTGCGGATAGCGAGGAAAGACGATCTGATCCGCTAGCTAAAGGCTGAAGACGCGTCAGGTTTTTCCCGCTTATTTCATCCCGCTTATTTAATATTTGCTTAATTAAAACTTCTTCTTGTTTCCGCAACTGCCGGATTGTCGGGGAACTCTCATCGATAGTTCCAACAAGTGTTGCAAGTCGCGACCTAGTATCCAAGAGCTGCTTTTCTAGCCCAGCAATAAGCTCAATTTGAACTTCAGCATTTTTTGTCGGGTCAATTGAGCTTTCAGCGCTTCGAAAATCCTTTATTCGCCTACGGATCATCTTTAAGCGTAATTCTGCGCGGAGGACTTCCTCTTCAGCAAACTTTACTGCATCACGACGTGCACTCTGAGAAAGTGTGTTCACAAGTTCTGCCCCATAAGAAAGAACATGTGAAGCAATAAGCTCGCTCATCTCTGGTGAAAATGCTTGAACTTCTACCTCAATAATGCTCGAGGTATTATCAAAGCTCGTTGTAATCATACTTTGCCAATAGGCGACTAATTCCTCTATTGGTAGGTTTGGATCCAAACGATAGGCAAAATCTACATTATCCTTACTGAAGTGGCTAACAATACCGATATCTTTAGAGAGCTTTTCTACGACCTCTCTACCTTCCAGATAATCCATTAGAATAAAGGAGTCTGTAGTTGTCGTTCCTACACTGGCTAATCCAGTCAACGCTCCTAGGAAATCGCCCCCAGCGGATGTACCATCCATTCCACGAACTGAAAATCCTATCGACGATGCATAGCGCTCAGAGGCAATAAGCAGAAAGTAAGTAGCACCTAATATACTAGGCAAAAGAACCATCAAAGCGAATGAAAGAGCTAACGCTCTTCGCCTCAGTTGTTGTGGTCTCAAACTTCGAAAGAAAACTTGTGATTCAGTGTCTCTTTTTTTCGTCTTATTTGATGTATCAATTGGCAGTGCGACGATTGAAGCTGCCTTTTTGGGTGAAGACTTAGATCTTGCAGGACGCTCGGCAGGTTTCGCTCTAGTAGAGTTTTCAGATTGCGCAATTTGATCTGGAGCGGATGCATCTGCACGACGAATCTTTGCAACTTTTGCGGTTGTCCCTTTTTCCATATTAGGTCTTCACCTTTTCAAATGTGCATATAATCGTCGAGGGGATGCCTATTTCAAACTCTCAGCATGATCATAATAGAACATAACATGACAATTCAGTTTGAGAAATATGCTTTGGTTTCGCTTTAGACACATGACGTGCGCTGTGTCTTATTGGCCTCAAACTCAGAACGTACGAGCGACTTTTCCAATCGCCAAAGTTCCGCTTAGAATTTTGACAAATTTATTTAACTCGGCCCCATAGGCGCTGGAAACATATACCACGTCTTTATCCCTTAACGTGAAGAGCTGCGCTTTGAAATAAGAGCGGGCATCGCGCATATTAAGTCGATAAATAACTGGAACACCGACGTTATTCACAATCTTATAATCTGAGCTCAACTTTGCAAGAATCTCTGATTTCTCATAACGATAAACAAATAACCCTTTTGAGTCTGCAGATGCTTCGTCGAGACCACCAATACGGCCTAGTGCCTCAATAAGAGAAACATTGGAGGCTTGAATTGGATATTCTCCAACCTTTGGTACTGCTCCAAAAGCTGTGAATGTCTGGGGGTCATGCGTGATGAAGACACGATCTCCTGGTCGCATATATACGTTTTCGTAGTTTTTCAGAAAGACGGTGCTCAACAGCTGCTTTGCCTGACGCTCATTACGCGTAATCGACACATAACTTTCTGTTGCAGGCAGTGAGTTTCCGCCAGCATTCGCGACAACATCGAGCAATCGCTTGCCATTCAGATCTAAGGGATATTGCCCAGGATTTTTAACAGCGCCATTTATGGTGACTAAACTGCTTGCGTTCTGTACAAGTGTTACAATTACTTGCGGATTATTTGCTTTGCGATCTAGCGCGACTTGTAGCGCTTCTTGAAGCCGCTCAACAGACTTTCCACGCGCATTTACCTTTCCTACATATGGTATAGTAATTGCGCCACTTTGGCTTACCACAAATGGGCCTAACTCCACACCTCCGGCTTGTCCTGTCGGTGTAAATAAACGATCAATGCCTTGTTCCCAAACGACAACAGAAACAGTGTCTCCAATGCCAACGATATGTTTTGGAGCCCATTTTGCACCCGTGAAAACTTTTGACAAACCATTAGGTTGATAGGCTGAAAGCACTGATACAACGGAATCGTCAAGATCAATGAGATGATAGTCGAAGGGATCCGCACGTCGATCAGAAGAACCAGCCTGAATCTCTGCAGACATAGGGCCAGCTGAAGGTAGTGCAGCGCAGCCAGCTAGGAGACCCAGCAAGGGTGTAATGACAGCAATGGATTTAAAGAAGTCTGAAAATACTTGGGTCGACCGTAACTTGGTCGAGTCGGGTAATAAATTCATAAATCTTCTATCCACTTTATTGCCGGATTAAAAATACGCATGTCAAAAACACCCAGCTCGAATGAAGAGATTAATACCTCAATCTGAGATAGATTTCAAATTTGTGATTGGAAAGGAGTTCAACTACCTGTTGTTTTCTCTGGAGAAAGTCACACTTTCTGGAAGTCCGTAGAAATCTAGGTTGCACGTTAACTTTCTGTTTGCCAAAACAAATGAAATACGCGTTGTTTGGAGCCCTTTTTTTATGTTTTCTCCGAGATCGATTCTCATCACAGGTGCCAGCTCCGGGTTGGGGAGGGCTTTGGCTATTTCTTATGCAGGTGAAGGCGTAACTCTTTGCTTGACTGGGAGAAATGAGGAGCGGCTGCTTGAGACTGTGCGTGAGGTTGAGCGAGCAGGGGGCATTGTACTTTGGAAAGCGCTTGATGTTTGTGATGCGGTGGCTCTTCAAAACTGGGTTGAGGAGTTAGAGCGGCACACAACTCTCGATTTGGTCATCTCTAATGCAGGTATCACGGGGTCACATGAGGTTGATGGCGCTGTCGAGACTGCAGAGACGGCACATGCTCAGATTGCGACTAACCTCGGGGGAGCTGTCAATGTTTTGACAGCGGTCGCACCATTTATGCAGCAGCGTAAAAGCGGTCGAATTGCGTTGATCAGCTCGTTGGCAGGAATGCAGCCGATATCTGATGGACCTGCGTATGGGGCCTCAAAAGCTGGTGTGATCGCGTATGGTGAAGCGATGCGGGACCACCTTTATAAGTGGGGAGTGTCAGTATCCGTGATCTGTCCGGGATATATTCTGACGCCGATGGCCGATCAATTTAAAAGCTGGCGACCTTATGAATACACGGCAGAGGAAGCTGCTTCTTCAATAATGAAAGCGATTGCACGGAAAAAAGCGTTTTATGCATTCCCATGGCAACTGGCGCTGAGTGTTCGTATCGGAAAACTGCTGCCCTGGAAACTGCGCAGACTAGCAAATCAGCGCTTTAATTATCAGCGCTGACTCAATTTCATATTGCTAACTAAGCAGACATAACCTGTTGAATTAAAATAGGATTACTATCGTAATTCGCTATTTCTTCGTTCACCAGTTCGATCGCCTGATCTAATTGCTCTTCAGTATGTTCTGACGTGATGAAAAAGCGCAGACGAGCCGATTTTTCTGGAACTGCCGGATAGATAATTGGCAATACATTGAGCCCGCGATCGAGCAAACGCGCAGCCAAAACAGTCGCCTTTAATGAATCGCCCATCATGATCGGAACAACTGCACAGCCTTGGCTGACACCAGTATCAAGACCTGCAGCCTGAGCCTTCTCAAGGAAATACTGCCCGTTTGACTGTGCTACCTGTACCCGGTGAGGCTCTGCTTCCAAGAGGCGAATGGCTTCACAAACCGCTGCTGCGATTGGTGGGGCAATGCCGACACTGAACACAAAACCTGAGGCTGTGAGTTTGAGATAGTCAACCAAATCACTACAGCCAGCGATGTAACCGCCGCACCCAGCTAATGTCTTGGAGAATGTGCCCATCCAGATATCAATATCTCTCGGGTCCACCTTGAAGTGCTCGGCGAGGCCGCGGCCTGTTTCTCCGAGAATGCCGATGGAGTGCGCCTCATCGACCATGAGCCAGGCACCGTATTTCTTTTTAATCTCAATCAGACGTGGAAGATCCGGGTAGTCCCCATCCATTGAGTAAACGCCTTCAACCACGATCAGTGTACGCGGGTGTTTATGGGCGCGCAGCTCCAGAATGTTTTCCAGTGCCTCGAAATTGTTATGGGGGAAGGATTGCCGAACGGCACCAGAAAGCTTTGCACCTGTGACGATGCTGTTGTGAATGTAACTGTCATGAATGATCAGATCATCCGGCTGCATCAATTGGCCGATGCTGGTGACGTTGGTTGCATGGCCACTGACAAAAGCAACAGAACTTTCAACGCCATGCATCCGAGCAATGAGCTTTTCAAGCTCGGTATGGATTACACGCTCGCCAGCAACAACCCGGCTGGCACTGGCTGAAATGCCATAGTGGTCGACGGCTGTTTTGGCAGCTTCCTGAACCTTCTCATGCCCATTCAGTCCCAGATAATCGTAGGAGGAGAAGTTAAGGTAGGTTTCTCCGTCAATCAGCGTCGTTGCCCCCGCGCGCGCGTCATGCGCACGGAAAAAAGGATTGTTGATCTGCAACAGATCCGCCGCTGCTTTTTGAAGGCGAATTTCCTTAAACCCCGGAAGGTCCGCAAATTTCGGAGCTATTGCTTTATCAGCTTGAGGTTTGGCAGCCTTCTGCTTTGGAAGCGCAGACTTTGAGCGCCTGACAGCGCTCAAAGCATTCAACCGGTCGTCTTTGCTTAGTTTTTTCTTGTCTGATTTGGCCATTAATTCAAAAGTCTTGCTGTTTTGTCCTGATGAGTATCGAGGATTTCGCGCACAGTTGATTTTTGAGCGTCATCCAGATCATCAGAAAGGTGTTGGCTGGCCAGAACGCTGTGGGACCCATCCTCAGCAGAAGCCTCTCCACCTTCGCGTTTGCGAAGTTTTTGTAGGATCTGCGCAGCAAAGTCATCCAAACACGTTCCGCCCGAAATAGATACCAGCGGAATCTCCAGATTGAAGCGTTTCTGAATTCCCATTCTCAGTTCAAGCCCCATCAAGGAGTCCATTCCAAACTCCGCAAGTGGGCGTTGATGAGAAATGTCCTCTGCTGGTAGGCGCAGGATGCGGCCAATTTCACCGGCAAGAATATGAGCAACAATTTCTTTGGCCTCTGTATCCGACTTGCCTTCAATGAGAGACAGAATATCGGTCGCACTGTCGCTGTCTCCATCCGTATCGCTGCGGCCAACGATTTCGCGGAAGAGCGGCTTGCTCAACAGTGACAAAGATTGATGAGCTGCTGCCCATGCAAAACGGCCAATATGGACCACGGCACCTGGTGCAGACCCATCATCCTGTTCCATGGCAAGCTTGAGAATATCCAGACCTTCACGAGCCTTAATGGTTGCTTCACCCAGATGCCTGGAAAGCTTGTCGGAAACCTCAGCATTTCTGGCAAGGAAGCCCACATCGCCGATCGCACCCCAGCCGACAGCAATTGCAGGTTTGCCAGCTTTACGTCGGGCTCTTGCAAGTCCTTCGAGATATCCGTTGGCAGCGACGTAATGAGACTGGCCAGGGTTCCCGATCAGGGTGGTTGCAGAGGAGAACAGGATAAACTGGTCCAACTCGTCCTGACGTGTCAGCTCATCCAGCAGACTTGCACCTTGAATTTTTGGCTCAAGCACCTTGCGGAACCGCTTCTCGTCCAGCTGTTGGATAATGCCATCATCCAACACCATCGCAGCATGGGTGATGCTCTTGAGTGGTGCGGACTGGCGCAGTTCGCTCAGCAAGCCGTGAACAGCTGTTCTATCTGTGACATCGCAGCTCACCGCGGAGACAGTTACGCCTTTTTCCGCCAAGGTCTCAAACAGTTTTTCGTGTTGCTCGCTCACCTTTGCAGACCGGCTTGTGAGTGTAATACGCCGTGCACCATTATCAGCCAACCAGCGGCAGATTTCCAAGCCAAAGCCACCAAGACCGCCGATCACCACATGATGACCATCCTGAGCAAATTTGAGAGAGGTACGCTCTTGCGGAACTTTAACTTCTTCAGGTTTTGGTGGCGTGATCAGGATCTTGCCGATGTGCCCGGACCGTTGCATGAGCCGGAAGGCATCCTGAACATTGCGACCCTCAAACACGCGGTGAGGCAATGGCGTGAAAGTACCGTCTTTGATCAGCTCAAAGACATCTTCAATGAGCTTGCGTGCCAGATCACTATCATGCAGCAGGATCTGATCCAGATCGATCCCAAAGTAAGAGACATTGCGACGGAACGGGCGCAAACCGATCTTGGTGTTTGCGTAATAGTCTCGTTTGCCAAGCTCAAGGAACCGGCCAAACGGGCGTACAATATTGATGCTTGCTTCCATCGCTTCGCCTGCAAGCGAGTTCAAGACTGAATGTACGCCTTTTCCATCAGTAAGTTCCATGACCTTGTCTGGGAACTGCAAACTGCGAGAATCAAGAATATGATCGGCACCGAGCAGACGAAGGATCTCTCGTTTTTCTTCAGACCCAGCGGTGGCAATGACCTTAGCGCCCACATGCTTTGCAATTTGTAGTGCTGCAAGACCAACGCCGCCTGCGCCACCGTGAATGAGAACCCATTGATCTTCTTTGAGTTCACCAAGATGGATGAGCGAGTAATAAGCGGTCAGGAATGCAACTGGATAAGTCGCAGCAGAGACAAGATCCTGACCTTGGTCCAGTTTCGCCACCGCAAATTTAGGGCAGGTGACATAGGAAGAGTATCCACCAGACGTAAACGCAACTACTTTGTCACCAACGGACAGGTCGCCGGCATTCTCACCAGTACGTGTAACAGTACCTGAAATTTCCAAGCCAAGATTAGGTCCGCCATAACCGTCTTCAAGCGCTTCTTCTGGAAGCATGCCCAAAGTCCACATAACATCACGGAAGTTCAAGCCAGTCGCGGCGACTTTAATCTCAACATGATCCTCAGATGGCTTAGTACGTTGCTGTCCACGCCAGTTCAGATGGTTGAGAGAACCTGCCTCTGAGAAGTTTAGTTCAACATTCTCTGCAGGTTTCCAGGTGGATTGACCAAACCCGGATTTAACACGTGAAACTACTCGGCTTTTTTGCGGCTGATGGAGTTCGTTCTCCATATTCTGATAGAAAACAGCCTCCAATATGTCGGAGGCAATGCCTTTGGCACCTTTTTCAATGCAAACATCAAGGGTAAGAGGTGTCAGTTCTGGAGCCTCATTGCCAAGAACACGTGCAAACGTCCAGGCAGCACTTTGTGCGGGAGCTTCGAGTTCAGCGTTATGACCGCTGCCACCTGGAGCAACAAGTGCGAGTTGACCGGCTAAACCTGGATAAGCCTTTACGAGGCCAACACAAGTTGCACAGCGCTTCATGACTTGGTCAACAGGGGCGTCACCGGCCTCTGCCAGACCATACAGATGGATGATGGTTTTGAGTTCTGCATCAAGGAAAGCAGAACCAGCAAGCGCGGACTTCCAACCGCTGGCTTCATTCAGGTCGAACTGCCCACTATCTGCATCCAGAATCTTGATATTACAGGCTGCTAATCTCTCATCACTCTGTATAGCCTTCGCAATTTCTTGCTCCAGCTTTGAGTTACCTGCCAGAATGACCATGGCCTTGCTTTCAGGCAAATCGGCGGTTGGATCAAGCTGCTGACTTACGTCTACAGGTTTTGCAGTCGCATTCAGCAAAACAATGGATGCACCTTCTTTGAGTGCCTCAATTGCGATTGGAGCGTTGAACGATGTCGAGGTAAACTGATCCAGCCAGTCATTGCTTGTTTTCAGCGGGCCGACCGGATACTCGTCGGAAATTGAGCCGGCAAACCAGTCTTCAGACAGACCAAAAGCCACATCATGGAAAACATCTGAAAGTGGTTCGATTGCAAGGAATTGACCGCCTTCTGTCAGTGATTGTCCGAGTTTTTCGAAGAGGTTTGTCTCGCTCTGACATGCTTCGTGAAGAAGACCGGATGATACAATGACATCGAATGGTCCCTGTTCTAACGCGGCATCCCAAGTGTGGTTACTGTCCAGATTGCTCGTATCAAATACAGCGATGTTTGGCTCATCCAAAACACTGGCAGACAAACGCGCCGCGCTTTTGTGATTGCTGTCAGCGATCGAAACCTTTGTTACTTGGCTAGGGAGTATCTGCTGAATATCTTTTGCCAGATTCAGCCCTGAACCGCTTAGATCCAGTACATGAAGCGGCGTGTCTGTGTCCCAGGTCGCAAGCGCGGTTCTGAGCCATTCAGAGATACTCTGGCTTCGTGTTTGTGCTTCCGGGGAGGAATACCAGTATTGCTCGAGCATCGCACTGGAATGTTCGAAACCATCGCCCTCAAAACTATCAAGGTCAAGGCTATCGAGAACGAATTTGCGTGTGGTTGCAAGAATGGTTGCAGCGGCGATGTCTTGCGGACTTTCTTCCAGTACACTCTCAACCAGCAGATCGAAATCAGGAAGCTCAAAATCGCTATTCAATTCAAAGCGATTTACCCCGCATTCTGTCGCTGCCCCAGCTTCCTGAAGAATCGTCAAAAGAGTAACAAAATACCGACGATGATTACTTGGTAAGTCCTCAACCGAAACAGTCTGTTCGCCATCTGCAAACTTTGAGATAATATCAAAGGCTGTTCGTTGTGCCGCCGCATTTAGTAGCAGATAAGCTTCACGCTCAGCTTCATCTTCAACAGTACGGAACTTTTCAGCAACGTAGTCTTCAATTGCCGGGAAGTTATGGTTGAGTTTTGCAACTGTGGTCGCTGGGTTTCGCTGCAGCTCTGCTTCGACGCGATAGATCAGGTCAGACGGGTTGTCTTTGCGGCCCAGTTCAGTTGCACGGAAGCGGCCTCCGGAAATCGCGATAATGACGTTGTCATCTTCATCGAAAATCTGGAAGTCTGCTAAAATTGAGAGTTCAGAAGCACGTTTGACCTGAATGCGAACATAGGCTGGGGACGCGCCTGTTTGATATTGGCGAACCTTATCAAAGAAAATTGGAACATACGCTTTGGGGCGACTGTTTTGGGATGTTGTCTCTCTGAATAGCGAGAGCAGGCCGTGGAAACATCCATCAAGTTCAGCAGGATGAATGCCAAAGGAAGAAACCTGCTCGTCATGTTCAAGTGCAGACAGGTGGACGATGAATGTACCCTCATCTACCTGAGAGACATTTTGGGTGCGTTGGAAACGTGGCCCAAATTCAAGTCCGTATGTGAGCGCCGCTTTGTAAATTTCCTCACCCGTGTTGATGAGTTGGGCTGCTTCAAAGTTGAGTTGAATGTTTGGTGCTGGAGTCTCCAGTTTTGCAACCCTGCCGACGGCATGCAGCGTCCAGTCATCTCCGCTCAGGCGCATGCGGCTGGAAATTTTAACAGTCCCAGTTTCCTCAGAGATTTCAGTTTGAACTTCGGTCAGATATTCGTCGCTCAAAACGAGCGCTTGCAAAATATCCATAGACCGCAGTTCTACAGCGACACTTCCATAAAGAGCGGAACCGGCAGCAAGAGCCATTTCAACATAGCCTGCACCGGGGAAAATCATTTGTCCGTTGATAATATGATCTTCCAAGAATGGAACCGTGAAGCGGTCCAGATGAGTGGTCCAGACGTTATAGGTGGCGTTCGGACGCCAACCTAAAAGCGGATGATCTCCACCCCTGAAAATGCCCATATTGGCCTCACCACTGTTTTCAAAGCGGAAGCTTTTATTTTGCCAGGGGAGAGGGAGCAGATTAACGGGTTCATCCGGGTTCTTGCCGAAGAGCTTATCCGTATCAACATTGATGCCTGCAACAAAAGCACGGGCGACGAGATTGATAATTGGGTCTGTTCCACCAAGTTGCTCGTTCGAAAGGCTGGAAAGTACAGATCCTTTTCCGCCTTTTTCAGCAGCGACCTGGCGTAGATAACTTTGCAGGATCGGTTTTGGACCAATCTCGATGATCGTTTCAGCGCCAAGATCAAGAGCGGTCGCAACGGCCTTGGAGAACAATACTGGCTTGCGAAGGTTCCGCCACCAATAGGCCGCATTGAGGTCCTTGCCATCTGAGACTGCCCCAGAAACGGTCGAGATAAATGGCACCTGCGCAGACTTGGAAGTCACAGTCCCGACTGCGTTACGGAATGGATGCTCAACGGGCTCAATGAGCTGGCTGTGGAAGGGGTAATTCAGCGCGACTTTTCTAAAGGCGACATGGTTGGCCCGTGCAAACTTCGCAAACCCGTCTATGTCTTCTTTCGTGCCAGATAAGCTGACAGATTTCGGACTGTTCTCCGCTGCAACTTCAAGGGATTCAAATCCACTTTTGGAGATGAGTTGACGGGCCTCATCAGCAGGGAGGACGAGCGCTGCCATGGTTCCGTGGCCCGCGACGACTTCCTGTTCTGCTGAACGATGATAGACCAACGATACAGCAGCATCCAGCGCGAGGGCACCTGCGACATGTGCTGCTGCAACTTCGCCAATACTGTGACCCAGAACCATGTCTGGTTTTATTGCGTAGTCCTCAAGCGCCTGACAAAGAGCAACCTGAACCGCAAACAGCAATGGCTGCGCAATGCTCGTTTTTTTCAGAGCATCGTCAAGTGTCTCACTGAACAGTTCGGTTTTTAGGGACCAGCCAGAAAGGTTTGTGAAAAGCTCATCAACTTTCTCAAAAGCAATCTTGAAGGTCTGGTTGGCAACATAGGCATCGCGGCCCATGCCAGCCCACTGTGCTCCGTTGCCAGAAAATGCGAAAGCGCACTTGCCTAGGTTTGTCGCTTTATTGGAGTAAATGACGTTTGCATTCTTCTGACCGGATGCAAAGTCAGACAAGGTATTTTTAAGAGCCTCGATATCAGTACCAGAAAATACTGCTTTTTCCGGGAAAATCCGTTTGCGATGAAAGGCCGCCGCACAAATCTTCTGGTTGCTTTGCTCTGTCAAAACCCCATCACGCGCATAACCACCTGCAAGCTCAACCAGTGCTTCCTTTGTCGGTGCTGATAAAAACAATGAGCTTACGGTTTTTGGCTGAGTGAGTTGCTCGACATTATCTGTCTTGATTTCCGGATCTTTGAGAATGACGTGCGCGTTCGTTCCGCCAAAGCCAAACGAGTTCACTCCGGCATATCTCGGGCTCTCACTACGTGGTAGCTCTACACCTTCGCTCGCGACATGAATGTTGAGAGCATCAAAGTCGATGTCTGGGTTTGGCTCGTTAAAGTGGAGACTTGCCGGGAAATGATTGTTCTGAAGTGCCAATACTGACTTTGCCAGTCCCACCAGCCCTGAAGCTGGTTCCAGGTGGCCTACATTGGTTTTAACTGAGCCGATCGGAAGCGGTGCGCGTCGCTTCTGCGCAATAGTGCGACCAATCGATCCGGCTTCTGCCGGATCTCCAACACGGGTTCCTGTGCCATGAGCTTCGACAAATGCAAGCTGATTGGGATCAATTCCGTGTGCCTTGTAGACACGGTCGAGAAGATTTGCCTGCTCGACATCCGATGGAAGCGACATGCCCACGGTACGACCATCTGAATTTACATCGACGGCAACAATATCTGCGTGGGAGCGCTGACCTTTCCAGCGCGGTGCGTCTTTTCTTTTGATGACAAGTACAACGCCACCTTCAGAGCGTACATAGCCATTGCCACCCGCATCGAAAGCTTTGCATTGCCCATCGGGAGATAACATCGTTGCTTGTGCGAAACCTACAAAAGGAAAAGGGCTGGCAAGCACGTTGACACCAGCGACAATAGCGCAGTCAATTCTGCCAGAGTTTAACGCACGATAGGCTTCGTGGAGCGCGACCAGAGAAGACGAGCAAGCGGTGTCGACAGTAAAACTTGGGCCTTTAAGGTCGAATATATAAGAGAGGCGGTTTGAGATAATAGAAAGCGTATTGCCAGTCATAAAATGACCGGTTGCTACATTAGGGTCGAACAGGCTTTCGTTGGCATAATCAAGCGCAGATGCCCCAACATAGACGCCTACATGATCTCCAGCTATGGTATCTGGTGATATGCCTGCGTCCTCAATAGCTTCCCAAGTGAGCTGCAGCAAAATACGCTGCTGAGGATCCATTTGCTCTGCTTCTCGAGGAGAAATGCCAAAAGCTGTAGGATCAAACTCCCACAAATTATCTAGGACACCCGCTTTAAAAGTGTATGCTTTGCCGGGCTCTGAAATGCGGGGATGGAGGTATCTGAAGTGCGACCAGCGATCAGTAGGAATTTCGGAAACACTGTTCTGTCCTGATTTCAGCAAATGCCATAGTGCTTCTTTACTTGAAGCTCCGGGTACACGAACTGAAAGGCCTACAATTTCCAACACGCAGCAAAACTCACTCAAACAGGGGATAGCATCTAGATTTGTGATGCCTGCATTTAAACTTAAAGTTCCATATATAACCTAGACGCGAATGTACTTTCAAAAAAGAACGCATCAACAGATATTTTGATATCACTTGATGTAGGGGAGGAGATTTCGTTTCTGCAAACTAAGTGGTTATTTTAATTATGTTGAATTTTATAAAAATATGAACTTCTATGTTGCTTACGGATTGTATGGTATGTGTTTGTTTGAAATATTTTTTGAGAGTAATTTTGTTTTTTTAATTACTTTTATTGCGTCAAGATAATTGCTCTGACTTCAGTTACACTTTTGAGTGCGAAGTCGAGAAGTTTTTCTCAAAGTTTCTGATGGGGTTTAAGGTGTTTCTATTCAAAAAGCCGTTCATAAATCTCTTCAATTCTCTTTGTCTCTTCATCTGTAAGCGCTGCGAATTCTTTGGCCTTGGCTCGGTGTGAGAGTTTTCCGTTATTTTGATTCAGGAATCGGAAGAGTAAATCTGCAAGGCGGGTAGGCATGTCTACGACTTGGTTTAGTTCGCGTTGAAAGTGGTCATGGTTCTGCAAGAAGCGCGCTTCTTCCGGTAAATCGTGTTCAACCGTACGTTTTACACAGGCGTAGAGAAATTCTGCGTGGGCGGTGGCGTCAAAGAATCGGTAGAAGTCGGCTGTTTCGTTTGTCACGGTCAGGTTACCATGCGCCGTGGGTTGCCAGTCAATCTTGCCAAGAAGGCGGGAGGAGTAGTCCTCCAGCACCTGTCGGTAAGTATCGATTCGCTCTAGAATAATCGAAGATACCGGGAAGACGACGCCGGGTGGATTGAAGCCGCGTTGTGCCAGTGCGTGGTGGATCAGGTAGCGGTGCAACCTTCCGTTGCCATCCTCAAATGGATGCACATAAACGAAACCGAAGGCGAGAACGGCCGCAGCGAGAACCGGGTCCAGATGCTTGGCGTAGTCCTGTGCAAAGTCGATCATGCCTTTCATCAGACTTCTCAAGTCTTCCGGTTTGGCGCTGATATGGTCTGGCACTGGCATGCGGGTCTCGCGGTCATGCATACCGACGAAGCCACCTTCTTCTCGTAAGCCCATATGTACGAAGCGGTCATCGCCGATCACAACGCGTTGCAGGCGGAGAAACTCTTCAATACTCAGTGGTGTTTTTCCGGCGTCAGCAATGGCGCGGCCCCAACGCTGGATGCGGTCATGGGCAGGGCGCTCGCCTTCAATGGCAAAGCTGGATTTGCTGTCCTTCAGAAGCAGAAAGGCTGCAGTGCGGGCGAGCAGATCTTTAGGGACGGATGCCGCCGCATCCATAGCTTTTTCTTGCAGCTTAGCCTGCTGGAAGCCCTCCAAATCTTTATTGCGAAAGATGAGAGGGCAGAATTGAGGTGTGCCGGGCAGGTTGTTGCGTACGCGGTGACGTGGAGAAGGTACTGTGCTGCCGCCAAATTGCTTTGTTGTATCAAGCGCATCCACATATGCGCCAGTTTCAACATCTGGCAAGTCCAGCAGCTCACCCAAAAGCCATTCATAGAGAAACCAGATGCGTCTTGTATAACGGCCCGTCGGGCGAGATCTTACCAACTCCTCAACAGGCTCAGGCCCGCATGCAAGGAACAGGCGCTTCAATACTGCGAGGTCCAACCCTTCGTTTTTCAAGGCAAAAGTGAGGTGACCCAGTAATGTTGGTTCTGGTGCGTGACGAGGTGTGAAGATCCGCCAGCCGTCCTGCTCTATGATCTTGTGGCGATCGCCAATGGCGCATAGAGTGTGCGGGATCGGCACTCTCAATTCGTATGCATCAATAAGTGCTGAATAGCCCGCCGGAGTTGCGGGCACAGGAAGCCAGCTTTCGTGAAAAACTGTTACAGCCTGTGAAAAAGGCTTATTCATGCACTATCTCCGTGAAAAACTATCACGAAATATAGCGCAATAAGTAAGCTCTGTGAATACCTGTCATTTTTTAGTCTGAACCCTGAAAAACCGACAGAGCTAATGAAAAAGTGTTATTTTAGACCTGCCGTGCCATCAAACTTGCGCTCTAAGCCAGACCAGCAATCCACATAATCGTCCTGTAGCGGAGCTTCCTTGCCTGCAAACTCAGTGAGTTGCTGCGGAAAGCGAGTTTCGAACATAAAACTCATGGTGTCTTTCAGCTTCACTGGGTCCCAGCTGTTGTGAGAAGCTTGCTCAAAAGCTTCGTGATCCGGGCCATGGGGCAGCATGCAATTGTGGAGGCTGATGCCTCCGGGCACAAAGCCGTGTGGTTTAGCGTCGTACTGCCCGTAAATATTGCCCATCAGCTCTGACATGATGTTCTTGTGGTACCAGGGCGGGCGAAAGGTGTCTTCCTGCGGCAGCCAGCGAGGTGGGAAAATCACGAAGTCGATGTTGGCCGTACCTTCTTCTGCTGTGGGAGCTGTAAGGACGGTGAAGATTGATGGATCCGGGTGGTCAAAACTGATGGCGCCTACGGGGGCGAAGTGGCGCAAGTCATATTTATAGGGGGCGTAGTTGCCATGCCATGCGACCACGTCCAGCGGTGAATGATCAATAGTCGTTCGGTGGAACTCGCCGCACCACTTTATAGTTACATGACATGGGCGTTCTATGTCTTCAAACTGCGCGACTGGTGTCTTGAAATCTCTTGGGTTTGCAAGGCAATTGGCGCCGATTGGCCCACGGTTGGGAAGGGTAAATTTGGCACCATAATTCTCGCAGATGAAACCTCTGGCTTGGCCGTCAGGCAAGTTCACTTTAAACACCATGCCACGTGGCAAAATACAGATTTCAAGCGGTTCAAGATCAATCACGCCAAACTCGGTTGCGATCTTTAATCGCCCGATCTGAGGCACAACCAGCAGTTCTCCATCAGCGCTGTAGAAGTACTCGTCCTCCATGTCTGTATTGGCGAGGTAAACATGCGCGGCCATGCCCATTTGCAGGCCCACGTCTCCCGCTGTTGTCATGGTGCGGATACCGTCAATGAAGGTGAGGTTTTGGTCCTCAGGGAAGGGCGTTGGATCCCAACGGTATTGACCGAGTGAGACCACATCTGGAATTTTGCTAGGCGCGGTCATCCAGTAAGGATGATTTATTTTCTGCAACCGGCCCAAGTGCTTAACCGATGGGCGAATGCGGTAAAGCCAGGATCGTTCGAGTGTTGCATGAGGGGCGGTAAAGGGCGAACCGGAGAGCTGCTCAGCATATAATCCGTATTCAACGCGCTGTGGGGAATTGCGTCCCTGAGGCAGTGCGCCTTTTAAAGCCTCGGTCTCAAAATCATTTCCGAACCCAACCATATATCCTGGCTGAGTTCCGTAGCGACTGTCATGGGTGGATGCTGTGTTTTGATCTGTCGGATTTTCCATGTTTCACTCCAAAACGTCACCAACGAGTTTTAAAGAGGGCTGCGCCGCAGTATCTCTGGACCTGGGTTGGGTGGAGGCATCAGACCATAGAACCGGATCAGCGCAATCAACGCGATCTGAGGGAGGTAATTCATCTCCTGAAAACTACGTGACGATAATGGCAGGGCCATGAGCCTTTACTGATTTACCTGCTAACAATCCTGACCCTTCAAACTGCGGCACCCATGATCCGTGGATTGGCTAAATCCTCAGTGGCAGTAGGGTGATAGCCAGCAACCGGGCAGCTTGTCTGATGGAGCTGACAGCAGGATGTCATTCACCTCGTAAGGAGCAGGTGCGCCTTTTATCGCCTGCTTTTATGCAAAAGGTGTGGATCCTGCAGCTGGATCGGCTTCGGCTTTTTGGAGATCAGGGTTTCCCGGTTGTTTCAGATAAAGGAGGCGATGCTTCTGTTTAGGTCCGTTTTCAGGTTGAGTTGGGCGCGTAAAAACGTTGGTGAGTGGGGGCTTGCCATCGTGGTTGTCAGCCTGAAGACGGGCCTTCCACCTCTCAAAGCTTTCAGGCAGTGGCAGTACACTTTGCCAAGGTAAATTGCCGTGGCTCATGTGAAAATAGCGATGTTTCAGGCCTGTCTATATTCAATCTCCTTTTCATCATTGCTGAGCTGATCGTCAGCCCAAAAGGCTGCAATCGGAGCATCTTACTTTAGGTGCGGATGGTATTTGTCCAGTAAAATAAAAAGTTGAAACCTTTCTAATTAAAGCTAGGTTAAGTTGCTAATTTCATCAAAAATACGAGTTAGATTCTGTGGCTGATTAGCCGAAAAGTACATTTATCCAACATTTATGCATGAGAAATTTTGATCACCACAAATGGCAATAACGCCTTATAAAATTTGCTAATTCGACGTAGCAGGTATTAATCCTTCATCAAAAATACGTAAATTTTTCTAGACATCTCTCATGAAATCTAACTAAGTTGACAACGTTTCATATTTGGGAGCTTGTTATGAAAATATTGAATTCGGCATCCGCCCTTGCGATTGCCGCTATGACATTTGCGGGGGGGACCGCATTTGCAGCTGAAAAAGAGCTGGTGATCTTCAACTGGTTGGGTGGTTCAGAGCGTGATCTGATCATCGCACTCGAAGAGGGCTTCACAGCCAAATATCCGGATTATGAGATCAAAGACATCAACCCGGCCGCAGGTGGAGATGATCCGCGGTCTGGCATCCGTTCAGCGATGTTGTCTGGAGAAGAGTTTGATCTGCTGCTCAACACATGGCCTTCTTTTGAAAAGGAACTGGTTGCGGCCGACCTGATCAGCCCAATTGATGCTGCATGGGAGCAGTATGGCTGGTCTCAAGCGCTGAATGATAGCTGGCGTAATCTGGCGAAGCATGACGGCAAAACCTATGGCGCTTACTTCATCGCGGGCAACCGTTCCGGTGTCTGGTATCGTCCAGATACGCTGGCAAAGGCGGGTATCGCGGGTGAACCTACTCAGTGGAAAGACTTCCTCAGTTCCTTCAGTGCCCTGAAAGAAATCGGCATGCTGCCTGTTTCCATTGGTGCGAGAAGTTGGGCGCAGACCGAATGGTTTGAAAACGCACTTTTGCGCACGGCTGGCCCTGCATTTGCGAAAGAGCTGTCTGAACACAAGGTGGCCTGGACCGATGACCGGGTGAAGGAAACCTTCCGCAATCTGCGTGACATGCTGGAAGCTGACTGCTGTGCTGAGCCGGGCGCGATGCTTAGCTCTCACTGGACGGATGCTGCGGATGCCGTGTTGAAAAACAAAAAGGCAGGCTTCATGCTGATTGGCTCCTGGGCAAACCAGCGCGCCAAGAATGAGTATGGGCTGACGCCAATCAAAGACTACTCATACATGCAGTTCCCGGTGATCAAGCCGGAATACGGCAATGCGATGAGTGTTGATGGCAAGAACTTCCTTGTGATGAAGCAAGCGAAGAACCCGGAAGGGGCAGAACTGTTTATCGACTTCGTTCTGAGCAAGGAGGGCTCTGCAATTATCGCGGCGCAGAACCTTGCAACCCCGAGTGCAAATGTGGATCCCTCGTCCTATGATCCGATTGTGCGCAAATACGCTCAGATTTTGCCGCTCGTCGATGTTTTCTTTGTTCTTGATGACCTTTTGCCAGCTGAGTTGAGTGGTGAATTCCGTATTAGCTTGCAAAAGTTCCTTCGCGACCCAAGCGATGCGAGCATTGATAGTGTCACAGCAGCACTCGAAGCAAAAGCGAGTGAGCTTTATCAATGAGTGTTCAACATGGGTCTATCTTAACCTCCCAGACCCAGGCGGGGCCTTTTGCGGGCCTCGCCACCCGGCTCTTCGGAGGTAACCTGCGCCGCGCTGACTGGATTGCATTTGCTCTGTTGGCGCCGACATTGATCTTCTTCAGCATCGGCGTGCTCTATCCGTTATTCGAGACGATCCGTGTGAGTTTTCTGGACTGGACCGGATTGAGCCAGCCGAAACCTGCGGGTTTTTCTAACTATACCAAGCTGTTTAGTGATGCGAACTTTTGGAATGCCTTGCGTGTGACACTCACCTGGACGTTGGCGTGTACGGGAATCTCCGTTGCTATTGGCTGGAGTGTTGCGTTGATTTCCGGTCTGGCTCCCAAGCAGACCGCGCCGTTCCGTGTGGCAATCTTCGCAGCCTATGGCATTTCAGAGACTGCTAGTGGCTTGATGTGGCTGGGTATTTTGCAGCCGGATTTTGGTCTCCTCAACGGCATTCTGCGCCTTGTTGGGCTGGAAGGCTGGGCCTCGCCATGGTTGGGTGAACCATCTACCGCAATCTGGGGCGTTGTTGCTGCCTATGTCTGGACGCAAGCTGGTCTGCCATTGCTCACCTGCTACGCGGCTATTCAGGCGATCCCGAAAAGCCAGCTTGAAGCGGCTCATATGGATGGTGCCTCTCACTTCCAGATCCTGCGGTACATCATGGCGCCTCTTAGCCTTCCCGGTGTGCGTATTGCGATTTTCATCAACCTGCTCAACAGCCTCAAAGCGTTTGATATGATCCATATTCTAACGGCTGGAGGTCCGATTAGAGCAACGGAAACAGTAGGTTACTTTATGTATCAGGAGTCTGTCATCTACTTTAAGCAGGGCTATGGCGCTGCAAGTACGGTGGTGCTTCTGCTCGCAGTTATCGTCTGTTCCATCCCACTTATTCTGGACAAGGCATCGGAGAGCAAATGATCACTCAAACTCCAAAATGGCCTGTGTATGTGCTGGGGTCCGTGGCGCTTGTCTGGATCATTCCGCTGGTTGGCATCATCGCCATGTCCATTCGCCCCGAAGGGGAAATCACCAGCGGATGGTGGACGATCGAGCCGTTTACGTTCACGCTGGATGCCTGGCGTGAGGTTTGGGTCAACTACCCGATTGGCCGTGCGTTTCTCAATTCTCTGGCTGTGGCCAGCTTCGCAACCGTCCTTCCAGTTCTGTTTGCACCAGCGGCGGCCTATGCGTTTCACTACCTCAAGTTTCCGTTTCGCCGGATCTTGCTGCTCATCCTTGTGAATGCATTTGTTGTTCCAAATCAGGTGGTTATCATCCCACTCTTCAAGCTGTGGCGAGAGACTGGGCTCATTGATACCTACTGGTCTGTGGTCATTCCGTTCGTTGGGCTGTCGTTTGCCTGGGCTGTTTTGCTGGTCAAAAACTTCCTCTCCAACTTCCCGCGGTCGCTGATTGATGCGGCGCAGGTGGATGGGTGCGGACATTTGCGGACCTACTTTTTTATCGTGCTACCAAACACGATTACGGCGATGGCAGCAGTTGGCATTCTGCAGTTTATGTGGACCTGGAATTCTCTTCTATTGCCGATGTTGTTCCTGCGGGAAAATGCAACGCTGCCGGTGATGCTCTCCACGATCTCTGGCGCCTATGAACCCAACTGGGATCAGCGCGCTGTTGCGACCATTATTACCTCCATCCTTCCACTCGTTATCTTCTTGTTCTTCCAGAAGTATTTCTCCGCTGACGGCAAAAATAACAGCGGTTCCAAGGGCTAAATCATGTGCCATAAAAAAGAAGTAAAAGACTTCCGATACCGCCAGATTCATCTGGATTTTCATAGTTCCGAACATATTCCGGGGATCGGGTCCAAGTTTGATCCGAAGCAGTTTATTGAAACGCTGAAGCATGGTGAGGTGGACTCCGTCACGCTGTTCGCCCGTTGTCATCACGGCTGGAGTTATTACCCAACCAACGTGGGCAAGCCGCACCCGGAACTGCAAAACCCGGACCTGCTGGGGGACATGATCACAGCCTGTCATGAGGCCGACATTGCGACCCCGATTTACCTGACAGTTCAATGGGATGAGCTGACAGCTCGGGAGCATCCGGAATGGCGTGTGATGCAGTCGCAAAACACGGCAGCCAATTATCCGGGCACAGAGCCGTCCGCGATGAACCAACTTACGCCCACCTGGCACACCATCTGCCTGAACCACGAAGGCGCAATCCAACGACAGATCGACATCGCTCTGGAAGTTTGCGCTCGTTATAATCCGCCTGCGTTGTTTATGGACATCCTCGCCTCCTGGGAGTGCACCTGTAACGCTTGCCTTTCCTCAATGAAATCAGAGGGTTTGGACCCGCTGAAGGCGGACGATCGTAAGAGCAACGATAAACGCGTTCTTTTGCGTTTTTTTGAAAGGTTTTCGCAAGCGGTCAACGGCGAGTTCCCGGATACACGAATTTTCTTCAACTCTGGCCACATCTACAAAGGGCAGGATGAGCGCTACCAGTATTACGGTCATCTGGAGCTGGAGAGCCTGCCGACCGGCGGTTGGGGCTATGACCATTTCCCCGTCTCAGCACGGTACGCTGATACACTGAACCTGCCGTTTCTTGGCATGACGGGACGCTTCCACACGCATTGGGGTGAGTTCGGCGGCTTCAAGCGGGCTGACGCGCTGTCCTATGAGTGCTGTTTGATGGTGTCTCTGGGTGCGCGCTGTTCCATTGGTGACCAGTTGCACCCGAATGGACATATGGATTTTGCCACCTATGACCTGATCCGCCCGGCATATTCCCGTGTCAAAGCGCTGGAGCCTTATGCCAGCAACGCGACCTATCAGCGCGAAGTGGCGATCCTTTCTGTCGAGGCGCAGGTCTCCCAGCTTGGTAGCCACCTTGGGCACCGCAGCGAGCCGAGCGATTCCGCCTCTGCCCGCATGCTGCTGGAAATGCAGATCCCGTTTGATCTCATCTCCTCATCCAGCAGCTTTGATGACTACAAACTGATTATTTTGCCGGACAGCATTCGCCTGAGTGATGATCTTGCGGTTCGCCTCAAAGCGTTTACAGACGCTGGCGGCGCCATTCTGGCGACTGGCGAGTCCGGTCTTGATGTTGAGGGCAAGCGATACCTCCTCGACATCGGAGCAGAACTGTCTGACACACCAATGGAGTATGACCCGAGCTATCTGTCTTGTCGGGGAAAGCTGGATGATGATCTGGTCGATTCTTCTGTTGTTATGTACGAGAAGGGGGCATCTCTGCGTGCAACTGATGGTGATGTGCTGGCTGATGTTCGTCCATCCTATTTCAACCGCACATGGGACAAGTTCTGCTCACATCTTCACACGCCGGAAGATCCGGATGCCGAGCCAATTGGCGCGGCGATCGTGCAAAAAGACAATGTGGCTTATGTGGCGTATCCACTGTTCCGCCTTTATGGCGCAACGGGTCAGACGCTTTACAAGTATCTGGTGCGCGGGCTCATCAACCGCCTTATGCCAAGCCAGCTGATTGGCACAGAGTTGCCATCAGCCACACGCATGTCGCTGATGAAGCAGGCGGACGAGCAGCGTCAGGTGCTGCACGTGCTTTATGCGCCAACTCAACTGCGTGGCAGCGGTGTGCCGTACAATGACGGTCAGACCCGTGCGGTTGAGATCATCGAGGATGCACCGGAGTTGAAAGAAGCCAAGGCGTGGGTGCGTATGGACGAAGAGCCTGACGATGTAACCTGCGCTTATTCGGGTAAAACACTGCCATGGCAGTATGACAGCCTCGACAAAAAGCTGCACATCGTCTTTCCTAGCCTCCATATCCATGGGGCCGCCGTCATCTCACAGGCAGATGACGCAGTGGCTGCGGAATAAAGGGCAGTGCAGTGAAAAAACCAACCATCCTCGATGTAGCAGATTCCGCAGGCGTCGCTGTCGGCACAGTCTCGCGTTATCTGAACGATCAACGCATCAGGAAGGACAACCGGACCCGGATCGAACAAGCGATTGCCGATCTGGGATACCGGGCCAACACACTTGCCCGCGCCATGAAAACAGAGCGCACAAACACAGTCGGGTATCTGGTTCCCAAGTTTGACGAGTTCAACTCGGGGATTTTGACCCAACTGGTGCGTTCTCTGCGTGCCCGTGGGTATTCCATTGTAACCTTTCACCATTCTGATGAAGCGGACGCCATCAACGAGGCGCTGGAATCAGCCTCCTCGCGGCGCATCGATGCCATCATCTTGTCCGGCACCCATGAGGTGACGGAGAAGGTGCAGGAGCTGTTGACCGGAGAACAACCGGTCATCATCTTCAACAACGATGTGCCGGGCGTGGAAACGGATAAGGTGCTGGTGAATGATGAGGCGGCTGCGCAAGACGCAGTGAGCCGCATGATTGACTTTGGCCACACCCGTATTGGTGTGGTGACAGGGGACCTGAATGGAAGCACAGGGCAAAACCGGTTGCAGGGCTACACAAAAGCCCATGAGCAAGCTGGCCTGAGTGTTGATGAGGAGTTGGTTTACGTTGGCAATTGGGGCCAGCTGGATGGATACACCGCCATGGACAGGTTCCTTGGCATGGAAAATCCGCCAAGTGCTGTGTTCTTCTCCAATTACCTGATGACCATTGGTGGTCTGGATTGCTTGTCCAGCAACGGCAAACAGGTGGGCAAAGACATTGATCTTGTCACCTTTGATGACCCGGACATGTTCCGGCTGATCCCTCCGGGCATCACTGCCATTGAACAGCCCATTGAGCAGATTGCCCGTCATCTGACGGAAATCGTGCTGAGTCGGCTGGATGGAACAGCACCTGACCACCCCCGCAATATTCGCGTCAATTGCGCGCTCAAGCTGCGCGGCTCCTTAGGAGTTGCTCGGAAAGCCTCCGGAAAAACCCATGAAGATAGTTAGCTACAACATTCAATACGGTACCGGTATCGACGGTAAAGTCGATCTGGCAAGAATTGCAGGAGAACTTGAAGGGGCCGACATCATCGGCCTGCAGGAAGTTGACCGCTTCTGGAAACGAAATGGCAATGTGGATCAGGCCGCTGAACTGGCAGATCTGCTTGGCGGATATCGCTGGGTCTACGGTCCGGGTCTTGATATGGATGCCTCGTTTCACGATGAAAACGGCAAGCTGGTCAACCGCCGCCGTCAGCATGGGGAAATGATCCTTTCCAAATATCCGATCATTTCTACCCGCACATATCCTTTGCCCAAGATGGGCTCCATCACCCGTCACGCCATTCAGGCTGCACTTCTGGAGGCCGTCATCGACGCACCAGGTGGGCCGCTGCGTGTTTACAACACCCACCTGTTTTACTGGTCGCCAGATTTCGCGCTGGTGCAGGCACGGTTTGTGAGAGATCGCATCAAGACAGCCCCATCCGAGGGCGGTGCATGGTGCGGTGGGCCGGGTATCGACGCTCATTGGCTCAATGACGAACCGCAGCCAACCATGCCAACCGACTGCATTTTGTTGGGGGACATGAACAATGGACCGGGCACGCCTGTCTATGAGGTGTTCACTGGTCCGCCATCAGAAGAAGGTGGCCGTGTGCAAACGCTCGATGGTTTTGTCGACCCGTGGGTATGGCTGGGCAATGAAGAGACAAGCGGCAAGACCGCTCACTTCGACACGCGCCGCATCGACCACCTGTTTGTGAGTGCCTCTTTGCGGCATCGCATTACGGGCATGCAGGTTGATGAAGAGGCGAAGGGCTCTGACCATCTGCCGGTCTGGCTGGAACTGAAAGACGCCTGAGGGGGAAAGCATGGCACAAGTTACTCTGAAGAATCTCGAGAAGTCTTATGGTCCAACCAAGGTCATTCATGGCATTGATCTGGAGATCAAAGACAAGGAATTTGTTGTTTTCGTTGGCCCGTCCGGCTGCGGAAAATCCACGACGCTGCGGATGATCGCTGGCCTTGAAACGATTTCTGGCGGGGAGTTGGTGATTGGTGATCGTGTGGTGAATGACATGCCACCGCGCCAGCGCAACATCTCCATGGTGTTTCAGGATTATGCGCTCTACCCGCATATGACTGTCGCCAAAAACCTCGGGTTCTCGCTCAAAATTGCAGGCGTATCTCCAAGTGAGATTGAGACGCGTGTGGCAGATGCAGCGGCTATTCTGGGGCTGGAACCCTACCTGAAGCGCAAGCCGGGACAGCTTTCTGGCGGTCAGCGCCAGCGTGTTGCTATGGGCCGCGCCATCGTGCGCCATCCGGATGTGTATCTGTTTGACGAGCCGCTTTCCAATCTGGATGCCAAGCTGCGCACCCAGATGCGCATTGAGATCAAGAAACTGCACCAACGCGTGGGCAACACCATCATCTACGTCACCCACGATCAGGTGGAAGCCATGACATTGGCGGACCGCATCGTGATCATGCGTGATGGCATCATTGAACAGGTGGGCAGTCCGCGCGAGGTCTTTGAAAAGCCAAACAACACCTTTGTGGCGACATTCATTGGCTCTCCGCCGATGAACCTGATCGACGCGCATGTCGCCAGCAGCAATGGCGACCCAGTATTGAAACTGGGCGATGGCAGCGAGCTGAGTGCTCCGGCACGCCTGCGTAACACATTGGAAGCAGGCAAAGCGGTGAAGCTGGGTGTGCGGCCAGAGGATATTTCGCCAGAAGGCAATGCGTTGCCAACAGCGGGCGAAATTGTGCAGCTGCAGCTGCCTGTGTTGCTCTCAGAAGACCTGGGTTCAGAGGCAACTTTGTTTACGGAGCTGGCAGGCTCTCCGGTTCAGTCCATCATGTATAATCCGCGCACAGTGCATGCTGGGGAAATGCTGAGCTTCAACATGGCGCTTGATAAATGCCATGTGTTTGATGGTGAAAGCCTGCGCAATCTGGCCGCTTAAGAACTTTTGGGGCGTTTCCCGAGGACTTGATACCTCCTCGAGAGACGCGCTTGATCGATCAGATTGACGTAAACAAAGAAAAGCCCTGAGCGGATGTGCTCAGGGCTTTTGCTGTTATCGCGTACTCCCGAAAAATGGCTCCGGCTTTCAGGAGTACGTTTGCTTTTTTAGTCTTTTGGAGGCTGGCTTACGCCATTTCTTCCATTTCAAAACCCGGAACCAGCTCAAGCGGTATGTCCTGATAACAAACCGGACGCAGGAAGCGGCGGATCGCCATGGTGCCGACTGAAGTTGCGCCGAAGTTTGTGGAGGCTGGGTAAGGTCCGCCGTGAACCATGGCATCACACACTTCCACGCCAGTTGGGAACCCATTGGCCAGCACACGGCCTGCCTTACGCTCCAGCAATGGCATCAGCTTGCGGGCTTCTGCATGATCTGCTGCATCGATGTGGATGGTGCAGGTCAATTGGCCTTCGATGGTGCGCGCCACATCCTGCATCTGTTCGATATTCTTCAGCTTAACGATGATACCGAGCGGACCGAACACTTCTTCCTGCAACTCTTTGTTCGCAAGCCAGTTTTCAGCGTCCGTCACAAACATATACGGCTTGGCACCACGGGTTGCGCAGGCGGTGCCCACCAGCTCCTCAACACCCGCTTCGCCAGCGATTTTCTCAGCGCCGGAACGGTAAACCGCTGCAATGCCATCTGTCAGCATTGGCTGCTCCGCAGCAGCGCCCAAAGCTTCCTGAGCTTTGGCGATAAAGGCATCCGCCTCAGCACCTTCCACCAGCAGAACCACGCCCGGATTGGTGCAGAACTGACCTGCGCCCATGCACAGGGAGCCAGCCCAACCCGCCGCAATGGCCTCACCACGATTGGTGAGTGCGTTCGGGAAGATGAAGTTTGGATTGATGGAGCCCAGCTCACCGAAGAAAGGGATAGGTTCAGGGCGGGAAGCACACAGATCAAACAGCGCACGACCACCGCCAAGGGAACCAGTGAAGCCAACGGCTTTGATGAGTGGATGCTGCACCAGCGCCGTACCAACTTCACGACTGCCGCCCTGTACCAGTGAGAACACACCTGGATGCATACCGCAGGATTTGATTGCTGCATCAATGGCTTGTGCTACGATCTCAGCAGTACCCGGGTGAGCTTCATGGCCCTTCACAACCACCGGACACCCAGCTGCCAGTGCAGAGGCGGTGTCGCCGCCTGCGGTGGAGAACGCCAGCGGGAAGTTGGAGGCGCCGAACACGGCAATCGGACCAACCGGACGCTGGCTCAAACGCAGGTCAGAACGCGGTAGAGGAGCACGGTCTGGCAGAGCTTCATCGTGGGTGAGGTCCAGATACTCGCCTTTCTCAATATGGTCGGCGAACAGACGTAGCTGGCCAACGGTGCGGCCACGCTCGCCGTTGAGGCGCATTTCCGGCAGGCCGGTTTCTGCGCAGCCGATTTCCGTGATTTCTGCACCGCGTGCATCGATCTCGTCGGCGACTGTGCGCAGGAATTTGGCGCGTTCTGCACGGGTGGTCCAGCCGAAGGCCATGAAGGCGTCTTCAGCGGCCTGAACAGCGCGGTCGATCAGTTCGCTAGTGCCGCAGGCATAGTTTTTTGCAGGGCCCGAGAACGGGGATGACTGGAATTTCTGGGCGTTATCGACCCATTCTCCGGCAATGAGATGGCAACCTGTTAGCATCGTTTCCTCGGCACATGAAGTTATCTGGCAGGCGCTGCAGTCTTGTTGTGCAGCCCTCAGCTTAAATTTAACAGTGATATATCACTATCTTCTGTCAGGTTCAAGCCGATAACTTCATATTGTGCAAAGGTCTTTTCTATCGCAACTCCGTAAGGGCCTCATCTTCCACGCGAATTCGCAGGGCAAGAAGAGCGCCGTTAAAGCCTGAGAACAGGAAGGCGATTGGAAACAGGCCGAGGACCATAGGGGCGGTGAAGATCTCCAGAGCCACCAGCAAGTAGTTGGGATGACGCACAAACGCAAACGGTCCCTTCGTCACCAGTGGAGTTTTGGCCACAATAATGCGGGTGGTCCAGCGGCGACCCATGCTCAGCAATATCCAGAGGCGGAACACTTGCAGCACCACAAAGACCAGCAACCACGGCATGGAGACTGGTTTGTCGTAGCCCAGCACAACGAGTGCGATGATCCATGCCACATGCACGCTGACGATCAGTGGATAATGCGAGGCGCCAACCTCATAGGCTCCATCAGCCAGCAAGCGTCTTGTGTTGCTGCGGGCAATGACGAGCTCAGACAGACGCTGAATGACGATGAATGCCAGAAAGATTACGGCAGGCAGGGACGCCTCAGGCATTGATCACCCCCTCTGGTCTTTGGAAACCGGTGGTCTCCCAGCGCCCACTTGCCTCATTGGCAACAACGGACACTGGCTGGAAAGAAGCTGTGAAGCCGGGCCCAAGCGCGCACAGGACCATGTTGCCCTGTGGGGAGCGCTCCAGAACCCGCTCCAGCACAAACAGGGCGGTTGGAGCGGACATGTTGCCGAATTCCTGTAGGATTTCACGCTCTACATCCAGTGTGTTGGCAGGCAGATCCAGCGCACCTTCCAGCGCCTGAACCACTTTCGCGCCGCCCGGATGGCAAACGAAACGATCAACACCATCCATGTCCATGGTGAGTGCATTCAAACTGCGCTCGGTGACATCACGGAAATGCTCGGTTGCAAAATCGGGAATAGAACGGTCAAACACCACGCCAAGGCCGTGTTCTTCCACATTCCAACCCATAATGTTGAGTGTGTCCGGCCACATCTCCTGATGACCCGTGCCCAGTACAAACAACTGTTTTGAACTCTCGGGCTTGCTGGTGGACAGGCAGGCAGCAGCTGCACCGTCGCCAAACAGAACCGTGGCGATGATATCCGCTTTCGTGAGCCGGTCACTGCGGAAGGAAAGCGTGCAGCCCTCCAACGCGACCACGAGCACGTTGCTGCCCGGTTTCGCCTGCGCCAGTTGCTGGGCGATGGAAAGGCCGGAGACGCCGCCTGCACAACCAAGGCCAAACACGGGCACACGCAGGATGTCAGTGCGAAAGCCCATCTGTTTCCAGGCCTGAGCTTCCAGTGTTGGTGTTGCAATGCCGGTTGAGGACACCGTCACCACGCAGTCGATTTCATCTGCGCGCAGACCTGCTTTAATCAACGCTTTGCGGGCGGCAACAATAAACAGATCCGTTGCACCGCGCAGATAGGTTTCATTTCGGGTTTTCCAGTCTTGCGGTTCCAGAAACCACTCCAACGGGGCGAAGGAATAACGTCTCTTCACGCCAGCGGACAGGAAGGTACCAGCCATGCGCTCAAACTGCGCGAACTTTGGCCCGAGGATCCGGCGGGCGTAGTCCAACACCAACGTCTGGGGCAATTCATAGGGCGGCACCGCTGTCGCAAGGCCGGTCAGGTAAACGGGCATCGGCTCTCCAACCCTGCTTTCATTGTTGCCAGATAATGTATCATCAACTTTATAGGCCTTGACCAAGCCGCTGAAAATCCGGCGTTTTTTGGGGTTGTTTTGGTGGGGTGAGATTGAGTGCTATGGAATGTCAGAGGGAAGCGGTTTGGGCCTCCCGTTCATTTGCGGTTTTCATACGGTAAATCGTGAAAGCAAGCAGGGTGGCGTTGGTGATATCGTTCAGAGATCCGCCCCAGGAGCCAACGATCAGGGCGTTGACCATCCATGTAAGAGCACAGATGAGCATGGCGAAGCGCATCTGAATTCCACTCAGGCAAAACAGCGCAAAGCCGCTCATGAGAGAGGCGGACCACGGTAACAGGTCGATGAGCCCTTCATACACCATCACACTCATTATGGTTTGGATGACGGCAAAGATGCCAAACCATATGTAGCCCTTAAAACGCAGAGAAACGAAGGATCGCACACCATTGATGCCAAGGTTTGCCCCTGCAACATAAGCGCCCATCAGCACATAATGGATGCAGAACAGGGAGCAGCTGACAAAAAGCAGGCTGCGAAACAGTTGATCATGCTTGGTGGAAAAGCCAACTATGTTGACAGCATAGGCCGCCAGCCCAAAACCCTGTATGACGAGTGGATCCATCTTCCGTTTTCTTTCTTATTGGAAGAGGAGTGTAGGCGTGATTGGCGCTCAGATCGTCTGTAATTGCGCGGGTCAGAGATACTACGGGCTGGATAAGTCCAATCTCAGAGCGCCAGAGCAAAGCGGTGCAACGTCAATGGGTTGCCGTTCAGCTGCACGGTCTTGGTGCCCGTTTTGTCCCAGCGGAAGCCACAGGCCAATAGTACGTTGGAGGAGGCTGGGTTGTTGTCTGCTGCAAAGGCCTCCAGATGCTTCATCGCGCCATCAGCCCGCATTTGCTCCACAACGGTAAGAACAGCGGCTTTGGCATAGCCTTTGCCCAGATGGTTTTCGCCAACTCTGTAGCCCAGCTCAACAGTGTCCAGAGGCTCTTTGTCCAATCTGCGCAGGTTGATGCGGCCCACCAGCTCGCCATTGCCAGAGCGGACCAGATAAAACCGGTCAGGATCAGCCATCAGGTCTTTGATAACCTGTCGGAGTGACATTTCCTCAAAGTGCTCAGGCCCGCGGGCGGGTACCCACTTTTCAAAGAAAGTGCTGTTGCTACTCTCAAACTCCAGGACTTCGAGCGCATCAGCCTCACAGATTTCATGAAGGGAAACGGGTGGGGTAGCAAGCTGTGTGGGTGTATTCATAAAACATGCACTTTTGAAAATGACCCCTGAACATTAACGGGTAATCTCAAAAGAGAAAACCCCTCACGCGGGCTGGCGCAAGGGGTTCTCAATTGCAAGCTTCAGCAGCGTCTAAAGATCTTCGCGAGAAAGTGCGTGGTCCGGAATGCTGGCGCAATCCATTTTCACCATGCCCTGACCATCCAGATACACCCAGTTGCGGTTGACGCTGGTTGCCAGATACTTCTCATCATCTGCATGCACCAGTTCATCCTGCTTGAACTTTGGCAGGATCCAGAGTTTCATCAGCACCCAGTAGAGCGCAAAGGCGGAGAAGAAACCAACGAAGTAGGAGAGGTCGATCACGTAGATCGCCAATGCACCGCCCACAGCCCATGCAATCAGACCTGCCGGGTTGCAGCCCGCGATGTACTTGAACTGGCCGTCTTCCTCATAAAGCTCAGGTACATTGAGGCGACGTTTGCGGATCACGAAGTAATCGCAGATCATGATGCCACCCAGCGCTGCCAGCATGGCGCCGTAAAGGCCAAGGTATGTGAAGAGGTGATCAAGGATCAGCCAAGGCATCGCCAGCGTGCCCACAATGGCCGCCAGAACCAGACCCATGGCGTAAGTGATCCATGGAGCACCGGCGTTCACGAAGGTCAGTGCTGCCGGGATGAGGTTGGCGCTTGTGTTGGTGGACCACTGCGCCAGCACCACCATGACCAGCAGAACCACCAGCGTGATGCCAGTGCCCTGACCCTGAATAACGGTGATCGGGTTCCAGTCACCAGCTGCGATGAAGGACACCGCACCGATCAGCGCGATCCAGCTCTGTACGACTGGCAGGGCGACGAACTGCGCCAGAAACACATTCTTGTTGCGCTTGAAGAAGCTCTTGGTGCCAGCTTCCACATGCAGGAAGCGGGTGATGTTTGGAATGTCCACCGCCAGCGAGGACCAGAAGGCCATGTTGGCAACGAAGAGGGCAACGATGGAGATTTCTGCATCACCAGCAAAGGACCAGATGTCTTTTCCGCTTGCTGTGGCAAGGTTGTCGAGTGTGAAGTACATCCAAACAGAGATTGCCATGATAGCTGGAGCGGCGATTTTCGCAAGACGCTCAACAGCGCGAATGCCCATGGCGGTGTTGGCCACCTGCAGAACGGCAAACCCGATGTACCAGACCACCCAGTTATCGAACCCGGTGAGGTAAGAGAAGATGCCGTTTAGCGCCAGAGCGCCAAGGTAGGTTTGAATGCCGAACCAGATGGCCGCGACTACACCACGTGTGATGGAGGGAATGTGCGTGCCCACAGTGCCAAACGGGGCGCGGAGGTAAACTGCAAAGGAAATGCCGTGCTCGGTGCCGATGTCGGCGGTCATCGCCATGACGATGCCAAGCAGCAGGTTGGCGAAGAAGATTGTTGCGATAACGATTGGGAGAGGGAGACCCGCCACACCGCCAGCACCCAGCTGGAAGGTTGCGATGATCACTGCCATCGAGATCCAAAGTCCAATGTAACCACGGTTGGAGATGGCACGTTGATTAAGCCAGACGGGAAGGATGGCTGGCTCCATGAGGCGGGATTGGCCGCGTGAAGTCTCATCCATAACTTGGGTTTGTGCCATGTTCTAGATCCTGATGTATATTAACTTTTTTGAGACAGTAAATCTTAGCAGGGCGCAAGTATGCGCGTGCAAAAGCAGCGCTCACAGCAAGAAGTAGAAATAACATTACCGTTTGCCGGTAGTTGCACTACATGCACTGCGAGGCTGAATACAGCCTGATGAGATTGTTCTGCTAAAGTCGGCTAACTAACCTGAAAATATGTATTGCGCAAGTAGGACAGAGCAAATTTTACTAGATTTTCGCAAAAGTATTAGAGTGAAAATATTTATCAAGTGCGAATAAATCTTCAAAACTAAGTTTTTTGATCAACTGGTAAAAGTATTGATTGATGTAATTCTTGTGGGACGTGCCCCTAAACCTCAGCAGGAATAGAGACACGCTGTCAGATGGATAACTTACTTTGGTTTTACGCAACTGGCCTGATACGGACCATCCAGTTTAGTTTGAAAAGAGTAGGCATGGCAGGTTTTAACATACTCATTATTTTTGTAGACTTGGACCGTGACGTGCTCAAACGTACTGTCGAATGGCAAGTTGCCGCCTTTGTGCCAGCCCTTGGTGATCTCCAGGTCTGTGTTGCCGATGGAGTTGTAGCCGTTCGTGATAGACTCTTGAACGGAATTGGAAAGCGTTTCTGCGATCGTGGTTTTATCGCTGTCGGAGGATTTAGAAGCCAGTTGCTCCGCCGTCGCTAGTTTGTCTCCAATGTAGACCGCCGCTTGCGCGCCAGAAACTACCATTGTTGAGGCGAGAAACGCGCCCAGAATCATTTGTGAAAGCTTCATGTGGTTCTCCTGTTCTTATTGGCCCAACCTTGGGCATTCAGGAGACGCAGTTAGAATGGTTTTGTGAAGCGGACGAGATGGCGGGGTAAACCTTAACTCTCCCCTGAAGGGCAGGCTCCACAGGAACCGTCAATCATGGACTTCTGCTTCAGCACGTCGAAGATCTTCTCAAAATCTTCCTGCTCAAGACCGGATTGCTCTTCAATGACTTTTGAAATGTGTTTGATGGTCTGCGTGCGGAGCGCCTGACCTTTGCTGGTCAGTGCGACCTCGATTGCGCGACGGTCTTCTGCGGAACGTTGACGCTGCAGCAAACCGAGTTTCTCGAACTTATCAACCAGCACAGTCACGTTGGAGGGCAGGCAGAACAACAGGTCTGCAAGTTTGCCCATGCGCACCGGTTCGCCCAGATGCAGCAGCATATTGGTTTCTGTCGGTGTGAGCTTATCAGCGTATTCCGAGTAGGATTTATGGATACGTCCCAAAATTTCCTGAAACTGGAAAAGCACAAGCATGCTTGCCGGTAAGTCTTTCATTTCATTCACGTCCTCAAATCTGCAGGTGGCGTCATATCAGGTTTGCTTTAAAAAAGTAATATTTATAATATTGAACTATTAAATCATTGTAGTATATAAGGCGCAACAGAACGGAGTAAAGACATGTCCAAGTCAGTTGTGATTTATGGCGGTGGAATCGCCGGAGCGACCCTTGCAACCCAGCTTTCAAAGCATGCCAATGTGAAGCTTGTCAGCTCGCTTGATTATTTTGAGGTGCCAATGGCCATGCCCCGTGTAGCGGTGCAGCCAGACTATGTGCACCAGGCGGTTATGCCATTTCATTCGTTTTTGAAGGGCGTGGACTTCATTCACGGCAAGCTGGAGCGGTTTACTGGTGAAGTCGGGCACGTCATCGGTGTTGATGGTGCTGAGCATATGTTGGAGGCTGATATCTCCATTCTGGCAACAGGTAGCCGGTTTCCCTCAGAGCTGATCCGCCCGACTTCTGGCTCAACGAAGGAGCGACACGCCGCGTTCAAGTCGACCCATAGTGCGATTGAGTCTGCGCAGAAAATCTTGCTTGTTGGCGGTGGCCCTGTTGGCGTTGAGATGGCAGGTGAGATTACCGAGCGGTTCCCGCAAAAATCTGTTGTCTTGGTGGAATCCAGCGGTGAAATCCTCAAAGGCACTTCCCGCAAGACGGCAAACCATGCCGTGAAAGTGCTGCAGCAGCGCGGGGTGAGGTTTATGCTGGGCGAACGCGTGCTTTCACCTGCGCCATCCAGCTCACTGAAGGCTGAAGCCGGGCAAGCCAAGCTCTCTAGCGGCGAGGTCGTAGATTACGACCTGATCATCTGGTGTGTAGGCGGCAAGCCGAATACGGATTACATGCAACAGGATTTTGCTCATCTGCTTGATACACGCGGCTATATTGCGGTTGAAGACACGTTCCAGATGAAAGGCAAAAGCAGCGTCTTTGTGCTGGGTGACATCGCTGGGATTGATGAAGTGAAGAAGGCACTGTATGTGCGCGGTCATGTGAAAACTGTGACCCATAACGTGTTGCAAATTTTGAAGAACCCGCAGGCCAAGCTGAAGAGCTACAAGCCGAAAACCAACGATAACATGATGGTCGTCACCCTTGGCAGTCAAACCGGTGTTTCCGATGTGCCACCAATCGGTACAGTAAAAGCCAGCTGGTTCACACGCATGGCAAAGGCAAAAACCATGTTGGTGCCCATGTACCGCAAAGCGCTCGGTGCTGCTGCCAAGGCGTAGACGCTCAGCTTGTGGTGTGTTGCTTGAGCAGAGCTGCTTCCTGATCAGCTGTCAAACCGCATTTGAGAGCTGTATCGCGCCGGGTACGGTCCCACGCCAGCAACGGACTGAGCGTTTCGTTCAGTGGGCGACAGGTTAAACCGGCTGCCTCTGCACGGGTGGTGTCCACGTTCATGAAGTGTGCATAGTCTGGAAGGGAGGGCATCATGACGGGCAGGTCGGTCCACGGCTGAATGCCTGCATCAACGATATGCTCTTCCTCCACCCAATGCAGGCGAGCAGGGGAGTTCGCTTCTGATATAATTGCCTGTAGAAGATCACCGAGTTGAAACGGAGGGCTGGTGACATTCCAGATGCCTCCGCGTTTGGTCTGCGCACAGGCCAGAGCGAAATCAGCCACATCCCGCACGTCAATCATCTGCACTTGTCTTGAGACCGGAGCAGGGGCTGGGACCGCAGGGGCTTGCGGTGTGGCCTGGTCAATACGGCGGACCCACCAGGTCAGCCGATCTGTATAGTCGCCAGCGCCAACCAGCAGACCCACGCGCAAGGAGGTTGCTCGCTCACCAAGAACATCTTCCGCAGCAAGCTCACTTGCCCGTTTGAGGGCACCATAAGACGCCCCGTAAGAAGCCGCTGAACTACGCTCGGCAGGTGAAAGGCCTTGAGCAACAGCCAGATCACCCTCAGTCGCAGCGGGCACAGGGTCTTGTTCATTCAGATGCGGTTTTGCAAATGTGCCGTAGGCTGAAATTGAGGAGATGAACACATAGCGTTGCAGTTGGTCTCCAAGCGCACCAAGCAAGTTGCGCACGGCATCAGGTGAGAAGGCGCAGGTGTCAAAGACCCAGTCAAACGTGTGGTGTTTCAAAACGCTAAGATCACCGTACCGATCAGCTGTGATTGCTTCAACGCCCTCTGGTAACGATCGTTTGGTACTACCTCGCACCAGCACAGCAACCTGATGGCCTGCACTGACAAGCGCATCCGTTATCGCGCCGCCTAGAAAACCGGTGCCTCCAACAACCAAAACCCGCATGACAGTCCCCCCTGTTTGTAAAGTACCCTAGACGTACTGATGTGGTTGTCCAGCCACGGTGCTCGGATTGACGAGGATAGCCACATTGACGTTGCGGCTTCCCTCTGCTATTTCCCCAGCCCTCAGCTGCAGCAATTGGTGCGCAGCACAGTTTGGAGCGAACCATGTCTTTCCGCGTTTCGCCCTTAAAAGGGCACTGATCCTTCTCAGAGCCAGCGCTAGCGGCCTTTAGGATCTTCTTTCGAGCCATTGCTCGGAGATACTTTCAAGAACTATAGGCCATTCTTATGGGCAATTTACGCTTGGATTGCGCGACCCGCGCTGCCAGTGCGCCTGCGCCAATCCATAAATTCTATGGGACTTCCGCCTGGATCCTTGGGGATGCAGAAGTCCAACTTAACAAACTCGCTGAGCTTGAAGCCGTCAAACAGATCGCCGCGTTTCCTGACCTTCACCCCGGTCCGGTCGGTGTCGCTATCCTGTCTGACCGCGTGCATCCGCACATGATCGGTAATGACATCGGCTGCGGCATGACCGTGTTCCGCACCTCGCTCAGTGCTCACAAACTAAAACCGCAGAAACTGGCGGATCGTTTGCGTATGCTTCAGGATTATTCTGATCTGGAAGAGGGGCAGGCGTATCTGCGTTCTGCTGGTTTGCCAGAGGACTTGTCTCCCCATGCCATCGGCACAATCGGTGGCGGCAATCATTTCTGCGAGGTGCAGGTTCTGGCTGAGACGCCGGATCCGGATCTTGCCTCGAGAGCTGGTATTGCAAAAGGCGACGTACTGCTCTTCGTGCATTCCGGTTCCCGCTCCTTGGGAGCCAGCATCTTTGAAGAATATGCAGCGCTTGGCCCGGAAGGGATGCCAGCTGGGGACGAACGCACTCACGCTTATCTCAAGTGGCATGACCTTGCTGTGCGATGGGCGAGTCTGAACCGCAAAGTGATCGCAGAGCGGGCAGCAGCTGCTCTGCGCTGCGATGCGGAGTTGGTGGTAGACAGCAGCCATAACCTCATTGAGCGTTATGATGATGCGTTTCTTCACCGCAAAGGAGCAGCCAAAGCCGATGTGGATCTGGTCCCGCTGGCAGGCTCTCGCGATGCAAAGAGCTTTTTGCTGAAACCAACCGGCAACAATCCAGAGGCACTGTCCTCACTGGCACATGGAGCAGGGCGCAAATATGACCGCGCGTCCATGCATGGGCGTATCGCAAAGCAGAAGTCTGTTCGCAATGCTTTAGCGCGCACGTCTTATGGCGGGCGCGTTGTCTGTGAGGATAAACAGCTCCTCGTGGAAGAAGCTCCGCAGGCCTACAAAAACTCTGAGGATGTTCTGAGCCAACTAGTTGAAGCACAGCTTGCCACGTGTGTTGGAGTGATGACACCTGTCGTCACGTTCAAGACGGCACGTGGTGCGGATGAGCGGAGGGTCAAACGATGACAAAGAATGCATCTTTGCGCTTGCTGGTAACATCCGGTGACGGACCTGCGGAATGCAGGCTCGCCATTCGGCATACACTTGGTGCCATGGAAAAAGCGGCGAAAAAGCTTGGGCTTTCCATGGTGTGTGATCCTGAGACTTCCGGTTTGTCTGCTGATGTAGCGTCTGTTGAAGTCACGCTCTCAGGCAGCGGCTACGAGGCCTTCGCCAAGTCATGGCATGGCACAATCAAGTGGACATGCCAGAGCCCGTTTCGCCCCAACCACAAGCGGCAGAACTGGTTCATCGGTGTGTTCGAGTTGCCGCCCCTCTCAGAGGAACGCGGTGAGCTGAAACCAGATGAGCTTCGGTTTGAGACGTTGCGTGTTGGTGGGCCGGGTGGCCAACATCAAAACAAGACCGAAAGCGCGGTGCGTGCGACCCACGTGCCGACTGGTCTCACTGTCGTGGCTCGGGATGAACGCTCACAACACCGCAACAAGCAACTCGCTGTGCAGCGCTTGCAGGAAAAACTTGCGGGTCTTTCTGTGACAGAGGAGGACCGCCTGCGGAGATCACAGCGACAACTCCATCACGAACTGGAACGGGGAAATCCTGTGCGTTGCTTTAAAGGGGCACGCTTTAAGGAAATCTGATTTGAACAACCACGGAGTGCCTCTTTAAACTGGCACTTCGTGGCTCAGATTCGCCTTGGGGGAAATCCGATAATGACTGATATTGTGAATGGGCTGCTGCTGCAGAGCAAATGTGTTCTCATGGGCTTCCGGTCGCCAGCACGGCAGAATTCCCCGAATGTCTGGAGTTTCCCCGGCGGACATGTTGAAGCCGGGGAGAAACTGGAGGTGGCTCTTTTACGTGAACTGAAAGAGGAAACTGGCATTCAGGCAGAAGCCTTTGCGAAAATCACCGAATTCAGAACACAAGCTGACGATCCGCAAGACGCAATTGTCTTTCACCTGTTCACTGTAGCCCAATGGCAGGGTGAGACAGAGAACCTTGGTGATGAGCATACCGAACTGCGGTGGATGGGTTTTGAGGAAGCTGTCAGCCTGCCTGACCTTGCATTTCCTGAGTATAGGGAAGTCTTTGACGTGCTGAGAGAAAGAGGAGAGCTGTGAGGACAGCTCAGTGAAGTCAGTTCCGAGTATCCTGCTGTGCGTTTGTCTCGGTGATTTTGCGGCCCCACTGGATGTTGGACCAAACCATCTCATGCAGGAAGTAGAAGATGAAGCCGAGGATGGAGCTGACGATAGCAATGCCGCCGCCGAGCGTGACGGAGCCCGTAAAAACAAATCCGATCAACGTCATAGAGAAAAGCCCCATGACTTGCCAGGTAACTGATTTTGTAAAAATGCGTGATGCAGTGTCCATATAAGATGTCCAGGTAAGAATGTAATTCCTACTCTCGTTGCTACCGGAGAAAATGCAGATTGGACATTTGGTAAATTAGCTGCAATAAATTCATTTTGTTGATTATAATCTGCAATGGTGATTTTGATGGACAAGCGCGACAGAGCGACTTTGTTTCGAAACAGGCTGTTTGAAGCGATGGCAGAGGCCGATGTGACACGCAGCCAACTGGCTCGCAATGCGGGTGTTGATCGCTCTACCGTTGGTCAGTTACTGAACAATGAAAACCCGCGGTTGCCCAACAGCCAGTTGCTGGCCGATCTGGCAGCCTCGCTCAGGGTGAGTGCGGATTGGTTGCTAGGGCTCACCAACAGGCCAGAGCGTCCGGGTGATATCATTGCAGCTGCAATGGCCCTGAGCCCGGCGGAGCGATCCTCCGTTGATGAGCAAATCCTCAACTGGCACAAGGAAGCAACCGGACTGAAAGTGCGCCATGTGCCAGCCACACTGCCTGACATTTTAAAGACAGACCGTATGCTGGCATGGGAGTATGCCTCGTTTCGCGGGTTGGACCCTGAAGAGGTGGTTGGGTCTATCAGCGGACAGCTGGACTGGCTGCGCTCGCGTCAGTCTGATTATGAAATCGCCATCCCGCTTCATGAGATACAAGCCTGCGCGCAAGGCATTGGCTATTATGCCCATCTGAATAAGGAAACGCGGGTTGAGCAGCTGAAATTTGTGGCAGATACCTGCCGCCAAATGTTCCCTCGCTTACGCCTGTTTCTCTTTGATGCGCACAAAGTCTTCAGCGCGCCGATCACCATCTTCGGACCAAATCTGGCGGTGGTCTATGTGGGGCAGTGCTATCTGGCATTTCGTGAAGCGGAAAGGGTCAGCTCGCTCACTGATCATTTCGACTGGCTTGTCCGCGAGGCCTCTGTGGATGCCAGAGACGTCGCAGATTATGTGGAGACTCTGATCGCGTAGATCTGCAACTCAAGTCACTTCGGTTCTCTCAATTTCTGTCTCCCAAGCAGGCTCGGGCAGGTTGTGCTCTTTCAGGCAAGAAAAGATCTTGACTGTGAACAGCAGGCCGAGCCCCAGCTCGAATGTGCTCAGGGAGATCCAGATGAGTTGAAGCGCACCCTCCTCAATGCTCCAGTTGTAAGCAATCAGATAGGAGGCCGGGACGCTGCCAAACCACATGGTGAGGATGCGGGTTTTGAAAACATATGTGTTTTGGTGAAAGCTCTGCAACATACCGCTGGCGATGAAGGAAACAGCAAAAGCCACCGCATAATACCAGATGTGTGAGGTGACGGAGACTGACAGCTCGAAAATGTCCTGCCCATAATTGCCAAGCGAGAACAGAGAGGTGATTTCCCGATCAAAGCTCTGCAACAGCACCGTCACGACTGCCACATAGGAAAACGCCACGAACAGGGAGGCGCTGGCAATTTTGGGAATACGCTCAAACTGATTGCGGCCAATGGCTTGGGAAGACAGGATCGTCGCGCCATTGGCAATGCCGATCACCGGAATGATGCCGACATAATTGAGAATGACGTTGAAGTTGTTGGCCGCCAGTGCGGTGGCCCCCACCATGGACACAGCCCAGATAATGGCGGTGTTGCCAATCTCATCCGTACTGTCATGTGCGCCCAGAGGAACACCGCGTTTGAAGAGCGCAATCACCTCAAAAGCCCGGCGTGATTTACTGATCAACGCCTTCGCCTCATTCAACGCTGCAACCCGCAAAGCGCGAGGTGTTTGAGTGAGGTAGACAATCAATACCGCAAGGGACCCAAGCACCGTGCCGATGGCGGAACCCGCCATGCCAAGCTCGGGAAATCCATAGAGCCCGAACACCAGAACATAGGTCATGGGCATGGACACCAACTGGCCTGCAATGCTGGCCTTGAAAATGAGGCGTGTGTTTCCAACAGCGCCAAAATAGCAACTCGCTGCGCCATCAAGGATCATGATGGACCCGAACAGCATGGCCCAACTGAGATAAATATTCTCCAGTGCAATGATTTCGCCCGGTCGGGAGCTGAATTGCGACAGGTTCATCAGTAAAGGCAGCGTGAGGATGAGACCCAATACGCACAGGATTGCGACGGCGAACAGTCTGCCGCCCATCTTGTGTGCCGCTTCTATTCCGCTGCGGGCATAAGCTTCTGCAATGACTGATCGGCCAATCTGGGTGACGCCGGAGAAGAAGGAGATTGCGGACATGCCCATGAAGACCGCCGGGCCAGAGGCCGTGAGGGTCTGTTCGGAATAGGCGGCGAGACACAGTCGGTCTACGATCATCATCAGAGTTCTACCGGACATGGCCAGCATCAAAGGACCTGAAATGCGCAGAACCCGCGTCAGTTCATGATGGAACAGCGGAAATCTAAGCAACTAAGAAATGTACCTTACGGAAATAAAACTAAAAATCGTAGCCAGTATATATAGCTCTTTCTAGTTGTAGATACACTTTTACGCAATGCACATGGCTATACACATGAATGAGAGTATGTGTTGCTGCTCCGCCACAAACGGTGTGTGCCGCTACGTTTTCAGGCCTCGCCGACTAATGAGGCGAGGCCTGTTTTTTATGGCTTTATAAGCACTTGCTCAGCATCAGAGTGCGTTTGAGGCCTTAAGCCTTTGCCGTCTGTTCTTTTTCATTTACTGGTTGGCCAAAGTAAGCGCGATACATGAACATGACGATTGAAAAGATACCCCAGCTAAAGACAATGTCTCCGGGCACGCGGGCCCAGACCAATGCAGTCATGACCGGGCCATGGATCGTTTCTGGTGCACGAGCGAGCCAGTAACTCTCAGTAAAGCTGATGTAGGCCTGGTAAATCCCCTGCGGGATCAGCGAGAGCCCAAGCATCATGGCAAGGCCGATATTGAGCCCCCAGAACGCTTGCTGCAGCCACTTGTCACTCCAGCGATTGTCTGGAATGAGGGAACGTAGACAGAACAACATGAGGCCAATACCCAGCAGGCCATACACACCAAACATGGCGGCGTGGCCGTGGGCTGGTGTGGAATTGAGCCCTTGCATGTAATAGAGCGCCAGTGGTGGATTGATGAAGAAGCCGAGCAAGCCAGCGCCAACCAGATTCCAGAACAGAACCGAGGCGAAGAAGTTAAGCGGCCACTTGTAGTGGTTGATCCATTGAGTGTTCTGTTCCAGCTTGTGGGTCTGATAGGCCTCAAAGCCGATAACCAATAGCGGAACAACCTCCAGCGCCGAGAACACTGCCCCAAGCGCCAGCACACCGATTGGAGTACCGCTCCAGTACAGGTGGTGGAATGTGCCCAGCACACCGCCGGCCATAAAGATGATGGTGGCGAAAATGACGGCGACAGCTGCGGTTGAGGCGCGAAGCAGTTGCAGATTCACAAAAATGAGTGCAATGATGGCTGTCGCGAACACCTCAAAGACGCCCTCAACCCACAAGTGAACCACCCACCAGCGCCAGTATTCCATGACGCTGATATGAGTGTTCTGGCCCCAAAGCAGGCCTGCGCCGTAAAGTAAACCAATGGCAACAGCGGACAGTAGTGTGAGAGCAATGAGACTGCGATTATGACCGCCCTTCAACGCGGGATAGAGAGCACGCAGGACCAGACCGGTCCAGAGCAGCAGGCCGATGAAGAGGAAGATCTGCCAGAAGCGCCCTAGATCAACATATTCGTAGCCCTGATGACCGAACCAGAAGTTCATCGTGCGGGAGAAGAACTGATTGACCCCGAGCCATTCGCCAGCAAATGAGCCCACGACGATAATGATGAGACAGAGCCAAAGGAAGTTGACGCCAAGCGTCTGATAGGCTGGGTCTTTGCCGGAAAGTAACGGTGCCATGAACAGGCCTGTGCCCAGCCAGGCCGTTGCGATCCAGAACACTGCCAGCTGTGTATGCCAGGTGCGTGAGATGGAATAAGGAATAAACTCCGCCAGCGGGATGCCATAGAGATCCTGCCCTTCAACGGCATAGTGAGCGGTGAGAATTCCCAGGGCCACCTGAGCAACCATCAAGGCTACAACCACCCAGAAATATTTGGCTGTCGCGCGCATAGATGGTGTCAGTTTGGCATTTGCCAGTGGGTTCTTTGTTGCTGCACCACCTTCCGGCACAATGCGCTCGCGCCATAAGTCATACTGGCGCACGTAATAGAAACACAGGGCTCCTGCACAGCCGAGCAGCAGAAGGATGCTGACAATGGTCCAGATGAAGGCGGCCCCGGTGGGCTGATTGCCGACCAGTGGTTCATGAGGCCAGTTGCTGGTGTAGGAGATTGTATCATCTGGCCGGTTGGTGACGGAGCTCCAGGAGGTCCAGAAGAAAAAGGCGGAGAGTTTTTGAGCTTGATCGGGTGTGATCAGGATGTTGGGAGGGAAGGCGTAATCGTCTCGAAGGTTTTGCCCGTCGATGTTGTCATAGGATGAAAACAGCCTTGTGAAGTGATCTTCCACCTGTCTGACGGCAATTGCCCTGTCATCTGAAATTGTGATGGTTTCGTTGGCAGAGTTGTAGCGGTTGCGCCGCATTTCGTCTTCTATGAGGACCTGAAGGAAGGCCCGTTGCTCATCGCTTGGTGGGGTGTAACCGGAACCAACTCGATCGCGGTGGTAAACATCCAGAAGAGCCAGTGCTTCACGGTGCAGCCAGTCGGTGGACCAGTCCGGCGCTACATAGCTGCCATGCCCCCAGACGCTGCCCTGCTGCATGCCACCTAAAGACTGCCAAACATTCTGGCCTTCTTCGATGTCATCCTTTGTGTAGATGATATCGCCATTGTCCGAGACCACCATGTCCGGGATCGGCGGTTTCAAGCGGTAAATTTCAGCGCCAAAAAAAAGCAGAACACCAAATGAGAGGACCATGCCAACGGCGAGGAATATCCAAAGCCGTTTGAGTGAAAAGGTTACATCATAGTCCTTGTCAAACATGCTTGTAGCTCCTGACCTCGGGGGAAACACTGGCTTGCGTTTCAAATCAGAGTATCAATCTGACTTCGGCCGTGCCTCCCTCAAAGTTAGGAGAGGCGCTTATGTGCCCACTGGTACGGCGCTAACCGGGTTTTTCTGTGGCTCGTTGGTGAGCCTGCTACGCAGTAGTTCGCCTTCCCCCTCAACAATCGGGTAGGCGACAGTGGTCAAAAGCGCATTCAGATACTTCAGATCACTGATGGTTTCCAGATGAATGGAGCTTGTTGTCCGGCTGGATTGACGGTTCTGGCTCAGGCGGCGCAGGTGTGCATCGCGGCTCTTGTATTCCAACTCACGCACAAGAACCTTGCGAGCAACCAGATCCCGTGCAAGCTCAGCATCGCGAGTGATGAGCACACGCAGAGAGAGTTGCAGGTTTTGCAGCACTGCGGCGTGGAGGACTTTGATTTCCTTCCAGCCTTCCTGCGAGAACTCCTTGTTGAGACCGGATTTCTTCTCTGCCAGAACAAGCAGGTTGCGCTGAACGACATCGCCCATCTGTTCCAGACAAACGCAGTAGTTCATCAATTCCGTATACTTCTGATAGTCCTCGTCGCTCATGGATTTGGTGGTCACATCAGTCAGATACTCTTTGATGGAGCGGTGCAGATCGTCGATCTCGTCATCCATCTTCATCAACCGTCTGGCTGTGTTTGCATCATCGCCACGGAACACCACCATCACACCACGCAGCATGGCTTCCACCTTTTCGCTCATATGCAGCATTTCACGGGTAGCAGCGTTAAAGGCGAGGTCGGGGGTCTCCAGCAGCTTGCGGTCAAGCAGGCTGAGGCGCTCCATAACAGCATCTTCGTCAGACTGGCCTGCGCTATCAGAGATGATGAGTTTGGTCAGGCGAGCGACAAGGCCAATGGTTGGAATGCCCAGCAGAACAACAGCAAGGTTGAACCCACTGTGGAAGTTTGCAATCGCGCGTGCCGGATCATCGCCCAACATGTCGATGGTGAACACATCAAAGCGCATCAGCAGCAATGTGATCAACACACCGGCCACGCGGAAGATCATATTGCCAAGCGGTACACGGCGTACATCTGCACTATCGCTCATGGTAAGGACCAGAGGGATAATACTGGAACCGATGTTTGCACCTAAAATGAAAAGCAGAGCACCTTCCATCGGCAGCACGCCGGTGCTTGCCAGTGTCATGATCATGAGAACCACTGCAACGGATGAATGCAGCAGCCAGGTCAAAGCAGCTGCAGTGATGATCGCAACAAATGGGTCACCGATCAGCAGGTTCAGGATAACTGGCAGAGCTCCACTTTCACGCAGAGGCTCGGAGGCCATGCCGATGAAAGACAGTGCGATCAGCATTTGCCCCACGCCAATGATGATGCGGCCCGTCTGGCGCATGGTGCGTGTGCTGCCGCGCGAGAACAAGGCGCCACCAACAACAAGACAAACCGGTAGCAACCAGCTGAGGTCCAATGAGAGCACCTGAACGACCATGGTGGAGCCAAGGTCTGCGCCAAGCATGATGGCAAGACCAGCTGCCAGCGTAATGGAGCCTTTGCTGATGAACCCGCGCGCAAGAATGGCTGTAGCCGTTGCACTCTGCAAGATGATGGAGACTAAAAAGCCGGTTGTGAAGCTGGTGTAGCGGTTTTTAGAAGCTTGCTGCATCCAACCTTGGAATTTTTGACCAACTGCCCGCTCAACGCCTGTCCGGATCATTCTGGTGGCCCAAAATAATAGGGAAATGCCGGCAGCAAGGTGTAGAAGTATTTCAAAACTGCCCATCACAGCCTCCGGATTCAGCTCTCGCGGTTATTAATAGGAGGCTCACTTAAACGCAGTTGTCGTGATGCACGGCAAAGGTCTTTAAGCAGGAGTTGTCGGACTATCAGAATATGCGAGATCTCTCGCTTCCCCGTTTGGACGAGAAGGGAAGCAAGGGATCGCTCGCGTGCCTTGGGAGCTTTAGCGGATTCTTGAAATCGATCCGGCAACCAAATTAGCCACCTCAATGATTTAATAAATAACTTAAGACACTTATGCCAATAACTCAATATGCTTAGCTCAATTATGACGAGAAATTTGCGCAATAATTGCGTTTTTTGAGATGTTACGTGATCACAGCAAACTTATGAGGTTGAATTTTATGAACTCTCGCAAGGCTCTGAAATAATTGAATATTTATTAGTTGGCAAACCAATGGGAAGCAGTGCTTGCAAAATGCGCACAACGTGCGTTTTCCCCAGCCCCTCACAAAAGCGTAATATAGCGCCTTTCGATCTGCACTTCTTGTAATTGAATCGGTTTCGCCCAGTTTTGAGGACCGACCGCAAAGGCGCATCAAGTTGAATGACCCGCTTCGATCTTGTGTGGCGTTTCAAACCAAACTCGTTTGTCATGTAACTATGGTGGGAAATCTGCGAAGTATTGCGGAGAATGACTAGGCTATTCTCAGAGAGTTGGTTTAGTAATTTCTCATAGTGGATCACCTATCACATTTTATAGAGAAAATTACTTTGAGGTTTCTATGAGTTTTATGCGCACGTCTCTGTTCTCGCTCTCGTTGGTTCTTTCACTCTGTTCTCTCGCTCAGGCTGCTGATGAGCCAACGGAGGAACAGGCCGCGACTATCGCAAAGTGTGTAGAAGAGAAGGGCGGTGGCTATCCGGCTATGGCTTGCTTTGGAGAGGTGATGGAGCAGTGTATCGGTAGTCAGTACCAAAACAGCCACATGATTTTCTGCGCAGTGCAGGAGTATATGGTGTGGGACCAGCGCTTCAACACTGCGTATGCTGAGATCATGAAGGTGGCCAGCACCAATGTGAAAGCCAGCCTGAAGAATGCGCAACGCAACTGGATCAAGTTTCGTGATGATACGTGCTCCGCGAATGCGCTGATTTATGAGGGAGGCAGCAACGCATCGCTTGCCATGTCCGTTTGCATGGGAGACCAGACTGCGGTGCGCAGCCTACAGCTCCAGCAATTTCTTGTCGAAGCCGGCCCGCACTAATCAGGATTGAGAGGGCTCACTGATGAACATGGCCTCTCCCTTTAAAGGGGCTAATTTTCGGGAATAGCAGTACAGGCCAATGTGGTTAGGCTGAACGGATGCTGGATTAACAATCTATTGCAGTTTCTGTTTTTCAATATGAATGTCTGCTTCGTAAAGAATTGCATTAAGGTTTTTATCATGAAAAAAGTTCTTGTTCATATTGGTGCACATAAAACTGGCACAACCGCGCTGCAAAAGCAGCTCTATTCTAAACATCCCGATTTATTTGATGATCGAACAGATTTCAAAACTAGCCCATTTTTGCAGCTCTATGAAAATCGTATGATCAAACCTAAAGCAGAGGAACTAGCGGATCTGTTTCAGGAAGCAATTGCTAAGCCAGAGACAGACACGTATAGGATCTCTCACGAAAGGCTCATGGGGAAGGCGTTTGTTCACAAGCAGTTCTATCCTAACGTCAAGCGTTACTCTCAGCTTGTGAAAGAACTGGAGCGACGAGGTGTGCAAGTTAAAACATTGGTCACGGTGCGAAACCGCACTGATTTTCTGGTCTCGTTTTTCCTTCATTGCCTGTCGTGGCAAGGGACTCCAAAAACCTTTCATGAATTTGCAAATAAGGTGGTCACGCCCTCATTCGCATGGCAAAGCGTTGCAGAGCAACTTGAGAAGGTTTCTGTTATATACCTGCCCCAGGAGGCGATGGAGAAATATCCGGTTGAGTATGTTGACTTCATAAACAAGTTCTACGAGAAAAAACTTCTGGAGCCCGATGATATCAGCCATCGAGCGAATTCAGGCCTGAGTGAACTTGGACTATCGATTATTCCGCAGCTTTCTGCAATCGAGGACGCAGGGCTTCGTGGTGTGCTGCTCAAATGCGCGCTTGATTATTGCAAACAAGGTGAACGAGCAACAGTTCTTTCCAAAGATGTTGAGAGGATTTATCGCAAGCATTTTCTGGATGGAGACATTTCTTTTGCTAAGGCAAACTTTCCAGCGCCTTTCCGAAAAATCTATTCACAGACAAAACCAGTGGCGGAACAGTTCTGGTTTGCTTTTGATAAATCTGATGCTTGAACATCTTGGTGTATCGCTTCGGGATTGTCGGGCTCTCAATTTTCCTTTTATCCAATAGTTGAATGAGGATACCTGTGGCGAGCAGTGCGCTTGCTGACGGCATATCTGTGCGAACTGAGCGCTTTGGGTGAGGGCAAGTCGCTGATATCCTGTATGGTAGCCCTCATAACGTTAAACTCACGCCGGTTTTACTGTACCGTCAGTAACGCACTGGCATAGTGTGCAAATCACTCAACTGACAAGAGAAACCTGACCTCCTCCGATTTATAGGGTAGGCTTGTGCCATTGCGCAGGTTTCGCTGCAGCTTGAAAGCAACAATAATAACAGATGGACGCAAACGTCCCGATCAAGATGAGTGAAGAGGCGCCATGTGACGCAGGTTCAGCTGAAAAACCTCTCAAAAGTGTTCTCAGGAACGCCAGCGGTTGATGCCATTGATCTTGATGTGGCGTGCGGCGAGTTTCTGGTGCTGTTGGGCCCATCTGGCTGCGGTAAAACCACGAGCCTGCGTATGGTCTGTGGTTTGGAGCAACCGACCTCCGGTTCCATCTGGTTCAATGGGTGGGATGTGACCACTCTGCCTGTTCAGAAGCGAAAAGTCGGCCTTGTTTCTCAGCGCTTCGGCCTGTTCCCACATATGACAGTTGAGCAGAACGTGGCCTTTGGTCTGTCTGTGCGCGGCCTTTCAGCAGATGAGCAGATGCGGCAGGTGGGCGAGATGCTGGAGACTGTCCGTCTCTCGGCGTTTGCCAAGCGCTTTCCTGCACAGCTGTCCGGTGGGCAAATGCAGCGCGTTGCGATTGCACGTACGTTGGTGACCAAGCCTGAAGTGCTGTTGCTGGATGAGCCAATGGCGAGCCTTGATACGCTGCTGCGTACTGAGATGCGCCAGTTTATTCGCGATCTGCATGATGAGTATGGCATGACGACGCTGCTGGTGACCCATGACCAGATTGAGGCGATGGATCTGGCGGACCGGATTGCGGTGATGTTTGACGGTAAAATTGCCCACCTTGCAGCTCCTGATGAGATCTACCAGCGTCCAGCTAATGAACAGACTGCCCGTTTTATGGGGCATTCCAATATCTTTGCATGCACACCAACATGTGATGGGCATATCGAGAGCCCTTATGGCCAGCTCATACTGGGAGCTGGATCAGGCCTTGGCACTAAACAACCATCAAAGGCTATGCTGCGATTTGAAAGCATACAGATTGAAGAGTGCCGCGAAGCATCGCAGAAAAATGCGTTCTCCGGCACAATCACTCGAGCAGAGTTTCTTGGCGCGATGATGCGCTACACGCTTCAGGTGGGAGAAGGATCTCTGACCGTTGAGGAAGCATCTACAATCAAAAGAAAAACAGGCGATGCGGTCACTGTGACCTTACCGCCAGAGCAAATTTGGCTGCTGCAGTAAAAGCGGCTGAAGAACCGGTTGGGGGCAATTTATGAAGAACACAAAGTCACGCACCAAACAGATGCTACTTGCAAGCACGCTCGCTGTTGTCAGCTGGAGCAGCGCTGTGCAGGCAGAAGATGCTCCGGGCATGTTCCGCAGTGAGTTTCTGAAGGGCAATCTGGGGTGGGAAGATGTCACCGCAAAAGCGCGTGATGAAGGCACCGTCAACTTTTATTACTGGGGCGGGTCTGACATCATCAACCTTTGGGTCGATCAGGTTGCAACACCAGCACTGGCCGCAGAAGGAGTGAAGCTGAACCCTGTGCGGATCACGGCGACCAAAGACACGGTTGATGTGGTGATCGCTGAGCTGGCAGCAGGCCGCGGCGAAGAACAGGGCAGTGTGGATCTGGTCTGGGTCAACGGCGAAAATTTTTACTCTCTCAAGCAGCAAAATGCGTTGTGGGGTGCTTTTGCCAATCGCCTGCCCAACTCTGTGAATTTTGAGTGGGATGAGAGCGATCCGCGTTCACTTCTCAACCTGCGTGATTTTGGCGTTGAAACCGGTTTTCAGGAAATGCCCTGGTCTGGTGAGCAGTATGTGTGCTCCGTCAACCGCGCCCACGTCTCTGCAGAAAACACACCAGCGACCTTTGCTCAGCTGAAGACCTATCTGGAAGCCAATCCGGGCAAGTTCACTTATGTGAAGCCTCCGCATTATCTGGGCAACACCTTTGTGCAGTCTGTCCTTTATGCGCACAATCCGGACGGCACCGGGGCTGCGCCTTACCAGCAGAGTTTTGAAGAGATGGGCGGCGAAGAGCTGGCACGCCTGATGAAGCCGGGTATTGAGTACCTGAAAAGCATCGAACCATTGCTATTAGGCGGAGCTTCCGGCAAGCCACGTTATGCTGAAAATTCTGGTGAACTCGATAATCTCTTCCTCAATTCTGAAGTGCACTTCAATTGCAAGTTTGGTGTGTTTGGCAACCATAACGGCCTAATCACCGGTGCCTATCCGGAACAGGCGGAAGAGATGATCTTCCCGGCTGGCAACATGATCAAGAACAAGAACTACCTTGCCGTTCCACTCAACAGCCCACATCCGGCAGCAGCTCTTGTGGCCATCAACTACTTCTCTTCGGCGGAAGCGCAGGCCTCCAAGCTGAAAACCGCAGGCATGCCTGTTGGTCTGGATCTGTGGCGCTTGAGTGAGGAAGAAACGGCAGAAGTTGAAGCCTCCGCGCCTCCACATTACGGCGTGACTCAACAGCAGTTGGACGACAACATCGCGCCAGACACCAACGCCAGTCTTGTTGATGTGATCGAAGCCACCTGGCTGGCGGTTATCGAGCGCAAAGACGATAAGCCTCTGGCAGATATCGTTGCGCAGGTCTCCGGCGAACTGAACAACTAACATTTTTGCGGATGGCGGCTTTCTGCCATCCGCTTTTTATGAAACGAAAACTGATGCCCAAGGCACTTCCAGTAAACTCCAAAACGGCCGCATCTCCCGCGCTCATGCAGAACCTGCGTGATGTTGCTGAGGTGATGCCTTTGCTTGTGATTTTGCTGGGGTTGTTTGGCGGAGCAATCGTGCTGGGCATTCTGCAAAGCTTTGGCTATGCGCCGTGGTTTGGTATCAATGAGTTTCCAACAACTCGGTATTTTGAACGCCTCTGGCTCTCCGTTGATTTTTGGGCGTCATTGGGCCTGACGCTCTATTACGGGTTTGCAGCAACACTGATTGGCCTCGTCATTTCGATCCCTCTCAGCATAGCTCTGTCCAAGAAGTTCAGAGCCTCGCGAGTTTTCGGGGCACTCATCCGCTTGCCGCTTATGGTGCCTTACACCGTTGGTATTGCACTGGCGCTGGTGATGCTGGGCAATGGCGGGCTGCTCTCGCGCATCTCTGCAAGTCTTGGGTTGATTGATGATCCGGCTCAGTTTGTACAGATCCTCAAAACCCATGGAGGCTGCGGGATTATCGCTGTTTATGTCTGGAAGCAGGTGCCGTTTATGACGCTCACCCTTTCCGCCGTTCTGGCTCGAAAAGGCGAAGATACGGTTGAAGCAGCCATGGTGCTGGGTGCCAATTCCAGACAAATTTTCTGGCGTGTCACGCTGCCACAAATCATGCCGGGCATTGTCTCTGCCTCGCTGATTTGCTTTGCGTTCAACATCGGTGCATTTGAAGCACCGCTTATTCTGGGTGGTGGTTATCCGGATACTCTGCCTGTGTTGGCTTGGCGGTATTTTCAGGATGCCAACTATGCGTTCCAGTTGCAGGGCATGGCCGTGGTCGTTTCACTGGCATTGGTTTCCGGCATCTTCCTCGCAGTTTACCTGTTGGGTTACCGCAGATATGAGCGGGCAAGGGGGCGCGTCTGATGATCGGTTCGAGCTCCAGCCTCCGGGACATTAAGTCCATCAGTCCATGGCAGCGCCTGCTGGTGTTGGCCATGGCAACTTTTACCATCGCACCGTTTGCCCCGCTGATCATCCAGTCTTTGGCCTTCCGTTGGGCGTGGCCGAACATTTTGCCAACTGTCTGGTGGCATGAGCAACGGGAGCGCTCTCCGTTTCCACTGGCATGGGACTATGTGTTCTCGCCAAGTTCTCGCGTTGCAGAAGCGACCATCAACACGCTTGGTATCGGCATTGCAGTGACGCTGTTGTGCCTGCTCATCTGTCTGCCTGCTGCTCGCGTGCTGGCACAGCGGAACTTTCGCGGTAAAAACCAACTTGAGTTTCTGATCGCTTTGCCGCTTCTCATACCTGAAGCTGCCATTGGTATTGCACTGCTGATGATCTTTATTGCGCTCGGCTTTGCTGGCACCTATGCAGGCGTCATTGTGGTACATCTGATCCCAACCATTCCCTACATGGTGCGTATGCTGACAGCGGTTTATCAGGGGCATGGAACGGACGCAGAAGACCACGCACGTGTTCTTGGTGCCAATCGCCGACAGATTTTCTTCCGCGTGACGTTGCCTATGATCCTTCCCGGAGTGATTGCAGGTTGCCTGTTCACCTTCTTGGTCTCAACTAACCTGTTTTTGCTTACGTTTTTCATCGGGCAGGGGCAAATCATTACTCTGCCGACATTGCTGTTTGCAAAAATATCCGGCGGTGCACTGGATGCAACAGGAGCAGGCATTGCCCTCATCGCGTCTGTTCCCGGTATCATCCTGCTGATTTTCACAGATCGCTTTATTCGCAGCTATCCGTTAGCTGAGTAATCCCTAAAATAATTAGAGATCTGTCTCGTTCAACACACCTGAAGTGTGAGCCTTTGGGTACGTTGAAGTCATGGGAAGAACTTTAGGCATTAGATTATGACGGGTATTTCAGTTGGCGGAGCGTCCTCGTACCATGCCCCGCTGGAGGTGAATGCACCGGCAGCTCTTCAAGCGGCAGAGCTGGGTGTTCACACTGTTTCTAAATCCAACGAAACGCGTATTAGCGAAAGCTCGAACAGCACCACGAGCAAGATTTTAGAATTTTTTGAGGGCATGGCAACCAAGCAGATTGTGTGGAGCCAAACCGACGCAGATGCAGCGGCAGACCGCCGGCAAGAAGCTGCAAGTTCAGCTGTTTCCGCCGTTTTCTCCAATTTGAAAGACGGCAGGTTAGCTGAGGCTTATCAGAGCTTTACGAAGTTGCACCACGCCGCAGAAAAATTGGAACCCAATAACCCACGTGGGTTTGTTTCAAAACAGCTGCAAAATGCGGCCTCTCAATTTTCGGCGCAAGAGCGTGATGCAATTCGCCTGCATGATTTCAAAGGTGATGGTGATCGGCTGGTGCGCGGCCATTCTGCCCATGCCGAGCGTGCGCTTCATGTCTTTGAGGGACTTGTGAAAGGCGGCCTCATGTCCGTTGGGGACCTGAGTTCAGAAATCCACTTTATTGATGACATCATGAGTGAAATTCCATCTGCGCTGAGGGGCGTCAAGACAGAACTCACTCTGTAATCTGATCACGCATGAGAGGAAAGGCAACGCAGATTGCCAGGGCATCCTCTCACATTTTAAAGCACTTGGTGTTTGCGGCGTCTTTTCGTGAAGGCTCTGGAAATACCGGGTTTCGCGCGGTCTGCGGGTAGGAAAAGCAGATCACTTACAAATTAAGGGGCGACAAATGGAAATGGTTGAAAACACACTCAGGCAATTCGGCGAGACGATAGGGTTGCCGGACCTGAAACTAGACGCAGAGAATATTTGCTCATTGACGGTTGATGGTGAGATTGAGGTGTTTTTTCAGGTCTTGGATTTCAACGCAAACGTGGTCCGGCTCAACAGCCGTTTGGCAAGCCTGAACAACGTCCCCAAGTCCCTCTACCTGCACCTTCTGGAAGCCAATTACAACGGTATGGGCACCGGCCACGCTGCGCTTTCAATCAACCAGCGCAGCTCTGAAGTACTTTTGACTCAGGCAATTAAAGTCGACAATCTGTCAGTTGAAGAGTTTGCAGAAACCGTCAAACTGTTCGTGAAGTACACCAGTTTCTGGGTGCATGAACTGGTGGAACTGGCAAAGTTCCCCTCTGATGAGCCTGTGCCTGTGCAGGATATGCCAGTCGATAGCTTAAACTCTCAAATGCAGTATCTGATGCCTTAGGCGATGAAGGCGAGTTCTCAAAGATCTGGGACCTCGCAAATCGGGTGGGTTTTGTCCGCACAGACGCCAATAGTGCCTCTAGTCAACCACTGGAGGAAAACATGGAGTTACACGGACAAACGATCATCATCACGGGTGCAAGCAGCGGAATTGGCGCGGCAGCAGCCGAGCTGTTCGTCGATGAAGGCGCTAACGTGGTGCTTGGGGCCAGACGTGAAGCAGAGCTGGCAGCTCTGGCAGACAAAATCACGAAACAAGGCGGTTCAGCCACTTATCTTGCAGGAGATGTGACTGATGAGGCCTATGCCTCCGCATTGGTGGAACATGCACTCAACACCTATGGTGTGCTGCATGGGGCCTTCAACAATGCTGGCACTGTGGGGAACATGGAGCCGGTCCCAGAGATGGACAGCGCGAACTGGGAAAATGTACTGCAAACCAATCTCACCAGCGCATTTTATGCGGCCAAAACGCAGATTCCGGCTTTGAAAAAACGCACAAAGGGGGCGATTGTGTTTACATCCTCCTTTGTGGGGCACTGCAACAGCGGCATGCCGGGTATGGGAGCTTATGCTGCCAGCAAGGCGGGGCTGGTTGGGCTGGTGAAATCGCTGGCTGCAGACCATGGACCAGATGGCATCCGCATCAACGCGCTGCTCCCCGGTGGAACCAAGACAGCAATGGCAGGGGATGACCCGGAGGGACATGCCTTCATTTCTGGCTTGCATCCACTCAAACGCATGGCAAGCCCGAAGGAGATTGCCCAAGCAGCGCTGTTTCTGCTTTCGGACCGATCCAGCTTTGTGACGGGAAGTGCGATGACTGCTGACGGTGGTGTTTCAATCCGGCTGGTTTAAATCCATGTGAAACAGAGGGAGGCGCGGCCTCCCTTCTTACCTGCTTGTCAGCAGTTGATGACCTTCCAACTTCAACCCGGCATCAGCAATGCGTTTGTTCCACGCCTTGCGCGTTCCAATGCCTGCGGGCTTTGCAAACAGACCTGCATCTTCGGCGGCCTTCGTTAAAGCGGCATACATTGGGATGTTGGGGGCGTCTTCCGGCAGGAGCAGTTCTTTGCGATGCAGGATTGGCGGGTTCTCACGCTTAGAGTAGTCGATGGCCTTGCTTGTTTGGGTTGCAAGATCAAACGTGATGGAGTGGAGCAAAGCCGGGAAGCCGGAGATCTCAAAGTCCTCGTAATGCAGCAGCGAGACTTTGTCCTTGCTGATTTTGCACAGGTTCCATGGGGTGTCCGGATGCTGCGCCACGACCTGAGCCAGCCGTTCAGCCTCCTCCGCAGGGAGGAAATCAACGCCAGAGCGATGTAGATAGAGCCAACCACCCACACGGCGGCCAATTTTCGTCTTATGAGCCATAGCTCTTCTCTAACCGAAACTGGTTGCACATGCAGTTCAAATTGAGGTGTTAGCGAAACGGAGAGATAAAGAACGCACCACCTTAAAGAATAAGGCGGTGCGCTAGGTGGTTAAGCCTGAAGCAGCTTAACAGCTTCGTCTGTTGTCCAGACCGCGTTTGCGATGAAGCGGAAGTTGGTCAGAGCGGCCAGATAACCATCACCATCCGGAATAATAGCAGCAGCTGTGCCATCACTCACCACAGCAACCTCAAAGCCTTGCTCGATCAACTCGCGCATATGGCTCTCGGTGCAAAGGTTAGCAGACATACCTGCCAGAATAACCTGATCGACACCCTGCTTGCGCAGCTGAAGAGACAGATCATTGGTGTCGTTGCCGTAGACCTTGTGCGGAGAAGTGACGATGGTTTTGCCGTCGTTGATGTATGGCTTGTAAACGTCCAGCCAGTCCGCACCTGATCCTTCAAAGCCATCCACGTTGAGTGCGCCTTTGCGGTCAAACATACCGATGTTGTGCATCAGCTTTTCCAGCGCGCCTTCAAACTTCCAGCCGTGGTCGGTTGGGTAGTAGTAGTGAGGAGAAACGGCCACGGTGATGTCTGCTGCTTTTGCGGCTTTGAACAGGCGCTCGATGTTGTTGACTGTGTTGTTGCGGGTTACGCTTTCGCCCACAACACCCCAGGTCACACCATCAGGAGACAGGAAGTCATTCTGCGGATCTGTTACCACAAGAGCGGCGCGGCTCAGGTCTAGCTTCATGTTGCTTGGAGGCAGAACGGACTTTGCTGGTGGGGCATATGGATCTTTCACTTTGTCCTGCGCTTTGGCGTGCGCTGAACCTGCAATCGCTGCACCACCAACAGCTGCTGCAGCTGTCAGACCACCTCGCAGAGCATCGCGGCGGCTGAGTGTTTTCTTGTGATCATGATCATTACACATCGTCTGTTCCTTCTCTTGTTCGGTGAAGAGAGGATGGAATAGGCTATGTGCTTTATGGTCCAGAATTGGTACCTTTTCGTCCTGATATGTATCATTTCATCGATTGGACGCGTATAGAGATCAGCATGGATATTCATTTTATTCTCGATGAAATGGAGATACAGGCGCATCCGTTTGCTTTGTGCGAGCTGAATGGCGCCTGCGATCTTGATCTGGACAAAGACCCTTTGGCAACGCTGCACTATGTGCTTGCCGGAGAAGGCGAGCTTGTGCTGCCGGGACGTCCTGCCATTCCGGTCAGCAAAGGGTCGTTGATCCTCGTACCTGCGCTCAAAAAGCACGTTCTGCGTAGCTTCGGGCAGGTTCATGATCCAATCCCCAGCTGCAATCCTGACAAGCTGAAAATGGCACACCTGATCCATAACAGTGACACACAGGACAAAGGCCAGCTCATCGCGATCTGCTCTCGTATCTCGCTCAGCTTGCGGCAGATGGAGAACCTGATTGATCTGGTGCAGGAACCGATTGTCGAAAATCAGGCTGGCGAAGATGCCTGTGAAGCGCCAATCCGGCGCTTGCTGTTGGAGCTTGCCAACCCTGCGCCCGGAAGCCTCGCCATGGTGCGCGCACTCCTGATGCAATGCATGATCGAACTGATGCGCCGCCGCTTCAACGATCAGCGCGGCGGGTTGGAATGGATGGCCGCGCTGCGCGATCCGCGCATGTGGCCGGTGCTTCGGCACATCCTCGATACACCGGGCGAACCGCACTCTGTCGAGAGCCTTGCCTCCCTCGCTGGCATGAGCCGCAGCGGCTTCGCCAAACGCTTTCAGGAAGCGTACGGAAGTGGCCCAATGGAACTTCTGCGCGACGTGCGCATGCGCCGTGCAGCCACCATGTTGCTGGAAACTGACCACCCGATTGAACGCGTTTCCCACCTCATCGGCTTCCGCAGCCGCAGCGCCTTCTCCCGCGCCTTTGAAGCCGCCATCGGCGTTTCACCGCAGAAGTTTCGTATGGAGCGGAAGGGCTAATGGGCGGTGCCTGCTATTGAGAGATTTCGAGAGTTGAGAAAGTCATTTTTCGATCGTAACCTACAGTCGGCAAAACATTAGTTGAGGAGTGTTTATATCGATGAGGAGAGAGGATCTTTATCGGTTGTATTGGACTGATTTTCATAACTTCTTAGCCGTTAAAAACAGCTCGATAGTGCCCAAGCGAAGGAAGCTAGTTAGATACGATGGGCATTTTCACCTTGGTAGAAAATGTAATCTAAGCGCGACAATTGTGGCGCGAAGAAAATGTATCGGAGTAGAGGTATTTATTCCAAATTGCTCGGATCTTTTTGAGGAATTGTATTTACAGAAAAGTGAAATCAAAGACGACATTGGCGTGGACCTAGATTGGCAGCGGCTCCCTGATAAGCAAAAAGCGCGAATTGTTTTGGAGTTGAGTGGGATAGATCCGCTATGCTCACGTGACCGATTTAGAGCATTTGAATGGATGCAAGAGAACTTAGAGAAATTGCATAACTGTTTTGAACCGCGTGTTTCGTCGATTATGGGTCATCATGCGGCTTCTCAGATGTAAACCGCTGGCACCACTACATTCGTTAGCCCTGCTGATCGCAGCTCCTCTGCGATGCGTTCCACGTCTGGTTCTTTCATGGTGGGCCAGTTGAGGGCTTCGCCTTTGACGCCGTGGTGTTGGAAGGTGTTGAGGCGTAAGGGCGTATCTGTATCCAGTGCACGAACGAAGTTAGCGAGGTCTTCGATTTCCTCATCGCTGTCTGTGCGGCCCGGGATGAGCAGATAGCGCAGTTCATGCAGCTTTCCGGAGTCAAAGAGCAGCTTAGCGGTGGCCAGAACGCGTTCATTACTGCGGGTGGTGAGTAGGCGATGTAGGGTGTTGTTGAAGGCTTTGATGTCCAGCATCACACCGTCGGTCACGGGCAGAATGGTCTTCCACGCAGGTTCGGGCAAATAGCCGTTGCTATCGATGAAGCAGGTGAGATCCTTCAGCTTTTCATCCGTTTTGATCGCTGTGAACAAAGCGATGATGAATTTCAGCTGCGTTGTAGCTTCCCCACCTGAAATTGTAATGCCGTTCAGGAATGGTTTGTTCTGGTACAAAAGCACCAGAACATCATCAACGCTGTATTGCGTGACCTTGGGGTTGGCGTTGATGGGGCAGACGTCCAGACACTTATCGCATTGGTCGCAAATACTCGCGTCGTGCACCACTTTGCCTTGCACGATGGTCAGAGCACCGGTCGGGCACTCTGGCACGCAGTCGCCGCAATCGTTGCACAGCTTCATGGTGTGCGGGTTGTGGCAGGTCGGGCAGGCAAAGTTGCAGCCTTGCAGAAACAGGACAAGCCGGTTGCCCGGCCCATCCACGCAAGAGAACTTTAAAACCTTACTGACTGTAGCGAGGGGCAAGTTCATGGCTCATCACCCGTGGTGTGCGCTCCAGTATTTTACCAGTCTCAGCAGCTTCTGCACCCAGCACAGTTGTGTTGATGCGAGACCCACCGCATTCTTTGAACTTCGCAATGTCTGACAAGCGCACCATGTAACCGGTGATGCGCACCAGATCATTGTTGGAGACGTTGGCGGAAAACTCCCGGAAGCCCAGTTGGAACGCACCTTTCACAAGCTGCTCCAGCGCGACTGGATTGTTCTCGATGGTTTCATCCAGTGTTAGAATTTCAGAGACACCGGATGGATAGAACGCATGGTGCTCTGCCAATGCCTGAACGTGCGTGACCGGATCGGGCTCACTGCCATAAGGGATGCGAACACCCGGCGTACAGCCATCATCATCGCTGAGGCCTGCTTGTGAATGCAGCATAGCCTTACCTCGCCAACAGTGTTCCATGGGACGCGTTTCAACAGCCTCATACAGCACTTTGGAGATGCGGTGACCAAGCTGGTTGGCGGTCTCATCGTGTCCGTACTTGCCAGCGCGGCCTTCCTTGGCCTGCAACTCATCCACGCACTGCGCCATGGCAAAGATGCCATACATGGCCGTGAAGCGGTCTCGGCTGATCCAGCCTTCCTTCACGAGGAAGCTTTCAAAGAAGCCGGATTTGTTGAAGAGATGATCAATCCGCGTTTCAGTCAGGCGGAAGTTGAGGTCAATGTATTTCGGCAGAACGTTCTCGAAGAAGTCTGCAGTATCTTTGGAGCGACGCGCTACTTCTCGCAGATTGATGCGGGTCAGGGTAGACGCGCCACCGCATAGAGGCAGCACGTTGTAACAACTGGCGACACCATAGCCGTAGTCATCAAACAGAGGCTGATGCAGTGGGTTGTTCGCGATGTGTGGTTTGGAACATTCAATGATGCTTTCGCAAGCCTGTGAAAAGATCGCATCAGAGCTGATATCAGGATCCCAGACGAACGTAAGGTTCGGAGCAATCTGCTTCAGCTCCGCATCAATGCGCATGATGGTACGGGCAACGCGGTTGTCGGTTGGCCCCACGTTGGCGTGCATGAAGGCATCCGGCAGCACACGGTCCAGATAGCGCCAGAACAGCTTCAGCTTCTTGTAAAGATCTTCATCGCTGACCTCATCGCAATACGGCAGCAAGAGATTGTCGAGGCGACCAATGAACACCGGCATGTTGGTGACAGACGGCACGTGATGATAAGCAATCATGAGGGAGTTGATAGCTTCATCCAAGGTGGTTGCCGGTTCCAACTCAAGGAAGGTACTCCCCTTTTCCAGAACCACGGAGTAGTCGGGCATCACATAGCGCGGCTTGAACGGCGCATGCCCCTCATACATGTCGCAGATGACACGCTCTTCCAGTGCCTTGGCGGTTTCCTCATCAAGCTCAGGGTAGGGCAGAGAGTTTTCCGCCTCCAGTGAGAGATAACGCGCCTTTTGCGTAAAGGAGAGGGCTGGGTCTTCCGTAATGCCCTTAAACCGTTTGAGAAGCTCCGACATGGTTCGTTCCTTTTTGCTCTTTGGAACAAATCTTAAACCCGGGAGACAGGCGAGGAATTGAACTACCGCAATTTCCGATTGGAAAAGAGGGATGGTGCACAAGAGAACCGATATTACCCTTTTTATTCAATCAATGATTGTGTATTCAGCACAAATCAAAAATTAGTATATATGGTTAGGCAAAATGCTCAGGCTTTTGTTGGTGATCTGTTCCGTGCTTGTTCTAAGCGCTTGTGCCTCAAGAAATAAGTCGGGGGAGGAACACTTAGCTTATCGTATTGATAAAGTGAGTGTCTCTGTTCCTGCTTCCGAATATGGTGAGATTGCACCCCGGATATTGAAAGAGAAGTTTGAAAAAGTTGCTGAAGATAGCTCTGAGTGGGTGCCAGTTGATACTGCTGCCTATGATTTGGCCATTAAAGTTACTGAAATTGAGTATAATCCTCCCGTCGCTGGTCTCTTTGAAATGAGCCAAAGTCGATTGGCTGGCTACATCAAATATGGTCCTGAGGATAAGCCAATTGTTTTCTACTTCAATCTCCCTGCAGATCCCGGGAGAGGGAACTTGGCTGCATATACGACCGAGTTTGGAACTTTTTTTGAGAAAGAGAAAGTCTTTAACCGGTTTGCCGAAAGATTGGTAAAGCGATTTAAGCAAAAAGTTTTTAAAGTCAGATAACTAGCCCAACTTGGCGCCTAAAGAAATTCTTGTTGTTTAGACAATTGACAAACCCGGCTTCAATGAAGCCGGGTTTGTGTTTTTTTGTGTTATGATAAACGCTCTACGCTTTTTCAGAGGCCGGTTTTGGGTCCAGGTCGCTGGCGTCGTGGCGTTCTGGGACTTGCTGGTCCTCATCACCCCATGTGCGGTTTACGCGTTTGCCGCGTTTCACGGCAGGGCGCTCTGCGATTTCTTCTGCCCAACGCTTGACGTTTTTGTAATCGTCAACGGAGAGGAACTCGGCTGCGCTGTAGAGCGAACCAAGCACCAGCGCGCCGTACCATGGGAAGATCGCGATGTCTGCGATGGAGTACTCATCACCAGCCATAAAGCGGCGCTCGGCCAGATTGCGGTCCAGAACGTCGAGCTGGCGTTTTGCTTCCATGGCGAAACGGTTGATCGGGTATTCAAACTTCTCTGGCGCATAAGCGTAGAAATGACCGAAACCACCACCCAGATATGGGGCAGACCCCATTTGCCAGAACAGCCAGTTCATGGCTTCTGTGCGTGCTGCCGGATCTTTCGGCAGGAAGGCGCCGAACTTTTCTGCCAGATACAGCAGGATAGAGCCAGATTCGAATACACGGGTTGGTGTCTCGGTGCTGTGATCCACCAGTGCCGGGATTTTGGAGTTAGGGTTTGCGCCAACAAAACCGCTGGAGAACTGGTCGCCTTCACCAATCTTGATCAACCATGCGTCATACTCTGCTTCGCTGAAACCTGCTGCCAGAAGCTCTTCCAGCATGATGGTGACTTTTACACCATTTGGCGTTGCCAGCGAGTAAAGCTGCAGCGGATGCTTGCCCACCTGCAGGTCTTTGTCATGAGTAGAACCAGCAATAGGACGGTTGATGTTTGCGAACTGGCCGCCGTTTTCCTGTTCCCACACCCAAACCTTTGGTGGGGTATATTCTTGTTTATCACTCATAAAATTGTGGCTCCGTATTGATTATGTGCAAATGGGAACGAGCAGTTTTTCGGGCTGCCTTTTTCATTTCAACAGATGGGTGAATCCTTAACAAAATCAAGTGTGCAATCAAAAGCAAGATCTTGGATGTCACTCCTGAGTGCTTAGTCGATATTGAAAGTTCCCTGTGCGCCAGATTAAAAATTGCTTTTTACAAAGCATCTGCCGGAATAATGTTCGCCGCTGACATTACGCTCAGAGATTCCTTTTTTCATTGCTGGACTGATCAAATGACTGTGATACCGACACTTGAAACGGAAAGATTACGCTTAAGGCCGATGACAATTGAAGATTGGCCTGCTTATGAGCAGTTGATGAAGTCCGAACGCTCACAGTTTATGGGCGGGCCAACCCCCAAGCATGTGACCTGGGGCATTTTCAGTCATGACATCGCGCATTGGACCTTGTTTGGCCACGGTGCATTGATGATTGATGACAAGACCACGGGCAAAACCGTTGGTCAGGTGGGCCTTAATCACGGGCCGCTTTTTCCAGAGCACGAGTTGGGCTGGTTCCTCTATGAGGGCTTTGAAGGACACGGATATGCTTTGGAAGCGGCATTGAGGATGCGTAAATGGGCCTTTGAGGAGCTGGGTTTAAGAACACTCGTCAGCTATATCGACCCGAACAACGAACGGTCTCGTGTTCTTGCTGAACGAATGGGAGCTGAGATCGACACGAATGCACCGCGCCATGATCCGGTTGATCATGTCTATCGTCATCCAGCCTCCTGAACCAAGATGAGGGGGCGTTTTTAGTTTTTCATCGGTACCACGTCACATCTGAGAGAGCTGTCTCGTCGACCCTGTGAACGCAACAAAACAATCACTGGAGATAACGATGAACGTTCACACCACCATCAATCACTACGATAGCGGTGCGCAGATCATGGCAGCCCTTCAGGGCGTGGAAGCAACCATCGCTGCGACTGGGTTTGACGAAAAGCTGCATCACCTCATTTTGCTGCGGGCATCGCAGATCAACGGCTGCGGGTTTTGTGTGAAGATGCATACCCGCGACGCTCGCAAAGCTGGTGAAACCAACGAACGTCTGGATCACCTCATCATCTGGCGCCATTGCGATGACTTTTCGGAAAAAGAGAAGCTGGCATTTGAATGGACCGAAGCACTGACAGAACTCAACAAGGAGGATCAGTTGTCACGTCTTCGCCAGGAACTGAAAAAGCACTACAGTGATCAGGAAATTTCCACCCTGACGGCGATGGTTGGTATGATCAACCTTTGGAACCGGATTGCGATATCGAACCATTGATGAAGAACTCAGACAAATCACTTCGTGTATTTGAACAGGCCAGACCCATGTTGATGGGGCTGGCTTATCGTTTGCTGGGCACAACGGCCGAGGCTGAAGATGTGGTGCAGGAAACCTATCTCAGCTGGTCAGCTGCCGCACAAGACGACATTGCCAACCCTGATGCCTGGCTGACGACGGTTTGCACCCGCAAAGCACTCGATCAGCTCAAATCAGCACGCAAAAAACGCGAAAATTACGTTGGTATGTGGTTGCCTGAGCCGCTTCACACCACCACACAGGACACACCGGAAGACAGAGTTGAGCTTTCCGAAAGCCTCACAATGGCATTCCTTTTGGTGATGGAACGCCTTGCTCCAAAAGAGCGGGCTGCGTTTTTGCTGCACGAAGTGTTTTCCTCCAGCTATGAAGACGTTGCAGATATATTGGAGGTCACTCCGACCAGTTGCCGCAAGCTGGTCTCAAGGGCAAAGGCCAATATTCAGCAGAAATCTCAACGCTTTGTCGCTCCGCCAGAAAAACAGCAGGCGATGGTGAGTGTATTCCAAAGCGCGCTGGAAACCGGAGAAACAGCTGAGCTCTCCAAGCTTCTGGCAGCTGACGTTGCGCTTATTTCCGACGGCGGCGGCAAGGTCAATGCCGTTCCAAAACCACTTGTTGGTCTGGAGCATGTGCTTGGCTTTATCGAAAAGGCGATCTCCCCAGCCGCGAACAGTGGCAAAGCTTGGGTTGAAGAACTCAACTCCTGCCTGTCTCTCGTCACGGTCGACGGAAGCGGGATCACGACGACTTTCACCTTTGGTTATGATGATAACATGAATGTCGACGCGATTTATGCGCAGCGAAACCCGGACAAGCTCGCTGCCTTCCACTAGGCCTTGCAGTCCAATCAAAGGCATAGCTTGCAATGTGACAAAGAACCTCCCAAACTATCCTCTGATGTTTGGGAGGGGAACTCATGTCCGTTGAGATGATATTAGCGCTTGTGATTGCGACGACGGCTCTGGTGGCTATTCCAGGCCCCAACGTTGCGCTCATCGCAGCCAATACCATCAGCCATGGCTTCCGCTTTGGAGCCGCTACGGTACTGGGAACAACGCTTGGCGTTGCCATCCAGCTCAGCATTGTGGTGCTTGGATTTTCAGCATTGCTGGCACTCGTTGCCGATGCCTTCCTGTGGGTGAAGTGGGTTGGTGCGGCCTATCTGATCTATCTCGGCATCAAATCCTGGCGGGAGCGGACGGATATGTTGGAAAACGCTGAAGCCAGTAACATCCCTTTGCGCAAGCTTTTCTGGCAGGGCATGTTGCTTGCTATGATCAACCCGAAAACGCTGGTGTTCAGCGCTGCTTTCCTACCTCAGTTCGTTGGGGATCAAAGCACGAGTTACGCTCTTGCCCAGCCAGCGCTGATCTACCTTCTCGTCATTCTATGTGGAGATCTGTGTTGGGCGGCTCTTGCTCGTTCTGCAACTCCGTTCTTCAAGAGCATAGGTCATTTGCGACATAAACTCACTGGTACGCTCTTCATTGGTTCTGGCATTGGTCTCGCTCTGGCGCGTTTTGAGCGATAGCTTCAGGCCCTTTTGCCTATGGGAATGATCTCGCGTGAGGTTGCGTGATAAGGTTCACCTGTCCATTCACCCAGCCATGTTTGAGCACATAAGCCAGCTTCTTCTAGGAGCTGGTCGACTTTGTCTTGTGCCGTATATTTAATCTCAGAAGGTGCGCTGAAAATCTCACCAGTCTCAAGCTGCCTGTAAGCATTGATGAAACTCAGTGTTTGAGTGGTCTCGTCATATTCTGAAATGTTCCAGCTCTCAATTGCACCGAGGGCAGGGTGCTGCGTCTGGCTCAGTGTTTCTTCTTTGCGACGCGTCTTCTGGCCCGGAAAATTCGGGTTGCGGGTATCAAAGACAAACAGGCCTTTGGGGCTTAGATGCGCTGCGATCATTTTCAGAGCTGCAAGCTGGTCCTCTTCCGTCAGGAAAAACTGAAAGGAATGTCCTGTCAGGCAGACCAGGTCAAACGTCTCTCCCAGATCAAATGAACGGGCATCCGCCTGTACCCAGCTAACTTGTTCTCCATTGGGGCGCTTGCGTGCAATCTCCAGCATAGCTTCAGCCGGGTCCAAACCAACCACACGGCGACCCTCAGCCAATTGAACCGTAAGCTCTCCCGTACCGCACCCCAGGTCGAGGACAGAGCGTGCCTCGCGTGCAAGCACTTTGCAATATGTGTGATCCGCGCGATCTCGTGGTGTCAGCTCATAAAATTGTGCCAGATCGGGATCAGTAAAAATTGTGCGATGAGTCATTTGAAAATTGCTTCCTTGGTCAATTCTTGCAGCATAGAACGTCAAAGCCTTTTGGACAATTCCGCGCTTTGCTTGCTAAAACCGAGGAAGACGTGGCTGTTCAGAGCCTCGGGTTCGCACTAGTCTTGTCTGGATGAATCAGTCCCGACACGCTCACATTGAGATGCGGGTGAACGTCTGTTGCAACAGTGAAAGGCAGTCTCATGGCAAACCCGCTTTATGATCGCTTATTTGGGATCCATGCGTCCAAAACCAAGCCGTTCCTGTTTCTTCATGATGGAACCTCCATCTCATATGCGCAGTTTTTGGCGACAACCGCGCAGCTGGCGCATACGCTGGTCGCGAATGGCTTGAACCCGGGCGATCGTGTTGCTGCACAGGTTGAAAAATCGCCAGAATCGCTGGCTCTTTACGCCGCTTGCGTTCAGGCAGGCCTCATCTTCCTGCCTTTGAATACGGCCTACACCAGTGATGAACTCTCTTACTTTCTCGACAATAGCGGAGCATCTCTTCTTGCCTGTGATGGTGCAAAGGCAGAGACATTGCAGCCCTTAGCTGATCAGCTAGGTGTCCTCCTCAAAATCTTGAATGGAGACGGTTCCGGGTCTTTGATGGCAGAAGCCAAAACTCACCCAACTGCTTTTGAGACTGTAGAACGAGATCTGCAGGATCTGGCAGCGTTTCTTTACACATCAGGCACAACAGGCCGCTCCAAAGGCGCGATGCTGACACAGGACAATTTGCTGTCTAATGCAGATGTTCTGGTTGATTACTGGCGCTTCACAAAAGACGATGTTCTGCTACATGCGCTGCCGATCTTTCATACGCATGGCCTGTTTGTAGCAACCAATGTTATCCTTGCTGTTGGTGGCTCCATGATCTTCCTGCCAAAGTTCAATCAGGATGCCATCGTGCAGTTTCTGCCGCAGGCCACTTCCATGATGGGGGTGCCAACGTTCTATACCCGGCTGTTGGGTGATCAGCGTTTTACCAAGGAACTGACAGAGCATATGCGCCTGTTCACCTCCGGCAGTGCACCGTTGCTGGCGGAAACTCATCGCCAGTTTGAAGAGTGTACGGGACACCGCATTTTGGAACGTTACGGCATGACTGAGACCAACATGAGCACGTCGAACCCTTACGAGGGAGAGCGGCGTGCAGGCACTGTAGGCTTTCCGCTTCCCGGCGTTGAACTCAAGATCACCAATCCTGAAACGGGTGCTGAACTACCCCAGGACAGCATCGGCGTCATCGAAGTTCGTGGCCGCAACGTGTTCAAAGGCTACTGGCAGATGCCTGAGAAGACAGCTGCGGAACTGCGTGCGGATGGCTTCTTTATCACCGGTGACATGGGGAAGATCGATACGGATGGTTACGTCCACATTGTTGGACGCAACAAAGACCTCATCATTTCAGGCGGCTTCAATATCTACCCAAAAGAGATTGAACTCCTGTTGGATGAGCAACCGGGTGTTCATGAAAGTGCTGTGATCGGCATACCCCATGCTGACTTCGGTGAAGCCCCGCTTGGATTAATTGTGGCCGAAAAGGGTGAGACCCCTGACCTCGAGCAGATCATGACCACCGTCAAAAAACACCTCGCCCGCTTCAAACACCCACAAAAACTCCTAATCATCAACGAACTCCCCCGCAACACCATGGGCAAAGTCCAAAAAAACATCCTGCGTGATAAGTATGGTGAAGCTGGTTAGGTAGAGCCGTTTCAGAGGCTAAAGCTCAGGCATTCAATGCGATATTAGGTAGGCGTATGGTGATAGCTAAAGAAGGCTTCTGAGTAAGTACCATAGGAATCGTGAAAGGGTTCTGAAACTTGCTTATTTTGTGCGTTTGAAGCTTTGGAAGCCTTTGCAGGCTGGTGGGCTTGGGGCGTTGGGTTGGCTGAGTTCGCTACAGGTCTTTTTTGTGACTGAGGATACGCAGGCAATCGCCTTTCTTTTCTGGGTGTTCGTTGTCGCCGCATTGGTGAAATCTGCTTTGATCAGCGCACAGGCCTGATTGACGCTGTTGTTGATGACGGTTGCTGTCGGGGTTTGTTTTGAAGACGCGTTGATGCCCATTTGCTGGAATGCGCAGGTTTTTAGTTTCTCGCACATATTAGCAATGGCAGAGTTAAGATTGGCGTTCATCCCGGCGGAAGTGAGGCTGGATGAAGCAATGAGAAATAAAACTGCCAGGCTGAGGCTTTTCATGGGACACTCAGATTTGTATTGGTCACATAAGCATTGTGAGTTGCTGCCATGACCAATACAAGCACCAAGATCTGTGGGCTTTACCTTCAGCGTTCGAACATCTTTGCGCTTCTATTGTTCCGAAATTCTGCCCTGCTTGCCCGTCCTTGCAAGTCAGTTCGATCGACTTATTTCAGGATAGAAACCTTACCGCGCAGAATATCGAAGAACATCACAAAGTCACCAAGCAGGCTATACAATGGAAACTTGAACGTGGCTGGCTTGTTCTTTTCAAAGAAAAAATGCCCAATCCACGCAAAGCCGTAGCCGACGACTGGAACTGCGAGCAGTAAAGCCCAAAGACCGAACGTGATGATGTAAGTGAGAAGTGTAAGCACCAGCGCCGTTCCAATAAAATGCAATCGGCGGCTGACGACATTCCCATGTTCTGCCAGATAAAATGGATAGAATTCTTTGAAACTACCAAACTGCTGGTTATGGCTATTGTTGGCTTCACTCATTGCATTATCCCCCCTTGATTTGCCGGTAATACGTTAGCAGCACTCCGGCTTGACGCGTGATGAACAGTCTTGCGCGTTCTCCCAATCCTGCCCCTTTTTCCGGAAGAAGCATAGACCTGACCAAATTGCGCATGGCGCGGGCGTGTTCGCGATAGCGCTGTGTTGGGTTTAAGTCCTTTGCACGCTGCTCCATACTGATGCTCGTATGGTTTTGCCCGCGCACCAGGAGCGCGGATTGGTTATCAGCACTCACATTGCTCTTTGCAGCCACATACCGGATTGCAAAGCCAATGCGGCGATCATTGGTGGTGTTTGCATCAGACCCATGCACTAATTTGAAATGATGTAGCGACATCTCACCGGGCTTCAGTTCCATGTAGATCTGGTTTTCCGGTTCCAGCTCTTCCTCTGGGATTTCTTGTCCGCGGGTGAGGAGGTTGTCCTTAGCGTAGGTGTTGACTTGCGTGCGGATGGTTTTGTGACTGCCCGGCTCCACCTTCATAACGCCTGATTGAGCCGTGGCTGGACTTAATGCGACCCATGCGGTGACCACATCATCGGCATCCACCCCCCAGTAAGCAGCGTCCTGATGCATGGAAACGTAGGATTTGCTGCCTGCTTCCTTGGTGAACAGGTTGGTCATCAGACATAGGATATCCGGGCCGATCAGTTGTTCGACTGCGTCAAGAATAACGGGGTGATGGACAAGTTCATCTGCCCAGTCATACAGAAGGTACGACTTATTGCACTGTGCTTTGTCCATGGGATGTCCCTGAAGCTTCTCAATAGCCTCAAGTTCTGCGCGCATACGGATGGCATCGTCTTTTTCGAGCACTTTGATTGGACACAGGAAGCCATCCTTCTGGTAGGTTCCTGTGTTTATTGAGTTGGCGGTATCTATCAATGTCATGCTGAAACCATCCTTGAAATGAGCGTTGCGAAGGTTGCAACAAGACCGATTGAGGCTGCGCCTAGTAAAATTGAAAGAGCAGGTATGCGTTCGCGTGTTCCCGTTTGTGGGTCGAGCCGTGTAAACAGCATTGCGTAAAGATTACCAGACATGAATGCCCAGGCACAAAGCATAAGAGCGACACCCACTGCGCTTTCAAAAATCAAAGCAGAAAAGATAAGTAAGCCGGATGCAAGATAGTCATCTACAGATAACGGCCAATATTTATCGGTTCTTATCAAAATGAGTGTTTCGCCGACAATGAGTATAACGGCGAGAACCATTGCATAAATTGGCAGATAAGTTTGAAACTCCCCCAAAGTTCTCCCTCCCGAATATATGGAAACAGCGTTACCGAATCTTGTTGATGTGTCAAGTTAATTGATCTTGATCAAATCTGGAGTGTTTTTCGGTACATGTTCAAACAAGGCGGCTAGGAGACACTAAAAAAACGGATACAATGGTGGAAATTGGGGGAGCCAATCGGAATGACCGTGGATGTAGACCGCAGAACAATAAAGCCGGAAGCACTTGAAACACTTCGCAGAACCATTCTGGAGATCTTCTCCTCCGGGATGTATCAGGATGTGGGGATACGGCAGATCTGCCAGCAGGCGCGGGTGAGTCCGCAAACAGTCTACAAGTACTTTGGCAATAAAGAAGAGATGCTCTATGCCTGCATCAAAGGGGATCTCGAAAACCTCTATGCAGAAGCGATGCAAGCAGCGCGTGCTGCTGATAACACGGTCGATAAATGCCTCGTTTTCCTGGATATCTGGTGCGAGTTTTATTTCGCCAATCCAAGCATAGCGCGCATTGTATTTCTGAACATCCCGCAAGCTTATTGGTTGGGACAAACCCAGTTCACACACGTCGCATTGCATGATGAAACCACCCGTACAATAGCACATGGCCAAAGCGAAGGTTTAGTCTGGGAGGAGGCATCTGCCGAATTGTTGGGGCAGGCGATTATGGGTATGGCGCATCGGCTGCTGACCCGCTGGCTGATGACGGAAAATGCGGACAGCGCGGAAACGAAACAAGCGCTGACGAAGAGCATCAGAAAGCTGTTGCAGCCTTAAAATGCGGAGCAGGGGGCTAGTCCAGTTCAATATCTGAAGCATGGGCAATCAGCCGTTTAAGGCTGTGCATGCCTTCATCGACTGATTTTTGAGCCTGAATCGCTTTGCCGTTTTCAATATGGCTTGCTGCGCTGTCGAAGTGGCTTTTCACGTTCTCCGCTTCTTTTTCATAGGCGTCAAAGCTTTGTTTGGCGTCTTCGTCTGATTGGCTTATGAGCTTAAGATCTTTGTGGCGATCAAGCCAGGATTTGGCATCGCTTTGCAGCTGAACAAGTTGCTTTTCAACCCACTCAACCTGTTCTTTTGCCTTATGGGTCAGACTGTAAAGCTGGAAGCGGATTTTCCGGAGTGGCAGAACCTTTTCTTCGGCGTCTTCAACCTTGCCAGAAATCAGATCTGATTGAGCTGATGTAAGCAATGTCTTTAGTGACTTGCATTCAGCTTCATACTGATGGGCATTCGGCAAGCTGGCCTTGATGAAGGGAAGCCGTTCATAGGCTTGTTCCAATGCACGGCGCAGGTTTTGTATCTTTTTGTGCGTTAGGATTGGTTTGCCTTTTTCGATGGGCTCATCTGTTTGGTCATCTGCCGCAGTCGCATTGCTAAACCATAGCTGTTGCATCTGAAACAAGGCGCCTTCGTTGTCGTGCAATATGGCTGTCGCACCCTGATAATCACCACGGCCTAAAGCCTGCTCTCCTTTTGGCGTCGCAGCAGCAACCTTCTCAAAAGAAGCTGTAAACTGTGTAAGCGCATCGGGGGCGTGTTCCAGTTCTGATGAGCGTTTGTTTAAGGCAGTTGCATTGGCAAGAGTTTTGTCCAGCCGCTGTTGCGTATCCTCCCGGTTCCTATCAATCTGCTCCTTAGCGTCATCATAGGCTTTGACGAAGGCTTCCTTCTTGCCTGCAATCTTACCCAGCATGAACTTCAGGCCCGGATAGCTGTGATCTGCAATCGCCTTTTGCATGCGCAGGAGTGGCAGATTTGCGATGCGGTGAGCCTTATCGAAGTCAGCCGTATCAACGCCCCATTGCGTTAACTCATCGCGGTGCTTGTAAGTGTCTTCAACGGTGTTTTGGTAAGCCTCAACAGCAGGCATCTCCTTGGCAATCATCGCATCCGCGTGCTTGCATCCCTGCTGCAGAACCTTCTTTCCTTCACCGATATGATACTGAACTTTATCCAGCAATGTTTTGAGTAGGCTTATGGTTCCGGCATCAGGCCGCTGTTGGCCAGAAAAGTTCTTGTTAAACTGTTTGAAGGTGTTGCTGATCTTTTCGACTTGCACCTTGAAGGCTTCAATATGCTCTTTTGTCACGAGCTGTTTGCGAGCCTGCGCATCCAGCTTCTGGGCGTTCGTGGCCAGTGTTTGATACCTGTTGGAGAGCTGAGTGATCTCGGCCTTGAACTGTTCTGCCGCTTGCGCTGCCTGCTGCTGATGTGCAGCCGGGCTGTCTTTGGAAACCAGCACGCGTGATCGCCGCGTTGCAGGCCGTCCTGGATTCACTTCATTGGGACGATTGCTGTGTTCGGTAGTATCCGACTGCATCTCGTCCAGTTGCACCTCATCCACATTCTTTAAATTCAAGTGCTTAAGGACCTTCTCAGTCCATTTTTCCTGCTCGGGGGTGAGGTCTGACTTCGGCATCGAGATGCTCCAATCGAATGCACATATTTTTGGTTCTTGCTTACCTATAAGACCAAAATACTGAGCAATCTTAAGGGAGATGACGTGAATTGCGTCGTTGAGTTAATCGAAGATTGAAGGAGGCAAAATATTTTATAGCAATTTGCAGGGAAGAGAGGAGAGGCGCGTGCTGATCTTTGGAGCGCCTGAAAATGTGATAGTCGTCACAGAACTGTGGCTCGCGCACATAATTTACAGCTTGCGTCTGGTATGTACACTCACTGGTTCCTAGTTTAAGCAGCGAGAAATGGGCAAGGCGAGCAGGCTAGGTTCTTCAAACTCGCAACTAAGAGATTGCAAAAAAGAATGATTAAGAAGATCGCGGGTGGCGTGCTGGGTGTTGTGGTGATCGGAGTTGGTGCGATTTACGCCAGCGCCTATACGAACATGGGGCAAAAGCCGAATGATGAGCACAAAGCGCAGCTGACGCAATCCAACCAATGGGGCGAGGATAGTTTTGTAAACGAGCTGCCAATGGTGCGCGGCCCGCTAAGTGAGATTTTCCGTCAGTTTGTTCTGGAGCCGACCGACCACAACAGGCCGCAGCAAGACATTCCTGTCGAAACGATTGGTGACCGGCTCAACAAACTACCGGAATCTGGAGCTCGCGTTACATGGTTCGGACATTCCACGCTTTTGGTTGAGATGGATGAAACGCGTATTCTGATTGATCCGGTCTGGAGCAAACGCGCTTCGCCTTTGCCATGGGCAGGCGTTGAGCGCTTCTATGATCCAGTAATTGCATTGGAAGAACTCCCTGAGCTTGATGCCATTGTGATCTCTCATGACCATTATGACCACCTGGATATGGAAACGGTTCAGAGACTGGCTCAACAGCAGGTTCAATGGATCGTTCCACTCGGAGTTGGGTCACATCTGGAATATTGGGGTGTTTCCAAGTCCAGCATTACTGAACTCGACTGGTGGCAATCAACGCAAGTTGAGGAAACGACGGTTACGGCCACCCCATCACGACATAGGTCAGGCCGCTCCGTCACCTTTAGTGATGTGAATGCAACTCTTTGGGCTGGTTGGGCCTTTAACGGCCCAGAGCATTCAGTATACTACTCCGGTGACACTGGCATGCATGATCGTTTTGAGGAGATTGGCGACCGCCTTGGTCCGTTCGATCTGACCGTGATTGAAACAGGGGCTTACAATCCGCTCTGGAAAGACACCCATTTAGGACCAGAGCAGGCCGTTTTGGTGCACAAACTGGTGAAGGGCAAAACAATGCTCCCGGTCCATTGGGGGCTGTTTGATCTATCCTCTCACAACTGGACCGAGCCTGTGGAACGCGTCAAGGTTGCCGCAGAAAAATACGGCGTGGATTTAGCCATTCCGCTGCCGGGTGGTTCTGTTGAACCGGGACAGGTTATCTCTACAAAAGCCTGGTGGCCCAAAGTGCCTTGGAAAAACGCCGAGGAACGTCCGATCTGGGCAACGCAGGTGGAAGATGCGGTAAAGCGCGCCAAGGAGATGAAGGGTAATCCCCCTCATGGCGTTGCAACACCTTCCAGCTAACGAGTGGACGACAGGGAGAGCCGTTGAACTCGGCTCTCCTTCACATCTTTAATAAACCGCGAGGACGCGTCCTGGCCCGCCGGTTCCACCTTTGAACTTTGGGGCTCCAGCGATGATTGTTGCCCCTGCCAACGGTACCTGATCCAGATTGGTCAGGTTCTCGATGCCATAGCGCCCAGACCCCAGCCACAGATAGTGCACGGGAAAGTCTTTTGTTGGCCCGTAATCGATGGAGAGCGTGTCCACACCAAGTCCGTAAACACTGCGCTCGTTGATTAAGAACTTCGCCGTATCCTCATGGAAACTGGGGAAGTGGAGAACGCCCTTGCTGTCTTCCCCGCGGTATTTATCGGTGCCCACATATTGCGGCCAGCCAGAAAGCATTGCGACACAGGCCCTGTCCGGGATACGCCCATGCTGCTGTTCGTACTTCAGAATATCTTCTGGCATGACACGGTAATCAGGATTATCCGCCGCTTGATCACGCACATCGATCACAGCTAACGGACAGACGAACTTCTCGACCGGAATTTCATCAATTGACTGCCCGTCTTTGCTGAAATGGATCGGAGCATCGAAATGAGTTCCCACATGTTCGTGATAGTGGAGAGTCTTCAGGTTCAACCCATCCTTGGCAAAGGTATATTCGTAGCTCTCTTCAAATGCAGGACCACCCTCAAACGTCGGGAAATCAGGTGTCAGTGTCTGGGTGAGGTCAATCACGTTTGAAAACGAAACACTCTCCGGTAGAACATTTGCCGTCGCCGCCAAAGCAGATGCACTCAGCACAGCCCCACCCGCAACCGAGGCAACTGCCCCACACATAAACCCTCTCCGGGACAACCGCTCCTTCACCATCCGCACAACACACGCATCACACATATCCGTTCCTCAGTGGTTCAGCTCAAAAGCGTATGTGAGAAGGGTTAAGGAGAGCAATACGCTAGGGGATGTACCCGGAAGGACGTGGAGCGAAAGGGCCAAATGTTTCTGTTCATTAGTTTATGAATGAAGAAAGTGAAACTTTCAGAAACCGCAAATTCTATGGCGAAAAAATGGTGTGAAATGTAACAATAGGAGGGGCTGGTGCTGGTGAGGGAAGTTGAGTTACGTGGAGAGCAGCAAGTGCAATCCGTTGCTATCTTTGAACAAAGTGCAAGATTTCTGAACCGAGTTATGGAAGGTTTGACTTACATTTTTACTCAGGCCACACCAAGGCGTTTTCGGATGCTGGCTTCGAGTTGGGTCAGGGCGTCGTAGATCAGGACTGCGAACAGGCCGACTATGAGGCCGCCTTGTAAGACGTAGGAGGTGTTGTTGGTCAGCAGGCCTGCGATGATGACTTCGCCAAGCGTGTGGGCGGCGACGGTCGAGCCGATTGTTGCTGTACCGATGGCAATGACGACAGAGAGCCGAACACCTGTCAGGATCAAAGGAAGTGCCAGTGGAAGCTCGACTTGTAGCAAACGTTGCCAGCGGCTAAGCCCTATACCCCGGGCTGCTTCCATGGTTGCAGGTGGTAAGGTTGAAAGACCGGTCATCGTGTTTTCGAAGATTGGCAAGATACCGTACAAAAACAGCGCAACAAGCGTTGGTCCGGCTCCAAAACCGAGCATCGGTACTGCCAAAGCCAGAACGGCAACAGGTGGAAACGTCTGTCCCATATTCGCAATGGTGCGAGACAGCGGCAAAAATGCCTTCCCTTGTGGGCGAGTGACGAGGATCGCCAGTAACACCGCAACAACGATTGCGGCGACTGAGGCTAAGGCAACGATACCCAGATGACTCAGAGAAAGCGACAATAACGAGGTACGATCGTAGATCACGGCGGCACCGGGCGGTGTGAAGGGTGCAAATATAGGTGCAAACCACTCAGGCTGAAGGACAAGAGCGAGCAGCAGCAAAACAACGATCATCCTCAGGAAATTAGCCCGGCTCATGTGTCCCCTCGGCTCTGGAGCGGATCGCTTCCAGTGTTACACGGCCAATAGGGTTACCGTTGCGTTCTACAGGCACAGCATTTCGCCCGCTCCAAAGGCAAACAGAAAGAGCCTCTCGCAGGCTGGATTTCTCGTCAATTGGCTCCCCTTCTGCAGCTCCCTCTTCAAGTATCTGGGAGACCGAAAGCAGCGATAGCAGGCGAAGCGGCCGATCGACACCACCAACCATTTCTGCAACGAACTCTGTGGCAGGGTTGGTGATGATCTCTGCTGGCGTGCCGTGCTGAACCAACTGTCCCTGATCCATCACTGCTACCTGATCACCAAGCTGTATGGCTTCCTCCATATCATGCGTGACGAGAAGGATTGTGGAGCCGAGTGTTCGTTGAATCCGGTGCAAGTCTGTCTGCGCGCGTGTTCGAATGATGGGGTCCAGTGCCCCGAAGGGCTCATCCATGAGCAACAGGTCGGGCCGTGATGCCAAAGCTCGTGCCACGCCTACCCGTTGTTGCTGACCGCCTGAGAGCTCAGCAGGATAGCGATCGCGAAACTCATCTGGCGGCATGGAGAATAGGTCCAACAGCTCATTCACACGCGTATGGATCTTGTCATTGTCCCAACCGAGTAGCCGCGGCACGGCGCCGATGTTTCTGGCAACTGTGTGATGCGGGAAGAGACCATGGCCCTGAATTGCATACCCAATGCGGCGGCGCAGGGCGTTCTTCGGCAATCCTGCAGTTGGTTCACCATTGATCCGAACTTGACCAGACGTGGGCTCTACAAGCCGGTTGACCATACGCAGTAATGTACTTTTTCCAGAGCCGGATGTGCCGACGATTGCGGTGATTGTTGCGCTCTCAATCGTCATAGATACGGAATCGACAGCAGGCCGCCCGTCGTAAACCTTGGTTATGTTGTCGATCTCAATCATCTATGCCTCATCTGATTAGGGCGGGCCAGTTCGACCAGAATATCCATTGTAATTGCTGAGATAAGAGCAAGAATGACTGTTGGCAGGGCTCCAAGCAGGATTAAATCTGTTGCAGTCTGATTGAGCCCCTGAAAGACAAAGGTTCCAAAACCACCACCGCCAATCAATCCGGCGATCACCGCGAGGCCAATATTCTGCACCAGAACAATCCGCAGCCCAGCCAGCATAACCGGAAGCCCGAGCGGCAATTGAATCTGTATGAGGCGTTGATGGCGGGTCATTCCCATACCGCGCGCTGCATCCAGCGTCACGATTGGAGTGGCTTCCAAACCGGCCACAGTGTTTGCCACCACCGGCAACAGGGAATAGATAACCAGTGCCAGAAATGCGGGCAAAAAGCCGATGCCGACGACACCCAATTCCTTGGCGCCTGGGATTGTGCTGCTGACCCAGGCAAGAAGCGGGATCATGATGCCGAACATGGCAAGTGACGGGATTGTTTGCAGAAAGCTGAGCACAGGCAGGACTGCGCTACGCAACCCTTCGTTCCGGTGGCAATACACGCCAAGAGGGAAACCTATAGCTGCGGCCACAACAAGCGAGCCAAAAGCAAGGCCGAGGTGCCGCCATGCTGCGTTGAAGAAGGCATCCTGTCTGCTGGCGTACTCTCTGAAGATTGACAGATCGGTCAAGGCTCCTGACCACAAGACCAACGCCGACACCACAATCGCGACGGCCAACAAGGCGCCGCGCATTTTGGGGCCAGGAGAAAGAGAGGACAGAGCATCCGCCGCCAGCAGTAACAGGATTGCGAGCAAACACCAGAAACCACTGCCCAGGGATACTCTGGCATAAGTTCCAGCGCCTTCAAGAAGTGAGGTGCTGCCCTCCATCAACAGCCAAATTAACGCTGCTATTCCGATCATTGCACCCGTCAAACGCAAAACTTGCCAAGCCGCTGGCAAACCAAGGACAAGTCCAGCCAGCAAGCCAGCAAAGCCGGGAATGACGGCTTCTGGTCCGGCCACGTCCCACACAGGGATACCCTCACCCGCGACAATACGATTGGCGGCAAGCGTCATAAAAGGGGCGTATAAGGCAACCAGACTCAGGCTTACAAACAAAAGACCGGGTCCGGAGACGACTGATTTAATCCTGCCAGGCATAACGCGCGCAGTTAGTCCAAAACACCGATCTTGGTCAGATAGTCTTTTGCAACCGCAGCTGCTGGTTCGCCGCCAACCTGAATGCGACCGTTGAGCTCCTGTAGTGTCGCCAGATCCAGACCTGCAAAGATCGGGTTCAAGACTGATGCAACTTCTGGATACTGTTTTAACACAGCAGCTCGGATAACCGGAGCTGGCTCGTAGACTGGCTGTACGCCCTTATCATCCGTCATAACAACAAGGCCTGTTGCAGCTACTCCGCCATCTGTGCCGTATGCCATAGCTGCGTTGACGCCAGAGGTGCCACGAGCTGCGGCCTGAATTGTCGCGGCTGTGTCACCGCCAGAAAGCACGACGGTCTGATCCGGAGACAGTTTAAAGCCATAGGTTTCCTGCATGGCAGGAAGAACGGCGGGAGAAGAAACAAACTCCGTAGAGGCCGCCAGTTTCACTTCGCCTCCGTTTGCCACCCAGGCGCCGAAGTCAGACATAGTGGCAAGATTGTTCTGGGAGGCCAATGCGCCTGTTACAGCAATGGCCCAGGTGTTGTTGGCTGGTGCGGGTTGAAGCCATACCAGTCCGTTCTTCTCACCATCCAGCTCAGCTGCGCGGGCGTATCCGGCTTTGGCGTCTTTCCAGACTTCGCTGTCTGCCTCATTGTGGAAGTAGGCTGCATTGCCCGTATATTCAGGATAGATGTCGATTTGCTCTGCAAGTTGTGCTTCGCGAACCACCTGAGTGCCGCCAAGCTGCAGACGGCGTTCTACTGGCAAGCCAGCATCTTCCAACGCAAGTGCAATAACGTTTCCGAGGAGACCACCTTCAGTATCAATTTTGGAAGAAACAACAATTTCAGCATGAGCTGCAACTGTTAAGGCTCCGGTCATGCCGATCGCAGCAAGAATTCGGTTAAATGTCATGCGAAGTATGCTCCTCAAAGCTCTCTATTTTTCAGCACTGCATTGTGAAATTTCTATTATGGGAAGAATGTGGCATCCCTAAAAGGGCTATTGTCCTAAACTTGCGAGTTTAGCACGGAATCGATTTTGCCAATTCTGTCGAATATCATCTGAGATTTCCCCTCACTCGACTTCCCCCTCAGCCTCAAACACTCTTGTAAAAACCATAAGTAATCCAGAGTTGTACCAAAGGCACCGCTCATATAGGTCGCCACCTGTTCCTTCGCAACCCGCCTCGGGTCTCCAAACGGAACTTTATCCAGCGTTCATTCCGTCCCTTAATTCCCAAGGATATGCCCAGAGAAGTTCTGGCTGCAAGGTTTTGTTGAAATACGGTGTCTCGAGACGATGTGGGATTGGCATATGCTTCAAAAAGAAAGTTAATGTCCTAGCAAAAGATAATTTGATTGAATAAAAGCTCGCGACTAAGTCTTTTTGATGAGTATTGATAAAATTAATAATAAGTTTAGTTGTTTGAGTGTAAGTGTTTTATATTATATATATCGTGTGAAGTTAGTGTATTTATAGTCATAAATTTTAAATTTGCATTTAGTGTAGCGTTGTTGGGTGGAGAGTTACTTAGATGTGAGCTAAGATATGCTTTTGGATGTTTGTGTTAACGAGAGTGAGGCCAGAGATTCACGATTGGATCAACGTTTGAACGCCATTATGGTGTTCTCAACTCGTTACATAACAGGAAAAGCATCAGTGAGTTCGTGTTTGCATGTTCATGAGTTAATTGCAGCGATATTAGACAATACTAAGTTGTACGCTCAGTATTGTCCATATGCACGCAAGCTAAACTAGGTGTTGTAAGGTCTACGAAAGCGAAAACCTTACTTGCTAGTGGCTGAGAGATTGCGCCACGACAGGAAGTCCAATTGAGGTTATTTTCTAATGGTATGCCAATGCAACGACATTCAGTTCTTAGAGCGAGTCGAGTGCAGCTTGCGTGATTGAGAGCAACAACTCAAACCATTTATCCAAATGCGGTCACTTCTGCTTCCTGGGCTTGAGACCAATCCATTTTTTGTGTGATCCTAGTCAGTATGTGCTGACAGAAGCAAAAGTTGCGTCATTTTCTGCGCCATTCCCTAAATGACGCAGAGAATGAAATTACTGTATTTTACATCATTGGCGGTGAGAAACGTAGTGATAGGCATGACATGCCGCCGTCTAGTTTTGCAGCTTCGGTATTGCCAATCTTGCGGATGTTGTAGCCTTCTTTTACCAGAAGTTCTTCGGTTTTCGGGAAGCCATCTGGCATCAGTACAAGATCGTTAAATCGAATGGAGTTTGCGCAGGCTTCTTCACCTTCTGCGGTGTGCAAGACACGATAACCTTCAAAGCAACCAGATGCATCCAAACGCTTCGTGGAAAGGATGGTTTCCTCATCAAGTAAGGAACAATCGGTTTTGAAGTGGAGAACACCCTCTGGAGTTTGTAACTCACGAACCTTGTAGTTCCACGGGGCAACTATTTTGCGCAGTTCTTCGATCCCTGCCGTGTCGGTTCGTGCCGATGTGCCGATGAGAATTTCACGTTCGGTAGTGAGGATGTCCCCGCCATCGATAAACCCTTCGCCTTGAATGGTGAGCACTGTATCATACAGTTTTTCAAGGCTTGGGATCATAGCTGCAGCTTCTCCTAAACGGCTTGAAGCACCGGGGCGCATTGCGATAGCAACCTCTGGCAGGCAAAGCGCAGCATCTTCAACAAAGACAGAATCAGGAAATTCTTCAATTGCATCAAGCGTAATGATTGTCGCTCCGGTGGATTCTAATGCGGCCACATAGTCATCGTGATGCTTGAGGAAAACTTCATGATCAGGTGCGCCAACATCCACCGCGCGAAGGCCCTGTGTGATGGACTGACCCGGTGTGCGAGTGATCGCGTGGGTGAATGTGTAAGAACGCTTAGTCAAGATTTTCTCCCTGTTTTACGCCAATTTCAGACTGAATCAATATTAGTATTGACACCTAGTTTATGCGCATGCATAAATTTATTCAATCGTATAAATTGGGAGAGGTGCATTGCCGGGCCGCGATAAACAACCATCACCAGTCATTGAAGTGAATGATCTGCATAAATCCTTTGGGCAGCTCGAAGTCCTGCGGGGAATTGATCTCATCGCTCGACCTGGTGAAGTGATTTCGCTGATTGGGGGGAGTGGCTCAGGTAAATCGACTACTCTTCGTTGCCTCAACCTACTTGAGACACCAAGCAGTGCTGGTCTACTCAAGTTGCTTGGCGAAGAAGTCCACTTAAAATTTGACAAGCAAGGAAACCCAGAAGTTTCTGATAGACGCCAGCTGCGCCGGTTACGCAGTCGCTTAGGGATGGTGTTTCAGAGCTTTAATCTGTGGCCGCATATGACACTTGAGCAAAATGTAATGGAAGCTCAGGTGCAGGTGCTGGGACGGCCCAAAAATGAAGCACGCGAAATTGCACATCACTTACTTGAGCGTGTTGGCCTCACTGAACGCCGTGAGATGTATCCCGCGTATCTGTCAGGTGGTCAGCAACAACGCGGCGCTATTGCGCGTGCGTTGGCCGTCGATCCGGAGGTCATGCTCTTTGATGAACCAACATCCGCCCTTGATCCTGAGCTGGTGGGTGAAGTTTTGACTGTAATGCAAGGCCTCGCTGAGGAAGGCCGAACCATGATCATCGTCACGCACGAAATGAAGTTTGCTGCAGAAGTTGCCGATAAAGTGATTTTCCTCAATCAGGGGCAAATTGAAGAACAGGGAACACCTGAAGAGATCTTTAAGGCCCCAAAGTCCGAGCGTTTAAAGCAGTTTATTCAATCTATCAATTAATACTGGGAGGAAAAATGAAGATCAAATCAACTCTATTCGCGCTTGCTGTTGCTGGGTATGCAACAGCGGCAGCTGCAGAGCCTGTTCGCGTTGGCATCGCAACAGAGGCTTACCCGCCATTCTCCACGCCGGATGCAACCGGGAACTACACCGGCTGGGAGATTGATATCATCAATGCAGTTTGTGAAGAGGCCAAACTGGATTGTAAAATTGTTGCATCCGCGTGGGATAGTATCATTCCATCTTTAACTGCCGAATCCATTGATATTATTGGCGCATCTTTGAGCATCAATGAAGAACGCCTTAAGGTCATTGATTTCTCCAATAAGTATTATCAGACCGGCGCATCTATCGCGATTGGTAAAGGCAGTGGTGTTACTCCAACTCCCGAGGGGGTTTCAGGCAAAATCATCGGTGTACAGTCTGGGTCTATCCACCAAGCATACGCTTTAAGACATTTCCCAGATGCCAAGATCCGTGAATATCAAACTCAAGACGAAGCTAATCAAGACCTTTTTGCAGGTCGGATTGATGGCACCTTGGCCGATGTTTTAGTTCTCGACGAATTCCTGAAATCTTCTGAAGGTGAGATTTGCTGTAACGACGCTGGCTTGGTTGCAGCTGACGTTTCCATTCATGGCCAGGGAGTTGGTTTTGGTCTTCGCAAAGGCAATGACGAGCTGAAATCTCAGCTCAATAATGCCATTGATGCAATCCGCGCAAATGGCACCTACGATAAAATCACTGCCAACTACTTCAACTTCAATATCTTCGGCGAATAAGTATCGGATTGCCAGTAGAGGGGCCTCCCTCTGCTGGCTTGGGAGAACTGTATGGCAACTAACTATCGGGAAATGAGTGCTGCCGAACTGCTCTCTTTGGAACCTCCGGGTTGGGGGGGAGCTTTGTTGGATGGACTCGTCGTATCTTTGCAAGTTGCCTTGCTTGGGTATGCGATTGGTATCGTGATCGGTCTTGGGGGTGCAACACTGAAGCGGTCCGGTGGTCCAGTCGCTCGGGATCTCATGTCCGTTTACACTACCTTTGTTCGTGCCATCCCTGAGCTGGTCTTAATCTTGTTGGCCTACTTCGCACTACCTGAGTTGCTCAACAATGTGCTCTCAGTCGCTGGGTTTGGCAGGATCGAAATCAACGGTTTTGCTGCAGGTGTGCTTGTTATAGGGTTTGTTCAAGGCGCTTATGCAACCGAGGTTTTTCGTGGTGCCATAGCCTCTGTACCGGTTGGGCACATCGAAGCTGCGCACAGCTTTGGTATGCATCCGCTACGCATATTTCACCGAATTACAATTCCTGAAATGCTTCCTGCTGCAATTCCGGGCCTCTCAAATTTATGGCTGATCGCAACCAAAGACACTGCATTGCTAGCGGTTGTTGGCTTTACAGAATTGACCTTGGCGGCGCGTCAGGCATCTGGTGCAACAAAGCATTATTTCCTGTTCCTGCTTGCAGCTGGTGGATTGTACCTTATGGTGACATTGGTCTCCGCACAGCTTTTTAAATGGTTGGAAAATCGCGTGAGCCGGGGAACGCGTTATGCCTGAGCAAACTCTTATGAAGCCTCATCGCTTGATTATGGTTCTCGTCGCTGCAGTGCTTGTGTTGACCTTCGCATTTATGATGGATTGGGCTTGGCTGCCTAAATATAGTTCTGAGATCTTTGATGCGCTTTGGATCACCATTGCGTTGCTGGTGAGCTCGATCGTTGCTGGCTTTTTGCTTGCTGTGCCGATTGGGCTTGTGCAAGTCACTGGACCTCGCCCGCTGGCTTGGCTCGCGATGAGCTTTTGCACGCTGATCCGCGGAACGCCAATCTTGTTGCAGATGTGGGTTCTCTATTACGGTCTGGGATCATTATTCCCCTACATGCCCGGATTACGACAAAGCTGGCTTTGGCCTTACTTGATTGAGGCGTGGCCTTATGCGTTTGTCGCTCTTACATTGTCGTTTGCAGGCTATGAAGGTGAAGTAATGCGAGGTGCTTTTAAGGGCGTTCCTCGCGGAGAGCTAGAAGCAGCGCATGCCATCGGAATGCATCCATTTACAATTTTACGTCGCATCTGGTTGCCAAGGGCAGTTCAACGTGTACTACCAACCTTGGGTGGGGAACTTATATTGCAACTCAAAGCGACGCCGTTGGTTGCAACCATTGCTGTTGTGGACGTTTATGCGATCTTTGGGCGTATTCGCCAAGAGACGTTCATCATCTATGAACCGCTGCTGATGCTCGCGCTGATCTACCTCATACTTGCCGGCGGCATTGCATTTGCATTCCGACTTTTGGAAAACAAGCTTCCTGCAAGAGGGTGATAATGGAAAATGTGCTCAAACATGGATGACCACAACTAAATTCACCAAAGAAAAGTTGAAATCTAAGGATTTGGTGCCACTCCTCTTTACCAGGATAAGTTGAAAGCAAAAGATCATTTTGATATCTTTGAACTTATTGCGGTTTCATATGAGCCAAGTTTTCATCAAGGCTTAGTCAGTCATGATAGATGCGTCTGATGGGTGCACGGCCTGGTAATAAATTTAACTTCACGGCCACTTGTCTCTTTCCCATGAGTACAAGTTGCTGGTTTTTACTCTTGGATGTGCTTACAGAAATGCAGGATAAATCTGGAAAAATCCGTCAGGAAAACACAGATACGAGGCGAGCTGATCTTATTTCTGCAACTTTGCGGGTTATCGCGCGTGGAGGTGTTCAGTCGGCCACCGTGCGAGAAATAGCAAGAGAAGCAAACGTCACCCAAGGGCTTATCAGGTACTACTTTGCAAAGAAAGACGAGCTCATTGCAGCTGCCTATGAAGCCTACATGGGCAATCTGGTCCACATTGCAGATGAAGCATCTCGCGGTGAAGAGACTGCCGCTGAGCGCATGTCCAACTTTATTAAGGTCTCTCTGGAAGCGCCAGTTACAAGCCATGACTCGATTGCCATATGGGCTGGCTTCTTCGAAACCTTACTTCACAACAAGGACATGACAGAAAGCCACGAACGAAGCTACAACCTGCTTCGCTTGCACCTGAAAAAATTGATTTCTGATGTTTTGCTTGAAGCAGGCAGGATAGTGAGTGAACAAGAACTCAGACGCCTTAGCATAGCTGGAAATGCGATCCTGGACGGTTTATGGTTGGAAGGCGGTGCCTTACCTCACGTTTTTGAACAGGGCGAACTGGTGCAAGTCGGCCTGGAGTGCTTCAGTTCTTTGTTGCGGATCGACCTGCTTGAGCTGATAAATTAGAAGCTACTTATGATTTGAATATAGATCTTCACTTGATCAGTCGAATATTTAGGCATCTTTCCTAGCAGGCAATGCAACAGTCAATAGATAACCTCGATTATTTTCATAAATTTGATCCGAGCTTTTATCAACTAATTTTGCATGCCACGTTTCGTAGGCGACTATTTGACTACCGATAAACCTGACAGTACGATTAAAGATGAAAATAGTATGGCGCAAATAACCTTTGCGGTTTGAATAGTGTCAAGATCTGTGTTGATCAAGAGTCCGCCAGAGACCAGCGGTAAGGTTGTTCCTCAAAACAAGATGTGAGGGCGCCTTCAAATCTAACGCACATCAAAGAGACTATGACATGCAACTACAGTAGGGCCCCCTTATCGGTCTGATAATTGTTTGTCTCACTTTGAAAGGCAGGTTGGAAAGGAGAGCAAGTTTGTCGGCCATACTGTAAAATCAACGGTGCGGGACTTGATGCCTCTTTACTATTGCTTGAGACGATCGTATTTAAAAAGATTTTGTAGATACTCAATCTGCGAATGTTCTATTTTTTTGTTTTTTCTCTTCATCTTATTAGAACGCAATAACTTCTCAAGTTTAAGCTTCAAAGTCTTAGTCGGTCTTAAATGTATCTGAGGGAATTCTATTTCAGCGCTTTGACCTTCTAGAAAGTAAGCCTGGTAGGACTTGTCAAAAGGCCAATCGGGATGCCACGGTTTACGTTCTCCAACAAAATGGGTGATGATCGGGTTAAAAGGTTCCAGTTTGTTTTTTGGCACAGCTCCATACTGCCAGTTGGCAAGGGGGGATAAGGGCTGCCATGCACTTTGAAAGACGTGGTTGAGGAAATCTTGATCCCACATGCTAGCAGAAGAGCCAAAGTACTGCATAAATGTTACGAGCTTCTGATGGAAATCTATTTTATTCCAACGGTTAGTATCAATTAGAAGAACACCAGAATTGAAGTACTGGTTGCCGTTAATCCCAATGGCTTCCATCCAAGTTGCCTTACTAGGAAATTGGCGAGGGTAACCCCCACTTGCTATGTTGAAATCTTGCACCGCACCGAGCGCAGACGTACCAAGATCCGCATCAAATAGCGACTGTGGGCTCCTCCAAAAGAATACATCAGCATCCAGATAAAGCAGGCGATCATAGTGTTGTTCCAGCATCTGCGGTACGAAAATGCGACCATAGACGATATTGGGCCATAAAGCGCTGCTTTTGACCTCTGATGGGAGTTTAAGTTCGTACCGGTGAAAGTAAATGTCCATGCCCTGGCGGAGGTCATCCAGAGCCTTTGTTCCTTGATAAAAAACATGCACATCGAAGGTGCAGTCTCTCATTGCGCTTAACTTTCGAGCATTTACAAGCGTTAACCCAAGAAACTTATCATCGGTAACAAAATAGACGGCATTTTGATTCATTTCAGAGCCAGAACCGTTGAAACAGAGCTCCGTTTGCGGAGAGACTTGCGTAGATAAATGCCAAGAGTTCTTAAGGAAAACGAAGAGAGCCCGAAGCACTTAAAGCAACTAACTAGATAAATTTTGTCAAAGGTAGTTTTCTTTCCCTTTTTTTGCCAAGGCTTGAAGTAGACGTAATGAATGATCGCCGGGCTATGTTTACATGCTTGGATATCGTTGTAGTATGCGATGTTGTCCTTCATCCAGAGTTGGACATTCTTGCTCTTGATTGAATGGAACAGACTCGTCTGGAAATTCCAGGTCGGGGTGAGTAGCTTGATTTTATCGTTGAAGTAGACGTTCAGGAGATCTTGATCAGGCGCATAAACAAACTCACCAGAGTCGATCATTTTTGTGTAATCTAAGTGGACGTCATGGGCGCGCCAGTAATCAGCATCGATCAAGAGTACACCAGAGTTGATGTATCTGTTCTGAATGCCTGTGTCTGCGCCCATACGGACCAAATAGTTTAGGAAGAGTTCTTCCTTGCCAGTTTTAGGGTGTTTGACCGTGCGACCTCGATAGGCGCCTGGTGAGCAAACCGCAGCAACGGGCATGCTATCAAGGCACTGTGTGGCAAATCCTGTAATATCTGTTGTGATAATAGTATCGCCATCCAGATAGAGGATCCGTTTGCGATCTGTTAGCTGATGTAGGAACAGCCGGTGATACATGGCTCTGGAGAGTTTCTTCGTTGTGTGGGCATTATTTGAAAACGATTTAGGTGCCTTGAAATCAGCAGTAACACCTGCTTTGTGCGCCATATCCTGTAAGAAGCTTATTTGTTGTTTACTCAAGTCATCATGTACGAAGAGGAATGAAATTTGTGAATTTTTTGGGAGATTCGATAAAAGGCTGTAAAACGATACAGCAGTAGGTGCCCAGAAATTTTTATCGAGGCAGTAACACACGCATATATCTTTACTCTGAATTTGCATTATTGATTGTATTCCTTTTTTAGCCAGATCAGCTCTTCCAAAGCCTTGGTTGCAGATGTGCGTTTTCCTGTGCTCGGGCTGAGATAAATGATATTCTGCGCATAGAGCGCAAAGACAATTTCATCTACTGATAGATTTCGACTGGCTGAAAGGCCAATTCTGCGATCGTCAGTCGCGCCGTACCCTGCATAGACAGGGTGCCCGAAAGTGACCACGTTTTTTTTTCTTAATAAGCCTTCGAGGCCTGTTGTCGAGGAGTAGGTATAGATGGTTTCACAACCGGAAAGCAAAACATTGATGTCGAAATCATCCGCGTAGACAGTAATTTGATCTGCAAACTCATTGGTTAACTCAGAAAGGTAAGTCTTTCGGTACTTGTATTCCGGATGGATCTTGACGCCGATTTGCTTACCTGGATTGCTCTCAATCGCACTGATCAGCATTTGCTTGAATATGCCTTCCTCGCCACCTTGCAGTACGACAGATAAATCGTTGTAGGCTTGGTCGATGACCAGGACATTGGGTAGGTTGCGAGCTGTTTGAGATACGCAGAAGTTATACTTGCTGATATCTTCTTTCACGATTAGGTGCCTAATATCTGCTCCAAGGCTACGTTCTTCCTGAGTAAACTGATGAGTGCTCAAAAAGGTACGAATGCAGATTTCTGGCTTTGGCCAAAAATGAGGGCCAACAGCGTCCAGACGGAATGAAATTGGGTTTGCATATGCTCTGAGGGACTTGTCGCGCTGTGCAAAAACTTCTGGCACTATGCTGCGGATAAACCCTTCTTCAATGCAAATTGCATCAGCTTGCAAAAACAAAAGTTTTTGCAACATTTCTGTTCTGCCTTGGCCAAGGCCAAGCACAATGTGTTCTTGGCCAAGCGCCCATTGCGGGGTTCCAAATGCAGCAGTTTGACGGTTATTAAAGGCCTGATCAAGAAGTTTATAGATCTGAGCATTTTGCTCTACTCCGAACGAAAGTAGTGTATCAGAACTGGTCAATTGTTGCACCAGAGTCTCATTGACGCGTTTGTTTTGTGCCATGATTTTCTCATAGATGCCAAGGTGAACAGCCAGGTCCATCGCAGGGTAGCTTGGCGCGATCTTTTTTTTCTTCTTAAAGTACCGTTTAATCATTGTGTCTCGTGCCCGCTATTTTTTTTCTAACGTTTTGCAGATCGTTCATGCGTATCTTGATATCGTGGTGTAGGCGCACAAAATTCTGCCCCTTGGTGGCAAGCCCGGCTCTAGACGCCTCACTATTGATCAGAAATTCAAGTTTTGCATGAATGTCGTCACTGGTGACTTTATCCAAGTAAAGGGCGCTGTCACCGCTTGCTTCTAGCAGGCCGCCGGTTCCAGATGAAATAACAGCTGCGCCTGCAGCCTGTGCTTCAATAGCGACCAGGCCGAACGGTTCTTTCCAAACAGAGGGCACGACTGCAATTTTGGTGGATCTGAATACCTTTTTGACCTCATCAAGTGGCATGTTTTTATTTATCCGACAGCGATCATTAAATTGTAAGAGAGGTGTAATAACCTGCGTGGCCCATTCCTCATGCGTTTGCCAGTCTCCTAGACATAGGGTCGCTTTCCAATTAACATGTTCTGTCAAAATTTGAACCAGAGCAGGAACTAGATGCTGAATACCTTTTTCTGGAGCGGCCCGGCCAGCAAATGAAATTATATTCTCCCGACCTTCGATTGGTGCATACCAGTTCTCAAAGTTGATCGGATTTGCAACGACGTAACTACAATCCTGAAATTTCGGGAATGCTTTGATAAATTGATCACGTGCAGCTCGGCTAACAAAGATATGAGAAGAAAATAAACTGTATCGTCTCTCATGTCTTAATTTTGTGAAAAAATTATCGTTTTCTTTTACTAAGTTATGGCGATAAAGCGCTGAAGGTATATTCTTGAATTTACGGGTTATGGATTTTCCGCTCGGTGCGTGTTGATGCACCTCAATAAAATCTGGCTGAAATTCTGCAATAATTTTTGCAATATGGCGTGCGCGTAAGACGTTCCATTTGTAGCGAGGAACTCTCCTTACATTCATGACTTCCGGGGTAGCCGCTCCCTCCTCACAGATAACTATAACATCATCGCTGCTTTGTTCATTCAGAGTCCTGACAACCGTTTCGATAGAATTCGGCTTATTGCGATCAAAGACAAACTTGGGGGGAAGAATAACGGCGATTTTCATAAGTTCTGCTGTTCCGTTGAGTCGTTTGACACCTTTAGTTTTAAGAGTGGCAAAGACCAAGTTGTTAGCACAGGATATTGCAGATTTTGCTTATTAAAACAACCGACATCCTCAGAGTATGGGTAAAAAATGAACGTAGAATCTGGACACAATGATAAAGCATATTAATAGAGCTTTCGGGCGGAGTTATCCAAGAATAGATCTTCTATCTTGTGATATGACCCTGCCAAGCATTGGGTCGAAAATGAAGTTTTCTTGGTTTACTAAAGAACCGCTCATTGAAAACATCAAAGATCAGGAAGGAGATAGTCCAACAGAAAGTGTTCGTCGCAGGCATGGATGTTTCTAACACACACACTATTTTAGAAGTGAAAAATACAAGCAATCTCGTCGATCTTTAGCTGCAGCGCTTTTCTTTCTCTTATTCCAGTTATTACGAAAAGGCTGACAACCACCCAATCCATGCCAAGCTCCCCAGCATAACCAAGCGTAAAGGGAACATGACATATTACTTTGTGGGAGGGAGACAATTTAGTACTTATGCAATAGTAATATATCGCATAAGTACTATTATGAAACCTAATGGCTGTGCTTCAAATCTCGCGTGTCCCTCTTAACCAAAGCAGTGAGTTTATTGCTAGGAGGGCGATGAAGGTGGTGAAGAGGAGGGTGGGGTTGTTTTGTTCCAAGAGGATTCCGGTGAGGAAGAGGCCTAGGGGGACGCCGGTGTAGCGTAGGGAGGAGAAGGCGGAGAAGACTGTGCCGCGTTTGTCTTCTGGGACGAGCTTTTGAAGCACAGTCGCATCCACGACGCTACCAACTCCCAGGTTCACACCGTACACAAACATTCCCAGTGAAATGATGATTGCCGCGGTCTCGATATTGCCGCTTGTCCAACCCGTACTGAACATCCAGAGCAGCAAGGCTAGGCCGAGTGCTTGTCCGATGGGTGTGAGTTGCAGGAGCCGGAGTGAGGACACTCGGTGGCCCAGAAACGTGTAGGCCAGTGTTGTGAGTGTGGTTCCGCAGGCAAAGCATGTGAGCCAGATTCCAAGCCAGACTGCTTGCTTGTCATTTGAATTTGCCAGAACTGGCAAGGTCAATGAAAGCAAGGAGACCGCCACTGTATTGATGATCAAGTCATAAAGGCCGAGCTTTAAGATGCCCGGAGTTGAGAGTATCCATTTCCAGACTTCTTTCACTGGTTGTTTATTTGTATTAGCTGCATCTTGCTGACAAGTGGCTTTGATGCCTATGGATACAATCATAAGCGCCATCAGGAAACTCAGTGAGTCTAAGATCAGGACTGTGGTCGCGCCAAAGGCGGCGATCAGGATGCCAGCCATCGATGGGGTTAGAAGGTCAGCCACAGTCTCAATAAGCGAGTTCATTCCGTTCACCCGTTCGCGAGGCAACCCTTCCCGATCAATCAACGCTGGGATCATGACGCTTTTTGCGGTTTGTCCGGGAACATCGATGACCTGCGAGAGGAAGACGAGAAATCCAAGGAGGGCAAGATCCAGCAGATCAACAGCGTATAGCAGCGGTATCAAAAGTACGGCGAAGGCGTTCACAGTATCGCAGAAAATACTGGTGGTTCTGGCAGAGAACTTGTCGATCAACGGCCCGCTGAAGAGACCGACAACGATGTTTGGAAGCTGTCCGGCAATGGCGATTGTTGCTGTGATGACAGCGTTGCCCGTCAGGTCATAGACAAACCACGGTATTGCGATGGCAGACAGGCCATTTCCCAACAAAGACAGAAAGTTGGCTGAAAACAGGAGGCTGATTTGTCCCCATTTAGCCTTCAAGGTAGTATCAGACAAAACAACCTCACTCTGCGAAATACAGCATAAATTCAATGGCTTGAGTGCGCGCAATCATGGGTATCGGAAAAAATTCAAATATCATTCTTATCTTATACTGATAAAAGCGAGTGCTTGGGAGTGCAACTCAAAGCCGGTCAGTTATTCGATTTTGAGCCTGCTGCAGACATGACACCACGTGAATATCGCAGGAACTCTGGTGGGTATCGTTAGGCTTTAGGCGCCAAGGTCTTTGTCATGAGAAAGTTTGTGAGCGCGACACCTCGAATAACGGGTGCTTGCTCGCGCTCAACCTGCCAGCCGTGGTGAAGGAAGAAGGCTTTTGCAGCTATGCTTATATCTGCTGAGAGGGTGGAGATGTTGCGCTGCTCTGCCCAGTTTTGCAGCTGGTCATAGATGGCGGTACCGACACCTTGGCGGGTGTGATAGGGGCTGGTGAAGGCGAACTCCACATAGCCTTTTGCGTCGATGGTCATGAAACCGATTACAGAGTTGTCTTTGACAGCAACAAAGCCAGCCATATCGTGGAGTTTGGCAGACCAACGCTCAGGTGCGGGTGCAGGCCCAGCCCATGCAGCGAGTTGCTCCTCGGAGTAATGCTCCTTTGCTCCGATCGTGACGGCATCATAAAACACGCGTGCGCAGTCTGGGGCATCTGAATTCTTCAGTGGGCGGATCTCTACAGGCATTGGTGGCTTTCACTCAGCTGGGTTTGGAGGCAGCCTCTTGCCACAAACTCTGACAAGGTGAAAGAGGATTGAGCGACAAAGTCCTCCGTCTTCTGATTTAGCTTATCTCACTGCTGAATGATCGCGTTTTGCCATTCCTGAAGGAAACGTTGCCGTTTCAGGTTGTCCTGATAAACCAACAGACCTGGTCCAAGGCGGATGGCTCGCAGAGATAGGTTTGGGGCAATCTCGTTGCGGTTGAGTTTTGGATAGGGGTAGTAGTCAGCCCCCTCCTCGCTCCAGGATGCAGTGATCAGATGATCTATGAAAGCGCCCGCGATTTCGGGTTGTTCGGCCCCCGCTGGAATGATGGCAGAGCGCAGCATGAGTGTGGTGAAATCTTCCAGTTCCAGAATGCCGATATCAGGATCACTGGCGGCCCGTGCAGAGGCATAGGAGCCGAGCACGTTGTAGGCAACGGCCAGATCGCCTTTTGTGATGTCAGAAATCATATCAGCAGAGCAACAGTAGAGACGGGCGTTCAGTGAGCCCATTACCTCGTTCAGACGCCAGAACGTGTCGGATGTACGGGCATCTTGCGTGGCAAACAGAAAGCCAAGGCCGCTCTGGCGGATGTCATAGGTGCCGACTTTGTTGAGGAAGCGTTCCGGATTGTTGCGCAGAGTTGAAATCAAATTTTGCCGTGATGTTGGAACTTCCAATCCTGCAAAGGCGGATTTGGAATAGACCACCGAAGCTGGTTCCTGCGTGAAGGCGAATACATGATTGCGCCAGCGGGCCCAGTCCGGCATCAGGCCGGCGACTGAGGAGTTGTGCGGTAGGGTGAACCCGTCGTTCGCCAACTTCACCTGCAGGTCCATGGCAGATGAGATGGCAACGTCAAAAACCTGCTTCTCGTCATAAAGGGCTGTCATCAACTCGGTGCTACTGACAACAGTATAGTCTATAGAAACACTCGGGTATTTGCGTTGAAACGCTACCACCATGGGCGAGAAAATGTCGATGTCTGAGTTGGAGATAATACGCAAGTTCGCGCCCTCTTGCGGAGCGGGAAAAACTTTGTGCTGTTCAATCTCGTAGGCACCTGCGGAAAGCAATGAGGCCAGCAACACGATCAGGACTGAGGGAAATAGAAGGATACGCATGCGCCTCTGACATTTGTTCTGTTCGAAAGTTTCAGGTGTCCGCCATGAGCTTGTGTCACCTCTTCGGCGATTGTAAGCCCAAGCCCGGAACCGACCGTGTCTTCGGCGTTTTTGCCGCGTGAGAACCGTTCCGTCAACTGGTCTATGTCTTCCGGAGCAAAGCCTGGGCCTTGGTCATAAACCGATAACACAACCCAATTGTCTTCGGAGGTAACGACAACCTGTACGTCCTCGCCCTGCGGGGCGTACTTGATCGCATTGTCTAAAATGTTGCTCAGCGCGTTTTGGATAAGGATCGCATCTCCGGAGATCAGCGTCGTTTCCTCACCATGCGAGCTCAGGGTTTTGTCTTGCATCTCTGCCAGTGGGCGCAGCCGTTCAAGGGTTTCCTCTGCCAGATCCAGCAGGTTGATGTCCTTGACCTCCAGATGGTCCGTGCGGAAGGAAACCATGGCGTGATCCAGCAACTGGCCTGCTGCGCGTGAACTCTCGTCAATGGCCCGGATCATCTCTTTCAAAGCCGCTCTGTTTTCTGGTCGCTCCACGCGGCGTAAGGCAATTTCCGCTTGCGTTCGCAGCACTGCAAGCGGCGTGCGGATGCGGTGAGCAGCTTCTGCGATGAACTCTTCGGAGCGTGTGAGTGACTTCTTAAGCCGTGCCATGAACCGGTTGAGCGCCACCACAAGCGGTGCCATCTCACCCGGCACAGGAGCTTGTACTGTCCTCAGATCCTGCGGACCTCTTTTTGAGACAGAGTTTGCCAGTGTCTGGACAGGGCGCACGGCTGATTGAGCTGTCAAAATACCTAGCACGGCAGCTGCAATAAAGAACCCGAAACCGAGATAGGCAGCATTCGCGGAGATGCGCTCCAGTGTCTCTCGCTGACGCTTCAGTGTTTGAGCCACAGATACGGTGACTTCAACAGGGCCGGATGCGTTGGAAAGACGGCGTGTGGCGGAGACCATACGAATGCTCTCACCCAGATAATGAGAGGTGATGAACCTGTGACTGTCCTGCCCTTTTGATGCCTTGGCAATGGGCAAGCTTTCATACCCGGTGAGGTACTTTCCATTGACGACAACACGGTAAAACACGCGATCATCGCTGACATTGCCAAGCATGGAAAGGGCGGAATACGGAATATCGACCGTCACCTCCCCGCTCTGAATTGCAGCGCTGTCCAAAATGGACGTGGCGGAGGCTGACAGGATGTTGTCCTGAGACTCTTCTGCGACTTGCTTGGCATAAGTCATTACCATCACAAACAGCAGGGCTGCAAGGACGGCAGCAATGCCGAGGAGCTGCAAGGTCAGGCGGCGACGGATCGAGCCGGATATGTTGGCACCAGAATTCATGTCAGGCTTAACCGATACCCCAGTCCACGCACGGTGATGATCTGGACCGAGGAGGAGGAAATATGCCTGCGTAAACGTGCAACATAGACCTCAATGGCATTTTCCGAGACGTCTTCGTCGTAAGAAAATAATCTGTCTACAAGCTTGGTTTTTGAGAAAATAACGTCCGGTGCACCGAAAAAAATCTCCAAAAGACGCAGCTCTTTGTTACGCAGGCTGACTGTTTTGCTGCCAATTTTGAGTGTGCCAGCCAGTGAATCAAACACCAGATCGCCGAATCGCTTGGCATTTGTCACTCCGCCGGATCTACGCCTTATGACAGCACGGCATCTTGCCTCTAACTCTGAGAAATCAAAGGGTTTTGTGATGTAATCATCAGCCCCGAGATCGAGCACCCCTACCCTGTCTGAGACCTCTGAACGTGCTGTCAAAACGATCACCGGAGTGTCATCCTGACGGCCTCGATGTTCATTTAGAAAATCTCGCCCATCACCATCCGGAAGCATGATGTCGAGCAAAATCATGTCGTAATCTGCTGTCGAGATGTAGTCCTCGGCAGTAGAAATTTCAGCAGCGTGATCAACGACATGACCATCCAGTGTCAATCTTTCGACAATGGATGTCGCCAGCTTGGCGTTATCTTCAACGAGAAGAAATCTCATCTTTTGCTTCCCCAAAAAATCAAGGAGGTGACAGGTTTGTGTCAGGTTTCCGTGTTTTCACGTAAGTCATGGGTGACAAATGCTGCCCTTGTCAAATGGGAGGACACAATGAGTTTTATTCGGGCGCGCCGCGTGGTTGCGGCAGCGGCTTTGGCTGCGATGACATTTTCCATGCCAACGGCCTCATTTGCAGAGCCAGTGGTTGATAGCATTCACTTCCTCATTCCAGGTGGTGCTGGTGGAGGCTGGGACGGCACTGCACGCGGTACAGGCGAAGCACTGACCAAGTCCGGACTTGCAGGCACGGCCTCTTTTGAAAACATGTCCGGTGGCGGCGGCGGTAAGGCCATTGGGTATCTCATCGAGAACGCAGCAAGCCAGCACGGCACGCTGATGGTAAACTCCACGCCAATCGTGATCCGCTCGCTGACTGGCGTATTCCCGCACAACTTCCGCGATCTGACATTGGTTGCAGGCACCATTGGCGATTATGCAGCCATCGTGGTGGGCAAGGATAGCCCAATCAACTCCATGAGTGATCTGCTGGCAGCCTACAAAGCTGACAAGCGCGGCACTGCAATTGGTGGCGGTTCTGTCCCTGGCGGCATGGATCACCTTGTTGCAGCCATGGTGATGGAAGCAGCTGGCGAAGATGCGACCATGGTGAAGTACATTCCGTATGATGCGGGTGGTAAGGCCATGGCGGCGCTGCTTTCAGGCGAAATCTCCGCACTTTCTACCGGCTTCTCCGAGGCGATTGATCTTGCCAATGCGGGTGAAGTGAAAATCATTGGCGTCACTGCTGATGAGCGCGTTGCAGCCTACAAAGATGCGCCAACCATGAAGGAACAGGGCATCGACACCACGTTCGTCAACTGGCGTGGTTTCTTCGGCGCACCGGGCCTGCCAGAGGCACAGGTGGCTGCTTACCAGGAAGCTCTTGCGAAGATGTACGACACCCCTGAGTGGGAAGAAGTGCGCGCGCGCAACGGTTGGGTCAACATCCATAACTCTGGTGAAGACTTCCACGCGTTCCTTGAAGGTCAGGAAAAGACCATCGGCGATCTCATGAAGAAGCTGGGCTTCCTTTAAATCAATAAGAATAAGTGGATGCGCTCTTGGCAGCGCATCCACTTGTCACGCCAACGGGAGGGGATGATGGCACTGGACCGATGGATTGCACTTGTCATTCTGGCAGTGAGTTTAAGCTACGGATACACCGCGTTTTTTTTGATGGACGCTGGTTTGCCACCGTTTATGCGGTTTAACCCAATCTGGCCGAGCACGTTTCCAAAAGTCATTGCGGTGCTGGCTGCAATCACAAGCCTCGCCATTTTGCTCGGGTTTGAGAAAAAGCCTGCAGATTCAGATACAGACGAGATCGATTTCAGCAGATTATGGGACTACAACATTGGTCAGGCCGTGTTCCTGCTGGTTCTGATGGCAGGCTACGCTCTGTTGCTGCGTCCTGCTGGCTTCCTGCTCTCCACACTGCTCTTTCTGGTGATCTCGGCAGCTCTGCTTGGAGAGCGGCGTTTTGTGATCCTTGTGCCTGTTGCAGCCATTGCTGCTGGTGGTGTCTGGTATCTGGTTCAGCAAACACTGGGCATTTACCTCAGCCCTCTTCCAACATTTTTCAACTAGGAGGCCACGATGTTAGACGGTATTTGGGTTGGCCTCTCGACGGCCTTCTCGTTTTCTAATCTTTTGATGGTGATTGGCGGTTGTCTGATTGGCACGTTTATCGGCATGTTGCCGGGTCTTGGGCCTATGTCCATCATTGCCATCATGATCCCTGTTGCGATCTCCATCGGTGATCCTTCCGCGGCCTTGATCCTGCTTGCAGGCGTTTATTATGGCGCGATTTTTGGTGGCTCCACGTCCTCCATCCTCATCAACGCACCGGGTGTCGCATCCACTGTTGCAACAAGCTTTGATGGTTATCCGCTGGCACGCCAGGGCAAGGCTGGCAAAGCGCTGACAGTTGCGGCGATTGCTTCATTCGCGGGTGGCAGTATCGGAGCTATCTTGCTGATGATATTTGCGCCTGCGCTCGCATCCGTGGCGCTGCTCTTCCACTCTGCTGAATACTTCGCATTGATGGTGGTCGGCCTTTCCGCAATCGCTGCTTTCGCTGGCAGCGGCCAGGTGGGCAAAGCCCTGCTCATGACGCTGGTAGGCCTGATGATGGCAACCGTTGGTGAAGGGGCATTGTTCAACCAACCACGCTTCACCATGGGTATACTAGATCTGCAATCCGGCTTCGGGTTCATCACGCTTGCTATGGCCATGTTTGCTTTGCCCGAAGCTTTGTTCCTTGTGTTGGATCCATCCCGCTCTAATTCTGGTGGAAGTAGTGGAGACATCAAGGATCTGCGCATCACAAAAGCAGAGGCCAAGAAAATTGCACCAGTGATTGGTCGCCAGTCTATCCAAGGCTTCCTGATTGGGGTTCTTCCGGGAGCTGGCGCAACAATCGCGTCCTTCCTCGGCTACGCGGTAGAACGCAACATCGCGCCGAAAGAAGAACAGGCTGAGTTCGGCAAGGGCTCTGTCAAAGGCCTCGCAGCACCAGAGTCTGCGAATAATGCAGCATGTACTGGTTCCTTCGTTCCTCTGTTGACCCTTGGCATCCCGGGCTCCGGGACAACGGCGATCCTGCTCGGTGCCCTGATCGCTTTGAACGTTTCACCGGGGCCACGCCTGATGATCGATCAGCCAGAGATTTTCTGGTCCGTGATCATCTCCATGTATGTGGGCAATGTGATCCTGCTGATCCTGAACCTGCCGCTCATCCCTTACATCGCCAAAGTGCTGGCTGTGCCGCGCAACTATCTCATTCCGTTCATTCTGTTCTTCACCCTCATGGGTGCCTATATTGGACAAAACAATGCAACGGAACTGCTGATGCTCGTAGGCTTTGGTGTATGTGCAACGCTCCTGCGCTTTGCCAACTATCCGCTCGCGCCACTGCTGATTGGGTTCATTCTGGGCAGCATGCTGGAAGATAATTTCTCCCGGTCTATGCAGCTTTATGATGGGATTAGCTTTATCATGGAACGCCCGATGACCATGGGCTTGCTGGCTCTGGCGGTTATTCTGGTCGTTTTGCCAACCATCCGTGCACGTCGTGTGCGCAAGCAGGAATTGGAAGCCGCTGAAAGCGACTGATCAAACCGCAGCTGGGAAACTGAGTTTTGGCAATTGAGAAGAAAGACTGGTCCAATCTGTCCATTACGCTTGCCATTGCAGGCGCAGGGGCTGGTCTTTTTTCCCTCCTCGGGTTCCCGGCAGCCCCCCTCACCGGCTCAGCTCTTGCTGTTTCGCTCGGTGGCTTGCTGGGCGCGCCCGTCATCGTTCCGCTCTGGCTGCGCACGCTCTGCTTTATTGTGCTGGGTACGAGCATTGGCTCTGGTGTGTCGCCTGCCGTTATCGATGCCGCGATTACATGGCCTGCGAGCTTCTTGGTACTGGGGATCAGTCTTATCCTGAGCATGCTGATCAGCCGTGCGATCCTGGTAAGGTTTTTCGGGTTTGATGCCTATAACGCCTCACTTGCATCTTCACCGGGGCACTTGAGCTACATCCTCAGCATGGCGGCAGATAGCAAAGCGGACGTCACCCGCATCGGGCTTGCACAAAGCACGCGGGTCTTGTTCCTCACCATCTGTGTTCCGCTCTTTGTCTCGCTGCTTTTTGAGGAAACAGGCGCTTCCTTCCTGCCCGTGCAAAACATCAGTCTACTCTCAGCTGTCTATCTGTTGCTCGGGGCGGCTGTCGTTGGAATCATCTTCCTGAAGATGAAACTCCCCGCCGCCTATCTGCTCGGTGGGATGCTGGTGTCGTCTTTGGGGCACGTAAGTACACTGACACCCGGCAAAATGCCGGATTGGGCGACGCTCAGCTCATTTCTGGTGATGGGGGCTTTGATTGGAACCCGCTTCAAAGGTGTCAGTCTTGACCTTTTCGCCAAAGCCATAGGCGCGGGCGTTGTGGTTACGCTCATCACTGTTGGCATGGCAATCCTTGGGGTTGTGCTGGTGATGCCACTGGTTGGACTGGACCCAAGCCTGTTGTTCGTCGCGTTCGCTCCCGGCGGTGTTGAAGCTATGGCTGCCATTGCCGTGCAAAGCGGTCTCGACCCCACCTTCGTCGCGGCTCACCACGTCTTCCGCCTGCTGCTGCTGACCTTCGTTGTGCCTTTGTTGTTGAGGCGTTCAAAGACCGCACTCCCCGCAAAAGGCCAGCCGTGAATCTACGTAGCATATGAGCTGAAAAGTGCATTACGAATAGGTTAGGCGGAAGTATTTTCCTTAAATTCGATCAAAGCTCAAAAATTTCCCTTATTCATGAAGGTATATCAGTTGGCTCAAGAGATTAATTCTCAAGGCAATCTGATAGCCTCGCGGAATAAAAATATTCCAATGAAACCGACGGGGAGTTTAATGAGCGCAGCTTCACTGGATACTTTGGGTACGCTGGAAAGCCGAGTGCGATGGCTTGCCTCCTGGACCATTCACAATGCCAACCATCTCCGCGGTTCTGACGCTGGTGATGTGAAAGTTGGCGGCCATCAGGCATCTTGTGCTTCTATCAGCACCATCATGACTGCGCTCTATTTCCATAGTTTGAGCCCGCAAGACCGGGTGGCGGTGAAGCCGCATGCCGGGCCTATCTTCCACGCGATCCAGTATCTGGCCGGGAACCAGTCGCTGGAGAAGCTGCAGAACTTTCGTGGGTTTCATGGCGCTCAATCCTATCCATCTCGTACCAAAGATGTCGATGATGTTGACTTCTCAACCGGCTCCGTAGGCCTTGGGGTCGCGCAGACGCTGTTTTCATCACTGGTGCAAGACTATGTGAAAGCGCATGGGGGGCTCAATAAAGCGCCGGAAGGTCGTATGATCTCGCTGGTTGGCGATGCGGAAATGGATGAGGGGAACATCTATGAGGCATTGCTGGAAGGCTGGAAACATGGCCTGCGCAATTGCTGGTGGATCGTGGATTATAACCGTCAGTCATTGGATGCTGTGATCCGCGAAGGCCTTTGGGAGAAGTTTGAGAGCATCTTCCGCAATTTCGGGTGGGAAGTCGTCACGCTCAAATACGGGAGCCTACAGGAAGAAGCCTTCAAAGAACCAGGTGGCAGCAAACTGCGCGATTGGATCGATCTGTGCCCCAATCAGCTTTATTGTGCCCTTGCCTATCAAGGTGGGGCAGCATGGCGTAAGCGACTGCTGGATGATTTGGGAGATCAGGGCGAGGTCAACGAGCTGATTAATCGGCGCAGTGATGCTGAGCTGTCCAAGCTCATGTGCAATCTGGGTGGCCATGATTTGCCGTCCCTGATTGAGGCATTTGAGAGTGCCAAGACCCATGATCGCCCTGTCTTGTTCCTGTGCTACACCGTGAAAGGCTTTGGCTTGCCGCTGGCAGGGCACAAAGACAACCATGCAGGCCTGATGACCTCCAGGCAGATGGAAGAATACCGCAAGCTGGAAGGCATTCGCGAAGGGCATGAGTGGGACAAGTGGGAAAGCACATCTGACCCGCAAGACCTTCAGACTTTCGTGACTGAAGCACCGTTCTTCTCAAAAGGCAGCCGTCGCTATTCTGCGAGAACGGTGCCTGTACCGGCAAAATTGCCGGCACCCAATGCAGCAGAAAAGATGCTATCCACGCAGATGGGGTTTGGTCAGATTCTGCATGAAATTTCCAAGCAGGATGAAGAGCTTGCCAAGCATATTGTGACGACTGCGCCAGATGTGACGGTCTCCACCAATCTTGGCCCATGGGTCAACCAACGTGGATTGTTTGCCAAGGAAGAACTGGCGGATACGTTTAAGGCTGAACGGATACCCTCCACCTTTAAATGGGCGTTTTCTCCGCAAGGCCAACACATTGAGCTGGGCATTGCAGAATCCAACCTGTTCCTCCTCCTTTCTGCACTTGGGTTGTCTCACAGCATCAACGGTCAGCGCTTGCTGCCCATTGGCACAGTTTACGATCCGTTCATTCTTCGTGCGGCTGACCAGCTCAACTACGCCTGTTATCAGGATGCCCGCTTTATGTTGGTGGCAACACCATCCGGTGTGACGTTGGCACCGGAAGGCGGGGCCCACCAGTCCATCAGCACACCGTTGATTGGTATGGCTCAGGACGGGCTTGCCGCGTTTGAGCCTGCCTTCGTCGATGAGTTGGCAACCATCATGCGCTTTGGGTTTGATTACATGCAGCGCGATGGAGAGGGAGACCCTGATGAGCGCACATGGTTGCGGGATCAGACAGGAGGCTCCATCTACCTGCGCCTGTCCACACGCCCGCTGGAGCAGCCTCAACGGACGATCTCACCTGAAGACGAACAGGACATTGTCGATGGCGCCTATTGGCTGCGCAAGCCGGGACCGAATGCAGAAGTTGTGATCGCGTACACCGGTGCCGTCGCACCGGAGGCAATCAACGCTGTTGGGATGATGGCGGAAGACCGCCGTGATGTTGGTCTGCTGGCAATCACGTCTGCTGACCGCCTCAATGCAGGGTGGACAGCTGCACAGCGCGCTCGGGACCGTGGGGCAATGCATGCGCGCAGCCACATTGAGCGCTTGTTTGATGATGTGCCGGACAATTGCTCGCTCATTACAGTGCTGGATGGGCACCCTGCTACCCTTGCATGGCTTGGTGCGGTGAAAGGCAACACAATCCGCACTCTTGGCGTAGAGCACTTTGGTCAGACTGGCACCATTGCCGATCTTTATGCTCATTACGGCATCGACACCCAATCCATTTTGCGGGCGGCTGAAACGATTTCGACAGGTGGCAAGATTCGCTACATCAAGGCGAGCTAGACTTGCAGGCGGAAGCGGTGTGTGGTGCATTGCTTCTGCCGTTCTAACTGTTCAGTTTCGTTCTTACTGAACTCACGCCTGCTGCAAGGACTTCGCCGTGACCTCTGATCTTTCCCAGTACACGCTTGGCTATGACATCCCTGCCCTACCGGGAATGAAGCTGGATGATGTGCAAACGCCTGCTTTGATTGTTGATCTTGATGCCTTTGATCATAACCTGCTGAAAATGCGTGATGAGATTGCCAAGTATGGTGTTCGCCATCGCGCTCACTGCAAAATGCATAAGTCTGCTGAAGTTGCAAAACTACAGATAGAGCGAGGCAATGCTTGCGGCGTGTGCTGCCAAAAGGTGAGCGAAGCAGAGGCTCTGGTGAGAGCGGGCCTCACGGATATTATGGTGTCCAACGAGGTGTGTGATCCATACAAGATTGATCGTTTGGCACAGCTCCCTAAACTTGGAGCGCGTATCCTAGTCTGCACCGACAATCTGGCAAATATTGAAGATCTCTCTCAAGCCGCAGTCAAACACACAACACAGCTGGAAGTTCTGGTGGAACTGGATTGCGGAGGTACCCGGTGTGGTGTGGCAGATAGTGCTGCTGTGTTGGAGCTGGCAACTGCAATCATTGCAGCCTCCAACTTACGGTTTGCGGGCATTCAGTCCTATCAGGGCGCTGCGCAACATGCCTATGATTACGCTGATCGAAAAGCGCTGCTGGATACGGCAATCACGATCACCAAGGATGCTGTAGACCTGCTGGAAAGCAAAGAGATCCACTGTGATATCGTAGGTGGTGCAGGGACTGGCTCATACCCGTTTGAAGCAGCCTCCGGTGTGTTCAACGAGTTGCAATGCGGGTCCTATCTCTTCATGGATGCGGACTACCGCAAAGTGAAAGACAAAGATGGCAAGCACTTACCTGCTTTTGAGCATGCCCTGTTCCTGCTGACTTCGATCATGTCCATTGACATAGATGGGCAAGCCGTTTGCGATGCAGGGCTGAAGGCACACAGCATCGATTCCGGGCCACCAACTGTGTTTGAGCGACCTGATCTGCAAAGCCTCGACTATTCAGATGAGCATGGCGTCCTTAAGGATCCGCAAAACTCGTTGAGGATCAACGATAAGATCAAGCTGGTTCCGGGGCATTGTGACCCGACCTGTAACCTTCATGACTGGTATGTGGGTGTACGTGACGGTGTCGTGGAAACGCTTTGGCAGGTGACAGCCCGTGGTAAGTTTTACTAGATGTACTGAACCTTGGTTTGACAGCAACACCCATCCTCTGTAGGTTGCGCGGCAAGGGGTCAGGCTCCTGCCGCTCGCAGAGCTATGCTCATGGTGAAGCCTGAAACAAAAGATGCGACTTCAGCCCAGACAAGCGGGTTGGTGGCAATGCGAGCTCCATCAAGTTGATCCCGCATAGTTTGAGGCTATGAAATGACCGGATCTCTTCCTTCCCTTTCCGCGTTAAAAACGCAAGCGAAGCAACTGCGTGCTGCGCTGGAAAAACGCGGCGAAACAATTTCGCACTCCCAGACACTGGAGCTTATTGCTCGCCAACAAGGCTATAAGGACTGGAACACCCTTTATGCTGCCGTTGGCAACCGTCCACCTGTGTCGTTTCTGCGGCCCGGTGACAGGGTTGCCGGTAAGTATCTTGGACGTCGGTTTGCTGCCGAAGTTCTAGGCGTTCAAAGCTCCGTCGCAGCCCACCGGGTGCGGCTGACACTGCACTTTGATGAGCCAGTTGATGTGGTGAGTTTCAAGAGCTTTTCCGCTTATCGGCAACGAGTGACCTGTACCGTAAATGCGGATGGCATGACGAGCGAAAAGACCTCTGATGGCGAACCGCACATGGTTCTAACAGGGCTCTGATCTTACCTCACAAAAGAACCGGGAGACGTGACGCCTCCCGGTTTGTCAGTGGACACAACCTTCCTGTGCATCAAAGCGATCTCAACCGCAAAATGCTTGGTGAGGTGAAACTGTTGCTTGAACATCCATGCTCAATTAAACTATACTGTGATACTCATATTTAAATTGCTGGCGGTGTGATGCAATCGCCAGATGCACGAAAGAGGCGCTGGCCATGGATGTTGGGGCAAATGATGTTTACCTGGAACGCCAACCGGAACGACTGGTTCTGGAAGGGTATCGCCGCTGGTCATCCGGCTTCGAGACAGGTTCCATCACGCCCTGGGAAATGGCATGGGACCTTTATAGCGAAGTTCTCGGGCATCAAAATGCAGGAGTAGCGCTCGCCAGTCTGTCTCAATACGTACGCACACTAAAGCGCTGCGCAGCCTGCCCGCTACGCTCCTACCCTTATGATTCTCAGCATCTTTGTGTTGAAGAATGCCTGACTATGGGCCTGATTGCTGGCTTGCAACATGATGTCGACACTGTTGAGCTTTGCCTGCAGCACATTACCTGTCCGCAAAGATGCGAAGAAGTAGAACAGGCCGCTGCGAACTTCGCCGAGACCCTCAAATCCCTCGGTCAGGTCATGCTGCCTGTACCGTCTCATGTGCTGACTGATATTCTGAAAAAGAGCTCAGGCGGAAGCATGCATTAGGCTTGAAATAGAAAGCGCTTCTTAAAATATTGTGCGGCTCGTGTTTGTGAGCTGAAGCCTTCAGATTGATTTTATTATCAATTGCAATGGACGAGTCTGTGTCCGTGCAGGCCAATCTTTTCTAAAACTCCCTCCAAATCAGCCGCCTCCTGCCACATTAATATATCTGCCGCAGCTCTCTGATATCTCACGGCATTCCCCCTGGGTGCACTGCGGTAGATCAGTGGTTGTACACAGTAGGTATTTACAAGCGCAGATTCCTGTTTCTAAAATTGGTCTGACGTCTGATGGCAGACGAAATCAAATAGACATCTGTGCGGAGCCTAATGTGCCAAGCCCATCCAATAATAAAATTCGGCCAATCAAGACCGAGGACAGAAGCGACGCAATTCTGCAGTCGCTGACAGATTTCATCGTGGAGGAAGGCTTGCAGCCCGGTGACAGATTGCCCACGGAACGAGAGCTGATGAACGGCCTAAAGGTTGGCCGCTCGTCCATTCGTGAGGTGATCCGCCATTTGCAAGCGTTGGGGATAGTGGAGATCCGTCGGGGGTCGGGGACATACTTGAAGCGCCCGCTCTCCGAGAAAACCGTTTACCTGCCGCTGTCCATTGCAACCAAGCGCGATGGCCTGTTGCAAACGCTGGAAGTGCGCCGGGCGCTTGAAGTTGAAGCCTCTATTCTGGCAGCCAAGCGGGCGACACCGGAAGAGATTGACGAGATGCGCACCAAGTTAGAGCACATGGAGTCGGTCCATCACCTCAATGGGACGGCTGGCCCGGAAGACCTTGAGTTTCACCTGTCTATTTACCGCGCTGCAGGCAATCCGCTGTTTGAGCAGTTGTTGCAGCAGATGCGGGAATCTTTTGAGAGCTTTTTTGATATGCCGTTCGATCGCAAAGATTTTGCCGGACGGTCTTTTCCTTTTCACCGACAATTATTTGACGCCATTGCCGCTGGAGACACGGAGATGGCCCGCAAACATACCTTGGAAATTTTGAGCGTGGTTGAAGAAGATATTGTGCAAATGGCACAGGAAACGGACGCAGTATGATCGACCTGTGGGGGGAGGACACAGCAACAATCGTGGCGCATGATGAAACATCCTTTGCGGATGCAGTCGTGCCACCGATTTTTCAAAACTCGCTTTTCACGTTCTCGTCCTATCAGGAGATGTGTGAAACCTTCGCGGGCAAGATCAACCGCCCGGTGTATACGCGCGGCATTAATCCAACCGTCCGTGCGTTTGAGGAGAAGATTGCCAAGCTGGAGGGTGCTGAAGATGCACTGGCGCTTTCCAGTGGTATGGCCGCTATTTCATCAGCCATCCTGTCTGTGGTGAAGCCCGGTGACCGGATCCTGTCCGTCAAACATGTTTATCCGGACACTTTCCGTTTCTTTGAAATCTTCCTGCGCAAGTTTGGTGTGAGCGTTGATTACATCGATGGCGGCAATCTGGCGACGGTTGAAGCTGCCTTGCCCGGGCATGCTCTGTTTTATCTGGAAAGCCCGACCAGCTGGATCATGGAGGCCCATGATGTGAAAGCGTTGTGCGCCCGAGCCAGAGAAGCCGGTGTCACAACGATCATCGACAACAGTTGGGCCTCGCCCATCTTCCAGAACCCGATCAAGCTGGGCTGCGATATTGTGGTCCATTCGGCATCCAAGTACATCAGCGGCCACAGTGATGTGGTTGCGGGGGTGATCGCCACGTCTGCTGCGCGTGTGGCGCAAATCCGCGGGGAAGTGACCCAGTATCTGGGCAGCAAGATCGCACCGTTTGAGGCGTGGCTGTTGTTGCGCGGCCTGCGCACATTGCCAATCCGTATGAAAGCCCATGAGCAGGCTGGGATGGAGATTGCCAAGCGACTGGCTGAACATCCATGCGTGAAAACTGTTTTTCATCCGGCGTTCCAGAATAAGGCCCATCCGGGTTTGCGTGGAACCTCCGGTCTCTTTTCAATTGAACTGGCAGACAATGTCAGCGTCGAAGCACTGTGTAACCACCTGAAAATTTTCAAAATGGGTGTGAGTTGGGGCGGGCATGAAAGCCTGATTTGCCCTGCGCAGGCCTCTCTCATTCAATCGGGAGGACCAAACTCAACCGCATTCTTTGGCGTGTCACCGCACGTCGTTCGCCTGAATGTTGGCCTTGAAGACCCTGAGGATCTCTGGGGGGACCTCGAAGAAGCGTTAGGGGCAGCATCAGAATAACATTGCTAGAGGAGAGGCAATTATGAGTTTGAAGAAATTATTGGCCGCAAGTCTTGTGGCAACAGCTATTGCAGGTCCGGCAGCTGCTGAAACCAATCTTCGACTGGTGGAAGTGATCACAAGCCCGGAACGTACCAAGGTTTTGCAGAGTATTGTTTCGGAGTTTGAAGCGGAAAACCCGGGCACCAATGTCGAAATCATCTCGTTGCCTTGGGGACAGGCTTTCGAGAAATTCGCGACCATGGTTTCTGCTGGTCAAACACCGGATGTGGTTGAAATGCCAGACACATGGGCTGCGCTTTATGCCAATAACGGCGCTTTGGAAAGCCTTGAGCCCTACCTGAAGAGCTGGGATGGCACCGACAAGCTGAATGCCCGCACCATTGAGATGGCACGCAGTGGTTCTGGTACAGCTTACATGCTGCCCTACGGCTTCTATCTGCGCGCCATGTTCTACAACAAGAAGCTCTTCAAGGAAGCGGGTGTTGAAAAACCACCTGTGACATTGGATGACTTCCGTGATGCAGCTGAAAAAGTATCGGCTCTTCCCGGCAAGTACGGCTTCTGTCTGCGCGGTGGCTCTGGCGGTTTGAATGGCTGGGCCGTGTTTGGGGCAACGGCAGCTGGCACAGATCAGTTCTTTGATGAGGAAGGCAACAGCATCATGTCCACAGATGCGTGGATCAAGGGTGCACAGTTCATGGTGGACCTCTATCAGGATGGTCTTGCACCAAAAGACAGCCTGAATTGGGGCTTCAACGAGATTGTGGCAGGCTTCTACTCCGGCACATGTGCCATGCTTGATCAGGATCCGGATGCACTCATTGGCATTTCGCAGCGCATGGACCCGAATGATTTTGGTGTGACCACCATGCCAAAAGGTCCAAATGGCAAGGCCTACCCAACCATCGGGTATGCGGGCTGGTCCATGTTTGCTGACAGCGAAGACAAAGACGCCTCCTGGAAGCTGATTGCGAAGCTTCAAAGCCGTGATGCGAACCTTGAGTGGTCCAAGCGTGTGGGAACTCTGCCGATCTACAAAGATGCAGAAAGTGATCCGCACTACAACACGCCGCAGTTTGCTGGCTGGTTTGAAGAGCTGTCCGATCCGGACGTCCACCCGCTGACAATGCCAACACATCTTGAAGAGTTTGCGTTCTTCAAAGATTCCATCTCCATCCGCACCAGTCAGGAGGCTCTGCTTGGCCGCAAGTCTGCGGAAGAGCTTGGCAAGGAGTGGGGGGATTACCTCACAACAGCACAGAAAAAGTGGCTGGCTAAACAGTGATGACAGCTGCCACAGACCTTGGAACACACCCTGCCAGTCGGCAGGGTGTGACTTCCCGCAGATTCCTATCCCGATTTGAGCCCTACTTTTACGCAGCCCCTGCCATTGTGCTTTTGGTGACTGTGATGATGGTGCCGCTGGTGGTTGGCCTGACCTACACAGTCAGAGACATCCGCATCCTCAATCCGTTCAGTGGCGGTTATGTGGGCTTTGCGCATTTTGAGGCGGTCTGGCATGACCAAAACTTCCATAACGCCCTTTACAATACCTTCTGGTGGACAGTCAGCTCACTGTTCTTTCAGTTCTTTCTGGGTTTAACGCTCGCTCTGCTGCTCAACCGCACTTTTCCGGGACGGCGTATCATCCAGTCGCTTGTTTTTCTGCCATGGGCGGTGCCTGCATTCCTGTCTGGCCTCAACTGGGCATGGATGTTCAATCCAGTCATCAGCCCCCTGCCCCAATGGCTGTTTGCGCTCGGCATCCTGAGCGAACCAACCAATATTCTGTCAGATCCTGACCTCGCCATGTGGGGACCCATCGTTGCCAACATCTGGTTCGGAATCCCGTTTTTTGCGATCACTTTGCTGGCTGCGCTTCAATCCATTCCAGGTGAGATTTACGAGGCCGCATCCATCGATGGCGCGAGCCGCAAGCAGCAGTTTGTCAGTATCACACTGCCGTTTCTGGCGCCGACTATTGCGATTACGCTGATGCTGCGCACCATCTGGATCGCCAACTTTGCGGATCTCATCATCGTCATGACCAATGGCGGACCGGCAGATTCAACGCAGATCGTTTCCAGTTATATTTTCACGCAGGCTTTCCGTCGTCTGGACTTTGGCTATGCCTCCGCAATTGCGGCTGTGCTGCTGGTTCTGTTGATGGCCTATGCCGTCTCCATCATCTTCATCAGACGCAGTCTGCTGCGCGAAACCTGAGGCTCTGTTATGGCATACTATGCAAAATCAAAGGGCCAACGGGTGGTGGACTGGAGTGTCCATTACGGCCTGCTCGCCTGCTATCTGTTCTTTGCGCTGTTTCCGCTTTTTTGGCTGTTCAAGGTCGCGGTGACACCGACTAAACTGCTTTACTCAGAGGGCATCCGCATGTGGCCCTCGGAAATGACGTGGACCAACTTCACGCAGGTGATGACAGATACGGACTTTCCGCAGTTCTTTATCAACTCGGCTATCGTGTCAGGCTCAACCGCTTTCATTTCCACGCTGATTGCAGCGGCGGCGGGCTATTCGTTTTCGCGGTTTCACTACCGGGGCAAGGCGGTCATCATCGTGTTGATGCTGATCACCCAAATGTTCCCACTGGTCATGCTGATTGCGCCGATCTTCCGCATTCTCACGCCGCTGGGGCTGACGGACAGTCTGCTTGGACTTGTGGTGGTCTACACGGCCTTCAACGTTCCGTTTGCGACCTTTCTGATGCAGTCGTTTTTTGATGGCATTCCCAAAGACCTTGAAGAAGCAGCCATGATTGACGGCAATACCCGCTTTGGGGCGCTGGTGAAGATCATCTTCCCGCTCACCCTGCCGGGCATTGCAGCCACGCTTGGCTTTGTGTTCACCGCAGCGTGGAGCGAGCTGCTCTTTGCGCTCATGTTGGTCAGCAGTCCGGATGCAGTCACCTTCCCGGTTGGTTTGCTCACGTTCGTCTCCAAGTTCTCTGTCGATTTCGGGCAGATGATGGCGGCGGGTTTCCTGGCTCTCATTCCAGCAGCAATCTTCTTCTTCCTCATCCAGCGTTATCTGGTGCAGGGTCTTACCGCCGGTGCGGTCAAAGGATAACGAGGTACCCTATGGCTTCTATTCAAATCACCGAGGCAACCAAATCCTACGGAAACACCGCAGTTCTGCACGGTATTGACCTGAACATTCAGGATGGTGAGTTTATTGTGCTGGTTGGCCCGTCCGGCTGTGGCAAATCCACCTTGCTGCGTATGATTGCGGGGCTGGAGGAAGTGACATCCGGCTCGATCTCGATCAACGAGCGGATCATTAATGATCTACCACCGCGGGATCGGGACATTGCCATGGTGTTCCAGTCTTATGCGCTCTATCCGCATATGAGTGTGGAGGAGAACATCAGCTATGCGATGACCCTTCGCAAATCACCGAAGGAAAAGATCGCCAGCGCCGTCAATGGTGTCTCCAGCATTCTTGGTCTGAACGGCCTTCTGGAACGGCGTCCTAAAGCCCTCTCCGGCGGTCAACGTCAGCGCGTTGCAATGGGGCGGGCGATTGTGCGTGATCCGCAAGCGTTTTTGTTCGATGAGCCGCTCTCCAATCTGGATGCGCGCCTTCGCGAGCAAATGCGCTCGGAAATCCGCAAGCTGCATCGCAAGCTCAATGCCACGTCTATTTATGTGACGCACGATCAGATTGAAGCGATGACCATGGCCGACAGAATCGTAGCCATGCATGATGGATATATTCAGCAGGTTGGTACGCCGCTGGAAATCTACGACAAGCCAGCCAATGTTTTTGTGGCCTCGTTTATCGGCTCTCCAGCCATGAACTTTATTAAGGGCACAGCCTCGGCATCTGGTGACGGGTATCACCTTCAGACAGATCAGGGACACCAGATTATTCTGCCGGAAAGCTCGGGTTTGAAGGATCGGATGGACGTCATTCTGGGCGTAAGACCAGAACATCTAATGATTGTAGAGGAAGGGCCTGCAAGTCTGCCGGCAACTGTGGATCTGATTGAACCCATGGGCCTTTCCACGCTGGTTCATGTGCGTGTTGGACAAGACAGCCTTAAAATCTTCACACTCGACCGGCCTGATATCGCTGAAGGCACTCAGGTTCATGTGTCTTACATTAAAGAAAAGCTGCATATGTTTGATGCTCGGACGGAAATGCGGCTGGAGTCTCCTGTATAAGTTCCCCTGAACTGGTTCGTTGCTGCGGCAACGAACCGTTTTTCTGGACTCAGGGTTTCCACGTTCTTCTGGGGCAACCTAAACTGGTATAAATACTGCCTGATATATGTACCGCAGAAGGAATTCCTCTGAATGCCCTCGATCAGTCTGGCCGTCGTTGGTTTGGGAATGGCCGCAAAACCACATCTGGAAGCGCTTGACCTGCTGAGAAATCACATTGAAGTCGCAGGTCTCTATACCCGAACAAAGGTTAGGGCAGAGGCTGTCTCTGAGCAATATGGCTGGCCATGCTTTGACAGCCCCGAGCAGATTGCCGGTGATCCGGAGATTGATGCGGTTCTTCTGCTGACCCCACCCGATCAACGTCATGAACTGGTTGAGCTGTTCTCCGGTGCAGGCAAACACATCCTGACAGAAAAGCCGCTGGAACGGACCTATGATGCTGCGGCTGAACTGGTTGAGCTTTGCGACTATGCAGGCGTCAAATACGGTGTCGTGTTTCAACACCGCTTCCGCGAAGGTGCAAAGCAGCTGAGGACGTTGCTTTCAGAGGGGGCTTTGGGCGATATTCACCTGGTGCGGGCGAACATCCCGTGGTGGCGAGATCAGGCCTATTATGATCAGTCAGGCCGGGGCACCTATGCACGCGATGGCGGCGGTGTGCTGATCACGCAGGCCATTCATGTGCTGGACCTGATGTTGAGCCTGACTGGCCCGGCAAAGTCCGTGCAGGCCATGTGTGCAACGACCTCGGCACATAAGATGGAAGCAGAAGATTTCGCCACGGCTGGTATTGAGTTTCACAGCGGGGCTGTCGGGTCCATCATGGCGACCACAGCCACCTTTCCCGATGCAAAAGAAACGCTGGTGCTGGATGGCTCAAAGGCCTCTGCCCATCTGGAAGGCAGCAAGCTGACGGTGACGTATCGTGACGGATCTATCGATGTGTTTGGTGAACGCAGCGGAACCAAGGATGGAACGGGCGGCGGGGCTAACCCAATGGCGTTTCCATGCGACTGGCACCGGGATCTTATTGACGATTTCGCCCTCAGCATCATTGAGCACCGCGACCCGAAAGTAACTGGCCATGATGCGTTGATGGTGCATGCGCTCATTGAGGCGGTTGAGAGCTCTTCCCGCACCGGATCAAAGGTTGATGTGCGCGAGGCGGAGCTGTCGAAGGCCTATATCTAACAGGTGGTTCGCTGCCCAAAACTTTGCAGATAAAAAATGAGCAGGAGGCCGGACGAGGGCTCTCCTGCTCGGGTATTAGGCATCATCCGTGGGAGGTTTTAGCCTAAATTCTTTCGCGGTTTGATCAGACCTTGGCCCGCTTGCGCTGGCGATACTGATCCGCAACCACTGCAGCTACAATGATACCACCTTTCACGATGTCCTGGATGTAAGCATCAATACCAAGGAACGTGAAACCACTCATCATTGTACCCAGAATAATGGTTCCGATGACGGTGCCTGTGATGCGACCAACGCCGCCTGCAAGACTTGTTCCGCCAATAACAGCTGCAGCGATGGCGTCAAGCTCATATGCAAGGCCCATACCTGCCTGTCCACTGCCAGCTCGCGCTGCGGCAACCACACCGCCAAGACCAGCCAGCAAACCAGCAAGGGTGTACACTTTGATCAAGTGACGGCCAACGTTGATGCCGGAGACTTTTGCCGCCTGAACATTTGCACCAGTTGCATAGGTGAACTTGCCATAGCGGGTGAAACGCAGGGCAATGTGGAAGATAAACGCAGCCATCAGGAAGATGATCACCGGAATGGTGCCGGAACCGAGCCACATGTACTCTTCAGAAAGCAGGCTGATCGGCTGACCTTTGGTGTAGTAACGTGCCAGACCGCGTGCTGTTACCATCATGCCCAGAGTTGCGATAAACGGAGGGATGGCCGTGTAGGCTATCAACGACCCGTTTATGAACCCGGCTAAGGCCCCGACGGCGATACCAGCCAATACTGGTACGAGGAACGGCATGTCCGTGAACATTGGAAAGACAGCACGGGTATAGTCAGAGGTTTGCGCGAAACTGGCGGCAACCATGGCCGATAGAGCAAGCACTGAGCCTGAGGACAGGTCAATACCGCCGGTGATGATCACCTGCGTCACGCCAATAGCCAGAAGGCCGATGATGGAAACCTGCAGAACCATAATCAGCAAGCGCTGTGGGTTAAACAGGAAGGTGTCACCCTTCACAATCCAGCCCAGAATTTCAAAAAAGACTGCAATGCCGATCAGTACGAGGAAGATGTTGGCCTCTACCGGCAGTTTTCGAGCTGGAGCATTTGTCTCAGCTACATCAGTTGCATTTGCCATCTGGCAAGTCCTTTCAATCTCTGCGTCGGGCGCTTAAAGCTGCCGCGCATGAAAACTCTTAGTTGGAAGCAAGGCGCATAACGCTGACCTGATCTGCTTCAGCTCGATCCAGAATTCCGGTGACATGTCCTTCATGCATCACCATCACGCGGTCACTCATGCCCAGCACCTCAGGCATCTCGGATGAGATCATGAGAACAGCAACGCCCTCACCGGCCAGTTTGGTAATGAGCTTATGGATTTCAGCCTTTGCGCCCACGTCGATGCCGCGGGTTGGCTCATCCAGAATGAGGATGCGAGGTTTGGTCAGCAGCCAGCGACCGATCAGAACCTTCTGCTGGTTGCCCCCAGACAGGTTCTCGATGCGCTCGTTCATACCCGGTGTTTTAACGCGAAGGGCTTCGCTCATTTCCGTGCACAGCTTGGAGACAGCGCTTTCGGCCACAAACCCGGCTTTCACATGATCCTGACTGAGAAGCGCGATCTGCATGTTTTCCTGAATGTCGAGCATCATGAACAGACCGGTGTCCTTGCGGTCCTCGGTTAGCAACGCCATACCGTGGCCCATGGCCTCTGCTGGCGTTTTGATCTCAACCGTCTCGCCGAACACGCTGATGCTGCCCCCCGTTGCCGGGGTCACGCCGTAGATGGTCTCTGCCACGTTGGTGCGGCCTGAGCCCACCAGACCTGCAACGCCGAGAATTTCACCTGCACGCAGATCGAAGTTCACGTTCTCGAACACGCCGTCCAGACACAGATCCTTCACGGAAAGGACCACATCGCCGATTGGCACTTCCTCTTTCGGAAACATCTGGGTGATCTCGCGGCCCACCATCATGCGGATGAGCTGATCACTGTCCAAGTTGCTGGCGAGATCGGTGCCGATGTATTTACCATCGCGGAAAACGGAGACATCATCAGCGATCTCGAAAACCTCGTCCATCTTATGAGTGATGTAGACGATGCCTTTTCCCTCTGCCTTCAGGCTCGCGATGATCTGGAACAGGTGCTCAACTTCGCGGTCTGTCAGAGCCGAGGTTGGCTCGTCCATGATCAGCACATCAGATTCATAGGAAATCGCTTTTGCAATCTCGACCATCTGACGGTTGGCGATGGACAGGTCACGAACTTCAGTTTCCGGATCCAGATTGATGTTCAGCCGGTCGAACAGCTTTTTTGTATTGTCACGCAGCGCTTTATGATCAACAAACCCGAGCTTCGTCAGCGGTTCTCTGCGGATCCAGATGTTTTCGGCAATTGTCATGAACGGCATCAGGTTGAGTTCCTGATGGATCATGGCAACGCCCTGTTCCAGCGCATCCAGCGGCGTGGTCATGTGGACCTGTTTGCCACTCAGACGAACTTCTCCGCGGTCTGGTTGATAGATGCCTGCAATAATCTTCATCAGGGTGGATTTGCCCGCCCCGTTTTCTCCCATGAGGGCATGAACTGTGCCGGGTCGGATGCGCAGGTTCACATCATCCAGTGCAACAACACCGGGGAACTCCTTGCGCACACTATCGACTTCTAGCAGGTATTTTTGTGGGGCTGCGGCACCCTTATTCTCACGTACCGCCTCTTGTGTGCTTAAACTCACAGTCCGTGAACTCCATTTTTCTGCTGGCAGTGTGAGGGGCTTCCGGGTGCCTGGCCCGGAAGCTTGATCACTTGGAGGCTGGGCGCATTCTTCTCATGAGACAAAAGCCGAGAGAAGGAAACGCGCGCCAGAGCAAGGCGAAAGGCTGCAAAGCCTTCCGCTCAGCTGCTTACTTGTTGAGGAACTCGCCAAGGTTTGCTTTGTTTACCAGCTTGAATGGGATCCAAACGATGGTGTCCACTTTTTCGCCGCGAGCCAGCTTCAGAGCAGCTTTCACAGAGCCTGCGCCCTGGCCTTTCGCGTCCTGGAATACAGTTGCGAACATTTCGCCACGGTCCATGGAAACGAGTGCATCTGGAGTAGCATCAACACCAGCAACTGCGATGTCGCTGGACGCAATGCCAGCCTGCTTCATGGCGATCAGAGCGCCCAGAGCCATTTCGTCATTGTTTGCAGCAACAGCGTCGATTTTGGTGCCGGAAACAATCCAGTTGTTCATCAGGTCGATTGCTTCAGAACGCTGGAAGTCAGCGGTCTGCTCTTCAACAACCTTGATGTCTGGGTAGCTGCCAAGAACTTCTTTAACGCCCTGTGTACGGCCACGTGTGCCGTTGGACGCCAGTTCGCCGAGCATGATAGCAACGTTACCCTTGCCACCCATCTGCTTGGCCAGTTCTTCCATCTGCAAGCGACCAGCAACAACTTCGTCAGAGCCCACGAACACAACCTTTTCAGGCAGTTCTTTGTCTTCTGGCTTACGGTTTACGTAAACAAGTGGAATGCCGGCACTGTTGGCCAGTTTGGTGATGCGCGGTGTTGCGGATGTATCAGCCGGGTTCACGATGATTGCGTCAACGCCCTGTGCAACAAAGTTTTGTACCTGGTCGATCTGCTTACCGATGTCGCCGCGTGCGTCTTCAAACTGAATTTCAACGCCGTCAGCTTTGGCTGCTTCGTCGCCCATCGCGTTGCGCAGGATGGTCAAGAAGTTATCATCAAAATAAGCCATTGAAACGCCGATGTTCTCAGCCATGACGCTGGTTGTCATCATTGCCGATGCAGCTAGAGCCAATAGAGTACGTTTCATTAGTTCCTCCTCCGTGCCGAAATTTGGCACTTCTCCCAAGATTATGCTGGCGCAGATCCCCATCTACGCCAAATTATTTAGCGAAATCAGTCGCCTGGTATGATCAGGCGGCGGTTGCCGCCTGTAATTCTTTTTTCAGGAAATCAAAGCTTGCCTGCGTGGCGTCCACCACGTTTTCAAGAGCATGCACAACTGGAGAAAATGGCTCCAGAGACACGTGACCTGTGTACCCGTTGGCAAGCATGGTTTTGATCTGCGCTGCGTTGCCCAAACGGTCGGCTTTACTCACCAACAGGCGGTGATCATCCAACATTTGCGCGATGGAAAGGTCTGGATCTTCCACGCCGGAAATGTGCATGAGACCTGTCTGGTCCGCAAAGAACTCGGTTTCTTCAGCCAGGTGATGATGGAACGTATCATGCACCAGCTTGAACACGCCCTCACCGTCCACATCGCGGATTGCGGCAACGGCGTCTGCCTTGAGGCGCAAGGAGCACTGCGGGAAGCCGAGAGGCTCAACCAGACCGGTGACACCGGCGGTTTCCAGCAGAGGCTTGAGTTCTTTCAGAGACTGACGCAGGTTCGCTGCCAGCTCATCATCGCTCTTGCCATAGTCATGGTCATTGACCGGGCACATGACGAGAGCTTTGGAACCACACCGCTCAGCAAAGCCGATGAGTTCGTTTGCCTCAGCAAGACGAGTATCTGACCACTCGTTAAAACGCTGAAGGGCATTGATGCTGATGATTTCGACGCTATGCTTTTCAGCGAGTGCTTTGACGTCTTCTGCTGGTGTTTTCTGCTCAAACGGATTGCCAGCAATGTCATTGCGGATTTCTACGGCATTGATCCCCATGGAGGCAGCCATGCCAAAAAACGCGTCCAGCGTCATTTGAGGTGCAAGCATATGGTTCAACGCGAAGTTGATGTTTCCCGACAAACGACTTCTCCCAATGTCCGATGTATAAACATCAATTTGATCTGCTAAAGATCATATGTAAGTACTGGTACCTGTCAATTTAGAGTCTGAAATTACATGTAAAATCGGGATGAGAGAACGAATATTCCATCATTTCAATATTTTGGAAGGTTTGCTCCCGTGAAGTCAAAATGTGAATTTCGGTGTCAAGATTGATCGTTTTGATGGCTTAACAATCAAAGGTGATATATATGAGGCGTGGCAGCTGGCAGAATCCGAGTGTGTTGGACATTGCAAACAAGGCAGGTGTTTCGACCGCTACAGTTGACCGTGTCCTCAATAAACGGGGTGGTGTTTCCAAGGTCAAAGTGGGGCTGGTTCACAAGGCACTGGTGGAGCTGAAAGAACCCGAAGAGGTTACCTTAGAAAAAGTTTCTCCAATAACCGTTGGGTTGCTGGTGGATTCTGGAACGAGTTTCATTGAAGAGCTTATGGGACTGGTTGATCAGCGCTACGGGGATGATCCCAATGTGCGGTTCAAGTGCTTTTCTTCGCACACCAAAGACTTTGAGCCGAGTGTGTTTTCAGAGCGGATGATCTCCTGGGTAAGCAAATATGACGGCATTATTATTGCTGTGCGTGAACATCCTGCTATCACCCGCGCTATTGAAGAAATCAGCGAAACCGGAACGCCGGTGATCTGCCTGACAACAGACCAGCAAAGCCCGAAACACCTTGGTTACGTTGGGATGGATCAAATCGCAGCAGGCCTGTGTGCTGCCCAGTTGCTGGGGAAACTCTCTGGCGGGAAGACAGGTGAAGTCTTCCTTGCAACCAGTGCGCATTACCACTGTCAGGAAGGGCGGGAGACTGGTTTCCGGCGGTTGCTGCGCAAGGATTACCCCAATATCACCATTTCCGAGATCATCAACTCTAACGATGATGCGGAGACCGTCTATCAGTTGTTCAAAAAGCGATTGGATGAAGGCGCAAGGCCACTTGGTATTTACAATGTTGCAGGCGGAAATACGGGCATCGCAAAAGCAATTGGTGAGCTGGGTTCGCCGATCACCTTTGTCGGCCATGAGTTGAACGAAAACTCACGCAAGCTGCTTGAGAATGATCAGATGGATTTCGTAATTACACACGACATGGAAACCGAGCTGAAACGGTGCATCAAACTCATTAGGTGGCAAAAGGATTTTCCTGATGGGATTCAACCAGAATACAGGGCTTTACCGCCCGTTTTGAAGACGCGCTTCAACATCTGATGTATTTATGATGCAGGTATTTGGACTAACTGAACCGCAATTTTAGAATATGGAATATATTTTCCACAAAACGCGACTCATAGAAATGCCGGAATCCTGCGAAAAATCCACGAAAGTGGGCATGTTTTGCTTGTTCCGTAGTGCTAGTTCGGTCGGTATCATGGCAGGGCGATCGGGAAAGTTCGATCCGTAGTATCTCTATACGTACTAGTTCTGATGTTATTCACATCAAAATTGAGGTTAGATACGCAAAAACTAGATTTCATACTGTTATAGCCTACTCTGTTTAGTTTTAACTATCGATACTGGGGCATAGAAACCTACCGAATTAGCCAAAGCTATCCAGAATACTCTAATTTAAGATGGTTTGCACTTTGTAGTAAGACCTGATTTTCTACGAATTTGATCTCATTTCCTGCAGAATATGGATGTTTGCCAGCTATGCATGATGTAAAAGTAGATATTGGTGCTGATAACCTTAAACTCTATGGAAAGCTTTATGCTAGCGCAGCAGACATCGGGATCGCTTTATATTGCGTAGAAATGATCCTGAAGAAGAAATGGCACGGCTTTCCCTGGTCGCGCCGTGGATCTATTTATAATCAGCAGACTGTTTACACAACTTCTTTAGTTGTGTCTTATTGCCGACCATTTACAAAAAGTTACGGTTGGCCCTCTTTTCCTGAAGAGCTGCTTCAATATGATGATGAGGAAAACGAGCTGCATTCAGAATTACTCACTATGCGAAATCAGTTTTATGCCCATAGCGATAGTTGCAAGTTTGAATTCCAACCGATTAGCACACCTGCCATTGATACAGTAATAACAACTGAGCCCTTCCGTCGAATATCAATCAAAGATGCAAAGCGATTACAACAGATGTGCTTTAAGGTGCGGTCTCGCATTAGCTGGCGGATGCAAACGCTCTTTGCACACAAGACACGCCCGTTAAAGACAGCGAGCAAATAAACGCGCGAGTTATATTTCCTGTCAGTTGCAATCGCCTCCTCTTATTCCTTAGGCTCATTCATTGATGATCTGACGTTTGCGTCATGGACTCACCTCAGTTTATTTGCTAAACGTTCAACAATTAAATTGAGTGAATGTTGGCTGATTTGGAAAAAAAGAAGACACAGGCAGAACGGCGGGAGGAATCTGAACGCAAGCTTTTTGACGCGCTGGTGAGCATTATCAACGCAGAAGGTGTTCAGATGGCGACCTGTGAGAGCATCGGCCTGAAAGCGGGGTACAGCCGCGGTCTCACCATTCAACGGCTTGGCAAAAAAGACGAGATGTTCGTCAAGCTGATCGACCGCATGGTGAGCGAGACCGAGGCACACGTTACCCGGCAGATTCCGCCGGAGACAAACGCGAGGGAGGCGATCCGGCAGTATATCGACATTCACTTCGAGGATTTGCAGAACAAGCCCAGCTATCAGGCCTATTTCGCACTGATGGCGGGCAGCGTTACAGATTATGCTCTTTTAGGAGATGCGGTGAAACGCGCGCACGAGTTCGTAAAGCGGCTGCTTGTCTCTTATCTGGAGCGCGGCAAAGCGGAGGGCGTGTTCCCGCAGGATCTGGATTCAGCCATTCAGGCCGTTTCCATCGGAAGTTATTTGCTTGGGGTAGCACTGCAGCAAAAACTGCATCCAAGCCTCGATATCACTCTGCTGAAACCGGCAGCGTATTCATTGATACCATCATTGCCTGAAAAACAATAAGCGCCAAAATCAGCGCACCACGAGGAGAACAGGCGTCACATTTTAAAACGCACAGCGCACATCTGCGCTGTTCAACCTATGACTTGGGAGGGGATTATGGTTGGAACACATACTGGGGTACCGGCAGGTGCCATGAATTTTGATATGCTCGTGAACCATCTGCAGAAGGTGGACACCGGTATTCCGTTGTTTAAAGACCTTGGTGGTCGTGCCTTCAGCAATCCGCAGTTTGCGAAGCGCACTCGCCAGTTTGCAAAAGGTCTGCAAGACCTTGGCCTTGAGCCGGGCGCCCGCGTTGCCATTCTCAGCCTCAACTCCGCTGAGTATGTGGAGGCGATGATCGGCACCATGATTGCGGGCATGATCTCCGTTCCGCTCAACATCCGCTGGTCTGCGGAAGAGATGCTTTACGCCATCGGTCACTCCAGCATGGAGGCCATCGTTTATGACGATACGTTCTCGCCTATGGTGGCGGCCATCAAAGAGCGCGCAGATAGCCTGAAGCATTTCATCCATGTGGGAGAGAAAGAGCAACCTGAAGGCACCAAAGCCTATGCAGACTGCCTGAGTGAGCCGATTGCGCTGGAGCTGGGCCGTGATGTCGAGACCGAATGCTTCATGAGCTACACCGGCGGCACCACCGGTTTCCCGAAAGGTGTCGTCCACACCCATAGTTCCATGCTCGCCAGTGCCAACATTGTTGCTGCCAACGGCGTTCCTTACCATGACCGGCCTGCGCTTCTGGTCATGCCGCTGTTCCATCTTTCTGGTTATGGCCTGCTGCTGGCTCGCCTCATCCAGAACAAGCCGTCGCTGATCGTGCCGATGTTCCGTCCGGATATTGTGGTGGCTGCGGTTAAGAACTTCGACGTTTCGTCCTTCCTCATGGCACCGGCCATGTTCCAGATGCTGATGCACGCTCCGGAGTTTAACTCTGAAGACTTCTTGCGTGTGTCACAGCTTTATTACGGCGCCTCGCCTATTTCTGAGGCTCTGCTGAAGCTGATTCAGGAGAAATTCCCAAAGACCGATCTCATGCAGGTTTACGGCATGACAGAAGCTGGGGCGGCGACGTTCCTTGCAAGGCAATTTCACGAAGGCGAACTCATGCGCTTTGGTGCAGCCGGGCAGGCCGCCTCGCCGCTCATCCAACTGCGCATTGAAGATGAGGACGGCAATGAACTGCCAACCAACACAATTGGTGAGGTGGTGCTGTATTCTCCAGCTGTCATGAAACGCTACTACAATGCTCCGGACCAGACAGCAGCAGTGCTGCGCAATGGCGGTTACCGCACAGGTGATGTCGGCATGGTGGATGACATGGGTATCCTCTCGCTGAAAGACCGGCTCAAGGACATGATCATTACAGGTGCAGAGAATGTGTACACCGCCGAGGTGGAAAGCGCGATCTCCACGCATCCGGATGTGTCCATGGTGGCGGTGATCGGCATTCCTGACGAGACCTACGGTGAGGCTGTTCATGCGGTGATTGTACCAAAGGAAGGCAAAACCCCGACTTTTGAAGAGATCCGCGCCCACACAAAAGAGCGCATTGCTGGCTACAAATGCCCGCGCTCCATGTCGCTGGTAGAGGAACTGCCACTCTCTGCCATGAACAAAGTTTTGAAGAACAAACTTCGCGAACCGTTCTGGGAAGATCAAAACCGCGAAATTGCATGAGTTCAATCGGGGCGACCTGGTTGCCCCGGTCCTTAATCTGTTTGAAGATCACAAGACACGGTAGAAACACATGGCGACGACAGCATACGTTTACGATGCGATCCGCACTCCGCGTTCCAAAGGAAAGCCGGATGGATCCCTCAACGAAGTCAAACCAATCAATCTGGTGACCACCCTGCTCTCCGAGATGCAGGGCCGACACGACCTCGATACTTCCCGGGTGGATGATGTCGTGATGGGCTGCGTAACCCCGGTACGTGAACAGGGCGCTGTTCTGCCGAAGATCGCCCTGCAGAAAGCGGGCTGGGACCAGACCGTGGCTGGCGCTCAGGTCAACCGTTTCTGCGCCTCTGGCTTGGATACCTTCAACACCGCCGCAGCGCGTATTGCATCCGGCTGGGAAGATATGATCTGCGCGGGCGGATATGAAAGTATGAGCCGTGTGCCTATGGGCACTGATGGCGGACCGTTCAGCGAAGACCCTGAAACCGTGCTCGCTACTGGCTTCGTACCGCAAGGCATTGGTGCAGACCTGATTGCCACTATTGAGGGCTGGAGCCGTGATGATGTGGACGCAACAGCCGTTGCCAGCCAGCAGCGGGCAGCGCACGCACGCGATAACGGTTGGTTTGACAAGTCCGTTGTGCCGGTCAAAGACGAGAACGGCATCATTGTTTTAGAAAAAGACGACTTCATCAAACCGAAAACAGACATGCAGACCCTCGGCTCCCTGCGTGCAAGCTTTGAAAAGCACGGGGCCATGGGCTTTGATGCTGTTGCACTGGTGCGCTATCCGGAAGTTGAAAAAATCAACCACGTCCACACTCCGGGCAACTCCTCCGGCATCGTGGATGGAGCGTCCTTGATCCTGCTCGGCAGCGAACAGGCCGGTAAGGACATGGGTCTGACACCTCGCGCCCGCGTGCTCTCAGTTGCTGTGACGGCATCTGACCCAACCATCATGCTCACCGGACCGGGACCAGCTTCCAAGAAGGCACTCGCCAAGGCTGGCTTGACCATTGACGATATTGATCTGGTTGAGATCAATGAGGCTTTTGCCTCTGTCATGATGCGTCTGCAGAAGGACCTCAATGTACCGGACGAGAAGCTGAACGTGGTTGGCGGTGCGATCGCCATGGGTCACCCACTGGGCGCAACCGGCGGCATGCTAGTGTCCACCATGATTGATGAGCTGGAACGACGGAACCAGAAGCGTGCCTTGATCACCATGTGTGTTGGCGGCGGCATGGGCATCGCGTCCATCGTTGAGCGCGTATAACGGGGAAGACCATGTCTGAATACACTTACGAAAAAGACGCCAGCGGCATTGTTACAATCACGTTTGACTCAGCTGGCAAGTCCGCAAACACCATGACCCGTGCCTGGTTTGAAGGCATGAAAGAGCTGATGGCCAAGCTGTCTGCTGAAGAGGGCCTTTCCGGTGTCATCATCGCCTCTGCTAAAAAGACCTTCTTTGCAGGTGGTGATCTGGAAGAGATGCTCCACGGTAGTATGGACCCGGAAGACATCTTCGCCTACGTGGAAGAGATGAAAGCCCCGCTGCGCCAGCTGGAAAAGCTGCCAGTGCCAGTGGTTGCGGCCATCAACGGTGCCGCGCTTGGTGGGGGCTTCGAGATTTGCCTTGCCTGTAACCACCGCATTTTGCTCAACTCTCCAAAGGCCGTTGTTGGCCTGCCAGAGGCGACACTCGGTCTGTTGCCGGGTGCTGGCGGCGTTGTCCGCCTCACCGCAAAGCTGGGACTGGAAGCAGCCCTGCCACTGCTGGCAGAAGGCAAGCAACTGCGTCAGGAAAAGGCGCTGAAGGCCGGTTTGGTGGACGAGCTGGTTGATATGCCGGAAAAGCTGATCCCGGCTGCAAAGGCATGGATCAAAGCCAACCCTGAGGCTGCTGTTCAGCCGTGGGATCAAAAAGGCTTCCGCTATCCAGGTGGCAATGCGGAAAGCGCCAATGTGCGCATGGTGGCCGCGATGGCACCGACCATGCTTTACAACAAAACCCGCGGTCTGATGCCCGCACCTGAAAAGGTGATGGACATTGCCGTCAATTCCATGCGCATGGGCTTTGACAGCGCGCTGCGCAATGAAAGCCGTGGCTTTGCTGCTCTGCTGCGCTCCACTGAAGCCCGTGCAGCGATCACCACGTTCTTCTTCGGCATGCAGGCCATCAAGTCCGGCAAAGTCCGCCCGCAAGGGGATGCCTGGAAGGCAAGCAGCTCAGCAATCCTCGGCGCTGGCATGATGGGTTCTGGCATCGCATGGGCACATGCAAGCCGTGGTCTGCCAACCACACTCAAGGACATGAGCTTAGAGAATGCTGAAAAAGGCAAAGGCTACTCCGTAAAACTGGCAGACAAAGCCATCAAACGGGGCCGCATGGATGAGGCGAAAAAGGAAGCCCTTCTTGGCTGCATCACTCCGACAGATAGCGATGACACCTTTGCAGGCACCGACATCATCATCGAGGCGGTCTTTGAGGATATCTCTCTGAAAGAGAAGGTTATCCCTGAAACTTACAAGCAGCTTTCTGATACCGGTATCTATGGCTCGAACACCTCGACCCTGCCGATCTCCATTCTGGCGGAAAGTTGTCCTGATCCGACCCGTTTTATCGGCCTGCACTTCTTCTCGCCGGTTGATAAAATGAAGATCGTCGAGATCATTGTTGGCGACAAAACCAGCATTGATACCCTGCGCAAAGCCTATGATTACGTGCAGCAGATCGGCTACCTGCCAATCGTGGTCAACGACAAGCGTGGTTTCTTCACCAGCCGTGTGTTCGGCACTTATCTGGATGAAGGTCTGGCTCTGATGCGTGATGGCATGAGCCCGGTTGCCATTGAGCGTGCTGCGTGGAAAATCGGCATGCCGGTTGGTCCGCTGGCCGTGCATGATGAAGTCTCCATGGTTCTCACCAAGAAGATCCATGAGACCCATATCGCGCTGGATAAACGCCTTGGTGTTGAAGACGGCTTCCCGGCAGATGACAGCTCCAACGTAAAGGTTGGCCAGTCTATGGTGAACATGGGTCGTGGTGGCCGTCATTACGGCGGTGGTTTCTACGAGTACGCTGGCGATGGTTCCAAGAAACTGTGGGATGGTCTTTCCCAGTTCAAAGAGCGTGATCTGAATGTTTCCATGCAGGATGCGGAAGATCGCATGATGTACCGTCAGGCCATTGAGACCCTGCGCTGTCTGGATGAAGGCGTGCTACGCACAGAGGTGGAAGCCAACATCGGCTCTATCTTCGCCATCGGCTTCCCGGCACACACTGGCGGTGCTCTCCAATTCATCCACGGCATCGGCCTTGAGGCCTTCAAAAAACGTGCTGACGAGCTGGCAGCAGCTTATGGCCCACGCTTTAAAGTCACAGAAACGGCTCTTGATAAACTGCGCAGCGAAAAACTCGCAACTGCTTGAGCTTAAGCCGACTTAACAACAAGCCCGCGAAGCCATCGTTTCGCGGGCTTTTTTGTGTGCGGTTGCCTGCCGTTGCACCACACTTCATCTCTGCACTGATAAAAATACGACATACTCTTCAGGTTAGTTTCAGGCTCGCAAGGAAGAAGGGCATTGGAGGTGGAGAGATTGTCTGAGTGTTGTTGAGTTGCCGTGAGACTGCCTGTTGGCATTCCGGTTGACCTGACTGTGCCCGACCCTCTGTTCCCGATCCTAAGAATAAGCGATGTAACCTGATCATGAGGCAGCTGATGATTGACAGAACCGTCACACCAGCCCGTGTTGCCATTGTTGTTTTCATTATAATTTTTTCTGCAGTGCTCGCCCGATTTTACGGGGTTGCCATGTTGGGTCTGGGCGTTGATGAAAGCTATATGGTCGTCATGGCCCGAGATCTGTCTCTCAGCTATTTTGACCATCCTCCGCTGACCTTCTGGATTGTCCATGTGACCGCTTGGCTGACAGGCTCTGAGGCAGGCTATGTGCTCCGCACGCCCTTCATCGCCATGTCGGTTGTCTCCACGCTGCTGTTGTACCAGCTGACCGCCCGCTTCTACGGTGCGAAGGCGGGGGCATGGGCGATTGCATGGTTCTCCATCTCCCCGTTTTTCCTTCTGTCGGCTGGAAGCTGGATCGTACCGGATGGGCCCATGATGCTCTTCTTGTTGGTTGCGGCCAATCTTCTGGTTCCGCTGGTAAACCCTGACAGATCGCACATAAGCAAGACGCGTTGGGGAATTGCCGGACTGGCATTCGGGTTGGCGCTGCTTTCTAAATACATGGCGGTTTTGAGCGGGCTTGGTGTCTTGCTTTTCCTGCTTTCCAACAGAACAACACGGCCCCTGCTCCGCAGCTCAGGCCTATACATTGCCGTCATGATCGCACTGCTGGTCTTCAGCCCGGTCATCTACTGGAATGCAGTGAACGGCTGGCAATCCTTCGGATTTCAGCTCTCACGTTCAGTCTCTTCCAGCGATTTTGAACCTGTGGTGCATCTCATCAATTCCGGACGCATGCTGTTGGGACAACTGGTCTATCTTCAACCGGTTACGCTGGTTGTGTTCCTATGGCTCCTGCTGAGGCATTTCAGATCAGCTGAGAGAACAAAAGCTGATCGATATCTCCTGTGCCTTGCGATTGTTCCGATCGTGGTTTTCAACGCGGTGGCTTTGCTTTCCAGAAATACGCTTCCCCATTGGCCTATGGCTGGATATCTGTTCCTCTTCCCTCTTTTGGGGAGTTGGTTCGCCAGCCTCAAACCAGCTGGTGCAGCGACCGCAAAACGTGCGTTTGCGGTATCCGCAGGGGTGATCTTCACTGTCGTGGTGCTGGGCGGACTGCATTTTAAAACGGGAATTCTGACGCGTCCGCTGGCGTCTGCTGCCCGTTGGGATGATACCATCCGCGCAATGGACTGGTTTGATGTGAAGGATGCTCTCCGCCACCGCGGTTTCTTTCAGGCTGATGAGCCTAGGCTGATTTATACGTTGAACTGGATTGACGGCGCCAAGATAGCTTATGCACTTGGCGATCAAGCGCATGTCAGAGTACTGGGCAGTGATCAGCGTCATTTCGGCCTGCTGCCAGAGCTAACAAGTGATCTGGAGCGCAAAGTGCTCGTCGCGGGGCTTCTCCCCTCTGACGATTGGGAAGAGAGACTGCGCAGAGTTCATGCAGCACTGGCCGGATCGTATTGCTCGATCACCCCCGATGAGCCGATTACGATTAACCGGGGTGGCTTACCCTATCGGGCACTCTTCTTGCTCTCAGCCTCTTCTTGCTGAGAGGCTGGGCTCTTTTCAGGGGCCTCTGGTTTGTAATCCTTGTTGGTGAGAGCTTGATAAAACGGCTTGCTCCTCAGCATCTTTCGGTTCTCTTCGAGCTGGTCTTCGTCGTCCACACCAACACCGCGCGAGCCTTCTTCATTGCGGAAGGTTGCAAAGCTTAAGCCTTCGAGGCCGGCATCGGAATCCGGGTTCTTGCCCGGATGAATTCCAGCGGCTGCCAGTTCCTGTTCCAGCAGTTTCAGGAAAAAGCCAAAGTCCTCAGCGCCATCAGGATAGTTGGTGTCCTTAGCATAAGGATAAAGCGTGATCTGCGCACCTTGGGTGATACGATCAAAATATGCTTTTTGCTCTGCTATTTTTGCTTTGGCCTCAGGCGTGTCAGCGGAATACTTCTCCTGATCATCTTTAATCGCTGCCACCGCTCCGTCCATATTGGTGACTTTGAACGAAAGGAAGGGGTTATCCGGTGAGAGCAAAAGTGGCGTCAGGATGTTTCCAGCTTGTGCCAGTTGATCCATCTGGACACTCAAATGGATCTTGTTTCCGGCTTTCTCGTATTCGCCGCTATCAAGCACGGGCCTGCCATCCTCACCCAGAGGCTCAAACTGAGTAAAGATGCCATCTCGGTCAGCATTATTGATCCGGTGATCGGGGTTTTTGAGCAACTCTCTTTGGGCCGATATCTTTTCCCTGCTCCGTGCGTATTCTTCTCTATCCGTGAATGGGATCTTGCGCTGCTCTTCATACAATCTATTCAGTTCAGTGAGTACTTCCTGAGCCGCAGCCACTGAGTTGCCGCCGGTATAAGCCCGTACGGAAGTTTCTTTGCGCGGTTTTTGAGTTTCCTTTGACGGTACTTCCTTGAGCGTCAGCTCCAGCATTTCCAGATAGGTTTGCAATGCTAGAAAGGTATCCCGGCTGTCTTTGATTTCGCCAGCTTTCAGCTGTGCCTCTGCTTTATCTGCATTGGTTTTGATGAGCCCGGCCAGTCGAGGAGCCTCCTCCTGACGGCCCTGTGAGAAGCCCTCCAGGTCAAAACTTGCAAGGAACTTCAAACGGGCTCTGATATCTGCCAGTTCTTGCTTGCGATGCAGCAGCACACACGCGGAATCAACACCGCGGGCATAAGTCTCCTCGATCTCCTGCAGAGTGAGGTTTGCATTGTCCAACACATCCTCTGCAGCATCGACATTCTGCAGCTTGTTCAGATCAGTCGCTTTGTCCAGAAGACCCGCTGTTTTCTTTACGTAATTGTCGAAGATTTCAAGATCACGGACATCCTTGAAGATATTCCGGCGCTTCTTGTAGGCCTCAAACTTGGCACGGACTTTTTTGATTTCCGGCGACAGGTCCGGGATTTGGGGCTCTGGCGGCATATGGTTCCCGGCCGGGCCGTCAACGTGCTCTGTCGGCTCCTCATTGGGAACGCCTTGCGGGCTGGGCTCTTCAACCGTGGTGCCCTGCACACCATCCATGTTGATACGAAGAATTTCAGAGACAGAATGGATCCACTCCTCTGCTTTCTGATCACCGGCAGTGTTGTCCGTTTCAGGGTTGTTTTTGGGCATCCATAGGCTCCGTTTTGCACCGGGAGAACGCCGCTATTTTGGAGTATCCCGCAGGTAAGCCAACTATCGCAGTGGTTTCAGAGCGAACGAAAAGTCAATGGAACCGATAAAATATTGGGGTATCTGATTGTCTGAATTGAGTTGGCAATTCCTGCTTACACACGGCTTTAGCTCATCGGTCCAGGCTCTGGCCGTGATGTGTGCCCTAGGCAAACCCCGGCAGAACAGCAAAAAAAACAGCCCGCGCTGGAGGCTTGGCGAGCTGTTTTGAAGCAAGTGACTTAGAATATAGTCCAGTCTAAGGTTCATCTCTGCTTGATATAGATTTCAAGTATAAATACAATAAGTTATGCAATATCCATTCTAATATTCTCTTCCCCCCATAACAGTTAAAACATAGCAGGATCTCATTTCGGCTTGCTCAAACCATCTGCTCAATGACCCGTCAGCTGAGATAAATAATCTCGCCATGGGGCCACGAAAAACACAGTGTTTGTTTTGAAATGCGATCAGCTTACCTGCAAGATTAAGAGAAACGCGGGCCTCCAACCATTCCCCAAATGGGGGCTTGCAGAAGAAAAAGAGCACCCCTCCGACAGATACTCAGCGTGTTCTGATCCGTCGATTAATAGGCCCGCCTCACCTGTGTTACTCTGCAAAAGCTATCTACCACCTAAATCCTGTTTGATATTTATTGGCACTACGCTACGGTAACTGTATCGAATATTTAAGGAATCATTGCTGTTTACACATTTAGAGGCATGGAAAAGAATTTTGAACTCTTTCTCACTCAGTTATATGAGTCTGTAGAGCACCCTGATCTGTTTGAGGACGCCCTCACCACGGCCAGTGACATGCTGGGAACATCTGGCGTTCACCTTTATACGTATGATGCTGCAAAACCTGAGGAGCGTCTCAACTATGTGGCGCGGATTGATACCGCATTCGAGCTTGAATACACCACAGACTACTTCCCCCATGATTACCGAATAGAGCGGGTTCACAAATCTCCCTATGGACAGGTGATAACCGATGCGGAGATAACGACGGAGCATGGGTTGAAAACCAACCCGGTCCACCAGTTGCTCCCCAAATATGAGGTTTATGACCTTATGGGGACGAACCTGACCAAGGGCGATAACTTCGGCTGGTTTGGTGTGTCTTCCCTCAGGGCCGGAGATGGCTTCACACCTTTGCAACGGAAGATGTTTGAGCGCATGATACCGCATGCCAGCCGGGCTCTGCATTATCGGCAAAGGGTCAAGAGCCTTGAGATGAAGCTGTCGTTGCAAGACCGCGTTGCCGCAGAGCTGCCATTTGGCCTCATCGTCTTTTCGCAGCATACCATCAGTTCCATCAATCCAGAGGCTCTTGAGATTCTGGAGCACGGGTTTTTGAAGCTGAAGAAAGCAGGCCTTGCCTGTGCTGAGCGTAAGCACAACAGAAAACTGGCAGAGGCGCATGTCAGCGCCCTTCACGGGGGCCTGCCCCTGTTGAAGCTGACGGATGAGCGATCCGGCATAACCTATCTGATCCAGATGTTTAACCCAAAACCACAGGCGGCAGGCGGAGCTGTAGAGGCCGCGCAGTATCTGGCGGTGAAGATCATGATGACAGGTACCACGGAGCAGGCAGATCGTGCTGTGCTGGAGAACATGGCAGATGCCTTCCGGCTCTCAAAAGCTGAGACAAATGTGATCTGCGCCGTCCTCTCCAACCTGTCCCTGCAAGCCTATTCAACCAGCCGCTCCGTCCGGCTCGACACCGTCCGCAAACAACTCAGAAGCGCCCTTTACAAAATGAACATCAACTCCCAAAAACAACTCTTCCAGCTCTACGAAGTGTTTCGCTCGTTCTCGCGGTGAGTTGAGTTTCAATGAGACCGCTCCATTACTTGGGATAGGTGCTTCCCAGTGCCACCCATAGGCAAACTCCAACCTGCTGTTTCTTAGGAGAACTGGGGGCGCCGACAAAAAAACAGTGTCTCGGCTGGTCTCACAAAAACACACCAATCGACAATGCAAAAGCCTCTCCCACAGCCAGTAGGGCCGCGATGCTTTTGAAAAGAAACTAAGGTTTCATGAATGGCATGTTGCTTCAGGGAACGGAGAACACCCCTCACCACCGACGGGCAGCCCTCCTGACCCCATAAAACACGAGCACCCGGAAGGACACATCACGCCAACATCCGGACACTCAGCGCCAAAGTGCGGTGGAGGTGATTGAGAGATGAGTAGTGACTGCTAGCCCCAGCTCTTTATTCTCAGAGAGCTGGAGCAATACATTCACTGCGCATGTGAATGCAGATGTTAGGCAAGCTTTTCATCCGATATCGAGATGATCATTAAGCTTCTTCTAGAGCATTCTTCAGAATATCTTCATCCGGTTTGATGCCAACGCTTATTAAAAGGGCCTTATATTGCTCCGGATCAGAGGTGTTTATTCGTTCGAGGACATAACGTGCCAGTTTTCCTATTTCCGGATATTCAATCGGAACCATGCTTCGATCAAAGATTTCTTCTAGATGAGAAAGTTCGTTGGAGATACGACCTGTAAACGCAGCTGCGGCAGTGTCTGGAGCGAAAAATTGGCGCACTCGCTCATCTGCTGACATATCAATTGATGGATACTTGAAGAAAAGATATGCTTCTAAAAACTTTCGCAGGTTGTTTCCAAAGTTATAGAAACTATCGTGATTTTTATCAGTTTGTGGCTGTGAAGCACATTTGTATATCTGATGAAATAGGTAGTTAAATTCAGTAATGTACTCAGAGAGATAACGCGGCATTTTCTTTATTGCGCTGCTTTTTCCTTCTCTTTCAATTAAGAAAAAATTATTGTCTTTTTTTACCCTGGATTTTCCTGGATCATCGATCTTAACTAGCGGAAAGCTAAGCCGCTTTAGGAACTTCAAAAACTCAAGATTGTGCGTAGATATATAGAGCTGCCTATACAAATAGTTGAATTTCGATATTGGTCGAGCAAGTTCTGCTTCGATCAGGCTATAAACAAAGAAAACATGATTGCTATCTAAGCTAGATATTGGATCATCTATCCAGATAATGAGGTCTTTGTTTGCTGAGTTGATATCTTTTAGCTTAGCCATGAAATAGCAAAATGCGATCAGACTACACTCACCTTCGCTCAAGTTATATGCTGGATTATCACCTCTATATATTTGAAATTTATAACCATTATCAGATTTAATAGCTTTCAACTCTAATGCCTCATGGCCAAAGAAACCTTTCAGATAATCGCTTACAATCTTGGCGCCGCCTCTTTCATCCACGCGTTCTGAGACGAGCTTCTCCAAACTGACTAAGACTTCGTCTATCTTTTTCGATGTCGCTGATAGTTCAGTCGTCGCTATTTCCTTTTGCTCCCCGGCAAGGAGTTTTTTATTCTCAGTTTCGACAATTTCCTTTTCGGTGATGAATCTAAAAATTAAGTCTTGTTTTATCTGGAGTTTTGCTTGGCTTTGATCATCGGAAAGTTGCTTGGAGTAGCTATTATGCTCATCTTCAATTGTGCGTAATGTATCGATGATGCTTGTTAACGAAGTAGAGAAACTGGGCAACTCATCGTGAACATTGAAAATGTCATCTTTTTTAGCTTTTAGCGCTGCTACTGCGACGTCAATATAGTGGTTTACGTCTTCGATAGCTCGCTCTATCTCAGTTCGGCTCTCTTCGATTTCTTTTCTATATGCTACATAAGTATCTTCTATCGAGTAATTGATTATGTTGCTTATTTTCAGATGGAGGTTATCGGACTGCTTGATAAGAAGTTCTATAGCTTCTTTTTGATCTCTTGATTCCTGATCGAAATGAGCATCAAGTTTGGCCCAAAGATCGTCCGGTAGGTTTGAACCGCAGAAGCCGCACTTTTTTCGTTTATGTTTGTGATGTTTAACTCCGTCTTCTACCCATTTTGAGAGCGCGCTGTCGTGCAATAACTCCAAAATAGGTTGGTTGGGTTTTAAAGAAGAAGTTAGCGCTTTGTTGGAACTTTCAATGAAGTTCTCTAACTCTTCTAGATTGGGTGGGTTTGAATACTTTATTGTTTTGATAGACTCATTTATTAATTCAGTTAAAGTTTGCTCTGTGATGTCATCAACAAGTTCAATTCTATCAAGTTTACGAACTTCAGAAATGTCGTCCCGTAGTTTTGTTACGTTGTATTTATAATCACCAATTGTGGGGTGAGTTTTAATTGTATTATTGGCGAAGTTAACCAGTTTCTTATCCAAGAAACGTTCTGAACTGCTATATTTTTGAGATACACTCAAAAGCTTGTCAGTGTTGAGCTTTCTCTCCCACCTTAACCCTGACTGGTCTTCTTCTGAGCCCAATTGTGATTGTAAGTCACGTTCTTGTATAGCAATCTTCGTATTTGTCGCCCCTAGTACAGCAAAGGATTGAATGTCAGAGTCTTCTGATGTGAGGAAACCCAAATTGTCAGATACAAAGTCTTTGTTGTAAACGCGCACGTTTTCATTCTGGATGACAGCTTGTTTGGAATACTGATGGTGTATACCACCGTCATCTATTATCGCAAAAGAAGCCTCGTCATATTTCTCAGGCCAGTTTCCAAGCTCTATTGCCCTGAACATACGGGATAATGTTGTTTTGCCAGAGTAATTCCGTCCATAAATGACATTTAACTTCTTGAACTCATCAGGTTCTGTGCCTTTTGCAATGACTGAATCATCCCATGAGAAATTCTTGAAAACACCAAACTTTTCAACTTTATCGATTTTTCTGTACATCTATGATGTGCGCCTGAAGTTAATGCTCAAAACTGACTTTGATTTTATTTAGTTTTTATAGATTTGTATTGCTTAGATTTTTGCATTTGTGGAGAGCTTCTCAAGTGACTATCGGCATAAAGATGCAATAACCACTCACAATCCCGCACCGCACAACAAAATCCTTAAAAACGCAAGAAAACACGAAAGAACGCAAACGAACGCGTTGCTATGTGAGTGGGATAGCTGAGCGGGTTTCATGAAAGGTGGTGTTCTGGTTTTAAGCGTCGGAAGAGGTTTATGCCCGGTGCGCGGAAAAGTTATCAACTGCCTCTGTGCAGGGCAGAAAAACGCGGTTGGGAGGATAAGTGCGAGACCGCGCAATTTTCTTACGGGGATAACGTGGTGTCCGCCAAAAAGTGTCGCAAAGAGAGGTTCCACTGCAAATAACTTGGAATAATTGCCCTCTGTGAAATTTAACAGGAAAGAAATCTCTGAGATATCATGAGTTCGTGGCGGTGTCCGTGTATCTGCTATTGATTTATGCGCTTCACTCTTGGGCGTCTTCAGGCGGTTTTGCCTTAAAGCCCCGCAAAAAATCTTGCTTTGAAGGGGAATATAAGAATTTACAAAATTATTTACTGTGTGACGTCGAATATTACAGCGCCTGTTAATGCCTCATGAAGTCTATACTGACCTTTATACTTGTTCTAGGGGCAACCCCGTAGGAAAGACGTAGAATAGCTGCTTGACACATGGGTAAATGTGGTTTCATATGCCTTTGCTATCACATGATATGCAGTAAAGATGAGGAATAGGCCATGAGCCGGTCAGTACTGGTTCTTCAGTATCGCAATAAAAAGAGTTTGGCATGGTTTACGCAAGATGTTCGTCTTGCCTATGACTTCCCAAATGTGTGCGTATAAGCCTACAGGCCCATCAGTCCCTTTAAAAATTTGAATGTTTGACGCCCAATCTACTTGGAGCAACGGGAAAACTACATCTACCCTTGCGCTTTATCGGGCAAAACTACTCACATCGTCTCTGACAGTGAACGGGTTAGCTGCGTCTTACTTTCAAATCTGGTGACTGCTGCCGCAAAACACAAATTCCAAGATAGACGCCTGTAATTTCAGGTGCTTGAAAACTTTCGCGCCCAATGGTTGGAGAGCGACCCAACTCGTGCGCCGCTGCGTGTTCCCAAAGGTGGGAGCCAGTATTTGGATAAAGAATGCGCAGTAAAAACATGACGTAAGGACTAGAACAATGAAACGTATCCCTGAGCCGTTCCGCATCAAAATGGTTGAGCCAATCAAGATGACCACTTTCGCAGACCGCGAAAAGGCATTGGCTGAAGCAGGTTACAACCCATTCCTGCTCGCAAGTGATGACGTTTACATCGATCTGCTGACAGACTCCGGCACGGGCGCCATGTCGGACTACCAGTGGGCGGGCATGATGATGGGCGATGAAGCCTATGCCGGATCCCGCAACTTCTACAACCTCAAAGAAGCTGTCCATCACTTCTTCCGTTATGAATATATGGTGCCAACTCACCAGGGGCGTGGTGCAGAGCAAATCCTGTTCCCGGCGCTGATCCGCCGCGCCAAGGAAGTGCGTGATGCAGACAAGCACGTGTTCATCTCCAACTACCACTTCGACACCACGGCCGCGCACGTAGAGCTGAACGGCGGCGAAGTCGTCAATGTGGTGGATGAACGGGCTTATGACACAACCACTTACTACGACTGGAAGGGTGACTTCGATCTTGAGAAGCTGGAAGCGTCGATCAAGGAAAATGGTGCGAAGAACATCACCGCGATCATCACCACAGTGACCTGTAACAGCTCCGGCGGTCAGCCAGTTTCCATGGCCAACATGCGGGCTGTTTACGAGATCGGCCAGAAATACGACATCCCGGTTGTGATTGACTCCGCCCGCTATTGCGAAAACGCGTATTTCATCAAGCAGCGCGAGGAAGGCTATGCGGATAAGTCCATCACCGACATCATCCGCGAAATGTACTCCTACGGCGATATGCTCACCATGTCCGCCAAGAAAGACCCGCTGGTCAACATCGGCGGCATGTGCGCCATCCGGGAGAAGAAAGAGCTGTTCCAGGCCGTCCAGACCCTCTGCGTCCCAATGGAAGGCTTCGTAACATACGGGGGATTAGCCGGTCGCGACATGGAAGCGCTGGCACGGGGTATGCATGAAGGTGCGGACGAGAGCTTCCTGCACTATCGTATTGGCCAGGTTAAGTATTTAGGCGATCGTCTCGTCGAAGGCGGCGTGCCAATTCAGTACCCAACCGGTGGTCATGCGGTGTTCGTAGACGCGAAGAAGATCGTTCCGCACATCCCGGGAGACCAGTTCCCTGCGCAGGCTTTGTGTAACGCACTCTATCTGGAATCCGGTGTACGCCCAGTTGAAATTGGCTCATTCTTACTTGGCCGCGATCCAGCCACCGGCCTGCAAAAAGAGTCCCCACTGGAACTCATGCGCCTAACAATCCCGCGTCGTGTGTACACCAATGACCACATGGATTACATCGCGGATGCTTTGATCAACGTTGCGAAAAACGCGAAGGACATCAAAGGCTTCGACTTTGAATACGAGCCACCTGTGCTTCGTCACTTCACTGCACGTTTGAAGCCAATCAAATAATTTGGCAACTTGGGAGGCGCTGCTCTGTGCCTCCCTTCTTTCCTCACGGATATAACAAAACTACTTCACGGGAGAGAAGTAAATGTCTGAGGGCACACAAGTCGGTGGTTTGGGAAAATCCACTGCAACAGTCAGTCCATCCTTCCTAGGCGGGGCTATGATCATCGCCGGCACAGCAGTCGGCGCTGGTATGTTTTCCGTTCCAACCGTTAGTGCTGGTATGTGGAGCATTTGGGCTATTTTGGCTCTGGCCTTTACCTGGTTCTGCATGCTGCATTCCGGCCTTATGATATTGGAAACAAACCTGAATTATCCGGTGGGTTCCAGTTTCGATACCATGGTGAAAGACACCCTTGGGACTGGATGGAACACCGTAAACAACATTGCCGTTGCATTTGTCGGCTACATTCTCTGCTACGCTTACATCTCCGGTGGCGGGTCTATTGTGGTTCACACACTGGATGCAACATTGGGTGTTGCACCTCCGCAGATGTTGGCTGGTCTGATCTTTGCGCTGGGTCTGGCGTTCTTCGTTTGGTGGTCTACCAAGGCAGTTGATCGCATCACAACCATCCTTCTTGGCGGCATGATCATCACGTTCTTCATGTCTGTGACTGGTTACACCTTCAACATGAAGGCCGCAGTCTTCTTTGATAGCGATAATGGTATGGGAATGGGGAGTTACTTCCCGTATTTGTTCGCAGCAATGCCGTTCTGCCTGGCTTCCTTCGGGTATCACCACAACGTACCAAGCCTGATGAAGTACTATGGCAAGGAGCCAAAGAAGATCTTACTCTGCCTTGGTACAGGTACTTTCCTTGCACTGGTACTTTACATTGTCTGGCTGTTTGCCACATTGGGCAACATCTCACGAGCTGATTTTGGCCCAATCATCGAACAGGGCGGTAACATCGGCGTACTGGTGGAAGCTCTTGGCCGTGCAGTAGAAAACACCTCTGCATCCAACATGTTGTCCGCATTTGGTAACATGGCTGTGGCCAGCTCCTTCCTGGGCGTCGCTCTTGGTTTGTTCGACTTTTTGGCAGACTTCCTGAAGTTTGATGACAGCCCTGCAGGTCGTGCGAAAACCGCAGCTGTGACCTTCGTTCCTCCGTTGATCGGTGGCATCTTCTTTCCAGATGGTTTCATCATCGCGATTGGCTACGCTGGCCTTGCAGCAACAGTCTGGACGGCGATCGTCCCTGCTCTGATGGTGCGTGTCAGCCGCAAGAAATTCGGCAATCCTCAGTTCCGCGTTTGGGGCGGCGAGGCTCTTGTCTGGGTGGTCTTTGGCTTCGGCATTTTGGTCGCCGTCAGTCACATTCTGGGGATGTTCAACGCACTTCCAGTCTATCCATAAGCGCCGAGAATGGCATGACGCTCTGCTGGGGCTCGCGGTTGTGAGCCTCAGTTCCGAAACGAGGTATTTGAAATGAAAGGCATACTCTCCATCCAATCCCACGTGACATATGGCCATGCTGGCAACGGCTGCGCTGTATTTCCAATGCAACGTATGGGGCATGAGGTCTGGGCTATCAACACCGTCCAGTTTTCAAATCACACCCAGCATCCGCAAGGTTGGACCGGACAGGCCCATGATGCCAAGCAGATCTCTGAAATCTTTGAGGGTCTGGCAAAACTGAATGTCCTCTCTCAAATCAAAGGTATTGTAACAGGTTACCTTGGTGGCCCTTCTCACTGTGACGTCATTGTTGACATCGTGAAGGAAGTTCGGCGGCACAATCCTGAGTGTCTCTATTTCTGTGATCCGGTGATGGGTGCGCCTGACAAAGGCTGCATTGTCAGTGAAGGTGTTGCTGAGTTGCTGGTGAGCAAGGTGATGCCGATTGCGGATGTGATCGTGCCCAACCAGTTTGAGCTTTCACAGTTCATTGGTGAACCGATTGAAACACTGGAACAGGCCAAACAAGCATGCGCTAAGGCTATGGAAATTGGACCTAAAATGGTTCTGGCCAAGCACTTGCACAGTGTTTCTGATGATGCCTTCACCATGATGTTTGCAAGCGAGCAAGGCAGTCATCTGGCACAGCGCCCGCACTTGCCGTTTGAGCGCCAACCGGTTGGCGTCGGAGATCTAATCACATCTGTATTTGCCGCTGGTTATATGAATGGTCTTTCTGAAGTAGAAGCATTCCAACACTGTAATAACGCGGTGTATGGCGTGCTTAAAACCACGCAGGAAAAAGACGAATGGGAACTGCAAACTATTGCGGCACAACAGGAATTCGTCTCACCATCTGAACAGTTCCACTTAACAAGCCTATAAAACTGGAAAAACAATGACAGCTATCGATACCTCCAAAGCTCCTGCAGCAATTGGCCCGTATGTTCAGGGCGTGAACCTTGGTCAGATGATCATCACGTCCGGTCAGTTGCCGATCAATCCGGAAACTGGTGAGATGCCTGCAGATGTTGCTGAGCAGACCCTTCAGTCTTTGAAGAACGGTCTGGCGATTGTTGAAGAAGCAGGTCTTGCAGCAAAGAACATTAAGAAGACAACGGTTTTCGTGAAGGACCTCAATGACTTCGCCCGCGTGAACGAAGTTTACGGCAAGTTCTTTGAAGACAACGATGCGCCGTTCCCAGCACGGTCCTGTGTGGAAGTTGCGCGTCTGCCAAAAGACGCTCTCGTCGAGATTGAAGTGATTGCCTGCCCATAACGGGTAGGATTTCCCCTGCAATGCTCGTGGTCCAACACGAGCATTGCCCTCAATACGCATGACTACAAAGTCGTTTGTTTGCAGCGCGTTAGGGCGTTCTCGTCTGATCAGAGCAGCTGACAAATGCATGAAAAAACCCCGAAATTGAAGTGCGTTAAACAGGCAATGGCCAAATCCAGCGGCTACTCGAAGGCCTGCGAATAGGTCAGTGTCCGCATGTGAAAACATGTTTGCACATATCTCGCTGGTTGGAGTTGCTCGTTGTGCCTGCGCTGCTGCTTGCAGTGGTTGGGTGCTCGGAAATTCCAGGACATGGCCCAAGCGCTTATCAGGTGGAGAATGCAACTTCTCAACGTAATGCGCAGTCGCTGAGCTATGTCATGCTAGATGTTGATGTTCCGACAGTTCAGCATTTATCCAATTACGCCAGTAACTTACCTCCCAAAGAATTCCGCGTTGGCAAGGGCAAGAGAAGCACGATCCGCGTCGGTGTTGGCGATCAGCTCTCTGTTGGAATTTGGGAGTCCATTCCAAACGGGCTTTTCTCAACACAAGGTCAAAAACGGACTGAGCTTGGCCTTGTGGTTGACGACCAAGGCAATATTTACGTGCCTTATGTTGGGGAACTCAAAGTCGAGAACAAGAGTATCTCCGAGGTTCGCGAACAGATTCTCAGTGGGTTGGAAGGTAAGGCTGTCGATCCACAAGTGGTTGTAAACCTTCAGGCAAATGGATCGCACAAGGTCATTGTTATTGGTGATGTGATGCGTCCGGGGCAATTTCGTGTGCATGAAGATGGTCTGAGTCTGGTTGAGGCAATCTCAGAAGCTGGCGGAACGCGGAATCCAGACTATGAGTCATTTGTTACTGTCATGAGAGATGACAAGAAGTTCCGGTTTAGTCTGGACGATATTTCTGAGCAACCAGCTAACAATATCTGGCTTCGACCGAAGGACATTGTCTCCATTACGCACCAGCCTAAATCCTTCACCGTGTTTGGTGCAGTTGTTGCCCGGCGCAAATATGACTTCCCTTCCTCGCGGGTGAATCTCTCGGAAGCTATTGGAATGTCAGGTGGTTTACATGATGGGACTGCGGATGCGACGGGGGTTTTCCTGTTCCGGTTTGAGGACCGGCAAAAGATGATGCCGTTGCTTCCTCCGCATGAGCAACATGAGGAATTCGGGACAGTGCCTGTTGTCTACCGTCTCAATTTGAGAGAGCCAAGTGGCATGTTTTTGACGCAAGCCTTTGAAATCAGAGATAAAGATGTGATCTATGTGGCGAATTCATCAGTCTCTGAGGTCAACAAGTTCATCAGCATCCTCATTTCTCCTGTGACGGGGACGCTGCGGTCTGGTGTTGCACTTGCGGGAGTTCCTTGATTTACTTAGTTTGCTTGTAGTTGAGAAATAAAGATAAGTAATATTTTGTAAAATGGCTTGCGGTGTTATTTGTTGTATGCATTTCCCTGAATTACTTCTTTGAGTGATCTCACCAATTCTTCATCGGTCCGTTTTTCTCCGGCGCTTTCAAAACCAAAATCCAGCAGACGCTGGTCTTGCGGATAAGTTTTACCGCAGCCTGCATGAATCTCAGTGAAATCAGCAGCTTGCAGGATATCGGGCGCCGTCTGAGTGTTAACACCTGACCCCGGCATCACAGAGAGCCTGCCAGCTGCGGCTTTGTGCATGGCGGCTAGGTTCTCAATCCCATCAATTGCTTTGTAAGCGCCGCCGGAACTGAGGATGCGTTCGAAGCCGAGTTCGGCAGCAGCGTGGGTGGCCTCGATCAGATCTGGGGCAAGGTCAATGACCCGGTGGAGCGTTACACCAAGATCGCCAGTATGATCCACTAGTGTATTCAATAGGTTAGTGTCGAGTGCGGTGTTATGTTGGCTTGCGCCCAGAACAACACCGGCCAAATTGGTATTACGGGCAGCTTCAATTTCTCGCTTCATCTGGTCCACCTCTTGTGGGGAGAAGATGAAGTTACCCCCGCGCGGACGGATCATGGCGTAGACCGGGATGGGTGCTTTGGCTGCCAGTTCCATCAGGCCAACGGACGGCGTCAGGCCGCCCATGGCGAGGCAGGAACACAGCTCAATCCGGTCAGCTCCGCCAGCAACAGCAGCATTCAATCCAGCGACGGTGTCAACACACACTTCCAGCTTCATGACTGAACCTCCATTTGACCCGCCATCAAATCCTCTGCCCGAATGGCCTTGCGTTTTTCAGGTTGGCCGAGCTCTGGCGTCCAGACCCAATAGACAATCTCCTCGTCACACCCCACATTGACCACGCGGTGTTTGCCTGCTGCATCAATGGCATGGATCACAACACCGCCGATGTAACCGCTCTCCAGCTCCTGCAACTCAGAGATCGCCAGCCGCAACGCATCATCCAGCGAAATGCCGAGCTTCATGGCCAGCACAACGGTGCGGGCGGTGCCGCAGCGCATGGTCATTTCACCTGTATGAGTGCATGCGGCCGCGCCATATCGGCTGTCAGCATAAAAACCCGCACCGGGGATGGGCGAGTCGCCTACACGCCCCGGATATTTCCAGGCCCAACCTGATGTAGAGGTGGCGGTGCAGATGTTTTTTTTGCTGTCTTTACAAAGGAATACGGTGGTGTCGCGCACCTTTTCAGGGTCGGTGATTGCTTTGGTCAACGGTGCCAGTTCCGTGTTGGGAAAGGCGGCTTTCTGCTCGTCGCTCATCACCTCATCCAGCTTGCGCCACCACACCTGTTTGCTGTGCTCCAGCAAGGCGGGATCCTTTGCAAACCCAAGCTCATCTGCGTAACGGCGGGCCCCTTCACCCACAAGCATGGTGTGTGGCAGGTTATCCAGCACCGCCTTTGCCAGACGGGTGACCTCCAGCGTCATTGGAACGCCTGCAACCGCGCCGTAATCACGGGTAGTTCCGTCCATCACACTGGCGTCAAACTCCATGTTTCCCAACAGGTTCGGCCAGCCGCCATAGCCTACACTGCGAACCTTGGTTTCAGCTTCCACCAAAGATAGTCCTGGCACCAAGGCATCAAGCCCATGTGCTCCGTTTTGCAGGTGACTGGCGGTGGTGCCAATGCCGGGCCAGCTTTCAGAATTACCAAGTACGATCATTGCGCCGCTCAAAACTTATCAGAGAATAAATCACAGTAACTCTTTGATGATGCCTTCGCCCTGTCAATGCTACCAATCCGGCTTTAGCGGGAAATGTCGTGTCTTTGCCTTCAACGGCGGTGATCTAACGTGCTGAAATATCGATGATATTCACGTTGAAAATTGGTAGCATCCAAAAGCTGTGAGCGTTTGCGTTGTTTTGTGCGTTCCTTTGAAAGCTTTTGCGTTTTCCTGCGTTGCTATGTTTTCACTCACAAATCACGCCAGATCCTAACGATACGGACCTCTCGGTTGGTCACTTTAGACCGCTTTACGAAATGAGTATCGGGCAATTTGTGAATGTACGCAGGTACTGTGTCGCTGTGATACCCGGAGTCAACTTGAACTCAGAGGATCAAGCTACCCTCAGTTCAGCTTCGCCTCTTTTAGCGAGGTGAGCCAGTTGGAGAAGATGCCGCTGGAGATGCGGGTTTTGTGGTCTTGCCCGGCGGCGATGTCCATCAGGATGTCGCGGGGAGAAACGCCGTAGTGTTCTTTGAAGCTGCGGGTGAAGCTGGAAGCGTGCGAGAAACCACAGCTCTCGGCGATCTGCTGGATTTTGACTGTATGGCTTCCGGAGCGCAGCAGCTTGCGCATGGCGTGTTTCATGCGGATGTAACGCAGGAAGGCCATGAAGCCGCCCATGGGCTCAAACAGGCGGTAGAGAGTAGTGCGCGACACGTTGAGGTGATGCGCCACTTCCGTGCTGTTCAGGCGTGGGTTGGTATAGGTCCGGCTGATGTACTCGGCGGCTTGTAAGAACCGCGCTGCAGTCTGATTGTTTTCATCCAGTGCAAATGGGATTCTCGGGCCGTTGTTCATCTGGTTAGCGACCAGCTTGGCGATGCATTCCACGATTGAGGTGACATCCTCATCTGACAGGTAACCCAGTTGACCGCGAAGCAGCTGCATCATGCTGATCACTGCATTGGTCGAGCCGCCTGTTGCGGGAAGGCATAAGGTTGGGTAGGTGCGATCGCCATGGAGGAACGGTGCCAGTGCCGTTCGCGGCAAAGCCAGTGTCATCAGCTTGTAAGAGCTGTGGTCTACCATAAACGGCTCGGCCATATCCTGCACTATCAGATGACCGGGCTGGAGTTCCACGCTCTCCTGGCCCATGTGGGTGACGCAATTGTGGGTGTGATCATAAAATTGCACAAACACAGCATCCATGCCATCGCGGGCAATGCGTTGGCTGGAGCGGATGAACCTGTGCGGGGTCGCGTTGATGGTTGCCACAAAGCCACTTTTATAACGAAATCCGCGCACGCCCGCACCAAAGGCATCTGGTGAAGCGGTGTTGGAAGCCAGACAAGCCTCTCCCGTCGCTTCGGCGACCCCCTCGCGCCATTCATCCCAGTTGATGCTGGGCCGGTAAATCACCTCAGGTCTCGGCTCATTCATTGAGTTGTTCGATTCAACAGACATTCTACCCGGTACTATACTGCAACTTGTGCGTGGTAATTCCAATCTGCGCTTAAAATATTCCTGAAGGCTGGAGAACGAAGGAGCTACAGTCCCGATTGAGAAAGGGACCTGCGAGGCCACATCGTTCTGTCAGTTTTGCGTCCCCTCCCGTTGAAAAAGATTCAAAACGGGCATTGATACCGTGGTCCTGCTTATGGTTGGAGGCAAGGCGGTGTTGAGCAATGTGTCCTACGCTAAGTCTGACAGGAATGGTGTCCCTCCAGCCTTCAGATGACCAAATTTCAGGAAGCGACCCCCGAGCTTCGGCCATAAAACAAGAATTCTGAAAATGAATGCAGTGCTGACCAACAGATCAAGGCACCGAAAACAAAGTCACCACCATGTCGCCCATCCATAATGCCACAGTGGGTTTATTCTTCTAAAGGATCGCAATGAAAACAAGGGCGTGAAACAAATTGCTAAAACAAAGCTGTGCTTTGAAACGACAGGCTAAGAGACCTGGGCAGCGGGAAGAAGATATGGTTGATAAAGATCGAATCGATTTTTAATGAATGAACTGTTTGAGTTCTCGGTTTGCCCATAATCTACAGTTTTGGATGAGCAAAAAAAGGCGAGCACAAGGGCCCGCCTTTTTGAAAAATGGAACGTTGAAAGAGGTCAGGCGCTGACGCGGGCAGCGAGCTTGGCGTTGTTTTCCAGCAGCTTGTCCAGCCGCGCTTTTTTGATGACTGGGTTGAGCTCAGGGTCCAGAACATGTGCGAGCAATGCTGTATTGGAAGCTTCGATCGCGGCGTCATCAACTACAGCAAGGCCGTGCAAGACGAAGGGGCGCAGGTAAACCATTCCAGTCAGCAGGGCAGTCTGTTGAAAGGGTTTGAGCAACTCATCCATGCTGAAATTGTTGTAGCCGCCTGCGTGATAGCTGTCCTCCGGTCCGCCGGTAGAGATAGCCAGCAGCAGTTCCCGGCCAGCCAGTTTGGTGCCACCCGGGCCATAGGCAAAGCCGTAGGTCAGGACCTGATCTTGCCATGCTTTCAGCGCTGGCGGGGCGGAATACCAATAAAACGGAAACTGGAAGACGATGCGATCGTGAGAGAGCAGGAGTTGCTGTTGTTCTTCAACGTTAAAGCTCAGAGTCGGGCCACCAACACGGGCCAGATCAAGCACGGTGATGTCATCTGTTGCGGCAAATGCTTCAAACCAGGAGCGGTTGATACGGGACTTTGAAAGGTCAGGATGGGCAGTGAGCACAAGGGTTTTCATCGCAGGAAGGCCTCTTAGAATATCTGATCTCTGCTTTATAACAGGATGCATACATGCTATTAATTGCCTCCATATCAATCCAATAGATGTATGGTATCAAATAATGCGTTTGCCTCTTGCCATGCTGGAAGTGTTTAACGCCATTGCACAGAACGGCAGTCTCAAAGGAGCCGCTCAGGCGCTTGGCATCAAACCGTCCACGGTGTCTCATCAGTTAAAATCGCTGGAAGAGCAGCTCGGGACGGCTCTGTTTGTGCGCACCACCCGATCGGTAACCCTGACGGATGCAGGCCATGCGTTGCAAAGTGGGGCGGGCGCGGCGTTTGACCTGCTGGGGCAAGCGGTAAATGATGCAAAGGAACATAGCAGCAGCGCCCGTGGCAGTTTAAAACTGACCTTGCCTGAGTTTGTGTTTCACTCCTTCCTTGCAGATCTTCTGCCCAGCTTTCAGGCAGCTTATCCGGAGATACAGCTGGAACTTTCTCTAACGGACGCCATTGTCGACATCGTTGCAGATGGCTTACACGGTGGGCTTCGTCTGGGGGGAAAGATTGCGCAGGATATGATTGCGATCCGTATCTCTGACCCGCAACCCCTGACCGTCCTTGGCAGCAAGGCATATCTGGCTGAGCATGGTACACCGGAAAAACCTGAAGACCTCCTCGCGCACAACTGCCTTCACTATCGGTTTCAGACATCAGGTCGGTTGGCGCCGTGGGTGTTTGAGGTGGATGGCAACACCGTGGAGATTGATATCAAAGGAGGGCTGATCCTCAACACCCTGCCCTCTCAGTTGCAGCTGATGGAGCAAGGCATGGGATTGGTGCTGACCTTCCGCGAATACGCGCTGATGCAATGCGACCTGACAAAGGTGCAATGCCTGCTGGAGGACTACCTGAAACCAACAGAGCCGATCTATCTGTTTTACCCGCGTGAATACAAAAACCTGCAGGCCCTGCGCCTGTTCATCGACCACATCAAGGCCCACCGGCAGTTGGTGTAACGGGCAGGGTTAAGCAGCAGGCGCTTTATACGGTGGCACTTGCCGCAGGACCATGCCGTGTTTTTGGTCGGCTTTGTAACCGAGGCTTTCGTAAAAGCCTCTTGCGCCGCGGTCTTGTCCGGTCAGCAGCATGATTTTGTAGGCGTTGGCTTGCCAGGCGGCATCTCGCAGAGCATCCATGACCATGCGGCCAAAGCCTCTGCCCCGATAAGCTTTCAGCGTCACCACGTTCTCGACAAGGCAATACGAGCGGCCACCATACGTCATGTTGGGTAGAATATGGAGCGTGGCGCAGGAGACGATCTGGTCGTAAATCTCCACACCGAACAGAGAGGTGCCGTCATGTTGCAAAAGCTTGGCGAATTGCGCTGGCCCGTCTTTGCCATAAACAAGCGGAATGCCATCTGTCAGCTCATTCAGGAGCATGACGACATCCTTGTAATCATCAATGGAAAGGCGGCGGACGGTGACGGTTGGCGAGAGGACGGGCATAACGGGACTCACTGAAAACGTGCAGCATTGATTACGCAGCAAGTTTACCGCGAAGTTGTTCTGAAGCCCAGTTGCTCACTGTTGAGTTTTCATGGCAGCTTTTGCGACGGCCCGTGCTATCACCTGTTCTTCGTTGGTGGGCATGATGAAAACGCGGACTGGTCCGGTTCCGATTTCCGGGGCGTTGGCCTTGTTTTTCTCCTGATCGATGGTGATGCCCAAAAACTCCAGTGGTTCGCACACGCTGGAGCGCACCCGAGCTGAGTTCTCGCCAATGCCAGCGCTGAAGATCAGGGCGTCGATGCCTTCCAGACTGGCCGCCATGGCGCCCACTTCGCGGCGGATCTGGTAGCAATAGTAGTTGATGGCTTGCTTGGAAAAAAGCTCTTCTGAATGTTCCAGTACGCGCATGTCAGAAGATTCCTCCGACAATCCCAAGAGCCCGCTGCGGCGGTAGATGATGCTCTCGATTTCTGCTGCCGACAGTTCCTTTTCCTGCATCAGGTAGAGCATGACGCCCGGGTCCAGCCGTCCGCACCGTGTGCCCATGGGCAGGCCATCTACGGCAGAAAAGCTGGTGCTGGCGTTGATGGAACGGCCATCTTCTACGGCGCACATGGAAGCGCCATTGCCCAGATGGGCGATCACGAGACGCCCGCGTGCCACATCCGGATATTCGCGGCGCATTTCGCTGCAGATGTAATCAAAGGAAAGCCCGTGGAAGCCATAGCGGCGCACGCCTTCCTCATAAAAATGCCGCGGAATGGCGAACGCGTCATTGGGGAAGGTGTGACCGGCATGGAAGGCCGTATCAAAACACCCGATCTGCAGCACACCCGGAAACACCTGCTTGGCCGCGCGGATGGTTGCCAGACTATAGGGTTGGTGCAGCGGTGCCAGTGGAACGAGCTGCTCCAGCTCCTGCACCACCTCGGAGGTCAGCTCTGTCGGCTTGTAAAATGCATTGCCGCCATGGACGATGCGGTGACCGATGCCCACCACAGATTTACCTTGCAGGTAGGGCTCTACCCTTGTGAAGATGGAGACGACAGCTCCGGCATGATCGACGTGGCCCAGCTCTTCCACGATGTCAGCGTTGGGGGCCTGCATTTTCAGGCGGGCGTTGGGGCCCAGACGCTCTATGATGCCGGAGATGAAAAGGTCAGGCTCTGCCTGCGCTTTGTAAAGCGCGAACTTGACGGAGGACGATCCGGTATTGAGCGTAAAATAAAAACTCATGCTTTCTGGCTCGCAGCGTAAAGAAGCGCAACAGCGCAAGACATTAACCGGGCCTTGTCGTCATCTGCTCGGCTGGTGAGGATCACCGGACACCGGGCGCCCATAACCACTCCGCACACTTCTGCATGGGCAACAAAGGCCAATTCCTTGGCTAGCATATTGCCAGATTCCAGATTGGGCACAACCAGTACATCTGCCCTACCAGCAACCAAGGAGGTGATGCCTTTTGTTACCGCGGCATCAATGTCAATGGCGTTGTCCATGGCCAGCGGGCCATCCACGATGCCACCCTTGATCTGGCCGCGTTCTGCCATTTTGGAAAGGATCGCTGCATCCATGGTGGAGGGGATTTTGGTGTTCACCGTTTCCACGGCTGAAAGGATGCCCACCTTGGGTTGCTGCTGCCCAAGCGCCAGTGCCAGATTGATGGCGTTTTGGACAATATCCACCTTGGCTTCCAGATCCGGTGAAATGTTGATGGCCGCATCACTGATGAACAGGAGGTGATCCAGTCCCGGCACATCCATCACAAACACATGGCTGAGACGATTGTCAGTGCGCAGGCCCACATCCCGTTTCACGATCTCCGCCAACAACACGTCGGTGTGGAGCTGGCCTTTCATGATGGCCTGCGCCTTACCTTCGCGCACCATGGCCACGGCCTGTGCTGCCGCCTGACTGTGGCTTGCAACGTCAATGATATCGCAGTGAGCCAGATCTTTGCCAAGACGCTCTGCGGCATCCTCGATCTTTTCTCGCGAGCCAATCAGGACCGGCTCAATCAGCGTGTTTTCGGCAGCCAGCAAAGCGCCGCCCAGTGACTTGCGGTCTTCTGGCGCCACAACGGCGGTGATGAGAGGTGGAAGTGGACGGGCCTGATCCAGCAGTCTATCGAAGTGCTCATGACTTCGCACGGTCAGACCCGGCAAGCTGACAGCCTTGGCGATTTTGCTGGTACGCGGGGCGATAACCTCGGCCTCGCCTTCTACGATCACCTGACCGTCCGCACGTTCCACGGTGGTTTGCAGTGTCACGACGTAATCGGGCAGCTTTTCCGTTACTTTTACGCGGGCTGTCAGATGGTCCCCTTCATAGGCACGGCCCAGAAAGCGCAGGCTCTGGCTTTTGTAGAGCGTGCCCGGCCCGGGCATTTGGTTGCCCAGCACGGCAGAGATCAGACTGGCGACCCACAGCGAGGGGGCGACGCCTTCAAAGTCGCCTTCGCCCTCGCGATCTTCCTTGGGCAGGTGGATGGGGTTGAGGTCGCCGGAGGCATGGGCGGAGACGTAAAAATCATCCGCAGAGCAGGTCCGCTCGTAAATGGCTTCCATGCCAACTTCGATCTGATCGTACGGAGTATTCTTGTAGGTTGTTGTCATCAAACCTTCCTAACCCCATTTGAGCGACTTCTTCAGACAGTGCCACAGTTCCAGAGAATTGGGCGCCATATTCTCTTCCTTGCCAATAATGTAGGACACGGCCTTATACGCAAAGGTCTTGTCCTTCTCGCTTTTCAGCAAGCCCGGCAGGGCATTGTAACCTGCTTCCATTTCGAAACGGGAAATGAGAGTCTGATCGTGAATGAGGAAGTTGCGCTCTTTCGGATCCATGGATTTGAACGGTGCCCATGTGGTCAACACTTCGTTGAACCGCTCCAGCTTTTCGCCGCGCACTTCGGTACGGGTGTCGGCAATCATCAGCACAATACGTACGATGGCTGCGGCTGCCCCGCCCTTCTCGATCTTCTTGAGCGCGTTCTGGATGCTGGTCAGACTGTGCAGGTCCTGCATTGGCACCTTTGGCCGGCGGAAGGACAAGGCCTTGCCGTATTCCACGGCGGGCGGTGAGGCCCAGAAGGTGAGGAAGCTGTTTTCTATGAAGGCTTCGCGCATGTCCTTCAGCGCATCCCAGCCATATTCAATGCTGTCTGCCATCAGCTCCTCCCAGTAATGGAAGGGCGTTTTGGCCATGTTGGGTGTGTGGTTTTCCTTCACCGCTGCGGCGGCCATGGTGGGCCAGAACATCAAGGGATTGGTGGAGGCAAAGGCGCCGTTTGCCAGCCGCATGGGGTGCATATCGCGCGTTGCATCCGCTGCCTGCGTGCTGTTCATGGTTTTCAGAACAGGGCCAATGGTGCTGTCATACACGTCCTCCCAGCTCTCGGAAAAGCGGGCGACACCGGCAAATGCTTTTTCCTCGTCGCGTTCACCAGTTTCCAGCAGCATTTCATCAATGGTCTTACGGGCGAAGCTCACCTTGAATTTGGCATCACAGCCTTTGCCCTTCTGCTCTTCAATCTGCAATTTGTAGAGCCCGGGAGGCATGGCCTCGATGGTCTTCAGCGTGGAGGCCACCTGCGTATGTTCGCGCTTGGCCACGCTGGAAGACACGAAGATGCCCAGATGCCCGACCTGATCATGAAGCATATAGAGGATACGCTGACCGAGGATCTCGATTTCCGCTTCATCCGTGTAGGTGTCGGCAATCCAGTTGAGTGCCTGATCGGGCGGGGTGATGTTATCGCCGTAGGAGGAAAACACGATGATCGGAGACTTGATGGTCTTCAGGTCAATGGGACGTCCCGGTTCCAGAAAGGCTTCATTCTTCGCCAGCTTGTTGCCGATGAAAAGGTTGTCCAGAATCCAGCGGAATTCTTCCTCTGTCATGTAGTAGAAGCCGCTCCACCATTTCTGGAATTCCAGATAGCGCTCTTCGTCCTTGTCGATGTTGGTGTAAAGGTCATAGTACTTGCGGAACCAGTTGCGGCCCGGGTTCAGCATCTCGAAGTTCTGCACCAGATTGGCACCATCAAAGACGCCGTTGCCCAGATCTGCCGAGAGCAAGGCAGGTACGATGCCGCCTGTCAGGCCTGCGGAGTAGCGCATGGGGTCCTGCCCCATCTTGCCGCTCCAATAAGACATGGGCGCACCGTTGAGCACAATCGGTCCCACCAGATCCGGATAGACCGCTGCCAGAATAGCAGTGGCCCACCCGCCCTGACAGTTGCCGACCACAATGGGTTTGGGGCTGTCCGGGTGGCGTGAGATGATCTCGCGCAGGAAGGCCGCTTCGGCATGGGTGACGTGCGACAGCTCCTGATTGGGTTCTGGCATGGGGTGAAAGGCGACAAAGTACACGGGGTGCCCGTCACGCAGGGCAACCCCCACCTGACTGTCATTCTTGAACCCGCCAATGCCTGCACCGTGGCCAGCACGTGGATCGATGATCACATAGGGGCGCTTCCAGTCCAGCACCTCCACGCCCTCAGGTGGAATGACCTTCAAAAGCATGTAGTTGCAGGGGCGTGGCAGGTTGCGGCCCTCAACAACCACCTCGTAATCATAAATGAGAACCGGAGGACAGCCCTTGGCCATGTGGTCAAAGTATGTGTCACTGGCTTCGCGCAGGGCATCCATGGTCAGGATGGCGCGTTCGCTGGATTCTTTGAGATAATGCGACCAGGCATCCAGCAGCTTCTTGGGCGTGTCGTACGGGCTCCAGGAGGCGGCCAGTGCGTCGCTTTTGGTTTTTGATTTGGCCTGTTTCTTTTGAAAGTCGTTCATCAGGCGCGTGGAGCGTCGTGAGTTGGCGACCTGCAAAAACTGGTTTTGTTCAGCGAGGGCCTCAAAGTACTGGGCGGTTCGCTTGCTAAAGAGTTCTACTTGCATAATCTACCTCGGTGCCGGCCTAACCAATGATGCGGTAACCACCGTCAATTGGGTGAACCACGCCGGTGATGTTTCGGGCTTCATCACTGGCCAGAAAGGCGGCATATGCGCCAATGTCTTCAATACTTGCGAGTTTTCGGGTGGGAGCACGCTCGGTCGCGTCGGCCAGCATCTCGTCAAAGCTGGCAATGCCGCTGGCGGCGCGTGTTGCCAGCGGGCCGGGGGACAGCGCGTTGACAGAGATGCCCTTTTGGCCCAGTTCGGCAGCCACATAGCGCGTGGTGCTTTCCAGCGCGGCTTTCACCGGACCCATGATGTTGTAGTGGCTGATCACCTTTTCCGAGCCATGGAACGTCACGGTCATGACGCTGGATCCGGAGGGCATCAGGGGTTCTGATTTGCGGATGAGGCGCAGGAAGGAGTGTACGGAGATGTCCATGGCCACGCCAAACCCCTCTGCCGAGCAATCCACCACGCGGCCATGCAGGTCAGCCTGCGGGCAAAAGGCGATGGAATGCAGCAGAATGTCCAGCGACCCCCAGACCTGCTCGATTTGCTGGTAAAGAGCATCCACCTCGTCAGGTTTCGTCACATCCAGCGGTGCAAAAATGGCTGCATCGGCTTCTTCTGCCAGTGGGGCCACATGCTTTTTCGCTTTGTCATTCAGGTATGTAAGAGCCAGTTCTGCGCCTTGTGCCTTCATGGCTTTTGCGCATCCCCATGCAATGGACTGGCTGTTCGCCACCCCAACAATAAGGGCTTTCTTGCCCTTCAATGAAAACATGCGGTCATTACCCTGTTGGTTGAAACCTGTCATTTGGAAGGAAAACAACAAGACTAGAAATAGCTATACAGGAGAAATAAGGAAAACCAAGGTGCGAAATCTAGTAAATGAATTGGGCGGTTGAAATATTCAAAGAGTGACTATTTATGTAACTAAGTAATTTTGTAATTAAATTTAAGTCGTTTCTCGGTGAGCGTTGAGTAACCTAGTTTTCCAAGACAAATATGTCCGTCGTTTACTTTTTTCGGTTGGCGACCGGAGCTGAGTGCCTGTCAGCACAGACGCGCCCGGCAGGAGATTCTAATAGTTTGATTAAAACGTGATCCCGGAGTGTTTCTGTAGTTTTCGGGAAAGAAGATATTACCAAGCGATGGTGCTTTCATGACCGGATCAACTTTATCTGTTTCAACCACTCAGCCAACTGTCCCTCAACCCGATCTTGCGCAGTATCAGGATGTGGTTCCTCCTAAGCCAAGTGAGCGGATTGTTGAGTATTCGCTCAACTATGTGACAAAGAAAACGGCGCAGCATGAAGCGGTTCTGGGTGAAATAAAGCGCGAGCTCAATTCTTATTTCAGCACTGAAGTCACGGAGAAGGTGGTTGATCACTTCCTCTCCACAAAGCCACATCTGCCAAAGTCCAGCGTGCTCGCCATGCTCCTTCATGTGCCAAGCAAAGCTTCGCAGCAAGCGCAGGAAAAAGTGACAGCGCTCTTTGAAGAGGCCCATGCCTATGGCAGTAGGCTGACGATGGAAACCTTTTTTGAAGGCGCCGCAATTCCGGATGATCCAAAAAAGGCGGCTGAAGTTCTAACGGCCCGCATTGTTGAACTGGCAAAAACAGCAGATGCGGATGGTATTTCCAGCATCACGCGGTCGCTGAGCTTTCTTGGCGGCTCAGACAATGCAGTGTTGAAAGAGGCCGTGCCGATTGCACTGAAGGCCGTCCATTCCACGCTTGTCTATCCCGAGAGTGTCCGGACACAAAATGCAGCGCAGGGGGGAGACGTTGCCCGCGTGCCGGGTGAGGTGACAACCCATCTGCTTGCACTCATCAGAAATGAAGCGCAAACCCCGGGTCTGGACCCGGAAACAGCTGGCAATTTGGCTGAGGTTGACGGGTATGTGAAGGATCAGGTTCTGGGCCATAAGATCTCCGTGCCGGAAACCCGTGAGCTGTTGACTGCTGTTGCGGAGCGATTTGAGGAAATCGGCCTGAATGGCCTTGCCGATGAGACCAAAACGCTGCTGGGACAGCTGGGCAAGAGTGACAACCCACCGCTGACGCGCCTGCACGATGCGATCTACTCCCGCGTGCTCGACAGTACCTTTATTGCGGATATGGTTCACGACACGCCGCAGTCCGTGATGAACTCCGCACAGCTGGTGAAAGATGGCATCCGCGATGTGATTTCCATCCAGACCCCGCGGGTCCAAAACCAGACAGCCATGACCATGCACAGGATGATGGCGGGCAACGAACGGTTCTGGATGCCGGAATGCCCGGAGCTGATGGAGTTTGTGCAAGGCCCGCGTGACGATGCGCTTTTGAATCTGGACAAGTTTTTGTCCGCACCAACCCGCAATGGATATGACGCTATTGCAGTTCCCATGCTGGTTGTGAAGTCCACTGTTGCCTTGCATGCTTTGCTGACCAAGACGGTGCCTGCAGACCGCCAGCCACTGGTCGTCAACGGCAAGAAGGTCGCTGACTTACCTGCTTATGTAAAGGTTGCAAACAAGGCCTATCAGGGGATCTGTCAGGAAGCCAATCGAACGAATGCTCCGGAAGATCCTGATTTGCAAAAAGCAGACAGATCCAAAGTTGGGCGTACGGATACGCCAAAGAGTGCGCATGCCGGGATCACCCTTGGCTACCAGCCCGGCAGTGTGACGTTTGAAGGAGATGCAGGCAAGATCCCGAGCACGCACCCTGCGGATGTGAACCTGCCAAAGCTGCAGGAACCGAGCAAGTCTCAGGTTGAAGCGCTATCTCGTGGTATGCCGTTTGCCTCTGGTGTTTCCGGTTCAACCAACCTCAACCTGCATTTCCTGCATTATCTGAGGCACACCTCCCCTAACCCGGACCAGATTCCGGATTCAAAAGATTACATGGTCGCAAACACCATGTTCCTGAACTACGACGGCGGTCACTCAATCCACGAGGCGCTTTGGGTCGGGCAGGAGCTGGACGGTACGCTGGGGCTGGATCTTGGTTTGGCGCAAGGGAAGCCAGATGGAACTCAGATTGAGTCTTCAAGCTATGTCTCTGATCTCAATGAGTTCATCGACCTTTACGATGGCACGGAGACTGGTGACGCTTTGGCACGAGCCAAGGAAAACGCCTGGGATGCGACACTGGATTACTTTGATGAGCACAGCTACGCCGCCGGTAAAACCGTGAGCGACACCTGAGCCTCAAGCCAATTTGGAAATAGAAAATGAAACACGCTGAAACACTCATTGCCGAGCTTGGCGAGAAAATCGGGCTGCCAAACCTTCAACTGGACGAGGAAGGGCTCTGCACTTTTGACGTTGAGGAGGAGTTTACGCTCACCTTGGGTGCGAACAATCAGGATGAGGTGATCCTGTTCGCCCTGCTGCCTGATATTGAGAAAGACAAACGTCAGGCAGGATACCAGCTGTTGCTGCAAGCCAACCTGCTTGGCAAAGGCACCGGAGATGCAGTTCTTGCCATGACGGAAGGCGACAACCAGCCAGCGCTGAACTCAAGGTTTTCTGCCAAGAGCCTTGGTATCGCGCAGCTTGAAGAGAAGCTGGATAAATTCATCAAGCTCGTCAAACTGTGGCGCGTGACCATCCAGTCCCTCAATGCCTCACAAAATGAGGGCACAACGCAGCTTCATCCCACAAACGATGAGTGGCTTCGCGCTTAAGCTTGGGCGCTTGTCATCCTGTTGGGCTGTTTGCAGGCAGCCCAACGGTCCTTTGCCAGCGTCCTAAAGCGTAGGGGCAGACAGAGCTTGCTCGCAGATCTGGTTGCTGATCCGCTCGGCGATCAACGGGGCAAGGATGACGCCGGGGTGGCTGCCTGCCACGAAAGCGTTGGTGAAACCGTTGATGGGGCGGGCGAGAGGTTTGGTTGATCTGGTTGCCGGGCGTTGGCCGACCTGAATGGAAAGCAGCTCCACACGGCCCGCATTGGCAAACGTATCTTTGACTGCCTGCACAGCTGTTTCTCCGATGCGCGCCAGCTCTGCCGGGTCTTCGGTCTTTGGCGGGTCTTCAGCAATGGCAAAATTGCCCGTTCCCAGACTACGCATCTCCACATCCGGTGTTTGCAGCACCGGAAGGAAGTCCGGCACCTCTGCACTCACTTCGATGTAGGTGCAGGGCGAGGTGTAAAGATCGTGCTCCGGCTCAAATGGAGCGATCAACGCGCCATTGCCACCACCGGAAGCAAGCACGGTAAAGTCGCTGGCTTGCAGCTCCCCTCCCATCATGACCCCTTTACAATGGTGGTCAGAAGCGTCCAGCCCGCTGGCGGTGCTGTTCAAAACCACCCTGCCGCCAAGGCGCTCAAAGGCGTTGACCAGTTTGCCGATGACTTTGGGCGGGTACCACGAGACATCCTGCGTCGAATGAGCTGCAAACTCTGGCGGGTTGGCGAGAGCTGGCAGATGCTGCTGAAGTTCCTGTTTGCTCATGGTGCGGGTTTGTGTGCCCGCCTGTTGCTGCCGGTCGATCAGGTGCTGGGTCTCGCACGGTGTGGCGCGCCAAACAATAGCGCCGCCTTCTGCATCAAACAGTGTGCCGTCAAACTCCGCGTTCAGGGCTTTATAACGCTGGATGCCATCAACCAACAACGGGAACAAATCCGGTTGGTCAATCGGATCATTGGCGATATGGCAGATCCAGCCGAAGGAAACACGTGAGACATCTCCGCCCACACTGTGGTTTGCATCAAACAGGGTGACTTTGAAACCTTGACGCGCGAGCTTATACGCAATCATGGCTCCCGTAATTCCGGCCCCGATCACGTTAACGCTTAAATTCTGCATAGATGCCTCAGTTCAAAGAAAAAGATACCGGCCAGCGACGAACATCGCTGATCAGCTGAAGAATTCAAAGGAATGGCTATGCGCAGACCCTAACGAACCCTCCTGCACGGTGGAACCGGCATCCTGAAAAATAAGAGGGTAGTGATATATTTGTCGCGACTAATATAGTTAGCGGGATAATTTCGTTAACCAATTGATACAGCGAGATAAACAACCGATCTCATGGCTTTTGATCGCCTGGATTGTAGGATCTACGTGAAATAATCCTTGAAATTTTCACGTAGATTAGTGAAAATATCGCAAAATATTTCACGGAATCACGTCACATGACTATCACAAGCACATTGGGAGAAGATCTGAAGGCGCTTCGCATCGCGCGCGGTATGACGCTGGAAGATCTGGCAAAACAACTCGGCCGCTCAGTGGGGTGGCTCTCTCAGGTAGAGCGGGATAAATCCACGCCGCGCCATACAGACTTGAAGCACTTTGCCGAGGTGTTCGGCGTCCAGCTCTCGCTGTTCTTCGGTAATGCAGAGGCGCCGGAAAATGAGAGAGGCCGCGTGGTGCGCGATGGCAACCGCCGCGTGATTGGAGAGCGGGATAAGGGCCTGCTTGAAACATTGGTGTCACCAGATCTGACCGACAGCTTTGAGATGATCCACTCCACCTTTCAACCTGGCTCTCACCGCAGCGCGGCGATTACGCGCCCGACGCAAGAGGTGGCCTACATGGTCTCGGGCAAGCTGGATGTGTGGATTGGGGAAGAGATGTTCACGGTGGAGGCAGGCGACAGTTTCCGCATCAAGGAGGCGTCTTACCGCTGGTCCAACCCATATGCTGAACCTGCCATTGCTATCTGGGTGATCTCACCGCCGGTTTATTAGGGCACCCGCTCAAAGAAATGTTTGCAGACAAGAATGATACCCGTCTCACAGAGAAAAGCGGGAGAGGACTACATGACAAACGAATAGATTTTGGAGGAGGTGCGCATGTCTATCCCAACCACCGCGCGGGTTGTCATTATCGGCGGCGGCGTTGTCGGCGTTTCCACGCTATACCATCTGGCAAAGCTGGGCTGGAGCGACTGCGTGCTTCTGGAAAAGAATGAGCTGACGGCAGGCTCCACATGGCATGCGGCAGGCAACTGCCCCAACTTTGCCACCAGCTATGCCGTAATGAACATGCAGCGCTACGGCTTGGAGCTGTATCGCAGGTTGGCTGATGAGGTGGATTACCCCATCAACTACCATGTCACTGGCGCGGTCCGACTGGCACACAGCCACAGCCGGATGATGGAGTTTGAGCATGTGGCCGCCATGGCTGAGCATATGGGCCTGACTATGGATATGTGCACGCCAGACCAGCTGCAAAAACACTTCCCCTTTATGGAAACACACGATCTGGAAGGTGGCCTCTGGGATCCGCTGGATGGCGATATCGATCCGGCGCAGGTGACACAAGCGCTGGCGAAAGGCGCGCGGGAGCTGGGTGCCCGCATCCTGCGGTTTACACCAGCCACAGGCGTGCGCCGTGAAGGCAGGGAATGGATTATCTGTACTGAGACAGGTGAAATCCGCTGCGAGTATGTGGTGAATGCGGCTGGCTACTATGCTGCGCGCGTTGGCGAATGGTTTGAGCCGTATGGTGGGCGTGCTGTGCCTTCCGTTACCATGAGCCATCAGTATTTCATGACTGAGGCTGTTCCAGAGGTGGAGGCATGGACCAAGGCACAGGGCCGCAAGCTGCCCATGCTGCGTGATCCTGATACCTCCTATTACCTGCGGCAGGAAACGGGTGGGTTCAACCTGGGCCCCTATGAACGAGCCTGCCGAACCGCATGGACCTCATCAGATGACCCGATGCCGGATGACTTCAGTTTCCAGCTTTATCCGGATGATCTGGAGCGGCTGGAGTTTTACATTGAAGACGCAATGGCCCGCGTGCCCTTGCTCGGAACGCAAGGGGTGAAGCGCAACATCAACGGGCCTATTCCCTACGCACCTGATGGCCTGCCCATGATTGGCCCTATGCCCGGCGTGCCCAATGCATTTGAGGCGCACTCCTTCACCTTTGGCATTGCGCAGGGCGGCGGCGCTGGCAAGGTGGCCGCAGAATGGATTGTACACGGCCAGACCGAGTGGGACATGTGGGCTGTCGATCCAAGACGCTACACCGATTACACTGACAAGCAGTACTGCATCGATAAAGCGAAGGAAGTCTACGGTCACGAATACGCCATGCACTTTCCCCATCACGAATGGCCAGCTGGTCGGGACCGCAAGCTCTCCCCCAACCACACCAAGCTACTGGAACTGGGTGGACAGATGGGGGCTCACAATGGTTGGGAACGGGCCAATTGGTTTGCGCAAACGGGCGACGATACCTCTCACGAGGCCACGCAAACATGGAGCCGCTCCGGTCCATGGCAACAGCGGGTGCGGGAGGAATGCGAGGCCGTGCGTGACCATGTTGGCGTGCTGGACCTCTCCGGCTTTTCGCGGTTCAAACTCTCGGGTACAGGCGCTGCTGACTGGCTGCGAGGACAGATCGCGGGAGGTCTCCCCAAAGTTGGCCGCATGACCCTTGGCTACTTCCCCGATAATCGTGGCCGCGTCCTTACGGAAATGTCGGTTCTGCGTCATGGTGCAGACGAGTTCACGCTGATCACCGCCGCGTTGGCCCAGTGGCATGACTTTGAGCTGCTCAAAGCCTGCCTGCCAGAAGGATTGGTTCTGGAAGACCAGACAACGGACACAACAACACTGATCGTCACCGGCCCAAAGGCCCGTCAACTGCTTGCTCCCATGCTCAAAGCGGACCTGTCTCTCAGTTGGCTGAGCCTGCAACAAGCCACCATGCTTGGTAAGGCTGTGCTGTTGGTGCGCGTCTCTTTTACGGGTGAGCTGGGCTGGGAAATCCATGCGAGCAATGAGGATATGCCGGAGATTTATCAGGCGGTCCTTGCAGCTGGGGCCAAACCGTTTGGCATGTATGCGCTCAATGCCTTGCGGTTGGAGAAAGGCTATCGCAGCTGGAAGGGAGACCTCTCGACCGGCTACACCTTGCTGGAGGCAGGTCTGGACCGGTTCGTGAAGCTTGATAAGCCGCAGAACTTCCCCGGCAAAGCTGCGCTGCTGAAAGAACATGCAGAAGGTGCGAAGCGTCGGTTTGTGACGATGATCGTGGAGGCTGGCGAGTATGACGCTCCTTACATGTCCACCATTTGGCATGGGGATCACATGGTGGGGGAAGTCACCTCCGGCGGGTGGGGCTACCGCGTCAATGCCTCCATCGCGCTTGGTGCCGTGCAGGCTGATCTGGCAAAACCGGGAACTGAGCTGACCATCAAAATCTACGGTAAGCTTTACAAAGCAATCGTACAGCCGGATGCACCACTTTGGGACCCGGAGAATGAGCGCCTCAAAGATCAAAGCATGTCTGAGAGTGTCGTTTTGGAAGGGCACGCAGTGTAACCCCGTTCATCTGACATGATCTGCGGCATCCATATCTCTCCTGCTCCACATAACTGAAGCAGAAAAATATGGGTGCCGTAATAGTTGGGTGTGCGATCTATACTTATAATTCGCCAAGCTCATGTATTGATTAATATCTACTTGTATTTGTGTGTACTTCGTATTGTGACATAATATAGCATTGCGTGATGAGTTTACGCGCGATGTTTGCATGTTGACATCTAAGTAGTCGGTCATATTTAATTGTATGTCAGACATGGATAGGCTCGTCTTATCTTTCTGCTCTTTTGATGAGGCTGATGCGTGATGGTATCGACATACACTCAGGATCTGCGAGATCAGATCACCGAGGAACTGGCTCGGCAGTTGTTCTCTGCTGAGCTCAAGCCCGGCGACTTTCTGCCCAAGGAACTTGAGCTCACGGATCAGTTTGGTGTGAGCCGCGCCACCATGCGCAGCGCTCTGGCAACTTTCACCAATCACGGCATCATTGAGCGCATTTCCGGCTTTGGCACACGCGTCAAAGACTATCAGGAATGGAACATCCTCTCCCCGCAAGTGGCCACGTGGATCGCGCAGTATGGCGGCAACACGTTGATTTTCGCGCGGGAGATCTTCCGTTTCCGCACGTCTGTTGAACCGTTCATCGCCATGGAAGCCGCCCGTCGGGCCACGGCGAAGGATCTTATGAAGATAGAAGCGGCTTGGAACGGCATGTATGCGGCCATGCAGAAGGACGACCTGACCTATCGCGGCAAGCACTTCCAGCAGTATGACATTCAGTTTCACGAGGCGATCTATCAGGCGACCCATAATCTGGTCTGGGTGCAGATTGGGCGCAGCACCATGCCTGCGGTGTTTGTCCTGATCAAGAAAACCACGGAAGCTGCCAGCGAGCTCAATGACAGCCTGGAACGGCACCGCCACCTTCTAGAAGCCATTCGTCTGCGGGATGCGGAGGCGGCTCGTAAAGCGTCTGTCCGCATTATTGACCGCGCGGCCTATGATCTTGATCTGGATGAACTGAACGAAGAGATCCGCGAGAATTCACTGGCCAACGTCGTGATGCAGAATGAGCGTGACCGCCTCGCCTCTGACTGAGCTGTCATCCCCTCTCCCCAACTCCTTTCTCCGAGACACAACATGAAAATCACCGGTATTGAAACCATCAATCTCAAAGAATTTCGCAATGTAACCTGGGTGCGCGTGCATACGGATGCGGGCAGCTTTGGTCTGGGCGAGACCTTTTATGGCTCAGATGCGGTTTGCGGGTTCATCCACGAAACACTGGGTCAGGAACTGATTGGCCGTGATCCAACCCAGATTGATGCCATCTCCCGCCTGTTGCTCAACCCCATCTGCGGTTTCAACTCCACGGGAGCTGAAATGCGGGCCGCCTCCGCCATTGATATCGCGCTGTGGGACCTTGCGGGCAAGACACTTGGCGCACCCGTGCATCAGCTGCTGGGTGGCAGAAGCCGAGACAAGATCCGCGCTTATAACACCTGTGCAGGTTATGAGTATGTGAAGGACAAGCAGGTCAACACCACAGAAGACTGGAGCACGGACTCTGTCGCTCAAGGCCCCTATGAGGATCTGGAGGCTTTCCTCTCCGATGCCGGCACTTTGGCAAAGAGCCTGCTGGATATGGGCTTTCGCGGCATGAAGATCTGGCCGTTTGATCAGTTCGCAGTCAAAACCAACGGCACCTACATCTCGCCGGAAGATCTGGAGGCCGGTCTGCGCCCGTTCAAGCAAATTCGTGAGGCTGTTGGGGATGCCATGGACATCCATGTGGAGCTGCACAGCGTGTGGAACCTGCCCATGGCCGAAAAGATTGCTCGTGCGCTGAAGCCTTACAACGTGTTCTGGCTGGAAGACCCGATCAAGATGACCAACGTGGACGCACTGGCAGAATACGCCCGCCGCGCTGAGACTTGGGTCACCGCCAGCGAGAACCTTGCCACCCGCTGGTCTTTCCGCGAGCTGTTTGAAAAGCGGGCCACGGATGTCTGCATGCTGGATATCGGCTGGTGTGGTGGCCTGACAGAAGCCAAGAAGATCGCCACCATGGCAGAAACCTACGAGTTGCCCGTCGCGCCACACGACTGCACCGGGCCGGGGCTTTTGACCGCAGCTGTGCACCTGTCCATCAACCTGCCCAATGCGCTGGTTCAGGAGATGGTGCGGGCGTTTTACTTCGGTTGGTACAGCGAGTTGATGGAAGGCCTGCCAGTATTCGAAAATGGCTACCTGCTCGCCCCCACCGCACCGGGTTTGGGCATCGCGCTCTCCCCAAAGGTCTTTGAACGCAGCGACGCAACCATCCGGATGACGGGCTCAAAGAACAGTTAGATTGCGCATGGCATGACTGTGGGCGCCCGCTGGATATGAGCTCTATCCTGCGGGCTTTCACCCGTTGTGCTTGTTACACGATGGTCTGTGAGCTTACTCGTTGACTTCCTGAAGCGGTTTCTCACCCACTGCAATCTCAGGCATAGTATCTGTCAGCAGTTTTCCAGCCACTGCAATATTATCATATGAATGTTCCTCAAGATGAATCACGAGGTGGTCTCTGGCTAAACCTGTTGTGGTGCAAAATGCTTCGGTTAAAGCTGCAACACAGGCAGCTTTCTTTTCACGGCTAAGACGAGGGGAATAAACAACAATATGAGGCATGGCTTGTACTCCTTAAAATCAAGGCACTTTGAAGTATAAGGCAGCTGATTCTAAAGTGCTACAGAAGCACGCTTGGGAATATGTCTTGGGCAATCCCACTCAAGTGCTTTTGTTTTAATAGTAATAGCGCGCTCAGGATCAGCCTTATAGCTTTCAGGCATGAGATCCATGACAAACTCCCGGTCTTCCTCCAGGGAAGTTATCTGCGCCTCACCCCAGATTTTGAGCCTCTGTTGTGTTTCATAGTTCACCAGTATGAGAGACACGCGGGCGTTTTGAGAGATGTTTCCAGCACTGAGATATTGCCGGTTGCCGCGATTGTCGGCATACGCAAAATGCTGGTCATCCAGCACCCTCAGAAAACCTCTTGGCCCGCCTTTAAACTGCACATACGGCCAACCAGTCTGTGAGAGTGTTGAGAGGTAGAAGCCATCCATACGACTGATGAATGCGGCGTGGTCTGGCTCAATTTGATGGCCCGTCAACTCCTCCCCTTCCAGCAATGTAGCGTAGGCTTCTTTGGTGCCATAGCGGTCCTGAAAAGATTGAGCAGCAGGCGTAAAGGCAATCTGGGCAAAGGCTTTGGGCATGAAAACTCCCGAGATATCTGATGAATATCTCTGAATATGGGAGCTGGAACAGAAAATGCGACGGTCCTTTGGGTAGAAGGAGCCGTCGCATTGCTCTGGGGGGAGCGGGAGGAACTGGGATAGGTCCGCAGTGTTCTGAAAAGGCCAAGTCGATGGGGCCGTGCTTGGCACTCTAAGCGGATGGACGCATTCCTCCGGTGGAGCTCGTTATAAGTTCATTTCGGACAGACCTGGGTGGTGATCCGGGCGGCGGCCAAAGGGCCAGGCAAACAGGCGTTCGTTTTCGTTGATCTCCGTGTCGGTGATGCAGGTGATCCGTTTTTTCATCAAACCTTTGGTGTCAAATTCCCAGTTCTCGTTGCCGCAGGAGCGGAACCACTTGTTGTGTATGGTGCGCCATTCGCTGACAATGCGAATTGAGAAACGGTTTTGGTTATAACTCCAAAGCTCTTTGATGTGGCGATAGTGGAGCTGGGTTTTCCATTTGGCCGAAAGGAACCCCATAATCTGTGGCCGGCCTTCGATCGTCTGGTTCCGGTCATGCCACATGCAATCGCGAGACAGGTTTCGGATAACAATAGTCGGGCAGCGTGAATTCCACGCATCCTCCGCAGCTCTTACCTTTGCGAGTGCCGCATCTTCCGTCAGGGGGCGCATAGATAAGTTGAGCATATTGTTACCTCTTATTGTTTACTGATCGGTACAGTGCTGATTGCTAAGGTGTACCGATCTGTTCATTTGGTCAATTCACCAAATCGCGAGGTGTGTGATGCCCGTCACGAGACTTAGCAAAGCCCTTTGATTTTGCGGCTAAAATGAATTCCCTTGTTCGGCCATATTTTTTTCGTTATATGTACTGATCAGTAAACCCAGAGGTTGGTATGCGCAAAAATAAACGAGATGAACTCGTACAACAGGCGATGGAAACCTTCTACAGAAACGGATTTCACGCAACGGGCATGGATATGCTGGTGGCAGAATCCGGCATCTCCAAAACCTCCATGTACAAGCACTTCAAAAGCAAGGATGAACTGATCCTTGCTGCGCTGAAGCTGCGTGAGGAGCAGTTTCACAGCTGGTCTGCACAGCGGGTTGCTGAGTTGGCGAGCGAACCCAGAGATCAGTTGCTGGCGCTGTTTGATGTTCTGGATGAATGGTTCAAGGAAGACACCTTCAAGAGCTGCATGTTCATCAAAGCCAGCTCGGAATACCCGGAACCTGACCACCCCATTCACCAGCAAACCGTTGAGCAGCGAAATGCCATGTACGAGGGTGTGCTGACTCTGGTTGAAGCGGCTGCTCTGAAAAATCCGGAAGCGTTGGCGCGGCAACTGCTTATGCTGCAGGAAGGCGCGATCATTACCGCGCATTTTGGCAACAGCAAAGACCCGGCAGGCGAAGCCAAGATTGCGGCCAAGGCGTTGATTGACGCTGCTTCCTGACAGCTACGCCCCGCAAAATATAATCGCCTCCTCCCAGGATGCAAAAGACGGTTTGAGTACTTTGCGGTCCCATGCGCGTGGCTGCACATCTGCAAGACTTACTCTGCGGAAAATATTTGCGTATACATATGAATGTGTTTAGCGTGGTCCCTGAGAAATCTTACGGGACGGTTGGTTTCTCATATTAAAAACGTCCACTTTCTGGGAGGGAGAAAGAGGGATGCTGACCAAAAGCATATTGGAAGACCTTGGCACAAAACTGATTACTGGAGATGTGGAAGTGATTGATCTTTCTGGTCGATTAGGGCCAGAAACTCCCATTTTACAACTGCCACCTGACTTTGCCAAAAACACGCCGAAAGTGGAGATTCATAAGATCTGTGAGTATGATGCGGATGGTCCGTTCTTTGCGTGGAACTGGATGAAACTGGGTGAACACTCCGGCACACATTTTGATGCGCCGCATCACTGGATTACCGGAAAAGACTATGCAGATGGATATACCGACACCATCTCACCGCAGAATTTTGTAGCGCCTGTCAACGTGATTGATTGCTCCGCCGAGACTGCTGCAAACCCGGATTTCCTGCTGACGGCTGATCGTGTGAAGGAGTGGGAAGCTGAGCATGGATCGATCAATGCTGGTGAATGGGTTGTCATGCGCAGCGATTGGTATCATCGCAACACCGATGAAGCGAAGTTTCTCAATGTAGATGAGAATGGGCCGCACTCACCGGGGCCAACCGTTGATTGCATTGAGTATATCCTCTCCAAAGGTATTCTGGGTTGGGGCAACGAATGCATCGGCACGGATGCGGGATGTGCCGGAGGGATGGAGCCACCCTATCCTGCGCACAACTTGCTGCACGCTGCCAACCGCTACGGCCTCGCCAGCCTCGCTAATCTGGACAAGCTACCCCCAAAAGGCGCCATCCTGATCGCCGCTCCACTCAAGATCGCCGATGGAACCGGCAGTCCCATCCGTGCACTCGCACTGGTTTCTGCGAGCTAGCGAAATACTTTGAAACGCGCTGATCGGCAGTGGTTTGAAGGCTGCTGCCGGTCAGTTTGCATCTTGAGAAAAAGGTTGTTCCAGCTCGAGAATATTGCCCTCGGGGTCTCGCAGGTAGATGATCAGGTGTGGTTTGTCGGGTGTGCCGAAATCTGTAATCTCGCCCAACTGGTTCCCACCAGCTGCGATGGTTTCAGCGCGAGTTGAGTGGATGTCTGGCACCTGAAACGAAAGATGACCGAAGCCGGGTTCGTTTACTTGTGGTGAGTCCCGATCCAGCATGACCTTATGCTGATGAAGTTCCAGAAAAGGCGTGTCACACTCTGGAAACTTCAGCCATATCGAGAGAATTTCGGAGTTTGGCAACCCGGTGCCGCAGGAGACTTACTTCCCAGATAACACCTTTGGGGGCCGCAGGTACGCGCAGTTGAAGACCCGTTGGTAAAATGCGGCAAGTGCCTTTGCGTCTTTTGTGACAAGGTTGATGTGCGTCAGTTTCATATCGCAGTTACCGTAGTTGTTCCACCATGCGTGTGATGGCCTCGATCACATAGCGCGGCTTGTCTTTCATCACGTTATGTCCGCTGCCTTTGGCGAACTGGCTGCTGCGGTTTGGGGAGGTGGCGACGAAATCAGCGTGAGCCTTGCGCATTTGGCTGACGATCTTCTCATCCTGCACCCATGACGTGTCAGCGAGGATGTCGATGATAGGCAGATGCTCAGGAATGCTCACCGTGCGCATGCGTTTCGCTGTGGCGGGATAGGCTTTCACCACCGGAATGATTGCTTTTGCCAGTTCCGGTGCTGCTTTTTCGAGTGCCTCGAAGCGTGGTGTGTACTCTGCAAGAACGTAATCGACCAGCTGCGGGCTCATATCCGCCGGGATGCCTGCATCTACAAAAACAAGGCCTGTCACCTGCACCATATTCTCGGCCAGGAGGCTTGCAATATAGCCGCCATAGGAGTGGGCAACGAGGATTACAGGGCCGCTTACACCGTGTGCCGTCAATGCTGCTTGCAAATCTTCAGCTTCGCCTTCAACGGTGTACGGCCCTTCCCATAACGGGCTATTGCCTAAACCGGCGCGGTCATAGACCACGGTTTGAACACCCACCTTGCGCAAATGTGGTTCAATGCCTTTCCAAACCGAAGCATCATTTCCATTCCCACTGATGAAGATGATGGAGGGGCTACCCTCCCCTTTAGCTTCCAGCCATAACGGAGCCGACAAAGCTGCGGTTGAGAAGAGAACCGCGAGGAAAGCGCAGCAGATGTAAGAGAGTATCTGGCGGAGTATCAGCACAACAGCAACTTTCTTGAAACTAAAAATCTTAGAGCAATACGCCAATAACATCGCATTTTCCGGGTTGTTTCAATGGTGTTGTGAAAGCTTGAGATGAGGAGAGTGTATGTCCCTCTCCAACGCGGATCCTTGAATATAGTTGATAAGCTATATTGTAATGTTGCTATATAGCTTACTGCCTATATGTTATTTACATGAGCTTGATTGAAATCCTTAAAACTCTCGCCAATGAGAACAGGTTGACCATTCTGGAGTGGCTTCAGGACCCTGAGGCGCATTTTCCGCCGCAGAAGCATGGCGATCTGATTGAGCATGGGGTTTGTTTGGGAGCAATCGCTCGAAAACTCGACATTTCTCAGCCCACAGCAACCAACCATATGAAGGTGCTGGTAAATGCCGGTCTGGTGACGCTCACACGCAACAGCAACTGGGTGTATTTCCGCGTAAACAAGGAGACTGTTTCTCTCTTTCTGGATGATCTTCAAACCAAGATCGCCCCACAAAAATAACTCGCCGACGCAACCTGCAAGCTGATCCTCCTAGGCTGATGGCCTTCTCCCACCTCCCCTGATCTTCAGCGGATTGCTCTTGTGCCGCGAGCCCTACTATTCGTTCCTCATCCAATTATGACTGGAATACAGAGTGAAAAGCTCCGTTTTTGTGTTCTTTGGCTCCATGTTTGGTTCTCGTTTAGGAGACCAACTGCTGCTTTTCGTCGTTCCTCTTGTTGTCTTCCAAACCACTGGCAGTGTGTCGCTTTCCGGCCTTGCTTTTGCGGCTGAAACGCTGCCGCGCATTCTTTGCTTTCCCGTCTGCGGAATTCTGGCGGACCGTTTTTCTCCCGTCACATTGATCCGCATTTCTCAGGCAGGCCGCTCACTGGTCTGTGCCCTTGGTCTCCTTGGCCAATATTTTATGCCTCACGTGGGTTGGATTGTTGCCATTGCGGCCCTCTCAGGCGTGCTTACCACGCAAGGGTTTATGGCTCGCGAAGTGATGCTGCCGCAAATCTTCAAAGACGTGACCTTCACCAAAGTGCAGTCCTACGCGCAAAGTGTTGACCAGATTTGTATCGTGTTGGGGCCGGTTATTGCCGCGGCTCTGTTCAACGTGTTCGGCTGGGAAATTGTTGTGGTGATGTCAGGTGCACTGTTTGTTAGTGCCGATGCGCTCATCTCCATCTGGCGCCGTCTCAGTGACGTGGAGTTGAAAGAGGCCAAGCCGCTGGATGGGCATTGGACCAAGCCATTCCGCATTGCGCTCAACCATCTGTTTTACCTGCCGGGATTGAAGCGCATTGTGGCGCTCACTGCGCTAGTTAATCTGGTCTTCGGTGTCACACTGGCAACCTCCGCCAGTATGGTCACTGGTCTTTATGAGCAGTCCGAGGAGTTCTACGCGCTGCTGCAATCCGTTGGGGCGATTGTCACCTTTGCGGTTTTGCTGGTTACAGGTGCGAGCCGCCTGAAGCTGACCCACATCGGCATCATCTCATACAGCGGGTTGGTTGTTGGCGGTGTGATCACCGGGTTCACGAGTAACTACTGGATTTACCTGTTGGGGTATTGTGTGATCCTTGGCTTTGACAGCATGTTCAACGTCTACATCCGCAGTGCACGGCAGAAGATCATTCCGCCGGAAGATTATGGTAAGACGGTTGGTGTGATCATCCTGTTCAACAGCTTCACTCTGCCGCTTTCCGGCTTGTTCGTTGGTTTCGTCACATCGGTTGAATACACCGGATGGCTGGTGCTTGCCCTCACTGCGTTCATTGCGTGTGCGGGACTGGCACTCAGCCTTGTTGGCGACTCTGTGCAGCAAGCAAAGGTTAGCGAAACACAATAGGCTCCCGCCAAACAGTCAGGCCACGCCCCCTGAATTGCCATGGGGTGTGGCGGTTTCTTTGGCTGGCGTAACCACTTCACCATGCAGCATCCTTATGGTGTCTGAAGTGCTTCTTAACTGAGGCACTGGGGGATCAAAGGCACATGCAAGGGTGAGATTTTATGCCAGCCGACTCCAGCCTGCCAGATCAACCGGAAAGCTCTGGCCCGTTCTTCTCCAAGTGGATGAAAGAGGGCCGTGAGATCATTCCCGGCCTTATCATTGCAACGGTGATCGCCATTGCTGCGCGTTATATCTCCGAGCATCAGGGCGGGCCGGTGATGCTTTACGCCCTGCTCATTGGTATGGCTGTGCATTCTATTTATGAGGATGGAAACTGTCAGGCAGGCCTGAGTTTTGCGGCTAAAAAGGTGCTGCGACTGGGCGTGATCCTACTTGGCCTGCGCGTCTCCTTTGCACAGATCCTTGCGCTCGGTTGGCAAACGCTGGCTCTGGTGATTCTCTCGGTGCTGGCCATGCTGTTTGTTGGCCTTGTAGTGGCTCGCTTACTCGGACGCTCCGCCAGTTTTGGATTGCTGACGGGAGGCGCTGTTGGCATTTGCGGAGCATCCGCAGCGCTGGCGATTTCCTCCGTATTGCCAAACTCCAAGGAAAACGAGCAAAACACGCTGTTCACGGTCATTGCCGTAACAGCCCTCTCAACCCTCGCGATGATCCTTTACCCCAGTATCGGACAGATGTTCGGCCTTACCGATGTGCAGCTCGGCATCTTCTTTGGCGCGACCATTCATGATGTTGCGCAGGTGGTGGGTGCTGGGTTTGCGGTGTCAGACAGCGCAGGTGAAATCGGCACTGTGGTCAAGCTGATGCGAGTGATGATGTTGCTTCCGGTGATTTTCATCATCTCAGTGTGGTCCGCCAAGTGGTTGCACACCAAAAGCAACGCCACAACGACGGCTCTGGAAGCCAAAGCCCCCGTTCCTTACTTCGCCTTCGGGTTTGCAGCACTGGTCGTGGTGAACTCACTGGGCTGGATACCTGAGACACCGCGCCTGATCCTCGTTGATGCCTCCACATGGTGCCTCGTCATTGCGATCTCGGCACTTGGAGTCATGACCACCCTGAAAACCCTCGTCAGCCTCGGCCATCAACACCTGTTTGTTATCGTAGCGGAAACACTACTGCTGCTTGGCGGTATCGTTCTGGCGATCAAGTATCTGCTTTAGAGCGTTTTGGAATGCGCTGCCAATAGACGAACGCGTAACCTATTGTGCAGGCAATACCCATGAAGATGAGGAAACCTTCGAGGATTGTAACTGACGGCGTTGCGATGACGAGCATGAGCAAAATGGCTGTGCTCGTGCCAGCCAAATAGCTGATTAGGGTGGCGCCAACGGGGAGTCTGAGCCGTGTTCTTCTGAGAATAAGATGAAAGACAATGGCAGCCGGTAGAGCGGGCCCTGCAATGAAAGGGATGATCGTTGTGAGCGGGATCCTGTCTTGCAGAATATACAAGATCACAAAGCCGACAGGAGGAAAAATAGCAAGCAGGTAGAAGGTGAGACAAGCCGTGATGCCTGCGAGCGTCAGCGCAAAAAGATAAACCGGATACCCGCGCGAAAACTCGAGAATCTTGCTCTTTGTCATGCCACTCATATTTTTCTCCTGAAGACAACAAAGCAATGATTGAATAGCGCAATGACGTCCACTCTGTGCACTCAAATATGTTGTTTGTTACTAACTTTAGTCTCTACGCAAAACTCCTGAATTCGCTGATGCAATTCGTGGTTCTGCGCGTTATAAGTTACTGGTGCAAGTTTAGGGGTGACACGCGGGAGGTGTGCGCCGCTCTAATCAATTTTGGGGAGGTCCCGCCACATCCGGCGGGTCTATAACAAGACGTATAGGTTCACAATATGGATACACGCGCCGCTGTTGCTTATAAAGCCGGAGCCCCTCTTTCCATCGAGACAGTTCAGCTGGACGGCCCGAAGCCTTTTGAGGTTCTGGTTGAAATCATGGCAACAGGTATCTGTCATACAGACGCCTTCACCTTGTCCGGTGATGATCCGGAAGGTCTGTTCCCAGCCATTTTAGGCCACGAAGGCGCAGGCATTGTGCGCGAAGTGGGCAAAGGCGTTACCTCGTTGAAGCCGGGTGATCACGTGATCCCGCTTTATACGCCGGAATGCCGTGAGTGTGAGTACTGCCTCAACCCGAAGACCAACCTGTGTCAGTCCATCCGCTCCACACAGGGTGCAGGCGTCATGCCAGACGGGTCCAGCCGCTTCTCCATCAATGGTGAGAAGATTCACCACTACATGGGCACCAGCACCTTCTCCAACTTCACTGTTCTGCCTGAAATTTCTCTGGCGAAGATCCGCAAGGACGCGCCGTTTGATAAGGTTTGCTACATTGGTTGTGGTGTAACCACTGGCGTTGGCGCGGTGATCAACACAGCAAAGGCTGAGCCGGGGTGTAAGGCGATTGTGTTCGGTCTTGGCGGTATTGGTCTTAACGTTGTGCAGGGCCTGCGTCTGATCGGTGCTGACCAGATTGTTGGTGTTGACCTCAACCCAGCCAAAAAGGCGCTTGCGGAACAGTATGGCATGACTGACTTCGTCAACCCGAAGGAAGTTGAAGGCGATCTGGTTCCTTACCTTGTTGACCTGACAGGCGGCGGTGCGGACTACACCTTTGAGTGTATTGGCCACCCAACCACCATGCGTCAGGCACTTGAGTGCTCTCACAAAGGCTGGGGCGAAAGCATCATTATCGGTGTTGCTGGTGCTGGTCAGGAAATCTCCACCCGTCCATTCCAGTTGGTGACAGGTCGTTCCTGGAGAGGCACTGCCTTCGGCGGCGCGCGTGGTCGTACGGATGTGCCGAAGATCGTGGACTGGTACATGGATGGCAAGATCGACATTGACCACATGATCACCCACACCATGCCACTGGATGAGATCAACACTGCGTTTGATCTGATGCATGAAGGCAAGTCCATCCGTTCGGTTGTGACGTTTTAAGCCATACTCTGGGTTTTCGTATTGATAAGGTCTAAGCGGACTTCTGTTCTGCTTAGGCCTTCATTTTAATGCGTATTCTTATCTGAAAACCGGAACCGTTTTTCGGGAATGCGCTGTAAGAGAGCTATTATGATTGAGCTGATCCAAAGCTGGCGCTGTTTTGATGGCGAGCAGCGTGTTTATCGCCATGACAGCAAGTCCACTGGCACCCCGATGGAATTTGCGGTGTTTCTGCCGCGCCGTGCCCTGAATGGCGAAGAATGTCCAACTCTGATGTTCCTCTCCGGTCTCACCTGCACCTGGGAAAACATGGTCTCCAAAGCAGGCAGCCAGCGTGCAGCCGCAGAGATGGGCATGATCATCGTTGCACCGGATACATCTCCGCGTGGCGACGATGTGGCGGATGATGATGGCTGGGACATGGGCAAAAGCGCCGGCTTCTACCTGAACGCCACACAGGAGCCGTGGGCCAAGCACTACCGCATGGAAGAGTACATCACGCAGGAACTGCCGGAGATTTTGGAAGAACACTTCCCTATCGACCTGAGCGCTCTGGGCCTGACTGGTCATTCCATGGGTGGTCATGGGGCATTGACCCTCGCGCTGAAAAATCCGGGCCTGTTCAAAAGTGTGTCCGCGTTTGCACCGATTGTGAACCCAATTAATTGCCCATGGGGTGAGAAGGCCTTCTCTGGTTACCTCGGTGAAGACCGTTCCACCTGGGCAAATTATGATGCCTGTGAACTGGTCAAGTCCCGCGGCTGGAAAGGCCGTATCCTGATCGATCAGGGGTCTGCTGATAGCTTCCTGGAAGAGCAGCTGAAACCTTGGGTCTTTGAGAAGGTTTGCCGCGATGAAGGCGTTGATCTGACCCTGCGCATGCATGGTGGCTACGATCACAGCTACTATTGCATTGCGTCCTTTATGCAGGACCATATTGCTTGGCACTATGACGAATTGGTTTAGGCGTTAACCTATACTAGACCATTGAGGCGCTTGTAGTTTGCGGGCAATAGAGTTAGGTAGCTGCAATAATTTGGAGGGTCCTGCCCTCCCTAAACAGAAAATAGCCAGAGGAACAGATGTCCGAATTCATCCAGAAGATCGTATCCGGAATCAACGGCAAGCTTGATGGCGTCGATATGTCAAAGTCGATCGCGCTCAACATCAAGGATGAGGGCTTCATCATTGTCGACGAGAACGGCGCGCGCGCAGAAGAAGCAGAGGCTGATTGCACAATCTCTTGCTCTGCGAAGACCTTCAAAGGCTTGGTGGATGGTTCCGTCAACCCTATGACAGCTGTGATGATGGGTAAAATCAAGATCGGCGGCGACAAGATGGTTGCCATGAGCCTTGGCAAAATCCTCGGCTAAGCAAATATAGCGTCAGTCCGCGTTGCCGTGGACTGACGCCTTTAATTCCCTCCTCCTCATGGCTCATAGAGCCTCTTCAAATTCCATTTTAAAATTGCGATATCGCCACGTTTCCTTGAGAGATCAAAAGCATGGAATAGTGGCAGCCAATCACGCACTGATTACAGTTTTCGAAAGATCAACTGGACTGTGCGGATAGGTAATTAAGTGTTTTATGGCTCACTTCGCTCTAATAAAACCAGAGAGCTGTAGTCATGAAAAATGGTATTGACGACGAAAATCAGTTTGATCCGGTTGCAGATATTCTTTCCAGTTTTTTTGAGCTGAACAACGCTTTGGACTTGGAAGCTGCAGGCAAGTATGATGAAGCAGCAGAGGCTTTTGAGCACATTCTGCGCAATGATCCAGATGATAGTGTTGGTGCTTCACTTCATTTGGCAGCTATTGGCAAAGGCAATGTACCCAGCTGCATGCCCGAGGCACATGTACTGATGCTGTTTGGCCAAATGTCTGAGACCTATGACAAAAGGCTGCTGGACGGCCTGAAGTACGCCCTCCCCGAAAAAGTTAAGGAGAGAATGGCTGCGCTTGAGGTTGGGCCTTTCAAGCGAATGCTGGACCTTGGTTGTGGAACAGGACTTTGCTGTGAGGTGCTCAAGGATCAGGTCACTCACAAAATCGGTTTAGACCTTTCTGCAGAGATGCTTGAGAAAGCAAGAGAGAAAGAGATTTATGATGTCTTGCATGAAGGCGAGATCACTCAGTTTCTGAAGCAAAGCCGCCATGAGCCCTGGGACCTTGTGATCTCGACAGATGTCATTCCATATAATGGGACTTTGGATGAGATGTTTTTAAATATCGCCCGAAACATGGCTCCCGGTGGTATTTTCCTCTTTTCAACGGAGACCCAGCCGGAAGAGGCGTTTGGCGGCCAGCCTTATCTCATGGGAAAATATTGTCGCTATGCCCACTCGCAGGATTACCTTCAGAACCTGCTGAAGCAGAACAATCTCGAACTCCTTGATCGCACTGAAATGGTCCTACGTTTGGAACAAGGACATCCAATCGCCGGTCAGCTGGTGATTGCAAAGAAAAAAGAACCGGAATAGCCGCGAAAACTCTTTAGCGTGAACAGTAGTGCAGAAACAAAAGAGTATTATTCGGGCAAGAGTAGATAAGGATAATCTAAGCCTCCCTTCCGCTGTTCTATGAAGGCTTGAAAAAAGACCGTCTCCAAGCCATGCTCGACGCAGGAGACGTGGATGCTGCTCAGATTTCGACATTACAAGATTTAGTCGATGAAGCCCTGATTATTGAGGGTGAACATGAGTAGTGTCTTTCCATTTTGGGGGACGTGTTCATGGGCCATATTGTCAGGCTCCTGAAAAAGGGAGAAGGCCAGAAAGTTATTGATGACTACATCCATGAAGGTTTTAAAATTGGAAAGGCGATTCAAACAGGTATGATCAGTCACGACAACACCGCGAGCAATCGCCAGAATGTTATTGAAAGAATTTAAATGAGTGCAGACCAACTCATCTTGTATTGCATAGCTATTTTCTCTGTGTCGATCATCCCCGGTCCCAGCATGGCGCTTGCATTTGCTGAGGGCGCCCGGGGGGGCGTGAACGGTGTTGTTCCGCCCGCACTGGGGAATGTCACCGCCTCTTTAGGGCAAGCCCTGATTGCCTTTTTTGCCTTCCGCTCCGTGGTGTCGCTGGAGCCTCGGGTTCTGCTCACAGTGCAGGCGGTTGGAGCGCTGTATATCGCCTATATCGGCTACATCTTTATCCGCCACGGCAGCAGTTTTCGGTTGGATACTGCAGGACCGGAAAAACAGCTTTCCAAAGCGACAGAGGGATTTCAGACAGGTTTTCTGATTGCCTTCTTCAACCCAAAAGCGATCCTGTTTTTTGTGGCTTTGTTTCCGCAGTTCGTTAACAGCGAAATTGTAGCAAGCGTTGGGGCGTTGAGCTCTGTTTTTCTGCCCATTGGGCTGATCGCTCTGATCTGCTTTTTAGCCTACGGCTTTCTGGGGCAGATCTCGCTTCAGGTCTTTGATGAAAGCAAGGTGTTCAACTGGATCGTGCCGGGCTTGGGTGGTTTTTTGCTGCTAACAGCGACACTGGGCCTTCTGGATGCAATCAACCAGATTTTCTGAGTGCAGCAGAGCAGTGACCCGTGTTGGCTGACCTAATCTTTCAGAATTGCCTGCGCTGCTTTGCCTTTCAGCTGAAGGGTGAGGCAACGCACTGAGCCGCCCAGCTTACACACTTTGTTGGCTGGTACCGGAATAACCGTCTTGCTGGTGTTGGCTTGGATGGTCTCTAGCACATCATCGCTGTTCTGGTCGCCAAAATGCGGCATGTAGATGAATTGGCTGGTCATCGTCGCGTTGACGTTGACCCCGCAGGCGCTGGACAGATCGTCTTCATCCCACATAGCGTCCACTTCAACAATCTTGATGCCAGGAAAAGATGCCTCCAGTTCCTCGGTGATCTCGGTCCTCATGGGGGCGTCATAGCGGTTGAGGATGATGGTGTTGTCTTCCGCAAACATCACCATGCCATCGCTGTGAGCCATCACCTCTTCATCGGGAGGCAAGATTGCAACTTCCTTAGCGTTCAGCAGCTCCTTCAAAACTGCCTTACCGTCTTCATAGGACAGGTCATTGTCTTCCAGAAAGCGCGTTGTGGTGATCACCCGGCCTGCGTGGTTATCAACGATATTACCGCCATCCAACAGGTAGTCGGTTTGAGCAAACGTCAGCCCCTTCGCATTGGCAAAGGCATTGAAGCCGCCCTGCATTTCATCTGCGACCGCCTGATCACCTTCAAAGGTGACAGGAGTATAACGGAACTGAACCGGTTTGTCTGGGTTGATGACGGTGTAATCCCGCGCCCAAATGTGCGGGAGATAGTCATTGATAAGAACTTCGTCCGGCACCTTGCCTTTGAAGTAAGACCGAGTCTGTGCATCTACAACGATCCGCACCTCGTCGTTGCCATAAACAGCATTTGCGTAGGCGATGTCGAAATCCACGATATCCTGAAACAGCGCTGCATACTCGGGATCATCGTAGGTATCAGCAATTGATGGCGCAGCAATGAGAATCAGGTCCTGATCAGACGCTAAGGCCGCAGTGAAATGACCGCTCGTCAGTAATAAGCCCACGCTCGCAAGCAACATACAGGCTATAAGCTGGAGTTTTGATTTGAGGTTTTTCATGTGTTCTCCAGCTGGTCTATCAGTGCCTCACTTGTAAAAACAGGCGAGTGAACGGGCGATGATCATTTCGTTTGAATGTAAAAGGCCCTGCATCACCAATGGAATGCAGGGCCTCTTCAAGTCATTTCGCTCCTAAGAGGCATAGTGCTTAGGCGGCACGAATATCATCCATAAAGGAGTTGATGGTTTTGCGCAGTAGCGCTGCGTTGGATGCAACTGCCTGCGATGCGTCAAGCACCTGAGAAGCCGCTTCCTGCGTTTCCGTCACTTTCACAGACACTTCGCTCACGTTGTGTGCTGCGCTGCGAGTACCCTGTGCTGCCATCTGAACGTTCTCGCTGATTTCCATGGTCGCGGATCCCTGCTGTTCAACGGCATTGGCGATGGAGGTGGCGTGTTTGTTCACTTCGCTCATGGTGTCGCTGATGCCAACAATGGCTTCCACGGTTTCCTTGGAGGAGTTCTGGATGCCTGAGATCTGCGCAGAGATTTCCTCGGTTGCCTTGGAGGTCTGGGTTGCCAGCTCCTTAACCTCGGAGGCCACAACTGCAAAGCCTTTGCCCATCTCACCAGCACGTGCTGCTTCAATGGTTGCGTTGAGCGCCAGCAGGTTGGTCTGCTCCGCAATATCGCGGATGAGGTTGACGACTTCGCCGATCTTTTGCGCAGCACTGTCAAGCGCCTGAACCTTTTGGCTGCTTTCTTCTGCGCCACTGGTTGCGGCACCCACCACACGGTTGGTCTCACCCAACTGGCGGCTGATCTCTTCAATGGAGGCGCTCAGCTCTTCAGCTGCGGTCGCAACCGTCTGCACATTGGCTGAGGCTTCTTCGGAGGCATCACGAGCGGTGTTGGAACGCAGAGCAGAATCCTCTGCAATGCCGGTCAGGCGGGTGGCGGTGTGTTCCATTTCCGCAGAACGCTGATCCACACTCTGCAGTGCTTGCGTGACTTCGGCACCAAACTGGCTCAACAGGTTCTCGATGCGGCTCTGACGTTCCTCGCGGGCACCGGATTCCTCATCGCTTTGCTCTTGCAGGCGAATACGCTCTACGTTGTTCTGGCGCAGAACTTCGATCGCTTGCGCCATTTCGCCAATCTCATCTGAGCGGGTGGAATACGCAATTTGGATGTCCATCTTGTTCTCGGACAAATCACGAAGGGCCTTTGTCATCACAGGAATCGGCTTCAGCATGAACTTGAAGCCGAAGTAGGCCATCAGAACAAGAACAAGCCCCAGTCCAAGCGCAGCGTAAAGCAGGTTCCAGGTGACGTTATCAACCTGCGCTTCAATGTGGGATTTTTCAACGCCTACATAAAGAATACCAATCACGCGATTGTTGCTGTCAAAGATTGGTTGGTACAGGGTGTAATAGGCCATGCCGAGGATGTCGGCTTCACCGCGGAAGGTCTTGCCGGACTTGATAATTGGATAAACACTGCCAGTCTTGCCGAGTGGTGTATCGACGGCGCGTTCGCCCTTCTTGTTTTTGATGTTGGTGGTTTTGCGCCAGTAATCCTGGGTCGCGTCATCCCACACAAAAACAGTTGCGGTCTCGCCAGTCAGATGCCCAATCTGGTCAACAAGATCGTTCCCTGAAAAGCTCAGAGGATCATTTGTGATGATTTTGGCAACATTAGAATTGTGATCCAGCTTCACGGTTGCTGATGGGAGTTCCTGCTGGAACTGTGCAGCCGCGATGCGAAGATTGATATTGTGACGTTTGTCCACCTCATCGCTCAGCGTACCCCAGAGTAACAGGTCTGCGGCCAGCACAAGAACACCGATTGTTACGACAATGGCAAATGAAACGGTTGAAGCTATTTTGGTGGTCAGGTTAATTCCGGAAAAGTGCATAAGTGCCCCGTTGCTATTCTTATTTTCCGCTGCGGGTATTTTCTGAGAATACCACTGTTAGTTTTAGGGGTATGGTGCACTTACTAATAACAAATTAAATTTTGAACTATTCCGCTCGGTAATATGCAAAAATATAATGAGAGCAAATACTTATATTATTTCCGATAGGGCACATTTCTGCGCATAAGCTGTTGCCTGAGGGGGAGAATGCGACAATCCGCGCAAGAAAAAACCCCGCCTCCAAGGGAGAGGTCGGGGCTGAGGAGAGGTCTCCACTACAACTTACGTCGCCAAACTTGCCTGAAGCTCGGCGAGCAGTTCTTCCAGTAGGCCCATACCGGCATTCCAGCCTTGGTTCATGCCGCCGATGGCTGCCTCGAAGCAGGCGATCTCGGCCTCTGTGGCGTCATGGGGAACCCATGTGAGGCGCATTTTGGTCTGGTCGCCGTCTTGCTCGAAGGTAACGGTCGTCAGCAATACACGAGGCCAGTCCTGCATCATCGGGCTGGCTATCACATTCCAGTCAGCGTCAGAGGTTGCATGCAGCCATACCAGTTTTGAAGGTTTCGAGACCTCTGTATATTCAACGCGTTGGAAGTTGGAATTGTCTCCCCACTTCATCTCATGCAGCCAAAGGCCGCCTTGTTTGACGTCCAGCTGGTGGACGATGCTTTCCACGTTAGGGCCGTACCAGCGCGAAATAAGATCCGGCTCGGTCCATGTACGCCAAACCAGCTCGCGCGAGGCGTTAAAGGTGCGTTCCAGTACATAGGTTGGTAGTTCACTCATTCCAATTCCCTCCACAACTCTCGGATTTCTTCAATTCCTCCAGAAGATCATCCAGCTGATCGAAGCTGGATGACCAGAACTTGCTAAACTCTTCCAGCCATTTAACCGCCTCACGCATGGGCTCGGCTTTGAGCCGTGCCGGGCGGCGTTGCTTGTCTATGGCGCGTTCAACCAGCCCTGCCCGTTCCAGAACCTTCAGATGCTTTGAGACGGCAGGCTGGCTCATGCAAAATGGCTCAGCCAGCTCGTTGACCGATGCGTCTCCATTGGCGAGCCGGGTCAGGATTGCACGGCGCGTAGGATCGGCCAGTGCTGCAAACACGGCATCAAGGTTTTCTGGTTGGAGTGTCTGGTTTAGTTGTTGCATAACCTTATGGTTATATAATAATTGAAATTGGTCAAGCCCAAAGTCTTGAGAGTGTGTCAGAGCAAAAGAAAACCCCGCCGTCCTGATGGAAGGCGGGGTTTTCAAATCTTGTGATGACGCAGGAGGTTAGGCCAGCTCTTCACTGCGTTTTTTGGCAGCAGCAACAGCGCGCGAAAGGAGTGGCGGCATGCCGTCCTCTTCGTTCATAAGCACATCAAGCGCCGCGGCTGTGGTGCCGTTTGGAGATGTCACATTGATGCGCAGCTGGGTAGGGTCGTCGCTGGCATCTTCTGCCAGCTGACCTGCTCCGCCAACGGTGGCTTTAGCCAGTTGCATCGCCAGTTCTTCCGGCAGCCCTTGCTCTGCGCCTGCTTTGGCGAGGCACTCGATCAGGTGGAACACATAGGCTGGTCCAGAGCCGGAGACTGCTGTCACAGCATCCATTTGGCTTTCGTTCTCCAGCACGACGGTCTGCCCGACAGCGGCGAGCAGTTCCTGTGCCATAGCCAGATTATCTTCAGAGCAATGGCTGTTTGGAATGAGCGCGGTGATGCCGCGTCCAATAGCTGCCGGTGTGTTTGGCATGGCGCGGATGATCGGGCTGCCCTCACCCACCAGAGAAAGAAGTGTGGTCAGGTTTGTGCCCGCTGCAACAGAAATGAAAACGGTGCTGCCACCGCCTAACGCCACAACTTGAGGGGTTGCATCGCCCATCATCTGTGGCTTCACAGCCAGAATGCATACTGCGGGAGCTGCTGGCAGTTGCTTGTTCAGGCTTAGGCCGTGATCTTCCAGTGACCTCAGCCAGTCAGATGGATAAGGATCAATCACAGTTGTGCTGGAAGGCAGAACGCCTGCTTCCAGCCAGCCCTTCAGCATGGCTGAGCCCATCTTTCCGCAGCCAAGCAAAACGAGGCCGTTTGTGTTTATCTGTTCAATCTGACTAGGCTTCGACATCGATTAATTTCCGTAAGTCGCTAAATTCAAACGCGGGTCATCCAGTTCCAGCGGGAACTTACGCGGAACCAGACCGGATTGGAACCAGTTCACGAACGTGTAGATGGAATAGACGGGCAATCCGGTGAGTTTGCGGATGTCGTTGGCATAGGGCACCATATTGGTGCACTCCAGCACGATCGCACCAATGCCTTCGTTTTTGGTCACCAATTCTGCGGCAGCGTCCAACAGATCCAGACGGGCATCTTCAAAGTTGATGGCGTCATAGTCATCCAGCACCTCTCGGGTGAAGTTACGCAGGCCATCTGTGCCCACAATCACCGTATCTTCCGCTGCGCCTGCCGCTTTCAGGTGCTCTTTAGTCAGTGTTTCTTTGGAAATGGTGATGACGCCGACGCGCTTGTTCTTCGGCAAAAGCTGTTGCACGCTTGGGATCTGCATCAAGGAAGAGGTTGCGACGGGCACGCCAAGCGCTTCCTTCACCTCGTCCTGAATGAGAGCCAAAAAACCGCAGTTGGTGGTGATGCCGTCACAGCCGGTCCGCACCAGATCGCGACCAGCTTCAACAAACAGATCCACCAGCTCACGGGGATCATTGCGCACCACCTTGTTTGGGGTCGCACCGCGGACCACGCGATAATGCACTGGAAACGGCCATGTCTGGGCATTGCCGATGTCGCCGTAAATACGCGGGAACTTGGTTTCCAGCATGAGAATGCCGACTGAGGCACCAAATACGGTCTTGCCTCCATACTCAACGGACATAATTCAAAACCTCTTCTATAAAATTGGGGGGCAAAGCAGGTTAAGTGTTGGGGACCTGCGACCTGCTTTGCTTTTGGTACTCGCGTTAATCTGCTGGAACGTAGAGCTGCGAATAGGCGATGCGCACCGCCTCTGTTGCTTCATCGCGGCGTCGTTCAATATGGTGACGCATGGTGGAAACGGCTTTGTCTTCATCCCGGTTGATCAGGGCGGTCAGCACCACACGGTGGGCCGAAAGCTGAGCTTCCTCCTGCGTAGAAACAGGTGTCTTGCCGCGTAGGTATTTCAAGTCGACAAGACGGATGTAACGCACGCGGTCATTCAGGTTTTCCAGAATGCGGACCAGCTCGTTGCTTTGAGACAGGGCGGCGATGCGCATGTGATAGGCCTCATCCATGCTCAAAAGCTCCATCGGGTCGTCGCTGCTGTCGTAGTCCGGCTCCGTGGATTTCAGGAACCCCATAAGATCCTGAAGGTCTTCCTCGCTGGCCCGGCGACAAACAAGGCGGACAATCTCCGTTTCAATGGCGACACGCGCTTCATACAGATCAAGAATAAGTTTCGGGCTCAAAGGGCGGCAAAAGAAGCCGCGGCCACTCTGGAATGTGAGGAAGCCTTCTGCCACGAGACGATTCAATGCCTCGCGCAAGGGTGTGCGGCTTGCGCCCAACTCTGTGGATAATGCGCTCTCGTTGATACGGGCATCCGGCTTAAATTCAAAATCGGCCGCCATTTTCCGTAGTTTTTCGTAGATGCGGTCCACGTTGCTATCAGCTTTTGTCATTCCAAAATCGCTCTCAATCCTGCCGTTGCAGGCCCCAAAAATCGGCTCAGCACTTACCATGTCATAGGTGAACTGTACATTCCATTTGACCTGCGCTCAATATTGAATATTGTGCTGTATACAATTTTGAGTGCAATCGATTCTGCATTCTTCGGGTTTAGTAAATTGCCTGCTTAACGGGTGGGACGGGTCTGATAGGTGACACTGTGACGAATAAGATGAATGGTGCAGAAGCCATGGTAAAAATGCTGGAGGCGCAGGGCGTCCAGCACATTTTCGGTCTTTGCGGCGATACAACACTGCCGTTTTATGACGCGATGTATAAGCTTGATCACAAGATGACCCACGTTTTGACCCGTGATGAGCGCTGCGCCACTTACATGGCCGATGCGTATTCACGAGTGACCGGACGTCCGGGTGTGTGTGAGGGGCCGTCTGGTGGTGGCGCGACCTACATTTTGCCGGGTCTGATCGAAGCCTCTGAAAGCTCTTATGCTGTGCTTGGCATTACGACAGACATTTCTGTTGGGTCCTACGGCAAGTACCCATTGACTGAAGTGGATCAGGAAGCGCTGATGCGTCCGCTGACCAAGTGGAACACCGTGATCAAGCGCGCTGACCACATTCCGCGGATGGTTCGTAAAGCCTTCCGTGCCATGACAACCGGTCGCTCCGGTGCTGCTCATCTCGGCCTGCCTTACGACATTCAGTATGATGCGGTGGATGCCTCTGACATCTGGGCAGATCAGCAGCTGACGTCATATCCGGCTTACCCTCAGGCCCCTGCTCCAGGTGCTGCTGAAGCTGCGGTTGATGCGATCCTTTCTGCGAAGAAACCGCTTATTGTGTGCGGCGGCGGTGTTGTGATTGCTGGTGCTATGGAAGAACTGGAGCGTCTGGCATCCCGTCTCGATATTCCGGTTGCAACGTCTATCTCCGGTCAGGGTTCACTGGCTGAAACCCATCCAAACTGTGTCGGTGTAGTCGGGTCCAATGGCGGAACGGACGAGACATGGGAAGCCATGGCCAATGCGGACCTTGTGGTGTTCATGGGGGCTCGTGCCGGCTCCACCACCACCTCCCGCTGGGAAGCGCCATCTGCCAAAACCCGTGTGGTTCACTTCGACAACGACCCGATGGTGATCGGTGCGAACTACGAAGTGGAAGTTGGCGTCGTTGGTGACCTCAAGCTGTCTCTTGCGCAGGTCAACGCTGTTCTCGACAAACGCGATCAGGGCGCTGACACTTTCGGCGGCGCAGCTGCTGTTGCAGACATCAAGAAACGCAAGTTTGAGATCTTCAACAAGCTGGCCCAAAGCGGTGAAGCACCGATCCGTCCTGAACGCGTGATTGACGCTATGATGAAGGTGTTGCCGGTTGATGCCACAGTGATCTCTGATCCAGGCACTTCCTGCCCGTACTTCTCTGCTTATTACCAGCTGCCGCAGTCTGGTCGTTACTTCATCACCAACCGCGCACATGGCGCATTGGGTTACTCACTCTCTGCTGCGCTGGGTGCATGGTATGGCCGTCCAACCAGCAAAGTGGTTGCCATGATGGGTGATGGCTCCTTCGGCTTTACCTGTGGTGAGCTGGAGACTGTGTGCCGTTCCCGTGCACCAATAACGTACATCGTGTTCTCAAATTCCAGCTACGGCTGGATCAAGGCAAGCCAGTATGCAGACACAGATGCGCGCTACTACAATGTAGACTTTAACCGCACTGATCAGGCCGCTGTTGCCGCTGCTTATGGTGTGAAGAGTTGGCGCGTTGAAAATCCTGATGATCTGGAGCGTGTACTCAAAGAGGCAATTGAACATGACGGCCCAACGCTGATTGATGTTGTGACGCAGCCTCTTGAAGAAGCAAACGCACCTGTACGTCGCTGGATGGGATAAGAGCCATGAACGCTGAACAGAAAATCACCGGGATGGATGTCTGGCACGTACAGCTGCCAGTGAACGCCCGCCGCGACCATGGCATTGGTTCTGTTGAACACGCCGTTGATATTGTCATCCTCCGCTTAACGGCGGAGGGGGGCGAAACCGGTTGGGGGGAAGCCTCGCCGTGGTCCGTCTTTACAGGATCAGCAGAAGCCACCTTTGCGGCGCTCGACCGCTACATCCGTCCGCTTGTTGTTGGCCGCACCATTGGTGAACGCGCCATGATCATGAAGGACGCCCAAAAGGCGGTTGCTCATTGTACCGAGGCGAAAGCAGCTCTGGAAACAGCACTGCTCGACCTGCAGGGCCGAATCTCTGATTTGCCTGTCTGGGCGCTGCTGGGTGGCAAATGCCGCGATACGATCCCTCTTTCCTGTTCTATTGCTGATCCTGATTTCGATCGTGATTTGGCATTGATGGAACGTTTGAAAGAGGATGGCGTACGCATCATCAAGCTCAAAACAGGCTTCAAAGGTCATGAGTTTGATATGATGCGTATGGAGCGCCTACGCATGAGCTATCCTGAGTTTTCCATTCGTGTGGACTACAATCAGGGTCTGCACCACGATAGTGCCCTAGGGTGCGTTCGCGATATCGCGAGTTTTCAACCAGATTTTATCGAACAGCCGGTTGCGCATAACCTTCGGGAACTTATGGCAACTATCCGAAATTCCATCGATGTGCCGCTTCTTGCGGACGAAAGCATCTTTGGGCCAGAGGATATGCTGACCGCGATTAACATGGGGATAGCTGACGGTGTTTCAGTCAAAATAATGAAGAGTGGAGGCTTGACTCGGGCCCAAACTGTAGCCCGCATGGCCGCAACCGCTGGTATGAGTGCCTATGGCGGCGACATGTTTGAATCCGGCCTCGCCCACCTTGCCGGAACGCATATGATTGCTGCAACGCCAGAAATCACTTTAGCTTGTGAGTTTTATCAGGCAAAATACTTCCTAGTAGAAGACCTTATGGAAACGCCATTTGAAACCAGAGGCGGCGATGTGATCGTTCCGCAAACGGCAGGCTTGGGAGGCCGGCCGGATCTGGAGAAAGTTGAGCACTATGCGATTTCCAAGAGTGCGGTGCTGGGGGCTGCATGAATAAAAATAATGTCGTCGTCATCGGTGCAGGGATCGTTGGTGTATCAGCAGCTTTATGGTTGAAGCGTGAGGGTCATGATGTGACCCTCATCGACAAGGGTGAGCCCGGCATGGGCGCATCCTTTGGCAATGCATGTGTTCTGGCCAGCTGCTCTGTGGCGCCAGTCACAGCGCCGGGTTTGATCCTGAAAGGCCCAAAGCTTCTGCTGGATCCAAACTTTCCGCTGTTCCTGCGTTGGAGCTACCTGCCGAAGCTGGCGGGCTGGCTGGCACGTTATCTGTCGCACGCAACGGATAAGGAAACCCGCCGCATTGCGCAGGGGCTGACGCCGATTGTTGGTGACAGCGTGGACCAGCACCATGCATTGGTGGATGGAACCAGCGCTGCAAAGTGGCTGCAGGAAAGCACCTACAGCTTTGCCTACAACGACAGAGCCGCCTTTGAAGCAGACGCATACACCTGGGAACTGCGCCGCAAAGCCGGGTTTGTGCCGGAATTGATTGAAGGTGACGCCGTTCACGAGATGGAGCCAATCCTTGCCAAAAACATCAAGTTGCTGGCGTTGATGCGTGATCACGGGTTTATTCAGGACCCGGGTGCATATGTTCGGGATCTGGTGCAGATTTTCAAAGAGATGGGCGGCACGTTTGTGCAGGCCGAAGTGAAGGATTTCGATCTGTCGGGCGGCTCGATTTCAGCCGTCATGACTGACAGAGGACGTTTTGAGTGTGATCGTGCCGTTCTGGCAACTGGCGTCTGGTCCAAGCCTTTGATGAATAAGCTTGGCATCAACGTGCCGCTGGAAGCTGAGCGCGGTTACCATATTTTATTCAAGAACCCGAGCGAGCAGCCGAGCCAGCCAATCATGGTCGCCTCCGGCAAGTTCGTGGCAACACCAATGGCACAGGGATTGCGCTGTGCGGGTGTTGTTGAGTTTGGCGGGCTGGAAGCTGGCGCTTCCAAAACTCCTCTGGCTCTACTAAGGAAAAAAGTTCGCGAGAGCTTCCCGCATCTGGAAGCATCAAGCGAAGAAGAATGGTTGGGCTTCCGCCCTGCGCCATCGGACAGTCTCCCCCTCATCGGTGAAGTGGGCAAAAGCGGTGTTTATGCAGCGTTTGGGCACCACCACATCGGCCTGACGGGCGGTCCAAAAACCGGGCGGCTGGTCTCTGATCTGATCAGCGGTAAACGCCCCAATAACGATATAAGCCCTTACGATCCGCAAAGATTTAATTGAGGGCATCACTAATTTTCTTGGAGGAGAGAACATATGAAGAAGTCTAGTCTACTGGTTACCTTGAGTGTTTCCGCTATGGCGTTGGGGGCAACTGCTGCTTCTGCGGAAAAGTGGGACCTGCCAATGGCATACTCAGGGTCCAACTTCCATTCAGTAACGGGCGCTGAATTTGCAGCTTGTATTACGTCTGGCACTGGCGGTGAAATCGAAGTAACCACTCACCCGGGCGGCTCCCTGTTTAAGGGCGGCGACATCAAGCGCGCAGTTCAGACCGGTCAGGTGCCAATCGGTGAGCGTCTGCTTTCCGGTCACCAGAACGAAAATGCCTTGTTCGGTGTGGATTCCGTTCCATTCCTCGCAACATCTTTTGATGATGCGGCAAAGCTTTGGACTGCTGCAAAGCCAGCGCTTGAAAAGGTTCTTGGCGAACAGAACCTGACCCTGCTGTATTCTGTGCCATGGCCTCCACAGGGTCTGTACTTTAAAAATGCAGTCAACTCTGTTGCTGACATGGAAGGCATCAAGTTCCGCTCTTACAACACCGCAACTGCGCGTCTTGCTGAGCTGACAGGCATGCTGCCAGTTTCCATTGAAGCTGCTGAAATCTCTCAGGCGTTTGCAACCGGTGTTGCTGACTCCATGGTCTCCTCCGGTGCAACTGGTTACGATCGTAAAGTTTGGGAAAGCCTCAACTACTTCTACGAAGTGGATGCATGGCTGCCACGCAACTACATGCTTGTAAACTCTGATGTGTGGTCTGGTGTTTCTGAAAAGAACAAAGGCATCATTCAGGGCTGTGCGGCAACGGCGGAAGCAGCTGGCCTCAAGCGTTCCATCGACTACACAAACTTCACCCTTGATGGCCTGCGTGAAGGCGGCATGAAGGTTGAAAAGGGTAGTGACCAGATGAAAGCTGACCTGCAGGAAATTGGTGCAACCATGACCGCAGAATGGCTTGAAGCTGCTGGTGACGATGGCAAGGCTGTTGTCAGCACCTTCAAAGCAATGAAATAAGCACGCAAAAGCCGGAGAACCTTTTGGAACTCCGGCTTTTCTTTTTTCGAGGGGGAGAACAATGAAGCTGACACGCGCACTGCGCTTAGGGCTGGATGGGATCTACAAGACAGCTGGAGTTCTTTCCGCGCTTTGTCTGATTGCCATCCTCGGACTGATTGTCGTGCAGATGCTGGCACGTTGGACGGGAGAGGTCTTTCCGGGCGCCGCAGAATATGCAGGCTATGCCATGGCCGCCGCCAGTTTCCTTGCATTTGCCAATGCCTTGAACAAGGGCATCCATATTCGCGTATCCATCCTGCACCAAATGCTGGGCAAGACCGCACAGCGCATTCTGGAAATCTGGTGTTTTGCCATTGGCTCCGCCACGATCTGGTACTTTGTGTACTACGCCTACCGTTTCGTTTACTGGTCCCACAAATTCAATGACATCAGTCAGGGACAGGACCGTACACCGCTTTGGATCCCACAGGGCTTTATGTTCCTTGGTGCCTTGATCCTTGCGATTGCTCTCACAGATCACCTCCTTCAACTCATATTCACTGGCAAGCACCGTATTGCGCCTGAACTTGAAGAAGCAGTTGCCGGAGAATAAGAGCAATGGAAAATATAAGCATTATCATTCTGTTCCTGTTTGTCATGTTCACCTTGCTTGGCACCGGCGTCTGGGTCGGTCTGGCACTTATGGGTGTGGCATGGGTTGGCATGGAACTGTTCACCACCCGCCCTGTTGGCGACGTGATGTTGACGACCATCTGGTCGGCATCCTCCTCCTGGACACTGACGGCGCTGCCGCTGTTCATCTGGATGGGTGAAATCCTGTATCGAACCCGATTATCGGAAGATATGTTCCGCGGCCTTGCCCCTTGGATGGCCCGCCTTCCAGGTGGTCTGGTTCACACTAATATTGTGGGCTGTACAGTCTTTGCAGCGGTCTCTGGTTCTTCTGCCGCGACATTGACCACCGTTGGCAAGATGTCTATCCCCGAGCTGCGTAAACGTGATTATCCCGAAAAGATGATCATTGGCACGCTGGCTGGTGCAGCAACGCTGGGTCTGATGATCCCGCCGTCCCTGACGCTGATCGTTTATGGCGTGACCATTAACGAGAGTATCTCCAAGCTGTTCTTTGCAGGCATTATGCCGGGCATCGTGCTGGCTGGCATGTTCATGGCCTATGTGGCGATCACCTCTAAAGTCTCTTCTAAATGGGATCCGAAAGCGGAACCTGAGATGAGCTTTGCTGAGAAGGTGAAGAACACCCGCTTCCTGCTGCCTGTGATCCTGCTGATCCTCGTTGTGATTGGCTCCATGTATCTGGGCTACGCAACGGCGACAGAAGCTGCTGCCTTTGGTGTGATTGGAAGTCTGATCCTTGCAGCTTCTCAGGGCTCACTGTCCTGGAAAAGTTTCACGAGCAGTTTGATGGGGGCGACCTATACCTCCTCCATGATTGCACTGATCCTTGCCGGTGCTGCATTCCTGTCTCTCTCCATGGGCTTTACAGGTCTGCCGCGCGGTTTGGCTGACATGATCGCAACGCTGGAGCTCAGCCGCTTTGAGCTGCTGATGGTGCTGCTGGTGTTCTATGTGATCCTCGGCATGTTCCTGGATGGCATTTCTTCTGTGGTGCTGACCATGGCTGTGGTGGAGCCTATGATCCGTCAGGCGGGCATTGACCTGATCTGGTTTGGTATCTTCATCGTGGTGGTGGTTGAGATGGCGCAGATCACGCCGCCGATCGGGTTTAACCTGTTCGTGCTGCAAGGGATGACCAACTATCAGATGGGGTTCATTGCGCGGGCAGCGTTCCCGATGTTCCTGATCATGGTCGCGATGGTCTTTGTTCTGATCGCGTTCCCTGAGATCGCCACATGGCTGCCTGAGAACATCCGTAGCAGGCCCGGAGGTTAGCGCCTCTGAACCATCTGCCGTAAGTGCCGATCTCTTAATGCCCCGATCTACGAAAGTAGGTCGGGGTATTTACTTAGAGTAAGCAATCTGAGGTTCATCGGCTTAGTTTGATTAAACCATTAAGTGCGCACAGACGCTGGATTCCTCATTTCTAAATTTCCGGATTTGTCCTCTTCAACTGACACTATTATCCACTTTGATTGCCCTGATTTGCCGTTGTGTGGTCACTTTTAAGGTAAATATATGACCTAAACGGCACCTTGGTGATATATTTTCACTATAAAATGAGTGTCACCCTCATATTTTTTGTGTTGACAGACGTATGAGTGTGACATGCATCACGTCATGCGAGGTAACTTACTCAAACGTAAGGTACTTTTTATCGATAAATTTTTATGTAAGATAAATTTAATATACCCTAAGTATAAAAATACTGATATTTCAATAATACCTAGAGTTGTATTTGCACTAAACATTTGGATAACATTTATTCTAGATCTAAAAGTATAAAATTGTTCGCCACATTTCCGCCCTAATTGCGGCCAAATATTGAACTCAGATCAGGTCACCTCCCAAAACGGGGATGTGTAACTGGCGGATTGCATCGTATCTGTAATGTGTACTCAAAGTGGTATGATGAGATTAATGCAAGTTATGCATAGGGGATTTGATTAGGACTTCAGGTAACTGAAGTTGGTTGGGTGACACTAAACGTTACTCAAAACGTTTGTCGCTATGAGGCATGCTCATTGTGAGCATTTAGCGAAGCTGGGAGGCTAGGCTATGACATATATTCGTAGTGTAGACTTGCATTCTGAATGCGGCATTAGCAGTGTTCGGGTGCGTCCAGGGACTTCTTCGAAATAGAGAACCGACTTGGATTGGGACCCTTTGAAGCCAACACGTAACGTGTAGCCATCTGAAGGACCTCTTGCCAGCGGTATCACACCAACAATTTAACATCACTGTACCTCGGAGTGCGCTTCGGGAGCGGTGAAACTTATCTAACTTTTGTCTGAAAGGGATAAAGACATGGGCTGGTGGAATCCATTCAAAGCAATCGCAAACGTCGTAACCAAAGCTGTTAGCGCAGTGATTGAAACCGTCTCCGATGCATTTGGTCAGCATGAGCTTGGTCAGAAGATCGCAGGCGTATTTGAAGCTGTGGTCGACACTGTTGTTGACGTTGTCGTGGACATAGCCGTGGGGGTTGCAACATCAAACCCAGTTACGGCCGTTGTCAGCGTCATCACCAACATCGCTGAAGGGGTAAAGGACGTTTATGACGCTCTCAACCCTGCATCTGAAACTGTAGAAGTTGCTGCAGCAGATGCACCAGTGCTGGAAGGCAATGCAGACTACGGTTCTGATGACATGTTGATGTAATCAGAACGGTTCGGGCGCCACGAGCTTGGGTGTGGCGCCCGAACCAACCCAGCATAAAAACAACAAGCTGGAGGGTATTTTGGGTAAGCCGTTACAAGAGCACACATCCTACATTTCCAACGCCTTTCGCAAACTCTATCGGGCGTTTTGGGGCATTGGTGGCATCAGCATGTTAATCAACCTGCTTATGCTGACTGGCCCTTTGTTCATGCTGCAGATCTATGATCGCGTTTTGTCCAGCAGCTCTGTGCCAACGCTTGTTGTTCTCAGCCTGTTTGTGGCTGTGCTTTATATCTTCTACGGAATTCTGGATGGTCTGCGGAACCGGCTGTTGCTGCGTGTTGGTCAACACGTGGATGAGCAGCTCACCGGTCTGGCCTTTGAAACATCGACCCGTGTCCCGTTGGTTATGGGCGCTGAGGGCGAACGCTCCAGACCTGTCGGCGATCTGGACTCCATCCGGCAGTTCCTGTCCGGCTCCGGTCCTTCCGCGATCTTCGATATGCCATGGATGCCGCTCTACTTGGGCATCGTGTTTCTGTTTCACCCGCTTTTGGGCACCACGGCTCTCATTGGCGCCTTGTTCATCTGTGCCTTGATTGCGCTGAACGAGTTGTCCTCTCGTCGCCCGGCTGCAAACACAGCTGTTGAAGCCAACAAGCGGACTACATTGATTGAAGCGTGCCGCCGCAATGCCGAGAGCATTGAGGCCATGGGCATGATCGACCACTTGCGTGACCGGTGGGAGGATAACAATGATGTCTTCCTTGGTCGCCAGCGGGCAGCCTCTGACCGGTCCAACATCTTCACCACCATGATCAAGACCCTGCGGTTCATGCTGCAGTCCGGTATTCTTGCCCTTGGGGCGTGGCTGGTTATTCAGCAGGAAGTCTCTGCAGGCGTGATGATCGCGTCCTCCATTATGACGGCCCGTGCACTGGCTCCGGTTGAGATGGCAATCGTCAACTGGCGTGGGTTTGTTGCCGCCAGAGTTGGCATTTCGCGGCTTCAGGAAATCTTCGCCTCACAGGCAAAGCCAAAGGAACGGGTGTCCATTCCGTTCCCGCAGGAGTCGGTTGTTGTTGAAGGCTTGTCCTGCGGACCAATCGCAGCCAAAGAAGCCTTCGTCAAAAACGTTTCTCTGGAACTGAAAGCTGGCGATGGTCTGGGTATTATCGGGCATTCCGGGTCAGGTAAGTCGACGCTGACGAGAGCGATGGTCGGCATCACCAATCCGCTGAAGGGCTCGATCCGTTTTGACGGCGCAGAACTGGACCAGTGGAGCGCGATGGATCGTGGTGACTTCATTGGCTATCTGCCACAGGACATTCAGCTCTTTGATGGCACTATCGCCGAGAACATCCAGCGTTTCAAGCCGGATGAAGACAGCGACAAGCTGATTGAAGCCGCCCGCATGGCCAACGTACACGATCTGATCGTGAGCTTGCCGGAAGGCTACAACACCGTCATCGGCGCAACTGGCAACGGCCTTTCTGGTGGTCAGCGCCAGCGGATAGCACTGGCGCGTGCGCTTTATGGCAACCCCTTCCTGATCGTGCTGGATGAGCCAAACTCCAATCTGGATGCGCAAGGCGAAGCAGCGTTGACCAACGCAATCCACGACATGCGTGAGCGTGGTTCCATCGTCATCGTGGTGGCACACCGTCCGGCAGCGACGTCAGCAGTCGATCAGATCCTTGTGATGAATGAGGGTGAAGCGGAAGCCATTGGTGCAAAAGACAAGATCATGAAGCAGGTGATAGCTCCGCTTCGCAAGCCGCAGGAGGTGGTGTTAAATGGCTAGAAATACCGACAATTCCTACGATATCGGCGTAAGCATCACCCGCCATCTCAAATGGGGCGGTGCTCTGGCAGCACTCCTCATCTTCGGTGCAGGCACCTGGACAGTTGTGACGGAAATTTCCGGCGCGGTTGTTGCGCCGGCAACCATCGTTGTTGAAACCAGCACCAAGAGCGTGCAGCACCGCGATGGCGGTATCGTCAACCAGATCCTCGTCAAGAACGGCGATCCGGTGAAGGCCGGAGAACTTGTCCTGCGGTTGGATGATACTCTCACCCGCTCCAATCTGGCTGTGCTGACCAATCAGCTTGACGAGCTTTATGCGCAGGAATCCCGGCTAACCTCTGAGATACAGGGCCGCACTGAGATTACGTTCAAGCAACGGGCGAAATCTCCTTTGCACCGTGCGCATCTGATGATGATTGAAGAAACCCAGCGCAACATGATGGAAGCGCGGCAGAAAAATCATCTGAGCAAGAAAGAGCAGCTGGAAACCCAGATCGGTCAGTTTGAAAAGCAGATCGACGGCCTAGAGCTGCAGCGGGATGCAAAACAGAACGAAGTAGACCTGATCAACACCGAACTGGGTGGCTTGGAATCTTTGCGTAAAAAGAAACTGGTGACCGAGTCCCGTGTCATGGCGTTTCAACGTGAGCGCAGCTCTCTGGAAGGCGAGCTTGGTGGTATAATTGCCCAGATCGCCCGCTCTGGAGAGGCGATCAGCGAACGCCGGGTCATGATCATACAATCAGATGAGGAACTGCGTTCCAACAATCTGGAACAATTGCAACAGACCCGTGCCCAGATTTCTGAGCTCGAAGAACGACGCATTGCAGCGCAGGATGAGCTTCGCCGGACGGAAATCCGTGCTCCTCAAAACGGCAAGGTGTTTGATCTGGCCATTCACACCATTGGCGGCGTCATCATGGGCGGCGAAGTGGTGATGAAGATCGTGCCGGAAGAAGACCAGCTCATCGTGGAAGCTAAAGTGCAGCCGGTGGATGTGGATCAGATCAACCCCAATCAGGAAGCAACCATTCGCCTGCCTGCGTTTGACAAGCGCACCACCCCGGAACTCAAGGCGCGGCTGAAAACCATCTCGCCTGATCTGGTGCAGGACCCGCGCACAGGCAGCACCTATTACCTGGCCGAGCTGGCCATTCCTGAAGAGGAACTGGAGCGTTTGGACGGCAAATCCCTCATTCCGGGCATGCCGGTTGAGGCGTTTATCAAGACAGAAGACCGGTCTGTTCTGTCTTATCTGATCAAGCCAATGATGGACCAGATCGCACATGCGATGAGAGAGACTTGATGCTCCTGGGGCTGATCCGGGCATATCTCTGAAAGATGGGTTTTCAGGCAAAGATATACCCAAAAGCCATAGCCCCAGTGTGTTGTGAGAAGTTGAAGCAATGGCCGCTCCTGTTGCTTCAGCAACCTCCTCCCGAGAGCCCGGAACCCTAATTCCGGGTATGTGAAGGCCCGTGTGGTGCTATGCCGCCGCCCTGTGCGAGCACTGCACGGGCTCTTTCCCTCGCAAACGCTTGACGAAATCTCTATCCTGGAAATTTCCATTTGCTGATATATGAATAAACTTCAGGACGGTGGTGCTTTGGGTCATATTTCGACCCCAAGGCTCACGAGGTTGATCATTGTTTGAAATCCGGGCGGACGGGCAACATATTGACGAGTGTAGCAAAACAAGGGCTGGAAAGCCGCGCAATTCAGGTTCCTCCATCCATCACGCGAGAGCTGGCAAATGCTGCCATGAGCGTGGAGGGCCTTATTCCTTTGTGGTTTGGGGAACCGAACATCCCTACCCCCAAATTCATTTGTGATGAGGCGGCACGGTCATTGTCCGCGGGAGAAACGTTTTACGCAGAAGGCCTTGGACGACCTTATTTGCGAGAGGCGATCTCAGGCTATATGAGCGAGCTTTACAACAAGCCCATCGGCGTGGACCGTGTTGCGGTAACCGTCTCCGGCGGCAACGCGCTCAATCTGGCCTTTCAGTGTGTGCTGGAAGAAGGCGATACCGTTGTCACGCTGACGCCCGCCTTCCCAAATCTGCTCTCCATTCCCAAGCTGCAAGGTGCCCGCACAGTCACCCACTCTCTTGAAGTGAAGGACGGCAAGTGGTCATTGGATGTGGAGGGGTTTTTGGAAACCGCCAGGGGCGCAAAGGTGGTGTTGCTCAACTCACCTTCCAACCCGACGGGCTTTATGCTGACCAAACATGAGATTGCGCGGATTATGGAAGTTCTGCGCGAACGTGGTACATGGCTGATCTCTGATGAGGTTTATGCCCGTACAGTTTATTCCGGCAAGGCAGCTCCGTCGTTTCTTGAGGTGTCCGAGCCGGAAGATCGTTTGATCGTGGTGAATTCCTTTTCCAAATCGTGGGCCATGACTGGCTGGCGTTTAGGCTGGCTCACCTTGCCACCAAGCCTGACGCCTGTTGTCGAAAAGATAGCCGAGTTCTCCATCGCCAGTGCCCCGCCGTTCTCTCAACGCGCAGCTGTGGTTGCACTTCAGCAGGGCGAGGAGTTTGTTGCGCAAATGGCAAAGAACTACCAGCACGCACGCGATCTGGTATGCTCGCGCCTGCTCACCCATGAGGGCGTAACCTGTCCGGTGCCAGAAAGTGCATTTTATGCTTATTTCAAGGTGGAGGGCGTGACGGATTCCGTCGCTTATGCCCGTATGCTGATTGAACGGGCCAAGGTGGGGCTCGCGCCGGGAGATGCATTTCTTGTTGGAGAGCCGGGTTGGTTCCGCCTGTGCTTTGCGCAAACGGATGAGCAGCTCAACGAAGCCATGGCGCGGCTGTCACCATTCCTTGCCAATGCGCGGGAAACGGCGTGACCCTGTAAGTTAGAACCAATGATAGGAGGGCAGTGTCCCTCCTATTGTATGGAGAATAAGCGGTTCAATCTTCTCAAAGAGCTTCTCATTGTTGGAAAGCACCACAATCCCCATATCCTCCTGCGGATAACCAACCGTGTAGGAGCGATAGCCCGGATTGCTGCCCCAGTGCCAGATGGAGCTGTTTGGCTTGGTGGCCTGAAGGCCCCACCCAATAGACCAGCCGATCTTGCCTGTCACAGTTTTGTGGGTTTGCAACATGCGCTCTTTCAGCTCGGGCTCTGCGGCCTCATCCATCATAGCAACCAGAAAGCGGGCGTAATCTCCAGCCGTGGTGTGCAGGCTCCATGCCGCATTGCCGATGGCGGGTTTCCGCTTTTCTTTTATCCGGTCCCCCTCTGCATCATACCCAAAGCGGATGCGATAATCGTAGGCGCGTTGCCAGAGATAACTGGTGGACGACATGCCAAGCGGCTCAAACACATGAATGCGCGCCAGCGTCTCAAGGTTCAGTCCCGTTCGCCGCTCCAGCACCTGCTGCAACAAGGCATAGCCGGAACCGGAATAGGTAAACTCCGTCCCCGGATCAAACCGCAGTTTCAGCGGATCTTTCTCATCAAAGTTGGCAAGGCCGGAGGTATGAGAGAGCAGCATGCGAGCGGTGATGCGCTTCAAGCGTGGGTCAGAGCCTTCAAACAGATCCGGGGCGTACTGGTAGAGCGGGCGCTCCAGCGAGAGGATATCCAGATCCACCAGCTTCAGCGTCAGATAGGCAAAGACGGGCTTGCCGAGGGAGGCAACTTCAAAAATAGGTTCTTGCGCCCCAACCACAGTTTTGCCTCTGCTGGACTTGTCGTAGAGACGGATAAACTCGACTTTCCCCTCACGAACCACCGCCACACTCAGGCTTGCATCCGGATTGCCGCGCTGGATACCTTTGGCGTGCTCGTCCAACTTTGCAATCATATCTGCTTGTGGGGCTGTTTTTTGGAGGGGCGTGGACTCATTGCAGCCACTGAGCGCTAGAAGTCCTGCCAAAACTGTTAGTGTCCGTAGATGCATCAAGAAGCCGTCTTAGAATCAGGTGGTGCCAAGGTGTTTATGCAAATCGCCGGGGCATCGCTCCGGTTACCCTGAGAGCATACGCCTAAGAAGATGAAGGAGAGATTGGTCTGCGCAGTTAATTTTGGCCAAACCTGTAAGCAAACAAAATGGCGCCAATGCGTCAGGTTGTGGCTTACGGCTCTTGCACGGGGATTTTAGCACTAATCATCTGCTGGCTTTTCCGGTGCCGGTGTCTTTGAGACTGGTGGTCTTTGTCTTGGTGTGTGGCCTTTGAAGGCCCAAAGAGACATGACAGCGGCACCAGCCAAAACCAGTGCGCTGAAGAAAAAACCATCTGCAAGTGCTCGGCTGCTGATTGCTTTGAGGATGTAAAGCGACTGCGGCCAGCGCTCGTGCAGCAAGGCGGCAGCGGCGGGTTGATCCCCCATGAACTTGTAGAGCAGCAATTGTAGCAGTTCACGGTCTTTGTCATTGGGCTCCATCAGCTCAGCTGCAGCGGAAATCATCGTCTTTTCCCGCCAGTTTATGAGAGCCCCCACACAGGCAATGCCAAACACACCCCCCACTTGCCGGCAGGTTTGCAGCAAGGCCGTAGCACGGGCACGGGCGAGCAGAGAAACGTGGGAGAGAGCTTCTGTAGAAACGGAGCTGATGAGAAAGCCCAGTCCGGCCCCCATCAGCATCATTCCGGGAAACAGCATCCAGAGATTGTTGAAGTGGATCACCAGGGCCTGCATCAAGAAGCCAGCCCCCATGGCCAGACTGCCGCAAACTGCAAGATTGCGGAAATTGATTTTGCCCACCAAACGCCCCCCGAACTGAGCGCAAATGATGATTGTCAGCACCACGGGCAACATGGAAAGGCCCGCTTGAAAAGGTGTCAGGCTCAAGACGTTTTGCAGGAAAACGGCGCCGAACACCACCTGTGCCAACAAGCCAAACGGAATGCAGAAGAGCAGTAGACAGCAACCCAGATAGACCTTGTTTTCAAAGAGGGAGAACTGGATGAATGGCTGCGCGACACGGTGCCTGCGGGCAAACAGCAGGTAACAAATCAGAGCTATGAACCCAAGCGAGACGACCCCTTCCCCCAATGTGAGGCGATAATCGCCCAAGCGTTGAACTGCGACAGTGAACACCAGCAATGCCATGACAAAAAGAGCTGCACCCAGAAAATCAAAATTACCGGTTTCTCTGGAGGTTTTGCCCTTGCCGATGGCAAAGGCCATGATCAGGACGGCAGCTCCAATGGGTACGTTGAGCAAGAACACCAGCTGCCATGAGAACAGCTGTACCAGCGTGCCGCCCACCAGTGGCCCTGCTGCCATAAAGACCAGGCCAGCGCCGACATAATGTGCCAGAGCCTTGCCCCTTTCATCTGCCGGATAAGAGGAAAACACGAGAGCCGTCGCCGCAGGCTGCATCAATGCGGCGCCGAGCCCCTGAAACACGCGGGAAGTTATGAATATGTCACCCGTCGGAGCATAGGCACAAGCGAGCGAGGCGGCTGTGAACAGTGCCACACCGATGCGAAGGGAGGTGAAGTAACCGAATTTATCGCCCAACCAGCCACCACACATCAACATGGAGGCCAACGCGATCAGGTAGGCATTGACCGCCCATTGCAGGTGCACCGGACCAAAGGCATAGGTTCGCTGAAGGGACGGCAGAATGATGCCCAGCACAGTCTGATCGATCATGACTAGAGCGAGTGCCCCGATCATATTCAGCAAAACCAGATGTTTGTGGGCCATGCTTGCCTCCACTCGTTTACGGTTCAGGCACGGTTTTCAATTTGAGCCATGAAGCCCATCAGCGCTTCTATGCATTGCGGTTCATCCAATAAGGGGCAGTGCCCGCGATTGGGAATATCCACCGATTGCATGTAAGGAGCCATGTTCTTCATGGAGCGGATGGTAACGGCAGTGGTGACATCCGACAGCTCACCGCGAATGGACAGGACAGGCAGCTCAAGGTCGGCGGCACGTTGGTGAGCCTGCCACAGGTCACGGAAGCCCTCTTTGTTCTCGCAGAGTGCAACGCCAAGATTGTCGTCGTAGCGATGGTGCCATTTGCCGTTTTTGCGACCATACATGGACAGCGCCATGCGCTCCCACTGGTCCTCCGGTAAGTTTATAAATTGGTTGCCTACGTGCTCTTTGATGGTGCTGACCACCGCACTCAGCTCTTCTTCGTCCTCCAGCTGCCCGGCATACCCAAAAATGCGCGACATGCCAGCAAACTCGATTGTGGCGCCAAGGTCATTGAGCACTGTGCCAGCCAGCATATCCGGGTGATCCTCTACCATCAGCATGGCAAGCAAAGCGCCAAGGGAGGAGCCGAGCAGCACTACGGGCTGTTCTCCGATAGACTGCCAGAACTCGTAGATATCGCGGATGTAAACAGTGGTGTTGTAGTTGCGGTAATCCGGGTCATACTCCGACAAGTCCCGCCCGCGCAGGTTCAGCGCGTAGATCTTGTAGGTCTCGCTCAGCTGGACGGCCATGGGGTCGAGATCGCGCGCACAGCGGGTCAGGCCCGGCAAAGCGATGATTGCGGGTTTTCGGGAGGTGCCATTGCCATACACACGGTAATTGAGCTTGATGCCGTCGGAAGCCTCGAACCATTTGCTCTCATAGGCGCCGCTGTCATATTTGCTTTCGTCAATCTCACTCATTGGCACCTCTTTTCGTCTGGGTGCGGTTTGTGCTCTGAATGGGTGTTGTCGGTCATATGGCCTTCGTACGTCGCCGATATGATGGCCTCAATACGGTCGGCGTAATTGATCAACGCCTGATCCGCAGCCAGATACCCGGTCTTGATGCGCTCGTTGATGCTCTTGGGTTCAAAATCCACCACACCGGTCAATGCATTGTGCTCAGCCTTTACGGTGATGATGTGGGAGATCGCGCGCATTTTCATGAGCGAACGGTAGTGATCACAGTCTCTGATGGGAGAATCCTGAGGCACCAGTTTGTCCAGATCGTAGAGCATATGTGAGTAATGCTGAGCGCACTTGTCGCCGTCCAGCATGAGCCAGAACTTGTCCTCAAACATGAGCTCCGTCATGCGGTAGACCGCTTCTTCTACCGTGGTGGGAATGATGCCTTCCGGACAGAACAGCTCGATCAGGAAGATTGGCATATGAGAGACCTGGTAGTCATCCAGTATGCGCAGAAGTGACCGGATCGGCGTGTTGTCGTAAAGTCCGCCATCCCAGTAATAGTGACCGTCCAGCTCAATTGGTGGGAAGCCCGGAGGCAGAGATCCACTGGCCATGATGTGCTTGGAGGTGAGGTAGTGATCCCGGTTGGAGAACCGCTCAATCTGCCCCGTTGCCACGTTGGTTGCTGTGATCACCAGCCGTGGTGCATCCTCGCTGTTGAGGCGCTCAAAGTCGATGAATTTTTCCATGGTCTCAAGCGCAGGGGTGATGTCGTAGATGCTGGGGCGATTTTCACTCATGAAAGACGGCGGGTGCAGCTTGAAAAAGCGAGGGTGGCCCATGCTGGCACGCAGCAGCTTCTGGCTGGAATGCCATATGAAGCCGGGCGCGTGGCTCAGATGCTCCCATAGGGCGTGGAGGGTCTCGATAGGGTCGCCGAGCTTTGGGGCCGCAATGACAGCCGCATTCAACGCACCAATGGAGGTGCCAGTGATGATTTCCGGCTCGAAGCCTGCCTGATAAATGCGGGTGAGCGCACCAACCTCATAGGCTCCAAGAGCTCCACCGCCTTGCATGACAAGGCCAACTCCTTGTGTCATCTACCGTCCTTCCGACAGGGTTTCCTGCATTCCCCCGGCGCACTCCAGCTGTTAGAGAAAGACCTCTTTCTCACCCAAACCAGAGAACAGACGTGATGATGAGCGGCCCGAAAAAGCCCACCTCACGGATGAAGCTTAGGCGCGAACCTCCAAAGAAAACATAAAGCCTGTCAGAAAATCGTGATTTTGAAAGGCGATTGCAATCACCCAGGCGCAAGCCTCTCCTGACACCATGGCTCCTTACGAAATCTGCCTCGATGTAATGAAGTCATAACTCAATGAAAAACAAATACTTATATAGCCTCACAAAAAAGCTGAAGAACCTGCGGAACATAGCCGTACTCGCTCTGCTCGGGCTTACACTCGCAGCATGCCAAACGACCATTACGGCGAAAGACATTGAAGAAGCACAGGTAAAGGTCTCAAAGGTGACCGTGACGGGCGATTGGAAATATGAAGGGCTGAACAATGTTCTGGGCGTGGACTACGATAAAGACATCATCGTTAAGGTCACAAAGAAGGCCTTAAAGACCAAGTTGAAAGACCTGCATGGTCCGAGACGGGTCAACGTTGACGTCAAAATTCAGAGCTTCTTCATTTCAAATATGGGTTATGACATCCTCTTCGGGACAGGTGCATCCTCCATGTCGGGCATGGTGACGGTTATTGATGCGCGGACAAAAGAAGTCATTGTCAAAGACGCAAGGATTGGCACAGCAGTCGCAAACCACGAAGTGTTTGCTGAACAGGTTGTGGCGAAGGTTTTGCGGGCGACAAAAAAGCCCTGACGACATTATCTGGCTGCCGTTGCTCTCTGCAGCGGCATGCTGCTGTTAAATTGCGAGTTCCGGGCTTACACTTCGTTGAGCCTGAGCTGATAAAGCGATGAGAGTGGGGCTCTGTCTGGGGCCCCGTTCTTTAGGAGCTTCAGATGCCAAACAGCTCTTTACCTCCAGTCCTGCTTTTGACCGGTACCAACGCTGCGGCCTGGACGATGGACACTGTCCGTATGTCCTTCGAGGCTTCCGGGTATGTCTGTCACAGCCTCACCTATCGGTATCATGACCTGCCACCCGGGCCGGAACGCGATGCCAAGCTTGTCGGGGTGAGCATCGCGGATTATGTGGAGGATGCCCGGCATGCCATAGCAGAGATTGGTGAGGCGCCAGTTGTTGTCGGGCACTCGATCGGCGGGGTTATCGCGCAGCTTTTGGCAGCCGAGGGCGCCATAAAAGCAGGGGTTCTTCTCAACAGCAGCATTGTGAATGGCATTTTGCCAACGACGGACGGGGAGCGTGAACTTGGCAAGCTGCTCATTTCGGCTGGCGCATTTTGGGAGCAGGCCCTGGAGCAGGATTTCGAGCTTCTGACGAAGTATGGGTTCAACACGCTGCCGCCCGTTTTGCAACGGGACATCCATGCGCGTCTCTGCTCCGAATCCGGGCGGGTGCTTTTCGAGTTTGTCTTCTGGATGTATGACGTTCGCCAAACCACGTTTGTTGACCCGAGCAAGGTCTCTTGCCCTCTGCTCTTCGTTTCAGGAACCGAGGACAAAGCTGTGACGCCAAACACCGCGCGATTGATGGCGGAGCGCTACGAAAACTCGGATTTCCTCGCGGTCAACGGGGCCTGCCACTACATCCAGTTTGAGGACCAGTGGCCAGAGACAGCTGTCAAGGCGCTCGACTGGTTGAGACAGAAACTGTGAGTGGACTGCTCGTTTCAGCTGGGCCAGATGCCAGAGGATAGCCAAACCGGCGAGCTTCCTATGTGCTGGTGGGCTCGCTGTCGTCACCCATCATCATTTTCCAGATGGCTTTGATGGCCAGTTCCGGGTCAAACCAGCTCACAAAGCGGGTATCTACGGGTTGGCCGTTGCGGATCGTCATGGCGGGGCGGATCAGGCGCAAGCCCTGCGGCATCATAACCTGAGGGTTGCCGTTGAGCAGGGTGAAGTCGGCCTTCATGCCGACAGCAATCATTCCGAGCGTGTCTTCCTGCCCCAGCTGACGAGCGGCGTTGACTGTCATGGCCTGCAACGCTTCTTCAAGCGTAACAGCCTGATCTGCGCCAACCACCGTGTTGCCACTGGTGGATGTGCGGGACATGGCAGTCTCAACAGTTCCCATCGGGTTCATAGGCGTTGCAGGGTGGTCCCCATGGAAGGTTATGACAGCACCGGCATCCTTTGCATCGCGCACAGGCATGTAGCGATCCAGCCGCTCTTTACCAAACAAGCTTTCCAGCTGATCACCGTAGTGGCTGATATGATCGACAAAGAAACCTAGAGATACGCCCAGATCAGCTGCTCTCTGGATTTGCTCGTTGGTTATAAGCGCGTTGTGCTCAAGCCGATGTTCAATGTCATCGCGCGGGTCTTCGGCCTGAATGGCGGCAATCGCCATCAACGCCTGATCAATGGCGCGCTCTCCCTGCGCATGCATTGCCACTTGCCCGCTGCGTTTGTGCACGTCACGGAGTTTCTCCAACAGGTCTGTATCACTCATGCTGAGGTCACCCCGGTGACCCGTAGACAGGCCTAGCCGTTCCAGCACCAATTCGGAATCTTCATAGGGCTCGTGGGTTGCGGCCCCACCCGTAAACGGTGATCCGTCCAGCCAGAACTTTGCACCCAGGATGGTGAACCGGTCATCCCCGCCAAAGCGCCAGTTGGGAAGCTGGTCCTCTGTCAGATAAACGTAAGTTCGCACTGGTGGATTGTCTTCCAGCCCAACGCGTTGCAACAAACCGACGGGGTTGGGATGGCGACCGACAGCGCCCGTCACGCCAATGGTGGTGTAACCTGCCTTCGCATAGTCAATATAGGTCTTGCGCACCAGCAACTCGACCGCTTCATCTGAAGGGGCGGGAATGGCAGAGACAACACGGTTGATCTCTTCCAGCTCTCTCAGCATTGGGCCGCGGCGCGGGTCAACACCAGCTTCTTTCAGCGCAGCGGTATTGGCGTAAGCCTCGTGCATCATTTGGGTCAGAACGAGCATGGGTTTATCAGGGGAGATGGCGTCCAGCTCCGCCAGTGTTGGTGGAGAAAGATCTCTGATCGCAATCGGATCCCAACCGTAGGCCAGTACCCATGGGGTGACGCTGAATTCATCGGCGGAATCCTGCAGGGCCTGCATGATTTGCATGCGGTTGTCGTATTTAAAGGCGCTGATGTCCGTGGCTGAGCCCAGCAGGGCAGCTGCAATCGGGTGGGTATGAGGTTCAATCAAGCCCGGGATCAATGTGCCTTTGAGGCGTATGATCTCCACGTCGGCAAGGCCTTCCAACTCCCGCACATCACCAACGGCCATGATCTCGTTGTCATCAACCAGTACGGCCTGCACCTGTGGCAGGTCCGGGTCCATGGTCAAGACGCGGTCTGCGGTGACGATGTATTTGCCGGGATAGGTCGGTGGCAGAGAGTACCAATAGTAGCCCGCAGCAGCTCCGACGATGATAATTACCAACCCAGCAATCCAGCGCATACCAACCTCCCAGTTCTTACCCTTACGGAATGATGCATATAATTGGCGGTGATGCCACCCGATAGTTTCGGGCTATTCGCAGGTTTTGACCTGCTATTGTGCCATATGATGGCGTTTTATGAGTTTGCATCTGATTTCTGAACCCGCCCGCAAGGCGACACCGGATTCTGGAAAGACCTCGTCAGGCTTCATAACTTTGAAACTGTAAAAGCGTGTCAGACGGGCCAGCAAGACGATTGCCTGCACCGTTGCAAAACTGGCGCCTGCACACACGCGGGGGCCAACACCAAATGGTATGAAAGCGCTGGTCATGGGGTCGTCAGCGCGTTCAAACCGGTCCGGGTCAAAGTGGTCCGGATTGTTCCAATAGGACCTGTGCCGATGCACGATCCATGGTGATATAATTATAAGAGCCCCGCGCGGAATCTTGTGACCGCCTATGGCGCTGTCCTCTTCTGCCATACGGGTCATGAAAGCGATTGGTGGATACAATCGCATGGTTTCGCGGAAGACATCCCGTGTGAATTTCAGTTTGGAGATATGCCGGTACTCGATGTTCTCGCCATTGGTGACATTGTCGGTCTCTCTCCTGATGCGCTCCGAATAATCAGGCCGCTGGGAAAGAATGAAAAAGGCCCAGTTGAGGATTGCCGAGGTTGTCTCATGTCCAGCAAGAAAGAAAGTTGCAATGTGATCGACCAGCTGTTCCTTGCTCAGGGGCTGGCCCGTTTGTGGGTGCCGGGCATCAAGCAGTCTCTGGCACATATCATCGTGCTGGCCAAACCGGTTGGTGGTATGTTCCTCCACCAGATCTCGCAGCAAGAGGCGCAACTCATTGCGGAGAAGCTCCGCTTCCTTTGGCATAGGAGTTTTGGGGGCGTCTGGCGTGCCGCGCAAAATCATCTTGCGCGCCCATGTGGTCGTGATGGATTGGTAACGTGAAGACAGCGAAAACACCATGCGTGCCCGATCATTGTCAACCGGATGCGAAAAGATAGTGCGGAAGATGATATCTGCGGTCAATCGGTTCATTTCATCGCGCAAGCTGATGGTCTTACCGAGTTGTGACATTTGATCCAGAAAAGACAGAAACTGCGTGCAGGCACTTTGAACATGCTTGTACGCACCACGAATGCTGACATGGGAAAACACGGGGGCAATCATTTCCCGCTGCTCTTCCCATTTGGGACCACTGACAAGAATGGTGCTCTCACCAATCACCGGCTTGAGCGTATCCACCATCACATCGGATTTGGGAAAGGACAGTCGTTTCTCGACCAGCACCTCGTTGACCAGATCAGGCGCGTTGACAAGGAAACAGGGGCGCTTGGTAAAATAGATCCTCTCCATCGGGCTGTTGAAGAATTCTCCGGGGATCAACGTTAAAACGTTGCGCGCCCAAAACACGCGAAACAGACGCAGACCACGAAGTGGCTTGCAAGGCGTGGGAGCCGGTGGCCGATAGAGGATGGAGTCAGGCATGTGTTGCTGCTTCTCCGCGGTACATATCGATCGCGTGACAACTGTGTTTGCTCATTTTCTGCTCTGGACCATGAAAAACAAAAAAACGCCAGATAACGCAAAAAACGCATAAACCTTTCAAAATCCACGCAACTAAAACTTCCTATTATATTTCTAGCACTTAGCTCGCTAATGCTGCCCTAAGGAAACCACGCAAAAATCTGAGTTTCTCTTCATAAATCCTCAAGCAAGCGTGCACTTGTTCCCGTCTCTTCTGACTAGCTTGACCATTACGTCAATATAAGTTTGACTGGAAGGACACTGACTCTCCTGCCTGTGTTTTAGGAGAACAAAAAGAGACACCGGGGAGGATAAGATGATGTCGACACCATATTCTGAGCAGTTGCAAAAGTGGCTGGATATGCTGGAGGGCGGCAAAGATCTGGCGAAGTTGTCCGCTTTGATTGCCAAGGACTGCGTGTTTTACAGCCCCGTGGTGCACACGCCGCAACGCGGACAGCAGATGACGGTCATGTATCTTTACGGTGCAGCGCAAGTGCTGGGCGTCAACAACACCTTCAAATATGTGCGCATTCTGGATTGTGGCGACAACGCTGTGCTTGAGTTCGAAACAGAGGTCGATGGCATCTACATCAACGGCGTTGATATGATCCATTGGAACGAGGGGGGCCTGATTGACGATTTCAAGGTCATGCTGCGCCCGTTGAAGGCGGTGACCATGGTGCAGGCGAAAATGGCAGAAATGCTGGAAGGCCTTAAAGCTCCCGCAAAGGCGGGGGGATAAATTGAAAGAGACGGGGGAGTAATTGATAACCATCTCTGTGCTCCCCTCAAAGAATTGGTTCCTGAAATCTCATGGGTCTCAGGCCGTCGGGCCGTGACCTTAAATATTCTGTAATCCCCACCCCCTTGAAATATCCCCGTTAGGTCACCCACTCCTGCGCGGGATTACGATGAAACATTTCATTTCAAAACCTTTCATAACGGGAATAACTCTGCTGGGCCTCCTGCTTGTGTTAGCTGGATGCGGCCTTCAGACGTCCCCGGTTGCCGACCCCAAGGGCCCGATTGCCCTGATAGAACGCGATCTGCTTTACACCGCCTTCTTCATCATGCTGATCGTGGTTATTCCCGTTTATTTTATGGTGTTCTGGTTCATCTGGCGCTACCGCGCAAAAGGTGGCAGCGGTGAATACAAGCCGGACTGGCACAAATCCACCATTATCGAGGTGTTCGTCTGGTCCATTCCAGCGGCTATCATCATCACGCTTGGCTATCTGGTCTGGACGTATTCCTACAAGCTCGACCCCTACAAGAAGATCGCGACGCCGGAAAATACCATCAATGTGCAGGTGGTGGCGCAGGACTGGAAGTGGCTCTTCATCTACCCGGAGCTTGGCATTGCCTCCGTCAATGAGCTTGCCTTCCCCGTGGATAAGGCAGTTAGCCTGCAATTGACCTCTGACACTGTGATGAACTCGTTCCTCATACCCGCACTGGGGGGACAAATCTATGCCATGGCGGGGATGACCAGCGAGTTGAACCTGCAGGCCAATGAGATAGGTCGCTTCCGTGGCCGCAATACCCAGTACAGCGGTGACGGGTTTGCCATGCAGTTTTTTGATGCTGTTGCCATGACACCGGACGAGTTCGATGCGTGGGTCGCCAACGCCAAATCGCAGACCAGACCGCTCTCCACCGTGACCTATGATCAACTGGCACAGCCGACCATCGGGCACGACGTGGAGTATTTCTCCTGGGTCAAGCCCGGCTTGTTTGCAGAGATTTTAAAGAAGTACGCCCGACGGCCCGAAACCACCTTGCGCCGACACGCACCGGTGACGACCCAACCTGCTTGTGAGGGGGATACACCATGCTAGGAAGATTAGGATTAGACTCTCTCCCCTTCTACAGTGCTATCGCTTTTGGTGGCGCCTCGATCACCGTGCTGGGTGGACTGGCCGTCTTTTTGCTGGTCACCTACTTTGGTAAGTGGCGGTATTTCTGGGATGAATGGCTGACGAGCCTTGATCACAAACGCATCGGCATCATGTACATCGCCCTTGCCATGGTGATGCTGGTTCGCGGCTTTGTGGATGCGCTCATGATGCGCTCCCAGCAGGCCATTTCCTTGAACAATGATGGATATCTTGCCCCTGAGCATTTCGATCAGGTGTTCAGTTCTCACGGCACCATCATGATCTTTTTCATGGCCATGCCGTTCCTGACAGGCCTGATCAACATTGTGGTGCCTCAGCAGCTCGGTGCCCGTGATGTGGCCTTCCCGTTCATGAACTCCATCAGTTTGTGGTTGACGGCGGCAGGTGCAGCGCTGGTGATGGTCTCCCTTGTCATCGGCAAGTTCTCAACCGCTGGATGGACCGGCTACCCGCCATATTCCGGCGCTGAGTATAGTCCCGGTGTGGGCGTTGATTACTGGATCTGGGCGCTGCTGGTCAGCGGTGTGGGCAGCACCATGACGGGGATTAATTTTGTCGTCACGATCATAAAGTGCCGCGCCCCCAAAATGCGCCTGATGCAGATGCCCCTGTTCACCTGGACCACTTTATGCACCAGTTTACTCATGGCTTTCGCTTTTCCAGCACTGACAGTTGTTGCTGCGATGCTCGGATTGGACCGGATTCTCGGGTTTCACTTCTTCACCAATGATTCTGGCGGCAACATGATGAATTACGCCAATCTGATTTGGATTTGGGGACACCCGGAAGTTTATATCCTCATTCTACCAGCGTTTGGCGTGTTCTCAGAAGTTGTCGCAACCTTCTCTCAGAAAAGGCTTTTTGGCTACAAGTCACTGGTCTATGCAACAGCTGCTATTACCATCTTATCCTTCTCGGTCTGGCTGCACCATTTCTTCACCATGGGCTCCAGCCCCAATGTGAATGCGGTCTTCGGCATTGCGACCATGATCATTGCCGTTCCGACTGGAGTGAAGATTTTTGACTGGGTGTTCACCATGTACAAGGGGCGGATCATCTTCCACCCTGCCATGTTATTCACCATCGGATTTTTGATCACCTTCGTGCTTGGTGGCGTTTCCGGCGTGTTGCTAGCGATCCCTCCTGCCGACTTTTTGATGCATAACTCCACGTTCCTTGTCGCGCACTTCCACAACGTGCTGATCCCCGGTGCGGTCTTTGGGTACTTTGCCGGCTTTCAGTACTGGTTCCCAAAAGCAACCGGCTTCAAGCTGGATAGGGCGTGGGGTGTTCGTTCCTTCTGGTTCTGGATCATCGGCTTCTACCTCGCCTTCATGCCGCTCTATGCCCTTGGTTTCATGGGTATGTCTCGCCGGATGGAGCGCTATGATGTTGCCGAGTGGCAGCCTTATCTGATCGTTGCAGCGGTTGGTGCCTTGAGTGTTCTGATCGGCATTTTCTGTCAGGGTATGCAGCTTTATGTGAGCATTCGCGACCGGGAAAAGAACCGCGATCTGACGGGCGATCCGTACAATGGCCGGACACTGGAATGGCAAACCTCTTCCCCTCCCGCCGAGTATAACTTTGCCAAGATCCCCGATGTGCAGGACATTGATGCCTTCTGGGACATGAAGCAGCGCGGCGTGGCTTATGCCCCTTCGCAAAACTATGAGGACATTCATTTGCCGCGGAACACAGGCATTGGTGTCTTTCTCGGTGGTCTCGGGTTCCTCATCGGCTTTGCGGTCACATGGTACATCTGGTGGCTGGTCGCCCTCGGGTTCCTTGGCGTGCTCGCGTGTTTGATAACCCGCGGCTCGCAAGATCATACCTACGAGATTATCCCCGCTGCTGAGATCGAGGCCCATGAGAAGGCCCGCATCAAAGCCTTGGAAGCCCACAAACCAGCACCGGGGGATTTCTGGTCATGAGCACATACAGCCCTAAAACCACAGGTTCTCCCGGACCGACAGAAGAAACGTTAGATATCAGAGACTTGGGCTTCTGGCTCTACCTGATGACAGATGCGATTATCTTCTCGCTTCTGTTTGCAACTTACGTGGTCATGTTCCAGAACACTGCTACCGGACCACTGCCGATTGACGTGTTCGACATCAAACACGTCTTTGCCGAAACCATGTTCCTACTCTTTTCAAGCGTAACGTTTGGCTTCGCGTCCCTCGCCTCTGTCAGAGAGCATAAAAGTCAGGCAGTGTTCTGGCTGATTGTTACCATCGTGCTTGGTATGGGCTTCATATCTCTGGAAGTGATTGAATTTGTTGGCATGATTGAGTCTGGGGCCGGACCGCAGACCAGTGGTTTCCTCACCTCGTTCTTCACGCTGGTGGGAACACATGGCGCACATGTGAGCCTTGGCATGATTGGGATCACGGTGATGATCTTCCAGATTCTCATCAAAGGGCTGACCTCTCCGGTCAAATCCCGCCTCCATCGCCTCGGCATGTTCTGGCATTTCCTCGACATCGTCTGGATCGGCATTTTCTCAATCGTCTACATGCCCGGCTGGCTTATTTAGGAGAGCAAAATGCACCCGCAATCTCACAGTGCAAAGAGGCTGATCACAGGGTTTATCCTCGCGTTGGCGCTCACACTCATTCCGTTTGCCATTGTCTGGACCATGGCGTTTCCGGTTGAACTGACCTTCGGCATCATCGCTTTATGCGCGCTTGTTCAGGTTGGCGTACATCTTCATTACTTCCTTGGCATTGATAGCAGAACCCCGATAGAAAACGTGCTTGCCATGAGTTTTGCAGGCGTTCTGATCTTCCTGATGGTTGGCGGAACGCTCTGGATTATGTTTGATCTGTATGAGCGGATGATGTGAGGATATCCTTGGCTTTCTGAGACTGCTCAGTAGAGAAGCTGACGAGGTTACTCAGAAAGTCCTGCGTGGCCTGCTCCCAGGAGAATGTTTTGGCATGGGCGATGCAATCCTCTGGTTTCATTGGTAAAGCATGTTGGATTGCAACTGCGAGATCCTCATCCATTGCCCCAACTGGCGCATCGCCAATGATGTCTTTGGGGCCTGTCACCGGATAGGCTGCAACGGGGATGCCACAGGCCATCGCCTCCAGATTAACGAGGCCGAATGTATCGGTTTTAGATGGAAACACCATCACATCCGCCCCGCAATAAGCCTTGACCAGATCATCTCCGGTTTTTGCCCCAGTAAAGACGGCATCTGGATAGCGCTTTGTAAGCGATGCCAGATCGGGCCCATCCCCCACCAGAATCTTTGTTCCCTGCACGTTCAGATCTAAAAACGCCTCCAGATTCTTCTCGGGTGCAATCCTCCCCACATAGAGCATTATTGGTTCGGGAAGGTCTGCAAACATTTCAGAAGGAACTGGCCGGAATTTCTTCAGCTCAACTCCCCGCCGCCAACGCACGGCACGCTTAATTCCGATACGATTGGACGTTTCCAACATAGTCTGTGTGGTGACCATGGTGTGGGTGGCTTGATTGTGAAAGGCAATCAACCACTTGTAGAACCAAGCCTCAGGCAGTCCCGTACGCATGGAGGCATACTCCGGGAACTTGGAGAGCCATGAACTGGTGAAGTGATGCGCATGGCGGCGGCAGTATTTGCGAGCGGCCCAACCCAACGGCCCTTCGGTCACCACATGCAATGCATCGGGTTTCAGCTCGCGCAGCATGCAGGAAAGCTTGTAATAGGGAAACAGCGCCAACTTGATATCCGGATAGGTTGGCAGCGGCATTTGGTGAAACTGATCGGGCGTGATGAGGATAACTTCATGCCCCAGAGCGGATAACTCGCGGCGTGTGATCTCTAAAACACGAACCACCCCGTTGATCTGCGGGTGCCAGGCGTCGGAGACAATGACAATTTTCATCGGCCTATCCCCGTAAAGTTACCAGAGGGACAAGCAAGGGATTTTAGTCGTATCGCAGCGATCAGAGTATTTTCTCGCAATATCAGTCACTTCCTCAAGTAACCGATCACTCAGCGTGATTGGCTCCAGTCCCATCTCCAGAAATTTATGATTGGCCACCATCAAATCGTTTTCTGCAGCTTCCTTGCGCGGATTTTCCAGATAAGCAATTTCAACATTTGCCATTTTGGCGACCATCTCAGCCAGATCACGAACCCTGTGAACCTCTGTCATCTGGTTGAGGATCTTCACGCGATCTCCACGCTCTGGTGGATTTTCGACGGCGAGCTGAACACAGCGCACAGTGTCCTGAATATGGATGAAAGCCCGCTTCTGGCCGCCTGTGCCGTGCACGGTTAACGGATACCCAATTGCGCCTTGCATGAGGAAGCGGTTGAGTACGGTGCCATAGTCGCCGTCATAATCAAAACGATTGATGAGCCGCTCGTCCAGTGAGGTCTGCTCGGTCTGTGTGCCCCAGACGATACCCTGATGCAGATCGGTTATCCGCAATCCATAATTCTTGGCATAGAACTGGAAGAACAGCTGATCCTGCGACTTGGTCATGTGGTAGATGGAACCGGGGTTTGTGGGATAAAGGATCTCCTGCTCGCGCATATCTCCGTTCACATCCAGATGAACCCGCAAGTATCCCTCGGGGATTTCACAGCCCACCGTGCTGTATCCATAAACCCCCATAGTACCGAGATGCACAAGGTGAGTATTCAGCTCCGCTTCAACAATTGCAGAGAGCACATCATTGGTCGCGTTGAGATTGTTTGAAACCGTGTAGCGCCGGTGCCAGGAAGATTTCATGGAGTACGGCGCTGCCCGCTGCTCCGCAAAGTGGATGATTGCATCCGGCTTCTCGTGCTTCAACAACTGCAACAGGCGGTCATAATCTGTGCCAAGCGTTATATTGGCAAAACGAATGGTGTTGCCCGTCAGCTCTTCCCATGTTGCCAGCCGTTCGCTGATCGGCTCAATGGGAGTGAGAGAGGAAACCTCAAGCTCTACGTCGATCTTGCGGTGAGAGAGATTATCGACAATGACGGTATCGTGGCCAAGGCTGGAGAACAACAGACTTGTGGGCCAGCCGCAAAAACCGTCGCCGCCCAGTACCATAACTTTACCCACGAAATCGCCCTTCCCGCCGACTCACCCACGTCTGGCTGAGGTAGCATCCGATTGGTACAGACTGATGACCTCGCCTTCTGCGGATGGCGAAAATCCTGCATGATTAGCCCACGTTCTTTCAAGTGGTCACAATGCGCAGTCCAAACACACGCTAGATAAGCACGTGTACGGGTTGGCTTCATCTCCCTAAAATCAAGGGCAAAGATCGCTCAATATGCAGGCAGCAACGCTGTAACCTGAACTGTGCCGCGCACGTCATGTTTATAACTCGGAGAACTTTCGTTTGAATTTGCGGAAATGTTTTGCGGTCGTCGAAACGTAATTTTGAGAGGAGTTGGTGAGATGTAGCCCTTGTGAAGTTTCACAGGAACGTAACGGTCACTGGGAGTTCGCCGAAAGGCATCGCAGACAAGAGGCGCTTTTCTTGCCAGCTGGAATTGAGAGATCTGGACAATATAATTACATTTTCTCAGCAATAACGGCCTGTACTTCCGCAAAAAACACTCTCTAATATACCACATATTTCAAGAGATTTGTTTTGGGAGAGGGACACCTATGAGAGTAAAACTAATTTCAATGCTGGGCGCGGCTGCGCTTTCCTTGTCATGCGCTACCGCAATGGCTGCAGATACAATTCGCGTTACTTTACAGCTGCCTGAAAGCCATAGCCTTGGCCAGAACTGGAATGCCTTCAAGGAAATCATTGAGGAGAAATCGGGTGGAGACCTGAGTCTTCAGCTGTTCCCGTCCGCTCAGCTGTTTAAGGACAAAGAGGTGCCTGAAGCTGTTGGTTCCGGTGCGATTGAAGCTGGCTCAGCGTTTCTTGGTCGTTTCGCTGGCTCCGTTCCTGCTGTTGAGATTGTCAACTTGCCGTTCTTCTTCCGTGATGAAGACCACCTGAGAGCAGCTGCTGCCAATGGCTCGCCGATGCGTGAGATTCTCGACAAAGCCGTACTGGAAGAAACCGGTGCCCGCGTTTTGTGGTGGCAGGCCTATGGCCGTAACATCTACCTCAACAACGGTGATCCGATCAGAACCCCTGAAGACATCAAAGGCGAAAAAGTTCGGACCTACGGCAAAGTCCTTGGTTGGACTGTCGAAGCCCTTGGCGGTGCACCAACTCTGATGTCTGGTTCCAAGCAGTTCCTCGCTTATCAGCAGGGTGCAGTTGATGTGGGCATGACTGGTACTTCTGGCGTAACCAGCCGCAAGCTCTATGAAGTTATGGAGAACATGACCCTCTCCTATGATTTCGCCATTGAGTTTGTTGCCGTGATCAACAACGAGTTCTTTGAGAGCCTTTCAGCTGAAAACCAGCAGATCATTCTGGATGCAGCAGCTGTTGTCGAGAAACAGCTGCGTGATCAGGTGTATTCCGGTGAAGATGCTTTGGTTGAAAGCGTCAAGGACAAGATCAACGTGATCCGCTTGAGCGATGAAGAACGCGCCAAATGGGTGGAAGCAACAGCCTCTGTTCAGGACCGTTTTGTGGAAGCGGCTGGCCCAGTTGGTCAGCAAGCCATTGATGCTGCAAAAGGCATGTAAGATTTACGGGCAGGTTTGCCTGCCCAGGTCTTCAACTTGATATGGAAAGGGAGCCATGCGGCTCCTTTTCTCCCATCCTGTTTTAGGATCCCCTTTATTTTGAGGGAGCCGACTGCACATAATGATCACTCCAAACAGTGCGTGTCTGCTCTCCGGCAAATCCATTTGGTGCTCAGCCGTGATTAAGCTCATCGATCATATTTCCGAATTCACCGGCAAGTTGGCTGCCTGGGTGTTTTTCGCAATTGGTTTTTTCATCTGTTACGAAGTCGTCTCCCGGTACGTCTTCAACAGCCCGACCGTGTGGGTGGATGAAGTCTCTCGGATCGGTCAGATCTGGGGGGCTTATCTTGCCGCAGCCTTTGCGCTTAAGCACCGCGAAATGATCGTTATCGATGTTGCCTTCCGGCGCCCGGATACGGTGTTGCGTAAGATGGTTGAGACCTTCTCCATTCTGGTGATCCTGATCTTCTGCATAACCGCAGTTTGGTACGGTTATGGTCTCTGGCTTAAGTCCACTTTGCGGGGCCACACCACAGATACTTATCTGGCTTTACCCAAGTGGTTCACGCATGCCTCAGTCTGGGTTGGCTTTGCCTTGCTGGGCCTGCAATCCATTGCCGAAGCTGTAAAGATTTGGCGTGATGGGGTGCCTGCTGATGACACCTTGCAACATGAGATTTAGGGGCTACACATGACTGCGTTTCTCATTCTCGCAGCCCTGCTGCTGCTTCTTGTTCTCCGTGTCCCGGTCGCGTTTGCATTAGGCTCACTAGGCGTTTTCTTGCTCTGGTATTTCCCGTTGCCACTGAATGCCGTCCCCCAGCGCCTTTATGGCTCTATGGACAGTTTTGAGCTGCTAGCCGTGCCCATGTTCCTGCTCATGTCCAACGTGCTGCTGAAAGGCGGGGTTGGCAAAGACTTGTTTGCAGCTGTGCAAAGCTGGGTCGGTCACTGGCCGGGTGGACTTGGTGTCGCAACGATTCTGTCTTGCGGCCTGTTTTCTGCTGTTTCAGGCTCTTCCGTGGCGACTGCTGCAACCATCGCGACGGTGGCGATCCCCGAGATGACCTCACGCGGATATGAGCGCCCGTTTGTGCTGGGTATGCTGGCCGCTGGTGGAACGCTGGGTATCCTCATTCCGCCGTCTATCCCACTGATCCTTTACGGCATTGTAACGGAAAGCTCGATCCCGAAGCTGTTCCTTGCGGGTATTGGGCCCGGCCTGTTTCTTGCCAGTGTGTTCATCGTCTATGGCATGCTCTACTCGCGCTTTAACAGCAATTATGAGCGCATTGAGAAAGCGAGCTGGGTGGAACGCAAACGCGCGACCTTCATGGCTCTGCCGACCGTGTTGCTGGCTGGATCTATCATCGGGTCCATCTACATGGGTATCGCCACACCTTCGGAGAGTGCTGGCATTGGCTTTGTCATGGCGCTTCTCATCACATTCGTCATGGGGCGGATGAACTGGGAGAAGATGAAGGAAGCCACCTATAAATCCATGAAGACCACCACCATGGTGTTCCTCATCATTGCGGGGGCAAAGGTCTTCTCCTACGCCATCACTCTTTATCGGTTGCCGCAGGATATCTCCACACTACTCACCACCAACATCTCCGAGCCGGGCCTGTTTATACTCGCCGTTGGTCTGGTGTTGCTGATCGTTGGCTTCTTTCTGGAATCTCTCAGCATGTTGCTGATCATGGTGCCAGTCCTGTTTCCTGCGCTAGTGGGAATGTCCATTGATCCGATCTGGTTTGGCATCTTTTTCGTGGTGCTCATCGAGACTGCGCTGATTACACCACCCGTGGGAATGAACCTCTTTATTATTCAAGCTGTTGGCGGGGCGAAATTGTCAGAGGTCGCCAAAGGTGCGTGGCCGTTTGCACTCATGATGCTGGCAACTGCCGCCCTGCTTTACTTTTGGCAAGGGCTTGCCCTGTATATCCCTTACAACACATAGAAAATGGGCTCATAAAAATGTCAAAAGCTCAGGTGCTTAAAGATCTGTTCGAAAGCGGCAAACTGAATGTAACGCCTTGTTGCTGGGATGCCCTCTCCGCTCGCCTGATCGAGCAAGCCGGTTTCCCTCTTGCCTTCATGAGCGGATTTGGTGTTTCCGCGGCTCGTCTCGGACAACCGGATGCAGGCCTCATCTCCTATGCAGAAATGGTTGATCAGGCCCGTAACATTGCCGGTGCGACCGACATTCCCGTGATTGGGGATGGTGATACAGGTTATGGAAACGCTCTCAACGTCAAACGCACAGTCAAGGGCTATGCCAATGCCGGTATGGCCTGCGTGATGATTGAAGATCAGTTGGCGCCCAAACGCTGCGGTCACACGAAAGGCAAACACGTGGTGGATCGTGAGGAAGCCTTCATGCGCATTCGGGCGGCTGTAGATGCGAAGAACGAAGGCGCAGATATTCTGGTGCTTGCCCGCACAGATGCCCGCGCCGAGCATGGCCTGGATGAAGCCATAGAGCGCGCCAAAACCTTCCGCGAAATCGGTGCTGACATGACCTTTGTGGAAGCGCCGCGGACCATTGAAGAAATGAAACGCTACTGTGACGAAGTTGAAGGACCTAAAATGGCAAACATGCTGGAGGGCGGACTAACACCGTTCCTTCAACCAGCTGAGCTTCAGGAGCTTGGTTTCGCCATCTCAACCTACCCGTTCACCGGCCTGATGAGCATGATCAAAGCGCAGCAGGAGGCCTTGGATAAGATGAATCGAGGCATCTTCACTGACCCTGCCATGACCTTTGAAGACCTGCAAAAGGCTGTCGGCTTTGATGTGTATTATGAGGCTGAAGAGCGATATCGGCATTGAGTCCTTATTTGGACGATATGCGTCAGTGACAGCAACCTAACTTTGCAATGCACTGCGGACAATTAACTAAACTAAAGAATTTGGCAAAGCCAGAAAGATCAATGATTGCTCTACAGTTATGCCTGACCTTAGAATTATTAAAATATATCAATGATCTATGGGATATGACAAGGCATTAAAACACAGCATGAACTTGCGGATTTATTAGTCTGACATTTTCCATTCAAATTGCGCCATCTCGTTTGTGAAGTTTTTTTCTCAGCTGAACGGTGGTTCGCAAAATGTCAGAGAGTGTTCGAATATTCATCGGTTATGATTCCAATGAAACGATTGCCTATCATGTGCTTGTTCAAAGCATAATTGAGAACTCATCCCTCCCACTTTCCATCACGCCCATTGCTCTGAATAACGTACGCAGTATCTTCAAGCGTGAGAAGCATCCTCTTCAATCCACCGAGTTCTCATTCAGTCGCTTTCTGGCGCCGTATTTGTCCAATTATGAAGGCTGGTCGATCTTTATGGATTGCGACATGATCGTGCGAAAAGATATCGCAGAGCTTTGGAACATGCGTGATGACGACTATGCCGTGATGTGCTGCAAGCATGATTACACGCCAGTGAGTGATACGAAGTTCCTCAATAACGTCCAGTCCAAATATGAGAAGAAGAACTGGTCGAGCGTTATGATGTTCAATAATGCCAAGTGCAAAGCGCTAACGCCAGAATATGTAAACACTCGGTCAGGCCTCGAACTGCACCAGTTCAAATGGCTTGGAGATGACAAGCAGATAGGTTCTCTGCCGCTTGTCTGGAACCATCTGGTCGAGGATTATCCATACAACCCAGAGGCTGCCCTTGTTCACTACACCTATGGTGGCCCTTATTTCGAAGAGTATCTGGACTGTGATTACGCCGAGGACTGGCAGCAATACAAACGCAGTACTCTTCATGCAACACAGCGAGCTAAAGCAGAGCCTGAGCTGGCATAGGCTGGCGGTTCATTGACACTCCAAAACGTCCCCACAGGTGAACAATGCCTGCAGGGACGTTTAGATTTCTTTTGAGAACTGCCATAGGGGGAGAATGCGAGAGCCCAGCTCCTCCTACTCAGGCACCTTCTCCCCATCTCGCAATGTCAGCACTTCAAAGCCATCGTTTGTCACCAGCACTGTGTGTTCCCATTGGGCTGATGGTTTGCGGTCGAGAGTTTCTACTGTCCAGCCGTCTTCTTTGGTAACGGTGAGGTCTGTACCTGCATTGACCATGGGCTCGATGGTGAAGGTCATACCTTCCTTCAGGACTACTCCAGTGCCTCGTTTGCCAAAGTGCATCACGGAAGGGCCTTCGTGCATGTCGCGGCCAATGCCGTGGCCGCAGTAATCACGCACGATTGAGTAGCCGGCCTTTTCTGCCAGTTGTTGGATGGCAGCACCCACATCGCCCAATCTTGCGCCGGGGCGGACTTCTTTGATGCCCGCCCACATGGCCTTGTAAGTGGTCTTGACCAGCTTTTGTGTTTTGCGGGAGGCGCCGGGCATCACAAAGGTGGTGCTGGAATCTGCGATGAAGCCGTCCTTCTCCAATGTAATATCTACATTGATGATATCTGAGGCTGTCAGCTTGCGGTTTTGATCAGGTATGCCGTGGCAAACAACTTCGTTGATGGAGGAGTTGAGCGCGAACTTATAGCCGTATTGGCCTTTGCTGGCTGGGCGGGCTTGCAGTTGGTTGACGATGTAATCTTCTACCCGATCATTTATCTCAAGCGTAGAAACACCGGGCTTCACAACGTCTTCCAGCATTTTGAAGACTTGCGCGAGAAGCTTGCCGGACTGGCGCATCAGGGTGATTTCATCGGCGTTTTTGATGATGATCGCGCTCATGTCTCGATCACCTCTGGGGGAGCGACCTTACAAGCTTTGAGCTGTTGTTGAACCAGTTCTGTGTAGCTGAGTGTTGGGTTCAACTCTGCTAGCATACCCATTTTGATCCAGAATTCTGCTTGCGCGTTGATGGAGCGAGACATGACTGTGCTCGCTTTTCTGATTTCTTCATGCAGGTCATCAGAGATTTTTACAATGCCCATGGAAATGGCCCTTTATATGATTAATATACATATCGTATACGAATCGCATAAAGGCAAGAGGCGAGTTGCAGTGGGTGCAGCAGATCAGAACGGCCGTTTTGCTCTATTCCTTCAGGTCGTAGGTGAAGGGGTGAAGACGGTAGTTTTGCTGGTACTGGCGTTTATGGTCGTTGAGCGTGTTTAAAAAGGTCTTCCAATCCAGGTCAGGCTCTCCGGTCATGTCGCTCAGCCTGGTAAAGCTCTCGAACACGCTGTTGTGGTACTCTTCCAAATTGGCAGGGTTCTTTTGCAGGACACAGCCACCATTGGCGATTTCCCTGTTGATCTCATTGGTAGGTGGTAGATCCAATTCTCCGCTTAAGATCTTTGCGCAATAAATGCTTTGCAGATGAATGTTGGCGAAGTGGACGGTGAACCGCGGCAGACCGAGGAAAATAAGGGTCGGGTCTGGTGGGTAAAACATGTTCAGATACAGCGGTCCCATGGAGCACCCGCTTATTTCAATGTCATCCAGAGAGCCTTTCAGGAAGGGGAAGTTGTAGATGTATCCCGTACACAGGATGATATCATCCACGTTGTGCAGGACTTCCCCGTTTTGCAGGTAGACTTTACGTCCTTCGATGCGCTCTGGCCGTGCATGCTGGCTTATATTGAGCCCCTCCCCGTAAAGCCCGTCGCGCACATAGCATTTGTGACCGTTTGGTGGGAACGTACCACAGATATACACCTGCTCGGCATGTGGGCTCAGGTCCAGCGATATGTCCTCTGAGGAAACGCAGGCTCCAATCAAAACAACGCGCTTGCCTTCATAAAGGTTCGGCAGGCGGTAAGACTGCGAATGAGTGACTGGTCCTTCAAAACTTTCCAGTCCTGCGATCTTGGGAATGTTGGGGTAGCTGTCCTTTCCGGTTGCGACAATCACATGCGTGAAGATCTTTTCGGTGCCTTCAGTGCTCACACGCCAACCATCGCCAGCCTTGGCAACATGCTTGACCGGTGTGTTGAACTCGATGAGCGGCTGGATACCTGCTTCTCTGGCGGTTGCATCAATGTAATCCAGCACATCCACGCGGCCCGGAAACAATTGTAAGTCTTCCGGCAGCTTGTAATCGCTGATTTGCATGGCGCGTTTGGGCAGGTTGGCCCAAAGCTTGGGGTACATTGCGGAATAGACGCTCTGGCTTTGCGGATCGCGTACATCAACGGGCTCGTCCGTGAGAACCTCATAGGCCCACTGTCCACCCAGACAGTTGCGTGCTTCAAATATAGTTGGAATTATGCCGCGACGCTTGAGCTCAATCGCAGCAGTGAGCCCGGTTGGGCCAGCCCCGATAATGGCGATGTTAGGAGCCATGAAACCCTCAGCCTTATTATGGTTGCAGCTACTATGGGCCTTGCGGGTTAATTGCCGGTTCGTGCGTTTGTTAGGATGCGAGATGAGTACGCGGCCCTAAAATGCCAAAAGGGAGAGCTGGTGCCCTCCCTTTTTTCGTTGATCTCAGATCCGGTGTGGTTACATGGCTCCAACGAGCCACAAAGAGAACCACGGGAACGCGATCAGCAGCGCGAGGCGTACAAGGTCGGATACCCAGAATGGGAACACGCCCTTGAAGATCGTGGAAAGTTTGACATCCTGCAGGACGTTGCGCAGCACGAAAACATTGAGCCCGACCGGTGGTGAGATCAGACTTATCTCGGTAACCACCACCACAATGACTGCAAACCAGATGAGCACGGCTTCCGGATCGTTCAGTACTTCTGTGCCAAAGTCCAACTCCAGAATGAGCGGGTAGAACACAGGCACGGTCAGCAGGATCATGGAGAGGCTCTCCAGCACACAACCAAGTACGATGTAGATGAGCACGATGCCGAGGATCACCATGTAGGCGTTGACTTCAAGCTCAAGCACCCATTCTGCCAGTGTGTCCGGCAGGCCAGCAAAGTTCACGAAGTTGGAAAACACTTCCGCGCCAATAATGATCATGAAGATCATGGCCGTGGTGCGGGCACTCTCCAGCATGGCTTGGTAGAGATTTCGAATGGTCATGCCACCCATCAGCAACGCGATCAGGAACGCTGTTCCAGCGCCGATACCAGCAGCCTCAGTGGGCGTGAAGAGCCCGCCATAAATGCCAACCATGATCACAGCAAACAGGCCGAGCACAGCAAAGACACCGAGCTTTTCTTTGCGGGTGAAGGGTTCAACACCTTCAGCTTTGGGTGCGAGAGACGGGTTGATCAAAGTGGCGACATAGATGGCGCCGATGTAAAGCAGAAGCCCCAGAATACCCGGAATGACACCAGCGACGAACAATTTGCCAATGTCGGACTCCGTCAGCAGGCCGTAGATGATCATCACAACAGATGGCGGAATGAGGATCCCAAGCGTACCGCCAGCGGCGATGGAACCAGAGGCCAGACTGTCTGCATAACCGTACTTGCGCATGGACGGCATGGCCACTTTGGACATGGTGGCCGCTGTCGCGAGAGATGATCCGCAAACAGCTGAGAACCCGCCGCACGCCACAACTGATGCCATGGCAAGACCTCCGCGCGCGCCGCCGAGCAGGCGGTTTGCAGCAGCATAAAGGCCGTGGCTGACACCGGAGATAGTGAGCAGATTGCCCATGAGGATGAACAGCGGAACCACAGAAAGCGAGTAAGACAGGCTGGTTTCAAAACCTACGCTGCTGACAACAGACCATGTGGCAGACCAACCGCGCAGCCACGCAAAACCAGCCGCCCCGATAAAGATCATAGCGAAGGCGATTGGCACGCGCAGGAAAATGAGGACGAGCAGAGCTGCAAAGCCGACAAGGGATTCGAACATGACTTTAAAAACCTCTGCGGAATGCTTTTTTGAAGAATACGAATGTGTAACCGGCGCTCAGCAGCGCAGAGACAGCAGCGATCCAGGCAAGGGGTGCCAATGGGATGTCCAAAGCATTGGTGACGGCTCCATCTTCCATAAGGCGTTCTGCGTGTGCAGCCAGCCGCCAGGAGAGGATCAGGAGCGTGACAGTGGAAACAGACCAGGCAATGCCCTTCATCAGAGACTGCATGACCGGAGGAACCATGCCGTAGATCATGTCCACTTCAACATGTTCTTTACGAGAGGTTGTCAGCGGCAAAGCTGTAAAAACCAGAGCACCAAGCATCAGCTGGGTGATCTCAAAAGCACCGCGAACAGGAGCGTTGAACCAGTAACGGCCAACAACATCAACGACTGTAAGGCCAGTCAGACCCGCGAGGAGTAACGCGCAACATATTCCAAGGCCAAGCTCAATGAGGTTGGCGAGGGAGCGCACCCGCGATGCGCCCCCTGAAGAGTTGTTAGACCCGATCACTTTTCTACGCCTGTAGATTTACGGAATTTTTTGAGAGCAGCAGTGCCGTCAAAGCCATCTTCTGCAACAGCCTTTGCCCATTCGGTCTCATAGGCAGCAGCTTTTTCCTTGATGGCCGCAACCATTTCAGGAGATGCATCATAAATTTCGATGCCAGCTTTGTTGATGCGTTCGATTGCTTTTTCATCCGCACCGTTCCATGCCTTACCCACACGCTCAGCAAAAGCATCGCCGGAGATTGCCATGATGGCAGCCTGATCTTCAGCAGAAATACCGTCCCACTTGCCTTCGTTCATCACGAGGAACCATGTGGTGTTGTAGATGCCACCTGGAACGCGCATGGAATATTTGACGTGGTCCAGCAGTTTGAACGCGGTCAACGCTTCATAGGTGAAAGTCACACCGTCGATGATGCCGCGAGACAGGGTCTCATAGACTTCGCCGGATGGCATGAACAGCGGAGACGCGCCAAGATCGCTTGCCAGATCAGCAATGTAACCGCCCGGAACACGGATCTTCAGGCCTTCGATGTCTGCTGGAGTGTTCAGCTTGCGCACGTTGTTATGGAACACGCCCGGACCGTGAACAAAGAGGCCAAGAACCTTGGTACCTTTGTGCTCTGCCTGTGCATCCAGATCGTTTGCGTAAACATCCCAAAATGCTTTGGAGCCGGAAACAGCGTCATCTCCAAGGAAGGAGAACTGGCCGATGCGGGAGCGCTGGAAACGGTTGTCTTTGGTGAAGGAATGCAGACCGTATGTGATGTCGACAACACCATCCGCCGCCATGTCAAAGTGCGCAGGTGGAGCGCCAGCAGATTTCGCCAGAACGCGCACAGAAACGCGGCCATCGGTAACCTTCTTAACTTCCTTTGCCCAGGGCTTGATTGCGTTGACCACAATCGGGTGGCGTGGTGGCAGCCAGCTGGAAAGAACCAGCTTGGTTTCTGCGTAAGCAGCGGTTGCAAATGCAGTTGGCGCCAACATGGCAGCTGTTGCCATGCCAAGCAGCGTGCGGCGGGCAACTTTCGTCTTCAAGAATTCCATGGCTCCCTCCCTAAAGATACCAATAAAATCATTTTGTTGGGTGAAGAACGGGAACCTCCCAGTCCCCATTCTTCAGGCAATCCTGATCCTAGGCTTTGCCGAGTTCTTTTGCGTGCAGCCAGTCAGCGTGTTTTGGCGCTTTCTTGGTGCGGCTCCACTCTTCCAGCATGTCCCACTTCACAGCATCGAGACGCTTGAGTTTCTCTTCTTCTGCAGGATCTGGACATGCCAGCTCGACGCGGTGTCCGTTTGGATCGAAGAAGTAAATGGAGTGGAAGATGGAGTGATCTGTCACGCCCAGCACATCAATGCCGTTGCCTTCAAGGTGCTCTTTAAACTCGATCAGAGTTTCACGGTCCTTCACTTTGAAGGCAATGTGCTGCACCCAGATTGGTGTGTTCTCGTCGCGGCCCATTTCCGGCTTTGTTGGCAGTTCAAAGAATGCCAGCACGTTGCCGTTGCCTGCATCAAGGAACAGATGCATGTACGGATCAGGCTCGTGTGTGGAAGGAACCTTGTCCTCTGCAATGGCCAGTACGAAGTCCATGTTGAGGTTTTTGGTGTACCACTCAACGGTCTCTTTTGCGTCTTTACAACGGTAGGCAACGTGGTGAATTTGCTCAATTTTCATAAGACTCTAACCGAGGCGATTAAGCCTCGCCTCCTCCCTGTATTCTGGCCTGTGTTTTGGAAGCCAGGTCCATTGCTTCACGAAGAACACTTGCATCCCCGATGTGGTTGGCAAGAATGAGAACCAGCTTGGCGTTGAGCGCTTCGCTTTCCTCTTCAGAACGTCCTTCATGCAGAACCAGAAGATCGTGATAAAACTCGTCCGGTTTGGCGATGTTTGCTTTTGTATTCAGATGGCTCATTGTGCGGCCTCCTGCTCAAAAATGCCGATAGCGCGGTTCAGGGCCTGTGCGACGTTTGCTCCGTCATAGGTCTCCCAACGGGCAGCAACGTGCTGGTCCGGGCGCATCAGATAAACAGCGGAAGACTTGTCTCCCAGATAACGATCCTTGATCTCGTCGGTCGCGTTCACGTGCAGGGCAGAGATGGTTACACCGCCAACATCGACAGTGTCTGGCACATCTGTGTTGATTGCCAGCAACTGAAATTTGTTGCCCATCTGATCCAGCAACCAGCCATTCGCCGTTGGTGCATCTGCTGCCGGAGAGCCCGGACGGGAGCGCACTGGCATGCCAGCACAATCATCACTGTTCAGAGAAGACCCGTCATAAGTGGCCGGAACGGACAGACGACCGGAGTTGACCAGCGGGCGGGCAAACTCGGCAGCCTCGGAAAGGTCCAGCACAGCATTGCGGAACACACGGCTGATCGCAGATTTCGGCGTGATGAAGTCGGTGGAGCGCGAAGAGTTCAAAATGTTCTCTTCAGCCGCAAAAACACGCTCTTCATCGTATGTGTCCAGCAGGCTCATTGGTGCCGTACCGTCCATCACCAGCTTCAGCTTCCAGATCAGGTTGTCTGTGTCCTGCAGGCCGGAGTTCGCACCGCGGGCACCAAACGGAGACACCTGATGAGCACTGTCACCCGCAAAGATCACACGGCCTTTGCGGAACTGTTCCATACGGCGGCACTGGAAGGTGTAGATGGAAACCCACTCAAGCTCGAAGTTCACATCCTCGCCCAGCATGGCTTTCAGGCGTGGAATGACGTTTTCCGGCTTCTTCTCTTCTTCCTTGTCGACATCCCAGCCAAGCTGGAGATCGATGCGCCACACATTGTCTGGCTGCTTGTGAAGAAGAGCGGACTGACCACGGTTGAATGGCGGATCGAACCAGAACCAGCGCTCCGTCGGGAAGTTCGCTTCCATGACCACGTCAGCAATCAGGAAGTTGTCTTCAAAGATGCGGCCTACAAAATCCATACCCATCATGGCACGGATTGGAGAGGCTGCGCCATCACACGCGATCACCCAGTCGGCTTCAACGGAGTAATTGCCTTCCGGTGTTTCCAGCTCAACAGTTGCAAAGTCACTGCCCTGATCTACGGAGACAACCTTGTTGTTGCCCCGGATCTCGATAGGCTTGCCCTGTGCTTGCAGCTCTTTGACCCGGTCAACCAGATACTCTTCAAAGTAATACTGTTGCAGGTTGATGAAAGCCGGACGCTTGTGGCCGTCTTCTGGCAACAGGTCAAACTGATAAACCTGACGCTCGTCAAAGAACACCTTGCCCACGTTCCACTGAACGCCTTTGTCGACAAACTGATCACCACAGCCAATGCGGTCGAGGATTTCCAGCGGACGCTTTGCATAGCAAACCGCACGGGAACCCCAGCTCACTTTGTCGTTGTCGTCGACAACAACAACTTCAACGTCCTGCATAGCCAGTTCAATTGCTGCGGCTAGACCAATCGGGCCTGCTCCCACCACAACAACCTTATGGCGCACTGCCTTTTCCGCATCCTGATCCGGCGACCGGACATATGGATAAAGCGGAACTTCGAAAATCTTTTTCAAGTCAAAACCTCCCAGTTTCGATGTTTGGTATCCGCTCAGAAATTATTGTTCCGCTTCGGTTTGTTTTCCGAGTACTTCAATGATTGCCTGTGCTTCAGGCGAATGAGGGTGGAATATCGCTGATTCCGGGTAACAAAGGTCTTGGAGGACCTCTAAGAAGTCATTTCCAACGGTGTCTTGAAGGACTTCTTTAGATACATTAAATCCGTGTGGGTCACTTTGGCTGCGGAGAGCTATGAGCGAAGTCCCAGGTCTTTGGGAAGGGGGACTAAACCGAACTGTTGACCACCATACTGCCCAAAACGGGTCTTCATGAACGCCTGAAAAGAGCTGCTTAGGTGTTACAAAGAACTTCGCAAACTTGAATTTGATGCCGTGTTTTTCAATCGCGAACGCCTTGTACTGAGAAATATCACCAATTAGCACTGTGTCCGCTGAATTTGCGTAGTAAAAAGGATCGAACTTACTATCAATCTGGCAGCTCTGAGCAGAGCTGATGCTCATTAGAAGCGCTAGTCCTGCCCAAAGTACCTTCATCACGAAAATCCAATCCCTGTCGCTTAGTTAGCCCTGCAATGCTGCCCACATTTCCTGATCGCGTTCGGCTGTCCAGATACGGGGGGTGTCAATGCCGCGAGCTTCGTCAAAAGCGCGTGCGACATTGAATGGCAGACAATGCTCGTAGATTGCGTAGTCAGCGAATTTCGGATCGCATTCTGCGCGCACTGCGTCCCATGCTTCTTTCAGCGTGCCGCCTCGTACTGCCACGCGGGCGGCTGGTTTATAGGTGCTCTCAACAAAGTCGCGCGTGTTTTCAATGGCTTTGTTGACCATGTCCTGACCCACAAGCGCATCACCGCGACCCGGTGCAATTGCGTCTGGAGTGTAGGCTTTGATTGCGTCGAGCGTGTTGCCCCAGTCCTTGAAGTGACCGTCGCCGCAGTAACAAGCAGAGTAGTACTCAACAATGTCACCAGTGAACATCACGCCTTCATCGGGAACCCATGCAACAATGTCGCCTGCAGTGTGGGCACGGCCCAGATGCATCAGCTCAACCTTGCGGCTGCCCATGTTGATGGTCATGCGGTCTTTGAAGGTCATGGTTGGCCATGTGAGGCCCGGAATGGAGTCTGCTGCATCAAACAGGCGTGGGAAGCGACCGAACTCGGAGTCCCAGTCTTCCTGACCGCGCTCATAGATCATGCCCTCACACTTTTCAGAGGCAATGATTTCTGAAGCGCCGTAACCGGATGCTCCCAGCACGCGCACAGCGTGGTAGTGCGACAAGGTCACGTATTTGATCGGCTTGTCAGTCACTTCGCGGATTTTATCAACCACGAGCTGAGCCATGACAGGGGTCGCCTGCGCATCAACCACCATGACGCTGTCATCACCAATGATAACGCCGGTGTTTGGATCACCTTCAGCGGTGAACGCGTACAGATCGCGTCCAACTTCGGTGAAGGAGATCTTTTTGGCTTCCATGTCGCCACTGGATGCAAATGCTTTAGCCATCGTCACTATCCTAATTAAGCTTTGAAATCTGGAGCTGGCAGAATTTTGCCGGTGCATTCGCCGAAGCCAATGCGGAAGCCATCGCCCTGCGCCCAGCCTGTCAGCGTCAGGGTGTCACCGTCCTCGATGAACGTGCGGCTTTCACCGCTGTCCAGAGTGATTGGCTCTTTGCCACCCCATGTGAGTTCCATCAGGGAGCCAAACTCGCACCTTTCTGCACCGGAAATGGTGCCAGAGCCGAGCAAGTCGCCCGTGTTCATTTTACAGCCGCCAATGGCATGGTGTGTCAGCTGCTGTGCCGCAGAGTAGTACATGCGGTTGTAGTTGGTGTGGCAGAGCAGTGTCGCTTTATCAGCGCCTTCCGGCTGCATGTAGGCCTGTAGCTCGATGTCGTAGATCATCGGACCCGGCTCATTGAGGTAAGGCAGAAGTTCCTTTTCACGCTCCGGTGTGCTGGTGCGGAAGGATTCCAGCGCTGCCTTCGTTACAACCCATGGGCTGATGGAGGTTGCGAATGCTTTTGCCTGAAACGGACCAAGCGGCTGGTATTCCCAGCCCTGAATGTCACGGGCGGACCAGTCGTTGAGCAGCACGTAACCGAAGATCATGTCATCGGCTTCCTGCACGGTGATCGGCTGACCCATGGTGCTTGGCGTCCCAACAACAGCGCCCATTTCCAGCTCAATGTCGAGGCGCGCACAGGCTTTGAAAGATGGGACCTGAGCGGTTGGCGCTTTGGTCTGGCCCAATGGGCGCTTGATATCTGTACCGGATACAATGACCGTTGAGGCGCGGCCATTGTATCCGATTGGGATATGCAACCAGTTTGGTGGTAGTGCATTCTCAGCGCCGCGCAAGATGGTGCCAATGTTCATGGCATGCTGCTTGCCGGCGTAAAAGTCGGTGTATTCGGAAACTGCAAAGGGCAGGAACATCTGCGCCGCGCTCATAGGCACCAGCGCTTTTGCTTTCAGCGTATCGTTGCCGGAAAGCGCGTCATTGCCGCCTTTTGCAAACAGGGAAGTCAGCTGTTCGCGAATGCTGTCCCAGGATGTTTTGCCAAGGCCCATGAAGTCATTCAGAGTTGGCTTATCGAAAACGGTGGTGGTGCCGCCCGCCTTGAGCAGACCGGCAGATTCCAGCACAGCCATGTCAACAACCATGTCACCGATCGCAACACCACATCGTGGCTCTTCTCCATTTTTGGCAAACACACCGTAGGGAAGATTCTGGATTGGGAAATGGCAGTGCGGTGCGTTCGCACTCTCGATCCAACTCGTCATAACACATCCTTGGCAATTGAAGATCACAGCAAAGTCCTCCCAGACTCAGGCAATCTGTAATTTATCTAATCTCAGAATAGTTTCACTTGTAACTTTGTCAATAACATTTTCCGCCAAAACAAATTCCCTAAGCGTAAGAAAGCGGGCTAAAATGCTGCAAAATGGCTAAAAATAGCTGATTATTATACTTTTGGATATATATCAAAGACGTTGATCATGCTCTTGACATATAGTTGCAATTGATACTATCAGGATGATTGTGCAAGTATGAGTGTGCAATAGTTTCATTTTAAACCAACGAGACATGATGATGGCGACTGCGAATAACACGATGGACAAGGAAGACTTCCAGCTTGGGTCGTTCTTTCCCTATAAGGTCCGTGTTTTTGGCACTGCCGTTAGTACTGCTGTCTCAAGTGTTTACCGGGAACGGTACGGACTCAGCGTCTCTGAGTGGCGCACCATGGCAATTCTGGGTCGCAATCAGGCGCTGTCCGCCTCTGAGATCGTCGAGCGCTCCAGTATGGACAAGGTGAATGTCAGCCGCGCTGTGCAGGCCCTTCGTAAGAAAGAGTTCCTGCGCCGCGACATTGACGGAGAAGACCGCCGCAAGTCCGTCCTGCGCCTGACCGAAAAAGGCCTTGCCGTATTCAACGATGTCATTCCGTTGGTCCGGGATGTGGAAGCAGCACTGACTGGGAACCTTTCAGCGGAAGAACAGGCGGTTCTTCTGACATTGATGGAAAAGGTGCAGAAAAACGCAGAGGGACTTATTGGGGAAATGAGTGCCGAGGCTGCCGACGGGACCTAAAGCGTATCCCCCTCAAAAGTCGGGAACCGACTCTCGGGGAAGGATACGCGTAAGATCATGAATTGAGCTCTGGGAGGGGGCGCCAATACGATGAGCAACATAAAATTATATGATTACTGGCGTTCTTCCGCGAGTTACCGGGTCCGCATCGCACTGAACCTGAAAGGGCTCTCCTACGATATGGTCACGGTCAATCTGCTCAAAGGCGAGCAAAAGGCCGATGAAAACCTGAGCCGCAATCCGCAAGGCTTTGTGCCGTCGCTGGATCTGGACGGCGATATGCTGACCCAGTCCCTCGCCATCATCGAATATCTGGATGAGCTGCACCCATCCCCTGCCCTGTTGCCATCCACCGCCCGCGAACGGGCCCGCGTCCGTGCGCTGTCTCATGCAATCGCGATGGATATTCACCCGGTTTGTAACTTGGGTGTGGTTCAGCGCATTGTAGAGCTGGCTGGCGGAGATGATCAGGTCAAAATTGACTGGATGCGTGAGTTCATCGCCAAAGGCCTCGATGCTTTTGAGCAGATGCTGGCAGATGGGCAGAGCGGCACGTTCTGTCATGGGGATCAGGTGGGACTGGCTGATATCTGCCTTGTGCCGCAAGTTTACAATGCGGATCGCTGGGGCGTAGACCGCTCTCACCTCACGCGCATCAGTGCTATTTTCGAGCAAACAGAGCAGATTGAAGCCTTTCAAAAGGCTGCCCCAAAACAGGTTGCGTGAGGGAAAATATCCCTCAGTTCAATGAATGAGCTTCATTTTTAACGCGGTGTCGGAAAAATATTCCTGCGCCGCGTTTTCGCGTTTGAAGAGCATCATTCCAGAATACATCAATAGTTTGGCTCCGAGATTGTTAGAATACCTCTAAGCTTCCTAGGAAGAATGGGCGCAAGTTTCTCTCAGTGAAACTGCAATTTTAGCAATATTTCACTTCTAAACTATCTCCCCGCATAGATTTGTTGTCATGAAAATTCTTCTTTACTGAGTTTTGCCTCTTGCCAACAGAGATATATCAGAGATAATACTGATATATCACCGGTGGCTAATGGAATTTTTGGGAGAGGCCACCACCTGCACGCCACCATGCATCATAAAATAATAAGCAGGTCCGGCGTGTATCAATTGAGGGGACTATCATGAAGACTTTGTTGATTGCCGCGCTTGCAGGCGTGTCGATGCTCGCCATCAATTCGGCTCAGGCCGTAGAACGTGGTGGCACGCTCACCTTTGCCCGCTATGATGATTCCAATCTGGTTGATCCAGTCTATGCAGACCGGAACCCGGATATCTGGATGGTCACAAACCTCTATGATACCCTGCTCCGCACCAAGGCAGATGGCAAAACCATCGTACCGGGCCTCGCATCCGGTTATGAGGTTTCCGCAGATGGTAAAACCATCTCCATCACCCTGCGCGACGGCATCAAATTTTCCGATGGTTCTGCAATTACACCAGCTGATGTAAAGTTTTCGCTGGAGCGCGCCACCAACCCTGATTTCGGTCCATGGTCTGGCCTTCTTGGCTCTGTTGAAAGTATCACTGCGACCGACAATGGCGTGACGCTCGCCATGAAGAACCCTGACCCGACCATCATCTCTATTCTGGCAACTTTCAACACCGCGATCGTGTCCAAGGCCGCGTTTGACGCTGCGCCAGGGGCAACCGATCAGGAAAAGGCAACTGCTCTTTTCGCTCCCGGTACGCCTGTTTCCGGCCCGTTTACGCTGAAAGATCGTAGCCGCGGCAGCACCATGACATTTTCCGCCAACCCGCATTACTGGCGTCAGGGCGAAGACGGTAAACCACTGCCGTATCTGGATGAGGTCAGCTTCGTCGTGATTCCGGATGATGCAACCCGTATCCTGAAACTGCAGGCAGGTGAAGTGAACGGTGCTGAGTTTGTTCCATTCTCTCGCGTGGCTGAGCTGAAGGCAGACCCTGCGATCAACATGGAGCTGTATCCATCCACCCGCATCATCTACAGCCCGATCAACTCGCGTGAAACCCGCGCCGATGGGTCTCCAAACCCGATGGCAACCAAAGAGGCGCGTCAGGCGCTGAACTATGCCATCAACAAGGATGCACTGGTTCAGCTGATCACGCATGGCACTGGCAAGTCCATGACATCCCCACTGATGGCATCGACAACCCAGCTGGCACATGATGGCGGTCCGCTTTACCCATATGATGTTGCCAAGGCGAAAGAACTTGCTGCTGCATCAGGTCTTGAAGGGGCTGAAATCACGCTGACCACACTTGCAGGCTCTTCTGATGACGCAACTCTGTTTGCTGCCATCCAGCAGATGTGGGGCGCCATTGGCGTCAACGTGAAAGTGGAGCAGGTTGATAACCCGACCCGCGGCGCGAAGAACCGCTCCGGTGAGTTCGACATTCACACCTATGGCTGGGTGAATGATGTGAATGATCCGGCACAGGTTGCAGGTTGGCTGGGTTATTACCCAACCCGTAAAGCTGTTGGGACTGGTTGGAACAACGCGGAGTTCAACTCCCTTTTTGAGGCCTCCAACACCGAGATCGATCCGGAAAAACGCAGTGAGCAGTACAAGCGCATGCAGGAAATCTATGCAGATGCGGCTCCGCTTCTGTTCCTCTATGAAACGCCATTTGCTGTTGCTCTGTCTGCCAACGTGAACGGTTATCTCCAGACACCGTTGGGGAACAATGAGTTCTCCTCGGCGTGGATTGCAAAATAACTCCTCCTCTGAGTGCACCCGGCCTGCATCAACAGGTAAGCCGGGTGTGAAGTAAACGGAGCGGGTGGTCTGATCAGAAAACGGCAGGACCGGACCGTCTGCCCTATGCAATCCGGAAAGCCGAAGCGTCAATCCCATTATCTGTCGCTTCGGCTCTCAATGCTCACGCCCTATTAGGACTCAGGAATGTCGTCACTTTCCTATCTGGTGTCACGGCTGCTGCAGATTATTCCGACCTTTCTTCTTGTGATGGTCGTTATCTTTCTGCTGGTACGTATGCTGCCAGGGGATCCGGCCATCGCCATGGCCGATGCCAAAGCCACCGAAGCTCAGCTGGAACTCATCCGCCAAAAACTCGGGTTAAATGAACCGCTGGTCATGCAGTTCTTCTATTTTGTAAAGAACACTTTGAGTGGAGATATGGGCACATCCATTCTTCTCAAAGCGCCTGTTCTGGACGTTATTATAGAACGCATTCCAGTCACCGCGTTCCTCACCCTTTATGCCGTTTGTCTTTCCATTCTCATTGCTGGTCCATTGGCCTTTGTCGCCGCGCTGAACAAAAACCGCGGGCTCGACATTGCCATTCGCAGTGGTTTTCAGGTCGGCTTGTCGACCCCTGTGTTTTACATCGGCCTGCTGCTGCTCACCTTCCTCGCCGCCTCCTTGCGACTGTTTCCGGTTGGTGGTTATGGCACGACGTTTTTGCAGCACTTGCACCACTTGATGTTGCCCGCGTTGACGGTTGCGCTTTACACCTCCGCCATCATCATGCGGAATTTGCGATCTGCCGTGATTGAGGTGCTGGATGCCGACTATGTGCAGTTTGCCCGCTCCAAGGGGTTATCCCGAAGCGTTATTCTGGGTCGCCATGTCCTGCGCAATGCGCTCATTTCCACCGTTACATTGCTCGGCCTTTCCATCGGCAATTTGATGAGCGGAACGCTGGTGACGGAGACGGTGTTCGCGGTTCCCGGTCTTGGCCGGTTGATGCTGGAGGCGATATTTGCCCGTGACTACCCGCTGATACAGGGCCTCACCCTCACCTTCGCTGTTATGGTTTCTCTCGTGTTTCTGTTCACCGACATGGTGCAGGCATGGCTTGATCCGAGGTTACGCCTGTCATGACCCAGCTCGATACACTCCAAGCCAGCACGCCGCAGAAGAAAAAGCTCCATCCACGGGTCAAAGCTCTGCTTCGTCCAGGCTTCCTGCTTGGCTTCTTCATCCTGTCCTCTTCCATCCTGCTGGCTGTGTTCCCATGGGCGTTTGCACCATATGATCCCAACGCCTTTGACTTTAATGCGATCCAGAAGTCACCAAGCTGGGCGCATCCGTTTGGCACGGACAATTTGGGCCGCGACACCCTTTCCCGCGTGATCTGGGCGTATCAGGTTGATATGCAAATCGCGTTTTTTGCCACCTTCTTCGCCATGGTGATTGGCGTTGTGGTCGGATCGCTGGTGGCCTATCACGGCGGCATTGCCGATGTGCTCTTTGGCCGCTTGGTGGATGTCACCATCACCTTCCCGTTTCTGGTGCTGGTCATTGCAGTTGTTGCAGTTTTGGGACCGGGGCTGACCAACATGTATGTGGCGGTGACGCTTGTACAGTGGGTCTACTATGCCCGCCTCACCCGTGCAGAAATCATGACGCAAATGACCAGCGATTATGCCTCTGCCGGACGGGTGATGGGCTACTCCTCTACCCGCATCATCTTCCGCCATTTGTTGCCCAACGCCACAACGCCGCTGATCACCTATTGGATGACCGACATGGCGCTCGCCATCCTGCTTGGGTCTTCTCTTGGTTATCTCGGCCTTGGCGCACAGCCACCGCAGGCAGAATGGGGCGTGCTGATCGCAGAAGGGCGTAACTTCATCACCACCGCCTGGTGGATGAGCCTGATGCCGGGCATTGCGATTGTTGTGACTGGGCTTGGTTTCTCTCTTGTTGGAGACAGCCTTGCTGATGTTCTCAGACCACGGGGGGCATCATAATGACCAACCAAAACGAGAGCCTGTTACAGGTTCGAGACCTCACAACCACCTTTCACAGCAAAGGCCGCGCGTTGCGCGCTGTTGATGGCATCTCCTTTGACGTGCGCGCTGGCGAAGTGCTTGGTCTGGTGGGCGAAAGTGGCTCTGGTAAATCCATCAGTCTGCGCTCCATCATCGGCCTTGCACGGGATTACGGCACAGTAGAAGGCAATGTTTACTGGAAGGGAGAGGATCTGCTCACCCGCACAGACAAGCAATTGCAGTGCGTTCGTGGAAGTCAGATCTCCATGATCTTTCAGGAGCCGATGACCTCGCTCAACCCGCTGCTCACTATTGGGTTGCAAATTGAGGAGAACCTGAAAGCCCACACCGATCTGGATCGCCGTGCCCGCAAAGCCCGCGCTATTGAACTGCTGGATACTGTTGGTATTCCCAGCGCCTCGTCCCGCCTCAAAGACTTCCCGCACCAGTTCTCCGGCGGCATGCGCCAACGCGTGATGATCGCCATCGCACTGGCATCCAATCCGGAGCTTTTGCTGGCGGATGAACCAACCACGGCGCTGGACGTGACCATTCAGGATCAGATCCTACAGCTGCTGTTGTCGCTGGCCAAAAACCTCAATATGGCGATTGTGCTGGTGACCCATGATCTGGGGGTCGTTGCACAAACCTGTGATCGCGTGGCGGTGATGTACGCTGGTCGCCTGGTAGAAACCGGTTCAGTTCGTGATGTCCTGAAACGACCTCGGCACCCATACACACTTGGGCTGCTGAAGTCGGTACCGGAGAACATTCCACCCCGCACACCACTGTACTCTGTTCCCGGCACACCACCGGCGCTGGATGCCCTGCCGAAAGGATGCGCCTTTGCGCCGCGCTGCCACAAAGCGGAGGATGTGTGCCTTGGTAGTAAACCACCACTCTCCGTGTTGGGGGATGGAATTTCATCTGCCTGCCATTTCACAGTAGACATTCGTGAGGAGGTGTTGGCATGACCTATGAAGCTCCGGTTTTGGAAGTTGAAGACCTTCATTTACACTTTCCGCTCAAAAGAACCCTCTTCGACGCAATTCAACGCAAAGAAAAACGCATCGTTAAAGCACTCAACGGGGTAAGCCTTGAGGTGAAACGGGGTGAAACCCTTGGCATTGTTGGCGAATCCGGCTGCGGAAAGTCCACTTTAGCCCGTTGTCTGGCCCGTCTTTATGAGGCTGACAAAGGCACCATCCGCTATGACGGGCAAGAGGTTGCCGCCAAAGATGCGGGGGCATTGCGGGAGTATAACCGCAAGGTCCAGATGATGTTTCAGGACCCTTACTCCTCCCTCAATCCCCGCATGACAGTCCGACAGGTGCTCACGGAAGCTCTGCGTGTTCATAACATGCGGCCTCCCGAACAGATCAATGATCGCATTGCCGAGCTGCTTGATCTGGTGCGCCTGCCGCAAGATGCTGCGGATAAGTTGCCCCATGAGTTTTCTGGCGGGCAACGCCAACGCATTGCTATTGCACGGGCTTTGTCGGTTGAGCCGGAGGTGCTGGTTGCGGATGAACTGGTGTCGGCGCTGGATGTTTCGGTACAGGCACAGGTGGTGAACTTGCTGCTGGAACTGCAGGACAAACTGGATCTGACCATTCTGTTTGTAGCGCATGACCTCAGACTTGTCCGCCATGTCTCCCACAGGGTCGCGGTGATTTATTTGGGCACAATTGTTGAGATCGGCGATTCAGAACAGCTCTTTAACGCCCCAAAACACCCCTACTCCAAGGCTCTTCTGGCAGCGGCCCCTTCTCTTGATCCAGACAAACGCCATACTCGCCCGTCAATCTCCGGCGAACTGCCCAGCCCGCTCAACGTGCCAAAGGGCTGCGCGTTCCATGCAAGATGTCCCCATGCATCAGGGCGATGCCAAAGTGAAACTCCCCGATTGAGGGCATTAGACGAGCTCGGTAATGTGGCTTGTCATCATGCCGAAGCTCTTTTATCAGCATAAAACCCCATCACACGATCGAGCAAAAAATGTTGGAAAATCAGAAATTTGAAAGAACCACAGACCGCTTGAACCTCATACGAGACGAGCTGAAGCGCAACGGACTGGATGCAGTTATCATCCCGCGTTTTGACGAGCATCAGGGGGAGTATTGTGCCCCGCATGATGAGCGTCTGGCATGGGCAACCGGCTTCACAGGATCCGCTGGTCTGGCAATTGTCACGGTAGATCAAGCAGTTATGTTTGTTGATGGCCGTTACACCGTTCAGGTGCGCAACCAATGTAGCAGTGAGTTCTTCTCCTACCAGCATATCTTTGATGAACCATTGGAAAACTGGATTTCTGCCAATATAAAGGCAGGACAGCAAATCGGCGTCGATCCGATGCTTATCCCCTCCGCATTGTGGGATCGCTTCGCTGGTGGCGCAGACGAAGCAGGCGCTACACTGATCGCTACTCCTGGCAACATCATCGATGCAGTCTGGGCTGATCAACCAGACAAACCACTCTCACCCATTACACCGTACTCCCTTGAAAAGGCTGGGAAAACCAGCCTGGAGAAACGCGCTGAGATTGCAACGCAACTGAAGAACAAAGGCGCAAAGGCGCTGGTTGAAACCCAGCCCGACAACATCGCCTGGCTTCTAAATGTTCGCGGCGATGACGTGGAATTTAACCCTATCCCACATTCCTTCCTGCTGCTGAAAGATGATGGCTCTGCGAGTTGGTTTGTAGATTCTCGTAAACTTTCCAATAGCTTGGGTGAGTATGAACTGGAAAATGTAGAGACCGCAGACCCTGCAAGTTTCATCGGCTCATTGGAAAAAATGACCGGAAAAGGAACGCAGGTTCTGATCGACCCGATGTTCTCCCCCGTCGCAACCCGTCTTGCTGTTCAGGCTGCTGGTGGCGTTCCAGTCATGGAACAAGGCGCAATCACGCTCACCAAAGCTAAGAAGAACGGTAGTGAACTCAAAGGGTTACGCGACTGTCATGTGCGTGACGGCATTGCGTGGACCGAGTTTTCTGCGTGGTTGAAGCGGGAGGTTCCGCAAAGAGACAAGGTAGGCGATCCGGTGTACGAGCTGGAAGCGGAAGAGCGCATTCTGACAGAACGCAAACGCCAGAAAGACTTTGTTTATCCAAGCTTTAGAAGCATTTCAGCTGCTGCTGGCAATGCTGCAATGTGCCATTATGCAGCCACGGATACCTCAAATACTGCGATCCTTCCTGAACACACATATCTGCTGGATTCCGGCGGCCAGTATCAGGATGGCACCACCGATGCGACGCGTACCTTTGCATTTTCGGAAACATCTTATGAGTTCAAAGCCGCCTACACCGCTGTTTTCAAAGGCTTTGTGGCATTGGCTTCTCTGCGTTTTCCAAAGGGAACGCAAGGCCATCACATCGATGGGTTTGCCCGCAGACCACTTTGGGATTTAGGGCTCGATTATGATCACGGTACCGGCCACGGTATAGGGCATTTCCTCTCTGTTCATGAACAACCACAACGCATCGGTAAGCCATACAATCCGGTGGACCTTGTTGCTGGCATGGTGATGTCCATTGAACCGGGATATTACGTTGCAGATCAATACGGTATCCGGATTGAGAACCTTTTCGAGATTGTAGAGGAAGACGATGGTTTCCTCGCTTTCAAGAACCTTTCTTACATCCCGATTGAACCGCAGATGCTCAACATGGTTGATCTGACCCGTGCGGAAATCAAATGGCTTGGTGATTACAACGCCGATCTGAAGCGGGTTCTTGGCCCGGAGCTGAGCCCTGATGCCTATGACTACCTGATAAGTTGCTGTGAGTTGCCGGAGTAATCACGGCTGAAGCAATAAGAAAAAGCCCCGCAAAGCCAGAAGTTCTGCGGGGCTAATTATTTGTAGATTAACGAGAAATCAGGCAGATACCTGTTCTCCAATCGCCTCAATGAGAAGAGCTTTTGCAACTTCCAGCGTAAACTCGACCGGGTTGCCGCCAGCACTTGGATCCTTCACCGCTTCTTCTGCCAGCACGTCAATCTTGTCAGTGCCTACACCAAGTTCGGCCAGAGTATTCGGAACGCCCATATCCGAGCGCATCTTCATAACGAAATCGAAGAAACCGTCGAAACCACCGGGAATATCAAGGTAAGCGGCGAGCTTCTCAATACGCTCTTCAATCGCACCACGGTTGAACTTCAGCACAGTTGGCATGATCACAGCATTGGTCAAACCGTGATGGGTGTTGTAAACCGCCCCAACCGGATGCGCCAGCGCGTGAATACCGCCAAGGCCTTTCTGGAAAGCCACTGCCCCCATAGCCGCCGCACTCATCATGTGGCCACGAGCTTCGATATCATTTGGATTTTCAAAGACTTTCGGCAGGTTCTCCTTCACAAGACGCATGCCTTCCAGCGCGATGCCCTGAGACATCGGGTGGTAGTGCGGAGAGCTGTAGGCTTCGAGACAGTGCACGAATGCATCGATGCCGGTACCAACTGTGATCATCGTCGGCATACCAACAGTCAGCTCTGGATCACAAATTACCACGCTTGGAAGTATCTTCGGATGGAAGATGATCTTCTTTACGTGGCTCTCAGAGTTGGTGATAACGCTTGCACGGCCAACTTCAGATCCGGTACCTGCTGTGGTTGGAACTGCGATATTCGGATAAATCGCATCCGCATCAGCCCGTGTCCACCAATCGCCGATATCTTCAAAGTCCCAGACTGGACGGGTTTGACCTGCCATGAACGCAATCAGCTTGCCAAGGTCGAGGCCTGAGCCTCCACCAAAAGCGATAACACCGTCATGACCACCAGCGTTGAAGGCTGCAACGCCCGCTTCCAGATTGATCTCGGTTGGGTTCGGATCAACCTTAAAGAACATAGCGCGGCCAAGGCCAGCCTCTTCCATCACATCCAAAGTGCTGGCAGTGACAGGCAGGTTTGCAAGGCCTTTGTCAGTGACAAGCAGTGGCTTTTTTATACCAGCAGCAGCACAAGCATCGGCCAGTTCCTTAATGCGCCCGGCACCAAAGCGGATGGCGGTCGGGTAGCTCCAGTTTGCTGTCAGAGTCATTTTTCTTATGCCTTTTTAAGGTGATATGATTTTGGACGGGTCAGGTTCTGGTAGCCGATCTCAGACAGAGCGCCGCCGCGGCCCGTGTCTTTGCAGCCTGTCCAGCATAGGGCGGGGTCCAGATAATCAGCGCGGTTCATGAACACGGTACCGGTCTCGATCTGAGCGCCGAGCTTTGCTGCTCGTGCCGGATCCTGTGTCCAGAGAGACGCCGTCAGGCCGTAGTGACTGTCGTTCATCAAGCGGATTGCTTCTTCGTCGCTCTCCACTTTCATGATGCCGACCACAGGACCGAAGCTCTCTTCGCGCATAACTTCCATATCGTGGTTTACATCCACGAGGATTTGAGGTGCGAGGTAAGCGCCACCATCATCTTCCGGGAAGAGGCCCGCGTCGATCATGGGCTTTGCGCCCTGCTCAACAGCATCTGCCACCTGTTTGCGCACCAGATCTGCAAAACGAACGTTCGCCATCGGGCCGATGGTGGTTGTCTCATCCAGCGGGTTGCCGAGTTTGTAACCGGAAACGATCTCGACAGCCTTCTTTACAAAGGCATCGTACTTGGAAGAATGGACATAGATGCGCTCGATACCACAACAGCACTGGCCGGAGTTGAACATAGCACCGTCAATGAGTGTTTCGGCAGCAGCCTCAACATCTGCATCGTCCATCACGTAACCTGGATCTTTACCACCCAGCTCAAGGCCAAGACCTGTGAAGGTGCCCGCCGCCGCGATTTCCATCGCACGACCGCCACCAACAGAGCCTGTAAAGTTGACGAAGCCGAAATTGCGGCCTGCGATCAGGTGGGAGGTGGTGTCATGATCTAGGAAGAGGTTCAGGAATACCTCTGCCGGAACACCTGCCTCTGCAAACGCACTTGCCATACGCTCACCAACCAGAAGCGTTTGGGTGGCGTGCTTCAGGATCACCGCGTTGCCAGCAATCAAGGCCGGAGCAACGGTGTTAATCGCAGTCATGTATGGATAGTTCCATGGTGCGATCACGAGGATGACGCCGTGCGGTTCCTTCTCGATGCGGCGTTCGAAGTTGTCGCTCTCTTCGGCAATGATCGGCTTAAGGCTCTCTTCCGCGATCTTTGCCATGTGCGAGGCGCGCTCGTTAAAGCCGCCAAACTCGCCACCGTAACGGACCGGACGACCCATCATTTTTGCGAGTTCAGGAACGATTTCGTCGTTCTGTTCACCAATCTTTGCGACGCCAGCCATCACCAGTTTGATGCGCTCTGCAAGTGGACGCGCTGCCCACTCTTTCTGCGCGCTCTTGGCACTGGCAATGACGGCTTCTGCTTCTTTCTGGCTTACCACCGGACGTTCTGCAAATACAGAACCATCAACCGGTGAAATACATTTTAGTGTTTTTGTCATGGTCAACTCATCATTCACAGCGTGGGCTGATTTAATCAGGCCCGTTCAAACCCGCGCGCAACTTCCCAGTCGGTTACACGGCGGTCATATTCATCCTGCTCGATCTTGGCGGCATGTGCGTAGTGATCAATCACATCGCCCCCAAACGCAGCACGAAGCATCTCGGAAGACTTCATCTCGGTGGCTGCATCGCGCAAAGTTGTCGGAATTTCGCGAGCGCCCTCACCTCCGTAAGCATCGCCTCTGAACTCTGGCTCCAGCTCAAGTTCGTTTTCGATGCCATCAATGCCAGCAGCGAGCAGCGCGGCCATTGCCAGATATGGGTTCAGGTCTGCGCCACCAACACGGCACTCAACACGCACAGCCTTGGTGCCATCGCCGCATACGCGATAGCCAGCGGTACGGTTGTCCATACTCCAGATTGCTTTGGTCGGCGCAAAGGTGCCAGCCGCAAAGCGCTTGTAGGAGTTGATGTTTGGCGCAAGGAAATAGGTGATCGCACTTGCGTGCTTCAGCAAACCAGCGAGGTAATGGCGCATCATCTTGGACATGCCGTATTCGCCGGATGGATCGTAAAACAGAGACTCACCATCCTTGCCCCAAAGAGACTGGTGCACGTGGGAGGAACTGCCGGAAGCATCATAATGCCACTTGGCCATAAAGCTGATGCTCTGGCCGTTCTGCCATGCGATCTCTTTACAGCCGTTTTTGATGATGGAATGGCGGTCTGCCATATTCAGTGCATCAGAATAACGGACGTTGATCTCTTCCTGACCAGCATCAGCTTCGCCTTTGGAGCACTCAACCGGAATATCGGCGCCGTTAAGGCCGTTACGAATGGCACGCATCACGTTCTCTTCCTTGGTGGTCTGGAAGATGTGATAGTCCTCATTATAGGCGGAGACTGGCGAAATATTGCGGTAACCCTTGGCGTGGGCTTCTTCAAAACTCTCTTTGAACAGGAAGAACTCCAGCTCAGTCGCCATGTTAGCGGTCATGCCCATGCCTTCGAGGCGGTCGACCTGGCTTTTCAATATGGCACGCGGAGAATGTGGAACTTCTTTATGGGTGTGGTGGTCCAGCACATCGCACAATACCAGTGCGGTGCCTTCCAGCCACGGAATAATGCGCAAGGTGGCAAGATCTGGCTTCATGACGTAGTCGCCATAACCCGCTTCCCAACTTGTTGCTTTGTAGCCATCCGGAGTGGCCATCTCCATGTCGGTTGCAAGCAGATAATTACAGCTGTGGGTCTCTTCCCAGGCGCTGTTCACGAAGAACTCACCCTGAAAGCGCTTGCCCATCAAGCGGCCCTGCATGTCCACCTGTGCGGCAATAACGGTGTCTATCTCACCGGTGTCGACCAGCTCGCGTAACTCGTCGAGGGTCAGTTTTCCGGTTCTACGTGTCTTTTTGGTTTCTTCTCGCAACATACCTGTTCCCCAAGGACCCTGTTAAAGCGGCGGATGCCTGTGCCTCTCCCGCATGGCATCACCGACACTGCTTCGTTACTGTGTGGTGTGGCCAGCCCGAAAACCGGGCTGACCAATCTTGGAAAAACAGCTTAGCCGTAGCGATAAGGACGACCAGCTTTTGCCATTGCTGCGTTGTATTCCTTCAGGATTTTAACAACGCGGGCGTTACGCTCGGACTTGGCTGCAATTTCATCCCAGAACTTGAGAGCTTCGTCTTCAACAGTTGCCCACTCTTCATCAGGAATGGAGGTCAGCTCCATCTTCTCGCCTTGCGTGCGCAGCTTGGCTTCGCCTGCCCAGTACCAGTGCTGGCGATAGTAGTGAGAACTATCCATGCACAGGTTAAAGAGGGTCTTCAGGTGATCTGGCAGCTCATTCCAGCGCTCTTCGTTGGCAAAGTAAGAGCCAGCCCATGCACCGGAGATGTTGTTGGTGAGGAAGTAGTTGGTCACATCAGCCCAACCTACTGTGTAATCCTCAGTGATACCGGACCACGCAATACCGTCCAGTTCGCCAGTCTGCATTGCAACTTCAATGTCTTCCCATGGCAGGGTGACCGGAACAACGCCAAAGCGTGTCAGGAACTTGCCAGCGGTTGGGAAGGTGAAGACGCGCTTGCCTTTCAGGTCAGCAAGGCTGCGGATCGGGTCTTTTGTCGCAAAGTGACAAGGGTCCCATGCACCAGCGGAAAGCCACTTAACGCCTTCTACTTCGTCATAAGCTTCTTCCCAGATCTCTTTCAGACCCCAGTGGTTAAACAGGGCTGGAACATCAAGGCTGTAACGGGAAGCGAATGGGAAATAGCCACCGAAAACAGATACATCTACTGGTGCTGCAATGGAGTCATCATCTGACTGCACAGCATCAATGGTGCCGCGCTGCATGGCACGGAAAAGTTCACCAGTTGGCACCAGCTGGTCTGCGTAGTACAGCTCGATCTCCATCTCACCATTTGCCGCCTTGTTGAAGGCATCAATGGATGGCTTGATCACGTGCTGAGCAAGTGCTGCACCAGCATATGTCTGAAGGCGCCATTTGATAGGACGACCTGCAGCATGAACAGCCGGAGCTGCAAGGGTAGATGCACCAGCAGCGGCGACGGTTGTTAAACCAGCTTTCTTAAGAAAATCACGTCTATTCGTCATACTCAATTCCCCTTGGAATATGAATTTCTGGATCCCTCAGAACCGGTGGACTTTTTATAGCGAGGGGTGTGATTTTTATCTGTCTCCATCCGGAATTCGCTAATTACTTCAATGGGTACGTTTGTGATGCCTTGTCATGTCACCTCGTGTAGTAAAGGTTGGGCAGCCAGAGCGCGATTTGCGGGAAGACCGTGACCAGAGCCAATCCAAACACCATGATTGCAACGAATGGAATGATGGATTTGTAGATGTCTGTCAGCGAAATCTCCGGCGGCGCCATGGCACGCATCAGGAACAGGTTGTAGCCAAATGGTGGTGTCATATAGGCGATCTGGCAAGTGATGGTGTACAGCACGCCGTACCAGACCAGATCAAACCCAAGCACTTTGACCAATGGCACGTAAAGCGGAGCCACAATCACGAGCATCGCGGTGTCATCCAGGAACATGCCCATCACGATGTAGGAAAGCTGCATCAGTAGAAGGATTTCCCATGGGCCAAGACCGAGGTCACCCACGAAGAAACCTTCAATCGCACGCACAGCGCCCAATCCGTCAAACACAGCGCCAAACGCAAGAGCTGCAAGAATGATCCACATGAACATACAACTGATCTGCAGCGTCTTTTCAGTGGTGATGTGCAGCAGGCGGAAAGTGAGGCGCCGTTTGAATGCAGCGGCCAGTGTGGCAGCTGTTGCACCAACGGCGGAACTTTCCACGAGACTGGTTACACCCATCAGGAACAGGCCTGTCATCGCAAAGAAGATGAACAGCGGGATCACACCAGCTTGTAAAAGGCGGATTTTTTCAGACCACGTGATCTCTTTGCGCTCTTCTTCAGAAAGGGTTGGACCCAGTTCTGGCTGAAGGCGGCAACGCACCACGATGTAAAGAATGAACAGTCCTGCCAGCAGCAGACCCGGAATAGCACCTGCGAGCCAAAGCTTACCGACAGGTTGACGGGCAATCATGCCGTAAAGAACCAGAACAACGCTTGGCGGTACGAGAATGCCCAGTGAGGAACCGGCCTGAATAACGCCAGTCACCATAACCTTGTCATAGCCACGACGCAGCAACTCAGGCAGAGCGATTGTTGCGCCGATGGCCATACCGGCCACAGACAGACCGTTCATGGCTGAAATCATCACCATGAGGCCGACTGTGCCGATGGCCAATCCACCATGAAGGCCACCTGTCCAGACATGGAACATCTTATAAAGATCTTCGGCAATGCCTGATTCAGAGAGCATATAGCCCATGAAAATGAACAGTGGCAGCGTGAGGAGCGGGTACCACTTCATCAGCTTCATGCTGGCGGAGAAGGCGATTTCGGAGCCACCATCACCCCACAAAAGAAGGGCAGCGATAACAGCAACGGAACCAATTGCAGCAAAAACACGTTGCCCGGTCAGGAGCATCAGCATCATGCTGGAGAACATCAAAATTGCGATCAGTTCATAACTCATGGCGCCGGCCTCCCAAGGGCTGCGGCCAAGTCTTTAAAGAACGTCGCGATTGCCTGAAGCAGCATCAAGAATATTCCAAAACACATAATGGCTTTGATCGGCGCCATAGGTGGTGCCCAAGCCGAGTAGCTTTCCTCACCGTATTTGACTGCGTATTCCAATGAGGAAAGACCGCCGTAAAGGAGGAAGATGAGGTACAAAATCAGAAGCAGGATGGTCATGACATCCATGGTGGCTTTACGCCTTGGAGACCAGCTTCCGTAAAACAGGTCCATGCGCACGTGAGACTGTGTCTGCATGGAATAGGCGCCACCCAGAAGGTAGTAGGCTGCCATGGTGAACTGGGCTGTTTCCAGCGTCCAGAGCGGCGGTGCGAAAAAGGTCTTCGCAATTGAGGAGTACAACAGCACCCCCAGCATCACGAAAATGAGGTACATGGCAAAGCGGCCAACATATTTGTTGATCCAGTCCACATACCTGACGAAAACAACTATTCCCCTTGGCATTAATCTGCTGCCCTTGCTTTTGTTGTTGCTCCCTGCCCGCTCACAGTTGTTTCAGCGCTAAACTGTGGCAGGACTTGCAGAATTGCCTCTCCTAACAAGTCTGCAATTTTCTTCTGGTCTGCTCGCTTTGCGATTAAGTCGTTGCGCACTTCAATCATAACGTTTAGCAGGCCGCGGGATTGTGCCTGATCAACGAGGGTATGCGTAACCCCGTCTTCCGGCCCATATGGTTCGTTTCTTTGGATGTCGTAGAGATCTGACGGGCACAGTGCTTCCAGCAGTGCATCAGCAAAGCGGGTATCGCTGTCATGCAGTACACCCACCTCAACGGCTCTTTTCTTGCCATTGTAAACCGGTGTGAACGAGTGGATCGTGACCATCACCGGGAGTTGACCCGCGGTGTGTTTGGCGTCGATCACCTGTTTTAATTCTGACTGGAAGGGACGATAAAATTTGTTGGCCCGGTCTTGCCGCTGTTCATCATTCAACGAAACATTGCCCGGCACCTCGTAGATCTCGCTTTTTTCCGGCATGGCACTCGGCGCTTCCGGTGGGCGGTTACAATCATAAACGAGGCGCGAAATTCGTTGAGCGACCAAAGGTGCGTTCAGCTTGGCGGAGAGAAGCTTGGCAATCGCCAATGCTCCTGGATCCCAAGCCGCATGGCTGCTTGCAGCTTCTTCACTTAGACCGAGGCCATTTAGGTATGTAGGAATAAACTTGGATGCATGTTCGCAGACCAACACAACTGGAGCCGTTCCTCCTGTATTGATCGTTTCAACAGTGTCGTTGCCAACAGATTCTATCTGGTCAGTTTTGACTTCAGACAAGAACAGTCCCCCCGAATGCATCTTGTTTTTCCTTGTACTTTCAGTCTTTTTATTCGTAAAAGAGTTTCTGAAAGAAACGTTTCCAAGGAGACTAATCTGAAAGGAACGTTTCACAAAGCCTAAAAACTAGGCAAATATACATACATCAGGTAGGTGAGAGACGTGCGAGACCCAAATGAACAGACCGTCGCAGAAAAATTACGCGGACATTTTAATGGGTTAACTCGTGCAGAGCGTCAGCTGGCCGTCTCCTTGCTTGCAAATTATCCAGTCAGCGGACTAGGCAGCGTTTCAGAGCTCGCAAAGTCGGCAAATGTCTCTGGTCCAACGGTGGTCAGAATGGCGCAAAAGATTGGTTTTGCAGGATTTACCGAGTTGCAATCAGCCTTGAAGTTGGAAGTGGAAGAAACAATTTCCAACCCGATTTCTAAACAGGAGCGCTGGACCCGAAATGCACCCGATGCACATATTCTGAACAGATTTGCTGACGCTGTCATCGACAATCTGAAACAAACCTTACAGCAGCTTGATACGCAGGATTTCGATCAGGCTGTGGGTTTGTTGACGGAGCGCGAGCGGGCTGTCCACATTGTTGGTGGCCGCATTACACGCGCTTTATCGGACTATTTCTTTACGCATTTGCAGGTGATCCGTGACGATGTAATTGCCATCGCCTCCAACTCCAACACGTGGCCGCACTATCTCCTGAATATGAAACCGGGTGATGTTGTGGTGGTGTTCGATATCCGTCGATACGAACATGATATCCTGCGCTTTGTCGATCTGGCGCGCGAACGCGGGGCGGTTGTGATCGTCTTTACCGATCAGTGGACGTCGCCCGCAGCTGTTAATGCGGAATATGTTTTCAACGCCCGTATTGAAGCGCCGTCGGCCTGGGATAGCAGCGTTGTCATCATGTTTATTCTGGAAGCCATGATTGAAGCCATGACCACCTCCACGTGGAAGGTGACCAAGGAGCGGATGAACACGCTGGAGAACCTGTTTGACAAGACCAAGATGTTCAGCAAGTCCAGTTAGTTGGTCTGCTGTCCCGTTGCACGCGCTGGCAACAGAGCCGGTGCGAAGAATGTCAGGTATTTGAAGCTGACATAGAGAACGACGGCTGTTGCCACATAAAGTTCAATGTGCGCCAAGGCTCTGATCTGCGCGACAAGACTGGCATTGGCGCCCAGACTTTCCATCCATGTTACCGTTTTAAAGAGCGCTGTTGCGCCAATTACGAGCGGAAATGTGAAGGCGGAAAAGCCCGGAGAAAATGGCAGGCGGAACAAACGCAGGAATGAGATATAAATCAGCGCCGTCATAGCCACAGCAATTCCGCCAAGTACGGCGACCATGATTGGAGATGGATTGCTGGTCAGAGTGAGATAACCAGCAAGCGAAAGACTGGCAGGTGCGGCGAGGATCGCGATGGTTGGTTTCGCAGCATCGGGCACTTCGGCGTGAAAAATCAAACGATACAGCATCATTGGTAACATCAGCGCATAGGCGACCAGACCAAACCAGAGCAGGGCGTTCGCAAAGCCTTCAAACACACCGCCGGGAAAAGCAACGGCTGCCACGATGATTCCAACTGGTGGCACAAACCAGCTTGGGACCATGTGCTGTAGATTGAAGCTTTTTGCACGATGATAAATGAACACAGACAAGAACGTGAGATGCAGGGCAATGCCCAATAGCCAGAGCACCTGCCCGATGGCGAAATTGTATTGCGCGATGGCATAGGAAACGATCATAAGCGCCATTGCGGTTGTCGGGAGCACACTGCCAACTACTGGATGCCTCAGATCTTCAAAAACTGCGGTGTGCGCAAAAAAGATTTTTCCAAGCAGTAGCACGAGCAAAACGCTCGAAATCAATGCGCCCGTGAGTTGCAGCGCCCCTCCAAAATTACCAGCATTTTCCATCGACCAGCCGAGACTTGCTATCCCTAGCGCGAGACCACCGAGAGGGGCAGGAACGTGAGCCAGTTTGTTTCGAAGAGTGTTCATAGGAAATGCCAATAACCTGAGGGTGAGAAGACAAAGTATGCAACTCAAGTTCCTAGCTGATTTGATATGTCCTGAAAATCTGAATATATTGAATAGGTGGTTCAGTAAAATTGAACCTCATACAATACTGTCCCACAGATTGGCCTTGAAAAGAAATGAATGTAACGTTTCGTCAGCTTAAAGTGTTTGTTTCGATTACGCAGGAAGGCTCGATCACAGCTGCGGCAGAAAAACTGTTTCTCACCAAATCAGCTGTTTCCATGGCTCTTGCTGAGTTGGAACGCCAGCTGGGATGGAAGATGTTTGATCGTGCCAACAAGCAACTCATCTTAAACGAGCAAGGCCGCCGTTTACTCCCTCTGGCGGATGAACTGCTGGATAGATCTGAAGCGATCACGCAGCTTTTTGAAGGCGATGATGCAACCAACGGTAACTTGCGGATTGGGTCCAGCTATACAATCGGCAACCATTTGCTGCCGACTTTGCTTGGGGATTTTCGCGAAAACACGGGGTATTTGCACCAGTCCATGAGCCTATCCAACTCCACAAAAACCTGCAGAATGCTACTGGATTTTGAGTTGGACCTAGGTTTTATTGAGGCAAAAGTCAGTGACAAACGTCTCAAGGTTGAGCCGTGGATGACGGACGAAATGGTCGTCGTCTGCGCGCCATCTCAGTGTCCCGCTTCCGATAAGCCGCTTGAGTTAGATGCGCTCGAAGGAAAGAGCTGGGTTTTGCGGGAGCCGGGATCTGGCACACGAGAATATTTTCTGACGGAGGTTGCCGCGGACCTGGAGGAGTGGACAGAAGCGTTCGAGCTCAACAGCACCACGGCTATCGTCAACTCAGTCATCGCAGGGCTCGGTCTGACTGTGCTTTCTCGCCGCTCTGTCAATGCCGCCGTTCAAGACGGCCGCTTATCGATCGTGCCCTTGAAGCACAAGATGATCCGACAATTCTCGCTGGTCTATAACACAGAGAAATACCAGAGCCCCGTCTTCAAATCCTTTCGGGAGTTCGCCCACAGCTGGACTTTGGGTCGGGAGTAACGGGCAGCTTACGCAATATTAGTTTTATGGAAATGCAATTAATCAGCGTTTGAATGTATTTCGAATATCGCACTCACTCCTGTGGTTTAATGGTCATTTTATCAAATAAAACCATTATTTTACAACAATATATCCAAATCGTGCTTAGTTGAGCTTGTAGTTGAAACTGACTTGGTCTGAGCATGAAGTAAGCGATTTATAGGAAAATGCATATATCTGGCTTGATTGCTGTTTAGATTCTTTCTAGCATTCCCCTTGGTTAGGGGAGGCGCCAGTGTGTATTCAGATACCTTCAACTCAATCCTGCCGATATGAGCTGGATGAATGGAACACACGGCTGACTGAAATCTGTGGTCACTTTGTTACAAACACAGAAGCCGGAAGTGTCATGGGAAATGCCTCCATACTCCAGCTTGGCGATGTTGATTGCGCCCGCGTCACTCACAATGCAAGAGAGATCACCCGTGGACCTGCTGATATCAGCAAGGACGGCGAGGCCTATTATTTTCTGATTCTGCAGCTTCGGGGAGAAGCGGAGCTGGAACAGAATGGACAAACCGCGCTGCTTTCCAAGCCCGGAGACATGACGTTGATCGATTCCGTCAAATCCTCCATTTTCCGGGCTAACCGCACTTTGGGGTCTGACCAGATATCCATTCATATCCCGCGCCATCTGCTGCATCGGCATTTCAATTCTGCTTATGCCTGTGGTCGCAAGGTCTCCGCGTTTTCCGGGTCTGGCCAGCTGATCAACGCCCATTTGAATTTGCTGCTTGAAGCGCAGCCGGGAAGCCAGAAACAACATTTGCTCTCAGGCGCCTTCAATGATGTGGTGAGTGCGACCTTTCTTGAGGAAGACACCAGTGCTTTGCAGGAGGGATATGACAAGCTGCAGTTCCTGTTATCTCTTATTCACGACAATGCGTTGGAAGAGAGCTTCAATATCGATGAGCTTTCAAAGCTTTCCAGCATGTCGCGCAGTAGCATTTATCGTCTTTTCAGAGAGCACGGATTGAGCTGTAACGAGCAGATCGCCAAGGTGCGTGTCGGGCGGTTCAAACGCGAGTTATCGCGCCGTCTGCACTCCCGGCAGGCCTTCAGAATCTCTCAGCTGGCGTTTGAGTTTGGCTTTCGTGACCTGTCGACCTTCAACCGGGCGTTTCGGGCGCAGGTTGGTATGTCTCCGCGAACCTTTGCAGAGCAGATACGGCAGAACGAGCCAGCTGTGAACCGATATGCCTAGTAAATTGCACAGGATGCGCAGACACAGCGATCCGGGCTCGCCTAAGCTTTGATTGGACGGATTTAGGGGGAGAAGACACAGGTGGGTTCATCTCCCCTTCCGATGGGAGGGAACCAATGACTTTAAAGATGCTGGGGGGGCTTGTGGCCGCCTCAATGCTCACGTCTGCCGCGTATGCTGCAGACCCTCATCCACTCGATGGGCTGACGGGAGACGAACTCAATGCGGTTCGAGCAACCTTGATTGAAGCCAATGCTGCCAGTGATAAAACCCTTTATCCGCTGATTGAGCTCTTGGAGCCGCACAAGAAAGCGGTCATGAGCAATGCGACAGATGGGAGCCTTGATCGCAGAGCGACTGTTCATTTTCAGGAAGATGGCAAATTTCACCAAGCGGTGGTGAACATCACTAAAGGCACTGTCGAAAGCAGATCAGACCTTGAAGGCCAGCCCATGATCATGCTGGCGGACTTTTTGTCGGCCATGGAGATCGCGCTGGGAGATGAGCGCATGGTTGCCGGGCTCGCCAAGCGTGGCCTGACACCAGATGATGTTTATTGCCTTCCGCTGACTGCCGGTAACTTCTTTACAGATGCAGAAAAAGGCAAACGCCTGATGAAGGTGCCTTGTTATGTGAACCCGACAAGCTCCAACTTCTATGCCAAGCCGGTTGAGGGGCTGGTGGCTGTGGTGGAGCTTTCAGAGCGTAAAGTATTGGAAGTTATCGATGAAGGCGCTGTCCCTCTTCCAGAAGATGACTGGGGCTACAACGAGGATGAAGTCGCCAAACGTACGGCATTGAGAGCCAAAACCAATCCGGCACGCCTGCGTCAGGAGGGCGGTCCAAACTTTACCATTGATGGTAGTGAGATCACCTGGGACATCTGGAAGATGCGGTATCGCGTCGACAAGCGTCCCGGTCTTGTTCTGTCGCAGGTCAAAGCCAATGATGGTGCGAATTGGCGTTCAGTGCTTTATCAAGCCTCTCTTTCTGAAGTGTTCGTGCCGTATATGGACCCCTCCGCTGGCTGGTATTGGCGGACCTATATGGACAGCGGAGAATACGGGTTTGGCCTCTTCCTGACACCTCTGCGCAAGAATGTGGACTGTCCGGATTACGCAACTTTCCTTCCGGCATTGATCCATGATGATATGGGCCAGCCGCTGGAGATTCCCGACGCGATTTGCATCTTCGAGCGTGATATTGGAAACCCTGCATGGCGCCACTTTGAAGTCTTTGCCCAGTCAGAAACGGAGTTTGTGCCTGCTGAAGGGCGGCCAGAAACAGAACTGGTCATTAGGACCGCCTCTGAGGTTGGCAACTACGACTACCTTATCGACTATCGATTCAAGCAGGATGGCACGATTTACCTGAAAGTCGGTGCATCCGGTCTGGATGCCGTGAAGGGCGTTGCGTCCAAAACCTTACAGGATCCAACCGCTGCTGAAGACACGAAGTATGGCTCGCTCATTGCGCCGTATCTGGTTGCTCCATTCCACGACCACTACTTCAACTTCCGCTTGGACTTTGACGTAGATGGGCCGGACAACACCATGATGGTGCAGGAAATCGTTGGTGGTGAACCTCCGGTCAATGTGCCACGCCGCTCACTCTGGACGGTTAAGAACACACCGGTCAAAAGCGAGATGGAAGGTCGCTTCCGCCTCAGCTCCATGAAGCCGAAAGCCTTTATGGTGATGAACGGAAATGTGGACGGCTACCTCGGCCACAAACCAGCATACATGCTCCACCACGGTAGCGTGTCCTATGCCCCATTTGACTTTGAAAACGATGCTCCATTCGTGCGTAACCGCTATATCGAGTACAGCGTCTGGAACACTGCTTATGATCCAAATGAGCGTTATGCAGGTGGCGCGCTTGCCATGGGGTCTGATGGGTCTGATGGTCTGGCAGAATGGGTCAAACAGGACCGCGAACTCATGAACAAGGATGTGGTCACATGGTTCACTGCTGGCTTCCACCATGTACCACGGTTGGAAGATTGGCCGGTCATGTCAACAGAATGGAAGACCATCCATATTCAGCCAATGAACTTCTTCCCCCGCAACCCGGCTCTCACAATCCGGTTGCCTGACGAGTCCAGCTAAGGCTGAGCCCTTGGTTAGAGTATCTTCTATGATTGCCTTCAAACGGATGATGCTCTAACCGAGGCTTTTGTAAGTATACCCCTCACCGGGTACGGGTTTAACGCGCCCAGCCTTGGGGGGTAAATCTATTGTCACTCCGAGTTTTTCCATGAAGGCCTGCATCCACGTCCAAAGGCCATGCCACTCCACGCCGTAAACGATGTTTCCATCAACCACGACGCCTTCATACCCCAGCTTCTCATAGGTGTTGCCAGCCATCTGAACCTCTGTCTGGCACACAAAGTTTCCCGTCATGGTTTTGCCCTTCAATAGGCCCGTGGCAAGCAGGATCTGCACCCCTCGGCAAATGGAAGCGATCGGTTTGTTTTCCTTGATGAAATGAGATGTTACATCACGGACAATCGGATACGTGCGTAAGTATTCGCAAGAGCGACCTCCGGGAAGCACAAGGGCGATGTAATCGGCAGGATTCAGATGCTCAAGAGACACGTTGATGTTGATCCGATGCCCTTCCCATTCAGTGACTGTTTGATAGTCCTTATTGATATCGTGAATGGACGAGGCAACCGTTTCGCCCTCGCGCTTTTTAGGACAGGCAACATGAACTTCATAACCGATGGCTTTCAGCAGCATGAACGGAACAATGACTTCATAGTCCTCACCAAAGTCACCGGTAATCAGCAGAATCTTGAGCTTCATAAGGACATCCCTCCAAAATAATTGGTGTGAAAGATGCCATGGTGCGCTGAGCAAACTGTTGGATGATCAACTCAGTTTTGAGCCGTGATTAGTTTAGTTTGTGCTGAGTTGCTCGCTGATTGGTGGATGGAAGACAAATTGAATACTGAGGCCTTTACCCAAAGTTGGAGAGGATAAAACGAGTTCGGCTTGATGCAGGTTGGCAATGGCTTTCACCAAAGCAAGCCCTAACCCGGCACCTGGTGTACTCCTGCTCTGCTCCATTCGATACATAGGTTCGACAACGCGTGGATAGTACGCCTCGGGTATACCCGGCCCATTGTCCCGCAGACCAATCGTGTTTCCTGAAACGAACAGCGTAACTTCCGCTTCCTTGGGTGTGTGGCGTAAGGCATTTTCAATGAGATTAGCAAGTGCCTGAACAAGAAGCACCTGATCGCCGGATATGCTTCCAGCTTCTTCAATTTCAACGGAAAAAGAACGGCCAGTTTCTTCAACCACAGCTTGATAGATTTCGGCAACATTATGGATCAGGTCAGCCAGTTGGATGTGTTGGAACTGTTTTTTTCTTTCGCCAGACTGAACACGCGAAATTCGCAGCAGGGCGTCAAATACCTCAAGCAGATCATCGGTTTTCTTAAGTGCTCCGGCAACGCCTTCTGCATCGCTGACACCTTTTTGGTTTTGCTCCTGTGTCTGTTCCAGTTGCGCTCTGAGACGAGTGAGAGGTGTCTTCAAATCGTGTGCGATATTGACTGACAAGTCGCGAACTTGCTGAAGTGTGGTTGAAAGTCGCTGTGTGGTTTCATCCAGTTTAACGGAAAGAATATCCAGATCGTCTCTGCAGCTTGAAGGTGCAATGCGGGTCGTCAAATCGCCCGCTGCGATCTGATCCAAAGCACGCGTTATTTTGGAGAGCCTCCGCTGCGAGCGCCAGCCAAACCAGAGACCACCGCTCAGCGTAATGAACATCATGACACCACCACTGAACAGGAATGCATAGGGCAATGTATTCAGAAGCTGGTTACGGGCGCGAAGACTGGAACCGATAGCTAACCTGCCTCCCGGAATAGTGCCAATATATACACGCCAACTGGTCTCAGTTTCTGCGTGCTCTTCCGTTTCCTCCTCGTCCTCCTCGTGAAAGTAATAGGGAGCGAGGTTTATAAAGCCTGTCTTTCCATAAACGTCTGGGATTGGGTATCCATATATCTTGCCAGAATCTGATTTGAAGCTGACAAACTCATCAAGGCTGAAGTGCTCACTCTCAGATTGATAGGATCCCGCAATGGATTGGTAGGAAACACCTTTAGCGAGATCAGCTTTGATCTGATTGAACTTTGTAAGAAGGTTGTTATCGATGGTTTGGTTGAGGTTGGCGCGAATAGAAACATCAGCCAGAAAGCCTGTTGCAACCAAGACTCCCAAAAACACCAGTGTGAGCGCAAATGCCTGACGCAGTGCGGACATCTGCCAGAGATATTTCAAAGAGCTAGTCATCAAGAATATACCCTGCTCCGCGGATTGTTCGAATGAGCTCAATATCAAACGGCTTTTCGATTTTGGCGCGTAGCCGACTGATGTGTGTCTCCACAACACTGCTGGTCGGGTCGAAGTTCATGTCCCAGACTTTCTCCAGCAACATGTTCTTGGTCAGAACACGGCCCTTATTGCGAATGAAGGTTTCAAACAGACGAAATTCTTTGGCATTGAGCGGAACAGGTTGACCAGCCCGCATGCATTGTTGTTTGAGCAAGTTAAGCTGAAATTTTTCGACCTCCAGACAACTAATCGTTTCAGATGAGTTGGTGCTTGGCCGCCGACCGAGGGCAGACACGCGGGCCAACAACTCGGAAAAAGCAAAGGGCTTGGGCAGATAATCATCTCCGCCAGCATCCAGCCCTTCAACGCGATCTTCGACCGAACCTAGTGCTGTCAGAAACAGGACGGGAACAGCATTTTTGGTAGAGCGCAATGCTTTCAGAACCGAGAGGCCATCAAGGCCTGGTGTCATTCGATCCAGAACAATGACGTCGTAGTCCCGTGTCGTTGCATTCAGGAAGGCATCGTGCCCGTCTTTGACCCAGTCGATGACATGGCCGGCTTTGGAAAGACCATCCTCAACCCATGTTCCGATTTCAACGTCGTCTTCAAGCAAAAGAATGCGCATAAGATACTCTGGGCTATAGCTCTGAGATGTGTTTGCACCAACGGTTTGGTTCGGTCAAGCAAGCGCACCAACGCTCAGGAACGTTGATGCGCCCTTCCTCAGGTAATGTTGGGGACTACCCGCGGGAAGTCTCAGCTGTGAGAGCGGTTGGAGCGTTCGTGTTCATGTTCGCGCTGTACTTTATCATCGTGATCGTCACAGTCATTGTGATCGCGATCATCGTCGTAGCCTCTGTCTCCGTCGTGCACATCATGTTCTTCACGATCGTCATGACGGTCTTTGTCATGGTTGTTGTCGTGTTCTGAGCTCTCATCGTAATCTTTGCAGGCCCCTGCTTTTTCGGTATTGTGTTCTTCCCGAACAGAGCCTGCATCGGCAACAACAAATGGTGTTTTGATCTGGAGACCTTCTTCCAGATTGGAGGAACCTGCGGCAGCAACAAAACCGGTTGAAGCAACGGTCAAAAGAACGGAACTCATCAAAATACTAATTGTCTTCATAATGTATCTCCTTGGGGGCGTTATTGCCGGGACATCCAAGGAGTACCCATTCAGTTTTTCAGCTGCCGGACATGAACTTTACAAGTTTGTAAACTTACGCGAATTCGTCAAACTCAAATCAATAGAAGCTTTGAGCTTAGTGAACGGGAGAAAAGCGTATCAACCTTGCTCAACATCGTGCGGCCTCAACTCCGTGATTGCATGCTAGCTTTTCCGCTGAGTTCCTGAAGGAAGCTGACTTTCAGCTCTAAAAGAGTTTGCAAACCAGCGTGTGGAGAGCGTTTATGGACGACCCCCAGCAACGGAGAGAGGATGCCGCTCCTGCTCTGCAGGATGATCGTTTGATCATTCTCAATGGGGCGTTGTGTTGTTTCGCACGCAACGGTTATTTCAACACCACATTCAAAGAGATCGCAAAGGAAACCGGGCTTTCACAGCAGACTATCGGATCCATTTTCGCCAGTAAGGATGAGATTCTGGCGGAATATCTGCAAATGTGTGACGACGAGATCGTACAGCAAATTAAAGAAGAAACTGCATCAGATACGGATGTTCTGGAACGGATTCAGTCCATTTGTGTCACCACCCTCATCTATCTTGGTACACATTCTGAGCTGACCGCGATTTGGGTGGAGTTTTACAAGCACCATGTGGCGCGTGTGGTTTTAAAGAAGTTCTTCGGTCTGCTTCGCACGCGTATTAGTGAGCAGATTATTGAGGGAATGGAAAATGGCGTTATCCGGCAAGCAAATGCAACGCATATCGTTGAAGCAATTGTCGAGCTGTTTGAGGGCACCTTGATCCTCAGCCGTTTGGAAGGCACCAACAACGAAGTAGAACGGCGCTTCCTTGCTTCCTGGGAGGTGATGGTGGAAGGGCTCATTCAGAAGTAACAGGGGTTGGAAAGAGCCCGCAAAAACCACGGGCTCTCTATGTTTTACTGAGCTGCAACCACAGTAAACTCAACCAGAATATCCGGACGGGCCATGCGTGCTTCAACGCAGGCACGTGCTGGCTTTTCACCCTCTGCAACCCAAGCATCCCACACGGCGTTCATCGCAGCGAAATCTTTCATATCGCGCACATAGATGGTGGTGGACAGGATCTTGTTGCGGTCGCTGCCAGCTTGTTCCAGCAGGGCATCAACTTTGGCCAGACAGCGTTTTGTCTGTTCGGTGATGTCCCAGCTTGGATCATCAGCAGCCGTCTGTCCGCACAGATAAATTGTACCGTTGTGCTTCACGATCTTACTCATGCGGTGGTTGGAATCCACGCGTTCAATTGTCATGGTTTACTTTCCTGTTGTCTTGGAAATCTTGGGAGCTAAAGAACCTTGCGTTCAAAGCGGTCGATGCGGAACGGGTTCAGGTCAAAACTGGTTTTTCCTGTGGTGATCAGCTGCGCGAGTACATCACCAACGACTGGTCCGAGCTGGAACCCATGGGCCGAAAAGCCGAAGGCATGGTAGGCATTGCGCGCATTCACCCCTGCCCCAATCACCGGCAGGTTGTCGGGCATGTAGGCTTCCAGTCCAGCCCACATCCGGTTGATGACGGCTGTCTTCATGATTGGGAAAAAGGTCTTGGTTGTCTCCGCAGCAAGGGCCAGCTTTTTGTAGTCCAGCGTTGTCCGATTATTATCACGATCCGCAAAACCTTTGGCGCCACCACCGATGAGCACAGTGCCATTTTCGAACTGCTTGAACGACAGCTGACGAGAGATGGCGCCTACGACCGGACCAGCAAAATGCGGCATTCGGGCGGTGATCATCAACATAGGCGCGCTGTAAGAGAGCGGGGTGTTGTCGCCCATCATCATGGCAGTTTTGTCCGCCCATGCTCCAGAGCAGTTGATCACAGTGCCCGTGTCATAACTGGCTTTGTCGGTTCGCACCTGCCAGGCATCGCCAATCTGGCGCAGGTTTACGAGTGCTTCACCTTCGTGAAATGTTGCACCAAATCGTTCAGCTGCCCGGCGAAAGGCACTGGTTGCCTTGTAAGGGATAGCATAGCCGTCTTGTTCAGACACCACGCCGCCCACGCAGTTATGCGCCGCATGAGGCAATCGCTCGCGCAGTTCCTGCTGGTCGATCTGTATTTCGTGATCGTAACCCAATCCGGTGAGCTTAGTGATCCGGGTCTTGATCGTGCTCATGTCTGCGTCATCAATGGCAATGTTGATCAGGCTACGCCTGCGAAAACCAGTATCGCCCTCAAGCTCATCATCCAGTGTTTGCCAGCGGGACATGGCTTCTTTGGAGAGTGGCACCTCAGCAAAATCTCGGCCTAACAACCGCACACCACCTGCGTTGACACCGGAGGCATGACGGCCAACATAGCCCTTTTCCAGCACCAGCGTCTTCATACCAGCCTTGGACAGATAGTAAGCCGTTGCGCTGCCGTGAATGCCGCCGCCAATGATGATTGCATCAAAATTCATGCGGACACCTCAGCAGGTTTTTTTGCTGGTTTGATGTTCTGAAACTGGCTTAACTCATCAACACTGAGCAACCTTTGCGGAGAACGCAGGCGATAATAGCCGATGTCGGAAACAGGCTTGTTCTGCCAGACAGCAAGTAACTCACTGACGGTATGCCCGCATTGGCGGCCCTGACACGGGCCCATTCCACAGCGGGTCAATGCTTTAAGCGCATTCGGGTTTTTCGCACCTTGCTCAAAACCAGCACGCAGCTGCCCCATTGTTTGCTCTTCACAGCGGCATACCAGCGTATTGGACGCCGCAGGGATGCGATGCTCTGGTGTTGGTGCATAATACGCATCAAGAAAACTGCGGAAGGCTTTGAAGGACTTCATGGCTCTCAGATGATCAGAACTTTGTTGCTGCAGACTTGCCTCGCTGAGTTTGCCAAGTTTGTTCATGGCCTTAAGTGCTGCAAGGCGTCCGGCATGTCGCGCTGCTTCCGCACCTTGAATACCAGCTGCATCACCAACCACTGCAATGTGTGGGATCGAGCTTTGGCCCCAGTCGTCCAGTGTCGGTGTCCAACACAGTTGTTGCTCTGCCCAATGATGTTCCATCCCAAGCGCGCGGGTCATGTTGAGGTTGGGTATGACGCCCTGATGCAGGAAGATATGATCTGCGTTGACGGAGTGGGTTCGTCCATCCTGTTCAAACTGAAGGCCAACGGCCTTGGTTTCTCCAAGCACGCTTAGGTTTGACGCATGGCGGAAGACGGGAACCCCAGCACGGCGAATTTCATTGAGGAGCATCAGACCTTTGATGAGGTAGGCTGGTTTGCGGAGCGCACCACCAATGTACTGCATCGCGCGGCCAACACCGCCTGCTGGCGTTGTGTCCACTACAGCGTTGACGGTTACACCAAGCCGCAGATACTGAGCTACGATCAGGTAAAGCAAGGGTCCGGTGCCAGCAAAGATAGCACCGTCTTTGACCATGCCGTCAGACTTGAGCATCACCTGTGCGCTGCCTGCTGTCATAACACCTGGCAAATGCCAGCCTTCAATAGGGAACGGGCGTTCCATCGCGCCCGGACTGATGATGAGTTCACGTGCAACAAGACGGCGGGTCTGATTGTCTTGGGAGTACAAGGCCTCGCCGTTTTCTCCGATATGCCAGACATCCGCATTCTGGTGACGGTCAATGTCTGCCTCCATAAAGGCTTCAACCAGCTCCGCGCCCTCGGTGTATTCACTCCCGAGCACGGACGGTTCCAACAAAGGGCTCTGCGTCACATCCCGGTAGATCTGCCCGCCGGGAGTTGCCTTGCGATCAAGCACCGCGACCGAGGCTCCCTGCTGTGCTGCCTCTAGTGCGGCGGACATGCCAGCCGGGCCTGCACCGATGATTGCGATATCGAAAATGTCACTCATGATCAGCACTCTCTTTTTGATGAAGTGCAGCAATGGATTGTTCGGTCAGGTCTTGGCTACAGACGTGCATGCCCTCTTCTACCGTCGTTAGGCAGGCCTGCTGGTTTGGCACGCCATTGACCTCAACGAGACACTCGAAGCACACGCCCATGGCGCAATAGGCGGAGCGTTGTTGGCCCGAGACTGAAGCAAGGCGGGTTTGTGTTTCACCGTGCAACGCCATGGCTGCCCAAAGGCTGGAGCCTTCAGCAACCTGAACCATCTGCCCGTTGATGTTGATGGAGACGCTTTGGGTCTCGGGTTTGCGCAGTGAGCGGAACATTGGACCTGACCTTTAGTGGCAAGCTTTAAAAACAAGTGGGTTTCCCAATGAAACCGGGAGGATCAGGCAGCTCAGGTGAAACCGGGATTGGGATCCGGTTAGGGAACAAAGCTGCCTGATCCTTTGGAGACCTATCGGTCTGGACTGTTAGTTCTTGATTTTTTCAAGAATAGACTGACCCCAGTCAGCACCAACATCGTTCAGGATCTGTGGCCATACGTCTGCGCGTACTTTCTTGGCCGCTGCTGCCAACTCATCATCAGAGAGATTGACGATGGTTGCACCGTAGTCTGCCAGTTTCTGTTCAAACGCACCCTGATCGGACTCTGCTTTAGCCCAACGCTTTGCTTCAAACTCTTTTGCTGCTTTTACGAGAGCTTTGCGGGAGCTTTCGTCAAGACCTTCAAAACGCTCGGAGTTAATGATCAGGTACCAGACTTCAAAGTGTGTGTTTACCGGGATGTAGGTTTTCGCAACATCGCGGAAAGAAGCGTAATAACCTTCAGCACCGGAGCCCACGACGCCATCAACAACACCGGTCTGAACAGCGGTGAAGGCTTCGGAGAATGGGATTGGGGAGCTGATGTAACCCAGAGCATCTGCTGTCAGCTGGAAGCTCTTGATGCCAGGCACACGAACCTTGATGCCTTTGTCTGCATTTGGATCACCTGGAGCAACGGCATCACGGTTCAGCGCAATACCGCCGAAGTACACCGGATACGCTGCCAGCATGGTGATGTCCTGCTTGGCGTAAAGCTCTTTCATCGCGTCATGGATTGCGCCGCCCGGACCGTAGATCTTCTGCGCTTGCTCCCAGTTTTCAGCAACATATGGGAAGGCACTGATCTGCATTTTACGCTCAACAGCGGTTGCTGCTGGCTGTACGGCCATGTCGATCGCACCAACGGAAATACGCTCTTGCACAGTGGTGTAGTCACCCAGTGCGCTTGCTGCGAAGATCTTCATCTTCAGGTCGCCATTGGTTGCTTTCTTCAACTCTTCAGCAAGGTCTTTCACTTCCAGATCAACAGTTGCGCCTTGCGGACGGATGTGGCTGATCTTCAGCGTTTTGGCGTGTGCGATGGATGCTGCACTTACACCACCAATGATGGTTGCCAGCGCAAGGGACGTTTTCAATGCCTTCAAAATCATAGTTCACCTCTGTGTTTTGTTTTCAATCGCAACTGAGGTTGCTGTTATCGGAGCTGCTCCCACAGCTCGCTTTGGGCTCTTGTCTGGTGATGGGGTCAGTAACCAAAGAGCCGGGGGATGAAGAGAGACAGGTCTGCCCAGAAGGAGGTCAGGAACACCACTGGCAGATAGCCAAACAGGATGAGGATCATGGCTGGGCGGATCACTTGTGTGACTGGCACCTTGCCGATGCGTGCGCCCAGATAAAGGATCGAAGCGTATGGTGGGGTTACACCGCCCATAGCTGTGTTGACGCCCATGATCGCTGCAAACTGGATCGGGCTGATGCCGATGGCTTCCATGAGCGGCAGCAGCAGCGGCGCAATCAGGATGATCGCGGTCACGTCATTCACCACCATGCCCACAAGGAAGAGCAGGATGTTGATGAGGATTAGCAGCAGGACCTTGTTCTCTGTAATGGAGAAGATTGCTTCCACCAGTTCCTGCGGCACACTTTCCAGCACAAACATCTGGGAGAGGATCATGGAGAACAGGATCATCAGCATGATCGCGCCAACGGAGGTTGCTGCCTCTTTACCTGCCCCGAGGAATGTTTTGGCATCCAGTCCGCGGTAGATAAGGAAACCGACAGGTATCGCGTAAATCACTGCAACAGCCGCAGCTTCTGTCGGGGTCATGATGCCGCCGTAGATGCCGCCGAGGATGATAACTGGCATGAGAAGTGCTGGAGTTGCCTTGAACCCGCGGTGGCTGGCTTCCTGCACAAATGCTTTGCCGCGTGGGCGGTCTTCCAACTTCAGGTCAAACTTGCGGGCCAGACGCAGGTTTACAACGGAGAAGCTGGACATGATCAGGAGGCCTGGGCCAAGCGTTGCGAGGAAGCAGGCGAGGATGGACGTGTCAGTCACCCAGCCGTAGACGATCATGGTCACGCTTGGTGGGATCAGCAGGCCAAGCAAGGATGCGTTGGCGATGAGCGCAGTTGCATAGGCACGCGGGTAGCCCTGCTTTTCCATCTCAGGAATGAGGAGTGGACCAATAGCGGCCACGCCAGTCAGGCCAGAGCCGGAAATCGCACCGATCAATGCACAGCTGACGGTTGCCACAACGCCCAGACCGCCACGTAAATGGCCGATGAAGATGTTGACGAAGTTGAGCAAACTGGCAGCGATACCGCTGACGCTCATAATCGTGCCTGCCAGAACAAACAGCGGAATAGCAAGCAGAACAGGATTGCCGAGTTGCTGGAAGCCCCAGAGCATGTTGCCCTTCATGATGACGTCACCAGCGAAGTACATGGTCATCAGGCCCGCGCCAAAGCAGTAAGGCAGCGGTACGCCAAGAGTGAGCAGAATTACGAGAACTGCAACGGAAAGAAGTGCGATCTCAACCATATCAGGCCAGCTCCTCTTTTGGGGATTCTGTGGTGGTTGGGAGCGGCTCAGCGAACGTCCCTGTAAAAACCTGATGGATGTGTCGGCCCAGCTGAATTGCGGTGAACACCATCATCAGGACAAGGCCGGTGATCAGCGATATGTCCACGTAAAAAGTCGGGATGTAGAGGGTCGGGCTTTCACGCCACACACGCATAGAATATTTGGTGAAATCCCATGCCCAGTAGGTGAGCCAACAACCAATCGCGAGGCTCAATGCTTCCCCAATGAGAGCGAGCACGGCCACTTGCTTGGGTGTTTTAAGGAAGATTTCCAGAACGTTGGCGCGGATATGGCTGTTTTCACGGGATGCGTTGACCGCACCCACCATGTAGAGCCACATTGTTGGATAAAGCAGACTTTCTTCCAGCCCCAGAACTGGAATTTCAAGCAGGTATCGCGTGATCACCTGTACAAATTGGCCCAGTGCAACAAGGCATATCAGCCCCGTCAGCAGCAGGCTCATTAAGCGATCCATCAGCAATCCTCCCTAAGTAGATGTCCGCAGCGCTGTTCGGGGAAGATTTCGATTTTGACCTATAAAATCAAAGTGATTTAATCTATTAAGGTATAGAAAAAAATTATAGGGCATGTAATTGCCTCACAATAACAGGCGGTTACATGAACCTGAGTTTTCGACAGTTGCAGGCATTTCGTGAAGTTATGCGAACGGGCTCAATCTCTGAGGCGGCACGTATCCTGGGTCGGACGCAACCTGCGGTAAGTTCTCTGATTTCCAATCTGGAACAGGAACTGGGGATCGAACTGTTTGAACGTCAGCGCGGCAAACTCCTCCGAAAACCGGAAGCGCAGTTCTTTTTGGGGGAAGCAGAAGCAATTCTGGATCGTCTGGCGCGCTCGACACGGACCATGCGCGAGATTGGCTCCTTGCAGCAGGGTCGGCTCAACGTGGCGTTCATGCCGGCCTCCTCTCAGGTGCTTATTCCGCAACTGATCTCAGAGTTTGTCCAAGACAAACCGGAGGTAAAGGTCTCGCTGATGATGCGCGGCTCCAACGTGATTGAGGAGTGGGTCGCCTCTCAGCAATATGATGTGGGACTGGCAGAAACCCCCGCTCCCAACAGTGCGTTGATTACGCATGATTTCCTGCTCAATTGCATTTGTGCTCTACGGAGTGATGATCCGTTGGCACGCAAAGAGGTCATTGAAGCAAAGGACCTTTCGGGCAAGCCGTTGGCGACATTGCCTGAAATGCACCCCAATTGTGTTTCCACGCGCATGGCGTTTGAGGAGCAGAAAGCGGAGTTCAACCAACGCTTCGAGCTGCGTAACTTCCTCCCTGCCCTGAAGCTGGTGGAAGATGGCTTGTGCTATTGCATTTGTGATCCGATGACGGCGGACGGTTATCTGAACACGGCACGCGAACACAGCTCTCTCGTTTTCCGCCCGTTTGCACCCAAGGTGGTGCTGGCGATCTCAATTTTGCTGCCGTCCCAACGTCCGGCGTCTGCATTGGCAGATGCGTTCAGCGAAAAGCTGCTGAGCGCAGTTACGGAGATTGAAAGGAAGCAATGGGGAGATTTTTATAGGGGGCCACAATAGTGGCGAGAGGTAGTGCGTATTCCCGAGATTAGGGCCAGATAAGTTTCGGGAATACGCAGTAACGGGAGAGTTTGCTCACCCGCTATTCGATATAATCAGTTCGCTTGTACGGCGCTTTGCAGCTTCTGGATCTGCTCTTGCAGTTCAGCGATCTTCTGTTCTTTTTCTTCCAGAGCGGATTTGACCCAATCTGCGTCGATGCGCACTGGAATGTGCTGCGGGCAGTTGGCATCCCATGCATCAACACTGAAGATAATTGCCTGCTCTGGCGCTGCAGGATAGGGTTGATCGTAGTCCATTAGCTGTTCAATCAAGTCCGGGTCATCCTCAATGACCTTAGCTGTGCCCCAGATCTTGATCCGCGTCTTCTGCACGTAATCGATTAGAAATATGAAGGCCTTGGAATTATCCTCCAGATTTCCCTGGCTGATGTACTGACGGTTGCCGCGAAAATCCGCAAATCCTAGGTGGCGATTGTCCAGCACTTTAAGGAACCCGGTTGGTCCTCCGCGATGCTGAATATAGGGTTGGCCATCAGCATTGGACGTTGCCAGAAAGATGCTGCGCTGATCGGCGATGTACCGCGCCAACTCTTCTGTTACTTCGTTTTTCCAACCACCGCCCTCTTCCATGCTGGCATAGCCGCGTCGGGAGCCTTTGCGGCTCTGGATCGCTTTCACTGTGGGAGTGAAGGCAATATCACTGGAATACATGGGGTTTCCTCCAGTTACAGACCCAGATCACTCAGGCTTGCATGATCATCAGGGCGGCGACCCAGCGGCCAATGGAACTTGCGGTCCTCTGGTGTGATCGGATGCTCGTTGATGCTTGCAATCCGGCGCTTCATGAGGCCGTCCTCTGCAAACTCCCAGTTTTCATTGCCGTAGGCTCTGAACCACTGTCCGGAGTCGTCATGATACTCGTAGGCAAAGCGAACCGCGATCCGGTCTCCCTCAAAGGCCCATAGCTCTTTAATAAGGCGGTAATCGAGCTCTCGGGTCCATTTGCGAGTGAGCAACTGCTCAATCTCAGGGCGTCCAGTTACAAATTCTGCTCTGTTCCGCCATTGGCAGTCTGGCGTGTAGGCCAGAGCTACCTTTTGCGGATCTCTAGAGTTCCAGCCATCTTCCGCCGCACGGATTTTGATGCTGGCTGTTTCCCGTGTGAATGGAGGGAGTGGTGGTCTGGTCATGACGATCTCCGGAAGGGTGGCAGGTGGATTGGGCTCCACCCGCCCGTGGTGTCAGGCAAGTTCTTTAACAGCAGGGAAGTCAACTTCGGTTCCCAATACTTCGTTCATGTAGTTGGTCAGCGTGTTCAGAGCGACATGTCCAACAATCTCAACGAGTTCCGCATCAGAATAACCAGCGTCGCGTACAGCCTGCACCTGCGCATCAGAAACCTTTCCGCGGTTTTTGACGATTGCGACAGCAAACTCGACAGCAACCGCTGCTTTCGCATCTTCAGAACTGCCGCGGCGGTTCTTGGCAATTTCATCAGCAGAGAGCTTGGCAAGGTTGGATGCAAGGTAAGTATGCGCGGAGAGGCAGTAGTTACAGCCATTCTGCTCGCCAACGGCCAATGCGAGACGCTCACGCGTAGCGGCTGGCAGTGTTCCTTTGCCGAGCGCGCCGTTCAAACCGAGGTAACCTTCCAGCGCCTGCGGGCTATTAGCAACAATTCGGAACAGGTTTGGCACGGAGCCGAGCTGAGAGTTGACGGCCTGAAGGGAAGCCTGGGAGTCCTGAGGAGCGGCTTCGATGGAAGATGGGGTAGGAATGCGTGACATTATTTTATCTCCATTTTTTGAAATCGGATGATGGTCTTCATGTAACCAATGTTTGAAAGGAAATAATTGGGCTTCTGTGCAATTCACTATTACACTCAGCGCAATAAATGAGCGTGATTGTGGGATTGAAATGGATAAGCTTGAAACAATGCAGGTGTTTGTAGAAGTGGCTGAACGGGAAAGCTTCGTGGAAGCCAGCAAAAAGCTTGGCCTTTCAGCTCCTGCCGTCACTCGCTCCATTGCCCGGCTGGAGCAATCTCTCGGAACAAGATTATTCAACCGAACCACGCGCCACGTCCGCCTGACGGATGCGGGCCGGCACTATCTTTGCGATGTAAAAGGCATTCTGGAGAGCGTCGAACAGGCAGAAGCGTTTGTAAGCGGCAGCTATGCCAAGCCGATCGGAGAGCTTTCCATCACAGCGCCCATACTGTTTGGGCAGAAGTACATCATCCCTCTGATCACAGAGTACCTCGACCTCTACCCCGAAGTGACTGCCAATGCCGAGTTCTACGACCGTATCGTCAATATGGTGGAAGATAATCTGGACGTAGCGTTCCGTATCGGGCATCTGCAGGATTCCGGGCTTTATGCCACCCGCGTGGGCAGCATCCGCCGCGTAATTTGTGCTTCACCAACGTATTTTAGCGAGCACGGCACCCCGCAAACACCGTCAGACCTTGCCGAGCACAAGATCATCCAGCCGACATCGGTTGAAACGAGCAACCATTGGAAGTTTGCTGGAGAGAAGGCCGAAGTGGTGAAGATTAACCCGCATTTGCGCTGCAACCACAATTGCGCAGCTATTCAGGCAGCAACAGGTGGGGCCGGCATTACCCGATTGCTGTCCTATCAGGTGGCGAAAGACGTTTCGAACGGTGTGCTTCAGCTGGCGCTGGAGGATTATGAGCCTGAGCCGCTTCCAGTCCACATCGTTTATATGGAAGGCCGCCGTGCCAGCGCAAAAGTGCGTTCCTTCGTGGACTTCGCTGCTGAGCGCTTGCGAGACAATCCGTTTATCGGTGACTGATGCTTAAGAGCTGAAACGCCCGGAAAGCTGATGTTGTATCCGGGCGTCTCTCGTTTAGTTAAGCGTCTTCCAGCTCTGCTTGCTCATTGAAGTTTGGCGGTCGCTTTTCGAGGAACGCGGCCATACCCTCTTTCTGGGCAGATGAGCCAAACAAGGCATGGTACATCTGCCGCTCAAAGCGGATGCCATTTTCCAACGAGTTTTCATCCGCCGCATTTACGCAGGCCCGTGCCATCATAGTGATGTCCCGCGCATATCCCGCTATGGTTTTTGCAGTCTCATTCGCAACGGTCATCAGTTCATCAGCAGGGATCTTTCTGCTGATGAGACCCATGTCGTAAGCCTCTTGCGCATCAATCATGCGGCCCGTGAGGATGAGATCCATTGCGCGTGCTTTACCAACCAACTTAGTCAGACGCTGAGACCCACCAATGCCTGGAATACAGCCGATCTTCACTTCCGGCTGGCCAAACTTAGCCGTGTCTGACGCCAAAATGATATCGCACATCATGGCGACCTCACAGCCGCCGCCCAAGGCATAGCCGGAGACTGCTGCAATCTTCGGGATGCGAAGCGCTGCAAAACGATCCCATCCGGTGAAAAAGTTGCTGGCGTACATGCTGGCATAATCCTGCACGTTGAGCTCTGCGATATCAGCACCAGCTGCAAAGGCTCGCTCATTACCAGTCAGAATTAGGCACCCGATGGCAGGATCTGCATCATACTTGGTTGCCGCATCCAGCACCTCTTCCAGAACCTGGGAGTTAAGTGCATTCAGCGCTTTTGGCCGATTGAAGCGAATGGTTGCAACGCGACCTTCGACAGATGTTTCAATGGTTTCATACATGATCAGCTATCCCAAATTGCGCCGTAAGCAGGAATGCCGAAGCTTTCCATGTCATGAACGAGTTTGCGGGTCAGTTTCTGGTTGGAAATCACGATAACAGCCTCTGCACCGCTCTCTTCAACCGCTTTCAGAGTTAATGCGGTCAGATCAGGCTTTCCTTGAGAATCCGTATCCCAAATCACCGGATTCTCGGTACTTGCTTCAATCTCGTCAACGAAAGCATCACCATAGGTTTTACGTGGGTTGCGTGTGGACCAAATCACCTTGTTCGGCACGTCACCTGCGAGCAGATGCGGTACAATAGGACCAATGCCAGAACCAGTGCCGACGTAAACCACCTTCTTGAACAACACCTCGATACGCGCAACACCAGAGGTGGTGATGCCCTTCACCCAGACATGGCTTGGCGGGTTTTCAATGAAGTCTCCTGTCCAGTCTCCTGCCCGACTGATAGCGAGACGATACCCAGTCTCTTTCGGCGAAGGGATGTTCGCAAACGCGTGATACTCGCCAAATGGTGTGTGACTGATTGCGTTTGAGCTGCCCGGGAATGGCGTGTCGCCATAATCGAACTTTGCCAAAACAGCATGGTTAGAGGGCTTCACCACGTCCACTTTGACACGCTTCAACGACAGCCATGGTGAGACGATGGACAGTGTGATGAGGCAGAGCATCCAGAACGCTGGAGTTTCCATTAGAATGCCACCAGTATCCTGCGTGATAGAAACAGTCTGTGCCCAAAACAGGCCAAGCACTGTCCAACCAACAAAACGGTGCACCTTCTCAAAGGTGTTATGATGGCGCGCGCGGAAACCTCCTTGTGCCGTGACGATCAGCAAGACCATCAACGAGACCATCGCCCCGCTGAGAGCTAGCGTTTGGTCTGACGGCAACGCAGCCCCTTCAATACGGTTCGCCACCATGGCGTAAAGCAGGAAGCCAAACCAGATTGTGCCGGACACAGTGCTGCTGGAATGAAGCCCTCCAAAGTGGAACACCTTGCCAGCGCCCCAACGAAGCCAGAGCGGCCAGCTGGTTGGAATGCGGGTTGCCATCCAGAACAAGGCGTTGACCACCCTTTGCTGACGGATCAGGATGCCAAGTGACAGGTTGATCAACGCCATGTCTGCAATAGCACCAAGAGCAAAGCCGGTTTCAGCAAACCAGCGTCCGTCCTGTAAACCAGCGATGAAGACTGCGATGTTAACCACGGCGACCAGCATCACCAGTCGGTTGTATTCCATCAAGGATGGATGGCGCGTAATACGTCGCCAGTTGTAACTGCGTGTTTCGGCAGTTGTTGCTTCAATAGTCATTAATTTAACTCCACACCCTGAGCGTCAATATGGTCTTGTGCCAACTTCAAAAGCAGGCGCTTGTCCAACTTCCCGCGTGGTGTGCGAGGCAACTCCTCCATAGAAAGGATCAGTGTTGGACTACAATAATAAGGAAGTTTGTCTTTCACGGACTGGGCCGCAGTGTTGGTGCACACATTCGCCGGACTGATGAAGGCGACCAGATTACGGCTGTCGAACTTGAGCGTGACCGCCTGATCACAGCCTTCCGTGGCTTCCAATGTGTTGGAAACGCCATCCAGCTCCACACGGAAACCGCGGATTTTCACCAGATCATCAACCCGCCCAAAGTGCTCCAGCTCACCTGTGTTGGTCCAGCGACCAAGGTCTTTGGTACGGAACATCATGTGACCGGGACGGAATGGGTCAGGTCGATAACGGTCAAGCGTAAGCTCGGGATTGGCAAGGTATCCAGCAGTTACACAATCACCACCAGCCCACATTTCGCCCTTCTCGCCAATGGCAACGGGGCGCAGGTTTTCATCCAGAACATAAACCGTGTTGTTAGGCGTCGGACGTCCAATGGATAGGATTTCCTTTCCCGGATAATGCGGTTCGGCTGTATTGATGATGGTGGTTTCTGTTGGTCCGCAAGAATTGTAGAAGCGGCAGAAGCTACTCCAAGTGTCTGCAAGAGGTCTTGGGCATGGTTCTCCCGCAACAGCAGCAGTTTGCACCTGCTGGCAACGGCTGTGATCAAGCGAGTTCAGGATTGACGGTGTTGCAATCAGCACGTCCACCTTTTCGGCTGTTTCCTGAATGCTTTTGCCGCGAATAACCAGCGTAGCGCCGTTTGAAACAGCACCAAGAGTTTCCCAAGCCGCCATATCAAATGCGATCGAAAGAATTTGACCCACCCGCAACCCCGGACGCATGCCAAGATCACCAGGGCTGGTTTGCAAAATGTTGCATAGGTTCTTGTGGGTGACCTGAACGCCATTCGGGACGCCTGTAGTGCCAGAGGTGAACAGGATCATGCACAGATCGTCCGGCTGTGCTTTATGTTGTTCGCCCTCTAGTGGCGTGGCCGGCAGAGTTTCATCCTCGATTACATCTTCAATCGCGATAAGAGTTTGGCCCTCTGCAACCGGCACCTGATCTTTAAGGCTGCGCAGCGTTAGAATGACTTGCGCACCGGTCACTGCTGCGATGTGGTTCAATGCCTTTTCAGGAGCGACGCCCACATGCTGTGGAATATATGCAGCACCTACACGAAGAGCTGCGACGATGCCGACCAGCATTGGAATGGAACGATGCAGGTACAGGCAAACGGCGTCCCCTCTCTTTACGCCGTGCTGTGCCAAGGTGTGAGCGAGCCGGTTCGCGGCGTCATTCAACTCACCGTAGCTGATCTCCTGATCTTGATACTCAGCTGCGACGGCATTTGGCTGCGCAGCCATAAAGTGGTTCATTGCGGAAATGATAGTTGGAAAGCGTGGAGCGTTTTCTGGTCCCCATCCAAAATCCAGAAAACGTTCCTGATCAAAATCGCTCAATGCCGACAGAAGTGGATTGCGTGGCGCAACTCCTGTCAGTTTTGGCATGGCCGGAAACACTGGCCGAATGTCATTTAGATAATCTGCAGCAATATCCCGCATGGCGAGTCCCTCTTATGGTGATAATCACTCATTCTAGATAATGGGAAAAATTCCCATTTGAGTATAACAAGTGTTCAACAAGCAGTAACGAATTCGTAGGATGAAAAATTCTGGTGTAATGATTAGAGAACTGGACAGCACAGGAAACGGAAATGAGTCCCGAGCAAACAGACCCTTTTGAGACCGCCCTCACAGCGCTTCTTGCCCCATTGGCAAAAGCGATGGTGGCGCGTGGCGTCACAATCGGGCCAGCGACCGAGGCACTGAAACGGGCCCTGCTCCAGGCCGCTATTGAGGAAAATCCCGGTAAGACGACCGATAGCCGCGTCAGCCTTAAGACCGGCATTCACCGTAAGGATGTCAAACGGTTACGATCTGATGAAAACGGCAGTTCTCTCAAGAAATCCGTCAATGCGACGGCCCTTGCAATCAGTTATTGGGCAACGGCTCCAGAGTTTCAAAGTGCAGAAGGAACGCCCCGGAATTTGCCGCGGCAAGGCAGCGAAAAGGAGCCTGGTTTTGACGAGCTGGTTCGCCTCACACGCGCTGATATGGCGCCGGGAACCGTTCTTGAGGCTCTCATTGAGCAAGGTGTCGTTACGGAATTAGATGACGGATTTTATCGTTTATTGACTCACGCCCTTTTGCCCGCACCTGGAAGTGCCGAACAAGTTGCTGCCTATCAGGCGACACTTTCGACGCACCTTTCGGCCGCTACCCACAACTTAATTGCCCCTCAGGGAGAAGCTCTCAATTTTGATCGAATCCTGCGTTATTCGCATTTGTCAGAGGAGTCAGTGGAGACTCTGAACAGGTTGACGCAAGAGAAGGCCCAGATGCTTTTGGAAGAAGTCAACGCTCTGGCACGGGAGATGCAAATGAATGATGCGGAACAGACCGCCAATGGCCGTTTTGCCTTTGGGGCCTACGTCCTTCCAAAAAAAAAGCCAAAATCAGATGAGGCTGCTGCGTAATGGTTTGGAGGCACACACTTTCCGCTTTAATAGCATCCACTTTTCTGATCGCTCCAGCAGCAGGCCACGCAGAAGAAGAGCGTGAAGGCGGTATTTTGGGGACTGGCATTGTCGGCACGATTACGCGTCTCGGCAGCATTATCGTAAATGATCAACGCGTCACCTTCCCTCCGGATCTGCCAGTCAAGAATGAACTTGGCCCTCTGACGGCCTCGCAATTGGTACCGGGAGATACGGTTGCCGTTGTTGCTGCTCTGACTGGCTCAAATTGGGAAGCTAAGAGTATCCGCAGAATTGTGCCGATCATCGGGCCTGTTTCTGAAGTGAAGTCAGATGAGACAGGCAGAACCTTTGAGATTATGGGAACGTTCGTTCACGTACCAGTGGCCATCGCGACCACGGTGAAACAAGGGGACTGGGTAGCGATCAGCGGTCTGTGGCAAGATGAAGATGTGGTTGCAACACGCGTTGAGGTGGTTCCACCCCGCCAGTCCGCAGTCATCATCGGCAGCAACCTTTCTGTTGGCGCAAGCAATGTTCCACAGATCGGTAACACGTTGATTGCAGGCATTATTCCGCAACACGTTCAGTCCGGTGATGTTATCCGTGTCATAGGGATACCTGAAGCTGGCAGCATCCGCGCGACGTCATTAGAGGCTGGGATCTTTGATGGAAAAGTCGGGTTGGTTCAGGCCGAAGGCTACTTGTCTCCGCCAAACTCGACCGGTCTTTACACCTTGCTCGGCTCCGGCATGGTGGCCTTCACAGACCAACCAGACATGATCGACGAAACAGCCAAAGTGGTTGTGTGTGGGTATGATGGCGAGCTTGGAAGTGACCCGACCAAAGCAGCAGATCCTGAATTACTGGAGAAGCTTGGCTGTCAGTAGCCGTCTCGGGAACGCGTGGCTAAACGGCTACGCGTTCCTGACAAATATTATATACTTGCGTATATCTACCACATACTGTTCTAGCTGATTAATAAGTAGCTACAGACTCTTTGCTTCTTTTGTTCCTTCTGCCTACAAGGCTTGAAAACTGGAGCATTGACAACTGAATTAGGTGGGAACTGAGATGATCAAGTATTTTGTTGGAGCAGTTTTTTTGATTACTGGTCTAAGCACAGCGGCTGCGGAGACACATTCGCGCGATGTCGCCGCGCGCAAAGCGTCCGTTGTCAACGGACATGTCTATTATAACCAAAACCAATGTACCTCAGGTCCAATTGCTCAAGTAAAGGTCAAAGTTGCGCCCAAGCATGGAAGCGTTGAAATCCGCAGAACAACGTACAACCCTCCTAAAGGGCAACGTTGCTACGGAAAGAAGTTTAACGCTGTCGTTGTTGTATACACCCCGAAGAAAGGCTATCACGGCAAGGATACATTTAAGACTAGGTATTCAATGCCTAAGTATGTTCAGGGTAGCCAGATGAATTACTTTACCGATACCTATAAGATAAACGTAAAATAGGTAGTGCCATTTGCAGAGGCATTGCAAGAAAAGAAAACCCCGGAACGTTCCTCACGTTCCGGGGTTTATCGTTTTTATCAAGAAATCAAACTAGCTGATTTTGCTCAGTAGGTTGTTCATGGAACTCTTCGCATCGCCGTAGTACATGCGGGAGTTCTCTTTGTAGAACAGTGGGTTCTCGATGCCGGAGTAACCGGTACCCTGACCACGTTTGGAGATGAACACGTGCTTGGCTTTCCAAACTTCCAGAACTGGCATGCCAGCGATTGGTGAGTTTGGATCTTCCTGAGCAGCCGGGTTCACGATGTCATTGGCGCCAATGATGATGACAACATCCGTATCAGGGAAGTCATCGTTGATCTCATCCATTTCCAGAACGATATCGTAAGGCACTTTCGCTTCAGCGAGCAGCACGTTCATGTGGCCTGGCAGACGGCCGGCAACCGGGTGGATTGCGAAGCGGACGTTTTTGCCTTTGGCACGCAGACGCTTGGTCAACTCAGAAACAGACTGCTGCGCCTGTGCAACGGCCATGCCGTAACCTGGTACAATAACGACACTATCTGCATCATTGAGTGTCTCGGCTACGAAGTCCGTATCAGTTGCAACCATCTCGCCTTCGATTTCCTGCGCTGGACCCGTCGTGGTACCAAAGCCGCCAAGAATAACGGAGACGAAGTGACGGTTCATCGCCTTACACATGATGTAAGAGAGGATTGCACCGGAAGAACCAACCAGAGCACCTGTTACGATCAGCAGGTCGTTGCCAAGTAAGAAACCTGTCGCCGCTGCTGCCCAACCGGAGTAGGAGTTCAGCATGGAAACAACAACGGGCATGTCAGCGCCGCCGATGGCCATAACCATGTGCCAACCGATGAAGAAGGCGATCAGGGTCATCAGGTAGAGCGTCCAGGAACCTGCGTGGTTCATGTACATGAACATCAGGATCACTGCGAGAATGAGCAAGCCTGCGTTGAGAGCATGACGACCCGGCAGCAGAAGTGCCTTACCGCCGATCTTTCCTGCAAGTTTGCCATAAGCGACAATGGAGCCGGTGAAGGTGATAGCACCGATGAAGACGCCGATGAAGATTTCAGCTTCATGGATAACCAGCTCCGCGCCTGCCAAACCTGCTGGTGGAGCGATATCTGAGTTGATGCCGATGAACACAGCAGCCAGACCCACGAAGGAGTGCAGAGCTGCCACAAGCTGCGGCATGCCAGTCATTTCAACGCGTTGAGCCACAATCACGCCAGCAGTGGAGCCAACGGTTACAGTCACAAGCAACATGATCAAAACGGCTGGGCTTGTAAGATCAACACCAGGGCCAAATACTGTTGCAAGAACAGCCAGTGCCATACCGACGATGCCAAACCAAACAGCGCGTTTTGCGCTTTCCTGATTGGACAGACCGCCCAGAGACAGGATGAAGAGTACGGTTGCCGCAATATAAGCGGCGGTTTGAAGTCCAATAGACATAATGCTTCCCTCCCCCGCTTAAGACTTGTTGAACATCTGGAGCATACGGCGCGTGACCATAAACCCGCCGACGATGTTGACCGATGCAATCAGCACCGAGATGCCAGCGAGGAACCAGACGATCCAGCTGCCAGAGCCAAGCTGCAACACGGCGCCCAAAATGATGATGCCGGAGATTGCGTTGGTTACAGCCATAAGCGGTGTATGCAGGGAGTGAGCCACACCCCAGATCACCTGGAAGCCAACAAACACTGCGAGGACAAACACGATGAAGTGTTGCATAAAGCTTTCAGGCGCATAGGCACCTATCAACGCCATAACAGCACCACCGCCAATCAGAAGACCGAGCTGTTTGCGACCGGCAGCTTTGGCAGCAGCAGCCTCTTCAAGCGCGAGTTCCTCTGGGGTTTTCTCAGGTGCCTTTGGCTTTTGAGCAGCAATTGCAGCGATCTTCGGCTTAGGCGGTGGGAAGGTGATTTCCCCGTCTTTGGTTGCCGTTGCACCGCGGATAACATCGTCTTCCATGTTGATATTGGCCTGACCGTCCTTCTCAGGGGTCAGATCAAACATCATGTGACGGATGTTGGTCGCGTACAGCGTGGAGGACTGCGTTGCCATGCGGGATGGGAAGTCAGTATAACCGATCACGGTGACGCCGTTTTCGGTAACAATCTTCTCGTCCATCTTGGTCAGTTTACAGTTGCCGCCTTTTTCAGCAGCAAGGTCAACAATCACAGAACCCGGCTTCATGGACTGGACCATGTCTTCGGTCCAGAGCTCAGGCGCATCGCGGCCTGGGATCAGCGCTGTGGTGATGACGATGTCAACATCTGGTGCCAATTCGCGGAATTTCGCCAGCTGCGCTTCGCGGAATTCTGGAGAAGAAACAGAGGCATAGCCGCCAGTGGAGGCGCCGTCCTGCTGCTCTTCCTCAAAGTCCAGATAAACGAACTCAGCACCCATGGATTCGACCTGCTCAGCCACTTCCGGGCGAACGTCGAACGCAAGGGTGATCGCGCCAAGAGAGGTTGAGGCGCCAATTGCGGCAAGACCTGCAACGCCAGCGCCGATGACGAGCACTTTGGCTGGTGGCACTTTACCGGCAGCGGTGATCTGGCCGGTGAAGAAGCGCGGGAAGTTGTTGCCAGCTTCCATAACAGCGCGGTAACCAGCGATGTTGGCCATGGATGACAGAGCATCCATCTTCTGTGCGCGCGAGATACGCGGCACCATATCCATCGCCAGCACGTTGACCTTTTTATCGGCAAACTGCTGAAGAAGCTCACCATTTTGCGCTGGCCAGAAGAAGCTGATGAGGGTTTGTCCCTCGTGTGTCAGTTCCAGTTCAGACGCTTCGGGCGGGCGGACCTTGATGACAATATCAGCGGTTTCCCAGAGCGTTTTTGCATCTGCGATAACCTTTACGCCAGCATCTTTATAATCTGTGTCAGAGAAGTTTGCAGCTTCACCGGCGCCGGATTCAATAGCGCACTCATATCCCAGCTTTTGCAGCTGTTGGGCGCTGTCCGGCGTCAACGCGACCCGACGTTCCCCGTCAAGGACTTCCTTGGCAGCCCCTATGATCATGTTCTAACCTCTTGCCTGTTAAATAGGTTTCCAGCAGAAATCGCTCGTTACCAACTGTTCCAATCGTTTTTTATTCTCTTTCCCAGCGTAGGCGCTGGTATCGTTTTTGTGCAATGCACCAAAGGCCCTAAACTTTACCGAACCGACCAAAGGAATCTCTTTGACCAATCTTGCTCGAAAGGCAGGTTAAGCTCCTTTGCGTAAACTGCAAGTCTCTCCTAAAAACTTCGAAAATCCCTTCATCTTTAAAATGGACCTCGTTCAAATCCCAGTAGGGTAAAGCCCTATCTGAACGACAGTTGATCACCTTTACCCAAGTGTTTGAGCTCAAACTAAAGAACGAGGTGGATAAGTGAAATTGAATGAATCTCAATATAGTTCACATATATAAGAGCGAAGGTGAGTATAAACCGCATTTCATGCAGATTATCGGGGTTTATACTTGCATTTGCTCTTAGGCCGCGCAGAGGAAAACTATGCCTAAAGTGGAAGATTAACTGAAATATATTTATGTCTCAGTCTGAAGTTACAGGTAGATATACCAGCTTATCACTTTGGCGCATGTGACAACCTGACATAGAAGCTGCCCCTTCACCCATTCACGAAAGCCACTTTCCGCCTTTGCGTTATTCTGTGCGTTTCTTTGCGCGATTTTGCGTTTTTATGCGTTGCTATGTGAAATCCAGCTGGAATGGGTCTTCAGGAAGGTGGCGTACCACTCCATCACGGTAGGTTCTCACCGCTGTACCCTGACAGGCCACACTTTGCTGATGATTGTTCTTTGCATACGTGCTAAGGGCGCCCTTCACCAAATTAAAAGACCAACGCTACGGCGCTTCACCGCATGGGCATAAGTTGGCTTGCTGAGGGGCATAAGACAAATCAGATGATGGATGCTTTACGGTACATCGGATTAATCGTGATTTTCGCTGGAACTATCTACTCGTTTCACAAGATCCGGCAGAGGCCAGAATACGAAGAGCTGAGAAAGCGCAACCTCGCGCGCAATCTGAATTTCATCTTCCTGCTGCCCGCATTTTGGTACAAGAAGGAGCCTGCACTGAAGCCAGCCTATGTGAAACTGGCTAAGATTGGTCTTGTTCATGCGTTTGGCGCCCTGTTCGGGATATTGGGCTATTTTTATCTTCTGGATTTCATTTACTTCTATATGACTGGCCGATTACCCTTATAATCTCTGATCTGAGAAAGAACTAATCCCCCTCCTCCAAGCACGTGGCATTCTGTTTGAACGGAATGTGTTCGACGAATAGTCTCTCGGAGACAATCGGCTGCAAGGGGAAAACCAAGAAATGGACGCTGCTCTCTATATCGGCATCTTCCTGATCTGTATCGGTAGCCTCTACACCTTTTACAAGATCACCCGGGAGCCCGAATATGACCTGCTGCGAAGGCACTCTTTCGTCAAGGACCATAAGCTCGCTGCCCTCACTCTTGTTTTCTGGGGCAGGCATGATTTCACCTATAGGCGCGTTTATGCGAAACTTATAACAATTGGCATTTTATATACGCTTGGCATCCTATTTTTGATTTGGTTCTATGCAACATTGCTTGCGCTTTTAGAGCTTTATGTTAATGGCCATTTATAGACGGGGTGGATATGAACGTTCTCTTATCGTGAATGCCATCAGCAGCCCAACTCCCAGTCCTCAGGACAAAACATTCTTGATGTTATCAAACAGCCATGAGGCGGCGGGGCCCATGCGGGTGTGTTTGGGTTTGATGCATTCGACCGGGGGGCTCCAGAGTTTGTGCTCGAAGCGCAGGTTCAGTCGGGCCAATTGGCCGGAGGCGATGGATGTGCTGACCAGATGCTCAGGCAGATAGGCCCAACCAACACCCTGGAGAACGAGCTCGCGAATTGTGTGAAAGCTTGTTGCGTACCAGAGCTGTGTTGAAAGCGCAGGAAACTGGTCCAGCACACTTCCTTGAGGGCTGCGTAAGAGAAGCTGTCTGTGAGAGAGCAACTCGTTTGCGCCGATTGTAGCGAGCTGGGTAAGCGGATAGCTGGGATGGCTGACTGAGACAAACGGCAGATTGCCGATGAACATCTGCTCTACCCCTTTTTGAACGGTCCCGCCGGAAAACATGAGGCCAATGTCAGCTGTACCTTGAACGATGATTCCCGGAATTTCAGGGCTGACACTGGACAGTAAATCAATCCGCGTGGCTGGAAACTTCTTGCCAAACTCAATCAGGATTTTGCTTAAGGAAGGCAGCATAAGAGCATCGTCAAGCATAAGCCTCACGCTGGCCTCTTCTCCTTCAAAAATGCTGTGCGCGGCGCAGGTCATGTTGTCCAGCTGCATCAGCACGGCACGGGCGTAGGTCAGCATACGCTCACCATCCTCAGTGAGTTGAGGCTTGCGGGTCGAGCGGTCGAAAAGCTCAAAACCCAGATCAATCTCAAGGTTCACAATGGCGGTGCTGACGGCTGACTGTCCTTTGCCTATCGTCCGGCCAGCAGCAGAAAAGCTGCCGGTTTCTGCAGCTGCAATGAACATCTTCAATTGCTCAAGGCTCGGCACAGTCTATCCAATCTATTGATAAATTCGTTAGTTATTCGTTTTGTACCATTCATCAAGTCGATTATGCAACTTGGGCTCCTCCGGCATCCAACAGGGGGGCACCCAACTTTATTTCTAAGAGAATTAGCTCATGAAAACTCTTTTGCAAATCAACGCAAGCATGCAAGATCAGGACGCTCAGTCCTCAAAGCTCTCCAACACAATGACCGATGCGCTGCTCTCCAGATTTGTGGGAATGCGGCACATAAAACGGGACTTTAGCAAAGACCCGATCCCCCATCTGGATCACAGCATTTTCCAAAGCTTCCATGATCCCAAGGCAGCTCAGACGCCAGCGCAACAAGCTGGACTGKCYCTGTC
>NZ_FREX01000019.1 GCF_900143565.1 Pseudovibrio sp. Alg231-02 | reverse complement strand
ACATTMAAAGGGCTTAACGTGGCTGGCAAAGCTGCGCGGGCGATTTCGGGATGGGCGTCCATTAACGTCAGAAAGTCAGCTTTGTGAACATAGCCAATTGTCGTTTTACCAACTGCTGTAGCATTTTGCGTCCGCTTGCGGCCGGTCAGCACGCCTATGATGCCAATGAAGTGGCCCTCACCAAGCACTGCAAGAATTGTTTCTCGGCCACTGGGGCTGAAACGCCCCATTCTAACTGCACCTGAACGCACAATGAGCAGGCGATCACCATCATCACCGGTCGAGAAGATCGTGCGGCCGTCCTGATAGGTGTGGCACTGCTCGACAGCTGCAAAAGCGGCCTCGACCTTTGGGCTGAGCAGGTCAAGGAACTTGAGGCTCCCGTGATCCAGCAATCCTGTCATGGCCAAGGTTCCTTAAGATGCGTTGAGGGCGTACACTTCATCACCTATCCTGAACATCGCCCTTGTTGTCAACACACCATACTGTTAGTTGCAGAGCTTCAATCGCGGCTGCAGCTAGCGATAGCCACGAATGTCTGCTTGTGGTCACAAGCGACGCGTCAGGAATGGCTAGAATTTCGGGCCAGAAGCCGCCATTAGAGCGTTTCCATCAAGAGTTGAGACACGCTAACCCGAAGTCCTTCCACTTTTCTCGAACCAGTCCAAGCTCACCGAAGTTGAAGGGGCAACCTCAAATTAGGCAGCCGGCATACGGCACAACTTTTCATCCCCAAACCCTTTAACCATACGATCACGTTTGGACGAGGTGTTCCATACGATACACTTCCCTGCATCCAGTCCTCTTAAATGACAGTCAACAGTAAATGGTGGGGCATGCTCAGCAATGCGGCGCAGTTCGCTCCACCTGGGTGATCTAGAGGAGAGATGAGATGCCAATAGATGGAGCTTCAGGTTTTAGCCCTTCGCACTTTATCGGAGGCGGTTTTGACGGAGATGCCTTCGAACCAACTTACGATAGCCTGCCAAGTTCAGTAAACGGGGACGGCGTAACTGCTGAAGGCCCTGAAAAGGTTGCACAAGTGTTTCGTCAAGAGCGCGCACCAATATTCCGCCTCGCAAACTCAACGCCAAACTACAACGGCATCAAATCGCAAAACTTCGGTGATCACGAAGGCTTCAGCTACTACAATCTACCGGGCGTCAACTCGTTCATTAACTTTGGTCGCGAAGAAGGGCAGTTTAAAGGCGAGAACCACGGCGATAAGGTTCATATTTCTGTAAAGAAAGAGCACCTCGAACAAGCATTTGATGCAATCTCCGGCTTGCTTTTGTCTCCAGACTCTCCAATCGACAAGTGGAAAGTGACCAATCTAGACTCTACTAAGGGTAGCGTAGATACTAGTAATCTGGCGCGACGTGTTTCTGATGGTGCCCAATTCACTCTCTACATCCGTGCTGAAGAAGAAGGCGAGCCTTACACCACTGAGCAGCTGGTAAAAACACGCCAGTTCTTTGAAGAGATTGAAGGAGCTTTGTTGACCAACTGGGTAGATGAAGGCGTAAAGCCAGATTCAGACGTCTCCGCTCACCACTGGGGCTACATTAGCTACCGCAACGAGCTAAACAGCGACCGTGCTGGCGGCGAGCAACAAGCAGCATTCCTAAAACAGGAACCCGTCTTCCGAGCTCTCACCGAATAAGACGCGAAAATCATTTTTAAACCTAACCGCAAGGCTGCCAGTGCAGCAGCTGAAAAGGCGGTCAAGAATATCCGGCAACTTTGGCCCGCTCTAAGAGTGGGCTAGAAGACGATATTCATGGGTTTCTGGCAGAGGTTGAGGTAACATCAAGGTGACGATGTCGTAGATCTTTGTGGGGTGAACTCTTCTCAACTCAATAAATGTACAGCTACCGAACGAAGAGCACGTATAAACCTTCATTACTCTTTCACATCTATTGAACAAAGGACTTGGAGAATGGCGGCATAGCAACTTTAATCAAATTGTCGGGTAACTGTGACGAGCTCCACGCTCTCAAACTTCAACAGCAAGGGCAGTTCCAAAATCCTACCCTTGCTGTTGGCGATGCGTTATGATCAAGCGGTTGCAGTCCGCCTATCCAGACTGGATGTCAGAATGCTCACACCGACATACAAGACCGACGAAACTACGCATCCAACCAAAGGCCCTACCACCCATCCAGTAGTACCCCAGATCAACAGGTAGCCCGAAATGCAGAAGCCTCCAACCATAGCAGCCAGTGCCCCGTATGCGTTTCCGCGCCAGAACGCTGAAATGAAGACCGGCCCAACCAAAGCAGCAAGCAGAGTGCCTGTACCAAGAATACCTAACCATGACAGGAAGAACGGTGGCGCGTAGATCATCATCAACAAGCCGACCAATCCAAACACCACAACTGCCGTTCGGTTGATGAACAAAACTGTCTTGGGGTTTTCATGACCCGGGAACAGCGCTCGACGTAGATCGTGAGATGCGGCAGAGGCGACCGTGTGCAGCAACGAGTTTGCCGTGGACTGCATGGCAAACAGGATGCAGAGCGTAATGAAGCCGCCTAGAACTGGGTGCAGGAACGTCTCCAAATAGACCGGCATAGCCTGATCGGCCTCGGCGAGATCCGGCATCTTGAGCCGCATGTAGAGACCGACGATGGGGATCAGCGACAGGATGCACGCAAAAGGCGCCACATAAAGCGCAACAGTCGAGAACTTCACGTCGGCTCGAAACGCCAGAAAGCGCACTGCCATGTAGGGCAGGACAGCGGAGAACATGAACGCGTAGGGCAAAACCAGATAGACTGCACCTTTGGCCTGGCCGTAAGGGTCAGAAGACACAGGGTTCACGAGATTAGGGTCGATCTTATTCAGCTGAGTGACCATCTGCATCAGGGGAATGTCGCTGAACATTTGAACACACACGATAACCGCGGCAATCAACATGCCTATCAGCATCAGCGTGTCAGTCCAAGCGACCGCCGTCAGACCACCTAGAACAGTATACAGGATGATGATTGAGATCATCACCGTAGCGCCCCAGACCTGCGGTAGATCAAGCCACCCTGACGCGAGTATGCCAACCGCTTTGATTTGACTAGTCAGGAATACAAGTAACAAGACAATTGTGACGATTGCCGCAACGCCTTGAACCAGACGAGCTAGCCCACCGGTGCTATGCAGGTTGGCCGCATATTCCGGGATCGTATTACTGCCCATGGATGCTGCGCGCTGCGACAGGAACTTAGCAAAGAAAAGTACAGCGATCACCATTGCAGGTGCAAACATAAAGTTGCCTAGAATTTCGATGGCACCGAACTCGTAAGCGACACCGGGTGAGCCCATGAAGCCCCAACCGGAGTAGCCCGTCGCCACGATCGTCGCGGCACCCACAAAAGGGCCAAGCGACCGGCCAGCGACTAGAAAACCGCTTTCGTCATCGTTATTGAAATGCACAACTTTGCTCGATTTCCAACCCAGCCAGATTAATGCGATAAAAGACGTCGCCATGATCAGCCAGTTGATCCACGGAATACTTTCCATGATCTCCTCCTCCAGATTTGGTAAGTGATGCACCGCCTTCTGTTGCGGAACGGGTCTTTGGGGTCAGTCGTTTTTGCGAACGCGATCTAACAGCCAAGCCACAAGCGCGGCGGCGATGGTGGCCATACTCAGGATGACAAACCAATCAAGTACCCATGAATTCAGAAACATATGCTCCCCCAGATTAAAATGTCTCTATATGCGGAAACGCCCCGACCATGCACAGGTCGGGGCGTTTCATTTAGATCAAGCCGCTTTGGGAACTGATTTGACGATCAAATGCTCGGGTCCGTAAGGGAAGTTGGTGATGTTGCGATTGCCTTCGTCCTCGATCACGATGATGTCATGTTCGCGGTAACCACCCGCGCCGGGCATGTTCTCGGGAATAGTGATCATCGGTTCCATAGACACTACCATGCCTTTTTCTAGAATCTTCTCGCAATCTTCGCGCAGCTCCAGACCTGCCTCGCGACCATAGTAGTGACTAAGCACCCCGAAGGAATGGCCGTAACCGAAGCTACGGTATTGTAGTAGATCGGCCTCGGCGTAGATCTCGTTCAGTTCTTTGGCAATGTCGGAGCACTTCGCACCTGGCACCAGCAGCTCCTTGCCGCGATCATGGACCTTGCAGTTCAGTTCCCACATCTTGATGTGCTCATCGCTCGCATGCTCGGCAAACAGCGTACGCTCAAGCGCTACGTAGTAGCCTGCGACCATCGGGAAGCAGTTGAGGGATAGGATATCACCACGCTGGATCTTGCGGCTGGTGACTGGGTTGTGCGCCCCATCGGTGTTCACGCCGGACTGGAACCAGGTCCAGGTATCTAAAAGTTCGCCATGAGGCCAGACCTTGGCAATCTCGCGAACCATAGTTGCCGTTGAGTGCAGCGCTACTTCATGCTCAGGCACACCAACTGCAATTGCTTCCACACAGGCCACACCGCCGATGTCTGCAATGCGTGTCATCTTTTCAGTATGCGCAATTTCTTCGACAGACTTGATCATGCGCAGGCGCATGGACGCTGCTGAGATATCGACAAGTTCGACGTTCTGAAACTCGGCCTTAAGCAGGTTTAGCGTGTCGATGGTGATGTGATCGAACTCAATTCCCAGACGCTTAACACCACCTATCAGGGGGCGAATGGCATGAAAATAATTGTCTTTCTGCCAGTCGGTATAAGTGATGTTTTTGCCGCCAAAGGTGCGGCGCCAGGGCTGACCGCCATCGATACCTGCACTGATGGACGTTGCGATGTTGTGGTCAACGAGAAACCCGTAACGGCGCCCAAACTGGCAATAGATGAAATCGGAGTAGTAATTCACACAATGATAACTGGTGAAGAGAGCTGCATCGATGTTTTCCTTCGCCATATGTGCACGGATGGCGTCTAGGCGACGCTGCATTTCGACGTCTGAGAAAGTGCCGGGAGCCTTGTCGCCGTTACCGACGTAGTTCTGTAGACGTTCGCGTTCCATGAGGGGACTCCTGAATTTAATGTCGCCAAAAGCGGCTAAAAACTAACCACATGAACCGGAAGTTGCACGATTTCGTCAAACGATGTTATTTCAGGATAGGTTTAGTTTTTCTAATGAAGAAGGAATATCATGACCTTGCCTCCGTTGAACGCCCTTCGTGCCTTTGAAGCAGTTGCACGACTAGGCTCTTTCAAAGCCGCAGCCGACGCCCTTTTTGTCACGCAATCTGCGATTAGCCATCAAGTGAAGAACTTTGAAACCTGGTTGGAGGCACCGCTGTTTCATCGTGAGGGTAACCGTGCAATCTTGTTGCAGCGTGGCGTTGAACTGGCAAATTCTCTGTCTCTGTCACTGACTGAGATCGATGCCGCATGTCACCGCGCCCGTTCGGACAATGGCCGCAACGAACTGGTCATTGCCGCAATCCCATCCGTTGCCATGTGCTGGCTCATACCCCGGCTTGCCAAATTCAAAGAAGCCCATCCGAGCATTGAGACGCGTATTATCTATGCAATCCATGGTTACGAGATCGACTATTCAGACGTACATATCGCTTTCTCCTTCTTGTCGAACGAACCGCAGGGTGCGGATGTTGACGCGTCATTCTTCCTGAGTGGTGACAGCCTTCCGGTGTGCTGCCCAGCCCTATTGGAACAACACGGAAAGTCTTTGGATCACATCTCGGATTTGTGCAGTCTTGGTTTATTGCATGACGGTGATACATGGGGGTGGCAACGCTGGTTTGATCTCAACGGGAACGAAGACCTCGGCCCTTTACAGGGGACAACTTACGAAGATTTCAACCTACTCAGGGCTGCCGTATTATCGGCACAAGGCGTCGCTCTTTGCCCGCTTGCGATGGTACAGCCGGATCTGGAGATAGGAGCTCTAGTTCAGCTCTCAGACCGCCGAATGACCTACGGGTCAGATTACTATCTCATCAGATCCAAACGTGTCCCGTCATCAATGCAAGCACATATCGACATTTTCTCTGACTGGGCATTATCCGAACGGAAAGTTGGTTTGAGACATTAGCGCAGGCTGAATAAGTGGCGCTGTTGCAAAAATCAGCGGGCTCTACAAAGAGATAGCTTTCAACATTGCTTTTGTGACTTCAAGCATCCAAGTAAAAACTCTCTCGCGAAACGCAGGCGGTCCATACATTGTGACCCATCTAAACGAGATTTCATCATTCCTAACTGAGAGTAATTCGTTTTGATGTGATCCTGAGATGTGATGTTAAAATTAGGGCACATCAAAGGAGGTGACGGATGCCCAATTTTTACCCAGATATGCCCACAGGTCTGAACGACAGCATAACAGGGGCTATTTCCAGTGATGGTAGCCCAGAGCTCAACAAGCATTATACATTACCTGCTAGAACAGGGGTTGCTGTAAGGCTTGAGGCTGGACAATCTCTCATCGTGGTGAATCCAACAGGCACGCAAGTTTGTGATTTTTGGGCGTTTAATCCGAGCAACTTGTATGAGTACCTTTCCATGAGCCATTGTCGGACCGCTTTGGCAAGTGTAGTGCCAACCGTCGGCGATATCCTCGTATCCAATGCAAGGCGATCCATGCTTACGTTGGTACGTGACACGTCCCCAGGTGTGCATGACACAGTCATTGCCGCGTGTGATCATGCTCGTTACCAACAGCTTGGGTGCAAAGAATATCACGATAACTGTACAGATAATCTGCGCCAGGCATTGAAGTCCATCGGCCTAGAAGCAAAGGTAATTCCAGACCCGTTTAACCTCTGGATGAACGTTCCTATCACCTCAGCCCGCAGAACAGAATGGGCAGCACCGGTTTCAAGACCGGACGATGAAATCGAGTTTCGTGCTGAGGTCGACGTACTGGTTGTAATGTCTGCTTGTCCGCAAGATGTCACTCCAGTAAACGGTGAGAACTGTGCTCCATCCGACCTTGCTTACCGCGTTACCCTTTGGGGGAACGCATGATTCAAAACCCAATTGTCTGGCCAAATGGAGCCAGATGTGCCTGCGCAATAACATTCGACGTTGACGCAGATAGCTTGATCCACATTTCTCGCCCCAAAGATGGGTTTGATCGTCTGTATCCAATTTCTATGGGACGGTATGGTCCCACTGTTGCTTTACCCCGTATTTTGGACACTTATCGCAGATTGGGTCTGAAACAGTCGTTTTTTGTGCCTGGTTGGGTGGTTGAGCAATATCCAGAGGCTATGGATCTAATCCAGGAAGATGGGCACGAAATAGGCCACCATGGTTATCTCCATGAAGATCCGACTAACCTTTCGGATGCGGAACACCGTTATTGGTTTGAGCGAGCTCTTGAAGCCCATAAAAAAACTATTGGCAACACACCCAAAGGGTATCGCGCTCCAGTCTACAACGCATCACAAGGGGTGATTGATCTCCTGGTCGATAATGACTTTCTGTACGATAGTTCACTGATGGCAGATGATATTCCTTATAGAATTCATACAGCTAAAGGATCCCTTGTTGAACTGCCTGTACATTGGGGGACAGATGATTGGCCACCCTTCGCACACTACTCAGAGATTGATTACATGATGCCCGTCGCAGGGCCTTCGAGGGGGCTGGAAGGGTTTTGGGAAGAGTTTGAGGCTCAATATGAGCATGGTGGTTTTTGGATGGCAATTTGGCATCCATTTCTGACAGGGCGCCTTGCTCGCTGGACACTGGTTGAAAGATGGCTTGAAACGATTCTGGAGCGAGGTGATATCTGGTTTGCACCACTTCATGAGATTGCAGAGCATGTGAATAATCAGTTTGTGCGTGATAATCAGTCTATTCGCGTGGAAGAATTGCCTTATTACAACCAACCTGTTCATCTGGGTGCAAAGTAAAATGGGAGCATTCATGGGTTGTGAGGAGTTTGAAGCACAGCTTGCAACAACCTCCTTTACTTCAATTTTTATTTCTGACAACAAGGCACAGCGCCATGAACTCAGTCGGGCGGCAATACCAAGAAAGATAACCAGCAGCGGTCATGGACAGCTTGACGGAGCCGTTGTCGCGATCAAGGCAAACATTGCGCTAAAAGGCCTTGCAACCTCCGCTGGGTCGAAACTGCTTTCTGAGAGACCGGCAGGTGAGAATGCAACAGTGATAGAAGCTATCATTAATGCCGGGGCCATGCCTGTTGGCCATGCCAACATGGCTGAGCTTGCTTTCTCTGGTCTTGGGCTAAATCCGCATTTCGGAACAGCTGAGAACGCCTTAGATACTTCACTTGTACCTGGTGGCTCATCTTCAGGCTGCGCAAGCGCCATAGCATCAGGCTTATGCGATCTTGCGATCGGGTCTGATACATCAGGCTCCACCCGTGTCCCTGCCGCATTTCAAGGTATTTGCGGGTATCGTCCTACTATGGGCCGTTATGCAATGGAAGGTGTCGTACCACTAGCTCCCTCTCTTGATGTATTAGGCCCGATGGCCCGCAACGTAGAGGGCATCATAGCCCTTGACTGTGCGATGAGGGGGACATTGCCAGAACGGGTGAATGCAACACCCTTCACTCAAAAATTCATTTTACCTGTCTTTTCTCACCCTGTTCTTGATGAAGATATTTCCAATGCATTTGAGGATACTGTGAATCTGTTAGAACAGCACGGGATAGATATCGAACGCAGACCATTCCCCGCCTTTGATAAGACACTTGCCCTTTTTGCAGAATTTGGGCCACTTGTAGGCCATGAAGCTTATGAGCAGATCACACAGCTTGTAGCACTCGAGGATAAGCTGATTGATCCGCAAATCAAAAAACGCTTGCGGGACTTTACCCCAGTTTCAACTGATACTCTGCAACATATAATGACAACTCGTGCCAAGCTCTGCCAACTTGTGCAAGAAACTTTATCAGGTAATCTGATGTTGATGCCGACGGTAGCTTGTCGTCCCCCTAATCTTGCAGAAGTCCAAGAGAGCAGTGCGACGTTTCAGCGAAAGAATGCAGATGTACTTAAACTGACTATGCTCACAGCCTTCCTTAACGTTCCATCCCTGGCCATACCGATGAAACCTGCTGATCCTGGCTTGAGTTACTCTGTTTGCGGCGCATACGGGACAGACGATGAAGTCTTACAAGCTGGTCTGCATCTTGAGCATTTGCTGAACTAAAGGTGCTGCGTTTAGGCTTAAAACTGCACTTTTTCTAAGTAGAGAATGTTGGTTGAGATAAATTTTATTTGCCACGAAACAAAGTTCATAATGAAGAAATGTCATGCTGAGATGATCTTCAATCATTTGTGGTCACCCCATTTTTCCGAATAGTTATAAATGGAAAAATTGGAGACGATCATGGCATCCGCACCAGAACTACTCATTGTTGACTCGAGCGCACGAGAAACACGTTCCATCACTCGTTCCCTGACCAAACTGTTTGCAGATAGCTGGAAACAATCCGGGGATGAGGTCATCTGTCGTCGCGATGTCGGCTTACGACCACCGCATTTTATTTCTGAAACCTGGATCGCTGCTGCATTTACTCCCCCCACCGAACGTAGTGATGAGATGAGAAGGCAGCTCGCCCTGTCAGATCAACTGATTGCGGAAATCAAAGCAGCAGATGTAATCGTACTTGGTGCACCAATGTACAATTATTCTATGCCAGCAAGCCTGAAAGCGTGGTTTGATCTGATTGCGCGGGTCGGAGAAACTTTCTCATTTGATCTTTCGCGCGGAGATTATCCAATTGCACCACTTCTTTCCGGTAAAAAACTAGTAGTCCTTTCCAGTCGCGGCGAGTTTGGTTTTGAGAAGGAAGGGATCAGATTCCACATAAACGCACTCGACCCAGCAATTGCAGCCTGTGCACATTACCTTGGCGCCGCTCAAGAGGACATCCACTTGATCAGTGCAGACTATGAAGAATTTAAGGATGAACGTTGGGAGAGATCTGTGGCCGCTGCACGTGAGAAAACTCACAATCTGGCTACCACACTCCGCGAGCAGCTTGAGCCAGTTGTAGCCTAATAGTACGCGGGAGAAGGACTGACCTTCTTCCGTACTTTAAAATGCACTCAAACTCTCGAGACTTCGTTAATACTGTCAAATCTTATAAATTTCAGATAGTAGCACCTACTTCATCTTGAAGCCATCTAAGAAAATTCTGTGCTGTTTTTTTGCGAGTGCCACCAATAGTTAGAACTGCTCTGTAAAAGTAACCGGGTAGCCTTGCTCCATTGAGCACTACAATTTTATCATTCAGTTCTTGAGCTTCAAAAATGGTATTACTGATCAGCGCTGCAGCATTTCCTCTGATGACAGCATCAAGTGCAAGATTATAGGCATCCACCTTGGAAATTATGTAGTCCTCATAGCCTTCATTATTATTTTCAGAGAACCAGCGTTTCCATGTCGGAGAGTTGAGGCTGGATAGCTCCCAACGCACATCCAATAAGCGCTTGCTTGTCAAGTTCTCTATCTGATTGCCTTCCGATAACATACTAGGTGAACAAACAGCCAGATATTCCTCTCTGTACAGATTAATTTCAACACTATCGGGGGGGGCTTTCGGGCCATACCGAATAACCAGATCAGCCTCGCTACTATCAAGCGGGGTACATTTTTCAGAAGCAATGACATTCACGGCGTAATCGGGAAAACGTTCGTAAAAATTGTTTAAGCGAGGAAATAGCCAATAACGGGCAAACTCTCGTGTTACGCTAACATTGACAGACTTATTGTCTTTTTCCCCGTATGTTTCGAAGAATGCAGCAGCAAGACAATCAAACCCACGTGTCACCTCTGGCAGGATGCGCTTTCCTTGCTCTGTCAGGCTAAGGTTCCGCCCATTCCGATCGAATAATTGAAGGTTAAGCAGCTTCTCCAAATGCCTGATCTGATGACTGATCGCTGTTGGTGTGACAGCCAACTCGTCAGCAGCATCTGTGAAACTGCCATGACGAGCAGCTGCCTCAAATGCTCTGACAGCGATCAGCGGAGGAATGCGTCTGCGCATTTCAGTTACCTTGTATCTTGCTTTCCTACCTGCAAGCATACCATGTTTAGCAGGTGAGTATCTGTATGTTGTAAATCAGTTTTTTAAAAGCATGTACGCAGGGCTCAAAAACAAGCAGCTCTGCGTACGCTTGTGTTTAATGTTTCAGATCAGAATAGGTAATTTTCACGGAATCTGCGTTCACCATATCCAGAAATGGCTTGTTTCGGTCATCCGCCAAAAATGTCTGAAGACCATCTTTTGCACTTTGCAAATCTTTCCAGAATACTACCTCAACCCATATCCCGTCATCCTGCAGTGAAACATAACGGTCGACAAACCCGGAAACATTTGTCAGGTTATTGTTAATGCTCGCAGCAACCTGAGCTAACTTCTCTGCATCAGTCCCTGCTTTTGCAGTGAAAGTTACATATTCCAAAACACTAGCCTCGTTGAGTTGTGTTGCCATTGCACTTTCTCCATGCGCCACTACCAACGGCATTGCGAATACTGCCGCAGTGACGACTTTCTTGATTAGGTTCATAGGTTTGTCCTCCCTTTCAATCCGAAACATTGTTGTTTCAGGCTTCACCTCTGTATTGACTTGCATTATGTTATTGTTGTTATTCGCAAGTTCGCTTTACTGATCAGTCTACGGCAGCGTCAGCCATCACATGAATTTTCTTGGCAACGGCTCTTCCAAGGATCTTGTGCTGCTCAGCAGACATATGCAGACCATCAAGACCGGCAGCCTCTGGGATGACCACGCTTGCATCAAAACTCTCTATGCCAGCAGCATTAGCTGCAGCTTTCAGCGCTGCCCCAAGTTTCCGTGACTTTTCTTGTCCGCCTTCAAACATTGCGGCAAAGTCCGGGTGTGCCATCGTCGAAACAGGTGGCGGAGATATAACCAGCACTTCGGGAGCCCTGTAGGTATAGGCCACTCCTCCTTCTGTCCCCTTTGCAACCTTGGCAACTTCAATGATCGCATCAGCGATATCTTCCGCACTGCGAGCCAGATCATTCTTCAGATCATTAGTCCCCAGCATGATGACAACAAGATCAAGTGGCATTTCGCGAGCGATGGCGGCAGGCAGGTTTTTTGCACCATTGAAGGCGTCTGCTGGCACACTGTTCCATGCAGCTGGTTCGTCTAGATTAGTTGAGCGGACAGTCAACCCATCCACACTAACTTTGAACTTATCACCCAGCTCCGCAGCTAGCACACCTGCCCATCTATCATTATCTGCGTAACGTGAACTTGGGAAGGCAACTTCAACTCCCTTCCAACCCCACGTGTTTGAGTCACCATAAACGAGCACGTTATAGGTCATTCTTCTTCTCCTTATCAGTTGATGATGTGACAGTCTTCTGGGTGCCAATTCGCGAAAACGCCCGCCCCTACTTCGATGTCTAAGGTTTTCAAGTCACGCTGTTGAAGTTGTACGAAGATCTTGCATCCAGAGGCTGTTTCCAGTTGTAGGTTGACGAGCGCTCCCACAAACTCCTCACCTACGACCCGGCAATAAACTTCGTTGTCCGCCCATCCGCTTTCCTGTGACAATGAGATCTGATCAGCGCGCACAATCAGATTGATCTTGCTGCCAACCTGAAGTGTTCTGAACTCATCTGAGGTACATCTGAAAGTGCCATCCTTTCCATCAACAAGCACTTCGTCCGTTTCAGTAGATTTAACCGTACAGCTCAATATGCTGCTGCCACCAAGGAACCGTGCCACGAAGCTGGTTGCCGGTTTGAGGTAAATCTCCTGCGGTGCGCCTTCCTGCTCAACTCGGCCTTCGTTCATAATCACGACTTTGTCGGCCATAGAGAATGCTTCTGAGTGGCTGTGCGTTACATAAACAAAGGTAATTCCCAGCTCGCGCTGCAGGCGTTTTAGCTCTGCCTGCATTTGCAACGAGAGGTGCGCATCCAGTGCGGAAAGTGGTTCATCCAGCAAAATAATCGAAGGTTCAGTTACCAAGCATCTGGCCAGCGCTACCCGTTGTCTCTGGCCACCAGAAAGCTGGTCGATTGAACGGTTTACATATTCATCCAACCCCAGTTTTGATGCCCACTCATGAGCTCGTCGATGGCGTTCACCTTTGGAGACGCCGCTCATGCGCAGCCCGAACTCAATGTTTTCCAGCACGCTCAAAAATGGAAAAAGAGCAAGAGACTGCCATACCATAGGCATTTCACGTTCCCAGATTTCCTGATGCCTGATGGAACGGCCAGAGCGCAAAATGTCACCGGTAGTTATGCTTTCCAGACCAGCCAGACAACGCAGTAATGTGCTTTTACCGCAACCAGAGGGGCCCATGATGGCGGTAAACTGACCGCGATCAATGTTCAGATTCAAGTCCCGGATAGCCACGGCTTTGCCGTAGTTCTTACGAATATCCCGAAGCGCGATGTGTACATCCTGCGATGGGCTTTCATCAGCCTGCATAGAAGTGTTTGTTTGGATCTTTGCGGTCATCACAGTTTCTCCTTTGAAAACCGGCGCAGAGTAATAAACTGGGCGCACAGGATTAAGCTCATGGACACAACGAATGTGAATGAACCAATCGCATTGATGCGGGGACTGACTGCAGATTGAAGGAAGCTGAGAACGCGGACCGATGCTGTTTCATTAAGGCCGCCAACAAACCAAGTGACGGCATACTCATCAAAAGACACTGCAAAGCTCAGCAGAAATGCCGCAAAAACGGACGTTTTGGTTAAGGGAATGATGACTTCCCAAAATGCCCTCCAGTTTGATGCTCCGAGGTTTTGAGCAGCAAACTCAAGATCGCCGTCAATCTGAGAGAGGCGTAGTCGGATAATGGCCATGGCAAAGGGAGAGGCAAGGACAATCTGGGAGATAACGATTGCAGAGAGATTGCCCGAGAGGCCCACTCTGGAAAGATATGCCAGCATTGCCAGACCAGAGACGACAAGAGGCACCAATGGCGGCAACAGTGCAAACACCATCAGCAGCTTCTTACCAACAAAATTGAAACGATAGTCAGTATAGGCAGCAGTGAACCCCAAAAACGTAGAGAGTGGCGCCACAATAAGAGCAACCAACGCTGTATTGAGCAATGCTCGAATAACCAAGTCATCCCCAAATGCCAGCTCATACCATTGGGTTGAGAAGCCGGAGATAGGAAGCGTTGGGAAACGATCGGCCGTGAGCGAAAACACAAAATTCGTCATAATCGGTGCATAGAGAAACGCAAGAGCACCTGCGCACAGGACCATGAGGATTATTCTTGTTGCTTGAGAAAGGTGCATTACTTCCTCCGGTACGCGAGTTTAAGACTCGTCAAAGCGACAATAAGCAGTGTCCCAATCATCACGATTGCAATGACAGCTGCACGTGGCCATTGCTGGCCTGATTTGACGGTGTCTGTGATCAATATTGCGAGAGTTGGGAACTTACCGCCGCCCATGTAGGTCGGAGAAACAAAGTCGCCAAAGCTGAAGATGAAAGCAAAGAGTGCCCCCAGAATAAGACCTGCACGAGTACCCGGCAGAAGGACTGAGAAAAACACCCTTACTGGGCCACATCCAAGATTATAAGCCGCGTTGATCAGTGTTCTGTCAAAAGACAGCATAGAGATCGATTGGATCACTACCACCAGAGGTAACGTAAGCGTGACGTATCCGACCTGCATCGCAAACTTTGAGCTAAGGAGGCTTCCGGTTTCGAGACCAATAGCGGCAAGGAGATTGGATATTACCCCATTATCAGTCAGGTAGATTTGCCATGAGTAAACCCGCACAAGGTAACTTGTGAAGAAGGGTACTACGAACAATCCCAATACTGTTAATTTAGCACGCGTTGACAAAATAAAACCAATAGCCAGCGAACACGGCAAAGCCAACAGGCTGGCAATGGCAGCAACACAGGAGGCCCCTAGAAATGTCCGCCCGTATGCCTGCCAGAAATAGTTGGCGCTCAGGATTTTCACCCAATTATCCAGTTGGAAATCAGGCTGCAGCACGAAGTTCCGCACATCCCAGAAACTCAACCAAACCAGAAGAAGAAGTGGGCCGAGAAAGAAAAGAGTAAGCCAGAACGGTAAGGGTGAGACCCAGAAGCTGCTATAAAGCAACCTCCGAGCTGATAACGCGGGTTTTTGCATGGTGTTATTCCGGGATTATCGCTGAGTTTCTAGGTGCTTTTGTATTCGGACCAGAAGTCATTCCAGTCTGCCAGATCTTGCTGCACTGGCAGTTTGCGGATTTTGATCCGACCTGCCCGAATAAGGTCCATAGCGTTCCCTGATCCTTCAAACATACCCAGATGACGGGCATCCTCGGGTCTTTCCTCGATCATTCGTTTCCAACCACGTTTGCTTGGGATAACTGCCGGGAACACATTCAAGTTTGCTAGACGAAATTGACCTTCGGGCCCTGCCATATATTGGATAAATTTGCGAGCCAGTTCTGCCTTGCGAGAACCTTTGCCGATTGAGAAGGACTCAGTAAACTGAAGGCCTCCTTCCTCTGGGATGGTAGTAGTAACATTGGCCCCATCCCGGCGTAAAACTCCGGTGATCCATTCACCAATACCTGGCATTACAGAGACTTCGCCGCTCTTTAACGAAGAGAGCACACCGCCGTAATCATAAAATCCGCGCACCTGCGGCTTTAGTTCCAGTGTCGTCTCTTTAAGTTTACTCCACCCGGCCTCTGAAAGATTGAAAGGGGCTTCGTTACCATTGTACTGACTAAGCACGCCAAGATTGGGCAAATGCCAATCGAAATGACCGATCTTATCCTTCAGTTTTGTATCCCATAGGAGTTTGTAGCTAGAAGCTTCTTTGCGAGAAACAGCGTCTAAATTGTGAGAGATACCCAGAAAACCAAACCGGCTGATCATGGCGTAAAGTTTGTCATCAACCCAGTGGCCTGGGAATTTATGGAACTCATGAAAGAAATCATCGAGAGGGTAGTCTGAAGGGTTCAACTGTTCTACAAAATCAGCAGCTACCAATTGATGCACGTACTCAGCATCCGCATGGACCAGATCATAAGTGCCACGCGGAGATTGGCTTAGCAGCGCCAACATCTGCTCGCCGCCAACGTAGTACTTTGGTGTAATCTTTACGCGATTTAATTCCTCAAACTCAGCGACAGCGTCAGGCTCTGCCTGCCCATACCACGCCAACATGGTCAACTCAGTTATGGTTTGAGCGCGCAATATATTGGGCATAGCTAGTGCGCCGGTTGCTGCCGCGCCTGATTTGATAAACAAACGGCGACTACATGAAAATTTCTGAACCATTGTTCCCTCCCTAATGGTTCAGAAACTATGGGAACACAGGGTAAAGACGGCAAACGAGCAGAATTCATGCCATGCTCAGAATTTTTCATTCTGATGAGCGTATTGTAGGTTTTATTTGATAGTAAACTTCTGGATACGAAGTAAGTCCTGCCTAACTTGTAAATATCACCCTATCGAGAAGAAGAAGTTACCTTTTTATAAATCCCAAAGTACAAAGGAAAGCTGCTACAATTAAACATACCAGCAAGAAAGCTAGCGGTATCTGCAGGTAGAATAACCTCCCCCTAAGTTGACTTAAACATTCTCGTCAAAACGTCCCCCACACGATGGAAGTCCGGATCCATTTCGGTCTCCAGCGGAGCTATGACGAAGTAGGCTCCTTTGCGTTGATGGAAGCCGAAGGGTGCGCAGAGGCGATTGTTTTCGATTGCTTCTGTGACGAGGGGCCGAGGTGCGATTGTGGGACCGAGGCTGGCTTCGGCGCCCTGAAGGGCCAAGTACATCTCATCGAAGTAGATTGTGTTTTCGGCTGGCTCCAGAGAAACGCCGCTTTCCTCCACCCAGTTCTCCCATATATGCGGCCTGTCTTTTGGAAGCAGACGATTGTAGTGAGTGAGGGTGTGGGCTGGATCGTTTGCTTCTGACGACAACAGCAGCGGTGAGATCACCAATCCAAACTCTTCATCTGCAAGTTTCAGGAGCATATTACTTACATCGGGGACCTCCTCAACTCTCAGGCTGAGGGAGTAAGAAGCATCCACTGCGCCGTAATGTGTATCATTTGCTACGAACTGCAACGGGCGATCACCAATGGCCTCTTGTATCAGACGGGCGTTTGGGATGATTACACGCAGCAGGCTGGTAGAAGGAGCAGCTAGTACGAAGGGTCTGTTTGAAAGGTCGTGAGAAAAACTCTGTTCGGCCTGCCGCAGTAAAGCAAAGGCGCTTCGAGTCTCCTGAAATAACCTTTCTCCGGCTGGTGTCGGCTGGTTGCGGCGTGAAACGCGGATGAACAACTTGGCCCTTAGTTCCGCTTCCAGTGCTTTGATGTGTTTGCTGACCGCACCTTCGGTAACACACAGCTCATCCGCCGCCGCTGCTATGTTTCCGCATCTCACAATCGCCTCAAAAGCTCTGAGAGAGGGAAGCCTACCCAGCAAATTTACTTTCCTATTACTCAAGTCATAATCCCAAATATTCGATTATCATCTGAGTTATAGCAGCCTAATAGTCAAATAAGAAAGTATAGGAGGCAACTTTGAACAAGCTCTGGATTGATACGGATACAGCATCGGATGATGCAGTTGCACTGATGATAGCTATGTCCCTGGCGCCGGAACGGATTACAGGCATCAGCACGGTTGCCGGAAATGTGCCGGTGAATTTGTCCTCTCGCAATGCGTCCTACATTGCTCGGCTCTGTGAATTTGACACAGCCATTCACGAAGGCGCTGCTAGTCCGCTGTGCAGGCCGCTGAAGACAGCTCAATACATCCATGGTGAAGATGGGATGGGTGATATCGGATTGGAAATAAGTACGCCTAACTTATCTTGTGTTCCTGCTGCAGTTGCTCTGGCGAAGGCAGCTCAGGAACATAAAGGAGAGCTGGAGGTGGTCACGCTTGGCCCGCTCACCAACATTGCACTGGCGTTGAAGTTGGATCCTGATTTTGCAGGCAATATTGCAAAGATGACCATCATGGGCGGCACTGGTGATTGCTATGGCAATGTCACACCCGTCTCGGAGTACAACATTTGGGCTGACCCGGAGGCTGCCGACGTGGTTTTTCGTTCATCCATTCCCAAGGTGATGGTTGGATGGGACATTTCTCGCAAGTATGCGAGTATTTCTGATCAGGAGGCCGAAGAGTTGCTTGCACTCGGTTCAGTAAAAGCTGAAATTGCAGTTAACTCGCAAAAAGTACTCCGTGCGTTTTGCGCTTCAACCTCAGGCGTGGTTGGTTTTGACTTGCCAGATCCAATTACTCTTGCTGCCGCAATCAATCCATATGTGGTCACAGCGACAAAGCCTTATGCAGTCAGCGTTATCTGCCAGGACGGTCCTGCCAGAGGGTTCACCATCCTCAATGACAGGCATTGCCAGGACACACCTAAAACAACAAGAGTAGCGCAAGCAGCTAACAGAACGGTATTCTGGCAGATGCTGATGGAGGCATTGAAATGACTCTAAATGTTCTTTCCATGCCCAAAGTGGAGCTGCACACACATATTGATTGTAGTCTCGATTTTGAAACCGTGGTTCGCCTCCAATCAGGTATGACTTTTCAAGACTATTGCGAAGCCTTCATTGCGCCTGAAAAATGCACGGATCTCACACAGTTTTTGGCATGTATCGATCCTGCATTGGTGCTATTACAAACGAAGATGGCCTTGCAGATTAGCGTTGACGGAATGATCCGCCAGCTGACAGCAGATAACGTAATCTATGCAGAAATCCGCTTTGCGCCGCATTTACACACTCGTAACGGTCTGCGACCAGAAGAAGTCGTGGAGATTGTGCTAAGCCAGATGTTTGAAAGCAGTAAGCGGGAAGGAATCTATTGTCGGCTGATCCTTTGCACGCTGCGTCACTTTAAAGCAGAGCAAAGCTTTGACGTGGTTGACCTTGTCGCCCGTTATCAAACGCAAGGTGTAGTGGCGTTGGATTTGGCTGCGGATGAGGCCAACTTTCCGCTCGATGAGCATATTGGAGCTTTTCGCCGTGCAAACACGTTGGGGCTAAATACAATCGCCCATGCAGGAGAGGCGCGCGGTGCTGGCAGCGTGCAGGAAACATTGGATAAGCTATCTGTCAGCCGTATCGGTCATGGCGTCCGCTGTGTTGAAGATCCTCGGGTTTTGGAGCGTGTGGTGAATGATGGTATTCATCTGGAGGTTTGTCCTAGCTGTAATGTCCAAACAGATATCTTCTCGCAGTTGAAGGACCACAGCTTGAACCAGTTGAAAGATGCTGGCGTTACTCTCAGCCTCAATACAGACGCCCGCACCACAACTAATCTCTCTCTCACTCAAGAATATGAGCGTGTGCAAGAAGCTCTTGGTTGGACAGAGCAGGATTTGCTCAACAGCTCTCACTCAGCGTTGGGCGCAAGCTTCGCACCGGATGACATTAAACTGAGTGTCCGCCAGAAACTGGCGACTTTTGCGAAGGAAGTGGCTGGATAAGGAAGCTCTGTCATCCCTGCTAACTCGCCACTCACTTGAATAGCCTGACAAAACAAGTTTCTCAGGCTATTCGATCAGTCAATGAGCTCCAAGCGAATACATCTGACCATTGGACTTATAAATCGTGTCAGACTGCTACGGGAGCTGAGTAGGGTGTGGCGTTGTCTTCAACAGTGAACTGACCCATCACGCCGCAATCCTCATGCTTGAGGATATGACAGTAGTACATGTATGGGGACTTGCTAACTGCTTTTTGGTCGAACTTGACCAGCAGCTCTGAAACTGAGCCAGGCGCTGCATAAATCATATCCTTCCAGCCGCTTACGTAGTCAGGAGGCGTTTCTCCCATTTGCTTCAAAATGCGGTAAGAACCACCGTGAACATGGAATGGATATGTCCCGTCCTGAGAGATTACCCGCCAGATCTCATACTTACCTGTATATACGACCTCATTGATGGAATTCATGTCCATCGGACGATCATTAATCCCCATCGCGATTTGTCCTTTGCCATAACACCGATTGCCGAGGGTTGGAGCTAGGGATGAAAAATGCTCTGGCACGTCCTCACCCAGATCAAAACTGCGAATACGTTGGGCAGATTTGGGTTATATCGCAGACTAAACAGCAAGGTGAGTTGGCAGTGAAGCCGCGTTTAGCCTGTCAATTAAAGCAGTGGTTGTTGGCCAACCTTTTGGATAGCAGGTCTATACACGATACAGCCTCTTAGTGTTTTATCTATGCAAATTTCGAATTTAGCTTATTTGCAAAATTCCTTAGACAAATAATCGTAGTGATCCTACACCCAGTCCAGACAGACTGAACAAGGGCTAATTCGATGAATTTTAGTATCACTGTTAATGGTATTAAGAAAACGGTGGAGGCAGACCCAGAAACTCCAGTTCTCTGGGTTCTTCGCGACAATCTTCGACTGACAGGCACTAAGTATGGTTGCGGCGTTGCTTCTTGCGGCGCTTGCACTGTCTATATCAACGGCGAGCCAACACGATCTTGTCAAGTTCCTATCGAAGATGCCGAAGGCGCAACTATCACAACAATCGAAGGCGCACGAGGTCGAGTTGCACAGTCAGTCCAGCAAGCCTGGGAAGAACTTAGTGTCGTGCAGTGCGGTTATTGTCAGTCAGGACAAATTATGTCCGCAATTAGCCTGTTGTCGCGCAATCCTCGTCCTGATGAGGCAGACATCAATGATTACATGTGGGGCAACGCCTGCCGCTGCGCCACTTACCAGCGGATCCGAGCAGCTGTACAGCGTGCTTCCGAAATACTGGAGAGCTAACATGGTTTCAGAGATTTCTCGTCGCTCATTTTTGAAGGTTGGTGCTGCGGCTTCATCACTGGTCCTTGGACTAGGCGCGGATGTGTTATCAGCAAAAGAGCACAGTGATGCGGAGTTTACTCCTTTTGTCCGGATTTCAGTTGATGGCACCGTGACAGTAATTGTACGACACTTTGAATGCGGCCAAGGCACCGCAACCGGCCTGTCCACGTTAGTCGCTGAAGAGTTGAACTTTCCACTAGCTGAAATACGCATGGAGTTCGCACCTGCAGCAGCTGATGTTTATGGCCGTAACGGTTTCATGGCCACAGGTGGCTCAGGATCAATGCGTGATGCGTATATCCATTATCGCTCTGCAGGAGCTGCTGCACGAGAAATGCTGATATCTGCGGCAGCCAGATCATGGCAGGTATCTCCAGAGAACGTAAATCTAAATAATGGCGTATTAAGCAGTATCGGCAAATCTGCACCAATGGGGCGCTTTGTAGTTGAAGCAACCCAATTTCCTGTGCCCGCTAAGCCACAGTTGAAATCATCAGAAGCTTTTACACAGATCGGTAATCCAGAAATTGGCCGTATCGACAATAAAGAAAAGGTTACTGGTGCAGCAAAGTATGCCATGGACATGCACCTTGACGACCAAGTTACTGCAGTAATCCTACGCAGTCCGAGATTTGGCGGTAAGTTGACTTCATTTGATGTCGCTAATGTTGTGGATAATCCTGATTTTCTAAGAGCACATGCTTTGCCAAATGGTGATGGTGTTGCTGTGTTCGCCAAGAGCACTTGGGCTGCTTTTCAGGCACGAGATCTGATCATAGCTGAATGGGATTTTTCCAAGGCTGAAAATCGTTCTTCAGATGAAATGCGAGCCGATCTACTATCAGCAGTCAACTCAGATCCCGAATATCATGCTAAAGGATCGATAGCTGGCACAGCTTCTGCATTGGAAAACGCCACTCAAATAATTGAGCAAGAGTTCTATTTTCCACATCTTGCGCATGCTCCGATGGAACCGTTGACCTGTACGCTAGCCAGGACTGAGACAGGTGTGATCTTATATGATGGGTGCCAAACGCCCTCAGGTGCTCAGGCGGTGCTATCCCGCATGCTTCAACTCGAACCTAAGCAAATCAAGATTGAAACATTATTTGCTGGAGGTTCGTTTGGACGACGCGCCAATACCGGGGCGGATTATCACCGGGAAGTCGCAATGGCCTTTTTGCTCTTTGGCGGCGAAACTCCAGTGAAGCTTGTCTGGTCACGCGAAGACGATATCAAAGGCGGGTACTATCGTCCGGCAGTTGCGCATAAAGTCAGGATGGGTTTAGACGGAACGGGCCGGATAGTTGGTTGGGATCACCGAGTTTCTGGACGTGCAATCTTCAAAGGTTCATTCCTAGAGAGACGAATGGTACGTGATGGCATTGACCTCGGATCCGTAGAAGGGATTACCGATACTCCATACTCGATACCTGGTCATTATGTGGGGGTTACTGATGAACGATCTCCAATAACCGTGAACTGGTGGCGTTCAGTTGGTCATAGTCATACCGCCTATGTGATGGAGAGTATGATGGACATGGCGGCAGCAGCAGCAGGACAGGATCCGGTGAGCTACCGTCTATCTTATTTGATGGGGGATAGTCCCGATCAGAAACGGCTGGCAAGCGTTCTCCGGCTAGTAGCACAAAAATCCGATTGGGATGGACAAGTGCCTGAGGGCCGATCTCGAGGAGTCGCAATACATAAATCATTCCATACCTATGTTGCTGAAGTTGTTGAGATCTCCGGGAATGCAAACGACGGTGTAAAAATTGAAAGGATCACTTGTGCAGTCGACTGTGGAGTTCCAGTAAACCCGAATGTAATTGAGGCACAGATGGAAGGTGGAATTGGGTTTGGCATCGGCCATATTATGCGCGATGAAATTACCTTCACGAATGGGGAAGTCGACCAGTTCAATTTCCCTGATTATGAACCTCTCCGGATCAACGATATTGGTGCAATAGACACATTCATAGTGCCTTCTGTGGAGCCGCCAACAGGAGTTGGAGAACCCGGGACACCCCCAGCGGGTCCTGCGTTAGCAAATGCGATTGCGGCTACGGGTGTCAGAGTATCACATCTACCGATGTCTACTAATGGTGTTGAATTCGTCTGAACGACCAGAAAAGTGACAGAAAACTTGGCTTAGAAGTTCTCAATGCTGTGATGCTGGGAGGCCAGAAGGTATTGAAAATGCGTAGCAAGGTAGGATTGAAGCTGCTTCGTGCAGCTGAAATCGAGGCGGAACGTACTGTCGCGATTATTAGAATAGCATTTTCTGTAGTATTAGTCGCGGTGTTGCTGTTCTCTGTGAAAGAAGTAGAAGGGACTGGGGAGATATACCTGAAGTGGCAGCTGGTTCTCGCTGCCATTGCCTTTCTTTCCTATTTTGCACTTGGCACTATCAGTTATTGTTTAATACAGCGAAATGTTTTTCAACCTTGGATGACTTGGTTTGCGGTGACAGCTGACTGTTTATTTCTGTTCTTGAATGGTTGGCTCTCTCTCGTAAACTCTGAGATCCCAGGTGACATTTTGTTTGCAATGCCAGTAATCTGGCTAGCACCTGTAATCCTCGCTTTCGGTGCCCTACGTTTTAATCTGTGGCTTCAAGTTTATGTGGGTGTTTTGACAACTACGGGTCTGGCGTTCTTGGTTTTTTGGCAGCCTACAGTAATCACCGAAGATATTGCTCATCGGGTCGTCTTGGCGCTAGAAACCTCACCGAACTTATTACGCCTGTTAATGGTTGCAATATTGGGGGCTGTTTTAGTCATTGCCGTTCGGCGAACTCGCTCTCTGTTGCAGCGCTCTATTGCAGAGGCTAGACAGAAAGCTAACTTAGTCCGGTATCTCCCTATGCAAATCGTCGACACTCTGGCTGATGGTGAGTTAGAAGTTTTACGGGAAGGGCAACAGCAAGACATGACGATCTTGTTTGTCGACATTCGTGGCTTCACCAGCTGGTCGAAAGATCAGAAGCCCAAAGACGTAAGTGTTTTTATCAACGCATTCAGAGAAATCGTATTACTTGCAGGACAAGACACCGATGCAATCATCGACAAGTTCATCGGCGATGCCGCTATGCTGCTTTTTGAAGGGCATAATGCGCCTCTACGTGCGTTAAACTGTGCTCGCCGCCTCTCAACAGACATCAACCATTGGTCTCAGGATCGTATACGTGAGGGCGAACTGCCGGTGGGTGCCGGCATCGGTGTACATCACGGCCAAGTATTTTCAGGTGTGGTTGGTAATGAAACCCGTCTTGAGTTCACAGTTTTTGGAGACGCAGTGAACATTTCAGCGCGATTAGAACAATTGACTAAAGAGATAGACATGGATGTAATCACGACTGAAACAACTCTACTGGCAGCTGGCTTGGACACGATAAACGACGACTGGCAAAGATTGCCACCTGCAATACTGAGGGGCCGGCCGAGCGAGATTTCAATCTTTGGGTTTAAGCGTTCTGTTTCCGCAAAAGATTAGGTTTTTAATCCAGACGGTAGTTTTGTTTGAGGGCGACTGGTCTTGCATATGACACAATGGATGTCTGCCAGAGCACTTTGGTTTATTCTAGACAGGTACTTAAGCTCTGTTACCTTATTTTAAGCCAGCACTTGTCATACTCATCGTTTGTCTTAAGTTCCTTAGGTTGAGACAAATTGCCTGCATAATTGCTCCCGCAGCCAGGTTAAGGCTGCATCTTTGTCGCTGCGAGGATGCCAGCGTAGATTATAATCGAACCCGGGCATAATGAAAGGCAGTTCAAATGTTTGCAGTGGTGCTAGATCCAACATCAACATTGCGGAACGGGTAGGAATTGTCAGCAACATGTCGCTGTTTGCTAGCAACAACGGTGCTGTCGCAAAGTATGGCTGGCGTAGTGCCACGTGTCGTGAGAGACCAATTTCTGCTAATAACCGATCCACGATGCTACCCTTTCGCCCTAGGGGGGTGCTAACCATATGTGGCCAGCTCACATACTCGTCAATGGAAACTTCCTGACCATCTGCCAGCAGTGGGTGATCTTTACGGCATACTCCAGAGTAGGTTTCGCTAAAGAGAAACTGCGAACTGAAACTCATCTCAGATGGGCTTTTTGTAAAAAGTAACAAATCCAAGGATTCATTGATCAGTTCTTTATGGCTCTCCGTAGAGATGGGCACAATGTCTATTTGAAGTCTGGGCCCTAAACGATTCAACTCAGGCAAGATCGGTTGAATGACTGTATGCACTCCATAATCAGTTGAGGCGATACGAAAAACACGCTCAGAAGCAGATGGATCAAACTCTTCACCTGATATGAGATCTGCAAGCTCTTCAACCACGATTGAAACCTGATCTGCAATAGCAAGAGCACGAGGAGAAGCCACCATTCCCTTGTTGCTGCGCACAAACAATGGATCCCGGAACATCTCGCGAAGATGGACAAGAACCCGGCTGACAGCTGGCTGACTCATGTTCAGTTCTGAAGCTGTGATTGTCACGTTCCGTGTTCTCATAAGTGACTGAAATACCACCAAGTGGCTAGCATTATATCTCATTAAATTCGATTTCTGCATAACAAGCATCCGTTAAATTCATTTGATAGATATCTCTTTTGCACCCATATAACTTCTTAATCAAGTCGCAAGAGGATTTACAAATGAAGCTAATGGAAACACTGATGGCAACCGCATTGGCTGTGCCGATGTCACTCTTCGCCCATGGCAGTGCGGATGCAACACTCCTAACTGGTCGCAGTTTTCAGTATGAGGTTGCGAGTTATGGCATCTGCGTTTCTTTTAGTGGAGAGAATGCGCTGACTTGGACTTATCTCAGCGCGCCAAATGGTGAAACTGGCAAAACCGCCGACGAAACACTTGATCGGATTGACCTAACTTCCGAAATCGTCCTGCTTAGCTGGACCGAGGACAACGGAGCAAACGTTGTCGATGTTTTTGACTTTTCACAAATGAAGCTGAATGCCTCCTTTGTGACACCAGAAGGACAACGCTTTATGTCTGTGGCTACGATCGTGGAAGTAATCGACTGTGGCCCTGATCGTACCGAAGTGTCGGTGCCTACAACCAACCTAGAAGTGGTGGAAGCACTGTACAATGCCTTCAATACTCGGGATGTCTCGATCTTTAGCACAATCATGGCGCCAGATATGGTCAATAACCCAATCCAGCCTGGTACCAATCCTGGCCCAAGATCCATGCAGCAAGCGGTCGAGCATTTTCTAGAAATGATCCCGGATTTTAGCATCAAAAATCTGGACGTGATCACTGGCGATGGTAAGACAGTCGTACGATCGGTTATTCGCGGGACACCGCAAGGTAATCTGTTTGGCTTTGAAACCAATGGAAAAAGTTTTGAAATCGAAGCCACCGATATCTTGGAGATCCGTAATGGTCAGATCCAAGAGATCTGGCATATGGAGAACTGGCTTGGCGCAATGTTGCAGCTGGGAATCCTGAATAACAAGCACTGAGCGTGGAGTTGCTGGCTTGTTTGACTGCAAGCTGGCCCCTGCGGAGGCTTCCCTCACCGACAATACCTCGTAAAAGACCAAGGATAACCAAACGATGGAACTTGTAAGAAAGGTTCAAAGCTCAGTGACGCTTGATAGCTTTGATATCAATCCCTTCAGTTGTTCATCCAGCAAAAGGCAGATCCGATTTGTATGTTCATTCCCATGTAACCTTCAATAGCCATGGAGATGCCCTAGCAGGGAGGCTGTTTACGCCTAAACAGCAGACTGCGCTGGCAGGAGTGGTCATTATCGGACCGGTGAGTTCAGTTAAGGAGCAATCGCCATTGCAATATGCTACACGGCTAGCGCAAAATGGCATCACTGCTTTGATTTTTGACACGCGCTATCGAGGCGACAGCACCGGAGAACCGCGGTTTCTAGAATCCGGAACTGCGAATGTCGAAGATCTGATTGCAGCTCTTGATTTTCTTGATCAGTCTATCGATGCCCCCTCCAGCCACCTCGGACTGCTTGGTGTCTGTCAAGGTGTGAACTGGGCTATTGAAGCAAGTGTTCAGGACAAACGGGTTAAGTTCCTTGCGCTAGTGGCAGGTCATTACCTGACACCGCAGACTGCGTTGATGTACCTCGGCGATGAAAAATCTATCAACTCACGGAAGCAGCGGTCTGATAATGCGAGACTTCTTTTTGAGAAGACTAATGAAGTTAAGTATATTCCGGTCACCGGCTCGGATGAAGCCTTGTTGACACATCAGCCGCCAAATGACTGGTACTCCCCCTGGGCTTTGCATCATCCCTGGTTTGCTCATCGCGGCAACTGGGAAAATAAGATGGCAACAATGAGTGAAGCTGGCATCTGGGGATGGCGAACTGATCTCACCCTTCCGAAGCTAAAAACGTCCATGCTGATGGTTCATAGCGAACACGCAGCATGTGGGCGTGAAATCCCACAAATGCTGTTCGAGCTTACAGGCTCAGATGAAAAAAACATTGTTTGGCTGCAGGCAGCTGGACAACTGCAATTCTACGAAGATCCGGTCATTATCGACGAAGCAATTGAGTACTTGATCCAGCACTTTAGCAGGTAACCACCACTCTCCGGAAGGAGCTCTGTATGAAACTAAGTCTCTCATGTTTATCTCCTTACTGGCTATGGGCACTGTTTTCGTTCCCTGCCATCCTTATGATCTCACAAGTGGTCAACTCTTCTGACCATTGGGTGTTCCACAGAATGGTTCATCCTAGTGGCGAAATGTCAGCTCGATTTTTAGTCGTTGCCATGATGGTGACGCCCCTATGCATGCTGTTCAAGGGCTGGCGCGGCGCGTTGTGGTTGAAGAGAAACCGTCGGTATCTGGGTGTGGCTGCCTTCGGCTACGCGTTGCTGCACACAGTATTCTACTTCATTGATAAGTCTTCTGTTGAGCAAGTCCTATCTGAGGCTCCGCGGTTCTACATCTGGACTGGTTGGGTGGCATTAGGAATCTTTCTCCCGCTAACGATGACATCCATGGACTACTTCGTACGCCGAATGGGCCGAAACTGGAAAACCTTGCAGCGCTTTGTCTATCCAGCTGCAATATTAACACTGCTCCACTGGGCCGCCTTGCACAATTGGCATAGCCCGACGGCCGCTCTCGTCCATTTTGGACCGCTTGCGATACTTGAGCTTTTTCGCATCGGGTTCTGGTTACGCCAATATAAATTACGGACATTCAACATGGTGAAGGGTGCAGAGAATGAATGATCCATTTCATCATATCCAAACTGCTACGCGGCTTCATCTTGCGGAGCATGGTTGCGGAGCCTACACCTTCGAGGATGGCCCATCGCTGACGACTTTGTCTCGGTCATTGCGCCCAGATCGAGTGCTCGAGCTTGGCACTGCCCTTGGATATACAGCGTGTTGTCTTGCCCATGGATGCAGCTCGGCACAAGTGGACACAATTGACAAGGACCCTCTGCATCTTCGCCTCGCTGCTAGGCATCTAGAGAATGCTGGTCTGATGGATCGGGTCAAGCTTCATCTAGGAAGCTTCGACACTGTCATAGACAACCTTTCTCCATTTTACGACATGGCTTTTTTCGACGGGTTCGCACCATCTCCACAGACCATTGAGCGCGTACGTGAACTTCTGACCCCTACGGGTGTCCTAGTTTGTGCAAATCTTGGGCTGGCGGATTTACAGTCTGCCCGCAAGCTTACGCTCGATTTTAACGACCCTGCACGCTGGAAGTCGTTACCCAACATAGAAGCTGGGCAGACACTCGTCCTGCGTAAAGTAACGCCCTAGCTTAAACCTCAGTTCAAATTTCACTTCAACTAAGGAAACTTCAAATGAAAATTGGGATTACTGCGCCACGAGGCAATGTTGGAAGCAAGATTGTCCGCCGCCTACTGGAAGAAGGTAGCCATGAGATTATTCTGCTGGATCATCGCCCAGAGAAATCTACTGAGGCCTATGGGGACTCGGTCACCGTTGTTTCTTGTGACATTTCTGATGCTACACAGTTAATTGCTGCCACAGAAGGCCTCGAAATGCTCTATATTGTTGTGCCACCGAACAATGGTTCCAGTACCTATCTGCAAGACTTCATCCACCAAGGGAAAATCTTCCGATCCGCCATTGAAGTCAACGACATTCCACGTGTTGTTTTCCAATCGTCTTATGGAGCTCACATGCCCTATGGCACGGGTCCAATTGTAGGCTTGTTCCATGCAGAGCAGGAACTGAATCGTACCGCTGCAAACGTTGTACATCTTCGTGCCTGCTATTTCATGGAAAACTTCCTTTGGTTCAAATCACCAATCGATGAGAAGGGTATCATTCCATTACCTGTGAAATCTGCTAGCACAACAATATACAACTCAACTGATGACATTGCAGACCGCGCAGTGAGATGGCTGAGCAGTGAATTCTGGACTGGCAAGATCGTCGATGAGATTCATGGTCAACGACTAAGTTTTGCAGAAGTTGCTCGACTAATCGGCAACAAAACAGGGAAAGAAGTTGTAGTCGTTGAACTGTCCGACGAACAATCTCTGGAAGTTTATACTCAGCCTCATATCGGTTTTAGTACCCACTACGCAGAAATGTTTAATGAGCTTCATCGTGGTGTAGACGACGGAACGCTGACTGCCGAGTTTACTCCCAACCAACTATCCGGAGTAAATCGCAGTTTTGAAGAGTTTGTGGACGCAACGTTCTAACGGTAACGCCTCAGAGAAATACTGACTGCTCGTGATATTCGTCATTTGTTCGGCAACATAGTTTGCAACTCACAGATTGTAAGAAGCCTGACTGATCTCAATGCACATTTGGGCAAGGCCGAAGACAAAGTTACTTTAGGCGGCCCTGATTACGGATCCAAATGATGCTGTGATCCACCCACGTCAGTTCAAGAATGAAGTCACACCCAATGCTCATGAGAGCACTGGGTGTGAGATGCTCAACTTTTCAAGCTATAAATTGAGAATTTTGCAGACAAGGTTTATGACACTCTTTGGATCTATCAGGAGTTAAACACTTTGAAGCAGTGCAAGTAACAACTCCCCCTGTTTATCTCAAAAAAAACACCCGATACAGATGACGAGTGCATCGGGTGTGAGTAGCGCCTGTTGGGAGGCATAACATGAAGGGCGTGATTACGCTCAGCTCTTACAATTGACTTTCGACAAAGCAGAGCTATGTAGCGAAACACATTCTTTTTCTTAGTTAGATCAGACCGCGCCAATAGACCTGCCTAAAGATCTACTGATTACCCGGCACAGCCATAAAGCTAGAGTTTACTCCTTATGCGAATAGGTCTTTGAACAACCCAACACACTGCCGGAAGCCGTCTTCAAAATTGTTGTTTCCAGGGTGATAGACGCTCTCAAAGGAAATGACGCCATCGTATCCATCAGAGCGAAGAGCATCAGCTATTGGCTTAAACTGATCAGCAAGCTGACCTTCACCCATTTTTTTGACGGTGAGTGTCGCACGTGGCGTGTCAACAAGCACGTCCTTGATGTGAACATGCCCTAAGTAGCCATCTTTTACCTCATGGTATCCATTCGGGAATGCGCGTTCATGACACCAGCAGTTGTTAGCAGGATCCCACAGAACTTGGAGGGTGCCTTTTGCGTCGAGATCATCAATGAGTTTTCGGCCGGTATAGTTGGAATTGACCATTGTGCCGTTTCCAGTTTCAACGACGAGCTTGACGTTCGCATCCTTAGCAACGTCAATTGCAGGTGCAATTAATGGTAGCATGGCATCCCAGGCACCTTTGGCAACATTCCACTTTTCAGCTCCGTTATTACCCCAAAGAATCTGTTCTTTTTTAGGAGACATAATGCGGACAAGCGGGCTTCCAACTACATGTGCCATGTCTATGACGCGCTTGAGAGAATCCATGTGCTTTACATGCAACTCATCACCGGGTTTGTTCGCTCCTGTCATACCAGCAAAAATGTGGCGAGATAAGCAGGAAACAGGCTTGCCGCGACCTCTGAGGAGTTGATCAATTTCCTTTATTTCTTGAGCTGAATGATCTCCAACCTCAGTATCGCCAACAAACTGAAGTTCTGCATACTCAAGCTCAAACTCATCCATTACATCAACTGTATGAGCCAGATCACGGCTGATGCCGTCACAAATTACACCTAGTTTCATATCTAAAATTCCTTGAAGTCTTACCGATGTAGCTCAGCGCCAATGATTTCTTCGATGACTCGCGTGCAAACCCAGTTATCTCCATTTGGATACTTGGTTTTGCCAGCATGGAAGATTTGCATTGCAGTTGAAGCGGTGTGCATTGGAACTCCCAGTTCTTTTGCCATGTCCAGGCAAATGGTCAGGTCCTTGTGCATGGTTCCGATGTGCGAACCGGTACCTTCAAACTGTCGGTCGATAATTTTCTCAAGAGCAGTATTTGAGACGCCACACCCAGCACCAGATGTTGAGAACACCTTGAAGAGTACATCGCCAGAAACACCTGCTTTTGCAGCAAGTGCTGAAGCTTCAAACGTTGCCGAGAAGATGGAGCCAATCAGCGACTGAAGACAAGACTTTACCGTTTGTCCATCACCTGCATTGCTTCCAACTCTATGAATAGTCTTAGACACCGCTTCCATCACAGGAGCGTACTCATCAAGTACTGCAGAGCTACCTGCAGCCATCATGGTAAGCGTACCACCTTGTGCTCCAGGAAACCCGCCGGAGACTGGAGAGTCAATTAGGTGTATGCCTGTATCAGCCATAGCTTCACCAATCTCGCGGGCTTCGCCCGGATTAATGGTAGCAGTTAGAACAACTACACCACCTTCCGTCATATTTTCTACTAGTCCATCAGGCCCCAAAATGACTGCCTTTGCCTGATCGCCATTCATAACCATCACATAGACCGCGTCTGAAGCTTTAGCGACTTCAGCAATATTGGTAGCGGGTTGGCCTCCCATCGCAGCGAAAGTATCCATACGAACTTTCGAGAGATCAAGACCTGTGGTTTCAAAACCATTTTGGATCAGGTTTTTGGCCAGACCGCTGCCCATATCTCCCAATCCGATTACACCTGTACGCTTCATTGTACTTTCCTAATTCTTCCGGCCGCACCGGTGAGTAGAAATTAGGCACAACCCCACATTCGCAAAAGCTGCAGGGCAAGCCGTTTGCATGAGGATTTCAAGCACTCACGTGCCGGGCGGGTCCGGAAGACACCTCACTGCCCTAGTTCGATCAATTCCCGTCTGGGCTAAGGAAAGACAAGGCTCGGCACCCAAAGCACCAACTGAGGGAAGAGACAAATCAGGATGAGAACAGCAACATTGCCTAAAAGGAATGGTGCTGCTCCAAGAAAGATAGAGCCAATTCCCATTCGGGCGATGGCTGCACAAACGTTGAGGCAGTTGCCAACGGGAGGTGTACATGCTCCTACTGCCAGCCCTGATACGAGAACAACACCAAACTGCACGCCTGACACACCGGTGGCAGTCGCCGCTGGTAGAAGAACGGGCGTCAGAAGTAAAATTGCCGGACTGACGTCAATAAATGTTCCTGCAATCAAAATCACAACTGCGATCACGAGCATAAGAGCGGTCGGTCTCAAATCAAGGCTGACCACATAAGTTGCTAACATGTCGGGTACACGTTCCAATGCGAGCACCCAGATGTAGAGCTGCGAGAAAGCGATGATCATCATGATTTTCGCCGAAGTCAGGATAGCTACCCGCATCGATTCCGGCAGTCGTTTCAGGCTGCCAAGGCCAGTCAAAAAGAAACCAAGAATAAGTCCATACAAGACCCCGAGCCCGGCGGACTCTGTTGGGGTTGCTATTCCAAAAACGACTGATCCGACAATCAGTATTGGCATAATAACCACAAGGCCCGCCCCTTTGACCTGTGCGATAGCGTTCTCAAAGGTCCATGCAATTGGCTGGGTCGGGAAGTTTTTGCGTTTCGACACCCAATAAACGATTGCCAGCTGGAAGACACCAATGAGCAGTCCTGGTATCAAGCCTCCCAGAAAGAGCTGCCCGACAGATTCCTGAGCAACAATGGCGTAAATCACCATTGGTACGCTTGGTGGAATAACCATTCCCATTGTTGAAGATGCGACGGTGATCCCTGCAGCAAAGCTGGCTGGGTAGCCACGTTTCTTCATTTCGGGGATTAGTACTGAGCCAATAGATGCTGTGTCCGAGGCAGACGAACCAGAAATACCGCCGAAGATCATTGATGCGACAACATTTACCAGTCCAAGCCCACCTTTAAATCGCCCGACAAAGAAGAGAGAAAGATTGAGCAGTCTTTCAGTGATGCCGCCAATGTTCATCACAAATCCCATAAGGATGAAAAGCGGCAGAGATATCAATGCATAATTGTTTATTCCAGCGAACAAACGTTGAGGGAGAATGCCAATAAGCATGGGTTGCTCGATCAAAAAGTAGCTTAGAGCAGACAGGCCGAGAGCATATGCAATAGGCACTCCCAGAAACAGCAGGATGAACAAGCTGACGAGAAGTAAAATCATCTGAATCCCTATAAATTCCCAAGGAGACAAGGCTGCTCAAAACACTGAGGTGCAGCGCCAAGTTCACGGTCTTTATTGTTTGTATCTTCGTTCCGCATACGGCTACCTAACCTATTCAATCTTCAGGAACCCAGAGCAACTCAACGCTTTCACGTTTGGTAAGCGTCAGCAGAATTTTGATCAGGCAGAATAAAACGGCTAACCCACACCCGACAGGAATCGAGGCTTGGACAATTCCCTGAGGCCAATCAAAGGGTTGCCATGCAGTTTTGCCAGTCAGTTTGATCCAGTTCCATGAGTAATAGACCATGTAGGAGTTGATCAGAGCGACAAGCGCCAACTGAAGGCAATATGCGATCCGCTTCGGCCATTCCGGCAGAAGGTCGACAAACACAGTAATCGCGATGTGTTCTCGTCTGGACACACCGACAGCCGCCCCAAGGGCCGAAGTAAACAGAAACGCGATGGTGACAAACTCGTTTCCGCCGTAGATCGTGTCATTAAACCCATACCTCAGAACGACAAGAATGCAGACCAACGCAAAAAACACCATAAACAGACCAACAAGAATCCATTCCAGAACCTTAGCAATCGTGTTATCTAACTGTTTGAGAAAGCCCATTTCTCCTCCCTGAAGAATAGCCATTTCGCAGTACATTGTCTGACTAAGATAGACACCGGACTGCTTGCCCGATGCCTTTTTTTTCAGTCAATGCCTTTCATTAGGAACAGGAACGAGCAGCAGCTTTTGCTGCATTGACCTCATCCATGGAGAACGCGCCTTTGTTGACAAAAGTGTCGTAGACTGGCTGCACCGCGCTCTGGAACCCCTTCAACGTATCGCTTTCGACATAATTGATAGTGACATACTCACTCATTTTCTTGATGAGTTCTGCCTCTGCTTCGCGGTACATCTTGTCGGAGAGCAAAAGCGCCTCGACAGCAACTTCATCAAAGGTCTTTTGCAGGTCGGCTGGCAGACCGTCATACCAGGCTTTGCTCACAAGCAAAGGATCTGGGCCGGTCGAGTAGTTGGTGATGGACATGAACTTCTGAACTTCATGGACCTTGAAATCCCAGATATTTGCTGGAGGATTGTCCTGACCGTCAATTACACCAGTCTTAAATGCTTGGTATGCTTCGGAAAATGGCATTGCCTGAGGGCTTGCGCCAAGTGCCTTAGCCGTCTCGATGTACACTTCCTGTTGCGGTACTCGCATCTTGAGCCCTTGCAAATCCTCAACTTTCGTCAATGGGCGGACATTGTTGGTATGCGCGCGGAACCCCTGAGAAATACCCGTTGCAGGAATGTGATATCCATTGGCCGCAGCTTCCCTCTGCAGGCTCTTGGTGAAGTCGCTCTTTACCAGGCATTCCATCTGGTCCCAATTTTCGACGAGGAACGGCAGAAGGAAGATATTGTACTTGGCACTTGCTTCGGCAAACATACCGCCACGTGTCCCTTGCAAAAGGCCAGTGGTGAGCTGATCCATCATTTCGCGCTCTGTTCCTAACACACCAGAAAAGTAGTTCTGAACATCGATACGACCACCAGAGCGCTTCTCCAGCTCTTGTTCAAAGAAGATCATCGACTTTGATCGGATTGCACTTTCTGGTTGGTCGTTTGCATACTTAAATGTGAAGTCAGCAGCGTTTGAAACGCCAGAAGATAAAATAACGCAGGCAATACCTGCCAAAAACTTTTTCTTAATGGACATTGTTTCCTCCCTGGATAAGCCCCCTCGCTCATCAGTAGAAACTCTCATAGACCATCATTTTGGTCGTTGTGAATGCAAAAGACATCAACTCAACCAAATTGATGTCTTTTGATGTTCTGTGAATGTTGTGACCATGCATCATTGATGTTAGTTGATGTGATTATGCAAGATTATTTCCACACATCAGTCAAAAAGACTGCAAAAATTTCCGAGATTGCCAATATTGCTGGCGTCAGTACTGCTACGGTCGATCGCGTATTAAACAACAGAAAGAATGTAAGTGAATCCACACGACAACGTGTTCTTCAAGCAAAAGCCGCAATCGAAAATGGTGAAACTCCAGTCGCTCGCAGTAAACCATGGCGGTTCAAGGTGTTCTTGCCGGAGGACGCCGGCCCTTCAACCGATTATTTGGCTTCGTGTTTCCAAGAAGTCGGCGCGATGGGAAATGCTACTATAGAGTGTGTCTTTACAAGAAAGATGGAACCATCCGTTCTTGCGCGCAAACTTCGAAACTGTATCGGGCAAGGCATTGATGCCGTCGCTTTTCAAGCCTTGGATGACCCTCGAGTTCATGATGCACTTATAGAATTGCAGAGCTATAAAATTCAAACTCTGGCGCTATTGTCCGGAATCGAGAGTAAGTCAGTTGTGGGATACGTGGGCATCGACAATCGCGCAGCAGGAAGGACCGCAGGATATCTTATGGGGCGAATGGCAAAAAGCCCAGGACCAATTGCAATCTTATCTGGCGGACAGCTCTATCGTAGTCATGAAGAACGGGAGATGGGTTGCCGTGCAATTTTGCGCCGAGAGTTCCCTCATAATGATGTGCTGGCCACCTATAGTGGAAGTGATGATATTGACGGCAACTATGAGGAAACTCTTGCATTACTCACACGCTATCCAGAAGTTGTAGGCATTTACAATGTGGGCGGCGGCAATGAAGGGGTTGTACGCGCACTCAAGGAGACGGGTCATTCCGGTGAAATTATGTTGATCGGCCACAATCTCACCCCCAAGACACAGAACTATCTGTTGGAGGGAGCCATGGATGCAGTTATTCACCAAAACATGCGTCACGCAGCGCGTAAGTCGGTTGATGCCTTACTCGCATCTCTAAACAATAAACCAGTTCAACCAGATATATTGTCTGTTGAGATTATCACCAAAGAGAACATATGGGGAGCAACCTATGGGTAATTACCAGTGTCCGGCTCTCCTGATCTGGTAAGTGAGCAACCTCCGAGTGAGGCCTGCTTTCACTTTCCTTGTCATTTGGAGCCGATCAGTTTGATCAAGGTCAGGGCGACCGAAGGGGACCGGCTGCACGCAGCGCAGGAAGCAGGTCGCACTGCCTGCTTGCAGGTTGCCTTGAGCAAATTGAGCGGGGACTTAGTTCTTGGCTAACCGTGCTGCTTTACGCGGTCGTAACTGTGCCTCGCAAGAACCGATGCAACAGTCTAAGCGACACACTACGGTAGCCTGAAGCTCAATCAGATCAACTGGGGATGAGATTATGGATGCTAAAAGCAACTTTCTCGAAACAATCGAGCCTGGACCGTGGACTATCAAGAAGTTCGTTTTTGCCGATGGTCCGGACGTGGATCGCTCTGTCTGGACAAGCCCTATCTGGCATCCTGGTTACAACCCGTCTTTTCTGGGACGCACAGCACTGCGTAACCCGACTGACTTCAAAGGCTCAGTTGGCTGCACACCGGTCAAGAATGGCCGCGCTCAGTTAAGGCTTAACACATACAACCCAATTGACCCGAAGCACACTAGCCTGCTCGGCGCTCAGATCAATACAATCGAAAAATGGGGACTGAGCAGCTACGCGAAGGTCGCCTTTCACGCGAGAGTCATATGCCCTACCTCGATGCCCAAAGGTGCTGTTGCCGCCTTGTTTGCCTATAACCTAATAGATCAAAGTGCTGACCAGAGAGATGAGATAGACTTCGAGTTGATCTCAAAATACTGGAACGACCCCAAGCCGCATATCAACACAAATGTTTTCCTCGATAGCAGCCAAGGCACAGCTGTACAAAACTCCATTCATCAAGTGTTCGGCAATCCTATTGATCTGCATATCATCTGGTCATCAACTGGCATCCAATGGCTTGTCAACGGAGTTACCGTTCGAAAATCCTCACAAGCTCCTCAGTCCGACATGAGCCTCACTCTTAACTTCTGGGCTCCAAGTGCAGCAGGATGGACCTGGGCCTATGACGCCGATTTGCAGCCTTCAAACGCGCCTGGACAGAGTTGGACGTTTCAGGTTGCTTCTGCATCTGTTTCATACGTCACCTTATGAACGGAGTGAGTGCGATGTGGGATCTAGCAGATCCCGCTGAGCACCGGCCACAGGCTCGGATCTCGACTTCACAATATTCGCTGTCTGCTCTGACCTCAATCGACCCACTGGCTTGAGGATCAGACTTGCGAATGGCTTCTGTCAGCTTGTATCTGCCAAACATGTTGACTTCAGCCTCCATGGCGCAGCTCGCTTTATTGTCTCGGCAATTTTCCGTTTTTTTCGCTCGTGCTCTGCGACTTCGGCCAAAGCTTTATAGGCTCGGGGTAGTGCAGGCGTGACGATATCGCGGTGATTTGAGTAAGGATTTGCTGAGTTTGTGTCGTAAATCGTCCTGGCGCAAAGGTTCGCCGCAACTCAACATTCTCATCAGGCGTGGCATGCGGTTTCAGGTCTCGCCAATAGTGGCAATCTCCCAAATCATGACGCAAGCTGGCCGTTACAACTATCCGTCCTTTACTCGCCCAAAACCTGATAACCAAAGCTCCAACCTGAGATTCAACGGTGACGAGGTGATCTTGGGAGAGGATCTTACCCTCTCCCTCGAAAAGCAGCTTGGCTACTGGCATTACTGTATCAGAAAGGGTCACGCTGCAGCCTCAAGAGACGCATAACCAAAATGCGCTTTGGATGGGCGAACGCTGCCGTGACGTTCGCGGATCTGGTCCATTGAATACCGGCCACGGCTGCTAGAACGCCAAGCTGCAGGGCGGTAGTTCCACTTTTTCTTTTTGGATGCATATTTGAAACCGGCTGCTTTCAGTGCGTCCTTGTGTTGCTTGGTGTTACCGCTCACCCAGATCCACGAACCGCAAATTTCAATCTCCAATCCATCCAGATTGATAATCGCGTTCAGTGCCGCGTTGAGTTCTTCCCCATAGTTGCTGTTTGTGGCCTCTTCAGTTTCGGTGCTGTCGGCATTCTTTAGAGCATCATAAGCAGCGTTTACGAGTTTCATCATCTCATCACCTGCAGCACTGGCGTCTGGGTTCAGATCTGGATGGTATTTTTTGGCCGCTGCTTTGTAGGCCGCTTTGATTTCGTCCTGGCTCGCACCTGAAGACAGGCTGAGGATTGAAAGGGCGTCTGAGATAATCATGTATTTTGCTCCCGCTTGAGATCCGTTTCTTTCTTCTTGTCGAAGACAGCGGGGGGAGCGGTGCAAGGATCGGAAGGCCGGAGGGGTATCCCCCACTTGAGCGCAATAGCGCGAAAGCCGACCTGCAGCTGCAGGTCGAGTCCTGCACGCAGATTTGCGGTGCCGGTCTGCCGGCACGAGCAAAGCTAAGGAAGGATGGGGAGACCGGCCTGGAGACCGCGAAGCGGCTTTAGTCCTTGCTCCACGATGGGGCGAAGCCCCTTGACGCACAATGCCAATTCTCTAAAAAATCTTCCAGTACCGCCTGTTCAAGCATTAGAATACTAGATGCGGTTACACATCCTTTTGAGTCGTAGGCACAGCAAGTTATGACAATGATTTTTTTCGCTCAGCCCTTCGGCGTACCTGTGCTTGTCAGCGACATGTTGATCAGCGGCTTAGAAACTGAGAACTCATCTGATCTTAAGTCGCCTGATCACATCAGTGGAGTAGACAAAACCTTTCCCAAAGGATCTGGCTTCGTTCCGCTCCGTTTAAAACGTAAACTCTTTATAATAAACGACAACCTAGCGGTCGGTTTATCCGGTTCATTTCTTCACATGCGTTCGTTTTTAGATGACCTGAGGGAGAGAAATCGAGTTCATCGCCTCGTTACATCAGAAGACATGCATCAATTTATAGACGAGTACGTTCGATCTCCTCACGGAGCTATCACCCTTAAGGAGATCACCGCTCTTGCATTGTTGCAAGAGCGACATGGCTGCAATTACTTTGTCTTGGGTGATAAAGCTCGTGAAAGCTGCTCCACTACAGATACAAAGGGCTTTGGAAACGTCCTGTCGATTGGTTCGGGGCAGCAATCTGTCTTGGATGAAGTTGCTCGCATAGACAAGTATAACTTCATACAACCAAATACTCATGGGATGAAAGTGGATCGTTTTCATGCCGCACTTGCTAAAGTCTTAGCTCTTCTATCTCAGTTAAATAAGCTCGACTCTGTAACATCAAAGTACTTGCTGGAATACTGGGGTGGTGGCTATGAAGTAATCTATTACAATGGGAAAAAATTCCAGTTCTTAGACGATTATTCATCAGTAAACTGGCAATTCGATATATCTCAAAACAAACCCCAATTTGTTCCCTTAAGTTTGATCAAATACAAACGAGAAGAAAACTACTCAGTATTCTTTTGTAATCAGAACGGTGAGTTTCACATATTTGCTGGATCAGACATCAGCGAGAGCTGCAAGCGAACTCTATCTTTTGATGTACGCAATGTAAGTTTTAATAGCCCTATTATGAACAATCTAATTTTGGTGACAGACGGTTGCAAAATACAGAACATCTACAATTTCTACGGCATGCATTCAGTTGATCAACCTGGCATAGTTTTCACAGAAGTAGATGATAAAGCTAATCTAACCATTCTGATTCAAAGCGGTGTTCAAAGTGAGCTAGAGCGCTACATCTTAAAGCATCAAGATCACTTGAGCCGAGCACTTAACTAATCTCGCGCTCAATCCTCGATAATCCCAATCCGTTACAACTGCGACCAAAATTCATTGCTCATACCACTCGTCAATAGCTTCCTTCTGTGATTTCATTCGAGCCGCGGTCACTACCCCCTCAATCTGCAGAACAGCAGACACAATCACAACGCATACAAAGATGGCAGCATCCCAATGAAACAGCTGTAGGAAGGCCAACAGGCCTACAAATGCCAATGCGGTTGCTTGCGGTGTGGAGCGCATGGCTACGCCGTGACGATATCCCGCGATAAACGAGATCAAAGCCGCTGCTAACAGCGTTTCAATCCCAGCAAGCATTGAAAGTACAAAGTATGTCATTTGGTCAATCTCTCTTCTAAGATACACCCAACGAAAAAGGCTTAGCATAAGCCCCCGTGATTGCTGTTGATCCTCGACCAGCTTGCTCAGCTGATCGAGATCCGGAGACGCAGACGATGCGAGATCCTTCGAGAGTAAACTCCCCTTCCCCGCACATTTGATTCAATGGTGGCTTCCTGGCTATCCCCTCCAGATCGAGCGGCGTGGCCGGTTGATGGGTTGAGCTGCAGGCGACAAGAAGAAAGAAAGCAAATACAGAAAGGTATCTCATGAGGGATCTCCCTAGCTCGCCATGCGGTTGAAAGGTTCGCAATTAAGCTGAAAACTCCGGCATTCGTCACGCCAAGCGATAGCCCATGGATGTTTGGTCGGCGTCAGGAAGTCCAAAACCGAGATTGGACACTCACGAGGTCGAGGATTGTTGTCTTCACTGATGAACTTGTAAGTGAGTTGATCCGGCGTCCTGGATGCATAAGCGATCATGCCTTCAACGCGAGGTTGCTGATCCTCTTCGCCGTTGATGTAAAGAGCAGCATAAATCACAAACTCGCCCTCATGGTCATCATGAGGTGCCGTATGTTCGTGATGCAAAACGAGTTGGCGAGTATCATTCTCAAGCACTTCGAGAGACTTGAAGATTGATTGCACGGCTTGCGTGATAGAGGCTGTCTTTTCTTGGACAGGAGTTGATCCCATAGCGGTCATCCCTATTTGAGTTTGTGTGTTCCGCTCCCCTGCCCTTTCCGGAAGGTTTGCTTTCACTTTTCTCGTCACAGGGAGGCCGTTCTGCTTGGTCAAGATCATTGCGACCGGAGGGAACCGGCTGCACGTAGCGCAGCGAAGGAAGCCGGTCGCAATGCCTGCTTGCAGGTTGCCTTGACCACGCAGAGCGGGGACTTAGAGAACAGGTAAGAAGTAAGCCGCTCAGCGGCTTTCCGTATTAAAGAACGCTGTTTGTCTGGCTGTCGTTATCTGTAACGGCCTCCTGAGTGCCGCTCGATAAGCTCTAAGTAACGAAGCGCTTCTTTCTGGCGCTGTACTGGATCTGCCTTGTCCAGTGCCTTCAAAAGGCCGTTCGCCAGATCCTCTCCTTTGTCGATTGAGGATTTTAAGTGCTCGATGGCATCCAAGAGTGATTGTCCTCGTGGATCTTCCTCTTGGCAGGTTTCCACGGCTTCGCGCAGCACTTTGAGCACGGTTGTCGTCTCAAACTGCTCTAGCAAATTTTCAGACCAATCACCGCCAAAAGCGACATTGGAGAGTTGAGTTACCTTCTGAGTCATGAGAACATACATAGAACAAAACTAAGGACAAGCAATCTCGGAAACCCATGGATGACCCTGTTTCGAACGCTATACATCGACATGAACAGCTTTTTTTCGAGCGTAGAACAGCAGGAGAATCCTGAGCTGCGTGGCCGTCCTGTCGCTATAACCGCCATAGAAAATGAAGCGGGATGCGTAGTGGCGGCATCCTATGAAGCCAAAGCATTCGGGGTTAAAACCGGCACGCGGGTCTATGAGGCAAAACAACTCTGCCCAGGCATTGTATTTCGTCCCAGCCGCCACCGCTTGTATGTGCGCTATAACCAGCAAATTGCCGAGGCTATTGATCGAATTGCTGACTTGGAACGCATACGATCAATCGATGAGTTCCAAGTTGGCCTTGGCGGGATACAGGCCAATCTTGATCATGCTTGCCAGATCGCTCTTGAGATCAAGCAAGCAATATTCTCAAACGTTGGAACAGAGCTGCGCTGTTCTATCGGAATCGGCCCCAATCCACTGTTAGCCAAGATAGCAGGCAAGCTGATCAAACCGGATGGGCTTGAATGGCTCGGGCCTGAAAACATGCCTGAACGGATTGCCTATCTCGCACTTGATGACTTACCAGGAATTTCGAAGGGTACGCTTGTTAAGCTCAATCGAGCAGGCATACATGATACCGAAAGCCTCTACGAGCTAGATCCACGCCATGCGCGGCTTATTTGGCATTCTATAGAGGGTGAGCGCTTTGTTCGTTCGCTCCAGGGTGAGCATGTCCCGATAACCTCAACCAAGCGCGGTGGGTACGGCAATTCGAAAGTTTTGGCTCCACAATTCCGAGCGCGGGCAAAAGCTAAAATGGTCGGTCGCTGGCTGATGGAAAAATCAGCTGAGCGATTACGTCGCGATCAATATTGTACGCGGAGGGTTGGCTTGTCTTTGAGGTTTTTCTCTTCAGGTTACGGGGCCAAACATCAGACATGTTTTCCAACGCAAGATACCCGACAACTGTTGCACATTTACGAGACCTTGTGGGGCGAGATGACGAAAGAAACTGAACACAAACGCGGTGTGGTTTCGGTCAGTGTGCAATTAGGAAATATCCAGCCGTTAACTGAACGCAGCGGAGAACTCTTCACGCCCTGCAGGCCAGGTCAACAGACAAAAAATGAAGTGCTCTCAGTTGCAATAGATCGCATCAACCGCAAGTACCAAACCCGCATTGTCCGATATGGCGAACATCAGGAGCATTTCGGCTTTTTTGAACGTGGGGATTGAGCAAACTTTGTTGGCGGGATCTCAAAGCACAAAAGAACCTAACTGTAGGGGCTTGAGATCCAAATGTGCGGGTGCGAGATTATCGCGAATTTGGGCTCAGATTATCTGAGAACGAGCGCACATTATGTGAGACAGGCTCACACTCCTGAGACTGGACACAGCGCCATGAGACTGATGCCAATCAGTTAATGCGCATCCGCCTCCAAGCCCACGCAAGATCACAAGAAAAGACCAGAGGCATTAAGCAACCTTGTGATGATTTTCGTAACGGGTTTTCTTATGCTCAATCCGTGCAGTTCAGGATTACTTTTGGGCTGCAAGAAAAACGTAGGATTTTCTTGTTCAGCGCTGGTGTGAGCCTACAGTCGAACCGTAATTGACCAATTGCTGCCGTTAGAGCACCTTTGCACTATCCTTGATCAGAGCTTGCCCTCAACCTCAAGTGGATCTGACCCAGCTTACTGGTGAAAGCAGAAGGCCGCACTTTGCAGCGGAGCAAGAAGCGTCTCGCGGACAAACTGGGCGTTCAAAGGAAACCTAAAATTGGCAAGCGAGTGCCAGTTAGTACCGGTCAGATCTTTCAACCATAGCGGGAACTGTTCAACGTAAGGGTAGGCTCACCAATCGACTACTTTGCCAGTGCTCCTAAATTTTCAATACACAACTCTCGATGTTGATACAAATTTATGCAAGTAAATTTGTATTCTAGTATTTATATATTTGGTTTTATAAATGAACTCTGCGACAAGAACGGTTGAAGATTGGGCAACAAGTCCATATTTGGTTTTCTTAACTATCATAGCAACACTTGGGAGCTCTGGCTGGCTTGTCTACGATGTACTTTCTGAGAAGCCAGGAGCGATCCCTGCCATATCGACAAGCCTTTCAGTAATTGTGTTTCTCGCAATATCGATTTACTCACTGACTATCCGGTCAGAAAATAAGAATCTCCGAAAAATCGCGGAGATATTCGGTTATATTAATAGTATTTATAGAGAAAAGCTGAAGAAGGCATTTGGTGGTGATACACGCATGTCAGATGAAGAGTTGATGCAGCTTGAAAGCGATTGCCTTTTTAGCATCTGCCAGCGGATAGCCTTAATTTATAGCAAAGTGATTAGTAAAGACTGCGTTGTTACTATCAAACTGCTTGTAGAAAATGATGGCGTTAAACTTGCAAAAACCTATGTGAGATCAGTTACGGATTGCGAACGAGATCAAGGAAAGTCGATCGATTACGTAATCCAAACAGGGGCAAATACCGCGTTTGACCAGGCATGCATGCCAAAACCTGATGGCTCATCTCCCTATTTTTGCTCGGGAAATCTCACAAAAATCAAGAAATCTGAGTACGCTAACCAAAGACAAAACTACACCACGTATTATCGGAGTGCGATCGTGGTCCCAATTTACGAAATATCAGTTGAAAAAGCTGATACTCATGAATACATGGATTTGGTAGGTTTTTTGTGTATCGACACGAAATCAACTAATAGATTGAAAGAAGGTTTCCATGTACATATGCTTACGTCTCTCGCGGGGCAAATATATAACTTCATGTCGCTAATGCGTGGAAAATACAGTATAAGGCAAGAAGTAAGTGGCTAAGACTAGTTCTGATGATGTTGTGGAAGTTAGAATTTCGGATCGAGCTAACAGCTGGAACAAGCGTGCTCTAGAGCACCTCGCTAACCACCAACATAGCTTTACAGCAGGTTCTGTAGCATTTAACAGCGGACCGGTTGAACAAGTTCGAGTTGGCGAAATAACAAATAGCCTTAATCGAATAGCGTTAGCGATCGTTAATAAATCACGTACATAAGTTAACGAAGCACGTCCATTTTCGGTCAGACAAAACCTAATCTCCTGAGTAAATTCAGAAGAAAGTAGATGATCAAAATCAGAGATATAAGGCCGTGCTGAACGGCTTGTAGTTACCCATAAGTCGTATGGTAGATTGATTCTTCCGCCATACTTCGCCTAGCCCATGAGTTAGCATTCATGGTTCATCGTGTGGCACCGAAGGATTGAGGCGCCAACCAATAATCACGGTCTCTTCGGGGACCAAGTCAACTCAAAAAGAACTACCATAAAATCTACGCTTGCGAAGCTAAGCTGCTCCCCTTGAGCTGCTCCCCTTTTTAGGACCGCCCGGCTGGAGGATTTTCCGGGGCCTGAGCTCATGTCAGATGCTTGTCTGCTGAGCGCTTTATAAGCGCGATCGGCGGCTTGTTGCCGATGGCACTGTGAGGACGAACCTCGTTGTAGTCTCTACGCCAATTCTCCAGTTTTTCACGGGCGTCGTCAAGGCTCATGAACCAGTGCGTATTCAGACACTCGGCGCGCAACGAGCCGTTAAAGCTTTCAATGAAGGCGTTATCGGTGGGCTTTCCCGGTCTGGAGAAGTCAAGCGTGACCCCCTTGGCATAGGCCCACAAATCGAGATCTTTTGAGATAAATTCGCTGCCATTATCAACGCGTATCGTTTTGGGGTAGCCGGTGTGCTGACAGATCCGCTCCAACGTTGCCACTACGTCTTCGCCGCGATAGCTAAATCGCGGGTCGGTGGCCGGCGCATAGCGCGAAAAGGTGTCCACGATGGTCAGAATGCGGAGTTTGCGGCCCGTTGCCAATTGATCATGGACGAAGTCCATCGCCCAGACCTGGTTGGTGTGGGTCGGCTCCTGGCGGTCCTCCCGCAGCTTGGCTTTGACCCGGCGTTTCGGCGTCTTGTTGCGCAATTGCAACCCTAACTCATTGTAAAGCCGGCGCACACGCTTTTGATTGACCGCCCAGCCCTCCCGTCGCAGCAGCACGTGAACACGCCGGTAGCCAAACCGGATGCGGGTCTCGCAGATTTCCTTGATCCTGAGCTTCAAGGCGGCCTGATCGCCACGCCGCGACTTATAGGTGTAGAGCGAACGGTCGACCTTTAGGGCGTGACAGGCCTTGCGAACCGACACCTTCCAGGCTTCTCGCACCTCATCAACCAATTTGCGCTTGCGAGCAGGCTTTAGAGCTTTTTTTGCAAAACGTCCTGCAACATTGCCTTATCAAGAGACAAGTCCGCGACAAGTTTCTTCAGGCGCCCATTCTCCGCTTCGAGCTGGCGTAACCGCTTCATCTCAGAGGGCATCAGGCCCGCATATTTCTTGCGCCAGCTGTAAAATGTCGCTTGGCTCACACCCGCCTTGCGACACACTTCCGCCACCGCCGTCCCATCCTCTGCCTGCTTCAACACAAAGGCAATCTGCGCTTCCGAAAACTTCGAGGCTTTCATCGAATTCTACTTCTCCCCTTCAAGGGAGCTTAAGTGGAAAATTCCAGTCTGAAACGGTCCGATTTATTGGGGGCAGGTCACTTAAAATGCGCCCAGAGAAGGCTATTGCAGCCAAATTCAGGTTAAGTTGATAGCGCCCTATGATCGAAATACATTCGTATACCATTTGAGAAATTGCTCTAAAATGAAGCTGTATAACACTTATAAAGTTGATCTTCTCAAACCGACTTATGAGCGATACATTTTCTTTTATGTATTACTTCCAATATACAGAAGCACCACAGAGTTTCATCTTTAGGTTGCTTTAATCTTAAGAAAAGTTAATATTTCTTCCCTAAGGCATTTTCAATTTTCACTCAAATGATCAAAAGGGCAAGTAATGCGTTGGAAGTACTTTTCAAATTTAATGTTTGTCTTTGTGTTTGCATTATCCTGCACGACTACAGCAAAGCAATCCCATGCTGGGTGGAGCTATGCATTGGTGGCGGTGGCTACGGCAACTAGCTTTATCTCTTCTCATTCGGGCGGCAAAGCGTCTCGCGCTAAAGCTAAGGCACGCGCCAAAGAGTTCGAAGCCTTAATGGCATCAGTTCATAGCATTGATGTAAAAATTGATGCGTCGTTGCTGCTTCTTAAGGATATCAAAGCATCTATTCTGACCATTCCAGATGAAACCCTTTCGAGAATACGATTAGCGGCTACCAAGGATACTGTCGAAGTGGCGGTGGAGTATGCTAATGTTATTGCTGCAAAAGAATTATATGCGTCTAAAGCTGTTGAACATACCAAGAGCAAGCTTGGTTTTGCACTTTACGACCTAAATCGCGATACTGGCTATTTGGCACAGAGAGTAGTTGCTGGTGATATCCATGCAATGACATATCTTGCTTTGGTGCAAGAGGCTGTTTTGAATACTCATTTTGCCTTGATCTATTCAAATGATACCATCTCAAAGGAAGAGGCCGAGGAGATTAAAACAACCCCTAATCGAGGAGAGTGTATTGAAAAAGAACTGCTGAAACCGGAGTTTGCCAAGTATTATACCTGCCCTAAGATCACCACCTCTATAGGAGCGGAACACTTTCGGCTGCTTTCTGATCAACTGCGCCGGTTCAATAGAGTATGGGCGAGTGCCATTGATGTGAAGGAGGGGCCGCTGTATGGATCTGCTAGCAAACTTGCTGATAGTTTTTCCTATCACGTCGATTTTGGAGGAAGACGCGATGAAAGATTACGAGACCACCGGTTGGAGTATGCTGAACTTGAGTATTCTTACACACAGGCCACACAAGAGGACGGCCCAGATACAATACCTGACAACTGGGGTAGTCCCGATGCATTTATTGACTATATTGATCGTCCAAAACCAAACACGTATGTAAACCGATCTGGTGAGTGGCCGAATTGGCAAAAGCTCTTCCCTGAAGTTAACCCAATCCCTTCACTCTATGAAAAGGGACGGCATCTACAGGCGATTGCATCGCTGTTTTTCAATCTACCTATGGCAGCATTTGAAGAGAATAGGGATTTGTGCCTTATTCTCATCCCGCTGGCCCACACACCGCCCAAGCTGGAATGGACGATGAATCAAGTCGACCAAGAGGGAAACCAAGATGAACACTTTATATTCCACCACAGGCTCGTGCCGATGGGGGCTGTTGTTCACCGCGCTGTAGGTGATGTCACAGTTGTCAAGGAAGAAGGCGCAGCGATATTCAAAGGCAAACTGCAAAGGATAATCGGGACCTCGCGGTATACTGATTTCGATCTGTACAACTGGACGAGTAAAAATGCGGCAAGCTACCGAGATATGTTTTTGGAGGACCCAATGCGCTTTTGTGAGCCGACGGATCGCGTTTTTATAAGTTCTGAGTACGTGGGGCGCTTCGGCCGATGGATCGGGGCGATCAGAGGGCAGGAGGGCGACTACGCCGCACCGCTGCGTCTAAGCAATTATAACCAGGAAGCGTCCACCCGCTTAGCACGATTTGCCGACACCTCGAGAGCAACAGTACTTCGTCAAGCGTTTAGCTATCGTGTATCAACGCATAACCAGCTTAATGCGCTTTTGCAGCTAGATCCGAAAGACACAAGCAAAGATTATACGGAGGTGGCAAAAAGCACATCCGCGTTGCTGGCATACGCCGCCGCTACAGAAGCCTTTTTGTCTAATCAACTTTGGCTGAGTACTTTTCCAAGGAAATAGGAGGAATTTCGATGAGTTTGGGAGATCTATCTGCGCGTATCAGCGCGATCCTTTTATTAAAAGCGATGCTGTCGGTGTCTAAACAAGCCTATGAGGCTACGTGGTCGAGTGAGATTGAAGCACAGTTGCCTGACGTCGATGCCTTAGCTTCCGCTTTGCAAGCAAGTCCTCATGCTAAAGAACTTATTGATCAAGGGGTGTTGTTTGTTTTTCTAGTCAAACGCCCAAATTTTGGATTGACGACAGATTACAAAGCTGCACTGGCAGTTGAGGGAGTTGGCTCCGATCCAGTACAAGCTCGACTCAACTTTCTCGCCGGAGACACTGGGATTTCTCATGACCTCTCACAACACATGAAAGAGGCAATAGGTTTGCAGGTTTCTGCAAGTGGAGAAAGCCTAGCGTCGGACCAGTTCTTAAGGAAAGGATTTTTTATTAAGCGAGATCCGGAGAGCGGGCAATTCCAAACGCAAGATGCCTTAAATATGAGCCAGATCGATAAGGATGCCGCATTGAAATATGCCGCTTTCGCACACATCGTAAGTTCAAAAATGACACTTGCGAAACTATTTAGTCTCGATGAAACGCAATCTTACTTCGAGCAACTGCAAGAACAGTTCACCGAAGTTGCCAAGGCTAAGGCTGTTGCTGATAAGTTGCTGGAGTCCCTTGCTTTTCGCAAAAAGGCTATTTTGGCACTGAATGAAGCCGAGAAACACCATAAAGACGCTGCTCGTTGGTCCAGAGTGGCCAAAGGATGGTCCATGGTTTCCGGGTTGATGTCGCTGGTCCATGGTGGATACTCCGCCTACTCAAGCGCGCAGAAGCAAGCGGCGCTAAAGGAAACGCTAGATCAGTTGACTACAGCGCAGGAGGATCTGCGACAGTCAGAAATCAACATGAACGCCAAGATCGAAGAGGTGAATAAGCGCACCAACTCAGTCAACTATTATTTCCAACTGATAGTACCGAATGTTCCCTTGCCGAAGACACATCTGGATCGGGTGCCCTTTGGATAGGTGCGTCTCCTGCACGATTTGAGGGTAAAGTGTCGCACTCGGAATGGAATCCTCCTCATTGATAACTTATTGGTTTCAATAAGGAGTCGCGCTTGGAAGTAGCGCGTGATCTGCTGACAAGACTTGTTGCAACCAAACTAAAACTGGCAGCATAACTCTACTGCCAAACTCCTCCATAAATGGGGGGATTACCGTGTGATTTCAGAATATGCGGCTTTGTTCGTTGAGGCCCAAAAACTGATTAATTGAGCGAACTATCTCTATTGCTCAATCTTGTTTCAATCCTCATTCAACCCTTGCTGGAAACGTCAGAATGACCGCAATTGGCCCTCGACGCTAGTCGCGGCCTCTCACTTGTCGGAGTTTTAGCATTACAGCGCAGGTCAGAAGCCTTGGTCATTATGATACTTTACAGCCACAGCGAAGACAAATAGTCCCCGGTTGAGGCTGGTAACTCTTCTTGAAGAAGGGTGGACCTTCTCTATACAGGAAAGAAATATGAATGAAGCCAACTGAAGAATCCGACGAATTTGTTGTTACCCTGAACCAAATGGCCGATCTTCTAGCCAAGAGCAAACATACCAAAATCTGGGAAAAGAAACTGCGTTCGCTAACGGCAAAAACCACCCTTCATATCGAAGACTTGCGGGCGCAGATCAAACAGATGTACGGCGGCATGGGATCGATAAACGATATCTATTTGCAGCTTCCCAACGGTGATCCTGACTACGAGAGTACTGTTCAGTTTTCGCAACTTGCGACCGAGCTTTATCGTCTCGCATCTAGGCCAAGCCAAAACCCAGACGATGATGAAGCCATAGTGCCAATGAAGGAGCAGTCGCGACGTTTGGTAATAGTCGAGCGGCCTGACGGTATTTTTAGCATCGCTGAAGAATATTACTACATCTTTGAGGATAGCGGCGAGGTAATTTCTGAAGGTTGGGATCAACTCCCGGCAGAAGGTCTTTTCGAAACATTCGTGCTGGCGCGGCAAGAAGCTCTGACGATTGCAAGATCGAGATAGATTAGTGCTGAAGCAGTCCTCTGGGCATCTTATAGCATAAATCATTTTGGACTCTTTCAGGCCCTTAACTGCGCTTTGCATAAATATCAACTCAAGCCCTAGTGTAGCATCCGACTCTCATTTGCGAACAACTCTAGTTGAGTAGCTTCAAATCAACTATCAGAACGATTGAGAACTCTTTGGTGAGTGCGTCTCAACTCTTGCTAGAACTGCTAGAATGACCGCTTGTGGCCCTGATTACAGGCATGTTGTTGAGTGGCCAAAACCGTCATTGAAAGTTGGCATTTTGATGGTGACTTGCTAGGAATACAGAATGTCTAAATATTCAGATTATGAAGAAAAAGTACTCTCGATTATTGAAAAACATGGGTGGCAATTCACTTTTGTGTTCGACCCCGAGGGTTTAACCCCCGACTTTGGTTACTCTGTTGGATTTACCACATCCCTTGGTGCTCCCGAATTTATAATTTTTGGACTTCCGCAAGAGTTAATGAACAGCATGCTGTGGGAAATCCATCGGCAAATCGAAGAGGGGGCAATCCCCACCGATGGCATGCGGTGGAATGGACTGTTGGAGGGATTCGACTGTATTAGCCGAAAAGCTACACACAAAAATCTACATTCCGAATATACCACGTCAGCGAACTGGCTCTGGCAAGAAAAAGGGAATGAGGGCAGCGCTGAGGTTTTTCAGATTGTTTGGCCCGGCGCACAGCAAGGGCTTTTTCCCTGGGATGAGGGATGTGCTCAAGATGTAATTGATGCTCAACCCAACCTATGGCTTAGTGAATGACTTAACTGGTAGAATTCCTCCACACGTTGAAACAGAAGCCTCGTTTGGCACCAGGTCTCTGTTTTAAGTTTGGGGTATCTTTGGGCTTAACGAAACTGTGATACACCCAAGCTACAACGAGCGCATAGGTTCAGAAATATGCTCTGGAAAGCGTCGGCAATAACTTCTAATGACTGTCTCAACCCTTGATCGAGTTGCCCCAACGGCAGCTTGTGGCCCAGTTTCATGGCCATATGTTGCTCGGTGACCTTGTGACAGCTATGCGAATTTTTGCTGTAGTTCAAAGACGCTATTGAACGTCAGGTTTATGAGCTCATTGACCAGTCTTGAGCTTTGACTTCGAGTGTTTTGTCTCTCAGATAAAAGTGAAGATGACGCACTCCCTTTCCCCCCATAGTAATCCACGGTGTGGGGTCCATGTCGTCTCGAGTGTCGCCTGATATTTCATAGAACTCTCCCCATGATGGGGCCAATCCGCTGAAACGGCACTGGCCTCTGTACCAGCCTTCGTCATTTATTGGTGTAACGCGATACATTGAGCAGTCTACAAAGTTGACAATAATTTCGGGGACTTCTTCATATTGGCGATACACAAAGTGATTTGGCTTCATACGAGCCAAAAGCGTTGAGCCGTTATGTTCAAGGCGAAGGTTCTCATCGTTTGGATGCGCATTCCAGCCTTTGTTGAGACGTGTGAAGGTAGGCAACTCTGTTGTTTTGAAATGCCATGGCAACTCATCTTTGGGGGTCCATGATACCCAAGAATACTCAGGGTGCTGCTCCAAAGCGCTCAGCACATCTTTTGTTTCGTTGACCAGTACGGCGATGCTACCGCGACCAGCCAGCCTCCACCCAGTTAAACAGCTCCGAGTCCGTTGTTTGTCAACTTGAGCAATCGACAAGGTTCGATTTGCAACATGAAGCATATCTCCAACCACGGGAACATATGTGAGATGGTCGAGCATCAGGACAGTCTGGGGCTGCCCTGTTTTATCCGCAGGAAGACTAAGTATATCAGTTAGACGACCTTTTGGCTTTGGCATGTTCGAACTTCCAATTAGATAAATCATCGACATAAGACCGACGTCTATACTTCCTTATAGTCTTTCCAGCCACCCACAGAAAGAAGACATTGATTTGGAATGTCGCATTGAACACTTTAGGCTCCAGCAAACCTGTACCATGTCTCAGTTCGCTGATTTTAAGGGCATCATTAATTCTCGCTACAGCTCCTGTCGTCACTTTCAAGTAAGCCGTCTCAACTCTCGATAGAACCGCCCGAATGGCCGCAGTTGGCCCTCGACGCAGGTAACCGCTACTCACTTACCTGAGTTTTCGCGGTGCAGCGAACGGTAGCCATAGTCTGCATCTTACCATCTCATACTCCGAGATACTAACGACAGTCACCCAGCATGTTCTTTAATTGTTCTGATTTTTGGCCACTTTTGTAGCTTGGGGCCTTTTAGGCCCAGTTGGCCCAAGTTTCCTACCTCCATGGCGCCATTTGGGAGGGACCTGGCACTTTGCGGCGATAACGCTCCGGCACTACCGCTTTCGGGTCAGCTGGATAAATATGGTGGCCGTTAAACTTACCGCCGGGGTCAAGCGTCTGTTCGCCCCAAGGGTAGAGTTCAACTATGACATCCCTCCAAGTTCCTATTGGGTACTTTTCCTCTCCTGTAAAGCTAATGTAACGACCCTTTTCCATGTCGACTGCGAGCATATAGAATCTGTTACGAGCATCACTGTGGAAAGGATCATCTACATTAAGATGATCCGGGCAGTAGCGCGCTTCAAAATTTACTTCCCGCACCAATGGCCCCATATAAGTTGTCGTTCCGCGATACGATCCCCAACCATTTGTAACAGAGACGATTATTCTAGTGCTTGAGGGATCAAGGTGATCTATCCCTTTGGTTAGCTGTAAACGAATTGGAACTGTTTTGAGACCGACTAGACAAGGGCTGGCGGCGCGCTCTTGTTGCTTTTTTTTATATGAAGCCATTCGCTCTTCCCAGTATTCCTCAGCCAGAACATGACCTGGTCGTTCATCGGCGATATCATCACTTAATGATTTCCACATGGCCTTTGTTAATCCTCTCAAGCCCAGATCAATTACAACAGTAAAAATAATTGCCGTGATGGCAAGCCGCTTGCCCCACTTCCACTTGCGGGTCCGGCGAAGCTCCTGAATCCAACCCATGTATAATGCCTTTATTCAAAAACCTTGCGTCCTGAGGGAGCGCTTCCCGGTGTGTTGCCTTCAGTAACACCGCCCAATGCGCCGTCTGGATGCCAGATGACAATATGCTCCTTGCCGTCATCAAGTCGGATGAGTCCGGCCTCGCTCTCGCTTTTGCCGCCCGTATGGAAGCTCTTGGAATAGAGGGTACGGCGGGCATAAGCATGAACCCGTGCCTGGGTGTGCTTCGCAAGAGCCGGAGCCAGACCGCCCCAGTTGTTTTTATCATCATTTCCTGTCTGGCAGGCCCATGAATAAATGTCTGCTTTTAGTTTATGCGGTAACTCAAACCGAGCTGGATCAAGTTTGCTGACTTGCTCATCCTCAAACCTTTGATCGTCTTCCAAGCGCCCATCATAACCAAACTCAAGCATTTCCGGCAGACCATGACAAAAGATATCAATACGCTTGATTTTACGTTCACAAGTCTCATCCGGAAACGTTGCATCATTGATCAGGGTAATAAGCTCCCCAACTGTCGAGATAGGAAAAATCCGATCCGGGCTGGCATATTTAGCAGCTGCTTTTTCTACTGCTTGACGCTGAAGTTTAGTATAACCGGTAGTGAAGTAGATGAAGGTTCTGAAGTTCCCCACCGCCCCATATTCCCGCAGTGCGCGAACTCCTTGTGCAAGGAACATCATCTTATTGCCGAAGTCGTAGGTTGTCCGCATCAGCCTTCGCTGTTCTTGACGATACTCTCGGGCAAATTTGGGGTCTGCCATCTGGGTCCCCGCCGGCAAGGGCATACCTTCCAGTACATCTTGCGCAATACTTTTCGTCTGTCGCCATAGATTAAAATACTCGCTGGTGCCTGCGACTGTAATGTAATCGTACTTGACGCATTTTTCTGTGATCTTATCAGTCATCGGCCCTTAACCAAGCCTTCGCAGAACGAAAGTCTCTCGAACTCAGGGATCTCAGAGTTTTTGAGGTGAGCAATGACTTGATCATTCTTCAAATACTCTTGCCCGCCTGCGGCAACCCATAAGACAAACCGGCGCACACAAGAAAACTCATCAAAGGAAAGCTCTCTTGCTTTGCGAACTTGCTCTCTTGTGAAACTACGCAGTTGCTCTGCGGTATATTTTTTGGCATCAGCCTGAGTTTCTTCTTCAGCTAGCTCCTGCACCATCTGTTCACTAAACAACTCCCACTGCATATCCTCAAACGCCTTCTCCTGCGCCTTGCGGATGAGGGTGATATGGCTCTTGGGGCGTTCGTTGGTTTGTGTGGAGCTTTCTGTAATTGGCGTCATTGGCGTAATCTGGTGGGTTCGCATGTTAAAACGGCCTGCTTTGCAATGCTGTCCCGATGCAGGTGCTGCAAAATGCCAGAGCTGCAGGGCATTGCACAGGCTGGGCTCCTCACACCAATCCTCAGCAATGAAATCGGTAACCGGCCCGAAGAAAGCCTGCGTCTCCGTTGGGTTTGTAGAGAGCAACCAGACGCGCAGAACAGCTGGATCAAAAAACCGGAACCGCACCAACCGACCATCACTTTCAAACTCAACGCGCAAATAACGCCGGAAGTGCCGTCGCAGAAGCACGACATCCGTGGCTTCGTCCTCAGAGATATCTGGCGAAGCAACAAAGGCACCACGCTCTACTTGCTGCTTCAGGCTTTCAGGGGGCGGGGTTCTGTAAAGCTCTTTGGCCTTTGACTTTGAAGCTAAGAAGTAAATGCCCCAGCCCTTGCCCCAGCCTTCTTGAAACAGCCAATTGGTGAGATCGCTATCCTGCTCCAACCGCACCAGATAAGGAGCCGTCAGGGCAAGTTCCTGCGCCAGTTCTCCAGCAATCAGACTGCACCAGTCGGCATTCTCGTCCCCCAGTAAACGGCCATAGATATCTTCGCACCATTGTCCGTCGATAATCGCATAAGCGGCAATGTCCTCAGTGACTTTGGCAAACAGGCTTGCCTTCACACTGTCCGCGATGAGCGTATCTGGCTCTACATCAATAGATAAAACTGCCTGTGTCATGAGGCATCCTTAGCAAATGGACATTCCTCGGCGAACGGCTTGCGTGTCCCTGGAGGGGACGCAGCACCGATGAATACATTGGCGCTTCCCGAGACATCAGCACCACCACAATCTATCGGATCGCCAACACGGCCTGCTTGCTTGTTGTTAAAGTTCACCGTGGGGCTACCAGCCGCCAATGCTCTGCCATGAGAAGGAGACGGGCATGGTGAACAGCCATGGGGCGCATAAGCATCCCCCTGCCTTACAGCAGGCCGGTTGTTAATGAAGATATTTGGGCTTCCGGCAATGGCAGGTGTTGGCGGAAAGTGACAATCATGGCCAGAGCCAATGTCACCTAAACGAGCTGCGGGTTTTCCTGACATAGACCTCTCCTATTTCTCAAAGGAGCGGGCATAACGCTCGGCATGGGGACCTTGATAATCTTCTGGTGCAGATGGTTCAATGAATGGAACATCCTTGCCTGTCGCAGGGGCCCCTGCCCCGCAATTAACATTCACAACAGTGCCTTCAATCTTGATGCCGCTCGCATCAATTCGAATGAAGTTGCCGCCCACGTTGAGAGAGATCGCAGAACCAGCACGAACAACCACCTGATCACCGCCATCAACAAAGATGGTACCAGGTGCGGTATAATGCTGATGTGCCAGACTTTCCATGCGAATGTTACGATTCACCTTGGTGGTATAGTTTCCACCAACCTGCAGCGTTTTATCATCAGCAATGCTTTCATTGTCAGCAGCGTCAACCTGCGTGCGGCGAACCGCTTTCACATGAAGATCTTTTACACCGGAGATGGTTTCTCTGTGTGAGCCTTCCACTTCGATATCCTTCGATCCGCCTATAGATTCAGACTGAGAGCCATCAATCCGTTTATGGCGGTTAGCACCCACCTTCCAGGTCTCATTGTTCTCAACAACGCCGTTGTGGAACTTCTGGGCGTGGAACCAGACTTCCTCTTGCCCGCCTTCATCTTCAAACCGCAGCTCATTGGACCCTGTCGCCTTGTGGCTGTCTGACTTCAGGACCATGCGGGTTTTGAAGTCAGGAAGCTTGTTCGGAGTACGGTTGTTGTTGTGATAGGTCCTGCCCGTAATGATCGGCTGATCAGGGTCGCCTTCGAGGAAGTCTACGATGACTTCGTGGCCGATGCGGGGGATGGCGATGTGGCCCCAGCTGGCGCCGGCCCAGTTGGAGGAAACGCGGATCCAGCAGGAGGAAGTGTCGTTCTTCTGGCCATGACGATCCCAGGGGAACCAGACTTTCACCCGGCCATGTTCATCGCAGTAAATCTCTTCACCTTCCGGCCCGGTGACATGAGCGATCTGTGGGCCATCCACCAAAGGCTTTTTGAGCAGTTTGGGCCGGTATGGCAGGCGGGCGGGCATAACTTCAAAGCCTGCACTGTAAGTGGTGGTACCACTGCCAGCTTCCTCAGCCACGGCCTGCGGCTGGCTGCCCTGATGCGAGACAGTGAGCAAATGATACTTGATGTTGTAATCGTTGTTCGGGTGGTCCGTGAGGGCAAACTGATGACCGGCCATCAGGTGAATGGCATTGGTCGCGCCATGGCCTGTGGTGGCCTCTACACGTGCTGCCTCCAGCCGGTGTTTTGTGAAGGGCTTACCAACACCATCGGCCTTGTAGCGCCCCGGATACTCATAGAGTGCATAGTCTCCGGCAGAGCCGTTGTCTTCACCGCGCTGATGGGTGTGTTGTTGGTTGTAAGGCGGGTTCTTGAACGAGTAATCACGCTGCATGAAGCTGGTGGCGCGCAGCTGCTCGCGCAGGACAAAGCTGTTGCAATAAACGCCTTTGACAGCCCCGCCAGCCATGGCGTTGTATTCCAGCTTGGGCTGGTCCGGCAGCTGCGAGACAATCTGCGGGTTATCAATGAACTGCAGTGTATGCTGGCCATTGGCACCATAGGTGAAGTAGTACCAGATGCCTTCCTCTGCCGTGATGCGGTCTAAGAAGCTTAAGTGACTTTCCCGGTACTGCACGCAGTATTCGCGCGCCTCATGAGGCTCGGTCAGATCCCACTTCACATCCTCGACGCCGTGTTCTTTCAGCAGGATCTTGACGATCTCAGGTACGCTTTTCTTCTGGAAGATCCGGCAGTCAGAGCCATGAGCCAGCCGGTGCAGGCTGGGCAGCAGTGTGAGCGAATAACTGGTGCGGTGATGGCCTTCATTACCCCGGGCAATCTCGGCGATCACTCCGGAGAGATGGCGCAGGCCCTCGTATTTATGATGGATGGTCAGCGTAGCGGGCGTATCGAGCAGGCTATGCAAGTCGAGCGCGTTGTCGGGGCTGGCAAGCTCAATCTGGATCTGCGTGAGCCCATTGAGGCGCTCTGTTGCCGAGAACCCGGTGACCAGCAATTCCGCATTGGGCTGCGCAGGAGCTGCAAAGGTGAAGGCCAGATCTTGTTCCTGGAAGAGCTGCGGGATTTGGACAATAGCATTCATAACAAACTCACTGGCAAAAGGAAAAACAAAGGACGTACAAGTATTGAGAGTGGTCTGGCGGGCGTCGTGAGAGCTTCACTCTGGCGGCGGATACGGTTTGCCAGCAGAGGAAAACGGCGGACACAACACACCGGGAGCAACCAGTGTTTCGTCATCGCGCTGAAAGTCATTCAGGAAAGTTTGGTCACAGGAGCGGTATCCAGCTGCGATAGCCTGAGTACGGGCGTAGTCGGTGAGCACAACCCCAAGAAAGGCCCCGCCAACAGCAACGGTTAAGAACACGACCGAAAAGCTTTTAACTGAGCTCTTGACCCATCTTTGGCCCCAAGGGGTAAGAGCGAAATGGAGAACAGGAAGACAAAGCCCCCCAAGAACCCATTGGGTCTTTCCGCGCGGGACAATCAGAAGGTCCTGTGTCTGTCCGAATAAAAGAAAGATGTCAGAGAGGATGATCCAGCACAGAAAGATAACCAGACAATCCAAAAACAGCATTGCGACATGTGTCCGTTTGAGATCAGCAGCAAGCCAATTTGCGGATTTCTCAAGGCGGTCAAAACACCAGTCAAACATCGCTACCTCCGGTAGATCTGGTTATACAGATCTGAACCGCCAAAGTGCCAAATGATCTCACGCTCTAGCCGGTACAAAAAACTATTGCTGCGGCGTTCAAACTCTTCCACCTTCTGGCGCATGGAAACTTGTGCTTCACGAATGATCTGCCCTGTCTCCTGAATTCCATGGGCAATTGCCTTACCTGTCCAGTGCAGAGCTTGGCCAAGTTTTTCCCGGATACCAAATGCCTTATCGAGTTCGGCTAAAGCAATACCAGCGATCATTCCAACAACGATCGCTCCTCCAGCAACTGCAAGAGCGGGAAGCGCAATCACAGTCAGTCCAGCCAACCAACCAGCTGCCAACGTCCCGGCAGCCAGTGCCACCGTACCAATAGCAACGTCGGTAATGATGTTGGCAAACAACTCATGATAGAGCTGCTCATCACTCATGATGAACTGCATCACATCGAGCACTACATAACAGGTGATCATGATGACTGCGTTTGACCTGCCTGCTGATTTTAGTGCCTCCGGGCCAATGCCAAAGGCAACGACTTTGGGGGACGTGGACAGATACCGTGTGCCCTTCAAGGTCTCACGCAGGGCGGAGTATCCCTTAAACACCACGTACGTCTTGCCGTTCACTACCTTTGTGTAATAGCGCCCCTGCAAACCAATTTCCTTTAGGAGTGTCTGACCACCCTTCATATCGCGCAGCAGCACTGGCAGGCTCGCCAGGTCAACGGCACCGCCGGTTGTTGTTCCAAGGCTTTGATGGGCGTCCACTACGGCTTGCGCAAAGAGCTCCATATCCATCACCACCGCTTCTTCCTGGCGTGGATTGATCAGCTCTGCTGCCATGCGTTGTTCCGCCAGCGGATAGACCATCAGAATATCTCCTTGTGCGGCTGATCCCCGGGTTTGACCATCAAGCGGTGGCCGGGAAACTGATCCAGAAAGCCCCGGATCTCGAGTTCTTCTGACAGATCTTCATGCAGTGCATCTGATGAGCGCTCAGGCCGGTCACGACCTTGCAAGACCACATGCGCAGTGCCTGCCGGATCGCACTCTTTGGGTGCAGCTTCAGCAATTGCCTCCACCTTACGCCGGCGCCACAGCAAGCTGCGAAAGAAGCTGCGCAAATAGCCGCGCTTTGCTGAGGCTTTGCCAGAGACAAACTGCATATTCCAACTCCGCAGATCACGCCCAAATCAAAGGCTGCCTATCGTTTAACTCGCCCATAGGCAGTGTCCGGGCCAAAGCTGGCCCGGATCTGACTTCCATCCTCAATGAGGATAGAGACTTAAGCTGCAGGTGCGCGCCAGTCATCAGCACCAGAGGTGCCGGAGACTGTGTGCTCCCACATGATCTTGCGGTAAGACAGTTCAATGGTGATCAGCTGAGTGAAGTCAGCGTTCTTTGGATCCTGACAATGTGGCAGGCCACACTCGATGTTGGTGATCAGGGCATCTTCAAAGGAGGTGGTGAAGAAATGCTCCTGCTTGCCGGAAGAATTGGTGCGGTACCATTTAACTTCACACTTAGGCAGCATCTCACCAGAGACCAGCGCATTATAAAGCAGCGGGATGGACTTGTTCATGGAGCAGGTGAACTTGAACGGAGTGTGCACGCGCTGACCAGCTGGCTGGCCGGACTGGATATCACGAGGAATGATGACAGTGTGATCAATGGCCTGCACCATGATCTCGTCTTCATGGCCTTCCTGCCACACGTTACCGACGGAATCTTCAGTAAACGCGCCTTGAGTGATTGGACCCTGAGTTGACCCTTCAATGGTGATATAAGCGGGTGTTGGCATAGTATGCTCCTGGTGAGCGCCCTCCGTGTGCGGACAGACGCAGCAAAACAAATAAATGAACCCCATTTGATGAGAATGGGCCACAGCCCCAGACCCCAGTCTGCAGCTGCGTACCAACACAACTGCAACTTGCATGCCAGAGTGAGAGAAATAGAAGAAGAGAGCACACCAGAACTCGCTTACTTGTTGATATAACTAGAGAATAAAATCTAATAAGATTCAGATCTGACCTAAATCTAGATCGTAAAGGGGAGTAGTAACGGGCCAGAATTGGCCCGGAGACCTGCATCAGACTCGCAAAATTGGCGCAACTCCTTGAAAATACTAGGAAAAGAAGCAGGCCAAAAATGGCCTGACCTAAGCCAAAAATGGCTTCCCCTTGTAATATAAGGGAAAATTCAAACAGAACCTTCAGAGCCGAGATGCTTTCAAAGTCCCGAACTTCCCCCAGAACAACCTATTTTCATGAAGTACGGTAAACATTACAAACAGCAACCTGCTCACCGAAAGGATTGAGAGTGCCCAATAAGAACCAAGTAGAAGGTATATATCGCTACTAAGGGAGCTATTGGAAGCTCAACATGCAGACGGCATAATCAAGTGAGTCTAGCGATATATGTTGACCTTCTAACTCGGTTACCCAATGACAACGAATTCAGCGAGAGCATTTGTCCTTTCACAACTGCGACAACCAGAGGCTCAACGGGACTTTGGTGTGTTGAACTCATATGTTCAAGCCTTAAGCCCATTCGACCGTGGCGCTATCCTTGCTACAATGTGGGAAAAGGGAGACTTTCAACAAACTGCTGGCACTTCAATATCTGGGATACTCCGAGATATTGAAGAAGGAGGGCTGCACGAAACTGTCTACCTATTCTTCAC
>NZ_FREX01000004.1 GCF_900143565.1 Pseudovibrio sp. Alg231-02 | reverse complement strand
GTCAGCCAGACTGGTGACCAGCTCATGCACGTTGGCAAGCTGGGCGGCTTCCAAAATCTTCTCGTCATCGCGTTCTGGCGCAAAGCGGGAGATGTTTTCGGCAATGGTGCCGTCAAACAGTTCCACATCCTGCGGCAGGTAGCCAACTGCTGTGCCCAGACGATCTTCTGACCACTGGCCCAGCTCAGCGCCATCCAGACGAACGGCACCGCGCAAGATTGGCCAAACGCCCACAAGCGCACGGACCAGACTGGTTTTACCGGATCCGGACGGGCCGATAATGCCCATACCATCGCCTGCTTTAAGCTCAAAGTTGACACCAGCCAGTGTGACTGCGCGAGCACCGGGAGGCGCTGTTGCGATCTGCTGTACATTGAGGGTCTTGCTTGGCAGCGGCAGTTCGGTTTCTGGCGGGGTCTCATCCAGACCTTCCAGTGATTTTTCCAAACGGGCGCGGGCCTGACGGGCTGCGATGAACACGCGCCACTGGCCAACAGCCTGCTCCACAGGAGACAAAGCACGGGAGGTGATGATGGAAGCTGCAATCATAACGCCAGGAGAGACTTCCTGAAGGATCGCAAGCCATGCACCCACGGCGAGAACGGCAGAACCGAGCAGAAAGCGGAAGGCTTTGATAGCAGTGGCGAACAGAGAGGCGCGGTCGCCTGCCTTGGTCTGGGCATCATAAAAGCGGGCGTTGGTTTCATCCCACTTGTTGGTGAGTGTGGAGCTCATGCCAAGGGCACGCACCACTTCCGCATTGCGGCGGGCGCCGGAGCGGGTGTTGCTGCGCTGTGCGTTTTGTGAGGCCAGCTCCCTGGAGGGATCGCGGCTCATAAACTCGTTGGCAAGAACGAGGGAGAGGATGATGACCGCGCCAGCCAGTGCCAGCATGCCGAGCCAGAAATGCAGCACGAACACCAGACCCAGATAGATCGGCATCCATGGAATATCAAAGAGCGCGGCTGGACCCTGACCACCCCAGAACTGGCGCATGGTTTCCAGATCGCGGATCGGGTCCACGTTTTTACCGCTGTTGCCCATGCGCAGTGGCACGCGCAGATTGGCAAGGAACGCGGTGCGCGACAGGCGGGCGTCAATTTCCTGAGAAATACGCGACAGGCCACGGGCACGGATGCCTTCCAGCAGGGCGAAGAACAGATAAAGGATACCGGCGAAGCTGGCGATGATCACCAGTGTTGGCACGCTGTGGCTGGCGAGCACGCGATCATAGATCTGCAGCATGAACATCGGACCCGTCAGCATCAACAGGTTGATGACCAGACTCAAGACCCCAACACCCGCATACCCGGACCGAGACGCCGCAAACGCCTCAGCCACCATAGGGCGCTTTGGCTGCCCACTCTTCGATGTACTCATAGATACTCCCGAAACCACCTGGCCCCAAACTTCAGTGCGCGGCACGTCCTCCCAACGAACGATAGGACGCCTGTTACGCTACAAAACTCGTGATTATGCCCCAACAAAAATTGTGGTTTCCATAGTATGTAAATCGCACACTATTTGAAAGGGGTAAGACACTTAATTTTGCTCATGCATTGAAAATGAGGGAAATACCGCAAACTTATGATTTGATTAAATAATTATGCAACCTGCCATTGCGGCAGGTTGCACATTTTTCTACCTCTTATACAAACGTGAAATCGTCTGCATTGATGAGGCTGGAATCAACACCTGAAAGGGTGATGGAACCACCGTCGTAGCTGACGAGTGTGTCTGCACCAGTGTCTTGAATCGTAAGGTCTGCAAAGCTGTCTGCACCGCTTTCGAATCTCATGAAGTCAAGGCCATTGGAGAAGTCAACGATCGTGTCTGCGCCGCAGTTGATGTTGAACACGAAGGTATCACGACCTGAACCGCCGGAAAGGGTGTCGTCACCGAGACCTCCTTCGAGGGTATCGTTACCAGCATTGGCATAGAGACCGTTGTCGGCATCGTTCCCAATCAGCTCATCATTACCTGAACCAGAATAAGCATTCTCGATCACGGTATCACGCATGATGGTCATGTTGCCGGTCAGACCGTTCACGTCAGAGTAAGTCTCTGCCACCAAAGAGATTTTCTGGTCAGCACGGACAGAACTGAAGTTGATGCTGTCGTTGCCGCCATTGTCCATAATGGTGAACGTGGCCGGGTTCAGGTCTGCAATGTCGTCATAGTAACCGCCAGCGGTGGAGTTTTCACCGTAAACGGTAGACCCAGTGCGCAGGTCGGTTGCTGTGCCGTACAGGTCCTGCATGGCAAGGATGTCTGCAATCATTGGCGTGACGACGTAGGCACGGCTTGCGTCCACGCTGGTGTTCTCCACCTGATCAAAGTAGGACATGATTGTGCCCTGCCAGGAATCGTTGGAGTAGTGGTTGTCCACGCCGTAAGTCGCGCTGCCGTTGTAATTGCCAGCATGACCCAGACCGAGTGCGTGACCGATTTCGTGCACGTAGGTCTGGAAAGCATAACCGTCCAGGCCGGTGCCATAACGCGCAACCCAGTCAGTGCTCACATTCACGGTTGAAGAAACGATAGTGCTGCCGCGTGTGGTAGAGTTCGCGTAAGCGCCGCTGTCGTTGTCGTCAAATGTGATCTGAGCGCCGGAGTTGACAGTCTGGAAGTCGATACCGGTGACTTTTGTCCAGGCTTCCAGAGCTTTGGTTGCAAGCTCACGGCCAGAAGAGTTCAGACCATTGAGGTTGACGGTGAGAGACTCACCCGGGCTCACGTCAAACGCACGACGACCACGACCTGAGTTGTTCCAGTACCCATCGGTCAGCTGGCTTGCAATCTGGTCGTTGGTGAACGCGTTTGGATCGGTTGGTGGGTCAGTTGGTCCGCCGTCTGCGTCAACGGAGAGTCTGTAGTCACCGGTGTAGCGATCATTGTAGGATGCAGCGCCAATGTAATAGGTGCCGCTGGATGTTGCGGTGAAGGTGATTTCGGAGTTACGTCCGCTGCCGCCATCATCGTCTGTCGCGATTTCGTTTGTGTTGGAATCGTAAAGGTACAGGTATGTATCGGAAACGCCCCCACTTCCGATGCCTTCCATTGAAATTGTGTAAGTTACTCCGGCCTGTACCTCGAGTTTAATTGCGTCTTTATCGCCAGAAAAACTCAGCGTTCCCTCAAAAGTGTCACCCGATGAAATAGAGTATGGGGTCGTCGTGCTATATGGCGCGTCACCCCCTTCAATAACTCTTGCCTCTTCAACGTGATTATCTCTAAACATATTATCTCCCCTAGAGTAATAGTAGTAGTAAACCATCTAAACGTATGAGGGATGCACTGAAAGGCAATATAAATGATCTTTGGATTCACAGAAGAAAGTAGTATTAACACATCTACTGGTTGAATCATTGACGAACTCTCGATGTGTGAATAGAATGCAAAATATATTATTTTAGGTATAAAACATCTGAATCTTTCAAATATATCAATTCAAAATATTAATATATTTGGATAAAATAAGTTTGCCTGCTGATAAATAATTCTAAAAACTGACCAGTTGATCAAATAATTGTAGTATGTTTTTCCTCTGATCTATTCTAATAAAGAGATGTTTAATACTTAATTATATTTGTTGATTCGAAGAATTTATCAATTCACGAAACTGTGAGATTGATGGCGAGATGCCTGTATATACGTGAAAATGCGTGGTTTTGGTGGAACGTTTTATCAAATTAACGGGGCTAATCCGGCAAGTTGACGTATAGGGAAGTGTGTATGCTGAAGTGAGCTCATAAAACACCCCGGTCAATGGGGCTTGACCAGGGTGAGTTGTGGGCAGGGTACGTCTCTACCCAGGGGAAATATTTTCCTGAATGGCTCAGGAGGAGATTCTCCGCCCCTGGGTACGCTTTGCAGATACGCGAGGCTGGAAAGCGAGATGGAGGCGGGGCGGAGAACGTTCCTGTGCGTATCTTCAGCCTGCGGAGGGGTGCAGACTGACGAACGTGATCACAGGCTTGCCATAAATTGCTGGTTCAGGTCGATTCCGTAGCCTGGAGCGGTTGGCTTTTCAAAGCCACCATCCACTAACTCGGCTTCTGGCGTCACCAGATACTTGCGCAGCTCCCCATCACAGAAGTCCGGATGCACATACTCAAAGTAAGGCGCGTTGCCGACTGCGAACTGATAATGGATCGCTGCTGCCGAGGTGATGCCAGTCTTCCAGTTGTGCGGCATCACCTGCACGTTGTGCGCGGTCGCCATCTCGGTGATCCGGCGCAGCTCTGTCAGGCCGCCGCAACGGTTATAGTCAGACTGCAGCAGATGCACCTTGCCTTTGGTGATCCATTCTTCTGCTTCAAAGCGGGTGGTGCTCATTTCCGCACCGCAAATGCGGGAGCGGGTGTTTTCTACCAGTTTGGCGTGGCCACTCAGGTCATCGTGCTGCAGCGTCGCTTCTGCGAAATACAGCTCCAGATCCTCAATGGAGTTGAGCAGGCGGGCAACGTCATACCAGTCTGTGAAGCGGTAGAGGTAGTCCACCATCATATCGGTGTCGTGGCCCAATATACCGCGCAGTTCGCGCAGGTAATAGCCGACGTCTTTGATGCTCCAGTCTGCTTTGATCGGCACGCACACTTTCACCGCGCGGATGTTGTGTGCCTTGGCTTTTTCAAGCAGTGGGGCGTAGCCTTTGATGGCAACGTCCAAAGACGCATCCACCGGAATGGCTGGATACAGTGTCAGATACGGATGGACTTTGTCTTTGTTGGTGCCGCCAAGCAGTTGATAGGCTGGCACGCCAAGCTGTTTGCCCGCAAGGTCATAAAGCGCCATGTCGATGCCGGAGAGGGCGAACATGCCCAGTCCGCGCATGCCCTGCCACTGCGTGGCGTCATACATGGAGTCCCAGATGGCGTTGATTTCGATCGGCAGACGGCCAATGACTCTTTCGGTCAGGTTCGTCAGCCATTTATGTTCAGTTTCAATATTGGAATAAGCGAGAATTGCGTCCGGAGATCCGTCAGCTTCGCCGAGGCCGTAGACACCGTTTTCGTCTGTAACCTTGACGACAACCGTGTTCTGACTCCAGTTGCTGGCTTTGTAATTGACCGGAATAAACTCGACGGACTTGATGGGTGCGACTGCTGGGTTAAGTGCCAGTGACATGATGTGCTCCTAAGAGAAAGGCGCCAGTTTTTGCTGGCGCCCTCATGTGCTTTATTATTTTTTGCGCATTGGAAGTTCGACACCGTTGGCAATGTCGCGGTGCAGTTCTCTGAGGAACGAGACTGCAACAATGCCGAGGATGATGACCATAAGCAATCCGCCAACAACCGTTGAGATCTGGATGGTGCCCAGGTCGCCGCCGATCAGGTTGATCACCACTGGGATGATGCCCAGGAACAGAGCCCAGACAAGGCGGTTCCAAAGTGCTGGATCCGCACCATCTGGCAGCTCTTTGGTGGTCATCGCTGCAAGAGAGAAGGATGCCGCATCAAAGGTGGTTGCCATAAACACGATTGCAGAAACGCACAGGCCAATGATGAACAGAGTGCCCAGTGGCAGATTCGCAAACATGTCGATGATCACGGTGAAGGAGCTCTGACCAGCTGCCAGTGCTGCAGGTGCATCAAAGATGCCTGCGTCCAGAAGGCCAATGCCGTAGTTGCCGAAGATTGCGAAGAACACTGCAGTGCCCAGAGAGCCGAACAACAGGGTGCCCAGAACCATCTCACGGATCGTACGGCCACGGGAGATCTTCGCGAAGAAGAGACCCTGGAACGGACCGTAGGAAACCCACCATGCCCAGTAGAAGATTGTCCAGTCAGACACAAAGGTGGAGTTCTCTGCGTATGGCTCCATGTAGGTGCTCAGACGGACGAAGTTTGTCACAAGCGCACCAACAGAAGTGGTGAAGGACTTGATGGTGGTCAGGAAGTAGCCGCCGAAGAACAGCACGAAGATCAGCAGGCCAACCGCCAGGAAGATGTTGAAGTTGGACAGCTTCGCCATGCCTTTTTTCAGGCCAAGCGCGGAGCTTGCAGCAAACAGCGCAACCACGATTGCAAGAGCTGCAAGGTTCATGGAGGTGCCGTGCTCAATGCCAAGCACTTTAGAGAAGCCAGCGGCAACAACCGGTGTGCCCAGACCAAGGCTGGTCGCACTTGCAGTCACCAGACCGATCATGATGAAGATATCGACCACGTTGCCCAGAGGGCCTTTTGCACGTGTACCCAAAACGCCCTTACAGGATTCTGAAACTTTCAGAACCGGGTCTTTGCGGACATAATAGTAATAGCCGATGGTGATGGAACACACGGAGTAGAGTGCCCAGGCACTAGGACCCCAGTGGAACATGCCCGTGGTGATGGCCCATTCTTTGGCCAGCTCTGTGCCTGGCTCAAGACCCAGTGGCGGTGTGGACATGTAGTAGATCCACTCGCTGGCGCCACCCCAGAGGATGCCGGCGCCGATGCCTGCACTGAAGATCATCGCGACCCAGGAGATCGTGTTGTATTCAGGCTTTTCATCCGCCTCACCAAGTACGATGTTGCCGTACTTGCTGAAGGAAACGCTCAGACAGAAGATCAGCGACAAGATCGCTGCCCACATGTAGAACGCGCCAAATTCGTTTGTCAGATAGCTCTTCAAAGAAGAGATAACTTCTTTACCGGAGCCCGGTGCAGCAATGTCCGCTGCCAGAATGCCCATTGTCGGTAGGAGTACCGCAATGCCCCCGACGAAGAAGTTCGTCTTATCCAGTTGTAGTTTAGCCATGGATGCCCCCATTTATTATTCGAAGACGAAAGAAGCGAAAGATGCTTCCTTCACTGCGTCCCAATCCATTTCCACGCCGAGCCCGTTGCCCGCCGGCGCGTGCACATATCCCTCTTTGTCTGTGCGGATTTGGGTTTTACTTGCCAGTTCAAACGCCTCGTAAGGGTAGAACTGCTCGAAGTAATTGCAGTTGTCGTGAGCCAGAGCGACATGCAGGTTGGCAGCCTGTGTCAGGGTGTATCCCATGCTCTGGATTTCCAGGTTTTTGCTGTGGCCGGCCGCGATCGCGAAGCATTTGTTCAGCTGAGTAATGCCGCCGCAAACAGTTGCGTCCTGACGCACGTCTGACCACATCCCAGTGCTCAGCGCGTGCGTAACTTCCTGCAATGTGAGCAGGCAGTTGCCATGACTGGAAATTTCAAGATCCGTATTGGCGACAAGGCGCTGATAGGTCTTGTAGTCGTAGTCGGAAACTGGCGCTTCAAGCCATTCCCAGTCATGACGTTCCATCCACTTGGCCATCTTCATGGCTTGTGCGGGTGTGTAGAACGTCGCTGTGTCCAGCATGAAACGGATGCCGGTAGAGCCGTATTTGGCCTGCACAGCTTCCACCAGCGCCACATCCTTTTCATAGATGCAGTAGCAGTGCAGTTTGATTGCTGTGAAGCCGTGCGCAATGCAGTCGTCAATGTAAGGGAAGTATTCCTCTACAGTGTCGAACATTGGCGTGGAGGCGTAGGACTTGATTTTGGTCCGGGCGCCGCCAAGCAACATGTAAAGCGGCATTCCGGCCTTTTTGGCCTTAATGTCCCATGCTGCAATGTCGATTGGAGACTTCGCTGGCAGTCCACCCCAGGTGCAGCGTGCTCCAAGCCAGTTGTTGAGTTCCTGAGTCATCAGCGGATTTTTGCCGATGAGACCGGGAACGATGGTACGCAGAGATTCAATGATGCACCGATCAAAGAAGTTCTCTGTGTAGCTCATAGTTGCGCCAAGACCCTCGGTTCCATCCTCGGTGAACAGGCGTACAATGTTGTTGGTGTACAGCAGAGGTTCCTGATTATCCGCCCAGGGAATAGGGGGCGCATTCTCATCAGCCAAAGCATAAAGCTCGACCCGGCTAATTCTGCAGTCTTCCATTTTTAACTCCCAGTGTGCCTTGAGGCACCTTCCTTATTGCCCGACTTTTTACAGAGCGCTGCCAGCCGCACGCATCGCCTCGCGCAGCTCTTTTGTGTCGACATCCCTGTAATTGATCGCTTTGTCGATTTTCTGTTTTGTCGCCACAGCCGCCGCATGTCCCAGCTCAAAGCACTGGGCAGTAACGCGGGCAGAAGCGAGCGCTTCGTGTTCGGCGCTCAGGCACCGTCCCGCGACAATCACGTTGTCCAGCTCCTTCGGCACCAGCGTGCCGTATGGAACCTCATAGTAATCTTCCATCAGCCAGTGCAGTTTGCTCTTCTCACCGGCGTGCATCTCAATCGGCCAGGAGGAGCGGACCACGCCGTCCTCAGGCTTGTCGCAGTTTGCAACATGCTCGTTTGTCAGGGTGGTTTCGCCGCTGATGGTCCGTGTCTGGCGAATGCCCACTTCCGGTGGCATGTCAATCAGCTGGGACTCTTCAAAGCCTTTGATCTTGTCCTTGAAGAAGCGGTGGTACTCGCGCGCCTGACGACGGCCATAGACTTCCGCGTATGTGAAGTCAGCAGGGTTCACCACGTTCAACAGCCGGTTGTCCTGACCTGCCAGACGGGTGCAGTTCATCAGGAACACGCCCTTCTGCGGGGTTGGGAACACCCAGACTTTGTTGCGGGGTGTGTCGTACTCTCTGCTCTCGAAAGCTGTTTTCAGCTGTTCGATCATGTCAGGCGGGCAGATGGTGTTCTTGCCGAAGTAATCGTAGAAATCGCTTTCCACCACGTCTGACAGACGGAAGATCATGGTCGGGTTCTGAATGGCACCCTTATCGCCGAAGCTGTACTCACACCCCGCTTTCGTCACGAGAGCCGCATCTCCTGACGTGTCGATGAATGCTTTTGCTTTGAGGAAAGTGCTGCCTGCCTTGGAGTCTACACGGATCGCGGTGATCTCATCGCCATCGCGGACCACCTCGGTCATGTAGGTGTGGTAGAGGCACTGAACGCCGGATTCCTCAAGCAGATCGTCCGCAGCTTCGCGCCAGATCAGCGGATCAAAGGTCACCACGTGGGTGTTGCCGTAGATTTGTGGGGCGGTTGCACCGCCTTTGGCCAGCAGGCGAGCACGAAACTCTTCTGCAAAACCGAAAACAATTTGCTTGGCGTCTTTGTTTTCGATGTCGTCCTGGGTGAGGAACAGACCGCAGATAGTACCTGACAGGCCGGCAACTGCACCGCCGCCACAAAACCCGTTTTTCTCGATGAGGATTGTCTTCAAACCGCTGCGGGCACTCATAACAGCCGCAGCAACACCAGATGGGCCACCACCGCAAACAACAACATCTGCTTCAGCAAGAACAGGAGATGCGGTTTCTGCTAGGGCAGTCTCTTTCCAGTTTTTCATGGGTGCTTACCTTGTATGCCACAATTTATGGCTGTTTGCTTTAGTTCTGAGTCCATGAGGACAGTTTTCGGAAACATATCCTCAAAACTGACATATTAGCAACCTTAAAAGCAAAAAATGGCGGCTAGAGCAATGGTAATAACCCTTAGAAATCGATAAATATCATTAAATACTGGCTTCTGATATGCCAATAATGATGTGCTGACATGCCAGAGGGTTTCGGTAAATTTCAGAGTATCAGTTCATGATAAAACCCTAATTACTTTAGCTTTTTTAGTTTATCTAAAATCCGCAAAGCGCAGAGAACCCATGAAATCTAAGTGGTTTTTGCGTGACAGAATGACACAATGCGAAAGACTGATAGGTTACATTATCTAGGAGGGGTCCAGAACTGATATGGCAGCCGAGTGAAAAACCGCCAAACAAGATCCAATCGGCTGACATAGCAGCAAAAGAAAAGAAGAGACCGCTGGCAAATCGGGAATGCACTGTGCTACACTGTGATACAACTGACGCAGAAATAATGCTTTTAAAACAGGGGGTAACCGTGGCTCACCAGAAAACTCAGGCTGAGCTTGCGCGCACGGAAATTGAGAGAAAGTTGTTTTTCAACGAGCTTGATGTTTCAGCTCTGTACTCTGAAAACAAACTCGCCTCTCTGTTGGATCTGGGCCGAACGCCCGTTCGTGAGGCGCTTCAGGCGCTGGAGCAGGATGAGATGCTGGCCATCCATCCGCGCAAAGGGGTTCAATTCCTCTCCATCACCGCAGAGCAGCAATTGCAGCTGCTGGAAGTGCGCAAGCAAATTGAACCGATCTGCCTGAGATTTGCGGCCATGCGCGCCTCAACCGACCAGCGCCGCGAGATGCTGGCGCTCGGGTCACTCATCGTGCAAAGCGCGAAGGATGAGGATGAGAAGTCGCTGCTGTCCAATCTGCAGGACATCCACCGCATCGTGACGGAAGCGACCAACAACCCATACTTCCATCATAGCCTCGCTCGCGTGCAGAGCCAGTCACGCCGGTTCTGGTTTGCCAACAAAGACAAATCCGACAACCTGTTATGCTCGTATCATCATGAAGCAATCATGCGCGCGGTTGCCATGGGCAATGAGGAAGAAGCCGTCAAGCAATCCGGCTTGCTGCTGGAGCACTTGACCGAATCTGCTTTCAAGGCCCCAAAACCGGGCTGAGCAGACGCAATCTGAGCATTGAAATGAGAACGGGTGAGTCGCAAGACCTACCCGTTTTTTCGTGCCAATATGCGGTTAGTCCACGCCTTCAACGATCACGGTTTCCACATCAGCGATGCCAATTCGAAACTCGCGGGCGGTCTGGTATTCGGGGGAGTTGTAGCAGTTCAAAGCGGCTTCCATGCTGTCAAACTCCACGATGACATGACGATGGTATTCTTGACCCTCGAGTTGCTCCGCCCTTTCGCCGCGCGCAAGGATGCGGCCAGTGTGTTTTCGCAGAACGCTTGGAGCGGCCTCGATATAGAACCGATAGATATCAGGATTTTTGATATTGACGCGGGCAATCCAATAGGCTTTTGGCATCTGTTTTTTGTTCCTGAATCAAAGGTTTCTGACCGGTGGTAGACCATAATCTTTGGGTCTCACGGGAGCCAGATCATTGTCGTTCGTGCATTATAGAGCGCTTGCCTGAAGGCGTTACTACCGGCTTTTGACCAACCAAAAATTCAAGTGAATCTGACGCTAGGGCCGTTTCTTAAAATGCGCTCAAAATCGGCAAAATAGAAAATTGTTCTTGATTAAACGGCGAGCTTTGCTAGTTTGCTAACACGAATTAGCAATGGATTGATGTTGCCTTTTCCGGGAAACCAAAGGGCTGGCCCCGAGAGCGTTTGTCGGAATGCGACGGCATCAGCCTGAAGACGGAATCACGAGGCGAACAGCCTCTCTGGTTCTTCATAGTACATTTATTCGCGGCGGACTTCTGAGCTTTCTTCAACCCTGCTGGAAGTCTGGGTGTTTGTTTGACCCGCCCGGTGGTGGCGGGCACATGGTGTGAGTGGGGGCTTAAGTGCTTAAAGGGATCAACCCGATCATTTTCCCGGACCTGTTAAAGATCCTGCACGAGATGGGTCATGGAGAAGAGATCGTGTTCAGCGATGCGCATTTTCCGGCCTATTCCGTTTGCGACACCGTGCTGCGTGCTGATGGGTGCGAAGCGACAGATCTGCTCAAAGCCGTCATGCCGCTTTGGGAGCTGGACCAGTATGACCCCGAAAACGTGATGATGATGGCCGCCGTGGAAGGCGACCAACTGCCGGATGGACTGGTGGACGACTACCAGAGCGCTCTGCCTGCAGGAGCTGAAATCACCTTTGTCGAGCGGTTTGCGTTCTATGAAAAAGCCAGGAAGGCCACCTGCGTTGTGGTGACAGGCACGACACGCAAGTATGGCAACGTCATTATCAAGAAGGGCGTGATCCAGAGCTAAAGCGCTTCCTCGCCAAGTGGGTCCGGTGTTCGGATTGGGGGAGGCGTGCAAATGAGGCAACGGGGGCTGCGGCAGAACTCTGGGAGGAGTGCTGCACGCAGTCAGGTATCAACCGGGTGTCTCAGCCATTTCATATTGCTGATCTGCAGTCGCAGCACCAGTCGGGATCTGTGCGTTCTCACTGAGGTTTGCAGGCCAGTATTGGGGGGAGAAAAAAATGAATACCATCGTCAGGATGACGGGTATTGAAAAGACGTTTCCGGGTGTGCACGCCCTGAAGAATGTGCAGTTTGACTTGCGTGCCGGCGAAGTTCACGCCCTGATGGGAGAGAACGGAGCAGGCAAATCCACCTTGATGAAAGTGCTTTCCGGTGTTTACACACGTGACGGCGGTAAGATTGAAATCAACGGTACAGTGGCTGACCCAAAAGGGCCGCGAGAAGCGCAAGACCTCGGAATAGGCATCATACATCAGGAACTCAGCCTGATGAATGATCTGACAGCAGCGCAGAATATCTTCATTGGCCGCGAGCCGCGCCTGAGATTTGGACGTCTCGATGAGGCTGCGCTCAACCAGAAGACCCGCGACATCTTTCAGAGCATGGCGCTGGATTTGCAGCCTGACGTGCTGGTTGGCAACCTGACCATTGCCAAGCAGCAGATGGTGGAGATCGCCAAGGCACTCTCCTATCGCTCGCAGGTGCTGATCATGGATGAGCCGACCGCTGCGCTGAACGATAAGGAAATCGCCGAACTGTTCACCATCATCCGTCGTCTGAAAGCAGAAGGTGTAGGCATCATCTATATCAGCCACAAGATGGACGAGCTGAAACAGATCTCCGATCGCGTCACCGTCATGCGCGATGGCGAGTATGTAGGCACCGTTCCTGCCGCTGATACGCCGGTCAACGAGATCATTTCCATGATGGTTGGCCGTGAGGTGAAAGAGGAAGCCGTTGAGGTGCCGGATCTTTCAGCGGCAGACGTTGCTCTGGAAGTGAAAAGCCTGAACCGGGGAACTGAAATCCGCGATGTCAGCTTTGCGCTCAAGAAAGGCGAAATCCTCGGCTTTGCAGGGCTCATGGGGGCAGGGCGCACAGAAGTGGCCCGTGCAATCTTTGGCGCAGACCCGCTGGATTCAGGTGAAGTCTGGGTGGATGGCCACAAATGCAAAATCAACAGCCCGTCGGACGCCGTGCAGGTTGGCATTGGTTATCTGTCAGAGGACCGCAAGCACTTCGGCCTGGCAACAGGTATGGATGTGCGCGCCAATGTGGCTATGGCCAGTTTGGACCAGTTCTGCAATCGACTTGGCGTGCTGAATGAAGCTGGCATGGCAGAGGTCGCCGCCAAGTACATCAAGCAGCTGGAAATCAGAACGCCCTCTGACAAGCAGGAGCTTCAGTTCCTGTCTGGTGGCAACCAGCAAAAGGTGGTCATCGCCAAGTGGCTGCTGCGCGACTGCGACATCCTCATTTTTGATGAGCCCACACGCGGCATTGATGTGGGGGCAAAATCCGAAATTTATAAGCTGTTGAACTCACTGGCAGAGCAGGGTTGCGCGATCATCGTCATCTCCTCCGAACTGCCAGAGGTTATGCGCCTCAGCCATCGCATCGCGGTGATGTGCGAAGGCCGCCTGACAGGCATTTTGCCGGGCGGCAGTTCAACAACGCAAGAAGACATTATGCGCCTTGCAACACAACGCGACCCAGCTGCGCAAATTGTGAGTGAAGTTCAATGACAGACACCACCTTAACCCCGCAAAAGAACCTTATCGGTCGTTTTGTGAGCTCCGGCGCACACCAGAAGCTGCTCGCCTTTGCCAGCTTGATTGTGCTGCTTATCGGCTTTGGTCTGGCCTCGCCAAACTTCATGCAGATGTCCAACATGATCGCCATTTTGCAGGCGACATCGGTCAACGGCGTTCTGGCCATTGCAGCAACGCTTATCATCATCACCGGCGGTATTGATCTTTCCATCGGCACCATGATGACCTTCTGTGCGGTGATCGCCGGAGTGGTGCTCACATACTGGGGCCTGCCCCTGCCGCTTGGCGTTGTCGCTGCCATTGGCGCTGGTGCGCTCTGCGGTCTGTGTTCCGGCACATTCGTTGCCAAAATGAAGGTGCCACCCTTCATCGCAACGCTTGGCATGATGCTGATTTTGAAGGGCCTGTCCCTCGTCATCTCCGGCACACGCCCAATTTATTTCAACGACACGCCGGGGTTTGATCTCATTTCCCGCGGCTCCGTGATCGGTGCTGTCTTTCCGGGCTTTCAGATCCCCAATGGTGTGTTGATCCTGTTCCTTGTTGCGATTGCAGCTTCCTATGTTCTGGGAAGAACTGTTCTGGGCCGCTACACCTTCGCACTTGGCTCCAACGAGGAATCCGTGCGCCTGTCCGGCGTCAACACGGATGCCTGGAAAATGGGAATTTACGCGCTTGCAGGTGGGATCTGCGGTATTGCGGGAATTCTCATCGCGTCCCGCCTCAATTCCGCTCAGCCAGCCCTTGGTCTTGGCTATGAGCTGGAAGCAATCGCTGCTGTGGTGATTGGCGGAACGTCTCTGGCCGGTGGTCGCGGCACCATCATGGGAACGCTGATCGGGGCACTGATCATGGCGGTGCTGACCAACGGTCTGCGTGTGCTTTCTGTTGCTCAGGAATGGCAGACCGTGGTGACAGGCGCGATCATCATTCTGGCCGTCTATGCGGATATGGCCCGCAAGAAAAAAGCTCATGCTTAAAAGCGGTTGGGGCGCTTTTGTCCCAGCATCTTTAGTGGAGCGAATTCTTATCGTTTGATTGAATCCAATCCAGCGGAACACGCTCTGAATTATTTCATTGGGAGGAAATATTATGTTTACACGTCGTACTCTGATTGGGGCTTTGGCCTCAGCAACATTGCTTGCAACCAGCTCGCTTTCATTCGCAGCGGATAAGGTTTACATCCCGCTGATCTCCAAGGGCTTCCAGCACCAGTTTTGGCAGGCTGTAAAGGCAGGTGCAGATAACGCAGCCGCTGAGCTGAACGTTGAAATCACTTTTGAGGGCCCGGACAGCGAAGCCATGGTTGATCGCCAGATCGACATGCTGGCCGCAGCGCTGGCGAAAAACCCGGCAGCAATCGGCTTTGCCGCGCTGGACAGTCAGGCCGCTATTCCACTGCTGCGTCAGGCACAGTCCGCTGGTATTCCGATCATCGCATTTGACAGCGGCGTAGAGAGTGAAATTCCGGTGGCTTTGGCCGCAACCGACAACGTGGCCGCAGCCAATCTCGCAGCTGACAAAATGGCAGAGCTGATCGGTAAAAGCGGTAAGGTGGCCGTGGTTGCCCATGACCAGACCAGCCGCACCGGCATCGACCGCCGTGATGGCTTCCTCAACCAGATGAAAAACTATCCGGAGATTGAAGTTGTCACCGTTCAGTATGGCGGCGGCGACCAGCTCAAATCCACCGAGCTGACCAAAGCGATCCTGACCGCGAATCCGGACATCAAAGGCATCTTCGGCACCAACGAAGGTTCTGCCATCGGTGTAGCCAACGGTGTTCGTGAAATGGGCAGCAAAGATGTTGTGATCATCGGTTACGATTCTGGCCGCGCCCAAAAAGACGCCGTCCGCAGCGGACTGATGGCAGGCGCGATCACCCAGAACCCGGTCGGCATCGGATATGAAACCGTCAAAGCCGCCGTCATGGCCTCACAGGGCAAAGATGTCCCATCCAACATCGACACCGGCTTCTACTACTACGACGCCTCCAACATAGACGACCCAGAAATCGCAGCAGTCCTCTACGACTAGAGCGCGTTCCGTTTGATTGAATTCAATCAAACGACAAGAATTCGCTGAAAGTAAAGAAATTAGAGCGTGAGGCGTGAATGCAAATGAACGCAACACGCTCTAAGCGTTACTCGGTTATCTGAGACAAAAACCAAAAGGCCTCTCATCGCGAGAGGCCTTTTTTGGTCTTAGCTCTTTGCAATTGAAATTAGCTTCCTCAGATCCTGCCCAAACTCCAACCACGGTTTTGCCTTTGCAGTGGGGCGGTTCCATTTTCGTTCGGACTGGCGCATCAGGTATGCGGCATAGGTGGCGGCGAGGATGTTACCGACTGCAAGACCTGCGAGGATCCACCAGAGCCCAAGCTTTGAACCTATGAAGAGCAACGGGAAGACCAGCACGAAGGTGCGCACCAGCATAATCTTCAGTGCAATGCGCGGCATCTGCAGGCCGTTGAAGATGGCGACGGTGACTGCGACAAGACCTTGAAATGCGTAGGAGACTGCAACGATCTTGAAGTAGATGCTCACGAAATTGATGACTGCTGGATCATCAGAGAAAATGGTTGCGATGGAAGGGCCAAGCAGAGCGAGGATGGCGAACAGAAGGATGCCGAGATAAAACGAGGCTTTGCCTGCAAAGATGACCGCCTGGTCGATACGTTCATGTTCCTTCGCCCCAAAGTTTTGCGCAATGAACGGGGTGACGGCCATGGAAACGGCGAAGATGCCGATCAGGGCGAGGGATTCAATTCGGCCAACAATCCCAAAGGCGGCAACAGCCTGCGACCCATAATCAGCCAGCAGGAAGGTTGTGAAAATGCCGGTGGTTGGCACAAGCATCTGCATGGAGATTGTTGAAAGAGAGAACTTCAGAATTTCCGCAAGGCCAGACAGCGCGCCGTCAAGTTTGCTCAAGCCAATCAGGTTTTGCCGGGTGAGGATGAACATCACACCCAGAAAAATGAAGCCAAAGGACAGCACTGTAGCCCAGGCCGCCCCTGCCAGACCCAGCTCAGGAAACGGGCCAATGCCGAAGATGAGCAGATAGTCAAAGACCAGATTGATCACACCGGAAATGCCAAAAACCACTTCCGTTTGCTTGGTGATGCCAACAGCCCGCGCTGCGCCACTGCCAACAATGCCAAGCATCAGCAGTGGGAGACCCAGATAAAGCGTGCCCATGTATGCATCGAGCAAAGGAAGGATGTCCTTTGAAGCACCAAGTGCGGAGAACGTCGGGCCAACAAACGCGCGCCCGGCAAAGCTGAGAGAAACGGCGACAAGGACCACAAGCGCCAGAGACACCATGGTCAGCATTTTGGCCTTCTGGCGTTCACCGGAACCGACCGCCTTGGCGATGACCGAGGAAACGCCAACTGAAAACCCCATGAACACTGCGGCAAACAGAAAGAAAGCACTGGAGGAGAACGCCAGAGCCGCCAGTTCATTGGACCCCAGCTTGCCGACAAAATAGCTGTCGACGATCTGGAACAGGAAGGTGGAAAGCATGCCAAGGCTGATGGGGGCTGCCATGCGCAAAAGCATTGTGTTGACGGGTACTTCCATCATGGGGTTGGACTGCGTGTTCATGGGGTCTCTCACTGGCTTTGGGATGGCATGCAAGGTCGGATCAGACGCCCCCGGGCGGAGAAACTGTCACCACCCGAGGGCGCTTCGGCCCCTATGTCGTTATTGGAGGGCCATCAGGCAGCAACAGGGACTTTTGGGGATGTCCCTTGTGCTGCGTGAACTTGTTGAACAGCGGGATCAGCGGCCAGTTTGCGCACCAGAGCGTCGATGTTCTTGTACTCAGATGTTGGCTTTTTAAACCCATAGGCCCAGCTTGCCATGGCGTAGAGGAAGGCATCTGCAACGGATTTTGTCTCGCCAACCATCCAGTCCCGGCCTTCAAGATGCTGGTCAATCTGCGTCAGAGCTTTGTCGACCAGCTGCTTTGCAGCGGCTTTCACGTCGTCATAGCCATTTGCATCTGTGGTGAAGCGCATTGGCATGAACACTGGCCAGAAATACGGGTGCAGCGTGCCGGAAAGGTAGGCAAGCCAACGGTGCAGATGCACTCTGTCTGCAGTGCCTGCGGCTGGTCCAATGTTCGCTTGCGGGTTCTGATCCAGCAGATGCAGGAGGATTGCCATACCTTCTGGCAGAGCAAGGTCACCATCCACCAGTGTTGGCACAACACCAGACGGGTTTAGTTTGAGATACTCTTCAGACTTCATGGTCGGGAAATCGACGTGCTCGACTTCATAAGGCTTGCCGATCCATTCAAGAGCGATGTGCATGGCGGTGGCGCAAGTACCAGGGGCTGAATAGAGTTTCATGGGATCTCTCGCTTTAACTATGGGTTTGATTGGGTTGGTAGGGGAGCTTCTGCTCCCCAATATTGCTGGTCACCAGGTCTGGTCAGGATCCACTTTGAACAGGTGCTCCATGAAGACGCGGGTGACAGCTTGCAGCTTGTCGGTGCGGGCATGGTCGCGCTGCAGTTCAGCAGGAACAACGTTCCAGGTGATTGGCTCGACGCCGGCTTCAATCATGCGGCGCATGCCGTTTTCGTGGCTGAGCTGGGTGATGGAACCGACGGCGTCTTCTGGCACATACACATCATAGCCAGCTGCCTCTGCTTCAATTGCAGGATAGGCGAGGCAGACATCCGTCCAGAGACCGCCCATGATGAGCTTTTTGCGTCCGGTTGCTTTCACCGCTTCAACAAACTCTGGCTCTTCCCAGGCGTTGACGCTTGTGCGGTCAATAAAAACGGCATTTGGAGCAAGCTTCTGCAGCTCTTCAATCATCGGGTCATACCCGTTCAACCCCACGGCAACGTGGCTGAAGATGATCGGGATATCGTAGATGACGGCGGTTTTGATGAGGCCGGTTGTGTTGTTGATCAGCGTTTCATGATCAATGTTCTTAACCCCTGCCAGAATTGGCGGTTGGTAGTCGATGAGGATGAGTGCAGAGTTTGTGGGGGACAGAAATGGATCTTCATCCGCTGCCCGAACCGGAGTGCCTTGATACCCTTCCGGGTAAGACGCGACACCGTTCACGGTCTTGATCTTTGGTGCGTCGGCAAGGGCCGGCAAACTGGTTGAAAAGAGTGCAATCCCTACGGCTGCGATCACTGGCTTCAATGCTGAGAACATCTGATGTTCCTCGTGGTTTGAGTTGTTCTTGTGTGATGAACTTGCTGTAGGGGAAAATTAGGTGAGAATTTATTGTTGCACAATCTGCACTAAATGCGCTTTACTGTTTCCTATATGAGTTAATGAGATGGGGCAGATATGGCTGATCTGAATGCAATCGCAGCCTTTGTAGCTGTCGCGGATGCGGGTACATTTTCCGGTGGGGCAGAGGTCATTGGCATACCCAAAGGCAGCATCAGTCGCAAGATCAGCATTCTGGAGGAAAGCCTCGGCGTGCGCTTGTTTCACCGGACAACGCGCAAAGTCACCCTTACGGACATCGGGCGATCCTTTTATGAGCGGTGCAAGCGCGGCGTGGATGAGCTTTCCGCAGCAACCCAGCTGGTGGATGAAAGCACGGCAACGCCCTCAGGCATCTTGCGCATCGCGGCCCCGGCTGCATTTGGGGAGGGAGCCTTTGGTGATGTGGTGGCGACGTATCTTGCCCGCTATCCCAAAACCAGAGTGGAGTTGTTGCTGAGCGATGAATATGTAGACCTGATTGAGGAGCGGATTGATCTGGCGCTACGCTTCGGCGAGTTGCAGGATTCATCGTTGATAGCCCGCAAACTGTCCTCCACCCACCGCATTCTCTGCGCCAGTCCAAAGCTTCTGGAGGTTTTAGGAGAGCCGAAAAAGCTGGAGGATCTGGCAGAGTTTCCTTCCATTGTTCACGGAGCCACATTGGGGCAGACCACATGGCGCATGGTGAACGGCAAAGGCACAGAATTTTTCGCACGGCATAAACCAAGGCTGGCTGCCCAAAGCATCTCCATGGCATCCAGTGCTGCCGCTTTGGGAATTGGCGTCGCCCTACTTCCGGAAAGAGCAGCCGAGGAGGCTCTGCAAACCGGAGCGCTGATACACATCCTGACAGGCTACACTACCCCAACACAAGGCCTTTACGCCATCTACCCCAGCAGCAAACAACTCTCCCTCAACGTCCGCACCTTCATGGACCTCCTAAGCACCTCCGACCTGCTGGCGAAGTAGGGGAGGTTTTGCAAAGGCTCATGTTCTCTACGTCTTCGCCTTGCGGAATACTGCGGGGGTGGCGCCGGTCCAGCGTTTGAAGGCGACGGAGAAGGCAGCTTGGTCGGCGAAGTCGAGCAGGAAGGCGACCTGGGCGATGCTGTCTGTTCCCACCAGCAAGCGCTTTGCCAGATCGCAACGGGCAGATTCCACCAGAGACTTGAAGTTGGTGCCTTCCTCGGAGAGTTTGCGCGTCAGGGTCCGGCGGGTCATGCAGAGTTCTTTGGCAACCTCATCACCGCTCGGCAGGCTGCCGGGTAAGCGGGAGCGCACCAGTTTGATGACTTTGGCAGACAGGCCGGTTCGGTTTTGCGGCAACTGGCTCAGTCGTTCCTCTCCATGTTTCAGCAAATGCTCTCGCAAAGCTGTGTCGGAAGTGGCGATCTGAAACTCGAACCCACCAGTGGGCAACCTCACGCCGTTGATTGATTGAACGCCTGTAACCTCGCAGTCTGCCAACTCAGAAAGACGCGCGCAGTGCTCTGTGTCCTCACATTCCAACATGACGGACATCTTTCCAAAGCCATCACCTGCAATTTGCTCTGTGCGCTTGAGCAAGCCAAACACCAGAAACTCGCGATGTCTTGGGAATTGATGCGCGCTGAGAATGTCACTGCTCAGGCAAATGGTGGGCTCAGCTTCACTGCCATCCAGATCAAAGCGAAGATCCGGGTCTTCCAATGCGTAGTATTTTTGCGCGAAGCGAAACACCTGTCCGATGTTGTCACTGGCCTGAGCCAAATACGCCAGTAGTGTCTTCGCTCCCGGTGATGCGAGGCCAGCGCGAGCCGCGAAGGTTGGGTCCTCCAATGCCTCGCAGGCTGTTTCCAGCGCGGCGGCTTCTCGTTGCAGATCTATTCTGGCTGTTGCGTTGCTCAGCTCTTCCACTGAAACACCGACAGCCTCCAGGATCTTGTCAAAGCCGAGAGCCGCGTTTGGCTCCCGCCCATATACTTGCGCTGCATGGCGCAATCGGTAGGCGCTTATGCGTGTCATGCTGACTTCCAATCTGCCTGAGAGGGGCGCCTCAACATTCTTTTGCGTCGATTAGCCTCTCAAATGTCCAGAAATCAAAAATCGATGGCCAGAACTCTAAAGAACGTCCTTTGCTCATACGTTAATTTACGAACATCAACAAACGGTGCTGCCTAGGACGGTAGCTTTCTAATCAAAGCAAAGGACATTCACCGTGAAGTCGATCATCCTTTCAAGCGTCATGGTAGTTGGCGCATTAACCACCGAAGCCTCAGCGGCAGGTGGTGAACCACGCTGGTGGGTTCCACCAGGAGAATCTGACAGTTACTCCATTGTCAGTATTGTTGTTTTCTTTCTGGCCTTTCTTTTGATTGTGCATCTTTATTCCCGCTTTGACCGCTATGCGGAACACAAGGCAAAGGGAACACCGCTTCGCACAACAGTGCCAGTGATGTTGACTGTAGCCCTTGCCTATGAAGTTATGCCGGCCCTGTCTCATTTCAGCATTTTGCTTCCGGCCTCCCTGATCCTTACAGCGATCGCTCGCGATTTTATGCTGTGGTGGACTCCTAAAATGCAGGAGGCAAACAAATGATTGAGCTTCTTGTCACCTCTTTTCCTTTCGTGCTGCGGGTATGGTACCTGCGCTGGAAGGGCATGCCGATTACTCTTTACAACGTGCATTATGCCTTGGTTTTATGGGTGTTTATGGCTCTCGCCGTCTTCTTTGCGGTGTTCTATTACTACCCGAAGTCGTTCACTGGCATCGTGCCTTTCAAAACGGTTCCTGTTGTTGCCGAAAACGGCGGAACAGTCACGGAGGTCTTCGTCACTGGTGGCGACCGTGTCAAAGTTGGCGACCCGCTGTTCAGTACAGAAAGTGCAATGGAAAAGGCCAAAGTTGATCATGCAAACCGCAAGATTGACGAAATCAAAAGCGCTATCAAAACCGCACATCTGGAAGTGGAAACTGCAGATGCAGCGCTGGATGCAGCCAAAACAGGTCTGAATCAGGCTGAGATGACATTGGCGGACCACGAAGAGCTTAAGATGAAAAACTCTGCAGCCTTCCAGCGAGCCCGATTGGAACGTGCGATTTCGCAGCGAGACACTAGTGTGGCAGATGTGAAAGCAGCGAAAGCAAAACTGGAAGCTGCAAAAGTGCAAGCGCACTCTACTCTTCCATCACAACTGGCAAGTGCCCAGTCCACACTTGAGCAGGCTGAAATAGAACTGAAAAAGACACGGGTTTACAGTCTGGTTGATGGTGTTGTTGAGCAAGTGACCCTGCATGTTGGAGCCCGAGCAGCACAGGCAGCAATGGCTCCGGCCATGGTGATCATCCCGGACCGAACCCAAAAGGAAGGTTCTCGTGTGGTTGCTGGTTTCTCTCAGGTTTCCCGCACTGAACTTTACGAAGGCATGGCAGCTGAGATCGCCTGTGAAAGTAACTTTAACATTGCGATGTTCCACACGGTTCTACCAGCACGGATCTCTCGCATTCAAAAGTCAATCTCCTCCGGCCAGATGGCACCATCCGGCAAGCTGATGGAACCAGGAGAACGCGCCAAACGTGGTCAGGTCGTCGCTCACCTCGATCTGGTCTACCCGGAACACCAGAAGTATCTGGTCCCAGGCAGTGGATGTGTTGTGCAGACCTATACAACAGACCTGAAAGGCGACATGTCAGGCGGTGTAACGGCCCACGTAATCTCAGCCCTCGGCGTCATCAAAGCAGTAGGCCTTCGAGTGAAAGCATGGCTTGGCCTTGCAATCGGAATTGGCCTTGCAGGATCCGCTCACTAAGAGCGATCAGATTAGAAAACCCAAAGAAAACAGTTTTCTCCCGAAGACGGAAAGTAATCCGATCAAGAACTCAAGGATCCGGACTGGTTCCGCTCGGGAGTACCATCGAAGAGAGCAGCCTAACTGGCAATCTGAGCACCTCGTTCTCTTCAAAGCAACCCAGTGGTCAGAGCAGTAAGGACCATCGGCGAGAACCCTGAAAGCCGAAGCAAAACCTTACGACCACCAATAAAAAGAAGAAGAAAAATGTCTATCAAAGCCCTGACAATCGCAGCAGTTGCCCTCTCCGTTGGTTACACAGTGGATTATAACCCAAGACCTTCGCAGCCTGGCACCAAGTCCATCTCACCAATCTCCTTCAAAATCGGTGAGGCAAATGCCCAGACAGCAGAGCGCAATGCAGCTCGCCGGACCGCCCGTCGCACATCCCGCCGTGTCAACCGCCGCCAGAGCATCTCAGGCTGTACCCCATACAATGGCTACTACAACTGCGGCGGCACTTATTATCAGGCCACGACCGAAGATGGAAAAACAGTTTATGTGGTTGTAAATCCATAAGGGAGACTACCGTCCCTCCCAGATGTCCCACCGTCCTGGCATCATGGGTGACCAACCACAAAAGGCCTCTCATCGCGAGAGGCCTTTTTTTGTTTGAGGAGCTGGCTTCTGCGTTTGTAATATGTGATCGGTTCTCTCACATTCCTGCTTTGACACCTTGGAATTGCTGGTTTTAGTATGGTTGGAGTGATTGGGTTTATGGAGCTCTGGGATGGTGGATATGGGTGATCTTGCGGGGCTTTGGGAGAGGCTTGGGGGGGAGGAACTTCGGGGCATCTTTATTGGGCTCAATCGGAGGCAGGTAGAAGAGTTGGTTGCGGCGGCGGATGCGCGGCGCATGGCCGGGCAATCTCTGAGTGCTATTGATGGGCAACTCGTTGCGATCAAAGGGAATATTGCGCTGAAAGGGCGGGCAACAACGGCGGGCTCTGTTGTTTATGCCACCGAGATTGAAGCTGAAAATGCAGCGGTGGTGCAGCAGGTGATTGAGGCGGGGGGCATTCCCATCGGGCCTGCCAATATGACCGAGTTTGCGTTTTCTGGCATCGGACTCAACCCCCATTATGGCAATGCGCCCAACGGGTTGGATGCTGCGCTTATTCCGGGCGGCTCGTCCTCTGGCAGTGCAGCAGCAATTTCCAACGGCATTTGTGATCTGGCGATTGGCAGTGACACCTCCGGTTCTACACGGGTTCCTGCAGCCTTTCAGGGCATTTGCGGGTATCGGGCGACCATGGGGCGCTATCCCATGGAAGGCGTTGTGCCGCTTGGGGCGAGCCTTGATGTGCTGGGGCCGATGGCGCGAACGGTTGACGGTATCTGCGCGCTTGATGCGGTGATGAGTGGTAAAACCTTGCCTGAAAACAAGGATGCAGAGGAACGGACATTCCGTCTTGTGGTGCCGGATCTTGAAGGGCTGGGTATCTCCGCTGAGATTATGGAGATGTTTGAGCATTGCATCGATACGCTTGTTGCCGCTGGCATCCATGTCGTCCGCCGTGATTTGCGGCCAATTTTGAAGGCGCATCTGCTGTTTGCTGAGCATGGAACGCTGGTCAGCGTGGAAGCGCGGGAGCAGATCTCGCAGTTTGTGGACCTGAGCAAAGATCAGATCGACCCGCAGATCAAAGCCCGTCTGGAACATGCTCTGCCCATGACGCCGAAGAAACTGGCTTATCTCAGGCGTCAGCGGGCGGTGCTTCAGTCAGAGGTGGAGGCGCAGCTGAAAGGGGACTTGGTCCTGATGCCGACGGTACCGGATGTGCCGCCTCTTATCTCAGAGGTAGAGGAAAGCATTGAGGCGTTCCAGAAAGCCAACGCGCAGGCTTTGCGGCTGACCATGATCACCGCCTTCCTGAACATGCCATCGCTCACCTTGCCGGTTGATCCAGGCAAGCCATCACACAGCATTTCCATCTGTGGGGCTGCGGTTCACGACGAGCAGGTGTTGGCAGCAGGGCGAGCCGTGGAGCACGTGCTGCGATAGCGCTCAATCTATGAACCTCCATGCTCAGGCAGACTACTTTCTCGCCTGAGCATGGAGGCCAACTCTATACCGTTGTTTTCTGGTGTGATGACTTCCAGACCTCGACGGGTTCTTCCGAGCCATCGGAGACTTCGTAGAAGCTCTCGTTAATCTGCCCATCAAGGCTCAGCGTAATCAGGGCGAACCCGTTGCGAACCCGAGGCTCCTTATTTTTCAAGGGAGTATGCGAGTAGTAATCGATGTGCGGTTTGTCCTCCAAACCAGAGGGAGCTCCATTCGGGATCGCAGCATTGCCGGAACATCTTACTTTCGCAAAACGCCCGTCAGTGCCTTTCGCGGTGGGCAGTTGGTCACCGTAGGCGACACCTAAATGCACATGACCCCAGTACCAATAGTCTGGAGTGCCGCCCAGATCTGCAACAGCCTCATCCCATAGTGGTTCTCTTTTCAGGCCATCAAAACTGATTGGATTATGATGGGTCAGGAGAATAACATCCCTACCGTTTCTGTCCCCAACGACCTGCTGTATCCAGTCTCTTTGCACGCTTGATCTGCTAGCACCCAGAGTGCCGTCCATGAAGAGGGTTGAGGCGGACGAGTAGTAGGCGCTGTCGAGGCCCAGCATCATCCAGTCGCCAAATTTCAGCGCAAAGAAACTTGCTTGCTTTTGTTCATTGAACGGGGTGCTGGCTGAGGAGAGTGCGATCTTAAAATAGCCGTTCGCTCCGTCATACATTTCGTGGTTGGAATTGAGCGTGAAGGATGTTCCGGCCATTTTGCCATCCGAAAAGCGATCCTCCGGCCACATCTTCACGAGGTTGTCGCTCTCTTGACTGGCTTCTGTGCCAGCGTAGTAAACGTCTCCCACATGGATGATGTAGTCGGGGTTATCAAGCGCAGCGCTTTTGCTGATTGCGTTCATCACGGCTATGGCTGGGCCACCATCGCTGGTGTAATCACCGGTGCCCCAATCTCCAAGAATTGCAATGCTGATTTCGTTTTTAGAAGTCCCCGCCGCCAGGTCGATGATGCCCGCTGGTGTGGTGTTGAAGGGGGCTTTTTTACTCGGAAAGAGCTTGTAGTAAGCAACATAAGCGAGGCAGGTCGTCCATCCGACATCACCCATCTCATATTTACCGAAGCCCAAAATCGAACCGTCGGACGTGACATAGGTGCCCAGCTCGATTTGCTGCGTGATGGTGCTGTAGTCAGCCCGCAGGGGTGCCTGCAACGGTCCACCCGCTTCCCACTCCAGAAATTCTTTAACAACGGCAAGGACATCCGCGTGTTCTTCGGGTGGGTTAAAGATCCAGTAAAGGGCCAGACCGAACTCGACATTGCCTCCCTCAAGATCTGTTTGTGGTGGGGCGGATTTCAAAAGGCCCTTTTGGTTGAGCTCGCCAAACAGCATGCGCTCGCTGGCTTGCAAGGCTTGGTTCAGGCTGGGCCCTGCGACGGCTTTCGGCTTTGTATCCGTCGTTTTCAGATGTTGCAGTTGCTCTCTGATCTGGCTGATTTTGTTTTGCAGGTCGGCATTTGGCGTGTTCATATTGTCCCCCAACTGAGGCTGATAGGTGCAGCGATCTCACGTTGAAACCGCTGCACATGAGCATCATTCCCGCAGGCATTAGGCGACCTATGTATCGAGGTTGCAATACCTGCATTCTCACAGCTCATCTGCACTTCTGGGGGATGAAGACAGTCTGAGGTGTGGGGTGGGTGCTCAGCTCATAGCCTCTGTGAAGAAGATGAGTTTGTTGTGATCGAGATCTCTCACATAGGCTGAAATGAACGGGCCTCGTTGGTTTGGATCACCCTCATTGGTGCCGCCCAGGTCGATGGCCAGTTTGTGGAGCCTCTTGACCTCATCGACAGAGTCGACGCCAAAGCCCACCATTGCACCATTTCCATGTGTTGCGGGCTTTCCATCAATGGGCAGAGCCGTCGCAAAGGCAAAATTCTCATTTTGCCAGTAGGTCAGCCTTTCATTGGCCGCAACTTGCTTCGGTCCGCCTTGCGCGAAGAGTGAATCATAGAATTTGGCAGAGGCTTCTCTGTTGTTCGTTCCGACAGTGAAATAGCCAATTTTCATCGTGTGATCTCCATGTGTTGAACTCGGGTCACCTCGGTTGTATTGACAAATAGGACATTTAATGTCCTATTTTTTTAATGGCGCGCACAAATTCAAATGGCAGATTAAGACGGATGGAACTGCTGGCTGTTCAGCTGAAGCAGGAAGAGCTTTGCACAGTCAAAGATCTGGCCCTTCAGCATGATGTCAGCGAACGCACCATCACTCGGGACCTTCAGCTGATGCGCGAGCAGGGCTTGCCCATTGATGCGGATCGTGGTCGCGGCGGAGGTGTTCGCCTTGATCGCAACTGGGGTGTCGGGCGCATGAATCTGGCGTATCCGGAAGCGGTCGATTTGCTGATCAGCATCGCTGTTTCTGAGCAAATGGATTCGCCCATGTTTCTGGCGAGCCTCGGTTCGGTCAGACGGCAACTGGTGGCGTCGTTCTCACCTGAAAAACGTCATAAGGTAAACCGCCTGAAATCCCGCATCCTGATCGGGTCGACAGCCTCCACCTATGTGCAGCGGACGATCAATGCCCCGCCCAAAGATGTCGTGCAGGCACTGCATCAGGCCTTCATCGATCAGGTGACGCTCACGATCGGATATAAGCGAGAGGATGGTGCATCCTCTGAACGGCGGATCGAACCGCACTACCTTATGCTAAATTATCCTGTCTGGTACGTGATCTCATTTGATCATCTGCGAAATGCGCCGCGCACATTTCGGTGTGATCGAATTCTGACCGCGGAGATGACGGGGGATCATTTCCGGCTGTTGCCCAAGGAAGAGTTTCAGGAGACTTTAGACAAAAACGGCCTTCTGATATGATTGCACCACAAACACTCATATGAACGCACCCAAAACGCGAGTAACGCAGATTTCACGTAAAAAACGCAAAATCGCGCAAGCTGTTCGTTCTGTCATGCATTCATGAGAAAATTTCCGCCTCAGATCAGCGGTAAGCTGATCCCCCTACTTGAAACACCTCACATACTCGATAAAATCTCTCAGCAATTTTAAGTATTTGTCGTTCCAGAGGATGATCCATGAAACTATTACACTCATGCGTGGCTGCTGCAGCTCTTGTTGCGTTTTCGTTTAGCGCTCAGGCGGAAACCCGCGTCACTTATAAATCAGCAAAAACCTCATCCTCTTATTATCAGATGGCAGTACAGATTGCGGAAGCAATGAAGGAAGCCTCAAACGGGGATATCATTGTTACCGTTGAAGAAAGTCAGGGTTCTGTTCAAAACGTAATGGAAGCTGCGGTGCGTCCGGGCAACTACGTTTTCACCACGCCGCCGGTACTGGTGAAGCTTGCCAAGGGCGGCAAGGCGATGTTCGAAAAACGGGCAAATCCCAAGTTCGGTGAAATCCGTGCACTGTTCCCAATCCCGTCCCTGACCATGCACTTTGTGGTTGGTGAAGACAGCGGCATTGAGAGCTTTGCGGACATGAAGGGTAAGAAAATCCTCATCGGTAAAGGTTCCTTTGGTGCTCGTGAAGGTGCTAAGTACCTGAAACTGTTTGGCCTTGAAGGTGAAGTAGAACTAGCGGATGTAGAGCTTTCCAACGCTGTGCCTGCGCTGAAGAACGGCCAGATTGATGGCTTCGTGACCGCAGGTTCCTACCCGGCGCCAAACGTGATTGAGGCTGCTGCTGGGACAGGTGTTGATGTTCTGTCTCTTTCTGATGACCAGATCGCCCAGACCAAGCGCACCAAACTGGTGATCCCGGCTGGAACCTATGCTGGTCAAGATGCTGACATCACAACAACTTCTCTGCCGGTTGTGGCTTACACAACAACGCAGATGGATGATGCGACCGCATATGCGCTGACCAAAAGCTTCTGGGACCAGAAGGAAAAAATGGGCAAGGACGCAGCATGGTGGAACGGCGTGGACAAGGATCTGCTCGGCAACATCAGCGGCAAAATCCATCCGGGTGCGCTGAAGTTTTATGATGAAGTTGGGTACACAATCACCGACGCGCAGCGCTAAGCGTATTCATCTTATCAAAAATTCAGGCCCGGAGTATATTCTTCGGGCCTTACTTATTCTGGGTTATTTCGTTGAATAGAATTCACCGTTCCGTCTGGCTGGTGCTCGGTCTGGCCACCGTGCTGTTTCATCTGGGTCTGATCTTTTCCGGTCTGGTTCCCAATCTGGTCAGTCGTCCGTTGCATATGGCACTGGCATTGCCTTGGGCTCTCATCCTGATGGCACGTAATCCCCTTGAGAAGGTGACGGGTTATGTGCTCACAGCCTTTGGTGTTTTTGCGGCTGGTTGGATTGCATGGAACCACTCGGACCTGTCGGATCAATACGGCTATCTCATTGATGATTTTCAGCTTTATCTGGCATTTGGCCTGCTGATCACGGTGCTGGAAATGGCGCGTCGAGCCATTGGCTGGCCGCTGCCACTGGTGGCGTTGATTGCGCTGGCCTATGGCATGTTTGGGCAACATATCCCCGGTGAGTTCGGCTATGCAGGTGTTCCGCTGGAAAGTTTTCTCGGTACCATGACCATTGCTGAAGGGGGATTATGGGGCAAGCTGACGGGAGTATCTGTTGGTGTTGTCGCGATCTTTGTGATCTTCGGTGCGTTTTTGAATGCCGGAGAAGCAGGCGCTGGTTTCATGAATGTGGCCGCCGCCGCCGCAGGTAAGCTGAAAGGCGGAACGGCGAAAGTCTCAGTGATTTCATCGGCTTTGTTCGGCTCCATCTCCGGCTCGGCTTCTGCCAACGTAGCGTCTACCGGCGCGATTACGCTGCCCGCCATGACCAAACTGGGTTACCCACGTGCACTTGCCGCTGCCGTGGAAGCTGTCGCCTCCTCAGGGGGACAAATCATGCCGCCGCTGATGGGAGCGGGCGCTTTTGTCATGGTGGAACTGACCGGCGTGCCCTACACCGGCATCATGGCAGCTGCGATTTTGCCCGCATTTCTGTACTTCTTCGCGGTTTGGATGGGTATCAATGCCTTTGCCCGGCGCTATGAGCTGAAGGGATTGGCGGCGGAAGACCAGCCGGATACCCGCTCGGTTATCATCACCTCGCTGTTCTTCCTCGTGCCGTTCACGGTGCTGCTCTGGGCCATGTTTGTGCTGGGTTATACCCCTCAGTATGCCGCCTGTCTGGCGATCATGGCTGCGGTTGTGCTGCTGCTGATCGACAAAAACTTCAAGGTAGACCTGCGGAAAATCGGTGGGCGCTTTGAGCAGGCGCTGATGAACTCCGGCAAGCAGGTGGCGATGATCGCCTCGATTATCCTCTGTGCGTCCATCATCATCGGCACCTTGGGGGTGACAGGTCTTGGGGTGAAGATCACCTCACTTATCCTCTCCGGCTCCGGGGGCATGTTGTGGCCTGCACTGCTGCTGACAGCTCTGGCTTGCATGGTGTTAGGCATGGAAGTGCCAACAACAGCTGCCTATGTGATCTGCGTTTCTGTTGCTGGTCCTGCGCTCATTGATATCGGCCTGGAACCGCTTCAGGCACACCTGTTCGTGTTCTGGTTCGCGCTGCTCTCCACCATTACTCCCCCTGTGTGCGGAGCGGTGTTCATTGCTGCGGGCATGGTCAATGAGAACTGGTTGAAGGTCGCGTTGTTTGCGATGGCGCTGGGGATTGGCCTTTACCTTATCCCGTTGGGAATGATAGCAAATCCGACGCTGATCACGCTTGTGAGTTCGCCAGTCTGGTCATTGCTGGCAACGGTGAAGGTGGGCCTTGCGCTCTCTGCAATTTCCTACGGTGTCATCGCACCATTCTCACCACTTATCCGCGGTGGCCTGATCGCGGGCGGTGGTGTTCTGCTCTTCATCTGAGTGCATAAAAAAACAGGCGCTGCTCTGGGTGAACAGCGCCTGCAAGTGTGATCTAACCCGTTGTCTACTCGGGAGACTAGGCAAACTGGGTTAGATTTGTGAGGTCAAGAACCTCATCGAACACCTGCGGAGCAGCGCCCAAAACAGGATACGGGGCACTTGGGTTCTCAGCCATCGGAAATGGGAGAATTTTCCCGCCAGCTTCAGTGATAAGGCAGTATGCAGCCATGCAGTCCCAGGCAGACATGCGCGGCTCAACGTAGCCAACCAAGCGCCCCGCAGCGACCCATGCCAACATCAATGCACCGGAGCCATAACGAGTGTAGCTCACGCCTGCGGACATCAGGTCTTCGAACATTTTACCGACCTGCGCAGGAGCAACGCGGTCATTCGCGCCAACGCCAAGCATGCCGGTCTGCAGGTTAAATCGTTCGGTCACCCGAACTGGGGAACCGTTGAGTGTGGTGCCTTTACCGCGCAGGGCAGCAAAGCGTTCTTTGAGGACCGGAACATCAATGATACCGATGGCAGCACCGTCTTTGTCGGTTACGGCAATGCACACGCACCACCCCGGTAACCCATTGAGAAACGGGGCAGTTCCGTCAATTGGGTCAATGACCCAGGTGTAACCGGTCGTCCCTTCCACAAAGCCAAATTCCTCACCAAGTAATGCATCCTCAGGGAAGTGCATGGCGATCAGGCTGCGGATTTTCTGCTCCACAGCTTTGTCAGCTTCAGAAACGACATCCTGCGGATGCCGTTTTGTGTCGATGTTCAGATCATCGCGATTGGCGAAGTGCTCAAGGGCAAGCGCTGCCGCTTCATCAGCCATCTTTTGGGCAGCGTTGAAGCGTTGCTCCAACTCGGCTGCTTGGTCCAGAACTGTTTCAGGGGTCATTTTTTACCGCCAATCAGTGCAAGACCGCGTGCATCAAAGTCGATGCCAACGGAGGTGCCGTTTTCCAGCAATTCGTCTGTGTGGTTGTCGATAACGAACAGCAGACCAAGGTCGCTCATCACTTCGTACTGGAAGTGATCACCCAGATAAGCCGCAGATTTGATCTTGCCGGTTGGACCGCCATTGACCTCTCTGCTGAGCTTGATGGAGTTGGCACGAGCGGCCAGTTTGCCCTTGCCAATGCTGTGGTTACGGCTGCGCAGGTCAAAGCCTTTGCCGCCAATTTGAACGTTTGCGGTCTCTGCATTTACGTCGCTGATGTCACAGTCGAGGATGTTTGCTTCGCCGATGAAGTCCGCGATGAACTCGGAAGCCGGGCTCTCATAAAGCTCATAGGGCGTGCCATCCTGCTCAATGAGGCCGTCACGCATCACAACAATGCGGTCAGAAACTGCAAGCGCTTCTTCCTGGTCGTGGGTGACGTAAACTGCAGTGAAATCAAGACGCTGCTGGATTTCACGGATTTCAGTACGCACCAGACGACGCAGGCGGGCGTCCAGGTTGGAGAGGGGCTCATCAAGCAGTAGAACCTGCGGCTCCAGAACCAGTGCACGGGCGACAGCCACACGCTGCTGCTGACCACCGGACAGCTCGGAGGGAAGACGCGGTGCTTTTTCGCGCAGGCCGACAAGGTCGAGACCTTTCAGAGCCAGATCTTCCGCATCTTTGAAACCACTGGATTCCAAGCCGTATTTCACGTTCTCAAGCACGCTCATGTGCGGGAACAGGGCATAAGACTGGAACACCATGGACACGTCACGCTCGTTCGGTGGCAGACGGGTAACGTCATCTCCCCCAATCATGATGCGGCCAGATGTTGGGGTCTCCAACCCTGCGATCATACGCAGGGTTGTTGTCTTGCCACACCCGGATGGCCCCAGCAGGGTAACCAGCTGACCCGGCTCGATCGTAAGATTGAGGTTCGGGATTGCAGTAAAGTCGCCGTAGTTTTTGCCGACATTTTCGAAGCGGACCTGACCAAATTTGGAATGTGTCATGCTGCGACTTCCTTCAGTTTACCCTGAGCAGGAGATTTTTGAGTGTTTTCCGGACGACGGAGTTTTCTTTCACCAACCAGCAGCTGGAAGATGAGAATGATGGTGACCATCACGAAGATGAGAACGGAGCTGTAGGCAATCGCCACGCCGTATTCGCCGTTCTCAACCAGACCGACCACATAGGCCGTCGCCATGTTGTATTTCGCGCTCACAAGGAAGATGACCGCTGAGATGGATGTGATCGCACGCACGAAGCTGTAGACCAGTGCCGCCTGAATGGCTGGACGCAGCAGCGGCAGGATCACTTTTTTCAGTGTACGCGCGCTGTTTGCACCCAGTGTCAGGGAAGCTTCATCCAGATTCTTATCCAGCTGAGACATCGCCGCCACGCCGCCGCGCACACCCACTGGCATGTTGCGGAACACGAAGCAGAAGATCAGGATCAGAGCGGTCCCCGTCATCTGCAATGGTGGCAGGTTGAACGCCAGAATGTAGCTGATACCGATCACGGTGCCCGGAATTGCGAAGCTCATCATCAGGCCGAACTCAAAGGCGGATTTGCCCGGGAAGTCCTGACGAACGATGAGCCATGCGGACAGGATGCCAACTGCAGCAGTCAATGGGGCTGCGGCTAGAGCGATCCACATTGTGGTCCAGAAGCTGTTCCATGCAACGCCGGTAAAGGCAAACCCATTCTCAAACGAGATGGAGAACGCGGTGATGTAGTGCGCCAGCGTGACACTGTGGTCCAGACCCCAGACTTTCACGAAGCCACCGAACAGGATCAGGCCGTACACAGCAACGGTGAACAAGCTCCAGAGAGCAACAATGGTGCCGACCGGGATTGCAATACGCCGTGGCAGTTTTGAGTAGCGGCCACCATCACCCTTACCGGTTACAGTCGCGAAGTTCCGCTTACCAAGCCACATCCGCTGCGCAAAGAAGGCAGAGAGTGTGAAGCCGAGAAGGATCATCGCCAGAACGGCTGCACGGGATGGATCACTCTGTGCACCAACAACCGCGAAGAAGATCTCTGTCGAGAGCACGCCGCCGTTGCCACCCAGAACCATCGGGTTGCCGAAGTCAGCCATGGACTCGATGAAGCCGATCAGAAAGGCGTTTGCCAGACCCGGCGCCATCAAAGGCAATGACACTTTACGGAAGGTTCTCCAGCGGCCAGAACGCATGGTCTGACTTGCTTCTTCCAGCGATGGGCTGATGCCTTCAACAACGCCAACCAACACGAGGAAGGAGATTGGTGTGAAGCTGAGCATCTGTGCAATCCAGATCCCCGGAAGACCGTAGATCCAGCGGCCCAGCTCAAGACCTGTTGCAGCTTCAATGGCCTCGGTGACAAAGCCTGTACGGCCCAGCATCAGGGTCAGAGAAAGACCAATCACGAAGGGAGGCGTGATGATTGGCAGGATGCTCAAGGTGCGCAGGCTTTTGCGGAATGGCATCTGCGTGCGGGTTACGATCAGCGCAAACGCAAGGCCCAGGAGGGTGGAGCCTGCCGCTGTTGCAATCGCGAGGAACATGGTGCGCCATGCAATGCCGCAACTTCCGCCAACCAGACAGTTCAGCTTCCAGATTTGCGGATCGGTGATGTTCCGCATGACACCTTCAGTGGTGAAGTTGCCACGGAAATCCTGAAACGCGCCAGCGAACATGGACAGAATTGGGTAGAATACAAAGGTCGCTACAAGCAGGATCAAAAGCGAGACGGCGGTGAGGACAATCGCGTCGCCTTTGAGAGCGCCCTTTTCAGCCAGGCCAAATGAAATGAAGGTGGTGAAGGTAAGTGCGAGCAACACGGCACCGGCGCCAAACGCAGGTTGACCATCGATACGGCCAAATGTTGCTTCCAGCAGGCTCCAGTTCCAGCCACGCAGGCCAATGGAAAGGCCTTCCAGCACCATCCAGAACAGGCCAAGAGCACCGATGATGGCAATCAGTTTGCCACGGTGGCCCGGCGCAGATTTCAGGCGCAGATATCCGGCAGCACCAACAAGAGCAAACACGGGGAGCAGTTGCAGCTTTCCAAGGAAGAGCTGGAAAAAGCCCGGCCAATAACGCTCTTTGCTCAGTAGATCCAAGACCCATTCGCCGCCAAAAAAGCCGCTGCGAATGTGGAACCAAGGCAATATAAACAACCCAAGGACGCCGCATATAAGTGCGAGGTCCAGCCGACGATTTTCATTTGTCATTTGGAAAAACCAGATTTTTTGGGGAAACGGGGCGAGCGTTAACTCGCCCCGATCTCAATCAGTTTGCAGCAGCGCCAACTTCCATGTCCCAGCGTGCCAGCAGGTTTCTGCGGCGGTCACTGCTTCCGTATTCCGCGAAATCGTAGTCGATGAGACGTACGTTCTCGAGCTTAGGAGCAGCTTCTGGCTGGGTAGAACCCTTGTTGGATGGAATCTGGTAGGAACCAGTTTCCGCCATCAGGTTCTGTGCTTCTGGGGTTAGCACCCAATCGTAGAACACTTTTGCAGTGTCTGGGTTTGGCGCACCGTCAATGAGAGACATTGAACCGATTTCGTAACCGGTGCCTTCACATGGAGCGACAACCTCGATTGGGAAGCCTGCTTCAGCCTGTTTCACTGCATCGTGCATAAACACGATACCGAGACCTGCTTCACCGCGGGCCGCTGCCTTAACAGGAGCGGAACCGGACTTGGTGTACTGCGATACGTTCTTGCCCATAGCCAACAGGTATTCGAAGGCTTCTTCTTCACCCATCAACTGAACGAGAGTAGCAAGTGCGGTGTATGCGGTGCCTGAAGAGTTTGGATCTGCAATAGAGATTTCGCCCTTCAACGCAGGATTTAGCAGGTCAGACCAGCATTTAGGGCCTTCGATGCCCTTTTCCGCGAGGATCTCTTTGTTGTAGCCCCAGCCTAGTGCGCCAGAGTACACGCCTACTGTGCGGTAGCCGGAGGTTTCAGCCTGAGCAACAGCCCATGGCAGAAGTTCTTCCAGCATTGGCGATTTGTAAGCGACAGAGAGCTGATCGTTTGCTGCCTGCAGATGCGGATCTCCGGTTCCACCCCACCATACGTCCGTCTGCGGGTTGCGAGCTTCTGCACGGATCTTTGCATAAGCTTCGCCTGAAGAAAGACGGATCATGCTGACGTCAGCACCCGACTTTTCTTCAAACTTTGCTGCGAGCTTTTCGCACAGAGCGTTGTCAGCGGAGCAGATGACATTGAGTTCATCTGCAGACGCCGCGCTTGCACCAGCACCCACAATGAGGGTTGCACCCAACAAAGCTGTCCTAATGGATTTCATGTTTACTCCTCCCAAACACGTTGTGTACACGTGTACATAATATAGTCGGCTAAATTTTTGCAATGTCAACTTTATTCCAAGAAAGACTAATTTATTTTCTGGATATTTCCTGATATGGAGATGCAAACGTGTACAATAATCAGCGAAATTTGATGTCGGAAAAAGTGTCTTCAAGAAAGCAGCAGGTCAGGGCTGAGGACGTAGCGCGCCACGCTGGCGTGTCCCGTGTTTCTGTCTCCAGAACCTTTACTCCGGGGGCCAGTGTTTCTGACGCGACGCGCGCTAAAGTATTGAAATCCGCAGAAATACTAGGGTACCGCGTCAACCGCCTCGCAAGCAGTCTCAACCGCTCTGAAAGTGGTATCGTGGCGCTTGTCGCTGCTGAGATTGATACGCCGCACCGCGCTGCGATGATCGCTGAACTCTCTGAAAGGCTACAGGCTGCTGGTAAGGTAACAATGCTTATCAACACCAGTGGATATGAGGAGCGTGTGAAGGATGCACTGCTGCAGGCCATCAGTTTTCGCACAGAAGCCGCGATTATATTGTCCGGTGCGCCCGATCCTTCCTTAGCCGACACATGTTTTAGCAATGGCATGAAGCTGGTTTTGATCAATCGTGAGGAAGATTTCCCGGGTTCTCTACAAATCGGGCCGGATAACCGGGCTGCTGGCAAGACCGCGCTGAAGGCTCTTTTGCGTGCAGGATGTAAGCGAATCGCCCTTGCAAACTCTGCAAATGCGACCTGGAGCATTGTGGAACGACAGAAGGGTTTCCTTGCCGCCGCTGAAGACGCCGGGGTTGATGTTCTGTGTGAGGTGGATGGTTTCACATCCTATCAGGCAGGTCTGGAGCTGGGAACGGCACTGCTTGATCGTGAAGACCGTCCGGATGGCATCTTCTGTACCACAGACCTGATTGCGTGCGGTGTCATTGATGCTGCGCGTCAGCGATTTGGCTTGCGTACACCAGATGATCTTTCAGTGATTGGGTTTGACAATATTCAGCAGGCAGAATGGGAAGGGTATGACCTGACCACCTTTGCGCAGCCAACGGATCAGATCATCGACAAATGCCTTGAATGGTGCACCACAGAGCAGCCGTCCAGTGAAACGGTGAAGCTGCCCGCCAAGTTTGTGTGGCGTAACAGCGTGCAAAAAGCACGTGTGCCGATGAAGTAGCAAAGTATCAGGCTTGAGGAACGAGCCTGACCTGCTCATAGGCCTCATAAAACTCTGCAAACATCTCCTGAATGCCTCGTATGGGAACACCAAGGCTGTCGCGCTTGCTGAAGTCAAAGCGCGTTGGTGGTTCCGGATCTTTGCCAAGTGGGGTTGGGAGCGCTTCTAGCGGCACGTACTCGGCAATCTCCTGGTAGATCCGGCGCCAAGTCCAACTGCCGCTCACAGCAAAGTAGCGTCCGGAGGCCTCTGACTGCTCTAAAGCGGCCAATGACATCCTTGCAAGATCCTGCGGGGAGGTGAGAGACATGGAGCCTGCTGGAACCGTGTTGTGCCAACCCGTTTTGCCGTGCCGCAACTTGGCAAGGAAGCTGAGAACGTGGCCTTTCAAATGCGAAGGCAGGAGAGGGGCGCCGACCATCATACTTGGCAAGAAAGTGCAAAGCTTCATGCCATGTTGCTCGGAGAACTCCTCTGCCGCTGCTTCCATTACAGTCTTTTGTGCCTGCGCATATTTTCTCTGCTGAATCTGCATCTCGGCATCTGAAGTGTCCTTGTCCTCCTGTTTTTCAAAGGAGGGGGTGGCTGGTTCTGCAGAGGCTGTGCTGGAACAGAGCACTGCTGTTTTAACGCCTTGCCGATGTGCAGCTTTCAGAATGTTCAGGCAGGCTTGTTCTGCAGGTTGAATGATCTCTTTCAAGCCGCGCTCACGATCCAACTCCGCAGCGGGCGTTCCGTCTACGCCGTGTTTGGTTGTTGGAATGCAGGCGATGAACACAGCCTTCGCTTGTGTCATTGGCGCATCGAACCTTTCAGAGTTGGATGTATCTGCTGAAAACAGGTGCAGTCGTTCCGCCGCGCCGGGCAAACGCATCAGGCCACTGACTTTATCAAGCTGGGAAATGTCGCGCATGGTGCCGTTGACGCGATAGCCGCGGGCGAGGGCTTCTTTGACCATGTAAGCCCCTGCCAGCCCGCTGGCTCCTGCAACGCAAATGGTTTTGATTTCAGTACCCCTCATCAATCCCTCCAGTTCCAGCAGCCTGATGGCTCATCTGAATGGAACCATGCCAGCAGTACATTCTCATTGCACATCGGAAGTTCTGAGGCAGGCCCTCAGCAAATCTGAGAGGTCGTCCTCAGCAAACCTGAGGAGAGCATTTCAAAGAAACAATTGGAATGTGGGGCATGATTTGAGGTCATCTGGCGACCAGAAAAAGACACCGCGCGATGAGCGGGCCAAGGTGCAGTCAACAACCTCCCCTAGGGTTCCGTCACTCATCCAAAGGCGCTAATCGCGCGGCACCTCCATCATCTTGAAATGGATTTTACAGAGAGGATTTTTCCATGGTCACCAATGACACTCCCGACAAAGCCCGCATTCTGATTGGGGCGAGCGCATCTCTGGATGCGACTCTGCTGCCCAACTATCTGCGAGAGATCAAGAATTCGATTGATTGCACTCTCACCGCCATGTTCACACCCAATGCCATCAACTTTGTGAACATGGACAGCATCGCGCTGTTCGTGGACCGGGTGATCTGCGGAGATGACCCGAAGGACTGGTCTACCGACAAACCGGGACGTATCGCAGCCGAGCACGATATTCTCGCTGTGATGCCAGCAACGGCGAATACACTGTCTGGTGTTGCCAATGGATCTTCACTCAATCGACTGACCACCGTCATTCTTGCTGCTGAGTTTCCGGTGCTCTTCTTTCCGGTGATGGGCGGACCCATGTGGAAGAAAGCCTCCGTCAGACGCAATGTGGCGCAGATCCGCGAGGATGGTTACGAGGTTTGTGATCCGGTTTGGCGTGAGAATTTTGACCCGCATATGGGCAAGATCCATGGTCACCAGTCCTTGCCAGACCCTGAGGTGGTGGTGGAGCAGATCAAGAAGAATCTGCCTCAATATCAGGTTCGCAGAGAGCTTGAGCTGAGCTGAGCTAATTTAAGCAGCTTTCCCGACCGACAAAAAGCCCGCCGCTCAAAAGAACGGCGGGCTTTCTCGTGATCCTGAAACAATCAGGATGCGGAGGAAACCGGTGCTTCAATTGGTTTGAAGACCTTGGTCTGAACCCAAAGCGCGACATACATGCCCAGGCCAAATGAGAAGTGCGTCATGAGGCTTTTCAGACGTGCGAAGTCCGGGTTTGGCCTGTTAGAGGCCATCACGCCAGCGCCAAGAGATGGCTGCATGACAAAGAATGGGAACACGATCATCACAACACCAAACAAGATCGCAAGGATCAGGGATGGTTTTTGCAGCTGACGGTTTCCAAAAATCATGACGAAGGCTGCAACGAAGATGATCCCGACCAGATAATGCACCGTCCAGCCAATGGCTGCTTCTCCTGCGATAGGTGCAGCGCGGCGGATGCTTTCGTGCGTGAATTGTCCGTCCAGCATGTGCCCCAGCCAGCGGCCAACCACTGAGAAGTTGCTCTGGGGAATGCCAAAGAGGCTATCTGCTGCGATGGCCCAGATATCCATGAAGAGCGTTGCGCCAATGCCAACAAAGAGAATGCGGAGTGCTAAACCAGTTCGATTTTCCATAGTACCTGTTCCTTTAGATCTGCGGGTGCTTTGCCGGAAGTGGCGCTTGCAAGTGCTCCCTTTTCTGGGGTGATAAAAAAAGCAGGCCGCGAGGGGATTGGAGTGCGGCCTGCAAGTGCAAGCTAAGTCAGGAGGAGCTGACCTAGCGGCTGCCTGCACATTTCTTGATGTCGCTGATTTGCTTCAGAGGCTGCAAAGAGGTCTCTGCTATGTAAGAGCCGATCTGGTAGCCCAACATGTCGCCAACAGCGTTGGAACGGCGGTAGTGAACGCCGCCAAGAACGCGGGATTCTGACTCTTCCTCAGCAAACTGCTGGAAGCTGACATAATCTTTGGAAAGACCGCCCTTGCCATTGAAGGTAAAGGTCATTTTGCCGTCGCCGAAGACGGATTCCATGACTTCCTGAGCCGCGCTGCCGCTGGTGCAATGCTGACATGGATATTCAGGATGCATTGGTGCTGGCACCAGAGAGCTCCACTCCATATCGGCCTTGAGGGTTGGGTGCTTATAAGTCTTGCCCAGAGCTTCCATTGCTGTTTGCGGACGCCACAACGCGTACTCATATTTTGCGTTGAAACCAGCAACCAATGCGTCTGTCAGGGCAATGTTGAGAAGCGCGAGCGTGCGGGCTTCTTCCAGCATGGACAGATCACAGGACGCGCTGCTTTTGCGAGCGATCTGGTTCCAGGCACCGGAGCCGGAGCCAGCATGAAGCTTGGCGATGAAGACGTTGTCCTCATTAGTCTGCGTTTCCTTGCCGCCCAACTTTACGACTTCACTCAGACCACGCTGATACTGCATGCTCTCCAGTGCCGGAGGTGGCGGCACGCGGAAGTGGGTCGCAGAGGACAGAACAAATGGCTTCATCTCACGAATTTTCGGCGCAACCATCTGGCGTTTAGACGTTGGCTGATACACACCCGCTTCTGCTGGACCCGGTGTGTAATTTACTGAGAAGTTAGCGTTGTCTGATGCGCGTGCTGCCAGAATTTGCTCTGCAACGGCTTGACCCAGGGCAATGCCAGACTGTGGGCTCTTCAGGTTTGCAAGGCGTTCCTTTGCAGCAATTTCCAACTCCGCTTTACGCTCTGGCATCAAGACTGACAGAACGTGCAGGGCGGCCTGATTAACGGCTGCTTGCGCAGATGCATCCGGATTGGTTGAGCCAGTGTACGCGTAAGGGGCGTAGGTACCTTCAACTGCGTTCGCGGCGTCGAACATTGCAGTATGCAATATTGTCAGGGCGCGCTGGCGTTTGGCTCCGGGCCATTTTTCAGCGTTGAAAAGGCCCATGGCGGTGTCTTGCCAGTCAGCAGCCAATTCTGCTTTGGCGGCTCCACCAGTAATCACGAGCGCCAGAGCGCCGCTGTAAGCAATTGTCTTCAACCAAGTAAATCGGGTCGTCATACTAAAACCTCGCAATTTGAAAACGGCTATAGCTAGGAATGGAAATTCGCTTTGCACAAATCGAAAGAATGGAAGGCGGGCCTCAGTATTTGTGTGGGCCCGCCTGAAGGTGCTCAAAGAAATCCGAGCAGGTACCACCACATCATGTCGATTGGGACAAGCAGGAACAGGCTGATCGCAAACAGCGTCAGACACAGTTTGATCACGGCCTTTGGTGGCAGGTTTCCAACCTGAATGGCGGCGACCAGTGGCGGCGCCTGAAACGGCAGAAACACATTGGAAAACGCCATAACCTGCGTCATCAAAACAGTCTGCAAGGGCAGGCCAGTGGCATCTGCCAGATCTCCGGCAACCGGTGTCATCACCGCAGGCACACCCGGCAGGTTTGTTGCCATGGCAACCAGTGTCGACAGGCCAGTGAGGACGGACAGGTTCCAGATTGGTGTGTCCTCGGCAAAACCGGCTTTGCCGCCAACAGCCTGAACCAAAGCCTCACCCAGTCCGGCAACTGAGATAACCGCTCCCAGCCCCATGATGCCCGCGACGAACATCAGAGAGCCATAGCTCAGATCCTGATTGATGCAGGTTTTGGAAGTCAGTTTGGCATTGGGCCAGAAGCAGGCGAGAGCCGCAGCAAGACCAACCCATGCCGGACCAATCGGATGCAGGCTGTCCGTCAGCCAGAAGATGAGGCACAGGGCCAGAATGATCATCAGGCGCCGTTCAGGAGCACTAACGGGTGGTACTTCCTCAGTGGTCTCATGCGCGTCCTGCGGAAGCTTGTCTGGGAACAGCACCAGTGTCAGACCGATAAGGATGAGTGATTTCAGGATGCCCAGAACCGGGAAGTTCAGACGCAAGTAATCCCAATAGGAAATACTGAGGTCATAGAGACTCTCGCTCATCCCCGCGAGGATCATGTTGGGGGCGTTGGCAGGCAAAATGGTGAATGCCGGAGCGAAGGTCGCAAAGGCCGCCGCACACAGCATACCTGTGCGCCCGTTGGAGCCGGGCTTGAAACCGATCTGTGCAGCAAGGGCGGAGATCACCGGCAGCAAAATCATGATGCGGCCAATGGAAGACGGCACCACAAATGCCAGCGCCACACTGAAGGCAACAATGCTGGAGACCAGTCCCGCATAGCTGTTGAGCGGCAAACGCATCAACAAAACGGCAGCTCGTTTGTCCAGCTTGGTGTGCTTGATGGAGGCGCCAAGCACCAGGCCTGCAAACAGCAGCCAGAAGGTTGACGTCTGGAACCCGGAAAACACCACGTCCGGCGGGGCAATGCCTATCACGATGGCAACGAAGAAGAAGGCGAGCGCGGTCCAGTATTCCGGCACCACACCTGTTGCCCACAAACCGAGGCAACCAACGGACAGGACCGCAGCAACGGCCATGCCAGCAGGCAGATAAGCGGAAGCCAGAAGGCCCGCGATTGTGGCGGCAACTGTAACACCAAGAAACTGCCAGGTCTGTTTGGTGTTAAACGAGGATTTTATTTTTTCGGGCGTGGGACTGAGCCCGGAGGCCGGAGCTGTGTCGTGCTGGGTGTGATCTGTCATAGCGACCTGTGATTCTGATTTTGAAAAATGAGGTGCCAGAACTATGATTTTTGCGCTTGCCAATAATCCAATCGATTTATCAGAGGCATAGCCTCAGCATTTTCGAATATGCTTATCAATGCGCCCTCAGGAAAGCTGAGGTAGCCTATCTGATAAATCGAATTTACTCGGATATCGTCTCCAAGTATCGATCTGTTGTTAAGGTAGGCTTTGGCTTTGGAGACGTTAAGTGTTTAATTTTGCAACCTATTACGGCTTCATAAATGAATAATCAGCAGGAAACCACGGTGTCTTCAGGCATCATCATGAACCCGATTGGCTTTGTGCGCTCAGGCTTCTCAGAAACGCGCGAATGCCCGAAATCCAGTCGTCGCAACCCTGCCCAGAGCCAACTGGAAATTGCCTCTCCTTATGCGGATGCGCTTTTGAACATCACGATGGCCTCTCATCTTTGGGTGATGTACTGGCTGCACCACTCTGACGGAACCGCGCTTGTTCGGCGCGCCCGTGGAGAGGAAGCAACACGTGGTGTTTTTGCCAGCCGTTCACCCAACCGCCCGAACCCGATTGGTTTGAGCTCGGTTGAATTAATTAAACGGGACGGCAACGTTTTGACAGTGAGTGGATTGGATTGCATCGATGGCACGCCAATTCTGGATATCAAACCCTATGTCCCTATAGAAGACCACCAGCCAACTGCGCAAATTGCGTGGCAGCCATGATCCGGAACCTGAGGATGCGCATGTTGCCGTGCGTCCCGCTCAGAAAGTCTGAGACATGCACATCTTTCACCAACCCCTTGTGCGCGTTGTAATTGCAGCTGTCGCGGCTCTGCTGCTGACAATAGCTGCGGGGATTTCTGGTCCCATAAACCAGCTTGTTATAACCGATGCCCGCGGAGACCGCGGGATGTTGGCGCCTTATGTTCATGGCAGAAACGGCATTGGTTACCTCTACACCACATACGTTTTTGATAGCCTGTTGAGCCAGTCGAAAGACGGTGAGCTGGTTCCGGCACTGGCGCGGCGCTGGACTGTTTCCAAGGATGGCTTGACCTGTGATCTGTATTTGGATTTGCGAGCGTCCTGGCATGATGGGCAGCAGGTTACAGCGGCGGATGCTGCTTTCACTTTCAGCTACATGAAGGAACATCCGTACGTCTTTGTTTCCGTCGAGAATGTGAGAGAAGCCGAGGTTATCTCTCCTGATCACCTCAAGATCTTTCTCAAAAAGCCAGATGCAGGATTGCTGAACGGGCTCCTGCTTTCCATGCCAGTCCTGCCAAAACACGTTTATCAGGATGTGGTTGAACCTCAACGTTTTGCAGAACCGGATGCTGTTATTGGCAGTGGGCCTTACCGCCTTGTTGAGTACAGCAAGGCACAAGGGCGCTATGTGCTGGAAGGCAATGCAGACTATTATCTGGGCAAGCCGAAATTCAAGCGTATTGCGATTGTGAAAATGGCGACAGATGCGGCGTTGCGGGCGGCTCATGCTGGGGAGATTGACGTGATTTCCTATCTGCCTCCGGACCGTTTGGAACAGGCCGAAGCGATAGGCATGAACGTTGCCAAGGCGTTTAGCCACCATTCCCTGCGCCTTGGATACAACCATAACGGACGCTTCAACGATAAAGCGCTTCGCCACGCGATTGCCTATGCGATTGACCGACCTGCCATTATCGAAACTGTTTTCCAAAAAACGGCGGATGTTGCAGATACCGGGTTCATTCAGGAGGAGTCGCCCTGGCATTCTCAAGACAAGCATCCTGAGTACTTATTTAATCCTCAGCGGGCCACTGATCTGCTGCTCTCCAAAGGGTGGGACCGAGGAGAAGATGGGCAGTGGTATCGTGATGGAGAGCGGGTTGTTTTACGCCTTCTTGCCAGCAGGCGCGAAAGCAAAACAGCGAAAGTCCTTGCAGAACAACTGGAGACCTTTGGCATAGAGCTGGAGGTTCGCATTTTAGAGCGTGCCGCGCTTCAGGACACTCTGTCTGAGGGCAATTATGATCTGGCCCTTTATGCCTCCGGTACTCTTGGCGATCCGAATGGAATCATGCGCCGTGTCTTTGGGCGTAAATGGGCTAGCGATGGCTATCAGGGTGAGCATCTGCAGTCGCTGGTGATTGCTCAGTCTGTTGCAACCAATAAGACGGAGAGGCAGAAAATTCTGGGTGAATTTCAGAAGGCTTATTCTGAGGAACTACCAGCCTATGCCATCGCAAATCCTCACATGGTGACGGCTTACAACGATAAGCTTTCATCCCTTCAGTTTATGCCCGGCGGTGTGGCGATCGGCGTCCCTTCAGCACTCCATAAATCCTATCTGGTTGATTGATCAGCTGGACACCCATTGTCAGCTGCCTTCGGGTGGCTGGCATAAGACAACCAACAACAGACAGGCCGTTCTTGTGGTACCTCCGATTATTTTAAACATGCTGTCTGGCCTTGGCATCCGCCTTTTGGTGTTTGCCCTGCTGGTTTTGCTGGTGTTCTTTTTACCGCGAATGCTTCCAGGGGATCCTGTTGAGGTGTTTCTTGCCTCTGACCTTTCGCGCAACCTCACTGGTGCGGAGAGTGCTGAACTCCGCGCCCAGTTCGGCCTGGCGGGGGATTGGCCGCAGCAGCTTGGCGTTTACCTTTGGGATCTTATCAGAGGCGATCTGGGATACTCGGTTCCGCATGCTGCCCCTGTCTCGGAACTGCTCAAAGCATCTATTCCATGGACCTTGCTTCTGATCACCTGCGCTGCACCGATTTTTCTTCTGGCAGGGGCTGCTGGTGGCATTGAAGCTGGCAAGGCGCCTGGGGCTTTCTTTGACAGGATTGCGACTGGCGCCGTGACAGTTGTCGCCAGCATTCCGCCATTCACCTCTGCCGTGCTGTTGCTGCTTGCTTTTGGCATTGTGTGGCCCGTGTTGCCCTCCGGTGGATCTGAGCCTTTGTTTCCCAGCAGCAATCCGATACAGCGGGATTTTGATATCGCCCGTCACGCAGTGTTGCCCGTGCTGGCACTGTCCTTGCACGAAATCTCCCGGTTCTATTTTCTGGCACGGGGAGAGGCGATCACGCTGTCTCAGCGGCCTTTCATTCTCAATGCCTGCGGGCGTGGCATCAAAGGCTGGCGCCTGCGCACGGCTTATTACGGGAGAAGCCTGTTTCCGGTTTTTCTGGCACGAATGAGCGATGCGCTGACTGGCTTGTTTGGTGCTGTCCTGTTCGTTGAGATTGTCTTCTCTTATCCCGGAACAGGGCACTTGATTTATAACGCTATTTTGGATCGTGACTACGTTTTGTTGCAGGGTGCGGTTATCGTTATGGCTGGTTTGGTTCTGCTGCTGAACTGGGTCATTGATGCTGTCGCTACAAGCCTGGCGCGTAGAGGGTGATCTCATGCTTGGTTATTGGTCACCTATCACACAAAGTGCTGGTTTCATTTCACGGGGAGCGATTGCTGCCTCGGCTGTGCTGGTTATGGCAGGCTTTGCGCTGTCAGAAAGTTTGCCTCATTACAAAACCAGCCCGGATGTTTTGCAGGCCCCGAGTATGGCGCACTGGCTTGGCACCAATGGGATTGGGCAGGATGTTTTTGTCGGTCTTGTAAGAGCAGCTCCAATCACGGTGTTTCTCGCACTCATCACAGCCACTGCGGCGCTGGTACTGGCTTTGGCTGCATCCAGTCTGGCTGCATTTGGCGGACCACGCATACGCAGCGCGGTCTTGCGATTGGTGGACGTGCTGCAGGTGATCCCGTCCATCCTGTTATTGCTGCTGCTGGCGGCCTGGATACAGCCCGGTTTCCTTGGGCTTGTGGTGCTTCTGTCGCTGACTGGCTGGCATGAGGATGTGCGTGTTGCTCTGCCGATTTTGCTGCGGGAGCTGACCCGCGAGAATGTGCATTTTGCGCGGCGTATGGGGGCCAGTCGTAGATACTGTCTGCGCCACCACATCCTGCCCGCGATCTGGCCCGCAATTGTCGGTTTGTTTTTGCAAAATGTACGGCAGGCAGCCCTCAAAACAGCTGGTTTCGGGTTTTTGGGGCTGACTGATCCAAGGCTGCTGACCTGGGGCAGTATGATACAGGATTCAATGGACTATCTTTATACGGATGCATGGCTCTGGCTCCTGCTTCCGCCAGCGGGTGCGCTTTCTCTGTTTCTCGTCGGCATCTTGATTATTGGTGAAGGCTACATGTCAAACGGCAGCCTCAGCGGAAAGGAACACCATGATCCGCGTTGAGCAGCTTAATCTTTACTATGGTCGCCAGTCTTTGCTTGAGGATGTCTCTTTTGAGATCCACAAAGGGCAAACTCTGGCGGTCATCGGAGAACCCGGCGGTGGCAAGACGAGCCTCGCCCGCTCTCTTATGGGTCTCATTCAAGGGCGCAGGCTGGCAGAAGATGAACAGCCATTGGCCTCCAGTCATTTCAGCTGGAATGGAGAGGCCTGGCTGGGAGACATGAATGTCCTGCGTTCGTCACGCGCGCAATTGCAAGGCATGCGGGGATGTTCTGCAGGCCTGATCGTGCAAGCGCTGTCGGATGCATTGAACCCTCATTTGACCGTCCTGCAACATGTGCAGGAGATGCTGCAGGCACATGGGCTTTATGAGCGGGATGCGCTTGAGGAATGTGCCAGAGGGAATATTCCGGAGCGTCTTTTACATCGTTATCCCTCAGCTCTGAGCGGCGGCGAAATTCAGCGTGTTCTGACCGTTCTTGCTCTGGCAAACTCTCCTGAATTTCTGATCATGGACGAACCGACTGCCGCGCTGGACAGTTTCAATCGGGAAATCGCCATTCGCTCGTTTCAGGCCGGGAGTGAGGACCGCTGCCAGATGCTGATCACGCACGACATTGAACTGGCACGTCGTCTGGCAAGCCATGTGGCTGTGCTGCGCAAAGGCAGATTGACTGAGATCGGGACAGCTGAAGAGGTGCTCGACAGACCGCGCAGCATCTACACCCAGCAATTGCTGAAACTGAGGCGAAACGCGCATAACTCAGCCCCGATCCTGGCGAGTGGAGAAGGGGGGTATCCGGAGTTGGAGGCACGTAGTGGTCATGGATTGACCCTTGATAAACTGCATCACAGCTTTGATGGAAGAGCCTTGCTCTCCAACATTTCAGCGTTTGTGCCAGCAGGCCGGTGCCTTGCGATTTTGGGGGGAAGTGGGAGCGGCAAAACCACGCTTGCGCGGTTGTTGAGCGGTTATGAAACTGTGCAGGACGGCTTTGTTTATTGGCAAAATGAGGAAGGGCGCGCCAAGTCCGTAGTGGCATTGATACCGCAGCACCCGCACCGCGCTATGGCCTGTCATTTTACGGTCTATGAGGTCCTGAAAGAAGCGCTGATGCTGTCTGGCGGGGACCAGTCTGAGCTCACGCGGTTGCTGGAGCGGGTTGGCTTGCCGACGGATTCAGACTTCCTGCGCCGCAAAACCAGAAAGCTCTCCGGCGGTGAAGCGCAACGATTGGTGATTGCACGGGCGTTGGCGACCCGGCCTCAGTGTCTGGTGGCTGATGAGCCCACCTCAGCGCTGGACATGCAGGCCCGCAGTCAGGTGCTGGAAATTCTGCGCAGTGTGATGCGCAACAAGAAGATGGCTCTTGTGCTTTTCACCCACGATCACGCCGCCGCCCGCTCGCTGGCAGACAAGGTCTGTCATTTGGAGCAGGGCGAACTCATTTGCAGCCAAGCCCCGCAAACAAATGCTGCCAGTTGAAAAAGAGCCAGCACGTTTTGGCAACGTGCTGGTTTGTTTAGGCTGGGGCTGCTGCACTCGACCGAATTGAACGCACGCGGTCCGAAAGCCAGTCCAGATCTGGATCTGCGATGCCGAGTTCGGTCAGGTGGTCTGCGGTGTTCCAGAGGTAGTCGCAGTTCGGGCCTCGCTCACCTGCAGCGGTCGCGATGATCTGCGCTTGTTCTTCGGCATTGAACTGACCGTATTGCTCATGCTCGCGGTTGACCACATAGGTCAGGGCCTCAACTTCGCGGCCATCCTGTAGTTTAAGCGTGGTGATGATTTCTCTATACGCCGGATTGAACAGCTCTCGTTTGCGCAGGTCTTCCAGCACCTTCTCCTGTCCATCGCGAGGAATACCCAAAGCCACACCGCTGCAATAAGCATCGGGTGCTGCATCCAGCGCCAGAACCAGGCCGTGTTTTTCAAATGTGCCGCGATAGCGCAGCGAGCACAGGCAGAACCGGCGTTTCCAGCCATCAAGACGGGCGGGCACTTGCTCAACAGGTTCAAAGCCGGGGTGCCAGATGAGTGAGCCGTAGCCAAAGACCCAGAGAATATCTTTCATTTCTTTTCCCTTTTCAGGAGAACATTGAAAAGCACAAAGGGCACCGTGAAAGGCGCCCTCTGTGATCAAATCTCAGCTGATCAATCCATAATCAATTGATAGGATGCCACGAGACTGGTGTAAGGCGGCAGGAACACTGATTTCGGTTCCCCGTTCAGCAACACCGTGTCTTTTGCATCGAAATGCAGATGGATTGGTAGCGGCCCAAGCCAGTTGTTGGAGATCTTGCCAATGCGGTTGCCGCGGACAATCTTGTCCATTGGCTTCACCTGCAGAGTGGCCATGTCTAAATGCACATAACGATACAACGTGCCGGTAGCGCTCTGGATGGTCACACCAAAACGACCTACATGGGCAACAATGCCGTCTTCTGCTGCAACGGCCCAGTGCTTGCTGGCTTCACATGATGCCGGCCGAATGTCCTGCCCCTGATGGCCGCCAGACGCGCAAACTGGCAGGTCAGCCCTGCGGAACTCGCAAAAGTTATCGCGCCATGGGTAGGAATAGTTCACCGGATCACACTCGGACCCGCCGTCAGCTTTGAAGCCACCTGGTGCATAAGCGTGAGAGTTGGCATAGGCTGGGCCGGATTCCACCGGAAACCGCATGTTTGGGAAAAAGATGGCATGGCTTGCAACACCTTTTCCGGTGTCTGCAATCAGGTCACCCGGTTGCATAAAGCGGGAGCTGTCATCTGCGTGGGCGGAGAAGCCAAAGGTCAGGGCCAGACAGAGATAGATAAATCGCATCATTGGTTTGCTCCATTCACAACAAGGAGGGTCTGAACGACGCTTTGAAGAAAATCAGGCTTACGGCAGCGCGTGTCTTTGATCGGGTTGTCGCAGGTCAGGCGGATTGTGTAATGCGCCCCGTAGCGGTTCAGATTGTAGTCTGCCCCGTTGCCGATGGATTCATGCGCAGTTGCCTTATGATGCTCGGTGAGATCTTCCGTTCCAGTCAGCACATTGTGAGACCCCAGAATGCTGATCTGCGCGCCTTCCAGAGTGTAAAACGCAGCATAGGATGAGTTCTGGCTTCCGAACTGTGGCGTCTCCATCTTCGCATCACTGCCGAAAATCAGGACAGGCAGCTCAATGTAACTGAGCTTGCCAGTTGTAGCGGTGACGAACTTTTCCACGGCGGCTGGGTCCCGCGCGAGTGACCGCTTTGCAGCGATTTTGGCTGCTTGCCAATCGATCTTGGTTGGCACACGCTTAACACCATTCTTTGCCAGAGTGGGAGCGGCGGTTGTTGCTGCCAGAAGAGTGGCCGCTAATGCGACTTTGGCGAATTCCATAAAAGTCTCCTGTAAATGCAAAAGAGTGCAAAGCCCCGGCAATATCGGGGCCTGCATCAAATCATGCTGTTTCAAGCAAGCGTTCTTCGCGCACGGGCGTTGCTTCTTTTGCCGCTTTCGCCTCCAGCCGTTTCATCTGACTGATGATGTTGCGGCGGTGCATTTCCTCAGTGCCACCCACAGCGCAAAACGCCAGTGCATCACGCAGGAAGGTCGAAACCTCACCCTGATGATAGCCTTTGGTGCCGTAGAGCTTGAGCAAGTCGATCGCGCCACTGGTGATCGCTTCAGCCCCAACCAACTTGGCAATGGAGCAGGTCATGCCGGCTTCCGGTGCGCCGGACAGAAGCTGCTGGAGTGCGCCATAGGCCGTCCACTTGGCGGATTCTGCGGAGATGCGCATGTCGGTGAGCTTCTTCTGCACGTACTGGAACTCAAGCACCGGCACTTCGAAGGTCTGACGCTCCTGAGCGTAGCGCATCGCTTCCTTCAGCATCGGTTCAATCATCCATGCCGAAACCAGACCGTAATACAGTCTGCCGAGGGAGACGAAGGTGATCAGGTTGCGCAGGCCCTTGCCGGGAATGCCAAGCAAGTCGCCGTAATGCAGCGGGATATTGGTGAACTTCATCGGCCCGGTTGGCAAATCCAGATTGCCGAGCTTTTGGTCGTAGTCGCCAACTTCAAGGCCCTTGGTGCCTGCATCCAGCAAAATGAGCGAGATACCGTCACGTGCATGACCATCCAGCTTGCACACGACAAGCGTGAAATCCGCCACGGGCGCATGAGCAATGTTGTACTTGGCACCATTGAGCATGAACGTCTCATTTGGTCCCGGTGTCAGCACAGAGGAGGTGGAGCGCACATCTGTGCCCGTATCAGGGTCCGCAATCGCAGTTGCGCTGAGCTTCCCTTTCAGGATACGGCCAAGATAATCCTTCTTCTGCGCTTCCGTGCCGAACAGGTTGAGTGCATGAACCATGCCTGCCTGTGCGATGACAGAAAGCAGAATACCCGGCGTGCGCACAGAACATGCAAGACCTTCCAGAGCAGCGGTAAAGTCCCACCAGTTGGTGCCTGCACCGCCGTACTCAACCGGGACGATGATCTTCCAGAGACCGGCTTCTAAAAGCCGGTCCCATGTGTCCTGATCAAATGCCTGCTTGCCAGCGTGAAGCTCTGAGTGGTCAATCTGGCTGCCAATTTGAGCATACTTTGCTCGCAGAGCCTGTTGACGTTCATTCCATTGTAGATCCATCAGAGATCTCCAGATTTCAAAAGTGACGGATCTTAAGCTGGCTGATGAAGAGCGGCAGGTTCTTGCAGAGCTGCAACCGCAGTCTTGAACTCATCCGGCACCGGATAGGTTGCCTGCTTTTCGTAATCAAACATCACGTGAGTGGAAGCTGCATTGGCAACCACGCGGCCATCTGCATCACCAAGACGCATTTCATGCTGCATCTCAAAGCTCTTGCCGCCAAACTTTGTCACACGGCTCAACACAACCAGATGGTCGCCGTAAAGAGCCTGAGAAACGTAGTCGCAAGAGGTTTTTACCATGATGTGCGGCAGCTTTTCAGACTTTGGCAGCTTGAGCAGATCATGCATGTATTCCAGATAAGCGGACTGCATGTAATCGTAGTAGATCGGGCTGCTTACATGACCCATTGAATCTGTATCGCGGTAGCGGATATCGATTGGTGTTTCATAAGCTTTCTGTGTCATGAAATTCCCTCCTGTTGGGGTTTTGAAAATCATTGGTGAATGAAGGTTGGGTCTGTGTCGCGGCCTGCAACGGACCATGAATGGTGAAGCCCATGGGCACGGGGCCGTGCTTTGTCAGGACTGTCAGAGAAAACTCGTTGGCGGCGCACAGCGTGGTGATGCAGCCATCAGCCTCGCCCTTGGCGCACACAGCCGCGGCTTGCGCGTTGCTGGTGACGTACTTGCGCTCAATAGAGGCCGGGATCAGTTTTTCCGGTGCCGGATGCGTTGCGCAAAGGGCTGGTGTTTTGCCGGTAGAAGAGGCCAGCACCATGTTGTCGGTGTTCATGATGAACACGTCCATCAGTTTCAGTTGGCCGATGTGCTCGTAAATAATTGAATGAAGATGCGGGTAGGCGACGACACTCAGCAAAACGGACTTGCGGCATTGAGCAACGGCTTCGGCTGCAATTTCCATGGTCGGGTGAAGAAAGACCTCGGCGTTTTTGCAGTGACGCTGTACCCATGTCAGAGCTGCTCTTTCGCAGTTCGTACCAGTCGGCCCCAGAGTGTGAACTTGCCGGACCCAATCAAAGGACAGTGGGGCTGTTCCTTTGGCCAAATAGTCCGAGGCTTCAATATGTGCATCCATAAATTCTCTGATCCTTCACTTGGGAAGAAAGACTGAAAAATGCCGATGCAGGATTTGCGCGAGGCGCTCCCCTGACAAACTGCGTTGGCTTGTCGTTGTTCTTATGCATGGGCAGAGCGGTAGCACGCGCAGACTCCGATAAATCTCCGTTTGCTCTGCCGGTTTTGAGGTGAAATTTGTTCCTCGCGTCCAGTAATATTTTTTCGTGTGACCCTATGGAGCCGGAAAGGTTTGCTTTGAACAAGCTGAAAAAACTGATGGCTTCCCTCAGGATAGATGAGGAATGCCTCAGCGGAAGTTATTGCTTCTAAATTATTGATAATACAGGCGGTTGCATAAAAAGAAGGCACCGCAAAAAAATGCGATGCCTTCTGAAGGGCTTAGTAATTTGGAGTTGCGCGAAATATAGACAGCGCTAGGCGGCAACAGCTTCGCTGAGAGCTTTGCGACCCATGTAATCATGAAGATCCAACATGCGTTCAAACCACAAATTGACAGGGTCGCTTGGAGCAAGAATTGGATCTGGGCAGCACACTTTGCACCACTGCAAGGTGCCGAACAGAACATAATCTGCATGCATCGCTCTCTCGCCGCCGAACCAATCCTGATTGGTGAGCAGGTCGCGCACAGGGTTCAACTTCTCCGGCAAAGTGCTCAGTTCAGCGTCTCTCCCTGCATAGACCTCCTCGAGAGGTTTTCCGAACCGTTTTTCGCGTGCAGGCCGGAAGTAGGCGCGGTCGGCATCATTCATGATGTTGTACATATCCATCACAGCAATCACAGCCAATGTCGGGTGCAGGACGGTTTTGCAGTAGCTCTCCACAAAGCGGGAAAGCTGGAGACCGCCAGCACCATCAAACAAGCTGGGTGCGTCCTGATAGGTGTCTTCCAGATACTCGGCGATCTCAAAACTATCACCTAAAAGCTTGCCTTGGTCGTTGAGCACAGGAACGCTGGTGAAAGATCCGTCTTCAATATTGGAAATGTCGCCAAAGAAAACCGGCTTCAGATCAAAATCGAGGCCCTTGTGCTTCAGGGACATCATAATTTTCCAGACATGCGGTGAGTAATGTTGCCCGGAGGCTCCGCTGAGGCTGTAAAGAAGTCTTTGCATGTGGCTTCTCCCGATGAGAATTAAACAATGAGTTTGCGCTAAAAAATTCCTCAGTATTCCGGATTGTTTTTGTCTTTAACGCCAACTGGGCAGAGCAGCCATCCGCCCAACTGGAAAGCAGGGTGCAAGACTTCAGCCCATTGCTGAGCTGAAGTCTTGCAAATCTGGTTCTTTTGAAAGTGTCAGGAGGCGATAAGCGCCGCCTCTAGTGTTCGGTCGTCCTGAAACGAAAGGCTCGTGCAATTGTCTGTCGCCAGAATGGAGCGAACCGCCGCAATCACCGGGTCTTCTTTCCGGCAGGAAAGGTGCGCAAACAACACGCGGGCTGATTTTTGCACCTGAGAGAGCAAGACGATGTCGCCCTGGTTCTCTTGAGGGTTTGTTGAGTTGGCATGAACGAGCCCGATACCAACACCGCTGGCAATCAAAGCACGTGTAACCCCCTCATCATCCACATTGATCACCCGCTTGGGCCTGATGCCATGCGTGTCCAGAAGGTCCCTTGCCACACGCCCGCAACAGGAATTGCCGCTTGGGTAGATCCACGGCACGTTTTCAAGTGCCTTCCAGTTCACCTCAGCCGCAACGGGCACAAGGTCCGCAGGGGCTGCGAGGTAAACGCAGAAATTGGAGATCTCCAATGTGGAGAGCCCGGCGTCATCCTCGCCCGTTTCCGTATAAAATCCGGCGTCGAGGCTGCCGTTGCGAATGCCTTCCAACACCTTCACAGAGGGGCGGTGCTGTAGCTCAACTTCAACCTCGGGGAACTCCTGAGACATGGCCGCAAGCAGATTGCTTACAACGCCTGTGCTTGAGTTGCGGCCAGCGCCGAGGGTCAAATTGCCTGCAAGACTTCCGCGTAACCGCGATGCTTCCTCCAGAAACTTCTGGTGCCGGTCCAGCAACTGATGTGCTTCCGTGAGGAGGCGTTGTCCGTCGGGGGTGACCGCCATTCCACGGGGTGTCCGTTGGAAGAGCGTTAATCCCAATGTCTCTTCCATGTTTTTGATATGCGCACTGACAGCTGGCTGGCTGCGAAAGAGCAATTCTGAAGCTTTGGTTATGCTGCCTTCGCGCGCGACCGTCACGAAGGTTTTGAGTTGATGAATGTCCATCCTTTTCCTTCCAATAAGAAAAGAGTTTCTTGAACGTATTCGGCTCTGAAAAGGACAATAACTATGCTCAGCCGTTGGCTTTGGGCTAGTGTGCTGGCACCCGCTAAACGGGTATGCCCTGCTATCACCCTACGATATCTCTGCAGTCAGACCAAGCCTACTTTTGAAGGCCAGTCCTCCCGAGAGGTGTATGTCCGGTCATGTTGCCGGGCTGGACGCTGAGCTCCTGATCTCTTTCGTATAGCGAAGTTCGATTCCGCCGCAATAAGTAAATTAATTTGCGGTTTGGATGAATAATTTGATTGCTCATCATCATATAAGTAGTTTGTTTCCGTAATTTGATTTAGTGATTTTAATTTTGTTGTATTTATTGATGTGAAAATCTGTTTTTATGATTATATGGGTTTTATCTATTTAATATGACAATACATAACCAGTAATTATTGTATAGTGCTAAAGTGAATTATTGATAATCACTTAAATGTATCTCTTTGTTTGCTTGATGGTTTTTTGGGCAGATGGGAGGTCAAGTGACTACTTCCTTGGCACTTTGACGGCAACAATGCGGGCAAACTGACAATATGTCGGGAGCATGAGTGTCAGCTTGACTATCTTATCCAGATGGTTTTGGGAGCAAGTCGCTTAGCGGATTTGCATCTTTGTCATCTCGTCACTCAGCCAGTTGATGAAATCCCAAACCGGGGCTGAGGGGATAGATGTTTCTGGCAAGACAAACTGGAAAGCACGCTGGCACGGCAGCGTCTCAGCAAACGGCTCTACAAGCGTGCCTGCATTCAATGCATCTATGACATAGAGGTCTCTGAGAATGGCAAAGCCACGTCCGGCAATAGCGCTTTGCAGGATAAGGTCCGTGTTGTTGAAGGTGAGTTGCTGCACCATCTGGCCGGAAAAGTCGGGCCAACTGGCTTCCAGATACTTCTGCCAGTGGAAGGCCTCGTCTTCATGAATGAAATCAGCTTTGGCAAAGAGCTCAACTGGCGCTGAATGCGGTGCCAGACGCTCTCCTGCGATGGTCTCCAGATAGTTTGGTGAGCAGACCACACGCATCCGCTCTTGCGGCAGGGGAATAAGCGGAGATGCTCCGAGATCGCCCTCAGGCTTGGGCAGCAAGCGCAGCGCCACATCGAGTTTTTCTTCCGCAAAATCAACGAAGCGATTGGCTGCACTGATCCGGATCGCCACGTGCGGGTGCAAAGCGGAGAATTGAGCTAAACGCGGGACCAGCATAATGGAGGCAAGAGACGGCGCAATGCCGATTGTGAGCTGCTTTCGAGCGGTCTGGCTGGCGAGAAGGTATGAGAGGTTCTCTATACCATTGTTGATTGCTGAGACTTCCGAAAGGATATCCTGAACCAGTTCCGTCTGCTCCAGATTGCGCCCGTTCATGCGGAACAGCTTAACGTCCCAACGTTCTTCTAACTGCTTGATATGATAGGATACTGTTGGTTGTGAGACGTTCAGTTCCCGAGCGGCCGCGGAGATGGATTTGTGCCGTGCAACTGCCGCGAGTGCACGTAATTCCTGAAGGGTGGGGACGAAACGTCGAGAGATAGCCATGAGTGATGTATAGAGTTTTTCTATACATGGATCAATCAGACTGATTTGTCTTGCTCTGACCCGCACTTATAAACTGCCCAAAACTTTGAGAAATATCCGTCATAATGACGAATTTGGGGGTTGGGATGTTTAAAAATACCGGAAAAGCCATCTTGGGGGCTGCACTATTTGTCTCTGCAAGCGTTGTTGGCATGAGCGCACAGGCGGGAGAGGCTCTGGATGCGATCATGAAGAGCAAGACGTTGCTCGTGGGCTCTAACTCTGATTATCGCCCGAACGCGTTTATGGGAGACGACAACCAGCTGCAGGGCTTTGACATTGACGTTTCCAAAGAGATCGCTAAGCGTCTTGGTGTTGAGGTGCAGTTTGTAACGCCGGGTTGGGAAATCATGACTGCGGGCCGCTGGTCTGGCAGATGGCATATGGTTGTCGGGTCCATGACCCCAACAAAAGCCCGCGCACAAGTGCTGGATTTCCCTGCCGTGTACTACTACACCCCGGCAGCTTTTGCGGTTCACAAAAACTCCAAGGCAACATCGCTTAAGGATCTGGACGGCAAAGTGATCGGCGTTGTGGGCTCGTCCACCTACCACAAGTACCTGGAGCACAAGCTTGAGATTGATGCGGTTGGCGCACCGGCGTTCGAATACGCTGTGACACCGGGTGAAATCAAACTTTACAGCGATATCAACGAGTTTGACGAGCTGTCTCTTGGCGATGGCGTGCGTCTTGATGCATTGGCGCAGTCTGTTCCTGTTATTCAGCAGGCGATGAAGAAGGGCCTGCCGATCAAGCAGTTGGGTGATCCGATCTTTTATGAGCCGCTGGCGATTGCGATTGATAAAGGCGACAAAGAGCTCAGCGACAAGCTGGCTTCCATTGTTGAGGACATGAAGAGCGATGGCACTTTGACCAAGCTATCCGTGAAATGGCACGGTGCGGACCTCGTGAGCGTTAAGTAAGATCATGGTCACACTCACCAATGGCGCTTTCAGGCAGGGTCCGGCCCGCCTGAAAGCAGCAGCAACGCTCGGATCACTGGCCTTTGTGATCGCGTTTTATCTCGCGTTCAATCAAGGCGTGATCGGGTCATTCCTTCGCCCTGCGATGAGTGAAGAAACACTTGCCAGCTGGTGGGGGCGTTTTTCTGTATCCATGGTGATTTTCCTGCTGGCGTCAGGGCTGGGGTTTCTCATCCTCAGCCTGTCCCGGCGCGCTCAGCTGATCACTGTGTGGCTCCTGCTTGCTGCAGGTGCTTTCGGGTTCTTCCTGAGCTTTGAGCTGAGTTTTGAGTTTATCGGGCGCAAACTGCCCTTCCTGATAACGACAGGGGCATTCACCACGCTCTATGTCTCTGCCATCGCGATCACACTGGCCTTCATCTTCGCGTTGCTGGGAGCCACCGCAAAACTCTCTGGCATTGGAGTGGTTGAGGGTGTCGGGGCATTTTATACTTCGTACTTTCGCGGCGTGCCGTTGCTGGTGCAGCTCTTCCTGATCTATCTCGGCCTGCCGCAGATTGGCTATGTCATTTCGCCCGTTCCAGCAGCAATCATCGCGCTGTCGCTGGTGTATGGGGCGTACATGACCGAGATTTTCCGCTCTGGCATTCAGTCGATTTCGCTAGGGCAATGGGAAGCTGCGGATGCGTTGGGCTTGCCGCGTTTGTTGACGTTTAGAAAAGTCATTCTGCCCCAAGCCATGCGGGTTATTGTGCCGCCAACGGGCAACCAGTTCATCGCGATGCTCAAGGATTCCTCGCTGGTTTCGGTCGTCGGCGTCTGGGACATCATGTTCATTGCACGAACGCAGGGACGATCTGACTTCAAGATTCTGGAGATGCTGATCACCGCCTCCATCATCTACTGGGTCATGTCGGTCATGCTGGAATTTGTGCAACAGCGAATTGAGACGCATTACGCTAAATCGCTGAAGCGATAATTATTCTTCCATTGATTTTGAGCGCGTAGGTGCGCCACGAGTTTTCGTGCCCTGAAGGGATACGCTTATGACAAGCAAGACTGGCAAAACCACGCCGCAGAGCGTGGCTGCTGATAAAAGAACCATTGTCGGAATTTTGGCGAATTCCTCAGAAGATGCGGGCCTTGGAACGCAAACCATTGATGATAAGTACCTGACAGCCGCATTGCAGGCTGTTGGGGCAATCCCTCTCATCATCCCAACACTCTTGAGGGACGCAGAGCTGGCCCATGTGCTGTCGCTGGTTGACGGGCTTATTCTGACAGGCGATGCCTCCAACATTCAGCCTGCGTATTACAACAATGACGGCACCTTGGAGAGCCATGGCCCGTTTGATGACAAACGCGACACCTCCGCATTTGCGCTGATCCGTGCCGCTTTTGAAAATGACCTGCCACTGCTTGGAATTTGCCGCGGCATGCAGGAAATGAATGTGGCTTTCGGCGGCACCATCCGAAATGACCTTTATGCGAACCATGAATTTTCGCTGCACCACCCCATCGACTACACGCTGCCACCAAAACAAAGATACGGGGCAGCTCATCAACTCATCCTTGAAGAGGATGGACTGCTGAACTCTATCCTTGGTAAAGGCGACCATCAGGTAAACTCTCTGCACGAACAAGCGGTTGAGACGCTTGGAGACGGACTGGTGCTTGATGCTCTTTCTGAGGACGGCGTGATTGAAGCCTTTCATCATCCAGACAAAGCGTTCTTCCTTGGCATTCAGTGGCATGCGGAATTTGAAGCCGTGAGTAATCCCGTTTCCACCCGCATTTTTGCGGCCTTTTCTAAGGCCATGCAGAGCATAGAAGATGTGAAGGCGTTCCTGTAATTCTTCTCAATTCAAAACGGATTGCAGCTATTTACCTAGGAAAATTCGAACCAATCTCAACTAAGTGTCCTCTGATTATTCAATGGTTCCGCTGAGTGGTTGAGACAGGGTTGTATCATTGTGAAAAGGTTCATTGATGAATGGAAAGGCTATTTTGGAGACCTCCCTCCCTATAGCCATTACCTCCGTGATGTACTGCCTGAAAGGTGGGTCAGGTTCCATGCACTGCCGGATACAAGACGATACGCAGAAACGCCGGAAGAAGCCGCAATTGTCTTTAACAGAGGCAGAGTACTGGCCAATCGGATTTTAAAGGAGGGGCAGAATTGCCTCTTCATCTCGTATTTCCCGAATTTCGATAAGTATCCTCTCCCTTACAGTCACAAGCTTCTTGATCAGTTTCGTCTGAAGTACTGGTTCAAATGGAAGTATGAGGATGACCCATGGGGCGAAGAGGAAACCATAGGCTTTTACGGTAATGAGGTTCGCTGGTTTCCTGAGGTCTATCGCGAAGCCCTTAAAGATGCAGCACAGGATGAAGAGCGTTTTCTACTCATGAACCGGGAAACATCACGCATATTTGCGCCCTATGACGGCGGCTTCGATTGCTTCATGCAAAATGCAGAGGAAGTTGCCCGCCTTAAATGTGAGTTTACAGAATGGCTTCCTCCTTGCTGATGTTGCGAAGCCAAAAAATCTCACACTGAGTAATAAAGCGTCATCCTGAATTGACCATCTCCAACAACTGGTATGCTTGGGCAGGCGGAGTGTGGTCAAAGCGGAACTTGACGAACTGCCGTTAAGGTGTTCACAGTCCAGCTATGATTTCTGCAGTAATATTTGATCTTGATGAAACGCTTTTTGCTCGCACGTCTTCATTGAAGGCGTTCGCGGAAGACCAGTTAAACAACCAGTACCCGAACGTGTTCCCGACTCCTTCTCATGTCGTGGCTCGTTTGTTGGAGCTCGACAATCGCGGGAGGTCGTCAAAATATAAAGTATACCAAACGCTATTCAAAGAGTTTGGAATAGACGACCAAAATCTCGCAGCTGAGTTATACGATCACTACATGCGAAACGCATGGCGATTTGCGATGCCGTTTGAGGGGCTTAACGAGGCGTTTAGTGAAATCAGGGCCTTGGGAGCAAAAATCGGAATTGTCACTAACGGAAGGACCGACATACAGTTGAGGTCTCTTCTGGCTCTAAATTTGGACCGGCTCGCCGACGACTACATTATCTCAGAGGCGGTTGGGTTGCGAAAACCAGATGCGAAGATTTTTCAACTTGCAGCTGGAAATCTATCAGTTCGGACTGAGGATTGCGTCTTTGTTGGCGACTCTCCAACGGCTGATGTTTCCGGGGCCCAAACAGTTGGAATGAAATCCGTTTGGTTTCCGAATGGTGCTATCTGGCCCAAAGATCTTCCCATACGAGCTGATGCAGAAATACAGTCTTTGTCAGAGTTAATTGGAGTATTGAAGGCTTTTTGAATATCGGCTTAGGTCTTTCGGCATACCGAACAGGCGATTTTGGCTGTTCGGAGGCTTTTGAGTATGAAAGTTTATTACTTTCTCATAGCAGGCCTGATCTATAGTGTTGCGCAAGGGACCGCGCGATATAGGGGACTGGACATATGAAGTTTATTGAAGCCGGGGTGCTGAACATCGCCTATATGGATGTTGGGCCGAAATCAGGTGTTCCAGCTGTTCTGCTTCATGGCTTTCCGTATGACGTACGCAGCTATGACGAAGTCTCCGTTATCCTCGCCAATCGCGGTTTTCGATGCATCATCCCTTACTTGCGTGGCTACGGGCCTACCCAATATCTGTCTTCGCAAACGCCGCGCTCCGGTCAGCAAGGCGCATTGGCCTTTGATCTGCGGTCACTGATGGTGGCTTTGGAGCTGCCGCAGGCGATTGTTGCGGGCTATGACTGGGGTGGCCGCGCAGCCTGCATCGCCGCAGCACTCTGGCCGGAAAAGGTGAGGGGGCTCGTGAGTGGCGGGGTGGCCTACAACATCCAGAACATTCCTGCAGCCTACCGACCTGCCTCGCCTGAGGAGGAACAGCTCTGGTGGTATCAGTACTATTTCCAGAGTGAACGTGGCCGCAATGGTCTGACTGAGAACCGCGAAGAGCTGACAAAAATGCTCTGGCAGCAATGGTCACCCACCTGGGAGTTTTCTCGCCGAACCTTCCGCGAAACCGCCGAGAGCTTTGACAACCCTGATTTCGTTGAGACTGTCATCCACTCCTACAGACACCGTTTTGGGCTGGTTGAGGGAGATCCCGCTTTTGAGAAGATCGAGGTTCTGCTCACCGCGCAGCCGAAGATCAATGTACCAGCCATTGCATTGCTTGGTGCCAATGATGGCGTAAGCCCACCGCGGCACAGCAAAGGGCACGAAACAAACTTCAACGGATATTATGAGGCGCGTCTCGTCGAGGGTACAGGACATAACCTGCCGCAAGAAAACCCTGAGGCCTTTGCCGCAGCGATTATTGAAATTGCTGACAAAACAGAATAGTCAGCCGCGTTCTCGTGGTGGGGAGAGAGGGATGGACCTCTCTCCAATCGCTGGATTAAGCGGCAGACAGGGTCAGCGCGTCCAGCTCTTCAAACGGCAAACCAACATATTCTTCTGCCAAGGCCTGCTGTTGGGTCTCGTTTTGCAGCAGAAGCTCATAGCTGTTCTGCTGGATTTTAGCATCGAACCCGTTCATGTCCGGGAAGACGTGCATCAACTGCGTCATCCGCCACGAGAAATTCTCAGAGCTCCACACACGGCGCAAAGCCAGCTCGGAATAACGCTCCAGATGAGCGGCGTGATTGCTCTTGATCTGTTCAATCAATCCGCGTGAGAGATAAAATACATCAGAGGCTGCGAGATTGAGCCCCTTCGCTCCGGTTGGTGGCACAATGTGAGCTGCATCGCCTGCGAGGAACATACGTCCGTATTGCATTGGTTCAGCCACGAAGCTGCGGAGTGGCGCGATGGATTTTTCAATAGAGGGTCCGGTGACGATATCTGACGCCACATCCGCAGGGAAGCGGGCGATCAGCTCTTCCCAGAACCGCTCATCGGACCAGTCCATAACACTGTCTGTCAGCGGGCACTGAATGTAATAGCGGCTGAGCAGCCGGTTGCGCTGCGAAGCAAGCGCAAAGCCACGCTCATGATAGGCATAGACCAGATCCGGCAAGGGTGGCACTTCTGCCATGATGCCAAGCCAGCCAAACGGATAAGCCCGCTCATAGGTGCGTAAAATGTCGTCAGGAATGGTCTTGCGGCTGATACCGTGGAAGCCATCGCAGCCAGCGATGTAGTCGCAGTCCAGATGACAGGTCTGCCCGTCCTTCACGTAGGTCACAGAAGGCTTGTCAGAGCTCACATCATGAAGGGTCACATCAGTGGCTTCGTTGATGATGTTGCCGCCAGCGCGTTCGCGGGCGTCATACAGGTCTTCGGTGATGTCGGTCTGGCCGTAGACCATCATCTCCTTGCCAGTCCATTTGTGCGTATCAATGAAATGACTTTCAAAGCCCTGCCGCGTAATCCATGAGCCTTTTTTGCTCTTACCATTCTTATCCATACGCTCCGCAAGGCCATAATCACGGAGCAGTTGGACTGTGCCGGTCTCTAAAAGACCAGCACGAATGCGAGAGAGAACATAGTCTTTGCTGCGCTGTTCCAGGACAACGCTGTCCACGCCGTTTTCGCTCAGGATGTGAGAGAGTAATAAACCAGCAGGACCGCCGCCGATAATCGCAACCTGAGTACGATCTCTATGGTGGGTCATGAAAAATTCCTTAGGTTCAAAACATCTGGCAGATCGCGGCAATGGGGTATGCGCTAAGTCAGAAGTAAAATGGATTGCGAATACACGTTTGAATGGTGTTCAGTGTTGCTGTTTATGATTGATATGTAAAATTGATTTATAGGCAGAAATTATAGCGAAATTGCTATGTGAGTGCTTTGATCCATTCGGTTGTCTCAGCAATCAATGCTGCCAAGACAACCTGTTGTTTTGCGTTTAGGAAAGCACTCTGGGCAGCCAAAGGGTTAGCGCTGGGAAGCTCACCAGAATTGCGACACGCACCAGCTCCGCGCCAAAGAACGGCGCAACACCTTTGAAGGTCTGGATCATCGGCGTGTCTTTTGCCAAAGCTGAAATCACGAAGACATTCATGCCCACTGGCGGCGTAATCAATCCAAGCTCAACGACAATCAGCGCCAGAATACCGAACCAGATCTTCAGGTCCTCAGTGCTCATGCCGTACCCAGCACCGTCAGCGCCCTGATACATGCCGCCGTTCAGCTCCATAAGCACAGGCCAGAAGAACGGGATGACCAGCAACATCATGGACATGCTGTCCATCAGGCAGCCAAGTGCAATGAGTGCAAGCAGGATCAGCAGCATCACGGTCATGGGTTCCAAACCGGAGCCTGCAATCCACGCCGCTGTCTCCTGCGGCAAGCCAATGCGGGACATGAAGATCTTGAGCAGCTCCGCACCCAGCAGGATCAGGTAAATCATGCCAGAAGTCGCTGCTGTCTCCTTCAGCGCCTCGATCATATCGCTGAGGGACAGATTGCGCTGGAGCAGTCCAAACATCATGACGAGAAACACACCCACAGCAGCTGCTGGTGTTGGATTGTAGAAGCCGAAATAGATGCCGCCGATGACAAGTCCGAAAACGGTCAGTACAGGCAGCACGCCGAGGGAGGCTGCGAGGAACTCTTCTCGGGTTCCGGCACCACCTGCAGGGCCAGATGAGGGACTGACGAAAACGTAGAGCGCGATCACCGCGAGGAACAAAAGAACGGCCAAAATACCCGGAATAAACGCAGCAACGAACATAGTAACGATGTTCGCCTCCACGATCACCGCATAGATGATCAAAACGACGCTTGGTGGGATGAGAATGCCCAGAACTCCGCCAGCTGCGAGTGTTCCAGTCGCTAAAGCGCCTGAATAATTATAACGCTTCAGCTCTGGCAGAGCGACTTTGCCCATGGTGGAGGCGGTTGCGAGTGATGATCCGCAAACAGCGCCAAACCCGGCACAGGAGGCAATCGCTGCCATAGCCGTGCCGCCCTTCATCCAGCCAAGCCATGCATTGGCCGCTCTGAACAGGGATTGGCTCAAGCCGGTTTTTGAGGCGAGCGCACCCATCAGAATAAACAGCGGAATGACGGAGAGGTCGTAAATGGCGAACTGGCCATACGCCAATGTTTTCAACTGACTAAGCAACAGCATTGGGCCGTTGACGAGCGCAATTCCAACGCCGCCGACAAGGATCATCGCGTAGGCAATCGGGATACGGATGACAATGAGGAACACCAAAATGGCGAGGGCTCCAAAGCCCATGAAAAGACTTGCCGCCATCAGGTTCTCCGAGTCAGATCTCTGGTGTTTTCACTCAGCGTTATGATTGCCCCAATGCTCAGCAGAAAAAGCGAAATCAAAACAGGCACATACGCATACCAAACAGGGATCTGCAAAATTGCGGTGGTGTAATCGTATTCCCTTTGATCAGACATACCATGGTACATCCGCCACAACAGCAACAACCCAAACCCAAACGCTATCAGCGATGCGATCAACGCCAGAAACGCTTTCAAACGAGGACCAGCCTTACTGGTAAAAATGTCCGCTGTGACATTGGCATCAGTGATCTGGCAGAAGGGCAAAAAAGAAAAGACTGCGATAGCAACGCCGATCTCAGTGAGCTCGAAATCCCCGGGAAAGGGAGCAGCCCATATGTTGCCAAGGGTGGAGTAGATGTTTATCGCGACCACCGCCAGCAGAACCACTCCGCCGGTAAGTGCCCATACTACAATAAGTTTTTCGAATGCACCGGCAATGCCGGTGCGTCCGAGTTTTTGAAAGGCGCCCATAGCTACTCGCTGTGCTTGGAAATCAATGCCTGTGCTTTTGCAACAATCGCGTTGCCATCAATGCCTTTTTTGGCGACTTCTGAGGTCCATTTGTCAACGACCGGAGCCAGAGCTTCTCTAAAGACAGCTGTTTCTTCTTCAGAAAGAGTGATGTGTTTGTTGCCTGACTTTACAGCGAGGCCGATGCCAAAGTCATCTGTCGCACGCCAAACTTCACCAACCTTTGCCCACCATTCAGGACCAGATGCATCACGGAAGGCCTTCTGAATGTCTTCAGGCAACCCTTCCCAGCGCTCTTTGTTCATGGAAACCTGGAAGACAGAAGTACCAAAGCGCGCTTTGCCAGCACCTTCGATCTGATACTCGGTCTGTTCCTGAATTTTCAGCGGTGGAATGATTTCCCAAGGAATAAACGCCGCATCGATCACGCCTTTTTGCAAAGCTGTCGGCAGCTCAGGAACCGGCATTGCTGCAGGAGAGGCGCCAAGCGCTTCAATCACCCATGCACCGGTGCGCGATGGCGTACGAATGCGCATACCTGCCATATCAGCCGGACTGCGGACTTCCTTGTCGCGTGTGTGAAGGCCTGCACCGGCATGTACGTGCAGGAACATGACCTCCAAGCCCTTGTATTCAACTTCAAGATCGCTCTTGAACATGTCGTACAGTGCAAGGTTTGCCGCGCGTGGATCATCCAGGAATACGAACGGAAGTTCCATCACTTCAGTGCGTGGAAACAGGCCCGGTGTGTAACCGTTCAGGGTCCAGACAAGATCAACAACGCCGTCACGAACCTGGTTCACCAGCTCTGGTGGACGACCACCAAGCGACATGGACGGGTAGATCTGGATTTTGACCTGGCCGCCGGAATTTTCTTCAACGGCCTTTGCCCATGGTTCCAGCATCTTGGTCTGCGCTGGCGCTTTGGGGCTTAGAAAGTGGTGGAGCTTAAATGTGTATTCTGCTGCGCCTGCCATGGAAACACTAGCAAGCAAAAGTGCTGTAGAAGCGCAGAAGCCTTTGAAATTACCAAACATAAGTATGTGACCCTCCTGAAGAATGGTCGAAACCAGACAAGCCTTCCTGATCCTGCTACTTGGGGCAGTCTCATCTCCCTAAGGCCGTCAAATTCTTAATCACGATCCGGATGATCCGCCAAGGGAATTCTTAGGAATCACCACTGTGAAATCGGAGAATTACATATACTTTTCAAAATGAATAATGAAAAATACCGTGCTTCTCATGCCGTATTGGGTATCAATATGCACCCTGAATTTGCTCTGACTTAGTGAGCTGGAGCGCGAACTTCCTCCTGCTCGCTCAACCCCATAAGGATCTCGGCAAAGCATTGCGCCGCCGTATCCAGCGTTTCGCCAGCGCGCATGTTGAGGCCGACAGAGCCGACCGTCGCACGGGTATCAATCGGCAGCTCCACGAACTGGCCGCTTTCAATCTCACGCGCAATCACACCGCGCGAAATGATCCAGATCGCGTTGTATTCCTGTGTGAAGGCTCTGCCGAATGAGTCCGAGACGGTTTCGATTGCCTGCTCTGGTTCAGGAATGCCGTGTTCAATGAAAAGCCGATCGACGAACGGGCGAATAATTGAGGCTGCAGAAGGGATTAGCACCGGATAAGCATCCAGCTCATTCACGCTGATCTGCGGTTTTCCTGCGAGGGGATGGTTCTTGTCGACGGCAAAAACGACACGCTCGCGATAATGCGGTTCGAACACCAATCCCTGCATGTTCTCTGGTGCTGGCAGACGACCCATGACAAGATCCAGCTCACCATTTCTCAGTTGATCCAACAGGACGTGGTTCTCTCCGGTTACGATATGAAGCCGATTTCGGAGCCCTGTATCAAGGAAGGCTTTGACGGCCTGCGGAATGAGCGATGCAGCCACTGTTGGCAGAGCGCCAATGCGGACCATCGGGCCGTCGCTATAGTTGAGCTGAGTTAATGCATTGATGCCGTTACGGGCAGCGGCCAGACTGGTGCCTGCATGACGCAGGAACACCTCACCGTAATGGGTGATGCGGATCCCGCGCCCATCTTTTTCAATCAGAGGCTGCCCGCATATTTCTTCCAGTTCGCGAATAGTACGGGTGACGGCTGGCTGGGTGAGATGAAGCACCTCCGCAGCGCGGCTCACGCTGTTTTGGCGAGACACTTCCACAAATGCTTCTAAATGCCTGAGCTTTAATCTGCGTAAGTTATTCATAACAATCTCAATATGATTAATCTGGATAATATCATTATTCATTTTGAAACAGACATGCAATTGATCCGTTTAGGGGGATGCGCATGCACTTCATAGAATTAAACTCTACAACGCTTCACTTCAGTAAGACCAATTCAGAGTCAGCAGCACCAGCGCTTGTTCTGATTAATTCATTGGGAACGGACTTTCGCATTTGGGATGAATTTCTGGTTCATCTCGGGCATCAAGGCGAAGTTCTGACCTATGATAAACGTGGGCATGGTCTTTCTAGTGTTGGCGATGAGCGGTATTCGATTGACTTGCATATGCGTGACCTTGCTGCGCTCATGGACAGCCAGTCCATCAAGAATGCAGTGATTTGCGGTGTATCTGTAGGGGGCATGATCGCAATGGCGCTGCAGGCCGCCCGGCCTGATCTGGTGAGCGGGCTGATCCTGTGTGACACCGCACCGCGCATCGGTGACGCACAGACGTGGCAAGAGCGTATCAACGCAATTGAGGCCAACGGGATGGAGGGGATCGCTGATACAGTGATGTCTCGTTGGTTCTCATCGGGCTTTCAGGCAAAATGGCCAGAAGCAGTTGCAGGATATCGGAATCTTTTGTGCCGAACACCTTTGGACGGATATATCGGCACATGTGCAGCCATTCGGGACGCTGATCTGACCTGTCAGGCCGCACAGATTGACGTGCCTGTTCTCTGCGTTGCTGGTGAGGACGACCAGTCTACACCGCCAGAACTGGTTGAGGAGATGGCAAGCCTCATTCCGAACGCTAAATATGAGCGGGTGGGAAACTGCGGACATCTGCCAAGTCTGGAGCAACCTGAGTATCTGGCGCATCTTGTTCGGCAGGCGATTTCTCGTTGGCCAAACAGGGTTGACCAGCGCGAACTGCGGCAAAGCGAAATTTACAAACAAGGCATGCAGACACGGCGCAGGGTGTTGGGAGACACTCACGTGAATGCTGCTGAAGTTCAAAAGAGCAGTTTTGATGCGCCTTTTCAGGAGCTTATCACTGAGGCGGCTTGGGGGCATGTGTGGTCCCGGCACAACTGGACATTGCGAGAACGGTCCATTGTAACTATTGCGCTTCTCGCAGCGTTAGGGCACCTAGATGAGGTGGCCATGCATGTGCGGGCTGCAAGAAACACCGGGGCAACACGGGAAGATATAAGCGAAGCTCTGCTGCACACCGCAATTTATGCTGGTGTGCCAGCCGCAAACAGCGCCATCAAAGTCGTCAAAAATGTTTTCGCGCAGCTTGATGCGTCAGGGGAGTGAGATGAGCAAGCCAACGACCAATGCTGGTCCGTTCTTTCCACGAGACCGGAACTGGCATCCTCCGGCATTGTCGCCTAACTACAAAACGAGCGTGTTGCGGTCTCCGCAAAAGGCGCTTTTGTCTCTCGGAAATACAATCAGCGAAACCACCGGACCAGTCTTCGGCCACAACATACTGGGTGAGCTGGATCACGATTTGGTGCAGAATTATGCCAAACCGGGTGAAAGTGCGCAGGGAGAGCGCATCATTGTCCATGGTCATGTTCTGGATGAAGAAGCCAGACCAGTTCCGAATGCTCTGGTAGAAGTTTGGCAGGCCAACGCTGGTGGCCGCTACCGTCATAAAAAAGATGGCTATCTTGCGCCGCTTGACCCGAATTTCGGCGGATGTGGTCGCGTCATCACGGATGAGAACGGCTATTATGCCTTTCGCACCGTTCGTCCCGGTCCGTATCCGTGGCCAAACGGGGTGAATGACTGGCGCCCGTCCCACATCCATTTTTCGCTTTTTGGTTCCGGTTTCGCGCAGCGCCTGATCACACAGATGTATTTTGAGGGCGATCCTCATATTCCGCTGTGTCCGATTGTGAGGACGATCAATGATCCGGCTGCGATTGAGATGCTGGTTGCCAAGCTGGACATGAACCATTGTGTGCCAATGGACGCCCGTGCTTACCGTTTTGATATCGTCCTGCGTGGCCGTCGCTCGACCATGTTTGAGAACCGTATGGAGGGCAATTGATATGACAAAGCTGGAGTATCTGAAAGAAAGCCCAAGCCAGACGGCTGGTCCGTACGTTCATATCGGTTGCACACCGAATTTCATCGGGAACACAGGGATCTTCAAAGAAGACCTTGGCGCGCGCATGGTAAATCCGCAAACCAAAGGCCAACGCATTACCATTAAAGGTCGTGTGTTTGATGGAACCGGAACGCCTTTGAAAGATGCCATGCTGGAAATTTGGCAGGCAGACAGTGAAGGTCTGTTCAACAGCCCGTCAGAAACGCGTGGTGAAGCTGACCCCAACTTTACTGGATGGGGGCGCCAGCCGGTCAATCTGGAAAGTGGTGAGTTCTGCTTTGAAACTGTGAAGCCGGGTTCTGTTCCGTTTCCTGATGGCAGGACACAGGCACCGCATATCAATTTCTGGATCGTCGCGCGCGGAATAAACATTGGCCTCAATACGCGCATGTACTTCCCGGAAGAGGACGAAGCCAACGCAGTCGATCCGGTGTTGGGCCGTATTGAACATCGCATGCGCGTATCAACGCTGATCGCGAAGCAATCCGGCGACACCTACACCTTTGACATTTACATTCAGGGTGAAAACGAAACCGTCTTCTTTGATATCTGATTGATAAATATGGCTGAATTTCTGTCTTTAAAAGATGCGGTCACGAAATACCTCAAAAGCGGCGACACTGCCGCTTTTGAAGGTTTTACGCATCTCATTCCCCACGCCGCTGCCCACGAAGTTATCCGGCAGGGCATTGATGAACTCACTGTCATTCGTATGACGCCTGATCTTATTTATGATCAGCTCATCGGTATGGGGCTGGTCAGGAAATTGATCTTCTCCTACGCGGGCAATCCGGGTGTTGGGTTGTTGCGACGTGTGCGTGATTCAATCGAAAACGGCTGGCCGCGCTCCATCGAGATTGAAGAACACTCCCACGCCGCTCTTGCCAATGCATATGAAGCTGGGGCTGCTGGCCTGCCATGCGCCGTGTTTCGTGGTTATATGGGCACAGAACTTCAGCGCGTAAATCCGAATATCAAAAAAATAAATTGCCCTTTCACGGGTGAGGAATTGGCTGCTGTTCCCTCTATTCGTCCTGATGTTGCTTTCATCCATGCTCTTAAAGCTGACCGCAAAGGCAACGTGCTGATTGAAGGAATTGTAGGTGTCCAAAAGGAAGCCGTGCTGGCTGCTACGCACTCCATAGTGACGGTTGAGGAAGTGGTTGATGAGCTGGATACGCATATAAACGCGTGCATCCTGCCACACTGGACCGTCTCCGCTATTTGCGAAGTGCGCGGCGGGGCGCATCCGTCTTATGCGCAAGGGTATTACGGCAGAGACAATAAGACGTATATCGACTGGGATCCGATCGCAGCAGATCGTGAGAGGTTTCAGGCATGGATGGAAGAACACGTGCTGAAGCAGGGACCAGAGGTGTTTGCTGACCGCATTAAAGGGCTGGAGGTAACTCCATGACAGCACAAGACTTTACCCCGGACGAGATGATGGCCATCGCGGCATCCCGCGCCTTGAGCAACACGGATGTGTGCTTTGTGGGCATCGGCCCGCCATCTGCTGCCTGTAACATCGCCCGTCTAACTCATGCACCAGACATTACGCTGATTTATGAGAGTGGAACGATCGGCACAGCACCAGACGTTCTGCCGCTTTCCATTGGAGATGGTGAGCTTTGTGACACAGCGTTGACGACGGTTTCAGTAACCGAGATGTTCCGTTACTGGCTGCAAGGTGGCAAGATCACAGTCGGTTTTCTGGGGGCAGCGCAGATTGATCGTTTCGCCAACATCAACACCACCGTGGTGGGTGACTACGACAATCCAAAGGTAAGATTGCCTGGTGGCGGCGGAGCGCCTGAGATCTCCTCTTCCTCTCAGGAAACTTACATTACCATGAAGCAGAGCAAGCGTGGTTTTGTAGAGAAACTGGACTTTTACACCTCCTTTGGGCACGGAGAAGGAGGGGACCATCGCACACGCATGGGCATCACCACAAAAGGCCCAACCCTGCTGATCACCGACCTTGCCATCTGGAAACCTGATCCTGTTACCAAAGAGCTGACAGTGGTCTCGCTTCATCCGGGTACGACCAAAGAACGGGTGCAACAAACAGTGTCTTGGGCTGTACGGTTCTCGGATGATTTGCAGGAGACCCCTGCGCCGACTGAGGAGGAACTGTCTGTTTTGCGCGCATTAAAAGCGCGAACGGCGGCGGCGCATGCGGGTAACAGAGTGGAGACGGCCTGATGTCTGAGGCATATATTTGCGATTATATTAGAACACCGATTGGTCGTTATGGGGGCGCGCTGTCTTCTGTTCGGGCGGACGATCTTGGCGCATTGCCAATTAAAGCGTTGATGGAACGGAACCCGTCAGTTGATTGGGAAGCCGTTGACGAAGTGTATTACGGCTGTGCCAACCAGGCTGGTGAGGACAACCGCAACGTGGCTCGCATGGTCGCACTGCTGGCAGGTCTGCCTGAGGCTGTGCCTGGGACAACGCTGAACCGCCTTTGTGGTTCTGGTATGGATGCTGTCATTGCAGCCTCTCGTGCCATCAAGACAGGTGAATGCGATCTTGTGATTGCTGGCGGCGTGGAATCCATGTCCCGTGCGCCATTTGTGATGCCAAAGGCGACCACACCGTTTTCTCGTGCCAATGAAGTGTTCGACACCACCATTGGCTGGCGCTTTGTGAACCCGAAAATGAAGAAGCAGTTCGGCATCGACAGCATGCCTGAGACTGGTGAAAACGTTGCTGAAGACTTTGGTGTCTCCCGGGCTGATCAAGACGCGTTTGCCGCGAGCTCACAAGCTAAAGCAGCGGCTGCACAAGAAAATGGCCGCCTTGCCAAGGAGATCATCGAGGTCACAATCCCTCAGCGCAAAGGTGATCCGATTATCGTGTCTGCTGATGAGCACCCACGTGCAGGGACAACTGCCGAGAAACTTGCAAAACTGCCGACACCATTCCGTGAAAATGGCAGCGTGACTGCGGGCAATGCCTCAGGTGTCAACGATGGCGCTGCTGCGCTGATTGTTGCCTCTGCAGCAGCGGTCAAAAAATATGGTCTGACCCCAATTGCACGCGTGCTTGGCGGAGCAACAGCCGGCGTTGCGCCACGTATTATGGGCATTGGCCCTGCTCCTGCAGCGCAAAAACTTTGCGCGCGGTTAAATTTGCAACCTTCTGATTTTGACGTCATTGAGCTCAATGAAGCCTTTGCAAGTCAGGGGATTGCAGTTCTGCGCGAACTGGGGTTGGATGCAGGTGCAGCTCATATCAACCCGAATGGCGGGGCGATTGCATTGGGCCACCCACTGGGCATGTCCGGCGCACGCATCACCGGAACCGCAGCGTTGGAACTGAGCCTGCAAGGCAAAAAACGCGCACTGGCCACTATGTGTATTGGAGTTGGTCAGGGCATCGCGATCGCGCTGGAAAGGGACTAATGTGAGTGTGAGCCTCTTCACCAATCCTATGTGGAGCGGATTGTTTGGAGATGAGGACGTGCAACGCGCCTTCGCTCTGGAAACAACTCTGGATCACTATCTGGCTTATGAAGTGGCTCTCACCAAGGCCTTGTTCGCACATTCTCTCGTTTCAGCCGAAGCAAAAGACGCTGTGCTTGCTGGCTGCAAAGGGTTTGCACCTGATATCACGCGGATCAAGGCAGGCGTTGCAAAAGATGGCCTGCCAATCCCGGCTTTCATCAAACAACTGCGCATGCGTGTTGGTGAGCCATATGCCGCTGAATGCCACAAAACATCCACCAGTCAGGATGTGATGGACACCGCGCTGGCATTAGCTCTGCGAAAAACCTCTCAAATTCTGCAAAAACGCTTGTCTGCGGTCATCGCTGCACTTGAAACTGTGAAATCGGCGAATAGTGATTATCCGCTGATGGGCAGAACGCGCATGCAAGCCGCGCTGCCAATAACCGCAGGTGACCGCATTTCCACATGGATTGAACCGCTGAAACGGCACTATCAACGGCTAAACGATGTTGCTGCAGAGGTTGCAGTGCTCCAGTTTGGCGGACCTGTAGGAACAAGCCATGCTCAGGGCGAACACGCAGTTGCTATCGCCGCGCACATGGCGGCAGGGCTGGACCTGAGAGTTCCGGAGCATTCATGGCACACGCAGCGGGACAACATGGTGGATTACGCAAACGTTCTCTCCATGATCTCCGGCAGCCTTGGCAAGATTGGTACGGATGTCGCTTTGATGGCCCAGCAAGGTCTTGAGGAAATTAAACTTTCCGGTGGTGGCCGCTCCTCAGCCATGGCCCACAAACACAATCCGATCAACGCTGAATTACTGGTGACACTTGCCCGTTACAACAGCACCCAGGTCTCTGCGATGCATAGCGCCTTGGTGCATGAACAAGAGCGTTCTGGTTCAGCCTGGGCGTTGGAGTGGATGATCTTGCCCGGCATGTGCATTGCAACGGGCGCTGGTCTTCAGAGTGCATTAAAGCTGCTGAAACAAACAGAGTGGATTGGAACCCCCTTAAGTGATTAACTGCGCGCACCTAGTCTGAAAGGGAGAATGAGAATGTCCAGTCGCAATGAAGCCATCAAACGGGCGGAAACATATTTCGACAGCGGCGCATTCCTCACTGACCTGGCCCGATTAATCGCTATTCCGACGGAAAGCCAGGAACCCTACCAAAAACACCAATTGATGCGTTATCTGAAAGAGGAGATGCGACCTCTTCTCGAACGTCTTGGCTTCAAAACGCACATCTTCGACAATCCGAATCCGATTGGTGGCCCTTTCTTGTTCGGTGAACGTATCGAAGATCCAAGTTTCCCTACAGTTCTGACCTACGGGCACGGAGATGTTGTGCGCGGACAAGCCGGTAACTGGATGGGGGGAAGAGACCCATTCGTTCTGGAAGAAGACGGCGAGCGCATTTACGGGCGCGGTACAGCTGACAATAAATGCCAGCATCTCATTAACCTTCAGGCCTTGGGATGCCTTTTGCAGGAAAAGAAGCAACTTGGCTTCAACTGTAAGGTGATTATTGAGACTTCTGAAGAAACCGGCTCCGCTGGCCTGCAAGAGTTCTTCGATGAACACAAGCAGATGTTAGCAGCGGATGTGCTGATCGCCTCTGACGGGCCGCGCTTGCAATCGGATACACCAACAGTCTTCACCGGTGCGCGTGGTGCGCAAACATTCACACTACAAGTAAACCTGCGTGATGGTGCCAATCACTCAGGCAACTGGGGCGGGCTGCTTGCAGACCCCGCCATTATCCTTGCCAATGCAATCTCCTGCATCGCGGACAAACGCGGTCAAATCCAGATTCCAAGCTGGCGCCCAACCAGCCTGACACCAGACATTCGGGAAGCTCTGAGTGATCTTCCCGTTGGTGATAGTCAAGGCCCGACCATAAACGAGAATTGGGGAGAGGAGGGTCTCACCCCTGCCGAGCGTGTGTTTGGCTGGAACTCCTTTGCCGTGCTCGCAATGAAGAGCGGTGTGCCAGAAGCACCAGTAAACGCGATTGATGGTTATGCCTTCGCAGTTTGCCAGCTGCGCTACGTCGTGGGAACTGATGTTCAGGGTCTCGTCCCATCCTTGCGTGCGCATCTGGATGCCAATGGATTTAATAATGTCGAGATAAGGCAGGAAGATCGCGGGTTCTTTCATGCAACGCGCCTTTCGCCAGATAATGCTTGGGTGCGCATGGTGATGGCGTCCCTGGAAGAAACCAGTGGCAAGACACCCCACCTTTTGCCAAACCTTGCTGGCTCTTTGCCTAATGAGTGCTTTGCAGAAACATTGGGCCTGCCAACCGTTTGGGTTCCGCATTCCTATGCCGGGTGCTCGCAACATGCGCCCAATGAGCATATTCTCAAACCAGTTGCCCGCGATGCCATGCGGAATATGGTGGCGCTGTTTTGGGATATTTCGGAAAAAGGGGCACCTTCTTAGGCCATTCAATGACGCCGTGAGGCTCATTTTGGGATAAAACCCTCATGATTTAAGGCGCTTAAGAGAAAATGGTGAGCAGGCAGTGGAGAAAACAGATTTCTTTGTAAAAAATGCATTTGCCTGCTGGACAGGAGAAATTTGGCACCCTATAAGACGCTCACCTTCGCAGGACGGGAAACAAACCGACCTAGCAGAATGTGCCCGGATAGCTCAGTTGGTAGAGCAGCGGATTGAAAATCCGCGTGTCGGTGGTTCGAATCCGCCTCCGGGCACCACTTATCTTCTTGAAATTGTTAGATAATAAACCGAGCATTCGCTCAGCGTTCTCAAGGTTTGACACTTTTGCTCCAACCACTTGCTGAACTCTTCCCCGCGCAGCGTGATTTCCTTCTCAAATCGGACAGCAATATCCGACATGCTTTTGCGCAAATCAGCACTTTTTTGCATAAGACGTCCGCTACTGTTGCCGGTAGATCCGCAAGCTCGCGATATTTAACCCAATGATTTTAGCAATTTCAGAAGCCATTTAAGTTCGTAGACATCACCGAACAGTCAAAAGACGTTTTTGCAAAAGTTGACAGCTTGCTTGCTGAGGCAGGGACAACTCGTGAAAACGTATTTTCGTCCAGATCTGACTGGTAGACATGCGTGAATATGATGGGATGAATAACGTCTGGGATGAGTGGGTCGCTGATCTCAACGCAGCCCCAACACGAGTTTGCGTCGAAGCCCGCATGGCGAAACCTCACTACAAAATTGAGGTTCTGGTGCTCGCAGCGCTTTAAGTAAAGGCCCAAACAGAGCAACGGCCCTGTTTGGGTTCATAAGCGGTTAAAGAGGTAAGGCGCCTTCCCAGACGATTTTTCTGTAGCGTTCTGGATTGGTGTCGCCCTCAGTATTGAAGATCAACACAACACTCTCTTCGTTGAGGCCAGCTTTTTGTGCCAGCTCGGCATACTCTTCTTTCGCCCTCAATGCATAAAGCAGGCCGATGTTCAAAGCACCGGACTCGCCGCCAGTGATCGCAGGATCATTTTTAAGCGGATTGCCAAGAATACGCATGCCAGTTGCGGCAATATTATCTGTGGCTGAGATGAAGTGATCGCCACAGTCTCGTAGGATTGGCCAAGTGATCGGGTTTGGTTCACCGCAGGCCAGACCTGCCATAATAGAGGTCAGGTCGCCTTCAACAGCCGTCATCTCGCCATTTTCGCTGGAAACAGACTGATAGAGGCAATCTGCAGCGCGTGGCTCGCTGATTACAGAGGTAAAGTTCTCAGGCCCATACGCATCTGCAAGATAGCCCAGAACACCACCTGCCATGGCTCCGACACCAGCCTGAAGCATGACGTGAGTTGGTTGAGCATCGTCCAGCTTGGCGAGTTGGTCAGCTGCTTCTCCAGCCATTGTCATGTAGCCCTGGGAGATCCAGGTTGGTATCTCTTCATAGCCATCCCAGGCAGTGTCCTGAACAAGCTCCCAGCCGTTCTCTTCAGCTGTTTTATTCGCCAACCGAACAGTGTCATCGTAGTTCACATCGGTCACGATACAGTCGGCACCTAAACCCCGGATGCGCTCGACAGCTGACTGAGGCGAGCCTTTTGGCATGTAAACAACAGCCTTTTGACCCATGGCGCGCGCAGCCCATGCGACACCCGTCCCATGGTTGCCAGCTGTTGCTGTTGTAAAGACCATAGGGCGCTCAAACTTTTGAGAGACAGTCTGCAGGTCGATCTCCGAAATATCGAGATCCAGCTTCTTCGCAAGCAAGCGGCCAAGGGCATAGGAGCCGCCAAGCACCTTAAAGGCATTTAGTCCGAAGCGATGGGACTCATCCTTCACATAAATTGCTTTGACGCCCAGTTCCTTTGCTAAGGCAGGAAGGCTGGTGAGGGGAGTTGGCTCATAACCTTGGATCTGGCTATGAAACTCACGCGTTTTCTCTGCAACTTCAGTCGTGAACAGTGGACTGGTTTCACCTGTGCGGAAACGATTGCTGCGTATCTTAAGCATCTTGGTCTCTTCAACAGCTTGGGCAAGGGGAGGAGAGCTGCGCTCGAAGAGAGTGGGGACCTCTATCTCAGAGCGCAGCAACAGGAACGTGGTGCAGCTTATTTGACGTACGCGATTGCTTCGACTTCAACCAGCGCGTCTTTCGGCAAGCGGCCCGCCTGAATACAAGAGCGTGCAGGTGCACCTTCAGTGCCAAAGACTTCCGTGTAAACTTCGTTGAACGCTGCAAAGTCTTCCATTTTAGCGAGGAAGCACGTGGTTTTCACCACGCTGTCGATGCCAGCACCAGCTTCTTCCAGCACGGCCTTCAAATTAGCGAGTGACATTCTGGCCTGCTCGGTGATGCCACCTTCAGGAAAGGCCATTGTTTTTGGATCAAGCGGCAATTGACCAGAAGTGAAAACAAGGTTTTCCAAAACAGTTCCCTGAGAATACGGTCCGATTGCAGCTGGAGCGTTTTCTGTCGCAACTAATTTTTTCATTCTACTTACTCTTTGCTAGTGATCTGAGTTTTTGATTCTCGGATGTACTTGTAGATGGCGTGTCGCGTGATCCCGAGATTTTCCGCCACAAGTACGGTTGCTTCTTTGAACTCAAAGATGTCGCGTTCAAGAAGCAATCTGGTGACGGCCTTGTTTTTGGCTTTCTGTGTCACCGATGGGTCTGCCTCCACATCTTTGATCGCCTGTTCCAGAGCACCCAAAATGACCTCAGTTGAGTTGGTGCTGAAGCGCTCTGGTGTGGTTTTTTCTGCAACCTCAGCAGCATCTGGAGTGAACGTGCTGATGATCTCTGAGAATGGGAGGGAAAGATTGATGTTCAGGCAGAACAAACCGATGGGTTTGCCTGAAGCACCAAGAATTATGGTCGTTGCTGATTTAAGCAGCTGCCCTTCAGCATTGTGCGTGAAGTAGGCTTTCGGCGTCAGATTGCCTGTCTCCTGATAAACCCGCAGCATCTTCAAACCGAGGTCTGTTATCGGAGATCCGATTGTTCGGCCCGTCATGTGCCCGTTGACGATCTTGGCGACAGACGTTTCAAGGTTTTTGAGAGAATGCACCACAACTTCACAGTGTGGTCCGATCAAATCCGCGACTGTCTCTGCAATGCGGAAGTAGTTTGCAAGACGATCATCATCATCTTCAAAGAGACATTCTACATTTGTGAAGTCATTGAGGTCGATCATAACTGTTTTCTCAAGGCTCGCCTGAATGCGTAATAGGTTCCTTGTGTTGGTAACCACGTTTCCCGGTGTTTGCAACGAAAAGTTCACTTCATTTAACTGTAAAAGCTAATTTTGAGCTAAAATACGTAGTGATGCGGGTCTTTTATCCACTAAAGAGGACGGAAATTCAGAAATATATATGTATGAACGCCTAGTTCAGTCTAATATTGTTGACTGAAATGATATTGTATTAAATATGTAACTCAAAGACTGGTTGAACCCATTTGCGTTCACAAATTTGCAATTTCGGGTCCGGCCACTCTGTCATAAAACGGGAGCACATCATGTCAGAGTTTTCTTTGAGGGGCTTTGAAGTTTCAGAATTTGAAAGCCGGACAGCACGCCTGCAAAAGGTGATGCATGAGCAAAAAGTGGACGCTGTCCTTTTCACGACAGAACCAAATGTCCGCTACTTCTCTGGTTTTTTCACTCAGTTTTGGCATAGTCCAACACGACCATGGTTTCTGATTGTACCTCTTGAAGGCAAGCCAATCGCGGTGATACCAGAGATCGGCGCCACTGGAATGGCGGCAACATGGATTGATGATATCCGTACCTGGGCATCACCTTGCCCTGAAGATGATGGCATTTCTCTGGTTGCCAAGGCCATGAATGATCTGCCTAAGAAGTACGGTCGTGTGGGTGCAACGCTCGGCATTGAATCCTATCTACGCATGCCAACAAATAACTTCCTGGAACTGCGCAATAAGGTTGAGTTAGAATTTGTTGACGTTGCGCTTGCAATTCACAATCTTCGCCAGATCAAGTCTGCGGCTGAAATCAACAAAACCCGCCAAATCTGCCGTATCACCAATCAAGCCTTCGACCTCATTCCAAACTACGCAAAAACTGGAATGACCGAGCGCGAAATCTGCAAGCAGTTCAGAATTGACATGCTCACGGCAGGTGCGGATGAGTGCCCTTACATTATCGCAGGGTCTGGTCCCGATGGCTATGACAGCATCATCATGGGCCCAACGGACCGCGTGCTGAATGACGGTGATGTTCTCATCATCGACACAGGTGCAGTCAAAGATGGTTACTTCTCAGATTTTGACCGCAACTGGGCGTTTGGCTCTGCAAGTGAAGAGACGCTTGCTGCCTATCGCGCAACATGGGAAGCAACAACCAAAGGCTTTGAAGCCGCCAAACCGGGCAACACGACCACAGACATCTACAATGCAATGTGGAGTGTTCTGGAAGCTGCCGGTGCTCTTGGTAATGACGTAGGCCGCATTGGCCACGGTCTTGGCATGGAGCTGACAGAGCGCCCATCTCACACAGCAACCGACAACACTTTGCTTGTGCCGGGTATGGTTCTGACTTTGGAACCGGGCATGAACTACGCGCCAGGAAAGCAGATGGTTCATGAGGAAAATATCGTCATCACAGAAGACGGTGCAGAGTGGCTCACCGAGCGTGCTACGCCAGAAATGATCATCATTAAATAACAAGCATGAGCCGTCCCCTCGGGGCAGAGAGACGGCTTCCCTCCTATGCAGTCAGGATAATTTGCTTCGGCATTGCTTATCCTTAGCGCTGTAGCGGTTAACTCAGGGGAGAGTTATGAGTAACCAAGCTGTACAACAACTAAAACAAGGTAAGATGCTCTTTGCCAGCACGATGACATTCATTGTTGTCGTGGTTCTGTCAGGCATCCTGTTCCCGGATCAACTGTTTAATGTCGGTGTAAGCACCATGAACTATCTGACCGATAAATTCGGTTGGATCTATATGGCAGGCTCCTTTGCCTATGTCATGGTGATGTTCTTCTTCGCCTTCAGTAAATACGGCAATATCCGCTTCGGAGCGGACGATTCCAGACCAGAGTTCAGCACCTTCTCATGGATTGCGATGCTGTTCTCCGCTGGTATGGGTACAGTAATGCTCTACTGGGGTGTTGCAGAACCAGTTTATCACTACATGAACCCGTTAGAGACAACCGGTATTGCTGCACAAACACCTGCAGCAGCTGAGTTTGCGATGAAGCAGAGCTTCATTCACCAGGGCATTCAGGCCTGGGCTGCATTCTCCGTGGTTGGTCTGATCCTCGGTTATCTGATGTACCGTAAAGGCGAAAGCGGCCTGATCAGTAACATTTTGCTCCCATGGGGCCGTGATAAAGCAAATGGTGGCTGGGGCAAACTGATCAATCTGGTTTGTGTGTTTGGCGCCATCGCAGGTATTTCTACCTCTCTTGGTCAAACTGGCCTGTCCCTGTCCATCAGCTCCTCTTATCTGATTGGCACACCGGATGGCCCTCTGACAAAAATCATTCTTGTGGGTGCCATCACAGTCATCACCATTTTGTGCACCACCACTGGTCTTGAAAAAGGCATCAAGATCCTTTCCGATTACAACGCCTACCTTCTTGTTGGTTTGATTGTACTCGTCGGCGCGCTTGGCCCAACCACCCAGATGATCAATGTTTACTTTGATACAATGGGTAACTACATGAACGACTTCTTTACTGATGCGTTGATGTTGCCAACCTTTGCCGCTGATAAAGAAACCTCGTGGATCGGTGGCTGGCCAATCTACTACTACGCATGGGCAATTGCCTGGGCGCCGTTTGTTGGTCCGTTCATTGCACGTGTCTCCAAAGGCCGTACAGTCCGTGAGTTCATCCTTGGGTCTATGATCCTGCCATGCCTCGGTATCTTCCTCTGGGTTGCGTTCTTCGGCACAATTGGCCTTGAAGCCTCTCCGGAGGCGTTGGAAGCTGCAGCAGCGTCGTCTAAAGCTGCAACCTTCATCGTGCTGGAAGACTTCCCACTCGGTACCGTCATCTCCATTGGTGTTGTGATTGCTCTGTTCACCTGCTTCATCACATCCATGAACAGCTCAACCTTCACACTCAGCTCCATGAGTGAAGATGGTTCCCTGAACCCAAGCAATAAGCAGAAGGTTATGTGGACCATTGCACAGGGTGCTATGGCTTTGACACTGATGCTGGCAACAAAATCTGGTATCGATCTGTTGCAGTCCATCAGTTTGATTTTCGCTCTGCCATTGATGTTTGTGCTCTTCATAGCAATGATCAGTACATTCAAGATGTTCCGTGAAGAATTTGCTGATGAAAAGCAAGCGGAAGAAGGCGTGCCAGCAATCAAATAAGCTGCAGAATAAAAACAAATAAAGCGAAGAGGCAGCCGCTCCAGGGCTGCCTCCTTGTAAGTTTCTTAAAGGAGGTAAGGGAACTTCAATGAGCAAAATCGAAGAACAGGTCATTGCGTGGCGCCAGCACTTGCATCAAATACCGGAATTTGGCTTTGAAGAAGTGAAAACATCCGAGTTCATCGCCCAGAAGCTGGAAGAATTCGGCATTGAAGTTCACCGCAATATCGGTCGCACCGGCTTGGTTGGCGTGCTTAAATGTGGTGATAGCGACCGCACGATTGGCCTGCGTGCAGACATGGACGCCCTCAAAATTACCGAGGAAAATGACTTCGCCTATAAATCCCAAACCGATGGGATGATGCATGCGTGTGGTCATGACGGACACACCACCATGCTGCTTGGTGCTGCCCATGAGCTAGCAACGCATAAGAATTTCGATGGAACAGTCTATTTCATCTTTCAGCCGGGTGAAGAGCACGGCGTCGGCGCAAAAGCAATGATCGAAGATGGCCTGTTTGACCGTTTCAAGATGGATGCCATCTACGCCATGCACAACGTGCCGGGCGTTCCGGAAGGCCATTTTGTAACCAATCCGGGCTCGATCATGGCATCGGAAAGTGGTTTTGAAATCGAGATCCTCGCGACAGGCGGTCATGCTGCAATGCCTCACATGGGCACTGACCCAATCGTGGTTGGCGCGCAGATCATACTGGCCCTGCAAACGGTCACCAGCCGTAACTTGAGTTCAATTCATGAACCTGCCGTGATCTCGGTGACGGAGTTCACCACCAACGGCACAACCAACGTTATTCCATCGTCCGCAACCATCAAAGGCGACACCCGCTGCTTTACTGATGAAGCGTTGGCAAAGATTGAAGCTGCCATCGAAAGAGTGGCTGCTGGTCAGTGTGTTTCAGCCGGCGTTGAATACAAATATAAGTTCACCAACACATTCCTCTCCACGATCAACACGCCAAAGGAAACAGCTGTTGCCGTTCGTGTTGCCAAAGCAATCGCCGGAGAAGAAAACGTAGACGGCGAAGCTCCTCCCTTCACCATCTCAGAGGATTTTTCGTACATGCAACGCAAAGTCCCAAGTTGCTACATTCTCGTCGGCAACGGAAAAGTAGGCGAAAAAGGCGGCACAGCCCTCCACAAACCCTTCTACGACTTCAACGACAACATCCTAATGACCGGCGTCAGCTTCTGGACCGAACTCGTAAAAGACCAACTCCCAGCTAACGCCTAACTATCAGCCACAACCAGTTCCCACCCAACCTCCCTGTTTCCTTCCTCCAGAATGAGAAGCAGGGAGGTTACGGTTTAATTTTTCTATTCCAAAGGACCTGTGCGTGTAGCAATCTATACTCATGAGATGAAATGCAGTTATTACCATGCTCACACATTAATTAAATTCTAAATGAAACTTTCTTCAGTTCCTCTATTTGAATATGGACGGGAAAGTGAGATAGTTTTGTTCACACCAGATATCTTAGGGGACTCGAGATAAATGGTAGTCTCTAGTTTTTGGAGTGCAAAGCCCGCACTTTGGTTCGAGTTTGCATTCGGTAATGAATGTTGTCGGTGGGTTATTCATCATTTTCGGCTCTTGCGTGTAAGGGCAGCGGCTCTTTTGAAGAATTCGGGATCCCAGTCGGTTATGGATGTTTCTTCGACGGATGTTTGTAGGCGCAGTGTTTGGTCGGAGACGAGGGCGGAGAAGCCGGAGCCTGCGAGATCTTCCAGCATAGCAAGTTCCATGAAGGCCTTTTGGCGTGGGGAGCGTTGTGATTTATACTCTCCATTCCATTTTGAGGCTAATCTTGGATTGCCAACAAAGTCTGTGAGACCTTTGCTTTCCTGCTGGTAATCTGCCTGTGCAGGCATGTCTGCGTGCGCAGGCTTTGAGTTTAACCATTCCGCCGTTTCTCCTTCTATGAAGGGGGTGCCATCGTTGAAGGACAGTTCGCGAAGTTCCGGGAGCCGGCCTATGAACTCTTGGGTGCTCTCTGTGATGGCATTAGCGACTTGTATGTGGTCGGCTTTGAGAGCCAATTGAGCTGAAATGAACTGGCCTTCAATCCAAAATGGCATAGAAAACAGCGTTGTTTCTAACTGGTGAATGATTGCTATATCTGCATTGCTTTGTTTGAGCGCATCGCGATATTTGTCGCAGGTATCTATTGATACGGCAGGAATAATAGTTTTGGACTCAGATGTTATCTGAGGTGCACCTGTTATCTCTTGCCAGCATGCATGGCGGCGCAGCTGGTAGATAAAGGGAAGGGATGGATCTTCCTGAAAGATGAGCGTGCATATCTCAGCGGTGGTGCGTTTAAAGGAACGTGCATCCATCGGAGTTGCGGAACCGATACTCCCCGTTTTTGCTCCATCTCCTGATGCAGAGGATCCGGCAGCAGTCTGCGTTTTCTCTTTCTCCGTCTGCTTCTTTTCAAGCTCAAGTCTCTCCTGAAGCACACGAAAATCTTTTACAAGGCCGTGCTCAAGCAAGAGTTCGTTTTTGGTCAGGCGAGCAAGGCTTTCATCCAGTTTTTCAGCTTCTGTGCCGGGCTTGCCGGGTAACGCATCCATGCTGAATAAACCACAAATACGGCGTAGGATGAGATCAAATCTTCGAGTTTCTTTTGGACAGAGGTCTGCTCTTGGCATTATTAAGCAGGCATCAAGGCCTCGGATGCAACTGGTCAAAGCCCCGCGTGTTTTCCGCGTCATTCGGGCAAGCAGCACAGCTTCCAAAACTGCCAGGCTTTTTTGAGTGTTTTGCAGCAGTTGCAGCGCTTCCCGCTCTACCAGACTCCAGTCGATCGAGCCGTGAGAGAGGGTGCCGCGTTTCATCAACTCATCACTGACGGCGTCAAAGTCTGGATGATCTTCAATGTCGTCTTCAAACCTATCTGAAATGGGGGAAAGGACCGCTTTGGCGAGGTCGTCATAGGATGTTACGAAAAGAGAAGACGCAGCCGGAGCTGCCTCTTCTGATTTTGCTTCTGATGCGGTCATAAGAGTTACATCTTTGCTGGTAGGATAAGACCGGACAATGGTTGCTTGCGTGCGAGCGAACTAGCACCTTTGTGAAGCAGTGAATAAGTTGCTTTTTGACCGTCGAAACTAAATTCGATCAGTGCACCATTGCTGTCAAAGCCCTTCGTTGTAGCAAAGTCCAGCAGTCGGAAACCAGACCAAGGCCCTTTGAACGTAACTGTATGCGGACGACCTCTTCCTGCAGGGAAGACTGAAAGGCTGCTCTCTGCCTCATTTGTAAGCACGTTAGGCCAAATCACGCGGATTGGACGCCTTGGCCCATGTGAATAGGAAATGATCTGCCCTTCAATATTCATCACGGCACGACGCAGTTTGGCTGCAAGAGCCACAGGCTGAATATTGTACTCAACGCCAATGAGCCCTTCGGAGTTAAAGTAGCTCCTGCGCAGATCCAGAATGATCTTCAGGTTGTCCTGGAAATCCTTCTCGATGGCTAAGTGGCGGCCATCGATGGTTTTGGGTTCGCCCGTTGCTTCATCAACAAATACAATGAGGTTTTTCTTATAGAATGTCTCGATTTTGCCGCCGGGACCGAAGAAACTCTCAAACTCTTCAAGCGGTATTTCTTGCTCAGCTTGTTTGTTGAATGGATAGAGCTGAGCATAGTTCAGATTATAGTCTGCATAAATCTCTTCATTCCAGCTGCGCTGCAGTTCCTTCTTGGCTTCCTGCAGCAGAACCTTCCAGCTTTGGTCCGCCAATTTTGCGAAGAAGCGGTTCAATGGACTTGGCAGATCAACACCTATACGTTTGAGAGTATAGATCGGGTCCTCTCCCTGCAGGTCAATCCTGGCTTTCGCGCGCGCGAGGGCTACTTCGCCAGAGCGTTCCCCTGCTTGTCGGATGTCTTTGAGGTATTCGTAGAGTGTGTTGAGTGCAGCATCCAGATCTTCCAGGTAGGCTTTTTCGCCTTCCTCTGCTTCAACCAAGCCGTTCAGATTGGAAAATGCCCGACGGACACGCAATCCTTGCTCGCGGTAGATATCGAAGGGAAGGTCAGAGTCCACGGCCTGTTCGGCATTCAGCTCGATAAGCTTGCCTTCATAGATCTCAGTTTCACTTTTGACGCGGTTGATGAGCCGGTTCAGCGGTCGGTCTGGGCCAGTCAGGGTTTCAAGAATATCAACCGCATGATCCAGATTTCTGAAATCAGTAATTTCCAAACGGTTCAGCGCGGTGTTCCAACTGGAGATGTAATTGGTCGCATAGCGGGACACGATCTTGCGACGGAATTCTTTCAGGTCGGCTTGAGAATACTCAACCGTATCGCGCTCATCTGCGACCCATGCATCTTCAACAGCGACGACAGAAAGGCCGTCATTCATTTTTACGAAATAGTCCAGATAAGCGTCTTTTGTGAAAAACTCTTTCACCCCAATCGGCTGATCGTTTCCGCTGCTGCTCCTGGTGCCATCAAAAACAATGTTGTAAGCTGGTCCGATATCATTTCGGAAATTGACTGATGAGGCCAGCTGTCTGTCGCTGACCTGTTCAATATTGCGGTAAAGACGAAGGTCTCTCGGAACTTCTCTTAAGTCTCTTTGGGAGGTTTCCACCAGATCTTTATCAAGTGCGGCTTCTAGCCCTGCAGTCTCAATGGCAAAGACCAGATGATCACGAAGAGCTTTTTGAAGCTTTAGATCACCTTCAAACTGCTCTTGCCACTTCTGTTCCATCCAGGCTTTGACCAGCAGCTCATTTCGTCTCGACGCATCTCCTAGCATGAGATAGACGCGCAAAGCTTCAAGGCGTTCATTGCTGTCTCTACCGGTCTCGTCCTCTCCAAGTTTTGCGATCTCATCTCGCACGAATGCTGCCACTTCCGGGAGAAAGTAGCGTGCGAGCATGTCTACATATGCTTTCTCAACTTCCGGGCCTATTTTGTGCCCCTGATAAAGCTCAAGCTGAGACATAAGCCAGTTTCTGCTGCGGTAGTTGCCAAAAATGTCGCTTGCCGATGTAAGAGCTCCAAGAGAACGAATATAATTTTGCCCGGACGCATTAGAGTTTTGGGCTGGTCCTTGCTGGAGCAGCTCTTCAAAGCTCTCAGTGATATCAACGACCTGATCTGCGCGTGCGCGGTTGCTTTCGTAGCCCATCCAGTAAGCGCTGAAAAAGCCGACATACAACAATGAAGCTGCAAGGCCTGAGCCGATGAGGGCGAAACGCTTCGCGCGTTCAATCTTGATGTTGTCGCCAGCAAGCCCCGCTTCTTTGAAGACCACCTGATCAAACAGGGCAGAAGAGAAGTACTGCTTGGATGGGCCACTGTGAATGGGCAGGATTGGCGGCGCTATTTCGTACTTTTGTGAGGTTGCCTGCAAAACAGGATTTGTTGGGATGGCTTCCTGCCGGGCTGATGAGAAGAAGATGCCACGAATATGAGGGGCGGTTGAAAACTTGTCTTGATGCAGGGCTTTGCCGAGGAAGCCGCCCAAAATTGTACTTAAGCCAGCCATCTCACGGGTGAACAGATAGAGTTGGCGACGTTTGTGTGCTGAACGAATATCTGAGATACGATCGACAGTGGTATGATTGAGGTTTTCCAGCAGTTTGGCAAAAGCTGCATTAAACTCGTCTAACCACTTGTCTTGATCCCGACCACTATGAAGATCAAATGTAAAGCCAAATGGCTTTGCCCTTTCTGCTGTGGGCAGACATCCAATGAACTCATGGAAACCATCGATGAGGTCGAACTTGGTAAGTACGACATGGACGGTGTAGCGCGTGCCCAGCACTTCCGTCATCTCGCTCAGGCGAGCATGAATAAGTGCTGCTTTCGTGTTTCGCTCCTGAGAGGAGAGCGAAATAAGCTCTGATAGATCGAGACATAAGACAACGCCGTTGATAGGTCTGCGTGGTCGGTTGTCACGCAGGAGTTTGAGAAAGCGGCGCCATAAACCTGCGTAATGTGTTTCATGAGTGTCAGATTGCTTTCCGTTTACATGTTCAACAAACTGGCCAGCAACATCAAACAGAACCGCCTCGTCGGTTACCCAACAATCAACGTCTTTTGTCGGTTGCACATGCTTGGCGTCTTCCTGAGAGAAAAGATGTGCAAGTGGAAACTTTAAATTCGATTCAACAATAAGGGATGTCTTGCCCGAACTTGGAGATCCCAAAACCACAAACCAGGGTAGCGCGTAGAGGTTCTTTCCATTTCTGCGAGTACCCTTGCCTGCCCAGTTTCTGCTGATGGTTTGCAGGGCTTGGTTGAAGCCACGCTCGAACTCATTCAGATAGGATAGATCAGGTGTTTTAGGCTTTTCTCTTTTATCTTTATTTTTACTTAAATCAACTTTCTTCTTCTTTATGCTTACATAAATTAAGTTACTGGCACCCCAAATTATGGAAAACACTGCCATTGCAAGGGCGCTGTAGATTAATTTTCTTTCGCTTGAGCCTGCGAAGGAGAACACAAAATCCCTGAAGAAAAATACACTTAAAACGAGTAAAATTAGAAATATCGAGCTTATAAATATATATGATGTAGTTAATTTAATAATCGATAATAGTATAGTTTTGATTATTGAGAGAGCTCTAATTATCATTACGTTTCTCTGGTTTGTATTAATCAGGTCGAATCGCATTTTCGGGCAATATTATCTTTTTTCTCGAAATATTTACTTTGCTAATCAATATTACTAAAGTCTAATAACGGAAGTTTTACTTTTGGGTTGTCGTCTGTTTTTCTTTCCGATAGGCCTAAGGGAAATTTAGAGTCGAATTGACGCTAAAGTTTTCAATTTTCAATTTAAGTACAATCTTAGGTAGTTTCTAAGATGTTTTCAGTTTTGTTAAGAAGAGTGGGGAAGGCTAATGGCTGGCAAGGAAGGTTCTGTTGCACCCAAAGAGCGGATTAACATTCGCTATGTTCCTGCAACTGGTGACCAACAGGAAGAAGTCGAACTGCCGTTGCGTCTTGTCATGTTGGGTGATTACAACGGCAAAGAAGACGATACGCCTCTTGAAGAGCGCGAATTGCTCTCAGTTGATAAGAATACCTTCGCATCGGTGATGAAAGAAGCGGGGCTGGAGCGTGAGCTAACGGTCAAAAATACGCTTGTTGAGGAAGAAGACGCACAGCTTGCGGTCAATCTGAAGTTTGAAGGACTAAAAGACTTCGAGCCAGATTCTATCGTGAAGCAAATTCCTGAGCTTAAAAAGCTAATCGATCTGCGTGAGGCTCTTGTTGCTCTTAAAGGGCCGCTTGGAAATATTCCTGCGTTCCGCAACCGACTAGAGCAGCTGCTACAAGATAAAGAGCAGCGTGAGAAGCTTCTTTCAGAGTTGGATGCAGTGGTTTCGTCTCAGGAAGAGAACAGCTGACACCACGTCATTATCAATAGATTTTATAAACAACTGCGGAGCTCGTTCGTTTTGATCCGCAAGTACATTTCAAAGTAAAAACATGGATGTGATGACATGGTAGATGTATCAGCTTCTACCGGCCAGCCAGATGTTGCCGGTTCGGGGGCCGCGATTTCTCTTCTTGACCAGATCATGGAAGAGACCCGCATTCGCCCTGAAGACGAAGAAAGCTATTCCATAGCGCGTAAAGGCGTCGAAGCGTTTATTTCTGACCTCCTTGCGAGCCAGGAAGTTGACCAGCGGATCAACCGCGTATTGGTTGACCGTATGATTGCAGAACTGGACTTGAAAGTATCAGCGCAGCTTGATGAAGTTCTGCATGATGAAAAATTTCAGGAACTCGAGTCTGCATGGCGCGGTCTGAAACTGCTGGTTGACCGGACAGATTTTCGTGAGAACATCAAGATTGATGTGCTTTCTGTCTCTAAAGACAAGTTGCTGGAAGATTTTGAAACCAGCCCGGAAGTCGTACAATCTGGCCTTTACAAACACGTCTACTCCAGTGGGTATGGCCAGTTTGGTGGCGAGCCTGTAGGCGCAATGATTGCCAACTATGACTTTGGTCCTGGTGCCCGCGATGTAAAGCTGCTTCAGTTTACTGCCTCCGTTGGCGCAATGGCCCATGCTCCGTTTATTGCGGCAGCTGGTCCAAAAATGTTCGACGTTGATGAGTATGTGGATCTGCCTGCGCAGAAAGATCTGTTCTCCATCTATGAAGGACCGCGTTTCCGCAAATGGATGGGCTTCCGTCAGAGTGAAGACTCTCGCTATGTTGGCCTGACATGCCCACGCTTTTTGCTTCGCATGCCATATGATGCGGAAGAAAATCCGGTTGATGCGTTCGTCTATAATGAGAATGTGACAGAAGAGCATGAGAGCTATCTGTGGGGTAACACTTCATTCCTGATGGCAACCCGCCTGACAGAGAGTTTTGCCAAGTATCGTTGGTGTCCAAATATCATTGGTCCGCAATCAGGTGGTGCTGTTCACGACTTGCCGGTACATGTGTTTGAAGCCTTTGGTCAGCTCGAAGAGAAAATTCCAACGGAAGTTCTGGTTACAGATCGCCGTGAATTTGAGCTTGCCGAAGAAGGTTTCATTTCACTGACGATGCGCAAAGGCTCTGACAATGCGGCGTTCTTCTCCGCAAACTCTGCTCAGAAGCCAAAGATCTTCCAGAACACCAAGGAAGGTAAAGAAGCGGAGACCAACTATAAGCTTGGCACTCAGCTTCCTTACATGATGATCGTCAACCGCCTTGCTCACTACATTAAAGTGCTGCAGCGCGAACAGATCGGATCATGGAAAGAGCGTGAAGATCTGGAGCGTGAGCTTAATACCTGGCTCCGGCAGTATGTGGCTGATCAGGAAAACCCACCTCAAGATGTACGTTCACGTCGTCCACTGCGAGCAGCAGAGGTTATCGTCTCTGATGTAGAAGGTGATCCGGGTTGGTACCAGGTGTCTTTGAAAGTGCGTCCGCACTTCAAATACATGGGAGCGAATTTTGAGTTGTCGCTCGTTGGTAAGCTGGACAAGGATAGCTAAGGGCTGCCCATGAGAAAGCGCGATGAACCCGTTGTTTGGGACAGCAGGCTTCGTACAGCGCGTGGCAGCTTGTTCGAGCGTTTGATTGCTGATGAGGAGGAGATCTCTCCTCCTCAGAACATCGATCTGTTGGAAGCAAAAGTAAACTCTATCAAGCGTCATCTAGCCAAGCTGTTGAATGCGAGAGCAGGGGCTTCTGCTGCTACACCAGATTTGGGACTGGTTGATTTCAACTTGTCCAGCGTGGCGACAAACGACCTTACGCAACATATTGCGGCCTCTATCCGCCAATGCATTGAAAAATATGAACCGCGCGTTCAGGTGCGGTCCGTCCATTTCGTTCGTGACCCTGACCGCCCATTAGAACTGCGGTTCAAGGCAACTCTGCTCATGCCAGCCTTAAGCCAGGGGGAGCAGGTGCAAATCGATATTCTTATGAAAGATGGGCATGTCGCTCATATTGTTTAGTCAAGCAGGCAACCAGCTGTGAAAGCTTCATACTTTCAAGACGAATTGACTTATCTGCGAGAGAGCGGTCGGCTTTTTTCCGAACGCAATCCGCGGTTGTCGAAATATTTGTCTGATGCCTCCACGGATCCAGACGTAGAACGGTTGCTGGAGGGCTTTGCGTTTTTAACGTCAAAACTGCGCGAAAAGCTGGATGACGAGCTTCCGGAGCTTACCCATTCACTCGTGCAGCTGCTTATTCCAAATTTCCTACGGGCGTTTCCATCAACCACACTCATGCAGATGGTCCCCGTCGAAAAAGCGATTACAGAGCGTCAGGTATTGCCGTCGGGCTCGCAGATCTTGTCACGCCCAGTGGATGGTATTGTCTGCCCCTTTCAGACAACAGCAGATGTAACGGTCTATCCGCTCGATATTGTCGATCAGGATGTTCAGCGTTCTCGCGAAAGCACTGTTCTGACATTGCAGTTCCAGACATTGTCGGGCCTGCCTCTGTCCCGGTTGAGTTTTAATGACCTACGTCTATGGATTGCTGGCGATGAAGTCGCCGCCCAGATGCTTTATTTGTGGATGGGCCGATACCTGAAAGACGTCACGGTTTGCTTTCGTGCTGATGGAGACAATGAAGACGGTGTTAGCCGTTACAAGCTTCCAGCCTCAGCACTGCAGCCAGGAGGTTTCGGTGGCTCCGAGGCGTTGCTGCCTAATGAAAATTCTGCTTATGAAGGCTACCGGCTCTTGCAGGAATACTTTGTCTTTCCTGCAAAATTCCAATGCTATGACATTGATGGATTAGAGCCCTTTTTCCGCAATCGTGAAGAAACAGATTTCTCATTAGAGTTCACTTTTTCCAGACCTTTGCCACCTGATGTGAAAGTGCGTCCTGGAACATTCCGCCTCTACTGCGTTCCTGCAGTGAATTTGTTCGACTATGATGCTGAGCCGATGAAAATCGATCATAGTCAGATGCGGTATCCAATCCGACCGACAGCAAATGGTCGTGGTGCCATAGACATCTTTTCCATCGATCGGATTATGAGCTGGAGAGCAGCGAAGGATCCAACGAGCGGTTCTCATCTACGCGAGTATCCCTCCTTTGAATCTTTCCATCATGAGGTCGAGCGTGCGGATGGTCTAACTCAGATTTATTATCGTTTGAGACTTCGTGAAGCGTTGGGTAAGCGCGGTATGGAGCATCTGGTTTCATTCGTGCGTCACGATAATGAGCGCGCCATTCCAGAACATGAAGTTCTCTCTGCTGACCTGAAGTGCTTCCATCCCAAACATGCCATGGAGTTGGGTGCAGGTGATGTGCGTGAGCCAACAGGTGAAACGCCGAGCTTCGTGACATTTAAGAACCTGAGCCAGCCCAGTGCACCAGTCTATCCACCGCTGGATGGATCGCTTTACTGGAACCTGATCTCCAACCTTTCTCTTAATTACGTTTCATTGCTTGAAAAAGAAGCTCTGAAGACCGTGATTGCGACCTACGATTTTCAGGCTCGCCTGAACAGGCAGGACGAGCGTGTCAGTAAGCAGCGTATTGATGGCATCATTTCCATCGAGACGAAACCGGTCGACAAGTTATTTCGAGGGCAGGCCGTTCGAGGTTTGAAAACTGTCATGTCTCTCAGCGAAGACGCATTCCAGAGCGAGGGCGAAATGTTCTTGTTCTGCAGCGTGCTCGCAGAATTCTTTTCTCTCTATTCAAGTGTCAATTCGTTCCACGAACTCATCGTAAATGGAACACAAAACAATGAAGTCTATCAATGGCCAGCGAAAATTGGGCGACAACCTCTGATTTAAGAGGCGACCTACAGTTTAATGCTCGCAGCTGGTCATTCTTCCAAGCTGTTGAGCTGATCCAGCGTTGTTATGATGAGCGCAATGAAGTTGGTACGCATCTTTTGCCGAAAGATGAGAAGATCAACTTCAGCGTCATGCATTCGCTTGGCTTTCCGCTGTCTGATATCGCCAGCATTGAAAGACAGGGTGATCACGAGACGAACGTCGAACCGGTCGACTATGTCGATTTTAATATGGAAGTGACGTTTCTCGGCCTGCACGGCTCAAGCTCGCCGTTGCCCTCTTATTATCAAGAGGTCATAGCCAAATATGATGCGCAAGGCTCCTTGATGAAGGGGTTCTTTGACTTCTTCCATAATCGACTGGTCGGCCTCTTACACCGTTCCATGCGCAAGTACCGCTTCTATGTGCGTTATGAGCCAGGTGCGCTGGATCCATTCTCTCAATGGGTGTTCTGCGTTTTTGGATTATCAGATCGGGAGTCGCGGCAAAAATCACCCATCAACTGGGCACGCTTGCTTACGTTCGCAGGCGTTCTGGCGTCTCGCAATCGTTCACCTGCTGCGATCGCAAGTGTCGTGTCTCACGCCTTTTTTCATAAAGAAGTGGAAGTGGAGGAATGGGTTCAACGAAGAGTGGACATTCCCGAAGGGCAACGCTCTGAGCTGGGCCAGCACAACATGTTGCTGGGTGAAGACACCATTATTGGAGATAGCGTTTCTGATATCTCCAGCAAATTCAACATCTTCATTAAGAATTTGAGCTTTGAGCGTTTTCAGGACTTCCTCCCTCATGGACGAGACTACAAGGCCTTGCGAGATCTGGTGGAATTCATGCTGCGTGATCAACATGCCTACGACATCAAGTTGGAACTGGCGGAAAACCAAGCTTCACCGGTCATGCTTACCGACGAATATGAAGGACGACTGGGTTGGTCAACCTTTCTTGACAAGGGTGATGGACGCTCGCGCGAAGTCCTGATCTCTGCGCGGTTGTAGGAGGGTGGTATGAAACTTGTCCTGGTCATCAACAACACGTCTACGCTTGAAAACGGCAGTAAAGCCACTGCCACATTTGACAAGGCAGGCGGAAATATCGGTTCTGGTGAACAGTGTCACTGGCAGCTGCTGGATAGGCGCAACTCTGTTTCTCGCGAGCATGTACGCGTGTTTTTTCAAGACGGTGTTTATTGTGCCGAAGCCGTGAGTGATGAAGGCATCATCGTAAATGGTTCCAATCGGCCAATCCCGACGGGTCAGAGATTTCGTGTCTCTGACGGTGATGTCTGGAAGGTTGGGGCATTCAAGTTGACCACTTATGTGGTTGCTGAAGGCAGCGAACTGGAAGACCAAAGCGAGCAGTGGGCTGGTCGCTTTGCAGCCATAGACACAATTGTGTCCGGACGCTTGCAGGATGAAGACGAGCACACACAAGATAACATCGAATACATCCTCGCGGACCGATTAGAAAGTGACCTCAGTGAGGATTTCTTCGCAGGCAATCAGCGGGCAGGGGTCCTTGCATGCGATCCTGTAGAGGTTCTTGACCAGCAGGATGATGAAGGCCTGCCAGGCAATCAAGATCCGCTCTCTCAATTAAATCATGACAGCAAGCCCGACCAACAAGAGTTGGACGAGGACTTATTGAGCACTCTGGGGCTACAGCCTGAAAACAGCGGTAAGGCACTGGGTGTGGATGATCCTCAAGCACATCACCGTTTGATGATCATGCCCCAAGCAAAAGGAAACCATACTATGACCAATACAGGTACAGAGCCGGTTGATCCGGATATGGACAGCTATCTTGAGTCTCTGACGAACTCGGGCGGGCAAGAAATGTTGGTCAGCGATATTCAGGAGACCGAAAGTTGGCATGGTTCCGTTGCTCTTTCTGAATCCGGAGAAGAGGGCATGGTAGATCATGTGGTGCTGCGACCTCTTCTGACTGCACTGGGACTACCGGCCGGCAATATGAGTTTGCCTGAAGCGAACCGTATCACTCAGGATGTTGGTGCTGCCTTGAAAACGGCAATTGCTGGGTTGATGGCCATTCATACGCAGCAGTGGGAAGACCGTTCGTCAATGAACGACACTCACCTGCATCCGGTGGAAGATAATCCGATCCGACTGGCTCAAAGCCCTGAGCAGGCGATTGAGGACCTTTTGCTTGTTCAAAGCCCTGTTCATTTGAATGCTCCCTCTGCCATTGAAGAGAGTCTGATGCAGATTGAACTGCATGAGAAGGCAAGCCGTATTGCGGCGGATGAAGCTCTGGAAGCGGTTCTTCTCGGCCTTTCTCCTGAGAACCTGAAAAACCGGTTTGCACGCTACAAAGGACATGCCCCGCGGACAGGCGATCTGGATGGCTGGAATTGGCAGATGTACGAGCATTACTACCAAGAAATGCGCTCTGGTCGCCAACGCGGATTGACGCGCATGTTCTGGGAGATTTTCCGGCAAGTCTATGACCGCGAAATGCGGAGCCAGCACTTGTATGCAGCTGAGTGACGTTTGATGGCTAGCGAAGATTTGAAAGTGTCCAGCTTTGAGAAGAATGAGGCGGTAGGCATACGATGAACTGGGGTTGGACACTAAACGCGCTCCTGCAAAAGGGCTTCCATCTTGCCTTTGCACTAGTTGCACTGCTGGCGTTGAGTGCATGCGAAGCACAGAAAATTCCTGAGAAGGTTTTCAAGGTTGTCATGGACCCAGGCATTCCGGTTGGAGAGCCTAAGGACCAGCCGACACTGATTGATGTGACCATTTTCTCAGAGCCAGGATCGAACAAGAATGATCTGGGTGAGAGCGTGCCGATTGATGTCTGGGTCTTCCAATTGGGTGACGATGGCAAGTTACTGCAATCCTCTTTTGAAGAGGCAACCGAAGACTATGAAAACGCTCTTGGAACCACTTTCATTGATGTGAAGGAAGTTCAAGTCATGCCCGGTGAATCCAAGGTCGTGAGCGAACTGGAGCTGGACGAAGACACTGTTTTCATTGGTCTTGTGGGTGGCTATGCGAAGCCTGAAAAAGTCGATTGGCGCGTCGTCGAGCAGGTCAAGCCCAAGGGAGAAACTTACAAGCTGCTTGCTGTCATCAGCAGAAAAAAAATTATCACGAACCTTCATCGGTAGGTTTGAGAGCAAATAGGTTTATTTAGATTATGTCACTGCGAAACCATGTAATTTGGCGGGATGGTCTGTTTTTGAAGCCCCACCATTTTCAGCAGCAACAACGATATTTAGAGCATCTTATCCGCTCTCGCAGCGAGGCGATTGATCCTTATCAGCACGGGGTGAGCCGGTTGGAGATCAATAAGGAAAGCCTGCTGCACGGTAAGTTGCTGGTTGACTATGCGCTGGGAATTTTCCCCGACGGTACAACGATTGATGTGCCTGGCGAAACAATGGCGCCTGCACCTTTAGATGTGAGCGGTGAAAACGTCGTCGGGCAGATGGTGTATCTGGCTTTGCCATTGCGCTCAAACGGTGTTCCCGAAGTAGAAGACCCGCTCAACCCTCAGGATGCGACGCGGATGCGTGCGTTCTCTCAGGATGTGCGCAACAACACCAGTTCAGATTCAGAGGCGTTTCTGGTGGATGTGGCTCAGTACCGCCTGCGATTGATGCTCGAACGTGAAGACCGTTCTGCTTTCACGTGTCTGCCCCTAACGCGTATCCGGAACAAGAACTCAGACGGCAGCGTGGTGCTGGATGATGAGTTTCTACCAATGGCCTCAACCATTGATGCTCAACCCCGCCTGCGTAAAACCCTTGATGATCTCGTAGGACTGCTGCGCCAGCGTGCCTCACACATTTCAAGCCGCATGGGTACACCGGGTCAGCGAGGCGTCTCGGATGTTTCTGACTTCCTGATGCTGCAAACAATCAACCGTTTATGGCCGGAATTCCGGCACATGTCCTCCCTCAAAGGCGTGCACCCAAAAGAGCTCTATAAGATGTTCTCTGGGGCGGCCGGAGAGTTGGCAACGTTTACGCATGAACAACGCATGCCAACAACGTGGCCGGCCTACCATCACGAGGAACCGCAGATTTGTTTTGACCCTGTGATTAGCTCTTTACGCCAGTCGCTATCGACGATCTTTGAAGCAAACGCAATCGCACTACCGTTGAACAAGCAGAAGTACGGCATCATCACGTCACCGCTCAGTGATCGGTCGCTTCTGAACTCAGCAATTTTTGTTGTTGCAGTGAAAGCCAGTATGGAGCTGGAAGAACTGGCAAAGTCGTTCCCGGCGCAAACCAAGGTGTCGTCCATTGAGCGAATTCGCGAGTTGATCCATCTGCATTTGCCCGGGGTCGTGCTTCAAAGGCTTCCTTCTCCGCCACGGCAACTGCCGTATCATGCAGGGTTCTCCTACTTCCAGCTGGATGCCAACTCCGCAGGTTGGCAATACATTGAAAACGCGAGTGGTTTTGCCTTCCACATCGCGGGTGAATTTGCTGATTTGCAGCTGCAGTTCTGGGCTATCCGCAATGAAAGGACGACATGATGAGTGAAGTTGCAAATCTGTTTGACTCTGGTGATCCTGAAGTTGTTGAAGACGCGCCAATTGCAAGTGCTGAAACAGTGCCTCAGAATTTGAAGGATGTTTCCCCAAGGCCAGTGCAGCACATCAGCTTCCCCATGCGTGGACACAGCATCAATAAAATCATTGATGCAAGCCAGTCCTTGCTTGCCTTGATTTCACGCATTCCGGAAGTCTCTGAAAACAACAAGTTGGACTACCTGCACAAAGATGTTCGGGCTGAGATTGAATCCCTTGAGCTGGAGCTTCAACGTGAGGGTTTTGATCGTGCCACCATTCTGGCGCACCGCTATTGCCTGTGTTCTGCAATTGACGAAGCGGTGATGTGCTCTCCCTGGGGGCAGAATTCCGACTGGTCCGAGCGCAGTTTGCTGGCATTGTTTCATAGCGAAACCTGGGGCGGTGAGAAATTTTTTATAGTTCTCAGCCGTCTGATGAGGGATCCAGTTCGTTACATTGAGTTGATTGAGTTCCTGTATTTGCTGCTCGGGCTTGGTTTCGAAGGCAAGTATCGAGTGATGCACAATGGCAAGCTGCAGCTCGAAGAAATCATGCGTGATGTTCACCACGTCATCCGGCAGGAGCGGGGTGAGGGGAATTTCGAACTTGGTCAATCAGAGAACAAAGTGATTGAGAAAGCGCATGTCGTTCATTGGCATACACCTGTTTCTCTTGTTTGGATTAGCCTTTTTATTTTATGCGCGCTGACCTACGCCGGGTTTTATTGGCAGATAGACCAATACACCGATGGGGTCGTCACTCAGCTGCGTGAAATGCTTTAATTTTGGAGATCGAGTATGGCTCGACTGGAAATCAAGGCGCTGATTGAGCGTCTCAACTCATGCTGTCGTCAGGCAATTGAAGAAGCTGCCAGCCTTTGCGTTTCGAACTCGCATCAGGAAGTGACAATTGAGCATTTCCTCATTTCACTTGTTTCACAACCTGCGGTGGATATTAGATTACTGGTACAAAGCCAGAATGTAGATGCAGACAAGTTGAACGAGGCCCTTCGTGCAACGTTCAACCGATATCGCAGAGTTGAAGCTGATCGCACGCCAACGTTCTCACCGCTGCTTCAGGACCTCTTGCAGGATGCATGGTTGATTGCCTCCGTTGAGCAAGGTGAGAAAACCGTCCGCTCTGGTGCTGTTCTCATTGCCCTGCTCAATGAGCGTGGCCGCTATATGCAGATGGACTACTACCCGCTGCTAGAGCGCGTCTCATCTGATGTTTTGCTGCGCGATTTCGAAGCGTTGACGGCTGGCTCTTTCGAAAAAGATCATCGTGCCATGCCGGGGACAGCATCAGGTGCAGGAGAGGGGGCAGACGGCTTCCTTCAAAAATACGGCACCAACTTCACTCAGCTGGCGAAAGATGGAAAGATTGATCCGATCTTCTGCCGCGATAATGAGATCCGCCAGATTATCGAAATCTTGTGCCGCCGCCGAAAGAACAATCCAATTTGTGTTGGTGAAGCTGGTGTAGGTAAAACCGCACTGGCCGAAGGTCTTGCCCTGCGCATTGCGAATGGTGACGTCCCTGCAGATTTCGCCAACGTTTCCCTTTGGGGGCTGGATATCGGAGCGCTGCAAGCTGGTGCGTCTATGAAGGGTGAATTTGAAAAGCGCCTGAAAGGTGTCATCGACGAAGTCCGCTCCAGTCCTGAACCGATTATCTTGTTTATTGATGAAGCACACACTCTGATTGGAGCTGGTGGTGATCAAGGTGGTTCTGATGCTGCGAACCTACTGAAGCCTGCTCTAGCCAGAGGTGAGCTGAAAACAATTGCCGCAACAACATGGTCTGAGTACAAAAAGTACTTTGAGAAAGACCCTGCACTGACCCGTCGCTTCCAATTGGTGAAGTTGGATGAACCGACCATTGATGAAGCGATCATCATCATGCGTGGGCTCAAAAAAGCCTACGAAGATGCGCATGGTGTTTACATCACCGAAGAAGCGATTGGCGCTTCTGTCCGTCTGGCAGCGCGTTACATCACTGGCCGTCAGCTTCCAGACAAAGCGATTGATGTGCTGGATACGGCCTGTGCCCGCGTTCGAGCTGGGGCCAATACGCCTCCTGTCGAACTACAAGATGTTGAGCAAAGCCTCCAAACCTTGAGCTGGGAAAGAGAAGGCCTGGAGCGCGACCAGCACACAGGCCCATTGGAGCCTGAGCAATTAGAGCGTCTCAAAGCCATCGCAGACCAGTTGAATGAGCTTGAAGCACGTAAGGCGGAGCTTTCGCAACGTCTGGAAACACAAGTTTCCTTAGCTGAAAACTTCATTTCTGCCCGCGAAGATCTGTTCCAGAAGCAACCTGAAACACTCGACGAAGACGCCTTGGATGAAGTCCGTGCGAGTCTTGCAAACCACAAGAATGCGCTGATTGAAGAAGCTGGGGCAGAGCCTCTGATTTCGGTAGAAGTTGGACCTTCAGAGATTGCTGCAATCATAAGCGATTGGACAGGTATTCCGATCAACTCCATGGTGCAGGATGATTACCATCGTCTACTGACCCTTGCTGAAACCATGAAGAAAGCAATCAAAGGTCAGGACCACGCCATTGATGCAATTGAAGCACGCTTGCGGGCATCGAGGCTTGATCTTCACAAAAAAGGCCAACCGCTTGGTGTGTTTTTCCTTGCTGGACCTTCTGGGGTAGGAAAGACAGAGACAGCCCTTGAGGTCTCGCGCCGATTATTCGGTGGCGAAGAGTTCATTACCACCATCAACATGTCTGAGTATCAGGAGCGTCACACGGTTTCCCGGTTGATCGGCTCGCCTCCGGGTTATGTCGGTTATGGAGAGGGTGGTGTGCTTACAGAGGCCATTCGCAAGAAGCCTTATTCTGTCGTGCTGCTTGATGAAGTTGAAAAAGCCGACCCGAACGTGCTTAACCTGTTTTATCAGGCGTTTGATAAGGGAGAGCTTGCTGATGGGGAAGGGCGCCTTATCGATTGCCGCAACGTGGTGTTTTTCCTGACCAGTAATCTTGGTTCAGACCAGATTGAGAACTGGGTTGCAAGTGCCGAAGATGGTCAGGTTCCAAGCCATGGCTCGATGCTGAAATCTCTTACACCGCTCTTTGCGCAGCACTTTAAACCCGCACTCCTCGCGCGGATGGAACCATTGGTTTACCTGCCACTATCTGAAGAAGTACTGGCAGACATTGTGCAAATGCGTCTTGCTGATCTCATCCAGCTCTTGAAGGACACACAGAAGGTTGCGCTTTCCATTAGTGAAGAGGCCTATGAACGTGTAACGCAAATGTGCCGAGTGGCCTCTAATGGTGCCCGGCTTGTCGATCAGGTTATTCAACGCCAGCTATTGCCTACGTTGTCTATTGAGCTGTTAGAAGCTGGCCATCGCGGTGAACAGATTTCCGCGATTGCCATTGACAGCCCGGAAGGTGAAGACGGCTTCACTTTCGCAGCGGCCTACGAGGCAGATGCTGACGAGGAACCAGCCGAAGACCTCGCTTTGGAAGAGGCGCATTAGTATTGATATGGAGGCATCTTCTACAACAGACGCTCTGATGACATTGATGACGTGCAGGTCAGAAAATGAACTGCGCGCCATGATGTTGAAGACTGTGTTGGCGTCAACCAGAGCACAAGCTATCGCTGTTTACTTGCCAGATATTACTGGCCGCAAGTTGATACCTTTTGCATGTGATGGCGGGCTACCGGTAGCCCGCCTTCCACAGCTTGACAATGAAGTCGGCACCGAGCGCTTCCGTGAGCTGGATGTCTTGCAGACTGAGCCATTCTATTTTGGGAAGACGCCATCTTCTGCGAAGACACAAGATCTGAGCTCAGCTCTGTTCTGTCGTCATGGCTCTCTCGTTGCCCATCGGATACTGTTGGAAACGTCAGAAGGTCATAACGCATACAATCAAGTCTACATTTTCCTGCTCACTTCAACAGGTAGTACTCCAAGACTTCAGGAGGAGCACCACACGCTGCATGTGTTATGGCGCTCATATTTCCACCTGTCCCCTTTGCTTGTCTCTCTGGAGAACCTGCTGAAAACCGAAGAAACGCAGGTTGAAAAGTCGAAGCACCAAAAAGGGCAGGTCGACTCCATGCTCTCAGATAACCTCGTGGGACGCTCACCGCAGATAACCCAGGTCAGAGAGAAAATCGCCCAATACGCACAGAACAAGTACGCGGTTTTGGTGCAAGGGGAGACCGGGACGGGCAAAGAAGTCGTTGCGCGATCCTTACACCGGCTCTCACAATTTTCTGATGGACCTTTCATTGCAGAAAATATTGCAGCTCTGCCAGAGAACCTTATTGAGAGCGAGTTGTTTGGCTATAAAAAGGGTGCTTTCACCGGGGCAACTGAAAATAGAGACGGTCTTGTCAAAAGAGCTTCTGGCGGGACGTTGTTTCTTGATGAGATTGGTGATCTGTCGATTGATCTTCAAGTCAAACTGCTTCGTATTCTTCAAGAGAAAAAGCTTCGTCCACTGGGAGGAAGTAAAGATGAGCCTGTCGATTTTCGCCTCATCTGCGCCACCCATGTTGACCTGAAAAAAGCGATTGAGAGCGGAAAGGTCCGGGCCGATCTTTTCTACCGTATTACGCAGCTCACCATAGACGTACCACCATTGCGTAGCCGCGAAGGCGATAGAGTTCATCTCGCACGCCACTTCCTGCAGGAGATTGCTGTTAGTAACGCAGACACCTCCAAAGCACTGAGTGAAGAAGCCGTCTCCCTGTTGGAAACAGCAGAGCTGAAAGGCAATGTCCGTGAGCTGCAGAACTGCATGATCAAGGCCGTCTTTCTCGCTTATGACACTGACGAAATTTCAGGAAGTATTCTCAAACAAGCCATGAATGAGCAACTCGATACTGCTGCTGTGTCCGGGGCTCAGAGCAATTCTGTTGTAGGTGAGAACGGATACGATGATCTGTTACTGGCAGAAAAAGGACTTCGCACGGTTGTCTCGAACTTCGAGCTAGACTTGATACGGAGCGCGTATTCCCAGTTCAAAGGGGATCGGAGCAAAATGGCGGATTTCCTACAAATACCAAAACGTACCCTTGCCAACAAACTCAGCAAATTCAATTGTCCAACGATGGAATTCGACCATGAGAACTAGCAGGTTTGCTCACCCGATTTTTTCAGCAGCGCTGGCCGGCCTGATCGCGGCTCCTACCAGTATTTCTCTATCATCGACCTCTTATGCAGAAACGATCACCTTGGAAAAGCAGGTGGTTGAAAAATGCACTCTCACCATTGGTCGGGTTAATCGTTTGTCGTGCTTTGACCAGTTGCTTAAGACCCCGCTTGAGGTCTTATCTGCAGGAGAACCCAATCCAGAGTTCGTTGAGAATGTGAATGCACCTGCGGGCCGTTTAGAACGGCAGGCGAAAGCGATGGAACGAACGCGATCTTCAGGGGATTTAACCTGGCAGTTTCGCTTTGGCGCAGTCGGACATCCCGCGATATTCAGGTGGGATGAGATCCAGGAAGAGAGCATCCCTGCTCAACCACTGGAGCAACGTGATGGGGCAATCCCTGAGAAGGCACAGGCACTGCAAACTGAACAAGGACAGCAACCGGTCATTCAGCCAGGTGAAACCAATGTCTACCTCAGCATGAAAGCGGTGCAGTCTGTTGATGCTGGTATCGAGGAAAAGCCTGCGATCTTGCTGCTATCCTGTGTTGAAGACATCACAACAGTTGCCTTGGTGCTTAATGAGCCACACGTTAAACGCCGGGTTCCAATCCGCGTTATGCTGCGCGATCAGCGTGTCGACAACGATGTCTGGCAGAGCGCGGAAAGCAAACGCATTCTTATCAGCCCGCGTGGATTGACCAGCATCGCACACATTAATCGTTGGGCCAACGTGGATCGGGTGCAACTTGATGTTGTGTCAGATGAGGGCTCGCGTGCCTACCTATTCGACTTGGCAAACCTTCAGGAGATGCTGCCGCCTCTTCGCAAGGCGTGTCACTGGTAGGAATTTGATTTTTTGAGACAGGCATTTTTCCAATGAAGCATAGTTTCCGTATTGCTGTGATACTGGTAACCCTCGGGTTTCTGACAATTCCAGCCTATTTGATTTGCGACTATCTCAATCTCATTCCCGATGAGTATTCCATGGTGCGTAACCTTGTCGTACTTGCGGGTGGTAAGATTGAAACGTTTAGAAGTCAGTTACCCATCCCCAAAGGCGTGCCTTACACCCCAATTGAGCAAACATCGGTATTTTACAATGTTGCAGCTGGTCTGAGTGCACTCTTCACTGTTTTTGTTGCAATTCCAGCGTTTTTATTGCTCGCATATATCGCCAGTTCAGCTTTCGCAGCAGTTAAGGCAACACGTCGTAACTACGTTTTGGGACAGTTCACCAAAGCCGCAGAACTCCTTGAATCCGGGAATGGCGCTTTGCGTGAAGCCGGTGTTGTGATCCTTTCAGAAATCGCAAAGTCCAATCCAAATGAACACTTTCAGGACGTCCTGCAACTTCTGGCCGCTCACATTCGCAGCACAAGCTCTGCACAACGCTCAAACTTGATGGCCGGCAAAGAACATGCTCGTGCCCGTGGGGAGTTGATTGCATCAGTGCAGAAGGTGTCTGAACTAAGAAAGCTACTCAGAAAGAAAGACAGAAGCATTCAGCTGGATCTAACCGGAGCATATTTCCGGGGCATGAAGAGCAGTGGTGGCCTGATTGGGAAATCAAGCACACACGGCCCTGACCTGAGCTATTGCCTGTTAACTGACAGTGTCTTCGACGATGCCGACCTCACCAACGCAAACTTCTCGCAAGCAAACGTAAACCGTGCCCGCATAGAAGAAAAGTGGAAAGCTTTATTCTCCGTAGAACAATGGGCCAGCGTCCAAGTCATCAACGAAAAAGGAAAAGTCATCCGCCCACCCATCACTTGATAGGTGGGCGTTTTGATGAGCACTAACAGCATCATGAGTTAACGTCAATGGCATTAATAGTACACCTAAACTACCTAAAAGCTTCAGAAACAATAGCCCACCTGTCTGCTGGAAGCGTTTTGGGTGTCGTAATTTGAATTGTTGGGCCTACTTGCTTGTTTTTTAGAGAGCCAGTCAGCAATTTTGTTGCTTGGTCGGCGGCGAGCCAGCCTTGGAGGACGGGGAAATCTACGACTGATGCGGCGATTTTGCTTGAGCGGAGGCCGCGTTTTACTGCGTGAGAGTAATAGGTTGCGTAGATTTTTGGCTTCGATGCGCAGGGGATAAGGTTGATGAGGGACATGGCAGCTTCTGCGGCAGGGGCGCTGCCAACGAGGATGTCGTTGGGGCCGCACTCTGCAACAGCAGCTTCTACTTGTTGGAACTGATTGTGGTAGTCGCTGTCTGCTTCAAAGTTTTTGATGACGGTGATGCGATCAGATTTCAACCCTTCTCTAAGGCCTCTTTCTAGAATAGGAGCCCAACCAGAAGATGAGGGGCCTGACACCATTCTGACCGTGAACTGACGGTCTGGTCCTTTGGGCAAGTCGCTGACGATCTTCTCTCCCAGCATCTGTCCCATACGTTCCCAGGAAACAGCTATTTTTGCAGTCAAATCAGGAGAGGCAAGATCGTTCACAAGGGCGATAACCGGTACTTGTTGGCTAGCCTTTGAAACAGCTTTAAGAAGTTTAGGCGCTTTTGCACTGACAGCACCAATTACAATTGCATCGTGTCCTTTGGAAACACAGGTGCGGATTTGTTCTACCTGACGGTCTAGATTTAGGTAGCCACCTGCTTCATGCCAATCAAAGTTCAGCTGTAGTTGCTTTGCCTTCTCCTGAAATCCAGAGTGAACGCTTATCCAGTACTCATCTTTCATATGAGGGACGAGAACGCAAACGGAGAAGCCTTTTCCAGAAGCCTTGGAGGGAGTGTATGTAGCCGATTGGGCAGGGCTTGAAAAATCAAACGGTATTTTGTGGGCTTCGATAGGTAAATCAAAGTCCTGTGCTGTACTTTGGCCTACAAATGAGAGGAGGCACAGCAATAGTATTGCAGTCGCGATGATGCACTGGCCAAATTGAGTTACTGGAAACTTCATTGAATATCAGGAGCCTAAGGTGAGATTTGATAGACAGATTAAGCTGATCTTCTCAACACTTGCAGGCCTCTCCCTTCTTACCGCCATTCTGGCTTTTGGAAGTGTACTGTATCTGAGCCAAACCTATCAGGCGTTGATGCAAAGCAATATTCGTCTGACCACGGCGAGTGGTGCATTGGGGCGTTCATCAGAAACAGTGGCCCAGCTGTCTCGCGAGTTTTCGCTTGCACAACATGAAGGTGAGATTATTCGCCTTGGCGGTGAGCTTGAAAGTGAAGTGGTTACCATACAGCAAGATCTGACCTCTGTTTCTGCTTTGGAGGCGACGAAGTTCAATACAACGGTTGTTCGTGATAACGCACTAGCTCTTGTTAAAGAAACACAAAACCTTCTTGGATTGTCCCGCCAAATCAAAGCGTTCGATGTCCGGCTACAAACCCTGAGCCGGGAGGGGCTTGAAGCACTGTCTGAACTGACAGTCATTGGTGATAATCTGGTTTCCAATGCGCGAGTGGGTGTTTCGATCGATATTACGTCTCTTTATGACCAGCAAAGTCAGGAAAAAAAAGAGCAGAAGCTTGATAAGCTGGTTGATGAAGATTTCTTTCTTTTGGAACGAATGATCGAATTCAGACAGGCCGCAATCACGCTTCAGAGCCTTTTGCAGACCGTACGCTTTTCTCTTGCTAAGGAGGAGCGCGAACAATTCCTGAAAGACGCAACTGCACAATTGAAGCGGCTTGAAGGGCGTGCCTTGCTCATTCGCGGTCCGGATTGGGCCGCTCAGGTTGAGCGACGATTGAGTGAACTCAATGATATTTTCTCTCCCTCTGAACTTACAGAGATTCTGATGGGTGAGATCGATTTGCGGCAAAAGGCGCTCGATACAAGTAGAAGCGTGAGCATCAGGTCTCAGGAGCTGTCCCACAGTTTGGGATCTCTGATTGTTCTCAATCAGGAATACGCAGAAAGCCAACAAAAGAGCCTGAGCTATAAGGTGGAATGGATCCTGATTGGTTTTTCGGGCCTTGTGCTGATTGTGCTTGGCGTCGCAGCTTCCATATTCATTTTTGCCAATCGAAGAATTGTTGCACGTTTGCGATCCATCGCTTCTGGAATTGTTGCACTTGCGAGAGATGATTTCACGCAGGCGATTCACAGAACCTCCCGAGATGATCTTGGGGGACTGGAGCGTGCTGTGGAAATTCTCTATGGCAAGGTACGTCATAACCATCAGTTGAAGTTAGACCTGCAAACGAGCAAACGCGAGCTGGAAGACAAAGTTGAAGAACGCACCCAGCAATACTTAGAGGAAGCTCGACAAAGTGATGAAGCACGGGCGCAGGCGGAGCAGGCAACACGGTCTAAATCTGAATTTCTTGCAGTGATGAGCCATGAGATCCGAACACCGCTGAATGGTGTGATTGGCATGCTGCGCCTTATCGAACATGACGTATCTGATCCAATCAAAGGTCGCATGACTATCGCACGAAAATCTGCGCAAGATCTTCTGGCTATTGCTAATGATCTTCTGAACTACGAGCGATACCGAGAAGAGCGCGTTGATATCAACAAACTACACTTTTCACTGGATGACTTTATTGCGCAGGTGGCTGATCTGGCAAAAACGGATGCGATAGAGAAAGGCCTGCACCTAGATATCAAAATCTCTCCGCTCGTCCCACGCGTTGTCTTTGGGGATGCATCCAAGTTGAGGCAGATATTGATTAACCTTCTTTCCAATGCAGTCAAGTACACTGAGACTGGCCGGGTTTTTTGGGAGATAGATCAACGACCTAGTGAAGAAGAAGGCACATTCCTACTCATCTTCTCAATTACAGATACTGGCATCGGCATTGCAGCAGACCAGCTGGAGCACATCTTCGATGTTTATGAGCATCAACCAAACAGCTACGGCAATAAACGCTTCAGCGCAGGGTTAGGGCTCACAGTTTGCCGCCGTTTAACCGAAGCGCTTTCGGGTATTCTGACCGTTGAAAGCGAACCTGAAGTCGGGTCTTGTTTTAAACTGATCGTGCCTGTTGAAGAAGGAGCACTTTCAGAAATTGCCAGTGACCAGGAGAATGAGATTGATCAAAATTTGGGGCTGAGCGTGCTGGTCGTAGAAGACCACTCTGTCAGCCGCATGGTTGCCCGTGGCTATCTGGAAAAGATGGGATGTGAAGTCACCGAAGCGCAAGATGGAGCTGCAGCTTTGAAGGCTTATGAGGAAAAGCAGTTTGATGCTGTGCTGCTTGATCTGGACCTGCCTGATATCACTGGTGTTGAGACCGCCCGCAGAATGCATGAGCTTACAAGCGCCAATCAAAAACTCCCTCGATTAATTGCGGTTACGGCTCATAAACTCAGAGATATGAGTGCGCTGGAAGCAGCAAACATCACACAGTTTGTTCAAAAGCCAATATCTCCGAGCAATCTTGTTGCGGCTCTTCAAAACGTCAGTGCGGATAAACGGCTCTCAGAAGATATTGGTGACGCAGCTCCTTCTATCGATGCCGTGAAAACCGGTCTGATAGAGGACATTCGATACATGGGCGAGGACAATGTTATGGCCATTCTTGCCGACTTCTTCGCAAAGACACCCCAGGATGTTGAAGAGCTAAAGCAGGCTTTCGCAGCTGGAGACATGAAGATGTTAGCGCACCTCGCTCACCGCTTGAAAGGAGCTGTCTCCAACTTCAATCTTACTCGAAGCGTGCAATTACTTGGAGATCTTGAAATGATGGCCGGAGACCTATCTGCCGATCAAATCAAGCTTACTCCGGTATTGTCAATGCTGGATGAGGAGCTGAGCCATTTACAGGAGACGGCTTTACATCTCGGACTTAAACCCTTGGAAGACTGATCTTCTGATTGCTTATGGATCATCCCCGATGAACAAGTAACCCTCTCCATGAACGGTAATAATATGCTCTGGGTGAGGTGGATCTTGTTCTATTTTACGCCTTAAGCGGCCAACAAGCACATCAACGATACGAGTGTCAGACACGAATTGTCGATGCGTCACGGATTGGAGGAGACGTGACCGGGAGAGGACTTGCCCTGAATGCTGAGTGAAGGCATTTAACAGCTCAAACTCGCCGCGTGTCAGAACAACAGCTGTTCCATCTTCCTGAACAATCCGCCGGCGTTTGGGATCAAAAGTCCAGTTACCAAACATCGTACATGGCTCAAGTTGCTGTGCCTGTGTTTTGCGGTGCAGCCCCACACGATAAAGCAGCACTTTCACTCTGGCCAACAACTCGCGTGCATCAAATGGCTTGGTTACATAATCATCCGCGCCCATCTCAAGTCCGATAATCCGATCGACCTGATCGCTGCGGCTTGTCAGCAAAATTATCGCGATATCAGATCGAGCGCGTTGCTCGCGCGTAATCTGCAAGCCATCTTTTCCATCAAGATTGATATCAACGAGCAGCAAGTCCGGATTGTCTCGTTCGATAATCCGTTCCATCTGATCAGCGTCTTCTGCTTCGCTCACAGTGTACCGCTGCTGACGTAACAACGCGCCAAGGCGCTTACGGGTCACCAAATCATCTTCAACAATCACGATATGAAAAGTGTCACTCATGAGAGGACTTTACCGAACTCATTCTGATTACGATAGGCGGATTTACATTCTGTTACAAAATCGAACCATCCATTCATGAGCTGCGTGGGACCTGTTCAATCAAATTTGCGATGCTTTTGAAAACACAGTCATTCAAATCGTAGGGAAGAAAAATGACTACTTTCAACGTCAGTCGCCGGTCAGTTCTCAAAGGTGGTTCTGCTCTGTTTGCATCAAGCTTGCTCAGCAGTTCCGCATTGGCTTCAATTGATCCAAATTCTCACAGCCGCCGCGTGTTCCATGCAACGCACTACGGTCCATTCGAGGCCATTGTAAGAGATGGCAAGATCTCTGGCATGGCGCCAATGATCGAACTGGATGCTCGTCCCACTGAAATGCTGACATACGGCGTGATTGACCGGACCTATGATAAGACCCGAGTTCTTTATCCAATGGTGCGTAAATCCTATCTGGAAGGCTGGGAGACTGGCGAAATCAGACCAGAACTACGGGGCAAGGAAGAGTTTGTCCGTGTAGATTGGGACACGGCTCTCCGTCTCACTTCCAAAGCTATTCTTGACACCATCGAGCACTATGGCAACGAAGGTATCTTCTCTTCATCTTACGGTGGTTGGTCTCATGCGGGTGTGATGCGGCCAAACGTATTGCAAGGTCGCTTCTTCAATCTGTTCGGTGGTTGCTCCATGACCGCAGGCGATTACTCCGGTGGCGCCTCTCAGATCAGCCTGCCGCATGTGATTGGCGACATGGAAGTGTATTCCGCACAAACTTCCTGGGAAGTCATCCGGGATGAAACCGAGATCTTCCTGCTTGTTGGCTGTGATCCGATTAAAAACAACCGTGTTGAATTCCGTGTTGCTGACCATGGCATGTATGCACATTGGGAAGAAATTCGCGACAACGGTGTGAAGTTCATCTCCATCAACCCGCAGCGCACTGCATCTGATGAATTCTTCGATGCGGAATGGCTCAAGATCATTCCAAACACAGATGTCGCCCTGTTCAACGCCATGTCTTACCACGTGGTGAAAAAGGATCTGCACGACAAAGCCTATCTTGCAAAATATGCAGAAGGCTCAGACAAGTTCATCCACTACCTGATGGGTACGGATGATGGCGTTGAAAAATCACCTGAATGGGCTTCCGAGATCACAGGCATTTCTGCTGATAAAATCAGAGAGCTTGCAGAACTCTTCGCTTCCAAGAAAGTCGAAATTGCCGGTGCATGGTCACTCCAGCGTGCTCACCATGGTGAAATGACACACTGGGCGATCATTAACTTTGCAGCACTGACTGGTAAAATCGGTAAGCCAGGCCAAGGCGTAGGTTTCTCCTGGCATTACGGCAATGGCGGTATGCCAACCTCTGGTAAATCGACACCATCCGGCTTGGCTCAAGGCCGCAATCTGGTCAGCGCAATTTGCCCGGCATCTCGTATTTCTGAAATGCTGAAGAACCCAGGCAAGGAGTTCACGCACAACGGTTCTGTGCGCACGTTCCCAACTGTTAAGATGATCTATAACGCTGGTAACAACTTCATGTCTCACCAGCAGGATACAAACGAACTGATCAATGCACTTCAAACAGTGAATACGGTTGTTTGTCAGGATCCATGGTGGTGCGCATCCACACGTTGGTCAGACATTGTGTTGCCTGCATCTACGTCTCTTGAGCGTGATGACATCACATCCGGCGGCACTTATTCAAATGACCGCGTTTACGCCATGAAAAAGGTGATTGAGCCACTTGGGGAGAGCCTGAGCGATTACGAGATCTTCGCCCGCCTCGCTGAGAACTTTGTGCTCGACACTCAGTTTACTGAGAGCCTTGAATACATGGATCATATCAAAGCGGCCTACGCACGCAGTTCTGCGACCGAGAGCTTTGAAGAGTTCTGGGAAAAAGGCTATGCACGGATGGATGTTCCTGTAGAAGCTCGCAAATGGGTTCGTCATGGCGATTTCTATGAGGATCCAGAAGGACATCCACTGCACACCACATCTGGCAAGGTGGAAATGTTCTGTAAGAGCATTGCTGAAATGGAGCTGGATGACTGCCCTGGCATGCCTGTGTGGATGGAACCTGCAGAGTATCTTGGCAACGCCAAAGAAGGTCAGCTGCATGTTGTGAGTCCGCACCCATGGTATCGCCTACACTCACAGATGGGCAACTCCGAGCGCCTGCGTGAACTTTACATGGTGCAAGGCCGCGAACCTGTCCGCATTAGCGCTAAGGATGCAGAAGAACGCGGTATTGCTGATGGTGACTTGGTAGAGCTTTACAATGATCGCGGAACAGTGATTGCGGGCGCGGTGGTTTCCGATGAAATTATGCCGGGTGTTGTCTCAATCTATGAAGGTGGCTGGCCGCAGGTCGATTCCAAAGGTCGCTGTAACTCTGGCTTGATCAACTTTGTAACCTCGTCCCGGCGCTCAAGTGGCCTCAGTCAGGCAACTACAGCAAACACCTGTCTGGTATCTTTGCGCAAATGCGAAGACCCTGAAGGTCCAAACCGTGCCTATGAACCACCTGCAATTCTGGAGGACGTGACTTTCTCTGCAGTATCAGAAGAAGCAGTGAATTCTGATCGCATCGATGGTCTCGTGGAAGCTCTTTACGAAGACATGAGTGAAGGTGAAAAACTCTTCTATCAACGCTGCACTGTGTGCCACGGCCCTCGCGATCCATCTCAATTCACACAGCTCCAGTGGAAAGGCATCACCCAATCCATGTTCCCACGCGCAGGACTAGAAGACACGGAAAAAGCCCAAGTCCTAGACTTCCTCCTAAAAAACGCTAAGGATGCCGGTTAGGCTTTAAAGCGTATCGAGAAACGAAGGGCCGGAGTTTCTCCGGCCTTTTTTCGCTCGAATTCCAGTGCTCTTTCTTTCACTTCAGATGCAGTTTTTGATGTATCTCACTTCGTGACATTGATGTTTGCAAACGAAATTGAGCTTCAGTAGAAGTTTCTGGATTGACATTCTTCCACAAAATCGATCGCAACCCAGATAGCTAAAATCCTAAGTGAAATCTTAAAATGAGAGAACACCGATGCCCATGCTGTGGATTGCTGCTTGGCATCATTCAGGTATACCGCTAGTTCCATTCTTTTCGACTATAAGATCCTTACATAAAGATGCTGCAAGTCCTGCCGAGTCGGCAGTTTGCGTTAATCCATTAGTACGCTCTTTATGAACGTTTCAACTCTTGGGAACTTCGCAAACACGCACGTGGTCATGGTGGAACAGTGCACAACATAAGTCTGATGCGGAATTTGCATCCTTCAGTGGCATGAAAGGTTGACTTAGGCGAGTGCATCCGATTTACACCAGACAAACTCCATAAGTGGAAGAGCTTTTAGGTATGCTGGATAAAACATATGAGGCGGCCTCTGTTGAGCCGCGGATTTACGACGCTTGGGAACAGGCAGGGGCCTTTAAGGCAGGTGCGGGCGCAGAAGATGGAGCTGCGACCTACTCAATCGTGATTCCGCCGCCAAATGTGACAGGCTCTCTGCATATGGGCCATGCTCTCAACAACACTTTGCAGGACATTATGGTTCGCTACCAGCGTATGCGCGGTCGCGACGTTTTGTGGCAGCCGGGTATGGACCACGCAGGTATTGCGACACAAATGGTCGTTGAGCGCCAGATGGCAGCTGACGGCGGCAATATCACGCGTCGTGACCTTGGCCGTGAGGCGTTTATTGAACGTGTGTGGAAATGGAAAGGTGAGTCCGGCGGGATGATCTTTAACCAGCTTAAGCGCCTTGGTGCGTCTTGTGACTGGTCCCGTGAGCGTTTTACCATGGACGAAGGCCTTTCCAAGGCTGTTCTGGAAGTGTTTGTTTCTCTTTACAAAGAGGACCTGATTTACAAAGACAAGCGCCTTGTGAACTGGGATCCTAAACTTTTGACTGCGATTTCCGATCTGGAAGTTGAGCAGAAGGAAATGCAGGGCAATATGTGGCATTTCCGCTATCCGCTGGCGGATGGTGTGACGTACCAGCACCCTGTTGCGTTTGATGAAGACGGCAAGGCGACCGAGTTTGAGGCGCGTGATTACATCGTGATTGCGACCACTCGCCCGGAAACTATGTTGGGTGATACGGCTGTTATCGTTCATCCTGATGATGAGCGCTTTAAGGAGCTGCAGGGCAAAGACATTATCCTGCCGTTGGTTGGCCGCCGTATTCCAATCCTTGCTGATGACTATGTTGATCTTGAAACCGGCACAGGCGCGATGAAGGTTACGCCTGCGCATGATTTCAATGACTTTGACATTGGTAAGCGTCATTCTCTGCGTCAGATTTCCATCATGGACCGTGAAGCCAACATTGTTCTGCGTGAAGCAGAAGGCTTTATGGATGGTCTGGAACTGACCGATGAGCTGAGCAAAACACTGGAAACACTTGAAGGTGTTGAGCGCTTTGCGGCACGCAAGCTGATCGTTTCCATGCTGGAAGAGCGCGGTCTGCTGGATGAGGTTGTTGATCACGTCAACATGGTTCCACATGGCGACCGTGGCGGCGTTCCGATTGAGCCTATGCTGACTGACCAGTGGTATGTTGATGCCAAGACCATGGCACAGCCTGCTATTGCATCTGTTCGTGAAGGTCGTACCAAGTTCGTTCCTGCCAACTGGGACAAGACTTATTACGAGTGGATGGAAAACATCCAGCCGTGGTGTATTTCCCGTCAGTTGTGGTGGGGACACCGTATTCCTGCGTGGTATGGCCCGGAAGGTAAGTTCTTCGTTGAAAAGAGCGAAGAAGAAGCACTGGCTGCGGCTGCAGAATTTTACGGTAAGCCTGTTAAGCTGATGGAACAGAACGATGCTCTTGCTGCGCATGATGCAGGCGAGGCTGACTTTGTTGCCATGTACCGCGATGAAGACGTTCTGGATACCTGGTTCTCTTCTGCCTTGTGGCCGTTCTCGACTATGGGCTGGCCGGATAAAACTGCTGAGCTTGCACGTTATTACCCAACGTCTGTTCTTGTGACCGGCTTTGACATCATCTTCTTCTGGGTTGCCCGCATGATGATGATGGGCAAGCACTATATGAAGACTGAGCCATTCGACACGGTTTACATTCACGCCCTCGTCCGTGACGAGAAGGGCGCGAAGATGTCCAAGTCCAAGGGCAATGTGATTGATCCGCTGGCGCTGATTGAAGAATACAGTGCCGATGCGCTGCGCTTCACGCTTGCTGCCATGGCGGCACAGGGACGCGATATCAAGCTGGCGACCTCTCGCGTTGCTGGTTATCGCAACTTTACCACCAAGCTCTGGAACGTTTGCCGCTTTGCGGAAATGAACGAGTGTCATGCTGTCGATGGCTTTGACCCTGCGCTTGTTAAGCAGACCGTGAACCGCTGGATCGTGACTGAAACCAGCCGCGCTATTCGTGAAGTTTCTGAAGCGATTGATACATACCGCTTTAACGATGCGGCTGGTGGTGCATACCGCTTTGTCTGGAATACATTCTGTGACTGGTATGTTGAACTGACCAAGCCGATCTTCTACAGCGATGATGAAGCGGCTAAGGAAGAAGTTCGTGCCACAACAGCCTGGGCTCGTGATGAGATCCTGAAGCTTCTGCACCCGTTCATGCCGTTCATCACGGAAGAGCTTTGGATGCGTACGGTTGAAGATGGCGAGAACAAGCGCGAGAAGCTTCTGGCGCTTTCTGCCTGGCCGACCTCCATTGGTGAAGATGGCGAGGCTGCTGCTGAGATCAACTGGCTGATCGACATGATTGTCCAGATCCGCTCTGTTCGTTCTGAAATGAACGTTCCGGCTGGAGCGAAGGTTCCTGTTGTTCTGTGTGGTGCTTCCGAGCAGACCAAAGCCCGTCTGGAAATCCACGAAGCGGCGATCATGAAGAACGCGCGTGCTGAAACAGTCACCACTGCTGATGAGATCCCACAGGGCTCTGCTCAGATTGTTGTTGGCGAAGCGACCGTTTGCCTGCCTCTGGCAGGTGTTATCGATCTGGACGCGGAAAAGGCACGTCTTGGCAAGTCTTTGGACAAGATCGTTGGTGAACTCACCAAGATCTCCAAGAAGCTTGAAAACGAGCGCTTCCTTGCAAAAGCTCCAGAAGACGTTGTTGCTGCTGAAAAAGAAAAAGTGGCTGAACTTGCTGAGCGCAAGGAAAAGATGGATGCCGCTTTGGAGCGCCTCGCGGCTCTGGGTTAAGGCTCGTTCATCCTTTGATTTTGCAAAACGCGGCTCTTCGGGGCCGCGTTTTTTGCTTAGGCTTTCTCTTCCCTCAATACTGCACGAATAGTCTTGCGTTGGCGCCGTGGTCTAGGGTTTGGTCGGCGAGGAGGCCGTAGTAGTTGATGTTGAGTTGGATGTGCTCGGCCAGCCGGGATTCAAGGCCRGTTTCGATCAGGGCCACGTTGCGGGCGATTGGGACGCTGGCGACGGTGAAAGGGTTGCCGCTGTCGATGAAGCTTTGGGTGTAGTCGAGCGTATCAGCGGAAGAGTATTGCCATGCAGCCAAGCCAACAAAGCTTGTGTCCCCATAAAGGTAGTTGGAAAGGTCAAACTCGCCGCGTGTTCCCAGTGTCAGGAAAGTGAGGGAGTTGGATTGTCCATCTGCTTTGAGTGCTGCTGCGCCGCCGGTTTCGTTGAAGCCGGGGCCGGAGAGATAAGCATAGGCAACCCCTGCGAAAGGCTCCAGATTGCCATAAGCGCTTTCCAGCGTATACCCAAGCTCACCAAACACTTGCACAGAACCGGCGAACTGGTCAGATGACAGTGTTTCTTCCGGGAAGAGGCTTACATCGCGATCAGTTGCAATGTTGTACCATGTACCGGCAACACCTCCGCGCAGTTTGACGTTGTCGACCGGATTGGCACTGGCGTAGCCGCCGACACTGTAGCTGTCACTGTCAGATGAGGCATCGATGGAGCTGATGTCGATGGATGTTCTGCCAAAGCCTGCAACCACACCCAGCTGCACCATGTCAAAGTAGGTTGCATCAACACCAACCAGAACGCCGCCGACGCTTCTGCCTGTGGTGCGGGCATTGCCATCGGAGAAGAATTGACCCCAGCTGCCGTAGACCTGTCCCCACATCGCAAAGTTACTGACCGTGCGGGAAACGGTGTTGTCATCCACGTCTGCAGCAAAAGCGCTGTGGGCCTTGTAAAGGCGGTCATTCACCGCTTGTCTCAGGAAGCGGCTGTCGGCAAGAAGGATTGCACGGGTTGAAGCGTTGATTTCACCGGCAAGGGGATCGAGAAGAGCTTTAATCTGAGCGTTGTTCATGGGCGCAAGCTGTGTGAAGAGATCGCCGCTCTCATTGATAGTATCAAGCGCCAGAGTGACTGAATGTTCGTTGCGCGTATCTGCCAGGCCATTGAAGTTGTTGGAGCTTCGGATGAACTGGATTGCAACGTCGTTACCGTCATCGGGAATGCCGTAGAGCACGTTCACATCTAACATGAACATGTCATGGCTAACTGAACTGAACGTGCCTGTCGGCGGCTCTGTCCCTGGTGCGGAGAGATTGTCGATAATGACGAACTCATCGCCGATTTTGACTGGTGTTGGGCCCATGACGTTGACGAGATCAAGCGCAACGTCGTTCAGGTCCACGCTGCCACCTGCGAGGATCTGGATCTGATCCGCGTTTGCCATTCCAGATACCGGATCAGAGCCGATTTCCATTTCCAGCGTGCCGCCAGTGCCAGTCGCATCCAGACTGCCGAGCGTAATTGTACCGAAGGATGCTCCGGGTGCGATGATGCCGCCGTTAAGTGTCACACTGCCGCTGGCTGTGCCGTACCCTTCGAGCCGACCATCGGCGTTCACGGTCAGATCACCTGAAAGAGTAGAGCTATCCGTTAAGGACGTACCAATCCGCATGGTGCCGCCGTTGATGGTGGAGCTGACCAGAGATTTGGTGCCGTCTGACAGGATAAGCGTACCTGCACCGTTCTTTAGGAAGGTACCTCCACCGGGAGTGGCATCTCCGGTCCAGGTGAGGGTTGCCCCTGCGTTTGCCATGTCGATGGTATTATCATTGCTGTTCACTTGCAGCTTGGTCGCATCAACAGTTTCGCTACCAGTGCCCAGATAGAAAAGAGTTCCACCGTTTACGATCACGTTGCCGGACCCAATGGCCGAGGTAGAAAAGCCTTCCAGACCAAGCGTGCCGGTGTCGATTTCAATATCTGCTGTGTAGCCTGAGTTGTCGCCAAGCAGATTGACTTCACCCGGGCCGGTGAAGGTAACCTGATCTGAACCAGTCAGCCCGGACATGATGTTGATCTGGCCAACGATGTCGGTCGTTCCAACCACGTTCCCGGCGCCGGAAAACGCCAGCTCATTGATGGTGACCGTGCTGCCGCCGGTGTAGGTCAGGGTTGAGGAGTTCAGCGTGATGCCGACATTGCCGTTGCCGATGTTGGTGCCGTCACTGAAGATCAACTCGGTATCGGTTATGCCAAGATCACCAGTCCATGAGCTGTTGGTGCCGGTTAGGGTGGTTGTTTGGCCACCATCGATGGACAAGCTGCCAGAGCCGGAAAGGTTGGAGGAGATTTCCAGATTGACCGTATTGTCATCAATATCGATTGTGTTGCTTGTGCCACTGGCGATGGCAATCCTTGAGAGATTGACGTCTGTGGAGCCCTGATAGAGCAGGTTACCATTGTTGAGGGTGGTTGTGCCAAGCCCAAGACGGTCCGGGTCAGTAAATTCGATAGAACTGTTTTCCTGAACAATGAGACCACCAGAGAAACTGTTGTCGCCCTGCAGGTTGACCGTGCCGCCAGACCCAATGGTGAGAGCCCCCGGTGTGCCGCCGCCATCTGTGATGTCACCAGTCAGTGTCAGGGTGCGTCCGGATTGCACATCAAGCGTACCGTCATCGTGCATCTTGAAATCGTTGGCGATGGTCGCATCTGCACCGGAAATATAACTCAGATCACCGCCGTAAAAGAGAACTTCACCTGTGCCGATGTTGGCTGCCGCTCCAAACTCCACAGTACCGGCTGCCAGATCCAAGCCGCCGCTGAAGCTGCTGCCCGCTCCACCCAGAACCAGCGTTCCTGCTCCGAGTTTCTTCAGTAGGCCAGTACCACTGATGGTATTGCTTGCGGTGAGGGTATCACCAGAGCCCACTGTCACGGATGATGTTCCATCCAGATCAATCAGATTGGCAATCGTCGTGGTTGTTCCGGTGAAATTGAGGTTACCGCTGTCGAGTTCAATCGCACCTGTGCCCAGATCATCGGAGTCTGCAAAGCCAACCGTGCTGTTTTCCTGAACGATCAGACCGCCTGAGAACGTGTTGGTTCCTCGCAGATTGGCTGTGCCGCCAGAGCCGATGGTGAAGGAGCCCGGTGTGCCGTCACCGTCAACGATGTTGCCTGTGATTGTCAGAGTACGCCCGGATTGCAGGTCAAGACTACTATCATCATACAGTTCAATCGTATTTGCGATTGTTGCGGAGGTTCCGGTGAAGTTGAGGTTACCGTTATCGAGTGCAACTGTGCCAGTGCTCAGATCATTGGAATCTGAGAAACCGACAGTGCTGTTTTCCTGAATGACAAGGCCTGCCGAGAATGTGTTGGTCCCTTGCAGATTGACTGTCCCACCGGAACCGATGGTCAGCGTGCCGGGTGAGCCGCCGCCGTCAACGATGTTGCCGGTGATTGTGAGCGTGCGGCCTGATTGCACGTCAAGGGTACCGTCATTGTGCATTTCAAACGTATTTGAGACGGTCGCATCCGAGCCGGACACGTAGCTCAGATCACCACCGTAATAGATGATGTTTCCGCTGCCGATGTTGGCAGCTGCTCCAAACTGTACAGTTCCGTCTGCCAGATCCAGCCCACCGCTGAAGCTGCTGCCCGCTCCACCAAGAACCAGCGTTCCATCACCAAACTTTTTCAGCCGGCCCGACCCGCTGATATCATTGCTGACGGTGAGCGTGTCACCGGACCCAACTGTCATGGATGATATCCCGTCCAGATCAATCAGGTTACTAATCGTTGCAGTGGTTCCGTTAAAGGTGAGGTTGCCGTTGTCGAGCTCAACAGTGCCACTGCCAAGATCGTCAGAGTCCGAGAAGCCAACTGTGCTGTTTTCGTGAACGACCAGACCGGCTGAGAATGTGTTGGTGCCTTGCAGGTCTACTGTACCGCCGGAGCCGATGGTCAGTTTGCCGGGTGAACCGCCGCCATCAACGATGTTGCCTGTAATCGTCAAAGTACGACCTGATTGCACGTCAAGATTGCCGTTATTATGCATCTCAAACGTGTTTGATATGGTTGCATCCGAGCCAGAAATATAGCTTAGATCACCACCGTAATAGATGATGTTTCCGCTGCCGATGTTGGCAGCTGCTCCAAACTCTACGATGCCGTCTGCCAGATCCAGCCCACCGCTGAAGTTGCTACCCGCTCCATCAAGAACGAGCGTTCCGTTGCCCAGTTTCTTTAAGCGACCAGACCCGCTGATATCATTGCTGACAGTGAGGGTGTCGTTCGTGCCAACCTCAATTGAGGAGGTTCCATCCAGATCGATGAGGTTGTTGATTGTTGCTGAAGAGCCGGTAAATGTGAGGTGGCCGCTGTTCAGTTCAATCGCGCTGTTGCCCAGATTGGACGCGTTTGAAAACTGAACTTCTGTGCCATCAATGTCCGTTCCGCCGGTCCAGGAATTGTTGCCCGACAGAATGGTTACGCCATTGCCTTCAAACCTGACTTTACCGTTGCCAAACATATCCCCTGCAAGGGTGAGGTTGCCTGACGAGGTTGCAAAGGTTGCATCGTTTGTAGCGCCCACATTGGTGACTTCAATGTCGCCTTCTACGGTTAGGCTGCTATTTGAAACAAAAGTGCCGCCGATAAAGTCTAGCTGTGCATTTCCAACCGCATTGGTGCTTGTGAACGAGACGGTTGCACCTTCATCAAAGAACATTTTTCCTGAAAACTGGCTGTTGTTTCCAATCAGGCGAGTGGAGCCATTTTCAAAAAGGACTTCGCCAGCGCCCGAAGTGACTGAAGTTAGATCTGCGACAAGGTGATCGCCTCCCGAGCTCGTGGTGTTGATCACAATTTTTGAGCCGTTCAGCATGTAAAGGTCGTCGACTTCCAGGAAACCGGTGGCAAGAGCACCAGCGCCTTCCTGTCCACCTATATTGATGGTGCCTTTACCTTCTAAAACCATGTCGGATGTGGGAGCAAAAATTTGGCCGTTATTGTAAAGGTTTATGGTGCCCTCGTTGACGCCGTTTGCAACCTCTATGAACGCGAACGAGCCTGATTGGAAAACCACAGCACTATCAAAAACATTCAATGTGCCGTTCGCGTTCACAACGCCAATCTCTACAAGTTGCCCGATGGGGACTGTGGTTCCAGCGAATACATTCAATGTTCCATCAGAACCGTTTTGGCCAATGCGTAAACCATTTGAGCCATTGATTGTGAAGGGAGGGTTATTAATGGTACCGGTAATAACCGTCTGTGCATCTGCCCGTTCCACCTGAAGGCTGAACAGACAGGCAAACGCGAGGCCTGCAAGTGCAGTTGTTCCCAGAAGACGCTCACTATGCCACATTTCAACCCTCACACATTTGCCAGTTACAGCAGTTCTGAGACAGTTGTTCAGTCGAGCACAGCCGTTACCGAAGGCTGCGCAGAGCAAAACGCAGCTTCAGTGTGAGTAATCACATTAGTAATCCGTTAAGATTTCTTCGCGCTACACAATTATGCTGTATTCGACTGAGGAGCTATGAAGTGATACGCAATACTCTTCTCATGAGCTATAGATTAACTGAATCGAATATAGTCATTAATAGAGTTTTTATTTGTTAAATTAGATTTAATTGTGAACTCAATATAGGATTGGTCAAAAATACATATGAGAAGATCAATAGAGTTTCAGAAGTATTCTTCCTGCTAGCTTTGTTGTGCCGCCAAAGCCGCTGGTACTGGCAAATCGATAACTGCACTCTCAATTGTCATTTCATCGAGCACGCTCAGGAAGGCGCTGGATGCTCTTTGCATCAACGGTTTGAGGCGGCAAGAGGGGAGGAAGCAGCATTGGATTTCTCCACATTCGCTCTGTCGCAGGCACTCGACTACGGCAAAATCATTCTCTACCGCGCGGACAACATCTCCAACGCTGATGTCTTGTGCGAGACGGCCCAGTTTAAACCCTCCACCACGACCGCGCATGGTCTCCAGAATACCGGCACGGGAGAGTTGGTTGACGAGTTTCATTACATGGCCCCGTGAGAAACCTTGCTGCAAAACGACCTGATCGATGCGCTGAAGAATGTCTGGTTGCATGGCGCATTGCATAACGAGTCGCAAAGCAAAATCGCTTGCCTGATTTAAACGCATAGTGCTGCTCCAAAGATATATCGTGCGTATATCATAAAATCAGAGAGTGCTGAACACCGAAAGCGATGTGGTGCTGTGTATATTTTAAGTGTATGAAATAACACATTATTTATCACTAGTTCAGCTCTTTCTAAGAAAAGATGCAAATAATATATGTCTTTTGTTATGTGCGATGATAAAGATATATATGAAATAGATATTATGAGTCGGAAAGTTGTCACGATAGAGGGCAGGGGTTGTCTCACCAGTGCTTGGCATCGAATAAAGCTGTCAATTTCTTCCCCGTAAAGAACACTGATTGCTCTGATGTGCCACCGCCTGCTCTGAAACTTTTAAACTACGGAGACCTGTTATGTTGCCCGCCATTGTCTTGATCGCAGAAGGATTGGTTGCTCTCTGGTTCCTGCTGTTTTTGACCATGATCACAAGCATCTACCTGGATGGCAGAGGATATGGCTCCGGCGTGAAACCCAAGGCAGAGCTAGCTTTCTTCAAACACATTCGTGTCTTCGTAACACTCGGCATATCAGTCGCCTGCGTTGTGACTCTGGCAGAAGCATTTGAATTGATCTGACGGAATTCGGAAGAGCTCCATGAAAATCTACGAGTACCTCCCCGCCATCTTCATCTGGGCCATAGTCCCAGCCCCCCTCTGGATCTGGCTCGGCCTGATCTGGTTTGTTTGAGAAGGGTGAGAGGAGCTCCCTCTTCACCTCAAAGTCCGATCTATGAATGTCCTTCTCACCCGGTTTGTAGGTGAAGAGATCGCCGGAGAGGGAAGCTTTGGGTAGGCAGGCGCTGGTGATGTAGAGGGTGTCCAGCTTCTTGCTATCGAAGGTGGCACGGTTGAGCGTGGAGCTGGAAGTCAATGACGCGGATTAACGCGCCGTCCGGCAGATGGTGGTTGATGCGCTAGCTGTCTTAGGTGGCAACCTGGACAACGCTGAGATGATGAAGCTCCTAAGTAGACGGTTGAGGGGAGTATTAGCGGTTAAGGAATTGATATCTATGGATCAACCTCATCCGCACATTGCACAGGCGGTCGGTGTTGCCGCACATCCACCGCGAGCTGTACAGCGCAAGTCAGAGTTCATCTGTTTGCCTACTTTTTGTGTGCTGATGACCATCTCATCAAATGGCAAAACAGCGTCAAAACCAGAAAGGCTAGCAACCGCAGACGATTGCGCATGCGCGATCCCAGCGATATTGCGCGCATGACAGGGAATTTCCACTTCCCCACCAACTGGGTCGCAAACCAAACCAAGTGTATTCATCAGACAAAGTGATGCCGCATTAAAGGCTTGTTGTGCTGTTCCTCCAAACAGATGGACCAATCCAGCTGAGATCATTGCGGCTGAAGCACCAGTCTCCACTGAGCATCCTCCCGTTTCAGCGGCAAAACTTCCGTGCTCAGCAAAAACAGCTCCCACAAGTGCTGTGACTTGAAGGGCGTCGATAATCCTTTCACGATCAACACCTTGTTGTTTCAAGGAATATAGCGTGCCCGGTACGATGCCAGAACTTCCAGCTGTTGGAGCAGCAACAACCACTCCCCGATTTGCGTTTGCATCCATAACTGCAAGAGAAGCACTAAGCGCATCCTGCAAGAATGGTGAGCCGATAATCTCCACGGGATTTGCTGCACCAACCTGTTTTGCGCTCGGTTTCAGGAACTTCATAGTGGATGATTGATTGGTAAGCGCTAGGCCTGCCTGAACTGCGTCCATCATCACATCATACCGGTCTGCAAAGGCTTTTCGCGTTTGGGGCTCAGTCAAGCCTAACCGCTTGGCTTCCAGGGACAAAGCAAGATCTGCAAGACTGTGTCCTCTGCTGGTTTGTTGGACCAAAGCCTTTGGGCTGGCAAAAAGAGGGGCCTCATCGTGGACAGAGAATTGGACAGGTGTGCAGGACCTGACCTTCCAGCTCTGTTCTATCATGTCTTTCAACTCTGGTTGTTGAGGTGATAGTGGCGAACTGGATTTGATCTCAATAAGTTGGTGGCTATTCTTTGAACCTGCACAGACACGAGCTTGTACCTTTGCATTTGAGGGAAGCTGCTGAAGAGGTGAATTGTCTCCACATTCCAGCAGAAGTATAAAATCGCTCCCAGTCACATCAATTGCGAAAGAGTTAAAGCTATCGAGCTTGAACATCCCGCCGCCTATTGAAAGGCCTTTGAAGTGATCTTCCCGAAGTGTGCCTTCGCTGTCTTCAACCGTGACTGCAATTTCCACTCGGTTTGGATGATCGTTGGTGTCTAAATTTCTAATGTTGATCTCTAGCGTAAATGGCTTGCCGTTCATCAGATCAGATAGAGCTTGTCGATACTTAGGTGAGGTGACCTCTTCTCCCATCAAGCCTGCAGCAAAGCCTTCGTCACTGCCTTGGTTGGTATAGACTTGGGCAAACGAGCCCTCTGGATCGAACGCATTTTCAACATTCACAATTTTATCGCCATCACAAAGGGAAAGTTGGCGAACAGTCTTTCCTATGAAGTATGGCGCTGCAGAGTGAGAGCTCGAGGGTCCTCTCATCACCGGACCAATTATGGAATTGAGAAGACTGATGGTGCTCATGCAAATTTCTCCGCGAAAATCAATGTGATATTTTACATGGATTGTTGCTGCATTGAAGGGCAGACCTGATGCTTTCCTCACCTCGCGAAAAGCATCTTCGTGTGTGATGAGGAGAGCTCAGAGGAGCAATCTAAGCACCTTCGTTTATCTTCAAATTTATACGATAAGAAAAACTTATTGATATGTGTAGAAGATGCAATTTCACTTAATGCGTTTGGCGACCTATATTCAGTCTAGAATTTGCTGGATGCATCGTTTCGTCTCACCGCTTAAGGTAAACGCTACGTCAAAACCAGCAAGAGCCAAATTAGATAGTGGAGACAGCAATGCACGGTAACGATGTCAAGACAGCCGGTGTTTGTCCGGTGGTACATGGCGCGAACACATCGATGGATAAGCCGGTTACCCGATGGTGGCCTGATGCTTTGAATCTCGACATCCTCCATCAACATGGTGCGCGTACCAACCCGATGGACCCAGGCTTCAACTATCATGATGCTGTTAAATCACTCGACTTCGAAGCGGTGAAGGCAGACGTTCATGCGCTCATGACCGACAGTCAGGACTGGTGGCCAGCGGATTGGGGGCATTATGGTGGCCTGATGATCCGCCTTTCGTGGCACACAGCTGGCTCTTATCGTCTTGCAGATGGTCGCGGTGGCGGCGGTTCCGGCAACATTCGTTTCGCTCCGCTTAACTCCTGGCCTGATAACGCAAGCCTTGATAAAGCCCGCCGTTTGCTTTGGCCTATCAAGAAAAAGTACGGCAACGCTCTCTCCTGGGCTGATCTGATTATTCTCGCAGGCACCATTGCCTATGACTCCATGGGTCTGAAAACCTTTGGCTTCGGATTTGGCCGTGAGGATATCTGGGGTCCGGAGATCGACACCTATTGGGGATCTGAGAAAGAATGGCTTGCGCGCAGTGAAGAGCGTTATGACGATCTGGATGATCCTTCAACGCTCGAAAATCCGCTTGCAGCAACCCATATGGGTTTGATCTACGTGAACCCGGAAGGCGTAAATGGCGTTCCCGGTCCGCAAAAAACAGCTGATCAGATCCGCGAAACCTTTGCTCGTATGGCAATGAATGACGAGGAAACTGCTGCGCTGACTTGCGGTGGTCATACCGTTGGTAAGACCCATGGACGCGGTGCTGTCGATAACATCGGCGTCGCACCGGAAGCCGCAGGTCTTGAAGAACAGGGATTTGGCTGGTCTAACCCCGGACAGGATGGCAAAGCAACGAATGCCTTTACTTCTGGCATTGAAGGTGCGTGGACCACACACCCAACCACATTCGATATGGGCTTTTTCGATATGCTGTTCGGCCATGAATGGGAGCAGGTAAAATCGCCTGCCGGCGCATGGCAATGGGAACCGGTGTCCATCAAGGAAGAAGACAAACCTGTTGATCCAACAGACTCGTCTGTTCGTCACAATCCAATCATGACGGATGCGGACATGGCGATGAAGGTTGACCCGATCTACAACGAGTACTGTCAGAAATTCATAGCAGATCCTGAGTACTTCAGAGATACGTTTGCGCGTGCATGGTTCAAGCTGACACACCGCGACATGGGACCGAGAGCCAATTATCTTGGCCCGGATGTGCCGAAAGAAGACCTTATCTGGCAGGATCCTGTTCCAGCAGGCAACACCAACTATGATGTTACTGCGCTGAAAGCAAAAATTGCGGCAAGTGGTTTGAGCAATGAAGACCTGATCAAAACCGCCTGGGACAGCGCACGAACTTATCGCGGTTCTGATATGCGCGGTGGTGCCAACGGTGCTCGTATCCGCCTTGCTCCTCAAAAGGATTGGGTTGGCAATGAGCCAGACCGGCTTGCCAAAGTTCTGGCTGTGCTTGAACCAATTGCAGCGCAGGCAGGAGCCTCAGTCGCAGATGTGATCGTGCTGGCAGGCAACGTTGGTGTAGAAAATGCCATCAAGGCAGCTGGTTTCAACATGGAAGTTCCATTTGCTTCTGGTCGCGGTGATGCAACAGATGCGATGACTGATGCGACATCCTTCTCAGTGTTGGAGCCTATTTCTGATGGCTTCCGTAACTGGCAGAAGCAAGAGTACGCTGTTAGCCCGGAAGAAATGATGCTGGATCGTGCTCAGCTCCTCCGCCTGACTGGCTGGGAAATGACTGCACTTGTTGGTGGTCTGCGCGTTCTTGGTGCCAATTATGGCGGATCAAAGCATGGTGTCTTCACGGACCGCGAAGGCCAGTTGACAACGGACTTCTTCGTCAACCTGACCGATATGGACAACAGCTGGCATCCACTCAAGGATGGCACCTATGAGATCCGCGACCGCAAATCTGGCAAGCTTAAGTGGACTGCAACCAGTGCAGACCTTGTGTTTGGCTCCAACTCAATCCTGCGCGCTTATGCTGAAGTGTATGCTCAGGATGACAACCACGAAAAGTTCGTCCGCGATTTCGTGGCAACATGGACCAAGGTCATGAACGCCGACCGCTTCGACCTGACAGCCTAATAAATGCGACCAGTCCGGGCAGGAAACTGCCCGGGCTTTTTATTGCAACTTCCTACAGGTGCTCTCCAGACGTTGGCTATATCCAGTTGCGCTTCTGTGTTTTTCCGGTTAAGAACCGCTTGACCTCGGGGTGCGCGTAATTGTCGTGCTGAGATGCTTTAGTGGCGAACCCGTTGAACCTGAACCGGCTAGAACCGGCGGAGGGAAGGGTACCGGTTTCATCCATCCTTGCCCTCTCGCCGCAATGGAGGATGACTTGAAACATCTGTTAATTGCTGCGGGATTACTCACTGCAACATCAGCGATGGCTGCTGAGAAGCCTCAACTGACAGTTTACACATACGACAGCTTCGTTTCTGACTGGGGCCCAGGCCCAAAAGTGGAAGAAGCGTTTGAGGCTGTATGTGAATGTGACCTGAAACTTATTGGCGTCGAAGATGGCGCAGCACTGCTTTCCCGCATTCGTCTTGAAGGTAAAAACTCGGATGCCGATGTGGTGCTGGGTCTGGACACCAATCTGGTTGAGACTGCCAAGAAAACTGGCCTGTTTGCACCACACACTGTTGAAGCCCAATATACACTGCCAGTGGAGTGGGCTGACGAAACCTTTGTGCCGTACGACTGGGGCTACTTTGCCTTCGTACACAAGGCTGGCGAAACCGTACCAACCAACTTCCGCGAGCTTGCGAAGAGTGATGCCAAGATCCTTATTCAGGATCCACGCTCCTCAACGCCTGGCCTCGGGCTGTTGCTTTGGGTGAAAGCGGCTTACGGAGATGAAGCTGCCGATGTCTGGGCGGACCTTTCCGACAACATCGTGACGGTTACAAAAGGTTGGTCTGAAGCCTACGGTCTTTTCCTTGATGGGGAAGCGGACATGGTGCTCAGCTACACCACGTCTCCGGCTTACCACCTGATTGCCGAGGAAGATAACAGCAAGACCACTGCCGCGTTTGAAGAAGGCCATTACATGCAGGTTGAAGTAGCGGCAAAGCTTGCCGGGACTGATCAGCCAGAGTTGGCAGACAAGTTCCTGAACTTCATGGTTTCAGATGCTTTCCAGACAATCATTCCAACAACCAACTGGATGTATCCAGCTGTGCCCCCAAAAGGTGGCTTGCCTGCGGGCTTTGACACACTGCAGGTGCCTGAAAAAGCTTTGTTCTTTAAGCCTGAAGAAGCTGCTGCTGCAAGACGTGAGGCTCTGCCGGAATGGCTAGAAGCGCTCAGCCAGTAAGTTCGCTTCCCGGTGTTGCCGCGGCATTTCTTGTCGCGGCACTCATACTTGGCACGTTGGCCGCGGTTGCTCTGCGAACCGAAGCGGGTCACGGCTTTTCCTCTTCCGATTGGGCCGCTCTCAAGTTTACGCTTACGCAGGCTGTGCTTTCTGCCGTGATCAGTGTTGCACTGGCTGTGCCGGTTGCGCGCGCGCTGGCGCGACGGCGGTTTCCGGGCCGCAGTTTGCTTATTGCCCTGCTTGGTGCCCCCTTCATTCTTCCAGTTATTGTCGCCATTCTTGGGTTACTGCAGGTGTTTGGCCGTGCGGGCTGGATATCTGATGTGCTTGTTTATTTTGGTGCTTCACCCATTCGCATTTATGGCCTCCACGGTGTTGTGCTGGCTCATGTTTTCTTCAACCTTCCGCTGGCAACCCGATTGATCTTGCAGGGGTGGCAAGAGGTTCCTTCAGAGCGCTTTCGCCTTGCAGCGCAACTTGGGTGTGATGGAAAAGCCCTGTTTCGGCTGATTGAACTCCCCATGCTTGCGCGCATTTTACCCGGAGCACTGGCTGTGATCTTTGCGATCTGCCTGACAAGCTTTGCTGTTGCTCTGACGCTTGGTGGTGGGCCACGGGCGACAACTATTGAGCTGGCGATCTACCAGGCTTTTACATACGATTTTGATCTTGGCCGTGCCGCGCTGCTTTCTGCATTGCAACTCACGCTTACCGCTGCTGCTGCCTTTGCAGCACTGAAGCTTTCACGCGGTGAAGGGTTTGGTGCAGGACTGGACAGAGCGATCCAGCGCTGGGATGGCGGTGCACCTGTTGCAGACATCCTCTGGATTTCACTTGCGACGCTGTTTTTGCTTTTGCCGCTTAGTGCCGTTGTTCTGTCAGGGTTTAGCGGTCTGTTTCTGGTGCCGTTTATTGTGTTGAAGGCGGCACTCGTTTCTGTTGCTGTCGCCGTAGCCAGCACAGTGATCTTGTTGCTGCTCGCGTTGCCTATGGCAGCCGCAATCGCCGTTCGTCGGCATAGTGTGGTTGAACTTGCTGGAATTTTGGGATTAGCGGCATCCCCGCTGGTGATTGGAACGGGTTTGTTTATCATTATACGTCCATGGGCAAACCCGTCAGACCTTGCTCTTCCTGTGACGGCACTCGTCAATGCGGCGATGGCATTGCCGTTTGCACTTCGCATTCTTGTCCCTGCTGCGCGAGATACGGTTTCACGTCATGGACGGTTGGCCTTGTCTCTGAATATGGAAGGCTGGGTGTTCTTCTCACGTGTCCTCATTCCACGTATGCGGCCACAGATCGGGTTTGCTGCGGGGCTTGCTGCGGCACTTTCTATGGGTGACCTTGGCGTGATTGCCCTGTTTGCAGATCCGGAAATTGCAACGCTGCCTTTACAGATTTACCGTTTGATGGGGGCATACAAAATGCAGGCAGCAGCCGGCGGAGCTCTTTTACTGCTTGTGCTTTCAATGGCACTGTTCTGGATTTTAGACCGGGGAGGTCGCTGGCATGCTGAAGCTTAGCTCTTGTCTCATCGAAAATGGCCGGTTCCAGTTGCAGGCCAACTTGCATGTTGAAGCTGGCAGCAGCGTTGCCGTCATTGGCCCATCTGGCGCAGGAAAATCAACCTTGCTTGAGGCTATTGCCGGGTTCCGTGAATTATCGCAAGGACGCATTTTCTGGAAGGAACAAGAGCTCACCAAGCAGGCTCCGGGAAAACGCCCAATCGCCATGTTGTTTCAAGATGGCAATCTGTTTCCGCACTTAACCGCGGCCCAAAACGCAGCCCTCGGTTTGCGGCCTAACGGAAAGCTCTCAAAACCTGAGCATGAGCAAGTTGAAGCAGCCCTTGCGCGGGTCGGTCTGGCGGGGATGGGAGCACGCAAACCAGCTGAACTGTCTGGTGGTCAACAAAGCCGTGTCGCGCTTGCCCGTGTATTGGTTCAGCACCGTGATCTGCTGTTACTCGATGAACCCTTCGCTGCCCTTGGTCCAGCGCTTAAAGCCGAGATGCTGGACCTGGTCGCAGACCTCGTTGCAGAAACAGGCACGACGCTTCTCATGGTCAGTCATGACCCACAAGATGCCCGTCGCATCACGAACAAAGCAATCCTCGTCGCCGACGGATCAGCGCACCCACCTGCTGAAACCCAACAACTGCTCAACAACCCACCGCAAGCATTGCGGGAGTATTTGGGGTAGGGGAGCTTACGCCATTCCCTCAACGATCATGATATCCGCCAGAGCTGCGGTTTTGCGGTGGGTTTTGGCTTCTTGGTATTCTGGGGAGTGGTAGCAGGCCAGGGCTTGTTCCATGGTGTCGAATTCGATGACGACGTTACGGGGATGTGTGGTGCCTTCCAGGTGTTCGGTTTTTCCGCCGCGGGCGAGGAAGCGGGCGCCGTATTTTTGGAAGGCGGCAGGAGCGGCCTGGGTGTAATTTGTGTAGGCGTCAGCGTCCGTGACTGTGACGTGGGCAATCCAGTAGGCTTTAGGCATTATTTTTCGCTTTTGCTCAGCTCTGCAGTCAGAAGGGTTTTGGCAATATTTGCAGCTTCCGTCAGATGTAACTGAATGGCAGCTGCAGCGGCCTGAGGGTCGTTGGTTTCGATTGCGGAGTAGATTTTTTCGATCCGTTTGTATCCAGCATCATGGCGATCACGAGTACCCAAAGTCATTGCGCGTAGGCGGCTGATGCGACCGTTGAGTCGCTGTACCACTTCCCATGCAACATTCTGGCCGCTGATATCAAAAATGCACTGATAGAATAATGTTGTTGCTTCAAACAGGTCGTTTGTTTCGCCGCTGCTGTAGGCTAACTTGAGCTGAGCGAGCGCTTTACCAAGTTTTTTCTTATCCCCATCTTTGGCCAGTTCAGCGCATTTTTGTGCAGCACTGGTCTCCAAAAGCATGCGGATTTCGTAGATCTGCTGCGCGTTTTCCCAATCCAGTTTGGCAACGATCGGGCCTTTGTTTGGCAGAATTTCAACAAGGCCTTCTGCTTCAAGGTATCGGATTGTTTCCCTTACAACTGAACGGCTTACTCCAAGCTGGTCGCAAAGTGGCCGCTCGACCAGGCGGTCTCCTGACTGGAAGTGCCCGGCAATGATAGCGGCTCTCATCTTCTCAAGAGCCATATCGCGAAGCGTCATGGTGGGACGCTCAATTTTCAAAGGATTATTTGCAGTAGAGATCATGGCCGCAATCTAGCTTGCGTTGACTTCATTCGCAAGAAGGTATTGACATTCGGTATTATGGTATACCATCTTATCACCATTGAATTTGACAGTGGAATGAACGGAAGACCAATGCCAGCAGAGATACGCAAGACACTTCTTCACGTGGAAGACACGCTGATTGAAGGTGGCAAAAAAGCAGAGACCCCATTGCGGATGATTGCGGCCGTTGCTGTGATCAAGAACCCATGGGCTGGGCAGGGCTTTGTTGAAGATCTGCGTCCGGGCATCCATGATGTTGCACCAGATGTTGGCAGTTTGCTGACGGATATGATCATCAACTTTGCAGGTTCTGGTGAAGCTGTTGAGGGTTACGGTAAAGCAGCTGTTGTTGGTGTGAACGGTGAAGTCGAGCATGCCTCTGCGCTCATTCACACGCTGCAATTTGGTAATTTTTACCGTGAAGCTGTTGGCGCTAAAACCTATCTGGCGTTTTGTAACACCCGCGCTGGTGCAAACGCTCCGATCATGATTCCGCTGATGGACAAGAATGACGGTGGTCGCCGTTCACACTATCTCACCATTCAGCTTGCTATTCCCGATGCTCCGGGCCCAGATGAAATCGTCATCGCACTGGGAGCTTCACTCTCAGGACGCCCGCACCACCGGATTGGTGATCGCTATCAGGACCTTAAGGAGCTGGGACATGACGTTGACAACCCTGCAGCTGTCACATCCTAAGGGCACTGTTTGCTACCGTGAGGTTGGTGAAGGTGAGCCGCTTGTGCTGGTCCACGGGGTTGGCATGCAGGATGCTTCCTGGGAACCGCAAATCGAGCACTTTGCAAAAACACATCGTGTTATCGCGGTAAACATGCCGGGGCATGGAGGAAGCACTGCGCTTCCTCAAGGCTCTCAGCTGGAAGACTATGTGGCGTGGCTGCATGCAGCGATCTCAGCGCTTGGATTTGAGCAGGTGAATCTTGCCGGTCATTCCATGGGCGCGCTGATCAGCGGTGGTTACGCAGCAACGTACCCGGAACGCGTAAAACGCGTTGCTTTGTTGAACGGCGTTTACCGCAGATCTCCAGAAGCTCGCAGTGCTGTGGAGGCGCGGGCTAAGGAAATCGCAGAGGGTCACATCAACATCGACGGACCTTTAAGCCGTTGGTTTAGTGAGAGCATTGCGGATCAGCAGGCGAAAGAAAAAGTCGGCAACTGGCTCCGGGAGGTTGATCCGGTTGGCTATGCGGTCACTTACAACGCATTTGCACATGGGGACGCGACCTATGCTGACAAATGGGAGGAGATCAGATGCCCGGCGCTTTTGTTGACGGGTGATGGTGATCCGAACTCCACCAAGGAAATGGCGGTGGATATGGCCAAGGCAGCGCAGGACGGCATGGTCTGTATCATTGAAGGCCATCGTCATATGGTCAATCTGACAGCACCGGAACAAGTCAACGCCGCAATGGCAAGCTGGTTAAAACAGCCAATAAGAACAAACGGATAGAAAGGGAGATCTACCCGATGACAGCGATGGACCCACGTACATTGAGGAATGCATTTGGTACATTCCTTACCGGTGTTACGGTTGTGACAGCCCATGGGCAGGATGGTGAGCCGCTCGGCTTTACAGCAAATTCCTTTTCAAGCGTTTCTCTCGACCCACCATTGTTGCTGGTATGTCTTGCGAAAAGCTCCAGCAATTATGATGCGTTGACTGAGGCATCCGGTTTCGCCGTTAATATTCTGGCAGAAACCCAAAAGGATGTGTCCAACACCTTTGCCAGCCGTGTCGAAGACCGTTTTGCGACGGTTGACTGGAAAGTCGGTCCAAATGGCTCTCCGGTTCTTTCTGATGTAGCTGCGTGGTTTGATTGCTCAATGCACAATGTGGTGGACGCGGGTGACCATGCAATTCTGATTGGTGAAGTAAAGGCTTTTGAGACCGGTGTTGCTAACGGTCTGGGTTACGCGCGCGGTGCGTATTTTACTGCCACACAAGAAGTCAGTTCCATTCAGGTAGATAGCGAAACCGTTGTTAGCGCTCTCCTGGAACGAGACAAAAAAGTGCTGTTTTTTGAAGATGATGCAGGCCAACTGCGGTTGCCAACGCGCAATGTCAGCAAAGGTACTCCAACCAAAGAACTTGCAGCATTACTGGAAGAGGTCGGTGTCCCGTCTTCTGTCGGCTTCATTTACTCCGTCTATGAAGATGAAGAGGCGAATGCCCAGCATCTGGCTTTCCATTGCTCAGCCGGTGAAGGGGCCAGCCAGTCTGGAAACTTCCTCGCGCTGACAGATGATGTGCTGGCGCGCGTGCAGGATGCTGCCACACAGAAAATGCTGGGCCGGTTTGCGAAGGAGACGCAGAAGGGCAATTTCGGCATCTATTTTGGAAATCATGAAAACGGCGAAGTGCGCAAAATCGCACTGGGAGAGTAAGCCATGAAATTTTCACTTTTCATCCATCTTGAGCGCATTTCCGCTGATGAAAGCCAGCAAAAACTCTATGACGAGTTTCTGCAGCTTTGTGAGATTGCAGACAAAGGCGGCATGCATGCGATCTGGACTGGTGAGCATCATGGCATGAACTTCACCATTGCGCCGAACCCTTTCATCAACCTTGTAGATCTGGCACGGCGGACCGAAAATGTACGTCTTGGAACAGGAACCGTCATCGCGCCTTTCTGGCATCCAATCAAGTTGGCTGGCGAAGCAGCTATGGCGGATATCATTATGGATGGCCGTCTTGAGCTGGGTATTGCTCGTGGTGCCTACAGTTTTGAATATGAGCGCATGATCCCGGGTCTTGACGCTTGGGAAGCTGGCCAGCGCATGCGTGAGCTGGTGCCTGCCGTCAAGAAGCTCTGGGATGGTGATTATACTCATGAAGGTGAGTATTGGCAGTTCCCGAAAACGACGTCTGCACCACAACCAATGCAGGATCCGCACCCGCCTGTCTGGGTTGCTGCACGTGATCCAAACTCCCATGATTTTGCGGTGGCAAATGGCTGTAATGTTCAGGTAACGCCGCTCTGGAACGGGGATGATGAAGTTGAGAGCCTCATGGAGCGCTTCAACGATGCTTGTGAGAAAAGCCCATCCGTTCCACGTCCAAAGATTATGCTGCTGCGTCACACCTATGTTGGTGGTGATGAGGCGGATGTTCAGCAGGGCGCTGAAGAGGTCAACCGTTTCTACAACTACTTTGGTGCATGGTTCAAAAACGAACGCCCAATCAATCAGGGTCTTATTGAGCCGCTCAGCGACGAAGATATCGCGAACCATCCATTCTACAGCGCAGAGCAGATGCGCACCAACAATGTGATCGGTACGTCTGACAAAGTCATCGAGCGCCTGAAGCACTACGAAGACCTTGGCTACGATGAATACTCATTCTGGATTGATAGCGGCATGACGTTTGAGCGCAAGAAAGCCTCTCTTGAACGCTTCATCAACGAAGTGATGCCTGCTTTCCAAAAGGATGCATGATGAAACGCTTCCAGCACTATATCGATGGTCGTTTTGAAGATGGCTCAGCACAGTTTCAAAGTCTGGACCCGGCAACGGGTCAGCCTTGGGCAGAAATGCCCGAGGCGCGGACTGAGGATGTAAACCGTGCTGTTGCTGCAGCTGAGCGGGCTTTCTTTGATCCTGCCTGGAGCAGCCTGACAGCCACACAGCGCGGCAAGTTGCTTTACAAACTGGCAGATCTGGTTGAGGCGAACGCGCCAAAGCTGGCACAGTTGGAAACGCAGGACACCGGGAAGATCATCCGCGAAACATCTGCCCAGGTGGCGTATGTGGCGGATTACTATCGGTATTATGCTGGCCTGGCAGATAAGATTGAAGGGGCGCACCTTCCGATTGACAAGCAGGACATGGAAGTCTGGCTGCGCCGTGAACCTGTTGGTGTTGTGGCAGCGATTGTTCCTTGGAATAATCAGCTGTTCCTGTCTGCTGTTAAGATCGGCCCTGCATTGGCTGCTGGCTGTACGTTGATTGTGAAAGCGTCTGAAGAAGGACCTTCACCGCTTTTGGAGTTTGCCAAGCTGATTGAAGAAGCTGGCTTCCCGAAAGGTGTGGTCAACATCATCACTGGATTTGGTGCTGAATGTGGACAGGTGCTGACATCGCATCCATCAGTGGCTCACGTTGCCTTTACTGGTGGACCGGAAACAGCAAAGCACATCGTGCGCAACTCCGCGGAAAACCTTGCCAGTACCTCGCTTGAGCTGGGCGGTAAATCTCCATTTATCGTGTTTGAAGATGCAGATATCGACAGCGCCGTAAATGCGCAGATATCCGGCATTTTTGCAGCAACAGGCCAAAGCTGTGTTGCAGGTTCTCGCCTGATCATCGCAAAGAGCATCAAGGATGAGTTTCTTACCCGTTTGAAGGCCAAAGCTGAAGCCGTCGTCATCGGGCATCCGCAGGATATGGCAACAGAGGTCGGCCCTTTGTGCAGCCAGCGCCAGAGCGACCACATCAATGCAGTCATCAAAGCTTCTGTTGAGGCTGGTGCCAAGGTCCTGACAGGCGGCGTGGATTGCGACCGTGATGGTTTCTACTTCCCGCCAACCATTCTGGATTGCTCCGATGTGCCAAATGCTCCTTGTGTGACAACCGAGCTGTTTGGCCCAGTCCTTTCTGTTCTCACTTTTGAGACAGAGGCTGAGGCCCTGCAGATGGCGAATGATACAAAATTTGGCCTGGCTTCCGGCATCTTCACACAAAGCCTGACGCGGGCACACCGCATGATAAAGGGCATTCGCTCCGGCATCGTGTGGGTGAACACCTACCGCGCAGTTTCCCCCGTTGCTCCGTTTGGCGGACAGGGACTTTCCGGCCATGGCCGCGAAGGCGGACTGCAGGCAGCTTTGGACTACACAACAGTCAAAACAGTTTGGCTGCGCATCTCTGACGATCCGATTCCGGATCCATTCGTTATGCGCTGAGAACAGGGAGAACCCCATCCGTAGCTCCTGTTCAGCAGGGGCTGGAGATAAGCCGGCGGTGAAACCCGGCACGGACACAATGTCCGATTAATTTAGCCTGGGAGGGAACTATGGCTATCGAAAAAGAGCACATTCAGAAAGATCTGAATGTTGCCGAAACGGGGCTCTTTAAGGGCCTGCACAACGGAATGTCTATCGCAGCCAAGGCTATGGTTGCTGCATTTGTTGTGTTCACGATTTTGAATGTTGATTATGCTGGTGAGCTGTACGGGGCGGTACGCAGCTGGGTCGAAACAGCGCTGAGCTGGTACTACATCTCCTCAGTCATGATCATCTTCTTCATTTGCATTGGCTTGATGGTCAGCCGGTTTGGCTCCATCCGTCTGGGCGATGATGATGCACGTCCGGAATTCAGCAACTTTGCATGGTTTGCAATGCTGTTTTCCGCAAGTGTATCCATTGGCATCATGTTCTTTGGTGTTGCTGAGCCGTTGTTCTACTTCGACAATTCCGCGGGCTGGGGTTATCCAAACAACCCGTTTGCGGATATGGCTGGCCACAATGAGATGAACATGGATCGTGCAGTTGATGCGGTTCGCGTGACCAACTTCCACTGGGGTCTGCATGGCTGGGCGATTTACACCATCACCGGACTTTGCCTTGCGTACTTCTCATTCCGCAAAAAACTGCCACTGACGTTCCGTAGTGCTCTTTACCCGATCCTCGGCGAGCGCATCTACGGTCCAGCTGGTCATGCGGTTGATCTGCTTGCCGTGTTTGGCACCGTGTTCGGCATCGCGACATCCATGGGGCTTGGCGTTAACCAGATGGCACAGGGCTTGAACGTGCTGTTCGGTGTTGATCCGGGCACGCTTACTCAGATCGCTTTGGTTATCGGTATTTCCATTGTGGCGACACTGTCTGCTGTCTCTGGCATTGGTAAGGGTATTCGTATTCTTTCCGAGTGGAACATCGCTCTCACACTGCTGTTAATCCTGTTCTTTGTGGTAGCGGGTCCATCTCAGTGGCTCGCAAGCTTCTTCCTCACATCCGTTGGCGATTACATGTCCAACTTCCTGTCCATGGGCTTCTGGACCGCAAGTGAACCGGGCGATGTGAAATGGCAGGGTGGCTGGACCATGTTCTACTGGGGCTGGTGGCTGTCCTGGGCACCATTCGTGGGCATGTTCATCGCACGCATCAGCCGTGGTCGTACCATTCGTGAATTCATGTTCGGCGCTATGCTGGTACCAACTGTGATGGCTTTCCTCTGGATCACCATTTTCGGCGGAAATGCACTGTTCATTGAAATGAATGCACCGGGCGGTGTTGGTACTGCAGGCCTGATTGACACCGTCAACAGCTGGAACCTTGGTGGCGCGCTCTATGGCACCATTGAGCAGATGACCTCTAATGGCACAATCAGCTGGTTGATTGCAGCACTCACCACCTTCTTGCTGGCGACATGGTTTATCACGTCATCCGACTCCGGCACTTTGGTTATCACGACCATCCTGTCTATGGGCAATGCACACCCACCTAAACAGCACCGTGTGATCTGGGGTGTTGCTCAAGGTGTTGTTGCTGCGGCGCTCTTGTTGGCTGGTGGACTATCCGCTCTGCAAACTGCTGCTATTGCGGCTGCCTTGCCGATCAGTGCTCTTGTGGTTCTCATGTCATGGGGAATTGTGAAATCGCTCATGCAAGATTCAAGTGCGGTGAGAGACCCTCATGAGGAAGTCGCTCCTGACGGAACGGCTCTGGATCGCGAACTGCGGGCGTAATCCGATTTAACGGAAAATGAACGGAATGGGGGCCACATCTGGTCCCCATTCTTTTCCGGCGTGATGACTATGCCGATGTGACAACAATGAAAGACAAAGGGTGTCGCCATGGACCTGAAGCTGAACAACCCAAGCCTGTTGCAATCCGGTGCATATATCGATGGTAGCTTTGTTTCGCGCCAGAAAACCTTTGCAGTCAATAACCCTTCTACAGGTGAACTGATTGCCAATGTTGCCGATTGCTCGCGCTCTGATGTGGTCGATGCCATCACCGCCGCGAAGACTGCGCAAAAAGCATGGGGCAAGCGCACAGGCAAGGACCGTGCACAGGTTCTAAGGCGCTGGTTCGACCTGCTGGTCGAAAATGCAGATGATCTTGCAACCATACTGACCGCAGAAATGGGTAAACCGGTTGCAGAAGCAAAAGGTGAGATCCTTTACGGTGCCAGCTTCATTGAATGGTTTTCGGAAGAAGCAAAGCGTGTTTACGGCGACACTATTCCGGGCCATCAGGAAGACAAACGCATCATGGTGATCAAGCAGCCAGTCGGGGTTGTTGGAGCGATCACACCATGGAACTTTCCAAATGCGATGATCACCCGCAAAGCTGCGCCTGCACTGGCTGCTGGCTGTGCGATGATCGTAAAACCGGCTGCAGAAACACCTCTTTCCGCATTGGCACTAGCTTTGCTGGCGGAGCAGGCAGGCATCCCGAAAGGCGTGCTGAGCATCCTTCCATCAACGGATGCCGTTGCAGTCGGTGAAGAGCTGTGCACCAACGACATTGTTCAGAAGATCAGCTTCACTGGCTCCACAAATGTTGGCCGCATTCTCATGCGCCAAAGTGCTGACCAGATTAAGAAGCTCTCCCTGGAATTGGGTGGGAATGCACCATTTATTGTGTTCAATGATGCAGATCTGGACAAGGCCGTTGAAGGGGCACTGATTTCCAAGTTCCGTAATGCCGGCCAAACCTGCGTTTGCTCCAACCGTATCTATGTACAAGATGGTGTTTACGACGCCTTCGCCAAAAAACTTGCGGATGCTGTTCGTAACCTGAGTGTTGGTGATGGCTTCCAATCCGGTGTGACTATCGGACCGCTCATCACAGAAGCTGCCGTTCAAAAGGTGGAATCCCACATCAAGAATGCACTTGAGAACGGCGCGAGAATTGTGTGCGGTGGTGAACGCAGCGACAAAGGCGGCACCTTCTTTGAGCCAACCGTTCTTGCCAATGTGACCGGTGAGATGGACGTGGCAAGAGAAGAAACGTTCGGTCCGCTTGCTCCACTGTTCCGCTTCAAGGAAGTTGATGAAGCCATTGCAGCAGCGAACGATACCGAATTCGGCCTAGCCTCTTACTTCTACAGCAATGATCTCTCCACGGTCTACAAAGTGGCGGAAGAGCTGGAGTACGGCATGGTAGGCGTCAACACCGGCCTGATCTCCACTGAAGTTGCACCATTTGGAGGCGTCAAACAATCCGGACTTGGCCGCGAAGGCTCCAAGTACGGCATCGAAGATTATGTTGAAATGAAATACATCTGCATCAGCGTTTAAGAGAGAAAACAAGAATGTCTGACCGGTTTGAAAAAGGCCTGAAACAGCGTAAATCTACCCTTGGCGCTGACTATGTAGAGGCCAACCTGGCAAAGGCGGACGACTTCAATCGTCCGTTTCAGGAAGCCATGACCGAATGGTGCTGGGGTTTCGGCTGGGGAGATGACGCTATCGATGCACCAACCCGCAGCCTGATGAATCTGGCGATGATTGGCGCACTTGGCAAAATGCACGAATGGGAACTGCACTGCAAAGGTGCACTGCGCAACGGGGTCACCAAAGAGCAAATCCGCGCCGCCTGCCACATCGTCGCCATCTACGCCGGCGTCCCCGCCGGAGTAGAATGCTTCCGCAGCGCAAGAAAAGTGCTGGAAGAGGCGGGGGAATTGTAGAGCCTCTGTTACTAAGAAGTCTTTTGGGGAGCCCTGCTGATGATATCGGCAGGGCTTTTTTGATTACGGCAAGCACTAGGCTTCAGTATTAGACTTGACCTTCCAGTCACTGGAAGGATTAGAATGACGGACACTAAGTTGGACAGTGCCAGAAGGAATAAGGAAAGTGGTGCTGTTTTATTGGGCTTGGAGGGATTTGGTTGGGATGGTGAGTATCCCGGCGTTAGCAAAGTCCCTTCTGGTCTGAATGGTGTTTTGTAAATCAGGACAGGACCGATGCGTCGTGGATACGCGGTTGTGGCTGGGCTTGCGATTGTAGCAAGTGTTTCGGCTGGGCTAGGGATCTTTATTGGAAGTTCGATAGACCGGACTTCTGCTGGATCAGGCAGTGCTGAAAGTGAAGTTCTATACTGGGTTGCGCCGATGGACCCGAGTTTCCGGCGTGATGCACCTGGAAAGTCTCCTATGGGGATGGATCTTGTTCCTGTTTATGCAGGACAGGATGCTGAGCAATCTGGGAGTTCTGTTGTGTTGTCTCCAAATGTGATTAACAGCATCGGTGTACGCACGGCCACCGCCAGCGTTGAGCCTATCTCAGAGAAAATCGAAAGTGTTGGGTTTGTTGGCTATGACGAGCATCGTTCTAGCCAGGTTCACTTACGTACGGAAGGGTGGATCAAGAAGCTCAACATCCGTGCAATTGGTGATCCCGTTGAGAAGGGAGATTTGCTTTTCACTGTCTATGCGCCAGAGGTGACAGTTGCGAGTGCTGATCTGATCCGGGCCGTCCGCCGGAATGATAAGCAAACTGAGCAAAACATCCGAATCCAGCTTCAAAATTATGGTATTGATGACGCCCAGATTGATGAGATGGCTCGGGCGAATACTCCGGCCAGGGTCTTCAAGGTGTATGCTCCCCAATCCGGCGTGGTGACCACGTTGGAAGCGGCGGATGGCATGTACCTGCAGCCGGATTCCATAGCACTTACCTTGTCTGATATGTCCTCTGTGTGGTTGATGGTGGATGTATTTGAGCAGGACATTGCCCGCCTGAGCAAAAACAGCGATGTGCTTGCGAGCTTTGAGCATCTGCCCGGGCAAGTGCTTGAGGGTCGTATCGATTATATCTACCCGGAATTGGATGCGGTGACGCGCACTCTGCCGGTCCGTCTGCATTTTGACAACTCAGAGGGTGTTTTACGTCCGAACATGTTTGGCCGCGTAACCATCATCCCATCTGAAACGCGACGTGCATTGACAATTCCAGCCAGCGCGCTGATCCGCACAGGTTCATCTGATCGGGTTATCCTGCAAACTGAGGAGGGCACGTTTCAGCCACGCATGGTGACGCCGGGCCTGACAGGGCGTTTTGGAGGAGGAAGCAGGACCGAGATCTTACAGGGGCTTGAAGCAGGGGAAGAAGTTGTAACCTCCGCTCAGTTTCTGATTGATAGTGAGAGTTCTCTTTCGGCGGGCATGGCCCGCATGTCTTCTGCGCAAGACGGCCCCATCTGGGTTAATGGCACAGTGATCAACTTTGATGCAGAGACAAACTCCGTCACCATTCGACATGATGCCATTGAGGAGTTGCAGTGGCCAGCGATGGAAACAACGTTTGCGGTCCGTGCAAACCTGAAGAGCCACGCATTCCAATATGATAGGCCTATTGAGTTTGCTATCTCAAAGGGGTCTGACAAGCGCTTCAGCCTTGTCGATCTGCGAGATATCAAAGATCAAGCTTCAAAAACAGCACCTGCTGACACGGTGGGGGCCGATGAAAAATGATTGGCTCTATCATACGTGCATCCATCAAGAACCGCGTGATCGTGCTCATGGCCGCTGTGATGTTGACACTTGGTGGCATCTGGGCGCTGAAAGAAACACCGGTTGATGCAATTCCGGATCTGTCTGATGTGCAGGTCATTATCAAAACCCCTTATGACGGACAGGCCCCTCAGGTCATTGAGGATCAAGTAACCTATCCGATCGCCACAGCCATGCTGTCAGTGCCAGACGTGATCGACGTGCGCGGGTTCTCGTTTTATGGCGATTCCTATGTCTATGTGGTTTTTAAGGACGGTACGGATCTTTATTGGGCCAGAAGCCGGGTGCTGGAATACCTTGCTCAGGTTAGAGCCCAGCTACCTGAAGGCGTTACGCCTGAACTGGGTCCGGATGCGACAGGAGTTGGCTGGATTTTTCAGTACGCCCTGATTGACCGAAGCGGTCAACACGATCTGGCACAGCTGCGCTCTTTACAGGACTGGTGGTTGAAGTATGAGCTTCAAACTGTCAGCGGCGTGTCGGAAGTGGCAACCATCGGCGGTATGGTCAAGCAGTATCAGGTGGTCGTTGACCCCAACAAACTACGAGCCTATGGCGTGACATTGCCTGCTCTCATGAGCACGATCCAGAACGCGAACCGCGAGACCAGCGGCAGTGTGATTGAGATGGCAGAAGCGGAGTACATGGTCCGAGCGACCGGGTACATCCAATCTATTGAGGACCTGGAGCAAATCCCGATCAAGGTGAATGAGCGCGGTGCAGCTCTCACCCTGAGCGATGTGGCAGACATCCGCCTTGGTCCGCAAATGCGCCGTGGTGTGGCTGACCTGAACGGCGAAGGCGACTCCGTTGGGGCCGTCGTCATCATGCGCTGGGGCGAAAACCCGCTGAGAACACTAGAAGGTGTGCATGCCAAGCTGGAGGAGCTGAAACCGAACCTGCCTGAAGGCGTGGAGATTGTGACCACCTATGACCGGGCTGGGGTGATTGAGCGAGCAATTGATAACCTGACCACCAAACTCTCTGAGGAGTTTCTGGTTGTGGTTCTGGTGTGCGCAGTGTTTCTCCTACACCTCAGGTCTTCATTGGTCATTTTGATTTCGCTTCCTCTTGGCATTTTGACGGCACTGCTGGTGATGCGTCTGCAAGGGGTGAATGCGAACATCATGTCCCTTGGCGGGATCGCAATCGCTATTGGAGCGATGGTTGATGCGGCCATTGTGATGATTGAGGCCATGCATCGACGGCTTGAGAAGGAACCAAACCCCGATAAGAACCGCTGGAAGATTGTCGCCGAATGCTGTTCCGAGGTTGGACCAGCTCTGTTCTATTCACTGGCGATTATCACCATCAGTTTTATTCCGGTGTTCGTGCTGGAAGCGCAGGAAGGTCGTCTGTTCAAACCGCTTGCGTTCACCAAAACCTATGCCATGGCGGCTGCGTCTATTCTCAGCATCACGCTTGTGCCAGTATTGATGGGATATTTTGTGCGAGGACGCATTCATCCTGAGGCCAAGAACCCGGTCAATCGGTTGTGCATCGCCTTGTACCGGCCCGCGCTTGCAGGCGTTATTGCCTGGCCTAAAACAACGATCATCTTTGCGCTGGTTCTGGTTGCATCCATTCTTGTGCCGCTGAACCGGATTGGGTCTGAGTTCATGCCGGAGTTGAAGGAAGGTGACTTCCTTTACATGCCGTCGCTGTATACCGGTGTCTCTATTGGTAAGGCGCGTGAGGTGCTTCAGCAGACGGACCGTATGATCATGCAGGTGCCTGAAGTAAAGACCGTTCACGGCAAACTTGGACGCGCTGAAACAGCAACAGATCCAGCTCCACTGACCATGTTTGAGACCACCATTCAGCTCAAACCGCAAGATCAGTGGCGTGAAGGGATGACGCTTGAAAAGATCCGTCAGGAGCTGGACAAGTCAGTTCAGGTTCCGGGCCTTACAAACGTCTGGATCCAACCGATCAAGAACCGCATAGATATGCTTGCAACGGGTATGAAAACACCTGTCGGTGTCAAAGTGTCTGGACCTGACTTACAAGTCATTCAAGACATTGCAGTGAAGATTGAGGGCCTTGTGAAAGGCGTTGAGGGGACGTTGTCCTCCTACGCAGAGCGCCCAAGAGGTGCGCGCTTTATTGAGATCGACATCGATCGCAATGCAGCCGCTCGCTATATGCTGAATATCAAGGATGTTCAGGATGTGGTGCAAACCGCGATTGGTGGAATGGATATTGCTGAAAGCGTTGAGGGTTTGGAGCGATACCCCATCAATCTGCGCTATCCTCAGGATTGGAGAAGCAGCCCGGATCAACTTGAGAAACTCCCTGTTGTGACGCCATCGGGTGCGCATATTCCGCTTGGAGCTGTCTCTGATATCAACATTGTTGACGGCCCCGGTATGATCCGCTCAGAGAATGCGCGACCAACAGGTTTTGTTTTCATTGATATCGAGGGACGAGACCTTGGCGGTTATGTCAGCGAAGCACAAGAACTGGTCGCTTCCGAAGTTAAAATCCCTGCTGGCTACTCGATCACATGGTCAGGACAGTATGAGTATATCGAGCGTGTTCAGGAACGCTTGCAACTGGTTGCACCGGTAACATTGTTGATCATTACCCTGATGCTTTTCCTCGCATTCAACCGCGTGGGTGAAGTGGCAATTATTCTAACATCCCTGCCAGTCGCGCTGACAGGCGGTGTCTGGTTTGTCTACACCTTAGGGTTTGACTTATCGGTTGCCGTACTGGTCGGCTTCATTGCTCTGGCAGGTGTGGCTGTCGAAACAGCCATCGTGATGCTGTTGTACCTGAACCTTTCCTGGGACAAGCGCGTGGCGTTTGCCCGGAAAGAACACAAGGTCCTCACCGCAAAAGATATCCTTGATGCTGTTGTCGAGGGTGCCCTGTTACGATTGCGGCCAAAAGTGATGACCGTGGCAACCATCTTTGCCGGGTTGATACCGATCATGCTGGGCAGTGCAACAGGCTCAGAGATCATGAAACGGATTGCAGCCCCAATGGTTGGCGGCATGATCACCGCAACACTGCTGACTCTCTTCGTTATTCCGGCAATTTATGTGCTTTGGAAGAGAGCCCGACTATCTTCCTTGAATAAAATCACCGCAGAAGAAGCCAATGAAAATCTGGAGAAAACAAAGACTAAGTGATGTTTGGCTGTCATTCACCTGATGGCCAAAGTCTTTTCATATTCCTGATGATTTTAGTCTTGACCTTCCAGTCGCTGGAACCCTTAGGGTGCCTTCAACAGACAATGAAATGGTGAAATTATGTCCCACAGTTCAACACTGAAAATGCAAGTCGAAGGCATGAATTGTGCGTCTTGCGTTGGTCGCGTCGAGAAGGCACTCAAGAGTATTTCCGGTGTGGCGAACGCCTCTGTCAATCTTGCAACAGAAAGCGTGCAGGTCAATTATGATGAGACCCTCACGCCGCAAGATGTGGCCGACGCGCTTCAGAAAGCTGGCTATCCAGCGCTCACAGAAAACATCACTTTTGGTGTTGGGAACCTGAGCTGCGCGTCTTGTGTGGGACGAGCTGAAAAGGCTTTGCGAGCCGGAAATGGAGTTCTGGAAGCCAATGTTAATCTGGCAACAGAAAGTGCGACAGTGCATTACGCAGTGGGGGCGACAACACCCTCTGCGATTGCTGAACTGGTCACCTCAGCAGGGTATCCTGCTACATTGGACAAGACCGAGCCTGCTGAAGCGGCTCACCGCAAAACAGATGAAATCCGTCTGCTCAAGAGCAAGGTATTTCTCGCTGCCGTGCTGGCACTTCCAGTTTTTCTGATCGAAATGGGAAGTCACTTCATACCCGGCGTCCATATGCTGGTTGAGAACTCACTTGGTTTGCAGAACAGTTATTACTTGCAGTTCGTCCTGACGACTGTTGTGCTCTTTGGACCGGGCCGACATTTCTACACCAAGGGCTTCCCGTCGCTCTTAAAAGGCGCACCGGATATGAATTCTCTGGTCGCACTTGGGACCTCCGCCGCTTATGTATTCTCTCTCGTTTCAACTTTTGCGCCGCAGTTGCTCCCTGCGGGAACCGTAAACGTCTATTACGAGGCCGCTGCTGTAATTGTCGTCCTCATCTTGCTGGGCCGCTTTCTGGAGGCACGCGCCAAAGGCAGGACTGGTGAGGCTATCCAGAAGCTCGTTGGCATGCAGGCTAAAACCGCGCGTGTTGAGCGCGATGGCGTGGTGACAGAGGTCCCGATTGAAGAGATCATTGTCGGTGATGTCATTCAGGTGCGCCCAGGTGAAAAGATCGCCGTGGATGGTGCCGTTGTCTCAGGTTCCTCCTTCGTGGATGAGAGCATGATTACAGGTGAGCCAATCCCGGTTGAAAAGGCCTCTGGTGATGATGTTGTCGGCGCGACAATCAACGGCACTGGTGCCTTAAGCGTGCGTGCAAGCAAAGTTGGCAATGATACCGTTCTCTCACAAATCATTCAGATGGTGGAACAGGCTCAGGGTGCCAAGCTGCCAATTCAGGGATTGGTCGACAAAATCACATCGTGGTTTGTGCCAGCTGTGATTACCATTGCGATCCTCACCGTTGCGGTGTGGTTCCTGTTTGGTCCCGATCCCGCGCTTAGTCTTGCTTTGGTCGCCGGTGTTGCTGTGCTTATCATCGCTTGTCCATGTGCCATGGGGCTTGCAACGCCAACATCCATTATGGTTGGTACAGGTCGCGCAGCCGAACTTGGCGTCCTGTTCCGCAAAGGCGATGCGTTGCAGATGCTTCAGGAAACCAAGGTGGTTGCCTTGGACAAGACTGGCACGCTCACAGCCGGACATCCGGAACTAACAGACATTATCCTGCATGAAGGTTTTGAGGAGGAAGATGTTCTGCGATTGGTCGCAGCTGTTGAGCAAAGCTCCGAACACCCCATTGCAAAGGCGATCGTGCAGGCCGTCGAAGAGCGTGGCATAGCGCTTCCCAAACCAGAGAGCTTTAACTCTCTGACTGGATTTGGTGTCAGTGCGGTTGTGCAAGGGCACGATGTTCTGGTTGGTGCAGATCGCTTGATGGACCGTGAAGGAATTGCACTGGAACAGCTTTCTGTTGATGCAACCGTACTTGCAACTAGAGGAAAAACCCCACTTTACGTCGCTATTGATGGAAAAATTGCAGCGGTAATTGCTGTTGCTGACCCAATCAAGAAAACGACTCCAGATGCGATCAAGTCCCTTCATGGGCTTGGCTTGAAAGTTGTGATGATCACAGGTGATAACCAGAAGACGGCCAATGCCATTGCAGCCGAACTTGGTATCGACAGTGTGGTTGCCGAAGTTCTGCCTGACGGCAAAGTCCGTGCGCTGGAAGACTTGCGTAAGAACGCTTCTGGTAAACTGGCTTTCGTGGGCGACGGCATCAATGATGCGCCTGCTCTGGCAGCAGCAGATGTTGGTATTGCCATTGGCACCGGCACTGATGTGGCAATTGAAGCTGCGGATGTCGTTCTGATGGCAGGAGACCTGAACGGTGTGGTCAATGCGTTCCACATCAGCCAGCAAACCATGCGTAACATCCGCCAGAACCTGTTCTGGGCATTCAGTTACAATACACTGCTGATCCCGGTTGCTGCTGGCGTGTTATATCCATTCGGTGGCCCGCTTCTGTCTCCTGTTCTGGCAGCTGGTGCTATGGCACTTTCAAGCGTGTTTGTCTTAACCAACGCATTGCGGTTACGCTGGATCAAAGCAACAACTGCGTATTAAGAGGGATGGAACGACGATGAATATTGGTGAAGTAGCAGAACGCTCCGGCATCCCGACCAAGACCATCCGTTATTATGAGGATATTGGGTTCCTTCATCCCAAACGGAATGAAAACGGCTACCGGATCTTTGAGGAAACGGAGCTGCACAAGCTGACATTCATCGGCCGCGCCCGTTCCCTCGGGTTCAACATCGAAGAGTGCCGGGCCTTGCTGGCACTCTATGAAGACAAAGAGCGCGGCAGTTCTGACGTTAAAAAGATTGCGCAACAACACGTCAAAGAGATCGAAGCCAAAATTGCCGACCTCATCGCCATGCGCGACACACTCACCCACCTCATAACCGCCTGCGCCGGCGACCACCGCCCCGACTGCCCAATCCTTGATAATTTGAGTAACGGGAAGAGGGAGCAGGGGTGATCAGGAAATCGTGACCATAGGCCTGGACATTTTGATCCAGTTTTTATGGACAGCTCAACCTTTCTTATGACAACCTCTAGGCAGATCAATTAGTTAAAGGGTGGCATTGTGCTTCTGAATACTCCTGTTTGTGACTTTGGTTGGAAAGCACCGGATTTTGCGCTTAAGGACCCTGATGGAAATAGTTTCACCATGTCGGAGTGTATTGGTGAAAAGGGGCTCCTGATTGCGTTTATTTGCAACCATTGTCCTTATGTGCAGGCGATTGGAGATCGTTTGGCGGCAGATACCAGCTTGCTCATCTCTGAAGGCTTTGGGGTTTTAGCAGTGATGTCCAATGACTATCACTCGGTTCCCGCAGATGCTCCGCGCAAGATGAAATACTTTTCGCAACTGTATGGCTTTGAATTTCCTTATCTGGTTGATGAAAACCAAACAGTAGGAAAGAAATATGGTGCAGTTTGCACGCCAGACTTCTTTGGTCTCAACAGTAAAGGTGAGCTACAATACCGTGGCCGCTTAGATGATGCAGGATTTAACGACCCGACCGGACGCAAAACAGAGCTTTTGGACGCTATGCAGTTAATTGCTGAAACAGGTCGAGGACCTGAAGAACAGATCCCAAGCATGGGATGTTCGATCAAGTGGTCAAATTAGTTCCATAAGGTTGGTTCTGCGAAATTGGGTGTTTGGTTGCATTGAACTGCCTGGAACATCTGCGTTTTAAGATGTGTGGCTATTATTGAAGTGTTCGTTAGTGTGGGTTGCATGTATCGATTGATACAGCAGAGGTTGTCTCTCTGATTTATGCAAGTGGTGTGTCCATTTTTTGAAAGACAGGCCATTGCCCAGCCCTAGTATTGTATCTCAGCCGATTTCTCCGATCCTTCATACACCTGTTGAGGCTGAAGCAGCCGCGCAAAATGAGTCGGTTAAGCTCTATACATCTGATAAAGGCTCCTCCCTTGGTGTTGAAACGCAAGAGCAGTTTCTGAGTTTCAAGGGAAACCGGGAGCAGCAACTTGAGCAGCTTCGAAAGGAGCTGCCGCAAGAGACGCTGAAATCGCCCTTACTGAATGGCACTGCTGCATTAAAAGCAGTCCCAGAAACTCTCCCTAAATCATATGACTGGGTTGGGGAGCCTGTAGTGGGAGATGCGCCAGATCTATCGACATTAAAGCCAAATATTACTGAGAAGTTTGCAGAGGGTGAGAGCCATATCTCAACTTATACGACAGCAGATGGTCACAATCTTGTCGGCAAAATTGAAAGAACTGTCGCCGCCGGGCACCTGAAGGCTGAACTGAGTGCTTATAAGACAATCTATGAAAATGCAGGTGAGCACCCAAACCTAGGGAAAGTTTATGGGATGGCCTCGGTACCCTACGGTAGTTTGGTCAAAGAAGCCTTGGTGATGGATGAAGTTGTTGGTGATCGTGGCAGTGTCACCATGCGCAAATTGAATCTAGCGTGGAAGGCGGGGGATATCTCCAGCGCGCAATATTGGGGCAGTGTTCAATATATCGGGCAGAAACTGTTGGATGTTACCGGTCATATCAGTAAGGCTGGTTTAGTTCACAATGACATCAAACCAGACAATTATGTAGTGAGCGCAGAAACTGGTGAGCCTGTAATAATTGACCTTGGTTTACACTCCAAAGCTGGAGAGACCGCTAAAGGGTTTACCGAGGACTATAAAGCCCCTGAGGTACACCCGAGACATCCTCAAACTTCTGAAAAGAGCGATGTGTTCTCAGTTGGTGCGACCCTTCTTTCTGGCGTTGAACAAGGGCTTCGTGATCAAAACCACATGCCAAATGCTGGATTATGGCATTCAACGAAAATTAGCAGGGATGATGAAGGAAACGCAGTTAAGATCCCGGGGCTCGCGGCGGTTGAAACAGATTATTCCCGCTTTATGGACGGACTGCAAAACTCTGTTAATCAGCGACCTGATGCCGCTGAAGCAGGTTCTCTTTCTTTCATCCAGGATAGTCTGATTGAGGAAAGTGAAGCCCGGTCTGTACTGAAAGATGTGGTTTCAAATCCAAAATATGATGACCGAGGTGCGCGCTCTGAGCGGCAAGTGACCGAAAAAGACATTCGAAACTCTTTTGGTGATGTGCGTAACGTCTTGGTGCAGCGTGCAAAAAATGAATCGCAAGGTGATGCTGCATTTGCGATTATCGAGCTGGGTAAGCAATGTAAAACGGTCATTAGAGCTGAAAAACAGGGCAACGCTGACAGTTCTGTCCTTGGGAGGCTACGTGAACTGGTTTCTAAGACTTATCACACACTCTCTCAGTTCTCTGCTCATCACAATACAAGTGCGCGAAAGTCTGAAGCCTATGAGGTTTCAAGGATTCTATCGCATGAAGTTTCTGAGTTTAAGCAGTTTGATCCTCAGTTGATGACTGAGCCCAAGCTAAAGAATTTGCATGAGTTGGAGCTGCTGGAGACCCGCCTTTCCGCCGTTTTAGACTTAACTATTCCTGCTGGCAAGCAGTCTACAATGCCGCCAGACGATGTGTTGGTGAGCCTTTATTATTTGACTGGTAAACAGATTGAAGTGCGAGATGCTATTTCTCAACTGAAAGAAAGCCAGGGAAAAATAGAAGCTTATCAGCAAGCTCATAGCGAGCAGGATATCTCTTGGTTACCTGTGGCAGAAGATGCCTTGCAAACTTTTGAGGCGACGCACCCGCGAGTTGTAAGCAGCTGGGGTCATGAAGCTGAATTGCATGCCAAAGTTAATTCAGAAAATGCCCAGAAGGCTTGGGAGAAAGTTGAACATCTGCAGCCTGAGCTGGAACGTTTGTCTGAGGACTTGAAATCTGTGCTCTCTTTGCTTGGCCCGGGTCCCTACCCGACAGATCGCTTGGGCGCTTTGAGAGAAGACTATACTCAGAAATTGGGCACTGTCGATACGTTGCTTCGTTTAGAACGAGAGTGGGTGATCTAGCATAATACTGCAGATAAAGATTGTGTAGCAGTGGGTCACTGCCAAAAGCGCATAGGCTTAAACAACAAAAGAGCCTGCGGTGGTCGCAGGCTCTTTCTTCAGCTTGGTTATTGTTTTTGTTAGCTGACTGCGATGCCGGGGAAGATGATCAGCAGGGCGACTGCTACGATCTGGATCATGATGAATGGCAGTAATGCTCTGAAAATCTCGCCCAGACTTATATCGGGTGGCGCCACACTCTTCAGGTAGAAGGCCGCGGGTCCGAATGGCGGTGACAGGAAGCTGACCTGCATGTTCATGGCAAAGACCACGCCGAACCAGATTGGATCGTAACCAAGCTGTGAGACGATTGGCACGAAGATCGGCATGGTAAGCAGTGCGATGCCAACCCAATCCAGGAACATGCCAAGCACGAACAGGATGAGCATCATGAACAGGATCACGACGGTTGGATCATCGGAGATACCTGTGATCAGCGCCTGAACAAAGCGGATACCACCCATCAAGTTGAACACGCCGACCAGTGCAGAGGCCCCTACTCCAATCCAGACGATCATGCCGACGGTTGAAAGTGTTTGCTTGGCCGCTCCCATGATGAGCTTCACTGAAAATTCACGGCGGATGATGGTTGAGATGGTTACACCGAGCACACCAATAGCAGAAGCTTCAGTCACACTCGCGATGCCGCCATAAATGGAGCCGAGAACGAACACCACAACGAGGATCGGAAGAAACAAGCCTTTCAGGAGGCGCATTTTTTCAGCGATTGGGATCTCGCCGGCTTCCGGAATTGGCGCGACTTCAGGGTTGGAATAGGCGCGGATCAGAATATAGGCGGCGTACATGCCTGCAAGCATCAGGCCTGGGAAGAACGCTGCCGTGAACAGATCGCCGATAGAGACACTCGCTGTCAGACCATAGATGATCAGCACGATGGATGGCGGGATCATTGTACCCAGTGCACCACCTGCACAGCAAACGCCAATGGCAAGTTTGCGGTCGTAGCCAAGACGCAGCATCTGCGGCAGGGCGATGACGCCGAGTAGAACAACTTCACCACCGATGATGCCGGACATGGCCGCCAGAACAACAGCCACGAGAAGCGTCTGGATGGCGATACCACCGCGCAGACGCCCGCCAACGAGGCGCATGGCATCAAACAGATCCTTGGCTATGCCCGATCGATCCAGGATCGCAGCCATGAGCACGAACATGGGAACGGAGACGAAAACGAAGGAGTTCACGAAGCTGAAGATGCGGCTGACGATCAGCGGCACGGCGCCCGGGCCGAACCAGCCGAGTGCGAAAATGAGAGCAACAAGCAGTGTGACGAAAGCAAGAGGCATGCCCGTCAGCAGCAGCAGAAGCAATGAGCCGAACATCAGAACCGTAGCCAGCTCGATGCCCAGAGCTTTGAAATCCGGGATCAGGACGAGTAAATCGGTCATTTTTTCTTAGCGTAGTTGACGGCCAGAATTGCAAATTGCAGGCACATGAGAATAAGGATACCAAGCAGGAACAGCTTTAGCAGACCTGGTGTTGGCGGGTTCCATGCAGAGCCGGAGGTCTCCAGACGGAAATCACCGGCGGGTGTCCAGATTGCGCGTTTTACAACGAGCCAGCCTGCCCAGGAAAACAAGGCGCTGGCGAGCGCACAGGCAATGGAGATAGCAACGTTAAAGACACGCCGAAGCTCGGGAGAGAGTGCATCGTAAATCAGAACCACACGGATGTGTTTGTTCGTCGATGCGCAGTAAAGACCACCAAAAAGGAATGTTGTCGCCGTCAGGAAGATGACGGTTTCGTGGGCCCAAATGGTTGGTGAATTAAACAGATACCGCATTGCGACTTCAAAAATCAGAATTGCCGCAGACGATACGATTGCAAGTGAAAAGAGTGCGCTGAGTTTTGCTATTATGCGCCCGAACAGCCCCGCTTCAGGTATGGCTCTTTGGCCAGCGTCTTTTTCTTCGTGATCTGACATTCACCCTGCCTCCCCGCTAGGTACCGAACCGTCGGGGAACTTGACGGTCCGGTATGTTTCACGCGATTTAAATCAGCTTACTGAGCAAGCAGACCTTGCTCTTTCAGGTAAGCGGACAGTACCGCGTAAACGCGTTTTGCGTTATCAGACTTCTCAGCAACTTTCTCCCACTGAGAACGTGCAATTGCACGGAACTTAGCGCGTTCTTCTGCAGACCAGTTGTGAACGGTGATGTTTGGATCTGCAATAGCTTCTGCTACTGCAACAGCATCACGCATGGACAGCTGAGCAGTCATGTCACGTGCGAAGTCACGAACAGACATTTCCATGATAGCCTGAATGTCGGCTGGCATGCTGTCCCATGTTTCTTTGTTCATGGAAACTTCAACCAATGGCATGGAGTGGAAGCCCGGGTACACCGGATGACCTGCTACAGCATGCATACCCTGCTGGTGGTTGGTTGAGAACACTGTGTAGTCTGCTGCGTCGATCACGCCTTTATCCAGCGCGGTGAACACTTCAGAACCTGGCAGGTTCACAGGTGCTGCGCCTGCAGCAGCGAATACGTTCTGTACCAGCCCTTCTGGTGCGCGCATTTTCAGACCCTTCAGGTCATCAACGCCGTCCAGAGGAACCTTGGAGATGAATGCTTCAAGACCAGGAGTGGTCGCACCGATGAACTGAAGACCATATGGGTTCAGCAGTTCGTTCATCAGCTGCTTGCCGCCGCCGTACTCCATGAAGTTGAGCATTTCGGATGGAGAACCGTATGCACCAACCGGGTTTGCGATCAGACCGAAAGCTGCATCTTTACCGGTGAAGTAAGAGGTGTCGGTGATGTGACCGTCAATGATGCCTGCTGCAACAGCGTCCTGAGTTTCTGTGTGCTGAACGATTGTGCCAACTGGCAGCATTTCAACATTAACGCGGTCGTTGGTAAGAACGCCAACACGTGCTGCCCAAGCCTGCTGAAGCTCAAAGTTTGGGTTACCAGCTGGGTCAGAAGACTGGAAACGCAGAGAATAATCTGCTGCAAGTGCCGTTGTGGCAGTGGATGCTGCAATGACTGCTGCAGCTGCAAATTTCAAAAACTTCATACTCACAGTACCTCCCTGAAGAGTATTCGATATTGGCGGCCTTAGGCCACAGTTTCCGGCATGATCTGACGCAAAATTTGATTGATGATGTCAGTTTTAGCGCCACTCACGTCGACGTTGATGTGCAGCTCGTCCAAAGACGGAGGCTGCAAAATTTCTAACTGGCTGTCCAGCAGCTCAAGTGGCATGAAATGATCCTGCCGATTGAGCATTCTTTCGCGAATGATATCTTTTGATCCTGAAAGGAAGATAAAACAGGCATGAGGCAAATAAGTGCGGATGATGTCACGGTAAGACCGCTTAAGGGCGGAACACGCAACAACAACTGCAGGTGTTGCTTCTTGTTTGTTTAAGTCAACGATCGCTTGCGAAAGATCATTCAGCCAAGGTCGGCGCATGTCATCCGTTAACGGATGTCCCCGACCCATTGCTTCAATATTGCCTTCAGGATGAAAATCATCGGCCTCGACATAGGTCGCCGGTAAACACGTAGCCAAAGCGCGTGCCACTGAAGTTTTGCCGACGCCACAAACACCCATGACGACAAATACTGATTTTTTATAGTCTTCCACGGCCCTAATTTTCCTCCTAAGAGAATTTGATCATAAATGATTGCGCAATCATTTTGCAAGAGGTATCTGAAATATCTACAAAGGCGCTCAGGAATAGGGAGAATTTTTTGATGCCAAAACCAACGCTTGTAGATGTTGGACGAGAAGCTGGCGTTAGCGCAATCACAGTTTCCCGCGCACTTCGCTCACCGGAAAAGGTGTCTGAGGCATTGCGTGCGAAAGTTGAAATTGCTGTGAAAAAACTTGGCTATGTGCCAAACCAGTCTGCTTCTACTCTTGCGTCAAATAAGTCCAGCTCCATCGTGGTTATGGTCCCTTCCATCTCCAACAACGTGTTCACTGATGTGCTTGGCGGAATCAGCGATGCGTTGCACGGATCGCGCTTCAATATGCAGATCGGTTACACCAATTACGACTCGCAGGAAGAAGAACGCATCCTGCGGTCATTCCTGAACCCTACTCCCTCCGGCGTGATCATTTCTGGTCTTGAGCAAACTGACGAAACCAGGCAAATGCTTGAGAATGCAGGCGTTCCTGTTGTGCAGATTATGGACATCAGCCCGAAGCCCATCGATATGATTGTTGGTTTCTCACATGATCAGGCCGCAGAAACGGCGACGCAACATCTGATCGATTCGGGTTACAAAAACATCGGCTTCATTGGTGCGCAAATGGACCCGCGTTCTCTGAAACGTCTGGCTGGCTTCAAAAAAGCAATCAAAGACAATGGCGAGTTACGTGAGCAGTGCATTGCGGTGACGAACGAGCCTTCCAACGTGCGGTTGGGTGCAACCCTGCTAGATAAGCTCACCTCGCAGTTTCCCGAGTGCGATGCAGTTTTTTGCAACAACGATGACTTGTCTGTGGGTGTGCTGTTTGAATGTCAGCGACGTGGCATCAAGGTTCCTGAAGAGCTTGGCATTTGCGGTTTTAATGATCTGGGCATCTCATCAGAGACCGTCCCAAGCATCACCTCAGTTACCACTCCGCTGCGAGAGATCGGTCGTCTTGCTGGCGTGATGGTGATTGGCGAGGAAGGTGCGCCTTCGACTCCGATTGTTGATTTGAGCTACACAATCTCCGCACGCGAGAGCACGAAAAGAACGTAAGCCAGAGTGGTTACTCTGGCTTTTAAATCAGTGGTAGTGTTTGCAGCGGGATGTTTTACCAAGACCCGGATTGAAGCTGTTTGTCGGGTCTATGGACTTATAGAACTCGACCAGATCCGGTTTCGCTTTATAGATGTGTCCGACATTGTGTTCCGCCGGATATTCCGCGCCGCGTGTATCTAAAATCTCAAGCATCTCTTGCTTGAGGGCAGCTACATCCACGCCCTTTTTGACAATGTAATCCTGATGCAGCACATGGCACATGAAGTGGCCGTAATAGAGCCGGTGGATCAGCTTGTCTTCGATATGTGCGGGCAATTGCTCAAACCAGCTTCGATCATCCCGGCGCAATGCGATGTCCAGCGCGAGGATGTCTTCCGCAGCATCTTCGTGCACTGCTTTGTAACGGATTGCAGCACCTGCCGCAGCAAAGCGGTGAAGTGCAGCCATCTTGCCCTCCTTCGCATCACAGGCGAAAAAGTCACCTGAGCGTGAAGCAAAGAAGTCCTTCAGGAAAGTTCCCGCTTCATCGATGCCTTCATCGCTCATCTTTAGGATGAGATGATGCTCATAATCTCTGCGATACTGAGACATGCGTTTTGGCAGAACATCCGGCCAGACCTTCGCAAGCACTTGCATAAAGCGATCTGTCAGGTTTTTTGGCAGGAAGCTGATTTTGTTTAGATAAGCATCAACGGCACCCTTTAGGGCAAAGAATGTCGGTAGGCGATCTGTGCCAAGGTGGTTGATCATCACCACGGTGTCTTTACCGTACTTCTCTGAGATGTCATAGGCCTCGCGGTGCATGTATTCTGCTGAAACCGGAAGGCTCTCAAAGTGTGACAGGATATGGCGGCGCAGTTCAGTCAGTTCTGCCGGATCATTGGTGCCGATGTAGAAAGTCTTTTCAGCACCTGCTTTGGGGAACGTATCCAGACGAACAGCAAACACGCCAAGTTTACCTGCGCAGCCGCTGGCCTCATAAAGACGGCGTTTATCCGCATTAAAACGCGCTGGTGTGGCAGCATCCACATCGCGAACACGGCTGTGGTATTCGCTGTCTGATGCTTTCTGGTTGGTGCCCTTCACATCCGCTGGAACGTAATTGCCACTTTCCAGATTGCTTAGGATTTCCTCAGCTGAGTTGCCAAGTTCAATACCGAGATGGTTGACGAGAACCAGTTCGCCATCCGCGTTGAGTTGAGCGAATAAAGAAAGCTCGGTGTAGGACGGCCCGCGCTCAATGAGCGATCCGCCAGAGTTGTTGCAGACACCGCCAATGATAGAAGCGCCAATGCAGGACGAGCCGATGACCGAGTGTGGCTGGCGACCCAGTGGAGCCAGCATTTTCTCCAGGTCAAACAAAGTAGAGCCTGGAAAGCTGATGATTTGCTTGCCGTCATCCAGGGCCTGGATCTGTGTCATTCGGTTGGTGTTGATGAGCACCACATCGCGCTCATACGTCCCCTTGGGCGTAGAGCCTTCCGTCAGTCCTGTGTTCGCGGCTTGCATGATGACGATCTTGTCTGCGGCAACACAGGCTTCCAGTATCTTCCATTGCTCCAACAGTGTGCCGGGACGTACGACTGCAATCGCCTCTCCTTCTCCAGAGCGGAACCCTTTACGGAACCGCTCTGTCTTTTTTGGGTCGCTGAGAACGTAGCGAGTGCCCACGATACTCTCAAACTGCTTGATCAGGTCTGCGTTGTTCATCTCGGCATCCTAATAGGCGACGGATGGCAGCCATGTGGCCAATGGAGGCAGGAAGTACACCAGCATTAGGCCCAGCAACTGCAGCAGCACGAACGGAATGATACCGCGGTAGATGTCTGTCAACTTGATCTCTGGCGGACACACACCTTTCAGATAGAACAAGGCGAAACCAACGGGCGGTGTCAGGAACGAGGTTTGCAGGGTCACTGCCACAAGGATCACGAACCAGATCAGCGCAGGCTCATCAATCACACCGTAGCCACCAATGTCGAGACCAAGGCCATTGATGATCGGACGCATCAGAGGCAAAACAATCAGGGTAATCTCAATCCAGTCCAGTACGAAGCCAAGCAGGAACACGATGAATAGGATGAACAGGACTGTTCCGTTTGCACCAAAGCCGGTGGAAGCCACCATTTCTTCGATCAGCGCATCACCGCCCATCTCACGCAGGACGTAGGAGAAGATGGTTGCGCCGAGGAAGATGGCAAAGATGTAAGCGGTGGTGTTGAAGGTGGACTTCAGCACGTTGACCAGCTTGCGGAATGTAAGCTTGCGATAGCCGAGTGCCAGTAGAGTTGCGCCGAGTGCACCGATGCCGGAAGCTTCCGTTGGCGTGGTCAGACCTGCGAAGATAGAGCCTAGTACGGCGAGGATCAGTAACAGGGTTGGCAGTGCCGCGATCAAAACATCCTTGATCGCGTGCCAGTCTGGTGCCTTCGCGCCTTCCGGCACTGGTGCTGCATCGCGTTTAACCAGAGCAACGACGAAGATATATACCAGATACAACATCCCAATGATGATGCCCGGGAAGACGGCTGCCATGAACAGGTCACCAACAGACAGAGCCATCTGGTCTGCCATGATCACCAGCATGATGGAAGGTGGAATGAGGATGCCCAATGTACCAGAGGCAGACACCACGCCAGCCGCAAGGGACTTGGAGTATTTCTGCTGCATCATGGATGGCAGAGACAGCACACCGAGCAGCACAACAGAGGCACCAATGATGCCGGTGGAAGCTGCAAGGATGATACCGATGAGCGTTACTGTGATGGCAAGACCACCGCGCACTGTGCCGAACAGCTTCTGCATTGAGGTCATCAACCGCTCAGCCACACCACTTTCGTCCAGCATCAAGCCCATGAAGATGAACATAGGCAGAGCGACAAGAACAGCGTTGGACATGGTCGCGTAAACACGGTTCACGGTAGCGCCCAGTGTCAGATAGTCGAGACCGGTGAAAGTGCTCTCAAGGCCAGTCCAGGCCATATGGTCGTTGTCGAACAGATAAGCCAAACCGCAATAGGCGATGCCGACACCTGCCAGAACCCAGGCAACTGGGTAACCGGAGAAGAGCAGCGCAATAAAGCTCAGGAACATCGCGATGACGAGTTTCTCTTCGGTGGTCTCAACGAGGAAAGACAAGCCATACGCAACAATAGCAAAGCCAAGGAATGCGAGGAGGATCAGGCGGATGCCCTTCCCTTTCCGCTCGCTCTCACTGTCGACCCAGATTGCGTGAACGTCGTGGATGAGGCGGGCGAGTGCTGCAACTCCCAGCAGAACAAAGCTTAGCGGGATCACCGCTTTGAGTGCCCAACGTGCAGGCAGGCCAGTTGGGCTGGAGGAGCGTTCGCTCACGCGGAAACTGTCGTAGAAATAGTCGTAGCCCTGATCCACCATGAGGTAGATGAAAGGAACCAAAAGCGCAGAAATGCCGATGATTTCGATGAAACGTTGTGTCCGAGGGCTCAGCTGCATGTGCAGCAGATCCACCCTTACGTGGCTATCTGTGACCAGCGCGTAGGAAATGCCCACCATGGTCACCAGACCGTAGATGTGCCACTGAAGTTCATCAAGCTTAGGGAAGTTGTAGTTAAACAGATAACGCATTGTTACCTGAGTGACGATTGCAAGGATCAGCAGCAGGTTGGCCCACATTACAATGTGGCCAACGCCTTTTACAAAGTGATCCAGTGCAACGGCTATGGGTTGTTTGTCAGTGTCTTCGTGCTCGAGAATTTCTTCAAAGAGCTCAATTGGATCTGAAGTGTCCTGAGGATTTTTTATCATAGCATTCACTCTTGCAGGTCAACGCCGCAACTATCTGGTCTGGAAGGCTGAGGCCAATAGTAGAAATGGGAGCGGCAAGGAAAAGCCGCTCCCAAGTTTTTATTACTTACGCGGCAGGAACGCGTTTTCTTTCCAGATTTTGTAGTTATCGCGGAACTGGTTGAGGTCAGTCAGAACCTTTGCGAAGAATGCATCGTTTGCGGCTTCTTCCTGAGCAACGTCGTTCCATGTTGAACGGAACACGTCGAGCATTTCAGGAGACCACTGCTTGATCTGAACGCCGTTGTTGTTGACGTTGTCGAGCAGAGCTTCGTGCTGGATTGCTTCACCTTCAGCAAAACTGTCGGTGACAGATGCCTTACATGCGTTCTCGATGATCGCTTTGTGAGTGTCGCTTGCTTTGTTCCAAACGTCTTTGTTGATCAGCAGTTCGAAGACGGTCGCCTGCTGATGCCAACCTGGGAAGTAATTATACTTTACCAGTTTGTGGAAGCCGAGGCGTGCATCAATGGCAGGCATGGAGAATTCGGTCGCATCAATCGCACCCTTCTCAAGCGCCGGGAAGATTTCACCGCCTGGCAGCAGAGAAGTTGCAACGCCGAGCTTCTGCATGACTTTACCGCCAAGGCCGAAGAAACGCATTTTCAGGCCCTTCAGGTCTTCAGGAGAATTGATCTCCTTAGCGAACCAGCCGGATGTCTCTGGAGCGATGATCGCACATGGCATAACTTTTACGTTGTAGCCAGCCTGATCGTACATTTCCTGGTACAGGGACAGGCCGTTGCCGTAGTAAAGCCAAGCCGCATATTCACCAGCTTCCGGGCCAAAAGGAACAGCAGAGAACAGTGGAGCTGCAGGAATTTTACCAGCCCAATAGCCAGCTGTTGTGTAGCCGGAATTGATTTTGCCTGAAGAAACAGCGTCGAGAATTTCAAATGGTGGAACCAGCTTGCCCGGCTCATACACCTTCATTTTGATGGTGCCGCCAGACATCAGCTTCAGCTGGTCAGCGACACGAGGAATTGGGCTTCCCAAACCTGGCAGAGAGGTAGAGAAGGCAATTGGTGTCTTCAGCAGCAGCTTGTCGGCTGCGTTTGCGATAGGAGCTGCAAGCACAGATGCAGCTACAGAGGCGGCGAGAGCAAGGCTTAAGACAGATTTTTTCATGTTTCCTCCAAATGGCATTCGGCTGCTAAACGCGCTTTTGCGCTGTCCTCCCAAGCAGCTGACTAATGGTAAATAATATTGACCTCTGAAATAAATCAAGAAATATATTTTGCAGTTTTAGCCGTTTTTCGGGCTTGACACGCGGGCAAATACTAATGGTGTGGATGCGTAGGATTGTTGGGTTTGTATACCTAAGGGATAGAAAATTCGCTGTAAAACAACGTATTAGTGCGTAATACATGCTTTGATATATCAATATTGTGGCTCTCGGCGCTCTTCCCCTTGAATTGGAAAATAAAATCGACCAATATTGGAATTGTGACCGGCAGGAAGTGTAAAATGGTGTCTGTAGATTATCTTTTTGAGCCTATCGACCACGATACAGTGGTGGATTCTGTAACTGAGCAGATTGAGGGACTCATTTTGGCCGGCGTGCTGAAAGAGGGGACTAAGCTGCCCTCTGAAAGAGATATTTCTGAGCGTATGGGTGTCTCTCGTCCGAAGGTTCGTGAAGCACTGAAGCGGCTGGAGGATTCCAACCTCATTGCTATCCGTCACGGTGAAGGATCGTTCATAGCACCTCTTATCAGTGCAGCTATGAGCCCTGCCTTGATCAATCTGATCAGCCGCAATCAGACGGCTTTTTATGACTACCTTGAATATCGACGCGTTCAGGAGGGGTTTGCAGCTCGTCTGGCCGCTGAGCGTGCAACCAAACTGGATCTTGAGCGACTTGAGGCTATTCTCGTAAACCTGCGGGAAGCACAGGCCAATGGTGACGATATTGCTTCAAAGAAGAATGATATCGCGTTCCATTTGGCGATTGTGGATGCAGGTCACAATGCCATGCTTATTCATATGATGTCTTCCATCTATGAGCTGACGCAGAAGGGTGTCTTCTATAATCGCGAGTTCTTGCGCTCGATTGATGGGACTGGGGAACAGTTGTTAGAGCAGCACGAGGAGATCGGCAGGGCTATCTTTACGCGAAATGGCGCAAAGGCTGAAGAGGCCGCGCACCGGCACATTGATTTCGTGGAGACGTCTTTCCGCCTCGGACAAGATCAACAGCGCCGTGAGCTTATCTCCTCAAAACTCTTTGCGCTGCAAAGAGGTGAAGAATAATTACCACTCTTACGTATTGGGAATAGAGAGGATCATTCGCAAACACCGTAGCGAATGATCCATGTTATTAGTTCCTAGCGATTTTCAACCCAAGCGGTGAGATCAGCAATGTTTGGCTCAACGAACTCTGCCATTCCGCCGGAGAATTCTTTAAAAGCATCGATGTTGATGTGGTTGGTACCAACAAGGACAGATGCTCCGCTTTCCAGGGCTTTCACAATCAAATCACGAAAACCGCTGCCATTGGCTTCCTGCTCACCAAACTTGTTCAGGATGAACACGTCAAACGGCTCGTCGATCCGCTGAGTAACTTCGCCTGCAGCTTGCGCTAGGGCCGATGTGTCTAACCGGCAACCTGAAGACTCCTTGCCAAGGGATTGCGTGATGGAGATCTGCGGTCCGTCTGGCAGGACCAGAACGTCCATGTCGCAGCGATGGCGATCTTCGTTGACTGTATCTGCCTGCACGATACCGCAAGTCCGTATGCCGTTTTCCCGAAGCTTCTCGGAAAGCTCTGTCAGCACCAGTTTCCCTTTTGGTAGGGTGTAAGCAATTCTCATCTGGGGTCTTCCTTGCGCTTCTGTTTTTTCAGCTATGTGAAAACTCTCATATCAAACTGTAATAATACTGGTTTGATCTACGCAAGGTTAGCCCTGCGGCGAATGCGCACAATTATTATGGGGAATGTGTTTTTGCGCATTTACCGCAAGAGAGGTTAACTTGATTTCGTGCAGTTTGGGTATCTTTGAGCCTACCCTACATGAGCAAGCTCATCCCCTTGATAGCTTTGTGCTTTTGAGATCGTCTCTTCGTCTAGAGGCGAAATTGTTTGTTTGTTTGTCAGCAAAGCCATAATGCCTGGTGACGATGTTGGGTCATATCGTGCTGTGGCATCTAACCCTCCAGTGAGCGTGATGGATTGAACCCGAATTGGCTCTACCTGTTGGTTCTGGTGGAGAAGCTGGAGTTCTTTCCCTTCAAGTAATTCATATGGCCGCTCCGAAGTCAGGTGAATTCTATCCTCCTCTATGCGGCGGAGGATGATAGGTGTCTTATTGCCAGTGCTAGATTGGATGACACCTGTTGCGTTCGTATCAATGAGAGCTGCCGCGTTTGAAAGGCTATGACGAGCGAAAATTTCGTCGTAATCATGGGAAGGATAGTGACGGCGTAGTAGCTCAAGATCTTCTCGTATGAGCGAGTTGGCGCCTTGAATTGGTCCGTGCAAAAAGTGGTCAAGGTGTTCTGGGCGCCAACGATTGCCGTTGTAAGCGGAGGTGACTTTGCTAAGGCTTTGGAAGCTGCTGAACTCGTACTCCATGTAATATTTGAACACGTTTTGCTCGTCCGGAGCGTCTTTGTACATCGCTGCATAGTCTTGGTGCATTTCTGTGAAATTTAGATAGGCCCCCGTCGCGGTTGTGCCGTTTACATAATCAAACGCATCGATCACCTCCTCACTCAATCTGCGAAAGAGCAGGAGGGCCTCATAGAAAACCATGTGTTTTGGAGTGGAGGCCATCACAAGATCGTGGATGCCCAGATCTTCACGGGCAACTTGAAACATGTACTTCAATAGAGCGTGGATGAGTGCGCCATCCTGTGAGCGATAATCAGGATGAATAGTTAGTGAGGACGCTTCGGCGATCCGACGGTTCCAGCGTTGAATGTGTTTGAGTGAAAAAATCTGCTCCACGGGCAGCTCTTCAAGAGACTTTATGATGATGGTGGTGGTGCCAATGACGGTATCACCCTGCTTTGCAATGAGTGTGTAACAGGATGGAAGGACATAAAACGGGGTGAACCGATAGCCGCTTCCGTCTTCCTTCATATAGCCGACTTGAGTGTAGGATTCGTAGAGTAATCTGCAAACCTGAGAGAGTTCATCAGGTGTGTCCGCGAGCTTGAAAATAACATTCTCGGGCGGTGTGTTTTGCAGCTTTACCCTTCTTCTGTGAATGGAAAAACGACGTGCTTTTTGGGCTTCGTGGGTTGTTTCTGATTTAATTGTATTGCTCATGCTCAATAACCTTTACTTGAACAATGTTGTGCAAGTGAGAATAAAAATCGACATTACCTAAAGTGATAAATTTGAGATAACTTTATTGATTTGAATAGAGCAAAAATATTATTAACGTTAATATTATAAATTATATTGACATATACTTAGTTCGTAAAAGATAAGCTTGTTCAGGTTGTGTAATAAGTTTGTGTGCAATCGATAAATATTTGTGTGCGCGCGGTTTTATTACTCGCGCTGATTGGAAATTTTATTAGTGGAGGAAGATGTTGACTGTTTTAGCTGCATCTCAAGCACAAGGGTCTAAATCAGGCACATGTGCAGGCTTTTCATATGACGCTGCTTTTTCCCGCAATATTGGTTGGGTGACACCGGAAGAGCAACAAACTCTGCGTGGTAAGCGTGTTGCGATCGCTGGTATGGGCGGTGTCGGCGGCATTCATGCTGTCACATTGGCTCGATTGGGAATCGGTGCGTTCAGCGTGGCTGATTTCGATCACTTCGACATCGTCAATTTTAATCGCCAGATTGGAGCCACTGTCAGCACGCTGCAAGAGCCTAAGGTTTCAGTGATGGCTGAGCAGGTGCGTAATATTAATCCGGAGGTGGATCTGCGGGCTTTTCCGGATGGTGTAACCGATGAGAACATAGATGCCTTTTTGGAAGGCGTTGATATGTTTGTCGATGGCTTCGACTTCTTTGTGCTGGGTATGCGCAGAAAGGTTTTTGCAAAGTGCCGCGAACTCGGGATTCCAGCGGTTACGGCTGCTCCGCTTGGTATGGGCACTGCTTATCTGTGTTTTACTCCGGATGGCATGAGCTTTGAGGACTATTTCCAGTTTGAAGGGGAAGATGAGTTACATCAGTATTTCAAGTTTTTGTTGGGTTTGGCACCAAGCGCGTTGCATCGCCATTCACTGGTGGACACCTCTCAGCTGAACCTGAAGGAGGAGCGTGGCCCATCCACTGCTGCGGGCTGCCAGTTGGCTGCGGGGGTGGTTGGAGCGCAAGCCATTAAGCTGCTGCTAGGTCGCGGGCCATTGAAGCCAGCGCCGTGGTATCATCACTTTGACGCCTATGAGGGTAAGTTCGTGACCAAGCGCCTCCCCTCCGGGAATGGCAACTTCTTCCAAAAGCTGAGACTCAAAAAGACCATGCAACAGTTTACCTAGTTTCTGCATAATTGCAGGAACATAGGTGCGTGGGAGGCTTTCCCCTACCAAAGAGAGATTGTGCGATTTCGGGCAAGTCGCACAAAGCTCCCGCGCATCTTGGAGCCTTTAGATAAGGCTTCACACCCTAAATTGCTTTAATATGAGTTTAATCTTCAGGTTATTGACTTTTGTCAAATAAGCGAAGGAGTGATCGTGATCTACAGTAATTGCAATTCATTCGCATTTGCGAGCTGTTCGCTTTCTATCCCGTTTCGATGGAAACTCAAAAATGATCACACGTCGTTCTTTTCTTTCGCACACTGCAGGGTTTACTGCTGCAGCATCTCTGGGTAGTACGCTGCCATTTGTGGCTCAAGCGGCCAATCCGGCGCTGGCTCTGCATGGCCCGCCAGTGGGGCCATCGGTGGTGTTGTCTTACATTGCTAACAAAGGTTTGCTTTCTGACTTTACAGAGAAAGTAGATTTCTCCGTTTACAAGTCACCAGATGTCCTGCGCGCTGGTTTCGTTTCCGGTGATTGGAAATTGGCGGGCACCCCGTCTTATGTTGCCGCGAACCTTGCCAACAAAGGCCTTCCCGTGAAGATGCTGAACATCATGACCTGGGGCATGCTTTATGTGCTCAGCTATGATGGTTCTGTGAAGTCCCCTGCGGATCTGGCCGGTGAGAAGATCGGCATGTTCTTCCGGAATGATATGCCGGACCTGGTGTTTGGTCGCGTCATGCAACAAAACGGGCTGACTGAGGGCAAAGACTACTCCTTGCACTATGTCAGCACCCCGTTTGAAGCATTACAGCTTCTGCTCTCAGGTCGCATCAAGCATTGCGTTCTGCCAGAGCCAGCGGCGACAGCGGGTATGGTCAAAGGCAAAAAGATGGGCAAGTTGATCCATCGTTCTATCGATTTGGCCAATGAATGGGCGTCTGTGACGGGTGGTGAAGGTCGCTTCCCGATGGCTGGCATGATGGTGCATGAAGACCTTCTCAATGCCCAGCCTGAGCTGATCGAAAGCTTCCATAAAGCTTGCGTCACCGGCACTGAGTGGGTGAAGGCAAATCCAAAGGAAGCAGCTGCCGTTGCATCTGAAAGCATCACGCTTCCTGCTCCTGTGATCGCCAAGTCCATTCCGCATACGCACCTGACAGCAGAACGCGCCAAAGACATTCAGTCTGAGTTGGAGCAGTTCTACTCCATTCTGGCGGAAAAGAACCCATCCATCATTGGCGGAAAACTACCGAACGCAGACTTCTATCTGTAGCGAAGCAGGTTTGGCAGGTCGCGTAAAGGTTGCGGTCACCTGGTCTGCTGAGCCCAACAAACAACGAGAACATACCTGATGATCCATCACATGCTATCGACGTTAATGAGTAAAATTTGGAGTGGTTGGGGCACTCTGGCGGGAGTATTTCTCATTTTCGCGCTATGGCAAGTCGGTTTTGAGACATTCGGGTCTCTGGTGTTGCCTGCGCCATTGGAAGCATTGAGCCGGTTGGTGGATCTTGTCGCTTTGCCATCCGGGCTCGAATACATTCTGATCACTGCCAAGCGGGCCTTTGCTGGCTTTCTGCTTGCTAGCGCTTTTGGTATTTTCTTTGGCCTGATAGCCGGTTGGTCCAACACACTGTCGCTACTCTGTAAGCCGTTTATTACCGTGGCTCTTGGGGTGCCGCCGATTGCATGGATCGTGCTTGCGCTGCTGTGGTTTGGCGGCGATGACGGCACGCCGATCTTTACAGTGTTTATCTCAACGATCCCGCTCATTTTCGCAGGTGCTCTGCAAGGCGTGCGGATGCGAGAGAAGGAGCTGGATGAGATGGCGCAGAGTTTTCATGTACCGCTAGTTCAGCGGTTCTGGCAGGTGCAGGCACCGCAGATCGTCTCTTACCTCTTTCCGGCATGGGCAACAGCGTTGGGGTTGAGCTGGAAAGTGGTGGTGATGGCAGAATTACTCTCCAGCACGCGTGGCATTGGCGCAGGCCTTGCCGAAGCACGCGTCAACATTGATACCGCGTCCACCATGGCGTGGATCGTTGTGGTTGTTGGTCTGCTGCTGGTCATCGAAGGTATGTTGCTCAACCCTGTCAAAGACTATGTGGAGGGTTGGAAGCATGCTGAATGATGCAGCTCCCCTGCTCTCCGTTGTGCCAAGAGGCTCAGCAGAGACAAAGCCATCCGTTTTATCTGTCTCAGTGGAAGACCACCGCTACCATCCTTTGCAGCAAACACTGGCACCGAGTGCGCTGGAGCTGAAAAAAGGGGAAGTTGTTAGCATCATCGGCCCATCCGGTTGCGGGAAGTCGACCTTTCTGCGCATCGCAGCGGGATTGATTGAGGCAAGCACCGGGAAAATCTCAAGTACCGCGGATCGCACGGCGATCCTGTTTCAGGAACACCGGTTGCTGCCATGGAAGAGCCTTCTGAACAACATCAGCTTTGGTCTTCAGGGGCAAAAACTCTCCAAGTTCCAGCGTATGAAAAAAGCGCGGACCGTTGCTTATGCCATGGGTTTCACTGAAGATGATCTGATCAAGTATCCCTCAGAGCTCTCCGGTGGCATGCGCCAGCGCGGCGCGTTGGCCCGTGCACTGGCGGTAGAGCCTGACCTGTTGTTTTTAGACGAACCTTTCAGCGCTCTTGATATTGGCCGTCGCCGCGATCTTTACCGGCTTGTGTTGCATGAAGTTGACGAAAAACAGTGCTCTGTCCTGATGGTCACTCATGATGTGACCGAAGCATTGGCATTGAGTGACCGTGTTTTGATTATGGCGCCAGATCCGGGGCATTTTGCCAAGGAGTACGAGGTGCCATTGACCCGCTCCGAGCGTACGCGTCGAAACCTTTTGGAACTTGAGGCAAGCTTACTGGCGGATGATCGGATTGCGCAGCTGTTTAACATGAGCAACTGGGAGCAGCTGGTATGACGGATCTTGCACATACATCTCGGCAACAGGCCTCGTTCTTTGATGCTCCGGTGTTCTCTGAAGGGTTCCGGGTCTTCTTTCCGCTGTCAGCACTCTATGCGGTGTTCTCCATCGTTGTGTGGGGGCTTGTGCTTGCCGATGTGCTGCCGGTGCCGCTGGATGCAGACCCTCTTCTCTTTCATCAATATGAGATGTTCTTTGGCTTCTTCACGGGCGCAATGGCGGGCTTTTTGACGACTGCTGTGCCCTCCTGGTCAAACACACCAAAGATTGCGGGTGCGCAATTGGCGGGTTTGGGGGCACTTTGGCTGGCAGGACGTATCGCGTTCTGGATGCTTGGTGTGCTTTCGCCGACTGTTGTGTTTGTGGTTCAGGCTTTCTTTCCCGCGGCGCTACTGATTGTTATCTTGCCCCGACTATGGCGTGCCAAGATGCGGCATCTCATGTGGCCGGTGCTTATGCTTTGCACAGCCCAGCTTGTGTGCTTTTGGGAATACTTGGAGATTGGCGTTCTCAATCAGGGACTTGCGATTGCGGAAGGTGCGTTCGTCCTGATGGTCCTCACGGCTCTTGCTCCGGTTTCCATGGTGATTGTGAATGATGCTTTGGCCACGCGAGAGGATGGCGCTGTGTTTGTTCCGCGTCCACCAATGAGGCGTGCAGCGTTGTTCTGCATCTCCGCGTTTACTCTTGCCAAGGTGTTCGGTGTTTCTGATGCTCTGCAAGGATGGCTGGCGTTGGCCTCTGCTTGCGCGGTGCTCAATATCTTGCAGGACTGGCATGTGGCGGGCTCTTTGCGAACCACCTTCGCGAAAGCGCTCTACCTGGTCTACTGGTTCTTTGGAGTTGGCTTTGCATTGGAGGCCGGCGGGTTGCTTGGGCTGCTTTCTGCAGGCTCATATGTTTCCGGTCAGCACATGATCTTCATCGGCGGCTTGTCTCTGGCAACCTTCATGGTTTTGACCATCGCGGGTCTACGGCATGCTGGCTATTCTCTGAAACTTCCAAAGTTACTAGGCGCCGCGATCCTTTCTCTCATAAGCGCTTGTCTGGCCCGTTCTCTCGGTCCACTGCTCCTCCCAGATTTGGATGTAATGCCACTGGCCTGGCTCCTGTTTGCACTCGCTTTCACCCTATATCTGATCCACTTCGTGCCCGTGGTTCTCCGCGAAAACTTCGTAGAATAAAGGCAACTGACTATGCTTTCTTTATCGAGATTGTTTGAACCGAAGAAAACCGACCTTTCTGAAGGTCTTGTTTCAAATGCCTTTGCGCCTGAATGCGGCGACGCAGTATCAGCTGGCAAGGGCTGCAGTATGAAAGACAGAGAATTCTGCCACGATGCGCGGTGCTATGCTCTCTCGCAAGCTTGTCATGCGGGCTGTGATCAACACCAGTTTATTGATACGCTCTGGGCGGAAGACAGACACTGAAGCAGTGTCTTAGCCGGCAGCCTCAAACTGCTGTATCTGGCTGAGCAAAGCTTCAGCCAGTTGTTCCTTGCTGTAAGGTTTGGCCAGTCGTGTGATCCGCTCTAGGTTTTGTGTTTGTGGTTCCAGTGCTTTGGGGAAGCGCCCTGAGGTGACAACCACTTTTTGGTCTGCGCAGGCTTTGATGCTGGCTTCGGCCAGATCCCAGCCGATTTTGCCATCTTCTAGCTGAACATCTGTGAAGAGAATGTCGAACTTGGTTCCGTTCTCAATGAGCACTTTAGCGGAGCCGTAGCTGTTGGCTTCGATACAAATAAGCCCCATCTCTTTCAGCATGGTCTTGGCGCGCAACAGGGTTTGTAGATCATCCTCAACCACCAGAATGCGGCGAGGCTGATCAAACGTAATCGCGGTGTTAGGCGCCAAATCTTCCAGTGGTGCCTGCGGAATGACGAGGGTCACTGTTGTCCCCTCCTCCTTCTCGCTGGTGATGCCCATTTCCCCGCCGGATTGCTTGATAAAACCGAACACCATGCTCAGCCCAAGTCCAGACCCTGCAGATGTGCGGCGGGTGGTGAAGAAAGGTTCGTAAACGCGTTCCAGCGTTTCCTGATCCATGCCGCATCCGTCATCAGTCACACTTATGGAAACACTCTCGGACCCATTGACCACAACCCGAACAGAAATCGTACCCGCATCTGAAATGGCGTGGGAGCTATTGATGCAAAGGTTCAGCAGTGCGCTTTCCAGCTGGCCAGGGTCGATGCGCACATAGGTTGCTTCCTCCGGCAAATCTGTCGTCAGGATGATCCGCTCATCGATGCTCAATGAAATGATCTCGGCCACACTTTCAATGAGATAGTTGATTTCAACGACTTCTGGCTCAAGGTGCTGTTTGCGGGCAAAGGCAAGCAGGCGCTGGGTCAGATTTGTGGCCATTTCTACCGCGCTATGAATGCGTTGGATGTTGCCTTTCAGATCAATGAGTTTGGAGCTTTTGCGCTCAATAATTCCGACGCTGCCAGAGATACTGGTCAAGATGTTGTTGAAGTCATGGGCCACTTCACCGGTTAGTTGGCCAAGGCTTTCGAGCTTTTGTTTTTGTTGTGCCTGTTCCTGAACAAAGCGACGGTCCGTTGCGTCAGAGAATGACCAGACTGCACCGCCTTCTGGTAAGGGACTTTTGCGCACTTCGATCAGGATGCCGTCATCATCAATCAGTTCTGCAAAGCGGAAGCGTGTGCCATGTGGACGGACGTTCTCATCCTTCCATCTGAACCCGGAGTTCTGGATCAACACGCGGATGTCTCTGGCCTTTTCAATCTCTGCTTCATTGATGCGAAGCGTTTCTGCCAACCGTGGGTTCCTGGCCGTCATATCATGGGCATCGTTGGTCAGAACCAGCCCTTCAGCGATGCAGTTAAAGGTGGTCTCGAACAGCTCTGTCTTGCGTTGCAACTGGCCATAAATACGGCGCAACCGAATGGAATTGGCGCGAAAAATGCGGAAGGAATGCAACAGTCGCGTGATCTCGTCATCCTGCCGCGCAGGTCGTGGGAGCACGGTGGTGTGATCTCCTTTGGCCAGACTGGACATGGCGTGAGAGATGCGATTGATGTTCTTGGTCACGTAACCAGCAATGTAATGCGCTGACATCAAAGCCAGGAGAATACTCGCGATGCCAGTGAGTAGCACAACGAGCTGTGCGCTGGAGATGTAGGAGGATGTTTCCTGCCGTTGCTTGGAGATTTCTTCACCTGACAGACGAACAAACTTAGCAACCAGCTGGTTGATCATCTGTGCGCTGGATTTGATTTTGAAGAGTGCGTTGCGGGCTTCCAGTTGTCCTGCCATTGCCAGATGACGAATGGCGTAAAGGCCTGCGTTGTCCTCTGCGATTGTCTTCAGCGCTGCAACGGCTTCCTGAACCTCAAGGGCAGATATGCCCTCCAGATCAGCCATTTGCAGATGATAGCGGCGACGCAGCTCGCCCAGACTGAGGAAATCAGTTACATGTGCGGCGGAAATCAATAGGTTGGCAGCCTGACCAATCCCTTGCCAGGCTTCACGTTCCTCTGCATTCTGGTAAAACGTGGAGGAGTTCTTGACTGCAAGGCGCTCCATCTTGGAGAGGTCAACAAGCAGGGTACGAACCTGATCCTCAGACTCGCTGATTTGCTGGGCTGCGTTGACCAGAACGGCTACCTGCGAGCGCATGAGCGAAAGGTTTTGCTGCACTTGCGGTAAAAAACGACCAAGACTTCCTTGTTGCCGTGCAAGCGGAAAGTTGTCTCGATATTGCTGTTCTGCCTTGCTCAGCTCAACCAGTAAACGAGAGCCCTCATTTTCGATCTGATAGACCGAAGAAAGGTTGAGGATGAAGGGAGCAGAACTCACCAGACCGGCGGATTTATTAGCCAGTTGGAGTGAGCTTGCGATTGCTTCGATAGTCTTTTGATAATGCCCAACGAGCTTCACGTTGGCTTGGTCCAGCCAGTACCACGCGATCGACCCTGCAAACAAAGTTGCAAAAGTCAGCAGTGTGATGGCTGCCAGCAAACGTGTTTTGATGGAAAGCAGAGCTTTCACGCGTTGGGGCAAAAAAGTCATGGCAGGTCTACAGCGGCTTCATCCATTGCGAAGACATAGCCTTTGCCGCGACGGGTCTGCAAAAAGACCGGCTTGGATGGATTGGCCTCAATTTTCCGGCGCAAGCGCAGGATCAACACATCAACGGTGCGGTCCATATAGCGGGAAAGATCCCCGCCCAGATACTCCAGCAGTTCCACGCGATCAATCGGACGGTTCGGGTTCTCGATGAGAAACTCCAGCAGACGCAGCTCGGAATTTGTCAGGTTGATTTCCCGAAGGTTCCTGTCTAGCAAGCGCCGCTCGTCGCAAACGAAGGAGAGTTCGCCAAGTGGAATAATCCCAGCGCTCGGTGTTTGCGGTGCAAGAGTGGTACCAGTAGGCTCTCGTTCTGCCGGAACATTGCGCTTGTAACGACGCAGAACCGCACGAATGCGGGCGATCAGTTCTCGCGGATTGAACGGCTTCATCAAAAAGTCATCAGCACCGGTTTCCAGTCCAACGATCTTGTCTACCTCATCTCCCGTGCCCGTAAGCAGAATGATTGGAAAGTCATAGGATGTGCGCAGGCGCTGTGCAAGCATCATGCCGCTTTCACCATCCAGCTTCAGATCGATGATTGCCAGATCAAGGCTTTCCAGCTCATTGAGCGCGATGAGTTCTTTGCTTCCGTGGCACGGCAGTGCCTGGAACCCATATTCATGCAGCAGTTCCTGCAGTACCTCGCGAATAGCCGGGTCGTCATCAACGACAGCTACCTTTGAGGGTGACCTATCCCAACTCTCGGTCATTTATGTAACCTTCCTCGCAACCCGTACCATGCTCCCAGATGCATACTTGGAGGTCGTTTTTGATTTTCTTCAGATTGCGGCGACAATGCACGGGAAAGTGCCTTCCCATCAATAATTCTAATATTTCATATGTAACTCAATTCTGTAATAAATGTAACATTTAAAATATATATCTGCTAAATAAGAACATACTTAACGGTAAAGCATAAGCACTCCTGTGATGTTTCATGTAATTTTCAAATCAAGTTACGGGAATATGTGGGTGTACTTGTAAGTTGTTACACCTACATGCGTTTAGACTTGGGAGAAGATAATGAAAAACGCTCTTTTAGGTGGTCTTGCTGCTGTTTGCCTCCTTGCTACACTTCCAGCAACGGCTTCTGCTGAAGAACTCAACATGGTCTGCGGTGCTGAGCAGGACTGGTGTGAGCTGATGGCACGCGGTTTTGAGGATGAAACTGGCAATGAAGTTCTGATGGTTCGCAAAAGCACTGGCGAAACACTCGCTCAGGTGCGTGCAGAAGCAAGCAACCCTAAGATTGACGTATGGTGGGGCGGTACTGGCGATCCACACCTGATCGCAGCATTTGAAGGCCTGACACAGGATCCGGGTGTTGACACCAGCGACCTGTTGGGTTGGGCATCCAACATGCACAAGATCTCAAATGGCGGCACTGTTGGCATCTACGCTGGCGCACTCGGCATTGCGTATAACGCTGAAGTTCTGGAAGAGCGCGGCCTGCCAGCACCAGCTTGCTGGAAAGATCTCACAAACCCTGCGTACACCGGTGAAATTCAGGTTGCTAACCCAAACAGCTCCGGCACTGCTTACACTGAGCTGGCAACCTTCGTTCAGCTGTTTGGTGAAGATGAAGCCTACCGTCTACTGACCGAAATCGGCAAGAACGTGAACCAGTACACAAAATCCGGTTCCGCACCAAGTAAAGCTGCTGCTCGCGGTGAAACAACCATCTCCATCGGCTTTATGCATGACATGGTGAAACTGGCTGGCTCCGGCTTCCCGCTGAAGATCGTTGCGCCTTGTGAAGGTACTGGTTATGAAGTTGGCGCTGTGAGCGTGATCAAAGGTGCAAAGCACCCTGAGCTGGCGAAGCAGTTTGTGGAATACGCTCTGCGTCCAGACGTTCAATCCCGCTCTATTGAAGTGAAGTCCTTCCAGGTTCCTTCCAACTCCAAAGCATCCGTTGCTCCTGAGTCTCCAGATCTGGCAAGCATCAAGCTGATCGACTACGACTTTGCAACATATGGTGAGCGTTCCACTCGTGAGCGCCTGCTGAAGCGCTGGAACGAAGAAGTTAAAAACGCTTCTCACTAAGTAAATCGAGCGTTGAAGGGCGGACTTATTCTCTGTCCGCCCTTCACCCTATATGCGTTGCATCGTATTCGCGCTTGCGCCAATACAAAACTCTCGGATCAACATCATGCGAAAGACAATTGCGCTCTGGCTCGCCGCCGGAATAGTGGGATTTTGCATATTTCCCTGGTACTCAGTAGAAAGCGGCTTCTGGTCTTTTAGCTGGTTGTTCAGCGAATTCCTTAGCGAAGACGCCGCACCTGCCCTCTTCCAAGCTCTGCTTTATGGCCGCTGGTGGTTTGTTCCATTAGCATTGGCATTCGTTGGCATCGGCCTGTCGTTTGCTTTGCTGAAAGACGAACGCACCCGGGCAAAGGCCCTTGTTATTCTGTCTATGACAGGCCTTGCTCTGTTGTTTGCGCAGGGCTTTGCAATTGGCAGAGTCGGACCAGAGCTGTTCATTGATACTCTCAACTTCGGCTCAGCTGCAGCAGGTCAGGTTGGCTTTGGCTCTGGGGCGATGATAACCGCCGGGGCTCTTCTCTTTATCCTCACCACCAGCATTTCAGGTCTTGGTCAGGGCCGTGGTGATGCGTTCATCGTTGGCAGCATCGGCCTCATTATTGCTCTGGTGATCACGTTCGTTTTCTATCCGGTTTCCCAGATCCTGATCCGTGCGTTTGAAGCAAGTGATGGAGGCATCGACATTGCCTTGTTCTTCACACGCTTCTTCTCCAGTGATATCTGGAGCCTTGCCTGCCTTGCTGGTGGCAAAACCTGTGGTCCGGCCTGGAACTCTGTTTTCCTCGCAGTGCTCACCGGTGCTGGTACAACCCTCCTCGGCCTTGCCTTTGCACTGGTCGCGACCAAAACCGCGTTTCCTGCGAAAAAGCTGCTGCGCATTCTCACCATTATTCCAATCATCACTCCTCCCTTTGTGATTGGTCTTGCGCTGATCCTCATGTTCGGCCGTGCTGGTGTAGTGACAGATGTGCTGCATGATGTTTTTGACATCTCGAAAAGCCGTTGGCTCTACGGTTTCTCCGGCATTTATCTCGCGCAGCTGCTTTCCTTTACTCCGATTGCCTTCCTCGTGCTCATCGGTGTGGTTGAGGGCGTCAGCCCTTCCATGGAAGAAGCCTCTCAAACCCTCAACGCTACTCAGTGGCAGACCTTCAAGAACGTCACATGGCCTCTGATGCGTCCGGGTCTGGCAAATGCCTTCTTGCTTGGCTTCATTGAAAGTATCGCCGACTTTGGCAACCCGTTGGTGCTGGGTGGCAACTTCAACGTCCTGTCGACCGAGATCTACTTTGCCATTGTCGGTGCTGTGGCTGATCCATCCAGAGCGGCTGTTCTGGCTGTCGTCTTGCTCATGCTCACCCTGTCTGCCTTTGTGGCGCAGCGCTTGTGGCTTGGCAAAAAATCCTATGCGACTGTGACAGGCAAGGCTGACTCCGGCCAGCATTCGCCGCTGAACTCCGCGCTTAAATGGACATGCTACGGCTTTGCATTGCCATGGGCAGCGTTCACAGCTGTCGTCTATTCCATGATCGTGTTCGGGAGCTTCGTAAAGCTTTGGGGCTACGACAACACCTTCACGCTTGATCACTACATCCGTGCGTTCTCCGTCAGCTTCAACAACGGTATCCGCTGGACGGGTGTGGCGTGGGACAGTTACTTCACCACGCTGACCATCTCCACCATCGCGGCTCCACTCACCGCTGTCGTTGGTTTGCTCACTGCTTACCTGCTGGTGCGTCAGAAGTTTGCTGGCAAGAACCTGTTTGAGTTCAGCACAATGCTCAGCTTTGCAATTCCGGGCACTGTGATTGGTGTGGCTTACATCATGGCCTTCAACACACCACCAATTGAACTGACCGGCACCAGCATCATCCTGATCATCGTATTCGTGTTCCGCAACATGCCAGTGGGTGTGCGCGGTGGTATCGCGGCGATGTCCCAGCTGGATAAGAGCCTTGATGAAGCTTCCATCACCCTTGGTGCCAACAGCTTCACCACTGTTCGCAAGGTGATCCTGCCTTTGATGGGGCCAGCGATCCTTGCAGCTCTGGCGTATAGCTTCGTTCGTGCCATCACGTCTGTGAGTGCGGTGATCTTCCTGGTGAGTGCGCGTCACAACATGGCAACCTCGTTCATCGTGGGCCGTGTTGAACATGGCGAGTACGGCATCGCGATTGCGTACTCTTCCGTGCTGATCATCACCATGCTCGTGGCAATCCTGCTGCTGCAGGTCGTCATTGGACAGCGCAAGCTGCGTCGTCAGAACCGTCTGCAAACCTCAAACAAAAACAAAGAGCTGGCTTCAGCTTAATCCTAGAGTTTCTGGAGTAAATCATGTCTATTATGCAAAAAGCAGGCTCTGTACAGTTCCGGGATGTCGTCAAAAAATACGGTTCTGTCACCGCACTGAAGCCTCTCAACCTGGAAATCCAGCAGGGTGAGCTTGTCACTCTGCTCGGCCCAAGTGGTTGCGGAAAAACCACCACTCTGCGTCTCATCGCCGGGTTGGAAGCCGCAACTGAAGGCACCATCTACATCGGTGGCAAGGACGTCACGCACCTGACCGCAACGTACCGCAATGTGTCCATGGTGTTCCAATCCTACGCACTCTTCCCGCATATGAGCGTGGTCGACAACGTGTCCTACGGCCTGCGCGTCAATAAGGTGCCTGCCAAGGAAGCCAAAGCCAAAGCAGAAGAAGGCTTGGCGATGGTTGGTCTGGTTGGTTACGGCGAGCGCCTGCCAAGTGAGCTTTCCGGTGGTCAGCAGCAGCGCGTGGCAGTTGCTCGCGCTGTTGTGCTGGAACCGGAAGTGCTGTTGCTCGATGAACCGCTTTCCAACCTTGATGCGAAACTGCGTCGTCACGTGCGTGAAGAGATCCGAGAAATTCAGCAGAAGCTTGGCCTGACCGCTGTCTATGTGACGCACGATCAGGAAGAAGCGATGGCTGTTTCTGACCGCATCATCGTGATGAACAAAGCGGAGATTGCACAGTCTGGTACTCCGCGAGAGCTCTACAACCAGCCGAATTCCGCGTTTATTGCCGACTTTATTGGTGATGCAAACGTGGTGGATTGTGAGATTGCAGGTTTCAGTGAAGGCACAGTTTCACTGAAAGTTGGTGGGGCCTCTGTTGTTCTGCCTTACTCTGGTCCGGCGTGCCAGCACGGTAAGCTGGCGATCCGTCCAGAAGGCATCACCGTTACACAAGATGGGACCAATGGCATCGCTGCGGGCATTGCTTACGCAGCTTATCTCGGCAACCAGATCCAGTACTCCCTCAACACTGGATTTGGCAAGTTGTTCGCCATTGATCACAACCTGAGTGCAACGGTTATTCCAACAGGCGCAGAAGCCTTCATCCATCTCAAAGAAGAGGGGCTGGCCTTTTTGCCAGAAGCATAAGGGCTAGGACGGCCACCTCCATCCGAACCCTCTCTTCTAAAACAGAAGCCCGGAGATCCCCCTCTCCGGGTTTCTTTTGTTTGACTCATGAGAATGTGTGGGGTGCATGAGGTGTAGATACTCGCATAAGCTGTACTTACCTGCGTTTGCTGATTAAGTTTAAGTGACACTGCAGTTTTGGGAGGTAAGCCATGGCAAAGAACATAGTGGTGTTTTCAGACGGAACCGGTCAGGAGGGCGGCGAAGGCCCGGACACGAACGTCTATAAGCTCTTCAGGATTTGCGAAAACAGAACCAAACGGCAAGTGCTGTTTTATGATCGCGGATTGGGCACGAAAGCGCACCGCTCTCGTGTTACGCGTTTACTGGGCAATGCCACCGGGCTTGGCATCAGCAAGAACCTGATGGAATGCTATCAGTTCATCTTCGAGAATTATCAGGCCAAGGATAAGATCTATCTGTTCGGCTTCAGCCGCGGCGCCACCACCGTGCGCAGCCTTGCAGGTTTCATCGAGATGTTCGGCATCCTACCCAAATCCCGACCAGAACTGATCGCCAAAGCCTACAAGATTTACCAGATCAGTGATTGCCATGCGCGAAAAGCCAAAGCACAGGAATTTCGCGAAAAGCACCACAATATGTGGGCAGATGTTGAGTTTATCGGCGTGTGGGATACGGTCGCAGCGCTTGGCCTGCCATGGAAGCCTCTTTCTGCTGCCATCAACAAACTCCCCGGCTTCAAACATGAGTTCCATGACCTGACATTGCCTGCAGCCGTGAAGAATGCTTACCACGCCCTATCCATTGATGATGAGCGTGAAGTGTTTCACCCTGTTTTGTGGAATGAGAGTACCGCGCCAAATCAGATCATGCAGCAAACCTGGTTTGCAGGTGTGCACACCGATGTTGGCGGTGGTTATGAGGATTCCCGACTTTCAGACATCACATTCAATTGGATGCTGGAGCACGCAGAACGGAACGGCTTGCGCATTCATGAAAGCAGTCGCAAAGCGCTGGTTGCCAAGTTGAATCCGGATGAGACAGGCACGATCCACAATCCGCGTGAAGGCATCTTTGAGTACATCTACAAAGTGAAGCGAAGAATGTGGCCGCGGTTAGATCTGAACGCACGAGAACGCGGGCAGCCGCACGTTCATCCGAGTGTGCTTAAGCGGGCGAGCAATCCGGAGATCAGCTACAAACCCTGGATGATAGAAAATAACCCGATTGAGGAGCCGCCGATCAAACGGACGGCTAAGGCACGGGAAACTGAAACCTCTTAGGCAAAGAAAAGCCGGAGCAGATGTTGCTGCCCCGGCTTGATTATTGCGAAGATCACTTGGCTTTTCGATAGCCTGTGATCATAGGGGTGACAAGATCTTCCCGCTTCCACAAACGGTAGAAGAAGATCGCTGCCACGTGCAGAACCACCAGAATGAGCGTTGCACGGGCTAATATGCCATGCCACGCCAATGCTGTGCGGGCGCTGTCTATCCCCGCCCACGAGGCCAATGGCCCAACATTGATGTAGTCCTCCGGATCTGCGAACAGTCCCAGTGCCGCCTGCGCTCCAATCACTCCAAGCAAAAGGAAAACGAACAGGCCGCCAAGCGGGTTATGTCCCTTCCAGTTGCTTGCCTGCCGTTTTGGCAGTTTTGCGATGTAGGAGAACAACGTTTTGGGGCTGTAAACAAAGCTTGAGAAACGAGCTGTCTCTGAGCCAATGAAACCCCAGACCAGACGGAACGCAATGAGGGCGAGCACTGCATAGCCAAACCAGAAGTGCAGCGTCATCACGTCTGGCCCAAACTTGCCCAAACCCCACGCGGCGGCAACACTGCCTGCGAAAAGCCAATGGAACAGGCGCAGTGGCAGGTCCCAAACAGAGGATCCTGTTTTCTTCTGCGCTTCCAAGGAATGATCAGTGCTCGCAACCGTCATCTTTAGAAGTCCTTTGCGCGGAATTCTTTGTGGCAGCCTTTGCAGGTGCCGCCAAGTTTGCCGAGTGCTTTGCCCAATGCAGGACGACCTTCGCTAGCGACATCATTCAATGCAACAAGTGCCTGATAGAATTCTTTTCCCTTGGCCTGATAGCCGGCCATGTCTTCCCAGATCACCGGAAGGGCGCGGGTTTTGCCTGGCAGGTCGGCGTTGGATGTGCCTGGAGTGTACAGGCCAGCTGCATTGTAGCTGGCAACAGTCATCATGTTGCCAGAAGCCGCTTTTGCTTTTTCAGCACTGTACTCAACTTCGCCTTTTGCCATGGCTGCCAGAGCGCCCATATCATGCCCAAGCAGGGTGAAGTAAGCGCGGCGGGCTTCTACGACGTCGTCTTTGGTTGTGTCTGCCGCAAAAGCTGAAGTTGCAGTCATAGCGACCAGCGCAGTGATCAATAGTTTACGCATGGATTTCTCCGTGTTTGGTGATTGCCTAGTATTTGATGGGGGTGTTTTTGTTTTGATTGTTCTATCTGAAATAAATCTTCTGGCGTCGCATTGCCTGCCATTGTCTATTTCTTGTCTTTGCTTGTTCTAGTTATGTATATACCCGTATAATAATGATTTGAGCTTGCTTGAGGTTAGAATAGTTGAGCCAACTTTCGCTTCAACGGGAATGTTGTAATAGTTTGTCGCAAGGTGTAACGGGCACCTACATGTATTCGTTTGAGAGATCATGCAGGCACAGCTTCCTCAACCAGATGCCCCTCATCCATGGTCAGAATACGATCTGCCAATTGCAGGATACGGTTGTCATGAGTGACCATCACCGTAGTGATACCGCGCTTCTCTCCCAGTTCTTTGAGCAGCTTGACCACTGTTAGCCCGGTGTCTTTGTCCAGAGCAGCCGTCGGCTCATCTGCAAAGATGATATCTGGTGAGGAAACCAGTGCGCGCGCGATAGCAACGCGTTGTTTTTGTCCGCCGGAAAGGTGGGCGGGCAGATAATCACTGCGATCTTCCAGGCCCAGAATGCTGAGCATATGCCGTGCAGCCTTCTCCTGCTGTGCCGCATCAACGGTTGCCTTCACGCCGTTTTGGTGAACCTGCAACCCCATCAGCACGTTCTGGGTCGCTGTCAGGCTTTCGTGCAAGTTATGTGCCTGAAAGATAAAGCCAAGGCGTCGCCGCAACATGATCTTCATTGTCTCGTCTGCACTGTGCAGTTCATGCCCCAGCAAGGCGAGTTGGCCTTTCTGTACATCACGTAGGCAACCCATGAGCGTCAATAGCGTGGTTTTACCGGACCCGGACGGCCCCATCAGCACGGTCAAACTTCCTTTTTCGATCTCGAAGTTAACGTCGAATATAGCTTGTTTGCGGGCTTCTCCTTCGCCAAACCAATGGTTGAGACCGGAGACGCTGATTGGAGCATGTGGTGTGTATGACATCATCTGTGCCTCCTAGAACAGGTCAGCTGGATCAGCATGAGCCAATCGACGCGTTGCAATGGTTCCAGAAAGCGCACAGGCGGCCAACGTGCCGAGAAAGACAATAAGCGCCCGTGCCAGAGTGAGCCCCACCGGCAGACCGGATTTTAACGCCAGCATTTTGTAAATGCCCATGGCAGCAAACACCCCGGGGAAGAACCCAAGCACCGCAAGGACCATGGCTTCCTCAAAGATGATGCTGAGGAAGAACCCTTCACTAAACCCCATCGCCTTGAAGGTTGCATACTCCTTCAGGTGATCGGCCACATCCGTGCTGAGAACCTGATATACGATGACGATGCCCACCAGCACGCCGATGATGGTGCCAAACCCGAAGATGATGCCCACTGGCTTTTCTGAGGTTTGGTAGGCTTGTTCGTCGGATGCTGCTTTGGCGAAACTGCGGATTTTCAAGGTATCTGTAGGCAATACCTGCTTCAGCAGTTCAACTGTCCGCTCAACAGAAGCACCTTCCTGCACCTTCAATAAGATGTGGTCTGGTGCTCCGGAACTACGGGAGGGTGAGAGCCGCAAGACGCTCTGGTCAGACATCACCAAATTGCCATCTGCACTGAACCCAGCGCCAATCTGCAAGGTGCCGATCAGCTTAACCTGACGGTTGTTCATTTCAAACACAGCGGGTGTTTCAGGTGAAAGTGAGTTGAAAAACTCCTCTGTTCCACCACGTGTTTTGCGGTCTACCAGTGCTGTATCGGGCAAAGCCAACTGCAAAAACTGTGGGCGTAGGACCGGAGCCATGAAATCAATGGCTTCTATGGGAAGCCCAACCAATTGCAAACCAGCGATCTGGTCTTTCTGTACGCGCCAGTCCACCTTGGCAATGTAAACAGGAGCTGCTGCTGCGACCTCCGGCAGGGTCAGCGCTTGCAGCATGTGCACACGAGCAACATTGCCGCCTTCGGTCAGAGACTTGGCATCAGATGCGGAAATCAGAATGTCCGCCTCAAACAGCTCATAGGGCTGCAAAGTGGAGCCAGTCAGAGCCCCCATCATGCCGAGCTGCACGAACACCAGCACGTTGGCAAAAGCCACCCCAGCCAGCGCGGCGGCAAAGCGGCCTTTGTTGTGCGTCAGCTGCAACCAACCAATGGGCAATCGGCCCAGCACCCATGTGAGAAAACGGGTCACTTGGCTACCTCATCCTTTGCTGGCTGAAAGTATCCGAGGATTTCCAGGTTGGTGAGGTTCGCCGCCAGTTCAGATGATGTCTCGTCCAACGTCACAACAACTGTCACCACACGGGCATCCGTGTTTGCGGCGGGGTCTACGCTAATGATGTTTTGTCGTCCGACGATCAGCCCGATCTCTGTCAATGTTCCGCGCAGCTCCTGCGTCAAAGCTTCTGCCCGCAAGATGACCGCATCGCCGATGTTCAGACGGCCAATCTGGTTCTGGTAAATCTCCATTTCCGCAGTCATTTCGCGGGTGTTGCCAAACTCAATGAGACCTGCAGAAGATGGACGCTCGCCGGGTTGCACCAGCAGATCCAGCACGGTGCCATCAAACGGCGCACGGACAACAGATTTTTCGAGGTTTACTTCAGCGGTGCGCAAAGCGATTGCAGCAGATTGTAACTTGCGTTTGGCGAGTTCTACATCCGCCTGAGAGAGATCGGCTGAACCACTGTAACGCTGCAGGGTTGCCACCTTGCGAGCTACATCCAGTAAAGCGCTTTCGGCTTCAGCTTCTGCGCGGTCCAGTTGAGCTTGTGTAACCACCTTGCGGGCAAACAGAGACTTGGTGCGCTCCAGTTCCGCCTGTGACAGATCCGCGTTGGTTTTGGAACGGTTAAGATCGGCTTCGTTCTCCACCTGACTGGCTGTGATAGAGAGCTGGACCTGCCGGAGGGAAGCTTCAGAAACCGCGATTTCCGCCTTGGCTGCCTCAACACTGGCTTCCAGTGAAGGGCGATTGTCCAACAAGGCGAGCACAGTGCCTGTCTCAACCCAATCACCGACTGAGATTGGCAACTCCGCAATGCGGGCATCCCCTGCTCCGAATGGCAAGGCTATGGTTGAAACGCCGTCCCGCGGGATCAGCTTACCAAGTGCCACCACAGCGCCTGCTTCCAGCGCTTTGATGTCTTCCTTGGTCACTGTCGTGTTGATTGGAACGGCAATTTTCTGATTGCTTCCGCCGCCCGGTTCCAGCCCTGTCATCTCATAAAACAGGCGTAGGCCAGCAGGTTGGAAGTACATGCCCATGACACCACCAGTGAACATGATAGCAATGAAGACAGGAACAAGCAGAATAATCCGCTTGAATGGCAAGCCCTTGCGAGCATTACCCGAAATAGACGAAATGCCCGTATCTTCCAAAGGCAAATCTTCGTTTGGCGCATTGTGATGGGTCACAGGACCACCTCTGCTGTGACTTGTTAATTATTACTTTCTAATATTCTAATATGAAAATCAAGCAACCCAAAAATTGTACGGATTTGTAACACAGGTGGAATTTGAGTTTTGGGTGCGATTGGTGATGCTCGAGTAACACCGTAGCTATCTGATCATTCCAACGAAAGCGAGTTTATCGAACGGTGCTAATTTCGTCGCATCCCGTCTTCAAGTTCAATTCTTCCAGTTCCGCGCAAAGTTCAACGACTGCTTCTCTTAGTTCGTCAGGGCTATCAGCGAGCTCATCATCAATTTGTGCAGATAAGTTACAGCCCGTTTTCTCTTGGAACATTGTGACCGCTCGCATCAGTTGATCAAAAACATGTACAGCTGATGGGGTCAGTGGAGGCGTGATGCTAAAGGTTACTTCAATAAAGTTTTGCTCACCTGATGCGACCAACTCCGGTAGGACATATCCTATCTTACCGTCATTCGGTTCGATCCAGATTAGATAGTCAGTTTGTCCTGTCGGGTCCTCCCACTGGAAGCAATCCATATCCCCCCATTTGAACCCCATTGTGTGCAATAGGTTCCATACCTCTTTGCCATCAAAAGTCTGGTTTGCATCAAGGTAGGCGGTAATGCTTACACAATCTGGTGCCAGATTGTTGATCGTCTCAACTCGTTCGAATTTTTCAAGGATATAATCTTCGCTGAGACTTGAGGACGAAAAGCCAAAGGGCAACGATGTAAGAAATGAGCTCAGCGACTCTTGCGCTTTTAGAACGATCTCAGGGCTTGTCTCGGAGAACTGATGCGGGGACCAGTTGGCAATCAACTCTCGCCCCTCAGTTGGTGCATCTGCAGAACTTAAGTATGTTGTTATGCCCTTCGGTGTCACGACATAAAACTCGGGTGTCAGCTCTAAGCTGGGAGGGTTTTCTTCGAGAGCACTTCGTAGAGCTTTACAGAGAAAAACTTCGCGGGCCTCGAAGCGAGAGATAATGTCGATATTCCAGTTTGGTTCGATATTTTGGTCTTCGAGAGGTTGACCGGTTAACTCCTGAGGCAGAGTAATTGGTGGTGGGATCAGATCTATTATACGTGGAAGATTGGCGGTTCCAGGTATAGCTTTTTCGACTCTCTCACCAGATAAACTGGCGGGAACCACTTCTAAATCACCTATGTTCAAATCTGAGGATGTTTGCTGGATGTTCTTGTTCTTTGATGAAAATAGTTTCCTCAGCAACTTCATCATTTTGGTTCAGCTTCCTTCAAATACTGCCCAACACAAGATCAAGAAAATCTCGTTGAATGGTAGTTGGGGAGAGGTTTCACAAAGTAACTCTATTTAGTTCAAGCTACTCTAGGCAGTATTTGCGGCATCTAATTGCGCAGTCAATATAAGATTATAGCCAGTCAGATATCTCGGTAGCACTCAATAATCGAAACTTCGTGTTGATTTTTCTGTCTTCGCTTTCTCTGAGAAGAGTGCGATTTCACCTGAACTGCCCGTTACCGCAGCTCAGGTTTTATTCGCTTTGCTTAAGCTCTCACTGCCAGCTGGGTGTCCTCTTCTGCGATGCGGGTGAGGAAGGTGTCTACTTCGGCGGAGAGGTCGTTGGTGACTTGTTCCAGCAGGGCTGAGGACTGGTTGGCTGCTCCCGCTTCTGTGGTTGTCTCGTTGATTGCACCGCTGACGGAGACAACGTTGCTGGCGGCTAGTGCTGTTCCGTCGGAAGCAGCCTGAACAGCCTCTGCAATTTCTGCGGTAGCCATTTGTTGTTGTTCAACGGCGTCAGAGATGGAGGATGTCAGCTCGCTGATCTCTTTTACCGCCGTTGTGATGGAGCCAATGGCTTCTACGGTGCTGCGGGTTGAACTCTGAATGTCGTTGATCTGCGCTGAGATCTCCTCGGTGGCGTGTGCTGTCTGGCTGGCCAGAGTTTTCACCTCTGTTGCTACCACTGCAAAGCCTTTGCCTGCATCCCCTGCCCGCGCAGCTTCAATGGTTGCGTTGAGGGCCAGCAAGTTGGTTTGCTCGGCAATGTCGCGAATGAGATTGAGGACAGTTCCAATCTGCTCAGCGGACTTTGCAAGTGCAATGACTTCGTTGTCCGTGGTCTGTGCGATTTGAGAAGTGGATGTTACCAGCGTATTGGCGCGTGTGGATTGGCTGGAAATCTTCTGAATGGAAACAGAAAGCTCCTCTGCTGCCGCTGCAACGGTCTCTACGTTTTGTGATGCGCTGGCAGAGGCTTCTCCCGCGCTGTTGGCCTGTTGAGTTGCCTGATTAGCAACATCGAACAGGCGCTCAGAAGAGCTGCGCATTTCCATGGACTGGTTGGAGAGCATGGATACATTGCGTTCCAGTACCACGCGGAACTGTTCGACAACCTCTTCTTTTTGCTGTTGGCGAGATTGCTCGCGGGAGCGTTCGGTTTTTGCGTGTTCTTCCAACTCGCGGCGGGCGATGGCGTTTTCGCGGAACACCATGACCGCATCCTGCATCTTGCCGATTTCGTCTTTGCGGGTAGCCAGATTGAGGTCCACATCAACCGCGCCGGAGGCAAGTTCATCCATCTTGGAAGTGAGCGAAACGATTGGTTTGCTGAGGCTATTAGCGAGCCAGAGAGCAAAACCAAGTCCGCCAAGGCCAGCGATCAATGCAAAGCTGAGAGAGATGATGTTCAGCCGTCGTGCCTCTGCATTGGCCTGCGCCAAAGCTGACTGGCTGGCTGTGACGGTTGACGATACAATTGCGTTGATGGACTCCCGAAGAGCCTGATTGTGGCGCTCGATCTTCTCTTTGGTCGGGATCATGCGCGACGGAGTAACACCCAGCAAAATGGCAGCGTCTTTGCTCCAGTTTTTAAAGCTGGTCTGCGCTGAAACAACGGCCTGCCGCATTTCGTTATTGAGCGCGACCTCTAGCGTCTCCTCAATGTCCATACCCAAAGACGCGTTGATGTCTTTGAACTCGCGGCGAAACTCTTCGGGCTCAATGAAGGTGGTCATGGCCAGAGCCGTATCGACAACTTCTTTAGCGTGTTCGAAGTCGTTGACGATGGTGAAGGAAAGGCGCTGTGCTTCCAGCGCTTTCAGCGTTACACGGCCAAGGTTTTCACGGCCTTCGGCTGCCTGCCAGACGAGGAATGCCATCAGCGCCATAGCGACGATGATGAGGCTCAGGATCGGAATGAAGATTTTACTGCGAATAGTCATGGATCCGGTCCTTAGTTTGGCAGCGTTGGCATTGGTGTTTCAGTCCGCTCGGCGGTGAGCGAAACAAGGAATGCCTTGAGGTCCTGAACTTCCCGTTCAGACAGGTCAAGCGGGTGCACATGCTCGGATCGGGATGGACGCTCAATGCCACCAGCATTGTAATGCGCGATCATGGTTTCCAGATCAGGAATGCTGCCATTGTGAGTGAATGGCGCACGGTAGGTCAGGTTGCGCAGGCCCGGAGTTTTGAAAGCAAACTGAGCTTTGGGATTATCTTCCTCATAAAGCCCGCGGCCAATGTCTTCTGTCGGTGTGCCAATGTCGTGAAACTTGTTGTCGGTGAAGTTCCATCCTGTATGGCAAGGCGCGCAATTGCCTTTGCCGTTAAACAGCTCAAACCCGCGTTTCGCAGAGGTTGAGATCGCGCCCTCGTCACCCTCAACCCAGCGGTCAAACGGGGACCAGCCAGAAACAACCGTGCGCTCATACGTGCTGATTGCGGTCAGCACAGTATCGCGTGTGATGCCATCATGCGGGAAGACGAGGCCAAACCATTTGTTGTAACCGGGAATCTCATCCAGGATTTCGACGATGGCTTCAAACTTGCCGTCCATCTCTTCCGGGTTGGTGATAGGCCCGGCGGCCTGCTCTTCCAACGTCTCGGCACGGCCATCCCAAAACATTGGAGCAACCCACGCGGCGTTGAGGATTGTTGGAGCTTGACGCCCAAGCAAGGTGTTGGCAGACCCAACGGCGGTCGGAACAGGCACCTCGTAGCCAAAAGATGGGTTATGGCAGCTGACGCAGTTGATGTTTTTATTGCCAGACAAGCGCGGATCGAAGAACAGCATCTTGCCGAGGGTCGCCATCTGCGGAGAATACGGCGCGCTCTCTGGAAACGGGATCTCCAGCGGTCTGCGATATTGCTCTTTGAGTGAGTTGATGTCTGCAGCACTCAGAGGAAATGAGGTCAGCCCCAATACAATGGCAGCAGACACATGGCCTACAACTCTTCTTAGAAATGACATGATGCTCTCCCCCAAGCAAATATAAGGGAGATCCCCTAGCTGAAGAGGAGTTAACGAATGCCTTATCGATTGTTTTGATTAGGCACCTTCACTGATATGTGATGTGAGATCAGATGACTTTCCACTGTTACGATGAAAACTGCGCTTCTACAGAGAGTTACGAAGCATTGATTGTCTGCAAAATTTGTATTGAACTGATTTTGCGGCTGCATCGAGTTGCTTTTGATGTGTGTGGTACATAATTAATTTGCAAGTTTTACAAGTCAAAATAGTGAGAGCTTTGGTTCTGCCATGTTATTTAAACTCAATTAAACCAGGTATCTCAATATTAAAGATTGTAATTTCTTGGGGTCTGAGCAACTTATATTTATCTTTTATTTGATCTTAGAATCATTTTTTAGATTTACTTAGAATGGTCTCGTAGCGGTAGAGTTTCTTAAATGCATATCTATCTGACATACGTGCGCTTCGTTTGATGAAGTTGGAACTGTATTCGGCGTATCTCGAGAGATTTTGTTGTTTTAGTTTCTAAAGTTTGAGGTTTTAAATGAGCGGCGTTGTCACATCTTTCAGACCTGCACGGATGTTGAACACCGGCGGTCTCTATCAATCTCTTCTTCTATCTACGGCCATCATTGTGTTGCCGAGCGTGGCAATCATGCCAGCTCGCGCACAATCTGTGTCGCCTCAACCCCAGTGCTCTATCAATGGATCGACGGTGACCTGTTCAGGTGACTTGTCGGTTGGGGTTGATATCGATGGGGGAGCAGGCGGAACTTACACTAATCTGATCATCGAAAACGTAACGACAAACATCACACCCTCCTTTTTTCTTCCAGGTATTCTGTTTGAATCCAACGGCGATATCACGATCAACAGTGATACAGGTGATTTTATCATCTCGACAGATGGCCGGAACGCGATTGAGGTAGAGCCTGTTGCTGGTGATGTCTCCATCACGCACAATGGTGGTATTCAGACAATAAGCCAATACGCCTCTGGTGTTGAGGTGAGGAACGCTGATGTAGTAACAATCACACATACCGGTGATATTACAACGGATGGCTATTACAGCCGAGGCATTGAAGTCGTTTTGTCTGAAGAGATCACGATCACCCATACCGGTGATATCAACAATACTGGCAATTACTATGCTCAAGGGATCTATGCGACCACGCAAGGTGGCAGTACAGGTGCCATAACCATCACGCAGACCGGTAATGTCGACACAACGGACGGATCAAGTACAGCCTTGTTTGCACGATCTGATGGGACGGGAGATGTTGGCATCACGCATGTTGGAACGTTGACCACATCCGGTATCGGCTCGCATGGTATTTTTGCTCGTGCTCGTGGCGTTGGAGCGGTTACGATCGACCAAAATGGTACCATCACCACAGGTGGTAACGCTGCGCATGGTATCATGGTGTACTCCGAGAACACCGCGACTGTAACACACAGCGGAACGATCAACGCTAATGGTACAAACTCGGATGGGATATTGGTTGCCGACGGAAATAATCCGGCGAATAGTTTTCAGGTTAACCTGACAGACAGCACCATCAATGCACAATCGTTTGGCATTAACATTCAGACAGTCGGTGACACGACGTTTACCCTGACTGGTACCAACGCAATTTCAGGCGTTGTTGACGACATTAAAGGCGGGACTGGGGATGACACGATCAACAACTCTGGCACGCTCACGTCAACCAATGGCATCGACTTAGATGCGGGCACCAACGCGTTCAACAACCTGAGTGGAGCAAGGTTTAACTCAGGGGATGAGGTCATTCTGGGTGCAGGTAATTTACTCACCAACACCGGTATTCTCTCTCCAGGGGGAGATGATGTTGTTCAGGAAACAGATATCACAGGTGACTTCCAAAATGATGCCAATGGGACCTATATCGTCACGTTCAATGCGGGAATGACTGCAAGCGATACATTGGATGTTTCCGGTGATGGCACGTTGAATGGCGGTGTAGTGCGAACCAGCGGAGCAACGTTTGCACCTGTTGGTACCTTTACCATTGTTGATGCGGCTGGCGGTATCACTGGAACGTTTGACAGTGTGGAAGATACCTTGTTCATTGACTGGACGTTGAACTACGGCGCAACCACGGTCACACTCAGCGCGGCAGAACTTGCCAGCAACTTCTGCGGTTTGGCTGATACGGAAAACCAACGCTCGGCAGCGTGTGTTGGCTTGGACAGCTTGCCACTTTCTGCACCCCTCCCACAGGCAATACTTGGGCTTTCCAATGGAGCTGAGGCGCGGGCGGCCTATGATGATCTTTCCGGTGAAATCTATGCCTCCATTCAGGGAGCCTTGGTTGAGAACAATTACCGCCGGATGGCCTTGATCAACAACCGTATCCGCAATGCAGACGCCTCACTTGGTTCCGTGACAGCGGCGCTTGCTCCGGAAGATCCCACAGAGCCGGAAGAAGATCGCCGAAACGACTTCTGGGGCATTGGTTACGGGGCATGGTCCAACACGTTTGGAACCAGTGATACCGCGTCATTGGACAACAGTCTGGGCGGTTTACTCTTTGGGTATGACCGGGAATTTGCCGAGGAAACGCTTGCAGGTGTTCTGGGTGGTTATGGCCGCACCAACGTGAAGCAAGATGCGCGCTCCTCCAGCGGCTCCGCGACAACATGGTCCATCGGCATCTATGGAGAGACGGTGGCCAAAGATATCGGTTTTGTTCTGGCGGGTATTTACAACTGGCACTTCCTTGAAGGGTCGCGAACGGTGGACTTCTCGACCATCAACGAGCGTGAGTACAGCAGCTATAAAGGCCGTGGTTGGCAGTTTTATGCTGAAGCCAACTATGAGTTTCCTGTTATGGAGGCGTTCGCATTTGAGCCTTTCCTTGGTGTTTCCTATATCGACGTACACACAGACGGCTTTGCGGAGAATGGCGGAACAGCGGCCTTGACGAAACAAGGCGGCAGTTTTGATAGCACCTTCACCAATCTGGGTGTGCGGGGTGCTTATAACGTCTATGACTTGTTCAACGTCAATGCAGCCCTCAGCTGGCGCCACGCCTATGGAGATGTTGATCCTTCTGCCTTGCTGGCCTTTGCGGGCAGCACTGCCTTTGGAGTGGATGGGGCACCAATCTCGCAGGATGCATTTGAGCTGGAAGTTGGCCTTGATGCCCGCGCTGCTGACAACCTTTTTGTAAATGCAGAATACAATGGCCAGTTTGGTGACAACGCGACCATTCATGTCATCGAGTTAGATTTTACGATCAAATTCTAAGCCTCATAGATATCGAACCCTCATAACTCGCTGAGGCCCCTCCTGCGAGATGGGCCTATAGTCCCAGATTGTTACAAGCGTAATCTAAAAGGGGATGAGATGGCTGGTTCAACACACAACCCTGCGCAAAATGCAGAGCCAGTGGCGCGGTTGGAGCCTAACGATATCTCGTGTTCTCGTGGCATGGCGATCTGGCTCAGCACCAATCAGGTCTCGCTTGCCATTTCCTCCTATCAAACAGGGCAGTTATTTCTGGTTGGCGTCAAACCCAGTGGCGGTATTCATTTTCATGCCATCGGCACGGGCCGTGCCATGGGCCTTTGGGCAGAACCGCAACGATTGATCCTCGGCACAGCCAATCAAGTGATCCGGTTTGAGAACATTCTGGAACAAGACCAGCGTGTGGGAGATGCGGATAAGTATTATGTGCCTCGCGTTGCGCATACGACGGGGGATCTGGACATTCATGACATCGTGGCCCTGGACGATGGCAGTATCGTCTTTGCAAACACCATGTACTCCTGTCTCTCAACCTTGCATCCCATCCACTCGTTTGCCCCTTGGTGGACCCCTGATTTCATCTCCAAATACGCTGCTGAGGATCGATGTCATCTGAATGGCATTGCGCTTAGGAATGGTAAGCCAGCCTATGTAACCATGGTCAGCCGGGCTGATGTGATCAACGGGTGGCGGGATCGCCGGGAGGAAGGCGGCTGCCTGATCGATATTGCCAGCAATGAGGTCATTACCGAAAAACTCTCCATGCCGCACTCACCGCGTTGGCATAAGGGTGAGCTGTGGGTGGTTAACTCAGGCACGGGCTATCTTGGTACTATTGATCTTGCCAGTGGCACCTTTCAGCCGCGTTGTTTCCTGCCGGGGTTCGCACGCGGACTGGCGTTTCACAACAATCACGCCATCGTTGGCCTCTCCTTGCCGCGTGACGGTTCATTCAAAGGCCTGCCGTTGGATGAGGAATTGAAGAAACGCGATGCGGACCCATGGTGCGGAGTGCAGGTCATCAACCTTGCCACAGGAGATGTGGTGGAGTGGATCCGGTTCAGAGGTGTGGTGAAAGAGATGTTAGATGTGTGCACTTTGCCGGGAGTTCGCCTGCCGTCTGGTGCGTCTCCAACCTCCTCAGAAATGAGTAATCTGCGCACAATCGCCAGCGCTTCAAAACAAGCTGAAATTGCGTGACTCAGCGCTGAGGAGTGAGCAGAGAAACCCTGCCCACTCGCGTGTATAAATGTGCTCAGACCTTCTGTAAAAAGTCGAAATCGCATCCCTTGGTCGCTGGCAAAACCGTGTTGTGGTAAAGCTGCTTATAGCCGCGGGCTGGTTCCGGGTTTGGTGAGGTGAAGACCGCGCGGCGACGTTCCAATTCTTCCTCTGAAACCAACAGGTCGATGCTTTTGGCCTTGGCAGAGAGGCGAACGCGATCGCCGTTTTGTACCAATGCTAGCGGCCCGCCCAAATCTGCCTCCGGCGTTACATGCAGCACGATGGTACCGAAGGCTGTGCCGCTCATGCGGGCATCGGAAATACGGACCATATCCTTCACTCCATCACGAGCCAGCTTCTTCGGGATTGGCAGATAGCCTGCTTCCGGCATGCCAGATGGACTGCGCGGGCCTGCGTTTTGCAACACCATGACGTCATCTGCGTTGATGTCCAGATCAGGGTCGTCAATGCGATTGGCTAGGTCTTCCAGAGACGTAAACACAACCGCCCTGCCTTCATGCTCCAGCAATTCAGGCGTTGCGGCAGCACGTTTCAGGATTGCGCCATCTGGTGCCAGTGAGCCGCTCAGCGCGATCAGGCCGCCTTGCGGGTCTACCGGATTGTCTGCTTTGCGGATCACGTTGTGGTCAAACGGATCAGCCTTTGGTGCATCCAGACGATCCCCTAGGCTCACGCCTTCAATGTTGATTGGGCTGCGGTGCACTTTGTCTTTGATCGCGTCCAGAACACCATCCAGACCGCCAGCGGAATGGAAATCTTCCATATACCCCTGACCAACCGGCTTCAGGTCCACCACCACAGGTGTCTCATCGGAAAGCTGGTTCATTCGGTTCAGTGAAATGTCGATGCCAAGACGTCCGGCAACTGCCGTCAGGTGGATGATTGCGTTGGTAGAGCCGGAAACGGCGAGTAATACGCGCAGAGCGTTCTCGACCGCTTCACGGGTCATGATTTTGTCTGGTGTCAGAGCGTTTTCTGAAAGTGCCATTTTGGCCGCGACAACACCAGTTTCCTCTGAATTACGCAGACGGTCGGCATGCACTGCCGGGATGCCAGCTGAGCCAGGAAGGATCATGCCAAGGATTTCGGCAATAACGGCCATGGAGCTGGCGGTGCCCATCACCGCGCAGGTGCCTGCAGTGGTCGCCAATCGGCTTTCAATCTGGTTGATCTCGGGCTCATCCACGGTGCCTGCGCGGTATTGCGCCCAAAAACGGCGGCAGTCGGTGCAAGCGCCGAGGCGCTCGCCTTTGTGACGACCTGTCATCATCGGGCCAGCCACAACCATGGTTGCCGGTTTGCCAGCGGAAGCTGCGCCCATCAGCAGGGCCGGAACGGTCTTGTCACAGCCACCCATCAACACAACGGAGTCCATCGGCTGTGCGGTGATCATTTCCTCCACGGCCATGGCCATCAGGTTGCGATAGACCATGGAGGTTGGGCTCAGGAACACCTCACCCAGAGACATGATCGGGAACGGCACCGGCAGAGCGCCGGAGGCCAGCACGCCGCGTTTGATGGCTTCCAGCATCTCGGGGAAATGTCTATGGCAGTTGTTGAACCCGCTCTCGGTGTAACAGATGCCGACGATTGGCTTGTCCAGACTTGCATCCGTGTAGCCCATGGACTTGGCGAAGGAACGGCGCAAATAGCGGGCAAAGCCCTTGTCGCCATAGTTTGTCAGGCCGTTTTCCAGCCCCTGTACTTTTTTGCTCATCAGATCTCTCGGGAGATTAGCAGGTGGCGGGTGTATTTCGGAACGAGGTAATCCATGATGCCGAGCGAACCACCCTCACGGCCAAAGCCACTTTCCTTGTTGCCGCCAAACGGTGCTTCTGCAGTTGCAAGGAGCGTCTCGTTGATGCCAACCATGCCAGCTTCCAGTCGATCAGCGGTTTTGAGTGCCAAAGCGCTGTCGTAAGAAAACACGTAGGCTGCCAGACCAAACGGGGTGTTGTTGGCCCGTTCAATTACGTCTTCCACATCATCAAAGGTGGAGATCGGGGCGACCGGAGCGAAAGGCTCCTCAATCATGATCGCGGCATCGTCCGGCACGTTCATCAGAACCGTCGGCTCAAGAAAGCTGCCATCGGGCAGGTTTTCCGGCTGCTTACCTCCTGCCAGCAGGTCAGCCCCTTTTGCTATAGCATTCTCTGTCAGCCGCAATGCATGGTCTACCGCGCGCTGGCGGATAAGTGGTCCGGTGTTGACACCGTCTTCCAATCCATCACCAACCACGAGAGATTTGGCATAGCGGGCGAACTCTTCGGCGAACTCCTTCGCGATGGAAGAGTGCACGTAAAAGCGGCTTGGGGATATGCAAACCTGTCCGCAGTTGCGGAATTTGGTGGCTGCCAGTTTCTGGGCTGCTGCAATCGGGTCAAAGTCCTTATGGATGACCACAGGGGCATGACCGCCCAGCTCCATGGTGACTTTCTTCATGCCATCCGCGCACTGCCGCATCACGTCTTTGCCCACGGGCACAGAGCCGGTCAGCGACACCTTGCGGATTTCAGGCGCATTGATCAGCGCTGGAGCCAGCGTGCGGCTGTCGCCAGTCAAAATAGCCAGAGCCCCCGGCATCAGGCCAGCGTCCATCAGGGCCTGCCCTATGGCAAAGCATGGGCCAGCCGCTTCAGAGGCTGGACGGGCAATGACAGAACAACCAGCTGCCAATGCTGCCGCAATTTTGCGGGCGGGCAGCAAGGCTGGGAAGTTCCAGGCGGAAAGCGCCAGAGATGGACCGACTGGCTGGTAGTTTACAGTCAGGCGTTCATCAGCATTGCGACCCGGAATGGTTTGACCATAGATGCGCTTGGCTTCTTCTGCCTGCCATTCAAACTGGTCTGCTGCTGCTCCGGTCTCACCAATGGCCTCTGCCAGTGGTTTGCCGGTTTCAAGGGACATTACATGGGCAATGTCCTGCGTCCGTTCGCGGATCAGGTCAGCAGCCTTGCGCAGCACCTTGGCGCGCTCCCATGCCGGAACCGCGGCCCATTTCGGGAAGGTGTCTTTTGCCAGTTTCAAAGCGCTGGCAATGTCGTCTGCACTTGCAGCGGCAATGGTGCCGATCACTTTGCCAGTGACTGGGCTATGTACATCGCGGGTTTCGCCGTTGCTGGCTGGCGCCCACTCTCCGCCGATAAGAAGCTTCGCATCTGTCATGATTAAATGCTCATTTCCAAATATTTGTCCTGAACGTCATCGCACCAGTTGCCAACGTTCCAATTGCCATAAGCGCCCATGCCACCCGCCGGATCTTCTCCGTAATAAACCGGCACGTGCACCACGCTGAGACCTTCGTGGGCTCTGGCTTTTTCCAGTGCTTCATTCAGGTCTTCCGCGCTGTTTCCGCCAGAAAGCGCAAGCACACCTTCCACAGCGTTTGCCATGGCGATGTAATCGACAGCCACACCGTCATTGGTGCGGTAATCCTTGCCGTACTGAGCAAGCTGAAGGTGGCTGATGGCAGCCATGCGGCGGTTGTCGAAGATTAAAACGGTGCCATGCACGCCGTGCTCTACACCGTCGATCAGCACTTGTGGGTTCATCATGAAGGAGCCGTCACCGGTAAATGCGACAGAGTATTTGCCATTGTCCGCCACGCCGCCTGCGATAAGTGCAGAAACGGCAAAGCCCATATAAGAGGCTCCGGTTTCGGTGATGGTTTCGCCGACGCGGTCATCTTCCACCACCTGAAAGCCATTGGCCTGCACGTCGCCCGCGTCGAAAAGCTTGATGGCACTGTGTTTTTTGCAAAAGTCAGAAGCGGCTTTGATGGCTTGCGGCTGGGTGAGGACCCCTTGCCCCCACATGGGGTCACTCACCCGCCCTGCTGCATAGCGATCTGCCTTAAAGGCAGTCCATTCGCTTTTCTTTGCAGCACAGTCTTTCAGCCAGTCCGCTTTGTTGGCGACACCACCTTTTGCGAGCTCAGCAAGCAGAAGCTTCACCACCTCGCCAATGTCTCCGTTCAATGCCGTGGTCTGGGCATAGTGCTGCACATCCATCGGATCGGCGTTGATGTTGATGACGTGTTTTGCCTTTGGCCAGCCCATACCGGAGCAGTCACTCTGGCACACAGCGCGCGAGCCGATGGCGACCAGAAGCTCCGCTTCCTGCATGGCGTGATTGCCGCTGATGGACCCTTTGGAGCCACCCACATGCATGTTCTGCGGATGCGAATCCGGCAGGATGCCCAGAGAGCCCGGAGATTCCACCACCACTGCACCAGAGGCTTCGGCAAGGGCGCGAAGTCCCTCAGCGAACGGACGGGAGCCGCCGCCCGCTTTGATGGCGATCTTGCTGGTGGACTTTAGAAGCTCCACCGCTTCCAGCAAGTTGTGGTCTACGGCTGGAATGGTTGGCTCGTAGGTTGGAACAGTCGGCAGACTGTCCAGCCGGATATCCAGTTTTTGTGGTTGGGTGTTGAGTGGCAGGTTTAGGTAGAACGGGGCTGCCTTGAACGGATGATAGACGCAGCTGGCACCCATGCGCAGAGCATTGCGCAGCGCTTCTGGCGTGTGCAGTGTGTAGGCCTGAGACATGGCTGACGTGATCTGCTGGAACAGACCCTGCTGTGGCTTTGGCACCTGCTGCATGTTGTAGCCTTCGCCAAAAGTCGTCTCATCACCATAGATGTGATAGAGGCCAATGCCGTTGGAGGCGGCAGCTAAAGAGCCTGCCATGGCTTGCAACGCACCGGGACCAATGGAGGTCACGACCGCACAAACCTCGCCATACACCCAGCGCAGGGCCGTGCCTGCATGGGCCATTTCCACCTCATTGCGAAACTGCCATGTACGCACAAGGCCGGCATCTTCATAAACGCGCAGCACTTCGCCCAGCTCGGTAGAACCGTGGCCGAAGATTGCCAGATACTTGGTGACGCCCTGACGCATCAGGCCCAGAACCAGAGCCTCAGACAGCGTCATGGTTACTTGCTCAGCGAAATGGCCTGCAGCGATGGCAGCTTCAAGTCCGCCCTGGGCTTGAAGCCAATTGGCGCGCTCTTGCATGCTGCCTGGAACAGATAAAGACATCTCTGTACCTCGCCGCTTAGAAGCTGATCGTCTGGCCAGTACGTGCAGAGTCTTCTGCCGCCAGCGCAAACTTGAGAACATCACGGCCCTGCCGTGCTGTCAGGATCGGGTCACCACCTTCTGTGATTGCATCAAGGTAGTGGCGTGTGGAGTTGACGAAGCTTTGCTCCCAGCCCGCATAGATATCGCGGTACTCGGTGACGTTGCCTTCGCGGTAATGAATCAGTGGTGCAGGGTTGCCAATGGAGCCGTGGCCGCAGTTGATCCAGAGGACGCCTTGCGTTCCTGTGATCTCAACCCGGTCATCCTGCGCGTAATGCTTGGTCGCGATTTCCAGCTCCGGAGAGTAAACCACCTCCAGATTGCCGATCTTGTTACCGGGGAACCGGAAGGACACCATGGACGGAGCATCCAGATAGATGCCTTTGAACACTTCGGTCTGACCGATAAAGGCGTGCACGTCAGACGGCATGCCCATAAAATGCCAAGCGAGCGCGAACTTGTGGTGCCCGTCGTCAAACACCAGCGGGCCGCCACCTGCCATGTCCTTCATCTGCCGCCATGCGTTGGCAGCAGCAGGCACTTTCCAGGCGGTTTTACTCTTGCCCGGGTTGGATTTGATGCGGATGGAAATCGGGTCTCCAATCGCGCCTGCATCCACCAGCTCTTTGGCTTTCAGCACTGGGGGATGGAAGATGAAGTTTTCGAAGATCTTAAAAGGGCGGTCATAGCTTTCTGCGGCTTCAACAAGGATGTCAGCCTGCTCCATGTTCATACACATGGGCTTTTGAAGCGAAACCATCTTGCCAGCTGCGATGGCATCCAGTGCGGCTTGCAGGTGCAAGTGGTGTGGCAGCAGAATCTCTACCAGATCGACATCCGGACGGGCCAGAATCTCTCTGTAATCATCGCTGATGAACGGGTCATCAACGCCCCATGCCTCTGCCTGAGACTGGGCCTGTTTTACGTTTTGATCACACAAGGCAACAATCTTGCCCTTCGGGTTCTGCTTATACTCAATGGCATGCAAATCCGAAATACGACCTGTGCCCAGAATGGCAACGCGAACCGGCTGGTTCCCCATCCTTTACTCCCTCATAAAACACATTTTCTGAACAAGCGCACCAAGCTCCTCAAAGCGCTTGTCATCAATTCGAACTGTCGGTCCTGAAACGCCGATCGCGGCGATCATCACCCCATGCTCATCAAAAACCGGTCCCGCTACGCAGCGGATGCCGGAGGTAAATTCTTCGTCGTCAATCGCGTAGCCGCGATCTCTGCTTTTGGAGATTTCTGCTGCAAGGGCGGTGTGGTCCGTCAGGGTCACAGGGGTGAATTGCTTCAGCTCCTGCTCTGCCTGTGCATCACCAAACGCCAGAAAAGCCTTGCCAAGAGCGGTGCAGTGCAACGGCCCTAACGACCCGATGGGATGGTCGACCTTGAGCGGAAGCTCAGAATCGATTTTATCCACATACCAGACCTGAGAACTGGCCAGCACAGCCATGTGTGAGCATTCGCCCGTCTCGCGGGTGAGCTGCTTCAGGATAGGCTGCCACTGCTGGCGAACTGCTACAATTGCCTCAGCCGTTGGCCCAGACCCTTGAGAACCTGTCATTTTCTCGCTTGCCGCGTAACGCCTGTCAGTGCCTTGCGTTGCGTAACCGCATGCAACCAAAGTACGCAGAATATGCGTCGCATTGGACTTGTCGACACCAAGGTAACTCGCGATATCCGTAAGCCGCAGCGGTTTGGCCTGCTGGGCAAGATAGTCGAGCGTCTGAAGTCCACGGGATAGCGATTGTAAAAGGCGCAACGTCAATCTCCATTCACACACTGGAAAAGTTGAAATATGGACAACTAATTACATGAAGTTAAACATAGGGCAACAAATTTCCAGCATCTGGACTCAGAATTGACACAGGTTTTACAGGAGTGCAAGAGGCGGTATACGTATTTTTGTACAAAATAGGCTTGACATTTACCGAAATGCACGGCGAAATGGGGCGTATATTCAGTTTTGTTGCACATAAGGCAACTTATTGACGAAATGAATTTGTAAAACATATGCAAACTCTTGGGAGGGGATTGAAATATGAATAAGCGCAGAAGGCAACTTTTGCTTGCTGCGGTGCTTGCGCCCGTCATGGCGACAGCATCCATGGTTCCATCATTTGCAGCGGACGAAGTCACCATTTCTCACTACTTTACCGGTGAACTGGGCCAGAAAGGCCTGAAGGACATTCTGGAAGGCTTTAAAGCCAAGTCCGGTATCACTGTGAAAGACAGCCCAATCGGTCATGAAGATTTCAAGACCGGTATTTTAGTGCGTGCAGCGGGCAATGCACTGCCAGACGTGTTCTCTTACTGGGCCGGTGCACGGACACAGTTCGTCATTGATGCAGGCGACCTGCGTCCAATCGACGGCATGTGGGACAAGGCTGGTCTAGACAACGTTGTCGCCAAGTCGGTTGCGGACGGTGCAACCAAGTATGACGGCGAGCGTTATCTGGTGCCATTCGGTTACCACTACTCCGGTCTGTTCTTTAACAAAGCTGTTATGGAAAAGGCTGGCATCACGGAAGCTCCCAAGACGTGGGAAGAGTTCCTCGCAGCCTGTGAGAAGCTGAAGGCAAACGGCGTGACCCCTATCGCGCTTGGTTCCAAGAACCGCTGGCCTGCCCAGTTCTGGTTTGACTATCTGATCCTTCGCACAGCGGGCCCTGACTACCGCGCAAAACTGATGAACGGCACAGCCTCTTATGCCGATCCTGAAGTGAAAAAGGCGATGGGTCTCTGGAAGAGCATGGTCGACAAAGGCTACTTTGTTGAAAATGCAAACGCAGACAGCTGGACTGATGCTTCTGACAAGGTTGCCCGTGGTGATGCGGCCATGACCCTGATGGGCACATGGATCACCGGATACTGGAACTCCATCGGCCTGAAACCGGGTGAAGACTATGACTTCTACCCATTCCCGGAAGTGACAGCTGGTGTTCCAAACGCGGTTGTTGGTCCGGTTGATGGTCTGGTGATCTCTGCAAATGCGAAGAACCCGGAAGGGGCTGAGCAGCTGCTTGAGTATCTGGTGTCAGATCCGGAAGCACAGGCCAAGTGGGCCAACATTCAGGGCGCTCTTTCTGCCAACGTGAATGTTGCCAAGTCTAACTACAACGCCGTGATGCTCAAAGCGCTCGATACCATCGACGCTGCGCAGACCTTCGCGTTCAACTACGACCTGTCCACGCCTCCGCCAGTGGCGGAAGTTGGGCTGTCCATGTTCGCACGCTTCATGGATGATCCATCCAAAGTGGATGCCATTCTGGATGAAACACAGGCCAGCGCAGCAAGCGCGTTTGCCGAATAATCATCACACTTAAAACAGAGCCGATCGCAACATGTTTGCGGTCGGCTTGCCTCTATAGCTTCACGTATTTCCCACCAAGCCATGTAAGTTTGGGGGAGATAGATATGCACCACTGCGAGGCAGGCTTTTTCTGAGACGGGTATGAATCAAAGCAACACATTCTGGCGCGTTGCCCTTTTGGCGCTCCCCCTCAGCGTATTCGCGCTGATCATCATCTGGCCGCTCCTAAGCTCGTTTTATTACGGCTTTACCAACTGGAACGGTTTCAGTGACAATTATGACTTCGTTGGCTTTGAGAATTTCGGAAAGCTGTTTTCCGATCGGCTCTTCATGTCTGCGGCAATAAACACGATTATCTGGATGGCCATTGCGGTTGTGCTTCCAACAATTCTTGGTCTCTCGCTGGCGCTGCTGATCGACAGCCACGTGCCCGGCGGCCCGATCTTCAAAACCATCTTTTATCTGCCAATCTGTCTATCCGCCGTTGTGGTTGGTCAGGTCTGGGTGTGGATCTACCAGCCCGACTGGGGCCTGCTGAATTCCATAATTGAGTACGTCACCAACGACCGCTTCAACTACGCCTGGCTGGCAAAACCAGACAGTGCGCTCTACTCGGTCATCGTTGCATGGTCCTGGCAGGCAACCGGTCTGTCCATGGTGATCTATCTTGCAGGCCTGACGGCTATTCCCGGTGATCTGCTGGAAGTGTGCGAGCTGGAAGGCGCCACAACGTGGCAGCGCATCCGCCACGTCATTCTGCCACTGCTGACACCGGCCACCGTGGTCGTAGTAGCGCTGAGCGTGATCAACTCTCTGAAGGGCTTTGATATCCTGTACATCATGACCGGTGGTGGGCCGTTCAACAGCTCGGATACGCTGGCCATGCACATGTACAACGAGAGCTTCAAAAAGTACCTGATGGGCTATGGCAGCGCCATCTCTGTGGTGCTGTTCCTCGTCGCGCTGACCATCATTCGCCTCTATTTCAAACAGCTTAAAAAGGTGGACGAAATCTATGGCTGATACGGCTAGTCTGGGCAGTGCCAGCGGTGAATATGTTGCGCCGAAGCGGTTCAATCCGTGGCCTGTTGTCATCTTCATCTGCTTGTTTACGCTGGCAATCCTGTTTCTTGCGCCAACCTTTGGCGTGTTGCTGTCCTCCGTTAAAACCACACGGGATATTGCGCTTGGTGACCTTTGGGCCATTCCAAGCAGCATGTACTGGGGCAACTATGTTGAGGTGCTGAGCAATCCGGCGGTGCATGGCTACATGCTCAACACGTTCCTCGTGGCCGCGCCGGCAACGGCGTTTTCCATCGGGCTTGGCACGCTAGCGGGTTATGTGTTCTCCAAGTTGCCGTTCAAAGGCAGTGATCTGGTGTTTTTGCTGGTGGTGTCCGGCATGTTCTTCCCGCCGCAGGTCATCCTGATCCCGCTGTTTCGTCTGTTCAACCTGATGGGGCTGATTGATACGCTGTGGCCGATGATCATCGTGCACACCGCGCTGGGTATCCCGATTTGCACTCTGCTGATGCGCAACTTCTTCGCCACCGTGCCCAACCCACTGCGTGAGGCGGCGATTTTGGAAGGGGCCAACGAATGGCAGGTGCTGACCAGGATCGCGCTGCCCATCAGCCTGCCAGCCATTGCAGTGCTGGCGACGCTTCAATTCACCTGGATCTGGAACGATTTCCTTTGGCCGCTGATCTTCACCCAGTCTGACGAAAAACGCACCATCATGCTGGGGCTCGTGTTCATGAAGGGCCAATACTCCGTTGCCTGGGGCATTCAGGGCGCCATGTCGCTGATCGCCAGCCTGCCAACGCTGATCGTATTCCTGTTCTTCCAGCGTTTCTTTATCAAAGGCATGACCATGGGTGCCGTGAAAGGATAATCGGGGACATTATGAGTAGTTTGTCACTGAAAAACATCAAAAAGTCATTCGGAGATCTGGAGGTCATCCATGGGGTGGACCTTGAGGTTGAAAAGGGTGAGTTCATTGTCTTCGTCGGACCATCCGGGTGCGGCAAGTCCACCATGTTGCGCATGATCTCAGGTCTGGAGGATGTCACGTCCGGCCAGATCAACATTGCCGACAAAGACGTCACTCGTGCCCATCCATCCAAGCGCGAAATTGCCATGGTGTTCCAGTCCTATGCGCTGTTTCCGCATATGACAGTGTCTGAGAACATCAGCTTCGGCTTGCGTCTTGGTAAGATGGCGAAGGATGAGGTGGCTCGCCGTGTGAGCAATGTGGCGGAGACCCTGCAGATAACTCATCTGCTGGAGCGCTATCCGCGTCAGCTTTCCGGTGGTCAGCGTCAGCGTGTGGCGATTGGCCGTGCGATTATCCGCAATCCGCAGGTGTTCCTGTTTGATGAGCCGCTGTCCAATCTGGATGCTGCCCTGCGCGTACAGATGCGTCTGGAAATCGCTCGTCTGCACAAGCGTTTGGGTGCCACGATCATCTACGTGACCCACGACCAGACCGAGGCGATGACCCTTGCTGACCGGATTGTGGTGTTCAACCACGGTGTGATTGAGCAGGTGGGGCGTCCGATTGATCTATATGAGCGTCCGGCGAATAAGTTCGTGGCCGGATTCCTCGGAGCGCCGTCCATGAACTTTATCGGGGCGACTGCGCAACAGGGGGCAATTCAGCTGGATGGCTTCAACATCAATGATGCACAAAGGGCTGAAGCAAATGGAGCGATCACGCTTGGCATCCGTCCGGAGCATATGAGCATCTCCAACACAGAGGCCTGCGATTTCTCCGCGAAGGTGGAACTGGTTGAGGAACTTGGGTCAGAGTCCCTCGCCTACCTGCAAACCAGCTTCTCCTCTGATCCAATCACCATGCGGGTGGACCATTCCATCACTGTGCGAGAAGGAGATATGTTACCGGTTTCCGTGAACCGTGAATTCCTGCATGTGTTCGCAGAAGGTGGCGCGTCCCTGTAGGGGCGTCTAACCACCGCCGATAATGACACCGGCGGCAAACACCAGTGAGCCGCCGAGAACAACCTGAAACGTCGCCCGCAAGAGCGGCGTTTCCATGTATTTGCTCTGGATCCACGCAATCGCACAAAGCTCAACCGCCACAACGAAAAACGCGATAAACGTGGCCACCCAAAAATCACTGAGCAGGTACGGGATGGTGTGGCCCAGCCCTCCGAGAGCTGTCATCACGCCGGAAGCAACGCCGCGCAAAGCAGGTGAACCTCGTCCGGAAATCTGCCCGTCATCCGAGACCGCCTCCGTAAAACCCATGGAAATACCTGCGCCGATGGAGGCTGCAAGGCCAACAAGAAACGTGGTCCATGTGTTGCCTGTTGCAAAGGCTGTGGCGAAAACAGGGGCCAGAGTGGAGACGGAGCCATCCATTAACCCGGCAAGACCGGGCTGGATCAGGGTCAGGATCAGCTTGCGGTGTGCGGTTTCTTCCTCCTGCTCTCCCGTTGAGGCCAGATGGGTTTGTGACAAGTTGCGGGCTTTGTTCTGGTGGTCCGCTTCCACCGCTGCCAGGTCGCCCAGCAAGCGGCGGGTATCTGCATCCGTGCTCTTCTTCTCTGCGTTTTCATAGAATGTGCGTGAGGCCGTCTCCATGTTCTCGGAGATATGGCGGATCTGATCGAGCGTCAGCTGGGTGGAGAGCCAGAGTGGGCTTCGGGCATAAAACCCGGAAACATGTTCGCGGCGGATCAAAGGGATCGTGTCGCCGAAGCGTTTTTGGTGCAGTTCGATCAGGGCAATCCGGTGCTGGTCTTCTTCATTGGCCATATCGGCAAAGACGGCGGCGGTTCCGGGGTAATCATCCTGCAGTCGTTTTGCAAAGCCCCGATAGATGCGGGCGTCATCTTCCTCTGACGAGATGGCAAGCGCCAGCACCTGCTGCTCGCTCAGGTCAGAAAATCGCATGCGTGACGTCAGATACAACATCCATGAGCTTTCTAGTTTGCAATTTCGCGCAGATCCTAAGCAGATTTCATTGCAAACAGGCGGTTTCAGTCCCTCAAATAAACCGCAAATTTGAACGGGCTGACATGGCAAGCCGGGAGAATTAGGCACCCGCTCACTGATTGCGCTATCAGCAGATGTGATTGATGTTTTTGGGAAAACGTGATCGGTATTGTCGGTTTAAATGCTTAGACCGCTTGCATTTGAGCAGACCGGTTTAATCAGTCTTAACTTATTATACTAAAGTCGATTCCGTGCCTTAAAATAAACGGATAGGAGGAGCACAACTTTATTAGCCAATAACAAAACTTAGTTAGCAGGAGACGTGTCATGCCTGTAAATAAGTTGAATGCTGAACAGCACGATTGGGCCAAGGCAGTCTACCAGAACATGCATTGGAACTTCCCCGAGGAAGATGGGGACGAAACCAACCGTACAGCAAGAACCTCAAACGAGCAGGTCAATGGCGTTCATGGTAATCATGACCAACGCAATGGAACTGCCGACCCGGATTTGAGCGACTATGTCGTCGTCAACACCCCACCTCCAGAACGGCCCGCTGGCGCAAAGCCAATGCCGGTCCATGCTGTCTTTGAGGAAATTGGCCTGCCGGAATCTGAAACACTTCGTGAGCGGTTAGACCGCTTGCGCACCTTCCAGCAGAAGAAAGAGGATTTCTTAAAAGACCCTCTCGCAACAGCTTATGCTGACCCTTCAGCCGCCAAATGGGAACATCATGTGAAAGATGTTCTGGGCATGCCTCAGGAAAAAGCTGATGAGATGGTCAAGCAGCAGTTCACCCGTGATCTGAAGAAGGAACTGAGGGAAGAGTCCCGGAGTGTCACCAAGGAAATTTTTGACAGCCAGGCAGATGATCCCCGTTTCAATGAATTCCTGCAGAATGCTGCCAACTCCAACCCTAAGCAGCTGACCCCGGCCCACCGCGAAATGCTGGTGTTTATGAGCCAGAATATGGTCAAGCTTGGGAATGCACTCGTCAAAGATGTCAATGAGCTGTACCGCCAGCATGCCTTCGGTAAAGCTATGAGCGACACCATCGACAATGCGAAGGAAAACGCGGTTTCTGACAGTGAGCGACAAAAGTTGGAAGAAATTGAACAGGAAGTTGTTGAATACCGCATGGCTGTTGCCCGGCAGCTGGGTATGGCGCTGAATACCACAAACGACGTTCAGTCTGCCATCAGCTTTGGCCAGACCGTGGATTCTGCCGTTGATGAGTTGGCAGAGCAGAATGACCGCGCCCTGAATGCAGCCTCCGGCCTGGCGAAGATGGCCAAGAACATGGTCAACGACCATCTTGCCCAAACCAACAGCCCCCGCAAGACCATGAACTGGGTTGCCACCCAGCCATGGGCAAAGCTCGTTGATATCGACATCACCACCAAGGGTGAGTTCTTCAACATTGAAGCGCAGCTGCGTGACAGCTCTGCGGGAAACGAAGACACTGATGGTCTGGATATCGACAGCAACACCGATCTGGCACAGCGAAATCTGTCGAAAGAAAAACTCATGGCCAATCCTGAGCTGATCTTCAACGGCTTGCGCTCACCAAAAATGATGGAGGCCCTGACCACCAAGGTTACGGGTGAAGCCAGCAATGATGATGTGCCATTTGTCGAAAAGCCAAGTGATCTGGCAATGAACTGGGGTGAAACCCTCGCCCGCGCACAGGCAAGTGGCCGGGACATCAGTGATCAGCTGCCTGATTACATGACTTTGAAGCAGATCCGCTATCACGACATCAAGAAGGGCTTCTTCTCCAACACGGACACCGTGAAAACGGCCTGGGTTGTGGAACAGAAGCCAACCTCTGACACTGTTGCCGAGGTCAACCTGATCAACAATCTGCCACGGGCTATTGCGGGTGATCTGGGCGATCTGGCTCTCAACATGTCTGATCTGAGAGAAGATCAGTCACAAAAGAGCAGCGACATTCAGGACAAGAGAGGCCATCTGGACGAGTTCCTCAGCTCCAAGGGTGACGGCCTGTTGCAAAGCTATGGGAATGCACATGATGCGATCAGCAGCTTGCAGGACCATGCCATGAAGGAAGTCATGGCCAAGATGAGCAACGGCACGAGCATTCGCAAGATTTTGAAATGGGCGAAGGAACAACCGTGGTCAGCTATGTTCCAGGTTGAAATTACACCGATGGAAGGTGGCAAGAAGGATCAGTACAATGTCGTTATCAAGGAAGTGGAACACGGCAAGACGGAAGCAAGCAGTGCTGTACTGAATGAGCCAACTGATCAAGACAAGGAAAATGCCGGTAACATCGCTGACGAAGATGATCAGGCCTTCGGTGAAGATCTGCATGGTTTAAGCGGCGCCTTGAAGGCCCTGTTGAACCCATCCGTTTACAAACAGCTGATCTCCAAGCCAACCGGTGAAAAGAGCGACGGAATGCAAATTGTCGAAGAACCAACCAAACTGGCACGTGACTGGGCAGACCTTATTCAGAAGTCTGCTGGCCCCGGTGCAAACCTGCCGGATTATCTGGAACTTCGTCAGGTCAAATACCGCGTCCGCTCCTTCCTGCCTTGGAAGAGAAACAAACTGGAAGCCTGTTGGGTTCTGGAATTCAAGCCTACGGCTTTTAAACAAGCCGCATAAATGAGCTCATGTGCTCATAGATGACGAATGACCTTCCTTATCTAATGGCTTGGGCTCTGCGGTTTGCCGCAGGGCCCGTTTTCTTATCCGGTTTGCAAGGCAATCCAAAGCGGTAGGCTGATGCATGAGAGCAAGGTGGATTGAGCGATCAGCGTGGCTGGTTGGCGACAGTCCGCACCAAAGGCAGCAGCCAGAACGTGAGCAGCTGAAGCGGTGGGCAAAGCAGCAAACAGCACCAGCACGGAGGCCTGCTCTTTGGGAATGGCAAAGCTGTGCACCATAAACCAGGCGATGCAGGGCAAGGCCAACAGTTTTATGGAGTTCAACCCACCCGTATAGATATCCAGCTTCATCAGTCCCTGCCAATCAAGTGTTGCTCCAATCGCCAACAATGCTAAGGGGATGGCGGCCAGTGCCAGTTGATTGAGACCTTCCGAAAGAACTGAGGGAAGCGGATATCCGCTCAAACCCACCGCAACACCGCTAAGGGCTGCCAGAAAGAATGGATTGAGCACCACCTTCCCCGCAGCCTTGCGCAGACCAAGACCTTTGCCCATAGAAAGAGCTGTCACCGCCATCAGGTTTGCCATTGGCACCGCAAAGCCAATGGCAATGGCCATAAGCGAGGCACTGTCCGCATCCAGCGCACTGATCGCCACAAACCCGATGGCCGTGTTAAACCGCCAGGCGGTTTGCCAGCCAGCGGCAAAATCCAGAAACCGTGCCGGCCCAAACGGGCGCAGCATCCACCCCAACAACAGCCCAATCCCTAAAATACCCCAGGTGCCCAATCCGATGATGGCTGCATCATCCAGATTGATGGGGCGAGCTGCTGCAGCGGAGAACATCAGAGCTGGAAACAGCAACTGAAAGTTCAGCGTATCAATGCCGCGCCATGTGGCCTGATCCAGACGTTTGCCAAACACGCCGCCCAAAGCCAGCAAGCCCAGACTTGGCAGCAATGCCATCGCGATCCCCATGTGCGCTCTCCCTGACGGTTTGGCTGGTCTTTCCTGATGCTATGTCTTAGGCTAATGAGGGACTATAAGATAATAAGCTGAGCTTATAATATGTGGTGACACCTGATGACCAAGCCTGATGGCCTCAACTCTTTTGCAATGCGCTTGCCAGAGCTTGCGGTGCGCGCTCTGCCTTTGATGCAGGCGGTTGGCTCCGTCACCAAAACAGCGCATCAACTGGGGGTGAGCCAGTCTGCCGTCAGCCAGTCTATTGCAGAGCTTGAAAAGCGGCTTGGCGTAAAGGTGCTTCGCCGCGGTGCGCAACCGGTGCAGCTGACGGATGAGGGCAAGCTGATCGCTCAATATGCCTTGAGCGTGCAGGCGGCAGAAGAAAACGCACTGGCCAGCATCAACGACCTGCGCCAGAACAAAGGCGGGCGTGTGCGCATCGGGTCTTCAGGCCCTTCTGCCTCCACGCGGCTTCTGCCTCATGTCATGAAGCGCTTCTCACGCCACTACCCCGGCATCGCGCTGGAACTGCGTGAGGCGCAGGATCAGGAGATCATCGCAGCTTTGCGACGCGGTGAGGTGGACGTGGCCGTAGTTCCGGGACTGGATGGTGATGAGGAGTTCGACAATCTGCTCATTGCCTGTGACCGACTTGTCGCGATCACTGCAGATGATATGGACTTGCCGCAGCACATGAACGCTGAAGCTTTTCAAAAGCAGCCCTTCATTATGACAAAAGGGGGCAGCGAGCCGTTGGTGCGGAAATGGTTCAGCCGGTCAGATGTAGACCCACGCGTGGATCACTCCATTCAGCAGATCACATCCATTCTGGCGGTCGTTCGCTCGGGCCTTGCCTGTTCTATTATTGCAGAACTGGCACTGCCTGAGGATCTGGATGGCGTGAAAATCTTGCCACTTGATCCCCCTGCCCCGCGTAGCCTGTTTCTTACCCGCCTGCCAACAACACCCAGCAACAGCGCGGTGACAAGATTTTGGGAATTTGCCGAGCAGGAGATCTACCGGGAGGAGTAATTTTCCCCTGCCCCTGGGGCAGTGCCGCAACTCTCTTATCTTAGTTAATCAGAATATGCTCATAAGTTACGATTCCGGGGATGAATTTTCCAAAACTGTACCGAGTGGTCGGTTGAAAACGATAATTTTCGCCCGTCAGACGCGAAATTTTCACCAAAAATTTTCGTGATGACCGTAGGTAAACTACGTGATTTGAAATTAACTAATTGAAAAACAACAGAAAAGTTTGAAATAGTTCTATTGTAGATGTATTCCCTATGCATGCCGAGGATGTAAACTAAATCATAATAAAAATCATGGTGGGAGGCTAACCATGGAAACAATGACGAATATCCTAGGCGAAATCAATTCTATCGTTTGGGGCCCTGTGATGCTTATAGCCATTCTCGGGGTAGGACTTTTTCTCCAGATCGGACTCAAACTAATGCCCATCTTTAAGTTGGGCACGGGCTTTAGCCTGCTCTGGAAAGGTCGCCAAGGCGAAGGTGGTGGTGAAATCAGCCCCTTCAATGCGTTGATGACGTCTCTTTCAGCTACAATTGGAACAGGTAACATTGCAGGCGTTGCGACGGCTGTGTTCCTGGGCGGACCTGGCGCTCTCTTCTGGATGTGGATGACTGCTCTTGTGGGCATGGCAACCAAGTATGCCGAAGCTGTCCTCGCGGTGAAATACCGTGAGCGTGACAACGCTGGCAACTTTGTTGGTGGCCCGATGTACTACATCAAAAACGGACTTGGCCGTAAGTGGTACTGGCTTGCTCCAACCTTTGCTGCATTCGGCGCTGTTGCCGCGTTCGGCATTGGTAACGGCGTTCAGGCCAACAGTGTTGCGAACGTTCTGAATGAAAACTTCAGCATTCCGGCACAGGCAACCGCTGTTGTCCTGATGGCACTCACCGCTGCTGTTATTCTGGGAGGAGTAACGCGCATTGGTAACGTTGCCGGCAAGCTGGTTCCGTTCATGGCTATTGCGTACATCGCAGCTGGCCTTGTTGTTCTGATCATCAACATCGATTCCATCGGTGCTGCTGTGCAGACAGTGTTTGCTCAGGCATTCACCTCCACTGCTGCTGAAGGTGGCTTTGCTGGTGCTGCTGTTTGGGCTGCGATCCGCTTTGGTGTTGCCCGTGGCGTCTTCTCTAACGAAGCTGGTCTGGGTTCTGCGCCAATCGCTCACGCGGTTGCTGAAACCAAGAGCCCTGTTAATCAGGGTCTGATCGCAATGCTCGGCACGTTCATCGACACCATCATCGTTTGTACCATCACTGGTCTTGCGATTGTGGCATCTGGTGTATGGACCTCTGGCTCCTCCGGTGCAGCGCTCACCTCTCTGGCATTTGAAACATCTCTGCCAGGTGTTGGTGGCTATCTGATTGCGATCTCGCTCTCAGTGTTTGCATTCACCACCATTCTGGGGTGGAGCTTCTACGGCGAGAAATGCGTTGGCTTCTTCTTTGGGCCTCGTGCGCTCAAGCCATACCGCATCCTCTGGGTGGTTGCGATCTACTTCGGCGCAACTGCGGAGCTGAGCTTCATCTGGCTGCTGGCTGATACGCTGAATGCGATGATGGCCATTCCAAACCTGATCGCGCTGGCACTTCTCAGCCCGATTGTCTTCAAGCTCACCAAGGAGTTCTTCTCCGAAGATGATGAGCCTGAGGGCGTGGAAAAAGCCCCGGCTGAATAAGAGAAAACACAGTTTTCAAAAGAATGGCCCGGTGATGAAACCGGGCCATTTTTGTATGTGCCGCAGCTCTGAGGTTGCCGGTGTAATTCAGGCTTTTGCAGACAGGCGGTTTGACAGAAGCAAAGCCACTGCCGCACAGTTGGGCCATTCTTTTTTAAGTGAGTGTCATCTGCGCTATGTCTGAGACTTTCCAGCTAACAGAACTTGCCTGTAAAACGGAATGCACCACGCTTTGCGATGCGATCCTTTCAGGACTGCCTGGGTGGTTCGGCCCGTATGATGTCTACAAGGATTACTTGGAGGATGTTAAAACGAGGCCCGTCTTCATAGCGCAGGCAGGTGGTGAAAAGCTCGGTCTTATGGCGCTGACGCAAACCAGTCACGCGTGCGTTGATATTCACCTGCTGGCGATCAGATCAGAGCATCATGGGAAGGGGATTGGGCGCGCATTTGTAGAACTGGCCAAACGCTATGCAAGAGATTGTGGCGCGACGTATCTGACCGTTAAAACACTCGGCCCCTCACACGAAAATGCAGAGTATGCCAAAACGCGGAAGTTCTACGCGTCCGTTGGATTTGAGCCGCTGGAAGAGTTCATCGACTTCTGGGGCAAGGACGTTCCAATGCTTCTTCAGTGCCAGCGCATTGGCTGATCCCTGCCACTGTTTGTGGCAGGGCGTCAGGTTTTGCTGAACGCTACTTCCACCAGGCATCCGGTGAGGTGTAAGCGTCGTAGCTGTTGTTGTTCCGTTCCCACTGGTACTGAGCGGAATCGTAGGAGGACATGGATTCCAGTTTTGCGTCTGGATTGGTTTTCTGCACGTCGAACAGGTCTTCATGGGCTTTGGTGAGCAAGTTGACGACCGGATCATCAGAAAAGAAGTCGCTCTCCTTACCACCGGATAGTCGTTTGTAAGCTGCCTGAGCGCTGGCTTTGCTTTCTGCCCATTCGAAGGACTTTTGCTCTTCTGCGGAGGTTTCTTCCTCCAGATACTTCAAAAGAGACAGATAATTGTCCGCAGTCGGCCCAGCCTCGGGAGCGTCTTTTTTCAGGATCTCGTCAAGCTGCTCTTGCATCACTTGCTTTGCGGCCTCTATCTCTTCATCAGAGAAATAGCCGTTTTCATTGCTGGCGATCAGGTGGAGGGTCTCGCGGTCAAACTCCAGATCATCAAAGATGTCTTTACGAAACGCTTCGATATCATCCTTGTACTTGCTGGAGGTCGTATCAAGGTCGCCATAAAGATCGGTCAGCTTAGCACGTGCATCAACGGCAGTATCCGGAGTCGGCTTTAAGTCAGGCGTCTTTGTCTTGTCTTTGGACTCATCATCCGGTGACAAAACACTCTGGTTGACACGAGTGCTGATCGACGACGACGCATTGCCTATATACTTTGCAACACTGTAGTTGGAGAAGCTGTAGGTTCCGCCGCTACTGCTGAAAAAGCTCACAATTATTGTCCTTATAAAATCAATAGTGCGATGCTAGTGGCCCAAACCTGCGTGGCGCTGTCCTTTCCAGAAATGAAAGGCGCAAAATCGCAGTTTCTGACGTTGCGGAATCTATGTGGAAATTTTACTCTGTTTTATAAGGTGTTGGCGGTTAATCGGCGATCTCGAAGACTTCGCCTGAGTTCAGGTCCTTGATCATATCAATCGCCTCACCGCTCCAGTGATAGCTGAAATGCCGGGCCTGAAGTGGAGCTTCCACCACGTCGGGATAAAACGCAGCAATACACAACCCGCTCTCGTCCCGCACACTTGGGTAGAGAATGCCATCGCCGCCCTCTTCCAGCAGCTTGCGTGCGAAGACCTGAGAAGCGCTGTAATCATCCGGGTGGAGCAGAACTTCAAAACGCGGATCTGTTACGTCAGCAAGTTTAGCCTCAACACTGCCGATCAACTCGCGCATCTGCGCAATCCAGCCGGGTGCCTCTTGCGTGGCGGCATAGAAATTCCCGGTGTGGTGCACAGTCTCGAACAACGCGGTTTCAAAAGATTTGGCGGCATAAAAAGCGCCGAAGTACCCATCATGGAAACGGCCAGTCCGGTCAGGAGAGGCATGGGTGAACGGTGCCATCAGATAGGAAGAGCCCGTTCCATTGACCCGTCGCTCAACGGGTACAAGATCCAGATTGCCGATGGTTTCTGCAAGGCGCGGATTGGTGCGGCTCTCTGCAGCGGCCAGCAATTCCCAATCTGCGGGATCGGCAATGTCTTCAAACAAATCTATGGGTGGGTAGGCCGAGTTGACCAACCGATAATACTTGGGCCAGCTGACATGTGTTTCAGGAGCTTTCAGGTCCGTCTCCACCAAAGTTAATGTGGTCACCAGTTGCCTCGCTGCGCATCAAGATATCTGCGCACGCGCATTAAGTCCGTGAGTTGTCCGCCCATCATAATTTCAAGGGCAGATCTGCCGCCGAAGTCTGTATTAGCGCGTTTCACCCAGCCATACCCGCGGTTGGTATCGCTGAACAGCAGGCGAAGTGCCTTGTGAATGCCAAGCAGATTGGACAGGCGCGCCGCAAGGTCCACGCTGACACGGCCATAGTGTCTGGTCTTCCAGCGTTGATAGGTGCGCTTGGCAATGTCTCCCAGCAGCAAAGTGGCCTGCTCATCCGTCAGCTGCCAGCGCTCAAACAAGTTGATCACCGCCCGCTGCATGGCATGCACTTCTTCCTCGGTAAACTTTGGTCCACCTGGAGCCAGAGGTTGTTCAATCTTACGAAGGCTAGGCATCTTCCCTCTCATCAAACCAGCTGAATAGCGCAGCGACATATGGCACTATATTATGATTTTGACGTCAAATGTCAAGGATTTGAACCCGGGCATACGCGAAATCAGAGATATGAAAAACCTAAAGTAGCAGTTTAATGGAGTACATCCTAAAATACGCAATAACTAATATAGGCGTGGATGACCAAGCGTCCGCCTTGATGTGTGAGAGGAGCATCTGTAACTATCATTAAAAATACGAATATAAAATAGTTGGGGTGGGGCCGTGACTTATAAATCTCGCAGTTTGAGCAGTGTTTCCATATTTGCGCTTGTTTCAAACATCGTCATCGCAGCACCGCTTATGGCGCAGACGGTTCATATCACTGCACCTCAGACCGCGCCCAACGATGCTGCGCTGGACACGCAAGTGATCACTGGCCCAATCGCAGAATACTCCGGGCAATTACAGGTGAGTGTGACCGGCGGCGAGGCTATCGGGAATGATGCGAGTGCAGAAATAACCATCCGTGGCATTAAAGGCGATATTACCCAGAACAATTCTGGTGAGATTGCTGTTGAAGTCAGCGGCGGTCTTGCGGATAGCAGTGCAAACCCGAACAGCGGTGCGAATGCAGCGGTCACCATCGATGGTGTTGAAGGTACGCTGGAAATAGACAATATCGGGACAATCTCGGTCAAAGGCACCAGTCAAAGTGCAACCACATCGGGCACTGGCAAAGCCAGTGTAAAAGTGAATGTGAAGGCCATTGATGGCCGATTGATGGGCGACAACCTGGGAACGCTTTCCAGTTATGCTCAGGCAGGTTCGGCCACAGCCAACGGAAGCGGCAAGGCAGATGCGAGCGTTGAGGGCTTTGGCACCTATCTGGATGTTGAGGGAGACAACATCGGCACTATCAAGGTTGAGGGCCATGCTGGAATAGCTGTGTCCGCCTCAGGCGCCGCGGATGCTGATGCTGATATCACTGGCATCGACAACGATCTTGAAGGGGCCAACAAAGGTCTGATCAGCATTCTCGCTAAAGGAGGTCAGGCTACCTCTGAAGGTGCAGGAGATGTTGATGCATATGCTCTTGCTATCGGCGTAAAAGGGGATGCGGAAGCGAATAGCGGGACTATCCTTGTTGATACTAATAACAGAAATGCCACAGCGATCTCAGCAGGTGGAACAGCCAAAGCTGCTGCTGACGCCTATGGCATCCATGGAGATCTTCGAGGGAGTAACACGGGTCAGATTGATGTGACTGCACGTGCTGGTCGGTCAGAGACGACCGGTAGCGCTGCTTCAAATTCCCAATCACTTGCGGTCGGTGTGATGGGGCATGTTAAAAGCAATAGTGGCCTCATTCTTGTTGATGCTGATAACAGACGTACCAAAGCGACTGCAACGGATGGAGAAGCCATAGCCGCTGCTGATGCCTATGGCATCCAGGGAGATCTTCAGGTTGGTAACACGGGCCGGATAAGCGTGATTTCAAGTGCTGGTCAATCAGAAACGACCAGCAGTGCTGCTGCGAACTCCAAAACACTGGCGGTGGGTGTGAGTGGAAATATCAAAGCGAACAGCGGTCTTATTCTCGTGAATGCTGCCGGGGGGGATGCTAAGGCGACCTCTGGAAACGGAAATGCGGATGCGTCTGCTCAAGCCTCTGGTACGAAATTCAACCTGAATGACGATAATTCGGGCGAGATTGATATTCGTGCTCGTGCCGGAACCGCCTCTGGCCTCATAGCCAACGCCAATGCGTTTGCTTTTGGTGTCGAAAACAGGCTCGAAGGGGACAACTCTGGTGTAATTCGCGTTGAAGCTTTTGCCGGAATCGCGATTAGCGATGGGACCACGGGGAATGGTGCTGATGCAATTGCCATTGCTGTTGGTGTCAATGATTACATAAACGGCAGTAACAGCGGCGATGTTATTGCATTTGGTCAGGGCGGGACAGCGACAGCCAATGGCGCTACTTCCGCCGAAGCGGGTGCAAATGTTTATGGCAACAACAATGGGCTGACTAAAGATAACTCTGGTTTGATTCGAGCTGTAGGCATTGGTGGGACGGCTGAAGCTGAGGGAAACAGCCATGCTTCAGCAACGACCCGCGTTATGGGGATTTTTGGTGCACTTGGTGGGACCAATAAAGGTCGCATCTTTGCGTTGACGGAAGGCGGCTCTGCGACAGCTACGGGCAGCGGAAATGCGAGTGCGTCTGCTGAAGCGATTGGTGTCTACAACGGTATTCGTAACACGGACCCGAATGTGACCACCGATAATTTGGGTGTAGTTGTTGCGAGGGCAACCGGCGGAACTGCAAGTTCAGTGGGTGGTAACGCTTATGGCTATGCTGACGTGTCAGCTCTTGATGGCTCACTTGGCGGTGAGAACAAAGGCTGGATCGAAGCACTAGCCCAAGGCAAAACCGCCACCACGGGAGGCGACAAAACCGCAAATGCCGAAGGTCTCGCGGTCGGGATCAAAGGGGATGCGAAAGCCAACAGTGGGACGATTTTCGTACGGGCCTTTGGGGGAACAGCAGAAAGCCTGAATGCGGCGAAAGCCAACGGCGCAGCACGTGCCTTCGGTATCGGTTATGTAAATGGCACCACACGCTATGGTGTTGAAGGTGAGTTCACCAATACAAACCTGATTGAAGTTTCTGCCACGGCTGGTACGTCCAACGGAACGCAGGATAAAGCCCTCGCCTATGGTGTTGTGCTCAACGGCGCAACGACCCTCAACAACAGCGGTTTGATTGTAGCAACCGCAACTGGCGGCGCGGGGTCCGAGGCTTATCAGGTGCATGCCGGATCAAATGCGTTGACCGTAAACTCCTATGGCATCCTCTTCCGGGATGATTTGGATGAGAACTTCAGCGGGACCATCCAGGCGGATGATCCCAACAATGTGACGTTCAACAATGCCACGCTGCATGTGCACTTTTCCAACTCGACGAAGATAGATGTGGCCTATGAGATCCCTGATCTCGTTGATGGTCAGGATGTTCAGCAGTTTACTCAACTGGATGCAAGCGGTGTTGTTGGCCATGGCTGGAGTGCTGAGGCTGTTGAAAGCAGTTGGGGTACCACCAATCAAGAGGTGATCTTCAGATATGCGCCGGAAGTTTCCAGTCCGCAGCTGGTCGCGCAGCAGCAACGTGGGGTGATTGATGCCACGCAGCGCATTGGTGAAGGGTTGCTGACAGACCTGATGCTAAAGGGGGAAAGCGCCAGCGGAGAAGGTTTGCTGCTGGCATATGATGGTAAGCCAACATCGGATGCAGAAAAAGCTGTTGCTGATATGGCAGGCCAGTCTCACCTTGCTGAGCAGTATGGTGTGTTTTATGCAGCCCCTCTACATCTTTATCAGCAAAACCTGGATGGTGATCTGGGCTACTCTGCCAGCACTACAGGTGTGGTGACAGGTTACAATCGTGTCGTTTCGCCGGATCTGATTGTTGGGGCGAACGTCTTTTACGGTCACAGTGCACTGGATTTCAACGGCATCTATGATCAGGCCAAAGAAACGGTCGATACCTATGGCTTTGGTGTACAGGGCGCATATCGCAAAGATGCGGTGCTGCTTACCGGGCAAAGCACGTTCTATCACACCAGCAACACCTATAAGGATGGTTCAGCACAGGCGAGCGAGACCTATGACAGCCAGAACCTGTTGACCCGTGTCGCGGCCAAGCACATCTGGGAGTATGGCAACAACACCTTCATGCCGGAAGTTGGACTGAGCCATCTTTGGCACTCTCGCGGCGCATTCGGCGTCGACAATCAGGGTGTGCCGGATGTGAGCTATGACGCTATCAACAATCACCAGTTCTCAGTTGATGCCTCCCTCGGTTGGGCAGGCACATATCAGGTGCAGGAGGGTGAGCTGAAAGCCAATCTGCGTGCTGGCTTGCGTCAGGTTTTGGGTGATGGCGGGTTTAAGGATGTGTTGCGTTCAGGTGCAAACGGTAAGGCGTCTGTGATCAGCGATATTGACCAGACACTGGCGCGTGCCTCTGCCTCACTGGAATACTCCAAAGGCAACTTTGGGGCTTCTGTTGGTGTGCTGGGAGAGTACGGCGAAAACACCCGAAATACAGCCTTCTTCGGACGTGTGTCTTATAAATTCTGATCAAACGGGAGTGCATACTGGAGCGGCTTGGGTGCTCCAGTATGCTTGCTGGCCAAGGGAAGCGTAGGGTGTGGAGTGTACACTCGGCCAACTCACTCAGTGTTCCGTTGTCTTTGAGGAGTGATAGGGGCAAAGGCCGATCAAGTGCTTGTTGGTTTCAAAAGCCTCGCTGATGCCTGAGATTTGACATATCTGGCGCCTCTGCGGCCTGCGCTCAGGTAAAAGGGTAAGCTTGCTGCAATGAGGTATTTGCTGATACGGGCTAACCACTTACCTGCCTTTTCCGGCGAGCCGACGCCAAAGACTGGCTTGGGTGCGTATTCCAGCACGTTTTGCTCAATGTGGTGCGCGATATCTATTCCATACATGTCACGGACTGCTTTCAGCGCGACTTCATAGGAGCCGATGGCAGGGCCCGCGCTGTAAAACTTGCCATCAACCGCCACCTCTGTTCCGCTGGATTTAGCGCCGAGTTTGTCTAGCAACGGGGTGTGATGGAAATTGGAGGTGGCTGTTTTGCCATCCAGAATGCCAGCTGCTGCATACACCAATGTTCCTGCACAGACGGAAATCATGCCTTTTGCAGCAGGTTCCTGTCGCCGGATGAAATCCAGCAGTTCCTTGTCTTTCAGCAGCATTGGCTGTGTTGCACCCATGATGACGAAGTCAACCTGCGGGCACGTGGCAAAGGTGGTTGTTGGCACGACCCTGGGGCCAAGCAAGCATTGCACTGGAGTTTTGTCGTGAGAGACCACATGAAGCTTAGAGTTGGGGAACGCACTCAAAACTTCCACTGCCCCCAAGAAGTCTGGCAAATAACATCCTGAGGGCAGTGCCATAGCGATGGTTGGGGCATCGCCAGCTGTCAGCTCCACTGGCTTTTTTGGAGTGTGAGCGGTGAACTGAGGATGCGGGTCGTATTCCAGTGTCAGCTCTGCAAACTTGGCAAAGCTGGTGCCGCGTAGCTTTTCCAGCACCATGAAGGCAGCTTCGATCATGCCTGTGGAATGACCTGCGGTGTAAAATTTGCCATCCACCACTGCCCTGCGTTCAAACACTGGTTTGACGCCGTAGTCAGCCAGCAATTTTGTTCCCTGATCATCTGCAGTTGCGGTTTTGCCTTCCAACACATCGGCCTTGGCAAGCGTAAGAACGCCGCCGCTTGAGGCAACCACGTAGGCAACCCGCGAGCACTGATCGGTCAGAAAAGCGTGGAAGGCAGGATCATCCTGTGCTGCTGTCGGAATGTCTGGAATGACCAGCACATCGAGTGGTGTGCGGTCTTGAAAGACACGATTTGGCACAAGGGTCAGACCATGCTGACCAGTTACTGGTTTTGTGGTCGCGCCAATAATACTGGGACGATTGAGTGGATTGATACCCAGAACGGCCTGCATTTCGCCAAGTTCGGATTCATTGAAGCCCGGCACTGCAACATAACCGATACGATAGCGTTTCATGGGGACACTCCATTTCCTTCAGTGGGGCGAGCCCAACCAAAGATTCTCGTCATTCAATTTTGACAAGTTATATAAAAAATGTAAAAAGAGTCAAATGGCATCGATGATCAACTACAAGCCCGTGGTCGAGCTGCTCAGCCACTACGGCCTTCAAAAGACAACCATGAGTGATCTGGCAGAGGCTGTCGGGGTCACACGGCAGACGCTGTACAATCGCTTCAAGTCGAAAGATCATGTGCGTGACTGGGCATTGCTGGAGTTTATGTCCGAGGTGAATGACACGGCCATCGCCGTGTTGGACAACGCACCACCCGATGCTGCGCTGGATGCTATTCTGGAGGCGTTCGAGCGGTGGGGCGGGGATCATGTATCGATGGTCTGCCGGTCACCTCATGGTGCTGACATATTGGAGGGCGGGTTACAGCTGGTCGCATCCAGAGCAGAAACACCTATCGACCGTTTTGAGAACTGCTTAGAAAAATTCATCGAAGACAGACAGCTCTCGCCTTCTCCTGCAGAGACAACCATGGTCCTCGTGCTGGCTGCCAAAGGGGTCTTTGTTACCTCTGCAAATGCGAAGGATTATTCGGAAAAGATGGAGGCGGTGGTCAAAGCTCTGCTGGGTGCCAGGCAGGCTGCGTAAGAGTGGCTTATTTTACCTTGCAACGCACGCAAAACGTAAAGAACGCAAACGAACGCACAAAGGAACGCAAACTGAACTGGTGGGACTTATGCCCGTCATGGAGCGGACAATAAAAAACCGGCACAGAGCATAACTCCGCACCGGTTCTCATAATGGGGAATGCTAGAGGCTTAGCTCAAGCGCGCCAGAATTGCTTTTGCTGCAGCTTCAGAGGAAGCCGGGTTCTGACCGGAGATCAGATTGCCATCTTCCAGAATGAAAGAACCCCAGTCAGCGCCCTTCTCATAGATTGCGCCTTTTTCCTGCAAGGCATCTTCCACCAACAACGGCACAACGTCAGTCAGCTGCACAGCGTCTTCTTCTGTATTGGAAAAGCCAGTGACCTTCTTGCCGTTAACCAGCGCAGAGCCATCTGCAGCCTTAGCGTTGACCAGTGCGGCAGAGGCATGACAGACAACGCCGACAGGTTTGCCAGCGGAATACAGCTGCTCGATCAGAGAGATAGAGGCTGTGTTATCTACCAGATCCCACAGTGGGCCATGGCCACCGGGGTAAAACACAGCGTCAAATGCATCGGCAGAAACGCTGTCCAGTTTCACGGTGTTGGCCAAAGCTTCGTTTGCAGCAGCATCAGCCTTAAAGCGGTCAGTTGCGGCAGTCTGGAAATCCGGCAGGTCGCTTTTGGGATCCAATGGAGGCTGTCCGCCAGCAGGAGAGGCCAGAGTGATTGTCGCGCCAGCGTCTTTGAAGACGTAGTAAGGGGCCGCGAACTCTTCTAGCCAGAAGCCGGTCTTTTCGCCTGTGTTGCCCAGCTCGTCGTGGGATGTGAGGACCATAAGCACGTTCATTGTGATCTACCTTTCAGCAGGCATAGGGGGAGTAGCCACCAGTGCCGTGGCACTGGTGTTCGTGTTGTTTTTGTTGTTCTCGTTTAGAGATTAGTCGCCGATTTTTACGACGAGTTTGCCGAAGTTCTTGCCTTCGAGGAGGCCCATGAAAGCTTCCGGCGCATTTTCCAAACCGTCTACCATTTGCTCGCGGTACTTCACTTTACCCTCTGCAATCCACTGCTGCATATCCGCTGCGAATTTAGGGTAAAGATTTGGGAAACTGTCAAAGATGATGAAGCCCTGCATGCGGATCTTCTTCACCAGCAAAGTGCCCATCAACAGGCCCATACGATCCGGACCATCCGGCAGGCTTGTTGCGTTGTATTGAGAGATCAATCCACACAGCGGAATACGGGCATTTGCGTTGAGAAGCGGCAAGACCGCATCAAACACAGCACCGCCAACGTTCTCAAAATAAACGTCAATTCCGTCCGGACAGGCGGCTTTCAGGTCCTGCGCGAAGGTTGGAGAGTTGCGGTCAAGACAGACGTCAAAACCAAGGTTATCGACGGCGTGCTTGCACTTTTCCGCACCGCCCGCGATGCCAACAACGCGGCAGCCTTTGATCTTGCCGATCTGGCCAACGGTTGCGCCAACTGGGCCGGAAGCTGCTGCAACAGCAATGGTTTCACCCGGTTTCGGCTCGCCAATTTCCAACAGACCAGCGTAGGCGGTGAAGCCCGGCATGCCCATAATACCCAGTGCCCAGGATGGCATTGCTGGCTCTTTGCCAAGGTTGAAAACCATCTCGCCGTTGGAAATTGAGTAGTCTTGCCAACCACCCAGGCTCACCACCCAGTCGCCTTCGCTGAAGTTCTTCAGGTTGGATTTCACCACGACAGAAACAGTTCCGCCGACCATAGCATCGCCAATTTCAACCGGGTCTGCATAGGATTTGGCATCGCTCATACGACCGCGCATATACGGGTCCAGAGACAGATAAACCGTACGCAGCAGCATCTCGCCTTCACCCGGTGTCGGGATAGCGGCTTCTTCAAGACGGAAGTTTTTGGATGTTGGAGCCCCGACAGGGCGTTCCGCCAGCACAATCTGGCGGTTCACTTCGGTATTCTGCGGCATTTCAGGTTCCTCAATTAATGTCAGTAATGCTTTGTTATTATTAGATTTTATGAATTCAGCTTGGTGTAAACGCGCAGGTCAACATTGCCACAAATCGCGTTGGAGTACGGGCAAAGCGTGTGTGCTGTCTGGATCACGTCATCGGCTTGCTCACGGGTCAAACCAGAGAATTCCAGGTGCAGGTCAATATCCAGTACATATCCACCCTCTGCTTTTTCGATAACGTTGCCTTCTGCACGCACCTCAATGGAGTTCAACGGGTATTCCTTGTGTCCGGAAACCATTTTTAGCGAATGCTCAAAGCAAGAGGCATAACCCACTGCGAAGAGTTCTTCTGGTGTAATGCCAGGGCCTTCAACTCCTGGAGGGGTCACTCGAATTTTAGCAGCTTCGTCGCTCAACGTCGGTTTGGCGGAGCGTCCGTTTTCTGCTGTAGTGTCAGTGTCATAGAAGACTTTCATATCTTCACCTTAGATTTTGGACTGGCGTCTGATGGACTAGGGTTCATACGGGTTGATGGCGTTATGCAGCAGGCAGCATTATTTCTGTGACCTCCAGTGCTTTCTGGAGTGGTTTCTTATCTCGTGTAACTTTTCCGATGAGGCTGGCGCCGAGCCACATCTGGTAGAGCACCTGAGCGGCCATTCTGGCTTCTAACTTGGGTGCCATAGAACCGTCTTTGATGCCGGCTTCTATGATGTCGCCTAAACGTTTCTCTACTCTGGTGGTCATCTGGGCCAACAGCTCTCTCATATCTTCAGAAATGTCTGCTATTTCCGCGCTTAGCTTTACGATCAGACAGTGCTTTGATGCATCCTCGGAGTGCTGATAGTTCTCCCAAAGGTGCCAGTACTGGAACAGCTTTTCACGCATGCTTAGAGCCTCTGTCGCAAGCAGGGCATCCAAGCTTCTCATATATTCATCTAGGTATTGTTGGACGAGTACGCAACCAAAGTGCTCTTTGGACTCGAAGTAATGATAGAATGAGCCTTTCGGAACGCCGGCGGTTTTTAACAGTACGCTCAGGCCCATGCTGGAAAAACCCTGCTCTGCTATCAATTTACGCCCGGTTTCCAAGATGTGTAGTCTTGTGGCTTCGCTTTTCTTCATCTTCATAAGGTGTGTTTTAATTAAAAATAGACCGGTCGTCTAGCCCACTTCGGAATATCCCTTATGACGTCTATTCACAAGGATTTCAATGCGGGTAATTCCCTGAGTGGACCAGCGGGGATTGTTTATGACTGGGGTGAAGGCCGGGGCTGAGTTATGCCCGCAGACCCTCTTCCATGATCGACCATGAATTGTCGAAGCGCTGTTCGAAGTCTGTCGACTCTTCAAGACGGGAAATGATCAAAGTCCCTTCGACGAGAGCGATTATAGCTTCCACCACGTCGTGCTCGTCTTTCTCTTTGATATTACCCTGCTCTATACCTTCCTTGACCAGATCGGAAAGCCGGGCTTTGATCTGCCCGAAGAAACGGCGCAAAACCACCTTGGCCACGTTGTGGCGATAGAACTCAAACCAGATGGCGGTGATCACCCTGTGAGTGCGCAGGAAAATCAGCGCTGTTTTGCAGATGAAGTAAATCTGCTGCAGCTGCGTTTCCTCGTCCTTGTCATGGTCATCCAGCTGAATGCGCAGGGCATCTTCATAGGTGGTGATGTATTCGGCAAGTACCTGATCTTTCGTAGGAAAGACCTGCGTTACATCCTTCACCTTCAGGCCAGCGTTTGCGGCGATATCAGCGTAAGTGGTCTCAAAGTAACCGAACTTCTCAAAGCAGGTTATAGCGGCTTCGAGAATGGAAGATTTGGAAGCAGGTACAAGGAAGTCCTCTGAATACTCGGAGTGGGACCTGTTCGTATCACTCATAATTCGCCTCTTTCCCAAATCGTCGCCTGCTACATACTTAACTCTGCAAGCAGTCTGATTAGAAACACATGATGGGACAACATTTTGCCAAGATGATGGTAAATCGCCATCTATGATTTCTGATAAATATAGATCGCTTGCTGAATTCCGCCGTTCTAATAGGGGCTTACAGGGTTCTCAAGTCGGTCTTTTACATATTACGCAACGCGCTCGAACACGCTTGTCTGGAAATTCTGCTGGTTTTTCTTTGGCGTAATGTGAGTATGCGTTTGGGCATCCGTCAGCGCAAAGACACCCGGCGCAAGCGCCTGAAGTTTCGCGGCAAGTGTGCGCGAAGAGTACCGCTGCACTGGAAGACCGGAACATTTCTCAGGACCATCCTCGGCAAAGCTGGAGATGATTGCAGTGCCACCAACGGGAACAGCCTTAACCAACGCGTTTATATAGGCTTTCTGGTCTTCAATCTCCGTGAGGAAGTGGAAGACAGCCCGGTCATGCCAGACCTGATAGGTCTTCTCTGGTGTCCAGTTGGTGATGTCTGCGTTGATCCACTCTACATCATCCGCAACGCCGCCAAGACGTTCTTTGCCAGCGTCCAGCACGACAGATGAGATATCAAGAACGGCAAGCGGTCCATAACCTGCAGCGTGCAGTATGCTTATCAGTTTGGAAGCGCCACCGCCCACATCAATGAAGGTTTCGCCCAGTTTGAGATGCTGGGTGACGAGCTGATAAGACAGTGTTGGCTGGGTCTCATACCAGGTCAGATACTCTTCTTCGCGAGCATCATAAACCGCATTCCAGTGCGCGACTTTCTCGTTCATCTCAGGCCTCGTTTCTGCAACACGGCTTATATGGGAGTAGCCGGCTAAGAAAGCAATATATAATTTAGATAATTCTAAACTACAATCAATGGATTGTGCGAATGACCCAGCGTCCGGCTCTGGTCTGCTAGGAGTTTAAGCGATTTTGCAGTGTTCGTGCAGTTACGTTTTTACGATGCGGACAAGCCCATGTTGCCTGTTAAAGGCCTGTTCTGGTCTTTGGTTGATCCTAGTCTTTAACAATTGCGCAAAGAACCAAGGATCAGCCAATGCCTGAGAGGAAGAAGCTCGGTAATAATCTGGACAAGGTTGAAGTACGGCCCGTGGAGTTTGAGTGTCACGGTGAAGTCTTGCATGGGGATCTCTACCTCCCGAAAAAAAGACCGCCCAACGGCAAGCTTCCCGGGGTTGTGGTCACCGGAGCCTGGACTTCAGTGAAAGAGCAGATGGCAGGTCTTTACGCCTCTGAGCTTGCCATGCGTGGCTTTGTAGCGCTGGCATTCGATTTTCGTGGCTGGGGTCTTTCTGCGCATGATGGCAAAACCAAGTATCTGGAAGACCCTGCCCGCAAGACGGATGATATCCGCGCGGCTATTGATTTTATGGGACGATGCCCGGATGTGAATCCGGACAGGATCTGCGGATTGGGAATTTGTGCTTCAGCAGGGTACATGAGTGCTGCAACAGGTGGAAACCGGCACGTTCACTCACTGGCACTTGTCGCTCCATGGCTTCATAATTCGGAAATTATCTCAGAGGTTTACGGCGGTGTGGAAGGCGTCAGCAGCTTGATGAAGGTGGGCCGCGATGCGCTGACCCATGAAGAGCCGCGCTACATTGTAGCCGCGAGTAAAGTTGATGACACCGCACTGATGTTTGACGTCGAGTACTACACCGAGGAAGACCGCGGTCTGATCCCGGAGTTTGACAACAAGTTCAATCTGGCCTCGTGGGAAGCGTGGCTGACGTTTGATGGTGTGCACACGGCGGACAAGCAAAATCAACCAACGCTGATTGTGCACAGTGAGGCTGCCGCGATCCCCAAAGGTGCCAAGGAGTTTGCGCGGCGTATGGGTGACCGGGCGACCACGTTGTGGTTTGAGGATGTCAGCCAGTTTGACTTTTATGACAAGACCCAACCCATTGACCGGGCTTTGGAAGCTGTCGCTGAGCACTTCCTTTCCACGCTTTAAGCAGGATCTTTCATGAGCGACCCGTCCGACCTTGAAACAGCAAAAGACACCGCTGCCATAACCACGGTGCTGGAAGGCGTTGTAAACTGCTTTGATCGGGGGGATTATGAGAGCCTTGGCCTGCTTTATAGCGACCACGTGGAGATGGATTACAGCTCGCTGCTTGGTGGCACAGCGCATAAGAAGACACGGGAACAACAGTTGATGGACTGGGCAGAGCTGCTGCCGGGGTTCGACCTGATGCGCCATTCTCTCAATGATTTCAATATCCGCATCGAGGAAGGCATCGCCAACGCCTCGTGCTCGGTTGCGGGGCAGCTGTATGTTGGTGACAAGGTTTGGGAGGTCGAGGGCCTCTATCAGTTCCGCCTGCATAAGCGCAGCAATCACTGGCGTATCTTCAAGCATAGTTTTGTGCTGAAGAGTGAGAATGGCAATGGCGATATATTGGAGACAGCCAAGAGCAGAGCCAAGGCCCATCCACCTGCTTTCCTGAAACGACGCAAGGCGCAAGCTGCTGTCGTTAAGTTCCTTAAAGCCTTGGAAAATAAGGATATGGAAGCGCTTGCCGATGTCTGGTCGGAAAAGGCCGTGCAAGATATGCCCTACTCGCCTGATGGCTTTCCGGATGTGGTGGAAGGCAAGGCGAACCTGATCAAGCACTACAGCGCATGGCCGGAAAATGCTGGAGAAGCGGATTTCACCTCCAACCTGAAATTCTACCCGATGATATCGCCTGAATGGGTCTTTGCGGAGTTTACGGGGGAGGTCGAGATACTGACCACAGGACGGGAATACAACCAGATTTATGGCGGCTTGTTCCACGTGCCTCATGGTAAAATTCAGTATTATCGCGAGTACTTTAACCCAGAACCCTTCCGTTTTGCCTACAACTTGGATGAGGGAAAAGACCCTGATCACTTTCTCAGTGGCGAGCCTTGATGATCATATAAAAATGAATTACTTATTTAATTGCAGATGAATGTTGGTGTGAACTGATCAGAGGTGCCAGATGGCCAGACGTGCGTTGATTACCGGTGGTAACAGGGGCATTGGGTATGCCATCGCAAAAGGACTGAAAAAAGAAGGTCTTGACGTCATTATCGGCTCGCGCAATGCGGAAGCCGGTGCAGAAGCTGCCAAGCAACTTGACTGCGGGCATGTGCATCTGGATGTCGCGGACTTGCGCTCTATCGAGCAGGCCTTTGATGACATTGGGATTATTGATGTTCTGGTGAACAACGCAGGCGTTCTCTATGAAGAACCGATGCTGGAAAACCCTGCACAATTTGAACAAAGCATGCAAGTGATGGTGCATGGTCCGTATCACCTGATCCGACGTGCAGCTCCTGCAATGATTGACAGGCAATACGGGCGCATTGTGAACATGAGCTCCAACTGGGGGTCTTTCACTGAAGGGTTGGCTGGCCCCGGCGCTTATGGCGTGGCGAAAGCAGCGCTCAATGCCCTAACCCTTGCGCTTTCACGCGAACTGCCGTCTTGTGTGAAAATCAACTCCATGTGCCCAGGATGGGTCGCTACCCGAATGGGCGGTGAAACTGCGCCACGAACACCAGAGCAAGGTGCCGAAACCGGAATATGGCTCGCCACACTGCCAGAAGCCGGACCAAATGGCGGTTTCTTCAGCGACCATCACCCGATGGGGTGGTAGAAAACTGCATTTGCTACAGCGTATCTCCGAAAAGTGGAAACCGGTTTTCGGATAAAGATACGCAAAAACAAAGACTAAAGCAGTTCAGGTGTTTCAACTTAAATGCGAACTGCTTTAAAGAGCTACCCTACTCCGCAGGCATAAGCTTCTTCGCCTCTGTCTCTCCTTGCTTGGACATAAGCTCTTCAAAGTATTGGATTGTTTTGACTAGACCCTCGCGCAACTCTGTGGTTGGGCGCCAGCCCAGATAATCCCGGGCGCGGGTGATGTCAGGTTTGCGCTGGAGCGGATCATCCTGAGGTAGAGGCTCCCTGATGATCCGGGACTTGGACCCGGTTAGCTCCAGCACAAGCTCTGCGAGTTGCTTGATGGTGAATTCCTTGGGGTTGCCGATGTTGACCGGCATGGAAATGTGGTCCGGCGCATTCATCAGTTTGATCATCCCGTCCACCAAATCATCCCGGTAACAAAAAGACCGCGTTTGCATGCCATCGCCATACAGAGTGATCGGCTTGTTCGTCAGCGCTTGCATGATGAAGTTGGAAACTACACGCCCATCATTGGGGTGCATGCGCGGGCCATAGGTGTTGAAAATCCGCATGACCCTGATGTTGATGTTGTTTTGTCGGTAGTAGTCGTAAAACAGCGTCTCTGCGCAGCGTTTTCCCTCATCATAACAAGAGCGTACGCCAATGGGGTTGACGTTACCCCAATACTCTTCCGGCTGCGGGTGGACCTGCGGGTCGCCATATATTTCTGAGGTGGAAGCTTGTAGGATCTTGGCCTTAACCCGCTTTGCCAGTCCCAGCATGTTGATGGCACCAAGCACGCTGGTCTTGGTGGTCTGCACAGGGTCAAACTGATAGTGAACGGGGGAAGCCGGACAGGCGAGATTGTAGATTTCATCCACCTCAACAAACAGCGGCTGGCACACATCGTGTCGTAACAGCTCAAACCTTTTGTGATCCAGCAAATGTTCCACATTCATGCGGGTGCCGGTGAAGAAGTTATCGAGGCACAGCACTTCATGCCCTGCCTCCAAAAGAGTCTCACTGAGATAGGAGCCCAGAAAGCCTGAACCTCCTGTCACAAGAATTCTGCGCCGATCATCAAGTGAGAACATGAGGCCAATCCGCAATACCGCCAAAGATTGGAAAAGCCTATCAGGCTACCTTCGAACGTAAATATTGAAAAACCTCTCCCGATAATTGGGTCCTGATAAATTATAGTGTTTTCAATGAGATGAAGCCCTACACGTGTTTGTTGAGCAAAATTCAAATAAATGTGCTGGTTGAAGGCTTGCTCACAGCACCATGGCTGTTAGCATTACCGGTAGATCTCCTCACGCCTCGCGCGACTTCTCTGTTCCCCAAATTTGAGAGGTTCACGCCAACAGCTTGTTGCAGGGCCCTAATGTCTTCCTCCCTTTCAGCTAGTGCGACCAGCGCTGGTATTCTTTCTGCTTTTGTTGGGTTTGCCAGTTCATTTGCCATTGTGTTGCATGGATTGAGCGGGGTTGGCGCAAGTGCAGAACAAGCAACCTCTGGCCTTATGGCACTTGCCATCGCCATGGGGATTTGCGGTATCGGCTTCAGCTTGTGGAAGCGTGTGCCCATTTCTGTCGCCTGGTCCACACCCAGTGCCGCGTTGTTGGCGACCTCCGGTCTTCCAGAGGGCGGATTTGCAGCCGCTGTCGGTGCCTTCGTGTTTGCTGGGGTGCTTGTGGTCATTACAGGGCTTTGGAAGCCCCTGGGCCGCATTGTTGGCCTGATCCCGGTTACTCTGGCCCAGGCTATGCTGGCAGGCGTCATTCTGCCGCTGTGTCTTGTACCCTTTGAAGCGGTGGCCGAAATCCCTGCCCTCGCCTTGCCTGTTGTGTTGGCATGGTTTGTTGCGGGACAGATCAACAAGTTACTGGCCGTTCCAGCTGCCTTGTTGGCCTTTCTTGTCGTGCTTTATTTCCATGCAGATACCTCAAGCCTCAGCTCGCTGAAACTGGTGCAAGCTCCGGTGTTCGTCATGCCGGAGTTCTCACTCTCTGCTTTGATTGGGATTGGAATACCGATCTACATCGTGACGATGGCGTCCCAGAATATTCCGGGTGTCTCGATCCTGCGTTCCTTTGGGTATGAGCCCGTTCCCGGGCCACTTTTCAGCTGGACAGGTGTTGGTTCCGTCCTCAGTGCACCATTTGGCGGGCACGGGATCAGCCTTGCTGCCATCACAGCTGCCATATGTGCCAATGAAGATGCTCACAAAGACCCTGCAAAGCGGTATTGGGCCGCAGTGATTGCGGGAGTTGTTTATATCATCTTCGGCATCTTTTCTGCCGGGTTTGTCGGTGTGGTTGAACTGGCACCGCGCATTTTGATTGGCGGCGTTGCCGGACTGGCGTTGATTGGAACACTTACCGTCTCGGTTCAGGGCATGCTGAAAGACGCGCCAAGTCGTGAGCCCGCCATTTTGACCTTCCTGATCACTGCGTCCGGTCTGTCCTTCTTTGGCATTGGGGCAGCATTCTGGGGGCTTCTGGTTGGCATGGGCCTGAAGTTCTGGATGGACTGGAAGCAGAAGGGCTTGCCGAGTGAACAGGTTACAGACAAAGCCTAGGATTACTCAGGGAACTTATCAAACTTCGTGACGTCTTCCAGATGATCATCCCAGTTTGCCTTGCTGGCCATGAAGATGTGCGCCGTCGGCTGGGTATCGACAGGTGTGTCCAGTGACCCGGCAGGCACAACGAGGAAGTTGTTTTCTCGGTCATGTGTCGGTACTGGAGAACCGCATTCTTCGCAAAAGCTTCTGCGGTGCTGGGTGGACGGCACATTGTAGGACTTTATGGACTCCTCTCCACTGGTACAGGCGAAGTCTGCATCAAAGGAAAAGAGATTGGAGCCGTGAACGGAGCCGGTTCCTTTGCGGCAATAGTTGCAGTGGCAGAAATAGAACTTCTGGAAGGTGGCCTGAATCTGAAATTGAACGGTCCCGCACAGGCAGGAGCCTTTATGAGTTTCGCGCATAATGATGGCCTTGAAGGGCAGATATAATTGGTTGGAGCGGCAATGTGGCAGCGTCGGTCTTCAAATGCAAAACATAAAAAAACGGCGGAGCATTTGCCCCGCCGTCTGTTGTATCCAGGATACAAATTCTTTTAGGCTTTTGCTTCCAACGCACGCCGTTCCGCGATGCGCTTGCGTTCCGCAATAGGATCAGGGATCGGCACCGCATTGATCAGCTCTTTGGTGTAAGGGCTCTGCGGATTGTGGATCACGTCATGGGCTTCGCCGATCTCAGCGATGTCACCAAACTCAAGAACCATGATGCGGTTGCTGATGTGCTTCACCACGCTCAGATCGTGTGCAATGAACAGCAGAGACAGGCCGAGCTCTTTCTGCAGGTCCATCAGCAAGTTCACCACCTGTGCCTGAACAGATACGTCAAGCGCGGAAACAGGCTCGTCGCAGATGATCAGCTTAGGATTGGTGATCAGCGCACGCGCGATACCGATACGCTGACACTGCCCGCCAGAGAACTCGTGCGGATAGCGGTTGATCATCCGTGCGGACAGACCAACTTTCTCCATGAGCTCACGCACTTGCTTCTTCACTTCATCCTTGGATGTGTTCGGATAGTGCGTTTTCAGCGGTTCCGCGATGATCTGGCCAGCAGTCAGGCGCGGGTTGAGTGATGCGAGAGGATCCTGAAAGATCATCTGGATTTCCTTGCGGGTCGCCAGAAGATCTTTCTCGTTCATCTTCATCAGGTCGCGACCCTGCCAGAACACTTCGCCGCCCTGAGATGGGATCATACGAATGATCGCACGGGCAAGAGTGGACTTGCCACAGCCGGATTCACCAACGATGCCGAGGGTTTCCCCTTCTGCCAGATCAAAGGAAACACCTTTAACCGCGCGCAGAATGTCTGGCTGATGCCAAGGCAAAGCATTTTGCTTTTTGATCTTGAATTCCACCCGCATGTCGCGAACGGATAAGATTGGCTCTTTCGTGCTCAAAATCAGCCCTCCGCCATTTGGGTTTCAAAGCTGCGATCCAGCGTAACAAGGCGCTCTTCGTCCTGATCCAGACGTGGAACAGCGCTCAGCAAACCTTGCGTGTATGGATGGCTCGGCTTGCCGAAGATATCGACAGTAGAGCCCTGCTCCATCACCTCACCCTTGTACATCACCATGGTGCGCTCACAGGAGCCTGCCACGATGCCGAGGTTATGGGTGATGAGAACAATCGCCATGTGGAACTCTTCCTGAAGTTCCACCAGCAGATCCATGATGCGTGCCTGAACGGTCACATCCAGTGCGGTTGTCGGCTCATCTGCAATCAGCAGCTTTGGACGACACAGCAAAGACATTGCGATCATCACACGCTGGCGCATGCCGCCGGAGAACTCATGCGGGTAAAGGTGAATGCGGTTTTTTGCATTCGGGATCTTCACCGCTTCGAGCATCCGCACACATTCAGCAATCGCATCTTTCTTCTTCATGCGCTTGCCGTCTGGCGAGTTGTAAATGAGCGTCTCAGCCATCTGGTCCGAGATGCGCAAATACGGGTTCAGGGAGGTCATTGGGTCCTGAAAGATCATCGCGATCTCATTGGAGCGAAGCTTGTTCATTCCCTCATGAGAAAGTCCGATGATCTCCTGACCCTGATACTTAATCGATCCGGAAACCTGCGCATTATGAGGCAGAAGCCCCATGGTCGCGAAGGCCGTCTGGCTTTTACCAGAGCCGGATTCACCCACGATCGCGAGGGTCTCACCCTTGTCGATCTGCAGGTTTACGTTTCTTACGGCTTCTACCACTCCGTCTGGAGTGTTGTAGGTGATCCGTAGATTTTGGATATCCAAGAGTGCCACGATTTCACCTCCTACCGGTCTTTAGGATCAAGCGCATCGCGCAGACCGTCGCCGATAAAGAAAAAGCTGAACAGAGTGATGATGAAGAAGAACATTGGGAATGCCAGCTGCCACAACGTGCCATACTGCATTGTTCCAGCGCCTTCAGCAATCAACGCACCCCAGCTGGTGTTAGGCTCCTGAACACCCAGACCAAGGAATGAAATAAAGCTCTCGGTCAGGATCATCTGCGGGACCAGAAGGGTTGAGTACACGACCACAACACCCAGCAGGTTCGGCACGATGTGACGAAGGATGATCGTGATCGGCTTTACGCCAGTTGCGATTGCAGCCTCAACAAACTCTTTGTTCTTCAGCGTCAGTGTCTGTCCACGTGCAATACGAGACATATCGAGCCAGGAGATCAAACCGATACCCACGAAGAGCATGAAGATTGAACGCCCGAACACCACTAGCAGCAGGATCAGAACAAACATGTAAGGAATGGACTGCAGAATATCGACGATACGCATCATGACGTTGTCGACTTTACCACCAGAATAACCCGCGATCGCGCCGTACAATGTGCCAACGACAACAGCGATCAAGGCGCCGACGATGCCGACCATCAGCGAGATTTGAGTTCCCTGAATGACACGAGCGAACAGATCCCGGCCAAGTTCATCGGCCCCAAAATAGTGACCGTTCTCGAGGTTTGGTGCGCCGAGCTCTGCGATCTGACCCAGAATACCCCAATCGATCTCTTCGTTGGACCAAACTGCGATCATGTGACCGAGGGTTGAGAACAGGAATACACCGCACAAAAGGATCAGGCTGACCACTGCAGCCTTGTTTTTGAAAAAGCGGCGACGGGCATCTGCGAACAGAGAACGCCCTACGACTTCTTCTTGAGCAGCCAGATTGTCTGCCAACTGCTCCATTTTTTGAACATCTACCATCATGTGCTCAGCCCTCAGTATCTAATCTTCGGGTCGACCCATGCGTACAGGATGTCGACAATGAGATTGAAGAGAATGGTGAGACCACCGATGAGGATCGTGATACCCATCATCACAGCGTAATCTCGGTTGAGTGCTGAGTTCACATAGAACTGGCCGATACCACCGGTCGAGAAGTACATGTCAATGATAACGGAACCTGTGATCATGGAGACGAATGCAGGGCCGAGATAAGACATGACTGGCAGCAAAGCAGGCTTAAGTGCGTGCTTGAAGATGATAACTTTATACGGCAGGCCTTTAGCCATTGCTGTGCGGATAAAGTTGGTATGCAACACTTCCAGCATGGAGGATCGCGTCAAACGCGCAACGGATGCCATGTAGCTGGTAGAAAGTGCGATCACCGGCAAGATCAGGTGGTTCCACTGCCCGTCGTTCCAACCGCCACCAGGCAACCAGCCCAGCCACAAAGTGAACACCAGAACAAGGATTGGTGCCATAACAAAGTTAGGCAGCACCTGCGCACCGATAGAAACACCAACGGCAAAGTAATCAAGCCAGCTGTTCTGTTTGAGCGCTGCTGCGATACCTAGCGCGCCTCCAACAATGACTGCGACTGCAAACGACAGGAAGCCGTAGGTCAGTGTGACTGGAAAACCGTGTGCGATGATGTCATTTACGCTTCGGTCCTTGTACTTAAAGGATGGGCCGAAGTCGAATTCTGTAATGATTCCACCAATATAGTTGACGATTTGAACGTATATTGGATTATTCAGGCCATACTTGGCCTCAATGTTGGCAAGAACCGCAGGAGGGAGCGGACGCTCGGATGTGAATGGGCCACCGGGTGCCGCATGCATGAGCAAGAATGAGATTATTATGAGCAGCAGCAATGTAGGAATTGCGATAGCCACTCTTCGTAGGATGTAGCTGAGCATTGTTATTAGTGTCTCGTATGAAGAACGGGTGATTCAGCAACAAAAAGATGCAAAAACACCGGCGTCTAGGACACCGGTGCTCTTGATTGCTGGATTACTTCGCAACCTTGTAGAGGTTTTTAGCGTACCAGTTCTGCTCAGCGTTTTTGATCGGCCAGTTTTTCAACTGTGCGTTCATCATGTAAACGTTGGTGTAGTGGTAGATCGGAATGACTGGCATTTCTGCAGACATGATCTCTTCAATACGAGTGTAATTTGGCTGTGGGTTTGCAGTTGATTTTGCGCCTGACAGCAACTCATCAACTTCAGCGTTTACAAACTTACCGTCATTGTAACCGGATTCTGAATCCATCAGGTCAAGGAAGGTAGAGGCTTCGTTGTAATCGCCACACCATGCACCACGAGCAAGCTCAAAGTTCTGGTTGCCACGCTCGTTCAGGAATGTCTTCCATTCCATGTTGTTCATGTTGACTTTAACGCCAAGCTTCTGCTTCCACATCTGGGTCATCGCAATAGCGATTTTCTTGTGGCCTTCAGAAGTGTTGTAAACGAGGTCAAACTCAAGCGGGTTGTCTTTGGTGAAGCCAGCAGCTTCAAGCAGTTCTTTCGCTTTTGCATCACGCTCTTGCTGGGACCAACCAGCGAAGTCCACTTTTGGAACTTCAAAGCCAGCTGTTACAGCAGGAGTGAAGGTGTAAGCTGGGAACTGGCCGCCCTGAAGAACTGCGTCGGTGATGACGCGGCGGTCAAGAGCGTATGCCAGTGCCTTGCGAACACGAACATCTTTAAACTCTTCCGGACCGGAATCAGACAGGTTGAAGGTGTAGTAGTAAGAGCAGAGACGTGGGAAAACCACAGCCTGATCTGGATACTCTTTCTTCAAACGTGGGAACTGACCTGCAGGAACTTCGGTGCGGTCGGTTTCGCCAGCAAGGTAACGGGTCAGAGCGATGTTTTCATCGTTGATTACAAGGGTTTCAACCTTGTCGATGATTGTGCTCTCGTTGTCCCAGTAATTGGTGTTACGCTCCATAATAGCAGTTTCCTGCGGAACGTGCTTTACCAGCTTATAAGCGCCGTTAGAAACGATATTTTCCGGCTTAGTCCACTCAGCTCCGTGTGCTTCGATCGCCCACTTAGGAGATGGGAAAGTACTGGAGTGGGTGGTCATTGCAGTGAAGTAAGGCAATGGCTTTGTCAGCTTTACTTCAAGAGTGTGATCGTCAATAGCTTTGATGCCGAGTTCTTCAGGCTTCATGTCGCCTTTAACGATGGCGTCTGCATTCTCAACGGACATCAATTCAGCATACCACTGGTATGGAGATGCGAGTTCCGGGCTAGCCAAACGGCGCCATGCATATACGAAATCACCTGCAGTTACAGGCTTGCCATCAGACCACTTAGCATTGTCGCGAAGCTTGAACGTGTAAGTCAGGTTGTCGTCAGAAACAGTGTGGCTCAGAGCAACACCTGGTACCAGGTTGCCAAGGTTGTCCTGGCTGTAAAGACCTTCAAACAAGTTACGTGAGATCTCGGAGCCGGATACGTCTTCGTTGACCTGTGGGTCAAATGAAGAGTGCTCGTCGAGAATACGGTATGTGAAAGTCTGGTCGTCAGCGAGTTTCTCGCCTGTTTCTGGATGAACACCCGCAGCAAATGCAGAGGTAGATAGCAATGCGGTGCCGACTACGCTCGCCAAAAGAGAGCTTTTGCTGAATTTCATCTAGGAATCTCCTCACTACATCGGTCGCCTGTTCCCCAACAGCGCCGACTTGGATACATTTCTCAATAGGATCTAGAGTTCACCTCAATTGAAGGGCAAACTCAAAAAATTGCATATTTTCCTGAGAGCAACGCAAAATAGAAATTATTTCGCCTGTTAGCAGCTCCCCACGAGTGGCTTTATGCTCAGTTCCCCTCGCTGCTGGCAGATACGCATATCCCGGTACGCACTCTAACGTAGTTTTTCTCTTATTCAATTGTATTCTTCGCAAGAAATGCCCGCTGCATCATATCCTGGGGGAAATGTAGCTAGATCGTTTGGCTAGGAACCTTGCACAATCCTAGGCTTTGTAAGCTTTTTAAGTAGTTTTGCGTCCAATAAAATTTCCAAGAAAAAACATCTGAATCATTCGCAGACACTATTAACCAAAATTGAGAGTAATTAGTTAGGTATTCATAACCCATACTCTTTACCGGGCAGAGTCTTCGGGTGGGGCATATGGAAGATATTCAGAGACTTCAGAGGTCGGCGGAACCTGAATTACAACTACCGCTTATATTAGATCTTGATCACACGTTGATACGGACGGATTGCTTTTTTGAAGCACTCATTCTGCTCCTCAAGTCAAACCCTTTGAATTTATTCGTTGTTTTTTATTGGCTCTTTCGCGGGCGCGCTTATGTAAAACAGCAACTGGCCATTCGCGTAGATTTAAAAATCGATAATTTGCCATTGAACGAAGATGTTGTTGCCTATGCTCGTGCAGAAGCTGGCAAAGGACGTGACGTTCATATGGCGACAGCCGCTGATGAAGTTTTAGCTATCGCAGTTGCCAGTCGGCTCGGTTTTGTTAATGAAGTTCACGCCAGCAACGGCAAGATCAATCTGAAATCAGGCAACAAAGCTAGCTATCTGGAACAAAGGTTTCCGGATGGTTTTGCGTATGCTGGTGATAGTATTTCCGATCTGCCTGTCTTTAAAAGCGCTGTCCGCTCCTTAATCGTCCACCCTTCCGACAGTTTATCTCAAAAAGCGATGCGATGTGGGGAGGTAGAAAAGACCTTTGCAAGACCTGATGGTTTTTTTCGGCCTCTCCTGAAGAGTTTACGCCTCCATCAGTGGGCAAAGAACACGCTGCTCTTTGTGCCTCTTATTCTGGGTGGTCAGGCTTTGAACCCTGAAGCATGGGCGAGTGCGGTACTGGGCTTTGTGGCTCTCGGCATTCTTGCAAGCTCCACTTATTTGTTGAACGACCTTTGGGATCTTGAAGCAGATCGCCAGCATTGGAGCAAGAAGGCAAGGCCTCTGGCATCGGGCAAGCTGAAGATTGCCCATGCAATGCTGGCTATCCCTTTGGGGTTTGCTCTGAGCTTTGCTATCGCGGCGGCATTGGGCCCCTTTGTCGTGTTGGGTCTTTTCGCCTACTTAGTAACAACGGTTGCCTACTCCTTCTATCTGAAGCGGGTACCTTTGCTCGACACGGCTGTGCTGGCGGTGCTGTTCACAATGCGTCTTGGGGTTGGTGTGACGCTGGTTGACGTGCCGCCCTCCCCCTGGCTCTTTGTCTTCTCTATGTATTTGTTCCTCTCGCTGTCTTTGGCAAAACGCCATACGGAGCTTGGCCGCCATGTGGAGGCTGGTACAAATGGGGAGATGTCCGGGCGCGGGTATCGAAACAGAGATTTGCCGATGTTGCTTGCACTCGGCTCGGCAAGTGGACTGGCTGCAACGCTGGTTATGGTGCTTTACCTGACCAATGAAGCATTCAACGCCAACTTTTATTCTGCAGCTGTGCTTTTGTGGGGCATGCCACCCATTCTGTTTCTTTGGCTTGGTCGTGTCTGGCTGAAATGCCAGAGACTGGAATTGAATGATGATCCTGTGGTCTTCGCATTGAAGGATAAGCAGAGCCTCGTGCTTGGTGGTATTCTGGCCATTCTGTTCTTGTTTGCCTGGTTCGGAGGCTATTTGATCTGATGGTTGCCGCTCGCCTTGCTGCGCTGAAATCTTCTTATGACACCAGCCCAGAGTTCAGGCAGATCATCCGCTTTTTGTTAGCTGGTGGTCTTGCTGCTTTTGTAAACTGGCTGTTGCGGATTGCACTGTCTGTGTTCATGCCGTTCTGGCTGGCGGTGTTGCTGGCTTATTTCATTGGAATGAGTGTTGGATACACCCTCTATAAGCATTTCGTGTTTGTAGGGGCGCAGAAACCCGAGAGCATCAAACGACAGGTACTGATCTTTCTTGGGGTGAACCTGTTCTCTGCTCTCATCGTGCTTGGGCTGTCTGTTGGTTTAAATGCAATGCTCATGACAACCCTGCCGCTCTTTATCGCGCAAGCACTCGCACATGGTGTTGCCATCGCTGTTGGAGCGGTGACAAACTATATGGGCCATAAGGTGATCACTTTCCGCAAATCCCGATAGAACCTGGCTCAACCGTTTGCCACAAAAGCAAGCGCTTGCATGGCGACGTTGAGAAACAAGGCTTGCACCACAAGCATCGCGAAGATCCCCATGTTGTCTTGTCGCACGGTGCGCACAACGAAGAGCATCATGAGCGGGAGCCAGTCCAGCACGTAGCGCTGCACGGAATACTGAGAGAAGCCGTTGGAGTGGTAGAACAGTGTCACTCCTGCGATGAGAGTGATCGTCAGCCCTGCAAAAAGGTATTCCCGGTTCCATTTGGCGAGGAAGAAGTAAAGCAGGAACGGGGCGCCGATGAAGAGCGCTATGCCCTTGTCGCCAAAGCCGCTCATCTGCGTCAGATACTTGCCTGAAAACTCTACATCCGGCCCTTGCACGAAAAAGTGGACCAGATTGAAGAGCAGGTAGTCCCGATGGAACAGACCGAGTTCTTGCACGCGGGCCTCAATCCATTTTGCAGATGGATCACCCAATGCATCCCATTCTGGTGGGAAGATATATGCATATCCAGTTTGCATAGGATCGCCGAAGCGGGCGTAATTGTAAGCAAAGTAAATACCAATCGCGATTGCAGGAAAGACTGCGAGTTTGAGCAGGCGCTCAATACTCTCAACATTGATTGCAAAGATGGACCTGTCCGGTGGCGTCATCAGAACAAAAAAGAAGGGCATGTAAAGAATGCTCATCTGCCGGGTGAGAAACGCAAGACCGATGAATAATCCCACAAGCCATGCATTTCTCTTGTTGATCGCTGACCAAAGAGCAAGCGAGGTCAGCATAGCAGCGATGGCTTGCGCAAAGAACCAGACACCATCGGCGCGGAGCACAGTGTATTGCAGCGGCGTTGCAAAGAGGAAAGCTGCGACCAGCAACAGAGCCAGTCGGTAGTCCCTCTGGTAGTTGCGCGTAATTTGCCACCACACCAAGCCGGTAATGAAAAAGCAAATCAGTCCCAGAGCAATAAAGTGATGAAACCCTACACCAAACAGTGCCACAAATGGCAGAGCGATTAAGGCTGGTACGGGGGGGAATATGACAAAGATCTTGTCTTCGAAAAGCGCACAGTCCAGATCAAAGCAGCGCGAAGCCTCAAAGCGGCCTTGCAAAAAAGCCTCTGCAAGCAAGGCGTAAGAATTGGTTTCTGGCTGCTCCCCAATCATGCGAAAGACAATGGCTGCCAGAAGAAGGAAGACCAAACCACTAAGTATTGTCGTGAGGAGTGCGCCTCTAAAACGTTCAATCGAAATCATAATGCCCCCAAATATGGGAGAGTAATAACATCACGAATCCTAGTGTCTTCTTAAAGGCGCATAAGAGGACCAAAATTGGCGCGAAGTTCTCGCAAAAGGAACCGCACTAAAGACAGTCTCAGTGCTAACTCCTCAAAGAACGTCATTGATTACAATTCATCTCATTTCTTGATTTCACGTTTGTTGCCTGATAGGTGAAAGGTGTTGCTCCCACAGACTTTGCCGCAATCGCGGTAGATCCATGGTGTTGGGTTTTTTAAAAATAAACCCGCAAAACTGCCAGGATTGAAACAGGAATATCCAGATGTCGGACTCTCCGAAAACCGCAGGTGCAAGCCTGGGAACGGTTGAATTTGTTGCCCTCATGGCTACGCTGACCAGCTTGACTGCGCTTTCGATTGACGCCGTGCTGCCAGCATTTTCAGTCATCGGCAAAGATTTGAATGTCGGAAATTCCAACAACGTCCAGCTCATCATTTCTGCGCTGTTTCTTGGATTAAGCCTGGGGCAGTTTGTTTTTGGCCCCGTCTCTGATCGCTTTGGCAGAAAGCCGGCGGTTTATGCAGGGTCTGTTGTTTTCGCAATTGGTGCTGTGCTCGCAGCCACGGCAACATCACTGCCTATGATGATTTTCGGGCGTCTGCTTCAAGGTGTCGGAGCCAGCGCTCACCGCACAGTCGTTATGGCGATTGTTCGCGACAAGTATGTCGGCGCGGAAATGGCGCGCATCCTGTCGTTTGTAACAGCAGTGTTTATTATTGTGCCCACATTAGCGCCGTTGATTGGTCAAGGCATCCTGTTTGCTGCGGGATGGCGGGCGATCTTTGTCATCATGCTGATTATGGCGTCTGTTGGCTGCATCTGGCTGGCAATGCGTCAGCCGGAAACACTGAAACCGGAAAACCGCCGGGTAATCACGCCTAGGGTGCTTTGGGAAGGTCTTGAAGAAGTCGTAAGCCATAAAGCGACGTTGTACTATACTGCGGCTTCAGGCTTTGTTTTTGGTACGATGATGACATATCTGAGCACGGCTCAGCCGATGTTTGCAGATATTTTCAACGTCCACGAAACATTCCCGCTTTATTTCTCCGGAATTGCCGTCGTGTTTGGCATGGCGTCCATCGTCAATGGCCGTATTGTCAGACGTATCGGCTTGCAGAACATGTGCCGTGCTGCGCTAACAATTCAGATTGTCACCAGCCTCAGCTTTGCGCTGTATCTGCTCCTCATTGATACCACGCCTGATCTGTGGTTGTTCATGACCTATCTTTCGCTAGCATTCTTTTGTCAGCCGATGTTGAACGGAAATCTGAACGCCATGTCCATGGAACCACTCGGGCATATCGCTGGCTTGGCTGCAACATTGGTTGGCGCGACCACCACGTTTATTGCGCTCATCCTCTCTGTGATTGTTGGCCGTTTCTACGATCAGACCTTGCTGCCCTTGTCCTTTGCGTTCTGCGTTTTTGGCGGAATCGCACTTGTGCTGGTGGTTATTGGCGCAAGAGTGCAGAAAGCAGAAAAGATCGCGTTGTCAAACACGACCTCAGCTGAAGCCAGCGCTTAAGCGCTGCTAAGATATTCAGAAGACAGGGACTACTGTTTCTTCGGAAGCGTCCTGACCCAGGAGACTGTCGGCATTTCTACGCCCGCACCGGGGTACCAGTCATCGCGAACTTCCTCGTGACCTTCCTTTGTGCACACGATTTGCGCGTCTTTGTATTCCTTTGGAATGACGAGTTGGCCGGGGCTTTTCACGTGCAGGTTTTCAGCAAACCCATCCAAGATGCATTGCGCGCCAGATGGCTTGGTTTCAATAGAAACAACATAAGCATCTGAAGGAGGGTTTGACGGATCGGGTCCAAAAACATTGGATTGGCATCCGGCGAGGAGCACTGCAGATGCAATGAGAACTCCGAGGGAAGCCCCTTTAGAACTGAGGGGGCTGAACTGACCGGCGTCTGATGCTTTGGCGAACCGCACGCGAATCTCCTAAGAAACTAGATTTCGCTTGGAAGCTACGCCTATTCATAGAGAAGGGTGAATCCCTCAATTCACCCCCACTAATATTACAGGTCAGCGATGCCTTCGCCTGTTATTTGTCTGACCACACAGCAAGCTCGTTGTTGTTGGGGTCAAGAAAATGGAACCGGCGCCCACCCGGGAAGATGAAGATCTCTCGGCAGATTTTTGCGCCGTTTTTCAACAGTGTGTCCTGCAGTGCTTCCAAATCTTCGGCATAAAGCACAACAAGCGCCGCACCGCTTGCGGTGGAGGACGACAGGTCTGCCTTGAAGAAACCGCCATTGAAGTCACCATCATTGAAGGCAGCGTAGTCAGGGCCGTAATCTTCGAAAGTCCAACCGAGTGCATTGCTGTAAAACGCCTTTACGGCTTCCAGATCAGCAGCTGGCAATTCGATGTAATTGATTTTTCCAGATTTCATAATTTCAAATCCCTAAGGAAAACAGGGGGCTCTTTCCAAAAGGCCTCCCGCAAATCTCCAATATTGCAACAAAACTAGTTTGGTGAGATAGATAATTCAGTCCTATCGTTATGGTTGTAAGCAAGATATTCAAATGAAGATTTTTGGTTTTCCCCTTCGTACAATCGCAGCTCTTGCTCTGGGAGTTGTTGCTTTTCTTGGTGCTACGCCGGGCTTTGCTCAATCAGCGCCCAAAGGCGATGCGGCTGTTGCCAGCAGTCCCAAGGTCACCAAACAGCAACACGGTGACTGGATGCTGGAGTGCTATGACCCCGCTGTGAATGGCATGAGCTGCCAGATTAAGCAGCGTGTGGTTCATAATGAGAGTGGCCAGAATATTTTGCTGATGACACTCACCTACAGTCCCAAAGAAAAGAGCGATATGGTGCAATATGTCTTGCCGCTCGATTTTCTGTTGGCTCCGGGTGTTGGCGTGAACATCGGTGATTTTCAGGCGGTTGCACGGGTCAATCGCTGTATGGCGCAAGGCTGTGTGATTGAAGGCAAAACCGAAGAGGCCTTCATCAACGCGATGAAAGCTGCAAAAGATCAAGGACGATTTGTGATGATGTCCAGAGCAGGCAAAAAGGTTGGCATCAACTTTTCAGCCACCGGTTTTACAAAAGCCTACAACGAGATGCGAGCGCAAAACTCAAAGTAAGCTCGTGGTCATTGCGCAGCAATGCAGTTCCATTCACCGCGAAGACCCAAAACAGCTGTAGCGCCGGCAACGGTGCAATGTGAGACTTCAGTGTTGGCAAGATGCAGCTTTGAAGCCGGGTTTGGATTAGCAAGGTAGGCAAAGCCAATTGCAGCTGTAAGAGCAAGCGCGGATGCGGCAACGGAGAATACCACTCCAATGCTCTGCTTGGGGTTTGATGAGGGTTGCATAGAAGTCGTCATGTAAGGTTTCTGTTCTTTCAAATCCAGGATTTTATGGCAGTGACACGCCATCAGTCTTTTCTGCAATGTAGAACAGCTCTGCAAACCGCATGTGAGCAAGATCCCCTAGTTTGCGGCGGTTATTCAAGGGATTCACACTGTTTTTTGTGATTATGTGTGACGTGAAATCCTCTGTTCTCTCTTAAGTTGAAGTGCCCTTGCTGTATTACACCTCTCGCCCTCTTGGAAGCTGCGTAATTTTTCTCTAATCCGTTTCCTAGTGTTTTATGTGTTGGGAGGCACGTTCCCGTGGCGAAGTCCAGTAGCAATCCATTGATAACCGGCAGTGGTCTTTGGCAGCAGTCGCCTGAGCGTGTGTTGTTTGAAAATCTCTCCTTCGGGCTTAATGCAGGCGACCGGATTGGGCTGGTAGGCCACAACGGATGCGGTAAGTCGACGTTTCTCAACATCCTTGCTGGTCGCGGTGAGCCTAGCGAGGGCAGCATCTCGGTCTCTCGTGCTGCTGTCGTTTCCTGTGTTGAGCAGCATCTTCCCAAACAACTGATGGAACTGACGCTGGCTGAGGCTGTTCGTGAGGCTTTGCCAAAGGATAAGCGCGACTGGATGGATTGGAAGGTGGATGTGATGCTGCCGGAAATGGGGTTCGAGCCTCACCAGTCCACTGTGCTTTGTAAGGACCTCAGCGGTGGTCAGATGACACGCCTCATGCTGGCACGTGCTTTGATGATTGAGCCGAATTTGCTGTTGCTGGATGAGCCAAGCAACCACTTGGACCTGCCAACAATCATGTGGCTTGAAAGCTTCCTGAAATCGTGGAAAGGTAGCTTTCTAATGATCTCTCATGATGCAACATTGCTCGATTCCGTCACCAATCGCACATGGATTCTTCAGGATCGCAAACTAAATGCCTTTGACCTGCCCTGCACGAAGGCCCTGGCAGAACATGAAGTTTTGACTCAAGCACGTATCGCCCGGCGTGACTCCGAGGAAAAAGAGATCAAGCGCGTTGAGGCCAGTGCCAAACGCCTCGCGGATTGGGGGCGAACGTTCGACAACGAAGACCTGTCACGCAAAGCCAAGTCCATGGAAAAGATGGTCGACCGCATGAAGGACGACCAGACTGATGCCGTTGAGGCTTATCCGTGGAACCTGTCTATTGCCGGAGAGCAAATTCAGGCTGACCGGCTGGTTCAGTTGAAGGACCTGACTGTGACGCCGCCTGTGGCGGATGTGTTCCTATACAATGTAGATGACATTGCTGTGCGGCCCGGCGACCGGATTGCGGTTATGGGAGCGAACGGAACAGGTAAGTCCAGCCTGCTGCGCTGCTGCTGGGAGAAGCGGACGAGTGAGGCGGGCGACGTGCGGGTCCATCCACGATGCCGGATTGCGTTTTATGATCAGACACTTCAACAGCTTCCAGGGGAAGCTAATCTGGTTGAGGGGATGGTGTCTGTCGGAGAAGCTCTTGGTGTAGATCTGCGGGTACCTGACTGCGAGAAGACCATTATTGCGGCTGGATTCAAATACAATCAGTTGTCGCAGAAAGTCTCTCAATTGAGCGGCGGTGAGCGCGCGCGTCTGTTGCTTGTCTCTCTGTCTCAGGTGCAGGCCAACCTGATGATGCTTGATGAGCCGACCAACCACCTGGATCTTTACGGTCGTAATGAGCTTTCAAACCAACTTCAGTCGTTTAACGGTTCATTCTTGTTGGTTTCGCACGACAGGCATCTGGTGGAAGCGACGTGTAACCGGTTCTGGGTTGTGCAAAATGGGCGTCTGCAGGAAGTAAACGATGTGGATGCCGCGTATGCGTTGATCGCAGAAGTTCAGGTGAAAGCCATCAAAGCTGCTGCCATTGAGCAACCTGCTGTTGAGAGTAGGATTGAGGATACGGCGCCTGAAACAGATCATTCTGGGGAAGATGAACTGCTAGAGCGGTTGATTGAGTTGGAAACGCTGATGGAAGCGGATATGGCACGGCGGCCTAACCGGCAGTCACCTCACCTGCAAGTGCAATGGAAAGACGAGATTGCTCAAATTCACGAGCGGCTTGAGTTGAACGGCTAAACTGGGTCTTCCTCCAGATCAGCAAGAGCCGCACGGAGTTGTGCCTGATGCGTCTCCTTCAGCACGTCGAAAGCTTCTTTTCCATACATGCCCTTGAGTGTGGTCTGTGAGATAGCAAAATGTTGGATTGATCCGATGTTCTGGTAAATCCAACAAAAGAGCTCAGCATCTGAGGCTTTTGACCATCGCTTCGTCTTGTGAGCCAGCGCGCCCAGAGCGTCCAGAAATGGTTTCATTGGCCAGTTTTCGGAGGTGGTCTGGGCGTCCAACAGAGCTCGGGCAACTAGCTGCGTGTCCTCCACATTGCAAAGCGCATCCTCTGAGAGTTGGAGGAAGAATGTGCGCAACTTGGTTTCTGGCGTAGTCCCTTCGACGTTTTCGATTGAGCGCAGCAGCCGATCAGAAAGCGCGCTCAGCACCTCCTCATAAAGCCGAGCCTTTGAGCCAAAGAAATGAAGCAGTGCCTGTTTGGTCACGCCAAGCCTGTCTGCGATGCCTGCGAGGCTTGCAGCGTGATAGCCCTTCTGTGCGAAGACCGCGCTTGCCGTTGTGATGTAACGTGTTCTCGGACTTTCTGCGTGCTGATCCAAATCTTGCTCCCTTTCCATCTGTATAGGATAAACTTGACAACTTACCAAGTGGTAAGTTTATACTTACCGATCGGTAAGTGGAGGATTTGCCATGACACGGGATGAAGAAAATAGCTTGATTACGGAGTTGCTTGGTTTGGATGCCAGAAATGAAAAGTTTCTGGATGAGAAAGTCACGCACTCCCCGGTGATGCGTTACAACTGTTCTGATCGCTTTGCTCAGGAAATGACCGCTTTGTTTCGCAGCAAGCCTGTCGCCGCTGCGCAATCAGCAGAACTGTCAGAAGCAAACGCTTTCCTTAGTCGGTCCGTTTCCGGACTGCCTGTTCTGCTGACCAGAGATGCCAAGGGCAAGGCTCATGTGTTCCTCAACGTGTGCCGCCACCGTGGTGCTAAGCTGGTGAGAGAAGAAACTGGCTGTAAGCAAAGGTTTTCCTGCCCGTACCATGCATGGACATGGTCCAACCAAGGCGACTTGGTAGCGGTGCCGCAGGAGCAGCAAGGCTTTCCGGATCTGGATCGCTCTCAATATGGCCTGAAGGAACTTCCAGTTCTGGAAGCCCATGGTTTTATCTGGGTTATCGCTGATCCGAACGCCACAAATGTGGAGGAAATCCAACAGAGCCTCGCTCCACTCTCTGATGACCTGTCTTGGCTGGAGCTTGCTGATCACCGGATTGCGGCTGAAGAAACCTTCGAAATTTCTGCTAATTGGAAGACGCTGATTGAAGGTGGGATTGAGGCCTATCATTTCCGTGTAGCCCACCGCAAAACGATTGGCCCGTATTTCCCGGAGAACCTGTCCAGTTATCAGATGTTGGGCGGGAACATGCGGTCCGTGTTGCCGCGCATCACTCTGTTTGAACTGAGAGACAAACCTCAGGAGGAGTGGAGACTTCGTGAGCACGCCAACATCATCTATTCTGTCTTGCCGGGAACACAGCTGCTTGTTCAGCAAGATCATGTTGTCTGGGTGCATTGTGAGCCGCTTGCCGTTAACCGCACACGGGTCCGATTGGCTACGCTGGTCCCGAACTCCATGCCACAAACTGACGAAATGCAGAAGCATTGGGTCCGCAATCAGGCGATCACCTCAACGACCCTGACTGAAGATTTTGAGTTGGGCGAAGAGATTCAGCAAGGGTTCGCCTCCGGTGCCAACACGCATCTGACTTTCGGTCGTTTTGAAGGCGCACTTGATCGCTTTAACCAAGTCCTTGAAGAGGCAATGAAAGTGACGGAAGAGGCATAAATTGCAAAGTGCAGACAAAAGAAAAGCCCGCTGAATGAACAGCGGGCTTTTCGCAAAATTCCGAAGTAAATGGCTTAGCCAACGAATGCGCGCTCAACCACGAATGTGGATGGGGCTGCGTTGGAACCTTCTTCAAGGCCATGCTTTTCAAGGATCGCCTTGGTGTCGTTGATCATCTCCATGGAGCCACAGATCATGCCGCGGTCAATCGCAGAATCCAGCTTCGGCACGCCAAGGTCTTCAAAAAGCTTGCCATTTTCGATCAGAGTGGTGATGCGTTCCTGACAAGGATATGGCTCACGGGTCGCTGCTGTGTGCAGGCGCAGTTTACCAGCGGCAAATTCACCAACGAGTGGATCGTTCTTCACTTCCTCAACCAGTTCCTTCGCGTAGGTGAGTTCATTCACTTCGCGACAAGTCTGGGTCAGAATAACTTCCTCAAACTTCTCATAGGTTTCTGGATCGCGGATCAAGGATGCGAACGGTGCAACGCCTGTACCGGTAGAGAACATGTAAAGACGGCGGCCTGGGATCAGGGCATCATTTACGAGCGTGCCGGTCGGCTTCTTACGCATAAGAACGGTGTCGCCTGGCTGAATCTTCTGCAGATGTTCAGTCAGCGGACCGTCCTGGACTTTAATGGAGAAGAACTCCAGCTCTTCATCCCAGGATGGGCTTGCAATGGAGTATGCGCGGAAAACCGGCTTCTCAGCATTTGGCAGGCCGATCATGACAAACTCGCCAGAGCGGAAACGGAAAGAGCTTGGGCGCGTGATGCGGAATTTAAACAGGCGGTCAGTGTAGTGTTTAACGGACACTACTTTTTCAGCAAATACGTTTGCTGGAATAGGAAATTCGGTCTTGGCTTCCTGATCAAGCACAGGAGCTGGGGCCAACGCTGCGTCGGTCATTTGCAATCCTTAGATTGTTTTGATTAGGCCATAGCCCGATACTTGGCCAGTTGTTGCCTCCGCTTTATCCGAGCCAAGGTCCGAAAAGCAACCGTTTTATAAGTAAAATTTCAGAAATTTGCTCGTGAAAGTGACTAAGTCACCGTCGGGGCTCAAAGAACTGTCAGTTTCTGAAAGAAAGCGTGTAAGGTGAGTTGGTAAGTGAATGCAGCAATAGGTGGAACTACTCAAAGCAAGCCGCCAGTAATGATTGCCTCGGTTTGTTCATGATTCACCTCAACTCGCCTGCTTCAAGGTCAAAATAGCAAGATATGTTCACTCCCTCTGTGTTGTAAGGGTGGAAATGACAACAGACAGAGGAAGCTGGGGCGTGAAAGCGGAGCAGAACAAGGCAGCCTATGAGAAACGAATGCTGCGTGTTCTTGAATATATCTATGAAAATCTGGATGGTGATCTTAGCCTTGATGCATTGGCTGATGTTGCCTGCATGTCGCGTTTTCACTGGCATCGTGTTTTCCAGAGCATGCGCGGTGAAACGTTGGCGAGCTCAATCCGCCGCATCCGGTTGAATAGAGCTGCGTTAGATCTTGTTCAAACAAAACAAGCTGTTACCGAGATTGCGGAGAGATATGGCTACCCGAGTGCACAGAGTTTTTCTCGTGCGTTTAAGGGAGAGTATGGCGTTGCGCCCGGTCAGTTCCGTGAGGATAAAAGCGTTGCTCCTGCGGTTGCCTCGGCAAAAAACGGTATCTTCTCAATGCATCCAGTGGAAATCAGAGATGTGCCTGAAAAGACATTGCAGGTCCTTTATCATCGCGGCCCCTACTCTGACATGGGTATAGTTTTCAGTAAGTTAGCCGCGATGCTGTCTTCTCGTGGTGTGATCCGTAAATGTGGGCCGTTTGTTGGCATTTATTATGACGATCCTTCAATCGTGCCGCCAAATGAATTACGCTCTCGTGTAGGTGCTGTTGTTCCGCCGCAGTTTGAAAATACTGAGGGACTTGAAGCACATAGCATTCCAGCTGGACGCTGTGCCGTGCTGCGCCATCAGGGGCCGTATGCAGGTTTGCAGGCGGCTTTCTGTTATCTTTATGGCGTGTGGCTGCCGAACTCAGGTGAAGAGGTCGCGGACCATCCGTGTTATGAGGTGTTTTGGAACAGCCCAACCAACACCGCTCCTGAAGATCTCGTTGTCGAGATCTATTTACCGCTGCAATAACAATCTCTTAGAGAAGCACAAGCTTGTCTTTAATTCTGCAGGATGTTGTTCTCTTCCTGGGTTTCCTGCTTCTCATTGATGTTGCCATCCTTGTTGATTTCCTTGATACAAGCCTCCTGATCAGCGGCGGACATGTTGGTGAAACCAAAATTCGGCGGATAGCCCAATGGATCAGCGCCAGCGCCGCCGGTGCGGTATTTTTCTGCGATGTCGGGACAATCAGAGACCGGACTTACAATATCGGGGTATTCTGACTTTAAGGGATTGGCGTTTTCGTTTGCGACAGGATCATCCGCAAAGTTGTTGATCTGCGCGAGGCCGTAACCTGCTGAAAAAACGAGGAAACTCAGTGCAAGAAGGGTTGTTTTTGCTTTTGTCTGCATACCAGTTGCTCCCACCACTTGGAGAAAAGAAGGTCGCAGCCATTAAACAGGAAACCCGCAAAGGTTGTGTGAGCGCTTATGTTTTAATTGCGTTTAATTGGGTAATACACCGCTCTTAAGTTGCCAGCGGCTCGCTTTACAAGCGATTAACCTATGCGTAAGGTTTGGGTTCGCTCTGGAGGTTTTGACCTTTCACCGCGAATTGGGGGACGTCATGTTGAAGAAGATTGGCTGGGGTGTTCTGGCCGTTGTGCTGTTGCTGGCAGCGGGTGCTTTTTACTTCCGGCAAGATATTGCCGAGATCCGTGCCGTGATGGCTTATGCGGATGCATTCAAGCCTGAGAACATCGATCAGAAATTCAGGTCGCTTTACAAAGAGTATTCCAGTACCTCGGTGAAAGCGCCAGATGAGACCTATGAGTTGCCGCGGGCGCATCAGGCATCACCGATGCCAGCGACCTTTATGTATAAGGGCGAGGCAGCCTCTACAGCAGATTACATTCTGGATTCTCACACAACCGGCCTTGCCATCATGCACAATGGTAAGCTGATCCATGAGTATTATGATCGCGGCAACACCGCTGAGACCCATGCCATTCAGATGTCTGTCTCCAAATCCATGGCCTCCATCCTTGTTGGGGTGGCGCTGGATGAAGGGCATATCGAGAGTGTGGAAGATCAGGTCGTCAAGTATGTGCCGGAGCTCAAGGGTACGGCTTATGACGGTGTGCGCTTGAAGGACGTGCTGGAAATGTCGTCGGGTGTCCGCTGGAACGAGAACTACGCTGATCTGAATTCTGACATCGTCCAGTCTGTCGTCGCAATCCTGCTGGGTTCTCAGGATGAGTTCACCAAGGATGTGCCGCGTGAGTTGGAGCCGGGAACTTACAATCGCTACTCTTCAATTGATACGCATGTTGTGGGCTGGGTGCTGCGTGGAGCAACTGGCAAACCTTACAAAGAGTGGTTCAACGAGAAGCTCTGGTCCAAGATTGGCGCTGAATCCTCCGCTGAAATCATGGTGGATCAGGAAGGTGAACCGGTTGTCTTTGGCGGGGTGAACATCCGCCTGCGTGATATGCTGCGTGTGGGAATGGTGCTGGAGCGTGGTGGTTTGAACCACAAAGGCGAGCGTATCGTGTCGGAAGAGTGGATCAACACATCGGTCACGCCGGACGAGCCGCGCTTGATGCCCGGCTACAACAATCCGCAGAGCCCCTCACCGCTTGGCTATAAGTACCAGTGGTGGCTGCCGCTGGAATCCGATCAAGGTGACTTCACCGCAATCGGCATTCACGGCCAGTTTCTCTACATCAACCCGGCTCGAAATGTGGTGATCGCCAAGACTTCGACCTACCCCTCTTATCAACGCGATAAGGAGATGGTGAAGATGAAGTCGATCGCGCTGTTTCAGGCCATCGCCCGTCATTTGAGCGACGTGCCGAACTCTTAAAATGCGTTCTGATTGATAAGAATTCGCTCCATAGAAAAAGCCGGCTCAGGGAGAGAGCCGGCTTTTATAAAATCGTGGTTGCTCTGCGTTATGCAGGCTGACCTGTTGCTGCAAGCAGAACTTCGCGGATGTTGACGTTCTGTGGCTGCTGGTAAACGAACAGCACAGTGTCTGCCACGTTTTGTGGGTCAAGCACGCCGCCCATTTCTTTCTTCCACTGCTCGTAACCATCAATGATATCCTGAGAGGTGGTGTGGGACAGCAATTCAGTTTGTACTGCACCCGGAGCAATGGTCATGACGCGCACGTTGTCTGCTGCCACTTCTTCACGCAGGTTTTCGCTGATGGCGTGAACGGCAAACTTGGTGCCGCAGTAAGCTGCGTGTGCCGGGAATGTTTTGCGGCCTGCAATGGAGCTGACGTTGATGATGGAGCCGCCCTTGCGCGCTTTCATGCCTGGCAGAACTGCGTGGATGCCATTGAGAACACCCTTCACATTCAGGTCGATCATACGGTCCCATTCAGTTGGATCTTGAACGGACAGATCACCCAGCAGCATGCAGCCAGCGTTGTTGACGAGTGCGTCTGCAGGGCCGAATTTCTCTTCCGCTTCCTTTACAGCTGCAATCAGCTGCTCACGGCTGGTGACGTCAACGCCGCGGCACAGTGTGTTTGGAAGGCCCAGAGCTTCCATCTGCTCAACCCGGCGAGCCAGCAGAAGAAGTGGGTGGCCAGCCGCGCTGAAAGACTTCGCAATCGCTGCACCAATGCCGGAACTTGCGCCAGTGATAATGATAAGTGGCTTTGTCATTTTGTTTTCCTGCCTAGTTAGCTTTTTCTTGAGCAAGATGAACTTGCGTTGTGTTGAGGCGATTGTACAAAAATGATCACGCTGATAAATATGGGTAATCCGAATTGATTGTTAGGCTGAGATGAACAATATCTACTGGAATGGCCTTCGCTCGTTTCTGGCTGTGGCAGAACATGGCAGTTTTACCTTAGCCTCTGATGAAACGGGTCTTTCAAAAGCAAGTTTAAGCCAACAGGTGAGTCAGCTGGAGGAGCAGCTGGATGTGCAGCTGTTGTTTAGGACCACCCGCAAACTGCGCCTGACCGAGATTGGTGAACGTTACTACGAAATGTGCCGCACCGGCGTGAAGCAGATTGAAGATGCATCTGATTTGGCATCGCAAGCGACGGACAGCCTGACGGGCCCTATTCGTATGAACGCTGTGGGCGGTTTGATTGGAGAGGAGCTGATTGCACCGCTGGTGATTGAGTATCAGCACGCCAATCCGGGGATTGAGGTGAAACTGGATTTTTCCAGCATTCGAGAAGACTTGCTGGAGACCGACTACGATCTTGTGTTGCGGATGGGAGATTTAGAAGACAGCACCCTGATTGCCCGCAAGCTGCACACCATCACAACCCGCTATGTGGCGTCCCCGTCCTTTGTGTCAGCTCATTCCAAAATCCGCCACCCTTCTGATCTCAAAGGTCTTCCTTTCATTTCCGGCAGTGTGCAGGAATGGATTTTCACGCGCGGACAAGAGCGCATTGTGGTGCAGGCGGAAAAAGGATTCCAGATCTCCAATGGCCGCGTCATGTGCCAGGCAGCAGCTGCGGGCTTGGGTGTTGCGCGCCTTGCGGATGTTTACACTGATGCACTCATCAAACGCGGCGAGTTGACGGAAATGCTGTCCGGCTGGAAGCAGACAACACCGCTTTGGCTGGTGAGCCCGCCAACACGGCACCAACTGCACCGGGTGCGGGAATTGATGAATTACCTCACAGCCAACTTCAAAACCCGCTATGAAGCGGTGTTGGGTTAGCGGCGGTAGGTGCCAACAAAGCCATCTGGCACAACAGCGCCTGCAGGGCTGGAGTTGGGGACATTCACACCAACCGGAATGAAGACGCGCTGGATGATGATCTTGTCACCATCTGGCGGTGGCGGGCCGGGAAGTACGGCGCCTTGTGTGGTTTTGTAGCCTTTCAACTCGCAAATGAGGTTTCTGCTCTCAAATCCGGCGGGCACAACCATTGGACCCGGCGTGTGCTTTACAAAGATGGATGAGCGATACCCTTCCAGAAAACAGAAGGCACCATCAGGCGTGGTGTTGACCGTAATCAGCGTTGCCCCCGGTGGAATCTCGATGGAGGGCGAATAGGCCTGCGGCAGGCGTTCTTCATCAGAAACGCACCCTGCCAATAGGGGAAGAGTGATTGCGAGAGTGCTTAAAGGGAGCTTGATTTGCAAGTCGTGGGCCTCTTCAGGACGATCTGCAAAAGGTAACGGGCGCATGAAAAGGATGACACCCATAAGAATTGCTGAGGTTGTTTTGCTGATAGCCTCAAAAATGGTGAGGAGTGGTGGGGCCCTCTCCGAAAGACAAGGAGTTATCCAACTCTGGATCCACTGAAGATTTTGCAAGCAGACCCGCCGTAACTCTCGATAATACTCGCAAGGACCAGACTGTTTTATGCGGGATGAGCAACTGTGACTTTCCTGAGAAAGCTTCAGCTTAAAGCCTGCGAAGTTTAGATGCCGAGTAAGGTTTGAATGGAAGTTTCTGGCTGTGCAGCATGATGCACGGCGTTCGAAATATCAGATAGAGTGTTCAAAATGCACACGAACTTTGTAAGGCGGATTAGGAATGCTCGGTTTTTTTATGAACCAGAGGATTGTATTTCGGTGCATGCAAGTGTGCTGTTTCCTGTCCTCTGTCTTTGCGGGTGAAGATAATCTGGAGCTTACATGGTGAAATCAGTAGTTTAGGTCGTGGATAGGTGGCGCTTTGCCGAAGTATATTTTTTTTGATTATTGAAGCGGGTTAAGGAATACATCTTGTTGGCATGTTGATAGTCAGACGGGTAATTTCTTCATTTTCTCAGTTTAATTTTATTCTCGAATTGAACTTGGTTCACGCATTAATGATGGAAGTTGCGCATAAAACACTAAGGAAAATTCGACAGGTTTTGTACTCTTGCATCCACGAAATTAGGAAGTATCTATGAGAGAGTGAACCGAAAGGTGCACAAGGATACTTTGAGCCCATATAGCCGTTTTGCGCAGATTAACGGAACGAGAATGACAAAATTAGGTGAAGCCACGCTGAAGCTGTTGGAAAATAGCACAGTACGAAAAGGTCTTGCTGAACTCCGCGTGGGGATCGAAAAGGAAGCTCTGCGTGTTGGCAGAGATGGCTTTATGTCATTGCGTGATCACCCGGAATCTCTGGGTAAAACGCTAACGCACAAATTTATCACGACAGACTTTTCTGAGGCTCAGGTGGAGTTCATCACACCTGCTGTGCATTCTGTTGCAGAGAGCCTGGATTTTCTGAAAGAACTGCAGGCTTTTGCAGCGCGTAAGACGGATGATGGCGAGTATTTGTGGAATGCGTCCATGCCGCCGGAAATCGCCGGCGATGAGACGATCCGCATCGCGGAGTATGGAAACTCGAATGCGGCGCAGATCAAAACGCTGTACCGCAAGGGACTGGCGCATCGCTATGGCAAGCGTATGCAGACAATCTCCGGAATCCACTACAACTTCTCCATCTCCGATGGCCTTTGGCACGAGTTTCATGAGCAGTGTACCTCCGGCGGAAGCCTTCAGGACTTCCGCAGTGCAGGGTATCTCGGCCTGATCCGTAACCTGCAGCGTCATGGCTGGCTGGTGCTTTACCTGTTTGGGGCTTCTCCTGCCGTCGACAAAAGCTATCTGGCCTCCCCGCACCCGACCCTGTCCATGCTGGGTGATGACACTTATTTCGGCGAATATGCAACGTCTCTGCGCATGAGCGATCTGGGGTACACCAGCGTCGTGCAGAGTGAGCTGGACATTCACTACAACTCTCTTTGCGATTACATTGAAGGCCTGCGCGGCGCTCTTGCAACGTCTGTGCGCCAGTACGAGCAAATTGGTGTGGCGGAAGAAGGCGATTACAAGCAGATCAACACGCACCAGCTGCAGCTTGAAAACGAGCTGTACGGCTCTGCACGCCCTAAGCGAAACACCAAGGAAGGCGAGCGCCCGATTGCTGCGCTGTGTCGCCGTGGTGTTGAATACATCGAACTGCGCTCTCTCGACATCAATCCGCTCAACCCGATCGGGATTTGTGAGCAGCAGGCTCACTTCCTCAATGCCTTCCTGACCCATATGACCCTTGCTCCGTCTCCATGTATCTCCTCTGGAGAGCAGCAAGCGCTCAACGATCAGCAGCGCATGGTTGCCTGGCAGGGTCGTCTGCCAAACCTGATGCTACCAGCCTATGGCGATGGTGGTATGGAACTGCGTGAAGCAGGCCATCAGGTGCTTGATGACATGCGTCTGACAGCTCAGATCATGGATGAAGTGTACGGCGGTACAGGCCATACAGACGCTGTGAACGCGCAAGCGGCCAAGCTGGACAATCCGGAGCTCACACCATCCGCACAAATTCTGAAAGGCGTGAAGCAGAAGGGCTCTTACACCGGCTTCATCGCTGATCTTTCCAAGAACCAGTCTGATCACCTGAAAGCGATGCCGCTGTCTGGTGAGCGTCTGAAGTTCCAGGACGCAATGGTGTCTCAGTCCCGCGCCGCTTATGAGCAGGTTGAAACGCAGGCGAGTAACCACAGCTTCGATCATTTCCTGGATTCGCAGAACAAAACGGAAGTTTTGCCACCAGAATGTCTGGACGGCCAGTAAAGCCTGACCTTGAACACGGAAGGCAAGGCTTGCTCCAAATCCTGCCCTACACATCTGACGACCACGACGTGCTCGCTGCGCTCTATGAGAGCGTGGCGAGCCGTACGTTTGCTTATGACTACACCAGCCTCGTAGATGCCAGCCAGTTTCAAAGCCTTGTTGAGGGGGAGGATGTCTGGGTCTTGAAGTATGCAGGAGAGCGTATCGGCTTCATTGGCTACTTCACGCCAGAGCACTTCCTGCATTCGCTGTACATAGACTACGCCCACCACAAACGCGGGTTCGGGCGACAGGCACTTCAGTTTTTGCTGGAAAATTATGGCTGCAGGCACGAGTTGAAAGTGCACCGCATCAATCAGCCTGCGTTGAAGTTTTACAGCGCGCTTGGATACGAGGATATCACTGCTCAGGCTGATGCTCATCAAACCTGGCAGCGTTTGCGCTCACCAGAGGCAATTCTGGATCACTCACCGGCTATTGCGGTGGGAGAACAAGTCTCTCACCGACAATAAGTTCAATATATCAAGCCATTAGAGCACGCCGCGTTCATTAACATTCACGCATCGCGCTCTAATATCTTTGGTGGAGCGAATTCTTGTCGTCTGATTGAAACCAATCAAACGGAACGCGCTCTAAGATGGCATGCAAAGAGCAGGTAGACGATCAACATGTGCTTTGATCGTTTGCTCGGCCAGTTCACCGTCCCCAGTGCGCACAGCATTGATCAGCTGAGTGTGATCATCCTGAACGCCTTCTGAAATAAACCCGGCACGGCGCATGGCAGCGCGGTAGCGGGTGCACTGGTCATGAAGCATATGCAAGAACCGGCTTGCCCAACTGGAGCCTGCTCCCTCAACCAACGTCATATGAAACACGCGGTTGGCTTCTTCCCATTCATTCCAGAAATCACGCCGTGAAGCTTGCCATGTCCGCTCAATTTCCTGCAGAGCATGGTAGGCGTCCAGCACGCTTTCACGCCACTGAGCGTCGCCCTTTTCAACGGCGGTTCTCACCGTTGCGCTTTCAAGAAGGCGGCGCTGATCAATAATATCCTGAAACTCTTTTTGCGAAAGTTCTGGAATATAAAATCCCTTATGAGATTGCGTGGCAACCAGTCCTTGAGACACCAGACGGGAAAGTGCTTCGCGTACAGGTGTAGGCCCAACATCAAATGTGCTGCACATCTCGCGAATGCGCAATTTACTGCCCGGCTCAAGCTGGCCAGACAAAATTGCCGCCCGCAGGTGCGCGTAGGCCCTGTCAATGAGAGAGGCGGATGACGGGACGTTTTGTGCAGTGACCGATGTTACGGCTCTTTCTAAGGTATCCTCTATTTTCAAAGTTATCTGCCTTACAATTATTATCTATGCAATTTGGCGTTTCTTTTCGTCGGTATGGAAACTAGGTCATTTGTTTTGTTATCCGGCCAAGTTAAATTGCAAATATGAATTGGCCTTCTTATTACATCAATTGTAAAACAATATCTGAACTATAAAAGCAATGAAATTGCGTAGGAATGACATAACTTTCCAATAAAACGAGAGTGTTTTATGGAAAATAACGTCGAATTATCGATTATTTTTAAAAAAATGTGTAAGTACGGTCTTATTCATTGAGCATATGAATCAGACTTACTTAGAGTTCGATGAACAGAAATAGAGTTTATTCGCTATTTTAATAAAATAATCTCAACTATACTCTGCCAGCTCACTTCTTCGCGTATAAACGGCAGAAACTATTAGCAACGCTCTAAGTGGAAATCACTTATAGATCGCAAAATATCTCCCCCCAATACGCGATGAATTGCTCAGCTTATCTCTGGTGTTTCAGAAAACTTATCCCCCCTGCTCCACGCAGTGTTATTGCTCAGTGAGGAGGCGTGAGAATCAGAAGCTGGATGATTGAGTCGCAGCGAGCTGACGCATGAATATGTTTCTGGAGAAATGGATCGGTTGTTTTGTCGATTTTATGCACGCCTCGTTTTTGAGTTTTTGAAACAGCATAACTGATTGAAAATAATAGATATTATGCCTCTCAGAGAGGCGATGATCATAAGTGTTAATGAGGATTAACCAAAAAGGGATTGAACTGAACTACAGGTTGGTTACCCTTTCGACGCAAACACGGGCCATATGGGCGCACTTTCCGTTTGTAGATGACTAGAACCGTTTGAGGGCTAAGCGAAGTGGAATACGGCAACAACACTCTTTTGCGTGAGGAAACTCCGTCTGAGAAGATCTCCCGTTATTCGCAGCTCCTTTCTGGCCAGCTGCACCGGTTAAGACAAGAACTTTATCCGCCTGAAGCGCATAAATTGCTGCGCTCGTTTTCTTCTGTCGATGTTGCCCGTCTTATCGGTGTTTCTGAAAGCACCATTCGCCAGCTGGATCTGGACGGAGAAGGCCCGACGCCAACCCGTCTTGCCAATGGCCGCCGCAGTTACACGCTGCAGCAGATCAACGCGATCCGTGAAGTGCTTGCCGCCCGTAAAAAGGGTGATGAAGCCGTTAACATTCTGCCGCGCCGTCGCGACGGTGAAAAGCTGCAGGTGATTGCGTGCGCCAACTTTAAAGGTGGCTCCGCAAAGACCACCACCAGCACGCATCTTGCCCATTATCTGGCTCTGCGCGGCTACCGTGTGCTCGCGATTGATCTTGATCCGCAAGCCTCGCTTTCTGCGATGTTTGGTGTGCAGCCTGAGTTTGATGTTGAGCCAAACTGCACCTTGTTTGGTGCTCTGCGTTATGATGAAGGCCGCCGTACACTGGGTGATGTGATCCGCCCGACCTATTTTGACAATCTGGATCTGGTTCCGGCCAACCTTGAGCTGGCCGAGTTCGAACACATCGTTCCAACCGCGATCGCTTCTGGTGCGTCTACCGGCGAAAACATCTTCTTCCGCCGCATCCGCAACGTTCTGAACGAAGTTGATGATCGCTACGATGTTGTTGTGATCGATTGTCCGCCACAGCTTGGCTTCCTCACTCTGGGCGCGCTGTTTGCATCCACCGGATTGCTCATCACGCTGCACCCGCAGATGCTGGACCTTGCAAGCTGTAACCAGTTCCTCGGCATGAGTTCTGACCTGATGGCCGTGATTGAGAACAATGGCGGCGAAATGAATCTGGATTGGATGCGGTTCCTTGTGACCCGTCACAATCCAAATGACAGCCCGCAAACCCGTGTGGTTGGCTTGTTACGTGCCCTCTTTGGTGAGGATGTGCTGACATCGCCAGCTTTGGAATCCACCGCGGTTGCCAATGCGGGCCTTGAAAAGAAATCGCTTTACGAACTGGAACCGGGCGCCATTGGCCGCGAAACGCTTAAGCGTGCGCTTGAATCCATGGATTCGGTAAACCGTGAAATTGAAGATCTTCTCCGCAGCTCTTGGGGTCGAACACTATGAACAAAGCTAAGGACCGGAAAAACGCATTAGACACGCTGTTTTCAGGCGGCGGTATGGCAGGCATGGTTGCGGATGCAACAGCGCCGCGCCCCCGCTTGTCGTCCGGTGCTATTGGTGCAGCCGAGATCAACCTGATCAAGGACGAACGCGACAAACTGCGTGAAGAGTTGAAAACGCTGAACACGCAAATGGCGACCTCCGACAATGTGGTGGAGTTGAACCCGGAACAGGTTCAACCCTCCTTTGTTGCGGACCGTATGGAAGTTGCGTTTGATCCGGCATTTGAGGCGCTCAAAGAGTCTATTGCTGAGACCGGACAGCAAGTGCCAATTCTGGTGCGTCCTGCGCCAGATGAAGATGGCATCTACCAGATTGCTTATGGCCACCGTCGTTGGAAAGCCTGCCGCGCTTTGGGCAAGCCCGTCCGCGGTGTCATAAAACCGCTCTCTGATGAAGAATTGCTGGTGGCTCAAGGCCAGGAAAACCATGAACGGAAAGACCTGAGTTTCATTGAAACCTGCTTGTTTGTTTTCCGCCTTGCGCAAGATTACCCGCAGACGCTCATTGTCAAAGCCATTGGCAAAGACAAGTCTCTCGTTTCCAAACTCCGCAAGCTGGCGGCAACCATGCCTGAGGAGTTTTTGCGTGTGATTGGGCCTGCTCCAAAAATCGGGCGGCCACGTTGGGAAGAGATGGCAAGTTTCTTCCACGAGGGCCAGCTGGCGCCGAACCACGAAAAAGCGATTGCCTCGCTGTTTGCGCTGGACTCATTCACAGAGCTGCACAGCGATGAGCGGTTTAGCGAAGTGTTGCAGCTGCTGCAGGAAACGCCAAGCGAGATGGAGGCAGGTTCTGCGTCCTCTTCTGGTGAGATTGCTGTTGCAGCTCATACCCGTGCCGCGAAATCTTCTGAATGGCTTGGAAACAAGCATGTGCTCGTCAAGCACACTGGCAAAGCGACCGTCTTCTCCGTTGATAGCAAAACGCAGAGTGACTTTGGCTCCTTCCTGCTGAAAGAGCTGCCGGGCCTGATTGCCAAATTTGAAGACACGAAGGGGGAGGATGCCTGATGGTGTAACCCCTGAATGACGAAAGGCCCTGCTGACGGCAATCAGCAAGGCCCCAAAATCGTCGCCCAAGAGAGTGAAGAGCACTCGTCGAGGACCATCTTTAGCACGATCATCCTACGACGAACGCGCGGTGCGAATCAAGTCAGCAATGCTTTCTTGAAACCCTTTGTGGCGCATTTTTGCTTTTTCGGGCGCTCAATCCCCAATCTTACTTGGATAACACCTTGGGTTTTCCTTCGGTGAATGGGTTAGCTATGCAAAGCACCGGTGTTGCGTCCTTTCGCAAAATGACACCCGGCATGTTGGAAAGCCAGCGACTGGCAATGGCGAATGATATCGTCAAAACAACAAAAGCCGAGGTGGCGATCACGTTAAAAAAGGCGGCCCCTGCTCTGGGGATTGATGGTACCGCCTACCATATTCTCGATATTCTGATCGGCCTGACACGGGCAGATGACTGGAAACAGGACCGCCGTCCGCTGGTGGCGATCTCCAATGACAAGTTGGCTGAATACGTTTGCCGCTCCACGCGCACGGTGATCCGCGCACTTAAGCGACTGGTTGAGGTGGGCATACTGGCATACCGCGACAGTTCAACAGGCCGTCGTTTTATCTACCGCAATGGTGCAAGTGGTGAGATTGACCGTGGATATGGTTTTGACTTTTCGCCAGCACGCCAGCGGATTGATGAGATCAAACGGATCGGGGAAGAGTTTCAGGCACGGGTGCGGGCAGAGCAGGAAGCAAAGCGGACTGTTAACCGGCTGTCTCGTGCAATCGTTGATGCTTGCCGGACCGGCCAAAGCGAAGGCGTGGATTGTACCGTGTTCCTGGAAGAACTCTCTGCCATTATGGAAACGCCAATGCTGCTTCTTGAGCGGGCAGACAAGGTCTCAAAACTCTACGAACTGGTTGTGGAAGAGCTCGCAGAAGACAAAACCGGGGACGAGCAAACTGCCTCAGATATCAATAAATATGCTAAAATGTCAGGCGACCATGACATTGATGTCACCCCTTATAATATTACAACCCATCAAACTCATATAAATAGTAAAACACGGCAGCCATCTAACGATGGCTACTCAAATACCAACTCCGCTTCTAACGAAGCTACGAAGATTGCTCTTGAAAAAGATCAATCAAGCAAATTCTCTGCCAAATCCAATGCTCCAGCTCAATTGCAATCTCGGCAATCTGGTCAGTTAGATAACGGTTTAAGTGAGCATTTATCTGCTATTTCCATTGGTTTGATTGATAGCGCAACAACAGAGACCCAGGAAATGTTGGGCATGCAGTTTTCAAGCTGGTTCGAGCTTGCGCAGTCTGGCGAGCAGCTTCGTTTGGCTATTGGCCTTTCCGAAGATGGCTGGAAACAAGCGGTTGTGACACTGGGCGAAAAAATGGCTGCGGCGGTTCTGGTGGTGACGGTTGAAAAAACCCTGCGCGATCCTGAAGGCATTTCGCGACCGGCGGGTTACTTCCGCGCCTGCGTTGACCGCGCCAAGGACGGAAAACTCGCCCTGCACAAGTCGCTTTATGGCCTGGCTCTGGGGTAAGGGTCTGCAATACCGGTTTCTTGCGGATGTGGCAGATGGATCCGCAAGTGAGGTGTTGGTGGGGGCGCTTACTGACTGGGCGAGAAACAGCAGGTTAACGCGAGTTCATATCGACCTGAACCATTCGAGTGCTTCTTGCTCGGTGGCGAGAATGAAGGGCTCTTTACCGTCCAAATAGGAATCCCATGTAACGGTATCCGCTGATGTTAGCATCGCCTTTAAGTTTGAATATTCAGCCGCCTTGTTTGGATGAGCGATCAGGTAGTCACGAAATGCAAGGTGCCGCTCAATGTGGGGCGATCCTGTTTCATAGACATGAAGATGATGTGTTCGTTTCCCCGCCCCATCCATCTTTCGAAAATACCGTCTGCCATCAATACCATACGCACCCATGATCTCATATCCGAGACCTTCGAATACGTCGCTCGTTGTATCGAGCGCACGCACATCAGATACAACGCCTAATAAGTCAATGATTGGTTTGGCAAGGATACCCTCCACTGAGGTGCTGCCGATATGATGAAGTTCAATGTCAGTTCTGCCTAGCCCCTCCTTGATCAAAGAAGCCTCATGGCAGAAGTCATTTTTCCATTTGGGGTCATGGGGAACTACGTAATCAACCATGCTTTTGAGAGGTCCTTTGCCACGCCGTTGTTCAACTCACGCAATTGCCGGACTTTAGTAAACTCATTTCCGGTTTTCTCAGTTATCCATTCCGCGGTTTGCTTCACTTGAGTGATCCCGTGAGGTGTAAGTGTTGAATTTGTCCAACCTCCCATAACACCTTTCAGCATGTGCTCACTTTCACCGTGTCTCAGAAGAATGAGTTCGTTCAGCATTCAATACCACCAGAGTTCCGGCACTTCCATGAAGAGAGAATGTGGAATGTCAGGAGCTTAAAACTTCGCTGGCCTCTTCGTCCTGCTGTGTCGGTAACTTGATCCGAAGATGTGGGCTTGCTTTGCGTGTTACGAACTCGGCATGGAGATATTCAAGAACGCGGCGCTGGCCGGGAAAGCTGAAGAGCTCCATGGCATCATCAAACGAAAACCATTGATAGGCATCGTGTTCTTCGTTGATGGTGATTGGCGTTTCGCTGGAAACAAAGCTCACGAACACTGGCAGTTTTTGGATGATGTTCTTTTCTGGAACATAAAATTCTTCACACAGATCAGCAGACCAGAGTTCGGTGAGGACCAAACCGGTTTCCTCTTTCACCTCTCGTAATGCTGCTTCCCAGCCGGTCTCGTTTGGTTCAACCTTGCCTGCGACCTGACACCAGGCGCCGAGCAAAGTATCAGCGCGGCGCATAAGCAAGACTTGCGGCTCCTCTGCATTCAGGTCGAGAAGAAAAACGGAAACGCCGTTGCTGAGAACGGGAATATTGTTGGGGGTCATAAGTTGCTCATAAAATAACTGGTGCAATAGACCATGAGCATACTCAGAGAAGAACGAAAAACCAAGAGAGACGAAGGGCAGGAGATCACTCCCCTGCCCTCACGCTTAAGTTTTGGAATGGGCTGTTGACGCAGGGACCTGATCGTCCTTAGAGAACTGACCGCGAGTCCGGTTGGCATAAGAAACCAGCACCAACATCACCGGCACTTCAACCAGTACACCAACGATGGTTGCCAAGGCAGCTCCGGAGGTGACGCCGAACAAACTGATTGCCACAGCGACGGCCAACTCAAAGAAGTTCGACGCACCAATCATTGCGCCGGGCGCTGCAACATTGTGCGGCTGGCGCCACTTCCGCATCCAGAAGTATGCGACGAAGAAAATCAGGACAGTTTGGATGAGAAGCGGAATCGCGATGAGAACGATATCTGCTGGTGATGAAATGATGTTGTCAGCCTGAAGACCAAACAGCAAGAACACCGTGCCCACCAGACCCGCAATCGAGAATGGTTTCATCCCTGCACTGAATGAAGAAAGGTGTTCTTTGTCTTTGAGCCCGAGCCGGGTCAACCACCCTGCCCCCAATGGCAACGCAACAAACAGTGCGGTTGAAACCAACAACACATCCCATGGGACAATGATGTTTGAGACATCCAGCAAAAACGCCGCGATTGGCGCGAAAGCGAAGATCATAATCAGGTCATTGGTCGCAACCTGTGCCACCGTATAACTTGCATTGCCCTTTGTTAGATACGACCAGACAAACACCATCGCCGTACAGGGAGCAACGCCAAGCAAGATCATGCCTGCGATGTATTGATCCGCCAGATCTGCCGGAATGAACGGCGCGAAGATATGGCGCATGAACAGCACGGCCAGAGCTGCCATGGTGAAGGGTTTCACCAGCCAGTTCATGGCCAGCGTTACGATAAGGCCCTTTGGTTTCACAAAGCAATTGCGAACCTCGGTGAACTCGACCTGCACCATCATTGGATAGATCATAAGCCAGATCAGAACCGCGATGACCAGATTGATCCCGCCGACCTGCAAGTCACCGATGATCTGAAAAAGGCCAGGTTGAAGGAGGCCTGCCCCTACCCCCAGAGCCATTGCAAGCCCTACCCAGACTGAGAGGTAGCGTTCAAAAGTACCCATGATTTCTCCTGCCTATCGTCGATAGACGATGAATTTCGACAAATTTTAGAGCTTGAAACTGCTCTCAAAGAGGAAGTTGAAGTTCTTCAACTCAGACCGATTGACTGAATAACAAATGCGCGGACGCTGTACTTCCGCCAGTATGAAGCCTGCATCCTTTAAGATCCGAAGATGCTCGGATACAGTGGATTGCGCCAGACCGATAGAGTTCACGAGATCACCACCGACGCAGCCGGGTTGAGCCGCCATAATCTTCAGCAAGCGGACACGCGCAGGATGCGCCAGGGCTTTGGCCTGGACTGCGAGCTTTTCTTCTTCTGCCTCATTCAAAGAGGCAGGCGCGAATTCCGTAACGCAGGTGTTTTCTGTCATCGTTGATTCCGTATATCGTCGATACACGATATACTCTTCTCCTCACCCGCTGGCAAGGCCTTTCTGTGTTGACAGCTGTCAACTTTTTTGAAGCTGAGTTGACAGCTGAAACTCCCCTCCCCTGCTCACTTCTTTCGTGCTGCGGAGTGATATTCTGGGTTGGGCTGCATGCCTGTTGCTGAGGCCATGCGGTTGGACATGGAGAAAAAGGCCGCGACTTCGCAAATGTCCCAGATGTCTTCTTCCGAGAACCCAACATCCCGGAGGCCTTGCCGGTCACCCTCAACAATTTCAGAGGATGCCTTCGCAATCTTTGTAGAAAAGTCGAGCATCACACGCTGCTTGTCAGTCAAATCGGCATAGCGATAGTTCATCACCATGGCTTCACCCAGTTCCGGTTTGTTGGAATACTCCCGAACAGCAGCGCCATGGGCGACCTGACAATACCAGCAGGAATTGATCGACGAAACGGTGACGGCGATCATCTCTCGTTCCAGCTTAGAAATGCCAGAGTCTCCAAGCATGAGCTCATTGTACATCTGAGAAAACGCCCTGAGCTTCCCTGGTCGATGTGCAAAGGCAATCAGCACGTTCGGGATCAACCCGAGTTTGCTCTGACATTTCCCAAAAAGCTCCTGAATATCATCAGGTAATGGATCCGGCAGGCTAAGCTTCAAGGCAGTCGGATGCGTAAGGCTTGCGCTCGCTATTTTCTGAAAATCGGTTGTAGTCATTATATGGTCCCTCCTCCATTTCAGCAGCTTAACTGTGATTGAAGGGACTGTCCTCACTACAAAAGGAGAGCAAAGAAAAGCCCGCCTTTGGGAAGAGGCGGGCTTAGTTGGAGGCTTGCTTGGGATTTAAGCGTGGGCGGAGAGCTTACGCTCTTTTCGTTTATTGGTGACGTGCACATATCTGTAGAGCTCTAGGAGTAGAAGCGGTGTGAAATGCACCAGAGCTGGCCCAAATTTGTAGTCTACCAGGACCCAATGGGCGAACACGAGGACAGCTGCTGCGTAGGCAAGTTTCTGAAGGTTCTTCCATCTGGACCCGAGCTGGGCGATGAACCAATCATTGCTGGTGACTGTGAGCGGAATGAAAATGAGAGAAGCCAGCCATCCAGTCCAGATCCCGATTTTGACGAGATCTTGCAGGATAGGGCCAAGAGATCCCTTATCCAGCAGGTAGATAGCAACGTGCAGCGCTGAATAGCAGGCTGCAGCTACGCCAATATACCGCCGCCGTGCCATCAGCCAACGCACCCAATGTTGACCGTTTGTCAGGAACATCAGTGGCGTGATCATGAGGCTTATGAGGAGAAAACGAGCGGCAAACTCTCCAGTTGGAAGGAGAAGGTGCTCCAACTTGTCGCTTTCACGGAGAAGCTCTCCGATGATAGCAAGCCCCGGGAGTGCAAGGATAGACCAGAAGGTAAATGGTGAGTTCCAAATTGCTCGAAGGTAAGACATGGTCGCCCGGATGAGTTTGCACTGAGTTATAAGGTGCACACTGCTGATTTCGCGGTGTTGGGGTACGTGGGAAGTCAGCAGTGTGCGGCCGATTGCGACTGCGGAGTTCGCGTTCAACCTTGTCCAAACACTGGATCAGCTCTGACTTTTCCGCAAGAAATCAGATGTAACAAAATGTCTTGGAACTTGGTTGGATTAAAGAACTAGCTGCTTCTTGGTGTCGGTTAAGTTATGGCCCAACATATTGGAGGCATTAGATAATTTAAGAAGCTCCGACAATGGCCCGCAAACTGTCCTTTCTGTATGTGTTTAGCGAAAGGCTTCCTCTATTACACTTTAACAAGAGTTGCGTTGTTTTTGATGCAAACGTGGTTGCAAACAGCAGTAACAGCTGGGGGCCTCTGAAAAGAAACCCGTCGCAAATCTGCAACAGACTGTTGAGAGAGTTGTGTGCTGCGAATGTTGGCTTGGATAGAATGAGAGGAAAACTGGGCCTCAAAGCATCGGATTGATACTCGATTTTATCGGCTTTGAGCGAGATGTGCAGGTTTTTGATCTACTAAACGGACGGGTCTTCAGAGCTGTGTACGAGTGAGTTGCCAACTGACAACATTGCTCTGGAAGGAAAATCGGCACTCAGGTTGCCCGAATTGAGTGCCGATGTTGAGGGGAAGTTACAGGTTCAAACGCAGAACCTGAGAACGTTTCTGGAACTCTTCCTCATCGATTTCACCAGTCGCAAATCGTCTGCTGAGTATGTCCAGAGCTTCTGAGGTTTGGGACTTTGGCTCTTCAGGTTCAACCTTGCGAGCGCTGTTTGAACCTCCGAAATAACCGTAGGACCGGGCGATTAAAAAGCCGATGATGAGCAAGAGAATTAGAGTGATTGGGAATGGGAAAAAGTGAAATCCGTGCATTCCTGCTTGATGAAACATGGTGATCTCCTTGGGATATTTATTAGACATCACTAGAATGGGGAGTACCGGCACAGCTTTCAAATTACATTTGTAATCAACTTTCTCAACCGCTTCACCTGCGGATAACGGTTACACTTTTATAAAAGTGGACAGCTGTCAACTTTTCGAATTGGCAAGAGATTTCGAATTTACGTCGAAACTATCCATGGAATGAAACAGGATGGAAGGCGTGGCTCAGGTAGCATGCAGACAGGAAAAGAGGTGCCAGAATGATCAAAAAACTCCCAGAAAGTTCGGAGAACATCCTCGGTTTTGAGGTGGATGGAAAGGTCGATCTTAACGAAGAAATGGAGCTGATTTCGCAGGTTGAAAACGTCCTCGACAAACATGCAAATGTCAGTGTGCTGGTGATTTTGAACGATCAAGCGAAGTGGGGCATTGAGGCTGGCTACGAAGATTTGAAGTGGGCGATGACCCACATCAAAAGTTTTCATCGCATCGCAATCGTCTCTGATCGGAAGATTTGGGAGTGGCTCGTCGCGATTGATAGTCCGTTTGCAGCCATGCTTGGCATAGGTGAAAAGCACTTCGATATGGCAAATCTCGACAAGGCCTGGGAGTGGGTCAGAGAGTAAATTAAGCCCATCGGGCGGTGAGGATAGAGCGTTGATAGAGACCTATCGCGGTGTAGTTTACCCCTACCAGTTGGACCATATGGGACACATGAATGTTCAGTGGTACACCGAGAAATTCGATGAGGCCAACTGGCATCTGTTCTCACGAGCCGGGCTAAGCGCCACCTATTTTCGAGAGTACAACAGGGGTATGGCTGCCGTTCAGCAAACCACGAAATACCATGCTGAAGCGCTGGCGGGAGACTTGCTTGTGTGTCGATCCGGGGTGACGGACATTCATGAAAAGACACTCTATATCCTCCATGAAATGCATAATGCTGAAACGCAAAAATTGATTGCGACCACTGAACTGGTATGCGCGCATCTGGATAGGGAAGCCCGCCATGCGTGCCCGTTTCCGCCAGACGTGCGGGCGGCGGCTACAGCGCTTCTCGTAGAGGGGAACTAAGTCCTCCATCGTGTTTCAGGAAGGCTATTCTGGTCCTAAATCGCGTTCTAGGTCGCAGGCAATCCGCCAAACTCCCATGGTTCCAACAGGCAAATCATGGAGTTATCAAATGGCAACAAAGCACGGCATCAAAGCCCTCATCGCGATTGGCGTAATAGCGATTGCGGCTTACGTCACATTCTCATCAGGCATGGAAACCTCTGAGACACTTAGCCCTGAAGGTGTGCATTCAATAGAGATCTCAGGAAGCAATCTGGGTCTGCGTATTGTCGGAGGTAATAGCAGTTCAAGCGACATCAAGCTTGATACAAGCGATGCAAGAGGTTGCTCTCTAACCGCTACAACATCCAAAAATGAAGATGGTCTTATGACCATTAAGTTTGAAAGACGCGGGTCCTGGAGGCTTGGTTGGTGCGATCCGGCGGCGACGCTCAGGCTGCCGAGTTCGATGAACATCAGCGTTAAGATGGACAGATTGGCGGGTGACTTTGTGGGGCGGTTTAAGGACTTCGCGATCACCTCAGAGAAGTCTGTCATCTATTTCGACGGGAGTGTTTCGCGCTTCGATTTGGTTGGAGAGATGGCTGCGGTCTATCTGAAATTTGATGCAGATGTTCCAAAGGAAAACATCCGCATCAATGTTGAGAAGCTCGTGTCCAGCATCAACTTGGCGAAGGGGTGGAAGCACGCCACGAGCATCCTGCTAGAGATCTTTTAGGCCGTCTCCACACTCTGCACAGTACGGCTCTCCTTCCGCCATACACTCGGGCTCTTGCCTGTGACACGTTGGAACTCGCGATTGAAGTTGGACTTCGTTGTAAAGCCAACATCGTAAATGATCGTGGTGATGGGCTTGTCTGTTGTCTCTAACAGAAGACAGGCTTCAGCCACTCGGAACCCATTGGTGTATTGCGGCAGGTTGATCTCACGCACTGTGTTGACAGCTGTCGAAATCTGGCGAGCCGGCACACGGAGTTTGCGAGCCAACCTGTCGAGGGAGAGGTTTTCATCCCGGTACAGATGCTCGTTCTGCATGAGTTGATCGAGAGCTTCGACCAGCCCAATCTGTTCCTCGGAAGCTGATGCGGTCGTTGTTTCAGGTTCTGGCAACTGCGGTGTAGCCGCTGGTTTGCGAGTAAACAGAACAGCGATTGTGACCAGTGCAAGCAGCATGAAGAGGTTTGCAGTGCCAACGATGGTTGCTGCATTGGTCCCCTTGTTCACGGCAAAGTCCGCCGCTACGACGAGATCAACAAGTGCGGAGGTTGAGAAAATAGCGCCTGCGATCAGCTGTGTCTGGCGTGCCGGGAGCATTTGATCGATAGGCAGATGGCTGGCCCATTCCCACTGCCTGGTCGTTGCAGACCGGAAGAACAACAGTCCGTAACCGAGGTAGACAACAACACTTGTAAGATCAATCAGCACCGGGGCGTTGAAGCCGGGTGCGAGAGTGAGAGAGCTAAGAGTTGCAGCTGTCGCGCCAATCGTCCAGCCGACAGCCTTCTTCGTAAGGCGATCAGTGAGTTGAAGGAATGAGAGCCAGGTCGCGGGCGGCAATAACAACGCCAGTCCTATGAGCGACCAGAGGGGGAGCCCACCCATCCCCCATTTGATACCGAGTAGGACAGATTGAATTGCATAAAGGCTGATAGTCGCCACGAGAAGCGACGGTATTTTTCGTCCATACCCGACCATGAGGCGTAACAGGATGAAACACAAAAACAGGGCAGTAAAAAAGGGAAGGGGTAAGCTCGGCAACGCGCCAACTCCAATTGCAGACAATGCTCTATATCTAGTCTGTCTGCGTGGCGAGTAAAAGAGCGTGTTGCACTTCTTTTAGCGGCAGAGTTTTCTGGCAACATTCAGCACGAACATCCAGAGGATAGCTTGTGCCCAAACGAGGCCGATCAAGTCCCAGCTGATCGCGGGAACAAGGAAGCCGGATCGACAGATGGCAACTGCGAGCAATTGCGTGGTGATAATTGCCATCAGCAATTTAGCCGAAGGGCGTGGCGCCTGCCAGAACCAGTGATCATGCCGGCAGACGAACAAGAGCAAATGCCCGGCGACAACCAGCTGCAGGAACATAACGCTCTGCAACTCCGCAGGAGGTACATCCAGCCAATGCCGGGCGGCCATCATCAGGGCGAAGTTCTCGACAACTGAAATGAGCCCAAGCACCGTTGCTGTGCGCAGCATGTTTCCAAGCTGCCATTCCTTTGGGGCTGGTGCGGCCTCTGTGTTGTCGTAGGCGATGGTGATGATCGGGATGTCGTCCAGCAATGCCAGCATCACAATCATGATGGCGGTCAGGGGCACCTCTTCCAACAGCAACACACTGGCTGAGACGAACACCATCAGATTGATCGTCATAGCCACGCGGTAGTCAACGTAGCTGATCATCCGCGCGAAGATTTTTCGTGCCTCTATCACTGCATCTGTGATGACGGACAAACCGGGCAACGTCAGGATCAGATCAGCGGCAGATCGGGCGGCGTCTGTTGCACCTGAAACGGCAATACCCACATCTGCCTGCTTCAATGCCGGGGCATCATTCACGCCGTCACCTGTCATGGCGACGTAGTCTCCGGACTGTTGAAGCGCTTTGACGATACCGTATTTGTGCTCGGGAAAGACGCGGGCGAAGCCATCTGCGTTGACGATCTCCTCGCGGATGTTGGCTGGCAGGTTGTCCATGTCCTTTGCCTCAGAGAACACCTGACTGGCGCTTTCAAGCGAAGTGCCCAGCCCCAGTTGTCCGGCAATCTCTCTGCCGATGGCAATATCATCACCTGTCACCATCTTCACCGTGATGCCTGCATTCTGGGTTTCTTCAATCACAGCTTTGGAATCGTCGCGAGGCGGATCGAAAAGAGAGAGGATCCCAAGCAGGCGTAACTCGTGGTTCTCGTTGGTCTTGGCAATGCCGAGTGCGCGCAAGCCTTTGACGGCAAACTCGTGCACGGCACTGCTGGCCGCGGCCTTCTCCTCCGGTGCATTTGCGCAAAGATCAATGACCACTTGCGGCGCACCCTTGATGACCTTGAACGCTCCGCTTGGACCAGAGACGCCCGCTTCCGTTCGTTTGCTCACGGGATCAAACGGCGTGAATGTGTTTTGCTTGTAGAGCTCCAAAACGCCTCGTTCAGCCTTGCTGACAATCAGGTGATCAATGACGTCTTTTTCTATTGTACTGGATGCGAGGGCCGCCATGACGACGAGCTCTTTTTCACTCTTCGCGTCAAACAGAATTGGCTCGCCAAGCGTGAGTTCGTTTTTGGTGAGCGTTCCGGTCTTGTCGGAGCACAGCACATTCACCCCTGCCAATTCTTCAATCGCCTGAAGGTGTGAAACGATGGCTTTCTTTCTAGAAAGTGTGAGTGCACCCAGAGCCATGGTGACAGATAGAACTGCGGGCATCGCAACCGGGATTGAGGCGATCACCAGCACAAGCACCAGTTCAATGATGCCCAGAATGCTCTGCTGCAGATAAAGCTGTTTGACGATGATGAGCGCCGCCAGCAAGACCGTGCCGAGAATGAGAAATTTGCCAATGCCCAGAACGCTTTTCTGAAAATGAGAGATGTTGCCCGCGGACTGAACCAGCTTGGCCGTGTTGCCAAAGAATGTGTTGCCACCCGTCGCAGTCACAAGTGCCTGCATGGTGCCCTGTTTAATGATTGAACCGGAATACGCGACATCACCGATCTGCTTATCGACTGGGAGCGACTCGCCCGTCAGGGCTGCCTGGTCGACGGCAAGGTACGGTCCGCATTCCAAAATACAGTCTGCCGGGATGATGTCTCCGTTTTCCAGATTGATGATGTCACCGGGAACGATTTCCTCAGCAGGAATGTCAGCCCACTTCCCGTCTCGTTTCACACGGGCTTTGAGCGCCATGGATGATTTCAGCGCCGCCAGCGCGTCAGCTGCTTTGCTGCTTTGAACAAACTCGATGCCAGAATTGAGGATCAGCATAAACAGGATGATCGTGAAGTCGGCCCAGTGCTCGATGATGGCTGACAAGATCGCCGCAATTTCGATGAGCCACGGGATAGGCCCCCAGAATGTCAAAAGCAGCTGAGCCAGTTTGTTGGTCTTTTTTTCTTCCAGCGCGTTGGGGCCATATTGCTTCAGCCGGTTGGATGCGGTTGATCCCGTCAGTCCTTCCGGTGAGCTTTCCAGGCGTTTGAATTCATCAGCTAAGCTGGGCTTATCCTGTTCAGCCATCCGGTCTTTCCATGGATTGAGCACTCATCATGGGAATATCTTCGCTGTTGCATGTAAACGGATGATGAGAACAAGGAGAGCTTCCATGAACCGTGGTTTCCTGATTGCGAAGCGGCTTGCTCAAATTATTCAGGTTTGCTGAGAGGGGAGGGGACTTGCACCTAGCGTTGTGGTTGCGCTCAAGTTGTTTCCGTAACATACTCACGGGTATGTTTTGATTTGGGAGGGAAATCATGCGTGCTGTTGTCTGCTCAGAATACGGACCACCAGAAGCTCTGCGTGTGGAGAATGTTGAACGCAAGGAACCGAGGAAAGGACAAGTGCGGATTGCGGTGGAAGCTGCAGGCGTCAACTTTCCAGATACGCTGGTGATTGCGGGTAAGTATCAGATCAAGCCACCAATGCCGTTTGTTCCAGGCGGTGAAGTTGCGGGGAGAATTGAGGCCGTAGGTGAAGGCGTCACTCAGTTTGCACCGGGTGATCCCGTGATGGCGCTTTTGTTGCAACAAGGCGGATACGCGGAGGAGGTTGTGGTTGATGCCTCTGCTGTCATGAAGCGGCCAGAAGCGATGGCTGCTCATGTTGCCGCCGGCTTTACGATGACCTACGGCACCTCCATGCATGCGTTAAAACAACGTGCGCAGTTACAACCGGGCGAAACACTGCTGGTGCTGGGCGCTGGCGGTGGTGTCGGGCTCACGGCTGTTGAACTGGGCAAGGTCATGGGCGCCAAGGTGATCGCTGCTGCCAGTTCCGCTGAAAAGCTGGACGCCGCGCGGAAAGCGGGTGCAGATGAGTTAATCAACTATTCCACGCAGGACCTGAGAGAGCGTCTTAAGGAGATCACGGGCAAGGCTGGCGTTGATGTTGTGTATGATCCGGTTGGCGGAGAGCTCTTCGAACAGGCACTCCGCTCAACAGCCTGGAATGGTCGCGCACTGGTTGTAGGCTTTGCTGCTGGCGATATCCCATCAATCCCCACCAACTTGCCTCTGCTGAAGGGCTGTGCCGTTATGGGCGTGTTCTGGGGTGCGTTCCGCATGAGGGAGCCGGATAAGGACCTTAATAACTACTCAGAGCTGTTTAAATGGTTCCAGGAAGGCAAAATCAACCCGACTGTTAGTAAGAGCTATTCTCTGGAGGAAGCTCCTCAGGCGCTTCGAGACCTCATGGAGCGACGTGTGGTAGGCAAGGTTGTTCTGGAAACCGGGAGGGAATGAAGATGCAACCCAGATTTGCAGGTCAGGCAGCCCTGATTACGGGCGCAGGCAGCGGCATTGGCCGCGCGACCGCGATCCGACTGGCGGAAGAAGGAGCTGCAATCGCTCTGGTGGATCTGAATGAGGACGGCCTTGATGAAACCGCAGGGCTGTTGCCAGAAGGTTGCCGTGCGCGGGTCTATGTCGTTGATGTTGCGAATGAGGAAGCAGTTGAGAGCTGCGTGGATGCCGTTGAGAACACCTTTGGCGGTATAAGCGTTCTTTGCAACAATGCCGGGGTCATCTGCCAAGGCTCGTGGGGCGGAAGCCATGAGGACTTCAGCGACTGGCTCAAGGTTTATGAGGTGAATGTACTCGGCGCAATGCTATTCACCAAGTACACCCGCGAACAGCTCAAGGCTTCAGGCCAAGGCTCTATTGTGAATACTGCATCCGTTGCTGGAATCAGAGCAGGTGCTGGCGGCAATGCCTATAGCGCGTCCAAAGCTGCGCTCATCAATTTTACAAAAACATCCGCCTGTGATTTTGGCGAGCATGGTGTGCGTGTAAATGCGGTTTGTCCGGGGCTCATTGAGACCGGCATGACAAAACCTGTGTTTGATCACGCCCGCAGTGTTGGCAAAGAAGACAGGCTCGGCTCAAGAGCGGAACTGCGTCGGCACGGTGATCCTGCTGAAGTTGCAGCAACAATCGCTTTCCTTGCCAGCCGCGATGCCAGCTTCATCACTGGCCAGGCCCTCGCAGTTGATGGTGGAAATACATCCTCCCTCAACATGCCGGGTATGAAGATCTGAGATGGTTTTGGTTAGCCAAAAATAGAAAGAGCCAGTCTGCAACACCGGGCAATGCTGTTGCGGACTGGCTCTCGCTGATCCAAAGGGGTGGACCAGATGGCTTCAATTATGAAGTTACTTTAGAAATAATCACAAGTAGAATTACGGATTATACAGTTAAAGACCCCGTGTTTTTAGCAGAAAGTCTATATGGTGAGCACTGTCACCCAGCATCTCTGTTAACACCCGATCGTGTTTCATGAACAGTCCGACGTCAACTTCGTCGGTCATACCGATTCCACCATGCATCTGCACCGCTTCTTCTGTTGCCACGCGAGAAACCTTAGCAACCTTGGCTTTGGCTGCTCGGGAAAGAGCCTCTGCCTTATCGCAGGTTGTATCTATTGCCCGTAACGCGGAAGAGATGAGTGAAGCTGTTTGTTCAATCTGGCAATAAAGGTCGGCCATTCTGTGTTGGAGTGCCTGAAACATGCCGATTGGAACACCAAATTGTTTTCTTTCATTCAGGTATGCTGTTGTGCGCTCTGCAACTTCTCTTGCAACTCCAAGTTGCTCTGAGGCTGCAATCGCACGACCTGAGCGGAGCGTGGCTTCCAAAACAGTCGCGCCCTTATCAAGCGGACACAGCAAATCCTTGCCATCCAGATGCAAATTGCTGATCTGAATGTTCGCCGCATTGCGGCTGTCCAGCATAGCGTTGCGCTCTACCTCAACTTCCGCCGTGCTTGGATCTACCAGAAAAAGCCCAATGTCTTCGCCGGTTTTTGCAACAACAATCAGCCGGTCGGCGTTGTAGCCATCAAACACCGCGCGTTTTCTGGCGTTGAGAATGAAGCCGTTGCCGTCCGGCTCTGCCGTGGCTTTGATGCGGGACGGGTTGTGCTTTGCTCCCTCATCTATGGCCAGTGCGATGACTGCGTCGCCAGTCGCGATCTTCGGTCCCCACTCGCTTAGATGCTCACCACCAGACTGACGCAGTGCAATTGTGCTCAAAACAGCGGTGGAGAGGAACGGAGAGGCCGTCAGGTTGCGACCCATTTCCTCAGCCACAAGGCCCGCAGCGCGGTGGCCAAAGTCATATCCGCCAGCGTCTTCCGGCAGCAACATGCCAAACCAGCCCATGTCGGCCAGTGTTTTGTGAAGCTCCTGATTGAAGCCAAGCGTCTCTTTCTGGTCGCGCAGATCACGCAGTGCCTGAACCGAGGCATTTTCTGCCATAAAACCAGAGGCTGAGTCCTTCAGAAGGGTTTCTTCAGAGCTGAAAAGTTCCATATTTTCTCTCCTTAACCCAGTGATGGCAGGCGCAGCACTGCCTTAGAAATGATGGAGAGCATGATCTCCGAGGTGCCGCCTTCAATGCTGTTGCCTTTGGAGCGCAGCCACGAGGCAGACTGGTTGCCGATGCCGTTGTTCTCTTCCGGCCCAGACAAGGCTTCCAGCCCTCCAGCCTGTACAACGAGGCTCTGGCGGCGTTTGTTCAGTTCTGTGCCGAGATACTTCAGCTCTGCAGAACGGGCGCCCAGCTGGTTGCCTGCGCGGTGGAAGTCTTTTGCAGCTGCAAGATGGGCGGTCAGTGCCATTTCATCAATCAGGAACTCCCCGATATCAGCACGAAGAAGCGGGTCATCCAATCGGCCTGTCTCATCCAGCCCAATGGAGTCGATCGCAGTTTCATAAAGGCCAGCGGAACCGCCAAAAATTGCATCCAGATTGCTGACCATTTCGCGTTCGTGGGTCAGCAGATACTTGGCGATTGTCCAGCCGTTGCCGCGCTCGTCAACCACATTCTCCATAGGCACCTTCACGTCATCGAAGAATGTTTCGCAGAACGGAGAACTGCCGGAAATCAGGCGGATTGGCTTGGTGGAAACACCCTCGCTGGTCATATCAAACAGCAGGAATGAGATGCCTTTGTGTTTCTTCGCATCAGGTTCGGTGCGCACCAGAGCAAAGATCCAGTCTGCTTGATCTGCGTAGGAGGTCCAGATCTTCTGACCGGAGACGAGGAAGTGGTCGCCCATATCCACGCCCTTGGTTTGGACTGATGCCAGATCGGAGCCGGATCCGGGCTCTGAGTAGCCCTGACACCAGCGAATTTCACCGCGGGCAATCTTGGGCAGGTGCTGCAGCTTTTGCTCGTGAGAGCCGTATTTCAGCAGAGCAGGGCCAAGCATCCAGATGCCAAAGCTTTCCAGTGGAGACATGGCGTTGATGCGCGTCATCTCCTCTTTGAGGATCTTGGCCTCGTCACCGTTCAGGCCGCCGCCGCCATACTCTTTCGGCCAGCTTGGCACGGTCCAGCCACGCTCGGCCATGCGCTCCAGCCATTGCTGTTGTGCTTCGGACTTAAAGGTCCAGTTGCGGCCACCCCAGCAGATATCGCTCTCTGTGGTGACTGTCTTGCGCATGTCTTGCGGGCAGTTCTCTTCCAACCAAGCCCTTGTTTCCATGCGGAAATCATCAAGTGATGTCATTGCGTTCTCCCTGTTTTGGAGTGCAGATGCAAAGGATAAGGAGAGCGAAGGCTCTCCCGCCCTATCAGATCTTTTCCTGAGTATGTTTGCGCAGCTCGGAGCGGCCAATGAAGTTGCGGTGCACTGCGTCCGGGCCATCCGCAAAACGTAAGGTGCGCAGGTTCATCCAGTTGGTTGCCAGTGGGGTGTCCTGAGAGATGCCCTGACCACCAAACATCTGCATAGCTTCGTCTGTAACTTTAAGCGCCATGCGCGGTGCAACAACCTTGATCTGGCTGATCCAGAACGCCGCTTCACGGGCGGAGGCATTGTCCATCATCCATGCGGCTTTCAGGCAGAGAAGGCGGGCCTGCTCAATCTCCATGCGGCATTCGGCTATGATGTCGAAATTGGCGCCCAGTTTGTAGAGCTGCTTACCAAAGGCTTCGCGGTTGATGGAACGTTTACACATCAGCTCAAGCGCTTGTTCCGCTTGTCCAATTGCTCGCATGCAATGGTGGATGCGACCCGGGCCAAGGCGGCCTTGTGCCACTTCAAAGCCGCGCCCTTCTTCCAGAAGCAGGTTTTCGGCAGGAACGCGTACATCCTCAAACCGCAGGTGCAAGTGTCCGTGAGGGGCATGGTCATGACCAAACACCTGCATCGGTCGCAGCTTGGTGATGCCCGGTGTGTTCGCGTCCACCACGATCATGGAATGCTGCTGATGCTTGGTGCCGTCTGTTGGCGTGTGAACCATAGTGATGTAAACCGCACAGCGCGGGTCGCCAGCGCCAGAAGACCACCACTTCTCACCGTTCAGCACATAGTGGTCTCCATCTCGCACGCAGGACATGCGGATGTTGGTGGCGTCGGACGAGCCGTGGTCTGGCTCAGTCATCAGGTAGGCTGAGCGAATCTCGCCGTCCAGCATGCGCTTCAGCCAGGTTTCCTTCATCTCCTCGGAGCCATAGCGCTCAAACACCTCCATGTTGCCGGTGTCAGGGGCGTTGCAGTTGAATACTTCTGGTGCAAGCGGAGATTTGCCCATCTCTTCAGCCAGATAGGCGTATTCAACTGTGCTGAGGCCGTAGCCGCGCTTGGAGTCTGTCAGCCAAAAATTCCAAAGGCCTTTGGCGCGTGCGCTTGCCTTGAGGCTTTCCAGAATCTCGGTCTGTCGCTGAGTATGTTGCCAGCGGTCTCCCACCGGAATCTCATCATGAAATTCATCCTCGAGGGGCATGATTTCATCGCGAACCATGCTGCGCACTTGTTCCATGAGTGGCGCTACACGCTGGCTTACCCCAAGGTCCATAGCTGGACGTTCGGCTAATAAAGTGTCGCTCATGATTGACCCTCCCAAGACATCTGAGCTCTTTTGTCTTTACAGACCCGTGGGGAAATTCCACTTATTATCAGAGGGATAGGTGATCATGAGCTCCCACACAAAATCAAAATCCCAGGCCGGAGAGACAAAAGAAACGAGCTAAAAATTTTGCTTTACAACTGTTGATATACGGAAACATACTACTGAGTATGTTGTCAACTGCGCGCGAAGATGAGCACGCTTGACCATTGGTTTAAGGTGGCCTCCCCAAAACGTGGGTGGCGGTAACTGAATGAAGAAACGCCTGAATCAAGTCGCGTGAGATGCGGTGGCAGATCGAAGAACACTATGGGAGGTAGGGTGTCTTCATGGGATATCTTGAGGAACTGTTTGGTGTCGCTGGCAAAACAGCGCTGGTAACAGGTGGTGGAACCGGCATTGGCCGTATGGTTGCCACTGCACTGGCAGAAGGTGGCGCCCGCGTCTTCATCTGCTCGCGCAAGCTGGATGTGGTTGAGAAGACAGCACAGGAGATCAATGCGAACCTGAAAGCCAACAACCCGGAGGCTGCCGGATCTGTTGAAGCGTTTCAGGGAGATGTTGGCTCTGAAGAGGGCGTGTTGGCTCTTGCTGAAGCTGTGCGTGAGCGCAGCCCAAAGCTTGATATTCTGGTCAACAATGCTGGCATCACTTGGGGTGAGCCACTGGGCACCTTCCCATATTTTGCATGGAAGAAGGTGATGGATGTCAACGTGGCTGGCCTGTTCCACCTAACCCAGACTTTGTTGCCAGAGCTGAAAGCTAGCGGACGCCCGGATGACCCGGCCCGGGTTATCAATCTGGGTTCGGTCATGGGCTCCACGCCGATTGGGGATGGCGCTTACTCTTACTCAGCCTCAAAGGCCGCAGTGCACCAGCTGACGCGTATCCTCGCAAAGGAGCTGGCGAAAGAACACATTACATTCAACGGTTTCGCACCGGGCCCGTTTCAATCCAACATGACAGCGTTTGCAACGGGAACGGACGAAAAAGCCGCGCATGTCGGGAAAGGTGTGCCACTTGGCCGGATCGGGCACCCTGATGACATCGCGGGCGCGACGCTCTTCCTTTGTGGCAAAGGCGGGTCTTATGTCACGGGAGAAGTGATCCCGCTGGATGGTGGCATTCATATCGCCACAGGCACCAATTTGTTTGGACAGTGAGGGGCTTATGGAACTGACCATAGAAGAACTTGAGACCCGGGTTGGCCAGCAGATAGGCTTGTCTGACTGGGTGGAGGTGGATCAGTATATGATCTCCACCTTTGGCAAACTGACCTTTGATGAGCAGTTTATCCATATGGATCCTGAGCGCGCCGCGGCTGAAACTCCGTTTGGCGGTACCATCGCCCACGGGTTTCTCACGCTTTCGCTCGCCAGCAAATTCGCCATAGAGACCTTGCCGGATGTGAAGGGGCGGACCATGGGCATCAACTATGGTTTCAATAAAATCCGCTTTTTACATCCTGTCGCCAGTGGTAAGCGCATTCGGGGACGTTTCACTCTGGATAATCTGACCCGCAAGGGAGATGGTCAGATCCTTCAGGAGTTTGGTCTTTCAATTGAGATTGAGGGTGTCGAAAGCCCTGCGTTGGTCGCACAATGGCTGACAATGACGTTTTTTGAGGAGGTAGCTGCATGACGCAGGACACGATAAATTTTGCCGGTCAGGTAGCGATTGTTACGGGCGCAGGCGGTGGGCTTGGCCGTCTTTACGCGCTGGACCTAGCTGCGCGCGGCGCTGCGGTCGTGGTGAATGATCTGGGCGGCTCTGTTGATGGTTCCGGTTCGTCCGCAACCGCTGCTGAAACGGTTGTTGAGGAGATCAAAGCAGCAGGCGGCAAAGCAATCGCCAATGCTGCGGATGTGACGGATGAGGCTGCTGTCAACGCTATGGTGGCGGACACCATTGAAGCATTCGGGCGCGTTGATATTCTCATCAACAACGCTGGCATCTTGCGCGATAAGTCCTTTGCCAAGATGGAAATGTCCAACTGGAACAAAGTGGTAGACGTGCACCTCAATGGCGCAGCACTCTGCACCAAGGCCGTCTGGAATGTGATGAAAGAGCAAGGCTATGGCCGCATCATCATGACCACATCTCCATCCGGCATCTATGGCAACTTTGGGCAAGCGAACTACGGCGCTGCGAAAGCAGGCCTTTGGGGCATGATGAATACGCTTGGCCTTGAAGGGGCAAAAAGTAACATTCACATCAACTGCATCGCACCTTCTGCTGGCACACGCATGACAGAAACAATCATGGATGCTGGCACGCTGAAGATGCTTGCGCCGGAAAACATCACGCCTGCTGTGGTGTTCCTGTGCTCTGAGGCTGCGCCAACCCGTAAGGTGCTTGTGGCCGCTGCTGGCACCTACACACTGGCTGAAATGGTTGAAACACAAGGCATTCATCTGGCTGAGGGCAACCGTACACCAGAGGCAATTGCTGCCAACTGGGGCCGTATTGCTGACTGCACAGATGCGGAGCCGGTGAACAGCGCCATGGAAGGTGTCGCCAAGCTGGTAAAGGCAATGGCCAACGCCTGAACCTAAAAGCCGATAAGGAGCCTGACTGTTCACGGGACGGAGGAACCGTCAGGCAACCGGATGTTTCATGGAAGGAGGGGAGCCCATGACGAACGCCTTGCATACATTAGAGAAACCAGCGCTACAGGCCTATCTGAAGCAGCACATACCGGAGTTTGGTGAGCTTCTGGAGATTGAGAAATTTCCGGGCGGCCAATCCAACCCAACCTACAAGCTGGTGACCTCTGATAAGACCTATGTCATGCGAGCTAAACCTCCGGGAACCTTGCTGAAATCCGCCCATATGGTGGATCGCGAGTATCAGGTGATGACGGCTCTGGCGAGCAGTGATGTGCCTGTGCCCAAGACCTATCATCTGTCTGAGGACGACTCTCCAATCGGCACAATGTTCTTTGTGATGGAGTATGTTGAAGGGCGAATTTTCTGGGATCCTGCGCTGCCAGAGTGCTCTAATGAAGAGCGTATGGCGATCTTTGCGGAGATGAACCGCGTGTTGGCCGCGCTGCATGATGTCTCTCCCAATGCCGTTGGTCTGATGGACTATGGCAAGCCCGGCAACTACTTCGAGCGGCAGACCGGGCGCTGGATCAAACAGTACAAGGCCTCAGAAACCGTCACGATTCCAGCCATGAACCGGCTGATGGAGTGGCTGGAAGCGAACATGGTGGAGGATGATGGTTCGACTTCGCTGGTGCATGGGGATTACCGGCTCGACAACCTGATTTTCCATCCCACAGAGCCACGGATTGTGGCTGTGCTGGATTGGGAGCTTTCTACGCTTGGCCATCCGCTGGCGGACCTTGCCTATCAGTGCATGCAGTGGCGTTTGCCGTCTTTCAAAGGTTTGCGCGGTTTGGCAGGGCTGGATCGTGTGGCGCTCGGTATTCCGCTTGAAGAGGAGTACGTACGCCAGTACTGTATGCGTCGCGGGCTTAGCGAGATTGAGAACTGGGAGTTCTATCTCGCGTTCTCTATGTTCCGATTAGCCGCAATTATTCAAGGGGTTGTAGCACGTGCTGAAGCAGGCAACGCCTCCAACCCGCAAGCCGCAGAAATGATGCGAAAAGCTGTCCCCCTCATCGCCGGCATGGCCTGTGAGGTGGTTGGCGAACTGGTGGAGTAACGAGTGTGAACAAGCGATCCGGGCGTTGTATGTGCGGGGCGGTGTCCTACAAGATTGAGGGTGATCCTGTGGTTACGGCTCAATGTCATTGTGAGGAATGCCGGCGGGTGAGTGGGACCGGCCATACGGTTGGTGCCATGTTCCGGGCTGATCAGGTGAATATCTCGGGCGAGCTGGGCGAATATCTTTACACCTCTGCCAACGGCTCAAAAGTCACCAAAGCCTTCTGCCCAGGTTGCGGAAGTCCGATCTATGGCCGCAACACCAACGCGCCTGACCACATGACGTTGCCGCTGGGTTCCATGGACAACGCGGATGATCTGGAAATTGAGGTCGTCATCTTTGACCGCGACAAACCGCATTGGGATGCCCTGCCAGAAACAGCGGCGATCTTCGAAACCCAGCCAGACTGGAAGCCTGAGAAGGCGTGAAGCCTAAAAGAAGTGCTCCACAAACAACAATGCCCGCCTAAATGGGGTTAGGCGGGCATGATAGCGAAGTTCAGTTAAGGGCAGCAGCAGGGGCTGAGTATTTCGAGATCTCGACAAAACGACGAGATAGCTGATGCTCAGGGGCTGCGAAAAACTCATGTGTTTCCTTGTGTTCTACGATCCTGCCGCCATCCATCACTGCGATGTCATCGGCCAGTTTTGCCAGTGTTTGCAGGTCGTGTGAGATGATCAGGAGGCCCATGTTCATCTCTGCCCGCACCTTGCGCAGCAGGGAGGTTATCTGCTCCTGCGTCACCAGATCCAGCGCGGAGAGCGGCTCATCCAGCACCAGAAAGCGCGGTTTAACAGCCAAAGCGCGTGCCAGTGCAACACGTTGGCACTGGCCGCCGGAAAGCTGATGTGGTCGTTTGACTGAGCAAGTTGCATTCAACCCAACCATATTTAACAGGTCTCTTGCCTGTCGCTGGCGTTCAGCCTTGGGCAGTTTATGGATGGCTTTGAGCGGCTCGCAGATTAGGTCCAGCGCACTCAAGAAAGGGCTCAAAGCAGCCAGAGGGTCCTGCCACATGTAGTGGATGATATTTCCGGTTTTGCTGAGGTCGGGGAAGAAGATCTGGTCGTTGTGAAACAGCGTCTCCTGTGGTGCGGGGATGATCCCCGTCATCGCCTTGGCAAGCGTTGATTTTCCGCAGCCGGAGCGGCCTACAAGGCCGGTTGTGCGGGAGGGATGCAGGGTTAGGCTGACTTGTGAAAGCACCTGATTAGAGCCGTAGGCGATGGAGAGGTGTCTTGCTTGCATGGTCATAGCTGAAGTCTTTCCATAGCGCCTGTAATTTCTGCGGTCGCGCGGTGGCAATCCGGAGCGATTGGCTGGTTCAGATCGCAGGCGTCAACGAGTTGGCCAGCGTCCATCACCAGCACAGAGGTGCAGGTTTGGCGGACAATGCGCAGATCGTGGCTGACGAACAGCAGAGCGGAGCCAGTTTCCTGCTGCACCACGTTGAGAGCTTCTAGCGTTTCGTGCTCTGTGATGACATCAAGGCCAGTGGTCGGCTCATCAGCTATCAGAATAGTTGGCTTTAAAATCAACGCCATAGCCATCATCACCCGCTGCTTCATACCACCACTCAAAGCATTGGGGTACTGCTTCAGGCAGAGCTTGGGCAGTGAAACCGCTTCGAGTGCCTGAAGGAGAGCATGGTGTGCAGCTTGACCGTGCAGTGAGAGGTTTCTTGCAGTTTCAAGCAGCTGCGTTTCAATGGTCAGGCTGGGGTGCAAGGCGCTGCCGGGGCTTTGGAAGATACAGAAGATGCCGGTGCCTCGGATCTGCTGCTTTTCAGCAAAAGGCATTGCCAGAAGGTCGTTGCCTTGAAACCGGATGGACCCGCTTGAAGCTGCCAGAGGAGCACGCAACGCGCCTGTAATCGCGTGGCAGGTCAATGACTTACCGCAACCGGATTTGCCGATCAGACCTAATCTCTGGTTGACCGCAAGATCAAAACTGACGCCTTCAACCAGCGGCTCGTTGTTCTGCGCACTGTTGGAAATGGTGAGGTTATGCACCTGAAGAAGGGGGATTTCTACCATCTGTAGGGTCTCCTCTTGTCCAGCTGAAAGCGGATGCCTTCGCCCACCAGATTGAAACTGAGAACGGCGAGGATGATGACGATGCCGGGTGCCAGCACCACGCTTGGGCGCTCTGCGAAGAAAGGCCGTGCTTCGTTAAGCATGGCGCCCCATTCCGCAGCAGGTGGTTGAGCCCCAAGGCCGAGGAAGCTGAGGGAGGATAACACCAGCAAAAGCCCAGCCATTTCAAGGGAAAGGACCACCAGCAGCGGGGGTAAGATTTGCGGAAGGATGTGCCGCCCGATGATGCTAAGCGGCTTTTGTCCGCATTGGCGGGAGGCTAAAACGTACTCTTTTGAAGCTGCTTCCAGCGTTAATGTGCGGACCAAACGGGCGAGGCTTGGCCACCAGGCTAGGGCGACGCCGATGACGGCGGAGGTGAGGGAGGCGCCCAGATAACCGATGATGGCAAGGGCGAACACCAGCATGGGAAACGCGAGGAAGATATCCGCAATCCGCATCAAAACCGCATCAACCCAACCTTTGCAGAGGGCGGAGAGCAGGCCCACGGGCAGTGCGATGGCGAGGATAAGTCCGGCTGTTGTCAGCGCTGTGCCAAGAGAGAGTGCGGTTCCTGTCATCAGGCGGGAGAGGATACACCGGCCCAGATGGTCCGTTCCGAGCGGGTAAGTCAGATTGGGAGCGCTGAGGCGGTGGAGCAGGTCAATCTGGTTGGGCGGGTTGGGGGCGAAGGCTTCGCCGCCAATGGCAAGCACGATGAAGAAGCACAGGAAGAGCCCTCCCAGAAAAAATGTAGTTCTGCCTCTGAGGAGCTGTGTTGCCCGCGAGAGGGGGATAGATTTTGCACTATCAACGTACGCCATGGTCATCCTCCTTGAGTTGAGGCATGAGCCAATGGTTCGTCAGGTCCGCCGCAAAGTTCGCCAGAAAGAACACCAGCCCCATAAACAGCAGATACGCCTGCAGGATCGCAAAGTCCCGCTCCGCAATGGCTTGCAGGGCGAGCTGTCCCAGACCGGGCAGGTTGAAGATATTCTCAATAATCACAGACCCACCTAGCAGGGAACCGAAAGAGATGGCCCAGTTGGTGATGAGTGGCGGCAGAATGGACTTCAGCACGTGGCGGCCCAGAATAGTGCGCCGTGACAGGCCTTTAGTGATCGCAAGGCGGATGTAATCCTCGCTCATCACAGCGATAATCCGCTCCCTCACAAGGCGGCTCATCACCGCCGCGTTGCCGAGCGTCAACGTGATCACTGGCAGGATCAAATCTTGCGCATTGCCGAAATGCAGCAGTTTGAACCACCCCAGACCCAGCGCGAACACCGCCAACAGAAACAGCGCCAGCCAAAAGGAGGGTACGGAGACAAGAAACATGGTCAGCACGTAGAGGCTAGTAGAGACCGATGTGCGCTGTGATACAGCGGTTACGGTGCCAAGCACCAGCGACAGGGCCAGCGAGCTGACGAATGCCAGAACGGACAGCGTTGCCGTGATGGGCAAGTGCTCCTTGAACAGCTCCAACACAGGACGGCCTGACGCGATGGAGGTGCCCAGATCCAGTCGGAACAGATCCAGCAGCCAGATAAAGTAGCGCTGGATCAGTGGCTTATCCAAGCCATACTCCACCCGCAGCGCTTCCACCTGCTCAGCAGTGAACGACACGCCGAGACGGCGCAATTCCATCTCAATAGGATCGCCGGGGGTGAGGCCGATGATTAAAAAACCAATCAGGGTCATGCCAAACAGAGTTGGAATTCCCGAAAGCGTGCGCTTGAAAACAAACGGCTTCATGTGCTGATCTTTCGTGAAAAGGCAGCACAGATCATGGTGTTGCAATGACCTGTGCTGCGCATCTCTTATTTGGTTTGGGTAACCTGACCGTAATCGATCCAGTCAGCGTGCTCGAACATTGGAATGCTCAGACCCGGACGGGACAGATTGAAGTTTGGCACCATCAGGATTGGAATAGCAGCCAGTTTGGTCTGCACGATTTCGCGGTGCGCTTCACGAACAAGTTCAATGACTTCTTCGCGGCTTTGCGCCTGACGGGCATTGTCGAGGATGGTGTCCAGCTTGCCACCCGGTGCGGTGTACTGGTAGCCCCACGGGGTTTTGGAATGGAACAGGTTGTACAGCAGGTAAGTTGGGTCTGCATTGTTGTTAGAGGCAAACTCCATGTACAGATCCGCTTCGCCGGTTGCCAGATAGGTGTCGTCGTAAACGCCTGAATCATCAACCTGCACCAGCTCAATGTCGATGCCGATAGTGCGGAACATCTGCTCCAGCAGCTCTGGCATTGGGCGCACGCTGGAAACGTTCGGATAAGCGGCTACAAGGCGAAGCTTCAGCGGCTTGCCGTCCTTGCTGCGCATGCCATTGCTGCCTTTGGTCCAGCCAGCTTCATCCAGCAGGGCTTCTGCCTTCTGGGTATTGTAGTCAAAGCCGTCCACGTGCTTATCGCCAAGACCAAACATCCAGTCTGGCAAAATGCCTTTTGCAACAACGCCTTTGCCGTTGAACAGCACTTGTGCCAGCTGCTCGCGGTTGATGGCATAAGCCAGCGCCTCACGCACACGCTTGTCCTTCAGCGTGTCATATGGCGCTTTGCCGTGCAGGTTGGTCAGCAGCGCCACGTAACGGATTGGGCGGGACTGGTGCACCACCACGGAACCATCTTTTGGCAGGCTCAGCAGCATCTGTGGGGTGACTTCAGCAACGATGTCGACCTCTTTGTTCTGCAATGCCAGCAAACGCACCTGATCATCTGCAATGAAATGATAGGTGATGTTTTCAACCTTCGGCGCATCCCCCCAGTAATCCGCGTTGCGTTTCATGCTGATGGATTGCTTTGGCTTGTAGCTGTCCAGCAGGTAAGGGCCTGTGCCAATTGGGTTTTCTGCACGCTCACCGTTTATGGAGAAAAGGGAGGCTCCACGGTGGGTCATGTTTTCAATGACCAGAGAGGAATTGATTTCGGACTTGAAGGTGAAGGTGTAAGGCCCGGTCTGATCAAAGCTGTCCTGATCAATCTGCAGGAAGTCGGAGCGGCCTTGATCGTAGAGTTTCAGCCCATCAATGGCGGCTTTGGCGTCAAAGGTCTGCCCGTCATGGAACTTGATGCCTTCGCGCAGCTTGATGCTGTAAATGCCGTCTTTGTAGTCCCAGGTCTCAAACAACACGCCTTGCGGAATGAAGTTTTCGTCTGGCTTAACAGCCGTTTCAACAATCTGCCCGGCTGGTCGGCGGGTGGTGAAGTTGAACTTCTTCGGGTCGACACTGTAGCGGTCTTTTTTCACTGCAATGCGCAGCTGTTGAATGTCTTCCGCCTGCGCAGCTGGCACGCCGGAAATCAGAGCAGGAAGAGACGCTGCAAGCACACCGCTGACGCCAAGGAGTTGTTTGAATTTATTCATTTCAGTTCCAATCATTGTCTGTAATCGAGAGAAAATCAGACAAAGACAGGAGGCGCCCGTGGAGCATGGCTTCGCCGCAAAATTGCGTAGTGTCCCACCTCGTTGTGGGCAAAGACATGCTTTGGTTGAGTGGTTTCAAGGATGAACACGCCCAAAGGAGCGGAAGAAGGAGACTTTAGCGCGGCAAACGAAAAAACGCAGAACGCATTGTTCTTTTTATCTTTTTGCTCCTCATCCTCATCAGAGGTTTCAATGAAGATCTGCTGAAGGCCCTGTGCAGTACAGATTGAAATTTCAAAACCATCCGCACCCGCACGCGGCATCATGCCGGGCGGTGCAACAAGCTGCAGGATCACAAACCATGTTGCGAGCCAGCAGGCCAGTACGGTGGATGGTTTCAAAGCCAAGTGAACGCACCTTGCGCTTGATGAGCAATCAGAGCCAACCTCAAACATTGCCGAGATTGAGGGATGAGCTGTTGCAGGCGTTGAGCTCTGCAGGTCCGAATGCATGCAAATGTGGCATTGGGTTTTCTGACAAGCAGCCTGCAGAAAACCTGAAATTGCCATGGGTTTGCATGACGGAACAGGAATGTCCTTTGATAAAATAGCCCTTTTATGTCAGCAAATTAGCCACAATAAGAAAGGCTGGGACAAACCAATTTATGCTCAGACGGGAGGTGCTCTGGGTGCAGCGATGCGCACTGTTGTTTCAGCAAGCGCAACGCTTGTTGGCAGTGAAACTACATCGATAGGAAGGGGTGACCCGCCAAACTCTGTGTGAGGAGACGTGCTGAGGGCCTTTGCAACAACACTGCCAAATGCGCAGTTGTCGTAGGCCTTCTGCTCTTCAGCTTGCGGGAGTTCGTTGCCTTGCTCGTCAAGAAGGACTGTTCGCATACCTTGCGCGGTGCAGATGACAATCTCAAAGCCGTCCTCACCGCCGGACACCATCATGCCGGGAGGAGCAACAAGCTGCATCAACACAAACAGTGCAGCAAATACAGTCGCTTTGGCTTTTGTCAGTTTCACAGCAAACTCGAGTGACGCTAAGTACATTTCCGCCTTAGGCCACTACAAAAACCAAGTCAATGACTTTTACTTATATGCACCGCAACTCTATGAAAATTTTTTAACAAGTTCTGTCAGGTATTTAGCTCGTAGAGTTATTTTAAAACTCCGAAAAACATCATGATTTCATGGCGTTGTTGCACGCTTGTGGGGTGCTGAGGATTGCTGCTGGGTGAGGAATGCTCAGGTGAGCGTTAAACTGCCGCGGCTTGATAAGCCTGAGTTGCATTGAGCAGCAGTGCAGATGGATCAGAGGCGGTTTCAGGGTATTCCTGAACCTGCAACAGAGATTGTAACCCACTGACTTCGCTTGCTTCTTGCTCTTCCTCGCTGCCGCCAAGGTTCTTCTCGCGCAGCTCGGTATAGGCCTGCGCCAGATTCGTCTGGGCTTGGGCTGCAACGGCCTGATCCTGACCGGATGGCTGAGCGGGCGCAAGAGCTGCTGCGATCACTGTGTTCAGCTTGGCAATGCTGGCTTCCGGGTCACCGGAAACGGGGGCAGAGTCAATTGAGACTTCGCCGCCAATAGCATAGCTGTGACCATCCGGGCCGCGAGTCTCCGTATAACTCGGCGCTCCGGCGTAGGCACCGCCTGTTGCTGCATGGGCTTGTTCGTGCGCGCGAACTTCCGCGTCGCGTGTCTTAAGCTCTTGAACCTGCTCCTGTTCTCCATCAGAAAGCTGTCCGTTTTCATTCTTGGACTTTTCAGAGGAAGAGGAAGCCGCTACCGGGTTGGCAGAAAGGTCGCTTTTGATGGTGACGGAGTCTTTTGGAACCGCATGTTCAACGGAAAAAGACGTGGATTCCTGCTGGTTTACGCGTGCGGGTTGAGCTGCGTTGTAAGACGCAGAGCGAGCCAGTCCGGTAAATGAGGATCCAATTCCATCTATCATAGGTTGAACTTATACTAGGGACTGGTGCTTCAGGTAAAGGAATTTCTGATACACAATTTCGTTAGGTATGCTAGGGTTTTGCTTCGGGTGGGGACTGTAAACCTGTGTATTTACAGCGCATTCCTGAAATGTGCCTGCTGGTTTTCGGGTAGGACTGGGCGCAAGAAAGATGCTTTAAAGCAGTTTGTCGGATTCAGATTGCAAGCAAACTGGGTTAAAGGGAAGGCAGCGGGAGCCTTTAGGGGAATACGGGAATGATCGAAGATTTGAGCCGGTCTCAGCAGGAGATATTGGACGCTGCTGCGGAGTGCTTCATGAGGATGGGGCCGGATGTGGCTTCCATTGATGATATTGCCGGTCTGCTTGGGTCTACAAAGGGGCGTGTTTACCACCATTTCCGCTCCAAGGGTGAGCTGCTTTATGCCGTGCGCCTGCGCTCTGTTTCCCTGCTTATGGAACGGGTTAGCCCCATTGCAGCGCAACACATCCCCCCTGTCGAGAAGCTGCGCGCCATGTCCATTGCCCATGTGCTGCGCATCCTCAAGTTCCTGAGCTATCACCGTGTTGTCAGCGAAGACACCCGCATGTTTTTCCGTGGTGCGGCCAAGCCTCATGAAACACAGATGATCGAACAAATCATCGAAATGCGCCGTGCCTATGAGAACCTGTATCGCGGTGTGCTGACAGAAGGCATTGAGGCTGGTGTGTTTGCAAAGCAATCAGTCTCCATCACCCTGCACTCCATCATCATCCTGATGAACGGCCCATGCTTCTGGTACTCACCGCGCGCTGAGCAAACCGACAAGGATCTGGAAGAAATCGCCCGCAGCGTTTCTGACCTGGTGCTGCGCGCCGTGGTGGCTGATCCAGCTCTGCTGGAAGAGACTTAATCCCCGCTTACAGAGGGGATATCTCGTTTGCGTTGAAATGTGCGTTGCTTTGCGCGATTTAGCGTTTTTCTGCGTTGCTATGTTTTTGCTGGTTGGGCCAGCTAAGCACATCAGTCTGCGTGCAGACGATCCAGCAAAGGGCATTGCAGATTGCCGCTGGCGCAGTTTCCCATGAGCTCTTCGAGCGCTTTTTCCAACTGTCGAAGGCTTTCGATTTTTTCCCGAACAGACTCCAAATGCGCTTTGCTCATGTCATGGGCGATTTTGCAGTTCTCGTCTTGCTGCTCACCGAGGCTGAGAAGCGCTTGTGCATCTTTGATGGTGAATCCCAGATCCCGGCAGCGTTTAATGAAGCGTAACTGCCCGATCTCCTTCTCGGAGTAGGCGCGACGTCCGTTATCCCCGCGCGCAGGTTTGATAACTATGCCTTCGCGCTCGTAATAACGGATCGTTTCAATAGCAACGCCACTGCGCTTAGACGCTTCGCCAATCGCGAACATGTGATCACTCCTGCCTTGATCCTGTAGTTACTACAGCATTTATAAGCATGCGGCAGAACCATCACAACTGCGATGACGAATGGATTTGCCGATGAAGACCTTTTTAAAAATGAACCATGCAGGCTCCTTTGCCTCTCTGGGAGTAGCCACCTGCTGCGTGCTCCCCATTGCTTTGATGCTTGCGGGCCTTGGTGGCGGTTGGTTAGCCGTTTTTGGCAAAATTGCCGCGGCAAGCTATTTTGTGCTGACTGCGTCCTCTTTGCTGCTGCTGACCGCGTGGGGCACTGCTCTCTATCGCGGAGCACTAGGCCAACTGCAGTGGCACTTGCTGGTGAGTACACTCGTGACGGCGCTGGCATGGGCAATCGTTTTGAACGAGACCGCAATCAACGACCACCTGATCAGCCTGATGTGACGCCATGACAGAAACAGTTATCCTTGAAAGCACAGTAACTTGCCCGGAATGCGGGCACAGCGAAACTGAAACCATGCCAACAAACGCCTGCCAGTGGTTTTATGACTGCAAAGCCTGCGGAACCTTGCTGAAGCCTCTCCCCGGCGATTGCTGTGTCTACTGCTCCTACGGCACAGTCCCATGCCCCCCAATCCAACAAGACAAAAGCTGCTGCGGGTAGGGCATTACTCAGCAGGGGCTGTTGTGGTGGTATTGCGATTCAGATAGTGATTTGAACCGATCTCTCGGAACCCATGCAGGTTTTAGATGCGAAGGTTGATTGTTACTGGTGCAAACGGAACAGGCAAAAGTTTCGTTGCAGCTCGAATGAGTGCTGCGCGTTCCGAAATACCGTTGGTGTCTTTCGATGCAATCAAATTGACGAGTAACTGGCAACAACGATCAAGATCAGAAGTCGACAGGGACCTGTCGCAACTCGTGGCAACCGATGCCTGGATCCTTGAAGGTGGGCCAAGTCTTTTGCCGCTGGCCCTTCCACGAGCGGATGCTGTTGTCTGGCTTGATCCACCTGAGCTGGTTAGGACATGGCGCCTGATAGCGCGTCCGTGGCGCAACATTGGCAAGACACGCCGGGAACTGCCTGCAGGAAACTCGGACTGGCCGCTTCAGCAATACCGCTTCGCAGCTCGCAGCCTCAAAAATGGTTCAAGACTTCGCCGCAGTATCAGCACCTGTTTGGAAAGCGCCACAAACCAGTGCATTTGGCATTGCCGAAACCAACACGATATCGAAACCGCGCTCCATGATTGGCAAGCTTCTGACTGAAGAACAAGCTAGTCCTCAACCCGATCCTTCTCGTAGGTTTTTGCAACCGGAAACTTGGGCAGCCAGGTTTCGCGGCGGGTGGTCCAGAGTTCATAGGTTGGGGTCATCTGGTTGGGTTCGTCCAGAGCGCCCAGATGGACCTCGACTTCGCCTTCACTGGTTGAATAGACGGAAGATCCGCATTTTGGGCAGAAGAAGCGGCCTTGATAGGCGTTTACTTCGCCCTCAACACTGACTTTCTCCTCAGGGTAGACCGCCGAGGCATGGAAAACGGCGCCGTGATGTTTACGGCAATCAAGACAATGGCACACTCCAACCCTGTCCGGCTCTCCCGTCGCCACAAGGCGAACTGCGCCGCACAAACATCCACCCGTGACCCGCACCATCCCGATTCTCCCCCGTTATCCGGCGGGCAGGGTACTGTGAAAATGGCCTAAGACCAACTACCCCCGCACCATTGCCCATCTCACGATGAGAGCGGCTACAATCATTTCGACCCAGGCCAGTGGCAAGGCGGTCAGGACGACTTGGGTGGTGGCCAGGTTCATGTTCCAAAGGCCAAGCCAAAAGATGACAAAGACCGTTGCCCAGATTGCGCTGCCTGCGTAAAGCGCGTTGCGAATGGTTGGGCCGAACCGTTCCAGCAGCACCCAGCTGAGGCCGGTTGCTGCGAGCACCAGCACCGTGTCCCACACGCCCCAGATCATAAACACCGGCAGGTTCATGGGGGCTACGTCCTGAAGTTGCGGAAGTGAGCTGCGCATCAACGGCATGACGAAGGCGAAATAGCGAAAGACCTCGGAAGCGTTGATCCAAAGCAGGTTTAGCAGCAGGGCGAGCCAGAAGGCTCCTTTGAGATTTGAGGGAGCAATAGCAGTCATGGGGCCGAAATCCGTTTTCTGATGGTTTCCAAAAATTGTCTGGTGCTGGCGCGCAGAAAATCACCGTCTTGAGTGAGGCGGGAGGTGGACCAGAGGCCGTTGGTGAACACCACCAGCACCCCCGCAAGCAATTCCAGCTCTTCAGCGCTCAGTTGGTGCGTTGCAGGCGTTTCGTTGCGCAACGCATTGAGAAAACCCAGCTTGAGGCGGGCATTGTGTTCTTCCACCTTGGCCAGAACGTCCGTGTCGTGCGGCGCAACCTCAGTTGCAGAGTTGGCGACAAAGCACCCCGGGCCCGGAAGGCCTGTTTCCTCTGCCCGGCTGATTTGCGCTTCAAAGTAGTTTGCGACTTGCTCCAGCGTTGCATCAGGCTGCTCTACCTGAGTGAACGCCGGTGAGACAACGAGGTCCTGATAGCGTTGGAAACATGCGAGGAACATCTGCTTTTTGCCGCCGAATGCGCCGTAAATGGCGTGACGGGTGGCTCCTGTTGATTTCACGAGATCATCTAGGGAGGAGGCATGGAAGCCGTTCTCCCAAAAATGCCCCAGTGCGCGGTCGGTCAGGTTCTGTGTGGTTATGTTGGCTTTTCTTGGCATGACTCAGTTGATATCAGAATGATCGTTCTGAATCAAATCAATCCCACAGGAGACGGTGATACTGGCAAGCTAGCAGACGATCACCCAGCCTTCATCCCACCTATGAGAAGCACTAGGCCAACAAGAACGACTTGATGGATTTGGAATGGTGGCTTTGAAGAAGATGATGGTTTGGCCCGCAGCGGCGTTGTTAGTGCTGGTGCTGGCCGGGTGTGGCTCGATTGAAGATGACTACGAGATTGCACGGTTTGAGGCCGTGGATGGAGAACTGGTGATGAATGGAGTCATCAGCTCGTCCACGCCGATCGATTTGCGGGCGGCTTTGGATGAGAACCCGAAGATCAAACGCATCGTTATGGTGGATGTACCGGGTTCCGATGATGATTACGCCAATCTGGAGGCGGGCCGCATTGTTCATGAACGCGGGCTGACCACGGTTATTCCGTCAAACGGTATTATCGCGTCTGGTGGGACGGACTTCTTCCTTGCAGGTAAAAAGCGAGTTGTGGTGAAGGGCGCGCGCATTGGTGTGCATTCCTGGAGTGCCGAGGATTACAACGCGTTGGACTTGTCCAAAACGCATAAGGAGCACGAGAAGTATCTCAAGTACTACAAAAACATCGGCATCGATCCGCTGTTCTACTGGTACACACTGGAAGCCGCGCCGCCGGAAGATGTGCATTGGATGACCGACAGCGAGATGAAGCGCTACAAGGTCGGCACCCAATACGCCTCCCACCCATAAGGGCTTTTAGCGACGCAAACAGACATCACGGGTCACGTAACAGTGGTCCGTGATGCTTCCGCTCTTGCATCCCACTCAAACGCTTTTTAAGGATACTCTTATGAGCTTAGGGAGCCTGTGATGACTGGGACCGATCTTCAAACCAAAGGCATGCTGTGTGATCCGGGTGATCACTTCATCGGTATCTATGAAGTGGAGCGCAAATACGCTGTTGCCGATCTTGAAGTGATCCGCAGTCAGCTGGAAGCGCGTGGAGCCGTGCCCTTCACCCTTGGCAATACCGAGCAAGACATCTTTTATGACCTTGCAGATAAGCGCCTTGCCAACAACAACCAGCAACACGTGCTGCGTGTCATGCGCCCGTCAGGCCGTGCACTCTGGATCAGCAAAGGGCCGGGGCCGGACAAATGTATCTCCATGGATATGGCAGATGCAGATCAGACGAACGCCATGATCCTGTCTTTGGGGTTTGAGGAGGTCGAGCGGCTGGAAAAGAAGCGCGACATCTACTTTCTCGGCAAGTTCCACGTCACGCTGGATGAGGTTCCTGACCTTGGCCGTTTTGTTGAACTGGCTATCATGACAGATGACGCTGACATGCTATCTCAGCACGAGCAGGAGATCGGCGAACTGGCCAACAGCTTCAACCTTTCCTCAAACGCCCTGCAAACCCAATCCTACCGCGCCATGCAGCAGGCTTTGAAAAAGGCCTGAACTCATTTCAGGATTTACTGATTTAGCTTTAAAACACACCCATTTGCAGGGTGTGTACTGTGGGCCTGTGCGCATCCATCTGAAAACTATGGTGTTCATACCTGTAAGTAATTGTGCCCGTTTTTCTATTCTTGAAGGCCGAAAATATTCGCAAGGGTAATACTGGGGTTAAGTTTCGCTGTTTAGTTGATACTAAAATTATGCACTAGGTATAAATGCATAATGAATTTATTTTTGGAATAGTTATGAGTGGAATATTTAATGCAATCAGAGTGGACCTATATACGTGACGGTCATTTCAGAAAGTACTTTGACGCATCTGCTCCACTCTACGTAAACAACGAAAACGTCTCTGCTATAATTAGCAATATTGAATACAACCAAGAGCTTCAGGTTCGGATTGCCAAAATACTTCCAAAACGGGATTTTAGCGCCTGTTATACTTCTTTTAGAAACGAAGCCTGCACGATATCCGGAAATTTTCTTTTACAAGGCTCGTTGGTTGCAACAGTCTCCGGGGTTGGGCAATTTAGTCTGAGTGCGGATCGGGCTAATTTTGTCAGATACGGCCCCTCTACCACCAAATTTCAGATTGCGCGCGGCACCGACCTGCAATTGCTCTCCTATTCAATTTCAGAGGAGTTCCTCGCACGGGCTCTTGAAGACGATATTCCTGCTACGTTCCTTCCGTTTCTGAAGCGAAGCGAGCCGGAGTTTCACCTGTTGGAGTTTCGCCCGACACCAGAGATGCGGCGACTTGTGCGCTCTGTGATCAGCAGTCCGCTGGTTGGGACCATGCGGAACCTGTTTATTGAAGGCGCCGTGCTGCAATTGCTGGCACTGAAAGCCAACTTTCTCAGCAATCAGGTGTCGGCTGGCGGAATGCTTAACGAGTACGAAGTGGCGAGTGTGCAGCGGGCCTACAAGCTGCTGATGGGCAGCCTCAGCACGCCGCTGTCTTTGAGTGATCTGGCGTACAAAGTGAACCTTGGTGAGAAGCGCCTGAACAGCGGTTTCAAGAAGATTTTCGGAGGGACGGTTTTTGAGGTCTACCGCAATGAGCGGCTGGAGATTGCACGCAAAACGATTGAGCAGAGCGATGCCTCGCTCTCTAAAATCGCGCAGCACATTGGCTATCGCCACTACAACAATTTCATAAGCGCGTTCACGCGGCAGTTTGGGGTGTCTCCTGCAAAATACCGGAGGCATTCGCGGGATAATAAAAACACGGAATAGGTCATTAATTTAAAAAATACGGGGTGAGGCGGAATGTCGGAATTGAATATTATCAGAGAGGACGAAACCTCTTTTCATCAGGAATTAGAAGGCCTTCAACTTGCATCCTGCCAATTGAAGAACCTCGTGGAAGCTCTGAACATCGTTTTGACAAGCCGGCTGGAGCACACACGGGAATACGACATGCTGCTCACTATCAATCACGCAATTATGGGACACAATGAGGACCTACAGGATCGCAGTCTACGGGTTCTTGCCCTACTTCAACATGCAGTTGATCCCACCTTGTAGATTGAAGGTGATTGCAGCACCACACCCCTGTGCCGGGTGATGCGGAGAGGGAGTTCAACGGGTCAATTAACTGGCATCAGATCAGACCTGCCCGTTGGCACCCCGTCTCTGTACTCAGGAATAGCATGTAGAAAAAGGATCGAGGCTATGCCCCAAGACAACCCTCGGCAACAGCAGCAACTGGTTGAACCGGGAAGCATTCGTGTTCCCGGGCTGACGGTGAGAGAAAATCCGCGTATCAACCGCATTCAGTTTGTGTTTGATGAGCAACCCAGCGAGGAGATCTGCCGGATCTTAAAGAGCAATGCGTTCCGCTGGTCGCGTCATGAGGACGCCTGGCAGCGACAACTCAGCCTGACCAGCCGTAAAATTGCGGTAAAAGCCCTGCTGGAGATCAAAGCCCTGGCAATATCTGCCAAGCGGGTACAATAAGGAAAACCGCACGCCTTTCCTTAGACGCCTGCTCTCCCGTTTCCGCCCACCATACGTGCATGGCGCAGAATCTTGACATTGGTGCATTCGCGCCGCCATCATTCTTCAAGTTTTAGCTATTTGAGGTGGTTTGCCTTTATTTGCGGGCAATGAAACTGCTTTAAGCCGTTGGTCCTGCGTGTTTGTCTCAGGCATTTTCTTGGGTCAGCTCGTAACCTGCACCAAAGCATTGGGGTGAAGATGATTGAGATTCCAACACTTCTTGAAGCGCGGTCTGTTCAATCCAAGCGGTTGACCACGCGGGTGCTGTTTTCTGGCCCTGAGGATGGTGTGCCGATCTTCTTCATTCATGGCAGTTTTTCTGCTGCCACATGGTTTGAAGAGACCATGCAGCGCTTGCCAAAGTTTTTCCGTGCCATTGCGCCAGATTTGCGCGGGTATGCAGGCGCTGACCCTGCCGCAGTGGTGGATGCAACTCGTGGCACCAAGGATTTTTCCGATGACCTTGCCGCGCTGATGGACGAGTTGGGGATTGAGGCTGCGCATATGGTTGGCCACTCGCTCGGCGGCGGAGTGCTCTGGCAGTTTCTTGCCGATTATCCGCAGCGGGTGCTGTCTCTCACGCAAGTCAGCCCGTCCTCTCCCTTTGGCTTTGGGTGTTGCAAAGCGGATGGCTCACCGTGTTTTGAAGACGGGGCTGGTAGTGGGGCGGCAGCAGTGAATCCTGAGTTTGTAAAGCTGCTTATGGGCAAAGACAGCAGTACGGGGAGCGATTTTTCCCCGCGCAACATCCTCAATACGTTTGTCTGGAAGCCGCCTTTCCAACCCAAGCGGCTAGGCGATTACATGGCAACCGTGTTTGCGCAGCATACCGGCGACAAATCCTATCCGGGAGATGTGGTGCCCTCGCCCAATTGGCCGGGTATCGCTCCGGGCCGTTATGGCAGCACCAATGCACTCGTACCCACCCGTCAGGCAAACCCTCTGGGGTTCTGTGATGTCGAAGCCAAACCGCCTGTGCTTTGGGTGCATGGCGCGGATGATCTTGTCGTCTCCGATACCTCCATGTTTGATCTAGGCTCCCTTGGTAAGCTCGGCTTCCTCCCCAGCTGGCCCGGCGAAGAGGTCTTCCCACCCCAACCGATGGTCACCCAAACCTCCCAAGCGCTAGACCGCTATGAGGCAAATGGTGGAAGCGTTGAGCGTTACGTGGTCAGGAACTGCGGCCACACCGCCTACATCGAAAAGCCGGAGGAGTTCGACGCGGTGTTCCATGCTTTCTTGATGAAGCATGTGAGTGTGACTGAGGCGAGTTGAGGGCGTATTCGAAACTAGTAGATCTCGCCCATTAAAATAAACCAGTGATAATAAGCTAGATAAATCATGATGTTGTCGGTCTGTTCCGGTCAGCATACGCTCTCCTATACCACCCCTTTGCGAAGCAGCAGCACGCGCCAGTCCGTGCAATCGGAGAGGTTAGGCACTCCGACAGAAGCAAAGCCTGGTCAAAGGAGGTGGTGGTTAGGTGAGATTTGAATTGAGGTTCAAAGTAAAGAGAGCCCGAAGACGACTGGCAGTCTACTTTCGGGCTCTCTTTAGGATAACCTAACAACCGGAGCGGGGAGTTAGCGCTTCCCGTTCCACTTGCCTAATATAACGCGTCTTCCTTAAGCCTTCAAGAAACCTGAGGGGCAGTAAGCCCCCTGAATGCTCAGAGGTCGGTGTGCTGCCATCGTGACTTTAGCTCCCTATAAAGGCAGAGATGCTCAGTATATATGCAGGCGATACTCTCAGCTTTGATGCCGGTGAGGCCAATATTAGGGGGGAGTGTTATGTGGGTTGGAAACGGTGAGTTTGACAGCTACGGGTATTTGAAAACCGCGTTTATCAAAGGACAGATGGACGGAGAGCTGAAGCCGGATATGTGCTATCGGATTTTTGATAGGGGCGGTACAAACACTTCTCAGCAGTTTCATTTTGTGCCCGTTGATATGAACGGAAATGAGTTAGGGCCTTCTGTCCTCAATACTGCTGGGAATATTGTTTATTCCATTTGGGAGAAGGGGCATCTTTCGCAAGACTGCAACATCAGCAATCTGTTCATGGCGTGAGTTTTGAAAGCGGGCCTACAGTCCCTCTACAAACTCCTCAAACTCAGGGTGTTCCTGCCAGGAGCCGTCGGGCCAGAGGGCTTTCATGGCTTTTACGATGGGATCGCTCCAACCTTGCTTGCCTTGAGATTGGGCATCCAAAAGTTCGTCGCCGATCAAGCCGGGGCAAGACCGCTCAAGCACTTCGATAAGGGCTTTGGCCTGTGCCAGATCCTTGGCGATTTTTGTGGTTGTATGGGCTCGTTTCTGCGAAAGGATGAGCTTATGAACCGCATAACGCGCAGGGCGTGGCACGAAAACTGGAATACCTGCGCCAAAGGGCAAGGCAGCCGGAGAAGCATCGTCAATCAACCAAGCCAGATATTGCAGGCTCATGGCTCCCGCATCCAACCCCTGCAGCTCCAGCGGTTGCTTTTCGCCGCGCTTGCGGGTTGGGGTCAGCAAGTCCACCACAAACCCGATGCGAGAGCGGAAACGGGACGGCTTCGCGCGTCCATCCAGCTCCGGAATAGGCCCAAAACTCGGGTCGGCGTCTTTCAGGATCGAGAGCATATCGATGCCCTCATCTGCCTTGATGGCCAGTGAGGCGGCTACCAGATCTGCGTCATCCGTCGCCAGCTGCGTGGATGGCAACGTACATCCCAACAGCAGCGGGTAGCACTGATAGGCCAGTGTACCCACCAGAATGGCGCCATTGCGGAACAGGCCATGATAGGCCATGGCATCCAGCACACGGCCCGCATAGCTGTGTGTCGACAGAACGCCGACTTTGTTGAGTACGCTCAGGTCCTTACGCCGCGCTCGCGCCCGCTCGCTGGCATACTTGATCTGCTCGACCTTCGCCTGTGTTTCCGGCTGCAACGCTGGCCCCACATACAGGCTCTTGCGCCCGGCTCCGACCGGCATCTTGACGAAAACGTTCTCAACATTCCCCTTCGCCTGCTGATAAACCGAGCCCCGCAAAGCCCTGCTGTCATCATGCGTTTTCTGAATATAATCGGCGGCGAGATTCTGATAGGCGAGAGGAAGATCTGTCATATAGGCAGTATAGACAGTTTGTTCTTAAAGTGTCTATACCATTATATAGTTCCAGATGTAATGAGGCTGGAACCAATGAAATCGATTTTCCTAAGTAATGAACTGCGTGGCTTATTATAATTCATGTGAATTATACATGTATTATGATAGAATAATTGCAGCTTTGATCGCGTTATTTTCTTTGAAATAGATTCCGTTGTCAGGTTTGCTGCAGACTTTCGATGAAAGTGCATGATGCTCTTCTGCAGACTCGGATTTACCGAGATGTCCCATTATTTCCAGAGAGGGACAGAAACATGAATTCTGTTGATTTAAATACTAGCAGTGTTCAGCTGTTCGAAACACAGAACCCTGTAGAGCGACCTAGTTCGACTCTGGCCTATTTTGAAGCAGATGAGAGTTTCAAGAGCTTTCGGGTTGACGCTGCTAAAGGCATCTTTGAGCCTGCTCCCCTGGATGCAGAAGCTGCAGACAAGGTTTACGCTGAGATCTTTGAAAGAGATTGGTCAGAGGAAAAGCTTATATTTGATGCTTCTGAACTTAACATGGAGCTGATGCCTCTTCGTATCGAGTCTATTTTGATGAAGGCACATGCAGAGATAGCAAACAGATCTGGTGATTATTCGGGTTTTGTTGATCAGCTTTCCAAGTTTCAAGAAAACGTTCAGGCAATACTTGCAGATGGCATCGAGTTTAATCCTGATAACCCGTATCTCGAGAATGATGACATTCGTGAGCAACTGGAGAGCATTTTTCCGGGCAGCACGGATGGTGAGCCAAACGATCAGACAAACACCCTGACCTGGATCCTCAATGGAGAAGCTGCAGAAAATGCAGGCATGGCAGGGATCAACGTTCTCACCTTTGATTTCTCAGAGATGTTGGCAGGTGATACTGCCGACGTGGCTGTAAGCGTTCTGGCAGAGGCATTCATCAACTGGAACGCTGCGTTTGAGGATGTTTACGACAGTATCGGTTCTGCTCGTGATGCTCAGATTGAGCTGCTGTCCCAGCCAGAAGGCCCTGTTGATGCTGAAGTTGCGGCGGAAATTAACAAGGACATGAATTTAGATCTGGCGCGCGAGAAAGCGCAGCATGTTCAGACTGAGCTCGCCAAACAGGTCTTCTCATTGGTCAATGCGACATCTCCAAGCGCTCTGGCGTCCTTCAGCTTGTAAAATATTGGAGAAGCTGCGCCTGCTGCTGGCGCAGCTCTGAAAATCTGGATGCTCAGAATTGGTATAGACATTTTGATTTGAGAATGTCTATACCGATAGCCACATGACCAATCTTCCCGAACCCCCAAATGCTTTGAGTGTAGAAACAACCTATACTTGCAATATAGGATCCTCTCTCCAAATATTGTTTAGGTCGGGAAGAGGGGAGGAGCTATTGGAAAATGAAGGCGGAAAGAAGAGGCCCAGTAAAACGCTTGTGGTTACAGGCATACTTGGCTGGCTTCTTGTCATTTGGGAATTTCTGTATTTTCTCACACGCATTCCCATCCTCATTATACTGGGAACAGGTGCAGCCTTCTTTGCTCTCGAAAAGGTCTTAGATGTCGTGCTTGGGCGTATCTTTAGAAGAAAGCCCAGGCAATAAATCCCCCGTAAACGCTCTGCCAAATAGAGACCCACACTCCACCTTTGAATGGCTGACGGGGCTTGGCAAGTTCTGTTAGGCTTCTCCTGAATTTCAGGGAGGGGTTTATGGCGGTTGGTTTTGAGGTTGAGGGGACGACGGCGGTTATTACGCTGGATAGACCTGAACGGCGCAATGCGGTGGATGGGGAGACGGCGCAGCTGCTGGTGGATGCCTTTACCCGCTTTGATGAGGACGACAGCCTCTCCGTCGCCGTGTTTACCGGGTCTCAAGGCACGTTCTGCGCGGGAGCTGACCTTAAAGCCATTTCAGAAGGCAAGCTTAATACCCTGCAAGAGGAAGGCGACTTCGCGCCGATGGGCCCGTCTCGAATGCGGCTTTCAAAACCAGTGATAGCGGCGATTGAGGGCCATGCAGTGGCTGGCGGGTTGGAGCTGGCGCTTTGGGCGGATATGCGCGTTGCCGGAAAATCTGCAGTGTTTGGTGTTTATTGCCGACGGTTTGGCGTGCCACTGATTGATATGGGTACCATCCGCCTGCCGCGTTTGATCGGCCAATCCCGCGCCGCAGATATGATCCTGACAGGGCGCAGTGTGAGCGGTGAGGAAGCCGTGGCCTTTGGCCTCGTCAGTCGCCTCGTGGAAGACGGGGAGGCTCTCACCAGGGCGAAGGAATTGGCGGCACATATCGCGCAATTTCCGCAAATGTGCATGCGCAGTGACCGGCTCTCCATGTTTGAGCAGTGGGATATGACAGAAGCAGAAGCCATCAAGAATGAGATGCGGCGCGGCCTTTCGGTAATCTCCAGTGGAGAGACTGTTTCCGGCGCAACGGCTTTCAGCCACGGCAAGGGACGTCACGGGGTAGGTGTAGAAAGCTGACGAGCACATTGATTGCGACTGGGTAAACGCGGGCTGCACAATTTTGCGGGCCTCGCTAAGACTGCCTACACCTAAACTCCAATAAACATTACTTAGCGGAAGGCGTTTTTCTTCGCATGATATAATGTGTCTCTCAGGACCGATTGTCGGAGGAATGCCGTGCCTGCCCAACCCCAAAACCCCGCTGGAAATCAGGAAAACCTGCCGCCAGAGCAAGAGCAATGGCTGGATGCTGTGGAACGAGCGCTCAATGTTCGGCTGGGTGAGATCCCGCCTCAAGGTGACAATGCCGTTGAAGACATGATTGTTGACGGGCCTGAGGAAGAGCGCGGCGAGTTTATGGCCATCGTTGAGGATGAAGAGCAGGAAAACATCGAGGAAGGCATTGAGCAACGGCCCACGCACGATCAGCAAGGCCGCATTATCGAAGAGCGGGGCGAGTTTCTGGCGCTTGGAGATGATGAGGACGAACGCGACATTGAGCGGGGTGTTGAGCAGCGCGGTGCAGACCTGCGGCAACCGGAAATCCCGTTTGAGGCCCCACCGCCTTACGATCCTCCGCCACCTTATGAAGCGGGCGAACAGGAGAATATGGAAGACGAGGAGTTTGAGGAACTGGAACGGCCCGAGCACCGCGAGTTGCACCAGCATGATCCGCAGCCAGGAGAGGGCGAGCAGCCACCGGAACGCCGGGTTTACAACGAGATGCCGCAGGCAGGCAGCCCGATCCGCCTGAACCGGAAAAATGATGGCACCATGGTTATTGATCGACGCTCTGTTCCAGCCACGATTAAAGCCAAACGGGAACGCAGGTTAGGTCGGCGTGATAAGGTGACTTATGAACCTACCGAGCATTCGATGAATGTGGAGGGTCTGCTCACACCGCCCAATAAGGTTGACAACGAGCGGCTGCAAAGTGTGTTCGCGAGTGGTGCGACAGGATACCTGCAAAAGTTCCCGGATATTGAAGATTCCGCTATTAAGCGATGCCATGCGATGGAAGAAGCAAATGGTTCATTGCAGTTTGTTGGTGCCGATCAGATTGTGCATGAGACCAAAATCCTGACCGCTCTCTCTCATTTCAAAGATGCGAAGGGGGCAGAGAATATCATCGAATATCGAGGCTCTGGCATTTCGCAGTTTGGTGATCCGTTCCTGATCATGGAAGAGATGAATGGCGGCACACTTGCAAATCGTATCCCTGATGATCGCGGTCTGGAAGAGCCGCAATTGAATGATTTTGCAAAGGGCGTTCTCTCTGGCATGGCGTTTTTGCAAAATCGGAACATCATTCATCAGGACCTGAAGGCTGATAACATTCTGTTTCGCGAAAATGACAGCACTGTGCCGGTTATCAGTGATTTTGATACAGCCTCAGCACATGAGGGCATCGCCTCTGACCACGAAAATGGTCGGGACTTCGGCTACAGGAGAGGCGGTTCTCCCGATATTCAACCTCCGGAAGTATACGATGAAAATGGCCAGATGACTGGTAAGATCGACTCCTGGAATGGCGGAGTACTGATGTTACAAGCGGCAATCGGTAATGAGGGGCGACAAGCTTTCCTCGATGAAACCGCAGAGTTTCGTACACAAGACGGACGCAGAGATCAGGGGCTTTATGATGCCTTTCTTGAGCCGCGCATCGCAAATGTACCGCCAAACATTCAGGCCGTGATCAAAGGACTTCTGAAGATCGATCTGAATGAGCGAATGACCGCTGAGCAAGCATTGGCGCTGATTGAAGATCAGCCAGAGGATGAGCAGCAGTAGCTGCAATTCTCATTATTTTGGTAGGGCCGCCTATACGCTGTTTTGGCTGTTTGCTTTTCAGCGCATAGGCGAACAACGATACTTCCGATACTGCAGGCTGAAACGAGGAGATCTCGAGTGGTTCGCAAGGCCGGTGACGTTTTCCGAGGTGACAATGGCTGACTATGACACGTGGATGAGAGCTGTCGCCAGAGTCCTGAGCATTGATCTGCCGCCAGCACAAGCTGCAGCGGGCTCTGCAAACGCACGTGAAACGCCTCCGGATAACAGCCCCATCAAGGTGCAAACCAAACCAGATGGAACCATGGTCATTGAGCCGAACTCCGTGCCCTCAGCCTTTCAACATGGCAATACAAATGGCGGCAAACAGCCCTATGGCAATATGTTTGGTATTTCTGAAGAGCATGCCATGGATGTGACAGGCAAGGTCAGTCCTCCTGTAACGGGCGGTGCGGCCAATGCGGAAAATGTGCTGTCTTATGATGCATCTGGCGTGGTGCAGGATTATCCGTACATGGAAGATGCTGTGATCAAGCGGCCAAACGCGTATTCCGCCGGACCGGATTCCCCGCCCACCTTTGTCGGGGCAGAGCTGCTGGTGCACGAAGCCAAGATCCTCACCGCTCTTGGTGAGTTTGATCAGGCGCCCGGCAGCGAGAATATTTTGAAGCTGAAAGGTGCAGGCCTGACTGAGTTCGGGGAGCCATTCGCCATCCGTGAAAAACTGAAGGGTGGGTCGCTGGATGACCGCCTCCCAGAAGACAAAGGCATGGATGAAGAGCCGCTCAACGACTTCGCCGGAGGCCTTCTGGCCGGAGTTTCGTTTTTGCAAAAGCGGAACATCTTCCATCAGGATCTGAACATCGACACCATTCAGTTTCGTGAGGAAGACAGCACAGAACCGGTGATCACCAGCTTTGACTATGCAACGGCGCATGAGGGTGTTGCCGCCGATTGTGAGGATGGCCAGCATTTTGAAATGGAGATAGGTGGTACGCCAAACAACCAGCCGCCTGAACGGTTTGTTGATGGGGCCGAGCTGTCTTCTAAGGTGGATTCCTGGGCAGGCGGTCTTGTGCTTGTTGCAGCAGCTGCTGGCAAAAATGCGCAGCAGGAGCTGATTGATGAACTTCAGGAATTCCGCAGTGGCAGCAGCAATGATCAATCTTTGCTGGATGAGAAGCTGGAAGCGCGGTTGGACGGTACACCGGACAATATCAAGGGTGCGATTAAAGGTTTGCTGAAGCTATCTCCGGAAGAGCGCTTGTCAGCTGAAGAGGCTTTGGGTGTTGTCGGCGAACGCGCAGAATAAGGCTGAAGTGAAAATTTATTCCTGAATGTAGCTGGTAGCGCAGGGTCGTTAGATTATTCTTCTGCTAAAGGCCCTGATTGCGCTAAACGCTTTTATGCACTATGCCAAGAATATACGCATTCTTGGGGGCGTTTCGGGAGGAAACCATGACAACCGCTGCTGCCAATTGGATCGATCGATTCCAAGGCCTTTCCAAGCTGGAAAATCACATCAGGGACATTCTGGTTAATCGTAGCACCATTGTCTCTGTGCCTGCCGACACCATCATCTTTGGTCCTGGTAAAGCCCCGGAAAACCTCCTGCTTTTGCTTTCAGGTTCCGTGCGCGTGCAGCAGCTTTCTGAAGGTGGACGCGAGATCATTCTCTACCGCGTGCATGCGGGCGAAAGCTGTGTGCTGACGACGGCCTGTCTGCTGGCCTATGAGGATTACTCAGCAGAAGGCATCGCGGAGACAGACACGCAGGCGGTCGCTATTCCGCGCATGGTGTTTGATGATCTCATTGCCCAATCCGAAACCTTCCGCCGCTTTGTGTTCTCCGCCTACTCCAAGCGCATCACGGACCTGTTTTTGGTGATCGAGGAGATCGCGTTCCAACGCATGGACATCCGCCTTGCGCAAAAACTGCTGGAACTTGCTGGTAGCAGCAAGCAAGTGGCCACCACGCACCAGCAAATGGCAGCAGAACTGGGCACGGCGCGCGAGGTCATTTCCCGCCAACTGCGCGAGTTCCAGCGCCGTGACTGGATCACTCAATCCCGCGGAACCATCGAGATTGTTGACCGCACCGGACTGGAAGTTCTGGCAAAAGCCTAGAGCGTATTCCCGAAAAGCGGTTTCGATTTAAGGATGAGAATACGCGAAAAATTTGGCTTCAGAGTTTTAGAGAAACCCTCGCGTCGCGAGCCATCCATTTTTGAACTTCATGATGCTCGCGGTCATAATCATGATCCGCCCGTGCCTTGCTGGGCTCAATGTGGTTGGTGTTTGTGGGGGAGGCGAAGAAGTCAAAGCCGTAGATGTTGATATGCTTGTAACCGCCCAACTCTTCCAGCAGGCCCAACAGGCGGAAACCGGTGCTCGGCTTCTTCTCTGTACGCGCTTGATAACTCCTCAACTCTGCGGGTTTCATCAGGTAGACAACATCGTTATGTCTGGCGAGCCAATAGGGCAGAGAGAAACTACGTTCAGCCGGTGTCCAGATAACCCGCCGCGCCTGCTCGCCATACACAAAGCTTTTGGGAATATCGAGGCTTGTTGCCACCCATGAGAGCTTCTGGCCATGGCTTTTGGTGTGCGGAATTGTGCCGCGGTTTAGCCGGATCACGATGTCATGGCCGTCAATTTCAGGTCCATACTCTTTGTTGCTGAGGGATTGTGCGTTGCCAACGACAGCGATGCGCTTGCCAGCAATGTCGTTCTGCAACTCGTGTTTTGGCACGTACCCCTTCAACATCTTCATCCGCAGCATGCGCAGAATGTGTTTGCGCTTTGCCACCGAGTTGGCGCGCCTGCGCTGTCGGTAAACCTGTCTCAGGTTCTGCCGCGCTTCAGCAGAGGCGTCCCACGTGACATAAAATTGCTGGTCGTTGTTGGTGCTGCGCAAAACCTCAACATACGGGAAGTGCTGCGATAGCTTCTCCTGCCACCACGGTGCTGAATGCACGGTGCAGTGCGCGTTGGAGCCGTCCGCCAGCAAGGCTGTCGCGTAAAGTGTTGGGATATGGAAGATAACATTGTCTGATCTGGCCCGAATGTCCGCCAAAACGTCGTCCAGTTCATCCTCCGGCACGTGCTCCAGCACATCTGTGTTCAGGACAAGATCGAAACGCCCATCGGGCATATCGTTGTATTCTGAAATGCAAGGATCGTAGCGGTGTGAGGTGCATTGCAGGTTCGCCGCAAGCTCTTCAATCAATGAGCTTTTCCCGCAGCCGTAATCCAGAATTCTTGCAGGCTTCACGTCTTGTGCCAGCGGCAGGATAACGTCCATCAGGTAGGATGAGGAGGTGCCGTACCCGGGGTTTGATTTGTGAAGCTGAGTGTAAAAATCTTTGTTTGCTACGGAGACTTCGGTCAACTGGAACCCCAACTGCTTTCTGGCGCACGCCTCGGGCAATCGAATCTTCCGGCTGTGCCCTTCAACGCTATGCTAGCCAGAAATATCGTCTCTGAAACCTATGGATTGTTCTGGGATGGCCAGCTGGCATTATGACCTTTGGGCATTTCGCATTGATTTTTAAGGCGCTTCGAAGAAAAGACGGGCTTGTAGCGGAGTTTGGTGACTTCGTCACTGAAGCCTTTGCGAAGACTCGTTATCCGTTAGGCCACGTACCTGGAGGACGAGACTATGATGGCTAACGTTGGAACTATTGATCGCATTCTTCGTTTTATTGTTGGTGTTGTGCTGATTGCACTGCCGTTGTCTACCAACATTTCTTTGTTTATGCAGCCACTTTTCTTTTATGGCGCAATCATTGTTGGCATTGTAATGCTGCTGGTTTCCGCCGTGCGGATTTGCCCGCTCTACTCCATTTTTGGAATTAAAACCTGCCGCGTTTAAGCATGTTTCCGGAGATCACAAACTGATTTCCGACAAAAAAATATAATAAGAAATGCTTAGGCGGCTGTGCAGGCGGTCGAACACGAAAACAAACAAGTGCACGTACCATCGACCGCCACTGCGCACGCGTTAACTTATTGAGGAAGTTATGACGAACTACCCCGTGAACATGGCTGTCGAGCCTGAAGTCAGGGCCTTTTTTGACCCCGGCACCAATACAATTAGCTATGTGGTGAAGGATCCTGCCTCATCTTCTGTTGCCATCGTCGATTCCGTTATGGACATCAACTATGCAGCGGGCCGCATCACCTATGACAATGCGGATGAAATCATCAAATACGTGCAGGACAATGGTCTGACGGTTGAATGGCTGATTGAGACCCATGTTCATGCCGACCACCTCTCTGCTGCTCCGTATATTCAGGAGAAGCTGGGCGGCAAGATCGGCATTGGTGAGAACATCACCGTGGTTCAGGACACATTTGGCAAGGTGTTCAACGAAGGAACCGAATTCCAGCGCGACGGAAGCCAGTTTGACAAGCTGTTCAAGGACGGGGACAGCTATCAGATCGGCACCATGACTGCGTTTGCCATTCACACGCCGGGTCATACTCCCGCTTGCATGGTTCACGTTGTGGGCAATGCGACGTTTGCGGGCGATACCCTGTTTATGCCGGATGGCGGTTCTGCTCGTGCGGACTTCCCGGGCGGGGATGCCGCAACGCTTTATGACAGCATTCAGAAAGTACTGTCGTTGCCTGACGAGATGCGCCTGTTCATGTGCCACGACTACGGCCCGAATGGCCGCGACATTGAGTGGGAAACCTCAGTGGGCGCGGAGAAAGAACATAACATCCACGTTGGTAAAGGCCACTCCCGCGAAGACTTCATCAAATTCCGCACCGAGCGTGATGCACAGCTGGACGTACCAAAGCTGATCATTCCGTCTTTGCAGGTGAACATGCGTGCAGGTGCCGTGCCGACCGATGAGGACGGCGTTCCAATGCTCAAAGTGCCAGTCAACGCACTTTGATCTGATGATGTGAGGAGGGGAAACATCATGGATATTAAGAGTATCAGCTCATCACTTTCTGTTTGTCCGCAGATTACTGCGCAAGACGTTCAGAAGATCGCGGACCTGGGCTTCCGCAGTATTGTTTGCAACCGTCCGGACGGGGAAGGTGCAGACCAACCGGTGTTTGACGAGATTGAAGCGGCTGCGAAAAAGCTGGGTCTGGAAACACGCTATCTGCCGGTTATTTCCGGTAAGGTGTCTGATGAAGACGCCGAGGCCTTTGGCAAGGCAATGAACGAAATTCCGCGCCCAGTGCTGGCCTACTGCCGCACTGGCACGCGCTGCGCCACGCTGTGGTCTCTCAGTCAGGCTGAGACTTTGACCGTGGCCGATATTCTGGCAGCCACTAAGTCCGCTGGCTATGACATGGCAGGCGTCGTGCGCCGCATTGCCAATGGTGGCAGAACACCAACAGACCGCGCGGATGCTTCGTTTGACGTGGTGATTGTGGGTGGCGGTGCTGCGGGTATCGCTGTCGCGGCGAGTTTGAAATCCCGAAAGAGCGATCTTGAGATCGCTGTCATTGATCCTGCTGATATTCATTACTATCAGCCGGGTTGGACAATGGTTGGCGGTGGCATCTTCAATGCCTCCCAGACCGCCAAAACCATGGGCTCTTTGATACCGCGAGGCGTGCACTGGCTCAAATCCGCGGTGGCTGCGTTTGAACCGCAAGACAATGCGGTCATTCTGGATGGTTGCCGTGTCGTGAAATACGACCGCCTTGTGGTGTGCCCCGGCCTGAAGCTGGACTGGCACAAGGTGGAAGGTCTTGTATCCACGCTTGGCAAGCACGGCGTGACCTCCAACTATCGTTACGATCTGGCACCCTACACGTGGCAACTGGTGAGCAACATGAAAGAGGGCCGTGCGCTCTTCACCCAGCCGCCGATGCCAATTAAATGCGCCGGAGCACCGCAAAAAGCGCTTTACCTTTCCGGTGATTACTGGCGCAAGCAAGGCGTGCTGAAGAACATCGACATTCAGTTCCACAATGCGGGTGGCGTGCTGTTTGGCGTGAAGGAGTATGTGCCTGCGCTGGAGAAGTACATCGACCTGTACAACGCAGACCTCAACTTCTTCAACAATCTGGTCGCCATTGATGGTCCTGCGAAGAAGGCCTGGTTTGACGTGGCCAAGCCGGACACGCCAGTTGAGCGGGTGGAAGTTGATTTCGACATGATCCACGTGTGCCCACCGCAATCTGCGCCGGACTTCATCCGCGTCTCGCCACTGGCGGATGCCGCCGGATGGGTGGATGTGGATCAGATAACGCTGCGCCACAAAACGCACAGCAACATCTGGTCGCTGGGTGATGTGATGAACGCACCCAATGCAAAAACAGCTGCTGCAGCTCGCATGCAAGCACCAATCGTTGCTGAAAACCTTGTTGCAGACATCGAAGGTCGCTCACAACCAGCGATGTACAACGGCTATGGCTCCTGCCCGCTCACCGTGGAGCGCGGCAAAATTGTATTGGCTGAGTTCGGGTATGGCGGAACCTTGCTGCCAAGCTTCCCAACATGGCTGCTGGATGGCACCAAGCCAACCCGCGCGGCGTGGATCCTGAAAGAGCAGATCCTGCCTCCGGTTTACTGGTGGGCAATGCTGCGCGGCAAGGAATGGATGATCAAGCCTGAGAAGGTTAGCGCAAGCTAAAATAAGCATTGCGGCCTTTGCTGAATTACTATCATGTGTCCGGGGGAGCTGCTTCCCCGGATTAATCTATGCACTTTGAAGGCAGACCCATGTTCTCCTCGGCCTTTCGGCGATATTTGCCCGTTTTAACTTGGGGCAGAAACTATAATAAAGACAGTTTTTCTAATGACATGATTGCAGCGGTGATTGTGACGATCATGCTGATCCCGCAGTCTCTTGCTTATGCTTTGCTTGCTGGCCTGCCGCCGGAAGCCGGGCTTTATGCGTCAATTCTCCCGATTATTTTGTATGCCATCTTTGGCACCAGCCGTGCACTGGCCGTTGGCCCTGTTGCTGTTGTTTCGCTCATGACTGCAGCCGCGATTGGCCAGATCGCAGACAGCGGCACGGCGGGTTATGCCATTGCTGCACTGACTCTTGCCATGCTGTCCGGCGGTATTTTGTTGCTGATGGGCGTGTTCAAGCTCGGTTTTCTCGCCAACTTCCTCTCCCACCCTGTGATTGCCGGTTTCATCACGGCCTCAGGTGTTTTGATCGCCAGCAGCCAGCTCAAACACATTCTGGGTGTGGATGCGAAAGGGCATACGCTGGTGGAGATTGTCTTTTCCATCTGGGAGCATCTGGGAGAGGCCAATCTGGCGACGATCCTGATTGGTGTCTCGGCCACCTTGTTCCTGTTCTGGGTGCGCAAGGGCATGAAACCGATGCTGCTGAACATGGGCCTGAAGCCACGCCTTGCAGATGTTTTGACCAAGGCCGGACCCGTCGCTGCCGTGGTGGTGACGACGGCTGTGGCGTGGATTTTCAGTTTGGATCAAGCCGGAGTAAAGATCGTAGGCGCTGTGCCGCAAAGCCTGCCGCCGCTCAGCATGCCAAGCTTCTCCAGTGAGTTGATCGGCGCGCTGTTTATACCTGCGCTTCTGATCTCCATTATTGGTTTTGTAGAGTCCGTTTCCGTAGCGCAAACGCTGGCTGCGAAGAAGCGTCAGCGTATCGACCCTGATCAGGAGCTGATTGGTCTTGGTGCTGCCAATCTTGGTGCAGCCTTCACAGGTGGTTATCCTGTAACGGGTGGGTTTGCCCGTTCCGTGGTCAACTTTGATGCGGGTGCTGAAACGCCTGCTGCTGGCGCTTATACGGCGGTTGGTTTGGCAATTGCTGCTGTTTCCCTCACACCGCTCATCTTCTTCCTGCCCAAGGCCACATTGGCTGCAACAATCATTGTGGCTGTGTTGTCTCTGGTGGACTTCAGCATTCTCAAGCACAGCTGGAGCTACTCCAAGTCTGACTTTTCAGCTGTAGCCGCTACCATTTTGCTGACCCTCGGCTTTGGTGTTGAAACCGGTGTTTCTGCAGGCGTGATCCTCTCCATTGGGCTTTACCTCTACAAGACCTCCCGGCCTCACATTGCAGAGGTTGGGCTGGTGCCGGGGACCGAGCACTTCCGCAATATCAACCGGCATGAAGTGCTGACAACGCCAGAGCTGCTGACCATCCGCATTGATGAGAGCCTCTACTTCGCCAACGCGCGTTTTCTGGAAGATTACATCTACGACCGTGCGGTGGATGACGAACACCTCAAACATGTGGTGCTGCAATGTTCTGCCGTGAATGAGGTGGACTTCAGTGCTCTGGAATCTCTGGAAGCTATCAATCACCGGTTACAAGACGCAGGCATCACGCTGCACCTTTCAGAGGTGAAAGGCCCGGTGATGGACCGCCTGCAACGCTCGCACTTCCTTGATGAGCTGACGGGCAAAGTGTTCCTCTCTCAATATCAGGCCCAAGAGGAGCTCGCCTCCGTCTGCACCCGCCAAACCGCTCAGGCTCCTGCCTGATTCCCCCCCTTATCAGGCAGACCTAAGAGACCCCGTGGATCCCCTCCATGGGGTTTTTATGTTCGGGGGTGTAGTCAGCAACGAGATGATCCAGCTCTCCTACTTGTCGCCATTCATCAGCTCACAGGCATTCGCAGGAGCAGCGTGCCTGTGGACCAAAAGCCAACTATGCACTAACGTTCAAGTCGAACCACTCAAGCGGCGCAGGGCAATTGAGTATAATCATACACTTAAAGCATACCAGCTCTCTCTTGGTAACGAGGCTAGGGATGGTGCGCCTTTTTCGGAGAAATTCCATTGTCCGACATTGCCGGGACCACATTCAAAGCACCTGAAGTTGCCGGTTTCTACCCGCGCCGCCCTCCTTACGCTCACCAAATTTACGAGTGCATCATTGATCGGTCTTCCGCAACACACCGCTTATTGGATCTGGGCTGTGGCGAGGGCAAAATTGCCAGACCAATGACGCAAGTATTTGATCAGGTTTGCGCCGTCGACCCATCCGCTAACATGATCAAATTAGGCCGGTCTTTGGAAAACGGTAGGACAGACAACCTTGAGTGGATGGAGGCGACAGCCGAAAGGGCGCCTTTGACGGGTAAGTTTGACACAGTCACTTTTGCATCAAGCATCCACTGGATGGAACCAAGCAGGCTGTTCCCTAAACTTGCAAAGCACTTAAGTGAAAATCATATTCTTGCGATCATTCAGGGCGATGCAGCGTTTCAGCCGCCGTGGCAAGATGAGTGGCAACAATTTTTGGCAAAATGGGTGCTTCAAATCACAGGTGAAGAAGTAAATTCTAATAAATGGCGGGCGACCCAAACCAAACATTTGGACTATATCAATATCCTTGAAACCAAAGAGTATGTTTCGCAGCCTTTCCGGCAAACCGTTGAGGACTTTATCTTGTGCCAGCATTCGCGCGATACTTTCGCGCTGGTAAAGCTGGGCGCGCGCCGCCAAGACTTTCACAATGAACTTAAAGCCCTTTTGCAGCCTCATGCTAATTGTGAGGGTCAACTGACATTTCAAGTCAAAACCCATTTGACAATCGCTAGGATTAAATGAGCTTCGCTCCTCCCAATGCAAAGGTCATCCCAAAAACTTAGCTGGGCCTGAATATCCTCGCCAATGATCAGGCTGTTCTTTTCAATCGATTCCCGTGAATGGGAATTAATGCAGAAAAGGCGAGAGGGTCAACATTACGCCAACTGATGCTTAGGGGCAGTCCGAGAGAAATAGCGGGTGTTGGGTGTTGGGGCAGGAGTAGTAAGCTGGTGGCCTACTTCAGGCTTTCGCTCCGTTCATGGGCATCAATTGCAATGGCACACGAAGAGAAATCACAGCTTCAAAAGGGAGCCGCAGGCTGGTTTTTGCTGGCAACGCTTGGGGTTTCCTATGTGATCTCAGGCAGCTTTGCCGGGTGGAACTACGGCTTCGCGGTGACGAACTGGTTCGGCATGGTCATCGCAGTGGCATTGATGGGGCTCATGTATTTCTGCCTTGTTCTGTGCCTTGCAGAGATGTCCGCCGCATTGCCGAGTGCCGCTGGGGGCTATCGGATCTCGCGGAAGGTGATGGGAGATACAGGCGGCTTTGCAACGGCGCTTGCGGTTTTGCTGGAGTATTCCATTGCGCCAGCCGCGATTGTGATCTTCATCGGACAGTATCTTGAAGCGCTTTGGGGTATCAATGGCCCCTTGGTGTATGCAGTGTTTTACGTGGCTTTCATCGGTGTTCACCTGCTTGGAGCTGGTGAGGCCCTGCGTTTTATGTTGGTTGTGACGGCTTTTGCTGTGCTGGCGATTGTGGTGACATTGGTGGCGCTGGTGCCGCATTTCAGCTTTGCCAATCTGGCGGCCTCTGTTCATTTCAGCTCTGATCAGCAAAACCTGCTGGCATTCGATGAAGTTTCAGTCTGGGCAGCCCTTCCGTTTGCCATGTGGCTGTTTCTAGCGGTGGAAGGCGTACCTCTTGCAGCGGAGGAGGCCAAGAACCCTGCGGTTGATCTGCCGCGCGGTATCATTGGGGCAATGTTGTTTCTGCTGGCCAATGGGCTGCTTATTGTTGTGTTCATTCCCGGTGCTGCGACCGCTGTGGAAGTGGGAGATTACGGCGCGCCACTGGTAGATGCGCTTGATCATGTGTTCGGCGAAGACTCCGTTCTGGCCGCCATCGTCAATCTGATCGGGCTTACAGGACTGATTGCTTCGTTCTTCTCTATTATTTTTGGATACAGCCGCCTGGTCTTTGCCATGTCGAGGGAAGGATATTTGCCCCGGTTCATGTCCGCGATCAGCTCACGAAAAGTGCCACACTGGGCGCTGATTATTCCCGGTGTGATTGGATTCCTCTGTTCGTTGACGGGCAAAGGAGAGTTAATGATCAACATTGCAGTGATCGGCGCGACGCTCTCCTATTCGCTGCAAAGCGTGAGTTATATTTTGCTGAAGCGAGATTATACCGAGTTGCACCGGCCTTATCGTGCGCCGGGTGGGCAAAAAACGGCGTATGTAACGCTCGCTCTTTCGCTTTTGGCACTTACTTCGTGCTTTGCGTATGATCTTGTGGCTGCGTTGATTGCTTTGGTCCTCATGGGGCTGGGTGTTGGCTATTATGTTTTGTTGGGTCGAAGAAGGGCTTAAGGCTCTCACCTCAGCCTAACGCAGGCTTTTCGCCATAGAGCTTGATGGCCTTTACCTTACCTGAGAGTTCGGTGACAGCCTTGTCCAGCATCGCATCTGTTGAAAGCCCAAGTTGTCTGGCCAGTTCTTCCAATGCAACGGGCAGCTCGTCTTTGATGAGCTGTTTCAGAACGGAATCCTCATAGGTCATACGATCCAGAACGGTCAGCGCAGTGAGACCGCTGTTTCCTGCGTATTCTAAATAAGCTGCTTCTGAGACCGCACCAGAAATACAGGCGGACAGAAGATCCTGATGCATATGCAGCCAGTCCGGTAAGTCCTCCGCCAGCATGTCTGAAATGACAAGTTTGCCGCCCGGCTTGAGCACGCGGTTGATCTCAGAAAACACCGCAGCTTTATCGGCAGACAGATTGATAACGCAGTTTGAGATGACCCAGTCCATGGACTGATCCGGGAATGGTAGATGCTCAATAACACCTTGATGGAGTTCAATGTTATGGAGGCCATGCTGCACGCAATTGCGTTTGGCCAGCGTGATCATATCCTCACTGACATCAATGCCAATGACTTTACCCGCTGGACCTGTCTTCTCGGCGGCGAGGATAAGGTCCAGCCCCGCGCCGGATCCAAGATCAAGCACTGTCTCCCCCTCTTTGATCTGCGAGAAAGCCAGCGGATTGCCACAGCCGAAACTGGACCCGAGCAAGTGCTCGGGTATCTCTTGCGCATCATAATCAGGAGCCAGTGCTTGCTGGAAGGTGTTCCTGCCCTTCACGTCCGCAAGCTTTCCGGAATAAAAGGCCGCGATGTTTGAGAGGTGCTCTGATTTCTTCACGTGGTCTGTCAACGACATCACCCTGCTGCTGCGCGTTATAGCTCTGTGTAATCCTAGTTTACGTTGTACAGCAGGGGCAAACTTCATGGTCTGACAGACAAAACAAAGCGTTAAGTGATGGCTGCTTTTCAGGCGTAGTGATCGGGAAGCCTCATGAGATTGCGAGACCTGATACCCAAAGATAAAGCTAGGTGTTTTGTGCGGGAGATGATCCGGGGACGCGCAGTGTTTGCGAGCTTGTTAGGCTGCTGTCAGCCACTTCCTTGCAAAGCAGCAGCGCGTGTCAGTCCGCGCAATCGGAGAGAGTTAGGCACTCCGATCGTAGCAAGGCCTGGTAAGGAGGTGGTATGTTGGATGAACCTTGCGATTAAGCTTAAGTTTAAGCTGCGCATGACAAGAGCCCGGAATCGACTGACCATCTTCTTCCGAGCTCTTATTAAAGTCATCTAGCGACGGGAATGGGGGCGAGAGCCTCCCGTTCCTATCTTCCTCAATATAGACCCCAAAGCTTAAAGCTTCAACCATGGGTCTTGGCAGGGCAAATCAGCCGGTTGTCTCATCTGGCAGCAAGACTGCCATGCGTTTGGTGAACTCTTCCCAGTTGCGGGTGAAGCCGATCAGAGAGTAGTTCAGCGCCAGCTTTTTGCGGTCATTGGTCTTGGTGACCACAATGGACATGGCCTTGCCGCGTTTGAGGAAGTTGACGATGGTCTTGTTGGCGTTAAACGCCGCTTCGCACCCGTCTGGCTGACAGGTGATCAGCTTTGCGTCGAACAAGGCATCATCATCAATGCCAATCTGGATACCGCTGGGGATGTGGATCCCGAGCGGCAGCTTGATAATAGCTGCATACACATCTGCTTCGAGTTTGCGAAACATGATGGAATTTACCAGCGCACCGTTCTCAAGCCGGATTTCAGCATAGACCTGACACAGGTCACTGCTGCATTTGACTGACCAATCCTCTTCATTGGAAGGCTCAGTGGTGCTGTACGCATTCACACCCTGAAAGAAAAAGAGCATTGCCGCTGTCAGCAGGATCCAGATTGGTTTCATGATCTACTTCCTTGTTAGAAGGAGAAGCCCAGGCCAGCACCAGCAGTGACGTTGTTGCTGAAGTCTGTGGCTACAGAAGCTGTAACAGCCATGTTCTCGGTTGGCAGGAACGCCACTTTCAGAGCAGATGCAGCTTTGCCTTTGAAGTGTCCAAAACCACCGGATACGGAGATACCGTTTTTGCCACCCTGAAGGACCGGCGCATTGGCAATCGCCACCGCCATCGCCACACCGCTGCGCAGTTCGTCAACATCACCTTCCAGCGACGAGATGCGATCAGTGTTGGAGGAGATGTTCGCAGCGTTAGTTGCGATGTTCTGCTCGTTTACGCCGATGCGGTTTGTGTTCGAAGCGATGTTACCTTCATTCACTTCAATGCGGCCAGTATTGGAAGAGATGTTGGTCGTGTTAGTTGCGATATTTCCTTCATTCACACCAATACGACCCGTGTTGGAAGCAATATTGGTTGTGTTCTGGTCGATGGAGGCCAAATTGACCGCAATTGCGTCCTTGTTGCCTTTGATGTCGGTTACATTGGTGGCAATATTCTGCGCATTGAGCTCGTGTGCAGCTGTATTTGCGCTAATAGCAATCTTGTTGTCTGCGATATCACCGACGTTTGTGCTGATGTCATCAGCATTTTGGGTAATCCGCAGCTGCTCAGCTTCAAGTGCACCCTGATCAGCTTTGCCGTTGATCTTCGTTGCCAACGCAGAGCTGAGATCGGACTCATCGATGGAGTCATTGATCTTGGCTTGAAGAGCGCTGCTTAGGTCTGACTCATTAATATCACTTATGGTTGCAGTGATGCCAGTTGCTGTACCTGCTTGTCCGGTGGTCGCGGAACCATCAGCCAGACCGCCGCTTACGGTGCCGCCAGTGGTGGTCACTGTGCCGTCAGAAACGGAGATATTAGCAGCGTGAGCGGTGCTCATGCCTGCGATGAGGGCCACGGCAGCAGCAGAAAGCTTCAATGCGTTCATCTTTTTATGTCCTTTCAGAGGAGTGTGCCCAAGTCGGGTTCCACCCTGTCTAAATTTTTTCAGCTGCACTGCGTAAAACATACACCTGAACTGAGGACGAGTTTATTAGTTCCGCAAAAACAATGGGTTGCAGATGAGGTGTGTTCTAATACTCTCGATTTTCAGAGAGCATATGGCCCACGATTTTTGCTGGAGTGTCAAAAAGCACTGGCGCGAGGCTGGAGACCTTCCCTAAGGAAATTAGGGATACCCCTAGGGTGAAAATATGCAAAAAATTTCAGGTGAGACTTGCAATGGTTAATATTTGTAAACTCTCGCAAAATTGCGGGAATTGAGGTGACTCTGAGGCATTTTTCAGAAATTTTCCTCATGAGTATATTTCATATAATTTTAATTGATAAAATTATGGAATAAATGTGGACAAGAAAAAACCCCGTGGTTTCAAACCGCGGGGTTCTTTTGTCTGAGCATGTGATGGGTCTTAGAACTCGCCGCGTACACTTGCAAACACGCATTGAGTTCTAAAGTCTTTGCTTGAGTGAGTTTGCGAGATTTGACCGTAACCAATCAAGCAAGCTTCACTCTTAATGACCCTCTTTCAGCAGGCTCAGATCAGGTAGCTTGTGTGCGATGCCTTTGTGGCAGTCGATACAGGTCTTCTCACCAGTCACGAGGAATTTTTCGTGCTGCTCAGAAGCTCTCAGGCTCTGGCGTGTAAAGTCCATGGACTCTTCACTGTGACAGTTACGGCATTCAAGAGAGTCGTTGGCTTTAAAGCGAGCCCATTCGTGGCTTGCCAGCTCAAGACGCTTGTCCTCGAATTTCTCCGGTGTGCTGATTGTGCCGAAGATTTTGCCGTAAACTTCCTTGGATGCCTGAATCTTACGGGCAACCTTGGAGGTCCAGTTGTGAGGTACGTGACAATCAGGACAAGTCGCACGCACACCAGACCGGTTGGTATAGTGAATGGTGGTCTTGAGTTCCTGATAGACAGTGTTTTCCATCTCGTGACACCCAATACAGAATTCTTCTGTGTTGGTGACTTCCAGGGCGGTGTTGAACCCACCCCAGAAGATGATGCCAGCGACGAACCCGCCAAGTGTCAAAAAGCCGAGGCTGTAATGGACACTAGGTTTGCGGATAACCTGCCAGAACCGTTTGATAGCTGAAAACATACGGTGTGCTCCTACTTGCCGGCCTTACCTTCGAGCACGTCATCAACGTCAACGAAGGTGTTCTCAACCAGTGGCTTGGCTTCAGTCTGAGGCACATGACACTGGGTGCAGAAGAAACGGCGAGGGGAAACAGACGCCAGGAACTGATTATCACGGTTCATAAAGTGCGTGATGGAGATCATTGGTGCCTGAGACTTCTCAATTGCCGTACGGCTGTGACAAGTCATGCATTTGTTCAGGCGCTTGTCGATCTGGTAGCCGTCGATCTTGTGAGGGATCAATGGTGGCTGCTCAGGGTAGTTACGCACCTGACGTTCGTCAGAGTTCACCACTTTCGGGATCCGCGGTGCGGCATCCTGAGTCAGGATGTCCGCGTTGCGCATTTCGGAGATGGTGTCAGCAGCAAATGAGCTTGCTCCACCAAAGACAGACACAGCGATAAAGCTGGCTACAAGGAGTTTCAGAAGTTTCATGGCGTACCTCACACGGCTACGATCTTGACCGCGCACTTCTTATAGTCGGTCTGTTTTGAAAGAGGATCTGTTGCATCCAGTGTCACCTTGTTGATGAGCTGGCTTGCATCAAAGAACGGTACGAACACGAGGCCTTTTGGCGGCTTGTTACGGCCACGGGTCTCGATGCGTGTTGTGATTTCACCGCGACGGGAAACAACGCGCACTTCAGAACCACGACGCAGACCCTTCGCTTTTGCATCATCCGGATGCATGTAGCACAGAGCATCTGGAACAGCTTTGTACAGCTCAGGAACGCGCTGGGTCATGGAACCAGTGTGCCAGTGTTCAATCACACGGCCTGTGCAGAGCCAGAAATCGTATTCTTCATCCGGGCTTTCTGCTGGCGGCTCGTAAGGAAGCGCGAAGATGCGTGCCTTGCCGTCTTTATGGCCGTAGAACTCGTAGCCCTTGCCTTCGCCAACGTATGGGTCAGCCCCTTCGCGGAAGCGCCACTGGGTTTCTTTGCCATTCACAACAGGCCAACGCAGGCCACGTTCTTCGTGGTAACGCTCGAACGGTGCCAGATCGTGACCATGGTCACGGCCAAAGGCAGCGTATTCTTCGAACAGACCTTTTTGAATGTAGAAGCCGAAGTCGTTGGACTCGTCGTTCTTGTACTCATCGCTGGTTTCAGAAAGCGGGAACTTGTCGACGTTGCCGTTTGCGAACAGGATGTCAAACAGAGTTTTACCGCGTACTTCTGGCTGCTTTGCGATCAGTTCTTCAGGCCATACTTCTTCAACTTTGAAGCGCTTGGAGAACTCAACGGTCTGCCAAAGGTCAGACTTTGCGTCGCCTGGAGCAGAAACCAGCTGATGCCAGAACTGAGTACGACGTTCAGCGTTACCGTATGCACCTTCTTTTTCTACCCACATTGCGGTTGGCAGAATAAGGTCAGCAGCCATTGCGGATACTGTTGGGTACGGATCGGAAACAACGATGAAGTTCTCTGGATTTCTCCAGCCTGGGTAGATCTCTTCAACAACGTTAGGACCAGCCTGCATGTTGTTGGTGACCTGGGTCCAGTAGAAGTTCAGCTTGCCGTCTTTGAGCATGCGGGACTGCAGAACAGCATGGTAACCAGGCTTTGCCGGGATGGTGCCGTCTGGCAGTTTCCAGATTTTCTCAGCGTATTTACGGTGATCTGGGTTCTTCACAACCATGTCTGCTGGCAGACGGTGTGCGAAGGTACCAACTTCACGAGCCGTACCACAAGCGGATGGCTGACCGGTCAGTGAGAACGGACCACAGCCTGGCTTGGAGATTTTGCCGGTGAGAAGGTGGATGTTGTAGAACATCTGGTTGACCCAAACGCCGCGGGTATGCTGGTTCGCACCCATGGTCCACAGGGACATAACCTTTTTGTCTGGATCAGCGTAAAGCTTTGCCAGTTCCAGCAGACGGTTTGCAGGAACACCAGACATCTTCTCAGCGTATTCGAGAGTGTACGGCTTAACGAACTCTGCGTACTCTTCGAAGCTGATCTCTTTAGAACCACCAGCTTTGTCAGCGTTTTTAGCAGCTTGCTGCAGTGGGTGCTCAGGGCGCAGGCCATAACCGATGTCCTGATTGCCAAGACGGAAGTTGGTGTGCTTGCTAACGAAGTCCATGTCCACGGCTTCGTTCTCGATGATGTAATTTGCGATGAAGTTCGCAATCACGAGATCGGTCTGTGGAGTGAAGACCATTGGGATGTCAGCAAGGTCAAAGCTGCGGTGCTGGTATGTAGAAAGAACAGCAACTTTTACATCTGGGTTAGACAGGCGGCGATCAGCAAGACGGGTCCACAGAACCGGGTGCATCTCAGCCATGTTGGAACCCCAGAGCACGAATGCGTCTGCGTTCTCAAAATCGTCATAACAACCCATTGGCTCATCGATGCCGAAGGTACGCATGAATGCGCCCACAGCAGAAGCCATGCAGTGACGTGCGTTCGGGTCAATGGTGTTGGAGCGGAAGCCAGCTTTCCAGAGCTTGGCAGCCGCGTAGCCTTCCCAAACAGTCCACTGGCCTGAGCCGAACATGCCAACCGCGTAAGGGCCGTTCTTCTTCATGGCTTCTTTTGCTTTCACAGCCATGATGTCGAAAGCTTCGTCCCAGGATACTGGCTCGAATTCGCCTTCTTTGTCGTACTTGCCGTCGGTTTTACGCAGCAGTGGCTGCTCAAGACGGTCCTTGCCGTACATGATCTTGGAAAGGAAGTAACCTTTCACACAGTTCAGGCCTTTGTTAACCGGGCTCTGAGCATCACCATGTGTTGCAACAACGCGGTCATTCTTGGTCGCAACCATGATGGAACAACCGGTACCGCAGAAGCGGCAAGCAGCTTTGGACCATTTCAGGTCTGTTTTGCTTGCATCCGTTACAATGTTTGCTGCTTGCGCCGGAAGGCTTGCCCCGGCTGCGGCAGTTGCCGCTGCAACAGCCTGCGCCTTAATGACAGCGCGTCTTGTTAGTTTAATCATGAGCAAGTCCCCTCGGGTTGCATGTCACCCTGATCAGAAATCACAATTGAATTGAGGTCGGTGGTGTCGGTTTGGTGGAAGATGAGCGAAGCGGTAACCACGCCATCTAACTGCTGCATGTCACTCAAAGCGTTCGCGAGGTCGCGTTCGCTCGGTGTTTCCAGCGTCACAATTATCTTTGTAGAGTCAGATACTTCTGTAATTTCAGCAGAAGGTATCTGTTCAATCGCAGCGCATATCTGCTCTCGCTTGGCAGGATCGGCCTGGAGCAGCACACTTGAAATGTGCCAGACACCGGCTTCTTCTTCGCGCTCTACGGTTGTTGCATTACGCATTTGCTAAACTTTCTCGGCTCTGGTCGTTCATGGCGATCGCATCTACGGGGCAGGAAATGAGACAAGCTCCGCAGCCATTGCATTGGTCTGCATCCAGTTGAATCTTTCCTGTAGGTGCGACACGCATATCGAACCGGAGGGCTCTTGGGTCACAGCTGTCGGTGCAGGTCTGGCAGGAAACGCCCTTTCCAAGCAGACATGCCTCTTGCTGAATTTCTGCTGTGAGCCTCCAGGGTGCCGCAGTCAGATCAAACAGATCTTCCTCTGGGCACGCTTTTGCGCACTCTTCGCAGAACGTGCATTCTCCAACGCCGGTTTTGAGGTAAGGCCGATTATCCGCGCTGAACAAAATGGCTTCCGGGCAGGCTTTGACGCATTCAAAACAGCCGGTGCATTTGTCTTCAATCCGCTGTTCCGTTGTCCAAGGCGGACGAACCGGAGACACCACCTCTGGGGTAGCGCTTAAGCGGGTAAAGAATGCTCTGCGGGATAAGTTGGCCACGACTACCTCTTAGAAGGACGGTGGGCCAAACAGGATCTGCGACATCCAGATAAGGAAGCCGTATCCGCCAACAGCTGCAGTCATCAGAACTGGCGCAAGAACAACTGCCAGAAACAGGAATGCTACTCTCTCGCGGCCTTTGCTCACTGCTGGAGTGGTGGTCTGGGTATTTTGGCTTAAGCCAGCCATGTGCGTACTCCGTACTAACAGCCGCCTCTTGCAGCTATTTGATTGGAGCAGACACCGTAACGTTATACGTGCCCGCTCGTACGCGCAGGAACCTAGAGTAAATGTAAAAAGCACAAATTGAGTGCAATCAATTCCGGATTAGTAGATTTTTTCTCTTTGATATTCCGCAATATATAAGTGCATGCTGTATTTCTAATATATAATCTATATTAGAATATTCAAATATTACGAAATTCAATACTTAAGTGATTTCTTATATATATTTAGTGCTGGAATTCTGCGGATTCACAGTGGGTTAACTAGCAGATTTCGTTAGGGCAGTCCTCAACAAAAAACGGCCTCCGCAAGGGGAGACCGTGTCGTAAGGTCCGTTTAGGCCTTTTCTAGAGGAAAACCCTCAGGTTTTGTATCTTTGTCATTCTCTGGGGATTTTTCTGAAATCGCGTGTTTTTCCTCTGCTTCCAGGGCCTCTTTTCGCTCCATTTGCGCATATTCCAATGCCTTATCGCGTTTACCGAAGAGAAAGACGCGAATATCTTCCGCAATTGCGACCAGTACTGGAATCAGGATTAAAGTAATAAGTGTCCCGAAAATCTCCCCGTATGCCAGAGAGACGGCTGCTGGTATCAGGTACATGGCCTGCTCGGAAGTTTCGCTCATGAGCGGCATCAAGCCGGCGACCGTTGTTGCCGTTGTCAGGAAGATCGCCTGGAAGCGATCCACGCCGCTGCGCTCCGTTGCGTCAATATGCTCTACATCGTCCTCACGCAGGTGAAGGTAGTGCGTGACCATGACGAGAGAGTCATTGACGATCACGCCGATCAAAGCCAACAAGCCGAAGATCGACATCATGCTGAACGGGATGCCCATGATGGCATGGCCTAGGATTGCCCCGACCACTCCAAACGGAACCACGGACATGATGATCAGCGGCTTGAAGTAGGACTTCAGCGGGATCGCCAATAGAACAAAGATGAGGAAACAGGTGATGAGAAGGGCGCGGTTCATATTGCCCTTAACTTCACCCATTTCCTCCAGCTCGCCACCCTGCTTGATTTTAACACCGGGATACTTCTGTTGTAGTTGGGGCACAACGGAGGTGAAGATATCCTGACCCAGCTCAGCAGGAGCAACGATCTGTTTATTGATGTCAGCTTCGATTGTGGCGACCTGATCGCCGTTTCTGCGGTGCACGTATCCGGGCACATAACGCGCTTCGATGTTGGCAACTGATTGCAGCGTGACCCAGTTGTCGTTGGCCCCGCGCAGACGGGACTGCAACAGGTCCTCAATGGCATCACGAGCATCCAGTGTATTGCGAACAATCACGCGAACCTCTGAATCTCCACGTTGGATGCGCTGTGCCTCCCCGCCACCAAACTGGTGCGCCACCTGACTTGCCAGTCGCTCTGGTGTGAAACCGAGATGACGTGCTTCCGGTTTTAGGGTCAGGCGAAGTTCTGGCTGGCCGGCTTTGAACGTGTCGCGCAGGTTGCTGACGCCCGCTCGTTTGCCAAGCTCTGCCATGAGCTCTTCACTTGCCAGCTGCAACTGCTCAGAGTTTTCACCGAACAAACGGATCTTGAACCCACCACCGATCTCTTCAAAGCCCGAGAAGGTGAGTTTGGAAACACCTTCCAAAGTACCGGTGCGGTTCTGCCAGTCGCGCAAAATGTCACTTGTCTTTGCATCCCCGCGCTCGTCCAACGGGCGCAGCTCAGCATAAATGGTGGCATTTGTGCTGTCGGATACGATGCGGAAGATGTTTTGGAACACACCGCCCACGTCCGGCTGCTGCTCGGCATATTGCCGGTCAACAGCATTTGCGATGTTTTCAATCGTGGAGATGTTGTTCTGTGTCAGATCGAACGGTGCGCGTGGATCCATCTCCATGTTCACCACGATGTACTGACCGGGAATCTCCGGAAAGAAGACAGAGTGGATTTTACCCTTCCACATCAGGCCAAACACGAGCACTGCCACAGAAATGAAGCCAACCAGAACCGCATAGCGCTGTCGGATGGCCCATCTAAGCACCGGGAAATAGATGGTGTCGCGGAACCAGAACAAGCCACCGCGCGCCACACCCTGCACCTTGCCCCAGCTCCGTGAGAAGATGTTCTGCTTCTTCTCTTCCAACGAGATGTAAGCGAGGTGAGCGGGCAGAATGAACTTGCTCTCGAACAGAGAGAACAGCAGCGCCAGAATAACAATGCCTGAGAAGCTGCCGAGGATCTTACCCAGCTCACTGTTCATCAGAAGCATAGGGAAGAATGCTGCCGTGGTTGTCAGCACGCCAAATATCGTGGCAACGGCCACTTTATGCACGCCTGCCGCCGTACATTTGCGCGGGTCTGCATAGCGTTTGCGCTGCTCAAAGACGCTTTCACCGACCACCACGGCATCATCAACGAGAATACCGAGTGCGATGATGAGACCGAACGTGGTGATGTCGTTGAGTGAATAATCGACCCAGCCAGTCGTCGCCACAGCAAACGCACCGGCCAATGAAATTGGAATGCCCATGGCGACCCAGAAGGCCAGCTTGATGTTGAGGAACAGCGACAGGATCAACACCACCAGAGCCAGACCCTGAAACGCGTTGGAGCTGAGCAGGCTCAGGCGATCCTCGATGTAATCACTGGAGTTGCCCCAAATCCCCACCTGTACACCAGTCGGCAGAGTTGTGCGGAAGTCAGCTATGATGGCCTGCACATCCTCTGAGACATGAATAAGGTTGTCTTTGCGGCCAATCAGCACTTCCAGTCCAACGGACTCTTTGCCGTTGAAGCGTGCTTCCATATCAATGTCAGCAAAGGCGTCTTCCACCTTGGCAATATCGCCAAGAGTGGTTGTGGTGCCGTCGTCCCACTCAATGATCGGAATGCGCTCAAAGTCGGCTTTATAATAGGCCTGAGTATCTGCGCGCAAAGAGATATAGCCGCCTTCGGTCTTCAGCGTTCCGCCCTGATAGTAAAGAGAAGACTCGCGGATACGGTTCATGACCTGCTCAGGGGTCAGGTTCAGACGTTCCAGCGTATATGGTTCTAAACCGATCTTGATCTGTTCGGTCTGCAAACCCCATTGTTTGAGGCGAGAAACCTCCGGGCTGGCCAGCAGCTTGTTGCGCAGTTGACGAGCGATACGCTGTAGGGTTTTGAAATCCGCATCTCCGTAGACCTGCACAAACATGGCAGGCATATCCATGCTCTGTTTTTCAATGACAGGTCGTTCCGCTTTCTTCGGCAGATTGTAAATGCCATCGATCTTCAAGCGGATGTCATCGAGCAAGGTGGAGAGTTTGGTGTCGCTTGTCTTTTGAACGGAGACAACAGACGAACCCGGTTGTGAAATTGAGCTGATGTTTTTGACACCGCTCAGACCTTCCAGCGCCTTTTCCACCTTGCGGGTGATTTGCTTATCAACCTGCTCCGTGTAGCCGTTGGGCAGTTCGGTCGTGATTGTCACGGTATCCGCAGGCAGCTTGGGAAAGCCCTCAATGCGGATGTTCATGAGAGAGGACACCCCAACAATCAGGATGAACGCCATGATGAGGTTTGCTGCGACCGGGTTTCGAATAAACCAGTTTGTGAGCCACGCCATGTGTTAGTGCCCCGCTGGAGTTGGGGCGACGTGCTGACCCGGTAAGAACGCGGCCATCGGCAGCTGAACAACGCGCTTCTCATCCATCTCTTGCAGCTCATTCGGCATCTTCATGATGATGTCTGTGTCATTGCGGAACACGACAGAAGCTTCAAAGCGCTGCAGCTCGTCCTTGTTGTTTAAGAACCAGATGAACCCTTCTTGAGTGAGCACAGTCGCAGGCAATTTCAGGCTGTCGTTGACAGTTCTACTCTGCAGTTCAACTTTCACGAACTCGCCCGGTAAAACAGTGGTTTCCGGTGATTTTACGATCTCGAGGAAGAGCTGATAACGTCGCGATTTAGGGTCAAGGAAGCCGCCACCGCGCTGGATTCTGGCAAGCCCGACCAGCTCCTTGTCAGCATTATAGATCTTCGCCGGAAATTCCTGCCACGCCTTTTCCAGCAGGTTCCATTGGGCTTGGTCCAGAGAGACGGTGATGTCCAACTGCTCAGCGTCCAACAGGGTGAACAAGGTATCGCCTACAGAGATGCTTTGGCCGATGCTCACATGGCGTTTTGTCACAAACCCGCTGAAGGGGGCCTTGATGGTGGTCGCGTTCACATCATACTGCGCGACTTTTACCTTCTGGACAGCAGCTTCCAGCGCTTTTTCTGCAACGCGCAGCTCCGGAATATGGACGGCCATTTCCGGTGGGGCTTCCTTCGGGTTCACTGCACGCCAGTTTTTCAGCGCAAGCACATGCTTGTTCTGCTTTTTCTTCAGATTGAATTCTGCAGTCGACTGCTGGTATTTGGCATCTTCCAGCTGGGCTTCGTAAGTGTGCTTTTCCAGCTGCGCCATCACCTCATTCTTGGAGACTTTCTTACCTTCAAGGGCCTGAGGAGCCACGGATAGTAGTTTGCCAGAGACCTGCGCTTTTAGATCCGCAGTCCAACGTGGGCGCACTTCGGCAAAAACAGAAATATGTCCGGCGTTATCGGCTGCTTGCGAGGTCACATAGCTGACCACAGGCAGAACAACGTCCTTTTCTCCGATGTCGACATCACTTGTGTCTTCAAGCGAAAGAACATAGGTACCGACAGTTCCCAGTAGCACCAATGCTGCTGATAACCACACAATCCGTTTGGACATTCAGTGCTCCTGAGCAATATGTTTTATTGAGGCAGGTTTCAGAGTTTGGTTTAGGCCTACGGAATGCCCGATTATCGCTGAGTGAACGCCTCTAGATCATCTCAGATCTTGATTTATGAGACGATTGTGTATCATAATAATCATATGTGAGACAAGTGCGTCTCATAAAATGAGGGTGAAATGTTATTGCGTGATAAAAGGGCTGTTAAGTCCCGCAGGGCCCTGATTGAAGCTGGCTTGGCAGAATTGCCAGTAAATCCAATGGCTTCACTAACGGAGATCGCTGAGATCGCCGGGATTGGGCGCGCCACGCTGTATCGACACTTCGCGTCTCGCGAAGCGTTGATTGAGGAGGTCCTGAAGGTCAGCTTTGAGGATATTATTCAAGCGCTGACGCCTATGGAGAAAGAAAACCTTCGCGGGAAGCAAGCGATGATGCGGGCTGTTGAGCTGATGCTCCCGCTCGCTGACCGGCTGCGTTTCCTCTCATCCTTCTGGCTGGATGGGGAACGCGTTTTGAGCAAAGATCCACGCTATGCCTTTATGGAAAAAGAGACAATCATTACGGTTGAGCAGGCGAAAGAAGATGGTGACATTCGCAAGGAACTGCCGACGCGGTGGGTGATGAACACCTACGACGCACTGCTTTTTTCTGCCTGGGATATGATTGTGAAAGAAGAGGCGGATATCCGCGACGTCACGGCATTGCTCATGACGACCTTTTTTGACGGTGTCGGACCAAAGCCTCGCGAGACTCAGGAGTGATCAAGCCGCATCTCGCGTTGTGGTGCGCGTTTGAAAGGGCCGGTGGCCGTTGCGATTAGTTGATCGTTTTCGTCAAACAACTGTGCCTCTGCAAAGAGTGTTGATTTGCCGCCCCCAACAACTTTGCCCTTCGCAACCAACCGCTTGCAGATGGCAGGTGCGATGAAGTTGACTGTCAGTGACAGCGTCACAAACGGTTGCTTCCCGGTGGGATCCACCGTTGCGCTGCAAGATCCACCGCAGGCATTGTCCAGCAACATGGTCACAATCGCCCCATGCACAACCCCGCTGCGATTGGCAAACCTGGCATCAATATCCAACGCACATGTCGCCGTGCCATCCTTAGGGAAAAGCTCCAGCTCATACCCAATAAACCGCTGAAATTCGGTCTCATCACGAATGGATATGGAGTTGTCGGTATTGGATGAGTACGTCACAGCGGCCATGTTCCTCCCTACAGGTGCAAGGCATATCAGTAACTTACTCCTCCCAAGAAATCTATTTGGCCTTCTGGCTACGGTGTCAGCATTTCCATACGCTTATGGAAGGCGTTCCAGTTGCGGGTGAAGCCAATCAGAGAATAGTTGAGGGCCAGCTGTTTTCTATCGCCTGCTTTGCGGACGAGGATCGACATTTTGTCTCCCCGCTTCAGAAAATCCACCACCGTTTGATTTGCTGTAAAGGCAGCTTCGCACCCATCAGGATTGCAGGTGATCAACTTGGCCTGAATGATTGCCGCTTCATCAATGCCGATGTTGATGCCGCTTGGGATGTGAATACCGAGGGGCAGATTAAGGATGCCCGCGTATGTGGTGGCATTGAGTTTGCGAAATGCGATGTTGTTAAACAAGGTGCCGTTTTGTAGCCGGATCTCGGCGTACATCTGGCATTGTTGCCGGCTGCATTGAACGGACCATTCCTCTTTTGCCTGAGCAGAAGTAGGTGCGAGAACACCCCCGCCATGGAAAACCATGGCGAAGGCTACGAAGAAAAATGAAAGAAGTCGGCTCATGTGCCTCTCCTTGAAAACTTAGAATGAGAAACCGAGACCCGCGCCAGCGGCGACGTTGTCGTCAAAGTCGGTCGCGACGGAGGCGGTGATCGCCATGTTGTCCATTGGCATGAAGGCGGCTTTCATAGAACCAGCAGACTTGCCTTTGAAGTGCCCGAAACCACCAGAGAGGGAGAGGCCGTTGTAACCGCCCTGAATGATCGGCGCGTTGGCAATCGCGATTGCCATGGCAACACCGGACTGCAGCTCATCAACGTCCTCTTCCAATGAAACGATGCGGGAGCTGTTGTCGGAAATGGCTGCGCTGTTGGCGGTAATGCGCTCAGCATTGCTGTTGACTGCTGCCACAACACTGTTGCGGGCAGTGCCGGTAAAGGTGGAGTTCAGATCAGCCAGAGAGCCGACCTTCTCGTTGAGCTTGGTCACAGCCGAAACAACGGTGGTGTCTGCTGGAGTTGGTGCCTGCAGATCGCTTGGCAGTGTGCTGATGTCGCCAATCTTAGCATCTACCGCGTTGAAGGATGCCAGAATGCCATTCGCCAGACCTTCGCCGCTTTCCAGTGCCTGAGCTGTTGCACGGCCAGATGCATTGGCGCCATTGGCCGTGGTGAAAGTGCTGTAGTTCTCGTGTGGCAACTGCTCCGCCGCGTAGTTGTCTACCGCAGTATCAAGCGTACCCAGATCTGCCGCCATGTTCGCAGGCAGAGCGCCGCTCGTGAAGTCGCCCGCCACTGGATCTGTCGGAGCATCCATAGTAATCTCTTCGCCAGCAGCAGCTTTTGCCTCTACGTGGTCCAGGTAAGCTTTCCACTCGGTTTTGGCTGTTGTGCCATCTTTGAGCGCAGCTTCAATATCGCGGACTTCCTCCAGAGGCGTGCCTGTGTTGTTCTTCAGCGGATCTTTAACACCATCAGAGATTGCCGCTGGTGCTGTTGTCTGCACTGTTCCAAACAGGGTCTCAAAGTCGGAAATAGTTTGGCTGTTACTAGCAATATCTGCGGCGTTGCCATTGATCTCACTTGCAAAAATGCGGTCGACTTTTTGGTGTTGTGTGAGGCCTGCCGCAGTGCTTTCATCAAAGGCTGTTGTAGCGTTGTCTGAGGAGCCTGTGTAATGAGTCACCACATCGCTGCCATCTGTGGAGATGGTGATGGTGCCTGCGTGTGCCATGCCTGCACTCGCCAGCAAGGCGACCAGAGCACATGAATATTTGAGATGAGTCATAGTATAAACCCTGTTTTAAACAATAGAAACTGAGCTAAATACTGCTGCCGGAAACTGTGTAATTGGCATGCAGAAATTGTTCTGTCGCGTCAGGCGAGCAGTTGTTTGTATGCAATTTGTGTTTGTGTGAAAGAAGCCTGCGATCAGTTGGCTTCATCATGTGCTTACTTATATTCTCTAGAACTCGTGAAGAATATTAGTGAAACTGAGCCCGTAATATTCAAAGTTATTAAAAATCGGGAATGAGAAGCCAGAGATATCTTGGTTTTCACTAGTGTGATCCTGCAGAAAATATCTGCAGACTGGGGCTTTCCGCCTTTTCTAATCCGCCTGAATCAAGGGGGTATAGCTGACAATAACTAAGGGAAGCTGGTCCGGATCTTTGGCGCTACATATGAAAAAGACAAAATAAAAACCCCGCCTCATTAAGAGACGGGGCTTTTTGAGTGTGCGAGCGCCACATGAACATGTGCCCGTGTGGGGCCTATTATTGTTATTGTTCGTTCTTATTGTTTTTATTTGGCTCTAAATGGCTTCACCCATGGCAAAGCCGCTTAGATTAGTCGCTCGCAGGAAAGTTTTTCTGCACGTTGTCCAAGTCCAGGACGGTTGGCAGAGAGGCCTCGTTGCCGAGGAACTGAATGGCGTGTGCGGAAGCCGCACGAGCCAGTTTGAAATGGTCTTCCCAGGTTCCCTGAGGGTCTGCCAGGTAGCCGTAAACATAAGCGCCGTGGAAGGTATCACCCGCACCGTTGGTGTCGATGACGCGTTCTTTTGGCACTTTCAGAGCTGGCAAACGCTTGATCGGGCACTTGTCTTCGTACCACAGCAGGCCTTTTTCGCCCTGAGTGACACCGCCAACCTTCACGCCCTTGGCACGCAGGTATTCCAGTGTGTCTTCCGGGGATTTTTCCAGCTGCTCACAGAACAACTCAGAAACGATCGCTACATCAATGTAGTCGAGCAGCTCCTCGGTGTTCTCACGAACGGCACCGCCATCCAGTGATGTCAGAATACCGTGCTTGCGGCACAGCTTTGCGTAATGCAGAGCAGCGTGTGGGATGTGACCATCTACGTGCAGCGCCTGACAACCTGCAAGGTTGAGTTCAGGAACCGGATGCAGGAAGTCGTTGTCACGGCAACGCACGATGGCACGCTTGCCATCCTTTGGCATGATGAAAGAGAGGGAGCTTTCCTTCACTTTAGCGCCGTGGATCGGAATGGAATACTTGGCCGCCATGTCGCGGAACATGCGAGACAGCCAGTCGTCTGCCATGGAGCACAGCAGGTCTGGTGAGATGCCCAGCTTTGCGCAGACGAAAGCCGCGGTGACAGCGTTGCCACCAAAGCTGACAGCGTAATCCTGCGCAATTGCCTTCTCATCACCTTCCGGCATGGTCTCTGACAAAAAGGTCACGTCAATATAGGACTGGCCAATAAATAGCGCTTTCATCCTGTACTCCATTAAAGTCCAGGCCACACCCCCAACGTGTGGCCTGTGAGGTCATTCTTACTGCGCCAGGGATTTACCAGTGCTGCGAAGGTCTTCAAAGGCTTCTGTCAAACGAGTAACGATTCCTTTTTCACCTTCACGCAGCAACTTGCGCGGATCGTAGACCTTCTTATAAGGGACACCGGTCTCTGGGTCGATCTGGTGTTTGAACGCATTTGGCGTTTCGAACACATAAGCGCCCGCCTGTTCGGAGAATGCGAACTGGGTGTCGGTGTCGATGTTCATTTTGAACACGCCGTAGCCCAGGCTTTCTGCGATTTTTGCTTTTTCAGAGCCGGAACCACCGTGGAACACGAGTGGCAGTGGGTTTTCACCCAGACCGTGGGTTTCGCGAACCAGTTTCTGGCTTTCACGAAGAATCTCAGGGCGCAGCTTCACGTTGCCTGGCTTGTACACGCCGTGCACGTTGCCGAAGGATGCTGCCACAGAGAAGTGGCCCAGTGGGTCGAGGCGGTTGTACGCTTCCAGCACGTCTTCTGGCTGGGTGTACAGCTTTGGATTGTCAGATCCGATGTCGTCGTCGGAACCAACGCCATCTTCTTCACCACCGGTGCAGCCGAGTTCAATCTCAAGGCTCATCTGCAGTGGAGCCATGCGCTTCAGCAGGCGTTCACTTTCAGACAGGTTGTCTTCCAGAGTTTCCTCAGAAAGGTCCAGCATGTGAGACGTGAAGAGTGGACGACCATTTGCACGGAAGTAGTCTTCACCGTGCGAGATAAGAGCTTCCAGCCAAGGCACTAGCTTACGGTTTGCGTGGTCTGTGTGGAGCACAACGCAAACACCGTAGTGTTTTGCCAGCAGGTGCACGTGTTGGGCTGCGGAAACCGCGCCAAGAACACGGGCCTGGAAGCTATCCGGCATGGCTGCTCCAGCATAGAACTGTGCGCCGCCGTTTGAGAGCTGTACGATTACGTCGGACTTGTTGGCTGCTGCAGCTTCGAGCACTGCGTTGATTGAGTTGGAGCCAACTACGTTTACTGCTGGAAGAGCGTACTGCCCTTCGCGTGCTGCCTGAATGAGGGTTTTGTATTCTTCGCCAAAAATGACGCCTGGACGCAGCTTCGTCACCTTAAAGGTCTCCCGATCGCATGTTGAGTGAGTAAAAAGCGAAGCCCGGGAGGAGGGAATGCTGTCTATAACAGCAGGGAACGGACTTCGCTTTTACTCATGTGGTTCGGTTGTTACGCACCAGCTAAAAGGGGGGATAGCTGGCAGTAAGGCCCCGAATTAGGCTTGCCGAGGGTGGCGGCAAACCTTGCAGGTGAAAAACTTTTCACCGGGTGCAAAAAGATTTGAAGGGAAAGTGCATCGAAACGCGTTGGAATGAAATAAGTAGGAATACGTAGTTGATGCAATCGCACGAAAGCGTGGTTTGACCACGTTATAACGATTTAAAATTCCCTCAAATGACAAATCACAAACTAACTGAGGGGAACGTGCGGGTTAGTTGCAATATTATTTGTACCAAAGCGCTTTGGCGAGACATATATCAGTATTACCTCGAGTAATAGGTATTGAACCCCATGACAGATTGTCGCCGAATATTGTGCGCTTAAGGGGAAAACCCGGGTGATTTTTCGGTTTTGCAGGCATTTTGCCGGGACACTACAGAAAAACCACCCGAATTGACGATTAGGTTAACTTGATGAGTCGCTTACTTTACTCGTTTAAACGACTCGTATTCTCCGCGTGTTTGCAGTGATAAAGTAACAGGGCTGTTAGTTCTGTTACGCCAGAACCAACCATGGTTGCCATCAAATGCCGCTGTAATCTGTCCTTCATCCTGCGGCACGCCGCGTCCTTTCACATAGGAGATGGAGCGACCACCCCCATCTCCATGTGTGTCGAAGTTCAATGTGCCTCCGTTTGCCGTCCAGCGAAACGCTGCACTCTTGCCGGCCTTCATCACCAGCTTCACCTCAACACCCTGACCGGGATCAAGTTGAATGGTGGTCTGATCGCTTTTGATGGCAGGTGTCGGGGCAACAGGTTGAGCCGCGGGTACTGCAGCAACAGTTTTCGCTGGTGCAACAGTCTTTGTGTCAACTCGGCGGGAGGTGGCAGTCACACGCTCGCGCAACTGCTGTTTCAGCATCACCTCAGCCAGCTTGCGTTCAATCTCGTCAACGCGGTTGGTCAGTTCCGGTGAAGCGGTTGCTGCTGGCTGAGTGAAGGCTGTCGGTGCAGAAGCCGCAGTAGCCGCTGCATCGGTTGCACTTTCCTCTGCCAGCTGGGTTTTAATCTCACCCATCTCTGTCAGGCCCAGAACGCGGCCCATGCCGGTGGCATCTACCCCATATTCAGAGGGCAGGATAACCACGATGAGGAGGGCCAGAGCAGACAAAGCTGCAATGATGGTGGAGCGTTTCAGTTGTGCGGAAGACGGCAGCTCAGAGCGTTTTGGTGGAGTTGTATTGTGCATGGGGCCTCGCATTACAAAGATAGGATGAGGCCCGTGAGCTGGTATCCTACCAGCGCAAAGCCTGCTGTCATCATGGTGGTGTTCATGGAATAGGCGTAGCGCCAGAAGGTCTGCGTGCGCCGCCAGTAGCCCATAACAATGAGAATGCCGCTCAAGGCCAGCAGTTGGCCAAGTTCGACACCCACGTTAAAGGCGAGAAGGTTTGGCACCAGCCCATCCGGTGAGATCTCGTATTCGAGGATCTTGGTGGACAGGCCAAAGCCATGAAAGAACCCGAAGACCAGTGTGGTGAGGCGGGTGTTGGGCTGATACTTAAACCAGACCCGGAAGGCGCCCATATTATCAAGCGCTTTATAGACCACCGAGAAGCCAATGATGGCGTCAATGATGTAGGCGTTGATGCCAATGTTGAAGTAGACCCCAAGCAGCATCGTGGTGGAATGGCCGATCGCGAACAGGCTCACATAAACGCCGATGTCTTTGGTCTTGTAGAGGAAGAACACGATCCCAAGCAGGAACAGGATGTGGTCGTACCCCGTGACCATGTGCTTGGCCCCCAGATACATGAAGGGGATGATGTTGATCCCGGAGATCTCTTGAATATAGCCCTTGTCACCGGTCGCGATGCCATGGGCTGCCGCAGGCAACGTGAGTGCCAGCAGCAGGATGCAGGAAAGCAGCAGCAAACGCGCGGGCGTCCACCGCTCAGCGCCTGAGCGCTGAAGAGGAAATGTCATGGAAAATCCATCTGTAGTTTATAGGATTGGTGCTACAGAAGGAATGGTCGGGGAGGGCGCTCCAGCCTTGAAGCAAGGTCATATCGCAAGCTTTTGACAGGCTGCGCCACGTGCTTGCCGACCTCAGCGGAAATCACAGGACGCGTGAAATGTGCTTCAGCTGGTGCTTCATGAGAATGATCAGCAGAATTATGTCCGTGCAGATGTCCGGAGATTTGCAGGTCATCTTCAAGCACGTCGTGGCTGTGGCCTGCTTCCTGATCATGCGTGTCCGCAACCACATGCTGCTGATAGGTGGTTTGCGCCAGAGCACCCAGATCATGCGAAGGCGTTGGCCGGCCCATGACAGAAAACACGAGCATCAGAGTGATGCACGTGAGCAGGGCAGATCTCAGCAATGTCACAACACGAAACGGCATGCAGCTGTCGGTCAACTCTCAAACATGGAATGCGCTGAATAGTCAGAGGACTATGGCAATACCATGGACCTTGGCAGAGAAAAAGACAGGAAAGTTGAGTGCCTTGGAAAACCCCTGTTGTCGCTGCAGCTTACCAACGTTTCCCGTATTCATCGCCTGACTGACGTTGTATGCATAGGGGGTATTACTGACTCGTGTTTCAGTTCTTGCGCTTTGCGATGATGCCAGAGCGCAGGTGATTGAGCGTGCAGGTCACTCCTTCTCACCAGATTTCAGCCGGTACCCAATGAGCAAACCAAACATTCTGATATTTATGGTCGATCAGTTGAACGGAACTCTGTTTCCTGATGGTCCGGCTGATTGGCTGCATGCGCCGAACCTTAAGAAGCTGGCGGAACGTTCGACACGCTTCAAGAATGCCTATACGGCGTCTCCGCTGTGTGCGCCGGGACGGGCCTCGTTTATGTCAGGTCAGTTGCCAAGTGCGACTGGTGTTTATGATAATGCGGCAGAGTTTGCATCCTCCTTGCCGACGTATGCGCATCACCTGCGCCGGGCAGGGTATCAGACCTGTTTGTCGGGCAAGATGCACTTTGTTGGCCCCGATCAGCTTCATGGATTTGAAGAGCGGTTGACCACAGATGTTTATCCGCCTGACTTTGGTTGGACGCCGGACTACCGCAAGCCAGGTGAGCGGATTGACTGGTGGTATCACAACATGGGGTCTGTGACTGGATCTGGCACCGCCGAGATCACCAATCAGCTGGAATATGATGATGAGGTCGCCTACAACGCCACGCGTAAGGTCTACGATCTGGCGCGGGGCAATGATGAGCGGCCATGGTGCCTGACGGTATCATTCACTCATCCGCATGACCCTTATGTGGCGCGGAAGAAATATTGGGATCTCTATGAGGATTGTGAGCATCTTCTGCCAGAGGTTCCTGCAATGCCTTACGAGGAGCACGATGCGCATTCAAAGCGTATCTTTGATGCCAATGACTGGCGTTCCTTTGATATCAAAGAGGAAGACATCCGCCGGTCCCGCCGCGCTTATTTTGCGAATATCTCGTATATCGACGATAAAATCGGTGAGGTGATGACTGCGCTGGAGAGCACACGGCAAGAAGCGATCATCCTGTTTGTTTCAGACCATGGCGATATGCTGGGTGAGCGCGGTTTGTGGTTCAAAATGTCGTTCTTTGAAGGCTCCGCACGCGTGCCCTTGATGGTTTCTGCTCCACAGATGGAACCCGGTTTGGTGACGACACCCGTAAGCAACATTGATGTGTGCCCGACGCTGTGTGACTTGGCGGGCATCAGCATGGCAGAGGTGATGCCGTGGACCACCGGAGAAACGCTGGTTGGCTTGGGGCAGGGTGAAACACGCACCTCACCTGTTGCGATGGAATATGCGGCGGAAGCGTCTTATGCACCCATGGTGTCACTGCGCGAGGGTCGTTGGAAGTTCAACAAATGCCTGTTGGATGAAGATCAGTTGTTTGATCTGGAAGCAGACCCACATGAGCTTCATAATCTGGCTCAAGACCCTGAACATCAGAATGTTGCAGACGAGTTTCGCACAAAAGCCGCTGCACGCTGGGATCTGGACCGTTTTGATGCAGATGTTCGTGCCAGTCAGGCGCGTCGATGGGTCGTTTATGAAGCGCTTCGTCAGGGCGGACATTACCCTTGGGATTACCAGCCCCTGCAAAAAGCCTCCGAACGCTACATGCGCAACCACATGGATTTGAATATTTTAGAAGAAAGCCAGCGCTTCCCTAGAGGCGAATAGTTTTGGTTGGAGGGGTTGATTGAGGTCCCACAGAAACGACCTCAATTGACTTCAATAGTTTCGCTGAGCTCCAGCTTTTGCGTAGAAGCAAGTACAGCATGTATTTGCAGCAAGAGAAGCCCGAAGCAACTGATGGCGAAGACGAACCAATAGTAGTTTGAGGCAGGAAACCCCACGATGAGCAGGGAGAGCAGGAAACCGAAGAGGGTTCGCTGGACGTAGGTCAGGGAGCTGATGACGGAGAGGTAGCTGCCAAAAATATCCTTTTCAACCTTGCTCATAATGTAGGTGTTGAAGGCAACACGCTCAGCTGATCCCATTGCGCCAAGGATTCCTGCACCGATCACAATGGTTGGAAGAGTTGGGAACAGGCTGATTGTGAGCAGCGCAAGACTGAAGACCGTTAGGCAAATGCGCATGATCCTTATGGCGGACCCTGTTGAAACGAGCCGGCTGATGAGAAAGCCGGAGAGGGCTGCTCCTAAGCCATATGAAATAGAGAGTTTTGCAAGGGCGGATACATCCAGTTTGAGTACACCGCTCAAATAGATGGGATGCACTAGGTTGAGCATCATAACAGCCACGAATGTAATGTTGGCGCAAACTCCCAGCAGTACCAAATCCTTCCGTTTGAAGATACTGCGGAAGACGGTGCGGGAAACGCGTGCACGGGCCGGTCTTGCTTGCTGTGTGTAAGGAATGAAGCAAAACAGTAGGGCGGAAAGCAGCATCAGGCCGCTGTTCAACTGCAAGAGGAACTGGAAGTCATCGCTGTTCACAGCGTAGATCATCAACAGACCCACCACAAAGGTGGAGGCCTGCATTTCCACCTGCATCCAGCCATTAACTTTTCCGCGCTCACCTTCCGTAAACACTTCCTGAATGAACGCTGTCAGGGCGTTGTAGAAGAACAGAAAGAAGACCTGAGAGGCGAAGTAGAACGCGCTTAAACTGGCGATTTTAAGAAATGAGTTGCTATAGGCGACGGATGCAATCTGTAAGACACCTGCCATTATCGCGATGCAAATCATCAGGGTTGAGCGACGTGAGAACCTGTCCACCACTCTGCCGGAGACTGGTGCAAGAAAGATCAGCAAAGCAGTGGCATAGGTTGCTGTAAAGGCGAGGACTTTCTCACCGCCAAGAGACCTTGACAGTTCCCAGGGGACGATGGTCAGCGCGATCCCCATGGCAATGGATGCAATAAAATTTGCGAACACTAAAACAGACAGTTTCATCCCGTTTCCCCCTTGCAGTTCAATGGAGCACATTTAGAAAGAAAAAACTATCTTTATTTAATTGGGCAGGTATCACGCCGCTAATATCACCCGAATAACTGTTCTATATTTCTCAAGAGTTGGTGAGTTCGCAGACTGTTCAGCCTCAAGAAACCTATGGAGCATATAGGGCTTTGTCCGTATGCTGGATGTGTTGGATTGAGGATAAATCAAAATGGAACTCTGGATTCCAATCACCATTGCAGCGGCGTTTAGCCAGAACCTGCGGTCGGCACTGCAAAAGCACCTTAAAGGCAAAATTGGAACTACAGGAGCCACGTTTATTCGTTTCGGCTTTGGCTTCCCTATTGCGGTGTTTTACCTTGCTGTGATCCTCAAGCTGACAGGAGAATCCGTTCCCGATGTGGGAACAACATTCTACTGGGCTGCTGCGTTTGGCGGTTTGGCGCAGATAATTGCCACCTTCCTGCTCGTACACTTGTTCTCTTACCGCAATTTTGCTGTCGGTACGGCTTATTCCAAAACTGAGCCGGTTCAGGCGGCACTCTTTGGCTTTATCCTGCTGGGAGAGCAACTGACACCGCTTGGCATGGGCGCGATTGCGCTGGGGATCATCGGGGTGTTGTTCATCAGCTTTGGGAAGCAACGTCCAACAGGGGCTATGGTGCTGTCCACTCTGGTTGGGAAGCCAGCGTTGATTGGCTTGGCATCGGCAGCGTTCTTTGGGGCATCCGCCGCGTTCTACCGCACAGCTTCGCTTTCCGTTGAGGCCGACTCTTTCTTGCTGCAGGCGGCGTTTACGCTGGTGTGTGTGACGGCCTTTCAGACCGTTGTCATGGGCAGCTGGATGACAGTGACTTGCCCCGCAGAGTTACGCGCAGCAATCCGGAACTGGCGTTTGTCCGGTCTGGTTGGGCTTGCGGGTATTGCCGGGTCCATCGGCTGGTTTACGGCAATGACATTGCAGCAAGTGGCGTATGTGCGTGCACTGGCTCAGATTGAGCTGGTGTTTACGCTGGCTGCATCATGGATGTTCTTCCGCGAGAAGATTACGCCGATTGAGCTGGCAGGGTGCGTGCTTGTTGCCCTTGGTGGGGTAGGCATCGTCATGGCTGCCAGCTAAGAGGCTTTAACTGCCTGTACGACCAACAGCGTTGGTTGGTGTACCCTTCTGGAAGCTTTCCATGTGAGAGATCAGCTGATCCCAAAGGGTCTGCATGGCTTCTTCTGATGCCCAGGCCACATGCGGGGTTACGATCACGTTTGGGCGCTCCAGAATGCTGAGAAGGGGATTATCCTCCTGCGGTGGTTCTGTGGTGAGCACGTCAAATCCCGCTGCTGCGATCTGGCCGTTGTTGAGTGCCTCCACGAGTGCAGCCTCGTCCACCAGCCCACCACGAGACGTGTTGATGAGGATTGGCTTTTGATGCATCGCCTCAAACTCAGGCGTGGAGATAATACCGCGTGTTTCTGGAGTTAGCGGCGTGTGCAGGGAGATGACATCACTGGTGGTGATCACTTCCTGCCAGGCGGTGTAACCAGAGCGAACCTCCGTCACGCCCTTGCGTTCGGCAAACACAACGTCCATGCCCAGAGCCTCGCCAATGCGTGCGGTGCCCTTGCCCAATGTCCCCGAGCCGATGATGCCCAGGCGAGAGCCTGCGAGATCCTTGATAGGGTGATTGAAGAAGCAGAACTTACCGGACTTCTGCCATTCGCCGTTGATCACGTCCTCGCGGTATCCCACCAGCGAGCGCCGCAAAGCGAAGATGAGAGCGAAGGCGTGTTCCGGCACTGTGTTCACCGCATAGCCGCGTACGTTGGACACTACGATGCCCTGCTCGTCGCAAGTTGCGATGTCCACCTTGTCATAACCGGTTGCCGCAATGCAGATCAGCTTCAGATCCGGCAATTGCTTAAGCACGTCGGCTGAAAGAGGCACCTTGTTGGTGATGCAGATCTGAACCCCGCGCAGCTTCTCCAGCACCTCCTCAGGGGAGGTGTTGTCATACTCCACCCAGTCATGCGGGAAGGAGGGTTTGGAGATGTGGACGCTTGGTCCAATAGTGCTGCGGTCCAGAAAAGCAATCTTCATAAGGTTACCCTGAAAATGTTGGAAGCAATGCGTCAAAGATGGAGGATGGTTCGGCACTCTCATCATCCACGCCATTGCGGGCCTGCCCCCAATCGCTCAGGGCATTGAGAACCGGAATAAGCGACAATCCGTCCTTGGTCAGCGAATATTCCACGCGCACGGGCACTTCAGCAAACACCTCACGGCGAACGATGAAGTGCTCTTCCAGTTCTCGAAGAGAACGGGTCAGCATCCTGTCGGAGGCGCCGGGCATCAGTTTTTTCAACTCGGAAAAACGCTTGGAACCGGTTACGAGATGGTAGAGCAGGATCGGTTTCCACTTGCCGCCGATGATTGCTACGGTGGTGGCGACTGCTTCTATTGAGCCGATATGAGCTGCACTGTCACTTGTCATTTTTGCTTACACGCTTGTTCGTATCACTCGTGATGCGGGTAGGACGCACACTTACAGGTGCTATATCAGCTTTTAATCAAAATCAAACGAAGTTTCAGTGAGCTAGAGCTGAATATGCTCAGCCTAACAGTTAGCCTTGCGTAAGGCTTGAGCCCTCTCAAAACGCGCTGGACACGCCTTCAGGTTCCCGTCAATATCTGGAGCTTCGATTTATATGATTTGAGTTGGATGGTCCTTTGGCGAGATACCCGGAAATTTTCGTGCTTCGGCATGGTCAAACAGAATGGAACGTAGCGGGCAGATTTCAGGGGCACCAGAATTCTCCACTCACGGAGAAGGGCAAGGAGCAAGCTCTGCTGCAAAACAAGCTGCTCTCATGTGTCGAAGTCCTGCCAGGCACTGCGTTCGTCAGTCCGCAGCCCCGTACGGTGCATACAGCACAGCTTGCTCTGGGGCCTCAGGTTGAGCAGAAGCTGGATGATCGACTGAAAGAAATCAACTTCGGCGCTTGGGAAGGGCTGACCAAGCAAGAAGTAAAAAATCTGGTCGGAGATGACTACGAAAGCGGCCTCTGGCATTTTCAGAGCCCGCAAGGTGAAACCTTTGAGGCGATCTCAGGCCGCGTTCAGCACTTTCTGGAAGAGCTGAACGAGCCTGCCGTTGTTGTCACACACGGCATCACCTCCATCATCCTGCGCGGGCTCTATATGGGACTCAACACACTGGAACTCCTGCAACTCCCCCGCAAACAAGGCTGCATCTATCACCTTTCCAACGGGTCAGAGCAGGTGTTGGAATAAGACCCTGCTTATCAGAGAGCGTTATGCATGGCAGCGAAATCGAAGCTGTCGTGCTTGCTCTCCCAGTTCAGCGCTTGCTTTGCATAGCTGGGGTCGTAAACACGGTCGATTGATTTGGGCAATTTCCAGCCTTGTGATTGAAACAGCTTTACAATTGCGGGACACCTTCGTTCGATAACGGCAGGCGCGTTCACCTTCAACTCCTCCGCATCTTGAGGCAGGAAGGGCGTTTGACCGGAGATGATGAAGCGGTCAAAATCTTTTCCGTCATCAGTGAGTGCAGCCACGTGCGCTGCGGCAACGTCGCGTTTATCGATACCTCTGTGAAGCCGATAGGCTGCCATCAGGGCGGGGTCCTCTGGAAAGCATCGTGACATGCGCAGGGCTCTCACCTTGAACCTATCGCTTGCCAGTGGTGCCAAGTGGTTTTCTGCTTCTAGTTTGGTGCGGTGATAGATCGTGCGTGGCTGTGGTTCCACCTGCTCTGTGATCCAGGCTGCTTTGTCTGCAAGCGTGTTGGCCTGACCGTAAAGAGCTGTGGTGCTGGTGAAAATGAAACGCTGAACACCTTCCGCACGCGCCATGCGAGCCAGCGCGACTGTACTCTTTACATTGATCTGGTGAAATTCATCCTCCGAGAACACGCCTACATGCGGTGCATGGAGAGCGGCTGAGTGGATCACCGCGAACGCACCCTGACAGAGGCGCTGCAGAGTGTCTGCATCAGAAATGTCAGCAATGTGTGTTGTTGTTGATGCAACGACGCGATCTATGCCGATAACATCGTAAGTTGGCTTGAGAGCTAAGACGATCTCGCTGCCAATGCGACCAGAACTTCCTGTGACAATGACCTTCTGCATTTCTGAGGCTCCTGAGACTTACCGCACCATCAAATAAGCGCCGGAGATTAGCAGCATGGCGGCGAGGGCGCGGCTGAGGTCTATGGAGCGAATGGGCAGATTGAAGAGGCCGAAGTGGTCGATCACCATGCCAGCCATTAACTGCCCGACGATGATGAGCAGCACAGCAGAGGTTGCGCCCAGCTTTGGCAGGGTTTGCGTGATGGTGAGGTAGAGGATGAGGCCAAAGACACCGCTGGCCAGCATGTACCACGGAATGGTGCGCCACTCGCTGATCTGCTCACCCTTGCGCGCAAACAGCAGGGCAAGCGAAGCGATCAATCCGCCTGCATGAATGATGACACTGGCGGCAGCTCCGCCAACGCGTTGGCCCATAATACCGCCCATAGGCGCTTGCAGGCCAACGGCGACACCGCCGAGCAGACCGATAAAGCAAATCGCGAGTAATTCCAGCACAGACAGAGATCCGATTCTTATAGAGATTAGAGCAGCTAATCCCCTCTGTATCGGTCTCCACCTGCTCTGCCTATGCAGAAATGCTGATCAAACCCTATAGGTTCGCTAAACTGCCGAAGCGGGTTGCTTGCCTGTTTTCCACGCGGCCCGGCCTTGAAGGCTTGGTCAGGTACCGGATGTTGGACTTCCGGCGTACCTGAACAGCCTTTATCTTCTTGCTCAACTGAATGTGAACGATCTCCAACAGCAAACCAAAGGCCATCGCAAAGTAGACATAGCCCTTGTTGATGTGGATCTCGAAGCCCTCAGCCATGAGAAGACCACCGAGCAAAATAAGGAACAGCAGGGCCAGCGCTTTCAGGCCCGGGTGCTTTGTGACGAGCTGGTTGATTGCACCAGCTGTCAGCACCATGACAACAGCAGATGCCAGAATTGCGGCGACCATGATTGGCAAATCATCCGTCAAACCAACAGCGGTGATCACCGAGTCCATGGAGAACACGGCGTCCATCGCCACGATTTGCAGCAGCACGACCGTCATGCCGTTTGCCAGGTGAGGTGCGTGTTCAGTATCGCTCGCCACCAACAGGTGTTTCAACTCCGCCACGCTCTTGGCCAGCAGGAATGCGCCGCCGCCAATAAGGATCAGGTCACGACCGCTGATATCAACGGTGCTGATCTGAAACAGCGAGTAGGTGAGGGACATCACCCAGCTGATGGAGAAGACAAGACCCACACGAGCAAGCACGGCCAGTCCGATACCAAGGTTTCGGGCAATCGCGCGTTGGTGTGCGGGAAGGCGCTCACATAGGACCGAAATGAACACGACGTTATCAACGCCCAAAATCAGCTCTAGTCCAAACAGGGTCAGAAAGATTAGCCAAACCTGTGGCTCAAGGAGAAGCTCTATCATTGGTAAGGCTCCCTGATCAGAACCTCACCGGTGATCGGTCGACAACCAGAAGCGTCGTCCATTGTTTTTTGTACCTCGACAAAGGAAGATAGCCGTATCCGCTGGCATTGGGGGCTATCACCTTATGCTTCACTTGCCAGCGGCGGGCATTTTGACGGAAATTTACTCACTCATAAATAGGTGTAAATACTTATTTTACAAGATGTGATGCATGTAAAGGCTCCGTATAAATGGCAGAAATGCTTAAGATTTTTATGGATTCGGGGTGCTATGTCACATTGTGCAACCTGAGGTGAATATGAGTATGATAGATCTATAATTTTGGAATAGATTTTTACGGAGGTAATTATGACTGCTCAGGAAACAAAACTGCTTCTGGTATGCGGAAAGATTGCATCCGGCAAATCCACTCTTCTCACGCATCTGGTGAATGATCATCATGCGGTGTTGATCAGCGAAGATCATTGGAACGCGACGCTCTTTCCCGATGAGTTGAATACGTTGGAAGACTACGTGAAGTATTCTGCCCGCGTGAAAAAAGCGCTTGGCCCGCACATTGTGGGTCTGCTGCAGCACGGTGTTTCTGTCGCGTTGGACTTTCAGGCCAACACGGTGCGGGATCGCAAGTGGATGAAGAGCTTGTTCGAAGCTGCTAATGTCGCCCACGAGCTGCATTATCTCTCCGTGCCCGATGAGGTGTGTAAGGAACGCCTTTGGGTGCGCAATGAGGCAGGCGAGCATCAGTTTACGGTCAGTGAAGCTCAGTTTGAGCAGTTCACCAAATACTTTCAGGCGCCAACCGTTGATGAAGGTTTCAATGTCATCCTGCACGACTTTCAGGCCGCCTGACGAAAAAGGCCCCTCGGCAAAGAGGGGCCAGTTTTGCAAAAGTCGTTTGCCGCAATGAGTTTCTCTCATCGTTTAATGTTGCTGTAGGGCCGACTTTTACGTTTTGCGAATGTTTTTAGGCTGTTGCTTCCAACTCTTGCGGTTGGGTGGCAGGTGCCTTACCCCAGCGCAGGGAAGCTTCTGCAATGCGCTTGCCAAAAGCTTCTGCGGTGCGATGGTCCGCGTTTGGTGGTGCGACCTCCGGCCCTTCGTCCACGTTGGCCTGCGCCATCATGCCCTGATAAGCGCCGAGGCGGTTGATGGAATCCGCTGTGCTGGTGCTGGAGTTGTTGCCCGGTGCATCATTCGCACCCACCCAGATCATACCGTGCTGAGCTGCAAAAACAGACATCTGGATGATTGTGCTCTGCTTATCACCCGCTGGGGAGGCTGAGACAGTAAAACCCGCTGCCAGCTTGTTCTGCCAGCCGCGGTGCATCCAGATCTGACCGGTCGCATCCATGAACATCTTAAAAGGTCCGCTGACAGAGCCCAGATAGGTTGGCGAGCCGAAGATGATGGCATCGGCGTTGTTTAGAACTGTGAAATCGTCATTTAAGGCATTCACGTCAACCAAAACACCATCTGCGGCTTCAACCGAGTTGATGCCGTTTACGACAGATTTCGCCAGCGTTTCGGTGTGACCAAAACCAGAGTGGTAGGCAACAGCGACAGAAACTCTCTTATCCTGCATATTTTGTTCCTTTGAAATTGAGAGTGTGCGTTCTGCCGATACATGAGGGGCTGGCTTAATGAATACAAATGCATTAATTCAATAAGAACTATGCAGAAAATGAATTATTTAGGTCTTGATGGCCGCGCCCTGATGATGTTGAAGCTGATCCATGAAAGCGGATCAGTGACGCAGGCTGCGCAGATGATGGGCGTAAACCAGTCCACCGTCAGCCATGGATTAGAGCGGGTGCGCGGTCTTTTAGGAGACCCGCTGTTCGTCAAAGCAGGCCGCAATGTGGTGCCGACAAAGCGTATGGATGCTCTGATGCCCATGGTGGAAGAGCTGCTGCAAACGCTGGCGTTGATCGGTGAACCGTCAAGGTTTGATCCGTCCACCGCAACCAACCGCTTTGTGATTGACTGCCGTGATGAAGACCATAACCTGCTGATCCCCTCAGTAATCAAGCGCTTACGGCAGGAGGCTCCTGGCGTAACTCTCCGTTGTCGCCTGTCTCATCGTCACGAGGTCGCCTCTCTGGTGGATGGCGATGCCGATTTGCTGTTCACCCCGCTGCCACCACCAGACTCCCATGAGTTTGTTGCGCAAACGCTGTTTGATGATGAGTTTGTGGTGTTCTACGATCCTAAAACGCGAGATGCTCCGGACACGCTGGAAAAGTATGTCGCGGCACCGCATGCCAACATGCTGGTGACCGCCGATGAAGTGACATTCATTGACCGCGCATTGGCTGAGTTGGGACACAAACGCCAAACGGTTTATTCCGCCCCCAGCTTCAACGCCCTTGCTGCGACATTGCCAGGCACAGACCTGATTGCCACCATGCCTCGCAAGCTGATATGTGGTGGCATAAAATCCGGCCTCGCCTCCTGCAAATGCCCAGCCCCTGTCGTCGACGTTGGCATCAGCGCCATCTGGCACATCCGCAACCGCACCTCCCCCGCCCACAAATGGTTCCGAGACCTCATCCTGTCTCAGGCACATGCGCTGTTTGGAGGTTGAATTCTCCCACCGTTCTGCTGAAACGCGCCCGAACCAATCGCGAGGCGTTTGAGGGGAAGCTGGAGAAGGAGGGCATGGCCCTGCTTTTGATCACCAGCATGGCGCGCGTGTTGCGGATGCACTAAAACAGACTTGCTTGGCTGAGAGATAAAGTGATTGATATGACCCTGACAACAATCGGTTTCACCAAAACAACAGCAGAGAACTTCTTTGGCCGCTTGCAAAGTGCGGGCGTCAAGAAGGTGATTGATGTGCGCCTCAATAACACTTCTCAGCTGGCTGGTTTTGCCAAGTCCAATGATCTGGCCTTCTTTCTGGAGGCCATTGGCGGCATCGGCTATGAGCACGAGCCATTGCTGGCACCGGATCAGGATATGTTCAAAGCCTTCAAGAAAGAGAAGGGCGACTGGACCATCTTCAAAGAACGTTTCATGGGCCTGCTCTCCCAGCGCAAGGTGGAGAGCAAGTTCAAGGCAGATATGTTCGAAGGCGCCTGCCTCCTCTGCTCCGAACACCTCCCCCACCAATGCCACCGCTCCCTCGTCGCCAACTACCTCAACAGCCGCTGGGGCGGAGCACTGAAGGTGACGCATTTGTAAGAAAAAAGAGCAGCCACAAAACTGAGACTGCTCTGTTCCTGTTAGAATTTGTAGCTGAGAGACGCCTTGTAGTTACGAGATTTTCCATAAGTATCACTGAAGTGATTTATGTACTTTCGATCCAAAATATTTTCGATCGAGGCCCGAGCTTCAAGACCTTCAAAACGGCCCTCTGGTGGTATCCAACTTAAGAAAACATCATGCAGGCTGTAGCCCTTGGAGGCGTAATATTTGTTATCCTGAAAGCGGGTTATACGATCTTGTTCAGAATAGAAGCTACCTTTCCATCCAAACGTAATTCCATGTTCGGGTATTTTATAGCCAAGTGATGCTATCAATTTAGTAGGAGCGATTTCTGAGACATACTGGTCAGTATCTGCATTTACGTTATACAAAGTCCCATTGAACTCCCCTTCTCCAGCTGAGAATGCCAAACTACCGATGAAGTTGTCACTGTCGTAATAGAGCTCTGCTTCAATGCCTTGCGTGTAGTAACCTTTTAGGTTTGCATAAGTTGGATAATCATCAGATGGTACGAGATGTTTATTTCTGCTGTAGAGCCGATGAATGTTGTCGCTGATGTCGTTTCGATAAACAGAAATACGTGTTTTGATTGTGTCGTTGCTCTGTAAAACATCTGAATGAGATGTCGTGATTCCAATACGTTTGGAGTGGACGCGCTCGATATTGAGTTGATCTGATGTTGCACGGCTGGTGCCCACATCATACAGTTCGTCGATCAGAGGGGCTCTGAGTTTATATGCCCAATCACCAAAGATGCGTAGATTGTCCGTAAGCGGGAACATTGCGTTAACGCTTGGAGAAAAGCCAGAGTGCTCAACTCTCCCATAATCATGCCCCACGGATGGATTGTTGTATCTCGAGCCTAAGTTGGGATCACCTTCAGACACGATGTAGTCGAAGCGTAAACCTGGCCTGAATTCTAGTCCATTCTCAAAGTTTAACGTTAGATCTGACCAAGTGGAATAAACAGTCTGCTTTCCTCCAGGTTGTGTAGGCGACTGTAGGTTTCCATAATTGTAATCATCTTTATCTTTGTATTTTGGAGCATACACCATGACATCTCTCAGGTGATGAGAAAACTGCAGACCAGTTGTCAACTTTGCATCTATTCCCAAAAAGTCAAACAGAGCTGAATTCTTCAGAGATGCTTTATAGTTAGTATAGTCAAGCCAACTCTCTTTGCCACCAAGTAAGAGTGAGTACTCTCTATCTTTATACGGTCTATAATCATGTTGATTTGTGTTTGAATAATTCGCCTCAAACGTTGTATTTACGAGTTCGCTGTCAGGATCAAACTCATATTTAAATGCAAGTGAGCGATCTTTTAGTTCCCTTTTTGTTGAAATTCGTGCAATGGCATCTTCATAGCTCTGCCGGTCTGGATAAGTTTTACCGAGTACTTTGTATGTACCTTTTGCGGCCCAAGGCTGGAGGTCATTGCTATAATAAGCAGCACCAGAAAGCTCGAAGAAATGGTCACCTCGCTCAAGACTTCCTTTGAAAAAACCGGTCGGTTGCGAGATCGCTGACAGTATCAGTTCATGACCATCACTAAGGTCATAATTTTCGTTCTTTCGATGCGTAGCAGAAACAATTAATTCTGCACCGTACTTCTCTGAACGTCCGTAAGCAGCAATCGTCTTTGCAAACTCATTTCCATTCGAAGCAAAGCCTAGTTTGGAAAATAGCCCAATGCTTTGTCCGGGTTTAAGCATGTCGCTAGCAGATTTGGTCGTCATATTGACTGTGCCGCCGAATGAACCAAATATTTCAGCTGAATAAGACCCTTTCTCAACGCTAATTGTTTTGAGCAATTCAGGTTCAATAAAAACAGTACCTTGGCGGTATTTCTCAAATTCCTTCTGAGCTCCGTCAAGTAAGAATTTGACGTCTTCCTGGTCAGCAAAGCCCCAAATATTTACCGATTGGCCTTGCGCGCGCGCTGTGCCAGCTAGATCAGTGCCCGGTATTCCATGTAAAATTTCAGGAACAGTTGTTGCTTGAAGTCGTTGTAGCAGTTCCTCGTCTACTTCTGAGTTCGCTATAGTCTCTACTGTTTCGCTGCTACCAATTACAACGATGGGATCGAAATGGTTTTCTTCTTCCTTGGTTTTTGCCGTTTCTTTTGCATTTGTCGCTGAAGAAAATGAAGCAAATAGCAATGGCAGGAACAAGGCACACAAAGCCTTATCCCTGTTCCGTCGTGTAACACGCAACATGATTATCTCATTCTTAATAGTGGGATATGGCTTTTGGCTGTGTGCTACATATTTAACTTGAGTATAAAACTCAAGTTAAAATGACATTTAGAACGCATTCTATTTTTGTACGCTTTTGGTTCTTGAGTTTCACCACCCTCACACACCCACCGTTTCCCCCAACACCACCTCTCTCGTCACCCCAATACTCTCCAGAAACGTGGCATCGTGGCTTACTAGAAGGAGGGCGCCGTTGTAGGTGGTGAGGGCGGATTCGATGGCCTCAATGGCGGTGAGGTCGAGGTGGTTGGTGGGTTCGTCCAGGATGAGCAGTTTGGGGGGCTGGGCTGCACCGAGCACGCAGGCGAGGCCGGCGCGGAGCATCATGCCACCGCTGAGGGTTTTGACCTGCTGAGTGGAAGCGTCGCCGCGGAAGAGGAAGCGGGCAAGGATGGCGCGGCAGGTGTTTTCATCCTGCTCCGGGTTCAACACGCGGAAGTTTTCCAGCACCGAAAGGTCCGGGTTCAGCAGACTAACGGTCTGGTCCAGCACACGGGCAGACGGGTGCAGCTGGCACGTGCCGGACAGGGGCGGGAGCTTACCCGTCAACGTCTTCAGCAGCGTGGTCTTGCCAGTTCCATTCGCGCCTTTGATGGCAATGCGTTCTGGCCCCGTTATCACGAGCGAAAAATCGTGAAGCAAAGGCTGATCTTTCTCATAACCCACGCTCAGGCCCTCAGCTGTCAGCACCCGCTGGCCGCTGGCAATACCAGAGGAGGCGATGCTGATGCTGAGCTGTTCCAGAACCTCGATCTTTTCGCGGGCGGCTTTGGAGTGCTGTTCCGCCTCCTCGCTCAGTCGGGATGCTTGATTGGCGTTCTCCCCAAGGCTGTTTTCAGCCTTGTTGCGCATGGCGTTGAGAAGGATCTTGGTCTGGTCGCGCTTGGCGCGGGCGCGTTGGCCAGCTCCATCCTTGCGGGCTTTGCGCTCGGCAACACTCTGGATCTTGCGGTTCAGGTCGCCAATACGCTTTTCAGCAGATGCCAGATCTTGCTCAGCGGCAGCCAGTTCCTGAGCTTTTTGCGCTTTGTAGAAGCTGTAGTTGCCGCCAAACACGGAGGCTCCCAGTGTGTTCAGTTCAACAATGCAGTCCATCTGCTCCAGCAAGGCACGGTCATGACTGACGATGATCGCACCCTTGCGCCACTTGGCGAGGAAGGTGCCTAGAGCCTCCCGCCCATCTGCATCCAAATTGTTGGTGGGCTCATCCAGCAGCAGAAAATCTGCATCATGAAACTGAAGTGCCGCCAACCTGCAACGGGTGATTTGCCCACCGGAGAGAGCGGAGAGTGGGTGATCAGTGGAGATTTCCAGCCCCATCTGGGCAAGGGCCGCTTCCATGCGACTTTCCAGCGTCCAGTCTGCGTGAGCCAACTCGTCCATACTGGCAGTTCCTGCCTCTGCCTTTTGCAGGACACCCAGAGCTTCGGTGATGCCAAACAGGTCTGCGAGTGTTTCTTGTGGCCCGCTTTGCAGCTGCTGCTTTAGCAAGCCGATGGACCCTTGCACGGAAACTGAGCCGGAAGCAGGTGTCAGCGCACCGCTGATGAGGTTCAGCAGTGTTGTTTTGCCAGTGCCGTTGCGGCCAATCAGGCCGGTGCGGTGTTGAGCAAACTGAAGATTGAGATCAGAAAAAAGTGCAGTACCGTCAGGACGTGCGCAAGACAGATGATTGAGTGAGATAGATAAAGGCATGGTGATGAACTCTTACAGAAACAGGGCAGGTTGAATGTGTTGTCCTGTTCTTGTTCATCGGTTTATCTCCTCGCGTTTTGATCGGGGCAGAGATTATGCGGTTTGCACGGGAAGTCAAGGCACATACAGCTTGCCCGTCATTGCCCCACATCCTGTGTTGCTTTTGCCTCACTCCTCTGTGCGCTTAGCACAAGCAACAGGAGGAGGGAGATGAGGAGCACCACAACGCCGGGAATGATGGAGGCACTGGAGAGGCTGAAGGTGGTGATCAACACGCCGGTTATAAGACTGCCAACAGGAGCACCGCCTTCATCACCCAGATACATGACGCTGAGCACGCGGGATTTGTGGGTTGAGGGCGCTTGTTCCTGCAAGATGGTGCGGCTCATGTTGAGGCAGATACCGCCGCCAACGCCCCAAAAGAAGATGCTGCCAAGAAAAGCCCAGTAAGGTGGAGACATCGCCCAAAACAGCAGTGCAAAGCTGCCCATACTGTAACCCACAACAAGCAGTGGGACTGGATTTCTGATTGCTCCCAGTTTGAGGAGCATGCCGCTGGAACATGCGCCGCCAACCATGAAAACAGCGAAGGCAAACGCAAAGTCAAAACCTGTGGCGTGATAGGTGTCCCGTAACATAAGCGGCACCAGAACGGCATAGGGGCCGCCCAGTATGAGGCCGGCTGAACTCATCAAAAACACAGGTAATCTCAGAGTTTTGGAAGACAGCACCAAAGCCAGCCCCTCAGGAATTTCGCTGAGGATGCTGGGTCTGTCTTTTGCCGTAAGTGCTGGCGTGTCTGGCAAACGCAGGCTTGTTGTAATGCCAACCAGAAAGAGCGTGCTGGAGATGCCGAGCAGCTTACGCTTGTTCAGGCGATCAGCAAGGGCCCCGGCAAACAACAGCACAAACAGGTTGGGCAGCATAGAAGCCGTCATTGCATAGCTCACCCGTTTCGGGCTCTCAGCCAGGTAGACAGTTACAAGATAGGGAAACAGCACACCCAGCATGGCACGGGGAAAGTGAAAGCTGGTGAGGCTGAGTTGATAAAACAGGATGGGGCGTGCAACAGACATCAATGAAATCTCAAGGAAGCAATCTTTGAAGACTATCGCAGATCATGGCTCTGTTAGGAATTTTCCACGCTACGCTGAGTATTCCTCGAGAGGTGATATTTCAAATTGAGTCACTCAATATCAGTATCAAAAAAATGACCCTGAGCAAAGAATCGTTAAGCTTCACGGTAGGCCCGCAGAGTATTTGTTTTAAACTTGGAGAATGGTGTTTTCGTAGAAGAGAAAAAACATGTATGAAGCGTAGTTCCTCTTCAAATTTGTGAATGAAAATAATATTTTCCCTGAAAGAACAACTGTAGGTTACTGAAATGAATTTTAGAACAGACCACTTGTATCGACTCGAGGCAGAATCTATTGATATCCTTCGGGAAGTGGCAGCTGAATTCAATAATCCGGTGATGTTGTATTCCATCGGTAAAGACTCCTCCGTAATGCTTCATCTTGCACGTAAAGCCTTTTACCCAGCTCCCCCACCATTTCCTCTTTTACATGTAGATACGACTTGGAAATTTCGTGAAATGATCGAGTTTCGAGACCGTATGGCCAAAGAAGCTGGGATGGAGCTTATAACGCACACTAACCCAAATGGATTGAAGGATAATGTAAATCCATTTGATCATGGTTCCAGCTTGTATACGCATGTGATGAAAACTGAAGCACTCAAGCAAGCATTGGATATGCATGGTTTCGATGCGGCATTTGGTGGTGCACGACGAGATGAAGAAAAATCTCGCGCAAAAGAACGTATATTTTCATTTCGGACAAAAACGCATGGATGGGACCCAAAAAATCAACGGCCTGAGCTTTGGTCAATATTCAATACGCGAGTTAAGTCTGGTGAATCTATACGTGTGTTTCCGCTTTCCAATTGGACAGAACTTGATATCTGGCAATACATTCTTTCAGAAAGTATTTCGATGGTACCTCTATATTTTGCGAAAGAGCGTCCAGTCGTAACACGTGATGGGCAGTTAATCTTGGTAGATGATGAGAGATTGCCACTGAACGATGGGGAGATTCCTGAAAAGCGCATGGTACGTTTCCGTACGTTGGGTTGTTACCCGCTTACTAGTGCATTTGAATCATCCGCAGCAACACTCGAGGATATTGTTGAAGAAATGTTGATCGCGCGGACTAGCGAACGTGCGGGACGTTTGATCGATCACGATGAAGCTGCTTCTATGGAAAAGAAGAAAAAAGAGGGGTATTTTTGATGGAACAGGTATTAATTACCCCCCAAAAAACTGTATCAGAATACTTGCAACAGCAGAGTAATAAATCGTTACTTAGATTCATAACATGCGGTAGTGTAGATGATGGTAAATCAACACTTATCGGGCGATTACTTTATGATTCAAAGCTGTTGTTTGATGATCAACTTGCTACGCTGGAGCGTGAGTCGAAAAGACGAAGCTCAGGTGGTGAAGATATTGATTTTTCACTACTCGTAGATGGATTGGAAGCCGAGAGAGAGCAGGGCATTACGATTGATGTTGCTTACCGTTTTTTTACAACGGACAAGCGGAAATTTATCGTTGCAGATACGCCAGGGCACGAGCAATACACTCGAAACATGGCAACCGGAGCGTCATCAGCTGACCTTGCCGTTATTTTGGTTGACGCTCGCAAGGGTATTTTGCAACAAACTAGACGACATTCATTTATTGCATCCCTTCTCGGCGTTCAACACGTAGTGCTTGCAATAAACAAAATTGATCTTGTTGATTTTTCTGAGCGACGGTTCGCAGAAATCCTCGAGGATTACAAGACATTTAGTTCTGGATTCGACTTCTCCACGTTTCAAGCGATTCCAATTTCCGCTAAGTGCGGAGACAATGTGACTTTGCCTTCTGAGAACATGCATTGGTATTCTGGTCCCACATTACTAGACCATCTGGAGCACGTGTCAGTTGATATGAATCGTAATGCAGGACCATTCCGGATGCCTGTGCAATGGGTGAATCGTCCCAACTTAGATTTCCGTGGGTTTGCAGGTACCGTTGCTGGTGGAACAGTGCGGCCAGGAGATGAAATCGTTGTCGCTAAGTCTGGAAAAACCTCACGAATAGCTTCAATTGTTTCGATGGATGGCGATTTACCGGTTGCGGTCGCCGGTGACGCCGTCACACTCACATTAGTAGATGAAATTGATGCCAGTCGAGGCGATATGTTTGCTTCTCCTCAGCATCGTCCGGAGGTCGCTGATCAATTTGCAGCGCATCTTATCTGGATGGAAGAACAGGCCATGCATCCTGGCAGGTCATATTTGTTGAAGATTGGCCGTAAAACAGTTACTGCAACCGTTACTGAGATTAAACATAAAGTTGATGTCAACACCTTCCAAAATCTGGCTGCTAAGAATTTGGAGTTAAATGAAATAGCTTTTTGCTCGTTTTCTCTATCGGAACCAGTAGCGTTTGATCCGTATGAAGCCAACAAGCAGACTGGTTCTTTTATTTTGATTGACCGCTTCACTAATCAGACTGTGGGAGCGGGGATGATTTGGTTTGCACTGCGGCGCTCGTCCAATATTCATTGGCAAGCGCTAGATGTAGACAAGCAAGCTCGCTCAATGCAAAAGCAACAAAAACCTGTAGTCCTTTGGTTTACAGGCCTGAGTGGTTCAGGAAAGTCTACAGTCGCCAATCTGGTTGAAAAACGGCTGTGCGAAATGGATAAACACACGATGTTGCTTGATGGCGACAACGTGCGGCACGGTTTAAATCGTGATCTCGGATTTACTGACAGTGATCGTGTGGAAAACATCCGGCGAGTTGCAGAAGTCTCTAAGTTGTTTGTTGAAGCAGGCTTAATAACACTTGTGTCTTTCATCTCTCCTTTTAAGTCAGAGCGGAAAATGGCTCGAGAGATACTTGAAGCTGGCGAGTTTGTAGAAATTTTCGTCAATACTTCAATCGAGGAATGCCGTAAGCGTGATCCGAAGGGTCTTTACGCAAAAGCTGACCGAGGCGAGTTGAAAAATTTCACTGGCGTTGATGCTATGTATGAACGTCCGGAGAGTGCTGAAGTCGTACTATATGGCGATGAAGGAAGACCAGAAGCGCTAGCAGACCAAGTTTTCAATTATCTAGAGCAAAAGGGTTACTTGTAGTTTGGATGTTGGTTAAGAGGATGAGTTAATGTTCGTATAGTTGTAAGAACTAGATGAACTTAGAACTGATGTCCCTTCCAGCTATCCGCTAATAAAATTACTCTCAATTCGGCTTTTTGTGATGCCTTTTTCTTTTAAGCCATCCAATGAGCGAAGTGGGTAGATGCTCTCAAGCCATAAGAATAAAATAGCTTACGAAGGTGTGAAATGAGAATTTTGATTTGGACCTCTCCTTGGATTTTGCAGGGCGGTACTGTTTTTTTTGCCAAAAATTCTTACGAAAATCATTTATTGAAACAAGCAAATACACTTGCCCAATTTGGGCACGATGTCTATTTGCTCGTACCAGATGCGTACAAGCCCCTTCGTACAGTTATTAATTCTAAAGTGAAAATGATTGACGTTTCTGTACAGGATGGCATTCGTAAAGTAGGAGGGTGGTTCGACCCTTCTCAAAGTTTGTATGAAGGTAATGATGAACTCTCACAGAAGCTGCAAAATTGGGTTGAGAGTATTTTACCTGAGAGCTTAGATGTTGTTCTTACTTGGGAAACGCCGGTTCCCTTTCTGAGGTCATTGTACCCAGATGCGCTAGTTGTTGAACAGATGCCTGGTGCATTTGCACGTTCTCCGTACCCTCACACGGTTGTCTTTGATCCAAATGGTCTATATCGAAAATCAAGTCTTAGTGCCTTTACTGATCAGTTGGTGTCACGTGAAGAATATAACCAAGAGCTAGTTTCAGATTTTAGAAGAAAAACAATTCAATCATTCAAAGAGATGACGTATAGGTCAAAGGATGATCTGAGAGTTGCAACGAGGTCAGATAAAGTTTGCTTGTTGCCATTGCAAATATCAGATCATTACGCCTTTAAAGCTGACACAAAGTTAAACAGTCAACGTGAATACATCTTCAAAGTTTTGGAAAATACACCTGAAGATATTGGTATATACTTTACTGAATACAGCTCTAAGCATGCATCTGAATTGTTGTTTGATGATGAATATATATCGTTTTTAAAGCGTTATAAAGAAAATATAGCATTTGAGAGAACTTCACGAGAACTGTCTGCTGTATCCCAGCACCTTCTTCAAAGCGTAGATATGCTAACTGTTGCGACTAGTGGTTTAGCGCTTCAAGGTTTGATTTGGGATTTGGATATTTGCTCCTTTGGAAACACAAATTATCAAAAATTAGATTACCGAAATGAGCTTACTAGAAGGTGCAAAGATAAAGTGTTGTCATTTGCTCTCGAGCGAAATCAGCCTCTAGCATCAAAGGTTACTCTAGATGGTACTTTCATCACATCTATGTTGGAAGAGCTTGTTTCGAGGCGTTCAAAAATTCAAGATCTTGAACTACCCAGATTTTCAGACATTGAGCAAGATTATAACTCAGAATTATTGGGCAGCTTTAAGCATAAAGAAGCAAAGGGTATCTTTTTGCGTAAAGGATTTACATCGAAGCAAACTAAAGCGGATCAGTTTTCTGATCATATTGAACAACGTAAGCCTAAATTAATTTCCTTTGATCTTTTTGATACGTTGATATCGAGGCCTTTTGAGCAACCAGCTGATGTCTATCGATATCTTGAGAAACGCATTTCTGGAACTGAACTTCAGCAATTTAATTTTGCTGAAAAACGGTTACTAGCAGAAGTTGAAGCTCGGAAAAAATCATCCAGGGATGAGATTACGCTTGATGATATCTACGATGAGCTTCGCCCAATAACGGGATTGTCCTACCAGCAATTGAACTTAATTAAAGAAGTTGAGATTGAGATCGAAATTGAAATTTCGATGCCTCGTAAAATCGGTAGGCAATTGTGGGATGCCGCTGTCGCATCCGGATCGACGATTGTAATTACAAGTGACATGTATTTGCCTGAACATGCGATCTTGAAGCTTATCGAGAAACATAGATACACTCGTTTTGATCAGCTTTTGTTGTCATCTTCTCTTATGAAAACTAAGAAGTCTGGGACTTTGTTTACTCATCTCCTAGCAGAATACAATCTTAGCGGTTCTGATGTTATTCATGTTGGAGATAATCCTAAAACTGATGTTAAGCCAGCCCAGGACAAGGGTATAACAGCATTTCACCTTCCTAGATCTGAAACGTACCTTTGGGAAAATACCCAATATAAAAAGTTATTTAGAGGTCGGAAACCGATTGAATCTCTAGCGAGAAGCACGATGTGCTCAATGGTTGCAAAACGAGCATTCGCAGATCCTAAAAATGTTTCAAAAGACACCCTCTTTAACTCGGATCCATTCAACATAGGATATTGCGCACTCGGACCGCTGATGTTCTCCTTCACGCATTGGATTAGAGAAGAGTGCATTAAAAACGATCAAAATGACGTCTACTTCCTTTCAAGGGAAGGGAAAATAATTTCGGACTTGTTCGAAATTATGGAAGATTATCAAAATACAGGAATTAAGCATACCTACCTCTACGCGTCGAGGAGAGCGACACGCATACCGCAATTATTTGGATTCGAAGACATCCATGATGTAGCGAAAGCCGTTGTTGATCGAAGCGCCACAGTTCGGAGCTTGTTGGAAAATCGTTTCGGCTTATTTGTTGATGCAGAGACTGTTAAAAAGGCACGCACTTGTGGTTTAGCTAGTACAGATAGTCGCATTTCCGAAAGAAACATGTCAAATGTCATGGCTCTTCTTAAGTTGTTGCAGGACGATATACTTTCAAACGCTGAGATAGAACGTGAAAACTATCAGGCCTATTTGAAATCTGTCGGTTTTGGGCATCACGGCGATCCTACAGTAGTAGATGTAGGTTGGAATGCAAATATGCAGGGTGCGCTTTCGAAAATCTCTGGTGGAGTTGTTAATGGGCTATATTTTGCGACCCTAGATAAAGCGCAGCTCTGGAGCTTCGCTGGCCTGAAGGTCAATGCCTTTCTTCGGAATTTTGCGAATATCACAAAGGATAGCCCTATTTTGTCAAATAGGCTTCTTTTTGAATACATGCTGTGTGACACAACGCCTTCAGTTAAAAATGTTACAAAAAATGACGAAGGGATGTTTGACCCTGTATTCGTAGATTCCACTGAAGCAGCATCACGTAATAGCTATGTATCCCAACTCCATAAGGGGATTTTGGAGTATGCGTTGGACTATTTAGAAATCTTTGGAACTGAAGCATTTGAATTGTGCAACGACAAGGAAGTTTCGCAAAGTATCTTGAATTTATTTCTTTCTGATCCGGCAAGAGGCGATGCTACCCTTTTTGAAGGACATAGCGTGGAAGATTTGTTTTCCGGATCCGAAGGCATCCCGTTGGTTAAAAATAGTATTTCCAGCCCGGGTTATTGGCGAGCAGGCAGTGCGACACTAGCGAACCCGCGTCCTAAAAAGAAAATTGCGAAGATTCAAAAAGTAAAACCGCTACGGACTAAACTTGTACTTGCAGTTGCCACGCCAGTACTTTCTCGATATCTCGCGCCGAAGCAAGCGAGCGAATTAAGAGAAGATCCTGACGCGTTCTTTGAAAATGCCCGTCATCCAGTAAATATAAATATTGGCAAGTTGGCTGGAATTATATCGTAGGGTGAAGACGTTTTGGAAGAAAAAATCACAGATACAACGCGTCTGGTTGAAGAAGGTATCGAACTTCAAAAGCTATCGCGCATTGAAGATAGATTGACTACAGAGGCGCCGGTCCGTCTGACAAACGCAGGTATTCAGGGCTCTTGCAGTGTCGGTGCGTTCACTTACTTCTGCCCCGATGGGGAGTTCAGAAATACTGATATCGGTCGTTTCTGCTCTATTGCGCGTAATGTCGCCATCGCTCCTTCGGAACATCCATTGGATTGGGTCTCCACACATCCATTCCAATACAACGGAATACCTTGGTTTGATAAGCATCCTAATTGGCCAGCCTATGCAGGGAGCAACCTTGAGTGGGACGGAAGATGCCTGAGAACAACCATTGGCAATGATGTTTGGATAGGCCGCAACGTTGTTATTCGAGAAGGTGTTACAATTGGCGATGGTGCTGTGATTGGTGCTAATAGTTTCGTTAACGAGGATATCGGCCCTTATTGCATCGCAGTAGGTCAACCAGCAAAAGTTGTTCGAAAACGCTTTAGTGACTCTTTGATTTCTGAATTGCTGAGGATTGGATGGTGGAACTTGGTTCCGCCAGAAAATATCAAGAATTCATATAACAACATCAGAAGCTTCATTGATACATTTGATAGAGATCACCGAGATGGAAACAATTGGCCAATTCTATCTGTAATGCGTTATGAAATTTTGCGGAGCGCTAATGGTTATCATCTTAATTCGGTGTAAAAATAGATGATTCCGTAGTTATTTCTTGCGTGTGCTCCAATTTCTTAGTTGAAGGCACAACCGTATAAAGAGAGCACGAGTTTTGATGGTCTTCCGGATGACTATGTCAACACGGCTTTCCTGCAACTAAATGACAAAAACTTTGCATAAAGGATGCATGCTGCTGAGCTTATCAGCGATTGATCAAGCTGAACTTATGCGTACATAAGGAACCATGAATGCAACCCCTTTATTACGACATCCCTGCTTATAAAATTTCTGTCATCGCGACACCAAAATGCGCGAATAGCTCGATTTTGGATCTTTTACGACCATTGTTGCCAAGTGAGCTTCCGCATAAGAGTAATCCTCACCACATGTGGGGTCCTATGAAGATCTCAAAAGAACGGATTGCTGAAGTTAAGCTAGATAGATTTGTCTTGGCGATAGGTAGGAATCCTTGGGCTCGAACGGTTTCTCACTATGAAGACAAGGTGAACAAAACTCTCCACGAAAGATTGCGCCAATACGGGTTCTATCAAGGAATGAAGTTCGAGGAGTATCTCAAAGTTTTAAGCGACAAGTTCAACAAAATTAATGATCTGCATGTCGCATCTCAAAAAGAGATGTTCCACAGTGGTGAGATGCTCTTACCGGACTTAATTCTTCGACAAGAACGCCTTAAGCAGGATGTTGACTTACTTCGTTCTATGGTCCTTAGCCGGTATCAAATTGAGCTTCCATCTCTAGCGCACATCAATAAGAAAACAAAACGCCACTATAGTGAATACTATTCCAGAGAAAACCGGCTTGTCGTGAGAAAACTCTACAGCAAGGATATTGATTTTCTTGGTTACAATTTTGAAAACAAAGAAAAAGTAGGGAAGTGATAAAGTGGCGCTCTGTCGTATTCTTGGGGAGGACAGAGCGCCCTAATGCCTTTTGGGGATGTGATTTAGATGCTGGATTCCACAGCAATCGTGAAGTTTGGCGGGATTACGTCTGTGCGAAGGTGTTTGATTGCCTGGTATTCAGGGGAGTTCCAGAGCGTCATGAGCGCGTCCATGCTTGGGAACCGGAAAAGCGTCAGTTGCGCGTTTGTGTTCCATACGCCTTCCAGATGTTCAAAAGGCTGATCGGGTCCGCCAAAGATGATGCATTCCCCGCCTGCCGCTTCAAATAGTGGGACGGCTTTTTCGCCATATGCGTCTATTGAGCCATGATCTTTTGGCATAAAGCTGCTGGCAACAAGGTAGGCGGCTTTTGGTTCACTCATGTCAGTACTCCAGTTTAGTCAGGTGAGGCAAAAGCGCAAAATTGCGCCAATTGGGGGGAACAGCCTCAGCCCGCTTGTGATGAGATGACACTCAAGTACTTCCTCAAGTTAAGTTGAGGTCAAGCGCTTTTCGGGAGAATTGAAAAATCTGGTGCGCATAAATGTCACGCTGTCCTACGCAGGAGATTACAACAGTTTAACTTGAAACTGCCGTAATGTGCCCTTAGGTTGCAGCCATGTTTCGTGTGCTGATCATATTATTGACGCTGTTCGTCACCACGCCCTATGCCATGAGCATGCAGGGCGAAATGGCGTCTAACAGTGCAGCACAAAAACTCGCTCTGGCTGAGCAGAATGCAGCAGCCATGGAGCATATGATCTCTGACAAATCGTCTTGTTGCTGCTGTGAAACAGAGACAGCCATGGCAACAGGTATGACTGCCTGTATGGCGACACTTGGCCTGCTGGATCAGACCAATGCAATCTCTCCTTTATACCGCAGCTCCAGCATGTCTGTGCCGGTTTTGTTACCGGTGTACTCTGCTCAAACCAGCGGTATAGACAGGCCTCCAATCCATTCAGTTGCTTAGACCTCAAAACTCTAACTAATTGAAATAAATAATAAACTGGATTGGATAGACGATGATCTCCAAAAAGACTTTGCTGGCTGGCGCTTTCGCAGCTGTTCTCACCACTGGTGCATTCTCCTTCGCGGCTCATGCTGAGGACGACAAAGACTTGACCATTTACAAATCGCCTTACTGCGGCTGCTGCACCCAGTGGTCTGATGCACTTGAGGATGCGGGCTTTAACGTGACGGTTCGCAACACCGAAGATTTGGATGCCGTGAAACGTCAGGTAGGCGTTCCGGCAAATATGCAGAGCTGCCACACCGCTATGGTTGATGGTTATGTGATGGAAGGTCATGTGCCGCTGGAAGCGGTAAAGCGTGTGCTGGCTGAGCGTCCTGATATCAAGGGCCTGAGCGTACCGGGTATGCCAATGGGCTCTCTGGGTATGGGTGAACCGGATGCGGACACAAACTACACCGTTTACACTCTGCCAAAAGCTGCGGGTGGTGAACCAACTGTGTATCAACAGGTCTCTGGCAAGTAATCGCTGGATTTCTCGGGCAGAAGCGGCGTGCTTCTGCCTGTTTCTTTGAGGGTACCCTCCTACAAATCCCAATGGAAATTGGGGAGATTGCGCTTGTCTCTTGCCTGTTTGACTCTTCCAAAATCGCCAAATCAAAAGGATGCGAATTATGGATGAGAACTGGCTCCCAACGCTGCAAACAGCCAACCCGCAAGAGGGCTATGAGCTTGCAGTCAAACTGTCCCGTATGGCTATCAAATTCATGCAGCCGGATGCCGAAGTCCGCTCTGCCATGCGCTTGATGTATGAATATGATTCAGAGTCTCTGATCGCGGCTTCACAAACCATTGCTGAGCACTTCAGCACTGTCGCTGCGGCCAACAACTACTGGAAATAAGCTCAGCTTTCCTGCGCTGAAACACATCCCCGATGACCCTGCGGTTTTCGGGGAGATGCTCTGTTACGCTCCCACGAGGGCCGGGGATTTCAGCTCACACAGGTTTCCATCCGGATCGGTAAAGGCTGCGATTGTGCCCCAGTCGAATGTTTGAGGCTGAACATCCAGTCCGTTAGCGTTCAGGAGCTCAATGGCTGTGTCCATGTCGTCTGTGTTGAACCGCAGGACGCAGGGGTTCTGCCTCCGCGGTTTTTGCGTGGGGCTGCTGTGCCCGCCGCGCTCAACCACAAGATAGCTGCCGCCAAAGCGAAAACTGATCAGATCCGGCGTGCGTTCAATAACTTGCAGGCCCAGAGTGTGCTCATAGAACTGCACACAGGCCTCAAAGTTTTCCGTAAACAGGATCACGCCAAACTCTGCTGTCAGCTCAGAAATGCTGGTGGGTTTCATCTCAAAATCACCTTGCTCAAACAACTTGCCGGCGCATGATGCGCCTGAAAATACAGGCGGTCATGCTAAGCCAGCTGATGATCCTGAGCAAGAAAACCGATTGCACACCGCTTGAAGAGGTGCGTGCAACCGGCTGAACTGCTGCCAAAGTGAGGCGCGATCCAAGCGATTAGCTCAGGGGCTTGAAGATGAAGCCATCGCCGTCCTGCGTGACATGGCCCATGCCGGGATAGCTCAGGTGTGTGGCTGCCAGTGGGGTGCCGCTTTCCGCGAGGCGAGTGAGCAGGTCCCTGCGTGTTTTGATGGCTTGCTGCGGATCGATATCGAGACCGTATGTGATCTCAGGGTTCCTGAACTGCAAAACCTCCGAGATGATGGCGTCGCCGATGATCCAGAGTTCCTTGCCGCCACCAGCAATGCGCAGCCCGCTGTGTCCTGGTGTGTGGCCGGGAAGTGGCACAAGCACCAGTCCGTCCCCTAAGTCTGTTTCGCCTTGATAGGTCATAACGCGATCTTTGAGAGGCGCTGCGATCGCTTGGGCGACTTCGACGAGGGGTTTCATTTCATCTGGAACGCGCTCTACCAATGCCGGGTCTGTCCAGAAGGTCCATTCAGCCTCTGCCATATGGATTTTTGCATTGCTGAAACCACCGGCATTTGGACCCAGCAATCCACCAATATGATCAGCGTGCATGTGGGTGATGACGATATCTGTGATTTCATCCTGCTTGATGCCCTGTGCGGCGAGCAAGGCATCCAATTTGCCAACATTTGGATCTGTCTCAGCAAAAACGACACCTGACCCCGTATCAACCAGCACCAGCCGTTTTTCCGCACGGATCAGCCAGACATTGGCGCCAACAACAACAGGGTCACCCGCTGTTGCAAGAATTTCCGCATTCGCATTGCCAAACCAGTTGTTGGGCAGGTTGAAGTAACCATCTGAGAAGGTGGAAAGTTCCAGCTCGCCAAGCTTCATGGTGGCCAACTCACCTGCAAAACTGATGGGTGGCAGCATGGTGCTGGCAGCCGTGGCAGCCAATGTCAGCATCACGCGTCGGCGGGTCATTGTGTACGGTGTCATTTTGATCTCCTGTTGTCTTGTGGGGTGAGATGAGTGGCGGTTACGCCCGCCAGCTTTCTGAAAAGGCCAGAGCGCCGGTGGTGAAGGGGTGACCATCCAGATCCATAGGCCAGATTTGGCCGCGGGCCTGTTGTCCATTGACCGTGAGCACTGCCTTTTCCGCCGGGATCATCACCGCGCTCACGCCATAAGGGCGGAGCGGCAGATCGCTGACAGTCTCGTCGCTGACGAGCAGAGGCTGGTGCATATCGAACCATGACATCACGATCTCATCCTCTGCGCTGCGGATGGTCTGGCTCCATGCTTTTTGGGTGTCTCCGCTTCGGTCAAACTCGGCGTTGATGGTTGGGATGCTCTGGTCTTTGGTGTCTGGCCCCAGCATGCCCTGCACGGTGGATTGCAGCCAGCGGGTCATCTCCACATTGTCGGTGTAGATGCGCCATTCATTGTTGGTCAGTTCACTCTTGATGAACAGAGCGTGGCCAGCCCCTTTGGGGGAATAAGTGATGGTCCAGAGACTTGCCTCGGATGTGCGCGGGCCGTCTTTGGTCTCGCTCAGCCAGATGAAAGGATTTTCGCCGTTGAGTATGACAGTGCCGGGATTGACTGATGGCATGATGTAAAACCTTGAGAATGTTGAATGAGAAGCCCACCCCGCTTGCGGGATGGGCGAGCATGTCTAAGCCGCGATCAGGATGCGCGAGGCAGCCTGATCTGGTTCATGCCTCCATCTGCCTGCACATCTGCGCCGCGCATGAAGGAAGACTCTGAGGAGGCGAGGAATACGGCGACGGCTGCCATCTCCTCTGGCTGTCCAACGCGGCCTGCGGCCAGAAGATTGCCAAAGGCTTCGTTTGTGGCCTTCACCTGCTCGTCAGTAAGCCCGCCGTTGGAAAGAGCAGGCGTATCAATGGGGCCGGGGCTGAGAACGTTGATGCGTGCGCCGATTTCAAAAAGGTCTGGCGTCAGCGTGCGGGCGAGGGAACGCACCGCAGCTTTGGAGGCGGCATAGGCTGAGTAACCCGCTGTGCCCATTTCGCTGATGCAGGAGCCCACGAGCACCACGGAGGCCTCAGGTGCCAAAAGCGGCAGTGCGTATTGCACGGTGAAGAAAGCGCCTTTGAAGTTGACGTCAAACACACGGTCCAGCTGTTCCGCGCCGGTTTCAATCAGCGGGGTGGCCGGTGCAACACCCGCATTGGCAAAGACAACATCAATTCTGCCATAGACTTCTTTGACTTGCTCAAAGGCTCTGCGCAAAGAAGGTAAATCGGCTACATCACCAACAACACCCATTGCGTTTTTACCAATTTTGGCGACTGCCTGATCCACTTTTGCCTGTGAGCGGGCCAAAATGACGACGTTTGCACCTTCAGCCACAAAGGCCTTCGCGGTGGCAAGCCCTATTCCGCTGTTGCCTCCGGTGATGAAGGCAACTTTGTTTGCCAGACGATTGCTCATAAGAATTCTCCAGTGAGGTTCAAAAAGAAGGCGAAACCGCCATGAGTGCATGCTTTCAGGCTCCGGCGCGACCAGAGAGCGGAGGAACCTCAGCTCCGCCACGGTGTTGACTTAGGGGGGTCCCCTAAGTCGCTCATTGGAAGGGAAGTCTTACTATCAGCTGTCCAGCGGCTGCATGAAGATTGCTTCGCGCAGCACTTGCCAGCGGCCATCTTCAAAGCGCCATTCAATGTTGCAGAGCAGCTTCATTTCTTCGTCGTTCATGCCGCTGTGTTTGCGGGTCAGCACAGAAACACCGGTGTCACCGAGAATATGGAAATCGTGCCATTCCGCCCAAGTGTTCAGCTGGTGCTTGCCTGCTTCAGCCTGTTTGCGGAAGTGCTCGATAAACTCTTGCTTGTTGAAGGTGGTCACGCTGCTGTCTGGCGCAACAAGCGTGGTGTGGAAGTCATCGTGATAGATGGTTTGCAAGGCGTCAATGTCATAGTTGGTGGCGCGGTCGATCAGGTGATCCATTGCTGCGCGGATGCCTTCTGCAGTGTGCGTTGCCTTTGTCATTCTATTGTCTTTCTTCGTCTTTTCGCGAGTATTAGGGTGTTGTCGAGCGGTCTCAGCTCATGTCGTGGCTGAGTTTGGTCGTCCTATGGGGCGATGTGTTATTTGGGTTTTACGAGGTGCGCAGTTACAGAAAACTGCTCAAAAAACCTCGGATTTACTTAAACGTGCCACGCACTGGATAGTTGTTATCCGGGTTGCGGATAAACCCCAATCCACCAAGCAACGATCCAAGATCTGGCCGTGTAAACGGGGCGTTGGAGATGTCTACCAACTGCAACGCCTGCTTGTCGTTCACCACAAAAAGGGCAGGCTCCGCAAAGGGGGCTTCAGCTTCCAAAGGTGAGCGAGGCTTGGAGATGTAAACGCCCAGTTCCTGCATCTGCTCAAGGCTCAGACCATACCCGACCGGAAACTCCGGCTGCACATCTGCCAGTTGGTGTTGTGCTATTTCAAGGCTGTCTGCCGAAACCGCCAGCGCCTCAATGCCAAGGCGATGCAAGTCACTCAGCTTTTCGTTGAGCTGCTTCAGGTAACGGGTGCAAAGTGGGCAATGAGCCCCGCGATACACCACAATCAGCTGCCAGTCGAAGCCAGCATCAGGTGTGCCAAGCGAGAGTTCGCCGCCACCAACAGCCTTCACTGTAAGCTGCGGAAACGGCTGTCCCGCTGCTAATGCTGTATGGTTCACAAAAGCCTCCTTGAGTTTTGTAATGAACGTTATTAAACTCGAATTCAAACAAGAGTCAATCGTTTTGTAATGAATGGTACAAAATAAATGGGACGCCCAAGAAACTTTAACCGAGACGAAGCCCTGCAAGCTGCCATCAATGTGTTCTGGAGAAAAGGCTACGACGGAGCCTCCATGAAGGACCTGACGACAGCCATGGGCATCAACAGTCCAAGCCTGTATTCGGTGTTTGGAGACAAGCATCAGCTCTATCTGGAAGCGATCGACCGTTACTCTAACGATGACGGATGCGCACCGCTGGTCGCGTTTGAAACCGAGCCGGATATTAAAAAGGCAGTGGTCGCCTTCATGCGCTCAACCATTGATTACGCCAGCAACCACGAAAGCGGCAGCAAGGGCTGTTTTCTGGGTAACTGCGTTTCAACAACAGTGGGGCAGGTGGAAGGCACCACCGAGCGACTTCAAGGGGCGATCACCGGAGCAGATGAGCGTCTCGCCTCCCGCTTTGACAAGGAAAAAGAGCTGGGCAACCTGCCCGCTGACTTTCCCTCATTAGAACGTGCCCGCCTTATGTTCGACCTGCGCCAGGGCCAGGTCCTCCGCGCCCGCGCCGAACTCGACCAGGACACCACAGAAGCCGGCCTCGCCTTCCGCGCAAAGATGATATTGGCGGTGTGAAGAAGACTGAGCGCAGCGGCTAGAGTGCTGCTGCGCGTTTCTTTACTTGCTGTTTCAGGCGTTTATCAAGAATACCGGGCAAGAAGATCATCGCGAGCACACTAAGAAGCGCTGATTGAATGAGCAGGCGGAGTGGGGCGCCGAGCTCGGCTTTCAGACCGATTGCCACTGTGAGAAGGTCAACACTGCCATGAATAACGAGAAACGAGACTGCCAACAGGATCGAAACAATCTTGGTTTTTTCTCTGATGAACTGACCGTAGGCAATGTTTTGGAGGCGCTTGTCCTCTGATTTCTTGAAGACCCAAAGCCGTGAAGAAAAATAGAGAGCCCCGAAAAGTGATACCGTAGCTACTGCGAGGGAGAGGTAACCGCCAGTTCCTGTAAGATTTATCTGGAGTTTGGTTGCTGTGAAGCCAAGCGCAGCGAAAAGCACTAGTAAAGCTAAGTAACAAATAGAGAATTTCAGCAGGAATTTGATCAGAACTGCTGTGCTGTTTGCAGCCATTTCCTTTGTTGTTTTAGCCGTCGAAATCGCAAGCAAATAAGTTGGCAGACGCTTTGAGCCCTTGTCTGTGATTTGCCAGCACCTAAAGGCGCCATTGGCGGTCATTTCGGGTTCAACTTCAACAGGTCTCGCCCAACCTCGCTGTGAGATTTCATCCAGAAAACGGTCTTTTGGGAAGCCTCTGGGGACAATTTGGCTCACTGTTGGTTCCATTATCATGGAATACAAAATTGCTCTGTCATGACCTGACAATGCTTCGTACGAACTGGAAGCACCCTGAAGTTTCTGCTCTGACCTGTTCAGTTCGATTTCCATAAAGTGTCTTTACAAATGCCGGGTGTCGTTGTTTCGAAATTCTGAGCTTTAACAGATAAAGTTTAGTTTGCGGGGCGTTGTCATGAAAGCTTTGGAAACTGAGGGTATGGTTTTTGAAGTGCTGCCGAGTCTCTTTTCAAGAGCTATACTGTGAATTATAAAAAACATAAATATCACAACACGTTACCGCATAACTGTGCCGTTACCTAGCTTATGAGATTTTACCGCTAATATACCTTCCTCTCCGGGCCAACGAGATCTTATGTTATCTGCCAAAAAGCCATTTACGCTTGTTATTTTTTTGTCTGTTTCGGCCTGTGCCAGTCATCAGGATAAGCATGGGTTGTTTGATAGTCCTTCGCACAATGAAGTTGCTGCCAGCGATGTGATGCCGGAGCAATCAGCGAAGCGTCCGGCTGCGTTGAAAAAGCTCGAAGAGCCGCCGAAGTACTTTGCTGCGGCAGATGTTTTGTCTGTGCCGCTACGGAGCGAAAACTACACAATCAGCGAGGCGGCGCCGAGCAATGGGCGGTATCTGACCTTTGCAATCAAAACGGAAGATGGTGCCTACACTGTGCAGGGCAAGCAGTTTATGGAAGACCATGTCCATGAGCTGAACGCACTGGCAGCACTGCGCGAAAAAAACAAGGCAGTCGCCTTTGCCAGAAGCGCGGGAACAGCCGTCATTACGCCAATCAAGTCGGTCTACACAACGGTGACCGCCCCAGTCACCGCAGCCAAGAACGTTTATGGCAATGCCAAGGGCATGGTGAAATCCGTGCGCAAGGGCGTGGGCAAAGCGGCGACCTTTGTGAAAACGCGCGGGAACATGCCACCGGAAACAGCGGAGCGTGAAGAAGACGGGTTCATCAGCGGCTTCTTTGGTCGTCCGGAGGCGATCCGCAAGCTGGCCTTTGAGATGAAGGTGGATCCGTACACTCACTTCACCCCGTTGCGTGATGAGTTGACGGAGCTGGCGAACTATCATGCCGCGGGACAGTTTGGCGTGGATCAGGGCCTGAGCTTTGTGCCCGGCGTGGGCAGCATCATTATCAGCAGCCTTAAGACGGCGGACAGTCTGACCAGAAAAACGCTGCTGAAGACACCCGACGAGATGGCCGATATCAACCGCGAGCGTCTGGCGGAAGCTGGCATCTCCAAGGAAAGCACTGAGGGCGTTCTGCTGAACGCACACTTTACGCCAACAGAAAAGACCATTTTCACGGGCCTTGTGATTGAGGCGAAAGACCTTGAGGGCATTGAAGTTCTCATGAAGCATGCCTCCGGTGCGCAGTCCCGCCCGCAAGCGTTCTCCGCGCTGATGCTGGTGGAGATGCTGGGGCGTTTACATGATGACAGCAAGATTGAGAAGGTGGAAGTGCATCACGATGTGGTGGTGGCTTACCAGGCTGACAGCACGGCGAACATCGTTCTGCCCTACGACTATCTGAGCTGGACCTCCTACAACGCAAAGACCGTCTGGAACGTGACCAGAAGCCTTGCGGCCAAGGATGTTAAGACCAGAAACGTGCGGTTTGTGCTGGCGGGCGATCTTTCTGAAAACAGCCGCAAAGCTTTGGAGACTCGCAAATGGGGTGTGCGGAGAAATCTGATGGCAGACGTCCTTTGACCTAAGCCCCCAATGCCCCTCTCACAAATCCATCAAACGCGGTGATCTTGAGATTGCCGCGATTTGAGGGGTGGTAGAGCAGCCACAAGTCGGTCTGGTAGATGGCGGGTTGCTCTCCGACATCGCGCAGGCCATCAAGAAGCGTGGGTATGTCGGGCAAGATGCCAACGCCCAGACCACTGCGGATACCATCCGCCAGCAGACTCATGCTGTCATAGCGGATGAGGCTGGCTGGTGAGGGGACTTTGTCGCGAAACCAGTCATTCGCCGGGTGTGCTTGCAGGCTGTCACCGGGGATCAGCCATGTGAACTCCTGAAAATCAAGCTCACCCAACCCATCCAGATATTCCGGTGCACCAACAAGCTTATAATCGATGGTGCCCAGCCTGAGACCGATCATATCATCCGGCGGCTGACTGGTGGGGCGCAGGGCCACATCATAGCGCCGCTCGCTCAGGTTCTCGAAGCTGTTGGTGACGTTGAATTCCAGCTGCAGGTTCGGGTGGGCCTCGCGAAACGCCGCAAGACGGGGGTGGATCACGCTTTGCAGCAGCAGGTCGGTGGTTGTTACCCGCAGTGGACCAGTTAGCCCGACATCTTCACCACCCAGCAGGGCATCAGCGGCGGAAAGTCCTGCATGGATCTGCTCGGCCTGCTCACATAGTGCCAAACCCATAGGCAGGGGTTTGAAACCGGCGCGGGAGCGGGTGAACAGCGGCTCGCCCACCTTGGCTTCTATGCGCTTGATCCCGCGAAAAACAGAGGAGCTGTCCTTGCCAAGCGCGAGGGCGGCGTTCTCCAGCGTTCGCTCGCGGGTCAGGTGCATAATCACCAGAAGATCGTCTGCGCTCAGTTTCATATGCATGTCCGCCCTTGTTCGCTGCAACTATGCATATTTCACAGGATCAGGGCAATCGCTAGTCTCAGCCTCACACCGAGAGCACATCTCTTTGCGCTCATGAAAACAGAGAGTTACAAGGATTAGCCATGTTTAAGACAGCCCTGAAAGCCATTAGCACCGCAGCCTTGATTGCCATGTCCACCGCCGCGTTTGCTGGTGGAGATGATGACCACATGACCCAGCTGAAAGACATTGAGTGGACCCAGTTTGGCAACACGCCGATCCACATTTCTGTGTTGTGGGGCGACCGTGATACCGGCCCTTACGGCATGTACCTGAAGATGCCAGGCGGCTTCCACGTAGGGGAACATGGCCACTCCAACGACTACAACGCCATCACCGTGCAGGGACAGTGGGAACACACCCGCGCTGGCAAAAAAGAAGTGCTGCCGGTGGGCTCACACGTGATGCAGCCGGGGCAGGAGTTCCACGATGACGCCTGCGTCGGCCCAAAAGACTGCATCCTGCTGGTCGTCCAAAACGGCAAAGGCGACGTCCTGCTGCCGCAGTAAGGCGGACTATGCTGTAAATGCTTGAATTTTCGATCAGAAATGGGGCCTTTCGGGCTCCATTTTTGTGTGTTGGCCGGTGTGCTGAACCTCGTCGAAACTGCCGTAGCGGATTGCTGAAGTCTCAAGGAAATCAGAGGCTTCAGGGCGTTCAGTTTGGGTATCTGTTGTATTCAAAGGGATTATTGTACATCCGCTGATATTTCATGCAGTATGGGTCTACGTAATATTGCGAGTAGGCCGCACCTCATAATCAAATCTCCAAAAAATCTTGGGTCTTTTCATCGCAGATAATTTCCTGCCGCACCCCGGCAACGCCAGACATTTGTGAGAGTTACCTGATGGTTTCTGAAGAAAAAAGCAGTGTGCCGACCCCGTCCAAGAGCCACAACGCCCCGTCGCTGGATGACAAGTACACCCAGACCAGCGGTGTTGTCTTTCTCACAGGCAATCAGGCACTGGTGCGCCTTCCGTTGCAGCAGCGTATGCGTGATGAGCTGGCGGGGCTGAATACAGGTGCTTTTATCTCCGGTTACCGCGGCTCTCCGCTTGGGCGTTACGATATGGAGCTGTGGCGGGCGCAGTTGCATCTGGATAAGCACAGCATTGTATTCCAGCCGGGCGTGAATGAGGATCTGGCGGCAACGGCGATCTGGGGCTCACAGCACGTGGGCAACATGAAGATGCGCAACAAGGATGGTGTGGTTGGCTTCTGGTACGGCAAAACGCCGGGGGTGGACCGCTCTGGCGATGCCTTCCGTCATGCCAACTTTGCAGGCACCCACCCCAAGGGCGGTGTTGTGGCGCTGTGTGGGGATGACCACGCGGCCAAGTCCTCCACCGTGGCAGGCCAATCGGACCATGCGTTGATTGCTTCTGGCATGCCGGTGCTTTACCCCGCCAACCCGCAGGACATTCTGGACTATGGCATCCTGGCCGTGGAGATGAGCCGCTACAGCGGATGCTGGGTGGGCGTGAAACTGGTGACGGATGTGGTGGAAAGCGCCTCCACCGTGGAGGTGGATCTGGACCGCATTGAGGTGGTGAAGCCAGACCTGAAGGACCCGCAGGGTGGTGTCTGGATTCGTGAGATTGACCTGCCCGTGCAGCAGGAAAAGCGGTTGCTGGAAGAGAAGATTCCACGCGCGCTGGCCTTTGCGCAGGCTAACAACATCAACCAGATCACCCACGATGCCCATGAGCCGGAGGTCGGCATCATCGCCTCAGGCAAATCTTATTCTGATCTGCGTCAGGCCATGAATGAGCTGGGCCTTACGTCTCTGGAAACAGAAAAGCGCCGAATCCGCATTTTGAAAATTGGCATGGTGTGGCCGCTGGACCCGAAGATCATCGAGGCGTTCTCCAAAGGCCTCAAGAAGATCCTCGTGGTGGAAGAAAAGCGTCCTGTTGTTGAGGACCAGCTGAAAACCATCCTGTTTGATGCGGGCATTTCGCTGAAGGTGCAGGGCAAGGGTCTGTTGCCGAATTCTGGCGTGCTTGCTGCCAATCAGGTGGCCTCTGCCATTGCGGAGTTTTTGGAGGATGAGGAGCTTAAGGCCAAAGTGCCGGTGCCGATCAAGCTGAAGCCGGGGCCGGTGCGTCGTCCCTCGTTCTGCTCCGGTTGCCCGCACAACACTTCCACCAAAGTACCGGATGGAAGCCGTGCGCTGGCAGGCATTGGCTGCCACACCATTGCGTATTTCAATGACCCGGTGAAGACCAAGGCCCCCTCCCAAATGGGCGGCGAGGGTATGCACTGGGTGGGGCAGGCACCGTTTACCGATGAGCCGCACGTGTTCGCCAATATGGGCGATGGCACCTACTTCCACTCGGGCTTTCTGGCCATGCGTCAAGCTGTGGCTGCTGATGCGACCATGACCTACAAACTGCTGGTCAACGGGTTTGTTTCCATGACGGGCGGACAGCCCGTTGACGGCGAGCAATCCGTACCTCAGCTCATCACCGCCGCGCTCAATGAGGGCGTGAAGAAGGTGGTTGTGGTGACCGAGGATGTGGAGCGGGTGCAGGCTCAATCCATTCCGGCTGGCGTTGAGGTACACCACCGCCGAGAGCTGGAGGCGGTGCAGCGAGACCTGCGTGAGATACCAGGCGTGACGGTGCTGATTTACGATCAGGCTTGCGCTACCGAGCGCCGCCGCTTGCGCAAGCGCGGCAAGTGGGAGGACCCGAAGGTCCGCACCTACATTCACCCGGATATCTGCGAGGGATGTGGCGATTGTGGTGAGAAGTCGGGCTGCCTTTCCATTGAGCCGCTGGAAACGCCACTGGGCCGCAAACGCCAGATCAACCAATCCAGCTGCAACAAGGATTTCTCCTGTGTTGAGGGCTTCTGCCCAAGCTTCGTGACCATTCACGGCGCGGAGCCGAAGAAGGCCACCACGCCTGCGGAGCGTCAGGTGGAAAGCGTGGGCGATGAGTTGTTGGCAGAGCCGGAACTGCCCGTCATCAACGGCGCGACTGGGCTGCTGGTCACTGGTATTGGCGGCACAGGCGTTGTCACCATTGGCGCGATCCTCTCCATGGCTGCGCATTTGGATGGCAGCCGTGTTTCCACGTTAGACCTGACGGGCCTTGCGCAAAAGTACGGGGCGGTGATGACGCATATGCGCATCGCCAAATCCGTGGATGGGCTGCAAAGCGCACGATTGGCGGTTGGCGAAGCGGATGTGGTGATCGGCTGTGATCTGGTGGTGACAGCAGGTGACGAGACGCTGACAACCCTGCGCCAGGGTTCCGCTCAGGTGGTGGTGAACACGGAAGAAGTGCCGACCATCGACTTTTCCAAGAACCCGGATTGGGACATCAACACGCCCAACCTGCAGGCACGGCTGAGCGAGGCTGTTGGTGACCGGCTGGATTACTTCGACACCACGCAAGCGGCGAAAGACCTGTGCGGTGATGCGGTGATGGCAAACATGATGCTGTTTGGTGCCGCCTGGCAGCGCGGTCTCATTCCGGTGACACTCGGTTCCATCCGTCAGGCCATTGAGCTGAACGGTGTGGCCCGCGACAAAAACTTCGAGGCCTTCAACTGGGGCCGCCTGATGGTGCTGGACCCGGAGCGGGTTGCCAAAGCACGGGCGCCGGTTGGGCAAGTGGTGAAGCTGGATCGTCCGCTGCCGCTGGAAGAGCTGATTGAGGACCGGGTGAACCGCCTCAAGGAGTATCAAGGCAGCAGCCTTGGCAGGTTTTACCGTCAAAAGCTGGTTGCGCTGAAAAAGGCCGGAGCGGGCGAACAGATACTTCGCACCGCCGCGACGCAATATTTCCGTCTGCTGGCGCATAAGGACGAGTTTGAAGTCGCGCGCTTGTTCTCACAGCCACAGTTCAAGCAGAGCCTTGCGGAAACTTTCGAGGGCGATCTGGAAGTGCGCTTCCATATCGGCGGCGGTCCCTTTGCGAAAAAGGACCGTGTGACCGGCCTGCCAGTGAAGACTGAGTTTGGGCCATGGATGATGAAGTTATTCTCGGTCCTCTCCAGCCTCAAAGGCCTACGCGGCTCGTTCCTTGATCCGTTCCGCAACAATGAGGAGCGCGTTCTGGCAAATGAACTGCGCTCATCATATGAGGCAGACATGGATCTGGTCTGCACTCATCTGGTGGAGGCTGGTGAGAAAGCTGCGCATGATCTGCTGAGTTGGCCAGTGAAAGTGCGCGGGTACGGCCACGTACGAGCGGGCAATGCGGAAAAAGCGCTGAAGCTTCGCGAGCGACGCAAAACAGCGCTTAGCAACGCACAAAACAACGCAAAGCTGGAGAAGGTGCCTGCATAAGCGTAACATAATGATATGTTTGATGGAATTGGGGTGAGATCTGCGGGTTTCACCCCGTTTTGGTTTTAGGGCTTACATAGCAACGCAAACAGGCTCAGCGATTTTTTGTAGAAAATTGGCCCCCTCTGCAGGATCGCACAAGATCATGCAGTTACTCCCTCAGTTCAAGACATGCAGCGGAGTTGTGGCGGCAACCTGCCGTTGATGAGATGCCCTGAGTGAAAGATATAGGTACTAGTACCGCCTTAGTTTTGAGTTTTTCCAAGATTAATTCCAAAATGTGTATTATGCACTTATGGATAAACCCTAATAGTGATCCCATTTCTATTTTAGTAGTGTCCAATAAAACGGGTTCTCTGTCAGGGATGTAAACTGATTTAAGCTTGTCTCTATTATGTATTGTGATGATAAATTCAGTTAAATATTAACAAAACTATAATAATAGTGGTTGTTGTATTTACGCAGGGAGAGGGTTAATCAACCAGAGGTGGTTGAAACCAACATCATATGAGTGAGAGATGGCGGAACCCGTACTGATTTCTACAGTATGGCGAAGCAGAAAATGAAACTAAGTCATCGCATTGTCAGCGCATCAGCAGCGGTTCTTCTCGTTGCCTCATCGCTCGTAATTTCGATCGGAACCTACCTCAGCATGCAAACGGCTGAGCAAGACAGCCGGGCCTTGTTCAACTCGGTTGCATCCGGACTGGCTGTCACAGCGCAGGATCTTTTAAAAGAGTCGCAGGTAATTTCCACAACACTTGCACGCACTTACGGCGCTGAAATCGACAGCGGAGACGCTTCGCGCACCAACATCGCGCTCATGACAGAAGCAGCTTTGCGCGGCACAACCGACATCCTCGGCATCGCCGTCTTCCTGCAGCCGGATGTTGCAGGCAAAGATGCTGATTACGTTGGCAAGAAGTACGCTTCTGACACTGGCCAGTTCGTTCCCTACTTCTACATAGAAAATGGCAGTGTTCAGTCCCTGACAGCAGACATTGGCCGCGCTGATGTTCAGCGGCGTATGCGCAGGACGATACAGCAGAAAAGCCAATTTGTGACCGAGCCTTACACCTTTGATGTTGAGGGTAAAACGATCCTCTCCGCCTCGGTTCTGGACCCGATCCTGAACGCAAAAGGCGAGGCCGTTGGTGTTGTGGTGATCGATGTTGATTTCGACAAGCTGCAAGAAAAAATGGGTGCCGCCAACTTCTATGACACTGGCCGTCTGGCAGTGGTCAGCGAAGACGGGCTCTGGGTCAGCCACAGTGACCGCTCTATTTTAGGCGAGAAAGTCCGCCCGGTTATCGAGAGCATCATGAATGGCGTCCGCGACAAAGCGAACGTGCAAGAAGTCGGTGACCGCTTGTTTATTCTGGAGAAATTCCAGCTCGGGACCACAGACCAGTACTGGTTTGCCGGCATGTCCGTCACCACTGAGGAGCTGACAGCTGGTGCTCGCAACACCCGCGATATGGCATTGATTGCAGCAGTGGTTTCCGGCCTGATTGGTTGCATCATCTTATGGTTCATCGGCAATTCCATCGCCCGCCCAATCGTCAACCTGACACACCGCATGCAGTCTCTTGCTGATGGCAATGTTTCCGATGAGGTGCAGTACACTGGCCGCTCTGACGAAATCGGACAGATGGCTAACGCCTTGAAAGTGTTTGTAACTGCGGTTTCTGAACGCCAGAGCTTGCAGTCCGAAGCGGAAAAAGAGCACTTGCGCGAGGCGGAGCGGCAGAAGCAATCAGCCAAGCTGATTGAGGCGTTCTCCGGCACTGCAGAAAACGCTTTGACGGTCATTCATGGCCAGTTTGACGAGCTGGAGCAGACATCTAAAGAACTGGCGGATATTGCAGAGAACACAACCGTCCAAACCACAGCAACCTCTGCTGCCTCAGAAGAAGCAACGGCGAATGTGCAAACGGTGGCCTCTGCTTCTGAGGAGCTTTCAACCTCCATTGAAGAGATCGCGCAGCAGATCGCCCGCACCAACAAGGTGATCACCCAAACCAACGATGCAGTACAGGCCACCAACACCAAAGTGCTGGATCTGGACGGCACGGCGCAGCGCATTGGCGAGGTGGTCAATCTCATTCAGGACATTGCCGAGCAAACCAACTTGCTAGCGCTCAACGCGACTATTGAAGCGGCCCGAGCAGGTGAGATGGGCAAAGGCTTTGCCGTTGTGGCAACCGAGGTGAAGGAGCTGGCGAGCCAGACCTCCAAGGCGACTGAAGAAATCTCTCAGCAGATTGCGGAGATTCAGGGTTCTTCCAAGGATGCTGTTGAAGCCATTCAGGAAATCACCTCCAGCATCAGGCAGGTTAACGAGTTTGCATCCAACATTGCGGCCTCTGTTGAACAACAGGGCGCGGCCACTGCCGAGATCACTGAAAACGTGCATCAGGCAGCGACGGGCACGCAGAACGTTTCTGAAAACATGGTGCTGGTGGCGCAAGCAGCTGAAAAGACCAACCAGTCCTCTGATCTGGTCTCCAAAACCGCCTCTTCCGTGCGGCAAGAGGTTGTTGACCTTCGCGAGCAGATCGACGACTTCCTGTACAAGGTACAGTCCGTATAAGGCTGTAACCTAACGATAAATCAGGCTGGTGAAGTGATAAGCTTTGCCAGCCTTTTCTATGCTTGGATGTAGCGGCTTACACTTATCCGTCGCTTCATCTGCGATATGAAGTCATCTCGTGAAATAACCTGACTTCACAACGCTTTCAGTTTCCGAATGACCTGGAACCACAGTCGCAAATCCCTCGATAACCTGACTGCTGAACTTTCTAAGCTCGATCATTTCTTCTGAATTGTAGAATGTCACAGCAGCCTCAAAACTCTCGAATCTGTACATCACCAAATTCGTGTAGGATGTTGACCCCGCAAGGGTTTTCATTGGGCTTGCGACAATCAACTCGCCGCCATATTTTTCGATAATAGGAAGGGATCTGGGGCCGAGTTCCTCAATGCGTGACCTGTCGATAATATTGTAGTGGTGAAGAACATAACCAGCCATTTAAAGTGTCCTGAATTTATAAACTAAGGCGACGCCTACATCACTGCGCCTGCTAAGCAAACCGGTCTGCCTAAATGGTGCTGACCAGAACGGTGACTGTCTCTTCCAGCTCTGCCAGGGGCGTGCCGCCGCGCACCATGACCCGCAGGCCGAAGTAACCTGCAGCCAGTAGATTGGCTTTCTGCTTTCGCAAAGCATCATCACTCTTGTAGGGCTCGGAGACAGCAAGGGCGGTGTTGAACAGGTCCTGCGTGCTCTGGATACCTTCCTGCGCGTTGAGCTGGATCTGCTGATCATCATGGGCGTGCTCAATGGCGGAGTTACACAGGAAGCAACCGCTGCGGTCGCCGCTGCGCACTGGCTCCAGCACTGCTGCAAACAGATCCACAAATCGCTGTTTTGCGTTGGGTGCCCGGCAGATGACCTGTGCCAGATGGGTGATGTCCCGCTCGTGATAGAGCTTCAGCGCGCGCGCGTACATGGCGTCTTTATTACCAAACTCCCGGTAGAGCGACTGCTTCTTCAGCTCGGTTATCCTCTCCAAGTCCTGCATGGAGGTGCCGTGATAGCCTTTTTCCCAAAAAGCTCTCTGTATTCTGTCCAACGCAGTTTGGGGGTCAAATTCCCGAGGTCTCGCCATCACATTAATTCCCGCTCACAACAATGTTACCGATCAGTCCGTAATTCATTATGGACACATCGGTCCGTAATACATATACCTAAGTGCACAGGCTGGCAAGACCCGCCGCAACACACTACCAAATTCAACACAGGAGGTTGAAATGACTGATCTTACTCACGCGTCTGCCACTCAATCAGATGACAACGCCGCCCTGGGTGCTTTGTTCTCCGATATCGCGAAAAACGGAATCTTCGCCGCCCTTATTCTCGTGTTCCTTTGGTTTGGTGGCATGAAGTTTACGGCTTATGAGGCCGGAGCAATTCGCGGACTGGTCGAGAATTCTCCCTTTCTTGGATGGCTTTACTCATTCCTGTCCGAAGGAGCTGTGTCCAAACTCATCGGACTTACAGAGCTGACCATCGCGGCTTTACTCACCACCCGCTTCTTCGCGCCTAAATTCGCGGTCTTCGGTGCGCTTGGTGCAATCGGTACGTTTCTGTTGACCTTCAGCTTCTTCTTTTCCACGCCGGGCGTGTTCATTCCGGACACTGGCGTGCTGGCGATCTCCGTTATTCCGGGGCAGTTCCTTTTGAAAGATATTGTCCTGCTGTTCGCATCCGTGTTCGCCCTGGGCAATGCCCTCAGTGCAACTGCAAAATAAAGATACACTCCTCACTGTGCACTGAAATGGGGGCGTCTATGGCGCCTCCATTGGGCTACCCGCAAAACGCTGGCAAGTACCGGCTTTTACCGCCCACCTGTCTTCATTCTACTCCCGAGCGCTTCCAGTGAAACCTCGATTAATTTGAAGATCTTCTCCTCGGGCATGCCGAACTTTACCATCTCGTAGAGCCCTTCAAAAATGAGCATAAAGTACCCGGTTAGCAGCTCGATCTCGCCCGGGTCTTTGAGTTCATTCTGGCATTGAACGAGCTTGTCGCGGATCTGATCTTCCCAATTGAACTGCAGCCCCTGAAACTGCTCCCAGAGCTCTTTATCCACGTAACCAAGATCGATAAGTGTCAGCCAGAAGAGGCCTTTCTCCGCTTTGATCTCATCGCAGCACAGCTCGGTAAATTCCATGAAAGCTGCTTGCATGGCGGAGTAGATATCGGAATGCAGAGCCATAACCGATTGCATTTGCTGGCTATATTTGAGGTAGTACCAACTGAGTGCTGCGACGACCAGGCCCTGTTTCGATGTGAATCTGCCTTCCAGAGTGTCAAGAGATACGCCCACCGCCTCCGACACGTCTTTCATCGTGGCAGCTTTAATCCCCTTTTCCAAAAACACACGAATGCTCGTATCAAAAAGACTTTCGAGTTCGGGAATTGGAATGTCCGGTTTAACTGGTTCGTCCGAGCTCATTTTGAAACTATAGATTATTCAAAAATGCCCTCAACACAGATGCTCGGCTTTAGAAAAAGAAACGCAAATCCAATGAGTTGGATACATTTCAATTTATGCCAATTCCGTTGAACTCCGCCAGGCGGATAGCACAATAAGGCAGTTTTGTGCTGTTCTCCTTCAAATATTAAAAATGTAAAAATCAGCCTGTTGTTCTGTTTGTCTATGTCTATCATAGGTTGACTTAAGGTTATAGCGCGTACGTAGGGTTATAATATTTCGTAGGAGGCTAAGTATAGCACCCAATTTACTTGTGGCTGTTTGGGGCCAACTATCACTCTATGAGGCGGGAAGGGTATTCTTGGCAACTCGATCTACAGGTGGGTGCTTTTCGCATTCTGCGCTTCATGAATTGGGTCAATTGGAGGTTCAGATATGTCTATCAAAACAGTCGTCACCCTTACCGACACGTCCGGTGATCAGGTCGCATCCCGCGTTGCCGTGGAACTCTCCAAGCTGACAGATGCCTATCTGATTGGCGTCGTGCCCAACTACGAGACCTCCTATTACCTGTGCACCGCCGGGCCAATGCCGCCAGACTATGAACTGCGCTTGCAGGAGCAGTCCGCCGCGACACTCAATAAGTCATTGGAGGGCTTCGCAAAACACTTTGACGGTGCGGGCATAGATGGTGAAACGCGCGTCACAGACATCACCCTTGGCGGCACGTTTGACGAGTTGATGCATCTGGGGCGTTTGAGTGATGTTACCGTGATACGACAGGACGATCCTGCCAAGCCGGAACCGATGCGTGCTGCCATGATTGAGGCGATGGTGTTTGACACCGGTGTCGCGACGCTCATTGTGCCGCACGCCTATGAAAAAGCGTTTGCGCCCAGAAACATAGCTGTGGCATGGGATGGCTCCGGCCCTGCCTCCAACGCAGCGCATGCATCTATGTCCATGTTGCAAAATGCAGACACTGTTTCCGTGGTGATGATCACGCCGCATGACGAGCCAAAGCATTCAGAACTAACGGATATTCGTAGTTACTTCGAGCGCCATGGTGTCAACATCCATCTGGAAGTGATGAGCAACGTCTCCGGCTCCGTTTCAGCAGCTCTGCTAAGCACGATAGAACGTCTCAACGCGGATATGCTGGTGATGGGCGGATACGGCCACAGCCGGTTGGCGCAATACCTGTTTGGCGGGGCAACGCGCCGCGTGCTGCACGATATGAAGATCCCGGTTCTGATGACCCATTAAGACACTCACCAAGGGGGCCTCACAGGCTCCCTTTTTTACTGCTGCATTCTCACTGAGTAGTTCCAATGATGTTTTCTACAAGCAATCCGGTGTGATTTTCCCAAAAGAACGCGGTTTGATTGCTTGATCACCGAAAACAAGTCAGTTTGGCGTCACCTTGTGCGGTCACCCTGCACCATACCTGACGACATAGACTGCGCGTGGCGTCGCGCGCTCAATATTGGAAATTACACTGATGAAATTGAGAGAAACTGCCGGTTTAACGGGTCTTCTGGCAGTATTGATATTGATTGCTCTGCCCGCTCAGGCTGCCGCATTTTCCACGGCACAGGCCAAAGCGGACTTCCTTCACGGCCTCTGGCACCCGCTTGGCGGGCTGGACCACATCCTCACCATGGTTGGTGTTGGTGTTTGGGCTGCGTTGGTTCTGCTTAAGAAGCGCCTTGTCTGGCCGCTGGTGTTCACGCTGGTCATGTTCATGGCGTTCTGGGCTCGTTACATGGGCGTTGTTGTGCCGTATGTAGAGACGGGTATTCTGGCGTCTGTCATCGTGACCGGCCTGCTGGTGGCGTTCGCTCTGAAACTGCCTTTGGTGGTGGGTGCGCTGATTGTTGGCGTGTTTGCTGTGTTCCACGGTGCGGCGCATGCCACTGAGGCCAATGCGAGCAGCCTGTTGATCTATGCGCTCGGCTTTTCCGTTTCCTCTTTCGCGCTTGGTTTGTCCGGCATCGGGCTTGGCTCGTTGACCGAATGGAACAGCGGACGCATGTTCCTGCGCGCGCTTGGTGCGGTTACAGCGCTGTTTGGCCTTTATTTGATGTTCGTCGCTTAGTGTTTCTTTAAAGCGACAGTTTTCAAGGGATTACTCCGGTTTTGTGGCTTTCCCTTCGCAAACACACTCAGTTCTGCTTTCTTGAAGGTGCGGTTCCGACCGCGCCTTTTTTAATGCTGATTTTTTATGTGTGATTGCGAGTTTCAATGAGTGATGGCCGTTTGACGATAGCGCCCGAGATGGTGCGCAAGATGCTTGATGAGCAGTTCCCCGCGTGGGCCGCTCTGCCTCTCAGGCGTGTTGAGAAGGATGGCTGGGACAACAACACGTTCCGCCTGGGCGATGAGCTGAAGGTTCGTTTGCCGTCTGCTGCGGGCTATGTTCCGCAGGTCGAGAAGGAGTTCAACTGGCTACCAAAACTGGCAAAACACCTGCCTGTGGCGGTTCCTGAACCTGTTGCCCTTGGCAAACCAAATGCAGATTACCCATATCCGTGGTCGGTCTATCGCTGGATTGAGGGAGAGACAGCCTCTGCAGAATCTATCCGTGATATGAACGAGTTTGCGAGAGATCTCGCGGCCTTCCTGCATGCGCTGTGGGCTGCTGATACCACAGGGGCGCCGGAAGCCGGAGATCACAACTGCCACCGTGGCGGTGATCTCAGTGTCTATGATGAGGAGACCCGTTTTTGCCTCTCCGGTGTGACTGACCTGATTGATGCCGACGCAGCGCTGATGATCTGGGAGCAAGCGCTTCGGTCTAAATGGGAGAAACCTGCAGTTTGGGTACAGGGAGACCTCTCAAACGGGAATATCCTCACACGGGATGGCCGACTCAGCACCGTCATTGATTTTGGCTTATGCACGGTTGGCGATCCCGCCTGCGACTTAGTTATCACCTGGAAATTCTTTTCCGGCGTCAATCGCGAGATTTTCAAAACCGCGGTCAACATCGACCAAAATACCTGGGATCGCGCCATAGGCTGGGCTCTCTGGAAGGCAGTTCGCACGCTCTACTACGCCAGAAAAGACAATATCGCTGAGGAACAAAGAGAAGCAAAAGCAGTGATTGAAGCCATCCTCTTAGATGCAAAACTTGTTACCACGAAGACTTAAGGTCCTGCCCTTAGGCTCTCTCTGATCTTGTGCAGTCAAACAGGAAGAGCAGCAATGGAAAGAGACTTTGAGTTGTTGTTGACCCAGCGCATGTGGGAGGATCTGGCATTCGCGAAACTGGCGCAGCGCGATGCAGCTGCTGCGCTTAAGGAGCTAGGAGTGGAGGTTGATCCCAGCGTTAAAGTCCGGATCATCCAGCAGCGCAAAGACACGCTTTATCTGACTATTCCACCTGCCAAACAAGAGGGTGCACTTGATACAACATTGGATCTCAACCAGATGGATTTGTGGTCCAGCGGAGATATGTTTGTTTGGGTTGCTTCGGTTTACAACAAGGTCAAGCTGCTTGGCATCCGCTCTTCCATCGCGAAAGGGGAGAGGGAAGCATGACAGACCGCGACAACAGCGATTTTGCGGAGCAAGACTACCGACGGATGATCAACGATCCTGCGTATCGCCAGCGTCTGATTGCAGATCCGAAAGGAACGCTTGTCGAAACAACGGGTTATGAGTTTGATGCAGGCGTACGCGTTGAGGTGATTGAGCAAGAGCCCGATACCATCTGCATGATGATCCCCATCAAGCCGGAGGGCTCAGCTGAAGAGGTTGAGCAGGCGCTGCACAAATCTACCGAGCGCACGTATGACCTGCTGTTTTCCTCTGGCATCGGCGGGTATTTCATCCCGAATGATGAGCTGAAATGGACTCTTCGAGATATGCGTCGCAGTTGGATCAGCAAACTGGGGCTCAAGTTATGATCCTCAGTGTAAGAGTGCATCAGTTCTGCAAGTTGGACTGATAGAGGGATCTCAGATGCGGGATGAACTCGGTGCAAAAGGAGATGGAGACCTCCTCAGGATCGTAAAACGCATTCGGCTCGCCACAGCTTTCCACCTTTACGATGACCTCGTTGGGCAGAGACATGTCGTCTTTCAAGCTTTTGATTTCCTCAGAAAGCACGTGATTGATGACTTCTGCGTCCGCGCCAGTCCCGGCTTGAAAAGTCATCGCAACGCCGGAGCCCGGCTTCATCTCATCAAACACAGCGCCCCAACTGCTGGCAGCTTGCTCGTACTCAAACGGGCACATTTCTGCCCGGTCTTCCGGCAGGTCCAGGTCTGTCGCCAACTCAGCGCGTTTGTCCGGATCTGCTCCATAAAACAGGCAGATATGGTTGTAGTAGCGCTGCTTATCAGGTCCATGCAGATCCCACCACGCCACCTCTTCTTCCCCATTGGGATCGTTGATGTAACCAAACGCGCTGTCAAAGGCGAGCTCCTGCGCGGCCTCTTCCTCATAGAGCCAGTCAATCATCAGCACGGAGAGCACATCTGCGGCGTCTTCCTCCTGCCCGAAGATTGGTACCTGCATTTGGTCAATCACCGCATGGCCAACCTCGTGGTAAAAGATCGACAGGATGTTGGCCTCCACAAAGGCGTTCTCTGCTTCATCAGCCTGTGCACCAAGAGGAGACAGCAGCGAAACTGCGCAAGTCGCGGTGAGAAGAAGAGAACGTAGCATTGGCGGCCTTCCGTATGAGCACTTGAAATCTCTGAATAATCATTCCAATGCCATGTTTACGCAGGTTCGCCAAATCCTTTGTGCTTTGTGATACATCTGAAGGCTGTTAGCAGTGGAAGTTGAGCTTGTTGCCATCCAGATCGCGGCAGTAAGCCCCATAAAATGCTTCGCCGCGCGGGCCGGGAGGGCCTTCATCTTTACCACCCAGTTGCAGGGCGAGTGTATGCAGGGTCTCGACGGTTTCGCGATCCTCCACCCGCAACGCCACCATGGTGCCGTTGCCAACGGATGCGTCTTCGCCATCATAAGGTGTGTTGAGGACGATGAGCGGTTTGCCCTCGCCAAAGCTCCAGGCATAGAGCCGGTTGTTTTCAAAGACCCGTGTTGCACCCATCTTCCCAAAAATGGCGTCGTAAAATGCACAGGCACGGTCTAAGTCGTTGGTACCTAAAGTGATATAGCCGATCATATGGTGTTCTGGTCCTAATAGATTGCAGTAAATGACAGAGTGTTCAAAGTCAGCAGAGGTGAATGTTTTGTTCCCCAGAGTAAACTACAGGGCAGGCCCCAAGTAAATGCAGAAGCGGTACAACCTGCCGCGCTTCGTCGCCCTAGGTGAAATACCTATTGTAATTCGGCAGGATCGCTGTTTGTTTCGGATTATCTAATATACGTTGAGCCTGGGAACTGCTGCATGCGAGGCTTTCTTCAGCGCATTGTTTGTGTTGTACTTTTTCTTGCCGGGCTGGTTGTACTCCAACTGACGGCCAGTCCGGTGTTTGCGCGCTCTGACATGGTGCGTGTGGGCATCCTGTCCTATCGCGGGAGTTTGGAAACACAGCGCACATGGGCACCGACTATTGAGCATTTACAACGTGAACTGCCGGATGTGGAGTTCTCCTATCTGCCTCTGACCCTTCAACAAATCGCTGAACAGGCAGACCAGCTGGACTTCATCATCACCAATCCCGGCCACTCGTTTCAGTTGGAACGGATTGCGGGCGTCAGCCGCATCGCCAGTGCACGCTCTCACGTCAATAAAAATGAAATGCACGACCTCGGGTCGGTGATTTTTACGCGAACGGACAGTGACATCACGGGGCTGACAGAGCTGAAAGGCGCCAGCGCGGGCGTGGTCTCGACAGAAGCTTTTGGCGGATATCTTGCTGCCAAACACAGCCTGCAGCAAAGTCTTGGTGATGAGCCTGACCTGCGCGTTAAACCACTGGGGTTTCCGCAGCAAACGGTGGTGGAAGCGGTGGTCAAGGGAGACGTGCAGATCGGCATTGTCCGCGCCTGTCTGTTGGAGAGCATGAGCGCTGCTGGCAAGCTGGACAAAACGCAAATTCGCGTGTTGGGTCAGCAGTATGACCCGGAGTTTGCCTGTGCCAGAACCACGGAACTTTATCCGGGTTGGGCGTTTTTGAAGGTGCCCGGCGTTTCGCCTCAGCTGGCAACGCGCATTACGCAGGCCCTGCTTTCTATGCCAGATGGCGCCTGCACGGATGAATGGCTCGGCCACGCCAACTGGATTGCGCCGGTTTCCTATGCTGCGGTTGAGCGCGTTTACCGCGATCTGGCGCTCTACCCCTACAACAAGGACTTGCGACAGATCCTGAAGGACTGGGTGGAGCGGAACTACTTTTTGCTTGGCGTGATTATCCTGCTTAGCGGAGCCTTTCTTCTGCATGTGGGGCACGTGGAATTTCTGGTCCGCCGCCGCTCGCGCCAGTTGGAAACAGCAAGTGACAAGCTGGCGAACGCACTGCAACGCAACCTGATGCTGGAAAGCGAACTGGCCCATGCCGGGCGTGTTTCTTCCATGAACATCCTCGCGGGCAGTCTGGCGCATGATCTCAAGCAACCGCTTGGGGCCATCTCCACCTTCGCCCACAGTCTGCGGCAGCGGTTGGACCGTGGCACGGCGGATGAAGAAACGCTGCAAAAACAACTGACCCGCATCTCAGAGCAAGCCAATCGGGCCTCCGACTTCATCAACTCCATGCGCAGCTTCCTCAACAAGCAGCCAGAGGCGCGGCAGCATGTGGACCTGCGCGATTTGGTGGATGAAACGGTGATGCTGATGCGCACCTTCGCCGCCAAGCATGCCTGTCAGCTGCAATGGAACCCACCCCATGAGCCGGTGTTCGTCTGCTGTGATGATGTGCAATTGCGGCAGGTCATGGTGGTCCTGCTGCAAAACGCGCTTGATGCTACGGTGGAAGCTGGCCTTGAGGATGGAGTGATCTCCATTAAGTTGGAACAGACCGCAGAAGCCTGTGAGCTTAGTGTGTGCGACCAAGGGGTTGGCATTCCAAAAGAGCTGGAAGAGAAGGTGTTTGAGCCGTTTTATTCCAGCAAGGGCAGTCTGGGCTTGGGGCTGGCCACCGCGCTTAGCATTGTAGACAGCCACGAAGGGGAGTTGACCCTGAAACCGATGCTTGATGCAGGCACATGCGCAACAGTGAGGCTGCCATTGAGCCGCTCACAAACTGAGGGAAACCATGACACAACAACCAGTTAAACCGCTTTATGGACCAGAGGCTGAGCCTGTGATCATCATTATTGATGATGATGACGCCATGCGGGAAGCGCTGGTGTGTCTGGTGGAGTCTGTCGGGTTGAAGGCTGTTGATTTTGAGCGTGCTGATGATTTTCTGAGCTCTGATCTACGCCCTTGCGTTGGCGTCATCATCACCGACATGCGTATCCCCGGCACCAGTGGCCTCGGGCTTTTAGAGAAGCTGCGTGCCTCGGGCCAGCACTTGCCGGTGATCGTCATCTCCGCCTTTGCGAACCTGCGTGATGGTGTGCGTGCCATGAGCCTTGGTGCCGTCGATGTGCTGGAAAAACCGTTTGATGAGCAGGGCTTGCTCGACAAACTGCAAGACCTGATAACAGAGACCCGAAACCGCGCCAGCCAATGCTGCCTGACAGCGCAAGCCAAAGTGAAGGTAGACCGCCTCACCAACCGCGAACGCGAGGTGATGGGTTATCTGGCACAAGGCCTGCAAAACAAAAGCATTGCCAATGCATTAGGCCTTAGCGTCAAAACCGTAGAAATCCACCGCCACAACGTCCTCGCCAAACTGGAAGTGCAAACCCTCGTTGACGTTTACCAGCTCACCCAAAGTGCCGACCGCGCAACAGGGTCTGGCCGGTGTTGCGGTGTGGAAGAGACTTAAAAGCGGATTTCGGAGGCTTTGCGGTGCAAACTTTACTCAAAGTTTCAGGTTAACTTCAGGATAGCATGGTGAGGTGCCGGGGTTACGAGGCGGCAACCAGGCGGCGTTTAAGACGCGCCTGAAGCACAACTGCAAACAACACGTTGCTGCCATAAGAAGAACTGGCAGAAACTATGACTGATCAACAATATGTGCGCTCCGCCCGGATCCTTCACTGGCTAATGGCCCTTGGCTTTTTATCCATGTGGGTGACCGGCTACATCATGAAGCTGGACTCTCTGGAAGATACCCCCTTGGAAGAAAGCCTGTTTGACCTCCACATCTCTATGGGTGTGACCTTGCTGGGCCTGTTGTTGCTGCGCGTGGCTATCCGCTTGGTCAACAAACCGCCTGCATTGCTTGCGGGCCTGACTTCATGGGAAAAAATCGGCTCCCATCTGGGTCACCTGGGCCTGTACCTTCTGCCGCTCGTCACCATGCTGGTGGCTTGGGCCGAGGTTGATTTTGGCGGCCACGGTGTGAAGTGGTTCACCATTGGTATGCCAAAGATCTTCCCAACCATGGAAACCTTCGCCGGTATCAATCTGGAAGACACGACTGCAACAGCACATGAGCTGCTGGCTTGGTCTTTGCTGGCACTGGTCGCTGTGCACGTGGCCGCTGTTCTCAAGCACAAATACTGGGATGGTCACGACGTCATGGGCCGCATGAGCTTGCTCAGCAAAAAATAACAGGACGCGGGGGAGGGCTGATCGCAGCCCTAACGCCGAGGGCGCATTGGGGGCAGTCCCTCGGCATCCGCCTGAGCTTGCGTTTTGGCTTCTTTGAGCAGCGCATCCAGCGTGAACATGGCGGTCTTCATATCCTGTAATCTGGCGGAGGCTTCTGCCAGATTGTCTTGTTTTATGGCCTCTTCCACCCGCGCGATTGAATCGTCCGCCATGGCTTTGTAACTCAGAAAGTCCGCCAGCTCGCCTTTGTACTTGGCGCTTTTGCGCAGCACCATCATGGCGACGATATCTTTCTTTGCCTTGCCCACCTGCGCTGTGTATCTGGCAGCTTCTTCCTCTCGTTTTGAAAGCTTTGCTGACCGTGGACGCTGTACAGGTTCATCCTCGATAATCTGTTCACTTGGCGGTGCTTCTGCGGTTGGCTCTGGTTTAACCTTTTCAGGCGGCGGGTTGAGACGGTCTAGCGCAATTTTCATGTTGGCGATGGTTGCGTTCAGGTCCTCCAGCATATAGCGGGCGTCCTTCACACGTCCGGTGGTTAGAAGCCGCTCAATCTGGATGGTGAGTGTTGAGGCGGTGGCGCTATAGCCTTCATAGTGGCGGAGCTGCTCCGGATTCAGGATCGTGGCTTTTTGCGCATCCAGCCCTTCGATTTCTTTGCGAGCCTCTTTCACATCCTGCAGGAACCCTTCCACCTGAGCGGCAGTGTTGATGCCACGGGTAAAGGCAATTTCCAGTCCGGTCATGGTGATGTTGGCATTATCAAGCATGTCCTCAGCGCGGCGGTATTCGCGTTTGGCGTAGAGTTTCTCTGCCTCCACAATGTAGGCGCTCGCCCTGTTATGCAGTTTTTCAAAGATCACCAGTTCCTCGGTGTCTTTGAACGAGCCGGAGCGGATGTGAAACGCACGCAAGTCTGAACGGGCTTTGGTGATCTTCTTGCCAAACTTGAGCGAAGCCTCCAGCTCCGGTGCCGCAGACTGGATCGCGGGTGCTTCCTGCAACCACGCGACTACCGCCTTCATCTTCAGCAGGCTCTTTTCAAAACTGGCAATTGCCTTGTTGGCATCGTCCACGTGAGATGCGCGGTGGTGGGTGGTGATCTGGTCAAAGTGCTTTTGCACCTCCTGATCAGCACTCTCAAAGCTGCGCAGTTTTTTCTGGTAGTTCTTATGCTTGCCCGCCAATTCCATGAACTGGAAACGATGCTCCTGAAGCTGGCCATGGGCGTTTTGTAACAGTGGGATCTGGTCGCCAATCACAGCAAGCGCGTCCTCAAACTCACTTACATAAAAACTAAGCGATGTGATGCCTGCGTTTATCTCCGCAACAAATGGCTGGATATCGCGCGTTTTTTTGGACTTGGCAGAGGTGATTGCCTGACGCGCGGCCTTATGTGCTTTCTTGAAGCCACCAAAGAGGGCACGGCAGAACTTGATAAGGTTGCCCTGCGCATAAAGCTCATCGACTTTCTTCTCCAGCATTGCAATCTGCTCGAAGTCAGTGACAGCAGGATCCGGGGCATCCGTTTCCTCGTCTCCATCAACCAGATCATCCTCCGGAAATGTCCATGACATATGCCGATAGAAATCTTCAGCCCATCTCTGCTGCTCAACACTCAGCTTCTCAACCGGCATCAGCCTCTCCAACCCAAAGCAATCCACGCGCCGGATAATGCCTTGATTGCGCTGGTTTTCGGGCAAATTTCACGAGCTGAGTGAAGGAGGAGTTGATAGGTGGAACGGGTTTTGTCTTAATCTATAGGTTTGTTATGCTCTCCGAAAAGGGGAGGCTGGATGTGATGATCGTCGGCGTCTTTTGCCCACTGGCAGAGATTATGCAGCGCCGAGCTGGCAGTGATGGGAATTATCTCACGGCCAATGAGGAAGGCGAAATCCCGTTACCCGTCCTTCGCTGGCAGGAAGAGGTTCATAAGCCGGGGATTTATGATCTGGAACTGGACACTTCGATGTTGAGTGCAGAGGAGTGTGCGGAAAGAATTCTGAATGTGATTGCGTCAGGCGCAAAGTTTAATGCCAGAGACAAGCTTATAGCATCGCAGGTATGAGCTGCTTCGCCTGTTGATCGATCGAGGTCAAGCGGGGGATGGCACTATCTGGTTTCAGCAGGGTGCCGGGTGCGAGAACGGAGTTTGCGCCGACCTTGCTGTTGTCACCGATCAGGGAGCCGAATTTTCTCACGCCTGTCGGTATCTCGTTGTCATCCTGAAGGAGCGTAATCTCTTTCCCAGCCCATTCATTGCGGTGATTGGCGACCACAACGCCGGCTTCCAGATTGACGTTTTCGCCTAAAATGGAATCTCCCAGAAACCCGAGATGGGCGAGTTTGGAGCCTTTGAGCATGAAGCTGGACTTCGCCTCACAAAACGGGCCAACCGCGCAGCCTTCATCCAGAAACACGCCTCCGCGCAGATAACTGCGGGAGGACACAAAGGCGTTTGGTCCGATGATCACTGCGTCTTTCAGCGTCGCCCCATCTTCCACCACGGCGCTTTCGTGAATAGCGATGCTGTTGGTGATGCGGTACGAGCTATCAAGGCGAGAGATCATGCCCTGAATGATGCTTGCAGCGTTCGTCGTCATTGCCCACGGTGTGTGTTCAAGTCCTGCGAGTGGTGAGTTCTCCCAGTTTGCAATGTAGTCACGCAACCGGATCATTGAGCCTTTCCTTGTGGCGGCATCTTGAGAACCAGCGCTGCGAGGAGGAAGCCGATCATCAGGCCGTTGAGCAGGTGCCACATGAAGTGGGTGCCGAAAGCGACGGAGAAGCAGAGGGCCATGTCCACGGTTCGGAACATCAAAGAGACCGCAAAGGTTGCCGTGGCGAGCGTGATATAGGCCCGAGCCGGGTGCTTGCGCAGGTGCATCAGCAGGGTTGCGATGAGCAGGGCGACCATTGCGGGCAGGTATTGCAGGGAGCCGTTGAAGGGATCAGGACCAGCATCGATATCCGTCAGTACAGCATCCGAGCTGAACCAAAAGATAGCGGCTGTGATGCCCACTGCAATGGCACTGGCGCGCAAAGTGCGGAACAGGTTTTCGCCGGTTGCACGGTAGATCACCATGATGATGTAAAAGGCCACAAAGCTCCAGATCGGGATGACGTCAGCCATCTCTGACCAAGTGTTTGCAAATGTATGAAACAGGAATGAGCCAATACCAATAGCAGCCGCAAGCGCGATCAGCACCAGCTCTGCGATGCTCGGGTTGCCCCGTTTGCGCACCAGATAAAGCGCGATCAGAGCAGCCACAATAAAGCTGAGATTGCTGAGCGCATTCAGCGGTTCATTCCAGAACCCCGGCGCGGTTCGCTCGCAGTAAAGGTCAATATAGTCAGCAGGAAGCATCGCAATGTCTCAATGGAAGTCAGAGGCTGACAGAGCAGAAAGACTAAATCTGTAATTCTGCCGATTGTAGGGTGCGACCTGTAATATTCAAGGCATAATCATGGAGATGCCGGAGCCTGCCAGAACCAGATCAATCACCCTATCATGATGCTTTGAGCTGAGCTTGTTCAGGATCGCTTTGGCTGCATAGGTGCCAAGGGTGATTGACCCGCCCACCAGTGCCCCGCCAATGAGGATGTCCGTGCTTATGACATTGAGATAGCTGAAGGTCGCGGCCTTGGAGCCGAACACGAACAGAGATGCGGCGGCTTCAGTTGCGATCAACGCGCTTTTGACGAGGCCGAAAGAAGAAAACACCGCCAGACTCAACGGGCCAGAGGAGGCGACCAGTCCGGTGATGAACCCGATGAGCGTTCCGCCAAACACAAGGTGGATTGGTTTGGAACCGATGTTCTTGGAGCGCAGCAGATAGCGCACGGGAATGAGTACCAGAAAGAACAGGCCAAGGATGGTGCTGCCAACGGATTCCGGTATGGCAATCAGCAGGTTCGCGCCCAGAGCAGCCATGGGAATGCTCGGCAGCGCGTAATAAAACACCGCGCGCCAGTTGATCTCACTCCACCACACAATCACGCGCCCGCAATTGGCGATGAGTGCGGCAATCGCCATGATGGGAATGGCCGCTTTGGTGCCAAACACAGCCACCAGAATAGGCAGCAGGATGATGGATGACCCCGTGCCAACAATGCCGGACAATACCCCGGCAAACACGCCTGAAACGGCAATAATCAATATGCTCAAATGAGGAACCCTTGGAGAAAAGAACATTCTGAAAAATCTTCTGATCTGTATAAGAGTGACTGCCTCATGATGCAATTTGCTTGAAGAGAAGCTGCATTAAAAAATACAGCTTCGCTCCTCTAAACGGTTAAACAGAGTTTAGGCGGACAGGGTTGGGCGAGAGCGGAGAGACGCGCGCCTGATAGGTGGAATGAACTGGCACAGTAAAACGACCAGAAATCGGGCGGTCACCAGCTCCCGGTGCGGACCGCACCAACGGTATTGAGGCAATTGATGTTTCGCGATCGATGTCTCTCCAAACACCAGCGACCTGATGTTGAGGTTGCCAGACGCCTGATGGCACGGCCTGCCAGGCAGCGGTAAGATTGATAGCGGGCATTATTGTTTTCCTTTATTCACCACGATCATTTGTTCGTGCAGCATGCTTATGTGCTGCTCTCCTATGGACGAATGAGACGCGCATCTGTGATGACTAAGGGTTTGTTCTCTGGTGTTGCCCCGCCCATCTAGGGGAACTCCCCTAAGCCCGCAGATAACCTCCCCAATATTTTTGTTGCTGGCCTCCCGGTAGCTTGGGAACAACCCAAACCGTGACACTCCGGGGGGAGACATGAATTCAAGACGTGAGTTCCTCAAACTGGCCATGGCAGGCTCAACAGCTGCAGTGGCGACGCCGGCAGCTGCAAGCGCACAGGCAAAGCCCAAGCGCTGGGGCATGCTGGTGGATCTGCGCAAATGCATCGGCTGTCAGGCCTGCACCGTGGCCTGTACCATTGAAAACGACGTGCCCGCAGGCCAGCACCGTACCGCTGTCCCCATATATGAGCTGGATGGCCCGGATGGTCCAAGTCAGGCCGTGTTACCGCGCTTGTGCAACCATTGTGACGAGCCGCCGTGCATTCCGGTGTGTCCGGTCAATGCCACCTATAAAACAGATGAGGGCGCTGTGGTGGTGGATGCCGAGCAATGCGTGGCCTGCGGCTACTGCGTGCAGGCGTGCCCTTATGAAGCGCGCTTCATCAACCACAAAACCGGCGTTGCGGACAAGTGCACGTTTTGTGTGCATCGCACGTCTGTTGGCTTGCTGCCGGCCTGCGTTGAAACCTGCGTTGGCAACGCCCGCGTGTTTGGCGATCTGAACGATCCGGAAAGCGAAATCCGCAAGCTGATGGCGGAGCATGAAACCAAGGGCCTGCGACCTGAGTTCAAGACAGGACCAAACGTCTATTACATCGGGCTGGATGACAGGCTTGCCTCAACCGTTGCAGTTGGCGGGGGTGCCCGTGATTTGCGCCAAGGTCTTGAAACGCCTGCACATGGGGAGGTGTGAGTTATGCCTGCTGTTGATCTGATGTCTTTTGATCATGAAGCCGTCTGGCGGCCCTGGGCGGTCGCTTACTTCCTGCTGGTGGGTACGGGGGCAGGTGCTGCGTTGCTGCTGGCTTATGCTCGTCTTGTGCGCGTTGCAGAAGCCAAAGGCGCGTTGATTGTAGCTGCCAGTTTTGCATTGGCCTCCGGTTTGCCATTGCTGGCGGACTTGCACCAGCCTGCACGTTTTATGCACTTCTACAGTGGCTCTGCGCCCGCTTCCATCATGTGGTGGGGCAGCTGGTTCCTGCCGCTGTTTATCGCCTCTACGCTTTTGCTGGCGTTCATGACAGGCCGTCGCGGCAACGCGCCCATGTGCGGCGGTGAACGTATGCTGACCATGAGTGTCGGCGCTCTGGCCCTCTGCATTTTAGGGTACACGGCTGGTGAAATGAGCGTGGTTGCCGCGCGTCCTGTATGGAACACACTCGGCTTCCCCATTGTGCTTATTCTGACCGCCCTTATGAGCGGTGCCGGTGCCACCATGACCATTGACAGCCTCAATGGTGAGAAGGGGGAAGGCCGCTACATGCTGGTGGTGACAGGTGCCGCCACTCTGGTCGCGTTTGGCCTTTGGATGCTGACTGACTCCAACCTCTCAACTCTGGCGGCAGACTATGCGCCTGTTGGCTTGTTCGGTGCATTCATCATCGCAGGTGTCGTGGTTCCGGTGGTTCTGGCTGTGAGTGCAAAGGCCTCTTTGTTGCTGCGCGGTGTAAGCGGGGCGCTGGCCGTGTTTGGCGCATTGGCTTTCCGCTGGTCCACCTTCAACGGCGCGCAACTCATGTCCAAAACCGAGACCGCATTTTACGGCTATGAAGCCGCCCTGTCTCAGGACGCTCTGCGCACGCTGGCCGGGTCTGCGGGCCTGCTGATCCTCAGCCTGATCTTTGTCACGCTTCTCATCAACCTGCTGGCCGTGCGTGCCAGCAAGCAAACTCAAGCCTAAGGAGAGCCAGTTATGACTATTTCTCGCCGTGGTGTTCTTCAAGGTGCAACCGCTCTTGGCGCAGCTGGCGCTGCCTTCTGGGGCTTTGCTGAAACGGGCAAAAACTTCTATCAGGGCGTGCTGGGGGATGCGAAAGCCAAAGGCATCGCCGGAGGGGCTCTGCCACCGGAATATAAGGTTGATCCAACAACCGGAGAGGTGATCCTCAACCCTGATCAACGGGTCGGCTACACAATGTGCATGGGCTGCACCAGCGTTTGCGGCATCCGTGTGCGGGTGGACAAAGCCTCTGGCGATATTCTGCGCGCCACCGGCAACCCGTACAGCCCACTCTCCACCAATCCGCACATTCCATACGACACGCCAATTAAAGAGGCGATCACCGGCCTGTCTGCCTATGGTGAGCAAGGCCTCGCCGGACGCTCCACCGCCTGCGGGCGCGGCAATGCTGCCATCGCCAAGCAAAACAGCAAGGAGCGTATTGTCAAGCCAATGAAACGCGTTGGCGAACGCGGTAGCGGCCAGTGGAAGGAGATTTCCTGGGACCAGCTGATTGAGGAAACCGTTGAGGGTGGTGACTTGTTTGGTGAAGGCCACGTGGAAGGCCTGCGTGCGATCCGCGACCTGAAGACACCGCTTGATCCGGAAAATCCGGAATATGGCCCTAAAGCCAACCAGCTGGTGGTGATCCCGGTGTTCAAAAACGGTCGCCTGATGATGGCTGCCCGCTTCGCCAAAATGGCTTACGGCACCCGCAACTTTGTGGGGCATCGGTCCTATTGTGGCCTGTCCATGCGGGCTGGTTATGCGGCCATGCTGGACAATCTGAAAAAGCAGCCACACCTGAAGCCGGACTATCGCCATGCCAAGTACATGCTGTTCATAGGCACGGCCCCGGGCAATGCAGGCAACCCTTACAAGCTGCAGGGCACACTGATGGGCGCTGCCCGTGGGCGTGATGGGGTCAAATATGCAGTGGTGGACCCTGTTCTCACCAACTCTCAAAACCATGCGTTTGGCAAGGACAATACATGGGTTCCTATCAGGCCGGGCACCGATGGGGCACTGGTGATGGGCATGATCCGCTGGATCATGGAAAACGAACGATACGATGCCAAGTTTCTGGCTCAACCGTCCGGCGCAGCAGCTCAGACGGCAGGGGAGGCCAGTTGGTCCAATGCAACGCATCTGGTCATTGATGATCCAGAGCATCCAAAAGGCGGCTCATTCCTGCGGCAAGGAATGGTAACAGCTGATCTGGAAGAAGATGCTCAAAAAGCACCAATGTGCCTTGATGCGCAAACGGGAGAGCTTTCTCCTGCAAAGGGCCGCCCTGCCACACTGTTCCACCAGGGAACCGTGAGACTTCTGGATGGTTCTACTGTGCCCGTAGCCACCAGCCTGAGCTTGCTGCGCCGGGAGGCACTGCGCAAAACGCTTGCTGAATATTCAGCAGATTGCGGTGTGCCGGAAGAGCGCATCATCTCTCTGGCCCGCGACTTCACCAGCGTTGGCAAACAGGCAGCTGCCGATTGCCACGGCGGCACCATGCATGCAGCAGGCTTTTACACCGCCTACGCCATCGTCATGCTCAACGCACTGGTTGGCAACCTCAACGCCAAAGGCGGCACCACAGCTGGTGGCGGTCGTTTCAAGGATGTGCAGAAAGGCCCACGCTATAACCTGCTTGCCTTCCCCGGCAAGGTGAAGGTGAAAGGCGTGGATGCAGGCCGCGGTGGCTTCGCCTACGAGAGAACCAGCGAATTCAAGCGTCTGACTGCGGAAGGCAAAAACCCATATCCGGCACAGGCGCCATGGCATTCTTTCACCCAACCCATGGGCGCGCAATGGCTCACCTCTGTGTTGGAGGGGTATCCCTACAAAGCCAAGGCCGTGATCACATGGTCCTCCAATCCGGTTTACGGTGTTGCGGGCATGGAGAACGACGTCAAAGAGAAGATCAAAGACACCAAGCGCTTGCCGCTGTTCATCGCCATTGATCCGTTCATCAACGAAACTTCACGTTTCGCCGATTACATCGTGCCGGACCGTGTGTTCTACGAAGCATGGGGCTGGGCCTCTGCATGGGGCGGTGTGCCAACCAAGGTCTCCACGGCCCGCTGGCCGGTGGTGGATTGTCAGACCGGCAAAACACCGGATGGCCGCCACATGGATATGGACAACTTCTTCATTGATGTGGCCAAACGCATGGATCTGCCGGGCTTTGGCGACAAAGCCATACCGGATGCGGACGGCAACCTGCACCCGCTGCACCGCTCTGAGGATTTCTGGATGCGTGCTGGGGCTAACGTGGCGTTTGATGGCGGCGCTGTGCCGGAAAGTGATGACGCCGACATGACGATCACTGGCGTGGATCGTATCCGCGTGGACTTGGAAAGCACGTTAAAGCCAGATGAATGGCGCCGTGTTGCCTATGTTTACAACAGAGGTGGTCGCTATGAGGATGCGGCGAAAACCTACAAGGGCGAGACATTTGCTCGCTCCTACAAAAAAGGCATTCAGGTCTGGAACGAGACTGTCGGCACCGCGCGAAACTCCATGACGGGCAAGAAGTTTGTTGGCTGCCCAACATGGCAGGCCCCAAGCTTTGCTGATGGAACTCAAGTGGACAAAGCCTTCCCGCCAGATCTATGGCCCTTCCGCGTTGTCAGCACCAAATCCCAGCTGCGCTCTTCCAGCACCGGAGGCAATCCGTATCTGGATGATCTCAAGCTCTCCAACGCCATCGCCATCAACACGGTGGATGCGGACCAGCTCTCAATCAAAACCGGAGACTGGATCACCGTCATCTCCCCAAGCAACCGCATCAGCGGGCAGGCTTTGGTTCGCCAGGGCATCGCACGGGGCGCCATCGGCATTGAGCACGGCTACGGCCACCGCGAGCTGGGCGCGCGTACCCACAAGATCGGAAAGGTCATTTTGGAAGGACATTCTGAGCGGGGCCTCGGCACCAACAGCAATGACCTGGGCTACACCGACCCAACCAGCAAACGCCCGGCCCTGCTCGCCGACCCCGTCGTCGGCAGCATAGCCCGTCAGGCTCTCCCCGCGCGTATAGAAAAAATGAGCTAATCGAACTCTGGAGAATACCTAGGGTTCTCGTAAAAAGAATACGCCAACAAAAACATCAGGCACTGCCCCCAGCGGTGCCTGATTGCAACAAACAGCCAAAGCCAAACGCCCCACCAACCCGGTATGAGGCACATCTCTCGCAGAAAAACTCCCACGACCCTCGCCCAAAGTGGCGGGGGTCTTTTTTGTGGGGGAAGGGGGGCGAAGTTAAGTGAGGCGATTCTCCAGCAATTGTTTAAACACCTCGAGAAGGTCCAGAAACTCAAGTTACAAGGCTGGATAACGGGCAGGACCAAACTCTGCATGGCTTGAATTCTCTGCCCGAAGTCCAATCATTACAATGGCTTAAATAAACCAGTCAGTAGAAAAGATCAGCGCCAAAGTTCATCAGGTTCAGACAAGACAACCGAGTCAGACTACCCCAAACTGTTTTTATGTAATCAGGTTCAATTCAATGGATACTCATCTTCGATTTTCAGTGCTTAATCGCGACTTGCCTGCTGCAAAAGATCGAACAGCAAAAGATCCAGAAATTGCACGCGAGATTCAGTACTACGAAGAAAATTTTAAGAACGTAGAGACCGTTGACGATCTTCTAAACGATTATCGCTTGTATAATTTCATGATGAAAACGATGGGCCTTGAAGACATGGCCTACGCGAAGGGCATGGTCCGAAAAGTTCTGACTGAAGGAACGTCAGACGAAAAAGCGCTAGCGAACACACTAAGCGATGGTCGATTTAAGGTATTGGCTGAAGTATTTCCCTTTAATAAAGACGGAACCATCGAAGGTACTTTCGATTGGTCGACTAAAAATGAAGCTCTGGATAGGAAAATCGTTCGATATACAAATGTACCAGGTGAAAAAGTTGAGGATATTGATCGACTTGCCGATTATTACCAGCAAAAGATGCCGCGAGACGTCATTTTTACAGTTCAACTTTTGGCAGATCCAGCACTCTATAGAGTGATAACCACTGCCTATGATGTTCCTGATGAGATCATTCGTGGTCCAAAAGATGAGCGGGTTGAATGGTTCGAAGAAAACTTTGATATAGATGAGTTGAAAAAACCTGCTGAACTCAAAGATGCAGTTGAGAAATATAAAGACAAGGTAGAAGCGCAACGAGTCGAGAACACAAAAAACATCGTTGAAAAGTATATTCAAGCCAACTTTGAAGAAGATGAAGGCGAGAAGAACGAAGGCGTAAGACTTGCACTCAACTTTCAAAGAACAGCAGCAGACATCTCGGATGCATATGAAATTCTAGGATCCCCGGCTTTGTACCAGGTCGTGCGAACCGTACTTGGTATGCCTGAGTCGATGGTTGGCACCGATGTCGACAACCAGGCCGCAGCAATCAATGAGAAGTTCGACATTGAGAAGTTTCAGGACCAGAGGGAAGTAGACAAATTTGTCAAGAAATTTGTGGTTCTGTATGATGCTCAAACTGGCGCTGGTGCTGTTCCGACCGTTCAGCTGTTTGCAGGAAATTCTAATGCTAGGATATCCGAGGGCATACTTACTGCTGTTAACGCTCTAAAGTTCGGTGGCTAACTTCGGTTTTGATAGTGGGAACATCTTCTCTTGTTTGAACAGCGTATAGCACTGCGAGCTAAATTACATTGTAAAATGTTAGCGAACGTCTCGCAGCGGTCCTAGTATGTGTGTTGGCTAGGTCAACCTATCCTTTGTTCCCCCGTTCCTTCAATTGGTTCATTTTTGTTTGTTTGATGCGGGCTGCTCAGTTGTTGAGCGGCTTAGGGAGAAGAAGATCAGACTGAATATGACGCGCAGTATCAATTAAGGCGTGCTGGAATTGGTGGCAGCCAGAATAGGCATCACAATCACACCAGATCGTTCCGAGGAGACCAATACAGCTTCGTGCCTCCCGTCTACTAATTCAAGCATCAGGGATAAGATCTTCTTTCCAAAGTACAAGCAGACCAAGCAATTAGTAAACGACTGATTACAAACCTTGGCTGAGGCTCTGGCGTAGCGGCTTCGTCAATTTCACGATGTCTTCTTTTTAATAAATATTCGCTCGATAGAGGGGGAATAGTGAAACATAATCTCATGGCGTAAGTGATATCCCGCATTAACTTATTTTAGTGCGCCAAGAGGTCCGTTATGGCTGGTTCCGATATCCCTTCCGGTTCAAATGAAACTGCTGGTACTCCAAAACAGTCCAGTCAGGTTGATGCATGGGCGAATGCTATGCTCAAAATTTGCAGTATTGATCCTTCTGAGGCCGATACTGTTTCCTCCTATGGAGATGAAGTGCCCGAGGCGCTTGAGGTATCGCTTGATACCGCGGAAGGCATTCAGAATGCAGTAGCGCAGTCCTATGTAGAATTCGGAAGTCTTACGGAAAAGGCCCATCTGATCATCGACAAGGAACAGCGCAAAATCTTCGATAATTTTGAGCAGAAAACCGATGATTACCTGAATGAAGCTGAACGTGCTGCTGAAGGGGAAGACATCGATGTGGCAAATGATTTCCTTGATAATGCAAAGCTCAGCATGAAGGGCATGAGCGAGGCACTTGATCGTGGTGTTTCAACTGCTCTCAAACTGGACGGCTACGTGCAGGAAGTCACTGCTCTACTCAAGGAAGCAGGGACCTATTACAAACAGCGTAACAAGATCCCTTACGAAGAACAGCTTTCTGACCTTTTAAGCTACCAGACCATGGTGGAAACACTGGGGCAGGAAGCAAAGTTGCTCGTCTCGGAAAACCGTATTGCTGATGCTAAAACAGCCATCGAGCAGATGAAAGCCGCTATCGGCAACATGCCGAAGTGCTTTGAAACGCCAAAGAATGCCAAGACTGCGAAGAAAGCCACTGCGGATGATGTGGAATTCGGTCTGGTTTCCAAGGGCGCGCATGCGATGGAGGATGTTGAGTTCCTTGATGATGTGTTTGGTGAAGAGATCGCACTTGCTGAACGACAGGATGCGATTTTTGCCCTGCACCAAAAGGTGGAAGAAGAGCACAAACAGGATCAGACAGGTTGGTCTAAAAAGTCTGTGACAGAATTTGAAGATGCCTATCAAGTCGCGAAAAATGCTCTGGATGGCGGGCATAAAATGGCGACAGATCTCTGGCTTGACTCAGACGTCAAAAAAGCCCTACCCAAGATTGATAGTTTGGTTGAAACTGGCCGAACCATGCACATGCGCATGAAGAAAATCAGCTTGGCGGCGCAAGGGCACAATGATGCGGAAACCGCCGAAATTATTTCAGCAGATCAGGAAACTGCGGGCGACGTCTTCGAGAACCGTCTGGCACGCCTGAGAGAAGACCTGAACAGTTTGAAAACTGGCATCAACACAAGCAATGCCAATTGGCGTCCGATTTGTCAGCACGTGAATGGACCTGAATTCGAGACGATCTATCAGGGAGCGCTGGCAAGTTATGAGGATGGCATGGCTTGTGCTCAGGAGGATATGGAAGATAAAGAAGCGCATTGCGAACAACTTCAGCAATACGTTTCCTCTGCCAAATCTTATTTAGTACAGATGCAGCAACTCTTTGCCAAAGCTCAGGAAATCCGTAAGAACGATATTACCGGCATTGATATCAAGGCAAAAGAAGCGACTGCGAGATTGCAGAATCTGGTGAAGCGTCGGCCTGAGATTCAGGCTTGGAGCGTTGATCTTGGAGCCTTCGATCAAGCCCGTACGCTCGCCGCAAAGGCGCTTGAAGCGCTCAATGTGGCCATGGCTGATAACAGCACGGCTGTAAGTGTTGCTGCGTTGAACGCGTTCAACAGCCAAATTGCTGATATGCAGGAAGCGTTTGATGTCGCAACCGCTGAAATTGAACGGACCAGCGCGGACATGAAGTTCCGTCTCAAGAACGTGAAAAGTGTGTTTGCCAATCTTGCGGCCCGCAAAGAAGAGCTGAAGAAAAAGCCCAAGGAGTTTGCAGAGTTCTATAAGGCAAATAACGACGCCTTCACACTGATCACCCAGGATCAGGTTGTTCTGTCCAACCGTGATAAGAAGGGGGTCGACGATCTGCTGGCAGGTGTCGAAGTCGCTCTTGGCAAAATGCGGGTCTTACTTGGTATGCCGGATGCTGGAGAAGGTGGCGTCCAGACTGATGCCTCTGGCCGTAGAGATGAGTTGCTTCAGGCCGTGCGAGACAGGTTTGGCCAACTGAAGCAGGTTGAAAAGTGGGCCAGAGAGAACCCTGAGGTCGAAGGCCACTATGCGGATATCGCAGACGCTCATGCCGATGCTCAGGAGCAAGCAGACACCTTTAAGGTCGGTCTCATCGAGCTTGGCAATATGGATCCAAAAGTGGTTGAAAACGCCTTGCGTGCTATCGATCAGGATCTGGATGATATGGACAACATCTTCCAGGCAGCCAGAGAGCAGATGGAGCAGTTGAACGGGGCTGAGGCGATTGAAGGCGAACTCAACGCGAAATCTGACCTTCTGGAACGCATCAAAGCGCATAATCCTCGTATTACCAAATATGAAGACAAAACAGGTCTGTTCCAGGACTTGGGTGAAAAGGATTTCTACAAAGGCATCATCGCCAATCTCAGAGACTGTCTGCTAACTGCCTCTGATTTCTATTTTCAGGATGAAGAGGCCAAGGGTGAAGCGGAACTGGAGAAGGTTGAGGTCTACTATGACAGCCTTGAAGAAGCACTCAAGCAAGCTGCTGCAACCCGAAAGGAAGTTGCAGGTTTTGAGCATATTCTCGACATGGCAAGCCAGTCACTTGCTGATTTGAATGCAAAAGAAGAGAACCTGAAAACCCGACCACAGCGCAATGCCTTTGTTGTGAATAGCGCTGAAGTGAAGAAGTTCATGGCGGATGTTTCCAAACATATCGGCCAGCAGGATATCAAGCCAATTCGCGAAATTATTCCAGCGCTTGAAGCTGCAGTTCAGAAGATGGAAGAAGAGTTCCCAAAATCCAGAGGCGAGAAGTTGAAAGCCGCTTTGGGGAAGAAAAAGAAGGGAACCTTCGAAGACGAGTTGATTGCTATGCAGCAGCGGCAAGCAGCGGCTGAAGCAGAAAGAGCGGCTGAAGAAGAACGCCGCGCAAACTCTGATGAACATCTGAGCGCAGAAGAAAAACAAGCCAAGGCCAATAAGAAAGAAATCTGGGAAATGGAGCAGATTGTCTTCAAAGCTTGTGAGTTGATGGTGGGGCTGGATAAAAAGTTTGAAGCAGCGCAAAAAGAGTTGAGCCCAAAAGAGAATGCGGCTCGCAGTTCACGAGAGAAGCAAAAGCTGGCGAAAGAAAGAGCGCCGCTGACCCAATACTACACCAATAGAGAAGCCTTTAAGGCGCTCATTGTAGAGATTGGCGAGCTGCACCGTAACCTGAAGCTCGAGGAAGCCTGGAAGCTCATTCCTAAGATCAAGGCAGCCGCTTTGAAGATGGAAGAAGAGTATCCAAAAACACGATCTGAAAAAGCAAAAGCCGCACTCGGTAAAAAGAAGAAGAAAGACTTCTTCGGTGATGATGTGGAACCTAAGAGTGGCAAGAAGAAGTAGTCAGGCAGGTCTCAAAGAGGAGGCGTAGTGAGACTATGCCTCTTCCTCCAGTCGCTTTCGTAGGGCGTATTTGACGAGTTTGTTGGGTTTGGAGAGCAGGGACTTGAGGTGCCTGCTCTTTGAGATTTCGCGCTGGAGTTTGTAAAGAACCTCTGCACTTTCAGTGTCTTCAATCCGCATGGCCTGATCAAACAGAAGCCCGAAGGCCTGGCCCAGGGCTTTTTTGTTGAACTTTTCCTTATTGTTGAGCAGGAAGGCTTTGACCTGATCGATATCCATTGAGTTCAATGATTTGCGATCCACAAAGGCTTTTTTGTTGCAGTAATAATCCTGCCGTGCGGAGATGAGGCGTTCGCGCACCAGCCGTTCATCAACGGCTTCCAGATCAAACTCATCTGCCATCTGGTCCACCGGATCACGGTGCCCGGCGCGGCGTTGCTGCACGCTGATTTCTGCAAGGCGGGTGATGTAAAAATGCTTCCAGAACCTGTTGGTCAAATCACGCTTATCCGGAAACCCGCGATAGGCAACAAGCCTCTCTGGTAAGTTGGCAAAGGAGTACCTGTCCTGCGCGCGTAACCAGAGGTCATAATCCTGACAGATCGTGAAGATCTCGCGATAGCCTCCAAGGTCCACAAGTGCGCGGCGTCGCATCATCATGGAGGGGTGAACGAAGGTGTTCTGGCCGCGATCCAATTGCGCTTTAATCTCGAAATCATCCTCTGGGAACTCAAAGGCCCCCATGACCCTGTCATGATCGTTGATATGATCTGCGAAGGTGCCGAGAAACGAAATGTCCGGGTTTTCTTTAAGGAATTCAATCTGCTTGGCAAACCGCTCTGGTCTGCACAGATCATCGCCATCCATACGGGCGATGTAAACACCGCTGGCCTGTGAGATGCCAAAGTTGAGGGCGCCAGCCATGCCGAAATGGGGGGAATGCAACAGCTTGAACCGGTCATCAACAGAGGCGATGTCTGCACACACGTCTTCCGATCCATCAGAAGAGTGATCGTTGATCATGAGCACTTCGAAGTGAGGGAAGCTCTGGTACTTTATGCTCTGCAATGCAGGCAGCAGATATTTGCCGCAATTGTGAACCGGAAGAACGACACTGATCTCCACAATACCAACCTCATAGAGTGCTCGGGAATCTTCGAAAGGGCATGCGGGCCAAACCTAACAGCTTCCGCACCCGGTTTATTCCGGCAGATCTGGTTGGTTATAGACCGAGGTATGAATTGTTCTGAGGTGGCTAAGCATCAACCTCTCACTTCGCCCAACTGTGGCTTATTGCAGAAGAGGGAAGACAGGCTTTGCCAATCTCACAGGCTCACTTTAAGAGAAGAGAGACGATTCCAGCTGGTTTGACCTGAGGCGATTTGAAATGCGCACCCTGAAAGAGATGTTTCTTGATCCAATCCTGAGCCTAAAGGATGCGTTGGAGAACCTCTCTCCCGCCAAGCGGATCACGCCAGAGATGATTGCGCTGCGCAACACGTCTGATATGGACCTGCTGTTTCTACTCTGGAATGGCAACGGCGATGACCTTTCCATGTTCTCGACCGGCTTCCTTTCTCTGGTTGGAGAACAGGGGCTGAGGCGGTCTTTGGAGGATGCACTTGCCGCTTACGGAGCAGCGCAAGAAATCAGCAAAAAAACGCAAAAAAACGCATTTCTCGTCAAAACAACGCACTTTAAGATCGTCGTCTTGTTGGAGCGGGAAAGATCCGGCAAAATCAAAGGCTTATTTATTAAGCCCGCGCTGTATCAGGTCGAAAACCTTGATGAGTGCCTGTCTCTGATGCAAGAGATCGTTGGAACGTCCAGCCTTCTCATTCGCAAAGATGGTGTAGAATTTTTCAGCAAAAATGCAGATCAACCCTTGGCGATTGGCCCAGCTTACAAGCTGTTTGTGATGCAGGAACTGGTGCGCCGTGTGAAAAGCGGTGAGCTGAAGTGGAACCAGAAGGTTCGACTGGAAAAAGACTTGGAATCCCATCCAGTTAGCAGTCTTTACGCTAAAATGAGCGGCGGATTGGTGACCCTACAGGTGGTTGCACAGCATATGATGGCGGCCTCTGACAATTCCGCTGCTGATGTTGTTCTCAACCTCATCGGCACTAAGCCACTGGAAACGCGGGAAGAACGGACGCCGTTCCTGACATCTCGTCAGTTTTATCAACTCAAGGCGGATCGTGATCTTGCCGAGAAATATGGTCAGGCGGGTGTTGCTAAGCGCCGGAAAATTCTGGAGAAAATCGAGGAACGTTCACTGCCCGTGATTGAGGATGTGGCCGACCCATATCTCAGCGGAGTGGAATGGTATGCAAGCGCGGAAGAACTCTGCGATGTGATCGGCGAAATAGCAGATGACAAGGCGATGCAGTTCAACCCTGGCCTGGCGGAAAAGACCGACTGGCAACGCATTGCTTTCAAAGCTGGAAGCGAGATCGGTGTTCTTAATTTTACCTATGATCTCAAAGGTTTGAATGGGACGCATTGGCAGGTTGCGGTGACGTGGAACCACGAGGATATTCTGCCGGAGGGCAAGTTGCTCGGCCTCACCAACGCGTTGTTGCAGGAGCTGAAAAAGCTATAGTTTGTGCTGCACCATGTCCTCGGGCTGCATCAGTTCAACGCGGTTGCCGAAGGGGTCATGGGTGGTTCTTCTCAGGAAACCAATGAAGGTCGGGTCCTCCGAAACCTCATAGCCCGCATCCCGCAGGTGCTCTGTGAGCTTCATGATATCATCCACCACGAAGGCCGGATGCCCCACCTTGTTGGCGACAAACGGGTCTTGAACGCTCAGGTGCAGATTGACAGAACCTACTGAAAACCAACCACCTTGTTGGTGCCGCGCTATCTCAGGCCGCTCAATTTCTTCAAAACCCAACAGGTCCACGTAAAACTCGCGGGCGAGCTTATCCCCGTCAGGCGCGATGGGAAGGTTGATGTGTTGCAAACCGAGAATGGTCATCTGCCGAGGCTCCTGTGCCGAGGTGAGCTTGCTTGATTAACTCACCCTCTAACACACACAGGATATCGTGAGGTTTTCGAAAACTCGAAGATTTTCTGTTTATTTATCAATGTCTAAAGCAGAAATTTGAATTCTATTCTGGCGTGCAGCGCCAGCAGTCAGGCCGTCTTCTGCATCAACTCGATGCGGTTGCCAAACGGGTCTTCGGTGAACTTGCGGATATAGCCCGGCAATGGCTTGTCGTCCTTCAACACAGCGCCTGCTGCGGCCAGACGATCAACCGTTTCCTGAAGGCTATCAAACAAAAAGGCGGGATGGGCTTTCTTGTTTGGGGTGAACGGATCTTCCACGCCAACATGCAGGTTAACGCTGCTTGCGGTGAACCATGCTCCGCCACGGCCTTGTAAAGACGCAGGTTTTTCGACTTCGGTAAAACCGAGCAGCCCGATGAAGAAAGCGCGGGCCGCCTCTTCCTGCCCTGCTGGCATGGTCATCTGGACGTGATCAAGTGCAATAATGCCCATATGTATCCTCAATTATGATTTTGGGAGGCGCCGCAACCACACGAGAAGAATACGGGCGCTATTTGAAAACAGGTGAGCGTTTTTCAAGAAACGCGTTCAGGCCCTCGGTATGGTTTTCCGAATTTCCAGCCCGACGCTGCATCTCCGCTTCCCGCACAAGCTGGTCTTCCAACGTGCTATCAGCTGATGCATGAATGAGGTGTTTGGTCATGGCATACGCCGATGTTGGGCCTTTTGCAAGATTAGTTGCAATATCTAGTACCTCACCCTGAAGTTGGTCATCTTCAATGGCTTCCCAGATCAGGCCCCAATCTGCTGCGCGGTCCGCAGTCAGCGGCATACCAGTCAGCATCAACCCCTTGGCACGCACCTCGCCCACCATCCGCGGCAAGTGAAAGGATGCACCAGCACCCGGGACAAGTCCTAACTTGCTGAAAGCGTGTATGAATTTAGCGCTCTTGGCGGCAAAAACCATGTCGCAGGCAAAGGCGAGACCAGCCCCGGCACCCGTTGCAACGCCGTTCACAGCGCACAAAACCGGCTTTTCCATCTGTCGGATTGCATGAATAATCGGGCTGTAGTGTTGTGTAAGAACATCACCCAAATCCGGCTTTTCGCCAGTGCTATCGGGCAGGATGTCGTTGAGGTCCTGTCCGGTGCAAAAGGCGCGGCCTGAACCGGTGAGGATAACCGTGCGCACCTCAGAGCTGGTGTGGGCTTCGTTCAACGCGGAGAGCAGATCCTGACGCATCTCTGGTGAGAGGGCATTGAGTTTGTCTGGGCGGTTGAGCGTTATTCTCAAAACACCACCAAGCTGTTCTTTTAAAAGGGTATCCTGCGCCATACTCTCTCGTCCCATGCAATCACAGTCACTAAAATCTGCGGGGATACTACCGAATTGCTCAGCCTACGCCCATAAGCCATTTGGTCTTACCGGCGGGCCTTTGCGCACTCTATGATGTGTTGGATAAAAGCCCGTGTGCGTTTCGGTCTGTGCTTTCGGGCTGGGGTTACAATGTAAAGCGGCACCTCAGGAATCTGCAGCGTGGTTTTTAGGTGATGTAACCGGCCTTGTTCCACGTCATGCTCACAAAGAGAAATCGGCAACACAACAACGTAATCCGTTGATAATGCGAGTTGTTTGGTCAAACGGAAGTTGGTGGTCTCTATCGTATGAGTGGAGGTTGTACCCACCGAGAACTCAGCTAGAAAGCCTCCCGGATCTCGGAGAGCAAAGGAGGCAATGTTGTCTTCTGTGATGAGTTTGTGCGGTTTGCGAGAGAATAGTCCAACAGGGTCATAAGTGTAGCGCTGCGCGATCAGGGTTTCGTCTCCTGGATGCCGCGCGCGGATGGCAAGATCGAAGTGATCTGCCACGAGATCCACCGGACTGTCGCTCATATCAACGTAAAATAAGACCTTGGGATGTAGTGTGCCAAAGCTGGTCAGCAGCGCTTCCAGCGTTTCTGCCGGATAATCTGTGGGGACGGAAAGGCGAATGTTTCCAGAGAGTTCGTCTTTCTCTAGCAGGTCACTTTCAGCTTGTAAAAGCGCCTCCAAAGCTGGCTCGCACTGCTGCAAAAACCGTTCCCCCTCCAGCGTCAAAGAAACCCGCCGTGTGGTGCGGTGAAGCAATTGCACGCCGAGCCGTTCCTCCAACGCTTGCACGCGAGCTGTGACCGTTGAACGGGGAATACTCAGTTGCTCTGCGGCCTCAGTGAAGGAGTTCAGGCGAGCGACGTCAACGAAGGTTTGCAACTGGATGATGTTCGTCATTATGCAACTATATCGTTTAATGATGATAGTATTATCTGAATACTCCAGCCGCTCAGAGTTTGCTAGCCCTATGCTCCATATAGAGATAGGTGACAAGATGGACAGACGGAAATTTCTTGGTTTGAGTGGAACAACAGCACTGGTTTCTGCCGTTGGTTTGCCCGTACTGGCGCATGCCACAGTGAATGACTCGCCAGAGGAAACGCTGCAGATACAGTGGCTTGGCGGCGCTACAATGCTCATCAGTTTTGATGGAGTGACGTTCCTCACAGATCCAGCCTTTGGCGTTGGGAAGCAGGCAATTGTGATGCCGAACCCGAATGAGATGTTTGATCTCGCCAAGGGACCCAACATCAAACCGCAGCCAAGATTTGGGGCGTTACCTGCGTTTGATCTTGGAGCGGTGACTGCAACACTGATCAGTCATTCCCATCCAGACCATTTTGATGCAGCAGCAGAAGCGAAAATCGCTTCTGACATGGCGATGATCACGACAGAGCACGACAAACAAGTGCTTGTAAAGAAGGGCTTTTCCAATATCACCGCTCTGCCATGGGGCGAGCAAATGGTGTTCCCGACTAAGTCTGGTCAGATCACCATCACGGCAGTTCCCGCTGAGCATTCTGAGAATGCGGAGATCCTGAAGATCCTCGGACCGGGCAATGGGTACTTCTTTGAGTTCGTGGCCGGTGATTATCGCAGGACCATGTACTGGACTGGCGATACCTTCCCGGTAGATAATGTGATGGCCAAAGTCCAAGCCCTTGGTGCCATTGATGTTCTTGTGCCACATGTTGGCGGGGTGGGTGTGACGGGCGCTCTTGGGAAGATTAGCATGGATGCCGCAGATGTGGTGGAGATGGTGGATCGCCTGAAGCCGAAACGTGTCCTGCCCATTCATCATTCCACGTTTGGGCTGTTCCTTGAACCGGTCTGGAAACTGGTGCAGGCGATGGAGAGGCATGAAGCTGGTCTTGATGTCATCGCAGAAGGCAGCACGGTTCAATACCAATAGATGAAGATGTATGTGCGATGAATATTATGAGTCATCGCGCATACTATCTAATAAATGGGCAATCAGAAGAATAAATAGATTAGCCTTATAGATTTCACTCAATGAAACTGAAATGTATTCATATATGAATAAATGAGAATCTCTTGTTTACCTTGGTTCTGTTGCCTAGGATCACCCGGATAATATTATTATTTGGAGGGGTAAATGAATATTATTAAATCAATCGCGAGTATTGGCTCGGTTGTCAGCGTGTCTTTGCTGGCCTTATCTCAACCCGCATTTTCCGGTGAAGTGATGGACCGCGTCATGGAGAGCAAGGTGATCCGCGTCGCCACCAACTCCGGATATCCGCCAGCTTCATTCCTGAATGCTAATGGTGTGTTTGAAGGTTATGACATTGATGTTTCAAAAGAAGTCGCCAAACGTATGGGCGCAAAGGCAGAGTTCCTGAACCCGGCTTGGGAGGCCATTACATCCGGCAAGTGGGGCGGGCGCTGGGAGATGTCCATCGGCTCCATGACGCCTACACCCGCTCGTGCGAAAGTGCTCGATTTTCCAGCGGTTTACTATTACACGCCTGCTGCGTTTTACGTGCACAAGGACTCGTCTTATGAAACGGTTTCGGAGCTGAACGGCAAGCGCATCGGGGCCAGCACTGGTTCAACCTTCGAGTACTATCTTCAGCACGAGTTGGAGCTGGACGCTGCTTATTCTCCTGCGTTCGAGTTCGCCGTGACACCGGGTGAGGTCCGCACCTATGAGGCTGACAGCAACGTTTTGGATGACCTGCGTTTGGGAGATGGCAAGCGTCTGGATGCTGGCATCACTTCGGTCCCAACCATTCTGGAAGCGATCAAGGCCAACTATCCGATCCGTATTCTGGGAGAAGCGGTGTTCTTTGAGCCTTTGGCCGTTGTGACGTCTCGTGATGACCCTGAGTTTTCCAAGAAAATCGGTGAAATCATTGAGGAAATGCGGGCTGATGGCACTTTGGTTGAGCTTTCACAAAAGTGGTTCGGGGCTGACCTTGTAACCACGACGCACTAGTGCGGTTGGTCCTATGACACTGCTCGTGAACCTGTTTAGCCATGCGCCCTCTCGGCGCCTGGTTTTCTTCGCGGTACTGGCGGCGTTGCTCATGGCGTTTGATCTGAGCAGCGTTGGGCAATACCTGACGACCCTTCTGAACCTTGATGTGGCTCCTGATACCGCTTCCGTGCTGGCCGCATTCGCGATTTCTGCCGTGATCACAGCAGACGTAGTGTTCGTCTCCAAACTGCCAATGAAGGTGCAAGTGCCGATCTATTGGGCGCAGCTTCTGGCGCTGTTTTTGGGGTTTTTCTACTCGTTTGACCTGTCGTTTCCGTTCATTATCGAGCGGTTGCCGATCCTGCTTTACAAGGGGCTGTTCTACACGCTCTTTGTCTCGTTTGCGTCCATCATTTGCGCCAGCTTACTGGCATTTGTTGGGGCACTTGCCCGTCTGTCCAACTCAGGTCCAGCCTATGCGGCTTCAACGTTCTACGTTTCGTTTTTTCGCGGTACGCCGTTGTTGTTGCAGGTTTATCTGATTTATCTGGGCTTGCCGCAACTTGGCATTACGCTGGATGCAATCCCGTCAGGTATTCTGGCTTTGTCGCTCAGTTACGGCGCCTATATGACGGAGATTTTCCGAGGTGGCATACAGGCGGTTCCACGGCAACAGTCAGAAGCCGCCGCCGCTCTGGGCTTGCAGCCCTGGCAGGTCATGTGGAAGGTGGTTTTGCCTCAGGCAATCCGCATCATCATTCCGCCAACGGGCAACAATTTCATCTCTATGCTCAAGGACAGCTCGCTGGTGTCTGCCATGGGCATTATGGAACTCATGTATCTGGCACGGACGCTTGGGCGCTCCGAGTTCAAACACTTTGAAATGTTGATCAGCGCTGCGCTCATCTATTGGGCGGTGAGTTTTGTCTTTGAGATGATACAGGCACAGCTGGAGAAGCGGTATTCCGCGCCGCAAAAAGTTGGGTAAGCAAAAGGAAAGAGGGCCACTCAGGCCTTCTTTCTGTCGTGAAGCAAGTCATGACACTTGAGAGCGCAGTAATAGCCGATGGTGAAGAAGATGCTCATGGCAAGGACTTGTAGATAGAACCGGTCAAACGTGTTCCGGTGCAGTATCAGGTTGAGTGCATGGCCTACGTAAACGCCAAACATCATCATGGAAATTGCGAAGACGTGTATGAAGGTTTTTGCGCTTTTGGAAGCCGGATGCCCTTTGCAGTGATCCGCGAAAAAGCAGGTTACAATACAAGCGCCCACCATGATGAGGGTCATCCAGTTCAGATAAACAGCAGCCAGTGTCAGGCTGTTCATCTGTTGCATTGCCAGGTTCTGATCAATGGACAAATCGATCTGGTGGCCCAAAATCATACCGAACCCGCCATAAACAAACCCACTCCAGAAATACGTGAAGAGGTAGCTGGGCATACCTGCGTTTTGCAGGCTGACCATGCCTGCAAAGAATATGGCGAGAACGAAAGCAACTTCAAATACATGAAGGGTATCTGGACGCGTGATCATCGCTACCACAGCCAGCTGAAGTACGAGCATCACTCCATAACCAATGGGGTTGGTAAGCAGAAAATGGCTCAGAGAAAAGCTGCGCATTCGTTTTGGCTTCCGCTCGTTGTCAGGGCTGATGCCGTGTACCTCAGTCATGTGAACCTGATGTTGTCTCGGGCCGCTATTGGTTGTTGTTCCAGTCGTCTTTTTCTTTCAGATCTCTGACGACTTTTACGTGCTGCATCATGCCGCCATCTTCATGGTAGAGCAGGTGGCAGTGCAAAGGATACTTGCCGACGAAGTCCTTGAACCGCATGCGGAATTTGACATGCCCATGAGGTGGAACCTGAATGGTGTCCGCCCAGAACGGAAGCTCCAGCGTGTAATCCAAGGGGTCTTCGCCCTGAATCTCAAAGACATACATGGGGTTCACATGGATATGGATGGGATGCGGAAACTCGCTTTCGTTTTCCAGCGTCCATTCTTCCACGGCGTCCAGTTCAACCCAATGATTGACCACCTCACAGCCGCCAAACTGGCCGTGGTCGATGGTAACGTTCACCCCGCGGTAGTACTTGTCGGGATTGTCCAGCGTATTCGCCTGGAAGGTCAGCGTGCGTTTGTTCGTTACTTCTTCGGGGCCAATTGGTTCCAGCAGTCCACCACGCAGGCTTTCCGGGAAAGGCGGTGGAGTGGTGCGCTCAGCTGTTTCGCTCGGCATGTAGATCGCTGCCCCGATCTCCTCGCCGCGCTCCACCTCAATGGCAAAGAGTGGCGGGTTGTTGTGGTACTTATAATGCGGAATAAACTGGTATTCGACCGAGTCATTTTGCACGTAATAGAACGCACCGGGCGTGGCTGCCTCGCTGATTTTCAGCAGGATAGAGGCGCGGTTCGCCGGGGCCAGGCTGATGCCCCCTTGTCTGCGGTAGTTGTCAGTGGGGTTGCCATCATACCCGTAGATAAACATCTGCCCGAAGAACGGGCACTCGAAGTTGATCGAGGAGCGTGTGGTCGCGTTCAACAGGCGCAGATTGATCAGCTCTCCCGGTTTTACTTTGATGATCGGGCAATACTGGCTGTTGACGGTGATGTTGTATTCACTGTTGGGGAACTTGGCGACCTGCTTCTGGTCTTCCACCTTGCCCTCAGCGTTGACGGCAATGTTCTGGAACACCATGCAGTATTCCTTCACACCCATCTCTTTGAGCTGATCATCAAACGCGCCACGCACGATAATCATACCGGCCATGCCGCTGCCAACCTGCAAGGCCACGGACCCGTGCTTGTGCGGGTGATACCAGTAGACCCCCGGAGGGTGATCCGCCGGAATATCGTACTCGTAGTCATAGGCTTCGCCGGGGCGAATGGTCATGCAGACGTTATCTCCGGGCGACTCCGGCGTCACGTGCAGGCCGTGTGTGTGGATGTTGTAGTTGTTGAACCCGTAAGGGAAGTTGATGTCATCCGGCTCGGTCTGGTCCTGTTCCGGTAATTTGTTGTGTGTGTGGATCTGCAGCTTTGAACCCGGCCTGACCTCAATGGTTGGGCCGGTCAGAGTGTTTCCAGCCTCTTTGGTAAGATCGCTTGTGAAGACCCGGGTGTAGGTTGGGACGTTGTGAGGCTTTTCAAAGCTGAAAACATTGTTGGTGTCGTATTCAACATCCAGAGTAATTTCCAGATGCTTCTTTTCAGGATCCATTACGTAAGCTGGCGGATTTTTGATAGGGCTCAGGAAGGAAAAGGGCTTCGCCTCACTCATGTAGCGGTTCCTCACGTCGGCAGCACTCAAGTGCTTGTTGGTTTTGATTTCAACCTACTGAGGATGGGGGAGTGGTGGAAACGTTGCTTGGCAACGGGGTTAAGGTTCCGTTAGGTAAAAAGGTCGGTTCCAATCTGACCTTACGTTTATTCCCTAAACGCGCACTCCGTGCAGTTCTGGTCGGGCGCCAACTTGCCGTTGCCGGGAAGTAAATGCCTGAAACGGAATCTCTTTCTCCAATTTAGAACGATTATTTATTGTGGGAAGTCTACGTATTTTTTGCCTTCGCGTGACCTATGTCAATTTAGCTGGGATATCACCACATGCGGTTGCATTTCTGTGAAATTTCTACACACATCAACCCATTGAAATATATTCGAATAATAGCCTTTCATGAGGCGCTCACAATAACTTGACGATGGTCAATGTAAGAAGCTCGAGGGCAAGCTTACATAACGATGCCGGGTAAGGTTCGTTTCTATTGGAGTTTATGGTGTCGTTTAAATCAATTCTCCGTTTTTTGGCCAGTATCGCGCAGGAATGCGCAGTCAGCGCCGTGGCTGTAAGCGCTCGTAAGAAGCCAGCAGCATTTGATGACAACACTCTCAATTGTGAAAGTGCCATCAAAGACGAACCCCTGATTGCTCCTTGGGGCAAGTTCTATGTCTCTAACACCTTAAAAGACATCGGTTCGGCAACACTCCAGATCACCAGAGGGGCGCGGATTGCCCCTCTATTTTCGCCAGTTTCGATTTGAGGAATGAGTTATGAGAGGCATTGGTAAGGTCAGTCTGATTGGCGCAGGACCGGGTGATCCGGATCTCCTGACAGTGAAAGCTCTGAAGCGCATTCAGGACGCTGAAGTCGTTGTTTACGATCGTCTGGTCTCTCAGGAAATTATGGATCTGGTTCCGCCTAAGACAGCTCTTTATCCTGTCGGGAAGAAGCCGAAGAGCCATCCTATTCCTCAGGAAGAAATCAACCAGTTACTCGTTGATCTCGCCAAAGAAGGTAAGCGCGTTGTGCGCCTTAAAGGTGGGGATCCGTTTATTTTTGGCCGCGGCAGTGAAGAAGCTGCTGAACTGGTCATTGCCGGCGTCGACTATGAAGTCGTGCCAGGCATCACAGCTGCGCAAGGCTGTGCCTCAAGCCTAAACCTGCCACTCACGCATCGCGGCCTTGCAACGGGGCTAAGATACGTAACCGGGCATTGCCAGAAAGATGTACCCCTCGATCTGGATTGGGCCAGCCTTGCGGACCCTAACACCACCCTTGTGATCTACATGGGCCTTGCCGCCATCGCCGAGATTTCTACCAAGCTGGTAGAGCACGGCATGCCTGCTGATATGCCTGCTGTTGCGATATCGAAGGGCACCACATCGGAAGAGCAGAAAGTGTTCGGCACGCTTACCACAATTGGTGAGCAGGCCAAGGCAGCTAAGCTACCAGCGCCGACACTGTTCATGATTGGTGATGTTGTGGGTCTGAAAGACTCTCTGGAGCTGCCGTCCTTCTCCGGCAGTGAGGCAAAATGGGGCGATAGACCTCATCTGGAGGTTATCAATGGCTAAGACAGAGCGGAGTGCGCAAAACCCGCTGCGTTCTTTTCTGAAGGCTGGGGTGCTGGCGCTTCCGTTGCTGACTGGGGCGCCCCTTGGGGCTCTTGCCGACGAAGAGGCCCTCAAGATCATTGATCGCGAAAAACTGACAGACTTCGTGCAGCAGGACTGCGGGTCCTGCCACGGTCTGACGCTTGAGGGCGGTCTTGGAGGGCCAATCCTTCCAGAAAATCTGGAGCATATGGACTCTGATGTCATTCAGGAAGTGATCCTTGGCGGGTTGCCAGGAACGGCAATGCCACCATGGCGCGGCTTCCTCACCGAAACTGAAGCGGCCTTCATTGCGGAAGGTCTTAAAACAGGAGCATTCAAGTGAAGACGTTTTTTGCTGCCGCAGCCTTAGGTGCGGGTCTTTTATTTGCTTCTGCAGCCAGTTCTGAAGACCTGCGCGCCACGGGCGATCTGGGTCTGATTATCGAACGAGCCACAGGAACAGCCCTGATTGTCGAAAGCACAGACCGTACTGTGTTGGCTCAGGTAGAGGGTCTGGGCAACCTCTCGCACGCCTCTGTCGTTTACTCGCGAGACGAGCGCTACGCCTATGTGTTTGGCCGCGATGGTGGTTTGTCCAAAGTGGATATGCTCACTGGCAAGCTTGTTGGCCGCGTTATGCAGGCTGGTAACTCCATCGGCGGTGCTATTTCTGATGATGGCAAGCTGATTGCAGTCGCCAACTACAAACCGGGCGGCGTGAATGTATTTGACGCGGAAACTCTGGAGCTGGTCTCCGAAGTACCTGCGATTTATGACGAAGTTGGCAACCAGTCCAAAACGATTGGACTTGTGGATCTGCCCGGTCGCCGCTTTGCTTTCTCCCTTTGGGATGGTGAGCAAATATGGATTTTGGACTATTCCAAGAGCCTGAAGCCTGAGATCACCAAACTGGAAGACATCGGCGTCTTCCCATACGATGCGCTGGTTACGGGCGATGGCCGCCACTACATCGTTGGCCTGTTTGGTGAAGATGGTCTGGCCCATGTGGACCTTTGGAAAGAGCCTCTGACAGTTGAGCGCATTATGGATGGCTACGGCAAGGGGGAAGAGCCTCTTCCGGTCTACAAGATGCCCCATCTGGAAGGCTGGGCGAAAGCCAACGGCATGTACGCATTGCCAGCCATAGGTCGCCACGAAGTGCTGTTCATGGATGAGCGTGACTTCACTGAAGTCGATCGCGTGAAGGTACATGGTCAGCCGGTGTTTGCCATGGCGCGTCCTGATGGTCGTCAGATCTGGGTGAACTTTGCGCCTCCACACAACGATACCATTCAGGTGATCGATATTCTGGAACGCAAGATCATCAAAACGATGAAGCCGGGACCGGGCGTGTTGCATATGGAGTTCACTCCGCGCGGCAACGAAGTCTGGATGTCCGTTCGTGACAAGAATGAAATTCATGTCTACGACACAACGGATTTCTCCCTGAAAGAGGTTCTGCCAGCAGAAAAACCAAGCGGCATCTTCTTTACTTCACGTGCACACCAGCTGGGGCTTTAGGTCCCGGCTTTCCCAGGGCGGCACTGGCCGCCCGAGCGATTGGGGAGTTTGCGATATGAGCGCACAGCTGAGTGATATTGATCTCGTATTGGTGGACAAGTGGCAGCATAATTTTCCGCTTGTCCCTAAGCCATTCAATCTCATAGCCCGGGAAACCGGGGTGGACGCTTTAGACGCGATCAGCAGTTACGAACGGCTGGTCGCAAATGGCGTCATTTCGCGCATTGGCGCGGTACTGGCTCCAAATACAGTGAGCGCAAGTTGTCTGGCCGCGGTGTCAGCGCCTCCACACTTTGTGGAAACGGCAGCGCAGCTCATCAACGATGAGCCGGGGGTCAACCACAACTACCTGCGTGAGAATGATCTCAACATCTGGTTCGTGGTTGTTGAACGGGATCGGGCGACGTTAGAGGCCACGCTCGCCCGTATTGAGCAGAACACCAATCTGGTGGTTCATGCTTTTCGGATGGAAAAGGCTTTCCACCTGGATCTGGGGTTTTCTTTGACAGAGCAGCGGCTGGAAAAGAAGACCCCTGTACTCCCGCCGGTTGATATGTCGGTTCTGGAGCCCGGTGACATTAACCTGCTGGAAAAACTGTCTGATGGCATTCCTCTCTCGGACCGCCCGTTCCTGCGCATTGCGCTGAAGTTGGGGCGCTCGGAAACCACCGTGCTTGAACGGCTGAAGGTGCTGCAGGATGCTGGCATCATTCGCCGGTTTGGTGTGGTCGTGCGGCATCGGTCCATCGGTTACAAGGCGAATGCGATGATGGTCTGGAATGTTCGTGATGAGCATATTGATGACGTGGGAGCGATATTTTCTGCTGACCCGATGGTGAGCCTTTGCTACCAGCGCAACAGAGAGATGCCGCTTTGGCCGTACAACCTGTACACCATGACCCACGCGAACAGCCGTGAAGAGGCGCTGGAGGTCATCAACCGGCTTTCCACCACGGCCACGCAGCACGTGATGAGCAGCGACGTGCTGTTCTCCACCAAGTGCTTCAAGCAGCGTGGTGCCCGTCTGTCTCGCAGTGTTGGAGTAAGTGCATGAGCACAGATATCGCCCACCTGAATGAACCTGCCAAGGTGCATCTGGATGATCTGGACCGCAAGCTGATCAACCGCTTGCAAGATGGTTTGCCAGTTGTCTCCAAGCCGTATGCAGCAGTTGCAGAGGAACTGGGCATTGCGGAAGACTTGCTACTTGAGCGCCTGCAATGGCTGCTTAAGACGCGTATCCTCACTCGTTTCGGGCCTATGTTCGACATTGCTCAAATGGGCGGGGCGTTCTGCCTGTGTGCCATGGCTGTGCCGGAAGAGCGCTATAACGAGGTGACCGAACAGGTGAACTCGTTGGAGGAGGTGGCACACAATTATGCCCGTGATCACGAGCTGAACATGTGGTTTGTGCTTGCCACGGAAACCCCTGAAGAAATTGAGAGTTGCGGGAAACGCATTGAAGAGCTGACCGGAATCCCAGTCCGGCTGTTCCCGAAAGAACGCGAGTTTTTCATTGAGTTTAAGGTTCCAGTATGAGCACGCATAGTATCGAAGAATTCTCTGAATTTGACCGTGCTCTGGTGGCTGCGCTGCAAGAAGGTTTGCCGCTAGTTTCCGAGCCATATGCGCAGATTGCCCACCAGCTTGGCGTGAGTGAAGAACTGGTGCTGGAGCGCGTTGCTTCCATGAAAGAAAACGGTGCAATTCGTCGTATTGCGGCTGTGCCAAATCATCGCGCCCTTGGCATGCGTGCCAACGGCATGTCCGTCTGGAATATCGTTGATGAGGACGTTGAGCGCGTTGGACAAATGATGGGTTCTCTGGACTTTGTGTCCCACTGCTATCAACGCCCAAGATGGCTACCCACATGGCCGTACAATGTCTTTGCCATGGTGCATGGAAAGACTCGCGAAGAGTGTCTGACTTTAGTCAAGGAAATAGAGGCGCTCATAGGGACATCATGCAATGGAAATGATGTCCTGTTTTCGACAAAAACCCTGAAAAAAACAGGACTTAGACTTCGTCGCAGAGGGGAGAGCCCGCGTGTTTCGTCTGACCCATTATCTCAAAGCTCTAGCGGATCCGTATCCACTTCCACCAGCGCGTAAACCTGCTGGTCCGGTTGTTATCTGGAACTTGATCCGCCGTTGTAATTTGAAGTGCAAGCACTGTTATACAACCTCAGGCGATGTAGATTTTCCCGGCGAGCTTTCAACCAAGCAGGCCTATGAGGTTATTGATGACCTGAAGGGCTTCCGCGTCCCGGTCATCATCTTCTCTGGTGGTGAACCGCTGATGCGTCCGGATATGCTGGAGCTGTCGGCCCACGCCAAGCAGCTTGGCTTCTATACCGCCTTGTCCACCAACGGCACGCTTATCGACAAAGATATGGCGCGTAAGATTGGTGAGATCGGTTACGACTATGTCGGCATCTCACTGGATGGCATTGGCAAGGTGCATGATGACTTCCGCGGCATGGATGGCGCGTTTGACCTGTCCTTGCAAGCCGTGCGTTACCTGCGCGAGGAAAACGTGAAAGTTGGCCTGCGCTTTACGCTGACAGAAGAAAATGCCGATACGCTGGATGACTATCTGGACCTGTGCGCCCGCGAGAACGTGGACAAGATCTACCTGTCTCACCTTGTGTATGCAGGCCGCGGCAATAAGAACCGTGGTGAAGATGCGCACCTGAACGTGACCCGCAAAGCCATGACCCACCTGATTGAAAAGGCCTGGGAAGATGTGTTGGCTGGCAAGTCCAACGAATACGTGACCGGCAACAACGATGCGGATGGCATCTACCTGTTGCAGTGGGTGCGTGAGAACATGCCGGAAAAAGCTGGTTATCTGGAAGATATGCTGGAGCGCTGGGGTGGCAACGCCTCTGGTGTAAACATCGGCAACATCGATAACACCGGCAAAGTGCATCCGGACAGCTTCTGGTGGCACTACACAATCGGCAACGTAAAAGAGCGCAAGTTCTCGGAGATTTGGCAGGATGTATCCGATCCGGTCATGGCTGGTTTGAAGCAGACCCCGCGCCAGATCAAAGGCCGCTGCGGATCTTGCCAATACTTCAACATCTGTAATGGCAACACGCGCGTGCGCGCGCTGCAGCTAACGGGTGACCCTTGGGCGGAAGATCCATCCTGTTACCTGACGGATGAAGAGATCGGTCTTGGGGATGCAAACCACCAGCGCGTTGAAACAACACCATTCCGGGGAGCTCGTCATGAAGCCAAACACGTTTATGCCTAAACTCGCCGGAGTTTTGCTGGCAACCTGCATGTTGGCAGGCGCTGCGGAAGCACGCGGTAAAAAGCTTGAGCTCTATCCGGTCTCTGATGCCACAAAGGGCACCTATCAGGAGCTTTGTGCGGAGTGTCATGGTGGTGACCGCTTAGGCGGCATTGGCCCTGCGCTCATTCCGGAAAGCCTGAAGCGTCTGCGCGTAAGTGCTGCGACATCGACCATCAAGGATGGTCGTGTCCACACCCAGATGCCAGCTTTTGGGGATCAGCTCAACGATCAGCAGGTTGCTGATCTGGTGAATCTGGTAAAGACCCCATTGGGTGCGATGCCGGTTTGGGGTGAAAAAGAAATCAACGCGACCCGAGTGTTCAACGAGGACTACAAGCCCGTTGAAAAGCCGGTTTATGAATCCGATCCGCTGAACCTGTTTGTGGTCGTGGAGACTGGTGATCACTACGCCACCGTCATGGATGGCGATACGTTTGAACCGCTCACCCGCTTCAAAACCCAGTTTGCACTGCATGGCGGCCCTAAGTTTACACCGGACGGACACTACGTGTTCTTCATGTCCCGTGATGGCTGGATCACCAAGTACGATATGTGGGCGCTGAAAGTGGTTGGCGAAGTGCGCGGCGGCATCAATGCCCGCAACATCGCGCTTTCCCGCGATGGCAAGCACATCGCACTGGCAAACTACCTGCCGCATTCTCTGGTGATGTTGTCTGCTGAGGACCTCACCGTTGAGAAGATCTTTGATGCAGAGTCTTTGGGCGGCGAAACCACACGTGTTTCTGCTGTTTATCAAGCACCAGAACGTGACAGCTTCGTTGTTGCCATGAAGGATGTGCCTGAAGTCTGGGAAGTAGCGACCAATCCAAAGGCAGAGCCTGAGTTTGATGCCTATGTTGATGCTGAAAACTACGGCAAGGATGGTGCGAAACCAACATCCGAAGGGTTGTTCGCCCTGCGCCGTATTCAGGTTGATGCACCGATGGACGATTTCTTCTTCGACCAGTCCTACAAACACCTGATGGGCTCGTCTCGTGACGGGAAGAGCGGTGTTGTGGTGGACATGGATGAAGGCGCGACCATTGCCAAAATCGATCTGCCCGGCTTCCCGCATCTAGGCTCCGGCATCAGCTGGGAGTGGCAGGGCAAGCCAGTGATGGTGACGCCGCACCTGAGCGAGAGCAAGATTTCTGTGATCGACATGTCCAACTGGTCCGTCTTGAAGACACTTGATACGGCGGGTCCGGGCTTCTTCATGCGATCTCACGAAAATTCCAAGTACGCTTGGGCGGATGTGTTCTTTGGTCCAAACAAGGACCAGATGTACGTGATCGATAAAGAAACGCTTGAGATCGTAAAGACGCTGAAACCGCTGCCGGGTAAAACCGCTGCTCATATCGAGTTTGACCGCGATGGTAGCCACGCCATTCTCTCTATCTGGGAAAATGACGGCATGATCATCATTTACGATGCGAAAACGCTTGAAGAAGTGAAGCGCATTCCAATGAGTAAGCCATCTGGAAAGTACAATGTCTGGAACAAGATCACCTTCTCCGCTGGTACGAGCCACTAGCGATCTGGCACTTGTTCTTGCTGCTCATGGAGATCTGGGCGGCAAGGGCGCCGACAATACACCAGGCCACGTTCGCCTGAAAAATGCTCTGGCGCCCTTACTGCCCGAACTGGATGTGGTGAGTGGGGTGATGAAAGGAACCCCGCCGCTACAGGAAGTAGTCGAAAGCCTCCCGCACGAGCGCGTGCTTGTGCTTCCTCTCCTCTTAAGTAACGGCTACTTCTGCAAAACAGTCCTGCCTCGCCGATTGGGGCTGGACCCAAACCTGCAACAACAGAAAGAAGGTGCATGGCAAAATCTGAACCGAGACGGGCAGTATATCAAGCTGTTACCCCCGCTTGGTGTATTGCCCTTCCTACCTGATCTGGTTTCACAGAGTATTCAAAGTACTCTGGCGCCAAACAGCAAAAGCACGTTGTTAAAGCCGGAACTCGACCGGGAAGTGCTGATCGTTGCCCATGGCTCGACAGTCGGACCGGAATCACGGCTTTGCGCGCTTCAACTCAAAGAGCATCTGGAAAATCGTTACGATTACAAGCAACTTCGCGTGGCATTCCTCTCCGAGGAACCCTTTGTCGAAAAGGCTGTCCTGACACTTTCCGAAGATGCAATCGTTGTTCCGCTGTTTGCTAGTGGAGGCTTACACGGCCAGGAAGATATCTCCAAAATTATGGAGAGCGCTCCTGCGGGATGTAAACTTGCACCGGTAATTGGCTGTGAGCATGCTCTTGCGCAGCACTTGGTCAGCTATCTGCAAGAAATTAGCTTAACTCGTGGCTTCGCCAACCAAAGAGTTTCAGTGCTACGAGATTTGCCCACACAGCCTACAAGGGCTGCTCTGAGATAATTCTGATTTTTGAGTGAGAAGTTCAGGCACTTTAATCACCTGAACTCCGTCTCAGGTTTCGTATTAAGCAGGCACATCTTTCGTAGAGAAGTACCAGTCAACGTATTCATAACCAGCTGATTTACGTGATTCAGCCAGATCCGCTGTTGCTGGTGGTGGCACGATTACTTTGTCACCAGGCTGCCAGTTTTCTGGAGTCGCAACACCGTGTTCGGTAGATGTTTGCAAGGCTTTGATCAAGCGTAGGAACTCATCAACTGAACGCCCGTTGGTCATTGGGTAGTAAACCATCGCCCGCAGAATTCCTTCAGGATCAATAATGAAAGTTGCGCGAACAGCAGAAGTGTCTGAGGCTCCGGGTTGGATCATGCCGTAGGCTTTGGCGACTTCCATTGAGAGGTCCGCAATGATCGGGAAGGGTATGTGAACGCCAAACTTCTCCTCGATGTTTCGCATCCACGCGATGTGTGAGTAGTGACTGTCGATAGACAGGCCAAGCAATGCTGTATTGAGCTTGCCAAAATCTTCTGCTGCATTCGCAAAAGCAATGAATTCGGTTGTGCAGACAGGCGTAAAATCAGCTGGATGTGAAAAGAGAACCAGCCATTGACCTTTGTAATCACTCAATGATTTGGTGCCATCAGTCGTCGGAGCAGTAAAATCTGGTGCTGGTGTGTTCAGCTGCGGCAATGTGATGATAGTTTCTTCTGACATTTATTTTCCTCGGGCTCAATTGATTTGATAAATGCACAATATCGATCTATATTAATTAGTGAAATTGATTAATAATAATACAGTGATCTATAAAACATATGAGTCATCTACCAAGCCTTCGCCAGCTGGAATTTCTGGTGGCACTTGTTGAAGAGCAACATTTTGGCAGGGCAGCAGAAAAATGTAATGTGAGCCAGTCGGCTCTGAGCACAGCGCTCAAAGAGCTGGAACAGAATCTTGGTGTTCATTTGGCGGAGCGAACCAAGCGTTCTGTCACGATTACATCTCTGGGCAACTCACTGGCTGATCGTGCACGTCATATCCTGCTCGATACAAAAGCCTTTGTAGATTTTGCTGCGGCAAACTCTAAGTTCCTGTCTGGAGACATGAAACTGGGTGTGATTTCTACAGTTGGACCTTATCTGCTTCCTGGGATAATGCCGCAGCTTCGGAAGAAGTTTCCGGAACTTCGCCTCTTTGTCAAAGAGGGCATTACTCATGACCTGCTGGCTGCATTACAGAGCGGGCATCTGGATGCCATGTTGCTGGCACTTCCATTTGAGATTGGCGACCTTGTTCAGTTTCCATTGTTTGAAGATGGATACAAACTGGCTGTCACACCTCAACATCCGCTTGCAAACCGGCGACATGTAGAAGGGCAGGACCTGACAGATACCAAGATGATGTTGCTGGAAAAAGGGCATTGTTTACAACAGCATGCCCTGTCTGCATTTTTGCCCGACGGCCCGGTTCAAGACAGTTCATTTGAGGCGACTAGCCTCTCCACTTTGGTGGGTATGGTGGCAGAAGGGCTGGGAACAACACTTCTGCCAGACGTCGCGATTACTGCAGGACTGACGGATAATTATGATGTGTGCCTCATCGATGTAGATAAGGCACTGCCAAGAGAAATAGCGCTTGTATGGCGAAAAAGCTCACCACGGGGAGAGGAACTACAACATCTTGGCGAGTTCATCAAACAAGCCTATGAGGGATGAAAACCCAGGCGCGGACAAGCGAATAAAATCATTTTAACGCACCATCTTAGCCGTGGCTTGAATGCATAACCACTGTGCGTTCCTGCTCTACCAATGTGCGCAGAACCTGAACGTTGGAAATGATTGCCCGGTTTTGTTTGACCTCGACGCCATAGCTTTTCAGCTTCTGGAATGCACGAGACAGGCTTTCCGGTTTCATACCCAGACGACCCGCGATGAGTGCTTTGTCGTAAGGCAGCACCAATGTGCAGGAACCAGCAGGTTCTGTGCTGAGGTTCAGCAAGAATTCGGCAACACGCTGTGCACCGGTATGCGTCTTCAACCCTTCAATCTGCAACACGAGTTGATGCAGGTGCATGGACAACGACGACATCATTGCCAGCGCGATGTTTGGATCTGCTGCAATTGAGTTGGCCAGGTGGGCCACTGGAATGCAAAGCACCACACTATCCGTAACCGCTTCACCAGAGGCTGGATAGTTTGAGTTTGTAAAGGCAGCACCTTCAGCGAAGGTTTGCCCACGGGTGAAAACCCCTACAACGGCTTCATCACCGCTGCTTGTCGCGCGAAAAACTTTGACCCATCCTTCCAGAACGATAAAGAACGCATCTGCCTCATCATCCTGAAAAAAAATCATCTCACCGCGCGAGACAGATTTTTTGGTGGCACCCCGAAGCAGCTGTTCTCTTGCCTCGGTACTCAACCGTTTAAGCAAGGGAATTTCAGCGAGCTTCTCCACTTCACTGCTAACTATTGTAGTAGACATTTTTACAGACCTCTCCCACGATCAACCCAATCGTACTGTTGCGTAGATGAAGGACGTTGATCTAACGCAAGTGTTTTTGCGCAATTGGCACCTTGCAGTTGTCCTTTTGAAAGCAAAAAGGACCTAACGAAAATCAAGGAAGTAGAGAACTCAGAGGATTAGGGTCCACTATAGGGAAGGTTTTCACTCAGTTCACTGAGCGAATAAACTTGCCTTTTTGGCTCAATAATATGTTTAAAACTGTCCTCTGGAATGTTTTTTACCTGTTTTTGACGGTGAAACGAGCCTGTTCGGTGGCGAAGACGCGTCCGGAATAGGAAACGGGCAACGGTTGGTTCTTCACCATCAAGTCCCGAAGCCGGCTAATATTTTTCGGAAATCATGAGATGGTAAGACGCAGATATTTGCAGCTTTAGCAGCACGTCGAACTTGGAAATCTGAGTTGCCTTGACATTGCGCCCCTGAGGTTTAGGTTGCGTATTCCTAATGTGTTTCAGAGGAGATTTGATGTCCCGGATCTGAGGGTTCAAACGAAGAACCCCTATGCATGTTTTCAACCTTAAGACCGTGCCATTTGCACGGCTGGTTTCGCATGCCTTCATTTTCCGAACATCAAGCGCCGATTAACGGCACTCTTCAGGACATAGAAATGATCCGCAAATTTGAAACTCGCGATACCGAGTCCATTGTTGACGTCTGGCTTGAGGCCAGCAAACTCGCTCACCCTTTTCTGAGCGACAGCTTTTTAGCTCATGAAACCGACAACATCCGAAACATGTATCTGCCCAATGCAGAGACATGGGTTGCTGAAATGAACGGCGCTGTCGTCGGGTTTATTTCATTACTTGGCAATGAAGTGGGCGGACTGTTTGTGCATCCAGATTTTCACGGGCGCAAGCTCGGGAAGGCTTTGATGGACAAGGCGACATCGCTTCATGACAGTGTTGAACTGGAAGTCTTCAAGCACAATCCCATCGGGCGTGGCTTTTATGCTCGCTACGGCTTTGAGGAAATGCATGAAGACTTTAATGAGGATACGCAGCAGTTGGTCATTCGGCTGAAGTACTCCGCCGCGGTTTAGGTGGAGCAGAAGGAGAGAGTGCCTTGCACTCTCTCCAAGTCTTGGTGTTAGCGATGGCTTTTGCGGCCTTCAGACACCTTCATGAAAACCAAAGCCATCACAACGGCCATGCCCACATGTCCGAGGAATGAGGACTGCGTATAAGCGCCAAAGTCCATCATGAAGCTTCTGCCAATAAAGGGCGCGAGCATGCCTTGTGCGATGTACCAGAGGAGCACACCAGCAACCACGCCAGAAATCCAAAACCGAAGTCTGGTCACTTGATGCACTGCAAGCACAGCAAGCGGAAAGACAATTGCGCCAACGGAAAAGTGGATCAGGAAGGCAAGGCCGTATGGAATGGAGAGCCCGAACAACTTGTTCGCCAGTGCTGTAACGAGATACGCAGGTTCCAGAACCGGCCCAAATAGAAGCGGTGAGACAAACCAGGCATAAGCTTCAAAGGCGGTTTCGCCAATGACACCGGCCAGCAGCAACGTGGGCAATAAGGTTACGAGCGAGGAGGCAGTAGGAACAGATGTATCCAGGGCCATTGGGAGATCCTTAAGAAGCTCGATGGGGAAACGCACAAATCGAGATATGTGCAGTGAGCACTTCTTTAGGTGTGAGTTTGGAAAGGGGAATACAAGACAGCTCCGTTCCCAGTTTAATCACATTACGTTCACCTGAATGAGAGCCATTGGGCCGGAAACTAATGCCTGCGTCTTCCCCGCTCGTTGTGCTCGCTTCATGCATCAATGCAAGATTCTCAGGAAAAAACTCAGTTTTCAGGAGGTTCCAAACAAAATGCACAATGATCTGGACGCCACGTCATTGTTCGGGGGGCTCTTGGAGATGTATATAATTGCTATAAGATTTTAGTAAAAGCACGTATAAATTGAGTTGATTTTACGAGGACATATTTTGAGTGAGGTGGATCTCATTGACGGAGCGCCAAGAGCGGAGATTTCTCAGCCTATTCCTCAGACTGTGTTTTCCGTTGATGGCGTTGCGCCAGATGAGCGCTTCTCTCTCTGGAAGGAAAGTATCTCCTTCATGTTTCAGGTGGAAGCAGATCATGCCGTCAGGTCTGATGAATTCACCGCAGAAGTAGATGCGCATATGTTCGGGCAAATTATTCTGGCCCGGACAAAAAGCAGAAAGCAGTTTTGGGAGAGGAGTGAGCTGACTATCGCAAAAGATGGGATGGACCACTTCATGACCCAACTGTTTGAAACGGGAGACATGATTTTCGAGCATGACGGTGCACAACATTCTGTTGCACAGGATGGCCTCATCATTTTTGATTTAGCCAGGACGTCAAAATCCTGGACCAATACATTTTCAAACCTATCCCTGATTATTCCCAGGGAGTTGCTCGAACCTAAGCTGGTTTATCCAGATGGGCAGCATATGCGGAGATTGCCTGCCGCGCAGCCCATGGTTCAGCTTCTTTATAGTCATATTAAGACGTTGAAAGAGTTGTCGGGTCAACTGAGCTTGTCACAAGCTGCAGATATTAACCCGGCAACGATTTCACTCGTTACGGCTTGCCTGAACAGCACGTCTGAAGGCGTGGCTCTGGTCGAAGCAAACAGCCATGCCGCACAGATTATGCTGGCAAAACGAACAATCAGCGAGCACCTGTCGAACCCAGATCTTTCACCCGAAACTGTGGCCATAAAAGCAGGTATCTCACGTTCAAAGCTATATGAGATGTTCCGCAATTACGGCGGTGTGAAAAGTTTCATTCTGGAGCAACGTCTCAAGGGCGCAATGATCGCACTCATCAGCAACAGCAATGCCCACCGCTCCAACTCGGAAATCGCGTTTTCCTTCGGTTTTACCTACGAGAGCACCTTCAGCCGTGCTTTCAAAAAACGCTTCTCCATGACCCCATCCGAAGCCCGAAACTCCGCCGGCATCGCCTGGACCAGGGCCATGAGCACCCCAAATGTAGACCGCCGCTACGAAGACTGGGTGAAGTATTTGTGAGAAGTAACCGGCGACGGGTTGTCTCCGCCGCCTCGGCTTACTCTTATGCGACGGCGACGTCTTGTGGGCGGACGAACCAGCGGAGATCTTCCACTTTTTGCGGCTGAATGACGTTGTAGCGTTCTTCGGTGCAGTGGTTGCGTAGGAGCTCTGCTTCAGCTGCTTTCATGGTCTCTGCCAGAGAAGGGCGCTCTGATTTTACGGTGGCTTCCGGCAATGCGTTGAAATCGAGTGTTTCGAGCGAGGCGGCCAGTTCTGTTTTGTGGTTTTGGTAGCGCCAGACAGCGCCGTTTTGGTCGAAGCGGTAAAATGGCAGTAGCTTCCAGCCGTGCTCTGCGACCAACTCAATGGCGCGGACCAGATACTCGAAGGTTTCTTCATCAATGAAGTAGTTGAAGTTGAGGCGGATCCAGCCCGGACGCAGGATCATGTGACCTTCCACCAGCTGCTCTTCCAGTGCCTTGCTGTAGTGCATGTCCATGCCAAGCAATGCGTGGCCGTATGGACCAGCGCAGGAGCACCCACCACGGGCCTGAATGCCGAACAGATCGTTGAGCAGCGCCACAACAAAGCTGTAGTGCAGGTCTTTGCCTTTATGAGTGATCTTCAGCGAGGTGATAGACAGACGAGGCGCCTCGGTGTTGCCAAGGATTTCTATGTTCTCGCAGTTTGACCAGCGGGCTACGGCTCGGGAGACAAAGCTCTCTTCCCGGCGTTCAATCTCATCAGTACCGACGGCTTGCTGAAGCTTGAACACCAGCCCTGCTCGCACGGATTCAATGATCGCTGGTGTGCCGCCTTCTTCGCGCCGTTCTGCGTTTGCCACGTAACGATGGTCTTCTGGCGTCACGTACATGACGGTGCCGCCGCCTGGCATCGCTGGTACACGGTTTTGAAGGATGGCATTGTTTACGATCAATACGCCCGGTGTGCCCGGTCCGCCAACAAATTTGTGTGGTGACAGGAAGATAGCGTCTTTGGTGCTGTCGCCCTGTTCATCCTGAGCACCAGCCATATCGATGCCCACATATGGAGCCGCCGCGGCGTAGTCCCAAAAGGAGAGTGCGCCGTGCTTGTGAAGCAGGCGGGCGACGGTGTCGACGTCGGTTTTGACGCCGGTGACATTTGAGGCCGCCGAGAAGCTGCCAATCTTGAGGGGACGGTCTGCGTATTTGATCAGCTGTTTCTCAAGATCATCCAGACAGACCTGACCGCCTTCGCAAAGGGGAATGGAAACCACGTCTGCAATGCTCTCGCGCCATGGCAGTTCGTTGGAATGATGCTCATAAGGGCCGATGAAAACGACGGGGCGCTCTTTCTCGGGGATCTGCTGCTCAAACTTGTAGCGTGCGCTCAGGTCTGCAGGCAGTTTCAGGTTGAGAATATCGATGAGTTTATGGATCGCGGAGGTTGCACCGGAGCCGCAAAAGATCACGGAATGATCGTCGGTGGCGTTAACTGACGAACGGATCTGCTGACGGGCCTGCTCGCGTAGTGCGGTGGTTTGTGCACCTGTGTAGGAGGTCTCTGTATGGGTGTTGGCATAGTAAGGCAGAACGTGATCGCGGATGTAATCCTCAATCATGCTCAGCGAACGGCCTGAGGCTGTGTAATCCGCATAAACCAATGGCTTAGGACCAAATGCCGTGGCGATGGCTGCGTCTTCACCAATCACTGATTTTCTGATTTTATCGATCAAATTACACATGCTTGCCCCGTCCCTTTATTCCGTCTCATCAGATTCTTGTTATGGCGAACACACTCTAAATTCGCCTAGTTTGCTGAAAAGATTGAATATAAGAAACTACATACTACAAAGATAAGTCAAGTTAGAAAATGATACTCTAAATGAGATAAAATATAGAATTGGTATGATTTTGCTCAAGCAGGTGCCTGCCCCTCGCCATGAACCCGCAAAAATCGTGATTTTGATAATTAAATTTTAATTGTATCTATGGATTCGCAGTGCGCCTTTGTGAAATATGAGTCGCGCAGGAGCCAAACTGTGTTTAAAAGCATCCCGAGTTATGCACAGCACTGGGTAACTTCCTGTCGCCTTGACATTGATATGCAACGCGAAGTTGAAAAAAATTTCACAAAAGAAAATATTATTCGAAATAATATGCGAAAAGTGAAAAATTGATCAATACGTCCTTTACGTCACCCTCTACATCGAGAAAACTGTCGATGCATGCTGCAGAAAATCTTTCGGGCATCTAGCAAAAAATAATCGTTCGTCTTGGCTCCCGGCTCAAAACTGGGAGGGGAGTGACGGACTCGGATAAGATGAACTGTAACGGGGTTGATACATGTTCAATTTCTTTCCTCGATTTAACTTCTACTCGATCAGCGTAAACTTTGGCACGTGGTGGGATGACGTCATCACGGGTACCGACGGTATTGATTGGGTCTGGGGTTTCAACGGTAACGATACCATCTCCACATATGCTGGAAATGACTGGATCCGGGCAGGTAAGGGCAATGACCTTATCTTTGCTGGTGAAGGCAACGATCGCATCAGCGCAGCTGGTGGCGACGATGTCATCCATGGTGGTGCAGGCAATGACAGCATCAATGGTGGTCGTGGTTTCGATACAGCCGTTTATGAAGGCTCAATCGATGACTATTCATTCCAGCAGCGTGGTCGCTGGTGGAATCCAAAGACCAAAGTCATCGCAAATGACGGCTCTGAAAAAGACACCTTGATGAATGTCGAGGCAGTTCACTTCGCAGCTGACGACTACACTTACTATCTGGATGGTCGCAACAATGAGATCCGCGCTGGCGAAGATGCTGTTGCATCCGGCGATGAAGGTCTTGTGATTGAGGCTGCCACTCTGCTGGAAAACGACAAGGATTATGACGGCGATACGCTGACAATCACTGAAGTTTCCGCAAGCAGCGCATCTGGCGCAACCGTCTCTCTTGAGAACGGTCAGGTCTCCTACAACCCAGGCAGTGTGTTTGACAGCCTGCGTGAAGGCGAGACTGCAGAAGATACCTTTACTTACACAGTCACCGACGGCAATGGCAGCACCAAAGACGTCACCGTTACTGTTACTGTGACTGGTTCTAATCAGGCTCCGGTTCTGTCTGTCGCTTCTGATGTTTCCGTTGCAGAAAACACCACTGAGTTGGCAACTGCATCTGCAACCGACGTAGACAACACAGACCTGTCCTATTCCGTTTCTGGTACTGATGCTGGCCTGTTCGAGATCGACGCTGAAACTGGTCAGCTGAGCTTTAAGACAGCTCCTGACTTTGAAGCACCAGCAGATGCTGATGGCGACAACGTTTATCAGGTTGAAGTCACTGTCACCGATGCTGACGGCGGTTCTGACACTCAAAGTGTTTCCGTCACTGTTGAAGACGAAAACGAAGTTGTGCGTGACGTAATCGCGTTCGACATGGTTGACTCTCAAAATCAGGGCCTGGTGAGCTTCACCAACACTGCGCCTGATTTCTCCAGCGTTGCTGATGGCTTCGGCAAGTTCACTGCAGACAGCGCGCCGTTCTCACTGGTCGATTCCACAAATGGCGGCTTTGAGAATGACGTTCTGGGTATCATCGATGAAGCCACCAACTCTGGTGAGTTCTTCGGCGTAACCGACAGCATCAACAATGACAATGATGGCGAACTGACAGCGTCCTGGACCTTCGACATTGCAGGCTACAAAGATCTGGGTCTTTCCCTTGATCTTGGTGCAATGGGTGACTTTGAAGGCACAGACACCTTTGTGATCCGCTACTCCATTGATGGTGGCGAAGAGCAGGTTCTGTACTCCTTCACCTCTGACAATGACGGTGCACAGACCTACACCCTTGCCAGCGGCAAGACTGTTGATTTGGATGATCCGCTCACTGATGCAGACGCAGGCATTGTGCTGACCAACCAGCTGCAGACCCTCGTGTCTGATCTGGAAGGCACTGGCTCTGAGCTGACCATCAGCGTTGAAGGCAAGTCAGACGGAAGTTCTGAAGCGTTTGCGTTGCAGAACCTGAAGATCCTGGGCAACCCGGCTGTTGTGCGCGAAACCTTCGCGTTTGACATGGTGGACTCACAGAATGATCGTCTGATCGAGTACACCAGCACTGCACCAGACTTCACCAGTCCTGCAGACGGCTTTGGCAAGTACACTGCTGCCGACGCTCCGTTCTCGCTGGTCGATTCCACCAATGGCAGCTTCGAGAATGATGCAGTCGGCGTTATCGATGAAGTCTCCAACACTGGTGAGTTCTTCGGTCTGACCGATACTGTCAACGACGACAATCCTAATGGTGACCCGCTGGTCGCGACCTGGCGCTTCGACATCTCAGATTACAGCAATATCAGCCTGTCTCTGGATGCTGGTGCAATGGGTGATTTCGAGTCTGATGACACCATTTCCATCCGCTATTCCATTGATGGTGGCGAAGAGCAAACTCTGTTCGCCTTCACCTCTGACAATGATGGCGCTCAGTCTTACACCCTTGCCAGCGGTAAGGTTGTTGATCTGAACGATCCGATGGTTGAAACCAACTCTGGCCTTGTTCTTACCAACCAGTTGCAAACACTTGTTGCTGATCTGGAAGGTTCAGGCTCCGAGCTAACCATCATCGTTGAAGGCTCTGCAAACGGCAGCAATGAAGCATTCGTTCTGCAAAACCTGCAGCTGGAAGGCGATACCACAGGCGGTGGCGGTACGTCCACAACCTACGCTATCGCAGCGGAAGCTGACTCCAAAGCTGAAGGCGACAGCGGCGTAACCTCCTTCGAGTTCACAGTGACCCGTGATGGTGATCTGTCTGAGGCTGGCACTGTTGACTTTGCTGTTGGCGGCGACGTTGATGCAGCTGACTTCGGTGGCACTCTGCCATCTGGCAGCATCGAGTTTGCAGCTGGTGAAACCACCAAGACCATCACAGTCAACATCACTGGCGATGAAACAACCGAGCTGAGCGAAGCCCTGTCTGTGACCTTGAGCAACCCAACGGGTGGCAAGATCACAACCAAGACAGCAACCAGCACTGTTGTGAACGACGATACCGCGCCTACGCTCATCTCCACCATTCAGGGTGACGGTGCAGAATCCGGCATGGTTGGTGAGTTCGTTTACGTCAGCGCGCTTGTAACAAGCGTGACCAGCAGTGGTTTCTATCTGCAGGAAGAAACAACTGACAGCGACGGCAACTCCGCAACTTCTGAAGGTATCTTCGTTTACACCGGCGCGGCTCCAACCGTTGCAGTTGGTGATGAAGTGTCCTTCGGTGGTACCGTTGCAGAGTTTGGTGGCCAGACACAGCTGACAAACATTGGTGATTTGAGCATCCTGTCTTCCGGCAATGATCTGCCAGAATACATGCAGGTACTTCTGTCTCCAACAAGCCAGCAGAACCTGGAAGCTCTGGAAGGCATGCGCGTCAGCGTTGGCTCCGGAACAGACGATGCTCTGACAGTCATCGAAAACTTCAATTTCGACCGCTACGGTCAAATTACAGTTTCCGCTGGCGCCCAGTATCAGGCAACCCATCTGTACGATCCTCAGGATGAGCTTGACCAGATCATCGAACATCAGGAAATGAACCAGAACAACCGCATCCTTATCGATGATGGTTCTTCTGAGCAGAACCCTGACGAGTTCACCTACGTGCCAGTTACCGAAGAAAACGGCGACAACGGCAATGGGTATCTGGACAGCGGTGATGACTTCTCTGAAGGGGCAACTCTGCGTCTTGGCACAGAGATCGATGCACCGATCGAAGGCATTCTCACCGAAGGCTTCGATGGTCATACTCTGATCGTTGACGGCCAGATTTCCATCGATGAGAGCACCAACTCCGGTGCACGTCCTGACCAGCCTGCTGATGTGGGCGGTGATCTGAAAGTGTCCAGCTTCAACGTGCTGAACTACTTCACCAGTCTTGGTCAGCGCGGTGCGAGCTCCGAGGCAGATCTTGCGCGTCAAACCGACAAGATCGTCAAGGCAATGCTTGATATCGATGCGGATGTCTTTGGTCTTCAGGAACTGGAGAACAACGGCTTTGATGATGCCTCTGCAATCAGCGCTCTTGTTGATGCACTGAATGCGGAACTGACCGCTCAGGGCCGGACTGATGAGCTTTACACCTTCGTGAACCCGACTGACGGGGCTCCGATCGGGTCTGATGCCATCACCACCGGTATGATCTACCGTCCTGGCAAGCTGACTGTCATTGAGACAGAAACCTACACCTATCAGGAAACAAGTGCGGATGCGACTTACGCGATTGCGGATCGTCTGCAGGACTTTGCTGATCGTTCATATGTAGGTGACTTCCAGCGTAACCGCCCAACCGTTGCAACCACTTTTGAGGATGCAAACGGCGAGCGCTTTACCCTTGCGGTTAACCACTACAAGTCCAAGGGTCCAAGCGGCCTGAGCGATCTGGTGGAAGACATTCAGGGTAAACTGGATGCAGGTACCATTCCGGCAGCTGATGTTGACCAGGTACAGGCAGATCTGGATGCCTTGATCGCTGATCCAAACTACGATCAAGGTGATGGGCAGGCCTTCTGGGCTCAGGCACGTGAAGATGCAGCAAAAGAGCTGCATGAGTGGCTGAGAACGGAATATGCAGGTGCAGGTCTTGATCCGGACATCCTCGTGATCGGTGACTTGAACACCTACGGCAAAGGCGACTCCGTACAGGAACTGGTAGAGGGCGGCGACATGACCGATCTTCTGTCTCAGTACCTGGGCGATGAAGCGTACAGCTTCGTGTTTGATGGTCAGCGCGGTTCTCTGGACCACGCTCTGGCATCCGACAGCCTTGCTGATCAGGTGACCGGCCTTGCTGAGTGGCACATCAATGCTGATGAGCCAGACCTGCTCAGCTACAACAGCCGCTTCACCGATGCTGGTTTCTACACTGACGACCAGTACGGCGCGTCCGACCATGACCCACTCGTCATCGGCCTGGACCTCAGCAGCCCAAGCGAAATGCTCGTTTAAGCAAAAAGAAGGCCCTCGCGAGTTTGCGAGGGCCTTCACAAGAACAGAAAAAGCGGCTCCCAGAGCCGCTTTTTTATTGGCCAAACAAATACCACTCCCAAAATCAGGGAGATAAAGTTCGCGATGTTCGATGGTAAGCTGAGGGCTCTTTGAGGGCGAAAGCAGCTGTGTTGTGCCAGCCAATGCATCGGACAAGATAGGCTTATCCGACTGAGGCAACAGCCTTGCCTTTAAACCGGAGGTGATGGGATGAGGTTATTCCCCATTTCACTCACGCTTAAAATGAAAAAGACTCGGAACAGCTGGCTAATGCAACTCCGAGTCTCTTTCAAATAAGAAAAGGGAAGGGGGCGTAAGCTCCCTTTCCACTCCGGTTATTATTCTAGTCCTCACGACCTCAAAAATCAATGAAGTCGCCTTCCGAAGAAGTAAGGGGTTCCTTACTTCTCCTTGAGCGCATGGGCGATTTGGTCTTGCATGGGTTTTATGAAGTAGGAGAGGACGGTGCGTTCGCCGGTTTGGATGAAGCCTTCGACGGGCATTCCGGGGACGAGGGTCTGGCCATTCAGCTTTGGCATTTCGCTCTCTAAGATCTTCAGACGTGCCAGATAGAAGGGCTCGCCGGTGACTTCATCACGGGTCAGATCCGGGGAGACGTTGAGCACGGCTGCGCCCAGCTCTGGTGTGGTGCGCTGATCGAAAGCGGCAAGGCGCACATAAGCGTCCTGTCCCACTTGCAGCTGATCCACATCGACCGGTTGAACACGGCTTTCAATCACCAGATCGCTGTCTTCCGGCACCACCAGCATAAGCGTATCACCCGGTGCGATCACGCCGCCAACAGTGTGAACGTTGAGTTGGTGCACATAACCGGATTGTGGCGCGCGGATGTCAATGCGCTTCAGGCGGTCCTGTGCAGCCACTTCCTGCTCTTCCAGCTCGGCAATCTGCGAGCGGATGTTTTGCAGGTCAGACAGAACTTTTTCCAAAAACTCTTCGTCCAGCTGCAGGATCTGCACGCGCTTTTCGCTGATGGCTTCCTTGGTCTGAGCGACCTGCGAGATCAACCCGCCGCGATCACCAACCAGCTCGGCCCGTTCCCGCTTGATGGCGGTGACCTGAGAGGCGTTGATCAGGCGCTTTTCCAAAAGAGAAGCAAAGTCGGCGAGTTGCTGGGTGACAAGATCAATGCTTTCAGCTTTCGCATCGCGCTGCACCTGCAAGCCTTCAATCTGCTGCTCCAGCTGAGCAATCTGCTCGCCAAGCTGCTTCTTGCGGCCTTTGATGCCTTGCTGACGGGCAGCAAAGAGAGCTTGCTCACCATCCAGAGCAGTGGCAGCAATCTTGTCGGTCTTTGCCAGCTCAACCAGAACTTCCGGGAAGGTGACCTGAGCGTCATTGCGCCATTCGGCAGAAAGGCGGGCTTCCTGCGCCTGCATCTGATGAAGACGCTTGCGAGTGATGGCCAGATTGGCTTTCACTACCGTTTCATCAAGGCGGAACAGCACATCACCGGCTTTGACTTCATCGCCATCTTTGACGAGGATTTCGCCGACAATGCCGCCTTCCTGATGCTGCACCTTCTTGGCCTGTCCATCGACAGCGATGGAGCCAGAGGTGATCACTGCGCTGTTGATCTTGGCAACGGAGGACCAGCCGCCAAGGCCGAGCACAAGAACGCCCACAAGGACGAGGCCCC
>NZ_FREX01000017.1 GCF_900143565.1 Pseudovibrio sp. Alg231-02 | reverse complement strand
GAGCTGGATGTGGTATTCGCCGGACCAGAGGCCTCTGGCGGCAAACAGTTATGGCAGGAGCCGCTGGTCTGGTGCGGGCAGCTGCCTGCGGCTGATAAACCACTGGAACTGATCTTGATGCAGGAACCATGCAGCTATCGCGCTATAGCAATCTCTGCCATGGAAGCCATGGCCTCAGATTGGAAGATCTCAATCACTGCGAACTCCATTCAGGCTGTACAGTCCGCCATAAAAGCGGGGCTTGGAGTTTCCATTCTACCGGCCTCTGCATTGCTGGAGGACATTCCTGTGATTGAGAGCGCCCTACCAGGGCTACCAGTAACTAGCGTCTTAAGTTATTTGTCCGCACAGGAAGAAAATCCACTGGCGCAGCGCTTCATTGATTACTTGCTGTGTTACTTGGAAAAAACAGGAGCCTTACAAGCCACTTAGTTCCATTTATGTGCGGTTATGGAATGGGGAATTTAGTTTTTAAAGCGTAGCAAGATATCACCCCAGTAAGCGCCCTTTTCTGGGAGGATGTGGCTGCGAAGGAGGTTTTTTGCTTCTTGAATGTTGTTGCTTTGCAGGGCCTGGAGGATACTCACGTGCTGTTCATAGGAACGTAACATATGCTGCTCGTTGCTACCCAGATAATTTCTGGCGGTTGCCATCCGCGTAGAAATCAGTGCGTAAGCTTCAACAAAATAAGCGTTGTCGCAAAAATCAATCAGTACCTGGTGAAACTCATTGTCCAGTCCCAGGTATTCAAGCGTGCCGTTGCGTTCCATGCACACACTCATCTTATCCAGTATGTACCGAATGCTCTGGCACAACGCTTTGCAGTTCTTTTCGAAGGAAAGCTGCATAGCCTGAGATTCAATATAGTATCGAAACTCGAGCAGTTCATTGAACTCAGTCTGAGAAAGACTGAAAACGAAGGTGCCACTTTGAGGTTTGATCTGAACGAGACCTTCGCTTTGAAGCCGTTTTACGGCATCACGTATCGGAGCTTTTGTTGCTTCCAGTCGCTTGGCCAGAACAGTTTCAGATAGCTTGCTCCCCATTGGCAACGTGCCATTGATGATCATTTCACGAATGCGTTTGTAAACAACATCTTTGAGCAAATCTTGTGCCATCGGAATCTCAGAAAATGGATCAAAAAAAGAGTGAAGGAAAATACGTATCACCTTCCATCACTCAATTTGCCTTATAATACAATTTGTTATTTTGGCAAAGTTTCCTGTCATCCGTCCTTAATTGAGCAAGGAAGGCAAGAACATCGTCACCTGCGGCAAGTAGGTCACTACCATCAACATCACAAACATCGATAAGAGGAATGGTAAGATCGCCTTAACAAGGCTTTCAAGGGAGACCTCTGCCACGCCAGTTGCAACGAATAGGTTTGCACCCAAAGGCGGCGTACAGAACCCAATTGCAAGATTTACTGTCATGATCACACCAAAATGGACCGGATCTACGCCTAAATGCTGAACAATCGGCAGTAGGATCGGCGTAAAAATGATGATCGACGCAATTGTTTCCATGAACATGCCAACGATCAAAAGCATGATGTTGATGAGTAGCAGAACAATGATCGGATTATCAGAGAGCTGAATAATCATGTCTGCGACTTCCACTGGGATACGTTCCAGCGTGAGCAAACGCCCGAAGGATGCGGCCATAACCACCATGACCAAAACCGTTGCAGATGTCAGACCTGAGTTCAGGAAGACAGAGCCAAGCTCACGGAATTTCAAATCCCGATAAACAATCAGACTAACAAACAGAGCATAGACCACAGCAACGCCGGCTGCTTCAGTCGGCGTAAAGACCCCTCCATATATTCCACCTAGGATGATTACCGGGATAATCAGAGCCCACAGGGAATGCTGGCGCCATCCGGATCGCTTAATGTTCACATCCTTTGTTGCCCGGTCGAGCTGCGAACCTTCATGCGTATTGGGAGTGAAATTTTTGGAGATGATACATCGTGCCACCAGCATGTAACCCAAACCAAAAAGAATTCCCGGAACAATACCTGCAAGGAAGAGTTTCCCGATCGATTGGTTTGCCGTGACACCATAAATGATCAGCGGAATACTTGGGGGGATCATGACGCCGGTGATACCGGCGGCCGCAGTAATTGCTGCGGAGAAGGATCGACGGTACCCGAGGCGCTCCATCTCCGGAATCATGTTAGAGCCGATTGCAGCAACGGTTGCCGGTGAAGAGCCTGAGATAGCAGCAAAAAACATGCTCGCTAAGACATTCACATAGGCCAGACCTGCTTTAAAATGCCCAACCAAAGTATAGGCGGCGCCTACGATGCGCGCGGACAATCCACCGCGTTGCATGACTTCACCTGCCAAAACAAACAGTGGAATGGCAACCAGGGGAAAAGAGTTGCCACCCATGACGGCACTTTTTGCCAGCAGCGTAATGTTCGGCGTATGCGGCAGATATTCGAGGACCACAAGAGATGCGAAGCCGAGGCAAATTGCAACTGGTGCGCCAAGGAAAACCAGCAAAATGAAGGTGCCGAAGAGGGTAAAGGAAACCATTGTCAGTTGCCCCCTGTATTGGAATGAAGTGGAACGGTGGCCTCGGAAGGGCCTTTAAGTGCAATCAGATCCACAATCACGTTCTGAACGAGGCGTAGAGAGCTCAACAAAGCGCCAATTGGCAAGGATGCGTAAAGCCATTGCATACCAACCCGCACATCGGAAAGTGGCCAGTAGAGTACGATGGATGATTGCCTAGTGATGATAGGGCTTGAGACTTGCTTCCAGCCGTATAGAAACAGCTTAACCATGCACCACAGGACTAGCAGATTTGTGATGATGCCAATTATTGCTTTAGCTTTTGGTGGCAGACCATTGATAAGCGCAGTTACACAAATATGACGGCGTGTTTTGAAACCGTAGCTCACCCCCACCCAGATAAACCAAATGAAGCACCACCTGACAAACTCTTCGCTCCACGGCAACGAGCTTGCGAAGATGTAGCGCATAATGACCTGTACAAAGACCCAGAGCACAATATTAAACAACAGGAAGTTTATTAGATAAGCCTCTGCATTCTTCTCGATAAACCTTAGTGATGACATAACCCACCTCTTATCACCCGGCAGGTGGGACCTGCCGGGTCAGCTGTTTATGTTTATTTTTTGAGAGCTTGAATGAGTTTGGCATCGACCAACTCGAAGTATTTGTCGCGAATTGGGGCAGTCACTTTCTGGAACGCGCCAATTTCTGCATCATTCAAACGAGTCACATTTACACCAGCAGCTTCAATCGCTTTTAGTTGGTCCAGCTCTTCGGAGGCGATCACATCCTGTTGGTAGTCGATTGCACGTTTCAAAGCAGAATCGACAAGTTTCCGGTTCTTTTCAGAGAGGTTGTTGTAAAAATCCATGTTGGCCAGAACCATATGTGTTGAGTATACGTGGCCGGACAGTGTCAGGAACTTCTGAACCTCATAAAAGCGTGAAGAATAGATATGCCCAAGAGGGTTTTCCTGGGCATCAACAACACCTTGCTGCAGAGCGGAATAAACCTCATTGAATGACATTGGCGTTGGATTTGCACCCATGGCAGCAAAGGCATCCATATGGGCTTCAACCTGCATAGTACGCAGTTTTACACCTTCAAGGTCTGCAGGTTTTTCTATTGGACCGACATTGCTTGTAATGTTGCGGATGCCATTTTCCATCCAGCCCAGACCCTTGATGCCGAAATCTTCAACGCGGTTAAGCAGCATATCGCCAAACTCGCCGTAAAGAGCATCAAGCGCGTCTGCTCGATTGGCAAAGGTATAAGGGAGACCTGGAACAGAGAAAGCCGGATCCCAACCAGCCATCACTTCAACAACAGGTGCAGTCATATCAATGACACCAGACTGCACTGACTCGGTCAGTTCTCGGTCCCCCCCGATTTGACCATTTGGGAAAATGTCTACCCGTACTTCACCGTCAGATTCAGTTTCGATGATTTCTTTGAATTTAACCCATGCTTTATGCATATGGTAGGTGTCAGCCGCTCCATGCCCCACTTGAATTGTCGTTTCTGCATTAGCCATCCCAGCGAAAGAGACGGAACACGCTAAAGCAACAAACATTGCTGTCTTCTTCAAAAACATAACAACACTCCCAATTAACATTTCAGTTATGTTATCTATATTTTTCTGAAATCTCAGATATTCAAGCGTAAATTTACGTATCACGACATTATCCACAACGAATACGCGGCGTAAATCACAAATTTGCCTGTGTGTTATATTTTTCACTTGCCAATTTTTTAATCTCGATCTTTCTTATATCTCATAACTAACATGTCACTTTTGGGGCAGATAATGAAAAAGATCGTGGTCATTGAGCCAGGTTACCTGAGCTATGAAGAAGAAGAGACGGTACTTCAGCAATACAACGCGAAGATTGTCGCACTACCGATTGGAACTGACCGATCTAAAATCGAGACTGAAATCATAGATGCAGATGCTGTCTTGGTACGCGAAGCACAGATTGATGCTGAGTTAATTTCACTCATGAAGCGCTGTCAGATCGTTGTTCGTTATGGAGTTGGTGTAGATAACATTGACCTGAAAGCAGCAAAGGACAAAGGGATCTACGTCGCTAACGTACCCGATTACGGGTCCGAAGACGTTGCTGAGCATGCCGTCTCACTCATGCTTTCCGCTACACGTAGAATTCCGAGCCGCGATCAAGATGTACGTTCCGGAAGATGGGGGGTTGGCCAAGCTGAACCAATGGTCCGCATGGCTGGGAAAACACTCGGCATCGTGGGGTTTGGTCGTATTGCTCGATGTTTTGCGCAAAAGACTGAAGGCCTTGGTTTCTCACGTACTCTGGTAGCCGATCCTGCATTATCTGTCGAAGCGGCTCTGGAAGCGGGCGTAGATCTCGTCAGCCTCCAGACGCTTTGCGCAGAAGCAGACTTCATCTCACTCCATGCTCCCCTGAACGCCAAAACCAGACACATGATTGATGCTGAGATTTTGGGCAAAATGAAGCCAAATGCGGTGCTTGTAAACACAGGCCGCGGTGGGTTGGTTGATGAAGATGCTCTTCACGATGCCTTGAAGAACAAGAAGATTTTCGCTGCGGCCATTGACGTTTTCGAGCAAGAGCCCGTGCGCAAGGACCATCCTCTGCTCACCCTGCCAAACACCATCTGCACAGATCACACCGCTTGGTTCACTGAAGAATCCGTCGTCGAGCTCCAACATAAAGCAGCTGTTGAAGTGCTGCGTGTGTTCGACGGAGAGCAACCCAAGAACTGGGTCAACTCGTAAGTTCCTCCAAACTGAAGGCTAGTTCCATGTACAGCAAAGATATTATCGAAGGCTACCGTGCCATTTTCTCCACCGCATCCATCGCGGATGCATGTGATCAACTCATTGGCGAAACGATGTTCCTGCCATTCAGCATTAAAAATCGTATCAACGAGAAGAAAATTGTCGGTCCGGCTGTAACCATCCTCGAAGATGTAACACAAGAGAAACTCCCTCCTCAGCACGCCCTTGATGCAATTGATGAGTCCGAGGAAGGGTCCGTTATTGTAATCACCGGCTGCGAAGCTCTGGAAACAGTTGCAGTCTGGGGTGGTTTGATGACCGCAGGTGCCGTTGCAAACAAGCATGAAGGCGCTGTTCTGAATGGTGGGTTGCGCGATATTGCAGAAATTCGCCGTGACTATGACTTCCCTGTCTACTCGAAAACTGTAACTCCAGGTACCACGCTTGGTCGCTTCAAAACTATTGATGCCAACAAACCTGTCGAGATTGGCGGCGTAACCATCAACCCAGGTGATCTGATCATTGGTGATGTTGATGGTGTTGTATGCGTTCCAAAAGACAAAGTTGAAGCTGTCCTAGAACTCTCCAAGTCCATTGATGAACGTGAACTTGAGCAAGCCAAGTTGATCATCGACTCCGGCTCTCTACGCGATGGACTGGCCAAGTACGGCCGCATCTAATTTTCTTAGATCATAGCGGTGGCTTATCAGGAGCCACCGCATTTTGGAGTACCCTATGTCCATCGATATTGTTTCTTTTGGTGAACCTCTTCTGGAGTTTAGTCAGCTTCCGGGTCAGGACAAACCGGTTTCCTATCTCAGCGGTTATGGTGGCGACACGTCCAACTTTGCGGTTAGCGCAGCGCGCCAGGGTGCCAAAGTCGCGATGTTTGCTCATCTTGGTTCAGATGTGTTCGGTGATCAGTTTGTTGATCTCTGGAATGCGGAAGGGGTCTTGACTGACTGGATCCAACGCCACCCAACCGCGCCAACTGGTATCTACTTCATCTCACACGATGAGCGCGGCCATCACTTCACCTTTTATCGTGAAGGTTCGGCAGCCTCTCTTGTATCACCAACTGATCTGCCCGAGGACCTGATCGCCGACGCTAAACTCTTGCACACATCAGCGATCACACATGCCATCAGCAATGGCTCTTGCGATGCAGTGTTTGCGGCCATTGAACTGGCGAAAAAACACAATACGTTGGTTTCTTTTGACACCAACTTACGCCTCAAACTATGGACTTTGGATCGCGCACGGGCGGTTATTCATGAAACGGCTCGCCACGTCGACTTTTGCATGCCGAGCCTTGATGAAGCGCGGCTGCTGACGGGGCTCAATGATGCAAACGAAATTGCGGACTTCTACCTGAATCTTGGTGCAAAAACCGTTGTGCTCAAGATGGGGCCAGAAGGTGCAATGGTCGCAACTACCGGTGAACGCTTCACAGCAAAAGGCCACAAGGTTGAGACTGTTGACGCGACCGGTGCTGGAGACTGTTTTTCCGGTGCATTTTTCAGTCAGATTGTTGCTGGAAAAACCCCACAAGAGGCGCTGGTTTATGCCAACTGCGCTGCAGCGCTGACCACAACAGGATACGGCGCAGTTGTGCCAATTCCTACTGCGGCACAAGTCGCAGCTTTTCAAGAAAACATTTCATAAAGCGGACTTCTAAGGAAAGGGAGAACCCATGAAGATCGTCTCAAAGCTGCTTGGTGCAGCTGTACTTTCACTTGTTGCATCTACAGCATTGGCTGGTCCAAAACTGGAAATCGTTACTGAATGGAACTCACTTCCTTACGAAGTACAGGATACACAAGTAAGAACCACCTGGGAGAACAGTAAGCTTTTCGGCAAATCTCTGATGCAGGGCGTAAAAGTCGACAGGCAAAGCAATTTGTATGTGTCAACTGCTCGCTGGGGTGGCCCAGAGATCCCGGCAACGCTTTCTAAATTGAAAGATACCTCGGAAGGAAAAGTGCTTGTTCCATATCCCTCTGAGGAAATGAACAGCATGGATAATGCGAAGGGGTTAAAAGCTGTTCTTGGCTTTGAGATTGATCGCAACAACATCATGTGGATTCTGGATCAGGGGCATGTTGCAGGTCAGCCAAGTAAAGCTGGTGATGAGAAGCTTGTTCTTTGGGACATTGATAAGGATCAAGAAGTTCAACGTTATGAGTTCAGTGAAAAAGACAGTAATCGTAAGTGCTCTTTCCTGAATGATCTTGCCATCGATAACGATAGCGGCTTTGCTTACATCACCGATTCAGGAATCTTCTGTCAGCCCTTGGATGGCGGCTTGATTGTCTATGACAGTAATACAAATACAGCGCGCCGGGTTCTTGCTGGTACCAAGTTCACCAATAACGAGAAGAACTTCTTCTTCAACATCAATGGTGAACCAGTACTCTCCAAAAATCCTATGCTAACAGGTGCTGACGGTATCGCTCTGTCTGGTGATAGAAAGACCCTTTACTGGACTAATCTGACCGGTAACACGCTGTATGCTATCGAGACCGCTTTGCTGCGTGATTTCAGCCGTTCTGAAGATGTGCTGCAAGCAAGTGTTCGTGTTGTGACTACTCTACCTTCCAACACTGATGGCATGACTGCCGACCGGGATGGAAACCTTTACATGACAGGCCTGACACTCAACGGACTCATGCATCGTGATGCTGAAACCGGTGACGTCACTCGTCTCGCCTATGACAAAACCATGGTTTGGCCAGATACATTGGCATGGGGACCGAATGGCGATCTTTATATCACATCCAACAATCTGCACACTTGGGTGGATGGGAATATGAACTTTGAGAACCCTGAAACCTCTAATTTCAAGATCTGGCGTTTGAAGGTCGGCAAGAAATCTTACTTGCAGCCTTAATAGGGACAAATGCCAGCAAGTTCAGGGGGAGTTTTTCTCCTGAACTTGGCCCCCCAAAAAAAACTCTGGAACCGAAATGAACAGTAAAGTCCGTGTACTGGAAGCCTATAAAGTCGTTCCAGTCATTCAAATCTCATCACTTGAGCAAGTCAAACCTCTGGCTGAGCAACTGATTGTCAATGACCTACCCGTCGCTGAAGTAACTTTGCGAACGAAACCCGCTCTCGCATCCCTCGAAGTCTTTGCAAAAGAATTCCCAGAGCTTCTTTTGATTGCGGGCACAGTCCTGAACAGTCAGCAAGCTCGCTCTGCATCTAATGCGGGCGCTTCGATGATTGTTTCTCCAGGTTTCAATCCTCAAACTATAAGTTACTGCCTTAATAACGATTTGGATGTCATTCCTGGCGCTATGACGCCAGGTGAGATGGAACAGGCACTTGATCTTGGGCTGAAAACGCTGAAGTTTTTTCCCGCAGAAGCAGCAGGCGGTATCAAAATGCTCAAGTCAGTCTCAGCTCCTTACAAAGACCTTCGCTTTATGCCGACTGGTGGCATTCATCCCGCGAACGTCAACGATTACCTCGCACTATCTTCCGTCATCTGTTGCGGTGGTTCATGGATGGTGGATCCTAAGTTAATGGCAACTCATGATTGGCCGGAAGTTGGGCGCCTGATACGTCATGCCCGTGCTCTGACTAGCAACATAGCCGACTAGTTTCCGATAAGTTACTGGGGATCCAAAATTATGGATGTAGGGCTAACTGCCAGTATAACAGGTGCTTTCTGTCAGGCTCTCAACTATGTATTGACACAGAAATGCCAGGATAACGTCAATGCCACAGGTACTCAGATCATCATTGCCGTACATATCGGGATGGGCATAATAGCAGCAATCCCGTTTATTGGTTTTCAGCTCTGGAGCACTGTGTCCTTTGATCATGTAGTTCCGCTGCTTATGGTCAACATCCCCTATATCGGTGCACAAGTTTTATTTCTGGCAGCACTCCAGAAAAGCGGAGCCTCTATAATCTCTCCTCTGCTTACTCTAAAAATACCAATTCTAGCAGCACTCGGCTTCGTGTTGCTGGGTGATACGCTAAACCTTCAGCAATTATTTGCGGTGTTGGGCATTCTTGTTCTTGCTATTTGCCTTTCCAAAAGCGCAGGAAAGATCGATTGGGTGCCTCTACTTCTGATCTCACTTGCATGCTTGGGATATGCCATCTCAGATCACTCGATCACCCAATACTCGAAATCTTTGCAGAATTTTTCCGAGTTAGATCAGGTATGGGTTACTGTCTCAATCAACTATCTGTTCTGTGGGTTGATCTGCCTCATCTCGGCACTTCCATGCAAGGTTGATCACCACCTCGTCTTTAAATGCAAATGGATTTCCGTCACTTGGTTGATGGCTGTTACACTGCTGGTTCTTGGCTTCAAAAGCAGCGGTGTGTTACAAGCCAATGTCGCACAATCCCTTCGAGGTGTTTTTGGCGTCGCCCTCGCCTACATATTCCTCCGCACAACACCTGCTCCCTCAACTCTATCACCACCACGAAAACTATCGATTGCAGCAGGAATGATCGTCGCTGTTGCTTTATTTTTCTCTTGAAGCCAATAGAGAACCCCTAATATTGGTGCTCACAAGCGAAACGAATGGCTTCAACGGTCACGTCGCAACAAATCGATCAAAATCAACTCATGATTGAAACGTGCTCTGGCCGAGTGTTCCTAGAATAGGGCCGTATGTCAGCTATTGGTCAAAGCTGTACTTTCGCACCTGCAGCAAACGGCAAAAAAGTTAGCTCTACTTATCTAATTTCAGTAGCGTGGCAGGACACTTGGGGGGGGGCTTTTTGGGTGCGTGTTTTTGTTACTTTCCAATAAGACTGTCATTTAGCAACGCTGCACGTCGGATTAGCACAACCTTCCAGCAGAGTTTTAAAACCGCCTGGCGGTCTTGTAGCTCTACTTGGGAAAGGGTCCTAGCAAGATTGGTCAAGCCTAACTCCTCTGCTTTTTGCACTAATTCCGCAAATTTCTTAGCATCCTCAGGAGCGGAAAAGCCATCACACAGGGCCTGCAAGGTCTCAAAGGAAAAAGCGCTTAGCTGATTAGAAAACAAGGGGCGCTGCGTCGAGCGCATGACTTTGTGTACCTGTCCGCGAAACTTTTGCCAGTTGGTGATCTTGGTCCAAGCTTCAGGTGGACCCTCTGCAGTTACATTCCAGATCTCGAATGGTGCTTTAGCGTATAGACTGATAAGCCGAAAAAAGACGCCCTCTCCCTCCGGTACCCCTTCAATCAACGCACCTTGAATATTATGCTGCCAGTTACAAAGTAGTTGTCCTACTTGTTTATCCGGCACATTTAGTTTCAGTTCGTGGCCTTCAGCATCGTGGACATCGACCTTATAGCACTGGTTAATTTCATCAAAGTAAGGTGCAGTAGCGGATGCAAACCAGATTAAAGAGGGCTCGGGGCGATACATCATGCGCAGCCCAATGCCCATTCGGCGTACTAGATCAGCCCGCATTCGCTGCCAATCTGCAAAGAATGGCAAGCTTTCCAGCCTCAACGGGTTTGGGTCAGGTGCCACTTGAAGCTGCCTTGGCAGGATACCATCCTCTGAGATGCGGGGTTCTCGAAAATGAAGAACTTTACCGGGCATTTGTGAGGGAGCTAATCCCTGCCACCAGGACTGCTCAAAGGCTTTGTCTATTGAAAAAGTGATATCTGAGCCTGCAGCACGCGCAGGGCCAGAAGATAAAAAGCGCTCCCCATCCCATCCGTATATCGTTAAGCCCCGTGCCCCTGCTGGTGTGCGCCACTTACTCACGCCAAGAATTGCAAGCTCAAACGGCTCAGCAGGTTGATAATCACGCCGTAATTGCCCTGTCAGCAACGGGTCATCCGGTGCTATCACTAGCGCCCTGATCAGGGCGTAACACGCTGACAATTCGGTCAGATAGACAACAGGATCTGCGTTGGGAGCATGAGTTGCAAGCTGGCCTGCATGCATTGCAGCACCGCGCAACATAGCCGCCAGCCGTGGCACAGCGTCAGCCCGAGCAGAAATGGCAAGATCGTTCAGCCTGTCTTGCGCCAACAGCGGATTGCCTTTCAAGCCATGCTGTAATGCGCTGCATACCGCTGCACCGGCATTCTCCAGAAGTTTGGGATCTACTTGGGCCTGTACTTCCTCAACATCTGGAAGGTCGTGTTTGCACAATACGAGAGCCGCAGCTGCAACGGTTCGCTTGCGCCGACCTTCTGTGCCTTTAAACATGGCCGCGCGAAGCCCACCTCCGGCAAGGAAGGTCACCGGACCTGAGGCCGCCTGAAGCCTGACGACACAGCTGTTGTCATTTGATGTGGGTACCGCACCTTTAGATAAAGCCGCGATGCGCAGGGCCTGTGGCCAGTCGCCCCCGGCAAACCGTTCGATCTCATCTAGCGACAGTTTTGAAATTTCTGAATAGGCCGAGATCTTATCTGCACTAGTCTCTGGTTCAATCGTACCGCGCAAGTGCAGCACGGCCATCAAGATATGCTTGCAAACACCGGTGGCTGAACAGCCACACTGCGCCTTGGCGGGGCCACCCTTATCCAACTCCACCTGATAGGATTCAATCTGCAGAACGGCGCTCTCAGCGGTCACCTCCACGTTCTCAATTGTGTCCGGTTTGGTGAGCCCAGCTTTTGCCCGCCGCAACAGCCCCGGCGAGGCTATCGCTACCAGCGCTTTGTCATCCTGCGCGAGAAGCGTCTCATGAAATGTGCTCACATTATCACCTCAGCCAGCCAATCGGCAAAGAATTCAGGAGACATGGCACCTATCTGCATGCCCAGTGCACCCGCTTCCCCAGCCAGCTGTTCATTATACCAAACCTGGCCGGTATTATCTAAAGCGGGCAATCCCAACTGGAGAACCCGGCTTTCTGTTAACCGGGCAACAACGCCCAGCATCTCGCGCTCGCTACCACCTTCAAAAAAGTCTGTAACCAAAGCAAAGATTGTGCGTGTTGGATTGCTGATCAGCGTTTCGCAATATCGCATGGCCTGACCGATGTTCGTGCCGCCCCCCAACTGGACCGACAGAAGGGTTTCAATCGGATCTGTCAACTTGTAGGTTACATCAACCACAGAGGTATCAAAGAGGACCATTTTCACTCTGACATCAGGCAAGCCAGAGAGGATCGCGGCAAGCACAGCAGCGTGAATGACGCTATCAGTCATGGAGCCACTCTGGTCGACGCACAAGACCACGGTCCAAGGCAACCGCCGCTTGACCCGCGAGTTAAAACGTAACTTCTCTGCTATAATGCGTTGGCGCTCTGGATCATACCGCAACATGTTTTCTTGCAGTGTCGTGCGCCAGTCGAAATTTGCCGCTGAAGCCATATTTGACCGCATAAACCGATTGCGTTTACCAGAAAAAGCTTTATCTACACGCGATCTTAAGCGCTCCATGATCTGGTTGATCACCTCTTGGGCGAGGGCTCGCAACTGAGCTTTCAATGCTTCAGGGGCCCGTCCATGAAATCTGAGCAGTGCAGGCAGTAACTCCTGCCGGGGTTCAATTTGAGCAAGGACCTGCGGATCATTCAAAAGCTCATTCAGCTGGTAGCGGCTGATAGCGTCTTGCTGCAAACGATCGCAAACACTACCGGGAAACAACTTGCGGGCTTTGCCCAGCCAATCAAGGGCAGACATCTGCGTTGGATCCAAACTTCCCTGACGGCCATGTAGCCCGCGCCCTACATACTCGCGGCCATAAAGATAGTCGAGCGCCTCATCCATGCGCTCTTCGTGCCTGTTTAATGTTCCCAGCCTGTCTTGCGCATAACGGCCAAGGACCAAGCGCCAGCGGCGTGCAGGCTCACTCATATGTCCTCCTCCAACAGTCCGTCCTGCCGCAACGCCTCTAGCATTTGCCGTTGCGCTGCCACTCCCAAGGCAAGGTCACGTTCGGTGAACTGCGAGATAAGGGAGCCTCCTGCCAGTCCTTTATGGTGGCAGGCGAGCTTGTCAGCTAAGCGATCAGTTTCCCGTGGGTTTAGCCTTGAGAATGCGCGGCGTAGGATCGGGAGCAAGGAAAGAAAACCGTCTTCACTTATCGAAATAACGAAGTTATCCACCGCTTCCATAATGGCCTTATTAAGCCACAACAGTTCTGGAGCGGTATTGATCATGCCCTTGAGAACGCCCGCTTTGTCGTCAGTCTCCAACGCAGCCCCTTGAAAATTGCCCTGCAAAGCTGCGACCAGCTGCTCTTGTGGCAGGAGACCAGCACGTAAAGCCAACGCAAGGGCAGCACCAGTAATCTCAAAAGGAGCTTTGGCGTTGCCCAGTCGGCTCATTGCATCATCAAATAACTGCCGGTCCAGAGCCCTGCCTTCATCTGCATCCAACAAATCAGAGACTGAACGCAGTACTGTCACAACATTGTCGATCATATCCTCAGGCACATGAGGCAAGTCATCTGCCAGATAGAGCAGGCGGGCATAAACAGCTTGCAACAGCTTAGAGAGCTGCAGGTCATCCGGTGGCCGCATGGGGCCGCGGGTGTGGCACAAAGCATAAAGATATTGCAGTGCTTGCCCAATTTCAGCAAAACTACCGGAACGACCCATATCCTTTGCAAACGCTTCAACAAAGGGGGTAAGTTGATCTTGCAGTCCGACACGAATGCCATGTCCCAACAGTTGAAGCTGCACACTTAGGTCATTTTCCCGCAGCTTCCAAATCTGTGCCAGACAAGCGGCAGTTACTGTATCACCAACCCCATTGGCCGCCAACTCAACCAAACGGGTTTCAACCAGTGGTGACCATGCATAGGCCCATTCTTCAAATAGCAAACCTGTCCCATACCCGTTTGCATAATCAGGCCCTTTTTCCATTACTGCAAAGCCTGTATCGAGCAGTTGCATTGCATGCAGAAAGCGTGAGGTGGCTAGATGGGCGGTCTTGCGATAAATATCAAAGGAACGACGTTTGGTCAGCGAATCTGAAATTTTCAGCCGATGGGCAACAGCACGCTTGCGTGCATCCTCCACAAGTGGCAGGGCGGAAACACCACGGGGTACTGATCCCAAGGCTGAACCGTGCCAATGCCGGCGTAACCGCTCACTCCACGGTTCCCGGTAGGATACTTCCCCCTTCGTCAGAGCTGCAAGTACACCGTCAAATAGATCGTGACGCAAAACAGCACGACGACCGCGCATTGAGGCAAGTGTTTCGGCCATTCGCAGGGTTTCAACCTTCGCTGGCAGAGAAACAGGATGCCCCTTATCTGCCATAGCAACAGTAAAGTCCTGTATGAGCTCTGTGGTAAGTGACCGCCAATCAGGCACCCCGTTTGCCTGTTCTGCGGCCTGCCACAGCGCCGCGTAATAACCGGGCTGTCTTAGTCCTGCGGCATAACCAGAGAGCGCATCCATTGCAGCATGGCTATAGCGGATCAGATAGCTATCTTTTAGCGGTGGAGTTTTTATGGAACGACCACTGGGATGGGTGAGAGCTGGGGCATGAAACCCACCGACAACAGCAACCACCTTGCCACTTTGCATGGCGTCAGCGATGTTACATGCCATTGTCTTTTCGCGCTTATTGTACCCACGACCAATGATTTCTTCATTAGGCGTCGTTGCGCGAAGACCAGCGCAATAAGCCCCAACATCATGCAGAAACGCCTGCCAGTCGTTTTCCCCTAATCGAGTTTCGAAGAGATGATCCCAAAGTTCAAAGCCATCACGACAGTCCAAGCGGTTGCATAGGGCACGCACATAATCTCCATCGTCAAACGGGGCTTCATCATTCAGGGGAACAGGCTGAGACCCATTGTCTTGTCCTTTGAATAAATTATCTGAAGGCAGGTCTATGAAGCGGGCAGTTGCACCAACTTTACGCGCTGTCATCATTGCCACATATTCTGGGCTGTGCGCACAAAACGGCGCGTAGACTGCTTGCCCATCACGCAGCATAACGGCTGCAACAGGTGGTTGGGTCGCCGGATCACGTATCCCATCGATCAAAGGTGTCAGGTCGCAAGGCCCCTCGATCAACACATAATCAGGGCGCACTTCTTCTATCATGGCACGAACCGCCCAAGCACATGCGGGGGAGTGGTGCCGGATTGGCGCGATCCATAATCCCTGTTCTGGCTGGAACAAGGGCAGGTCAAAGGGATGATCAGATTGCATCGTCTTCGCACGCAGCTTTGTGGAAGGCTGCCCAGGCACGACTACCCCTCGCGCGTTCTTTAGCTATATGATTTGTATAGGCTCTCAGCTTTCGAGCGTCTTCAGGATCATCCTTAAACGCCACACCACGCAATTGTCTTGCGACCTGTGCGCCAGTCACTGCCCCGCCATCCAGGTAGGTTGCAGCAAGAATGGCTGCATGAGCAGTGTTCACAGCTTCAGCTGTTGACATGACTGAACTGGGAACAGGAACGGTTGCGCCTTCCCTCGTTACCCCACTGCGCAAGTCTCGAAAAACCGTGACAACCAGATCCAGAACATCCTCTGACAAGTCACTCATCACCCCGTGACCATCCATACGCTCTGCGAGCTGGAGGGAAATCAGGCGTTTTTCAAACTCCGCGTCGGCAATCGGCTGTACGGTTTCAAAGTTGAAGCGGCGTTTCAATGCGCTCGACATGTCATGAACGCCTCGGTCGCGCAGGTTGGCTGTTGCAATTACATTAAATCCGGGAGCTGCGCGAAACTCTACTTGTGGGCCCAGTTCAGGCACCGCAACAGTTTTTTCTGACAGAAGCGAGATCATGGCATCCTGCACTTCCGGCGCACAGCGCGTAAGTTCCTCAATGCGAGCAATACGCCCTTCACGCATGGCCGTTAAGAGCGGTGAGGGGATCATCGCACGCTCGCTGGGACCCTCTGCCAATAGCAGCGCATAATTCCAGCCATAGCGCAAATGATCCTCAACAACACCAGCTGAGCCTTGAACCACCAACGTTGATGAACCGCCAATTGCTGCGGAGAGCAACTCAGACAACATCGATTTTGCCGTACCGGGCTCACCGACCAGCATTAAACCTTGTTGTCCCATCAAGGAGACGATTGCGCGATCGACCAGTCCATCATCACCAAAGAACTTCTGAGACACTCCAAGGGATGTGTCACCTAAAACAAACCGCCTGACAGCCCGTGGCGATAAGAGCCACCCTGTTGGTTTTGGTGCATCATCAGCTTGGGCAAGAGCCTTCAGCTCACCCTCAAACTTCACTTCAGCAGGTGCACGTTGAACGGCCTCTACCACGGGCAAACCCTTTCCCACTTAGGGTCAAAACTGGCTTTTTGAGCGATCTGATGTAAATCCGCCCAACACTCTGCCAACAGAACAGGTGGTATCTTGCCAAGTTGCAGCTTTTGATCAGAACCATAACCACGGGATTGCCCTGCTGCCAGTTTCTCGAAGGTCAAGCTCTTGAGGGCGACTGGGATGTTTTCCTGCGCTACATGGTTTCCTGTAAACTCAAGTACAGCGATAATACCAACGCCTCCAAAATGACGCGTGTAGCAATCGAACCCGCCGCCATCAAGTGCGTCACCACGTTCATATCCCGCACGGGCTGCCGCACTGCGTAGCGTAAAAGCATCATAAACCCACCCCAGACGATCATCGATTGTAGTTTTCTTTTGCATTTCGTCAGGCAGCAATGACAAGTCCTTACGAACCTGATGAAACAGTGGCTTGACTTCATAATCAATCATATGAGTGCGCCAAGTTGCTGCTGCTTCTTTGCTTAATGTTGAGGCATGTGCCAAACGTAGCTTTGCAAAACTGTTAATCTGAACATCTTCATCACTGCTATCGATGAATTCTCCCTCTGCGGTTGGGCGGAAGGCGTCCCCCTCTTTGCCGTCTTCATCCAAACCCTGCCAAACCAACCGTTCAACGAGCTTCCGCATCAAAGGGTGGCTATGGAAGTCTGTCTTCCAATCATCAACCAGCCAGTCACGCCCACAACACATAGCCTCAAAAAGCCTGTTTGACTGAAAGCTTATCGCTTGTTTGATCTCTTTCTTGGCCGTAGATAGGGCTTTTTTGCAGCTTTCGTGTCATCATCCGTGCCAGAAGGCAGTGATTTTACAATTTTGCCTGCGGGGTTGAACAAGGTGAGGCCAAGCTTTTCATCAAGCTTTGCCACATAGAGTTTGGCGCCACCAGAGCAAGGCAGTTCAAGACTGCCATCATCTTCCAGCCCACCTGTTGGCACGGTGCGATCAGCCAGCTGGTCCATGCTCCAGTCATAACGTTCAGCCACAGCCTCCACCATCTCGTTTGCTTTGGCCTGTACCCCTTTTTGCCGTAACCGTGTCGCCGCCGCAATAACCACCTGCAATGACAGCGCGTCACCTTTCGCCGCCATCAGCTCTAAAAGGGCCGTTGACTGGCTGGTACGCCCTCCATGTTTGCGCAGGTAAGACCTGACCTTAGCAACCGCATGAGCAGGTGGCACCTTGCAGGCAAGCGCTAACAGTCCTTTAGACTTAGCACCTGAATTAGGGGTTTCGCTCAATAAACGCCGACGGAAGTATTCCAGCTTCTGCTCATCCGTCCAGTCTTTTCCTTCCGGGTACTCATACTTCCAATAACTGTCCGAATGCGATGCCAACCTTTTGGCTTCAGCTTCAACATATTCGTGTGGAGGGGAAGCTGTATCGTAAGCAATCCATGCATCGAACAACCAGCTAGAAAACTGCACTGCATCTTCTGGCTTTAACTGATCCAGATAAAGGTCAAACAACGATGTCTCGGCAGGAGCTCTTAGTTTGACTGCCAGCGCTATCCACCAATGAAATACAGGGGGGGTACTTCCTTACCGCTGCAATAAGAAACCTGTGGCAGGGTTTCCAAATTGAGCCAGTCGACATCCTTGAAATTTGCAGTTTTAAGGCGTTTCTCAGCTTCTTTCAGCAATGCTGCTGGACCGATAAACGACGAGATATCCTGATTAAGCGCTTTAAGCGCAGACAGGATAGCTGCTGTCGCGACCGCACTTTTTTCCTTCTTAAGCCGCTTTTTTAGTGGTGCAATGGCAGCTTCATAGCCAATGTCGCCCAGCCATTTTGCAGCGTTTGAACGCGCGTCTTGCCGGGTATCATCAATCAAAGCAACGAGTTGACTCTCATATCCGGTATTTTTCTGAAGTACTTTTCGGGCGCTTTTACGGATATCCTTGGTGCCTGACATAGCCATATCCAGCACATAAGGCCCATATTTCGCGGGCAACGCAGGAAGCATTTCCAGCATCATCAAACCAGCTATCTTGTCTTCATTAAATTCTTTATCGACAACCAGACCTAACTTATGATCAATCAACCAGAAGTTTTCTGTAATCAGTGGCCAGATTGCCTTAATGCCGTGATCATCAAATCCGTCTTCCGGCAGGAAATCGAATACGTTGTTTGACCGATTAAAGGGCCGTCTCGCAAACAAAAACGTCAGTAGCTCACCTTTCCTTAGATGAACTTCGCCGCGATTGATTTTTAGCTGTTCTAACAAGAGCTCAAAAAATCGAAAATCTACTTTCTCTTCACGTTCCAAAAGGCTAAGCGCAAGTTCCACAACATCGGATCTGTAACTCCAGTCCCTGCCTTTACTCGCATCTGCAAGATTCAGCTCAATCGCCTCCCGCAATGGATAGGTGCTGCGAATTTCAGCAATGAGGGATCTTGATTTGCTCTTACGCATCCGGCGCCTAAATTCGTCAGGCGCGTTTTGCCGGTCATCGACTTGGCCTTGCAGGGCCATCTCAGCGTGAATAGCAAACACTTTAGGATCTAACGTTGATGCATATTTGAGATAGTGACGTCTGTCTTCTTTTAGGTCTTGCTGATATTCATCTTCCAACACACGCCCCAGTTCGAAAAGGCGTGCCCGAACCTCTTCAGTTACAGGCGGCAGGGCACTCGCTTCTAACTCTTGCAAGGGAGGAATGGCGATAAAACTGCCATCTATTCCCACATACCCTGCGGAAGTTCCCTCTTTTTCCTTTTCCTCAGTCTGTTGCAAACCGATTGCGCGGATATACCCTTCAATCAATGTGCGAATGCGGGCTGTTCGTTCAGTTTCCAAATGTTCCTTGAGTATGTCGCAGGCATTATCTGTACCCAGCAACATGAGCACTTCAACCATTGACTTGCGGCTCTCGGCTTTACCAACAGCGAGAATATCTGTGGCCGTCCCCTCACACATTTTTGTACCAGCAGTTGCTAGGGCTTTAACAGCTCTCTCTCGGATAAACTTCGATCCATCCCCGAGAGCACCTATAACCATCTGGAAGACTAAAGGCTCAGAACATAGTGCCTGCTCCTCAACAAACTTGAGAACTCGCAGACGACCCTCTTGAGGCAAACGGTTCATTAAAGCAACAAACGCCTGAGGATGGGCACGCACTAGAGTCGATACTTCAATATGCGTTGTAAGGAGTTGTCCCTCGCCAGAACGATAATCCTTGTCGTGGTAAAAAACCACATCGAGCACGTCTTCTACTGTGCCGCTGAGCTTTTCGACAATACCCATCAACCAGTTCGAATCTAACAGCGCCTCTGGTGGAACCCTGTTCTTCCATTTTTCATGTTTACATCCTCGCAGCAACTCTAATAAGAAAACACGAACATCTATCGGTGTTGCTGGTGTACTAGGCATATACTTCAGCGGTAACTGATTTGTACCGAGGGTAGCTTGTAAAGTCTGAACATAACGTACAATTAACGCAGGCGCTGTTTCAGGATTGAGAAAAAGCTGTCTTCTGACAACAACACCAAGAGTCGTGTCATCATAAGTACTGCGCCCACAGCCCAAACAGTCACGCCCCAGTTGCTTCAGGGTAGATAACACCATCGCATCTCCTTTGCCGATGATGTAGTCATACGCCTTCCGTGCCAGGCCGGGCTGAAACTCATCTAACCTCTGCAAGTCAAGAGGAAGCGTTTCTGCTGACTGCAACTCCTTGTTAGACAGATTTTTTGCTTGTTCAATTACATTCTGAAAGGTTTTTCTGAAAATGGACATGCTCACTATCGCTCTATGGTAATCGCTCAAAAACAACTAATACATGTACTATATTATAATACAATTCAGAGTCCCGTGCGGGATATCCAAGATTTGAGTATGTTTTTTATTAATTTTTGTTGCCCCAACTAAAATTGCCTAGCATCGGCTTGCCTCTGAAGATGCGGTGACGGTTCCGGGAGACAAAGCCGTTTTCATGCAACCCTCATTCTACTTGGAGCAATTGGCTTTATCAGCTCAAACCTTTAACCTTGTATTAGCGTTTTCCAACCAGCCACGGAACAGCTGCTACCATCATGACTGGAAGCACAAGTAAGCAACCCTTGAGGATGAAACAGTAGCCCTTGTCGATACTGGGTGAGCATCGCATTTGAAGGGAGAAATGCAATGTCCAGATGGATACTGCCAACTTTGCGCTCACGTCCTTCGACAAACTGCACATTGCAACTAGCATGAGTAACTTTCTGGCGAGTTGGGCTTTATTAAACCGCCAAGCCTTGGGGACGCGGCCTAGCTTGGTTTTGATGCACTCGTCCCCAGTGTTGTGCGTTTCGAGAGGAGAACGGAGAGAGGCATCGACTGGCTGTCTTCATAGGCCCTGTTGCAAATATTGCTTTGAGTTAAATATTTACCTCAGCGCCGTTTATCAAGCGGCCCATGCCTCAATTTCGGCACGGTGATGATCAAAGAGCTCCGAGAACATGTCCGCCCCTAAGCCAAATGTACGCTCGATAAGACGGACCTCGCCCTTGATCCCAGGTTGGATCTGGAACGCTTTGGCTTGGCCCTTTTTGAGGGCACGCATCACCTCAAAACCCTTGATCGTGGCGTAGGCTGTTTTACGTGATTTGAAGCCTAGTGTGGGCTTTATTAGCCGCTTCAACTTGCCATGATCGGCCTCAATCACGTTGTTGAGATACTTAACTTGGCGGTGTTCTGTGTCCGCTGGACATTTGCCCTCGGCTTTTAATGCCCCTATCGCCGGTCCGTATGTCGGGGCTTTGTCGGTATTGATCACGCGTGGTTTTTCGTAATCCTTCAAACCCCTTAATACTTTACCCAAAAAGGTTTTTGCGGCCTTTGTGTTGCGCGTTAGAGAGAGGTAGAAGTCGATTGTATCGCCCTGTTTTGTAACCGCGCGATAAAGATACATCCATTTTCCTTTAATCTTGATGTAAGTTTCGTCGACTTGCCAACTGCCATTCCAAGATGGCCGCCGCCAATGCCAACGAAGCCGCTTTTCCATCTCGGGTGCATAGTGCTGAACCCAGCGATAAATCGTAGTGTGATCGACATCAACACCGCGCTCTTCAAGCATGTCTTCCAAATCACGGTAGCTAATCCCGTAGCGACAATACCACCGCACAGCTCACAGGATGACTTCCCCACGATAATGCCACCATTTGAAATCACCGCTCACTGGAATACCTCTTGCTTTACCCAAACATCCGGCATCCGAATAGTATTTGCAACAGGGCCGGTTTCCTGCCATTCGCCGGCACCAAAAATCTTCACACCAGTGCTGTCCACTACCAGATGGACCGGCTTGGATTTGGGGGGCTGTCTGCCGTCGGAAAGTTGCAAGCCATCGGCGCGGCGCGAAAGTGTAGAAAAGTCAGGGACCGGCAGATCCAGACCCATCAACCGGAGTATAGAACGCACGAACCCTTGAGTTTACCTAGGGGCAAGGTCAAACACAGCCCTCAACTGCAAACAAGTCTCAATTGCTAGGTCGGAAAACTTGAACGGGCGGCCGCGGTGCTTGGTAGCTGGGGCAAACCAGTTCATGGCAACGCAGTCATCGATCCAGATCGTTATATCACCCCGGCGGCGTAAGCTGTCATTATACGCCGCCCAATTTGTCACTTTGTACTTATCTTTGGGGATCTTATGGCGGCGATCGGCATTGTGTTTAAATGGCATGAAAGAAGAATTGGCTGATAAAACGGTAAAGCCATTTAACCGCTAGCATACTTGTGCAACATAGCCGCTGCGAGGTATTTAGTCTGCTAACTCCATCTCCTTCATGACCCGATGAGGTTCTGCGGCGGCAGGTTGAGTGCCCAAAACAGTCACGCGTTCGCCAAAGCGGGAATATGGGTAATAGTCCCAGACTGCGCGATGTTGCGTGCAGCGATTGTCCCAAAATACCAATGTGCCCGGTTCCCACCGTATACGACAATTCAATGCCTGTTCGCGTTCAACGAGTTGAAAGAGCATGTTCAAAATGGCATCACTCTCGTCCTCGGATAAACTCGGGATGTGCGTTGTAAAACCTGAGTTCACAAAAAGCATTGGCTTGCCTGTCTCTGGATGCTTCGCAACTATTGGGTGCTCAGTTTTAGGTAGCCCTTCTGGTGGCGTGAAGCCCTTCCACGGCACGGCTCCATCGTGAACTGCAGTGAGCCCAAGTAAGAACTCTTTCATCACAGGCGACAGCATCTCATAGGCCAGATGCATGTTCGCGAACAAGGTATCCCCGCCGCATCCAAGTTCAGGTGTCTCATGCATGTACAACATCGAGCTATGCGAAGGGGCAGGATCAGCTGTACCATCTGTATGCCAAACCTCTCCTGCTACAAATCGAGATTTCTTACCGGCACGGATTAAGACAATCTCTGGATCATCACCATCAATATCACTCAGTGGAAGAGCACGCAGTGTACCAAACTGCCGAGCAAACTCCTTCTGTTGGTCTTTGGTGAGTTTTTGGTTGCGGAACACCAGGACGTGGTTTTCAAGAAAGGCACGGTGGATCTCAGCAAACTGCTCTTTGCTTACGCCATCAGATAGATTTACTCCACAAACTTCAGCACCAATGACCGGTGTAAGGCGGTCCAGCTGAATATGCCGGTAGGTTTCTCGAGGCGCTGCCGCAATACTTTCAATAGCTGTCAGAGCATGTTCATGCATGAAGTTCTCTCCCTGGAAAATAGTTAAGCAATAGTTTGGAGGCCTCTAACGAGGCGTAGCAAAGCTTCACAGTAACGCCTCTCCAATTCACCAAATGCATGAGCACACGCAAAGGCATAGGCCGAAGCTTTAAACAGGCTGAGGAGAGCAGTCGTATCTGCCCCCTGCAGCGAGCCATCAGTAAACAGTTTGGCGTTTATGTTGGAATGAACCTGCGCATTTGCCCGAGCAAACGCCCTTGTGTTGGCTTCGCTGTTTAAAGTGCCATAATAATCAGCATAAGCTTCCGCAGAGCCAAACTCGCTCTCGATCATATCTTTATTGCCCGCGGCAAACTCAAGCGCACTGGAGTGTGAAACGCGGTAGGTTTTCTCCGCAACGAACGCAAGGCGAAACAGGACTAAGTAAGCATCTTCTAACGCGTTGAGCCAACACTCGGATACTGGCATATCCCCTATCGCCGCTTTGCAATGCATATCTTTGAGGCATTCCAGCTCACGGGTGCTTTCCCCACGCATCTGTGCTGCTTCAACTCCAAGCACCAGTACTGTTCGCCCCATGTACGCATGGAGTCTCTGAACCGTACCATCGGTCAACAAAGACACGATACAACTCGCCAGGTCAGCCTCAATGTGTATTTGCTCCAAATCACGCACCAACATGTGCTGATATCCTCTGACTGGAAAACGCATTCAAAATAGCCTGACCAAATGCAGTATTCCCGTGAATCGGGTCATTTTCCTGCGAGAAGTCTTCGTTCTGTAATCTATCGAAACCCATAGTACCATCGCGAACGTCCAGAACCGGAAGGCCCAAGCGTTCTGCTTCTGCAATCATAACGTTTTGCGCTGCTTGGAAAACACTTGGCTCTGAAGTCTCAGGTACTTTCTGGGGAGGAAGAACGGCAATCACCTCAACTCCCATTTTGAGAACGGTGCGGTAGAAATCCAAAGCGCCCTGTACCATGGCACAGATAAGGCCATGAAACAGAGGGCCTTCCAGAAAGGCTGATGGCAGCGTTCCGTCAACCTCCCTGTATATCTCCCAGTTTTCAGTGGTTGCGTAAAAATGCAGCGCAAAGCCGAAAGTGCAGAGCAGTGGAACCTTTACATCCTGCAGCGAATTTGCATCGAGTTCCTCCAGAAAAGACCGATACATTTCATTGGCATAGCCACTTCGAAAAACTGGATCTTCGTTATTCCAGTCAACAAAAGGAGCTGTGAACTCGCGCCCTGCGCCCATAGGACCACCAACGAAAGGGATCCCAGCTTCTTTGGCCGCACGCCCAATTGCGCCAGCGTGGGAGTCTCCTAACAACAAGAACTGAATGTCATTTGTAATAGTCGAGTAGTTCTTCTTCACAGATGATATCCTCAGTTGGCAGGAGTGATTGCGTGCTGACGTCTGAATGGCCTTGATGCATCTGGTCAGCAGAAGATATGCCATTAAAGAAATGACCCATTACAAATCGGACGCCGGTTGGTGTGATCGTGCGCTTGTTGGGGTTGTAAAACACTCCGTTCATGGGAGGAGAAGCAACCAGTTCGTAAGAGGGAAAGTACTCGACGTTCTCATTGGAGGCTTCCAACTGCCCTGCTACAGCTCTCAGAACAGACTTGGTATAGGTGGAAGCTGTTAGCACATGATGCATCGTGAATGTCGCTGTGACCGGAACCGGTGAAACGGTAAACACCAGACGCAGGTTGGGATTGTGTCTTCCTATAAGATCGATACATTTTTGAAAATCAGAGAGTATTTCTGCAAAGGCAAAATTATGCGCTTTATGCAATCTTTCATCAAACCGGCCTTTCACTGTGCCAGGGCACATGGGATAGACAACATCTGTAGCCGTATTGAGCCAAGCCTCTGTCAAACCCATAGTAAACACGAACAGATCAGCAGAGCTTACCGCTTTGCGAATAGCTGCAAGGGTGTCTTCACGTGATGCCCACATGGCTTGAGGGCTTTCAAAGCCATCTGGGGAAATATTGGGCCGGAATGGATCGAAGTACCGCTCTCCATTATTCCAAGTCTCTTTAGACTGGGGGACTTCATCAAAAGCCCATTGGAGCCATTGCAACAACAAACGTGCAGTATAGATGTTTCCTGTTCTGAATGAGAAAACGCCATAGTTGTGATCAAGGGCTTCCCGAGCGCTTAAACTGTCAGGCGCGGGTTCAGCATTGTGCCAGTTCATCCCTCGTCGCTGCAGTTCTTTGCCCATGTTCTGAGAGAAACAAGACCCGGCAGTTATTATGGCCGCATCTTTCTGTATCTGAAACTTCGGGGTCCAGACCTGCGAGATCGAGAAATAGTCTCGCTCTGCGACCGATGGGCGCCAGAATTTGTTGGAAGCCAGCGAACTGTACGGGTTCATTTCACACCACTCCTCACGTGAGATGGGTCAGCAGTTCAGCTGGCCTGCTCCGCAATTTTTTCTCTTTGTCTGGTTGCACTGAGCAGCCGGAAACCCAGGTAAGCTACCGGTACGCACATTATCGCGGATGTGAGGAACAATGGCCCTCCACCGATACGTTCAATCACCATTGCTGCAGCAAATGGCACCGCAGCAGCGCCCGCATTGGAAAGCATATAAAGGCCCATATAGCTGTTCCTAAGACGCACAGGAGCGGTGCGATCCACCACTGTGGCAAACAAAGGCATGGCGATAATTTCCGCCAATGTCGCAAGTGCTATCGCAACAAGCCACAACTCCCTTACTTCGGAGCGATTGGAAGCGATCACCAGCAGACCAAGCATCAGGAAAAAGAAAGCAGCCAGAATGGCCTTGTGTTCTTCAAGCTCAACCAGCCACTTCATCAAGAACAGATGGACGATCAAAACGACGCTCGTGTTTGTAACGTTGATCGAGGCAATAATCCCATTGATATCTGGCGTTTCGAGAGACATCAGGAAAAATGTGAGGGGCTCATCTATTTGTGCGTACAAGATGACCAGGAAGAAATTTGAGATAAACAATGTCAGAAAAAGACGATCTACTACTGCTGTTTTTAACAGTGTCGAAATCGGCATTTCCTCCTTGTCTGAGACAACAATGCTTGGCGCGACACTTTTCATTATGCAGAGCGCGAGAGCAGCGTACGCAACCGCACCTGCCAGAAAAGCGAAGTTTGAGTTTTGGTTTGCAAACCATAGCCCGCACAAAGGCCCTAACGCACCTGCGATATTGACCAGATAGTAGCGTATGTGAAACAGCAGTGGTCGGTCTTCATCCTTCGCTGCGCAGTCCCCCAATGCAGATCGCAAAAGCGGCTCGAGTGCACCATTGGCAACGGACATGCCCACAATGACCGCAAAATAGATCCGTTCATCCCTTCCAAACGCCAGAACGCAATAGAGCCCTAAGATGCTTAAAGCACTGATCAGCATGATCGCGCGACGATTCAACTTGTCCGCTATAATCCCACTTACAGGCGAAGCAATAAGCGCAGCAAACGCTGATAGCGAAAAAACTACTCCAAGTTCTGCAATAGAGGTGCCGAAGTTTCGTGCCATGAGTACCGCGAAGAAAGGCCAGATCATGAACGATGCAAAGCGTGCGCAAAAGGTGCCAACCAGGATAGTTTTTGCTGGTCTCGGAAGTACCCAGAACTGACGCAGAAATGATTGCCGGTGACTTGGTACGGGCATGAACAAAAAACCTGCTCGTTAATGAAGACGTTCGGCGCGGAAATTGCGCAGCGAATTAGTTGTAGTAGAAAACTTCACAATCATTACTCGACCAGCCCCCTAGCTTGTCGATCATAACAATAATGAGATGCTCTCCCTCAAATATGAGTGGTTCATTTGTTTCCCCAGCACGCTAACAAGATGCCTTCAGATTCGAATTATAACTTGACTTTGTGATATATTAGAAAGAAAGTTTGAGCAATTAAAAATTTAATACCCGAGGCCTCAATGAATAAAATTCACCTTTACTTCCCTGAATCCGATCTAAACGGACGCATGGACTGAGAGTAAGTACAAATAACTCTCAGTAATATATATTTTTATTCAATTACACAATCAATGATAGTTGTTTCATGGAAGAAACCAATCCTCGCAACCAGGTTACGATGAACCCAGGTGACCTAGGCAATGTCGTGTCGCACATAGAACAAGTTGCGACGAAAAACGCTTCAAATCCAGCCTTAGTGGGGGATGGAAAGACTATCAGTTACCGCGAAATGCTTGCCGCAACAGACCAACTTGCGAGCGTTCTGCAATCAAACGCGGTTGGGGCCGAAGTTACTGTTGCAGTGTGTATGCCTCGCACTCCAGAAGCCATAATAGCGTTGCTTGCCACTCATAAAGCTGGAGGAGTTTATGTCCCGCTGGACAATACTCTCCCACGCAAACGGCTTGAGTTCATGCTTAAGGACAGCAAGGCCAGTGTCGTTGTGTGCACTGACGAAACAGCGTCTCTTGTGAAGGAGTTATCTGCCGAGATACCGAACTCATTGCAGATCATTAATTATTCTAAGCTGGATCCAACTCCCTTCACTAGCAGCACAAGCCAATCGGTTAAACCAGATCAGCTTGCTTACATCATCTACACTTCAGGCTCTACGGGACAGCCCAAGGGTGTCATGGTTGAACATCGTGGTCTGCTAAATCTAGCCTTGGAGCAAGCGCGCTGTTTTGGTTTGGATGAGAGCTCTCGCGTCCTTCAGTTCGCATCTTTAGGTTTTGATGCTTCAATATCTGAAATTCTGGTGAGTTTGTGCTGCGGAGCTCAGCTTCATTTTGCACCCGACGGCACGCTGTTAGCCGGAGATGCATTGAAGCACATTATTAAAGACAGAAGTATTTCTCATCTAACAGTGCCTCCCTCTCTTGCCAGTCGCATGGACCCGTTGGATTATTCGAGCCTAAAGACAGTGGTGGTCGCGGGTGAGGCAATGCCGTGGTCACTCGTGGAACGCTGGTCCGGGCACGTTAACCTGATAAATGCATATGGTCCGACTGAAAACACTGTATGCGCAACACTTTACAAGAGCAGCGGTGAGACTGGTAGTTCGGATACAGTTCCGATAGGCAAGCCGATCTCAAACGTTGATGTCCATGTTCTCGATGATGATCTGAAACAAGTGAAAGATGGTGGGGTCGGCACCCTGTGGTTGGGCGGTATCGGGTTAGCCCGTGGATACAAGAACCAGCCAGATCTTACTGCGAAAGTATTCCGTTCTGTCCCCGGCATTGCAACTGGTCGGCTCTATAACACAGGAGACCGCGCGCGACGACTTGCAGATGGAACGTTGGAGTTCCTCGGTCGTCTGGATGAGCAGGTCAAGGTGCGTGGCTATCGTGTAGAATTGCAGGAAGTTGAGAAGTGTTTTTCTAAGCTTGAGTGCATAGAGCACGCTCATGTTACCGCGACAACAGCTTACTCAAAGGACCCGGAAATCCTCGCTTATTTCACTTCGCGAGATGGTGCTTTTGTCCCTGGGGTAGACGAGTTTAAAACGAACCTCTCCGCCTTCTTGCCAAACTATATGGTACCGAGCGCGTTTATTCACCTCGATGAGTTCCCTCTAAATGTAAATGGCAAGATAGATCGAAAAGCGCTTCCAGCTCCTGACAGATATGCCCGCGGCGCGCAGTCAAATGAGCTTCCAAACACAGAAACGCAGCAGATCTTCGCTGGTTTTTGGAAAGATTTGCTCCACGTCGAAACGGTCTTTTGTAATGACACACTTCAAACTCTGGGAGGCTCTTCCCTTGATGCTGTTCAGTTTCTCACGCGGTGCCGTGAACGGTTTGGTCCAGTCCTCTCACTAGAAGACGTATTTACCGGAAAGAAACTCAGCGAACTCGCGGCAAAAATCCAAACTTCAGAAGAACCAGATAGATCCGAGAGGTCTTTGACTGATTATGATCTGGAAAGAACCACCTTCCCCGTTTCTCATCAACAAAACGGAGTGTGGTTACTGGAAAAACTAACGCCGGGCTCTCTTGCATACAACGCTCAATGCCTGATCCGGATGCAGGGCAAAGTAGATGCATCCGCGTTGCAGTCAGCATTGGACCTGATTGTCGAGCGTCATGAGATTTTTCGCACCACGTTTCACGAAGATGCTTCTGGTACGACCTATCAGAAAGTTCATCAACCTGTGCCTGCCCGATTGGATCTGGTGGACCTGAACACCTCAATGGATAGCCCAGAGCTCTGGAAGGTTGTCGATCGCGAGGTCTCAAAACCCTTTGACACCAGCTGCTTGCCATTGGCTCGCTGGGTATTGTTCAAGCTTGATGATGGCTCCTCCGCTCTCTTGCACATTGAACATCACCTTGTTCATGACGGTTGGAGCGCGAATATCTTTCTTTCAGAGTTCCTGGAGGCTTATGAGGCTTTCGCAGATGGAGCACTGCCCAATCTCGCGCCTGTCCCTGCCCAGTACCGGCATTACGTGGGATGGCAGCAGAGTGAGGACGCAGAGAGAACCTATGAAAAACAGCTGGCCTATTGGGAAGAGCAACTCTCAGGCGCCAACTTTACGCTCGCTCTCCCAACAGATGCCTCGCGCCCAGAAACCATGTCGTTCAAAGGCAAACAGTCCCGTTTGGAACTAACAGGGACGCTGCTTCAAAAACTGGAAGCTTACTGTAAGGCCAGTGGTCACACAGATTATACTGTGCTTCTCGGTGTCTTCCATCTTCTACTCTCCCGCTACACAGGTCAAAAAGATCTACTCACAGGCAGCGCCGTCGCAAACCGGAAAACCAGCTTTTCAGAACATATGCTGGGCATGTTTGTGAATAGTGTCGTTATTCGCTCCGATCTGTCTAACAACCCAAGTTTTTCCGAGTATCTGAACCGACTGCGAAGCACACTCTCCAATGCTTATGACAATGAAGAAGTGCCGTTTGAACGAGTTGTCCGAGCGCTGCAGCCTGAACGGGACCTTTCCAGAAACCCCATCTTCCAAGTTGGTTTTAGCTACCACAACTCAAAGGTACCAGAGCTCGCACGAAATGATCTGAACGTATCGCTGTACGAAGCCTACAGCAACAACTCTGCCAAATTTGATATTGAGGTGGTTATTCTACCTCGTTCCTCTGACAGCTCTGATATCCCGGCGCTGACTCTTTTGTGGAACTATGCAACTGACCTCTTTCAGCCTCAAACCATAGAACGCATGCAGGAAAATTTCTTCGCATTGCTGGAGCAGTGTTTATCTGAGCCGAGCCTGTCAGTTGCCAGTTTCAGCGCAGTTTGCGAAGAAGAACGAAAGCATCTGCTCTCGCTCAGCGGGCCTACCCAACCGACCAAGACCAGTGCGCCAAGCGCGGTCGTCCATAGACTGGAACAGCTCGCAAAATCCCAGCCTCAGCACGCCGCCATCCTTCAGGATGAAACATCCCTTTCCTACGGTGAATTAGAAAAGCAAGCCTCATGTTTGGCCATGAAGCTACGTGTTCATGGTGTAGGTAAAGAGAAGCTGGTCGGCGTTTGTATGGAACGAAACACCGATTTGATCGTGGCACTGCTGGCAATCTGGAAAGCTGGTGGAGCATATCTTCCAATCGATCCCGCACTGCCAGAAGCGCGGAAGGCCTTTATTCTCCAGGACAGTGCACCAGATTTGATCTTATGCTGCCGTGCAACGCACCAATCTCTTGCAAGTTTGCCAGACAATCAAAATCTCTATGCTTTTGAAGATCTTGCAGAAACCACAGACCATTCAGTGCCGATGGGTCCTACGCTGGAGCCTGTCTGCGCTGAGGATCTTGCCTATGTCATCTACACTTCAGGATCTACCGGGCAACCCAAAGGCGTTCAAATTGAACATCGGCACATTGCCCGATTGATTGACACCTGCCAGCCACTGTTCAACTTCACATCTTCTGATGTCTGGTCCTTCTTCCATTCCTACGCATTTGACTTTTCGATTTGGGAGATATGGGGAGCTCTTTCTACGGGCGGCTCTGTTGCAATTGTGCCAGAGGATGTGCGCCGTGATCCCGCTCAGTTCTACGCTTTGTGCTGTAACCAAGGGGTAACAATTCTCAGTCAAACACCTTCCGCCTTTCGTGCTTTCATGACGGCACAGGCCGAAGCTGTCACGCCACATGCATTGCGCTCAGTGGTGTTTGGAGGTGAAGCCCTTGCAACGCCGATGCTCAAAAACTGGTTTGATAATCCTGGTAATGCGGGCTGTCAGATGGTGAACATGTACGGGATCACAGAAACCACCGTACATGTTTCCTACAAAGAGCTCACAGCTGAGAACATTCATCACTATTCAGAAGGCAGCCCCATTGGTCGCCAGTTGGATGACCTGAGCCTTCATGTATTGGATGATAACCTCATGCCTGTGCCATTCGGTGCAGCCGGAGAGTTATATGTCGGTGGAGCTGGCGTTGCACGAGGCTACCTTAACCGCCCTGCCTTAAACGCGGAGCGGTTCATTGAGAACCCGTTTCTACCCGGTGATCACCTGTATAGAACAGGGGATCTGGCTAGGTATGCAACTGACGGCACCTTGTTGTATCTGGGCCGCAACGACAGTCAGGTGAAAGTACGCGGATACCGCATCGAACTGGGCGAAGTCGAAGCCGCTCTAGCTACCCACGATGAGCTTCAGCACGTTGTAGTCACCTGCAGAAATGAAGCCACAAGCGATGCCCTGTTGGTCGCCTACTATGTGCCCGTGGCACAAAGAACAGGCTTGGACTCCAGCGCGCTACATTCTTTTGCAACTAATCTTCTGCCAAACTACATGGTGCCCTCAGTATTCGTGGAGTTAGAGGCGCTACCGCTGACCCAAAACGGTAAACTGGACCACAAAGCACTTGAAAAATACGACGTTGCACAGACCAAAGTCTTCGTGGGTCCAGAGGGGGACAGCGAAACGCTGTTAGCTCAGGTTTGGGCGGAGATCTTAAAGGTCAAACAGGTTGGCCGCTTTGACAACTTTTTCGAGCTGGGTGGTCACTCACTCTTAGCTGCAAGAGTACAGGCCGCTCTGAATGCAAAAGGCTTCCATCTAGCAGCGGTGGATTTGCTACGCAGGCCAGTGCTCAAGGATCTTGCGCAACACATTCATTCCAGCGTTCAACAGAGCGCAACTGCTGGAAAAACCGGCACCAACCAAAGCCCAATGTCTATCTCCGGCCTTTCACAAATGCAGATCGAGCATGTTGCAGGCTCGGTGCCCGGTGGCATCCAAAATGTAAAAGACATTTACCCTCTGACACCATTACAGGAAGGCATTTACTTCCATCATCGGCTTTCAGAACAAGGGGACCCATATCTGCTCTGGGGCCTGATGGCATTTGAGACCGCTGAAGCATTGCAAAGCTATCTGGCTGCCCTGCAGAAGGCCATGGATCGCCACGACATTTTGCGCACAGTGTTTATGTCCGAAGGGCTGGAAAAGCCACTTCAGGTTGTTCTCAAGACTGTTGAGCTGAAAACCTGCGAGTTGGAGACTGATAGCCTCGAAGGGGCTGGAGATGCAGTTGCAAAGCTTCAGGCCTTGTTTGATCCACGAGTAACAAAAGTTGATCTTCGCGAGCCTTCCCTTCTTCGCGTTCATTATTGCTATGATGCTGACAACAAACGCTGGCTGGCTCTCAAACTGTTCCACCACATTATCGACGACAACACATCGCTCAAGCAGCTGAATGCTGAGGTCAAAGCATTCATGATGGGGCAAGGTGAGACGTTGCCTTCCCCTGTTCAGTTTGGAGACTATGTTGCGTTCCAACAGGGGCAGAGCCGCAAGGAGGACACACACAATTTCTTTCGTAACCTGTTCACTGGGTTTGAAAGCGCCACGGCACCCTTCGGTCTTACCGGTGAGCATGTTCATGGTGCAGATCTGGATACTGATAGCGCCGATACTGATGTCACGCTGACTGCGGACATCAGAGAACTTGCCAGCCGATTAGGGGTGAGTACGGCTTCAGTATTTCACTTCGTCTGGGCTCTGGTCATGGCAAGGTGTTCTGGGCAGGAAGATATTTGCTTTGCCACAGTTCTCCTTGGTCGATTGCAGGGGCTCGAAAATGCTGAGCGGATACTGGGGCCCTTCATCAACACCCTCCCCTTGCGCATCCAGCTTGCTGACCGGGATTGGGTGAGTGCCCTTCGTGCTGTCCACCAGACACTTGTCGATCTGATGCACCATGAGTTCTCCTCGCTAACCGATGCGATTGAAGCCAGTGGAGTGGACCGTGCTACACCACTCATCACTTCGTTGATCAACTTTCGCCATGCCGAGCTTCTGTCAGATGGGTCTCAAGGCACCTCTCACCGCGATTTACCAGGCGCCACGTACCTCGCCGGCCATTATGGCACCAGTTACCCGTTCAACCTGACAATTGATGACTTCGGAGGGACATTCAAAGTCCAGACACAGGCCCCACATGGTTGCAATGCATCTGCACTTTTGAGGATGACACTGGAGGGGCTGCAACACCTCACAAAAGTCTATCCAGAGGCTGAAACGACACCAACACATCAACTTGTTGGTTTGGATCGGGATCTGGAGACCAAGCTCCTTGAATGTGCAGCAGGGCCAGAGTTTTCGGAGAGTTCAAACACACTCCATGGCGGCTTTGAAGTCGCTGCTGCGGCACGCGGTGATCAGGTTGCCTTGATCACTGATGAACTCCAACTCACTTATGCTCAGGTGAACAGTCGGGCCAACAAGCTTGCCAGATACCTGGTTTCCAAAGGCGTTGGATATCAAGACCGTGTTGCGGTGTGCATGCTAAAAACCGCTGATGCCGTTATCGCACTCCTCGCCATCCTGAAAACCGGCGCAGCCTATGTCCCAATCGATGCAACCTATCCCTTTGAGCGCATCACTTACCTGATTGAAGACAGCGCTCCGGCTCTGGTTCTATGTGATGATGTCACGCTACCTCAAATGGTAGAGATGGGTGTTTCTGAGAAGCTGATTAATCTGGATCAGCATGATCCATGCTGGCAGGCGTTTGGCGATGACAACTTGAATGCATCGGTTTCCCACAAAGACACAGCTTATGTAATCTACACCTCTGGCACCACGGGCAAACCTAAGGGCGTGATGGTACCGCACAAAGGTCCGGCTAATCTCGTTGCATGGTTCCAACAGCAAGGACAAATCACGCAGCAAGACAGAGTTCTCCTGTCCACCTCTCTTACCTTTGACATCTCAGTGGTTGAGATATTCGCCAGCCTTACCTGTGGTGCAAGCCTAATTGTGGCAGACCGCTCCCGCTTACTGGAAGGTTCGTATCTGGTTGAACTCATAGGTGAGTATCAGGTCACAGTCTGTCAGTTTGTCCCTTCTTTGTTGGGCTTCTTCCTGTCGTGTGAAGGGGCTGACACTTGCTCGAGCTTGCGGTCTGTGCTGTGCGGTGGTGAGGCCTTTTCTTCCTATCTGGCAAAGCGCTGTTTCGAAGTATTGGGGCCCGTGCGGCTGCAGAACCTTTATGGACCTACTGAGGCAAGCATATATTGCACAGCGCAAGAGGTTGAACATCACGCAGATTATCCGCCAGTTGTTCCTATAGGCCGCCCCATCGCAGGCATGACGATGCATGTTCTGGATCAACATCTGGCACTTGCCGCCCCCGGTGTGGCGGGGGATCTTTATGTTGCTGGCCCAGGTGTTGCAACCGGATATCTGAACCGCCCAGAACTCACAGCAGAACGTTTTATTGATAGCCCGTTCAAAGCTGGAGAGCGCCTTTATAAGACTGGTGATGTTGGGCGCTATCTGAAAGATGGCACCATTGAGTATTTAGGGCGAGATGACTTCCAGATCAAAGTGCGTGGCTATCGGATCGAGCCCGGCGAGATCGAACATGCCTTGCGTCTGAGTGAGGGCGTATCCAATGCTGTCGTCGTGGCCCATCAGGATCAGGCCAAAGACGCGCAGCTGGTAGCCTATGTATGCCCTGACAAAGGCGCTGGCCCGCTAGATCCTGCTGCATTGCGTACCATCCTTGCCAGCCAATTGCCGGAGTATATGGTGCCGGGGCTCTATGTGCAGCTGGATACCTTGCCTTTGACGTCTAACGGCAAAATAGACCGTAGCCAGCTTCCTGAGCCCGATAGCGGCAATGTTCAGCCGATCACCAGTTACGTGCCTCCTGAAACCCCAATGGAAGAGGAGCTTGCGCGTATCTGGGCCGAGGTGCTGCAGCTGGAGCGTGTCGGCATACGCGACAACTTCTTCGACATTGGCGGACATTCTCTTCGTGCCACACGCATTATTGCCCGAATGCATGATGTGTTGGGAATGGAAGTGCCGCTGCGCATCTTTTTCGAGCGCCCCACCATTGAGCAGACACTCGATTACATTTTTGAAGAGCTGGAAGCAGCCGAAGAATATTCCTGACGCAGAAGCAGATTGTCAGCGTCATTGGGAGGAATCATGCAGGACGAATTAAACAAGCGCAAACGTCGCTCTCTCACACCAGAGCAGCTTTTGAAGATGCGCCAACGCAGCGCGCTCAAGGCAGCTCCGCGTGATCAAGACCCCCTGCCTTTGTCTTTTGCGCAGGAAAGGCTCTGGTTCCTCTCTCGCATGGAAGGCATCAATTCAGCCTATCATCTGACCCTTGGCTTGCGCCTTCGTGGCGAGTTAAACATGACATACCTGCAAAGCGCGCTAGACCAGCTGATGGACCGTCATGAAGGCCTGCGTACAGTCATTACAGATGATAACGGGAAGCTGTCTCAAAGCTTCTCACCCCGTACCTGTGGCTTTCCCCTTCGCTTGCTCAAAATTGAGGTCGATAGCGACCCAGAAACAGAGTTCTGCCGTTTGGCAGAAGAGGAGAACACACGGTCGTTCGATCTGCTGCAAGGACCGTTGGCTCGCTGTTGTCTTATCCGGATCAACGAGACGCATCACGTGTTGCTGCTGGCATTGCATCACATCATTTCAGATGGGTGGTCCAACGGCCTCCTCCTCAAAGAGTTGGGTGAAAACTACTCTCATCTGGTAGAGGCAGGAACACCAATCGAGCGGGAAACACCCGATCTTACATACGCCGATTATGCCGTATGGCAGAAACAGCCGGAGCAGCTCAAAAAATTTGATGAGCAGAAGACTTATTGGAAAGAAACGCTTGCCGGTGCACCCGAGCGTTTGCTGTTGCCAACGGACCGGCGGCGACCTACTCAGCAAAATTTTGCGGGTGAACTTCTGCCGTTGGAGTTAGGCCCTGAGTTGAGTGAAAAGGTGCGCCAATTGGCGCGCAGCACGGGCTCCACCCCTTATTTGTTACTCATGAGCGCCTATGCAATCGTGCTCTCCCGTTTGTCTGGACAAGAGGATCTGGTCATTGGCACCCCATCTGCCAACCGTGTCCGCAAAGAGCTGGAAGAGATGGTGGGCCTGTTCGTGAACACACAGGCTTTGCGCTTTGATTTGAGCGAAAACCCCACAGTAAGTCAGCTACTTGCCCAGATGCGAGGCATTTTCCTCGACAGTCAGGACAATCAGTCTCTCCCTTTCGAGCAGGTGGTGGAAGCGCTCAGTCCTCAACGGTCCTTATCCTACACACCACTTTTCCAGGTCATGTTCGCATGGCAAAACACAGAGGGTGGAACATCTCAATTCGCTGGGTTGGAGTTGGACACTGTACAACTGCCTCGCACCGCCTCCCAGTTCGATATCACACTTGAGCTTGTAGACGATGGCTCAAACATCTCCGGCGGTTTGGAATACGCGACAGCTCTGTTTGACCGCCAAACCATAGTTCGGCTTGCAGGTTATGTGTTACAGGCAGTGAAAGCCATTTGCGCAGACCCGGAACAGGCAGTCGCCGTACTGCCACTTATGGATGCAGCCACACATACAGCAACATTAGAAGCTTCCCATCTTCCATCTATGGATGTACCGGCAGCAAGCGCCATCCATCTGCCGTTTGAAGAGGCCGCTGCAGCCCACGGCGATCAGGTTGCATTGATCGGCAATGAGATCGAACTCTCTTATGCTCAACTGAACAGTCAGGCCAACAAGCTCGCCAGATACCTGCGCTCTAACGGCGTTGCAAATCAGGACCGGATTGCGGTGTGCATGCGTAAATCCGCAGACGCGGTTATCGCCTTGCTTGCTGTCCTGAAAACTGGCGCTGCCTACATTCCAATTGATGCGAACTATCCCCCTGAGCGGATCAACACGCTTGTACAAGATTGCCAGCCCACAGTCATTCTGGCCGATATGCGTGGTCAGGAGCAGTTGGATCAACTCACCAAGCTGCCTGCCCAGACTATTAATATTGAGAGGAGAAGAGATGAATGGGCTTCTCAGGATGACCGCGATTTAGATGTTCAAGTCGCGCCTGACCAACTGGCCTATATCATCTACACTTCCGGTTCGACAGGACAACCCAAAGGCGTCATGGTCGATCATCGTGCGATCTGGACTGTCAGAGATGCATGGAGCAGCCTTTACGACTTCAAAGAACCACCATGTGTTTTGCAGATGGCGAGTCTTTCGTTTGATGTTTTCACCGCAGACCTTGTCCGCGCCCTCACTTTTGGAGGCAGGCTTGTCCTGGTGGATCAGGACGAGCTGGTAGACAGTACCGCCCTTCTCGCAAAAATTGAGCAGCATCAGATAACATTCGGTGATTTTGTTCCAGCAGTTTTGGACAATCTTACAACACACGTGCAGACGATCGGAAAACAGTCAACCAACCTCAAAACTGTCGTGTGCGGTTCTGATCGTTGGTCCTCCAAAGGTGCTTGCGAAGCACGAAAGGTCTTCGGGCCTGCAGTGCACATCATTCATGCTTACGGCTTAACCGAAACCGCTATTGATTGCCTCGCACTCAACTTACCCGAAGAGTTTTCTCCGAACACCACTCTGAGCCTCGGCACTGCACTCAAGAATTATCAGGTCTTGCTTTTGGACACTTCCGGCCTACCTGTTCCCGAAGGGGTTGTTGGCGAAATCTGTATTGCCGGATCTGGTTTGGCACGCGGCTATTGGAACGCACCTGAACTCACCAAGCAAAAGTTTACCGATGTATCAATTGGTGATGGCCTGAGGATCTTCAAAACAGGAGATTTAGGCCGTCAGCTACGTGATGGGACACTCGAGTTTTTAGGACGGAATGACCGGCAGGCAAAACTCCGCGGTTTTCGCGTCGAGCTTGGTGAGGTTGAAGCCGCTCTTGAAGCTGATGAACGCATCACATCAGCCATTTGTGTTGTGAGGCCTCACACCAGCGGCGAACAGCTTCTCGCCTATGTCGTCCTTGCGGATGATGAGGGGCCTGAAGTTCCTCAGGCACTGAAAGCAGACTTGAGCCACAAACTCCCACACTTCATGGTTCCTGCCGGGATCACCGTCATCGACAAGATACCACTCACCTCCAATGGCAAAGTCGATCTGAAAGCCCTCCCGGACTTTGATCTATCCACCCTCTCACAAACAGAGTTTGAGCCTCCACGAGCAGGCAGAGAAACGGAACTCAGCCAGATCTGGTGCGATGTACTCGGTGTCGCCAGTATTGGGCGCAACGATAACTTTTTTGCTCTGGGCGGTCATTCTCTGCTTGCAGTACGGTTAGCCCAACGTATCCGTGAAGCAACTGCCGTCGAAGTCCCGGCAACAATTGTTTTCACTGCCCCAACGCTGGCCTCTCTCGCCGAGGCGATAGACAGCCAGACACGCACCGCAAAAAGACAGATTGAGCCCGCAAACAAAACACAGAACCTGCCGCTTTCCTCTTCTCAACAACGCTTATGGTATCTGGCAGAAATGGAGGGCCAGAGCGAAGCCTACCATATACCATTGGTTCTGGAGCTGAAGGGAAAGTTGGACGTCTCAGCCCTGTCTCAAGCAATTGAGAAAATCGTTGCACGGCACGAGGCTTTGCGGACGTGTTTCAGCCAGAAGAACGGGACCGCCTATCAGGAAATTCAGCCAGCAAATGTTTGGCGGATGGGGGCGGTTACGCAAGTGCCTGCGAATGAGACGTTACAGGATCATGTCGCCCGTTTGATCTCTGTGCCCTTTGACTTGGAGGCGGGTCCGCTGTTTCGTGCGGATCTTTTGCACTGTGACGCGAACCATCATGTGCTGGTGATTGTTATGCACCACAGCATTTCAGATGCCTGGTCCATGGGTATCTTCAGCAGGGAACTGAGTGTGCTTTATTCTGCTCTGTCCCAACATCAGGATACCAAGCTCCCCGATTTGCAAATCCAATATGCAGACTTCGCGCAGTGGCAGAGCAATGAGTTGAAGAATGGCTCATGGGACCAGCAAAAGCACTATTGGAAGTCCAGGCTCAAAGATGCACCTGTACTGCTGGAGCTGCCAACAGATCATCCAAGACCAAAGCGTCAATCCTTCAAAGGCACCGCAATCCCGTTGAGTCTGGAGCCATCCTTAACTCAGAAGGTGAAGGAGCTTGCTGCATCCAATCGGAACACGTTGTTTACCAGTCTTCTTGGGACGTGGGCGCTGACACTGGCCAAGCTTTCAGGACAAAAAGATATCGTTGTTGGCAGTCCGGTCGCCAACAGAGATCATTCACAACTCGACAACATGATTGGCTTCTTCGCCAACACACTGGCCTTGCGGGTGGAGGCGAATGAAAGCCTTACCTTGAAAGAGTACCTGTCGCAGGTGCAGACCACTGTTTTAGAAGCGCAGCAAAATCAGGACCTTCCCTTCGAACAGGTGATTGAGCATATCAACCCGCTGCGAAGTCTTGCGCATTCCCCCTTGTTTCAGGTGATGTTTGCCTGGGAGGGAGAGAACAATGACCGGTTCGAGCTTCCCGGCCTTTCTGTTGATGTTCTTCCTCACCACCATGGCGGTGCCAAGTTTGATCTGCTGTTGTCACTTCAGGAAAGAGACGGCCAACTGAAAGGTGCCATCGAGTTTGCAAGCGATCTGTATGAGCCAGAGACCGTCGCTCGCATCGCAAAGTACTTCGAGCATGTTCTCACCCAAATGGTGGCAGACGCAACGACGAAGCTTAGTGCCGTAAGCCTGTTGAGCGAAGAGGAACAAACGCTGGCGCTGCACGCATGGCAACAGCCCTCTGTGCCCTACCCTGAGTTAGAATGCATCAGCAGACGCATTGAAGAACACGCCGCTTGCACACCAACAGCCACAGCGTTGATCTTCGGCCAGACAGAACTCAGCTACGACGAGTTGAACACGCGCGCTAATCGGTTTGCTAATGCACTTGTGCAGGAAGGCATTCGTACACGGGCAAACATCGCGCTTTGTGTGGACCGGTCACCAGAAATGATCATCGCACTGCTGGGTATCTTCAAGGCAGGTGCTACCGTTGTGCCGCTGGATCCAGCTTACCCTGAGGCCCGCCATCAAGCCATCTTGCAGGATGTTCAGCCTGATCTCGTCATAACTACAGATGCGTTAAAGCCCAAACTGCCAGTCGAATTTGCGAGTGCAACAGTCACTCTTGCAGAGCTTGCACAAAAGAGCCAACATATTTCGGCGGAGAATACGGGGCTTACCCCTGCCCCTCTTGACCCAGCCTATGTCCTTTACACCTCCGGGTCTACAGGCACACCAAAAGGCGTGGTGCAGACCCACCGCACCTTGCGCAATCTGGTCAACTGGCAACTTAAACAGGTTCCGGCAGAAAGAGCCCCCTCGCGCATTCTCCAATTTGCCTCCCTCAACTTTGATGTGGCCTTTCAAGAGATTTTCTGCACGTTGTGTCAGGGCGCAAGCCTTGTGCTGCTGAGTGATAACCAGCGCAAAGACATCGGTAACCTCGCAGGCTTCATCAAGTCCAACGGTGTTGAGCGCGCCCACTTGCCCTTTGCGGTACTGCAACAGATGGCAGGTCTTTTTGAGGCAGAGCAGCTACCGGATGGCCCTGCTTGTGAAGTGATCACCGCTGGCGAAGCGCTGTTGGTCAATGATAGCCTGCGGCAACTCCTTAAGGCACTGGGAGGGCACTATTTTTACAATCAATACGGCCCCACTGAAACCCATGTGGTGACCCAGCACGTTCTGGATTGCGCGCACATGGAGGCTTGGCCAGCTTCCCCGCCCATCGGCAAGCCCATGGAGAACACCAGTGTGTTTCTTCTGGATGAAGGCATGCGACCTGTGCCTCCCGGAACAATTGGAGAGCTGTATGTGTCCGGAGACAATCTGGCTTTGGGTTACTTTGGTCAGGAAGAACTAACCGCAGAACGATTTGTCACGCACTCGTTCGCCTCTCAAGACGCGCAACGCTTTTATCGCACCGGTGATTTGGCAGCCTACCTGCCAGATGGCAGCCTTGCCTTCCATGGCCGTGCAGATGATCAGGTGAAATTCCGTGGGTTCCGGATTGAGCCGATGGAGATCACGAACTGCATCTTACAGATGGACGGCATTCTGGAAGCCGCCGTGATCTTGGACAAGCAGGCAGGCCCCGAGCATGCCCGGCTCGTCTGCTACTTCGTCGGGACAAGACCCGCTCACACATTGCGGGCAGAGCTGAAAGCTCACTTGCCGGACTACATGATCCCAACGGACTGGATGCCTCTGGAAGAGTTGCCCATCACCCGGAACGGCAAGCTGGATCGCAGAGCTTTGCCATCTCCTGTCCGCATAGGGAGTACAGACTATGAAGCACCACTGCCGGGCCTTGAAGCAGATATTGCTTCGATTTGGCAGGTGGTGCTCAAGGTGGAACAGGTTGGCCGCACCGACAACTTCTTTGACCTTGGCGGGCATTCTTTGCTGGCGACACGCCTGATCCATGCAATAAACAAAGAACTGTCACTCGGCCTGTCCCTCAGTGATCTTATTGAAAACCCGACACTTGTTGATCTGGCTGCCTCGGCCAATACCAACACCGGCAAGGCAGAACACTCAGCGCTGCAAATCCATGCAGATGAAGCAAACCGGTATGAACCATTTCCACTCACGGACATCCAGCAGGCTTACTGGGTTGGCAGGGATGACAGTTTGGGGCTGGGCGGCGTCAGCGCTCATGCTTATGAGGAAATTGAGATCCCTCACCTTGATCTTGAGAGATTCAACGCTGCTTTGAACAGGCTGATCCTTCGTCACGATATGCTGCGAGCTGTTTTTGCCAGCGATGGCACCCAACGCATATTGGAGGATGTTCCTGAATACATCATCCAGACTGACGATGCCTGTGGCCGCAGTGAACGTGTCGTGGAGCGCATCATCTCAAGAAACCGGGAGGCCATGTCGCATCAGGTTTTGGATGCGGGAACATGGCCGCTTTTCGAGTTCCGGGCCGTGCAGCTTGAGAATGAGATAACTCGGCTACACATTTCCATGGATGCGTTAATCGTGGATGCAGCCAGCAGCCAGATTTTCTCACGCGAACTTGCTACCTTCTATGAGGACCCGCAGGCAGAACTTCCGAGGATTGAAATCACGTTCCGCGACTATGTGGTGCAGGAACTAGCGATGCGGGATGACTCTCGCTATGCGATTTCTCTGAAGTATTGGCAAGACCGCTTGTCGACTCTCGCTGCAGCACCGGAACTGCCACTTGCAAAACAGCCAGAGAGCATCAGCAATCCCCGGTTCACACGCAGACAACTTGTTTTGGAAGAGGCCAAATGGTCAACGATCAAAGCAAATGCACGAAAGTATGGTGTCACCCCCTCCGGCTGTCTGCTGACAGCATTTGCGCAGGTGCTGGCCAAATGGAGCCCGTCGTCCCGGTTCACGCTCAGCTTACCTGTGTTCAATCGCCAACCGCTCCACCCCCATATCAACCGTCTCATCGGCGACTTCACGTCTATTGTTTTGCTGGAAGTTGGCTCGGACCGGGCAAAAAGCTTTTCTGACAATGCAAAAGCAGTCCAGCGCCAACTCTGGAAGGATATGGATCATAGCGAAGTCAGTGGTGTACGGGTTCTGCGGGAACTCACGCGCCTGCGTGGTGAGCAGCAAACGGGAATGCCCATCGTCTTCAACAGCACCCTTGTGGAGATGATCCCGGATCAGGAGGAAATTACGCTTTCCTCCGCATTGGACGCTCAAAATGTACATACCATCACCCAAACACCGCAGGTGTGGCTCGATCACACCATCATGGAGATTGATAGCGAGCTACATTTCAACTGGGACAGCATAGACGAGTTGTTTCCAGAGGGCATGATGCAGGACATGTTTGATGCCTATTGTGCTCTGCTAGAAGAGTTGGTCACCTCTGATCGCTGGCAACAGCAAGTCCCCCAGCACTTTCCTGTCTGGAACGCTGAGCGCACACTGTCAAAACATTGGCCATTGATGCATGAGCTGTTTGAAGAACAAGCACTCAAATCACCAGCTGCTCCTGCTGTTATCTGCGGCGATCTGGTTCTATCTTACAAACAAGTCCGCCAGCGTGCCCGTAATCTTGCCACTCTCCTGCAACAGAAGGGCTTGGCAAAAGGTGATCTGGTTGCCATTCAGATGCGGACCGGTTGGGAACAGAGTGTTGCCGCCCTCGCCATCCTATATGCAGGGGGCGCATATCTTCCAATCGACCCAGATCTGCCAGCCAATCGCATTGAAGGTATTTTGCAACGGACCAGGTCCAGGCTCGTATGCGTTAAGACAAGCCAGAGTGACAAGCGCAAGGGACTTCCTGCGTTTGCTCAAACGGTTGATGTGGGTAGTGAACTGAATGCTTTAAGCGATGAGAAGCTGCAGGTAATTGATACACAGCCAGATGACCTTGCATATGTGATCTTCACTTCCGGTTCCACCGGGGAACCCAAGGGGGTCATGATCGATCATCGCGGAGCAGTTAATACGCTCCTCGACATCAACCGCCGTATAAACGTGCAGCCAGAAGATCGTGTGTTTGCCGTCTCTGCATTGGGCTTTGATCTATCAGTCTATGATATTTTTGGTTTGCTGGCGGCAGGTGGCTCTGTTGTCCTGCCCAATGAGGCTGAGGCAAAAGACCCTGCCCATTGGCTGGAGTACCTCATTCGTCACAAAGTCACGATCTGGAATTCTGCACCAGCTTTGCTTGGTGTACTGACAGATTATGCTCAAAGTGATCGCAAAAGTCTCGGCTCGCATTTGCGTCAAGTGATGTTGTCTGGTGACTGGATCCCACTTTCACTGCCTGAGCGGGTGCATGCGCTCGCCCCGAACGCACATGTCTTGTCTCTGGGTGGAGCAACTGAAGCCTCCATTTGGTCCATCTGCTTCCCTATTCAGGATATCGCGCCGCATTGGAAGAGCATTCCCTACGGCAAAGCGCTCGACAACCAACAGTTTTATGTTCTGGATGACGCGCTGGCCCCTCGCCCTTGCTGGGTTACTGGTGAGCTGTACATCGGTGGCATTGGACTTGCGATAGGATATTGGCGGGACGAAGAACAAACCAACCATCGTTTCATCACCCACCCCAAAACCGGCGAACGCTTGTACCGTACCGGCGATTTGGGGCGCTATATGCCAGATGGAAACATAGAGTTTCTTGGGCGCGTGGATACTCAGGTCAAGGTGCAAGGTTTCCGCATCGAGCTTGGTGAGATCGAAACTATGCTCAATGCCCATAAAGACGTAAAAGCCTCAGTCTTTAAGATGTTTGGCGCGGCACAAGGCGATAAGCAACTCGTTGGCTATGTGGTTCCGGAAGAGCGCGGTGTCGAGATTGACGCTCTTCTGGATCATCTACGCGCCCACCTGCCCCATTACATGGTTCCCTCTGCTCTCCTTGAGATTGAGCGCCTCCCGATTTCTGCAAACGGCAAAATTGATCGGAAGCAACTGCCGGAACCACGCAGTGGGATACAAGCTGAGCTAAGCTTCGAACCGCAAGGGGAACAGGAAGAGAAAATCCACGAGATTATCTCTCAGATCTTGAAACTGGATCACGTTACACCCGAGGATAATTTACTGCAGCTGGGAGCTACCTCTATCGATATCACGCGCATTTCAAACGCGTTGTCGAGCACGCTCTCGTTCCGCCCACCACTTGCAAAGTTTATGGGCAGCCCAAGCCTTGCAACGCTCCTTGCCATGTATCGGGAGCAGTTTGGTCAGGTGGCGGAAGAAGCGCAACCTGACGCAACAAATTCCGCAATTGCCACCCTTGAAGACCCGCTGCAGCGACAGTCTTTCAAAGACTGTAATGTTGGATTGCGCAAGTTTGATCAGCAACATGGCGTGCATCAGTTGGAAAACTCCAGCTCTCCTGAGTTCGACGAATTTGACGCCTACCGGTCAGTGCGTCAGTTCAATTTGGATCCTGTCCCCAAAACCCGATTAGAGGCCCTCCTCTCTGCATTACGGCGTAATCAGAACCAAGAGGCACCAAAGCACTTGTTTGCAAGCGCGGGGGGGCTCTATCCGGTGCAAACCCACCTTTACATCAAACCCGGTCGTGTGTTGGGCCTGGAAGGTGGGGCCTATTATTACGATCCTGAAAAACACGCTCTGATTTCGACAGCAGATGGCAAGGCACTGACCCCGGATGCCTATGATTATTTCGTGAACCGGCCAGTTTTTGAAGAGGCTGCCTTCGCGCTTTTCTTCATCGCCGAGCGGCAGGCAATCGAGCCCCTTTATGGCGAAATGAGCGAGCAATTCTGGTTGATCGAAACAGGTGCAATGGCACAGCTGTTGACCATGCGTGCCCATGAAGCAGGGTTAGGCCTGTGCGGCATCGGCTCCATAGATGAGACGGTTTTGACGGAGCTGTTCCGGTTGGGGCCTACTCATAAGCTCATCTATTCCATGATCGGCGGCACACCCACCAGTGAGCAAAACCGGCAACACACCATAGAGACCTTCGGGACTGCGCTCACCTCCTCAATGGATGAAGATGAAATGGAGGAGTTTGAAATATGAAAGCTCAACAACTGCTTGATTATTTTGCCCAGCACAATGTGAGTCTCCAGACTGATGGAGAAAAGCTTCGTTTCAAAGCGCCAAAAGGGTTTCTGGGAGCTGAGCTTGCCGCCGCTCTGAAAGCAGAAAAGTCAGAGCTGATTCATCTGCTGCAACAACATGCAGCAGAAAGGCAGGTTGAAGGAGTACCTCTTTCACCATCACAGCGCCATTTGTGGTTCTTGCATCAATTGGAACCAGAGAGTCCGTTCTACAATAACCCCGTAGCGCTCAAAGTTTCCGGTATGCTCGAGCTGGAAACTCTGCACCGCGCCGTAAATGCTGTTGTTGCGCGTCACAACATGCTCCGAGCGAGGTTCAGCACAAGCAACGGAACGCCTACACAAACTTTTCCAAAACCTGCTGACCTGCCCTTTCACCTCTTGAACCTTTGCCATCTGAGTGCCGAAAAACAGGCGGAGGCGCTCAATGAACGGGTCCAGCATGAGGCGAGGCAACCGTTTGATTTGGAGCGCGGCCCACTCGTGCGCTCAAGTTACATAAAGCTTGCAGATGAAGAACACGTATGGCTCGTAAACCTGCACCACATTGCCGCTGATGGCTGGTCTATCGGTTTGTTTTTCAGCGAAGTTACGGCTCATTACAACGCTTATCAAATGAGCACCTCGCCCGACCTTCCCCCTTTGTCCATGCAGTACGCCGATTATGTGCAGCATCATAAAACCGTGCACAATTCGTCCAGAGAGCAGCAACAGATCCAGTATTGGACTGACAAGCTTGAAGATCTGCCAGACTTACTTGAGCTACCCACGGATTTCCCTCGCCCAGCAGAACAGACACATAACGGTGCTCACTTTGAACTCACGCTTGATGATAACTTGAGTGACCGCCTGCGATTTTTCTGCAAAAGACGTTCAATCACGCCATTTGCGCTCTATCTGGCCGGATTTGCCGCCCTCTTATGGCGCTACAGCAAACAGGAAGGCATCTGCATTGGCACCTCTTTTGCCAACCGCCATCTGGCAGAGCTGGAGCCTCTGATCGGGCACTTCATCAACACGCTCGCACTCAAAACGCATGTCACGGCCACAAGCACCTTTGCTGAGCTGGTAACGCAGTCGCAAACGGCCATTCTGGAAGCGCTGGACAATCAGGATTTGCCTTTTGAGAAAGTAGTCGAAGCTGTAAATCCGGAACGCTCACCAGCTCACTCGCCTCTGTTTCAGGTCATGCTGATTTATCAGAACCTGCCGGGGGGATCGGCTCAAATGGATGGTGTTGAAATCGAAACACTGGCAACAGACAGCCAGACAGCAAAGTTCGATATCACACTGGAAGTATTTGAACGAGGCTCCACGTTTAGCCTTGGCTTTGAGTACAACAAAGATCTGTTTACGCAATCCCGCATTGCGCGAATGGCCAGTCACCTCACCTGCTTCCTCTCAAACGCCGTCGAAGCACCAGAAGTGGACCTCGGTGCGATTGATTTCATCCCCCCCGAAGAAAGGCATCTGTTAACGCAGGTATGGCCTCACGGAGCGCAGCACGCGTTAAGCTCAACGTACATTCACAAAGCATTTGAGGCTCAATGCGAGCATTCACCCCGAGCACCTGCACTCGTGTGCGGCGAAGACGTGTGGAGCTACGCCAGCCTCAACACCAAAGTAAATCAACTTGCCCGCCACCTGAAGGAACTTGGTGTTACTGAGGGAAGTCCAGTGGGCCTGCTTTTTGAGCGGTCCAGCGAGTTGGTGATAGCCATGCTTGCCGTGCTGAAGGCGGGTGGTCACTTCATTCCGTTGGAGCCCGGGCTGCCAATCAAGCGTCTTGAATATATGGTGCAAGACAGCCAGCCCAATCTGATCCTCACCCATCCAGAGGCATCGGAAGCGGTCACCAGACTCAAGGGCCATTGTGACGTTAAAGTCTTATCACTGGATACAGAGCAACGAGCCAAAGTCACTCAGTCCTACAGCACTGATAATTTGCCAGCTAACGGTATAAGCACCGAGGATCTTGCCTATATCATCTACACATCTGGGACCACCGGCGTTCCCAAAGGCACCAAGCTGACTCACAAGGGTTTGGTGAACCTCATAGAGTGGAGCGATCGCACATTTCCAGGCAAGCCCGGTGATGCTCTTTTGCAGAAGACACCGATGGGATTTGATGCGGCGATCTGGGAATTCTTCTGGCCGTTATGCTCTGGTGCATCGCTGGTACTGGCTCCGCCTCTTGCTCACGCCTCGCCTCCCGAGCTGACAACGATCTGCGCATCTCATGGTATCACCACCATCCAGTTCGTCCCTGCGATGCTGGATCTGTTTCTTGATGAACCAGAGGCTGCCCAATGCACCCAACTGCGCAATGTGTTTTGTGGTGGTGGTGAGCTGAGCGGTGCACTTATGCGCAAGTTTTCCAGCAAGCTGCCGTGGGCGACTCTGCATAATGTTTACGGCCCGACTGAATGCACCGTAGACAGCACCTGGCATAGTGTGAAGCCGGAAGATCTGGACAAACCTTCAGCCCCCATCGGCAAACCCATATCAAACGCAAGGACTTACCTGCTTGATGAGAGCATGTCGATTGTCCCGGTTGGACTGGTTGGCGAGCTATATATCGGTGGTGCCAGCCTGTCTTCTGGCTATCTTAACGCCCCGCAGCAACAAGCATCAGCGTTCGTTACCAGCCCATTCAACTCAAGTGAACAGCTCTACCGTACGGGCGACCTTGCCTACTACGATGAGCAAGGTCAGCTGATTTTTGCAGGCCGCAAAGACAACCAGATCAAGCTGAACGGTTTTCGCATCGAGCTGTCAGAGATTGAAGCTATCCTCCGACAATATCCCGAATGCCACAGCTGTGCCGCGCTCGTGGTTCAGCAAGAAGGTGGTATAGCCCAACTGGCACTTTGCTACACCACACCAGATGGTTCTCCCCTCGTAGAAAGCGACCTTCGTCATCATCTGGCAGAAGCACTTCCAGACTACATGCTTCCTCATATTCTGCTGCATTTGGAAACACTCCCTCTCACCAATAACGGCAAGATTGATTATTCCAGCCTAAAGGCATCTGTGCTGGCCCATGAGGCCGTGTTTAAGGTCAATCAGGAAAGCCCACGCGATTATATCGAGCTCCAGATCTATAACATCTGGAAGGAAGTGCTTCTCCATCCATCCATTGGTATCAGCGACAGTTTCTTCCATGTCGGCGGCTCTTCCATCGCAGCGATCAAGGTGGCTCATCGGGTTGGTGAGACGTTCAAAATTCAAGTCCCGCCCAAAATATTCATTCTAAATCCGACAGTAGAGGCGCTCGCCAGTTGGATCCGAAACGGAGCTGCGGAAGAAAACTCCCGCGACAACCTCATAACGTTCCGCGAAAGCCAAAACGGTGAGCATGTCGTGTGCGTTCACCCTGCTGGTGGAACAGCCTTTTGCTATCTGTCTCTGGCGAAGATCCTGTCTGATGAAATTGGCGTTTATGGTCTGCAATCACCTGGCCTCAATTCAGGAGAGGAACCTCTCCCCTCCATAATGGCCATGGCCAACGCCTATCTGGAACGTATTGAACACATCGCACATGAAAAGATTGTCCTCACCGGCCTGTCGTTTGGAGGCTACGTTGCCTATGAGATGGCCCGGCTCCTGAAAGCCCGTGGCAATCACAATGTCAGCGTCATTCTTCTGGACACTCAGGGGTTTGAAGAACATGAGCGCCAGAGCCTTGCACCGGTAGATCTTGCAGAATTTCGAGACAAGCTGGTGAAGTTCAACGGTATGTATCCGGGCATCGATGACGAGCAAATCAAGCGTTACCATCAGGTTTACAATCACAATCGGGCCTGTGTGCCAGATTATGATTGCCAGCCATTGGACGCGCGAGTTGTGTTCATTCAGGCGCTTGGCTCGCTCAACAAAGGCTTCCTGCATCAACTGCGTCAGTTTTGGATTGAAAAAGCTAAAGGCGGCTTCATGACGAGACTGGTTCGGGGAGACCATTGGGAACTGTTGGAATCAGAAGAAATACAGCGCGTCAAAAAAGCGATTTCCCATGAATTTCAATTATTTGAATGGCAAACCACCTTTCCTGCTGTTCATATGCAGATAGACGCTTAGAGGCTTACATGACTATCAAGACTTCTCATGAGTACTTAGCCTCGACCTCTTATGATTTGGAAATTGGCGATCAGGGACCCGTCCAATCTTCGTTGTTAGACAGTATCAGCTTTTATGCGGATCATTTCCCAGAACTGGCCGCGGTGCAGGATCATGATCGTATCCTCAGCTACGAAGAGCTCAACGAACTCTCCTCGCAAGTCGCCTTAGCATTGAGAGGCTGCGGCGTAAAAAACGGCGATGTGGTTGCCGTCTGTTTGCCTCGTTCACAAGAGCTCGTAGTTGTCATGCTTTCTATCTTGAAGGCGGGAGCAACAGTTGTCCCATTAGATGCCGCCAGCCCGCCAGCCAGGCAATCAGCAATCTTATCTGATAGTCAAACACGTTTTCTCATCGTTCCGGATGCGAGTAAATCCAAGCTATTTCCCCGAGAAGCACATCAGGTCCTTCATGCGGATCAGTTACTCATCCAAAGCCTGCATGAGAATAGCCATGACCTCCCGCGCTATCCTTTGGCGAAAACGGCATTTTTGTTTTACACCTCTGGAACAACGGGTGCTCCCAAGGGCGTTCAAGTGCCTCTCTCAGCAATCGAGAGGCTTGCCCATCAACCCCGCTTTGTCCCAATGCATATTGGAGATCGCTACGCGCACATTTCCAACCCTGCGTTTGATGCACTCAGCTTCGATGTTTGGGTGCCGCTTTTAACTGGTGGATGTAGTGTCGTTTTCTCCAGTGACGAACTCACCGATTTTGTAGGCTTTGCCCGGCAACTGGAGCAGCAATCGATCTCAACCATGTTCATGACAGTTTCTCTGTTCAATGCGATGGTCGATCACGGGACTGACTGCTTTGGAACGCTTGGGCATCTGCTCATTGGCGGGGAGCAGTTGAACCCGAAAACGATCGAGAAATGGTATGCTGCAAACCCTGAAAGCACCTGTCAGATATACAATATTTATGGCCCGACAGAGTGTGCGACCTTTGCCTTGTGCTTTGCAATTCCTCGGGACTTTGATGCAGGCATCATTCCCATTGGCAGTCCCATTGCAAGTACAGACTGTCAGCTAAGGTCATCAAACGGCGAGATCACCAATATTGGAGAAACTGCAGAACTCTACCTTGGCGGTGCAGGCGTCGCTCATGGCTATTTGAATAGAACAGAGGAAACACAGCGCAGGTTTGTAAACCTTCCAAACTCTGGAAAGTGGTATAGCACTGGCGATCTGGTCCGCCTCAATCAGCAAGGTCTGGTCGAGTATGTGGGCCGCGTTGACAGGCAGATCAAAGTACGCGGGTTTCGCGTAGAACCTGAAGAAATCGAGCAACGCATCCTGCAATATCCGAAGATACAGCAGACTTGTGTTTTAGCAGTGCAGGAGCAAAACAATCCGCTTGAATTGCACGCTTACTTAGCAATTGAAGAGCAGCTTGATTATGAAGAGCTTGATGCCCATTTTTCTGCGTCCCTGCCAGATTACATGCGTCCTCATAAGGTCTTTTGCCTTAGCTCGTTACCTCTGAATGCAAACGGGAAGATTGATCGAAAAGCCCTTCAAGAAATGGAGATTGCTCAATTCCGGCGAACTTCCTCCTCTCAAGCCTCGGAGAGTGCCGTTCTGAGCAGCATTCTGCAAACTGCAGAGATGGTGTTGAGTGTGGCGCAGTTAAGCCGTGAAGAGACGCTGCTTACTGCTGGGGGCGATTCACTCAAAGCAATCAGCTTATCTAACCAACTCAACTCAGTATTTGGCTGCCGCGTTGCGCCGTCACAGCTTCTAAACCTGACATTTGCTGAACTCTCTGAGATTGTTGGCAAGCACAATGAGCAAGCCAGCAGTTTACCGCCTGCACTTGCTCCATCAGGTTTGGCAAAAGAGCAGGCAACCTCGGAGCAAATGCGGTTATGGCTACAGCAGCAACGGATCCCTGCTGACATATCTTACAATACACCGTTCATCTTTCGGTTTTCAGGTCATCTGAATTCCGAAAGTTTGGGTCACGCAACATATGAGCTGGTCAAAAAACACCCGGCACTGCGCACCTGCTTCCATTTCACTGATGATGGGGTGCAACAGCGGGTAGCTGAAAGCAATCCAGAGGCGTTTCACTTCCACGGAACCTTGGAAGAAGAAGCAATTTCGCAACTCCAAACCAAACTCCTCACTCAACCATTTGTTCTTGAGCACCCAAGCCTGTTTCAACTTCATCTGGTCCACCAACCAAATGGCAGCAGCGTCCTTCTGTTTCATGCACACCATATCATTCTGGACGGCTGGTCACTCAACATCTTGTTTGAAGATCTTTCCCGTTCATTTCAGGCAGAAACAGACGAGACAGGACAGGACCAAAAGCCAATTGGGCTGACACCATTAGATTTTGCAAAATGGCAGTCGCACCTATGGGAAACTAAACATTACAACAAGCAAAAGGATGCTCTCTTCAAGCTATACGACGCGCCGGAGATGGAGGAATGCTGGAAGCCCGTGCTGAAACACGGTCAAGGGATGCAAGGTGTTTCAGCGGGGCGAACACGTTTGACACGTCTTGACGCAGCCACCAGAGCAAATTTGCTAACCATTGCAAAGCGTCTTTCACTAACACCCCATCAGGTCTTTCACGCGCTGTTTGCCCATGCACTTTATGTGCACACGGGGAGAACGAGTTTCACAGTTGCAAGCCCTGTAGCGAACCGGCTAACAACAGAGTTTGAAGCAACAGTTGGAATGTTCGCCAACACAGCGTTGGTGCCGGTTAAAATCGACCCAACTGCCTCCATTCAACAAAATACAAGCACCCTCACTCAGGCTTCAAAACAAGTCCTTGCCTGTCAGGATGTTGCCTTCGAACATGTGGTTGATCATCTCCAGAAAAGGAAGCGTATTTCGGGCATTCCGTTTGAGTTTATGTTTGCGACCGAAAACACCCGTTACGAAATGCTAAAGCTCAATGGAGAATGCGCGCAGCTATCTTACCCTGAAGATGTCGCCCCCAAATGCCCGCTCTACCTGTCTGTTCTTGATGAAGCTGAAACCTACCAGTTCTACTGGGAGTATGATCTCAGTTATTTCGACAATGATGCTATCACCCTGCTGGAGCAAACCATGTTCGCTGGTTTGGATCATATGGAAACTGAAGAGGTTGCAGCGAACGTCTTCCAACTCAACACACAACAACGCATTTCGCATGTAACTGGTACAAGCCAGTCACTGCCATACACAACGGTCGCAAGCTGGTTTCAGAAACAAGTCTCACTATCACCACATGCACCTGCCCTCGCATGGCGCGGCAACACTCTCACCTATCATGAGTTGGACGAGTTATCCGATGCTTTGGCTGCTAACATGCAGTCCACTATTTTTGGGTCAACAGAACCTGTAGGACCTACGCGCGTCGCACTCTATATGGATGCTTCCCCAGACTACATAGTCTCGCTTCTGGCAGTGACAAAACTCGGCGTAACAGCTGTTCCGCTGGACCTGAGCTATCCTCAAAAGCTGTTGGAGGGTGTGATTTCACAAGCCCAACCAGTCGGGATCCTCCATGCAGTGCAAGCATCCTTACCTTCTGCACTTGATCGCCAAGACTTACGCGCGCTCCCAGTAGATTTGCAAGAACTCAGAAATTCACGCGATCATCAGCATCCTCTGAAATTTTCAGGTCGCGAAAGGCCCTTGTATACCCTGTTTACCTCCGGCTCCACTGGTCAACCCAAAGGGGTTGATGTCTACAACCAGACACTTTGCAATTTGTTGCACTGGCAACAGCAACAGGGAGGGTTGCCCGCCGGAGAACACACCATGCAGTTCTCCAAATTAGCCTTCGATGTTTCGTTTCAGGAGATCTTTTCAACGCTCTGTTCGGGCGGGTGCTTCCATGTCATTGATCCTCTTTGGCGACAGGACATGCAGTGCTTATTGAACTACATGCATGACAATAATCTGCAACGCATCTTTATGCCTTTTGTGGCGCTGGAATTGTTTTGCGAAGCTGCTCAAACATTCAACATCTTCCCCGGTGCTTTGAAGAATGTGATCACGGCCGGCGAGCAGTTGTATTGCACCAAAGCCCTCCGTGCGTTTTTCACGCAGTTACGCCAAGCCTCCTTGCACAATCACTATGGCCCAACAGAAACGCATGTGGTTTGCGCCCACTCTATGCACGGACCAGCAGCAAACTGGCCGACCCGCCCACCGATTGGCACTCCTGTTCACAACACCGATATTCTCATCGTAGATGACAGCTTCCATCCGGTTCCATCCGGTGAACGCGGCCAACTCCTCATAGGCGGCGATCTGGTTCACCGTTGTTATTTGGACAATGCAGAGCTGAACGCTGAACGCTTTGTCATACTCCAGTCAGATCATGGCACTGGCGGTTCAAAACTCTATTACAAAACCGGTGACATGGGCTTTCTGGATGAATTTGGACAGATAAACTATGAGGGGCGTCACGACCAGCAGGTGAAGATCTCAGGTCACCGCGTTGAACTCGGCCAGTTGGAAGCCTCTTTGATAAATCACGGTGCCATCGAACAGGCGTCTGTTGACTTTGATGACCAGCATAAAAAACTCCATGCCTATGTCAGCCTGCGAGAAGACACCATCAACGCAGATGAGCTTGATCACTATCTTTCAACGCAGCTTCCTGACTACATCCGGGTTGACGAATTCAGACAGGTCGACGAGTGGCCCCGCGCTCCAAGTGGAAAGATAAATCAAAGAGCATTGGCCAGCTGCAAATGGCGCAAGATTGAACGTAAAAAACGCAAAATAAACGCAAATAACGCAATTCAACGCACAAATGAACTCATTGCAGCTTTTGAACATGTCACTGGTGCATCCATCACTGCGGATCAAACATTTTTCGAGGCCGGATGCTCTTCCCTGCAATTGATGCGCTACCAAATGCATATCAATAAAGCACTGGAAGAAAAAGTCAGTATCGCAGATCTGTTTCGTTATGTGACGCCTTCAGATCTGGCAGAACATCTTGAAGGAAAAGCGGAATCAGAACCTTGGACTAGCAAATCATCGACAGCCCAAAGTGCGGATAAAGTTGCTATAATCGGTATGGCGCTACGTGTTCCGGGCGCAGACGACCTGGCCGAGTTCTGGTCAATGGTTCGTGAAAATCGAAGCGGAATTGAACATTTCACTCCAAAGAACCCTGATTTCGTTGGTGCGCGAAGTCAGATGAGCGAAATGATGTCGTTCGATCCTGAGTACTTCGGTATCAGCCCACGGGAAGCAGCGCTCATGGATCCGCAGCAGCGACATTTCCTGATGAGTTGCGTGCATGCTCTTGAAAATGCTGGCATTCCTCCACTGAACACCAACCAAAACATCGGTGTTATCGCAAGCTGTGGTGAGACAACCTACTATCACGCAGCCCTTCGCTCCAAACCTCCAACCACCCTTCCCGACAAGTTCCAAATGGCCTTACACCATGAGAAAGACTTCCTAGCCACCAAGGTTGCCTTTCAGCTGGACCTCAAAGGCCCTGCCATTACACTACAAGCCGCCTGTGGAAGCTCGCTGATTGGCATTCATACAGCCGCAGGCATGCTCCGAAATGGCGAATGTGATGTCATGCTAGCAGGAGGCGTGCTTGTAGATCCCGATATGTCAGAGGGCTATAAGTATCAGTCCCAACACATCTTTTCCAGGGATGGCAACTGCTCACCGTTCAGCAAAGACGCCAGCGGCACCATCGGCGCCAGTGGTGTTGGGGTGGTGGTGTTGAAGTCATTGGATCGCGCCCGAGCGGACGGTGATCGCATCTATGCTGTTATCGAAGGATCAGCCATCAATAACGATGGTCGGTCCAAAATGAGTTATACTTCACCTTCAGTTTCCGGGCAGGAAAGCGTTATTCGTCAAGCCCTTACGAATGCAGGAGTAAGGGGTGATCAAGTCGGATATGTGGAAGCGCACGGAACAGGGACACAACTGGGTGATCCTATTGAAGTACAAGCCCTTTCCTCTGCATACGGCAATCTCCCCAAAGCATCCTGCGCACTTTCATCTGTCAAAAGCCAGATCGGCCACTTAGGTGCCGGTGCTGGCGTCCTTGGACTAATTCGCGCAGCACTGTCGATCTATCGCGGCTATGTACCCCCTAACCTTGGATTTGAGCAGCCCAATCAAGAACTTGGCTTGGATCAAAAGGGGTTCTATATCCCGACCAACAGCAAAAAATGGGAAGATACACGTCCACGTTATGCAGGCGTCAGCAGTTTCGGAATTGGCGGCACAAACACTCATGTTGTAATCGGAGAAGCCTCGGAAGACGAGCATCAACGATACGCGACTACAAAATGCCTTGTTCTATCAGCACATACCAAGACTGCACTTTTTTCTTTGGCAGAAAAGATCAAGAATTATCTTGAACATAACCCAACTTCATTTCAGCAGATTCTCTCACATTTGCAATCAAGCAGGCGAGCACACCCATGGCGTTTTGCTATCGATTGTGATGAAGTCGAAGAAACAATTGAAGCTCTGGGATCATTCGTCCCGCATTACTGTGATGAGAATAAAGGAGTTTGCGATCCCGCCAGCCTAACCGCTGCTGATTGGCTGGCAGGCAAAGAGATTGCGTCACAAAGTGCAGGTACTCCGCCGCCTTGGGATTTGCCGGGTTATTGCTTCAATCTTCAACAATACAACGTGTTAGAGCTTCCAGCAGCCAAGAGTAAGGCGAGTGAAAACCTTCCAAAACGCCTGCCAGAGGAACAATGGCTAAGCCAGATGGTTTGGCAACCAGTCTGCCGCGTTGGAAGTTGTAAAACAGGGCAGAGATTAAAAACAGCGGTTGTCCTATATGATCCGAACAACGTCTCTGATGACTTTGCCGCACTTGATGCCGTCTACCATCGTGTTGTGCCTGTTTGTTATGACGGACGTATTTCTGGTGCTCATTCAGACAAGTTGTCGGTAGATCCGTTTTCTACGGACTCCGTTGAAGACCTTCTGAGCCACCTGTCATTTATGAACCTTGGAGAGTTGGACTGGCTTCATGCGCTTCCATTGTCCTGTAAAGGCGAGCAAAATGAGTTGGATAGCCTTCGGGAAGCAAAAAAGGTTTGTCTGGATAGCCTGACTTATGTGCTTCAGGCTCACTCTAAATATGGGCTTGAGATATCCAGAATATGCCTGCTCTCTTACGAGGCTGCACCGGTGAATGGTACAGTCGCTCAGCCGCTACACGGGCTACTCGCTGGTCCACTTTCTGTGATCCCTCAGGAGTTTGGCATCCAAACACTCTGGCTGGATTTAGAAGGCACAAAACAAGGTTTCATTTGGTCCGAGATTGCATTTGCACTCTCACTCGAAGATATGAAGCCACAACGCCTTGCCTTGCGTAATGGATTTGTTTGGGAATGCAGGATCTTACCTCTTTCTCAAAATGGCCAAACTGCCGAACTGACTAAACTGGATGCGCCAGCTCTCTTCGTGGTGACGGGTGGCAGCGGTGCGATTGGAATTCAAGTTTGTACGAGCCTGCTGGCTGATCCTCATGCTCAAATCGCAATTATCTCCCGCAATCCGTGCATTCCAGAAAAACTTCTGCAGTTTGATACAAGAATTCACCTGATACAGGCTGACATAGGAAAGCCAGCCACGTGGCCTCTGACGTTTGAGAGTGTCACCAAATTAAACATGCCTGTTGTAGGCGTTGTCCATGCCTCTGGAGTTGGAGAAGGAAATCTGATTTCTTTCCGTGACCCGATAGAAGTCTACAACAAGATGCTAGCAAAGTATGAGGGAAGCATTTTTGTTGAGCGTTTCATTGAAGTATTCAAGCCAACGAGGGCTATCTACTGCTCGTCAATGTCAGCTGTTTTAGGGGGAGCTGGCCAACTGGACTACGCCTCCTCCAACGCCTTAATGGATAGCTTTGCGCATTACAGCAATCCGGTGACCCCTGACACAATCAGAACCACCATCAACTGGGATATCTGGAGCGAAAGTGGGATGGCGACCCACTCCAATACACAAGATGAACTACATCAAAAACACCTGACGCTTGGCCTATCCAACAAAGAAGGCTTGCGCACATTCTCTCGAGCATTTCATACAACTGTACCACAAGTGCTGGTTAGCACTTGTGGTGTTGAAAAGGCTCGATACTTCTATCGATCACTGGTCAGGAACGAGATCAAATCTGATGCGCGAACGAGCAAGACACACAAACTAAAACTCATTCGCGATCAGATAGAAACCCTTCTTCTGCAACAGCTTGGACTTGATCAGCTTGCCCCTGATGAATGCCTCTATGACTTAGGTATGGATTCACTTACTCTTCTGGACGTCGTTAGCCTCTTAGAAAACTATGACATTCAGGTGTTACTCTCCCAAATCCCAAAGAACACTTCCTTAGACCTGATTATGAATCTGGTTGAACAACAGCACAAGGCAAACCCCTCTTCTCCAAACAGCACTTGGGCAGATGCAGTTGCCCCGCACCAATGGCATTCTGGTGAGGGTGATGAAGTTGTTGTTCTCATACATCCAATCGGAGGTGATGTTGAAGCATACCGAGAACTGGCAGGAAAACTCCCGGACAACATTGGGATCACCGTGATTGCCGATCCTGCCCTCACAAATCCCGATCTACCAAAAATCAGTTTAAAAGAAAGAGCTGCGGTTTACGCTGAAGCCATAGCGGAAAGGTTTGCAAATAAGCGGATTCATTTAGTCGGCTGGTCATTCGGGGCATGGGTTGCTCAAGAAATGGCGCTCTGCCTCTCGAAGCAACAAAGAGCTCCCGGCAACTTAACGCTCATTGATCCGCCAGCACCAAACTCTGGCGAAAATCTGAAGCAAATGAGTGAGCAAGAAGTCGAAATCATCTTCTTAAAGGAGCTGAAGGCGAAATGGCCAGACAAAAGGGCCCTCGTTGAGGACAGTCATGAACGACTGGCCTATCGAGAAGCACTTGTTCGCTGTACGAAAGCCAACCTGGAAGCGATGGTACACCATACAATGAGTCCGACGCCTTTCTGGCGGACGAATGTATTCTTGGCATCTGAAACTGCCAAAGGGTTGAACGGAACCCAAAATACACCAGCAAACTCCCGTGAGATCTGGGTTAAACTACTGCCAGATTTACAAAACTGGCAGATTGTAGAAACAGATCACTATTCAATACTCATGGGAGAAACGTTAGATCACGTATTGGCTACTGCTGGTTTGGTCAAAACACTCGAGTTGGCGTAATTGGAAGGGAGAGTGGATGTCTAAACTAGTGATACCGGGGTCCACTGCGAGGCTACAGCTGTAACCTTCCCATCCGACCTCAATATCCAGCAGTTTCAAAGGAAGAGGTTCTGAAGTGATCCAGGGGTGCTGTTGCTTTAACTTAACGTCAAGTGAGCTGAGGTCATCACGCAGCCCCTCACCTGTTGCCTTTAAGATGGCTTCTTTCCGGGTCCAACAGCGATAAAACATGGCTGCGCGTTCCTTGGAACTCCTTGATTCAATGTGTAAACGCTCCATCGGATGACAAACAAGCGGCATCAAATCAGTCATTTGGCTGCCTTGTCGCTTGAGTTCAATGTCAACACCCAAGGGCGCATTTTGTGCAAAAGCGACTGCAACCAAACCGCCTGAATGACTCACATTGAATGTCGGGTATCCTGAAAGGTATGGCTTACCACCATCTTGCAGCAGAAAGGGTATTGGCGGCAGATCCACTCCCAGAATGGTTCTAACGACCCAGCGACCCAAGGCAAACGCGCGCCGGTCTCGCAAGAACCTGAACCGGGCACCTCTTGTTTTCTCTTCAGCGGTTAACGCTTGGTCCATTGGAAATGGATACTCCAATGGCAACAAAACAAGCATCACTTTGCCTGGCTCACAGCAACGTTGCCATTGCTCTTTCACAGCCAAAAACCAATGCTGAGCATCAAAGACGGAAAATGAAACAGGCATGAAATCTTAAGCGAGCTCTATGGATGAAGGCTGGTGTAACTGACCAACAACGTTTGCAGCATGGTCTTTTATCTGATTAAGGACTTTAGCTGGAGAATGCTCAATGAAAAAATGCCCGCCTTCGACTTCATCAACGGCAACGGTTTCAGAGCTCAACTTCGTCCATCCCTTCACTTTATGTGGTTCCACAATCTGATCCTTAGTTCCTGCGTAGGCAAAGATTGGTGACGCGATTTGCCAGGGAACTCGCGGCCTGTAAGTCTCACAGAGTTCAAAGTCACCTATAATCGCAGGTAAAAGCAAGTCTACAAGATCGTCATGTTGTGCAATCTGAGCAAACTCGGGATTAAACGAGATGAGCTCATCAACCATCTCCTCGCGAGTACACCCATCAAGAAACGGTAGAGTTCTTGGAGCAAAAGGAGACGCCGATGCCAGCACAAAAAGAGCCGTTGGCTTCAGCCCGCTTTGCTTGAAAAGATGGAGCGCCAACTCGTAAGCAATCCACCCCCCCATACTTGACCCCAAAATTGCAAAAGGCGCACCGCCGAACTTCTCAATCTCTAGCGCTAGCTGCGATACAACTCTTTCCATCGCATTGATTGCTGGTTCTTTTAACCGGGTTCCTCGCCCTGGAAATTTAGCAGGCATCACATTTACCTGATCACCTAGCGGTGCTTTCCATCGGTTATATAAGCTCGTATCGCCTCCCGCCTGAGGCAGACAGACTAAGTTCAGCTTGCACTTATCTGCTGTAGTATCAAACCACTGGGACGACCATCGACAACTCATTTAGTAGTCCATCAATAAACTATTTCAATGAGGTGATTATTACGTGGTTTTGAAGTGACGTCGAGTGGGTTATCAGAGGTGGTTCCGTTTATTTGGACAGGTGAGCGTGTTTTATGGCCCTGTTGCAAATACTATTCGGATGCCGGATGTTTGGGTAAAGCAAGAGGTATTCCAGTGAGCGGTGATTTCAAATGGTGGCATTATCGTGGGGAAGTCATCCTGTGAGCTGTGCGGTGGTATTGTCGCTACGGGATTAGCTACCGTGATTTGGAAGACATGCTTGAAGAGCGCGGTGTTGATGTCGATCACACTACGATTTATCGCTGGGTTCAGCACTATGCACCCGAGATGGAAAAGCGGCTTCGTTGGCATTGGCGGCGGCCATCTTGGAATGGCAGTTGGCAAGTCGACGAAACTTACATCAAGATTAAAGGAAAATGGATGTATCTTTATCGCGCGGTTACAAAACAGGGCGATACAATCGACTTCTACCTCTCTCTAACGCGCMACACAAAGGCCGCAAAAACCTCTTTGGGTAAAGTATTAAGGGGTTTGAAGGATTACGAAAAACCACGCGTGATCAATACCGACAAAG
>NZ_FREX01000010.1 GCF_900143565.1 Pseudovibrio sp. Alg231-02 | reverse complement strand
ATGTTGCTCGGTGAGCAGGTTGCTGTTTGTAATGTTTACCGTACTTCATGAAAATAGGTTGTTCTGGGGGAAGTTCGGGACTTTGAAAGCATCTCGGCTCTGAGGTTCTGTTTGAATTTTCCCTTATATTACAAGGGGAAGCCATTTTTGGCTTAGGTCAGGCCATTTTTGGCCTGCTTCTTTTCCTAGTATTTTCAAGGTGTTGCGCCAAATTCGTGGGCTTGATGCAGGTCTCCGGGCCAATTCTGGCCCATTATTACTCCCCTCTACGATCTGGATTTAGGTCAGATCTGAATCTTATTAGATTTTATTCTCTAGTTATTTCAACAAGTAAGCGAGTTCTGGTGTGCTCTCTTCTTCTATTTCTCTCACTCTGGCATGCAAGTTGCTGTTGTGTTGGTACGCAGCTGCAGACTGGGGTCTGGGGCTGTGGCCCATTCTCATCAAATGGGGTTCATTTATTTGTTTTGCTGCGTCTGTCCGCACACGGAGGGCGCTCACCAGGAGCATACTATGCCAACACCCGCTTATATCACCATTGAAGGGTCAACTCAGGGTCCAATCACTCAAGGCGCGTTTACTGAAGATTCCGTCGGTAACGTGTGGCAGGAAGGCCATGAAGACGAGATCATGGTGCAGGCCATTGATCACACTGTCATCATTCCTCGTGATATCCAGTCCGGCCAGCCAGCTGGTCAGCGCGTGCACACTCCGTTCAAGTTCACCTGCTCCATGAACAAGTCCATCCCGCTGCTKTATAATGCGCTGGTCTCTGGTGAGATGCTGCCTAAGTGTGAAGTTAAATGGTAYCGCACCAATTCTTCCGGCAAGCAGGAGCATTTCTTCACCACCTCCTTTGAAGATGCSCTGATCACCAACATCGAGTGTGGCCTGCCACATTGTCAGGATCCAAAGAAYGCTGACTTCACGCAGCTGATCACCATTGAACTGTCTTACCGCAAGATCATGTGGGAGCACACAGTCTCTGGCACGTCCGGTGCTGATGACTGGCGCGCGCCTGCAGCTTAAGTCTCTATTCTCATTGAGGATGGAAGTCAGATCCGGGCCAGCTTTGGCCCGGACACTGCCTATGGGCGAGTTAAACGATAGGCAGCATTTGATTTGGGCGTGATCTGCGGAGTTGGAATATGCAGTTTGTCTCTGGCAAAGCCTCAGCAAAGCGCGGCTACTTGCGTAGCTTCTTTCGCAGCTTGCTGTGGCGCCGGCGTAAGGTGGAGGCAATTGCTGAAGCTGCACCCAAAGAGTGCGATCCGGCAGGCACGGCGCATGTGGTCTTGCAAGGCCGTGACCGGCCTGAACGGTCTTCTGATGCACTGCATGAAGATCTGTCAGAAGAGCTGGAGATCCGGGGCTTTCTGGATCAGTTTCCCGGCCACCGCTTGATGGTCAAACCCGGGGATCAGCCGCACAAGGAGATATTCTGATGGTTTATCCGCTGGCGGAGCAGAGACTGGCGCAACAACATAGTGCAGCTCATGATGTAAATCCGGTTCAGGATGAGGCAATCGCGGTCTCTCTTGAGGCGTTTGCTCAGGCGATCGTGGATGCCCATCAGGGCATGGCGCTTATGACTGGTGGAGCTTTAGATTTAGCCACCTTGCCCGGTACATTGCTGGACAGCCGGTCAGGACATCAGCTTCTAAAAGAGATCGGTATTAAGGGGCGTTATTACACAAAGATAGCCAATGGGAAGACCTACGTGATCTTCAAGGGCTATCCTGCAGTGCGCGAGGTTCTTAAGGGGACACGGTATCTGTCGTCCTCTCCAAAGGTTGTTGCTTTTGGCATTGGACCTGAAGCCATTCGGGCAGGTGGCCGGGCGAATGCGATCATCATGATCACCTGTTATGTGGCCCTGGATGTCATGCAGTTCATCATGAGCGATACGCAGCTTTACAGCGAACTGTTTGCCAACATCATTGTCGATGTGGCGATCGGGGCTGTTGCCATTGGGGCTGGTATGGCCGCAGCAGCTGCTGGCGCGCTTCTGGCAGGTGCTATCACCACAGTTGCTATTCCTGCCCTTGCCATTACGGCTGGTGCCATTGTTGTTGGCATGGCTGTTGGCATGGCGCTTGGACAACTGGACAAGATGTTTGGCCTGCGAGAAAAGCTATCTGCTGCCTTGCGCTGGACTGGAGAAGCTGTTGCGCGCGGCCTTCAGAAAACCGGTCAAGTCATTCGAGAAGCACAGGTGTCCATGCGACAGAAGGTGGAAGAGCTTGAACGCCGCAGCAATCGGTTTTTCTATGATCTGGAACGCGAGACCATCTGGCATTTGGGTGGACCTGATCTTTACAACCAGATCTACAGGCGGTGATGATGATCAACTGGTACATCAATAAAACCGTTCATTTTGGCCAGTGGATTGGCCGGGATCCGCGCAGAGCCCACGGGTTCGCAGCCGCGCTCGATCTTTTGATGGTGTTTTTGGTGTGGAGTACGATCTCTGACTTTCTGTATGCGCAGCAGGTCATTGAGCTTGGACAAGACAACTTTGAAATTGCTCATGGCATCCAGGCTTTAGCTCTTGGATCTGTTGCGATCCCCATCACTCATTTTGTCTTTACGCCCTGGGGCCATCAACGGCTGCAATGGTCCGTAAAGACATACCTCATTCTCATTTTTGGATCGCTCCTGGTCTTTGCTATTTCTGGCAACCTATGGGCGCAATCAATTGGGCAAAGAGCGCAAGACGAAGGGTACTTACTTTGCCAGAACGAGTTCTTCGCACCGGCAAAATCCTTCCATACCTATGCGCGCCCGGGCACTTTATGTCCCGCTGATGAATGGCATTCCAAACCCTATCCACCGCCAGCGGTGAGGCCCTAACGAGCCCTCCAGACCACTCTCAATACTTGTACGTCCTTTGTTTTTTCTTTTGCCAGTGAGTTTGTTATGAATGCTATTGTCCAAATCCCGCAGCTCTTCCAGGAACAAGATCTGGCCTTCACCTTTGCAGCTCCTGCAGACCCGGAGGCCGGGTTGCTGGTCACCGGATTCTCGGCAACAGAGCGCCTTAACGGGCTCACACAGATCCAGATTGAGCTTGCCAGTCCCGACAATGCGCTCGACTTGCACTCCCTGCTGGACACGCCCGCCACACTGACCATTCATCATAAATACGAGGGCCTGCGCCATCTCTCCGGGGTAGTCGCTGAGATTGCCCGTGGTAATGAAGGTCATCACCGCACCAGTTACTCGCTCACGCTGCTGCCCAGCCTGCACCGTTTAGCCCATGGCTCTGACTGCCGGATCTTCCAGAAGAAAAGCGTACCTGAGATCGTCAAGATCCTGCTGAAAGAACACGGCGTAGAGGATGTGAAGTGGGATCTGACCGAGCCTCATGAGGCCCGCGAATACTGCGTGCAGTACCGGGAAAGTCACTTAAGCTTTTTAGATCGCATCACGGCAGAAGAAGGCATCTGGTACTACTTCACCTATGGCGCCAATGGCCAGCATACGCTGCAGTTCATTGATAACCCGCAGATTGTCTCGCAGCTGCCGGACCAGCCTAAGCTGGAATACAACACCATGGTTGGCGGGGCTGTCAAAGGCGTCTATTGCTCCAGCTTTGTCCTGCGTGAGCAGCTGCGAGCCACCAGCTTCATGCAGCGCGATTATTCCTTCAAGAACCCGCCTTACAACCAGCAACACGCCCATCAGCGCGGTGAAGACAACGGCTCTGCCGGAGACTATGCGCTCTATGAGTATCCGGGTCGCTACAAGGCCGATGGTGTTGGTAAGCCCTTCACAAAACACCGGCTGGAGGCAGCACGTGTAGAGGCCACCACAGGCCATGGCGCGACCAATGCCATTCACCTGATGGCCGGTCATCAGTTTGCCCTCACGGACCACCCGAACAGCGATTACAACATCAAGTATCATTTGCTCACCGTCTCCCATCAGGGCAGCCAGCCGCAAGCCGTGGCTGAGGAAGCTGGCAGTGGCACCACCACTTACAGTGCCGGGTTTGAGGTCATGCCCGCCCGCCTGCCATACCGGCCCAAACTGCTCAAAAAGCCCTTGGTGGATGGCCCTCAGATCGCTCATGTCACCGGGCCGGAAGGTGAAGAGATTTACTGCGATGAACATGGCCGGGTGAAAGTCTGGTTCCCATGGGATCGCTACGGCAAGAAAAACGACACTTCCTCCTGCTGGATCCGCGTTTCCTCCAACTGGGCCGGCGCCTCCTGGGGCCACATCGCCATCCCCCGCATCGGCCACGAGGTCATCGTAGACTTCCTCGAAGGCGACCCTGATCAGCCAATCATCACAGGACGGACCTACCACAACAACAACAAGTCTCCCTACACCCTGCCGGACTTTAAAACGGTTATGACAATCAAGTCGGATACCCACAAGGGTGTGGGTTCGAACGAATTGCGGTTTGAAGATCAGGCCGGGATGGAGCAAGTATATGTCCATGCCCAAAAAGATCAGGACATCGTTGTCGAGAATGACCGGCGTGAACATATCCGGCATGACCGGCATCAGATTGTCGAGAACAACCGACACCTGCTGGTCAAGAACAACCATTATCAGCACATAGCAAAAGATGAATATCGTCGCATTGATAATGAGACGAACTGGATCTTTGGCGGCAAACTGCTTTTCAAGGTCTATAACGCCCTGCATACAACGGTTTACGGGGCTGTTGTGAACAGTTTTCGTGCCAACCGCTCCACCATGATCAAGGGATCGGACAGCCTCAAGGTTGAAGGAGGCTCGACGACGACCATTTTGGGCAAGACCACGGTCAAGGCACCTAATATTGTTCTGGAAGGCACCGAAGAACTGACCATCAAGGGGCCGGGTGGTTTCGTCAAGATTGATTCCGGCGGGGTTACGATTGTCGGCAACAAAGTGAAAATCAACCAGGGTGGTAGCCCGGGGACGGCGGCGGATGCCGCCCCACCACCGCCTGAAGAGCCAACGGACCCGAAAGCTGCTGAGCTTGCAACCGACCGGGGATACAGGTGATATGGCGTTGTCCTATACCAATATCCCTGATCATGTCAGCTGGGATGATCTGGCATCTCTTCGTGATGAGGGCAGATTGTTTGCTCTTGTTGATGCCTGCGGGAACAAGGATGTTCCTGGACATGCGGCTGATCTGAAAGAGGATGGCTTTTGTCTCTATGAGGAGCTGGCCGAGGATTATTACAATACCGAAGCGCCCCATCTTGTCCGACCCAAGGACGAGATGTGGGAACATATTGTTGGCCTGACGCGAAGTGATGATGCTTGGGGCTTCTTTCTCGAGACATCTGATAGGGTTGCTACGTCCCATCTCGTTCAGCATTGGCGGAATTGGGTAAATGTCTATCCGCCTAAAGGGAACAGAACTGTTCTCTTCCGTTTCTACGACCCGCGCCTTCTCGAAACATTTTTGAGCACAATGACACCAGAAATGGCCCAAGCCTTCTGTGGTGATTTAGGGGCTTTTCATATCGCCCCGAACAGCAAGGACAAACGCTTTTATACCTATCGCATCAATCACACCGAAGAAGCCGGGATTGCCAGCCTTCCGCCCTACCGGGTAGGTGCCAGGCAGTTCGAAGCATTGCGGGGCAAGCAGACTGAGCTTCGGCATGAACGCATTTTGGATTTTCTGCGTAAGGGCTTTGGTGAAAAGTTGACTGACCGCGGTGATAAGGACTTGCTAGCACTCGTTGCAAGATCGGAGAAAACCGCCAAAAAGCTTGGATTTGAAATGGAACGGGACAAGGTGAAGTTCATTGTCCTGACGACTGCTTTTGGTGAGGGCTTCCACGAAAATGGCGTACTGCCAGAGGCGAAGTCCATTCTTTCCGGGCCAGATTTTATGTCCGGGCAATCAAAAATCGAACGATTGACGCAGGTGGCCAGGCGCAAGGATGCGTCCAGGCTTGGTGCAGCATAGGACAGGGGCAATGACACAGGCAGAAACAGCAGGCGGTCAGCCAACCGGAGATGTGATTGACCTGGCCGATCTTGATTTTTCAACGGTCAAGGAACACCCGGACAGGATTTGTGACCATTGTCCGAATGCATTGGCCGTTTTTGTTCATTATGAGGATTTTTTCCCGTCTCCAGGGGCTCCGTTTCACTTGATCCTGGAGGGGGGGGCGGAGACCAATGGCACCTGTGGTGACAACGGCATGGTGGCGATATATGGCCTGCCAAACGAGGCTGCCATGGTGCTGGCCGGTGAGGATGCCATTGAATACAAGCCGGAAAACCAGCAGAAGCGGAATCCAGATTATCTGAAAAACCAAGATATTGTTCGTGCGCGTCTTGCGCGGGATGAAGCGGAGCGCATGCGCGACGAGATTGACGGTACTGCGCTTGGTCGTCTGTTTGGTGGGCTGGACGATGATACACAGCGAAAAGTCAATGAATATAAACGGATTGAGGAAAGTGCGAGAAATACCCTACGGAAACTGGATGCTGATGATGAAAGTTGGTTTGGTTGGATATGGGGTGCGCTGCAAGGAGAGTGGAATGACAATCCGACAACCGGGCAGATTATCTTTGATGCAGCACTGACAGCTATTCCGATTATCGATCAGGTTGGCGATCTCAGGGATGTTTCTGCGATTGTGCTGAAGCTTTGTGATAGCAAGGTGCGGGAGGAAGAAGGCTGGTTGCTGTGGCTATCGCTAGGTATTTGCACCATCGGGCTGGTCCCTACTGTTGGATCGGTCGTCAAGGGGGTTTTCAAAACCATTTTCAATGCCTGCAAACCGTTTTTGAAGGCGACAGGCGATTTCCTGAAATCCTTCAAGAAGGCCGCATCACCAGAAATGATCAATTCCGTCATGGCTGTGGCGCGCTTCTTTTCTTCCGGCAATGCCGTCAAATGGCTTCAGGATCTGGCGGCCGATTTTCAGAAACTGATCAAGGAGGCTATGGGCCTCTTCAAAAAGTTTCTGGCTACCATGCAGCAACAAGCCAGCAAAGCGCTGGCAGAAGCACGGGCAAGCTGGACCTTGTGGGGATTGCGTGACACCTCTGGGTTGATCAAGGCAGCGGAACTGGCAGTTAGCAAGATTGTAGAATTCGCATCCAAGGCAGTTGGTATGGTCGAAAAAGCACTCGGAAAGCTCGACGATGTGTTTCAGGAATTTGTTCGCAAGATCATCAAATTTGCAGTTGGTAATCTGCGTGATGAAGACACGATCCGGGCTCTGACAAAAGATGCGGTGAAGATTTTTAAAAATGCTGCGGCTAGTGGTGCGGTGGCTGGTGGAACAGCCTCCGCAATCCAAGCCAGTGCGCCGAGCTAAAGGGAGAGAGATATGGCAAAAGCTCCTTCATCAGCAGCTCGAAATGCTGGTCAGGCCGGATTGAAAGCTGTTCGAAAAGCCGGCGGAGAAGCCGCCAGACTGAACGGGGTGACCAATATCAAAAAGAATGGCAAAGCTCCTGATGTCATTGACAGTTCAGCTGACGCGGCAAAGAAAGCAGAGCCTCCTAAAAAAAGTGTGCTGGATGATCATCCAAATGCAAAGCCCATAAGCGCGAAGGATCTTGAGGAAAAGCTCGGTCGTCACAATGCTGGCACCAACGCACCTAAGTTCAAGGATTGGGAGGAAAGTGGTGGCTGGCTGAAACACGATCCTGATACAGGGGCTGTGATCTATGGCAAGAATATGAACACTTCGACAAAGGGTAATATGGATGTTGAAATCCCCTATGTGAATGGTAAACCAATCTTCGACGACTTTACAGATTACACGACGCAAATTCGACCTTTTCAAGGTGATCGAGTCGATGATTACTATGAAGCCAATAAAAAGCTCATGAATGAAAAACGGCAGAAGGCGGAGGAAATCGGTGTGGTCAAGAAAAAAAAGAATGAGGCAAAGAGGTCTAGACCCCAAGCCAAGGGTGATACGGGTAGACAAAAATACGTTTGGCACCATCATGAAGATGGAACGTCTATGTTGTTGGTCGATTTTGAAGTACACGATCTATTTGATCACGCTGGAGGACACTCTGGGAAATGAAGTTTTATCGACGTACAGCTGAATAAAGGGGTTAATGATGCAAAAACTTTTCTTCTTGAGCGAGATTGAAACTGGCGATGTAACACTTTTTGATAAATGGGCGGAAAAACATTTTGGTGTTGGTTTACCAGATGATTTTCTTTCTTTCTTGCAAAAAAATGGCATCGGAGCAGACCCCATACCGTGTCAATATGATGGCAAGATTGGTATGGATCGGATGAAAATCGAAGAGTTTTATGGATATTTCCCGCCTGATGATCAGCAATCCATACAAACCCAAACTAATAAAGCTGTCGTTAATGATCGCATAAGTGGTGATATGTTGTTGTTTGCCTACGGTGGAGGGGGGCATTTGAAGTTTGCTTTGGCGATAAAGGAGCCACACAGAGGTAAGGTTTTTGCCTTTGTTGATAGTGGTGTTTATCTGGAAGGCGACCAGGCTAGGCTGGAAAACGGAGCTCTGCATCTTGCCAACACATTTAGCGAGTTTATTGATGGTCTTTTTGCAGATGAAGACGACCTTGATGATTGGGAAGATTCTATGGATTACTTACCTGATGAAATTAAAGAGAAATTTGGTTCTGGCTCATAAAGCGTAACGGCGTGTTGTTGGGTGAATAGTGCAGGCTGGTGCGGGTATGCATAAAGTGAAATTTAGGAGACCTTTTTCCAATGAAGGCTTGGAAAGGGGCATTGCCTATCACGAGAAAGCATTTGGGTTCAGTTTTCAGGATCACGAAAGCCTGAAGCAATATGTGGCGTTCTATCGGAGCTGTGGGGCAGGTGTCAGGCCTCTTCCTTACCGCTATGAAACAAATCAAGGTTCTCTACTAATTACGTTTTTTGCGAATCTTGCTCCACATCCAGAATATTCATTTGATGACGACGGAATTTCGGTTTTCTCTTGTACAAAAGATCTTGAAGATACGGGGATATGCGGCAATGTCAATGATGCCCTTATCATTGCATCCGGCAATCATTTGTCGATTGGATTGGTAATTAGGGGCAAGTGTATTGGTAAGGTTTTTGCGCTTGAGGATATCAATCCCCTGATTCTTGATGATGATATGGACGATATACCCTCAGACATTGAAGGCATAACCAAACTTGGTGACAGCTTTGAAGAATTTATCAATGCGCTGTCTGCAGATGAAGATGATATTGAGGAATGGGAAGAGGATTTTGGTGAGTAACTTTCTGTTCAAACAGAGGGTATGGGGAGCTGGGGATACCAGTACGAGAACGGCAATAAAAGTAACGTGTTCTTTTGCGGAGATAAGCTTGAACTGGAACTTTTAAGAGAATTTGGCCCATTGGATTTGTTTGTCAGGGCTCGTTGCGGGCTTCATCGGATTTTGATTTTTTGATTTTGAAGGAGAGGCGAAATGCCAAAAGCAGCACGATTGGGAGATATTGGATCAGGCCATGGCTGTTTTCCTCCGACACCGGCTATTAGCGGTTCCGGCGATACCTTCATCAACGGCAGAAAGGCCGTGAGGCTGGGTGATGCATTTGCACCGCATGGCTGTCCCCAATGCCCTCCTCATCCACGTTCCCTGTCTGCCGGGTCTGCTACCGTATTCATCAACGGCAAAAAAGCAGGTCGTGTGGGGGATAGTATCGGCTGTGGCGGCTCTGTTTCAGCCGGCTCCGGTGATACCTTCATTGGTGATGTGGGAATGGGTGGTCCTCTGAAGAGCTGCATGAAAGGCGCAAAGGATAATGCATCGCCCTTGCTGGATCCGGGTTTGAGCAGGCTGGAAGATCCTGCGTCGATCGAATTGCTCGCCTTCAAGGAGGCTCTGTCTATGCCAGTGCCTGAGCTAGGTGCATTCGTGCAGGATCAGCTCACTTCAATTCTTGAAAGTGGTATTCAAGACATCCTGTCCCACCATGTTGCCTCGCATCTTCCCAAAGTTGGGCTGGATGGTCTGACGAATAAAGCTCTTGATACGCTCAAAACCAAGGCATTGCACAGCGACGCCCTGATTGGAGCTCTGAAAGGCAAGGTTCCGGAAGTTACCTCTCAGGCTGTCTCCCGTGTTTCGCAGAATTTTTCCGATGCCGTGTCTTCCGAGACATCACTGGGGGAGCCATTGTCTGCGACTATACCGAATATTCCCGATAATCCGTTAGTGGCGGGATTGCATGATCTGGCCCAATCCGGAAACCCGGCAAAGCTGGAGTCTGTATTGCGTCCGCAGGCCTCGGATATGTGTGTAAAGCTCATGGCAAATGCCTGTGGTCTCTGAGTTTACCCGAACGTAGTTGAAGTTTAATCGGTCTTCACGCCTTCACAAATTGATTTTAAGGGTGCAGACACGAACATGCATGCAAGAAACAGGTCGGATTGGATCTGTCAAAGCGAGATTAAAAGAGAAAAATATGACTGTATCGAAGACAGCTAAACCCAGTCGGGTACGTGACTGTTACATGGCAAACCAGCATGCAGGGCATGTCAGAACTCCAAAGGGGTTTACCTGGCACCATGATGGCGCCAATCCGGGTACATTGCAACTTGTCGATTCCAGCATGCATAACGCCTTTCCTCACTCCGGTGGTGTTTCGGTAATCAAGGAGCAACTGAAGAATGGCTAAGGCAGTGATATTGGACGCTTCCACCGGGCTTGATGAAGCAGCTCTTGCATCTTTGGAAAAGAAACTAGGGTTTGCTCTGCCAGCAGATTACCGGTCGTTTTTGTCTCAGCACAATGGCGGTAGACCGATACCAGAATGCTTCTCGTTTCTTGATGATGATGGGCCCTATAGCGACTCTTTGGTGGACTGGTTTTTGTCAGTGGGAACTGATGATACGTCAGATTTACTGGATTATTGTTCCATGTATGTCGAGGACGAGCGTGTTCCATCCCATATGCTTCCCATTGCGCATGATCCGTTCGGTAATCTGATCCTGCTGTCCTTGTCTGGAGATGATGCAGGCGCGATATATTTCTGGGATCATGAAAATGAAGGCGACGCTGATTACAGCAATCTCAACTATATCGGGAAAAGCTTAGATCATTTCCTTGAACGTCTCTTCAGCTTTCAGGGCTGACCATGTCCATACTCTATGACCTTTACGATTATCGGGGGCAGAGGCCTGGAAACACCCGGCTTGTGGATTCAATTTTCAATCCTGTCTCTGGTGAAGCGACCTTTTCCAGAACTGATCTTTATTATCCAGGAAAAATTCCCCTCTTTCTGACCTCGACCTGGCAGTCCATGTCACTTTTCAACGGACAGACTGGCGAGGGATGGATTGATAACTGGAGCCTGTATGTTCTGCCGGGCCCGGAATGGTTGAGCCTTCACCTGCCAACGGGTGAGATAGCACGTTTCCAGATACCCTGGTCCGGGGGAATTTCCACCAATCCTGTTGTAAAGGACTGGAAGCTTGAAATCCTGAATATGCGCCCGACCTTTCGGGTAGCAGGGGGATTGTTTTACGAGTTTGGCCTGTCGGACGGTAAGAAAGTTTTTCTGCGCAGGTTATATAATGAAGCTGGCGATGAAATCCGTTTCAAACGGTCAGCCTACGGAAATTTGACCAGTGTTTCCCGCAGTGACGGGCTGCATCTTGATATTCATTGTGATGATTTGCAGATCAATCGGATTAGCGAGCGGGATAGGGTAACCGGTCAACTAAAGGATGTTGGGTCCTATCGATATGATGATGATGGCAGGCTTGTACAGGTTCGCTCGGCATATGCCGGAGAGTGGGCCTATATGTATAATGACGACGGGAAGCTTACCCACCGGGTGAGACCTTCAGGTGCGTTTGAAGCCTTGCAGCTAGATAGTGATAACCGGCTTTTGAATAGGCGCTTCAGGCATGGCATGGCGCCCTTGGAATGTGCCTATCCGGCCACTGACACGACGATAATCCGCCGTGGTGGAGATGCAATAACCGAATTCAGCATTGATTGTGACCAGGCCGTTCTTTCCTCTTTCAGGTTGGCAGATGGGCGAACCGTTACCTATCACTGGCGAGATGGCCGCTTGCATCGGGTGGAGGCAGGTGAAGATACAAGTCTGGAATTCTCATATGAGGATGAATGGGGCCTGCTCGCGTCAATAGAGGATGGTGATCAGGAGCTTTTGAGAATTGGTTATGACGATGCCGGAAATCCGCTTTCGATGAATTTCCGGGGTCTGGAATGGTTGCTGAAGTATGCTCAAGATACGAAAGCCCTGTCGGAACTTATAACGCCAGATACCAGCTTCTGCTTCGCAGACGGGGTGATACAAACACCTCGATTAGCCCGATTTTCTCCATCAGAATTATTCGGTTCTTTGGCTGAGATTGTACGAAAAAGGCCTCTGTCGGTAGCCGGTCTCATTGAATTGCCGCAGTCTGTTCAAGAGGGTAGAGCTGAGATATTGCTTGCCCATATGCATGATATTCTTTCGGCTCCTGTTGAAAGAACCACCTGGCGAGGAGCTCTTTCCGGGGATCCTTCTTGTATTCATGTGGGCCTGCCTCATAATCTTCTGGACGGTATGTCTAGTTTGTTTCATGCGGCTTTTCTGGGGGTATCTGAGCCTTTGTTATCTCCTTTTTCCTCCAATGTGGTGCCTGTATCGCATCTTCAGTTTTACCATGCTGATAATCACTCTGATTTTGTCGAGATTGGAACCGAAGTTATTGGTCGGGATGTCTTTGGTCGCCCGGTCGGTTTGGAGGATCGCTCCGTCGAAGTGGGTTTCAGTCGTTCCGGGTTTATAAATGATCTTGCAGTTGCAGGTAGTTCCGAGGAATGGACCTTTTCCTCAACGGGGGCTGATGTGTTTGACATTGCCCGAACAGCTCATTTGGCAAGATCCGAACAATCTGATGGAAACATCAAAACCAATGTCCATCAATGGGATGCAAACTTGACTGGCCAACCTCAGCAATCGCTGGATGCTGCGTTTGATGGCGTTGGTCGCCTTTGCAGTTTGACCGATGGTCAGCAGGTTCTCAAAAGAAATTATTTGGGAACACTTCTTGAAACGGAACAGATTGACGACAGGGTTTTTCGCTACACCTATGATGATACTGGTCGGTTAAGTGCTGTTACAAGTGATCACTTTTTTGCTCAGATTGAGAGGGACGAGGGTTGCGACATCCTAAAACTGAATGGGCAAAAATTTAAATGCTATTCAGATCAAAGCTGGCAAGTTATCGACGATCCTGACCACGCGATTTTTCGATTCAATACCGAAACGGACTATGTAACCGGAATTGTCCAATCGGGGACTATTGATAATCAGCATGGCATTCAAACCAGTTTTTCAAGGAGATTTTCCGACAAGGAAGGCGAATGCATCGACGCTTCAGGAACAGATCGCTACACATTAAGAGCAAATGGGTTTGTCTGCGAAAGTGCGGGTTTCTACCTGAATGTGAACCAAGTGGATGATTATTTGAGGATTGACTTGAATGGTCAGGAACTGCTGATCACAGATCATGGTGACCGGTTTGCTCTGGAGTCCAAAGGTCGAGAAGTGGCATTTAATACTCAGCATAACCCTGCTGGGGCTGTTCAAACCGTGACGCTCGTTGCGGATGACCGGGATATTCTATGCTACGAATTTGATCGTGATGTTGTTGGTAGGGTTAAGTCCATTCGATTTTCCAATTTGCTTCCAGGATTTTTGCAAAACTCAAGGGCAAGTAATCTTCATGATGAGGTAGATCTCAATTATACTCTTACGGGTCAGATTTGTGATGTCAGAATGAAGGAAATCGGGGGAACACGACGCTTCTGTAGCCCTTATTATGCTGCAGGACATCGCTGGTTTATGATGCTGGATAATGAACCGGTTTCGTGTCTACCCTGTATGAATGGGGTGCTGCTCAGAACCGACGATAAGACACGCTATACCTTTCCCTTCGATCACACTCTTTTCGGTGCTGATGCTTCTTCGCGAATAGCCGTACGTATGTCAAAACTGAACAGCTTTGGAATGTTTAGTGGTATGTTTTATGTCCTGTCGCGGCTGCAGGTTCTCGATAACTTCTTTCCTTTTGGTCAATTGATCCCCGAAGGTCTGATATGGCCTCAAATACCGTTCTGGAAGGGACCTTACGGGGCGCCATCAAGTTAACTCTGACCCCAGTCTTAATGAGTAAGCGAGCACTATGACCTCAGTTCCGATCAGTTACAAGCACCACCGGTTTCTGCCTTAAATCATTGCCCATGTTGTATGGCTCTATCGTAACCGGTGTTCAGTCCTCGCCTTCCAATTTTGATTTTTGGAGTGCGTCGCGTTTAATCGGTTTCATATCCTACAGCCTTGAAGACGTTGCTACACTCATCCTCTTTGAACCGTTGGCAGACTTACCCGACAGCCTGCCAGAGCTCGTGATAACTTCTTGCAGCCGCCTTTCGAATGCTTGACGATGTAATCTCGATAGGATTCAGGGCGGGAGGAGCAAAAACTACGCGCCGCGTTGTCTAAGATATTGCGTGAGCGGTGAGCGTGCGGTGAAGGCCTAAGCACAGATCAGTTGATTTGAGTAAGGAAGTGTTTCGACCCGAGATCTTGCTGACTGGAGTGAGAAATGAGGCAAAAAGACATGCTACTTGACTGGCTGTTTTGAGAACTGCTTTCCGAGAGTAGGTTCCCTTTCGTTCTACTCGTTACTAAACGAAAATTTTTACGCATTCTCACTCCCCAGTTTGCACTAGTCTACAGTGGTGTTCGTGATTGTTAGGTTAGGAGATCCAATGGGGGAGATTGCAGCGTATGATCTGACGCTTGTCGAAGGGCATTTCTTCAAAGATGCTTTCGAAGGATTACTGTTTGATCGAGATGAAGTGAGTGAAGCAATCTATGACGCAAGCGTGGTTGCATCGGTTTACGATTGGTCGCTCGAGGGCATTTGTTCTTATTTTTCCTATCTCTCGCCTAGCTGTTGGCCTGTAACTGCTGACCTTCGAACTTTAACTCAATGCCACAAGAAAACAGTTCTTCCCGAGTGGCTAGATGACCATGGGTTGATGGAAATCCTTGAGAGCGGCAAAGTTCCCCAGAGAGCTGAGGAAAAGCTAGCAACTCAGCTGATATTTGAAACGTATTTGGCTCTGATCTCAGCTCTGCAGTGTGGTGAGCTCATAGTGAAAGGACGTGAGAGCGCCCTAGCTGAAGCTGTTGACGTGCCTGCCTCTCTCTGGTCCTCTGAGTTCTCCTATGTCTCATTGCGAAGAAATGAACTCTTACGTGTTGATGGTGATCAGCGGCAAGTGCTGGCCGAAGATTTGACGATATTTGTGGCTCAAAGCACGAAGGCAAAGCGCAACTCTAATTCTGATAGTAAAGGCCGTTTTGTTGAGGCTGATGTCATCCGTTTTCTCGAAGCGCTTGGGGACCAGCCACGCTCAACGAAGGCGGAGGTACGGAGGGAAGTATTGCAGCTCTTCCCGGGAGTAAGTGGGCGTCAGTTTGATCGCCTGTGGGGTGATTATGCACCGAAGTCGTTTAAACAAGCAGGCCGTATTCCTTCAAAATGATCAGAGACATAAATTAAAACACCCGCACTGATTAATCGTGCCACCTATTTTTACCGGTGAAATCCAATCAGCATTTCCTCATCGTAAATGAGCGGAGATGATGGTTATGAGGACGGAACTGAACAGCGTTGAGAACGCTTTGATTACGGAAGCTGCTGCGGCGGATTATCTTGGAATTTCTATACGGACCATACAGGCGTGGCGGGTGCGTGGTGGTGGGCCGAAATATGTGAAGCTGGGTAAGGCGGTACGCTACCGGCCTTCTGACATACAGGTATGGATTGAATCTCATTTGACCAGCTCCACGAGTGAAGTGGGGGCGAGGTCATGAGACGGCGACACAATCCCCGCATTGCTTTTCAGCGCATAGCCAGAGCTGCTTTATTGCATGGTGATACGATCTGCAGGCAGTGGCTTCCCGGTGGGCGACTTTGTGGCTGTGAGTATACCGTTAAGAACCCGCGCCGGATTGATCGGCGGGCCGGTTCCTTCAAGATCAATATAGCTTCAGGTTTGTGGTGTGACTTTGCGACTGGTGAAGGCGGGCGGGATTTTATCAGCCTTGGAGCCTATCTGTTCTCACTCTCGCAAAAGCAAGCCGCTTGCAATCTGGCTGATATGATTGGAGTGGATGCTTATGAGTGATCCGTTTGCTCCAATCAAAACAGACCAAGCAACCAAATCCAATCGAACGCCGCCACAAAAGGCGATTGTGCTTCCGGTGCCAGATGAGGCACCGGAGCCTCCTGCTTTCCATCCTAAGCTTGGGATGCCGTCGCATCGATGGACCTACCGAGATACGAGTGGTGCAGTGCTTGGCTATATCTGCCGTTTTGATATCGAAGGGGAGGGTAAGAGCTACCGTCCGCTGTGTTTGTTCCAAGTTGGAGAGCAGTTGAAATGGCGATGGGAGACGTGGCCGCAGCCGAGGCCGCTATATGGCTTGGAGCTTCTGGCAGAAGCTCCAGATGCGCCCGTTATTATTGTTGAGGGGGAGAAGGCTGCGGATGCTGCAAGGCAGTTGTTACTGAAACATGTTTGTATCAGCTCTCCCGGTGGCTCCAACGCTGCCAAGAAAGCGGGGTGGTCTGCGCTTAAAGGGCGAGATGTTTTTATCTGGCCTGATGCGGATGAGGCAGGGTTGAAGTTTGCGTATGATGTTGCCGGTTGCCTTGAGAAGGTTGGAGCAGCATCGGTGAGGATTCTTGATCCGCCGGATGATGTTTCCAATGGCTGGGATGCTGCTGATGCCTTGGCGGATGGATGGACGCCAGAGCAGGCCGAAGCTTTCGTCTTGCCTTCTCAAGCAGAAGATGCGGAAGAGCTGGAAGCTAAGCCGCGTGCGCGTGGTGTGAGTTTGTTATCAGTCGCGCAGGATCTGGAGCTTTGGCATTCTCCGCAAAAAGACGCCTTTGCCACTGTGTTTGTGAATGGTCACTATGAGCATTGGCCGGTTGAGAGCCAAAGCTTCAAGCGTTGGCTGGTGGGGCGATATTATGAAAAGACCGGGCTTGCACCTTCAACGCAAAACCTAGGTGATGCCTTGCGGGTGTTTGAGGTGCGTGCGTTGGAGCAGGGTGCTTGTCGTGTGCCGTATATGCGGACTGGCTGGCAAGATGGAGAAAGCTGGCTCGATCTGGCAGATGAGAGCTGGCGAGCGGTCCGTATCACCCGTGACGGTTGGGAGGTGATCAGTAATCCTCCCGTCAAGTTCATCCGCAAGCAGACTATGTCTGCGTTACCCGTGCCTGAAAAAGGGCATGGCATTGAAGAGATGCATCATCTGATTAATGCGGAGGAAGAGGACTGCAAGCTTGTTCTTGGTTGGATGGTGGCGTGCTTGTGGGGGCGTAGTCGGAGTTATCCGGTTTTAGCACTTGGTGGAGAGCAAGGTAGTGGCAAGAGCACTATGGCGCGGCTGTTGCGGTCGATTACAGATCCCTGTGCGGTTTCTGCGTCCTCTCTTCCCAAGGATGAGCGTGACCTTATGGTGATGGCGCAAAACGGGCATGTGCTCAACTTCGATAATGTCTCGAAAATGGAAGGCTGGTTGTCTGATGCGATTTGCCGGATGGCGACGGGGAGTGGGTTTATCTCTCGTAAGCTGCACACGGATGGCGATGCCTATTGGTTTCAAGGGGCGCGGCCTGTGCTGCTTAATGGCATTCCTGCGCTGACTGAGCGGGCTGATCTGGCAGAGCGGGCGCTTTCTGTTCGCCTCAAGAGGATTGATGAAGTGGGCCGTCAGCCGGAAGAGCTGTTCTGGCAAGAATGGGAGCAGCTCAAACCGCGTATGCTTGGTGCTCTACTGGATGCATTGAGCGCGGCCATTCGCAATATTGAGAGTGTGCATTTGGATCGCCATCCACGTATGGCGGACTTTGCGCGGTTGATGGTGGCTGCCTCTTCTGGTCTTGGCTGGGAGGAGGGTGAGTTTCTGGAAGCTTATGAAAGCAACCGGCGTGGTACGGCGGAAGCTGTGTTTGAAGGTGATCCGGTTGCGGTGGCTCTCTATGAGTTTCTCATGGTCCGGCAAGGTGGTGAGAGCTGGGTGGGTACGGCAACTGAGCTGCTGACAGAGCTCAATATGGTTGTGAGTGACCAGATCAGAGGCTCGCGCTTTTGGCCGCAAAAGGTAAATGCCTTTGGGAATGCGGTAGATCGAGCGGCTCCATTGCTGAGGCAAAAGCGTATTCAGGTGCTGAAGAAGGCGACGGGTTCAAAGCGGTTGATTTATCTGGATGTGATTTAGTCGTTTCCTCTTCCCAAACATCACGGGTCCTTCCCGGGCTTTTCCTTGCCTACGGGTAGTTCGAGACCACGGCGCGAGTGCCTATGTGGTTTTCGCGAGGGCTTGGTGTTGATGTTCTTGTTGTTGTTCTCCTTTTTTGGCCCCGCTAATCCTATGGGTTTGTGGAGGAATTCGGTTTCCTTGCATTGACACCTTGCGCCAATCATCGCATGGTCATCTTGAGGCGTCAGAACCTCATGTACGAGCGGTCACCGCAACCGTTAATTCGCGGCTTTTTTGTGTCTGGAGTTGGTTCTCCAAACGCAAACTCTCGCTTATGGGCGGGAGGGCGGTGAATACAATACCCTTTGCGGGGGAATAAACCCGCCTGCCTCGTACAGGTTCTGAACCTCCCGCTCGCCAGTGGGCCATCAGAAGCCTTCTGTTGAGTGGTGTTCTAACTACTTACGAGGGTTTTTAGATGACTGATACTGGTAAAGAGAAATGTGCCCATACGTCCCTTCGCAATGAAGTGGACCAGCTTCACCTCACAGCCAACCACCTCAAAAATCTGGTTTATTCTATGAGTGTGGTTCTGAGCGAACGCATGGAGCACACACAGGAGTATGAAGCGTTGCTGACGCTGTTTGATACTGTGCGCAATCACATTGAAGATGTGCAGGGAAGTAGCGAGAAAATCTCGGAGCTGCTCGAACCTTGTGCGCTGGAAGTCTCCAAAGACTAAAAAACATGGAATGAAGAGGGGCATTGCCTCTCACGGAATATTCTGGCTTGGGAAGCGCGATGCTTCTCAGGCCTTTTTTGATTGGCGACTAGAACGCTGATGTTTGCGCTGTGTGAACTTTAATTGAGTGCCATGCTTGGCTTATAGCCTACAAGAATGCGTTGCTCATTAAAGCGCTCGATACGTATCTGAAGCCAGTTTCTTTCATCAGATAAAACCCAATCTGTGATTACTGGATCTATCCGTTTGATTTTATCGAGATAAGGTAGTGGCTCCCCTGTTTGTAGATTGGTGGCATGAACTTTGAGCTCTGGAGTTAATGCGTTTATTTTTTCAGCAACCTGTTGAAGGGTATCCCGTTTTTGTGCGTCTTTTGTAGGGAAGCTAGCTGCAAACATTAGCGTGCCATATAAGCATTCATCATCGTGCCCCGCGATTTTGACATTTCGACCTAGTTCGTCGAGCTGCTTGTCTAAATGCTGCGATCTTGAGAACATACGTAACCGATGTCGAAATCCAGAGAAGGTCGTGTTCAACAACAAGGAGGTCGGATACAGGTCTTGAAGATTAATTGTATCAGACACTTTCGCAAGTTCGGATGCTACCGGCTTCTCGCCAAACATGATGGTGGGGTCGATAGTTTCAAACTCAGCAGGTGTGTTGCGTAAGGTTGCACCTGCCGTTTGGAAATCCTTATCCATCACTCGTTCAACAAAGTGCGCTCCGCCCAGAAGATCACCCATAGCGCTAACAGCACGTTTTGCTGTCTCCACTGTGCTATCCAAGGAAAAATCATAGAAGGTTGTGGTGCCACTTAGGTCTAACCAGCATTCTTTGCGGATTTCGGCGAGGGTTGGCATGGGTGGCCTCTCACCATTGATTGTTATCCCTGCAATCGAACATAATTGACCCAATGACATCCCACCGTGAAGTTGTGGCCCCAATTGGAGTCCAAGGATTTCCTTCCCATTACTAATTGCATCTCCACTGGGTTCATTGCTGATGTCTACCGATAAGTAACCGCCCCGATACCTGCAATATATGCCGTAGCCATCTTGCGTCGTGCCTTCAAATTGAGAGGGTGCCCAACCGCCGCCATCCAAGCTTATGCAGTCTAAGTTCAGAGGCATTACTTTCGGTGGAGTGTGGAATTGGTGTGGTTGGAAGTTAGGCATCGTTTACCTGTTAGATCACATCGTTTGCGCGAGTAGAGCTGAAGCTGCAATAGTTGTCACTTCAGCTTGTACCAAAGAGCCCTGCGGTAAAACTGACACGACAGTTCTCGTCGTATAATTTGCAGCTCACTAAATCAGTTTTTTCTTTCTATAGCCGTCGAATTATCTGAGGCGCATAAGTTAATCTGAGTTGGAGGATAACTGAGCATCTGGAGGCTGTGACGAGCGGTTACAAAGATCTGACGGCTTGGTTTGCGTCAAGCCTCCCAGAATGCCTGGCTTCTGACAGCTAGTGACGGCATTCACAGCTTTTCCAGTATTAAGTTGAAAGAGAATTTAGAAGGGGTAGGAGGGGCGAAATCCTGCTTACCAAAACGCCTATTTGCTTACCATATGCTGACAAAAGCCAGAAAAGCAAAAAGCCTCCCGAAGGAGGCTTTGAAATTTCCTTGATAAATCAAGGAGAAGAGTGGTGCCGGCAGCAGGGATCGAACCCGCGACCCCCTGATTACAAGAAGGCGACAAAAATGGGCTTTAGTCTAATGATATCTAGGCTTGACAGGTGCTCGGCTTGGTAAGCTTGCCTTGAGGCTCTGACGGCTTATGACAGCTCGTTTTCAATTCTGCAATCTGTCAACCCAAGTGACTTGCTCGTCTGCTGACAACTATGACGACATTCACAGCTTTTCCAGAGCTAAATTAGAGAAGATGTTGAGGGCATTGTGAGAGCAAAATCGCGCTTTCAAACGCACTCATTTGCTTACATAGTGCTGACACAAGGCACAAAAGCAAAAAGCTCCCGGGAGGGAGCTTTGCTAAACCTCTTTATATACCATGAGGTTAAATGGTGAGCCCGCACGGGTTCGAACCGTGGACCTACTGATTAAAAGTCAGTTGCTCTACCAGCTGAGCTACGGGCTCTCGGCGTGACCGTTAGGTCGCTGCCTGTGAGGGGTCTTCTAAGGATTGCAGGGGCTTAGCGCAAGTGGTTTTTTCGATTTTCCACACGGAGCGTTTTTTGCGCTTATTTACCGTTCTTATGTTGTCTAAGCGATGAAATTACTGAAACCAACTCAATGTAAATGTGAGTAGTTAAATAGTGTTGGGTTTCGCTTCCTTGTTTTTCCAATTGGCACGTTCATTATCTGGCAGAGTGTAGGGTGCGGTGCACAAAATGCGCTTTCCGCTATAATCTGCTCTGAGGCGGGAGAGCGCTGCAATCATCTCGTTCATCCCTTGGTTTTGGGGGTATTATTAGTTCTCTAGGTGAAATAACGTAGAGATATTGCTCGAAATGAAGCGTGATACTTCACAAAATCTGTAATACCTTAGTATACTATTTTGTGGAAGCAATCGGCAGTTTGCTGGTGTATCACCTGATTTTTGGCAGTTTTTCGTGAAATATCTGTGGGGCTTTCGCGTGTGCGAAATGCTCATATATCTAAAAAATATTATTTGAATCAGTTTGTTAGGTGAATAGATATGCAGCTTGGTTGTTGCCGGTGGCTTTGAGAGTTTACTGGTAATCCAAGTAATAGATGTGTACGTATTTCACCGCTTTTGGCATCTTTCATTCTGTGCCAGTGGGAAATAGGCGTGTCTGATGGTTAAAATGCCAAGATTTCCTATTCGCGATACCGTGAGTAACGGGATCGCGCAATTACAACTTAAGTGGAGGTTCGTATGAAACTTAGCAATGTTGCAGTTGGAGCTGCGCTAATTGCGGTTAGCGTTGCAACTGGAGCTTCGGCAGAAAATCGTTTCGTATCCATCGGCACCGGCGGTGTTACCGGTGTTTACTACCCAACTGGTGGTGCGATCTGTCGTCTTGTTAACAAGACCCGTAAAGAGCACGGTATCCGTTGTTCTGTAGAATCTACAGGTGGTTCTGTTTACAACATCAACACCATTCAAAATGGTGAGCTGGAGTTCGGTGTTGCTCAGTCTGACGTTCAGGCGAATGCATACGAAGGTCGCTCCCAATGGGATGGCAAGCCTTTCGGTGAGCTGCGCTCTGTATTTTCTGTACATCCTGAGCCAGTAACAATGCTTGCTTCTAAAGGTTCCGGCGTAAACAACTACACCGACCTTAAGGGTAAGAAAGTCAACATCGGCAACCCAGGTTCCGGTCAGTATGCAACATGGCAGCTTCTTGAAAAAGAAGGTATCGTGAACAAGGCTGATCTTGCTCTGGCGACTGAGCTGAAGTCTGCGGAAGCTGGTTCTGCGCTCTGTGACGGCAAGATCGATGCTTACTACTGGCTGGTTGGTCACCCATCCGCATCTACTCAGGAAACTGTAAGCACCTGTGATGCGCAGCTTGTAAACGTTGAAGGTAAAGCGATCGACGATCTGGTCGACAAATACTCCTTCTACCGTAAAGCAACTATCCCAGCAGGCATGTACAACAACGCAGAAGACATCAACACTTTTGGTGTTGGCGCAACCTTCGTTTCTTCCGCTGCAGTGCCTAATGATGTTGTTTACGTCATTGTTAAATCTGTCTTCGAAAACTTCGACGACTTCAAAAAACTGCACCCTGCATTCAAAAACCTGAAAGAAGAAGAGATGATCAAGGCTTCCTTGACAGCTCCTCTGCATGACGGTGCAGTGAAGTACTACAAAGAACGTGGTTGGATGTAATCTACCCAAGTTTTCTACGATGCGGGGCTGTTCTGGCCCCGCATTTTTTGGCTTTCTATGAGATTTAGTAGGTTTCTTGCTCTGCCTTTACAGCTAAGGCAAAGGGGGAACTGTATTTGGGGGTGCAAATGAGTCCAGAACGACACAAAGCGCAGGTTGATGCGCAAGAATTGGTCGCTCAGGCAGATACCGGTGCACGAAGCCTGGCCGGTGGGCTAGGTGTGATGATTGCTGCCATTGCCTTTATCTGGTCCGTCTTTCAGCTTTATGTGGCCTCGAACGTTCCATTTTGGTTGAATGATACCTTTGGCATCAATCTCATTTTCAACAATTCTGCAGTTAGAAACATTCACCTGGCATTTGGCCTGGTGCTTGCTGCTTTTGCATACCCTCTGTTTTCCCGCAGCCCACGACATACCATACCGTGGTATGATTGGGTGCTCGCATTTTTAGGCGCTGCGGCTTGTCTCTACCTTGTGATTATGCGCTCTGAGATCGCTAATCGCGCCGGTCTTCCAACTCAGATGGATCTGATTGTGGCCACCACTGGCCTGACTGTGCTTGCGATTGCGGTTTACCGGAGCCTTGGTCTGCCTCTCGTTATTGTTGCTGCGGTTTTTGTTGGCTACGCAATGTTTGGCAACTCTCCTTGGCTGCCAGACGTCATTCAATGGCGTGGTGCCTCCTATGGTAAAGCCATGTGGCATTACTGGATTCAGGAGGAGGGCGTCTTTGGCGTTGCTGTTGGCGTTTCGGCGTCCATGATCTTCCTGTTTGTGCTGTTTGGTTCGCTGCTGGAGAAAGCTGGCGCGGGTAACTACTTTATCAAGGCCGCGTTTGCGCTTCTTGGGCATTTGCGTGGTGGCCCTGCAAAAGCGGCGGTTCTTGCCTCTGCGATGAGTGGTCTTTACTCTGGTTCTTCCATTGCGAATGTTGTGACCACTGGTACGTTCACCATTCCTTTGATGAAGCGGACCGGCTTTCCTGCTGAAAAGGCGGGTGCTGTTGAGGTGGCTTCCTCTGTGAATGGTCAGCTGATGCCGCCTGTGATGGGGGCTGCAGCCTTCCTGATCGCTGAATTCACTGGCACCAGTTATCATCAGGTTGTCATTCACGCCTTCATTCCAGCTGTGATTTCTTACATCGCACTGGTGTACATCGTGCACCTTGAAGCGTTGAAGATGAACCTGAAAGGTCTGCCTAAGCCTCCGGTTCATGTAACCATTTTACAGCGCCTGATTGGTGTACTGACAGGCTTTATCGGTATCACTCTTGTGGGTGCGGCCGTGTATTACGGTCTGGGCTGGACGAAGACTGCGTTCCCAGCACTCACGTTCCCTGTTGTGCTTGCGTTGTTTGCTGCCGGCTATTTGTGGTTGGTGTATATCGCCGCGCAGGTTCCAGACCTTGAGGTGGACGATCCTAATGCGCCGGTGAGTGAGTTGCCTGCTGCTGGCGATGTTGGCCGTACCGGTTACTACTTCATCCTGCCGATCGTTGTTCTGATCTGGTGTATTCTCGTCGAGCGGTTCTCACCGTCCCTGTCTGCGTTTTACGCGACTATGGCGATGACCTTCATCGTTGTGACCCAGCATCAGCTGAAAGCGTTCTTCCGTAAAGAATCTCAGGCCGGCCGTACATGGCAGGGTATTGTGGACTTCGTTGAAGGCATGATCGGCGGCGCTCGCAACATGATCGGCATTGCAGTTGCGACAGCTGCTGCGGGTATCATCGTGGGGACTGTGTCTTTGACCGGTATGCATCAGATGATTGCTGCATTGGTTGAGTTCCTGTCTGGCGGTAACCTGTTGCTGATGTTGGTGCTGGTTGCGGTGATGAGTTTGATCCTTGGTATGGGACTACCAACCACAGCGAACTACCTTGTTGTGTCCTCTCTGATGGCGCTGGTTGTTGTGGACCTTGGTGAGCAGACCGGATTTATCGTTCCGTTGATCGCAGTTCACTTCTTCGTCTTCTACTTCGGTATTATGGCGGATGTGACGCCTCCGGTGGGGCTAGCCGCCTTTGCGGCAGCTGCGATCAGTCGTGGTGATCCGATCAAGACCGGTGTTCAGGGCTTCATTTACTCTTTGCGTACTGCAGCCCTCCCGTTCCTGTTCATCTTCAACACAGATCTTCTGCTGATTGATGTTGAGCCACTTCAGGCTGTCTTCGTCTTTATCGTCTCTGTGGTGGCGATGATGTTGTTTGCTGCGGCAACGCAAGGGTACTTCTTTGCGCGCTCCCGTCTGTGGGAATCCGTAGCGCTGCTTCTCATTGCGTTTACGCTGTTCCGTCCGGGCTTCTGGCTCGATCAGGTACAGGATCCATACGTAACTGCTACAGGTCCGCAAATCATGGAGATGGTTGGTGAAGCTCAGCCGGGTGATATGGTGCGTCTTAACCTCGCAGGTCCGGATTTTGATGACATGGATAAAATCCTGACACTGACATTGCCTCTATCAATTGGTGAGGAGCAGGGGGCTGACGCACGACTTGATGCATCTGGTCTGATTACCATGCAGGATGATGGAGCTGTGGTGCTTGATGAACCATTCCCAGGCACGACATTTGCTGAAAAACTGCAGGGCTTTGACTTTTACGGAGATGTTCCGGTTGTGATCGTAAGCTCTCAGGTGGATGCAGAACGACTGCCAAAACAGTTGTTCTATATTCCGGCTTTGCTTCTGCTCTTGCTGGTTGTTGCACTTCAACGTCGACGCCAAACACAGCCCGCTTTTTAAGCGGGCTGTGCCATAAAACTATAATTTTTGAGGAGTTGGGAAATGTACTCCAATATCTTGCTGCCTTTGGATCTAAACGAAGAAAGCAGCTGGAAAACTGCGCTTCCCGTGGCTGTTGATCTGGCTCGTCATTACAAAGCTCAGCTTCATGTGGTGACGGTATTGCCGGACTTTGGCAAATCTATCGTTGGTGGTTATTTCGCTCGCGAGTTTGAAACAGAGGCTTTAGAGCGTACGCGTGAGGCTCTTGAAGAGTTTCTTGATACGCAGCTTCCTGATGAGGAGCTGGATGTGAAAGGGCATATTGCCCACGGAACGATCTATGAAGAGATCACAAGCGCAGCAGATAAGCTGGGCACTGATCTGATTGTTTTGTCTTCGCATCGTCCAGAGTTGAAAGACTTCCTGCTTGGACCGAATGCGGCGCGTGTCGTGCGCCATGCCAACCAGTCTGTTCTGGTTGTACGTGACAACTAAAGGTCACAGTTGATATTTGTGGTCGACGGTAGGTAGCTGCTCTTACCTACCGTTCACCAAAATGTGTCGCAGATTTTCTTGCCTGTTTGACGAAACACATCCAACTTTCAGCAAAATTGTATATATAAGCCTTGGTGATCTATTGATGGACTATGATGTCGTCACGCTTCCGTGCGTGCAAACGTCAGGTCATGTGGATGCATTCCAAGTGGAATTAGGATAGCTATATGTTGCAAGACATCACCCTTTGGGGCGCTTTTTTCGCAGGCATTTTGTCTTTTGTTTCTCCCTGCGTATTGCCGCTGGTGCCGCCTTATCTTGGGTATATTGCTGGTTTATCCATCGAAGAGGTGACGAGCGAAGATAAGAGCGCTGCACAAAGCAATCGGGTTATGGTTGCCGCGATGTGTTTCGTTGCCGGTTTCTCAACGGTGTTTGTGTTGCTTGGTGCAAGTGCTTCATTCCTTGGTCAGTTTGTTCTGCAGTATTCGCAGTATCTTGCCTATTTGGCTGGCGGCATGATCATTATTATGGGCCTGCATTTTCTTGGCGCCTTTAAAATTGGGTTCCTTTACCGCGAAGCGCGTGTGCAGATTGATCGTCAGCCGGGTGGTTTTGGCGGTGCTTATTTGATGGGGCTTGCTTTTGGTTTTGGCTGGACACCGTGTATCGGCCCAGTTCTGGCAAGTATTCTCTTAATTGCGGGTACGCAGGCCTCAGTTAATCAGGGTGTTATTCTGCTCGCTGCCTATGCGTTGGGTATTGGTGTGCCATTCATGATTGCTGCGATGTTCGCGGGGCCGTTTATGGGCTTCATGGCGCGCTTTCGTAAGCACATGGGGATGGTTGAAAAGGTAATGGGTGCGTTTCTCGTGCTCACCGGTGTTGGTTTCCTGACCGGTTACATTCAGGCATTCTCCTTCTGGTTGCTCGAAACCTTCCCGGTCTTTTCGCAGATCGGCTAATGGACGCTCCAGATTTTGAGATGAAAAAAGCAGGCTCTAAGGCCTGCTTTTTTGTGCTTGGTGTATTGCTTCAGTTTCTAAGCGCTGGCTTTTCGCCGGAATAAGCTTGCTGGTAAGGTTGCCAACAAGAGCCCTGCCATGATTGGGATGAAGCCCAGATAATGGAATGCCTGGAGCTGTTCTCCCAAAAACAGGACTGCCATGCCGACACCATATGGTGTCATCAGGTACATGAACATACCAGCGATCGATGGCCCAACCAGTCGGATGCTGAACTGGTAAGTCAGAAAAGAGGCCACTGAAGCGATTAGCGCGACGCCTGCGATAGACATCCAGACTTCACCTGTATCGGGTATAGAGGCTGTGATCGCCATTTCAGCGACTGCAAATGGAGCTAGGATGATGGTTCCAAGAATGGCGAGAATTGCAAACAAAGGAGCTGTAGAGATTGTTTGTAGCTGGCTTTTCTTGATGAGTACGGAGTAAATTGCCCAGCTCAGCGTACACAAGGCAAACAACAAATCACCGCTGTTTAGTTGCAAGTTGAGCAGGTTGCCGAGCGAGCCTTTGGTCACAATCACAAAGACACCGATGATGGCGAGTGAGATCCCGGCAAACTCCCTTATGGCAACTGCTCGCCCTCTGAAGAGCCATTCAAGCGCCAGGATAAGGGCAGGGGCAGCTGAATAAATCAATGTTCCGTTGGTCGCTGATGTTTCTTTTAGAGCCAGATAGACAATAGCTCCGCAGATCCACATTGCAAGGAATGCCATGAAGCTGAGGAGCTTCAGGTTTTTGCGGATCAACGGCATGTTGGCTTTGAGCTCACGGTATGTGAACGGCAGAAGAATAAGTGAAGCAAGGCCCCATCTAAAAAAAGCAAGGGTCCACGGCTCTGTATGAGCGATGGCTGGTTTGGCGATTATTATGTTGGAGCTCATGAAAATGGGCATGAGAAACAACAGGGCGTATGTTGATGCCCAATTTGAGCTCGAAGATGAATGAGACACGCGTGGTATTCCGAAAAGACCTGCAAGGCACGAAGAAACGCTCACGTCATTGCTGACAAGCGACTCAATGCTCAGGTGCTAAAAGATGAAAGCAACTTATTGGAAAATGGTTGGCAAGCAATTGACTTTTTCTCGCGCCAGTCTTGCGCACACAACAGCGGTGTCTGCAGCATTGTAAAACGGGCCAGCTGTCAGCGTGTATTTTGTAGAGTCGTCTACTTTTGCAGCGGAAACGCGTTTCTTCAGATTTCCGAGCAGGAGAGGATTGTCTTCCCTCAGCCTTTGCCACTTGCTTTCCAGTGAGTTTGCATCTTCGAAATTGCCCAGTTCAATGGCAAAGGACGTGCGAAGAATTCTTCGAGTCCCTGATTGGCGAAGCTTGCCTGCTGCCGGTGTTTTTTGAAACTCAGGCAGATCGAGAGCGGATGCTTTCTCAGGAATGGAGGCGACTGTCTCTGGATTAGAAGCTTTTGGTAAAGCGATGGCCGCAAGTGTACCAACTTCGGAAAGCTTAATTTCTGGCAGAGGACTTGCTGTGATGATTGGTGCTGAAGCTTGCAAGAGTTCAGGTGCTGGCAGGGTTTCTATTGGTGTCGCCGGTTTTTGCTTCGGCTTTACCGAGGTTTTGACTGATGCCGCGGGGATTTCAGCTTCTGATGTTTTGTGCGCTGCTGCTTCATCAAGCGCTTTAACATGACTTGATAGTCTGCGGTTTTGCTCTGTGAGACGCAGTACAGAACGACGTAAAGATATGATTTCTTCCCTCACAGCATGCAATTCTTTTGAGTTTTGCAGGTTCTGTTGTGATTCGTTTCCGCGGGTATTTTCATACACTTGGAATGCGTTTTGCGCTGTTTGACTACCAATAGAGGCGGTTGTGGTAACCGGGCCGGGAGCGGGGAGCGGGAGTGTGATCTGCGAATAAAGTGCCTGTTGGGAGGCGAATTTGCCAGGCATCTGCACTGCGGATGCGGCGAGGGCGACAAACGAGAGCGCAGCAATACCCCATGCAAGAACGGTAATGCGTTCTCGCAGCACTTTCGGTTCCTGTCGTAACTCGTTGATTTTATGAGGAAGTCTCAAAGCTTCCGGGCGCCTCGTATTCGAATCTAATCCTAACTATATGTATTAGCTTGGTTTTTTATGGTTAACAAAGTGCAAATACAATCTGAAAAAGATGTATTAAACACTATCTGCTACTTCTAATGGGTGCGCTGATTTTCTTGGTGAAAGCACTGCGATGTTCTTTGAAATGCCAAAGCACTCGTGCAATTTGCCTGTCAGTTTGTAATTCTAGGTTCCCAAGGGGTTTGCATGTCCAATAGTTCTTGTTTGGCAATTGTTCTGGCTGCTGGATTAGGAACGCGTATGCGTTCGACCCTGCCAAAGGTGATGCACGAAATTGGCGGATTGCCACTTGTCGGACACGTCCTGAATTCCGTTATGCATGCTGGTGCTGATAAAGTCGCTGTTGTGGTTGGCCCTGAGATGGCAAAGCTGGAAGAGCATGTCGCCCTGCGCGCTCCACACGCGACCTGTCATGTTCAGGTTGACCGACTGGGCACTGCGCATGCTGTGAAAGCTGCCGAGGAGGCTTATAACGACGCCTCTGATCATGTTCTTGTTCTTTTCGGAGATACTCCGCTTGTGAAGGCCGACACGCTGCACCGTTTGCGCGAGCGCCTGTCTGGCGGGGCGGATGTTGTTGTGCTCGGCTTTGAAGCTGAGAACCCATTCGGTTATGGTCGCTTGCTTGAAAGTGATGGCGAACTTGTTGCGATCCGTGAAGAAAAAGAAGCAACAGATGAGGAACGCAGAGTCACTCTTTGCAATGCGGGTATCATGGCGTTCAAGGGCAACGCTCTGCCTGATTTGATTGCTGAAATCAAAAACGACAACGCCAAGGGTGAATATTACCTGACGGATGCCGTTGAGGTTGCGCGCAACAAAGGGATGAAGGTTGTGTCTGAACTTGGTGATGAAAAAGAAGTTCAGGGCATTAATAACCGGGCTCAACTTGCCTCCTGTGAAGCTGTGTTCCAGCAGGTCCAACGCGAAACTTTCATGGAAAACGGTGTGACATTGCGCGCACCAGAGACCGTCTACTTCTCATTTGATACTGAGATTGAGCCGGATGTTATTGTGGAGCCGAATGTGGTGTTTGGCCCGGGTGTACATGTTGATGGTGGAGCTCGTATCCGTGCGTTTTCTCATCTGGAGAATGCGCATGTGAGTACTGATGCGACCGTTGGTCCTTATGCCCGGCTGCGTCCAGGTGCTGAGATTGGCGAGGGGGCTCATATTGGCAACTTTGTCGAGATCAAGAACGCAAAGGTTGAGGCTGGCGCAAAGGTCAATCATCTCTCCTACATCGGTGATGCGCGCATCGGTGCGAAGTCCAACATTGGAGCGGGTACAATCACCTGTAATTATGATGGCTATTTGAAACATCACACAGATATCGGTGCAGGCAGTTTTGTTGGCTCAGACAGCGTGCTTGTTGCCCCGGTTAAGCTGGGTGATGGCGCCTTTGTTGCTGCCGGATCTGTGGTGACCTTTGATGTGCCAGCTGACGCATTGGCGATTGGCCGAGGCCAGCAGGTCAACAAAGAAGGCCGTGCTGCTGTAATGCGTGAAAAGCTTGCCGCGGCTAAAGCTTCAAGAAAGGGCTGAGTAATATTGATGCACATTGCTGAGGTTGGCGGTGTGCTTATTCAATTATCCTCAAGCTGTAACGAAACGAAACACGGATTGATTTCCCTCGCATAGAAGCATCGGGCTAAAGACTTGGCCTAAAGTTGATGCTCGCACCAGTTGCGAGGTGGGAATTCAAGGAGAACATATATGTGCGGTATTGTCGGAATTTTGGGGCAGACACCTGTTGCACCATTGCTGGTAGATGCGCTGAAACGGCTTGAGTATCGCGGATATGACTCTGCTGGTATTGCAACTGTCCAAAACGGTGAGTTGGTTCGCCGCCGTGCGAAAGGGAAACTGCGCAATCTGGAAGCTGTGCTGGAAGGTAACCCTCTTGGCGGCGCGAGCGGCATTGGCCACACCCGTTGGGCGACGCATGGTGCTCCAACTGTTGAGAATGCGCATCCACACGCTTCTGACGGTGTGATGGTGGTTCACAACGGTATTATTGAGAACTTCCTCGAGTTGCGCGAAGAAGTGCGCAAGGCGGGAGTGAAGCTTTCCACTGAAACGGATTCTGAAGTTGTTGCGCATCTCATTTCACTGGAAGTGAAAAGCGGTAAGTCTCCACAGGATGCTGTTGCTGCCGTTCTTGGTCGTCTGAAAGGTGCCTTTTCGCTCGCAATTTTGTTTGCTGATCAGGATGATCTGATGATTGGCGCACGCCGTGGCTCGCCGCTTGCTGTTGGGTATGGTGAGGGCGAAATGTTCCTCGGCTCTGACGCAATTGCGTTGTCTCCGTTTACTGATCGCATCAGTTACCTTGAAGAGGGTGACTGGGTTGTTGTGACACGCGCTGGCGCACAGATCTTTGATGAAAACAATGTTGCCGCCGAGCGGGCTGTTCACACATCCAGTGTGAGTTCTACCATGATGGACAAGGGCAACTACCGTCACTTCATGGCAAAAGAAATTCATGAGCAACCAGAAGTCTTAGGTCATGCAATTTCGCAGTACCTGAAGTTCAATGAGGGTAAGGTCACTCTGCCTGAGGGAAATGATTTTGATTTCTCTAAGATCAATCGACTTGTGATTTCCGCATGCGGTACTGCATATTACGCGGGTCTGACTGCAAAGTATTGGTTTGAGAAGTACGCTCGGCTTCCGGTAGACATCGATATCGCTTCGGAGTTCCGTTATCGCGAAATGCCTCTGGGCGAAGGTGATCTGGCTCTGTTTATTTCTCAGTCTGGTGAAACGGCTGATACTCTTGCATCGCTGCGCTACTGTAAAGAGCAGGGCATGACCATCGGCGCAGTGGTGAACGTGCCTGAGAGCACAATTGCACGTGAATCTGATCTGGTGTTTCCTATCTTTGCTGGTCCGGAAATTGGCGTTGCGTCTACGAAAGCCTTCACCTGTCAGCTTGCTGTGCTCGCCAGCCTTGCTGTTCTTGCTGGTCGTCAGCGTGGAAACTTGAGTGAAGATCAGGAAAAAGATCTGGTTGGTGCTCTTGCCGAACTACCCGCTCATGCGATGCAGGCTTTGAAGCTGGAGCCTCAGATCGAAAAGCTGGCACCGTGGATGTCCAAGAAGCACCATGCGCTGTTCCTTGGCCGTGGCACGAGCTTCCCGTTGGCACTGGAAGGGGCTTTGAAGCTGAAAGAGCTTTCCTACATTCATGCAGAAGGCTATGCAGCAGGCGAGCTAAAGCACGGCCCGATTGCGCTGATTGACGAGAACATGCCAGTTCTGGTTGTCGCCCCGTTCGATGGTGTTTACGAGAAGACTGTTTCCAACATGCAGGAAGTGGCAGCTCGTGGCGGCGAGATTGCTCTGTTCACAGATGAAAAAGGCGCTGAGGCAGCAGGTGTTGCTGCTGACCAGATGATCATTCTGCCAGAACTCCCTGAAATTGTTGCACCACTCATCTACGCACTGCCACTGCAAATGCTGTCCTACCACACCGCTGTCTTCATGGGCACAGACGTGGACCAGCCACGTAACCTGGCGAAATCCGTTACGGTTGAATAGTTGCTCAGGAAAACTGTTGGTTTTCAAAAGCGCGGGGCTCATTGTTCCGCGTTTTTTTGTTCAGGAGGTGTGGTTTCAGAACCTCTTTTACGAGGTCGAGACTTTCAAGTGGCCAGGGGTTTGGAGGGGCGGCTGGCTATGTAGGCGGCTATGGCGCACATCATGAGGGCGACTGCTACGGCGAGCAGGATTGTTGGATGCGACATTTTCAGGAACATCAGGTAGCCAAAGATTAGGCCTGTGAAGGCAAAAAACTTTGCTCTTTTTGGGATGACCTTATGTTCCTGCCACTGGATGACACTTGGTCCGATTTTTGGATGTGTCAGGATCCAGTTTTCCAGGCGCGGGTTGGACTTTGCAAAGCAACCTGCTGCAAGGATGAAGAAAATCGTTGTCGGCAGCAGTGGCAAAAAGATGCCAACAATCCCTGTGGCCACAAGGGCTAATCCAAGTGTCATATAGAATAGCTTCTTCACAGAGAGCTCCACTTCCGGCAAGCATGATATGCCTTATACGCCGTGTTGGTGAGTGCTGACAATAGGGGGAGTTTGGCTATTGGCGCATCAACCGGCGACCATGGCTAACATATCCACCCTCTTAGATGAGAAGCATGAATTCTTTTTCAAGAGGAACTTGCAAAACCGACAAAATACACTAGTTCGTAAAGAAGCACGGATATACCTGCGCCTTGACGCTGATATAAAGCGGAAGGTTCCCGAATTAAGAAAGTTTGGCCGATGGGATCTGACGGGGATAAAAAGCCGAAGCGCGTTGGGTTTATGACGCGGCTGCGGAACTATTTCTTTACTGGCCTTGTGATTACAGGCCCGGTTGGCATTACGCTTTACCTGAGTTGGTCCTTGATCCAATTGATTGATGGTTGGGTGAAGCCCTTCCTGCCATCCATCTACAATCCAGATAATTATCTGCCGGTGGAAGTTCCAGGTTTCGGATTGTTTGCAGCGCTGCTCGCAATCACGGTGATCGGCTTCCTGACAGCTAACATTGCGGGGCGCTCGCTCATCAGCGTTGGCGAGTCCATTCTTGGTCGCATGCCGTTGGTGCGTAACCTTTATTCTGCGTTGAAACAGATCTTTGAGACTGTTTTGAATGATAGCGGGCGTAACTTCACCAAAGCAGGGCTGGTTGAGTATCCGCGCAAAGGTTTGTGGGCGATTGTGTTTCTTGCCACGGACACCAAGGGTGAAGTTGCTGCGCATCTGGAAGAACAAGCGGATACGGTTTCTGTCTTCTTGCCAACCACGCCGAACCCGACCTCTGGTTTTTTGCTGTTTGTACCACGCGATGACATCATCGAGCTTTCCATGAGCGTTGAAGATGCCGCAAAGCTGGTGATTTCAGCTGGTCTTGTCAGCCCGGAGTATCCGAAGCTGTTAGAGGGCGAGGATAAAAAGGCCGTTGAGGCGCATCAGCGTAAGAAAGCTGGCAAAGGCGGCGATGGTCCAGAGACTGTCGCAGCTGAATAGGTCAGCCTGCTCTGAGCAGTTTGATAGCTTCGTCTCTGGCGAAGAGGTACAGGAGGTGGCGCAAGGCGTCGCCTCTTTCTGATTCAAGCTCAGGATCGGTTGCCAGAATAAGCTTTGCATCATCACGAGCGATCTCCATCAAATCGGCATGATCTTCAATGGAGGCGAGCCGGAAGCCCGGTGTGCCGGACTGACGGGTGCCCAGGAGCTCACCTTCGCCGCGCAGGCGCAGATCTTCCTCTGCGATAAGAAAGCCATCGTTGGTTTGGCGCAGGATGTTGAGGCGAGATGCCGCTGTCTCATTAAGAGGGGCTTTGAAGAGGAGCAGACATGAAGAGGCTAGACTTCCGCGGCCAACGCGTCCTCTGAGCTGGTGCAGCTGTGCAAGGCCGAAACGTTCAGCATGTTCAATAACAATGATGGTTGCGTCCGGGACGTCAACGCCAACCTCGATCACGGTGGTTGCCACGAGTACGCGCGCGTCACCATTTTTGAAGGCGTCCATGGCGGCTTGCTTTTCATCAGCCTTCTGACGTCCATGCACAAGAGCGACAACCGGGCCGAGGGCGTTTTGCAGGTCGTTGAAGCGTTCTTCGGCAGCGGCGAGATCGATCTTTTCAGACTCTTCCACCAGAGGGCAGACCCAATAAATCTTCTGTCCCTGTGCAATCATCGCTTTCAGGCGGTCAACAACTTCACCGATGCGATCCAGTGATATGGAGACGGTTTTGATTTCCTGACGGCCTTTTGGCTTGTCGGTCAGGCGGGAGACGTTCATATCGCCGAAATAAGAGAGGACCAGCGTGCGTGGGATTGGTGTTGCTGTCATCACAAGCACATCCACGTGGGCACCTTTGGAGGACAGAGCCAGTCGTTGGTGGACACCAAAGCGGTGTTGCTCGTCTACGATGGTGATGCCAAGGTCTTGGAAGTTGACAGTTGACTGGAAGAGCGCGTGGGTGCCGACGATCAGGTCGATTTCACCTGCTTCCAGCGCTTCGCCAATCTCGCGTTTTGTTTTGGCTGTGTCTTTACCTGACAAAACGGCGGTGCGGATGCCTGCTGCATCGCAGAGGGGTTTCATGGAGGCGTAGTGCTGGCGGGCCAGAATGTCTGTTGGGGCCATCATAGCGGCTTGAGCGCCTGTCTCGATAACTGCTGCCATTGCCATGAGGCCGACGACCGTTTTACCTGAGCCAACATCGCCCTGTAGTAGTCTCAGCATACGGGTCGGCTCTTCCAGATCCGCGAAGATCTCTTTCAGTGCCTCTTCCTGACCGCCTGTGAGTTCGAACGGGAGGGCTGCAAGGATCTTTCGGCGTAACGAACCGTCGCCTTTGCGGGCTTTGCCGCCCATGTGGCGCAGAGAGTTGCGTACAAGAGCTAGGGCTAGCTGGTTTGCCAGAAACTCATCGTAAGCGAGGCGTTCGCGGGCTTTGCCTTCTGGTGCCAGATCTCTGGCATCTTCTGGTTTATGTATGGACCGCAAGGCAACATCAAACGGCGGGAAATCGCGTTGTTCTATGAAGGGCTGATTTTGCCACTCAGGCATTTGCGGGAGAAATTCAAGAGCGGTGCCCATCGCGCGTTGGAGCGTTTTGGAGGCAAGGCCCGCTGTCATTGGGTAAACAGGCTCTACGAGTGGCAGGTTTTCTGCTTCTTCCTCAGAAACCATATGATCTGGGTGCACCATTTGGGCGCGGTCGTTAAACCATTCCACCTTACCAGAGACGATGCGCTTCTCACCCTCGGGCAGCGTGCGATGCAAGAAATCTCCGCGTGCGTGGAAGAATACCAGCTCAATGGCTCCGGTCTCATCATGCGCCAGAACCTTGTAGGGGGCACGGCTGCCGCGTGGCGGTGCGCGGTGCTGGTCTATGTGGAGCACAAGCGTCACGATTTCCCCCTCAGGGGAGCCGGAGACACCTGGGCGCAAGCGTCGGTCGATAACATTTACCGGAACATGGAAGAGCAGATCGGAAATGCGGGCGTCGCGGTCCGGGCTGCCGACAAGCAGATTTGTTATGGTCTTCGCAATCTTGGGGCCGATACCCGGAAGTTTGGTGACCGAAGCGAAAAGAGGATCAAGGCGAGTAGGGCGCATACCATATAGACCAGAACGTGAACAGCAGATCTGATCTGTGCCATGTTCCTGTGATTTGTGCAACGCCCTTAAGAAAACACTGACAGATGAAAATAAGGGTTGTATACAGGCGAAACATTTTGGCCCTATCTATTTGCAGATAGTGACAAGGATCAGCGACCTTCTAAGGAAACGACGATGGATCAGAGTGCGCAGAGCGAAGATCAAAACGAGAACACTGGGCTGGATAACCGCCGTAAACGTATCATTTTCCGCTGTCACCATCGTGGCATGAAGGAAATGGACATCATGCTTGGCGGCTATGTTGAAAAGCATATTGCTCAGATGAGTGATGAAGAGCTGGATGAGCTGGAAGTGTTTCTGCAGCATCATGATCAGGATCTCTTCTCATGGTTTATTGGCACAAAGCCGGTCCCCGATGAAGCGAACACAGATCTGTTCCGCAAGATCCTCGATTACTACAAGGACAAGGCTGGAAGCTGATTGCGCTGTTGTATCTGATTGGCTGTAGATCAGGTGTCTGTTATTGCCCGCCGACGATTTGAAATAATAAGGTTGCCCCTCCCGTGTTTGAAAGTTTGCTCAAAAAAAGTGAAAACATCACGCTTGCTTCCGTTCCTGATGGAGCAGAAGCCTACGTGCTTTCAAAGGTGCTTGCTGAAGTTGAGGAGGGCGGCCTTGCGCTGACTTATGTTGCGCGGGATGCAACCCGTATGGCGGCGCTGACAGAGGCTCTGGGGTTTTTTGCGCCTGATGTGGAAGTGCTTCAGCTGCCTGCATGGGATTGCTTGCCGTATGACCGTGTTTCGCCTCATGGAGCGATTGTTGCGCGCAGATTGCTGACGTTGCTTCGGTTGGCAAAGGGACTGCCGAAGAAAAAGAAGTTTGTTCTGATCACAACAGTGAACGCGGCTTTACAGCGGATGCCTGTTCGTGAATGGACTGCCAACCATATTCTCTCGTTCATGCCGGGGAACCGTATCAATCCCGACAAGATCGTTAAGTGGCTGGAAGTCAACGGCTTTGCCCGAACACCAACTGTGCGTGAAACCGGTGAATATGCGGTGCGCGGCGGCATTATTGACCTGTTTTCTCCGGCAACCAAAGAGCCTGTGCGTCTGGACTTCTTCGGGGATACGCTGGAGTCCATTCGTTCCTTTGATACGGATAGTCAGAGAACGCTGGCGCAGAAGAAGGGTCTCACGCTTGTTCCTATGAGCGAGATCATTCTTGATCCTGAAACGATTTCGCGATTCCGTCGTAACTATGTGACTGCTTTTGGGGCCGCTGGGCCTGAGGATGTTCTCTATCAGTCCATCAGTGAGGGACGGCGTTATGCGGGGATGGAGCATTGGTTGCCTCTGTTCCATGAAAACCTTTCTACCCTGTTTGATTATATTGGTGAAACGCCAGTTGTGCTGGATGCCAGTGCTGAGGACATGATCAAGGAACGCCTTGAGCAGATTGAAGAGCATTTTAGTGCGCGTCAGGACGGGCTCAACAACAAAGCGCTTTCCTCTGGTGTACCGTATAAGCCTATTCCGCCAGTTGTCATTTATCTTCAGGACACCCAGTTCAGCTCATTTGTGGCTGACAGGGCTTCTGCTCAGTTATCCCCGTTCGCTATGCCTCCGGGTACGGGCAAGACTGCGATTGATATGGGGGGGCGTCAGGGACGTAACTTTGCGGCTGAACGTGCTGCGGGTGATGTAAACATTTTTGACGCGCTATCCAAGCATGTGTCAGCTCTTGCCAAGGATGGGAAGAGGGCGGTTCTTTCTTGTTGGAGTGAAGGTTCTCGTGAACGGTTAACCCAGGTTCTGAGCGATCATGGATTGGACCGTACCGGATATGCGGGCAATTCTGCTGAGCTGGGCAAGGTTCCCGCTGGGCTGACGGCATTGATCCTTCTTGGGCTGGAGCATGGCTTTGAGATTGATGATCTGACCTTCATCGGGGAGCAGGATATCCTCGGTGATCGTCTGGTTCGTCAGCGTCGGCGGAAGTCCAAAGGGGCGAATTTTCTGACCGAGGCCTCTGCTCTGGCCCCCGGTGATCTTGTTGTGCATGTGGAGCATGGTATTGGCCGGTTTATCGGGCTGAAGACCATTGAGGCTGTTGGGGCGCCGCATGACTGTCTTGAGCTGCAATATGCAGGGTCGGACAAGCTTTACCTTCCTGTTGAGAATATTGAGCTACTGACACGCTACGGCTCAGAAGATCAGGAAGTTCAGTTAGATAAGCTTGGCGGCGGGGCATGGCAGGCCCGCAAAGCCAAGATGAAGAAGCGCATTCTTGAGATTGCCGATGGCTTGATTAAGATTGCGGCAGAACGTGCGTTACGAACTGCTCCTGCGATTACGGCTCCTGAAGGGGCTTATGACGAGTTTTCTGCGCGGTTTGTCTATGATGAGACCGATGACCAGATGAGTGCCATTGAATCTGTGTTTGATGACATGGCATCAGGGCGTCCGATGGACCGGCTTATCTGTGGTGATGTGGGCTTTGGTAAGACGGAAGTTGCTCTAAGGGCTGCGTTTTTGGCGGCGATGTCTGGGAGGCAGGTGGCGATTGTGGTTCCGACCACATTGCTGGCGCGTCAGCATTACCGGACTTTTGCGGATCGTTTTAATGGATTGCCGATTGAAGTGCGCCAAGCTTCGCGACTTGTCCCCGGTAAGGAGCTTAGTGAGACCAAGAAGGGGCTGAAAGAAGGCTCTGTCGATGTCGTCATCGGAACGCATGCACTTCTGGGAAAAGCCATTGGTTTCAGGGATCTGGGTCTTCTCATTATCGATGAGGAGCAGCATTTTGGTGTGAAGCATAAAGAACGGTTGAAAGAGCTGAAAAGTGATGTTCACGTTCTGACCCTCTCTGCGACCCCGATTCCTCGTACCCTACAATTGGCACTGACGGGCGTTCGGGAGCTTTCCCTTATTGCGACACCTCCCGTGGATCGTTTGGCTGTACGCTCGTTTATATCCCCGTTCGACCCGATGGTTATCCGCGAGAGCTTGCTGCGTGAGCACTATCGCGGGGGGCAGAGCTTTTATGTGTGTCCGCGCGTGTCTGATCTTGCCGAGGTGAGGGCGTTTCTGGAAGAGAATGTGCCTGAAGTTAAAGTGGTTTCTGCGCATGGGCAGATGCCTGCCGGGGAGCTGGATGACATCATGAACGCCTTTTATGAGGGCAAGTTTGATGTGCTGTTGGCGACCACAATTGTTGAATCCGGATTGGACATACCAAACGCGAACACTTTGATTGTGCACCGCTCAGATATGTTTGGTCTGGCGCAGCTCTATCAGATCCGTGGGCGTGTGGGGCGGTCGAAGACGCGGGCTTATGCTTTGTTTACTGTTCCTGCCAACAAGACGCTGACACCTACGGCTGATCGCCGCCTTAAAGTCTTGCAAAGCCTAGAGAATTTGGGTGCTGGCTTCCAGCTTGCATCACATGATCTGGATATTCGCGGAGCGGGCAATCTGCTTGGGGAAGAGCAGTCCGGGCATATTAAAGAGGTTGGGTTTGAGCTTTACCAGCAGATGTTGGAGGAGGCGGTTGCGCAGCTGAAATCTGGTGGTGAGGACTTCCAGGAGGACAAGTGGTCTCCACAAATTGCCATCGGTACGCCTGTGCTTATCCCCGATACGTATGTGCCGGATCTTCAGTTGCGGCTTGAGCTTTATCGTCGTCTGGCGGACCTTATGGAGCTTGAAGACATCGATGGCTTTGGGGCCGAGATGATTGACCGCTTCGGGCCACTTCCTGAGGAAGTTCAACACCTTCTGAAGATTGTCTACATCAAGGGGCTGTGCCGCAAAGCGAACGTTGAAAAGATTGATGCTGGGCCGAAGGGCATCGTGATTGCTTTCCGTAATGGCGAGTTCAACAATCCGGCGGGGCTGGTATCCTACATCGCAGAACAAACTATCCTCGCCAAGATCCGCCCGGATCAGAAGGTGGTGCTGACCCGTGACTGGCCGTCTGCAGATGATCGGTTGAAGGGCACCGCTGCTGTGTTGATTAAACTGTCACGGCTGGCGGAAAACGCCTGATTTTCCTTCCTGACTGGCTCATTTGCTGGGGTTCTACACAAACCCCAGCCTTGCGTTGCTATGTGCGTTCATTTGCGTTTTTTAGCGATTACATGAAAGGTTTTTGCGAATTAAGAAGATTTCCGGGTTTTCGGAAACTCTTGGTTAAGGGCGTTGTGAAATAGTGCGGGCATGTGACCATTTTTGTAATGAGTAGGTCAATCAGTGCTAGCTACCACACGTCAGCGGAAACACTCCTATCTAAAGAATTTCCTTGTGCCAGGAATTGCCATTGGTGCGCTGTGCTACTTTGCATTTCATGCGCTCAACGGTAAGCTGGGTCTTGTGGGCCGACCACAGATTGAGCATGAGATTCTTGCTCTTGAACTTGAGCTTGATGAGTTGCGGGAAGAACGCCTGCAATTACAACGCCGTGTCATGCTGCTTGACCCGGAGAGCCTTGATCCAGATATGGTGGATGAGCGGGCTCGCGCTTCCCTAAATCTGGCGCACGTGAATGAAGTTGCAATCATGCGCAACTGAAACATCAGCGTGTATTAACTTGAATTGGGTTGATTTGATTGAATTAACCTAATTTGAGTTAACTTGAAAGTATCAGTAAAATCAATATCTTAGATAAATCCCCAAGTGTTTCTGCTCATATTGGCATTCAGCGCTATGGGAGATAGTGTGCTTTCACCAATTCACGTCACAAAGAGACGAGGCTCATGGCTGGAACTCAATCCAAGTCTTCAGGCGGTCGCGCTAAAAGTGCTACCAAAGCCCGCGGTGCGATGAAAAACGTACCTGCACTAGTAGAATTCTCCAAAGATGAAGAGCTAAACGCTTATCGCGAAATGCTTTTTATCCGTCGCTTCGAAGAAAAGGCGGGTCAGCTTTACGGTATGGGTCTGATCGGTGGCTTCTGTCACCTTTACATCGGCCAGGAAGCTGTTGTCGTTGGAATGGAGATGGCCAAGGAAAAAGGTGATCAGATGATCACTTCTTACCGTGACCATGCTCACATGCTCGCTTGCGGCATGGACCCGAACGGCGTGATGGCCGAACTGACTGGTCGTCAGGGTGGTCTGTCCAAAGGTAAGGGCGGTTCCATGCACATGTTCTCCAAAGAACAGGAGTTCTATGGCGGACACGGCATCGTGGGTGCTCAGGTCTCACTTGGTACCGGTCTTGCGTTTGCGAACCGTTATAAAGAGAACGGCAAAGTTTCCATGGCGTTCTTCGGCGATGGTGCTGCCAACCAGGGCCAGGTTTACGAGAGCTTCAACATGGCGAAGCTTTGGAACCTGCCAGTGATCTACGTCATTGAGAACAACAAGTACGGCATGGGTACCTCCATTGAACGTGCTTCTTCCACGACAGACCTTAGCCAGCGCGGTGCTTCCTTCGGCATTCCAGGTGTTCAGGTTGATGGTATGGACGTGCGCGCGGTGAAAGCTGCGACCGACTATGCGATGGAATGGTGCCGTGAAGGCAATGGTCCTTACATCCTTGAGATGATCACCTACCGCTACCGTGGCCACTCCATGTCTGACCCTGCGAAATACCGCAGTAAAGATGAAGTCCAGAAGATGCGCTCTGAGCATGACCCAATTGAACAGGTTCGTGCTCGCCTTCTTGAAAAAGAATGGGCAAGTGAGGACGATCTCAAGGCTATCGATAAGGAAGTGCGCGCTGTTGTTGCTGCTTCTGCTGAGTATGCACAGAACGATCCTGAGCCGGATCCATCTGAGCTCTACACAGATATCGTGCTCTAAGGTCGGGATAATACATTATGGCTGTTGAAATTTTAATGCCTGCGCTTTCTCCGACCATGGAAGAAGGCAAACTTGCTAAGTGGCTTAAGAAAGAAGGCGACACCGTTACTGCAGGTGACGTGATTGCTGAAATCGAGACCGACAAAGCAACCATGGAAGTGGAAGCGGTTGATGAGGGCGTGCTTGGCAAGATCCTCGTTGCTGAAGGCACCGAAGAAGTAAAAGTGAACGCGCCGATTGCGGTTCTGCTGGAAGAGGGCGAAGACGCCTCTGCTGCTGACAACCTGGGCGCTACCCCTGTTGCGCCGGCGGCTCCTGCAGCTGCTGAAGCACCAGCCGCGCCTGCTGCACCGGCAGCTCCTGCGGCACCGATTGTAAGCGTTGCACCTGCTGATCCGGAAATTCCTGCGGGCACCAAAATGGTGAGCATGACCGTTCGTGAAGCTTTGCGCGACGCGATGGCGGAAGAAATGCGCCGCAATGAGAACGTGTTCCTGATGGGCGAGGAAGTTGCTCAGTATCAGGGCGCCTACAAGATCTCTCAGGGTCTCCTGGATGAGTTCGGCGAAAAGCGCGTGATCGACACTCCAATCACCGAGCATGGCTTTACCGGCCTTGCTGTTGGCGCTGCGATGGCAGGTTTGAACCCAATTGTTGAGTTCATGACCTTCAACTTCGCAATGCAGGCGATTGACCACATCATCAACTCTGCCGGTAAGACGCTTTACATGTCTGGCGGTCAGATGGGTGCACCAATGGTGTTCCGCGGTGCAAACGGTGCGGCTGCTCGTGTGGGTGCGCAGCACTCTCAGGACTTTGCGGCATGGTATGCTTCCATTCCGGGCCTTAAGGTTGTTCAGCCTTATACCGCTGCTGATGCGAAGGGCCTTTTGAAAGCTGCGATCCGCGACCCGAACCCGGTTGTGTTCCTTGAAAACGAGATCCTTTACGGTCAGCACTTCGATGTGCCAGATGTTGAAGATCTGGTTCTGCCAATCGGCAAGGCGAAGGTTGTTCGCGAAGGTACTGATGCGACCATGGTTTCCTGGAGCATTGGCATGACTTACGCGCTGCAGGCTGTTGATGAGCTGGCAAAGCAGGGTATTTCTGTTGAGCTGATCGATCTGCGCACCATTCGTCCGCTGGACATGGAGACTGTTCTGGCCTCCGTTCGTAAGACTGGCCGTCTGGTAACTGTAGAAGAAGCCTTCCCAATCTGTTCCGTTTCCTCTGAAATTGCTTATCAGGTTCAGAGTGAAGCCTTCGATTGGTTGGATGCGCCAGTTCTGCGCGTGACCGGTAAAGATGTTCCAATGCCATATGCAGCAAACCTTGAGAAACTGGCTCTGCCAAACACCAAGGAAGTTATCGACGCTGTTAAGGCTGTGACCTACACCGCCTAACCGGGAGACAAGTGGTATGCCAATCAATATTCTGATGCCTGCGCTTTCTCCGACTATGGAAGAAGGCAATCTGGCCAAGTGGCTGGTTAAAGAAGGTGACGCGATTTCTGCAGGCGATGTGATTGCAGAAATTGAAACCGATAAAGCGACCATGGAAGTGGAAGCTGTCGATGAAGGCACCATCGGTAAAATCGTGGTTGCTGAAGGCGCAGAGGGCGTGAAGGTGAATGCACCGATCGCGATCCTTCTGGAAGAGGGCGAAGACGCTTCTGCGATGGATGCAGCACCTGCTGCACCAGCCGCTGCTGCTGCCCCTCAGGCTCCTGCAGCACCTGCTGCTGAAGCGGCGCCGGCACCAGTTGCAGCTCCTGCACCTGCTGCTCCGGTTGCAGCTTCTGGTGAGCGTGTGTTCTCATCCCCTCTGGCGCGCCGTCTGGCGAAACAGAATGGTCTGGACATTGCACTGATCAACGGCACCGGCCCACATGGCCGCGTTGTCAAGCGTGACGTTGATGCGGCGATTGCTGCTGGCACTGGCAAGGCAGAGGCTGCTCCTAAAGCAGCGGATGCACCGAAGGCTGCTGAGGCTCCAAAAGCTGCGCTTGCGTCTGGTCCATCTGATGAACAGACCCTCAAGTTGTTTGATGAAGACAGCTACGAGCTGGTTCCTCACGATGGCATGCGTAAGATCATTGCCAAGCGTTTGACCGAGTCCAAGCAGACTGTTCCACACTTCTACCTGACACTGGAGTGTGAACTGGATGCTCTGCTGGCTCTGCGGGCTCAGCTCAATGCGTCTGCACCGAAAGACGGCGACGGCAAGCCAGCTTACAAGCTGTCTGTCAACGACATGATCATCAAGGCGCATGCATTGGCACTGAAAGCAATTCCAGCTGCTAACGCATCTTACCTTGAGAGCGGCATGGTTATGCATAAGCATGCTGACGTTGGTGTTGCTGTTTCCATCGATGGTGGCCTGATCACTCCGATCATTCGCCGCGCTGAAGAGAAAACGCTTTCCACCATCTCCATCGAGATGAAAGATCTGGCAAAGCGTGCTCGTGAGCGCAAGCTGGCTCCAACCGAATTCCAGGGCGGAACAACCTCTGTTTCCAACCTTGGCATGTTCGGCATCAAGGAATTTGCTGCGGTGATCAATCCTCCGCACGCAACCATCCTTGCTGTTGGTGCTGGTCAGAAGCGCCCAGTTGTGAAGGGCGATGAAATCGTGCCTGCGACTGTGATGTCTGTGACCCTTTCCACTGACCACCGCGCGGTGGATGGTGCGCTGGGTGCAGAGCTTCTGCAGGCCTTCAAAGGCTACATCGAAAACCCGATGTCCATGCTGGTTTAATCAGGACTTACCGGCAGAAACAGGAGCCCCTGCTTTTCTGCCGGTAAATCCAAGTGGTAGGTGTGAGCAAATAGAGTGGAGTAAGCTGAAGACCGTTTGAGCAAGGAGACCGTATGATATGGTCAAAGTTGTCGATGGCTTCACGTTTTTCAACGAACTCGATACCCTGGAAATTCGCTTGGGCGAACTTTTCGATGTGGTGGATGAGTTCATTCTTGTAGAGGCCACCAAGACCTTTACGGGACACGAAAAGCCTCTCTATTTTGCTGATAACAAGTCGCGGTTTGCACCGTTTTTGAGCAAGATCCGGCATATCATTGTCGAGGACATGCCAGAGACACCGCAAAACGCCTGGTCGAGGGAGTACCACCAACGCGATTGCATAGAACGCGGCCTTAAAGATCTTGCGGTGAAAGATCTGATCCTTGTTTCCGACGTGGATGAAATTCCAAAGCCGGAAGCGCTGCTCAGAGCGAAAAATGACCCCAGGAGCTGTAAAAGCCTGACATTCTTTGGCGCAGATATTTTCCGATACAGACTGAATTTCAAAGACGATGTCTCGGATTTTACCTCGTGCCCGCGAATGATCAGCGCGATGTTTTTCAAAGGTGCTCAGGCTTTGCGGCGTGAGCGGGCCTTGCAGAGCAAAAGCCTCTCTCCTGTTCTCGAGGCTGCTTTGTGGCAATGGAAAGCTCTTACACGGCACAGCCGGCTTATGCGACGTCAATTGATCAGGTCTTCCAGCTGGCACTTCAGCTTTTTGGGGGACATGGACAAGGTGGTTACGAAACTTGAGGCTTACTCGCACACCGAACACATGAATGATGCCTATCTGGGCCGTGCGCAAAGAACGCTGGACCGTCTGGATGCGGGCGATGGCAGAGGAAAGCTGGTCGCTAAGGACAGCGGAGAACTGCCCGACTACGTTTTGGAGAACTTTTCCAAGTTCTCCCACCTTTATGTGGAGCCTCAAGCTCCTTGATGCCGATTTGGCGAGGTTAAAGAGATGAGTGGCAACGCCTACGACGTGATTATCATTGGTTCTGGTCCTGGTGGCTATGTAACCGCAATCCGCTCCGCGCAGCTTGGTTTCAAGACCGCGATTGTCGAGCGTGAACATATGGGCGGTATCTGCCTGAACTGGGGCTGTATCCCAACCAAAGCGCTGCTGCGTTCTGCTGAGATCTACCATTACATGCAGCACGGCAAAGACTACGGTCTTTCCGCTGAGGGCGTTAGCTTTGACGCTTCTGCTGTTGTGAAACGCTCCCGTGGTGTTTCCGGCCAGCTCAACGGCGGTATCGGCTTCCTGATGAAGAAGAACAAGGTCGACATCATCTGGGGTGAGGCTAAGCTCACCAAACCGGGTGAGATCTCTGTTGGGCCTTCCTCCAAAGACGCTATGCAGCCACAGCACCCAACACCTAAGGGTGTGAAGGGCCACGGCACTTATTCCGCCAAGCACGTCATTGTTGCAACTGGTGCGAAGCCGCGCGTCATTCCGGGTCTTGAGCCTGACAAAGAAAACATCTGGACCTATTTCGAAGCGATGGTTCCTTCAAGCATGCCTAAATCCATTGTTGTGATGGGTTCCGGCGCGATCGGTATCGAGTTTGCATCTTTCTATAAGACAATGGGTGTTGATGTGACCGTTGTTGAAATGATGTCGACCATTATGCCGGTTGAAGATCCTGAAATCTCCGCAATTGCGAAAAAGCAGATGGAGAAGCAGGGCATCAAGTTTGTGATGGAAGCGAAGGTTTCCAAGGTTGTTAAGGGTGGCGGTCAGGTGACTGCGACTGTTGAGACCAAAGACGGCAAGACGCAGGAAATCACCGCTGAGAAGCTGATCTCCGCTGTTGGCGTTGTTGGTAACATCGAGAACCTTGGCCTTGAAGCGCTTGGCATCAAGACAGACCGTGGCTGCATCGTGACTGACGGCTTCAGCCGCACCAACGTTCCTGGCGTTTATGCGATTGGTGACGTTGCTGGTCCTCCAATGCTGGCGCACAAGGCTGAGCATGAAGGCGTGATCTGCATTGAGAAGATCTCCGGCCTTGATGTTCACCCTATGAAGAGCGAGCAGATTCCGGGCTGTACCTACTGTAATCCGCAGGTTGCTTCTGTCGGTCTGACCGAACAGCGTGCGAAAGATGCTGGCTACGAGCTGCGCGTTGGCCGGTTCCCGTTCATGGGTAACGGTAAGGCAATTGCTCTTGGTGAGCCTGAAGGTCTGGTCAAGACGATCTTTGACAAGAAGACCGGTCAGCTGCTGGGTGCGCATATGGTTGGCGCTGAAGTGACCGAGCTCATTCAGGGCTTCGTTGTTGCCATGGGTCTTGAGACCACCGAAGAAGAGCTGATGCACACTGTCTTCCCGCATCCGACCCTTTCCGAAATGATGAAGGAAAGTGTGCTTGACGCCTACGGACGCGCTCTAAATATGTAAATCAATTCCCTCTCACTGGAATTTTACCAGTGAGGGGGACTTAATTTTTCCCGGGTACTCTTCTTATCAAAAAGGAGAAGAACCGTGGACTTTATGAAATCAATCATATGGCTGGTGACATCAGCCGTTTGTGCCGTTGTAGCTACTGTGCTGGTGATGGCTACAGTTGGCGGAGACTTCGCCGTGTTAATTATCGCCGGATTTCTCGGTGGTATTTCAGGGGTTTACCTGTTCGAATTTGCGGATGTGGAAGTTTCCCTGGGGAATGAATATCTCGACCAGGCGGTCGTTGCGATGGTTGGCGCCATTGCGTTTGCTCTGATTGCCTCACTGATTGGTGGGGATGCAATTGGCTTTGAATAGGCGTGGTCCTGAGGCGCGGAACTGACTGAACACCAGTGTCTGGCATTGAGAGATGCTTCATTTCCTGTTATGGACCACTAAACTTATAAGAGACAGTGACACTGACCCTTAAGGCAAGTGTGAAGCAAAGTCTCGGACCTGACGGAACTGATATGGTTACACTGGTAAATACACTCGATCCTAATCATAAAAGCCAAACGGCGTCTGCACTGCAGGAAAAAGAGCGTCCGCGCCATCCGGAAAAAGCACATCGCCCGGATAATCCTGTTCAGCGCAAGCCAAAATGGATCCGTGTTAAAGCGCCCACTTCTCCTGTCTACAAAGAGACCCACGAGCTGGTTCGCAAGAACAACCTCGTCACGGTTTGTGAAGAAGCTGGTTGCCCGAATATCGGTGAGTGCTGGTCCAAGAAGCATGCGAGTTTCATGATCCTGGGTGATACCTGTACCCGTGCCTGTGCGTTCTGTAACGTACGCACCGGGATGCCGGGGCCAGTTGATCAAAATGAGCCTGAAAGCATTGGTAAAGCTGTTGCATCCATGGAGTTGCAGCACGTTGTTATCACCTCTGTGGACCGTGATGATCTTGATGATGGCGGTGCGACACACTTTGCCAACGTGATTGCTGCGATCCGTAAAGCTTCTCCAAAAACCACTATTGAAGTGCTGACGCCTGATTTCCTTCGTAAGGAAGGCGCGGTTGAAATTGTTGTTGCGGCGAAACCTGACGTGTTCAATCACAACATGGAAACGGTTCCTTCCAACTATCTGAAGGTTCGTCCGGGCGCACGTTACTTCCACTCCGTCCGCCTGCTACAGCGCGTGAAGGAGATTGATCCTGAGATGTTCACCAAATCCGGCATCATGGTTGGTCTGGGTGAGGAGCGCAACGAAGTGCTTCAGCTGATGGATGATCTGCGTGTTGCTGATGTGGACTTCCTGACTGTTGGCCAGTACCTGCAGCCAACCAAGAAACACCATCCGGTGATGAACTTCCCAACGCCAGACGAGTTCAAGGCCTATGAGAAGATCGCTTACGCGAAAGGCTTCCTGAAGGTTTCCGCGAACCCGCTGACCCGTTCTTCCCACCACGCTGGCGAAGACTTTGCTGAGCTGAAAGCAGCCCGTAAGGCAAAACAAGGCAACTAAGCGCCGGTTCCATTCCACGAATTTTAAAGAGCGTCACACTGAACAGTGTGACGCTCTTTTTGCTTGTGGGTGTTGCAAGATCAAGTTGTCTTCTTCGTTAGTCGCGGAAGTTTTATCTGTCCGGTTGCCAGCGCTACTCCTGTGAAGATAAAGAGCAGACCAGTCAGTAGGTTTGTTGTAAGGGTTTCGCTAAGAAATAGTGCTCCCAGGACTACGCTGAAACCGGCCCTGAGATAGCTTCCTGTTGTTACTCCTAAAGGGCCAAGTGTGCGTACAAGGCGGAAATAAAGCACCATTGCAAGTGCAGTGGAGAACACACCCAGAGTAAGGATTGAGGCCAGAGATTCAGGCGATGGCGAGAGCTTCAATGGCTGGTCGAATGTGAAAGCAATCGGTGCCATAAGACAAGCTGCAAGGGTCATCGAGCATGCTGCTGTCTGCAGTGGTGGTTGATCTGAAAAGCGCTTTGCGTTCAGGGCAGCTAAGGCATAACAAAGGCTGGCCCCTGTGATTGCCAGTTGTCCGAGTGCTGAGTTTTGTTCTCCTGCAAAGGCCGCAGGCCCCATTATGACACCAATACCTGCAAATCCAATCAGAATGCCGAGGAGCTTTTTGGCGTCTACGGTCTTGTCCTGCAAAACAAAGTAGCTGATCAAAAATACGAATAGAGGTGGCGTTGTGTTTAAAAGACCTGCAAGGCCACTGGAAGTATGCAGCTGCCCCCAACTGATGAGCGTGAAGGGGAGCGCGTTTTGCAAAATGCCTTGCACAAGAAGTTCACCCCACCGTTTGGCGGTGTTGGGGAAAACGGTTCCGCTGATCATGACCAGTGTGATGAGGACTACAGCACCAATCAGCAGCCTGAGAAGAACGATGGTTGCTGGAGGAACGGTGGTGATTGCAACTTCGATAAGTGTGAAGGAAGCTCCCCAAAGGAAGGACAGGATTATGAGAAGGCAGAGCTCCGGAATGAGCTTGGCAGATGTTTGAGGCATAGTTGTCCTTTCAGAAAACCATAATTTCTTGCCACAAATGATCTGCTGAAACTCGCCGGATACGGACTCCATCGTCGATTAAAGATCGACAGATTCAAATAAAAAGAATTTACTGCAGCAATGATTGATGTGGTTGCAGAGTTCCCAGATTGGAAGACGTGTGATCGAGCGCGGTTAGCTAGAGATCGCAGCTATGATGGGGTGTTCTTCTCGGGAGTTAAATCTACTGGGATTTATTGCCGTCCTGTTTGTCCTGTTCGCCCTGCAAAATCAGTAAACGTTAGTTTCTATCCATCTGCTGCTGCTGCGGAACAGGCAGGGTATCGTCCGTGCCTTCGTTGCAGGCCCGAGGCCGCGCCCGGTAGCCCTGCATGGATGGGGACTGCAACGACAGTTGAACGTGTGATGCGACTCATCCATACGGGGTATCTTGATAGTAACAGTGTCCAGCAACTTGCTGAAACTCTCGGCATTGGTAGTCGCCATTTAGCGCGCTTATTTTCCCAGTATCTTGGGGCAACTCCCAGCCAGGTTGCTGCCACGGTAAGACTTCAGCGTGCCAAGCGGCTGATTGACACGACTGATCTCACGTTGGCAGAGATTGCGTTTGCTTCGGGCTTTGGGAGCATACGACGCTTTAATGCCGTGTTTCAGAATTTGTACGGCAGGCCTCCATCTTCACTTCGTAGGTTATGATTATTTGCGCGCATAGATTTACAGTCTGACGCTCCTCTCTAATCGCCGGCATAGGCGGGGGGTCTTCGTTCTATCCAGGCGTTGAGGCCTTCGTGGATGTCGTTGGTGGGGACCATTTGGGCGAATTGGGCGGCTTCGATTTGGAGGCCTTCGGCGATGGTTGTGTTGAGGCCGCGGGTGACGGCGGTGAGGATGCGGGCGGCGGCGAGTGGGGAGTGGCGCAGGATGCGTTCTGCCAGAGCGAAGGCTTCCGGCAACAGGTCATCGTGCGGGACGACCTTGTTGATGAGGCCAAGCTCACAGGCTCGGTCCGGACCGAACGGGTCTCCGGTGAGCAGCAGTTCCAGCGCGCGCTTGCGACCGGCGAGACGGGCAGGCGCTGGGTGCCGCCGAAAGTGGGCGGAATGCCAATGTTGATCTCCGGTTTGGCAAAGACGGCACGGTCTGAGGCGATTGCCAGATGGGCGGCCTCGGTGATTTCGCAGCCGCCTCCAAAAGCAATGCCGTTGACGGCGATAATGATGGGCTTGGTGAAGTTTTCTATGCGGCTGGTCATGGCCTGGCCGCGGGCTACGAATTGTTTGACTGCAACATCTGTCCCCTTGGTGATGCTCTGGGAGAACTCATGAATGTCACCACCGGCGGAAAATGCGCGCTCTCCTGCGCCTGTGAGGATCACTGCGCTGATTTTCGGGTCATCTTCAATCCGGTCTAGGAGATCCAGAAGGCGGTCGTTGGTCTGGTAGTTCAGTGCGTTGAGCTTTTGCGGGCGGTTTAGGGTGAGCAGTGCAATGCGGTCTCTGACTTCAAACAGAACGAGCTTTTTCATGGTGTTTCCCTCATTTCAAGCTGGATTGACTCGAGGGTAGGAGTGCTGCACTCTTCAGTAAACTCACTGGTTAGTATACATGGTTCAGAAAACTCAGCGGACGACCCGCGATCGCATCTTAGATGCTGCAAACAAGTTGTTTTATGGTGAGGGCATTCGTGCTGTCAGTGTGGACGCTGTTGCCGAGAAAGCAGGTATCACCAAGAAGACGCTCTATTACCATTTCAAAAGCAAAGATGATCTGGTGACTGAGTATCTTATCTCCCGGGACCAACCCAATCTGGAAGCATTTGCGACGTGGTTTGATGAGGCGGTGGGGAGCGCTGCGGACAAGACTGCTGCAATTTTCCTGCGTGTTGCATCAAACGCCCGGCATCCGAAATGGAAGGGATGTGGCTTCATTCGCACAGCTGCCGAACTGGCGAATATGCCGGGGCATCCGGCTGTTGTGGTGGGGGCAAAGCATAAGAAGACGTTTGAGGCTTGGTTGGCAGAGCGTTATACGCTTGCCGGATTGATGGAGCCTGAGGTTCTGGCACGCCGTGTGGTGTTGCTGATGGAGGGGGCATTTTCAACCATGCTTATCCATCGTGATCCTGCTTATGCTGAGGAGGCTGCAGATACGGCAAAGTGCCTTGTTGAGCTACAAGGTAAGGCTTAGCTGGTTTTGGTGTGTGAGCGCCTCACCACGATGGGAGGCGCTTCTTTAGGAGCTTAGCTGGTTGCCAATGCTCTGTTGGTGCTCATGTTCTGCAGCCATGTGGTGATGTAGGACAGGCTTTCCTCCCAATTGTCTTCCAGCATGATGTCGTGTCCGGCATGGGGCACGATTTTATGCGTTGCCTCATAGAGGGCAGAAGAGTGCAGGGAGCGGTTGAAGGGGATGATGGCGTCTTCGCTGGCCGTGAGCCACAGTTTGGGTGTTGCATCATCCAGCGGTGGAAACCATTGCGGTGGGCGATGTTGCAGGAGCACGACGTCGGATTCTGGCCCAAGCTGGCTTTGAATGTACTGGGCAACCGGGTTTGAACGGTCTGCAAGGAACCATTTTGCCACGGTTTTGGGGGATCTGAACTGGAACTTGTATCCCAAAAGAGGTGACAGCGCTGTTCCAAGCCAGTCGATGGACATGGCGTTTCTCAGGCAGTCTTGCATAACGTCAATGGCGGTCCATGAGGCGACAAAAACGGCTGCTTTCAGCCCGCCGACATACTTCAGATACCACTGCACCAAAGCGCCGCCCATGCTGTGGCCGATCAGAACGGCGGGCTGGTCATGGCGTTTAACCTCCTCCTGCACAAATCGGAGGTAATAGCCTAGTGTGGCTTCTGCTGTGGGGCGTTGTTCTGGAGAGTGACCGTGGCCGGGCAGGCTGATGGCGACACTCTCCCAGCCGGATTCTGCGAGTTTTTCCTGATAGTTCTTCCAGCACCATGCCCCATGCCACATGCCGTGGATGAAGATGAGCGGGGTTTTGTGCCGGGCTTGATGGGGGATGTATCTGATGCGTTCAATCCCGCCTTCGACCACTGTGATTTGATGGTATTTGGCGGTTTCTTCGCGGCTGATGACCTGCACGGGACTATCTGTAAGAGTATTAGTGGTTTTAATGTAATCTTCTTCTCCGCCTTCTTTGGCGAGGTGGGAAATTTTAAAAGGACTAAGCATTGGGTTTGCTTTCAAAAAGAGCTAAGTATTAGCGCATAGTGTAGAATTGAGTTTTGAGTACTGACCAGAGTTTTGAGAATGAAACGGTTGCGTTAGATCGTCGCGGTATAATTGCGACTTGAAAATTTCTGATGCTTTTGGCTCACAGGGGCCTGCTTGATGAGAGAAAACCTGAAAATTTTCTTGGCAAATCAAAAAAGGTCGCTTAGAGCATCCTGAAGAATTTTTGAAAAACTAGAAGAAAAAGAACGCGAGCATATGCCGTCTTTCGAAAGCACACACCGGGTTCAGCACAGTGCTGATGATATGTTTGATCTGGTTGCAGATGTGGAGCAGTACCCCCAGTTTGTGCCTTTATGTCAAGCATTGCGTGTGCGCGGACGCCGGAAGGTTGATGACCACCGTGAGATGATGGTGGCGGATATGACTGTGGCTTACAAAGTTTTCAAAGAGACATTTGCCAGCCGTGTGACCCTTGATCGTGAGGCGAGTAAAATTACGGTTGAGTATCTGGATGGTCCGTTTCGCCATCTGGAAAATGTCTGGAGCTTCGATCCGGTTTCCGAAAAGGAATGCGATGTGAGCTTCTATATCAATTATGAGTTCAAGAGCCGGACACTCGGCACCATGATGGGGGCCATGTTCGACCGCGCCTTCCGCAAATTCTCCAGTGCCTTTGAAGACCGCGCCGACAAAATCTACGGCACCTAAAAATCTGAGGACTGATGTCCGCTAAAATTGGGCGCACTTAGATAATCTGAATATATTCCATAATCATAAGGGTAACTCATATTCTTGTGTGGGCTATCGCAGGATCTCCAGGTGTTGCTTTAATCCTGCAGGGAAGAGGTCAACGCCGTTTGGGGTGAGTTCTTCGGGATCGAACCAGCGTGCGGTGATTTCCGTTCCGCTGTCTTCCAGAAATGTGATCGTTTCCTGGGTGGGGAAGGCATTTGGCGGGAACGTCACATTTGCGATGAACAGAATTTCGTGGCCTGTGTGGCCTTCGTGTTCATAGATGTTTTCCATGACAACGGGATCGCCAGAGATGGTGACCTGGATGTTCAGTTCTTCTTTGAACTCTCTGATCAGAGCGGTCTGCCAATCTTCGCCAAACTCAACAGTGCCGCCAAGAGGGCGGACGCCTTTGAGGTTGCCTGCGTCATCATAGACTTCTGCTGCCAGCAGGCGGTTGTTGCGCCAGTGCAGGCCGAGAGATTTCACCCTGATCGTTTGTGCTGGTCGCCAAATATGCATTTCGCCGCTGCTCCTTCATGCAAAATATTCATGTACAAAGAGCAGCCGAATAAGGTGCATTGGTGCTGATCAGTCGGTTGTTTTCAGGTCTTCCGGCATTTCTTTGGCTGAAAGACCTCGGAGAAATGGCTTAATTCTTGTCGCGATTGTTCAGGAACTGGCTCAGGCGGGAGCCTCTCTTCTCGTAGTTTTTGGTAATTTCGGCTTCAGCCTGCTCTGGGGTAAGGCCGTTGCGCATGACGAAGGTGCGCCGGATTGCCTGAAAGCGGTTGGTGAGTTCCTTGTCCGGATCACCATGCTCCATGGTCTTTTCAAGAGAAGCGTAAATGCCGACGTCTTTGAGGTTCAACTGTGTGGTTGGTTTGGTGCATAGAACCACCCAGCCATAGCCCTGGTTTACTTCAAGGCGGATCTTGTGGCCAAGCTGTTCTTCCCATTTTGTCCAGGCAACAGAGTAGGGGCGAACCCAATAGGACTGGCCGCACAGGCGCAGCTCCTTATAGCCACCGCGTGGCATTTTCTGCACTTCGTGAGAGCCGATGAACTCGTCATCGAACCCTCGTGAAATGAGGAATACATCTGATGCCGCATAAGCTGAGGTGCTTAAGCACATGCCCAAAAACAAACTAGCAATATATCTCATGGGTATACCGTGACATTCCGTTGTAAATTTAAAACAGATTTTATCTAAGTTTTCTTAGAATGTCATAAGGTAGTAGTGCCTACCCGGTACTCTTTTAACGAGAAGGTAAATTTCGATTAGCTAGTTTCAATAAAATTTTCTAATAATTTTAATGCTTGTACCAATGCCTGAAAGCGTATTCCCTCGCGTCCAGTGTTCTCAAAGAGGCATTGGACGTGCTTGGTTTCCTCTTGGTCAGCTGCAAATCCAAAGTGGACAAGTCCGACAGGTTTGTCTTTGGTGCCACCGTCCGGTCCGGCGATGCCCGTGATGGAAACGGCCACGTTGGCATTGGAGCAAAACAGGGCGCCACTTGCCATGGCTTTGGCAACTTCGCTGCTGACCGCGCCGTAGCTCATGAGCAGGTCAACGGGGACGCCGATCATCTCATGCTTGGCTTCGTTGGAATAGGTGACGAAGCCACGATCAAGGACAGCAGAGGAGCCGGGCACTTCTGTCAGCAGGCCTGCGAGCAGGCCGCCAGTGCAGCTTTCTGCCGTGGTGATCTTGATCTCTTTTTCAGCGTATCTGGAGACGAGAACGCGTGCTCTTTCCTTAAGGCTGAGGATGTCGGTCATGGTTCTCTCTCCCTTGTTTTGGTGGCTTCGTTTAATCTTCAAACGGAAGCCGGATGGTTGCGCAGGCTTGCGCTGCAATGCCTTCCTGGCGACCGGTGAAGCCCAGCTTTTCGGAGGTGGTTGCTTTCACAGCCACGCGGCCAATGGGTAAATCGCAGATCTGTGCGATCTGTTTGCGCATTTCTTCCCGGTGTGGGCCGATTTTCGGAGCTTCACAGATCAGCGTTAAATCCAAGTGTGCGATCATGCCGCCGCGCTTGTGAACCCGGTCTATTGCGTATATCAGGAACTGGTCAGAGGCCGCACCTTTCCACTGCATATCAGAGGGTGGGAAGTGCGAGCCGATGTCGCCATCTGCCAGTGCGCCGAAGATGGCATCCGTCAGGGCGTGCAGGCCAACGTCCGCGTCGGAATGGCCTTTGAGTTTCTGGGTGTGCGGGATGGAAATGCCGCCGAGAATGACGGCATCACCGTCTTCAAATGCGTGCACGTCGTAGCCGGTTCCAACGCGAATGTCGCCAAGGTCTGCGAGTTGTTTCATGGCGATCTGTTCCTGTGCGTTCGTCATGTCTTTGAGTGTGGTGAGCTTGATGTTTTGCGGGTCGCCTGTCGTGATGGTGATAGGTTTGCCTTGCCATTCGATGAGTGCCGTATCATCGGTGAAGCTGTCGATGTTCTCATTGCTTGCTTGTTGATGAGCTGCCCAAATGAGCGGATACGGGAAGGCCTGAGGTGTTTGGGCGGCCCACAGGTGGGTGCGATCGACGGTTTCCAGAACTTGCTGGTTTGCATCTGCCCGCTTTAACGTGTCTGCCACTGGCACAGCTGGTAGTGCTGCTTGCGCGCCGTTTTGCAGGGCCGCAATAGCATCTTCGATCACCGCTGGTGTGATGAAGGGGCGGGCGGCGTCGTGGATCAGAACGTAGTCCGGGGCGTGTTCTTCCAGCGCTTTCAAGCCGCATGCGACAGATGCCTGACGGGTGGCTCCGCCCGTGACGGGCCTGATCAGGCGTTTGTCAGTCAGTGAGCTTGCGGCTTCTTGATAGGCTTCGCCGTCTTCTGCGTGGATGACAGGCAGTACCAGATCCACTTGTGAGGAGGATAAAATCGCTTCCAGTGTTCTTTGCAGAACAGTCTTTCCGCCAAGGTCCCGGTATTGCTTCGGGCTGCTGTCATTTTGCGTGGACATGCGTGAACCGCGTCCGGCTGCAACTATGATGCATGCAATTTTTTCAGTGGACTGCAAAACTGGATCACCTGCTTTGAGTGTGAACTGCGTCCTCAGAGTGTGAGGTGGCGGCTCTTAGAAACTGTGTTGGTGAGGGTTTTGCTCGATTTAAGAGCGAAGCTCAACACTTCAATCTCTTCTCTTTAATATTCCCTTGCCTAAATTTTTAGTTTGGTTAGAATATGTGCAACTTCATATGCTGCTTATCAAATGTGCAACTGGGCTCTTTCAAGAAATATGCGTAATGCTGACGATAGGTAATATCCCCCTCAAAAACAAAGTTATTCTTGCGCCAATGTCCGGCGTTTCGGATTTGCCGTTCCGCCGTATTGCCCTGCGCTATGGCGTGGGTTTGGTGGTGAGTGAAATGGTTGCCAGTGAAGCGCTGTGTACCGGGCATCCAGAATCGCTGATGCGGGCTGAAGGTGAGGGGATCGATCCTCACATCGTGCAGTTGGCAGGCAAAGACCCTCACTGGATGGGCGAGGGCGCGCGCATGGCTGAAAAAGCCGGTGCGGATGTGATCGACATCAACATGGGCTGTCCTGCAAAAAAAGTGACCTCTGGTTACTCCGGTTCTGCTCTTATGAAAGATCTGGACCATGCCATGACGCTGGTTGAGGCGACGCTGGAGGCTGTGTCTGTTCCAGTGACGTTAAAGATGCGCCTGGGCTGGGATGAGACTTCCATTAATGCGCCGGAGCTTGCCAAACGGGCGGTGGATGCAGGTGTGAAGATGATCACCGTGCATGGCCGCACGCGTTCGCAGTTTTACAAGGGCAAGGCGGACTGGCGGGCAATCCGGCAGGTGCGGGATGTTGTTCCGGACGTGCCGCTGGTGGCCAATGGCGATTGTTGCAAGTTTGAGGATGCCGACGAGATGCTGGCGCAGTCTGGTGCTGATCTGGTGATGGTTGGTCGTGGTGCTTATGGGCGCCCGTGGGTGCCGGGGCGGATTGCGCATTATCTGGAAACGGGTGAACGGCTTGCTGACCCACATGGGGAAGAGCTGGCCGCGCTTGTTGTGGAGCACTATGACGCCATGCTGGAGCAATATGGATTTGAAATTGGTGTGCGAGCCTTCCGTAAGCATATGGGCTGGTATCTGGAAGCTGCGGGACGGCTTGATGATGCGCCGCAAGGATTTATGCGAGGGCTTATGACCAGTCTGGATGCTGATTTGGTGCGGAACACCCTTTATGACTGGTTTGTTCAAGTCCCTATGAGGAGCGCTGCCTGATGTTGGGGACGGGAGGAGACACTCTGCCGGAAGCCGAGGCTGGTTTGGGCAAAGGTGTGCCGGGACAGGCCGTTTTGGATTCTCTGCCGCACCCTGTTGTGGTGGTTGGAGGAGATGACAAGATTGTTGGGGCAAACAGTGCGGCAGAAGACTTTTTCCATGCCAGTTTGTCGATGTTGAAGCGCCGTGAAGTGTCCTGGTTTGTGCCGTTTGGCAGCCCACTGCTGGGTTTGATTGCACAGGTGCGTGAGCGCGGCGGTGCGGTTAATGAGTATAAGGTGGACATTGGGACACCGCGCATTGGGCAGGAGAAACTGGTTGATATTCACGCTTCTCCTTTAAGTGATGCTCCGGGCGGCGTTGTGCTGCTGTTTCAGGAGCGCACCATGGCGGAGAAGCTGGATAAACAGCTGACCAGCCGCGGTGCTGCGCGTACCGTGACGGGCCTTGCTGCCATGCTGGCCCATGAGATCAAAAACCCACTTTCTGGTATTCGTGGTGCGGCTCAACTGTTGGAGCAGTCAGCCAGTGAAGATGATCGCACGTTGACCCGTCTCATCATGGAGGAGACGGACCGGATCGTGAAGCTGGTGGACCGGATGGAAGTGTTTTCCGATGAACGCCCGATTGACCGCGAGCCGGTGAATATTCACGTTGTGCTCGATCATGTGAAACGTGTTGCGGAAAATGGCTTTGCCTCCAAAGTGCGGATCGTCGAGGATTATGATCCCTCCCTGCCACCCGTCTATGCCAACCGTGACCAGTTGGTGCAGATCTTTATCAATCTGATCAAAAACGCGAGCGAGGCGTTGAGCGGCGTGAACGAGCCGGAGATTGTTGTCTCCACGGCCTTCCGTCCCGGCGTGCGTTTGTCTGTGCCCGGCGTGCAGGAGCGTGTGAGCTTGCCGCTTGAGTTTTGTGTGCGCGATAACGGCTATGGGGTGCCGGAAGATCTGCGCCCGCATCTGTTTGACCCGTTTATTACGACAAAGACGAATGGCTCTGGCCTTGGGCTGGCGCTGGTTGCCAAGATCGTGGGTGATCATGGCGGCGTGGTGGAATGCGAGAGCGGCAATCGGGGCACAACCTTCCGCATTCTGATGCCTGCCTTTACCGGGCCTGACGTACATTCTGGAATTGAGGACTAAGAGTATGCCGAGTGGAACCATTCTTGTTGCTGACGACGATTCTGCGATCCGTACCGTTCTCAATCAGGCTCTGTCCCGTGCAGGGTATACTGTTCGGCTCACGTCAAACGCCACCACGTTGTGGCGCTGGGTGAGTTCGGGTGAGGGGGATCTGGTGATCTCCGATGTGGTAATGCCGGATGAGAACGCGTTTGATGTGCTGCCGCGCATCCGCAAGCTGCGTCCGGAACTACCTGTGATCATCATGAGTGCGCAAAATACCTTCATGACGGCGATTAAGGCCTCTGAGCAAGGGGCCTATGAGTATCTGCCCAAGCCGTTTGACCTGAAAGAGCTGACGGGTATTGTAGGCCGCGCGCTCGCTGAGCCTAAAGGTCGGCAGTTTGATATGAGCGGCGAGGGGAATGACAATATTCCACTTGTGGGTCGTTCTCCTGCCATGCAGGAAATCTACCGCGTGCTTGCCCGCTTGATGCAGACTGATCTGACCGTGATGATCAACGGTGAGAGCGGGACTGGTAAAGAGGTTGTTGCACGGGCGCTGCATGATTATGGCAAACGCCGGAATGGTCCGTTTGTTGCGGTCAATATGGCGGCGATCCCCAAGGATTTGATTGAGTCTGAGCTGTTTGGGCATGAGAAGGGCTCGTTTACAGGTGCTCAGGCGCGCTCTTCTGGCCGGTTTGAGCAGGCCGATGGCGGTACGCTGCTGCTGGATGAAATCGGCGATATGCCGATGGAAGCGCAGACCCGTTTGCTGCGCGTGTTGCAGCAGGGCGAATATACCTCTGTGGGCGGTCGTACACCGATCCAGACCGATGTGCGCATTATTGCTGCGACCAACAAAGACCTGCGCCAGCTGATCAATCAGGGTCTGTTCCGAGAAGATTTGTACTTCCGATTGAATGTTGTGCCAATCCGCCTTCCGCCTTTGCGGGAGCGGACTGAGGATATTCCTGATCTTGTGCGCCACTTCTTCTCTATCGCAGAGAGTGAAGGATTGCCTGCCAAGCAGATTGAGGTGGCTGCGCTTGATAAGCTGCGCCGTTATCGCTGGCCGGGCAACGTACGTGAGTTGGAAAACCTTGTGCGCCGTCTGGCAGCGCTCTATCCGCAGGATGACATAACTGCCAGCTTGATCGATCTGGAGCTTTCTCAGCCTTCTACGGCTGTGAATGACATGGATGCGCCGTCTGTTCAGGATCTGGGTGGGTCTGTGGAGCGGTATCTGGGCGATTACTTCGGTGGGTTTGGTGAAGATCTACCGCCTCCGGGCCTTTATCACCGTATCCTGCGTGAGGTGGAGTACCCCTTGATCAGTGCCGTGCTGGCGGCCACGCGTGGCAACCAGATCAAGGCTGCTGAACTTTTAGGTGTGAACCGCAACACACTGCGCAAGAAAATCCGCGATCTGGACGTTCAGGTAATCCGCAGCTCAAGATAATCGATTTTTATCGAGTAAAGCTTTCAAAATGGCGCGATCTCTTGCGCCATTTTGCGTTTAATGGGGTGAAGGTGCGTTTGAGTTGTGCACTGCATGCTTATTTTGACCTGTGGACTTTTCGGTTTTCCCCATCAAGAGTGTGACTAATAAAACCCATTGTCGCATTTTGGCAACAATTCGTGCTAATAGTCTGTTTCCAATATTAATAAAGTTATCGCAGGTGCGCAGGTTCGCGTTTCATGATTTTCAAGTCAAAAGCAGAAGAACATACCCCAAAGCTTGATGCGAAAGGCCGCAAGTCTCGCATGTTTGGCCTTTCCGTGGTGTTGCTGGCGCTATGTTCCATCGGGGTTTCCTTTCTGGTGCTGATGGGCGTGACGCCTATCGTTCCTTCTGAAACAGTTGTTTACATTGCGCTTGGATTTAATGGCGCACTGGTGTTCCTGCTTATCGGCTTGATCATCTTTGAGCTTGTGAAGCTGTTGCAGGCGCGGCGCCGTGGGCGTGCTGCGGCCCGGCTTCATGTGCGCATTGTGACTATGTTCTCGCTGGTGGCTGCACTGCCTGCGTTTATTGTTGCTGTGGTGGCAACGATTACGCTGGATCAGGGGCTTGATCGCTGGTTTGAGACAAGAACGCGCAATATCATTACCAACGCCCAGTCGGTTGCGGCCGCTTATGTTCAGGAGCACGGAAACTCGCTGCGGTCCACGCTGATTGGCATGGCCAGTGATGTGGATCTGAACCGTAACTCTTATTTCTATGACCCCACTCGGTTTGACCGCTTTTTTGAGACCCAGACCTGGGTTCGCGGCTTACTGGGGGCATATGTTTTAAAGAATGACGGCACCGTTGTGATGCGTGTGTTGCGCGACCCTAAGGTGGAGCCTTTGCTGCCGCCGCAAGTGGCGATGAACCAGGCTAAGGATGGGGCTCCGGTTTTGATTGCACCGGGCGTTTCCAACCTTGTGGGCGGCGTGATTAAGCTGTCCGCTTTTGATGACCTTTATCTTTATGTGACCCGTGCGCTTGATCCTCGGGTGGTTGAATATCAGCGTCTGGCGGAAGCTGGTGTCAATGAATATGCGGAGCTGGAACAGCGACGCTTTGGTGTTCAACTGGCGTTTGCCCTTGTTTATGTGGGCGTGGCGCTTGTGCTGTTGCTCTCCTCCATCTGGGTGGGCTTTGGGTTTGCCAACCAGCTTGTGTTGCCGATCCGTAACCTTATTGGCGCTGCAGATCAGGTTTCCAAAGGCAATTATTATGTTGAGGTTGAAGCTGCAAAGGCGAGTGGTGACCTTGAGAGCCTTGGGCGGACCTTCAACAATATGACGGGTCAGTTGCGTGGGCAGCGGGATGCGCTGCTGGCTGCAAATGACCAGATTGACCGACGCCGTCGCTTCAGTGAAGCCGTGCTATCTGGCGTGTCCTCCGGCGTAATCGGGATTGATGATGAGGGCGATGTGACCATGGTCAATCGCTCGGCAACACGACTTCTCAGTCAGGATGAAAACGAGCTTCTGGAAAAACCGATCTACGACAATCTTCCAGAGGTGCAAGAGGTTGTGTCGAAAGCGCTTGAAGAAAGCTCGAGTGGTTCGCAGGTAGCGCAGGTTGCCATAATGCGTAAGGGGCGTGAGCGCACTGTGAATGTGCGTGTGACGACTGAGGAAGCGACCCGTTCTGAGCATGGTTTTGTGGTGACGCTGGACGATATCACCGACCTTGTTGCGGCTCAACGTAACTCGGCCTGGGCGGATGTTGCCCGCCGTATTGCGCATGAGATTAAGAACCCGCTGACACCGATCCAGCTTTCTGCAGAACGTATCCGCCGCCGCTATGGCAAGCGTATTGAGGATGATGACCGTAAGGTGTTTGACCAATGCGTGGATACGATCATTCGTCAGGTGGGGGATATTGGCCGTATGGTTGATGAGTTCTCCTCGTTTGCGCGTATGCCAAAACCAAAGATGGAAGAGGCTGATCTGCGCTCCGTGGTGCGAGAGTCCACCTTTATGGTGTCTGTTGCCAATTCTCAGGTTCATTTTGAAACCGATGTGCCGGATGAGGCTGTACGGGCAACATTTGACAGCCGTCTGGTTGGGCAGGCTGTTGGTAATGTGATCAAGAATGCGTCGGAAGCTGTTGAGGCTTATCTGGCGAGCGAAGAAAACCCGGAGCAGGGCTCTGTTCTGGTGAAACTTTATAGGGAAGGTCCGGTTCTCACGATTGATGTGATTGATAACGGGATTGGCCTTCCAACTGAGCACCGCACGCGGCTTTTGGAGCCGTATATGACGACCCGCGAAAAGGGCACCGGCCTTGGGCTCGCGATTGTGCGGAAAATTATGGAAGATCATGGGGGTGGAATTGAACTGCTGGATGCGCCATCTGTTGCCGAGGGCGGGCATGGTGCCATGGTTCGGCTGACTTTGCGCAGTTTTGATGTTCCTTCCTTCACTGAAAATGTAACGTAAGAATGGTGGTGATAAGCCGTGGCAAGTGACATTCTGATTGTTGATGATGAAGCAGATATTCGTGAGCTGATCGCCGGAATTTTAGAGGATGACGGCTATAATACCCGCACCGCTGGCAACAGTGATGCGGCGTTGGCTGCGATTGCGGACCGTCGTCCTTCTCTGATTATTCTTGATATCTGGCTCATGGGCAGCAAGCTCGACGGGCTTGAAGTGCTTGAGGTGATCAAGAAAGAAAACCCTGACCTGCCTGTTGTGATCATTTCTGGTCACGGCAACGTGGAGACAGCGGTTTCTGCGATCAAAAAAGGCGCCTACGATTACATCGAGAAGCCGTTTAAGGCAGACAAGCTGGTTCTGATCACTGAGCGCGCGCTGGAAGCTTCTTCCATGAAGCGCGAGATCAAGGAACTGAAGCAGCGTGCTGGCGACGTTTCCAATCTGGTGGGCAGTTCGTCCTCCATTAACAACCTGCGCATGACGATTGAGCGTATTTGTCTGACCAATAGCCGTGTGATGATCACCGGGCCGTCTGGTTCTGGCAAGGAGACCGTTGCGCGGACGATCCATGAAGCGTCTCCTCGCTCCAAATCACCGTTTGTGGTGCTTTCTGCGGCGAATATCACACCGGAGCGGATGGAAGAGGAGCTCTTCGGCATTGAAGAGACTGACTCCACACCGCGCAAGGTGGGCGCGCTTGAAGAGGCGCATGGCGGGACCATCTATCTGGATGAGATTGCCGACATGCCGCTGGAGACGCAGAATAAAATTCTGCGTGTGCTGGTGGATCAGACCTTCACCCGTCTGGGTGGCCACAACAAGGTGAAGGTGGATGTGCGTCTCTTGTCTTCCAGTGGCTATAATCTGGAAAACCGGATTGCGGAAGGCTTGTTCCGTGAGGACCTTTATCACCGTTTGGCTGTTGTGCCGCTGCGGGTGCCTGCGCTTGAAGAACGCCGTGAGGATATTCCTCAGCTGATCCATTTCTTCATGAAGCAGATTTCCAACTCCACTGGTCTGCCAATGCGCCGGATTGGTGAAGATGCGATGGCTGTGCTGCAAACGCATGACTGGCCGGGGAACCTGCGCCAGCTGCGCAACAATGTTGAACGTTTGATGATCCTGACACGGGCTGATTCAGAAGCTGTGATTACAGCGGATCTTCTGCCTGCTGAGGTGGCATCGACTGTGCCAAGCATGCCGGGGTCTTCTGGTGGTGAAGAGTTGATGTCCTTGCCACTTCGTGAAGCACGGGAACAGTTTGAACGTGAATATCTGCAAGCACAGGTTAAGCGTTTTGGCGGTAATATCTCGCGTACCTCTGAATATATTGGTATGGAACGGTCAGCATTGCACCGAAAGCTCAAGTCTCTTGGTCTCACCTGATCGGTGAGCTTTGAGGTGGAGCAAAGGACTGAATTATGAAGGTTGTAATTTGTGGCGCCGGACAGGTTGGGTACGGCATTGCCGAAAAACTTGCAGCGGAGCAGAACGACGTTTCTGTGATTGATACCAGCCCACAGCTGGTTCATGCCATTCGTGACACACTGGATGTGCGCGGCTTTATTGGCCATGGTGCGCATCCGGATGTGCTGGCGCAGGCTGGTGCTGATCAGGCTGACATGATTATTGCCGTGACCTTGTATGATGAGATCAACATGGTCGCATGTCAGGTGGCACACTCTTTGTTTAACGTGCCGATCAAGGTTTCGCGTGTGCGTGCGCAAAGCTATTTGCAATCCCATTACCGCAATCTGTTTTCGCGCGATAACATGCCAATTGACGTAATCATTTCTCCTGAAATCGAAGTGGGTGAGATGATCTTGCGGCGCTTGTCGCTGCCAGGTGCCATGGAAACTGTGCGCTTTGCGGATGATAACATGATCATTGTCGGGATCGACTGTGGCGGTGATTGTCCGGTGCTGGATACGCCACTGCGCCAGTTGACTGAGTTGTTTCCGGATCTGTCAGCAGTGGTTGTTGGTATCGCACGTGAAGGCAAGGTCTTTGTTCCGCACAGCTCTGATATGATGCGGGAAGGGGATTTGGTTTATGTGTGCTGTGAGCGCGGTCAGGTGCGTCGTACACTGAGCATCTTCGGTCATGAAGAGCCTGAGGCCAAGCGTGTTCTTATCGCTGGTGGTGGTAATATTGGTGCTTACGTTGCTCGCCGTCTTGAGGAAAAGCAAAGCAGAACCAAAGTAAAAATTATCGAGCATTCGCGTGATCGCGCTATTCGTATTGCGGATGAACTTCGCAGAACTGTGGTGTTGCATGGCAGTGCGCTGGATCAGGTGATGTTGCAGGAAGCAGATGTCGAAGATTCCGACATGATGGTGGCGCTGACCAATGAGGATGAGGTGAACATCCTGTCCTGCGTCATGGCTAAGAAAATGGGCTGTGAGCGGAACCTTTCCCTGCTGAACAACACCAGTTATCCAGCTTTTGCGCATGCTTTGGGCATTGATGCCTTTGTGAACCCGCGTCAGGTGACGATTTCCAAGATTTTGCAGCATGTGCGCCGTGGCCGTATTCGGGCAGTTCATGCGCTGCAAAACGGTGCTGCTGAGGTGATTGAGGCTGAGGCGCTGGATACTTCGCCGCTCGTTGGTCGTCCCCTACGTGAAGTTGAGCTTGCAGAAGGCATTCGCATCGGTGGAATCTTGCGTGATGGCAAGGTGGTGACACCGTGTGGTGACGAGCGTATTCAAGCCCATGACCGTGTTGTGATTTTTGCTATCGCAGACAAGGTGCGTCAGGTGGAGCAGATGTTCCGCGTGTCACTGGAATTCTTCTAGAGCCAGTTTTGCTACATGGTTCCGGCGCTCTCGTATGAAAGTGCTGGAACATCAATCCGGTAAGCCTGAAACGCGAGTGTTCGCGACTGGCCAGCAGAGGTGTCGTGGCCTTTGTTTTTTCTTCCCGTCTATAAACCTGTGATTTTAAGTATTTCTGGCTTAAACGCCCGGATAGCAGGCTGGTTTTAGCTTCCCAAAACGGAAGCTCAGGTTTTCTCAGTGATCCCACTCGGAAATATCTAGTTTTATCTGCTGTTAGCCACTTGATAGTATTCAGTAAATGCCCTTAGATGTAACCTGTTGAATGTTCCTGAACAGGAGAGGCTGATGAGCCGTGTTGCCTACGTAAATGGACAATATGTGCCACATTCTCATGCAGCCGTGCATGTGGAGGACCGGGGCTACCAGTTCTCTGATGGCGTTTATGAGGTGTGTGAGGTCTGGAGAGGTCAGATTGTGGACATGAGCGCCCATCTGGACCGGCTGGATCGGTCACTGAGTGAACTGCAGATTTCCGCCCCTATGTCACGTGGAGCCTTGACGCGGGTGATGAAGGAAGTGATTTCGCTCAACCGGGTGAAGAACGGCTTGATCTACATGCAGGTTACGCGCGGCGTGGCTCCGCGCGACCATTATTTCCCGCCAGCTGGGACTCCGCCGTCTATTGTGATGACTGCAAAATCGGTGCCGTCACACAAAATGGACCAAATTGCGGCCAAGGGTGTTGGTGTCATTACAGTAGAAGAGAATCGTTGGGACCGGGTCGATATCAAGACTGTTGGTCTTTTGCCTAATGTCCTTGCTAAACAAAAGGCTAAGGAGTCCGGTGCCCGCGAAGCATGGTTTGTGGATAAAAAAGGCCTGATAACTGAAGGCGGTTCAACCAATGCTTGGATAATTCTAAAGAACGGCACTTTGGTGACGCGACCTGCTACCCACGGAATCTTAAAAGGAATTACCAGAGCGGGCGTTCTAAAACTGGCGGAAATGAAAGGCTTTTCCGTAGAAGAACGCGGTTTCTCTCTGGAAGAGGCAAAAAGTGCGCAAGAGGCATTTTTAACAAGTGCATCGGGGCTTGTCATGCCCGTCGTGAAAGTAAATGGAACAATTTTGGGTGATGGTAAGCCCGGTCCAATCGTTCAAGACTTAAGAAAATCATTCCATGAAGCGTCAGAGTTGATTAAACTGACGGTTGCCGGGGGTTAAGTGCCTCCGGTGTTTGCTGAAGGGAACTTAGGAAAGACGGCGCACCTTATTAGTGTTGGGGCATCTCTCTTGTGTTTGTGAGTGTCACTTGGCCGTTTCGAGGATGGGAACAGTAAATGGTGGATGCCGCGGCCGTGTCCACTGAGAACAGGAAAAAAATAGTTATGGCTGACCGCGCTCAAAATCTTCAAGATACATTTTTAAATCATGTCAGGAAGCAGAAGACGCCACTGACAATCTTTTTGATCAATGGTGTAAAACTGCAGGGTGTAGTTACTTGGTTCGATAATTTCTGCGTATTATTGCGTCGTGACGGGCACTCCCAGCTCGTTTACAAGCACGCTATCTCAACAATCATGCCAAATAGCCCTATACAGCTGTTCGAACCAGCTGAAGAAGAAGGCGAAAAAGCAGGAGGCTGATGAAGCCCCAATCTAAAAAAGAGGCCGGTCTGAACCGCAAGCAACGCGATGCGAATGTTGAGGCCGGCGAAGACGAAGTGACCCGGGGAACCCGGTCACTCGTCATCGTACCGATTATTCAAAGTAGAGCTCTGGCGAGAGGGAAAGGTGCTCCTGAGCGCCCCTTTGGTGCCGAGCGCAGCCCACAAGCCAGACTGGAAGAAGCTGTTGGACTAGCAGCTGCAATCGAGTTGGAGATTGTCTCCTCAAGTCTGGTTCGATTGGCAAATGTAAAACCGGGAAGTCTGTTCGGCTCAGGCAAGGTGGAAGAGATCCGCTTGCGAATTGATGTCGAAGAGATTGAGCTGGTTGTTGTTGATCATCCGCTCACCCCAATCCAGCAGAGAAATCTGGAACGAGACTGGAACACCAAGGTTATTGACCGGACGGGTCTTATTCTGGAGATTTTTGGTGAACGTGCGCAGACCAAGGAAGGTCGCCTGCAGGTCGAGCTTGCTCACCTGAGTTGGCAGAAATCCCGTCTGGTGCGGTCCTGGACTCACCTTGAGCGTCAGCGCGGCGGTCTTGGTTTTGTTGGTGGCCCGGGTGAGACCCAGATTGAGGCCGACAGGCGTATCATTCAGGATCGTATCACGCTGCTGAAAGGTCATCTGGAGCAGGTTCAGCGCACCCGTAAGCTTCACCGCAAAGCACGTAAGAAAGTGCCGCATCCGGTCATCGCTTTTGTTGGCTACACCAATGCGGGCAAATCTACGCTGTTTAACCGCATGACCAATGCGGAGGTGTTTGCCAAGGATCTGCTGTTTGCGACGCTCGATCCTACGCTTCGCCGTTTGAAGCTGCCGCATGGCCGTGAGGTCATTCTGTCAGACACGGTTGGCTTCATTTCCGAGTTGCCGCACAATCTGGTGGCTGCTTTCAGGGCGACGCTGGAAGAGGTTATTCAGGCTGATATTGTGCTTCATGTGCGCGATATTGCTCATGAGGACACCAAAGCGCAGTCTCAGGATGTGAATGAAACGCTTGAGATGCTTGGTCTTAAAGTGTCTGAGAGTGATCGTGTCATTGAGGTCTATAACAAGATCGACATGCTGGACGAGGCACATCGCGCCAAGTTGCTTGAAAGTAACTCGGTTGATGAGGGACCGGTTGCGGTTTCTGCGCTGAGTGGTGATGGGATCGAAGATCTGATTGCCCGCATCGAAACGCGTTTGGCTGAGCAGCTGGATACCGTGACGATGATCCTGCCACACAGCGACGGGCAGGGACATGCATGGCTCTATCAGAACTGCGAGATCCTCTCGCGTGACGATACAGAGGACGGTATTCGTTTATCTGTTCGCGTTCCTGATGCACATCGATCTCGCGTCCGGGAACGTTTCGCGAAATACTTCGTGACCGGGCTGGAGCTGGCTGAAGAGCCGACTTCAGAAGATGGTGATGAAGATGACGACGGTGGTTACTCACCGATCTGATCGCCCTTGAGAGACGAATGAAAACAAGAAAGCCCTGCTCATGCGAGTGGGGCTTTTTTGTTGGTGGGCTGGGATATGCCGTAGGCATCCGCTTTATGCGCAGTCTTCCAGCTTTCCTGCTTGTGAGGGAATTGAGGGAGTGTTGTCTGCTGTAGCGTTGCTGGTTGTTGTTTTGGTCGTTAGTCTGGTTATGTCATGACCTGCCCAGCCAATTCACATCTGAAGCTTACACCTCAACTGATCGCTGAGATTAGTCGCTATTTGCTTGTCAGAACCGAGATCCGAAAGGCTGATCTTTGTCTTCTGTTTGGATCCCACAGAAGTGCTGAGGCGCGGGTTCAGGTCACAGTGCAATTGTGGCGTGATGGGCTTGTTGGGCGAGTTCTGATTACTGGTGGTGAGTACACAGCGTCAGGGCAACTTGAGGCGCATGAGATGTGTGAGGCGCTTGTTGCTGGCGGTGTGCCAAGGCACTACATAATTTTGGAGACCAGCGCGACGAATACGGGTGAGAATGTAGCGTTCTCACTTGAGCGTTTGAAGGAGCTTGGGCTTTTTGAGGCCATTGGCTCTGTGATTGCCGTTGGTAGTGTGAGCGCGTCCCGTCGCTATTTGATGACGTTGGAGCGGCATTGGCCAGAGGTAATCAAGATGATTGCACCTGCAAACAAGTATCCGGTGGATGTGGCGGATTGGTTTGCTCACCCGGAGTTTGCAGCTGAGGTTTTGGAGGAGTGGGGCAAGGTGCAGCCATATCTTGAGGCTGGTTACCTGCGGGAACTGAATCCAGATACGTGCCCGTTGCTCTAATGCGCACATTGCTGATCAGGCGAGGTGTTGTCCGCTCGCCTGACAGTGCTTTTAGCTTGCTGGATCAAACTTCTTAGCTGCTTGCCAGTGAGCTTCCATCTCGTCGAGGGAGAGGTCTTTAAGCGGGCGTTGTTCGGCTGTTGCTGCGTCTTCTATGTGGGCGAAGCGGCGGCGGAACTTAGCATTGGTGCGTTTGAGGGCGGCTTCTGGCTGGACTTCCAGATGACGGGCGAGGTTGGCGATGGCGAACAGGACGTCGCCGAGTTCGTCTTCGATTTTTCTGCGGTCTGGCGTGTTGGCTGTGACTTCAACGGTGAGTTCTTCCACTTCCTCTTTGATCTTGTCGAGGACGGGCTCTGCAGCACCCCAGTCAAACCCAACTTTGGAGGCGCGGTGCTGGAGTTTTTCCGCTTCTGTCAGGGCTGGGAATGCGGATGGCACTTCATCCAGAAAGCGTGGCATCTGATCAATGAGGCCCATTGCAGCGCGTTGTTGTTTGCGCTCCTGCTTTTCCTCTTCCTTGATGCGATCCCATGTGCCTTTCGGGAAGCCCGCTGCTTTTTGCTTGTCATCTCCAAACACATGCGGGTGGCGGCGGATCATCTTTTTGGTGATGGTTTCTACCACGTCGCCAAAGGCGAAGGCGTCTTCTTCTTCGGCCATGCGGGAGTGGTAGATGACCTGAAGGAGCAGGTCTCCCAGTTCTTCTTTCAGATCACTCAGGTCTTCACGCTCGATTGCATCGGCAACTTCATAGGCCTCTTCGATGGTGTAGGGCGAAATGGTTTTGAAGTTCTGCTCCAGATCCCAAGGGCAGCCTGTCTCAGGTGTTCTGAGGGCTTTCATGATTTCGATGAGGCGGGAAATGTCGCGGGAAGGTAGCATGGGAGTCCTGATGCATGAGAGCTTTTGTAATTCGGACGGCACATTATCAGCCTCGTGGTTTCATGGCGAGAGGCTTTGTTGTGCATGCTGGGATATGTGGTGAATTGCTGCTCAGGAACTGGTTAAAGTTAATAAGGATTAACTTTAGAATGTACGTGTAAGTTGCTTATAACGTTACGGTATGTAAAAAGAGGCGCCGTGGCGCCTCTTTGAAATTCCATGCTGAAACAGGAACTTAATCCAGGTTCTTAAGGACGTCGCGTAGTGTGCCAACCAGTACGTCGATCTCGCTTTCTGAGATGACGAGTGGTGGAGACATTGCGATTGTGTCGCCTGTGGTGCGGATGAGAATGTTCTTCTCATAAGCTTTCAGGAAGGCGGTGAATGCACGCTTGGTTGGCTCGCCTGCAATCGGCTCCAGCTCGATCGCACCAATCAGGCCGATGTTGCGAATGTCGATTACATTTGGACAATCGCGCAAGGAGTGAAGGGCGTCCTGCCAGTACTGTGCCATCTTGGCGCCGCGTGTGAGCAGCTCCTCTTCAGCGTAGACATCCAGCGTTGCCAGAGCAGCTGCACAGGCAAGTGGATGAGCTGAATAGGTGTAGCCGTGGAACAGCTCGATCAGATGCTCAGGGCCGGTCATGAATGCGTCATAGACCTTGGAGCTGGCAAACACTGCCCCCATTGGCACAACGCCGCTGGTGAGGCCTTTGGCTGTGGTGACGAGGTCCGGGATGACGTCAAAGTAATCGACACCGAACGGAGTGCCCAGGCGACCAAAGCCAGTGATGACTTCGTCGAAGATCAACAGGATGCCATGCTCGTCACAGATGTCGCGCAGGCGCTTCAGATAGCCCTCTGGTGGAAGGATCACACCAGCGGAGCCCGCGACCGGTTCTACAATCACTGCTGCGATGGTGGATGGGTCGTGGAGCTGGATGAGGCGCATGAGATCTTCAGCGTACTCAATGCCGTTTTTCGGCACGCCCTTGCTGAACTCATTGCCTGCAATGCCATGGGTGTGACGTATATGGTCAACACCAGCGAGCATCGCACCAAACTGTTTGCGATTGGCAACCATGCCGCCAACAGAAATGCCGCCGAAATTGACGCCGTGATAGCCGCGTTCACGCCCAATCAGGCGGGTCCGTGAGCCTTCTCCCTTAGCCTTGTGGTAGGCCAGTGCCATTTTGAGGGCGGTTTCAACGCTCTCTGAGCCGGAGTTGGTGTAGAACACGTGGTTCAACGGGTCTGGCATGAGAGCTGCTAGACGGGCCGCGAGCTCGAACGACTTGGGATGTGCCATCTGGAAGGCTGGTGCGTAATCCAGCTCGGCGACCTGCTTCTGCACAGCTTCGACGATCTTCTGGCGTCCGTGGCCAGCATTGCAGCACCACAAGCCTGCTGTACCGTCCAGAATCTGACGGCCATCGGCGGCGGTGTAATGCATGTCCTTGGCCTTCACGAGAAGGCGTGGATCTTTCTTGAACTGCCGGTTTGCCGTGAATGGCATCCAGTAGGCATCAAGGTTGTTTGTAGTCAGGCCGGTGATCTCTTGGATCTCGTCCCGCGCCAATATGTTAGTCTCTGTCATTTCCCCTCCAGTAACGCTTGAGACGAATATTGCTTGTTCGGCTGAGCGCCTTAATTATTTTACCCTCTGGCAGGATATGGATTCGAGACTAGGTAGAAGAACTGACTAAATCAAGCGATATCAAACATATACGTGCATTATACGTTCGCCTATACCTGCGGTGGAGCGTGGCTTTGTTGCGTAAAACTTTGCAAATCTGAGGGGCTGGTATTATAGCGTGCACTGTTGCTTTACTGGTTGTTTTTTGACCAAAGAGTAAAATTTCTTATTTCAATCAATGCTATGCATGCGTGGTGTAACGGGCGGGCCAGATGAGCGAGCGCAAAAAAATAAAGGTGAATGAGCGCTACTCAATTGAGGAACGCGACATCAAAGAAGACTTCATCAGGGCGTCCGGACCGGGCGGTCAAAACGTGAATAAAGTGTCTTCCGCCGTGCAATTGCGATTCAATCTGGATGGAAATGCGACTCTCCCGGATGACTTAAAGACTCGTTTGCGCAAGATCGCGGGCTCACGTCTGACGCTGAAGGGTGAGGTCGTTTTGACGGCTGATCGCTTCCGCACGCAGGAGCGCAACAGAGAAGATGCGTTGGAGCGGTTGCTGGAGCTTATTCGCAAAGCAGCTTATGTGCCCAAGACGCGCAAAGCCACACGGCCAACGCTGGCCTCCAAGCGCCGGCGAATGGAAGGGAAGAAGCAGCGCGGCAACATCAAGAAGCTGCGTAGTTCCAAGAATTACGACTGATTTGAAGGCTTGGCTCCTCCGGTAAGGCTAATCGCCCATATGCTTATGAGTGCGAGGGGGAGCCTGTCGTGCTCCACAGGACGAACAAAAAACAACAGCGTATCCAAACTGTCTGACAAAAATACAAAGAGATATTTATCAAGCAACGTAAGTCTTCATCATGTTTTTTTTGATCTAGTCCTTTTATGAAAAACACCTTGTTTGCTTTAGGCAGAGGCATGTCACGATGATGAATATCAATTTCAATTCAGATGATGAAGACAACCCTATACATGCTGCGCTCAAAAAGTTCTTGATCGACTGCCAAGTGCAGGATCTTAAAGAGGCAGGCAAGACTGAAGAAGCTGAGCAGCTTGCTTTAAAAAATGTAGAGCAGGATTTAAGTGCTATCGAGCAAGAGCAGTTAGCATCTGGATCGAACGATGAGAATTACACACCTGACACAGTGCCTGAGCAGTGTGTGAGCAAGACTTTTGACAATTATGCAGACAACTTTGATCAGCACCTGACGAAACAGCTCAACTATGCGGTACCTCAGATTATTCAGGAGATGGTCCGCAAGTTCACAGAGGGCAGGTTTAAACGCCTTTTGGATTTGGGGTGTGGCACTGGTTTGTGCACTGAGGTAATCGGCGATCTTGCACTGCATAAGACGGGAGTAGACCTTTCTGAAGGGATGCTTGAGAAGGCCGATCAGAAAAATCTTTATGACGATCTTTATTTGAATGATCTGACTGAATTCCTGCAGAACGACTGGGGTGAACGCTGGGACTTAATCATCTCTGGCGATACATTTATTTATCTTGGTGCACTGGAGGAGGCTGTCGCTGGCCTTGCGAAGAACATTGAGCTTAATGGCAAGGTCATTTTCACAACGGAAACAGCGGCAGACGAGGCTTTTTCAGAAAAACCATATGTGATGAGCAATCGTGGAAGGTTTGCTCATTCTGCTGATTATCTACGCAAGGTGCTGGCGGATAACGACTTTGCACTTATTGAGCTGGATGAAATCACGCCGCGTTTTGAGGATGGAAAACCCGTTCAAGGGCTTGTTGTTGTTGCACAGTATAACGGCAAGTGAACCCAGAGAACGCTTGAGTTTTCTGAGTTCGCCCGATGAGACAAAGTGGCTGCGCCTATCGGTTGCTTAGTCTTCTTCTTCCAAAATTCGAAGTGCGGCGTCCATGGCAAGTGTGTAGCCGTGCGCACCGAGACCGCAGATCATGCCTTTTGCGACCTTGGAGATGTAGGAGGTGTGGCGGAACTCTTCCCGCTGGTGGATGTTTGAGAGGTGGAGTTCGATCACCGGGCGTTCCACACTGGCGATTGCATCCATGATTGCAATTGAGGTGTGAGTGTAAGCGCCTGCATTGAGCACGATTGCGGTCCGCGTCTGACGGGTCTCGTGGATCCAGTCGATCAGCTCGCCTTCATGGTTGGATTGCTTACATTCTATGTCTAGGCCGAGCTGTTTTGCGTGGGCGCGGCACTGATCTTCAATCTCTGCAAGCGTGGTGGAGCCATAAACTTCTGGCTGGCGCATTCCAAGCAGGTTCAGGTTCGGTCCGTTGAGGATGAGGATCTTCTTCATGAAAGCTCTCTGAAGTTGTGCGATGATCAAGTCTCACCTTAATGGCTTGAAAGCAGCTGAGACGCAAGGTCTTTGCTGTTGAGGCCGAGTGTTGACTTCAGTTCTTCCTTAAGGATCTGGACGGCCATGTCTGGTGTCAGATCTGTGTCGGGCAGGTTGGACACGTCGTAGAGATTAAAGGCCAGTGACATGAGTTTCCATGCAACAAGTTCGGCGGGTAAGGTGAGGGTGTACTCGCCGGTGCGAACCCCTTCCTTAAGGTTGTTGTAGATCCATTCCTGGATTTTGTTGGTTTCTTCAGCGTAGACACGGGCAAACTCCGGGTCTCTGTTGGCTTCATCTGCTGCACTGATCCATATGCTGGTCTCTGCTTTTTCTTGCGGGGTTGCATTGAAGCTGATGAGGCGGAGCAGGGCTTGTGTCGGTGGAAGATCTTTGGAGACGAAGATGCAGTTGTCGCCGTTCTTTTGAGAGAGGTAGCGCAGGGCTTCGCACTTTAAGTCTGTGAGTGATTTAAAGTGGTGATGAATAATGCCGGTTGCGGCGCCAAGCTGTTTGGCTACGGCGCGGGTGGTGATGCCAGCAAACCCATTTTCCTTCACAACGTCCAGCGTTGCCAGAATGATTGCTTTGCGGCGTTCTTCCTTCGCCAGATAGGCCATATAGCGTTCCAGATTAGCTCTTTAAATTGGTCAATCTTGACATAGCATGAAATTGAGCATATGTCCAAGTTGATCGATCGTTCAAATTCAATTTCTTATCAATTTTGATTGGAAAAGCGGGAGAGCACTCTCGTAGGCAAAGGTGAAAACATGTCAGTGGCAATGGCAAACGAGCAGATGACCAAAGGACATCCGGCGAAAGAATTTTTCCGGTTTGCGGTTCCTGCTGTGCTTGGCATGATTTCCATTGCTTCTGCCAGTATTGTTGATGGCATCTTTGTCGGAAACTTTGTTGGTGCGACGGCATTGGCTGCGCTCAGCCTGATTACGCCTATGTTTGCGCTTTACTTTGGCGTGGTGGTGATGCTGACCGTTGGCGCTGCCGTGATGGCAGGCAAGTTCATCGGTGAGAAACGGGAAAGAGATGCCTCCAACATCTTTATGAAGGCACTGATCAGCGTCCTGGCTTTTTCCGTGGTGTTTGCGGCATTGCTGCTTATTTTTACACCAACAGCTGCACGGATGCTTGGTGCAAACGCGGAAACTGCTGAGATGGTGGAGACGTATATCTTCACCGTTGCGTGGTTCTTTCCCGGTTTGAGCCTTGCGGTTGCGCTGTCGCATTTCGTCCGCGTTGACGGTCGCCCCAACTTTTCCCTTGCCGGTATGGTGATGATCACTGCGGTCAACATTGTGCTGGATGCCTGGATGATAGGGTATCTGGGATGGGGCGTTTGGGGTGCTGCGCTGGCAACGGGACTGGCCAGTCAGGCTGGCATGCTGTTTCTGCTTTTGCATTTCGCCAATAAAAGCGCCAAGTTGCGATTTCTACGGCCCTTTGGATCCTGGCGAGTGATGTACACGGCTGCCTATAATGGCCTGTCTGAGTTCATCAATGAGAGCTCCGGCGGTATTGTCGTGTTCCTGTTCAACTGGATCCTGATTACCGAAATTGGTGCGCAAGGCGTGGCTGCTTTCACCATTGTGAATTATCTGTTCTTCAGCGGTATCATGGTGTTTTATGGCGTGGGTGAGGGGCTTGGGCCCCTGGTGAGTGTCAATTTTGGTGCACGAAAACCGCGGCGGATTTATCAGTTTTTGTCGCTTGGGGTCGGGACCAATTTTGTTGTTGGCTTGTTACTGGCGTGCCTGTTGATTTTCCAACCCATGTTGCTGGCAAGTGCCTTTGTTGGAGATGCAGATCACTCGACAGTAGAGCTGACGATTGAGATCATTGGTGTGATCTGGCCTGTCTTCCTGTTCAACGGGGTCAATATCGCGTTTTCCGGCTATTTTACAGGTATGCATTGTGCGACCCAGTCGGCACTGATTGCTGTGTCCCGGTCACTGGTAATGCCGCTGCTGCTGATCGTTGTCCTGTGGTTTGTGATTGGCCCGATGAGCGTGTTTTATGCTCTGCCTGTGGCTGAAGCGCTGACGCTGGTCATGACGCTTTTGATGTTTTCGCAGAAAAAGCCGCACTGGATACTTCGCCAGACACGGCGTACGGCTTCGGGCGTGCTCTAGGTCGTTCAGATTTTACTGAGTGAGTCTTTCGGCGACTAAGTGACTTTCACGTAAGCTGCACGGGGTTTTGCGTAGTTGGGTGTGGCTCCGTCTAATTTTATTGCTGGAATTTGTAGTAAAATATCTCACCTGTCTTTTGTGCGGGTGTCTCCAATCACAATCTGGAGATATTTCATAGTTTTTTATGGACAAGTACTTTGACGTAGGCAATGTGGTGCCTGTGCAAAATGTCACGCGTAGTTTTGCGTGTCTATGGACGGTCAATCGAACAACAGAGCTACAGCCCGGAGGCTGTAAAATGAGCCACATCTTTCCTAGAAATACCCGTGTAACACTACCAACAGCTGCTAAAGGCGACGGGTGCTACCTTATTGATTCCACTGGTAAGAGATACCTTGACGCCTGTGGGGGCGCCGCGGTTTCCTGCCTTGGTCACTCTAATGAACAAGTGATCGACGCGATTAAGGACCAGCTGGATAAGTTTTCGTTCGCTCACACTGGCTTTTTTGGCAGTGAGCCGGCGGAAGAGCTTGCCGATAAACTGGTGGCCCAAGCTCCTGAAGGCATTGACCGTGTCTATCTGGTTTCAGGTGGATCGGAGGCAATGGAGTCTGCTGTTAAACTTGTACGGCAGTACTTTGTTGAAAAGGGAGAACACCAACGCTCGCATATGATTGCGCGTTGGCAGAGCTATCACGGAAATACGCTGGGAGCGCTTTCTGCTGGTGGCAACAAGTGGCGCCGTGAAATGTTCGGTCCACTGCTGATCGAAATGTCTCATATCGATCCTTGTTACGCCTATCGCTACAAGGAAGAGAGTGAAACGCTCGAAGAATACGGGCAGCGTTCCGCCAACCTTCTTGAAGAAGAGATTTTGCGTGTTGGACCGGAGAAGGTTGCTGCTTTCTTCGCTGAGCCTGTTGTTGGTGCAACCATGGGCGCGGTGCCGGCTGTTAAGGGCTACCTGAAACGTATTCGCGAGATCTGTGACAAGTACGGCATCCTGCTTGTGTTGGATGAAGTGATGTGTGGCATGGGCCGCACCGGTCATATCTTCGCGTGTAACGAAGATGAGGTTCGCCCGGATATCGTTGCCGTTGCTAAGGGTATTGGTGCTGGTTATCAGCCACTTGGCGCGATGCTGTGCTCTAAAGAGATCTACGATACTATCGCGACGGGCTCTGGGTTCTTCCAGCATGGTCATACCTACATGGGGCATTCTCTGGCTGCTGCTGCTGGTGTTGCTGTGATGGACCAGTTGACGGCGCCAGGCCGTATGGAGCATGTGCGCACCATGGGTGAGAAACTGTCTGCTGCTCTGCATGATGAGTTTGGTCAGCACCCATATGTGGCTGACATTCGTGGCCGTGGCCTGTTCCGTGCGCTTGAGCTGGTGAAGGACCGGGATACGAAAGAGCCGCTTGATCCGTCCTTAAAGCTTCATGCGAAAGTGAAGCAGAATGCCATGAAGGCGGGTCTGATGTGTTACCCGATGGGTGGTACGGTTGATGGTAAAACGGGGGATCACATTCTTCTTGCTCCTCCATTCATCATTGATGACAGTCATATCACTGAGATCGTCGAGAAGCTAAGCCTTGCAATGAAAGAGAGTTTCACGCAGGCCGGAGTTTCTATCTGATGACAAAGCGGCTCATCATGAGTGCGCCGAATGGTGCGCGTCGTGGCAAAGCGGATCATCCGCAGCTGCCGGTGACGATTGAAGACGTCGTTGCCTGCGCGGTGAGCGTGGAAGCGGAGGGCGCTGATGCCCTCCATGCCCATGTGCGCGGTGCAGAGGGACAGCATGTTCTGGATGCTGGCCTATACAAAGAGCTTATCCTTGAGGTGACGGCCAAGTGCCCTGAGCTGGTTGTTCAGATCACTACTGAAGCGGTTGGCCGGTACAGTGCACAGGAACAGTATGATGTTGTTGCCGCTGTAGAGCCTGAGGCTGTTTCTGTTGCCATGCGTGAAATGGCGCCAGAGGGCGGTGATGTGGATCTGGCGCGCCGGTTCTACCATGAAGCGAAGGAAGCGGGCCGTGCGGTTCAGCATATCCTGTATGCGCCGGAAGATGTTGCTCGTCTCGATCTGCTGATGGGTGAGGGCGTTGTTCCGGCCGGGTATGGCAGCCAGCTTTATGTGCTTGGCCGTTATGCTAAGGATCAGGAGAGCGATCCGCGTGACTTGCTTGGTTTCCTTAGCGCCCGCGATGCTGCGGCTCATATTGCGCAGGACAATCCGTTTATGCTTTGCGCCTTTGGGCGGGCTGAAACGGCGTGTGGTGCTTTGGCGTTTGGTCATGGTGGACATGCGCGGATTGGCTTTGAAAACAGCTTGTGGCACGGTACTGGCAAGCTTGCCAGGGACAATGCGGAGCGTATTCAGGTGGTCTCTCATATCCGCAGTGAAATGGGATATGAAGGCGCTGTTTCCAAGGATGATGTGCTGAAAGTGCTTGGAGAACCGCAGTAAAGTGGGATTTCGAGACTGAGAATTCAAAAGGCTGCTATCACACCGATAGCAGCCTTTTTGTTATTTGCAGTCTTTGCTGTGTTCTTCGATCAGGTCTTCGCGGTGGTCTGGGTCGGCTTCCAGAATGGCGGAGATCTTGCCGGAGCCGTAGCCCAGGGCGTAGATGGCTTCCTGTTTCTTCATGCCTTTGGCATAGGCCATGGCCGTGATGACGCCTCTGGCGATGTCCTGCTTGCTGCTTTGGTTCGTCAAGCCGTAGAGGTAGTAGCAGATGATATGTTTTTCATTTTTCCTGGCGAATTTTTCCGCCCTGCTTTGATTAAAGCCTGCATCTGCAACTGATGCGCTTGCGGTGAGCATAGCCAGCCCACCGAGGATAACTCGTTTTTTCATGAAAAAGCCCCGTGTTTTCGAGGGCTAGTCTGGGAAGGTATTGTGGCGACTTTTTCCTGAAAATCAGGAGAACCTATGTAATCGACAGGTATCTTTGGGGCGCCTGTGGCCTAAGCATGGCAGATGTTCAGTGTACGTCCAATCCGTACTTGCGGAAGGTTTCTTTGGCAGCTTCCGTTTCTTCGGCTGATGGCTCGCGGGTGTCTTTGAGCTGGTAGGCTTTGCCCATGGATTGCCATTTGTGTTCGCCCATTTTGTGGAAGGGCAGAACGTCAACGCGCTTCACGTTGCCAAGCTCGGAGACGAACTGTGCGACGCCTTCGACGTTATCAGGGGCATCTGTGAGGCCTGGTACCAGCACAAAGCGGATCCAGACGTCTTTTTCCATTTTTTCCAGACGCTTTGCAAACTCAAGGGTTGGGCCAACTTCAACGCCGGTGACCTTCTTGTAGGTTTCTGGCACCCAGGATTTGATGTCGAGCAGGTAGAGGTCTGCCATGTCGATGGTTTCATCATCGAGGTTGGCGTGCAGATAGCCGGATGTGTCCACGGTGGTGTGAACGCCCATCTGGTTACAGCCCCAAAGAAGCGTTTTGAGGAACTCTTTTTGTGCCATAGGTTCACCGCCACTCACGGTCAGGCCGCCGCCACCGGTTTCAAAATAAGTGCGGTAGGTGGAGATGTCCTTCAAAAGCTCATAGGCGGAGGATTGTTTGCCAGCTTTCAGCTTCAGAGTGTCCGGGTTGTGGCAGTACAGGCAGCGTAGCGGACAGCCAGAGGTGAACACAATGTAGCGCAGGCCCGGACCGTCTACCGTTCCGCCTGTTTCTACTGAGTGAACATAACCCATGGTGTCTTGCATGGCTGGCGTCCTTTATCATTGTTTGCGAGCGGCCTGTTTTTGATAGGGAGTGAGGATTTTTCCTCGGGCCGCTTCTGCTTTTTATAATGCTTTAAAAGTAAGGCCTTTGACCTTGTTTTTAAAGATGAAATTGTGCAACGCAGCCATCCATTTTCGGTGCATGTGCGCTCCTGTCGCACTTATTTTGAGCAATTGGAGCACGTTTCAGCGGATTTGTCGCAGCAAAGAAGGCGCGGGACTGAGTCCCGCGCCTTGTCTTGGAGATTGAGAGGTGAGCGTTATAAGCGCTGACCATTGGCCCAGTGCTGTTAGCGCTGACCGTGGAATGTACGGTTGATCACATCCATCTGCTGTTCACGGGTCAGCTTGATGAAGTTCACGGCGTAACCGGAGACACGAACGGTGAGCTGTGGGTACAGTTCAGGATGTTCCATTGCATCTTCCAAGGTCTTGCGATCGAACACGTTCACGTTGATGTGGTGACCCATGTCATGCATGTAACCGTCGAGCAGGTGGGACAGGTTGTCGATCCGTTCAGCTTCGTCCTTGCCCAGTGCGCCCGGGATGATGGAGAAGGTGTAAGAGATACCGTCCTGGCTGTCTTCGTAAGGAAGTTTGCAGAGAGACTTCATGGAAGCCACTGCGCCCTTCTGGTCACGGCCATGCATTGGGTTTGCACCCGGTGCAAATGGTTCGCCTGCTTTACGTCCATCCGGAGTAGAGCCAGTCTTCTTACCGTACACCACGTTGGATGTGATGGTCAGAACAGACTGTGTCGGTGTCGCATTGCGGTACATTGGCTGATTGCGGATTTTGCTCATGAATTTCTTCATGATGTCTTCTGCAATCACATCAACGCTGTCATCGTTGTTACCGAAGCAAGGGAAATCACCCTCAATTTCGTAATCAACTGCGAGACCTTCGTCGTTACGGATGATGTTGACCTTCGCGTTTTTGATTGCGGAGATACTGTCAGCAACAACGGACAGGCCAGCAATACCACAGGCCATGGTGCGCAGGATGTCGCGGTCATGCAGCGCCATTTCAACGCGCTCATAGTTGTACTTGTCGTGGCTGAAGTGGATGCAGTTCAGCGCCTGAACGTAGACTTTTGCAATCCAGTCGAGCATCTGGTCGTAAAGTGGTTCCAGCTCATCCCATTCCAGCACGTCGCCGGTGATTGGGTGCGCTTTTGGACCAACCTGTTTGCCAGTTTTCTCGTCGATGCCACCGTTGATTGCGTAAAGCATTGCTTTTGCAAGGTTGGCACGTGCGCCGAAGAACTGCATCTGCTTACCAATGCGCATTGCAGATACACAGCAAGCGATACCGTAGTCATCACCCCAGTAACGACGCATCAGGTCATCATTTTCGTACTGAACAGAAGAGGTCTCAATGGAGATCTTTGAGCAGTAGTCTTTGAAGCCCTTAGGCATATGCTCGGACCACAGAACGGTCAGGTTTGGTTCTGGTGCAGGGCCGAGGTTCACAAGGGTCTGCAGAACACGGAAGGAGCTTTTGGTGACCAATGTGCGGCCATCGACGCCCATGCCACCGATGGATTCAGTTACCCATACCGGATCGCCAGAGAACAGCGCGTTGTAATCTGGAGTACGCATGAAGCGAACCATACGGAGCTTCATAACGAAGTGATCCATCAGTTCCTGTGCTTCATCTTCCGTGATGATGCCTTTGTCCAGATCGCGCTGGATGTATACGTCAAGGAAGGTGGTTGTGCGGCCCAGAGACATGGCTGCACCGTTCTGCTCTTTGATCGCAGCAAGGTAGCCGAGGTAAAGCCACTGAATAGCTTCTTGAGCGTTTTCTGCAGGGCGGCTGATGTCGCAGCCGTGTGCAGCGCCCATTTCCTTCAGTTCAGCGAGGGAGCGGTACTGCTCTGAGATTTCTTCACGAAGGCGCAGTGTTTCTTCATTCAGGACGTTGCCGTCCAGGGAAGCATGCTGTGCTTTCTTGTCTTCCATCAGCTTGTCGATGCCGTACAGCGCAACGCGGCGGTAATCGCCGATGATGCGGCCACGGCCATAAGCATCTGGAAGGCCGGTTACGATACCAGCGGAACGAGCGCGGCGAATTTCCGGAGTGTAGAGATCGAACACACCGTCATTGTGTGTTTTGCGGTGTTTAGAGAAGACCTCAGCGGTTTTTTCTGAGAGTTTGTAACCATTGCTCTCCAGAGCGGCTGCTGCCATTTTCAGGCCGCCGTAAGGCATCAAAGCGCGCTTCAATGGGGCATCGGTCTGCAAACCAACGATCTTTTCGAGATCTTTGTTGATGTAGCCTGGTGCGTGAGAAACGATAGAAGAAACAACTTCAGTGTCAGCGTCGAGAACGCCTTTCTTGTTTTCTTCTTTCATCAACTCAAGAACGTTGTCCCAGAGTTTGGTTGTTGCAACGGTTGGGCCAGCAAGGAAGTCGTCAGCACCTTCATAAGGGGTGTAGTTGAGCTGAATGAAATTGCGCACGTCAATTTCTTTGTTCCAGTCACCCTTTTTGAAACCTGCGTAAGCCTTGGGTCCGTCGTCTTTCAGAAAAGGAAGAGTGTCGGCGGTAGCTTTATCGATGTTCTGGTGAACGCCCATTTTTAGGTCCTTCATCATTTGAGCAATTTAGCGTGGTGCTACAAGTAAATTCCAAAGGCTTGCAGAGAGTTACGCTTCCTTGCGTCCAGTGCTTGTTGACATTGACTGTACGCTTCAAGTGGGGCCGCATCTTGATTTATGTCAATTCCGAAATGGCTGGCAGACCTGCAAAAAATGCAAGGCAGAATTATACAAATGCATACATTTTGGATATTGGGCGGCCAATTGTGGGTAGTGATATAACTCGCTCAAGTTGTGTGCGTTGCGAAGAGGTCTGGAATGGATCTAATCCTATGAGTTTACTTATGAAATTACGTGTTTAGAGGCGCGAATTTTGTGCGTTTGCGAAACAGTGCAACAGGGCGCCCGCATTTTCACTTAGTCGCGCTCTAAGTACATTATAGTAAGTATAATGTAGGTAGGTCAATTTTGCATAGCTGATATGCGATGTTTGAAATATTAGTGGTGGGCGTGGAAAATCGACTTTTGCGGTTCAGGGCAGCACCTGAAGGTGGCCAAAAAGACTCAATTTCACCACAAATCTTGATTGGTAAACGGTGATATCCACGGGAGATTCAGAGGGCCGCAATTGGAAAAAACTTTTGCCAATCAATTTCCTAGTGCGACAATCTGTAGGGCTCAATGAGATGTGACCGATGTAATTGATGGAACGGGTTGACCTACCACCTGTTACAGCGCGGCCACCACTCTCCTTCATGGTCCCCATCGATCATATGGTACCCCTCATAGGCGGCGACAGTCATGCAAGAATGGTTGGGCAGAACACGGAGCTGTGATCCCAGAGGGTACAATTCGAAGGGAAGAGGGCTTCCGTCTCTGGTGGTGATGTAGCCATGCTCCTGGCTGACACCTTGCACGTGGAGCAGCGGGTCGATGTGTCCGTCTGCATCGCTTAGCAGGCCGAAACCGCAGTCATTGCTTTGGCTTGCGCAGGAGCGGTCTTTGGAGAGTGCCAATCCGCCAGCATCTACGACGATGCGGTTGAGGTGTGGGGCATGGCTGATGATGCTGGTGAGTACAGTTGCAGCCACATCTTCCATGGCGCACATGCCAAGGTTGGCCTGAAACACATCCTGAAACACGTAAACCCCTGCACGAACATCAGAAACTCCATCAAATGATGTTCCGAAGAGGGCTGTTGGTGTGGAGCCGATGCTGACGTGCGGGCAGGGCAGGCCTGCTTCCAGAATGGCGCTTTTGACTGCAAGTGTTGCTGTGCGCTCCTGTTCCGCTGCGGCTTCCAGCTCCTGCTTGCCGTTTGCTGCATAACTCACGCCGCCGCCGTGGGCCATCACGCCGGCGAACTCAACGTTAGATGCGTTTGCAAGTATTCTGGCGACATCTACCACGCGCTTTTGATCTGCCTGCACGCCGGTGCGATGACCGTCCACATCGACCTCCAGATAGACGCGGAGCTTTGGGCCATCCAGCGTCATGGTAGCAAGGTGTTTTGCCATCTCGGTACTGTCCAGACAGATGGACATTTGAGCGCCTGCGCGGTTGAGGTGCATGATGCGTTCCATCTTCTGCGGGATGATGGAGACGGCATAGAGGATATCTTTGAGGCCAAAGGAGGAAAAGTACTCTGCTTCCTTCAGCGTGGAGACGGTCCAGCGGTCTGCACCGTGCTCTTGTAGTATCCGGGCGACATCGATGGATTTGGCTGTCTTGAGGTGCGGGCGCAGCGGGACGCCGATCTGTTTGAACCTGTCTGCCATGCCTTTGATGTTTCGGCGCATTGCGGTTTCATCAAGCAAAAGGCAAGGGGTTTGAAGGTCTTCAAGCATTCAGCGGCTCCGCAGTCCAGTGTGTTCCTCGTAAAAATGCCTAGCAGATCTGAGACGGAATAAACAGTAGGTGCCGCCGGTTTTGTAAGGGGCCTCTCTTTTCTTACAATTTCAGCTTCTTAGGCGGTCTGGCCAGCCCAAGGTACAGGCTGGGCTGAAGGTGCTGCAAAGCGAGTATTTGCGGCAATCACCTCAACTTCTCGGTGATTAACACACCGATTTTCAAGAGGAGGCAGGTAGGCAAGTCTGACTGGCGGTTGTTTATGGCTTGAGGAGACTGGCTTATGAATGCGGAGAAAGTCCTGAGTATTTTAAATCCCGAACTGAAGAAGAAGCTTGCTGATAAATATGATGCTGCGGTGCCCGGTATGTCTGAGAGTGTGGTGGACTGGGCCTACGATAAGCATTATGGCCGGGAAGGGGTTGACCTGAAGACCCGGCAGTTGTGCAGCATTGCGGCTTTGACAGCGATGGGCGGCCATACAGGGCCGCAACTTGTCATGAATATTGAGCACACGCTGAACTCAGGAGCACGCCCCTCCGAGATCCTTGAAGTCATCTGGCAAATGGCGGTCTATGCAGGCGTACCCGCCGCCCTGAACGGCCTGAACACAGCAATCGCGTATTTTGAAGAGAAGGGGCTGGATCCGCGGTCTTAAAGGAATTTCCTCGACCTCTCATCTGGAGTGCGAACCTGACGTCCGCACTCCATTTGTCTTTGTAGGCTTTTACTAGTTCTTCGCGGGGCGGGATGGGCCTTCGCGTTCGGAGGATTGGGCCCAGAGGTTGATGTTGGCTTCTGTGGCGTACTGATCGATGGCGGTCAGTTCGTCCTCTGTGAACTCCAGATTGTTGATGGTGGCTGCGCAGTCGATCACCTGCTCCTTGCGGCTTGCGCCGATCAGAGCTGAGGTGACGCGGCCTTTGCGCAAGACCCAAGCCAGAGCCATCTGGGCCAGTGTCTGCCCACGGTTCTCGGCAATCTCGTTCAGCGAGCGAATGTGGGTCAGCGTGGTCTCGTTGAGGAAGCTTTCCTGGAAAGAGCCGACGTGTTTGCCCGCGCGGCTGTCCTGTGGAACGCCGCCCAGGTATTTGTTGGTCAGCATGCCTTGCGCCAGAGGGGAAAAGACGATGGAGCCGATGCCTTCTTCTTCCAGCGTGTCGAGCAGGCCGTCCTCTTCCACCCAGCGGTTGAGCATGGAATAGCTTGGCTGATGGATCAGGCATGGGGTGCCCAGTTCCTTCAGAATTTTCGCTGCTTCCCTGGTGCGTTTGGAGTTGTAGGAGGAGATGCCCACGTAGAGCGCTTTGCCCTGACGGACGATCTGGTCGAGGGCCATCATGGTCTCTTCCAGTGGTGTGTCCGGATCGAAGCGGTGGGAATAAAAGATGTCGACGTAGTCCAGCCCCATGCGCTTCAAGGACTGATCGCAGCTGGCCATGAGGTATTTGCGGCTGCCCCATTCGCCATAAGGTCCCGGCCACATGTCATAACCTGCTTTGGAAGAGATGACGAGCTCGTCGCGGTATCCGGCAAAGTCGGTGCGCAGGATCTCACCAAAGGCGGTTTCCGCACTGCCTGGAGGCGGGCCGTAGTTGTTGGCAAGGTCGAAGTGGGTGATGCCCAGATCGAACGCTGTGCGGCACATTTCGCGTTTGGTTTGATGTGGGGTGGTTTCACCGAAGTTGTGCCAGAGACCGAGGGAAATGGAAGGTAGCTTGAGGCCACTCTTCCCGCAGCGGTTGTACTTCATGGTGTCATAGCGATTTTCAGCTGGTTGCCAAGCCATCAGATGTCCTCCCAGACTTCTGTTTATTTGTTTTGGATGGAAAAAATAAGGAGGGCTGGTGGCGCGGTCGCCACCAGAACTTTTGGAGGGTACGCTCAAAACGAGCGCGGTATTTAAGCGGAAAGTTCAACCCAGACCGGGACGTGGTCTGATGGTTTTTCCCAGCCGCGGACGTGTTTGTCGATGCCAACGCCCTGCATGATGCGGGCGGCTTCTGGTGAGAGCAACAGGTGGTCAATACGGATGCCGTTGTCGCGCTGCCATGCGCCTGCCTGATAATCCCAGAAGGTGTAGGTTCCCGCATTGCCGTTAGTGGCGCGGACGGCTTCGGTGAAGCCGAGGTTGAGCAGGGCGCGGAAACGCTGGCGACTTTCCGGGCGGAAAAGGGCATCACCAACCCAAGCCTCTGGCTTCTTTGCGTCTTCCGGCTCAGGAATGACGTTGTAATCGCCAACCAGCAGGAAGGCTTCTTCCTTTTCCAGCTGCTTAACTGCGTGCTTGTGAAGGCGATCCATCCAGCGCAGCTTATATGGAAACTTTTCGGTCTCTACCGGATTGCCGTTTGGCAGGTAAAGGCAGCCCACGCGGATCGGCTCGTTGTCGCCGGCGATAACGGCCTCGATATAGCGGGCTTGCTCGTCTTCATCTTCACCCGGCAAACGGCGATTAACCTCCTCAAACGGGCGTTTGGAGAGGATTGCGACGCCGTTGAAACCTTTTTGGCCGTGGGTTTCCAGATTGTATCCCAGCTCCTCAAACGGAGCGCGTGGGAAGTTCTCATCAACCGATTTAATTTCCTGAAAACAGGCGACGTCCGGCTGTTCTTCTTCGAGCCATTTGAGAACCGTTTCTAACCGCGCTTTGACGCCATTAATGTTCCAGCTTGCGATTTTCATCGGGTTTCCCTTCGAGAAAGCAGTGAGGTCAGAGCTCTGCGCATCAATGCATTTGCAGCAGTCGCTCTGGCTGCTTGGTCTATATGTGTCTTGATTTGTTCTAGCACGGTGTCCGAGGAGGGCAAGGCAGGCAGGTCAAGTGTGTGTGGATGAGGCCTTGTCGGGCGTTATCGGGTAATCCTGAGGCCGCTTTACTTGGCTTTCTGATCCAAAAGCCTTTTGAGGTACTCAAGGATAAAGGCCAGCGCAATGAGTTGTCCGCCGATTGCAAATGAACTCACAAGGACGGATGACTGGGTCACAAACTGATCAGCGGTGTAAGCAAAGACGCCAAAATGCCAGTTCGCTATGATTGATGTTGCGATCTGCAGCACGCCAATACTCAGGAGTGCATTAACAACCAATTTGTGCGCGTTTTGAAAGGACAGCATGAGGCTTCTCTGAGGGTGTTTGCGTGGAAGGGAACAAGTTCTACGCGGAACGAGGATAACTGTTTTGCGTTGAAATGTGCGTTGGTTTGAAAGGAATGCGGGAAAGTTGCGTTCTTATGGGGCGGGGCTTTGAGGCTGGTAGGGCGTGGTTGCTTTGGGATGCATTCACGCCCGCTTTTTAACTTATTCCCCTGATGTGCGACTAGCTTATCTTAGATGGAGAAGCTTGTGCCGCATCCGCAGCCTGCGGCGGCTTGAGGATTTGAGATCTGGAAGGACTGGCCCATGAGATCTGTTACGAAATCAATTTGCGAGCCTGCCATATATTGCAGGGAGATTCTGTCGATGAGAACCGTTGCGCCGAGTTTGGCGAGGACGAGGTCGTCATCTTCCTGTTCTTTTACGATGTCATACTTGTATTGAAAACCGGAGCAGCCGCCACCTTCGACAGAAATGCGGAGCATGCTGCCATTGGTTTCTGTTTCCAGTATCTGGGCGACGCGTTTTGCGGCCTTGTCGGTCAAGCCGACGGTATTTTCAGGGGTCTGGGTCATAAGCTCAGTCTTGTTTCGGCTTGCGTACTTTCTTTAAAGCTGTTTGCTTTTGGTTTGGGCTGCTTAAACAGCTTTAAAGATTATTTATCTGCGTATTCTTATCCGAAAACCGGTAGCCACTTTTCGGGAATGCGCTTTGCCTTATAATTTAGGTGGTCTCCATGGTAATTTCCATAGTATTTTATTGCTAAATTACATTTGGCTTGGGAAAGCGGTTGTTTACAGGGCTTTTACATCTGTTATGTCATTGCTGTGATACGAAAATCGCAGGGAATGACCTGGGCATTTTCTGATTGTAAGGGGTGGGGGATAAAGAATGGTCAAGACGTTAGGATACGGTGCTCAGCCACGGGCGGAGTATGCTGTTGATCCGGAAGTCAGCCGTGGCCGACTTTTTCCAGAACCGGAAAGCCCGACACGCACGCCGTTTCAGCGCGATCGTGATCGTATTATTCATAGTGCAGCTTTCCGCCGCCTCAAGCACAAGACGCAGGTCTTTGTGTACCATGAGGGCGATCACTTCCGCACACGCCTGACGCACACTATTGAGGTCTCCCAGATTGCACGCTCGCTGGCGCGTGCGCTGCGGCTGGATGAGGATCTGGCCGAGTGTCTGGCGCTGGCGCATGATCTTGGACACACTCCGTTTGGGCATGAGGGCGAGGACGTGATGCATGAATGCATGGCGGACTATGGCGGGTTTGACCACAATGCCCAGTCCCTACGCATTGTGACGGACCTTGAACGCCGGTATGCGGAGTTTGATGGCCTCAATCTGGCGTGGGAAACGCTGGAAGGGCTTGTGAAGCACAATGGACCGCTGACGGATCGATCCGGTGCGCCTTGTGGCAAGCTTGAAGGCAAACATCTGCCGTTTGCTGTGAGCGAATATGCCAAGCATCAGGATTTGCTGCTGTGGTCGTGGCCGAGTGCAGAAGCGCAGGTGGCAGCGATTGCAGATGATATTGCTTATGACGCGCATGATCTGGATGACGGACTGCGGGCTGGGTTGCTTAGCTTTGAGGCCATGAAAGTGGTGCCGTATCTGAAGCGTATTTTAGACGAGGTGGATGGGAAATATCCCGGTCTTGAGGATGCGCGGCGTATTCATGAGATTGGGCGCAGATGTATCACCGGCATGGTAGAGGACGTGATTGCGGAGAGTATTTCGCGAATTAATCAGGTTTCTCCCAAGAAATGCGGGGATATTCGTGATGCAAATGGTCCTGTTATTGCCTTTTCAACTGAAATGGCGCGAGAAGAGCGCGAGTTGAAAGAATTTTTGTTTGCCAATCTGTACCGGCACGAAAGTGTTCTGGCGGTTCGCAGGAAGGTTTCCAAAGTGGTGCGGGATTTATTCCATGCCTACTTTAAGGCACCGGAAAGAATGCCAGAACCATGGGGTACGGGACTGAAAGGCGAGGGTGATGATGTGAAGGCCCGCAGGGTTTGTGACTTCATTGCAGGTATGACAGACCGTTATGCCATAGACGAACACCGACGATTATTTGACGATACCCCAGAACTGGGGTAATGCGCCAATTCAAACACTATTAATTCATGGAGTTTATGTGGGGCTGCGGCTTCGCAAAACCCTGTGAGCTGTCAAACTAGGCTATTAAAAATGAACATCTTTGCAGACTTCGCCGAAAGGGTAAACAGTGTAGTCAAGGGTCTCGACCTTGCTGCTGACGCGCCGGAGCTGGATCTGCGACGAGTGACTGTTGAACCTCCTCGGGATGCTGCTCATGGCGATCTGGCGACCAACGCTGCCATGGTGTTGGCTAAACAGCTGAAGATGAAGCCGCGTGATCTTGCCGAAAAGATTGCAGAAGGCCTGCGTGCCGACAGTGAAGTTGATGCTGTTGATATTGCCGGACCAGGCTTCATCAACATCCGCGTAAACAAAGCTATATGGGAACGCGTGCTGGCAGATGTTGTTGCCAAAGGCAATGCGTTTGGTAGTGGCAGCCGTGGTGCCGGTTTGAAGGTGAACGTGGAGTATGTATCCGCGAACCCGACCGGACCGATGCATGTGGGCCATACACGTGGTGCTGTTGTGGGTGATGCGCTGGCAAGCCTGTTGCAGTTTGCCGGTTATGATGTGACCCGTGAATACGTGATCAACGATGCTGGCTCCCAGATTGATACTCTGGCGAAGTCCGCCTTTCTGCGTTACCGCGAAGCACTGGGTAAAGACATTGGGCAGATCCCTGAGGGCTATTATCCGGGCGAATACCTTATTCCCGTCGGCAAAGCGCTGGCAGAGGAATATGGTGAGCGCCTGAAGGATATGGGCGAGGGCGAGCGCCATGCTTTGCTCAAGGGCTATGCCGTTGACAAGATGATGGATCTGATCCGTGAAGACCTGAGTGCTTTGAACGTGAAGCACGACGTGTTTTTTTCTGAAAAGACCATGCACGGTCAGGGGAATGCTATTGATTTGACGCTGGATGCTCTACGTCAGCGCGATCTGGTTTACACTGGGACTTTGCCACCACCAAAAGGCGAAGTGCCTGATGACTGGGAAGACCGTGAGCAGACCCTGTTCCGCTCCTCCAACTACGGTGATGACAGTGATCGTGCGCTGGTGAAGTCTGATGGCAGCTACACCTACTTTGCCGCTGACGTTGCTTACATGCGCGACAAGATCGAGCGCGGGTTCAAAGAGATCATCTTTGTGCTTGGTGCGGACCATGGCGGCTATGTGAAGCGTCTGGAAGCAATCGGCAATGCGATCTCCGGCGGTGATGTGGATGTGATTGTGCGTCTGTGTCAGCTTGTGAAGCTCTTTAAGGGCGGTGCTGAGTTCAAAATGTCCAAGCGCTCTGGTAATTTCATCACCCTTCGCGATGTGGTTGATGAAGTGGGCGTAGATGCGGTACGCTTTATGATGCTCTATCGTAAGAACGATGCGCAGCTGGACTTCGATTTTGACAAGGTGAAAGAGCAGTCAAAAGACAATCCAGTGTTTTATGTTCAGTACGGTCACGCTCGGTGTCATTCTGTGCTGCGACAGGCTGCCGGAGAGCTGAATTGGTTCTCCAACACAGCTGAAGAGTTGCAGTCTGCAGATTTTGCACAACTTGAAGATGAGGGTGAGCTGGCACTGATCGCGAAGATGGCTCAATGGCCTCGAATTGTAGACGGAGCCTCAGAAAATCACGAGCCGCATCGCATCGCGTTCTATCTTTATGAGCTGGCCAATGCGCTTCACAGCCACTGGTCTCGAGGCAAGGAAAAGCCGCAATTACGCTTTATTAATGATAAAACGCCAGAATTAACCAAAGCTCGACTCGCGTTAGTTTACGCAGTTTCACAGGTAATAGCTTCTGGCCTCAATGTTTTGGGTGTCACAGCACCAAATGAAATGCGCTAGCGCCTGAGCATAGTTGATAGAGTACTGGAGGTTCGCGGTGGGGATTGCGAGCCTCTTATTTAAGGGAAAACACCGCTGCAATGACCAATCGCTCCAAGTATCCGGGTCCGGGTGAGGTTTCTGCTAGGCAAACGGCAGGCGATGAACCGCAACAGTGGGCAGGCGATCAAGATCCGCTCGTAGAACTTGCCAGAATTGTCGGGGAGAGCGCTGCTCAGTACCGTCCTAGTTCTCGCGTAGAAAGCGAAGTCTCTGACCGTCCGCTGTTTCCAAAGACTGATGAGCGCAGTGTAACTGCCGATCATGCTCCACAGCATGGCTCTCAGGACGCCACGTTGGCCGATGATTATTCAGTGGGTGCAGCTGAAGTGAATGAGCCTGCATCAACTCAAGATTCATTTGCGGCTCTGGATGCTGTTTTTGCATCTCCAAAAAACTCCGCGTCACCTGCACATGCTGATCCGTTTGCGGATTTGAGCGCTGCTGCATTGTCTGCTGGTGCGCCGAGTGAGGCTGTTGACTATGTCAGTGACCTTCCACCGGTTCCAAAAGCGGCGGCTGTGCCTGAAGCAAAGCCAGTTCCTACGCCTGCACCTGTGCGCCAGTCTGTGACTGCTGCTGATGTGACTGCAGAGCCGGAAATGGATGATATTCTTTCGCGCGATCTTGAAGAGAGCCTTGTGGCTTCTCTCAATCAGTCTCAGGTGGAGCGTGAGCAGACGTCTCGTCCTCAGCGGTCCGTGAGCCGTGCGACACCGACGCTAGATGCTGTTGGTGCACGGGATGTACGCCCTGAGCAGACTTTGCGTGAGCGTCTTGAACGCCGCACAGCGGATGCTCCACGTGCGGTTGAAACACCGCGCGTTGCCGAGCCTGCTGCGCCTGTACAAAATGTGGCGTCTGCTTCGCCGAGAGCTCTGGATGAGCTTTCCCAGAGCGATTATGACAGCTGGCGCGCCGAGCGTGCTGCAGAACGTGCAACTGCAGCAGCAGCTGCCAAGCCTGTTCAGCCTGCACCGACACCAACGTCTGCGATTGAAGAAGCTCCTGCCGCACCTCAGTTGCGCGGCACGCATGATGATGTGGCACCTGCTGCTGACCCTGTTTCATTTGAACCGGATATGACAGCGTTTGCGATGGACACCGGTGCTGAGCTTGAAGGGGAGCACATCAGCGCTCCTGAAGTGTCTGCACAGGAAACGGTTATTCCTGCCAAGCATCTTGAAGAAGCTTTGTTGGCTGAGTTCAGTCTTGACGAGGAAGCGCAGCCAAGCGTTGTTGCTGAACCTGTTGCGCCTCAGCCTGTGCGAAATGTTGCGCAGGACATTGAGGCGAGCGTTGATGACATCTTTGCAGATGAAATTGCGCAGGAGCCGCAGCCAGAACCAGAGCCGGAAGTTGAAATCGGCCCTGAAGTTGCTGCTGAGCTGAATGAATTTGAGCGCATGAGTGCCGGTTTTGAACAGGTTGCTCAGGAAATCGATCCATTTGCCGTTGAAGGTGATGATGCCTGGCAGCTGGACGAAAGCGTTGCCAACGATACGTCTTTGGATGAAATGTCCTGGCCTGCTGCTGCTGAAAAGCTGGCGCAGACGGAAGCTGCTCATCAAGAGGCAATGAACGCAGCGAAAAAGCCTGGTGAAGAGCAATCTCCTCCTCCTGGCGGATATGATCTTGATGCTGTGGCGCAGGCTATGCGCAAAGAAGATCCGAGCCTTGATGGCGGTGTTCTTCCGCAAGCTGTGCCACGGGTTTCTGTTGATGTTCCGATTGAAGCAGAAGAGAACCGCAGTGGCGGTATGCGCAAAGGCCTGATGGCTGCTTCGCTCATTGGCGGTATTGTTGTGGTTGGCGGTGCCGGTCTGTTCCTGTTCGACTTCGGTGGAACAGGTGGAGATGCTACTCCGCCACCGATTATTCGAGCTGATGCCTCTCCAATGAAGGAGGTTCCATCTCCTTCTGCGCAGCCTAAGAACGACACAGCAAAAGTCTTTTCTCCGGAGGAAGCGTCTCAGCCAGTCACTGGCGAGAAGATGATTCAGCGTGAAGATGCAGCTGTTACACCATTGCCGCCAGCATCCAGCGAAACGGATACTGCAAAGTCCAGCGTGTTTGATGTGAACCCGACGAAGAAGGTGCGGACCGTTATTGTTCGTCCTGACGGGACCATCGTTCAGCGGGCTGGTACGGAAGCCAATGTGTCTGCACAGCCTCGTGTTGTCACAAGCAGCACTGTGCGCAACAGCAATCCGCAGAATACGGGTAGCACCACACCAGCGGCGACGTCTGGGCAGTGGGATCCACTTCCGGGTGAAACCCAGAGTGCAAACCAGCAGGCTGCAGCTGTACCAACAACCACCAGCTTGCAGGATGCGTTTGCGAATGCTCCGGTGGCAACGCGGACCGAGACGCGTAATACGCTTCTGGGTGTGAGTGTTGTGCCTCAGTCCAAGCCGTTTGTTGTGGCGTCTGCCAATACAGGCAGCGGTACTGTTCGCTCCAACACACTGACGCCGCTGCAGCCGCAGCCAACGTCTCGTGCCAGCAACGCACCGCTGAACCTGACTGGAAACCAGAATACGCAAACAGCTGCTGTAAACCCGCAGGCAATTGCTCCAACTCCGACACCTACCGAAGGTGTTGTTGGTGAGATTCCAGGTGGGACTTACATTGTGCAGGTGGCTTCTGTGCGCACTGTTGAGGATGCTCGTGGTCAGATCCGCCGCTACAACAGCCGCTATCCAAACCTGATGGCTTTGGTGACACCGGTGATTACGCGTGCTGATCTTGGCGACAAAGGCATTTACTACCGCATTCAGGTTCCGTTTGATGGTCCGACCAGTGCAAACACCTTCTGTGGTGAGTTTAAATCTGCTGGTGGTGACTGTTACGTTCGCCGCAACTAAATACGCTTTCCCTTTTCAGGGACTACGCTTTGGAGCTTGACGCCGTACCAGCGTCAAGCTACCAGCTTTACTCATGTTTTTAAAATCGTTCATTTCCGGATGCCTTGGACCTGAGCTTAGCGCTGAGGACAAAGCCTTTTTTCGCGACCAACAGCCGTTTGGTCTGATCCTTTTTGCTAGAAACATGGAAACGCCGGCGCAGATCCGCCGACTTTGCGCTGATTTTCGCGAAGCTGTTGGCCGTGCGGATGCGCCTGCTTTTATTGATCAGGAAGGCGGGCGTGTGCAGCGCTTTGGTGCGCCGCATGTGCCAGTCTATCCAGCGGCTGGGACCATCGGTCGGCTTTATGCGCAGGACGTTGAGGCGGCGAAACGAGCTGCTTATTTGCATGCCTTGCTGATTGGGCTGGATCTGCGTGATCTTGGGTTGAACGCCAACTGTATTCCGTGTCTTGATATGCCCATTGAAGGTGCGAGCAACATTATTGGTCTGCGGGCTTATGGTTCTGATGCGGTGCTTGTGAGTGATCTGGGCCGCGCTGCGATGGATGGCTGTCTTGCTGCTGGTGTGATGCCGGTTATGAAGCATATGCCGGGCCATGGCCGAGCGCTGGTTGATAGTCATCTTTCCTTGCCTGAAGTGACAAGCCCTCTTGAGGAGCTTGAAGCGCGAGACTTTTTGCCGTTCAAATCCTTGCGGGATTGCCCGATGGGGATGACAGCTCACATCGTCTTTAAAGAGATTGATGGAGATCATCCTGTTACGCAATCTTCCTATGCTATTCAGAAAGTTATCCGGGAAGCGATTGGTTTTGATGGCGTCCTGATCAGTGATGACATCTCCATGAAAGCGCTTGGTGGTGATCTGAAGAGCCGGGTTGAGAAAATTGTTGCGGCGGGGTGTGATCTTGTTCTGCATTGCAATGGCGAGCTGGATGAGATGAAGACGGTTGCTTCGGCTGTGCCGGAGATAGATGGAAAACGTGCTGAGCGCATCGAGGCGGCTATGCAGCGAAATACCCAGGTGTTTGATGGGGATGAAACAGCACTGCGCGCGGAGTTTGATGAGCTGTGTGCGAAAGTTTGAGAGGGTGTCTTTTTACCGGAGTGCAGGTCATGCTCTTCGGGGATACGCTTTAAAGGGATTGATGCTTGAGCGACGTTGAGGCCACAGAGCAGTTAGAGGAAGCGTTGGCAGGCGCGGCGGCTGTGGAGCAGCCCGCGACTGGCGACCCGAACCTGCTTGTGGATGTGGACGGGTTTGAAGGCCCGCTTGATGTTCTGCTCACACTGGCCCGCAGCCAGAAGGTTGATATCACCAAGATCTCCATTCTCGCGCTGACAGAGCAGTATCTTGAGTTTGTAAAGGAAGCGCGCCGTTTGCGGCTGGAGCTGGCTGCAGATTATCTGGTGATGGCGGCGTGGTTGGCTTATCTGAAATCCCGTTTGCTCATACCGCAGCAAAAAGACAGCGATGAGCCGACGGGTGAAGAGCTGGCAGCAGCGCTGGCGTTTCGTCTGCAACGATTAGAAGCTATGCGGGATGCTTCTGCAAAGCTGATGAACCGGTCGCGTCTGGGACGGGATTTGTTTGCGCGTGGTGCTCCTGAAACGGTGTCGGTGGAACGGCGCAGTGTCTGGACTGCCACGCTTTATGATTTGCTGATGGCGTATGCCTCTCAGCGCCAGCGCCACTCGGTGACGTCCGTGCATGTGAAACGGCGTGAGGTTTGGTCGCTTCAGGATGCGCGCGATATTCTGACCCGTCTTGTGGGGCAGGTCGCAGTATGGACGCCGATTGAGCGGTTTTTGACGGCTTATCTGGAAGATCCGCAGGAGCGGGCGACGGCTATGGCTTCTGCGTTTTCGGCCAGTCTGGAGCTGGTGCGTGAAGGCGTGATCGATATTCAGCAGTCCGGGCCGTTCGAGACGATCTATGTGCGTGCCTCACAGCGGACGCCGGAAGAGATTGGTGCGGGTGAGCCTGCTGAAGAGCTTCAGGAAAAAGAGGTTGAGTTGTCATGAGTAAAACGCCAGACCTGCTCGACACAGTCTCACAAGATGAGGCGATTGAAGTTGCGGATGCCGGGGAGCTTTTAGAAACGGAGCGCATGGTTGAAGCTTTGATCTTTGCCAGTGCGGAGCCTCTCAGTTTTACCGAGCTTACAAAGCGTATTCCCGGTGATCGGGATATTCGCGGCGCACTCAATCGCTTACGTGCTCATTATCGCAAGCGTGGCGTGCAGCTGCGGTCTGCCGAGGATCGCTGGTCGTTCCGTACTGCTGAAGATCTGTCGTTTATTTTGCACCGGGAAGCAGTGGAGCAACGGCGTTTGTCGCGAGCTGCACTGGAAACATTAGCTATTATCGCCTTTCACCAACCTGTGACCCGCGCGGAGATTGAAGATATTCGCGGCGTTTCTACATCTAAGGGTACGCTTGATGTGCTGCTGGAAACGGGCTGGGTCCGTATGCGTGGTCGACGCAGAACACCGGGGCGTCCTGTAACTTATGGAACGAGCTTTGATTTTCTTGACCATTTTGGTCTTGAGAACATCAAGGATTTGCCGGGACTGGAAGAGCTGAAAGGGGCAGGGCTGCTTGATAGTGCGATCCCCGCCAGCTTCCATGTGCCAGCACCGGATGACAGTATTGATCTGACAGAAGATGAAGATCCTCTGGAAGAAAGTGAAATGTTTGCAACTGGCGCACTTGAAGAAGACGCCGGAGAAAAATAAACACATGCAAGGGGCGCGATGTTGTGTTCGCCGCCTTGCAAGTTTTATGAGGGACGAATGGAGCCAGGGAAGGTTGCAGCATCAGAACGGCTGGTGTTTGACAATATCTACCATCATTATGGGGACTTACCTGCGGTTCGCGGTGTTTCGCTTTCATTGAAAAGCGGAGAAGTGCTGTGTTTGCTAGGGCATTCTGGTTGCGGAAAGACAACGGTGCTGCGTATTGCAGCTGGTGTTGTGCGTCAGCAGCAGGGAAGCGTCCGGATCAATGGTTCTGTGGTTGCCGATGAGCGGACTTTTCTGCCGCCGGAAAAGCGCGGTGTGGGGCTTATGTTCCAGGACTATGCGCTGTTTCCGCATCTAACGATTCTTGAGAATGTGAAGTTTGGTCTTTCTGACCTGTCTTCTGAAGTGGCCGAGCGCCGTGCGCGTGATGCGCTGCACATGGTTGGTCTTGGTCAGTATCTGGATGATTATCCGCATGGATTGTCTGGAGGTGAGCAGCAACGTGCTGCGCTGGCGCGTGCAATGGCACCGCGGCCTCATACTTTGTTGATGGATGAGCCATTTTCAGGACTGGACAGTCGCTTGCGTGATGATGTGCGCACGCAGACGCTGGATATGATCAAAATGCAAGGTGCGACAGCGGTTGTGGTGACCCATGATCCTGAAGAAGCCTTGCGCGTGGGTGACCGGATTGCGCTGATGCGTAATGGGGAGGTGGTACAGCTGGCGACGCCAGAGGATATCTACTTCCGCCCGAATAGTTTGTTTGCCGCTAAATTCTTTTCCGATCTCAATGAGATACCCGGAAAAGTTGTTGGTGGCCGTGTGGTCACGCCTATCGGGAAATTTTCCTCTAATGGCCTTGAAGAAGGGGCTCATGCGACCTTATGTGTAAGACCACATCACTTAAAGGTATGCCATGGTGAGGGGCAGTTCAAAGGCAGAGTAATTTCTCGCGCAATGGCAGGTGAGACAGATCTTCTGGACGTACAAGTTGATGGAATTGAGCGTCTTCTACGTATTCGTACGAGGGATGTATTACAATTCTACCCAGAAAATGTCATAGACTTGTGTATAAATGCAGAGAATGTTTTGGTTTTTGGGCGAGAGACGTCAGTAAATCATAGTGGGTAATTCTTCTGGATACTACCTATTAGTATCTGGGGGATGTAGTGTCTCTCAAAACACAGTTCAGGGTTCTTAAGGAGTTTGGTTGATGGGCTCAATTGGTATTTGGCAAATTGTCATCATCGCGGTTGTCGTAGTTCTGCTGTTTGGTCGCGGAAAGATTTCCGAGCTGATGGGCGATGTTGCAAAGGGCATCAACAGCTTCAAAAAGGGGCTGAATGATGATGCTGCGGAAGCAAAAGAAAAAGAAGAAGATCCTAAAGTGATCGACCATGCGCCGGGTGACACCGTGAATGCGCAGGAAAAAACTGAAGACACCGCGAAAAAGGACTAAGTCTCCTTTAAGGTAGTCTGTGTAAATTACCTAGGGAAAGTCGGCGTTTTCTGGCTTAGAGTTTGTGATCTACGCCTTTCCCTAGTGAATGTGCCGTTTGCGGCACGACATGTCTATGATGAGAGCCTGGTAACGGGCTGTCATTGAGACACTAACGAAACGGCTTCTTTATGTTCGATATCGCATGGACAGAGCTGCTGCTTGTTGCTGTGGTTGCCATTTTGGTGGTTGGCCCCAAAGAACTGCCGGGCATGTTGCGCACAATCGGGCGCACAATCGGCAGTGTGCGGCGTATGGCTGGCGAGTTTCAGTCTAGTTTGAATGACGCTGTCAAAGAAGCGGAGAAGCAGACCGGCATTGATGAAATGCGGAAGCAGGCTGATGCCGCACAAAACTTCAATCCACTTGATGACTTGAAAAAGACATTGGCGGACGAGAAGAAGAAGCTTCAGGACAGCATGAAAACTGCGGAGAGCGATGTGAAAAGCTCGCTGAACGGTGAGGGCTCTTCGGAGAGTAAACCGGACAGTGCGCCAGAAGCTGCGCCTGTGAAAGCAGAGGTTCCGACGCAGAAAGTTGTTTCTTCAGCTGAGCTGGCTTCCACGCAAAAAGCAAAAGAAAGTGCCGCAAGCACTCCTTCCAGCAAAGATGAAAGCTAGGGCGGCTATTTTATGAGTGATAACGAAATTGAAGATTCGCGTGCGCCACTGATTGAGCACCTGATCGAATTGCGTTCCCGCCTGATGAAGTCGGTGATTGCGATCGCTATTGCCTTTGCGGTTTGCTTTTACTTCTCAAATGACATCTTCAACTTCCTGATCGAGCCGTTTTCGGCAGCGGCCGGGGAAAGTATTGAAGTCAAGCTGATCTACACCGCACCGCACGAATGGTTCTTCACCCAGATGAAGCTGGCCTTGTTTGGAGCGCTGTTTATTGCCTTCCCGGTTCTTGCCAGTCAGATTTACATGTTTATGGCGCCCGGGCTTTATAAGCACGAGCGCAGTGCCTTTATTCCGTATCTGGTCGCGACACCTATTTTGTTCGTGATTGGTGGGTCGCTGGTTTATTACCTTGTGCTGCCAATGGCGATGGGCTTCTTCCTTGCCATGCAGCAGATGGGCATGGACGGGCAAGCGTCCATTGAGATGCTTCCGCGTGTGAGTGAGTACCTGAGCTTCGTGATGGTTCTGATCTTCGCGTTCGGTCTGGTTTTTCAGCTTCCGGTTGTTTTGACGCTTATGGGACGCGCGGGTCTTGTGACCTCTGAGTCTTTGAAGGGTAAGCGGAAATATGCTGTGGTTGCTGCGTTTGCAGCTGCGGCAATTTTAACACCTCCTGATCCGATTTCGCAGATCGGTCTTGCACTTCCTACTCTGCTTCTCTACGAAGTCTCCATCTATTGTGTAAGGCTCGTCGAGAAGAAACGTAAAGAGAAGGAAGCGGAAGAAGAGGCCTAGTCTCACTTCCACCCTGATTTACGAGTTTCCCGGCGGGTTATTTGAAGGCAAACCTGCCGGGGTTACTAAGTTATGCTTGATATCAAGTGGATTCGTGAAAATCAGGAGAGCTTTGATACAGCTCTCGCTAAACGCGGCCAAGAGCCACGCGCTGCGCTGCTCGTTGAACTGGACGATGCGCGCCGTTCCCACACCACCAAGCTTCAGGAGGCGCAGCAGCGCCGTAACTCCGCATCCAAAGAAATCGGCATGGCCATGGGCCAGGGCGACAAGGAAAAAGCAGAGGCCCTGAAGGCTGAAGTTGCCGAAATTAAAAGCTTTATCCAGAACGGCGAAGAGGAACAGCGCAAGCTGAACGCTGCGCTTGAGGATGCTTTGGCTGTTATCCCCAATATTCCTCATGAGGATGTTCCGCTTGGCGCGGATGAGGCTGACAACGTTTTGCTGCACACGCATGGCGAAAAGCCGCGTAACAACTTTGAGCAGAAAGAACATTACGAGCTGGGTGAGCAACTTGGCGGCATGGACTTTGAAACCGCTGCTAAAATGTCTGGCTCCCGTTTTGTATTGCTGAAAGGTCAGATTGCGCGTCTGGAGCGTGCGATTGGTCAGTTCATGATTGATCTGCACACGCAGGAAAACGGCTACACCGAAGTTTCTCCACCACTGTTGGTGCGTGATAACGCGCTTTACGGTACGAGCCAGCTGCCGAAGTTTGCTGAAGACCTGTTCCGTACGACAAATGATCATTGGCTTATTCCAACAGCAGAAGTTCCGCTGACGAATGTGGTTGCTGGTGAGACGCTTGCTGAGGCAGACCTGCCACTGCGTATGACTGCTCTGACCTATTGTTTCCGGTCTGAAGCTGGGTCTGCTGGTCGTGATACGGCTGGCATGCTGCGTCAGCATCAGTTCCAGAAGTGTGAGCTTGTTTCTATCACGGATGAGAACAGCTCTCTGGAAGAGTTGGAGCGGATGCGTGAGTCTGCTGAAAAGGTTCTGAAGCTGCTTGGCTTGCACTACCGTGTTGTCACACTGTGTGTTGGTGATATGGGCTTTGGTGCTCGTAAAACCTACGATATTGAAGTTTGGCTGCCAGGTCAGGATGCTTATCGCGAGATTTCTTCCTGTTCTGTTTGTGGTGACTTCCAGGGCCGTCGCATGAATGCACGCTACCGCGTGGAAGGCGAGAAGGCTCTGAAGTTTGTTCATACTCTGAACGGCTCTGGTCTTGCTGTTGGGCGCTGCCTGATCGCAGTGATGGAAAACTATCAGAATGCAGACGGAACAATTACGGTTCCTGAGGTTCTTCGCCCATACATGAATGGCCTTGAAGTCATTGGCGCTTAATAATTGATGTAAGCGTATTTTCAGCAGAAGGGCGGTTGCGTTCTTCTGCTGTACTGCGCGACTTATATGAGGAATTGCTGCGATATGCGTATCTTACTAACCAACGATGACGGGATCCACGCTGAGGGTCTTGAGGTTTTGGAGCGCATTGCGCGGCAGATTTCAGATGATGTTTGGGTTGTTGCGCCTGAAACCGACCAGAGCGGTGTGGCGCACTCCCTGTCTTTGAATGATCCTTTGCGCGTTCGTGAAATTGACAGCCGTCACTTTGCTGTTCGCGGTACACCAACGGATTGTGTGATCATGGCGGTTCGTTCCATCATGGATACACCACCTGATCTGGTTCTTTCCGGTATCAACCGGGGTGCGAACATTGCAGATGATGTGACTTATTCCGGCACCATTGCTGCGGCTATGGAAGGCACTTTGATGGGCGTTCGTTCCATCGCGCTTTCTCAGGCTTATGCATTTGGTTCTGAGTTTGGCCCAAGCTACGACACCGCTGAAGCGCATGCTGTTGGTGTGATCCGCAGCTTGCTGGAGTTCAATTTGCCATCTGACACGCTGCTGAACGTGAACTTCCCTAAAGACGCGCCTGACATGGTTAAAGGTGTTAAGGTTGTACGTCAGGGCAAGCGCGATGCGGGTTCGCTCTACATTGAAAGCCGCAAGGATGGCCGTGGTAATCCGTATCACTGGCTTGCTTTCCAAAATCGCGTACCCAATGCGCGTGAAGGGACTGACATCAGCGCTTTGAAAGAAGGCTATATTTCGGTCACGCCTTTGCATTTGAACCTGACAGCTGATGAGTTGATGGGGCAGTTGGAAAAGACGCTCGAAAAGTCCTGATATGATGAGAACCTACTGAGGTCCTTCGGGTTCGCGTCAGGTTCTGAGGTTATATGTGCGTATTCTTCAAAGGGCCGAGGTGGACCTTTGAAGGTGCGTTCTTTTGAGTTTGCTGGTTTGCCAGCAAGCTTCGCACTGCAGATAGACGGAGTGTTTTAAAATGGAAGACAGTCTGTTTGCTGATGAAGATGGTCGCTTTGATGAGAACCTTGCCAAGCAAGCGGCATGGGTGATGAAGCTGCGATCTGAGGGCGTGCGGAACCTTGAGGTTCTGGGGGCTCTTGAAGCTATCCCACGTAGAATATTTCTGTCAGCCAGCCAGCAATTTCTGGCCTTCGAAGACCGTGCATTTCCAATTGATTGCGGGCAGATGAGTACACAGCCATCCTTGATTGGGAAGGTTGCTGATTTCCTGCAAATGAAGCCGGATCATTCCCTGCTGGAGATTGGCAGTGGTTCCGGGTATCAGTGCGCGGTTCTTTCTAAAATCTGTGATCGCATCGTCTCGCTGGAGCGCTACCGGACACTGGCTGATCTGGCGCGTGAGCGGCTTCGGTCCTGCAAGATCAACAATGTCGACGTGATTCATGCGGATGGTCTTGTGGCGCCTGTTGATGAAGAGGACGATGGCGGCCCGTTTGACCGCATTATTTTAAATGGTGCACTGGACCGAGTGCCGGGTTTCTTGTTTGACCGCCTAGCGCCCGGGGGGCGTTTGTTGGCGCCAATCAAGCATGAAAGCGGTATTTGCCGCCTGATTCAGTATGACAAAGGTGGCCGCGGTCTTGATGAGACTGACCTTGGTGGTTTCCGCTATCTTTCTCTCACACCGGGAATAGCTGCGAAACTGTAGGGGAATGAGGCTTTAATTAAGTCTTTATCAACTCTGTTGTCAGTAAACTTACGCCAGTTAGCCTTTTATTTGTATTGGGTAGGGCGGATATGCAGTTTCATTCCCGTGAGAAAGCCAGATTGCGGCGCGGTGTAGCCTTGTTTTTGCTGTCAGCAGGTCTCGCTGGTTGTAGTGGCAATGTAGACCGGTTTGGCAAGTCTGAATATGTTGATGAACCAACGTCTCCGGCTCGAACTGCCGTTGTGGTGACGCCCGGACTTCCATCATCAAGCACGAAATCTGTTGTTCAGCGCGGTGTCTTGTTGCCTGCGCCAACATCAAGCAATGCTCCTATTGTGACCGGATCTGCGCAATCGCGCGGGTATCCGCAGCAGACATGGCAGCCGACATTTTCTAAACAACCTGCTCCGGTGAGTCAGCGCACGCGCGCGAGCGCTCGGGTTCCTGCAGCACTTGCCAAAGCGCCGAATGATGGCACGCTTGGGTGGACAGCTGTTGGTGGCCGCGTTGTCACGCTGAAAGCCAACGAGAATGTTGATAGTCTTGCCTGGCAATACCGTGTGCCGGCGAACGAAATTCTTCATGCCAATCGCGTGACTGTGAGTTCTGCGCTGCAGCCAGGTGATTCCGTTGTTATTCCGGTGAAGATGGTTCGTAAACCGAACCGCTTGCCGAAAGCCAGCGCTCGTGTGTTGCCGTCCAATAATCAGCAGCCTCAGACGACGGCCTCCATTCCTTCGCAGTATGTTGCGCCTTTGAATGCCAATGGCTCTGCTTCCAGGCAGTCTCGTGATGTGTTTGCGACCAAGATTGCGGCTGCGTTGCTTCCTCCGGGTAATGTGGGAGAACGATCGCGTCCTGTTTACAGTGATGCACCTCCAGCAGCTTATCCGGCGCAAAGGCGTGCACCAGCAGCAGCTGTGCCTGCGTCTTCGCTTCAGCCAATTCAGCAGTCTGCACCTTCTCAGGTCTATCGTGCACAGCAACAGCCAACGACCTATCGCAGTCAGTCTTTGACGCCGATTGTTGCTCCGCAGTCTGCGACTGTTCAGCCATCTTATGGTGTGCCTGTTACTGGGCAGGCGGCGCGCAGCGTTGCTCCTCTGCGCGTTTCAGCTGTGCCAAAGAGTAAACCCAGGGCTAATGTTGCACAGCGTCCGGCATCGGTTGCCAGTGTCACAGCGACACAAGCTGTGCCGAAGCCAAAGAGAATCGCTTTGGCAGGGTTGAACCCGCAACGCGTGACCGCTCCGGTTGCGACACAGCGCACGCTTGCCAATTCTCTTGCGCCGACCCCAGTTCACACCGCAAGTGTTCAGAAGCCGCAAAAACCGATTGTTCCGGTTATCTCTGAAGCTGAGACGGATGTTGTCCGTTTGCAGCCGACAGAAGTTTCCAAGCCAGCGCCTGTGCAGCCAGTTGCGACAGCGAAGGCTCCTAAGGTTGCTGTGGCAGATGAAGCGACGTTCCGCTGGCCGGTGCGTGGGCGGATTATCTCTGACTTTGGCGTGAAGCCGGGTGGGTCTAAAAACGACGGCATTAATCTGGCAGTTCCATCAGGAACAGACATTAAAGCTGCGGAAGACGGAACCATCGTTTACGCCGGTAATGAGCTGAAAGGCTTTGGAAATCTGGTGCTGATCCGCCATGATAATGGCTGGGTTTCGGCTTATGCGCACAACAAAGAGCTGAAGGTGCGCCGTGGTGATGCCGTACGCCGTGGACAGACTATTGCCATGGCTGGTGCGACGGGGTCTGTGACACAGCCTCAGCTGCATTTTGAGCTGCGTAAGGATAACAAGCCGGTAGATCCTATGAACCATCTACCACGTTCCTAATAAAAAGGGGGAGGGTTCTTCTTGGAACTCTTTTCATAGGTAGAGCACGCCGCGTTGATGACCTTCACGCGGCGTGCTTTTTTATGAGCGCTTTTGCTTGTCAGGACAGCGTTTGGCTGAGGCGGCCTGCCAGATCCTGAATAAATTGCCATGCGACACGACCAGAGCGAGCGCCGCGTGTGGTGGACCATTCCAGAGCCTGCGCGCGGAGCTGCTCCTGCTCGACCTTTAAGCCAAAATGCTCTGTGTAGCCGTAGATCATATCCAGATACTCATCCTGAGAGCATTTGTGGAAGCCAATCCAAAGGCCGAATCGATCAGAAAGTGAAACCTTCTCTTCCACCGCTTCGCTTGCATGGATCGCGGTTGACCGCTCGTTCTCCATCATATCGCGCGGCAAAAGGTGTCTGCGGTTGGATGTGGCGTAAAACAGGACATTTGCTGGTCGACCTTCAATGCCGCCGTCCAGAGCTGCTTTCAGGCTCTTGTAGCTGGTGTCGTCGCCATCAAAGGAGAGATCATCGCAAAAGATGATGAAGTTGTAAGGCTTGCCGCGCAGCTCGTTCATCAACGCTGGGAGGGCTTCGATGTCCTCGCGGTGAATCTCGATGAGAACAAGTTTGCGGACGCCTTCGGAGTTTGCGTGTGCTGCGTTGATCGCAGCATGAGCAGATTTCACCAAAGACGACTTGCCCATGCCTCTGGCACCCCACAACAGCACGTTGTTGGCCGGAAAACCTTCTGCGAACCTATTTGTATTCTCCATCAGCATTTTCTTGGAGTGATCGACGCCTTTGAGCAGGCTAATATCAACCCGATTGACTTTGGATACAGGTGCAAGCTCAAACGGGGAAGGGTGGAATACAAAGGCATCGGCTTCGTCGAAATTGACAGTAACCGGAGGCTTGGGAAGGGAGCTGGCCAACAGGGCGACAATCTCGTCCAGCTTGGATGTAAGAAGGGCGACTTCAGAGGTATTTTCTTTAGTGGTCATGTGTATCTACGTGATTAACTCAGGTGCGCTGGCATAGGCTTTACGCAAAATGCACTAGGTGAAAAATTGTCTCAGCGGCGGTTCTGCTATTTGATCTGCGGCCAAGTATCCCTATTTACAGCTGTATCATGTCCAATACTCTTGGGGAAAGTCCCAGTTAGCATGTCAATGCCTTGAAAAGGTTGGAGTGGACTGTATAGTCCAGCGCAAAATCCTTGTTCTTTCGGGCCAAGGTCAATTTTGGAGGGGTTCACCTCGCCAATTGTTTAATGAACGCCATCAGGTTCCTCGGGAATTTGTGGTAAGGAGAAACTAATGTTTATTACCCCTGCCTATGCACAGGCCGCAGGCGGCGTGCCAGACGTTGTAATGTCTATTGTGCCGTTCGTCCTGATCTTCGTGATCATGTGGTTCCTGATCATTCGCCCTCAGCGCCAGAAAATGAAGTCTCATCAGGAGATGGTGAGCAATCTGCGTCGCGGCGATACCGTTGTGACCTCTGGTGGTCTGATTGGTAAAGTTGCTAAGATCGTTGATGATGCTGAACTGCAGGTGGACATTGCTGAAGGTACGCGTGTGCGTATTGCTCGTGCCATGATCCAGGAAGTTCGCTCCAAAGGTGAACCTGTTAAGGACGGCGAATAATCGCGCCTTGATACCTGTAGTTTCAGACCGCTTTCCTGTTTCGGCAATCGCCGCAGTGAGAGCGGTCTGCCTATTCTAGGACCGGGCATATACTCATGCTTCATTTCGCGCGTTGGAAAATCGCCCTGATTATCGTCGTGGTGCTGGGCGGTATCTTTACAACATTGCCGAACTTCTTCCCGGCAAGTACCGTTCAATCCTGGCCGGATTTTATGCCTAAGCGCCAGATTGTTCTCGGTCTTGACCTTCAGGGCGGTGCTTATCTGCTCTATGAGGTTGATAAGGAAGATTACAAAGAAAAACAGTTCCGTCAGCTGGTTGGAAATATCCGCCGGGCCCTGCGCGAGAACCCACGTATCGGCTACACCGGTCTGGGTATTCAGGGAGACGGCGTTCAGGTTCGCATTCGTGATAATGCACGCTTCGATGAGGCTGAACAGCGCCTTGCAGAACTGGTAAACCCGCTTAACTCCGGCGTTTTTGGCGGTGCAGCGGTTAACGAATTTGTTCTTGAACCTCAAGGTGATGGCCTGTTCCGCATGGCTTTCTCCGAGGAAGGTCTGGACATGCGCCTCGCTTCCGTTGTGAGGCAGTCCATTGAGGTTATCCGTCGCCGTGTTGATGAACTCGGCACGACTGAGCCTTCCATTCAGCGTCAGGGCACTGACCGAATCCTTGTTGAAGCGCCGGGTGAATCCAACCCTCAGCGTCTGAAGGATATCATTGGTGCAACCGCGCAGCTAACGTTCCATCTTGTTAGTCAGGAAATGAGCGCGTCACAGGCACTTCAAGGCCGTCCGCCAGCAGGCACGATGGTGGTTGAGGGTTCTGATGGCCAGCCATACCTGCTGGATGAAAACCCGTTGCTGACGGGTGAAGAGCTGCAGGATGCTTCTGTTGCGTTTGACCAGCAGACAAACGAGCCTGTTGTGAACTTCCGCTTCAACACTGCCGGTGCCCGCGTCTTTGCGGATGTGACCCGCGCAAATGTTGGTCGTCCGTTCGCGATTGTGCTGGATGACGAAGTGATCACCGCTCCGGTTATCCGTCAGCCGATCACAGGCGGTTCCGGTCAGATCTCTGGTAGCTTCACTGTTGATGGTGCGAATGATCTTGCTGTTCTGCTGCGTGCTGGTGCGCTTCCTGCGCGTCTGGATGTGGTTGAAGAGCGTTCAGTTGGTCCGGGCCTTGGTCAGGATTCCATTGATAGTGGTAAGGTTGCTTCCATCGTTGCAGCGGCAGCGGTGGTGATCTTCATGCTGCTAGCTTATGGCCAGTTCGGGATCATTGCGAACCTTGCGCTCGCTTCCAACGTTTTCCTGATCTTTGGTGTGCTCACCACGCTTCAGGCAACGCTGACCCTGCCGGGTATTGCGGGTGTTGTTTTGACAATTGGTATGGCGGTTGATGCCAACGTGCTGATTTACGAGCGCATTCGTGAAGAGGCACGTGCTGGTCGTTCCGCTATTGGTTCGATTGATGCGGGCTTTAAGCGTGCACTTGGCACCATTTTGGATGCAAACATCACAACGCTGATTGTGGCTGTGATCCTGTTCTTCATCGGTTCCGGTCCTGTTAAAGGGTTCGCCGTAACGCTGATGATCGGTATCTTCACCACAGTGTTCTCTGCGTTTACTATCTCTCGTTTCCTCATCTCTGTATGGGTGAAGCGTAAGCGTCCATCCAAACTGCCAATCTAACTCGGAGCATGACCCTATGAAACTTCTTAGACTTGTTCCGGAGCAGACCAACTTCCGCTTTATGCATTGGCGGGTGTTGAGTTTTCCGTTTTCTGGAATTACGGCAGTTCTTTCCATTGTGCTGTTCCTGACAATCGGCCTGAATTACGGCATCGATTTTAAGGGCGGGACGCTGATTGAGCTGCAGTCCACAAGCGGTCCTGCGAACCTTTCTGAAATTCGCCGGACCCTTGGTGGTCTTGATCTGGGTGATGTGCAGGTGCAGGAATTCGGTAGTCCTACCGAAGTTCTGATCCGCATTGAATCTCAGGGCGAAGGTGAAAGCGCGCAGCAGGATGTGGTTGAGAGTGTCCGTGGTGCCTTTACCGATGGATATGAATTCCGCAGAACTGAAGTGGTTGGACCTCGTGTCTCCGGCGAGCTTGCTTATGCAGGAACGCTGGCGGTCGGGTCTGCCTTGCTGATGATCATGTTTTACATCTGGTTCCGCTTTGAATGGCAGTTCGCAGTTGGCGCGATCATCACCACCTTCAATGATATCCTGCTGACGGTTGGATTGTTTGCGGTGTTGCAGCTGGACTTTACGCTGTCCAGTATTGCGGCGGTGCTGACGATTATCGGTTACTCACTTAACGATACGGTGGTTGTTTATGACCGTATTCGTGAGAACCTGCGTCGTTACAAGCGTCTTTCTCTGGAAGAGCTGCTTGATAAGTCCATCAACGAGACCTTGTCCCGTACAACAATGACATCCGTGACCACTTTGCTCGCGCTGTTTGCATTGTACTTCCTGGGCGGTGAAGTGATCCAGTCCTTCGTGCTGGCGATGATCTTCGGTATCGTGATCGGGACTTACTCTTCTATCTTCCTTGCCTCTCCGCTGCTGATGCTCATGAAGCTTCGTACCAGCGTGTTTGACAAGAAAGACGACGAAACATCTCCGGCAAAATCTGCTTAACCAGCGGAAACAGCTAATGTTTTAGATGGGGCTGACCACAGTTGTGGTCAGCCCCATTTTCTATTGGACATTCTTTCGCGTGTAATTAAACAGAGGCTATCAATTTGCGCGTATACTGGGCGAAAATAGCCATTGGAGGACACTATGGGAAAACGTGGAGAGCCTTTGGAAGTGCGGGATGCGCATTATCCAAGTATGGTTCAAATCGACGCCTACGGAAATGGCGGCTTTCGATTTGCCGATATGTCTCATCGTGGATCGCTGATGTGTGTACCCTCTGGTGTTTATGGTTGGGCGCCAACCAGCTTTGATGAGGTTACGGATGAGGCACTGGCGCAAATCCTTGCAGAGTCTGACGATATTGAAGTGTTGTTGATTGGTGCTGGTGACGAGCTGAAGCCATTTCCAGAGTCTCGTAAGGGGCCGTTTCGTGAGAAGGGCATCATGGTCGATAGCATGTCCACTGGTGCTGCTGTGCGCACATACAATGTGCTTCTTGGTGAAGACCGAGCTGTGGCAGCCGTGTTTATTGCAGTTGAAGACGTTTAAAAAGAAGCGTGGAACCCAGCTATGAGCCAGGCCTATGACCACTGTAATGATTTCGTAAAACGCTTCTGCTACGAGCGTTACCTGAGCACATTGTATGCTCCGATTATTGCGCGTCCGAGTTTGATTGCCCTTTACGCCTTTGCCTGTGAGATTGCGCGTATCCGAGAGCTGGTCAATGAGCCGATGCCCGGAGAAATTCGCCTGCAATGGTGGCATGATGCGCTGAGTGGAACTGATCATGGCGATGTGATGCACAACCCGGTTGCGCAGGCGATCATTGAGACGATTGAGCATCATAAATTGCCAAGAGAGCCGTTCCTCAACCTGATTTCTGCGCGCCGGTTCGACCTTTATTCTGATCCAATGCCAACCATCAATGATTTGGAGGGGTATTGCGGGGAGACCAGCTCTACAGTGGTTCTGCTGGCCTCCATGATATTGAGCGGAAAACCTGCTGATCGCCAGCTTTCTGACGCCAGCGGCCATGGTGGTGTGGCGTATGCGCTCTCTGGCTTGATGCAGACGCTTGCGTGGCAGGCCTCGCGGCACCAGCAGTTCCTTCCCAAAGATGTGATGGAACGACACGGTGTGGATGCCAATGCCTTGCGAGGGAACCGTTCAAATGATGCTGTCTGGGCGGCTTTTGAAGAAATGGTGGAGCTGAGCAAAAAGCATCTCGATGATTGTGAGAGTGCACTGGAAGGGATTGACCCGTCTGTGCTGCCTGCGTTTTTGCCCGTGTTTCAGGTGGAACTGTTCTTCAATGAGGCGGACAAAGATAGTTTTGAGCCGCTGCAGGTTTGCGGTGGGGCGCCGCATATGCGGCGTGTCTGGCATATGTGGCGGACATCTCGCCGCCTTACCAAACTCTCGCGGAAATAGAAAAAGGCCGGAATATCCGGCCTTTCTGTCTCTAATTGTATGTTGCGTGCGTGTTAGACGTTCGCGACCCATGCTTTAAAGTCATCCAGACCACGTTTGGCCATAACCTGCTTTTTAAGGCGGGTCTTTTCTTTCCCGCGCAGGCGCTTGCCTTCCGGATGCTTCGGCATTTCGTCCAGAGGAGGCAGGAGGCCGAAGTTGATGTTCATTGGCTGGAAGGAACGCGGGCCGGAGCCATCTTCGCGATCGATGTGACCACCCGTGATATGGTTGACGATTGCACCGCATGCAGTTGTGACTGGCGGAGGTGCGATGTCGGTTCCAAGTGCCTGATGAGCTGCAAACAGACCTGTCAAACATCCAACAGCGGTGGATTCCACATAACCTTCACAGCCGGTGATCTGACCTGCGAAACGCACGTGTGGCAGAGCTTTGAGGCGCATCTGATCATCGAGAAGACGCGGTGAATTGAGGAAGGTGTTGCGGTGCAGGCCACCGAGGCGGGCAAACTGAGCTTCTTCCAGACCCGGGATCATACGGAGAATTTCTGCCTGCGCGCCGTACTTCAGTTTGGTCTGAAAACCAACCATGTTGTAAAGCGTGCCAAGGGCATTGTCCTGACGCAGCTGTACCACGGCATAGGCTTTGATGTCTGGCTGATGGGCATTGGTTAGGCCCATTGGTTTCATTGGGCCGTGGCGCAAGGTTTCGCGGCCACGTTCCGCCATCACTTCAATTGGAAGGCAGCCATCAAAGTATGGTGTGTTTTCTTCCCATTCTTTAAAAGAGGTCTTTTCGCCGCCGATCAGTGCATCGATAAAGGCTTCGTATTGCTCTTTATCCATTGGGCAGTTGATGTAATCTTTACCCGTACCGCCCGGGCCGACTTTGTCGTAGCGAGACTGAAACCATGCCTTGTTCATATTGATGGATTCAGTGTGAATGATCGGTGCAATCGCATCAAAAAAGGCGAGGGAGTCTTCGCCGGTTGCTTGCAGGATCTGCTCTGAAAGAGCTGGAGATGTGAGCGGGCCGGTTGCAAGAATGACCTGACCGCTTTCTGCTGATGGAATTTCAATCACTTCTTCGCGGAGGATCTCTACGTTCTCGTGGCCTTCCAGCGCGGCTTGTACAGCTTGGGAAAATCCATCGCGGTCCACGGCCAGTGCGCCGCCAGCAGGCACTTTGTTGGCATCTGCGCATCTCATGATCAGGGAGCCGGCAGCGCGTAGCTCAGCATGAAGTAGGCCAACAGCGTTGTTTTCAGCATCGTCAGAACGGAATGAGTTGGAGCACACCAGTTCTGCAAGGTCATCTGTTTTGTGTGCATCGGTCTCACGTGTTGGGCGCATTTCGTGCAGAACGACCTTCAGGCCTTTTTCTGCGATCTGCCATGCTGCTTCGGAGCCTGCCAGGCCGCCGCCAACCACGTGTATGGTCTGCTTCGTCATTTCCTATCCAATCGACTGGGCTTCTGTTGCGCCAAAGCGTCTGATGAAGCCTAAGTGTTTATCGCTTGCGAATTGCTTAGCCTCTGAACTTGCTCAGTTCAATCATTTAGGCCATCAATCTTCCATGGTTGTGCAAAGTGATTCACAAAAACACATGTATTTTTCAAATAAGAAACTGAAGAAAATTTCTCAGGCCTTCGTGATTGCAGTTGGCGCAATTGGGCTAACTGCGTGCATGAGCCAAATTAATAGAAAGCCAAGCACCTGGTATACTCAGATGGGTGGCATCGAAAACAAAGGTGACACACTTTACATCTGTCATGGTTTCGGCTGCGAATATCGCACGGCTGTGACGTTTAGCCAGAAAGACAAACAGCGATTACGCACGATTTTGAAGCGAGGGCATCGAAGCCCTGAAGCAGAACGCGCTGCAATTTCCAAAGCGGTGCAGTGGCAAGAAAAGCGTGTTGGGCCTGTGGTTGGGTCATCCAATGATATTGGTGGGCTGGATATGGGTAATGGCAACGTTAAAGGGCAGATGGACTGCATTGATGAGGCGACCAATACAACAAGCCTGCTGGTTTATGCGGGTTCTCAGGGTTGGCTTAAATACCACCGTGCGGCGCGGCCTGCCTCGCGCGGTTTTTTCCTTGATGGCAAATATCCGCATGCTTCAGCTGTTGTGGTGGATACGACCACAGAGATTCCATGGGTGGTAGACAGCTGGCGCCTAAGTAATGGCAAGCCGCCTGATATTTTGCACATGACTAAGTGGCTGACTATGACCAGCGCTGATTTGGAAAACCCATCAGGCAGGTGAGCTGGTGATGAGAGTTGCGCAGTGATGTGCGTAAAGCAGTGATGATTTGGAGAGCGTATCAGCGAGGCTGGTGCGCTTTTCTTTTGTGTGATTGCTTTACTGAGGACGATGGGCAGTTTTGAGGAAAATAGGCCCTTAAAACAGCTAACGCCCGTCGATGGGAGGAACGACGGGCGAAGCTAGTAAACAGAGAACTGGGAGGAAATCTCTGTTTAGAACCATCAAGCAGCTTGGGAGGAGGTGCTGCCTGAGGATTGTATGTTAGGCTGCCGAGGTTTAATTGGGAGGAGTTCCTCAGCGGCCTTGAGTTGGTTTATACAAAAGACTTTCCAATTGTGCATCACATCATTTCGCATGTCCGATATGCAAAAAATGCATGGCATTATGGCAAATGATGGCGCTACCATTGTTCAAAAAGACATAAATGCCAAAATTAACGATTGTGCAGTGCGGTAATTTTGTGATTTGCGGCACAAATCTGCATACCTGAGGGGCTGGGAGTGCTGTTTTTAGGCAGTTGGTGCTGAAAACTTAATCATATTTCAATGTGTCGCCGGCTTTGAACAGGTTTTGTAATAGAGCGGCGCCGACTGGTATTTTGTGTTGTTTTCGCGGAAAGAGACTGTTGGGGTGGTGGTCTTTGCAAAAAAAATGACCGGGACAGTGCCCGGCCATTTGGTTTTTATTCTGCTGCGTCCAGTTTGCTGGCGCTTCGCCTTTCAAACAATTCCTTGAGGAAGTGTCCCGTATAGCTCTTTGGTACCTCTGCCACATCCTGTGGACGGCCGGTTGCGACGATGGTTCCGCCGCCGTCCCCGCCTTCAGGGCCAAGGTCAAGGATCCAGTCTGCGGTTCTGATCACTTCCAGATTGTGTTCGATCACGAGAACTGTGTTGCCCTGATCGACCAGCTCATGAAGGACATCGAGCAGCTTGGCGACATCGTGGAAATGGAGACCGGTTGTTGGTTCGTCCAGAATATAGAGCGTACGGCCAGTTGAGCGTTTGGAAAGTTCCTTTGCCAGTTTCACACGTTGTGCTTCACCGCCGGACAAGGTGGTGGCCTGCTGACCGACCTTGATGTAGCCGAGGCCCACGCGGGCGAGGGTTTCCATTTTGTCGCGGATGGATGGCACGGCAGAGAAGAAGCTTGCTGCTTCTTCAACGGTCATGTCCAGTACATCTGCAATGGATTTGCCCTTGAACTGAACTTCCAGTGTCTCGCGATTGTAGCGCTTGCCCTTACAAACATCACAGGTGACATATACATCAGGTAGGAAGTGCATTTCGATCTTGATAACACCGTCACCCTGACAGGCTTCGCAGCGTCCGCCTTTTACGTTGAAAGAGAAGCGGCCCGGCGCGTAGCCGCGTGTTTTTGCTTCCGGCATGCCTGCAAACCACTCCCGGATTGGAGTGAAGGCGCCTGTGTAGGTTGCCGGGTTGGAACGCGGCGTTCTGCCAATAGGGGACTGATCAATGTCGATGACTTTGTCCAGACGCTCCAGGCCTTCAATCCGGTCATGCGGAGCAGGGTTGTCGCGTGCGCCATTGAGGCGACGAGCGGTTGCCTTGTAGACGGTATCGATCAGGAATGTAGATTTGCCGCCACCAGATACACCAGTTACGCAGGTAAATGTGCCAAGCGGGATGGTAGCATTCACGTCTTTGAGGTTGTTACCGCGTGCGCCGAACACCTTGATCTGACGGTTCTTGTCAATCTTGCGCGGCTCATCTGGTTGCGGAATGCTCATTTTGCCGGAAAGATACTTGCCGGTGAGGGAGGCCGGATTGGCCATCACTTCATCTGGGGTGCCTTGTGCGACCACCTGTCCGCCATGGATACCTGCGCCCGGACCCACATCCACCACATAATCTGCGGTGAGGACGGCGTCTTCGTCGTGTTCTACCACGATAACAGTGTTGCCGAGATTGCGCAGGTGTTTCAGGGTTTCCAGAAGGCGGGCATTGTCGCGCTGGTGCAGGCCGATGGATGGTTCATCCAGAACGTAAAGCACACCGGTCAGGCCGGAACCGATCTGGGAGGCCAGGCGAATACGTTGGCTCTCACCACCAGACAGGGTTCCGGAAGAGCGGTCCATGGAAAGGTATTCCAAGCCAACATCGTTGAGGAACTTCAGGCGCTCACGGATTTCCTTGAGGATGCGGTATGCGATTTCGTTTTGCTTGTCGGAGAGTTTTTCATCAATGCTGGAGAACCAGTCGTGTGCGGTTTTGATGGAAAGGGCTGTGATCTCGCCTATATGGCGATCTGCTATTTTGACGCAAAGCGCCTCAGGCTTGAGACGGTAGCCTTTACAGGCGTCGCAAGCATGGTCGGATTGGTAGCGTGAGAGCTCATCGCGCACCATCTGGGAATCTGTTTCACGCCAGCGCCGCTCGATGTTGCCGACAACGCCTTCGAATGGCTTTTCGGTTTTGTAAGAGCGAGTGCCGTCATCATAAACAAACTGCACTTTAGTGTTGCCGGTTCCGAACAGCACCGCATTGCGGAAGTCTTCAGGAAGGTCTTTCCAAGCTTTGGTCATTGGCTGCTTATGATGCTTGGCCAATGCTTCCAGTGTTTGGGTGTAATAAGGAGAGGTTGAACCGGTTTTTGACCATGGCAGGATCGCGCCGCCTCGAAGGGACAGGGTTTGGTCCGGTACAACGAGTTCGGCTTCAAACGCCAGTTTTGTGCCGAGACCATCGCAAGTCGGGCATGCGCCAAACGGGTTGTTGAACGAGAACAGGCGCGGTTCAATCTCCGGGATCGTGAAGCCGGAGACCGGGCAGGCGAACTTTTCTGAGAAAATGAGCTGCTTTGCTTTGCCTTTCTCATCCTGCTGATCTGCAAACTCAACAGTAGCGAGGCCTTCGGCAAGCTCCAGTGCGGTTTCCAGAGAATCTGCCAGGCGGCCAGCCATATCTTCACGCACGACGATACGGTCAACAACGACGTCAATATCGTGTTTGAACTTCTTATCCAGAGTGGGCGCATCGGCGATTTCATAATACTCGCCGTCAACTTTTACGCGCTGGAAGCCCTTTTTCATGAGCTCAGCGAGTTCTTTTCTATACTCGCCTTTGCGGCCACGCACGATTGGGGCCAGCAGGTAAAGGCGGGTTCCTTCTTCCAATGTCAGAATTCGGTCTACCATTTGGGAGACGGTCTGACTTTCAATTGGAAGGCCCGTTGCCGGAGAGTATGGAATGCCTACGCGCGCGAATAGGAGGCGCATGTAGTCATAGATTTCTGTGACTGTGCCGACTGTGGAGCGTGGGTTTTTTGAGGTGGTTTTCTGTTCAATGGAGATTGCAGGTGACAGGCCATCGATCTGATCTACGTCCGGTTTCTGCATCATTTCAAGGAACTGGCGGGCGTAAGCGCTCAGGCTTTCAACGTAGCGGCGCTGCCCTTCAGCGTAAATTGTATCGAAGGCAAGAGAGGATTTGCCTGAGCCGGACAGGCCAGTCATGACGATCAGGCTGTCTCGTGGAAGATCCAGGTCCACATTCTTCAAGTTATGTTCGCGAGCGCCACGTACAGTGATCTGCTTCATAAGGTCTGCGCGCGCTGGAGTATTTTGTGTGTCATGTGTTGGCGACTTCGCCATGGAACTGTCCTTTATCACGGATACCGAGTTCGCATATAAAAAGCAAAACAGGTCTGGGCGCGATCCTCAAAATGCAGGAGAATGAGCGCTGGAAATCAGGTGGAACATAAACGGAACAATTTTAAGGAGCAAGCCTTTTTGAGTTTGCTCGCGTAAAATTGTCTTTTAGAAAAATTGAGAGTTGAACTTGGCAGTTTTGCAAGGCATTGTATCGGAACAAAAATAGAACGAGCAGAGAGCCTTGCTTGCGGGCGCCTGATATTCCGACTGAAAGCCTAGGAAATGTGGACAACCACCGCGGGTTTGAGAAAGTCTGTTTGAATTGTAGAGCGCGGAGCATAGGTTACTTGCCAACTTAACTCGCTTAAACTTTGGGCGAGTTCAGACTTAGGAGTAATTCAATGGCCGGTAGCGTCAATAAAGTCATTTTGGTTGGAAATTTGGGCGCAGATCCGGAAATTCGCCGTACGCAGGACGGTCGTCCGATCGTCAACTTGCGTATCGCTACTTCGGAGAGCTGGCGTGACCGTAATAGCGGCGAGCGCCGTGAGCGGACCGAATGGCACCGTGTTGTTGTGTTTAATGAAGGTCTTGCAAAGGTTGCCGAGCAATTCCTGCGCAAAGGCTCCAAGGTTTACATCGAAGGTCAGTTGCAAACTCGCAAATGGCAGGACCAGAGCGGCCAGGATAAATACTCCACCGAGATCGTTCTGCAGGGCTTCAACTCTACGCTGACTATGCTTGATGGTCGCGGCGAAGGCGGTGGTGCAGGCGGCCAGGGTGGTCAGTCCGGAGGCTTCGGCGGCAGCGGCGGCGGTGGCGGCGGATACGACCAGGGCGGTGGCTTTGGTGGTGGCGGCTCCAGCAATCAGGGCGGCGGCTTCGGCGGTGGCGGCGGTGGTGGCCAAGCACCATCTGGCGGTTTCGGCGGTGGAATGGACGATGAAATTCCGTTCTAAGCCAAGCATGTAATTCAAGATGGCCCGGAGTGAGCGCAGGTTCACTGCCGGGCTTTTTTGTGTTCCGGCGTGGGGTCCTGATCAGAGGGTGATGTGGGTAAGGGTCTTACCTTGCGACTTTACTCGGGCTTAAGTGGACTGGTCGCGGCTATGAGGATTGGGGAGCTCGTTCGCAGAGATGTGTCGTCAGTACTTGCTCTCAAAATAATTGAGAAACAGCGCATGAAGATGCGATGCTAGCAAAACAAATAAATTTAAGGAGAGAATTGGTACGCCCAAGGGGAATCGAACCCCTGTTTCCGCCGTGAAAGGGCGGCGTCCTAACCGCTAGACGATGGGCGCACTCTACAGCATTTGCGCAATGTGGCGCGCTGTGAAGAGGCTTATAAGTTTTCAGCAGGATATTGTCTAGTGCTTAAAATTTTATAATTCAAACAATCCACAAATATGGATTTGGTCTATTCTTTTCTTAATTATTGTTAGATTTCAGCGCCTCAATTGAAATTGAGGCGCTGAAATACTTGTGCTGAAATTACCAGCTGCCGGTGTTGCCCATGGAGAGCCATGGCTCAGCTGGCTCAAGGCTTCCACCTTTTTGCAAAAGCTCAATGGAAATTCCATCTGGAGAAACAATGAATGCCATACGACCGTCGCGTGGTGGTCGGTTGATTGTGATCCCAGAGGCTTGAAGCTTTTCGCAGGTCTCATAGATATTGTCGACTTCATAGGCGAGGTGGCCGAAGTTGCGACCTCCGGCGTACTCTTCCGGATCCCAGTTGTATGTTAGCTCGAGTGCTGGTGCGGAAGATGCGCTGAAGCTTTCTTTGTCTTCAGGCGCAGCCAGGAAGACAAGCGTGAAGCGGCCGGCTTCGCTTTCGTGACGGCGAACTTCTTCCAGCCCAAAGATACTGCAATAAAACTTCAGGGATTCATCAAGATCTTTAACGCGGACCATGGTGTGTAGATAACGCATGTCGAACTCTTTCTTTTATGGGATTGGCTCTGTGAAGTGGGAACCAGCAGAGGTTGAAGTTGGCCGAAGCTAGCGCGAAAAAAGCTAGGAGGGAAGGGTGCCTAGTATTTCTGAATTCTGAATATGCAAGGTATGCTCCGCAATAGTGTGTATCTGATGACAAGCTGAGACTTTGAAAGTAACGCGGGGATTCATGGGATAAAATCTTCAGTAGTGTTAGCTATACCCCCTCCAAACTTCAGGTAAATGGTGTTGATAGGACAACACTAACCAAATCAATGGGGGATCATTTAGCTCTTTGTTAATTTTTTACCTTTTTGCCGTCGGGCGTAATGATATTCTTTTTGTGGAATCAAGTGGTGTTCGGTTTTGATCGAGCGTTACATTTCAGATGCGGCAAATTTCGGGGCATTCATCATGGTGGTAAAAACGGCGCCTCAGTTAGGCTCTGTCGAGGACCTGGTTGACGATACAGCCTTAGATGTTCTTCAAGTGGCAGGAACAATCAAGTGGTTTGATATTGGTAAAGGCTATGGTTTTGTAGAGCCGGAAGACGATCTGCCTGACGTCTTGTTGCATGTTACATGCTTGCGCAGGGACGGCTATCAGACGGCGTATGAAGGTGCGCGTGTTGTTTGCGAGGTGCTTAATCGTCCGCGCGGATTGCAGGCGATGCGCATTCTTTCCATGGATGAGAGTTATGCGGTTCATCCTTCTCAGCTGCCACCTTCTCGGACGCACGTGCAGGTGACACCAGAGGGTAGTTTTATCGACGCAGAAGTAAAGTGGTTTAACCGGGTCAAGGGCTTTGGTTTCCTGACGCGCGGCGAAGGCACGGAAGATATCTTCATTCATATGGAAACGCTACGTCGTTTCGGTATTACGGAGTTGCGGCCTGGCCAAAAGGTGCAGGTGCGCTTTGGTGACGGGCCGAAAGGCAAGATGGCTGCGGAAGTTCGGCCTGTTGGGAGTGGTACTCACATTCCGGCATCTCACTGACGAGAGTCTTACCGTTTTCAGATCACATTCCTGATATTTGCTGATTTTAAGCCCTTGGTGACTTGCCAAGGGTTTTTCTTTGGCTCAAAGCTAAAGAAAACGAGGTTTTAAGCTTTATGACGGTTCTTCGAATTGCATTCATTTTTGTTTTGCTGGGTATGACATCGACGGTTGCTGCAGGTATGAGAACTGAAATTCTTGAAGTGCGTAGTGCCAATGGAACGCATGAGTTCCAAGTTGAGGTCGCTGAAACGCCTGATGACAGGGCCCAAGGCTTGATGGGCCGAACGGATCTGACAGCTGATCAGGGGATGCTGTTCATTTTCCCGCAGTCGGGTCTTCAGTACTTCTGGATGAAGAATACGCCGACTTCGCTCGATATCATTTTCATCGGGTCTGACTATAAAGTTAAAAGCATTGCTGCGAACACAGTGCCGTATTCGGAAGAGATCATCCCTTCCGGTTTGCCTGCTCAATATGTTTTAGAGGTGGTGGCTGGGCGCGCGGCTGAATTGGGTATTCAGCCCGGAGATCGTGTTATCCGTATCCCATAGATGGAGCGTTTAGTGCTTCGCAGAAAAGTGCGCCGACTGAGGAGTTCAGCCGGCGCAATAGCGTCTAAAGACTGTTTTTGAATTGGAGCTTTTTCTCCCAATCCAGCGCATGTTTTACGATTGTTGGCAGGTCATCAAAGCGTGGCTTCCATTCCAGATTGCTCATGATTCTGGAGTTGTCTGCGACAACTTTTGGAGAGTCGCCAGCACGGCGCGGTTCTTTTTTCACCTCAAAATTAACGTCTGATACGGCTTTCACAGCATCGATGACCTGAAGGACTGAGTAGCCGTCACCGTAGCCTGCGTTCATGATAATGCTATCTCCGCCATCGCGCAGGCGTTTTAGGGCGAGGTAATGTGCGCTTGCGAGGTCGGAAACGTGGATGTAATCGCGCACTCCAGTCCCATCTGGTGTGTCGAAATCATCGCCAAAAATGCCGAGATGGGTGCGCTTACCGAGGGCAGCTTCGCAGGCCACTTTGATCAGGTGGGTCGCGTTCTTGGTGGATTGGCCAGTGCGACCTTCGGGGTCAGCGCCTGCCACATTAAAATAGCGTAGAGCCGTGTATTTGAACTCGTGGGCGGCGGCCGTGTCGCGCAACATAAGTTCTGTCATCAACTTTGAAGTGCCGTAGGGGCTTAAGGGAGTTAAAGGGGTATCTTCAGAAACTGGAATAACTTCTGGATCACCATAAACTGCTGCAGTTGATGAGAAAATGAAATGCTTGATGCCATTCTTCACGCAGGCTTCAATTAATGTGCGTGAAGCTGCTGTGTTATTCTCATAATATTTCAATGGGTTAGAGACGGATTCTGGGACGATAATTGAGCCCGCGAAGTGAATGACCGCAGAGATGTCGTGGTTGCGGATGATTGTCTGGAGCAGATCAAGGTCTGTGATTTCGCCTTCGTATAGCTTGGTGCTTTGCGGGATGGCCCAGTCGAAGCCCGTGGACAGATTGTCTATGACGACAAAATCCTCTCCTGCGTCGTGAAGACACCACGTCATGTGGCTTCCAATATATCCGCAGCCGCCTGTTACAAGTATGGTCATTGTCTGCTCCAAAATTCTTAGTATGTAAGCTTCTTAAGGGTCTAATTTGTAAGTCACTAGGCGGATAAACTACTCGCCCTCAAGAATCTGATGATCGCGTGCAGCCTGAACTTCAAGGAATACGCGTCCGATCAATGGTTGTGCCCGTTTGATCGTGTCTTCCAGTGAGAAGATGACTTCTTCAACTGCACCTGCTGTCAGAGCGTCTTCGAAATCCAGCGAGGCTGCGAGAAGGACGTCATTTGGGCCCAAGTGCAGGGTGCGGATTTCATTCACGCCTTTGACGGCTGCTGGTGCCTGTAGAATTTCTCGTACGGAGGCAACAAGTTCGTCAGAAGCGCTTTCGCCGATGAGGAGGCCCTTGGTTTCCAATGCCAGTACAAATGCTGTGCCTGCGAGGATGAGGCCAATTACGACAGAGGCTGCTCCGTCCAGCCATGCAATGCCCAAAGCTTGAGCGCCGTAGATGCCGACAAGTGCGACGAGCAAGCCAAGCATTGCGGCTGTATCTTCGAAAAGCACTGTGAAAACTGTTGGGTCTTTGCTGTCGCGCACAGCGGCAAGGAAAGGGCGCTTGCCTTTGGTTTTTTTGAACTCTTTGTAGGCGACCATCCAGGCCCAGCCTTCAAAAATGATTGCGAGTCCAAGGACGATGTAAGCGATCAGGGCAGATTCAATCGGGTGAGGATTGAGAATTTTCTGAATGCCTTCGTAGAGCGAAATTCCTGCACCAACGGCGAAAATCATGATGGCGACGACAAATGCCCAGAAGTAAATTTCTGAGCCATATCCGAACGGGTGTTTTTCATCTGCAGGTTTTTCAGCGCGCTTCATGCCAAGCAGCAGCAGGCCCTGGTTTCCTGTGTCAACGAGCGAGTGAATGCCTTCGGATAGCATTGCGGCAGACCCGGTATAGGCTGCGGCAGCAAATTTGGTGATTGAAATGAGTGTGTTGCCAGCAAGGGCGGCGAAAATCACTTTTTTTGAGCCGTGGGCAGCCATTCGAATCCTCCGTAAAATACAAGGGCGACTTTACGAAGGGGATTTGGGACTGCAAGCTTTAACTCATTTGGAGAGAAGAGCGCCCACAAGAGGTATGGGCGCTCACCTGAATTATGAATGCATCTCGATTAACGAGAAGATGCCGTCTGCAACGAACTGAACGGACAGTGCTGCGAGGATCACACCAAAAAGACGGGTGATGATGAGCTGGACTGTAGAGCCGAGCAGTTTATCGATGCGTGCTGCCAGCAGAAACACGAAGAAGCTGAGTGCGAGCACAGACAGAAGGACTGCGATCAGGCTCATCTGGCCAGCAAAGCCTGGTGCCTGACCGGCGAGCAGGATGATTGCAGAGATAGTTGCCGGACCTGCAATGAGCGGAATTGCCAGCGGGAACACTGCTGTCTGGGACAGGTCTTCCTGTTCGACAACCTTTTCCGCACTTTCAGCTTTACGCTTTTGGCGATGTTCGAACACCATCTCAGTTGCAATGATGAAGAGCAGAAGGCCGCCCGCAACCTTAAATGCAGCTTGAGAGATGCCGAGAACTTCCAGAAGCTGGCGTCCGGCAAAGAAAAATGCCAGGAGCGTGATGCCAGAAATGACTATGGCTTTAATCGCGATCTGACGGCGCTCAACACTGCTTGCCCCGGCGGTTACGGCCAGAAAAATTGGTGCCAGACCAATCGGGTCGATGGTGACAAACAGCATGGCAAATGCATTGATGAGGAACTCAATGAGCATTGCGCTTTACCTTGTATGTGGTTTAGCCCATCTTTGGGCGCTTTTACCCGCATTTCTGCGGTTCTTGAGAGGGCGCTACCAGACAATGTTGTATTTGGCAAGAGTTTGATAGGATTTTGCACTGCCTGCGTATAGCTTAGTATTTTTATGAGGAAGAGCGATGCTTTTGAGCAACGAAACTGTGTAGAAAGGCCTAGTAACCAGTGGTCGATGAGGCCGTGGGGTAAGGTAGTTGTTATTAGGTGTCTTTTCAGGGCTTGTGGCGTTTGGTTCTGCGGTTTGAATCGGCTATAAAGGCTAGGAATTCTGACTTAAAATTGATGAGAATAATCCTTGGCAGATCAGGACTTAAGTACACCACCAGGTGGCCTACCTAGCGACATTCGGCCCGTCTCTATCACAGATGAAATGAAGCGCAGCTATCTCGATTACGCAATGAGCGTGATTGTGAGCCGTGCGCTTCCCGATGTTCGTGATGGTTTGAAGCCGGTTCACCGCCGTATTCTGTATTCTATGCATGAAAACGGATATGAGTGGAACAAGCCCTATCGTAAATCCGCCCGCGTCGTTGGTGACGTTATGGGTAAATATCACCCACATGGTGATAGTGCGATTTATGATGCTCTTGTTCGTATGGCGCAGAATTTTTCCATGCGCCTGCCACTCATTAATGGGCAGGGCAACTTTGGCTCGGTTGATGGTGACCGTGCTGCTGCGATGCGTTACACAGAGTGTCGCCTCGAAAAAGTTGCTCAGACACAGCTTTCCGATATCGACAAAGATACGGTGAACTTCAATGAGAACTACGATGGCTCCGAGACGGAACCTGAAGTTCTCCCAGCACGCTACCCGAACCTGCTGGTAAATGGTGCTGGCGGTATTGCTGTTGGTATGGCGACCAATATTCCGCCGCATAACATGGGTGAAGTGATTGATGGCACGATCGCAATGATCGAGCGCCCTGAAATCACTCTGCCAGAGCTGATGGAGATTATCCCGGGTCCGGACTTCCCGACCGGTGGTATTATTCTTGGCCGTGCTGGCATCAAATCAGCTTATGAGACCGGACGTGGTTCCGTTCTTATGCGCAGCCGGGTTGAGACGGAAGAAATTCGCTCAGGCCGTATGGCTTTGATTGTCACTGAAATCCCTTATCAGGTGAACAAATCCTCTATGATCGAAAAGATCGCAGAGCTTGTTCGTGAAAAGCGGATTGAGGGCATCTCTGATATTCGCGACGAATCAGATCGTCGTGGCATGCGCGTTGTTATTGAGCTGAAGCGTGATGCTGTTCCTGATGTTATCCTGAACCAGCTCTATCGTTACTCTCAGCTTCAACAGAGCTTTGGCTGTAATGTGGTGGCTCTGAATGGTGGCCGTCCTGAGCAGCTTGCTCTGCAGGATATGCTGAAAGCGTTTATTGCTTTCCGTGAAGAGGTTATTGGTCGCCGGACTCGTTTCCTTCTGAACAAAGCGCGAGATCGTGCTCATGTTCTCGTAGGTTTGGCTGTTGCGACTGCCAACATTGATGATGTTATTCATCTTATTCGCACAGCACCTGATCCTGCGACTGCGCGCCGTCAGCTGATGGAGCGTAACTGGCCAGCGAAAGACATCGAGCCGCTGATCCAGCTGATTGATGATCCACGCTACGCTATTCAGGAAGATGGTACGTTCAAGCTTTCTGAAGATCAGGCTCGCGCCATTCTGGATCTGCGCTTGCAGCGTCTGACTGCTCTGGGTCGTGACGAGATTGGCGATGAACTCGACAAACTGGCGACGGAGATCAAGGATTATCTTGATATTCTGCGTAGCCGTGAGCGTATTCTTCACATCGTTCGTACCGAGCTTGAAGAAGTACGTGATGAGTTTGCGACACCGCGCCGGACAGAAATTACCGATGGTGGTGGAGATCTGGATGATGAAGATCTGATCCAGCGTGAAGATATGGTCGTGACTGTATCTCATACCGGTTACATCAAACGCGTTCCTCTGGACACCTATCGTGCACAGCGTCGTGGCGGTAAGGGCCGGTCTGGCATGCGGACGAAAGACGAAGACTTTGTAACCCGTCTGTTCGTTGCCAATACTCATACGCCGGTTCTGTTCTTCTCTTCACGCGGTATCGCTTACAAGATGAAAGTCTGGCGCTTGCCTCTGGCCAGCCCTCAGGCACGTGGTAATGCTTTGGTCAATATGCTTCCTCTGGAGCAGGGTGAACGCATCACATCTATTTTGCCGCTTCCTGAGAACGAGGAAACGTGGGCTGAACTGGACGTGATGTTTGCGACCAAGCGTGGAACCATCCGCCGGAACAAGCTTTCAGACTTCGCTCAGATCAACAAAAACGGCAAGATCGCCATGAAGTTGGAAGAGGGCGATGGCATCGTCAACGTTATGACTTCGACGGAAGATGATGACGTTCTGCTGACGACCTCATCGGGGATGTGTATTCGCTTCCCGGCAACGGATGTTCGTGTGTTCTCTGGCCGTAACTCCGTTGGTGTTCGGGGGATCAACCTTGCTGAGAGTGATCACGTCATCTCTATGACGATCCTTGGTCACTTTGAGTGCGATTCCGAAGAGCGGACGGCTTATCTGAAGCTTTCCCGTGCAATGCGCGGTGAGGAAGCAGAAGATAATGTGTCCTTTGAGGACGCTGGCATCTCCGAAGAACGCTTTAAAGAGATGGACGAGAGTGAAGAAGTCATTCTTACTGTTTCTGAAAAGGGTTATGGCAAGCGCACAAGCTCGTACGAGTACCGCACTACCGGTCGTGGCGGTAAGGGTATCGCGGCGATGACGGTGAATGATCGTAATGGCCGCCTGGTTGCGTCTTTCCGTAGTGAGGACAGCGACGAGATTATGCTGGTGACCGATGGTGGACAGCTGATCCGTTGCCCGGTTAACGGCATCCGCATTGCAGGTCGTTCGACACAAGGTGTGACCGTGTTCAATACCTCTGCTGAAGAGCAAGTTGTTGCAGTGGAGCGCATTAGCGAAGCTGATGACGATGAAAACGCTGACGTAGAAGGCGCCGTCGAGACCGGTGCAGACACCGAAGGAGCAGACGCAGAGAGCGCTGCTCCGACACCTGAGGGTGACGGTGGTGAAGCGCCAAGCACTGAGTAAGTGATGTAGATTCTAGAAAAAAGGCGGGGCATGTGCTCCGCCTTTTTTGTTTCTGGTTATTTCATTCTGAGAGAGGGAATTGCAATTTTATGAGTGATTTGGATTTTGCGACTTTCATTGTGCTTTTCTAGAAGCACGTCTTGGGTAGATCCAACTATCGATCCAATTCTGCATGATCTGTCCTATATGGTATGGCCTAATTGTCAGAAATAGCTTGAAACGCATGGATAAAATGGGTTCAATCTCGCCAAAGCCCAAAAGGTAAGTGTCATTTATGATGCTTATGGGGAGAGGCATTTGTGACGCGAGAGATTATATGAAGCGCATTGCACTTTATCCGGGGTCATTTGATCCTATGACACACGGTCATCTGGACATTCTGGAGCAATCATTGGTTTTGGCTGATGAGGTAATTGTAGCTATTGGCATTCAGGCTTCCAAGGCTCCGTTGTTTTCCTTTGAAGAACGTGTGGAGTTGATCCGCCTTGCTTGTGAAGAGCAGTTTGGTGCAGAAAATGCTGCTCGTATTCGTACAGTCTCCTTTACTGGGCTGGTAGTGGATGCAGCGCGAGAGCATGGCTCTAACATTCTGGTGCGTGGACTCCGAGACTCGACTGATCTCAATTATGAAATGCAGATGGCTGGAATGAATGGGGCGATGGCACCTGACATCAAGACCGTATTTTTTCCAAGCTCACCAGTGATGCGCCCCATTACGGCTACACTGGTGCGCCAGATTGCAAAGATGGGGGGAGATTACAGTTCGTTTGTCCCCAAGTGTGTTGAGGCTGCGCTTAAAAAGCGCTTTGAGATTGCTTAAAAACAACGCAACAGAAAAGACTGCCTATTTGATAGGGTTAGACTTTTTTAGCGCGTCGCGTTTATGTGCAATCACATAACACCCGCTAAATTTTGTTTTGTGTGCGTATCTCTTTTCGAAAGCCAATTGGGAGTTTGAGAGGTACGCCTTGGCTAAGACAAGGACAGAAATCTTGCTACGTATCCTGACAGCATGTGCGATGGTTGTGGGCGCATTTATGATGCCATTCACTGCCAGCGCGAAAGATCTTGAAAACACGATTTATCTGGACCTAAAAGACGGACGCGTTGAAATTGCGCTGCGTCCTGATCTTGCACCTGAGCATGTGAAGCGTATTAAACAGCTTACACGTGAAGGCTTTTATGATGGCATCGTATTCCATCGTGTGATTGATGGCTTCATGGCGCAGACTGGCGACCCAACCGGCACAGGCATAGGCGGCTCTGAAATGCCTGACCTGAAGGCTGAGTTCTCCAAGGCTCCATTCAAGCGTGGTACTCTTGGCATGGCACGTTCCCGCAGCCCGAACAGTGCGAACTCTCAGTTCTTCATCATGTTCAATGATGGGTCCTGGCTTGATGGTCAGTACACCGTATTTGGTGACGTGGTTTCCGGAATGGACGCTGTAGACAAGATCAAACGCGGCGAACCTGTTCGTAACCCTGATAAGATCATCAAAATGCAGGTTGCGGCAGACGCCAAGTAGAGGCTATGTCTGCACTCAGACTTATTCTAAGATAAAGGACAGTCCCGTGGCTGATATCAAAGATCCAGAAAACACACTGCTGCTGGAAACCACTCAGGGTAACGTTGTTATTGAACTGCGTCCTGACCTGGCACCTAACCACGTTGCTCGTATTAAAGAGCTCGCACGTGAAGGCTTTTATGACGGCATCGTGTTCCACCGTGTGATTGACGGCTTCATGGCTCAGACCGGCTGCCCTCAGGGCACAGGTACTGGCGGCTCCGGCAAGAAGCTGAAAGCTGAGTTCAATGATGCGAAACACGTTCGCGGCACTTGCTCCATGGCTCGCTCTATGGATCCAAACTCCGGCGACAGCCAGTTCTTCATCTGCTTCGGCGATGCATCCTGGCTCGACGGTCAGTACACCGCATGGGGTCAGGTTGTTGAAGGTATGGACAACGTTGACAAGATCAAACGTGGTGAGCCTGTTTCCAACCCAGATAAGATTGTCTCTTTGAAGGTTGCTGCGGACGCTTAATAGCGAACGCACTGTGAATTACAAAAGGCTCGGCAATTTGCCGGGCCTTTTTGTTGGGGCCATGCAAATGGACGCAGCGCTCTTCTAAACAGGTTGACCTAAATCGCGTCAGGAGGTATCTCCCTCTGGCTTCAATCGTTTGACTGCGGGACAGGTGACAGCAAGGCCTGCAGAATACAAACGGATTTGGCAATAATTCCAATAAGACAGCACGGAGATGGCGACCACATACTGTGCGGCGCTGATTTGCTGTTTTGTAAAACTGGATACCCTATGCTGGTTGATGATTTTGATTTTGATCTGCCACCGGAAAACATTGCGCTCCGCCCGGCAGTTCCGCGTGATAGTTCTCGGATGTTGGTGGTGCGTCCTGATGGTGAGCAACTGCTGACAGATGATCAGGTGCTGTCTCTGCCTGATCTTTTAGAGCCGGGTGATGCGCTCGTCTTTAATGATACAAAAGTTATTCCGGCACAGCTGCTTGGCTTCCGCTCGCGTGATGGCGTGACGGCAAAAGTTGGTGTGACATTGCACCAGCGTGCCAGCGCGAAGGAATGGCGTGCCTTTGTTCGTCCAGCTAAGAAACTGAAAGTTGGCGATACTGTTCGTTTTGCTTTTGATGAGGAAAGTAAAGATACTGCAGAGTTTTCTGCTGTTGTGACTGAGAAATCCGAGGCTGGTGACATTCTGTTTGAGTTTGACCGTTCTGCCGGTGAGTTGGATGCTGCGATTGCGCAGGTGGGGCACATTCCGTTGCCGCCATACATTGCAGCCAAACGTGCAGAAGACGATCAGGATCGCAAAGACTATCAAACCATCTACGCAAAATATGAGGGTGCTGTTGCTGCACCCACTGCTGGCTTGCATTTTACGGACCAGCTGTTTGCTGCCCTTGAAGAGCGCGGTGTTGAGAAACACTTCGTGACGCTTCATGTGGGCGCTGGCACGTTTTTGCCAGTCAAAGCCGACAAGACTGAAGACCATAAAATGCACTTTGAGTATGGCGAGATCAGCGGTGAGACAGCTGCAGCGCTCAACGCTGTTCGTGCCCGTGGCAACAAGATTGTTTCTGTTGGTACAACTTCACTGCGCATTCTTGAGAGCTCAGTTTCTGAGGACGGCGTGATTAACCCGATTTCTCAGAGCACCGACATTTTCATTACGCCGGGCTATCAGTTCAAAGCCATTGATGCGCTGATGACCAACTTCCATTTACCGCGCTCAACGCTGTTTATGCTTGTGAGTGCGCTGAGTGGTATGGACGAAATGCGCGCTGCTTATGAGCATGCGATCAGCACTGGCTACCGTTTTTACAGTTATGGAGACAGCTCGCTGCTGTTCAAGAAGGCTTCCAAATGACCGAAACATCTCGTGAAACACAGCAAGGCACCAAGCCGTTTTCCTTCAAGCTGCTGAAAACAGATGGCATGGCGCGCCGCGGTGAAATTACAACGCCGCACGGCAAGGTTCGTACACCTGCGTTTATGCCGGTTGGTACACAGGCGACTGTAAAGGCTATGTATCCGCAGCAGGTGCGTGATCTGGGGGCGGATGTTGTTCTCGGTAACACATACCATTTGATGCTGCGCCCGACTGCTGAGCGGATTGCCAAACTTGGTGGCCTGCACAAATTTATGGGATGGGATCACACGATCCTGACAGACTCTGGTGGGTTCCAGGTGATGTCCTTGTCTGGTCTTCGCAAGATGACAGAAGAAGGCGTAACCTTCTCGTCTCACCATGATGGATCAAAGCATTTCATGAGCCCGGAGCGTTCTGTCGAAATTCAGGGCCTGCTTGGTTCTGATATCCAGATGCAGCTTGATGAGTGTATTGCTCTTCCTGCTGAGCGGGATGAAGTTGAGCGCGCCATGCAATTGTCTTTGCGTTGGGCTGAACGCTCCCGTGCTCAGTTTGAGAAAATGGGCGGCCCAGAAAAGGGGCAGGGCCTTTACGGTATTGTTCAGGGCGGTGACGTGCCGGATCTGCGTGTTGAATCTGCTCAGCGGCTTGGTGAGCTTCCGATGGAAGGTTATTCCGTTGGTGGTCTGGCCGTTGGTGAGCCTCAGGCCGTCATGCTGAAGATGCTGGAGATCACGACGCCTGCGATGCCAAAGGACAAGCCGCGTTATCTGATGGGTGTTGGCACACCAGAAGATATTCTGGAAAGTGTCGCGCGTGGTATTGATCAGTTTGACTGTGTGATGCCAACCCGTGCTGGCCGTCATGGTTTGGCCTATACCCGATTTGGTAAAGTGAACCTGAAGAATGCGCGCCATTCTGAAGATCCGCGCCCGTTGGATGAGCAATCCAACTGTGAAGCAACTTCCAAATACTCCCGCGCTTACCTACACCATCTGGTGCGTGTGAATGAAGGTCTGGCTGCGATGCTGTTGACCTGGAACAACCTTGCTTACTACCAGTACCTGATGCAGGGCATCCGTGATGCGATTGATGAAGGTCGATTTGAAGAATTCCGCCAGCAGACCAAAGAAGACTGGGCACGTGGTGACAGGGAGCCTTATGTTTGGTCATAGGGTTCAGTGAACATAAAAACTACGAAGGCTTGGGCGTGTGAATGCCCAAGCCTTTTCTATAGGCGCCATAGAAGCACATGTTCTGGTGTCTTCTCTCTTTCCAAGAGGCCATGAAGATCGGCCACAAAGACTTTTTCTGCACTTAAGTACCGCTCCATCACATGCCAAGGTTCTTCGTTTTCGAAGAAAGCATGATGGGGGACAGCCAGAATAACTGCATCACAGTCACCTGGCGGAGTTTCCTGGTAGAGTTCGACGCCAAAGTGATCTTTCGTGTGTTCCGGATCTGCTAAAGGATCAACAGCGAAGATATGGGCACCGAAGCGTTCCAGTTCTCTAATCAGGTCGATTACTTTGGAATTTCGCGTATCAGGCACGTCTGCCTTGTATGTGATGCCTAAAATGGCAATGCGAGGTGGCATAGGGCGTGCAAGTTTTACGCACCCCTGAATGACTTCTGTTGCAATGAATCTACTCATACTTTCATTGGTTCCTCGTCCTGCAAGGATGACCTGAGGGGAGAAACCAAGCTGGTGCGCTTTATCTGTCAGGTAGTAAGGGTCAACGCCGATACAGTGTCCGCCGACCAAACCGGGATGAAATGGCAGGAAGTTCCATTTGGTTGAAGCACCTTCCAGAACATCGCGAGTATCGATATCCATGGCATGAAATAGCATGGAGAGCTCATTCATAAGCGCTATATTCAAATCACGCTGTGTATTTTCAATGACCTTTGCAGCTTCAGCGACTTTAATGGATGAGGCTTTGTAAACACCTGCTTTGACGATCTTTCCGTACAGCTCGGCCAGTGTTTCAAGTGCATCCTCTGAACTGGCTGAAACGATTTTGAGCAGATTCGAAAGTGTATGTTTTTTATCGCCGGGATTGATCCGTTCAGGTGAGTATCCAATCTGGAAATCCTTCTGAAATCGCAGGCCGGATTCTCGTTGCAAAAGGGGGATCGCGATCTCTTCGGTGGCGCCGGGATAGACTGTAGATTCGAACACTACGATGTCGTTGGGCTTCATGAAGGCCCCAACGATTTTGGAGGCTTTTTTGATTGGGCCGAGATCAGGGCGTTTGGAGATGTTTATTGGAGTGGGGACTGCAACAATGTGGATCCGCGCCTGTCTGATATCAGGCGCGGAATACGTGAGCGTTAGGTTTTTGGAAGAAAGAGCCGTCTTGCTGACAGATGCAGTTCTGTCATTTCCCTCGAGAAGCTCTTGGACCCGGTGACGATCTATGTCGTAACCAATGGTTTTGATACCTGCATGCGCTAACGCACAAGCAACAGGCAAGCCTACATAGCCAAGCCCGACAACTGAGACGATTTCTTCCATAAAATGGCACCTTGGGATGTCCTACACATTGTAGTAATCCCGATACCATTTGACGAAGTTTGCAACCCCTGCCTTTACGGAGGTTTGCGGTTTGAAGCCCGTTGTCTCAATCAGATCCGTAACATCAGCGAAGGTGGCTGCAACGTCTCCAGGCTGGAATGGTAAGAACTCTTTCTTTGCGGTCATGCCCAGCGCGTCTTCGATGGCGGCAAGATAGTCCATTAGCTGAACCGGATCGCTGTTGCCGATGTTGAAGACCTGATACGGTGCGCTGGAGGTCGCTGGATCAGCTGCTTTTCCATCCCAATCATCCGTACGTTTTGGCGGAAGGTTTGCAACCCGCACAATACCTTCCACAATATCATCCACGTATGTGAAATCGCGGATCATATTGCCGTGGTTGAACAGAGGGACAGGTTTACCCTCTAATATAGCTTTGGTGAACTTGAACAGAGCCATATCTGGGCGCCCCCAAGGACCGTACACGGTGAAGAACCGTAGGCCGGTGCAAGGGATGTCAAAGAGGTGTGCATAGGAATGGGCCATGGCCTCGTTGGCTTTTTTAGTCGCAGCATAAAATGAAACCGGATGATTGCCACCGCGATGTGTCGACAACGGCATCGTTTCATCTAGCCCGTAGACAGAGCTGGTGGAAGCATAGACCAGATGCTTTACATTATGCGCGCGAGCGCCTTCCAGTATAGATAAAAAGCCAGTGACGTTTGCATCGACATAAGATTGAGGGCTTTCCAGCGAGTAGCGCACACCTGCTTGAGCAGCAAGGTGAATGATCTTTGACGGTGCATGTTGCTTGAAGATGCGCATAACAGCTTCTGCATCTTCAAGCCTAATCCGTTCCTCTGTGAAATGGTTAGAGGATGTGAGGCGTTTCAGTCGCTCTTCCTTCAGCGTCACATCATAGTAGTCTGTGACACAATCCAGGCCGATGACATGATAGCCATTTTGTAACAGACGGAGGGCTACAGCGTTGCCGATAAAGCCGGCAGTGCCTGTTACAAGTACTTTTTCCATTTCACGTTTCCCGATACTCAGCTGGTTTTTACAAGAAGCTTGTCCAGCATTGGGCGTAGCTGAGCAGCCAGCTCCGAATCATCCAATGCATAAGCGACATTTGCCGATAAGAACCCTGAGCGAGAACCACAGTCGTATGTTTCTCCACGGAATTCGACGCCGTGGAAGTCCTGCTGGCCCATCAGTGTGAGCATGGCATCGGTGAGCTGGATTTCACCACCGGCACCGGTGCTCTGTTTTTCGAGAAGCCCAAAAATCTCTGGCTGCAGGATATAACGGCCATTGATGTAGAGATTAGATGGTGCAGTCCCCTCTGCTGGCTTCTCAACCATACCTGTGATGGAGAAGGTGTCGTCAGTGCGTGGAGCACCCCGCTCGACAATGCCGTATTTGTGTGTCTGATCCCACGGCACTTCCTCAACTGAGATGATGTTGCCGCCATGGTTCTCATAGGCCTCTACCATTTGTGAGAGGCAGCCTTTCGGTGCTTTCATCAGCATGTCTGGCAGCAAAATAGCGAAAGGTTCATTGCCGATGATGTCGCGTGCACACCAGATCGCATGCCCCAGGCCGAGAGGTTCCTGCTGACGGGTGAAACTGGTTGTACCTGCGGAAGGGCGGATCTTTTCAAGAAGTTCCAACGCATGGTCTTTGTTTCTGCGACGCAGAGTTTCTTCCAGCTCGTAAGCAATATCGAAGTGATCTTCGATCACCTGCTTGTTTCTGCCTGTTACAAATACGATGTGCTCAATCCCGGCAGTGCGAGCTTCATCAACCACGTATTGGATGATAGGCCGATCCAGAATGGTCAGCATTTCTTTTGGAACGGCTTTTGTTGCAGGAAGGAAGCGGGTGCCCAGACCTGCAACCGGGAGAACAGCTTTTCGTATCGCACGTGTCATATATTTGAATTCCTTAGGTCAAGGAGATCGAAACAGTCATTTTCTTAGCACTTATCTGCAGCGAATTAGGCTCGTCAATGGTACCAAATGAATTTGTCCTAGGACATAATGCTTCGATTGCCCGAAATTTGAATTACTCATTCTTTAGAGATGTTCATTCGCAGTCAATTATCGCGAAATTGTGAAGCTCTCTTGTTTCTCCAGAACATGCTGTTCTAAAAGTTACTTCCGAATGAACAAGATGCAATCAGAGGTATAATTGTGATTGAAGGTTTTAAGCTTGCGGCATTGGAAGCCGGACAACGAATTCTGGGGATTTATGGAGAGGACGTTCAGTCAAAAAAAAAGGGAGACGGGTCACCGGTCACGGTTGCTGACCAGCAGGCGGAGGAGATAATTCTGAAACATCTAGCTGTTTTGTGTCCTCAGATACCAGTCATCGCTGAAGAATCTATGGAGGCCGGGGTCATGCCTGAAACAGGTTCTTGTTTCATTCTTGTTGACCCACTTGATGGTACGAAGGAATTCATCAACAGGAACGGAGAGTTCACTGTCAATATTGCTTTGATTGAGAACGGCAAACCGACAAAAGGAGTTATTTATGCCCCTGCAACTGGTGAGTTATTTTGGGGAGAAGATAACAAAGGTGCCTTTCGTGCTGATGCAAAGGGTCTTGAGTGGGGTGATGAATCTCAAATGAGTTGTAAGGCGGTTTCTGAGGAACTGTTAGTTCTGGCAAGTCGTTCGCATCGCTGTGAGAAAACCAATACCCTCATTTCAAAGCTAGAGAACTCTTCAATTATAGCCGCGGGTTCTTCTTTGAAATTTTGTCGTCTTGCGGAGGGTAAGGCAGATTTCTATCCACGCATGGGGCCAACGATGGAGTGGGACACAGCTGCTGGACAGGCAATTCTGTGTGCAGCTGGGGGAAGCGTTATAGTGGAAGGCGGAGAGCCACTTGAATATGGCAAGCTGGAAACGCCTCAAGGCAAGCCTTTCGCAAATCCTTGCTTCCTTGCGGTCGCAGACGAAAAAATTATTTCCCATTATGGCTTAAGGTCGGGTTGGTAAGCTTCGGCGCATCAATGCTCAACCGTTAAACTCTGGATCAAGACTTAACGACACGTCCTTTGGAGACCGTGATGGGCATTGATAGCCAGTCGCATTTGCGACGACTAGAAAACGAGAGCATTCATATTATTCGCGAGGTAGCGGCAGAGTTTGACAACCCTGTGATGCTTTACTCCATTGGTAAAGACAGCGCGGTGATGCTGCACCTTGCTCTTAAAGCCTTCTATCCTTCCAAGCCTCCATTTCCTCTACTGCACGTGGATACCACGTGGAAGTTTCAGGAGATGATCACTTTCCGTGATTACACGGTAGATAAGTATGGACTGGATCTGATCGTTCACACGAACGAAGAAGGCGTCAAAAACAACATTAATCCATTTGATCACGGCAGCTCCAATTATACGCACATCATGAAAACGGAAGCGCTGAAAGAAGCGCTTACGCAATACAAATTTGATGCAGCTTTCGGTGGTGCGCGGCGTGATGAAGAAAAATCGCGCGCAAAAGAACGCGTTTTTTCGTTCCGTTCTGCGAGCCATGGTTGGGATCCTAAGAACCAGCGCCCGGAACTGTGGTCACTTTATAACGGTCGGATTGCCAAAGGTGAATCTATTCGCGCATTCCCGCTCTCCAATTGGACTGAGCTGGACATCTGGCAGTACATTCTGGCTGAAGGCATCGAAATTGTACCTCTCTACTTCTCTGCCAAGCGACCCGTGGTTGAGCGGGATGGCACTTTATTGATGCTGGATGATGATCGCTTTCGTCTGGAACCAGGTGAGAAAGTTGAGCAACGGGATGTTCGTTTCAGAACTCTTGGATGTTATCCGCTGACAGGGGCTGTGGAATCCACTGCTGACACTCTTGAAGATATTGTGAGTGAGATGCTCATTGCACGCACATCTGAACGTAGTGGTCGCCTGATTGATCATGACAGCTCCGGCTCAATGGAAAAGAAGAAGCGTGAGGGGTATTTCTAAATGAACAAGATCGCGCCAGTGGCAGAAGCATTTGATCTGTCCACCTATATCAACTCACAAGAGTCCAAAAGTTTCCTGCGGTTTTTGACTTGCGGCAGTGTCGATGATGGAAAGTCCACGCTTATTGGTCGCTTGCTCTACGACACCAAGCTGATTTTTGAGGATCAGCTGGCAGCGCTTGAGAAAGATAGCCGCAAGCACGGAACTGTTGCAGATGAAATTGATCTTGCGTTGCTCGTTGATGGCCTTGAGGCTGAGCGGGAGCAGGGGATCACGATTGATGTTGCTTACCGCTTTTTCTCGACTGAAAAACGGAAGTTTATTGTTGCTGATACACCTGGGCATGAACAGTATACGCGGAACATGGCGACCGGGGCGTCAACGGCAGATCTTGCAATTTTGTTGGTTGATGCGCGCAATGGACTGCTAACGCAGACACGTCGTCATGCATTTATTGCATCTTTGTTGGGCGTGCGTCATGTGGTTCTGGCGGTCAACAAGATTGACCTTGTTGACTATGACCAAAAGCGGTTTGATGAAATCAAAGCGGACTTTGAGAGCTTCTCATCTGGTTTTGATTTTGACAGTAGCGAAGTCATTCCGCTTTCAGCGCGTTTTGGTGACAATGTAACCACCAATAGCGAGAAGCTCAGTTGGTTTACTGGTCCGACTTTGCTTGAACACCTTGAAAATGTTGAACTTGGTGAAGAGCACAGTGAAGCAGCGTTCCGTTTTCCAGTTCAGTGGGTGAACCGTCCAAATCTGGATTTTCGCGGATATAGCGGCACTGTTCGTGGCGGATCTGTTAATGTGGGTGATGAAGTTGTCGTTGCTCAATCTGGCAAAACCAGTCGCGTTGAAAAGATTGTCACCATGGATGGTGATCAGCTGCGAGCTGATGATGGTCAGTCGGTTACTCTGACCTTAGCCGATGAGATCGATATTTCTCGTGGCGATGTTCTGGCGCCAGCGCACTCACGACCTGATGTAAGTGACCAGTTTGCCGCTCATCTGATCTGGATGTCTGAAAATGCAATGTTGCCGGGGCGTCCCTACCTTTTGAAGTGTGGTACTAAAACCATCGGGGCAAGTGTTACTGAGATCAAACACAAGGTAGATGTGAACACGTTTGATCATCATGCGGCAAAGCAGCTGGCTCTTAATGAGATTGCATTTTGTAATTTGGCGCTTTCTGAAGCAATTGCGTTCGACCCATATGAAGCAAACCGGGATACTGGCAGCTTTATTCTCATCGACAGAATGACGAATGAGACTGTTGCTGCTGGTCTGATCTGGTTTGGATTGCGACGGGCAACTAACGTTCATCGCCAAGCCCTGGATGTGAACAAGAAAGCGCGTGGCGGTCTTAAAGGGCAGAAGCCTGCAGTTCTCTGGTTTACAGGGCTTTCAGGTTCAGGGAAGTCGACCATCGCGAATGCGGTGGAACAGAAGCTCCTGAGCCTTGGACGGCATACCTATCTGCTTGATGGCGATAATGTTCGTCATGGTCTGAATAAAGATCTTGGATTTACCGATGCTGATCGCGTTGAAAACATCCGCCGAGTTGCTGAGACATCAAGACTCTTTGTGGACGCAGGGTTGATCACGCTGGTTTCCTTTATCTCGCCATTTAAGGCTGAACGTCAGCTTGCTCGTGATTTGCTGAATACGGACGAGTTCTTTGAAATCTTTGTCGATACAACTCTAGAAGAGTGTGAAACACGTGACCCTAAGGGACTTTATGCCAAAGCCCGGAAAGGTGAGATTTCCAACTTTACCGGGATAGATAGTGCTTATGAAGCCCCTGAGGCTCCGGAACTGCATCTGAAAACTGCAGGGCGCACTGTTGAGGCTCTGGCTGATGAGATCGTCGACCGCCTGCTTAAAGATGGCTATATTGGCTCGGACAATACCTGGGTCATCTAAAGCACCAGTAAGTTTTTGGAATTTGAAGCCGGGGACGAGAGTTCCCGGTTTTTCAGTTTCAAGTGAGTGTTTTATCAGGCATGGTTTATGCTAATCTTTCCGAATTGCTCTAAGAATTTTTTACCAAGGTGAGACCTCGTAATTTTTCGCAGGGTCGATATCAGGTAGTTTCTCGCTGCGTTTGTGCTGTCATGGCAAAACAGTTGGAGGAATAAATGCCAAAGGCTCTCAAAAAATATAAGAATGTCAAAGAGTTCTTGAGCGGTGTGTCTGCTTTCCAGAAAGAAATGGAAAAGAAACATAAGCTCCCGGCTAAAGATGTCGCTAAATACGGCAAGTTGACGAATGATAAAGCGGCTGTCGAAAAGGCCTACATGAAACTCGTCGAGGATGAACCGAAGCTAAAGAAAATTACTGCTGATATTGAAACAGGTCAGAAAGCCCTCAAATCTCTTGCGAAAGCGCAGGACGACTATATCAAGGCACATAATTTGGTGGAGCAAATCACCAAGGGAATGAAAACTTTGGAAGCTGAAGCTGGTGGAGACAAGAAAAAGCTCATTGGCGTTGAAAAGTATCAAAAACTTCGCCAGCATTTAGATACTGCGAACAAAGGTTATGATGCCGCTGAGAAGAAGATTGCCCAGGTGACCGCGCTCCAAAAGCAAGTTGAGCGATTTCAGGATACCTATGAGAAAGAGCGAGACAAAATAGCAAAGAGTTATGGAGTTACCTTAACAACAGATGCGAAGAGTTTGATTGTTCTTATGGGGAAGACTGCCGAGATGTCTATGGTTATTGGATGACGCTGTTTTAGCCTGGTGGATGTTTCGCTTGGCTACATAGTTTCTGATGGTTCGCTTTTGTGTTGGCGCTGTTATGTTTCATTTAAGCTCAGTGTGGGCGGCAACGTATCGATTGGCCGGTTGCCACTCTCTTCAATTCAATATGAAGCATTAATGAGCTCATCAAAGAATGTGTTTTGAACCACAGGCTTTGGCTAGTGAAAAGGTCGCCATCCAAGTTGAGGCGTAGCACTCATCTACTCACAGATGAGATGCATTCTATGCAGTGCGTGCTGTTGTTAGAAATGCATTGGACCAAGCAAGGTGATGACTGCAGCTATCCCATGAAACTCAAGTTTTTTGGCGTTCACAGACTTGGAGGACTGGCTGTAAGATCTGCGTATGTCAAAGGTCTCTGTGGAGTGCATCGCATCGTTCCTGCTCTTGTAATTTGGAGCCAAAGCGCCTAATCAACTTTTGGATTATATTCACGCCTTTAAGGAGATCTCTTCGTGTCTCAACCAAATTCAGAAGTTTCAGTTGGAAACGCTGTCTTTTCAAATGATAAGCCGTTTTCTCTTATTGCTGGACCATGCCAGATGGAGAGCCGCGCACACGCCATGGAAATGGCTCAGGCTGTCAAAGAAATTGCAGAAGAGCTGAATATAGGTTTGGTTTTTAAAGCGAGCTACGACAAGGCAAACCGGACTAGTCTGTCTGCCAGCCGCGGTATGGGCATGGCCAAAGGTCTGGAGGTTTTTGCCGAAATCAAAGAAACCTACGGCTTGCCGGTGATTACCGATGTGCATGAGCCAAACCATTGTGCGCCAGTTAGTGAAGTTTGCGATATTTTGCAGATTCCAGCTTATCTGTGCCGCCAAACTGACCTTCTTGTTGCTGCTGCTAAAACCGGCAGAGCGCTGAATGTGAAGAAGGGGCAGTTTCTCGCGCCCTGGGACATGAAAAACGTCATGACCAAAGTGGTTGAGAGTGGCAACTCCAATGTGATGCTGTGCGAGCGTGGCGCAACATTCGGCTACAACACACTTGTTTCAGACATGCGCGCTCTGCCGATTATGGCGGACATGGGTGCTCCTGTGGTGTTTGATGCAACTCACTCTGTACAGCAGCCAGGCGGCCTTGGTGGCACATCTGGTGGGCAGCGCGAGTTTGTTGCAACACTGGCACGTGCTGCTGTTGCCGTTGGCATTGCAGGCCTGTTTGTGGAAACTCATGACGATCCTGACAACACCATGTCATCTGATGGTCCGAATATGATTCCTCTAAACCGACTCAAAGACTTGCTGCTGTGGCTGCAGGAGTTTGATCGGATCGCGAAAAACGGAAGTTTTACGCTTTAGATATTTCACGGCACCTAAGGAAAGTGACAAAATACTGCGTTTTTACGTAGAGGTGCGACAAAATACATTCGTTTATTCCCAAGGATTTACAGAAGGGTACGGTCTCTTCTCTTCCTTGGGGGCAGTACCTCGGGTAAAAGCTCTTAGAGCCAAAATTCCACACTCTACAAGTACATTGGAGTACTCTTAGATGACTGCTATCATCGACATTATTGGTCGCGAAATCCTTGACAGCCGCGGCAACCCAACTGTTGAAGTTGATGTGCTTTTGGAAGACGGCTCCTTCGGTCGGGCTGCAGTTCCGTCCGGCGCCTCCACTGGCGCATTTGAAGCTGTTGAACGCCGCGATGGCGGTGAGCGTTACCTTGGCAAGGGTGTTGAGGACGCTGTAGAAGCTGTAAACGGTGAGATCTTTGATGCTGTCGGCGGTATGGACGCTGAAGACCAGATCAAAGTTGACCGTGCTATGATCGAACTTGACGGTACCGAAAACAAAGGCCGTCTTGGTGCAAACGCTATTTTGGGCGTTTCTCTTGCTGTTGCGAAAGCTGCTGCTGAAGCGGCTGCGATGCCACTTTACCGCTATGTGGGCGGTTTTGGTGCACGCACGCTGCCAGTTCCGATGATGAACATCATCAACGGCGGTGAGCATGCTGACAATCCAATCGATTTCCAGGAATTCATGATCATGCCAGTGGGCGCAAGCTCTCTGCGTGAGTCTGTTCGTATGGGTTGTGAAATCTTCCATACGCTCAAGAAAGGTCTTTCCGCTGCTGGCCACAACACCAATGTGGGTGATGAAGGCGGTTTTGCTCCTGGTATCGGTTCTACTGATGAAGCGATCGGTTTCGTTCTGAACGCTATTGAGAAAGCTGGTTACACCCCTGGTGACGACGTGATGCTTGCATTTGATGCAGCTTCCACCGAGTTCTACAAGGATGGTAAATACAACCTGAAGGGCGAGGGCAAGATCCTTGGTTCTGATGAAATGGTTCGCTACCTTGAAGATCTGGTGAGCAAGTACCCAGTATTCTCCATCGAAGACGGTATGGCTGAAGAAGATTGGGATGGCTGGAAGTCTTTGACCCAAGCGATCGGCAATAAATGTCAGCTGGTAGGTGACGATCTGTTCGTGACCAACTCCGAGCGTCTTGCTCGCGGCATCAAAAACGACACTGCAAACTCCATCCTCGTGAAAGTGAACCAGATCGGTTCTCTGACTGAGACCATGGAAGCTGTCGATATGGCGCACCGTGCAAGCTACACTTCTGTCATGTCTCACCGTTCAGGTGAAACCGAAGACAACACCATTGCTGACCTGGCAGTTGCATTCAACTGTGGCCAGATCAAAACAGGTTCTTTGTCCCGTTCTGACCGTATGGCTAAGTACAACCAGCTTATCCGTATCGAAGAAGAACTGGGCCTCCAGGGCGTGTTTGCTGGTCGTTCTATCCTGCGCGGATAAGACCTTCAGCATTTGCTTGAAATTAAGAAAGCCGGTCCATTTGGGCCGGTTTTTTTGCTTTCTACATCCTGACGAAAATGCCGTACAAAAAGGTTCCGACTTTGAATATGAACCACCCTGCAAATAGATAACCCCACATATACGGGACGGCTAGGAAACCCCATGCCGCCATCAGACCGAGATCATACAAAGAGTGCCCAAGATCAATCCCATAAATGATGCAGGGGCTTATACCTTTCGATGAAAATGAACAGTCAGTGCTCGAACTAATCACGAAGAGCGCTGCAATACTTGCAAGCCAAATGGCAATGGGAGTTAGTAGCAGCGCGATGAAAGTCCTAAGGCTCATGCATGCAAGGTTATACCTGCAAGCAAAACAGAGCCACTATTGAAATCCAGCAGTTGAATATGTGGCTTTGTTGTTGCGCTTGGAATTTATCTTCAGAAGCTCGTTGAGCGCATAAAGACGCGGCTACTTCTTTTAATCGCCAGTTTTTGTTTCCTCGGCGTGGCGGATTGCTGCTGCGAGTGTTTCGGGGTTTTCTGCTCCTGCCACAGCAAAGCGGCCATCTATGATGAAGAAGGGAACTCCTGTTACGCCAATTTCATGAGCACGGACTACATCTGCTTCAACTTCTTTTACGTCCTGATCCGTGTTCAATAGATCAGAAACGAGCTTGCTGTTGAGGCCTGCGCGTTCGGCGGCGTTGGTCAGGACTTGCTTATCGGTCAGGTCAGCACCTTCTGTGAAATAAAGCTTGAACAGCTCTTCGACCATCGCGTCCTGCATGCCTTCAGAACGGGCCCAGCGGATCAACCGGTGGCTGTCGATTGTGTTAGGGGATTTCGTGATTGCCTCAAACTTGAAGTCAATTTCTTCTGCTGCACCGGCATTGCATACCTGCGCGTAGATCTCTTTTGCCCGTTCAGCTCCGCCAAACTTGTCTTCCAGATACTTTTTGCGATCCTTGCCTTCTTTTGGGAGGGTCGCATCAAGTTGGTAGGGGTGCCATTGAACTTTTACGGTGCTGTCTGGTAGCAGCATCAAGGCTTTCTCCAGTCGGCGTTTGCCGATGAAGCACCATGGGCACATGACATCGGAGATAACATCAATGACAATCGGGGCAGTAGTAGACATCTGTATTCTCAGTTATGGGTTTGTCGCGTTAGCTCTACAATCTATCAGGAATATCCGATAGTTTTCCATGAAAACTCTCACAGTTTCGTGAGGAGGTGGAAGAGCTTATCCGTTGCCCAAGCCTGTGGTGCGTACCATGACGAGCACGCGGTTGGAGAGCTGTTCCATGCCTTTTTTGCTGCGTAGAACGGCGACGGGTCCGCGACCTTCAATGTTAGCAACGAAGTCTTCATCACGGCAAACGGCCATGGCTATGGAAAGAACAGTTCCGCTCCAGTATATTTGATGCTGTGCGAATGCCTGGGGGTTGCTGCCAGTGAAACGTTCTATGAGTTCAAGAAGATTAAGTTCGTAGATGGACTCACCACGGCGTTTCGTAGATTCTTCCAGAAGTTTCAAGTAGTTGAGGTATTTTTGCTCGGAAAGGAAATCATCATTATCCTGACGTGCAAGCCATTGGCTGGAAACAGTCAGGATTGCATCGGTCAAACGCTGGCGTCTGCCTGCGCGCAAGGCGCTAATGATATGACCCGTGAGCGCTTTATCTGAGACCTCACCGAGCAGGACATCAGTTGCACCTGCTGAATAAAGAAGGTGTGCGGACTCCTCGTCAACGCTATGGGCAAGTATGGGTAAGTTGAAATAACGTGGGTCAGCTCGCAGGCGCTCAATCTCTTCGCAAGCTTGCCATGCGGGCATGTCGATCAAGACAGCTTCAAATCGGCGCGCTGTCAGATAATCCTCTGTCATATCGGAGGAGAAACCGCTGACGATTTCTACAGGCATATCCAACAGAGCTTGCGTGCGTCCAAAGTGCTTGCCAAACCCAGCAACGAGTAGTCCCGCAGATTTTAGCGGGCCAAATTCGATCTTATACTCTGGCAATGGACCAAATAGGCCACGGCGCAGGCGCGCTTCCTCAGCTCTGTTAGCAAGACGCCTCAAACCGGCAATGCGTGGCAGTAGAACATCTGGTGGTATTGCATCACTCACAGTTGCGCTTGGCTTTAAATCCAGCGGAACAGGCACACTGCCACTTGTAATAATAAGAAGTGGAACTTCGACACCGGGGCCTTTTCGGAATTGCCTAATGGTTTGCGTGAGTTCATCAAGCTCAGGAGGGTTATCTTCCTGCCATGGCAAAAGAATGCATATGGGAAGAACGTTTGCACCCTGAAGCTCGTCGATGAGCTGCGCGCTGGTTCGAACTGCGACCAGACGATCGGATAGCACGGTCAAAGGCTCCAACATATCAAAGACATGATTTTGCACCGGTGCGATCAGCAGGATTTTGCCCCAACTGGAATCGTGCGTTTCAGTCTCTAATGGTTGGCTATGATCGGCCATTCATCCTCTCAGGCAACCGCTTCCACCGGTTTTGGCTGGGAGCGTCTGGTCAATTTCTGTCGGTCTACAGTGCCATCTTCTGTCATTGGCAATGCGCGAAGTGACAGAATTCTATGTGGCATCATTGTCAGGCTGACGCGTGATGCGTCGAGGTAGGCGTAAAAGGCCTCCACATCAACGAGAAGACCTTCTGACGGTACCACCGCGACCATAAGGCGTGCACCCATTAATTCATCTTCTACCAGAAAAGCAGCCGCTTCTTTTACCCCCGAGAATTCACTGTATATTTCGTCGAGACGTTCCAGCTCCAGCAAACCGGGCGCTTTTTGACCGGGCGTTCCAAAGCCATGAATTGCTCCAGTAACGTCATGTACGCCAACAGGGATTTGAGTAATCAGCCCATGTTCATTTTGCTCGTTGCTGAAGAATGTTAGATGAGATTCGTTGGTCGGCCAATCTGCATCCGGGACCATCGCACCCTTGAGTTTGAGGTGGTATCCGGGCGCTGTTGTCGAAACTCCCTGTGAATTTTCCTCATTTATTTCAACGGGATCAATATTAATAAGGCACGGGCCGTGGGTGGATGTGCTTGGGGCAAACTGGTTGCCCGGAATGAGGGGGACAGGCTCCTCAGAGGTTCCTCGCAAATGTGCCACCAGTGCATATTCATCCAACACATGGAGGTCTGTTACGATGCCTTTGGCTTTGTATTTGGCAGGCGTTGGTGAGGTGATTGCCCATGTGGCAACGGTGTTTGTTTTCCAGCCTTCCAAGGCCCCATCGATGTGAGACGCAAGCGGTCCAGGGGTTAAAATATAATTTGCCTCAATGGAGCGTGCGTGATCCGTTAATGTGGATAAAGCATGTGGATGGTGGAGATGCAGCGTCCCTTCGCTCAGTAGCCAAGGGACCAAACCGGCGCCAATTCCGGTAATTCCGCACAAAATATACGGCAGCAAAATCCGTGCACCTGGCTCCAGTCTTGTCTCAAGAAACGGCATGAGGCCTGTGGAGACCCAGTGGTTATGACTGCGTGGGATTGGGCTGATTTCAGATCCAGAGTGAACCCAGGTGAGTGTGGCGACGTGATTGGCAGGTGCGCCGTCCCGTTCTACCACCGGCTCCGGGAAGGAATCCCCGCTCTCAGCCAGCATAGGTGCCATATCGATGAGGCCGTCGGGAATGTCGCTGCCAAGGCCAAAAACGAAACGCAGAGAGAAAAAGTCAGCGGCAGCGTCGCGCGCTTCTTCGCCGAGCATGCGGGTCTCAACGCGATCTGCTGTGATCAGTGCTTTGGCATCTACTGTGCTGAGTGCGCGTAAAATCTCAGAGTGGCGCCAGTGCAGCGGGAAGGGGGAAACAATCAGGCCAGCGCGCAGAGCTCCAAGAATGCAAAGAACATTATCGACTGTATTGGGAGATTGCAGGCCCAGAATGTGATCGGGCTCCATCCCTACAGCTGCGAAGAAGCCAGCAATTCTGCTGATTTCCTGCTCTGCTTCGGCATAGGTCAGGTGGCGTGGCTTGCCGCCGGTCCATGTTTCTCTGTCGGGTGCATCGACCAATGCCAAGCGGTTTGGATGTTTTTGCGCAGCACGCCGGAACAGCATATCAAGAGTGATATTGCCCCAAACTCCAGTTGTGCTGTGGTTTGCAATGGCATCGGTATTTGACAGTATCATTTAAGGTAAGTCCGCTAAGCGACTGAGAAATTAGAGATTCGACAAGTTGGTTAATAGACACTTTTGTTGAGTAGGCTGCCTTCATCAAGAACGCAGCCTAATTTTTATGTGTTTATCTACTCTTTAGGTGCATCCCACCAGTTATCGAACTGCATGCCGTAAAGCGGTGATTTGGCTGGATGCTCAACGGTTGTCCATCGTGCAACCCACTCAGCAGGGGCGTGATAGAGTGGAATTGCGTAAAAGCCCGAGATCAGAACACGGTCGAATGCGCGGACTGCGGCTACAAACTCCTCACGGGTACGGGCCGCGACCATGGCATCGATCAATGCATCGATTACAGGTTCTTTTGCGCCAACGATGTTTCTGGAGCTCTTGGTGTCTGCTGCCTGAGATGACCAGCGCGCATATTGCTCACCACCGGGAGAAAGGGAAGCAAACCAAGTGTTGAAGAGGGCATCAAACCCAAAAGAAGCGCGGCGTTCTTCGAACTGGGCGGCGTCGACGGTTCGCACTGAGATTTCGATACCCAGAAGTTTGGCTGTGCGCTGCAATGCAAGCGCGACTTTCTCTTCGTCCTGAACGCGAACAAGAATTTCAAAGTTGAGCTGCTCGCCGGATTTTGTGTTGATCAGTTTGCCTTGATCAAGTTTGTACCCTGCCTGTTTGAAAAGGCTCAGTGCGTCGCGTAATACCTTGCGGTCACGCCCTGACCCATCAGCCTCGGATGGGCGCCATGTTCCTGCCAGAACCTCGTCTGTGACCACATTCGGGTATGGTTCAAGAAGTTTCTTTTCCAACTCGTTCGCCGGGCGCCCAATGGAGGACAGTTCAGAGTTGTCCCAATATCCGTCTGTACGTTTGTACAGTCCGTTGAAGAGGGTTCTGTTGATCCATTGGAAGTCTAACAGCATGCCAAGAGCTTGGCGGACGCGTTTGTCAGAGAACTGGGGGTGACGGGTGTTGAACGCAATGCCGGTCATGCTCGGTGGCGTGCCACGTTCAAATACGTCTTTGACAACCTTGCCTTCTTCAAATGCAGGAAAGTCACCCGCATTCTCCCAAAGGCTTGGATTGCCATAAATGAGCGCTTCTGTGTCACCTTTGCGGAATGCTTCCTGCAAGGCGTTATAATCTCTGAAGTAATCAACGGTCACTTCATTGAAGTTATCGAAGCCGATTTTCTGTGGCAGATCTTTTGCCCAATAATCGTCGCGGCGTGTGTAGGTGGTGCGTCTACCTGGGTCGATTTCAGAGAAAATGTAAGGGCCGGTTCCGATTGGTGGTGTCAGCGTGGTGTTGCCGAACGTTTCGGGATCAGTTGTGCGGCTGTTGAAAATAGGGGCCAGAGCAATGAGCAGTGGAAGCTCGCGGTCGCTGCCATCTTTAAAATGCAGTTTTACAGAATGTGCCCCCGTTTTTTCGAACTTGACGACTTTGCCATACCAACGCGCATAAGGCGGGCGGCCATGATCGCGGATGGTTTCAAGAGAAAAGATAATATCTTCAACGGTTAACGGGTCACCGTTGGAGAATTTTGCTGCAGGGTTCAGGCGAAATTCGATCCAGTTTCGCTCGTCTGGCATGCGCACAGCTTCAGCAAGGTGTGCATATAATGTGAATGCTTCGTCATTGGTGCGAAGAAGGAGGCTCTCCAGAATGAAAGAACCCATCTGACGTTCCTTCATGCCGCGTGCGGATGTCCATGCCCCTTTGAGAGCAAAGGAATTAAGACTATCAAATGTACCTTGAACGCCGAGAGAAAGACGACCGCCTTTAGGAGCTTCCGGGTTTGCATAGGGCAGGTGAGTATAATCTGCTGGCAGCGCAGGTTTCCCATGCATTGCAATGCCATGGCTCCAAGGAACGGTATCCTGAGCCAGTGCAGTTGAACAAGCTAATGTTGCCATACCGGAAATGACAACAAGCCCTTTCGTAAAATTGTTTATTCCATTCACATAGGATCGGAATTTAGTCATTAGAATTTCTCCTAGGGCGTCCGCAGAAACTAGCAATAATACGATTCTGAGGAAATTTCAGCCTACGAGGCTTTGGAAAAGGACAGTAACCACCCCAATCTATAGGTGGAAAAATGGTTCCGAGGCGTTTAAAGAGTACATAAGTAGCATTTAACAGAAGCGTTGCCTTTTTTTCAGCTCTGTTCTGAGTATGCTTGGCGCCGAACAAGCAGTCAAAACACTGTTGAACTTAAAAAATGGTTGCTGCGTAATTGCCGGAGGCATCGTTTTGCACCGGATCAAACTTTGAGGAAATTTGGGATGGCCGTTAATTTTAAGGGCGTTCTGACTGGTGGGATTATTGCAGCAATGGCCGCTGTTGGCTTTGCAGGCACCAGTGTTGCACAGAATGCACAGGCAGACGATGCTTGGGTGAAAGTTTGTAACACTGATCCTAAATCCAAGAAAGAATTTTGCCTTATCACACAAGAACTGCGCACGGACACAGGCCAGTTCCTAGCTCAAGCTGTTGTGCGTGAAGTGACCGGCGAAAGCCGCAAGTTGCTGCACCTTGCTGTTCCTCCAGGAATGCTGATTCAGCCTGGTCTTCGTGTACAGGTTGATGGTGGCAAACAGTCTGAAGCTAAATATACAATTTGTTTTCCAAACGCTTGTATTGCCGAGATGGTTATTGATGACACCTTCATCGGTGGCCTGAAAAAAGGTGGCAAGCTGATCATTACTACGTTGAACCAGCAGGGTAAGGCACGTCCATTCGACCTTACTTTGAAAGGGTTCACCCGTATTTATGATGGTGAAGCTATTAAGCCTGAAGAACTCCAGGCAAAGCAGGAGCGCCTGCAGTCTGAACTTCAGAAACGTGCTGAAGCCGCTCGTCAGAAGCTGATTGAGCAGCAGCGACAAGCAAACCAGTAATTTGGTTTTCGCTTTAAGAATTAAAAAACCCGAAGGAGTTTTCCTTCGGGTTTTTTATTGATCTGATGATTTTAAAAAGATGCGGTTTCCATGAAGAGAATTCAGGAACCGGCTTTAATGAATTTCCACATCCTTGACGATGTAGTCTCCATCGGTGGTCTCATCAAAAAACTCATCGACCTGCGGGTGTCTCACAGGTTCGCCACTGTCGTCTTTTTCCAGATTCTGCTCCGAGACATAAGCAATGTATTCACTCTCAGCGTTTTCAGCGAGAAGGTGATAAAAAGGCTGGTCCTTGCTTGGGCGTGCTTCTTCGGGAATTGACTCCCACCACTCTTCTGTATTGTCGAATGTGGGATCAACGTCGAAGACTATGCCACGGAACGGGTACAGGCGGTGACGTACGACCTGTCCAATTCTGAATTTCGCGGTTCTAATTGTCTCCATAATCCACCAAGCTTTCGAAGATACTGTATCTTGTCAGGGCGCCTTAAAGGTCATGCCATGCTCTTATTGTCAAGCTATATAGCGCAGCAAAGAGGCGAGAGGCAGCACAAACCGATCAAAATGTGACGTTTGGGGATGAATAGCTCCTCACATTTCATTGATATGCACATCCGCAGGGTTGAAGAGTGGCGCCGACCACTCTTCAGGATTGATTATTGGAAAGATTCTGCCAAATCCGGGTCTTTGGAGATGACCAGATCAGCTAGGTCACAGATCACCTTTGCCTGTTTCCAGGTTGCATCATCCTGCATTTTCCCATCCAGCATGACTGCGCCGGTTCCATCCGGCATTGCTTCCAGAATCCTGCGAGCAAATTTCACTTCATCTGGCTCTGGTGAGAAGACTGATTTTGCAATGCCAATCTGGCTTGGGTGCAATGTCCAGGTTCCAAGACAGCCCATGAGGAATGAGTTGCGGAACTGGGCTTCACATGCGGCTGGGTCGCTGAAATCTCCGAAAGGTCCGTAGAAGGGTTTAATGCCTGCAGCAAGGCATGCATCTACCATTTTGGCTACAGTATAGTGCCATAAGTCTTGCTGGTAGCGTGCGCGCGGTGCGTCACCGTCGGCATCTGCAAGTACCTGATAGTCAGGATGACCGCCGCCAACGCGAGTTGTCTTCATGCCGCGGGAGGCCGCGAGATCTGCTGGGCCGAGGCTCATGCCATGCATGCGCGGGCTGGCGGTGGCGATGGCTTCTACGTTGTTGACGCCTTCAGCCGTTTCCAAAATGGCGTGGATCTGGATCGGTTTTGTCACACCTGCCTTGGCTTCGAGCTGAGCGAGCAGCTGATCCAGATAGTGAATGTCCCATGGGCCATTCACTTTTGGCAGCATAATCACATCAAGCTTGTCACCGCAGCGGGTCACGATTTCGGTAATATCATCTAGAACCCATGGGCTTTCCAACGAGTTGATACGCGTCCAGAGCTTTGTGGTGCCAAAGTCATTGTCATTGGCCATCTGGATGAAGCCTTCGCGGGCATTGAGCTTTTCGTCCGCTGGGATCGCGTCTTCCAGATTGCCGAGAATTACGTCCACTTGAGAGATCATCTGCGGGATCTTTGCACGCATCTTTTCGATATGCGGCGGCACGAAGTGGATCATGCGCTCCAGTGCGACAGGCGGCTCAGCAAACGGTGTTGGGGCACCAATGGCCAGAGGCTTATAATAGGAACGATAGGTTTTCATCTGGCTAGCTCCCTCCCGAGCCGAAATTGAAATTCAAAGGGGAGTATACAGAATATTGTGCGGTGCAAAATCAGCTCTTTGGGCTAAGTCCTGAAGCGGTCAGTCTTTCGTTAGAACTGATTGTAGGGCTTTAGCTTTTGCCGGAGCGTGTCTTAAACTTAAACCAGCTCCGGCATTTGAGAGATACACCGTGGGGGAGCGGGCTAAATCCACTTCTTCATGATCCACATCCATTGGGATGGTTCTTCGCGGATCCATTCTTCGAACTGATCGTGCACTGCCTGTGTCGTGGTGATGGCATCCTGTACACGGTCTTTGGTGCGAGCAACTGGGATTTCTTTGGCAATGATGTCGAAGCGGGAGCCTTTTTTGCGGCGAGCAACCACAGCGATGAGACGCTTGTTCATGGTGCGGGCGAGCGCAGCTGGAATGTGCGTTGCTGCTGACGGTTGCTTGAAGAACTCAATTTTGACACCGCGATGGTCACGTACGTCTGCGACGAAGGCAACAGAACCCTTTTTACGCAGGATTGAAATGATCTTTGTGCCGGTGTCGTGGCCTTTGCAAAACAGGCCAAGCTTATAGAGGAAATTACGTTTTTCGACCAAATACCCTTCAGAGTAAGGGTTCTTCAGTTTTTGATAGACACCAGCGAGCGGAAGACCAAGTTCCTCGGCTTTGTCGGAGACAACCTCCCAGTTGCCGGAGTGCATGGTTACAAGAACGGCGCCTTCACCAACCGAGGGTTCAAAGACCTCTGGATTTACGTAGGTGACGCGGCTCGGATCCTTGTGGATTTTGGAAAGTAAAACGGTTTCAGCAGAGACTCGACCAAGGTTTTCCCACATATCCCTGATAATTTTATCCGCTTCATTGAGCGTCATTTCCGGATAGGCGGCCATGATGTGCGCTTTGGCACGGGCATGCCTATGGGTCATGGGGGCGATCAGACGCCACATGTTTCCCATGAAAGCGGAGGACCAATCCAGCGGCATAGAGCGCAGAATTCCGCCGATAAATCTTAGAGCCAGCCATTCAGCACGAAAGCTGAGCTTCTCGCGACGTGTCAGTGGGCGACGGGATTTTTTAGCTTTCATTTTGGCCTTTGGGCGGATGGAGCTTTCCAGTTCCGTTTACTCGCATACTATAGTGTCGTAGTTGCCGGTATGCCAACCTCTGTAGAATGGCTATATACGCTCAACTCGGACATGGTGATTAGCCAATCAGCATTTCAAAAGCAACTCATTCTCCAGTTGGATGCGGAGAACACTAAAAAATTGCATGGGGAAATGGTTTAGATGCTCAATGTTGTTAATTTGGCAATGCCATTTTTCTTGCTCATCTTCCTAGGGTTTGTTTCTGGTCGCGGTGCGAAACTCTCACGAGAGGGTTTGTCATGGATGAACTTTTTCGTGATCTATCTGGCTCTGCCTGCGCTGTTCTTTCAGTTGCTCTCTGAAACGCCGCTGGAAGAACTTGCCACTTTTGACTTTGTCGCTGCGACCACATTTTCCACCTTCGCAATGTTTGTGCTGGCTTATGCTTTTGCGCGCTTCATATTGCGCGGCAGTATCGGTGAGGCGACTGTGCAGGCACTGGTTGGTTCCTATTCCAACATTGGTTACATGGGGCCGGGCGTTACGCTTGCTGTTCTTGGGGCAGGGGCGGCGGTGCCGACGGCTTTGATCCTGTGTTTTGATACAATCTTGTTGTTCATTCTCGTTCCCATGATGATGTCGATTGGTGGGGCACGGAACATTAAGTTTGGGCCATTGGCCTTTGAGATTTTCAAGAAGATCATCACTCACCCGTTTATTCTTGCGGTGTTTGCGGGAATTCTGGCTGCTGCAATTGAGTTCAAGCCACCTGTTGCACTCGATCAGACCATCTCGTTTTTACGACAAGCTGCGGCACCTTGTGCATTGTTTGCCATGGGGGTGACGATTGCCTTGCAGCCAAGCCGGAGAACGGCGAAGGAACTGCCGGTCCTGTTGCTTATCAAGCTGGTGGTGCACCCAATCCTTGCATTTGTGCTGCTGGAGTGGATTGGTGGCTTTGACAGTCTGTGGGTCTCAACAGCTGTTCTCATGGCGGCGTTGCCGCCGGCTGCGAATGTTTATGTGCTAGCTCAGCACTACTCGAGCTATGTCGAGCGCGCGTCTACAGCCGTGCTTTATGGGACGTTGGCCTCTGTTATTACGTTGCCAACGCTCATTTATCTCATTCAATCTGGAATACTGGTGCCTTAATCGTTTTGCGCGCGCATCAGTGTTGGCAGGCTCCAGGATGGAGCGATGCCTTCACGCATCAGCAGACGACGTACAAGTGGGATTCTGGAGGCTGTGTAGAGCCCCAGAGAACGCAGCATCTGAACAGGTAAGGCATCCGTCAGCAAAGATCTGTTGAGCAGGTCTACGGCCGTTGTGCGGCTGATCACGTCTGCCTTGCGGCTGCGGTCATACTTCTGCAGCAACTCAGCCGAACCCATATCTGCCTTGGTGTGCTTTGCGTTGGCCAGCAGTTCTGTCGCAACGGCTACATCGCGCAGAGACAGATTGAGACCCTGGGCTCCGATTGGCGGGAAGGCGTGGGCTGCTTCGCCCATAAGCAGTGAGCGATTGCCACTCATGTGAACGGCTGTCAGGCCGGAGAGTGGGTAGACCTGCCTTGGGCTTGCTAGTTTAAGTGAACCCAGAACGAACTTGCTGAGTTTTTCCAGTTCGGCTTCGAGAGCTTCGTCCTTATAATTGTTCAGCTCTTCGGCGCGTTCTGGCGTTTCCACATAAACAAGGGAAGAGGTCTTACCTGGCAGCGGGACCATGGTGAATGGGCCAGTGTTGCGGTGGAACTCGGTAGAGATGTTGTAATGCGGCAGGTCATGCTTGAGATTGAGAACGAGCGCTGCTTGCGGGTACTTCCAGTTCTTTGTCTCAATGCCAGCGGAGCGGCGTACCACAGAATTTCGTCCATCTGCGCCGATGACGACATGACAGCTGATGTCTGGCGTATTGCTCAGTTCAATGGTGGCTTTGTGGTCATTACTGGAGACGTTTTTGATTGTGTCTTCGACAAGCTCAATGAGCTCGTTGTTGTTCACAAGATCAAACAGCACCCGGTTCAAGTCCTTGTTGAGGATGTTGTAACCGAAGGCAGGCAGGTCCAGTTCCGAGGCGGAAAATGTGGTTTCTGGTGCGCGCAAAAGGCGATCTGTGCCGTCGATCAAGCGCATCTTTTCCAGCGGTGTAAACGCTGAACGCAAGTCTTTCCAGATGCCGATATTATCGAGAAACTGGCGGGAGGCATCCATCAGGGCGGTGGTACGGGCATCATTGAGGTTGACTGGTGGGCCGATCAGCACAGTTTCCAGTCCATTGCTGGCAAGGGCAAGGGCGGCGATCATGCCAGCCGGGCCAGTGCCGATTACAGCGCAATCGTAGCTCTTTTCCTGCGACGGCGTGAGGTCGTTGTTTTTGCCTTTGGTGCTGTCTGCTGCAAGATTGGCTGCCATTTTTTCGTTCCGCATTTTGTTTGCGTTCTATTACCCAAGTATCTAGGGGATAAAACCTATCGGTTTCAAGGTGCCGCACGCGGATAGTCCCCTAGTGAAAGCGGAGAGGTCTCGTTGCGCCAGCTTCATCATGTCGCAGGTTCCAGTTTAGATTTGAACTAAATCAATGTCGCATTGGGACTATTACTGGTCTATTAGAGAAGCTGCATAAATTGCGCCGGTTCCGGAACCCCAGAGTTTCGGCCTGTCCTGATTGATTTTGAGGTTGGTTATGTCAGTTACCAGTCCGAAGACGGATTTACAGTTGTCCTATCGGCTCCCGTACATTGTGCTGGGTGGTGCTGTGGTTTTGGGCTGGGTTTATCTGGCGGCCATGGTTATCGACATGATCTCTCGCATGGATATGGGCGAGATGGGCCCAGGCATGGAGCTGTTCAATCAGTTCAACATGTTCCAAGGCCTGCCGGAACATGTGCGTGTTCAGCTAGCCTCGCTGTGTTTGCCATTGGCTCAGGAAGCGTTTGGGATGCCAGCGCTGGTGAATATGGGCCTTTACGACTATTTTCTGTTGTTTGTGATGTGGTTCATGATGGTGCTCGCCATGATGTTGCCGACTGCCATGCCCATGCTACAGACCTATCATGAAGCGCGTGGTGGCAAGGCTATTTATGTGGTGGCTGGCGGGTATCTGGCTATCTGGGTTGCGTTTTCCGTTGTCGCGACTGTTGCTCAGGGCGTGCTGCATGAGCTGGGTGTGATGAGCCCGATGATGATGCCGGTGTTTTCTACACTGACGATTACAACTGTCATTGCAGCCGCGATCTATCAGTTTACGCCTGCCAAGCAGGCTTGTCTTGACCGGTGCCGGACGCCCAATGTTGCATTGGCTCTGCATTCTGGTGAGCAAAAGCAAAGTGCCTTCCAGTTTGGAATCGAGCAAGGTTTGTACTGTTTGGGGTGCTGTTGGGCACTCATGGTGCTTATGTTTGCAGTGGGAATCATGAATATTATTTGGATCGCGCTGCTTGGTCTCATAATGACACTTGAAAAAAAGAGCAAAACACCGTTTACAAGCTATGGAATAGGTATCGCACTTCTGCTATGGGGCGGTGCAAACATCTATTTCGCTCGGGCGGACTTACCTCTTATTGAAGTTTTGGGCGATAGATTGTTCTAAGTGGTACCTTCACTTAAAGAATAACAAAGGACCCAAAGTTGACCGGTCAGACCAACTCCCGGCTGTTCCTCATTCACATCCTCACCGCATTGGGGGCCCCCATTGCGTTGCTTGCGCTTGTCGCTGGAGCGAACGGCAATCTGCCTATGATGTTTTTCTGGCTCTGGGTGGCACTTGTTGTCGACGGGCTGGATGGTCCTTTAGCACGTAAATATGACATTCAGAATCGCCTGCCGCGCTGGAGCGGCGTTATTCTGGATTTAGTGATTGATTACGCGACCTACGTTTTCCTGCCTGCTTTCGCGCTATACCAAAGCGGCCTTCTCTCAGAGTTCTGGGGACTTTTGTCTGGTGCTGTCATTGTGTTTACCGGCGCGATCTACTTCGCTGACGGCAACATGAAGACAGAAAGCGGTGGCTTCCTTGGCTTCCCTGGTGTCTGGAATATGGTGATTGTTGTGCTGGTTGCACTGCAGTCTCCGCCATGGATCATCATCGGCATGGTGGTGCTGTGTTCTGTGCTGACGTTTGCTCCTGTCGAGTTCGTCCACCCGGTGCGCACTGTCAAGTGGCGTCCGCTGACCCTGGGCATTCTCATCGTGTGGAGTGCTGCACTTGCGGTTGCCCTTTATCAGGATTTTATTATCGATAGCTGGTTGTTTGCGCTGATCACGGCAACGAGCCTTTATCTGTTTTGCGTTGGGGCTGTTCACCAGCTGTTTCGCAAGATGTGATTCTCGACAAATGAGTTTTTTAGAAGCCCGGCCAATTGGTCGGGCTTTTTGCTTTGATGCTTGCATTTCTCAGGGTGGAGCATGGTTTTCCCAAAGGTGCTTGCAAGTTAGCGGCATTCTGTCCAAACTCCGCCTCCAGCTTTTGTAAGGGAAAATCCATATGGTCTTTGCTGTTCGCGTTGAAAAAACTGGTGATCCGTCCGTTCTGACACACGTGGATGTGGACCTGCCTGATCCGGGGCATGGTGAAGTTCGGATCAGGCACACTGCGATCGGGCTCAACTTTATTGATACCTATTTTCGCTCTGGTCTTTATCCGGCACCAAATGGCGTCCCGTTTATTCCTGGCAATGAGGGGGCAGGGATTGTTGTTGCGCTTGGGCAAGGCGTGACCGGGCTCGCTCTTGGGGACCGTGTGGCATATGCAGGACCGCTGGGGGCTTACAGTGAAGAGCGTAATATTCCCGCCAGCGTGCTTGTGAAGATCCCTGAAGGTGTGAGTAATGAGCAAGCGGCGGCTTTAATGTTGAAAGGCATGACCGCACGCTACCTGCTGCGCGAGACCTACAACGTGGGAGCGGATACGACTTTGCTTTACCACGCAGCGGCTGGCGGTGTCGGGCTTATCGTTGGTCAATGGGCGTCGGCCCTTGGTGCAAGGGTGATCGGGACAGTCAGCTCGGAAGAAAAAGCCCGGCTGGCTCAGGCCAATGGTTATGAATATGTGATCAATTACAAGAGCGAGGACTGGGTAGCGCGGGTGCGTCAGATCACCGATGGGCGCGGCTGTGATGTGGTTTATGACAGTGTGGGCAAGGATACATATCCTGCATCGCTGGATTGCCTTCGTCCACGTGGGCTTTGGTGTTCCTTTGGTCAATCGTCCGGGCCGCTCCCTGAGTTCAACATGGCCATCCTGTCTCAGAAAGGCTCATTGTTTGCGACGCGACCGACGCTGTTCAATTACATTGCTGAGCGTTGGGAGCTGGAAGAGACCGCTGGGGACCTGTTTGCTGCTGTGGCTGACGGGACAATTAATATTCAGATCAACCAGCGTTACAGCCTGAAGGACATTGCGCAGGCGCACTGCGATCTGGAAGGGCGTAAAACCACCGGTGCAACAGTGATTATTCCCTAAATACGTTTGAGGGATTGGGAGGATTGATGGATCGGTCGCGGTATCTTTACGGCCCAGCGCTTCGCTATTTCGCAGCGGCTGCGGAAGAGAACTCCATTCGGGCGGCGGCGCGCAAACTCAATGTGGCGTCCTCTGCGGTGAACCGGCAAATTCTTACGCTGGAAAAGCAGCTTGGAATGGAGCTGTTTGAGCGAGTTGGCCGCACGATCCGTCTGTCTTCTGCAGGGGAAATTCTGCTGGCACATATTCGGCGGACGCTATCCGATCTGGAAGCGACCGGTGCGGAGCTGGATGCGCTAAAAGGTCTTCGTCGTGGTGTGGTTTCGATTGCAACGGTTGAGAGTGTGACCGAAGCGCTGTTGCCTGAGGTGATTGCGCAGTTCCACAAGGATTACAGCGGCATTCATGTGGATGTACAGGTGATGGGGGCTGAGCGGGTTGCGCAGGCCGTTGAGAAGGCAGAGGTGGATGTAGGGTTCACATTTGAACCACCGGATACCGATGCGCTTAACATCACCTACAAGAAGGCATTGGAGATTGGGGCAATCATGGCTCCGACGCATCCGCTGGCAGGAGAGACGCAACTTAGTCTTGCACAGTGCTTTGAGTATCCGGTTGCCATGCCAGCGTGCGGGATCTCCATTCGTGCCCGGCTGGATGTGGCGCTTTCTCACAGTTCTATTGGTGGGCACAGCAGTGTGGAGGCCAATTCTCTTCGCTTTATGAAACATCTGGTGCGCTCTGGTGAGATGGTGGCGTTTCAGACGGTCATTGGTTTGGAAGAAGAATTGGCGAGCAAACGGCTGCTTTTCAAACCGCTTGTTGATGAACAGCTGACACGCGGCCATTTTTGCGTCATCACCTCGTCGTTGCGTGGGCTTGCACTGGCGCCAGCGATTTTTCTTGAGCAAGCAGAGGCAAGATTGGAGAAGATTTTGCCTAAAGTTGATGCCTAAATGGCATCATGTATGACACTTTTTTGTTCTTTTGTTATCATAAATAGTCGTGCACTCTGTAGTTTCACTTAGATTCTGGCATCTATTGCAGTTGCCATTTGAAAGACGAGGCAACTATGGGGCGATTGACCACCCACGTTTTGGACAGTGCTCAAGGAAAACCTGCAGCAGGGCTGCGGGTTGAGCTGGTTCGTATCGATGGGGACAGCTTCTCCAAAATCGATGTGTTTTCGACCAACAATGACGGGCGTGTGGATGGGCCGTTGCTGGAAGGTGAGAGCCTGACCGCAGGCACCTATGAACTGCAGTTCCATGCTGGTGACTATTTGCGAGCTGAGGGTATTTCTCTTCCAGAGCCTGCGTTTCTTGATGTGGTGCCGATCCGCTTTGGTATTGCGGATGTGAGCAGCCACTATCATGTGCCGCTGCTGCTTTCTCCCTTTGGTTACACCACCTACAGGGGGAGCTGATTTGATGCGCACGGCAATCCGCTTCCTTCGTAAAGGCCAGATCGTCGAATTGGATCGTTTTGAGCCGACAACCACTTTGCTGGACTATCTGCGTCTGAGTGAACGCTCAACGGGCACCAAAGAAGGCTGTGGTGAAGGGGATTGCGGCGCCTGCACCATTGCGCTTGGGCGTTTGCGTGATGGCAAACTCATTTATGAGCCCGTGAACAGCTGTATTCTATTGCTCGGCCAGATTGATGGCTGTGAGCTTGTGACGGTTGAAGATCTGGAAGGGCCTGACGGATTACACCCTGTCCAAAAGGCGCTTGTAGAGCTTCATGGATCGCAATGCGGTTTCTGTACGCCCGGTTTCGTGATGAACCTGTTTACACTTTACCATGCGAATACGCCGGGTTTAACTCGGCAGGATGTGAACACCTGGATAGCGGGCAATCTGTGCCGCTGTACCGGATACCGACCAATTGTTGACGCAGCTCTGGAAGCGTGTCGCGATGGCTTGAATGACGTTTTTGCTGCGCGTGCAATGGAGACAGAGAGTAAACTCGCTGCTCTTCAGGATGCGCAGGATATTCATGTGGGCGATGACGAGCGGTTCTTCTTTGCTCCGAGCAGCTTTCAGCGCTTGCTGGAGACCTATGGTGAGCATCCGGAGGCTACGCTTGTTTCTGGCTCTACAGATGTTGGGCTTTGGGTCACCAAGCATCTGCGCGACCTTCCGAAGGTTATTTTTCTTGGGCGCGTGAATGGATTGAGCACTTGTTATGAGGATGAACAGGGTATCCGGCTTGGTGCGGGTGCGTCTTATGCGGTTGCTGAGCAGTTCCTGAAGTCTATTGATCCTGATCTAGAGGTGGTGATCAGCCGGATTGGTTCAAAGCAGGTTCGGGCATCGGGGACCGTTGGCGGGAACATTGCAAACGGATCGCCTATTGGGGATATGCCGCCGATGCTGATTGCTCTTGGGGCGGAAATTGAGCTGCAGAGCAATCGTGGGCGGCGTACCTTGCCTCTGGAGAGTTTCTTCATTGACTATGGCAAGCAGGATATCGCTGAGAACGAAGTGCTGACGTCGATCAGTGTGCCTCGTTTGAGCGCAGATGAGCAGTTCCGGGCCTACAAGATCACCAAGCGCTTTGATCAGGATATCTCTGCAGTGATGGCTGCGTTCTGTCTGACGGTGAAAGACGGTGTTGTGGAGCGTGCGCGCATGGCATTTGGTGGTGTTGCAGGCATTCCAAAACGTGCAAGTAGCGCTGAAGCGGCTCTGGTTGGTTCGTCCCTGGAAGATCCAGGCAGTTGGCAGGATGCGTTGAATGCGATTGAGAGTGAACTCGTTCCACTGACTGACATGCGAGCCTCCAGCACCTATCGGCGTGATATTGTGCGAGGGCTTTTAGAAAAGGCCTTGCTGGAGATATCTGCTTCATCCTCGCAAAAAACGCGTGTCCACGGGCAGCGTGAACTGGTTGAGGGAGGCGCTCATGTCAGCTGATCTTCTTGAAAAGACAGAGGCAGGCACCTCGACCTCTCAGGTCGTGGGAAAATCCTACAAGCATGACAGTGCAGAAAAGCATGTGTCTGGAACTGCGACATATATTGATGACATGATTGAGCCGTACGGCACTCTTCATGTGGCGCCGGGGTATGTGCTTCATGAAGCGTGTGGCCGTCTGACGACAATCGATCTGAGTGCTGTCAGAGCAGCCCCCGGTGTTGTTGCGGTACTGGAAGCTGCGGATATTCCCGGTGTGAATGATTGCTCTCCTGCGATGGGAGATGATCCGGTCTTTGTATCAGATCGCATCGCATTCCATGGGCAACTGGTGTTTCTTGTGGTGGCTGAGAGCCGTTTACAGGCACGCAAGGCTGTTCAACTGGCACGAATTGAAGTTGAGGCTGAAACGCCGCTGGTGAGCGTTGCTGATGCTCTCAAAGCCGAGCAGAAGGTTTTGCCGGACTATGAGTTTCGCCGTGGGGCACCGGAAGCCACTATGGAACGGTCTGCACACACGGTGAAGAGCAGTTTTGCGCTGGGTGGGCAGGAGCACTTCTATCTTGAAGGGCAAATGGCCTTTGCTGTTCCCGGTGAAGATGGCGATATGCTTGTGCATTCCTCCACGCAGCATCCAACTGAGGTTCAGCATACCGTTGCAAAAGTGCTGGGTGTTGATGAGGCGGCGGTGACCGTTGAAGTGCGTCGGATGGGCGGTGCATTTGGTGGTAAGGAATCTCAGGCCAACCAATGGGCCGCACTGGCGGCTTTGGCTGCAAACGCTACTGGTCGTCCATGTAAATGTCGGTTGGACCGTGACGACGATATGATCCTGACCGGGAAACGTCACGATTTTCTTGTTGATGTGGAAGCGGGATGTGATGCAGCCGGCAAGATTGAAGCGGTTCAGATTAATCTGAATTCGCGCTGCGGACACTCTGCGGATCTGTCGCTAGGTATCAATGATCGGGCTATGTTCCATGCGGATAACAGCTACTTTTATCCAGAAGTTCTTATTCGCTCTAAGAGACTAAAAACAAATACTGTTTCCAATACTGCCTTTCGCGGGTTCGGTGGCCCGCAAGGGATGTTTGCTGCTGAGCGATTGATGGATGCGATTGCGATCAAGATGGGACAAGACCCACTTGATGTACGTAAGGCAAACTTCTATCGCGAAGGTGAGAACACCACACCTTATGGGCAGTCGGTTGATGAACACGACGTGCTGGCCGCACTAGTGGATGAGTTGGAGGAAAGCTCCGAGTATCGTGTGCGCCGTAAAGCTGTAGATGCGTTTAATGCTGAGAACACGATCCTGAAGAAAGGGATCGCGTTGACGCCAGTGAAGTTTGGTATTTCGTTCACGCTGACCCATCTCAACCAAGCGGGTGCACTGGTGCATCTTTATCGGGATGGTTCTGTGCACCTGAACCATGGCGGTACAGAAATGGGGCAGGGCCTCTATCAGAAGGTTGCGCAGATTGCAGCGACTGAGATGGGGGTTCGCCTTGAGAAGGTAAAGATTACCGCAACCAACACCTCCAAGGTGGCAAACACGTCGCCAACAGCCGCCTCGTCCGGTACGGATTTGAACGGTATGGCAGCAGCGATTGCTTGTCGTGAGATTGTTGGACGACTGAAAACCTTTGTAGCGCAGCAATTCGAGGTGTCTGAAGACGATATCGAACTGGTTGATGACCAGATGCTGATTTGTGGGAAGCAGAAGCTTTCCATCAAAGAGCTGGCGCAGCTTGCATACGAACACCGCATTCATCTGTCTTCTTCAGGGTTTTACAAAACGCCGAAGATCATCTGGGATCGTGAGCGGGTAAAGGGACGTCCATTCCTTTATTTCTCCTATGGGGCCTCCTGTTCTGAAGTGGTGATTGATACATTGACCGGAGAGATGAAAGTTGAACGGGTTGATGTGCTTCATGATGTGGGCAAGTCGCTCAATCCAGCGCTGGATATCGGTCAGATCGAAGGTGGCTTTGTGCAGGGTATGGGTTGGTTGACCACGGAAGAGCTGTGGTTTGATGATGCGGGCCGACTGCGGACGCATGCCCCGTCTACCTACAAGATTCCGACAGCCACGGATGTGCCTGAGATTTTTAATGTGGCGCTTTATGAGAGTGATGGAAATCCGGAACCAACAATTTATCGCTCCAAGGCAGTTGGAGAGCCGCCTTTGATGCTGCCGATCTCGGTTTTCTGCGCGATTAACGATGCGGTTGCGAGCCTGAACAAGGGTGTTTTGCCGACACTGGATGCACCTGCAACGCCTGAAGCGATTTTGAAAGCTGTTAAAGCGATCAAGGTCGGAGAGGAGGGCTGATGCGGGTTTGGGGTGAAGTTTTGTCTGCTCTTGATGCTGCTGGCCAATGCGTGCTGGTGAGCATTTTGGATGTTGCTGGATCATCTCCCCGCGAGGTTGGCGCACGCATGGTGGTGCGACCGGATATGTCGTTTAAGGGAACCATCGGTGGTGGCCGTCTTGAGTACGATGTTTTGCATGAAGCTGTTTCATTGATGGGAAATGATGGGTCGGCCTTCCAGACGCGCTCATACGCGCTTGGTCCAGACCTTGGGCAGTGCTGCGGCGGGCGGGTTGAAATCGCATTTGAGCAATTTCACCTCAATTATCGCGGTCGTGCACAAGATTTTTCCACACAAGAAGGGGTGGGATTTTTTTCAACGACTGCAAATACTTGCAGCTCTGGCCCCCTTGAAAGGCACGTACTACCCCCTGCAATGTGCAGTGCAGATTCCGCAGAAATTGTTTTAAATCAAGGCAAACTGACCGAGAGGTTCGGGGAGGATAGGCCTCACCTGTATCTGTTTGGTGCAGGGCATGTTGGCAAGGCTTTGATGCTTGCGATGGCCCCTTTGGGCTTTCAGATCAGTTGGATTGATGAACGGCGTGAAATTTTTCCTAAATATGTACCTTCCAATATCCGCTGCATTCATCTAAATGAGCCTCAAGTCGTCGTAAAGAACCTTGAGCCGGGAAACTATGTCATCGTAATGACCCATGATCACAAGCGTGATCATGCTATAGTAGATGCCGCTGTTCGTAGAACCGATCTGGCATTTATTGGATTGATAGGCAGTGCAACAAAGCGCGCGCGAACACTAAAACGGTTCAAAGACTCCGGAATATCGGAGGCGCAAAGCAAACAGCTTGTTTGTCCGGTCGGAATTACTGAGATTAAAAGCAAAAAACCGTCTGATATTGCAATTTCCATTGCTGCTCAACTTCTAGTGGTGAAAGAGCAGCAAATGAGCAATGCTCAGGGAGGTTTTCGTTTTGCTTCTTAGGTTCAGGGAGAACATCTTGATCTAATTTTGCTTGGGGGAACGGGTAACACGATGGAAAACGAGCAGAGGTCTGGCCCGGTGACAGGGGGCGAGGATCTCATTGAAGCCAAGGGTATTACCAAGCGATTTGGTGACATTCTAGCGAACGACAATGTCGATCTCGTCATTAAGCAGGGTGAAATTCATGCTTTGCTTGGCGAAAACGGAGCGGGTAAGTCCACGCTCGTCAAAATTCTCTACGGCGCTCTTGAACCGGGTGCGGGAGAGATCCTCTGGAAGGGGAAACGGGTTTCAATCTCGAACCCTGCGGCTGCCCGCAAACTGGGCGTTGGCATGGTGTTCCAGCACTTTTCCTTGTTTGAAGCGCTGAGTGTGGTTGAAAACATCGCGCTGGCCTTGCCTAAAGGCGAAAAAATCGAGGCACTTTCCAGACGTATTACTGAGGTTTCCCAAAAGTATGGCCTGCCTCTGGATCCTGCAGCACTGGTTGCGGATCTGCCGGTTGGCATCCGTCAGCGTATTGAAATCGTGCGTTGCCTTTTGCAGAACCCCAGTCTCATCATCATGGATGAGCCTACGTCTGTATTGACCCCGCAAGAAGCGGATCAGCTTTTCATCACCTTGCAGCGCCTCGCCTCCGAAGGGTGTGCGATCCTTTACATCTCTCATCGTCTGGAAGAGGTGAAGAAGATCTGCCACAACGCCACGATCATGCGTCATGGCCGTGTGGTGGGTGGGTGTGACCCTGCTGAGGAAACACCGGCCAGCCTTGCCCGTATGATGGTCGGCGGCGATGTACATGATATCTCTGCTGGTGCGATTGAGGCTCAGCCGGGTGATGTGATGCTCAAGCTGCGCAATCTATCTATTCCATCGGATGGTGCGTTTGGCATTGAGCTGAAGGACGTCAATCTTGATTTGCGCGGCGGCGAGATTGTTGCTGTTGCCGGGATTGCAGCGAACGGCCAGAGCGAGTTGTTTGATGCGATCTCTGGCGAGACGCAGGTCAAAGATGCTTATGCGGTTGAAATTTGCGGTGTGCCAGTTGGCAAGCGCAAGATCAATGACCGGCGTTTGCTAGGCTCTGCCTTTGTGCCTGAAGAGCGCTTGGGTCATGGTGCGGTGCCGGGCTTTGTGCTTTCTGACAATATTTTGCTGACGCGCTATAAAACTGAGCCGTCATTGATCAAGCACGGCATGCTTAACCAGAAGCTTGCAACTGAAATGGAAAAGCGCATCACCGTTTCCTACGATGTGCGCATGTCTCATGATAATCCTGAGGCCCGCTCGCTTTCTGGCGGTAACCTGCAGAAGTTTGTGGTTGGCCGTGAGCTGGACCGTGTGCCGAAAGTGCTGGTGATTAATCAGCCGACATGGGGCGTTGATGCAGGCGCTGCGGCTTTGATCCGTCAGGCGATCATTGATCTGGCCCGAGGCGGTTCTGCTGTTCTGGTGATTTCCCAAGATCTTGATGAGATCTACGAGCTTTCTGACCGGATTGCGGTGATCTCTCGTGGTGAGCTTTCTGTCGCCGAACCAGCTTCTGAAATGACGCGTGAGAAGATCGGTCTTTTGATGGCGGGTATGGGTGAGGGCAAGTCTGCTTCCCCTGCAGCAAAAGCGGGAGAGACCCATGCGCATTGAACTTGAAAAACGTGCTGAGCACTCTCAGCTGATGACTGTTGTTTCGCCGCTGATTGCGATTGGTCTCACCCTCGTGTGTGGCTCAATTTTGTTTGTCAGCATGGGTTACAACCCGATTGATGCGCTTTATGCTTATTTCATCGAGCCCCTGACAACCAGCTGGTCCATTGAAGAGTTGCTGGTGAAAGCTGGTCCGCTGGTGCTGATCGCGGTTGGTCTGTCTGTCTGTTTCCTGTCCAACTCCTGGAACATTGGTGCCGAAGGTCAGTTCACCATGGGTGCGCTGGCTGGGTCTATCATTCCGGTACTGTTTTACGACTTTACCAGCCCGCTGGCCCTGCCATTGATGGTGCTGATGGGCATTTTGGGCGGTATGGCTTGGGCGTCTATTCCGGCTTTCCTGAAGGTGCGGTTTGGGACCAATGAGATCCTGACCAGCCTGATGCTGGTTTACATCGCGCAGTACATTCTCGACTTTCTTGTCCGTGGTCCATGGCGTGATCCGGAAGGTTTCAATTTCCCGGAAAGCCGGATTTTTGATGCGGCACACGTGCTGCCGAAAATCGGTGAAGGACGACTGCATATTGGCATGATCTTCGCCATTCTGGCCGTTCTGGTGGTTTGGTGGATGCTGTCTCGCACGCTCAAAGGCTTTGAGATCAAGGTGATGGGTGAAACGCCGCGTGCTGGCCGTTTTGCTGGGTTTTCCAGCAATGGGGTTGTCTGGTTTGGTTTCCTCGTTTCCGGCGGGTTGGCTGGTTTGGCTGGTATGGCGGAAGTTTCCGGTTCTATTGAACAGCTGACACCTGTTATTTCTCCAGGCTACGGGTTTACAGCGATTATCGTGGCGTTCCTTGGTCGGTTGAATCCGATTGGCATTCTGTTTGCCGGATTGTTGCTTGGGCTTTCCTACATCGGCGGCGAGTCTGCTCAGGTTAGCCTTGGTTTGACCGATAAGGTGACGCGTGTGTTTCAGGGCATGCTGCTGTTCTTTGTGCTCGCCTGTGACACGCTCATTCTTTACAGATTCAAGATTGCTTCCAGTGTGAAAAACATGAAGGAGGCAGGCAATGTCTGATCTTTCCATGATTGAGGCTGTACTTCTGACCATCATCACCGCATCCACACCGCTGTTGCTTGCTGCTATTGGCGAGCTTGTGGTGGAGCGCTCAGGTGTGCTCAACCTTGGTGTTGAGGGGATGATGATTGTCGGCGCTGTGATGGGTTTTGCAGCGACACAGGCGACTGGCTCTCCTTACATAGGGATTGTGGCGGCCATGATCTCCGGCGTTGCCATGAGCCTGCTGTTTGGCTTCCTGACGCTTAATCTGATGGCCAATCAGGTGGCGACAGGCCTTGCGCTGACTATACTGGGGCTTGGCCTTTCCGGCATGGTTGGAGAAGCTTTCATTGGTCAGCCGGGTATCAGCCTGAAACCGATTGCTATTCCAGTGTTGTCGGGCATTCCATTTATTGGGCCGCTGCTCTTTAATCAGGACGTTCTGGTTTACGCTTCTTATGGTCTTGTGATCGCGGTTTACTTTGTGCTGTTCAGGTCCCGTACGGGGCTGATCATCCGTGCGGTTGGCGACAATCACGGCTCAGCGCATTCACTTGGATACTCCGTCATTCAGGTGCGTTATCTGGCTGTGATGTTTGGCGGGGCGTGTTCTGGCCTTGCTGGCGCTTACCTGTCACTCATTTACACCCCGCAGTGGGTTGAGGGTATGACGGCGGGCCGCGGCTGGATTGCGCTGGCTCTGGTGGTGTTTGCAAGCTGGCGCCCGGCGCGTGTGCTGATTGGGGCTTATCTGTTTGGTGCTGTTTCCATTTTGCAGTTCCACGCGCAGGCTGCTGGCATTGGTTTGCCGACGCAGTTGATGTCCGCGCTGCCGTATCTGGCAACTATCATTGTGCTGATCATGATCTCGCGTAATAAGACACTTGCCAAGGTGAATACACCTGCATGTCTTGGTAAGCCCTTTGTGCCTGATCGCTAATAAGAACCTGATTTGACCGACGCGCTCATAGTAGACGTTGGTCAAATTGTAAATATTTCGACCTTCGTATACATGGTGGGTCGGAGATATGGATAACAGAGATTTAAATCTCTGAGTGAATATGAACTTATTCACGGCTGCACAACTTGCGGATTTCTGCACGCGCACGAATAAACGATCGCAAATATTTGCGAGCGAAAACAAAGCAGAAAAACAACTTGTGGGCGCACAAATGCGCAGAACGGCCTTCGGGTTTGTTCCTATCGTGTTTGCTTGGCGCCGTCGTTCATCTGGTTCTCAATGGTGTGTTCCGCCGCGCTTATTAGGGTGTTGCGTGGCAGGAATGCAGGTTAACCTATAAAGGGGAGCGCACAATGCGCACTATCTTCAAGCTTGCTGCAACTGCTGCAGTTGCACTTGGTCTTTCCGCAGGGGCTTCAATTGCTGCTGATCCACTGAAAGTGGGTTTCATCTATGTTGGTCCGGTTTCTGACCATGGCTGGTCTTACCAGCACGATCAGGGCCGTCAGGCGATTGAAAAGCACTTTGGCGACAAAGTTGAAACCACTTACATTGAAAGCGTGCCGGAAGGTGCGGATGCTGAGCGCGCGATTGAGCGTCTGGCTCGCTCCGGTCACGAGCTGATCTTTACAACGTCCTTTGGTTATATGAACCCAACCTTGAAGGTTGCGCGCAAGTTTCCGAAAGTGAAGTTTGAACATGCAACTGGCTACAAGCAGGCGAAGAACGTTTCTTCCTACGGCGCTCGCTTCTATGAAGGTCGTTATGTGCTTGGTCAGATCGCTGCAAAGGTCTCCAAATCCGGCACTGCTGGTTACATCGGGTCTTTCCCGATCCCTGAAGTTGTGCGTGGCATCAACTCCTTCATGCTGGGTGCACAGTCTGTGAACCCGGACTTCAAGATCAAGACCATCTGGGTGAACTCCTGGTATGATCCGGGCCGTGAAGCCGATGCTGCAAAAGCGCTGATCGATCAGGGCGTTGACATCATGGTTCAGCACACTGACTCCCCAGCGCCTCTGCAGGTTGCTGAAGAGCGTGGCATCATGGGCTTTGGTCAGGCATCTGACATGATCAAGTTTGCGCCTAAGGCACAAGCAACTGCGATCATCGACGACTGGTCCGCTTACTACATTGCCCGCGTACAGGCAGTGATGGACGGCAACTGGAAGGGGCAGGATACCTGGGGCGGTCTGGATGTCGACATGGTTCACATGGCGCCGTTCACCAACATCCCGCAGGATGTTGCAGAAGAAGCTGCCAAAACTCTTGCTGCAATCAAGTCTGGTGAGCTGAAGCCATTTACCGGCCCAATCACCAAACAGGACGGCTCTGAGTTCCTGAAAGCTGGTGTAAGCGCTGAAGATGGTGCACTGCTTTCCATGAACTTCTACGTTAAAGGCATCGACGACCAGCTGCCTGAATAAGCTCCAAGCTTGTTTTCGGAGAGCGCCACATTTTTTCACGGTGCTCTCCGCTGATTTCAGCAGTGGGGGATTTCTCCCGCTGCCCACTCATTTCAATTGAACTTAAAAGAACAAGACAATGACAGCCACTTTCCTTAGTGAATGGCTCAATCTGCTTTTCCGCTGGTTTCACTTGATTGTGGGCGTGGGCTGGATTGGGACCTCTTTTTATTTCATCGCTCTCGACCTTTCCTTGCGCAAACGGGAAGGGCAGGCAGAGGGCATATTTGGCAGCGCCTGGGAAGTCCACGGCGGCGGTTTCTACCATGTTGAGAAATTCATGGTGGCACCGAAAGAGTTGCCGAAAGACCTGATGTGGTACAAGTGGGATGCTTATCTCACCTGGGTATCCGGCTTTGCTCTTTTGAGCGTTCAATACTATTTCAATGCAACAGTTTATCTCATTGATCCAGCGGTCATGAAGCTTTTGCCTGTTGAGGCTGTTGCGATTTCCATCGCGTCCCTTGGGCTGGGCTGGATCATCTATGATCGCCTGTGCCGCTCTGCCATTGGCAAGAACACACCCTTGCTGGCTGCGTGCCTTCTGGTGATCATTCTGGGTGCGACCTATGGGTATTCTCAGGTCTTTTCAGGGCGCGGGGTTCTCATTCACGTTGGCGCGCTGATTGGCACGTTTATGGCCTTCAACGTGTTTATGGTGATTATCCCGAACCAGAAAAAGATTACCGCAGACCTGCTGGCAGGGCGTAAACCTGATGCCGCGCTTGGCCTGATTGGCAAGCAGCGCTCGGTTCACAACAACTATCTGACATTGCCGGTTCTTTTGATGATGGTGTCCAACCATTATCCGTTGCTGACGGGGCATAGCCAGCCTGTGCTGGTTGTTGCGCTGATCCTGGTGATGGGCGGCATGGTGCGCCACTTCATCAATCGTCATGATGCGCATGACAACTTTGCCAATTTCTGGTGGGCCTTGCCTACCGCAGCTGTCAGTCTGTTTGTGGCTCTCATTGTGACACAGCCTGCCAACATTGGTGGTGGACATGGTCCGATCCCAGACAGTGATGTGCTGGAGATTGCGCAGACCCATTGTGCGGCCTGCCATAGTGCGGCGCCAACTAATGAGGCTTTTAGCGAAGCGCCTAAAAACATTGAGTTGGACAGCATTGCTGATCTGCAACGCTATGACAGTCTGATCATGGCGCAGGCGGTGCGGTCCTCTGCCATGCCACTTGGCAATGAGACAGGCATGACCAAAGAAGAGCGCGAGATTCTTGGCGCCTGGTTGCAAGGGCATTGAGGCCATGGTGACTTATTCTCTGGATGAAGTGAACCGGTTTTCGCTGGACACCTTTGTCGAGGTGTTTGGCGGGGTTGCCGAGCACACTCCCTGGGTTGCAGCTGTTGCCCAGAAAGATGCACCTTTTGCCTCTCGTGATGCGCTGATCGAGGCGTTTGCTCATGCTCTGCAATATGCGGATGAAGAGGCGCAGCTGGCGTTAATCCGTGCGCATCCTGACCTTGCCGGCAAAGCGGCGCGTGCCGGTGAAATGGCTGATGCCTCTGTGAATGAACAGTCCGGCGCTGGACTGGATCAGCTGAGTGATGCGGAATATGAGCAGTTCACCCAGCTTAACGGCACCTACAAATCCAACTATGGCTTCCCCTTCATCTTTGCGGTGAAAGGGGCAACCAAGCATCAGATACTGGAGGCCTTCCAGCTTCGCTTGCAGAACAGCGCGAAAGATGAGTTCGCGGAGGCTTTGCGACAGATCTGCCGGATATTCAGCTTCCGACTGGAGGATCTGGTTGTAGATGAACAGAGTGCTTGCAGTTCCTGATCCTTGCCGGAAAGTGCTAACTACAGTTACGTAAGGGGCAATAATCCACTGGAACATGAGGGGCTGCATGACAAGATGCTTGCAACCATCACCGTTATCTATTGGATTAATGCTACTGTAAAATTCAAGGGGAGCATTCATGAAGGCCGCGATTGAAAACCGGTTTGCGGAGCAGGTCGACTTCCTGCGCGAATTGGTCAAGGTGCCAAGCGACAACCCGCCAGGGGATACAGAGCACCACGCGTTGCGGACTGCTGAGCTGCTTGAAGGCCTTGGCTTTACCGTTGAAAAACACCCTGTTCCAGAACCATTTGTGCGCCAGAACGGCATGGTCTCTGTGACCAATCTGATCATTCGTGAAACGTTTGGCGACGGGTTCGGTCCAGTGATTGCTCTAAATGCACACGGTGATGTTGTTCCTCCGGGGGAAGGTTGGACCAAAGACCCTTATGGCGCCGAGATTGACGATGGTGCTTTGTATGGGCGCGGAGCTGCGGTTTCCAAAGGAGATTTTGCCACCTACGCTTTTGCATTGCTGGCTCTGCGTGAGTATGCAGATGAGCTGGAAGGCTCCGTGGAACTGCATTTGACGTATGATGAGGAAGCTGGCGGGTTTGTAGGGCCAAAGTGGCTTTTGGAGCAAGAGCTGACCAAGCCGGACTATGCGATCTCGGCAGGCTTTTCTTATGCAGCGACAACGGCTCACAACGGCTGTTTGCATATGGAAGTGATCTTCCGTGGCCGTCAGGCGCATGCTGCAATGCCAGAGAGTGGCGCGGATGCCCTGCAAGCTGCAACGCCTGTTCTCACAGCGCTTTATGCGGAACGTGAAAGGCTCAAGTCCATTCAGAGTGAACAGGATGGCATTGGGTCACCTCAGATCACTGTGGGCCTGATCTCAGGTGGCATCAACACCAACGTTGTGCCAGAGCGTGTCTCGCTTCGCGTTGACCGGCGTTTGATCCCCGAAGAGAACGGCGAACAGGTGGAAGAGCAGCTGATTGAGCTGATTGAAGCTTTGGTACCGGAAGATTGCGGTGTTGAGGTGGAGTGTCGGCGCATTATGATTGCTGAGCCGCTGCGCGAGTTGCCGGGTGCAAAAAAGCTGGTGGAAGCGTTGAAATGGCCTGCCAAAGAGGTTTTGGGCATTGAGCTGAAAAGCACGGGTGCTCCGCTTTACACCGATGCCCGCCATTATGCTGAGGCCGGTATTCCAACAGTGCTTTATGGTGCAGGACCGCGGTCCATTCTGGAAGCCAATGCCCATGGGGCGGATGAGCATCTGCAGCTGTCGGATCTCAAGGCAGCTACGATTATTGTGGCGGATGCCTTGAAAACACTTCTTCGATAGATTGTGAAAAGCCCGGATGTTCCGGGCTTTTTTGTTAGCTCACGCGGCCAGACAAAGCGGTGAAAATACCTGCGCCCAGAAGGCCGGTGCCACCGACCTTATTGAGGCGCTTGAGTGTGCTTGGTCCGTTGACAACTTTGCGCAATCCGCCCGCCATGGATACCCAGAACACTGTGTTTATGCCTCCAAGCGTAACAAAAGTGAGGCCCAGAATGAAAAATTGGGTCAGCACGGGCTGGGTGTGGTCAACGAACTGAGGCAGGAATGCCACGAAGAACAGCATGCCCTTTGGGTTGAAGGTGGTGACCAGCAGGGTGTCTCTGAAGATCTGCAGTGCCGGAACCTGTGGCATTTCAACTTGTGTGGATGGGCCGGAATTGCTGCGCCACATCTTAATGCCAATGTAAATCAGATAGGCAGCGCCGATGTATTTCATGATTTGGAAAAGCATGGCGGAGGTTGCCAGCAGGGCTCCAAGGCCAGCAAGAGCTGCTGTAATTGCAAACAGGTCCCCTAGCATCACTCCGGTGACGGAGGCAACTGCGGCGCGCTTGCCCTGACTGAGGCTGTAGCTGATGACCATCAGGACGGTTGGGCCGGGAATGATCAGTAGTAGGATACTTGCCGCGGCAAACGCGATCCATGCTTCAAACGCCATGATGTTCTCCGGAAAGGCCTGATCGATCATGAACAGGTGATGAGTTGAAAGGCTTTGAGCTGATGTCTCAAAGTGTGCAGCAAATGAGAAGCTTACCCATGTAGATGCTGTTTGGGTAGAGGCAGGCCTTTGAGAAATACTGGAGAGACTTTGAGTTCTTGCCACTGTCTGTGAGTTTTATGGAAACTTACCGGAGAGTGCGATGAAGAGCCCGGCACTCAGCAGACCAGTCCCTCCGATCCTGTTGAGACGTTTTGCGCATTTGCCTCCGGTGAGCATGGCACTGCAACTGCCTGCCATGGAGGTCCAGAACATTGTGTTGATACCACCAAGGAGCACGAAGGTTGCTCCCAGCAGTATGAACTGCGGAATGACTGGAATCGTGTCATCTACAAATTGCGGGAGAAACGCAACGAAGAACAGCATGTCTTTGGGGTTGAATGCTGAGACCAGAAACGTATCTCTGAATATTTGCAGGCGGGTCGTTGCCACAATCTCCATTTGGTCTTTGAGGACAGATTTCCTGCGCCACATGCTGACGCCCAGATAAATGAGGTAGGTCGCCCCCGCATATTGCAGGATGTCATAGAGCAGTGCAGAGGTTGAGATGACGGCGCCAAGTCCGGCCAATGCGACCGAGATCAGTAAGATACTCCCCAAACTAACGCCAAGGGCTGAGGCGACAACCGCCCGCAGGCCCTGGCTGATGCCATAACTGGAGACCATAAGGACCGTTGGTCCGGGGATGATGAGTAAGATGGTGCAGGCGAGGACATAAGTCAGCCAAACCTCGATGGCCATGGCTTTTCTCCTGAAATGATATGTTGCACAGGAGAGGTAGGGGCGAATTGTGACCAAAATTCTGCGGGTGTGATGACGAAATACAACAATGGAAACAATTATTTACGCCTCACATTTTGTTGCAGGAGGCAATGACGCTTGATGAAAGTTTGAGCGATTGCATGCTGTTGCCCTTAGGAGAGCTTAGCTTGGTGAGAATTGTTTGACCCAGACCGTCAGGTTTCCGGAAGTTTCAAAGCCCGTTTGTTTGGCGCTGTGCAGAGTTTCACCTCGTGCATAGCCGACTATAGGTGCTGATGGTTGCCATGCCTGCAACAGGCACGCCATTTGCTGGAGGTCTTTTGGGGACAGTGTGCCTGCAAAGATGTTGGAAAGGCCGATTGAGCTGCCAGACCAGTTGCCGATGAAGCCCTTGGTGTACTTTCCCGCTTCAGCATAGCCCCAAAAGGTAATGTTCGGGTTCGTGAGAAGTGCAGGTGGAAACATGCTGCAGTCTGTCTGATTGCCGCTTGTCTTCCATGCTGCCTCCCAGTGCTCCAGCTGCCGGGCGGTCTTTATCTGCTCCCAGCCAACCGTGTCTGCTTTGACGATTTCAGTCAGATAAAACCAGCTGGCATCGAACAGTTTTTTGAAACCAAATTGTTCCAGTGGAAGATCTGCAAAACTGTCTTTGACATAAACATCAACGGTTGCAGTACGCGTGAAGTCATTGACGAGTTCAGGTTTTGTTGCCGGGAGGCAGGTCACGATGCTGGAGTAAAACGGAAGGGGCAGCACAATGGTGTGAAACAGCTCCTTGGAGCGCTCATAGGGAATGCCATGGGCTTCAAACATAAGCTGATAAAGATCTGCATTGTTTTCAGCGGCTTCCAACTGCCATGCGGCTTTGCTCATGATAGCTGGTCTCATGTATCATCCATCTTCTACACAAGAGAGCATCATAGGAGAATGTGGTGTGGGATCAATAGCCAGCGGCTGCGTATGGACCGCCGCCCTGACGGTAGACGAGCAGGGTGCGGGTGTAGGAGAGGGCCTCGGTGCCGGTTTGATCATGGGCGACGGTTTTTACGGTCAAAATGCCTTGATCTGGTCTGGAACGGCTTTCTCGCTTTGACAGGACTTCGCTTTGCACTTTGAAGCGGTCATCTGCATAGAAATGACGAGACAATTTTGTATCGGTCCAACCCAGATTGGCAACCACACGGCCAAAGGTGGTTGTGGTGGCGGCGGTGACCAGCGAGAGGACGTGCAGTTCTGATGCTGGCAGACGGTCTCTGCCGTAGACCTCCCGCGCGAACTCATGATCACGGTAGAGTGGATGCCATTGCATGGTCTGGACGGCGTGGCGAAGCATGGAGGAGGAGTGGAGTGTGATGTCCGGGCTGTGCTCGAAGACCTGACCTGCTGCGAACCCCTCAAAGTAGATGCCTGTTGTTTCCTGCAAGGACCCATCCTCACGTTGATGATAGGCCAAAAACCAAGGATTACTGCTGGAGTTAGGAAGGTCGCCCCAAACCGGGTGCTTGCCTTTCTTGAAGATGCTGACGGTGTATGTGAGGTTGGCGACCTCAACACCTTTCTGATTGGTGCTGGAGGCTTTTACGGTGACGTTGCCGGTTTTATCTTCGCTCTCATCCACTGCGATAATTTGGCTGCTGCAGTAGAGCGTATCACCGCCGAAGATGGGCGCAGTCATGGAGATGTTCTCAAACGCTGTGATGCGGTCTTTTCTGGCGAAAGTCTTCCAGCTCATGCCGAAGATCTTTTGCAATGTCAGCGAGGAGACGACGAGAGGTTTCCTGAACTCAGTCTGCGCTGCGTAATGAGCATCATAATGCAGCATTGCAGCATTGAAGGTGTCCAACGCTTCCTCTGCATTTTCCTGCTGAGAAACCGTCATGCCGGGACGATGGTGAAAGATCTGGCCCACGGAGAATTCCTCGAAGTTGAGGCCGTAAATCTCCAAAAAGCGATTTTCTGAGATTTGAGCGTAGGCTGAATACATGATGGGCTCCTTTCAGCCTAGTAGATGGTCAGGTTTTTGGCTTCTTCGCGCAGCTCATCGCGAAATTGCGGGGCGGCGAGCTCAATGAGGGCGTGGGCGCGCTCTGAGGTGGACATGCCAAACAGGTTGGTGCAGCCGTACTCTGTAGCCACATAACTGACGTCATTGCGCGGGGTAGTGACGATGTTCTGCAGGCGTGGGACAATCTTGGAGATACTGCCGTTTTTCGCGGTGGAATGGGCTGCCAGCACGGCAATGCCTTCTTTGGAGCGGAATGCTCCGCGGACGAAGTCCAGCTGCCCACCGCTGCCGGAAATCTGACGCCAGTTGATGGATTCTGAGGCGACTTGGCCGAACAGGTCAATCTCCACGAAGGAGTTCACGGAGACCATCCGGTCATTTTGAGCAATGATGTGCGGATTGTTGACGTAGTGTGCGGGGTGGCAGGCCATGGTGGGGTTGTTGTCGAGATAGGCGTAGTAGTGGGGATTTGAGAACAGCGCGATGTTAAAGACGGTGTGCCCGACATTGAGCTGTTTATACCGATTGGATACGTTACCGGCCTGTATCAACTCGAACAGCGTATCACCCAGCATTTCAGTGTGAATGCCAAGATCAGATTTTGTCTTCAGGCGTTTGCCAACTTCATTCGGGACACCGCCAATGCCGAGCTGAATGCAAGCATGATCTGGCACAAGTTCAGCAACAAACTCACCGATCTTATGGTCCTCAGGACTTGTCGGTTTGTTCGGCAGGACCATGAGGTCGCTGTTGTGCTCAATAAGGGCTGAGACCTGAGAGATATGAACCAGCCCAGACCCAAAGGTGCGCGGCATGTTTTGATTGACTTCAACGATAATCTGGCCGGCTTCAAACGCCAGGGGGATGGACATGCTGCCATCCACGCCAAAGCTGAAATAGCCGTGCTCGTCCATGGGAGAGACCTGAAACAAGTGCACATTGGGCTTGCCATGACGGGAGAAAACACCTTGTGCATACAGGCTAAAATGCTCTGGCAGATAGTGCGGAATGATCAGATCCGGATGGCTCTGCCTTAACTCCTTGGCGTGATCAGCAAGTTGACGAAAACTTCCTCCTAAAAAGGGGCAGAGCAGCTTGATCTGTTTGAGGACATCGACATTTGAAAACTGATCGACAATCTCTTTGCGCGAGCGGAGCAGGTAAACATCTGGCGTGCTGCTAAAGTATCCGGCAGCAGCAGCCTCGCAAAAGGCTTGGGTTAGGCGAGGAGGGGTTCCGCAATAACACCCGAAGGTGATCAGCTTTGTATCTCTTGCAAGCGTTTTTATCGCCTCATCTGCGCTTATCAGTTTTTGTTGATACAGCTGATCAAAGTGGTCTGCAGGCATGCGGTTATGTCCGGGGTCCATCGTCAAAGAGATCAGCTTGATCCTATCCATTTTCAGGAAATTAATTGTTACTGATCTAAATTATGCCCTAACGGCATCAATGGATTAAGTTGGAGTTCCGGTGTGAAGAGCCTGTTATTCTTACCTGCAGATAAAGCCCATCTTTTCCCGAAGGCGACAGCATCGGGAGCAGGGTGTGTGGTGCTTGACCTTGAAGACGGTGTTTCTGAAAAGCAAAAGCCAGCAGCTAGAGATCTGCTGCGCGGCCTTCAAGATGAGATCCGCGAGCATGAGGCCTGTGAAATCGGCATTCGCATCTCATCGATGAGCACGCCGGATGGACTGGAAGATGTGTTGTGCCTGCTGGACCTGGCGCACCTGCCAGACTGGATATTTCTGCCCAAATGTGAAAGCCCACGTGATCTGGAGCAACTTGACCATCTGCTGCAGGGCCATCCTGGCAAGGAGATGGTGCGGGTGTGCGCGTTGTTGGAAACGCCAGCGGGACTGTCTAACGCAGAAGCGATTGCCTCAACTCATGCACCGCTTCATGCACTGGCCTTTGGGTATGCGGACTATACGGCAGAGACAGGCGGCACTATGGGCTGGAACAGTCTTGTGTGGCCACGTGGACAGCTGCTGAATGCAGCCGTTCAGAACCATCTTTGGGCGATTGATGGCGTGTATTTAGACTTCAATGACCCTGAAGGGCTTGAAGATGAAGCCCGCAATGCGCGAGATATGGGGTATAACGGCAAGTTTGCCATTCATCCTTCTCAAGTCAGCGTTGTCAATTCGTGCTTTGAACCAAGTGATGAGGAAGTTCAGTGGGCCTTGAATGTGCTTGAAAAGCAAAAGGATACAGCAGGACAAGGCGCGTTTGTTGTTGATGGCAAGATGGTCGATGCACCTGTGATCTTACGCGCAAGACGTTTGCTTGGCCTGAGTGATGGTGATGATCATCCATAGTATGAACTAGCTGTTAGATTGTTAAGTATTTAAATGACACAATACTTATAGTTGCTATATTTAGATCGAATAATAGCAAGTAATTCCATAATCTACCTTATGCATACATTTGATTTATACTTGGTATTGTTAGGTGGAGGCAAGTGTTTTGTGGTGTTGCATGGAGTAGGGGGAGAGTGTCTGGTCTCCGCTCGACTCATGACGATGAAATGATCTCAGGTGAAATCGCCTAAAAGCTACGTAGTTAGCCTAAGTTGATGAATTTGTTTCACTTTACGGAAATGTATGTCCTTGAATACACCTGATTGTCGTCCGCGGGTTTTGTATTAAAGAACAAGCCTTTTTAACTTTGAGTGACCGGCGAGAAACGCTGTTAACCGCGCTTGCATCCTTGAAATATCATCTCTTTTATACTTGGCTAGAGGTTTGTTAGGCTCGGGTTGAATGCTGGTGCTGCATACCTGCATTTGCAAAATTTAGCTTTCCCTGTATGCATCTGGGCCGCTGCGGCCCGAACAGGTCAAGGAGCCCGTCATGTCTATGATGAGAGCGGCCGTTGTGCGCGAGTTTGGTGCACCGTTGGACGTGTGTGAAGTTGAAAAGCCTACAGTAAATGATGACAGTGTTCTGGTGAAAATTGAGGCCACTGGCGTGTGCCACACCGACCTTCACGCTGTTGAAGGTGACTGGCCAGTCAAGCCGACACCAGCCTTTATTCCGGGCCATGAAGGTGTGGGCATTGTGGTTGAGAAAGGCCGGAATGTCACTTCGGTGAAAGAGGGGGATCGCGTTGGAATTCCCTGGCTTCACACTGCTTGCCGTTGCTGTCGTCACTGTGTTGATGGCTGGGAAACTTTATGCGAAAGCCAGCAAAACACGGGTTACAGCGTCAATGGCAGCTTTGCAGAATATGCTTTGGCAGACCCGAATTTCGTCGCTCATTTGCCGAAGGAACTTGAATTTGCACCAGCAGCACCAATCCTGTGCGCAGGTGTAACCGTTTACAAGGGGCTGAAGGAAACGGAGACAAAACCGGGACAAACGGTTGTGATTTCCGGTATTGGCGGTTTGGGGCATCTGGCTGTTCAGTACGCCAAGGCTATGGGCTTGCATGTGATTGCGGTTGATATTGCAGAGGACAAACTGGAGCTTGCAAGATCACTTGGCGCGGATATGACGCTCAATGCCTTCAAGTGCGATCCGGTGGCTGAAGTGCAAGCTGGCGGCGGTGCTGAGGGCGTGTTGGTGACGGCAGTGGCTGGCAAGAGCTTCCAGCAAGGTGTTGGCATGCTGGCACGTGGCGGCACTATGAGCCTTGTTGGTTTGCCTCCTGAGGACTTTCCACTCAACATCTTTGATATGGTGCTCAACCGCAAAACATTACGTGGTTCCATTGTGGGTACGCGAAATGATCTGCGGGAGTCATTAGAGTTTGCTGGTGAAGGCCAGGTGGCTGCGCATTACACCACAGAGCCGCTCGACAACGTCAATGACATCTTCGATCGTATGCGTAACGGCAAGATTGATGGTCGTATTGTGATGGACTTTTAAGGCCTGAGAAGACGAATGAATGCCGCAGATGCCAAATCTGGTTCTGCGGCATTTGCTTGTCTGTCCGTACCTGGTGAGACCGTTAGAAAATCGCTCATAACAGGTCGGGATGCGCACCAAGCTTCTCCAATAGGCGGCTCATCTGGGCACATTCTTCTTCAGAATACACTTTGCTCAAAAGCGGATAGGCGACATTCGCCATGGCGCTGAGAGCGGTTGCGAGTTTGCTTTCGCCTTCCTCTGTGATGTTGATCAGGATAACCCGTTTATCCTCTTGCGAGCGATGCCGCGTGACGAGGCCTTGCTTCTCCAGCCGGCCGATGATCTTTGTTGCGCCACCTTCGGTGAACATCAGAGCACTGGAAATATCACTCATCCGCACTTCACCTCCTGATTGCTGGACGCGTCCAAGAAGCTCTTTTTCTGACAAGGTCAGATCACACGCCTCAGTCACTGCCGTTTGTAGCTTCTGTCGAAGGCGAGCGGCTTGCTGCAACAGCAGATGCGCTGTCTGAATGGTTGCCTTTTGGGATTCTGGGGCGAAATCAAACTGAGTCATCACGTATCCGAGGTGTTATAGATAATACTTGACTGGATTAGTAATCCAGTCAAGTATTATGGTCAATCAATCTTGACCGACTGTAAACAAGGATAAAAAAGTGTCCATAGACCTCACCCCATATAGACCCTCCAAAACCAGTGTTTTCCGCCTTTTACGGTGTATGTTTCGTCAGGGGGCGAGAACGCGTATGTGTCCTCCTGGACCACGACTTGACGGGAAAACTGCCCTGATAACAGGTGGATCAGCGGGTGTCGGCGAGTACGTTTCCCGCGGATTGATTGCACGAGGCGCTAAGGTTGTGTCTCTGTCCCGCGGCATCTCTCAGGGGAAGAGAGGGGGCTGTGACCTCCAGCAAGTTAAGTGTGATCTATCATGCTTGCAGTCTGTGGCGGATGCAGTTGGTAAGGTGGGGGACCAGAAAATTGATATATTGATCTGCAACTCGGGTGTTATATTGCATGATCACAAAATGGCCTCGGACGATATTGAAATGACCTTTGCAGTCAATGTCTTAGGTCATCATCTGCTGTATCGGCTTCTGATGGAGCAAGGCAAGTTTGCGGAGGATGCACGCATTGTGATGACATCGGGAGACGCCTATATCATGGCCCAAACCTGTGATGTGAACCCGCTAAACTACTCAAGCAACAGGGTTTATGGTGGCAGCAAACTGGGTAATTTATGGCAGATGCGGGAGCTCGCGAAACGCTATCCGGCTCTCAATAGCTATGCTGTTCATCCCGGGGTTATTTTGAGTGGTTTTGGTGGGTTTGCTGAGCAAGGCGGGCTTAGAAGCTGGTTGGCCAAAAGACTGCTGATATCGGAAGAACTCGGGGCGCAGGCTGCTCTTATTGCAGCTACGCAAGATGTTCCCAGCGGAATTTATTGGCACAACGTCTGGGGCCTTATGGATTTGCCTGATGGAGATGCCAGTATGGATTATCAAAAATCAACGGCTCTTTGGGATCAACTAGAACAGCTTACTGAAGCTTACTTTTGATTGCCTAAAGGTCGTGTGCCATGCTTGAGAGCTGCATTCTGACAATATCGCAGACCTGAAGAGCGGACATTTTAGAGGTGCGAAGGACAAAGATACCTTCGCACGGGCCGCATATATAAAATACGCATAAGGTAGATTATGGAACTTAAATGATAAAGGCCAGAATGAAGCTAGTCTGCTGAGTTTATGTGGCTTTCTACGGCCGTCGCTATGCGCTGTGATGCATGGCCATCGCCGAACGGGTTTTGACGGTCGATCTTTGTGTGTTTGCATTTCAAGATGTGTGCGGCTTCATCTGTGATGGTTTGCTCGCATGTGCCGACGAGTTTTGCAAGACCGCTGGTCAATGCTTCTGGTCGCTCTGTGGTCTTGCGCAGGATCAACAGCGGTGTTCCGAACTCCGGTGCTTCTTCCTGTATGCCGCCGCTGTCGGTCAGGATCAGGTCTGCGTCACGTTCCAGTGCTATCAGTGCTTCATAGGACAATGGCGTGACCAGATGGATGCGCGGTATATTTTTGAGCTCGGACTCGATCATGTCTTTGACGACCGGATTTGGGTGGACTGGCAAAATGACTTGCAGGTCCTCATGGGCTTTTGTGATGCGTTTAATGGCCTGGCAGATGCGGCGCATGGGATCGCCCCAATTTTCACGTCTATGTGTGGTCACCAGCACCAATCGCTTTTGCGGCCCCAGAACATCTTTCAGTTCGTCGAGCTCGCGTGCCGGTTTGATTTTCTGTGCCAGATGACGAACGGCGTCGACCACCGTGTTTCCTGTGGTGAGGATTTTGTCGTTGCTCAGGCCTTCACGCAGCAAGTTGTCTTTGGCGATGGATGTTGGTGCGAACAGCCTATGGCACAGTTGGTCTGCCAATCGTCGGTTGGCTTCCTCGGGAAATGGATCCCGCAGCTCACCACTGCGCAATCCGGCTTCCACATGGCCGACTGGAATGGCGCTGTAAAAACTGGCCAGCGCGCCGACGAAGCCTGTTGTGGTGTCGCCGTGGACCAATGCGTATTTGGGGTGATGCACGGCAATGTATGCGTTTATGCCTTTGAGTAGTTCGCCAGCCTGATCGGCCAGCCTGTGACTGGTGCTGGATACGTCGAGCCAGTTGATCTGGTGGATATCAAATGATTCCAGAGCTTTGGATGCAATGTCGCGGTGCTGGCCTGTCATTAGAATATGGGCGTGCAAGTTTGAGCAGTTTGCGATTGCAGAGATGACCGGCGCCATTTTTATAGCTTCTGGGCGGGTGCCAATGATGCATAGCACTTTGTTCGGACCCGCTCCGATGATCTCTGGCTCTTTCATCCTATGCGCTACTGTCCTTGTGAGTTATTCGGCAGATTCCGCATTTGCCAGTGTGTTTCTGCCGCAGATATGAGCGTTTTCTGTAAGAAACTCTTTGATATCGCGGCTGTGTTTATTGTCGAATTTCAAGATATGGCTGGACAATGAGAACAAGGCCAACGGCTGTGCGGGCGAAAATCTTGCGTTCTTCAGACGGCTTTTCATGGTGCCGAGCGTGGTTGGAATTGTGCTGAAATCTGCTGTTCTCGGATCGATTTCGAAGATTTCCACCACGGGAATAACCGTATGATCTTGTGTGCTGAAGGCGGCGCTGATGGCGCGTTGCAGGTTGCGGCTGGAATAAGGTTCCATAAGCTTGGCCCCTAGCCCGTCCTGCAGCAACAGAATGTCCATGGATGATTTCGCCATGAGTTTGTTCCATTGTGTGGCCAGTTTTCGCGGAATGGTCTTCAAATCGGTGTATCCAGAGATGGCAACAGGCCCCGGGAGGATGTGGTTCAAGATTGCGCGGGTTTGTTTTGTGTACCCGGTGACGAGCTTTCTGAGCTTGCTATCCAACAGCAGATTGCCGTCAATTTCATCTGGTATATACCAGCCCGCAAATACCTCAGTGGGATGTGCGGTATAGCTGATCTGGGCCTTTATCGCGGTGGCGAGCTTTTCGGTCTCTGCTAAGCGATTGTCCAGATAGGTCTGGCCGTCCTTTTGCAGCTTCTCCATGAATGTTGGATCATACCGCAGGCCGAACCAGAGTTTGGCTCCAGCCTCATCTGCGCCCATGATTGCAGCTTCGAGCCAGAGTGGCAGCTTGATTTCATCCTGAAGATCGCTGCCCCACATGGTCCACTGCAGGATGACCTCTTCAATGCCAAGTCTTTGATGTGCAAGGAGTTCGCTGCGCCATAATCTGGGATTAGGAAAATATTCATCACCCCATGGCTGGATGAAGCTCATGCGTATAGGAATACATTCCTTAGTGCCGGAATCCTGCCGCGCATAGGCTTTAAAGATCATCATGAATGTGATGAGAGCGAGGCAGAACACCCCAAGAACGAAGAGTTTAGAAGTTTGCTTGAAGCCCGAGAAGCACTCGGCTGGTCTCACTGTCATCTGTGTTTAATACTTCGTGTCCTACACGCCCGAACACTTCCAGCTGAAGCAGGTCACCATAGGCTTCGGTGTACCACCCTCTCCACTTCAAAGATGCTCCCAGCCCTGCCTCGATCGCCACAGCGCTGGTTTGGGAGTTCCAGTTTCCGCTCCCTATGGAATACGCAAAGGGCGACAAAATCAGGTTAGGATCGAGCCTAAAAGTGTAACCAAGTCGGCCATCTCCATAGAATAGAATGGTTTTTTCCTTTTCGAAGAAACGACCACCTTCCAGATACAGGCTGATGTAGGGTTCTTTGTCGATAGGCTCACCGGAGTAAAAATCGTAGAGCGGGAGGAAGTCGTTTCCGCGTGTGAAGGACCAAAGCACCCTCCCCAGCCAGTTGTCTTCTGTGATGCTGCCGCCTTTGAAGAACCGCTCCAGACCGATTTTCAGGTTTTGCGTCATGAAAGGCTTGAAGCGCAGGCCGACGATGGTCTGGTAGGTGTCAGGGTCAGGGCGGAAGCTGTAGCGTTGGTTGAGCCACTGGGCGCGGGCAATGACTTCAAAGACGCGGCCATTCTGGTAGCCAATGACCGGAGGTCGCCATGCCACTTCCAGTGAGCCGAACGGGCTGCTGGATGGGATGCCAAGGATGGCGCCTGCAAACTCCTCCTCATCCTGCCGTGACGGGCTGGCACCATCGAAGAACAGAAAGCTGATCGGGATTTCCAGAATGCGGAGCTGGCGCTGGAAGCGCTCCAGCTTGTCCTGTTCATAGATGTCGCGCTGATGCTGGTGCAGCACATCAATCCGCTTGCGAAACAGTTCAGCGGCCTTCTTGTTTTCAAAGGCTGCCAGATAGGTATAGGCCAGATCTTCCTGCAGGTTCGCCTGATCTGGTTTTTCCTCCAGCGAGGTTTCAAAGCGGGTGACTGCCAGATCATTGTCACCCTGAGCACGGGCAAGGTATCCTCCCAAAGCGAGTGTTGCCGGGTTTTTAAGGTCGGCTGGCGGCAGGTTTTCGTATTCGGCCTCTGCTTCCTCTAGTTGATCCAGCTGGAAAAGAACCTGAACTACGGAAAAGCGAATGTCCGGTGTCGAGGCGATGGACCGTGCCTTGCGCAGGTCCACCAGAGCGCTTGCCAGTGCTTCGGGTGATTGATTGCCCTGATGGAGCGTGAGCTGGGCCCGGGCGGCGTAGTAGCCGGCCATTTGCTCTTGAGAGAGCTTGGAGACATCCAGTTTGGCAAGGAGTTGTGCTGCCTCATCATAGTCCATCTGGCGCAGGTTGAGGTAGAGCAGCGCCATACCAGCGCTCTGATCGTCATGTTCTTCAAAAGATTCCAGAAACCAGTCTTCCGCGACCTCATATTCTCCCAGCTCCTGATAGAGGAAGCCAAGCTGGCTTGCGGTGGCGAGGTTTGGGCTGAGTTCATACGCTTGCTGTAGTTCCTCTCTGGCTTTCTCTTTGTCTCCCAGCCGCAGGTAGAGGCTGGCCAGTGTCAGGTGCTTGTCTGCATTCATGGGCTGAGCCTGAAGCTCCTGTTGCGCGCATGTCAGGGCCTCAAGATTGCGGTCAAGTACGCGGTAGGCCTCGCACCTGATGGCCAAGATCGCATCGGTGTTTTTGGTCTGGTCCAGTTGTTGCAGCAACATCAGAGCTCTTTTGGGGTGATTGAGCTCCAGTGCAAGATAAGCGGCTTCCAAACGGGTTTCCGCAGTTGGGGCCAGTCGTAGTGACTGGCGGTACATTTTCACGGCTTCTTGAAGCTGCCCTTCTGTTTTCAGGAGGCGTGCCAGTGAGAGGAAAGCCATGGCAAACATGTCTTTGCTTTCCTCTGACAGGTTTGCAGTGTTGGTGTAGCTGAAAACGTAGTTAAGCCACATGCGTGCCGTGATGCCTTCTGCGGTGCTTTCCTTGAGCATGAGATATGCTGGCAGAACCAGTGTCGGGTCCGGTTGCAGCTTCCAGTCAGCGATCAGATAGTCAAGCGTGCTGGTCCAGTCTTCATTGGTTGCAGAAACGGCTGCCAGATCAAACAGAAGACGTGCATAGGCTTTCTTGTCGTTTTCATTGAAGGCGCCGTCAGCGCGGGCTCTTTGGGCTCGTGCAAGAGCATCCTGAAGAACAGCGGAAGCGATGCGGTGATGGTTGGAGAGCAGGGCGACCTGCCCTCTTTTTGCTGTGATGCGCCAGTTGGGCATCAACGTTTCAGCTTCTTTGAGAACCTGATTGGCGAGATCCAGATCCCCTGCCCGCCGCGCCAGATCTGAAAGGGTTTGCAACAACTCGACCCAGGCTTCCGGAGATTTCTGTTGGTCTGTGAACTGGGTGATAGCGCGTAGTTCCACCAGCGCGTTGATGGCTTGTGTTTCCCAGCCGTTGTTAAGAGCGAGCATGCTGAGTTGCAGGCCGTATTCCGGGCTGCGGGTAAGCTTGATCAGCAGTCGGCCTGCGGTGACCGCTCTGGCATCATCTCCTGCGCGAATGGCGATGTCTGCCAGTGCCAGATAGTAGTTGGCGGCTTCTTCCGGGCCAGAGGCTTTGGTGTCGAGGATCCTGCCATCCGCTGTCAGAAGCGCCATTTCTGCCTCTGCGCTGGAGCCTTTTTTCACCAGAGCGTAGGCCAGTTGAACGCGCGTGGACAGTCCCAGTTGATCAATGCGCCCGGGGTTGAGGAAGGTCAGCAACTCATCCAGATGACCAGAATTGAGCGCGCTGGCGGCCAGAGCTCTGGCGAATGTGCGTTGTTCCAAAGCGGAGGATTGGCGGCCCGTAAACAGTCCATTCATTTCACCGCGCAGTAGCAAGCGGTAGGCTTCTTCGTCCTTGCCTTGCGCAAGAAAGAGGAAGGCTTCGTTCAAAATTGCTGTGCGCTGAGTTCTTGGTGCGTTGTCCAGCTTGGAAAGCTCGTCCCATTCGCTACGGGCTTCTTCCAGCTGATTGAAGTTGCGCAAAAGATCCGCTCTGATGAGCCTTTGTCTTGGGGTGGCAGCGCCCAGTTCCCGCAAAATGTTCAGTGCATGGAGAGCTTCCTTGGTTTTGCCAAGCTTGATGGCTGCTTCTGCTGCGCCTGCGAGGGCTTCTTCCCGGTTGCTCGGCAGCAATTTGCCAGTCTCTATCGCCAGCCGGAAATCATCAAAGGCTTCCGCATACTCGCCCGTGAGCATTTGCAGGTGGCCGAGCGAAAGATAGCCGCGGCTGAAAGCGGGAGCTTGAGATTGGAGGATCTCTAATTGGTCGATTGCTGCGATCGGGCGATTGAGGCCGATGAGCAGCTGGATTTTTTGCCAGCGGGCCACAAGATGATCAGGGTCTTGTTTCAGCAGCTCATCCAGTTCTTTCAGCGCATCTTCACTTCGCCCCTCTGCCAGCAGGCGGTAGGCAAGGTCCAGCAAGGGATAGGAGCGGTAGCCACGCCATGTGCTTTGCAGCAGGGATTGGCTGTCCTGTCGGTCCTTCAGCAAGCTGATGTAATACTCGTCTTTTTGCTGGAGAGTGTAAGGCGCAGGGCTGACTCTCTGTGAAGGTGGTGCTGGATTTTGTGATTGTGTTGGGATGGATAAGCCAAGCGCAAACATGACGACCCACAGCAGATAGAATGCCGAGTTTCGGTTGGCATTTCCGCGTGTGTTGTGGGGCGTTTGGGGCCGGGTCATGTTTGTGCTTCCTGCTCTACAGGAATTGCAAGCTCCAGACTTTCTTCCTCCGGATAGTCATGAGCGGTCTTGTCCCAACCGATGACTTCGCCAGTGCCCAGATGCCGGATCCATGTTTTGATGGCGCGCATCATGGCGATGTAGTTGATGATGATGGATACGAAGTAGCGCAGGGTCACAGGTGCCAATGCGCGCAGGCCATAATGGTAGCCTGTCCAGATATGGCGCTGGATAAGGCGGTGGGCGAGCAGGAGCACGTTGAACCAGATTACATACCAAAATGGGCTGTCTTCTGGCAGAAGTGGCGGCAAATGGTAGGCATCCGGTGTCAGACGCTCATAGAGGCGAAGGCCCCAGTAGAAGAAAAGCGAGATGTACCCGATGATGATGGCATGGCTGAAGAACACCATCTTCCTGTCGCGCCAATAAAAATATTTATCAGCGAGCCCTCCCTTCCACCCCAGCTGTGCCCAACCCTGAAACGCGATGCCGATGGTCCAGCGGGTTTTCTGGCGTACGCTTTGCCAGAAGCCGGAGGGAAACAGCTCCTGCGTGACTGCAAAGTCCGTGTGGTCGCTTTTCTTTGCCGGGTGGACCCAGAGCAGGTGGTGGGTGAGCCCCTTCCCTGTGAGCCGCATGGCGAGGTCGTAATCTTCCGTCAAGGAGCCGATGTTGAAGACTTCCGGTATGCCGTTCTCATCTGTGCCGGAAATGGATTTGGCTGTCTCGATGGTTTTCTTGGAATAGCAGGTGCCAACGCCAGCGCCCGGAACTGTTCCGGTCAAGAATCCCCTGACGAGAACTTCCTTGGAATGGAACTCGGCAAACTCGTCCATGTAGTGGCCGGCTGTCAGGTTCCGCCGTCTACGGGGTAAGGAGAGGACAGGCAGTTGCACCACATCGGCAAGTTCAAGGCTGGCGTTGAAGACGTGCAGAGCGTTTGGGTTGAGGATGTCTTCGGCGTCCTGCATGACGATGCCGGCAAAGGAGATGTTCTGTTCCTGTTCGAACTTTTCGATTTCGGCAATGATGGTGTTGACGCAATCGGCTTTGCAGGTTGGGCCGTCATTGTTGGTGGTAACGACACGCAGATTGTCATGTTCGGCTGCCAGACGATTTGCAGCCTTCTGTGTGGCTGTGTCATTGGGATAGACGCCAATGAATATCCAATAGGATGGATAGTCCAGTCTGCGCATAATGCCTGTAACGGCGGGATAGAGGATTGAGGCTTCATCCCATGCAGGTAGCATGATGGCCAGCGGTCTGGGCGGGACGTGCCCTGTTTCTTCAAACAGGCGTTCTTCGGTTCTTCCTGCTAATGGGCCGCGATACCAGGCGACGAAGGTGTAATAGAGGGTGTCAACGAACAGGTCATCTGCGCCAGATACAGCAAAGACGTATGAGGCGACGAGAAAGAGGCCCTGCGTAACAAGAAACAGTAATACAAATGCATCTGTTACCAGCATACTCTGGTGCACTCCTTCGCAGTAACCTGATTAAAGTTACCCTAGGAGATTCGAGAGGATGTCCTCAGTCATGGGATGTGCTCAGAGGATTGGGCTGAGGCAGTTATGACGTGGGAGGGAGTGCTGAGGCCCCCTCCGTTTATAGTTTGTTTCGCATCGTTAATTGTCGCAGATTCAGGCCAAAGTTTTGCTCTTTTGCATATCAACGATATCAGCTTCAGAGAAACCAAGCTGCTGTAAAACCTGTGCAGTATCGTCTCCGGTTCTTCCTGCTGGTTCAGGTGTTTGCGGAACTGTGCGGCTGAAGCGCGGTGCGGGTGCTGCCTGGGTGACGCCGTTGAGGCGGATGCGGTTGCCGCGCTCGGTGTTGAGAGAGGCTGCATTTGCCTCCTCAATGGAGAGCACAGGGGCAACGCAAGCGTCAGTTCCCGCAAAGACGCCAGTCCAGTGGTCCAGCGTATTCGCCTTGATGGCAGTGCCGATTTGCTCTTCCAGCTGAGGCCACTCTTTCATGTTCATCTGGATCTTGGAAAGCTCTTGCGGGAGGTCCAGCCCTTTTAGCAGCAGAGCGAAGAACTGAGGCTCCAGAGAACCAACGGACAGATAGCGGCCATCTGAGGTTTCATAGCAGCGATAGAACGGTGCGCCACCGTCCAGCAGGTTCGTTTGGCGTTTGTCCTGCCAAAGCCCGCGACCCAGCAAGGAGTAGATCAGGCCCATCATGGCTGGTACGCCGTCGACCATGGCTGCATCGATCACCTGCCCTTTGCCGCTTCTGGTGCGCTCAAATAGCGCTGATAACACCCCCAGCAGCAAGAACATGGACCCGCCGCCGTAGTCTGCCGCCATGTTGAGTGGTGGGACCGGTGGGCGGCCTTCCTCGCCGATGGCGTGGAGCATGCCCGTCATGGCGAGGTAATTGAGGTCGTGGCCGGCGGAATGAGCCAGTGGCCCGTCCTGCCCCCAGCCGGTCATGCGGCCATAGATCAGGCCCGGGTTCTTGGCGAGGCATTCGTCCGGCCCAAGGCCAAGGCGCTCCATTACGCCGGGGCGGAAGCCTTCGATCAGGATGTCGGCTTTCTCAACAAGGGAGAAGAAGACTTTGACGGCCTCATCGCTCTTCATGTTCAAAGCGATGGACTTCTTGCCTCTGCGGTTGACGTCCTTGTCGATCCGCTCGCCGGTGCGGCGGTCGACGACGATGACATCGGCTCCCAGATCTGCAAGCAATTGTCCGGCCATGGGCGCTGGGCCAAGGCCTGCCATCTCCACCACCTGAAGTCCTGAAAGTGGTCCCGCTTTTTCTGCTGTCACATATGCCTCCCCAGTCAGCCAAGTCCTGCGCATACGAGCATCTTGGAAAGTGCCCGTTTCCAGAGTTGATGCCTTACAGAGCTGGCTTGTCAGATGAGTGTACCTGCAAGCCGCGCTGGGCGGATAACTCCGGTTCGCGTTGTTGGGTCAACCTTAGAGCGGCTGGTAGCTGTTCCACAACTCTCCATTTGGTGAATAGGATATCCAATAGGTTAAGATGGATGGAGAGTGCGAGGAGATTTTCAATCTGATGCGCCGGGTTGCTTCGGTTGCTGTGATGGACACTTTCGGATGAAATGAATTCATCAACGCAGTCACATAGCAACTTAAAGTAACGCATGAATCACTTAAACCACGCAAAATTACACATAGGAGCGCAAAGTTGCGTGGTTTTTATAATATCTATATATTTCAGTATGTTGTGATTATGTATTCAACATAGTTGTGAGGGGGAGACTGTTGGGCTGCTCCAGTGCCTCTACCACGGTAAAATGGTTTTTGCCCGGATCCTCATAGGCGGTGATGTGTGTTTCGAAACCGCCCCACATTGCGCAGTGGGTTGCATTTTGCCGCCGAAACTCTGCCAGCTCCTCAGCGCCAACCCAGCCTGTAAAGCGAAGATTATCAAGAGGTTCGTGCAGGACTGGACTTTCTGCCAGCGCCTCAGTCTCGTCGATATGCAGAGTATCGTTCATTGCCGTCCTGCGGATTGGCCGCAGATCGTAAACCCCGCTGATGCCGAGGATGTGCTTGATCCGACTAGTGATACTGTCTGGTATCATCCTATTTTTGCAGCCCAACCTCGCTACCAAGTGTCCACCAGCAGAATGACCGGTCAGGTGAATCGATCCTTCAACTCGTTCAGCTGCAACTTCAAGAGCTTGCTGCATCTGATTGGTAATGCTGGTTATTTTTGCGTCCGGGCAAAGGTCGTAAGAAGGTACGGCAACGGTGTACCCCATCTCGACGGCCCCCTTCGCCAAGTGGCTGAAGGCGGATTTATCGAAGGCCTTCCAGTACCCTCCATGAACGATCATGACGAGCCCTTTGGACGCCTCAGCGCCTTGCGGGAAGAACAGGTCGAGCTTCTCTCTCTCCCCGCTTCCGTAGGCTACGTCCAGTTGGTTTTTTGAGGTCTCGCGAAACGCTTTGGAGCGCTCAACCCATTGATTAAACAGCTCTTGTGCGTTTGGTACTGCACCGGAGTTATGATAGGCCGCGTCCCAATCCCGCATCATGTTATTCCGCTCTTGGCAGTACTGCCGTTGCTTCAATTTCCACTTTGGCCTGATCTTCCACCAAATCAGCCACCTGGATCATGGTCATGGATGGAAAATGACGGCCAAACACAGAGCGATACGCCTCGCCAACTTCGCGCAGGCGAGCGGTGTAGTCTTTCTTGTCGACCACATACCATGTCAGGCGCACCACATGCTCTGGCTTAGCGCCAGCTGTGGCTAGAATTTCGCTAATGTTCTCAAGCGTTTGCTTGATCTGGTCAATGAGATCATCGCTCTCGAAGACCTGCTGGCCGTTCCAGCCGATTTGACCTCCCAGAAAGATGGGTGTGCCTTCTGCCATGATGCCATTGGCGTATCCAGAAGCAGGCTTCCAACCTTCCGGCTGGAGAAATTTGAACAGTGCTTGTTGTGTTGTCATGAAGGTCCCTCTTCCTTCAGGAAAAATTCCATTCGTTTCTTAATGGCTTGCGGCCAACTCGCTGGCTTCTTGTCCTCGCCTTTGACGTAGACAATGACCGAGTGGCTTGTGAGACGAAGCTCGTCCTCGCATGTCACCGTAAACTCCAGATGGACGCTGGAGCGTCCCAGCTTTGTGACCTGGAGCGTGAATAAGAGCTCGTCACCAAGCTTGCTCGGCTTTTTGAACTCTGTTTCGATCTTGGCTGTGGGGACTGCATCCCCTTGATTTATATGAATTTCTACGAACGACGTGCCGAGCGATTGCTCGAACCACTCTTCGGTGACCTGATTGATCATCTCGAAGTAGCGGGGATAAAAGACAATTCCAGCGGGGTCGCAATGCTGGAAGATCACTTTGATCGTGCGTTCAAAGACCAAGGTATCTGTCCTTCATTTCCTCGGTGAGTGTATCCGGGCGACCTGCCCAGACTGACTCGCCTTTTTCCAGAATGACGGCCTGATCAGCCAGCGGAAGGAGCTCCTTGAGCGTCTTGTCGACGATGAGAATGGACAATCCTTCCTTCTTCAGCCTGGCGATCGCCTGCCAGATTTCCCCGCGCACCACAGGTGCCAGACCTTCCGTTGCTTCATCAAGGATCAACAATTTGGGGTTTGTCATCAAGGCTCTGGAGATAGCGAGCATTTGCTGCTCTCCGCCAGACAGCGTGTTTGCGCTCTGGCTTTTCCTCTCCTGAAGGCGTGGAAACAAGTCATAGACGCGGTTCAGCGTCCATGCGCCTTTGCGGGCGGCCGCGCTGAGGTTTTCCAGAACAGACAGGTTCGGGAAACAGCGGCGACCTTCCGGGACCAGTCCCAGACCAAGGCGTGCGGCTTTGTGGCTGGACAGGCGGTTCAGGCTTTGACCGCGAAACTCAATGGTGCCTTTGGTCGGCGTAACCATCTGACAAATAGAGCTGATTGTGGTCGATTTGCCCATGCCATTGCGGCCAAGCATCGCGACCATTTCGCCTTCATTGACGGAGAGATTCACACCGAAGAGCGCTTGCGCAGCACCGTAGTGGGCTTCCAAGCCTTTGACTTCTAACAGCATCAGGCTTCCTCCCCAAGATAGGCTTCTCTGACAAGTGCACTGGCGCGGATATCATCGACCGAGCCGGACAAAATAGCTGCACCGCCGACCAGAACCGTGATGCGATCTGCCAGACGGAACACGGCATCCATGTCGTGCTCAATGAGCAGGATTGGGATTTCCGGGCGAATTTCCTCAAGGAATTCAGTGAGCTGAATAGAGCCTGTCGGGCCGAGGCCTGCCATAGGTTCGTCCAGTAGCAATGCTTTGGGTTTGAGAGCCAGAGCGCAGGCGACTTCCACCTGACGGCGCTCACCGTGAGAGAGTTCCGAGACCGCGATATCTTCGCGGCCACCGAGACCGACTTTTCTGAGCCAGTTTCCGGCTGTTTCACGCAGTTCTTCGTCGGACTTGGTTTGCTTCCAGAAGCGGAAGCTGGAGCCCTGACTGGCTTGTACGGAGAGCATGACATTGCGACGGGCGCTGACGTCCATGGCCAGCGAAGAGACCTGGAAACTGCGGCCCAGTCCTTTGCGAGACCGGCTGGCGACTGTCTCTGAAGTTACGTCTTCACTATCCAGAATGATGCTGCCGCTGTCAGGTGTGATCCAGCCTGCAATCTGACCGATGAGCGTTGATTTACCAGCCCCGTTTGGTCCGATAAGCGCATGAATCTCATTGGGTTTCAGGTCCAAGGATACGTTTTTTGTCGCTTGCAGAGCCCCAAAGGATTTGTGCAGGCCTTTGACTTCAAGAACCGGTTTAGTCATGGCGTGCTCTCCCTGCAATCATGCCCATGACGCCACCTCGGGCGAACAGAACGACCCCGAGCAAGGCCAGACCAAGCAGCAGTTGCCAGTGCTCTGTCCATTCGCCGATATAGGTTTCGAGCAGTACGAATAGCGCTGCGCCGATAACAGGGCCATAGAGACGCCCGACGCCGCCAAGGATGACGAACACCATAATCTCTCCGGAACGGTGCCAGGAGAGCATTGAAGGCCCTACAAAGCCATTCAGCTCGGCAAACAATGCTCCAGCCAAGCCGGTGATCATCGCGGAGATGACAAAGCCTGTGAGCTTGATCGGGAATGGATCAATGCCAGAGGTTGCCAGCCGTGTCTCGTTCATACGGGCGGTGCCAAGAGCTGCACCGAAACGGGAGCCAGACAAGCGTGCTGAGACGAAGATTGCACCGAGCAGCAGGACAAAACAGACAAGGAAGAACGTCAGAGCGCTTTCTGCATCTACCATTGGAAGTTCGTTGCGCAGGTAAATTGAGAGGCCATCTTCACCGCCGTATGTCGGCCAGGAAATGGCAAAGTAGTAGATCATCTGGGCAAACGCCAGTGTGATCATGATGAAGTAGACGCCTTCGGTTCTCAGCGAAATTGCGCCAATTGCTAAGGCAGCGATGCCGCAAATGACCATTGCGACAATCCAGATAATAAGCATCTGGTTGGTGCCGGAGATTGCAAAAGGCATGGCCATGAAGAGGGTCTCTTCAAAGCTGTGAAAGGCTGCAATGCCAGTGGTGTAGCCGCCAATGCCGAAGAAGGCCGCATGGCCGAAACTGACCATTCCGCCTTGCCCGATGGCAAAGTTGAGGCCAACGCCAGCAATGGCGAAGATGGTGATCAGGCTTGCCAGATTGACGTAGTAGTCTTCTCCGATAGACGACGCCCAGAGCGGCAGAGCCAGCAGGATTGCCATAACTGCGATGTTGACGACGGTCTCGCGGCTCAGCTTTGGCATGTTGATGGATTTTGGAGCTGTATCAGTTCGTTGCATTGAAAAGCCCCTTTGGTTTGACTGCCAGAATGCCTGCCATCATCAGATAGATAAGCATGGAAGACAGAGCTGCCCCGATGCTGTTTGCACTGGCATTTTCCATGAAGAACTTCAGGATAACGGGCAAGAAAATACGTCCCAGAGTATCCACGAGGCCAATCAGGATGGAGCCGATGAGAGCGCCTTTGATTGAGCCAATGCCGCCAATCACAATGACCACGAAGGCCAGAATGAGAACAGGTTCTCCCATGCCGACCTGTACGGAGCGCAATGCCCCGACCAGAGCACCCGACAGACCTGCGATCGCGGCGCCCAATGCGAAAACGATGGTGTAAAGCGTTTTGATATCAACACCTAAGGCAGCGATCATCTCGCGGTCACTTTCACCGGCGCGGATCCGCATGCCAAGGCGCGTTTTGGAAATAAGCAGGTAGAGAAGCAGGGCAACAGCCAGCGCTGCCAGAATGATAAACAGGCGATAGACCGGATAAGCTTCTACGCCGGGCAACGCCATGGTGCCCCCCAGAGCTGCCGGAATGTTGAGGTAAAGTGGCATGGAACCGAAGACCATACGGGTGCCTTCAGAAAAGATCAGAATAAGAGCAAAGGTTGCCAATACCTGATCAAGGTGATCGCGGTCATAAAGCCTGCGAATGACAAGCATTTCGATGAGTGCACCAGCTGCCGCCGCTCCAAGGACACCACCACCAAGACCAAGCCAGAAAGAGCCGGTCTGCTGAGTGATCCAAGCGCAACAAAAGGCACCGACCATGTAAAGCGAGCCATGAGCGAGGTTGATCAGACCCATAACGCCGAAGACCAGCGTGAGGCCAGCTGCCATCAGAAACAAAGTGAGACCGAATTGCAGCCCGTTCAATACCTGCTCAAAAATCAAAGCTGCCGTCATTTATGATATTCCCGAGGCTTCTTTTTCATTGTGACATCAGTATAGGGGATCAGCGGAGAAGGATTAGGGTTTCCCCGCTGATTAACTTTTTACTTCAACGCGTTGGCTTATTTCATCCGGCATTTGGATGCGTATGCATCCTGATGGCCTTTGATTGCGACACCGACAATTTTGTTGGTGATCTGGCCGTCTTCTTTCACCACTTCGCGAACATAAATGTCCTGAATTGGGTGGTTGTTGTTGCCGAATTTGAAGTCACCGCGCACAGAAGCAAAATCAGCTTCCTTCAGTGCTGCGCGGAAATCGTCTTTGTCACTGACATCTGCCTTTTCCATTGCAGAAAGGATCAGATTTGCAGCGTCATAGCCCTGAGATGCATATAGGGAAGGCAGACGGCCATAAGCTTCTTTGAAGCCTTTGACGAACTTGGCGTTCACCTCGCTCTCAATGTCCTTACCCCACTGTGAGGAGTTTGCCACGCCGAGTGCAGCGTCACCAATCGCAGGCAGAATATCCTGTGAGAAGGAAAAAGCCGGACCCATGACAGGTACATCAACGCCGGACTGCGCGTACTGCTTCATGAACGCAATGCCCATGCCACCTGGCAGGAAGAAGAACACGCTGTCAGCGCCAGAAGCACGGATTTGTGCGATTTCTGCAGCGTAGTCATCCTGACCGAGCTTGGTGAAGAGTTCACCTGTCAGCTCGCCTTGGTACATCCGCTTGAAGCCTTTCAGAGCGTCGGTACCAGCTGGGTAGTTTGGCGCCAGAATGAAGGTCTTCTTGTAACCTGCCTTGTTGGCGTGAGATCCCATTGCCTCATGCAGGTTGTCGTTCTGCCAGGCCACGTTGAAGTAATTTTCGTGACAGGCTTTACCAGCCAGCGCAGATGGACCTGCATTTGGGCTGATGTAGAGCGTGCCTTTGCGGGTTGCCGCAGGAACCACAGCCATTGCCAGGTTGGACCAGATGATACCTGTGAGGATATCAACCTTGTCTTTTTGAATGAATTTGTCTGCCAGTTTTTTGGCAACGTCCGGCTTGCGGGCGTCGTCTTCTACCAGCAGCTTTACATCGGATGCGCCTGCCTGTTTGAGTGCGAGCTCAAAACCATCGCGGACGTCGATACCGAGGGTGGAGCCACCGCCTGACAAGGTGGTGATCATGCCAATTTTAACTTCGGCTTGCGCCACGCCAGCTGTACAACACAGAAGGGCGGCTACTCCGGCTGAAACGAGTTTTTTCATATAAGTTCCCCTGATTTATCCTCGACCAGCTGTTCCTTCAGGCGGAATCTTTGAATTTTACCGGTCGCGGTTTTTGGTAGAGAATCTACCAGTTTAAGTGAACGAGGGTATTTATAAGGCGCTATAGTAGATTTTACATAGTCCTGAAGACGTTTGATTACATCTGCATCTTGTGGGTGGTCCTCCACCAGCACCACATGAGCTTCAACAATCTGTCCCCGGTCCTCATCTGGCACGCCTATAACAGCACACTCGGACACTTCCGGGCTGCTTAGCAGAGCAGCCTCAACTTCAGGTCCGGCGACGTTGTAACCGGACGTGATGATCATATCGTCTGCGCGGGCTGCGAAGTGGAAATACCCTTTTTCATCCTGATAAAAGGCATCACCTGTCAAATTCCAGCCGTCACGAACATATTTCTGCTGCCGGTCATCTTGCATATACCGACAACCGGTTGGTCCTCTTACGGCAAGTTTACCAACTGTGCCGCGTGGAACCTCCTGCATGTTTTCATCAACCACTTTTGCGGAGTATCCTTTGATCTCCCGGCCAGTGGTTGCTGGCATGGCATCTTCCAAATGGTTGGAAATAAAGATGTGCAACATTTCTGTTGCGCCAATCCCATCCAGCATCGGAATCCCGGTTTTCGCTTTCCATTGCTCAAACACTGGTGCTGGCAATGTTTCTCCCGCGGAGACTGCGATGCGCAGTGAGGACAGGTCTGCCCCCTCTTCCATTGCCGCCATCATGGCACGGTAAGCCGTTGGTGCTGTGAACGAGATCGTTGCCTTGTAAGTCTCAATGATCTCAATAAGCTGTTTGGGTCCTGCCGTTTCCAGCAGAGTAGCGGTTGCGCCGAAACGAAGCGGGAAAATTGCCAAGCCGCCGAGGCCAAATGTAAAGGCCAGTGGTGGACTGCCAACAAACACGTCCGATGGCTGGATGTTCAGCACTTCCTTTGCATAGGCATCTGCGATGATCAGCAGATCGCGGTGGAAGTGCATGGTTGCCTTCGGCTGTCCGGTGGTGCCAGATGTGAAACCCAGCAGGCAGACATCGTCTCTGCCCGTTTGAACGGCCTCAAACTGGACGGGCTTTGACAGTGCGACCTTATCCATCTCACCAGCAAAGTTGGCCGTGCCATCGAAGCTTACGATTTTGCTCAGATGATCGTTCTGCTCAAGGCAACGTTCCATCTCTTCCATAAGGCGAAGATCGCACATGGCCAGTTTGATTTCGGCCTTGTCGACGATCTGGCTTAACTCGCCAGCCCGCAGCATTGGCATAGTGTTGACTACCACGGCGCCTGCTTTTGTGGCAGCCAGCCAACAGGCGACCATCGCCGGGTTGTTTGCTGAGCGGATAAGAATGCGGTCGCCCGGTTCTACTCCGTAATCCTCCTGCAGAGCTCGAGCGATGCGGTTCGTCCAGTCCGCAAGCTCCTTGTAAGTACGTTTTCTGCCATTGCCGATGAGAGCAATGTTGTCACCAAAGCCGCGTTCAACCATCTTGTCGGTCAACTCTACTGCGGCGTTGATGTAGTCTGGGTACTCAAACCCCTCCAGCTGGAAAACTGGCTGCTGATCAATTGGTGGCAGCCTGTCCCTTGTGAAGGTGTCCTTGTGCGCGCTTGGTCCCAGCATTTCTCCCCTCCTGAGAAAGCAATTGCCTTGCTACTATTATTTTCTGAACATCGGATGCGCCTTCGTAGATGCGAAGAGCTCTGATTTCACGGTAAAGTTTTTCGACAGTATTGCCTGAACGGACGCCCTCACCCCCGTGGATTTGTACCGCCTTATCAATGATTTGTTGGGCCTGATCGGTTGCGAATTGCTTTGCCATGGCAGCCTCGCGAGATACTCGTGCTGCCCCCATGTCTTTCGTCCATGCAGCGCGGTAGATCAGGAGTGCAGAGGCATCAATGTCGATTGCCATTTCCGCCAGGTGGCCTTGCACCATCTGCATATCGGCCAGCACGCCATCCCCCAGTTTGCGGGTTGTTGCGCGTGCTACGGCTTCTTCCAATGCACGGCGGGCAAAGCCCAGTGCGGCAGCGCCGACGGTGCAGCGGAAGACATCCAGAACCGACATTGAGATCTTGAAGCCTTCTCCGGCTCCCCCAATGCGGTTTATTGCTGGAATGCGCAGTTGTTTGAAGCCCAACCGTGCCAGAGGATGAGGTGCCATCACATCCAGCCGTTCTTCAACGGTTAAGCCCGGTGTATCCGCCGGTACTATGAAGGCGCTGATGCCTTTGGCACCCAGTGCTTCGCCCGTCCTTGCGAAGACAACGTAAAGGCCTGCAATGCCGCCGTTGGAGATCCAGGTCTTTTCGCCATTGAGCACATAGTCATCGCCGTCGCGGATGGCAGAAAGCTCAATGTTTGCAACGTCTGAACCGGAGTCTGGTTCTGTCAGCGCAAACGCAGAGAGTGTCTGGCCTGCTCTGGTTTTATTGAGCCACAGCTGTTGTTCTGGCGTGCCAAACAGGCTGATGGCGCCGGTGCCAAGGCCTTGCATGGCGAAGGCGAAGTCCCCCAGACCGTCGTGACGGGCCAGTGTTTCGCGCATGATGCACAGGCTACGGACATCCAGCGGTTTGGGATCAGCCGGATCAACAGCAGTGAGCTTCAGGAAACCAGCAGAACCAAGATCATTAACGAGCTTGATACAGGCAGCATCCGTGTCAGAGTGGTCAGCTGGAAGGTTTTTGCAGCACCAGTTTTCTATGGCTTCGGCCAGCTCTCGGTGTTTTTCTTCAAAAAACGGCCATGTGAGGAAGGTGGTGTCAGCCATTTATGCCCCCTCAAAGACCGGTTTTTCTTTTGCAACAAAAGCTTTGTAGGCGGTTTCGAAGTCTTTGGTCTGCATGCAGATGGCCTGCGCCTGTGCTTCAGCTTCAATCGCTTGATCCAGACCCATGTTCCATTCCTGATTGAGCTGGGTCTTGGTGATACCGTGCGCAAAATTCGGCCCTGCCGTGATACGCTGAGCCATGCGAATAGCATCGGCCTCTAGTGCTTCTGTGGTGGACATGGAGTTGAAGTAGCCCCAAGTGTAGCCCTCTTCAGCGCTCATGGACCGACCTGTGTAGAGCAGCTCTGCAGCACGCCCCTGCCCGATGATACGTGGAAGAATGGCACAAGCACCCATGTCACAGCCAGCAAGACCGACGCGGGTGAACAGGAACGCTGTTTTGGCGTCTGGTGTACCAATGCGCAGGTCTGATGCCATGGCCATGATTGCCCCAGCACCAACGCTGATACCGTCTACAGCTGAAATGATCGGCTTGGTGCAGTTGATCATGGCTTTGACCAGATCACCCGTCATACGCGTGAACTTCAGCAGGTCTTTCATGTCCATTGCAACTAGCGGACCGATGATGTCGTGGACGTCTCCACCTGAGCAGTAGTTGCCTTCGTTGGAGGCGATCACAACGGCATTAACGTCATCTGCATAGACGAGATCGCGGAATGTATCGCGCAGCTCGGCATAGCTTTCAAAGGTCAGCGGGTTTTTGCGGTCCGGGCGGTCCAGTTGGATGACTGCGACATCGCCTTCCATGCGCCAAATGAAGTGCTTTGGCTGCAAATTCGCCATTTTGTAGGTTGTCAGCATTATCGGGGCTCCCCCTCCCAATCGCTTGCAAATACCTTCAGTGTGTCAGCAAGGGTTTCTGCTTCATCGGGAGAAAAGTGAGAAAGCAACTCATTGATCCACTCGCGGTGGCTTGCTGCCATTTGCTCAAAATTCTCGTGGCCTTCTTTGGTAAGCAGAACCACAGAGGTTCTCCGGTCTCCGTCTCTCAAGGTGCGCTGAACCAGTCCGTCCGTGGTCAGGCGATCAATGAGGCCGGTGACGTTGCCGTTGGATACCATCAGGTATTTGGAGAGCTGGGACATGAGCATGCCCTCTGGCTCCCGGTAAAGTGCCGCCATCACGTCAAAGCGTGGCAAGGTCACATTGTAGGTTGTCCGCAGCCGCTCTCTCAGTTCGCCTTCAATCGCACGAGAGGCGCGGAGCAATCTCAACCAGAGGCGAACGCGGGACTTGTCGTCGGTTGCTCTGTCAGCTTTGAGCATTTCCTGTGAGGCTGTCATTGGGTCTCGCCTCCTGATACTGAAATAGCTTGCCCTGTCACTGAGCGGGCACCATCTCCGATGAGCCATGCCACTGTGGCGGCGACTTCGTCCGGCTGGATGAAGCGTTGCTGTGGGTTGTCCTTGTAAAGAGCGGCCCGTGCCTGCTCTTCGTTCATTCTGGTTTTTTGCATGATGTTTTCGATCGAGCGTTGCAGCATTGGGGTCTCTGTGAATCCTGGACACACAGCATTGACCGTAAATGGCTTGCTGGCAAGTTCGAGTGCCAGTGATCTGACCATGCCGACGACACCATGTTTGGCTGCGGCGTAGTGAGAAACATAGGAATACCCGCGCAAACCTGCTGTAGATGCAATTGCGATCAAACGCCCATACTCCTGCCCTTTCAGGCATTCCAGTCCCTTTTGGAAGGTCAGGAATGTACCTGTCAGGTTGATGTCGAGCATGCGCTGGAAGTCTTCCCGTTCGATCTTTCCAAAAGGTGCAGATTCTGCTGCACCTGCATTGGCAATCACGATGTTGACTGGTCCGTTTGCTTCAGCCGCCTTTTCAAACATCTGTCCAACGGACACTTCATCGGTAATGTCTGCTGTAACAGCGCTGATGCGGCTGTTGGCACTTGCGACCAGATCAAGCGGCTCGCGTCTGCGCCCAGCAATGGTGACGTTGATGCCAGCCCCCGCAAGGTGGCGGGCTATTTCAGCCCCAACGCCTGTCCCGCCACCTGTTATGAGTGCATGCTTTTCCAAACCGATCTTCCTCACACGCGAACTTTCATGGTCTCGGCGCGCTCTGCCAGACGGTACAGCTGGTCACGGCCAGCATGATATGGTTCTGGCCAGTACACACCTTTGTCGCCCAGTTCAGCAGCTGCGTGCAGTGTCCAGTACGGATCGGACAGATGCGGACGAGCAAGACATACAAGATCCGCGCGACCAGCCATCAGGATTGAGTTCACATGATCTGGCTCATAGATGTTGCCGACAGCCATGGTTTTCATACCGGCGTCGTTGCGGATACGGTCTGAGAACGGCACCTGGAACATACGACCATAAACCGGTTGTGCGCGAGTGCTGGTCTGACCTGCGGAGACATCGCAGATATCAACGTCAGCTGCGTCCAACATGCGGGCGATCTCAACGGCTTCTTCTGGTGTGAGGCCCTCGTCTTCCACCCAGTCCGTTGCTGAGATACGCACGGACATCGGTTTGTCCTGAGGCCATGCTTCGCGTACTACTTTGATGACTTCCAACGGGTATCTCATGCGGCTTTCAAGCGATCCGCCATACTCGTCTTCACGCTTGTTGGTGAGTGGAGAGATGAAGGAGGACAGAAGATAACCGTGGGCGCAGTGGACTTCGATCATGTTAAAACCAGATGCATCTGCCATCTTGGCTGCATTCACGAACTCTGCCTTGACGCGGTCCATGTCTGCCCGGTCCATTTGCTTTGGTGTCTGGTTGCGTTCAGACCAAGCGATTGGAGAGGCGGCAAGAAGCGGCCAATTGCCGTCGTTCAGCGGCGCGTCCATCTCTTCCCAACCAACTTGCGTTGAACCTTTTGGACCGGCATGGCCAAGCTGACAGCAGATCTTTGCGTTGCTGTGTTCATGCACAAAATTGGTGATACGCTTCCATGCCGTTTGATGTTCTGGTGCGTAAAGACCCGGGCAGCCTGGTGTGATGCGGCCATCTGCGCTGACACAGGTCATCTCAACAACAACCATCCCTGCTCCACCTTTGGCGCGTTCGCCATAGTGGGCCAGATGCCAGTCGGAGACTGTTCCATCTTCCGCTTTGTACTGGGCCATAGGAGAGACAACCACGCGGTTGTTCAGCTCCATCTCGCGAAGTTTGAACGGTGCGAACATTGGCGGGCGTGGAGCATTGTCGGTGTCCGACACTCCGGCTTGATTTTGGAACCAGCCTTCTGCAGTTCCCAGCCACTCAGCATCGCGCTCACGCAGGTTCTCATGGGAGATGCGCTGGGAGCGTGTCAGGAGTGAGTAATTGAACTGAACTGGATCGAGATGCAGGTAGCGTTCGACGTTTTCAAACCATTCCAGTGAGTTACGGGCAGCGGACTGGAGCTTCAGAACTTCCAAGCGGCGCTCGTCCTCATATTTTTGGAAGGCGCTTTGAATGGAGTTTTCGCTGTGCAGGTAATCTGCCAGTGCAATGGCGCTTTCCATGGCAAGCTTGGAGCCTGATCCGATAGAAAAGTGTGCAGTTGCAGAGGCATCGCCCATGAGAACGAGGTTTTCGTGGGACCATTTCTCGCAGAGCACGCGTGGGAAGTTGATCCATGCAGAACCACGGACGTGGTTTGCGTTGGTCATCAGCTCATTGCCGCCAAGATGCTTTTTGAAGATCGTCTCACAAGTCCGGCAAGACTCAGCCTGGCTCATGTCGGCAAAGCCAAATGCTTCGTATGTCTCTTCCGTACATTCCACGATGAACGTCGCGGTGTCATCATCGAACTGATAGGCGTGTGCCCAGATCCAGCCATGCTCTGTTTCTTCAAAAATGAAGGTGAAAGCATCATCGAATTTCTGGTGGGTGCCGAGCCAGACGAACTTGCATTTGCGGGTGTCGATGTCTGGCTTGAAATACTCAGCAAACTCGGTGCGGCTGGTGGAGTTTAGGCCATCTGCTGCAACAACGAGGTCGTAATCACCCATGAACTCTTTAGCGCTGGTGTAATTGCGCTCAAATTCCATGTTTACGCCAAGCTCTTTAGCCCGGTCTTGTAGCAGCAGAAGCAACTGCTTGCGGCCAATACCGCAGAAGCCGTGACCGCTGGAGACGTGGCAGGTATCTCGGTAGTGAACCGCGATGTCATCCCAGTAAGCAAAATGTGCGCGGATGGCTTCAGCGCTTTTCTCGTCGTTGACCTTGAAGTTGTCCAGTGTCTCATCTGAAAGAACAACACCCCAACCGAAGGTGTCGTCAAACTTATTTCGCTCGATGACTGTGACCTCATGCTGAGGATCTCGCAGCTTCATGCTGATTGCGAAATAAAGACCTGCCGGGCCGCCTCCAAGACATGCGACTTTCATTGCTCTCTCCCCCTTAGGCTGCAAGTGCCTAATTCCAACTTGAGGTAAGCGTGACAGGTTTTTTAAATTATTTCAAACATAAAATATCTAAGTATAAAATATACAAAGAGTGGCCAATTGTCAGTCTAACGTGCTGTATTTTATATGCTTATTTTTGATTTGTAACGAGCTGCCTTATATCGGCAGGGAAATATATTTATCTCGCACGCGTCACTGATATATCTATATCAGCATGAAATGTGGAGGTCTGGCAAGCATTGATTCTGTGTAGGTATCATAAAAAATGCGACGGCTTCAGACCGTCGCATGTGCTGGAAATTTGATTTCCTGACCATCAAAGGCAGGTGAAACACCCTCTGGTAGGTCTGTTCGCAAGCGCTGATAATCCAGATCGCAATGCAAATTGGTGAGGATGCTCTTAACGGGTTTCATCCTCTCGATCCACGCCAATGCATCATTTACGCAGAAGTGGCTTTGATGTGGCTTCTGACGTAGTGCGTCTACAATCCATGTATCGAGGCCCTTCAATGCATGAAAGCTGCTTTGCGGGATGTCGTTGACATCAGGGGTGTATGCCAGATCCTGAAAGCGAAAGCCCAGTGCATCAATGTCGCCATGATGGACAAGAAATGGTAGCGCAGTGATCGGTCCCCCTGCACCATCGATGGTGACCGGAGTGCCATTCGTCAGGCCGTTTTCGCTCAGGATTGGCGGATAACCGGAACCTGGCGGCGTGACAAAGCAGTAGTCGAAGGCAGATCGGACGCGCTTTGAGGTGAACTCATCCATGAAAACGGGCACTTTGGCACGCTGCATGAGTGCGAAGAAGCGCAGATCATCTATGCCATGCAAGTGGTCTGCATGGGCATGGGTATAAAGTACTGCGTCCACGTGTGTGACACCGGCTGCCAGCATCTGCTCACGCAAGTCCGGGCCGGTATCCACGATTATGGTCGTCGTGCCATTTTCAGAGAACCGCTGAACCAGCAGAGCACATCTACGGCGGCGGTTTTTCGGTTCATTGGGATCACATTCGCCCCAATCTCCGCCAATCCTTGGTACGCCGGTAGATGAGCCGCAGCCCAGAATAGTGACCTTAAAATTGCTGGTCATCGGTCCTCTCAAAATACAATGGCAACACGATCCGCGTCAGTTTAGTCAATCAAGCTGGCTGTGGCACCTTGGAAAACAGGCGCAGGAAATTCTGTGTGGTTGCCTTGGCCATTACATCTTCTGAGACGCCCAGTGCTTCAGCCAGAACTTTGTTGGTGTGCGCTACATAAGCTGGCTCGTTGCGCTTGCCACGCCATGGCTGCGGCGCAAGATACGGGGCATCTGTTTCAACAAGAAGGCGATCCATTGGAAGTTCTGCTGCGATCTCGCGCAGTTCGGTGGAGCGCTTAAAGGTCAAAATGCCGGAGAAGGAAACATAAAGGCCGAGCTCCAGTCCCTTCAATGCCAACTCTTTGCCAGAGGAAAAGCAATGAAGAAGTGCTGGGAAGCTGCCAGCCTTCATCTCTTCTTCCAAAATGCGCATCATGTCTTCATCGGCATCGCGGCTATGTATCACCAGCGGCAGCTGGGTTTCGCGGGCTGCTGCAATATGCGTGCGCAGGACCTTTTCCTGATCTTCTGGAGATGCGTTGTCGTAAAAATAATCTAGTCCAGCTTCTCCGATTGCCACCACTTTGGGATGCTTAGCAATCTCCACCAATTCTTCCGTGGTGACGTCGGTTTCCTCACCCGCTTGGTGCGGATGGGTTCCGACGGAGCAATATACGCTGTCATAGGCCTCAGCGATTTCTTTAATCTGCTCGAACTTGCGGACGCGAGTACAGATGGTGACCATCAGCTTGACGCCAGCCTCGTGGGCGCGCTCGATGATCTGGTCGCGTTCTTCTGCGAAATCCGGAAAATCCAGATGACAATGACTATCAACTAACATGGTCACAGCAAAAGCGCCTCCAGCGCGATTCTGTCAATAGGTCCGGTAGACCTCTTGTTTTATCTCAGCGGTAAATACCAGCGTATTTACCTCATAAAAAAGGGAGGCATACGCGCCTCCCCCTTTAAGTTACATAATCTTGCGTTTTATTCTGCAGTTTCCGGCTCAACATAGCGCGGGAACACGCCTTGTGGCTTCGGCAGATCACGACCACCTTGCAAGCGACCAGCTTCACCCAGCAGTGCGAATGAGCGCTCGTCTTCATTCAGCACCAGCAGGTCGAGCAGTTTGGATGCAGAGCCTGGCATTACAGGTTGTGCGAGAATGCCAACCTGACGGATGATCTCGGCGGTGGTGTAAAGAACGGTGGCCATGCGCTCGGGGTCAGTCTTCTTCAACGCCCAAGGTTCCTGAGAAGCAAAGTATCGGTTTGCTTCACCAACAGTTGACCAGATGCATGCCAGTGCATGGTGGATTTCCTGCTTTGCCATGAAGCCGCGGCATTTTTCCAGCATCTCATCAGCTTGCTGCAAGATCGCCTTGTCTTCGACAGAGAATTCGCCTGGAACCGGCAGTTTGCCTTCGCAGTTCTTGAAGATCATGGAGAGCGAGCGCTGAGCCAGGTTGCCGATATCATTGGCAAGGTCAGCGTTGATGCGGTTTACCATTGCTTCGTGGTTGTAGTTGCCATCCTGACCGAATGGCACTTCACGCAGGAAGAAGTAGCGAATTTGGTCGAGGCCGTAGGTTTCTACCAGATCACGCGGTGCGATGACGTTGCCCAGAGATTTGGACATCTTCTCACCGGAGTTGAACAGGAAACCATGGGCAAACACGCGCTCTGGCAGTGGAACACCAGCGGACATGAGGAACGCAGGCCAGTACACCGCGTGGAAGCGGATAATGTCTTTGCCGATGATATGTGCGTTGGCAGGCCAGAACTTGGCCATGTCGCCGTCCATATCAGGATAACCAAGCGCAGTGATGTAGTTGGTCAGAGCGTCAACCCAAACGTACATAACGTGCTTTTCATCACCTGGCACCGGGATGCCCCAGTCAAAGGTGGTGCGGGAGATGGACAGGTCTTTCAGGCCACCTTTTACGAAGCTCATGACTTCGTTGCGGCGTGCATTTGGACCAATAAAGTCAGGGTTCTTCTCATACAGCTCGATCAGCTTGTCTTCATAAGCTGAGAGACGGAAGAAGTAGCTTTCTTCTTCGACCCACTCGACAGGCGTGCCTTGCGGACCATAACGAACACCGTCTTCGCGAACTTCGGTCTCGCCTTCCTGATAGTAGGCTTCGTCGCGTACAGAGTACCAACCGGCGTAGCTGTCTTTGTAGATATCGCCAGCATCTGCCATTTTCTGCCAGATTGCCTGACAGGATTTATAGTGACGCTCTTCGTTGGTCTGAATGAAATCGTCATTAGAGCAGCCCAGCATCTCCACCATTTCGCGGAAAAGCTTGGAGTTCTTATCTGCAAGATCTGAAGGTGACATGCCTTCCTTGACGGCGGTCTGAAGCATCTTCTGACCGTGTACGTCGGTACCCGTCAGGAAGTGTACTTCTCGGCCATCCAGTTTCTGGAAGCGGGCCAGCACGTCAGTTGCAATTGCCTCGTAGGCATGGCCGATATGCGGCTCACCATTTGGGTAGGAAATTGCTGTTGTAATATAGAAAGGCGATTTTTCTGTCATATCCTAAAGCGATCTTTTGATCCGGGATCTAAATCTGGAAAGTTCTTTGGGTTTGTGGCCCAAAAAGACGTAGGTCAGCTCGTGCTTGCTTTCCGCAGGTCAACGAGGAAAGACAACACAACTTGCTTGCGATCAAGGTTTAAAGCTTCTGCTGTTGAGGCAGCGCGGCCCACCTTTTCCCACAAGTCAGCCCACCTGACAAGCGCATCCGGCTTTGTGCTTGCATCTTTACGCAGTTGATTGCTCAAGAACGTGCGGGTCAGCTCCAAAAATGTGTTCCACGCGTCTTCTGCACCACGTCCCGAAACTTTATCTGCAAAGCTGTGCGCACGGATCATATCCAGATTGGCGATTGTCTCAACCAAGCCGGTAAACTCCTGCGCGATTTGCAACGCTCCGCCGTTTGCTGCCAATGCGGCCTGACGCAGGCTACCATCAGCGAGTGTGTGCAGAGCCTGTGTATTGCCGGATGGAGCGCAGTCCATGTCAGTCAACGCTTGCTCGATCGTTTGCTCTTCCAGCTTGCGCATAGACAATTTGCGGCATCTGGAGCGAATTGTTGGCAAAAGACGTCCTGGATTGTGTGAAAGCAGGATAAAGAGCGACTGCTTTGGTGGTTCTTCGAGAATCTTAAGCAGCGCGTTGGCTGCGGACTGGTTCATGTCGTCAGCAGAATCAACAAGGCAGATGCGCCAGTTTCCACCTGCTGCCGTTGACCCAAAGAAGCCTGTGGTCTTACGAACTTCATCAACAGGAAGGTCCCGCTTGAAGCGCTTTCCTTTCAAGTCCCATGGACGGCGCAGGTGTAATAGGTCTGCGTGAGAACCTGCCGCGACCATTTGTGCGCTATGGCTTTCTGGCGGCACATACAAGCTGTTTGCTGCCATGACAGGCGTTGAAAAACGGTCCGGGTGCTCCAGTATGAAGCGTGCGAAACGAAATGCCAGCGTGGCTTTGCCGATGCCTTTGGGGCCACCGAGGATCCATGCATGATGAAACCGCTGCGATCTGTAGGCATCAAGCAGTTCGGTTTCTGCAAGTTCGTGGCCGTATAGGTTGGATTGCTCGCGTGGAAGCGGAAGGCCTTCGACCTCGTCGAACTCAGGGACTTCTTCGATTATGGGAGCTTTCGCCATACTCACTTTTCCCTGATTGCTTACGGACGGGCCGTATCTTGTTTGATCTGCTCTTCAAAGCGGCTTTGGACAGCTTGCCAAATATCTTCAGTCACCTTGTCCTGCGACTGGTCACCATCAATCACAGTGATGCGGTCTGGCTCTTTACGGGCCATCTCCAGAAACATTTCTTGTCTGCGACGATGCGTTTCCAAGGTATCTGTTTCAAATCGATCCGGGCCATCAAATTCGACAGGAGCAGTACGCTTTGAGACGCGGGTTAAGCCAACTTCAGGCGTCACGTTGATCAGCAAGGTCATGTCTGGATTATGACCTGCGATTGCGACCTGTTGCAAGGCTTCCACTGTTTGCGGAGGAACACCGGATTCCCCCTGATAAACGCGTGAGGAATCGGCAAACCGGTCGCACAGGACCCATTTATCGTCATCTAATGCTGGTTTGATCAGTGTATCGATATGGTCTGCTCGGGCAGCTGCAAAAAGGACTGCCTCAGCCGTTACACCATAATCTTTTGCAGCGCCGGACAGCAGGACTTCGCGAACGAGTTCAGCGCCTTGAGAGCCGCCCGGCTCACGTGTGGTGATTGCTTCAATGCCTCTGGCCGCGAGTTTGTCGCGTAAGCGCTGAATTTGAGTAGACTTACCGGCGCCCTCGCCGCCCTCAAAACTGATAAAAATACCCGACAACGTCGAACAGGCCTCCAAGACCTACGGAATTCAATAGTTCTGAAATCCGGTGCTAGAACAACTGGTAGAAGAACTCGCCTAGCGCGTCCCAAGCACGGCCTTGCAGGTCTCCCATGGCTACATCCTCTCCTGTAACCAGTGTTGCCCGATAAATCACGTCATTTTTGGAAAGAACCTGCAGTTCTCCAACTTCCATTCCCTCTTTAATCGGTGCGGGTATGGGGCCATTGTAAACAACGCGCAGTTGGTATTTATCTTTTTCGTTGGGGTTGATAAGCGTTGCGACGGCATCATTTGTCTTCAGGGAGACTGTTGTTCTTTTGCCGCCATACACTTGTGCGTCACTGACAAGATCACCTTTGCGGTAAAACTGTTCGAGCTTAAGGCCGGAAAAAGATGGCAGCAATAGAGTTTTCATGTCCTGAACACGGTCTTGCATCGTCGGCGAGGCTGCAATAGCGGCTACATAGCGACGACCGTTGCTGTCGAGTGTTCCAAGCGCAGCAAAGCCTTCTCTCTCAGAAAAGCCGGCACCAAACCCATCCAGGCCTTCAATATCCCGAATGAGTGGGTTTTTGTTGCGCTGTGTGATTTTGTTCCAGGTAAAGCGGTCCATGGAAAACACAGAATGCAATTCAGGCTCATGTTCCAGGACATACGCCGCCAAGATTGTCAGGTCTTCCAGTGTCGTTTTGTGGTTCTCCTCAGGGAAGCCGGTCGGATTGGTGAAATTTGAATTTTCCATTCCGATGGACTTGGCGAGCTTGTTCATCTCCCGCGCAAAGTTGGCTTCACTGCCGGCCAGGCCTTCCGCCAGAATGATTGCGGCATCGTTCGCGCTTTGAACGATAAGGCCATACATTAGATCGTTCACGGGGACGGAGGAGTTCAGGCGTGCAAACATGGTGGTAACGCGCGCTGGAGCCCCGCCTGTCCGCCATGCATGTTCACTGACCTTGAATGTGGTTTGCGGCGTAATATCACCGGCATGCAGTGCCTGTTGCACTGTCACTGCGGTCATGAGCTTGGTTAGATTTGCCGGCGCAAGCAGAACCTGAGAGTTTTTAGAGAAGATCAATGACTTGTTGGAGAAATCGTAAAGCGTTGCGGCTTTGGCTTTTATCTCAACAGCATGAGTTGCTGGAGATACGAGTAGTGCGCAGAGCGCTATTGCCGAAGCCGCTGAGAATCTCCAGCAATCAGGAGATAGCCAGCGCTTAAAGTTGCTTCGAGATTTATGCTGTTTGCACTTCTGCCACCCAACCTGCACGCCTGTGTCTCCCTGAATGTTTTTAGAGAGGCTATGCTACGCCCCATCCCCTAAAACAAACACTAACGCAGGTCAGCAGACTGGGTAAAGCCGTTTAAAGCTAAATGACTTAGTGTTTTTGGCCAGTACGAGATTGCAGTAAGTTCTTCAAACCAGTTCCACCTGAAAATGATTTAAATGCCTCATGCGCACTGTTGAGCCTTTGCTGTGACGTATAGGAGGAAACTGCATTTCCGCTCTGGAACGTTGGTGCGCTGCCACTTGTTGGTGTTTTGTAGACACCTGAACTTGGTGGTGGAAGGAGTGAGCTGCCAAAGGATGTTGAAACTGGTTGTGCGGCAATCGCAGGTTTGGGTGCATTCGGGTTTGCGTTTATCGCAAGGGCGCTGTTGATGCGGTTCTTGAAGCTGGATATGGATGCGACTTGTGTCGTGCTCAAGTTACGTTCGTAAACCACTGCAGGATCGAGCTGGCTGGAATTGAACGCCAACACATTTTGCGCCGCATAAATTGGAGTGTCGTATGGCCTGCTTTTTGGCATTGGAACCGGGCCGTAAATGCGTTTCACAGGATTTGCAAAGGCAAACATGGTCCGAGGTGCAGAGTTCCCGCCGTTCCAGTTTCCGCCATTGCCAGAATAAGATGCCAGTAGCTTCTTCTCGTCCTGTCCGTGAAGAGGTGCGCGGCTAACGTATTCAACACGAACCTTTGCAACACCGCTGGATTTGGTGCCCAACATTCCAGCAACGCGCTCAGACAGATCAATCACGCGATTATCGTGGAATGGTCCACGGTCATTCACGCGCACAATCATGGAGCGGCCATTTTGCAGGTTTGTCACCTTAGCATAGCTTGGTAGAGGCATTGTTGGATGTGCCGCTGTCAGCGCATTGCGATCAAAGATTTCGCCGTTTGCTGTTTTGCGACCATGGAAGGTTGGACCATACCATGATGCCTTACCGGTTTTCTTGTAGTTATCGTCTCTTTTGGGGTAATACCACTTGCCAGCCACTTTATACGGTTTGCCGACAACAGCGCGCCCGCCTCCTTTGGGAACTGGCTTAGTGCCTTTCACCACACGAGGACTTGCAGCCACGCCGTACTTCTTTTCACTGAACTTCACTTTGTCTGTGCCGCCACCACAGGCTGCAATACCTGCGCACAAGGCAACTACAGATATGCTGGTCGCTACACGTTTGATCGTTTCGGGAGCTGGTGCTTTCACCGAATAGCCCCAATTCAGTAAAGAAGTCATACCGTTGTTACTCACTACATGTTCGGCACTGACGGATTTCAGTCTGGTTGAGCAAAAACACCCGAGCTCACTACAAACTGAACCAATATTAAAAAGATAGCCGATAAACCTTAACTGAATCCGATCAAAATGTCTCCACAAGAAAGAGAGTTTCTTGTCAAGGCTAACTTACTTAGGGGAAATAGCGGTTTTGGCGGGACTGTTTGATTCCGCTGTGAAAAAAATAAATTCAGGCTGTGGAACAAGTTTTTCGCCGGCTTGACTTTGGAGGCCGCATGAACCAAATAGAGCCCACACCACACAGCCGGAGAGGTGGCAGAGTGGTTGAATGCACTGGTCTTGAAAACCAGCGGGCGTGGAAGCGTCTCGTGGGTTCGAATCCCACCCTCTCCGCCATCACTACTTTTACTAAGTAGTTGATAGCTAAAGAAAAACCCGCGAAAGCGGGCTTTTTTTTGCCTATTTGTTTCCCTGAGCGGGTAACAAAACGGGTAACAAATAAATTTTTTAGAGCCCAAAACCTCCTCCTCTAAATTCTTATGGCGCTTCCTTTTCAGAGCCCATTTGCCTAATTTCTATCACTTTCAATTGCCACGATACCCACCGCTTTCATAGCCGCCAAGGTCGGAAAGAAGAACTCACTTTTGTAACTGCGCCACGAATCTTTTTCTATTGGCATTCCAAAGCTGGAAAACACCGCCCTACATAGTAGCGCGCAAACACCAAGCTTATAAACGCCAAGAAAAAACTCCATCCAGCAAGCGAAATATCAGAGCGGCTAAGCGCAGGCACAATTCGCAAACCTGTAATATACGCCGAATAGACGCATAGCGACGCTGGGATTAACCACAAGAACCTGCGGATGCTGAGAACACACCAATACCAACGCGGCATTACAACAAGTCCGTTGTTCTCATTCGTTTTCAATTTCATGCTCGACCCTCCGGATATTTGACAATCCAATCTTGGGGAGCACCGCTGAACAATGGAATCCTTGAATATTCAAGTTGCACACAAGCATGATGAGTGATGCTGAACTCTTCTTATCGTTTATTAACACGATTCACATGTGGTAATATTGTACAAGCGCAGCATAATATAAGTAACATCCAAACATATCTCACCATTAAAACTATTGGTGAAAATAAATTAATTAACTTAACGCATCAATTAGTGCCACCCCCACCGCAGGGTGGCATTTTTACTACAGCGTTATAATAACTCCATTTTCCATTTTTAAAGAAATGCCTTCTTTATATATGATCTGATTGCAAGCCTGCTCTGAAATCGGTGTTATCTGTAAGTGGTTGGCGATATGAGTGCTCTCCTCATTCGGCAGCTCTTTCAAAATATGTAGAGCCTGGTTGATAGCTTCCTCTTCATCAACACCCAAGCTTAGAATTGATGTTCTATAAACAGCTACAAACATGAAATTCTCCTAATAATTACGTGTAATTAATTTCACACATATGCATTAGGAACCGATTTCATGCCCTGAGTTACTGGTGAGAATAAGAGGCAGGTTGTGCAGGATACAGTTGTAGTTCTTTATCTTGGATACTCATCTGTAGCCTTTCCAAATTTTTAAAATCATCCCGGCCGATTTGAATGGATCTCGAGAAAGTCGCAACACAAACACGGTGATATTGCGCCCACTCATCGCCAACACTCCGGCTGTTGCATCGCTAAAGGCAGCCTTCAACTCAAAGAAGTCCAGGAGTGGCTGAGTGAAGGTCACTGCCGCAGCAATTCCAATGAAGAATGTAAGCACGCGCTGCCAGAAGCCAGCCTCTTGAAGCAAAGCTCCAATAAGTGCAAAAGCGACAATGACGGCCGTTTTCCAGTACGGCAAATGATAGACAACCTCTAAGATGAAATCCGTCATTTCCAGCAGTCCTGCCTTTGTCCGTTCCTGTCATTTGCTGCAACTCTATCCGCCCCTGCCCGATCCGTTTGCACAAGCGCCACGAACCCGGCAGGGCTTAGGTTATTCTTTGTGAACCCGTCGCAACTGCTGGCACTCTTCCATGTTTCGCAGCCCGGAATCGCCAAAGTACTCAAGACACAAGCGGTAATCTTCAAGACCTTGCAAATAAGCATCATCTTGCTTCCTTTGCTGTTCCGCTTTCACAGTCCCTTGCAAAGCGTCCTGCTCTGCCTCGATAAACGCCCCCTGCCGGATCTGGTGATAGGCAACGGCCGCAAGTGCACAAAGAAGAAGGGCGGCCACTAGCGCCCGCCCTGTCTTCGTCTTAATCAGGATTGAGAGAACCGCCCCCATGTCAGGCGGCCCGCTCTTTATTGATCAGCAAATAGCCAGCAACGCCCACACTAAGAACCAGAGCGATTGCAAAGCCCCACTGCACCGGCCCGGAACCTGCAAGAATGCCGGAGAAGCCAGAAGCGGCCATTGCGCCCTTGGTGATACCATCCGGGCTAAGCCAAGCGCTGAGTGCGCTGGTTTCCTCATCAACGGCCTTTGAGCCTTCCTCATTTTTATGCGGCTCAAGATTTGGAGCCGGAGCACGTTTAATAATGGCATTGCCCACCAGCTCTAGGGATCGCTCCTGCACATGGCGCACGCGCCGCGTCCAGCCGGTCTTGTTATAGGGCCAGTTTCTCAGCCGCTTCATGAATTTCAGGCGAGCTACTGAGAACAGGTTGATTAAGGTTGTGGCAGAATGCGCCTTCACTGCACCCAACGTTATCAGGCCCAACACGCCATCTACTTTGACTTTGAGGATCTTCTGCAGGATCTTGACGGCCCGCGCCGGGCCGGAGTTTACCGCACAATCAAAAACGGTATAGTCCAGCCCACGCGGCAGCTTATCGCCTTTCACAGCATCCCAGTATTGCGCCCGGTAGATTTCGATTGCCTCCTCATGGCTCAGGCGCGTCACCTCTTCCACGCTCACGGCACGTCCGCGCCAAGCCGACAAAGTTCTTTGAGTGATGCCAAGATTAGTTGGTCCGCCCGGATCTGCTTTGCGAGACCGGTTTGCAAACCCGCCCTCAGTTCCAAGCAGGTCTACAATAATCAGTCGGAACGTATCTTTCATGCTCTGCCCCTAATAAAAAACGGGAGCCAGAGCCCCCCGTGCAGGTACAAAAAAAGCCGCAAATGCGGCCGGTGAAACGGTTGAGTTACTTAGAAAACGAATGAAGTTTATTCATTTGAGCCTCTCAACGATTAGCCCTATTTTCCAAGTCAAATTTTTGAGAAGTTTGTAAGGACGCCGAGTACATGAAGTTTCTTTTTATTACGCTGAACCTGTGCGTATTCTGGTGTTCATCAGTGTACGCAGAAACAGGGAAACTCGATCTCGCCAAGCAATACGTCGAGAAACTAAATTTCATGCAACACTACAGAGCCCAGACAAGAAAAGACCTACAACCACTCATGATGGAAGTTTACAGTGCTGAAAACCTTTCAAACGTTCACGAAAGGGTCGAGAATGCGCTCTCTCAAATTGACGAACAACTGCTCTCAATGACAGATCAATTGAATGAGCAAATTGCTTTGGGATTCGCTGATAAACTCACAAAAGAACAACTGAAGGAACGTCTCTCACAAGAAGTACATCCTGAAGACATCACAGGAGCTTTAAACTTCAAATGGAATTACGATCCAAGCGAGAAGCGTTTTGTTTTATCCCAACCCGGTGGAGACCCCTATCGCCTTCTTAACTCTGCGGAGTAACCGGCAGGAAGTAATGCAGTGCAATGCGCACCTTGCCCCCGGTGAAGTCGCCGCCATTGGCCGTCAGCTTCACGGCCGTATCTCCATAAAACGCCTGAGGTCCAATCACTCCGGCATTGTTTGAGCCAACGGCCGCCCCCAGCGATCCGCCGAACTTGGATTGCTCACCGACAAGCCCGCAGTCATAAGAGGCTGCCCCTGTCACAACCTCCACCGTGCGGGTGGATACGCAGAACACGATTGCCCGATTTGGGATTAAAACCGAACTATCAACGCTGCTACCTGCAAGGATCAGCTCTTCATCAATGGTTACAAACTGGCTTTGTGCTTTGTTATCCGTTTCACTTAAAACGGTTTTCTCTTGCTGGAAGGCAAGGCCGCCTGTTCCCGGATCTGTGCCCAGACCAGCCACAGAAGAAAAGCTGCCCCATGCCCCACTAGAAAAGATCTGCATAGCGCTTTCACTCTCAACCCATGCAGCCCACCCGGTGCCCGGTTCAAGGAACTCCCAAGCCCCGGCGCTAAAGGCCGCGATCTGGTTTTCATGCCCGGCAAAAGCACCAGTCGCTCCTGCAGGTACGATGTAACGCGCTCCCTCATCAGGATCTGCAGGCGGATTGGTGACGCTGTTTGAGATGACTGAGAGCTGCACCACCACATCAAGCAAGGCTAACGCCTCATTATGGGTCACATGCTTTTGCGATTGCGCAGCCGCAATCATCGGCAAGTTCAAGTGTGCCGTTGTGCTCATACTTCCCCCTTTACGCTTCATAATGAGCAACAGCAGGAACACCGCGCCCGTAGACCTCAGATAGTTGATAGGCCCACACGTCAAAGCTGGATGCAGGCCCGCCAAAGTCTTCCGCCTGCATGGCGGCCGTGTAGGAAACAGACCCTTTGGAAGCAGAAAGGGAGCGCTTTAAAACGCCCCCTTCACGGATCTCAACAGTGTAGCTTTCTACAGTCTCCCCAAGAGGCACCTCTGCAACCTCCCAGCTATCCCCGCCCGTTCGCGTGCGCCTTATCCAGCTTATTGCAATACTGCCATCAGCTTGCACACGGGCACGCAGATGCACAGGCGACAGCGGCCGCTCTCCCCGGCCGGTGAAAGTCTTCTGGTAACTGGTGTAATCCTCAGATCCCACACCAGTCCCGGCCCGACCTGCTTGCCAGTTAAGCGGCAAACCCAGCTCAGAACGAGAAAGCCCGTTTTGTGTCATGCCGCCATCCAGCACCACCACACGCGCGCCTGCAGGTGCACCCATGCCCGGCTCACTGCCCCGCTGCCCGCGCAGCAGCTTGCTTAAGGTATAGGTGCGCTCAGCAATCAGCTCAGCATTGGCAAACTGCAACAGCTCCCATTCACCGCCTACCCCTTCAATCAGCATGGCATTGCCACCAGAGAACACCAGATCCTCTTCAAGAGAAGCCAGCGCCCCGTTGTAGAGCTTGACCTTGACTCGGTTGCCTCTGTCCCAGCGGTGCAGCGGCCCTGCAGGTAAGGGTGCCTGCAGCTCTCCCAATGTGCCTTGCTGATTAAGGGCGGCCCGCAGCTCATAGCCACTTGTCACCGGACTGGATAAGAACGCCATGCCCTTTGAGAACGGCAACTGATAGCCGGTCAGATAGCCTTGCCATGGAGTGTCCTGATCACGCAAAAGCGGCCCATCAATAAACACCCCTAAGGCAGCCGCCTGCAGCACCTGCCCTTTTGAGACAAAGGCCCGTGTTGCTCCCTTGGTGGCTTCATACACCGGTGCATCATAAGTCACCGCTTCAATCATGCGGGCGTCTCCATCCTTGACGGAAAGCACCCGCACCGCGAACACACGGCCGGAAACGGTAAGTTTAAGATAATCGCCCGGCTCAATATGCAGATCCGTTGGAGGCAGCACATAGCTTAAGCGCTCCCGCGAGGCCCACGCCTCCTGCAACAAACTTTCAGCCATGCCTTGCAGGCGCTCATAGTTGGTCACAACGGGCAGATCAGAAGTCACAACCCTTTCCGTTGAAACAGCCCCGACCAGAGCCTCTGCAGTCGCCGTGTTAAAGTCCTTTGAGCTGTCATAGGCCGTTACCCGCACCACTGCAGGCAACTCGGTTTCTTGCGCTCGCGTTATGGAAACCCGCTCTTTGTCCTTGCCCTGATCAACCAGTTGCTCTGCTTCAATCTCAGCTAAGGGAAAGCGGGAACGACGCGGGCGAAACGCCACCCGGCCACCAGATTCCACCGCATCAAAGAAGAAAGCAGCCCCAAGGGTTTCCAACACGCTGCGGGCACTGGTGATGGAAGAGATAAGGAAGCCATCGGCAACCCCATCCGCCCCGGCAGTTTCAAAGTCTATGCCTTCACGCAAGCCCGCCCGCTCCATTAAGAGCCGGGCAATGCCATCAACTGAGACACCGCCCACACGGCCGGAAAGCCAATGCCCGGTGGTGAAGTTGCCCCAATCCGCCCAGGTATCGGATTCCACCGGAAACGATGGAAACGGCCGCACATCCCAAGCCCATGCAAACATGTTCACAGGGTCCACCATTGGCCCGCCATAGACCGGGCTAACTGGATTGTTGCCAGCCTCTACAGCCCAGTATTCCAGCATGGCGCGTAGGTAACGCCGCTGTATCAGGTCATCACGCACCCCGGAGGAAAAGTAAGGCACCTGACTTTCTGAGGATTTGGGATCATAAAACACGTTTGGCTGATTGGTGCCTTTGTCGATCGCGGGGCAGCCAAACTCTGTAAACCAGATGGGCTTTGATTTTGGCACCCAGTTAGTTGAGGTATTTGAACGCACCCCGCCCGGCCGGTTGTGGTGCGGGTTTTCCCACCAGCCCCGCAGATCCTTTTGACGAAACACCCAGTGCTCACCATGTTCCTGATCTGCAATCAAGGTGCGGTTCTGGTTGGTCCGATCCTCATCAGAGGCATAGTAGAAGTCAAAATACTCCCGGCCCTCGATGCCAGCTTTCAGATAGTCCAGATCATGGATCGATTGCGCATCTTGCCCGTGGTCCTCATGGTTTTCATGATCACGCCAATCAGTCAGCGGCAGATAGTTATCAATGCCGATAAAATCTATGTTTTCATTGGCCCAAAGCTTGTCCAAATGAAAGAACACATCACCGCTGCCATCACCCGGCCGATAACTGTGAAACTCGGACCAGTCGGCGGCATAGCCTATTTTGACATCCGGCCCCAGCAAACTGCGAACTTCACCCGCAACAAAATTCATAGAAGTAGCAAACACGAACCCCTCAGGTTCATAATAAACACTTGAACACCCCACCATTTCCGAGCCAATTGCGATAGCATCAACACCACCGGCAATCTTTGCCAACACTGCAACATGCATCACGAAATGACTTAGGGTCCAAGGATATGGCCCCGTGTAAGAGACTTCAGTTCCATCCCAGGAGAAATGATCGTACCGTGCCCCTGCAATAAAAAAGAAGATCTGCAGCAGCCCTTCAACCGTTCCATGAGCACTATCAGGCTGCCCCGCTGCCGGGTGACAAGTGATCCGGCCGCGCCACGGATAAGCCTTTTGCTCAGCCTCTCCGTAAGGATCTGGCAGGCCGTTGCCTTCTGGAATATCCATCATGACAAACGGATAAAGCATCACCTTAAAGCCGCGCTCTTTCAGGTCCTTGATTGCTTCAATCACAACACTGTCAGAAGGCGAGCCACCATAAGCGGGCTTTCCGTCCACATAAGAGACAAGCCGCGCTTCATCCCGGCTTAGTCCGGCAACGCGCCATTCAATTGGACTGGTGGTTTTACGCGCTTCCACTCGCGGTGCAATCGTGCACTCTCCCGCCCGCAGATCATCACCAAACCATGCCACCACCAGAGAGACTGTTTTGCACTCCGGGCAGGTGCTCTGCAGCAAGTCTATGGAGTGCTCCCAATCGGTTGCTGCGGAAAGTGTGTGCCGGTTGTTATAGGCCGTGGTGGGGCCGTCCTTGCCATCCTTCACAGGTGTTTTGGAATAGCCGAACTCAGTAGAGCCGGGAATAAGAGAGATAGCCGTCAGCTTTTCTTCCTCATAGCCAACTGAGCGCACCACTTCAAAAGTCAGTTGTGGCAGGCGGTTTCCAAAGTCTGCAAGGGGCAGTTCTTCAAACACCACATAGGCAAGGCCGCGATAGGCTGGCACATCCGGGCTGCCCTGTTTGGCAGCAATAAGCGGATCTGCTTCCTGTTCCTCATCACCCTTGTAAATGCGCATGGTGATTTTGGTTGTGTCKATTTCCTTGCTATCCGCCCACACGCGCAAAATGTCAGAGATTGGCCCCTCRCAGATCCCAACCGCAAAGTTGGCRTAGTAGCTGTARGTTGTTTGCGTCACCGTAGAAGACGAACCACCGCCCGCCTTRCCGCCATGTTTTTCCGTTGTGGTGGTCACAACCTCATGCAGATTTGTTGCCCAGATCACCTGCCCGGAAACACGCGCACGCCCGGCCACAAGGGGAACCACCGCCCCTTCACTGGACCCCATCACCTGCAGGTTATCCAGCCGCTGCCCTTCCACATGGCTCTTGCTGCCCGGTGTAAAGGCAGAAACCAACATGTTGTCTAAGTAGCTCCCGGCAATGCTTGCCGCTGCAGAAAGAGCAAAGGCCGCAACCTGCCCTGCACCTGTAGCCCCTGCAATCGCAGTTGCCGCCGCTGTTAAAACAAGCGTTGCCATTGTTTTGCCCTGTAGGTTGTGTCAATTATTAATTAAAATCGAAAGCCAGAGTGGAGATAAACTTGGAGTTACTGAGCATCGCAATCGGTACCCTTGCGCTCTTCAGTGGTGCTCTCTGGTACTTTAGAAAGAAAAAGAGGCTAGACCTGTCAATTGTACTCGTTATGGCCTATTGGCCCGCAGTACTTATTTCAGTTGAGATCTTGTTTTTAGGATTTGCGACTGTCTATTGCCCACCAGTCTACTCATCCGCGCATGCCCCTTCTTGCAACATCCTGGGATTTGATGCAGCAACGCATCTCCCTATAGGCGTCCAGATGTTCTCAATGATCATCTATGCAATTTTGTATTGTCTCATAAGCTCATTCATCTGTGCTATCGCGGCTCTCGTTGCGTTCATCCGCCGCCGCATGAGCAGATAGTTGCAGGGGTTCTTTCAAGGAAACTCAAACGCAGCCACCGCCCGGCGCTGCCACCACCCTGAATAGGGCACCTCAACAACTCCCGCGCCCTCTTGTGCGTGGATCATCACACCCGGCCTGCTGATCAGGCCCGCATGTTTTGCAATCGCCCCGGATCGCACCCGGAACACCACCACAGCCCCAAGGCCGGGCGGGTCCAGCGCTGCCCGCTGGAAGTACTTTTCTCCGGCTTCCAAAAGCGTTTCACGTGTTCCAACTTCTCCCCAATCAGGAGAATAAGCCGGAACCGTTTGCGGCTCAGATCCGTAAAGCTCCCGCCAGATCCCGCGCACCAGTCCCAGACAGTCACAACCAGCCCCTTTGACACTGGCTTGGTGGTGGTAAGGCGTCCCAAGCCAACCACGGGCAAGCGCAACAACCTTATTTGACATAGGAGGAACCGTCATTTTTCTGCTCATCCTGTTCAGCGTAGGACAAAATAAAATCAGGGCCGGGCATGTGCGGAAAGCCGCGATAGTTCACCGCATTTGCAAACTTCTTTTTGCAGGCCGCAAAGGTGTGAGCGCACCCGGCAAACACGTCAAAGGAATCCCCTGTAGCAACGGGCTGCACAGGCGCTTGCCAAAGGGTTAGCTCTGCAGCCCCTTCCTCTGTCAGCTTGTGCACCTTGATTTTGACGCGGGCACCTTTGTTTGCCCCGGTGGTCCAGTGAAGCTGCCCCCATGAAAACCGGTCAGCCGGAAAACCACCTAAGCCAGCACACGTAAACACCCGGTCTTTTACCTCTGTTACACTGCCCGTCCCATTGTTCTCCGGTGCCTGCAGATCCACACCACAGCGGCTATCCCCCAACTCAGCATCGCAGCCATACTGATAAGTGCGGCCGGTGCTTTGGCCCAGCCGGTGGGCAAGGCTGCGCATCTCTGCGTTAAAAGCAAGCTCGCCTCTGCTCACCTCGCCAATGTTGCCACGCTGCATAACTTCCCGCTGTGACGTATCCTGCCAGTTCACCCGGTAAAGTACGATTTCAGCATCATCATAAAGCCCGGCCGCAATGTCAGCTTCCGTGATCTTGTCCGAGGAAAACGCGCCTTCAACATCCATGTTGTTAACGGCAAGGCCAAGGCTTGCTTCTACATCGGTTCCGGTAAAACCAGCAGCCGCCTCAAACACCACGCCTAAGAAAATCAATTGCCGGTCATGGTCTGTAAAACCCTGCTTCACGCCATCGCGCCGCGTGACCCGCCAGCACCAACACAAGGTGGTGCAGTTGCCCTGCAGATGCTCTGCAAGGGCTGGATTAAGCTGTCTCATAACAGCACCTCAACAATCGGAATATTGGTCACGCTGCCCTGTACATGGGCGTTTAGTGTCAGTTCCAGCATGTCAGCATCAAAGCGGGCCGGAACATCAAACTCAAAGCCCGCTGTAACGTCCTCACCTGCAGGCGGGGCAGAAGCAAATGTGATCAGGCCGGAAGTCTCATCAAGCACAAACCCCACGGCCGGGGCACCGCCCACTGCCACCACAACCGGCGCAGTATCTGCAGGCAAAAGGATCTTGCGTGTATATGGCTGGAAGGTTGCGCCGTAGGTCTTCACAAGCTGGAATTCCTTTTGCACCCCATCACCAACACCTAACACCTGATCAGTGGCGCTAATTGCATCACCGGGCGGGCAGCTCTTAAAATCTGCCCAATCCTTCCAGCGAAACGCAAACATACGCCCGCGCCGCTCTTCAAAGAACTCCACCACCTTATGCAGATCATTGACAGAGCGAACACCCTTAGCCGCGTTGTATCGCCTCCGGCTATCTGCCCATTGCTGRTTGCGCGTYTCCCGGCCGTTGGCACGCACCACAACTTGCGTTTTACGTTCCGGCCCACCGCGTGCCCCTAACGAGATATCTGGCGGAAACCGTRTGTCATGAAATTCTTCCAGCATGTCAGCCTCTCTGCGACRAACACAGATCGAACTTCACAGCAAGCTTAGAGTTCAAACCAAAACACGATGCGATCTGCATTACAGGCAGTCAAAGCATCCAAGTCCAGAAAGAACTCAGCCCCGAGAAATTCTCGAAGTGTCATCTGTTCACCTTTACCAAGTGCAACTGTATTGTTTGTTTGGTAAAAATCGGCTCGATCTGAKCCAACACGGCGTTCGCGCCTGTCTTCGATAACTTCGCAATAGTCGACTTCTGCCAACTCTGAGACAAGAAACCAGGACGCAGAATGCAGCACGTCAGGATAGCTGTAGTATCTCTTCGAGACACTTTCCCGAACATCATCAGGCAATCCGCGAGGCGCGGACAACGGTGTAATTCCTGCATAATTTCGAACACCTGCTAAAAATGCATAGACCCCATAATTTGGGGGAGCAAATGGCTCAAAGGATAGAAACAGGTCTGGTCTATCAATCTGCTCATACTYTCCTCCGGATCTGCGTTCTACCCAGGATGTTAGTCTCGTTCCCATTTTTATRACCTACTCTAGATTGCATTTCTATTCATATGCATATCTCATTAATGGAACCGAYTAAACTCACCTCCTGCTCTTCTTCTAGCGGTTGCGCCGCCCACGGCTCAAAGCATCAACCAGCATTCCAGATACTTGCCCTTGTGACTGGCGAAAGCTCTCAACATCAGGCGTTTGGATGTACTGGTTGACCACCACACCGCGCTCAGAACCTCCAAAGGCGTCCTTGTTGGAAATGATCTTGGCAGGCCCCAGAACCGGCTCAGGGCCGTTTTCTCCTGCAATGCCCCACTGCCCGGCACCAAGCACACCACCACCTGCGAAGAAGCCTTGAAACGTACTCATGAGCGCCGTTGATAGGTTCGATTGCTGCGAGGTTCCAAACATCCCGGCAAGCGGCCCTTGTCCCATAAAGGCAGCTTGTGCGGCCGCCTCTGCCAGCGTTGCCACCAGCCGCCCGGCTGCCGTGTCAGCAATCCCCAGAGCGTCAATAAATTGCGACATGGAATCCTGTGCCATCCCGCCAAGCAAACTCACAACTTCATTGTGCTGCTTCTGCGCTTGGGTTTGTGCATAGATCTCATCTGTAACTTTAATCAGCTCCTGCCCTTGCTTGCTGGTAGCCTCCACACCGGCAAGGCGCAAAGTATTGGCCCGCTTTTGTTCCTGTGCATTCATGCTCAGCAGATCACGCTCAAACTTAAGCTGCTCTAAAACACGAGCATAAGGGTCCACCTTTGTCTTGGAAGACCCACGGCCCCCGCTGCTATCCGTTTTCTTGTCGGGAATGATTGTTGGTTTCTCAGTTTTCCGCCCACGACGACCACCACGCCGGGTTGGTCCTCCTGTAAAACCAGTGTGGCGTAACTGACGTTCGCTTTGAATACCTGCAAGGCGGGTGTTTACCGCATCAATTTGCTCTTGAATTTCAGCAATACGGGCTTCATCACCAAGCGTTTGTGCAAGCGACAACTCACGGTTAAGCCCCGGCAACTTGCGCGAGAACTCTACCTGCAAATCCTTGAGGGTTGGCTCGGCAACAGGTGTATTAAATGCAACGTCCATTGCATTGGCAGCCGCCAGAGTTGCCCGCTTTGCACCAATTTCAAAGGTGCGCCACATCTTTGCAAATTCATCATCAATCTTTTCAGCCTTACGCAAGAGCTTTTCATCCAGAACCCCGCCCGCTTCATCCGCCTTGCCCATCAACTCATCAAGGCCCTTGGAACCGTTTTTGAGTGCCAGAACCAACCCGGCCCCTTCCCGGTCAAACGCCTTAAAGCTCAGCAAAAGCCGCTCTTGTTCCGAGCTGGCGTTTTTAATCAGGTCTGCATATTCGCCCAATATCTGACCTTGGGTTTTCATCTTGCCGCTGGAATCGCGAAGTTGGACGCCATTTGCTTTCAGGATCTCATAAAGAACACCGGACCCGTTGGCAGCCTCACCAACACGCCGGGAAAAACGTTGCAACGCTGTATCTGTGGTGCCAGCCGCAACACCAGTCAGCTCAAACCCATAACGCATGCGCTGCAGTTCATCGGTCGTTACGCCCACCTTATCGGCAACCTTGGCAAGCTTGGAGCCTTCTGAAACAGCGCTTTTTATTGCAGCTGTCAACTTGGCAACCGTAGCTGCCGCAGCTGCTGCCGGGAGAAACCGAATTGCCCCCATAGATTTACCAAGTGATCCCATATCCATGTTGAGCAACTTGGTTTCCCGGCGCGTCTTTTGTAACTCGCGCCGGTTCCGTTCAAAGGTTGCACGGGATTTATCATTGGCCCGAACGTTGTAGACAAGATCCGGCACGGTCATGGGTTTGGCTCCCCGGCAAATTTTAGGTAGATAGACCATTCTAAAAGTTCGGATTCCGGCCAGTCTTCAAGATCCGCAACCCGCATGTGCAAGCGATCCGCAAGCTTAAATAAGAACATGCGCCACGGATCGCCTCTTAGTTTTTTTCAATTTCCCTGGCATCGCATGGGCCAAGCATCTGCACGGCAATCCGGCCAATGATCGCGCCATCTGCTTCCGTTAAAAGCTTGTGTTTGTCATCGGCATTAAAGAGCTTTTCGCCGTTTTCATCCTGTGCTTTCATCACAAGCACATCCACAAAGGCTTCCGGGTCCAGTCCCTCATTTTCGTCATTCACGCGCTTGCGCTGGTTTGGGGTCATCGGGTCATAGTAGATCTTAAAAGGATGATCTCTTGCCCCCCATTCAGGCACGTCAATAATCTGATTTTTTGCCCGTTTGTAATGGCTCTTCACACGCTCAATCGCACGCATTTTGATCCTTTCATCATGTCAAGAAAAGGGCCGCTGGATCTTTCATCCAACAGCCCTTAATGCGGTTTATGTTATCTGATCTATTGCGCATATCGCGCTATATCTGCCTCAGAGTTCCTGAGACAGAACTCGTGATATTGTAGTAGCTTATTCCAAACACTCTTTGGTGCATCATACCTGAGGAGATAATAATCATAGTAACTAGGATCAGGTATCAGCGAGCTTCGACCTTGACAGTGGTGGAGGAACGAAAAACTCCGAAGGTCTTTTTGCTCAACAAACTCTTCCACCTCATCATAGAGCCGATCAATGAATTCATTGTCATCCCGCTTTGTATGGAGCCGCTCACGGTTTATTTTCTCAATCTGTTTGGTTCGATAATGCTTGTAGAGTTTCTCTATGAGATCCCCCGTTTGATCTCGCAGTTTTCTGGTGCGCTCATTGTAATTGAACTCAAGCTTATAGTTGTGCAACGTGATGTTGCCCACTTCTCTCAGATTTATCGTAGTCTGCTCACCACGGTTTTGATGGATATTGCGGCAGCCATTGTTGAAATGATTACTGATCTGCACAACGCAAGCATCAAGCGTGACATCTACAAAGTTTTTGCCAGTAATCCGCCGATAGGTGTTTAGGTCAGCCTTAACTTTCGCCTGAAGCGAATAGAACTGCTCCACCTTTCTCACACTATCAATGGTGTATTTCGTTGCAGTATCTTCAGAAAAAAGCCGAACTACCAGAAAGAACAAGATCGGCAAACAAATTGCCAAAACAACAACGACCTTCCAGGTCGAGGAACTAAAAAGCCGAGAAACCACGTTCATGCTACACCAAAACAAAACGCGCCTGATACTTCTTAGGAGCCATCTAAACGCACATCACAAACGCCCTACCTACTCTAACAATGGCTCACATCCAAGTACTTACCGCATCGCATAATCACTTAGGATACGGCAAGTACCGCATTGTTTTAAGCCACCGCCTCTTCTGTCAGCGGGCCGTTGCCGGTAAACTCAAAGGTCATATCAATGGTTTCAGAACGAGTTTGCGCATGCTGCACGCTGGTAACTGTTGCAGTGCCGGAAGCGTAGGTTTCACCGCTCTCATTGCCGCTGTAATAAAGGTGCAGCACCACAGAAGCCCCGGCGCTCAGCTCAGCTTGCCCCGTGTCGCCTTTCACCCGCTTGGCGCTGATAGAACCAGACCAGCGTTTTGGTGCGCCTTCCAAGTGGGTTTCCCACTCTTCACCCATCGCCGTTGCATCTGAGATTGGCGCTTCTACCGAAAGGTTGAAGCTTTGAACCTTGGCGACATCCTCACCGCCAGCAGTCACACTGCCCTTATTGCCGTGAATTAAAGGCATGCTCTGTTCTCCTGAATTGTTGGAAAGTTAGTTCTTCAGCCGCACGCTTAAGCGCGGCTACCGTGTATCGCCGAAAAGTGGGTACCGGTTTTCAGATGAAGATACGCAAGCAACTTTAGTGCGCGGTTTCCGGGTCATTCTCCGGGGCAATGGCTAGCGCCATATACCGCAATGTCAAAATCCCTTGGCGCTTCTCGCCCCGGTCCCGGCGCGTTGCTATATCCAGATTGGTTGACTGCAGGTATAGCTCTTTCACYARGCCACCTAAGAAGCCGCTGCCCGCGAGTGCGGTTTCAACTTCCACCGCAATYTGGTCCAGCTCATCATCAAAGCCCTTGCCATCGGCCGTGGCTTCAACAGTGACGCTCATTTGCCGTTCAATGTCGCGGTCTGCACCCATTTCCGCAGGCTGGCTTTGTTCATCCAGCACATAGACAAGCAGCGCAGGCAGCCGCTTGTGATCCAGCGGAAAGGTGCGCGTGACAAAGCAGCGATCTTCTGTAGAAGGAAGCCCTTTTAAAGCCACCTCTACAGCATCGCGCACCTGCGTTCTAATGTGAGCCATGACCGCCCCTATTCGCGCTCTAGCAGGATCTGGCTTAAGCCTGCCCCGTCACTCATGGGAGCGCTTGCCGCCGTGAAGCGCTGCCCGTCAATCAGCAGCTCTGCACCCTCGCCAAACTCAGCCGGAATGTCAGAGGTTTTCACCGCAAACACTGGTTTGGAAGTGAGCATGCCAACCTCACCAAAGGAGGTTTCCTCCCCCTCATTGGTAAAGATCCCGGTGAGCTGCCCGGTGTCCCCGTTCTGCAGCGCGTAGGTTGCCGTTGTTGCAAACTCATCAGTGCGCAGCATCTCATTCAGATCATCGTCAAAATCAATCATTGCCGCTTCACCATTGTTTGCCCGCCCTGCACACCAACCGCCCGATTTGCCCGGTTGTTGCCCAGCACGCGCATAAGCTCTTTGGTTGTGAGCGGCTTTGGCTGTTTCAAGCTGGTGGTGCTCTGTAGTTCTTTTTTCACTGGTAAATCCTCGCCTCCAAGGCCAACGAAAAACGGGAGGCAGAGCGTATCCCCGAAAAGTGGAAACCGGTTTTCGGATAAGGATACGCTACAACAAAGCCCCCCGTTTGCTGCTCATATGAGCCGGGGTTTAATCCCCGGCTGGATTGTCTTCTTCTTTTGGCTTTTCTCCCGCCTTAGCCTTGCCAACCCGCCTTGTGGTTGTTTCTGCTTTTTTCATATTGATCAGGAATTTTGCATCCTTTTCAGAAGCGTTCACCACATCACCCGGCGCAACCGGTTCACCACCGCAAACCGTGCGTTTCAAAATTTCAATCTTCATCTTTGCAGCCATGATCTGCCCTCTTGAGAAATGAAAGGAGTATGAGAAGTCCAAATAAAAACAGCCAGGCGAACCGGCTGCTTAACTGGCGTAAAGCTTAAGCTTTGAAGGAGTGACAGAAGCTCTGCGGGTGACGCACTGCAAAATCTACATCCTGCATGGCAACCACGCGCACGGTCCCGCTGGTGGATTGGGTAAACGGATCAACGGTCAAATCAACACCCGTCCAAAGCGCAATCAGAAGATCCGCCCAGTTGCCAAAGAAGCCATTGTGATCCAGCACCTGATTAGAAATACCGGTGTTGTAACCGTTCACCGTGTTGCCCTGTTCCCAGATAAACTGGGCAGTCCCTGCAGCTTTTTCCGTGGTCTTGAAAGATCCACGCATCGCAGCATTGAGGACATAGCCCAAGGCTCCAATGTCTGCATCATCCGTTGCAACAGCCGTTTCCATTGCAACCACTTCTTCAAATGTTGGGGCATTTGCCGCAAAGGTGGTGGAGTTAATGCCAGTGGTGGCAGCGATCCCCTTTGGAGTTTCCCCAGAGCCGTCACTATGCAGCGCTGCCCGGCTGATCTCCAAACCAATCACCCGCGCCAGATCATCACGCACCATTGCTTCCACATCCAGCGAGGATTGAATGAGAAGTCTGCGGGAATAGTCGGTAAACGCCCCCAGAG
>NZ_FREX01000023.1 GCF_900143565.1 Pseudovibrio sp. Alg231-02 | reverse complement strand
ACCCGGGACCGTGTGTGGCGGGTAGTTTGACTGGGGCGGTCGCCTCCCAAATGGTAACGGAGGCGCGCGAAGGTAGGCTCAGAGCGGTCGGAAATCGCTCGTTGAGTGCAATGGCATAAGCCTGCCTGACTGCGAGACTGACAAGTCGAGCAGAGACGAAAGTCGGTCATAGTGATCCGGTGGTCCCTCGTGGAAGGGCCATCGCTCAACGGATAAAAGGTACGCCGGGGATAACAGGCTGATGATGCCCAAGAGTCCATATCGACGGCATTGTTTGGCACCTCGATGTCGGCTCATCACATCCTGGGGCTGGAGCAGGTCCCAAGGGTTTGGCTGTTCGCCAATTAAAGTGGTACGTGAGCTGGGTTCAGAACGTCGCGAGACAGTTCGGTCCCTATCTGCCGTGGGTGTAGGAAATTTGAGAGGATCTGTCCCTAGTACGAGAGGACCGGGATGGACGAACCTCTGGTGGACCTGTTGTGGCGCCAGCCGCATTGCAGGGTAGCTATGTTCGGAATGGATAACCGCTGAAGGCATCTAAGCGGGAAACCAACCTCAAAACTAGATATCCCTTGAGAGCCGTGGAAGACCACCACGTTGATAGGAGGCATGTGGAAGAGGGGTAACTCTCGAAGCTGAGCCTTACTAATAGCTCGATTGATCTTGATCACTCCCATTAAGCTATAATCATAATCGACAAACACGTAGATTTGTCGCTAACAAAACAAAGCTAAAACTTGGATAACAACATTGGCGCCTTAAAAAGCGCCATCGCAGACCAGTTCATAAGTCAGTGTGACTTATTCCTGCCCGGTGGCTATGGCGGGGCGCCCCCACCCGATCCCATCCCGAACTCGGAAGTGAAACGCCCCTGCGCCAATGGTACTTCGTCTTAAGACGCGGGAGAGTAGGGCGCCGCCGGGCATGAATAATACACACCGACAAATCTCTACAAAATAAAACAGAACAAACACTATTTACCGCGGGGTGGAGCAGCCCGGTAGCTCGTCAGGCTCATAACCTGAAGGTCGTAGGTTCAAATCCTACCCCCGCAACCAAAATATGATCGTAAGATCAACAGCATAACAAAAGCCCTGAGCCAATCGCTCAGGGCTTTTTGCGTTCGCGTCAACACCACGTCAACAAAAGACATGTTCGCCAGCAGCTTACTCAGTAGATGTGGGTGGGAAATGACGATCGCAGTCGCGGATCAATACAGGTGAGGGCTTCCAAGGTAGGGCGGTGAGTTACTTGCTACAAAGCGTGCCCGTCGTCAAATGAAGTGGAACTGATTAGGCTTTTGAATAATGGAGTGCTTGGCCCGTTGTTGTTTTGATGTTATGCCGCTTTTGCGTGGTAGTTCAAGCTGCGATTGAGCAGAGTTTTACGTTTGATCTCACTGCGATGTTGTAAGATGTTGTCGCCCCGTCCCAGATAAGCATCGGCAGGGGTAATGTTGTTCAGGCTCTCGTGGTAGCGATGGTTGTTGTAATGATCAACGAAGGCCTCAACTTGCCGCTCCAGATCCCCTTGTAGGTAATAATTCTCCAGAAGGATGCGGTTCTTCAAAGTCTGATGCCAACGTTCGATTTTGCCCTGTGTCTGCGGGTGATAGGGAGCGCCACGAACATAGGCCATATCCTTGTCCCGGAGCCATTTGGCCAAGTCTGATGAGACATACGAACTGCCATTGTCAGAAAGCAGTCTGGGCTTGTGAATGACTTTAGCGCTCTCATAGCCGGAGGTGTCCAGTGCCTTTTGCAGCGTGGCGGTGACATCCTTGGCCTTCATGCTGGTACACAGTTCCCAGGCGATGATGTAGCGTGAGAAGTCATCGAGTACGGTGGACAGATAGAACCAGCCCCAGCCGATGACCTTCAGATAGGTAAAATCCGTCTGCCAGAGCAGGTTGGGGCCGTAGTCTTGTCCTTGAACTCGTCTTCGGCCTTGATTACCACACAAGCTGGCGAAGTGATCAGATCCTTGGATTTGAGTAGGCGGTAAACAGAAGCCTCTGACACAAAATACTCTTTTGTGTCAGTGAAGCGTACGGCAAGCTCGCGAGGTGACAGATCCGGTTCCTCCAGAGCCAGCTCAACAATCTGATCGCGAATGGCATCAGGGATGCGGCTCCAAACCTTCGAGGATCGGTGTACACGGTCTTCCAGCGCCTCGACGCCACCCTCAAGGTAGCGGGCATACCAACGGTAGAATGTGGTACGGGGAATGCCAAGGGTTGTCAGAGAGTGTTTGACCGGCAGGTGGGAATTCTCGACCAGACGAATAATCTCGGCTTTCTCATGGGCGGGATACCTCATATGTCGTCCTCCCCATCGTCCAGCATACTTTTTTTAAGAAGCCGGATCTCCAACGCTTGTTGAGCAACAACCTCTTTTAATTCTCGTGATTGTTTACGCAACTCTTTGACTTCGCCCGTATTGGCCTGGCGGGTGGTGTCTCCGGTGAGACGTTTTTTGCCAGCCTCCAGAAATTCCTTGGATCAGCTGTAGTAAAGCCCTTGCGAGATGCCTTCCTGACGACACAGCTCGGCAATGCGGTCTTCGCCACACAATCCTGCAAGCACAATGCGGATCTTCTCTTCTGCAGCGCTGCTGGTCCTTGTGTTTTGCCCCATTCCTTACTCCTGTCGTCGTGATCATGGGCCAAAACACTCCCTTATTCAAATCCGTAAGCCTGTTCCATAGGTGCTGATGACAAACAAGCCACCCGTGGGCTCGAGCACCACGGACAGGCCTGGCTTCAGTTGTCTCAGGAGTTCGCGAATGGAGCGAGAGGAATTAGCAATCACCTGGATTGTCTGTTTGTCATCCTCGTTCCATTTCAGCGGGCTTCTAAATATTCTAGTTCAATGCCCAAGAAACATAGCGAGAGGTGGGGGGGGAATGTTGTTGGTGTTGGGCGGCTTTGTAGTCGCGAGGGGAAATCTTGTATTCCTCACGAAAGGTTCTTGAAAAGTGGTTCGCGCTTTTGAAGCCGCAGGCAGATGCAATTTTCTGGATCTCTATTGAGGAATCGCCAGTAATGAGCTGTTTGGACTTTGCAAGCCTGAGGCGCTTCAAGCTTTGTATTATCCCGCCATGCTCTTCAAACAGGCGATAGGCTGAGGCACGGGACAGCCCGATTGCTTCGACTAAACTGTCGCTGGTCGCAGCAGAGTTCGCTATTTGTGCAACAAGAAGCTGTTGTGCTTGCCTAAATTGCAGGAAATTTCGGTTCTCAGTTGTCAGACGATGGTCCTTATCACGTGTAGACCCAACTATGCTGCCGACAAGATCAACAACACAACTGAGTAGCCGAGAAGAAATCTTCTGATCAAACGTCAATGCATTGACACGCAGCTCTTCAATTATGCTGGACAGAATCGAAAACTCAGCGCGACTTCGCGAAATCTTAAAACTAGGGTAGCTTACTTCCGTATCAAGAAACTGAGAGAAGACATCTCTTCTAAGCACAAGTGTTGTGAGTTCGTAATCATTGTGAATAACAGAAAACGGAACCGTCATATCATGGAAAATTAAATCTCCTGAGTTTACCTGCTCAGTGTTTCTGAATGAATGGATCTTGGTGTTTTTTGCTTTTCTGAACTGCTGGAAATAAAAGAAATCCAAATTATCCTGGCCAACGCGTAATGCATCGCGTTTGAAGTCGTGAGAGCTGGCACGGATATCTCCTAAGACAGCTCCTTCGAACAAAGTAGCTGAAACATTCGCTTTGAAATTTACAGGATTTTTGCCCGAGGAACGACAAAACACAGCACCTGCAATTTTGTCACTGAACTCTTCCCAGTGGTTCCAGCCTATGCTTTGAGGAGTGCTATGCGAGAGCAAACGAAATGGTGTTTGCATTTTTTCAATCACGACATTTAATCCGAAAAACGATAATTCTATCAATTGGTAGGAATAATTTTCAAACCCAGAAAATCATATGGGTTATTACTATCGTGAAATTATCCGATTAATCAAATTTTAATTTAATTAATCGGATAATTTATCTCTATGTCGTGTTTGCTTTCTTTAACAAAGGGTTCTGAATACTTCAGATTACAGAGCTACAAAACTCACTTTTCAACTACATCAGAGCTTTGCAATCAGGTTTACGAAAACGCCGGAGGTACGATAATCCAAATCTGTCAGATCTTCGGAGACTTGCCCCCATTCGTAACCGACCCCCAACTTTAATTTCTCACCTATGTGTCGATATGCACCAAACAGTGCGCCTGTAGCGACTGTCTCAGTTTCAACGCCATACATAACTCGGGCTTCAAGCATTGCATCCCAGTTCTTCACCAGATGCCAGTTGAGACGTGCGATCCCCAAATGCGCAGAGGAAGCGTTGAAATTATTTGTTCCTCTTTGAGCAACTTCAGAAATACGATAGCCATACTTGCCACCAAGAGTAAGGCTTGAGGTTAAGTCATAGTCAAGATCGACTGAAACCACGTGACTACGCTGTGCGTCTCCCTCATCAGAGCCATTAAAGGTAACTTGGTCTGCTCCCGGAAAGTCATGAAGGTAGGAATACTTGAACAGTAAATTGAATTGCTCGCTCAGCGTTGGGCGTATAGCGTATCCCAGTGTTCCTTTCACATATTCTCCGTCACGAATGCTATCCCCCCGATTTTCAGAGATTAATGCGTTGAGATTTCCAAGCAAACGCGCATTTACATTTTTGCTGTAGCCAAAACCTGCTTTGACAGCATAGGTGTCCGCCTCTTCATCCCGATCGTCACCGCGATCTCGCCGATATTCAAACCGAGCATTAGAACTGAACTTTTTCTCTTCCTTGTAAGAAGCCCCCAGGGAGAATGCATCTCGATCAATATCACCGTTGTGCTTATCGCGGACTACACCGCTTTCAACGGTCCCGCTCACACTCCAAAGTGCTGTCGGCTTGTAGGTAACACCAGCAGTACGGGTTGAAGCATAACGTTCACCAAACAAGTCAAAAGTTGTCTCACCATAAGAACTGAGCTTCTCCGAGTGCTTGGTTTTGGAACCAACAACAATCTTTCCATTATCACGTCCGTGGAGATCATAACCATCAAGACTACGCGTTGGATCCAGCGTGTAGCCAACATAAATCTCTTGGCCGTTAGTGGGCGCATAGGTCAATCGGGATGTTGCTCCCAGACCAGTCGTACCATCTGAGAACTCTGCTGCAACTGTCAGTTTTTCGTTGATTTGCCACTCTGCACCTGCGCCAACGCGGTCATCACGCGACAAACCACCGCTTTGATGCACAGTTGCTTGTCCTAACAACCAGGTTTTGAATGTTTCTGTCGGTTGATAGGAAAGCCGACCATTTGCGTCTGTGCGTTTGCCTGTTGCATCCTCGTCTCCAATGCTTTTCTTGTCTTGATATTCAATTCCAGCATCAACAGACCAACGCGCGCTCATTTCATGCGAGACAATAAGTTTACCACTTCGCTTGTAGTCACCCCGATGTTCCTGGAAGTTTTCTGCAGCAGCACTCAGTTTACTGCTCTCACTCAGTTCAACAGATAGCTTCCCGCCAATCAAAACTTGATCTTTGGTAATGCTCTTATTCAACGTTGTGAAACCTGCCTCAATGCGCTCAAAATAAAGGTCTAACGCCCCTTTTTGTTTCAGGTTCAAGTCTACAAAGTCTATTTGACTATCAATACGATAAGCGTTTGCTCGATCTCCATTAGCAGCAACCTCATCTGCAAGTGTCAATCCGCCATCCGACGAGACGGTTCGACCAAATCCAGGTCCTTCTGTTTGTGCGACTTCAGCCTCGATAAAACTGCGTGGCGCAAACTCGAATCGCAGATCCGTGCTGACCATTTTCTGATCAGCAGTGCCAGTGCTCTCTTTCATTCCTGTTACACCGAAACGCAGTTGATCGGTCAACCAAGCCTCTGCCCGACCTCCTAGAGAGAAGCCGTCAATATCACCGGTTGTTGGAGTATATTCATATTGCACGACCAGATTTACGTCGTAATCACCACCCGCGGATGGAATAAGATTTCCCACTGATGAAGCTGAGCTCAATGGTTCAGAAAGTGTGATTACACCTTGCAGGTAATCTAGCTGGTAATCTTCACCAACCTGCAACGCCTTTGTTGCAATGACACGACTGGTATCGGGATCAACCACTTCAATTATGACGGTTTCTGATTGCCCATTCACATCCTGACGAGAGAGGAAGTAAACAGAGCCACCAGTTCCTCTCAGAATATCCGTCTGTGGCAGAGTTTCTGGTTGCGCAGCATAAGTGACGACATTTAGTCGGGGCTTTCCGTTTTGGGTGCGGGCAGGCAAAGCGGTTCTAATCTCTGCACCATAGAGACTTCTGGTATTGGAAAGTAGTCCGCCGCTTGAGACATCAGTTTTAAAGTCTCCCCAGAGTGCACGCGTATCGCCTCTTTCAGCCCGCAAATACACTCTGCCCGAGGTCGGTGTATCGTCATAGCTACTGCTATCATCACCATAGGTCGGATATAAGTCATCGTCCGAAAGGCGATCCAACACAGATGTTGGATCTTTTTCATCCAATCGCTGGAAGATTTCCTCAATATCACCTTCGCCTGTATCAGCTGATGACGTGATTGACCAACCGCTTTGTGTCTTACCAGAGACATAATAAGCAACACGACCATCTATATAGTTTCGTTCGAAATCAGGCGTGTTGCTTGATTGCTGATCCTCAATCCGATGTCCTGCAGTAATATCAAGAATTCCAACGTAGTGCCATTGAGATGCAGGGATCTCTATGGGACGGATCAATGACTCTCGTTTCCCTTGAGAGCTGTAGCCCACTTCAACCAAGGCTGCGCCAGCTGGAAGGTTTCTTGTAACAGAGAAGGCGCCATTCTCACTGGCAGGCACACTTTCATTCATTACAGTTACTGGCTCACCAGCATCAGCAGTTCCAAAAACGGTTACGACGCCACCCTGAAGAGGTATGTACCTTTGTCGGATGGTTCCATCACGTTTGCTCTCAGAAGGCACATTAGTTGTTTTAAGCGTAGTTTCAGGTTCAAAAACTGAGTGCGCATAGCTTTCGTCATATCGCCCCTTCTCGTCATAAACTCGCAGAACGTAACGCAGAGCATCCTTTCTGGCGATGGGAGGCTTCCACCTGACAGTACCATTGACCGGTGCCGGAACAATCTCGAGCAACTTGTTTTGACGCGACGTACTTTCAAATATGCGAATTTCAGCTCTGTTTATGAAAGCGGGATAATTAGCCGAAGTAGAGAAGACGACTGTCTCTCCTGCATGGTTCTCATTGTGCTTACTCTGCACCTTGGCACCGAGTGTCCGAACAGGATTAATACCTTCGAATTTCACCTGAATTCGTGCCGGAACTCCAACTGTTTGAAGATCAATCTCACGATCATTTTTTTTGTTTGGTTTCGGCTCTTCTGCTCCCGCCATAGAAATTGAAAAGCCTTGGGCTGACAGATCATCGTCCAGTGCATTTTGCGCAAAAGCTGCATTACTAAGAAGTGTTGCTACAGCTATAACCGACACAGATTGAATTAGTTTTGGCACTCTTGTGCCTTGATTTACAATTCTCATATCGGCCGCCATCAATTGCTTTTTTGGGAAAGTGATTGTTCAAAGGTCGGGGTCTCTTCACCGCGTTCCGTCCAAAGGTCGGACAGATAAGCCTCTACGCGGTTTAAATGAGCAAGAGCCTCCACAGTTTCCCGAGAGTCCTTCTTTTCCGACAGAAAATAAGTGAGTTCAAAATGTACAGGCCCGTAAGCCAAGTTTTCGGCCAATCCACTTAAAGCTTTCTTGAGTAGATTAGATGGTTTCCCGTTGATGAAACCATCGGCATTCAATCCAATTTTGCTCACAGGAGCGCGTGTTGCACCAAAATTCAGCTCTGTCATCTTACCGGGAGTCAGGCGTACAACTCTCGGGTTTTCAGTCGTGACGCGATAGCCGGCAGGAAGTGTTCGTGTGTCCAGCTTCAAGATGAAGTTTGAACCACGATCTTTCGGGAGCATAGCGCAGGCCACGTGGAAGCGACCGTGCTCATCTGTCGTAATGACGGTTCCATCAACTCCCGTGACTTTTACTGCAGGTATCCCGTACTCAATGACATCATCTTGAGGTGGGTTCTGATATCCGTCGCGGTTTATGTCATCAAACACTTTGCCGTAGACATCACCGCAGTCAAACACATGCTCTGGAAGGATTGAGACTGTTGCCTCTCCCTGCCTTCCAAGAAGCTCACCAGTCTGAGAGTTTCTTAATCGCCCAACATTTGTATGATCTCCCACATCAGCAGTTACGAGAACTCGGGCAGATAACGTGGCAACAACCGTCGCTTTAGGCGAAACCTTAAAGCCTGAGAAAGTCACGATCCGACCTTCAACATCAGGAAATGCCTTGACCCCATCCAGTTTCGCTGAACCTTCCACAAACACGAAGTCCGCAGGCAAAATATCAACCAAGTCTATCGGTCCTGCCGAAACCGGCAGATGGTTGATGATTTTCAGGGTGTAAGGAACAACAGCTCCACGCATGACCACATTGCTGGATGTGGTTTTGCTCAGGCTCAGACCACTCTCATCAACAACGGGTGCAAGCAGGAGCTGAGTTGGGTCATCAACGATGTTTCCATCAACGTCATCTCCATCATCAGACAGGTCATCTATATGAGCTGGTGTGCCTGCTCCTGCTGGATATACCGGTAGTCCTGTCGCGAGTACCTGATAAGAAACGCCACCTTCATCAATCGCAAGAACCGTCAGATCATACGTCGCTTTGTAGGTTGCAATCTCCCCACGCTGCAAAACACCTACTGCCGAACCGAGCGATGCGTTTTCAAAGGTTGGCCCACTATCAAGCAGCAGTACGTCTTCATTCTCGAGCGTTTTAAACGTGTCAGAAAACGAAAGGTTGCGTACTTCTGTATTTCCCTTGTTCTCAATGGTTACGGTGTAATGAACCGTATCGCCAAGACCATCAAAACCATCGCCATCGTCAATTAGTTCATGGGTTACAGTCGCTTCAATTGCATCAATTGGTGCTTGAATAACAGTCTCTGTCGCTTCTGCGCATACAGTCGGATTATCCTTTCGGCAGATACGGTAAGTGAGTTGATATGTTCCAGCCGCACTGCCTGATGCCAATTTAATGGTGGCGTTACTTGTATCGAGAGTGAGTTCTGCTGCCTTGCTAACAATGCTCAAGTTCGCATTGGTCAAAGTTGCAGGATCGGTCCCGATCAGGTCAGAAGCTAGAACACTTGAGGTTGTTCCACCATCAGTCGTAAACGACCATGGAACTTCTGAGTTTGCTTCAATAAAGACAATGCTAGTCGTCTTGGTATCGGTATCGTCAACCGTTAACACCGGGCTGCCATAACTGCCTGTTGTCGTCGCAGAGTTTGTAACTGACTGTGCTGCAACATCTGCATTCATCAGCAAGTATTCGCCTCTAAAGCTACCTGTATCTGTCTGCAAAGGAGCGAGAGTGATCGGGCCTCCAGTCAGAGCAACCCCAGTGAGTGCATTGGAGATAGTAACGTTTGTGAGTGTTACACTCCCCTTGTTTGTCACTGCGTAGTGGTAGACAAGCTTCTCACCTGCTTTTGCAATGCTCTGTGTTAACTCAGAGGTATCAGCTGTTAGGACAAGGTCAATTTCAGGTGCGATGTACAACGGAGTTTCAACCGGGCCATCATTGGTGTAGGCGGTTCCCACGACATCTGTCACACTCGGTGCAGTCACTGCCTCAGCTTCGACTTGTGCAGTGTTTATGATTTTAAGGGCATCCAGATCGCTTTGTGTGACCGGGTAACTTGCAGTGAATGCAGAAAGGACTTCTGCACCAGGCTGAATTTCTAAAATTGCAACTGAGCTCAGACCTTCAACATTAGATCGAGTGTCCGTCACTCGGACATTTTTCAAAATCACGTTTCCAGTGTTTTTGATGTTGTAAGTGTAGAGTACTTTATCTCCCACCTCAGTTGGGTTCTTAACCAAGCCGGCATCAGGAACTGCAACTAACGCGACTTCAGGTCTGCGCGTTAAAGGTGTCGTCAGTGGCGTGTTATTTGAAACAGCTGTACCTGATACATCATCAAGAGTGAAACCGTAGACATCAGTCGCCGTTACACTCGATGAATGAACCACTTCTCCTGCTTCGATATCATCCTGCGTCAATGTGTAGACGCCTGTGTATCCCGAGTTTATCGCGCTATCACCCGGCAATTTTTGAGCCAGAGGTGAACCAGTTAAAATCAGACCGGTTTTAATGTCTACAATTGCGATGTTCTGAAGACTGATATTACCTTTTGAACTGGAGCTGGATCCCTTTCTGGAATAAATTTCATACTCGTACGTTATAGTATCACCAACTTTTGCCACTTCGGTGCCGGTGTTCCAACTTGGTGTCGCCGACATAATCAAAGCAAGCTTTGAGCTATAACTCGGAGCAACAGGAGTAGGGTCTTTTTCGGTGTCTTCCGTCGGGTTGTTGTCACCATCTGGATCTGGATTGCTACCGTTATCACTTAAATCCGTGAGCAAGTTGTAGGTTGTATCAATCTGATCAGAGAACTGACCTTCTGCAGCAACCGTTGCTTGTAGTTGATATGGATTGGGATAGGATGCTGGCCCTGGTCGTATAGGTTGAACTCTCACCTGAACTTCCACGTCGCAACGGGCCTTTGCTCCTATTGCAATGCCACTGAGAACAGATGCATCACCCTGACCATTGTAAGCGGCATTATATCCACCACAACCGCTCGCTGAACTTGAGGGAACGGGACTATCTTGCGGTGCTGCAGTAATTGTAAAACTGCCCGCCGCAAGTGTGTCTGTTAGTGGAGTTCCCAGAACAGCATGGTTTCCAAATCGTGGCTCTGCACCATTGAGAGGCAATGAAATGCTAACATTTTCAATAGGTTCATCACTAAAATTCTCCAACCGCATGACAAGTCGAGTTACGAAAGAGCCATCTTCTCTTATTTGAGGATAGGATGTCGAATACTCGTCCAGTGCGATACCAATACGGGCCTGCGGCAAGACCGAGAAATTGTAGTTTACCGCTTTGGAGTCTTTCACCAGTTTGATCACTGAGAGTTCGCGAACTCCTGATGCAATCCCGTTGTCGGCAGGTATAGATGTGTGTACTGGAGTACTGGTACCATTTTCTTGCACTTCCCCGACAAAGGAAAGCTTATCAAGCAGGAACTTGCTTCCGGAAACATCTTGCCTGCTTACAGCGTATGTCCCTCGTTGAAGATGACTAAACGTGTAATCACCATTCGCATTGGTCGTTGTCGTCTTTGATACAGCTTCGCCGTCAAATGCGGTGCCGGACAAAGTAATCGTGATACCACCAGCACCTTTATCATTTACGTTGCGAGGATCTGGGTCATCAAAGTTGTCTCCATCATCCCCAAAGTCCATGAAGACATTGCCTGAAATTGATGAGCCAACAACGATAACATTGCCTGTTTTTGTGTTGTTGTTGTTGTCGACATCGCGAGAACTTGTCTCGAGCTTAGCGGTGTTAGTCAACGTCTTTGGGAAGGATGAAATGTTATCAGCGTAGACTGGGAAAGTAATCGCGATTTCAGATCCTTTTTGAACGGTGCCCAACGAACATTCAAAGGATCTGGCATTCGAGGCCACTACACAGCTATTGTTGCTTGCAGCCCCGGAGGTAACAGAGATGATAGGGGTAACAGCGTTGCCACCCACAAAGTACATATTAGATGGAAGTGTATCTTTGATCACTACATCATCGGCTTCCTGAAATTGGGCTGCCAAGGCAAACTTCATGATAATCGTATAATCAAATGGTTCGCGTAGATCTACTTTCGCAAGACTTGGAGTTTTACTGAACACTTCACCATCAACACGGGTGCGCACAGTTGTTGTTTCATCTTCTGTATTGTTACCTGCAAGCCGATCAACCCCATTTGAAATAGCAGTTGATGAAAGTATTGCGGTACTGGACGTTTGCCCTTTTGAAACCGCTTCAGCCGTAATCTTGAGAAGTTTTGTCTCTCCGCTATTAATACGCTCGAATGTACAAATCAAATTTTGCCCTTTGGAGCCGATGGCAGGTGGCGTCGGGCAGGATGCGCCGTCTGGATCAACTGCTTGATAGGTCAAATGATCCGCTGGAAGGGCATAAGTTATTGTCACATTTTCAGCAAAGGACGGACCGGCATTGCGAACAGTTACATCAAAGTGCATTGTACTACCGATGTCGATCGGATCGACGTCATCCTGACTGTTTACAATCAGATCAAAGTCAGGATTGGCTTTCTGCGTAGTCGTCAAAGAAGTCTCGTCATTGGCTGAATCCAGGTCCAGAGTACTGGTCGTCACCAAAGCAGATGTTACGAGGCTGAAGTCGGAAGTTTTTTCGATTGTCTCAAAGTAGACATTTATGGTCTCAGTTGCCCCTGCTGGAATAGTTCCAAGATCACACACCAGCTGATCATTACTTCCCGCCAAGATCAAATCATCGGCTGCAGGCGCTGTGCTGCACGTTGCACCAGATACACGTTTGAAAAGTACGCCAGCAGGGAGTGTTTGAGTGACAATGGAGTTGTCTGCTGCGTTTAAGTACCTGCTGGAGGTCGGATTCCTAACGCTGACTTGATAAAAATACTCACGCCCGGCAATCGGCGATGAGGCAGATGCTGTAATACCAACCTCAATATCAGTACGCTCAAGCGTTGTGTAATTTACACTCGCGTCTTGATTGTTTGGTACAGTATCTGGAACATCGCGTCCCACAGCACTGACATTATTACTAAGTGTATTTGGGGATGCAGATGGCCCGTCACCTGGCAATATTTTTACCGTAATTACAGGACAATCTGCGCCAGCTGTACACTGAGCCAAGCTTTTAATGGTACACGTAAGTCGCTGAGAACGTGTGCCCGTACTTGTAAGACTACAGTCAGCATCATCAAAGCCTGTAGCATGAGGACCGCTTGTAACAACAAAGCTTTGAAGGCCATCTCCCGAATTTCCAACACCACTATTCAAGAGGTGGGTGAAAGTATCGGTAATAAGTATATTTTTGGATGTACCACTTCCGTTATTGATAACTTCCAGCACAACTGTCTGCTCATCTCCGGTCGCTACCGGATTAACTAGAACGCGAGTATCGACGGTTATGTCAGCAGTGTTAGGGACTGTGTAGCTTGCTACTGTAACATCATCAGTGTCATCACTGTCCGGCCAGGTTTGAGCGTGAGCAGATGCGGTATTAGTGATGTCACCTTCCTGCGTAAATCTCACATCCAACGTCAGGGTTGGTGCGGATCCTCCTTTGGGAAGAGGCGCTCCAGAATAATCTATAGAACACGTCAGGTTTGGAGCATTTAGCGGCGCAGATGGAGAGGCCGCAGGTGAGCATGTCCAATCTGAACCTGTGTAACCACGATACTCCACACCTGCAGGCAGGCTATCTGCAACGATAATCTTGCCTTCGAAGACTTCCCCACCGGTATAATCAGCATTTTCAATGAACTCGATATTACCAGTGTTCCTAACAGATATGCTGTAAGTGTAATCCAACTCATTACCCGGCTGGCTGACCACGACGTGGTCATTCGCAGCAAGCACACCGCTGTTATCTGAGGCAGATTTGCTGATTGACAGTGAAACATTGGGCCGCTGCAAGTCTTGGCGAATGCTGGCTGTGTTGTTCGTCGTGTCTAAATCTGCGGGGCCGCTTGAGGTGATTGTTACGCTGGTGTCAACATCCTCTTGGATCCTATATGTCAGCGCGGAAGGATCATCGAGTACTTCAAGATCAAACACGACTGAGCCCAAATCAATGTTCGTTACACTGCTCGACAAACCTAGGTGAGGTCTCTGACAAACAAACTCCCTGCCAGATAACGAGCAAGTCCAACCTCCCGTTGGGCTGGTCCAGCCTGTACCTGAGATCCCATAGCCTTCAGGAATAACGGTTCGAATTTCGAGGCCTTCTGGACCATCCCCCTTGTAAGCAGAGGTGATTGTTAATTCATTGGTACGGCCCAATACAGCTGTGCCATTTGCAGAGGCAGATACAGAAACGTCTGTTCCCAATGAGACGGCAGTCGTTGTAGAAGCGGTATTGTTGCCATCAACAACATCTTCATCTCGTGGCGCTTCAACAGTACCAGAAATTGTAATACTCGGCTCTGAACCAGCAGGACCGCCGGCCTGAGTCACAATCCCAGTAAATACGGCCGTATGTTTGGAAGGATCTGGGTCACTTTCGGTACTGGGAACAATATTGCTATAAAATGTACAACTATATCTATCCGCCATGAGACCGCAGCCGGATGGCAAACTCGTGAAATGTAAACCGTTTACAATTGGAACAGAGAGTTCCCATTTATTCGCTGCATCAGGCCCTCTGTTGGTCGTTGTAAAGGTATAGCTTACTTCGGATGTCGATGCGGCTGAAGCTGGCCCGCTCACAGAGAGTGCCAAATCGGTTTGGTCTGGTTCATCAGGGACGACAATTCCGGGCCCCGCCGCGATTGTTGTCGGCTCCGAATGAGAGTTGTTATCTACAACAGGGTCATTGACGGTAGGAACTTCAGAATAAAAATTGATGATACGTGACGAGCTATACGCCTCATTGGCACGCATTGTGGCGGTGAATGAGATACTTTCAAAAGCCACCAGAGATGGCACAGTACAGGAAACAACATTCGGTCCATCAACCGGCAATGTACTCCCGCAGATTAACCCCGAGACTTCCACAAGTTGTATCTCCGTCGGAACTGTGAGATTAATTTGCGTAACAGGTGCCGCTCTGTTTTCGCTGTCAGTCGGCTCATTTGTGACGGTTATTTCGTATGAAAAGTAGTCGCCGGCTTTCGGTGTATTTCCTCCGGCAGACTCTGCATTGTCTTTAACGTTGAGAACCCAGTCATAAGTGTCCATTGGCGCCGCCTGAACAGATGTACCGCTCAAGAGCAAAGCTGCCGAAAAAAGCTGAAATAATGGAACAAAGCACTTCAAATAGCCGTAATGAGCAATTCTCACGAGAAATATCTCTTCCTAGAGTTACATTCATTTTGGCTAAAATTGTATGTTGTAAATTATTTCAATTAAACAATGAGTTAGTGAGATTAACCACTTGAGACAAGTCGTTAACTATGAAGGCCTTGCAACGACTGAATTTGAGACATATCGACAAATGCAATGTGGATATTAAGTTTTGATTTTGGGAGGTAGGCTTGATGTTAGCGAATACTTAGGTGACTCGGATCTTGATGTCAGAGATGGCTCGGGAAAATTGAACAGGCGATATAAGTGGATTTTCGGTCTGTAATTTGCTCTTATGGCTTTACAGGAGAACCGACTATGGCGCGCCGTCCCAGACGCAATCACACATCTGCCTTCAAATCCAAAGTAGCCTTGGCGGCCATTCGAGGCGAGCAAACCTTGAGTGAACTTGGTTAACACTATGATGTCCACCCGAACCAGATCAAGCAATGGCGGGATCACCTGCTAGAAGGTG
>NZ_FREX01000026.1 GCF_900143565.1 Pseudovibrio sp. Alg231-02 | reverse complement strand
CTCATTAGCTATAATCATAAATCCATCCGAAGACAGACATGACATGAGACTTCCAGAAGAAGTCTCACTAACCAACAAAAATAAAGCTTGATTTAACTTGGCTTGTACATCGGTTGCCAGATGTACAATCAACAATACATACATCGTATGTATCAAAGACATATGCAATGCATATGCCTAGACCAGTTCATGAGACATAACTGGCGGGGCAGCGGTCAAGCGCCCCCGTACAATACCCTGGCGGGCATTGGTAACTGGCTAGCTGACACATCCGGCAATCCCCTAAGGAACTGGCGCCAGATGCGGCCAATTATGTCTTCTCTTCAAAATGTCACAGAACAAGCAGGCTTTAGAACAAAACCCGCAAAACGGATGCTTTCATTATGATATCAAAACAGAGAGTTGGTGGAGCCTAGGAGGATCGAACTCCTGACCTCCTGAATGCAAATCAGGCGCTCTCCCAGCTGAGCTAAGGCCCCATTATTCTGGCCTCAAAGGACACTTCATAGAAGTGTCCACGCCGGCGCTGACATCCGTCAGCTTGGCTACCCTCGCATAAGCTCGGCGGACCAGTCGGTCCTACTCGCGCTAACGCGCTCGGGAGTGCGTGCCACAATTTCCTACTAACTTAAAAGTTTGGTGGGTCGAGGAGGACTTGAACCTCCGACCTCACGCTTATCAGGCGTGCGCTCTAACCACCTGAGCTACCGACCCTTGTCTATTGAAGACCTCGCATCAGCTCCGCAAACCATTCGGTTCTAGTCGCTGCGCTCCAGTCAAAACCAACAAAGATTGTGCTCAGACGAGCTACCTAACCTTTAAGCGATATCATAAAGAAAGAGAAACGAAGACGGCGGTATTCGCCAATGACACTTCCAGGGAAGTGTCGAATGCTGGTCATAATGCCAGCTATGTTCAAAAAATTAGTCGATAGCGGGGACACTTCATAGAAGCATCTTAGCTGAAGACCAATCCTTAGAAAGGAGGTGATCCAGCCCCAGGTTCCCCTAGGGCTACCTTGTTACGACTTCACCCCAGTCGCTGACCCTACCG